>NZ_FOMT01000013.1 GCF_900112695.1 Paenibacillus catalpae
TTCCTGCCGGGGACCGCCTTGATATGCTGGGCGTTAACGACAAGAAACTGAATCTCCTCGGCTTCAAGCAGATTGACGATGGGTTTCCAGTAGACACCGGTACTCTCCATGGCCACATGTGTACAGCGATGCTGCTTGATCCAGTCGATCAAGTCGAGCAAGAAAACCGTGTGCGTACGAAACGTCTTAATCTCCTTTCCTTCGGGAGTCACGATGCAAGCGGTAATGGACTTCTTGTGAACATCCAAACCGCAAGCGCGCTCGATGAGGACATCCATAACATTCACCTTTCTACGGCAATTAGAGTTGAGGACTGGGCAACAACCAGAAAAGGATTAATCTACCCCGCGTGCTTCCAAAAAGGAGCGACATACCGTGGTGCACCATGATCGTTGGAGTCAGACTAACGGGTGGGTTCGCGACACCATAGCTTAACGACCTTCCTCACCAGCCGTAAGAATAGTATAAAACGCCGCATCAAAATTTTCATTACTCTGTGGTGCCCCGAGAGGGGCATGGATGGCTAACGGGAGACGTTAGTTCAACAATCCAGAAGCAGTTTGCCGCCGCGGCAGCTGCTCCATGCCAATTACCCGTTAGTCAAAAATTTAGTAGATAGGAAGATTGTATTAAATGATGAAGCAAACTAAATTCACTGTGCTAACTCTAACACTAGCCGCAGCTTTAACGATTCCGGCAATAATTAACGCTGATTCTGCCGAGGTAACTCAGACAGAATCCAAGCTTCCAATTGTAACTCCAGCCACGTCGACAGAATCACCTAACGATTTCATTGTTATTGTTCCACTGACAAACTATAGCAGTACTGATACTAGCGCTGGCTCTGCTTTCGTAGTGCCAGGTGGTTTCGGCTATGGAAAACTTCACTTTCACAACGTAGGTAAAGGCGCGGTAACTGTTACGGTACAACACGTTGCTACAGGCTTAGAATATGTAGCAGTAACTATAGCTCCAGGAGCAGAGTATACGTGGAGAAGCACTACCAATTATCCGCAAGGTATGCGCTCTGGTGATTATACCGTCCAATTTCACTCTTCCACTGCTGCTGTAAGCGTGGATTTTGATGGATACGCATCCAATAGTGTAACTTGAAGGAACTGCACTGAATGAAGCTCTGGGGTTTATAAGGGGAATCGGATGGATTGGTATCTTCACTTTTTATCGTTAAGCTAAACAATCCTGTAGAGCTTAAGAAATAGGCTTTGTAAAAAAAGGAGCTCCTCGGTATGATGGGTTTGTCGAGAACACATCAGGGAGGAGCTCTTACTATGAAGTTTAAGGAAATAGATGCACAAAATCAACGGGTTGAACAAATTACTACCTCGCATCTCGTAATAGGGATCGATATGGCGAAAGAAATAGATGTCACACAAGCTACAAATTTCCGCGGAATAGTGGTTTCGAAGCGCCATCTGGAACCAACCGGGCATTACTGGTTTAACCTGGCCAACTGGTTAGCAGATAAAAGCGTGCATGTGGTCATGGTTAATCCGGCAACGACGAAGAGAAATAAAGAAAACCGGGATAATAGCCCGTCAAAGAATGACCCAAAAGATGCACTGACCATTGCAGATTCCGTCAGCCGAGGTTTCTACTACGAGTACACGCGTCTGATTCCTGACCAAGACGAGGAAACGTTCTCGATTCTTATCGACAATAAAATGATAATTTGTATTCATATCGATCGCTTCACCTTGGAGCTGGTGGGAGCAGTTTTCCCTTAAAGGATATAAACAAAAAAAGATTGAGTAGGATACAACAGCATGAGGCTGCCGCGGAATTGATTGGCAGCCTTGCTTACACTATGGGTTCCGGCATTCCCGATATTCGAACTCGTCGATTTTGCCCGACGTTAGGAGATAATATATGGTCGCTTCTTTATGATATGAAGTTTGTCTCGATATGCGGTTGTTGCGCTGCAGAATATCAGAGTAGCGGGCCGGATAATCATAGTGCACAAGATGATTTGCCGCCGTAACGTCGAGACCGGTGTTGACGGAATCCGTAATAAGCAGAACGGTGGATTCCGGGATTTTATTAAATCTGTCAATCATCTCATTGACCTCATGGATGGAAAGCTGTGTCGTAATAATAAAAACGCCCTTGATGTCCTCGTCCGCAGAAAGCTCGTCTAATAACAGGGATGTGACGGCATTCGATTTGGAGATGACGACCGCCTTTTCCCTTCTGTCACTTACATCTCGGATGATGGACCTCAGCATGTTCATTTTTTGCGGATTCTGGTTGCACATAAGCGCCATTTGCTCTTTAATCGCCATGAGCTGTTTTTTTTCATGAATGGAGGAGGCCCGGCTATTTCGCTCGGAAGCCGTAAAGTAATTATTCAATAGCTTCAAGTATTCGGTTTCATTTTCGGGCTCCAAGGATACGACGATCTGTTTTTCAGTAATGTTCATGATATCAGTCATCCTTCCTGCTCTTCTTATTCTTTGAATAATAGCAATGTAACTTATGATACGTTTCTCTCGACGAAACGACAAGCTTCATAAAATGGAATTTTACAACGCGACGGTAAGAAATATTACCAGGCTAATGAAAAATATACATCGCTGATGTACTTGCTGAACACATGGTATGCCCTCAAAATGAGGTTATGTGTAGGACCGGAACGCAAGCGTTTTGTATGGCAGGGGCTGCGTATGATCCAGGAGATACTCGAGACTGGTGTGACTGTCTCCTCATTCCGCGAATCGAACAGCCACTACGCTATGCAGTACAGTATGTGGATGCAAGTACTCGGCTCCATTACAACACGACCGCATAAGACAAGGCTTTCGGATACTTCGGTACATTGAAGGAAACTCTTTATGATAGGCATTCATTGAGCTAACGGGGAACGTTAGCTTAATAAAGAAATTTGACAAAGGAGCTGCCGCGGCAACTCCTTTTCTTCTTCGCAAAATCAGGAATTTATTTCAAGGCTCTTGCCGGAGTTGCGGGCCTTGCTGTTAACAGAATGCGGCAGATACGAGACGCTTAATACTTATCCGTGATAGTCATCCGGCTGAATCCACTGAATGCCAGTATTCGTGTAGCCGGCGGCCCGTATGGCGTCCATTCTGACGAACAAACGACTGTTATACATCAGGCTGTTTGTCTTGTCCGCAAGCAGCTCTTGATGACTTGTCTTGATTGAATAGCAGTATTCAACTCCCGTGACATCTGTCACCTTCCAGCCAAGCGCCTGGGCAATGGGCTGTATCGGTACATAGAGCTTGGAGTCCGGGCCGAAGAAGCTGTACGGCACCGAAATCGTTTTGTCACCCACCAGCACATTTGCTTCAGATAGCTGACGGGATGTCGTTACCATTATTGGCAGCGCGTCGATATCCAGATCGGCTGGAACTGGGGCGCAACCGGCTTGCCGCAGGTCAATCTACGAGAAGTTAGGTCTACCGAAATAATCCTTTTAATACATATCTAAGGTGCTCCAATTTTAAAGTAAGGGGGAGAACCTTGGGCTATTTCATTCCGGTAGAACCAGGCGTGCGGGTATTTGTTCAGGACTTGCTTCCAACTGGGAACAGGACGATTTTGTTTATTCACGGCTGGCCTTTAAGCCACCTACAGTTTGAATACCAATACGATGTGCTACCATCGTACGGTGTACGTTGCATTGGCATGGATTGGCGGGGATTCGGGAATTCAGATAAACCTTATTTGGGATACAGTTTGGATCGCTTGGCGGACGACATTCGGGTCGTCATCGATACCATGCAGCTACGCAATATCACGCTTGCAGGACATTCGGCGGGCGGTGCATTGATTGTCCGTTATATGGCCAGACATCAAGGTCATGGAGTATCCAAGCTCGTAATGATAGATGCTCAGTCGCCGGGGTCCGTGCCGGGGAGCGCTGCCAATGCGTTCATCTCGCAAACGTTGTCCGACCGGCCTGCGCTGCTTGTGGGATTAGCGAATCAATTCTTCTTTCGACACATCACGGAACCGTTCGCGAACTGGTTCTTCCAAGTCGGTCTTCGGGCTTCGGGCTGGGCGACGGCGGCGGTAATGGTGACGTTAAGGGATCAGAACGTGCAAAACGATCTAGGAGCTATCCGCGTGCCGACGCTGATCGCGCATGGCATCCATGATCAAGTCGTACCGTTTGCGAATGCGGAGGAAACCCATCGGCTAATCGAAGGATCGGTGCTTGTTCCGTTCCAATACAGCGGTCATGTGCCTTTTCTTGACGAACGTGAACGGTTCAATCAGGTCCTGCTTCAATTTATTGGCTAAGTGTTAGCGTTAGGGAGGGCATCTGTTTTATCGGGAACTACTCCGTCAACTCATGAGATAAAAGAAACGATACGATTGTGACGCAAGCGGCACAGGCATCTGTCAGACGACAAGAACATATATACAACTGAAGTCGCATAAACAGCGGCTTTTTTATTTTTTGTATAGAAGTTCTTGTCGTGAGCTCAAGACAAGTACTTCTATACAAAGCCGTAGTAGGACAAGAACTTCTATACAGCCCCGTGATCCCAGAAATGCACACATTATTAAACTAAAGGGCTAAGAAATGGCCTTTGTCAAAAAAGGAGCTCCTCGGTATGATGGGTTTGTCCACAACACATAAAGGAGGCGCTCTTACTTATGATGTTTAAGTAATCAGACGCACAAAATCAACGGATTGAACAAATTACTCCTTCGCATCTCGTTGTAGGATCGACATGGCCAAAGAAACGCATGTAGCACGAGCTACGAATTTCCAAGGAATCGTGCTGACGAATCGACATCTATCGTTTAACAACACAATTGAGGGGTTTGAAAAGCTGCAACAGTGGATGGAAGCTATCCAGCAAAAGCACCGTTTAAATAGCGTAATTATTGGTATGGAGCCAACAGGTCATTAGACAACTGGCTTACCAGTAAAGGGTTACACGTCGTATTAGTCAATCCTGCAACGACCAAGCGCCCACCCGATCGGGTGCCGTTGTTCATTGAAGTAACGGGCAGGTTAACGTGGTAACATGTTAGAATGTAAATGAGGAAAATTTTAGTGGTTTTATAAGGGGGATTCGAAATGTATGAATTCTTTATTGCATCAAGTGAATATTTAATGCCAGTGTATTCTTTCGTATTTATGTTTTTATTTTTGCGTCATTTCGAAAAAGGGGATATTATTCAGAGAGTTTTTGTTTCAATATTTTTTGCATTAATGATGTGGACATTAACAGGCGCGATTTTATTAGGAGCACATCTCATTTAACCAACTACAATAGACATCAGGAAACGGGAACGTTAGCTCAAAGACAACACGAAGGCAGCTGACTTGATGTCAGCTCCCTTTTTCATTAAAGTAACGGGC
The DNA here is from genome assembly GCF_900112695.1 of Paenibacillus catalpae. Classification (GTDB taxonomy): domain Bacteria; phylum Bacillota; class Bacilli; order Paenibacillales; family Paenibacillaceae; genus Pristimantibacillus; species Pristimantibacillus catalpae. The sequence goes on from NZ_FOMT01000013.1 coordinate 5,357, forward strand.
AGCTTAGTTCCAATATATGGTGCTATGAAAACAATAGCCTGAAAGCTCTTTTAAGTCCGATAAAGAGGTGAATAATGATCAAAATACTTGAGACAGAACGGTTATATCTAAGGGAACTTGAGATCGGTGATAAGTATGAGTTATCGAAGGTTCTATCCGATCCCGTGGCTATGCAATTTTATCCTCGGCCGTTCAATAATGAGAAAGTAGAAGAGTGGATTAAATGGAATATTGAGAATTATAAGAAGTATAAGCATGGGCTATGGGCTGTGATATTAAAAGAAGACGGTAAATTTATTGGTGATTGTGGAATAACGATGCAAACCATAGAAACTGAAATTGTTCCAGAAATCGGTTTCCATATTAATAAGGACTACTGGAATAAAGGTTACGCTACTGAAGCAGCTTTAGCCTGCAAAGAGTATGCTTTTAACGTTTTACGTTATCCTCGTGTTTTCTCGTATACCACTATAAAAAACGTTCCGTCACAAAAAGTCGCAGAGAAAATCGGAATGCAGGTTTATAAGTTCATCGAGAAAAATAGCGAAAAGCAGATTGTTCAAGTTGCCTATAATACAGCAAACCAAATTTATGATTAAGCTATCGGAGAACATTGTTGAACTATCCAGGGAGCAGACTACCGGTACAGCTGCTTCCTGTTTTTATTAATCTAAAGGGCAAGATACTCATGCGTATATGGAGTGAAATCAATAATGGAATTTACTGAATTGATACGTAAAATGAAAAATGCAGGGGTTAAGTTTGCAGATGGTTTAACTGAATCTGAATTTGAAGTTATCCAACAAAAATATATTGTTAAATTCCCACCTGATTTAAAGCAATTTCTGTCGATTGCTTTGCCTATATCAGATGAATTTAATAATTGGAGAGATATGACCGAACGCAATGTTCAAATAATACAGGAAAGATTTAATTGGTGTTTGGAGGGCATGTTGTTCGATATTGAACATAATAATTTTTGGTTGAAGGCATGGGGAAATAAGCCTAGCGATTTAGATTCAGCCAAGAAAATTTGTATTGAGCAATTTCGAAGAGCACCGAAGCTAATTCCAATTTATTCGCACAGATATATCCCTCAGATACCCCAGGAATCAGGGAATCCAATCTTTTCGGTTCATCAAACAGACATCATTTATTACGGTGAAAACTTGAAATCCTACTTGATGGTCGAGTTCGACTTGAAGAAATATGATGAAATAAACTTTGAAAGTATCAAAAGGATACCCTTCTGGAGCGATATTATTGAAATGTGGGAAGTAGACTAATTTTCGTTTGTAACATGTTTCATTAAGCTACCCCGAAAATTACTATTAGCTCAAACCCAAAAATGACAGCACGAAAACAAGCCCAGCTTTAACGGTTTTTAAAAACTGTGCTTTTAGGGATTTATGAAAATTAGAAATGGTTAAGAGGCTTCTGAGGTTGAGAGAGCAACCTGAAAACCAAGGTTTTCAAGCCTACGAACGGCTTGCTTCATAATGGTTTCCTGCTGTCGCTGTTCAAAGTAATGGCTGCCTAAATCTTTGTAGTCCTCTTTACGTGTGAGAAGGTAATAAACAATAGCCATGATGGAGTGGGCGACAGCTACAGCAGCTCGGTGTCGGCCTTTTCGTGCAGCTATGCGCCGGTATTGGGCTCCCAAGTAATTGTCGGATCTGCATACGGAGTGGGCGACTTCAATCAGTGCCGCTCGGAGATATTTGTTGCCTTTTCGTGTTTTCGAGGATTTTCTTTTTCCGGCACTTTCATTTTGTCCTGGAACAAGGCCAGCCCATGAACAAAGATGAGCGGCAGAAGGGAAGCGTGAAGCAAGATCTGTTCCAACTTCAGCCAAGATTTGTTCCGCAGTGCGTCGACCAATTCCCGGTATGGTATCTAGTCGCTCAATGTCTTGCTGAAAAGGGGCGAGCCGTTTGGCTACCTCCGTGTCCAGTTCGAGAATTTGTTCATTCAGAAAGTCGACATGAGTAAGCATCGTTTTTAGCATGATCCGCTGGTGTGCACTCATGTTCCCTCGCAAGGCTAATTCTAGCTCTTCTTTCTTTTTCTTTAAGGTTCGTCTTGCGAAGGCAGCCAGCTTTTCCGGATCTTCTTCACCCTCGATCATGGCCCC
>NZ_FOMT01000012.1 GCF_900112695.1 Paenibacillus catalpae
GTACGAGAGGACCGGGATGGACGTACCGCTGGTGTACCAGTTGTTCCGCCAGGAGCACCGCTGGGTAGCCAAGTACGGACGGGATAAGCGCTGAAAGCATCTAAGCGTGAAGCCCCCCTCAAGATGAGATTTCCCAATTAGTAAGACCCCTTGAAGACGACGAGGTTGATAGGTTCGGGGTGGAAGCACAGCAATGTGTGGAGCTGACGAATACTAATCGGTCGAGGGCTTATCCTAATAAATACGAAGTAGTAGTACTTCGAAAGCATAGGCTTTGAACTTAAGGAATTCAAACTTTCGCATCCAGTTTTGAAGGTGTAAATACACCGATTTATGGCGGTCGTGGCGAAGGGGTTAACGCACCGGTCTGTGGCTCCGGCATTCGTGGGTTCAAGTCCCATCGATCGCCCCATTTTTATGTGGATAATTAAATAGCGTTGGGGATTAGCCAAGCGGTAAGGCAACGGACTTTGACTCCGTCATTCCAAGGTTCGAATCCTTGATCCCCAGCCATTAATGCGGAAGTGGCTCAGCGGTAGAGCATCGCCTTGCCAAGGCGAGGGTCGCGGGTTCGATTCCCGTCTTCCGCTCCATAATAACAATCACTAGATTACTTCAGAAGATGAAGTAATCTTTTTTGTATGTATGCAACCTGTGGAAAATATATCGTCAAAATAAAAAACGCTGACAATAGGTCAGCGCTTTAGAGTGCTTGATTTATTTTTACCTCTATACATATAGTACAGTGCAATAATTCCAAGAATAAGTACAAGCGAAGCGATAAAGCTTCCTTCTGCTCCAAATTCTCCTCCCGACAGCTGAACGGGACCGTTGTCGGTTACTTGAAGGACAACTGCTCCAGGATTCATTCCTGAAACTTGAAAGCCGTAGACATAACCTTGGAAGAAGTTCCAGCTCAAATGCAGTCCAATCGGCCACCAAAGTCCGCCGGTTAATTCTCTCGATATGGAGAAGAGAATTCCAGCCAGGCAAATATTGATGAAGGGGAATGGCGTCTCAAACATATTGGGATTCATACTGTGCATAAATGCAAAAATGATTGAACTTACGATGATTGCAGGCGTGCTGCCATAATGATATTTAATCAAACCTTGTATGTATCCACGTGTGAATATCTCTTCGGATAAGGCGACGCATATGAATAGAATAAACCCTTCCAGCAAGGATCGGATTAACGTCTGATCCCAGTTTGATGCTTCCCAGCTAATACCGCCCGCAGCCCAAATCAAAATAGCGGATACCGTCATAAGGAGAATTCCTGCAAAAAAGCCTTGGAGGGCGAAATGACCAGCTTGCTTCTGATTAAGTCCCATTTGCCATCCATGTTTTCGTTCAAAGAAGGCAAACATGGCAAATGCAGATGCGATAAAAACGGCACATTGCAAATATAATGTCCAGCGAGCCCCATCAACAGCGTTGAGATCATCCAAATTATCGCCTGAAGCAACAGAAATAATGGCATAAATGATTCCTGCTATGAGGATGATGATGAGCGGCATAAGCCCGCTTAATATAATTTTTCCTGCCACGCTAAAAAACTTCTTAATGAGTCTCACCTTCCTATATTCATAATTAAAAATAAAATAATTACATAATCATCCAAAAGTGTTACAAAATTATATAACCCGTTTTATGTTACTGTCAATTCTTTTATGCGGAAAAATTACATTTCTTGACTAGTTCTATTGTGCTATGATGAGGGCAACTATGAATGGAAGCGTTTTAGTAGAGTGGTTTTGGACAAAGGAGCCGACACATGAGGAAACTCGTCATTGTGCTGTTATCTGCCATATGCCTGGTATTGTTGGGTTTTACCCTATCTTCTTTTATTCAAGTGTTTCATTATAATTTATCAGCCCCCGCTGATGTTGGCAGCACGAATAAATCAGGATATCGTCTCATCCTTATTACACAAGAGATGGATACGCCATTCTGGGACAAGGTGGAGTACGGGGCCGCCAAAGCCGCGGGGAAGTATGGTGCAGAGTTAGAGGTGTGGGGCAGCTACGGAACGAATCAGGAGGATTTTCTGAAATATATGGAGATTGCCATCGCTTCAAAGGTAGACGGCATTCTGGTGCAGGGACTTAACACCGATGAATTTAATAAGCTTGCAACGGTTAAGGCTGCCGGGAACGGAATTCCGATCTTTACGATTGCCAACGATGTTCCGATCGCGGACAGCCTGCGGCGGACATATATCGGATCAGATCATTATAAAGCCGGACAAATGATCGGAGAACAGTTGGCTGAAGATCTGGGACATAAAGGGAAGGTCGTGCTTATGATCTCTGACCATCAGGAAGATTTTCAGAGCAAGCGATTGGACGGCATTCTTCAAATCTTGAAGTTCTATCCGGATATTGAACCTATTACGGTAGTAGCAGGGGATACAAGGGAGAAGGTCGTTGCAGCTACCAATGAAATTATGAATAAGGAGCCGAAGGTAGCTGCTTTCGTATCCGTGACCGCTAATAACGCTAGTGCGATGGTGCAGGAGATCGGGAAGCGTGCACAGCTCAGCAGATTCCATATTTATTCGTTTGATGACAGTCCGGAGATCAAGACCTTGCTGAAGGAAAAGAAGATGAGCGGCATCATCGAGCAATCTCCTGAAATGATGGGTGAGCTTGGCGTACAGCTTATGGTTCAGTGGCTGCAAGGCGAGACGTTCCCGCTGAAATACGAAGGCTATTTCACCGATATTCGGCTTTTGAAGGCGGATGAGCTCCCATGAATACAGTCCAGAAAAAGATATTGTCCCTTACCGCCATTGTCCTGTTTATTATGGTCGCCACTTGGTTTATCCTCACGTACTACAATCAGAAGATGCAGGATCAGTATAATGATATTTTGCAGCGCTATCTGCAAATGAACGAAGTGAGCGCATCCAGCCAGCAGCTGGTGACCTCGCTCAATAATTACATACAGACACCAACTTCCTCCAAGCTTTCGAACGCAGAGAGCGACCGGCAAAGGCTGCTGGATGCCCAACTGCAAATTGCAGATCTTCGCAACAACAGCAATCATTTCACCCTTACGAATTACTTGAACCTGATAGACAGCCTGGTGGATTCCACGAACCGTTCGATACGGTTTCTGGGCGAGAAGAACAATGAAGAAGCGCTTAATGATTTCACAGAAGCAACAAGGCTGTCGAAGTATATCTCAGAGATGACCTTAACGCTGCTGGGTACTGAACTTCAAACGTATGACCAGTTCTACCGCGGCATGATTATGCAGTCCGTGGAGCTCAAGAAGCTGGGGGTATGGATGCTCGCCTTGTTTACCTTCCTTCTTCTTCTGTTTACTTACTGGTTCTCGCTTAGCATTACCAGGCCGATACAGCGTCTGACGCAAGCGGCCCGCGAGCTGTCGCGGGGGAGATTTGATACTCATATTGAAATATACGCCAATGACGAGATCTCCTTCCTGGCCAAGACCTTTGACCGGATGCGGATTAATATTAACAACCTGATATCGGAAATACAGACGAAAGCGCAGCTGGAGAGCGAACTTCAGAAGAACAAGCTGCTGCTGCAGGAGAGTCAGCTCAGGAGCTTGCAGAGTCAGATTAACCCGCACTTCTTATTTAATACACTGGATACCTTATCGAAAAAAGCTTATTTGGAAGGGGCGGTCGAAACAAGCGATCTTCTGACCAGCGTAGCAAGATTGCTGCGCTATAACCTCAAACGCCTTGACCGTCCGGTTACGCTTTATGAAGAAGTACGCGTATTGCGGGAATATATTTTCATCCAGAAAACAAGGTTCACCGAACGGCTTCGCTTTGAAGAAGAAGTGGATGAAGCCTGCCTGTATGTCCAGATTCCAAGCCTTACGATTCAGCCTATTATTGAGAATGCTGTTATTCATGCCATAGAGCCGCTTGAAGAAGGCGGTACGATTACATTCCGGGTCCGGGATGGAGGCTCCGAGATTATTATCGAGATTGAGGATGAGGGCAGCGGCATCTCAGAGGAGAAAATACTGCACATCATGGAGGATCGGTTCGCCATACAGGAAGGCGATGGTCATTCGACGGGGATCGGCTTCGGGAATGTCATTAACCGGCTTCGCCTGTATTACGGCCGGGAGGATATTATGGCCATCCAGAGCGTAGTAGGAAAAGGGACCAAAGTTATCTTGAAGCTGCCGAAGGAAAGGGAGGCCGGGGTAAATCATGTATAAGCTGTTAATTGTGGATGACGAACAGATAGAACGCGAAGGATTAAAGGCCATCCTGCAGCATGGATTGCCTGAGATTATCATTGAGCAGGCGAAGAACGGGAATATTGCCCTGCAGCTGGCTGAACAATTTCAGCCCGACCTAATCCTGATGGACGTCAAGATGCCGGGGATTAATGGACTTGAAGCTGTTGAACGGATAAGTGCATACCAGCCGTCGATCAAGTTTATTATGGTAACGGCTTACGATACGTTTGACTACGCACGCAAAGCAATCAAGCTTGGAGTTAAAGACTATCTGCTGAAGCCAAGCAAAGCGTCAGAGATTGTGGCCACCGTACAGCGTGTACTCGATCTCATCGAAGAAGAGAGGAAGACGGCCCAGACAACCGAGCTCCAGCTCACTGCTTTACAAAGAGTATTGCCTATCATCGAAACGGACATCGTCACGCAATTATTGTTTGATCATGTACATGAAGTGCATCTGGACGAACTGGTTGGGCTTCTAGGAGTCCGTACGGCTAACGAGAATTATGCCATGACCGTATTGCTGCCGCCGGGGGCAGAGAGCTGTTATTCCGCCATTAAGGAAAAGGTTCGCAAGATGGGCAGCGGCTGGGTTGGCGCGATGTACGGAAGACAAATTCCGATTATCGTATTCCCCGAGGCAGACCGGGACAGGTCTTACCGCTCTCAGGCCGTAACCATGGCACGTGAACTGCTTGCTGTTGCCAAGGCTGACGGGAATGAGGGCTGGTTTGTTGGAATCGGCAATGTTTATGAATCATTGGATCAGATCCGTCAGTCGTACCAGGAAGCATTAATGGCTTCCATTGATCCATCGCAGCCGGTTAAATACCGTTTCTATGAGGATACCCCCGTCCTTGGTGTTACGCGGGACGGTTATACGGTCAAGCAACTGGAGCAGCAATTGTTTGACCGGATCCGGCTTGGGCAATGGGAGCAGGTTCGGGGCGAGCTGGTGGATTTCATCCGCCGTTACGAGAACGAAGGTGCCAGTATCCTGCACACGCAGCAGCGCGTACTCGAGCTGCTCTGGATTGCTTCCCGTGTTTTGCTGGAGATGGGCATCGAGATTGATACGCCGATGTTCTCATTCCAGGTCCTTGATTACAGACAGTTAAGGACGGAATCGGAGCTGCTGCTGGAGCGGATGAAACAATCGTTTGCCGAGCATCATGAACGGCTTGAGCCGGATACGATTCAGCAGATCAAGCAGTACATCGCGGATCATTCTCATGAGGATATTTCTCTTGAAGCGATCGGGAGAATGGTCGGTTTAAGTCCTTTTTATATCAGCAAAATGTTTAAAGACCAGCTCGGCATTAACTATATTGATTTTCTGACGGATTGCCGGATTAAGAAGGCAATCAAGCTGATGGGAGACCCCGAGCGCAGTTTGAAGGAAATTACGTATATGGTTGGCTATCATGATCCGAATTACTTCAGCAAGGTATTCAAGAAGATGTGCGAGGTCTCTCCGACGGAATACCGCAAGACACTCCTTGGCAAATCGGCTTCAAGCTAAAAATTCGGAATGAGGGAAGAGAAGCAAATGAAACTGGGCTTCGCAAGGAGAAGGTCAATGCTGTTCGTTGTGATTGTGCTGATCTGCTGCATCCTGTCGGCATGCGACAGCAGCGGGACAACAGGCGAGAACAGTAACCAGCCTCAACCAACAACTACAGCTTCTTCAGATAAGATGAGCAAAAAGATAAAGATCGGGTTCTCCATGGATACGCTCCTGGAGGAACGCTGGCTGAAGGACCGGGATTTGTTCCGGGAAGCTTGCGAGGCGCTTGGCGCGGAAGTGGAGATTATTGCGGCCAACGGGGACGATGCCAAGCAGGTCACGCAAGCGGAGCAGTTAATTAGCGAAGGGGTCGATATTCTTGTCGTTGTTCCCCATAATGCGGATGCGACGGCTGCCATTGTGAAGAAAGCCCATTCGGCTGGTATTAAAGTGCTTGCGTATGACCGTTTGATTAAAAACGCCGATGTTGATCTGTATGTTTCATTTGATAACGAAGCGGTGGGCGAGCTGCAGGCCAAGGCTATTACCCAGCTTGTGCCGAAGGGGAAATTTGTTTATATCGGAGGCGCTGATACGGATAATAATGCTCATTTGTTTAAACAAGGCGTCTTTAATGTTCTGCAGCCGTCGATTGACCGTGGCGATATCACCGTTGTTTACGATCAATGGACGAAGGACTGGACGCCGGTGAACGCTCTGGCCAATATGAAGGATGCGCTAGAAGCGAATGACAATCAGATTGACGCTGTCATCGCAGCCAATGATGCAACCGCGGGTGGTGTCGTTCAAGCGCTGGAGGGGCAAGGACTTGCCGGCAGGCTGCCGGTAGCCGGACAGGATGCTGAGCTTGCCGCCGCCCAGCGTATCGTGGAAGGAACGCAGACGATGACGGTGTATAAGCCGATTAAGCTGCTTGCCGACAAAGCAGCAGAGCTTGCTGTGAAGCTTGCCAAGGGAGAGGATACGGGTGCGGACCGGACCGTTAACAACGGCAGGATCGAGGTGCCGTCTGTCCTGCTGCAGCCAATTGCCGTAGACAAATCCAATATCGACGAGACGATCATTGCCGACGGATTCCATTCTCGCGAGGACGTCTATAAGAACGTTGATAAGAAGTGAGAATTGATAAGACCAGCCAGTTTATAAACTGGCTGGTCTTATTTTTTTGCTTAACTTAAAAAAGTCTAGGCGGTAATAAAAGAATGCTACATAATAGCGCTTTCATTGGAAATTGCCCGTGCTATCATTTGTCGTGTAAGGAACTAAAGACATTATTGGAGGGGTAACGAAGATGAAAAAAGGCTTCAAATCGTTCGCGCTTTTAATGGTTATTCTACTGCTCACGGCTTTGGTTGCGGCTTGCGGTAAAGGCGACAGCAAAGTAAGTGTGGGTATCGTGCTTCCGACAAAAGACGAAACAAGATGGATTCAAGACGAGGAGCGCTTCAAGGATGCGCTGAAAGGCTCCAAGTACACAACGGAAATCCTGTTCAGCCAAGGCTCCTCCGCGAAAGAAAAAGAAAACGTAGAAACATTGATTAATAGAGGCATCAAGGTTCTCATTATTTGTCCTCAAGACGGCGACGCTGCTGCGGCAGCTGTAGAAAAAGCTAAACAAGAAGGCATTAAAGTTATCTCCTACGACCGATTGATTACGAAAACAGACGCAGTTGACTACTACGTAACATTTGACAGCGTGTCTGTAGGTGCAGCGCAAGCGCAATACCTCGTGGATAACGCAAAAGGCAACGGCCAGCCATTGTACCTCTATGCAGGTTCCGCTTCCGACAACAACGCTTTCTTGTTCTTCCAGGGCGCTTGGAACGTTCTGCAGCCTAAGATCGCTGACGGCACTTTCAAAATTGCCAACTCCAGCGAAGCTGAAGCTCTGAAAGATACAAAAGATCTGTCCCGTGACCAAATGAGCAAAATCATCGGCCAAGTCACAACAAACTGGGACCCAAATGAAGCGAAAAACAAAGCACAAACTCACTTGACTGCAGCAAGCGCCGACATGAAAGGAGACGTAGCCATCCTTGCTCCAAACGATGCTACGGCCCGCTCGATCGCTGACGTATTTGCTACTGACAGCGCTGTAACAAGCTATGTCGTAACAGGCCAAGATGCCGAAAAAGCTTCGATCCAATACATCATTGACGGCAAACAATCGATGACGGTCTTCAAAGACGTTCGTACGCTTGTTAACGATGCAATGGGTATGGCAGTAGATATCCTGGATAGCAAAGACATTGCTACAACAGGCTCATATGACAATGGCAAAGTTGAAGTTAAAGCGAAACAAACCAATGTTATTGTCGTGAACAAAGATAACGTGAAGAAAGAACTGATTGATTCGGCTTACTACGCTGCGAGTGATTTCACGGGTCTGTAATCGTAAATGAATAAAGCGCAAAGCTTATGCTTACGAAGTATGAATTGCTTTGCAATTCGTTTTGGGAATAGTGATAGATTATCTATCACTATTCCTTACTTGTAGGGTTTGAGTTGTTTGGTTAAGGAGTGCATAAATGATGAGCAATTACATTTTAGAGATGAACAATATTTCCAAGGAATTCACAGGGGTCAAAGCGCTCACGGACGTGAACTTCAAGGTGGAGAAAGGCGAGATCCATTGCCTGATCGGCGAGAACGGGGCGGGCAAATCAACGCTGATGAAGGTTCTGAGCGGCGTTTATCCTTACGGCACCTATAAAGGCGATATTGTGTTCGAAGACGATATACAGGCCTTTCACAAGATAAGCGACAGCGTAAAAGCCGGCATAGCCATTATCTATCAGGAGCTGGCTTTGTTCCCGGATCTTACGGTTTACGAGAATATTTTCGCGGGCAACGAGATTAAACGCGGTTCGGTCGTGGATTGGAACAAGACGATCGCCGAAGCGAAGAAGATGCTTCAAAGAGTTGGTCTAGATGTGAATCCCGAGGTGCTTATCAAAGATCTGGGCGTCGGCAAGCAGCAGCTGGTTGAGATCGCCAAAGCGTTAAGCAAACACGTAAAGCTGCTTATTCTGGACGAACCGACTGCAGCCTTAAACGAGAACGACAGCGAGAACCTGCTCAACCTGCTGCGGGAGCTGAAGAAACAGGGCATCACCTGCATCATGATCTCCCATAAGCTTAAGGAGGTTATCTCCATCGCGGATAAAGCGACGGTGCTTCGCGATGGACGTACCATCTGCACTCTGGACGGGGCCAAGGGTGAAATAACGGAAAATACGATTATCCGCAACATGGTCGGCCGTGAAATCGAAGATATTTATCCGAAGAGAGCCAATAAATCATTTGGCAGCAAGATTCTTGAGATTAAGAACTGGACCGCTTACGATCCGGAGCTGGGCAGACATGTCGTGAAAGACGTGAACTTGCATGTGAAAAAAGGAGAAATCGTCGGAATAGCCGGCTTGATGGGCTCGGGACGCACGGAGCTTGCTCGCAGCATCTTCGGCAATCCAAAGTCTTATAAACTGCAGGGCGAGCTTTTGGTGAACGGCTCTCCCCAATCGTTCAAGCATCCTAAAGATGCTATTAAGGAAGGCATCGCTTATGTAACCGAAGACCGGAAGGGTGACGGGCTGTTCCTGATTCAGGATATTAAGAGCAATATCTCGGCCGCGAATTTAAAAGGAATTTCCCAGAACGGCGTCATCAACGACAACAAGGAAATCCGCGTCGCCAGCGATTACAAAAGCTCGTTAAACGTGAAGGCGCCTTCCATCGAGCAGATCGTGGGCAATCTGAGCGGCGGCAATCAGCAGAAGGTATCGATTGGCAAGTGGTTGTACGTTGGACCGCAGCTGCTTATCCTCGATGAACCTACGCGCGGCATTGACGTTGGCGCGAAATTCGAGATTTATACGATCATGAACAAGCTGATTGCCGACGGGATGAGTATTATCATGATCTCTTCCGAGCTTGGGGAGATTCTTGGTATGAGCGACCGCATCTATGTCATGGCGGAAGGCGCGATCAAGGGCGAGCTTCCAATCGAGGAAGCGAACCAAGAAAATATTATGCAATTTGCAACGCAATAGATAATGCTTACGAAGCATGAATCGCCGCAATCGGCGTATAACCGTCTTTTGTGCAGCCATTCATTTTAGGAGGATCACCCATGAACTTAGTCACTCAGGGCAAAAAGGAACATCCCAACAATATTCTAACCGAAGGCAGATCGCTGCTTAAAGTAAACATCCGCGAATATGGCATGTACATCGCCTTGTTTGTCATCATGCTTACGTTTTCGATTTTAACGGACGGCCTGTTTATGTCTTCCCGTAACATTAGTAACCTTCTGGATGCAACAGGGTACATTGCTGTTCTTGCTGTAGGGATGACGCTTGTTATCGTAATCCGCCATATCGACTTGTCGGTTGGCTTTGCGGCAGGCTTTCTGGGAGCGATCGCTGCTATATTGCTTTCGCAGGCCGGTGTTCCGGTATACTTCACGATTCCAATTATCTTGATTCTCGGGATTGTTGTAGGTTTATTTAACGGTGTGCTTGTTGCCTCGCTCGGAATTCCATCCTTTGTTGCCTCTCTTGCCGGCATGCTGATCTTTAGAGGGGCTTTGCTTAATGTAACGGAAAAGACGGGTACCATCATCGTCAAGGACGAGCATTTTAACGCGCTGGGTAACGGCTATATCCCATCCTGGTTTAAGCTGAACGACCTCAATTTCCTGTCTCTTTTGCTAGGCGTGCTTATCATAATGTTGTTTGTTTACTTCGAAGTTTCCAAACGCCGGGATAAAATCAAATACCAATTTGAAGTCATCTCGAGCGGAATGTTCACCGTCAAGCTTATCTTTGTGTCCGCTATTATCGCTTACATTACTTACATCATTGCCGGCTATAACGGCTTCTCGTGGACGGTTATTATTATGCTGCTGGTTGTGATGATTTATCACTTCCTGACGACAAGCACCGTGCTCGGGCGGCATATTTATGCGGTAGGCAGCAACCCGGAAGCGGCGCATCTTAGCGGGATCAACGTGAAAAAGATTACCTACATCGTGTTTGGCTCGATGGGTCTGCTCTCTGCCTTGTCCGGTATTCTGTTCACGGCGCGTCTGCAGTCGGCAACAACAACAGCCGGTACGCTGTTCGAGCTTGATGCCATTGCAGCCGCATACGTCGGCGGTGTATCTGCTGCAGGCGGCGTCGGCAAAGTAACCGGTTCGATTATCGGTGCAATCGTAATGGCTTCGCTCTCAAGCGGGATGAACCTGATGGGGGTAGGGATCTCTTATCAGTACATGATTCGCGGCGGCGTACTTGCGATCGCGGTTATCTTCGATGTGATGACGCGGAGAAAAAGAAGCTAGTTGCAAAACAAAAGCCCAGCGGCTAATAGGCCTGCTGGGCTTGTTTGTTTCTTTTCGTATCCGTGTTAGTGTCCGGAAGCTTCTGTATCGTTGGATAAACGAGTGATTTCGAAAATCTTGAACAGTAAGCTCAGGATAATGGCGGTTACGGTTGCGAGTGCCATACCCGAGAGGGAGAAGTCACCGATTGTAATTTTTGCACCGCTGAGGCCAGTTACAAGAACAACCGTCGTCAGGTACAGGTTTGTTGGCTTGCTGTAGTCGATTTTCGACTCAACCAGCATCCGCAGGCCCGATGCGGCAATTACGCCAAATAACAGGAGAGATACGCCGCCCATTACCGGAGCGGGAATGCCTGCGATAAGGGCCGAGAATTTGCCGAAGAACGACAGCACAATAGCGAATACTGCCGCGCCGCCGATGACGAACGTGGAATAGACGCGGGTAATGGCAAGTACACCGATATTCTCACCGTAAGTCGTATTTGGCGTAGAGCCCAGGAATCCGGATATGAGAGTCGAGATCCCGTTGCCGAGCAGGGAACGGTGCAGGCCCGGATCCTTGGACAGGTCTTTTTTGACGATATTGCCGGTTACGATCAGATGGCCGATATGCTCGGCAAGAACGACCAGGGAAGCGGGAACAATCGTCAGAATGGCTGCCCATTCAAAGCTTGGTGTTGTGAACGCAGGCGCTGCAATCCAGTTGCTCGCCGATACATTATCGAAATTCGTGAAGTCCATAAAGTAAGCAAGCACGTAACCGCAGACAATCCCGATCAGAATCGGAATAATACGCATGAAGCCGCGGAACAGAACGGAACCGAGTACGGTAATAAGAAGGGTGACGATAGAAATGGTAATCGCTGCCCCGTCTGGTGTCCATGGTTGGTCAGCCGGTGCGCTTGGCGCTTTAATCCATCCGGCCATACCCGCTGCAACCGGAATAAGCTCAAGCCCGATAACCGCTACAATGGCACCCATTGCGGCAGGAGGGAATATGACATTGATCCAGCCAGTACCCGCTGCCTGAATAATGAGTGCCACGACGGTGAACACAACACCGGCTGCAATAAATCCGCCAAGCGCTGCAGCATAACCGTCAGAGTGGGAAGCGTGATTGCCGATCACTGCTCCTGCCGGCGCGATAAAAGCAAAGCTGGAGCCGAGATAGGCGGGAATCTTGCCTTTTACAATAAATAGATAAAGCAGAGTGCCGATACCGTTCATCAGAAGACAGATCGCCGGGTCTACGCCAAGCAGATTGGGAACGAGTACGGTTGAGCCAAACATCGCGAACAAATGCTGAATGCTCAGCATGAGGCTTTGGCCCATTGGCGGCCTTTCGTGGACGCCGATTTCTTGTGGTTTCATCTTGCTGTAACCCTCCGTAGCATGAAGTCAATTTTTGCGCAACTTGCTCGATTTTACATAGATATAGTGTTTCTTGGCAAGACCTTTCTTAATCCATGTGCAAATCTGATATTATTCAGGCTAAAAATGTCAATTGTTTACAATATCTTAAATTTCACATTAACCTTTAGAAAACATTCTCCCTTTACAATTTTAGTAGAATCTATGAAATGGGAGTGAAACTAATAAATGATCAATAAAAGTAAACGCTTCTTGTCTCTATTCCTAGCAGCAGAGATTGCTGCTGCAGCCCTGATGGGAACAGGAGTAGCAATGGCGGATGGCGGTGTAACCCCGGTAGCGGGTACTCCTTACACGACGTCCAATGAGTACAATGTCAGCGTGCCTCACGTTATTATTAATCAGGTGTATGGCGGCGGCGTTGCAGCCTCAACAGGCGTATATCTTTCTAACGGATTTATTGAACTTTACAACCAGACTGACAATGATATCAATCTTGCTGGATGGTCTCTACAATATAACGACCGTGGTACAAGCGCTACGACTGGGGCAATTACATCGGAATGGAAAAAGCTCGACTTAACTGGAACGATTAAAGCCCATTCCTCCTTCCTTGTAACCGGCGCAGCAACGAATGTGACTGCAAATGCTGGAGATGCAAAGATTAGTCTTGCTGGGCAAGCGGATCAGACTTGGGACGCTCAGTTTATTAACAACAAAGGCATGAAAGTAGTGTTGATGAGTAATCAGACCCTGCTTGCAGCATCAAACGCGAATCCTTTTAATACGAAGCCGGATGGTTATGTAGATATGGTGGGCACAGGAAGTAATGATCCCGGAAGTGACATTGACGGTTATGAAGCAGCATATCCATCAGGTTCTGCGGAAGGAACATCCAAGAAGAAAGCGATTCGCCGCAAGACCACCGTGGATGGGGACAATAATAAAAATGATTTTCAACAAATCGATTATGAAGCATTAAATGTATCCGGCAAAGAAGCAGAATTGGCAGCGGCACTCCCGCATAATAGCGAAGATGGCCCGTGGGGAGTTACAACACCGGAAAATCCAGGAACACCTGAAATAGAACCGGTTGCCATTACCACAACCGCAATTGCAGGCGCAACAATTGGCACTGCTTATACAACTGCAGTTGCTGCAAGCGGCGGAACAGCTCCATATACATTCACCGCGACCAATCTCCCTGCCGGTCTAACACTTAACGGAACAACGGGTGAGATTACCGGTACACCTACTGATGCTGCAAAATCTTCTCTTATAACAGTAACTGCAACAGACAGTGCGGATCCTGCCTTGAAGGCAACAAAATCGTACTGGCTTACAATCGGTCAACCACTGAGGGAGATGGAAGATACGCTGTCGATTGAGAAGATTGGCAGCTTCTCTCTTGGACAAACCGATGAAGATGGCGGTGTTGCCGAGATTGTCAAATACAATAAAGACAACAACAAGTTTTATTTGGTAAATGGTTCGGGAAATCCCCCGAGTTTGGAAATCATTGGATTAGGCAACGCAACGGGCACTTTAGTGACGGAGAAGACCGTTAAGGTGGAGGAATTGTCGGAAGAGCACGGTGCGTTTAATTATGGTGACCTCACAAGCGTAGACATTAATACAACAACTAAGCGAATTGCTATTTCGGTGCAGGATGAGGACGCACTCATGCCAGGCAAAATTATTGTTCTTGACTATGATGGCAACTACGTAACTGAATATGATGCAGGGGTACAGCCGGATATGATCAAGTTTACATCAGACGGCCGTTATATTCTGACTGCTGACGAAGCGGAGCCGCGTGAGGTGACTAAAGATGCGAAAGGCAGCGTAACGATTGTCGACACCGTTGCAAAAACATCTACTCCGGTTTTTTTCGATAATCCGGATGTCATTGAAGACGGCGTACATATTCGCGGTGATGTGACGAAAGAAACTTCTGAATTTCCTGGCACGAAAAAAGATGCGGAATATGATTTCGAGCCTGAATATATTGCACTCTCCGGTGACAGCAAGACAGCTTATGTTACTTTGCAAGAAAACAACGCAATCGCTGTGGTTGATATTGCAACCCTCAAAGTTACGGCAGTTAAAGATTTAGGCTTTAAAGATTTTAATGAAGTGGCTAATGCGCTGGACGTACAGGGGAACTCCGCGATTCAACTGGAGACGGTACCATTCAAAGGCATGTACATGCCGGATGGCATGGCTTCCTATACGGTCAACGGCAAGACCTATCTATTTACAGCTAATGAAGGCGACGCTTCTGAATTCCGTACAAACGCAAGCACGGTTGGTGCGGTTAAAGGCCGCCTCAATCAAAATTCAGCAGCGTATAACTTCCTGAAGGATACAACGGCATACGATAAAGTTGAAGTAGCAGCCGATATGGGCAATGACGCCATTTATATGTACGGCGGACGTTCTTTCTCGGTTTGGGATGCAGCTACGATGGATCAAGTGTACGACAGCGGCAATGACTTCGAGACGATCACAGCCAAACGTGTTCCTGAGTTTTTCAACGTAAGCAACAGTAAAATCAAGATGGATGACCGTAGCACGAAGAAAGGTCCGGAGCCGGAAGATATTAAGGTTGGCAAAGTAGGCAACAGAGAACTTGCCTTTATAGGTCTGGAGCGTACTGGCGGTTTCATGACTTATGACGTTACAAATCCGGAGCATCCTGAATTTGCGAATTATACGAATACACGTGTGTATAAAGGCAGCGACAATAACGTAAACCTGGATACAGATACAGGTCCGGAAGGCATCGAATTCATTCCTGCATCGGACAGCCCGACAGGACAGCCGCTGTTGCTAGTAGCGTATGAAGTTGGCGGTAAGGTTGGCGTTTATCAGCTGAACGTGACGAAAGTATCACTTGCCCAGAAGTCTCTTTCCCTTACGGCGGGCGGTGCATCTGGTCAACTGTCAGCAACAGTCGCACCGGCTGAAGGTTCATCCAATCAAGTCGTATGGTCTTCATCGGATTCCACTATTGCTGCTGTTGATCAGAGTGGTAAGGTTACCCCTCTGAAAGCAGGTACTGCCATTATTACGGTAACAAGCGCGGACGGCTATGCTGTAGCAGAAAGCACGGTAACCGTAGCTGCAGCACCTGTAGTTGTAACGCCAGATCAACCAAGCAGTGGCGGATCGGGCGGCGGAAATACAACGATAATCGATTCCGATGCACATGTTGTGACGAAAGTCGACGCGACTACAGATGGCTCAGGCAAATCACATGCGAACGTAACGACAAGCCTGTTCTCCTCAGCATTGAAAAAGCTGCGCAATGAGTCGGCAACGGGCCAGGCAGGCAGCTTGACCGTGTCCGCTGTACCGGACCGCACAGCGAATGAAGCAGCTGTCGTATTTGAGAAAGGTACATTTGCGGAGGCGAAAGATGCCGCATTAACCGAATTGACCATCGAAGCGGGAGTAGGCACGGTTACTTTTGATACCAAAGCCATTGCCTCTATCGCGACAGCATCGAAAAATAATGATGTAACGATTAATGTTCGCCAATCCGATGCTGCGGCTGCAGGCGCAAGCTTAACCGGAGCAAAACGTACAGCCTTTCTGCAAGCAGTCGGCAGTCATCCGGTGTTTGACTTTACGGTCAAAGCTAACGGCAGTACGATCACAACCTTTAGCGGAGGATCGGTACATGTTCAAGTACCGTATACACCGGGGGCAAGTGAAGACCGTAATGCGATAATCATCTATTCCATTTCGGGAAGCGGCGAACTTTTGACAGTACCGTCTGGTGTTTATAACCCTGCAACACGCATGGTGAGCTTTGATGTTACTCATTTCTCCCGTTATGCGGTGGCGTATAACAAACAGTCCTTCAAGGACACAACATCCAGCTTTGCAAAAGATGCGATTACGTATCTGTCGGCGCGCAGCATTATTTCCGGCACAAGCTCGAATCAATTCTCGCCAAAAGCGCGAATGACAAGAGCAGACTTTACTGTCATTCTGTCCCGTATTGCCGGTGGTCAATTGAGCAACTATAAAGCAGGCAATTTCTCGGATGTCCGCACTACGGATTATTATGCTGACGCTGTACAATGGGCGGTTGACAAAGGCATTACGAGCGGAATTGGCGGCGGTAAATTTAATCCGAAGGTATCCATTACCCGCGCAGAGATGGCGGCGATGCTTGTTCGTTTTGCCGGCGTAATGAACTTTAGTCTTCCGGCTAACCAGCAGGCCGTTACGTTTGCGGACAGCAGCGCCATTCAATCGAGTGTGAAGCAAGCGGTGAAGGCTGTGCAGCAAGCAGGCATCATCAACGGTAAAACAAAAGCTGGCCGTTCCGGCGTTTACTTCGCGCCTAAAGATTTCGCTACCCGTGAAGAAACGGCAAAAATGCTCGCAGTATTCATGCAGCTTATGGCCAAATAAGGAAGCTTCTATTGAAGAGCTGTCTCTTGAGGGAGACGGCTCTTTTTGCTGTTGAAACCGAACGTACATTCTCTGACGTTCTTCTTCTTATGCTGTTATATTGAATGGATGAAGAAACGAGGTGGACATTTGAAGACGTTGTTCGCAACCGGATACCGGGCTCATGAACTCCAGATTTATAATCAGAAGCACAAGCATATCCCTTTTATTAAGAAGGCAATAGAAGCGAAGCTGCTGCCTCTAATTGAGGAAGGGCTGGAATGGGTAATAACACCTGGGCAATACGGATTTGATCTTTGGGTATGCGAGGTAGTACTTGAGCTTAGAACAGCATACCCGCAGCTGAAGCTATCCATTATTACCGCGTTTATGAACCAGGAAGAGCAGTGGAAAGACGAGAAGAAGGAGTACTACCAGCAAATCATTACGAAGGTCGATTATTACGGGGCGGTAAGTCATCAGCCTTATGTGGGACCATGGCAGTTTCAAGCCAGAGATGAATTGCTGTTCCGTAAGTCGGACGGACTGCTGCTCTTCTATGATGAAGAGGCAGCGGAAGGAAGTTCGAAATATACGAAAGATAGAGCACTAAAGAAGCATCAGGAAGAAGGGTACGAGCTTTTTCTGATTACAGCAGAAGATATTCAAAATGCGGCAGAAGAAGAGAGCTATGATTCGGATGTAGATCCTTATGAATCTATGTATGAGGAACCTATTGAGTAGGTATTGAAATACAAATTGAAGTTTTCTGCAAAAAAAGCTTGCATAGTCGTACGAGCCTATGGTATATTCTAATTCCGGCCGAGAGAAACAAGCGGTTGGAACGGAGAGCATGGATGAATGGTTTGATAGATTGAATAAACGATTCAAAAAAGTGCTTGACATTAAAAACTGCAACGTGATAAGATATGAAACGTTGTTGCGAAAAACAAATTGTTCTTTGAAAACTGAACAACGAGCAAAACTGCCCCGTTAGAAATAACGGAAAAAGCGAAAAAACAAGTTTGAGCAAGTCAAACAGAACCATTTCATGGAGAGTTTGATCCTGGCTCAGGACGAACGCTGGCGGCGTGCCTAATACATGCAAGTCGAGCGGATCTTGTCCTTCGGGACAAGGTTAGCGGCGGACGGGTGAGTAACACGTGGGTAACCTGCCCATAAGACTGGGATAACATTCGGAAACGAATGCTAATACCGGATACGCGAATCGGTCGCATGGCCGAATCGGGAAAGGCGGAG
>NZ_FOMT01000011.1 GCF_900112695.1 Paenibacillus catalpae
TTCTCTTTTATGAGAGCCATTAGCTCAGTTGGTAGAGCACCTGACTTTTAATCAGGGTGTCGAAGGTTCGAGTCCTTCATGGCTCACCATTTATTTAAACGTCCAACCCGCAGACTTCGGTCTGCGGGTTTTTTGATTCTTTCTATATAGAAACTAAAACAAGAAAAGCTTGAAGGACCATAATCCTTCAAGCTCTTTATTATTACTTAAGTTTACGAATACGAAGCTCTTCGACAATCTCGGCAACTGATCCGTCCAGGCGTTGTTTAAGCTCATCGTTCAGCTCGAATTGGGATTCGCCAACGCCGGCATCTACACGGGCGATCTGTGAATCAATTGCGTATACACCGCTGCCGAAATGCTTGGCATTCAAAGCAGATAGAACAGGTTTAAGCGAGTAATCAATGGACAGCAGATGGGCGATCGAACCGCCAATGAACAATGGCGTTACGAACTTGTCGGAAAGTCCCTTTTGCGGGAGAAGATCAAGGAATGTTTTGAGTACGCCGGTGAAGGAAGCTTTATATACAGGGCTTGCAATAATGACAATATCTGCGGCTTCTACAATAGAAGCTGCCTCTACAATGGCAGGGCTGTCGAATCGTGCATGGATAAGGTCTTCAGCTGGAAGGGAAGCGACAGTAATATGGTTGAAGGAGATGCCTTGCTCCGAGAGATGCGCTTCTACATATTGCGTAATACCTGTTAAACGTGAACCGGGATTAGGGCTGCCAGACAAAATAACAACTTGAGACATCATTATCCACTCCTTAATTATCTTTAATTCCGATATGTTAACTTTGAATTAATCCTAACATGAACGTTTTCAGTCGTCAAACACATTATAACGCCGTCGCCGAAGATTTTAATCATTTTTTTCCTCATGGTAGGGAACAATGTTGAACAGTTATAACAAATGATGTGACTGACAAAGGGGAACATTCGAATGACGTATTGGCTGGCTGTTGGAATGAGTGCTGTTTTGACGATTTTATTTGTGCCCGTTATGCAGAAGATTGCTCTTAAATACGGAATTGTTGACCGCCCAAATTGGCGCAAAATCCATAATCGTCCGATCCCGTTAATGGGCGGCGCGGCATTGTATATCGCTTGTATCCTCACGATTATCGCTTTTCAGGGGATAACCTCGCTTAGCTTATGTATTATGGTTGGCGGAGCGCTGCTTGTGTGTATCGGATTAATGGATGATGCATCTAAGGCGAAAGGAAAGGACTTTCCGGTATGGCCAAGGGTTATTATCTACTTAGGGGTATCCACTATCCCACTCTTATTCGGTATTCATATGGACGGCGTGACGAATCCGGCTAATGGTCATTTTTTCGGCTTTCCAATATGGTTTGATGCGATCGGAACAATTATATGGGTATTTGCCCTTATTAATATGATCAATTTCATTGACGGGGTAGATGGACTGGCTTCCGGGGTATGTACGCTGTCGTCCCTTACCTTGTTTGTCACGGCCCTTATCAAGGGTCAGGCGGATATTGGAGTGACTGCGATTATTATCGGCGGCGCTTGTATCGGGTTTCTGATTTATAACTTCCACCCTGCGAGAATTTTTATGGGTGATGCCGGAGCAACGTTTTTGGGTTATACGCTTGCTGTGATTGCAATAGATGGTGCTTTCAAAAAAGCGACGTTTATTACGATTCTGGTTCCTTTGCTCGCATTAGGCTTGCCGATTCTTGATACGGTTATTGTTATGCTTCGAAGGCTTGCTACGGGGAAGGGGCTTCATCAGGCGGATAAGCTCCATACCCATCATGCCCTAATGCGATGGGGGCTTACTCAGGTGCAGACGGTCTCCTTCATGTATCTCATTGCGGCGCTGTTCTCCCTGCTGTCAATTCTGCTGCTTGTCATGAAAGGCTGAAAGGAGCAGCCGTTTTGTGATACAATGACGAAAAAAAAGCGTCATTCTTTGAGCTGGAGATTGGAGTAATGTAAAAATGAGCACGACAGATTGGTTAACCCCGCTGCAGCACATTTTGAACTGTCAGGTTCGGTTCATTACGTTCTCATTATCGGATTGGAAGGGCCTTGTTCAGCAAGCGGATACAACGTGGGCTCACGACGATAACCGCGATAAGATTACGGAAGGCAATCGCGCAGCGAATAACGGAAAGACATGGATCGTAGCCAGGGTGACGGGCAATGAACTGGAAGCGATCGAGATTGAAGGAGAGCTGAAGCAGGCAGAAGCAGAGTTGCTTACATGGACGCTGCAATGGAATCAAGCCCAACAGCAGGCCGTTAAGCCAGGTGCATTGTCTGAAAGTGAGTCATTTGCTTTAAAATTAAGTGAATGGATTCAGCAGCAGCTTGAATCCGAGGAGCCTTCTTATTCGATTCCTGATCATCTTACTGCCGGCGGCAAGTTGTTTGCAGAGATGATTCCTTTCTTATTAGTGACAGAGTATACGAATGGCAAGCAGGCATCATACCCTGAACTGGAAAAGCTTCTTCGCTCCTTCCTGGCCGAGGATATTTTGCTTATTCCGCTAAAGAACCAAGAGTGGCTCATTTGGGGACCTGTCTCCTTGTTAAAAGAAGCCGACAGCGAATTTATGGATGATGAAGATGAAGAAACGGTTGAAGACAGCTTGTCATCAATCTGTCATGGCCTACACGAGATGCTGGCAAGTGAATGGATCGGCGAATGCCATCTGGCTGTCGCTCATCCGGTATGTCCGGCCAAAGGAATTGTGGAGACTACCGTACTGCTGCGCGAGACCATAAATCTTGGCCGCAAATTCCATGTCGGGACAAGTATTCATCTGCCTTGGATGCTTCAGCTCGAGCGGCTCCTGAATGCGATTCCGGAAGTCCAGCGTTCCCGTTATTTGGAGCATGCGCTAAAACGGACTGAGCTGTTCGTAGAGTCCGAAATGCTCGCCACACTGGAGACATTCTTCTCTCTTGACTGTAATGTCAGTGAAACGGCAAAGAAGCTTTATATCCATCGGAATACATTATTATATCGTTTAGATAAATTAAAACAGGAAACCGGACTTGACGTCCGGCAGTTCCGAGATGCTGTATTAGTCAAAATTATTTTACTATTGTACAAAGTTACGAAAAGGAATTAGTTTTTTTGTAAAGTTTGTGCATAGTCACAAACGAGCCCGTGAGATAAGATATACCCATAAGAAATTTTCTTTTAGGGGGACATTCAAATGGCAGGCGTACGTTTAGAAGGCATTTACAAAAAATACCCGGGTTCCGACAAAGCATCGGTAACTGATGTTAACCTTGACATTAAGGACAAAGAGTTTTTGGTACTGGTAGGACCTTCCGGCTGTGGTAAATCGACGACTCTTCGTATGATCGCAGGTCTTGAAGAAATCTCCGAGGGCAAGCTGTACATCGGCGACCGCGTCGTAAACGACGTAGCACCGAAAGACCGCGACATCGCGATGGTATTCCAATCCTACGCGTTGTATCCTCACATGAACGTTTATCAAAACATGGCATTCGGCCTTAAACTTCGTAAATTCAAAAAAGCAGACATCGACAAACGTGTTCGTGAAGCTGCTAAAATTCTTGATATCGAGCATCTGCTGGATCGTAAACCAAAAGCTCTCTCCGGCGGTCAACGTCAACGTGTAGCTTTGGGACGCGCTATCGTTCGTGAACCACAAGTATTCTTGATGGACGAACCACTTTCCAACTTGGACGCTAAACTTCGTGGTCAAATGCGTGCTGAGATCAGCAAGCTGACTAAACGTCTTGAAACAACTACAATCTATGTAACGCATGACCAGATCGAAGCAATGACAATGGGTGACCGTATCGTTGTTATGAAAGACGGTTTCATTCAACAAACAGCTTCTCCTGAAGAGCTGTACAACCACCCAGTAAACATCTTCGTAGCTGGCTTTATCGGCGCACCTTCGATGAACTTCATCACTGGTACGCTTACTGACCAAGGCGGCACAATGAAATTCAAAACAACTGGCGTTGACGTTGCAGTACCAGAAGGTAAAGCAGCTTCCCTTCGCTCCAAAGGTTACCTTGGCAAAGAAGTAATCCTGGGCATTCGTCCGGAAGATCTTCACGAAGAGCCGGTGTTCCTGGAAGCTTCCCCGAACACTATCGTTAATGCTAACGTTGAAGTAGCTGAGAACCTGGGTCATGAAATGTACCTGTACCTGAACGGTATCGGTTCTGACACAGTAATCGCTCGCGTTGACGGTCGTTCGACTCTGCGTGACGGTTCCACTGTTAAGCTTGCTCTCGACATGAACAAGGTTCATATGTTCGACAAAGAGTCCGAGCTGAACATCTTCGAAAACTAATCCTTACATTTACAACAAGGCTGTCTTCCGATAGGGAGGCAGCCTTTTTTATGTTTCTATAAATAAAAAAACCGAAATGGCTGATGCGGCGTCTAATACATAACGAAGTGTCTGGAATGGAATTGGAGGGGGATATGGAGAGGGACGAATATGCTGCGGCTGCTATAAAAGGGGACGACGATGCGCTTATTATGCGCATCCAGATGGATCAAAGCCGCCTATACGGCATTGCCTATTCTTATTCGCGTAATGAGACGGATGCGCTCGAGGCGATTCAGGAAATGACATTCCGGGTTTGGAATAAGCGCCGTTCTTTGCGTGATCCAAAATTTTTTACGACCTGGATGACACGGATTCTTATCCGGGTCTGTCTGGATGAGCGGAAAAAGCGGCGTCGTGAACAGCCACTTACCAATGAGCTGATGGAGAGGGATACGCTGGCAGCTACGGAAAATGGGATAGACAGAATGGATATGGCTGTTCTGCTGCAGAAGCTGCCCTCAAAGTACCGGATGGTCATTGTACTGAAATATTATCGGGACATGACGATTCCGGAGATTGCTGAGCTCCTGGAGAAGCCGGACGGAACGGTAAGGACCTGGCTGCATCAAGCCTTGAAGCGATTAAGGAGTAACGATTCATATGGAAAGGAGGGGATGAAGATTGAGTGGGAATAGATCCGAATTTGAGCAAGGACTGGCGGAAATGTTGTTGGAGGATAAGGAAAACGTACAACGGGTTTTGGAAAGTGCGTCAGAGGAATCTATTGCCTCAACGATCCGAATGGGTGTGGAACAAGGACGACAGCAGGTAAGGAGAAGAAAAAGCAGACTGGCTGTTCATATGACAGCTTCAGCGGTTATCGTGCTTGTTCTACTTACGGCATGCATTCGGGTATCCCCTGCCTTTGCGGAACTTGTGCGTGAGATTCCGGGTCTAACCGGGGTCGTGGAATTGATAAAAGGCGATACTACGCTGACAAGTGCAATCAACCATGAGTTTATACAACCGGTGAATAAGTCAGTTAGCAAGAACGGCTATACGCTCACAGTCGATGGCGTAATGGCTGATCAGCAGCGAATTGTGATTTTTTATACAGCAGACGGGCAAGGCGTAAGCGAGGATATGGACATTACGGATTACAAGGTTACCGATGGATATGGGGAGCCTTTGGAAGCCCTGATCGGCAGCAGCTATTATGCTATCGGGCATACGGAGTTGGAGAAGGATGACGCGACAAGTATCCATGATATGATGGATATCATGTTAGGTGAAGGTGTTCCAGTGCCGGGAGTGATCAGGTTCAGTCTTAAGTTAGGCGGCGAGTGGCATGAGGTTGATATTCCGGTTGATCATAGCCGGTTTGAAGAGTTAAGGGAAGAAATTACGCTGAACAAAGAATTCGAGGTTGGAGGACAGCGTTTCCTCATAGAGAAAGCTCTTGTTACTCCGCTGCAAGCGTCTGTAACAATCCGAAGGGAACCGGACGCAAGGATACGTGCCAATTCTTTTATTAAGCTGGCACTAGTGGATGAGAAGGGGCGGCGATGGGAGACAAAAGGCGGTTTTGGCATGCTGGATGACGGAACGACGACGCTGACATTCCAGAGCAATTACTTCGAGAAGCCAGAGCATCTTCGTTTGGTAGCCGATGGGCTGCTATTATCGCTGAAAGACCAGAAATTTGTTATTAATACCGAAACGGGAGACACGCTTGAAACACCCGATGATCGGATTCGATTAACGAATGTCCAGTCAAGCTCGTCAGCTATTGAATTGTCAATTGAAGCAACGCGGCTGAATGAGCTGGAACAGTTTTATGGCTATTGGTTATTTGACCACAAGGCGGTATTCCATGACGCTTCGGGGACGGAGTATACGCTTCTAGACCATGATGGTACACAAAGCACTTCAAGGGGGGATGCAGACGGTTCGGG
Organism: Paenibacillus catalpae; assembly: GCF_900112695.1. GTDB lineage: Bacteria > Bacillota > Bacilli > Paenibacillales > Paenibacillaceae > Pristimantibacillus > Pristimantibacillus catalpae. The sequence goes on from NZ_FOMT01000011.1 coordinate 6,257, forward strand.
TTTCATGTACGAAGCTTACTACTCGATTCCGAACAAACCGTACAAACAACCGCTAACCTTTGAGCTGTATCAGTACCCGGGATATGTCGAAGAACCGGTGAATGTGGTTATAAAATGACGAAAAGCGCTGAGCGACGGAGAAACGTTGCTTTCGGCGCTTTTTTCCTTTACGATGAAGCTATTGGTAATGGATTACACCCTTCATATAACTTAATTGGGAATGCAAGTGAGGAGGCCGTTCGATGGCTAAAAAAGTGAAAGTATCGGAGCTAGTGCAACATTTCTCAATGGAGATCGTATCCGGCGAGGACGGCTTGAAGCGTTCTATTCTGGTTGATGATCTGTATCGTCCGGGCCTGGAGATGGCAGGATATTTCGATTATCATCCGCATGAGCGCGTACAGCTGCTCGGCAAGACGGAGCTTACCTTCATCAGCACGCTGACGAGTGAAGAGCGCAGATGCCGTTTTGAACAGCTGTGTCACGAGAACACGCCTTGTATTATTTTGACTCGCGGACTGGATGCTCCGGATGAGCTGGTCGAGTACTCGAATAAGGCACAAATTGCAGTGCTGCGCAGCAATGTGGCGACAACGATTTTACAGAGCCGGATTACGGACTTCCTGGAGAAAAAACTCGCTCCAACCGCTACGATTCATGGTGTTCTGGTTGACGTCTATGGCGTGGGCATGCTGATCACCGGCGGAAGCGGAATTGGTAAAAGTGAGACTGCCCTTGAACTCGTTAAACGCGGCCATCGTCTTGTAGCCGATGATGCGGTTGAAATTCGTCAGACATCGGATGGACAGCTGTTCGGCAGCGCGCCGGAGCTGATCCGTCATCTGCTTGAGATCCGCGGCCTCGGGATTATCAACGTAATGACGTTGTTTGGTGCGGGTGCAGTACGTACAAGTAAGCGTATTACGCTTGTTATCAAGCTCGAGAACTGGCAGCAGGACAAACAGTATGACCGTCTTGGACTCGATGAGGAGAAGACGCGGATTATTGATACGGATGTGCCGCTTGTTACGGTACCGGTTCGCCCTGGACGAAACTTGGCAGTCATTATCGAGGTGGCAGCGATGAACTTCCGTCTGAAGCGTATGGGTTACAACGCGGCTCTGCAATTTACGAATAAGCTGACGGAAACGATTGCCGAGGATACAGATGATTTTGATTGATCGTTATAGGCATGGAATGCAGGAATAGACCTACTATAGAAGGAGCACGGAACAATGAATCTGTTGATTGATCCAACGGCATTTTCCATTGGGGATATCCATGTACGTTGGTACGGAATTATTCTGGGTACGGCCGCGCTGGTCGGCTTGCTTCTGGCGGTACAGGAAGGGAAAAGATTCGGTATCAAGCCGGAGTTTTTCATGGACCTGCTGCTGCTTGGCGTGCCGTCAGCCGTTATTTGCGCGCGTATTTATTATGTGGCGTTTACTTGGGATGAGTATAAAAACAATTTGGTGGACGTCTTCAAAATTTGGAATGGCGGGATTGCCATCTATGGCGCCTTAATTGGGGCTTTTTTATGCGGGTACTTCTATTTCCGTTATAAAGGATATCCATTCTGGAGGCTGGTAGATATTTGTGCACCGGGTCTGCTTGCCGGCCAAATGATTGGCCGCTGGGGGAACTTCATGAACCAGGAGGCCTACGGCGGTCCGGTGGAAGAGAGCTTCCTGCGGAATACGCTGCATCTGCCTGATTTTATTGTAAATCAAATGTATGTTGCGAGCGAAGGACTCTATCACCATCCGGCATTTTTGTATGAGTCGCTGTGGAGTTTGGTTGGCATTATTATACTGCTGGTTATCCGCCGTCAGAAATTCCTGCGGGCTGGCGAGCTGGTTGCAATCTATTTCATCTGGTACTCGATTGGACGCTTCTTTATCGAAGGTATCCGTACAGACAGCTTGGCTTTTGAGGGTCCGGGCGCACTGGGTTCCCTGATGGATGCTCTATGGACACCGATGACCTGGTTCGGCTTCGAACAAGGTTTCCTTGACCCGGCTTACGGCGATGTGCGGATTTCCCAGCTGTTGGCGGTTCTGCTGGTTATCGCGGCCATTATCTTTATCGTAGTACGCCGTACAACAGGAGCGGCATCTGTGCATTACAATGATCCGATTGTATCCACGAAGGAGACAGCAGCACCTGTGACGGATGCTAAAACGGACAACCTGTAAGTCTTAACAGCAGTAGGAGTGAAAGCCAGTATGACAGGCAATATACGAACGATGCTGTTCGATCTGGACGGCACGATAATGGACACCAATGAGCTGATTATTCGCTCGTTCATGGAATCGCTGAAAGGCCTAGTACCCGAGGACTTCGGAAGAGAGCATATTATTCCGAGCATGGGACTTACGCTTCAGGCGCAATTTCAGAATTTTACGGGCCTTGCGGATGTCGATCATCTTATAAAAGCCTACCGCACGGTAAATACAAAGCTTCATGACGAGCTGCTCCGGCCGTTCCCTTATACGAATGAGGTCATGAAGAATTTGCATGAGCAAGGTATTCAGATCGGCGTTGTGACGACCAAGATCCGGATGTCGACGGAGCGGGGTATGAAGTTTTGCGGGCTGTATGATTATGTCGATGCGTTTGTCACGGTAGATGACGTGGTTAATCCTAAGCCTCATCCTGAGCCGGTGCAGATGGCTCTCGAAAAGCTTGGTGCGGATCCGGCAACAACGATTATGATTGGCGACAGCACAGTCGACATGATCTCTGCCAAGGAAGCGGGGGTAATCCCCGTTGGCGTTGCCTGGTCACTGAAGGGCAAGCAGCTGCTGATGGAGAGTGGTGCTCAGTATATCATTGATGATATGCGTGAGTTGTACGCATTCGCAGGAATGGAGCGATAGCCTTAATGCGGAACGTAGAGCGTTATCCGGTTCAGGGGCCAAATGCACTATGGCAGATGTACCGAACGGTAAGCCGGTTCAAGGCGGTGCGTAATTTTATCGCCATCCAGCTGGCCCGGTACTGCCCGGAGCTAACGGTGAAGAATTGGATTTACCGCCGGATTCTCGGCATGAAGGTCGGGAAGCAAACGGCTTTTGCATTGATGGTCATGGTAGATGTATTCTTTCCGGAACGGATTGAAGTCGGGGATAATACGATAATCGGCTATAATACAACAATCCTGACGCATGAATATTTGATTAAGGAGTACCGGCTTGGGGATGTGAAGATTGGCTCAAATGTGATGATTGGCGCCAACTCCACCATTCTGCCTGGTGTAACGATAGGAGATCATGCGGTTATCGCGGCAGGTTCTATCGTCCATAAGGATGTGCCGGCTTACACGTTTGTAGGCGGCAATCCGATTCGGGAGATCAGGCGGACGGATGCCGGGGAGCAAAAGGATGACGATAAGTCGGTCCATCTGTTGAAATCATAAACAGCAGGTTCCCGTTAACGATCCAAGAGGAAAAGCCTCACTATTCGCGCTCGCCAATGAGCACGGATAGCGGGGCTTTCTTGCTGAAATCAAACGGCTGGAAGACAAGCCCAGTTATCTTGACGGAAACGAATGTTCATGCTAATATAACGACTAACTCTTTATTTTGTTAGTATGGTAACATGGTAGTACTTTAATATACTAAAGTATCTGAAGGTGAATAGTGATGTCCAAACCAAAAGTTTTTGAGAAGCCGATTGGCGTTAAAGATTATCTTCCGGGTGCAGTAGCGAAGCTGCGCCATATTGAACGTGATGTGCTCGCCTGCATGAAGGGCTGGGGCTACGAACAAATTATTACACCAACGATGGAATACTACGATACAGTAGGTGTCGCGAGCTCGACATCGGATCAGAAGTTATTCAAACTGCTCAACAACCGGGGTACAACGCTTGTGCTGCGTTCGGATATGACAGCTCCGATCGCACGCGTAGTGTCTTCGCTCCTGAAGGAATCGCAGTTCCCGCTGCGCCTGTCCTATCATAGCAACGTGTTCCGTTCCATTGAAGAGGAGTCGGGGCGTGAGGCGGAGTTTTTCCAGACTGGTGTAGAGCTTGTTGGTGATGCGTCTGCTGAGGCTGATGCGGAAGTGGTAGCACTCGCTATCGCTTCGCTAAAAGCAGCAGGTGTTGACCGGTTCAAAATCGCAATCGGCCATGTGGGATTCCTGAACGGCTTGTTCGAGGAGACATTGGCTGGACGCGAGGAAGCGCAAGAGCAGTTGAAGGCTTGTTTGCTGAACCGTGACTATGTCGGTTACCGGGAAAGCCTTCGCGAACTTAAGCTCCAAGAGCCGGTACAACGCGAGTTGGAGGGCATTCTCCGTCTGCGCGGAGGACAGGAGATTTGCGAGCAGGCGCTGCAGCTGAGCGCCGATGCGACAGCGCAGAAGTCGATCCGCCATCTGTGCGAAATTTGGGATGTGCTGAAGGCATACGGCGTATGTGAGCATGTGCTGATTGATCTGACGATGATTGGCGATTTCTCGTATTACACAGGCATGACGTTTGAGGGCTATGCAGCGGACCTTGGGTTCCCGGTGGCGAGCGGCGGACGTTATGATAATCTGCTCAGCCAATTCGGACGTCCTGCGCCGGCTACAGGCTTTGCGCTTAAGACAACGCGCATTCTGGAGCTGGTAGGCGCTGAAGAGGATACAGAGGGCAATGAGCGGGTCCTGATCGGTTATGACGGCGTAGGCCGCGCAGAAGCGCTGGCAGCGGCACAGCAGCTTCGTGAGCATGGTACAGCGGTTGTTACCGAGCGTATGACGGCAGAAGACTGGAATGGGCTTGAAGAAGGCTCGTTTACTTATAAAGGCGTGGCGTACACGAATGGACTGCCGTTTATCAGCGGCGTAGAGAAGAGAGCAGGAGGCATCGGACAATGAGCGAAGCAAAAAAAGACATTTTAAAAGTTGCGATGCCGAAAGGCCGCATCTATAAGCAGGCGTCTAAGCTGTTCCGCGAAGCGGGCCTGCCGATTCCAAGCGACTTTGACGATACACGCAAGCTGATTATCGAGCTTCCTGAGGTCGGCATGGAATTCATTATGGCAAAGCCAGTTGACGTTCCAACGTATGTGGAATACGGCGTTGCCGATATCGGGATTGTAGGCAAGGACGTGCTGATGGAAGAAAACAAGGACGTCTACGAACTGCTGGATCTTGGCATTGCAAAATGCCGGATGTCCGTTATTGGTCTGGGCGACTGGAAACCGGTTATTAACCCGCGGGTAGCGACGAAATATCCGAATGTGGCATCGCAATATTTCCGCGAGCTGGGTCAACAGGTGGAAGTCATCAAGTTGAATGGCTCGATTGAGCTGGCACCGCTGATTGGTCTGGCTGACCGTATCGTCGATATGGTGGAAACGGGTCAAACGCTGCGCGAGAACGGTCTTGTAGAGATGCAGTCGATCTTCCCGATCACAAGCCGCCTGATTGCGAACCGCGTCAGCTACCGGATGAAGAACGAAGCGATTCAAAGTCTATGTGACCGTCTGCAGGATACGATTGCGGCAAAGGTATAACACGATAGACTGAAGTGATAAAGGTGAGGAAGGGGACTTTAGGCTTATGCGGATTATGAAGGCGGAGCAGTTTGGGCTGCAGCGCGAGGTGGAGTACGGAACACCGGAGCAAAACGAGACGGTACGTCAAATCGTGGAAGCGATCAAGGCGGAAGGGGACGCGGCGCTGCTGCGATATACGGAGCAGCTGGACCGCGTCCAGCTTGAGGCGTCATCGCTGCGCGTGACGCAGGAGGAGATCCAGGCGGCGTATGAGAAGGTCGACGCCGAATTCCTCACGGCGATCCGCGAGGCAGCCGTGAACGTCCGGGTATTCCACGAGAAGCAGAAGCGTAACTCGTGGATGGATCTGCAGCCGGACGGTACGATGCTCGGGCAAATTCTCCGGCCGCTGAAGCGGGTCGGCGTATATGTGCCCGGAGGTAAGGCGGCGTACCCGTCGTCCGTGCTGATGAACGTGATTCCGGCACAGGTAGCCGGCGTGCCGGAGATTGTGATGGTAACGCCGCCGGCAACAGGAGGCAAGGCAGGCATCGACCCGTATATTCTTGTAGCCGCTGCAGAAGCGGGCGTGAAGGAGATGTACCGGGTCGGGGGCGCACAAGCAATTGCCGCACTGGCCTACGGCACAGCTTCGATTGCTCCGGTCGATAAGATTTGCGGTCCGGGCAACATTTATGTGGCGCTGGCGAAGCGCTCGGTATTCGGCGCTGTTGATATCGACAGCATCGCCGGACCAAGCGAGATCGTTGTGCTGGCGGACGAAGGCGCGAATGCTTCTTTCATCGCCGCCGATCTGCTGTCGCAAGCGGAGCATGACGAGATGGCATCCGCGATTCTCGTAACGCCTTCCGAGACGCTTGCAGAAGCGGTTGCAGCAGAGGTGGAGCGTCAGCTTGCTACACTGCCGCGCGAAGCCATTGCGCGCGCTTCGATCGACAGCTACGGCGCTGTGCTGCTTGTTGACTCCATCGAAGCGGGTATCACTGTCGTAAATAAGCTGGCGCCGGAGCATCTGGAAGTGCTGACGGCTGATCCGATGAGCCTGCTGGGTCTTATCGAGAATGCCGGTGCGATATTCCTAGGACCATACAGCTCGGAGCCGGTAGGCGATTATTTTGCCGGACCTAACCATATTATCCCGACAAACGGGACCGCGCGTTTCTCCTCGCCGGTGAACGTGGATGATTTCCTGAAGAAGTCGAGCCTGATCTACTACAGCAAGGAAGCCCTGTTGAAGAACGGCAACAGCATTATGACGCTGGCGCGCCATGAGGGGCTGGAGGCGCATGCCCGCGCGATTCAGATCCGTTTGGAGCAGGAAGGCAAGTAAAAGGCAATAGAAAACCATTCATTATAGAAAGAAGGAATTATAAGTGGCTGAACGGAAAGCGGAAATTGCGCGTAAAACAAATGAAACAGACATTAAGCTTAGCTTTGCGGTAGACGGTACAGGCGAAGTGAAGCTTGAGACGGATGTACCATTTCTGAATCATATGCTTGACCTGTTCACGAAGCATGGCCAATTCGACCTGACGGTTGAAGCACGCGGCGACATTGACATCGATGATCACCACACGGTTGAGGATATCGGCATCTGCCTCGGTCAAGCGTTGCGAGAGGCGCTTGGGGACAAACGCGGCATTAAGCGTTATGCGAGCGTATTCGTACCGATGGATGAGGCACTGGCGCAAGTCATCGTCGACGTCAGCAACCGTCCGCACTTTGAATACCGAGCAGAATATCCTTCGACGCAAGTCGGCAGCTTCGAGACGGAGCTGGTGCATGAGTTTCTGTGGAAGCTTGCGCTGGAAGCGCGTATCACCCTGCACGTCATCGTTCACTACGGCAAGAACACGCATCATATGATTGAAGCGGTGTTCAAAGCTTTGGGACGTGCGATCGACGAAGCAACAAGCATCGATCCTCGTGTACAAGGAGTGCCTTCAACGAAAGGAGTGCTGTAGCATGATCGCGATCATCGATTACGGCATGGGCAATCTTCACAGCGTCAGCAAGGCGGTAGAACGCCTTGGCTATGAAGCGGTGGTAACGGCTGATCCGGCCGTTATTGCATCGGCAGACGGCGCGATTCTACCGGGTGTCGGCGCGTTTGGCGACGCGATGGAAAACCTCCGCGAGACCAAGCTGGATGAGGCAGCAAAAGCCTATGCGGCTTCCGGCAAACCGCTCATGGGCATTTGCCTTGGTATGCAGCTGCTGTTCAGCCAAAGCGAGGAGTATGGCGTAAACGAGGGACTTAACCTGCTTCCGGGCAAAGTCGTCCGTTTCCAAGGCGATTACAAGGTACCTCATATGGGCTGGAACAAGCTGAGCTTCCTGCAGACGGACAGCCCGCTGTTCAAGGACCTCGAGGAAGGCCATGTGTACTTCGTGCACTCCTATCATGTAAAGCCAGAGATGTCTGGCGACCTTCTGGCTACAACGGATTATTATCAGCAGGTGACGGCCATTGTCGGCCGTGACAACGTATACGGCATGCAGTTCCATCCCGAGAAAAGCAGTGAGCTCGGTATGCAGCTGCTGGGCAACTTCCTGGCTCTGACGGGAAGTCCGGTTGTGTAGCGATAAATAAATAGATCAGATTTTTAGCGTATGAACGAGAGGGGAGCGTGCACGAAATGCTGGCGAAACGTATTATTCCATGTCTGGACGTAAAGGACGGGCGGGTTGTAAAAGGAGTCAACTTCGTGAACCTGCGCGATGCGGGGGACCCGGTTGAGCTTGCGTCCACTTACGATCAGGAGGGCGCCGACGAGCTGGTCTTCCTCGATATTTCGGCTTCGGTCGAAGGACGCGCAACGATGATTGAAGTCGTGAAGCGGACGGCCGGAGAGATTACGATTCCGTTCACGGTTGGCGGCGGTATCTCCCATGTCGACGATATGAAGCGTCTGCTCCGCGCAGGCGCGGACAAAATCGCCATCAACACGGCGGCGGTTCTGAATCCGTCACTTGTCAGGGACGGTTCCCGCAAATTCGGCTCGCAATGTATTGTTGTAGCCATTGACGCGAAGTACAACGAAGCATGGGGCGAGTGGGAAGTATTCACCCATGGCGGCCGCAAGGAAACCGGCATTAAAGTGCTTGAATGGGCGCGCGAGATTGAAAGCCTTGGCGCAGGGGAAATTCTGCTGACGAGTATGGATGCGGACGGTACGAAGGACGGCTTCGACCTGAAGCTGACCCGTGCGGTATCGGACTCCGTAGGTATCCCGGTTATTGCTTCCGGGGGAGCGGGCCGCATTGAGCATTTCTCCGATGTTTTCGCGGAAGGGCATGCGGACGCAGGCCTTGCGGCGACGATTTTCCACTACAAAGAAATGACGATCCGCGAAGTGAAGGATGATCTCAGACAGAAAGGCGTGGAAGTGCGATGACGGAATTGGCAGAGCGCATCAAGTGGAGCGAGGACGGCCTTGTTCCGGCCATTGTACAGGACGCGCAGAGCAAGGAAGTGCTAATGCTTGCTTATATGAACAAGGAGTCGCTGCAGCTGTCGGTTGAATCGGGCGTAACCTGGTTCTGGAGCCGCTCCCGCAATGAACTGTGGAATAAAGGGGCAACCAGCGGCCATACACAGCAGATCCGTTCCATGTCGTATGACTGCGACGCTGACACGCTGCTGGTCCGTGTGGATCAGAAGGGGCCGGCCTGCCATACAGGCGCCTACTCCTGCTTCTTCAATGAGATTGAGGTTGCGGACGCGGATAAGGACGACGCTGGAGCCAGTGCATCCGCGGGCAACCGCTTTGCGATTCTCGGCGAGCTCGAGAGTGTAATCGCGCAGCGTTATGCGGAGCGTCCGGAAGGGGCTTATACCACGTATTTGTTCGAGAAAGGTCTCGATAAAATATTGAAAAAAGTCGGGGAAGAAGCGACCGAAGCGATTATCGCTGCCAAAAACAACGATAATGACGAGCTGCGCTCGGAAGCTAGCGACCTGCTGTTCCATCTGCTTGTGCTGCTGCGCGAGCGCGGCTTGCCGCTTGACGATGTCATGGCTGAGCTGCAAGGCCGCCACGGCAAACCTGCTGCGAACAATGCGATGAGAAGAGAGCAGGCAGGTAAATAATTTTTTATAAGAAAGGCCGGTATGCAAATGTTTATCGATTATCATACCCATCATGCCCGCTGCGGACATGCTGTCGGCTCGCTGGAGGAATACGTGCAGAAGGGGATAGAGATCGGTCTTCAGCAGATCGGTCTTTCTGACCATATGCCGCTGCTTCATGTGGATCCGGCAACGTATTATCCGGAGATGGCCATGCCGATGGAGGAGCTCCCGCGGTATGTGGAGGAATGCCTCGCTCTGAAAGAGAAATATAAAAGCCAAATTGACATCCGAGTTGGTCTTGAGGGCGATTATATCGAAGGCCAAGAAGAAAAAATTGAAACGATCATTAACGCTTATCCGTTTGATTATGTGATAGGATCCGTGCATTTCTTGGGAGAATGGGACATTACGGACTTCCGTCAAACCCATGGCTGGGAAGGCAAGGACCGGATGAAGGTCTATGAGCAGTATTACGACGCGGTGGCGAAAGCGGCAGCAACCGGCTTTTACGACTACATCGGACATATCGACGTCATCAAGCGGTTCGGCTTCAAACCGGGTGGCGATGTTACGCATCTGGAGGACGCCGCGCTGGAAGCGGTGAGGCGCCACGGCATGGCGATCGAGCTGAATGCATCGGGGCTTCGGATGCCGGTGGAAGAGATGTTTCCAAGCCGCAGAATGCTCGAATATGCCAAACAATTGAACATTCCGATCACGATTGGTTCGGATGCGCATTCGCCTCAGCGGCTGGGACAATACTTAGATCAAGCGCGTGCGATGTTGAAAGATGTCGGTTTTTCTCAGCTGGCGACGTTTGAACGGCGAAAATTGGTACTAGTCGATTTTTGAATTATGGTAAATTAGATGTATAATGATATGGAACAAGCATGGCGCGGTATGAAAGCGTCAGGCAATTGACTGTAGGCTTTGCCTCGCAGCGAAGTCAGGAATTCATGTCAAATTATTGGTTTAAAACGCTCAGGAGGGTATCATGTTTAGCGACAAGTTGCGTATTTTTTCGGGTTCGTCCAATCCAGCATTGGCTCAAAAGATCGCCGGTGATCTGGGATTGACACTCGGCGCCATCAAAATGTCCCGTTTCAAGAGTGGGGAGATTTACGTCCATTATGAAGAAACCATTCGTAACTGTGATGTATTCCTCGTTCAATCGTTCTCGCATCCGATCAACGAGCATTTTGTCGAATTGCTCGTCATGATTGACGCAGCGAAGCGGGCATCCGCGAAAACGATCAACATCATCATGCCGTATTACGGCTACGCGCGCCAAGAGCGCAAAGCAGCTCCGCGGGAGCCGATCTCCGCGAAAATGGTGGCAGACGTACTCACTACGGTTGGCGCAAACCGAGTCATCACGATTGACCTTCATGCGCCAGCTATTCAAGGCTTCTTCAATATTCCGGTAGACCACATGACAGCGCTGGATCTGATCAGTGACTACCTGAAGTCGAAGAACATTCAGAACCCGGTAGTCGTATCTCCGGACGCTGGCCGTGCATCTACGGCAGAAAAGCTTGCAAATAACCTGGACACATCGTTTGCTATTATGATCAAGAAGCGCCCTGCGCATAATGAATCTTCGATTACTCACGTAATCGGCGATGTAGAGGGTCAAACCGCTATCATTATCGAGGATTTGATCGATACAGGCAGCACGATTGTCAATGTTGTTGAGAGCTTGAAGGAGCGCGGAGCGGCAGACGTCTACGTATGCGCAACTCACCCGCTGTTCTCGGGCAATGCCATTGAGCGTTTGAATCATCCTCATATCAAAGAAATTATTGTGACGGACTCGATCTCTCTACCAGAGGAGCATCCGGAGAAGTTCACCGTATTGTCGGTAGCTCCGCTTCTGGCGGAAGCAACCCGCATTATCATTGAAGGCGGTTCGATCAGCACCCTCTTCAAGACGAACGGCGGCGTTTAATCGAATAGGCAATGACAGAAAATCGCGGGCGTTTTACCTAACGTTCGCGATTTTCCCACATATTCTTTCGTGTTAGGATAGGCATTGCTATGGTATAATCGTAGAAAATCAAGTTCCGGGAGGTGCCTTGCCAGGTGAAAGAGAAGAAACGTGAAGCCATAGAACAGACAGCCAAGATCATACCGATACAATGGGACGCCACTTTCTTTTTCGAGCGGGCAGTTCGCTCGTTGGATCGTTACCACTATGACAAGGCACTTAAGTATTTCCGGCGTGCCGTGGAGTATGAACCGGAAAATCCGGTCAATCATTGCAACATGGCAGGCATCATGTCGGAGATGGGCAATTATGAAGAATCCAATCGGATTTTGAAATGGATTGTCGATGAGCTGGATCCGACGATGACAGAATGTCATTTCTACATGGCCAATAACTTTGCCAACATGGAAATGTACGAAGCAGCAGAAGGTGCGCTTGTTCATTATCTGGAGGAAGACGCGGACGGACAATACCTCGACGAAGCCGAGGAAATGATGGAGCTCCTCCATTACGAACTGGATCGCCCCGCGCCGCTGACTAGCATTAAAGCGCGCGAAGGCATGGTCGAGCATGACCAGGCCCGCAAGCTGCTGGAAGAAGGCAAGTTTACGGAAGCGGTCCGTATTCTTGAGAAGATTATTCAGGACCAGCCGGAGTTTCTTGCGGCCCGTAACAATCTGGCGCTGGCCTATTATTATATGGGTATGTTCGACAAGGCAATGGCAACGATCCGGGAAGCACTGGAGCTCGAGCCAGGTAATTTGCATGCCCTTTGCAATCTGGGGATTTTCTATCAGCATGCGGGGGATAAGGAGAGTCTTACACCGCTGCTTGATCTGCTGCGCAAAACAGCGCCGTTCCATCAGGAGCATGTATTTAAGCTTGCAACAACGATGGGCATCCTGGGCGAGCATGAGTCGGCTTACCGCCACTTCACCCGTCTACTGAAAGACGTGGAGCTCAATCTGGATCCTTGCTTATATCATTATGCGGCAGTAGCCGCGTGTCATATCGGCCGGTACGTGGAGGCTGAGCGCCTCTGGAAGCAGGCTGCAAAGCTTGATCCGGAGTCGGATATTCCGCGTTACTACATGGAACAGCTGTCCCTTATCAAGGACGGTGACCAGAACGCATCGGTGAGTTACCATTACCATTTGCCGTTTGAGGAGCAGTTCAAACTGTGGGAAAATTCCTCGGATGGGCTTCCCGAGCATCTGAAGCGTGATCCGCTCGTACGCTCGTCGTTCTTCTGGGCGCTCCGTCATGGTGACCAGAACACAAAGCTGCAGGTGATCCAGGCGCTTGGCATGATTGCCGATAATGAAGTGAAGGATGTGCTTCGCGCGCTTCTCCTTGAGGCGGACGAAGACGATTACTTGAAGCGGATTGCCGTCTTTGTGCTCCGTACGATGGGCGTGCAGGAGCCGCTGCATGCTGTGCTGGAAGGCAAGGCTACGGTGATTGAGCCAAACCGGGTTCCTTCGCGCCTTCCCGTGTGGGAAGACAAGTGGCAGGAAGTTGTGGAAGCGGCATTGTCCCGCGTGAACAAGCGTTTCGACCTTGTCCAGCAATATGACTTGATGACGCTGTGGGTTGAGTTCCTCTCGAGGCTCTACCCGGATGTACCAAAGCTGACCAAACCCGAGGGCTGGGCAGCGGCGCTTGAATATTTGACGGCCAAGATGCATCGCCGGACGACGTCGTATCCTGAAATAGCGGAGCGGTATGGCATCTCCATTGCGACAGTCAGCAAGAACGCCAAGAAAATTGACGAGGTTTGCGGAATCAAGGAGAAGATGAAATCGATCAATTCGGTATTCTCCTTGGACCATCTCGAGTAGGATTTTTCCAATATGATTTGTCATCAAAACGCACTGAAGGATATGGTTCCCTAAGTGCGTTTTGTCTTTATCGGGCAAACTTATATATAATAAGTATAGATGCACTTGTCATTTGTTTCTTTTCCTTACCCAACCACCTTACAGTGGTTGAACGACTTGAAATTCCTGCATGTTGATGGTGGCTCGTGCTCGGAGTGAGCGAAGCGGAAATAATGTACTGTAGAAGCGCAGCGATCGCCTTTGTCCCTTAGTTTCAACCTCTAAAGGTTAAGTGGAATAAAGAAACTAAGGGGCAACAGCGATCGAAGGGACGTTATTTTCGCGCAGCGATGTAAGAAGCACTTAGACGCAATCAGCAACTTGCATACTTTTAGGAGGACAACCATGTACAAATCCATCATTATTGGTACCGGCCCTGCCGGTCTCACAGCAGCAATCTATATGGCACGTGCGAACATGAAGCCCCTCATTATCGAGGGACCTGAGCCGGGCGGCCAACTGACAACAACAACGGAAGTCGAGAACTTCCCGGGCTTCCCTGAAGGCATCATGGGTCCTGAGCTCATGGCTAACATGCGCAAGCAGGCTGAGCGTTTTGGCGCGGAGTTTATTACGGGCTGGGTGAACAGCGTAGACATGTCGGAGCGTCCGTTTAAGCTTCAAGTAGAAGGAAAAGGGGAGATCGTTGGGGAGACGATCATTATTTCGACTGGCGCATCAGCCAGATGGCTGGGTATTCCAGGCGAGAAGGACAATGTCGGCCGCGGCGTAAGCACGTGTGCAACTTGTGACGGCTTCTTTTTCCGGGGCAAAAAGATTGTTGTTGTGGGCGGCGGCGACTCCGCGATGGAAGAAGCAAACTTCCTGACTCGTTTTGCCACCAATGTAGAGCTTGTGAACCGTCGTGATGAGCTTCGTGCTTCAAAAATCATGCAGGACCGTGCGCGCGAGAACGAGAAAATCAGCTGGAGCCTAAACCGCACGCCGGTTGAGGTTGTAGCGGGCGGCATGGGCGTTACGGGACTTAAAGTCCGCAACAATGCAACGGGCGAAGAAGAAACGATCGAAACGGACGGCGTCTTTATTGCAATTGGCCATACGCCAAACACGAAATTCCTGAACGGTCAGATCGATACCGATGAGCATGGCTACATCAAAGTGAAGCCGGGAAGCTCTGAGACGAACGTACCAGGCGTATTTGCTTGCGGTGACGTACAAGACAACAAGTACCGTCAGGCGATTACAGCAGCGGGCAGCGGCTGTATGGCGGCGCTTGACTGCGAACGCTTCCTCGAAAGTAACGGTACGCATTAATACGGCCGGTTAGAGTCAGCCCTTTCCTGCTCTTGGAGAGGGCTTTTTAGTGCCAAATGCCGACCGCTGTAGGGAAACACTGGGACGGCGATTATCTTGACCGGAATTGGGCATTCGCTTATAGTTGGTAACAGAGTAGATAACATATTAATGAGGTGGACTAGTAATGTCTGAGAAGATTTACGTTGGAGTCGATGTCGGCGGCACCGCTATTAAAGTTGGGATTTGTAATGTGGACGGCGATTTGCTCCACACTTATGAAGGGCCGACGGAAACGAGTAAAGGTACGGACACCATCCTTCATAATATTGCGCAGTATGCGCGCAACATCGTTGCGGAATCATCGTTCGAATGGGAACAAGTTGAAGGCGTTGGCGTAGGGATCGCCGGCTTCCTTGATATCCCGAACGGTATTGTGAAGTTTTCCGGCAACTTGAAGATTGAGAATGTTAACTTGAAGGGGTACCTCGAGAAGGAGCTTCAGGTTAAAGTACTTGTAAATAACGACGCAAACGTTGCTGCGCTTGGCGAAGCATGGGCAGGTGCCGGCAAAGGCATTGATAACTGCGTATGCTATACCCTTGGTACCGGCGTTGGCGGCGGTATTATTATCGGCGGCAAAATCGTGGAAGGCTTCGCCGGTATGGCTGGCGAGCTGGGCCATATCGCCATTGTGCCTGATCTGGAAGCGATCCAATGCGGTTGCGGCAAAATGGGATGCCTGGAGTCGGTGTCTTCTGCTACGGGCATTATCCGTATGGCGAAGGACGCAGTTGAACGCGGTGACCGCACAACCTTGACGCAAGTTGAAAATATTATGGCAAAAGACGTTATTGACGCTGCAAAAGCCGGCGACGAAGTAGCGGCCCGTATTGTCAGCCGTGCGGCGTATTACCTTGGCAAGTCTATGGCTTTGATGGCTGTTGTGCTTAATCCGGAATGCTTTATTATCGGCGGCGGCGTGTCGAAGGCAGGCGATTTCCTGTTCGACCAAATTCGCGAAGTATTCGCGAAATATACGCAGAAAGAGGCGCAGGAAGGCGTGAAGATCGTTGCAGCTACACTTGGCAATAACGCCGGCGTAGTAGGCGCAGCAGGCCTTATTTTGCGGTCCTAGTAAGAAAAATGTACAGCTTTACGATGGGGAAAGAGGGTGCAGCAATGGAAACGGGAGCGATGTCAAAGCTTGTTATCATTACAGGGATGTCCGGCGCGGGCAAGACGATTGCCGTACAGAGCCTTGAGGATCTTGGCTTTTTCTGCGTTGACAATTTACCGCCGGTGCTTATCCCTAAATTTGCAGAGCTGATTGAGCAGTCCAATGGCAAGATCGGCAAAGTAGCCCTGGTGATTGACCTTAGGGGACGTGAATTTTTCACTGCCTTATCGGAATCATTAAGCTTTATTAAAGAGCATTTCACGATCAGCTGCGAAATTCTGTTCCTCGATGCGACAGACGAAGTGCTTGTCCAGCGTTACAAGGAAAGCCGTCGCCGTCATCCGCTTGCTCCTGAAGGCATGCCGCTTGAAGGCATCCGCCTTGAGAGAAGAATGCTGGAGGACCTGAAGGGTTCGGCTTCCCAAGTTATAGATACAAGCAGCATTAAGCCGACACAGCTGAAGGAACGTATTATCTCCCGGTTCACCAATTTGGAGAATAACAGCCTTTCGGTGAATGTGACCTCCTTCGGTTTCAAATACGGAATTCCGATTGATGCAGATTTGATCTATGACGTGCGGTTTTTGCCTAATCCTCATTATGTGGATCATTTGCGCCCGAATACCGGGCAAAATCCGGAAGTTTATGATTATGTGATGAAATGGCCGGAGACGCAAGCCTTTCTGACCAAGCTGCTCGATATGCTTCAGTTTCTTCTTCCTCTTTATCATAAAGAAGGCAAGAGCCAGGTTGTAATCGGCATCGGGTGTACGGGCGGCAAACACCGCTCGGTTGCGATTGCGGAATATTTGGGTCGCATGCTCGGCAGCAGTGATACGGAACGGGTACGCGTCAGCCACCGCGATGCTGACCGTGATAAGCATTGACGGGGTGATAGGATGCAGAGTAGGCATAAAATAATTAGGCGACCAAAGATCGTCGTTATCGGGGGCGGAACCGGCCTGTCGGTGATGCTGCGCGGGCTTAAGGAGAAGCCGCTCGATATTACAGCGATCGTGACCGTCGCCGATGACGGCGGCAGCTCGGGGATTCTGCGCAATGAGCTGCAGATCCCGCCGCCGGGCGATATCCGGAACGTCATCATGGCGCTAGCGGACGCGGAGCCATTATTAACAGAAGTACTTCAGTACCGTTTCTCCAGCGGCACTGGACTTGCCGGACATAGTCTGGGCAATCTTATGCTGGCCGCAATGACGGATATTGCAGGGGATTTCGTAACGGGTATCCGCGAGCTCAGCAAGGTATTGGCTGTACGAGGCCGTGTGCTGCCTGCAGCGGGCCGTGCGATAGTGCTGAAGGCCGAGATGACCGATGGTACAATTATAGTCGGAGAATCGCTTATTCCGAAGGCAGGCAAGAAGATCAAACGGGTATTCGTTGAACCGGATGATGTGGAGCCGCTTCCGGAGGCTATTGAGGCGATTGAGCAGGCCGATGCGATCCTGATCGGTCCCGGCAGCTTATACACGAGCATCATACCGAACTTGCTCGTGCCTAGGCTGGCGCAAGCGATCGTGGATTCGACTGCCGTTAAGCTGTTTGTATGCAATGTGATGACACAGCCAGGCGAAACGGATGGTTATTCGGTCAGCGACCACCTGAGAGCGGTTCAAGACCATATCGGTCATAGCCTGTTTGACTACGTGCTGGTGAATGATGGAGAAATTCCTCCGGATGTGTCGGAAAAGTATGCAGAGTTGGGTTCAACTCAAGTGAAGGTGGACGTTGACGAAGTGACCCGGATGGGACATGAAGTAATTTCCGACCGTCTCGTGCTGTACCGGACATTCCTGAGGCATGACGCAGAACGGCTTAGTCATCATATTTATAAGTTAGTGGAAAACTGGATGTTAAGAAAGAGGTGAACAAGCGATGTCATTTGCGGCGCAAACGAAGAAAGAGCTGACAATGATTGAGGCGGACACCTGCTGCGAGCGGGCTGAATTGTCTGCACTCATTCGAATGAACGGCTCCGTCAGTGTATCCAGCCGCAAAGTCGTCCTCGACATCTCAACCGAAAACGCAGCAATTGCCCGTCGAATTTATACCTTGATCAAGAAACATTTTGCAGTGCATACGGAACTGCTCGTCCGTAAAAAAATGCGGCTCAAAAAAAATAATGTATATATCGTCAGAATTCCGACGAGGGTACAGGAAATACTAAGTGAGCTTCGAATTGTTTCTGAGGGCTTTGTGTTTAATTTGGGTATTGATAAAGATATCATCAGGAAGCCTTGCTGCAAAAGATCCTATCTGCGGGGAGCATTCCTTGCCGGCGGTTCGGTCAACAATCCCGAGGGTTCATCTTATCATCTTGAAATTTCATCGATGTATGAGGAACACTGCTCGGCCTTGGTTGACCTGGCGAACAAGTTCGATCTGAACGCAAGATGTATCGAGCGGAAGAAAGGCTTCGTGTTCTACATCAAAGAGGGCGAGAAAATAATCGAGCTGCTGAACATTATCGGCGCTCACCAAGCTTTGTTCAAATTTGAGGATGTCCGGATTATGCGCGATATGCGTAACTCGGTTAACCGGATCGTGAACTGCGAAACGGCTAATTTGAATAAAACGATTGGTGCGGCCGTTCGGCAAATTGAGAATATCAAGCTGCTGCAAAAGGAAATCGGGCTAAATAACCTCCCGGATAAGTTAAGAGAAGTGGCCGAAATCAGACTACAGCATCCCGATATGAACCTGAAGGAAGTTGGCGAAATGCTCAAAGGCACCGTCAGCAAATCAGGGGTCAACCATCGGCTGCGGAAAATTGATGAACTTGCGGAAAAAATACGCAACGGCTAAACTTTTAACCTAGTGCATCAGATGGTATAATGATATAATATGAACAAAAAGTCTTATACAAGCGTAAACAGGTGGGCCGACTTTAAGAGGGGCAGCATACGTTTCGCGGATGAAATATAAGCACAGTATAGCGAAAATTTATACTTTCTTATATTTTTTAAAGGTATTAGTCATGTCAGGCTGAGCATGAAGCAAATTGCCAGACTTATTATAGTACAGGGGGTATGGTTACCATGACAAGGCTACCGGTTGTCGTTCGTCTTAAAACAGGTTTGCACGCAAGACCTGCCGCATTATTCGTTCAAGAAGCGAACAAATTTTCCTCCGAAGTATTTGTTGAGAAAGACGACAAAAAAGTAAACGCAAAATCCATCATGGGTATTATGAGCCTTGCGATCAGCTCGGGCACAGAGATTCACATCAGTGCAGAGGGTTCAGATGCAGAGCAGGCTGTAAACGCTTTAGTCGCACTCGTCAGCAAAGAAGAGCTGGAGAACCAATAAGAGCTTATATGAAATGACAAAAAAGCGCCCCGGCATTCAATTGAATGCCGGGGCGCTTTTTCTTATTCATTAGATACGTTCGATAACTTTATCGACCAATCCATATTCTCTTGCTTCTTCTGCGCTCATGAAGTAGTCGCGGTCGGTATCCTTCTCAATGCGCTCCAAAGGTTGTCCGGAACGTTCAGCCAGGATGTTGTTCAGCTTATCGCGCATCTTAATGATGCGGCGAGCGCGGATCTCGATGTCGCTTGCTTGACCTTCAGCGCCGCCAAGCGGCTGATGGATCATCACTTCACTGTTCGGAAGCGCGTAACGTTTGCCTTTGGCACCGGCAGTGAGCAGGAAAGCGCCCATCGATGCAGCCATGCCTACGCAAATCGTCGAAACATCGGGTTTAATGTATTGCATCGTATCATAGATAGCCATGCCTGCTGTAATGGAACCGCCAGGGCTGTTAATGTAGAGAGAAATATCTTTTTCGGGATCATCTGCTGCAAGGAACAGCAATTGGGCGATAATGGAGTTGGCCACTACGTCATTTACGCCTGACCCGAGGAAGATGATGCGATCCTTCAGAAGACGGGAGTAAATGTCATAAGCGCGTTCTCCGCGATTGCTCTGTTCAATAACCATAGGAACGAAATTCATATCCAACCAAGTCCCCTCCTCAAAATAAAAAAGATGGTACTGCAATAATCTCATCATAGCGGATTGCAAATCAAAAGTCAAAGAAAGTCAAACTCGGTTTTTCTAAAACCTAAATATGAAGTAAAACTAAAAACCGCCCTCCTGAGGAGGGCGGTTAATGTTTATGTATAGGCGATAATGTGAATTTGAATGGCGCGCCCGCTAGGAATCGAACCTAGATCTCAGGCTCCGGAGGCCTACGTCATATCCATTGGACCACGGGCGCATAATACAGTGTCAAGCAACAGCAAAACTTAGTATACGCGATTCACTTCTAGAAAGCAAGATAGATGAGAAAAATAAATTTGATCAAATCGTGAATACAAACGCTTACATGAACGATTGCTTACTTGCCATGTGAATTGTTTTTAGTTAAAATAAAGGTGGGACTTAAAGTGAGTATGCGGGACGTTTAACGTCCATCCCCTGAAAGCCCATTACGCCTATGACGGGTGGAGTGAAAAGTAGAGGATGCGCCACATTATTGAGCTGCAACAGCAGCTTCTCCCAGATTTGCTTGACGTAATGAAGAAGCGTTATTCGATATTGCGCCAAGTCATGTTGTCTGATCTGATCGGCCGGCGGACACTCGCGAATTCCTTAGGGATGACGGAACGGGTGCTGAGGGCGGAGACGGATTTTCTGAAATCGCAAGGACTGCTTGAGATTCATACGGCGGGAATGCGGATCAGCGAATCAGGAAAGCAACTGCTTGAACAATTGGAGCCCTTCTACAAGACGTTATTCGGCTTGTCCGATCTGGAAGAGAAGATCAGGAGTCACTTCGGTTTATCGCAGGTAGTTGTTGTTGCAGGCGATTCCGAGGAGTCAGAGCAATCGAAGCGAGAGCTCGGAAGAGCGGCTTGCCAGGTGCTTCAGAAAGTCATGGAGCCAAGTGATGTCGTTGCGGTAACCGGCGGTACTACAATCGCTCAGGTAGCCAATCAGTTAACTTCGGCAACGCCGCTGAAGAACAATTGGTTCGTACCGGCAAGAGGCGGACTTGGTGAAAGTCTTGATTATCAGGCCAATACCATTGCATCTACGATGGCAAAGCGTACAGGCGCCAATTACCGGATGCTGCATGTACCGGATCATCTTGGCGATGAAGCTTACGCCTCCATGATGCAAGAACCGAATATCCGCGATATAGTCGAGGTTGTCCGAAGCGCCCGAATTGTTGTACACGGGATCGGGGACGCTATGGTGATGGCCCGGCGCAGAAAGCTGAATCCCGAATTGGTGTCGGCGATGGCGGCGGATGGGGCATTGGCAGAAGCTTTTGGCTTTTATTTCGATCGTAACGGCGAAGTAGTTCACAAAATGCAGACCGTAGGATTACGACTCGAAGATATTGTGAAGACTGAAGTTGTTATTGGTGTCGCAGGCGGCAATAGTAAAGGCGAAGCTATAGCGGCCATAATGAAATTTGGGCATGATGATGTACTTATTACGGATGAAGCGGCTGCCCTGGAAATATCCGCGATCATCGACGCACAGCAGCAATCGTTATCTTAACGATTTGCGGCAAGTCTTGCTGCAGACCGTTTTGAAATATATACCATAGTCATTTAAAAAAGCTTAGGAGGAATTTAAAATGGTTAAAATTGGTATTAACGGATTTGGCCGTATCGGCCGTAACGTGTTCCGCGCAGCGCTGAACAACCCTAATGTAGAAGTAGTAGCGGTGAACGACCTGACTGACACTAGCACTCTGGCTCACCTGCTGAAATATGATACAACTCATGGCACTCTTGATGCTACAGTTGAAGCTAAAGAAGGCGCAATCGTTGTTAACGGCAAAGAAATCAAAGTATTTGCTGAGCGTAACCCTGAGAACCTGGCATGGGGCTCCGTAGGCGCTGAAATCGTTGTTGAATCGACTGGTATCTTCACAGCTAAAGAAAAAGCTGAGCTTCACCTTAAAGGCGGCGCTAAAAAAGTTATCATCTCCGCTCCGGCAACTAACGAAGACATCACTATCGTTATGGGCGTTAACGAAGACAAGTACGATGCTGCATCGCACACAGTTATCTCGAACGCTTCTTGCACAACGAACTGTCTGGCACCATTTGCAAAAGTATTGAACGACAAATTCGGTATCGTAAAAGGTATGATGACTACAATTCACTCGTACACTAACGACCAATCCGTTCTGGACGTTCCTCATAAAGACCTGCGCCGTGCTCGCGCAGCTGCTGAGAACATCATTCCTTCGTCGACTGGCGCTGCTAAAGCAGTATCCCTGGTTCTGCCAGAACTGAAAGGCAAACTGAACGGCATGGCTATGCGCGTTCCTACGCCTAACGTTTCTGTAACTGACCTGGTTGCTGAACTGAAAGTTAACGTAACAGTTGAAGAAGTAAACGCAGCTCTGAAAGAAGCTTCCGAAGGCGCTCTTAAAGGCATTCTGAACTACAACGAACTGCCATTGGTATCGAGCGACTACAACTCCGATCCAGCTTCCTCTACAATCGACGCTCTGTCGACTATGGTAGTAGAAGGCAACATGGTTAAAGTTATCTCTTGGTACGACAACGAGTGGGGCTACTCGAACCGTGTAGTTGACCTCGCAGCATTTGTTGCATCTAAAGGTCTGTAAGATAATCTAGCATTCCCCACAATGGCATGGAGGTCCCGGGGTTAATGCCCCGGGATACGCTTAGTCTGCGGCTCCACTTGGGTGGAATTTAAGGCGAAGGCGTTCCTTCCTGCGAGAAGGGGCGTCTTTTTTTGTATGCTGTCAACTTCATAATCAGGGAGGCAACACCAATGAATAAGAAAAGTGTTCGTGACGTAGAAGTAGCAGGCAAACGCGTATTTGTACGCGTCGATTTCAACGTGCCATTGGAAGAAGGCAAAATTACGGATGACAAACGGATTCGCGAAACGCTGCCAACAATCAACTTCTTGATCGAAAAAGGCGCTAAAGTTATTCTCGCGAGCCACCTGGGCCGTCCAAATGGTGAAGTAGTTGAAGAACTGCGCCACACGGCTTCTGCCGCTCGTCTCTCCGAGCTTCTGGGCAAACCGGTAGTGAAAGCTAACGATTCGGTTGGGGAAGAAGTAAAAGCACAAGTAAACGCTTTGAACAACGGCGACGTATTGCTGCTTGAGAACGTTCGTTTCCACGCTGGCGAAGAGAAAAATGATCCGGAACTGGCGAAACAATTCGCTGAGCTGGCTGACCTGTACGTCAACGATGCATTTGGCGCTGCACACCGTGCACACGCTTCGACAGAAGGCATCGCTCACTACCTGCCTGCAGTATCCGGTCTTCTGATGGAGAAAGAGCTGGATGTTCTCGGCAGAGCGCTGAACAATCCTGAGCGTCCTTTCACAGCAATCGTAGGCGGTTCGAAAGTGAAAGACAAGATCGACGTTATCAACAAAATGATCGAGATCGCTGACAACATCATCATCGGCGGCGGTTTGTCTTACACCTTCTTCAAAGCACAAGGCCATGAAATCGGCCAATCGCTCGTTGATAACTCCAAGCTGGATCTGGCTCTTGAGTTTATCGAAAAAGCGAAAACGCTCGGCAAAAACTTCTACATTCCGGTAGATATCGTAGTTACTGACGAGTTCAGCAAAAACGCGAACACAAAAATCGTTGACGTTGACGGCATCCCTGCTGATTGGGAAGGTATCGACATCGGTCCAAAAACGCGTGAAATCTATGCTGACGTAATTAAAAACTCGAAGCTGGTTGTATGGAACGGGCCAATGGGCGTATTCGAAATCGAGCCTTTCTCCCATGGTACTAAAGCAGTTGCTGAAGCATGTGCAACTACTGAGGGTTACACCGTAATTGGCGGCGGCGATTCCGCAGCAGCAGCTGAGAAATTCGGCCTTGCAGACAAAATGGATCACATTTCGACTGGCGGCGGCGCTTCCCTGGAGTTCATGGAAGGCAAAGCACTCCCAGGCGTTGTGGCTCTTAACGATAAATAAGAAACTGATAGAAAAGAGGGACTAAAGATGAGCAGAACTCCAATCATTGCTGGAAACTGGAAAATGTTCAAAACTGTTTCCGAAGCTGTATCGTTCTTCTCCGAAGTAAAAGGCAAAGCTGAAGTTGCTGGCGTAGAGAGCGTTATCTGCGCTCCTTACACGACGCTTCCAGCTCTTATAGAAGCAGCAAAAGGCACGTCGATTGCAATCGGCGCGCAAAACCTGCACTTCGAGGATAACGGTGCTTTCACAGGCGAGATCAGCGGCGTTATGCTGAAGGATCTTGGCGTTAAATATGCGATTATCGGACATTCCGAGCGCCGTGCTTACTTTGCGGAGACAGACGAAATCGTCAACAAAAAAATGCATGCGGCATTCAAACATGGCATCACGCCAATCGTTTGCGTAGGCGAGAAGCTTGAAGAGCGCGAGGCAAACCAAACGAAAGATGTTTGTAAAGTGCAAACAGAAGCGGCTTTCCAAGGCCTTTCGGCTGCGCAGGCTGCTGAAGTGGTTATCGCTTACGAGCCTATCTGGGCGATCGGCACTGGCAAATCCTCGACTTCCGAAGACGCACAAGACGTTATCGGCTACATCCGCAGCGTAGTAACTGATCTGTACGATGCAGCGACAGCTGATGCCGTTCGTATCCAATACGGCGGCAGCGTAAAACCTAACAATGTAGCAGAATACATGGGACAAGCAGACATCGACGGCGCCCTTGTCGGCGGTGCATCGCTTGAACCGGCTTCCTATATTGCACTAGTTGAGGGGGCCAAGTAAGATGGCTCCGAAACCAGTTGCACTTATTATTCTTGATGGTTTTGGCCTTCGCGACGATGTAACGGGCAACGCAGTTGCTCAAGCGAAAAAGCCAAACTATGACCGTTACTGGTCGACTTATCCGCACACAACCCTGACTGCTTCCGGTGAAGCAGTAGGCTTGCCGGACGGCCAAATGGGCAACTCCGAGGTTGGTCACCTGAACATCGGCGCTGGCCGTATCGTTTACCAGGACCTGACCCGGATCTCGAAGTCGATCCGTGACGGCGAGTTCTTTGACAATGAAACGCTTCTTGGGGCAGTTCGTCATGCGAAATCGAACGGCAAGAAGCTTCATCTGTACGGCCTTCTGTCCGATGGCGGCGTACACAGCCACATCGCTCACCTGTTTGCCTTGCTGGAACTGGCTAAGAAAGAAGATCTGAATGAAGTATTTATTCACGCCTTCCTTGACGGCCGCGACGTTGCTCCAGACAGCGCGAAGGGTTACCTGGAACAATTGCAGGCGAAGATTGAAGAAGTAGGGGTTGGTCAAATTGCAACGGTTCAAGGCCGTTACTATGCAATGGACCGCGACAAGCGCTGGGAGCGTACGGAGAAGTCGTACCGCGCTATGGTCTATGGCGAAGGCCCTAAATATACGGATCCAATCAAGGCTGTTGTTGAATCCTATGAAAAATCCGTTTATGATGAATTCGTTATGCCAACGGTTATCGTAGGCGAGAATGAAGAGCCGGTAGGTTTGGTTGAATCGGAAGATTCGATTGTCTTCTACAACTTCCGTCCTGACCGTGCGATTCAGCTTGGCCAAGTATTCACGAACGAAGATTTCCGTGGCTTCGACCGCGGTGAGCATCCTCCTAAGAACCTGCATTTTGTCTGCCTGACGCTGTTCAGCGAGACAATTGGCGGTTATGTGGCTTACTCGCCAAAGAACCTGGATAACACGCTGGGTGAAGTGCTTGTTCAAAACAATAAAAAACAACTGCGCATTGCGGAAACTGAGAAATATCCGCATGTTACGTTCTTCTTCAGCGGCGGCCGCGATGTTGAGCTTCCGGGCGAGACACGCGTTCTGATCAGCTCACCGAAAGTCGCAACTTATGACTTGCAGCCAGAAATGAGCGCATACGAAGTTGCGGCAGCAGCGGTGAGAGAGATCGAAGCCGATAAACATGATGCGATCATTCTTAACTTTGCGAACCCCGATATGGTAGGTCACTCCGGCATGCTGGAGCCGACAATCAAAGCGGTAGAAGCAACTGACGAATGTCTTGGCCAAGTGGTAGAGGCTGTCCTTGCAAAAGGCGGTGTAGCGATCATTACGGCTGACCACGGCAACGCAGACATGGTATTCGACGAGAACGGCCGTCCCTTCACGGCGCATACAACAAACCCTGTTCCATGCATCGTAACCCGTGCAGGCGCCGAGCTTCGCGAAGGCGGCATCCTGGCTGACCTTGCTCCAACTGTTCTTGATTTGTTAGAACTGGCTAAGCCGGCCGAAATGACAGGTACAACATTGATTCAGAAGTAAGTTTCAAGGTAGAATCAATACAGCTTGTTTTCCATGCTTCAACCCTATAAATGACTAAAACTAAAATTTAAGGAGTGTTACTTAAATGTCTATTATCGTTGACGTGTACGCACGCGAAGTGCTGGATTCCCGCGGGAATCCAACTGTAGAAGTAGAAGTATCCCTGGAGTCCGGCGGCAAAGGCCGTGCAATCGTACCATCCGGCGCATCCACTGGCGCTTACGAGGCTGTTGAGCTTCGTGACGGCGACAAAGGCCGTTACCTGGGCAAAGGCGTAGAAAAAGCGGTTGAGAACGTAAACGCGATTATCGCTCCTGAAATCATCGGTCTTGACGCACTTGACCAAGTGGCAATCGACCGCAAAATGATCGAGCTTGACGGTACTCCTAACAAAGCAAAACTGGGCGCTAACGCAATCCTGGCTGTTTCGATGGCTGTTGCACGCGCTGCGGCTGACGCACTGAACGTGCCTTTGTACACATACCTTGGCGGCTTCAATGCAAAAACTCTGCCAGTTCCAATGATGAACATCATCAACGGCGGCGAGCATGCTGACAACAACGTTGACGTTCAAGAGTTCATGGTTCTGCCAGTTGGCGCACCTACATTCAAAGAAGCTCTTCGCATCGGCGCTGAAATCTTCCACAACCTGAAATCGGTTCTGAAAGACAAAGGCCTCAACACGGCAGTAGGCGACGAAGGCGGCTTTGCTCCTAACCTGGGTTCCAACGAAGAAGCAATCACTACAATCATTTCCGCAATCGAGCGTGCCGGCTACAAACCGGGCGTTGACGTATTCCTCGGCATGGACGTAGCTTCCACTGAGTTCTACAAAGACGGCAAATACCACCTCGAAGGCGAAGGCAAATCCTTCACTTCCTCCGAATTCGTTGACCTGCTTGCTTCGTGGGTTGAGAAGTACCCGATCATCACAATCGAAGACGGCTGCTCCGAAGACGACTGGGAAGGTTGGAAATTGCTCACTGACAAACTCGGCGGCAAAGTTCAACTCGTTGGCGACGACCTGTTCGTTACAAACACTGAGCGTCTGTCCGACGGCATTGAAAAAGGCGTGGGTAACTCCATCCTCGTTAAAGTTAACCAAATCGGCTCGCTTACTGAAACATTCGACGCGATCGAAATGGCGAAACGCGCTGGTTACACAGCCGTTATCTCCCACCGTTCCGGCGAAAGCGAAGACAGCACAATTGCTGACATCGCAGTTGCTACAAACGCTGGCCAAATCAAAACTGGCGCTCCGTCCCGTACGGACCGCGTAGCGAAATACAATCAATTGCTCCGCATTGAAGATCAACTGGGTTCGGTTGCTCAATATGCAGGCAAATCGGCATTCTACAACCTGAAAAACTTCAAGTAATTTCTTCTTCCAAGGTGAAATGGCTGCCACCGTTTGAAGGCGGAGTACATTTCATGCCGGAGAGAGATTGATAAACGTAAAAGGCATCCCGGTGAGGGGATGCCTTTTTTAATTTACTCGGGAATCAACCGTGTGCTCCGCCACCATTAACGGCGAAAGCTGTTCCATCTTGCTAAATGAAGGAAATTGTAGAGAATTTTGAAACTATTGAATTACTTGTCCGCCTATGATAAAATAAATTTATGTGTTTTACGGAGCTCCTATGCTGGAGGTGGATCAAATGGAAATCTTTTGGAAGATTTTGCTCGTTATTTTCGCAGTTGGCTTGATCTTGGTCGTATTGCTTCAAAAAGGGAAAAGCGCTGGTTTGTCTGGTGCGATCACTGGCGGTGCTGAGCATTTGTTCGGCAAGCAGAAAGCTCGCGGTCTGGACTTGTTCCTTCAGCGTTTGACTGTAGGGCTGGCAAGTGGCTTCTTTATTCTGGCTCTTGTTGTAGCATACGTTGTTAAAGTTTAATGATTATGATTCGTACTCGAAAACGGAGGGATACCTCCGTTTTTTGTTTTTTCGGGGGAATTACGGATGTTCGGGATTAAATTCGTGTATACTAAACCATATATGATAATCTATCAACCGGTAGCTGGATGGCGGTAGGGAAAGCCTCCGGTGTATGAGGTGACAAGGAAACTTATGATGCAAGAGCAGGAACTGCTTGATTTTATGCGGGAAACGGCTTATAAGCCGATGACTTATCAGGAGCTGGAGCAGCATTTCGGTATTAGCGATGCAGCTGAATTTAAGGAATTTCTAAAGATGCTTAATCAGCTCGAGGACGAGGGCAAAGTCATTCGGACGCGCAATGAACGCTATGGCGTTCCGGAGCGAATGAACCTGCTGAGAGGTAAAATCCAGGCGCACGCAAAGGGCTTCGCCTTTTTGCTGCCGGATGAGAAGGATCATCCTGATGTTTACATACATGCAAACGATCAGAAGAGCGCGATGAACGGTGATATCGCGCTGGTACGCATTACTTCGCAAAGCGAAGGCGGCGGCCGGATGGAAGGCGAAGTTGTTCGCATTGTGCAGCGAGCTGTTACACAAGTGGTCGGCACGTTCGAAAGTCATGAAGCCTTTGGCTTCGTTGTTCCGGATGACAAAAGGATTAACCGGGATATTTTTATTCCGAAGGGCGAATTTCAAGGCGCGGTAACCGGACAGAAGGTTGTAGTGAAGATTACTTCCTACCCGGAAGGACGTTCTGCAGCGCAAGGTGAAATTGTCGAAATATTGGGGCATAAGAATGATCCGGGCATCGACATCCTGTCTATTATCCGCAAGCATCAGCTGCCTGAAGGCTTCTCGGACGAAGTGATGGCAGAAGCGGAAGCAGCCCCCGATTCGATCAGCGATGAAGAGATTATTGAACAGGGCCGCCGCGACCTTCGCGGAGAAGTGATTGTAACCATTGACGGCGAAGATGCGAAAGACCTTGATGATGCCGTACATGTGAAACGGCTCGAGAACGGCAACTATTTGCTTGGTGTCCATATTGCCGATGTCGGTTATTACGTAAGAGAGCGCTCGGAGCTGGATCAGGAAGCTTTCCGCCGCGGATGCAGCGTGTATCTCGTTGACCGGGTTATTCCGATGCTGCCGCACCGGCTGTCGAACGGAATTTGTTCGCTTAATCCTCAGGTTGACCGCTTGACGCTTTCTTGCGAGATGGAATTTGATTCGAAGCTGAAGCGTGTGCGCCATGATGTGTTTACGAGCGTCATCCGGACGAAAGAACGTATGACCTACACGAATGTGCGTAAAATTTTGACTGCAACCGAAGAAGAGCCCGAGACGGAATTGAAGGAACGTTATGCCGACCTCCTTGATATGTTCACATTAATGGAAGAGCTGGCGATGAAGCTTCGCAATAAACGGATGAAGCGCGGCGCGATTGATTTTGACTTCCAGGAGTCGAAGGTCATTGTGGACGAGCAAGGCAAAGCCGTTGATATCGTGAAGCGTGAGCGTTCCGTTGCCGAGCAGATCATCGAGGAGTTTATGCTTGCAGCCAATGAGACGGTTGCGGAGCATTTCCACTGGCTGCGCGTGCCGTTCCTGTACCGGATTCACGAGGATCCGGATCAGGAAAAGCTGCTCCACTTCATGCAGTTCGCTTCGAACTTCGGTTACGTGGTGAAAGGCAAGGGCAATTCCGTTCATCCGCGTGCGCTGCAGACGCTGCTCGAAGAAATTCGCGGCTCGAAAGAAGAAACGGTTATCTCGACGGTGATGCTTCGTTCGATGAAGCAGGCGAAATACGATGCGGAGAGCCTTGGTCACTTTGGCCTAGCGGCGGAATTCTACTCTCACTTCACGTCGCCAATCCGGCGCTACCCGGATCTTGTTATCCATCGGGTTATCCGCGAAGTGCTCGAAAATGGCGGCGCGCTTCCCGAAGCAAGAACGGAAGCACTTGCTGCCCGGATGCCGGACATTGCCCAGCATTCGTCGGAACGCGAGCGTGTGGCGGTTGATGCAGAGCGGGATACGGATAAGCTCAAAAAATGCGAATATATGCTGGATAAAGTCGGTGAGGAATTCGACGGTATTATTAGCAGCGTGACAAGCTTCGGCATGTTTGTCGAGTTGAGCAATACAGTAGAGGGTCTGATTCGTCTAAGCGATTTGACGGATGACTATTACCACTTCCACGAGCTGCACATGGTGCTCATCGGTGAGCGTACCTCGAAGGTATACCGTATTGGTGATGAAGTGAAAATCCGCGTCTCGCGGGTGAACATGGATGACCATACGATTGATTTCGAAATGGTTGATATGAAGCCGAGAAGTGATTTCAAAGGTGTCGCGGATGCAGGCTTTGGCGCTGGGCGCAGCGGCGGTCGCAAGCGCAGCGGCTTTGGCCGAAGCGGCGAACGCGAAGCGGTAGTTGGACGCGGCGGGAAGACGGGCCGCGGCAAAGAAAGCCGCGGCGGTGGAGACGGGCGTGCCGAGCGAAACGGCGGGCAAGGTGGTTCCCGCGGCGGAGGCAAAGCCGGGCGCGTTCCGGCCGGCGAAGCCGGCGGTGCGAAGCGGAAGCGCGAAGGCGCTGACCGCGGAGCGGGGGAAGGCGCGAGCCGCGCAGCCGAAGGCGCGGCGGAGCAATCGCCTTGGCAAGATCCGGCGAAGCCGATCGAGCAAGTGCGCGGCGCAAGATCGCGCACGGATATGTGGGGGCTGCCGATTAGCGGCAGCCGCGGCAGAGATGCCGATACGGGCGAAGATCCGGATCAAGGCAAATCGATTGACGGCAACCGCAGCCGCGGAGGCCGCAGTGGCAACCGCAGTGGTGGCGGCCAGCGCCGCAGTGATGCAAATTCTTCAGGTGGTGTGAATAATCCCGGCGAAGAAGGGAAAAGTAAGAAGAGGAAAAGAAAAGGCGGCGGTAGTGGTGGAGGAAACGGCAACGCAACCGCAGCATTCGTTCGCAAGAAACGTAAATAAATATTTAACATAATTCGTTCTATAACCTGAAAATACGGTGCTGCCTGATACGGCGCGGTCTGCGGAAAGCAGCACCGTTTATTAGGATAAGCTTGGAAAATAATATTTAAGCTTGTCGCTTGCATTTTGATTTTGGGTATAGTACACTCAAAGCAATTGATGATATGAACCTGAATTCACATATTGAAAAGGGTGTCATTTAAGTCATGGACCTTTTTCAATGTGTGAATTTTTTGTTTCGTAACGAAATAGGCGCATATTAATACATTTTTGGAGGTAATACACATGCAACAAGGTACTGTTAAATGGTTCAACGCTGAGAAAGGTTTCGGCTTCATCGAAGTTGAAGGCGGCAATGACGTATTCGTACACTTCTCCGCAATCGTTGGCGAAGGCTTCAAAACTCTTGAAGAAGGCCAACGCGTTGAGTTCAACGTTGTTCAAGGCAACCGCGGACCACAAGCTGAGAACGTTGTTAAGCTGTAATAGCTTAATTTAACGAACGAAGACCGCCCTTAATGGGGCGGTTTTTTGTTTTATGTAAGCGATGTATTTCCGCGGAAGGCTCTCTTGATTTAGACTTATAAAGTTGTTACAATGAATTCCTAATAACGCATTCTGATACCGGAACGGCGTAAACGAAGATGAGGTGAATCGCTGTGGGTGCTAAGAGAAATGACGGCAAACAACTCGCTCAAAACAAAAAAGCTTCCCATGATTACTTCATTGAGGATACGTATGAAGCTGGAATCGTGCTGATGGGCACGGAGATTAAAGCGCTCCGTATGGGGAAAGCGAATATTAGCGATGCGTTTGCGACGATTCGAAATGGCGAGATGTTTATTCATAACATGCACATCAGTCCCTTTGAACAGGGTAACCGCCATAATCCGACTGATCCGACACGCGCTCGGAAGCTTCTGCTTCATAAGCAGCAAATTCATAAACTGCTCGGTCAGTCCAAGCAGGAAGGTTATTCGATAGTACCGCTCAAAATTTATGTGAAGAACGGTTACGCGAAGCTGCTGATTGGCCTTGGTAAAGGTAAGAAGCAGTATGATAAGCGCGAGACGGCTGCGAAGCGTGATGCACAACGTGATATTCAGCGTGTGCTGCGCGAGAAGCAGAAGGTTGCAAGATAATTGGTGTATGCTGCATATGCTGGCAGCAACAATTTGAGCAATTAGAACTCGGTCGTGTTATACTAAGGTAGCGCTGAGGGAAACGAGGCGCGGCTGCAACAAATGAATGAAGGTAGTACTTGCTTGTAATGATTAGCGCTTAAGTTGCGCTAAACCTCATTCCAGGCGTTCTTGAAGCTAATCGGTTGTAATAGACCGTTTATGCCTTATTGGGGGCGTTTATGGATTCGACGGGGATAGTACGAGCATGGGTTGCGGGTAGCAGGGAGTCGTCTGCTTCATCAACGCTAAAGCCTATTAAATGGCAAACAACAACAAACTTACGCTTTCGCAGCTTAATAACCTGTGAGCGTGCTCCTACCTAGCATCGCCCATGTGACTAGACTAGGGGCTAACAAGTAGTGGGATACGCCGCTTCGGTCTCCGCCTGGGGTCGACGGAAGAAGATAATCAGGCTGACCCAACGCGTAGTCGGTTACGGGACGACGCTCGGGTGACATCAATACTGTGACTACACCCGTAGAAGCCTGTGTGGCGTTGTCTTCGGACAGGGGTTCAAATCCCCTCGCCTCCACCATGTAAATCCACTACCGCATGAGGTAGTGGATTTTTGCTTTGTTTTTGATAGATAGAAATTCCTAATAATTGGGTGTTACTATTTAAATAAAGATGAATTTTTAATAATAGTTTAAGAAAGTCTAAGCTTTAACTGATTATGAAAGCGGGCAAAGCTCACAAATCATCATACGGTCGAGAAAATGATGTTTAGAGGTAAATGGGAGGTAGAAGGTTTCTTACGGGGGGCGTCAGAATTTTTCTGTCGACCTTTTTTATTTGAATTAATTTGGCACAGAAGCGTTGTAGTGCCTTCTGGAGCGGCGATATGATGGATTAGGGTAATAAGCGGCTAGAGCTCTACTCGGAGTTGTAGAAGGCGTTTATAATGGTTAGAGTGGGTCGAGGAATATTCTATTAATACATTCCAACTAACATGCGGGCATGGGGGAACTGGTATATTTGAGGATGATTGCCACGGCAAGTGACCGATTCGGTCCGCCAAGCATTCAGCAAGCGAACCGCAAGCAAAAAGAGGATGGATCGGCCATGGCCGATCCATCCTCTTTTACATTTACGTTAAATCCAATCCCAAGTGCCATGCCTCATTACTTCGCTGCCGCGATGCCTACCGTATAGATCTCGCACGGCCCGAGCTCCGTCGCGAACGAGCCGTTTGCGGCGCCTTCGCCGGATGGCTGCAGGCGTTCACCTGTCTGTTCGAGCACGTCGCTCGCGTACGCCACTGCGGCCGTGCCGATGTTCGGCTGCGCCTGCAGCTTCGCGGCTTCAGGCCGCATGTTGAACCAACGCAGCATGAGGTCGCCCGTCGCTTCGGCGATCTTGGCCGAGGAGAACGCAATGCCTTCCCCTTCCCATGCCAGGAACGAGTGCACCGGCGACAGCGTTCCAGCGTGTACGCCGGTCTGCGCGCTTGTCCACGGCGCTTGGAACTGATACGCGCCCGCGTATGCGCCTGTCGCGGCGCCATCGCCGCTATGCGGAAGGATCAACAGCTCGGTCGTATGCTCACCGAGGCATTGCGCTTCCGGCGTCGGGAAGACTCCCCAGTCGCCCAGCTCGGAGACGGAGCGAAGCAGCGTGACGGCAATCGTATTGCGGCCGTCGCGAAGTACTTCGTATTCGTTTAAGCCAAAGTTCGCGATTGTCAGGCCTTGCGTGCCGTCGCTGACATCTGCAAAGGCTTGCTGATGCTGTGCGTTGCTCGGATTCTCCCATTCGGCGGCCGGGTCGTTGCCCCTAACCGCCACTTCGAAGATCGCGTCGGCCCGATGAACGGACGCGATCAGGTCAGTCGGGAACAAGGCGCGCACGCGATGGTCCTTCGCTTGGTTATTAAACGTCGTACGGATGCCTACGCCGCGTCCGGAGCGCTCCAAGCTGACGACGGTGCGAATCGTGAACGGCACGAATGTTGTCGAACGGCCGGCTTTGCGCTCGGGATAATAGACGGCTTCTTGCTTCTCCTGCTCGAACAGCTCATCGGCGGATGCCGGGATCGACCAATGATGCACGATCTCGACCGAGGCGCGGTACGCGCTGTCTTCGATGACGCGGATTTCGGCGGCTAGGCCCTTGGTCGTGAGAACCGGCTCGCCGTCCGGCTGCTTGAACATGTACTCGTTGCCGATATCTCCGACATTTTCATAGATGAGCAGATCGCGGTACGTGCGTCCGCTGGCGATATCCGTTACCGCCAAGGTTCCATCCTCGGCAATTTCGATGCTCAGGTTGGCGTTCGCAAGCGTACGGGGACCGGTCACCATTGACGGCGACGAAGCGCCTTTTGCAGCTCCGAGCACCCAAGCGTAAGTTTTCAAGCCAAGCGCCGGGACAGCGGTCGCTTCAAACGTCAGCTTCACGCGGCGCGTCCAATACGGTTGACGGAATTTGTCATCCGGCAGTTCGTAGCCGAATTGCAAGCCCAAATCCTCCACCGTATGCGCGACGGCGTTGCCATCCGCATCCACGAGCGTGCGGCCCTCGATGGACATTTCCTTCATCATGCGAATCATGTCATTCGGGGCGATGCCTTCGCGGAAATACACGCGCGCAACGTCCAGCTCGACTTCCAAGACGCCGCTGCGCGTCCATCCCGTCGTATTGAACGCGACGAGCGGCAGCGGATCCTGGCCGTAGCCCGCGAATACGCTTGTATCGACCGTACCTGCGACCGCGTGTTTGCTGTCGTCGACGATCGTCTCAGCCACATGGCGGCTCTTATCGAAGCGGGTGACCATCTCGCGGTGCACCTCGTCAACGCTGCAGCCGCAGATGCTGTCGTGCGGATGATTCTGCATGAGCGTTTTCCAAGCGTACTTCAATAGATGATGCGGGTACTTGGCCTGGCCCGTCACATGCGCAAACGCGGCAAGCGGCTCGGCGACCTTCTCGAGGATCGTCTGGCCGACCTGGTTCATCTGTTTTAGATAGACGCGGGCGGATGCCGTATTCACGAGCGTCGACCAGCCGTCCGTCCGCTGGCTGCGCAGCTCGCCGCGCACGACCGACAACTGCTTGTCTTCGAGCGACGACTTCAGCGACGCCAGGTAATCCGGGAAATTCGAATGGACGAAGTCAGTATCCGGGTACAGCTTGCGCGCAACGCGGATCGCTTCAGCCAGATCCGTCTGGATCGGCTGGTGATCGCACCCGTTCATAAACAGCAGCTGTCCCGTCGATGCGTATTTACCGGCATCGGCCAACTTGCGGTCCCAGTACTCCTTGGCTTCCGCTTCATCTACGGGCACCTCATTGCCATTACTGTACCAGTTGGCGAATAGAATGCCGAGCACCTGCGAGCCGTCCGGTCCTTCCCATACGAGCTCCGAGAAGGATGACTCATAAGCGGAGTCCGAGACCATGTTATTGAAGCCCGTAGGCTTGACGCCGCGGCCGAACACCGCGTTGTCGATGCCCGCCTGCTTCATGAGCTGCGGCGCTTGGCCGATGTTGCCGAAGGTGTCGGGGAAATACCCGACCTTCGCGATCGTGCCGTAATGCGAGGCATCTTGGTGCCCGATCTGCAGATTGCGGACGTTCGCTTCGCTGCTCGTCAGGAATGCATCCTGCAGCACGTACCATGGACCGATATGAATGCGGCCCTCGCGGATCCATTTCTCCAGGCGCTCCCGTTGGTCCGGGCGTACTTGCAGGTAGTCTTCAATAATGATTGTCTGTCCATCCAGATAGAAGCTGCGGTATTCCGCATCGTTCTCCAGCGTGTCCAGCAGCGTATCCATGAGTGAGATAAGCCGCACGTGGTGTTTCTCGTAAGGCAGATACCATTCGCGGTCCCAATGCGTGTGCGAGATGATATGCGCCGTTTTTCTATGATTAGCGTTCGCCATGGCGATCGTCTCCTTTCAATTTCAAGCCTTCTTCGGCCGGCAGCTCCAGCACTACCACTTCGTCTGGGCGATAGACCGCCGTCACGCGGCCGGTCTGGTCGACGGCAAACAGTACCGCGCGCTCCCGTTCCAGCACGAATGAATACGTCGTTCCAGTCGCGGAGGACTTCACTTCGATCTGCGCGTCATGCGCGTACTCGGACACGAACACGAGGAGCTCGCCGTCCTTGAAACGAAGACTCCGGCCGTATACGCCGGCCAGGTCGCCGCCCCTCAGCCATTCCAATTCGCAGCGTGCGCCCGAAACCTCCAGCGCGTGCGCGTAGAGCGCCGCGACCGGTTCGGCGCGTTCGTTCAGCTCCACGGGCAGCGGGCACCAGATCAGGCGTCCTTGCCCGTAAGCTGCCTCCATGACTTGGTCCGCTCCCGCAGATGCGCCGTAGCCGGCTTCCTTGAATACTTCGGCGATCCTACGGTGACCGTACGAAACCGGATACGCCTTGTCCCCGATCGCGAGCCGTTCTTCCCGGACGACGTTAGCCGGCTTCCGCGGCCCAAACGTATCCGCGAGGCGGTCCGCTTCCCGCCAGTAGGCGTCGAGCCCGAGCGGGCCCGTGAACAAGAGCGTCGCTGCCGTCCGGTCCACGATGTCCAGCAGCCGCGTGAATGCTTCGTCGGCGAAGTTATGCGCGGAAGGCACGATAATCAGCTTGGCCGGCGCCGCCTCCAGCACGTCCAGATGGTATTCCGACACGCCGCGGAACGGCGTGTTCAGCTCGTAGCCGAGCACGCGCGTCAAGCGCGTCGTCGCGTCAAACGCCAGCTTGCGGTTGGAGAAGTCATTGGAGTACGGGAACACGGCGGCGACATCTTCCAGCTCGCGGTCCCGGAACAGATCGCGGATCTGCTCCATGAAGCTGCCGAACCGGTAGGAGACGTCCGCTTCCGGCTTCTCGGTTCCATCCGCCCGCAGTGCGCCGATATGGGATTCGTTCGCGTTGTCCATGTAGAAGTTGGTGTTCCAGATCCACTGCACGGCGCCAGCCCCGCCTGACGCGAAAGCATACGCGTATTTGCGCTCCAGCATCGCTCGCAGCTCTTCCTCGGACCGCTTCGCGAATCCGGCCGGCGTTTCCACGTACATGATACCCGTCTCCTGCACGACGTTTGGCTTGTCAGCCGTCTTCGCGAAGATGCCGTCCCACAGCAGATGGTCGTTCAGCCACCAGGAATGCACGGTCGTGTAGTCGACGGCTTCCCCGTAAAAGAACGGCGACGGCCGCTGCGCGCCGAGTGCTTCGTCCTGGCCGACCGTCACAAGCTGCGACGGATTGCTTTCCTTGATCGCATCGACGAGCTGTTTCGCCCAGCGGTTATGCATGTCCATGGAGAACAGCGCATAATCGAGCCAACGCGTACCCCGTTTGCCTTGGTGCATGTCCTGCACGTCGAAGTTGATGTCCTCCGGCTCCGGTATGGCAGCCGACGCGAAATCCGGCAGCTCGCTCGGGGTCATGCCCCAGCGCCCCTGCAGCTTCTCGATTGCGCCGTGGCGCTCCGCCAGCCATTCCGTGTAGGCCGCCTTCTCGAATCGGTCGCGGCTCGAGCGCGGACCGTCGGAGAAGATCCGCGGCGGATCGAACATCGACGGCTCGTTGATGAGGTCCCAATCCACGTTCGTCGTCTCGCGGTGACGGCTGACGATGGAGCGGATGAACCGTTTCTGCGCTTCCACGCTGCGCGGATCGAGGTACGGGTTCGTGCCTTCCCATGTCTCGGGAGTAAAGGAGAAGAAGGTAAACGTTACCTGCAAGCCGTGCCGCTTCGCGGTCATGAAGAACGCGTCGATCGAGCGCAGCACTTCTTCGGAGGCATGCCCGTCCACCTGCATGATGTTCCGGTACGCCGTCCAGATACCCGTGCGGATCCAGTTAATGCCCGCTTTGCGCATCTGCGCCATATCGCGATCCCATACTGAAACGTTCGGCAGGAACAGAAACTTGCGCGCGACGTCCGAGGTCATGTACGTCATGCCGACAACCGGCATCGGCCGGCCGTCCTTCTCGAAGTAATCCCGGCCGCGCGACAGCAGCCCGCCGGTGTTCAGCAAGTCGGCGTCCATGCCCCAGAAGCCTTGGCGAAGCAGGCGCGTCTCGCCGTCCGAGGACTTGGCGACGCAATCCACAAGATAATAACCCGCGTGGATGTCGCTGAGCAGCGGAATGCGCTTCAGCTCGAGCCCGGGACCGATTTCCGCCTCGTGGCGGAAGGTGAACACGTCCGAGCCTTCGACGCGGCGGACTTTAATGTCGAACTTCCAGTTCGTCTTGCCTGCCGTGCCGCGGCCCAGCTTCTGCGCCTGCAGCGTCAGCATCGGCCGCTCATGCAGCTCATAGGAAGCATAACCCGGCTTCAGCCACAGCTCGGTCACGCCTGCAGCGCAGAACGCCGCCCACGCTTGCAGTGCCTCGGCTCCTCCGCGTGCGAAGAAATCCGCGCCAAGCGGCTGGTTAACGAACAGCCAGCGTCCGCCGGCGAAATCGCCTTTCGTGTTTTCCCACAGCACGGCCGGTGCAGCCACTTCCCGTCCTTCGGCGGAGATACCCTTCAGCACGGGGTAAATATGCGCGTCCATCGGACCGGCTGAGCCCATCTGCAGCGGAAGGTCGCTCGATTTGGTCACATGCGGCACGAGGTTCCACGTATCCGCGACGTCGAGCAGAGCTTCACGACCCTTGAATAGCGGGATTTCCTCGACAGCAGCCAGCTTCGCGACTGGCGCCGCCTTCACTGGCAGCATCTCGTGAATGCGCAGCTGCCTGTGATACGCCGTTTGCTCCGGCTCTGCGAGCCATTCGCCCGCCTCTTTGCGAACAGGCACGCGGAAAGGCGCGCCGCCCAAGCTGATCAAGCCGCCGCCGCGTTTCAAGAACCCGAGCAGCGCTTCCCATGCATGGGCGGGAAAATATGGCGCGTGCAGCGACACGAATACGCCGCCGTCCGCATCTTCCAGCCTTGCCACAAGCGTTTCGGCGCCGCACACCTCGCCGACGCCCCGCAGCCGTTCCAATTCCGCTCCGTCAATGGCAGAGGCGCCCGGAAAGGCGCCATCGTAGAAAATAATCGTCTTATTAAGCATCGAGTAATCCTGCTTTCATCGCTTTATAGACCAGCTGCGAGAACAAGCTGTTGGACCAAGCGAACCATTTGCGGGTGAATACGGTTGGATCGTCCGAATGGAAGCCTTCGTGCATGAAGCCTGTGTCGGCGTCCGTCGCTTCCAAGACAGCGATCATGGCGAGTTTCTCCTCGTCCGTCTTGGCCGTCAGCCCTTGCATGGACAAGGCCATATGCCAGATATACCCCGGCGGCGTATGTGGGCTGCCGATGCCTTTCGCGGCCGTTCCTTCGTAATAGAACGGGTTTTCCTTGCTCAGCGCGAAACGGCGCGTGTTCTGGTAGATCGGATCGTCCCCGTCCACGTAACCGAGGTATGGAATCGAGATCAAACCCGGCGTACCTGCGTCGTCCATCAAGCAGTAGTTGCCGAAACCGTCGGTCTCGTACGCGTAGATCGGCCCGAATTCCGGATGCCGGTAGATGCCGTACAGCTGGATGCCGTGATTGATTTCGCGTTCCAGCTTCGCCATTTCCTGCTCGAACGACAGGTCGCGGAAGACGAATTCGGCGATCTCGCGCATCTGGCGGAGGGTAACAACCGCGAACATGTTGTCTGGGATGTTGTAATGGAAATCGCAGGCGTCGTCGCTCGGCCGGAAGCCGGACCAGACCATGCCCGTATAGTTGACCGGCATGCCGATGCCGTCATTCATAAGCGAATCGGTCATGATGCCGTTATCCCGCTCGAAGCGGTACGGCGAACGCTCGAAGTGGTGCTGCTCCCGTTTCCACAGGTCAACTGCGGCGCGCATGGCGATCTTGAAGTCCGCGTCAAAGATGTCGGCGCGGCCGGTTTCCTTCCAGTACGCGAACGCGAGGCGCATCGAGAAGCAGATGGAGTCAAGCTCGAATTTGCGCTCCCATACCCAAGGGGACATGTCCGTCTTGTCGTCGGTGTTCCAGTGCCAGTCGTTTGCCATCTCATTGAACGCGTTTGCGTAGGGGTCGATGACGATGTTGCGCATATGCAGCTTGATCAGGCCGCCGATGATCCGCTGCAGGTCGGCGTCGTCCTTGGCGAACGGTACGTAGTGCATGACCTGCTCGACGGAATCACGCAGCCACATCGCGGGGATATCTCCCGTAATGACGAACGTCGTGCCGTCGTTCAGCAGCTTGGTCGTCGTTTCCAGCGTATTTGGAAAACAGTTCTTGAACAGCTGAAGCAGCTTTGGACGGTGCGCAAGGCGCGTCTCCGCCTCCGCCAGCACCGCTTGCACGGATTGCGGCAGCGGCAGGTGCGGCATTTCAATTTTCGGCAATCTGAATTGTTCCATGGTGGTTTTCCCCTTTGTCGTTACTGTAATCGCGTCGTTATTTATGCACACCGCAAACGGCCCGTGGGCGGTTGTCCGCGCCGCGGGCCGCTTGCGGTGTGAAGTGTTTGTGATGATGTTGAGCTTTCGTTTCGTTAACCTTCGATGCAAATGGGCATTACTCTTTCACGGCGCCAACCGTCAATCCTTGCACAAAATAGCGCTGGAAGAACGGATACGCGAGCACGATCGGCCCGGTTGCAAGGACGACCATAGCCATCCGCGACGTATCCTGCGGCATCGATTGCAGCACGGACGTCCCCAAGGAGGCGTTATTGCTGTTGGCGAGAATGAACTGCATGCTGTTTTCGATCCGCATCAGCATCGATTGCAGCGGCACCAGGTCGGGGTTCTCGATGTACAGCAGGGCATTGAACCAGTCGTTCCAATAGCCAAGCACGTTGAACAGCGCGATTGTCGCGAGGCCCGGCAGCGCGAGCGGGACGATGAGCCGGAAGAAGATGCCGAATTCGCCGGCGCCGTCGATCTTGCCGGATTCGATGATCGCGTCCGGGATCATGGTCGAGAAGAACGTACGCATGATCATGATGTAGAAGGCATTGACAGCAAGCGGCAGAATGAGCGCCCACAGGGAATTCCCGAGGCCGAGCAGCTTTGTCGTCACGATGTAGGACGGCACGAGCCCGCCGTTGAACAGCATCGTGAAGAAAGCGAGGAACGAGAAAAATTTACGGTATTTGAATCCTTTGCGGGAGATTGCGTACGCGAAAAGCGAGATGAAGATCAAGCTGATCGCCGTGCCGACGACCGTGACGAGAATGGTCACGCCGTAGGAGCGCAATAGTTGGTCGCCCGCCTTGAACAGGTAGCTGTAGGCGTCGGTACTCCATTTGTTCGGAAATAACGAGTACCCGTCTTGCGCCAGCGTCTTCTCGTCCGTGAACGAGATGACCATGACGAGCAGAAACGGAAACACGCAAGCCAGCGCGAAGAGC
This sequence comes from Paenibacillus catalpae, assembly GCF_900112695.1. Taxonomy (GTDB): domain Bacteria; phylum Bacillota; class Bacilli; order Paenibacillales; family Paenibacillaceae; genus Pristimantibacillus; species Pristimantibacillus catalpae. Next base: position 47,835 of record NZ_FOMT01000011.1, read on the forward strand.
CCGGCAATGAGGTTGAAGATGACGTTCCAGGCTGGCGTCAGTCGGTGGAAGTCCTTGGATTTCGTAAGGGATGCCATGATGATGCTCCTTTCTTTCTAATTGCTCTCGAAGCGGGTGAATGCCGCGTTTCCCTGTCGCCGACAAGGAACGCAAATGAATCGTCCAAGGTGAAACGGCTTCGCCGTCCTTAGGCGGCCGAGCGCGTTTCAATCCGGAGAATTCTAAGCCATGCTTATAAGGAAAAGACTTATAAACTCTTATCATTTTAAAATAACGCGTTGTCTTTATTGAAGCGACGGACGATCCAGTTGGACGTGATGACGAGCACGAAGCCGACGAACGATTGATACAGGCCGGCCGCGGTGCTCATGCCGATCTCCCCGGTTGTCTTCAGGCCGCGGTAGACGTAAGTATCGATAACGTTCGTGACGTTGTAGAGCGTTCCGGAATCGCGGGTAACTTGGTAGAACAAGCCGAAATCCGCGTAGAAAATGCGGCCAATGGCCAGCAAGGTCAAAATGGTCATGAGCGGAGCCAGCATCGGCAGCGTGACGTTGCGGATCTGCTGCCATTTGTTCGCGCCGTCGATCATCGCCGCTTCGTACAGCGATTTGTCGATGCCCATGATGGCGGCCAGATAGACGACGCTGTTATAGCCGAGCGACTTCCAAAGGAACACGATGACGATGATGAACGGCCAGTATTTCGGCTCCGAATACCATTGCTGCGGATCCATGCCGAATGCCAGGACGATCTTGTTCATCACGCCGCGGTCGTAGCTGAGGAAGCTATATACGAAGTAACCGACGATGACCCAGGACAGGAAGTAAGGCAGAAACATCCCTGTTTGGAACCATTTTGCCAGCCTTTTGTTTGCGATTTCGGAAAGGACGATGGCCATGGCTACTGCCAGGACCAGACCAATAATGATGAATACGATGTTGTAGAGCAAGGTATTGCGGGTGATGACGTATGCGTCTTCTGTGCTGAACAGGAACTTGAAATTATCGAAGCCGACCCAGCGGCTGTGGATGATGCTGGAGAGAAATCCGCCGTGCACGCGGTATTCCTTGAAGGAAATCACCGTGCCGAGCATAGGCAGGTACGAGAAGAAAATAAACCAAATGGTAGCCGGAAGCACCATCAGGAGCAGGGCAATATTACGGTTGATGTCTTTGAAGAAACGCCCAAAGGCCTTCATGGGGTTCACCCTTTCTAAGCGAAGTCGGTTCGCAGCGCCAAGGGCCTGCGGCAATTCGTCCAAGATGAAACGGCTGATGCCGTCCATTGGCGGCGGCGCAAGTTTCATCCCTTAGAACGAGAAACAACGTACAGGATTCCCATCCTGTTCGTTTCTCTGTTTTGAAAAAAAGGGCGAATGCCGAACATTCGCCCTTCGGTGCTATAAATGGTTTACTTGCCTTGCGTAGCTTTCCAAGCGTCGAGCTGCGTTTGCGCTTCGGTCAGAATTTTGCCGAGACCCGCGTCGTTCAGCTTCTTGATCGCTTGCGGCAAGTATTTGTCCGGATCGACGGTACCCGTCATGAGCGGCGCCCAGAAGGATTCCTTTGCGTTTTGCACGGCTGCGATCTCGCTCGACACTTTCGTCGGATCGAAGTTGAAGCCGAGTAGTGCCGCAGGTTTGCCGGCATCGTTGTATTTCTTGAACTGTTCCCATTTGTCGGCAGGATCGCCCGGGTTCAGGTGCGTGATCATAATGTTGCCGAGTGCAAACGTCGGCATGTCGTAGTTCTTGGACTCCGGCAAGTTCTCCATGTAATCGCCGTCAGTCACCTTGTAGTGCGTGCCTTCGATGCCGGAGTCGACCATGTTGCGAAGAACCGGATCGGTGTTCAGCAGGTTTAGGAATTCCATCGCTTTCTCTTTATGCTTCGAGTTCGCGGAGATGGCTTGCATGGAACCCATGACCGATGCGTTGTAGATCAGCTCGTCGCTCATCGGCGTCGAGACGATCGGGTAGCCGTAACTGGTCGACCATACGTTGTCCGCGAATGGCTGCGTCGTCGCTTTGTCGGCGAACCATTTACCCGTCGCCTGCACGTCCGAGGACGATTCCAGCGTCGCGGCTTCCGTCGGAATGTAGCCGGCTTGGTAGTATTTGTGCATCGTTTCGAGCGCTTGCTTCATTTCCGGCGTTTCGAAGACGTTTACAATTTTGTAGCTGGAGTCGTCGAGTTTCACGGCCAGCGGGAATTTCTCGATCAGGTAGTCGTATGGAATGTATGGCGTGAAGGTCTTGTCCACTTGCAGCGGAGTCACGTCCGGATTGTTTTGTTTAACCGTCTGGAGTAACGGCTCCAGGCTTTCCAGGGAGCGCACGTCCGTGATGCTCAGCTTGTTCTCGTCAAGGATGTTCTTGTTGAAGCGCCATACCTCGGATGTCGGAAGTTCTTTATTTGCCGGTACGCCGTAGTTTTTGCCGTCGACTTTGGAGCCGCTCAGGAAGGCAGGGTTCAGCGTGTCGGTAATGCCTTTGCCGTATTGCGCCAGCAGATCGTCGATTGGAGCGAAAGCCCCTTTGCGCGCGTTTTGCACGTAATCGAACGCCCATGCCGCAGTGAACATAATGTCCATGTCCGCGCCCGAAGCCGTCAGTACTTGCATCTTCTGGTTGTAATCGCCCCAGTCGATCATTGTCATTTTGACTGTTGCGCCGATTTTGTCTTTCGTGTAGGCGCTAACCGCTTCCATAACTTTGTCGACGTCTTTCTGCGGCGTGCCAATTGTGTACCAGTTCAATTCAACCGGTTTGCCGTTGTTGCTGCCCGCGTTGCCAGACGAAGACGTGTTGTTGTTTGCTGCAGTGTTGCCGTTGTTGCCGCCGTTGCTTCCGCAGGCGCTCAGCAAGAGCATGACGGCCATCGCGGACGTCAGGCCAATCGCTGCCTTTTTACGGATTCCCATTTGTGTTGCCTCCCTTTTGTCTGTGTAGCATTACATCAGTCGCGACTTCTTGCTACTTCATATTAGAAGATGAAAACATTTTCAAAAATAATAGAAAACAAAGAATAAGTGTACAAAATAAAGAAAGGAACCGCGAATGACGCCTCGGCGTCACAGCAGCTCCTTATAATCGCCCGGCACCATCCCGACATGCTTCTTGAACTGCTTGTAGAAGTAGCCTGTCTCCCAGTACCCGACCTGTCTTGCGATCTCGTTCACCTTGAGCCGGCTGTCCGCCAGCAGTTCCTTCGCTTTGTCGATACGAAATTTGTTCAGGTAGTCCGTAAACGTATCACCCGTCTGCTTATGAAAAAGCTGCCCAAGGTAATTGGGGTGAATGTGGAACTGCAGTCCGAGCAACTTGAGCGTCAGCGCCTCCGCGTAGTGCTCATGGATGTAGCGCAGCGCCAGCCTGATGACGGGACTCATGTCTTCCCCGGAGAACGAATCGGCCGCGAAGAAGGCAGCCGACCGTACGGCTTTCTCCACGCCCTCGAGCGTTGCCGCGCTCACCGCTTGGTCGAGCGCGCCTTGGAACACCTCCGCGGCATCCGTGCGTCCGAGCTTGTCGACTTCGATCTTCATCAGGATCATGAGCTCGATGGCAGCACCTTTTGCCCGGACGGGATCCAAGCTCTCAGCTATCCGTATAGCCGCGAAATCGCGTTCGATAACCTCCGCGAGCTCGTCCTTATCCTTGGCGAGGATGGGCTTGGCATACGCCTCCCATTCGAACAATCCTGAAGGAAGAGCCGCCGTTTCAGCGGAAATGTCCGCATAATCGAGCAAATGCCGATCATGACGCACCAGGAAAAACTGCTGCGCTTTGCGAGCCTCTGCGTAGCTTGCGGCGGCACCTTCCGTCGCCACGATTCCGCCGAGAGCGATGCGCGGGCCAAGCTGCCTGTTTTCCCATTTGTCCGCCACTCTTTCCAAGGCTTCCGTCATCTTAGCTTGATTCCGTTCGTCCCCGTTTATGCAGCAGGCGGCGACCAGCTCGCCCTCGTCGTTAAGGAAGGGAACAAGCGACAGGCCGTTCGTCTCCTCGGCGAGAAGATCCGCGATGCAGTCGTCCGGGTCGTAACCGGCGGCACCTTGCTCCGGGCGAAAACAGATGATCGCCAGCGCTACATACGGCTTCGAGAGATCGATGCCGAGGAGTGCCGTCCGCTCCGTCAGCTCGGGCAACGCGATCCGCCCGTTTACCCATCGGGTCATGACGTTATCTCGCAGAATGCCGATCTCGTCTTCCCCAAACGCCTGCGCCGGCTTGTCCGCCTCCAGCTTCCGTACCGTATCTGAGAGGGTCGCCTCCAGCTCCTCAAAGTTAATCGGTTTTAACAGGTAATTCTCGATGCCAAGGCGCATGCCTTCCTTCAGATAATCGAATTCGTTGTACCCGCTAAGGATGATTGCCTTCAATTGCGGCTGCAGCTCCCGCGCCTTGCGGATCAATTCGAGTCCGGTCATGATCGGCATGGAGATGTCGGTGATGAGCAGGTCAACCCCGAGCTCGCGCAGTCGCTCCAACGCTTCCTCGCCGTCTTCGGCGCTGCCGACGACCTCCAGGCCGAAGGCGGACCAATCGACGGCGTCGCTCAAACCTTCCGTGATAAACGGCTCGTCGTCCACGAGCAATACTTTATACATCGCCAGCTTCCTCCTGTTGTTCGGCCGCGGGCCAGATCACCGTCACCGATGTCCCTTTCCCCGGCGTGCTTTCAATGTTTAACCCATAGCCGGGTCCGTGCACCAGTTCGATCCGCTCGTGCACGCTGCGTAGTCCGAAGGACTGCTGTTCCTCGGTTTCCGGCATCTTCAGCCGGCGCATGATGAACGCGAGCTGCTCCGGTTCGATGCCTTTGCCGTTATCGCGTATCCGGACCCGGATCAGGCCGTGCTCTTGCACAGCTTCAATATTCAGGCGGTTGTTCTTGCGCCTGGAATCCATCCCGTGCACGATATAGTTTTCCACGATTGGCTGCAGCAGCAGCTTTGCAATCGGAACCCGCAGCAGCTCTTGGTCGCATTCCACCTCGTAGGCGAATTTATCTTTGTAACGGATCCGAAACAGCTCCAAATACAGCCTGCACATCTCGAGCTCCTCGCCCAGGGTGTTCTCGGCCTTCGCGCTGACGGAGTTGCGGAACAGCGCCGCGAGGCTGTAGATCATCTCGCCCACGTCGACCGCGCCCTGCGACATCGCCCGCATTCGGATGACCTCCAGCGTGTTGTAGAGAAAATGCGGGTTTACCCTGGCCTGCAGGGCGGCAAGTTCCGTCTGTTTATGCCGTATCTCCGCCTTGTATTCCCGGTCTATATGCCGGCCCAGCTCGTCGAGCATCTCGTTGAAGCTCTGGGAGATCTGCCCGAGCTCATCCTCGCGGGCGTCCTGCAGGCGGGCGGTGAAGTTGCCCCCCTCCACCTTCCGCATGAAGTGCACGATCCGGTTCGTCCGCCGCGAAATATTGACGATCAGGATGGACGGAATGATCACCGCGACGACGATGCAGATCGAACTGATCAGAATGATCGTCCGCTTGAGGCCCGCGTACGCCTCGGCCATCGCGCTCTTGGGCGTAATGCCGACGACGAAATAGCCGGCTTTGTTCTGCGTCAGCGTGGAGATGTACGACGGCTCGTCGAGCGCCTCGGATTCCTTAAGAGAGCCGATTTGCTTCATGTACGGGAAGATCTGTCCGTAGTATCGGTTCGCGGAATCGGACAACACCTGTCCGTCCTGAGACAGCACCAGGATCTCGCCCTTAAGCGGGGTCCGCTGCTGGTCCAGCGACCGGTTTACCATGCCGGAATCGAAATATACGAGCAGCTGTCCGATGTTCTTAAGCGTATTCTTATCGTTTACCTGGACGCGCATGGAATACAGCTGCGAGTTCCATTGACCGATAAGCCCGCGAATCCAGATGTTCGGCGTCGCCGCCACGGGCCCTTCCGCTGCCATGATCTCGGGAATGTACGAGCGGGTTGGATTGGTCTTGTACAGCCGTCGCGGACCGTTCCGATTAAAGGCATACAACTGCTGCATGTCCGTGCTGTACAGCAGCATGTTCTGGATGTCGGGATCGGCATCCATCCGGTCCGCGAGATAGCTCAGGATATCGACCGCGCTCTCGTTACCGCCCGCGTAGTTCTGGTCGAGCATGTACTGCGCGTATTCGCTGTAGGAATGCCGGAGAAAGTAGGACGCGTTGCTCGCGAGCAGGCTGTTGCGGTAGATGTCCTGCACCGTGTTCTGCACCCAGTCGTACTTCTGTTCCATATAGCGGTTCACCCGTTCCATCGCCTGCTTCTGGTTGTTCAGCTCGCTGTTCACGATGGAATCGGATATGAGACCGAAGAGCAGGTACGAGAGCGTGATGATCGTCAAATGCACGATGACCGCAAAGACGAGAATGACTTTGACGAACAGGTTGTTCTGTATATAGTTGCGGTAGATTTTCCGGAATCTCAAGCGCCCGTGCCCTCTCTCGTCGATAGTTAGGATTTGCCGCCATTATAACATTAAGGGCGGAGCCGCGCCTATTCGGAGGTCTATATGAACAAGGATTAGACTACTCCAATAATAATATTTCAAATAATAGGCGGTTTTGATGCCCCTCGACTCCCCAAGTAAAGCCACTACCGCATGAGGTAATGGATTTTTGCTTTATAAGCGTATTACAGAGAAATGCAAACACGAGAAAGAGCCCCATCCCTAGAGGGAGGAGCTCTTTTTCTTGTTTGGTTAGACGCATGTGAAGGATTGGATGGACTGTAAGCTCAGCCCCGTATACATCCAAAACCTTCCGTTCCACTGAAAACCCGCAACTGATGTGCGCCCTAAGAAAATCGGGAAAAACCAGAATTGATTTCCATTCACGAGCCAAATGTACGTATTTCTAAACAAGCAGCGGGAAATTGCTCCAGGGTCAACAGCAAAGGGCGAGACCGAAGGTTGTTGAGGGATGAATCCCGGCGGAGGTGAACTGGGTGCCATCGGCTGCCCCGATTGTCCCGGAGGTCCCGGAGGAGGCCCCGGAGGTCCCGGCTGTCCAGGAAATCCTGGGGGTCCAAAAGGTGGAAAAAATGACATGATCTTGTCACTCCTTATTTGATGGGCTAAAACAGTGTATGTAAGAGCGGAGATAAGGGGATGGGCGTATCCAACATTCTTTTTTAGCTTCTCGAAATGTAGGTTGCCGTGCTCTCCTCTCGAATGGATGGATGGATGGAGGTTGGCAGGTTCTTTAATGGAAAAGAGCTGCGTCCTGTTTTTAAAGGATTACATTCGACCTTACGCATCTTCCGGCCCGAATTGGTTATATAATTTAGGCGACTTTGGTTTTGCACAGCCGGAGCCCGCCTTCAAATGACCTTAATTATTTGTACACTATAATGAAGCAAATATTGAAAGATTGATTTCAGAGAGACACGAATTGGTTTTTGGTTAGACATATTCGAAAGCAATATCAGTTTTTTTGAAATAATGCTTGCCAATCGCATTTGAATTATGATATATTCTAATTCCGGCCGAGAGAGACACACGGTTGGGACGAAAAGCTGAATATCATCAGTTGATAGAAATTGAAATGGATGAGAAATAAAGCTTGACACCAAATTCGATAACGTGATAAGATATGCAGCGTTGTTGAAACAAATTGTTCTTTGAAAACTGAACAACGAGCAAAACTGCCCCGTTAGAAATAACGGAAAAAGCGAAAAAACAAGTTTGAGCAAGTCAAACAGAACCATTTCATGGAGAGTTTGATCCTGGCTCAGGACGAACGCTGGCGGCGTGCCTAATACATGCAAGTCGAGCGGATCTTGTCCTTCGGGACAAGGTTAGCGGCGGACGGGTGAGTAACACGTGGGTAACCTGCCCATAAGACTGGGATAACATTCGGAAACGAATGCTAATACCGGATACGCGAATTGGTCGCATGGCCGAATCGGGAAAGGCGGAGCAATC
>NZ_FOMT01000001.1 GCF_900112695.1 Paenibacillus catalpae
TACTTCGAAAGCATAGGCTTTGAACTTAAGGAATTCAAACTTTCGCATCCAGTTTTGAAGGCGCAAAGCCACAGGAAAGCCTGTCGTTTATTCGACAGGCTTTTTTTGTTATTTATTATTGGTTTATGTTTGTAAACTTTTGTAACCAAGCATACCCACTATAATTCCTGTTAAATCACGAATTAGTATGGTGTATTGAGTAAATCATGAACTATATATTGAATAATGAGAGTTAAATTAGAACTAATTAGAAAATTCTATGAAAACCTATTATTCAGGATAGTTATGGTAAACTCAAAAAACGCGTGTCTAGAGACAAGCAAGCATACATACTGGAGGGATCGCATAATGAAGCGTAAGCTTGGAACACTCGTCTTATCGATGCTGATAGCATCTATCCTCTGCCTGCCTTTAGAGGCGTCAGCTGCATCGCTAAAGCTTGGCAGCAAGGGTACAGAAGTACAGGATTTGCAGGAACGGCTTTATATGTTGAAATATTATAAAGGCAATATAACGAACTATTTTGGCGCATCTACGAAGTCTGCGGTTGCAGCCTTTCAGAAAGGCGCCGGACTTAAGCCGGATGGCGTGGCAGGCTCTGTGACGCTGCATGCCCTGCATAAAGTAACTGTTGACCGTTCTGACTTATCTCGTATGGCAAGGGTCGTTAATGCAGAGGCCGGTGGCGAAAGCTACAAGGGGAAGATCGCGGTAGCGGCTGTCATTTTAAACCGTACCAAATCAAATGGCTTTCCAAGTACAATCCGCGGGGTTATCTTTGCTCCTAGCGCGTTCAGCGTGGTGAGTAACGGGCAGTTTTGGAAGATGCCTACCGCCAGCGCGCTGGATGCCGCTAAAGATGCAGCAAAACGTATTGATCCTACGAATGGTGCATTATATTTCTACAATCCGAAAATAACGGATTCACGGTGGATGAAGGCGCGTCCGGTGACGGCGAAAATCGGAAATCATGTCTTCGCGAAATAAGAACAAAGGCCTGCCATTACAAATACTGTAATGACAGGCCTTATTTTTATCCGAAGAAGGTTCTGTAGAGCAAAAAAATGTTAAGTGCGATGATAATACCGGCTACGAACCAGGCAAGAAGCTTCATCCAAAGAGGATTGGCGAATACGCCCATTTTCTTCTTGTCGCTCGTGAACTGAATGAGTGGAACAACGGCAAAGGACAGCTGGAACGACAGAATAATCTGACTTAGGATCAATAGCTGTGCCGTACCGCTTTCACCCGAAATCGCTGTAACGATAACAGCCGGTATAATGGCAATCAGTCGTGTAATAAGGCGGCGCAACCAAGGTTTAAGCCGGATATTCAGGAAGCCCTCCATCACAATCTGACCTGCAAGAGTACCTGTCAGCGTGGAATTTTGACCTGAAGCAAGCAACGCTACACCAAACAGGATTGAACCTACGGCTGTACCTAATAAAGGTGTCAACAGATCATAAGCTTGACCGATCTCGGCAACTTCCGTCATGCCTGCTTCATGGAAGGTTGCTGCCGAAATGATCAAGATCGCTGCGTTAATAAATAAGGCAAAGAACAAGGCAATGGACGAATCCCAGGTCGCATATTTGATCGCTTCGCGTTTGCCGAGCTCCGTCTGCTCGTACCTCCTTGTTTGTACGATGGACGAATGCAAATATAAATTATGCGGCATAACGGTAGCACCAATAATGCCGATGGCAATGTACAGCATCGCCGGGTTGGTGACAATATGATGAGTTGGGATAAAACCATGAAACAGAGCTGGCGTATCCGGATTTGACAGAAAAATCTCTGTAATAAAGCAGGCACCGATTGTAAAAATAAGTACAATAACAAGTCTTTCGATATACCGGAAGCCTTTGTTCTGAAGCAGCAAAACGATAAACACATCAAGCACGGTGATTAATACGCCATACATGAGTGGCAGGCCAAATAATAAGTTAAGCGCGATTGCCGAGCCGATAACCTCAGCCAAATCGCAAGCGGCAATAGCCAGCTCGCATAGAAGCCATAAAGTGAAAACGACCGGCTTACTGTAATGGTCTCGGCAGGCTTGCGCTAAATCTCTTCCTGTTACTATACCCAATTTTCCTGCTAAAGCCTGCAGCAGAATGGCCATCAGATTGGAGATCAGAATGACGGACAGCAAGGTATAACCAAACATGGCCCCGCCCGCGATATCTGTCGCCCAGTTCCCCGGATCCATATAGCCTACGGCTACCAGATAACCTGGTCCGGCAAAGGCTAGAAATTTTTTGAGCCAGGAGCCTTTCGTCGGAACCTGTAATGAGCGGTGTACCTCTGGAAGGGAAGGCTGTGAGCCTTTATTTCTCCATGCATCATCATTTGGGTTCATTGCTGATGGATCGATCATTTAAATCACCTCTGTCTTATCCTTATCTCATAATGTTGCCTTAGTGCAACTTATTTTGAAAAAAAAACCACATACCATAGCCGTATGCAGGTGTGTGCTAAATGTCTCTTGAATTTATTGTACCAGTGCAACTTTTTTTGTCAATGACAACTTTTTTATTCGTGATTCTTTCTTTGGTTACTTCAAGATTTATTTTGCCCCATTGAACCGGAACGTACTCGAAGTAAAGGACTGCCCACCGAGGGAACAGCCTAATTGGTAGTACTAAAGATGATGGTTCTTGCTGTGTTTATCATGATGCCCGTCAAACGTATGCTGGACATTGTCTGCAATTGAGTCGACGCTTCGCTAACCATAACAAGCCGTTCGCTGCTCTTATAATTCTTGAGTGTATATAGTGTAAGTCCAAACAGATAAGAATCGACGAATTTCTACGTACATGCACTTATAGGCCGCCGCCTACATACAATGTAGAACCGACTTCATCGTGTGCCAGAGGTATGTTCATGCCCCTGGTAATCCAGCTTATGGGGGTGCAGGAACATGGGACTTTTTGCTGCTGTTGCTTTATTCATCAAGCAGCTGACGCTGCTCGTATCGTATGTGAAAAACAATGCTTTTCCGCAGCCGCTTCATGAAGAGGAAGAGATGAAGCATCTGCAGCTGATGGCAGAAGGCAATGCGCATTCGCGCAACCTGTTGATTGAGCATAACTTGAGGCTTGTCGCGCACATTGTCAAAAAATTCGACAACACAGGCGAGGATCTCGAGGATCTGATCTCGATTGGTACGATTGGGCTGATCAAAGCCATTGAGAGCTTCCAGACCGGAAAAGGCACGAAACTAGCCACATTCGCCGCACGCTGTATTGAGAATGAAATACTTATGCATTTGCGTTCTTTGAAGAAGACGCGCAAGGACGTATCCTTGCACGACCCAATTGGCACGGACAAAGAGGGGAACGAAATCACCTTGATCGATATTCTCGGCACGGAGGCCGATGATGTCGTGGACCGGGTGCAGCTGAAGATTGAGAAAAGCAAGATCTACCGCAATCTCGATATTCTCGACGAGCGGGAGCAGGAAGTGATCCGCGGCCGGTTCGGCCTGGATCATGGCGGGGATGAGCGGACGCAACGCGAGATCGCGAAGGAGCTGGGTATCAGCCGCAGCTATGTGTCGCGGATTGAGAAGAGGGCGCTCATGAAGCTGTATCATGAGTTTTATAAGGCGAAGAAGTGAATCGGAGTATTGTTGAGCTTTGAAAATAGGCAGGGAATAATTCCGCTATTCTAACGGAATATAATGGTCTTTATTTTAAGCCATCTTCCCAATGGAGGATGGCTTTTTGTTTATATGGTATTTTCCCCTGTTGGGAGAGTACGGGAAGGTGATTAAACATGTACAAGCTACAACATTCGATCTTAAGCCGGTTTTTCTAAACTAGCAAAAACACTTGTGACATAAATCCCACTACCGTGGAAGGTTGCCCTATCGGTAGACGAACGTACAGATAGGAAGAACAATGAACAATGTTTTCTTTTAATCTATCGTCCCAAATTTTTTCAGTGTGAAAAATAATAGGCTCATCGATTGTATTACTAATGTAAGGGTGGATTCAGGTAATTATGAGGAAGCCTGGTCAATCAGAAAACAATTAATATGTTTAAATCTTAAAAACCAAAAACTCAAGGGGTGAAAGAAATGAAAACCAAAACGATTATTCTTTCCACGGTTACCGCATTATCGTTAACCTTTGCAGTTCCTAGCTATGCAGCTGCCAATCCTTTCTCGGATCTAACGAGTATTGCTGCAAAGGATAAGATTATTGCCTTACAAGAAAAAGGCTTAGTCCAAGGTATTTCGGACGACCTATTTGCCCCTAATGACATCATCACTGCGGCACAAGGTATTCAGCTTATTGTTAATGCCGCGAATCTGAATCTAGATTTAGTGAGATTCCTTGTAGAACCTAAAGCAACTGATTATTTCAAAAACGCAGACAACGATGCGTGGTATGCGAATGCATTAATTACAGCTAGCGTTAATGGAGTCGTACTGCCGGCGGATCTTGATCCTAATAAGAAATGGACGCGTGAAGAGTTCACTCACCTGCTTATTAGCACGATTGAAACGCACAATAATCTTCCAAAGCTTAAACTTGTTCCCGTCGAGATTAACGATAGCAAGGATTTAACCATTGATTATGATGGATCCATCCAGCGAGCGCTTGCTTATAACGTAGTGAAACTAGATGAACAAGGGAACTTCCATCCTAAAGCTGAAATCACTCGTGCAGAGGCAGCGGAACAAATTTACAATGTACTCGAATACATCAAGGCACATCCTGCACCATCGCCACAACCAGATCTAGAATCAGAAACAAATTCAAAACGATCACCATCGTCAACAAGTCCACAAATACCAGGAGCAAAATAAGAAAGTAACTGGAATGGCAGCCAATCGGGGCTGCCATTTTTTTTGTAGGTAATTAACTATCATTTCTTATTCCAGTTAGACAGGGTGAAAAATAATCCGGAATTACGTCCATTGGTACACTTTTCTACGGATTCATGCGGATGCTCGTAGGATCGCAGGAGCAACTGTAATAGTATGAAGACAACACGGCTTATATAGAGAGGGGTTATCGATTGAAATCAGCCTTGTTCGCTCGTACCAAAGGCATGAAGCTATCAACCATTCTCAGTATATTTATCGTATTTATCGTGATCATTCCCATTACGATTCTTAGTTACGTCATCTTAAGGATGTATAGAGAAGACGTGATCAGTCAAGCCACGCAAGGTGCCATGCAATCCTCGCAAACCGTTGCCTATGCGACTAATCAGGAAATCAATAAGATGGTTGGTATATTCGCAGCAATCAGTATGGATCCGGAGGTGCTTACGACTGCTTCTACGATTCATTCGACAACCTCAGTTGAACGACAAGCGAATATAGGCACGATGTATAAAATTTTAGGAAGGCACACGTCTTCCGTGTTTGCAGATGTATTGTCGATTAAGTTTTATTTCAAGGGAAGTGGGACTTATACCTACTTGAGCAATATTGAAGGAAGTGACGATACGACGCGTGAGATGGACTGGTACAAGCTTGCACTGACGAAGCAGGACCATGTTCATTTTCTGGGCAAACAGCAGCAGGAGGTTCATAGCGAGAAGCTGGTAACGAAGATGATGGCGGCTTCCTTCTCTCCGAGCGCGTTTAATATTTTGTCAGATGTAGAAGTGATCTATTTCCTATTTAATGGAAGCGAGTTTGATAATATCGTTATTCAAGATACGAATCAGGCCTCGAAGGTATATTTGGTAGATGAGAAGGGCACGATTATCGCTTCCAATCAGCCGAAGGTCAAGCAAGGGGGAGGAGTGGAGACAATCGGGCTTCGGATGCCAGCTAAGGAAGGACATTATTTCGAGGACATAAATGGCGTGAAGGCACTTGTCACCTATGCGGATGTAGGACAAGCAGGCTGGAAAATCATTAATATCATGCCGTACAGCAAAATGATCGCAAACTATGAGAAGGTGTACCATATTATTTTGCTAGCTGCTATGCTGGTCATCTTATCAATTGGAGCCGTTTCCATCTACTTCGTCCATAATGTCACAAGACCAATCCACCGTCTAATGAGGCAGATGTCTCGAGTCATGGAGGGCAACCTGTCCACCAATGTATATGCCAAGGGCAGCCTGGAGCTGCTCACGCTTGGCCATACGTTTAATCACATGATTGTGAGAATTAATGAGCTGATGAAGCAGCATGAGGAGCAGGAGCGGGCGAAACGAATGGCAGAGTTCTCAGCCCTGCAATCGCAGATCAATCCTCATTTCCTTATTAATACGCTTAATGCCATAAAGCTCATGGCGCTGATCAGCAAGGCAGACAACATTCAACATATGACTCATTCGCTTATGCGGCTGCTGTCCTCATCGTTTAACCGCGGAGGCAGATTGGCCCGCCTATCTGATGAAGTGGACAATCTTAAGCATTATTTGTACATCATGGAGATTCGATATGGCAATAAATTCGAGACCGTATGGGATATTGAAGAGCAAGCAGAGCCGCTGTTCGTATTGAAGCTGCTATTGCAGCCTATTATTGAGAACAGCTTGATTCATGGATTAAGTGATATGGAGCATGGCGGTGTTATTTATATTTCAGCTTCGGTCTTGGATCATAAGCTGCTCGTCTGCATTGAAGATAATGGCGTTGGAGTAACCGGTCAAGCGTTGGAAGACTATCGAAGGCAAACGGCGGAGCCGTTGAAGGATCGGACCTACAATGGGATGGGGATATTAAATGTGCATCAGCGTATCCAGCTTCATTATGGTACAGCCTACGGACTTGCCATTGAGACAAGCGACAAAGGCGGAGCGAAAGTCTTATTAACCCTGCCGATCCTAAGGCATTCGGACGAAGCGGATGAGCGAAAGATCGGCTAACCTAGTTCAAAATAGATCAAGTTTACTTCAATAACGATCATTTGGATGCGGTTACATGAACGTTATGATAAAGAAGGTTGAAAGAACAACCGCCATCAGGCAAGGATAAAAAATCAGGCAAGGATAAAAAACGGAGGGTTGAAAAATGCGCAAGAAGAAAATCTTACAGGCTTTGTGCATACTCGGTATTTTCTCAGCAACCATTCTGTCGGGTTGTGGAAGCAGCGCAAGCAATAATACCGGCAATAATGCCAGCACGAAGGACACGAACAGCACGGCAGCAACCGGAACGAATGACAGCACGAACACGACAGCTCCGAAGGATGACGCGAAGCCTGTCAAATTAAAGCTTGGCATGTGGGAAGCGAAGACGGATATCGAATTCTGGACGGAGAAGGTTAAAGAGTATTCGAAGATTAAGCCTAACGTCTCGATTGAAGTGGAGACGATTCCGGACAACAGCGGTCAATACTTGAAGGTTCGTCTTGCGGCCGATGATCTGCCTGACCTCATGTACCTGAAGCCAGCTCATTTCCAAATCTATAAAAATTCTCTGCTCCCGCTAGATGAGCTGAAAGCGGCGAAGAGCAATAAATTCCCTGGTGTTATCGATGGTCAAACCCTTGGTTTGCCGCTCGTCTCTTTCTCTGAATATGTATATTATCACCCTAGTATATTCCAAGAGCTCAATCTGACTATTCCGCAGACGATAGACGAATTCGTCAACGTGCTGGAGAAGATCAAGGAGAGCAAGAAGTATATTCCGCTCGCTCTAGGCGGCAAGGATGATTGGACCTTCTATCCATTCTCTGAATTTGGTCCTCATGTTCTCTCCAAGGATGAGCAGTATCAAGCTAATCTGGCTAATCAAGCGGAGCCTTTTGGCCCAGGCTCTACCTTTGAGAC
The DNA here is from genome assembly GCF_900112695.1 of Paenibacillus catalpae. Lineage (GTDB taxonomy): Bacteria > Bacillota > Bacilli > Paenibacillales > Paenibacillaceae > Pristimantibacillus > Pristimantibacillus catalpae. Next base: position 7,753 of record NZ_FOMT01000001.1, read on the forward strand.
TGTAGCTAATCTGATTAAGAAAATCGCTGATGATAAGCTGGCTGGTCCGGATGCGCTTGGCATCGGCTATGACCAAGCTACGCAATTGTTCCAGTCTAAGCAAGCCGCAATTATTGCATTAGGGCAATGGTATTATGCTGATCATTTGGCTAAAGTAGGCAACGAAGATGATCTCGCTGCGTTCCCAATGCCTTGGCGAACGTCTGCAAGTGATCCGCTTCCGAACATGACTCTTGCGGATCAATATGTATCGATTAGCAAGAACTCTGAGAATGCCGATGAGGCGAAAGCATTCCTGGAGTGGATGTTCAGCCCTGAGGTCTACCAGCCTTATATTAATACGCTGAAGAATACATCTACTGTAGAGGGTGTAACTTCTGATCTGCCATTCTTCAATAAGTCCAACCAAGAGGCGCCGTTCACTCCGTTTATCTACGATGCAACGAATGAGCGGTTCGCGAAGGTTAAAGCTGCTGCGCAATATGACGAGAAGAAAACAGCCGCTGATATTTTCTCAGGCAAGAAGATTGAGGACGTGGAGAAGGCGCTAAATGCAAGCTGGAAGAAAGCTGTAGAATCGGTGAAATAAGTTCATATCCAAGAGATGAGGGTGCTTGGGTTAAACCATGTACCCTCTATTATTCAGCCTTACTAAATGCCGGGAGGGATGAGAATGAGTTACAAGATACAGCAGAGATGGGTTATATTCAGCTTTCTATTCGTCCCTGTATCCTTGCTGTTATTGTTTCTGGTCTATCCGACTTTACAATTGTTCCACTATAGCTTCACGAATTGGGATGGGTACAGCTCCTCGAAGAGCTATATCGGATTGGATAACTACAAGCAAGTGTTGTTCGAAATGCCGGATGCATGGAAGTCGATCGGCAATAACGGCCTTTACTTTGTTATACATACGCTATTTATCCCTCTCGAACTCATGGTAGCTGTTTTATTGAACCGGTCCATTCGCGGGAGCTCGTTATTCCGCTTCACTATATTGATGCCTTATGTGGTCAACGGAGTTGCGGTTGCTTACATGTTCAGCTACATTTACTATCCGATAAACGGTCCGCTTAACAGCCTATTGACTTCTGTTGGTCTTGAGAGCTGGATTCATGGCTGGCTGAGCGACTTGAAGCTGGTGAATTTCTCCCTGGTAGCCGTATCCTTATGGCGTTACTGCGGCGTACACGTTATTTTGTTCCTAGCAGGGCTTCAGTCCATCCCGCAAGACTTATATGAAGCTGCTGCGATTGACGGAGCGGGATTTTGGAGGAAACAGCTGTATATTACGCTTCCAGGCATTCGCCGCGTCGTGGAGATTATTCTGTTCATGAATGTGACAGGTGCTTTGCTGCAATTCGATATTCCATTTGTCATGACAGGCGGAGGTCCTGGTGTTTCGAGCAGCACGTTTGGACTCTTCTCGTTGTTCACGGCCTTTAAATTCAATAATTTCGGCTTAGCCTCGGCTATGGCTGTCGTATTGCTCTGTCTGATCATCGTCTTCTCTTCCATTCAGAATTGGATTATTAAGGATAGGAGTGGTAACTAGAGATGAACGGATGGAAACGCAACTTGCCTGGAAAAGCCGTCTATTACTTCATGTTTGTACTAATCGTTGTCATTGTATTTGTGCCAATCGCGCTGGTTGTGTTCGGGGCCTTCAAGACGAGAACGGAGCTGTTCGAGACCGCGCCTTTCTCACTGCCTGGCAGCTTCCTGAATATGAGCAACTTCAAGCTGGCGTATGAACAGGGCGATATGCTGAGAGGGCTGTGGAATACAACTGTGATTGTTACCTTAACCCTTATGGGGAATGCGATTCTGGGAACGATGACAGCCTATATCTTGAACCGTTTTCAATTCCGAATGAAAAAAGCCGTGTACGCCTTATTCTTGATGGCCATGATTATTCCTGCGTACACGACAGAGATCGCCCGCTTTCAGATCATTCATTCCATTGGGATGTATGATTCCTTAAGCGCACCAATCTCGATCTATATTGGAACGGATATTATGCAGATCTATATTTATATGCAGTTCTTGGAGAAGATCTCGAATCAGCTGGACGAGAGTGCGATGCTTGATGGCGCTTCGTATGGACGGATATTCCGGTCGATTATATTCCCGCTGCTGCTGCCAGCGACGGCGACTCTTGCTATTCTGAAGAGCGTTACGGTTATGAACGATGTGTATGTGCCGTTTCTTTACATGCCGTCGAATGAGCTTGTCACCTTATCAACGGCGCTCATGAAGTTCGTAGGTGCACGTGGTTCAGACTTGTCCGCTCTCTGCGCCGGGATCGTGCTTGTTCTCATTCCGAGCACAGCTGTTTACGTCGTGTTCCAGCGGTATATTTTCAAAGGACTTATGGATGGTGCCGTAAAGGGCTAGTATTGCAAAGGGAAGATATAATTCGCGCTAATGAGGTGATGAGGAGTCATGATTAATCTGCTGGTTGTAGATGATGAACCGCTCGTTAGACTTGTACTGCGTCATATGATCACCTCGCTGGAATTGGATATTCATATCGTTGGCGAAGCTTCGGATGGACAAGAAGCGCTCCAATTTATGAAGAATTACCATCACGTAGATATTGTCTGTGTCGATATTCAGATGCCGAAGATGAATGGATTGGAATTCCTTCGCTGCTTAAGCCAGCTGGAGGATAGGGAGCCCGTCTATCCAATCGTGCTAAGCGCCTTTAATGATTACGATTATGTGAGGGAGGCTTTCGTGAACGGGGCCAAGGATTATGTGCTCAAAGCCAGTATGGATGAGGGATATCTGGCTCCGATTCTGACAAAAGCGGTTGATGAAGTACGTAAGCTTAAGGAGAGCATGTCGAGTCATTCGGTCAGCACGAGTGTTCATATGGATAGAAGCCAAGCGTCTCCTGTACCAATCAGTAATCAGGAGGAACTTCTAATCGCCGCGTTATTAGATAATGCATGTGCGGATGAATCCGCGAGGTCTGAAGCTCTTGCTGCGCTTAAGGCACGACTTGGTGAGGGCAATCTGACTGCAGCTTCGATTAAGCTGTCCAGCCCGAGCTCTGATAATACGAGAGGATTCATTAAACAAACGATCATGACGGTCATCGAATCCCATGCCATTCCCCACTTTATTATTAATCTTTCGCCGGATGAATACATGTTGCTTATGTCCCTGTCCAGCTACCGTAGTATAACAAGCGCACGTGAGAAGCTTCATGCGGTATTAACGACGGTAAGCATACGGTTAAAGCAATTCATGAATGCCTCCGTTGCAATAGGTGTGAGCGGCTTCGGAAGAAGGAGCGGCGAATGGCTGGACTTAGCGAAGCAAGCATCTCATGCTGCAGATCTTAGTTATTATCGAGGCTTTGATAAAGTTTTTTTTCCTGAAGCGGTAACGAGATTTAGAGAAGAGCAGCATTCAGGATCCGAATCCTACATAGATCAATTGCAGCAAAGCAGGGGTTCTTTGGTGAAAGCCTTGAAGAAATCGGATGCCGCTCACTGGAAGGAACAATTCAAACAATATCACCTCTTATTGGACAAAGCTGACGGAATCCGTTCACAGGTCATAATAGCAGGGTTTAACGATTTGATCTGGGAAGTTGGATCGATCCTCTATACGAACGGGCTGAGATGGCAGCAGCTTCAGGAGGGCTTCGACAGTCCACTAGCGTTCCTTACACAGTTCAAGACAATGAAGAGTGCCTTGGCATGGATCGAGGAGATTTTTACTAAAATTCACGCCTTATTGCATGCGAATGAGGTCAGCAACCATTCAAAATACTCGCAGCCGGTGGCTAAGGCGAAGCAGTTTCTGGATAAGCATTTCTGCGAGGATATTACGCTTCCGTTAATCTCTCAGATGGTTGGCGTAAGTGAAAGCTACTTAAGTAAGCAATTCTCGAAGGAAGTCGGCAGAAGCTTCATTCAATACTTAACGAAGCTGAGAATCGATGAAGCTCAGCGCTTGATGGCAAGCGGCATGAAGGTCTCCGAGGTTTCGAATCGGGTAGGCTACATGAATCCAGAGCATTTCAGCCGACTATTCAAAAAAATGATGGGTCAGAGCCCTAAATCGCATCGTGACACCATTTCTGTATTGTAAGGACGAACTCCAATCATGAATTATCCATCGTCTATCGAAGGATAATTCATGATTGGAGTTTTTCTTGTTTGGAAGCGGGGTGCAAATTGTACCGAAGCCCATCACTTTCTGTACGAAAGTTAATAGGCGGTCACACAGGAGGACGAGAATGTGCGAGAATGATCAAAAATAATCATCAGCCAGCCAAATATTATCATTTGAATGCGTTTTCATTTTCTATAAGATTCATAGTAGCTTAGCCTGATTATGGGGGAGGAGGAAGATTAGCAGAGCAAGAGGTAAGTGGAGAGATTCAGGAGATTAACCGAAAATGGAGGTTTTTGTGAGTGAGACCATTCAAAAAGACGTTAAGCATGATCTCGGCAGCAGCCCTGCTATTCTCATCAGGATTGGTACCGTTGGCAGGCAGCGGCATCGCCCAGGCGGCGCAATTGGAGCAAACGTATACCAACAACTTCGAGACCGGTACGGAGGCTACTCTAGCTGACAATGGGGCAGTCCAGACAGACACGGCGATAAGCGGTATTGCTTCCTACTCTGACATGAGCGGAAAGTTTCTGGCAGCACAGCAAACCGGCAACAACGTCTTCTATTTCAGCGACATGCCTGACATTGCGGACGGAACGGTTGAGATGAAATTCGGCATCGACGGAGGAGCTGCGGAGCAGTTCTGTTTCGCTTCCCGAATTAAGGATGCAACACATTATTCCTTAATATGCCGTGATCCAAACGGCTGGCTATGGGATGGATTCAACGGCTCCGGGGAAGTCTGGGGCTCTAATGCGAATAAAGCGGAAGTATTGGTTCCAGGTAAAATCTATACGCTGAAGCAGAAGTTCAGCGGTGATACGTACGAGATTTATCTGGATGGCAAACAGGTCTACTCCTCGACCACCGGCAATAAACTGCCGACAGCAGCGGGCAAAGTCGGCTTCCGATCCTATTTCGGCGCGAAGACGCTTAATATTGACAGCGTGAAGGTGACCGATCCGAGCAACAACGTTGTCTATGAGAGAAGCTTCGATAATGAAGCAGCGCCTGTTGCGAATATCGGGACGGTAACGACAAGTCCAACATTATCAATTAAAACTCCTCTGCCAGGCTTCTCTGGAAGAATAGCCAAGGTAGTGACAACAAGCGGCGCAAGCCAGGTCGTTGATAGTAAATCACCACTGGTTCGCAATGGCTCTTATAGTGCGAAGCTGCAGGTTGGCAGCAGCTTTACCAATGCTGGACTGCTGTTCAGATACCAGGATGACAGCAACTGGAGCGCAGTAAGAACCGACAGCGCAGGGAATTGGAAGCTGGTTGGGATGAATGGCGGCACGAACGTCAGCTTTGACCTGACAAGTACGCCGCAGCCGCTTGGTACGGCTCCGCATCAAGTAGAAATTGATTATCATGGCGATCAATATACCCTTAGCATAGACGGGGCGGAGCTCTACTCCGGTACGATTCCGGGCTTGTTCACTTCGTATGGGCGTGTGGGACTTTCGGCGAATGCTGCTTCGCTTACCACACTATTGGATGACATGCAGGTCGATTACGCTGAGGAAGATATGTATACGCCTCCGGCATCTACTTCCTATATCCGAAGCTATACGGATGGTGTGACAGGCACGTGGAAGAACAATTCCGATGGCTCTGCATTCTCTCCGGCTCCTGTCATTACGGATAACAAGCTTGTATTTAATAACTTCATCGGTGAGATTCATGACTTTAACTCTCTGGAAGTGCAGGACGGCTATTATACCGTTAAATTCACGACAAGCTCCAGCACCGGCCGTGTCGGGTTCTACTTCCGATACATGGGCCAGAATCAGCCTTACGCCATGATTTATTATGGCGGCGGCAAAGAATGGGGTTGGCAGACGGATGCGAGCCATTATGGCGTATTGACGTCGAATGGTCCAGTACTGCTGCCGAACACCGAGTATACGGTAAAGATCAAGTATATCGGTCAAAGCGTCAAAGTGTTCGTGAATGATCAGCTGGCTGTAAGCGGGTCTGCCGATTTCCCAGTGGCTGCAGGTAAAGTGGGAATCAGAAGCTGGTACGATGCGAAGAAGATTACAATCAGCAAGCTGTCGCAGGAGAAGTATCTGCCGCCAGTGCCTCCAACGCCTGGTCCATTAGCTCCAATTACCATCGCATCGGATAAGCTTAGCGTCGAGCTGGATAATCGATTCCCGGCAGTTCGCAGCTATACGTGGACTGGCGGTGAAGTTACAGATACGCTGCAAGGCCAGAGCGATTTCCTCTACAAAGTGAGGATCAACGGCAATGACAGCTTCGCGACTGTTGTAAGCGCGGAGAAAACAAGCAACGATACTCTGACCTATAAGCTGAATGTTCCTGTCGTGGATGACAATACGGAAGCAACGGTTGGCGACGTAGGCATGGATGTTACGTTCAAGGCTACAGGCGGCTCGGTGCATATGAATACGCGCATCAACTCAGAGCCTGAGGGCTATAAGGTTGTTACCGTTGAATTCCCGACGCAGAAGCTGGTGACCGTGTCCAGCAGCAACCCGAATGCACAAGGTGCTTCTACTTGGGTTACCGGGGAATGGAACCAATTCTATGAGGAGTTCTACACGAATGATGCCGCCTTTGGGCAGAAGCTGGCCGACCAGACGGCAGGCAGCAAGGGCAGAACTTATGGGTTCGTCAGCGACGGCAAGCTTGCGGCGACCATCCTTAATGATGTCGTTAATCAGCCTGCCAAGGTGAATATGGAAATAGCAGAGGAGAATGGTTCATCCAGTAAATCTCTGTCCATGTGGAACGGCTACTGGAATGTCAGAGGCGACGTCATTGATGACGTGAAGTTCCCGCCGAAATTTGATTTGTCGTCGGAGATTGTCATTACGCCAGACAAGAACGGTGACGGGACGGCGGATTGGAAGGATGCTGCGATCGGCTACCGTGATAAATGGTCCCAGAATCTTCATCCAGGCGCCGATGAGATTAATAACTACGTCTCGTATATAGCGATGAACTTCAACAGCTTAACGCAGGCACCATTCCTGCGCACGCTGGACAATGCGAAGAAGCTGTATAACCTGTATGACGGCTTCGGCCAGCTGATCCTCGAGAAGGGCTATCAGGCGGAAGGCCATGATGACAGCCATCCGGACGTAGCGGGGCACTTCGGGATCCGCCCGGGCGGACTGAAGGATTTCAATACGCTTGTAGACGAAGGCTTGAAGTATAACGTCAAAGTAGGCGTCCATACGAATATCGATGGGCAAGATCCGGATGCTTATTACGCCAATAAGGATGAATGGTCCAGCACCAGCTCCAGTTATGACTGGGTGGATCCGACGTATGGAGTCGACAGTGCGAAGGTGCTCTCAGATGGCGAGCTCGAGAGAAGATATACGCAGCTGAAGGAAGAGGTTCCTAATCTTGCGATGGTCTATGATGATGTGTACAGCGGTGCCGGCTGGCATGCCGACCAATTCGCCAAGATCATTCAGGATAAGCTTGGCTTCTGGTTCGCAACAGAATTCTCCGGTCCGATGGAACAGAACGTCATCTGGACACATTGGGGAACCGATCCCTATTATCCAAGTCAAACGGATGGCAGCATGATTGTCCGCTTCATGAAGAACCAATATCAAGATACGTTCCAAGCGCCAAGTCCAAAGACAAGTATGCTGTTAAGAGGCATGCTGCAAGCAGGTGTAGGCTCCTGGCAGGGCAGAACAGATATGCAGGACGGCATTGACTTGTTCTATAACAACAACCTGCTGACGAAATACATGCAGCACTTCCCGATTATGAATCTCACGTACGATAGTGCCGGCATGGATCAAAGCGTGGTATTCAGCAATGGCGTTGTCGCTTCCTTGGATGAATATCATACAAGCCCGTCTAACGCTAATCTGATCACAGGCACGGCTTCGCTGAAGAAGGACGGCAAGAAAATCGCTGTCTATGATGTGCTGCTGAATAAAGCTGCAGGCGATACGGGTAGTGGTCAATTGGATGTTCAGAATCAGCAGGCTCAGCTGTTCCTGCCTTGGGATCCGAAAAATGAGACGAAGATCTATTACTGGAATCCGAAGGGCGGTTCAACAACCTGGGAGATGCCAAATAGCTGGAGCGGCTTATCCTCTGTTGAGATGTATAAGCTGACGGATACAGGCCGCGTATGGGACCGTACGCTTTCGGTCGTGAACGGTAAAGTTACGATCGACAATACGACAGTTGGAGTTCCATATGTGATTTACAAATCGAAGGCAGCTGAACAAGCTTCGAACATCCAGCAAGCAGGCGAGTGGGGCTTTGGCGGACCGGTGAAAGACCCTGGCTTCGACAGCGGCGGCTTTGCTTCGTGGCAGAAGTCCTCGACAACTAACGCGGCTGCTAGCCATGTAACACTCGAGCATGATTACAACATGAACAGCTATGTCCGCATTAGCGGTACGGACGATGCAGCGCTGACCCAGACGGTTACGGGTCTGACGCCTGGCAAGACGTACACAGCCTCCGTGTGGGCAGATATTAATAATGGTACAGGTACGAACAGGGATGCCTTGACGCCTAGCACAACGAACCGGAAGGTCTCGCTGCAGGTAGCTAACTACGGCGGACCTGCTGTATCGAATGAGATCGAAGCTTCGAAGGTTCAGAATCTGGAAGAGCCAAGCAAATTCAAGAGCACCTACTTCCAACGGCTGGAGGTCGACTTTACGGCGGATGAATCCGGGCAGGCTACCCTTACTTTGAAGGCCGATGCAACGACTGCAGCTTCCTCCAAAGTATGGTTTGATGATGTAAGACTGTGGGAGAATCCGGGCAAAACCGAATTTGGCAGCCATTATTTCTATGAAGACTTTGAGAATGTATCTGAAGGTCTTGGACCATTCGCCTTCCGGGCAAACAGCGGCAATCAGACGCACCTCGCTGAGAAAGTGAGCGACAAGCGCCGGGCAGAAGACCCTGCTGTTAAGCAGCCGATGACTTATGTCATTGACGGGTTGTTCTCCTTGAAGTCGAATGAGCAGGACTTCATCAATCGTACAACTTCGGTTCAAGAGATTGCAGCGACGCTTCCTTCTACCTTGAAGCTTCTGCCGAATAAGACGTACAAGGTGGGCTTGAAATACGAAGCGAATAAAGCCGGCTTGTATCAAATCTCGGCCAAATCAAGATCAGGCGGACCCCAATACAGCGTCCTCCTGTCAGAAGCAACAGGCACAGGGAAGAGCCTCATCCCAGGCTGGACGTATCCGATCATCAAATCGACTGGAACGGCTGATGCCGAGCTGACCTTTAATACAGGCGATTACAGCGACTACTATATTACGCTTGAAACCGTTAGAGCACCGGGTGCTCCGCAATTGACAGCTACAGATGTCGTCGTTGTGCTTGATGATTTCTATGTCGATGATCTCGATGCAGCTAACAACGCACCTGTCATTGGCGATATTAGCGATATTTCCATTACTGAAGGAGAGACAGCGAGCTTTGAAGTAACAGCAGTGGACGAGGATGCTGAGGATACCGTTACTCTTACGGTGGTATCCGATCATCTGCCTACCAGCGCGACCTTTGATGCTTCCACTGGTCTGTTCCAATGGGCAAATGCAGCAGCCGGCGATTATACCGTAACGGTCGCGGCAACGGATGGCAAAGCAACAGCAACCAAGGATGTGCAAGTTCACGTCAGCAAGGCTAATCATGCGCCAGTACTGGCTAATATTGCTCCAATCTCTGTATTGGAAGGCGAGACTGTCTCCTTCACGGTGCTCGCAACTGATGAGGACGGCGATGCCATTTCGTACAGCGGTATAGATCTTCCTGAGGGCGCAACCCTCGATGAGGAGAGCGGTGTATTCGAGTGGGCGAATGCGGCAGCCGGAGATTATGTCGTTATCTTGCAAGCGACAGATGGGGTAGAAACTGCTCAGATCGAAGCGAATATCCAAGTCGAGGCTGCACCTTCGGTGAATCACGCACCGGTCTTTGTCGGGCTTCCGGACACCTATAAGGTGAAGAAGAATGGCGTTGTGACGATTACGGTTAAGGCGACAGATGCCGACGAAGGCGATCAACTCGTACTGAGTGTAGAAAATCTTCCTGAGGGCGCGACCTTTGATGCAGCTACAGGAGAATTCAGCTGGGTGAAGGTGAAGACCGGGGCAACAGTTACCTTCGTGGTATCAGACGGCAAAGTGACGACCCGCCATTCTGTTACGATAGAGCTGGGCAAGAAGTAAGGAGTGTAACGACCGAAGAACCGCCAGCATGACGTAAGACATGCCGGCGGTTCCTTTTAATCATCTTAGGTTACTAGGCTCAGTCATCTTAATGAGGTCATTCATTCCATAAGATGGAGAGGTAATGTCGATGGCTAAGAGTACGAAGAGATTAGCGATTATTTGTAGTGCGGCAATGATTTGGAGCCTGACAGGGAATCTGTCGGTACTGACACCAATCGGCAAAGCTGATGCTGCGACAACGGTCACCTATACCGGTGCAGCAGCGGCGCCAGAGCATGCCATGTCTTTGTGGTATCAGAAGCCGGCAGACAATTGGGAAACGAATGCGCTTCCGATTGGTAACGGCTATATGGGAGCCATGATCTTTGGCGGAGTTGATCAAGAGCATATTCAGTTTAACGAAGAATCCCTCTGGACCGGCGGTCCGCGCTCTAAGGCTGGAGATGGCAGGGACGGGAACAGACCAGGTGCTGCAAGCCATCTAGCAGATGTACAGGCGAAGCTGGCAGCTGGTGATGAAGCGGGCGCAAGGGCTATTGCAGAGCAATACTTAACCGGTACATTAGAAGACTATCCCGAATTTGGAGGGTATCAATCCTTCGGAGATATATATCTTGATAACGTCTTACCATCAGCGGTCACTGTTCAAGACTATAGGCGTGAGCTTGATCTTGAGGACGGCATAGCAAGAGTGATGTATAAGCAAGGCGGCGTGACGTATAAGCGCGAATATTTCATGAGCTATCCTGATCATGTTATGGCGATGCGATTAACGAGCAGTGAGCCGAATCGACTTAATTTCCGAGTGAGGGTTACAAGTCCTCATTTGCTGAGTAAGCCTGTCATAACAGCAGACGGCAATAAGATAACAATGAACGGCACTTTGTATGATAACAATATGGCATACGAATCCCAACTGCTCGTGCAGAATGACGATGGCATTGTATCAGCAGGCACCAATCAATTGACGGTAGCTAATGCGACATCTGTGACGATTCTTATGTCTGCAGCTACGGACTATGCCAATCATTATCCGGATTATCAAGGAACAGACCCTCATCCGAAGGTGACTTCTTACTTATCGGCTGCAGCAAGCAAGACGTATGAACAATTGCGTTTGGCTCATTTGGCTGACTACAAGGAATTATTCGGCCGGGTGTCCTTGAACATCAATAATGATACCGCGAAGGTTCCGACGGATGTGCTGCTTAATCAGTATAGAGGGAAACGGAACGGGGCTTTAGAGGCTTTATTTTTCCAGTATGGCAGATATCTTCTTATTGCATCATCACGTCCCGGGACATTACCAGCGAATTTGCAGGGCAAGTGGAACGATTCGCTTACTCCGGCTTGGGGTTCCGATTATCATGCGAACATTAATTTGGAAATGAACTACTGGCCGTCTGAAGTTACAAATCTGAGTGAAACAGCAGAACCTTACGTTGACTATGTAAATTCCTTACGTGAGCCGGGCAACGTCATGGCTAAGATGTATTATGGCATTACAGGCACGGGATGGACGGTTCATACGATGAGCAATATTTTCGGTTACACAGCTCCAGGATGGGATATCGGCACATGGGGCTGGCATTCCGTAGGCGGTGCTTTTCTCTCCTTGCAATTATGGGAGAAGTATCAGTTCACAGGCAATACCGAGGTGTTAAGAGATAGGATCTACCCGATTATGAAAGAAGCAGCAGAGTTCTGGACCAAGACTCTAATTAAGGATAAGGATGGTACATTAGTATCCTCCCCGTCTTACTCTCCGGAACACGGGCCCCTTACGGTGGGTACAAACTATGAGCAGGAGTTAATCTGGCAGTTGTTTACTGATGTCATTCAAGCTAGTGAAGTTCTAGGAGTAGACCATGATTTTCGTAATGATCTAATTGAAAAGCGCAGCAAGTTGTCAATGCCCAAGGTAGGCAAGTATGGACAACTGCAGGAGTGGAAACAGGATATCGACGATCCGACGGATCAGCACCGCCATATTTCACATCTGGTGGGGCTTTATCCTGGAAGTTTGATTAACCAGGATACAACGCCTGAGTTATTCGAGGCTGCTAAAGTAACACTTACGCAGCGCGGAGATGAATCGACGGGCTGGAGCCGTGCTAATAAACTGAACTTATGGGCGCGCGCGCTGGATGGGAACCATGCTTTAACGATTCTTCAGGGCCAGCTCACCAGCAGTACTTACAACAATTTATTGGATATGGGTCCGCCTTTCCAAATCGATGGCAACTTTGGCGCAACTTCCGGCATTGCAGAGATGCTGCTGCAGAGTCATACCGGAATCATGGATCTGCTGCCGGCTGTTCCCGATGCCTGGTATTCCGGTGAAGTGAAGGGGCTTGTTGCACGCGGGGCATTTGATGTCGATATGAAATGGAAGGGGAAGGTGCTCCAGCAAGCGGCCATCACTTCGAATCAAGGAAACAATGTAAAACTTAGAAATGATATATTCCTTAGCCCGGATAAGCTCACAGTAACCGTGGACGGCACACCTGTAGACTACGAGGCAGACGGTAATACGATCGTGTTCCCTACAGAAGCGGGAAGGACGTATAACATCGTCTCCACGCTGACACCTCAGCCTGAGCCGGTTGCATCCGCTCCAACCGTAATGGTAGATGATCGCGACCCATCGATTACGTACAGCGGGAGCTGGGGAGCGGGCAGCGGAGCGACTTATGCAGGAACAGAGAAGTACAGCAATGTTGCAGGCAATTATGCGCTGCTTTCCTTCACAGGCAATGTGATTAAGGTGATGGCTGCGAAGCAAAGCAATGCGGGCAAGATGGATGTGTACATCGATGGCGTATTGGATGCCGAAGATATTGATGGCTATGCGCCAACGACGCAAAAGCAAGTGATCATCTATCAGAAGTCCGGCCTATCGAATGAAGAGCATACGATCAAAGTTGTAGTGAAGGGGACGAAAAATCCATCGGCAGCAGATCGTTATGTCGTGCTTGATGCTTTTCTATATTCGACGCAGATTCCTGCGCCGGGCGGTGTTATCGCAGATGATGTAAATAATATTCTCCTCGGCGCAGATCACACAATGGAATATTCCATGGATGGCGAAGCCTACACGAAATATGATCCCGTTAATCCTCCTCTGTTCCCGGGTGATCAGATGGTTCAAGTGCGTATAGCGGCCAATTCGGTTAACGAAGCCAGTGCTTCCGCTAGCATTCGCTTCACGAACAGCGCGCCGACGCTGCATGAGCTGCCTGCATGGAAAGGAACGGCAGGGACGACATTGACAATGACGGTCAGCGCGGATGATGCCGACAACGATACGGTTACCTATCGTTCGATGAATCTCCCAACCGGTGCAGTTCTTGATGCAATCAGCGGACAATTGACGTGGACGCCTGCTGAGAACGAGAGTGGTGAATATGCCATTACTATTGAAGCAACGGATTCGAAATTATCGAGCAACGGGGTCCTGCATGTCTACGTCATGAAGAAAGCAGCTGCGGCAGTGCCAATCAAGATTGATGAGCGTGACCCTTCGGTGAACTTTAGTGCGGGTTGGACGAATGGCACCGATGCCGGGAATTATCAGGGCACCGAGAAGTACAGCAACACGACAGGGAGCTATCTCGAATTTGCCTTTACGGGCAATGAAGTAAAGTTTATCGGTGCGAAGCAGACCAATGCAGGCTTGTTGGACGTCTATATAGACGGGGTCTTGCAGCAGCAGGATATAGACAGCTATGCGCCTGTAACGATTAAGGAGCAGGTGCTGTTCGAGAAATCGGGCTTGCCAAGCGGACCTCATACGATCAAGGTAGTCGTGAAAGGAACCAAGAATCCTTCAGCAAACGATGCTTATATCCTTGCAGATGCCATTCAGTATACGCCTGCTGTACCGGCACCGGTTATTACGACTTACGATGTCAACAATGTCCTTGTTGGAGCGGATGAATCGATGGAATATGCGGTGGATGAAGGCAGTTATTCGAAGTACTTGTTTGATAAGAAACCGACCTTTGATGGAGATCAGATCGTATACGTTCGAACAGCGGCGAATGAGCTTAACCCCGCTGGTCTTGCAGCAACTGTACATTTTACCAACGGTGCACCGGTCTTCTCTCCAGTCGCTGCCGTTCAATGGAATGTTGGTGATGAAGGGACGTTTACCGTACGTGCTCATGACATTGAAGAGGAAGCCGTTACGCTTCATTACTCAGCTTTACCGGATGGAGCTGCGTTTGATGCCGCAACAGGCCGATTTACTTGGCGGCCAACTGCAGCAGGAAGCTATAAGGTAACCTTTACGGCGGAGGACACCGGCGGGAATACGGCTGAGCTGGATGTTCCAATCGAAGTTACGCTGGGGACGAACCGCAATCCGGTAATTACGGCCATACCTGATATCCAGGGGAAAACCGGAGATTCTGTTGCCTTCACGGTACAAGCGAGCGATCCAGATGCGGAGGCCATCACCTTCAGCACTTCAGGCTTGCCTGCAGGCTCGGAATTTGATGCCGCGAGCGGCAAGTTTAATTGGCAGCAGGCCGAAGCCGGCGACTACCAGATAAACATCACGGCGACAGACACACGCGGGGGAATGGCACAAATTTCCGTTCAGCTTCATGTTACAACGAATCAAGCTCCAGTAATCCATGCGATAGCTCCGCTTCAAGTGAATGCCATGGATACGGTGACGATCGCCATAGAAGCCACAGATACTGACGGGGATGAGCTGACATTCAGCTCGGATCAGCTTCCTTCGGGAGCGTTGTTAAATGAGGCAACCGGCGCCTTCATTTGGCCGCGTGCGGCTGCGGGGAGCTATACGATTCCTATTACTGTAACGGATGGCCTTGATAGAGTTACAGAAGAGCTCCAACTTGAGGTTTCGTTGAAATCAAGACTGATCCCGCCGATTCAAGTGGATGACCGCGAGCCGGGAGTTACTTTTGCCGGAGCATGGACAACAACGGGCGACAGCCGGGATTACGCAGGTACCGAGCGGTACAGCAATGCTGCCGAAAGCTATGCAGAATTCACCTTCACCGGTAATTCTATTAAGGTCATTGGTGGCAAGCAATACAACCTAGGGATGGCGGATATTTATGTAGACGGCGTGCTCGCTGCAGCTGATGTAGATACCTATTATAATGGTTCGATCAGGCAGCAAGTCCTTTATCAAAATACAGATTTGAATAATGGTCCGCATACCATTAAAGTCGTTGTCAAAGGAACAAAGAATCCGGCCTCGAGTGGTACCTTTGTCTTACTGGATATGTTCGAGTACACGATGGAAACTCCTGAGATCAGCGTCTTCGCTGATGATCAGAGCAACGTGCTTGTTGGTGCGGATGACACGATGGAGTACGCTGTAGATGGGGGCGAATATCGGATGTATCATTCCGACGCACCTCCTGTCTTTGGAGGCACCAATACCGTATCCGTTCGTGTCGCAGCGACAGAAGAGTATAAGGAAGGACTCGCTAAGACACTGCAATTTACGAACCAAGCTCCAATCATTCAAAAGGTGGATCCTGTTGCTGTTCAAGCAGGTGAGACTGCCTCATTTCAAGTAAACGCCACGGATGTGGATCAAGATCCCATAACGCTTCTGGCCTCAGGCTTGCCGCAGGGTGCGAGTTTTGATGAAGTAAGCGGCGTATTCGAGTGGCCTGATGCGGCAGCCGGTGATTATGTCATCACCGTGCAGGCGACAGATGGCGTGGAGACCGATGAGATCAAAGTCAGCATCCATGTTGAGGCTGCGGCGCCTTCGGATAACCACTCACCAGTATTTGTTGAGCTTCCGGACACTTATAAAGTGAAGAAGAACGGTGTAGTGACGATGATAGTTAAGGCGACTGATGCCGACGAAGGAGATCATCTTATACTGAGTGCAGAGAATCTTCCAGATGGCGCGACCTTTAATGCAGCCACAGGAGAATTCAGCTGGGTGAAGGTGAAGACCGGGGCAACGATCACCTTCGTCGTAACAGACGGCAAAGTGACGACTCGCCATACCGTTACGATTGAGATCGGCAAGAAGTAAGGGTGATAACAAAGTGATGAATCGCTGCAATGCCTTAAGCAAAGCAGCGGTTCATTTTCATATTATTTTGCGTTATAGTTAATGCGATGGACAGCTAGGAGGGGTTATGAACGTTAAGCGCAGATATCAGCATCTACTTGCCAGCCTATGGCCGAAGACGTTAAAAAACAGGCTATTTATTATACTAAGCTTTAACGTCCTCATCCCGCTGTTAATGGTCATCTTAATCTCATATAAGAGCGTATATCCGCTGCTGGATCAACGCATCCGAACGGGAATCCAGAACAATTTGAATATGTACCAGATGTCGCTAGAGAATACTTTGTCCAGCATTAATAATGTGTCCCAGATTCTTGCGTATGACGGCCGGATTGGGAAGAAGCTCAGCTTGTTCCTTGAGGAAAAGGACTTGTATACGAAAACACAGATTAACAATGATATATTGCAGGATTTGAATATTATCTCCAGTACGAATCCGACACTTGGGCTTTACTTTTATTATTTCGAAGACAAGAAGCAGATGCTCTATCAAAGCTATAACGTGAGAGAGGATTTCTCCTTGGAGAAGCTTCCTAGGCTTGTCGAGCTGAATGGGATTACTTATTACGGTCCGCATCGGACGAATAGGCAGTACAGCGACGTTCAAGTCTTATCGGTGGCTCGCAAGATTGTCATGCCGGATCAGAACAATGTGTATGTCTATCTCGAAACCGGCTACAAGGTGTGGGATAAAATCAGTCAAACCGGCCAAGATAGCAGCATGAATGATTACCACCTTATCGTCGATCGAGAAAATCGTATCACCTATAGCGAGAACGAGACTGATTTTCCGATTGGATCGATTCTAAACAGTGGTTCGGCAGGGAAGCTTCAGGAAGCTAACGGCTATTATGTATTCGAGACGGCGAGCAATCAAGGCTGGAAAGCGGTCGATCTGGTATCGAAGGCGACCTACCATCAGGAGGTCAGGCGCTGGTTCGAACAGCTTGCGGTTATTGTCATCCTTTCCATGCTGCTGTGCTCCTTATTTGCCTGGATGATTTGGCGAATGGTATATTTTCCGCTTAAGAGAGTGAATCAAGATATGCGGGGGCTTGAAAATAGTGATTTTGATACCCCATTGTCCCGATTCGAGCTCGTAGAATTTGAAGTCATGATGAGGAATTTCGATGCGATGCGGGTTAGGGTGAAGGAATTGATTCAAGAGAATCAATTGAAAGAGAAGCGCCGGGCCGATTTCGAGGTGGAGAAGCTGCTCTACCAGATCAATCCGCATTTCATTCATAACACGCTGGATACGATTCAGTGGCTGGCACGCTTGAAGGGGCAGGAGGACATCGATATGGTGGCCACCTCGCTGAACAAATTGCTCTATTACAACCTCGGCAAGAGGGGGCCGCAGACGACGATTACAGAAGAGTTGGAAGCGCTAAAAGATTATTTGACCCTGCAAAAAATCCGCTACGATTTCGAGTTCAGCGTCACGATACATGTGGAGGAGGAGCTGCGTTGCTGCCTGGTGCCTCGGTTTATTTTACAGCCGCTAGTGGAAAATTCCCTCTATCATGGTGATTTAGACAATAACGGACTAGTGGAGGTCACCGCGGAGCCGGATGGTGATGGCTATATGTTCATTCGCATATGGGATAACGGACGCGGAATGACGTCGGAGAAGATAGCAAGCCTGCTTGAGAAGCACTCAGAGGAACAGAATAAGATTGGTCTTGGAATCGGGGTCTACTATGTGAAGCGCGTATTTGATTCTCAATATAATGGACTAGCCTCATTCCAAATGACAAGTGAGCTTGGGGAAGGAACCTGCATAACGCTTCGAATACCTAGAATGTATACAACGAAGGATGGCGACAACCAATGATGCGCGTACTTATAGTGGATGACGATCGTTTGGCGCGGACAGGCTTAATTAATTTACTGCCTTGGAAGCAGTTCGGGTTACAGGTGGTTGGAGAGGCGAATAATGGGGAGAAGGCTCTGGAGTTTCTGAAGTCCAATGAGGTGGAGCTTCTCATTACGGATCTGGCGATGCCCGTCTTGTCAGGAATCGATCTTATGCGGAAGGTCCGAGAACTGTATCCGAACATGTTCATTGTCGTCTTGTCTTACCATCAGGATTTCGAATTGGTTCAGGAAGCGCTGCGTCTAGGGGCTATTGATTATATCGCCAAGATTCAGCTGGAAAAGGCGAAGCTGGAGGAAGTGCTCGAGCGGATCACGAGCCGGATTCAGTTTGAATGGAAGCAGCGATTCATTCCTTCGCAAGGCGAGCCTGCTTCTCGTCAGCCTGTTAATGAAGAAGTGCAGGCGCGGATTATGAAGGAGCTCATCCCGTTAGATTGGCTCAGGAACGACAGTCAGCATGCCAGACTGACGGATTATATCAACCAGCATAGATTGCAGCTAGACACATTCCTGGAGACAAGAACGAAGCTGCTCGGCAAGCTTGATCCCATCCTGCCCGAAGAGCACAAGAAGCCATCGCATGCCATTCCCAATATAGCAGAATGGCATGCGAATATGGATGCCTTGCGTACTTGGTTCCGGAATGAAAGCAAGCTGATGCAGTACTCTATCGATATCATTGAAGCGATTCTTCGTGCTGCTCATTATATTCAGGAGCATCTTAGTGATGATCTTCATCTGGATGAGGTGGCCCGGAAGGTTGGCGTAAGCCGAAGCTATTTCAGTGAATGCTTCAAGGAGATCATCGGTATTTCCTTCCAAACCTACTTGCGCAATACTCGTCTTGCATTCGCGCTGAAGCTGCTCGAGGAAACGACACTGCCCGTATACGCAATATCGCAGAAAGCGGGCTATCCGAATGAGAAATATTTCAGCAAGGTGTTCCGCTCCCTATTCAACCTGCTGCCAAGCGAGTTTCGAATGAAAGGGTTAAAATCGTCCGACATCCTGGCATCCATCGGCCGAATCGAGCAGTCTTCATCATTTATCGAATGAAATAGCTACCTGGAAAGGACCATTTTTGCTCTCGCAGATGGTCCTTTTTACTATACGATAATGCAAGAAAGCCAAACAAAAATAATGGGGGATTAAGATGAATATGCGCTTACGAAATACGGCAGTCATGTTAACGGTATGTTTGGCATTAGCATCAGGATGCGCGTCGAATGACGGCGGATCTAATAACGGAACAAACACAGCAAACTCCTCTAATGCTGGAAATACAAATAAGCAAGAAACGCCAAGCGAGCCGGCAGATCCATTCGGCAAATATGCGGAGCCGGTAACGATTACGATCGGCAAATGGATCGATCCGGCTGCAGAGAAGACGCTCCCTGCCGGAGATACGGTGGAAAATAATCAATATACACGGTTTACGGAAGAAAAGCTGAATATTAAATTCGATCATGTATGGCAGGCGCAAGGCGATGCTTATAAACAGAAGCTGAAGCTGGCCATTGCAAGCAACGATATTCCGGATGCCATGGTCGTAGAATATTCGGATCTGGTGAAATTGGTAGAAGCGGGTCAATTACAGGACATGACAGATGTCTATAAGAACTATGCCTCACCACAGATTAAAGAAATATATGACTCTGCAGATGGAATCGGGCTGGAGCAAGCGACGTTTGATGGCAAATTGATGGCGATTCCGAATTCACAGACATTAGCAGACTCGATTTATTTAATGTGGATCCGTCAGGATTGGCTGGATAAGCTGGGTCTGCAGCCGCCGAAGACGGTAGATGATATCGCCGCAGTCGCCAAAGCATTCATCGATAAGGATGCCAGCGGCAAGGGAACTGCCGGCCTTACAGGAAGCAAGCCATTATTCGAGATGAACAATTCCATGGGCGGATTAGATCCAATCTTCGCGGCGTTCCACTCTTACCCGCTCAACTGGCTGAAGGACAGCTCGGGCAATATTGTATTCGGCGGTATAACACAGGAGACAAAGGAAGCACTAGGTAAGTTACGGGACATGTATGCGCAAGGCTTAATTGATAAAGAATTCGCTCTTCGCAGCGATAACCTGGAGCTAGTAAAAGCAGGTACGTCCGGTATATTCTTTGCTCCTTGGTGGATGGGATATTATCCGCTGCCGGATTCGATGAAGAACGATCCGGCTGCTAATTGGAAGCCATATCTGGTACCGCTTGATTCGGAGGGCAAGTTTAATACCCATGTGCAATCGCCAACCAGCGCCTTCTTCGTTATGAAGAAAGGCTATAAGCATCCAGAAGCGCTCATGAAGTATATTAATCTGCAGGTTGCGGCAGAGACTTACGCGGATCAGGAAGCCGTGAAGCTCGACCCAGGTGTTGGCTTGCAGAACTGGCCGATGCGGAGCGCTACTACGTATGCGGATAACGTGGAGCGTAATTCGAAAGCGATTAATGACGTGATCAGCGGTGCCGCGGATGTATCGACGCTCAACAGCAGCCAAAAGCCGCTGTATGAGGATTGGTTAAGGACGAAGGACAATCCTGAGATTGACTTTGGCAAATGGGGACCTGCCTTCTCCTACATTGTCTCCGGGCAAGAGCTCTTTAAGCCAATGAATAAAGTATTCAGCCTGTATTATGGTCAAACGAAGACCATGGAAACCAAATGGGCGAATCTGCTGAAGATGCAAAACGAGGCATATACCAAGATAATTATGGGCAGTTCCGATTTGGATTCCTTTGACGACTTCGTGAAGAACTTCAAAGCCCAAGGCGGTAACGAGATTACGAAAGAAGTGACGGAAGCGTTGAACGAATAGAAGGCATGCGATTAGCGCTGGGGCTCCTGGCGCTAATTGTTCTACATGAAGGAGTGGGAAGGAAGAATGAAGAATCGGACATTCATCTTGAACTATTACCTGATGCTTATTCCCGGACTGGTGTTGCTCATCCTGTTCTCTGTCGTTCCGATGCTCGGGGTTGCCATCGCCTTTCAAGACTTCAACTCTGGTCTTGGCCTATGGCGCTCCGAATGGGTTGGACTGGATAACTTCAACTATATGTTCCAGCTTTCCGACAGCAGGGTCATCTTTATCAATACGATCAGCTTGGCTGTTATGAAAATTATCGCGAATCTCATTGTGCCGCTCGTGTTTGCACTGCTGCTGAATGAAGTGCGGAAGAAGGCGTTTAAGCGATTCGTTCAGACTGTCGTATACCTGCCTCATTTTCTGTCTTGGGTCATCCTCGCAGGCATATTGACGGACATGTTCTCGTATCATGGGCTAGTGAATCAACTTTTTGGTGCTTTTGGATTTGAGCCCGTCTTGTTCCTGGCAAGTAATACGTGGTTCCCTGCCATTCTTGTCTCCAGCGATGTGTGGAAGGAATTCGGATTCAATACCATTATTTATTTGGCAGCGCTTACCGGCATTAATTCCTCTCTTTACGAAGCTGCGGCGATTGATGGAGCGGGCAGAGGGGAACAGCTCTGGCATATAACACTGCCCGGGATCAGGCCAACCATTGTGCTTCTGGCAACGCTTAGTCTGGGCAATGTATTGAATGCTGGCTTCGATCAGATCTACAACATGTATAATCCACTCGTATACTCGTCCTCCGATATTATCGATACCTATGTGTACCGCGTAGGTCTGCTGGATGTCCAGTACGGACTTGCAACGGCCGTAGGCTTGCTCAAGTCGATTGTCAGTTTAATTCTTATCGGCATTTCTTACACGCTGGCATCTAAGTTTGCGAATTACCGCATCTTTTAGTGGAAGGAAGGAATGGAATCATGGTTAGGACGCGATCATTCGGCTCGATTTCCGCAGATGTGTGTATCTACTTCCTATTGGGCCTAGTAACTCTATCAACCCTTTATCCCTTATGGTATACGGTGGCAGTTTCCTTCAGCGACAGCAGTGCCGTAGCAGGGGGCTTTGTTACATGGTGGCCAGTGGACTTCAATCTGGCGGCTTATCATGAGATCGTTAGCGATCATAAGTTTTATAAGGCCTTTCTTGTATCTATTGAGCGTGTCCTGTTAGGGACGACTATCAGCTTTGTTATAACGCTGTTGATGGCTTATCCGCTATCGAAAGAGAATTCACTCTTCCCTGGCCGCAATATAATCATGTGGTTTCTGGTCGTGATTATGCTGTTTAACAGCGGTCTAATCCCATGGTATATGACGATAAAATCCTATGGCATGCTGGATTCCATCTGGGCGCTGGTTCTTCCCTATGCGGTTCCGGTCTTTAACATTATTCTAGTCATCAATTATTTCCGAGGCTTGCCGAAGGAGCTGGAAGAAGCGGGACTGGTCGATGGCGCTGGGCCATGGTATTTGCTGCTGAACATTTATTTGCCGCTGTCGGTTCCGGTTATGGCGACGGTAACGCTGTTCAGCATCGTGTTCCATTGGAATGCATTCTTTGATGGCTTGATCCTGATGAATAGACCGGAGCATTATCCGCTGCAGTCCTACGTGCAGCAGCTTGTCGTCAATATTAACACGACAGATATCTCCTCCGAGGGGCTGAAGAGCCTATCGCTGCTGTCCAACAAAACGTTAAATGCGGCAAAAATTGTGGTCACAATGCTGCCCGTACTCGTTATCTATCCTTTCTTACAGCGGTATTTCGTACACGGTATTACATTAGGTGCAGTTAAAGAATAGAACAGTCGAGAAGGGGCGTTAATAATGACAAGCTTTGTTTATAAAGGAGAAAAAACGAAAGAAATCGTCTTCCCGCTTGGCGGAATCGGGAGCGGCAGCATCGGACTTGCAGGGAATGGACGGCTCGTAGATTGGGAGATATATAATCGGCCAAATAAACGCAGCGTGAACAGCTTCAGTCACTTTGCCGTTAAGGCGGAGGCAGACGGGAAGCTGCTGGATGCCCGTGTGCTTAATGGGGACCTGCTGCCATCCTATATGGGAGAGAGGCATACCGTCACTCATAGCGGCTACGGCTTTGGACCGGACTCGACGACCATGGCAGGCGTTCCGCACTTCAACGATTGCGTCTTTACTGGAGAGTTCCCTCTTGCGAAGCTGGAATTAGCGGATGAACGTTTTCCCGGCGAAGTTGCGCTGCATGCCTTTAATCCGTTTATCCCGCTTAATGATAAGGATTCGAGTATTCCAGGGGCTTTCTTCGAAATCGAGCTGACCAATACGTCGAATCAGACAATTACTTATACAGTCTGCGCTTCGGTTGGAAACCCGCATACAAGCCCGACTAGATGGAACCGCTATAAGGAAGAGGGGACACTCCATCATATTCAGATGGGAGCGGATGAATATGATGCCGATAGTCCCAAGCACGGCGATATCAGCATCTCAACCGATGCACCAGACGTCAGCTATCAGGAATATTGGTATCGAGGTTTATGGTGCGATAATTTGGAGATGTTCTGGCGGGATTTTACGGAAACAGCAAGGTTTAAGAATAGGCAATACGAACGGGAATTCACGGGGACGGATGTCTGCTCGCTTGCTGCGCATGTCGAGATTGAGCCTGGGCAGACGAATAAGGTGCGTTTCGTTATAACTTGGAATTATCCGAATTGCTTCAATTACTGGAGCACGGAGGTTTATGGCGCGAAGGACGATCCCTACTACGACCCCGAGCATCCGACTATCTGGAAAAACTATTACGCCTCTTTATTCGAGGATTCCGTCAGCAGCGGTGCATACGCCTTAACGAATTGGGAGCGATTGTACGGAGACACGCTGCTGTTCAAGGAGGCGCTGTTCTCCTCCAGCATTCCGCGGGAAGCAGTCGAAGCCATCTCGGCGAATATCTCGACCTTGAAAACCGCTACCTGCCTGCGTCTCGAGGATGGTTCCTTCTACGGATTCGAGGGGACAATCGAGCATTCGGGCTGCTGCGAAGGCTCCTGTACGCATGTGTGGAACTATGCCTACGCGCTGCCGTTCCTGTTCCCGAAGCTGGAGAGATCGATGCGCAATCTGGATTATACGTACAACATGCGTGAAGACGGGCGTATGTCGTTCCGTCTGATGCTGCCGCTTGGCAAGCCGAACCCGTTGTTTGCCTGCGCTGACGGTCAATTCGGAGGTGTCATCAAGGTTTATCGGGATTGGAAAATCTCAGGGGATACGGAATGGCTGCAAGCTCTATGGCCGTCAGTTATGAAATCTATTGATTATGCATGGGCAGAGACCAATGAGCATAAGTGGGATGTAAATAAGGATGGCGTGCTTGAGGGCCGCCAGCATCATACGCTTGATATGGAGCTCTTCGGGCCTAATGCCTGGCTGAACGGCTTCTATCTCGCGGCGCTTAAAGCCGGCTCCGAAATGGCGCAGGTCTTAGGCTACACGGAGAAGGCAGACGAATACGCAGCGTTATTCACGAAAGGCAAGCAGTGGACGGACAATCACTTATTTAATGGGAAGTATTATGTGCAGCAAATCGATTTGACGGACCGATCTCTGCTAGAAGGCTATGAGAACCAAATTGAAGATGTGTACTGGAATGAGGAGTCCCAAGAGATCAAGTATCAAATCGGCGATGGCTGCGGGGTTGATCAGGTTGTTGCACAATGGCATGCGAATCTTAGCGGATTGGGCGAAATCTTCGATCCGGTGCAAACAAAGCAAGCATTGAAATCTATCTATAGCTATAACTATCGGGCTGTTGGCGATTATTTCAATGCTTGGCGTCTGTTCAGCTTAAGAGATGAAGCAGGTGTCATAATCTGTTCCTGGCCTAATGCGGAGTCGATGCCGAGAATTCCGCTTACCTACAATCAGGAAACGATGAACGGCTTCGAATATCAAGCAGCCGTTCATATGATACAAGAAGGCATGGTGCAGGAAGGAATGGAGATTGTACGAGCGATTCGATTCCGGTACGACGGAGAGCGGCGCAATCCGTGGAACGAATTCGAATGCGGCAGTCATTATGCACGTTCAATGGCAAGCTATGCGCTGCTTCCTGCATTCAGCGGATTCGAGTACGATATGACAGCGGGAATGATCGGATTTCATCCGGTCCAAACCGAGGAAGGTCATTTTACAGCATTCTGGTCGCTGGATTCGGGTTGGGGAACAGTTACGATTACGCCGGAGATGGTCGAGTTAAGCGTGCTCTATGGCAGCTTATCCATCCGCACGCTGCGTTTGCCTTTCTTAAGTGAGGGCTCCGTGCAGGCAGCTGGATTCGCGGGCAATCCGATTGAGGTCATGCAAGAATCGAACGGTGATTGCTCGCTTGCCTATCCGGTGATATTGACTTCGGATTCATCATTAACTATTCAATTGACTAGTACTCAACATGAGGGGGAGCTGTGACATGAAGCCGGTAACAGCAATACTGCTTGGAGCGGGTAGTCGGGGAATGGATTCTCTTGCGTCTTATGCAGAGCGGTTTCCTTATGAGCTGAAATTCGTCGCGGTGGCTGAGCCGGATGAGCATCGCAGAAGCGAAATGGCCAGAAGACACGATATTCCTGTCTCTCAAATGTATGCGACTTGGGAAGACGCACTTGCAAAGCCGAAATTCGCGGATATGGCCTTAATCTGTACGCAGGACCGCATGCATTATGAACCAACGATGAAAGCTTTGGCGCTTGGCTATCATATCCTGCTGGAGAAGCCGATGTCGCCAAGCCCTAAGGAATGCATAGAGATGGAGGAGGAGGCAGCCAAGCAGGGGAGACTCCTCTCGATCTGCCATGTGCTGCGTTACACTCCGTTCTGGTCATCGATCAAGAGGGTAATTGACGAAGGCAAGATTGGAGATATCGTCTCTCTGCAGCTTAGCGAGAATGTTGGGTACAGTCATATGGCACATAGCTTTGTTAGAGGAAACTGGAACAACTCGGCCGTTTCAAGTCCGATGATTCTGGCCAAATCCTGTCATGATATGGACATTATCTCTTATCTGATCGGCAAATCGTGCGAGCGTGTAAGCTCCTTCGGCTCGCTTATGCATTTCCATGAGGGCAATGCGCCGGAAGGCTCGACGGACCGCTGCTTGAGCGGTTGTGCCGCTGAAGCGAAGTGTCCGTTCTCGGCGCCAAGATTTTATTTGGGTGAGGGCAGGAACTGGGCGAGAAAAATTACGAATGATCCCTCGAAGGAAGGCATCTTGAAAGCGTTGCAGGAAGGTCCCTATGGGAAATGTGTGTACCACAGCGACAATAATGTCGTCGACCATCAGGTCGTGAACCTATTGTTCGAGGGAGGTGCAACAGCCACCTTCAGCATGTGCGGCTTCACGCATGATATTTCCCGGACGGTTCAGATCATGGGGACAAAAGGTGAAATCCGCGGCTACATGGAGAAGAACATGTTCACGGTGCATGACTTTGTCAGCAAGCGGGAGGAGCAAGTTAAAGTGCATATTTCCGCTGAAGGGCATGGTGGCGGTGATGAGGGCATCATGCGCAGCTTTGTGCAGGAGGTAAGGCAGTACAATGGGGGCGAAGGGCTGACGTCGGCAGCCGCATCCGTCAGAAGCCATATGATGGCTTTTGCCGCAGAGCAATCGAGGCTTGAGGGCGGAATACCGGTCGTGCTGGACCAATTCAAGCTGCAGCTGGCCTAGTCGGGAGGGACAGCTCATGGATAATTCCTTCTATCTTCCGACCATGTACAGTGCAATTCGAATACCCGGCATGGAGTATGCCAGACAGCCGAAGGGCTGGTCGTATCCCAGTCATCGGCATCCCTACTTCGAGTTTCTGTGCTGTGTGGAAGGGGAAATCCGGCAATGGATCAATGGGCAGCTGTATGTGCTGACACCAGGGGATATTATTCTGATCGGTTCGGATATGATACATCGGACGGAGATCGGAGAGGACTGCCTGTTCTTCGACTTTCACTTTGATGTGGAGCAGTCTGATATTCACTCGATTGTCCAGGCTGCTGGCAATCCGCTTCTCCGGTCTGACGATAATAATGTGCTGCTCGCCCGGATTCAGCGATTCTTGGGCGACTTTGGCGAAGACCTGAGTCAGATGGCGCGTCAGCGTATTTCCGGCGGCCGGTCTGAGCAGCGTGCTGAGGCCTATTTGCTCCAGATTGAGCGTTCCATTCGGACGCTCGAAATTCATTCCCGCTTGCTCGAAATCGTTGGCATGCTGGCGAACAGGCTGCTGAAGATGAGCAGCAGTCTATACGATGGGCAGGTCACTCCGTCACAGCTTCGACTGGCCCGTGAGGCTTCCTGTTATATCGAAGAGCATTTGCTGGAGGATATTCGCGTGCATGACATTGCCAAGCAGCTGAATGTCCATCGAACGCATTTACATCATTGCTTCAAGAGTGTATATGGTGTATCGCCAAGCATGTATTTGAACAACTCCCGCATTCGTGAAGCGAAAAATCTGCTGCTCACGATGGATTGGAGCATGGAGGAGATTGGCTTGCATTTGCGGTTCTCCTCCTCCGCTCATTTCAGCAGAGCCTTCCGTTCCGCGGTGGGGATGTCGCCGATCAGGTTTCGGCAGCGTGCGAGAGAGCAATGATCCGCATGAAAAAAGATCAAAGGCCGGGCGAAAGCCCGGCTTTTGATCTTTTTTTGCTGTCGTTTATCCAAGATCGGGATGGTCTTGCAGGGTAACCTGTAGATTCTTCGCGCCATGCAGCTCGAAGATGATGATCTCATTATCGCCTGTGCGAAGAAGCGGTGCAGGTACATACAGCGTAACCTGCGGTCCAATCTCCCAATAGCGGCCCAGGTTGAAACCATTGACGAAGACAACGCCTTTCGTCCAGCCCGTCATGTTCAAGAACGTATCCTCAGGCTGATCGACGTGGAAGCTTCCACTATAGAAGGTCGGCTCCTCCTGCAGGCCGGCTCCCGTTTCCAGCGGGGAATATACGATGCCCGACAAGTCATCAAGCGGCAGCGGGTGCATGGTCCAATCATAGAGGAATTGCCGCTCGATCCGGACGCCTTCCGTAATCCCCTTCGGATCCTGCATTTTCCATCCGTAATTGATGCGTCCCATATTCTCTACAAGCAGACTTAAGGAGGCTCCTTCAAGCGGCGTCTCGAGAGCGATATCTCCTTCACCAATCGCAAGAGTCAGCTCATGTTTATTCCGTTCGATGACGCCTTCATAATGGCCGTTGAAGTACACAAGGGCTCGATCGCGCACTTCTTGTACAGTCACCTTACTGAGCGGGCGAGGCCCGCTGACATGCGTCGTATAGAGTACGAAGCCATAGTCCTGTCCGAGCTTCTCCATCGTCTCCGTGTAGGCGCGCTTCACGGGCTTCGACAAGGCCTCAAGCTGGCCGAACAATCTAGCCTGCCCGGTCATCGGCACCGTACCATAGGATTTCTTCGGAATAGACGGAGGCATAATGCCCTCTGGAATATCGGCATACTTCGAAATGACGCTGCGAATAGCCAAATACTTGTCGGTAATATCACCGGACTCGCTAAGCAGTGCATTATAGTCGTAGCTCGTGACGGTAGGCTCATATGAAGTGAAGTAATTGGCTCCGTTATAGAAGCCGAAGTTGGTTCCGCCCTGGAACATATAGAAGTTGACCGATGCTCCAGATTTCAAGATGCGGTCCAGTACATCCGCCACATCGTCAAATCCCCGGACATGATGCTCTTCACCCCAGTGATCGAACCAGCCGTTCCAATATTCCATGCACATTAAGGGTCGATCTGGCTCATACTCGCTTAATTTGGCGAACGCCTCCTCTGGTTTAGAACCGAAGTTGGCCGTTGGAAGCGTGCAAGGCAGCATGCCCCCTTGCAGCATATGATCCTCAGGGCCATCCGAAGTAAAGAGCAGAACATTAATTCCCCGTTTAATCATGCCTTCCCGTATATAGGCTAAATACGCCTTGTCATTCCCATAGCTGCCGTATTCGTTCTCCACCTGCATGGCGATAATCGGACCGCCATTTGTGTGCAGATGCGGCACCAGCAATGGCATTAATACATCGTAGTACGCATCCACTCGGTCCAAATAGGGCTGATAATAGCAGCGCAGCTTCATGCCATCCTCTGCGAGCAGCCAGGAAGGCAGCCCGCCGAAATCCCATTCCGCACAAATATACGGGCTAGGCCGGATGATTACATGGAGGTCAAGCTCTCCAGCAATCTCGATAAACCGGACGATATCGGCAATGCCTGTGAAGTTGAATTGTCCCCGCTTAGGTTCATGGATATTCCATGCGATATAGGTTTCAACCGTGTTGAAGCCACAGGCTTTCAGCTTCAGCAGACGATCTCTCCAATATTCAGGAACGACGCGGAAGTAGTGGATTGCACCGGAAATGATCTGTGTCTTCTTGCCGTTGATTATAAAATCTCGTCCTTCAATTGAAAAGGAGGTCATAAGGATTTCATCCTCTCTCATCTGGTGTATAGGAATTAACTATATGAGGTTCGCAGACGATCCTTCATCCAGATGCAGGTGTCCCACAGATCGGAGACCGGCTGGCTGGTGAACGGAAGGGTATGCATATACCCCGGCGGACCGTATTCCGGCGTTGCACTCGTGAGAGCGTACCCGGCAGCTTGCCGCTTCGCTAAAATCTGTCTCCACCAAGTCTCATGTGCTCGCAGCTCCTGCTCATACTCTGGAGCCGCCGGATGAGGGACTTGTGGACCCTGTGCGTAACCGACCCGGGCATGTATATGAATGGTTCGCTCACTTGCGATCGCAATGGCTTCCGCCTGATCCTCGAGCAGCGTCTCGCATACACAGCACCAATGGCTGAAATCAGCCGTGATCCGGAGGTCTGGGAACTTCTGAAGGAGTCTTGCCGTATTCCAAGGCGTATACATGGCACGATGGCGATGAGTCTCATGACCAACAGAGACGCCGTGGGCTTTTTCTTCACTTAGTGCGGCACGGAAAAATGCCACCTGATCCCCATCTGACATACAATCCCGCGCGCTGTGAGAAATAACGAGCAGGGGATTTAGTAGCGCCGCACGCTCGATTCCGTTCGAGAAGCTTTCAATATGCTCCTTCAAGGATTGGCCGGTAGAAGCGATTAGTGCAATATAGTTCAGCTTATGCTCATACAGCATCTCCATAAATTCCTCGATATGCTCTGAAGGGGGGACAGGTGCTTCTACACCTTCGTAGCCTGCGGCAGCGATTTGCCTGATGCTTTCCCCATAAGACAGATGCTCCATTCCCCATAACGATTTATAGATTTGAAGACGCATTACGAATCTTCTCCTTTCTTTATGTATATAATCGTAGACTATGAGATGGCTCTCTGCTATTACGATCGTCTTGTCTTTTTGCATAAATGTCTTGCAGTGGGACTAGAACGGTCAGACTACATTTATATAAAAAAGCCATACCTGCAGAAATGGTTCGATGATGGACAGCGTGATACGATTTGCTCGTAACCACATTCGAACTGGAGGAATACGAAATGGAACTGACAATGGGAAATGCAAGACTTGAAATGGGCAGCAAGTATATGACTGAGCTTCGTGATGCCAACGACATTCTGGATAATGTAGAAGCACTGCGTACACGTTTGAAGGAAGATGGCTATTTGCTAATCCGCGGTTTCCATGATCGTGAAGAGGTGCTCAGCGCACGTAATGGTATTCTGCAGAAACTGAATGATATGGGCAGACTTGATCCGAACTTCCCGGTAGAAGAAGGCGTCATTGCATCAGGCGGCAAGAGTGCGATGTTTGGCGGTCCGGTAAATTCCGAAGACGTGAATATGCAAGGCTTTTATAAGCTTGTAACGCAAGAAAAAGTAATGCGCTTCTTTGACCGTCTGTTCGGCGGGGAATCGATGACTTATGATTACAAATGGCCGCGGGCTGTCGGCAATGGCGACTTCACGGGGGCGCATTACGATATTGTATACATGGGCCGGGGAACGAAGCAGGTCTATACGATGTGGACGCCGCTCGGCGATATTCCTTATGAGCAAGGACCGCTGGCAATCTGCCTCGGCTCCCAGCATTTCGAGCATATGAAGTCGACTTATGGTCAAATGGATGTTGACCGCGATAATGTCGAGTTGGGCTGGATCTCAAAGGACCCGATCGAGTGTGTGGACAAATTCGGAGGAAGATGGGCTACTGCTCCATTTGATGCAGGAGACGTCATTATCTTCGGTATGTTCCTGCTGCATGGATCGGTGAACAACATAACGAACCGGTACCGTCTAAGCTCGGATACCCGTTATCAGTTGAAGTCCGAGCCTGTTGATGAGCGCTGGGTTGGCGTGAAGCCGAAGGGACATTATGCGTGGGGCAAGGAGACGCCAAAACCGATCGAGGAAGCTCGTAAGGAATGGAAGATTTAGAGCATAAATGCGAAGAGCAGACTTGTAATAAAAGTCTGTTTTTTTAATGCTACAAGTAATATGTCAGCGATTAGTATGGTTTTTACATCGTTTCGTGTTCACAATGTCAAAAAATTCGACAGCACAGGGGAAGATCTTGAGGATTTGATCTCGATCGGCACGATTGGACTAATTAAAGCGATCGAGAGTTTCCAGACTGGCAAGGGGACAAAACTGGCCACTTTTGCTGCACGCTGTATTGAGAACGAAATACTTATGCATTTGCGTTCTTTGAAGAAGACGCGCAAGGATGTATCCTTGCATGACCCGATTGGTATGGACAAAGAAGGCAATGAAATTACGCTGATCGACATTCTCAGCACGGAAGCCGACGATGTCGTGGACCGGGTGCAGCTGAAGATTGAGAAGAGCAAGATATATCGCAACCTCGATATCCTCGACGAACGGGAGCAGGAAGTGATCCGCGGCCGGTTCGGCCTGGATCATGGCGGGGATGAGCGAACGCAAAGGGAAATTGCAAAAGAGCTTGGCATCAGCCGCAGCTATGTGTCGCGGATTGAGAAGAGGGCGCTCATGAAGCTGTATCATGAGTTTTATAAGGCGAAGAAGTGACAATAAGGAATTAAGTTAGCTATAAAAAATTAATTTAAACAAATAAGGACAATTCTCTTCAGTATTCGGATGAGAGTTGTCTTTGCATTTTCAGTCATAAGATTTGTTGTGTTATGTAGATTATAAACTTGAACAGGAACAATTGTTCATATGAAAACTAAGTGTGGTAATGCTAATCATAAGGGGACCTATAAAAGGGAACCAGAAATAAAATGTGAACCTCAGAATATGAACTCGATGAATAAAAAAACGCGGCACCATAATCGTTTATGGTTGCCGCGTTTGCTATAGTCTATAACGTTACACAATTGCTGTCTTATTTTTCTGTCCCG
This sequence comes from Paenibacillus catalpae, assembly GCF_900112695.1. Classification (GTDB taxonomy): domain Bacteria; phylum Bacillota; class Bacilli; order Paenibacillales; family Paenibacillaceae; genus Pristimantibacillus; species Pristimantibacillus catalpae. The sequence goes on from NZ_FOMT01000001.1 coordinate 40,299, forward strand.
CGCTACTATACACTTCAAACACGGAAATCGTCGGACACCAGCGGGATTCCTCGACAATCAGTCTGACCTGTCTTGCCGTGGTCTCAGCAAAGGTCAGGATACGTTTATAGCCCACAATCGTACATCCAGCTACCTGCTTCCATACTCCTCCGTCCTCCAGAACCTCTATACGAAGTTTTTCAATACGTTGACCGGAGCGAATATGTTCTTGCAGTACGATTGTATCAAAGGTTTGGGTGATCCCAAGGTCAATGTCAATAACAACCTGTTCTGTTCCTTCCATTGGACACCAGTAGGAATCCTTGTTGCCATCAAGCATGCGCATTGCGTTGTGCTCCTCATCGAGAGATTCCTTTGCGATTGCAACAGCCCCGGAGGCAAGATTATGTTGAAATACCGTTCTGATAACTTGACCAAGCTCCGCCATGCGATGGGCATCGTTCTCATGGATAAGCCCTCGTTGGTCTGGAGGTAAATTCAATAGAAATGTAGAGTTGCCTCCAACAGACTTGTAATAAATATCGAGCAGGGCCTCAAGGCTTCTTACCTTGTCGTCTTCGGCAGAGTGGTAGAACCAGCCTGGCCGGATGGACGTATTAACTTCAGCGGGATACCACACAAGCTTATCTTTGCTTTTAATGGCTTCTCTGCTTCCCAGATTCTCGTCGCGGGAATTAGAGCGTTTCGAAAATTCGCCATCGTCCACGTGCTGAGAATCCTCCTGAATTTTCTCGCAATCCTGAAGCTCTTCGGGAACAACGCTCCATTCCGAGTCCCGGGTATGGCCTGCTTCATTGCCGCACCATCGAACATCCGGGCCGCATACGGAAATAACCGCATTCGGCTGATGCTCTCGAATGACCTTGTAATAGCCGTCCCAATCGTAAATCTGCTTTAAGCCATTAGGTCCTTCTCCGCACGCGCCATCAAACCACACACAAAAGACATCCCCATAGTTGGTGAGAAGCTCTCGAAGCTGATCCTTAAAGTAGTTGTTATACTCATCCGTTCCGTAACGCTCATCATGCCGATCCCATGGCGACAGATAAACGCCAAAGGCCAGACCGCGTTCGCGGCATGCATCTGCTACTTCTCTAACTAAGTCGCCTTCTCCGTCTCGCCACGGACTGTTCTTGACCGAGTGATCGGTGTATGTGCTTGGCCATAGACAGAAACCGTCATGATGTTTGCAGGTTAGGATCAGCCCTTTCATGCCTGCCGATTTGCATACCTCAACCCATTGCTTTGCGTCAAATTCGGTTGGATTAAAAATGGAGGGCTCCTCGTCGCCAAGACCCCATTCTTTATCCGTAAACGTATTGACCCCGAAATGAATAAAGGAATAGAACTCAAGCTCTTGCCAAGTCAATTGTCTTGCTGACGGCACGATCTGCGCGGCATGTTTGATTTGTTCAGTCATAATAGGTCTCCTCCAATAGTCGTAGTCGTTAAATTAGCAATTCTGCTTCGTATCCGCTCAAGACCATCACTTGCTCGTAATGACGACCGGTCAATAATCCTTTTGCAGGCTTGTTGATTTGAATGGTTTGATCTGTGCCCGTTGTGTTCACATAGATGGTAGAATCATCTTCCAGCTTGCGCGCGACTACGCCAAGTGGTGTAGTTGGCCCTGGGTTAACCCCCAGTTTCGGATATAATTGCTCAAGCAGCGAGCTTAAAAAGGAAGTGTCGGCAGGAATAGCGACATAAATAGCTTCTCCCTTGCCGTAAATCTTTCTCGTAACGGCAGGCGATAATTCAAGCGTATTTGTGAAAGATGCCATTGCCTTGGCAGTGCGAGTTTCGAGAATTTCATAATAATCGATTTCAGGCACATGTTCATTTCCCCCAAGAAGGATAGCCGGCCGCTCTCTTTCCAGCCGGAGTTCAGCCTTCTCCAATCCACCCGCATTCTCAACGGGAGTATGGCTTCTGGTTCGCATGAAGGCTCCGCAGCGGATGCCGAATACATCGCTTAGTTCACCAGGCAGGGTAGTGTCGAATACCTGGTTATGCTCGTTAACCTTAGCCGAGTAGGCCGTCATAATGACGGTTCCGCCATTCTCCACATAAGAACGAATGGCCGCAGCGGAGGCCTTGTCCATTACTGCATGGCCAGGCACAATTAATATCTTGTAGTCCTTGCGCATATCTCGCAAATTTACGATGTTGCAATCCAGATTAGCTCTTACAAGCGCCTCGTAGGCTTGAAGCACCTGATGGGTATAATCTGTTTTGTAGAAGCTCCGGTTGCCGGCCATTACCTTCAAACTTTCATAAGAATAAGCAATGGCAATCTCCGGTTGCGGCTTTCTAGGGAAGCCACGATCCTGCAGCAGCTTGAATTCTTCCGAGAATTGCTTGAATTCATCATACTTCCATCCCGGAATGCCGTCATGATCGAGCAGACCGAATATATACTGCTCCTCACCGCCCAGCATGGAGCGCCAGGTCCATGCGCAAACCGCTTGGGATCTATGAATGAGCGATAAGTAGGCATACATTCTCATCGCTTTGCGCGGAGAGCCGTAGCCTCCAAAATCACCTGTCTGGAATTCGAGACACCATATTGGCTCGTCTAGCTCCCCAGTCCGATGATCCATGAAGAAGCACGCGGCAGTCAAAGCACGCCTGTCTTCAGGGTTGGTGCCAGGATAGAAGCCTATGCCCGGCAAATCCACAATATCCCGGTATTGCTTCAAATAATCGAACCCGTAACCGGGATTTTCGGACCAATGATTGGTCGTCTCTCTCGCACCGGGAGCTAATTTTTTGACCAGTATGCTCAAGCTATGCATATAGGCTAACGTTTCGTCGGAATAGAAACGCCACATATCCAGAACGCGTTCCGGAGCGCCTTGGATGTGTCCGGAGATGGGGAGGACGACATCTTGGAAGCTGTTTAGCTTACGCGACCATCTCTGGGTAGTCCAGGCTGCATTCAGATTTTCAATCGTTTCGTATTTAGTTGCCAGCCAGTCAACAAAACGTTCTCTGGCTGCGTTGGAATAAGAAGGGGCACCGGAGCCAAGCTCGTTGCACAAACCAAAAGCATACAGCGCAGGGTGGTTTCGATACCGGCGCACCAGCTTTTCGGCAAATCTTAACGCATATTCCTGGAACGCTGGATGCCCGATATCATCCATATAACGCGATTGCGCTTCCATTCGATTTCCGTTTGAATCCGTCAGGCTGATGCCGGGATATTTTTTGTGCAGCCATGTAGGAGCAGGTCGGGTGGCAATATCGAGTACGACCTTGATCCCGGCTTCATGAAACAGGTCCATAACCTCATCAAACCAATCAAAAGTAAAATTCCCTTCAGAAGGCTCATAGCTGTCCCAGCATAAATGCCCGAGACGTACTATATTAAAAGAAGCCTCGCGCATTAATTCAATGTCGCGTCTCCACCGCTCTGGTGGCCAGTCGTGCGGATGGTAGTTAGTTCCCGCAAACAGCAAGTTGATCACCGCCATATAAAAATTATAAAAGATACAAACTATATTAGATGCTGTAATGTAAATAGGAAATATAAAAAATATATTTAAATATATAAAAATATGAACATCGAAAATACTGACCAAAATAGTTATATATTTATCGTTTTATTTATATTTAATCGCTTTAGAGGAGGGCAGTATACTGAGAATCAAACCAATACAAGGAGGTCGTGAAATGAAAAAAAGAATCACAAGAAAAACGTCAATCGCCCTTATTGCCGGTCTTGCTCTGTTGACTGCAGCCGGTTGCAGTTCATCTGATCCGAATTCGAATTCAAGCTCGAATCAGAACGAGCAGGGGAGCAACGGAAATTCAACAAAAGGAGAGGCCACGATTACGCTGGGACGAGTTGTCGGCTCAGACAATCAATTTAAAAATGGCGAAAGTATTGAAGATAATGTTCATACCCGGTGGGCGAAGGAAAGGTTTGGAATCAATTTCAAGGTAGATTGGACGGTTGGTACCGGAGAAGCTTACTCCACAAGACTCCGGCTGCTGCTTAATTCTAATGACAAGCTGCCGGACGTATTTACGTTAAGCGACCCGACTTTGGAGAACCAGGTTGTTGATTCCGGCAAGGTGATGTCAATAGACGAAGCGTTTGATAAATATGCATCGCCGCGAATCAAAGAGCTGTACGCGCAATATCCTGAAATCTGGAATACGGTGACCTACGATGGCAAGCATTACGGACTTCCGACCTTTAATGCGAACAGTTCCTTCAGTGTCTTATGGATACGTCAGGACTGGTTGGACAAGCTGGGGCTCAAGGCGCCAAAAACAATTGAAGAAATGGAAACCGTCATGGATGCGTTTGTAAATAAAGACCCGGACGGAAATGGAGTCAAGGATACTATTGGTTTGTCTGTGTCTCTGAAAAAAGGCGTATCGGCCGTTAAAGATACCTACATGGTTTCAAGCGACTTTATTTTCGGTAAAAAAGCCGTTCCGACTTATTGGACAGAAGCAGAGGATGGAACGCTGCAATACGGATCCATTCAACCGACGGTCAAGCAAGGACTCGCTAAACTTAGCGAATGGATGAGCAAAGGTTATTTGGATAAAGATGCCGGCGTGCAGGATGAGGCGAAGGCGGCGGAGAGCTTTGTCCAAGGAAAATCGGGCATGGTATTCGGACCTACCTGGATGGCTACTTATCCGTTTAATGCAGATATGAAGTTTGATTATATCCCTGTTCCGATTCCTGCGGGCGTAGACGGAAACATGGGATTTGGCAGCGAACCGCAATCCTCCGTGCGTTTTTATTTCAACAAGGATTTTAAATATATGGAAGCCTTCTTTAATTATTTGGATGCCATTATGGGACCAGGATTTTACGATCCTGAATCGGAGCTCGCCAACGGTTGGGCAGAGGGCTACGATTATGTCATGGTTAACGGAGAACCGGTATATGATCACGATAAAATCCCCGGCGGCTGGATCGATGTAAAGAAATATTCTATCTACGGCAATGATATTCAAACGCCGAAGAAAGAGCTAGAAGTAATGGCCAAGCTTGGTCAGGGCATTAAACCGGAAACCCCATATGAGAAATATTTCTCCGCAAGACCGAAAAAATGGGCTGATGCGGCTGCTGTTCTTCAAACCTATATCGATGACGCTGCTGTATATGATCAATTTACCGGACCGCCAACGAAGACAATGGCGCAGAAGGGCGAATTGCTTCGCAAGATGGAAAACGAAACATTCCTGAAAATTATTTACGGGCAAGAGTCGCCCGATTCGTTCGACAGCTTCGTGAAAAAATGGAAATCATCGGGTGGTGACGAGATCACCAAAGAAGTAAATGATTGGTACCAAGCGGTTAAAAAATAAGGATTGCATCAATAGCGGCAGGCCTTGCGCAAGGATTGAAACGTTAGGTCTGTCTCGCTCTAACAATGGAAATAGGAAGGAGCTGCACAGACAATGGAATGGAAAAAAGGCAGGATAAGATTTATTCGCCAGCTTCCTCTTCATTTGCTTATATTGCCGTCAATCATCTGTCTGCTTATATTCAATTATGCTCCTATGGCTGGTCTGCTCATGGCATTCCAGGATTATAAGCCCCGTCTCGGCATTCTTCATTCGCCGTGGGCCGGACTTGCGCATTTTCGATATATGTTTTCGTATCCGGACAGTGTTCAGGTTATTTACAATACTCTACTGATAGCATCTCTTAAAATAGTAGCGAACACCGTGGTGCCTATTGTGTTTGCACTGCTGCTTAACGAAGTGAGAACAGTTGTATTCAAACGCTTTGTTCAAACTTTCGTCTATTTGCCGCATTTTCTATCGTGGGTCATCCTTGGCGGTATTCTCACAGACGTACTGGGGAATAAAGGTATTGTTAATAATCTGCTCTCCTTCACGGGCGCAGATCCCATTTTCTTTCTAGGGGATGGCACTTGGTTTCGTATTACGGTCATTATCAGCGATGTGTGGAAAGAGTTTGGCTTCTCAACCATTATTTATCTCGCCGCCATGAGCGGAATCAATATGGCCTTGTATGAAGCTGCTGAAATAGATGGCGCCGGCCGTTTCAAACAGACGCTGCATGTTACTTTGCCGGCAATGGTGCCCGTCATACTTGTTGTGAGTACGCTGGCTCTGGGTAACATTCTGAATGCCGGCTTTGATCAGATATTTAACCTGTATAACCCGCTTGTATATAGAGAAGGGGATATAATCGACACCTTCGTATACCGGGTTGGCCTAATGGGCGGATCGTTTAGTTTTGCGACAGCAGTCGGCTTGTTCAAATCGGCAGTCAGCTTTGTATTAATTGTCGTGTCGTATAGACTTGCTTACCGGTTTGGCAATTATCGTATTTTTTAAGTAAAGGCAGGCTGATCTTATGTATCGTAACACACTCCGATATCGTTGGTTTGCATCGTCGAATGCGCTGCTGCTTACGGTTATATCCATATTATGTATTCTGCCGCTTGTCCATGTGGCCGCTGTTTCTTTCAGCTCGAGTTCTGCAGCAACGGCAAATCAGGTTTATTTCTGGCCAGTTGGGTTTAACAAAGAGGCCTATCTGAGAACGCTGGATAATCCCTTGTTCCTGCACTCGCTGGTTCTATCTGTAGAGCGGACGGTTGCCGGTACTCTGCTTTCTATGATGCTGACCGTCACTGCGGCGTATACCTTGTCGCGCTCGTTTTACGGAAGGGCTTTTTATTCCTGGTTTTTTGTCTTTACCATGCTCTTTAATGGCGGACTCATTCCAACCTATATGGTAGTTACAGGGCTTCATTTAACCAACACGCTTTGGGCTCTTATCCTGCCATCGGCAGTTAACGTGTTTAATACCATTCTCATGATGCAGTTTTTTCGTGCAATCCCGAAAGAACTTGAGGAGGCCGCGCATATTGACGGAGCCGGTTACTTAAGATCCTTGACTTCGATTTATCTTCCTTTATCGCTTCCTTCTCTGGCCACGCTGTCGTTATTTGCGATGGTCTGGCACTGGAACTCTTGGTTCGACGGATTAATCTATATGACCGATTACAGGCAATATCCGCTGGCAACGTTTCTTCAGACGATCATACAAAGCGGAGATATGAGGAATACCAATATCGATCCTGGACAATTGCAGGTCCTTTCGGAGAGAACCGTACGTTCGGCTCAAATATTAATTGGAGCGCTTCCAATATTAATCGTTTACCCGTTCCTGCAGCGTTTTTTTGTGCAAGGATTGACGATGGGCGCCGTGAAGGAATAGAATAGGCAAAAAATCGGGAGTCGGGAGTAATCGACGATGATCAACAAGGAACGAAGTCTCTTTTCCAAATTGGTAGGGGCACTTATTTTGCTGCTGGTTCCCGTATTAATTGTCTCCGTATATTCAAATCGGGTTAACGAACGCGTGATTACTCAGCAAATCAAGGAATCAAGTACAGGCCGCGTATCGACGTTAGCCGCCCAGATGGATCATATCATTAGGCAGATGGAAACATACTCTCAAATTTTAATTAGAGATCCGAATGTCATTGAGTTTCAAGACTTATCTCTGTTGACCAACAGTTATTATGAACAGGTAAAAAGAAAGAAAGTGATCCAGGACAAGCTTTATTTGCAAAGCGCTTCTACAAACTGGATTAACGATATTACGGTTTATTCCCCTCATACGGGTGAAACCTTATCAACCGTACACGGCATTCGTTACGAGGCCGATCGGCTGGAAAAATTAAGTCGGGAGAATTGGAATTTCGTATGGAACGTCAGCGGTTCGGGTGATAAGGGAAGGATCATACACCTGACCTATGAACCCCACATAGCAGGAGGAGAAGGCATAAGCCAAGCTAATTCCATTATCGAAATCAGCTTTGATATGAGCAATGTAATTCGCTTGCTGGATCAATTTCAGTCGCAAGGCAGCGGAGATGCTTTATTTTATAAAAATAAAGATGATTATCTCGCTGCCAATTCGATTCCGCCGACGCTTCTTAAGGAGGCGGTATCGTTATTAAACGATACCGGTCTAACTGGAGAAGGGGATATTACCTTATATGTGAGCGGCATATCTTATCTGGTTGCGTATTCCAAGGTAGAGTCTCTTGATGGATATGTGGTTAATATTGTTCCGCTGCACGATATTCTGACACCGTTAAGAAAGAGTAATCAATTTGATTATCTTGTGCTTGGATTATTGCTAATTGTTGGCATTGCCGTATCCTGGATCCTGTACCGCAATGTCCAATTGCCGCTTCGCGCATTGATCAAAGGCGTGCAGCAGATCAAAATGGGACAATACAAGTCCAGAATTCTATTCCAGGCAAGCAATGAATTCCGGCTGATTATTATTTCCAGATTTAATGAAATGGCAGAGCAGATTCAGACGCTTATCGAGAATGTGTTGGAGCAGAAGCTGCATGCTCGCGAAGCTGAGCTGAAGCAGCTGCAATCCCAAATTAATCCCCACTTCTTGTATAACAGTATCTCTTATATGATAAGCATGACCAAGCTGGACAAGAAGGATGCGGTGCTTCAGATGGCCTACCATTTGTCGGATTACTACAGGTATTCGACGCATGTGGAGCGTCAGTTGGTGGATTTAGGCGAAGAGCTGAAGAATGCCAAGGATTATTTGGAGATTCATCGGTTGCGCATGAAGCGCATTAATTATGTCATTCGGGTTGATCCGGACATGATGAATGTCAAAGTTCCGCGATTGTTTTTGCAGCCCATTGTTGAAAATGCCCTCATTCACGGAATTGAAAACCTGGAGGATATCGGGCTTATCACAATAACGGGAAGTTATAGTGACGGGAAATACAAGATAACAGTCGAGGATAATGGGGGAACCATGACGCACGAACGGCTGCAGTCGCTCAAAAGACTGTTAGTTGGCCGGTTTGGTGAAGGGGCAGACAGCTGCGGACTGCAAAATGTAAATCGGCGGCTTCAACTTCGATACGGCGAGGATGCCGGACTGCACCTGTCCATCAATCGAGAATCTGGACTTCGTGTGGAATTGCGTTGGAGAGAGGAGCCGGAGAAGGATGAAGCTGTTAATCGTAGACGATGAAGAGCACTTGGTCGAAAGTATCGCTGCTATCCAAGCTTGGGAAACAATAGGCATAACTAAAGTGCTCTCGGCATATTCCGGAAAGCAGGCCCTTCTTGTCATGGAAGCTGAAGCTGCCGACATTGTCATTACCGATATCCGCATGCCGGGGATGAATGGTATTGATTTGATCAGAGAGATTAAGAATAGTTGGCCAGAGACAGAGTGCCTGCTGCTTACCGGACACGCGGAATTCGATTACGCGCAGCAAGGGTTAAAGAATAAAGCCTCTCATTATTTGCTCAAACCGGTGAAGGATGAGGAACTGCTCGCTGCCGTGCGAGAAGCTGCCGATTACTTGCAACGGGAGCAGGAGCGAAAGCTTGCATACCTGCATTCCCAATCCATGATTCATCTTAATTTGCCTGTCCTACGTTCCAATCTGCTGAATAATTTAATTCAAGGACGAGCTTTGCAGGAGAAAAAGCTGCAGGAGCAGTTTCGATTGTACGGAATTTCGATCGATATGGAGTATCCGGTATCCCTCATTTTGATTCGTTTAGAGGACCGAGGTCGGCGGTACGAGCCTTCTGATATGTCCATATTAGGGTATGCCGTCTCGAATATTGCGGAGGAGCTGCTTCTCCATAACCGGTATAACTATTGGAACTGTGAAGATTTGTACGGTCATCTATTGTTCGCTGTCCAGCCGCAGAATCATAACCCCGAACAGTCGCATCTATTCGATGAACTAGGCGATCAAATGAAAAGAACCGTTAATGCACTGCTGCATCTGACGATAACGGTCATCCTTTCTCCCCCGGGTTCTTTGCCGTCTCAAAGTGAAGAAATGTATCAGCGATGCCTGGCAACGATACGCTCGCAAGTTGATCAAGAAGGCGATTATACCGTTCGATTGGGAGCGGATAACGTGCGGCCTGCGTCTCATGTGGTAGCTTCTTTGTATACGCCTCCGCTGCTGCCTCATTTGCTGGAAGCGGGCAAGTGGGAGGCGGCAAATAAAAAGCTGCAAGAGGTATTCCTGGAATGGAATGAGAAATACAGCGGTTCAAATGAGCATTTATCAGAAATTTACTATTCGCTCAAGTCCGCGTTTTCGTATTTCGTGCATAAGAACGGGGGGCTTCTCGCCGACTATCGGCTGCAAGAATCACGAGAAGTGAAAAGCCTAGGCGACTTGGAGTACTGGGCTACGACCATGCTGAGCAAACTTCGCGAACAGTTGAATACGGAATTATCGGATTCCCGGCATTCCATTGTTGCCCGGGTTCATCAATATGTGCAGGACCATTTATCGGAAGATGTATCCTTGCAGGCCATTGCCGACCACGTGTATATGCATCCTACGCATTTGTCCAAAGTATTCAAGCGCGAAACGGGAGAAAACATTTCCGAATATTTGCTTCGTTTGCGAATGGAGAAAGCTGTCTTTCTGTTGAAGGATAGCCGTTACAAAGTTTACGAAATTGCAAGCATCCTGGGCTATAAGAACCCGACTTATTTTATCAAAGTCTTCAAAGAGCAGCTTGGAGTAACGCCGCAGGAATTCAGAGAGTAGCTTAGTTAAGATCCCTGTAACTCTGCGGCGTAATGAATTCATTTTTGCGGAATGTGGATACAAAGTGGCTAGCGTCCAGAAAACCCACTCTTAAAGCGACGGCTTTAACGGTGAGGTTTTTTTCGTTGATCAGCAATTCCTTGGCCTTCTGAATTCTTAAGTGAATGAGATATTGATAGGGGCTCATGCCCGTTGCCATTCGGAACAAGTAATTCAGGCGTTGCGGGCTAACGCCGGTATAATCGGCTAATTGGTCTAGTCCAAGAGACGGATCCGAATAGTTCTCCTCCAAGTATCGGATTAATGGAATGACACGAGCGGTATGCTGAGAAAAGGAGCGCTGGTTATCCACTTGCCCGGAGCGCTTTAGTTCCATCAGGAAGCGGTAGACGAATGCCGAGCCGTCTATTCCGTTAAATTCGAAATGGCTTCTTGCTAGATTTCGGCTTCTTTTGTGCAAGGTGGATAATCGAGAATGAGACTCCCAACTGATCGCGGTGCAAGTCGCGAGACCAAGCGAAGACACGAGAATGGAGGCCATATTCCCATTAAAAGTAATATACCAGGTCGACCAAGGGTAGGATGTCGTCTTGTAACGGTGCGGAACGTTGGGGGGCAGCAAGATGCCCTGATTCGGACCGAGCATAATGGTTTTGCCTTCGCATTCAAACTGTCCTTCTCCGCCTGTCGTCTGCAGCCAATGATAACAGTGGTAGCCATGAGGGCGTATGAATTCATCCTGCCATTCATTCCATCCCAATAGTTCGATATAGATGGGCAGAGTCCGGTCAAGGGCGGTGACTAACATTTGCTTCATATAGTGCTTCATGGCATCTCTACTTTCATTTTTTTATATCATACTTGCATTATACCTGATTTTCCTTCCGTGATCCATCTTATATAATTTATATAAGAAATGACTAATCGAGCATAAATTGCAATTAAATAAGCCTAAATATCTTTTTTTGTAAGTGCTTACATATCTTTAGTCCCGGGACTCTATTTCAGAGCTATATTTTGTGTTGAAGAGTTATGAAATAGAATTATTTTATATATAAAATTAATAGAATATTCTGACTTATGAAGGGAGTGATGTTGTTTCTGAATAACTCGGTAGGGCTGGAAGATGCATTTGCTGAACGAATTCAATAAAGGGGTGCCCAAATGAATAAGAGAAAACGAATAGCCGCATTTTTAACCTTCGTTATGGTTTTGTTGATGCTTGCCGCTTGCTCGCAAAACAATGGTTCAGGTCCTGCAAAAAATTCAGGCTCGCCAAATGTAAAAGGTACAAACTCAGAATCAGCATCAGAGCCGGTCACCGTAAATTTATTTGCAGGGACATCCAGCTTTAACGGAAATTTGGACAGCAACTGGTTCACCGAATATGCGGAAAAAAACTTTAATATGAACATTAACTGGATTACGGTTCCGAATACCGACGTAGCAACAAAACAGCCTCTTCTGCTTGCAAGCGGCGACTATCCTTCCGTGTTTTGGGCCGGTTCTTTCAGTAACGAGGATTTGCTTAAATATGGACAGCAAGGCGTGTTTGTTCCGTTAAACGATTTGCTGAAAGCTCATGCGCCTAATGTATGGAATGCGATTGAGAATACGCCTGCTCTTAAGCAGGGAATCATTGCGCCGGATGGCAACATATATGGCCTGCCATTCTACAATTATTGCTTGCATTGCTACTATTCCAGCAAGCTCTGGGTGTATAAACCGTTCCTGGAGAAGTTCAACCTGAGCATGCCAACCACGACAGATGAGTTTGAGCATATGCTGGAGGTATTCAAGGAAAACGGCATTTTGCCGCTGACGGGTTCCACGGATGGCTGGAATTCAGATCCGACCACATTTCTGATGAATGCCTTTGCTTACAACGATGGCGGCAGCTTTTTGCGCGTCACGGACGGCAATGTTGAGCTATCGGCCATTCAGGATGAGTGGAAGCAAGGGCTAGAGTATATGAACGGATTATATTCGAAGGGCTTAATTAGCAGCGCGGCGTTTACGCAAACCAATGACGTGCTCAGCAAGCAGGCGATTAATCACGAAGTCGGAGTCGTGCCTTGGGGCTGTATGAACTGCGTGGTTGGCGCTGATCATATGAGTGATATTGTGAACTGGGAGACGGTTCCTCCTCTTAAGGGGCCAAATGGCATCTCGTATGCGGCATTCAGCGGCAACGGTGTAAGCGGGGCTGTATTTGCGATAACCAACAAAGCTGCTGAGGATGAGAAAATCGCGGTTATGAAAATGCTGGATTATATTTGGACGACGGAAGGGACTACGATTACGGATTACGGCCCTGAAGGGGAGTATTGGACAAAGGCCAAGGACGGCGAAAAAGGATTAACCGGAAATCGCGCCTTGTTCGACATCAATTTCCAGCCTCCAACACCTTTCACTTGGGGCTGGAATCAGCTCGGACCTATTTATCAGTCGGAAGAATGGCGTAACAGCATTGTTGCCAAGCCTCCTTTTTCGGCGGACGGATCTGGTTCAGAGGCACTGCTGCAATACTACACGGAAAAGGATTACAAAGGAAAACAGCCGAAGGAAGTCGTTCCTGCATCCATCTGGATCGATCCTAAAGATTCACAATCGTATTCTCTCTTGAAGACCAATATCAATAACTACGTAAAGCAGTGGACAGCCGAGTTTATTGTCGGCAACAAATCGATTTCTAAGGATTGGAAGTCCTATGTTGATGGTGTTAAGAAGCTTGGTCTGGATCAATATCTTTCCATTACTCAGAAAGCCATGGTGAAGCCTTTTGATACTAGCGGCTTCCAACGAGATGAGACTGTCATTCAGAACCTGGAGTCGCTCAAATAAGCCTGAAAGCTTCATCAAATTGGACATACCGAGAAAAGCTCACAAGACAGGTGTCATCCTCCTCGTTGCGGGGGGGGATGACACAATTTATTTTAAAGAAGGAATGATAGGAATGAAACGGAGTATTGCTCTAAAGAGACATTGGCCTCTATATGCAATTATCGCTTTGCCAACTGCCTTCTTAATTGTATTCAGCTATTGGCCTATGCTGGGGGTACAAATCGCCTTTCGTAACTATAGCCCGGTATATGGAATATGGAAAAGCCCTTGGGTTGGATTGCGGCAATTTGAGTTATTTCTTACTTCTCCCTATTTTTGGCCACTTGTAAAAAATACGCTGTCTTTAAGCGTATATTCGCTCGTTGTTTCGATTCCCTGTTCCATTCTTTTGGCTATCGCGTTAAACGAAGTGCGGCATGCGCGCTTCAAAAAGACGGTGCAGATGTTCACTTACGCTCCTTATTTTATCTCAACCGTAATACTGGTGGGCATGATTCAGATTATCCTCTCTCCTACAAGCGGACCACTTGCTCTTTTGTTTCATTTACTCGGAGATACCAATCCGCCTAATGTATTGGCGAGCGCAAATGGATTCTCGTCCACATATGTCTGGTCCGGGATCTGGCAGGAAACCGGATACGGAGCCGTCATCTATCTTGCGGCGCTAGCAAGCGTAAATCCGGAGTTGTATGAGGCAGCCAAAATAGACGGGGCAACCCGATTGCAAAAAATCCGGTATATTGATCTGCCGGGAATCCGGTCAACCATTATTATTTTGATGATTCTGAGCGTCGGAGGATTATTAAGTGTAGGCTTCGAGAAAGTGTATCTGTTGCAGAACAATCTTAATCTAAGCCGGTCGGAGATTATTTCAACTTATGTGTATAAAGCGGGGCTTGTAAATGCTGATTTCAGTTTTGCTGCCGCTATTGGTTTGTTTAATGCCATCATCGGATTAATCCTGATATCTATCGTCAACTATACGGCCCGGAAAGTATCGGACAACAGTTTGTTCTAAGTAGAGAGGAGAGCTTCTAGTGAAACAGATATCCACAATCCGGGAATCCAAACAAGACCGTATATTTTTATTCTGTGTATATGCTGGCCTGAGTCTCGTCCTCGTCATGGTCCTATACCCGCTTATTTATATTGTCAGTTCATCCTTTAGCTCGGCAGCGGCTGTGCAAAGCGGTAAAGTATGGCTATGGCCGGTAGATCCAACGCTGGATGGTTATATTGGCGTATTTAAGTATAATGCGGTCTGGACAGGCTTTGCTAATTCCATTTTTTATACAGTAGGCGGGACTGTATTAAGCGTAGCGCTGACCATTATGATGGCATATCCCTTGTCGAGAAAGGAAATGGCAGGGCGTAGAATATGGATTTGGGCCATTTTATTTGCCATGCTGTTCAACGGGGGACTTATCCCCTTTTATCTTGTGGTCAAGGATTTGGGGATGCTGGATTCGCCACTGGCCTTGATCGTGCCAACAGCGCTAAATGTCTTCTCTATTATCATAGCAAAAACATTCTTTCAGACCTCATTGCCAAATGAAATCTATGAGGCGGCACAGCTTGATGGGTGCGGAGACTTTAAATTTATGATCAGCATCGCTATTCCGCTGTCAAGGCCAATTCTGGCTGTTCTGGTACTATGGGCCGCAGTAGGCCAATGGAACTCCTATTTTAATGCCCTGATCTTCTTGAATTCGCAATCCCTATACCCGCTGCAGCTTGTTTTGCGACAAATACTGGTTGAAAATAAAATTGACTATTCCGGCATGTCGGCAACGCTTGACGCGCAGAAGCTTGCGCTGATGCAAAATATGGAGACATTGTTGAAGTACTCGCTCATTGTCATTACAACGATACCGATTTTAATCATTTACCCCTTTGTACAGAAACATTTTGTTAAAGGAGTCATGATAGGCTCGGTGAAGGAGTAGTTAGTTTTGTAGTATTGGAGTTGGTAACTCCAAACTCGTAAATTTTGGGAGATAGAAGGCCGTCCTGGAATATCGAGGGACGGTCTTTCTTATTAGATGGCAAAAGTACAACGAGATGTTAGAGGCTGCCGGCTCGAGAGGCAATAAAAAAACCGCCGTAAATCAAGGCGGTTTTTCTTACTTGTATCATCTCTTTAATAAAACGTGTGCGGCATAAGGCTCCAGAATAATCCGTTCTTCAATCATCGCCCCGCTTAAAGCATCTTCGAATACGCCGCTCAATTCCACTTCGATAGATTCGTTCTTGTGATTGAGAAGCATCAAATAATGTTGGCCATCCTTGGTTCTCTCGACCGCTTCGACTCCATCATAATTCTGGGGCAAGCTCCGGGTGATACCTTCGCGGTCAATAATTAAGTTCATCAGGTTATCCATTGCGGCATCGTCTAGATCGCAACCAACATAATAAACATGGCCTTTGCCGAAAGCGTTGACGGTGACGGCAGGGGTCCCTTTGTAATAATGGCTATTATAGCTTGCCAGTGTTTGTGCTCCTGTAAGCTTCAGAACGTCGCACCAGACAGAAGCGGTCCCTTCTCCGAAGGAACCGTTAATGCTAACCGTTCTTCCAAAGTTTACGGAATCAAATTCCTCCAGTTCGACTCCGGCCAGCTCGCTGAACATACCGGGGAAGGTCAAGGTGGTCATCTGATTGTTCCATGTACGCGTACCCGAGCGGAACGTAATAAGCAGGGATCCTCCATTTGCTACGTAAGTCTTGCATTTTGCCGCGATATCTTCCGTCATCAGATTGAAGGCTGGCATAAGGACCAGCTTATATGGAGTGAAGTCCGTATCCACACCAGTGACATCCAAGCCAACATGATTTATGGCCATGGACCTGTAGTAAGAATCCAACAGGCCTCCATACGAGAATTTCTGATTGTGCGGCTGCGCTCGATGGCTCCACGCGTTGTCGTAACTCTTAACGAGTGCCACGGAATTGCGATTCGTCGCATCGACGATCAGATCCGACAGCTGTGCCATCTCGCTGCCAATACGGGTAATTTCCCTGTAACGTCTCCGGCCGATGCCGTCATGATCTAGAATTCCATGCCAATATTGTTCAATACCAACCGTACATGCCCGCCACCGGAAGTAGACCATAGCTTCTGCTCCATGCGCGATCGCCTGATAGGTCCATAAACGCACTTGACCTGGTTCCGGTGTGTCGCCCATCGAATGCCAACCGCAAGGTCCGCTCTGTTGTTCCATCATCCAGAAATTTCGTTGTTTAATGCCTCGCATTAGATCGTGCGCCATTGAAACTGCTGTCGGCGTGGATTTTGCCCACATATGGTTCGGGTAATTATCCCAACTGATAAAATCAAGATCTTGGCCCAGATCAAAATAATTCAATTCGCTGAAATGGCCCATGAGATTGTGTGTGATCGGTAAGGTGCTGAATGCACGGATTTCGTCAATTTGAATGCGCTGATACGACACTGTAGCATCGGAGAAGAAACGCTGATAGTCGAGCAGCATGCCGGGATTATGATTAAATGGCGTGGACAGCAACTGGTTTGAGCCTCCGTTTTGGCTAAACCCATCACTCGCGGAATATCGGGGCAGAATGATCTCTTCCCAATTTCGATAGGTGTGGCTCCAGAAAATCGTTCCCCATTCTTCATTCATTTTCTCGATTGACCCATACTTGTTCCTAAGCCAGATTCGAAACGCATTCAGGTCGCTCTGGCAATAACAAGTACCGCCGAACTCGTTGTCTATCTGCCAGGCAACAATGTGCTCGTTATCCTTATAGTGTTCCGCCATGGCCCGGGCGATTTTCTTGGAGTAGTCGCGGTATATGGGATGATTTAAGCAATAATGCCTCCGCGTTCCGAAGCCCTTCGTTAAGCCATAGACATCCACCGGATACATATCCGGATGTTTGTCCATCATCCATTTGGGTGCTGCGGCAGTGGGCGTCCCAAGAATAATCTTCATTCCTTCGCTTGCCAGAATATTAATCGAACGATCCAGCCAAGAGAAGTCATAAATCCCCTCCTCCGGTTCCATTTTGGCCCAAGCAAATTCCGCTAATCTGACGATATTGATATTCGCTTCATTCATCATCTTGGCATCGATTGGCCAACGCTCCTCCGGCCAATGCTCCGGATAATAATCTACACCGAAATACATTCGAAAGATCCCCTTCCCAATTTAATATGTTAGTATTATGCTTGAATCAAATTGAATATCTTTATTATAAACATTGTAAAAGAGAGGGTAAATCCGAATAATTTGATCAAACGTATTACGATTATGCTATTTTGAGGTGAATCAAATGAGGGTTAATCATTTTCTGGCTCCACCCCGCTTTACCCGATTCTTCTGCTATCCTGACTCTTTCGGTCATTATTTTGATGATCCGACGCATAAAGAGAATCGTGAGGCCGGACAGCTTGATTCGTATAATTGGCATATCGTGCGCGGCGGTAGAGGGTATTTGGAAATGGGTGGCGAGATCGTGGAACTGCAGGCAGGATCCGGCTTCCTCTATGGTCCAGGTGTCAAACAATGTTATTATGCCGATACGGAGGAACCGTGGGACATCCGATGGGTGCATTTCAACGGAGCAGGAATTAAAGAGCTGCTTCAAGGCAAAGGGGAAAGCGAAGCTTGGACATTCTCTTGGAAGAACGCGGAACGATTGGATGTGCTGTGGGGAAAGCTGCTTACCTGTGGCGTCCCTTCTCTGCAAGGAGGGGAGGCGCGGCTATCGGCGCTGCTCTATGAGATGCTCGCCGAGCTCGCTCTGAACGCAGGGGATACCCTAGGAGCACCTTCGCATGGACAGAGGAGCGAGCTAATCGAGGCAGCGGAATGGATTCGCACCCATAGCGAGCAGCCTTTAACGCTGGAACAAATGGCGAATCAGGCTGGTTGCAGTATCTCTCATTTCAGCAGACAGTTCCATTCCTTAATCGGAAAGACGCCAATAGAGTTTCTCACAGAGTGCCGTATCGTTCATGCTAAAGCACTTCTTGTCTCGACCGAATTATCCGTGAAGAACGTAGCCGATCAAGTTGGTTTCTCCAGCAGTGCTTATTTTATTCAACGGTTCCGGAGGTCGGAGAAAATAACCCCTGAGCAGTTTCGTCGGTTAAGACGTGGATAACTGCGGGTATTATCTGTTCTCTCAATCGATTTATCATGCCAAAGAAGGAGTTAACTATGATTAAAGGTAAGGTTATCCTGTTGAACGGTGTTTCAAGTTCAGGCAAATCTACAATAGCAAAACTACTGTCGGAAAAATTACCAAATTATTTAGTGTTGGGATTTGACGATCTAGGTAGTTTACTATCAAAAATGCGTAACAATAAAAAAGAACCTTCGACATGGGACATTATAAACAAACAAAACTATGACCTGCATTTTTTAACATTTATACTGCACAGACTGACTAAAGTTATCTCGGAATATTCTTTTAACATTATTATTGATACTGTTTTAGACGCGGAAAGCGATGCCGCGGATTTTTTAGAGCAGTTCAAGGACGAAGATGTATTATATGTCGGCGTGCATTGTCCGCTCGAAGAATTGGAAAGACGTGAACGCGTTCGTGGTGATAGAACTATCGGCATAGCAAAGGAACAATTGAAAATTGTACATCAAAATATGAAATACGACGTTGAGATCAATACATACGAGAATTCAACGGAAGAATGTGTATCAAAGATATTGAATGCCTTGAAAATTAACTAAACTGTCTATCTACTGTATAGTAGGCACAATTGTTCGCGTCCGATAAGCGCTTGGCGTTAATCCTTGCCATTTTTTAAAATGCGACGTGAACGACTCGGAAGACTGATATCCGACTTGTTCGGAAATTTCGCCGATTGTCAGCAAGGTTGTATCAAGCAGGCGAGCGGCTTCCTGCAGACGGGCTTCCAGCAGCTTTTCACGCAGAGACATCCCGTATTGCTTGTGAACCGCACGTTCGGTTTGCCTGACGCTAAGGCCGAGCTGATCGGCAAGCGTTCTAATCGTGATATGCTTATAGTTATACAAGATGTTGTTCTCGATCAGTACCATTCTTTTATCATCCAAAGTCTTCAGTGGAGCAGTCTGCAACGTCGGCTGATTGTTCGTATAGTTCCGGACAAGTCCGATGACGATCTGCTCCAATTGGATCGTTATGTTACGCCGATAGCCTATTGAGCGGGTATTTATTTCCCAAGCCAGCTTCTCGAAAACATGCTGCAGTTGCCGACTGTCCTGTCCAATCCAGAATGGCGTTTCCAAAAACAATCGCGCTATTTCGCGGATATCTTCGGAATCGCCGCCGCTTCTCCCGTACAACCGCTCATGGTGATTGCGCCCGCTCGGGAGCGCCTCGAAGAAAATACAATACTCAAACATCGGATCGGATGGATCCGTAATTTGCTCATGATCGATACCCGGTCCCGTCATGTATAAGCTGCCGGGCGAAAGCGGGAATTCTCTTCCTGTCGCAATCAAGCGCCCGTGTCCGGACGGAATGTAATGGAGCTCATAGCTGCCGTTGCTGTGACGATGTTCGGGCATGGAATGGTAGAAGAACCCGGATTTAATATATAGCACGTTCAAAACAAGCCTCCCAAGCGAAAGCTTGAGATCTAGATTATCTAATTGAATCATCGGATGCCCCATCGGCAGTCCTCCTAGCTGCGCTATTGCGACATATTTGTCCTAATGGACGTCGCATTTACCCGTATTCCGAGCTATTCCGGCTCGCTATGATTGGATTATAGCACACGCGGAAGGAGTGTAAGGATGGATAGAAATGAATATTTAAAACGAATTGACGAGAAGGTCGCATCGGGCAACTTCAGCGACGACTGGGATTCGCTCAGCGGTTTCCGTATTCCGGAATGGTACAAGGACGCGAAATTCGGCATTTTCATTCACTGGGGCGTGTACGCCGTACCGGCTTTCGCCAATGAGTGGTACCCGCGAAATATGTATATCCAAGGCACACGAGAATTTGATCATCACCGGGCGACCTATGGCGATCATCAAACGTTTGGTTATAAAGACTTTATACCGCTCTTCAAGGCGGAGAAGTTTAATGCAGCCGATTGGGCCGAATTGTTCGAGCAAGCTGGGGCTCGGTATGTCATGCCCGTCGCGGAACATCACGATGGTTTTCAGATGTACAAAAGCGAATTGTCAAAATTTAATGCATTCGAGATGGGACCAAGGCGAGATGTACTGGCAGAGCTGAAATCAGCCTTCGAGGCAAGGGGATTAATTTTTTCCGTATCGTCTCACCGGGCAGAACATTGGTTTTTCATGTCGCATGGCAAAACGTTCGAGACGGATATCCGTGAACCGCTTGCGTGCGGCGATTTCTACTGGCCTTCGATGCCGGAACCCGATCATCAGGATTTGTACGGTTCCCCGCCGAGTAAGGAATATTTGGAGGATTGGCTGCTTAGGTGTTGCGAACTGGTTGACCGTTACCGGCCGAAAATCTTTTACTTCGATTGGTGGATCCATACGGCAGCATTTAAGCCTTATCTCAAGAAATTCGCGGCGTACTATTATAATCGAGCGGCCGAGTGGGGATATCAAGGCATTATCAATTACAAGCACGATGCTTTCAAGTTTGGTTCCGCGGTTCTTGATATCGAACGCGGCCAATTTGCCGATCTGCAGCCGTTCTATTGGCAGACCGATACCGCCGCAGCGCGCAACTCTTGGTGTCATGTCGAGGGAATGGACTACAAATCATCCGTTGAGATTATTCAGGATCTCGTCGATGTCGTGAGCAAGAACGGCAATCTGCTGCTCAACGTTGGCCCCAAAGCCGACGGTACGATTCCGGAAGACGACCGGCGCATTCTGCTTGATATCGGCGGCTGGCTGAAGACGAATGGTGAGGCGATCTACGGAACCACATTCTGGCGAAAGTTCGGCGAAGGGCCTACGGCAGTGGAGGAAGGACAGTTCACGGACGGCAAGGCGAAATTGTTCACCAGCGAAGACATCCGATTCACGATGAAGGGGAGCGCTTTGTATGCGCACGTTCTATCTTATCCGGACGATGGGATCGTGAAGATCAAATCGTTGAAGGAGCGGGCTCACTATTTCCACGGCATCATCCGCAAAATCAATGTTTTAGGGTTTGATGAAAAGCCGGTATGGGAAAGAACCGATGAGGCGTTGATAATCCGAACGAGAGAGGTGCGGAGCCCCTATCCTGTTGTCTTCCAAATTCGTGTTGATTAAGGCTGGTATTACTGTAGGATCATTTTATTACCCTGAATGCTCGGAGTTACATCGGTTCGTGTTCACATTGTCAAAAAATTCGACAATACCGGTGAGGATCTTGAGGATCTCATCTCGATTGGCACGATCGGATTGATTAAAGCGATCGAAAGTTTTCAGACGGGTAAGGGGACGAAGCTCGCCACATTCGCAGCACGTTGTATTGAGAATGAAATACTTATGCATTTAAGGTCACTGAAGAAGACGCGCAAGGACGTATCCTTGCATGACCCGATTGGCACGGATAAAGAGGGGAACGAAATAACGCTTATCGACATTCTTGGCACGGAGGCCGATGATGTCGTGGACCGGGTGCAGCTGAAGATCGAGAAAAGCAAGATCTACCGTAATCTCGATATCCTCGTCGAGCGGGAGCAGGAAGTGATCCGCTGCCGCTTCGGCCTGGATCATGGCGGAGATGAGCGGACGCAGAGGGAGATTGCCAAGGAGCTGGGCATTAGCCGGAGTTATGTGTCCAGGATTGAGAAGAGAGCTCTGATGAAGCTGTATCATGAGTTTTATAAGGCGAAGAAGTAAATTAATCTGTAGATCTTATCACTGGCAGCGATGATGTCAGGGGTTCGATCCCCCTTGGGTCCACCATAATAAAATCACTCAAAACCCTTGTGTATCAAGGGTTTTTCTTTGAGGTAGCTTTTCAAATGACATCTTTGACTAAAGAACGTGTGTTCGCATGTAAAAGCCATGAGGTGACTGACGGTTATGAACGCGAACAGTAAGAAACTTCATGGCAATGGTCGATGGGAATCATCCCGAATGATGCTTCCAGAGCACCGGGAGCAATTTATAGAGCTCATGCAACGGGAACGTATAAAAGGCAACTGGTCAAAAGCCATAGTCGCCTCCTGCGTCACGCGAGGAGCTGCAGCTGATGCATGATTTCGTTTTGCTGCCGATGGCTTACGCAATAGCTAAGAAAAATCGCAGGCAGGTCGAAGAGAAGGCGCGATCGATGCGCGACCTCTTTACCAAGGCTACCGATATCGTTTTTAGCCGTATGCATGAAGATATAGTCGAAATAAAACAATCGCTGAAGCGGGCGAATATCACGGTCATTGCCGGTGAACGTATTGATGGATAGCAAGCAATTCCTATGGCGCAGCCACAACGGAGCGTTTGCGATTACACTCGAGTATGCGAAAGATCACATCGGTAAGATGATCGGACGATATATAAATGGATTATTCTAAATACAAATAAAGCTGTGCTCAAAGTAGCGCAGCTTTATTTGTTAGAGGACAAATTCCACAAAACTAGGACTTCACATGAGCTCTTTTCTTGTCCAGCACTGAAATTTTACCAGGCACGAAAGCATTGGATCGAGATAGATCCAATGCTTATCCTTACCTGTCACCAGTTGCTCGTATATGCCCGAGAAAGCTTTTCGTGCTTCCGGCGGAACAAACTCGGTAAGCCCAACATACTTTTGATCTTTAATAAGATTCCAGCCGAAATCGCCTTTACGGATAGCAGCAATGGACACCGTCTCGTACAAATAGTTTCTTATTTTTAACCAATCCGAGGAGCGGAAGTCCATTCGATATTTGCTTTCGCTTCTTTTGGATACGATACCTTCCAAACCCATGGCTTTGACTTGTGAGAATAGATTTTCCCCATCTTCATAACTTGGAACAACAGAAATGACATTACTTGGAGCGACTACGTCGTATAGCGCTCAAGTCTTTCGTAAAGCGGCTTATCCATTAGGGGAATAATGGGCAAAAATAAAAAATTCGTTATGAAAACCCCAAAAGAATGCACCACTTATTTCTGGTCTCAAAAACGGTGAATTATCACTTATGAAACTCTTATAGTGGGATTGAGAAAAAGGTGCTATAACATGAGTTTTATAAGGCGGAGAAGTGAAGAATGGCCGAGGGCCCTGTGAGCCGCTCGGCCATTCTGGTGAGCTAATTCTTTATTTTCTGTCAATAAAACCGGCCTGACAACGAATATGCCGGACTAGAAAACAATATCGGCTACTTAGTTGCGAAAGAGATCCGGTAAAATATCGTAAATATACTGGTTCACCCAATTCCAAGCATGCGTACCGCCATCGGCAGCGATAAAGTAGAAGTTCCCTTTCTTCATATCCGATGAATAAACAAAGACATCGGTTAACTGCTTCATCGCGTCGATCTGAGGCTTCAAGTTCGGATACGCAATATCCTGGGTACCCGTGGCGCTGAAAATGTAGTAATCCTGCGGCTTATACCCGGATGCCCTTGCGACGTCGGCGATGTACTCCGCCGTTTCCTTTGGCTTGAGGCCGCCGCCTGTCTGCTCAAGGATCCAACTGTCGCCGCTTAACGGTATATAGTACTTGAAATAGTCCAGATCATGGATAAAGGTATACCACGTCGTGACCGAACCCATGGAGAACCCGCCGAATGCCCGATGCGCTCGGGATGCTTTCAAATCGTCCAAGCTTCCGGATTTAACATAGGTATTGTACTTGGTTTCCACCAATGGAACAACCGTATTCATCAGTTCCTCATGGAAGAGGGCGACATCATCCTTGCCGCCGTAAAACGTAGGTGTCACCACAATAAGCGGTTCAATGTCACCGTTTGCAATCATATTGTCCAGTATTTTCTTCAGTTCTTTGCTTTGGCCAGGCCCGCCGAAGATGAGATTCTCGTTCTCGCCCCCGCCATGCATCAAATAGAGGACATTGTAATGCTTATTTGGATTGGAAGCGTCATAACCGTACGGAAGATAAACATTAAGTTTCTTGTCGTCCGTACCACCGTCTAAGTTAGCTGCTTTGTATGATAAGTTTTCAATCGTCCCCGGATTGTCGCTTTCCATGCGATATTCGTCCGGAACCGGCTTGAAATATTTCTCGTTCGCCGCTTCTTCCGTCATTTCCAGCTTGCCGATCGCATCCTTGATGGCAGCATATTGTTTATCAAGTTGTTCCTGGGTTGCTTTTTGGTCTTTGAGAACATTTTCGGCGAAAGCATTGGCAATGGAATCCGTAACGATACTTGCATTTTTATAAAGCTTGAGATCAAGCTTCAGCGTACTTTTGATCAAATTTATGAGATCGTAGGGGTTTCTACCGCTGACATCGCCCTTTGCCTTTCCGGTAAGCAAGACCTCGCCGAATTTCGTCGTATCGTTCCAGGCGCTGCCGGTCGAATCGAATACGTTGATGGTACCGACTCGCTCCGATTCTTTGGCGTCATTCACCTGCAATTCGATGCCAAGCACCTTTCCGTTTACAGGTATCCATTTTAAAGCGATTCTTGCTTCAATGATATATCCATCTTCCGTTTTTCTAGCAGCTGTGTAGAATCGCTCGGGCTTTCCGTTGTCCACGGACAGCGCATTTTCATAATTTACGCGAAGATGCAAATCGTCTGCGCCGTATTCCGGCGTTTTGTTATTGTTCTCGTCAAGAAATAACTCCACTGAATCTTGCATGTATGGTGTTCCTGATTGTACGGATAAGTTTTTATCTTTAACCACTGCAAGAATGTAAAGTGCGCGGTCATCCCATAATGCCTTAAACGTTGCGGATGTGTCGATATTGCTTGATACATATTTGGGTGAAACCGCTTGCGCTTTATTCCATACGGGATCCGTATTGCCATCTATTACTGGCGATCCGAAATTAGCAACCATTCTTCCGCTGGAATCAAATCCGTTCTTGTCGACAGGTACTTTTGCATTTTCCGGTGATGGGTGCACATGAGCCTCCTTGACATTGACTTTTACGGCGAGAAATTCCGTTTTATTATTAAGCGTTATTTTGCAGGTGATGGTCGCAGAGCCGGCTGAAGACGCTTTAACAAGTCCGTTCTGGTCCACCGCTGCTACTGATTTTTTGTCACTGCTCCAAGAATAACTCGCACTGGAAGGCTTGTTGACGATCTCCAATTTATAGGATTCGCCAACTGAAAGTGCGATGGCGCCATTCTGTTTAAATGCAGGTTTGTCTTTGGCAGCAGCCGCAGAAACGCCAGGCCATGGACCGAGAAAACTTACAGATAACAAAGATACAATCGCTAAGATCATCATAATGGGTTGCAAAAACAGCTTCGTTCCCCTATACAAAATAATCTCCTCCTTTTTTCTATTCGGAGTACGTGTTCGTGTTTCCTCTGCCGGGTCGCTCGTGCTGCCTCTCGAAATCCCGCATCGATCACACCCTTTCATGAAAAGTTGCATTTTCGTTTTAGCATTTTTTAGCTTACGCGTGAATCTTAACGCCACTTGTACAAAAAGTCAATATTAAATCGGGAGTCGCGGGCGTTGCTAAAACGTTAAATCTAAATGCCAGCATTCGTCCGCTGTGAACTTTCCATGTAAGCGAACGCCGATAAAGCGAAAATCATGAGGAAGCCGGCAAGCAAGAAGATCCACCGCATCTCGAAGAAGTCGGACAAGAGCCCCCATCCCGCGGCTCCGGCGCCTATTCCGAAGTCCAGTGCGATATAGAATGTGGCGTTCGCCTTCCCGCGGTTTGCTTGATCCGTGTTCGTAATCGCCCTCGCATTGAGCTGAGGGATAAGACATCCGTTCGTGAAGCCGAACAAGACTGCCCAAATGATCAGTTCCCACAATGTGCTTGAAAAACTGATTCCGGCGAGTGCAACCCCGAGAGCGAGGAGATTGACGGACATGACGAAGCGGGGACCCGTCCATGCGATCCAAGGTCCGACGATGAAGCGGGAAAGCGCCAGTGCAGCGGCTTGAACGACGAAAACCACGCCGATATGGCGGATGCCGTTGTCGATCGCGAATGACGGGAGGAATACCATGACCGTGCTGGTTGCCAAAGAAACGAACAGGACAACAACCGAAGGCGGGATGGCACGAATTTCTATGAGTTTATTCCAAGGTCCTGCCGCGTCCGGAGAATGCCGCTTTGAAGGGGGATGCGCGATGTCCGCCGCTAATTCCTTGCGATGCCTGTTCTTCTCGGATTCGATACGCATGCTGATCAGGAGGGCGATCAGGGAGACGATTCCGGTCAAGTAATAGAGTACGGCATAGTCGGAAACTTCCAATAGGTAAAGTGTGGCAGAAGGAGCAATCGCTACGGCCAACGTTCCGAAAAGTCCAAAATATGAAATGCCCTGAGTCATCTTGTTTTCCGGCAAGACGTCAGAGACCATGGTGCTGGTCGCCGTCGAGCTTGCGGAGAAGGATATGCCGTGCATAATTCGCAGGAAGATTAACGCAGGTATGAAGGCAACAAAACCGTATAACACAGTCGTGATCGTATAAACGACAACACCCCACAGAAGGATGGGCTTTCGCCCGTATGTATCGAGCATCATGCCGATAAGTGGTCTCGTCAGAAGCGCTGCCAACGTAAAGAAGGTCATGGACAGCCCGGCCAGCGCATTGCTGCCTCCCAGATAGAGGAAGAACAGCGGCATAGACGTAATCTGAATTTGCGTACAGATTCGAAGCAGTGTTGTCACGATCGTCAGTTTGATAAAATCTGCCGTCCAAATTCTCGTATCCGTTAATGGTTCAGCGATTGCACGGACGGGTGGTGTTGTCATACTCATACCTCCTGAGGGATATTAAAAAACAGTTGCAATTACGTTTTAGCAATCTAGCCACTAAATCGTAAGGGGGATTAGGACTAAAGTCAATATAGAAGACAAAAATGAAGCAGACGGCCTAACGCGCTGCGATTGACATTCTTGGTACTTTTCCGTATTAATGGAGTATTACGAATGGGGAGTGGACGGATGGGGATGTCTACGATTAAAGAAATCGCCGAGAAGACGAAGCTTTCCGTGGGAACGATTTCAATCGTGCTCAACGGTCGCGGCGACGAAATGCGCATCTCGAAAAAAACGCAACAGCGGATCATGGAGGCTGCGCAAGGAATCGGTTATATACCCAATATGTCGGCAAGACGATTGAGACAATCCGGTGTTCGAAGTCTTCCAGTCATTGCCACGTTCTGGCCGTCCGACCTCTCTTCTGACTTGTTGGGGCGTTTTTTCACGGGAGCCCAAAGTTCGATTCTGGAGCAAGAGTATGCATTCGAGATGACAATCCAGCCTTTCAAGCGGAAGCATATCCATAGAATAAAGGAAATATGCGACAGTGGAATGTACCATGGCGTGATTCTAACGGGCATTTCCGCAGAGGACCAACGTTATCTTGAAGACAATCCGCTAAGCATACCGACCGTGCTGTTTAATCGCAAGAGCAGCACCTATAGCTGCGTCCATGTCGATACTTACGAGATCGGCCGCAAATCGGCTGAGTTATTTGCGATGCGCGGGCACAAGAAGGTCGGCACGATTGTGCCTGACCATCTTGTGAGGTCGGAGAACAATTTGCGCTTCAAGGGATTCGTCGAGTCGTGCGCCAAATATGGACTCGAACTGGAGGAGCGGCATATTCAAGCTGCTCCGATGACGATGGAGGGCGGGAATGCGGCGGCCAGAAGGATCGTGGAGGGAGGCGGCGAATTGCCAACAGGCATGTTCTTCCCACTGGGAACCATGGCTATTGCAGCCCTTCCCGTGTTCCATCGAGCAAATATTAAAATTCCTGACGAGATGGAGATTTTGACGTATGGCGACCATGATGCTGAGAAATACAGCGTTCCGTCCCTTTCGACGGTTAAGCTGCCAGTTGAAGAGATGGCAGCCGCATGTATCCGCTTGGCAATGGGACGGATTCTTGATCCCTCGACAAAGCCGAAAGCGATCGTGTTTGAGACACCGTTCATCTTCCGCGAATCTTGCGGGGGATTCGCCCAAGAGCTTTAACGCAGATCATTGTTCGCTTCGTTTTTTTAATGGTACAAGAATGGCTAACCCAAGAAATTGGTCGACAACACGAGCGAAAACCTTGATAATTTAATCGGCATCGGAACTTTTAGCTTGATCAAAAGAAAACGAAAGCTTCCAGCCAAACAAAAGCACGAAACTGGCAACGTTCGCATCCCGTTGTAAAGAACTAGAACAAATGTTTTTATTACGATCTAAAGCCAAACGGCAGAAATTCCGTTTGGTTTTTTTATTGTTTACCGACACTAGTGATAAGGAGTTCCAAAAAAAGCGCATTTTAAACATGGGCGAGAAGATAAAGTTGAAGCATCCAATTGTTCAGTATTTTTATGAGCTACAGCTTAGTACATTATGGAAATATCTGGAATCTCCAAATTATACCATCATTAAAATAGTACTAACCAACAAACGGGGCCTTCGCAATATAATCAGCCTATGGGGAGCTGCGCCTCTATTTCTGCTTTCAATTGTTCAAACCACTCTAAGTTAACTAAGTGATGTGAACGGGAATTTTCGTTCATACGGCGGAAGTAATCGATTGTGCCGGGAAGTTCTTGTGTGTTGGATAGGTATTCATCAAGGAGGGCGATTCGGGTTTTAGTCTGGTCGATTTGCGATTGGATCAGTTCCAGCAATTTGTTTTTGTCGTATTCATCGGCAAAGAGCAGCGTCCCATAAAATTGCAGGTTCACATATTCCGAGTTGGTGCCGTATTTGACCATTAATTTTTCGAATTCAGCCATTCCCGATCCGGTGATTTTAAAGTTCCGAATTTCACGCCCACTGGTTGAAGGTTTCAGCTGAATCTGTTCAATCCAACCTTTTTCTTCGAGTTGCTGCAGATTGTAATAAAACGAGCCTTTCGTGAAGTTTACAATGTATTTGTAATGGCGTTTTTCCATTAAGGCCAGTAATTCGTAGCCGTGAGCGCCGGGGTTTTGGATGAGCAAGCCAAGGATGAGTAAGGGGATCAAGGCTGCATCACCTTCATCATCTGCGCCTCGAATTCCGCGTACGTGATTTTGCCCGAAGCCAAATCCATGCTATGAAGGTAAATCTGTTCTGTTTTCGAATAGTCGCGCTCCACTTTCAGCGATTGCTCCTCCCCCGGGATGGGTTCCAGGACATGACACTTTTTCGAAAAAGCCTCGAAATAGCGGTAGCCGAACTTGCGTTGCGAAACCGCGTCTAAATGTATGCCATCAGGATTCGCGGTCAAATCTGCCGCTGTTACAAAATAACAATTTTGTTGTTGGTTGGCGAAGTGCTGCAATTGTTCATTGACCTGTCGATACTCTGTCGCGTGCTGTCCAAAACCGGTCTTCCCAAGGAAATTACCAAGTCCGCCAATGATCAACGGCACCTCATCAAGATTCAATTCGTTTCTTAGGGTCTCGATTATAAGGGTTAATTTCTCGTAATAAGTTTCATGTAGCGAACGATAACTATCGCTCTCACCCTGGTGCCATAGGATTCCGCAGATTTGACTGGACCGCAGGGCGAAGCGGGCTTCGGATAAAGCATGCTGAAAAAGGATGCCTTCCGGATGCCAGTCATTCAAGGAACTGCCACCTTCCGCACAAGGAATCAAACCAATTTCCTCATCGGGATTGGCTTTCGACCAGGCATCGGCAAAAGATGCCGCCAGGCTTACACCGGAAACCGGACGGTCGTAATTAATCGGCTCTGTCATCATCTGCCACTGTCCATTGCGCAGCATTTTTATTTTTTCATGATAGATAGGATCGACTTCATGCAAAAATCCACGGCCCGCCATATTCGACTGACCCAACATTAAAAATGACTTGATCATGTAGTCTTCACTCCTTTATATCCCTATTATAGTCTAATTAGACTAAGATATTATATAGTCTGATTAGACTATAGTCAATTGACTCCAATCAATAAGCAACAAAACCAACGAAGAAAGTGTTCGGAAATTTTGGAATAGATTTAACACAGAGTGGAAATAGCGAATCAACTGCCAGTGTGTGTCTAGCGATTCAAAATGGTTCCATGTCATCGATTTTGAGTCAGTACTTACATCGGGTCGTGTTCATATTGTCATTTCGATAATACTGGAGAGGATCTTGAGGATCATATCAGTATTGGAACCATTGGATTGATCAAAGCCATCGAGAGCTTCCAGACCGGTAAAGGCACTAAACTCGCTACATTCGCCGCTCGTTGTATTGAGAACGAAATACTTATGTATTTGAGATCGTTGAAGAAGACACGCAAGGCCGTCTCCCTGCACGATCCCATTGGGACGGACAAAGAGGGCAATGAAATCACGCTGATCGATATCCTCGGCACGGAAGCCGATGATGTGGAGGACCGGGTGCAGCTGAAGATCGAGAAAAGCAAGATCTACCGCAATCTCGATATCCTCGACGAGCGGGAGCAGGAAGTGATCCGAGGCCGTTTTGGCCTGGATCATGGTGGGATGAGCGGACGCAGCGAAAGATTGCAAAGGAGCTGGGGATCAGCCGGAGTTATGTGCCGCGGATTGAGAAGAGAGCGCTGAGGAAGCTGTATCATGAGTTTTATAAGGCGAAGAAGTAAAAGGGTATTCTTAAATTAAGTGCTACTATGCCGAGTAGTTGATAATGTCAGAAAAGAGCATTGCGCTATTGCAGTGCTCTTTTCTTATGCTAATTTAGATTTTTGATTAGTCCCTTGGCTATGTGCCCTAATGGAGAATACCTAAATAAGTAGGAATTTTTTACGGGGAATACATCCATAAATATCTTTAAAATGAGTTCCATTTGCTCTTTGGCGGAAGACACATCGGCTAGTTTCTAGAGGGCCTGATTGCATGTCAAAATCGGGAATTGACAACGCTTTTATATCCTTGTTGAACAAATATTTAACCGTATTCTCATCTGTAATAGATGTCATAATCAAGAGCAAGAAGGGAAATAAACACAACAACATACCAGCAGTGAAAATGTATGTCTGAATTTTCTCTCTTTATAGAATTAATGTTTGAAACTTACAAATCAAGTTTAGATTCTCCATGGTTTGTTTGCCGGAAAGCAGATAACATTTCTTATTGTAAGCGCTGTACTTCAGAAGAGACAGCCAAATCATAGGGGGGATATTAGATGTGGAAAAGGAAGTCGCTGCTTATGTCGTTGATTCTGATTCTGCTACTGGCTGCTGGATGCAGCAGCAACGGCGGCAGTAACAAGAACAACGCAGGAGTCGACAGTACGCCTACTTCTTCGGAATCGGAAGCCAATGATGCAACTCCTGCTGCAATTGAGGATAATACCGGAACACCTGAAATGGATTTCGATATGGGTGGTCGAACTATTAAATGGGTTTCCTGGTATGACGAATCCATCAAGGAAGATAATCCGGATAATATCAAGCGAAAGCAGAATCTGGATGAATTAATGAAAAAACATAATTTCAAGATTGAATATGTCACGGTTGACTATGCGGAATATTCCAGTAAGGTTACAGCCTCGCTGCTTGCCGGAGAACCGATCGGCGACATCATCCGGATGGCAAGACCGTGGATGATTCCATCGCTTGTTAAGCAGGAGCTGTTCTCTCCTGTAGATGAATATACGAAGAATGACAAGGTATTTATTCAGCAATATACAAACGATTATTCCCAGTATGCGGACAGAGGCTATGGATTCCGCTCCGGAATTAACGGCGCATCGTCAGGTATTTTCTATAACCGTACTCTGATGAATAAATTAGGCATGAAGCCACTGCAGGATTATGTGAATGATGATAACTGGAACTGGGATACTTTCATCCAGGTTGCCAAAGAAGCTAACAAAGATACGGACAATAACGGTAAGCTGGATACATGGGGTGTTGCTACAGCCAATATTCTGGTGCAGGCGCTGGCTTCCAATGACGCCAATCTGGTCAGAGATGATAAACAGAATTTGGAGGATCCGAAAACAAAGGAAACCCTGGAGTTCATCTTCAAGCTTGCTACGGAAAACGTCGCTAGACCTACAGAAGGCGGAGACTGGACGGAACCTGGGCAGTTTTTCCGTCAAGGCAACACGTTGATGTACGCGGGAAGCGATTATGAGATGGATGGCTTCAAGAAGGATATGCCGGATATGGATATCGGATTCCTGCCATTTCCTAAAGGACCTAGCGCGGTGGCATATCACTCGCATTTGACGATTCCGAACTACATGACCATTCCGAGTGTAATAGAGCATCCTGAGCAGTTGGTCTATATCTATGAGAAAATCAATGATATCGATTCGATTTACGATTATCCGAAGCAGGCCTCGCTGGAAACGTTATTTAGCAATGAGGATGATATCGATAACGCCAAGACAGCAGGAGAAACTATTAATAGAGTTGACGGAAAGGATGGTTATCCGAATATGCCTTACTATGAAATGGTCGGCGAAATTCTGGAAGGTGTATCGGTATCCACAGTAATTGACAAATACAAAGAGCAATTCCAGTCTTCTATTGATGAAGTCTGGAAGAAGTAACAGCGCTTTGAACGACAATGGCAGGTCCCTATTACAGCAGTAATGGGGACCTCTTTCTTTCATCTGCTCTGCCGTTGTAACACGAAGATCATTTTATTTTGGCGGCAGATGGAGGATATCCCTTTATCTCTTTAAATACTTTGCTGAAATAATAAATATCTTGGATTCCGCAGCGCTCTGCGGCATCCTTAACGGTGAAATCACCGGAAGAAAGCATCATTTCTGCGTTATTGATCCGGATGCGGTTGACATATTCTTTGAAAGTCATTCCAGTATTCTGCTTGAATAGCTTTCCGAAGTACACAGGATGCAGTCTCAAACCTTCTGCTATCTCATTAATAGCCATATGATCTGAGTAATGTTCTGTTAAATATTCTGTAAGCTTCTTTATTCGGGGATCAAAAGAAGTTGGTAAATTTCGGTGAAAGCTGGTTAACAGACGGTGGATGATCAATTCGAATAGTGCCCGTGCCTGAATATGGTAATAAGGCTGCTTGCTCATCCACACATGGTTAAATTCACGCAGATAGCTTAGGATCTCTTTCGTGATAACCTTTTTCGTCAACCCCTGAAAGGGCATTTGAATATGATTATGAGGTTCTGCCCAGTAGAAGTTAAAAGGATAGGAATGCATAGGAGAATCTTTAAAGGTATGAGCTTCCCGCACACTGCCGCTGGGAACATAGACGAGATCTCCTGCTTCAGCGG
Source organism: Paenibacillus catalpae (assembly GCF_900112695.1). Lineage (GTDB taxonomy): Bacteria > Bacillota > Bacilli > Paenibacillales > Paenibacillaceae > Pristimantibacillus > Pristimantibacillus catalpae. The sequence continues at coordinate 73,982 of NZ_FOMT01000001.1, forward strand.
TGAATTTCTTGCCGTCAATATAGTAATTAGCCTTTCCTTCGATAACAAAGGTGAGATCGTGAAAGCTGATTCTAGCCTTTTGTATGGTCCAATCAGGATAACATCTTCGATCAACAAATAAAAAGATATTAGGAACAAGATAGGGATGGTGTTCAAGCTCCAAGATGGTTCGCCTCCTATACAGCATATATAGATTACATGCAAAGGGAGATCGTTATGATTACATTAACCGGCTTTGCTGATGAAATCTCATCAGAATTGGATATTCAGCTGGATGTCCTCGAATCGGAACAAATCCATCATCTAGAGCTGAGAAGTGTTTGGGGGAAAAATGTATTACAGCTCACTGATGATGAAGCTGTAAAAGTAAAAAGAATATTAGAGGACAGGGGATTTCAGGTATCTTCCATAGGCTCTCCACTAGGTAAAATTAAAATAACCGACAATTTTGATCTGCATCTCGAAGAGGCCAGGAAGGCAATATGGCTTGCATCGTTTTTTCAGGTTTCATATGTCCGTATTTTTTCTTTTTATATTCCTGACGGTGAACATGATCGCTACCGTTCGGAAGTTCTCTCGCGCATGCAAAGTCTTGTACATTTGGCGGAGAGAGCAGGTATCGTTTTACTACACGAAAATGAAAGCCATATTTATGGGGACAACGGCGAACGGTGCCGGGATTTGTTACAAGCAATATCATCGCCTTATTTACGCGCTGCCTTTGATCCGGCAAATTTCGTGCAATGTAAGGTGAGTCCAGTATCTGAAGCTTATCCTTTGTTGGATGAATATATCTCCTATATTCATATTAAAGACGCTGTCATGGAGACAGGTTCAGTTGTTCCATCCGGTGAAGGAGACGGACAGTTGAGGCAGCTTTTACAAGTTTTGAAGCAAAAAGGATATTGCGGATATATGTCGCTGGAACCACATCTGCAGGCCGCTGGGAGACTGGAAGGGCTTAGCAAGCCGGAATTATTCATTGTTGCTTCAAGAGCGATCAAACTATTATTAGCAGAACAGAATATACCCTGGTCTTAATAATGCACGACAGCCGGTTTGTTGCGACCGGTTTTTTTATTTCTTTCATGATATGTTTAGATTTAAATGACTTCAATCACTTTCAATAAAGCTCTATAATCGCTAAGGTGAAAAATCTATAATTAGACAGGCAACTTAAATGAATTGAATAAATTTGGAAAGCAAGGGATAGCAGCTCTAGGGAAGTCGCACAAGGTGAATTCGCATATCCATTATGTGTAGTTGGCACTGCATCGTTTCGTGTTCACAATGTCAAAAAATTCGATAACACAGGGGAAGATCTTGAGGATTTGATCTCTAACGGGACCATCGGGCTTATCAAAGCGATCGAGAGCTTTCAGACGGGCATGGGTACAAAAACTTGCAACGTTTGCTGCTCGTTGTATTGAAAATGAAATACTTATGCACTTAAGGTCACTGAAGAAGACACGCAAGGACGTATCCTTGCACGACCCGATTGGCACGGACAAAGAAGGCAATGAAATTACGCTGATTGATATCCTCGGTACGGAAGCCGACGATGTCGTGGACCGGGTGCAGCTGAAGATTGAGAAGAGCAAGATATACCGCAACCTCGATATCCTCGACGAACGGGAGCAGGAAGTGATCCGCGGCCGGTTCGGCCTGGATCATGGCGGGGATGAGCGAACGCAAAGGGAAATTGCAAAAGAGCTTGGCATCAGCCGCAGCTATGTGTCGCGGATTGAGAAAAGGGCTGATGAAGCTGTATCATGAGTTTTATAAGGCGAAGAAGTGACCTTATGATAATGATAAAAAAGGACGCCATCGAGATGATCCCTCGAGCCGTCCTTTTTTTTGCCTGTTATTGAGCTTCAGATGCCGACTTGAACCAGTCAACGACTCAAAAAAATAAAAGAAAATACTTTATTCCACTTTGCATAAAAGTGAAAATCTGATACCATATAGAATATAGTCTATAGATTTAGTAAGGATTAAAGGGAGGCACTTTTTCATGGACAATTTGATGCTTGATTCCATAGATGCAACAACACATCTGGATCAACTCGAGGCTGAAGCGATTTATATTATTCGAGAAGTAGCGGCGGAATGTGAAAATCCCGTGATGTTGTACTCGATCGGTAAGGATAGCTCTGTGATGCTGCATTTGGCGCTGAAAGCATTTTATCCGGAGAAGCCGCCGTTTCCTTTCTTGCATATCGATACAACGTGGAAGTTCAAAGAGATGATTGAATTCCGCGACCGCAAGGCGAAAGAATTCGGAATCAAAATGCTTGTTCACTCCAATCAGGAAGGGATCGAGCAAGGGATCAACCCGTTCGATCATGGTTCCGCATATACGGATATTATGAAAACCCAAGCCCTGAAGCAAGGCTTGGACAAATACGGATTTACAGCTGCATTTGGCGGCGGAAGACGTGATGAGGAAAAGTCACGTGCGAAGGAGCGGATTTTCTCATTCCGTAATAAGAATCATGCCTGGGATCCGAAAAATCAGCGGCCGGAAATGTGGAAGCTTTTCAACACCAGAATAAATAAAGGTGAAAGCATGCGCGTATTCCCGATTTCCAACTGGACGGAGAAAGATATCTGGCAATACATTCGCAGAGAGAACATTGATATTGTGCCCCTCTACTTTGCGAAAGAAAGACCTGTCGTCAATCGCGATGGGCAGATGATTATGGTGGATGATGAGCGGATGAAGCTCGAGCCAGGTGAGAAGATTGAAATGGCAAAGATGCGGTTCCGTACATTAGGCTGTTATCCGCTTACTGGCGGTGCCCCTTCAGAGGCGAACACGCTTGATGCTATCATAGAAGAAACACTTGGTGCGGTATCATCCGAACGGACAACAAGGGTTATCGACCAGGAAGAAGCGGGAAGCATGGAAAGACGCAAACGGGAGGGCTATTTCTAAGATGAAGAGTCTGCTTAAATTTATTACATGCGGAAGTGTGGATGACGGCAAATCCACCTTGATTGGACATATGCTTTATGAGGCTAAGCTCTTGTTCGCCGACCAGGAGAGAGCGCTCGAGCTGGATAGCAGGCTGGGCAGCCGTGGCGGCAAAATTGACTACTCCTTGCTTCTTGACGGGCTGATTGCGGAACGTGAGCAGGGGATTACGATTGATGTGGCTTATCGGTATTTTACGACGGATAACCGTTCGTTCATTGTAGCAGACACGCCGGGGCATGAAGAATATACACGCAACATGGCCGTAGGCGCATCCTTTGCTGATCTTGCCGTTATTCTGGTGGACGCAACCAAAGGGATTATTACTCAAACGAAACGCCATACCCGAATTTGTGCCCTCATGGGAATTAAGCATTTGGTTTTGGCGGTAAACAAAATGGATTTGGTGGATTTTGATTCGGATAAATTTGATGAAATCAAAGAAGAATTCTCTCGCATCACCACTGAATTCCGGTTTGAGAGCATTCAGGTGATCCCTGTTTCTGCAACAGAAGGGGATAACATTACGAAGAAATCGCCTAATACGCCTTGGTACAAGGGGCTTGCTTTGCTGCCGTATTTGGAGAGTGTTGATGTTCATGCAAGCGACGATGTGAAGCCATTTATGATGCCCATTCAGCGGGTATGCCGACCGGACCACACCTTCCGCGGATTCCAAGGCCAGATTGAAGCCGGCAGCATCGCAGTTGGCGATGAACTGACAACTCTGCCTAGCCATGAGAAGGCAAAGGTTAAACGAATCCTAGTAACAGATCAAGACAGGAATTCGGCGCATGCGGGGCAACCTGTCACTATTCAATTAGATCGGGAAGTCGACGTTTCACGAGGTTGTGTATTTACGAAGGACAATCAACTCCAAGAAGCTGACAGCTTTAGCGCCACGATTCTTTGGATGGATGATTCTGTCCTGACGCCGGGCAAAGATGTTCTGGTGAAAGTAGGTACGAAGATTCTTCCCGGTACTGTGACGGCAATTAATTACAAAATCGATGTGAATACAGGCAATACGGTTACAGCTGATCATGTGGTTAAGAATGAATTGGCTAAATGTGAAATTTCATTATCGGATGGTATTGTTTTTGATAAGTTTGAAAAAAATAAAAGTATCGGTGGATTTATTCTCATCGATCGTGTAACGAATATGACATCCGCTTGCGGCGTCATTGATGAAGCTCTTCAAAGCTCTTACAGTGTCGACCGAATGGATACGGAAATCACACGAGATGTTCGTGCCCAGCAAAAAGGACAGCAGCCATTAACGCTTTGGCTTACTGGTTCCGTTGTGGGCAATACGGCTCTTGCGAAAGAAGTCGAGAAAAAGTTGGTAGCGAGAGGCTATCATACGATGCTAATCGATAACAGTTCAGGAGAATCTGTGCGGCAACTCGCGGCTTATGCCACATTGCTAAACGATGCGGGACTTCTTGCACTGGTACCGGCCGGTTCTACGAACAACAATGACCAAGCCATTGCGCAAGAAATCATAGGTCAAGCCTTTTTGCCAATCGAGTCTGCTATCAATAGTTCTTCGATCGAGGAAGCGGCAAAAGATATCGTAAAGCGTGTTGTAAAAGTTCTCATTCAAGATAGTTATACCATATAAAAATAAAAGCGCCGAAAAATCCTAAGGACTTTATCGACACTCTGAGAGCACTGTTAACGCAGTGCTCTTTTTTATTTCTAAGATATGTTTCCTTTCCTTACTAACTCAGTAGTCGCTTGTAATGGGCGGTGGGAGTTAAGCTCAGATATTCGTGATGCGAAAATTTGTTCTAACAAGATAATTTCTAGCCCCAAAAACTAATCGTGAGAATTCCTATTAAAATGAGAACCGAGCACAATATTCGTAAAGTGCCCTGCTTCTCTTTAAGGACGACAATGCCTAGAAACGTGGCAAATACGGTGCCGATTTCACGCATGGGGGAGATATGGGCAACGGGTGCGTACTTCATTGCGAAAAGGAACAATAAATACGATCCTGGATTGAGAATCGCTCCGAGCAAAATGATCCTGCTGTTTAATTTCCATTCCATGCGTAGTTGTTTGGAGGCGATAACGGTTGGCGTCAATGCAGCGACGAACCCGATATTAGTCACCTCAAGTAAAGAGATGGCTGAGATATGTTCAAGGTTGAGCTTATCCACGAAGACGTAGCAGGTCGTGCATAAGCCAACACAAAGCGCCATAAAGAAAGGTTTAACAACAGACCCTATGGGAGCTGAACTCGATTTTGCTCTGGTGAAGATACCGCTAAGTGAAACGAAACCAATAACCATACAAAGCAGTCCCATCCATCCGTATATCGATAAGGATTCACGAAGGAACAGGACACCAATAATGGGAACGAATAAAGTACTGGTACCTCTCATAATGGGATAGATTTGGGACAAATCACCCATGTTGTAGGTACGTGCTAACAAGAGCGAATAAGCGGCTTGCAAGCAGGCGGATAACAGCAGGAGGCCGTAGGATGATAAGGATAAGGGATGAAGCCATAATTCTTTTATTAAATAAGGAAGAAGTACGATGGTGGTTACCATAAGGATCGACCATAAGAAGACGCTTTTGTTATGACTGCTTTTCGTGAATAAACTCCAAATGGCATGCGCCAAGCCCGAAGCGATGACTAGCAGCGTTGCGACAATAATCAAACCATTACCTCCAAGTTAAGTACCGGGGATGTGTTCAGGCTGCTCGGTAATGACTGTGCCGTCAGCAAGTCGCAGCCACGTCTCGAAGCTGCGCTCGTCTTCTCGGAGTCGGATCATTCTTGCGCCTCGTTGAAAGCCCTCTCTACCATATGTGTTATAGCCGCTGGCTCTGCCGTAACATAGACGAATCCCATGCAGCTCACCCCAATAATCGTTGATATGATCATGGCCAACGAAGGTACCTACGATATCGCCCATCTCAAGCATAGCTGCAAATAGTCCTGAGTTCACTTGGCTGCTGGAGACGCTAGCCTCGTAAAAGTGCCCATAACAGGTCTTGGTGTCCCATACCTCTTGATATTCTGGGAAGGGAATATGGAAGAAAGCGAGAGCTGGCAAAGGCTGTTTAGCTGAAGTATCTCGAATCTGGAGAGATTCTTTCTTGTACCATTCAATCTGATCGCTGCGAATCCAATCATACCCATCAATATGGGGAACGGGTGAATAAGCACCTGAATCAAAGAAGTAAAGGTTGAATTTGCTTTGCCCTTCAGCATCTTGAATGGACAATCGGTAATTCCCTTCTCCGCTGACTTCTACCGGGCCCCTCTGGGCAACGGTATGAGGATACTGCAGAACGGCATGGATGAGCTCTTCTCTCGTAATGATCGATTCCGTGTCATGATTGCCGAACACGATAGCCCATGGAATCCCGCGAATTTCTGCGGATTGGACTGCTTCTCGTAATGCGCCTAATGGGTCCTCGCAAATGAGATCACCTGGGTCTACATCACCGGTATAGATGACATCACCTGTGAAAACAACAAGATCCGGTTGTTCAGCATCGAGGATGTCTTCCATGAGACGGCGTGTCTTCTGATCGAGAACACCGTTATCTTTCCAATGTAAATCAGTGAATTGCGCGATCGTGAATGTGTGATCCTCGCGAAAGACGAGTGAATGTGGCAAGATAAGCCCTCCATTATTTGTATTTAATGTTGCAGCCATTCTTCATTCATGTTGATTCATGTTGTTATTATGTTGTTTTATGAAAATTGTAGCGCCGCCAGATCAGGCTGTCAACCAGCAATTCTGATAACTCTCCGTTGCAAGAGGAATAGGCTGATGAGTTGACATCCTGTACCCCTAATTCTAAAATGATAAAAACAACATAAAACAACATTAATTAGATGAAATCAGTCATGTAGGAGGCTCTTGATGTCATTAACATTTGAAGATCGCAGGATGACGATTCTGTATCATTTGGAAATGGAAGGAAAAGTACATGTGCATCACCTCTCTAAGCTGCTCAGCGTTTCAACGGAAACGGTGCGGCGGGATTTGGATCGGCTGGAGAAGGAAGGCAAGCTTCGCAAGGTTTACGGAGGCGCGGTCAAAATGCGTATTGAGCATGTTGAGCCGCCTTTTCTGAAGCGGACTCAAATGATGAAGAAAGAGAAGTCGTCCATTGGTAAGCTTGCGGCTTCATTAATTGAAGACGGCGAAACGATTATGGTGGATAACGGAACGACGACAATTGAGATTTTGCCTTATTTAAGAGATCGAACGGACATTACCTTGATCACGCACTCGGTCCCGGTTCTTAATTTAGCGATGGAAACGTTTCGTGGAACCATTATTTTTGCAGGCGGGGAAGTGAATCCAGAGTACCAAGCGACAACAGGCTCCCTCACCGATCAGCTGCTGGATCAATTTAAAGTGAACAAAGCATTTATTTCCGTGGGTGGCATTTCACTTGTAGATGGCATTACTGACTTTCATTTAGCTGAAGCGAACATTTCGCGGAAAATGATGCAGCGGGCGGAAGAGTCTATTGTGCTTGCGGATCACTCCAAATTTGGGTTATCCACGTTTGCCAGAGTATCGAGGCTGGAGGAGATTTCTATGCTGGTCACGGACACGGGTTGTTCCAAAGAATGGGTAGATACAATGGAAGCGCTAGGTATCGAGGTGCGAATTAGCGAGTAAGACGAGATTGCCGTGGCAAAATTTCATCAGTTCGTGTTCATCATTCAAGAAATTCGATAACACAGAAAAAATAGACCTAAATTATAACAAAGACCCGTAAGAATGGACGATTCTCGAATGAATCGTCTATCTTACGGGTCTGATTGAGTTTCAGCAATAGAATGTTTGTAGCTACATAATGCCACTGAAATAAAAACTAGCGGCACCAAGTAGGGAAGAACTTGAATTTTAGACTATAGACCACATCTATATCAACTCTGCAATTTATTAATTTGGTATATGGTTTGGTTTCGTATTATAGTGGAGCTATCAAAGAGCAATATTGGTTGAAGGAGAGAATAGTGATGAAATATCACTATAAAAACACTCTCTACTTCGCATAACCAATAAAAATATTGGAGGAGATTACAAATGAGTAAGAATCAAATCGGAGTGGCCGGATTAGCCGTTATGGGCAAAAACCTAGCCTTGAATATAGAAAGTAAAGGTTTTACGGTAGCATTGTATAACCGTTCTCCGGAAAAAACGAAAGAACTTCTGGCCGAAGCACCAGGCAAGAACTTTGTGGGCACCTACAGCATCGAAGAATTCGTTCAGTCTCTGGAGGTACCTCGCAAAATTTTAATTATGGTTAAAGCGGGGACACCAACGGATGATACCATTAATCAGCTTGTGCCTCATCTCAGTCCCGGAGATATCATTATCGACGGTGGTAATGCGCATTTCCCAGATACGCAGCGTAGAAACCAACAATTGGAGGCACAAGGAATTCGTTTCATTGGGGCAGGGGTTTCCGGTGGCGAAGAAGGAGCGCTCAAAGGGCCGTCTATTATGCCCGGTGGCCAGCGTGATGCTTATGATCTTGTAGAGCCGATTCTTACCGCTATTTCCGCCAAAGTGAACGGAGATCCTTGCTCGACTTATATCGGGGAGGGTGGCGCCGGCCATTATGTCAAAATGGTGCATAACGGCATTGAGTACGGGGATATGCAGTTAATCGGCGAAGCTTACCATCTGCTCAGAGACGTGCTGAATGTGGATGCTGACGAATTGCATAGCATTTTCAAAAGCTGGAACGAAGGAGAGCTGGACAGTTATCTAATCGAGATTACATCGGATATTTTCTCCAAAAAAGATCCGGTCACCGGCAAACCGATGGTGGACGTAATCCTGGACTCGGCCGGCCAAAAAGGAACAGGTAAATGGACTAGCGAAAGCGCACTGGATCTTGGCGTCCCACTCTCGATTATAACGGAATCCGTCTTTGCACGGTTCATTTCTGCAATGAAAGAGGAACGTTTAGCAGCAAGCAAAAAGTTGAGTGGTCCCGCGTCTCAGAAATACGAAGGTGAACGTGATGAATTTATTGAAGCGGTAAGACAAGCTCTCTATGCTAGTAAAATCGCTTCTTATGCGCAGGGATTTGCTCAGATGAAGGTGGCCTCGGAGCATTTCGGCTGGAATTTGAATTATGGCAACATCGCCATGATTTTCCGCGGAGGCTGCATTATCCGAGCCGGTTTCCTGCAAAACATCAAAGATGCATACGATAGCAATCCGGCATTAAACAACTTATTCTTAGATGAATATTTCGGCGGTATCATTGAAAAATATCAGGAAGCCTGGCGCAAAGTAGTTGCGATCGCGGTAACCAGAGGCATCCCTGTTCCGGCATTCTCTTCAGCGCTTGCTTATTATGACAGCTACAGGACGGCGAATCTGCCGGCCAACCTGCTTCAAGCACAGCGGGATTATTTCGGTGCCCATACGTTTGAACGGGTGGATCAAGGTGGAAGCTTCCATTTCCAATGGTTGCAGAACAACGACTAATACAGGAAATACGATTTATTATAGATAAGATATTAATACTGCCTCCGAACGGTGTACAGCACTATTCGGAGGTGTTTTTGTAAAAATTGTCGAATAGCCTGGGAAGTATCAGTAATAATAGCTATTAGTTAAGATTAAAACTCTTATACATCACCAATTTTCCTTGAAAGGGGAAATCTGTTTTGGATTCGCAGTTTCTAGATTTATTGGCCCAGAAATATGATACGGAAGAAAAAGTTATAACAGAAATCATCAACCTTGAAGCGATCTCCAATCTTCCCAAGGGAACTGAGCACTTTGTCAGTGATTTGCATGGGGAGTTCCAGGCCTTTCAGCATGTACTAAGAAACGGTTCGGGTACCGTAAAAGAGAAAATCAAAGCCTTGTTCCATGAGGATTGGACGGACCATGAAATCAATGATTTTACTGCATTAGTTTATTATCCAGAAGAAAAAATACAGCTGGTTAAAGGAGAACTGTGCAATAAACTAGCCTTGAACCGATGGTACAGACAAACGATTGAGCAAATGCTTAAGCTCATTTCTTATGCCTCTTCCAAATATACGCGCGCTAAATTGCGTAAAGCTCTGCCGGAGCAGTTTGTATATATTGTAGAAGAGCTTTTATACAAGACGGATTCGACCAATAATAAGGACCCTTATTATGAAGAAATATACCGGCAAATTATTTCCTTGGGCCAGGCGGACAAGCTCATTATCGGCCTTGCTTATACGACCCAGCGCCTGGTGGTTGACCATCTTCATGTGGTCGGAGATATCTATGACCGCGGGCCGGAACCCGATAAAATAATGGATACGCTGATTAACTACCATTCTGTAGACATTCAGTGGGGGAACCATGATGTCCTGTGGATAGGTGCCTATGCGGGTTCCTTGGTCTGCCTTGCGAATATTATCCGGATCTGTGCCAGATACGACAATCTGGACATTATCGAAGACGTATATGGAATTAATCTTCGCCCACTGGTAAATTTGGCGGAGAAGTACTATGATGACAATCCGGCCTTTAGACCAAAGCTGCAGACCGACCATAACGGTTCGGATCAGGAAATCCTGCAGATTACCAAAATTCATCAAGCCATTGCGATGATCCAGTTTAAGCTTGAGATCCCGATTATCAAGAGACGTTCGTACTTTAATATGTCTGAAAGGCTTTTGCTTGAGCAGATCGATTACGACAAAAATGAAATCAAGATGGATGGAAAAACTTACCATCTGGAAAACACCTGTTTTGCAACCGTAAATCCGCAGCAGCCTGAACAATTGCTAGAGGAAGAACAGCAGGTGATGGAAAAGCTGCTGTTCTCCGTTCAGCATTCCGAAAAGCTGGCCAGACATATGAATTTTCTTATGAAAAAGGGCAGCCTTTATTTAAAATACAACGGGAATTTGTTATTTCATGGCTGTATTCCTTTAGATGAAGAAGGAAACATGGAAGAAATGCAGATTGAAGACAAGACGTATTCGGGCCAAAAGCTGCTCGATGTTTTTGAATATTATTTACGTTATGCCTTTGCCCATCCGGAAGAGACGGATGATCTGGCTACGGATATGGTATGGTACATCTGGACAGGGGAATGTTCCTCGCTCTTTGGAAAGAGAGAAATGACCACCTTTGAACGGTACTTTATTCAAGATAAAGAAACCTATAAGGAGAGAAAGAACCCTTATTATCATTTGCGCGAAAATGAGGAGATCTGCCGGAAAATCCTGCTGGAGTTTGATATGAATCCGAATCATGGGCATATCATTAACGGCCACACGCCAGTTAAAGAAATTCGTGGAGAGAACCCCGTTAAAGCAAACGGGAAACTGGTTGTCATTGACGGCGGTTTTTCAAAAGCCTATCAATCCACAACGGGCATCGCCGGCTATACCTTGTTGTATAATTCCTTTGGCATGCAGCTCGTAGCCCATCAGAAATTTAATTCAAAAGAAGATGTGTTATGTAACGGAACGGACGTATTGTCTGTAAAAAGGCTGGTGGACAAAGAGCTGGAGCGGAAACTGGTGAGGGAAACCAATGTCGGGGAGAAGCTGCTGCAGAAAATTTCAAATTTGAAGAATCTCCTGGAATATCAATATTTGAAATGAAACAACTGGTACAGCGTTACGCTCCATTGAAATGATCCAGCTACTTACACCCTATCCTGCCTGATCCATGGGAAGGCGCCTATTGCCTTCCCGCTCGAAGAGCTCGAACTGCTGACGCCAGTCGACGCGCCGGAAGTATGGGCCGCTGGCGTCACTTATTTGCGAAGCAAGGAAGCCCGGAATTATGAGGCAACGGGGGGAAAGCTACACTTAGCACTAATACTTATTCTCGTCTCAAATTTCAAATGAATAACTAAATTGCAATCCATTAATAATAAAAATAATGAATGTGTTCGTGAGATCAACAGCCGTTATTTGTGCCTTAATAACCATTGGTTCAGACATAAGGCTCCATCAACCATTGACATTTATCTTTGATCATTGTATCTTTGATTTAAGATAATTGATTTCGAGATATATGAGGCTGTAATCATCAGTTCCTTATATCAACAGATTTATTATCTTAGAGAACGGAGAAATGTTTAACTTCAATCGAGGGGGAAATTCCATGACTCTACAAACTGCTGGAATTCACCATATTACTGCTTTTGCGGGTGACCCGCAGAAAAATGTTGATTTTTATGCGGGTGTACTTGGTTTGAGGCTTGTAAAGAAAACCATTAACTTCGATGCGCCAGAGGTATATCACTTGTATTTTGGTGATAATGCGGGTAATCCAGGTACGATCATCACGTTCTTCCCTACACGCGGTTCTCATAGAGGCGAAATCGGCGGCGGACAGGTTGGTACTACCACATATATCGTACCGCCGGGTTCTTTGAGCTTTTGGGAGGAAAGATTAGCTCAATTCGATATTTCGTTTATGAAGACTTCCCGGTTTTCGGAAGAGTATTTACAATTTTCTGACAATGATGGATTGAGACTTGAGATTGTCGAGCGCGAAGAGGGTGCTTTTAGCGAATGGTCTTTCGGAGGTGTTCCAGCAGATAAAGCCATTAAAGGATTTGGCGGAGCGATTTTATTGAGCACGCATGCTAAGGAAACAATGAATGTACTTGCTAATGTTCTCGGGTTAGAAAAAGTCGGAGAAGATGGAAAGTACGCACGGTTTCAGGCATTTGGTTCAATCGGCAACATTATTGATGTTCCCTTGCAAAATATTCCCTGGGGTACAGGCGGCGCAGGTACCGTACATCATATTGCATGGCGTGCTAAAGACTTTATAGAGCATAAGGAATGGCAACATAAAGCTGCTAAAAACGGTTTGCGTCCTACTCAAATCATTGATCGCCAATATTTCAATGCGATTTACTTCCGAGAAAACGGTGGCATTTTGTTTGAAATTGCTACAGATCCGCCAGGATTTGCAAATGACGAACCGCAGGAAGAGCTGGGTCAGACATTAATGCTTCCTTCTTGGTATGAACCTCATCGCGCAACAATTGAGGCTAATCTCTTGCCTATCGAAGTGAGGGAGCTGAAGGGTAAGAAATGAGGCAATAATTAAAATATAGAAGATTCAAATGCCATACACGGCATTGAATGGATAGGAGTTGCATGATAAATGGGTTTTTGGCAAAAAATTTTAGGAACTGAAAAAGAGGAGAGAAAAGATATGGAAAATGTTAAATTGGCGGTTATCTATTATAGTATGACGGGAACAAACTACAAAATGGCACAATGGGCAGCTGAAGGGGCAAGAGAAAAGGGAGCAGAAGTGAAAATCCTAAAAGTACCCGAGCTCGCTCCAGCAGATGCGATTCAGTCCAATCCGGCGTGGAAAGCTCATGTGGAAGAGACGAAAAATGTTCCTACCGCTACATTAGACGATTTGGAGTGGGCAGATGCTATTATTTTTAGCGTCCCTACTCGATTTGGCAGCATGCCAGGACCATTAAAACAATTCCTAGACCAAACTGGCGGACTCTGGTTCACTGGCAAGCTCGCAAATAAAGCTGTTAGTGCAATGACTTCGGCACAAAATGCTCATGGTGGTCAAGAGCAAACGACACTTGGCATTTACACGATTATGTATCACTGGGGTGCGATTGTGGTTGCACCGGGCTATACCGATACGTCCCTATTTGCAGCCGGCGGAAATCCATATGGCACGAGCGTCACGGTTCAAGACGGGAAAATGGTTGAAGATGTTCAAAGCGCTGTGAAGCATCAAGCGAAACGCACGGTATCTGTTGCGGAATGGATTAAAGCAGGTCAGCAATGATAATTTCCTAAGAGCGAAGAGCCTTGTACACCTAGCCGTGTATAAGGCTCTTTTTTCGGTAAACCATGAGTTTATACTAAAGTTGCTTATGTAATCATGTACGGTGTATATTTACGTTAGAAAAAGTCGGTTTGGTTTAAACATTGAGGTGAACGCTACTATATGAATACTAATCAGGATTTATCTCTAAAACTTTTTATTGTCTTATCCAAAGCATATAAAGTGACTATGGAACGTGCTGTAAAAGATATGAAGAAGCACGGTTTATCTGAAACGGAATTTACAGTGCTTGAGTTGCTTTATCATAAAGGCAAGTATTCAATCCAACGTATCGGAGAAAAAATACTTGTCACAAGCGGCGGTATGACCTACACCATTGATAAGTTGGAAAAGAAGGGCTATTTGAGACGTGTTGCATGCCCTGAAGACCGCAGGGTAACTTACGCTGAAATCACGGATGAAGGTGCAGAATTACTGCGAAATATATTTCCATCGCATGCTCAAGTCATCGAATCACTGATGCAAGGTCTCTCAATAGAAGAAAAAGAATATGCAATTACATTAATAAAGAAGATTGGTATAGGTGCTCAAGAAATCAAGATTGACTAAGATAATGAATGGAATTGAAAGAATGGTGAATAAGGAGTCGGTCTTACAGAAGAAGAGGCACTTAATGCCGGTCATCGTATAAAGGTAGCAAAGTTGCCCGGAACAGCTATTCCACACGCTTGTATATTAAAACAAACCAATGGATTATATAAAGCGATCATCGATTAAGAAACCGGCTTTATTTTGGGTTGTGTGTTGTTTGGCGCGGGAGCAGGGGAACTGATTAATTTAATCCAAGCATGTCAGAGGCTCTCAACGATTTATTTTCACAAATCTAATATATAGTTGAAGCAAGACGATCCCATTTGATGTGGATTGTCTTTTTTATGAGCAAGTATAGGTATCAATCATCATCGCCGAGTAATAGGGGGTATAAGTTCAAAAGAATTCGATATGCATCGTAAGAATCTGGGATAGTGCTGTGACGATTTTACGATATACGATAAGGCTGTATTCATAATTCCGAATTGGAGGTTTTTTATGAAACGCCGCATCGTTATACTGACAGCGTTTACTTTGTTTATGGGAACCGGTAATACCGCCCCCGTGACTGCTGCTGCTTCTCCGGATCTGCCTGTCATTAATGAAGTGACTCAAACACCTTGGATGGTTAGGGATGATCGAGGAAAGTTAAAGTCGGAGACGGAAATGACGATCCAAAACCCTGGAGTTTCATTCGACGCTTGGGCAAAAATCAAGGTCACGGGGGAAGATGCCTACATACTATCCCTCGGCAAGCTTGAAAGCGGCAGCAATAACAAAACCGTGGACGTGCTGGAATTGCATCGCGATGGAGACCCTGTTACGTTCGAGATTTATGACAATCCCGCATGTAACGGACGTCCGCTTGTAACCGAAACGAGGGAACAGAAGAAAATCCGTCATTGGAAGGTGTACGTCGCCCATGATATGCATACGGACATCGGCTATACCGATTACCAGGAAACATTGAACGAAAAGACGTTCCCGGGATATCTCGATGAGGCATTCTCAGCCATTGACGCGACTCGGGACTGGAAGAAACGGGATCAGTTCAAGTACCCGGTAGAGGCTTCATACATGCTATACGAATCGGCTTGGAACCATCGGGACGCCGAATGGATGGAGCAGCTTAAGGAACATCTCCGCGAGGGGTCTATCACATACCCCGCGAGCTATGTCAATGAGGTGTATGCGAATCTTGGAACGGAAGAATTAGCGCGCATACCGTATTTTTCGCAGAGATATTTGAATGACAAGCTCGGTATGCCATCAAACAAAGTTTTGTATATGTCCGACGAACCGGGCTTTTCCTGGTCCGCCGTCGATGTCATGGTGGAGTCCGGCGCGAAATACGCCATGCTGAGGCAGAATCCCGACCCTATGCACCCGTACCCTAAACTGTTCTACTATCAGGGACAGAACAAGGAAAATAAGCTTCTTGCCTATAATTATGGACACTACAGCACGGATGAGATGGATTTCAAAAATCCAGACAGTAATGTCATCGTTCAAAATGTATCGGAAAAGTTGCTTCAATACCCTGCGAGCACCTATCCTTATGACGCTGCCATTGCTGATTTTACAACTCCGTATGATAACAACGGCATAACAGCGACCGTAAAGGAAAACATTCGTAAACTCAATGCCCGCAAGGATAGCAAGGGCCGGGAATATGTCTTTCCTGAATTTATCTCCTCCACGGTGGAGGATTTCTTCTCCTACGTCGACAGCACCTATGGCGATCAGATTCCGACCTACAAGGGCAATATCGAGAGCTGGTGGAATTATGGCGTTTCTTCTACTTCCTACGAAACCGCCATTAACAAGGAAAATCACGACAAGCTGCCGGCTGCGGAATTTCTTGCCACTATGGCAAACGTCGCCGCTCCAGGCACAAGATACCCCTATGAAGATCTGCTCGGTGCGTACAATAATATGATCCTGTTTGACGAACATACGTGGGGCAATGCTTCCCCGCAGGCAGACGACCAATGGAAATGGAAGAGAAATACGGCCATAGCTAGCGATATGGCGTCTGATCGAATTCTTTCCGATTCAATGGGCTCCCTCAGCTCGCAGATTCCTACCGACGGAAAAAGCATTGCCGTCTATAACACGCTCTCGTGGAACCGAAACGACATCGTCCGGGTGAATAAAGAGAAGCTGCCCGCTCACTTTGAAATCATCGATACCGACACCGGTGATCCGGTTAAACACCAAATCCTTGAAGACGGAACGGTCTTGTTTACGGCTTTCGATGTTCCAGGCTTAGGCTATAAGGTTTTTAGCGTGCGAGAAACAAACGAAGACCGGGAATATTCCTCCAAGCTGAAAGCAACAACGGATACCTTGGAGAACGAATATTACAAGGTGGTGTTTGACAAGTCCGGCGCTATTGCCAGCATTGTTGACAAAAAGAACGGAAACCGCGAGATGGTAGATTCCGCATCAAAGCATCGGTTAAACGAATTCGTGTATTACACCACCCGGAAAATGGGGCCGGAAGCATTAAGCGAAGATACGATCGAAGAGGCGAAAATGGCTGGAACAGCCGGTCCTGTCATGGCTATGGTAACGGCTGATGGAGGGACGAACGGAGTCGATGGAATGAAGCGCAGCGTCATCCTTTACGAGGGCATCCCTCGCATTGATATCGTGAACCAGGTTGTGAAGAGCGATGCTCCGTCGCTTGCGCAGAAGGATGAAGAAGGCTTCTTCACTTTCCCACTTCAAGTACCGGATTTTACTTTACGGCACGAGATGCCGACAGGCGATGCACGGCCACATGTGGATAAGGATATTAATAATCCGGACAATGAGCAGTTCTACTCCTCAAGCACGGCCTATTACACAGTTAACCGTTGGATCGACGCTTCGGATGGTCAAGGCTACGGCATTACGCTGTCTCCCGTGTCCAATCCCATCGTAGAGTACGGCGAGCGCCGTTCAGCGATCGGCGATTGGGATTACAATACCGAAAAACCATGGATCTACAGTTTTGTATTCAATAACAAATGGCATACCAATTTTCAAAAAACACAGCCTGGTCCGGTCACGTTCAAATATGCACTTACCTCACACGGAGGGGGCGATTGGAAATCGGGCAGGGCAGACAAGTTTGGCATGGAAGCATCCAGTCCCCTTAGCTCGACGGTTATTCAGCAGGCCCAACGCAAAGGGGAATTGGGAGGCAAAAAAGGCCGTTTTATCAACATCGATAAAGATAATGTCGTGTTGACGACGGCAAAGCTTGCCGAGTCGAACGGGGAAGGCATTATCCTGCGTTTTAATGAAACGTTAGGCGAGAATACCAAGGTAAAAGTGGACTTGAGTTTTTTAAAGCCAGTGTCGGCCACCGCGACCGATCTCGTCGAAAACGACAAGGAACCGATTCCGATCAAAGATTCGATCATTTCATTTACGATCAAAGGGCACGGATGGAAAACGATCCGGATCAAACGAGGAGAGCAGCCTCATATGGTTACCGGCGTTAAAGCGGTCACCGATGCGCACGGTACCCAGATCACTTGGGATTCCGTTCCGGATTTGAATTTGTCTTACTATGAAGTATTCCGCGGCAAGGAATCATCCTTTGAATCCGGAAAAGGCAACTACATCGGTTCTGTAAGCCAGCCGCATTTTTTTGATGCCCAAGTGGCTAAAGGAAGGTATTTCTATAAGATTCGTGCCGTGAATCCTGGAGAGAAGGGGGCTTTTTCCAACGCAGCTCCATCCGCCGCAGGGAAGATTGGCGACCAACTGCCGCCAACCCGGCCAGGCGCGCTTCAAGGAGAAGCGTTGTTTGGCACGCGAGTGACGTTAGCCTGGGAGCGTTCCGAGGATGATGTTCGCGTTAAGGGGTATAAAGTTTACCGAAACGGCTTGGAGATCAAGGATTTGGGACCTATGTTCAGCAGCTATCTGGATACCGATGCGAGCAGCGAGCATTCCTATGAGTATACCGTCAAAGCCTACGACGACGAGGGGAATTTATCTCCGTCCTCTAATGCTTTGAAAGTTACGACTCCGGAATGGGTAGTCCCTGGCGGCAATATTGCGCGTCTGGCAGCCGTCACTGCGTCGTCGGCGTACAATTCGGATTACGGGGCAGCGAAGGTGAGCGACGGAGTTTCGGGCATCCATGGTTCTGGAGAGTGGGCATCCAACGCGGAGTTGAACCCTTGGGTGAAGCTCGAATGGAACGAAGCAAAGAAGGTCCAGCAGGTTATTCTCTATGACCGCATGAACCTGGCGGATAATGCAAATAAGGGCCTATTGCGATTCAGTGACGGCTCCTCACTGGAGGTATCGAGTCTTCCGGCTGACGGCTCGGGTAAGGTTGTCACTTTTCCTGAGAAAGAAATCACCTGGATGCGTTTCGAAGTTACGGGAGGCACCGGCTCACACGTCGGTTTGTCGGAAATAGAAGCGTTCGAAACGGCTGATCCGGCTAAGACCGCTGTCGTGACCGCTTCTTCTGAATATAATCCGGATTACGGTGCGGCAAAAGCCACCGACGGTATTATTGCTGTTCAAGGAGCCGGGGAGTGGGCTTCCGCGGGGGAGTTGAATCCATGGATTCAGCTGACGTGGAACGAAAACATAACGATTAATAAAATGACGTTGTATGACCGGACGAATCAGCAGGACAATGCGAACGCCGGCACGCTCTTGTTTAGTGACGGCACCGAAATAGAGGTTACCGGCATCCCGATGGACGGATCCGCTAAGGAAGTGGATTTCCCGGCAAAAACGGTTACTTGGGTGCGATTCCAAGTGAAAGACGGTACTGGAGCCAACGTTGGTCTATCGGAAATTATAGTGGAGTAGACTAATAACCGTCATTATAGGGGCTAGGGGAAACCTTAGCCCCTATTTTATTTTGTTTTGCTAAACGGCTAACGCCTAAGCATCTCGTCAGCCTCTCTGAAACAAACAAGCAGATCCATACAGTTTGTGTTCATTTGTGATAGAATAAGAAAAAAATAGACGAGGTGTCGTTATGCTGCCATTACAAAGAAAACAAGCGTTACTTGCCTACCTGGCCGACAAAGGCGCTGCTACGTTAAAAGAGATGAGTGACCGCTTCGGTGTCTCTGAGATGACGATTCGCCGCGATTTGAATGCTCTGGAGCAAGAAAATCGTATACGTCGTTCCCATGGCGGAGCGGTCTACGAGGAGCAAAAACAGGAAATGGGCCAGGACGAGCCGGAGATGGCAGCAAAGCAGGCCATCAACCAAGATATCAAGGAACGGCTGGCCGCGTATGCCGCACAGAGGTTTGTTCGAAGCGGAGATACCATCGTGCTCGAGAACGGTACTACCGTATCGAGAATGGCAGAGCGGCTGGCCCATCTGGATCAGTTGACCATATTGACCAACGGAATCGATACCATTAGCCGTTTCCGTCCCTATGCAACCGATAATAGGATGATAATTAGCTGTGGAGGCATGTTCAGGGACATATCGGGCACGTTCGTCGGCCCCATGGCGGAGGAGTTCTTCTCGCGTTTTCATGCCGACACCTTGTTTTTGTCCGCTCTTGGTTATACGCCGGAAGCGGGTTTTACGGATCCGAATCTCATGGATACGCAAGTAAAAAAAATAATGATGCGTTCTGCCAAAAAAGTCGTGATGCTGCTTGATTCCTCCAAAATCGGCAAACGCTTTTTCTCGCCGGTTGCAGCCCTGACGGACATCCATGTCTTCGTAACGGATGGCAACTTGACGCAAGAAAATAGAAAACACATCGAGGAGAGCGGCGTGGAGCTTCACATGATTTAGAGCTCGATTGACTATGCGTATAATTGTTCACGCCAACCCATGAAAAGTTATGTTAGTTTGTGTTAGTTTATGTTATATTGTAATAAACCAACGCAAAGGAGTGGCATCATTTACATGTCATCAAGCTACGATAAAGAGCCTTTTATCGCGATTCGGGGATTGGAAGACGAAGCCTGGGAGGGGTATGAAGCGATCGGCTGCGAGCTTGCTTCCGCGAGCAAGCGCCTTGGGAATAGAAAAACGGTAGTTGTGCTGGAATGCTACCCGGGCGTTCGACAGGAGGAAGTCATCGCAGGATTCCGCCGCCAGGCAATGAATTCGTTAACCGTCATTAAAGCCGAGGAAGCGGCATTGTCTCCTGATGCTGTCGACGGCAAAGTAGAACGTTATCTGACGGATGACCGTGTATTCGGTTATATGGCGCCTTTTCAGATCGAAGAGTTTTATGATCCGGAACGGATCTGCGCTCTTCGCAGCCGGATTGATGCGCTCAAGGAAGGCATCGTTCTTGTCATTGGATTCGGCGCTTCGCTGATCGCCCGGGGAGACCTTGTCATTTATGCCGATCTAGCCCGTTGGGAGATCCAGCAACGATACCGCGCAAGAGAACTCGGCAATTGGCGCGCGGGATGTCGCGAGGACGATATCCTGCGTTTGTACAAGCGGGGGTTCTTCGTCGAGTGGCGCATGGCGGACCGGCTAAAGAAGAAGCGTCTCGGCGAAATCGACTACTATCTGGATACGAACGTTCAGGACTCTCCCAAGATGGTTACCCGTCACGCGCTGTTTGAGGGGATGGCCCAGGCGGCAAGCCGTCCATTCCGGCTGGTTCCTTATTTCGATCCCGGCGTATGGGGAGGAACTTGGCTGGAGAAGCGGATCGATCTGCCCAAGCGCGAGCATCCCTATGCCTGGGGGTTCGACGGCGTACCGGAGGAGAACAGCCTGTATTTTCAATATGGCACCATTCAAGTAGAGTTGCCGGCGATCAATCTGGTATTCTTCCAATCTATTAAATTGCTTGGCGAGAAGGTATATGCTCGGTTCGGAGCGGAATTTCCCATCCGTTTCGACTTCCTCGATACAATAGGCGGGCAGCCTCTAAGCCTGCAGGTCCACCCGACAACGGAATATATACGCGAACATTTTGGAATGACCTACACCCAAGACGAGAGCTATTACATTCTGGACACCTCTCCGGGAGCGCAAGTGTATCTCGGGCTGCAGGAGAACATCTCCTCTGGGGATATGCTCGAAGATCTGCGCAAAGCGCAAGCAGGCGGGCATACGTTCCCCGCGGAGAAGTACGTCAATTCGTTCCCGGCAGCCAAGCATGACCACTTTCTCATCCCCGCCGGCACGATACATTGCTCTGCGGCGGGCTGCATGGTGCTGGAAATCAGCGCCACGCCGTACATTTTTACCTTTAAGTTATGGGATTGGGATCGGCTTGGGCTAGACGGCAAGCCTCGCCCGGTTCATTTGGAGCATGGCGAGCAAGTTATTCGGTGGGATCGAACTACGCCATGGATTGAGGCGGAGTGTGTCAATAGCATTGAGCCTATCGGAGAAGGGGAGGGCTGGCAGGAAGAGCGCACTGGCCTCCATGAGCTTGAGTTCATCGAGACGAGACGTCACTGGTTCTCCGAGCCCGTCTTGCATACGCAGAACGGCAGCGTCCATATGCTCAATCTAATTGAAGGAGAAGAAGCGACGATCGAAAGTCCGGACGGATCCTTCGAGCCTTTCGTCGTTCATTATGCCGAAACGTTTATTGTGCCGGCATCCGTCGCTTCCTATACGATTCGGCCTAGCGGACCAAGCGTGGGCAAGACGTTAGCCACGATAAAGGCATATGTCCGAGCATAGGAGGCGCTTCGCAAATGGCATTATCTTTGATCATTGCATTTGATGTGGGCGGGACGCAAATAAAAGCGGCCGCCTTAAGGGATGGAGTAATTACGGAAGAAACCGCCGGCCACTATGAGTCGCAGGCTGATCTTGCAGCCGGGCCAATGATAGCCCATTTTGCGGACATCTTCGCGGACATTCTCTCCAAAGCTGGGCCGGATGCGCTGGTAGAGGGACTAGGCATTGCTTTTCCCGGGCCGTTTGATTATGAAGAAGGAGTCAGCCGCATTCAAGGGCTAGGCAAATTTGACTCGCTGTACGGTTTGCCTGTCGGACAGCTGCTCGAGGAATCGCTGCGCGCGGATGAGCGGACGAACGGAAGACTCTCGCAACATTTTCGGATCGCTTTCGAGAACGACGCGGCTCTGTTTGGTCTTGGCGAGACCAGCCCGGGCGGTGCGGCGGAAGGTGCCGATCGAGCCGTCTGCTTGACGATCGGCACGGGACTGGGATCTTGCTTTCTAGAGCGCGGACGATTAGTGAAACACCGTCATGATGTGCCAGCCGAAGGCTGGTTATATACCGTCCCTTACCGGGATGGCATCGCAGACGACTATGTCTCCCGCAGAGGCGTGTTGCAGCTGGCTTCAAAGCAGGGTCTGGATGCCGCGCATTTAGACGTTCGGGGACTGGCATACCTGGCGGATGCCGGCGACAAGGAGGCGTTGCAGCTTTTCGAGCAATTCGGATTGCGGATGGCCGATATCTTAATCCCTTCGCTGCTCCGCTTTAAGCCAGATCGCATCGTTCTCGGCGGCCAGATCTCGAGGAGCGCGCATCTGTTCGTGCCCGCTTTCCGGGAGGCTGCGGCAAAGTCCGGTCTGGGGGCCGAAGTTCGCGTCAGCCGCGATACGCTGTCCAGCACGCTACATGGCGTACACGGGTTATTGAGGCTGTCGGACGAGAACGAAAAAAACTGATATGAATCGCAAAAATGTAGTCTACCGCTTTATTTGGCCTGGCGCTATACTGATCGCAAGCAGGGAGAGAACACTTGATTAGGGGAGAGACAGCAAATGCAAACCGCAAAGAAAAAGTGGAAAATTTATGTGATTCATCACTCTCACACGGACATCGGTTATACGGAAAGACAGGAAAAAATCGAGCAATATCATGTGGATTTCATTAGACAGGCTGTAGCGATCTGCGAGGCATCGCATACGGAGCAGCGTCCGGAATGGAAAGGCTTCAAGTGGACGTGCGAGACATTCTGGGCCGTCGAGAAGTTTCTCGAGAACGCTACGGATGAAGAAAAACAACGATTTGTCGACGCCTTGAGCAGAGGAGACATCGAGCTGTCGGGCACTTATTTGAACATGACGGAACTTATCCAATACGAATTGCTTACGGAGATGCTCGCAAGAGCCGGAAAGTTTGCCGCGCCATACGGTCTTAACGTCAGATCGGCGATGACCGCGGACATCAACGGGTACAGCTGGGGATATGCGCAAGCCTTGGTCGATGCCGGCATTGAGCACCTGCTGAGCTGCATCCATACCCATCATGGCATGTTCGCCATTGGGCGCAAGCAATTCCCGTTCTATTGGGAGGCGCCAAGCGGCAAGCGAATTCTCGTTTGGAGCGGAGAGCATTATATGATGGGCAATGATCTGGGGATTAATCCCGACGGAACGTTATCCTACTCCGTTCGGGACGAAACGCCGGTTTGGGGCATCGCCGAAGATCATTGGAAGATCGCCGAGACGAGAATAACGCGTTATCTTGAGCAATTGGAGAAGGAAGACTATCCATACGATTTTATATTGGTTAACGTCATGGGGCTCCTGCGGGACAACGCAGCTCCGAACGGCCGTATTATGAGCTTCATTCACGAATGGAATGCGAAGCATGGAGACCATGTAGAGATTGAAATGACCACGCTGAACCGCTATTTCGATCTGGTCAAGCAGCAAGATGCGGAGATACCGGTGTACAAGGGAGACTGGCCGGATTGGTGGTCCGACGGCGTGGCTTCAACGGCGATGCATACGCAAATATTCCGCAACGCCCAGCGAATGATGTCCGTCGTTAAGCGGCTTGATCCAAATGGAGAGAGTGTTCGGGTTAATGAGATGAAAGAAGCCGAGCAGCAATTAATCATGTACGCCGAGCATACCTGGGGGTATCATTCCTCCATCTCCGAGCCGTGGCATCAGATGGTGCAGGAATTGGGGGTCCGCAAAGAAGCCTATGCCGCGAATGCAAGCCGCCTGGTATACCGATCGCTGGACAGAGTGCTTCAGGATCAAGGGGACGTGCTGCTAAGGCCGAACCGGGAATTTACTTATAAAGTAGTGAATTCGTTTAACTACCCCGTTGAGGATCTGGCCTTCTTCTACTTGGAAGAGCAGTGGGAGGCCGATTATTTCCGGAACGGCATGGAAGTCATCGATGAACAGAGCGGGGAGATTGTGCCCCACCAGCAGGAAAAAGTAAGCAGAGGTTATCAAATTGCCGTTATGGCCAAGTTAGGCGCGCGGGAAGAGAAGCGATACGTTATCCGCAACGCTACGGCTCCTGCCGCGGGACGCACCACCAGCAGCACGCGCTTGGCAGGCGCCGACCGCATCCATGACATTCGCGATCTGATTCCGCAAGCCCAAGCGCCTGACCAAATCTCCATAACGGAAAATAGCATTGAATCCGCCGAGGTGCGAATTTCTTGGCAGCGCGGGGCGGGAATTGTCTCGTGGGTAGACAAGAGTACGGGGAAGGAACTGATTGATGCCGATCAGGCCTGCGGAGCCTTTACGCCAGTCTATGAAGTGACCAAGGGCGAGCACGGCGATCAGATGACCGTCAGAAGAGTTATGGGCCGAAACCGCAAAGGGATGAACGTCGAGCGCTTCTTTGGCCATCTTACCGGAGTCAAAGAAATAACAAACGGAGCTCTGTATGCCATCGTGGAACTTGCTTACCAAGTGGAAGGAATGAGTCACTACTCGCTCTTCCTGAAGGTTTATAAAGGCCAGCCAAGAGTAGACGTGTCCGTCCGAATGCACAAAATGAGTGTCTGGGAACCCGAGAATGTTTACATTTCTTTGCCTTTCTTACGGGAGGAGAACGGGGAACTGTGGTTCGACAAGGCAGGGGCTGCTATCCGGCCGGGAATTGATCAAATTCCGGGTACGTTGACAGATTTCTATTGCATTCAGGAAGGGCTGGCGATTGTTTCGCCGTCTGGCGGACTGGCTCTAGCCACGCCGGACACACCGCTCATGCAGACCGGGCCGTTGGAATTCGGCGAGAGAAGAGTTCAGGGCCAGGAGCCTCGGGAAAGCAAATCTTTGTACGCTTGGGCTCTGACCAACTATTGGGAGACAAACTTCAAGGCGACGCTTGGGGGGTTCTACGAATTCCGCTATACGCTTCAGTGGGGCAAACCGTTCCATGCCGTTGACGAAGCCGTGCGCGCCAACCACTTTGTAAACGCGGGTACGGTAGCTTTTAGAAGTAAATAGTTCAGCAAGCATAAGAAGGGCGGTATCTCGTAGCAGAGAAGCCCTTTTTGTGCTTGTGCGCGCAGGAAGGAGTCTCGTATGCATCGCATTCTGATTGTTGACGACGAGAGAATAGAACGGGAAGGCATTCGCAATTTGATTCGAAAATTAAAGCTGGAGCTGGATCCCCTGGTGGCGGAGAACGGCGAGGCTGCTCTTCGCATCGTGCAAAGCGAGCCGATCGATATTGTCATTACGGATATCAAGATGCCATTTATGGACGGTCTGGAATTGTCCGAAAAAATCCGGGAGGAACATCCGGATATAGAGCTTATTATCTATAGCGCATTTAATGAATTTGAATACGCAAGAAGAGCTATGCGCGCCAATGTTTCGAATTACCTGTTAAAGCCGATACAGGTGCCGGAATTTCTAACGGCGATTCAGCGGGCAACGGACGCTTGCCTGGAGAAGGAGGCCGAAAGAAAGCGGGAGCTTCAGCTGCTGGAAGGGTACCGCCTGGGCATGGCTTACGAGAGAGAAAAAATGCTGCTGGATGCTATAAACGGAATCAGACCGAATAAGCCCCTCGCAGCTCCTGCAATAGACGAAGCGGTACCGGAGTTCATCCATCTTTTGCTCGTGGAGTGCCCCCGGTTGTTTTTCGATATGTATAATGACGATTTTTTCTCCATGCTCCATGAACGTCTCAATCTCCCCTTCGACTATTTGAACGTGAATGCTAATCAAAGCATTCTATTTGTCCGCCATTCCGCTCCGTTGTCAAGGGAGATACTCCGATCCTTGGCCGAAACGGTCTCCGCAAGCACCTTGGAGCGTTACGGGCAGCAAGTGGGCATTATTGTCGGCGCCGCTGCCGAAGGATGGGATGGCGTTCATCAGGTTTACTGCGGGATTGAGCGTTTGCTGGAGTTCAAGTTTTTCATAAATGAACAAGCGATTTTGTTCGCCGAAGAACATTTCTCCGAATCGTCCTTTGACGAGGCGGAATTACAGACGATTTCGGAAAAAATTTACCAATGTCTAAATTTCAGTGACTTGCGAGGTGCCAAGTACGGGGTCGAGCTGCTGTTTTCCTATTTGAAAACAACGGGTCATTTTTCTTCGCTGTACACGAAATTTTTATGCTCGGAGATTATGAACCGAGTGCTGGTTAAAGAGCAGAAGAAAAGTCTGGCGGTCATTAATGATTACTTGGACAAGATCTCCCGAACGTCTTCCTTGCACGAGCTGAAGGATCTGATGTTTGGCGTCTTCGACCTTGTTGATTCCAGCTCGGGCACCAAGCACAAAGAGGAATCCGCCAATAAGATCATTGAGCAGATCAAGCAGATGATCGAGGAACAATACGATCAGGATCTCTCCCTTGAAGGAATTGCCGAACAGGTCTATCTTACGCCCAGTTATTTAAGCTACCTCTTCAAGAAGGAGACAGGTCAAAGTTTGATTCGGTATATTACGCAAGTACGCATGGACAAGGCCGTGATGCTGCTCAGAGATACGAATATGAAAATTGTAGACATTTGCCAAAAACTTGGTTATCGCAATTCGAACTATTTTATCCAGTCCTTTCGTCAGCATTACGGCGTAACCCCGGCGAAATTCAGAGAAAGAACTCCGTAAAAAAATGGCTCAAATCATAAATATGTGAGATAGAAGGCGTTTGCATAAGGCTGGTATGATGGACACGTTACAAGTTAAATCATTGGAGGTTGGGGCATGAACAGAAAAAAATGGCTCATCTTGCTTAGCATGACGGCACTCCTCGGCATGAGCGCTTGCAGCGGCGGGAATAACGGTCCATCGTCAAATACGGCGACGGAACCGGATAATTCGCAGCCGTCCGCCGAATCCGGCAACGCGTCCGTTACAGACGGACCGTTCACCAAGTATCAGGACACCGTCAAGATTACGCTGGGACGGCAAGGGGTGTCCGGTAACAACTTGCCTGCCGGAGACACGCTGGAGGACAACGAGTATCTTAGATACGTGGAGGAGCGTCTCAACGTTGACGTCCAGTATGAATTCTCGGTTGAAGACCTGAAGGCTTACAATCAGAAAGTTACGTTAGCGATTGCCAGCAACAGCATACCTGACGTCATGATCGTCGACGAGCAGCAGTTCCATCAGTTGGCCAAGGCTAATATGCTGGCGGATCTAACCGACATCTATGAGAACTACGCTTCCCCGTTAATTAAAGAGTACTATAACTCCTATACCGGAGACCGTGTGCTGAACACCGGCAAAATCGACGGAAAGCTGTATGCGCTTCCGAACACGAATATCGACGGGAATTTTCAATTGATCTGGATTCGCAAGGATTGGCTGGACAAACTTCAGCTTGAGCTTCCAAAGACCGTGGATGATGTTAAAGGCATCGTCAAAGCCTTCGTCGAGAAGGATCCTGACGGCAATGGCGTGAAGGATACTACCGGTCTTCTGGGTGATCCGGGGATCGTCGGAGACGGAGGTTTCTTCACCTTTGATCCCCTATTTAACGCCTATCATTCCTATCCTAAAAGCTGGTTTAAGGATGAAGCGGGCAATATCTTCTACGGCTCTACTACGCCGGAGACCAAGGAAGCTCTTGGCGTATTGCGCGAAATGTATGCCAGCGGCCTAATTGATAAGGAATTCCTGACGCGGAAATGGGAAGATAACGCGGGGTTGGTATCGAGCGGACGCGCGGGCATCCTGTTTGCGCCTTGGTTCGCCGGCTGGGCGATGTCCGATGCGGTTAAGGCCAATGAAAAAGCCGACTGGGTACCGTTAGCCGTGCCGCTCGATGACGCAGGGGAGCGCAACGTCGTTCCGTCCGTTCCTTCCGGTTCGTTCCTTGTGGTCAATAAAAACGCGAAGAATCCAGAGGCTGTCCTTAAGATGCTGAACGTGGAATATGAAGGCATTCGCTTGATTGATCCCGCGACCCAGGAGCTTTATAAAGGGCAAGGCGTAGGTTGGCTCAATTACCCGCTCAACCTGCAGCTTGATTTCCAGGATTCGCTTGCCAGAGACATTCCGATCTATGACAAAGTCCTTCAGGACAAGAACAAGAATGATTTACCTGCTCGCATCCTGCCTCGAGTCGAATCGCTTCTGAAGAATCAGGATAATCCGAAGCAGGATATGGCGGCCTATGCGGATTCGCTGGCATTCTATACTGCTGCCGCTGTAACAGGCGCCAAGGAATTGAAACGTATCGAACCTGTTTTCTACGGCAATACCGAAACGATGCTTAAGAGAGGCGCAAACCTGGATAAGCTTGAAAATGAAACATTCTTGAGAATCATTACAGGAGCTTCACCATTGGATGAGTTCGACAAATTCGTCTCAACGTGGAAATCCATCGGCGGGGATAAGGTCGCTGAAGAAATCGCGGAAATAGTCAAACAGAAGTAAGTAGGCCATTTATCGAGTTGTTATTCAGGGGCTGCCAGGAAGATGAGGTGGCCCCCTATTAATGAAATCAAATTTTCGCATGGGTGGAGATGTAATGAGAAATCGCGCTTTTATCCGTAATTACCACATCATGTTGATGCCGGGCATTGCACTGCTTTTCGTGTTCAGTGTCATTCCGATGTTCGGCATTGTAATTGCGTTTCAGGATTTTCAGCCGACGCTTGGCATTTTTCGTTCGGAGTGGGTAGGCTGGGAGAACTTTGAATATATGTTTGCCTTGCCGGACAGCCGCGTTGTTTTTGTGAACACGATTATAATTGCTTCGTTGAAGATTGTATTCGGCATGGCCGTTCCGTTCACCTTTGCTTTGCTTCTTCATGAAGTTATAAATATGAAGTTCAAACGGATTGTTCAGACGATCGTCTATTTGCCGCATTTCATGTCCTGGGTTATTCTTTCCGGCATTATGATCAATTTACTCAGCCTGGATGGCGTCGTTAACCAAGCGGTACATCTTTTCGGCGGAGAACCGATTATGTTTTTGCAGAGCAATAGTTGGTTTAGAGGCGTGCTGGTTGCCAGCGACGTGTGGAAGGAGTTTGGTTTCAACACGATTATTTACGTTGCCGCGCTTACCTCTATCAACACGAATTTATATGAAGCGGCTGCCATTGACGGAGCCAGCCGTTTTCAACGATTGCTATATATTACGATACCTAGCTTGCTGCCAACGGTCATCCTGCTTGCGACCTTGAGTCTCGGGAACGTGCTGAACGCCGGCTTTGAACAAATCCTGAACCTGTATAATCCCATCGTCTATCAGACGGGCGATATTATCGATACTTACGTGTATCGGGCAGGATTACAGGAAATCCAATATGGCTTGGCCACGGCAGTTGGCTTGCTGAAATCTATTGTCAGCTTTCTCCTGATCGCTGTCTCTTACGTGCTTGCTGCCCGCTTCGCCAATTACCGCATCTTCTGACGGGGGACGATTGAAATGATTCGTGGAACGAACCGGTATGCTGATCTGACGATCTATCTCATTTTGAGCGTTATCGCTTTTTTGTCTATCGCACCGATCATAAATACGCTGGCCATTTCCTTTAGCGGCAAAATACCGGCAATGTCGGGGCAAGTCTATTTCTGGCCGGTTGATTTTAATCTTAGCGCATACGAGTCGATCCTTAGAGACCGCAGCTTCTTCCTATCCTTTGGCGTTTCGGTTCAAAGGGTGCTGCTCGGCGGGGCAATCAACTTTATCATTACGGTACTAATGGCGTATCCATTATCCAGGTCCGCCAAGATGTTCCCCGGCCGAAATATCTACATGTGGTTTATCATATTCTGCATGTTGTTTAGCGGCGGGTTGATTCCTTGGTATATGACCATTTCTTCGCTTGGTCTGCTGAATACGATATGGGCGCTCGTGCTTCCTACCGCCGTTCCCATTTTTAATGTGATTTTGCTCATGAATTTTTTCCGGGGCATTCCGAAGGAGCTGGAGGAAGCGGCAAGCATGGACGGAGCAGGTCCATGGAGAATGCTGCTCGTCATCTTTGTTCCGATTTCCTTGCCTGCCTTGGCCACCGTAACGCTATTCTCGATCGTCGGGCATTGGAACGCCTTCTTTGACGGCATGATTCTCATTAATCACAAGGAGCACTGGCCGCTTCAAACCTATATTCAGCAGCTTATCATCAGTGTCAGCTCAATTATGAATACGACGGACCCAGAAGAAATAAGGCGGTTGACGAATATGTCAAGCCAGTTGCTTAATTCCGCCAAAGTTATGGTGTCCATGATACCGATTTTGCTCATTTATCCGTTCCTGCAAAAGTACTTCGTGAGCGGCATCGTGCTTGGCGCGGTAAAAGAATAGAGGAAATCGGCGCTTCGAGTGGAAAGTATGATGGTCGGATTGGCGAAGCCGTTAAGCAGCGTGCATTCCGAATCTGCGAAGCAGGATCATGCACAAAGGGGAAGGGCGGAAATGCCGTTGCTTGCGAATTGGTTCAACTCCATGAAACTAAGGCACAAACTGTTTTTTTCTTATATGGCCGTGATACTAATCCCGCTTACAATTCTAGGGATCTATTCTTATCAGCAGTCCAAAAAGCTGCAGCTGGAGCAGGCTCATATTGTATTGCAAGATAATTTAAGAAAAATCGACGATAACCTGAGCTACAAACTCCAGAGATTTAACTCGGCCATCGAATTAATCAGTTATAACCCGAATTTCTCTCAGATTTTCAATAAGGAATACAACAGTTACTACGAAATGTACATGGATTTGAAGGAAACTGTAGATCCACTTATCAATACCACCACGTCCTTGAACAAGGACATTGAACGGATTGTCATATTCACGGAAAACAACTTGACCCAACGCATGAATTCAATTATGCCGATTGCTTCCCTGGAGCATGAAGAATGGTATAAAGAGGCCATGCAGACCATAGATACGCATTGGTATGCCCGCGATGGCAAGGTTTTCGGAGTAAGGCGAATATTCGGGGATGTTAATTACGAGAAAAAAAACCTTGTTTATGTAGAACTGGTTCCGAGCTTTCTGCCTGGCTCTTTGGATCTCTCCGACATTAAGCAGGCGATAGCGGTAATTACCGATCCCCAAGGAAAAGTTGTATACACGACGGAGCAGGATTCGGGTACAGGATTCGCTGCGGGCAAGCTTGCGGAGATGCAGCATCAGGAAGGGGGCATACCCGGATATATATGGCTGCAGCGCCAGCTAAGAGAATCCAACTGGACGTTGTCTTTGCTTGTGCCCGTCGAGACATTGACGGTCAGTCCATGGAAAATCATTCGGGCAACCTTGATTATCGAGGGCATAAGCGTTGCTGTACTATTGCTCATCATAGGCCTATTCACCCGCGGATTTGTAAGAAGGATTCAGCGCCTGAACCATAAGATGAGACTGGTTGAGGAAGGCACGCTTACGATCAACTTGAAAGTTCATGCAAGCGACGAGATCGGGGAGCTGGAATCCCGCTTCGGCAAGATGCTCGCGAGCATCAACCTGTTAATAGAGGAAGGATACCAGAACAAGATTACCCAAAGAGAGGCCGAATTAAGAGCGTTGCAGGCCCAGATTAATCCGCATTTCCTTTATAATTCGTTGTCGGTTATTAATTGGAAGGCCATTGACGCAGGGGCCGATGAAATAAGCCGGGTGGCAGGTTTCTTGTCCACGTTTTATCGCACGACGCTGAATCAGGGGAAGGACCATATCCTCGTCAAAGACGAATTCTTAAACACGAAATCCTACCTCGAGATGCAATTAATTATGCATGATTACAATTTCGACGTCACCTACGACATTGATGAGGAGATCGTCGAACAGCAAATCATTAAGCTCATTTTGCAGCCTATCGTGGAAAATGCCATCGAGCACGGGATCGACCAGAAGCGAACCGGAAGAGGGGCTCTGCGGATAAGCGGAAAGCTGGGGGAAGACAATAAAACTCTTGTATTCACGATTGAGGATAACGGCCCGGGAATCCAACCTGGCATGGCCGAGATGCTGCTGACAAAGCAGTCCAGAGGTTACGGTCTCCGCAATGTCCATGAGCGGATAAAGGTACAATACGGAAGCCAATACGGAATTACCATTGCCAGCGAGCCAGGGTTTTGGACGAGAGTGAGCATTACTATACCTAAAGATTCGGAGAAGCAGGATGGTGTTTTAAAGTAGCTAACCTGTGGTGAACTGACAAATAAATATAAGATACGCCTGTATGTTACCAAGTTGAAATATGAAACTTGGTATGCTAGTATTGTGTTTAATAATCAAGGGGAGATGATAAGGATAATGTAATATTTCTTGCTATTTTACAAATGATAAAACATAATCTGATTTGTTTTATTTTTTGTTAAGCAAGAAAGTTACTTATTCTTTTCACTCAAATAATATTATCTAACCCATTTTAAATGGGTTGGATTCTGTATTCGTTTATTTGAGCTACAAGAAAGGTAACTTTCTTGTAGCTCTTTATTTTTTATGCGATAGTGCTATGAATTTGAATATAATTTAGTGCTTTTTTTTAAAGGAGGGGCAACATGAGTACAGACACGGTTGTTACACATGATTTACTCCGTATAAGTCGGTTAGTATCCATTCAACTTATACGGAGTAAAAGAGAATAGATGGATATGTGCCGACTTTTTATAAAGAAGTAATGCGTTTATAAAAAGGAGGACTTACGATGTCAATGATTCATGTACAAAACCTGACATTTTCATATCCCAGCAGCTTTGATCCTATTTTTGAAAATGTCAGCTTTCAAATAGATACGGATTGGAAGCTTGGTTTTATTGGCCGCAACGGTCGAGGCAAGACGACTTTTCTCAATCTGCTATTAGGGAAATACGAATACAGCGGTAATATTGTCTCTTCGGTAGAATTCAATTATTTTCCATATCCGGTCACGGATAAAAGCAGACTCACCTATGAAATATTGGAAGAAATATGTCCACAAGCAGAGGATTGGGAGTTTCTTCGGGAGATATCTTATTTAGATGTTGATGCTGAAGTGATGTACAGACCTTTCGAAACGTTATCGAATGGGGAACAAACGAAGGTTTTGCTGGCTGCGCTTTTCTTGAACGAAGGGCAATTTTTATTAATTGACGAGCCGACTAATCATTTGGACATCCATGCACGAAAGATGGTTTCTAACTATTTGAAAAGGAAAAAAGGTTTCATATTAATTTCACACGATAGAAACTTTTTGGATGGCTGCGTTGATCATATCTTATCCATAAACAGAGCCAATATAGAGGTTCAAAGCGGTAATTATTCTTCTTGGAAGCTGAATTTTGATAGACAGCAGGAGCATGAGGAAAAAACGAATGAGCGTTTACAGAAAGACATTGGAAGACTGCAACAATCTTCAAAACGTTCATCTAATTGGTCTAATCAAGTGGAAGCTTCCAAAAATGGTACAACAAACTCTGGTTCTAAATTGGACAAGGGGTTTGTAGGACATAAAGCTGCAAAAATGATGAAACGCGCAAAGAACCTGGAATCAAGGCAAAATAAAGCTATTGAAGAAAAGTCATTGCTGTTAAAAAACGTGGAAAAAACGGAGTCTTTACAATTAGAGCCTTTAGAATGCAAATGCAAAGAACTAATTCAGTTAACGGACGTGTCTGTTAGGTATGATGGTGAATTAGTGAATAAGCCAATAAGTTTTAAGGTTGAAACGGGAGACCGAGTAGTGCTTGATGGAAGGAATGGCAGCGGAAAAAGTAGTATTCTAAAACTAATTCTAGGGAAGCCGCTCCAGCACACAGGTACTTTGAACGTTAGTTCCGGCCTTGTCGTTTCTTATGTACAGCAGGATACCTCTCATTTAAAGGGGAAATTATCTGACTTTATTGAAGAGAATCAGATTGATGAACCGATATTTAAATCCATTCTACGAAAGATGGATTTTGACCGTATCCAGTTTGAAAAAGATATATCCCACTATTCTGGTGGACAAAAGAAAAAATTGCTAATAGCTAAAAGTTTATGTGAAAAAGCTCATTTATATATTTGGGATGAGCCGCTAAACTTTATAGATGTTTATTCACGAATGCAAATTGAAGAGCTTATTAAAAGCTTTAATCCAACAATGGTTTTGGTTGAGCATGACCAGACGTTTCAAGAGGAAGTTGCAACAAAAACGGTACTCTTATAGTTACGTATGGAGAGTTTCATATTGAGTTGCTTGGTCAAGAAGTTCGTACATCCTGAAAAATCGCGTTATCCCATTGGGATAACGCGATTTTTATGTCCATTGATATTGCTTTCAGGTTAACTAGATACACGTTTACTCCCCGAACGCAATTGGACAGCACATAGGTTACGACTTCTGATAGCTGCGGCGGAAGGCGCCGGGGGTAAGCCGTTCCAGCTTCTTGAAGATTGCTCCATAATAGCTGGCAGATTCGAAGCCGACTTGATGAGCAATATCCTGCATCCCGTGCTGCACATTGTCGATCAGCAGTTCCTTGCTCTTGTTGATCCTTACCTGATTGACATAGCTGATGGGACGAATGCCTGTCGTCTTCTTGAACAAATGGCAGAAGTATTCCGGTGTGACGCACATCAGTTCGGCGAGCGTCTGCAAAGTAATCTCTTCGGCATAATGCTGGTCAATATAATCCAGGACCGGCTTTAACCGCTCATACTGCTGTCCGACGGTATCGCTGCCCTCGACAGAGACGCGTTGAATAATCTCGGTCAATAAGGTATAGAGGATAGCGGAGCAGGCGTAATTGTTTAACGTTTGCTCTTGCGGCGTATGGGCAGCTTGCAGCAGCTCCCGCATTCGGGAGAGAAGGTATTCGGGCGATGCGAGCGCAAATACGCATGTGTCTACAATGCCGACTGTTTCAAACAAGCTCGCTGATCCGCTGCCATCGAAGATGATCCAGTCGACTTCCCAGCTTTTCGATAAAGCATAGTATTCGTGCTTCTGGCCGGGGAACAGCAGCATGCCCATGCCTTGTTTGACGATATGCTCCGTTTCGCCTAGCTTGAGCTTGCCCTCGCCACTGCGGCATTGAATCCACTGATAATCCTGAATGCCTAGGTCTCGGCGTATATGCTCCTGTTCATGATGCAGACCAATGCCAAGCAAATAAAAAGGGAGCAGCTTGTCTCGGGCGGAAAGTACCGGGAAAACGCGTTTGGGATGAGGCATGCGGCCAACTCTCCTGATATCTTAATATTGTTATATCGTATTAATTATTTAAGATATTCACTCCAATTAATATAGCATATAATCGCAATATATTGATGAGTAAAGGAGATTACAGGATGACGATCAGGATCGGAATTGATTATTATCCAGAGCAATGGACTCCCGAGCTATGGGAGAAGGATGCAGCGCTTATGCAAGAGACGGGTGTTGCTGTTGTACGGATGGCGGAGTTCGCCTGGAGCCGAATGGAACCGACCGAGGGTGATTATCGGTTTGAATGGTTGGATGAGGCTATAGAAGTATTCGCTGCGCGGGGCATGGAGATCGTGTTATGCACACCTACCAATACCCCGCCGAACTGGATGACAACCCGTTATCCGGATGTGCTGCCAATGGATGAACAACGTCAAATAATCCGGCCGGGCGTGCGTGGACATCGTTGCAACAACAGCTACTCCTTGAGAATGCTGGGCTCCAAATTTATGGAAGCGATGTCTCAGCGTTATGCGAAGCATCCCGCCGTCATCGGCTGGCAAATCGATAACGAGATGCATTACCAGGAATGCCATTGCGATACGTGCAATCGTGCATTTGTCGCTTGGCTGCAGAAGCGTTATTCCAGTCTGGAAGAGTTGAACCGGGAGTGGGGCACGGTTGTCTGGAGCGGGGAGTACAGCAGCTGGGCGGAGGTAACGACGCCGCTTGGTACCAGCAAGCCGATGAATCCTTCCTATCTTCTGGAGTACAAGCGGTTCTGCTCGGACAGCGTAGGTTATCTGCTGGGATGGCAGCTTGAAATTCTACGCAGCAACTGTCCAGGCCAATTCGTGACGCATAACATGTGGCAATACCCGAATAGCCTGGACTATTATGATCTCTACAAAGAGCTGGACTTCGCCTCTGTCGATTATTATCCAAATGAGCTGTATCGCGATTATGGTGATCGGTTTCCGAGGAACGGAGCACTGTCACTGGACTTGGTTCGCGGCATCAAGCGCCGCAATTTCTGGGTAATGGAGCAGCTGAGCGGAGCGCAAGGCGCCTGGATGCCGATTCAGCGCACCCCATATCCTGGACTGATCCGAGCTCGTTCCTGGCAGACAATCGCCCGCGGCGCCGATATGGTCGTCCATTTCCGCTGGCGGAGTGCTGCCGTCGGAGCTGAACAGTTCTGGCATGGGCTTATCGACCATAGCAATGTTCCTGGCCGCAGGTTCAGGGAGTTCGCGGAGCTTACTCGCGAGGTGAACAGGCTAGGGGAACTGCTGGCCGGCTCGACAATCGTTACCCAAGTTGCGATTCTGCATTCGCATGATCAGCATACGGCGCTTACCCTTCAGGCGCAAGCGGAGGGAGGGATGCACTATATGGACAACTTGTCCTCTATGCACAATGCATTTCTGAAAATGGGCGTCGGTACGGACGTTATCAACTGGACGGAGGAGCTCGATGGCTATAAGCTGGTCATTGTCCCTTCCCTCTTTTTGTTAAGTGAAGAAGTAGCACAGCGGCTTGAGCGATTCGCGGCCGGTGGCGGCACGGTCGTCCTCACCAATCGGACAGGCGCAAAGAACATGAGGAATGTATGTGAGATGCTGCCTCTGCCGGGGCTGCTGGCGGAAGCGGCGGGTGTTGTCGTTAGTGAATATGATGCAATCGGCAACAGCGAGCATCGGATTCGGAACGGGGAGGGCCAGACATTCGCTGCGAAGCAATGGTGCGATCTGTTGGAACTGCGAGGAGCAGAACCGATTGCTTGGTATGATAACGACTTTTACGAGGGTGTGCCGGCGGTTACTGTCAATAAGCTTGGTGAAGGTGAAGTGTATTACGTCGGCACTTGGCCGGAGCCATCGTATTTCTATCAGCTATTCGAAGGCATATTGAAGGAAAAGGATTTGGCGCCCAAGCTCCAGCTGCCGGAAGGTGTCGAGCTGTCGATTCGAACGAAGGGTGAGGAGAGCTTCCTGTTCCTGATCAATTTGACGAATGAGCAACGAGAGGTTACTCTTGACGTTCCCTATCGCAGCTTGTTGACGAGCGAGAGATTGGAGCAGAAGACGACGCTGCCAGCTCTGGGAGTAGATATTCTAACTTTATAAGATCAGCGGCTTTTATCTTGGCGAAGGGCTGTCTCACAGGGCTGAATACCTTGAGGGACAGCCCTTCATCGTTGTTAAACAGAAGTGTCGATGGATGCATGTTAAAATGAAAACATTTTCATTCTACGTTTTCCGTCCGGTAATGCTTAGGGGAAGTTCCCTTTACCCTTTTAAACATTTTGGAGAAGAGCAAAGGGTCATTGTAGCCGACGGAGCGGGAGATATCACCTATCGACAGCTCAACGTTCTGCATCATTTCGCATGCTTTATGAATCCTCATACGAATTAAGTATTCCTGGATGCTAGTATTCATTTGTTGTTTGAATAACGAACAAAGATAGCTTCGATTGAGTCCGACAATGCGTGCAATGTCCTCAATGGTAATTTTCTGAGCAAAGTTGGTTTCGACGAATTCCTTCACCTTTTCAACGTATATTTCCGCGCGGCTTTCCCTTTGCTCCGTTGGCGTTACCGGGCCGTATTCCGCAAGCACCGACAACAACAAGTAAAGCAACCCTGTCATTCTTGTTTCTCTCGCTTTATGATTTCCATTTCCATTGGTTTCGGCCATTAACTTCAGATAGTTATAGATTTTATCGTCTTTATCATAGGTGAGGATTGGGGATTCCCTGGTTAATCCTGCTTGCTTGAGGAGCAACTCCGCC
The DNA here is from genome assembly GCF_900112695.1 of Paenibacillus catalpae. GTDB lineage: Bacteria > Bacillota > Bacilli > Paenibacillales > Paenibacillaceae > Pristimantibacillus > Pristimantibacillus catalpae. The sequence continues at coordinate 112,376 of NZ_FOMT01000001.1, forward strand.
AGCGTCCCTTCAAAACCAAACCAGCAATAGGACCAAGGGTTCACGGAATCGGCTTGATAATATGTAATGACATCGGGATAGATTAGAAAGCCCTGACCTTTCTGAAGCCGGTATCTTTTTCCGTCAACTTCGAAAATCCCTTCTCCGCCCAAAATATAATGGAGCAGAAAGTGACTTCTTATAGCCGGCCCAAAAAAATGACTCGGTATACATTCCTCGACGCCAAATTGAGTTAAATACAATTCAGTATGCTGCTTGCTTCGTGGCAAATACTCAATCACGTTAAAACTCCCTTAATCTAAAATATCTAGTATTATAACATAATTAGTGAGCATCATGCTATGTACTAATTATTACGTATTGATATATTATTCCTGTATAGTTGACGAGTCGTTTATTTATCTAAACCAAGCTTAAAGACATATCTATTTTGTGGAAATTACTTTGATTGGATAGCGAGAGGAGAAGAATTTATGGGCATCATTGTTCAAGAAAATACGGGGTTGTTTCACCTGCAGTCTGCCGGCATGAGTTATCTTATTCAAATGGTGGACGGTTATCCGATTCACGTATATTGGGGAGACAAGCTGAAGCACCGGGAACCCATGGCGAATTTATTCATTCACACTCCCGAGACGGCCGGATTGGATCGCTTATTCCAAGAATATCCTCAATACGGGAGCGGAGACTTTCGCAACCCGGCTTATCAAGTAGAGCTTGAGGATGGAACTCGAATTACGGAATTAAAGTACGCGGGGTACAAGCTAATTAAGGGGAAGCCTTTATTAGCTGGACTTCCTGCTGTTTATGCAGAGAATGAAGCCGAAGCAGAGACATTGGAGCTGGAGCTGAAGGATGACTATTCGGGTCTAAAAGTCGTCCTTATCTATACGGTCTTTGCCGGTCGGAATGTCATCGTCCGTTCTGCTCGGTTGAGCAATGAAGGGGGCAAGAAGCTTCGGCTTCTCCGTGCTCTAAGCGCAAGTGTAGATTTCGGTGGCAAAGGAGACTTGGACATCATCTATCTTTCCGGAGCCTGGGCTCGGGAAGGCAATATGACCCGCAGAGCGCTTCATCAAGGTGAGACCCGAATCGACAGCAAGAGAGGCATGAGCAGCCACCAATTGAACCCCTTTTCCGCGTTAGTCACTCCGGAAACGACGGAGCACCATGGTGAAGCTTACGGCTTCAGCCTGATATACAGCGGCGGATTTGAAGCGGTAGCGGAAGTGGATTCATTCGGTTCTACGCGAATGAGCATGGGAATAAACTCCTTTGATTTTTCATGGCTGCTAAATCCATATGAGAGTTTCCAAACGCCGGAAGCCGTTATGGTTTACTCCAAGCAAGGATTGGGAGAGATGTCGCGTACTTATCATCGTTTATACCGGACAAGGCTATGCCGAGGGAAATACCGGGATGAAGAACGGCCGGTTCTAGTCAACAACTGGGAGGCGACTTATTTTAATTTTAATGCCGATAAGTTGGTAGCAATAGCAGATGAGGGAGCAAAGCTAGGCATAGAGCTGTTCGTTTTGGATGACGGCTGGTTCGGCAAGCGGGATTCCGATAATTCATCTCTTGGAGACTGGTATGAGGATCGCCGTAAGCTGCCGGAAGGACTTGCGGATGTGGCAAAACGCATTAATAAGCTGGGTCTTCAATTTGGGCTTTGGTTCGAGCCGGAAATGATCTCGCCTGACAGCGAACTTTACAGAAAGCATCCGGACTGGTGTCTTCATGTTCCTGGGCGCAGGCGCAGCGAAGCAAGATGGCAGCTTGTGCTGGATTATACTCGCAAGGAAGTTCGAGATTACATTTACGACTCCCTTTCAGCAATCTTCTCCAGCGTGCCTGTCTCTTATGTGAAATGGGACATGAACCGCGCCCTGACGGAAATCGGTTCCGCAGTGCTGCCGCCTGAACGTCAATCGGAGACGGCCCATCGCTATGTGCTGGGATTGTACGAGCTGTTGGAACGAATCACCGCGGCATATCCGAATATTCTGTTTGAGAGCTGCTCAAGCGGAGGAGGCCGCTTCGATCCCGGAATGCTCTACTACATGCCCCAAACTTGGACAAGCGATAATACGGATGCTGTAGAACGGTTGAAAATACAATTCGGTACCAGCCTTGTTTACCCAGTAAGCGCAATTGGAGCGCATGTATCAGCCGTTCCTAATCATCAAGTCGGACGGATAACGCCACTTGATTTTCGAGGGAACGTCGCCATGTCCGGAAACTTCGGATATGAGCTTGATCTAACCAAATTCAGCGATGAAGAAAAAGAGATGGTCAAAAACCAAGTCATATCCTACAAGCAAATTCGCGGATTAGTTCAAAAGGGCGACTTGTATCGCCTGAAGAGTCCGTTTGAAGGGAACGAATCGGCTTGGATGTTTGTATCCGAAGACAAAGAGGAAGCCGTCGTATACTATTTCCAAGTGATGGCCGTGCCGAACGCCATGCGAAGAACCTTGCGGCTTGATGGGCTGAATCCGGAACTTGAATACGAAGTGTGGTCAGGTGACCGTGGAGAAAAGTCTAGCTATGGGGGAGACAGGCTCATGCAGTTGGGACTGCATCTTGCTTATCGGCAGAAAGACTATGAAAGCGGATGGTTCAGACTTAAAGCAGTTAAGGAAGGGTAAGGCTAGCTCCATTAAGAGAACTATGCAATTGATTAATGCCCCTTTTTTATTGAAAAGGGGCATTTTGCGCGCAACGGATAAATGAAAGCGCTTAGGAGGGTACAACATGTTTTTTATCCGAGTAATGAATGACATGAAAATGAAGAAGAAGCTGGCAATTACGTTCATTTCGGTAGCCGTTCTTCCCTTATTGCTATGCGGCATATTTCTGACAGGGAAGCTTAAGGAAATCGTCATTAAAGACACCTCTATGCAAGTATCCGCCAATGTTGAGCGCGTCCAGAAGCGTACGGAAGAGCTGATTAGAGTACCGCTCGACATCTCGTATCGGCTAACCAATGATAACCGGATGAAAAAGGTGGCCGGCCAAAAGTATGACAGTTACGTCGAAGTCATTAAGACATATCAGGAATATACGGATATTCGCGACTATCTTCAGCTGTACAAAGAAATATCCGGCATCCGTGTTTATGTCGCGAATCCAGGAGCGCTTAACAATTGGGAATTTATCCAGCCGGATGAGACGATAGCCAATCAATTTTGGTACCAGGAAGCCATTTCGGAGAAAGGACTCGCCGGCTGGAATTTAATCACCGATGAACGAAAAGGCGCCGAGTATCTCAGTCTGATTCGCGCATTTTCATTGGACACGCTGGAGCCAAAAGGAGTTCTGGTCATTAATGTAGACAAGCAGCAGTTAAGTTCAATTCTCGATCAAGAATCTTTCCCAACCCTGATCGTGGACAACCGGAATCGGATCGTCGCGTCCAATAAGGCTGATTTGTTCGGGAAAAATCTTTCTGAGATCCATGCCGATGAGACTATACTTTCCAGTCAGGAAGGAAGTTACAAAACGTTGGTTAACGGTAAAGCGTCCAAAGTAGTAATCGCAAATCTGAACCCGGAAAACAGTTGGAATGGACTTCGTATCATTTCCATTTTTTCTGTCTCCGAAATCACCCGTGATGCCAATCAAGTGATTCGCTTAGGTGTAGTCGTGATGACGGCCAGCCTGCTCTTTGCGGTCTTGCTTATTTATGCTTCCGCTTCGCTATTGTCCAGAAGGCTATTACGGTTAAGCAAGCATATATCGAAAGCGGGATCGGGTTCTTTGGAGACGTTTATTCATATTGACGGAAAAGACGAAGTTGGGCTGCTGTCCAAGCAATTTAATGCGCTCGTCAGAAACGTCAAGCAATTGATTCAGGAGGTCAAAGAAACAGTCGATCAGAAAAACCTTATTGAGCAAAGACAAAACGAGATCAGGTTCAAGATGCTTGCGAGCCAGATTAATCCGCATTTTCTGTTCAATTCTCTGGAGTCGATCCGGATGGAAGCCCATATTCGCAAGCAGGATGATATTGCCGAGGCCGTATGGATGCTGAGCAAGCTGCTGCGCAGCAGTCTCGAGGCTGATAACCGCAGAATTTCGCTGCGAGAAGAACTTGAGCGGGTGCGTTGTTATCTTGATATTCAGAAGTTCCGGTATGAGGACCGTTTGAATTACCGCTTGACCATTGACCCGGAACTGGAGGATATGCCGGTACCGCCGTTGATTATTCAGCCTTTGATAGAAAATGCTATTGTTCATGGTTTGGATTACGATGCAGAAGGAGCTGTCATTGACCTAGAAGTGAAGAGAATTCCAGGGGGAGTACAAGTTAAGGTAATTGACAACGGAGCGGGCTTCACGGCTGATCGGCTGGTTAAAGTACGGGAGGAGCTGACTGCATCCGTGCATGATCAGGAGGGACAACGAATCGGACTGCGTAATGTAAACGATCGGCTCGTCTTGCTGTACGGGCCATCCAGTGCCTTAAGTATTGAGAGCGAACCCGGGAACGGCGCTTGTATCACGTTTTTTATTCCCGGAGGTGAACTTAAATGATAAAGGTCGTTATCGTAGACGATGAACCGAAGCTCAGGAATGGCCTTCAAACATTGATCCCATGGGAAAGCCTCGGCTTTACGGTTATGGCTGCTGCAACGAATGGCAAAGAGGCATTAAGCGTTATCGAGGAGGTAAATCCCGATGTCGTCATTGTCGATATCCGAATGCCCATTATGGATGGGCTGCAAATGATTCAGCACCTGACAGCCGCCGGCCGTCATTTGCATTTTATTATTCTCAGCGGATATGCCGATTTCGAGTATGCAAAACAAGCTATCAAATACGGTGTTGCCGGCTATCTGGTTAAACCGGTGGACATCCGCGAAATGTCGGCAAGTTTACAGCGGGTACGCGAGCAGATTGAAAAAGAGCGCCATCAGGCGGAGCTAAGTCAGACAGGGGGGGTAAACAGAGAAGCACACCTGCATAGCTTGCTGCTCTCTCATGAAAACATCGAAGATCCTGATAAGCGGATAAACAAGACAAAGGAAGCGGGTCTGCTGTGGAGCGGGTATGAAGTCGTCGTCGTCTCCCCGCGTATTTCCGATGAGGAGCAATTTACTGCGCTAAATCAGCTTTCGGCTGGGCTTAAGCCGATTATTGAGGGGCGGAATAAAGGGGTTGTAACTATCCTTCCTCCTTATACGGTCATTCTTCTTCATGAGCCTATCCGCGGGAAACAACGGCGCGAGGATTTATATAACGAGATCAGAAACGCATCGGGCGGTCTTCGGTTCGTCGCTGCATCGGGAGGGGGAGTGTCTGTACCCGAAGAAATATGCAGCTCTTATTTAAAAGCCCGGGAAGCTTTGAAGCAAGCCTTTTTCAGCGAGAAGGACCGGCTTCTTGGACCGAACTCTCCCGCTCTTCTCCCATTACCGGAGTCATTGGGGATGACCGCAGATAACGCAGAACGATTGGAGGAATTGATTTTCAAACTTTATTACAGTTTGGATATAGGCAACCAGACCATGATTCTTCCCTTGTTGAATGAAGCCGCAAGCCTATTTCTCATGCAGGGGCAAGGGGAGAAAACGGTCAAGGAATCGTTCTTTTTTCTGTCCAATGCGGTAGTCCATAAGCTGACTGCCGGAACCCGTATGGAATCAAAAGAAACGGAGGCGTTATCCCGTTTCTTGAACGGGATATTCCAGCATGAAAATATTCATGATCTTGTGGAGAATATAAACCGTTTCCTGCTTGCGTTTGCGGAGGATACGGAACATGGGGGCAAGGAGCAGGAATTTAAGAAAATGATCGACTTTATGAATAGGCATTATGCTGACAATCTGAGGCTGGATACATTAGCCGGTCTGTTGAACTACAGTACCGCTTATTTGGGACAGCTGTTCAAGAACAAGACGGGGGAGTATTTTAACACTTATCTGGACAAGGTCCGCATTCAAAAAGCTAAAGAGTTTCTAAGCCAGGGCATGAAGGTCTACGAAGTGGCTGAACGCGTTGGTTATGCGAACGTCAACTACTTTCACGGCAAATTCAAAAAGTATGAAGGCCGCTCCCCTTCGGATTATAAGAATCTATAATTTGTGGATGATTTTCTCCGAAATCCGTTGTATGGGCCTCGTCCCCACTCTGATTTAAGATGGAGTACAGAGAGGGGAGAAGCGATGAAAACACATACGCTTAATGCAGAAAACGCATTCAAAAAGTCGCCAAAGATTGCTTGGAAGGTCTTTAAAAATCAGCAGTATCTATACTACATGTCTATTCCATTCGTACTCTGGGTTTTTGTCTTTCAATATCTGCCTCTATGGGGATGGACAATGGCCTTCCAGAAATATCGGCCGGGAGTCGGCTTTTTTGAACAGAAATGGGTAGGGCTGGAGCATTTCCGCGTCTTGTTCGGGGACGAGCATTTCTACCAAGTGCTAAGGAACACGCTGGCTATGAGCCTGATGGGCATGATCGCCGGATTTATTGTACCGGTCGTTTTCGCCCTGCTGCTCAATGAGGTCCGTGTTCAGTTTATGAAGCGCTTCGTTCAAACCGTCTCCTATCTGCCGCATTTTGTTTCATGGGTAGTGGCTGCGGGCATTGTCACGAAAATGCTTTCGACAGACGGCGGCGTCGTGAACGACCTGCTCATGGGCTTGCACATTATCGAAGAGCCCATTCAATTTATGGCAAAAGGGAATTTATTTTGGGGAATTGTAACGAGTGCGGATATATGGAAGGAAACGGGATGGAGCGCCATTATTTATCTTGCTGCCATCGCCGGGATCGGTCCCGAGCTGTATGAAGCTGCACGAGTGGACGGCGCAAGCCGGATTCAGCAGATGTGGCATATTACGCTGCCGGGTATCCGACCGACAATTATCGTCCTGTTGATTATGTCCATTGGTCACCTGCTTGGCACTGGATTCGAGAAACAATTTCTGCTCGGGAATCATCTGGTCATCGATTACTCTGAAGTGCTTGATTTGTATGCGCTTAATTATGGCTTGGGGATGGGACGCTATTCCTTCGGAACAGCGATTAATATCTTCAACTCCGTGATCAGCCTGATCCTGTTGTTTGTTGCTAACGGAATATTTAAGCGTTTTACGAGCGAGAGCATTATGTAAGGAGGAAGGATGGCATGGGGCTTAAGGCAAAGTCTGCGCAGGATTTACTATTAGAAGTATTTGTTTATGTTTTCATGGCTTCGGTAACCGTTCTAACAATCTATCCCTTCTTAAACGTGCTGGCTATCTCCTTTAACGATTCGGTAGATACCATCAGAGGGGGGATCACGATTTGGCCGAGGGAATTCACGCTGCGAAATTATGAATTGATATTCACCTTTGGAGGTCTAATCACAGGATTCAAAATTTCCGTTCTGCGGACTGTCATTGGAACCGTAGCTGGCTTGATCAGCGGCTCAATGCTGGCTTTTACGCTATCGCGAGGTGATTTTAAAGCAAGGAGATTCATATCCGCCTTTCTTGCAATTACGATGTATGTTTCAGGTGGCTTGATACCGGGTTTTATCCTGATTAAAGATCTGCATTTAATTAATACGTTTGCTGTCTACATTTTGCCGGGTCTCGTAAGTGCGTTTAATGTCTTTGTCATAAGGTCTTTCATTGACGGGCTGCCTTTTGCTCTCCAAGAATCGGCTAAGTTAGACGGCGCCAACGACTTCACCATTTATTGGCGAGTTATTCTTCCTCTCTGCAAACCGGCGTTAGCAACCGTAGCGCTCTTCCTGGCAGTTGGGCAATGGAATTCTTGGTTCGATACTTATCTATTTAACGGTTCCAACGAGTCGTTAACAACCCTTCAATATGAATTAATGAAAATTTTGCAAAGCACGACCACAAGCGCGACCAATTCACAAGATGCTGCCAATATGGCCCAGCGCTTGTCGCAAGTTTCGCCGGAATCCGTAAAAATGGCCATTACGATTATCGTTACGGTTCCAATTCTTGTTGTTTATCCTTTTCTGCAAAGGTATTTCGTTAAGGGAATGACATTAGGTGCCGTAAAAAGTTAATTCCATCGGTGTGTCCAGGCATTGCCTGTATCATACAAATTACATTTTTATTCATAAGGGGAGGCTTCGTTTCATGGAAGCAAAAAAGAAAAAGATGGTCGTATCATCCATTTTGGCGCTGTCCTTAATGGCAACGCTTGCTGGGTGCAGCAGTGGAAATGATGGATCGTCCGCGGCAGAAGGAACCCAAGCAGAAGGAAATTCTGCGTCTGGGAAGGAACCCGTCACGCTTACTTATTTTTCGGAAGACTCCAGCACGAACTGGAATAACATGCAGGATGAAGTCGGCAAGATTATTACGGAAAAGACCGGCGTAAAATTGGATGCCGAATTTGCCGTTGGTGATCCGGTACAGAAGATTTCTCTGATCGCAGCAACGGGAGATTATCCTGATTTGATCGCTGCAAAGGCGGATGTTGGCAAACTTGTCGAGGCTGGAGCTATTCTAGACCTGACGGAATTGATCGACAAGTATGCACCAAACATCAAAAAGATGTTAGGCGATAAACTGGTTCGAACAAAATACAGCCTGGACGATCAAGCCATCTACGCTATACCAACCTGGTCTTCCGTTGAGGAGAAGAAATTCAAAGCCGATGGAGGATTTGAACTCCAGCATCGCGTCGTCAAGGAAGCAGGTTATCCGGAAATTCGTACGGTAAAAGATTTCGAGAAAGTGATTCAAGATTATATTACCAAGCATCCGACAGATGAAAACGGCAACAAAAATATCGGTTTCTCTCTGAACGCCGATGATTGGCATATGTACCAGGTAACCAACTCGGGGTTCCAGACGACCGGTGGACCGGATGACGGCGAATACTACATCGATCAGAAAACGTACCAAGCGACTTATCATTTCCGCCGTCCGGAGGAAAAAAAATACTTCCGTTGGCTGAATCACATGAACGACATCGGCTTGCTCGATCCGGAAAGCTTCGTGCAGAAGACGGATCAGTTCAAGGCGAAAGTAGCCTCGGGCCGGGTTCTTGGCCTAGCCGATCCGGAATGGGACTATGGCGACGGACAAAACGCTTTGAAGACAGCGGGCAAATTCGATCAAACCTACGGTCATTATCCGGTTACGATGAGCAAGGAATACAAGGATACAAGCTTCTGGCCAGCCGGCTTTGATGGAGGGTATGGGATCTCGATCTCCAGCAAAACCAAGGATCCTGTACGAGCTATTAAGTTTCTCGATTTTCTAGCATCGGAAGAGGGACAAATCCTTAGTAACTGGGGAATTGAAGGAGAGCATTATACCTTAGAAAACGGAAAACGCACAATTATACCGGAAGTGCAGGAACAGATGAACAAAGACGGCGCTGCTTTCCAAAAGAAATCGGGTATTGGACTTTACTGGAACCTGATGGTACATTACGGCGATGGCATCAAGGATTCAACCGGAAATTATTTTACCCGCAATTACCCGGAGTTGCTGACAGCCAATTATAGCGAGCCGGAAAAGGAAGCCCTGAAGGCCTATAATGCTGAGCATTGGAAAGACTTATTCCCGAAAGAAGAAGAATTCCAACCGAGAGCATACGGAGCGGCATACACGATGTCCCTTCCAAATGACGACCCGGCTATTATCCTGGGGGCCAAGATGAAGGATATTACGTGGAAGCGTATTCCGGAAGCGGTCATGTCCAAGCCGGAAGACTTCGACAAGATTTGGGATGCCTATATGGCGGAGCTCGAGAAGGCAGGCGTTAAAGAAATGGAAGAGTCTTATACCAAGCACATCCAAAACCGGATCAAGCTGTGGTCTTCCAAGTAATTTATTTTGAATGAGAAGTTATGGCCGTTCTCCATCCCGGCGGAGGGGGAACGGCCCTTTTTTTATGCACTGTAATCCGTTCTGATTTATTTTAATGCCGAACTTATACCTAACGAGGAAGTGACCCGTGGAAAAACCGATCTCTGCAATGACACCTTGCAATCCGAGTGCTATCAACGAAGTAAAAGCAGTACTAGAGTACTTAAGGGGGATAGCTGGCAAAGCTATTATTACCGGTCAACACACGCAAACCAATTTGCAAAAGGAACTCCAGTACATCGAAAAGGTTACGGGAAAGCTTCCAGCGCTTTGTGGCTTTGAGCTGTTAAGTTATTCGCCGAATATTAATTATGAAAACAGCAGTGCAGAGTGCCTGCTTGAGATTGATGAGAACCGAAGCACGCTTGACCGGGCTTGGGAATGGGCAGAACGAAAAGGCTTGATCACCTTCACCTGGCATTGGTTCTCTCCTTTTGGTAGCTGGGATAAGGGATTCTATTCGAGTAATACAACATTTGACGCCTCCAAGGCTGTAATAGAAGGAACGGAGGAGTATAAGGCGTTGATTTCCGATATGGATCATATGGCGGATATCTTGAAACCTTTCTGCGAGAAGAGAATTCCGATTCTGTGGAGACCCTTCCATGAAGCCGAGGGGGAATGGTTCTGGTGGGGTCACAAAGGCCCGGAGGTCGCTAAGCAGTTGTACCGCATTATGCATGACCGATATACACGCGTTCATGCTCTGAATAATCTGATCTGGGTCTGGAACTCACCTTTGGCGGAAGGATATGTGGGTGATGACGTGACTGATGTGATATCAAGAGACCTGTACCCGCCGAAACATACGCATACGGATCTGAAGCCCGAATATGAGGAGCTTATTCGCATAACCGCAGAACCGAAGTTAGCTGCATTAGGAGAGATTGGCGTGCTGCCAGGCATAAATCAACTCTCGATAACTAGAATCCCGTGGGTTTGGTACATGACCTGGTCAAATGATTTCGGATCGACCGCAGAGTGGACTTCCAAGGAGGAATTACTGCAGGCGTACCATCATGAATATGCAATTACACTCGATAAATTACCCGCATTGTATTAATCCAGTTTGAGTACTAAACAGGCCGTCTCCGAATTACCGGAGACGGCCGAATTTCTTCATGTGCAGCTGTCATTATTTCTTTGCGCTGTGTGGTACATTCACGTTTACAGCAGCTTTTGTCCGGTTGCCGGCATAATCGGACGCTTCATAGATCATTGTGTAGACTCTTCCCGATCCCTTGCCCGAACGCTCGGCCCTGAGCTGGATAGAAGTATCAGCTGTCCCTATATTCGCGTTCTGGATATCGTCTGGCTTATCTCCATCTCCTAATCCATTATCCGATTCATTGCTTGTTACAGATATTAGCTTTATTCCGGCCACTCTGGATCCGGTATCCTCAGCGTTTAATTTCAACTCGATAGGGACCAATGCGTGATTTGGTATTGTGAGCACGGTAGTGCTGGCTGAAACGGTCAAAGATGGAGCGGTCTTGTCTATGTTGGAGACAGTTGCTGTTGCCGTGCCGGAGTTGCCATCCTCATCCACAAAGGTGAAGATAAATTCGCCATTCTTATGAAATGTATATTGATTGGATCCTCCGTTGTTCTCAATGGTGACGGGTTTGTTTGTGGCGAGCGTGGCTATTACATCCTTATTCGTTGGAACGGTTTGACTGTACGAGATGGTTGCTTTTAGCGGGACAGGCGCAATGTAGTTCAATTCTGCGTAATCCACGTCGATCCATCCCCAACTCTTGCCGACGGTTAACGTGTGGCTTCCGGCTTCCAGCTCGTACTCGCCAACTACGCCATCCGTCCATGATTGGCTGTTGCTAAAAACATAGTCCGCCAGCTTTCCTCCATTCAGCAGCACGGGATTGGTCTTATCGCCTTGGGCTTTGTAACGTAAAGACAATTGATACGTTCCACTGACGGGCACGTTTAAAGGCACAACCAAGTTGTCGCCTTCGTTATCGAATCCCGTTACGTAACCGTCACCTGAATACCCGCTGTTTTCAGCAGACACATGGAGTCCTGTTAGGGTGCCTTTCTCTGCTTCGAATTTAAAGGAAGTGTATAAGTTACGGGGGAGTTCATCCCGCGTAATAACGTAATCGCTGTTAAACACTTTTTGAATATGGTCAATAGAGTTATACTGTCCGTTGCGAATGAAGTCTCCTGTCCAAGTATTGAAGTAGAGCCAATGTGCTGAATAAGCTTGCAGCTGCTCTGGATCGGGTATGGGACCGTTTTCGGGCAAAGCGACCAGCTTTTTATCCTGCACGAGATTTACTAAGCTGTCGTATTTGGCAATGTTTGGTCCGTAATTGCCTGCCTGGTTGTAGATATCCACGCTTACGATATCGACGACATCATCCCCTGGGTACCAATCCGGGCTTTCGGAGTTCCACACCCAGATCAGGTTGTTCAGGTGATGATAACTGGTAAGCCGGTCATACATAAGTCGATATAGCTGTTTTGTCGGTTCAGGTCCTTTTGCGCCCCACCAGAACCATCCTCCTTCAGCCTCGTGCAGCGGCCTCCAAAGTACGGGGATGTGCGCATCTTGAAGACGCTTCAACTGTACGGCAATCGCATCAATGTCTCTCAGAAGCAGCTGATAATCTTCCGACTCGGGATGTTCAAGCGCATATTGAACGTTAAACGATGTAGCGTCCGTATAAAAACCGCTCCACCATTCTTTGCCCGGAATATCGTACAGCCCTTTAGGGGCATTCCAGTGCCATACGAAGGCGACAATTCCGCCTTCTTTACCCCATTGAATCGCCTTGTCTACCTCTGTAGAAGCGGTACCATGTTCAACACGGGAAGGGGAGTAGTCCATCATGTCCGTAGAGAAGATGGCCGGATATTTACCGGTTTGCTCTTTAATCCACTGCGCATCCTCCAGGGTTTGTTGACCGGAAATAATAGTTTTGCCGTAATGTTCAACCAGGTAACTCATCAGTGCCTTGGTCTCCACGGTCGCATTAGGGTTGACCAGCTTGTTCTCGACGTTATGCTGCTCCCGGGCACCCGTTGCCGAGACCTTGATATAATCGATATTATACCAGCCCCAGCCGGGATTAAACTGAATCGTATTGCTTCCGGCATTGAGCAGGGCTTTACCACCGGATACCTCGGTGTAATTCGCAGATGCCGGAAGGGATATTTCGCTTGTCTGGCCGTTGATCGCTAACTGGGTTTTTTTATCCCCATTGGGAGAGCTGTAACCGATTGCAAGATCGTAAAGTCCGCTAGTGGCTGCGTTATAGGTTAACGTTAACGATCCTGAGCTTTTGAAGGATGCATAACCCGTCCCGGAATAACCCGTGCCAGCCGTATCGATGATTACGTCACCGGTCATTACTCCGTCTTCGGCTTCCATTTTGTCGCTTGCAACGGGCGGGAGAGCAGATTCAATCTTCACGTATTCGATTCCGTAATAACCCCAGCCCCGGTTAAAGGTAATTTCGTTTGCACCGGCGTTCAGCATGATTTTGCTTACCATCTTCTCGTTTGTAACTTTTCCCGCGGGCGGGGCATCCAGAGTGATGCTGCCGACACCGCTCCCATTGACTTCGATGCCGGTATCCTTGGAGCCATAGCCCTCCGGAATGTAGTAGCCAAGAGTTAGCTTAAAGAGACCTGCTTCCGCCGTATTTAGTTTAAATGTGGCTGTTCCAACAGGCTGGCTGGAGCTGGGGTCTTCGTTAAAAAAGAAAGAGATATAGCCATCCCCATCATAAATCGTATCATTGTCTTGAGGATCTGTTAGTTTTTGTACTCCGTAGCCATTAAGAACGGCATCCTTGTAGCTGACGACCAACGAAGTAACAGGCAAATCGGCAGAAGAAGCCGAGACCGGATTTAACTCCATCGATAATAATAAACCTACGAATAGAACCAAACTGAGAAAGCTGGAAGACCATTTTTTCCACGAAACTGCCACATCATCCACCCCTTAAAATAGAATGTTTCCGCCAAATATTTCAAAGGCGCAAGATACGAGTAAACGCTTTCAAACTTGTTCGAAATAATGGAATACATTATGGCATGTAATGCTTATCTGAATGCGCTTTCTTGAATAGCGATTATTAATCTGATGTCCCTCCCTTCTCTTGATGTTCATCATAAATCAGTGGAGAGGCGAGGCAAATACAACGAATTTCGGAGAAAATCATTCGCGAATTATAGATTTAAGAATCCTTGAAGTTTCCAGCGCGTCTCAAGTTCGAATCGGCTGCAGAACATGGTGTACAACACTTGGCTGCTGCGATGAGGTGAGGGGTTTTCGACCGGGTAGGACAGTGTCGTATAAAACGGCGGGCATGCCTCGAGCAAAGTTGAATTCACTGTGATCACGGATACGGATTGTCTTGTTTTCATTACAGTACCTACAATGACTAAGGTATATTGTCCATTCTTGAGCAGGTTGTTTCTCTTCTATAGTAGGATGTAGAATTTCGGTGAAATTAATAGTTAGTGCTTACAGCGCAGGAAATGGAAAAACAGGTCTTTGAAATCATTACATTTGTTTTTTATTAATTGGTAAAGAAATGCTGGTCTTGTAAAAAGATGTACATTGTTTTTTAGTTTATGATTTATTCGGGTTTGAATAAGGGGTTGATAATAATGAAATGCGAAAAAATCTATACTTTTCAAATAAAAAATTACATCGATTAAAAGTAATGATTATTTTAAGATGAGCACAGGTTCAGATCAAAGCCATAAACAACAAATGAGGAGGCAAAGAAATGGTTAGAAAGTCATTCGTTATTATGTTAGCGTTTACAATTCTGTTATACCTTGTACCACGCCCTCATGTATTCGCCGCGCAGCAAGAAGATACGACCTTTGTGAATCCGTTAATATGGGCGGATGTTCCAGATCCCGATGTCATTCGAGTAGGTGATGCCTATTACATGACAAGCACGACGATGCATATGAATCCTGGTGTTCCTATTATGAAATCTTATGATTTGGTCCATTGGGAAATTGTGAACTATGTTTATGACATCCTCGCAGATGAAGACGAGCAAACCTTTCGAAACGGGAAAAACGATTACAGTAAAGGCTCTTGGGCAAGCAGCCTTCGTTATCATGAGGGCAAATATTATATTGCGTTTGCTTCATACAGCACCGGTAAAACTTATATCTATCAAACATCGGATATTGAGCACGGCCCCTGGACACATGCGGAGCTGGATGGTGTCTACCATGACATGTCTCTATTATTTGATGATGATGGACGTGTGTACATGGTTTACGGCGGCGGAGATATTCGGATCATCGAGCTTAACTCCGATGCGACCGCTGTTAAACCGGGCGGGCTAAATAAAGTGCTGATTCCGAATGCAAGCCTGGTTGCAAGCACCGCGGAAAACGTTGGTCTTGCCGCGGAAGGCACGCATATTCAGAAAATTAACGGCTATTATTATGTATTTAATATTACATGGCCCAAAAATGCGCCAAGAACGGAAATCGTACACCGTTCCACTACAATTGACGGCACGTATGAAGGCAGAGTTGCCCTGCAGACAGGAGTCGCGCAAGGAGGCATTGTTGATACGGCAGATGGCAAATGGTATGGCATGCTGTTTCAGGACCACGGTTCGGTTGGTCGGGTTCCCTTCCTTGTTCCGGTGACGTGGGAAAATAATTGGCCGGTATTTGGTGTAGATGGTGCCATCCCTGAAAACATAAAGATTCCCGTAAGCGGTGTCCATTCTAAGAGCCTATTCGTCAGTTCGGATGAATTTTATCCACGGGCGGAGAAATCCGGAGCCTCCCATCATCGACCAACTGATTCAAGCTTAAGCACGGCGAGCACGGTACAAAATTCAACATTGGCAGCAGCACAAGAGACTAGCGAGCTGACGGTTGAAGACGGGCGGGAGCTTCTGGTAAACGGCGATTTCGAAGCCGGACAAGCACCATGGTCTGCCCATGATGATGCAATTGTGACCGTCACGGGAGATGTCTATAACAGCGGATCCCAAAGCCTGCTCATAAGCAATCGCCAAGCGACGGGGGCAGGTGTGCAGCAGATGCTTACCGGAAAGCTCAAAGCCGGAGGCACCTATAAATTCTCGGCAAAAGTAAGATATGACGGAGACGAGACGCTTCCAGCTGCAAAACGGTTTAATTATGATATCCAGGATGGAGACTGGCAGACGATTAAAATACTTGGTTCAGCCATGATTACGAAAGGAGAATGGGGAACCATTGAAGGTACGTATACGATTCCGGTTGATACCACATTTCATGAGCCTCGCATTTTCCTTGAGACCGTATGGACCCCGGAGCAGGATCCCATCCAGGATCGAATGGACTTCCATGTGGATGATATTTCCTTCGTGGACGTGACACCGGATTCGAACCTTCTGAAGAACGGCGGATTTGAATCCGGTCTTGCCCCATGGACCAATCACGATAATGCTGCGGTGGCGGTAACGACAGATGAAGCAAGCAGCGGTACCAGCAGCCTGTTCGTCAGCGGCAGAACGGCTACGGGTGCGGGAGTGCAGCAAGATATTACCGGGAAGGTGAAGCCAGGCGGCGTGTACAAGTTCTCGGCGAAAGTGAAGTATAACGGAGACGAGACGCTTCCTGCGGTCAAGCCATTCAACTTTGATTTCCAGGATGGGGATTGGAGAACGATCAAGGTGCTGGGTTCAGCCACGATTGAGAAAGGGAAATGGGGAACGATTGAAGGAAGCTTCACCGTGCCGGAAGATGCTGCTTTGAATGCACCGCTTATTTTTATCGAGACAGTCTGGACGGCGGAACAAGATCCGGTTAAGGATCTGATGGATTTCTATATCGATGACGTATCTCTCGAAGATGTGACGCCGGCCGGAGGATTGGACAAAGCAGCTAACGGAGAAAACGATTATACCGGCGATAACTTGTCCCTGGTCTGGCAATGGAACCACAATCCGGATAACAACTTTTGGTCCCTTTCCAAACGACCAGGTTATCTTAGACTGACAACGGGTCATAAGAGTACTTCAATGCTTGATGCCCGTAATACGCTTACGCAACGTACTTTTGGTCCGGAGAGCTCGGGCAGCATTGCCATCGATGTCGGTCAAATGAAAAACGGGGATTACGCGGGACTTGGCGCCCTGCAGAAGGACTACGGATTTGTAGGGGTCAAAATGAACGGAAATACGAAATCCATTGTTATGGTGAATGGAAGCTCGGGAACGTCAGAGGAAATCGCCAGTGTTCCGCTAAACCAGAACAGAGTTTACTTAAAAGCGGAGTTCGATTATAAGAATAATACGGATAAAGCTTACTTTTATTATAGTCTGAACGGCAACGAGTGGCATGCGATCGGCAATACGCTGCAAATGAGCTATAAGCTTGATCATTTCATGGGATATCGCTTCGCCTTGTTTCATTATGCGACCAAGTTAACAGGCGGTTATGTTGATTTTGATTATTTCCGTATTGATGACAAACTGACCGGCGAGAACGGTTCAGTTTCCACTCTGAACGCGAGCCTAGAGGACGTATCCAATGTTATTGGCGTTCAAAACATGGAGCTGGAGGTTCCGGTACACCTCGAAGCATTGCCGAAAGGTCCATATTCATCCATTGCGGCATCATTCAACATACCGGAGCATCTTTCTGTTACGGATGTCGTGTTTAACACGGACAATATAATCGGGACACCGGCGTTCACGTATTCGGGCAAGCAGCTGCAGTTGAGCGTATCCGGCAATAACGTGAACTTCACGAATGAGTCCTCGGATCTGTTCGCCACCATTAAACTGAAAGTGGAAGGATTTGTTCCATCGGATCTTACGGAACAAATTCACACGGATTATATAAAAGTTGAAGGCGGAAATATAGCCTATAACGTTCATGAAGCGGTATCGAACATCGGATTGAAGCTATTTGATACCAAAGCACTCGCGAAGATTCCCGGTTACTCGAATCCGCTTATGAGCCATAAGCTTGGAGCCGACCCTTTCGCCATGGTATATGACGGCAGAGTCTACATCTATATGTCCAGCGATGATTTCGAGTATGACAGCAGCGGGAACGTAAAGAACAATTCGTTTAGCAATCTCAATCGCGTATTCGTCATTTCCTCCGCCGACATGGTCAACTGGACCGATCACGGTGCGATTCCGGTAGCTGGGCCAAACGGCATTGCAAATTGGGCAACCTTCTCATGGGCTCCCGCAGCTGCGCATAAGAAGATTAACGGAGTAGATAAGTTTTTCCTATATTTCGCGAACGGAGCAGGCGGTATAGGCGTGCTTACGGCAGATAGCCCGATCGGCCCTTGGACAGATCCGCTTGGCAAGCCGCTTGTATCGGGCAATACGCCCGGTGTTCCTGGTGTTGTGTGGTTGTTTGACCCGGCTGTATTGGTTGATGATGATGGAGCGGGCTACTTGTATTTTGGGGGCGGAATTCCTGGAGACCCTAATCCTTCAGCAGAGCAAATCTCCCATCCCAAAACAGCCCGAGTCATTAAGCTAGGCGATGATATGATCAGCACGGTTGGCTCGGCAGAGACGATCGATGCGCCATACATGTTCGAGGATTCCGGCATTCATAAATTTAACGGCAAATATTACTATACCTATTGCTCGAATTTTGCGGGAACACATCCGGAAGGAACTCCTCCTGCAGGGGAAATTGCATACATGGTAAGTGACAATCCGATGGGGCCTTTTACGTACGTAGGACCCATTCTCAAAAATCCGGGTGTTTTTTTCGGAGTAGGCGGCAATAACCATCATGCCATCTTTGAATTCAATGACGAGTGGTATATTACCTACCATGCTCAAACCGTAAGTAAAGCGATGATTGGAGACGGGAAAGGATATCGTTCTACGCATATCAACAAGGTGGACTTCTATGAGAATGGCCATATCAAAGACATTGGGGCCGATATGAAAGGCGTATCCCAGCTTGCTAATTTGAATCCTTATTTGAGAACAGAAGCAGAAACGATTGCCTGGAACGCAGGTATTGCGACGGAGAAGTCTGAGGCACCAGGCAGTCCTGTTGAATCGGTTAATCTGGATGTTACAAGTGTAAACCAGGGAGATTGGCTTGCGGTAGCAAACGCTGATTTTGGCATGGATGGAGCCGCTGCCTTTGAAGCAAATGTTGCTTCCGCCACGGGGGGCAAAATCGAAATCCGAGTGGACAGTCCGATCGGCGACGTTATTGGCACGCTGGATGTCCAGCCTACAGGCGGCGCGCAGCAATGGAAGATTATGAAGACCGATGTGGCGAATGTGAAAGGCGTTCATCCAATCTTCTTCATATTCAGTGGAGAAGGGGACAGCAATCTATTTAATATCGATTATTGGAAGTTTACTTCAAAGAATCCAACATCCCCGGTTATTCCATTGCAATCGGTCAGCCTAACCGGTGTTCCAGCTTCGATCAAAGTGGACGGTCAAGTAACACTAAATGCAACACTCGCTCCTGCAAATGCAACAAGCCCTGTCTATCAATGGGAAGCAAGCGGTGAGATCAGCATCGTAGGAGCCGGCAACCAAGCAGCCGTTACGATTAAGGGAATAACTGCAGGCTCCGGAACGCTGAAGTTGACGGTTACAGCCGGGGGAGCACAGAAAAATGCCGAAGCAAGCATAACCGTAACGAAGGATAGCGGCGGCGGTAATACAGGAACACCAGGTACAACAACGCCACCGGCGGATCCTGTGGAACCTCCAGCTGTTCCTGCATTTTCTGATCTGCTCGGTTATTCTTGGGCAGAAGAAGCTATTCATGCATTGGCGAGGCAAGGCATCATCAAAGGCACATCCAGTACGACTTTTGAGCCAAGCCGCAGCGTGACCAGGGCTGAATTCATAACGCTGCTGGTCAGAGCGATGGGACTAAAGGCACAAGTAACAGACAATTTCGCCGATGTGCCGGCCAATGCGTATTACTACGAAGCATTGGGCATAGTCAAGCAGCTCGGCATCGCGCTGGGGTCCGGAGAGAATAAATTCCATCCGAATGCTACAATCTCCAGACAAGACATGATGGTGCTTGCGGCACGGGTACTCGAGGTGACGAACGATGAACCATTGGAGGGTAATGCGGCTGATCTGAGCGGTTTCATCGATAAGGATCGTATTGCTGACTATGCAGCCGAATCGTTAGCAGCGTTAGTGAAGAAAGGAATTGTAACGGGAAGCGGGAACGGCAGGATCAATCCGCAAGGTACGACAACTAGAGCCGAAGCGGCCGTTATTATTTATCGCATCTTGAATATGGATGGCCAAGTGCAATAATTTTTGTGATAAATAAAAGGAGCTGTCTCAATAGGGGTTAGCGGCCTGGTTCGTGCATACGTCGATGACAGGTTAATGGCAAACGGAGAATTTAAATGATTCTGGAGAAGCGTTAGCGTTCGCTTTTGTGAGAGGATTCCAACCTAAGAGGGGCATACCATCGTCATTTTAATGACTTATGGGACAGCCCCTTTCTTGTTTGCCGAGAGATCTATAATTCAACAGGTTGTGATCAGTCTTAAGAAAAAGGTATCATACTAAAAAATATATAGAAGAGCAACTGCTGAAGGGGAGGACAATTGCGAACGGTATAAGCAGTGAGGAAGTGGAATATTCCGTATATTTGAATTTGAATAGATAGGGAGGAACTTAGGAGAATTGCAAAAATGCATCTAAGAATAGATCAATAATCAATGAGGATACGTCATTGTTTCGAATAAATAGATATTCTATACTAACTTCAATAAGAGCAATGAAAGCGCTGCCAAAGGGATTAATAGGGAAAAACAATTTCAGCATTTTTACTAGAGGGGAGCGGTAATTCTCAGCCTTAAGCTTTAATTTCTGAATATTAAGAATTATAAAATAATTTACAATAATCAGGTGGTGTAAAACGGTGCGAATTCATTACAGCAAGAGCAGAACTTCATTTATCAAATTTCTATACATACTGCCCTTTATGATCTTACTCGGCATCTTTGCCTACTACCCTCTGTATGGGTGGGTATATGCCTTCTTCGACTATATGCCTCCGATCCCTCTTTCCCAGTCGCCCTTTGTTGGCCTGAAATGGTTTCGTTCTTTGGTCGAAAACCAGGTGAAGATCGATCAGCTTCTTCAGATTATTAAAAACACGTTTGGCATGAGCGGCTTGAATCTGCTATTCTCCTGGCTTCCGATGATCTTTGCCATATTCCTGACGGAGATTAAGGCGGTCCGATTCCGGAAGTTTATACAGACGGTGACGACCCTTCCGAACTTTATCAGCTGGGTATTGGTTTATTCATTGGCGTTTTCCATGTTCTCGAGTGAAGGGATCATTAATGGCCTCTTGAAGATGCTTGGATTTACCGATTCGCCTGTATTGTTCCTTCAAAACTCCGACCACGTTTGGCTTACGATGTGGATGTGGTCGACTTGGAAAGCATTAGGCTGGTCCGCCATTTTGTATATTGCGGCAATTATGGGGATCGATGATTCGCTTTATGAAGCCGCGCATGTTGACGGTGCGACGCGGATGCAGATTATTTGGTATGTTGTATTGCCAAGCATGATCCCGACTTACTTTGTTTTATTAATGCTGCAAATTGCGAGCTTCTTGAATAATGGCTTGGAGCAATATTTCGTGTTTCAGAATGCTTTTAACAAAGATACGATACAGGTTTTGGACTTATATGTATACAACCTGGCAATGGGAGGCGGCAGTTATTCCGTTTCCGTCGCGATCAGTATGCTGAAGAGCTTGATTAGCGTGGTGCTGCTCTTTTCCGTGAACAAATTATCCAAATTGCTGAGAGGAGAGAGCATCGTATGAGTAAAGTGAAAGTACAGACCAGCGCAACCGACAAAATGATTTCTGTCTTGATCTATACGATGTTCTCCCTGTTTGCTCTTATATGCGTTTATCCCTTTTACTCCATTATCATTAACACTATCAGCGCGAACGATATCAGTGCCAGAGGCGACGTTGTATTTTTCCCGAAGCAGATTCATTTCCAGAACTATCTGGATGTGTTTAAAATACCGGGACTATGGGACGCTGCTGTAATATCTCTGGGCAGAACTTTAATAGGCACAACCTTGACGGTGGGTGCATCCGCTTTTCTGGGCTTTATGTTTACCCAGGAGGATATGTGGGGCAGAAGATTTTGGTACCGGTTTACGGTTATTACGATGTTTTTTAATGCCGGAGTTATTCCATGGTATTTGACGATGAAATCTCTGCATCTGACCAATAACTTTCTGGCTTATATCCTGCCTACAATCGTAGCCCCATTTTTTATCATTCTAGTAAAGACCTTTGTAGAATCGACCCCAAAGGAATTGCAGCAGGCGGCAAGTATTGACGGGGCCGGGATTATGACTCTCTTTTTCAGAATTATGCTGCCTATCAGCAAGCCTATACTAGCAACCGTTGCTATATTCTCGGCCGTTGATCAGTGGAATGCCTTTCAGGATACGCTGCTTTTGGTTACGGACAGCAAGCTTTATAGCTTGCAGTTCATACTTTATAACTACATTAATCAGGCAAGCTCATTATCTACCATGGTCAACCTGCAAAATGCCGGTTCAACCGCCATGGCAAGCTTGTCGACCAAGCAGACCACGACTTCTATTCGCATGACCGTCACCATTATTGTTGTGGCACCGATTTTGCTGGTTTATCCAATATTCCAAAGGTTCTTCGTAAAGGGAGTTATGATCGGTGCAGTAAAAGGTTAACTTGAGCCATTATAATACATGAAATGATTCGGGGGGATGTAAATGAGCAACAGCAATAAAGCATTCAAAAAATGGACGTTGTTATCGGTTACGGGTATCTTCTTATTGTCGACAGCATTAGCAGGGTGTCAAAACGCTTCCAATCAATCGCCAAGTACATCATCAGAGCCTAGTAATGAGGCAGGCACATCCCAGTCCGGCAAAGGAATCGATCACAGCAAGCCGCTTACCATTACCGTCTATAACAATGCGGCCAATTATCAGGGAGAGCAGACAGGGTGGTATGGAAAGCTCATCAAGGATAAGTTCAATATCACGTTGAATATTCTTGCTCCTCAGGTTGCCGGCGATCAATTGTACAAGACAAGAACCGCAGCCGGAAATTTAGGTGACCTCCTGATTATCGATAATGACCAGCTGGAAGAATTAATTCCGGCAGGGCTGGTTATGGATATCACGGACAAGTTGAAAAATACGCAATACCTGTCCAAATATGTGGACAATCATTTCAAGCCGTTTAATGCTGCCTTTGATAAGGTAAACCCGGATGGAAAAATTTATGCCATGCCGACTTTTGAAGCGGATACTTCTCCAACAACATTCTCGGAAGAAATCCCTTACTCCAGCCCGATAATGCCTTGGGATTATTACAAGGGAGTTGGAGCTCCCAAGCTCAATAATCTGACAGACCTTCTAAATGTATTAAAGGAAATGCAAAAGAAATATCCTGCCACGCCAGACGGCAAAAAAATTGTTCCGATTACCTTGTGGAAAGATTGGGATGGCGGAAGCATGGAAAATGTACGCTGGCTCAGCAACTGGTACGGCTATGAGCAGCCGGACGGAACGACAACCATTCAATTAAATGCAAAAGGTGATATCGTTCCGCTCATTGACGATAACAGCATGTACAAAAAGATATTGCAATTCTATTTCACCGCTAATCAGATGGGGCTTGTAGATCCCGACTCTGCCTCGCAGGATTGGAACAAGGTCTCGGAAAAGCTGACCAATAAGCAGGTTCTTCTCTTGTGGTACTCCTGGCAGAGAGGTTTCTACAACTCCATTGAAAGAGGCAAAAACGGCGATGGCAATGTGGCCGTTCCGATTGCCGACACTCGTATCATTCAGAGCAGCGATGCTTATTACGGGAATGGCAGGGTATTCGCCCTTGGTTCAAAGGCGAAGGAGCCTGAAAGAATTATGGAATTCCTTGATTGGATGGTTTCGCCTGAAGGACTTCGTTATTATACAAATGGATTTGAAGGCTTCAATTACGAAAAGACCGCAGATGGCAAGTTCAAGCTTACCGAAATCGGACAAACCGCCTTCCAGAAAAACACGCCGGTTCCGGATGAGTACGGCGGCGGCGGCTACCAGGATGGACAAAGCAAGATTAACAGTATGATTATGAGCGATTTTGTCGTCGATCCGGATACAGGGGAATTTTATAACAGCACTTATTGGAGCTCAACCATCGAGGCAAACAAGACGGCACTCACTACAGACTGGCAGAATACCTATAGCGCAACAAATGCAACCGAGTATTACATGAAAAACAATATGATTGATATCGTGCCGAATATCAATACAAGTCTTGGAAGTGATTCGTCGGACATTAAAAACAAACGCAGCCAGATTTCGGATTACGTTAAGAATACATCCTGGAAGATGGTATTCGCGAAGAGCCAAGCAGAATTCGATCAATTATGGACAAAGATGAAGAGCGACGTAGTAGGACTCGGTTGGAATGATGTTGTTGCAGCCGATACGGAGAAAGCTCAAAAAATCGTAAAAATGCGTGCCGATGCAACAGCCAGCAAGTAAAAACAGAATTTTATAAAGGTTGAGGGGTATGTATGAGTATCACATATCCCTCTGATTATTAGGAAGGGAGTAATGAAGCATGCTTAGAGTTGTAAAAGTGGAAAACGGGACGGTACAAGGGCTCCCGGCAGCCGATCCCCGGATTACAAGTTTCAAAGGTATTCCTTTTGCCGCTCCTCCCGTAGGAGAGAACCGCTGGCGTGCCCCGCAGCCGGCCGAGAATTGGGATGGCGTGCTGAAAGCGTATGAATATTCGCCGATTCCGCTGCAGGTCAGACAGGAACTCGACGATAACAATATTTATACGCGGGAATGGGCCGTGGAACCGGACATTGCCATGGATGAGGATTGTCTTTACCTAAACGTGTGGACGCCGGCTAACCGTGAGGATGAGAAGCTGCCGGTGTACGTATGGTACTTCGGCGGCGGCCTGCAGGTTGGTCATCCTTCCGAAATGGAATTTGATGGCGAACGCATTGCCAGAAGAGGTATCGTGGTTGTTACCATCAACTATCGGTTGAATGCATTCGGATTTCTATGCCATCCTGAAATTACGGAAGAAGCGCCGGAAGCGCCTGCGAATTTCGGTCATCTGGATCAGCAGGCCGCAACAAGATGGGTTAAACGTAATATTGCGGCTTTCGGCGGTGATCCGGACAACATAACCATTGGAGGACAATCTGCCGGCGGCGGCAGTGTCATGAACCAGCTCACTTCACCACAAAACAATGGCCTCTTTCAAAGAGCGATCGTTCAGAGCGGATTATTTACGAAGCTTTACCCGAGTACACGCGCACCAAAGTTTCTGCGCGATTTAGAAGAAGCCGAGCAGGAGGGTATTCAATTCTTCGACTTTCTCGGTGTTTCCTCGCTTGCCGAAGCCCGGAAACTTGATGCGGTGTATGTACGGAACAAGATGGTGGAATATCAAGCGTTCTGGGGCACCGTCGTAGATCATAAGTTCAGTGTAGGCAACGCGTTCGAGCTTTTCCTGCAAAACAAGCGCTGGCTGGTGCCCGTCATGTTTGGCCATACGTCGTCCGAGTTTTTCAGCATTCCCGAGGCTGCTACGTTGGAAGAGGTCCATGCTATGGCCGTCGAGTTGTTTGGTGATCATGCCAATGCATTTCTGGAGCTATGCGGATATTCGTCAGGCAGCCTTGAAGAGGTCAAGAAAAAAGCTTCGGTAAGCGGAATCGAATATGCCATCCGGATTGCAGGTCAGGCTAATGCCGACACCGGAGCCAATATTCCGCTCTACTATTACAATTTCGATGCGGAAATTCCAGGGTGGGATAATCCTGGGACGTTCCATTCGGTCGATCTTTGGTTCTTCTTCGAAACCCTCGCCAAATGCTGGAGGCCGTTCGTCGGTAAGCATTACGACTTAGCCCGCCAAATGTGCAATTACTGGGCGAACTTTATCCGTGACGGAGATCCGAATGGTAAAGATTCCACGGGAGAGGATTTGCCGCATTGGGAGCCCTATACGCCGAATGCACCGTACGGCATGAGGTTTGCGGATCAAGCCGAGTTTTTCAGGGAACAGCCTAATGACATGATGAAATTCCTCGTGAAGCAATATTTCAAGGAGAATCGGTTAGTTTCGAAATCATGACAGGCGTGTCCCGAACCTCTTCTAAAGGGTCGGTATGTCTTTGAAATTTCCGTGGCG
Organism: Paenibacillus catalpae; assembly: GCF_900112695.1. Taxonomy (GTDB): domain Bacteria; phylum Bacillota; class Bacilli; order Paenibacillales; family Paenibacillaceae; genus Pristimantibacillus; species Pristimantibacillus catalpae. The sequence continues at coordinate 138,460 of NZ_FOMT01000001.1, forward strand.
AATAACCGGTTGCTTGTTTGAATTGCCGGCAGAAATGTTCCACATTTTGATACCCGCACCGATAAGCAACTTCGGTAATGGTTTGAGAGCCATGAAACAAATATTCTTTGGCTAGTCGAATTCGGCTGCTTATAACATCTTCTATGCAGGAAATACCAAAGGTTTTTTTGTAAATAGTCTGCAGATAGCCCGGGCTGATCCGGAGGGAATCCGCCATTTTCGGCACCGTCCAGTGATCACCCGGGTTGCTCTGAATGGCTGCCCGCAGTTTTAATAAATCGTAGTATTGCGTCGTAAAGCCATCATGGAAATAGGACTCCAACAGCTTGTTGAATAACGTATGGAGTAGACAATCAATGGAGGATTTCTTGTAATCCCGGTTAAAGTTATGCTCGATAACCAGCAGCTCGAACAGCTTGTGGCAATAGTCCGGATCATCCAATGCAAATGGAATGCCAAATGGAAGCGAAGTTTTTGAGACGAACGGCTCATCCGACTCAAATCGTATCCAGTTATTTATATATTTCTCGGCGCAGGCCTGATAGTATATTTTCTGATGGGCTTGGTAGAGGATAGCGCTGTGGGGAGGGTATTTCTTGAGTTCACCATTGACCCAGAATTGAGCAGGGGTCTTGGTAATGACCAGAAGCCAGCATTGATGGCCTTGGGGAATATCAAATATAAAATTGCCAGCATGCGTAGCATCGCTTTCCACATAGTAAATATGGTTCATCCTATCTCTCCTTTCTAAATAACATGATAGCAGAATCAAAAATTGTATGTAACTATGTAGTGTGTTGGCCAAACGGCAGAAATTCCGTTTGGTTTTTTTGCCGTTTACCGACTCCGGACAAAAAGCCGCTGTGTTGGTTATTGAATTATGGATATAATAGAATGACTGCCTTGGTAGGCATTTATTCATATAGAACATAGGAGGATTACATGTCCTGGAGCAAATTGAAGCAACAACTGGAGAGTTTTCTCTGTCCTGCATTAATTGGGAGGTTCGAATACCGCGCAACCAGCTATCGTTATTTACCCGACAAAGCAGGACTTTGTTATATTGCGGTAGACAAAAAGAACGTACTCAATATGAGTGATGCGACTACATCTATTAGATGGTATCAGACGGAGATGGAAATTAAGAATGATTCAAATATCCAAATTCCTATTAGCAGTGAAGAAATGGAAACGATCAGAAAAGATACGAAAGGGCTAGTTCCGGAGGATCGTCTAAAAGTAATGGCAAGAGGGAGAAAACTATCCGAACTTGCAAAGGAGCTTTTATCAGCACAGTCAGCATTAAGCAAATCAAACTTTACGGTTGAAGCTAACAAGTTTCTAGCCCTTTCTATAGAGGAAAGTTTAGAGAGCAAGGATATCTTATTAAATATTCTGGCATTGGTGGACAGACGAGTTGGGAAAAAGCGGATTTTAAACATGGGCGAGAGGATAAAGTTAAAGCATCCCATTGTGCAGTATTTTTATGAACTACGGCTTAGCACGTTTTGAAATTAATGAGTTTCTGTAAGCCTCCCTTTTCCGGGAGGTTTTTTTCGTTGCGGCGACTATATGAGTGAAGCGCTTTATATTTTTTTCGATTGGAATATTAAACCGCTTAAAAGATGACATTCTTTCAAATAAAGCGCATACAATTTACAAAATTAAACCGGTTTAACATGCAGCGGAGGTGAGCGGTCGGGTCTTAACGGCAGCTAAGAATCGGCTTAAAGGCAAGAACAAAGGAAAGAGCAGTCGAAACTAGCAAAGTTCATGAATGGAGGGGTCAATGTTGAGGATACAGAGGAAGCTTCTGGTCGTTCTGTTAGTCATCTTTTCCATTATCGCTGCAGGGTGTACGAATAACAATAATTCGCCTGCGCCGTCAAACGAGGCCGGGAAGCCAAGCAACGAGAATAAGTCGGCGGACAAGGAAGAAGACAAGGGCGGGGGCGGCACGGGCACGGCAGCGGCTAAGGAAGCCCCCATGCTCGCCAAGCTCGCAGCAGACGGCACTCTCCCCCCGCTGGCGGAACGGCTGCCGGTCCAGGCAGACGTCATGGTGGAGCCCGTGGTCGACGAAATCGGACGGTACGGCGGCGATTGGACCATGGCTTGGACGGGCCCGGGCGACAAGTGGTCCGTCGGGCAGCCGACGGAGGAGGCGCTTTTCCGTTTCAACAAGGACGGCAGCGGCGTCGAGCCGAACGTAGCCAAAAGCTATGAGGTCAATGAAGATTCGACCGAGTTCACCATTCATCTCAGGGAAGGGATGAAATGGTCCGACGGCAAGCCGTTTACGGCGGATGACGTACTTTTTTATTGGGAGCACATGCTGACGAAGGAAACTTTCGGCAAGGCGATCTACGATGCCTATTACTCGGTTGATCCGGTTACGGGCGATAAAGCGCTCGCCACGGTTACGAAGGTGGACGATTATACGTTCAAGGTTGTTCACAAGTACCCGAGCGTACAGTTTCTCGAACGGGTCGCGATTGACAACAAGTGGTTTTTCGCGCCGGCTCATTTCCACGAGACGATCCTGCCCGAGCTTGTCGGCGAGGACAAAGCGCTGGAGATCGCCAAACAGTGGGGCTTCGAGGATACGAACGCGTTCCTGAAGGAAACCGGTTATTATTACTGGCTTTATCCGCAAATCCCAACGCTCCGGCCATGGGTGGCCAAGAACGATCCGAACGGCGATCAGTTCATCATGGAGCGTAACCCTTATTATTGGAAAACGGACCCTGAAGGCAATCAGCTGCCTTATATGGACCGGATCGTTGCGACGAAGATCCAGGATCCAAGCCAACGGGTTCTCGGTACGCTGGCGGGCGACTTTAACTTATCCACGTTTGGGGCGCAGGATTTCACGGTGCTGAAGGAAAACGAGAAGAAGGGCGACTACCGCGTCATCACTTGGCAGCAGCCGGCTTGGATGACCTCCGGCATCCAGCTTAACCAAACCATCGACGACCCTAACCTTCGCAAGTTATTCCAGGATATCCGATTCAGGGAAGCGCTCTCCCTCGGGGTTAACCGTACCGAGATTACGGAGATCGTGACGAACGGCATCGCCGATCCGATTCAGGCTTCCGTCCAGGAAGGGCTCGTCGGCTACCAGGAAGGTTGGGCGGATCAATGGTCGGGCTTCGATCCCGACCGGGCGAACGCGCTGCTCGATGAGATTGGACTAACCAAGCGCGACAAGAATAACTTCCGGCTGTTCCCCGACGGCTCGGACGTAACTCTCACCATTATGGACTCTTCGGAGGAAAGCGCCAATTACACGGAGCTCCTCAAGAAATATTACGAGGATATGGGCATTAAGACGAACGTTAAGCTTGTCGACCAGGCTACGCTGCAGGAGCTGAAGTATTCGAATCAGGTGCCGGTGAGCATCGAGAATATTTCGGTCGTAAACGTCGCATACCGTCCAGATGCGCTGGTGCCGCTTCGAGTTCTGACTCCGTGGTATGGGCTATACGGTTTGTATGTTTCGTCGGGAGGCAAGGAGGGCATAAAGCCGGAGGGTGACGTCGCCAAAATTCTCGAGTATTGGGATCAGATCAAGGCTGCCGGAACGACCGAAGAGATTAACCGGCTAGGCGACGAGATCGTTAAGCTGCATATGAAAAACCAATGGGTGATCGGTTATGCCGGCCCAACGCCGACCTTGATCGCGGCATCGAACAAGATGGGCAACATTCCCGAAGATCTGATCTGGGCCGACGAGTTCCGTTCGCTTGGAGCGGCTCACCCCGCGCAGTTCTATTTGAAGCCGTAACCTTTGTTAGCATGCGTGCCGCAAGGGGAGAGCGGAAGCTCCCCCTTGCATCGGCGTGTTTATTCTGAAGACATTCGCACTGTGCTGAATGGTCATGGGGAGGATTACAGGTGCTACAGTACACGTTGAAGCGTATTTTGCTGGCCATCCCGGTCGTGTTTTTCATATCCGTCATTGTGTTCTACATTATACAGCTGCCGCCCGGCGATTACGTCTCCAATTACGCGGCAGAAATGTCCGTAGCCGGGGAGGGATTCACGCAGGAAGACATGGCTGCAATGCGGGCGGATTTGGGACTCGACCGTCCCGTTTACGAGCAGTACTTCATTTGGGTCCAGGACATCGTATTGCACGGAGACTTTGGCTTCTCCTTTAACTATAACAAGCCTGTGCTGGCCGTCATTGAGCAATATATGGGCCTGACGCTGACCGTGTCCCTGGTCACAATGGCTTTCCAATATCTTGTGGCGATTCCGATCGGCATCTACTGCGCGGTCAAGCAATATTCGATTGGCGATTATTTCTTTTCGGGGCTGAGCTTTCTCGGAATGGCGACGCCGCATTTTCTGATGGCGGTCATTCTAATGTTTCTCTCCTACACCTGGTTCGGCGACCCGCTGCTCGGTCTGTTCTCCGCCGAATACGTGAATGCGCCGTGGTCGATGGACAAAGCAATCGATCTGGCAAAGCATATGGTCATTCCCGTCATCGTCATCGGGCTGTCCGGGACGGCGGATTTGATTCGCGTGATGCGGGGCCAGATGCTGGATGAGCTGAATAAGCCCAACGTCGTTACGGCAAGGGCGAAAGGTTTATCGGAGAGGAAAATATTGTTCAAGTATCCGACGCGAGCGGCGCTGAACCCCATCGTCAGCACGTTCGGCTGGTCGCTTACGTCGATCTTCACCGGGTCTACGATTACGGCGATCGTCCTTAATTTGCCGATTCAAGGGCCGGTCATGTTCAATGCCTTGCTGGGGCAGGACATGTATCTGGCAGGGACCTGGCTGCTGTTCATGGCTCTGCTCACCGTGCTCGGAACATTGATCTCAGATATATTGCTTGCGTGGCTGGACCCAAAAATCCGTACAGAATTCAGGGGAACGTAGATGATGAGACCATTCGGAAGACGACAATCCGCTGCCGCTGAGCCGGCCATTGATAAGGATTTGAACTACAGCTCGCAATGGCGCCTCATGTACGTAAGGTTCAAGAAGCACAAGCTCGCACGGGTCAGCCTGGTCGTGCTGGCGCTCCTGTACGCAAGTGCGTTGTTCGCCCAATTTCTAGCCCCTTACGGGCTGGAAAACTACGATAGCAAATACGTGAACGCGCCGCCCATGAAGCTGCGATTCGTCGATGCGGAAGGGAAGTTCCATATCCGTCCGTTCGTTTACGGGCTGAAGTCGGGGCGTGATCCGGAGACGATGCGCAAAATGTTCACGTCCGACACGGACAAGAAGTATCCGCTGCAAATTTTCGTCAAGGGGGAGAAGTACAAGTTTCTTGGCCTCATTCCTTCTTCCACGCATTTGATCGGCGTCGAGGAGCCAGGCCGCCTCTTTCTGCTCGGCACGGACTCGCTTGGACGGGACTTATTTTCCCGCATTTTGCTGGGAAGCCAGGTATCGTTAAGCATTCCTTTGGTGGGGGTCGGCATCAGCTTCGTATTAGGCTTGATCATCGGCGGCGCGTCAGGCTATTTCGGAGGCTGGCTGGACGCCGTCATTCAACGGGTTATCGAAATTATCCGTTCCTTCCCGACGCTGCCGTTATGGATGGCATTGTCCGCTGCGATTCCTCCGCGCATTCCGGTCGTCCGGATGTATTTCTACATCGTTATCATCTTCGCGTTCATCGAATGGACGGGGCTGGCGAGGGTTGTACGAGGCAAGTTTATATCTCTCAAAAACGAAGATTACGTCGTTGCCGCCAAAATCGCGGGTGTCAGCGACTCGAAAATTATCGTCAAGCATTTGCTGCCCGGCTTCATCAGCTACCTGGTCGTTGCCACAACGCTGGCGATTCCCGGCATGATTCTTGCCGAGACGGCCATGAGCTTCCTCGGCCTAGGCATTCGTTCTCCCGCCACCAGCTGGGGCGTGCTGCTGCAGGAAGCTCAGAAAATCGATAATATCGCTTTGTATCCATGGAAAATCATTCCGCTCGGCACGGTCATACTCACCGTCTTAACGTTCAACTTTTTGGGAGACGGCTTACGCGATGCGGCGGATCCGTACAAACGGTAAGCAAAAAATTAAGGTTATAGCGAGGGGATACCTATGACAGCAGAGACCGCTCAACCGCAGCAGCCGCTTCTCCGCGTTCAGGATCTGAAGATTCGGATTCGGATGGATAACGGAGTAATGAACGCCGTGGACGGGGTCGATTTCGAAATCCGCCGAGGCAGAACGTTAGGCCTCGTAGGCGAATCGGGCTGCGGCAAAAGCTTGACGAGCCGCGCGCTTATCGGCATCAACCCGAAGGAATGCGAAACGTCGGGGAGAGTCGCGTACCGGTCGTCGCAGGAGCCCGAGGCGAAGGAGGAGCCGCTGGACCTGCTCGCTCTGGACCCCAACGGCCGGAAAATCCGGTCCATTCGCGGGCGCAAGATCGCGATGATCTTCCAAGAGCCGATGACAGCCTTCTCGCCGATGTACACGATCGGGAATCAGATCATGGAAGCCATTCTGATCCACCGGACAAGGAACAAGAAGGAAGCGAAGAAGATTGCGCTCGAGATGCTGAGCAAGGTCGGCATATCGGATGAGGAGAAGCGGTTCGACCAATACCCGCATGAGTTCTCCGGCGGGATGCGACAACGGGCAATGATCTCGATGGCGTTGTCGTGCAACCCCGAGCTGCTGATCGCCGACGAGCCGACGACAGCGCTCGATGTGACGATCCAGGCCCAGGTGCTGGAGCTGATGAAGCGGCTGCAGCAGGAATTCGGCATGGCGATTCTGCTGGTGACGCATGATTTGGGCATTATCGCGGAAATGTGCGACGAAGTCGCCGTCATGTATCTCGGCAAAATCGTTGAGCAGGCGCCAATGAAGGAGATTTTCCGCAATCCGAAGCACCCGTATACGAAAGGGCTTTTGCGCTCGATGCCTAGGCTTGGCGGCAATAAAACGAAACGGCTGGAATCGATTGAAGGCTCGGTGCCGGTTCCGGTCAATATGCCGCCAATGTGCGGCTTCTACGACCGCTGCAAGGACCGTATCGAAGGCGTATGCAATAGGCGGTCCGTGCCCGCAACGCAAATTTCGGGCAGCCACATGGTCAGGTGCTTCCTGTATTCGGAACAGCAGGGAGGGGATAACGATGGCGAAGCCCATATTGGAAATTAAAAATCTCAATAAGGATTTCAAAGTAAAGTCCAAGAAGGCGTTGTTCGCGAAACCGGTATCCGTGCGCGTACTGCAGGATGTTTCCTTTCAACTGCTGGAGGGGGAAACGCTGAGCATCGTCGGGGAATCCGGCTGCGGCAAGACAACGCTGGGCCGGTGCATCGTGAGAGGCATGAATGCCACCTCCGGCGAAGTTGTCTACCGTACGGAGGGTGGAGAGGCCGTTGATTTCCTGAAACTGAAGGGTGCCGAATCGAAAAAGTTAAGAAAAGACATTCAGATGATTTTCCAGGACCCGTACTCTTCGCTGAGCCCGCGGATGAGCGTCTTCGATATTATATCCGAGCCTCTGATCGCCAACTTCAAGCTGCCTAAATCGGAGGTAGAGCGGAAGGTGTCGGCCATCGCGGAGAAAACGGGACTAAACGTCAGCTACCTTAAACGTTATCCGCATGCCTTCTCCGGCGGACAGCGTCAGCGGATCGCCATTGCCCGGGCGCTAATTACCCAGCCGAGGCTTATCGTATGCGACGAAGCGGTATCCGCGCTGGACGTGTCGATCCAAGCGCAAATCATTAATCTGTTGAAGGATCTGCAGGAGCAATATAAAATCACTTATATATTCATCTCTCACGATCTCTCGATCGTCGAGAACATTTCGGACCGAGTGGCGGTCATGCATCTGGGCAAGGTGGTGGAGATGGCTGGCGTCGACTCCATGTTCAAGCAGCCCAGACATCCGTATACCGAGGCGCTTCTCTCCGCCGTGCCGCAGCCGGATCCGGATCTGAAGAAGGAGAGGATCGTTCTGGAGGGCGAGGTGCCGAATCCGGCGAACCCGCCAAGCGGCTGCCACTTTCATCCTCGCTGTGCATACAAGACCGAGAGATGCGTGAAGGAAATGCCCGCATTGCGGGAAATTGGCGACAACCATATGGCCGCTTGCCATTACGCGGAACAATTGACTTTAAGGGGGGCAAGGCATGAACGGGGAACAAGCGATGAACAATGAAGCGAAAGAACTTATCATATTTCTTGATTGCGGGGATACGATTATCGATGAAGGTACCGAAGTGCGCGACGAGCACGGCACGGTTATAGAGGGTAGAGTCATTCCCGGAGCCGATGAGATGGTTCGAACGCTGGCAGAGCGCGGGTACCGGCTGGCGATCGTAGCCGACGGCTTGGCCCAATCGTTTAAAAATTTGTTAACGATAAACGGCCTATACGATTATTTCGAAGTATTGATTTATTCCGAGCAGATGAAGGCCGAGAAACCGCATCCGCGAATGTTCAAGGCGGCGATGGGCGCGATGGAGCTTGGCGAACAGGACCGGAGCAGAATCATCATGGTTGGCAACAACCTGTCGCGCGATGTCAGGGGAGCGAACCGGGTCGGCATTACGAGCGTGCATTTGAACTGGACCTCGCGTTACCCGAAGACCTCGCTTGATCCCGCGGAGATGCCGGATTATACGATCGAGCAGCCGCTTGCGCTCGTGGAGCTTGCGGATCGTTTGAATGAGGAACTCGCTATGAAGAAGCGGGTTCAGGCTTAAAGGGAGCAGCAGCTAGCCATGGCGAAAATCGATGATGTGGCGCGTCTTGCCGGCGTATCCAAAGGAACCGTCTCCAACGTGTTCAGCCAGAAGCGGCCGACAAGCAAGGAAGTGACGGAAAGGGTGCTTAAGGCGTCCAAAGAGCTGAATTACGTTCCGAATCACATCGCGAGAAGCCTGGTAACGAAAAAGACGATGGCGATAGGACTTACCATCCCGCACGGCAATTTTTTCTTCAGTGCCTTTCACAACCAATTCATTAACGGAGTTGTGCTGGAGGCTTCCCGGTTCGGCTACAGAGTGCTGCTCGATATGCTTCCGGTGCTGGAGGTGAAGACGCCCTCCTTGGCCAGCTACCCGATTGACGGAGCGATTGTCCTTGGGCCGACGGAGGAGGATGAAAGGATTCGCTTGCTCCACTTTAACGGCATTCCCTTTGTCACGGTCGGCAAAATTTTTAATGCGCAGGTAAAGGAAGCTCCTACGGTAAACAACGATAACGCTCGGATCGTGCATGACATTTGCGATTATTTGATTGCCAGAGGACATAAGAATCTCATGTTTCTGAACGCAACGAAAGGGACGACCGTCTCCATGGAGAGAAGAACGGCATTCATGGAAGCGCTGGCAAAGCATCGGCTCGTCATGCGGGATTCTATGCACCATTACAAGCCGCACACCCAATCGGATCATTATTTGCATTACGGCTATGCCGAGACGATCCGCGTCATCCGGGAAAGCGGCGAGAAGGTGACGGCGATCATTGCGGACGACGACCGAGCAGCCTTCAACGCCATGAACGCGATTAAGGATTTGGGCCTGCGCATCCCCGAGGATATCTCCCTGTTTGTCATATGCGGCGATCTTTCGATGATGCACCAGACAATGCCGCCGCTGACCGGTATGGATTTGCAGCCCTCCGAGCTGGGGGCGCAGTCCGTCAAGCTGCTTATGCATATGCTTGGCATCAGCAACGAAGGCGATTACCCGGACCATTTAATCATCGAAAGTAAAATCGTCGAGGGAGCTTCCTGTTCTTCGATAGAAGGAGAGTGGCAAGGTTGAAACGGCCAATGGTAGGCGCCCATACGGGAAGCGGTGCAAGCCCGGACAACACGCTCGCTTCGTTCTTGGAGGGCGTTCAAAGCGGAGCGGATATCGTGGAGGTGGACGTGCATGCCGCGAAGGACGGCACGGCCGTTCTGCTGCATGACGATTCTCCCTATCTGCTGACCTGTACGTTCGAGCAGTTGAACAGTCCCGCTATGCGACGGCGGCTGGACCCGGCTTACGCGGAGCACGAAATCGCCACCCTGGAGCAAATCCTGCAGCTATCGGATCGGCTTGGCACAAAGTTGAATATTGATCTGAAGTCGGCCGCCAGCATCTTACCGACCGTTAGGCTCATTCGGCAGTACGGCGCTCAGGAGCGGGTCCATATAACCGGCTATTCGGAAACGATGACGGCTCGGTTCCCTGATATTCCAGTCATGATCAACACGCCGGTCAAGGTCGAAGCCTGGCAACCGGAGCAATACGACAAGTACGACAAGTTTGCTCAGCGCGTCTGTGAGGCGGCGAAAAGGGATGGATATGCCGGCCTTAATATGAATTACCGGACCTGCTTCGAGCCAATCGTGGAGACAGCTCACGCGCACGGGTTAACCGTGTGGGTCTATACGGTTAACGAGCCTGCGCAGATGGAGCGATTCATCCGGATGGGCGTTGATGCCATTACGACGCGCAAGCCGGAGATGCTGCTTGGGTTCCTAACTAAATAGTTCAAGATTAACCGACCACTGTCTCTGACGGCGGGCGGTTTTTTTTTGCCGCAATGTAAAAAAATCAATAATGCATGGAAGACTCCTTTATCGGGTTGCTGAACCGCTAGATATATAATTCGAAAGGTTACATGTCTCTTTATCGACATGATAGTATTGAACTATAACAATGCGACCGAAGGGACGATAATGAACCATGAAAAATAGGAATGTGACGGCGGTGCCTGCCGAGTATTTGAGGTCAGTTAATGAAGAGCTTCAAGGGACGATTCAAGAGGTTTCCTATGAGGTAAGCAACTATATTCATTTATCGCGACAGCTTGTAACAGATCGAAACATCGATATAAGTGAAGCAGGAAGAGAAACCGTTAAAGGTGATTCCATATGGAAGAAATGCAACGTCTACCTGCCAGCGGGCTATGACCCGAACGACACGGCCGTCAGCTACAATGTATTGTATTTACTTCATGGAGTCGGCGGGGATCATTATGAGTGGTTAAGCAGCAATGGTAAGGTTGACGGACGATTTATGATTTGCAATCTATTCGACAATCTTATTGCAAACGGCGATATCGATCCGCTGATCATCGTTTTTCCCAACGGAAGAAGCGCGCATGACTGGATGGATACTTCCTTCACTTCCGAGGGTACCAATATGCTGGGATTCTATTACTTCGATTATGAGCTGAGATATGATTTGATTCCATTTATAGAATCTAAATACAAAACCTACGCGAATATAACAGACGCGTCACCGGAGGGAATTCTATATAATCGCAAGCATCGAGCGATTGCCGGGCTTTCGATGGGGGGAATGCAAGCTCTGAACCTGACTCTCGGCGGTTACAGATATGACTCGACACGATTTACTGGAACCAAGAGTATCTGGAACAACGGACTGGATAACACGGTGCTCGCATCAGGCATGTTAGATTTGTTCTCTTATGTCGGAGCTTTTTCGAATGCTCCCACATCGAGTGACGGCAACGTTCTTGGAGCAAGTCTCGCATCATGCGATCATAAGCTTCAATTGCTATATATGACCTGTGGAGATGCCGATGGTGTAGCTATTGGCAGCTATGCAAAATCGATAGAAGGTCTATTAGAACAAGCGAGGAATCATCTTGGTTATGGTCATTACTATCAAATTTTGATAAAGGATGGTTTCCATGATTTCAACGTTTGGAATAACGGTGCCTACAATTATAGTCGCTTGATATTCGGAAATAGCGATGAGTATTTGTCCGATGTTGTTCAGAAGACGCTTTAATATGAAAGGGTTCTCGAAGTATATAGGCGGGATTTCCATTAAGAATAAAATATTCATTGCGAATATTTTAATCATTGTCGTATTTATTTCCACCCAGTCGATCTTCGCCAACACGATTTCGCAGAAGGCTATTATAGAGAAAGCCATGAACAACTCATCCCGGGAGCTTGTGCTCATCAAAAACAACCTTCAAACCTTGTTATCCACCATCGAAGATTATTCCAAAATTCTGGCAAGCGATTATCGATTGCAGAGCGTGCTGTATAACGATTATTTGATAAATAATGAGGTTAATGCAGGCAAACCGGTTGAAGGATTAAATAACCTCTCTATGAACAAAACCCTTTCAGAGACGATGAGCAATATTGTGGAGCCTAACACAAAAATCAAAGCGGTCAGCATTCTTACCTCCAATCAACATTGGGTGGACGTTGGGTTTGCCGACAACGCCTACGCTTCCCGCCTATTCGGTTACGGTTATGGGGCGGATGATCGGACCTATTTGCCCATTTGGACAGGTTTGATCAAATTCAGATTCTTGTATGAAGGGGAAGACAACGTATTTGCGGTTTCCAAAACGGTTATTCACAAAGATACAGGAAAAACGATCGGCCGAGTTTTTTTGTACGTGAAAGAAACGACCATTGCCTCGATTTACGAAGAGGGAAAAAATAAGGGCGGGGAGTTTTATATCGTCGATTCCGCCGGGCGTATTATTTCCTCACAGAATAAAGCCATGTTATACCGGGATTTCAAGGAAGCCGTCTCTATCAGCATTCCGAGCGACGGTAAAGACGCAAGCTTCATCCAAGGCAGCGGAAGGCAAGAAAAGCTGATACTCACCCACCGCTTTGAACCGTTGCAATGGACGATTGTAAGCGCTATCCCCATGGATGAGATTACTTCGGAGCGGAAGGAAATCAATCAATTGATTATCGGGCTTGGGGCTGCATGTTTGCTGCTGGCATTAATGGTGTCCTTCCTGTTGTCCCGATCGATCACGAGACCCATCTTCCGGCTTGCCAAGACAATGAGAGAAATCCGAACGGGAAAGATGCAAGTCAGAAGCTCGTACCAATCAACGGACGAGATCGGATATTTAAGCGAGGGTTTCAATAGTTTAATGGATCGTATTGAGGCGCTAATGGCCGAGAACGTTGAGAAACAAAGGACAAAAGCCGATATCGAATTTAAATTGCTGCAATCGCAAGTGAAGCCTCATTTTTTGTACAACACGGTTGAAACCATTATTTCCCTAATCAAGCTGGGCCTTGGGAAGCAAGCCATAACGGCGGCCCAATACATGGCGAATTTCTATAAGATCTCGTTAAGCAAAGGCAACGATATCATTTCGATAGGCGAGGAGATGCGTTTAACAGAAAGCTATTTGGAAATTCAGCAGCTGCGTTACGTGGAATACATGGCTTACACGATGGAAATCGACAATGACATTTTAACCTATTCGATACCGAAGCTAACCTTGCAGCCAATCGTGGAAAATGCCATCTATCACGGATTGAAGCTCAAAAAGGAAAAAGGAATCATTCGCATTACCGGAAGGCGCTGCGGCAACAATGTGGAAATCGAAATTTACGATAACGGGGCTGGCATGCACAGGGATCAAACCCAGGCGATAATGGCAGGATCCGGGGTTCCCAATGAAGCCGGCGGTTTTGGGATCAGAAGCGTATCCAATCGGATCCGAATGCTGTACGGGGACAGATACGGACTGAAAGTTGAAAGCGAATACGGCGTTTACACGAAAATTATTATCGTACTGCCTCTTCATTCTCATTAGCTCCTGCAGCATTCATTAGGCTCATTTCTAATATTCGCATGCTAAGGATGAAATAGGACAGGAGGAAAGACATGTACAAAGTACTTATCGTCGATGACGAATATTATTTCAGACAAGCCTTGAAGATTTCGCTGCCATGGAGTGAGCTGGGCTTTCAAATCGCGGGGGAAGCAAAAAACGGGGCGGAAGCGCTGGAGATGATGCCCGAGGTTGAACCGGATGTCGTATTGGTCGATATGAATATGCCGATCATGGATGGTTTGGAGTTTATACATAAAGCCAAGGAACTCGGCCGGAAAACAAAATTTCTGGTGTTGTCGGGACACAGCGAATTCGCGTATGCCAGACAGGCCGTGCAATTAGGCGTTTTTAATTACGTGCTTAAACCCATTAACGAAGAAGAACTCCAAGGCTGCTTGCTGGATATGAGGGAGCTGATACGAACGGAGCGCCGGAGCGAGCTTGAGTTGGACGATTTAAGAAAGCAGGCGAGCGAAGGCTTGTCTGTCAGGAAGGAGCAAGTGTTAATCGGTTGGCTGCAAGGCAACGGCCATGATATCTCTGGAGCTGAGCAGGATCGGTTAAGGGAATTGGGAATAAAGCTGGAAGGATTGCATTATCGGGCGGTTGTCGTCGATCTGGATGCAAACGAGGAGAGGAATCTTGAGGAGGGTATGCCGATCCGCAAAGCCAAGGTGCTAGAAATTGCTCAATACCATATGCAAAGCGCCTTTCCGTGTGTCGGCTGTCACGATCAAGATACGCGTCTAGTTCTGATCATTGGATCGCCTGACGGCTCCTTCAACGGCTTGGAAACGATTTGCGAACGGATTCGATTAAACGTACAGAACGACTTGGACAGAACGGTAACAATCGGCTTAGGGAATAGCTGCGAAGCGTTTGAGTCCATTCCGGTTTCATACAAAGAAGCGTTAATCGCCTTGAAGCAGCGTTTTGTATGGGGAGGCAACAAGGTGTTTGTTCATTCCTTGCTTACGGAAACCGGTATGAAAGGCGGTTTGTTCTCGGTGGAAAAAAGAAGCGGCTTGCTGATGTTCATGAGAGTCGGAAATTCGTCCGAGACGGAAGAGTGGCTCTCCCGTTTTTTTCATGATGCTCGCGTTCAAAAGGCTTCCATGGAAATACTGCTCCTTGCCGGGATCGAAATCGTATCCACCTGCCTTGAATTTTTGGCCGAAGCATCGCAAAGCTTTGAAGATGTCTTCCAAAATACGACGCAACCCGATATGATACAGCACGTTCAGCGGATGAAAACCTTTAATGAGCTGGAGAACTGGATACGTACTACAATTCTAAGGGCCATGAGTCATGTGCATAGTCGCAAGCCCAATAGAGCCGTCAAAGTCATAGAGGAGGTTAAATCGTATATAACGAGGCATTACGGCAACGAGGAATTGCGGATCGAAGATATCGCGAGAAGCGTTCATGTCAATTACAATCATCTTTGCTTCGTGTTCAAAAAGGAAACGACCTTCACGATCAATGACTACCTGACCGAAGTACGGATCATGAAAGCAAAAGAACTGTTTGATCAGGGAGAGAAGGTTATCCAAAACGTAGCGATCCGGGTGGGATATGCGGACGCCAATTATTTCAGCAAATGCTTCAAAAAATATATGGGAATCACGCCCAGCAAATATGTGAATCAAATCCAATAAAGCTATTTAAGGCAGACGCTGGACGAGAGTGAGAACTTTCCTCTTTCGTCTATTTTTTTGCCGTTAATTTTACTGCTGGCCCGAGAATACTCTCTGTACTAAATTTAGGAAGATTCGTAAAATTAGCTCAAGGTTAAGGTTGATACCGCTTTCAACAGCTAGATTCAACCGATATCCGTTTCGACAAATAGGGGAGGTATACAATGAAAACGAAGTCAAAAGCAGCAGCTATGTTCCTTATGGCAAATATTCTTCTGGTTTCATCGGCATGCAGCAGCGGGAATGAAACAAAGTCCAACCAGCCGTCCGACAATCCGTCGCCCTCGGCAGCAAGTACGGAAGATAACAAGGAGACTGCGGCACCGGACGGCAAAAAAATCAAGATGAGAGTTATAACGATTACGACGGACGAGAATCGCAATAACATCATGGAAAAATTCATCAAGCCTAACATTGCCGCTGCGCTTCCCAATCTTGAAGTCGAGTTTGAGCCGGGCGGCGGCGGCGAGGATATGGCAAACAAATTGAAGACGTTGAATTCGTCCGGGGATATGCCGGACGTATTCTGGAACGATGCGGGCTACTTTACCCCGCTGAAGAACACAGGCAGCATTTTGGATCTGACACCTTATATTTCCAAAGACGGCTTTTTGGACAAATATGCGGTGCCGGATGCGTTAAAGCATGTCGATAACGGAATTTACAGCCTATCATCCGGAGCTGACACGTATTTCACCCCCGTCATCTTTTACCATAAAGACATGTTTGAGGAAGCAGGGGTTAAGGTGCCGACGACGTTCGATGAGCTGATTCAAATCTCGAAGACGCTCAAGAGCAAGGGCATGGTTCCAGCCGTTACTCCCGGCAAGGACGGGTGGGGGCCGAAAATCTTCATGCTGCAGCAAATGATTCAAATCGGGGATCCGCAGGCGATGGCGGACCTCGTCAGCAACAAAACGGACTTTAACAATCCATCCGTCAAGGAAGGGGCGGCCCGCATTGAAACGCTGGTCAAGGAAGGCGTGTTCCCAGACGGCATAGCCAATCTGGATTACGGTCCGGCGATGGAGATGTTTACGTCTAAAAAAGCGGCAATGTTATGGATGTTTACTTGGGAGCTGCCAAATCTGGCAAAAGACGAAACGGTTGATTTCTTCCCATTCCCAAGCGCGAGCGATAAGTATGATCCTGCACAGACCGTACAGTTCTGGGGTTCTCCGGTTAACGGCTATGCGGTCAACGGCAAAACCGAGCATCCGGAAGAGGCCGTCAAGCTTGCCGAATTTCTGGCCATGGCGGATGCGTTATACTTCGAATCTACAGGAGCGCCAATATCCTTGCAGACCGGCAACCAGGCAAATGACAGGAGCCCGCTCATGCAGAAGTTCGTTGACTGGTACAATCCGATTCCTAATAAAATCGCGTCCTTTGCTCTTAATTCGTTAGACGCGAGAACTTCTGCCGAAGTGTCTACGCAAGGAGCGAACTTATTGACGGGCGAGTACGCTGCCGAAGATTTTAATGCCGCGATGAACAAGATTTGGGGCGAGAATACGTGGTTTAACAAGTAAAAAAGAGGCGATAACAGCTAAATCCCCTTCGGCTAAACCCTGGGGGATTTAGACACAAATTAAATGGTGGAGAGAGCGATGAACAAGTACTTTAGCACCAAATTGTCCATATTTGTGTTTGCTTCCCCGGCCTTGCTGCTGTTTACCGTATTTTGCGTATACCCCTTGCTGCCGGAGATCTGGATGAGCTTGCATAAGCATGACGGATTTCGAAATCTGGGTTTTGTTGGTTTAGATAATTACAAAGACGTGATGGCTTCGCCATCCTTTTGGACCGCTCATAAAAATACGTATCTTATTGTAGCCATCTCCTTATTGCTTGGGCTGCCCCTATCCATGATGCTGTCGCTTTTTATGGACGCTCAAACACCAAGGTTTCGTCGATTCTTCAAGACGGCGGCGATGTTCCCCGCTATCTTGTCGGTTACGGTGGTTGCCCAGATCTGGCTGGCGTTCTACGAACCGAATTGGGGATTGTTCAACAGCATTCTTCATTCGCTCGGTCTGAGCTCCTGGACGCATTCGTGGTTAACGGAAAAGAAAACGGTAATGCCCAGCATCGGGCTGACATTCCTATGGCAATATATTGGTCTCAACGCGATGCTGTTTTATACAGGTATCAAGACCATACCGAAGAGCTACTATGAAGCGGCTTTGATCGACGGTGCCAATTTTGTTCAAGTCTGCTTACGAATTACGATCCCCTTGCTGCAGAATGTCATCAAATACATACTTATTCTGTCTACATTAGGCTCAATGGCTTTCTATTCGCATGTGCGAGTCATGACGGCAGGAGGCCCGGGCGATCTTTCCAGGACGGTCATCTACCAGATGTATTATACGGCATTTGATACTTCCGAGTTTGGCAAAGGTACTGCAATCGCCGTTATCTTTATTCTGGAATGCCTTCTGATCTCCTTTATCATCCAAAGGTACGTAGCCAGGGAAAAACTAGAGTTTTAAGCTAGGGGGGAGCTTATTGAAAGTATTAAATCGAGTGTTTTGGGTAGCCGTCGGGTGCACGTTTCTGTTTCCCTTGTACTGGATGTTAACGATGTCGTTGAAGTCCAAGAGCGAAGCTTATGACAATCCTTTTGGCATACCGTCTTCCTTGGATTGGCTGAACTTCAGCGAAGCGTTATCCAAATATCATTTTTACACGTATTTCGAGAACAGCTTGATCTATACGGCAGGCACAATTGCCATAACGCTCGCAACGGGCAGCATGCTTGCTTATTGCCTCAGCCGCATGCAATGGAAATTCAATTCGGCTGTGCTGTTTTATGTATCTATGGGACTAATTGTCCCAATCGAGGTAGTCGTCATTCCTTTATTCCAGCTGGTTAAAGCGCTGCATATCAAAAATAGTTATTTCGGTCTTATCCTGCCGTATTCCGGCTTCGCTATCGCTTCCTGCGTACTCATGCTGTATGCCTTTCTCCGTTCGTTGCCCAAGGAGCTGGAGGAAGCGGCATGCATAGACGGAGCGAATGTCTATCAAACGTATATAAGAATCATATTTCCAATCGTGATGCCGGCGCTGGTGACGCAATGCGTCCTTATATTCATTCGGATATGGAACGAATTCCCGCTTGCCTTTATTATTGCCTCCAAGGATCAATTTCGGCCGCTTACCGTGGGCTTGCTTGGTTTCTTTGTCAATGTGGGAGTTACGGATTGGGGGCTGATCGGGGCGAGTATGCTGCTGTCCAGTTTGCCTATGATTATCGTTTATTTGGTAGGCAACGAGAAGATCGAAAATGCTTTGACAGCCGGGGCTATTTTGAAGTGAATTTGCCGGCACATGTTTATAGTATTTTACTTACATCCAAGGAGGTTTTATGGAAGTGAGAAAAAGAGCATTCGTTTGGATTATGACTTTCGTAATGGTATTTTCCATGCTGCCCTTTTCAAGGTCGGTAGTCTCGGCTGACAGTGCGCCTAGTACTACTATCTATGTTGCTGCAAACGGCAATGATAACATAGGCGACGGAACACAAGGAAAACCGTACAAAACGATTGCCAAGGCAAAAGAAATCGTAAGGACGCTGCCCAAGACCGGCGGTGATATCGTCGTTCAGATCGCGGACGGATTTTATCCGCTAAATGAAACCCTGGTTTTCTCCAAGGAAGATTCCGGCAGCGAAAGCAGCACGATTCGCTATGAGGCGGCACCGGGCGCGAAGCCGGTAATCAGCGCCGGTGAAATGCTGGAAAAAGGCGTATGGACAGAAGCGGTTGGCCTTACCCAGACTGGCGGCTTAAAGGCGTATAAAACGACCCTTAACCGAAGCGATAAGCTGCGCGCGATCTATGTAAACGATAAGCGCGCCAATATGACGACGAGCCCGCAAATCGTTTCAGCGGGCAGAACCGTCACAGGTACCCCTACAGTCAGCTTTACCTCCGCTGATAACCCTTGGGCGTGGCAGAACGGCAGCAACATTCGGGCCGGTATCGTATTCGATGCCAGCGTAGGTCTGACGACGGAAACGAAAAACCCCCAAAACATCGAGGCCGAAAGCATGGGCGGTTCCACCGCCAGATGGGCGAGACCTTTTGTCACTTTCGCGTCGATCGAACAAGCGCCGGCAGCCAGCAACAAGCCCGGCGGAGTCATGCTCCGGTTCCAAATGCCGTATGGGGCGATTTCACAGTCTTTAGGCAATAACACGCAATACAATCCAGGTAACAATCAAGTCATCCGCAACGCCTTCGAGTTCTTCAACAAACGCGGCGATTTCTATTTCGACCAGGCAGAAAGCACGCTGTATTACATCCCGCTTGCGGGTGAGGATATTAATACCGCCGAGGTAGTCATTCCAAGGCTTGAGACGGTCCTCGACATTAGAGGAATCCCGGTAGGCGATCGGTTGAACCCTGTTGAGGGCTCGGATGATGGACGCGTCAAAAACATAACCTTCAACGGGCTGACATTTGCCCATACCGACTACAAACTGTTTGAACTGACGGGCACCTACACACTTAGCGACGGATCCGGACCGGTAACGACCAGCTCCCGCGGCTATGCGTCCGTTCAAGGCTCAATCGTGAACAAAGTTTACTTCCCAAGCAGCATTAACTGGCATGAGACTTTCTACCGGGGGTATGACATACCGCCTGCAGTCGTAATGATCAACGCAGCGAGGAACATTAAGGTACTGAACGGCGAGATCGGGCTAGCCGGATTTAATGGCATCCATATTGAAAACGATGTCAAGGATATCGAGGTCACGGGCAACTATATCGTGGATACGCTCGCCTCCGGCGTTGTAGTCGGACATCCGCAGCATATCTATGAAAACGATGAGCCGATTAAGCATGAATCTAGCGTTTCCGTCTCCGGCACGCCAATTAGGAACTGGGCCGGCGTTAATAAGGAAAAATTTACGGCGGGTACGGAATCCGTGCCGGAAAATATTTATATTACCAATAACTTTTTGTACAGGACCTGCTACGGATTTCCGGGCGCCAATGCACTAGCCTCTTTCTACACAACGAACATGCAAATACTGCACAACTACATTTACGACACCACTTACGGCGCCATGAGCATCGGCTGGGGCTGGGACGAGTACGATGGGTTCGGCTTTACCGCCCAAGGTACGAACAAGACCGGCGGCCCTTACCATGGTACGCATGAAACAAGCATCGCAAGATCTCCGATCATTTCCACAACCTCAAGAAATAACAAAATAAACTATAACCGGATAGAGGAAATTTGCACGGTAGTTAACGACTCCGGAGCCATTTACTCGCTGGGACGCCAAGGTGATCCGGGTAATTTGCCGGACGGAGGGACATGGGACACCGTCAATAATTTGACAAACGACCCGGTCACCGACAAGAACAGCAACTGGCATCCCGACAACTGGACGAATTTCACCGAGATGAACTACAACTTCCTTAACCCGAATCCAACTGACAAACCAACAACCTCCAACAACTGGACCAACGGATTCCATCCCGACGAAGGCAGCACGTTCATTAAGATGCTGGGCAACGTGGTGCAGTCAAAGCTCTCCCATGCCCCAGGACAAAG
Source organism: Paenibacillus catalpae (assembly GCF_900112695.1). Lineage (GTDB taxonomy): Bacteria > Bacillota > Bacilli > Paenibacillales > Paenibacillaceae > Pristimantibacillus > Pristimantibacillus catalpae. The sequence goes on from NZ_FOMT01000001.1 coordinate 159,300, forward strand.
CCGTCTTTTTGAATTTAACAACTGGAAGCGCAAAAGCGATATGATTGCCGCCCAAGGTTACGTGGACGGGAATAACAATCAGAACGGCGCTCCTAGGATTATTAACGACAATTACAAAAGCGAAGCCCGCATTTGGCCGGTTAAGGGCAACGAAATCGTTTTGAATTCGGGTCTTACGAACGAATACACCCATATGATCCCAAGAAGCCTCATTGCGGATACCGAGTTTGAGCTGGCTTCCAACGTCATCATGGGTAAAGGCGAGAAGCTGAACCGCAGAGGTCTGCTAAGTGCTCAAGACACGGTCTGGCTCGCGCCTGCGAACTCAACTCTCTTTAACGAAGGCAATACGATGACAAAAGCTGCCGGCGACGCAAAGTCGATCAAAGTACCGTCTGCCGCAGGAGAATACAAACTCTATATCCAGTACGGAGACGGCAGAGAAACGGCCACTTCCAAGTATACGGTATACGTCGACCAGAACGCGGCAGCGATCAATGTGGCAGACGGGGAAAATTACGAAGTTTCAGCGGCACGGCCTCTTGAACTGACTTTGAGTAAAGACTACACCTATACGCTGAGCGGCAATCCCGTGGTGAGCGGGTACAAAATCGCCATCGAAGGAAGCTGGACCTTGATCGTCAGCTCACCGACGGAGCCGAATGCCATGACCATCAACTTTACCACCACCGTATCGGTGGCCAATAGGCTGCTCCCGGCTGATGTGTCAGTAGCCCCCGGCGGGCAAGTGAGATTTGCTTACGATTTGGACGACGCGACTAAAAAGATATGGATTTCCTCGTCGAGCGGCGGACATTTTGATGGAGGCGACGATGAAACAGTGGCCTCCGGCGACATGCTCGGGATGACCGCGCCTATGTTGCCCGGTCCATATATTATTTACGTACTGGCGGCAGATGGCGAAGTACTAAGTCAGTCGCACGCTCGCGTTGTGGTGAGCGATAAGACGCCAGCCGATATTCCTAGAAATGGTCTTGACTTATGGCTCAAGGCCGATGAAGGCGTGGAAAAAGATAGCAGCGGCAACGTGACTGGATGGACCAATATGGGAAGCGTCCCAGCGAAGCTTATCCCGGCGAACGTCCCCGGAAGCGGCGGCGATAATCTTGGAACTCCAACCGGCAATCCTACGCTAAAGAAGGATGTATACGACTATGTAGAATTCGCCGCGAACTCAAGGCCTCTGAAGGCTGCCGGCTTTAAAGATTATAACGGCAGCACGAAGATGACGATATACACGCTCGTTAGACCAACAACCACAGCCAACAACTCCAGCGATCAAAATGGCCTTGTTTATTTCGGATTGAACGAGGCTTACCAAACATGGGCAGCAAACGACGGCTGGAGCGGCATTAATCTCGGTGTAGGAACAAACCGAGTTAATATCCGCTTTGGTAACGCGGATGGCAGCGTATCGGGCGGCGGGCAGCAAATTACTACCACAGCCACTGACGGCCTGGTCAGCGTTCGTGCTCAGCTAGACGGAACCAATAGAGCCGTTTATGTTGATAACAACGTCATCGGTACCCCTGGAACAAACGCTAAGGCGCTTTCCGGGAACAAATCGGACCTTGGCGTAGGATACACGATGGCGGCTGCAACTCCTTTCCGCTTCATGGGCAGGGTCGTGCAGATCCTCATCTACGACAGGGTGCTTACAGCTGACGAAATTACGAAAGTAGAGAACTATTTTAACGAGGTCAAAGCCGGCCGTGGCGGATCCGCGAACCCTATTATCCCAGCGGAGGTCGACAAAGCCCTGCTGACCTCCTTGATAGGTGCCGTCAATAACCTGGACAATACGCTCTATACCATCGATTCATGGAACACTTTTGCAAGCGCTTTAAGTGAAGCCCAAGCCGCCGCCTCGAATGGTGAGATCGGGCAGGAAGCAGCGGACAATTCCTATTACGCGCTGCGTAACGCGTTCAAAGCGCTTCAACTGTCAGAGGAGCTGGAGGTTTCCGGCGAAGCCGGAGCGACCTCCATAACGACGAAAGACGGCACGCTGCAAATGCTGGCGAGAGTGCCGGTCGTATGGTCGGTAACCGCAGAAGACGGTTTGGAGACAAATGCGGCGATCATTAGCGAGACGGGATTGCTGTCGGCCAAAAAGAACGGCGTCGTGAAAGTAACGGCGAAAGCCGTCGGCTCCAGTTTGAGCGGCAGCGCACGGATCACGATCAGCGGTCAAGAAGGAGCATTGCTGAGCGGTACGGCTTCCGTCGTATCCGGGGAACCATTCAAATTGAACTTTGGCTTGAACAACTTGACCTCCGACGTTTATGCAATCGACCTGACCGTTCGTTACGACCCTGCGAAGGTGGAATACGTGTCGGGCATCTCTCTGGTGGATGGCTTCTCGATCGTGCTTGACCAGGAAGGCACTTCGGGCGGCGGTGAAGCCAAGATCCGATTCCTTGCCGCAGGCGCAGGCCAGGCCATTTCCAATACTGACAACCTTCTGGAGCTGAGCTTCAAGGCCAAAACCGTCGATGCGACTGTCGAGCTTAACACCATCACGGTCGAAAATGTTATCATCTCGGACGGCGTCACCGAAACGCCGGTAAGCTCGACCAGCCATAACGTCACGATCGAGGTTACCGACAAGACGGCTTTGAGAGCGGCCATTGCCACGGCCGACAGCCGCTTGACCGGCGCGATAGAAGGTTCGTTCCTTGGACAATATGCGCCTGGTTCGAAAGCGCTGCTGCAAACGAAGCTTGGTGCCGCCAACGCCGCGCTGGCCGATCCGACCCTGTCCCAGGCAGGAATTGAAGAAGCGGTAGCGCAGTTGACAGCAGCGATATCCGAATTCGACGGATCGTTAAAAACGCTGTCCGGATCAAGCGCGTTGACCGTCGGAGATTTGGCGGTCATCGGAAGATATTACGGGCAAAGCAACGCGGACGTCAATTGGCCGCTGTACAAGGCGCTCGGCATTACAACGCCGCGTCCGATCGGGGTGCAGGATCTGGCGGCGGTCGCTTACCGCATTATTGGAAATCCGCAGTAACCGAATCAGGTCCATCATTTAACGATAGGCAATTTTGTTCGGGAGGAGGCGCTTACGCGCCTTCCTCCCCTATCCATTTGGAAAGGATGTTGGCAAATGATACATACAAAAAGGAAGAGCGCCCTGAGAAAGATCCAACTCATCTGCTTAAGTCTTCTGCTGGCCGGCTCGATTCTGTTAAGCGGGTTTTCCTTGGCGGCAGATGTGGCTTACGCCGCTCCGTCATACACGCTTTCCGTTTCGAACAATGAGCCGGTCACCGGCCGTGAAGTAAGAGTCCAGGTGATCGGTCAGGAGCTGTCCGATGTGTACGCGACAGAGCTTCAAGCGACGTTCGACACCGATCATTTGCGATTCAAAAGCGCATCCAGCGACCGATTCGGTTATGCCGTTGCGCCTGCCGTAAAGGGCAGCCAAATTGTAATGGCGTTTACGAAGGTCGGACCGATATCCGGAGAGTCCGGGACGGTCGTGCTGGCGGAAATGGTTTTTGAGGCGACGGCATTGGGAAGCGGAACGGTCGAGCTGAAAAAAGTAAAAACCGTGGACAGTGCAATGACCGTCGTCGATCACGACGCGAACGCAATTGCGAGCTTGAAGGTGGTCGCGGCGCCGAACGATCCGGGCCCGGGCACCGACCCGGGAAGCAATGGCGGCTCCGGAGGTGATACGCCTATCGTCGTTGACGAAGAAGGCGGCAAAATCGTTATCAAACCGACGCCAAAAGTCGACAGCTCGACGGGCCGGGTCGTATGGACAATCGACGAATCGACCTGGTTGAAGGCTATCGCCAAGATGACGGCAGCGGGCGGCGGACTCAAAAAGATTCAATTGGCATTGACCGAGGTGCCCGGCAGCACATCTCACGCATTGGAACTGCCTGCTGTGGCGTTTAGTGATTCCGCAGATGTCGTGCAGGTCGAGATTTCCACTCCGTTTGGCACGGTAACCGTGCCGAGCAATATGTTCCGGGACGGCAAGCCCCCGGCGGGGAATATCGAATTTCGCATCGAGCAAGCCGACATCGCCGGATTGAACGACAAATTGCGCGCGCAAATCGGCGATCGTCCCGTTATCGATTTGAGCGTTCACAGCGGCGGACAGGAGATTTCATGGAGCAATCCGAACGGGCCGGCGACGATCAGCATCCCTTATCGCCCGACTGCGGAGGAAAAGGCAAATCCGGAGCATATTACGATCTGGTCTATTGACGGGCAAGGAAACGCGATTGCGGTACCAAGCGGCCGCTATGATGCGGCGACGGGTTCCGTGCTGTTCCAGGCCACGCATTTCGGCAAATTTGCCGTCGTATTCGTGCAGAAGACGTTTGATGACCTGAGCAAATTCGCTTGGGCCAAATCGGCCATTGAAGTGATGGCTTCCAAAGGGATCATCAACGGCGTTTCCGCGACCGAATATCGGCCGGAGGCTTCTGTGAGCCGGGCGGATTTCGCGTTGCTGCTCGTCAGAACGATGGGCCTGCAGGGAGCGAAGGGCGAGGCGTTTTCCGATGTGCCGGCTGACGCATATTATGCCGAGGCAGTAGCTGTTTTGCGCGGCATGGGCATCGCCACGGGCACCGGCGACAATGAGTTCCGTCCAAACGATGCCATTTCGAGACAAGATATGATGGTGCTGATCGCCAAAGCGCTCTCGAACGCGAACAAAGCCGTACCTGCGCCTGCGGATCCGTTAAGCGGGTTCACAGATGCCGGCAGCGTCGCGGGTTATGCCCGGGACAGCGTTGCCGGACTGATTCATGCGGGTTTGGTGAACGGGTCGAATCAGAACATCCATCCGAAAGCGTGGACGACGCGGGCGGAAACGGCCGTGTTGATGCATCGCCTGTACAATTATTTTTATAAGCAAACACTTTAAATGCGAATTACGTGACAACGAGCATGGAGATGTCATTTGCGTGACAATCGAGCATGGAAGAGCTTCGCCCGCGTTGAAGCGGGGCGTGGCCTCTCCATGCTCGTTTTTTTGCCTGCTACTGACTTCCGGTAATTTTTATTTTATTTGAACAAGATGATTACAGGTTATTTTGGTTCAGCTTAGGAAGCCGAATCGAGACACGGGTACCCTGACCGACCTCACTATCAATCTGTATGGATGCATGGCTTCCGAACAAATGCTCCAGCCGCCTCTTCGTGTTATTAAGGCCGATGTGCCTCAGCCCGGGGCTGCTTTTTTTCTCGTGTGTTTCCCAAATCTCCTCCAGCCTTTCCGGCTCGATGCCGATGCCATCGTCCTCGATCGTGAGCAGCAGCAGACTATCGGACTCATTAGCGGTAATACGAATTGTTCCGGGCTCGTCCTTTGGACATATGCCGTGGAAAATGGCGTTTTCAAAAAACGGCTGAATCATTATGCGCGGTACAAGACAATGAAGCGATTCCTCTTCCAGCGCCCACTCCACTTTAAACATATCGGCGTATCGGTATGATTGAATTTCAATGTAGTCCTTTAACAGCGCGACTTCGTCACGAAGCGGGACAAGCGAATCATCTCCGCCCGTTCTCACAGCGTCCTGAAGCACGCGAATAAAAGCGGCGACCATGCGGACAATGTCCTCATTCCCTTGCTTTTGGGCCATGTAAATAACGGCATTCAGCGTATTGTAAATAAAATGCGGATTAAGCTGCGACAACAGCAGTTCCATTTGGAGCTCTCGCTTATCTTTCTCGTGCTGGATCGATTCCTCGATATGAGTCCTGAGCTGGCTCGTCATCCGGTTAAAGCCATTCCCTAACTTTTCCATCTCGTCTCCGGTGCTGATCTGCACGGATGTCTGCAAATTCCCGCTCGATACGGCATTCATGGCATTATACAGCCGCATGATCGGACGAGTAATGCGGAGTATGGCCGGAATCATAAGGACAAGGATAAGCGTGGTGCTGACCAACGTGAAAAAGCCGAGCAGGTACAAGACGATCTTGGCCCGGTCGAACAACGATGATTGCGAGATGAAGGTGGCTAGTCGCCAGCCGGACGTTTCGAATCGGTCGACAAGCAGGTAACCGTTGTTCACGCGAAATGCTCCTTCGTTATTAGCGGCGTCTTCAAGATCGTGAACGAGATGGGCAAGTTGTTTGTCGCTGGGCTTAGTATATAGCGAATTGCCGGAATCACTAAGCCAGGCTAAATGGGCGAATGGACTGAAGTCGAGCAGCGACTGAAAATGGCTGTAGTCGAGATTGACGATAAACTTGCCGATCGTCCTTCCGGGCTTCTCGATATCGCGTACCGTCACGACATAGCTAATGATCGTCGTCTCTGAAGTTGGTTTTTGGTCTGCAAACATAAGATGAGGCTCGGTGAAGCCGTATTCGGTCCCGGACAGGACGAAATTCAAGTACCAACTCTCCTTCAAGCGCTCACTGAAATAGTCGTCGTTGCCTGCCGCGTTCCAGAACGCGCGCCCGTCGGGGAGCACAAGCGCATAGCTGGTGACTTCCTTGCGGAGCCCTTTGTAGCCGTCGACGAACTTGAACGTGCTCTGCAAAGCCTTGAACTGATCAAACGTGTCAAGCTGATCATACGTTTTGTAGAACTCCTGCAGCTGCTCGGCAATGATAAGCGTAAACGTGAATTTTGAAATGTCATCGGACATATAGTCGAGCTGGCGGACCGTCTGGCTCAGCTTCGCTTTGTCTTCCTGCATCATTTGGCCGATCAGGATATGATTATAGTAGTAATAGGTAAAGGCTATGGACAGCAGGAAGCTGACGGCGGCGACGATAACGATTCTCCAGAAAATGACGGTGCGAAGTCTGGTCATCGAGCCTGCTCCTTTGCACGGAATTGATGGGGGAGAACGCCGGTCAGACGCTTGAACACCTGGCTGAAATACTGGGGAGAACGGTAGCCGACGCGAGCGGAGACCTCCGCCATTTTGGCGTCCTCGCTCATAAGGATCAATTTGGCTTGCTTGATTCGGTATTCGGTCAAGTAATCAAGAAAAGTCCGGTTCAGCTCTCGCTTGAACAGTTCGTGCAAATATCTAACGCTAATGCCGGTTGCGAAAGCGACATCTTCAACCCCAATCTCGTCCTGAAAGTGAGCGTGGAGGTAGCGTAACGCCTGCAGCAGCTTCCGCGACAGCCGTTTGAGGGCAGCCGATCTCTGCTCATGCAGCTCGCCGAAAGCACGGAGGAGCCGATCGCGTATATCGGCTAGACGGTACAGGGGACCGGCCATTGTAGGATCAAGCGGATCTAATTCAGGCAGTCCCGCTGCCGCAAGTCGTTCGCGGTACAGGGTGGTCAGCGAACGGACAGCTTCGTACAAACCGTTCAAGTCCCATTCCTTCTGTGAAAGACTGTCGAACCACTCCTTGATAACGCTTTCAAAACTGGCGTAATCCTCTCGCATCAGGCAGGATGTCGACGCGTCAAGCCACCTGCGACTGCAATCGGTTTTTACGCAAGCGGTACGGTTTGGCAGGGGAAGATCATCAGCGCAAACAAGAGCGCCACGGCCAGTGAAAACGTTATGTCGCGCGGCGTCTTCCAGTTTGCGTATCATGACTGGTAAATGCGAGATATCGGAATATTCGAACGCGAGATAGAGCGAGACGGTATGGCCTAGCCGGACTTCAAGCCCACGTTGCACAGCCGAGGCGAGCGTGTAAAAGGCTTCACGCTGCAGGCAGGCGCTTTTGTCCAGCTGTTCGAACAATACAACGAGCCGACCTTCTCCATGCGTGAATGCCCCGATCAATTCCCAGCTCGCAGATTTTCCGGCTTGAATAAATTCTTCCGTCCATCCTGTAGTCCCGCTAGTATCAGGCGCTGCTGTAACGGCTGGGATTGTCGTGAATGGCGCATCTGCTTGCAACAGCAGCGCGCAAATAGGCGGCCGCGCGATATGTCCGCCGTGCTTGGCGGTCCGACCGCTGGCGAAAAACGCTTCCTTCAGCTGCTCGGAGCGGGAGAGCAAGCGCTGCCGCTCGCTTATCTCCCATGCGAGCTTTGCATTTGCAAGCTCCTGTATAAGCTTGTTGCGGTCAACCTCGTGCTTGACAAGGTAGCTCGACACGCAGCCAAGCGAAATCGCCTGACGGGCGTAATTAAAATCCTCGTAAGCGCTCATCACGATGAATTTGACCCCCCAGCCACGCTCCGCAACCGCGCGGATGAGCTCGAGCCCGTCCATGACCGGCATGCGGATGTCCACGATCATGATTTGGGGGCGATGCTCTTCACAGAGCCGAAGCGCGCTTCGGCCGTTCGTTGCCGCCGCTGCGATTTCATATCCGTTCTCTTCCCATGGAATCAGCGTTCTAATATGATCCAGCGCAATGCGCTCGTCATCCACCAATATGATCTTCATCGAGGGCAGCCTCCCGTGTCCATAAGTGACTCCATTATACTTTACAGATCAAGGGCGGTGAAGCAAAGTGCAGAATCCCGACCAAAAGTGCAGTTTTGTAATGTTTACGCTTTCATAGAGAGTTGTATATGATGAAATCGTAATCAAAAAGCTAAGGGAGGCTTTCGGATGCGTCGTTCGAAATGGGGAAGAGGAATCGCACAGGCAATGAACGCTTTGATTCTAATCAGTTTGCTTGCTGCCTGTTCAGGCGCGAGCGGAGGCAACAGCGGGGGAAACACGAAGACAAGCACCCCAGCGGCAGTAGAGAATAGCGGTACTGCAGAAGGCGGCGATAAAGCACCTACAGGGGAGTTCGTGCTCTGGACCTGGGAGCCGGAGCATCCAACGGCGATTGCTGCTTTTCATGAGAAGTATCCGGGAATCAAAATAAAGCGGGTACAGGTCGAAGCGGCGGATGTGCCGAAGAAGCTGCAGACGACGATTGCCTCAGGCGGCGAGCTTCCGGACGTTATTCGGATTGAGCGCGGGCAGAAGGCAAAAATTTTCAATATGGATATTCTCGAAGATCTGGAAGCCGATCCGTATAATGCGGACAGAAACGTTTTATTCGAGTATGACGCTCCGGCATTTTCCATGAATGACCATCTGGTTGCTATTCCCGACGATATGAGCGTTGCCGGAGTAGCCTACATCAAGCCGCTCGCCAAGGAGTATTTGGGTACGGACAATCCGGAAGAGATGGAAGCGATGCTGCCGGATTGGGACGCGTTCATCGACAAGGGAAAAGAAGTCTTGGACAAGAGCGGCGGCAAGGTCATGATGTTCCCGAGCCTTGGCGGTGTTTACGATATTTTGAAGGGCCAACGGGATGAGCCGTACTTCGAGGATAACAAGTTAAACGTTCAACTGCTTCAAAGCATAGTAGCGCGGCTCGTCCAGTTCCGAGACGCCGGCATTGTAGACAAGCTCGACCAATGGACGCCGGCATGGAATGCCTCGTTTGGCGGCGACAAATATATGTTTACGCCAAGCCCGGTCTGGATGCCGCAATATGTCATCGGACCAAATGACAAGAAGCCTGACCGTTGGGCGCTTATGGTAGCACCAGAGGGAGGCTTCATCCGAGGCGGCTCGTCGCACGGGATTCCAAAAGGCGCGAAGAACGCCGACCTCGCATGGAAATGGATCGAATTTACTTCGATGACGCAGGCAGGTGCGGAGGCGCAGAAGAAAGACGGCGTATTCACCCATTTCAAAGAGGCTTATCAAAATAAGGAGTTCTCGAATTGGACGTGGGAGAACTTCGGCAGCCAGGATATCGGGGAGAAATTCTTCGTTGATATCTCCGGGGTGACGACCGACGTCGCCGAAAACGTGAACGACCAGGTACTCGACGAAGCCATGAGCATTGTGCTGCAGACCCTCGCGAAGGATAAAAGTTTCGGCATGGAGCAGGCGATGGACCGGATCCAAAAAGAGCTGAAGGCGAAATTGCCGGACATCACGTTCGGATAAAGGGGAGGATGCGGAAGAGACGCTGGGAGCGGCCGGGCGGCCGCTCTTTGCGCTTTCCGCGGGAAATATAAATGATCGGAGTGGAAATGATGGATGCCATGAAGCGAAGATGGGTGCCGTATCTGTTTCTGTCACCGTATATGCTGTTCTACGTGGCCTTTGGCCTGATTCCAATCCTGTTTTCGTTCTATGTCAGTCTGACGAGTTGGGACGGAATTGGCAAGAAAACGTTCGTCGGGCTGGACAACTATGCTTTTTTGTTCAACCCCGACTCCTACTTCTTCACATCAGTCGGGAATACGCTGCTGTTCGTGGCCGTGTCGCTGCCGCTTCAGATGGCCTTTGGCCTCGCGATCGCTGCGCTGCTCTACAGCAAATTCGTGAAATGGAAAGCTTTTTTCCAACTCGTTAACTTCCTGCCGTACATCGTCACGCCGGTTGCAGTCGGCCTTATGTTCAACCTGCTGTTCGATTGGCAGGCCGGTTTCGTCAACAAATTACTGCTCGAATTCGGTCTCATCGAGGAAGGTATCTATTGGCTTGGCGAACCGCTCTATGCCCGCATCGTCATCGTGCTGATGCTGTTTTGGAAAGGATTCGGCTACACGATGATCTTTTATCTGGCCGGGCTTGCAAACATATCAAAAGATTTGCATGAGGCGGCAGCTGTCGATGGAGCGACCGGTATGAAAGCGTTCTGGACCATAACGCTGCCGCTGCTTCGCCCGGTCACAACCTTCGTTGCCATTACGGGGATCATCGGCGGCTTTCAATTGCTCGAGGAGCCGATGCTGCTGCTTGGCGGCGCCGGAATGGGATCGGCGTCTGCGGTCATCGGCGGACCGGAACGCTGTTGCCTGACAACCGTCTGGAATATGTATGACACGGCATTCGGCAGCACGACTCGCTACGGACTTGGTTCGGCAATTGCTTATGGACTTTGCGTCATTATTGCCGTGTTTTCGTTTATTGGCACCAAGTTTTACAGGGAGGAATCTTAAATGAGTACACGATCGCGTACGGTTACGGCGACTGTCACAATCGCGCTGCTGTCGATCGTCGCCCTCCTGCCGTTTTACATTATGGTTGTCATGGGCACCTATAGGAACGAGGACCTTTTTACGAAAATCGTACTCTTCCCGGGAAACTATCTGGTTGAAAACTTCAAGACGGTAGCGGCGAGCCGCTTTGATCTGGCCTACTGGAACAGTTTTATCGTTTCGGCTGTCAGCACGGTGCTGTCGGTGTTCGTCAGCGCGCTTGCGGGTTTTGCGTTCGCCAAATACAATTTCCGGCATAAATCAAAAATTTTCGGAGCCGTTCTGCTGACGATGATGATTCCGGGCCAGCTTGGTCTCGTCGCCTATGTCATCGAGATGCGCTATCTGAACCTTTCCGATACCTTGATGCCGCTCATCCTGCCTTGGGTGGCAAACGCATTTGGCGTGTACTGGATGACGCAGTTCATCCGCGGCGCGGTACCGGCAGAGGTGATCGAAAGCGCTCGCATCGACGGCTGCTCGGATCTCGGGATATTCTTCCGAATCGTAATGGCCTTTATTTATCCGGCGGTAACAACGCTTTCTCTGCTTGTCTTCCTCTGGTCGTGGAATAACTACCTGCTGCCGCTAATCGTCATTAATAAGCCGGAAATGTACACGATCCCGCTCGGCATCACGACGCTTGGTTCCGCGTACAGAACCGATCTGGCGGCGCAAATTCTGGGACTGTCAATCGGAACGCTGCCAGTGCTTGTTCTATTCGCCATCGGCTCAAAAAGCTTCATTCGGGGCCTGACGGCCGGATCGGTTAAGGGGTAAACGTTAGAGGTGTTTATATAAAAAGAGAACGAGCCTATGGAATTTGAATCCCATAGGCTCGTTTTTGTCTTCCTATTAAACTTCAATTGCGGTTCGCCCAATGGCGTCCAGTCTCATCTTCGCTTCCTCGTATACGTCGCTGGGAAGCGGGCCAAGCTCGGCGTAACGGAGATTTTCCGCCAAGTGGGCGGGATTTTTGGTGCCAACGATTGTTGTCGTCATGGAAGGGTGGGACAAGGTGAAGCGCAGCAGAAATCCGGTCCGCTGCTCGCCATGCGCAAGTAAATCGTCCAGCTTCGCTTGCTCCCATGCGCTCCAGCGATCCTCCGAGCCGCGCCCGATACCGGGCTCGCCTTGACCAACGCCGCCGCGTACGATGATGCCTGCTCCGGTAGCCGCGGCTTTCGTCACCCAATCCTCGTGCTCGCGTTCCAGAGCGGAGTAGGGCAGTTGGAACGTATCGAACGTCCCCCAGTCCACGAAGGGAGGAAGATTCGGAAGGTAAGAGGAGACGCCGATGTAACGGGCTTTGCCGCTTGCTTGAATTTCCTTCAGCACGTCGACCAGGGCGCCTTCCTCGGCTTGCTGCACGGTTGGTCCATGCAGCTGCAAGACGTCGACATAGTCGGTTTTCATGCGTGTCAAGCTCGTTTCGATATTATGAAGCAGATTATCGCGCGTCCAAATATGGGATGTCTCGTCATGATCGCCGCGGTCGGTGACGCAGCAGCCGCATTTCGTCGCCAGAATGAATTCGTCCCGGCGGTGGCTGATGAAGCGGCCGATTAATTCCTCGCTTCGGCCGTAATCGTAAGAGGTGTCAATCAGGTTGATGCCCGCGTCGAGCACGGTATTGAGGATAATGCCCGCATCGGCGTCCTCGACCGGTCTTCCGCTCCATACGCGCGGGCCGCGAATTTCCATGGCGCCGTAGCTTAGTTTCGTAACTTCCAATCCAGTGCGGCCTAGTTTCGCTTTGTCCATCGCTTTAGCTCCCTTTTTATTTCCTTTTTATAACTTCTATGTTTTTTATATCATTTGAATGATAGACTGGCAACCGCGGGCAGCCGTTCTCTCATAATCGAACATCGCTGGAAGGACCGCTGTTTTCGTTACGTCGCGCTTCTTCAAGCTCATGCTCCCATGTCAAATGCCGGTAAGCTGCGGCGGCTTTGTCGGTTTCGAACCATTGCATGAAGTCCTGCCACATGGCCGTCGTCCAGGCCGCATCGATTTGCGCCGTCGTATACGTTCTGCTGTTCAAGCGGGCAAAGCCAAACACGTCTCGGACCTGCGACTTCTCCGCATGGGTTGCCGTTAATTCCGCCAAGTGGGCCGGGATGAAGATGACGCCCGCCGGCGTTCCGAGCACGACGTCGCCCGGAAGGCAGACGGCCCGGCCGATGCGGGCGGGAACGTTCATGCCGACCATCGTGACGTCGGCGATTGCAGTCGGATCGCTGCCTCGATAGTAAACATTAATATTTTCGATTTGCGTAATTTGCTGATTATCCCGTATGCCGCCCCAAATAACGGCGCCTCCGGTCTTCGTGCGGGTAGATATAGCCGTGGACAGGTTGCCTCCAACATAGGTGCCTTGATAGATCTTATCGAACATATCGATAACGACGACGTCCTCTTCCTCCAGCGAATCAATAACCCATTGGTTGAAAAAGCCTCTGCGATCCTCTTGCTCATGACCGTAATTCAGCAGCGTGTCATGCAAGTCCGGGCGTTTAGGCACCATAACGGCCGTAACCGCGCGGCCCACCATGACTTTGTCCGGGTGAATAATCTTGAGATCGCCCTCGAACTGATAATGATACCCTCTCGACCATAGCGGTCCCCATGCTTCCTCCAGCGTGATCCTGCCTAATCGGCCTAGCACGCTGGACGGCACTTTGGGACGGCCGTCGGGGAAGCGCTCGCCTTGCCATAACGGCGATAGTTGGATTGTATCTTCGGCATTATTAAATTTCATATCGGACACCTCGCTATATTTTTTTGATCTTACTTGCTGCTCAGCTCCAAAGCCGGTCGTTGGACCAATAGCCGTTCCATTCGTCGGTAGGGAGCCACAGCCCGGGGATTTCCGGGTGCAGATGCTGTGCGATAACCTCGTCGTTAAGCTCTTCGATTCCAAGGCCCGGCGCATCAGGGACATGGATGAATCCATTCTGAACAAGCGGCTTTGGCAGCTTGCTGACGATCAGATCGTCCCACCATTCGACATCGACGGAATGGTATTCGAGCGCCAGGAAGTTTTCCGTGGCGGCTGCGGCATGCACGGCTGCCAGGCAGGCGATCGGGCTCTCCGCCATGTGGATAGCCATCGCGACGCCGTATTCCTGGGCCATATCGCCGATTTTTTTCGTTTCCAGAATGCCGCCGGTCGTCAATACGTCGGGATGGATCACCGATACGCCCCCGGATTCAAGCAGGGGCCTAAAGTTCTCCTTGAGATAAATGTCCTCACCGGTGCAGATCGGTGTGGTCACCATGCCCGCGAGCTGGGCATATTGATTCGTGTATTGCCACGGAATCATGTCTTCCATCCAGGCCAGATTATATTTTTCAACTCGATGGGCGAGCTTGATACAATCCTGCACGCCGATATGTCCGAAATGGTCAATCGCGAGAGGTACCTCGTAGCCGACGACCATGCGAACGTCGGCAACGTATTGCTCCAGCATGTCGAGACCCTTCTCGGTCACATGAATGCCCGTAAACGGATGAGCGATGTTATAAATATCGTAGTGGCGGCTGCGAATTTCCCGCAGCTCGTGCTCCGTGAGAGTCGAATGCTTGCGCGAATACCAGGCTTTGGACAACGCTTTCATTTCCTCCAAAAAGCCAAGCGGGGCGCTTAACGTTCCGGGCTCATTAATAATTTGATTGATGCCTAGGTCCATCTTCAGGAAGGTAAACCCTTGTTCCATCCTTTTTTGCAGCGCTAAGCCCATTGCCTTCCCCGTATCCTTACCGTTAACGTCGGTGTCGCAATACATGCGGATCCGGTCGCGGAATTTGCCGCCCAGCATTTGATAGATCGGCATGCCGTAAGCCTTGCCGGCAATATCCCATAAGGCGATTTCAATGCCGCTCACCCCGCCTCCTTGCCGGGAATGTCCGCCGAATTGTTTAATTCTGCGGAACAGCTTGTCGATATTGCACGGATTTTCGCCCAGAAGCCTGCTTTTGAGCTGAAGGGCAAATTGTCTGTCGGCGCCGTCGCGCACTTCGCCGAAACCGACGATACCTTGGTTCGTGAACACTTTGATCAAGCTGCAGTGCATGGGAGCGCCTGCAATATCGGCAAAACGAATATCGGTTATGCGAAGCTCCGAGGGCTTGGAGAAAGTATTGACGTAGGATAATGTGCTTTCATAGGTTTCCTTTTGAGTCACGGGCATTGCTCCTTTTAGAAATATAGGTTTTGACATAATCGCGCGGTTACATTAACATGCCCGCACCATCCACGCGGATGGTGGAGCCTGTCATAAACGAGGTTTCGTCCGAGGCCAGGTAGCAGGCCAGAGAGGCGACGTCCGCAGGCAGTCCAACACGTCCAAGCGGGAATTTTTTGAGGTTTGGCCTGCTATGCGAAGTCTTGAACTTACCGACGTCAATTGCGCCGGGCGCAATTGTATTGACCGTAATGCCGTAACGCGCGAGCTCGATAGCGCTTTCTCTGCCAAGCATTTTGATGCCGCCTTTCGACATGCAGTAGACCGCGTCGAAATCGGTCGGTCTTTTGCCGTGGACGGAAGAGATGTTAATCATGCGGCCGAAATTCCGTTTCTTCATATAAGGGATAACCGCCTGCATGCATTGCCAGTATCCTTTAAGATTGATATTCATGACGCGGTCGTACAGTTCTTCCGTATATTCGAACAACTGAAGGTTAAGCTGCAGGGCCGCATTGTTGACCAGAATGTCGATGCCGCCAAGCTTAGCCGCGGCCGTATCAACCATGCGGGCAATTTGCTCCCGGTCAGCGACGTCGGCTTGCACGGTCATGCACTGGCCGCCTAACTCCTCGATTCGATGCTGCGTGTCTTTGGCTCCTGCATCGCTGGAATTGTAGTGAATGGCAACCTTTGCGCCCCGCCTTGCAAGCTCTATGGCAATGCCTTTGCCGATCCCCGTTCCCGCGCCGGTGACGAGTGCCGATTTTCCTATCAAGCTTTGGCTCATTGCGATCGCGTCTCCCCCTCGGCGGGCTTGTTCATGCGATGATCCATATAATGCAGGAGGAAGCCGCCGTCCATTCGGATATCTGCTCCGTTCAAATAGCCGGCTTCCTCCCCGGCAAGGAAGAAGGCAAGCTCGGCCAAATCGCTGGCCGTTCCAAGCATCGCGCCGGGCACCTTATAACGGTAATCGTCGTAAAGGCCCGAAATATGACTTTGAAAAGTAACGTCCGAACCTTCGACAGGGCCCATCTCTATCACATTGACGCGGATGCCGAACCGGCCGAGAAACAACGCCGCTTCATGGGCCAGCATCTTGACCGCGCCTTGCGAAGCGCTGTAAGCAAAGGACGATCCGGTCGGCTTTTCGTTGTGAATGGAGCTGACGAAGATGATGCTGCCCCCGCTTCTATCTGCCATCCGTTTTCCGAACGTCTGGGTGCAGAAGAAGGCGGATTTGGCATTTGCCTGCATGATTTCGACAAACTCCGTTTCTTCGCAGCTTTCGACATGGGCTGGTCTTGTCACGCAACAATTGTGAATCATGACATCGACAGGGCCAAGCAGCTTCTCGGCCTGATCGAGCATAGTCGATAAGTCGCGGCTGCTGCTTAGATCGGCATGGGTCACAAGCACCTTTGACCCCGCTGCTATGCAGGAAACGAGCACGTCTTCCCATTCCTTCTCGTCAAGACGACTGTTCAGAATCAGATTCGTTCCGACCTGGCTGAACCGTGCGATGAGGCCCTTGCCAGACCAGCTGTCGGCATCCGCGATGAAGACTACGTTCCTGGGCAAACCGTTTACACCCCCTCATGAATCATGGATTCCCTTTGGTCTTCGTTTTTCGTTACATGACCATCTTACCGAGCGATTGAAGCGAAAAGCGATGCCGTATAATTATGATTTTGTTTGTTTTTTTACGGTCGACGACCTGAAATGAAAGCGGTTAATTTTCATCTTGACATTCCCGTTCGAAGCGACTAGCATCAAATTATCGATTATCGATAATCCACAAAAATTTCCAAATTACAAGGTGGTGATAACCCGTGTCCATCCAAACAGACAGTTCAGCGCAAAGTCCAATCTCTCTTAGCGAGCATGTCTATACCACCTTGAAGAGACAGATTATGAAGGGTGAACTGCTGCCCGGACACCGCATGATCGTTCTGGATATCGCCAAACAATTCAACGTCAGCCAAGCACCCGTCAGGGAAGCGCTCGAGAGGCTGAAGCAGGAAGGTTTCATTGTCGGCAAAATGAATAAAGGATCGGTTGTTTCCGAAATAACCGCCCAGGAAATACGCGATATATACGCACTGCGGCAAATGGTCGAGGGTCACGCACTTCGCAGAGCGATGAAGGTGCTGGAGGATAAGGATATTGATTATCTTGAAGGCGTCATTGCCGGCATGCGTGAAGCCATCGATCAAGGGGATTCGTACCGTCTGGTTGAGCTGGATATGCTCTTTCACGGTTACTTTTATTTGCGAAGCGGGAATGCGCTGCTTTATGACATTTGGAACAGCATCAAAACAAAGATTATGCGCTTTATTACCGTAACGAACCGGGATCACCCAGGCTACTCTCTCTCCGACTCTCATACCGAAATTTTGGACCTCATCAAATCGGGTGACGTCGATCTTTCGGAAACGAAGCTGATAAGGGGATTGGATTTCTATAAAAATTACACCGGAGAGTAACTCGGGAGCCGAAATGACTTATTCATCCTTTCTCAAGAGAGGAGTGTCGATGATGAAGCAAGGGGTAATGGTTCGTGCCAGAACGCTCAACGACCTGCTCCCCGGCATCGCGGGAGATATGAAGAGGAGCCTTGAAGAGAGCGGGCTTCACGCTAATTACGCTTACCCGGCACTGGCTCTGTTCAGCGTTAGTACCGCTGAGGTGGATTTATGGTCGCGAAGATACGCCGTCGATGAACTGTATGCCGTCATCAAGCGACATGGGCCCGGCAACACGGCTGTCCTTCCGGATGACAAAGGGCATGTCGGAGTCATTTTCTCGTGGGACGACCGCGAATCCATAACGGAGTTATACAGCAGCATTTGCAACCAAGAGCAAGGCCTCTACCCTCAAATCACACTTGGAATCAGCAATCCTTATCCGCAACTATCTGAGCTGCATCAAGGATACGAGCAAGCCCTCCTCGCCACGCAACACCGATTCTACCAAATTCATTCACAGCCCATTTACTTCAGCGGCATTAACGAGTATGCACAGGGTGCCGAATATCCCAAGGAAATGGAGGATGAGCTCCTGCATCTCCTGACTGGGCACTCGATCACCAAATCTGCAGCAACCCGGCAAGGGGTAGAAGGGTTCTACGAGATGCTAACTCGGAACGGTCCGCTGCCGGTCAAGAAAGTCGTCGACGCAACGCTTCAGCTGCTGGTCAGCCTGCAGCTCCGGGTCAAATCCGCACTTGGTCAGCCCCATCTATGCAGCACGCCCGATATTACGGCGCTTATGCAGCTGCAAACGCTGGAGGAAATGAAAGACAAGGTTTGCGAGGCGATTAAAGGAATGGGGGGGACGTCTTATGCCTCCGACAGCCTTAATCGCAATTTAATCAAGAAAGCGGTTACATTAATGGAAGAAGAGTACGATAGGGCATCGCTGCATTACGTCGCCGAAAAGGTATACATTACTCCCGCCTACTTAAGCTCCTTATTCAAATCGAAAATGGGCGTCACGTTTATCGAGCACCTGACCTGCATTCGAATCTCAAACGCCAAAAAACTTCTCAAGCAAACGCATCTGAAAAACTATGAGGTTGCTGAACGAGTCGGTTATCACGACTCCCGCTACTTTAGTCAAATTTTCAAAAAGAAGGTAGGTTTGTCGCCAAGCGAATTCCGGGACGCGAATTAAGGAATCCAACAATCGCGAGTGGAGGTTATTAACGAAAATGAAGGAGTGTGTTCCGTCATGAAGTTAGCCGAGTTTTTCACTTCTCAACCGAACCAGCTATGGCATTTGGCGAAGCAGATGGGCGTTGATTACGCCGTTGGTCCGCTGCCAAGGGAAGAGAACGGCATGAAGCCCTGGGATTATATGAATCTGCTTCACATGAAGCAGCGCTACGAGAATCATGGTATCCAGCTGCTTGTCATCGAATCGGCACCGCCGACGAATAAGATTAAGCTTGGCCTGCCGGGGCGCGATGAGGAAATTGAATGGATGGGGCAGCTCATCACGAATATGGGGGCTCTTGGCATTCCCGTTTTATGCTACAATTTCATGGCTCAATTTAATTGGTTCCGCACGTCGACGACAACGCGTACCCGCGGCGGAGCGCTCGTGTCCAGCTACGACCACTCCTTAATGCACAACGCGCCGCTTACGGAAGCGGGCATCGTGACGGAGGATCAATTGTGGGACAATCTGCGTTATTACTTGGAAAGAATTGTTCCGATTGCCGAGAAAGCGAAGGTCAGGCTGGCTTTGCATCCCGACGATCCGCCTATAAGCCCGATTCGAGGCGTATCGCGCATTCTCCGAAATGCGGAGGCACTGCAGCGCGCAATCGATCTTGTGCCGAGCGAATTCAGCGGAATTACACTATGCCAAGGCACGCTGGCGACCGCGGGAGAGCATATCCCGGATGTCATCCGCCATTTCGCGAGTCAGAACAAATTATTTTTCGTGCATTTCCGAGACGTTGTCGGAACGCCGGACAAATTCCAGGAGACTTTCCATGATGACGGCAAAACCGATATGTACGAGGCGATGAAGGTGTATTATGAAGTTGGATTCGACGGTCCGTCGAGACCCGACCATGTACCGACTATGGAAGGGGAAGACAATACGAATCCCGGGTACGAAACGCTTGGACGTCTGTATGGCGTAGGTTATATTAAAGGCTTAATGGAGGCTGCAGGGGCGGAATGGAAGTCGTCTGCCGGGAGCCTGGACGGATTAGCGGTTCAATAGAGACAGGAAGCTATGCATGCTGCGGCTGCATAGCTTTTTTTGTGAGCAGAGAGGCTTGCTAAAGCCGATCAAGAGCGTAAAAAAACAAACCAATTCATAATTCTATCGCATGTACACTTGTAAGCGATTTCAATAAAATGAGCCTATAGATGCTGTGAGGGGAGATGAACGCGAGATGAAGGCTGAAGCTGTGAATAAGCCGGCGGCTGTAAAGCTGCGCTTGACGAAGAAACTCAAAAGATCGAACAATAACAATCTGGCAGGCTATATATTCATTTCGCCCTGGCTGCTCGGCTTTTTGCTGCTTACGGTATGGCCGATCATCCAGTCGTTTTATTTGTCCTTTACGGAGTATTCGCTGCTTGAAGCTCCGACCTGGACCGGAACGCAAAACTACGTCAACATTTTCAAGAACGATACCGATTTCACGACATCGCTGAAGGTCACCTTTATTTTTGTATTGTTTTCTGTCCCGCTTAAGCTTTTCTTCTCATTAATGGTCGCGATGATGCTGAACAAAAATTTGAAGGGCATGAATCTTTATCGGACGGCGATCTATTTTCCTTCTCTCATTGGCGGGAGCGTAGCCGTAGCGGCGCTGTGGCGCAACATGTTTAGTTTGAACGGTTATTTCAATCAGGTTCTTGCCTGGTTCGGCATTGAAGGCGTCGGATGGATCACGAATCCGGATACCTCGCTTGGAACGCTGATTTTGCTTAATACGTGGCAATTCGGCTCTACAATGGTCATCTTCCTGGCCGGTCTGAAGCAGATTCCAAACGAGCTTTATGAATCGGCATCGGTCGATGGTGCTTCAAAGATTCGGAAGTTTTTCCACATTACGCTGCCGATGCTGTCGCCGGTTATGTTTTTCAACCTGGTGCTTGGTATTATCGGTTCGTTCCAAATGTTTACCGCCGCCTCCATCATTACGCAGGGTGGTCCGATCAATTCGACGTACATGTACGCACTGTTCCTCTACGATAAGGCGTTTAAGCATTATCAAATGGGATACGCTTCCGCGCTTGCCTGGATTCTGCTCGTTATTGTAGCACTAATTACCGCCATTAACTTTCTGGTATCGCGCTACTGGGTATTTTACGAGACGGATGGAGGGAAGCAAAAATGAACAATGCGCTTAGAAGTAATAAATTCACCAGCCATCTGCTGCTGATCGTGTTCTCTCTCCTGATGCTTTACCCGGTTATCTGGTGGGTTGGCGCTTCGCTCAAAACGACGGCCGAGATGAGCTCGCCTTCCATCTGGCCTTCAACACCGATTTGGGAAAATTACACGCAGGGCTGGCAGTTTTCTCCGGAATTTACGTTTGCACGTTTCTTCGGAAATACGCTCCTTATGGAGTTTTGGAACGTGCTGGGCGGCGTTGTCACAAGCGCGATTGTTGCATACGGCTTTGCACGGTTGAACTTCAAGTTCCGCGGCGTATTATTTTCGATTCTCTTGCTTACGATGATGCTTCCGGGGCAAGTGACGATCGTTCCGCAATATATTCTCTACAATAAGCTGCAGTTTATGGACAGTTATGTTCCTCTAATTCTCCCGCATTTCTTCGGCGGCGGCGCATTCTTTATCTTTTTGCTGGTGCAATTCATAAGGGGCATCCCGAGAGAGCTGGATGAGGCTGCCAAAATCGACGGTGCATCGGTTTACGGCATTTTCTATCGGATTGTATTGCCGCTTATAAAGCCTGCTTTGGTGACGGTGGCGATCTTTACGTTCATATGGAGCTGGGACGATTACTTCGCACAAGTGCTGTATCTGAATTCGGTTGGCAATTTTACGGTCAATCTGGCTCTGCGCATGTACGTGGATCAATTTGAAGTCCAATGGGGCAAGCTGCTCGCGATGTCACTTGTTTCGGTTATGCCGTCCGTCGTTTTGTTTTTTTTCGCGCAGAAGCATTTCGTCGAGGGAATCGCAACGACGGGCTTAAAGGGATAACAACATGGCAGGTACAGCTCAAATTATAAGGTAAAGGGGAAAAGAGAATGAAGCAAAGTATTCTCAAAGGATTAACGTTATTGACGCTTGCAGCTACATTAGCATTGACGGCTTGCGGGAATAGCGGCGGGAATAATGGAGAGTCGAATGCTGCAAACAGCGGCGGTAAAGCAGATCCCAATGCTCCGGTAAAGCTTAAGATCATGTGGCAGGGACCGGATACCAGGCATCAGGCGATGCTAAAAACGCAGGAGGTGTATACGAAATTAAATCCATCGGTCACCTTCTCGCCTGAATATATGGCATGGGACGATTACTGGAAGAAGCTGCCGACGCTTGCTGCTTCCCATTCGCTGCCGGATGTCCTTCACATGGACGGCGCATACATTCAGGAATTTGCGACGAGAGGCACACTGGAGGATTTATCAGATATCGATCTGACCGGCGTCATTGATGATAAAACGTTGGAAAACTTGAAAATAGACGGCAAGCTTTACGGCATCCCGATCAGCCGTAATGCGCAAGGCATTGCATTTAACAAGGAAGCGCTTGCGGCTGCCGGCATCGAGCTGCCGAAGAAAGACTGGACGTGGGATGAATATTTTGACTTTGCAAGAAACGCGCGCGCCAAGCTTCCGGAAGGCGTCTATCCGATCGGCGATTCGACTACGTGGGATCATTACCTATACTATCAAATGTCGTACGGCAAAGGCCCGATTATTCAAGAGGATGGCAAGAAATTCAATCTCGACAAAGAGCTGTTCATGAAGTTCTACGGCATATATGCGGAATTCCGCGAAAAGAAAATCGTTCCTCCTGCGGACATGGGCAGCGCCTTCAAGGATAATGATCCACAGGCCGATCCGATGGCAAGCGGCAAAGTAATGACACGAGGAGCCACGGTTGGTTCGGTAGGCGCGCTGACGCAGTTAATGCCGGGGAAAGTGGGCATCGTCAACATGCCGGTCGGGCCGGAGGGCGGCGGATGGGCGCAGCCGACTATCTTCCTGAGCGTAAGCACCGATGCGAAGCATAAGGATGCAGCTAAGGCTTTCATCAAATGGTTCGTTACGGAAAAGGAAGCCGGCCAAACGTATGGGATGAATTTCGGCATTCCGATCTACGACGATATTTACGCAGCTCTTGAGCCTAATTTGGAAGAGAAGGATAAGCTCGGCAAGGAATTGTACGACGTGGCGAAGGATAAAGCGATGCCATTCTCACCGGCTGCTGCAGGATGGACGGAGTGGATAGACAATTACAAGAAAACGATGGATGCCGTAATGTTCGGCCAGAAATCGCTCGAAGATGCTTATAATGAAATAACCAAATCAGGCAACGCGATCGCGGAAAAGCAAAGCTCAAAATAATCTTTTACGAATCATGAAAAGCGGCAAACTCATCCGGGTTTGCCGCTTTTTTAGAAATCCCAGGGGGATTTAAGGTTTTTCTATTCCAACGTTTGCTAAGGCAGTTTCTCTCGCGGCATTGTGAGCTAGTCTATGTAAGTGGTTGTTTTTCTTGTGTTTGCTCATATATTTGATCTGAATGCTAACATCGGGGTACAAAAGATTGAGGCTGGCTAGAGTTGCTGCTAGTTCTTCTCTTCCTCGCTCCTCTCGAACATGCGACTGTGCTAGCAGATGCGAAATGCGGATACAATCGGTAAATATGACCGCAATCTTCGGTTGATGCTCCATTAAGGCGCCTGCAAGTGTTTCCAGGCTGAATTTGATCGCCATCATTTCACCGTAATTTGAGCCGTAATCCTTTGTTAGGGGCAGTTTCTTGGCTGAGAGGCTTATGGTTCGATTAAACACCATGCAGCAAGCTGCGCCATAAACGTTGCGCGAGGCGAAGCCCGCGTAATCGCAATACAGGAACATGGTTCCTTTATTTACGATATGTTGTCTTAGCTTAGGGTTTGCAAAAGCTTTTCTGACCAGCAGGTTATTGAATAAATCCATGAGCAGCATATCTCCAAGTCATTCGTATTCGATCAGCATAAACCGACAGAGCATAATTTAAACCTGTGCAATCCGTATTAGTGGAAAAAGGATTAACAATAAGAGGCAGCCATCAAGGTCAATAATGACCTTGATGGCTGCCTCTGGTGTTTTACTTAATGCCTGAAATGGCATAGTTCTCAATAATATGTTTCTGGAACAAAATGAAGATGATGATGATCGGCACAACCATAAAGGTAGAGCCGGCCATTTGGAGCGCATAGTTGCCGCCATATTGCCCTTTGAGCAAGGATAGGCCGACGGATAGGGTGTAGAGCTTTTCATCATTAGCGATAATAAGCGGCCATAGGAAGCTGTTCCATCCGCCGATAAAGGCAAGAATCCCCTGTACGGCGAGAATAGGCTTGGAGATCGGAAGCACAATCTGAAGGAAAGTACGGAATTCGCCTGCACCGTCTAGACGAGTTGCCTCCAGAAGCTCATCCGGGATGGTGGACATGAACTGGCGGAACAAGAATATGCCGAAAGCTCCGACAAGGCCAGGCAATACGATACCAATCATCGTATTCGTCAGATGCATTTGATTCAGGATCAAGTAGACTGGAATCATCGTCACTTGACCAGGAATCATCATCGTTGCGAGCACGATATAAAACAGTTTATTGTCAGCTTTGAACTTATATTTCGCAAAACCAAAGCCGGCCATTGCATTCATGAATAAGCCGATAAACGAGAAGAAGACGATCATAAGCGTATTTTTCAAATAGACGCCAAAGTTCATATTCTGGAACAAATTTTTAAAGTTTTCTGTTGTGAATTTCTCAGGCAGCAGGGTAGGCGGGATGTTCTGAATCTCGCCCTCCGGCTTGAAGGCAGACAGGATCATCCATACGAAAGGAAGGATGACCAATATACCGCCAACGGTGAGGCAAATGCCCAGTATCCACTTGAGCAATTTGTCGCTGCTTGAGGCGTTTGATGCTTTTGCTTGCGAACTCATCCGTTACACCTCCGTGTGGACTATAGATCGGTTTCTTTATTTTGAAATTTGAATTGTACCATTGTAATAACAATGATGGCGATAAACAGGACAAACGAACCAGCTGCTGCATAACCGAAGTGGCTAAGCTGGAAGCCATTGCGGTAAATGAACAGGGCTACGGAAGTCGTGCTGTCGAGCGGTCCGCCATTTGTCATGATGAATGGTTCCTCGAAGAATTGCAGCCAGCCGATCATCGTTGTGATCGATACGAAGAAAATCGCGAAGCGAAGCATAGGAATAGTAATATGGATAAGCTGCTTCCATGTGCTGGCTCCGTCAAGCTGAGCTGCTTCATAGTAAGATTTCGGGATACCTTGCAGTGCGGCGATGAAGATGATCATATTTAGACCGACCCCTCTCCATACCGCCATGAGAATAAGTGAAATCTTGGCCATAATTGGATCTTGCAGCCAAGGGACGGCAGGCAGATGGACCGAATCGAGTACATAGTTGAGGAGACCAAATGCAGGGTTGTAGAGGAAGCCCCATACGACCGCAACGGCAACAACGTTCGTCACCGAAGGCATGTAATATACAATTCGGAAAGCTTTAAACACACGGTTCGCGCCGAAATTAATCATGATCGCAATCGCAAGCGAGCATAAGATGACAAGAGGTACCCCGACAATAACGTAAAACAAGGTATTCAATATGGCTTTCGTGAAAATGGGATCTGCGAGTACGTCAATATAGTTTTTGAGTCCGACGAATGAAATATTGGACCAATCAGCAAGTCCGGCCAAGTCCATATTCGTAAAGCTTATGATCAGAGCCACGAGGATCGGTAGTAATGAAAATAAGGTAAGTAAAATAAGCGTTGGAGCGATAAAGAAATATGGTGCCTTGCTCTGGGACATCCCTTTCATATACGACCCTTCCTTTGCTATGAGCGCCATTCCAAAATGGAACCGACAGCGACTCCGTTACAGGAGGCGCTGTCGATACTAGCGATCATTATTTATTCAAGATTTCCTCGGATTTAGCATTGAAGCTGTCCAGTTCTTTTTGTACGTCAGCATTTTTATTGCGATAAATTTTCTCGAACGTAGTCAGAACGTTTTGAGCAATTTCTTCCCAAGGCTTGATAAGCGGCATTGGCTCAGAAGCATTCATTTGCTCGCCGATTACTTTGAGGTTAGCGTCAGATGTCAGAACAGGATCTTCCCAAGCTTTCTTAGTGGAAGGAAGGGAGTTCGTCAGTTCCAGCCATTTCAATTGTGTCTCAGGCTTGCTCATGTAATCCAGGAATTTCATTGCTTCGTCTTTATGCTCTGTATATTGGAAGACGGACAAGTTGGAGCCGCCAAGAGCAGAGATATTGTTTTCTTTAGCAGGAAGAACAGCTGTAGCCCATTTGCCAGCAAGCTCAGGCGCTTGATCGTTGATCAGTTTGATCATCCAAGGTCCGCTGATGAACATTGGAAGAATGCCATCGCCTTTGAATGCAGGGATGATGTCCATGCCAAGATCAATTGGTGCTTCGCCATCTTTGAAGAAGCTGTTCAAGTAGTCGACTGCTTCTTTGAACTCAGGCTGATTGAACAGCGGCTTGTTGTTCTCGTCGATCAGCTTAGAGCCGTTTTGACGAGCAAACATGAACAGAAGAGACTGCTCATTCACATCAAGGCTGATGCCGTATTTGTTGCCGCCGCGAGCTTTCAGCTTCGTTGCAGCGTCTTTCAGCTCGTCCCAAGTTTTTGGAGCTTGATCGTAGCCAGCTTCCTTAAGAAGATCTGTACGGTAGTAAAGGACGCGAGTGTCGATATACCAAGGCACGCCAACCGTTTTGTCCTCGAATTTAGTCGTAGTAATGGAGCCTGGGAAGAAATTCGATTCAGCCAGCT
The DNA here is from genome assembly GCF_900112695.1 of Paenibacillus catalpae. Classification (GTDB taxonomy): domain Bacteria; phylum Bacillota; class Bacilli; order Paenibacillales; family Paenibacillaceae; genus Pristimantibacillus; species Pristimantibacillus catalpae. The sequence continues at coordinate 185,974 of NZ_FOMT01000001.1, forward strand.
CAGGATATTGTTCGATATAAGGAGTAAGATCCATAAGTGCACCAGCAGAGCTGAATTCAGGAATCCATGTTGTACCCATTTGAAGAACGTCAGGGCCTTTTTTAGAAGCAACAGCCGTGAGCAGCTTGTCATGTGCAGTATCCCAAGGAAGGGCTTGTACATTTACTTTAATGTCAGGGTTTTCTTTTTCAAACTCCTCAACAATCTTCGGCAGAGATTTAGCTTCCTCACCCATACCCCAAACGTTGATCGTTACCTTGCCGTTAGCGGCTTCATCGTTATTGCCTCCTCCACAAGCAGAGAGTGCTCCGATAAGCATCATGGAGCTGGCTAAGACAGTTACCGTTTTCTTAAACATAAATAATTCCTCCCAAGTTAATGATTATGTTTAGTACTATGCAGTGATTAAGTGCATGTTATGCACTCTAGCGGCTGATATTTAACATAGTAGCCGCATTTTTAAGCTATTTTGCTGAACCTTGCATTTCTGAAACAAGAACATTCGCCACATCTATATGACATGCTATTTCATGTGGTGAAACGTTTCTATGATACAGAAACAACCCCGCTTACAACTTTCAAACAGATAAGGATAATGCAATCGAAACGTTTCGAGGTTATTATAATTCAAAGTGAAATCGTATTCAAGCGTTTTTTTATAAGGCTTAAATAGGGATTATATAGCAATAGAAACGTTTCAATTTTTGTTGCAGCAGCAATTGACGTCTCTTTTTGAATTGTTTATAATCCAAAATAGAAAACAATCGAAACGTTTCGATATGTGTAAAGACAGGCGTTAGACACTTCTATAAGTAAAGAGATGCTGACCTGCAAACAATAAAGACAACTGGAGGAATACGGATATGATGAAGCAACCTGCCGAACTTTTGCAGCTTATGACACTTGAAGAGAAGATTGGCCAGCTGCTTCAGCTGGCGGCGCCATTCTTCCAAGGTGCGGATGGACAAATAACTGGGCCTATGGCTGAGATGGGCATAACGGAAGAGACGGTTCGCAATACCGGCTCGGTGCTTGGCTTGACTGGTGCTGAAGATGTTATTAACGTCCAGAAGCAGCATTTGGCGACTAATCGTCTAGGAATACCACTGCTCATTATGGCGGATATCGTTCATGGCTACAAAACAATCTTCCCGGTTCCACTGGCGATCGGCTGCTCGTGGGATTTGGAGCTGGCTGAGCAGAGTGCTGAGATTGCTGCTAAGGAAGCGGCTGCGGCTGGAGTACATGTCACGTTCGCTCCAATGGTTGACCTCGTACGCGACCCGAGATGGGGCAGAGTAATGGAATCGACTGGCGAGGATCCTTATCTGAACAGCGAGTTTGCAAGAGCATTCGTAAGAGGATTCCAAGGGAAAGATCTTGTGAATGATGTCAGCCGTGTCGCTGCCTGCGTGAAGCATTTTGCAGCATATGGGGCAGCAGAAGGTGGACGCGACTACAATACGGTCGATCTATCTGAGCGTCAGCTTCGCGAATTTTATTTGCCTTCCTATAAAGCAGCTCTAGATGAAGGCTGCGAGATGGTGATGACGGCATTCAATACGGTGGATGGCATTCCGGCAACAGGCAACAAGTGGCTTATGCGTGATCTGCTTCGCGGAGAGTGGTCGTTTGACGGCGTCATGATTTCTGATTGGGGCGCGGTAAAAGAATTGATCCCACACGGTGTTGCGGCGAATGAGGCGGAAGCGGCGATAAAAGCGATCAGAGCTGGTGTGGATATCGAGATGATGACGACTTGTTATTCCGATCATCTGCAAAAGCTTGTTGAATCGAAGGAGATTGACGAAGCGCTGATCGATGAGGCTGTGCTTCGTATTTTGGAGCTTAAACAAAAGCTTGGGCTGTTCGAACAGCCATACCGCGGCGCAAATGCGCAGCTTGAGCAGGAACTTGTAAGCTCGGAAGCACACCGGAACGCTTCTCGGGAGCTGGCGCTTAAATCATGTGTTCTCTTGAAAAATGATTCCGTTCTCCCGCTTAATCGCGAACAGAAAATCGCATTAATCGGCCCGTTTGCGGCGAATGGCGATATTCTTGGCCCTTGGTCTTGGCTTGGATCCAAGGATGAGGCTGTCCAGCTGGCAGCAGGCATAGGAAGCAAGATTGATGCATCGCTCTTGTCTGTAACAGAGGGCTGCGGCATTGAAACCGCAACAGAGGAACAATTAAAAGCGGCGATTGCAGCGGCAAGTGAGGCAGATGTTCTTGTTCTCGCACTAGGTGAGCATTCGGATATGAGCGGAGAAGCGGGAAGCAGATCCAATATCCAGCTGCCACAAGTTCAACTGGAACTGATTTCTAAGCTGAAGCAGCTCGGTAAGCCAATGGTTGCTGTCTTATTTAACGGACGCCCACTTGATTTGCATGGCGTTATTGATCAAGCGGATGCAGTACTGGAAGCCTGGTTCCCTGGAACAGAGGGTGGAGCCGCTATTGCGGAGCTGCTGTTTGGTGAATCAGAACCAACGGGAAGGCTGACAATGTCATTCCCTTATTCCGTAGGACAAATTCCAGTCTATTATAATCGGTTTAATACCGGCCGACCGCAAGGCGCACCGGATGCTCAGGTGAGGTATGTTTCCCAATATCTAGACATTCCGAATGAACCACTCTTGCCATTTGGCTACGGGCTAGGCTATACGACCTTTAAATACAGCGAAGCGGTGATGGCTGCGGATACGATGAGCGCATCGGAACCATTGCAGGTCAACTTAACGGTAACAAACACGGGAACTCGCGCCGGTGAGGATATCGTGCAGTTATATGTAAGGGATATGGCGGGCGATGTTGTTCGTCCATTGCAGGAGCTGAAAGCATTCAAGAAGGTTATGCTGCAGCCGGGCGAGAGTAAAGAAATCTCCTTCACGCTTGAGGAGCAGCAGCTGCGTTATTATCATGCTGATCTTACCTTTGCCAGCGACCCTGGTGAATTTGAACTTTATATCGGTCCTAATAGCCGGGATGTATCGGCGCTAAAATTCAAACTAAGCAAGTAGATAGAAAGGCAGTGAGTGGAGTGGAAGTCAATACGCTTAAGGCAATGGATTTGGTACAGGTAAAAGCGGGAGAGCTGACGTTTGATTTTCTAAACAGCGGGGATCTTTCAAAAGCCATGCATCAAGGAACGTTGCTGAATCAAGTAGTGTCGAACCCGGTGGATGGATCGCTTAACAACATTTATTTGCGCATGTTTAGCGCTGAAGGCATTTCTTACGAGCCATTGCTTGGCATTCGTTCAACGAGCCGCATGTCGGCTGCAGGTGGTCGTCTGCTTTGGGAGGGGACAGCGTTTGGGGCTATCTCTTACCGTGTTGTATTCACTGCGACAAAGGACGGCATTTGGTTCTGGGATGTAACGCTTGACTTGCAAGGAAGCGAAGCGAAGATCGATATCATTTATGGTCAAGATATTGGACTGGCTGATATTGGTGCGGTACGGACAAATGAAGCCTATATGTCCCAGTATGTCGACCATAAAGCGTTTAAAGACGAGGAACAAGGCTATGTGCTCTGCTTCCGTCAGAATCAGCCCATGCAGGGCGGCGCATTCCCTTATATGCAGCATGGTTCGCTTACAGGTGCGGCTGGCTATTCGACAGACGGGTTCCAATTTTTTGGCCTAAGCTATAAAGAAACAGATGTGCCAGAAGCACTTGGCAAGTCTGAATTGGCGAATGAAGTATATCAATACGAATTCGGATATGCAGCTCTGCAATCGGAACTTACTCAGCTTAAAGGGGAAGCTCGCTTCGTATTTTATGGGATGTTCAAGGCGAATCATCCTTCAGCTGTTGACTCATTGGAGTTCCTAACAGAGGTGCGTAACGCTTGGGAAGAGGCTGAGCGTACAAAAGAGGCTGATCTTGCAGCAGCTTCTAAGCCTGTAGGAAAGGTTGAGTTCTCTACTGCCATCGGTTCTCCGGTACAAACGGCTTCGCTGACTGCAGCTGAGATGGATGCTTATTTCCCAGTCCGTCATCAAGAGGAATGGCAGGATGGCAAACTCTTGTCCTTCTTCACGGACACGCATGAGCATATCGTGCTGAAGGAGAAGGAGCTGCTTGTTGAGCGTCCGCATGGTCATATTCTAATGTCCGGCGGCAACGACAAAATGACGGAGAACGTCATGACGACTACTTCTTATATGTATGGTATTTTCAATTCCCAGCTGCTTGCAGGCAATACGAACTTCCATAAGATGCTTACCAATGCCCGCAGCGCTCTGAATACGTTCAAGACATCGGGTCAACGTATCTATATTGAGCAGGAAGGAACATACCGCCTGCTCACTATGCCTTCGATGTTCGAGATGGGCTTCAACTATGCCCGTTGGTATTACAAAATGGCAGAAGATACGCTTATCATTACGAACTTTACAACCGTTGATACACCTGAGGTGAAGCTCCAAGTTCGCTCGATAAGCGGGAAAACGTATCGTTACCTCGTTACGAACCAAGTGTCGATGAACACGAATGAATTTGAGCTTCCCTTCTATATGGAGCAAGCGGATGGCGTGCTTACCTTTAAGGCAGATCATGAATCAATCAGCACGTCCGTTTTCCCTGATCTGCAATACCGGATGAATGTTGCCGGAGCGGATGTGACGGTTGGTGATGAAAGCCTGCTTGTCAGCGGAGTTAAGCAAGGAGCGGGTTCGTTAGTCGTTCTTTCGCTTGGTGCGAGTGCACAATGGACGATCACGATGCAAGGACTTCTGCATGGTGAGAATCTTCCATTTACAGAGCGGCAATCGGAGCTTGAAATCGAGCGCTACCGTGAATTTTTCCGTCATGTAATGAACGGCTTCCGTTTATCGGGAGAAGGTACTGCTGATGCTGCAGCTGAGCTGAATAAAGTGAATGCACTGGCATGGTGGTACACGCATAATATGCTCGTCCATTATTCCGTTCCACATGGTCTGGAACAATACGGCGGCGCGGCGTGGGGAACTCGTGACGTCTGCCAAGGGCCAACGGAATACTTTATGGCGATGCGAAAATATGAGCAGGTTGCAGAAATTCTGAAGACGGTCTATTCGCATCAATATGAGGATGACGGCAATTGGCCGCAATGGTTCATGTTCGACAAATACTCCCGCATTCAGCAAGAAGAGAGCCATGGCGATATTATTGTATGGCCGCTGAAAGTGCTGGGCGATTATATTGCTGCGACGAAAGATTACAGCATTTTGCAAGAGCGTGTTCCTTATACGGTGCGCCATAAAGGTGAGTTCACGACGGAAACAGCAACGCTTCTTGATCATGCTCTGAAGGAAATTGGTTATATTATCGATCATTTCCTGCATGATACGCATTTGTCTTCGTATGGCGACGGTGATTGGGATGATACCCTTCAGCCGGCTAATGCGCAGTTGAAGCAATATATGATCAGCAGTTGGACGGTTGCGTTAACTTACCAAACGATTGCACAGTTTGGGCGAGTGATGGAATCCGTAGATGCTGCTCTAGCAACGGAACTTACAGAGCTGGCTTCCGCTATCAAAGAAGATTTCAACCGATACATGCTTCAGCAAGAAGTGATCCCGGGCTTTGTCTATATGGAGAAGCCAGGCGATGCGAAGCTGATGCTTCACCCAACAGATACAACTACAGGCATTCAATACCGACTTCTCCCAATGACGCGCAGCATGATCAGCGAGCTGTTGACTGAGGAGCAAGCGGCGGAGCATTATCGCATTATTAAAGAACAGCTGTATTGCCCGGATGGAGTGCGGCTCATGAATCGTCCTGCGCAGTATGCGGGCGGCGTGAGCACAAACTTCAAACGCGCGGAGCAAGCTGCGAACTTCGGCCGTGAGGTTGGTTTGCAATATGTGCACGCTCATATCCGCTATGTAGAAGCAATGGCGAAGCTTGGTAAATCCGATGAAGTATGGCAAAGCCTGCTCATGATTAATCCAGTTGGTCTGCGGGATGTCGTGCCAAATGCAGAGCTGCGCCAAAGCAACTCGTATTTCAGCAGCTCCGATGGTAAGTTCAACAACCGTTATGAGGCACAGGATCGATTCGGCGAACTGCGCGAAGGTACAGTGCCGGTTAAAGGCGGCTGGCGGATTTATTCAAGCGGCCCTGGAATTTATATGAACCAATTGATCTCGAATGCACTTGGCATTCGTCAATCAGAAGGCGAGATGGTGATCGACCCGATTCTGCCTGCCAAGCTTGACGGCATGCAATTCGAATTCATGTGGAACGGCTTGCCGGTTACCTTCATCTATCGGATCAGTGATGCGAAGCAGATCACAAAAGTAACGATTAACGGCAAGGAGATGCCGCTAATACCGTCAGCTAACCGCTATCGTACAGGTGGCATGCAAATTCCGGGTGAGCAATTGCAAGCAAGCCTGCATGCATCGTCCAATCGGATAGAAATTTTCATGTAAGAAGCAGACTGGCGGTATCCAAGAACCGCCAGTCTTTGTGATATAATGGTGGAACAATGATAGATAGGAGCGAGAACTGTGGTTAGTATTAAGGATATCGCTAAACAAGCACGGGTCTCGATCTCGACGGTATCTTATGCGCTTAACGGCAGCCCCAAGGTGACAGATGAGACGACGGCAAGAATACTTGCTATCGCCAAGGAATTGAATTATGTCCCGAATGCGGCTGCAAGATCGCTTAAGACGAGGGAAACGAAGATTATCGGTGTCTTTCTTACCGACTTCAGCGGGGCGTTCTACGGTGATCTCCTGCAAGGGACGAAGGAGATTCTGACGCAAAAGGGCTATGACCTTATAGTATGCAGCGGCAAGCAGTCCCATCGGATGTTGCCCGAGCGAATGATCGACGGAGCCATAATATTGGACGAGACATTTGGCAACGAACAGCTGCTGAGCTATGCAGATCGTGGTCATAAGCTTGTTGTGCTCGATAGAGAGCTTTCACATTCGAATATTAATCAGGTGCTGCTGGACAACAAGGCAGGAGCTATGCTGGCTGCAGAGTATCTGATCGAGCAAGGACATCGGAAGCTTTACGTCGTTACGGGACCTAACGGCTCGTATGATTCGAAGCAGCGGCTGCAGGCAGTTACACAAGTGGTAGAGAGGACAGCTGGTGCTCAGCTTATTGTTATCGAAGGCGACTTTAACAAAGCAGCGGGAGAGCGGGCAGCCGAGAGAATAATGGCAGACAGCAATAGCGGCCTGGTCTCCTCAGCAGTATTTTGCTTCAATGATGAAATGGCGATCGGTATGTTTAACTATTTGTCAGAGCATCATCCAAACGTTAAGATCGGGGAACAAATTCATATCATCGGATTCGATAATATGGAGCTGGCTTCCTATACGCAGCCGCGCCTATCCACGATTGATTATTCGAAGCGCAAGTGGGGCGCACTTGCTGCCGAACAGCTGATCAAGCTTATAAGCGGTGATACGGTTGAGCATGAACGGATCTATGTTACTCTGATCAAAGGTTGTTCAGTTGGATCGGAAAAGTAATTCAAAATAGCAGGAAATGTTAAAAGAGATTCTCTATCCTGGATAGGGAATCTCTTTTTTTTGACTATTAGACCGGACTAACCGTATCGCGAATAACCAGACTAGTAGGCAGCATGACTTTTTTGTTGCCGTAGGAATTACCTTCGCTGATTTCAAACAGCAGCTTGGCGCTCTCGTAGCCAAGAACGTCGAAATATTGCTTTACGGTACTTAATGCTACTTTAGCAAATTTGGAGCTTTCAAAATCATCAAAGCCCATAAGCGAAATTTGCTCCGGAATTCGAATGCCCCGGCTGGTCAGTTGCTCAAGCACTTCAAGGGCTCGTTTGTCATTGGCGCAAAATAGCGCCGTAATTTCTCCCTCCTGAATTTGGCGGGTGAGCGCATCGTAATCCAATTCCTTCTCCAGATACAAAAGCTTTCTGTTAGAAGGCAGGGAAGCATCTGCAATCGCATTGTTATAGCCGTTATAACGGTCTACCTCTGGACTGAGATGGAAATCGTAAGCGGCAAACCCGATCTGCGTATGTCCATTCCGAATCAAGTATTCCACGGCTTCATAAGCTCCGTCGTGATTGTTGCAAGTCACAACATTGACGGGATACCCTGGAGGATAACGGTCAAGCATGACAAAAGGAATCGATTTCTTGCGGACATCATTCAGATAGCTCTTCGCTGCGACAGGATCGGAGGAGTAAATGAGAAGCCCGCGAATACCCGACTGGAGCAGTCTCAGAATAAGCTCGCGTTCTTCCTCGAAGTTATTTTCCACAAATTCAATAATCAATTTGCAATCGTTTTTGCCGAGAAAGGATTGAATGCCTTTCATAATTTGCATATAGGAGCTGTCGTACATTTCAACTCCGGAGATCACAAAGGCAACCAAATTAGAAGCTTTCTCAGCTATGGCCGTTTGGCTCGCCGCCACGAAGCTTCCTTTTCCCCGTATGCGGTAAATAACCCCTTCGTTAACTAACTCGGAAAGCGCCTTTCTGACCGTAATCGAGCTGACATTCAACATTTTGGAAAATTCGGACTCACTTGGTATACGATCATCCTTCGTAATTTCCTGATTCTCGATTTGGGCCAAGACATAGTCCTTAACGAGTTGATACTTGGGTAATGCAGGTTCTTTTTCGCTCATTCTCGAGTCACCTCATAACAACATTTCTTTGATTATAACTTAACTAAAGTCAAAATGGTATACTAACTTTTTCTGAAAGTTGCGAAATATGAAGGTTTTCGTGAAGATTTTGCGAATAGAGCCGGAAGTTGCACGTTTTTGAACAAAAAAGGTTTGAAAAATTTAGGAGTTCGTATTACTATAAGTTCCAAGATAGTGTGTGAACTTGTTGTGGTTAGCATAATAAGTTTGGCTGTCAAGTGTATAGTAAGCGAGGAGGGATAGGTAAAGTAGAGATTGTCAGGTTTGTGTAAGCGCTTAACCTTGAGGGATAAGTCGGTGGAAGTCCACCTTCTATAAAGCTATGAATCTAATCTATTCTTCTTCGTATACATACTTTCTTACAACAGAATTGGAGGATTAATAAATGAATAATCGATTGTTTAGCAGCAACCCTGTGTTTTCCGGCTGGTATGCCGATCCGGAAGCGAGAATCTTCGAAGGGCGGTACTGGATTTATCCGACATACTCCGCGAAATACGAGGAACAGCTTTTCCTGGATGCCTTTTATTCGGATGATTTGGTCAATTGGACGAAGGTGGAACGGATTCTTGCGATTGAAGATTTTAGCTGGGCGCATAAAGCCGTATGGGCACCTTCCCCTATAGAGTGTAACGGGAAATACTATATCTATTTCTCGGCCAATGATATTCAAAGCAATGACGAAGCCGGGGGTATCGGCGTCGGGGTAGCGGACCGGCCGGAGGGGCCATTCCGCGATGCCATCGGAAAGCCATTGATTGACCGCTTCCATCATGGAGCGCAACCTATCGATCCGCATGTTTTTCAGGATGAAGACGGCCAGGTATACCTCTATTACGGAGGATGGGGGCATTGCAATGTCGTCCGTCTGGGTGAGGATATGATTAGTCTGCTTCCATTCGAGGACGGCAGCCTCTATAAGGAAGTGACGCCGGAAGGTTATGTAGAAGGCCCTTGTATGATCAAGCGAAACGGCCTTTACGTCTTTATGTGGGCAGAAGGCGGATGGGGCGGACCGGACTATCGGGTAGCGTACGCATTGGCAGACTCGCCGGTCGGACCATTCGAGAGAATGGATACGATTTTGCAGCAGGATCCTGAAGTAGCAACCGGTGCGGGCCATCACGGCTATATTCAAATTCCGGATACGGATGAGTACTATATCGTCTATCATCGGCGTCCATTGACAGAAACTGCAGCGAATCATCGGGTGGTTTGTATCGACAGGCTTATCTTCAATGAGGATAACACGATTCGTCCTGTGAAAATCAGTTTTGAAGGTGTCCGTGCACGTACACTCGGAGCGAATGGTCAACTATAAGGAGGTAACAATTGATGTTACGAGGATTAACGCGTGCCGGAATCGGTGCGATCGACAGTGATGAGAGATTTATAGAATTGACAGCTGCCGGAGGGTTCCAGGCGGTAGATATCGATGCCAATTGACCGGTTGGGACTCGTACGGACTCGCGATTTTCTCTGATCATAGAACGGATTATTCACATGGGGAGGATGTGCCGCTCTCTCTGACATTGGGATGGGGCGGGGAAGGCGGCTTCTGGTGGGGCAAACGTCCGCTGCAGAACGTTCAAGAGATGCGTTACGCGATCTTGCCTTATAGCGACCGTTGGGAGCGGGCAGGCATTCAGCGTGAATCTCGGCGTTGGACAGAGCCGCTGCTGCCGGTACACATTCGGTTATCTTCCAATACTGCACAGAACATGTCGCTTCTGCAGGTAACGGATCCTTCAATCGAGATCAGCTCCGTGCAGCGGGATGGTAAGGACCTCCTCGTAAGATTGTACAATTCGGGATCCGATTCTTCGAGCTTCACGTTCATTGTTGGTTCCGAGTCGGGCGATGTCACGGCCGCCCAGCTCGACGGAAAACATAAGGAGCGGCTGCCGCGCACGATACGGCCTGACTGCGGCTCGGAAGTAGGGATGTCGCTGCCTTGTCATAGTCTTGCCACCCTGCGAATATCTGACATTAGATACAACAAAGACGAATCTATAGGATGTGAACCCGGACTTGAATACGAGAAAAGAGATTCAGTATCAACTTGAAAACCTGCTTAGAGCCAAGCAAAGGTTGATTTATAAAAAAATATCTGCAGTCGAATTTACCGGTTTTATCACAAATGAACGCCTTTCTTATTCAGAGATCAGTAACTGCGGGTTCGAGCCAATACATCCTGGTGATCGTTGGGGCAGCAATTGGATGTATTTCTGGCTGCGCGGAACAATCGTTGTTCCGAAGGAAGCAGAGGGCAGGCGGCTGGTTGTGGTTGCGGATTTTGGCTCGGAAGCGACGCTCTACATTAACGGAATAGTTAGCGGAGCGATGGATATGCAGCATCATGATGTGACGCTGACCCGAAGCGCCTCGGAAGGGGAGCAATTCGAGTTCGTTGCCGAAGCTTACGCCGGTCATTCCGATCAACAGCCGGTATTTGGCGAATCATATCTCTGCCTGTTTGAAGAAGATGTCTATCAGTTTTTCATCGATCTCGAATGCTTATGGCAGGTTCTTACGTTCACCGATGCCAACTCGCTGCGGGCTGCGGAAATTAACCGATGTTTGACGGATGTGATAGCTGCCGTTGATTTCGGGCTGCAGGGAGAGAAGCTTATAGATAATGTTCGGTTCTGCCGAGATTTGATGGAGCCGCTCCTCTCCTGTGTGAACGGTTCAACATCACCGCTCTTGTTCCTTATGGGGCAATCCCATCTTGACATCGCCTGGCTGTGGCCGATTGAAGAGACGAAGCGGAAAATTGCCCGCACGATGTCCAACCAGCTGGCGCTTATGGAGGAATATCCGGACTATCAGTATGTCCAGAGCCAACCCTATTTGTTCCAGCTGGCCAAGGAGCTTTATCCGGAGATGTACGAACGTATGAAGCAGAGAGTGGAGGAAGGACGGATCATTCCCGAAGGCGGGATGTGGGTAGAGTCCGATACGAATCTCGCAGGCGGGGAAAGTCTGATTCGCCAATTCCTTCATGGCAAGCGGTTCTTCCAGGAGGAGTTCGGCAAGGACAACCAGATGCTGTGGCTGCCCGATGTATTCGGTTATTCCGGCAATATGCCGCAGATTATGAAAGGCTGCGGGATCAACTATTTTGCTTCCGTGAAGATGTTCCAGACCTACGAGAATGTTGTAGATCCGTTCCCGTACAATACGTTCATGTGGGAAGGCATTGACGGTTCGGGGATTTTGACCCATTTGCTGGATTATGGCGACTATCCGATTCGCGTGAATCCGTCGTTCTTAATTGGGCAGTGGAATGACCGTGTGCAGAAGGATGGCATTGCCACCAGACTCGTGCAGTACGGACATGGAGACGGCGGCGGCGGGGCTAACCGGGATGATATGGAGTTCCTGCGCCGGCTCGAAAATCTGGAAGGCGTACCGCGGACGAGACAAGGTTCGCCGATTGATTTTTTTGAAGATCAGGTGGAAAGAGGGATTCCGGACGCGAAATACGTTGGAGAGCTGTATTATCCTGCCCACCGGGGGACGTATACGACGCAGGCCCAGTTGAAAAGGTTGAATCGCAAGACGGAAATAGGCTTCCGCGAATTTGAATTATGGGGTGCGGCGGCGGAGCTGCTGCAGAGAAAGGCTTATCCGTACGAGCGAATGGATCACCTATGGAAGCAGCTGTTATTGCATCATTTCCACGATATTCTGCCCGGTACGTCTATTCATCGAGTCCATGAAGAGGCGCAGGCTGAGCTGGCCAGGCTGCATGAAACTATGCATGTAATGGCTGGCGAGACTAGAGCTTCTCTGCTAGAGAGCAAATCATCAGGCGTCACCGTATTTAATTCGCTTTCCTGGGACAGGAAGGAGCTTGTTGCCTTGCCCGATGGCGTTCAAGCGATTGCAGACCATACAGGGAATGCGGTGCCGGTACAATGGCATGACGGCACCCTATATGCCGAACTGGAGTCGCCGTCTATGGGCTGGTCAACTTATGGAGTCATTCGGGAAGAGCAAGAGGTGCCGACCGTCGCTTCGTCAGCTGTTTGGGCTACCAAGTCGCATCTTGAGAACGAGTATTTGACCATTGAGATGAACGATCGAGGCGATCTCATCAGTATTGTAGATAAACAGACGGGCACCGAATGGGCAGCGGATTCTTGCAACGCCATAGCGATGTACAGGGACCAGCCTTCCGCATTTGATGCTTGGGAGATTGACCGCCGCTATCAGGCATCCAAGGTAGCGCTGGAAGACAAAGCGGTAATTACCGTCACGGCTAATGGACCACTATTTGCCAATATCCGCATAGAGCGGAAGCTTCATGAGTCAACGATGGTACAGGATATCCGGATTCGGACCGGAAGCCGGAGAGTTGAATTCCATACAACGGTGGAGTGGAATGAGAAGAACAAAATGCTGCGTGTGGATTTCCCGGTTCGGATTCACGCGAATGAGTCGATGCAGGAGATTCAGTTCGGTTATGTGCGCAGGCCTAATCACGCTTCCCGGCCGCATGATGCGGACCGGTTCGAGGTAAGCCAGCATAAGTGGACGGCGCTTGCGGAGACGAACCGCGGCTTTGCTCTGCTCAATGATTGCAAGTACGGCGTTGCGGTAAAAGATCAAACGATCAGCATGACGCTTCTTCGTTCGCCGTCTTATCCGGATGAAACCTCCGATCAAGGAACGCAACAATTCACTTATGCCTTCCTGTTCTGGGACGGAGCGTTCCACGACAGCCGGGTCATTCAAGAAGCTTACGAACTTAATTATCCGCTTCACGCCTTAAGCGGAACGCGCAGCCTGACCGAACAATCTCTGCTTCAGGTTGATCAGGCGAATGTCATTGCGGAGACAGTCAAGCTTGCCGAAGACGGCTCCGGGGATTGGATCATACGTCTGTACGAAAGCAAAGGATCCTCTGCGTCTTGCGGCATTCGCGTTGGGCTGTCCTATTCGGCTCTGTTTGAGACCGATATGCTGGAACGTAACCTGACGGAGCTGCCGGTCGAAAATGACCGTATCAGTCTGCAATTCCGGCCATTTGAAGTGAAAACCATTCGTCTTGCACATACAAGGGAGGTATCTTAAATGATGAAGCTCGGGCAAGGACAAAGGCTTGTGATGATTGGTGACTCGATTACCGACTGCGATCGTAAATTCCCGCAAGGGGAAGGTTTGTTTCAAGGCGTCGGCAAAGGCTATGTTGCCTTGGTGGATGCCATGCTGCAAACCGCTTATCCGGAGCTGTCCATCCGGGTAACCAATATGGGCATCGGCGGCAATACCGTGCGTGATTTGAAGGCAAGATGGCAGACGGACGTGCTGGAGCTGAAGCCGGATTGGCTGACCGTTATGATTGGCATTAATGATGTGTGGAGGCAGTTCGATCAGCCGTTTATTCCGGAATCGCATGTGCTGCTGGAGGAGTATGAGCAGACCCTGGAGGAATTGGTGACGTCCGCGCAGCAAGGGCTGCAAGGACTTCAGGGAGTTATCCTTATGACTCCATTCTATCTGGAGCCTAACCCGGAGGATTGGATGCGCAAACGGATGGATGAATTCGGTCAGGCAGCCAGAAGAGTCGCAGAGCGGTCTGGTGCCCATTTCATCGATATCCAGGCGGCATTTGCTTCACAGTTCAAATATGTACATCCTACTGCCATTGCCTCTGACCGGGTGCATCCAGGTTTGGCTGGCCATATGGTTATTGCGCGGGCGGTACTGCAGGCTCTCGGCTTTGAGTGGAAGCGGATGGAAGGCTAGCAAATATGGCGCCATAGGGATTTCTCCCGATGGCGCCATTATCCGTCTTTCCATCTATAAAATTAGGATTACGGTTATCAGAACGGAAGCTCGATGGCAACCTCTCTCTTCAAAGAGGAGGAGCGGAGCACCCCGTCGATAATGGCTTGCTGAATGACGATCTGTTCTCCCGGAATTGGAGCGGTACGTCCTTCCCGAACGGCCTCGGAGAAGTCGCGGACCTTCTCAAAGAACAGGTTGGTATCCGAGTTGGTAACAGGGATAGGGGTCTCTGTCTGCTTGCCCATGAAATCATGGAACAGCTTCATGTCGCCAACGCGGCCATCCCAGACTCCGGACCAGTTCCCGGTACCAAAAGGATTAACTTTAAGGCCGCCTTCTGTACCAAGGAACATTGTGGAGCCGAGGGAATCCATGTGCATAGCCCATGAAATCTTGAATTGCAGCACCAGATCATTCTCAAAGCGGACAAGCGCGACTCCGAAATCCTCTACATCGAATTTGTCCGCTTCCGGGTGATATACCGGATTGGTGCCAAAATGATTGGAGGTATACGCCGATACGGTAAGCGGTTTAGGATATCCGAGCGCATTCAGCGCCATGTCAAGGGAATAACATCCGATGTCTGCCATGGCACCAGCGCCAGCGAGATCCTTGCGGATGAAGGTTCCGCCCGGCATGCCGCGTCTGCGTCCGCCGCCAGTCTCTACATAGTAGACCTTGCCGAGCTTGCCGGATTGGACGATATCGTTAACGACTTTCATATTAGGGTCATAACGGGGTTGGAAGCCAATTGTAAGCATGCTACCGGTTTCCTGGGAGGCATGAACCATATCAATCGCTTCCTGCAAGGTAACGGACATCGGTTTTTCAAGCAGTACAGCCTTGCCTGCCCGCAAAGCGTCTACGGTCGTAACGTGGTGCGAAGCATTTGGCGTACAGATGCTGACGCCGTCCAGATCTAGCTCAAGCAGCTTCCGGTGATCTTCAAAAGGGCTGGCGCCATGCAGCTGCTCCTTGTCAATAAAGCTCTCCGCTTTGCCGGAGATTACATCGGCGACCGCTACAATCTCGACATCAGTCAGCTGTTTATATGCTCTTACATGCGCAGAGGCAATTCCGCCGCTGCCGATAATTCCGATTCGTTGTGTTTTTGCCATTTTTAAATTCGTCCCTTCTTTTTATGGGTTGTAAAGGTTATTGCGGGAAGGTTACAATCGGCCCTTCCTGTTCAAACGGGTAATCAATCACGATGCGGCCGGATTCGGTATCGCCGATACCGCTGTACAGATTAACCTTGCCGTCAGGCCGCATTTCGATGCCGGCTGTAAAAGCACAATCGGTCAGATTGGACTTTTTGGCAGGTCCTTCGGGATAACAAGAACGGGTGCCTATAATTTTAAGATCGGTGAACTGATTTGTTTGCGGATCCAGTACGAACGACATGTTCATATAAGCTAACGTGCCATTGTCAGATTTATAGCAAATATGTCCTATAACGCCGATTTTACCGCTCTCCAGAAGGTATGCCTGGTTGCAGCCGCCCCACTCGTCCTTCTGGAATAGTCCGGGAATATGCGGCGCGTTCTCGATGATCTCCGAAGACAGCTCATCAAGACTATTAATGACGGTGAAGCCGATCAGAGATTCACTTCCGTATTTTTGACGCACTTCTTCGCTCCGCGGTCTGGAGAATACGCCAATCCTGCTATCAGGAAGCTGGACAAGCCGGATATCCTTCATGCGATCCGGACCCGTCGTGAAATAGAGAAGATCTTGAAGATCTGTCCCTTTGTAAAAATAACCGTAAAACGTATCCAGCTGGCCCTGGTTATAACGGACATGCGTGCCGCCAAGGATAAGCTGCTTGTCAATAATACTGATATAAGGGTCCTCAAGCTGATAGATCATCGTATCCGGCACAAGGGTCCATTCATTCGGGCCGGTTTGTTCAAACAAGCGTACCCAGGAGCGGGCCCATTCATCCCGTTTTTCTACACGGCCATATATAAAGCGCTTACCGTTCCATTCGAACGGAATCGATGGATTGTAGACGTCAAAGCCGGCGATGCCTTTGAAGCTAAGCTTGGCGCTTTCGTAAACGCGTTTGTTGTCTTCGAAATGCCTGCGCTGCTCAATCAGATTCATTGCTCGAAATCTCCTTTCGATCGTTTGTCTAGTCAGCTTAATCGTAATGGAAGAAAGGCTATAAAATCTTGTTTATATTTAATATATTTTATGGTATTTTGACATGGTATTTAAGAGCGCGTAAAAGATGTGGGGGTGGCAGCAATGTTAAAGCTTCTTGCGGCGGATGGCATAGACCCGGAAATTCAAGCTCACTATCGGCTAATCACTTCAATTAACGATACGGTTGGCATGCATACCCATGATTTTTTTGAACTGTTTCTTATCTTGAAAGGCAGTGTTGTTCATGTCATTAACGGCACCCGGCAGCTGCTGCAGGAGAACACGCTTGTGTTCATACGTGACCGCGACGTTCATTGCTATGAACAAACGGGTGAAGGGGATTGCCAGCTCATTAATCTTTCTTTTTATAAAGAGGTTATTGATGAATTGTTCGGCTTCCTGGGGGCCGGGTTTCCGAGTGATAGGCTGTTTGAGCCGGAATTACCACCGACCATTCTGCTTACCAAGACGGAGAAGGAGTATGTGCGTTACCGGCTCGACCAGATGAATGTAATCCCATCGGACGAGAAGCTGGTCGTCAAAGCAGAGGTGAGAGCCTTGCTGACGGATCTATTCTCCCGTTATATCAGAATTACAGCGGAAAAGGATGATCCCTACGGACAACCGGATTGGTTTCTGGCGCTTTGCTCGGAGATGAGGAAAAAAGAGCATTTTACAAGGGGGACATCGGCATTACTTCAGCTGTCAGGCAAATCGCATGCGTATCTATGCAGAATGTTTAAGCTGCATCTAAAGATCTCGCCTACGCAATTCATTAACGAGCTTCGAATGTCTTACGCAGAAAATTTGCTGCTTAACACCGATATAGACATTCTGGACATTAGTATGGAGACCGGTCTTGAGAACGTTAGTTATTTCTATGAGTTATTCAAGAGAAGACATCATATGACGCCTTATCGATTCCGTCAATTCGGCAGAATCATGCGTGACAAATTGTGAAGAGCCTGATTCGCCAACCGAATCGGGCTTTTAGCCTATGTTAAAGGGTTGGCATACTAACTTATACTAACTTCAGCTAAAATAATAGGAAAATGTAGGAATAAAACTGTATTGACGTCTCAAAAAGTATGTGTTAATTTTAACATAGTATAATAAGATTAGGAGGGGAGATAAGCCGTTCCTATTGAATCGCATCCCTTATTGGCCATGCTCCTTTCTGTGTACAAATTATGTAGTTAACTTGGATATCGCCTATGAAGCATCTTGTATGGGCTCAAAAATGAATACGCTTCCATGTAAAAGGCTTGACTTTAGTTTTCCAAGTTTAATAACGCAGCAGGGATAAATTCATCGTGTCGGAATCAAAAATTCAATCTTTAAAAAAAGTTAGTTGGTATACTAATTTGGACAATAGCTCTTGAAGGGGTGTTATTTTGGAGACAACCAATAGAAGCTTGTGGTCAAGGATAATAAGACATCGCTATCTTTATTTAATGGTTTTGCCGGGTTTTCTGACGGTTCTCGTCTTTAATTACTTTCCGATGTACGGCATTCTAATTGCGTTTAAAAACTATAGCGCGTCAAAAGGAATAATGGACAGTCCATGGGTTGGATTTAAATACTTTAACACTTTCTTTCATGATCCGATGGCGTTCAGGGTGCTCAAGAACACTTTATTGTTAGGGGTATTTACGTTGTTCTGGTCATTCCCCGCACCAATTATTCTTGCCTTGCTATTTAATGAACTGCGAAACAAGAGATTTAAAAAGATTGTTCAAACCGTTTCCTATTTTCCGCATTTCATATCGGTTGTCATTGTTGCCGGCATGATTAAGGAGTTCACGGCGAGAGACGGACTGTTTAATGATATCATTTCCTTTTTTGGCGGAACGCCTATCATGTTTCTGTTGGAACCGGATTATTTCAGAACGATTTTCATCTCGTCGGGGATTTGGCAAGGGATCGGTTTCGGTACGATCATTTACCTGGCAGCATTAAGCGGCATAGACCCTACCCTTTATGACGTTGCGGAAGTGGATGGCGCCAACCGGTGGAAGAAAGTTGTACATATTACATGGCCGTCCTTAAAATCAACAACCGTCATTTTGCTGATCTTCGCCGTCGGAGGAATACTGGGGTCTGACTTCCAAAAAATTATACTGCTCTATTCGCCTGAAACTTATAGTGTGGCAGACGTCATTGGATCTTACGTTTACCGGCAGGGGATATTGGGGGCGCAATACGAGTATACAACGGCCATCGGCTTGTTCATGTCCGTTATATCCTTCATTGTTCTGTATCTGACCAATTTGATCAGCCGCAAGGTATCGGATACAAGTTTGTTCTAGGAGATGAGAAGCAATGAAAAAGGTGAGCTTGGGTTCCAGAGCTTTTGATACGGTTAATATTCTGATCATGCTGATGATTATGGTTACTGTACTGTACCCGATTCTGAACATTATGGCTACTTCCGTGAGCAGCTCCCGTTTTATTTCATCCGGAAGCGTGACCGTCTGGCCTAAAGGCTTCAATATTGAGGCCTATACCACCGTATTTAAAGATCCTTTTATCTTTAAAGGTTATATCAACTCGATTATGTATGCGGCAGGCTCCACGGGTCTCATGCTGCTGTTTACCTCCTTGATGGCGTACCCTCTTACCGTTCAGGGCTTTGTAGGGAAGAAGTTTCTAACGATCTTTCTCATGATTACGATGTTTTTTGGCGGGGGCTTAATTCCTACCTATTTGCTTATGCGCAGCATGCATTTGCTCGATACGATATGGGTTATGATTCTGCCGGGTGCAATCGGAGCGTATAACGTCTTTCTATTCCGGACCTTCTTCATGAACATTCCGGCGGAGCTGAAGGAGTCCGCCTTAATGGATGGAGCCAATGACCTGGTGGTCCTGTTCCGAATTGTTCTGCCCTTGTCCAAGGCACTGCTCGCGACCTTTGCTTTGTTTGGGCTGGTAGGGAGCTGGAACAGCTGGTTCGAGGCCTTGGTTTATCTTCAGGATCAGGATAAGTATCCGCTGCAGATGGTATTAAGAAACTATTTGTTTACCCTGGACACCAATGCCATAGCAGGCAGGGTGGGCGCCGGCAACGTTGCGATTAATCAGGCGGGTGATTCCCTTGATCCGCAGGCGATAAGAATGAGTGTCATCATTATCACGATGTTCCCGATTATGTGTATTTATCCTTTCTTCCAGAAGCATTTCACAAAAGGGGTACTGGTTGGCTCGATTAAGGGCTAGCGGTAACGCGTGCAGGATGGAAGCCAGGATCCTAATTGGGAGGTGGTTCATAGCGCAGTATCCAGTAAGCCTCATTTCATGCTGTAAACCAATAATTATACAGGAGGGGTTTGTATGAAAAGAAAGACCATGTCTTTGCTTTTAGCTTCCATGTTGGCTCTCACAGTAGCAGGCTGTACCAATAATACCAATGACGCACCGGATAATTCGTCCAGCTCGAATGCGGGTACGACAGACAGCAAGCCTTTGAGCTTTTCGGTAGCGCTGCCATCTAACGGTGTTGATAACGAAAACAGCATGATGGGGAAAGAATGGCAGAAGGAAATGGAAGCGTACATGGGCAGGGAGGTTAATATAGACTTCAACTATATTCCTTCCTCCGAATACGATGAGAAGCTGAAATTAATGATCGCCAGTGATGATCTGCCGGACTTTTTCGTTACTCCATTATTCTATGACACGACTGAAATGGCGGAAGAAGGCCAGATTCTTGAGCTAAGTCAATACAAGGATCTTATGCCGAATTATATGAATTATTTGAGTAAGGTTAAGAATGGCTTGACGCGCGTGACCAACGCAGAAGGCAAAATGTATACCTTCAAAGAAACGTCAACGCCAAGGTACCCGGCTGATAAAGGCATGCTGATTCAAAATACATCCTCTTACCGTTACGATCTTTTCCAGCAAAATAATATTAAAATTCCCGAAACATGGGATGACGTGTACCAGGCCGCTAAGAAACTGAAAGAGCTGTACCCGGATAAATATCCGATCGCTACTAGATGGAACAGCTTGCGCTCTCTGTTCGCTGCTACTCATGTGAAGGATGATATTTTTTGGGATGGCAGCAAATATGTTTACGGCGTTCTTGAAGACGGATACAGAGACGCATTGCAATTTGCCAATAAGCTCTACGCGGAGAAGCTTCTAGATCCGGAGTATACGATTGATACGGATGATACGCTTAAACGAAAAGCCTTGAATGGCGATAACTTTATTTGGCTGGCGCAATGGTTCACGACTCCGGCGGAATATACGAGAACGGTGAATGACGGAAAAGTGTTCGCGGTTACTCTTTACCCGGATAATCCGGATTACGGAAAATCGTGGCAGGAAGTTGCAAACGGCAATACGCCGGATCTGGGCTGGGCTCAGTTCTGTATCAATGCCAAAACGAAAGTTCCGGAAGATCTGATCAAGCTTATTGACTATCAATACACGGACAAGATCATCAACCTCGTGACTTGGGGGATTGAAGGAACCACATATACGGTTGGAGCAGACGGTGTGCAAACCTTTAACGATGAATTTAAAAGCGCGCCGGATCCTTGGTTAGTCGGCGATAAGTACGGGATCCGCGCAAGTAAAAACTATAACCCTGGTCTGCAAATGGTTAATGATGCCAAAGCGTTCGTAGACTTCGCAGCCAAGGATTATACTTACTTTGATGGCAAATATGAAGAGGTTCCTATCGAGAAATCGCCATACCTGACGAGCTTGCCGATGCCTAAGAATGATTATGTTCCATCCTCGTACAGCGAGCCTAGCATCCAATTCACGCAAGAAGAAAGCCAGAAGATTTCTGAAATTATGAACCCGGTCAAAACCTTCGTGACGGAAGAGCAGGCAAAATTCGTATCGGGCAAATCCAGCTTTGAAGATTGGTCCAAATTTACGGACAAAGTTAAGAAAATGGGCGACATCGATAAAGTGCTTCAAATTTACAACGATGCTGCAGCTCGTGCAACGAAGTAATTCATGCAGGGTTACAGATAGGAGTGAGAGATATTGGCTAAACCAATCATTGGTCTTCAACTATATACCTTGCGTGATTTAACGGAGAAAGACTTTCCGGGCACGATTCGCAAAGCTGCGCAGCTAGGCTATAAAGCGGTGGAGTTTGCGGGATATTACAATACGCCTGCCAAGGAAGTCAGGGCGCTACTGGATGAGCTTGGTCTGCAAGCACCATCTGCTCATGTCGGGCTGAATTATTCCGAAGCAGCAGATATAAGGTCATCGGAGCTTGACCGGCAGATTGAGTATGCTCAGGAACTTGGTCTGCAGTATATGGTAGCACCTTCGGCGCCTCTGCCCGATCATCCAACTTTGGATGATGTGAAGAGACTGGCGGCTATTTTTGAAGAAGTTGGAAAGAAAGTGTCTGATGCAGGAATGACATTTGGTTATCATAACCATGATTTTGAATTTAAACTGGTCAACAATAAACCTGTTATGGATCATTTTCTGGAGCTGGTTCCAGCACAATATCTCATCGCTGAATTTGATCTGGGCTGGATTCATACGGCAGGCTATACGCCCGTGGATTATGTAAAGAAATACAGCGGCCGTGTACCGCTCGTACATTTTAAGGATTTTGTGGAAGGTCGCAGAGATACCGAGGTAGGCAAAGGTGCTGTTGATCTCGCAAGTGTATTGCAGGTTGCGGAGGAATCGGGCATCAAGTATATCTTTGTCGAGCAGGAAATCTTCTCCTCGTCATCACTTGAGAGTGCGGCAATCAGTCTGGCGTTTTTTCATAGGAACGGCTTTTAAACTGCAGGAGCGGTAGAAGAAGTTTCACAAAAATTGAGGAGCAGTTTGCCGACAGCATGCTGCTCTTTTTTTGTGAATGCAATTGGCATCTATCATAAATGTAAGCGCTTTACTTTTGAGAGTCGGGTCAAAACGGATGAAAGGAGGTGATGCGATGACATTATGAGAGAAGCGATTAATGGAAACGTGAAGGAGGTACATTGCGACATCATAGATTACGAGATGCGATAGGGACATTATATTGATCGGAGGATTATTACGCATGCATATGAAGTTTCGAAAAACATCCGGGTTTGTTGCCTCTATTCTGCTGAGTCTGGCTATATTCCCGGGGACGATGTCCGCGGACAATGCCGCACCGTCACCCGTGTCCAGCCAGGTTTATAGTGAGCAGCCCTTTAGCATTCAGGTCGTCGATTCAGAGACCGGACGGGGGATTCCGGCTGTAGAACTGAGGACAACCAATAACATGACTTACTATACGGACAGTGCAGGATACGTCGCCTTTAAAGAGGCGGGGCTGATGAATGATACGGTATTTTTCCATTTGTCCAGTGATGGCTATAAGGTTCCCCAGGATATGTTCGGGTATTATGGGCAAGCCGTTGAGGTGACGCCCGGAGGAAGTGCTACGCTGACGATGGAACGGGTGAATATCGCCGAACGGCTGTACCGCTTGACCGGCCAAGGTATTTACCGGGATAGCCAATTGCTTGGCAAGACGCCCCCGATTGAAGATCCGCTTTTGAACGGAAAGGTTATGGGCCAAGATTCCGTTCAGACGATCAAATACAAGGGCAAGCTGTATTGGTTCTGGGGTGATACGGATCGTGTTGCTTATCCGCTGGGGAATTTCCGTGTCACGGGGGCTACCTCGAAGCTTCCGGGGCAAGGTGGTCTTGATCCGGATGTGGGTGTCGATCTGGACTACTTCACGCAAGAGGATGGCTTCGTCAAGAGTCTTGTGCCGCCGCTGCCAGACGGAGCAAATATCGCATGGGTATTTGGTTTAATGACGGCTAAGGATTCAACCGGGCGGGAGCGGCTGCTTGCCGGCTACAGCACGCATGATCCGAATCTGTCCGCCTTCGGCATTCTCCAGTTCAACGATCAAACAGAGCAGTTCGAGCAGCTTGTCCAATTCCCGGACAAGGACGATTGGCGCCATCCGGGTGGTCAAGCGAGCTACTACAAGGAGAATGGCAAAGGGTATTGGGTATTCACCGAGCACCGGATGCCAAATCTCCGTGTACCGGCAACCTATGATTCGATCAAGGACTATACAAAGTATGAGTCTTTCACGCCGCTTAAGCCCGGGACGACCTATAACGGAGCGAATACTCAGCTTGAACGGGATGCCGCAGGCAAGCTTGTGTGGGGCTGGAAGAACAATACGCCGCCGCTGAAGCAGGACCAGGAGAAGGAGCTCATCCGTCTGGGATTAATCAAGGAAAACGATCCGCGTTATTTCCAGCTGAAGGATGTAGACACTGGCGCTGACGTAACAATCGCAGGCAGCTCAGTTGAATGGAATGACTACCGCCATCGTTACGTCATGTTTGGTCAGCAAATGGGCGGAAGTACATCAGGACTTGGGGAAATGTGGTTCGCGGAGGCACCAGCGCCGCAGGGGCCGTGGACAACCGCTAAAAAAATCATTACGCATGACAACTACACCTTCTATAACCCGGCTCACGACGAGTTTTTCGACAAAGAGGGCGGCAGATACATCTACTTGGAAGCCACCTATACAAATACGTTCACAGACAGTGAACCAACGCCGCGCTATAACTACAATCAGATGATGTATAAGCTTGATCTGGCCAATCCGAAGCTTGGGCTTACGCCGCTGGCGACTGATTTGGCCAACGGCAAAGCAATCACCTCTTCATCGCAAGAGAAGGGCCACTCGGCAAGCTTGGCTAATGACGGGAACTCACAGACATTCTGGACATCTGCATCCAAACGTCCGCAATGGCTGAAGGTTGATCTTGGAGTTCCAAGCACCATTCAACGTGTCGTGTTGAACTGGGGAACAACGTACGGCAGAGCGTACCAGCTTCAAGTTTCAAACGATGGGAAGAAATGGACCAATGTTTACAGCACGACAGCCGGTGATGGTGGTGTCGACGAAATAAAGCTCAAGGATATGAAGGCCAGGTATATTCGGATGTACGGTACGCCAAGAAGCGTCTTTGACGGCTATTCCGTGCGGGATTTCGAAGTGTATGGAACCCCGCAAAACACCTGATAATTCTTGAATGGAGGAGATAAACGCATGAAATTTCATTCTCGCAAAGCATCTCTAATAATGGCGGGTGTCCTGCTGGCAGTGGCCATTATCCCCGGCACTTTCGCATCGGCAAGCGCATCGGATAGTCATCCTTCCGGAACGCAAAGCCAAGTTTTTAATCAGGAGCTGTTTAAAATTCACGTCGTTGACGCCGAGACGGGCAGAGGTATACCGGCTGTGGAGCTGAAGACGACAAATAACATCCGCTTCTATACGGACAGCGCCGGCAACGTCGCTTTTGACGAGCCGGGACTAATGAATGAAACGGTCTTCTTCCATCTCTCCAGCAACGGGTATGAAGTTCCGACAGACATGTTCGGCTATCGCGGTCAAGCGGTCAACGTGACGCCGGGCGGAAGCGTGACGATTCAGATGAACCGGATCAATATCGCGGAACGGCTGTACCGGGTAACAGGGCAAGGCATCTACAGGGACAGCGTTATGCTTGGAGAGACGACGCCAATTCAAGAACCGCTTTTAAACGGGAAGGTCATGGGGCAGGATTCGGTTCAAACCATTAAATACAAGGATAAGCTGTACTGGTTCTGGGGCGATACGGACCGGCCTTCCTATCCGCTTGGGAATTTCCGCGTGACAGGCGCTACCTCGAAGCTCCCTAGCCAAGGTCTGGATCTCGATGTTGGCGTAGACCTCGACTATATTACACGCGAGGACGGCTTTGTGAAAAGTCTCGTTCCGCCGCTTCCGGATGGAGCGAACATTGCTTGGATTTTTGGACTGATGACGGTAAAGGACAATAATGGTGAGGAACGGCTGCTGGCCGCTTATAGCACGCATGATCCTAACCCTCGTTCTTTCGGCATTCTGATCTTTAATGATGAAAAGCAAGAGTTCGAGCAGCTGGTCCAATTTCCAGGTACCAGCGACTGGCGCTACCCGGGAATGGGCGGTCAAGGAACGTATTACGAGGATGGCGGCAAAGGGTATTATATTTTCACGCAGTACGAGTATCCGAATATTCGGGTAGAGGCGAAGATGGAATCGATCGTGGATTACACCCAATACGAGTATTTTACCCCGCTTGCGCCAGGGACGACTTATGCCGGGGCGGACACGCAGCTTGAGCGTGACGCTGAAGGCAAGCTGGTATGGGGCTGGAAGAAAAACACGCAAATGCTTACGCAGGATAAAGAGAAGGAGCTTATTGGACTCGGTGTCCTTCATGCAGACGATGAGCGCTATTTCCAGCTGAAAGACGTGGATTCAGGCGACGAGGTTCGAATCGCCCAAAGCTCCGTCGAGTGGAATGAATACCGCCACAGCTATGTGATGATTGGCCAGGAGAAATTTGGGAAGACATCGCTGCTCGGCGAAATCTGGTTTGCGGAAGCACCTGCTCCAAACGGACCGTGGAAGGTCGCGAAAAAAATAATTACCCACAACGAGTATTCCTTCTATAATCCTTCCCAGCATGAATATTTCATCAAGGATAATGGCCGTTACCTCTACTTCGAGGCAACCTTCACCAATACGTTTACGGATGCTCCCGCTATGCCGCGTTACAACTATAATCAGATGATGTATAAGCTCGACCTGGCAAATCCGGTGCTGAATTTGACGCCGCCAACCGGTCCGGAGCTCGTAGAACTCGCTAAAGGCAAAGCGATTACCGCTTCTTCCTCGGAGAGCTCGAACCCGGCCGCCCAAGCCAATGACGGAAACAGCCAAACGCGCTGGGCATCCGACTCCTCCGACCCGCAGTGGATTCAGGTCGATCTTGGAACTCCAAGCCTCATCAGCCGGGTCAGACTGGATTGGGAAGTCGCTTATGGCAAAGGCTACCAGATTCAAGTGTCGAATGACGGACAGAACTGGACCGACGTCTACAGCACGACTTCGGGAGACGGGGGCACCGATATCATCAACTTCGACGAAACTGAAGCTAGATATGTAAGGATGTACGGTACTTCCAGAGGTACGATGTACGGCTATTCGTTATGGGAGTTCAAAGTGTTTGGGCAGGCAGCGGATACAGAAGCTCCTGAACAATTGGAGGAGTAAATCCGATGAAAAAGAGGATGAAAGCAATGCTCACGGCAGTTGTAGGGGTAACTACGGTATTATCATCCGGCCTTCTTGACAATCCGGCTCCGGCTTCGGCGGCCGATCCTGTGCTGACTTCCTCAACGGCGGATAATTGGACCAATCTGTTCAACCGGGCAGGCTATTCCAATACCTGGTTAAATGCTGACGGGATTTACTCCACCCCTCTAAATGAGGTGGACTCGATTGGAAGTGCCGGCAGCAGTTCCAAGACGTTTTTTATCTTTAGCGATACGATACTTGGCTCTGCCAATGCTGCCGGTACAATCAGCAATCTGGCCTATCAGAACCATTCCTCGGCCGTATTGACGGGAAACACTCCTACGGTTAGCAACATGAGCTTCAAGTATGGGGATAAGGCTAATCTGAACACATCTCAGGGGAACAACCTGTTCGGGTATACGGCCTGGATGCAGGAGGCTATTGCGCTCGGAGGGAATGTGTATGTTTTTGGTATTCCGTTTGACGGCGATTGGAAGCCCAAACAGGTCGACTTAATTACCATACCAGTCGTTAATGGAGAGCCTAATTACGCCGGGTTTACCAAAACCTCGGCCGTCTCCAAGCTATATTTTAAAAATACGACCTATTTGTACGACTATGGAGTTGGCATAATGAACAACTCTGCCCAAGCGGGAGCGCCGAATCCGGACGGTTATATCTATCTGTACGGATACAGGGATGCGCTTATTGGCGGACAGAAGGATTTAATCGTCTCTAGAGTACTCCGGTCCGAGTTCCCGAATTTTAACAATCTGAAATATTGGAACGGAAGCAGCTGGAGCTCGACAATTACGGATTCTGCCGCTCTGTTAAGTAATGTCTCGACCGAGCTAAGCGTTACACCTGTTACCAGCGGGCCTTATTCTGGGAAATATATTGCTGTCTATACCAACGGCGTACAGAGTGCCGATATGATGTATGCCATTGGTGACAGTCTGACAGGTCCGTTCGCGCAGCCGGTTAAATTCTATACCGCACCCGAATTTGAAGGCGTGGGCTCCGGTCAGCGTTACACCTATAATGCAAAGGCGCATCCTCACCTCTCAAGCCCGGGACAGCTGCTTATTTCCTATAATGTAAACCGAATGGGCGGAGCGAATAATACGAATGATTACAGACCAAGGTTTGTTAATCTGAATTTAGGGTCAAGCAACCTAGCTTTGAATAAAAGTGCAACAGCTTCGTCTACTGACGACGCTTCAAGTCGTACGGCAGTTAAAGCTTTCGACGGAAATTCGGGTACTCGGTGGTCGTCGGCATACAGCGACCCGCAGTGGATTTACGTGGATCTTGGTTCTTCGCAAACGATTAGCCGTGTGAGGCTTAGCTGGGAAGCCGCATACGGTAAGAGCTACCAGATCCAGGTATCAAACAATGCTTCCGACTGGACGACCGTCTACTCAACTACAACAGGAGATGGCGCCATTGATGACATTACTTTCAACGCCGTCAGCGGCAGATATGTCAGGATGTACGGAACGCAGCGAGTGAATGCAGGGTGGGGCTATTCCTTGTGGGATTTTGAAGTATACAATAATTAGACTTTAGAAAAAGAGACATCCGATTCCTGTTATTTGGGAACGGATGTCTCTTTTACTGGACTGGCCTATCAAGCATTTGTAGTCAATCGAGTTAAGAGATTATGATATCATTAAGCGAAATAGAGGATTAAACAGGGGGAAATGAACGAGGAAAGGCGAGAAGTCTATGCTTTTTTATATCATTGCAGCATTTGTTGTATTGGTCGATCAACTATCAAAAATAATAATCCGTATTAACGTAAAGATTGATGAAACCTACACTCTATGGGGTATTCCAATGACTCACATTGAGAACAGTGGGATGGCTGGAAGCCATTTTCAAGGTTATGGCCGTCTCTTTGGGATCTTGGCTGTTCTGTTTATTGTGGTTGTGATCTACAATCGAAGAAAAGGAATGTTTAATGAGAAAACGACCGAGATTAGCTTGGCTTTCCTGGTAGGGGGAGCGGCTGGAAATGGCATTGATCGACTGTTGTTTGGGGAGGTCACTGATTTTTTAGTGTCGCGTTCCGGTAACGGTGTGCTCAATATGGCGGATCATGCGATTGAAATCGGAGTGTTGCTATTAATCATTAGTTTTGTCATTCGACCGTTAAAAAGAGTCTTTCGTCATAGTTGAGCTTATGATTCGCAAGATTTTAATCTTAATGGGTAATGAGTGTTTTAATTTGGCAGTCTTTCAAAGTTTGAATGACAATATTTTGTTATAGGTCGCATCTTTTTGTCGTTTAAACCTATCCGCTCGTCCACTAAAATGAAGGTGAGAGTTTACTTCAATAAGGTGAATAAAAGGAGAGCTCAAGGATGCAGCAATTATACTATGGCGTGGCTTATTACGATGAGTATATGCCTTATGAGAGGCTTCAGGAAGATATTCGAATGATGAAGGCTGCCGGTATTAATGTCGTCCGGATTGCTGAATCGACATGGAGTACCCATGAGCCGCAAAACGGGATCTTCGATTTCACCAGCGTTGACCGTGTGCTTGACGCAATGCATGAAGCAGGCATTCATGTTATTGTCGGAACGCCAACGTATGCTGTGCCGACTTGGATGGTTAAGGAACATCCGGACGTGCTGGCAGAGACGCCAAACGGACCGGGGCGTTATGGCGCAAGACAGATTATGGATATTGCCAACCCGACGTACCTCTTTTATTCGGAAAGAATTATTCGCAAGCTGATTGGACGAGTATGCAAACATCCTGCTGTTATTGGTTATCAGGTGGATAACGAAACGAAGCACTACGGCACGAGCGGCCCGAATGTTCAGCATCGGTTCATTAAATACATGAAAGAAAAATTTGGTACAGTGGAGCGGCTGAATAAGGAATTTGGCCTCGACTATTGGAGTAACCGGATCAATGGCTGGGAAGACTTTCCTTCCGTTGCAGGTACCATTAATGGCAGCCTTGGCGCAGAATTTTCCCGGTTCCAGCGCCAGTTGGTTACGGAATTTCTGGCTTGGCAGGTTTCCATTGTTAATGAATATAAACAGCCTGATCAATTCGTGACCCATAACTTTGATTTTGATTGGAGAGGACATTCGTTTGGTGTTCAGAAGGATGTCGATCATTACGAAGCAGCAAAAGCACTCGATATTGCCGGAGTTGATATCTATCATCCCTCGCAGGACGAGCTGACAGGGAAGGAGATCTCGTTTGGAGGCGACTCCACTCGTTCGCTGAAGGGCAACAATTATTTCGTCATCGAGACACAAGCGCAGGCGTTCCCGAATTGGACTCCTTATCCTGGTCAGCTTCGGCTTCAAGCCTTCAGCCATCTTGCCTCAGGGGCTAATATGGTCGCTTATTGGCATTGGCATTCGATTCATAACTCTATTGAAACGTATTGGAAGGGCCTGCTCAGTCATGATCTGAAGAGCAATCCAACGTATGAAGAAGCGGTAACGATTGGCCGCGATTTCAAGCAGCTGTCTGCTAACCTGATTAATTTGAAGAAAGAGAACCGGACTGCAATCCTTGTCAGCAACGAGGCTCTAACCTCGATCGAATGGTTCAAGCTGCCTGGAGGCGAAGTGCGTTACAACGAAATGGTTCGTCTGCTCTATGATCGGTTATATGAGATGAATATCGGTTGTGATTTCTTGTATCCAAGCGCTTATGACAGGTTCGAGAACTATGACCTGATCGTCGTACCGGCGCTTTATGCGGCTTCAGACGAGCTTCTAGAGAAGTTGAACCGGTATGTGGAGTCAGGCGGTCATGTTGTTTATACGTTTAAGAGCGGGTTTGCGAATGAACATATAAAGGTCCGGACCGGCATTCAGCCAGGAATTATAGAAAAGGCATGCGGCATCCAATATAGTCAGTTTGTAGAGCCCAATAAGGTCTCGCTTAAGGGAAATCCATTTGGAGTTGACGAGGAGTCCAATCAAGTGAAGGTCTGGATGGAGCTCCTTACGCCAACTAAGGCAGAGGTGCTCGCCTGGTATGATCATCCTCATTGGGGGACCTATGCAGCTATAACCGAAAACAAATACGGCCGCGGTACAGCCACCTATATCGGTTATGTTCCAAGTTCGGAGGTTGCGGGTAAAGTGTTAGAAAGAGCGTGCAAGGCTGCTGGAATATATGGTCCGGATCAGGCCCTTCGCTTCCCGTTAATCGTGAAGTCGGGAGTTAATGAAGCAGGACGGACCATCCGGTATTACTTTAACTATTCGAATCAGCCGGAGTCGTTCTCTTATCCCCATGGGAACGGGATTGAGCTATTGTCTGCCCGGAATATCGCCTCGGGCGAGCAAATCGCGTTAGATCGCTGGGGGCTGGTGATTATTGAAGAAAGCGAAGCCTCTATGAAATAATTTGAAAAGACTGCCTTGATCGTAAGATCAAGGCAGTCTTTTTGTCATAGGAGTATCCTTCTACATCCTTGCCCAATTGAATATATTTCGAAGTAATGGAAGTGGGATGAAGGAGGAGTCGGGCAAATGGACGTTTATTCTGCGGGTTCTGCTATACATACAGCCAGCTTGCCAAGAATGCAAGTGATTAACGATTTTATCGCTTTTATCCGTGAAGCCAATGAGCTTCTTCAGAGAGAAATAGATCTTTCTCCTGCTAATCAACTGGTCATGAGCATGATCAGCCGCCTGTCCCTTCAACTGCGATCCCGCTATTTACCGGAAGAGGTACAAGCTGTTCTGAGCAATGAGTATATTCGGTTGCACCAACGGCAATTGCAGGATAAGCTGTCAGAAGCCGAATTTCTGACTGAGCTAAGCGATTCCCGTCAAGCCAGCAAATCCCAGGAGCCCGTCCTGGATGCTGTGAAAGGGCTGCCTCATTGGCCTGTTTATGTCGCCTTGGTCAGACAGGAATTGTCCACTCTTCACCGGTTTACCCGCGAGGATCGCCAATCAGACAAGTCGCCGATTGTCTTTGTTGGCAGCGGACCAATGCCTCTAAGTCCAATCATTTTGCATCTGCTTGGCGATGTGGAGGTCATCTGCGTAGAGATGGATGCTGTTGCCTATGAAGCCTCTTGCTCGCTGCTTGAGCACATGGGCTTGGGCAATAAAGTGTCTGTCGTATTGGAGAATGGCTCAAGGTTCGATTATGGCTCTTATAACCGGATCTTTGTTGCTAGTCTCGTCAGAAATAAACAGGCGGTGTTCGAACAGATTAACCGCACCTCTCCGAGTCCTCTGGTAGCTGTCCGCACAGCGGAGGGAATGAAGCAGATCATGTATGAGGCTATTGATGAAACACAGCTGCAAAGCCAAGGTTGGCGGATTCTGGGGCGGACTATTCCGGACGAGAATCTGGTTATTAATTCGACCTTGTTTCTGGAACATGCAGCGCCTCATTCCATGCTGGATTGACTGCGGTTAGAGTAATAAGTGGCAGACAACTCCCTACACTTGGAGGTTGTCTGCCACTTTTGTGATCTGCAATAATATACTATAGGCCATTTCTTTTCGGATGTAGGATAGGAGAAGAGCACGAAAGGGGCGCTTCTCATGGATATGACATCCTTTTTACTGTACTGCATGATTGCTACTTTTACACCCGGGCCTACGAATATTCTCATCTTGTCTACCGTAACTAAGGATGGAGCAAGGAAGGCGATGAAATTCTCGTATGGATCGGCGATTGGCTTTGGCTTATTGCTAGTTATTTCTGCTGCCTTAAATACGGTGCTATTAACGGTAATGCCAAAAATTCTGGTCATTATGCAGATAACAGGAAGTCTCTATATGGTCTATCTAGCTTATCAAATGGTCAAAAAGAATACTTCACAAGCAACAGTTAACCAAACGGTGACCTTTCTATCCGGTTTCCTGCTGCAGTTTTTAAATCCAAAGACCGTATTGTTTGCACTGACCGTCATTCCGACTTTTATTATGCCTTACTGCAGCGGAATCCCGATGGTAACGGCTTATATCGCGGGGATAACTTTGATCGGGTTTGCTGCTTTTATTACCTGGGTTCTGTTTGGTGCCGTCTTTAAGGAATTTTTACATAAGCATCAAACGGCTGCGAATCTGATCATGGCTTTATTTTTAGCTTACGCAGCCATCATGATATGGGAATAGGCAAGCTTAAGCAGAGGAGTGCGAAATGGAGAAATTTATTTATAAAAAATCGGTAGGCATTACGGCGTTATCGGCAAGCATGACGGAATTTAAATATAAGAAGCATGCGCACAAGGAGTACGCGATAGGTGTTACCCTGCGCGGTATTCAACATTATAATTTGGACGGCAGTCTGCAATTATCCCATAAGAACGGCATTATGCTGTTTCATCCTGAACAGACCCATGACGGAATGGCACATGATAAGTCAGGACTTGATTATGTCATGCTTTATATCGATCCCGAGCTGCTGCTCGAAGTGATGGAGAAGAAGGATATCGTGCGCTTCTCAAGCCCTATCGTGTATGATCGGACGCTTGAACAAAAAGTATTAAATCTGTCGAGCGCCATATTAGGCGAAAAAGAGGAGGCGTTGTGCAGTGAATTATTTTTGTCCCTCACGGATCGCCTTGTTCAATCCAGTCTTTCGACAGACTACATGAGGAAAGATAACGCGTTAATCCGGAAGGCCAAGGATATGATTCATGCCAATTTGGAGCATGTTTTGAAGCTGGATGAGATTGGTAAGGAGCTTCAACTGTCCAAATATCAGTTTATTCGTCTATTCAAAGCTCAGACAGGAATATCGCCTTACCAGTATTTTCTTAATTGCAAGGTGGAACATGCCAAGCGGGTCATTGAGCAAAGCAAAGACATTTATTCTGCTGTAGCTGCCTGTGGTTTTGTTGATTTGACTCATCTGAATAAGCATTTTAAAAGCGTATATGGAACAACCGCATACGAGTATATCGCACATTTGAAATAAAAATGGTTGAACAGGCTAGAATCCTGCTCAGCCATTTTTTTATTTCTGCACGAGCTTCCGGTAAGCACGCGGGGACAGGCCGGACAGCTCCTTGAACACCTTGCCGAAGTGGGAGAAGTTTTCGAAGCCGCAGCGCTCGGATACTTGGGTAATGCTCAAGTCCGTTTCCCTTAGAAGATGCTCAGCCTCCTTAATCCGGGTGGTATTGATATATTGGCTGAAGCCAAAGCCGGTCACTTCCTTGAAGACGCGGCACAGGTGGCCTTTACTTATATAGAATTGCTTGGCCAGGTCGTCCAGATGCAGCGGCTCCCGAAAATGCTGGTTAATATGGCGGATAATATCGGTCACCTTCCGCTGGACGGGAGTAAGCTCAACGCTAGGCAGCTGTTTGCGTTTCTGCGTGTGGCGGGCGGTGAACAGCAGCAATTCGATCGCCATGTTCCGGATATGCAGCCGATAGCCGGGGGGAGATTCGCTCAGCTCACTCAGCAGAGAGGCAAGCAGCGATTCAACATGCATTTGTTCCTGAAGGTTCAGCTTCACGATCGGATGATCAGCACCGAAGGGAGCAAGCAATAGCTCCGTCTCCTCCCGGATTAATCCGGCAAAGAAGGCATGGTCGTAATGAAGAACTGCCCGTTCATGATTAGGCTTGTCCAGTTCCGAGGTTTTGTGCACAACGTTGGAATCGATGAGCACCAAATCTCCGGCACGGACGTGGTAGACCGAATCTCCAATAAAGAAGTTTCTTTCCCCGTTATATAAATAGAAGAGTTCATAGGCTCTATGGTAGTGGGTATTATCCATGGAATGATAGCCGATTCTCCGGTCATATTCGATCCAGAGCGGCTCGCTGATTGATCCATAAAGCAGCTTGCCGGGAAGTGAGGGCATCGTCATAGAGAAACTCCTTTCATGATCATCGGTATGCCCATTATATCAATATTTGCGGTGTTTAAGGAGTAATTGTGTATAAATGCGGAGAAATCCTTCTAAAATTCATGCTAATCTGGGGTTGGAATCATTTTAGGATATGCCCTGAAGGCTTACAAACGGAGGAATGATGGCGATGAAAAAATTCGATATCAACGAAGAAGAAGTAAAGGAACTAATCGACCGCGTTGTCCGCAGAACGATGAATATGGATTTTACCTGGAACTGGTCTTGCGGAGTTGCTTTCTATGGAATCAGCAAAGCCTGGGAAGTAACGAGAAATCAGGACTATATTGATTTTCTGGTCAAATGGGTGGATGAATATTTGGAGCTTGGTCTGCCGGCATTAATGGTGAATTCCTGTGCGATGGGGCACACGATGCTGACGCTGCATGAAGCAACGGGCGATCAAAAATACCTTGATCTTGCTCTGATGAAAGCCGAATATTTGCGCAAGGATGCCATCCGTTTCGGTCAAGGGGTATTCCAGCATACGGTATCGTCTAAAAATGACTTTCCGGAGCAGGCGTGGGCGGATACGTTGTTTATGGCGGCCTATTTCCTGCTTCGGTTAGGCTTCAAGCTAGACAAGAAGGAATACATTGACGATGCTCTTAATCAATTTTACTGGCATGAAGAATATTTGCAGGATACGAAGACCAATCTGTTCTATCACGCTTGGGATAACGTAAGGGGAGATCATCTGTCCGGCATTTATTGGGGCAGAGCAAATGCATGGGCTGCGTATACGATGGCTCAAGCTCATAAAATGCTGAATCCGTTCATGCCGATGTGGATGCAGCTTGGCGGAGCGGTTGGCGATCAATTAAGTTCTCTGGTCAGACTGCAGTCTCCAAAGGGATTGTGGCGTACGGTATTAAATGACGAGAGCTCCTATGAAGAAACCTCTGCCTCCGCGGGGATTGCCGCGGCAATGACGATCTATGCGCATCCGCTGCATCAGAATTATATGGCTAAAGCGTATGAAGGCATCCTCGCGAATATTGATGAAGACGGCTCGGTCCGCAATGTTTCGGCGGGTACAGCGGTGATGTATTCGGCAGATGATTACAAGGTGATCTCCAAGAAGCGGGTGCAAGGATGGGGTCAGGGACTGACGTTGGCTTATCTGGTCGCGCTGCTTCAGAACAAGGAAGTTGTAAGTGCAATTTAGTTGAACAGTACCGAGAATAGGCATAGTAACGGCCGGTCCTTTGGCGAAAAGGACCGGCTGTTATTTCTTTATTCTTCTTCTTCGGGAATCACGGTTACCGACGCACTTGCTTCGCGTAACGGCCCGTTATCGGATACCAGCGTCACAGGACTTACGATGATCGTTTCTTCTTCAACATCCGGTAGTACAAAAGGGACCCTTAACGTCTCGCTTGCTCCGGGGTCGAACTCCGTCAGCCGCAGCTGCACGTCTAGAAGCGGAGCGCTTAATCGGACATTTAATAGCGGTACATTCCCCGTGTTGCTGGCCCGAAGGGTAAAGAATACCGTCTCGCCGGGGCGTCCGATTGGACGGTCAACCGTTTCGGTAAGCGAGGCATCCGGCAATGCTTGTGCTTGAACGGTTACCTCCCCTTGCTGCAGCGGCGTCTCGTCGGAGAAGACGGTTACCGTATTCCGGAATACCGTTCCGCCTGATGTTCCTGCCGGTATCGGCAGTTGAAGGGTAAATGTTCGGCTTTCTCCGGGAACGAGTACAGGGATACGCGTGCGGAAGCCAAGCAGCGGATCAGAAATTCGAACATTGGTGAGCGTTCTGCCCGTAACGTTGGTTACGATGATCGTCTTGAGTACGGTCTCCCCCGGCTTTGGCGATTCCGGCAGCGCTTCGATGTTCACTTCCGGCAGCTCGGCAGGAATCGTAACGGTAATTCTTGCTTCATCTTGCAAGGAAGATGTACCGGCCGGCTGTTCCGGCCAGGTGACCGTCACCCGGTTAGCGATTACCGTTCCTTGCGTTGTGCTTGCAGGCACCACAAAGGCGAAACTTATCCTTTCCGTCTCTCCTGGGGCGATTACCGGAATATTGAACTGTTCACCGGTGAGGGAATCTTGTATGGCTACGCTGGTTGCTGGTGCGGAACCGGTATTTGTTACTTCAACCGTATACTGGATCGTTTCGCCCGGCTCAGCGACAGTCCGGTCCGAAAGTTTGCGGACAGTTAAAGTGGTCACTTCAGCAGGTGCAATCTGCACAACAACTTCGGCAATGGTTTCGATCAGCGGCGTCTGATCGGATGACACGGTAAACGTATTTCGAATGATACTTCCAATTACGGTATCATCCGGGATGGTGAAAGACAGTGTCCGGGTTACCGTTCCGTTCGCAGGCAGACTGGCGATCGTCTCGCTAAGTCCCAGCAGCGGATCGCTTAGTACAACGTTTGTCTGTGGGATATCCAGCAAATTCGTTACAGTCAGTGCATAGGTCACTATCTCCCCAGGGGAAGCCGAATTTCGATCCGGCAGCTTATGAATGACGAGCGAAGGGGCAGGAAGTCCTTGCACAGCAACTTCGGCAACCGTTTCGAGCTGCGGCGTCTGATCCGAGACAGCTGTAAATGTGTTTCGAATGATGCTGCCAATCAGCGCATCTGCCGGTACGGTGAACATAAGTGTCCGGGTTACGGACCCGTTGGCTGGCAGACTGGCAATCGTTTCGCTTAGTCCCAGCAGCGCATCGGACAAGATGACGTTCGTTTGAGGAATATCAAGCAGGTTCGTAATAGTCAGCGTATAAATGACCGTTTCCCCAGGAGAAGCCGTATTGCGGTCCGTTATCTTCTGAATTACAAGAGCCGGGCCGGGCGTCTCCAGCACGACAACCTCGGCAATCGTATCAAGTATAGGGATTTGATCGGATTCGGCTGTGAACGTGTTCCGAATAACGCTGCCGGCTTCCGCATCTAAGGGAATGGTAAACACTACCGTCCGGGTAATTGTTCCATTTGCGGGAAGACTGGGAATCGTTTCACTGAATCCCAGCAGCGCGTCGATCAGAACGACATTTGTTTGGGGGACATCGAGCAAGTTTGTTATGGTCAAGGTATAGGTAACGGTCGTTCCCGGTACAGCGGCGGCAAGGTCGGATTCCTTAAGGAGTGTCAATCCAACACCATCTACCGTGACATTCGATTCGACCTCCTGGCCGCCGGTTTCGTTCGATATTACGCTGAGAATATTAATAATATTGGATCCGATCGGTGTCTCCCGCGGAATAGTGAAGGTAAACAGGATTTCACGAACTTCGCCTACCGCAAGATCCGGACCAGGCTGGTCAATCCCCAGCAACGGA
The DNA here is from genome assembly GCF_900112695.1 of Paenibacillus catalpae. Classification (GTDB taxonomy): domain Bacteria; phylum Bacillota; class Bacilli; order Paenibacillales; family Paenibacillaceae; genus Pristimantibacillus; species Pristimantibacillus catalpae. The sequence continues at coordinate 223,859 of NZ_FOMT01000001.1, forward strand.
TCGAGGATTCGGATTCCGGTTAGAGGAACATTGCCGATATTCGCCAGAGTAACGGTGTATTGGATCGTTTGGCCTATCACGCTAGAGAGCGAGTCAGGAGATTTAATGATTCCAAGACGCGGATCAGCAGGAACCGTTATTTCTTCATTGGCAAAAACGGGCTCCGTCTGATTGCTGACGGCTACGGCAGTATTCGTGTAGTTCTGCGGCTGCGTTTCCAGCGGAATGAATAAGGACAAAACGAACGTTTCGCTTTGTCCGGGGAAGAGTACCGGAACAACCGTTTCGAATCCGGTAAGATCATCGGTTACAGAAACATTTGTCATGTCCGTATTCCCGGTGTTGATGACCGTAATGAAGAAATTCACCGATTCTCCCGGGAGAACCACGTTACGGTCCGCTGTCTTGATAATCTCAAGCCGAGGCACCGGCAGAACCTCGACTACAGTTCCGATTTCCTCCGGATTTGGCAGATTATCTGCCGTAATTTTTGCCAGATTGGCTATGGTTGGTCCTGCTTGCGCATCCGGAGGGATAACAAATGGCCAGTCGATAACAATGCTCATTCCAACGTGGATATCACCGACAAATTCGTCCAGCCCGATAAGCGGATCGGTAATATGAACATTGATCAGATCGGCATTGCCATGATTCTCAAGAACAATGGTAAAGAAAACCACCTCTCCGGGAGTTGCAGCTGCCGGATTTACGTTCTTGAAAGCGACCAATACAGGAGTTCCCGTCACGAGAATTTCCGTCTCCGCAACAATAGGCTCGCCGATCTGGTCAGCCCTAACGGTTACCGTATTTCTGAACAGCCCTAACGGGAAATCCTGCGGTACATGGAATATGAAATCAAAGATTTGAATCGAAAATGGCGGAAGCTCAGGAATGACATGAAAAAAGCCCAGTATATGATCCTCAATAACCACATTTGTGAGCGGGGCTGCATTAGGGTTATGGATTTCAATAAAGTAGGTTACTTGCTCACCCGGGCTTACTTCGAACCGATCCGTAAATTTGTTAACCAGAATATCAAAACCAAGGCTGAATTTCATGACGAATGCGTCGCTGCTGCCGCGCAGGAAAGGTTGAACTACGCCGGGTGTAACCGGGAAGTTGGGAGAGAAGGTCTGGCCGGTCAAGTAGACACTGCCTTGATTGTCAACAGCGACAGCATTATCGGCATCGCTTGAACTGCCGCCAATGAAAGTCGAGAAGACAAGCGACGCACCATCAATGTTAAATTGGGTAAGGAAACCGTCTCCGCCTTCCGGAAACGGCTGAATGGCGTCAGGCGTGATAGGGAAATTAAACGAACCTGTATTCCCTGTCACATAAGCGAAGCCTGACCGCACGGCTATACCGTTACCGGAATCGGCTCCTTCCCCGCCAAGAAAGGTGGAGTACACCAAGTAATTGCCATCGGGACTAAGCTTGGTTACAAAAGCGTCAGAGGCCCCGCCATGATAAAAAGGCTGGTAGGCTCCTGGCGTTATTGGAAAATCAAACGAAGTGGTGCTTCCCGTTACATACGCCTGACCGAACTCATCGACCGCTATCCCCTTAGCTTCATCATCGCCTCCACCTGTAAGGTAAGTCGAATAGAGCAGAGCAGTACCATTACCGTTAATTTTAGAAACGAAAGCGGATATGACACCGTTAGGCGAGATTTGGAACGCTCCTGGCGTGGTTGGGAAGTCGAAGGAGGTCGTCATACCGGTTACATAGGCGTCGCCGGAACCGTCTACCGCGATGCCGAACGCTTCATCAATACCAAAGCCGCCAAGGAATGTAGAATATTCAAGCAACGTGCCGTCCGGAGATATTTTCGCAACAAAAGCATCCTCAAGATTGCCGTTAAGTACTGGCTGCAGCGCACTGGAAGTGATCGGAAAATCAAAGGAGTTTGTCGACCCCGTCACATAGGCGCTACCTACACCATCGACTGCGATGCTAAAGCCCGTGTCCACTCCCTGTCCGCCAAGAAACGTGGAATAGATAAGCGAGCTTCCATCAGGGCTTAACTTGGTTACAAAAGCATTTTGATTGCCAACCAAAAAAGGCTGAAAAGTATTGGGTGTGGTCGGAAAATCAGGGGATAAGGTCTGCCCGGTTAAATAGGCATGGCCAAACTCATCAACCGCGATGCTGTTCCCTTGATCGGCACTGCTGCCGCCAAGGTAAGTTGAATATTCTAAAGAGCTGCCGTCGGAATTTAATTTCGAGACAAATACGCTGGACGATCCGTCGATAGAGGGTTGGAAGGCTCCCGGGGTGATGGGGAAATCAAAAGATAAGGTTTGCCCGGTCACATAGGCATTGCCAAATGGATCTGCCGCTATGCTGAAACCGGTATCCGTATCGCTTCCTCCAAGGAAAGTGGAATAAGTAAGCGCAGGATCAATAATTAATTCATAGTTCGGGTTATATTCTTCGACTTCAAATCCATAAATACATGCTTTCTGTCCCTCGGGTAAAATAAACCGGCTTTCAACTGTAACCCTAAGACCGTCAATGATCTGATAGCTTACGGGTTTCTTTTCCGTCAATATGCCGTAGGGGGTGCAGATTTGAAGATCGCCTTCACTGCTTACAGCCAAGCTGTCTGAACCGTAGTAAGCAAAACGAATATCTCTAAGCCTTGCACCGGGCTGCGCAATGACGTCGTATTTGAAATCTCCGTCAGCGGCATAAAAGAAAACGTCAATTCCCGGCCAAGGCTCACGATATGCAATCTCACGGTAGGTAGGAAGGTTGGTGTGCCAATTTGCGGGATCCTTGCCGGTCAGATAATGAACCTTTTCCGATTGAGGTTGTCTTCCTTCCGGTAGTAATGGACCGTTGGCGGCCAGGAAGCGCAGGGAGAGGGCTAATCCTTCCTGTTTCCCTGTGAAAACCAGTAGCACCTCTTCGGGAGAAAAACCGACCCTGCATCCCGGCCCATTTGAAACATAACGAAAAGCATTCCTGACCTGACCGGCATTTTTGGTGAAAGTCATTGGATTCTGCCATTTATTCCGAAATGGCATTTGTTGCTTTGTATGACCTTTCAACAAAATTATCTCCTCCTTTGCGTTTCTCCAGCGTGCTTTCCTTTACGACGGGTAAAGCCAAGTGTCTTAGAAACAACTCTTGAATAGATGTATGAGGCTCATTTATGCATATTGCTTAAGTTATAAAATTTATTTGGCGTAACTTGTACGGCTTTTTCGATAGTTAAGGCGGGATCCATTAGTAGTATTGAGAATAAGCTTATCGTATAATGAATAGAAAGCGCTTCCTGTCGAGTTTCGTCTAATATAGTAGTTGAAGGGGGGACGAGCATTGCGGAAAACAGCCTGGATGATGCTGATCATAATTGCCGTATCCTGGGTGCTGGCAGGCTGCTCGGGCAGGGGGGAAACGGACGGAAATGGGAATAGAGCCGAAACGGAGGCTGCCGGCGTCCAAACGTTAACGGTTCTGACTAATCGAATTGATTTGATCGAGAATGGCACCATGGAGCGTTATGCCAAGCCGTTCGAGCTGGAGCATCCGGGTACCAAGATTGAGTTTCAGGGCTTGGGCAATTATACGGCTGACATTATGACTCGTCTTTCTACCCTTAATATGGGGGACGTGCTTCTTCTGCCTGCAAATATGCTGGCGCAGGATCTGCCTCAATATTTTGAACCGATACCCGATAAATTGTTCGACTCGGTCCGCTTCGCTGATTATAAATCGGTAAATGGCGTAAGGTACGGCATAGCTTCCGGTGCTTCAACGATTGGTATTGTATATAACAAGAAAGCTTTTGAAAAAGCCGGGATCAGTGAGGCTCCGACAACCCTCAGTTCCTTCTACGAGGTATGCGAAAAGCTGAAGGAGGCAGGGATAACACCGGTTTTTCTCAATTATGGCGCACAATGGCCGATGAAAACCTGGGGAGAAGAGCTGGTCAGCTTTATGACAGGGGATCCGGATTACTTGAATAAGATGGCTGAGACGGATAAACCTTGGGATCTGGATAATCAATGGGGACATTCGATAAAGATTGTCCAAACCTTGATTCATAAAGGCTACACGGAGCAGGGGCTTATGACTAATCAATGGGAAAGCTCGAAGAAGAAATTAGCCAGCGGCGACGCGGCGATGTTCCTGAACGGCAATTGGGTCATTAATCAAATTATAGAAGCGGGTGCTGATCCGGATGAGATTGGATTTTTCCCGTTTCCTTACGATGATTCGGAGAAACGGTATGCCCCCATGCTGCCGGACTGGTTCGTAGGCGTAAGTAAATTCAGCAGTAACAAGCAGCTTGCGGAGTCTTGGGTGAAGTATTTCGTAACCCAATCCGGATACGTGGAAGAGCAGGGATATTTACCGGTCAAGATTAATTCGGACACGGCTATGTCGCCGCAGCTTGAACAGTTCATGTCGTTCTCTCCTTCTTTCGTGGAAAGCGTCCCCCCAAGCGACAAGTTTCTCCAAATAGCTGAAAAAGCGAATATCTCATTATGGTCGGGTGATTACATCCAGGAATGGATTGCATCTTCAGATCTGCAAAAAACATTCGAGCAATATAACGCCAGGTGGCAAGAAGCGCGTCAACTGGAACAATAACAAAGGAGGCTCCGCCATGAGACGGAGCCTCCTTTGTTATTGCTCGGTTTAATCCTGCAATACGGATGATTGGGATGGATTCTTAATCTTGTGCGTATAGTAAGCTCCGACAACTTCCTCTCCTGATTTGCCGAACATGCAGTAATCGTCGTTGGAAGAAGCCTGATCCTCGCGATATAGCAGAGCGGGCCAGTCCCATAGCATAAAGCCGCCGACCCAATCTCTGGAGTCGCAGCATCGGAACATGGTCTCCAGATAACGTTGTTGAACCGATTCATCCGGATCGCCCGCCAATCCCCAGTCATTAGGCAAATATTCAGAGCCCTGCCGGCTTGGGCAGCCGGCTTCCATGAAGAAGAAAGGCTTCTGGTGGCGCTTGACGACGGCTTCAATCCGGTCGAGCTGACGCTCCCAATCGTTGATGGGGTAATACCCGCTGGAGGAGATGACATCAACCGCATCCCACCAGGTTACGTGGTCTTCCTGATATTTATCGCAATTATAAGTAATGATTCCTGTATAAACAGCTCTTACCTTCGCAATTAATGCCCGCCATTCCGATTCTCTCCGGTCTGTCTGAACCATCTCACAGCCAATGCACAGCATTTCACAGCCTGTTTCTTCAGCAATAACCGCATAGTGAAGGATGAACTCGGTGTAGGATGAGAACCACTCCGACCACTTTGGCTCACAAGGAACATCATGGTCGAAGAAGTTGATATGTGCCCGCCAAGTGCCATCGGCGCAGTTGACGACCGGCTTCAACACGACATTTAATCCAAGCTGCTTCGCTTCCAGGATGGCATGCCGGACTTCGCTGTCCGTAACCGTAGGCGCATCTTGATAAGATATAATTGTAGCTTGAGGATGAGCCTGCATCGCGGCAAAGGTAATAGCCGTCCAATTCACGTGCAGCCGCTTTGCCATTTCATGCATCGACCGGATCGCTTCATCTCCTTCCCAAGTACCTCTGACACCTGTCCAGCCCCAAGTCATTCCTCCGATAAACTGATTGTTCATGTACACCTCTCCGTTAATAGATTTGTTAGCATAACAAAAATAACATTGTTATCACCAGTAAACAGCATAGCGGTTCGTTTGGCAATAGCTTGAACAAAAAAGTTAAGCATGGTAGCCGAGAGTGCCCTTAATTCTAATGTAGGCATATAAAATACCATAAAATAACGATTTTGAAGCGGTTTCAAAATTGTTTATCCAGAAGTGTTTTGAAGACTATAAAAGATAACACAGACCATTTTCTTCTCGGGGATAAGATTATATACTCGAAATGCAAGCGGTACCATAAATGAAAAGAGGGGGAAGTAAGAATGAATAAGAAGTATTTGTTATTATTAACGTCTGCAATTATGCTAACAGTTTTATCGGCCTGTGGCGGGAATAACGCCAATAACGCGAAGAACGGCAATGCCGAGCCTACCAATACAGGAGCGGAAGCAACCGCAGCGCCAACCGCTTCAGGCAACGGGGCGGAAGAGATTAAAGGGAAGATCGTCTTTCTGACTCAACGCACGGATATGATCGGCAAAGAGTTTAACGATTACAAAACAAGGTTTGAAGAGAAGTATCCCGGTGTAACCGTTGAGTTTGAGGGAATTCTCGATTACGAGAAAAATTCGAAGATCCGGATCGCTTCCGGCAAGTTCCCGGATGTCATTCTGATCGGACCTGGTATTCCAAATTCCGATTTCCCGAAATATTTTGCCCCGCTGGATGACATCCCGTTCTCTGATGATATTCGCTTCAAGGATCTAAAAGCATTCGAAGGCAGCATGTACGGTATTTCATCCGGCAACAGCACAGTTGGCATTGTGTACAACAAAAAAGCTTTTGAAAAAGCGGGAATTACGGAAGTGCCAAGAACACTTGATGAGTTTTACGCAGATGCACAAAAGCTGAAGGATGCCGGCATCGTTCCGCTGGCTTCGAATTTTAAAGACAAATGGCCGCTTGACGCATGGATTTACGACGTACCAACAATGGCCGGCGGAGTATCCGATCATCAAAACAAACGTGCCGACAGTGATGCGCCTTATACATTAGACGGCGTATACGGCCAATCGTGGTCGATCCTTCGCACCATGTACGAGAAAGGACTGCTCGAGAAAGATATCAAGTCCACGAACTGGGAGAAGTCCAAAAAGGATGTGGCCCAAGGCAAGTTTGGCATGTATCTGCTTGGTAACTGGGTAATCAATCAGGTCATCGAGAACGGAGCTTCAACCGAAGATATCGGCTTCTTCCCATTCCCCGTCGACAACTCCGGCACGGCTAAGGCACCGCTGAATCCGGACTGGTTCTATGCCGTTAATAAAGACGGCAATGCAGCGGCAGCTAAAGCATTTGTGAAATGGATGATTGAAGAATCGGGATATGAAGATTTTGCAGGGTTCATCCCAACGCTGAAATCCAAAGAACCGAAACTACCGCAGCTTGCCGAATTCAATAGTTTCAACCCGCAATACATCGAACAGGGACCTCCGAATGATACGGCGACTTCGATTCAGAATGCTGCACAAATTGATCAAGGGGCTGTGGTTCAGGAATTCGTCCTGTCGAAAGATCCGCAATCGGTTTTGGATAAATACAACAAGATTTGGGCTAAAGCCAAAAAAACGATCGTTAAATAAAAAAACAATTTGCTGCGGGAGCGGATGTCGAATGAAGACATCCGTTCCTGCGGCGATGGCTAACAAGATGAGAGAGAGGAAGGGACACCATGCTTAGCAGGCTTCCTTTTGGAACACAAAAGAAATTGATTATTGGATTGTTTGTCGCGCTGCCTCTCCTGCTGTTGTTGACGTTTTCCTATTATCCGGCGCTAGAGCTCATCAGGCTCAGCTTTACGAATTGGGATGGCATGAGTCCGGACAAAGAATGGATTGGGCTGCAGAACTATAAAGAAGTATTTTCTAATCCGGAGATCTTTGGTGTATTTAAGCATAACATCGCTTACTTTGTGGTTGGGATCGTGCAAAATATCGCCGCGATCTATTTCGCAATTGTATTAAACAGCAGGTTAAAAGGCCGGTACTTCTTCCGTCTGCTGCTGTTTCTGCCATATATTCTGAACGGAGTAGCGGTAGCTTATCTGTTCGGTTATGTGTTTGATACGACAGAGGGCTCACTTAATTACATGCTCGGAAAGCTTGGACTTGGCTCTGAAACGAGCTGGCTGGGAACGGGAAGCTTCGTAAACTATACGCTGGCATCGATAGGCTTCTGGCGGTTTATGGGCTTTAATATGGTGATCTATTTGGCTGCGCTGCAATCGATCCCGTCGGATTTGTATGAAGCGGCCTCTATTGACGGGGCGAATAATTGGCAAAAATTCCGGTTCATTACGGTACCTAATATATATAAAATCATTGAGCTGAACCTGTTCCTGACCGTAACAGGCGCTTTGGAAGTATTTGATCTTCCATTTGTTCTGACCAATGGCGGTCCGGCGGGAGCAAGTCAAACCTTTGTGATGAAAATACTCGATACGGCGTTCCAATTTAACAACTATGGTCTGGCTTCGGCGATGAGTGTGGTGTTGCTGGCGGGAGTCGTCCTCGTACTATCGCTTCAGAGATACTTCTTGAATAAGGGGAGGGACTAGAATGACAAAGGAGAATCCGGTGTGGGCCATAACCAAATATGTATCTTTGCTGGTTGCAGCATTTATTGTGTTGTTCCCGCCTTATATCATTGTAGCGAATGCGTTCAAAACGCCGGATGAATATCTGGACAAACCGGCAATGGCCATGCCTTCGAGCTTTCTGAATTTCAGCAACTTTGGCGAAGCGTTTGTGCAGGCCGATATGGGCAGGGCTTTCGGCAATACGCTTATTATTCTTGGCACGACGCTTACCTTGAATGTACTGCTGGGTTCGGCGTTTTGTTATGCGGTGTCCCGCTTTCAATTCAAATTGCAGGGACCGCTTGTCGGGCTGTTTCTGTTTGCAACGATCATTCCGCAAATTACAACCCAAGTCATTAACTACAAGACGATTCAAGGGCTTGATTTGACAAACCATCTGATGGGGCCGGTACTGCTATATGTCGGTGCGGATATTCTGCAAATCTATATTTACCTGCAGTTCATCCGGAACATTCCTTATGACCTGGATGAGGCGGCCATGATGGAGGGAGCTTCCTTGTTTAAAATCTTTTACTCGATTATATTCCCTCTTCTTGGACCTGCAACGGCTACCATTGTAATCTTGAAGACCATTGCTATTTATAACGATATGTATACGCCGTTTCTTTATTTGCCCGGCTCGGACAACGTAGTGGTATCAACCTCGCTTATGCGGTTTTTCGGTGTGAACAGCGGGGATTGGCAGATGGTATCTGCGGCTATTCTCATTATTATGATACCAACGGCAATCATGTATCTGCTGCTTCAGAAGTATATATTCGCGGGTGTTACGAGCGGTGCTGTGAAGTAGTTGGCCATTGAGAAATGGAATAGAGGGAACGGGAACCAGTCAGTTCCCTCTATCTTGTTGTTGGCTGGTGTTATTTTTTTAGCAAAAATGAAAGCGTTTTATACAATGGTGATTGGGGCGCAAGGGCGCTGCAAGCGTGCAATAGCAACTAAAGAGACAACCCGCTGTGCGTTGGATGAGCGGGAAGTCTCTTTGTTAGTAGAGTAGGCTCATTTAGCTAACAGCTAATAACAGACATATGCGAACGCTAACAGAATGTCGTATAATGTTCGGTATATGATTACAGGGCGGAAGGACCAGCATGATGAACACGAAACAACGGGCCAGATCGGTATGGTCCAAGCTGACTGACATGCCGATGGAGCGTAAGCTGCTGGCCGTGTTTCTGGTAGCCATCACTTTGCCTTTGACATTCATCGGCTACATCTCCTATACCAACTACACAAGTTCAATTGAGAAGACAACGGTATCGTATTCCAACAACCTGATGATCGCCATGATGGAGCGAATGGATGACTACATTGAAGATATGATGCGGATTTCGTCCATTCCTGCCTATCAGGCGGATATCAGGCAGAATTTGATCCGTTCCAACAACTATTACGAGCAGCGTCAAGAGATGGCGGGGAAGTCTGACGGCAAAGCCGTGCCTGACGACTTTAACCAGCTGCTCTTCATACAGCGGGGCATTCAGTCATCTGTCAAGTTTATTAATAATATCAAGCGGGGAGCTAACGTAGTCTACATCTTTGATGCGTTTGGCAACGGCTATTATTCAACCGAGACAGGCGCCGTACGTCTGGATCTGGAGGAAAGTTATCTGCGTTGGAAGAAAGCATCCGAATCTTCCAGCGGGGAAGCGCTGCTGCTTGGCAATGAAGCTTATATAAGCAACTTGAACAGCAAGAAGAATGCCCTTACCGTCGTTCGCAAAATACTGGATGATGCATCCTTGAAGCCAATCGGGCTTATTGCCGTCGATACGGATTTCCGCGTTATTGAAGATCAGATTATTGAGCTGAATAAGCTGACACATGGCAACGCGCTTATTGTGGACGATAAGGGAGGGATGATTTATGACAGCGACAAGGCGCACAGCACGCACTCTATTGCTGACCAGGTGATGCAAACCGCCGGGCAGAACGGTCACTTTTATGCTTCCGTTCAAGGTGAACGCCAGCTTGTCGTGTATACAACATCCGCTCAAACCCATTGGAAGCTGTTCGTATTTATTCCGGAGAGAGAGATGAACAAGGATTCCGTCCGGATCCGAAACACGACATGGGCTGCGACTTTTGTGACAATTGGAGTTGCGCTTTTCATTTCTATCCTGTTCTCTAGTGCATTAACGAAGCCTTTGAGGAAAATGATGCGTCTGATGAGATCCGTTCAGGAAGGGAATTTAAGCGTCAAGTTTCCCGTCAGGAACAGGGATGAGATCGGTCAGCTTGGCCTTCAGTTTAACCGGATGATCATGCGGATCGACCAGCTGATCAAGGATATTTACGATATTGAAGCGAAGAAGAACGAGGCGGAAATTCATGCGCTGCAAAATCAGATTAATCCTCATTTCATGTACAATACGCTCGAGACAATTCGTATGTTTGCCGAGCTGAACGATGATGACTCGGTCGCGGACATGCTGTCCGCCTTTGGACAGCTGCTACGATACAGCATCGGAGACGTGCGGGAAAAGACGACGGTGAAGGCAGAATTGGAGCATGTCAGGCATTATGTGGAGATTCTGAATTACCGCTATCCTAACCGGTTCAAGCTGGAGCTGCATGTAGAGGAGCCATTTTATTCCGTACCAACGCTTAAGCTGCTGCTGCAGCCCATTATAGAAAATGCCATCCAGCATGGCTTTGACGACAGCAAGCCGGTAATGAATATCGTCGTGCAAATGGATAAAACCGATCAATTCCATCTGATTCATATCATAGATGACGGCACGGGCATGCCGCCCGAAGTACGCGAACGCTTGAATCACTCTTTTAACGGAGGGGATGTCAGCAGCTCAGGCCGCAGCGGCATCGGCCTTCGCAATGTATGTGAGCGCATCAAGCTGCATTATGGCCATAATTATGGCTTGCAGGTTTTGGAAGGACCGTTTGGCGGTACGGAGGTTGTGCTGAAACTGCCGTTACCCTGGTCGGAAAATGATAAGTGAGTTCATGAAGGGGAAGACAAAGTGACCAATAAAATAACCATGCAGCAAATCGCGGACCAGCTGGGAGTATCCAAATATGTGGTCTCTAAAGCCCTTTCCGGCAAGAAAGGCGTTAGTGAATCTACCAAGGAACGGGTGATCCAAGTCGCCTCCCAGCTTGGTTATTTTGCCCAGAGCAGCGGATATTTGAAGCCGGGCAGGACGAGCCGGGAGGAAAAGGCACAGCAGGAGTCCGATAGAAGGCAGTCTATTCTTGTTCTCATGCCGAATATCCGGTTCCAAACAAGGGATTCGGTGTATTGGGGGCGTATTCTGGACGGAATAACGAGCCGGCTGGAGGACAAAGGGATCGGGATGATCATCGTTATGGAACAAAAGGTAGACAGCTTTATGCATCTGCTTAAACCGGAAGCGATACTGGGCATGATCGGAGTAGGCGAGGTTGCCTCCGGGATGCTGTTGGAAATTCACCGGTTAGGTGTTCCGATGGTACTTGTTGATCATGAGGATCCTTTAATTCCGACGGATACGGTATTTGTCAACAATTATGACGGCATGTACCGATTGACTAAACATCTGATCGGCATCGGGCATCGAAGCATCGGCTTTATCGGCAATATCCGTTATTCCCAAAGCTTTTTCGACCGTTGGAACGGCTTTCGGATTGCAATGGAAGAGTTTGGTTTATGGAGCGGGCTCGATCATTTCACGGATCTCGAGAGCATGGAGCATTTTGATGAGCCAATCAAAGCATGGCTGCAGCGCTGCAAAAAACAGCGTACCCTTCCGACAGCTATTATTGGCGCGAATGATTCCATCGCGATTGATGCATATCGGGCGATGCGGGAGCTCGGAATGGATGTCCCGAGCGACATTTCCTTATCCGGCTTTGATAATATCGAGGATTCCGTGCGGCATTATCCGCCGCTTTCGACGGTAAATGTACCTAAGGAGGCGCTTGGTGCAAGAGCGGTTGATAAGCTGCTGGAACGTATTGATCGTTCGAATGAGCCCATGGAAAAAATTTTAGTACGGGGCGAAATTGTTTTCCGCCAGTCTACAGCACCGGTCAAAGCGTAAGGGGCATGTAGCTGACGATTTATTCTGAAGAAGGTGTGCAAGGTCATGAAAGTAATCATCGTTGATGACGAGGAAGTTATTCGTATGGGCTTAGCCAAGATCATGTCCAAGCTGAATCCTGATATTGAAGTGCTCGGGACATTTCCTAACGGAGCGGCGGCGTGGGAGCAGTTTGAAGCCATGTGCAAGCAAGGGCTCGATGTTGTCATTACGGATATAAAGATGCCGCAAATGGACGGTATCGGATTAATCGAGAAAATCCGGGATACCCGGTCCGGCGTTGATATTATTGTCATTAGCGGTTTTGAAGAGTTTGAGTATGCCAGGGCAGCGCTTCGTAACGGCGTAAAGGATTATTTGCTCAAACCGGTGGTGAAAACCCAGCTGGAGGCATCGCTGAAGGATATCGAGCAAACCCGGCAAACGTTGAACCAAGAGAAGCCGCAGGAGATGGATCAGCCGCTGCAGGACCGGGAGCATCATGCCGTCGAGACGGTGAAAGAGACATTGAAAAATAATTACGAACAGCCCTTTGAGCTGGATAAGCTGGCAGACTCGGTTGGTATGAACGGCAACTACTTAAGCCGCTTATTCAAGCAGCAGACTAACATGACAATCACCGATTATTTGATCCAGCTGCGGATCGTCAAGGCGAAAGAGTTGCTTATTGGCGAACCGCTATTGCGTAATTATGAAGTGGCGCAGCTTGTCGGTTACAGTGATCCCGTTTATTTCAACAAGTTGTTCAAGAAAATCGTAGGACTGACGCCCAAAGATTATAAAGGGAAAAAGTGGCCTGGAGCGGATTAATGACTCCGGGCCTTTTCGTATTCGTCGCGCAAATTCAATGTAAAGGGGATTGAGCAGAGCTTACCGATTATCTGTTGAAGTTGCGAATGGAAGCAGCAGTGAAGCTGTTTAACGAGACGGACTTGAAAGCCTATTTCTATTATTCCGCTTGCTCTCTCCCAGAGGCGAGGAGCCTCTCGGCAGCATGCTGCTGCCGGTATTGTCCTGGAGTAAGTCCCGTCCGGGCTTTAAAGATTTTATTGAAGTAGCTGACGTTGGCGTACCCGATCTCGCGGCAGATTTCCTCAATGGAAATATGGAGCTGGCCGAGTAATTCCGCAGCCCTTTTGATGCGGAGCTGGATCAGATAATCATTAATGGTCATCCCCGTAGACTCTTTGAAGATGCGGCTTAAGTAAGAGGAGCTGCGCTCTACGTATTCGGCGACTGTATCTACAGAAATATTTTTATTAAAGTTCGCGTCCATATAATCTTTCGCCAGCTGAAGGGTCACATCCGTCATCCTGGAGCGCTTCTCGCGATGGTAATCGATAATTCTGCTGCACATCTCGAGCAGACAGCTCTCCATGTCCTTAAGCGTCTCGGCGCGAGCCAGTGCATCGGCGTATGCTGCCCGATTGCCGAATACGGCGGCCATATCGCCGCGGGTCTGGACAAGCGTCTTTACAACTTCGCCGCTAAGCTGGAAGAACAACTGCTGAATATTCGCTTTGCTCAGCTTTTTGTCTAAGGCGGTCCGGGTAATTTGCCGGATCGTTTGGAAGCATTCCTCTTTATCCGTCTGAAGCAGCGCCTGCTGCAGCCTGGTTTCCAGATCATACGGATAATAATAGCCCTCCTCTTCCTCGGCCTTCCAGTCCCCCAGGATGGAGTACGGCAAAATTTCGCCTTTTCCGATGTATATTTTCAGATTCAAGGCAGCTACTGTTTCCTCGTAGGCAAGCCGGACCGCTTCTTCTCCTGAGTAGATTCGGCTGACAGCAATCGTAACGGTCATGCCATATCGGGTGAGCACATGGTGCTTCAGCTTCTTGGCATGCTCCAGCGGGAAGTCGTCTGCCTCAGGTGGAACGGTCAAGAGCATCACCGTCCTCTTGTCATCCCTCGCGAAAACCTCTCCGTCGATATCGGCTCCCAGCTCATCCATCAGACCATAACGCAGCAGGTGAAAATGAAAGATGTCGCCGGTGCCTTTAACCGGATAGGGCTCCTCCAGTTCAAGAGTCAACAGGGCATACCGGTCAAAATCTAACCGGAGTCCAAGCAGATCCGCAGCCTGACCGGTTCCGCCGCCGCCCTGGATGAGGTCATTTAAATACTTTTCTTTAATGGCTGTGCGGTTATCGGTAAGCAGAGAATCGACCTGCCGTTTCTCCTTCATCAGCGTCTCCCAGCTGCGGACCATCTGATCAAACCTCTGACGGATGAAGCCGGCTTCGTCACCTGTCGGCATAGCTCCATCCTGCTGATCGTTAGCGGTGCTGTCGATATAAGTGATGACGCTTTGGAGCGGCCGGTACAATCTTCTGGACACATAAAAGGAGATCGCAATCGCGGCTATCAGATAAGCCGCCGCAACAGTGATCACAATGATCTTGATACGGTCCATCCCTTGCAGGAGGGACGAGCGCTGTGTAATGTCCACGAATTTCCAGCCTGTCAGCTCGGATGTGGTGTAGGAGATGATCCGGTCAGAATCATCAATGTAGGAGCCGCTTGCGGCATTCAGCCGGCTGAGGTCGACTTGCTGCGGCAGAGACGCTTCTGCTGCTGCATCGGAATATAAGAGCTCGGAGTTTGCACCCAAGACAAGAGTGGCGCCTTTTTTGTTATGGTAATGGCTCAAATAGTCGTCAAACAGAAGATCCAGCTTCAAATTAATGACAATGGCGCCATTTACTTGACCAATCAACGGCATTTTTTGCAGCAAGCTGGCGGTCGTGTGATCGGGCGCAAAGCCGTCCGGCCTCCCGGTAATCCAGAGCGAGCGGCTTTCCGATGGCTGGCTCCACGTCTCCAGCCAGGATCGGTCTGCAAAGGTTGAGATCGGGGAGGTTCTAATCTCCTGGCGTGAAGTCAGGACAAGCTCGAGTGGAGCGTAATATAAATAGATGGAATCGATGTAAGGACTGATTTTTTTCTGCTCCTCTACAAAGCCGGTTAAGTCAATGAGGGAGCTGACACTTAACTTGCTGCCTTTCAATTGATAAAGGTACGATTGTGTTGCAATCATGCCGGCAGCGTTATATTTGATGGCGGTCAGCTCTTTGTGAATAAGCTCCTGCTGCTGGGTTAAGACGGATTCGTTGTACGTAATCGCATTTTGAATGCTGTTGTCCGCCGAAATGGAGTAGGTGACCGTTGCAATAAGAACGACGGTGATCACAGCAATAGCGGTTAAGGAAAGCAGCAGCTTCACAAACATGGAGTTTTGTTTGATTGAGCCCGGCATTCGATTCACTCCCTCGTTCCCTTGGTTGCGCTTACATAAACGCCTGTAAATCCATGGGCGCTGATACGGGGATTATATCATAGTTGTATCCTGCAGACAGCGGAAGCACGAAAAACATACCAAAAAGCGAAAAACATAATGCAATCGGACCGCTCAAATGGCCAAAAACATAATGGAGGATGGAAAGAGAGGATTGTGATTGCGGGCATAGAAGTCTATCGTAAATATTGTAACCGCTCCCATAACCCGGCCGGGAGCCAGAGCCTGGATGCGGTCCATTATACCGAATCAATAGGGGGAGATTTATTTGCAAATGCATATGAGGCGCAAGACGATAAGCAAGGCTGCTTTGGCGGCAATCGTGGCGGCGGGTTTACTCGCGGGCTGCAGCTCCAACTCAAATAACACGACTAATAATAAGACGCCAGATCCTGGTGCCAGTCCAAGTGCAAGCTCGGGAGCAACAACAGAGACAAAAGAAACCAATTCGAAACCGGTGGAGATTACATGGGGGATCCATTTCCAGGCTGCCGGTGTCGTAGAGAATTCCCCGGTGCAGAAATGGCTGGAAGAGAAATTTAATGTAAAGATCAAGCCGGTGAAGGTAACCGATGCAAGCATTGCTTCCGGCGATATTCCGGATATCTTCATGCTGGGGGATCCCGCCAACGTATCCGCGTACCAGAATCAAGGTGTTCTTATGAGCATCGATCCGAACATGCTGAAAGAAAAGATGCCAGAGTACTCAGCGGACATTGAAAAAAACAGCAAGCTGTTCCAAACGGTTACCTTTAATGATCAGCTGTGGGCGATTCCGATGTTCATCGACTTGAAGCCTTATGATCTGGCTATGCTGTGGCGCAAGGATTGGCTGGATAATGTCGGCATAACGAAGGTTCCGCAGACACTGGATGAATTCGAGCAGGCGGTATACGCATTCGCGCAGAAGGATCCGGACAAGAACGGCAAACCGGATACGTACGGCTTGACGGGGACAGCAACCTCCACCTGGTCATCCGGGTTTTATTCGATATTTGGAGCGTTTGGCGTAGAACCAACAATGTGGCAAGAGAAAAACGGGGAGATCGTCAACGGATCGGTCATGCCGGAGACGAAGGAAGCTTTGGCTAAGCTCCGGCAATGGTATGCAGACGGGGTTATTGACCCTGAATTTATTACCGATACCCAGGATTCCTACCGTAAGAAGCTCTACAATAACCGGATTGGTGTCATTGAAGAGCAAATTGCTAAAGGCGCGCTTCCGGACTCCGGGACCGTAACGGAGATGAAGTCTTTAAATCCGGATTCAGACCTCGTGTTTGCGAAAAATCCGAAGGGCCCGGGTGGTGACGGCTCATGGGATTGGGGAGTAAAAAGCAATTTTGTCGTTATCGGCAGCAAGGTGAAAGACCAACCCGAGAAGCTGGAGAAGCTGTTTGAAATCTTGCGTGCAGAGAGCACGGACGAGGAAACCATCAATATGACGAGCCTTGGGGTAAAAGGTACGCATTGGGACTTTGCGGAAAGCGGAGCGGCTGCGGGAGCAACCAAGTTCCTGACCAGCTTCGAGAAGCAGGAGCAGCGGGATCAAGAGGGAATCCGTCTCTTCTCGCTTGGCAACATTACGACGCAAGCGTACCGCGAGAAGTATTCCAATCCGAAGCTGAACGAAGCGATTAAGACGTATTCGTCTGCTCCAAATCGGACAGATGCCCTGCTGTTCTCGGTATTGCCTTCCGACGGAAAATACAAAAGCGATCTGACCTCGCTGATGCAGAAGTATTTCGCCCAGATCATCAGCGGCGAGATTCCACTTGATGATTTCGATAAGTTTGTATCGGAATGGAAGGCGAGAGGCGGAGATGAATTAACCAAGGAAGCCAACGAGATGTATCAGGCGCAATTCAAAAACTAACCGATTCCGCTGACACGCAAGGGCTGGTTACAGTTCTTGCGTGCGGGGCGGCTAAGGGTGCAAGGACGTGTAGCATGAAAACCATACGCAGGCACGGCGAGCTTCTCTCGTTATTTCTGTTTGCTTTTCTGTTTTTCTTTATCTTTAAATACGGTCCGCTATATGGCGTAATCATTGCTTTCAAGGATTTCCGCGTAGTCGACGGCATAATGGGAAGTCCTTGGGTGGGACTGCAGCATTTTCAAGAGCTGTTCACAAACAGCGACTTTTATCGTCTTCTGAAAAACACCCTTCTTCTGAATCTATATCTGCTTCTTTTTGCTTTCCCCGCTCCAATCATTCTCGCGCTGCTGCTTAACGAGGTGCGGTCCCGGTATTTCCAGCGCTTTATTCAGATGACGATGTATTTGCCCCATTTCGTGTCGTGGGTAATCATGTCGGGGCTTATCATTTACTTCCTGTCGCCAACGACCGGCGTCCTGGCTGAAATTGTGGGGTGGTTTGGGGGAGATCCCGTTTTCTATATGGGGAAGAAAGAGTATTTCCGGCCTATTGTTGTCATATCCGCAATCCTGAAGGATTTGGGCTGGGGCTCCATCATCTACTTTGCCGCCTTGACGGGAATAAATCCGGAGCTGCAGGAGTCTGCCATCATTGACGGCGCGAACCGCTGGCAGCGTATGATCAAGATCAATATCCCTTCGATTATGCCTACTATAGCGATTATGTTTATTTTGAGTCTGGGCGGCTTCTTAAGCGCGAACTTCGAACAAATTATCAATCTGCTTAACCCGGTTACCTACGAAACCGGCGATGTCATCGATACTTATGTCTACAGAGTTGGTCTGCAGCAGTTCCAATACAGCTACACCGCAGCAATAGGTTTGTTCAAATCACTGGTCGGACTTCTGCTAATCCTGAGCGCCAATCTGCTCGTAAGGAAGCTGAGCCGGGGGGAGAGCGGATTATGGTAGGAACAGGAGGAAGCTTATTATGAAGGCCAAAAGATGGCAGGACCGTATTGCCCCCGGCATGATCTATTTCGTGCTGGCATCGCTTGCCTTAATTGTTGTATATCCGTTCATCCACGTCATTGCCGTTTCGTTCAGCGGACGCGGGGAGGCTCTTCGGAGCGGATTTCATTTCATCCCGCGGGATTTCGAGTGGACCGCCTATCGGGAGCTGCTGAATTATCCGTTTATCTGGTCAGGCTATTCGAATACGTTGTTCCGCATGGTAGTGGGCACTGTTCTGACGCTATTGGTTACGGTTTGCGCTGCTTATCCGCTGTCGCGTCCGGATTTTCCAATTAAGCGCTTTTTAATTCTGCTCCTCCTCTTCACCATGATCTTTGATGGCGGTATCGTGCCGAGCTATTTATTAATGAAGGAGCTGCATTTGCTCAATTCTCTTTGGGTGTATGTGCTTCCTACGGCGGCTAACGCCTTTCAGGTGCTGGTGATGCTTTCCTTCTTCCGGTCTATTCCGGATGCCCTTATTGAAGCAGCCCGAATCGACGGTGCCAGGGATATTCGAATTTTGTTCCGAATCGTGCTGCCGCTCTCTATTCCGCCACTCGTGACAATTGGGTTATGGTCGATGGTGCATCATATCAATGCGTTTATGGATAATCTGCTCTATGTGACCGACCAGTCCAAGTTTGTGCTGCAGCAAGTTATCCGGCAAATCCTGATTGAAAACAAGATAGATCCGTTCACGACGGCAACCAATCTGGTGCCTCCGGCTCCGGAGAGCTTGAAGATGGCTTCCGTTATCGTATGTACGCTGCCTGTGCTTGTCGTGTATCCTTTCTTGCTGAAATACTTCGAGAAAGGAACGATGATCGGATCGGTAAAAGGCTAAAGTGAGGGGAACCGGACGGTTCCCTTTCGATTTGAAAGAAATAAGGAGGAGTAGATGAGGCATGAAGAGAAAAATGATGATGGTTTTATGGCTTATAACCATAATCTGGAGCGGTATGCCGGCGGGGGGAGTGCAGGCGGCGGAATCCGAAAGTTCCAGCCAAAGTTCCGGCACTGTCTTTTACGTATCACCAAATGGA
Source organism: Paenibacillus catalpae (assembly GCF_900112695.1). Lineage (GTDB taxonomy): Bacteria > Bacillota > Bacilli > Paenibacillales > Paenibacillaceae > Pristimantibacillus > Pristimantibacillus catalpae. Next base: position 243,407 of record NZ_FOMT01000001.1, read on the forward strand.
AGCGATTCCAATTCCGGGTCGGAGGAGGCTCCCTTTCTTACCCTGGAGAAGGCGAGAGACGCCATCCGACAGCTGAAGCAAAGCCCGGGGCTGCCTGATGGCGGTGTTACCGTCTATCTGCGAGGAGGAACATACAACCGGACCGGAAGCTTTCTGCTCGAGGAGCAGGACTCAGGCACGGCAGACAAACCGATTACCTATAAGGCCTATCCGGGGGAATCCGTCCGGCTGAGCGGCGGCTTGAACCTGGAGAAGAGCTGGTTTGAGCCTGTAACGGACGAGGCGGTCTTGAACCGGATCATCAGCACGGATGCGAGAACAAAGGTTGTGCAGGTAGACCTCGCGGCGCATGGCATTGCCGATTATGGCGTTATGAGCCGTCATGGCTATTACAAAGCGAACGATGTAAGCCAGACACCTCCTATGGAGCTCTATATCGAAGGCGAAGGCATGACCTTGGCCAGATGGCCTAACAACGGAACGGTCCAGATGGGCGATATTGTTGATCCTGGCCCAACCCGCAAGGATGCCGACCTGCAGACCCGAGGCGGCACCTTCACCTACACTTATGAACGGCCGGAGTTATGGGCGCAGGCGGATGATATTTGGCTGGATGGGATTTTCGGTTATAGCTGGGAATGGTCCTATAACAAAGTCGCTTCCATCGACACCGTGAACAAGACGATCACTTTAGCTTACGGGGAAATGAGCGGCTTGTTCAAAAACTGGTACCCGGACTTTCATTTTGCCCAAAACCTGTTGGAAGAGATCGATATGCCAGGGGAGTACTATATGGACCGCAGTCAAGGCATTCTGTACTTCTTGCCGACAGCTGCTTTTCAAAAGAAAGAAGACCCTGAGGTTACCGTAACGATGCTGAAGACTCCTATGATCAATACGGTTAATGCGTCTTATGTGACCTTCGAGGACTTGATCATGGAGAACGGCCGTGATTCAGCGGCGGTCATTATGGGCGGTGATCATGTCCGGCTGGTGCATTGCGAGATTCGCAACTTTACCGAAGGAGGAGTGCGGATTAATACGCAAAGCCGTTGGCTGTATGATGACTTTGCCAAGGCTTCCGGGGTGAATCATGCCGTCATCAGCACCCATATCCACCATGTAGGAGGAACGGGAGTTATTCTGAACGGAGGCGACAGGCTGACGCTGGAGCCGGGGAATAACGTGGTGGAGAGCAGCCATATCCATGATTTTGCCTATTATCATAAAGCTTATAATCCTGCTGTAATCCTGACCGGGGCGGGCAACCGCATATCCCATAACGAGATTCATGACGCTCCTCACCCGGGTGTTCTTATCTTTGGCAACGATCACGTTGTCGAATATAACAACATTTATGATGTCTGCAAAACGTTCTCGGATCTTGGCGCCATCTATATGAACTTGGGCGCATCCCCTCAGGAGCGGGGAACGGTGATAAGGAGAAACTATTTCCATCATATCGGGGAAGGCAAAGCCGGCGTACAGGGTGTCTACCCGGACAACTTTACGATGGGGCTTACGATTGAAGAAAATATTTTTTACCGGATGGGCAATTCCGCCATTCTGAATAATGGCGGCGCTCATATCCGCACGAGCAATAATCTGTTTATCGACGCCAAGGTTCCTTATGAATATTCGGATATGTATCTGGGCGACGGGCCGGACCAGCAAATTTCTAAAAACTACATGGCTCCGTGGCATGCTCTATTCGACAAATACAATATTTTCGTTGATATGCCGCATTTGACGAAATATCCGGAGCTGGCGGACTTCTTCACGGAGAACCGTTATTATCCGGACACCAATACCTTCAAGAACAATGTCATCTATAATCCAACTAAGACAAGAAGCAGCACAACAAATGCCAACGGGGCTTACGACAAGCTTAATCTGGTTCAGTATGCGAACAACTGGGTCACGAACGGGGATCCGGGATTTGTGAACCTGGCGGGCGGGGATTTGAATCTGAAGGCTGACGCGGAGGTGTTCCAGCAAATCCCGGGTTTTCAAGCCATCCCTTTCAGCGAGATGGGACTGATGGACAAAGCCGGACCATACCTTGCTCCTGACGTTATTCCTGTCGAAGGCGTCGAGCTGTATGATGACAGCCTTACGATCGGGATTGGCAAATCGTATGCCTTGTATTCGGCGGTCCTTCCATGGAACGCAACCAATGCTGCACTTGTGTATACTTCCAGCGATCCCTCTGTTGTGAAGGTGGATGCGGACGGAAAGCTAAAGGGAGTGAATTTGGGCAGCGCAGTCATCACAGCCGTATCCGCAGACAATCCGCTCCTCAAGGACGAGGTTCAGGTGACGGTTGAGGTCGGTGACGGCATTATGGATGATACGAATTTCGAGAATGGCAGGAACAGCTGGCCCACCGATCCGAACCGGAGCATCGTAGAGACGGGCGGAGGCAATCACATGTATAAGCTGCTCAAAGGTGCAACGGCGCTGAACGATAACGACTTCAGCAATTACGAGCTTACATTTAAGCTGAAGACGCCGCCTGTTATTCCGGAGCTGGCTACCTTTTACGTATTCGACAGGTTGAATACAAGTGGCAGCGGAGGGCGGATCGGATACCGGAAGTTCGCGGACGGAACCTCCTCCTGGATTTTGTATAATGCCTCTTGGGCTACGATTAAGCAAAATACGCTGGCATCCCAGGATCTGATGCCCGATACCGTCTATAACATGAAGATTATTGTCAAAGGGCAGGAGATCAGCGTATATGCCGATGGCCGGCTTAAGCTGAAGGCCACCGATCCGACCTATCATCCTTCCGGGAAAGTCGGGTTTTATGCCGGCGGCTTCGACTATCTGTTGTTTGACGATATTCAGTTCAAAGTACCAACGACAGATGTCGCCGGGTTGCTGCTGGATAAGAGCAGTGCAAACATGGTTATAGGCGAACAGCAGCAGCTGCAGGTTCAATTCGATCCCTCGGATGCAGTGGACCGGTCCGTCGCCTGGCATTCTGCTAATCCGGAGATTGCCTCCGTCGATGAAGCGGGTACGGTTACTGCCTTGGCAAAAGGCGAGACTACAATTACGGTCACCTCGGTTGCCAATCCGGCAGCTTCGGCTTCCGTCCGCATTGTGGTATCAGATGTCCTTCTATATACGGATTTCGATTCAGGAGCAAACAGCTGGCCGGTTGATCCGAACCGAAGCATCGTAACCGTGGATGGGAATAAGATGTACCGAGTAGTAACCGGAGCTTCTGCCCTTCATCCGAAGGTATTTACCGACTATGATTTAACCTTCAAGCTGCGAACGCCTGCCGAGATGCCGGCTCAGGGCACCTTCTACATTTATGACCGTTCCGCTTCCGGCACATCAGGCAAGATCGGATACCGGAAATTGGCGGATGGCACATCACAATGGATTTTGTACAATCCGAATTGGACCGTGCTGCAAACGAAAAGCTTTGCCAATCAAGATCTGCAGCCTAATACGGAGTACAACATTCGTGTTCTGGTTGATGGCGCGACCATTCGAGTCTACGTCAACGGCGAATTAAGACTGGACGGTACCGACTCTAATCATCATGCGTCGGGAACGGTAGGCTTCTATGTAGGCGGCTTCAGTGAGTTCTGGTTCGATGACATCAAGTTTACGATGATTGATCGAACGGCTCCCGTAACATCTGCCGTGGCTGCTCCCGTACAATCTGACGGCACGGGAGAATGGCACACCCTTCCCGTAACGGTTGAACTTCATGCCGTGGATACAGGAACTGGCGTAACGGGCACCAAATATAGCTTGGATGACGGAGAGACATGGCTGCCTTATGACGGTAAACTGACGTTCAACGAAGATGGCATGTATTCCGTGCTCTATCATTCGGTTGATGCAGCGGGGAATAGAGAAGACGATAAGGCCCTAACCTTCAAGCTGGATACGACTGCACCTGAGTACTCTATTACGGAACCATCCGAGAGGGCATATGCGGGGACGGACACTCTCAATCTCAACTGGTCGGTCACTGACGAGGTCTCCGGAGTGGATGCCGGGAAGACGGTCGCAATGCTGGATGGTCAGCCGGTACAGCCTGGTGCGGCCATTCCTCTGTATACGCTGGCTCCGGGCACACATACTTTCACTTTATCCGTAAGTGACTTGGCGGGCAATACTCGTGAAAGCACCGTAACCTTCACGACATATACCGATGTAAGCACATTAAAGCAGCTTGTCATCGAGTTCCGCGAGATGAACCGGATTGATAACGAAGGGATCGCTAACGGTCTGATTCAGAAGCTGGACAATGGGAATCTGGAAGCGTTTATTCATCATGTTGAGGCTCAAAGCGGTAAACATATTCAGGCCGAAGCCGCAGATTATCTTTTGCGGAACGCTAATGTCATTTTGCAAGGGGGGGAGTCGGAAGGTTTGGCTTGATGCTGATATAAAATAGGGCTATCTAAAATAGCGGTGTAGGGAAGTTCACCCCTGCACCGCTATTGTTCTTCTATACTTCTATACTCAATGAAGTAGAAGGAGGGTGGTGCATGACTATAGAATTTATTAATGTCATTTAATTAAACACGATTATTAAAGCTTTCAAGGGGAGAAACACGCTAGATGGTCTTATTCTGTTTATTGGCTTTTTTTGTTATTTTTGTCATTGGTTTAGTCGGGGGAGTTCGTAGGAGGACTAAGCAATTCAAGCTTTGGTTTATCTTATCAGCCGCATTTCTTGTTATCACTGTTATATCATCTTATACAGATAGTACTGAAGATGCTCTTACGCAGACAGTCACAGTCACAGCAATAGACGCAGACTGGGTAAAACAAGTTATGGAGATTGCAAACAAGAACGTCAAAGAAACAGAAAAATTCGATGAAGTGTCAGCTCTTGCTCAATCCTATAGGGTGGAAAATGAGAATGAGCTCAAAGATTATGAAAAATATCTTGTAGATGAATTTGAAGCGAGAGAGTATTTAAGGGATATAAAGAACCATGAAAATATGCTGCAAAACACATTTATCGCAACAGTTGTTTGTGAGCATTATAAAGATCAAGAGAATCAGCCGATCCATACATTTGCTTTCAATATCCTACAAAACACAAAATATACCTACCAAAGTGTCGATGCTATAGACAGTGATACTGTAGTTGAAAATGAAGAACAAATGGAAAAAGCTTTAGAGAGAATCAAATAAACAAATTACCATGTTACACAAACGGAACAATTCAAATGTTTCTGTAGTATAAACAAAAAGGCCGTTCCATTGTCATTTTTAAATGACTTATGGCAAGGCCCTTCGTCTATCTAGTTCATAGCAGCTCCGGAAAGACCCAGGCGTAGGACTGAAAATAACCGCTGTTTCGGTTCATGTTGCCGATGATCGGGCGATAGGAGGAGACGAATCGATCATATTCAGGATCCTCGTAAACCCGGGACATCGCTTCGTACAAATCAAGAGGCCAAGAGCGAGGCGTGAGCGGGGAGGGGAAGTTCTGGCCTTGTTCATAGGGCCATTCCTCCGCCCGGCCGTCGGCATAATAAAATAAGGTATCAAGCGCCTGCTTAATGCTTTTCCCTCCTGGAGAGATCCAACGAAACAAGTCTTCGCCGGTAACGTCCAGGATTTGCTTGGCAGCAGCCGTAAGCGGAGCAAGCGCGAAATAATGGTACCAGATCGCATTGGTTCCTCTCGTCGTTTCTTCCGGGATAAATCCGGTGAGAGAAAGGGAAGAGTCGATATGCTCTTTCAGATTTGCGGCTTCTTCGGCAAAGGCGGTTGTATCACCCATGAAGCGGTACAGCAATAATTGGGCATACAAGCTCCAGCTCCACCAGTTGTTCCGGAGCGGGATTTGGTCCCACTCCGGCAAGAGAACCAGTGTTGTCCATTGGACAAACTGCTCTTGCTCCGCTCTTTGCCAGCCTGGATAAGTTTTGATCCACTCCGCGGCTTGAAGGAGGCCTGCTCCCAAATAGGCGGACACAAGCGGGCCGTCCTTGTCGGTGATTTCCCGGTTGACCGCAGCCCAGCCCTGAATCAGCTCCATCGCTTTGTCCGCAAAGACCGTGTTGCCTGTAAGCCGATAAGCCAGCGCCGTCGTGTAAGCAGCTTGAACATCCGTTTCCATAAGCCTTTTGGCCGCCAAGTGGCTGTCCGTATCAAAATAGAAGCCGGGAATATGCCATACGGGAACGGCATGACAGCTGATGGTCAGGCTATCCTTTGCCATGCGAAGAAGTTCGTCTCTAACCGCTGCGTGATTCATAAGAGGCGCTTCCTTTCCTGCCATCTATTTGGGCTCAACTTCATCAAGCGTTAAGCTGTATTTGAGATGCCTCATATAGGTTCCATCCGAGTTTCTGAATACCATACCGAACCGAATATCTTTCTCCATGTCATCCACGATGGCAATCAGACGGTTTATTCCGGCCTTCAGTATAATCTTTTCCTCCGGATCAGGCACATGAGCGCCATTCAGATAGATCTCATAAGAGCTGTTTGTTGTTACAAGGAGCTTGCCATGCTTTTCTTCATATGCAGGATCCAGCAAATAGACAAAACAGCTGAGGAACCATCGCTCTCCGTTCGGATTCGGAATACGGAAGGCTCCATCCTTGCTGCTGCGTTCCTTCTTCTGCATCCAGCCGTATAGTCCTTCCCCCAGGTTGTTCAGAGAGAATTCAGGATCTATATAATAGGCTTTCATAGCTTCGTAATCGACGTAGGGACGGCATGGCATGGCCATAATCTTCTCTACTGCCCACTGATTGTCGCCTTTGCGGGAAGACAGCAGTCCGTCATCGAATGCAGCACCCAGATTAGCCAGCAATCTCGTATACAACCGGATAGACTTGTCGCTTTCCGTCTCCATAAGCAATTGGGAGAATACGCAAAGCCCTTGTCCTGCTTGTGTCTGAAGGACGTAGCATTCTGCGGGCTTTACTTTATCCCGATTCAATTCTACCAGAGCCATTCTGCTATATTCATCCGTATGCTGCCCGATAAAATAATCGTACCATGCCGTTCCTTCCACGCTTGTGCATAAGGCGGCCGCGCCGTCTACCGACAGGCTGTGTGTGCCAAGCGGGCGGTTGACAACATCCCGGAGAGACAGAAAAACCTTGTCGTAGCCAAACAAATCTACCGGACTAAAGCCTTGGACTGCCGGCATGGAGTAATCCGCTTCCAGGTGATAGGTTTCTTGCTCCCGAATAGTGACAGGGAGCCCAACCAGTGTAGTTAAGGCAGACTCATGCCCGACTGTTGAAGGAAGGATAACAAGCCTGCCGCCTTTTTCTGCAAATCTCTGTAATGCTATAACCGATGAGTGATCTGCAAGCAGAGAGGGCTCAGCCACAATCAAGCCATATTCGTCAAGCTGTAGGCTTAATAGATCCTCAAGCAGGTCGAACGCAAGGCCAATGGAATGAAAGAAAGCTTCCGCCTTTCCTCCCGGCACTGCCAATACACCGGTACGGACGGCTGCTACTGTCTCCACACTTCCTGCATAAGCAAGCAAATTACGAAGCAGAAGACAAGCCTGCGGCACGCGATGGAAGTTATCCATCAGCTCCAGCTGATTGGCAATAAAGAGACCGTTCTTGCTCCGGTATTCCAAAAGCGGCGACCACAAATCCCCGCCGTCGCCAAAATCACCGGCGCTGCATTCCAAAATCATAGAGATATTGCCTTTGACGGGCTTCTCGAAGGCAGCCTGCATAATCGGGAGCGGCCCATCCTCACGCAGTTCTTCGTGCCAGAACCTCAAATCATCGTTATCGAGGCCTTGAAGGACAGGATGATCATAATTGCCGGTATGGGCTCTCATGAAGTCTTGCCGTGAGACCGCTAATTGACCAAAGGACAGATGGAGCTGCTCCAGCAGCAGTACCCGGCCGCCGTGGTCGACATAACGGTTAAGGTCTCCTTCAAGCTGACCATCCGGATCCTCCAGCTTGCTGCCAACCACCAGCAGATGTTCGGGGGTCAACTGTCCGATCTGTCCGGGAGAGGTCCGTTCGCATGCCGGAAGCAGTGCGTTGATAATGCGGTAGTCCTGCTCGCCGCCGGTATAAACGACAGGTCTCTTGAGGGCTATCGGCTCGGTCAAGTAGCGGGAAGGATACAGCTTGAAGCCCAGATTCAGTTCATGCACCGGCACGTTATCATGCAGCAATTCCGCATGAAAGTGAAGAGGGGAAACCTCGTCTGCAGGCTCCGGCTTCCACGTAAGGGTTGCCGTTATCCGCTCAGCCGGCCGTTGGACAAACTCCTGTGTCTCTGCATGAATAAGACGACCGGCTTGCCGTACCTCGCAAACCAATCGGGTCTGGTGTGTATATAACGTATCGTTATAGACGTCGAAGCTTCTGATAATCGGCTCATGATCAAAGAAAGAGCGGTTATAATCGGCTGGAATGATCGTAGCGGGCTTGAAGGCAGCTGCAAGCATGTCGAACGACGGGTTTTTCCGGTACGACGGATATTCCTTCGGAAGCAGACCGTTGTTTAAGGTCAGGGAATACCGCGGAATCATCTTTAGCCGCGGCTCCGTTGTACCCCGTTCGTCCCGCTGAAGCGGTATGTCTCGCTCAGGCATGGCTCGCATGAAATAATGGGCGAAGTTGAAGGTGGACAAGCCGGATACCTCTTGGCGCCTTGCGTATTCAATGAACAAACGCTCCTTCTCCGCTAGTCCCTTCGTGCATTCATCCGTATCCCGGTACGCAAGATGCCCGACATACATGCTGCTGTTCTGAGGGCAAATATACCACCAGCCGCCATGCTCGCCAAATACGAGAGGGACCTTGCGATCCCATCCGTCGATGGTTCCGTCAATGTTATAGTGCCGGCTTTCCACCTCGGTAAGTTCTCTTGCGAGAAGGCGGTTATCGCCTTCAAGTATAATCGGGCGGGTAGGATCAAGCTCGCGAATAAGCGTCATCATAGACGGGATATGCTGCTTGTATCCGTCGCGCCCATCCACCCAGCGCATTTCGTTCTGCAGGCTCCACATGATGAGAGAAGGATGATTCTTGTCACGTTCTACCAGTCTGCGAATATGATCCTTGCAATTCGCGATGAACTCGGGATGATCCGCCATCATCGATTTACTGGAGCCGTAGATAGCGGTTTCATCAACGAGCAGCATCCCTTCTTCATCGGCAATATCCAGATAGTAGACGGGATGCGGCTCAGCGTGAAGGCGGATGCAGTTGACTCCGGCTTCTTTGCACATCCGGTACCAGTTCCTCACATACTCCTTTGTTTGCTGAATCCCGCCTTGAAAATGCCAGGAATCGCCGCGCAGGTTAAGGGGAGTACCGTTGAGAAAGAAGCGTGGTCCATCGGTGCTTATTTCCCTGAAGCCGAAACGTTCCTCCAGCCGGTCCAGTCTTTGCTCACCGTCCATAAGCACGAGCTCCAGCGTATAGAGGAAGGGATGATCCGGATTCCACAGCTTGGCGTCTTCCCACGGAAGACGGAAATGGATCTGACTCGACTCCCTATTTTGAATCCATCCTCCAGCAGGGGCTTCCGCAGACAAAACAGGCGACAACAAGCCGCTCTCCCGGACAAACAGCCTAATCTTAAAGGTTCCTGTTTTCTCCGCCATCATGGCCGGAAGGCTGATCTCCGCATGTACATCCAGCCGGCCTTCCCGGACTGACGTGCGAATTGTAACATCTGACAGCGAAACAACCGGCTTGCTTTCCAGATAAACATCCTGCCATATGCCTCTGGCAAGGGCGCCGAACCAAGAGCCGGCAAGGCCGGTTATTTTCGATTGGCCGGAAGACAGCGTGACTTTCTCGAAACTGCCGCAGACGACATGAAGATGATGCGCGGCTCCGGCTTTCACCCGTTCGGTCACCTCTACCCGAAGCGGCAAATAGCCATCCTGCCAAACAGCAATTTGATGATGGTCCAAGTAAATGGCGGCCTTCTGCATAATGCCGTCAAACCTCAGGAAGATGCGCGATTCCTGTTCTGTCATAGCAGCCGGCACCCGGAACACCCGGTGGAGCACTCCCGCATCCGCCCTTGACCATTCCTTCGGGTAACCATATAAATCATAAGGGGAATACCCGTGCTCGGGTATTTCTCCAAAGCTTTTGCCCGATGCACGCATGTAGGAGCTCCTCCAGCTGGAGGGTACCTGAACTTTCTGTTCTTCATAGACTATATCCGCTGGAAGGTCAAACCCCGATTCATTCTCAAACAGGGGCATAAAATCCCAATCGCCATTTAAACTATACGTTGTTCTCATTGTGCATGCTCCTCATCCTAAGCCGTTGTCCTCAAGCCTGGAACAGCAGAGGGATTTCCAGCCATATCAGGGAATTGTCTGTCTCTTCGTCCCACATGATGAAGTGGGGATTCATGGCGGCCATCCAGTCAGCTGGCGTGTGTGCGGTGGAGAGCTTGCCCTTGTAGGACGGAGACTCCATAGTCGCCGGATGTTCGGAATAGAAGAATATGAGATTTTCGTGAAGGGCGATTATCCCGTATTTATCCCCGTCACCGGGACGTTCTTCCTGATATTGATAATGGTAAAAGATATAGCTGGCCACTTGCTCCGGCTTCAGCCGGGCAATTCGGGCAAAAGGCTTTGCCGTATGGTTGTCCCGGCGCCAAGGCTCTTCGCTGACTGGCTGCTGGTAATGGAAAATGTCCATCATCGGTACCCAGTTCCTCGGAATGTCCGCACCGGGCCAAGTCTCAAGACCGGCCTCGCAGCGCTGAAAGAGAGAGTGGGGATCTATTCCTTTTGCCGGGCTTTCGTAATAGAGAAACAGCAGAGAATCCCAGTAAAATAGACTAAGATTCTGAGCGCCTGCTTCCTTCATCTGAGCCTTAAGGCCGGACATAAATCGATCATCGCGGAAATAGACCTCCGGAGCTAACCCTTTACGGCATTGCGCAAGATAGTGATAACGCTGCATAAGCTACCTCCCTTGCCGCTCGTACCAATAACCCGGCACTCCGCGTTCCATTCTCATCAAGGCTTCCAGATAGAAATAATCTCCCCAGATGACATAATCATCGGGCGAAATATCAAGCCTGACCGCATAGGAGCCCCGGTTAATCAGACCTTGAGCATCGGTCTCTCCAGCGGTGGAATAGTTCGCGACAAGGGAAGCAGCGATTCTCCTGGCGGCGCTTGTCAGCCATTCCCGGTCGTTATCTTCCTCCGGAAGCAGAGAGGCAAGCTCGAGCATTCCTGAAGCGGCGATGGCTGCAGCGGAGCTGTCCCGCTTCGTCTCCGGCACTTGAGGCACGTCGAAATCCCAATACACGACACCGTCATCAGGGAGCCGATCCACAAAATAGCGCGCCAATCGTTTGGACGTCTCCATCAGCTCGGGCTGCTGCATATATCGATAAGCCAATGCAAATCCATAGATTCCCCACGCCTGCCCTCTGGTCCAAGTAGAACCGTCCCGACTGCCTTGATGGGTGCCGCCGCGGATAGAGTCACCAGTCTCTAAATCGAAATAAAAGGTATGGTAGGAGGAATCATCTCCGCGGACAAGGAACCGTCGGCTGAGTGCCGTTTGCTGCTCGGCTGCTTGACGGTATCGTTCTTCTCCGGTTTGCTGATAAGCCCAGTGGAGCAAGGGCAGGTTCATCAGGCAATCAATAATGATTCTTCCGCCGTTCTGCGGATCGTCCTTGGGACCCCAAGCCTGCAGCATCCCGGGAATCTCGCGCCATCTCTCCAACAGTATGTCTGCGGCCTGCAGCGTATTCAACCGGGATGTATCGTCTTGTTCCAATATCCATTGGGCCTTGGTAGAGAGGGAATAAAGAAAGCCAATGTCGTGATGATCGAGATTCACCCGGTTCATCAGGCGCTCGCGGAAGCTGTCCACGGTTTTAATGGCGGCATCCCGGTACCTGTCATCCTTGCTGTATTCATAAGACAGCCACAGCATTCCGGTCCAGAAGCCTTCGGTCCAGTCATTGCCCGGAGTCAGCCGATAGATTCGGTTTCCTTGGGTGCTGGTGAGAGGGAACTGGTTTTCAAATCGTTTGATATTATTTGCTACTACGATCAGAGCGTCTTCGATGGCTTGAGCCCACATGTCGGCATCCTCCAGTCCATATTGTCATTTCTGCCTCCATTATATAGCCGGACGGATTATTCCCGGTTGTGCTAAAATATAACTAAATTGCGATTATATCTTGGGGGAGCGGTCGAATTGGCGTCTCATATCGAGCATATGGATCCGGGGCAAAGCAGCTTTTTTCTTGCCTTCCGGGATGAGTGGACGGAGGATCATTTTCTGAAGTTTCACGCGCATCAAGGTGTGGAATTGCTCTTTATCCATGAAGGCGAAGGAGTGGTGGAGGTGGATGGCAGCAGCTACAAGCTTGAGGGCGGATCGTTGTTCTGCTTCCAGCCTTATCAGCTGCACAAGCTGGAGATTCCGGGCCGGAAGGATACCCGGTATATCAGGACCAATCTGACTTTTGACCCGCGCTTCCTGGAGCCCTATCTGGTGCCGCATCCCAAGCTGCAGGCCTTTCTCCGTTTTCTGTCCAGAGGGACAATGCCCGCACCGAAATTCGCATTCGAGGAAAAGCAATTCGCGGCTATCATGGAGTGCCATGCATGGGCGGTCAGGGAGACCGGGGAGGAGCAGGAGGAGGCACGTGTATTATTGCTGATAACCTTGCTTCGTTATCTTCAGCTGTCCGTTATTACGCATGCGGAGCTTCCTTCGGAGGACTGGTCGGTCAAAAAAACCGCCCACATTGAAGCGATTATGGATTGGATCGAGCAATCTTACAGGCAGCGCTTCCATTTGGATGTGTTAGCGGAAGAGCTTCATCTTTCTCCTTACTACGTGTCCCACTTGTTCAAACAATACACCGGGGTATCGCTGACGGATTATGTCACGGTCAGAAGAATTCGCGAAGCTTGCGTGCTGCTCGGGAGCTCTGATCTGTCGGTGCAGCAGATCGCTCGGGAGGTTGGCCGTTTAAGTGCCCCTTATTTCTGCAAGCTGTTCAAAAAACATAAAAGCATGACGCCGCTGGACTACCGGTCGGCGCTGCGTCATACCGCTAAATAGCTTGTCCCTGCCGGCATGGTTAAACCCTGCCCATTCTGCCGGACCGGTATTGCCCCGGAGTGACTCCCGATTGCTTGCGGAATAGCCGTATGAAATAGTTCGTGTTCTCGATTCCCACGTGCTGGCCGATTTCTGCTACGGATAAGGCTGTACGCTCAAGCAGCGATTTGGCCCTTCTGATCTGCAGATCGTGCAAATATTGAAGTGGACTCATCCCTGTATATTTTTTCAGACACCTGGCGAGATAGTCGAAATGGAAATGCAGCGTCTGCTCCATATGCTTCGCGTCAAACGGGCGGGTCATATGCTGCTCTAGATAAGCGATTGCTTGATCGCTCAGCAGTCTGGAGCGGGGAGCATATTGGTTGCGCACGGCCGTTTGCAGCTCAACGAACAGACTTGCCAGCTGCGACTGCAGCAGTAACGAGCTTGCAGGCGATAAGGCATGATGCAGCTCCAGCATCTGCTGCAGGTACGGAAGGATGTCCGGGATATGGATACTCGTAAACTTCGGAATATACATCATCTGCTGATGGGGAGTAAGATCGTCATTGGTCCCTTTGGTAAAAGGAATAGACCATGAAATCTGACCGCTGTCGACCGCCCGGACAGGAGCCTGGTGGGCAAAATGGATCCAATAGATTTCGGTTACTTCCTCGCAGGGGCGATGACCGATATGCATGCGGTTTGGCTCCAGCACAAGCATGCAGCCTTCTTTGATTTCGTAAGGCACATCATCCTCTGTCATATATAAGGTCCCTTTCAGGACAAAGAGCATGTCATACACGTTAAACGACCTTGCAACATGCTGTTGTCCCGGTGTCCAGCAGGAGTGACCAATTGTGAGCAGCTGCGGCAGCGGAGGGATAATCAGTTCAAGACAATGCATGGCCAAGGTCTCCTTTGCACGGTACTGTTGTAATCGCTTACCCGATTGTAGCATGGCTGCTATCCAGAAGGTAGAAAATGTGCTATAAAAAGTCGTTAATGAACCTGTCCGGTCAAGCGTTGAACTTATATAGTTAACGTATACGAACCGGAAAGGATGACAGAATATGCGATTTCGCCAGGTCCATCTTGATTTCCATACCTCCGAAGCAATTAACCCGATCGGAGCCCGTTTTGACAAAAAGCAGTTTCAGGAAATGCTGCGGCTAGGCCATGTGGATTCCATTACGCTGTTCTCCAAATGTCATCACGGCTGGGCTTATCATCCTTCGGAAGCCAATGAGATTCATCCGGGTCTCAGCTTTGACCTGCTTGGCGCAGCAATCGAAGCCGCTCATGAGATTGACGTAAAAACGCCCGTATACTTGTCGGCCGGTCTTGACGAGAAGCTTGCCAGACGTCACCCGGAATGGCTGATCCGCGATGAGAATGACAGTACCGGCTGGGTGAAGGGATTTTTGGAGCCGGGTTATCATCAATTTTGCATGAATTCCCCTTACCTGGATATTCTCCTTGCTCAGATTAACGAAGTGTTGTCCCGCTATGACGCGGACGGCTTGTTCCTTGACATTGTTGGCGTGCGCAAATGCTATTGCCATAACTGTATGGAAAGCGCCTTGCGCGAGGGGAAGGATCCGAGGGACAAAGAGGCGATGCGGAGTCTGTGGGAAAAGACGTATGCCAATTATACGGCGAGGGTTGAGGAAACGGTGGAAGCTGTTAAACCGGGTCTGCCGATCTTCCATAATGGCGGTCACATTAAGCGGGGCCGCCGTGATCTGGCAAGGATGAACAGCCATCTGGAGCTGGAATCGTTGCCGACGGGCGGCTGGGGCTATGACCACTTCCCGCTGTCGGCCAGGTACGCACAAACGCTAGGCGTTGATTTCCTCGGCATGACCGGGAAATTCCATACGTCCTGGGGAGAATTTGGCGGCTATAAGCATCCGAACGCCCTTCGGTACGAAGCGGCGCTTAGCATAGCCAATGGAGCAAAGTGCTCGATCGGTGACCAGCTGCATCCCGACGGGTATATGGATAAGGCAACTTATGCTCTGATTGGAGAAGCCTATAGCGAGGTCCAGAGTAAGGAAGCATGGTGCGTTAAGACGACCAATGTTGCCGATGTGGCGCTTCTCTCGCTTGAAGCAACCGGTGTGCATGGGAAGGCAAGGGACGGGCAGCGCAAGACGAATTCCGATGCAGGGGCCGTACGCATGCTGCTTGAAGGGAAATTCTTGTTTGATGTCGTTGATATGGAGCATGATTTTACCGCCTATAAAGTATTGATAATGCCGGATTATGTGGCGGTAGAGGATGATTTAAAGGTTAAATTGGAGCAATACTTGCAGCAGGGCGGCAAAATTCTCGCCACGGGCTGGTCCGGACTTAATCCCGAAGGCAGTCATTTTGCCGTTGATCTCGGAGTAAGGTATTTGGGAGAAAATGCGTTCCAACCGGATTATTTCCGGCCTTTCTTTAAGCCGGCGAGTTTAGGGGAGGCATCATTCATCTTTTATTCCCGGGGACAAAAAATCGAGCTTGCCGGCGGCACCGAGCTTGGAAGGCGCGAGGACCCGTATTTTAACCGGGATGCATTTACATTTTGCTCCCATCAGCATACGCCGAGCAGCCACGCCTATGGAGGTCCAGGCATGGTAGAGAGCGCAAGCGGGATCTATATTGCTTGGAACGTATTTGATGACTACGCCGCCAAAGGCAGCCTGATCTTGAAGGAATCGGTTCTCTACGCGCTGAATCGCCTGCTCCCAGGCAAGACGCTGCAGACCAATCTGCCTGCGCAAGGGGTGGTCACCCTCCAGGAGCAGAAGGAGCAGAGCCGGCTGGTTAACCACTTGCTGTATGCTTCCCCAGTACGCCGGGGGGATGGTATTGAAGTAATCGAGGATATCGTGCCGTTGTATAATGTTCAGGTTTCCGTCAGGACGGCGAGTCCGGTGAAGAAAGTCTATCTGGCACCACAGATGACACCGCTGCCGTTCAGCTATGAGGATGGAGTGCTCAATTATACCGTGCTTGTTGTAGAGTGCCATCAGATGGCCGTTATCGATTATGAATAAGAGGCTGACGATTAACAATAAAAGGATGAACTATCATGAATAGTAGACCGCTGACTGAATTTATCGACCGATTAACCTCCTGGCGCATCCCGTGGGCGGAGGTTATGGTCATTCATCGTAATGAGACCGTATTCCGTTACCGGAGCGGCTACTCCAGTCTGGAAGAGGAGACGCCAATCGAAGAGGGACGGATCTTCAATATCTATTCGATGACCAAAATCATGACCTGCGTGGCGGCCCTTCGGCTTGTTGAACAAGGCAAGCTTCTGCTGAATGATCCGTTATCGGCCTATCTTCCGGAATACACCGAGATGAACGTTCGCAAGCGGCTGCCGGAAGGCAAGGTTGCAATCGAGAAGGCGAAGAGGCCTGTCAGAGTGCGTGATCTCTTCACCATGACAGCCGGTTTCTCTTATGATATCGGATCACCTTCCGTGCAGGAGGTTGTGGAACGGACAGAGGGTAAGGTGCCGACACGCGCCTTCGCGGAGGCACTCGCCAAAGAGCCGCTGCTCTTCGAGCCGGGTACCCGCTGGAATTACAGCCTATGTCATGATGTGCTCGGGGCACTCGTAGAGGTAGTGGACGGACGGCGCTTCAGCACCTATATCCGGGATGAAATAACCGGACCGCTAGGCATGCACGATACTTGCTTTGATCTGTCTGACGAGCAGCAAAGCCGTCTGATTCCGCAATATGAATATAACGACAAGCTGGGCAGGCCCGTGCGCAAAGACGGGAACGGCTACCGTATCGGAACCGAATTCGAAAGCGGCGGTGCAGGACTATTGTCTACGGTAAGCGACTATGCGCTTTTCCTGAATGCGCTCACCAATAAGGGAACAAGCCCGGATGGCGTACGCATTCTATCGCCTGCAATGGTCGATTTGATGCGGACGGATCAATTAACCGAGCGAATGCAGGGTGATTACTCATGGGAGCAGCTTACAGGTTATGGCTATGGGCTAGGCGTCAGAACACATGTCTCCAAGGCGCGCAGCGGGTCGCTCAGCCCGCTTGGTGAGTTTGGCTGGAGCGGCGCCGCAGGCTGTATGGCGATTATCGATCCGGATTCACGGCTGACGGTCATGTATGCGCAGCATCTGCTTAATAACCAGGAGCCTTACGTGCATCCGCGGTTGAGAAATATCGTATACGCGAGCTTGTAGTTTCCCTTAGAAACAGAGAGAGAGACCGTTCCAATGGAACGGACTCTCTCTGTTTATTTAAGAGCGCCGGTGCTCGTGATATGAATATGAACTTCCGGCGTTATTTTTACCTCCGGATATTTGCTCTTCCAGTCGATCGTTTTCCAAAGCTCGGAATGACTCACTTTCAGCTTGCGTCCTATCCCGAAGGCATCGCAGTTTGCCTTCAGCAAAATGCCCGTAATTTTGGCAGCCTGCTTATTTAGGGATTCAGCCAGCTCCTTGCTTAATTGTTTTGAATCTATAATCCAGTCCGGACTGCCTGTATAGCTGTCGATATTGCCATACAAATCAATCCGTATTTTGCTTTCTATGGATTGTGTTTGGTCATTGACAGTCACTTTGAAACTCCGTTTCATCTTGCGCACTTCAAAGGAAACAACACTCTCTCCCAGCGGTATATCCAGCCATGCTACGCTGCTCATCTTATCCTTAAGCAGCATTAACAGGCTGCTATCGTTACGTGCCAAGGTTACTCCCGTAAAAGTATCTTCATTAAACAACCCGATGCTGTCAATGACTAAAGCGCCGTTGCTCATTTTTCGAATGATGGGTAATACCGTATCTTCAGACGGGTCTGAGATCTGGTTCCACAGGGAGTACAAGGTCTGACTAGGAACGAGAGATGTTCTTTCCGAACTATTTACCATTTGCTTGATATCAAAGGCAATCGGGTTGTTCTCAACCTCCGGAACCGATAAAATGTCGGAACCTTGACCTTTGGCAATCAGCACCTTTGTATTCAGATAGGCTTTAGGAAGACGGTAAAAAAACTCCAAAATGGGCATGATCCCCTGATGCGCAAGCTCATCGCCGATAATAATGACAAACGCTTTATTCGCTTCAATCGTCCCGGGCAGCATGCTGTCCATTTTATGGCCGATTTCGGGAATGTTATGACCGGTCGATTGAGCTAATTTATCCTTAACGTCGAATTGCCCGCCACCTTTGCTCTCCAGAATAATCGCCTTAACCGTCCCCAGAATTTGACCGTTTTCCTGTGTGTCTAGGGCAATCCCGTTCACTAATTTCTTATTGATCAGCATTTTGGCATCCCAGCAACCGGGAAGGAGCAGCAGAATCCCTAAACAGACAGCCGGTATGAGCTTTTTCATCATGTCAATCTCCTCTTATGATAGCTTAGCAGTAAGAAGGACATCGTCCACATGAGAAGGGGAACAGCCGCGATCATAATGAGATAGCCGTATTCCATCCATTTGCTGAAGGTATCCAGGCTTTCCCGCGTAGACATGTAGATGGCCAGCATTAAAATAAGCACGCCGCTGATCCTAACCATTCTTTGATAGGTTTTTCTTGTTGTTGTAAGGGTTTTGCCAGCTAAACATAAATAAGAAACAATCGTAGTTGACATGGGAATGATCCAAATGGACAGGAAGATCAAGTCCAACCGGTCAAAGAGCTGGAAGCTTAATCCCCTGAGCAGAAACAAGACAGGTTCTTTCACCTTGGACAAGGCTTCTTGACTAAAGCCGATCAAACAAATAAAGACAAAATAAGAGTAGAACAAGGTCACAAAACAGTTGGCCAAAGTTAAGGTCTTCATCACCTCCCGAGGAGACGCCTTCACCTGCGCAATAAAGAAGAGGATAACCTCAAAGCCGAGCATCGCAAAAAACGTTTTTCCACTGCCTTTAAAGATTTGGGATATACCGGCCTGACCTACAGGCAAAACGTTGGACAAATGCACATCATTTACAAAGGTTGCCAAGCTCATGGCAAACAAGACAAAAAGCAGAACGGAGGCTAATTGATAAAATCTTGCGATAACACGCAAATCCTCGACTGCGAGATAGATTCCGATTACGATAATTAGCAGGATTAGAACCCAGCTTGGAGTCAGAGGCAGAAGCCAGACTTTAATGAGCTTTACGTATAGCGTACAAGCATACCCCGCAATGAGGACAAAAAAGCCGTAATAAATACAATTCACGGCTCTCCCGATATATTTTCCGAAAAAGAGGACAGTCATTTGGCTTAAATTCTTTTCTGGATATCTGCTGCATAAATGCCAATACGCCAGGATCAACAGCTGAATAACCACTCCTGATCCTAACACCGATATCCACGCATCTCCGCCGGCAGATTCCTGAATGTCCGAAGGCAATGATAATAGTCCTATTCCAATTTGGGTTTTGATGACCAGGAAAAACAGTTGATTTTTTGTAATGGAATTATTCAATGGCGTTTCCACCTCTGGGTAAACGACTGTTTATGTGAACCGGATTTTTGGGCATTTTTTTCGGTTTTCCAAACCGGCAGTCTCAGGAAAATATCCTTCATGCTCTCTTTCCCCTTAAACGGCCCAAAAGGCGCGAAGTAAGGGACTCCTAACGTTTCGATTTTGCATAAATGAATAAAAACCACCATCATCATAACCGAGATTCCGAAGAAGCCAAATAAGGCGGCAGCGAGCATGGTCGGAAATCCTAATATTCGCAGGCTTGTTCCAAATTCATTTAGCGGGGCCGCAAAGGAAGCGATGGCCGTCAGTCCGATCACGACAATCATCGTATGAGAGACAAGATGAGCCTCCACGACAGCCGTTCCGATAACTAAACCGCCGACGATCCCGATCGTTTGGGCAATAGGAGAAGGAAGCCGTATGGATGCTTCCTTCAGCAGCTCCAGAATAATCTGCATCGCAATAGCCTCCACAATCGGGGGGAACGGTACATAGGTTAAAGAAACCTTAACGGAATATAGAATGCCGGGAGGAAGCACTTCCGAATGAAACGACACGATGGCGATATAGATCGCAGGCAGGCTGATCGCCAGAACAAAGCTGATCATCCGGACAAAACGGAAAAAGGAGCCGGTAATCCACCTGCTGTTATAGTCATCCGGCGACTGGTAGAAGGTGAAGAACTTAATCGGAATCACTAATACCGTTGGATTTCCGTCGACCACAATATTGATTTTACCTTCGAGCAGATAAGAGACCGCCCGGTCCGTACGTTCCGTATGCAGGGATTGGGGAAACGGGGAAAGCGGATGCTCCTCGATCATCTCATCGATTTCGCCGGTTGAAATTAAATGCGTGAGATTAATGGATCGCAGTCTCTTTTCGCATTCCTTTACGATATTCGGGTCGGCCAGGTTCTCCATATAGACCATTGCTACCTTTGTATTGGTCAGAGACCCCATTGAAAAATATTTCACTTTCAATTGCGGGCTTTTGACCCGATAGCGAAGCAGATAGATATTTGTGCTCAAGCTTTCTACAAAGCCTTCATGCGAACCCTTGATAATTTGCTCGGCCGAAGGCTCTTCGATTGACCGGCTGTGCAATAGAGCAGCGGAAATCATATAAGCCTTTGCGCGGCTGTCGGGCAAAACAACGCAATAACCATCCAGCAAAGCCTGCCCGATAAGGGGAAGATCCGAGGATTGACGGGCGCCCGAGACAGCTTCGATGGCAGCGAAGCCCTCCTCAAGAAAGGGCTGTATAATATTGAATTGAATAAGTTCCATTTTCGTAAGAGATTCCAGGTAAAGGATCGTGCACCTCTCGTTATGAAAGGTGAGATTTTGCGTTATTAAATCCTCCGTATAGGACAAGTAATCGTTAATTGCAGCGCTATTTAATGTCATGTCATCACCTTCTTCTGATTCCGAGTTTGTCCCTATTATGAGCAAGTATTAGGTAAATTATGAGTAATGAGATGTTTAACTCAGCGGCAACGTGTTGACATGGAGTTCACTCCAGCATGTATACTCCGATTGTGTTTATCTTTTCAAGACAAAGGAGTAGAGAAACGATGTGTAAATCTCATGTACTGAGTGTTTCAAGTGCGAAAGCACCTTTCGAAAAAACGACGATAGAGCGGAGAGCTTTGCGTCCGGACGATATTCTGATCGATATTAAATTCAGCGGAATCTGTCATTCTGACATTCATACCGCCTTTGGCGAATGGGGAGAGACGATCTTCCCGCTGGTCCCCGGCCATGAAATTGCCGGCGTTGTAGAAGCCGTAGGTTCAGCTGTAACTCAGTTTGCTGTTGGCGACCGCGTTGGTGTAGGCTGCTTTGTGGATTCCTGCGGGGAATGCGAGTACTGCCTTAAGGGCGAGGAGCAATTTTGCACGAAAGGCGTAGTAAGTACCTATAATGCATTGGACTATGACGGCCAGCCGACTCATGGCGGCTACAGCCAGAAAATTGTCGTGACGGAGCGATTTGTTGTCCGTATTCCGGACAGCCTGGAGCTGGACGTGGCAAGCCCGCTGTTATGCGCCGGCATTACGACCTATTCTCCACTCAAGCATTGGAACGCCGGTCCAGGCAAAAAAGTAGCAATCGTAGGCATGGGCGGACTTGGCCATCTGGCTGTTCAATATGCGCATGCATTAGGCGCGGAAGTAACCGTATTGAGCCAGTCCTTGAGCAAAAAAGAAGAAGCACTGGCGTTTGGTGCGGATCATTATTATGCGACAAGCGACCCTGCTACCTTTAAAGAGCTGGCTAACCGCTTTGATCTGATTCTGAATACCGTGTCTGCTAATCTGAATGTGGATGCTTATCTGTCCTTGCTTCGAGTGGACGGAACGCTTGTTAATGTGGGAGCTCCAAGCGAAGCAGATACCTATCATGCGTTCTCTCTGATTATGCAGCGCCGTAATCTTGCAGGCTCGCTTGTTGGCGGGATTCGTCAGACGCAGGAGATGCTTGATTTCTCTGCCGAGCATGGCATCAAGCCGCAAATTGAACGGATCAGCGCGGATCAAGTGGATGAAGCGTACCAGCGTGTACTGCGCAGTGATGTCCGCTACCGGTTTGTCATTGATATTTCAACTTTGTAAGCTGGGAAAACGAGGGATCGGTGAGCCAACTCTTGACTTGGAGTTCACTCCAGGTGGTAGACTATAAAGAATAGATCTTATTCTTGGAGGGAACAATCCGTATGAGAATGGCTGAAGTAAGCGCCAAGTTTGAACTGTCGCAGGATACGCTCCGTTATTATGAACGGATCGGACTCATTCCCCCTGTTAACCGCAATAATAATGGAATTAGAGAATACAACGAAGATAATCTTAGATGGGTTGAGTTTATTAAATGCATGCGGAGCGCAGGTCTTCCCATTGAGGCGTTAATTGAATATGTCAACTTGTTTCAACAAGGAGACTGCACCTTAAGCGCAAGAAAAGATCTGCTTATTGAACAACGTGAGCAGCTTCGTCTCCGGATTGAGGAGATGGTCCAAACGATGGGGCGGCTAGACTCCAAGATCGAGAATTATGGACAATCCTTACATGAAACCGAGAAAGCTTTGTCCAGATCTTAAACGACGAGATGAAAGAAAAAGCAGCCGCTGGCTGCTTTTTCTTTTTGGTTGAAATAAAAGAAATGTGGCAGCCGTTTACGACTGCTCCAACATAAAAGGCCATAATCAGACAAAAATAGCGACTTGAAACGGGGATTTTTGGGAGTAAAGTAGGATGTGGACGGAAGTGGCAGGAAGTAAAATCGAGAGCGTGGAGCCCTTTTTAGATGGAGTGCTCCATCTTTTTGAAGGATTAAGAAACCGGTTTCATGAAACCGTTTTCTTTTTTCCTTGGGAGGAGAAAACAGGTACAGCAAGCGTTTGGGGCAGATGAAATGTTTTTGACCAATTGACTTAAGGGGGAAAACGAGTGAAACCGTTCAAGCTTAAGAAAAGCACCGCAGCAGCGATGCTTGGCACTGTAATCAGCCTTACCTCATTCGGAAGTCCGACTTTTGCCGCCGAGGCCGTAAAACCGGCAGTCACCTATGATGCCGTGATTAACGTGGATGCGTCAACAACCTTCCAGGAAATCGATAATTTTGGAGCATCCGATGCCTGGTCGATGGAGCAGCTCGGCAAGAATTGGACGGAAGCAAATAAATCGCGCGTAGCGGATCTGCTCTTCTCGAGAGACAAGGGGATTGGCTTAACCGCATGGCGTTTCAATATCGGAGCCGGCTCAACGGAGACGGACAAAACGATTATTACGGATCCATGGCGCCGTGTGGAAACGTTCAAAGCTTCGGAGGACAGCGATTATGATTGGAGCAAGCAGGCCGGTCAGCAATGGTTCCTGAAAGCAGCCAAGGATCGGGGCGTCGACACGCTCATCGGCTTCGTCAACAGCCCTCCCGTATGGATGACGAAGAACGGTCATGCCCAGCCGGATGCTGCCGTTGGATCGACGAACTTGAAAGAAGGGTACGAGGACGAATTTGCCGCCTTCCTGACGGATGTGATCGAGCATTTCAAGAAGCAGGGCATTAATCTTAACTATATCAGCCCGATTAATGAACCAACCTGGGACTGGAACAAAGCCGGCCAGGAAGGCAACCGTTACAACAACGACGATATTAAGCGGGTCATTCTCGAGCTGTATAGTCAATTGAAAGCCAAAGGGCTGAATTCGCAGATCAGCGCACCAGATGGTGTTGAAATTACAGCTCTGCTGGATGACGAAGTATTCAAATCGTTCTCGGGTCAAGAAAAGTATATGGGCGGTTCGAACAGCCTGGGCGTAGGCAAATACCGCGAATATATTAAAGACCTGCTTGGCGATCCGGAGCTTCAGGAAGCCGTCGGGCATCATATCGCTTCCCACTCCTACTGGTCGGATTACAGCAATCCGGGGGATGACCGTCTCGGGACATTAAGAGACCTGCTCTTCTCCAATCTGAACAAATATGACCGTGAAGCCGTCTACTGGGTTAGCGAATATTGCATTCTCGGAGATTACGGACCTGGCCGTGATCTTGGTATTGATCCCGCTCTCCATATTGCGAAGACGATTCATTTCGATTTGGCGAGAGCGAATGCCTCTGCCTGGCAGTGGTGGACGGCTGTATCGGCAGGCGATTACAAGGATGGCCTGATCTATACCGATTACCATAACCCGGGTGATGAGCAGAATATCCTCACTTCCAAAATGTTCTGGACTCTTGGCAACTACAGTAAATTTATCCGCCCGGGCGCAGAGCGTGTTGCACTGACCGGACTCGATGAAGACGCGCGCAACGGCGCGCTGCTTGGTTCCGCATACAAGCATGACGGAGAAAATACCGTTACAACGGTGTTCGTCAACGATAGCAGCAAAGAGCAGCATATCAAGGTAGAATTAAGCGGCATCGATAATCATGAGGCCATTCATGTGCTGAAGCCCTATGTAACATCGGCGGATCAAGATTTGGAGAGAGGAGCAGATATTCCGGCTTCGGCTGACGGTTCCTTTGACGCGGTCATTCCAGCACGTTCGATCGTGACGCTTAATGGTGATGTGGTCAAAGAAAACAAGAAGCCCGATGCTCCTCAGATTTTAAAGGTAGAGCCTTTGAACAAAGGATTGAAAGTAGATTTCAAAGCTCCGAAAGGCGCTTATAACTATGAAGTGGAGTATGGCTTCAAGAATAGCAAAAAAGTATTGAAATTATCGAATATGTCTGCGGATTCCTTTGTGCTGCAAGGTCTGCAAAACAATGCTTCATATTATGTGACTATCCGTGCGGCTAATGACAACGGTTTTGGACCAACATCCAAACGCGCATATGGCACGCCTGAGCTGCTTGCTCCGGCAGTCGTCAAAGCCGCAGGGACGGATGGCGGTTTTACCATTACCTACAACACTCAAATCGGTGTACCTGCTTACCGCGTCCGTTATGGTACCCAACAAGGCAAATACGACACGCAATATGTAACGCAAGAAACGAGCGGGAAAATTCAAATCAATGGACTTATGAACGGAAAGGTCTATTACGGTGTAATTGAGGCCGTAGACGGCAAGAACACCAGCAAACCAACGGCTGAGTTTAAAGTGCAGCCAAACATTGCAGCACCTGGCAAGCTGATTGCAATTCCGGGCAACGGGGAAGCTTTGCTTACCTTTGGCTCCGTTGAAGGAGCTGTTGGTTATACGGTACAAACAACGTTAAACAATAATGTCCAGCAGATCAGCGGCAATAAGACGGTATTGACCGGTTTGACGAACGGCAAGGCTGTCACCATTCGCGTATCGACAGTTGGCAAAGGCGGTAAAGGAACGGGCTATGCCGAAACGTCGGTAACACCTGCAAATGGAGAAGTCCGGTTCAAGGATGATTTTACGAGCGGAGCTCTCACCGGCTATAGCCAGGATGTAAGCAAGTGGGTCATCGAAGATGGTCTGCTGAAGCATGCATCTGGCGGCAATAACCGCGGTGAGATTGGGGTTAATAATCTGACGGTGATTGACGGTACGATTACGGCTGTTGCGAAGCATGCCCTGGGCGAAGCGGATTGGGGCGTTACATTCCGCGGAAGCAGTTACTCGAAGGGGTACATGTTTGGCTATGAGAACGGCATTCTTGTCCTTCGCAGGGATGGTCAGAATCTGGCTGATCCGGTGCCATTCTCCGCGAAATTAGGGGAGTATTACAATATGGAAGTCCGGTTGAACGGCCAGCATATTCAAGCCTATCTCGATGGTACGCTCATCTTTGATGTGAAAGATACGATGTACACAAGCGGCCGCGTAGGGCTTCATAGCTGGGCGGATGCACAATTTGCTTATTTGCAGGCTGCCCGTAATCCGGAGAACCTGACGGCAGCACCGGAAATCTATCAGATCAAAGAAGGCGACGGGCAAGTTGTGCTTCATTACCGGGAAGTGGATGGCGCTGGCAGCTATCTCATCCGTTATGCTGCGAAGAACGGAGGTACGGTGACTGAGGTTGCTGCTGCATCAGGCTCTTCTGTTGTCACGGGCCTTCAGAACAATACGGCCTATTCATTCAAGGTTGTTGCGGTCCGGGGCACGGTGGAAACGGAATCCGCTCCAATGGACGCAACGCCTAACTCGAATAATAGCGTGGTCTATTATGTTGATGCCGGGGATGGAACGCCGGGAACTCTTGAGGACGGTGAAGTGCTTGGCGTATTCCAGTCACAGGAAGAGCAGGAGTATAGCCTTGACCCTATTACGGGCATGAAGTGGGGTTATGAAGCGGATAACGGACAGACTTGGGCTCAAACCTCTCCGGTAGATGCTTACGAAACGATCCGTCAATACGATGGCAATGAGAACGGCAAAGGACTCGCTTACCGCTTCCAGCTGCCGGACGGTACGTATAGGGTGACGGTTGGCTTCTATGATCCATGGAAGTCGAGCGACCGAAACATGAATGTGACGATTAACGGCGAGACCAAGCTGTCCAATTATGTGATTGGCGCAAGCCGCGAAGCCAAGGTGTTTGAGGATATTTCCGCAGTAAACGGCGAGATCATTGTTAAAGCGGTAAAAGCAGGCAACTCCAAACCGATGATCAGCTGGATTAAGATCGAGAAGTAGTCGTGAAAGCGTATTTGACAGCTGCAGAAAAATGAAAAGAACGGCCATTCCATAAAGGATGGCCGTCCTTGTTCCTAACGAATTCTAGCTCAATTCCACAGTCTGATTGAGCTCCATACCTTCTGTATTTTTCCCCAATAGTCTATTGAACATGAACTTCACCATCTTGAATTTATTGCCTGAATCCCAATACTCGGCCGTATCGACGTTGACCTTGATAAGGACGAGGTTCGGATCATCGTAAGTGGTCTCCAGTAATTCCTCGTAGGCTTTGTTCCAGAACTCTTTTATTTTCTCAGCGCTTTCCACAAGCTCCGCTTCACCGCGGATGGAGACGAAGGACTTATCCGCATAGGCCACATTCACTTGCTTGTTCCGGCACAGCTCATGGAATTTCTCCGTGTCCTTCTTTGTAAGAAACCACAAACTGCCGTCAAACTCAACGTCCTGGGTTTTCATCGGGCGTGACACTAGGCCCTCCTCCGATACCGTCGTGAGCATCGCGATTTCAATGTCTTTGATTAATTCCCGAACCTTCTCGACCGCTTCTTGATGATTTGAATTTGGATTCATACCTATCACCCCGTCTGAAATTGATGTATCGATATAGTATTACACGCGATACGCTTCGTCTAACCACTTTTTAGATAATTAGATTAAGCACGATAGGTCAGTTTTTCGCTGTTATACATTATTGTTGTGGAATGAACCGATGTTTATAATCGGGGTGAACAGGAAAGAACCGTCTTTCGGTCATCGAGAGGAGTAGTTGATTTCTATGGAAGCTTATTTATTCGTGCATTTTAAGGAAAAGACAACCCCTGATGGCGAGCAGGTATATTTTGCAATAAGCAGGGACGGATTTAATTGGGAACAGGTTAACGATGGACAACCCGTTCTTTGGAGTGAACAAGGGGATAAAGGCGTGCGGGACCATACTATCGTGCGGACGAAGCATGGCAAATTTTATATCCTCGCGACTGATTTGGGTCTTGCTAATCATTTTCATAACAAGTACAAGGGAAGCTGGGAGACTATTACGAGGGAGGGGAGCAAATGTCTTTCCGTGTGGGAATCGGATGATCTTGTGAACTGGTCTAAGCAACGAATGATCAGATTAGGCGATGAGGATTATGGTTGTTTATGGGCACCGGACGTCATTTATGATCGGCTCGAGCAAGATTACGTGCTTCACTGGTCCTCGTCTCATGTTTCCGATGATTACGGGCATAAAGGCATTTATTACTCCCGGACAAAGGATTTTGAGAATTTCACGACACCGCAGCTGATGTACCGGAAGGAAGACAGCGGGGTTATTGATTCCGCTATTTACGAGGATAACGGGAAATTCTACCGGTTCGTAAAGAGTGAAGCAAACCCGCATGGCGTTATTATGCAAAAGGGAGAATCTCTGACTGGTGAGTACATAACCATCGATGCTTTTAATAGGGAAATGGAGAGGCTTGGCAGCAGCGCTTATGAAGCCCCAACGGCCTATAAGCTAAGCAACGGAAAGTGGTGTCTGATGCTGGACTTCTTTGGCGTTGCAGGGGAAGGGCAAGGCTATGTTCCTTTTATAGCCGATGAGATGGACGGCGGGGTCTTTATCCGGTCGGATGAAAGCTTCAGCTTCCCTTACCGCTTTAAGCATGGTACGGTGCTTTCCATTACGGTGGAAGAGTATAACAGAATTAAAAACGGGTTTTAGCGGATTGCGGCAGCACGAGACAAGAAAATGACCCGAATATCATTTACAAATAAGGGAATTATTCATATTATAATAAGCAACGATTTAAACGCGATGACGAGAAGAGTAAGGGAAAAACATGCTCATACAGAGAGCTCCGGCAGCTGAGAAGGAGCAGAGAACTTTTCCCCGAACCAAGCCTCCGAGCAGCATGCTGGATCCGGAACCGGTGATGGCATGACGGGTGCTCCCGTTACAGGGCTAGAGTATAAGCATTGCCAAGCAAGCAATGCCGTACTTGAAGAGATTAATATGGCGACATATTAATAAACTGGGGTGGCACCGCGAAACTTCGTCCCCAAGACATAACTGTCTTGGAGGTGAAGTTTTTTTGTTTTGTTTCTAACCAAAAGCGAAAATGGCGTGATCATTTTTTCTAGGAGGAGTTGGCAATGGAAAACCCCAAGGAACATTTAGCGGAGCACCACATGTATAGACTTATTAATGAGGAGCTGGAGCAAAACCCTTTTAGCAGGGAGATGTGCACTAGGTTTCCTCCCGAACCAAATGGCTATCTTCATATCGGGAGCGCGTACGCCATTCATACGAATTATATGATCGCTCAGCAATATAAGGGAGCTTTCCATTTGCGCTTTGACGATACGAATCCGCTCAAGGAAGATATCGAGTTTGTCCATGCCATTATTGAGGATATCAAATGGCTTGGATACGATCCCAAAGAGCATATCTACTATGGCTCGGATTACGCGGAAGAGATCTACAATGCAGCGCTATCCTTAATCAAGCAAGGGAAAGCGTACGTTTGTGATCTTACCCCGGATGAATTAACAAAGTATCGCGGGACTTTAATGGAGCCGGGCAGGAACAGTCCTTATCGGGAGCGTTCCGCGGAGGAAAATCTGGAGCTGTTTGAGCAAATGAAAAATGGCGCTTTCCCCGCAGGTTCCAAGGTATTACGCGCAAAAATAAATATGGCTTCGCCCAATATGAATCTGCGTGACCCGGTACTCTACCGTATTATCCACGCCGAACATTACAGGACTAAGCGCGAGTGGTGCATCTATCCGATGTATGATTTTGCCCATCCGATTCAAGATGCCATTGAAGGAATCACCTACTCGTTATGCTCGATTGAATTCAAGGATCATCGGCCTTTGTATGAATGGGTCCTGAATGAATTAAACATTGCTGAGCCTCCGCGGCAAAGAGAATTTGGTCGTTTAAGCTTGACGGGAGTCGTAACGAGCAAACGTTTTTTAAGGCAGCTGGTGGAAGGCGGCTATGTGGACGGTTGGGATGACCCTAGACTTCCGACCATTCGAGGCTTAAGGAGAAGAGGCTATACACCGGAGAGCATACGCAGCTTTATTGAAGAAATCGGGAGCATTCGAACGCAAAGCACCGTAGATATTTCGCTGCTGGATCATTTCGTCAGACAAGATCTGAAAGAAAAAACGGTCAGCGTCATGGCGGTTATGCAGCCTTTAAAAGTGGTTATTACGAACTACCCGGAAGATGCAGCAGAGTTGTTGGTGATAGAAAATAACAGCGAAAACGTGGAGCTGGGAACAAGAGAGGTTCCTTTTTCAAAAACGATATATATCGAGCGTGATGATTTTATGGAGGAGCCAATCAAAGGCTTTCACCGGCTTATTCCAGGTGGTGAAGTAAGGCTTAAAGGGGCTTATTTCATCCGCTGCGAAGAGGTGATCAAGGAACCTGGGACCGGCGAAGTAGTTGAGCTCCGCTGCACTTACGATCCGGCTACAAAAAGCGGTACGGGATTCACAGGGCGCAAAGTTAAGGGGACGATCCATTGGGTCTCTGCGGATCATTGTGTGAAGGCGGACGTAAACCTTTATGAAAAATTGCTTCTAGACGAGGATACCCCGAAGGACAGCGAAGATTGGACATCCAAGATTAACCCCGAATCCTTGGTTCATAAAAAGGACGTTTTTATGGAGGCCTTCGTTCAAGATGCACGAGCGGAAGAAAAGTTCCAATTCTTGCGCCATGGCTATTTTAGCGTAGACAGGAAGCATGATACCCGCGTGTTCAACCGTATTGTGCCTTTGAAGGATAGTTGGAAAAGATCGAACTAATGGCAAATTTAAGGCAGCCGATCTCAAGCGGTTGCCTTTTTTTAGTCTTAAGACAGAGCTTGATTCAGGGTTCTATGAAAGTTAGAACTGTTCGGCAGATAAGCGTGCTGGTACCTTTGTAACAAGAAACCTGTGAAGGGGAATGTTACTATGCCAAGATGGTCTCGGATTGCCAATGCTGCTGCTTCCAAACTTGCAGCCGCAGGAATTATATTTCTCGGTTTTTTAGTTATGGTTGTTGGCCCGCACGTTTATCAGATGTCTCAGTTAACCAAAGAGCTTTCATTATGGACATTTATTTATGTCTATGCTGTACTGTTCTCAGTCGTAGTGGACGTTGCGCTTTATAAATGGAAGTCTGGTCCGTTCAAGAGGATACTCACGGTGATGCTTTATATGCTCGGAGGGTATGTGCCTTTTGTAGTCTGGTTTCCAAACCAGTGGATGTTGAGTCTGATTGCTGGCATGTATGGGATTGCCTGTTCGCTTGCGTTTCTTGCTGCCGTTTACTTCTTGCGCAGATGCTGGCCTTATAACGCAGTTGCAGCCATTCTGCTATTATCCGCAGCCATTTATGTTTCCGTGAATGATTTCACAGTAGCCAGGCAGTGGACGGAAACGAGAACCGCCGATAGCTACCGGGCGGAATTCGATTATTTTAATGGAGATAAAGAAATCCCCATTCACCTCGACAGTGGTCAAACATTGTCCTATCGCATTGAGTGGCAGGTTACGAATGGAGGCGGGTATGGCACGCATTTGGATGCGGAAGGCGGTTCCTATACGAAGGATATAAGTGACGGTGGAGATTGGATTGCCTATCGAGTAGAGATCCCTTCTACTGTGCGAATCGTCGTTAGCGGCGATGAGGCGAAGGGAGCATTCACGATACAGTGGCAGATAACCGACTGACAACGTAGTAACCGCGTATAAAATGGAGAAATATTTAAGAAGAACTGCTTCTCTGCACTAGTGAGCAGTTCTTTTTAATCCAGTACTATTAAATATTAATGAACACATAGATTCCAGCATGTGGTAATATTGGGGTTGCGGGGCTTTTTTGTATTTATAGTTGGAATCAATGATTTCGTTAATAGGATTTCCTGTTTCTAATAGGAGGAACGATAATAGAATTGGGAGGATGAAACTCACGATGAAACGAAATCTGGCAGTACTTCTATCATTCATATTGTTCTTAGTATCAATGAATATTGGAGAGAAGAAGGCATTTGCGGATTCTCCGATTACCTCAACAACCATTTATCGAGCCTATCTCGATATTGATATGGTGGCCGAAGCACACCGCTTGGGATTTAGCCCGGAGATTGCCCAGTTTTTATCATCCGAGAAAAATCCAATTGATCATAAAGCTGCAGTGATAAACGCAATCTATTCCAGCAGCCAATGGGATGATCGCGATATTATGAATCAGTACGCAAAGGCTGTTTATGGCAAGCCCGCAAGTTCTCTCAACGTTAAGACCCTTCGTGGAGATGAATTATTTGTGCTGGGGTATTTGAAGGTGTTGGATCATTATTTGGAGCCGGATACGTATTGGCTTGGACTAGCCGCTGAATCTTTGCCGAACAGCATGACAGTGGCATTAGTAAACTCCCTTGCAAGATCGCAAGGGTCGTCTGAAGCAATGGATTTAAGCTATTGTTATCTGGAGAGGGTACTTGCCGATAAAAGCCTGGTTCAAGATATCCGGCAAGAAGCAATTGCTATTATTACGGATTATATCGATCTCTATAAGAAGGATGAAGGATGTCAGGACGCAGTAACCGAACTGATGAACCATTCAATCGGACTGATTGTGAATCAACCGCAGGCATTAGTCTTTGGCAGGCATCAAACGGTTGACCCGTCGAACTCTAAAGTTGCATCATATGTCAAAAAAGGTACGTCCTACGTGCCTCTTGTCTTTATATCGCATGCTTTGGGGGCTGCCGTCAATTATGACAAGAAGCGGGAAGAGATCACGATTGAGCATGAGTATTTGGAAGATGCTCCTTCTCATAAATTAGTGTTTAGCCTAAAAGATTCGGAGTATGAGGTTCGAAATGGCCGTGCATTTGTTCCGCTTCGAGCGATTGCCGAACCCTTGCGTTTGAACGTTTACTATAGCAAAGGGCTAATCATTCTTTCGAAGGGGATTGTCCTTCATCCTCAACTTGCATATGATCAGCAGTTGGCCAATGAGATAAGGGGAGCTATTGAAGATTATAAATAAAAGCAGGCTGCCTATTAAGACAATTGGTTGCCAGAGTTTAATAGTTCTCGAGGACCATCTTAGAAGATGGTCCTTTTCATTTGTGCGGAGTAGCGTATATTTTAAGAAAGGAGGCTGTCCAAGAATGAAAAATACGGCTGATCGCATACAGAGTTTTTATCAAAAACATTACAAGCTTTGCTACATACAATCCTTTAATCTGGTACGTTGCGAGAATGAGATGGGGATTCTGACAGATAACTTGATTATAACGCTTAGTTCACTTCCGCTAGTTCCAGAAGGGCCCAAATTAATCATTACCTTTGAAGATGTTAAAGATCTAACAATAGGCAGCTTCCAAGGAGCGTTCCGGCTAGATATCAAAATTCAGGATAAGTCAGCAGACCAGCTTGAGAATATAAATTTCAGGGTGACGGAAGTAGAGCATGAAACCTTCGCTTTTGTATGCAGATGCTTCGAGTGGGTAAGAACGTACTAGAGAATGGAGTGCTCGGAAAGGCACCGGCTGTGTAGGGATCACCTTACCAGCTGGTGCTTTTTTGAGTATAAACGAAACTATTCACGTATATCTGTCGTCTAACAACTGGAATTGTATCCTTATTATGGAATATTAAACGATGAGGTGATAGATTATTAAGCTGCAGAAAAGCACAAAAACCAGGATGGTCATCATTATTATTTTATTCATGTGGATTGTTAGCTTCTTGTCTCCGGAATTAACAACTCGCAGGTATATGCTGACCCGCTTACATCTGGGAAGTGTATTTACATCAAACATAACCGATATGAATCGCTATGATCGACATTATGGCCATGAGTACGATGTAACCAATTTCGTTGATAGGACTACCGGTGGATCTATGGGTACATTCTATCTTAGTAAGTTTGGGCCGTTTTGGGTCGTATCCAGTGTTGGGACTGCTCCTTAATACTTTTGAATTTTATACCAAGAAGGAGAAGATATCAGGATGATTAGCATACGAAGCTGGAGAGTAAGGTTGACTGTACTGGTAATCGTAATTCTCGCTGTCTACCTCAGTTTCTACATATGGATTCTGCAAAGTGTGAAAGAAACGGTAACCTCGATCTATATGGACGGTAAAAATGGCATTCAGCTTGATGAGTCTCGTGTGTCAGACCCGGTAAAAAACAAGTTCCTGCAGTTTATTGATTTCCCGAATCGCGAAGAGGATGACGAAATTCGTTTTAAATTAAGCATGGGACACGTATTCCATACTTTCGTGAGAGGCAAGGTTTGGGTGGAGTACACTTACAAAGGCGTGGATCAAGACACCAAACAGGTTAAGTATGGTGCGTCCAAAGTTCCGATCCAGATAAAGGCCAAGCTTGATCAGTGGGAATGGGTCATTGTCGATAAAAAAGAGAAGCCATAATCGTCAGTTCTTGATTCCTCTCTCTTTTTTACAAGAAATCTCGCAAAATTGCGATTGTTAGGAGGACGGCAGCGTCAGTAGAATAAATGGAACAACAAATGAGGAGAGTGTTTCCGCTTGGCTAAGACCGCCGTTAACTCGCTAGTCGTTTATCCCATTCCAAGAGCGCTGCCTAAAAATAATGACTTCACCGTACACCTGCGTACTCCCGGCGGGGAGTGGGTTGAGACGGAGGCATTACTTGTTAAGGTCGACATGCATTATGTCAGGGAGGCCTCTCTAGTCAAATTTGATTTCGGCGGAGAAGTGGAGGTGAAGATCGCCTGTAACCGGGAACCGGTGAAGGAAGCCGTGATCCGGCCACTTTCAACCGGCATAAAGGCAGAGAGAGTTGATGAAAGGACAATCAAGTTCCGTTTATCCAAGCCGCAGAAGCTTTCGGTTGAAATCAACGGCGACCGGTTCCATAACCTGCATCTGATAGCAAAAGAGCTGGAAACGAATCAGCCGGATCCGGCTGATCCCGGCGTTGCTGTCATCGAGCCTCGCATCCACCGGATTGAAGACTTGCAGGAGAAACTGCTGGATAACCGCTATCATACGTTATACTTCAAGTCCGGACTGCATCATATCGAACAAGTTATCATTAACGTGCCTTCGGGCAATAAGATTTACGTCGAAGGAGGTGCTTATGTAGCCGGATCCTTTGTCTGTGATAAGGTTGAAAACGTGCAAATCTCGGGTCGAGGCATGATCTATTTGGCGGAGTTTGGACGCTTCTCTGCCTTTCGTGGGGTCCGTCTGATGTACGCTCATCATATCGACATTTCCGGGATCTCCGTCATTGATCCGCCTCACTACAGCATCTATCTGGGTCAGTCCCATCAAATCCGGATAACCGACTTCGAGTCATTCAGCACCCGAGGCTGGTCAGACGGCATTGATATGATGTCCTGCTGTGATGTCGAGATTGACAATGTGTTTATGCGCAATTCGGATGACTGTATTGCCATCTACGGACACCGCTGGGGCTACTACGGTGATACAAGGAACATAACGGTAAAAAATTCAACGCTCTGGGCAGACGTGGCTCATCCAACGATGATCGGCACGCATGGGGATTACCATGCAGAAGGAACTCTGATCGAAAACATCACCTTCGAAAATATCGACATCCTCGAACATCACGAGCCTCAGGATAATTATCAGGGCTGTCTGACGATCAACGCCGGGGACAAAAATACAGTCCGTCATGTGACCTACCGCAACATCCGGATCGAGCCTTTTGAGCTTGGGCGGATCATCGATATCCGCGTCATCTGGAACCCGGATTACAATCCGGTACCGGGCAATCGAATCGAGCAAATAACATTCGATGGCATCTACTACAATGGCAGCGACAAAACCATTTCACGCCTTAACGGGTTTGATGCGGAGCGCTGCATCGACGGAGTCACAATCGATAATTTCTACATTAACGATCGCAAAATCACCGATTCCGCCTCCGGCAATTTCGAGCTGGGAGAGCATGTTAACCGGCTTACATTTACTTAATATGAGGGCTGTCTTACAAGTTATTAATTTTAGCTTGTAAGATGGCTCTCTTTTTTTGTGCTTCAAAGAGGAGATGTATCTTCTGGAGGAGCGCAGCGCTCGCCTTTGTCTAAACTTTGCAACCTTGTATAAATTGTTCAGGCAAAGTTTAGGCAACAGCGACCGGAAGAAGATACATCCCTCCTCTGAGAGGCTAACAAAGGTAGCTCTTTTACAGCGAAAATTACAAGGAATCTTGTAAAAGTGTGATATTTTCATTTTTTTGATGCGCTTACAATTAATTTAGCAAGAGGAAATGTTAACGACAGAGAGTAGGAGAATGAGCATGGTTAAAGACGATATTCAGCAGTGGATCGACAACACATGGAGCAAGATCGAGCTTAAGATGTCGGCTCAGTGCGACCGGATCGGTGACCGGATTCCTTATGTGCCGGAAGAAGGCGTATACCGTGAGGATATGGGAGAGTCTGACGTATTCTGGTGGACAAACGGGTTCTGGCCGGGCATGCTGTGGCACCTGTATCAAGCGACAAAGGAAGACAAATATAAAGCGGCGGCTGAAGGCGTGGAACGCAGGCTGGACGCGGCGTTTGATGGATACGACGGACTGCATCACGATGTCGGGTTTATGTGGCTGCACTCCGCGGTAGCGAACTACCGGTTCACCGGCAACGAAAGAGCCAAGACAAGAGGCATGCACGCTGCCAATCTGCTGGCGGGCAGATACAATCCGCGCGGCAAATACATCCGGGCCTGGAATGATGATTGCACAGGCTGGATCATTATCGACAGCATGATGAACGTTCCGCTTCTGTACTGGGCGAGTCAGGAATCAGCCGACCCGCGGTTTCAATATATCGCAGCAGATCACGCTGATACGGTGCTCCGGCATGCGGTAAGGGAAGACGGTTCCAGCAATCATATTGCCATTCTTAACCCGGAGACCGGCGAGCTGCTCGAAGCGCCTGGCGGTCAAGGTTTTGCGAGCGGTTCCTCATGGTCAAGAGGTCAGGCATGGGCCTTATACGGTTTCGCGTTAAGCTACCGATACACGAAGGATGAGCGTTACCTGAACGCAGCTAAACGTATCGCCCACTACTTCATCGCGAATGTAGCTGCTACAGGGTTTGTTCCCGTCGTTGACTTCCGGTCGCCGAAGGAGCCGGTCAGATGGGATACAACAGCGGGCGTATGCGCGGCATGCGGACTTCTCGAAATCGCCGATGCGCTTCCGGAGCTCGAACAGGATTTATACCGGAACGCAGCGATTAACATTTTACGCGCAACGGATGAACGCTTCTGCAATTGGAAGGTAAGCGAAGATTCCATCGTGAACGGCGGAACGGCTGCTTATCACGGACAGAGACATGCAGAGGTTCCGATTATTTACGGGGATTACTTCTTTATCGAGGCCCTCATGCGTTTGACCGGCAAGCATGTGCTCATTTGGTAAGTCAAGCAAGAACCGATAGGAAAGGAGCAAGTTAGGATGGAGAAAGCACATGCTGTCCCTTTTGAAAGCGCCAACATACCCGCGAAGCAGTCCAAATTCCGACATACCTGGAGAGAGTATAAGAAAAGCAGATATCTTCTCCTGATGCTGCTGCCGGTCCTGGTCTGGTATGCGATTTTCTGCTACGGACCGATGTATGGCATTCTGATAGCCTTTAAAGATTACAGTCCGGTATTGGGGACCTGGGACAGCCCTTGGAACAACTTTGCCTACTTTGATTATTTGTTTAACCAGTCGCCGGAGTTTCCGAGGATCTTGAAAAATACGGTCATCATCAGCGGTCTAAACATCCTGTTCGGATTCCCGGCGCCGATCATATTGGCCCTTCTGCTAAATGAACTCCGAATCAGCTGGTTTAAGAAAATGGCTCAATCCATCTCGTATTTGCCGCATTTTTTCTCATGGGTTGTTCTTTCGGGCATCGTCTTTCTGATGCTTTCGCCGTCCACCGGTCCGGTTAACTATGTGCTTGGATGGTTTGGCATCGACCCGATCTACTTCCTTGGGGACACGAGATATTTCCGCTTCAGTCTAGTCATAACGAACATCTGGAAAGAGGTAGGCTGGGGAACGATCGTTTACCTCGCTGCGTTGTCCGGCATTGATCAGACCTTGTATGAAGCAGCCCGCATGGACGGGGCTAACCGCTGGAAGCAGACTTGGCATGTCACGCTTCCTTCGATGCTGCCGATTATATCGATTATGTTTATTCTCTCGCTTGGCGGCATTCTGAACGCAGGCTTTGACCAGATTTATAACCTTTACAGTCCGGCAGTATTCGAGGTCGGAGATGTCATTGACACCTATGTTTACAGGCAAGGCATTGTGAACTTCCAGATGGGATTAACGACGGCGGTCGGGTTATTCAAAAATGTCGTCGGAATTACGCTCGTCCTCGGGACGAACTATATCGTGAAGAAAATGGGACAGGAAGGCGTTCTGTAAGGAGGGGAGTATGGCGATATGAAAATGACATCCGGTGAAAAAGGGTTTCAAGTAATCTTATTTTTATTTATCTTATTGCTTTGCGTAATAGCGATCTATCCATTTATCCATATTGCATCCATATCCTTCAGCGCTCCCAAGGAAGCAGGCCGCTTCGGGTTCCATTGGTTCCCGAGAGATATTGACCTCTTTTCCTGGAAGCAGCTGTTAACGCAAAAGAAGATTTGGATCGGGATGAGGAACACAACGCTTCGTACCGTCCTCGGTACGGTGCTCAGCCTGATTGCTATGGCGCTGGCGGCTTATCCGCTGTCCCGCAAGCATCTGCCGCATCGCAGCTTCTATACGATGATCATCGTGTTCACGATGTTTTTCAGCGGCGGATTAATTCCAACTTACTTACTTATCAGAGATTTGCATCTCTTGAACAACTTCTGGGTGTACATCCTGCCGGGATTAATTCCTACGTTCTCGATGCTGATCATGCGTAATTTCTTTATGACGATACCGGTAGAGGTGGAAGAGTCGGCCAAGATCGACGGTGCGAACGATATGCGGATTCTATGGAGTATCATCCTTCCACTATCGAAGCCCGTGCTGGCGACACTCGGGTTATGGGCGGCCGTTGCGAATTGGAATGCCTGGTTTGATGCCATTATCTACGTCACGGATACAGACCTGAAGACCATTCAGTTCTTCCTTAGGGAAGTCGTCGTGACAAGCGCGGATGCCGAAATATTCGGCAGGGTTACGGGTGCGGCCAATCTTCAGTATGAGACGTCGATTAAAGCGGCCACCGTCATCTTCGCTGTTGTACCTATTCTCATTGCGTATCCGTTCCTGCAAAAGTATTTCGTCAAAGGGACGATGGTTGGTTCTCTCAAAGGTTAATATGGTTTGGTTTATCCGGAGTACGTACTCCGTTTAAATAAAGGTCTATTACATGTAAAGGGGAGCAAAAAAATGAAACATGGCAAAAAAGTGATATTAGCGTCCGTACTGGCACTATCCCTAATGGCAGGCTGCAGCAGCAACTCCAGCAACAATCCGGGCACAAATGCATCCCAAACCAATGACGCGAAAGAGAGCAGCGGAACAGAAAAAGAAGCGCCAATTGAAATCTCGATCGGTTCGACCTGGAATCTGCCGTCAGCAGACGGCAACCCGACTCAGAAATACCTGGAAGAGAAATACAACGTCAAATTCGTCAATATGAACCTTACGGATGAAAGCTTTAAGCTGAAGCTTGCGTCTAACGAGATCCCGGATATTTTCCCGGGCACGCTTCAAGAAGCGGATATGGCGAACTATGCAAGACAAGGCATTATCGCTGTCATCTCTACCGATGAGATTAAGCAATATATGCCGAAATATTCGGCGGATATTGATGCGATTGATACCGCGGCATGGGGAATTGCGCTTGTTGACGGCAAGAACTATGGCGTACCGAGAATTTGGCTGAATGGCCGATACGGATTTATTCCTACTTATAACGGTGCATGGCTGAACAAGATCGGCTATACGGAAGCACCAAAAACATTGGAAGAATACGAGGATGTGCTGACGAAATTCCGCAATGACGATCCGGACGGCAACGGCAAGAAGGATACGTACGGCATGACAGGCCGC
Source organism: Paenibacillus catalpae (assembly GCF_900112695.1). Lineage (GTDB taxonomy): Bacteria > Bacillota > Bacilli > Paenibacillales > Paenibacillaceae > Pristimantibacillus > Pristimantibacillus catalpae. The sequence continues at coordinate 283,109 of NZ_FOMT01000001.1, forward strand.
GGCAAAGCGGCAAGAAATCAGCTGTTTAATGAAGTTTTCGCTTCGTACGGCGTTAACCCTTATCAATTCATGCTGGCAGCGGACGGCACGGTCACTTGGGGCGGCATTACCGACCAAGCCAAGGAAGCGGTTAAGAAGATCAATCAATGGTATAACGCCGATCTGATTGATCCGGAATTCCTGACAGACGATAATGACCAGATTACAACGAAATGGAACAGCCAGAAGATTGGTATGAAAGACACCTTCATGTACCACCATCTGTTTGGCATGCTGGAGCAGGACAAAGCAAACGGCTTCCCGGTTGTATATGGCAAAGGTCTGATCGGTCCGGCAGGCAAAACGTACGTCATGTCGAACGGGCCTCTGCAAACCCCGCTTATGTTCGGCAAGCAGCTGGAGAAGGACGACAAGAAACGGATTAAAATTTTGCAAATGCTCGAAGATCTTGCAACAAACGATGAAGTGTATCTGAAAACGACTTACGGCGAAGAAGGCGTATCGTACGATATGGTAGACGGCGTTCCCGTATGGAAGAAAGAATACTTGGATACTCCGCAGCTGCAGAACGATCTGGGTACAGGCGGCTATTATAATCCATTCGTAGACCGTTCGCTCTCCAATGCGAAATTCCAGATGCCTGCCGACAAACAAGCCTTCTCGGATAAACTGAATGCCGGCAATGAGATCATTTCCGATCTTCTTGGTCCGACACCTTTGGAATCGAAAACGCAATATTTGGCTAACTTGAATACGCTCGAAGATTCTTTCTACTCCAAGGTGATGGTAACGAAAGGCGACGTGGAGAAAGAGTTTGAATCTTTTAAAGCGGAATGGCTGAAAGCGGGCGGTCAGCAAATGCTGGATGAGGCTACCAAAGTATATAAAGAACGTCAAGAAGCATTGAAATAAACGGCCAAGGGAAGGCTTCTGATTGATCAGAAGTCTTCCTTTTTTACCACACAATTTCAAATAGATAGAGGGTGGATGAGGTGGCGGATAACTATGCAGGCTATTTGTTTGCCTATTTCAAGGGTAATGAGACAGCAGATGAAGAGCAGGTATACTTTGCGCTGAGCAAAGGAAATGATCCTCTGCAATGGCTTGAGCTAAATGGCGGACGTCCTGTACTGACCTCCGCATTAGGAGAAGGCGGGGTAAGGGATCCGTATCTGGCAAGGTCACCGCAAGGGGATAAATTTTTCCTTGTGGCGACGGATCTGAGTATTTACAGAAATCCGGGCTGGAATCGTGCGGTAACCTCGGGCAGCAGATCGATTATGATGTGGAATTCGTATGATCTTATCCATTGGTCGGATCAGCGAATGGTCGAGGTTGCTCCGAGTGATGCGGGCTGCGCCTGGGCACCGGAAATCTTCTATGATGCGAGGCACCAGGACTTTAAAGTGTTCTGGGCTTCTATGGCGGACAGCTTCCCCGGCGGTTCCGGCCGTTATCACCGGATGATGTATGTGTCCACGAAAGATTTTGTGCAGTTCAGCAAGCCAAGGGTGTATATGGATTATGGCTATTCCGTTTTTGATGCAACATTAATTGAGCATAAGGGGCACATTTACCGGTTTACCAAAGGAAAGAACATTATTCAGGAAGTGGGACAATCCTTCGAGCATGAGACATATGCGATGATTCATCAGCAGGTAGAGCTCGATTTTATGGTTCGGGGGGAAGGTCCTATCATTTTCAAATCCAACGTGGAGGAGAAATGGTATCTGTTTATCGATGAATTTGGATTCCGAGGGTATATTCCGCTTGTTACTTCCGATCTGTCATCCGGCATCTGGCAGATGCCCGAGCATTATTCTTTACCGGATCGGCCGCGGCATGGCTCTGTTATTCCGGTTACGGCATTGGAGTATGAGAGATTGCTTCAGGTATATGGATAAATATAAGAATCTATCCTCACTATTTAAATTTGCGACAAGATCATATAAACTTTAAGAAGTTGCAAGCGTTATCATCATGGAAAAAAAGGGGCGGGATGACTCATGCGGCTGCTGATTGCAGATGACGATGATTACACCCGGGAAGGCTTGAGCGAATCGATCGATTTCGAGAAATTTGGCATCCAGGAAGTGTTTCTCGCCTGTGACGGGGCGGAGGCGTTAAGGCTGGCTGCGCTGAAGAAGCCGGATATTGTCTTGACCGACGTCCGTATGCCGAAGCTGAATGGAATCGAATTTGCCGAAAAGCTTGCCGAGACCAATCCGGGCTGTCAATTATTATTTATGAGCGGTTATATGGACGTGGACTATTTGAAGAGCGCCATTAAGCTGTCCGCTGTTGAATATATAGAGAAACCGCTCAAGCTTGCGGAAGTCGAGCAGGCGATTCTGAAATCAGTTCTTGGCATTCAGAGCAAGCAGAAGCAAACGGCGGTTTTGAATCAGAAAAACGAGCTGGAGCGGCAACGGCTGGTCGGCTTATTGCGCGATACGGGAGCTGATCAGGACACCATTAAGGAGCTTTGCCAGGAAACGGGTTTTCCCCTTGGCAAACGTTACGTGGGGATGATTATGTTCAGCAGGAACGAGGATGAACACAGCCGTGCCGATCTGGATCTCATCAATCGCTACTGGAGCAGCACCGGGGTAATGGCGATCGGGGAGCAGCTTGACCGGTACCGCTGCTTTGTTATTGCCGCTTATGACAAGCAAGATTTCAAGCGGATCAACTATTTGGCTGACTTGTTTGTACGACAACATGATTCTTACAGCATCGGAATGGGAGAGGCCGCTAACCGGTTGGAGGAGCTTCCGGAGAGTTATCGCTTGGCTTATATGGCAGCGGAACGCTCCTTCTATTATCCGGACATCCGTTTCTACTCGCGGCAAGAGGAGAGGACGCAGAGCAAAACCTTCTTCACGAATCTGCTGCCGGAGTTCTATAAGCGCAAGGATGAACATCCCGAGCAGCTTCCGCAATGGGTGGAATCCTCATGCAGCATGCTAAGAGAGCAGGAATATGCTGACCGCGCACGCATTATTGCGTTATTTGAGACCGCTGCCATAGCCTTGGTTGGCGGTAATCAGAAGCTGCTCATTCAACTGGAGAATGATTACGGCATTCGGAATGTGGAGCAAAGTCTGCGGGACTGCAGGACGCTGGACAGTCTGGAAATGATGATGCGCATCATCTGCGGAGCGTACTTGGAAGAGGTGCAGCGATCTTCGCCTTATTCCCGGCTAATTCAGGACGTCATTCAATACATTGCCTCCAATTACCGGAATCCCGATCTTGATTTGCGGACCATCGCCGACCACATGCATCTGTCGACCGCTCATCTGGGGATGCTGTTCAAGCAAGAGACAGGCACATCCATTAAACAATATATCAGCGATTACCGGATCGGCTTGGCGAAGAAGCTGGTTATGAGCGAGCATTACAAAATGAATACAATTGCCGAGCTGTGCGGCTACGCCAGTGCGAGTTATTTTGCCAAGGTGTTTAAGGCTTCAACCGATTTGTCGCCACTTGAATATAGAAAGAAGACCTGATCCGGATGAACCATATCCATTCTGTCAATGACATGCCTTTGCGCAAGAAAATTATTATTTTATTTGCTTTAATCGGGATCGTCCCGCTTATTATTACCTTCTTTATCTCCTATGGCGAAATCCGCAAGCTTGTAGTGAACGGGCAGAACTATGCCGAGAATCAGAGCTATGAGCAGACGCTCATCACCTTAACCCGCAAGCTTGAGCATATTGAGGAATTATCCTCCATGCTGATCGTCAACAAAGACATGGAAGCGATCCTCTCCAAAGGGGCTGCCCGTATGAGCGTGGCCGATCAGATAGAGGTCTACGGCAATATCGTGGATTACACGCAAATCATGGTGTCAAGCTCGGATATCGACAACATCGTTTATTTTGTGGATGATAACTATGCCTTTACCGGCGTAGATACTCTCTTGCGGCGCATGAACAGCATTCGGGGACTGGATTGGACACAGAAAGTGATTGCCAATAAAGGAGGCCCTACCTGGATATTAAACAAGGATATTGATACCCGTACGGGCCTGTCTTATTTGTCATTGAACAAGCTGCTTTGGAACCCGGAAGACTATACCTCTGCAATTGGCATCGTTTCGCTGAATATGGAATTAAAGCAGATTGAGCAAAGCTTGACGAAATCCAACCCGGAGCAGCTCGTTTATGTCGAGACCGCTGCCGGTGAGCTTGTCGCGGGCAGCGGGAAGAAAGAACTCGAGACGATGCGGCTGAAGGGACCGTTTGACAGCAAAGGCTCTTATGTGAACGTATCGCTTGCAAGCGGATCCTATATGGCAAGAGGCCAAGAGATTGGGAATACCAATCTGTATCTGATGTCCGTTATTTCGCACCGCGCCGCAACGGAGAGCATCAATCATATTAAATATCAAATGGTTATGGTCTATTTGATCATCTGTCTCGTATTGCTCTTGTTTATTTTCCCTGTTGCCAAATCGATTACGAGACGGATCTATCTTCTGATGAACAAAATGAGCCAGGTGAGGCAGGGCCGTCTGAATGAACTGGACATTCGTCCAAGCAAGGACGAGGTTGGCCAGCTGATCTTAAGCTATAACTATATGATTAACAGTGTGCAGGAGCTGATGGTCGAGCAATATAAGCTAGGCCAGGAGAAGACCCAGGCGGAGCTGAAGGCGCTCCAGTCTCAGATCAATCCGCATTTTCTGTACAATACGCTTGATATGCTCAACTGGATGGCGCAGAAGGAAGAACGGGACAATATTCAGCAAATTATTTATGCCTTATCCGATTATTACAAGCTGATTCTGAACAAAGGCCATGATTTTGTAACGGTTAAAGATGAGCTGAGGCTAAGCGCAATTTATATGGAAATTCAGAAGAAACGGTTCAAAAACCGGATTCAGCTTGAGGTTGATGTTGACGAGCAAGTGATGGATTGTATGCTTCCAAAGATAACCCTGCAGCCGATTGTAGAGAACGCCATCCTTCATGGCATCTCCGAGAAGCCGGGAGGAAGAGGGACGATTCGGATAACCGGCAGCATAGACAAGGATCGTCTACTTATAAAGATCTGCGATGATGGGGTTGGCATGCCCGAAGAGGGCAGCAGCGAGCAGCGCAGGCATCGCGGAAGCGGCTACGGCCTCAGTAATATTAGAAAGCGGCTGGATTTATATTATGGCCAGACCGCAGAGCTTCAGCTGCAAAGCACTCTGGAAGAGGGTACCTGCGTCACCATTGACGTACCGGTTATTCACCGCTAGAGAGAAGTTTGGTTTCAAGGGGGTTAGACTTAATATGCGATTACTTCGATTCGTACCGGCTCTGCTGGCTTTCTCTATCCTTATGAGCGGTTGTTTGGGGCACGAGAACAATGTCCCTGAGGTGAAGGATGCGAGCGAGACTGCCCAGCCGGTTATTCAGTTGAATGCCATTACGATGGGAAGTCCGCCTGCAAGCGGCATGGATTCGTTCTATAAGCAGCTTGATGAATTGACCATACGGGATTTCGGAATGACGGTCCGGTTTCATTTTATCCCCTGGGATGAAGAGAAGAGCAACATCGGCATGGCCATTGCTTCGAAGGAATATGATTTCTACGTCGGTGGTTCCTGGTCGGACTTCAAATCCTTCGCCGCCAAAAATGCATTTGTAGATTTGACGCCTTTATTGGACCAGGTGCCAAAGCTGGTTGATCACTACAAAGGGATGTTGGAGCAGGTAAAGATTGACGGCAAGCTGTACGGCATCCCTCAGTTAAATTTACCCGGCGCGGGGCATGAAGGCATGTTATATCGGGAGGATTTAAGGAAGAAGTGGAATCTGCCTCCGATTACGAGCTTTAGCACGCTCGAGCAATATTTGTATAAAGCAAAAGAGGAATACCCGGATATCCCGATGATTATTGATAAACGTTACAGCAATAACCTGTGGTTAGCTCTGACGGGAGATAAGTATTATACCTTATCCGAATTTGCTGTTGCGCCTATCGCCGACCCCTATAAAGGGATCAATATGTTTGACACTCCGGAGTATAAGGCAATGGTGGCCAAAGCAAAAGAATGGTACGATGACGGGATTGTCGATCACGATATCCTTGGCGCCCAGGAGAATGAAACGACGAAGACTTTGGCCTTAATGAAGGAGAATAAGAAGCCGCTGGAATTTAATAACCATTTTGGCGCAGTAAGCAATTCCTATATTCTTTCCTTAAAATCCGCATACCCGGGGCAGGAATACGGGTGGTTGGACTATACGTTTGATTTGTTTCCAAACTCGCTGTTTTTGCCCAATACCTCTGCTGGCGTGACTCAAATTTCTATTGGCTCGAATTCAAATTATCCGGAAATGGCTCTTAAATTTCTGGAGAAGGCGCATACGGATCAAGCCTACTACAATCTGCTTGCTTATGGGGTTGAAGGCGAGAATTATAAATTGACGGGCGGCAAAATTTCTTACGATGGTATTCCGGAGAAAAATAAAAAGCAGTCGTGGACAGGAGTATTGGACGGATATATGAATGTTCCCATCCTTTATCCTGGTCATTGGCAGGCAATCGTCGACAAGCTGACGCTGACGGAAGGGCCGAAGCTGGCAGAGAAAAACGGCAAGGATCCATATCAGAATTTCCTGTTTGATTCCTCCTTGCTATTCGATGAAATGTCCGAGCTGGAGACGGTTAAGGAGCAATATATCCAGCCGCTTAATCTTGGCCTTAGCACAGACATTGATGCTGACCTCGTTGTTCTTCAGTCAAAGCTGAAGGAAGCGGGCATAGACCGCTATATGGATGAGCTGCAGAGGCAGCTGGATAAGATAAAGCCTGGCAAATAGAGAGGTATAGCGAATGAGGACTATCCAAGGGGATAGTCTTTTTTTCGATTCCAACCTCATTATCGATAAAAAGTTAAAGGAATCTTGCAAAATTGCGATAGGAGCGGTTGAGGCTGCGCTCTATAGTTAAGTTAAGTTGATCGAAAGGAGGAACTGTGCTGTTGTCGGAGCTTTACTGAGAGTTTTGAAAGCGGTGTCATATATGCTGAGGAGGAGTTTATGGATGCAAGGAATAGACTTAAGTAAGGTATGGATGCGTTTGATGGCAGTCATCTTAACCGTAAGTATGGTAACCGCGTTTATTCCGCAAGGTCTGGCTGCGGCGGCGGAACATTCGGGCGAGGCGATCAGTTCAGGCTATACCGTTCAAATTCAGGAGAGTATCAGCAGCAATGGATTCACTCATCCCGGTGTCGGATTAACAAAGCAAACACTTGAGAACTTGAGGACACAGGTGCTGGCGCAAAAGGAGCCCTGGTACTCCTATTACAAAGGAATGATAGCCTCAGCCCAGGCTTCCAAAACAGTATCGATCAAAAATCAAAGCCCAACAGATCCTGCCAAACCGGCAGCCTCTAATTTTAACAGCCAGGGAATACAATCCCGATTTATTAGCGATGCGCTGCTCGCGTACACGCAATCCATCATGTATTTCATTACCGGCGATGTAACCTACCGGGCCAATGCCATGCAAGCGATCCGGATCTGGTCCCAGATGGATCCTTCCCAATATGTCTATTATAACGATGCCCATATTCATACTGGAATACCGCTTAACCGGATGGTTACGGCTGCAGAGATTCTGAGGTATACAAGCAGCCCGGCGCAAGAGTGGGAATGGACGGAGCAAGATACCGCTAATTTCTCAAACAACTTGATTAACCCTGTCATTGAGTCGTTCCAGCACAGCAATAACTACTTCATGAACCAGCATACTTATCCGCTGATGGGCGCAATGGCCGGTTATATCTTTACGGACAATAAAGACAGATATAACGAGGCCGTTGAATGGTTCACCGTGAATAAGACAGCGAATGATCAGGGCTTTAACGGATCGATCAGCCGGATGTTCCGGATGGTAGATACGAATGATTTGACAGGTGAACCGGTAACGCCGCATGTCCAGCATATGGAGATGGGACGCGATCAGGCTCATGGCGGCGGAGACTTGACGAACGCGGCTATTATTTCGCGCATGCTGCTGGCGCAAGGAACGAAGGTCGATCCCGTAGAGGGTACCGTGTCTGATGAAGCCGATGCAGCAGGACCCTTCGAGTTTCTGGATGACCGCATTCTCGCAACCGCGAATTATTTCTGGCAGTTTATGCTTGGTTATGATACCCCCTGGACACCGGCGGCTTACGCGATATCACCGGATGGCACAATCAGAGATACTTACACCCATCTTGCGAGCGGTTACAGGGGAAGGTTTAATACGGCGAACTTCTGGGATCTGTATTACTACTATACATACGTGAAAGGGGTTAATGTAGCCGAGAAAGCACCCTATTATTATGAAGCTTTTACGAAGAGAACCCCCCTAACTTTCTATTATGGCGGATCCCTTAATAACAATTGGGATAACGTGGACGGAGGCGGTGACTTCTGGCTGTATATCCCGAAGGAAGCGGAATCCGAAGGAGCTGCGTATCTCCCGAAGCCGCAGACTAGCGCATCCTTGCTTGAAGTGGAAGATCGGTATACCCGATTAGACAACCATTCGGAAACCGTGCAGGAAGGTGATATCTCGTTTGTCAGAATGAACGCAACAGAAGCGGGAACGAAGATCGCTTACCTGAGCTCCGGTTACGCTGCATCGCAAACCTTTGGATTAAAAATCCGCACAAATGGCACCGCCGCATTAGATATGCTTGGCTCGTTATGGACATTGCCGGATACGAAAGGGCAGTGGATATACATCACTATTAAAGGAGCAATGGGGGATCTCGCTTATTTGACGGTAAGAGGAGCGGCTGGTACAACCGTTGATATTGATCATATGAACGCACAAGCGGCTGCACAATTGACTCCGCCGGTATTCAAGACAGGGCTTTCGGATATGAATGTTTTCACTTATTTAGGGACGGCTCTAAGTCTCGATCTGTCCGCTGAGGATGCAAGCGGTACTGACGTTATTACCTATGAGCTGCAAAATCAACCTGATGGATCTGAAATTGATAAAGACACAGGGGCTTTTGCCTGGCAGCCGTCACAAGCGGGAATCTCCTCCTTTGTTGTTACAGCATCGGATGGGGTGACGGTTACAGCGAAGAAGATTAGAGTCGTCACGGCTGAAGACAGGGAATCTGCCGTAGAAGCAGCTATAGCGCCATATGATCCAAACAACGTATATGTATCTGCATCACTTGCCGAGTATAAGGCCGTGCATGACAAGACAATGAGTGTAATGGAATCTGCCTCTAATGAGGAATTTAATCAGCAGCTGGCAGAGCTCAGACAAGCAGTTGAGGTTCTTGAATTAACTACCCCTCTGAGAGCGGATGGCAGTATCCATTACTCTGACTCTGTTTTCTGGTCCAGCTGGGGGTCGGATGTCACCAAGATGGATGACTTGAGCTATGATACGGGCGGTTATTACGGACTTGCGCTTGGAACAGCGCCGCATCTGTACCATATTCTTGATTTTGGACCTGATTACAAGGTATCCGCCGCCAAGTTTGGTTTCCAAAGCAATATTTTCACGGATCGTCTTGCGAATTCTACGGTGTACGGATCAAATAACGGGGAAAGCTGGACACGGCTTACACCGGGTGTTACACGGATGACACAGGAATTCCAGACGCTTGATGTGGATGCTGCTTATCAGAATGAGAAGTACCGGTTTATCAAGCTGGAAATGATACAGCCCCTGCCGGATGTTCTGTATGGCGTCGTGCGAAATTTTCTGGAGCTTACCGAATTCAGAATTTACGGCACGCGTTATGAGATTGGCAATAAGCTTGAAGCGGTTACCATGAGTTCGGCTCAGAGCGTAAACGGTAAAATTTCGACAGGGGATACGGTCAAATTAAACATTAAAGCACGCGAAGCAATCCAGAACGTGAAGGTACGCATTCAAGGTCAAGAAGCCGTAGTCAGCACGGCTGATCATCTGACCTGGACGGCTGAAGCCATGATGAATGCGGGCGCACCAACAGGACCGGTTAAATTTACGGTCGATTATCTGAAGAGTGACGGAACAAACGGCGACACCGCATTTTCGACAACGGACAGCTCTACGTTATTCCTTGTTGACGGGACGACTTATCTCGACGTGAGCAAGCTGGCGAAAGTTACGGCCTCCGATCCGCAGTGGCCAGGCAACGGGTTGACGGCTGATCAGGTCGGTTATCTGTTATTTGATGGAGATCCGAATACGTATGGGGATTTGACCAACAGTACGGGGACTTATACGGTTGATTTTGGCGAAGGTACATCGGTCGAGCTGAATGAAATCGTCCTTATGCCAAGAGCTTCTCATCCGGCAAGAATGAATGGTCTCCTTATTCAGGGCTCCAATGATCAAGTAAATTGGACGAATCTGACAAAGGCCGTTGCCTCGTCCCAGGCTAACAAATGGTTAGATATTAGCAGCAATCAACTATTGGATCATCAGGCTTACCGTTACTTCAGGCTGTATAATTCGACTGCCTGGAGCGGTAATCTGTCAGAGGTAGAGCTGCATGGCAGGTATACGGCATCCGCTGAGATCGTAGCATCCAAAATCACAAGTCTTGCTGTACCGGCCAAAGGCGCAGCGAGTTTGGCGCTGCCAAAGGTTCCTATGGGTTATTCCATCTCGGTTGCGTCTACGGCACCTGAAGGGATCATTGGAGCAGACGGTGCAATTACGCAACCTGCAATGGACACGATCGTCTCGGTAGTACTGACCGTCACGCGCGATGCGGATGGTTCATCAGCCAATACAGGAGCAATCAAAGTCATAGTGCCGGGGAAGTCTGCTCCGATCAAACTCAATGTCGCGGGGCTGGCAACCGTTATAGCCTCAGACAACCAGTATGTGAAAACAGGTTCCGGCTTAACGAAGGAACAAGTAGGTTACTTGCTATTTGACGGCAATATAGCTACCTATGGCGATCTGATCACTGGCCCGGGCTCTTATTACACGATAGACCTCGGGACGAATTCATCGATTAGCCTGACTCAGATCAAGCTTTTCCCAAGAGCAACGCTGGCCAACAAATTGAACGGACTTGTAGTTCAAGGCTCCAATGACAATGGAAGCTGGACCAATCTGACGAACCCTATTTCGGGGGCATTATCCAATACCTGGACCGATCTGAGACTGGATAAAATGGTAGACCACCATGCTTACCGTTATCTGAGACTTTACAACGGTGAGAGCTGGAACGGCAACGTAGCAGAGGTAGAGATTTACGGTTATTACGACTATGACCTTGAGTCCAAGATCGTATCGCCGGATGGGTATACGCAAGCGAGCTATTATAAGTACATGATTGAAATGGATCGTATCAAAGCTGCTTCCAATCAATCCGGAGCGGATAAAATGGATATTCTTGACCGGCTGCTGGCAGCAAGAAATCTGCTCGTTTCCTTGGCGGATATTTATCCCAAGATCCCGGTTACCTCCGAAATGACGCTTGCTTCTTCGGTTTCCTGGGACGGCACGGCCGATGCGGTGACGAACGGCTGGCGCGCATTTGATGGGGATACGGCCACTTCACCGGATACAAAAACCGCATCAGGCTGGGCACGAGTGGATTTGGGAGCAGGCAATGATAAGGTCATTGGCAGTATCCGGTTTATACCGCGGAACGGTAATATCCCGAGGATTAACGGGGCTCAAATTCAAGGCTCTAACGATGGCACTAATTACGACACTTTGTTTACGATTAACGGAATATCGGATTTGAAATGGTATTCACAGGTAATGAACAGCAGCCAAACGTACCGTTATTTGAGATATTTCACTCCAAGCGGTTATGCGAATATCGGAGATATCGAATTCCGCGAGAAGATTGCGGACCGCACGCTGCTCGAGTTATTTATTGAAGAAGCCAAAGCAGTAGATGTCGACCCGTATACAGCCGACAGTGTAAGGGCATTTCAGTCGGCATTGACGGCAGCGCAAGAGCGGTTAAACAAACCTGCCGCAACGCAGGAGGAGATTGATTCGGCTGCTTCGGAGCTACGCCAAGCGCAATCGGATTTGGATAAACAACCTGTTCTTGCTAACGGAGCACCGGCCAAAGCAGTCTTATCCGATAACAACGGTTACGACACCGGCCTCAAGGACGGGAGCTATACCGTCACGATGAATCTGTGGTGGGGGAATAACGGGACCGAATTCAAGCTGTACGAAAACGGCGAATTGATCAAGAAGCAGAGGCTGACCGACAACTCGCCTGAGGCGCAAATCTTTAAGACCGAAATGACAGGCAAAGCAAACGGAACATATACGTACACCTGCGAATTAACCAATTCGTTTGGAACGACGGCATGCGACCCGCTTGCAGTTACCGTCTCCGATGCTCTTCCGGGTAAGCCCGTATTATCGAATGATAACTGGGACGGTGACGGCAGCTATAAGCTCACCATGAATCTTTGGTGGGGAACCAATGCAACCGAATACCGGTTATATGAGAACGGTCAATTGAAAGACACGCAAGCTCTTGCAGACGGCACCCCAAATGCGCAATCCGCGATAACGAATATTTCAGGCAGGGAACCGGGCCATTATGAGTATGAGGCTATCCTCGTTAATGCCGCAGGGGAAACGAAGAGTGAAAAGATGACTGTGACCGTAAAATCATAGACTAGTAAGAAGAACAGCAGAGTCTGTCCGAATACGGATAGGCTCTGCTGTTTATATGCAAAGGGTTCAAGGAGATTAAACAAGTATTGACAGTTTGAAGAAGGCGGGAATATAATTAAAACCAGATTAATGTAAGCCTTTTCAATTGAGATCCATACATACCGATACCCGTAAAAAGGTATTCATTTTTCAGCTTTATGAAACCCGTTTCATGAAATAGGTTTCAGATTTGGCTGGAACAGGAGGACTTATGAGCGGCACAAACAGATCCAATAACGAGCGGACGATTGCAGAAACCGCGATTCAAATCAGGCCTGAGAAGGGCTATGACGGCTTTGAAGGCTGGGGGACTTCGCTTGCCTGGTGGGGGCACATTGTCGGCAGGTGGAGCAGTGAGGAAAAGCTGGATGAGGTCATGGATCTTATCTTTGACGCGGATAAGGGTCTCGGCTTAAACATCATTCGGTACAATATCGGCGGCGGGGAAAATCCGGCCATTCAGCCTAATACGCTGCGTCCGGGCGGCGATGTTCCGGGGTTTCAACCGGAGAAGGGCCAATGGAACTGGAATGCCGACGAAGGACAGCGGAACGTGATGCTTGCGGCAATAAAGCGCGGGGTTGATCTTGCGGAAGCTTTCTCGAATTCGCCTCCTTACTGGATGACAATAAGCGGGTCTGTAACGGGGGCTGTTGATGGCGGCAATAATCTACGGGAAGATAGTTATGAAGAATTCGCAGATTATTTGACGGAAGTAGTCAAGCATTACAAAGAAGTGCACGGCATCACTTTCCGGACGCTTAATCCATTAAATGAGCCGGTCTCGAACTGGTGGAGGAAGGGCAATATTCAAGAAGGTGCCCATTTTTCAATCGACAAACAGATGGAAATTATTAAGAAGACGGCGCTGTCTCTTCAATTAAAAGGGTTGAGCGGAACGGCAGTCAGCGCACCCGATGAGAATAGTGTGGATGAAGTACTGGAAATGCTGCACGGCTACGATGAGGATACCTTTAACAGCATCGCTCAAATTAATACGCATACCTATACCGGTTTTGGGCTTGCTGAGCTTCGTGAGCTTGCGAAGGTGAAGGGGAAGAAGCTGTGGATGTCGGAATACGGGACCGGGGGCACAGGGCCGCATAATCATGAGGATATGAGCTGCGTGATGGAGCTTGCCGAGAGGGTCATTTCGGATCTTCGTCTGCTGCAGCCCGCTGCTTGGGTCTACTGGCAGGCCGTAGAAGACGAAAGTGCTCAGAATAACTGGGGCTTTATCCACTCCGATTTTAGAGTTGGCGACAGCCAATATGAAATAACAAAGCAATACTACGCGATGGCTCAGTTCAGCAAGTTCATTCGCCCAGGCAGCCGTATTCTGATCACGGATGATCCGCATTCGGTTGCGGCTTATGATGCGGCGAATAATCGACTTACGGTTGTTGTTCATAATCAGGGCGGTCCGCGGCAGGCCGTTTATGATCTAAGCGCATTTGGGGCAGATCGTTCCACAGCTAAGGTCTACCGTACCACTGAACGCGACAATCTGGCTGAATCAGAGCTGTCGATGAATAGTAACAAAATTACGTTAGATCTGGAAGCACAGTCCGTAACGACGGTGATCCTGTCCGATATAACCATATGAAATAGATAAACAAGGGAGGAACACATCACATGCAGGAAACGATTCTACAAACGAATGGATTACCGCATAAAAATGCGGCCGTGCAATATAACTCATTCAGCTACAACATTAACGGTGAGCAGGTGTTCCTGAACAGTGCAGCCATTCATTATTTCCGTATGCCAAAGGATGAATGGCGTGAAGTGCTCGTTAAGGCCAAGCTGGCAGGCATGAACTGCGTCGATACTTATTTTGCCTGGAATGTCCATGAGCCGGAAGAAGGGCAATGGAATTTCGAAGGCGACAATGATTGCGGCGTTTTCCTTGATCTGTGCCATGAATTGGGATTATGGGTCATTGCCCGTCCAGGTCCGTTTATTTGTGCGGAGTGGGATTTCGGCGGCTTCCCTTATTGGCTGAATACCAAGAAGGATATGATATTCCGGGCTTATGATGAGCGGTATCTGACTTATGTAGACCGCTACATGGACCGGATTATACCGATTATTCGCGAGCGCGAGATAGGAGCTGGAGGCTCGGTTATTCTTGTGCAGGTGGAGAACGAATACGGTTATCTGGCCAGTGATGAGGCTGCGCGTGACTATATGCTTCATTTGAGAGACGCGATGCTGGAGCGGGGAGTAACGGTGCCGCTGATCACTTGTGTTGGTGGTGTAGAGGACACGGTTGAAGGCGCGAACTTCTGGTCGGGCGCGGATCATCATTATCGGAATCTGGTACAGAAGCAGCCGGATATGCCGAAGATTGTTACCGAGTTTTGGACCGGGTGGTTTGAGCACTGGGGCGCACCGTCGGCTACACAAAAGACAGCATCCTTGTATGAGAAAAGAATGCTGGAATCGCTGCGTGCAGGCTTCACAGGAATCAGCCATTATATGTTCTTTGGCGGTACAAACTTTGGCGGTTACGGGGGCCGTACAGTCGGAGCCAGCGATATCTTTATGGTGACCTCCTATGACTATGATGCGCCTCTTAATGAATACGGGCGCGTGACGGATAAATATAATACGGCGAAACGGATGTCCTATTTTGTCACGGCAACCGGAAGCGTACTGCTAAATGCGGTAGATGGCGCTGCTGCTCTTGCCGCTCTCCCGCAAGGCTTCGCCGCACGGGTCCGTGAGCACGGGAATGAACGGATTTGGTTCGTCGAGAGCTCAAAGGATGAGAGGGAGACAACAAGCTTAACCTTGCCTGACGGCCGGACCATTCCGGTAACGGTTGGGCCTAATGCCATCGTTCCGGTTATCGACAGGCTGCAGCTTGAACCGGGCGTTCATTTGACTTGTAACACTTACCTGATTGCAAACGAACAGCTCGACGGCCAGCATACGCTTATTGTTTATGCGGAGAATGGTCAACGCTCGTACATTGAATTGGAATCCGAACAACCGATTCAGGCGGAGAATGATGGAGTAAGAAGACAGCAGCTGCAGAATGGGGGCAAAAAGGTCATATTTGATCTTTGTCATTTCCAGGAGGCACAGTTCGTTCATTTAACCATTGGCGGTAAGCCATACCGGATCGTGGCGATCAATAAAGACAGCGCTGACCGGGCTTGGCGGATTGCCGGCAAGGACGGAGCAAGATGGGCGATTGGTTATACCGATTTTGATCTGGTGACGGACGGCACGTTCCGGGCAGCTCTGGCAGATAGTGACGCACAGCCGGTTCATCTGGGCGAATGGGGGACACTTCCCGACGTTCCACAAGCTCCGTATGTATACTTGCAGGCACCAGTCCTTGGGCAATGGAGCACAGAAACATGCGAGCTATCGGCTTCTCAAGGTCAGGAAGCTTCCCAGCCTAAAGCCTTCTCCGAGCTTGGTCAGCCTTTTGGCCATTTGCTCTATGAATGCGACTTTGAGGCGGGGAATGAAACCGTAACGAACCTCATTATTTCCCGTCTCGAAGATACGGCCAGAGTGTACGTGAACGGCCAGCAGCAAGCTCTTGTGCAAAAGGTAGGCGCAGCAGCCGTAGAGGTACAAGTGACGCCAAACAGCAGCAACCGTCTGCAGATACTGGTGCAAAATATGGGCAGACTCAATTTCTCGCCATATTTGGGTGAAATAAAAGGGATTGCAGGTGCTGTCTATGCGGGCGGACATTCCATTGATCTGCTTGGTGATTGGAAGCATGAGGAATCCGCGGTTCATCTGAATGAGGTGAATGAGCTGCCCGGCGGAAGCATCATCCGCAGAACCTTTGTAGTAGAAGACGGTTTTGACCGTGCGGTTCTGGTTGGAGCTATAAGCGGCCAGCTAAGCATTAACGGCAAGGAAATAAAGTTAGAGGGCTATCAAGACTGGTTCCTGCACCATACGCTCGATATTTCGGATTATATTCAGAAAGGTACGAATGTCATCCAGATGGGTTATGTGAAGTCGCCGCTGCAACGGCTGGAGCTGCTTGTGTCTTCTTCGAATAAGGAGTTAAACGGATGGCGGATTGCCGATGTTGATAAGCTTAGTCGTCAACCGTACACAGGCGGTACAGGTGTGCCGGTATGGCATACCGTGCCATTCGATAAGCCAACGCTTCCGGAGGATGTAAACGCCAAGCTTAAGCTTCGTTTAACCGGCATGAGCAAAGGAACCTTGTGGCTGAACGGTATTAACCTTGGCCGTTATTGGCAGGTTGGCCCGCAAGAGGACTACAAGATTCCGATGGCTTGGCTGAAGGAACGTAATGAGCTTGTGTTATTTGATGAGAATGGAGCAAGCCCGTCGAAGGTGCGTCTTCTGTATGATCAACAATCCAGCAAGCGCTGGATTCCCATTCAATAAAACATAACTTGCATATGAGAAACCGCTGCTTGGATGATATTCATCATTATGAATGAATCATGTTAGGCAGCGGTTTTTTTTCTTGGGTATATTGTAACCGTTTACACAGAAAGGAGTGATGCCAAAACGTCCGTCTCAGCGAGAATCGTCATAAGACTGAGGAATCTCAAATAAGGAGAGGAAATCAATGAAAAGGATCAAACGAATTTTGGCCGGGGCTGTAGCAGGCGGCATGCTTGCGGGAAGCTTTGGGTTGACGGCGTCAGCGGCAGGCTCATACACCGCTGCAGCCGATCCATCCATGCAGTATCAAACGATTGAGGGCTGGGGAACATCGCTGGCCTGGTGGGGCAAGGTAGTCGGCGGCTATTCGAACCGGGATGAGTATGCGGACAAAATGTTCAGCACAACTAGCGGAATCGGGCTTAACGTTCTTCGGTACAATATCGGAGGCGGAGAAAATCCAAGTCTCAATTACCTGGAATACCGGAAAGCCGTACCTGGCTTCCAGCAGACGCAAGGTGTCTATGATTGGACAGCCGATGCCAACCAGAGGTATATGCTCCAAGCTGCAAAGACAAGAGGTGCCAATGTATTCGAAGCCTTCTCCAATTCCGCTCCTTACTGGATGACTAACAGCGGCAGTGTGACCGGCGCATCCGGCGGGACAAACAATTTAAAGACCGATTATTATGATGATTTCGCCGATTATTTGACGGAGGTCGTCAAGCATTTCCGCGACAGCTGGGGGATTACGTTCAAAACCTTAACACCGCTGAATGAGCCCGTATCGACCTGGTGGTCGCTTGGCAATAACCAGGAGGGCATGCATTTTGACCGGGCGAATCAGAATACGATTCTAAGCCAGGTTAACGCTTCGCTTATTGCGAAGGGGCTTACTGGAACAAAGCTGAGCGCGCCGGAAGAATACAGCGTGGATGATTCATCGGTTTCCTACAATAGTTATACGAATGCGGTCAAATCAGCGATTACGCAAATCAATACCCATACTTACGGCGGTACGAACAGAGCGGCTTTCCGTAATATCGCAGCGTCGAACGGGAAGACGCCGTGGGTTTCGGAATACGGCGACGGGGATGCAAGCGGCCTGACGATGTCCCGTACCATCTTGAAGGACATCCGGAACATGGGCGTAACGGCTTGGATCTATTGGCAGGCCGTTGACAGCGCGGATGGCTGGGGCTTTTTCAAAAATGTGCTGAACAGCACGCAAACAACAAGCTACACCGTAAACAAGAAGTATCATGTGATGGGGAACTACAGCAAATTTATCCGCCCGGGCTATAAAATTATCGGAATGAGCGATGCGAATACATTGGCGGCTTATGACGCAGCCTCAAGCAAGCTGGTGCTGGTCACAACAAACAGTGCCGCAACGGATACTTCCGTCACTTACGATCTGAGCAAGTTTACGACAACGGGAAGCTCTGCGGCGGCTTACCGTACTTCCTCCACCGAGGATCTTGCCCAGCTGTCCAACGTGACCGTAGCGAACAAGACGTTTACGGCTAATGCCAAAGCAAGCTCGGTGACCACATATGTGATCTCGAATGTCACCTATACCGGAACGACGGGCTATCCTTCTACCGCCATTTACAAGCTGGTAAACAAGAACAGCGGACTGGTGATGGATGTGAATGGGGCTTCCACGGCGAATAGTGCTTCGATTATTCAATATACCGACAATGGCGGCAACAATCAGCGCTGGAAGCTGGTACCCGCAGGAAACGGTTATTACAAAATCCAGAACGTAAACAGCGACCTGCTGCTTGATGTGAATCAAAGCTCTACGGCAGGCGGAACCTCTCTAATCCAGTATCAGGATAACGGGGGCTATAACCAGCAGTGGCTGCCGGTTGATGCGGGTGGCTCTCTGACTCTTGTAAACCGGAACAGCGGACTGACGGCAGACGTGAACCAGGCCTCGACGGCAAGCGGTGCATCCGTCATCCAATGGGCTGATAATAACGGAACCAATCAGCAGTGGACACTCGTTAAAGTCAACTAGTTCCAGGGTGGAGAAAAAGGACTAGCCGCTGCAAAAATGTACAGGAATTACGAACCACAATCGCTTTTGAAATCGTTTCATTAGTAAATTAACTTTGGTATAATTTCAGATATATTAGTTGTACTAGAGGGGAAACCAGACGATGAAGCAAGTAACCGTATACGATATAGCGAAAGAAGCCAAGGTGTCCGTTGCAACGGTTTCACGAGTGCTTAATGATACTGCTCCTGTACGCGCTTCAACCCGGGAAAAGATCGAAGCGATAATGCAAAAATATCAGTTTCAGCCAAATGCGAACGCGAGGAGTCTGCTGAAGAAAGAGACGGGGATTATTGGCGTCATTTTACCGGATATTACAAACCCTTTCTTTCCCGAAGTATTCTCCGGGGCAGAGCAGGAGGGCAGGGAATCCGGCCATACGTTCTTCCTTTGTAATACGATCGGTTTTCATGATAAGGAATCCGAATTTCTGACGATGATGCAGGAGAAGCGGGTGGACGGCATCCTGTTTATGGGAGGACGGATTAACCTGAAGGACTGCAGCCCTGCGTTGATTCAAGAAGTCGTAGAGCATTCGCAGAAGATTCCTCTCGTCCTCGTGAACGGTAATCTGAAGGATTCCGGCATAACGCGGGTAATGACAGATGAATATGCGGGTACGGTCCTGGCCGTCCGGCATCTGATCGATATCGGGCATACGAAGATTGGCTTTATCGGCGGCGAGAGCTATATGTCCACGACCGCTGTGAAGATTCGCGCCTATAAGAAGACCTTGAAGGATGCCGGATTAACCCTTCGGGAGGAATGGATACTACCAGGCAGCTTCTCCGTCGATTCGGGGCGGACGCAGATGGAAGCTTTATTGCGGCTGAAAGACCGGCCAACGGCTGTATGCTGCGTAAATGATTTTACGGCAATTGGTGCGATTAAGGCTGCCGTCGAGGCGGGACTTCGTGTACCGGAAGATATCTCGATTGTTGGATTTGACGATATTCCGCTTGCCCATCATGTCATTCCCGAGCTGACGACCGTATCGCAGCAGGCGAATAATCTGGGACGCACGGCGGTTCGGGTGCTTCGGGATCTCATGAATAAGCAAAAGGTCAAGAAAGTGTACTCCCTGGAACCGGAGCTAGTCGTGAGACAGAGTACAAAAGCAATGATTATAGAATAAGCCAGGAATCGATAATCGCCTTCACCCGACATTAGTATTCCCAGGGTGAGGGCGATTTACGTATTCTTCTCACTCCTGATGCTCCGGAAGCGTGCGCAGCAGGAAAAATTGCTTGGCCAGAAATACAGGGGTGTAAGGCATGTCCGCCCGAAGCCAGGATACAATCGTACCGATCAGGGAGGCAGAGCTGTACCAGACGGCGATATCCTTCTGAATGTTGGCTTTAACAACAAAGGAATCGCTTCCCCGCTTGTCGATTCCATCCGAGATGAGTTCGGTCAGCAGCCGTAATAATCGTTCTGTAAAGATGGTTGTACGATGAGAGGCCAGAATGACTTTGTAAAATTTCGAATGATCGGCAATATGTTCAAGTAGTTTAACCATCATAGTCGTATTGATAACCTCAGGCGAATCGGATTTGACCGTCGATCGGTCCAGTACTTGGTGGATATCCTCAATCATATCATCTGCCATCTTCTCCAGCATATCCGGAATGTCCTTATAATGAAGGTAAAAGGTGACCCGGTTAATGGTAGCGCGCTCTGCAAGCTTATTAACCGAAATTTTCTCAATGTCCATTTCCTCCAGCAGGTCAATGAACGCATCTCTAAGGAGCTGCCGTGTCCGCAATATCCGGGGATCTATCCGGGTTGTCGGTTTATCCATTTTTCACATTCACATTCCTTTCCTTTAGTAGTAAACTACAATTTCGAATCGATTGTATTTTTTTCTTAACAAAAACTACATAAATTGAAATTATGTCTACTAATTTACACTTTCGCTTGGAATCGTAGCTTGTAAAGAGGGCGTATCGAGCTATAATTTAATTTATACAATGTTCACTATACGACACGTTGTAAATTTAGTCTAGAGAGACAAGAAAGAAGGATGGAGCGGTTGAGTAAAGGATTTGAAGCAAACGGTTCTGTCAAAAAGGGGCCAATCTTATTTGTTATGATTTTAGGCGCCTTTATTGCGACATTGAACCAAACAATCATGAGTGTAGCCGGCCCTGAGTTAATGACGGATTTTAATATCACGGCTGCTACTGTCCAATGGCTGACTACCGGTTACATGCTGGTTAACGGTATCTTAATTCCGATTACGGCTTTTTTAATGCAGCGATTTACAACGCGCGAATTGTTCCAGACGTCGATGGTTCTTTTCCTTGCTGGTACAATCGTATCCGCAATTGCGACGGATTTTAACGTCCTGCTTATCGGACGGTTAATTCAGGCGGCAGGTGCCGGTATTATTATGCCTCTCCTGATGACAGTCATCTTAACCCTGTTCCCTCCCGAGAAAAGGGGCGGCGCAATGGGTATGGTTGGTTTCGCCATCATTTTCGCCCCGGCAATCGGTCCCACTCTTGCCGGTTGGATCATGGAGAATTATAAATGGGAAATGATGTTCTATGGCATGATTCCATTTGCCATTATTGTTATCATTTGCGGTTATCTCTTTCTTACCAATGTATCGGAACGTTCTTATCCGAAGATTGATGTTATTAGCGTTATCTTATCCACCGTTGGTTTTGGTGCTATGCTGTACGGCTTCAGCCGGGCAGGCAGCGCGGGATGGGAAAGCGCAGAGGTACTGTTGTCGATTATCGGTGGCTTGATCGCCCTGGTGCTGTTCGTTTGGCGGCAGCTGGTTTCGAGCAATCCGCTTCTCGAACTTCGTGTCTTCAAATTCAATATGTATTCCTTAACAACGTTTATCAACATTGCCATTACAATGATTATGTATGCCGATATGATGCTGCTTCCGCTGTATCTGCAAAATACGCGTGGCTATACGGCTATGGAATCCGGTCTGCTGTTGCTCCCCGGCGCGCTTATCATGGGCTTCCTGATGCCCGTAACGGGTAAATTGTTTGATAAATTCGGTGCCAAATGGCTCTCCATTGCCGGTATGATTATCGTAATCGTAACGACACTGGGCTTTATTAACCTGACAGATACAACAAGTTACACGTATCTGGTATTGATGTCGACAGGGCGCCGGATTGGTATGGCCCTGCTGATGATGCCTGTTCAAACCGCAGGCCTCAACCAATTGCCTAACCGCTTGAATGCGCATGGTACGGCGATTTCCAATACGATCAGACAGGTGGCCGGTGCTGTTGGTACATCGCTCCTGGTTACCATTCTGACGACTCAAACCAAGTCCCACTTGGAGGATGCCATGGCATCCGGAGCAGAAGGCGTTACCCAGCAGCAGATGATTACGAACGCTACGATCAGCGGGATGAATGATGCTTATCTGGTTATCGTAGGTATCGGCGTTATTGGTCTGATTCTGACTTTCTTCCTTAAACGTGTTCCCCAGGCAACGGAGGAGAAACAGACAGGTACTGCAACAAAGAAAGTAGCTGTCGAAGGCTAAATAAATGACTTGGAAGAGAGCTGCCTTACGGCGGCTCTTTTTTATTGTGCAAAATCACGACATTTGCTGCTTTTGGCCGTAGTCTGCCTTTGTCCCAAGTGGTATAATAAAGCAATTATTGTGACTTTTCCCATCCTTTCCGTATGGCAATTTCTATGTGGTTGAAAGGTGGCATTCCCATGAAAACGAATCTGCTGATTCAGCATCTCGTCTCTTACTTTCTGGTGCTGCTGTTTCCGCTGCTGATCATATTAGCCTACTACTATCCGCATTCAACAGCGGTCGTCAAGCAGAAGGAGATGGACTGGAATACGCATCTAACCGAGCAAGTCAGGACATCGATGGATACGTTTACGAGGTATGTTTATAATTTGCCGTTTGAACTGCTTAAGAACCGGGAAATCAAATTGTATAACGCCGAAGACATTGATTATCAGCGGGTGCAAATTGCGAATGAAATGCGGAAATATAATGCGACAGACGGATTTATTGACAACACCCTGCTTTATATTGAAAGTATGGGTTATTTGTTCGCCAAAACGGGAAGCGCTTACAATGCGGGGGACTTCGGAAAGCCGGGCATCGGGTACTACTATAAAAACTGGCCTAATATGTTTAATGAGCTCAATAACCTGAAAGGAACACTTGTCAGGCCGGTGGAGGATGTCATTATTCCGGGCAGCAATCATGTCCGCATGCTTACCTTTGCGCTGCCGCTTCCGATTGGAGGCTATGAGACCCCTGGAGCCGTACTGATCATGGTGCGTGAAGATACGATTATCCGGATGCTCAATGCCATGTCCGAGATGTACAGCGGCGATTTCTTTATATTGGATGGGGAAGGACGTCCGCTGCTTACGTCGAGCAAAGGCTCCTACATTCCTACCGATGAAGTCCGAAGCTTTCTGGGCGGTCTTGCGAAGAACGGCAAAGGAGCGGGCTTTTTTGAGAAGGACGGAAGCTCTTATATTATTTCGCATACCGTGTCCGACAAGAACGGGTGGCAGTATGTCAGCGTCCTGCCCGTAACGGAAATGCTGCAGGGGATTCAGACCATTCAGCGCAATACAATCGTCATGATCGGCATCATGCTGCTGTTGGAGTTTCTGATTATTTATATTGCTATCCGCCGGAACTATCAGCCGATCAAACGAATCGTTGATTTTGCCGCCAATCTGTTCGAGCCGGCCGGGCGGAAGCCGATGAATGAATTTGAGATGATCCGATTTGCGCTTGGCGAGCTTGTTTCCGTGAACAGCTCCCTCGATGCGAGAGTAAAGCAGACGATGCCGGTGCTGCGGGATAATATGCTGCTGGAGCTGGTCAGCGGAAAAGCGGGCAATGATGGGGCATTTATGCAGCAGGCGGCAGCCTACGGCATCGAATTTCCGCATGAAGCGGCCGCTGTTGCGGTCTTGTCGATCGAATCAACAAAGACCGTTGAAGGCACGGATTGCAGGGCAGCCGAGTACTTAAGATTGGTAGAGGCCTCGCAGCCGATTGAAGTAACCGGGTATTTCCTGAAAAGCATATACAGCCACGAAATGATATACGTATGCTCCCATCAGGCAGGTTTTAACCTTAAGCATTACTTGACGGACATTGGTCGGGAGCTGGAGGATAAGACAGGGACAAGAGTCTTTATCGGCATTGGAGTCGCGAGCAAGCCGGATCGGGCAGAGGCTGTTCATGTCGCTTATTTGCAGGCAATGCGGGCAACCGAGCATCTGCGGCTTCGCGGAGACAATTCCATTATTGTCTTCGACGAGCTTGAAGCGCCAAAGGCCGCTTCCATCTCTTATTACGCGGATCTGCTGCAATCCCTGGAGCTGGCTATTCTGAAAAACGATACGGTTTCCGTCCAATCGATTGCGGAGCGTATTATTATGCAAATGAGAGGCGAAGGCATGCCGCCGCATACGGTCAGAAGCGTCTACATCAACACGGTAAGCGCCTTGCTTAATGGTCTGCAGCGATTTAGTCCGGAGGATGACGATTTTCTCCGGCTTACAGATACCGCTTATCAGTTCCGGCATACGGTTGAACAGATGGCGGATATGATACGGGACAGCTGCGGGCGGTTGTGCCGCATTATCGAGAGCACGCTTCCGCCGGCAAGAAATGCTTCTCAGGATGAAATCACTCGCTTCATCGAGCAGAGGGGACTTAATGCTGATTTTTCCCTTCAGCTGATCGCGGATCATTTCGCCATGTCGCCGTCCAACTTCAGCCATCACTTCAAGAAAACGATGGGCCAGAATTTCAAGGAATACATAGACCTGTTCCGCATTCAAACCTCTATTCATCTGCTTAGGACGACGGATCAGACCTTGGACGGCATCTCCCAGCAGACGGGCTTTTCCAATACATCAAGCTTTATCCGCTGCTTTAAAAAAATCGTCGGCACGACGCCGGGGCAATACAGAGAGACCCATAAGCTCATCTCCTGACATGCAGCTGCTGCATCGCAGAAAGCCTGCCGAATTTGATCGGCAGGCTTTGTTTTTGATGCGATAAACGACGGCTCCACCAAACACGGAGCAGTCGTTCCCGTGCGATAAACGACTGCTCCACCAGACACGGAGCAGTCGTTTACGCATAGCAAGACCCATTTCTTGAACATACACAATAATTGAATAGAGAAAAATTAAAGCGTTTTCAAAGGATTTAGTTAAACGCTTTCAAAAAATGTCAACCTTTCGAATACTGTCCGTATACGGCATGATGCAGAACCGATTAGTGTGGATGTACCGGACGAAAGTCGTCCCGGTGCAGCACATCAGAGAGATGCGGCTGCTAACTAATCAATTGAAATGAGGGGGCAATTTCATGCGGAAAAAAGTAGTCAGCTTCATCACCGTCATGCTTGCTGCAACAACCATCATCTCTGCCTGCAGCAACTCGGGCGGGAACAATGGCAACAGCAATGCGGAAGGCAGTCCAACGGCAGACAGCTCTGCGGGCAGCGGCAGCGGAAAGAAAGTAAAGCTTACAGCTATTATGACAAAGCATCCCCTGACAAAACCTCTCAAAGACATGGAATGGCTGCAGCAGGTTGAAGAGAAGGCTGGCGTTGAGATCGAATGGCAGGAGATTACGGCCGATTGGGATCAGAAGAAAGGTACGATGCTGGCAAGCGGAGATGTGCCGGATCTCTTTATTGGTCCTAACGTCATTACGGACGCCGACATGGCGCAGTTCCAGGGACTGTTCCAGGATCTGTCCGGCATGCTGGATCAGGCGCCAAACGTTGTGGCCATGTTTGACGCTAAGCCGGAGACCAAGAAGATCGCCGAGCAGCCGGACGGCAAAATTTACGGCCTGCCGAAATACCAGCGTTATTGGCCGTCTACCGCAACCCGCCAGTACATTAATCAGACATGGCTGGATAATCTGGGACTCAGCATGCCAACGACATGGGATGAGCTGTACGATGTGCTTGTCGCGTTCAAGGAAAAAGATGCTAACGGCAACGGAGATCCAAACGACGAGATTCCAATGGACTGGCCGGGCGGAATCGGGGGCTACTTTAATGCGGCCTATCTAATGAGCGGAACCGGCATGACGCTGACGGACGGCAGCCCGCAAGGTTATTTTGTAGAAGACGGTGTCGTGAAGAACTATCTGGTTGACGAGCGATACAAATCGCTGGTTGTATTCCTGAACAAGCTTTATAAGGCCGGCCTGATTAATCCGGAAGTTTTCACGCATGATTATACGAAATACCAGTCGGTTGCCCGCGGGGAAGGGGATACGGCGAAGGTTGGCTTTACGATGGGCTGGGTCGCTTCCGACCGGTTCGGCGAGCAGCTTGCTCCGCAGTATACTTCGATGTCGCCTCTGAAGGCGACTGCGGACAGCACCGTTTCGTGGAGCTATGATTACAATTCCTTGAACTACGGGGTTAATCAGATCGTCATGTCCGCCAAATCGAAAAACAAAGATGCGGTTATGCGTTTCATCAATGAACTGTATGCGCCTGATATGGGCATGCAGGTCCTGTTTGGTTCTCTTGGACCTAACATCAAGGACAACGGAGACGGCAGCTATAGCGTATTGCCTCCCGCGGATTCGAAGATGGATCCGGGTACATGGAAATGGACTTCGTCCATGGCGGATAACGGAGCCTTCTATATTCCGGATTCGCTGCAGCTCACTCTCGGCAAAGACATGCAAGAGGTGCTGGAGCAATCGAAGCCAATTGATGCGATTACGATCGACGTCGATAACGATGTATTCCCAAGCTTCCTGAAATATTCGAGTGCCGATAACAGCACGATGGGACTTAACAATACAAACGTGATGAATCTGGCGAATACGAACTTTGCCAAATGGGTTACGAAAGGCGGCATTGAAGGCGAGTGGGACAGCTATGTGAAGGAAAGCGAGAAGGCTGGCCTGAAGCAAAATCTTGAAATTATGCAGAAGTATTACGACGAATACAAAAAGCAATAACGTCCTGCAGGAAGCCGTCATGCCGCATTTACGCGGCATGACGGCTCTGCCAGGCAAAGGAGGTTAACGGCCGATGCGCTTACGAGGAGGAGTACGGGCATTCAAGCGGGATTATCAGTTGTGGATCATGATAGCACCCGCGATTGCCGCGGTTCTGATCTTTAACTATATACCGATGTACGGCATCCAGCTTTCGTTCCGGGATTTTGATTTCACGAAAGGCCTGACGGGCGGGGATTGGCGTGGTCTCGACTATTTCAGGCAGTTTATTGACAGCTATCTGTTCACCGATCTGATGCGCAACACGTTCCTGATCAGCTTGGCGACCATTATCGTGGGCTTTCCGGCGCCCATTATTCTGGCTTTAATTCTGAACCAGATCCGCCGCAAGCGAATGAAAAACCTGATGCAGACGACCGTTTATCTGCCTCATTTTATATCCATTATCGTCCTTGTAGGCATGATGAACGTGCTGATGTCACCGGAGACCGGCGTTATCGGCTATATGATGAAGGGACTTGGGCTAGGACATATCAACCTTATTGCCTCTACCAATACCTTTATTCCGGTCTATGTCCTGTCGGATATTTGGCAGCATTGCGGCTGGAACAGCATCATCTATTTGGCGGCGCTGTCCACCGTTGATCCGCAGCTGTACGATTCGGCCAAGATCGACGGGGCGAGCAGGCTGAAGATGATCCGGTACGTGGATCTGCCTGCGCTTGTTCCTACGATTATCATTCTGTTTATCCTCAGTATGGGCAATATCTTGAGTACCGGCTTCGAGAAAATTTTCCTGATGCAGAACTCGCTTAATCTGCCCGTCTCCGAGGTTATTGCCACCTATGTTTACAAAATCGGGATTATTTCCAACCAGTTCAGCTATGCATCCGCAATAGGACTCTTTAATACACTCATCAATTTTGTATTCCTGTTTGCCATGAACGCTGCATCCAAGAAAATGTCTAATACAAGCCTGTATTAATAAAGGAAAGAAGGGTCGTTATGGCAATTAAAGGACTCGGAGGGAAAGAGCTGGCCTTTAATATTGTGCTCTTCACCTTATGCGCGGTCATTTTCATCATCATTTTATATCCGCTCTATTTTATCGTCATCGCTTCATTCAGTGATTCAACGCTGGTGTCAACGGGCAAGGTGCTGCTGTTTCCGAAAGGCACCAGCCTGTTCGGTTACAAAGAGATCTTTCAGGACAGCCGCGTCTGGACGGGATACCGGAATACGCTGTTTTACACGTTGTTTGGAACACTGATAAACATGCTGTTTACGATGCCGGCGGCTTACGTGCTGTCGCGCAAGGAGTTTAAGGCAAGACGGCCGATCATGTTCCTGTTTGTCATCACCATGTTCTTTAACGGCGGGCTTATTCCAACCTACCTGCTGATGAAGGATCTCCATATTACCAATACATTCTGGGTGTTTATACTGCCGTTTTGCGTTAATATCTTCTATTTGATTATTGCGCGCACATTCTTCGAGACGGCGCTGCCTGGTGAGCTGTACGAGGCGGCTGTCATGGACGGCTGCTCGCATTTCATGTATTTCGCCAAGGTGGCTTTGCCGCTGTCCAAAGCTTTGATCTCCGTAATCGGATTGTATTACCTGGTCGGACATTGGAATGATTTCTTCACGGGTCTGATCTATATCCGGGACAACAATCTGCAGCCGCTGCAAATTGTCCTTCGGGATATTCTGCTGTCCAACCAGGTATTTCAGAACGGAGCGGGTACAGGCGGCGGCGCGGCTTCCGGCGGTTATGCGCAGCGTTATGCCGACCAGATCAAATACGGCGTCATTATCGTATCGTCTCTGCCTATTCTGATGCTGTATCCGTTCCTGCAAAAATATTTCGAGAAAGGGGTTATGATCGGCTCGGTTAAAGGGTGATGTGATGATACGATTTTCATTCGGAGAGGGGAATGTACAGACCAGTGAGTGGACGCATCTGGCTTATTCCGTAGACAACGGTACGCTGACCGTATACGTCAACGGAGAACAGAAATTCAGCGGCTCGAACTTCCCGGATATTTTCACCGGAACCGACTCGGTGTTCAGCCTTGGCGTCAACTGGCGGGATGCTCCATTCAAGGGTCAGCTAGATGAGCTGCAGGTGTATGAAGGCGCACTTAGCCCGGCTCAGGTCGCGGAATTAGTAAATCGATAAGAGAATTGAAACTATCGCCAGCCCAGCCTGTTATCCGACAGGCGGCTGGTGATTTTTTGGTTGTTTATTTGCATACTTTCCGTCCGCTCGTTCGGCATACCGGAAAAATTGTCCATCCGAGGTCGTTTTGTACCCCCGAAATCGGGAAATCGGTACGCTAAACGACCGAGATGTACCTACCTTCCGGATCTGACGATCGCTACAATCGGATGTACGGTAAGCGTTTTCATAGTGTGGTCCGCATTCGCAAACGCGCTTACATAGCGGGCGGGGCAGCGCTGCCGAATAACTCGGTTAAAGGGGATGCGAAGATTGAGCGTTAACGCAAAACGCCAGCGCAGGACGTGGCTGGGTATGTTGCTGGTAATCGTCGTCATGGCGCAGATCGGCTTCATTCCTCCGCGGACGAACGTCGCGGAGGCGGCCGACAACGGCTTGGCGCAGAAGCCTTACATGGGCTGGAGCAGTTACAGCATGCAGGTGTACGACGGCCCGTCGGGCAACTGGATATCGGAAGAGAAGATCAAACTGATGTCGGATACCATGCACGACAAGTTCCAGGCGCACGGTTACGAATACATTAACATCGACGCGGGCTGGAACGGCAGCATGGACGAATACGGAAGGCCGATTCCAAGCACGGAAAAGTATCCGAACGGCTTCGAGAACCTCGTCGACTATGTGCACGCGAATGGGCAGAAGCTCGGCATTTATTTGATCCCGGGCGTATCCCCGGACGCGGTCGAACGCGACCTGCCGATCTACGGAGCGCCGGGCTGCACGATCGGCGACATTGTCGTGAAGCCTTACAAATACGGCGACTATTGGAATCTCGGCTACAAAATCGATTTCGATAACCCTTGCGCGCAAAAGTACATCGATTCGATCGCCGATCTGATCGCGTCGTGGGGCGTCGACTTCGTCAAGTTCGACAGCGTGACGCCGGGCTCCGGCCATAACGACGAGAGCATCGACGCGCGCGGAGACGTTAAGGCGTGGTCCGAGGCGCTCAGCAGACACGGCATCTGGCTGGAGCTGAGCTGGGCGCTTGATCACAACTACGTCGACTATTGGAAACAATACGCGAATGGCTGGCGCATCGATTGGGACGTCGAGTCATACGACCCTAATATCGGCATGACCCAATGGGCTAATATCGCAAGGCTGTTTCCGGGCGCGGCGCTCTGGTGGCGCGACGCAGGACCGGGCGGCTGGAACGACTTCGATTCTCTGAACGTCGGCAACGGCGAGACTTCGGGCTTGACGAAGGACGAGCGGCAGACAGCGGCTACGCTGTGGGCGGCTTCGGCGGCGCAATTTTATACCGGGGACGACTTGACCAATCTGGATGATTACGGCTTGTCGCTTCTGACGAACGACGAGGTAATCGCCGTCAATCAGGCGGGCAAGCCGATCCATCCGGTATCGATGGAGACCGATCAGCAAGCGTGGTACGCCAACAACGGCGATGGCACGTATACGGTGGCGCTGTTCAATCTCGGCAGCAAAGGCGCTCGGGTCGGCGTCAAATGGAGCGATATCGGCTTCAGCGGCACCGGATCGATCCGCGACCTGTGGAGCCATCAGGAAATGGGCAGCTCGGCGACCGGCATTGATCCCTTATTTCTCGAGCCTCACGCCTCGCGCTTGTTCAAGGTGACGGCTAAGAGCGGTACCTCGATCGTCAACGACGACGACACGGGCATGAAATATACGGGTGAATGGAACCGCAACGGCGGCAACGAGCTTGTGCGCGACGCGCAGGACTTGTCCGTCGTCATCACTGAATCTTCGGGTTCAGGCGGCGGTAAAGGCGGGGACTCCAGCGAGGGTGCCGGGGGCGATTCGGGTGACTCATCGGGTTCGGAAGGCGATACGCCTGCTTCCTATACGGTGACGATTAACGATGATGATCCCGCAATTACGTACGTCAATAAGTGGGGCCACAGCAGCGGCCGGTCATTCGGCGATTACATGGGTGACGTCCACTATGGCGAGCCGGATGGATCGGAGCCGGAGTTTACGTACACGTTCCAGGGCACCGGAATCGAGCTTCTGTCCGAGCAAAGCACGAGCAGCGGCAAGATCGATATCTATATCGACAATGAATTCCAATCTACTGTCGATTCCTATGGCAGCGAGCAGGTCGGACAGCACTCTGTATTCAGCAAGACGGACTTGCCGCAGGGTTCGCATACGCTGAGGGCGGTGCGCAACGGCAGCGGTCAATATTATTTCCTATTCGACGCGCTGAAGGTCACGGCGGCAACGCTGCTGGGCACACCTTCGGCGGCAAGCTTCAACAAGGACGCGCCAGCCGACATTACGGTTCCATTGCCGTTTGGCACGAACTCCTTGACCGGCGTCAGTAACGGCGCCGCGGCGCTGCAGCAAGGCAATGACTACGCGGTGACCGACGGGGTCGTGACGATTAAATCGTCCTACCTGGCGCAGCAGCCGTCCGGTCAATCGACGGCGCTTAGCTTCCGGTTCGCGGGAGGAGACGAAGAGACGTTGTCCGTGGCGGTAAGCGGCACGTCGATCAGTCCGGTGTCGGCTTCCTTCGACAAGCGTCCGGGCGCGCAGGCGGATCTTGAAGTTACGCTGACGCTCGGGGACGCCAACGAGTTGACCGGCATTACGAGCGGCGCTGGTGCATTGACCGAAGACACGGACTATACGTTAGAAGGCAACGTTGTCCGCATAGCAAAATCGTATCTGGCATCTCTGCCGGTCGGGGACGCAAGCTTGTCTTTTGAGTTTTCGAAGAGCGGCCCGAGGACCCTTGCCATCTCGATAGCCAACTCGGCCTCGCCAGGCCGCTACGTCTTCGTGAATAACGACGATCCAAGCATTCGTTATACGGGCAGCTGGAACCGCAGCAGCGGCCGTGGGCTCGGCGACTACAAGGACGACGTGCAATGGGCGGAAAACAACGACGCCTTCTTCACGTATACGTTCCAGGGTACGGGGATCGACTACATTACCGAGGTTGATGAGGGTCAAGGCGACGTCGAAATCTTCATCGATGGGGTCAGCCAGGGCACGGTCAGCACGTATGAAGCGGGCGCGCACAACGCGCCGCAGCGGACGGTGTATACGGTGCGCGGTTTGTCAAACAGCTTTCATACGATAAAGGCCGTGAAGAAGTCGGGGAAATTCATGCTGCTCGACGCGCTGCGGGTGCAACAACCCGATCTGATCGACGTCTCCTCAACGGACTTCGTGAAGAGCGCGCCGGCGGATGTAAGCGTCAATCTGCTTGCAAGCCCCGACAGTCTGAACGGGGTCTATAACGGCGCAACGGCACTTGTTCGCGGCACCGACTACACGCTCGAGGGCCATGTTTTGACGATCAAACAGGCGTACCTCGCCGCGCAGCCGGTGGGCACGACGAAGCTGACGCTCCGCTTCAGGGGCGACTACGGCGACGACGCGCATGCTTCCGCGGAAGACGGAGCAGCCTTTTCGTACACGTTCAAGGGCACCGGCATTGAGCTGTTGTCGCCGGTAGGGCCGAAACAGGGCGAGATGGAAGTCTATATGGACGGCGAGCTGAAGGCGACGGTCAACGCCAACGCCGTTAGCCGCGATTCGCAAGCAAGTCTGTACAGCGTCTCGGGACTTGCCGCGGGCACTCATACAATCCGCGTCGTCAAAAAATCGGGAGAGCTGATGCTTGTCGACGCACTTAGGTTTACCGCCCTGGAGGCAAGCGTGCCGCCAGTGTCAGGAGGAGGAGGCGTTGTCGCTCCGCCGGTCGAACCTGCGGCGCCGAAGATCGTTCGCACGACGCAGCCGAACGGCACGGTGCGGGATGAACTGAAGCTGGCCGGCAAGGAAGCGAAGGCATTGATTGACGCACGCAAGGCATCGGGAGCAAGCAGCTTGAAGCTAGTAGTGCCGGATGCGAAGGACGAGGCAGCAGAGGCAGGAGTAACGCTGGACGCGGAGGCGGTCAAGCAGCTCGCGGCCAGCGGACTCGATCTGGACATCGACGTGTCTGGCGCAAAGATTCACGTACCGAATGCCGTGCTGAGAAGTATCGACACGGAAGTCCGCTTTACCATTGCGCCGGTTAACTCGGCACAGCAGAAGGCGCAGCTCGAACGCCGCGCCAACCTCTCGACGATCGTATCCGCAGCTGTCAAAGACAGCGGGTTGACGCTGATCGGCTATCCGGCGGTCATCGACACGAACCTGCCGAAAGGAGAGACAACGGTTGTACTGCCGCTTCCGGCGGGAGACTGGAGCGCCGAATCGCTCGCGAGCATCGGCGTCTATATCGAGCACAGCGATGGCACGGTGGAATACAAGCGCGGCGTCGCGGTTAATATCGACGGCAGCGGCAAAGGCATCCAATTCACGACCTCGAAGTTCAGCACATTCTCGCTCGTGCAGTCGAGTGAATCGTCCGGTACGGTGCCCGCCGCATACATGAATGGCTTCGATGGAGGCCTGTTTAAACCGGAGAAGGCAATTACCCGCGCTGAGATGGCGACGATTTTGTCGCGCCTTGTACAAGGCGGCACGGAAGAAACGAAGAGCAGCGCTTATAGCGACGTCAAGCCGGGTTACTGGGCAGCGGACGCGATCGACAAGGCTACGGCGGATGGCATAATGAACGGCTACGCCGATGGCACGTTCCGTCCGGAGAAGGCGATTACGCGAGCAGAGATGGCGGCGCTTGCCGTACGGCTGGCCGGCGGCGGCTCCGTTACAGGCGCCGGCTTCACGGATACGGACGGCCATTGGGCGGAACAAGCGGTGAAAGCCGCGGAGGGCGCAGGCTACATCAATGGCTATGCCGACGATATGTTCCGGCCGAATCGCCCGCTGACCCGCGCCGAAGCGGTCGTCGTGCTCAACCGGGCGCTGGGCATTAACCCGTCGGGCGGCGGATCCTCGTCCTGGAAGGACGTACCGCCAAGCTACTGGGCATCCAGCGATATCGAAGCGGCATCCATCCGCTAATCGCAAGCGTAAATAGAGAAGAAGCATCGCTTTCCGCTTGCCGGAGGGCGATGCTTCTTCTGCTTATTAGCTTTAATCGGAATAATGGAACACAGTTCGGTTGCTAGGTGGGATTCTGTACATTTTTTCTAAGCGAATCGGATAACTCTATACTCATATTTGCCAAGTTCCAGCCGTGTGCCTGCATCGATCGGGTTCCTTCGTAAACTGGTCGACTGCTGCCTGCGTTATGGTCACGCTTCCGCCGTTTCCATCCATATTTACAATGACCCAGACCTCAAATCCATCCCCGCTTCTTGGGGCAAAGATTGTGCCCGGCGTGACATCGGAACGCAGCGTTACGCGAGCTTCATCCGCATAATGCGTGATGAGTGCTTCTATTAATCGCTGTCCATCTTCTCCGGCTGGCATTGAGCCAAGCATTACGATTTTACCTTTGCCATGCCGCTTCTCGGTAATCCAGGCTAACTCCGGAGTTAATCCCCCTTCCATTGTTCCAACCGCTGTTGCCCCTTCAAGCATAAACACACTGCTCCAAAGCGAGAGTGGAGCCGAATGGCCAAATGCATGCCCGATAGTGCCGCTTCCATCCATTGGGAAGGTATAGACGGCTTCTACGCCGGCGAGCTGCTCCAGGCTGCCAAGGGCAGAATCCGTGTGAATCGTATGCTCCTCCGTACGCCCGCCTGTCAGCGGACCAACGATCCAGATGCTGCCTTTCTCTACTAATTCGATTGCCCGGTCTATATATTCCGCTGTGATATAAGGGAGGAAAGGGGTGAATAGCAGCTTATATCCATCCAGCTCGGAACCTTCCGGCACCACATCCCTATGAATACCGGTATTTAAGATACGCGTATAAAAGTCGGTCATCAGTCCTCGGTGATTCACCTTCCGGTGCGGCTCCGTCTTCAGAAACGCTTTGGCACGGTCTGAATAAGTCAGTGCCGTCTCCGCCTGAGCCGGACGGGTGGACAAAATCACATTCTCCAGCTCCTGCCTCGTCTGCTCTACCTCAAGCACACTCGGGTAACCAACCGTAGGTTTGCCCCAAGCGCTTAAGACCGAGCCATGCGGCTGCTCGCAGCCAGCGCGCTGCTGTCTCCACAGCCAGTAGCAGAATGCTTCGGCTCCAAGCGCATAGGATGCTGCTGCTTCCGCACGCAAATAACCGGACGGATGAGGCTTCGCATAGCTTGTAAGCGATGCGGCGAAGGACGGACTTGTCTCCATTATCCAATAATCCCTGCCGCGCTTGAAGTTGCGGAACAGATCATTATTAATAAGGAAGGCTGGAACATGATCGGTTGTGGCGTACGTATCAAAGGAAGCGAAGTCCAAGCTGCGGAACAGCCGTTCATTATCTACGCTGAAAGCCATGCTGCTGTTATGGGTGACAGGCGCAGAAGAATAACGGCGAATAATAGCTGCTTGTTCATAGGCGAATTCGGCGATTTTTTCCATCGAGAACTGCTGGTACATCGTCTTCAGGGATGAGTTATGAAGGAACGGTGCAGGACCGGGCTGGGGCACCTGATCGAAGCGATGGTAATATTCGCTCCAGATTTGGGTTCCCCAAGCCTCGTTCAGCCGCTCTACCGTTGTATACCGTTGTTCCAGCCATTGCTGCCACTGCGTGAGACAAGTTCTGCACATACATTCCGATACATGGGCTTTAAACTCATTGTCCAGCTGCCAGCCGATCAGACCAGGCAAACTTCCGATTGCCCGGGCAATATGCTCCGTTACGACAGCAGCCTTTTCCCTGAAGTAGGGATGATTCGTGCATGCATGCTGCCGGGAGCCATGACCCATCGTGCGAAGCTCCGCATCGACATACATCCGCTCCGGATGGCCATGGCTGAACCAGATCGGCGGGGTTGCCGTCGGCGTGCACATAACGGTGTCGATTCCGTTCTCGTACAACCTTTCTATGATTTGGACAAAAAAGCTCAAATCAATTCTGCCCTCATGAGGCTCCATGCTCGACCAGGCAAATTCCCCGATCCTCGCCACATTAATGCCGGCTTCTTTCATCTGCTTAATATCTTCCTCGAGCACATTCTCACTCCACAGCTCCGGATACCAGGCAGCGCCATGGTACAGCTTCTTTCCCATACTTCATCCCCTATCATCTGAGATCATATGCAATTTCACTATAGGCGCTGAGAACAAGGGGGACAATCGTACAATTTTGCCCGGTTTGACCGGAGTTTCTACTATTTTGACGGGTTTGGATTATATTGATTTCGCGCTTCCGAAAAGGTTTGAAAGGGCTTTCTCAAAAATGTCCGATTGGCGGAAAGGCGGGGAGGCTCAATAATAAGGGCAAGCGATACGAACAAAACTTGGAGGTGACCTCAGATGAAGCAGGCGGCTGCTCCCGGCCAGATTCCACTCATGCAGGAGACAACCATAAAAAGAAAGCGACCCAATGTGCTGGGGAGAATAAAGAAAGACAAGTGGCTGTACTTGCTATTAACTCCAGGCCTGCTTTACTTCATTATTTTTAAATACGTACCCATGTGGGGCGTGATGCTCGCATTCAAAAACTATCAGCCCTTCCTCGGCTTCTGGAAGAGCGACTGGGTAGGATTAGAGCATTTTCGGGTGTTCTTCACGAATCCTGAATTTTACATGCTGCTGCGAAACACTTTAATACTCTCCTTATACAATCTGGTGTTCTTTTTCCCGGCACCTATTATATTGGCTCTTCTTTTAAACGAACTAAGGCTGGCGTTCTTCAAAAGAATCGTACAAACGCTGATCTACATCCCGCATTTCATCTCGCTTGTTATTGTTGCAAGCTTGACCTACGTGTTCCTGACGACCGAAGGTGGTCTGATTAATGAGCTGCTGCTCAAATATACGGGAACCAAAATCGATTTCCTCGCTAATCCCGACTGGTTCCGGCCGATGATTATTATGCAGACGATCTGGAAGGAAACCGGATTTGGCACAATCATCTTCCTGGCAGCGCTCGCAGGGGTGGATGTAGAGCAATATGAAGCGGCGATAACGGACGGGGCCAACCGGTGGCGGCAGCTGTGGCACATTACCCTCCCGTCGATCCGTAGCACCATTATTATTCTGCTGATACTGCGGATGGGTGATGTGCTGGACAACGGATTTGAACAGATCTTCCTCATGCTGAATCCGCTTAACCGGGAAACCGCGGAGGTCTTTGATACCTATGTCTACATGATGGGGATTACGCAAGGGGCATTCAGCTACAGTACGGCGGTAGGCTTGTTCAAGGCAGTAGTTGGCGTCATCCTTGTGCTCGGGGCGAACTGGCTGGCCAAGCGGTTCGGACAATCCGGCATCTATTAAGCGTTACAGGAGGTGTAGCCCATGACAAAACAATACCGAAGTATTTCCGGAACGGCGTTTGATATTACGAATGTGATCGTGCTGAGCGTCATCAGCGTGCTCGCCGTTCTGCCTTTTATATACATCATAGCGGGATCGTTCGCATCCGATGCGGAACTGACGAAGAGAGCCGTATTCCTTATCCCGGAGACGTTCACGACAGCGGCCTATCAATTTATTTTCTCAACGGATACCATCCTGCAAAGCATTAAGGTGTCTCTGTACGTGACGGTTCTTGGCACCTTAGTTAATCTGTTCTTTACGGTGACGATGGCGTATGCGTTATCCAAGCGCAATCTGATGGGACGTAATTTGGTGCTTAACCTGATCGTATTCTCGATGCTGTTTGGCGGAGGCCTAATTCCGACCTACCTGGTCGTCCGCGATCTTCATTTGCTGGATACCTTCTGGGCCTTAATGCTGCCGGGGGCGATAAGCGCGTTTAACCTGATTATTGTAAAAAACTTCTTCCAGGAGCTGCCCGCCGAGCTGGAGGAAGCAGCGAAGATCGACGGCTGTACGGAGCTTGGGCTGCTGTGGAAAATCGTGCTTCCGTTATCTATGCCGGTGCTTGCGACTTTCACTTTGTTTTATGCGGTAGGGCATTGGAACAATTTCTATTCCGCGCTCTTGTACATTAATGACCCGCAGAAATGGCCGCTTCAGGTTATGCTGAGACAAATTGTGCTGCTGTCACAGACGGCTGCAGGCGACATCAATTCGATGGATCCGAATTTCGTGGCACCGCCGGATCAATCGATTAAGATGGCTGTTATCGTAATTGGCACCATTCCGATTCTGCTCGTCTATCCGTTCCTTCAAAAGCATTTTGCTAAAGGGGTCTTGATCGGCTCGGTCAAGGGATAATGCGGATTGCGATATAAGCATTGATTACTTCATTGTTTCACAAATTTTTAAGCAGTTCCTTACGAAGTAAAAATTGTTTCACAATTTTTTAAGCTGTTTCTTACGAAGTGAAATTTTGCTTCGCAAAATTTTTTAGGAGGCGCTAATAAAAATGATCAAAAAGACGCAAAAATGGGTAGCTACAGCAGCTCTCGGAACATTGGCAGTTACGGCAATTGCAGGCTGCAGCGGCAATAAGGAAGAGAACGCGGATCCCGGGGCATCCTCCGCGGCGACGACAGAAGCTACGGCAGCAGCAACGGCCGAGGCAAACGAGAAGCCGCTAAATATCAGCATTATGCTGCCGATCTTCAAGACAAACTTTCCGAAGGACGATGGACCTGTCGTGACCGAAATCGAGAAAAAAACCAATACGAACATTCATCTGGAATGGGTGCCAAACGCCTCATATGGAGATAAATTCAACATCACGCTTGCTTCTGCCAAGCTGCCTGAAATCATATACGTGCCCGGCTCCAAAGATCCCAGCTTTGTGAATGCCGTCAGATCCGGCGCTTTCTGGGAACTTGGGCCTTATCTGAAGGATTATCCGAACTTAAGCCAGGAGAATGAGGTCATTATGAACAACTCCTCAATCGATGGCAAGAACTATGGCATCTACCGAGGACGCGCCCTTGGCCGCAACGGGATCGTATACCGCAAGGACTGGCTTGAAGCAACAGGACTTGAACAGCCGAAGACGATTGACGATTTCTACAACATGCTGAAAGCGTTCAAGGAGAAGGATCCGGATAAGAACGGGAAGGACGATACGTACGGCATGGTCCTGGTCAAATGGACCGGGGGCTGGGCAAGCGCTTTTGATACCATTAAGCTGTGGTTCGGCGCGCCAAACAAATGGGGTGTTACAGACGGCAAGCTTGTGCCGGAGCATCAGACGCCGGAATATTTGGAAGGGCTCAAGTTCATGAAGAAGCTGTATGACGAGAAGCTGATCAATCAGGACTTTGCCGTATTTGATTCGGCGAAGTGGGTAGACCCGATTGTTAACGGCCAGGCAGGCGTTATTGTTGACGTTACGGACACGGCTGGCCGGATTGAGGATAAAATTCATGCGGCGCTTGCCAAGGAGAACAAGGATAACCCGGACACCCAGTACATGGACAATATGATTGGCGTAACCGGTGCGGACGGCAAGTTAAAAGCATTGCCGACATCTGGCTTCTCCGGCCTGCTAGCCATTCCGAAAACGACCGTCAAGACCGAGGAAGAGCTGAAGCGCGTGCTGAAGTTCCTCGATCAATTGAACGACGATGACCTGACGACAATGGCAGGCTACGGCATTGAAGGCACGCATTATACACTCGATGGAGAAGCGATTGTACCAAGCAAGGATGCTGCGCTGCTTGAATCCGAGGTAGAAGGCCTAAATCAGATGCTTCCGTTCATTCCGGCAGGCCGCGGACGGACCGTGCTGCAAACGCCGCTTCGTCTTCAAACAACCGAAATTCAGAAGGAAGCCGAGCAGTACATCGTTCCAAATCCGGCTGAGCCGTTTATCTCGGACGTGTATTCGCAAAAAGGCCAGCAGCTCGACAACATCATCAACGATGCGCGCATCAAATTTATCGTTGGCCAAACCGATGAAGCGGGCCTTCTGGCTGCTTTCGAAACCTGGAAAAAATCCGGCGGTGACGATCTGGTCAAAGAGATGAACGACCTTTACGCCGCATCTGCGAAATAAAGGAATAAGCAGGCTAAAACACCCATCAAAACTCCGGCAGGAGGATGGGTGTTTTGGCATGATTATTGAAACTTCACGGATTATTATACAAAATAGTCTGAAATTCCTGCTTCCAATTATTCCGGATTTATAATAAGGTCAAATTTATAACTGAAAAGAACGGGGGAATAGGATGCTCCATGGAAAGAAGATTTGGCGGATGAGATCCGGCAAAGGACGCTTTTTTAGAAAAAGCTTAATTATGATTTTCATCGTTTCCGGCATTCCCGGCCTCATTATCGGGGCACTAATCTACTGGATGGCCGGCGGCCGAGTAGAGAGCGAGCTGCTGCAGCTTCACTACCAGCAGATTGAACAACGATCCGAACAAATGGATGATCAGTTAAGCAATTTGGAGCTTCTGCTTTCCCACTGGGCATTTGATAACAAGTTTGACTACAGCTTGAACGGACTGGATTTTGTACGTGATTTCAAGAGAACAGACGATATTACAAAGACGCTGATCGCCATGCAGGGCTCGAATGCTTTGGTCAAGAAGGCCGAGCTGTTTGTTGGCGGTGAGAGCAAGGTGCTGTTTAATCCCGAATATACGCCGCTGCAAAATCAGCAGGACTTAAGCATATACAATAAGCTGATTCATGGCCGAAACCTGACCTACTGGACGCAATGGGCTTTTGATCCTGCTCATCCGGATGACAAGGACCTCACGCTT
Organism: Paenibacillus catalpae; assembly: GCF_900112695.1. Taxonomy (GTDB): domain Bacteria; phylum Bacillota; class Bacilli; order Paenibacillales; family Paenibacillaceae; genus Pristimantibacillus; species Pristimantibacillus catalpae. The sequence goes on from NZ_FOMT01000001.1 coordinate 324,064, forward strand.
ATTCATCATATTCCCGGCGGGAGTCCAAATCCGTATGGCGTGCTGGTCTTCCGTTTCGACAAGGAGAAGATCGCCAGCCTGCTGCAGACAATGACGCCGTATTACGAGGGAGAAGCATTCCTGCAGAAGAAATCGGGGGAGCTTTTTGTCTCTGCTAACGGAAGCGCTTCCAACTCTGATTTTGTGCTGGCGCTTCATGAGAAGATTGATAGATTGGATAAGGAAAAGGGCTCCTTTTTCTTCGATTGGAAGGGCTCGACCTATACGGTGTCCTTCGGCAACCTGTCCAGAATTTCGGACGAATGGCTGTACGTATCGGCATCGCCGATTACGAGCATTATGTCGCCTGTTATGTTCATCTCCAAACTTATCATCACCGTAAGCCTTATTGCCTTGCTGCTTGCCGCTTTGCTGTCGTGGCTCGCTTCGCACCGAATCTATTCGCCAGTGAAACGGCTTGGGCTTATGCTGGGCGGACATGGAGGAGGGACGGACTGGACGCGCGAGGATGACGAGTTTACGCTCATCGAGCAGCAATACCAGCATCTTCATAAGGAGCGTCTTGAGCTGAACTCCAAGCTGGCGGAGCAGCTTCCGCACGTGAAGGAAAGTTTCCTGCACCAGCTGCTGCAAGGCTATATGTACGCTTATTCGGAAGAGGATTTGCTGCGCCGTATGGAGCAGTTCAAATGGGAAGTAAGAAGCCATCGTTTTGCCGTCTTGTTCGTTCAACTGAACGGAATCGCCAATATGGATGAAACGTTCCGCAGCGGAGATGAGGGACTGGTCACCTTCGCGGCCGTTAACATGATGAAGGAGCTGGCATCTAAGCATTTCGAGCAGAGCGACATTCTGAACTTTCATGATTTGACCGCGGGGATTGTGCTGCTTGTGCCGGACGGCCGTTCACACAAGGAGGCGGTTGAAGCGTTTAGCGAGGAGTTAACGACCTCGGTAAACCGGATTCTGCGGATGCGGGTGACATTGGCGGTCAGCCGCCAGACCGCTCATATTTCCGATCTTCCGAATGAATTCGAGCGGGTAAAGCAGGCGGTCAGCTACCGCAACTGCGATAATGCCAATCAGATTATGGACATAGAGCAAGGCGTTCTGGATGGCGAAGCGTGGGCGGAGCCGCAGTATCCTTTTACCCTGGAACGTGAGCTTATCCAAGCACTCCGGACGGGAAAAGAAGAGGAAGCCAGCGAGCTTCTGGGAGCTTTTGTAGGTGCTCTGACATGTGCTGGCGCCAAGGAAATTGATGTACAGCAGGGAATGCTTCATCTGCTTGGCAATATCCAGCATGTCATTATGGTGTCCGGGGTGAATCCGAACCGGCTGTTCAAGGGAGCTAATCTGTATGAGCAGCTTTCGCAGATCCGGGAGCCGAGGCGAATGCTTGCCTGGTTCAAGGATAAGGTGCTGGCGCCGTATCAGAAGGAATTGTCATGCCGTTCCAACTCTGAGGTTAAACGCCTGATTGAAGGGGCGATGATCTACCTGCAGCAAAATTACAGGCAGGATATTTCGTTGGATAACTGTGCCGAGCATATTGGGACAAACCCGTTTTATCTCAGTAAGTCGTTTAAGGTAGTGACGGGGAAGAACTTTATTGACTACCTGACCGAGCTGCGTATCGAGAAAGCAAAGGAACTGCTGCGTGATTCGGAAATGAAAATAAACGACGTTGCCGAGCAGGTCGGCTATCAGCACAGCTACTTCAACCGGATCTTCAAAAAGCTGGAAGGGATGACGCCAACAAGCTACAGGGAGCAAAGTCAGCATCTGTAAAAGCAAGATTGTACAAACGGCGCAAAAATGTGCAAGCCGCGTTCCGGCCCTTCCGCAATAATGTCTCATTGAGCACAAAAGATCGTTTTTTTACAATGAGGCCAAACGGGAAAAGGGGATGAGGCAATTGGTCACAACGATTCCATTGCACAGCTTGTCGCAGAAGCATTCGATGCCGGTTGGTTTGACGTGGGGTATACCTTGGAAGGAAGGCGAGCTTCTGCGGAATGAAGCTCTTCGTCTGACTACGAACTTGGGTGAGCCTGTACCGATGCAGCATTGGGCGACGGCTTATTGGCCGGACGGAAGTGTGAAATGGTCCGCTCACGCAGCGGCTGAGGCATGCGGCGGGGCGGTTGCTTATACCCTGACGAAAGGCGAAGCGGCTCCCCTGCAGTCGATGGTTACAGTATCAGAGACTGATGACACGGTTGAGCTGGATACGGGCGTCATGGTGTGTACGCTTGGAAAGCAAGGCCGTCAATGGCTGCGAAGTATTACTCGCAATGGCGTAGAGGTGTGCAGCGGTGGTGAGTTGGTCTGCTTGAAGGAGAGCAGCAGCGAGGCATCCGGCGTAAGGACAATCCGTCAGGAACCGTTCGAAAGCCGGGTGCACCGGTTAACGGTTGAACAGGATGGGCCAATCCGGGCGGTGGTCAAGATTGACGGCAGACATCGCGCGGCAGGCGGAGCGCGCGAATGGCTGCCTTTCTCCATGCGCCTCTATGTGTATGCCGGTCTCGAAACGATTCGGATTGTACATACGTTCTTTTATGACGGCAATCCGAATGAGGATTTCATCAAGGGATTGGGTATCCGCTTCTCTGTACCGATGCGCGGTGAGCATTATAACCGGCACATCCGTTTTTCCGGGGACAACGGATTATTCGCGGAATCTCCCAAAACCCTTCATACCCGGAGGACGAAGGGGAAATACCGGCAGCTGTTCGAGCAGCAGACAACGGGCCGCAAAGTTAGCTTTGAGGCCTCAGAGGATGCGTATTTCCTTGGCCTGCTTGATGACTCTGCCACATGGGACAGCTTCAAGATCATGCAGCAGTCGTCGGAGCATTACCGGATCTGGAAAAGAACGAGTGAAGGCTGCAGCTGGGTGAAGGTGACGGACGGTCATCGTGCCGGAGGACTTGCCTTTGCAGGCGGAGAAGGCGGCGGACTTGCCTGCGGGCTGCGGCATTTCTGGAGGAAGCATCCGTCGGGCTTTGAGGTACACGGTGCTTCGCAAGCCGAGGCTTCCCTAACCGTATGGCTATGGTCCCCGGATGGCGAACCGATGGACATGAGGCATTATGATACAAAGACTCATGTGGAGTCGTCCTATGAGGGGGTGGAGGAGCTTCGCGCCACACCATACGGTGTCGCGAACACAAATGAGCTGATGCTATGGTGCACGGAGGAGACACCGGGTCTGGAGATGCTGGAACAAATGAGGCAGGAAACGGACAACCCGTCCATGCTCGTATGCGAGCCGGATTATTATCATGAGGCAGGTGCATTTGGCATCTGGAGCCTGCCGGATCATTCGACGGAAGCAACGAGGCGGCTTGAGGAGCGGCTGGATGGCATTATTGCGTTCTATCAGGAGGAAGTGGAGCAGCGCAAATGGTATGGACTGTGGGATTACGGCGACTTCATGCACAGCTATGATCCGGTCCGGCATGTGTGGAATTATGATCTTGGCGGCTGTGCCTGGCAGAACACGGAACTCGCGCCGAATATGTGGCTGTGGATCATGTTCCTGCGTTCGGGACGGGAGGATATATTCCGGATGGCCGAAGCGATGACCAGACATACAAGCGAGGTGGATGTGTACCATTTCGGTGAATATGCCGGACTTGGTTCCCGCCATAATGTCGTTCACTGGGGCTGCGGCTGCAAGGAAGCACGAATCGGCATGGCCGGATTGCATCGATATTTCTATTATTTGACGGCCGATGAGCGGATTGGCGATATGATGGACGAAATGAAGGATTCGGACTTTACGACAGTTAACCTCGATCCAATGCGGGCTTACTTCCCGAAAGACGAGCATCCAACCCATATCCGGGTTGGTCCGGACTGGGCGGCCTTCAGCTCCAATTGGATGACGCAGTGGGAACGTTACGAGGACAAGGCTTACCGGGACAAAATATTGGTCGGAATGGATTGCATTAAAGGAGCTAATTATGGTCTGATCTCCGGTCCCACCTATGGTTACGATCCGAAGACAGGCGTATTAACGCCGATGGGCGATGACAACTGGGGACGCCATCTTGCCATATGCATGGGCGGTCCGCAGGTATGGTTCGAGCTTGCCGGCATGCTGAAGGATCCGGATTGGGAAGAGATGCTGGCGGAGTTTGGCGTGTATTATAACAAGTCGCAGGAAGAGAAGGATAAGCTCACCAACGGGCAGATCAGTACTAAACGCTTCGAGCATCCGGTGCTTAGCGCGGCCATTGTTGCTTACGGTGCTTATTACAAGAAGGATGAAGAAACAGCCCTGAAGTGCTGGGACATTCTGCTTGGCAATCCGTTTGCCGTTGTTGATCTGCAGAAGGAGGCTTCTTCCGTTACGCATGTTGGTCAGTTAAATGAAATTGATTGGATGAACACTAATGAAGCCGCCCAGTGGTCGCTGAATACGATTATTGCCCTGGAGCTGATCGCGGATCATTTGCCAAAGCTACAGGAGATAAAGCTGCAGGAGTTGACCTAATGAAGAGTGAAAGCAGATTGATTCCAGCCGGATGGAGAATGATTTATAACAACCCGCTCAGCACCCCTGGCGAGGTATCGGGCTTTTGCATGGAGGGAGACGCTGCGGTCTCCTTCCCGATGGGGCGAATGCGTCTGGAGAGCACCCGGGATCCGTCCGACGGGCAAGCCGCCAATCTGGTGTTCTGGTGCCCGGAGCAGTTTCCGGCGGATCTCGCAATAACCTGGGAGTTCTGGCCGATTCGGGAGCCGGGGCTTGCGATTCTGTTCTTTTGCGCGGCAGGAATGGAAGGACAGGATTTGTTTAATCCGGGCCTTGCCAGCCGCAGCGGGATTTATAACCAGTACCATCATGGCGACATAAACGCGTTTCATGTGTCTTATTTCCGGCGTCGTTACCAGGAGGAACGGCAGTTTCATACGTGCAATCTGCGAAAAAGCCACGGCTTCCACCTTGTTGCCCAAGGGGCGGACCCGATTCCGTCTGTGGATGATGCAGCCGGGCCGTACCGGATGCAGCTGCTGAAGCACGGGCCGTACGTGCAATTTGCCGTTAATGATCTTTTGTTATTTAGCTGGAAAGATGACGGTTCCACTTGGGGTCCATATCTCGGAAAAGGAAAACTGGGCTTCCGGCAAATGGCTCCGCTTATAGCGGAGTATGGAAATTTACAGGTGTATACCCCTTAAGGGGCTGCCTGGACGACAGTCAGGAGATGACAAAATGGCGAGAGTATTGATGTGCTTCCCCGAAGGGCGGCACAAGGCGTTAACACTTAGCTATGATGACGGCAGGTTTGCCGATCGGCGGCTGATTGATATTTTTAACCGGCATGGACTGAAGGGGACCTTCCATCTGAATTCGGGACTGCTAGGGACGGTCGATAGGGTCGGGGCAGATGAAGTTAAGACCTTGTACCAAGGCCACGAAGTGTCGGCCCATACGCTCACCCATCCGACTATAGCCCGCTGTCCCAACGAGCAGATCGTATACGAGGTCATAGAGGACCGTCGTAAACTGGAGAGTATCGTTGGTTATCCCGTACGGGGAATGTCTTACCCGAATGGTTCATATAACGAACGGATAAAAAATCTGTTACCTGGTCTTGGCATCGAATATGCCCGCGTTGTCCCAAGCACGGGACATTACGGCATGCCGGATGATTGGCTGGAGTGGCAGCCGACCTGCCATCATAACCGGGATCTGATGAAGCATGCGGAGGAATTTGTTGGTCTTCACAAGACGCAGTATTTGTATCTGATGTATGTGTGGGGGCACAGCTATGAATTTGACGCGGATAACAATTGGGAACTGATGGAACAGTTCGGGCAGTACATAGGAGGGAATCCTTCGATCTGGTACTGCACGAATATGGAGCTTGCTCAATATACCAAAGCTTTCGAGGGACTGAAGTTTGCGGCGGATCTCAGCTTTGTTTATAACCCGACTGCGATCAGCGTATGGCTGAACGTTGAAGGCGAGACGGTGGAAGTGAAGGGCGGAGAGCAGATTCGTTTCTAAGCGGGGCGTAGAAAGCTAATGTTTCTTTTTAGGAGGGATAAGCATGAGTGTTATATCAACCAAAGAACCGTTTTTGATAGGGAAAGTAGATATCAAGGCAGCCGGGCCGCGCTGTAAAATGCTGTTGGGGGACTTGAACGGGGACGGCCGGATGGAGATTCTGCTTGTTCAGCCGGATAACCGTCAGGATGTCCGTTATATCCCGCATCAGGTGCAATGTCTGACTGCTTATGATCTGGAAGGCAATCTGCTGTGGCAGACCGGCACGCCGGACTCTGGAGCGGGCAGCCATGGCTCGGATTATCCGGCCCAGATTGCGGATATCGATGGAGATGGCCGGCTGGAAGTGTTGTGCGTTATGGATAACCAATTGCATATCCTTAACGGTCATGACGGCTCGATCAGATCTTCCCACGAGCTGCCTGATCCGCATGCTCATGACTGTATCATTGTGGCCAACCTGACTGGCGGTCCATATCCAGGCGATATTATTCTGAAGGACAGGTATCGCCGCCTATGGGCGCTGGACCGGGATTTCAAGCTGTTATGGAAGCATGAGGGGAATCCAGGCCACTTCCCTTGGGTATTTGATCTGGACGGAGACGGCCGGGACGAGGTGATGGCCGGGTATGATCTGCTTGATCATGACGGCCGGCTCTTATGGAGCTGCCATGATCTGGACGATCATGCGGACTGCATCTGGGTTGGCGATGTGAACGGAGACGGTGAACCGGAGCTTGTTATCGGAGGAAGCGTTACGGTGATGTATGACCGGCAAGGCAAGGAGTTGTGGCGATATGCCGGTTCAGTCGAGTCGCAGCATATTGCGCTGGGCCGCTTCTGTCCCGAGCTTCCAGGCCTGCAGATTGCCGGACTAGACCGGCTCGTCCGGGAAGATGACGGCAAAGGCCAGACCGGCAAGGATGCTTTATTCCTGCTGGACAGCGAGGGACAAGAGCTGTGGAAAGAAGACCGCAAGACTCCGGGCTGGCTTACGATTATTGAACCCCTGCGCGGCTGGACGGAGAATTCTCCCGATTATATACTTGCTTATCGCCGAGGAGGCGGGGTATTCCCGACCTTATATGACGGCGCTAGGAATGCGATAGTCGAGTTTCCGTCGGAGGGTTATGCCGTCCATGCGGATTTATGGGGCAGCGGGGAAGAACAGGTCATTATTTACAACAGCGATTCGGCAGCAATTTATGCCAGCAAGCCGGTTATTCTGAGTGAGTGCATGTCCGATTCACCGCTTCCGCAGCCCAAACGGCTGTCGAGCTCGACGTTATATCCAGGCGGAGAACTATAGGAGAGGAGCTAGAAACGAAAATGACTTATCGATTTGATTTTGGCACAGGCGCCCCGGCTGACGGGTATACGAAGATTACGCCGCAAACGGTATATGATTCTTTTACGGGCTACGGCTTTACCCGAACCGAAAAAGTGAATGCGAAGGATCGTGGCGAACCAAGCGCATTGCGCAGAGATTTCTGTATCCCGCTCGACACCGCTTTTCTGCTGGACGTGGAGGATGGCACTTATCGCGTCTCTGTGCTGCTCGGCGACGAGATTGCCCCAACGGAAACGACGATCAAGGCCGGACAAGGCCGGCTGATGGTGCATAAGCAGCGGACAACGCCAGGCAGCTTCTCCCGGATCAGCTTCTCGGTATGGGTGATTGGCGGTCAGCTCAAGCTCTCCTTCTCCGGACTGGCACCTCGCATAAATGCGATGGAGATTGAGCCGGCATCTCAAGCCTGCACGATCTTTCTGGTTGGGGATTCGACCGTAACGGATCAGCCGGAAGACGGCTATCCGTATGCGGGCTGGGGGCAGATGCTGCCGATGTTCGTGAAACAGGATGCGGCTGTTGCGAACTATGCTTTATCGGGCCGCAGCTCCAAGAGCTTTATCAGTGAAGGGGTTCTGGATCAAATCTGGAGCCGCATCAAGCCGTACGATTACTTGCTTATTCAGTTCGGCCATAATGATCAGAAGCATGATGAAGAGCGGTATACGGAGCCTTTTACCACGTACAAGCAAACTCTGAAGAAATATATTGACGGGGCAAGGGAACGGAAGGCCATTCCCATTCTGGTCACCTCCGTACAACGCCGATTTTTCGAAGAAGACGGAACTCTCCGCGATACACACGGCGATTATTTGACGGCAGTAAGAGAGCTTGCTGCTGAAGAAGAAGTTGCATTAATTGATCTGGCAAAGTCCAGCATGGCTTTGTTCGAGGCATGGGGACCTGAAGCAACGAAGGACCTGTTCATGTGGCTTGCCCCGGGAGAATTCATGAATTTCCCGGATGGAGCAGAGGATAATACGCATTTCCAGCAGCTTGGCGGCATTGAAATCGCGAGATTGGTGTACGAGGAATTAAAGGCGCTAAAGCTGCAGCCTCTTCTTCTCTATTTGCGTTAGAGCCTGCAGACGATGAAATCCAGCAGAAACCGACAAAAAAATCGAAGGCAGAATTAAATTTATAAGAAGAAAGTTGGTTGCCAATTGATGGAGAAAGCAGTACAATTGGTCTCATGAAACCGCTTTCTTCTTGTAAAGCCTAAAGAAGTCATGCTGGATTTCATCTTTTTAGGCATTACATGAAACCGGTTTCATGAAACCGGTTACGAAAAGGGGCGTGATTAACCGGTATTCCCATTGCTTCCCGCGTTTGATCGTATTCTATTTTATTAAAAGGAGCGAACAGAGAGTGCGGAAAAAACCAATCGCTTGGCTTCTGCTGCTATCATTAGGTGTCTCATTATTCAACTTTACGCCGATCCCCAAGGTTTCGGCAGCTTCAGAGATTGATTTAGAGGACAGTTTTACAGACGGAGATTTAACGACTGAACCGGAATGGACAGTCGCCTCCGGCACATGGACCGTCGGAGCGGATCCGGCTGATGCCAGCAATAAAGTGCTCAGCCAGACCGATGCCGGCGAAGGCATTATTACGACAGGAGATAATTGGACCGATTCCACCGTTACTATGCGCATCTATACAGGCGCAGGCGGAGCTTATCCCGGAATTCTGGCTCGGGTCCAAGACTATAAAAACTTTTACTATTTCCAGATGCAGTCCTCCACCGGACTCGTATTATCCAAACGAATTAACGGGGCGGATACACAGATCAAATCCGTTACTTATCCTCTAAGCAAAAACACCTGGTATACGCTGAAGCTGGTGCTTATTGGCAGCTCCATTAAAGGTTATATCGTGGAAAACGGAATGGATAAGCTGGTATTTGATGCAGTGGACACCACTTATACAAACGGTAAAATCGGCATCCGCAACAAATGGCAGTCGGTTCAGGTGGATGACGTACTAGTCACAGATGTACCGGCTGGCAACCAGACCGTTATCCAATCGGATGCAACAACAAGCTCTTCCGTATCTCTGACCTGGGATGCAGTAGAGGGTGCTAGCAGCTATAATATTTACCGTTCCACGACATCAGGCAGCGGTTATGCCTATGTCGGGAACAGTACCACGAACAGCTACTCGGACAGCAGTCTTAGCTCGGATACCGCTTATTATTATAAAATGGCTTACTTATATGGCGGGCTTACCGAATCCCAATGGTCCCCGGAAATGAACGCGAAGACTGAAGGCGCAGCCCCGGCAGCGCCAGCCAGTCCGACGGCCGGTGCTGTTAATTCGTCGAAAATCAATCTGAGCTGGGCGGCGGTTGCAAAGGCAGCCGGCTATAAAGTGTACCAGTCTTCGAATGGCGGCGAAACATTTGACGAGATTTATGACGGTACTTCTTTAAGCTTCCAGGCTACAGGACTGACAGCGAATACGGAATATAAGTATCATATTTCAGCTTACAACGCATTTGGTGAATCGGAGATGGCTTCTGCGCAGGCCACTACGTATTCCTTTGATGCTCCGGCCAACTTTAAGGCAGCGGCTGTAACGGATTCCTCCGTCACGTTGACCTGGGACGCGGTACCGGGGACAACGGTTACTTATTCCGTGAAGCGGGCAGCAAGCGCCACCGGAACCTTTTCCGAAATCTATAACGGAACAGATACAACTTACATCAACGCCGGATTAACGCAAGGAACAGGTTACTTCTACACCATCAGCGCGGTCGTAGATGGCGTTGCCTCTTCCGTCTCCGATCTGCTTGGCGTAAGTGCGGTACGTACGTCCTTCACTCCGGGAACATTATGGGCAGATACAACCGGCAATCCGATTGATGCCCATGGCGCGGGTATAATGTACGATGCGAAAACGCAAAAGTACTACTGGTACGGGGAGTATCACAAAGGCGGATGGCCAGCAGCAGGCGTTCGCGTATACTCTTCAACCGACTTGATGAACTGGAAAGACGAAGGCATGGCGCTTACGTTAATCCATTCAATGGATGATTTCACGAGTGATCCGCTTATCTCCAAGCTGTATGAAGGAAGAACGGATACGGTGAACATCTGGGCGGATATCCGCAAGGGAAGAATTGTGGAACGGCCTAAAGTCATTTACAACGATGAAACAAAGAAATATGTGATGTGGGCTCATATCGACGGAGACAAAGATCCATACAACAACAACGCGAACTATGGCAAAGCTCAAGCTGGGGTAGCGACCAGTGATTCGCCTACCGGACCGTTCGTCTATCAGCGAAGCTACCGGATGGATCTGGCACCGGCAGGGGAGACCGATTACCATCCAAGCGATAAGGGTATGGCACGGGATATGAACCTGTTCAAGGATGACGACGGCACGGGTTACCTGATCTATTCAAGCGAAGAGAACCTGACCATCTACATCTCGAAGCTGACGCCGGATTATCTTGATGTAACAGGCTGGCACAAGGATGGCAACGTGGATGAGAACGGAAATGCTGTCCGCGATACTTCGTACAAAGCCGTGTACGGCGTAGACTATGTACGAGTATTCCCGGGTGCTCAGCGCGAAGCGCCGGCGATGTTCAAATATAACGGCCATTATTACATGATTACTTCCGGCGCAACCGGATGGGCGGCGAACCAGAACAAATATACGGTTGCCGATCATATCTTTGGTCCATGGGCTCCGATGCAGGATCCGTTCGTCCGTACTTCGGCCAGCGATCCGGATCCGGCAAAAGCGTTTAATACCCAATCGACCTTCGTTATTCCGGTGGATCCGGAGAACGGCAAGTTTATTTATGTTGGCGATATGTGGAATGGCGGCAACTTTGCGGGTGACGGCGCCAAATATGTTTTCCTGCCGATTGAGTTTGGAATGGGCACGGATATTGCAATCAAATGGTATGCGAATTGGACACCGGATCTTCTGGATGCGATGGGTCAGGTCAATGTAACCACCAAGTTCCCTGAAGCGGTTAAGCTTGGAGAGGTGCCGGACTTGCCTGAGCAGGTTGATGTGTTAGGCAAAACGGGAACACAATCCACACCGGTAACCTGGTCCGTTAATTCTCATGCTCCGACAGCAGCAGATTTCTCCAAACCAGGTCCAATTACCGTTCAAATGACGCTGCCTGAGCATCACAACAAGGTACAAAGCATCAAGATGTATGTCGTGCCGGATAATGCCTTGTACTTCGTTAACGCCGGCGGTTATGCGACTTCCGATTACAAACTGCTTGCCTCTTATATGCAGGATACACTAGCGAACAAAACGGTAGTCGAGCAAGCTTATAATGATGCCGATGCGACGCCTTGGGGTTATCTTGGCATCGATTCGCTGCCTTCAGGTTCGGCATCGGGGGATATTTTCTCCACCGTGCGATATTTGAACGGCGGCAATGTGGCGAACTCTCCGAAGGGCACTGATCTTGCTTATCAGTTCACTCTGGAGAATGGCTCGTATGATGTTTACCTGGGCTTCAATGATCCATGGACGAATACGAGCAGGAAAGCCAATCTGCTTCTTAACGGCGAGAACAAGGGTGCTATTACGTTTACGCCAAGCAATACGATGGCTTACACAGGCGTAAACGTAACAGATGGTTCGCTGAACATAACCATAAGAAATACCGCTTCTCAAGATCCGATGATCAGCTGGATAATGATCGTGGATCCTTCATTAACGCCTGCTGCCGACCCAACAATGGGACTTGCGGCTGCGGCGGCATCTTCAACTAGCGTTCAGCTTTCGTGGAACAAAACGACGGGAGCGCTTGGCTATAACCTATATCGTTCAGACAGCGAGGATGGTTCGTATACGAAGGTTTACAGCGGAACGGCCGGGGTTTACACCGATTCCGGCTTGCCTTCTGAGCATACGTATTATTACAAGGTGAGCGTAATTGACGGAACGGGCACAGAGTCGGCTTTGTCCAGTGCGCAAAGCGCTGCAATTGCCCGCACGGCGCAAGAGGTTGCGGACGGCATTACGGCAATTGCTGCTCCGGCGAAAAATGCGACAGCCTTAAAGCTGCCTGTAGTTCCGGCTGAGTTCACGGTGGCTGTTCTCTCATCGGACAGCGAAGTCATCAGCACACAAGGTGTCATTACGCCGCCAGCATCCGATACAATAGTTCATCTCGTTCTTCGTGTAACGAGAACATCGGACAGCACAACAGCGGATACGGTGTCCATTGCCGTTGCTGTACCTGCGAAGTCCAGTTCGGGCAGCAGCTCCGGCAGCAACGGATTAACGCCGGTTGTTACTTCGGATTTGGCGAGACTGACTGTAAACGGCGTACTTGATTCGACGACCAAAGTTGTGAAAGGTTCGGTTACAGCAGCGGAGTTAAACCAAGCCATCCTGCTTGCACCTGTTCTGCGCAGCGGAGAGAAGGTCGTGGAGATTGAACTGCCGCAGGTGGCAGGAGCAGAAGCCTATGAGCAGCAAATTCCGGCAGCTGTTCTTGCTTCGCTTGGTCAGGAGCAAGTGATCCGGATTAAGACGAAGTTTGGCACGGTTACTTTGCCGGCGGGGATGTTCTCGACTGCCGAGCTTGGTTCCGCTCAAAACGTGACCCTTCACATTGGGGCAGCTGATACTTCGACAGCAGAGAAACCAGTCATTGAAGTCAGCATGCTGGCAGATAACAAGCCGATCGCCTTCCATAATGAAGATGCTCCGGTCGTTGTAACGATTCCGTACACACCGCAAGCGGGCGAATCCCAGGATCATCTCGTGATCCTGTATGTGAAGGATGACGGTACAACAGAGCCGGTGCCTAGCGGCCGCTATGATCAGGCAGCAGGTGCTATGGTGTTTACAACTACGCACTTCAGCAAATTTGCTGTTGTTGAAGTTCACAAAACATTTAACGATCTGGCTAGCGTGACTTGGGCGAAAGCACAGATTGAAGCGCTCGCGTCCAGAGGAATCATTAACGGTACGTCGGCTCAAACCTATTCGCCAAATGCGGCCGTTACGAGAGCTGATTTTATGAAGCTTCTTGTATCCACGCTTGGTCTGACAGCCAAATTTGATTCGAACTTTGAAGATGTCCAATCTACCGACTATTACTATGAGGCGGTTGGCATTGCGAAGAAGCTTGGTATAACAAACGGAATCGGCGATAACCGGTTTGATCCTCGTGCGAGCATCAGCCGTCAGGACATGATGACGTTAACGGCCAAAGCGTTAGTTGCCGTGCAAAAGCTGGCTGCAATGAACGGCACAGCAGGTGACATCAGCGGTTACGCGGATGCCGATCAAGTAAGCGCCTATGCGGCAGACAGTATCGCAACTCTGGTGAAGAATGGCATCGTTCAAGGTTCAGGCAGCAAACTGTCGCCTCTTGCAACAACTACAAGAGCAGAGGTTGCGGTTATGCTGTATAACATCTACAAGAATTAGAGTTTGAGACCAGGACAATCCGGAAGTAGGTATTCTTCCGGATTGTCCTTTTTCATCCAGCTGTTATAATAGTCCCTAGTAAAAAGGAGGTGTTCCCTGCAGCATGCCGGATGTTATCTTTTATCGCGATTCAGCCCTTCCATTCCTGGAGGCCAAGCGATGCCGGAAGAGTGATTTTGCCTATCAGAAGCATTTTCATGAGGAGTATTCTATAGGGTTAATAGACACGGGAGAGACTTATGCCTGGTGCGATGGGACGAAACACAAGGTGGAAGCAGGGAGAATGATCAGCTTTCCGCCAATGATGCTTCATGCCTGTCATCCGGAGGAAGGCGCAGACTGGAGCTATAAGATGCTGTTTATTAAGCAGGAATGGCTTCAGGGGCTTTCGCAGCGGGAGCTTGACCAGTTACATATTCCCTTTTTACTTGCTGAGGGGAAGAACAAGGCCTGCCGGCTCTATATGAACAAAGTGATGGATGCACTATCCGGATCAGGTACGCCGCTTGCGATTGAAACCTCTATGATCGAACTCATTCAGGCGCTTGTGAGCCGCAATGATTCCGATTATGAGCATGAAGGCAGCAGCACCAGACAAGACCGGAAATACATCAAGCTGGTAAGCGAATATTTGCATGAGCATTTTACCGAGAAGATCACATTAGATAGTCTTGAGAGCATAACCGGCATCAGCAAATTTCATCTGATTCGACTATTCAAACAATCCAGCCATTTGCCGCCACATGCCTATCAAAACTTGCTGCGGATCAATCATGCCAAGACGGAGCTTAAGAAGAGGCAGCGGCCGATTGCAGATATTGCGGCGGAAGCGGGATTCTATGACCAAAGCCATTTTACGAGAATGTTTAGCAGGATCGTAGGGGTTACGCCTCAAAAGTACGCATTATCGATGTAGCAGCAAGAGCAATTTTATACAATACTGCCGCTCCGTTCTTCCTTACAATAAGGGCAATTGGGAGAAAAGGAGTGGCATCATGTATCAACCTTCGGAATTGGAACAACAATTTACAGCAGCTTTAAAATCAATCGCAAGGCGTATGGATGTAAAAGATTATGTGGAGCAAACACCGCAATTGAATCGTATTTTGAGTCATGCTGCTAAACGGTATGTTGCGGGAGATCATCTTCAGGATGGCATGGCAGCAGGGAAAAAGCTAGCGGGAAGGGGTTATTCTCTTTCTATCGAATATATGGGGGAGAATACGTTCGACCTCGCTGAATGTGAACAGGCTGCAATAGAGTTGAAAGCGCTTATCCATGAGCTGAAGCTGGCTGGAATGCCGGCCCGGGTATCGTTTGATTTGTCACATATCGGCTTAATGGTAAGCCCATCTCTTGCTTATTCTTATTTGATGGATCTGGCAGTACAAGCCGCAGGAACGGATATTGAGCTCTTTATCAGCATGGAAGAGTCAGGCAAAACAGACGACATATTATCCGTCTATAACCAGGCAGCAGCTGTCTATTCGGGTATTGGCATTACCCTGCAGGCGCAATTGACAAGAACGCTGGAGGATTTGGCTGCGGTCACATCACCTCGCCGCATCCGCATCGTGAAAGGGGCTTATCAAGAGCCGGATCATCTCTCTATTGCCCGGTCACCTGAATTGAATCAACGTTACTTGCAATTGGTAGAAATAGCAATCCAGCAAGGGCATCAGGTTTCTATCGCAACCCATGACGAAGTTATTATTAACGCCGTGCTGGAACGCGGCTGGCTGCAGGACTCTCAAGCCGAAATCGAAATGTTATACGGTATTCGCCCGGATCTGGCAAGCCGGCTTCAAAGAGCTGGACAACCGGTTCGCATTTATGTTCCTTACGGTCATGAATGGTACTTGTATTTATGTCACCGGATTGCGGAATACCCGCCTAACCTGTATCAGGCTGTTATCGATATGGTAAGCGGACAGGAAATGAACAACAACTACTAGCATTGGAGTGTGTTCGTTATGACATCTAATTATCACCTGAATGACGGTTCTTCGCTTCCGCCAAGAATGGAGCTGCAGCAGTCCTGGTGGGCAATGATCGGCCTTGGCGAGAACGGCCGGGAATGGACGATGGAAGAGAAATTCGAGCGGATTGCGGCTGCCGGGTTCACCGGGATAAGCGCCACGATGCCATCCGAGCAGGATATCTTGGAGTGGCATCGATTGCTGGATAAATACCAGTTCACCTTCAGTACGGTTGCTTTCCCGTCAAGTAAGAGCGACATGGGGGACATTCTGGAGACAGTCAAACAGTTTGGCCGGGTGCAATATATCAATTCGCAGGTTATGGATGCCTTTGTGGTTGGTGATAAGGCTGTCCAATTGCTGCAGGAGCTTCTTGAAGCGTCAGCGGATGCGGGAATTCCTCATTTCATCGAAACACACCGGGGCAGGATCACGCAGGATTTGCTCCGGACGACGGATTATGTACGGGCTTTGCCGCAATTACAGCTGATCATCGATTTATCGCATTATGTCGTGGCTGGTGAATTAGACGGTGCTGGCAGCCGCGCGGAGGCGGAGTTTGAGGTTCTGCTGGAGCGGACGGCAGGGATCCATGGCCGCATCTCGAACGGGGAGCAGGTTCAGATTGATATCGGTAAGAGCGGCAGTCATCCGATGGTAGACCATTTCAAACGCTGGTGGAAGAAAGGGATGCGGAACTGGTATGCGAATGCAGTGCCTGGCGATATTCTCTCTTTTGTTCCCGAGCTTGGTCCTCCAGGCTATGCGATTACCAGGATCGTTGAGGAGAACCGCGAGATTGAAACAACCGACCGCTGGCAGCAGGCACTGCTTCTGAAGCAAATCGCCGAGGAGCTGTGGGAAGAGGTTGTAGCCGAGGCGGTAAACAAGAGCGTTGTACGATAAGGGGAATGAAAGGCTGTCTGCATGTGCAGGCGGCCTTTTTTATGCGGATTTTCACAGAAATGATCAATGAAGTGGTCTGATTTGCCAATTCGCAAACCAAATGATCAATCGGAATGAAGCTTTTGCCCATACCCAATTGGAATACAGCTATTCTATAATTTGGGTGTTCAGCAGGCGAATCAAGGAAGGAGGGCAGAAGGAATTGTAATCGCTATCATATATGACTCAATTTGAATCATGACGAGGAGGAATTGATGGATGAAGACCAGATTGTTGATAGGGATGTTGACCGTATGCGTGGCGGTGAGCACCTTGCTTACGGGTCCCATTGGAAGAGAAGCGCACGCCGCAGGCGAAGCCGTGCTTCCGGGAACGATACCGCTGGGAGAGGGAGGGCGCAGCTTGCTGTATCCGGACAATTGGTATCCGGGCTATGAAGACGCGGAAGGCAGATTCCTTCATGATTTCTCCTATGCAGGCTATCACCGGGGCGAAGCTCCGCTTCCTGACGTGGACGCGACGGGCGGCATCGATGTGACAAAAGCGCCGTACTCTGCGGATGCCACTGGCCAAACCGATGCAACATCGGCCATCCAACAGGCGATTAATGCTGCATCAGCAGCCGGCGGCGGTGTCGTCTATCTGCCGGAAGGTACCTACAAGCTGAATCCTCCTGATGGACAAGCTTATGCTCTAGGCATTCATGCGAGTAATGTGGTGCTCAAGGGAGCAGGTATCGGCAAGACGTTCCTGTACAATGCCTCTGAATTTATGAAGCAGAAGGATATTATCCGCATTGGCGGCGGCGACTGGGTGAAGACAGATACAACAGCCAAGCTGAGCAAATCCGTCACGAAGACAACCGTTCTGCTCCCGGTTGATGATGCAGCTGGTTTCGCGGTTGGCGATTATGTGCTGATTACCTTTGATACAACGCAGGAATTTCTGGCGGAGCTTGGCATGCAGAACAAATGGGCTTCGCGCCTCGGGAAGGTGGAGCCGATCTTCTACAGGCAGATTGTTGCGGTAGATGCGGAGCATCATACGCTGACCGTAGATATCCCGACCCGTTATCCGCTGAAGACCAGAGATAACATTACCGTTACGAAGACACAGGCTCCAATCTCGGAGATTGGGCTGGAGGATTTCTCCATTGCGAATATCCAGAATTCGAAGAGCGGACTAGGCGAGGATGACTTTAAAGTCGAGGGAACAGCCGGCTATGAGACCGATAACGCGAAAGCCATTAATGTCATTGCAGCCGCAAACAGCTGGATCCGCAACATCAGCACGTACAAGCCGGAGGGCAACTCTACCTACCATATTTTATCCAAGGGCATCATTCTTGACCGGACGAAAAATATTACCGTTGACCATGTGACGATGGAATACCCGCAATACCGGGGTGCGAACGGAAACGGTTATTTGTATCAGTTTATCGGCAACGATAATTTGATTACAGACAGCAATGCGATTGGCGCAAGACACAGCTTTACGTATGCGAATTTCTCCGCGAACGGCAATGTCATGCATAACGTGTACTCGGAGAACTCCACTCTTATGACCGATTTCCACATGTACCTGAGCATGGCGAACCTGATTGACAATATGACGGTGAACGGCGACGGGATCTCCGCTATTACGAGGGATTACGGGTCTTCGGCAACAAACCGGCATGGTGTCGTAACGACGGAAAGCGTGTTCTGGAACACGACAGGGCTTAAGGCACATAGCAGTAAAAACGGCATTATCGTGGAATCCGAGCAATCCGGCAACGGTTATGTTATTGGCACAAAAGGGCCGGTGAACGGCGTAAATGTTCAAATTACCGGTTCAATTCCGGAAGCGGATACGAAGCCTTTTGATATGGCGGAAGGTGTGGGAGAAGGCGAGCGGTTATCGCCGCAAAGCCTGTTCGAGGATCAATATGCAAGACGGGAGAGCCAGCTCGGAACAGGTCTTGCTTCGCTGCTGGTGAATGGTGAACCGGCGGAGGGCGTACAGTTTCTGAAGACGGCCTATACGGTTGTTCTTCCCTATGGAACCAAGACAACGCCAACCCTTGAGGCAGCAGCTCTTGCAGGCGACGCCTCAATCCGAATCGAGCAGCCAGCTGCTCCGAACGGCACGGGTGCGATACATGTTACGAAGAACGGACAAACCACAGACTATAAAATAACTTTCCAGGTGGCGGCAAATCCGGCGCTTCCCAAAAGTATTTCGATCTCTCCCGACCGTTCAACCCTTGGCTGGCGCGTAACCAGCGATGCGATTAGTGTTGGTCATGAGGGGGCATTAAAGTCTCTTATTACGCTGAATAACGGCGAGACGATCGATCCGGTACAGGCTGGCCTCAAGGTGAAATATAAAATCGATAACAAAGAATTTGGCAGCATAAAGAAAGGCAATGTGTTCAAAGCGAAAAAGCCGGGAACCGTGACCGTATCCGCATCCACCAAGATGAACGGGGCAGAAGTAACCTCTACTCGTACGTTTACCGTTCTTGAGGCGATGACTGAGCCGGAAGGCAAGCTTGCGGCAATCCGTCAAGTGACGGCAAGCGCCAATGACGGCAATCTGCCAATCAACACGATGGACCGTGATCCGGATTCCAGATGGTCGGCTGACGGCAGCGGACAATATTTGCTCGTTGAGCTGGAGAAGGCTCAGAAGATCGATCAGGTCAGCATTTTGTTCTACAACGGCAATCAGCGTTTCAGTACATTTGATATAGAGGTATCCGAAGACGGCGTTCATTATGAGAAAATACTTGATCATCAGAAGAGCCATAAGCCATCGCCTAACGCCACAGAGAGCTTTCCTCTCCCGCAGCCGGTAAAAGCCAAATTCATCAAATATGTCGGCTACGGCAATGAGCTGAACGGCTGGAACAGCATTGTCGAATTCTGGGTGCATAAAGCCAGCAAATAATCGGATCAAGGAAGGAGAGGGAGGTTCCCTCTCCTTTATGATATTTACCGGATGTTTCCTCCTCTTTTCGGGAAAGCTAATCCTTATTATGGATGCAAGGGGGGAGCGGCAACATGACAGGCTCGACGGGTATGACTGGCTGGTCCAAATGGCTGCGAAGCCACTTGATTCCTTTTAAGCAGAACAGACTGTTGCAGATCATTATTGCGGTGTTTGTTGTCTTCTGGATCATCATGGCGATAAAGCCCTCAGATTGGAAAATTTGGGCGGTCGAAAATGCACTCTTAATCGCATTTATCCTTGTGCTGGCTATCGTCTACCGGAAGTTTCCGTTAAGCAATTTATCGTATTTGCTTATCGCGTTCTTTTTGGCGATGCATGCTTTTGCAGCGCATTACACGTATCAGAATACACCGGTAGACGAGTGGCTGAAGCAGGCTCTCCATATCAAGAGAGGCTTTTATGACCGGATCGTCCACTTTGCTTTTGGGTTATTAGTTGCATTCCCCGTGCGGGAAGCTGTCCAATATTTTCTGAAGCTGCGCGGGAAGTGGCCGCCATACCTCGTGACCTTCACCTTCATCATGACGGCAAGCGCCTTATATGAGCTGCTCGAAATGTGGTCCGCCTATCTGTTCAACCGAAAGATGGCCGCCCAATATATCGGGCTTGAGGGCGATCCGTTTGATGCCCAGAAGGATATGACGATGACACTCATCGGCGCCCTGCTTGCCGTTGTGATTTTTCTGATTTTACACAAAACGTTAAATAAAAGCCGCGTGAAATAACCCCTTTCAGCCTCGGGTTGAAAGGGGTTATTTCTATGCCAATTTAATGATTTAACAAATACTGCTTGGGCGTCTTCCCGAAGGTGCGCTTGAACATTCGGATAAAATAACTGGTCAATAATATGGCCACAGAGCAGCATTTCGAAGGCGAGAAAATCGCTGTTTTCCATGACATAACCGTGGTGCCCATGTATAGGGTACGGGTGAAATTGGGGAAAAAACAGGATTGAAAAGCCGAATTTGATGTGCTATGATGTGCAAAAGCAAAAGCGCAGAAGAGAAAAACATGCAGGCTGCTTATGCCCAGAGAGCAAGGGGAATGCTGAAACCTTTGCCTTAAGCGATGTATGAGGTCATCTCGGAGCTGTTGACTGAAGGCTGCAATTCAGCTGTGTAGGCTCAACCGGATTGGCACACGTTATCGTGCAGCAGGTAAGGAGAAGCTTACCTCATGAGACCGGAATCGCAAGAGAACCGGTGAACCAGGGTGGTACCGCGAAGAATAACCCCTTTCGTCCCTAGGCTAGATCAGCTGTGTAAGCTGACGCCTATGGAAGAAAGGGGTTTTATTGTTGTTATAGCTGAAATAGCGTTGAAGAGAAATAGCGGCATTCGGCTTATGTCCAGAGAGCAGGGGGAACGGTGAGACCTTTGCCATAAGCTTTTGCTCGCGGTCATCTCGGAGCTGTTGACCGAAGGCTGAGATTCAGCTGTGTAGGCTCAACCGGACTGGCGCACGTTATTGTGCCGGAGGCAGGGTAACAACCCTGCTTCATGAGACCGGATTCGCGAGAATACCGGTGAACCAGGGTGGTACCGCGAAAAAGAAACCCCTTTCGTCCCTAAGGCTTAAACAGCATTGCTGTGATTAGCCATGGATGAAAGGGGTTATTTTTAATTACGGGAGGCTGCCCATCATGCAACAAACAACACAAGCGCAGACACAATCAACTACCTGGATGACTGGCTCGGAAGCATTACTTCGCGGATTACTGGATGAAGGTGTAGATACGGTATTCGGATACCCTGGCGGGAGTGCCTTATACATCTATGACGCGATGACGCATAATAAAGAATTCAAGCATATTCTTACCCGTCACGAGCAAGGAGCGGTTCACGCTGCCGACGGTTATGCCCGGTCTACCGGAAAAGTCGGGGTATGCATAGCGACCTCCGGCCCGGGGGCGACCAATCTGGTAACCGGCATCGCTACGGCCCATATGGATTCCATCCCGATGGTTATCATTACGGCGAATGTGCCTACATCCTTGATAGGGACGGATGCTTTTCAGGAAGCGGATATAATAGCCATTACGATGCCGATTACGAAACACAGCTACTCCGTTCGCGATGCAGCGGACATTCCGAGAATATTGCATGAAGCCTTCTATTTGGCGAATTCCGGCAGGAAAGGTCCGGTACTGATCGATATTCCGAAGGATATTTCGAATGCGAAGCTGCTATACGAGCCGTACAAAGAGGAGATTCAACTGCGCGGTTATGAGCCTGATCCGACAGTGGACATAGAGCGTATCGCAGACTGGCTTTCGGCCATTGCTGAAGCAGAGCGGCCGCTTATCATTGCCGGCGGAGGCATTGTCCATTCCAACGCTTCTGAAGAACTGCTCCGATTCGTTGACCGGACTCAAATTCCGGTAGTCTCAACCTTGCACGGACTTAGCGGATTTCCGAGCGGGCATCCCTATGCCGTTGGCATGGCAGGACATCATGGCAATTACGCCGCGAATATGGCCATTCAGCATGCGGACTTGATTATTTCGCTTGGCTCGCGGTTTGATGACCGGCTGACGATGAAGGTAGGAGGCTTTGCCCCGCAGGCAAGACGGATTGTACACATCGATATTGATCCGGCAGAGATAGACAAAATCATTAAAGCGGATATCAGCATTATCGGGGATCTGAAGGGCATACTTGCTTTCGCCTCTAAGTTAGCAGCACTTTCCAATACAGCCGGCTGGATGGAGCAGATCAGGCAGTATCAATCGCAGCATCCCTTGCGCTACAACGATTCGGATTCGGAATTAAAGCCGCAGTACGTACTCGAAATGATGCATAAAGCTTCCCATGGCGATGCGATTATTTCAACGGATGTTGGCCAGCATCAGATGTGGACGGCGCAATTTTACAAGTTTAATCAACCGCGCTCTCTCCTGAGCTCAGGAGGACTTGGCACAATGGGGTTTGGCTTTCCGGCTGCCATCGGTGCGCAGATCGGTAATCCTGAGCGGCTGGTTATATCCGTTAACGGTGACGGCGGGATGCAGATGTGCGCTCAGGAAATGGCGATTTGCGCGGTGCATCAAATTCCGGTCAAGATTGTTGTTCTGAACAACCGGGTGCTTGGGATGGTTAGGCAGCAGCAGGAGCTGATGTACGAGAACCGGTTAAGCCAGATCGATCTTGCGGGAAGTCCGGATTTTGTCCTGCTGGCGGAGGCTTACGGGATTAAGGGATTACGCGCGAGTACGAAGGAGGAAGCGGACGCTGCCTGGAAGGAAGCCTTGGACACTCCGGGACCGGTTCTTGTGGAATTCGTCATTCCGATGGATGAGAATGTATATCCGATGGTACTTGGCGGTACGGCTCTGGATGAGATGATCCTGGGGGAATTCGAGTAACAGAACTTTCTTCCGTTTTCCGGCGTATATAGGTTATCACCGATCAGGAGGAGAACATGCACAGATCCGAATCGTCTCTATCTTGCTGGCAGCCGTATTGTTCCTTATCCCGTTAGCCGGCTGCGGCGGAGGTCCATCGAAAGAGGATGTTTTAAAAGAGCTGAAACCTGACGAGAATGAACAATACGCTATTCATTTGTTTTACAAGAGCAGTCTCCCGGGTAGTGAAACAACCGAGCTGAATCGGTTCCATAACTCTGATCAACGGTTAACCGGAGCGCCGTATTTGACTCAGGTACAGGAGTTTTTAACAGAAGCTTTGTTGAAGGAGTAATCTTCCCATTAGCCTGTTGACATCAACAACTGTATACATTATTATAACAGTAATAACTTAAGTTACAGTTACTTACTTTCATTAAGGGCGGTGATGACCGTGAATATTGCAGTCAGCGATTGGGTGCAAGGACAAACGATCAGCGGCGAATTTATTTTCGGCTATGTTGAGCAAGTTGACTTGGAACAAGGCGTAGTAAAGGTTTATGTTGTGAAATCGGATAACGAGGATTCAGCCGGACGGATTGCATTAGGCAAGGCTCATCATTTTAGAAAACAGGCAGAGTGGTCTCCGGATGAAGAAGATATCCGCAGCTTGATTGATCTCGCGTTAGCAGCGCAGGATCAGGCCTGGTTTATGGAGCTTAGCGGTCAGCTAAACGACACGGTAGAAGGCGATTCGAAAGCCCGCAAGTGGTTGTGGAACAATAACGGATCCCGGTTGTCGACATATATTTAAGTAAAGAAAAGGGTTCAAATAAAGCCGTTCCGGCTTATTTGAACCCTTTTTTTAGCAATGCGCTTTGCGTGTCGAACGGCAAATTCCCAAACGGCAGGGCTGGAACGGAGGAAGCGGCTTTTTTGGAGGCCGCAGGTGCGGAACCAGTTGCTTTGCCTTTGCTTTTGCCGTTGCTTGTGCCCTTGCTTTTGCCGCTTGCGGCCTTGCTGTTTTTGCTGCCATTTCCACCGTTACCGCTATTACCGCCATTGCCGTTAGCCTGGTTTTCGGTTTCTCTGCCCGTTTCTTCTAATGCTTCTTCCGATGTTGTGGAGCCATCGCCCGAACCCACTTGTACCAATTCCGGGGCGATTTGTTTAGCGAACCCAAAATGGATAATGCCATTATTATTAACGACAACGACCTTACCGATACAGTTAAACATATGAGACTCGCATCCCCTCGCAGCGAAGGCTTATCTCATAGTTTATGGACAATATGCCGGACTCGAATGGGTGTTTGAATAGGGAATAGAGCCTTTTTAGAGTAATAATGCGGCACTAGCCCCGTATTTCATTATGACTGTACGGCTGCCGGTATGGTCCGGTCTTTGAGCCTGGCTCCGGTGCTTTTGTTGTAGTCTCGAACCGGTCCCAGCGGACGAAAATTTCCAGAAGGATAACAAGAATGACTCCAATGATCAGACCATTGGAGAGAATCGGCGTCAAGAGCGGCGGAAACTCCGCGAAGGCCGATACGGGAATGTTCATTATGCTGATTCCGGTCAGTACAGGAAGGGCAACCCGGTAGATCGTTTTTGCGTTAAACGTTGTCCCTTGAAAGGTCCGGATAGCGGTGCCGAACATTTGCAGATAAGCCACAAACAGCACAGCGTTCCCTACGGACAATGGAAGCTTGGCGAGCCAACCGCCTAAGGCCGGGAAGATACCCACAATAATAAACATAGCGGAGCCTGCGATAAGCGCCGCACGGCGCAATACCTTCGTATTTTCCAGAAAGCCGATTGATGAAGCGAACGTTCCGAACGGAATGAGACCGAAGCAGCCGGCCAGAATAGAGAAGCTGTTCGTGAACATGACGGAGCGTACAAATTGCTTGTCTGTCGCCTCTCTCTTAAACAGTCTGCCTGCAGCTGTTAAGCTTGTTAATGTATTGGTCATATTCACAAGGCCGGCAAGCAGACCAACCATAATAATGCCGGGTTCAAAGCCTGGTGTTCCCCACGGGAGGAAGTGCCAAATGCCATGGCCTCCTCCGCCGGAAGCCGCCATCCGGCTCTCGCTTCCAAACAGCAGCGCGTATGCGACCCAGCCCACAATAATTCCGCCGAGCAGAGAGAATTGTCCCCATTTGCCCTTGCCCTTCAGATGAATAAGCGCTACAACGACAATAATAAACAGGGATAAGGCAGCCAGCTGCAAATCCCATTTTCCGCCTTGATCATAACCAATCATTCCTTTAAAGAACGTATTGGCAAGCTGAAAGGTGAGCAGCAGAAGAAAGACTCCCATTACCATTGGGGTAAAAATGCGCTTCAATACGTTAAGAAATCCGCATAGTGCTAGTAGGATGACAACGGTGCTTGAAATCATAAAGCCGCTGCTTAAGCTTGCCGCGACTGTGCCGATATCTAATCCCATTGCAGGCGCGGAAGCACAAATGCTGAGGACCAGTCCCCACCAAACACCTGCCGGACCATCCATAAGCGCATAGCGGTGACCCCATACCGCTTGGACGATACAGAGCACGCCGGTCAGGATGAACGAACGCTGCATGGAAGCGGCAATATCCTCCGGAGCAAGTCCCAGCGCATGACCGATCGACAGCGGAACCATGACCGTATTCGTAAATATAAAGAATAGCCACTGCATGCCGGCAAGCAGCACCGTGAAGTTATCTTTGGATTTAAACATTATTATTCCCAGCTTTCTTCAAAATTTCCGTCCAATTCGAGCTTCGTTTTTCTCCCGAATGCTCCGTATATGGTATCATGAGCATAACTATATTAAAAATATTAAATAAATTGCGAAAGCATATGAAAATCATATGGCTGACCTGCGGATTGGATCGAAAGATGGATATTAAACAATTACGTTATTTCATTGCCCTTGCGGAAGAGCTCCAGGTTACTTCAGCGGCGCAGCGCCTTCATATGTCCCAGCCGCCGCTCAGCCAGCAGCTGAAGCTGATGGAGGGAGAGCTTGGCGTATCGTTATTTATCCGGAGCGGCCGTCATCTGGAATTAACGGCTCCGGGAAAAACCTTGTATGAGCATGCTTTGACCATTACTCGGCTGCTGGAGGAAGCGAAGGAGGAAGTGAAGGAATCCGGGCTTGGACTTCGAGGGAAGCTGTCGATCGGGATTAATACGTTGTCGGATGAACGTCTTCCCGGCGTACTTAATGCCTTTCGTCTGTTGTATCCGAAGGTGACGTTCAAAATCCAGCAGAATGAGACGAATACGTTAACCAGGCTTATTAAGGACAAGGCTCTGGATTTGGCTATTGTCCGCCTTCCGATCGGGCTTGAGGATTTCGACCATGTCATTCTTGGCGCGGAGCCGTTATTTTTTGTAACGGAAGCCGGGAATGAGAAGCCTGAAGCTGTGACCTATGATTGTATTGCCAAACATCCGTTAGTCCTGCCAAGCACGGAAGGACTTGGGCTATATCACTTGATTCTCGACCAGTTCCATTCACGGGGATTATCGCCGGCCATTATTGGGGAATGCTCGGACATCGGCATGCTTGTAGAGCTTGTTGCTTCGGGATTTGGCGCTTCTATTCTTCCGCGGACTTCGGTTAACCGGTATCAGAATCATCGAATCAAGGCGTACCCGATTGACGGGCCGGATGTAACCTCAAGCTCCGCGGTCATCTGGCTGAAGCAGCATTATCTAAGTAAAGCGGCCCAGAAGCTTATAGAGTTAATAGCGGAGCGGCCGATATTCTAATTGAAAAAACGGGAATAACATCGTGGCACCTTCGACTTACGGCTGGCCGCCCTCATGCAGGGCGGCTTCTTTGTGCCAAAATGCCGTGTCCCGTCTACCAGCACATGAATCTACTAATAGGAAAGGAAGCTAATTAGATGACCCGAAGGAGGGGATGTCGTGCAAGGAAGAACAAAGGGGAATGCCCAGGGCATTGACGTATCCCATTACCAGGGAGACATTGACTGGAAGAAAGTAGCGGGCAGCGGTATTACGTTTGCTTTCGTCAAAGCAACGGAAGGCGAGACCTATAAGGATCCAACCTTCATGCGAAATGCCGCAGGAGCGGCGGATGCTGGGCTTCTGGCGGGAGCTTATCATTTCCTGAAGGCGACTTCCGCGGCAGCGGCAAGAAGAGAGGCTCAGTTTTTTTATCAGACCGCATCACAAGCTGCCAAGCTGCTTTTGCCACCGGTCATGGATTACGAGACGAATCCGGGCAATCTTAGCGATGCCAATATGAATGCCGTAGCAAGAGCCTTTCTGGAGGAGACGGTGCGGTTATTTGGCGTAGAGCCAATCCTTTATACCGGAAACGCTTTTGCGAATCATTTCGATACTACGATTGGCAGCTATTCGTTGTGGATCGCCAGATATAACGCTTCAACCCCGCCTGATAACGCAAAGGCGTGGACGAAATGGACATTCTGGCAATACAGCGACGGGAGCTCCGGCGGTACATTGCCCAGCGGCAGCCGGAAGGTGGCAGGCATTAACGGGAACGTTGATTTGAACGAATATGCAGGGACCAAAGAGGACTTGCTGAGAGCCTATGGCAAAGAGGAGGATCAGCCAATGACAGATGCAGAAAAACAGCAGATGGAGGAGCTTGGAGAGCGGATAGCGGCTCTCGAGAAGCATGTTAATATGTCGGGCGACCAGACGCCGCCCGGCTGGACAAAGACTTCTGCTTCCGCAGCCATGAAGGCGGGGATTATCACTTCGGTAAACGATAAAGGCATGCCGGAGTTTATTACGATTCAAATGCTGTACAACGCGGGCTTATGCAACGCGGAATTAATTAAGTTCTTCAAAGAGTTCAGCGCCGATACACGCAAAGCGATTGAAGAGCTGCTGAAGAAATAAATGCGCAAAACTCCCCTCCGGTCATACCGTGTGGGGAGTTTATTTAGGAGGCTTATCCTGAGGAGGTTTTGATGAGCTCATTGCCATGAATATCTAGAAGGGAATAAGCTCTCTCGACCATGTCTTTATCTTTTTCGAAGAGATGAAGGGCTTTTTCGTGTATGCCGCTTGATTTAGCCACATGGTTTAATTGCTGAACCATAAATTCCGAGTTGCATAAGGCAATGACCTTTTTGCTGTAGGTGGTCAGCTTTTGCTGGAATAAAACAGCCGCTTCCGATACTTCGGGGGAATAGACAACTGCTTCCCCATCGGTGGTTTTCATATTCCGGTGATCCACTAATATATTAAGCTCGTCCTTACCGTAAGCTGAGCAAATGCCAATGATAACGGAAGTTAAATAATCGACGTCTTTTTTGCCGGAGAACAGACCATTAACCTGGAATGCCAGCACTTTCTTGTCATTATCGATATGATAATGAAACCGATCCTTGAAGGGCACCAGGAAATTGCTGGATTGATAATAACCAGCCGGAGTAGAAGGAGTAGAGGAGAATCTCTCACCGGAAAACAAATATTTAATAGAGATTTGAAGGGCATCCGCGATCTTCTCAATATTTAATAAACTGAGATTGCGCTCTCCCCGCTCAACCCCGCTGATGTACGTTCGATCGAGTCCTGTCCGGTGAGCCAATAACTCTTGTGACATGCCGCTTCTTGCCCGCAATTCCTTGACTCTTTGTCCAAATTCGGAACGAATGTCCATGAAGTTAATCCTCCAAACTTACGTTTTTATAAAATCGAATTTCGTTCATCATTGGAAGAAAAGCTTCGTTCATTCTATTGGAATAGGATGGAACTGTCAATATAAGTAAAGCGAATCATTCGCGGAAAGCTGCTGTTGTTTAGTAAGGCATTTACAACGTATAGTAAAAGTGGTGATGCCCTTGAAGGATATTCCATTGTATAAACAAATCCAGGAAGCTATTAAAAGTCAGATATCACTCGGGAATCTGCGTCCAGGCGACAGAATTCCATCGGAGATAGACTTGGCTGCCCAGTTTCATGTAAGTCTGATGACAACGAAAAATGCCTTAGCCGGTCTTGCGGAGGAGGGTATTGTTGTCCGCTCGAAGGGCAAAGGCACCTTTGTTGCCGGACAAGCTCCCTACAAGCTTTTTTTCCCGGGGGAAGAAGGAAGCGGGATGAAGCTGCAGATTCCGGTAAAGCCGCATCTGATCGGTATGATTATTCCGTCTATGCAGACGAAGGTCGAGCAGAGGCTGCTTGACGCGATTGAGAGTGCTGTCCACGGATTCGGCTATACGCTGGTGATTCGCGTTTCCAGAGGCTGTACCATGAAAGAGCTGCAGTCGCTTGAAGATCTTGGGGCGCTTGGCATCAGCGGACTCATCTTGTTCTCCATTGGGGCACAGCATGAGCGGAGAACAGTTGTGAGAGCAGAGGAGCTCGAGTGTCCCGTTGTTCTAATTGACCGCTATTATACAGACATACCGCTTGTAAGTGTCAGCTCTGATAATCAAGCCGGGGCACGTAAGGCGGTCGCTTATCTGGTCAAAAGAGGGCGCAGCCGGCTCGCCCTGCTGACGCCGCCAATCGAGCATAGCGTTATGGCCGACAGGCTGGCCGGATTCGATTATGCTGTCAGGGAATATGGGATTGAGGAGTCCTCTGTTTTGCGTTATACCGTGCCCTATGAGGTATTTAATGTTTCCAGGAAAGAAGGCGCGGAGCTGGTTGAGCAATGGATGCGGGAGCATCATGCCGGATTCTCCGGTTTAGTAGCAACAGATGTAGAGCTTGCCCGGCTGGCCTATCATGCTTTGAAGCGGATGTACCTGCTATCCGGAAAGCAACTGGTCACTTTCGATGACCCGGAAATTCCGGAGGTGGCGTTTATCCGTCAGAACGAGACGGCGATCGGCAGGAGAGCAGTCTCCTTGCTGATGGACCGCATCCTTCGCGGGGAGCGGCAGCAAGATAGATTTGTTATTCCGACACAGCTGATATTACCCTCATAAAAAGGCGAGGGCAGACCTCATCGTGGTCCGCCTTCGCCTTCTTTGCTTTTATGGATTAACGCGGAAATTATCGAACCTCGTATGATTGTTCATCGTGCGAAGACCAACCTTGCCATGGGTAAACGGATTACTGCTGTTGTCCGTATACGTAATCTTTGGAGTAGTCATATCGTTCACATAGACTTTAATCGTTGTGCCAGAGGCTGTAACCTTCATATGATGCCAGCTTCCTGCCGCAAGTGTTGCCGGCGAAGAGGCGACTGCCGTATAGTTATAATTCATCTTGCCCAAATAGACGCCGTCAGGCTTGATAAAAGCATAATAGCCTTGGATGTAATCCGGATTACTGACCAGGACGGTGCCGTTTGAAGGATTGTTCACCCGCACCAGCATGCCGGCATCCCCGGTAGAGTCGACCAGCTTAATATCCGATTCTACGGTATAGTCCGCCCAACGCTCATTGCCGATTGTTGTTTTACCAAAGCCTCCACCTGCGGAGTCCAGCTCGCCCGAGTTAACGGACCAGCTTCCTTCGAATCTTGTCCAGCCATTATCATTGCCGTCATTAAAGTCATCCAGCAGACTGGTGACCGCATCTCCCCGCGAGAATGTCATGCCCGAGAAGTCAAATTCGCCTTTGACAAATTCGAACCGGAGCTCATGATAGCCGGCTGTCAGGTAAATTCCTTTTTTGCTAGCCGTTGTCCAGCTCTCCCAATCACCGGAGCTTTGCACGCCTACAATACCGGTCAGGTCGGTTGCGCCGTCCCAGACGCGGAAGCTTGCATCCGTGTAAGTCGTGGCAAGGCGCGCATCCAGATCGTAGTAGCCGGTCTCGGCGACATTCACGCGGTATTTGAGCCACTCGCCGGTCTGATTCCATCCGACGACATTTTTGCCTTCCGCTGCAGAGCTGCGGATGTCTACCGCTCCGCTTCGGTAAGCACCGCCGAGGTTCTCCGCGGTTAAGTCATGATAGGCGGTTCCTTCCGCGCCATTCATATAATGAACGGCTTCAATTTTGCCAGGAAGAGGCTTGTATGCATTCCATGCGCTGCTTCCGTTCACTTTATTGCTAAATGCGGTGTAACCGAAGTCGGCATGGGCATCCGTTGTGGTGTATCCGATTTTGCCGCCGCCAAGACCGCTTATGGTCCGGGTTTGCTTCTTCATGCCATCTACATAAACGGTAAAGCTGGCGCCAGCTTTCTCAACGCGGATCTGATGCCATTTGGTGTAATCACAGCCCGAAGGAAGGGCCGCATATTGCCATCCTTGGCTGACGCCTCCAACAACGAAATTCGTCTCCAAGCGGTTCAAGCTTCGGTTCAATACCGCAGCGCCGTAGTTGTTTTCATCCGTGTACGAAAATACAGCGCCGTATACCGGATTAGAGGTGGGGCCTTGCTTAATCTGCTTTGTGTTGAATTCAGCCGTGTAATCAGCTGCGGTACTCGTGCCGGTTACCTGGCGGTAGGTATTCGTGCTGCCAATCGTGTCCTGCCACATCAGCTCCTGATTGTAGATCCCCCATGTTCCGCCGCCGATATTCGACCAGCCGGTTCCGATGGAAGCGCGGTTAAAGCGGTCTTCGAAATCCGCCAGCTCGGGATTTTGCTGAGAAGCCGTTGTTGGACCAAGCACAATCATCTTGTCGCCGTTCCAGACGATGCGGTCAAGATTCATTTTCCGGCCCGGATAGATCAGATTTCCGCCAGAAGCATGGCTGTGATACACCATGAAGTCGGAATCCAGGTCGGGGCCTTTGATCATGCTGTTATGACCTAGTCCGACATTTGAGCCCTCGGTATCAATCAGTACGGGGTTCTGGCTAACCGCGGGTGCAAAGCCGGTAGTTGGGCTGGTACTGGTTGCGTAATCAACCCGGTATGCTGTGCTCCACACATGATTGCCGGTGTAAGTCATATAATATTTGCCGTTGCGTTTGAAGGTTGTCGATCCTTCGGTCCAGCCCGCCATGGATAAACCGGTGCCAACCGCAGCGCCAAAGGCAGTAGGGCTCGTCATCGGACGTGCGTTAATCGTATTGGATCCGGTCGAGTAGAAGTACCATTTGCCGTCATCATCAATATAGACATTGCCGTCGATGCCCATGCCGAGGTTGCCGGTTGCGAGCGTGAAAGGACCGGTTGGACTGGTACTCTGCAGCACATAATGTCCGCCGCCGCCGGGTGAGGTGTACATATAGAACATGCCGTTCCAATAGACCACTTCGGGCGCATATGCAGCCTTGGTAACTGCTTCCGTCGTACACAAGCCGCGGTAGGTCCAATCGGTGAGATTGGCGGAGGACCAAACTTTTACGCCGATCTGATCGTCGACGGTGCTGACATAGAGGTAATAGGTACCGTTAAACTTCAGAATATAAGGGTCGCCTTCGCCGTAGAAATCATTATTTGCCCAATGCCAGGAGTCTGTGATCGCGATAGGATTGCTGTACGCGCTAACCTGAAGCGGCATGAGCATAACGGCAGCGGCAGCGCTTATAATCAGCGTTTTCCATTTCTTCAACTAGTATCATCTCCTTGAATAGTAGGTTGCGAACGCTTTGGTAAGCGTTTTCAAAACGTAGTATAGCAAACGACCGGCATGAGGACTTATATCTAATTAGATATAAAATATATGGCGTTTTTTTGGAGAGGTATAGCCTCTTTGGACGACGAATCGTTAGGACTGACTCGACCAATGCCTTATTTATTATATTTATAATAAATGTTATATTTTTGATATGTAATATAAGCGATGGGCATCATTATCCGAACTCAGGGAGGAACAACGATGGACAATCTTTATATGCGCAAAGAAGGCATTTCCAGAAGAAGCTCAAGCTGGGACCAAACGGGCGGCAATACCGACCATATCAGAATAGACCCGGGAAAAACCAGTGTGATTGCAGATATCGAGGGATCAGGAGTTATCCAGCATATTTGGGTGACAATCGCTTCCTCTGAGAGCCATTATTTCCGGAAGATTGTGCTGCGGATGTATTGGGACGGCGAGCAGGAGCCTAGCGTGGAGGTGCCAATCGGCGATTTCTTTGGTGTTGGGCACGGCGTGGCAAGCCATTATGTCTCATTGCCGCTGAACATGATTACAACGCAAGGAATGATCGAGGATAAAGCGGCGATGAACTGCTTTTTCGAAATGCCTTTTAGCAGCGGTGCTCGGATTGAAATCGAGAATGAATGCGAGAAAGACATCGTCTTTTATTATTATGTAGACTACGTAGAGAAGCCTGTGCCGGAGGATGCATTCCGGTTCCATGCCCAGTTCCGCAGGGAAATGCCCACAAAGGGCCTCATTCATCTGGAAGGTCTGAAGGCAGAGCATGACAAGCAGGATTATGCTTTCTTCGCTAATGACATCGTCAATGCCGTTAAAAATCTCGACGGAGCAGATAATTATATTCTGCTCGAGGCTGAAGGCGAAGGCCATTATGTCGGCTGCAACCTGAGTATCGATAACATTGATCCGATTCCGGGAAACAGCTGGTTTGGCGAAGGAGACGATATGTTCTTCATCGACGATGAGCCGTGGCCTCCAAGGCTTCATGGCACGGGGACAGAGGATTATTTTTGCGCGGCCTGGTGTTATCCTTCGGGTAAATATGACGGTCCGTATCACGGTATTTCGCTTGCCGCACCTGTACAAGGGAATGGCCATGCCTGGACGGAGAAATCGCTTATTCCTACCGAGATGGATTATTCCGGCAAATGGACGACGTACCGGTTCCATATCGTCGATCCGATTATTTTCCGGAAGTCGATACGCTTTGGCATCGAGCATGGGCATGGCAATTGCCAATCGAATGATTACAGCTCGGTTGCTTATTGGTACCAAAGAGAGCCGCATAAGGCTTTTCCTCAAATTCTGCCTGTAGTGCAGCGGCTCCCGCTGTCGGAGCGGGCGAGCATGAGTCGTTTTCTTAAGAGCTTCTGACTATTTGCAGCCAAGGAGTGTATCTGATGAATAAACTACTTCATACTCTTAAACAAACTCCGTTTGAGGAATTGCCTCTTGGGTCCATCCGGCCGTCAGGCTGGCTGAAGGATCAGCTGGAGATTCAGGCGGAAGGCATGACAGGGCATTTGGATGAGTTCTGGAGCCATGTCGGCCCAGACAGCGGGTGGCTGGGCGGTACGGGGGAAAGCTGGGAGAGAGGACCATACTATCTTGATGGCTTGCTCCCTCTTGCTTATCTGTTGGAAGATGAGAGATTGATAGGGAAGGTCAAGCCCTGGATCGAATGGACCCTCGCAAGCGCCAGGAAGGACGGACAGTTCGGTCCATCCTCGAATGATGACTGGTGGAGCCGGATGGTCATGCTGAAGGTGCTTATTCAGCATGCGGAATATACAGGTGATGAACGGGTCGTTCCGTTTATGACGGCCTATTTCAGATATCAGCTGAAGCATCTTCCGGATCGCCCGCTTGCCGATTGGGCGAAGGCAAGGGGCGGGGATAACCTGATCAGCGTGCATTGGCTGTATAACCGCACCGGTGAACCGTTTCTGCTGGAGCTGGCACAATTGCTCGGCGAACAGACCGAGGATTGGAAGGGACTGTACGAGCAGTTCCCGTATTGGTACCGCCAAACGTCATTCGACCACCGTATTCACGTTGTGAACGTGGCGATGTCCTTCAAGCAGCCGGCGCTGCGTTATCTGCAGTCAGGCGATGAGTCGGATAAAGCCGCCGTGTATAATGGGATTCAAGAGGTAATGACCTACCACGGGCAAGTAAACGGAATGTTCTCGGGCGATGAATGGCTGGCCGGCACTCATCCAAGTCAAGGGACGGAGCTGTGCGCGGTCGTCGAATATATGTACTCGTTGGAGCAGCTTGTACGTATTACCGGAGACGGTTATTTCGGGGATGTGTTGGAGAAGGTGGCTTATAACGCGCTGCCTGCCGCAATTAGTCCGGATTGGAAGGTTCACCAGTATGACCAGCAGGCGAATCAGATTATGTGCACACACGCGAAACGGAATTGGACGGAAAATAATAACGATGCCAATCTGTTTGGTATCGAACCGCACTTTGGCTGTTGTACCGCCAATATGCATCAAGGCTGGCCGAAATTCACGGCCAGGCTGTGGATGGCAGCCGCGGACGGCGGACTTGCGGCCATTTCCTATGCGCCTTGCCGCGTGACGGCACGCGTAGGGGCGGATAAGAGTACGAATGCGGTAATCCATGTCGAGACCGCGTATCCGTTCCGGGATACAGTCAACATAAGGGTCGAGCTGAATTCGCCGGAGACGTTTGCGATGAAGCTCAGGATTCCGGTGTGGTGCATGGCGCCAACGCTGCTAATCAACGGTGAGCTTTATCCGCTGCATGCCGTTCAAGGGTTCGCTTCTGTTCACCGTACATGGACGGAGCAGGATGAGCTCGTGCTTACGCTGCCCAAGCAAGCCGCGCTTAT
The DNA here is from genome assembly GCF_900112695.1 of Paenibacillus catalpae. Lineage (GTDB taxonomy): Bacteria > Bacillota > Bacilli > Paenibacillales > Paenibacillaceae > Pristimantibacillus > Pristimantibacillus catalpae. The sequence goes on from NZ_FOMT01000001.1 coordinate 359,474, forward strand.
CCCGCGCGCAAATGGTGCGGTTGGCGTTCAATATGGACCTATCATGCTGGCTATTCCCGTCAAGGAACATTGGCAGAAGCACCGTACCTACCCGCCATATCATGACTGGGAGCTGTATCCGCAATCGCCGTGGAATTACGGCGTTGAGCTTAATGAGCAGATCATTGCGGATAAAAGCAGAATAACCGAGGACGAGATTGGCAGACAGCCCTTTAAGGCGGAGCATTCCCCGCTGCGCATGCGGGTCCATGCGCGCAGGCTGCCTATGTGGACGATGGAGATGAATTCCGCCGGAACGCCGCCGGTCAGTCCGGTCACTAGCAAAGAGCCAGTAGAGCAAATCGAGCTTGTTCCGTATGGCTGCGCAAGACTGAGAATTGCGGAGTTTCCTGTTCTGCGAGTTTCCGAGTAACGATTCCATTCGCATAAAAAACGGCCTAATCCCTAGCGAAGCAGGGGGATTAGGCCGTTTCCTTTTTTAAGTAGCGAATTCATGAAAGCTGATTATCGGGTTATCGAATCGTGACGCAAAAAATTAATCGGCCTTACTGCGATCCTTATAATACACATTCACCGTAATGTCCTGCTTGTAGTTGCCGAAATGCTTGCCGAACAGGCTTATGCCGCCGCAGTGGCGGGCAGTCTCAAGGGAGGCGAGCTTGAACCGGAAATCCTCGCCCAGCTTTAAGCCTACATCCTTAATGGTCACGTTGGACAGCTTGACGCCGTCAAGAAACGTACCGGATTCCTGGATGGACAAGCTCTTCAGCAGACCGTTCTGCGTACCCAGCTGCCACCAGGCAGGGGTTAGCGCCCCGCGTTTGCTGCCGAAGTCACCCGGACAGGTCCATACGCCAACCTCGATATCATTAATGAAAAAGCTGATGTCGGACGGCCAATTCTCGTTATAGGAGGGAGCTTCGGAGCAAAGCTCTAATGAGATATCCAGCTGCTCGGCCGTTTGGGCGGCATGCAGGTAATTCGGAATCCGGTATTCGACATATCCGCTGCCGAACCACAGATGGGCTGCATTCATCCGTTCCGGATTCGAGAAGTACCTTGGATCATCCACAAGTCCTAATATTTTACTTTCGGAGGCAAGACCGCAGGTTGGCTTCACGGCATAATCCGAGTATTGTCCGATCGGAATCTCTACGGTGTACTTCGTAGCGGCTTCCACGGCAGGATCTGGCGCAACGGAACGAAGCTGCAGAGTAAGGGAATCGATTGCGATCGAGCACATCTTGGGGCTTCCTCTTGTGCCGGACAAGCTTTCGGTCTTGATCAGACCGCCTTCCTCCATCTTCTGAATATGCTTCGTTACGATAGCTGACGACAGCCCAAGCGCCTCGGCAAGTTCTTTGATGCTCATTGGTCCGTTATTTAACAGCTCGATCATTTTGACCCTTGTTTCAGACGAGAAACATTCGAGCATCGTCATATATTTGGTGCTGACTTGTATATGCATGTCAGATTCCTCGCTTTCATTCATCTTCGCTATTATATAACCTAAATGTTAATAAAACAACTTTTTAGTTGACGGTAATCGGATCAGACGATAAAATAAGCAGCAGAAACAGATGTTTTTGTTAATATAACAACTTATTGGTTAACTAATGGAGGCGTGACAGATGACAAACAACTTGCCTAGAGCAGATTACCCGAGACCTCAATTCAACCGTGACGCATGGGAATGCCTGAACGGAGAATGGGAATTTGAATTTGATGATGCCCGTGTTGGCAGCGCGGAGGGCTGGCATACAGGCGGCAAGAGCTTTTCGAAAAGAATTCTGGTGCCGTTCAGCTTCGAAAGCGAGTTAAGCGGCATTGGCGATCCGGCTTTTCATGATGTGGTATGGTACCGAAGAAAGCTTGAGATTCCGAATGCTTTCCAAGGAAAGAGAGTTGTCCTGCATTTCGGCGCTGTCGATTATGAAGCCTCTGTATGGCTGAACGGTCAGCTTGTCGCTTCCCATGAAGGCGGTCATACGCCTTTCCAGGCTGACGTTACAGAAGCCTTGCGTGCAGACGGCGACAACGTGCTTGTTGTCAAAGCTGTCGATTACGGCACGGACGTCTTCCTGCCGCGCGGCAAACAGTTCTGGGAAGAGAAGTCCCGTGCGATCTGGTATACGCGCACGACGGGAATCTGGCAATCCGTCTGGATGGAAGCCGTATCGCCGATTTATCTCCGCAAGGTGAAATATGTGCCAAATATCGATATAAACGAGATTCAGATCCGCTCATTTGTATCCGGATTGGAGCAAGGTGCGAAAAACGTCAGCCTGTCGGTGAAAATTTCTTTTGCTGGCGAGGTTGTGACGGAGGATACTTATCAGGTTCGCGCGGGCGAGGAAAGCCGTAAAATCAAGCTCAGCGGATTAAATGACCACGACATGGACCGCTTCTGGCGTCCGGAACGTCCTAATCTGTATGATGTGGAATACGTGCTGTCGGTAGATGGCGCTGAGGTTGACCGCGTAACCAGTTACTTCGGCATGCGCAAAATCTCGCTGGAGAACGGCAAGTTTAATCTGAACAACCGTCCGTACTTCATGAAGCTTGTACTCGACCAAGGCTACTTCCCTGACGGTAATCTGACGCCTCCTTCGGATGAAGCGATTAAGCAGGATGTCGTGCTGATGAAGGAGATGGGCTTTAACGGTGCGCGCAAGCATCAGAAGGTAGAAGACCCGCGCTTCCTGTACTGGTGCGACCGGCTTGGCCTTATCGTATGGGGCGAGATGGCCAATGCTTATGACTACTCCGAGGAGTATTCGCGCCGCATTACGAAGGAATGGCAGGAAGCGATTGATCGCGACTACAACCATCCATGTATTGCCGTATGGGTACCGCTGAACGAAAGCTGGGGCGTTCCGAACATTCAGATCGATGTTCGTCAGCAGCAGCATGCGCTTGCGATGTACCATCTGACGAAGTCGCTGGATACAACCCGTCTTGTCATCTCGAATGACGGCTGGGAAATGGTCGCAACGGATCTGTACAACATCCATGATTATGAGTGGAGACGCGAGGTGCTTGAGGAGCGTTATGGTAGCGTTGATAAAGCCGTTTCCGCAATGCCGGCTAACCGCCGCCTTAGCGTAGCAGGCTACAAGTACGACGGACAGCCGATCCTTATTACGGAGTTTGGCGGTATTGCCTACAAGAAAAGCGACTGGGAGGGCTGGGGCTACTCCGGCGCGGAAAACGACGAGGACTTCCTCGAGCGTCTGCGCAACGTGATTCAGCCGCTTATCTTCTCCGGCGTAGTTCAAGGCTACTGCTATACGCAGCTGACCGACGTCGAACAGGAAATTAATGGCCTCCTCACGTACGATCGCAAGCCGAAAGTGCCGCTTGAACTGATCAAAGCAATCAACGACGGCAAATAATCGAAGCCCATTGACAAAGCCCGGACAGCATGAGAACGATCTCCCTGCTGCCTGGGCTTTTACATTTAGGCGGGCAGGACATTTTTCAAGCATCTATAAATATGTCCATTCGTTCTAAAAAAGGGACATGGGCGCGCTATTCCCCGCCAGCTAGAATGAGTATCAGAAAGAACGACACACACATTCTAGGGGGAAGCGAAAGATGAAAAAATCGATCAAGCTCTTAGGTACATCTTTAATCGCACTTAGCCTTGTTGCAGCAGCAGGTTGTGGAAGCAACGGCAATAACGGCGGCAACGATACAGGCGGCAGCAGCCAGACAAATACGAATGAGGCTGCGGGAAACAGTGGAGACGCAAAAGCGGAGAAAGCCGACATCCTGTTCTGGACGCCATTCTCCGGCGCTGACGGCGAATTTATGAAGAAGATTGTAGAGAAATACAACTCTTCGCAGGACACGTACAAAGTGAAGCTCGTTATTCAGCCAAACGGCGAATACTACAAGCTGCTTGACGTAGCGCTGAGCGCAGGCAAAGACCGTCCGGACCTGGCAATCATGCACGTGGATCAAATCCCGACTTATGTGAATAAAGACCAGCTTCAACCAATGGACGATCTGGCATCGGCAGCAGCTATCAATAAAACCGACTATGTAGAAGCACCGGTGAACTACGAGACAATCGACGGCAAATGGTACGGCATTCCGCTCGATATTCACCCCCTCGTCATGTACTACAACAAAGATTTGTTCGATAAAGCCGGCATTGCGGCTCCGCCAACTAACCGTGCTGAATTCGAGTCGGCGGCAGAGAAGCTGACGGACAAATCGAAGGGCACTTACGGCTATGTCGTGCCAACGCTCTGGCCGCAGCAATTTATCTTCCCGACGCTTGTGTGGCAAAATGGCGGCGATCTGTGGAACGGTACAGACGTAGCTTACAACTCTCCTGAAGCCGTTGAGATGGTGCAATGGATGCGCAGCCTTGTGGACAAAGGCGTCTCCCCGGGCAATGTTCAGCAGGACGGCGAGAATACCCTGTTCCTGCAAGGCAAGAACGCGATCCAGTTTAACGGTCCTTGGATGAAAGGACAATTTGACGAAGCGGGAATTAATTACGGTGTAGCACCGGTTCCGCAAATCGGCAAAGCGAAACAAGCGGTATATGCAGGCTCCCATAACTTCGTATTGCCTAAGGGTGTAACGGATGCAAATGTAGTTAAAGGCATCGGCGACTTCGTGAAATATGTATCGACCAACTCGATGGATTGGGCGGCTTCCGGCCAGGCACTGGCTTCCAAGCCAATGCTGGAAAGCGCGGAATTCAAGGCTCTTGATATGCAAAGCAATGTTGCGAAATCGTTCGGTTATGTCCAATTCGCGCCTAACGTACTGAACTGGGCAACGATCTCCGATCCGATCTGGGGCGAACTGAGCAACGCGCTGCTTGGCAAGAAGGACGCTCAAAAAGCGATGGACGATGCGGTAGCGAAGTCCAGACAAGCAATGAAAAAATAATCCGTTAAGTTGTAAAGAAGGAGGAGGCGCATGAGCTGGCCTCTTCCTTCTCTATTTTCACCTTTAACCAGAAATGGAGGAGCTGCGATTGGTTAAGAGCACTTTGCAATCCCGCTTAACGTCAACCTTGTTCGTACTGCCGTATTTGCTCAGCTTTTGCGCTTTTCTGCTGATTCCGATTTTGTACGGCGTCTATATTTCATTCCATGATTTCGAGCTTTTGTCGGATTCGCATACATTTGTTGGCTTTGATAATTACATCAAAATCTTCACGCCAGGCACTTATTTGTTTGATCAATTTACGACGGGTTTATGGAACACGCTTCAGTTCGTGCTGTATTCGGTTCCGCTTCTGGTTGTCCTTGGACTTGCGCTTGCGATGCTGCTGAATCAGCTGCCGAAGCGGATTCGCGGACTGTTCCGTACTTTTTATTTCATGCCGTATGCGATTTCCGGCTCGGTTATGGCTGTTATCTGGCTCATGATGTTTGACACAAATGCCGGCTTTCTTAACGGATTGCTGGCTAAGCTGCATATCGATCCGGTAGCCTGGCTGACGGATTTGCCATGGGTGTGGGTATCTCTCGTTCTCACGACGCTGTGGTGGACAATTGGCTTTAACATGATTATTTTCACGAATGCACTGAACGAAGTGCCCGAGGATTATTATGAGGCGGCTTCGATTGACGGGGCGAATGCATGGAGAAAGTTTGTCAGCATTACGCTGCCGTCGATTCGTCCGGTTATGCTGTTTATCATTATTACTTCAACGATTGCATCGTTTAACGTCTATGCGCAGCCGTTCCTGCTCACGCGTGGCGGGCCTGGCGACAGTACCAAGGTGCTGCTCATGAACGTGCTGGACGAAGCATTCAAAGGCAAACAGGTTGGTTCGGCTTCGGCAATGGCGATTATGATGGCCGTTATTATCATTATTATCTCGGCTGTTCAATACAAGATCGCTTACGGAAGAAAGGAGTAGGAAGCATGAAAAAAACTTTGCTCATTTTTGTTGCTGTCATCCTTGCGGTTATTTTCCTGCTTCCTCTGATCTGGATGTTGTCCACTTCCTTCAAGAATGACTTCGAAGCACTCGCCGGACAGTTGAGTTTAATTCCGAAGAAGCCTACGTTCGAGAACTATTTGGACGGGTTAAAAGGCAATCTGATGAATGTTCCGATTACGCGCTGGATTGCGAACTCTTTATTCGTTGGCGCTGCGGGTACGGCAATCGTCCTGTTATTTTCCTCCATGGCGGCATTTGCGCTTGCCCGTTTGCAGGATTTGCCGCTTAGGAAGCTGATGTTCCCGATGTTTATCGGGTCGATGATGATTCCGGGCGTATTAACCTTCCTGCCGATGTATATGGAATTTAACACGCTTGGCTGGATTAATACGTATGCGGCCCTCATTTTCCCTTATTCGTCGGGCGCGTTTGGCGTATTTCTTCTGTTTCAGTTTTTCACCGCGTTTCCGAAGGAAATTGAAGAAGCAGCCCGGATTGACGGCGCGAACAAGTGGCAGATTTATTCGCGGATTTTGCTGCCGGCTTCGGTATCCATTATGGTGACGCTTGCGATCTTTACGTTTATGAGCATTTACAATGATTTTGTATGGCCGCTGTATTCAACAACATCGCCGGAGATGCGCACCATTACAGCCGGCATAGCCATGATGGCGCAAGGCAGCTACACGCAGGCATACGGCAAGCTGATGTCGATGACGGTTATCGCGACGCTGCCGGTATTCATCATCTTTATCATTGGCCAGCGTTCGTTCGTCAAAGCGATTACGCAAGCCGGCGTAAAATAGGTCGTGCAGCAATAGCTTACGAAGTACGAATCGCCACATATGATTGTTGATAAGCCGTATGTGTAGGAGGTAATCCGAAATTGAACCCAAAACGATGGTCTGTCCTGACAGCAGCTGTGCTGCTGGTCGCGGCAGCCGCTATAGGAGTGTGGGCAATGAAAGATAACGCGAATGAAGAAAGCGGAATTGCAGCCGATTACAACGGACATGGCGGTACCTTTAAAAATACACTTGCAGAGATCGATACTCCCGACCCGGCTGTTGTGTATAAAGACGGCTACTACTATATGACCTTTACGCATAATGGCGCGGATGTCATGGTCATGAAATCACGCACGATCGACTTCAAGCAGGCCGAGCGAAAGGTTGTCTGGTATCCGGACATAGGCACAAATTACTCGGCAGAGCTGTGGGCACCGGAAATCCAGTTCCTGCAGGGGAAATGGTATATCTATTTTGCAGCAGACGACGGCCTGAATGAAAATCACCGGATGTTTGTACTGGAAGCTGACACGGATGATCCGATGGGCAGCTATACGTTCAAAGGCCAAGTGACCGACGACAGCAACAAATGGGCGATTGACGGTCTCGTTATGGAGCTCGGCAGCAAGCTTTATTTTGTCTGGTCCGGCTGGGAAGGCGACATCAATGTGCAGCAAAATACGTATATCGCGCCAATGAGCGATCCGCTTACGATTAGCGGTCCGCGTGTTCTGCTGTCCGAACCGGATCTCGAATGGGAGAAAGCCGGAGGCCCTCCTTATATTAATGAAGGACATTCGATTCTTCATCATAATGGGCAGGTTCATATCGTGTACTCAGGCGCTGGCAGCTGGTCGCCGTTTTATGCGCTTGGCATGCTGTCGCTGAAGGAAGGCTCTGATCCGCTGACAGCCTCGAACTGGACGAAATCACAAGAGCCGATTCTGAAGATGGATGAAGAGGCGGGCGTCTACGGTCCCGGTCATAATTCCTTCGTTTCCTCGCCCGACGGCACGGAGCAGTGGATCGTCTACCACGCAACAACCGCGCCGACGGATGGCTGGGGCAACCGTAAAGCGCGTGCCCAGAAGCTGGAGTGGGATGAAGCAGGCAACTTGCAGATCGGTAAGCCGTTAAGTCTGGATACGGCAATTGAGGTTCCTTCCGGGACAGGCGTCTTCAAGGCGGCAACGACTTCAGCGGATGTAAGCTTTGATCTTATACCTTCCACTATTCATACGAATGCTCCGGTCCTGATTCATTATCGGAATGATACGGGCAAAACGCTTCAAGCGAGCGTAAGTGTCAACGGTGAACAAGCTGCCGCTATCGAGCTGCCGCAGGCGGCAGGCACGGGCTATGCTTATGCCGATATCGCTCTTGGAGCCGGAATGAATGAAGTTCATATTGCTATTGATGGCGGTCAAGGAATGATTGAAGCCATGGAGCTCCCAAGATATGAAGCGGAATATGCAGCGGTAGGAGCGTTAGGTGAAGCAGAGGAGAATTTGTTTGCTTCAGGCGGCGGCAAAGTTGTCATTACGGCGGGCGAAGGCGAAGCTGTACGTTTTGCGAATGTTCGGGTGCCGGTAAGCGGGAGCTATGAAGTCCGGTTAAGCGTAGCGAATTCCTCCGGCAGCGATGCGGAGCTTCAAATCCGCGCGGAAGGCGGCAAAGGGAAAGCAGAAAGGGTTATTTTCCCATCAGGAAAACGCAACAATTACCAGACACAATCGGTCACATTGCAATTGAAGGCAGGCCGGAACGCCCTTATACTGGAGAATGCGACTGCAGAAGTGCATGTCGATTATATGGACATCTCGAGAAGTTCCGCACAATAGGACAACTTTCGAAGTAAGAATTGTGAAGCCATTCTTCTGAGCTCAAGTTTCAAAGCAGGAATTGCTCAATTCTTTTTAGGAGGCGCTGGTCATGAGAAGCTTGTCCTTTCGATCTTTTGTGATACTAACAGGTATAGCGGCAAGCCTTACCTTGACTGGCTGCAGTCAACAGCATATAGAAGCAGCGGTTACCGCTGACCCTAAAGGATCCACCATCCAGCTTAATTATTGGACCCCCTTCAGCGGGGGAGATAATTTATTTATGACCGAGATGGTGGATCAGTTTAATCAAGAGCATGAAGATATTCAAGTCATCCAGATGAACTCAAGGCTGGACGATTATTACTCGAGGCTCAGAACCGCGATCCTATCCGGCAATGCGCCGGATGTCGCCATTATTCATGCGAGCTCTCTGCCCCAGTTTGTACAGAACGGTTACATTGAAGATTTATCCGGGCCTGCGAAGGAAGCGGGGCTGGATTGGAACGTATATAACAAAGCAGGTATGAAAGCAGTGTCTTTCCAGGGCAAACCTTATGCGGTACCGATGGATACCCATATGCTGGTCATGTATTACAATAAGACGTTTCTGGAGCAGGCTGGTGTTTTGGATGAGAACGGCAAACCGGTGCTGGAGGCCGGAGAAGCTGGCTTTACTCATTTTCTGAAGCAGATCAAACAAGCCGTGCCAAGTGATGTCGCCCCGCTCGCACAGCCTAGCACGCGTATCGATTCGGTCTGGCTGTGGTGGAGCTTGTATAACCAGATTCAAGGCGGAGGAAAGTTCTATCGTGAAGATGGCACACAAACGGTGCTTAATAATCCGGCAGCCCTGAAGGCTCTAAATTACGTGGATAGTCTGTATAAAAATAAGCTTATACCTCCCAATATACCGGACGCCTTCAAGCTCTTTAATGAGGGAAAAGCCGCGGTTCTTATTACCGGCGTCTGGGCAACCGGCGCACTGGAGAAAAATGAACAGCTGAGCTTTGGCGTTGTTCCGCTGCCGACGATTTATGATAAGCCCGCAGCATGGGCGGACTCTCACACGCTGGCTATTCCGTCGCAGCATGACATGCCGCAGGAGAAACGGGAAGCTGCGATGATCTTTATGAAATGGCTGGCCGAGCATGGTGCCAAATGGGCGGAAGCCGGCCATATTCCGAGCATTAGCGCGGTTATGGACACGGAAGCCTTCCAATCGCTTGATTACCGCAGCGACTATGCGGCAGCCGCGAATTCGGTTGCCTTCTGGCCAAAGCATACCAAGCAGCATAGCTTTATCGAAGATATTATTCGTCAGTTCGAGAAGATGATATACGACCAGCAGTCGCCGGAGCAGGCGCTTCAAGCAACCGAGAAGCAGATTAATCAAGAGCTGTCGAAGTAGGCGGGGTGAGCAATGATGACACGACTTAGACGCGTACAGCAATGGTTCAAAAATCTGGCTCTCGCACGCAAGCTGATTCTGGTTAATGTGTTTCTGATTGTTGTTCCGCTTGGGGTCATCGGAGCATGGTCGTTCTCCATATTTGCATCCAAGATGGAAGAACAGGTCGGCAAGTATCAGCTGCAAATGCTGAAGCAAGTAACGCTGAATATCGACACCTATATGAATGAGCTAAACCGGCTGTCGCTGATGCCTTATCAATATCAGGAGATTCTGGATTTTCTAGGGACGTCCAGAAAGCCCGGAGAAGCATTGTCCTTGCAGGAAATTGATGATTTGAACAGCTTTGTATCCAAAGTGTTCTTGAATGGCCGCGTCGATATTATGGGTATTTCCTTGTTTGGCGAGCATGGGGCATCGTATGTGGTGCTGCCGGAAAGCCAATATATGACGACCTATCAGCTTGGCGGCAATACGGAGTGGCTGGAGAAGGCGAAGGGCCGATTCGGCCAGCCGACGTTTATTACGACACATGAAGTGAAGTCAACGAGCGGCACCGTGTATCAGGTGTTCTCGATCGCCCGGGAGCTGAGGAGCTTTGACAGCGGAGACACGCTTGGTTATATCGTTATTGATATAGATCCGGCAGCCGTACGCAAGCTGCTCTCGCAGGTCAGTCTGGGCAGCAAGGAATCGCTCTATATGACGGACAGTGCCGGAGATCTGGTGCTGCGCAAGGAAAAAACGGCGATTTATCCGGTTATTGACGGCTTGTCGGAGGAAGGCGTCTCTCATCACACGGTGGACGGGAAGAGCCTGCTCGTTGCCCATATCAGCTCGGAGGTAACCGGCTGGACCACCGTTGGCGTTGTACCGGTATCGGAGCTGATGAAAGACAGCTTGGTGGTCCGCAACTCCATTATTCTGATCGGCGGGATATGTATTGGTCTTGCCGTGTTGATTTCCGTCTTTATCGCTTTCCGGATCACAAGTCCGCTCAGGATGCTGCGTACCTTGATGCGCAAGGTGGAGCGGGGGGACCTGAAGGTTTCTTTTCCGGTCCAGCAGTGGGATGAGGTTGGTCAGCTAGGGAGTGCCTTTAATATGATGGTGTCGCATCTGAGTGAGCTTGGTTATCGTCTCTATGAAACGGAAATCAGGGAGAAGGATGCCGAGATCGCAGCGCTGCAGAGCAAGATTAATCCTCATTTTCTATACAATACGCTTGGTTCGATCTCCATGTATGCCGAAGTGGAAGGCAACCGGGAGGTCGTGACGATGACGAATAATTTAAGCCGCCTGCTCCGTTATTCGTTAAGCGGCCGCAAGGAAATTGTGACGCTCCGCGATGAGCTGGATCATGTTCAGGGTTATATGACGATTCAGAAAATGCGCTATGACGACCGGATTGACTTCCGGCTTCAGGTGGACGAATCCCTGTACAGCTGTCCGGTTATTCCGCTTATGATTCAGCCAATCGTAGAGAATGCCATTAATCACGGGCTTGACAAAGGAATCGGCGAAGGCCGGATTCAGCTGTCCTGTTATCAGGAGCTTGGGATGTTGATGATAGTAGTTGAGGATGACGGTATCGGCATGACCAGCGAGCAGCTTGGCGCCATGCGTCAGCGACTGGATAAAATTCATGATCTCGGAGGCACATCCGGCAACGGCTTGATGAATGTGCACCGCAGAATCCGGCTGCATTATGGCGAGCAATACGGCCTGCAGCTGGAAAGTATGCCTTTCCAGGGACTTAAGGTCATCCTTACGATGCCCATCGCTTATTCTATGACTGGTTAGGGAGGAGACGCGTGTATGCCAAACATTCTGATTGTTGATGATGAGGCGATATTCCGCAGGGGACTGCGCAAAATCATTGAGTCCTCTTCCGGCAGCTGGCAGGTAGCAGGCGAAGCCAAAGACGGGTATGAAGCACTGGAGATGGTCGAGAGTATTAAGCCCGACGTGCTTCTCACGGATATCCGGATGCCCAGGATGGACGGGCTGCAGCTGATCCAAATCGCGAAGGAGCGTTTTCCGAAGCTGCTTGTTATTGTGCTGAGCGGATTTGATGAATTTACTTATTTGCAGCAATCGCTGCGGCATGGCGTCCGGGATTATTTGATGAAGCCTGTGGAGCGGGAAGAGCTGTTCAAGACGCTGGATAAGCTCGAAACGGAGCTCGCAGCACCGCAGCCTGCCATTGAGCTGTATGCAGCGGAGACGGCAGATGCCCGGATAATCCGCCAGCATGTGAGCGAACATCTGGTAGCGGGGCTGCTCAAGGGACATGTGAATGAGACGGATCTCGCGCTGCTCGCAAGAATTGGCGTTACGTTCCGAGAGCCGCATTTCGCCTGCATGATTATTAAGCTGGACAAGGATCTGCTTGATAAGGAACGTTATGAGAAAGCCGATCCAAGCTTGTTCCAGCTGTATATTCAGCAGATCGTCCAGGAGCTGCTGGACCAGCGGGCCAAAGGCTTTTCGTTTATTCTATCCGAGACGGAAGTTGTTGCTCTCGTTAATCTGGCTGGTCAACCGGAGACGGCAGATCCGCTGTTCGAGCTGTCGGAAACGATCCGCAGACGGATGATCTCCTTATCGAGGCTGACGGTTACGATTGGGATCGGGAGAACGGTTGCCGGAATCAAGGAGGTTCCGCAATCGTTCCAGGAAGCGAAGATCGCCCAGCTTCACCGGCTGATCGTAGGCGGTGACCGTGTGATCAGCTATGCACGGATCAAGCAAGACGGTGAGGAGCTGGCATGGAGCTCGTCGCCGGAGCTGCGGATTGATCTCATCGAGTCAGCCATTCAGGAAGGGAAGCCTGAGAGTACCAAACAATACGCGGCCTCCTTTATTACCTGTCTATGCTCGCAGGCCAAGAGTCCGGAGGTTATTCATCAGCAGATCTGCAAGCTGCTTATTCATGGCTACGAGGAAGCAGAGAAGCTGGAGCTTACGCACAGCTGGCTTGGTGAACGGAGCATTCAGGCTGTATTGCTGGAGATCTGTTCTCTGAACTCCCGCACCGAGCTTATCGACTGCTGCAGCTCGTATTTAGGCAAGCTGGCCGAATGTATTGCGCGAGGGCAACGAAATTCCGATCGTGATCCAATCGATAAGGTCATCCGGTATGTGAATCAGCATTATCAGGAGCCGCTGTCTTTAACGCAAGTAGCGGAGCAGGTCTATCTGAATCCGGCTTATCTGTCGACATTGTTCAAGCAGCGGACAGGCACTTCACTAGTGGAGTATTGGACGGATCTTAGAGTGACGGAGGCGAAGAAGCGGCTTGTCTCATCCAACGAAAAGGTAACGATTATTGCCGAGAGCACCGGCTTTGGCAACATCCGCCATTTCAACCGCGTGTTCAAAAGCGTTACCGGCCTTGCCCCGATTGACTATCGGGAGCAGGCAAGGTCAGTGAAGGTATAGATCTTAAACAGCCAGAAGAGCAGGCTTAGTTCTTCTGGCTTTTTTATGGAGGGATGGATCTTCGGCAACCGCAACTAATAGGATCTCATTACGTCTTTATTATGGGATTATTTGGGGGGGAGGCTATTGCTTGTCTAAAAAGTCAAAAATGACGGTTCTCTTCGCAATCGCTGTTATATTCATATGTTCATGTATAGTGATCAGACGTAGTGGTGAAAAAGGAATGGAGAGAGCCGCACTCTCTCTACATCAGCCTATGACAACGATTGCTCAAGTGGAAAAGCTGGATAAAAACGATGCGATAGTCTTTTATGAATGGATAAATACGGGCGAAGAGTACTTTGGAATGGCAAGAGTGAAGAAAAATCTATTCGGTTGGCATTTTGTAGGCGGTTCAACTTCTGCGGAATCAAAATATCATAAGTTTGGCTGGTCTTATAGTGACCTTGAGGGGGCGACGCTGAATTATAAGGGAATATATTATGGGAAAATATTTGACCCGGAGATTGAGCGGATGACGCTCAAGAGTAGAGCAGGAAGCGAATATTCCTGTCAAATTATCCAATATCGAGCTGGTGAAAGATTCTGGTTCATTCTGACAGATAAAGTAGAGCAGTCGGATTCCGTTGTTATTGCACGTTCCCAAGACGGTGAGATTCTGGGGCAATATCCGAGCTTCTGAAAACCTGGCGATCCGTTTGATTACACAATTTAAATTTTATGATCAGCGCTACACGCGGCCTGACGATGTGAACTCGGAGATCGATTTGTATTTCCCTGTTCGGCCGAAAGCATAATCCGAACCGGATACCTTTATGCCAAAGACTGCTTATTTTCTTAAGCAGTCTTTTTGTTTGTCCTAATATTTCGCTAGAAGCTGATTCATCTTGGAGACGGTTTGCTCATCGGCCGGAAGGTTAACCGTGACGGTTAAATGGGGCGAATCCGATACTGCAAAAGAAATCTGGTTAAAAATTAATAGTCCGGCTTCCGGATGATAATTGATTTTCTCCCCTTCCGGGCCGCTCAGCACGTCATGCTGCGGCCACCACTCCCGGAAATCATCACTCGCCAGCTGAAGCTCGTTAATCATCTCCATCCACCACGGATCTCCCGGGAATTTGCCGTATGCGGCACGGAAAATGGCGAGGCGATGTCTGGCATGTTTTTCCCAATTCTCCTGAAGCAGCTGCCGGACGTTTGGTGACAGGAAGGTGCGCCATACGGTATGGCGTTCCCGTTCCGGCATTTTATCATAAGGACCGTAGATTGTATTTGCAGCCTTATTCCAGGCTTTAACAATCAATCGCTGATCGGTAACATAAGCAGGGCTTGCTCCTTGATGATCAAGGAAGCTTTGCAAGGATTCACTGATTATATCCTCTTCGTTACTTAAATCCGCAGGCAGCTGCGGGAGAGCAAGCAGAAACAGATGCTTACGTTCATCGGTGCCTAGCTGGAGTGCGCGGCTGATGCTATCCAGTACCTGCGCGGATACCTGGATAGGACGGGCTTGCTCCAGCCACGTATACCAGTCGATACTAACCCCTGCCAGCAAAGCCACTTCCCCTCGTCTGAGTCCAGGCGTCCGGCGACGTCCGCTTCCGGGTAATCCAGCCTGTTCGGGAGACAGTCGGGCCCGCCGCGTCCGCAGAAACTGCGCCAGCTCTATTAATCTTACGGAGTCATCCATATTCCCGCTCCTCTTTTCCTTATTTCGTTGGCCGAATATCTATCATAGGAGAACAACTCCTAGGATAAGGCCTCATCTTAATCTCTTATTCGTTTCATTATACACTCTAGGAGAATTCGACATGAAGAGTAAGGTAGGGGAATGACAATGGAAAAAGCTTTAAAAAGCGTATCCGGCCGCAGCAGCATGCTGCTTGGGCTATCGCTCGGATATTTTATGGTGCTGCTGGACATGACGGTTGTCAGTGTCGCGCTTCCGGCTATCCACGATGATCTGGGAGGAGGGATCATTGATCTTCAATGGGTGGTAAATGCCTATACGATCGTATTTGCCGGTTTTCTATTATCAATGGGCGTATTTGCGGACCGATTGGGAGCGAAGCGTGTCTATATCGGAGGACTGTTTCTGTTTCTTGCCGGATCAGCCGCATCGGCGGTCGTCTCGTCGATAGAGCTGCTGATCGGATTAAGGGCGATTCTCGGGATCGGGGGTGCGGCTCTGCTGCCTGCCTCGCTTGCTCTTCTTGCTCACAGCTATCCTGCGCCGGCTGAACGCGCCAAGGCGCTGGGAATTTGGACTGCAGTGACGGGAGCAGCTATGGCGTCAGGTCCGGTTATCGGCGGAATACTGGCGGATTCGTTTGGATGGCGGAGCATTTTTCTTCTGAATGTACCACTTGCCGGAGTTAGTCTGCTTCTTACGTGGCTTCTCGCACGGGAAACACCGCGTTCTGTTCAGAAAAGCTTCGATATAGGAGGGCAGATTGCAATTGCAGCCGCTATTGCAGCCCTTTCCTTTAGTCTGATGGAGGGCCAAAGCTACGGCTGGCATTCCATAGTCATTCTGGGATCGTTTGCTCTGGCGCTGGTCGCTGCCATTTTGTTTGTATTAATAGAAGCAAAAGGGGCAGCACCGCTATTTCCGCTGCAGCTATTCAAGATCACAATCGTATCGACAGGAATGATTGCCGGTATGGCAATTAATTTTGGTTTGTCCGGCGTATTGTTTGTCTTGCCTTTATTTTTTCAACAAATACAAGAATGGTCTGCTCATACGGCGGGGTTATCCTTGCTTCCGATGATGCTGCCTCTGGCCTTTAATCCGATCCTAACCGGACGAATAGTCAGCAGAATAGGAGCACGAATACCGATGACGGCCGGATTCAGCCTTGGAGCAGGTGGCACGCTGCTGCTGGCATGGACGAACCTGAATACGAGTTACGCGTGGATTTTCATTGGCTTGCTGCTGATCGGGTTTGGCGTATCTCTCGTCATTCCATCCTTGATGGCAGCCGTTATGTCGTCCGTACCGAAGGAACAGTCCGGTGCCGTGTCCGGTGCCCTGAATGCAAGCCGCCAGCTTGGTTCGGTGATAGGAGTTGCATGGCTTGGAGCCATTCTGAGCGGCAGCATCTCCTTTCTGACCGGAATGCATGAAGCTTTTATCTTGATTGCGATACTTCTCTTCGGAGGGACCCTTCTATCCCTTGCTGTAATCGGCAAGAAGAGCTAGAGAAGGTTAGTCAGATGATAACTATCATAATATAACACCTAATATTCCCATAATCGCACCTCGTCCTGAAAGCACTTACATTCTAAGATGATAGATGCAACTAATCCTTGAAGAGGACTTAAGGGGGAGTAGGAATGGCACGAAGCAAGGCAATGCTGTCCGCTTTGTTGGCGCTGCTGCTGTTATTTACGGCATTCCCGGTATATGCGGCAGATGACAACGAAGCGGTTGGTACGGTAAGCAGCGGGTCAGACAGCTATGTGCGGATCAAGAATAAATGGAAGAGCAATTATTTGTATGAAGGCTCGGATGGGATTGTCCGTTATGGATTTACGGCCATGGATAACGAGAGCTCGCATTGGCTTATTGAAGAAAGCGGCGGGGTAACGCGGATTAGGAACCGTGCAACCGGCCATTACATCACGATGGAGGATACGAATCAGCGGCGTGATCCGCTGTACAGCCGGGAAGCAGCAACAAGCACCGCGAATGATCAATGGATCATTGCGGATTCCAGCCGTGCCGGTTATGTCATTATCAAGAATGCCAGCGATCCGGCTGCTAATCTGGTCATTCACGAGGAAGACCAGCTTGGATTTGCCGAGGTCAGCGGCGATATTAATATCACGTTCGAAAGCCCGCAGTGGGCACTGGAACCGGTCGATTCTGCTGGCGCGCCTGTCCGGATCGTAAATCAATTTAAGACCGGACAATATTTGTATGAGGATAAGGACGGCTTCGTCAAATTCGGGGCTGCAGGCGGCATGACCGATCAGACAACCCACTGGTTCGTCGAGACCGTAGAAACGAAGGAAGACGGAAGCTCGCTTATCCGGTTGAGAAACCGCGCGACCGGTCATTATATCACGCAGGGCGCAGAGGGATGGATGCAGCTCAAGGCAACTTCTCAAGATGGTACGCGAAGCGAATGGGCAATGGCGGACGCATCTAGTGCGGGCTTCGTTACTTTTACGAACGTATTTGCGGCAGAAGGGGAAACACCGCTCAACTACGTGCTGAACACCCAGTTCCCGGATGACACCAACGTTCGTGCGAATGATTGGGCACAGCCTTCGTGGGGAAGCGCGCAATGGCGCATCGACATGGCACCAGATGTTCAGCCAGTTCGGATTGCAAGTTATTCCGACGAACCGGCTGAAGCTGCTTATCTATATGAGAATAATGGAGTCGTGCAATACGGAGTAATCGACAATGCGAATTCGGGCAGCTATCTGTATCAGTGGATTCTGGAGGATTACGACGGCAAGACGCTTATTCGCAATGCAGCGACCGGACATTATATCGGGAACCGTTCTATCGAGCCGACTGATCCGTTAACAGCGGATGAACCGGCAGCGATTGATGCTTCCTATCAATGGACCCTGGCTTCCTCGAACATCTATGATGACTATAAAACGATTCAAAACGCAAGCGGCGCCAATATCTATCTTCATAACGCGGATGCAACAGGAGTTGCGCAGGCAGGAATGATTGACCGGGACACAAACCCGGCGCAGTGGCTGCTTGCCGATCCTTCAGCAGCAACAGACGGTTCCCCGCAATTTGTGCGGATAATGAATGAATGGCAGTCGATGTACCTCTATGAAGATACGCAGGGAAATCTGAAATACGGCAATATCCGGGTAGAGGATCAGCGTGATCAATGGGTCGTTGAGCGCTTCCAGGGCCGTAAACGAATCAAGAACCGGGAGACTAACCATTATATCAATCTGCAAAATGTAACCGACGGCCTGATCAAAGTATCCGATGTGGAAGATGACTGGAGAAGCGCCGTATGGGTTATCGAGGACAAAGGCGGCGGCTCCAGATTGATTCATAGTGTTCTGGATGCCAATGATGTGGAAGGCTCCCAGAAATATATAAACTTGCAGAACCTGACCAAATACGCGGAATACGGCATTATTAATCCGAACTGGGGAAGCCCGCGCTGGCGATTTATTAATGTGCCAGAGGCAGCCCCAAGCCATATCCGGATCAAAAGCAAGCTGACAGGCGGCTATTTGCATGAAGAGACTGGAGCCGGCTCGGAGGATTTGGGCAAATTGAAATTTGCTGACGTCCCGGAATCCGATACCTCCTCCATTTGGTTCCCGGAAGATACGGGTGACGGCGTAGGTTCTGTCAGGCTGAAGAACCTGGCTACCGGTCATTATGTCTCCATGGAAGGTGTTGGCGGTACGGTTGAGCAGGATGCACCGGACTTCAAGCTGGCAGCCGAAAGCATTTATCCGCAATGGGGCAGCGCCAAATGGTACCTGCAGAACAGCGCAAGCGAAGGCTATATGAATATCAAGAGCGCATGGGCAGGCCACTTTGTCTATGAGGCAAGTGGTGATGATGCAGGCTATACCAAGGTAAGCAAGCTTGTTGCCGGCAATGATGAAGGGCAATTTGCAGTAGAAGAGGCTGAAGTTCCGGAGGCTCCGCTGCCAGCCGTTCCTGTCCGGATCAAAAGTGCAGCAACGAGTCAGTTCCTCTACGAGAACAAAGGCGGTGTTGTGCTGTACGGCAATGTGGAAGAGGACAATGGCTACTCGCATTGGCTGCTTGAAGACGAGAACGGCTCTTATCGGATTCGTAACCGGGTAACTAACCATTACATTTCCGTTGATGACAATTACCGGTATATTACAGGCGGCGAAGGGAAAGCAGCTGCCTCGAGGGCAGATTGGTCTATTGAATCACAAGGCGCTGCTTACTTGATCCGCAGCTTATACGGAAGTTTTAACGATGAATATATCAATGTGCAAAATGGCGCAGGTTACGCGGAACGCGGCTTGTTCCCGGCTTCCTTCGGTACGCTGCAGTGGAGCTTTGAACATGCCCCGGATGAATTCACAACGCCAGTCATGGGTGATGAGCGCAATGAAACGACAGGCACCCCGATCTTTAATGATTCCAACTACATTGCGATTGCAGTAGACGGGAAATCTCTTGCAGAATCGAATGGCGCAGCTGTAGTAACGGCAAGCGCAGGTGAGAATAACGCGGGCAGAGAATGGCTGCTGCTGGATTATAACGGCCGCAAGCTGATCAAGAACCGGGCAACGGGCAAGCTGCTGTCTCTTGATCTGAAGCTTAATGACAGCGCTGCTATAACCGATTCCGAACAGTGGGTGATCGAAGAACGTCTTGGACATTTTGTCCTGGTGAATGCAGCCGAGAAAAATGGAGTTCTGTATGTAAAGGACAATGAGCTCCAATACGGGGCGGTAGCTTCCCCTGCTCTGTGGAGCTTTACCCCGGTTGAAAGTAAGGTCATCTATGAAGGCGAGAACGCCTTCCATAGCCAGAGCATCTCGACAGCTGCATTAACGAAAGGTTATACGGGTACGGGTTACGCTTCAGGACTGATAAACGAAGGCGATCTGATCCGGTTCGTCGTTAACGCGAAGGAAGCTGGCGATCATGAAGCTTCTATCCGTTACCTGGCAAGTCAAGCTGGTGATTTGAAAGTAACCGTTAATGGTATTCCAGTTGATGCGGTTACAATCACGGCGGCTTCAAGCTGGAAGAATGCCGGGGTTTCGCTTGACCTTCGTGCTGGGATTAACACGGTTACGGTACAGAAGGCAACAGCAGGAAACGGCAGCTATTCCATCGATTCGCTTACGGTTGACGATGCAATTAATCTGGCTTACCGCGGAGCTACAGTACCGTATGTAAGCTATGAGGCCGAGCACGCGGCAACCAATGCTTCGCTTATCGGGCCTTCCCGAGTCTACCGGGAGATAGCTTCAGAAGCTTCGGGCAGACAGGCGGTAGAGCTCGATGAAACTGGCGACTATGTGGAATTCACCCTCGCGGAGTCTGCTAACTCCATCGTATTGCGGTATGCCATTCCGGATAGTGCGGACGGCAGCGGGCTGCAAGAAACGTTAGGCCTTTATGTGAATGGCGAATTCAAGCAGAAGCTTAATCTGACATCAAAATACGCATGGGAATACGGCAGCTACCCTTGGTCTAATGATCCAAAGCAGGGCAGCGCGCACCGTTTCTTTGACGAGATTCATGCGCTGATCGGCGATGTGCCTGCAGGTGCAACGATCCGGTTGGAAAAGGATGCGGACAGCAAAGCCGATTATTATGTAATCGACTTGGCCGATATGGAACAGGTCGCAGATCCGTTAACGATGCCAGGCGGTTTCTTGTCCGTGGCGGATTACGGTGCAACCGCTGATGATGGCACGGATGATACAGCGTCCTTCAACGATGCTGTAACAGCAGCTAAAGCAGCGGGCAAAGGGGTCTGGTTCCCGGCGGGTACCTTTGAGCTTCGCAGCAGCTTGCTGCATGTCAGTGATGTGACGATCCGCGGCGCGGGCATGTGGTATACGACGCTGCTTGGTGCCCGCTTTATCGGAGACGGCGGACATATTGAAGTCTATGATTTGCTCGTGGACGGAGATTTGAACATTCGCGATGACGAGGCCAGCACACATAGCTTTGAGGGAGAGTTTGGTCCGGGATCCGTTATTCAGAATGTATGGATCGAGCATTCCAAAACAGGTCTCTGGCTGACACGTCTGAAAGGCAGCACCGGCTTCACGGACAGCTTACACATGATAGGGCTTCGGATGCGAAATCTGATGGCAGACGGTATCAACTTCTGCGTCGGAACAAGCAATAGCATGCTGGAGCAAAGCGATATCCGCTACCCTGGCGATGACGGTATCGCAATGTGGTCGGCAGAAGGCGTAGCCAGCGTGAATAATACGGCCCGATTTAATACCGTATCTCTTCCATGGCTGGCGGATAACATGGTTATTTTCGGCGGCAAGGACAACAAGATGACGGACAATATCGCCAAAGACACCATTACCAACGGCGCTGGCGTAGCGGTATCCACACGCTTCAATCCCGTTCCGTTCAGCGGTACAACGGTGGTTGAACGCAATACGCTCATCCGCACGGGCAGCTTTGATACCGGCTACGGCATCAACCTTGGCGCGATTTGGGTATTTGCAAGCGAGAAGGATTTGAACGGTACGGTATACATTCGCAACAACACAGCTCTAGACAGCACGTATGCCGGACTGATTGTTCACGGCGACTTCCAGGTTAGCGGCGTTTCCATTGCGAACACCGTCATTGACGGCACCGGCACAAACGGCGTCGATGTGACAGCTAATGTCAAAGGCTCGGTTATCGCCGATAACATTATCGTGCGCGGTGAACGGATTGCCGTCGTCAACGATTCCAATTCGGGCTTTGCATTCGAGGAGCGTAATGAAGGCTTTGCAAGTCTGCTCAAGCCATTTCAATTCGCAGTAGGCGACGACCGTATCGGACCTTTCGAGATGGAGAAACAGGCGTCCCAACCGATCCATGTGTATAACCGAAGCGGAGAAGAAGTAACCGAGGATGCCGTTATTACAACAGATAACCATGATATTGCTTATTTGGATAACGGGGAGTTAAAAGCAGCGCGGCCTGGAGCCGTAAAGGTCTCCGTTTCCTTTAACGGCGCCACTCGCGTATATACGCTGCAGGTTACCGGTGAAGAAGACAGCGGCACTGGTACCAATCCGAATCCGGTCAGCAATGGAACTGAGGTAATTACGGCAACCGAGAAGCCGGAAGACAATGACTTGGCTCTGAAGAACAAAATAAATAGCGGATATTCCGTCGTTACGATGGATGTCAGTGCTTCATCCGTATCCGGCAAGGCTGCCTTTACGGTGAAGACGCTGCTCGAGCTGGCTGGTTCCAAGCCGGACGCGGTATTGGTAGTAAAAGGACAGCAGGGAAGCTATACCTTCCCGCTGAAGCTGCTTACCCAAGTTCTGGAGGCTAACGGCATTACGGATACGGCTAATGCGGTATGGACCTTCTCGGTTCAACCGGCTGCAGCCGACTTGGCGGCAAAACTGAACAAGGATGCGGCGGAGCAAGGCGTAACAACGGTTGGTAACGCCGTAGAATTTACCATCACGGTTGAGTCCCGAGAACAGACGGTTGTCATTACAAACTTCGGCGGTGCTTATGTGGAAAGGACCATCTCGGTTGATGGCGCGCAGGAGTCAGGCAAATTAACCGTATTGGTATACGACCCGGCTGCAGGTACATTCAGCCCTGTGCCAGCGGTTATAGCGGTGGAGGATGGCAAAACCGTTGTTACCATTAAAAGCATGGGCAACAGCATCTATACCGCAGCCAAGCTTAATCGCATATTTACGGATACCGCCAGTCATTGGGCAAGAGCAGACATTGCTCTTCTTGCCGGGAAGGGCATTCTGAATGGCGTGTCGGCAGACAAGTTTGAACCGGAACGCGCAGTCACCCGTGCGGAGTTCGCAGCGATGCTCGTTCGTGCGCTTGGCATCCGTCAAATCGGAGAGGCGCACACCTTTAGGGATGTTGCTGCCGGCAGCTGGTATGATGAGACCATTAAGCTCGCATCTGGTGCAGGCATCATTAACGGCTATAAGGATGGAACCTTCCGTCCGAATAACAAGGTCACACGTGAAGAGATGGCTATCATGGCGGTTAAAGCACTCGAGCTCGCAACGGACAGCAAGCTGGTTGCAGCAGATCTGAATTATAAGGATTCGGGGCGAATCTCCAATTGGGCATCCGATGCGGTCGGCAAGGCGACGGGTGCAGGTCTGTTAAAAGGCATGCCGGACGGCTCCTTTGCACCGGCAGGCAGCGTCACCCGCGCCGAAGCAGCAACGCTGTTGACACGGCTTCTTGTATCGGCGGGACTGCTTTAGTTCATAATCTTTTAAAGGTAAACGAAAAGCGACTGTGCTGCCATGCACGGTCGCTTTTGTTGTAGGTGGAGAACATTACAAAAAAATATAAACTTGTATAGTTTCTATATACGAAGTGATCGAAACAGAAGGAGAAAAGAATTATGCTGTATATCTTTGGCGAGCTGCCTGGCACCAGCAAGTCAACGTTATCGGCAGCTCTGGCGAGGGAACTTCGGGCAACGTATCCATCATCCAATAGGATTTGCTTTGCTGCTTATGGCTGGAGCAGCCACCGGTGTGCCTCAGGGAACAGCGGGCTCCACGTGGATTCGTGGTGCGTTCCGCCGGTAATGAAATCGAATCGAATGCGGCTCTCCGGGACCCCTGCTGCTATCAACGTCTGGCGGACCTGCACAACGTGCTCGTAGGCAATCTGATTAAAGTCGGAATTGTCGGTTTCCAGTTCTCCGATGCTTAGGAAGACGCGCAGCGCAGGGGAAAGAACCGATTGCTGAATTAATTGAATAATGGGCCGTTGTCGTGCCACATGACAAAGGAAAACCCGCCTACACAGCCAAAAAGATCCGGATAACGAATGGCGGTATACAGCGAGACATAAGCACCGAACGAGCTTCCGGCAATGATCGTATGCTCCGGTTCAATGAGCGTCCGGTAGTGGCTGTCGATATAAGGTTTGAGCGTCTCCGCCAGGAACGCGGCATAAGCCTGTCCTTTGCCCCCGAAGCCATATTCCTCATTAATCGTAAAGTTATATTCATTGTTGCGCTGATCGCCTCCATGATCAATAGCAACCACGATAGCCTCGAGCGCGGAATCATTCAGCGCCATCTGCTCCAACGTTTCGTCGACGGCCCACTCGCTTCCCCAGGACGTCGCTTCATCGAATACATTCTGGCCGTCCTGCATATAGAGGACCGGGTATCTGCTACCCCTTTGTTATAGCTCTTTGGTAAATAAATCCAGACTCTGCGCTCCGTCTGCAGCTGCGGAATTTGGAATGCGTCGATAATCCGGACATCGCCTGTAATGGTGTGAGCGGCCTCGTCTGTAAGAACTTCTCTCCAAGGAATAGGTACGTTAATCGTCATGAATGACTCTCCTAGTCAATGTATTTACTAGAATCTTAACGTGCGTCTCATCTGGATGCAATGAACTTTAGTTTGCAAATCCATCTCTCCATACAAGAAGTCAATTATGCCAACAAAAAAGTAAAAATAACGGCATAGGTGGCGCTTTTCTATTCTCTATAATAAAAACAACTTCAAATCTTTCTACTATATTCTAAGAAATTCGAGGTGCTTATGATGGAGACTTCACCACAAGTGATAGGAAAGCTGGAGAAGCCGAAAAAAGTACGCTCGCTGCAAAGCGGAGAGACCCTTGCCGGGTTACTGTTCGTGAGCCCGATGCTCATAGGCGTATTTGTTCTCGTTCTGCTCCCGATTGTTGCGACAATTGTACTTAGCTTCGCGGATTGGAATTTTGTTCAAGGCTGGAAAGGGATCGACTGGGTTGGCTTCGGAAACTTCGAGAAGCTGTTCCACGATGATCAATTCCTGCGCTCGGTGCGCAATAACTTTGTTTTCCTGCTAGCCGTACCGGTGTATATGTTAATCTCCATGGTGCTGGCCGTTCTTATTGACCGCCATGTCTATTTGAAAAGCTACTTCAAGGTTGCTTACTTCATGCCGTATATTTCGAGCATCGTTGCGGTTGCCATCGTCTGGCAAGTATTGTTCCAGCCTTCTTACGGCCCGATTAACCAGGTGCTGCACACGCTGGGCTTCAGCAACCCGCCGAAGTGGATCGCTGATCCGCATTATGCGCTCATCTCCATTATGATGATCGTGGTGTGGACCTCCATCGGCTTCAATATGATTATCTACACAGCCGGTCTGCAGTCGATTCCGAAGGATCTGTATGAGGCAGCTGATATTGACGGCGCGAACGGTTGGACCAAATTCGCAAGGATCACGTTCCCGCTGCTGTCGCCAACTTCCTTCTTCCTGCTTGTAACAGGCGTCATTGCAACCTTTAAAGTATTTGATATTATCGCGGTTATGACGCAAGGGGGCCCGATCGGCTCTACCTCGCTGATGGTTTGGTATTTGTATGATACCGCTTTCGTTAATCTGAAGGTTGGTTATGCATCGTCAATTGCCGTTATGTTGTTCGTCTTCGTTCTGTTAATTACATTTGGACAATGGATCACACAGAAGAAATGGGTCAATTATTAAGAGTGGAAGGAGCGGTACTTCATGTCTACAACAAACACAGGCTTCAGCTGGCGTAAAGGAATCATTACGGTTATTATGTTCGCCATTAGTATCCTTTTCCTCATGCCTTTTATTTGGATGCTCATTACCTCCTTCAAATTGGAGAAGGACGTATTCGTATATCCGATTGAATGGATTCCCAAGCAATGGCATGCCATTGAGAACTACAAGGAAGTATGGGTGGGAGATTATCCCTTCTGGAAATACTATCTGAATTCGATTAAAGTAGGCGTTACGACAACGGTTATTTCGGCCTTGCTCTCATCGCTTGCTGCTTATGGCTTCTCGAAGATCAAATTCAAAGGGAGCAATTTCTTGTTCCTGATTGTACTCGCTACGTACATGGTTCCTAGCCAGGCCATTCTTATCCCGCAGTTTATTTTGTACCGCCAGATCGGGTTATTCGACAGTCTTTGTGGTCTTATTCTTCTTAGCAGCTTCAGCGTACTGGGTACGTTTATGCTTCGGCAATTCTTTATGGGCGTGCATCAGGAATTTATCGAATCTGCCAAAATTGACGGAGCCAACCATATGCGGATCTTCTGGAGCATTGGCCTTCCGCTCGTGAAGCCGGCAGTTGCAACCTATGCGATCCTGCGCTTTATCTGGACGTGGAATGACTACCAGAATCCGCTCATCTTCCTGCGCACGGACAGTCTGTTTACGATTCCGCTGGCGATGCAGAAGTTCACTTCGCTAAGCGGTGAATTCTACTCTCTTATTATGGCTGCGGCCGTATCGGCGATCCTGCCGCTCCTGATTGTCTTCATTATCGGGCAGAAGAGCGTGATTGAGGGCATTGCATTAGGCGGCGTTAAAGGGTAACGGGAATGAAAGCGTTAGCAAGAAAGTCGAATTTGTTGCAATTTAGGTAAAGATAGTTACATCCTTACCGGATTGCTGCTCTCTATAATGAAAACTATCAACATCCTAAACCTTACATTTCCGAGAGGGGTAAAAAGAAATGAAAAAGAGATGGGCATCGGGACTTGCGATTAGTTTACTGCTGACTGGAGTACTTGCAGGCTGCGGGAACTCGAACAATGATTCGGGTAACAAGAATGCAAATGCGAATGCTTCGGCGGAAGCAAGCGCAAACACGGGCGGCAACAGTGCTGCAAGCGGCGATCCGGTCAAGCTTCGCCTATACACTTACGGCACAGAGCAAGCGTACAACTGGAAAGCAACACTTGATGCTTACCATGAGAAAAACCCGAATATTACGGTTGAGCTTGTACAGCTGAGCGAAAAAGGCGATACGCAGGAATCGATGAAAAAGCTCGATCTTGCCGTAGCATCCGGCGAGCAAATTGACGTTATGATGTTTAGTGACGCAGCGGGTTATGCCCAGCGCGTAGCGCTGGGAATGGCTGCTCCTCTTGATGACTTCCTGGCGACAGACGGCTACAAAGTAGAAGAGGACTACAAAGTGGATACACATCTGAACGGCAAAGTTTATTCGCTGCCAGGCAAATTCAATCCTTGGTATGTTCTGCTGAACAAGGACAATCTGGATGAAGCGGGTCTTGCGGTTCCAACAGACTGGACCTGGGATGAATATGCCGACTATGCGAAAAAGCTGACAAAAGGCGAAGGGGCGACTAAACGTTACGGTACTTACTTCCACGGCCCGCAAAACGGCGGCTGGATGGAATACCTGAAGCTGATGATGGAGAACCAGCCGACTGGCTCGGAGTTCCTGAAAGCAGACGGCACGTCCAACCTGGATGATCCTAACTTCAAGAAAACGCTTGAGCTTCGCGTGAAAATGGAGAAAGAGGATAAATCTTCGGTTCCATACTCGGATATGATTTCGCAAAAGCTGGCTTACCGGAACCAATTCTTTAACCAATCGGCAAGCATGCTGGCCATCGGCTCCTGGATGAACACGGAAATCGGCGGTACGGATACCTTGCCTCTGACGTTCCATGTAGCGGTTGCGCCATTCCCGAAAAACAATGCGAGCGACCAATCCGGCATCACGCCAGTAACGACGGACTATGTTGCGGTATCGGAAAGCTCCAAAAACAAGGAAGAAGCTTATAAATTCGTTCGCTGGTACACAACGGAAGGTCAAGTTGTTCAAGGCAAAAACATTCCGGCTTGGAACGGTGTAAGCAACGACCAGGTAGCAGGCATTATCGATACGATTCTGAGCGGCACTAAAAACCCTGAGCTTGTTGACAAAGAAAGCCTTGTGAACACGCTCGTTAACTCGAAAGCTACGGAAATTATTGCGCCTGCTTCTTACCAGGCTGAAGTATACAAAGCGATCAATGAAGAGTACGAGAAGCTGATCCTTGGCAACCAGGACGTCGACACAACCGTTGCAAACTCCAAGAAACGCGTAGACGAAATTATTGCAGCGAACAAAAAATAATAAGGTATAATAAATATCCAAAGGGGACGGGAGTTACTGTCCCCCTTTTCTATCTAAGGGGGACATCTGTGATGTACCGCATCCGGTCTTACTTTCACTCCGTACGAGGAAAACTTTCCCTTGTAGCGGTTCTTTGCATATTGATACCGGCCGTATTAACGATGCTGATCTATAACTCCTTAACCCGTGAAGCCGTTGAACGGCAGGCGAAGGAAAATGCGACAGACTCCATGCAGCTCGTAAATGGATCGATTAATAATCTGTTCCAGGGCATGCTCAATATCGCCAACTATTTTCAGGTAAATACGGATATGAAATCAAGCTTTATCAAGATGCTGAATACGGATCTTGATCCTTATGATAAATTTACGGCCACGAACCGGATTATGCAGCAGCTGGAAACGCTGACGTATATCGGGGAGAAGAGCTATATCACCATTATATTGACCAATGGAGAGACGTTTACGAACTATTCCAAGGATGAAGTGAATCCGCAGCTCTTTCAGCAAGAGCCCTGGTTTAACAACCTGAAGCAGCTGACGGGACTGCAGTCTTATTGGGTAAGCACATCACCTACGATTTTTCCTTATGACCGGATAAGCAGTCCTTATCAAATCTCGGTCGCCAGGACTTTACGATTTGACAGCACGCGGATCTACGGTTATGTCATCGTGACGATGATGGAAAATAAATTCAGCCGTATATTAGGCAGCCTGACCGGCAGTCAGGAGGTCCTTCTTGTAGACGGGGACGGCAAAATTCTGTCTTCTCCTGATCCGGCGCAGGTAAATCAAACGTTCCGATACAGCAGGCAGATGGCGGAAAGAGATCCGCATGCCGGATCATCCATAATTAAAGACGGAGATAAGAAGCTTTTGCTGACAACAGCTGATCTTTCCTTTAATGACTGGCATCTGGTGGCGACGGAGCCTTATCAGGATGCGATTGTCAATATCAGCTCGATCTTTAACCGGGTATTTCTATTCCAGATTATTTCCTTTATCGTGTTTCTGATGCTGCTGCTTCTCTTGATGAGACAGCTGACGAAGCCATTGATCAAGCTGGGAAAGGTAGCCTCCAGCGTACAGCGTGGCAATCTGGAAGTACGGTCCAGTATCCGCGGGGCTGATGAAATCGGAAGATTGGGATTTCTGTTCGACCAAATGCTCGACCGCATTAAGGAAATGATTGCCGAGGTGTCACTTACGCACGCGCGAAAGCGCAAGGCGGAGCTCGCGATGTTGCAGGCGCAGATTAATCCGCATTTTCTGTTTAATGTTCTTAATTCGATCCGTATGAAAGTGATGCGCAGCGGAGATCAGGACAGTGCCAAGATGATTGCTTCCTTATCCAAGCTGCTGCGGATGACGATCAGCAGGGATGAAGACGCTATCTTGCTGCATGAAGAGATCGAGCTGCTGACGCATTACGTAGAGCTGATGAATCTAAGGCAGAAGGAAGAAGCGAGGCTTGTTGTGGATGTAGATGTGACATCCTTTGATATACGGGTACCGCGGTTTATTTTGCAGCCGCTGGTGGAGAACGCGCTTATTCATGGCTTTAACCAAAGTGCCGGCACGATCCGGATTACGGCAGAGAGAACCGATCATTTCCTCGAGCTTGCTGTGGAGGATGACGGAATTGGAATGGAGACAGAGGAACTGGAACGGCTGAGAGCAAGGCTGACGGCTTCGGGGTCCGGCCCGGAAAGCGTTCAGGAGAGCGGGCGTTCCGGAGGTCCCGGGATGTCCGGAATTGGCGTGGCGAATGTCGCGGAGCGCATGCGGATTATGTTTGGCGATGCCTTTCATATCACCGTCGATAGTGATAAAGGAACACGCATTATGATGCATATCCCTATTCGAGAGGAGGGGCGTCCTCATGTATAAAGTGATGCTCGTGGATGATGATTATCCGGTAATCGAGCTGTTATCGGAAGTGGTAGATTGGGAGAAGCTTGGCCTTGTCCTGTACGGCAAACACGAGAACGGGCTCGCGGCATGGGAGCATGTGCAGGAGGAAATACCGGATATTCTCGTTACCGATATCGGTATGCCCAAGATGGATGGTCTTGAGCTGGCGCAAAGAGTCAAGAAATTGAATCCGTCGGTTCGCATCGTCATCTTATCCTGTCACAGCGAGTTCCAGTATGCCCAGCAGGCGATGCGGCTTGATGTTCAGGATTATTTGCTCAAAGATCAGCTTGATCCGGAGGAATTGGTCCAGCTGCTGCAGAAGTTTAAGAATGGCTTTGACGGCGAACGGCAAATGTTGTCGGAGCAAAACCGGATGAAGCGAATGGTGAGCGAAACGCAGGATTTGCGCAAGGAAAAGCTGTTCCGCGAGTTTGTTCAGCAGCCGCTTATTTCCGCGGAGCAATGGCAGCGAGACTTCGGATCTTACGGCTTATTCCAGCCCGGAGAGCTGTGTCTTCCCGTTGCCAGCTTTATCGAAAGCTATAATCTGATCAAAAACCGGTTCGATTCCGATCAGACCCTGCATTTTGCGATTAGTAACGTTATGGAGGAGCTGCTGGCCGAGCTGCCGCTGCGTGTTGTTCATATCGGCTACAGCAGCAGACAGTCCTTATTGCTCTTTGCTTTTAAGCCCGGCCTCAAGCAGAACGTGTATGATCAGGTACAATCAAGCCTTCAGACCGTGCAGCGGACCCTTGGTCAAGTGCTCAAAATTCAAATGGCATTCCTAATCGGTACGAGCTGCGACAATCCGCAGCTGCTGAAGCAGGCATTATGCAATCTGCTGAAAGCCGATGAACAGCGGTTTTATTTGTCCAAAGGGGAAGTCACCAAGTGGCAGAAGGATACGGAGAATGTATCAGGCCTGCTTACGATGTATGATCAGGCAGCAGCGGAAATTCGTGAAGCGCTTATGGCGAAGGACGGCGGGAAAATCGGGATTTTGGCCGGCAAATGGGAAGCGCATATCCGCACCGAGAGATATACATCGGAGGAAGTGCGCGACTGGGTGCTGAAGCTGCTCATCGATATGAGGCTGAAGCTGCACGCCATGCTGTTTGCGTCCCAAGCTTTAACAGCTGAGAAACTGCATAAGGAAATCGTTTATTTCGATTCGTTATGGGGTTTGTTTGAGTGGTTCCATACCCAGCTGCTGTCGTACATCGCCGCTAGAGACGAGGCGTTGCCGGTCAGCAAACGCCGCGAGGTGTCGGAAGCCCGCAAATATGTATCGATGAATCTGGGCAAACGGATAACGCTGGAGGAGGTAGCTGCGCATTTGCACATGAATCCGAGTTATTTCAGCCGATTCTTCAAGAAAGAGACCGGCCTGACCTTTATCGAATATGTAACGGATCAGAAGATTGAACGGGCCAAGGAATTACTTGATCAGACGAATTATTATGTAAGCGAGATTTGCGAGATGCTTGGCTACGACAATCAGAGTTATTTTATTAAGACATTCAAGGCACAGACAGGGCTAACGCCAACCGAATACCGCGGTTAGGAGGAGAGGAACTTGCGGATGATCTATGAATGGAAGCAGGATGTGCTGGAAGAGTGGCTGAAGGGTCAGCCGGCAGCAGCCAGCAGTTTGTATACGTACTCCGGTAACCGCCTTAATTGGCGCGGGATGACGGAGTCCCCGTCATATGCGGAGATAATCGGGGAGATTAGTAGGGAGGGAAATCGCCTGCTGGGGTGTCCAATTCCCGCTCTGAGCCAAGAGATTTATGATCTGTTTGAAACAAACGGAAACCGCCTTGTCTATGAAGGGCTGTATTTCGAGCGCAGGAGCCGGCTTACATCGTTTGCGCTGCTGCATTGCCTCTATCCGGATGTGTCTGAATATCGCCAGTCTCTAATGGAAACGATCGAAGCGATTCTGGAAGAGATGACCTGGTGTCTGCCGGCACATATGAGAGGGCAGTCTGTTGACCGCCATATTGACTTATTTGCTTCCGAGACCGGCTTTGCCTTGGCGGAGATTCTCACGATAACAGAATCATCGCTTCCATTGGCACTTCGGGAAGCCATTACTGCACAGATTGAGCGAAGATTGTTCATTCCTTATCTGGATGATCAATATCCGCCTTATCATTGGGAGACGGCCGACCATAACTGGGCAGCGGTATGCGCAGGATCAATCGGATCGGCGGCCTTGCTGCTTGAGCTTGATTCGGACCGGAAGGCGGCCGTTATTCAGCGGGCAGTCGGGACGATGAATCATTATTTATCCGGCTTCGGGGAAGACGGTGCATGCGCCGAAGGGCCTGGTTACTGGAACTACGGATTTGGCTACTACGTTTATTTCGCAGATCTCTTGAAGCGTGCTACCGGAGGCAAGGCGGATATGCTAAATTCCGAGCATGTACGGAACATTGCGAGGTTCCAACAAAAAGCTTACTTGGTGCAAAACCGTCCGGCCAACTTCTCGGATGCAGCTCCGCATGTAAGCGTAAACATAGGTTTGTCTGATTATCTGGCTTCCCACATTGAGGGAGTAACCATTGCTCCTATATCCATCCGGGCAGGCTTTACAGATGATCATTGCAGCCGCTTTGCCCATGCGCTCCGCAATCTGGTCTGGTACAGGCCGGATGCTCCAAGACAGGCGGATTGGGCTGGCGGCAGCTGGTATTTGGCTGATGCACAGTGGTTGATTTCAAGAGTCAGCCATACAGCAGGCAGCTTCGGCTTTGCGGCCAAAGGCGGACATAACAATGAACCGCATAATCATATCGACGTTGGTCATTATATTCTGATTGCCGATGATGACCCGGCATTTGCCGCGGATCTTGGAAGCGGGGAATATACGGCGCAATACTTTGGCGAAGTCCGTTATAACTATGACTGCACAGGAGCGCAAGGACATTCCCTGCCGATTGTGAAGGGGCAGCTTCAAACGGCTGGCGCGGAAAGTGCGGCGTTTGTTACATGTGTCGAGCAAGGAGAGACCGAGGACCGGTTCGAGCTGGAGCTCGCGGCTTGTTACCCGGGCAGCGGACTTTCCTCTTACGAGCGGCAGTTCATCTGGCGCAAAACCGGACTTCCGGAACTCGACGTAACGGATACGTTCCGGTTCAGTCTGGAAGGCGGAGCGATTACGGAAGTGATCGTAAGCAAATGCGTGCCGAATGTACTTGCGGAAGGCCAGATTATGCTGAAGGGCATCCGTCATTCGGTCCTCCTGTCTTATGAACCGGGGACTCTGGATGTTTCTATTGCAGAACGCCTCTACTCGAATCATTCCGGTCAGGAAGAAAGCTATTATCGCATTTCTCTTATTTCGAAAGACGAAGCATCCCTTGACCATACCTTTAAACTGAACTTTAAATTTCAAGAATAGGTGGAATCAGATGATGAATACAACTGCTGCAAGTCAGATCGAGACTGCTCCATGGATTAATGAAGCCTGGGAACAAACCGTGAAGAAGGTACTGCGGACAAGCTCTCGTATTGGTGCCGAGTTCCCGCATGCGAGCCAAGGCGGCACGTACGTGCTGGAAGCTCCGCATTGGTGGACCGCCGGCTTCTGGCCTGGATTGTTATGGCTGCTGCATGAGGGAGAAGGGAATGCAAACTTGCCGTTCCGCCAAATTGCCGAAGAGTGCGAGCGGAAGCTGGATGAGGTGCTGGACGGTTATGACCGTCTGGATCACGATATCGGGTTTATGTGGCTGCTGACGAGCGTCATCAATTATAAATTGAACGGCGCGGAAGGATCTCGGAGAAGAGCGCTTAAAGCAGCTAACTATTTAATGGGACGCTTTAACCTGAAGGGCAATTTCATTCGAGCGTGGAACCCTTGGAGCGAAGGGGAAGACAACAGCGGCTGGGCAATTATCGACTGCGCGATGAACGTACCGCTGCTGCAATGGGCATCCCGCGAGACCGGCGATCCTAGATACAGCCATGTTGCGGAAGCGCACATGGGGACGGTGCTCAATCATTTCATCCGTACGGACGGATCGGTCCGCCATATTGTCCGGTTTGATTCGCAATCCGGTGAAGTAGCCGAGTATATCGGCGGCCAAGGCTTTGGGCCGGAGTCGGCATGGTCCCGCGGAACGGCATGGGCGTTATATGGTCTGACATTGGCAGCAAAGCATACGGGCCGGCAGGAATTTCTCGATGCGGCCAAACGGGTATCGCATTTCTTCCTTTCGCAGCTTTCGGAAGACAGCGTACCGGTATGGGATTTCCGCGCGCCGGAGGAGACGAAGGTGCTTCGCGATTCTTCGGCAGGCGCTTGCGCGGCATGCGGCTTGCTGCTGCTCGCCGAGCTGGTGCCATCAGCTGAAGCGTCCAGCTACAGCAGCGCCGGGGAGCGGATTCTAAAGTCTCTGTATCAGAACTACGGCTCGTTTGATCAAGACGAAGAAGAAGGACTTATTTTGCATGGCACAAGTCATTATCCGGAACGCAAAAACATGGATGTGCCGCTTATCTACGGCGACTACTTCTTTGTGGAAGGTCTCGCCCGCTTAAGAGGAGGCGTCACGATTCCATGGGAATAAAGACGCCAATTGCAGCTAACCCGCTGCGTTGCAGAGCGGATCTTGAGCTGGCGTTCAACCAGCTGGCGAAGCCGCTGCTGCCGTATTATTCAGCCGGGGGAGCGCGCCTTGAGCTAAATGGATCAGGCGCAGGACAAGCGCCCGATGTTGCCCAGATGGAAGGCTTCTCCCGAATGGTGTGGGGGCTGGCGCCACTCGCGGCAGGTAGCGGTAAGATTGACGATGAGCTGCTGCAGATCGTGCTGAAAGGAATTACGAACGGGACGGATCCCGGGCATAAGGAGTACTGGGGTGAAGTCGCAGATTATGATCAACGTCTTGTGGAGATGGCTTCGCTTGGACTGGCATTAGCGATTGCTCCGCAGCGCTTATGGGAGCCGCTTAGTGCTGAAGCGAAGCAGCATTTCTATAATTGGCTGAACCAGATTAACGCGCGAAAGGCACATGATTGTAACTGGCTGTTTTTCCATGTACTCGTGAATGTAGGCTTCTACAAACTTGGCCTGCCGCACGCGAAGGATCAGCTGGAAGCGAACCTGAACCGTCTTGAGGAATTTTATCTGGGGGATGGCTGGTACGAAGACGGTGTTAATGGGCATAGCGATTATTATGTGCCGCTGTCCTTCCATTACTGCGGACTTATCTATGCGGCGCTAATGAAGGAAGAGGATCCGGAACGGACAGCACGCTTTGAGGAGCGGGGAATGGTGTTTGCACGGCAATTCGCGAACTGGTTCGCGGAGGACGGCCGGGCGCTTCCTTACGGGCGCAGCCTGACCTACCGGTTCGCACAGGGAGCTTTGTGGGGAGCGTATGCCTTTGCCGGCGTTCAGCCATTTGAGCCCGGCGTGATAAAAGGGTTGTATTTGCGCCATCTGCGCTGGTGGTTAAGTCAGCCGATTTTCTCTTCAGATGGCGTACTAACAGTAGGGTACAGCTACCCGAATCTGATTATGGCGGAAAATTATAACGCGCCCGGCTCCGTTTATTGGGCGATGAAAGCCTTCCTGCCTTTGGCATTGCCGGAGGACGATCCGTTCTGGCAGGCAGAAGAACTTCCGCTTCCTGAACTTCCGGAAGTAACGGTTCAGCAGGCTCCACATCTGGTGATCTGCAGGCAAAGCGAGCGGGATCATATAGCAGCCTTTAATGCCGGCCATCGGAGTACAAACGAGCATACCCATACTTCAGCGAAGTACGAGAAGTTTGTTTACTCTGCATCGTTTGGCTTCAGTGTGCCGCGGGCGGAATGGGGCTTGTCTCAAGGGGCATTCGACTCCATGCTTGCATTAAGCGAGGGAGATAACCTGTACCGTGTCCGCCGGAAAAATGAAGAGACCGATATAGACGGCGATATACTAATCTCGGTGTGGAAGCCTTGGAGGGATGTAACGGTTACGACTTATCTGGTTGCCGGCCTGCCGTGGCATTTGCGGATCCACCGGATCGAGACGGCAAGAGAGCTGGATGTTGCCGAGGGTGGTTTTGCCCTTCCGCTGGATCCTTCGCTTGTGGTGAGCAGACCATCAGGCAGCGTGATTGGCCTTGCCGGATTTGGCAGCAGCGGAATATCGGGGATTCACGGATATGAACGGGCAGAACTGATTTCGGTTCAGTCCAATACAAACCTGATGCATCAACGGACGGCGATTCCTACGCTCCAGGCAATGCTCGAACCGGGAAAACATCTTCTGATTTCTGCTGTTTATGGAGAACCGGGTGCCAAAGACGTGGTGAATCCCGATCAATGGCGTGAGCGGATTAAGCTGTCAGTTGATGCCGGTCAGATCATGGTGGCCAGTCCTTCCGGCAAAGAAATCATCATTAGACGATAAAGGATGAACCGCTCCCGCCCAAGCTGCATACGCTATTGGCAGAAGCCTACTGGGGGAATGCCAATGAAAAGCATCACAGCACCAAGCGGCCGCAGGCCGTCGTTAACGACCTTTGTTCTTGTCCTTTATGTGCTTCTTGTTATTTTGCTGTTTTTTTGTTTTTAATCCATAAGGAAAAAATGGCCGTGCGGATTGTCTGCACGGCCATTTTTAATTGCCTAGAAGCCAATATATTGAGGCTCTTCGCTTTCAAGCTCCTTCACACGGCCGGCTACTTGATCGACGATGGATTGCGTCTGCTGTGCAGCCTGCTCGAACATTTGCTTGGCTGCTTTATTCTCGGTTGACAAAGCGAATTGCTCCAGGCTTGCCTGCGCGCTCTTCAAAGAGGCAACGCATGTTTTTACATCGGATGCTACGGTCATGTCCAACACCTCCTTAAGAACTGACAACAAAACTAATATGGCAGGCTTCCTCCTATGGCATTCATGGGAATTAACGCCAGGTTCACCTGAACCATTTTCCTTCTGTGGAAAATGGTTATTCGTGTTGCGGCACCGCTTTTGACAAATAATCTTAACGTAGTAATAAGCGACAGGGGGACTCGAATTGTGCAGGACTGGTTAGAGATTTCTCTACGTACTTTACTGGCGATATTTGTCCTTTTTATTCTGACGAAGATCGTTGGAAAGCGGCAAATCTCCCAGCTTTCGTTCTTTGAATACATCACCGGGATTTCCATCGGCAACCTGGCAGCGTACGTATCGCTGGATCTGGAAGCCACGTGGTACTTGGGTTTGATCTCACTGGGGGTATGGGTTGCCGTTTCCTTTGGCATTGAATATCTACAATTGAAGAGCAAAAAAGCCCGTGATCTCATTGACAGTAAAGCGACCGTTCTGATCAAAGGCGGCAAGGTGCTGGAGGACAACCTGAAGAAGGAACGGTTAACCACCGACGAGCTTCTTGAACAGCTGCGCAAAAAGAATGCATTCCGCGTAGCTGATGTCGAATTTGCCATTATGGAGCCCAGCGGAGATATCAGCGTGCTGCTGACGAGGGAGAATCAGCCGATTACCCCGGCGCATCTGGGTATTAAGGTGGCTCCGGAACATGAACCTCAGACCGTCATTATGGATGGCAAAATCATGGATGAGCCGTTGTCTACTGTCGGCCTTAACCGCAGATGGCTCACAACCGAGCTCGAGAAGATAGGTGTATCGCTCGATAATGTCTTCATCGGTCAGGTTGATGCTTACCGTCAGCTGTATGTGGATTTGTATGACGACCATATTAAAGTACCGCAGCCACAGCTTAAGGCCGAGCTGTACGCCTCGTTGAAGAAAATCGAAGCGGATCTGGAGCTGTTCGGGCTGTCGACCCAAAACACGGAAGCCAAACACATGTACGAACGATGCGCGCAAGAAATGCAGCAGGTCATCACGAAAATGAAGCCTCTTCTGCATCATTGATCATAAGTGTCAGGAGGTAAGCTAGATGTCCAGTAATAATAAGAAATTAAC
The DNA here is from genome assembly GCF_900112695.1 of Paenibacillus catalpae. GTDB lineage: Bacteria > Bacillota > Bacilli > Paenibacillales > Paenibacillaceae > Pristimantibacillus > Pristimantibacillus catalpae. The sequence continues at coordinate 397,309 of NZ_FOMT01000001.1, forward strand.
ACCGGCTCAGCAGGAGTATCAGACATTAGCCAAAAAGCACGAGCCAAAAAGGCCCGTTCTCATCAACTGCCTTAAAGCTTTTCTTGTCGGCGGAACGATCTGCATTTTTGGTCAGGCCGTGCAGGAAATGTTTGTTCATTGGGCTGGCTTTGATGAGAAGAAGGCCAGCAATCCGACCGTGGCGGTCTTAATCTTTCTGTCGGTTGTGCTAACCAGCCTTGGGATTTACGATAAGTTAGCCCAATGGGCAGGAGCCGGCTCTGCCGTTCCGGTTACCGGATTTGCCAATTCGATGTCCTCCGCTGCAATTGAACACCGGAGTGAAGGACTCGTATTAGGCGTAGGCGGAAAAATGTTTAAAATCGCCGGTCCCGTTATCGTCTTTGGCGTAGTCGCCGCATTTGTAGTCGGCATTGTCCACCTTATCTTTAATCCTGGCGCCGTTGGGGGAGGTCACTGACCATGCTGAAAGGGCATCAAAGCTGGCTCTTTGAGAATAATCCGGTTATTGCCGGAACTGCTGCTATTGTTGGACCGTTTGAAGGGCAGGGTCCGCTTGCGCACGATTTCGATATCGTACATGGCGATCTCAGGCTTGGTCAGGACAGCTGGGAGAAGGCCGAACGGACGCTGCTGGAGGAAGCAGCCAATCTGGCGATTGAGAAAGCCGGCATCACCAAGGAGTCCATAAACTTTCTCGTTGGCGGCGATCTGATGAATCAGATTATCAGCTCCACCTTTGCGGCAAGAACGCTGCAAATTCCCTATATCGGCGTATTTGGAGCCTGTTCAACCTCGATGGAAAGCCTTGCCCTTGCAGCGAATTTTGTCAATTCGCGTTCGGCCAAGTATGCCATGGCAAGCGCCTGCAGTCATAACGCTACCGCTGAGAAGCAGTTCCGGTACCCGACGGAATATGGCTCGCAGAAGCCGCCGACTGCCCAGTTTTCAGTAACGGGAGCCGGCGTGAGCATAGTGACGCAGCAAGGCAAAGGCCCCTATGTCACCTCGGCCACGATGGGACGGGTTGTTGACATGGGGATTACCGATCCATTTAATATGGGGGCGGCAATGGCGCCTGCAGCTGTTGATACGATACAAGCTCATTTCAGGGATTTACGGATAGAACCCGGTTATTATGATCTGATTGTGACGGGTGATTTATCCAAGGTTGGATATGCGATTGCTAATGAAATGTTCGAGAAAAACAAGTTTCCGATTCAGCAGACGGTCTACAAGGACTGCGGCATGATGATGTATGACTATGAGAAGCAAAAGGTGCAGGCCGGCGCCAGCGGTGCCGGCTGCTCGGCAATCGTTACTTACGGTCATTTGCTCCGGCGCATGCGCGAGAAGGAGCTGAACCGTATTCTTGTTGTTGCGACAGGAGCGTTATTATCACCGATCTCCTTCCAGCAAGGGGAGACGATTCCGTGTATTGCGCATGCGGTTTCCATTGAGAACGAGGTGAGGCAGCTATGATATTTTTATGGGCATTTTTGGTGGGCGGAGCGATCTGTGTGCTGGGTCAAATTTGTTTTGACGTATTTAAGCTGACGCCTGCCCATACGATGACGCTGCTTGTTGTACTGGGGGCGATCGGAGATGGCGTTGGTATCTACGATCCGCTGATCAAGTTTGCAGGTGCAGGCGCTTCCGTGCCGATTACAAGCTTCGGGAACGCGCTTGTCCACGGCGCTCTGGATGAGATGAAGAAGACCGGCTGGATCGGCATTATTACGGGTATCTTCAAAGTCACCAGCGCCGGGGTTTCCGCAGCGATCATATTCTCCTTCATTGCTGCCTTGTTCGTGAAGCCCAAAGGATAAATATAATAAACAAGACCCTCGCAGCAAGGTGCGGGGGTCTTCTTGTTTGGTCAATCGTCTACACCGATTTGAACAATTCACCCATCGATACATATCCTTTCTTCCGTTGACAAATAATGTACCTAACAGGTGAACATAAAAGGAGTGTAGCGTTATGGCAGTAAAAAGCGCCGGCGGCGGCAAATACCGCAAAATGTCGATGTCGCCAAAGGAGTATCAAGCCTTTGCCAAAACACGTGAGCCGTCGCGTTCTATATTCGGCAATTGTATTCGTGCGTTTATCGTAGGCGGTGCCATCTGTTTGCTTGGGCAGGCGATCCAGCAGCTCTTTATCCATTTGGCGCACATGAAGCCGGAGGATGCCAGCAACCCGACGGTAGCTGTGCTGATTATCCTTTCCGTTATCTTGACGAGTCTGGGGGTATATGACAAAATCGCCCAGTTTGCCGGCGCGGGTTCTGCCGTTCCCGTAACCGGATTCGCGAATTCCATGTGCTCGGCTGCTCTGGAGCACCGCAGTGAAGGACTCGTGCTTGGCGTTGGCGGCAATATGTTCAAGCTGGCTGGTTCCGTTGTGGTATTTGGTACAGTCGCGGCCTTTTTTGTCGGTATTGCCCACCTTATCTTTGGTACGGGCGGTGCTCACTAAGATGCTGCAAGGAAAACAGACCTGGAAGTTTGAGAACCGTCCCGTTATTATCGGGGCGGCTACCGTTGTCGGTCCCGATGAAGGCGACGGCCCGCTTGCCGCGGATTTTGATCTGGTTCACCCGGAGCTCGACATGCAGCAAAAAAGCTGGGAGAAAGCCGAGCGGCTGCTGCTTGAGCAGGCCTCGGAATTTGCCTTGAACAATGCCCGTATTGAAAAAGATCAGCTTCAGTTCTATGTCGGCGGCGACCTGATGAATCAGATCATCAGCAACAGCTTTGCGGCAAGAACGCTTGGCGTTCCGAATATCGGCGTGTTTGGCGCCTGCTCGACCTCAATGGAATCGCTGGCAATTGCGTCCCTCATGGTGAATTCGGGAGCCGGCCAATATGTGCTTGCCGGGACATGCAGCCACAACTGTACGGCGGAGAAGCAATTTCGTTATCCGACGGAATACGGCTCCCAGAAGCCGCCAACCGCTCAATATACGGTAACAGGGGCCGGGGCTGTTGTTGTTGCGGCAACCGGAGACGGACCGGTGGTTGAATATGCCACGATCGGCAAGGTGATCGATCTGGGGATCAAGGATCCGTTTAATATGGGGGCGGCAATGGCCCCGGCAGCAGTGGACACGATTCAAGCACACTTTAACGATACCGGCCGGACACCGAAGGATTATGACCTGATCGTGACCGGCGACCTGGCAAGTGTCGGTCATCCGCTGGCCAAGGAGCTGCTTATCCGCGACGGAGTGCCGATGAATGACACAACCTTTAAAGATTGCGGGCTGATGGTCTTCGACGTTGACCGGCAAAAGGTACAGGCTGGGGGAAGCGGCTGCGGCTGCTCCGCCGTTGTGACTTACGGCCATATTCTCAAGAAAATTGCCAAAGGAGAGCTGAAGCGCGTACTGGTCGTTGCGACTGGCGCTTTGTTATCCCCGCTTTCCTTCCAACAAGGGGAAAGCATCCCTTGCATCGCACATGCCGTTGCGATCAGCGGCGGAAAGGAGTAACCTGATATGCAATTTCTATGGGCTTTTATCGTAGGAGGAGCGATATGCGTCGTTGGCCAGCTGTTATTTGATGTCGTCAAGCTGACTCCGGCACATACGATGGCAACGCTGGTTGTGGTAGGGGCGATTATTGACGGGATAGGCTGGTATGAGCCGCTTGTCAGTTTTGCCGGAGCCGGTGCCACGGTGCCGATTACAAGCTTTGGCAATGCTCTTGTTCACGGGGCATTAACCGAGCTCGAGAACTCCGGTTGGATCGGCGTCATCTCCGGCATCTTTAAAGTGACTAGCGCGGGTATTTCCGCAGCGATTATATTCTCTTTCCTGGCGGCGCTTGTTGTCCGTCCGAAGGGATAATCATAAGGAAGCAGGCTTGCCTTGGATGAGGCAAGCCTGCTATTTTTTTGCCCCAATTACCTGCCGCCGCAGCGCTCGGGATCATTCATTACAAGTTTGTCGGGATATGTGGAAACCTCCAATTTTTTTTGGCAGTTCATTCATTTGTGCTACCCGAAGGTACTGCTGTAAAATGGTACTAAATCCCCTTTTATATTAATGCACCCATTATTTTGCAGGAGGTATGTCCATGGAAACCCGTGTTGCCGATATGCAATTATGTACCTTAATCTTAAATAGCTTGAATGAATGTATTCTAGGAAAACAAAGTGAGATAGAACGTTTGATGATAGCCGTCCTTGCAGGCGGTCATGTGCTGCTTGAGGATGTTCCGGGCACGGGCAAAACCCAATTAGTGAAAGCTTTGGCCAGAACGATTGGCGGAGAGTTCAGGCGTATTCAATGCAATCCCGATCTGCTGCCGACAGATATAACGGGTGTTTCGATTTATCACCCGAAGCAGGAACAGTTTATTTTCCGTCCCGGACCGGTTATGACGAACGTCTTGCTCGCCGATGAGATCAACCGGGCAACAACAAAGACGCAGTCCGCTCTGCTGGAAGCGATGGAGGAGGGGCATGTTACCGTTGATGGCGATACGTATATGCTTCCTAGTCCGTTTATTTTGCTCGCCACACAAAATCCGATCGATTTCGAAGGGACTTACTCCCTGCCGGAAGCGCAGCTTGACCGGTTTATGATGAAGCTGTCGCTCGGATACCCGAATGAAGCAGACGAACAGCGAATGATTATGGCAAATGAGGCTGGACATCCTTCTGACCGGATGGAGCAGATAACGGCAATTGAGGATATTGAACAGCTTCAGCGGCAGGTGCTTGAAGTTCATATGGATGATGCAGTCGGCAATTATTTGATCTCGGTTATTCGCTCAACGCGTACCCATCCTCATGTATTGCTTGGCGCAAGCCCGCGCGCGGCAATTGCTTTAACCCGTGCCGCGAAGGCAAGCGCGTTCCTTGCGCAACGTACGTTTGTTACCCCGGATGATATTAAGCAATTAGCCCCGTACGTCTTGTCCCACAGGCTGCTGCTTCAAACGGAAGCGCGGATGAATGGTCTCAGAGCCGAAGATATTATCGCTGAAGTACTGGATCAGACAAAGGTTCCTGTCAGACTGGAGCGTTGATCCCATGAACGCGGTGAAAGAGACGAAGACCCGTAAACGCTGGAGGCTTATCGCGTTCATCTATGGCGCCGCATTGCTCTATTTATTATTTCAAGGCGGTAAGACGGCATTAATGCTGTTTATGATTTTGAATGTCCTGCTGCTCTATCTGGCCTTGGGCCGCTGGAGCGGGATCAGTCATGTGTCCGGCATCCGCAGCTACCGCCAGACCGGCCTGGCCGCTAATAATGACCACTCTCTGACAGCGGGCAGCACGCTCGATGTTCAGCTGTCGGTGAAGGTTCCGGGTGTATACCCGATCCCATATGTGCTTGTTAGAGACAGGCTGCTTCGGCATAACGGACAGCAGCTGGATTTTGAAGCTTCCTTTGTCCCTAATTTCAAACGCTCCGGCGAAGTGTTGTATCAGACACCGCCGCTTCAGCGCGGTGAATACCGCTTCGGGTCTACCGAATGTATTTCCCATGATGTATTCGGCTTGTTTGAGCATTCGGGACGGTTCGGCTCGGAGGCCGTATTCAGCGTTCTGCCGCAGATCGTTCCGCTGCGCCAATGGCATAGCATCCAAAGCGGCTTCCGGGGGCCTTTCTCCCATGCCGTTGCACCGCGAGCGGCGAAAGAAACGACGCAAATCAACGGTGTACGTGAATACTTGTACGGCGACCGCCTGTCGCGTATCCATTGGAATGCAACGGCGAAGACGGGTGACTGGAAATCGAAAGCGTTCGAGAGAGAGTCATTGCCGCGTACACTGATCATTCTCGACCGATATGCAGCTGACTATTCCGCTTCAGACCGTTTCGAATTGGCTGTGTCTACAGCAGCATCACTAATCGACAGCGGTCTAAAGGGCGATACAGCTATTGGTCTTATGTCCTCCGGGAAAAAGTTGACCATCCTGCCGCCCAAGTCGGGGGTAGAGCAGCGGAATTCACTGCTCAAGCATTTGACCTTTGTGGATGCCGATGCCGAGCAAGGGCTGTACAAGACACTTCTTGCGGCCGATTCCCGGCTTGAGCCGGGCTCCTTCGCGGTCGTTATCAGCAGTACTTCCGGCAAGGAAGCGGTCCGCTCGATGGAGTGGCTGTCCCGCAAAGGGTTAACGCCTTGTCTGCTGCACATCGGGGGCGAGAAACGCCTGGAAGAGCAATGGCGCCTGATGATCCGCAGCAAAGGCTGGACTTTGTTCGAACTTAAGCAGCTGCAGGAACTGCCGGCTGTTCTGGAAGGAGGCCGGGCATGAGCCTCTTACGACGTCTTTTTACTTTTTGCCGTCAGGCGTTTATTAAGATCACACCGAATTGGTACTTGAAGCTGTCGCAATTATTTATAGCTCTTATGCTGATCAACAGCATTCAGATTTTTAAGGGATTCTGGTGGGAGGAGACCTTCGCGGCCGCTGTCTCGACGCTGCTCTTGGCCGTTGCGGCCCACTGGGTGCTGCCATACCGAATGAGAGTGCTGCGGATTGTTGTTCAATCCGTGCTTGCTTTAGGGGCCACCGTCTATTTTGCCGAGATGAAGAAAGTGATCCTGAACGTGCCGGAACAAGAGAGGCGATGGACCGACTCGTTCCGTTTAATAGGGGGTTATGCCGAGCAGCTTCATCCGTTTATTTGGATTAGCGGTGTTCTGCTGCTGCTCTATATCCTGTTTGAGGTGTGGATTAAGTCAAGACCCCGGCTATTCGGATTTATTAGCATGAATATCCTGGTCCTGACCATAGCCGATTCTTTCACTCCGGTCTGGTTATGGGATGAAGTCGCATGGATTGTCTTTCTGGGACTGCTATGGCTGGTCGCCAATCATTTGCATAAGCTGGAACGCCAGCATCCAAACAGCTGGAAGGAGCTCATCGAATATCCGCTGCAGCTGCTGCTGCCAATCGTTGTCGTCCTTTCCTTACTGATGACCGCAGGTCTTCTGATGCCGGCGGTTTCGCCAATTATCCAGGATCCTTATACGATGTGGAAAGAATCAAAGGGCGAGACGGTTAATGTGTTCCTTGGCGACAAAGGAATTGAATCTCCGGTTGACGTCAGCAGCAGCAGCTCGATCTCCGGCTATGGACGTGACGATACTCAGCTTGGCGGCGGGTTTGACTTTGATTATTCGCCGGTAATGACAATCACCACTACCCATCGCAGCTATTGGAGAGGCGAGACGAAGACGGAATACTCCGGACAAGGCTGGTCCGCTAACGGCGAGACGGAGAGGGAGCGGATAGCTTCGGTCGGGAAGGATTGGGAGCTTCCGCTGATTGATGGACGGGAGCTGGCGGAGACCATGAAGGTGGATCAGCAGATTCGAATGTCCCGCAATGACATTTATCCGGTATTATTTGCGGCTTCTCCTATTACGTCTGTTCATTGGGTAGACGACCCCGACGCATCGGTGCTGCCCAGAAGCTTGAAATGGGCGGTTAATGAACAGGAGCTTATCTGGTCAGACAAGCCGCTCCGCCGCTTCCCGCAAAGCTATTCGGTTACATCGGAAGTAACCATATTAAATGAAGAAGGGCTTCGCAAGACGGAGGCTGAATTCTCGGATCCTGCCGAGACGGACAAATATTTGCAGCTGCCATCCTCTCTGCCAAGCCGTGTACGGTCGCTTGCTATGACCATTACAACGGACGCGGTAGACGATTATGATAAAGCAAAGCTGATCGAGACGTATCTTCGCCAAAATTTCCAATACACGAATAAGCCGGACAAATCGAAGCTGACTGGCAACAGCGGGGATTTCGTTGACCAGTTCCTCTTTGAGCTGAAGGAAGGCTATTGCGATTACTTCTCCACAGCGATGGCGGTGTTATCCCGTTCAGTCGGCTTGCCGGCCCGCTGGGTGAAAGGCTTCTCTCCAGGGGTACTGCCGGCTTCGGAATATGTGCCGTCAGCGGGCGGAATTCCAAGCGAAGCCGAGCTCAATCCGGATGGAGCGGGAACGTATACGGTCCGCAACTCGGATGCGCATTCCTGGGTAGAAATCTATTTTGACGGCTACGGCTGGATTCCGTTCGAGCCTACGGCAGGCTTCACCTTCCCGTATTCCGTTCCTGAAGTGCAGGAGGATGCGGCGCCGACGCCTGCAGTAGAAGTCGATACTGATCCGGTGCAGGAGGAAGCTGTTGAAAGCGGCTCGGGAGTTAATTTTTCGGCCGTAATCTGGAGCGCGGTATCCGTGGCTGCCGTAATTGTTTTGGTTCTTGTGCTGCTGCGTACGCCTTGGATCCGTTTCAGGTACCGTTCTTACTCGGGCAATGACCGGATTGTATGGGAAACCGAGAAGCTTCTGCGCCTTTGCCGGCGCAAAGGGTATGAGCGTATGGAGCATGAGACGCTGCGTGAAGCAATCCAGCGATGGTCGCCCAGCCATAAGCGGCTGTACAATCTGCTGCGCGAAGTGCTGGATGAATTCGAACGCGCGAAATACAGCTCGGTGCAGGCGACAAGCGCGGACACAGACCGTTTTATTTTGAAGATTAAAGCGATCAAAGAGGAATTATAGAATTTTATGTACATGATATAGGAAGAAGCTTGGCCGCTCGCTTTTGCGGGCGGTATTTCTTTGCAACAAAATCAGAATATATGGTATAGTTTCGTAAGATAGCAGGAGAAGAGCGAAGAGCAAGGGGGCCAAAGGCAGCATGTTCGAGAGATTACTGCCGCATTTACGTGTAAATTCGGTGTATGATATTCAGCTGGATGAGCTATATAAAAGAGGTATCCGCGGAATTATCACCGATCTTGATAATACGCTTGTTGGAGCACGTGAGCCGCTTGCAACACCGCAGCTTACGAAATGGCTGGAGCAAGTTCGGGATTATGGCTTTAAAGTTGTCATTGTGTCGAATAATAACAGAACGAGGGTGTCCAAGTTTGCTGATCCGCTGGGCATTCCGTTTATTCATGCCGCACGCAAGCCGGCGAATAAATCGTTTCATAAAGCGCTGAGTGTACTGGGCCTGCCTGTGGAGCAAACCGTTGTGCTCGGCGACCAGATGCTGACGGATGTGCTGGGCGGGAAACGTATGGGCTTATATACGATTCTGGTCACGCCGATTGCTCCTGCTGACGAAGGAATAATGACCCGGGTAAACAGGAGAATCGAGCGGTTCGTTCTTTCCCGTTTGCGTAAAAAAGGGACATGGTATGAGGGGGAGACGAAGTGAGAGAAGAAGAGCAGCATAGTCAGTCGCATGCATGCGCAGGCTGCGGAGTGAAGCTCCAGACGGAGCGTCCGGAAGAGTCGGGCTACCTGCCCGAAGCGGCATTAAACCGGGAACCGGTAATTTGCCAGCGATGCTTCCGTATTCGTAATTATAATGAAGCTTCATCGATAACGGTCGATCAGGATGATTTCTTGCGCCTGCTTGGCAGCATCGGGTCGACGGACAGCCTGGTTGTCCATATTGTCGACTTATTTGATTTTGAGGGAAGTCTGATTTCAGGTCTGCAGCGGTTTGTAGGCAACAATCCGATTGTACTTGTCGTGAACAAGGTTGACCTGCTGCCGCGTTCCATGAATTTGAACCGTCTTCGCAACTGGGTCCAGAAGCAAGCGAAGGCAGAAGGATTGCGTACGGTAGAGATTGTCCTGTGCAGCGCCAAACGGAACATCGGCTTTGAGCATGTGATTGAAGCGCTCGAGCGCCACCGGAAGGGCCGGGATGTATACGTAGTAGGTGCGACGAATGTCGGCAAGTCTACGTTGATCAACCGCCTTATCCATGACTACAGCGATATGGAGCGCGAGCTGACGACTTCCCGTTATCCGGGAACAACGCTTGATGCGGTTCATATTCCGCTTGATGACGGCAAAGCGATTATTGATACGCCGGGGATTGTGTACTCCACCCGGATGACGGAAATTGTACCGCGCGGCTTCCTGCAGTCTTTGCTGCCGGATAAGCCGATCAAGCCGCTTGTCTACCAATTAAACGATCAGCAGTCGCTGTTTATTGGCAGTCTGGTACGTTTCGACTTCGTAGAAGGCGAACGCCAATCGTTTACGCTGTACATTTCGAATGCCCTTAATGTACACCGTACAAAGCTGGAACGGGCAGATGACTTGTACAAGGAGCACCGCGGAGAGCTGCTTGGGGCTCCATCGCGTGAAGAGCTGGATGAAATGCCGGCATGGACCCGCCATTCGATCCGGGTTCCGCGCGGTGCGAAGAAGGATATCTTCTTATCCGGTCTTGGCTGGATTCAAGTGAATGGTACTTCCGGTGCCATTGTGGATGTCTATGCGCCTAAGGGAATTAAGGTGCTGCTTCGCGATTCGCTTGTATAGAAGAGAGGGGAACGGGAACATTGACGGTATCCGCGCTTGACACTGGAATTACGGGGAACCGGATTGACAGCCATACGGTGCTGTATGGCGTTATCGGTGATCCGATTCGTCATTCGAAATCGCCGATTATGATGAATCGCGCTTTTCGTGAGACGGGGATTAACGGAGCCTATATGGCCTTTCATATCACACCTGATAAGCTGGGGGAATTTGTAGCAGGCATTCGGGCGATGGGCATTCGGGGAGTCAATGTGACGATTCCTCACAAGCTGGATATTATGAATTATATGGATGAGATTGACGCCGGTGCGAGAGCAATCGGGGCCGTCAATACCATTGTGAACGATAACGGCCGTTTAATCGGCTATAACACAGACGGTATCGGTTATGTCCGTTCCTTGAAGGAAGAAGCAGAACCGGATCTCGCGGGCAAACGGATCGTGGTCATCGGAGCTGGCGGTGCTTCGCGCGGAATCGTCTATGCGCTGGCTGGTGAACGGCCCTCCAGCATTACGATTGCCAACCGCTCGGTCGAGCGGGCAGAGGAGCTGGCGCAAGCATTCCAGTCCCTGGCCGATATTCGTGCAATTGCTAACGAAGATCTGAAGACTGCCTGTCAGGAAGCGGATATTGTTATTAATACAACTTCGGTTGGCATGCATCCTCATACGGATGCAAGTCCAATCGATGCCACGTGGCTGAAGCAAGGCGCCGTTGCAAGCGACCTGATCTATAATCCGCTGCGTACGAAGTTTCTGCTGGATGCAGAGTTGCACGGCTGCCGTGCACATGGCGGACTTGGCATGTTCATTTATCAGGGGGCTTATGCCTTCGAATACTGGACAGGTCAGTCTGCCCCGGCAGCAGCTATGCGCGAGACGGTATTGCAGTCTCTTGCCTAATCATAGAATAATGACAACCCTATAGAGATGAAAGAAGGAAACAAAGCCATGTTAACAGGTAAACAAAAGCGTCACCTCAGATCGCTCGCTCATCATCTTCAGCCGATCTTCCAGGTAGGCAAAGGCGGCACCAATGACCAGCTCGTTCGCCATATTGAAGAAGCGATCGAAGTGCGCGAATTAATGAAGATATCCGTATTGAACAATTGCTTGGATGACCCAAAAGAGATCGGAGCCGAGGTAGCGGAAGCCGCTGGTGCCGAACTGGTACAGGTTATTGGCAAAACGATTGTTCTCTACAAGCGAGCTACGGAAGAGAAGAACCGCAAGATCGAGCTGCCGAAGGCTGCGAAATAACAGCCCTTCTATAGGAAGAGAAAGGTAGCGCGAGATGAGCAGAATCGGTATTATGGGCGGAACATTCGATCCCGTTCACGTCGGCCATTTGATTGCGGCGGAAGCAGCGCGCGAGGGCTGCGGACTGGACGAGGTGTGGTTTATTCCAACCTATAACCCTCCGCTGAAGGACAATCAGCCGAGCGTCAGCAGTGAATTGAGACTTCAGATGGTACAAGAAGCTCTTGGAGGCAACCCGGCCTTCAAAGCGGTTGATATCGAGCTGAAGCGCGGCGGGATGAGTTATTCCATTGACACCGTGCTGGAGCTGAAGAAGCGTTATCCGGATGCCTCCTTCTCTTATATTATCGGTTCGGACCGGATTAACGATCTGCCCAAATGGCATCGGATCGAAGAGCTGGCGGAGCTGATCGCCTTTATTGGACTTGAGCGGGAAGGGACAGCCGCTCAGCTCGGCCAGCTTCCGGAATTTATCCGTCAGCGTGTGACGATGGCGGCGATGCCCCCAATCGGCATATCGTCTACAGACATCCGGAGCAGAGTGCGGTCGGGGCGTTCGATCGCCTATCTGGTGCCGGACACCGTTCATCAGTTTATAAAGAGGAGAGGGCTTTATGAATCGTGAACAAATGATCGAATCGGTCAAATCGCAAATGCCGGAGAAACGTTGGAAGCATGTGGAAGGCGTTATGGCGACCTCCATCATCCTTGCTGAACGATTCGGGGAAGACCCGGTAAAAGCAGAGCTTGCAGCTATTTTGCATGATGTGGCCAAATACTGGCCAATCGCAAAGATGGAGCAGATTATACGGGAGCAGCAGCTTGACCAGGGACTGCTGGACCATGATAAAGCGTTGTGGCACGCGGAGGTTGGCTACTGGGTAGCTGAGCATGAATATGGTGTCCAAGATCAGGATATCCTTGATGCAATCCGGTATCATACATCCGGACGGGTTGGAATGACCAAGTTGGACAAGGTCGTTTGTCTGGCGGATTATATGGAGCCGGGTCGGGATTTTCCTGGGGTAGAACGCATACGCGAGCTGAGCGGGACCAGTCTCGAGCAGGCGCTTATCGCGGGTTTTGATTCAACTATTCTCTTCCTGCTGGAGAAAGGGAACCGGATTTATCCGTTAACGGTTGAATCCCGCAATGATTTAATTAAACAGCAAAAAATAGGAGGCTGAGCTATGACCGTACATTCGGATGAACTGCTGCAGATTACGGTGGCAGCTGCGGAAGATAAGAAAGCGCATCGAATTGTAGCATTAAATTTGAAAGAAGTTTCGCTGGTGGCAGATTATTTCGTTATTTGTCACGGTAATTCAGATACACAGGTACAGGCCATTACGACGGAAATTCGCAAACAGGCGGAGATGCGCGGCGTTCGCGTACGCGGCATTGAAGGAATGGATTCCGCGCGCTGGGTTCTCATTGACCTTGGAGATGTGATCGTTCATGTATTCCACCGCGATGAGCGTGATTACTATAACATCGAACGTCTGTGGTCCGATGCGAAGGTAGTGGAATTCGCATGAGTCTGACAGCCGGTACGATTCAAACTTTAAGGGTGGCACGTGAAGTGTCGCCCTACGGCTATTTCTTGACGGATAACGAATCAGAGGTGCTTCTGCACTATACTGAGCTCGTCGGCAAGAAGCCGAAAATTAACGATGAGGTTGAAGTTTTTATTTTCTACGACTCCGAGGACCGGATTGCCGCAACGATGAAACGTCCGGCGCTGCTGCTTGGGGAGATGGCACGCCTGAAGGTTGCGGACGTTCACCCGCGGCTGGGCTGCTTCCTGGAATTTGGCCTGGGACGCCATTTGCTGCTGCCGATTTCCGAACTGCCGGAGAAGGTTGAATTCCGTCCGCTGCCCGGAGATGAAGTGCATGTCGTGCTTGGTCATGATAAAGCCGGACGACTGCTCGCAAGAACGGCTGGCGAGGACGAGCTTGGACCTCTCGTATTCGAAGCTCCTCAGGCGTGGCGGAACCAGTGGGTGGAAGGCTGGGTAACGAAGTCGCTGCAAATGGGTTCCTTCGTCATGGTGGACGGCGGAGTTGTTGGTTTTGGCGTGTATGGACTAATTCCGGCACCTGAGCGGGTCCGTCCGCTTCGCCTTGGTGAGCGCGTGTCTGCACGTGTCACCTTCATCCGCGAAGACGGACGTGTCAATCTGTCGATGGCTAAGCTGAAGCAAGAAGGTCGGGTAGAGGATGCTGACCGTATTCTGGCCTTCTTGAAGGAGCGCCCGGGCGGTGGTATGCCTTATTCCGACGATTCGCCTGCGGAGACGGTCAAACAGCGTTTCGGCATAAGCAAGTCGGCCTTTAAGCGCGCGTTAGGGAAGCTGATGCGGGAAGGTCTGATTACGCAAAAGGGAAGCTGGACGTATCTTGCCGATTCGGCAAATGCGGATTCAGCCGGTAACGATTCCGCAGCACCTGCAACTGCTGAGCGCACGGAGGAATAGCTTTTATGGATGCATACGGTCAATTTGCATCGGTTTATGACCAACTGATGCAGGACATGCCTTACGAGGATTGGCTGCAATTCGCCCATGACAGCTGGGAGCGTTACGGCATGCCAAAGACAGTGGCGGATCTCGGCTGCGGTACAGGCAGCATAGCAATCCCGCTGGCTCTATCCGGTCTAGAAGTATATGGCATTGATCTGTCAGCGGATATGCTGACGGTTGCCCGCAGCAAGTGGGATGAAGCTTCCTCCCAGGTTTCCCGTGCGCGGGGGAACGTCACTTGGCTAGAGCAGGATATGAGGGACTGGACGCTTGCGGAGCCTGTGGATACGGTTATCTCCTTCTGCGACTGCGTGAATTATCTGACGGAGCAAGAGGATGTTGAGGCAGCCTTTAAGGCAGCCTACGACAATTTGCGTGAAGGCGGTCTGTTCCTCTTTGATGTTCACGACCCTAAAGTGTTCCTTCGTTACGCGGAGGAGCAGCCTTTTGTACTCGATGAAGACGAGGTAGCCTACATATGGACCTGCGAGCTGGAGGAGTCCCGCATGCAGATTGAGCATCATCTGACTATATTCGCCGAGGAAAAAAGCGGCAAGTTCGAGCGCTTCGAGGAAATGCATGAGCAGCGGGCGTATGAACGCAGCTGGATGGAGGCTGCTCTGAGGCGGGCGGGCTTCCGTGCGGTCGACTGCTATGCAGACTTTGAGCTTGAGCCTGCAGGGGAGCACTCGGAGCGGTTATTTTTTGCAGCAGTGAAATGACAGTTAATTGATTATATAGAAATAGGGTTGTCTTCCGTCACTTTAGGTGACAGAGGACAACCCTGTTTCTGTTTGGAGCTAAAATATAAGAAAGTACAAGTTTTTCAGTATACTATGCTTATATTACATCCGCTAAACGCGTGCTGCTGCTCATAAGGGCGGCGCAGCCGTTTACGCTTGAGGCGCTGCAATGGTGTCTGTAAGCTCTTCAGTATCTTCCTCCGTCACTTTGTGAGGAGGGACGAAGCAGCTGCGGCAGCGAGGCTCGTAGCTCTCCGTATCGCCGATCAGGAAGACTGGTCCAAGACTGGCCGGCTTGCCGTTAACTATACGCTGGGTGAAGGTCGCGTTCGCATCACCGCACACCGCGCAGAACGACGTTAATTTGACAATTTCGTCAGCAATCGCGAGCAACCCGCCGATATAGCCGAATTCCTTGCCGCGGTAGTCCATGTTGAGGCCGTCTACGATAATGTGCTTCCCCTGATAGGCCAGTTCTTCTACCAATGCAATGATAGGCTTGCCGAAAAAGGATGCCTCATCAAACGCAACGACATCGGCGTCCCTCGTCTCGCGTAAAATTTGTTCAACGGAAGAAGGAGAAAGCTCGCGGGGGACGCTGACCGCAGGAAGACGGTATCCGATCCGGCTGACGATCTCCTCGGTGCTGAATCGGTCATCCTCTGCCGGCTTGTAGGCGCGGACTTGCTTTCGGCCGTACTGCATCAGCTTCTGGCAGCGGCGGATTAGTTCCCCTGATTTCTCCGAAAACATCGGCCCGATAATGACCGTAATGAAACCTCTTTCCATGACCTATCCCTTACCTTTACTTAAATGGTTGTATTATTTTAGCAGAATAAGTCGTAAATGCAACAGGGGTATTCGACATATTTTTTTATGGCTGAGCCACTAGATATAGGTTTTGCTATAAACCTTTTCAGTCCGAATTCCGATCTATTAGTTATTCCCTTAATGCATCCTTCAATCTGCTGTTCATGCTGCCTGGTGATGCAGATCCGCGGGTAGCAGCAAGTCTCAAACGTTTCAATTCCTGCTTCAGACGATCGTTCTCCTGCACCAAATCATCTATGTACGGCAGTAGTCCGGGCACCGTATAACCGGCATCCTGAAACAGCTGGAGCACGTCGGCGCGGAGCTGCTCCGGTGTTATTGGCTTGTCCATTTGTACCTCCATAATAGCAATAAAATGTCACTATCCCATCATATCCGCATCTGTTAAAATAGTCGAGTGCCGAAAAAGCGCGAATAAATAATTTCTCCATAATTTTCATTGACGAGACCTATATCTTGATGTAGAATCAAATTCAGCAACTACATATTGAGTTGTGTAGTCAGATTTCGACGATTTTGTCAACTAGCGCATTTGACATCTTTGCTGTCAGAAGCGCTTTTATATTGCTGAATTTCAGCAAAAAGCTGACGCTTACGAAGCAAGAATTGTTACGCAATTCTTTAAAGCTAATGCTTACGAAGTAAGAATTGCTACGCAATTCTTTAAGCTAATGCTTACGATGCAAGAATTGCTACGCAATTCTTTTAAGGAGAGAGAATCATGCTGGTAGTCTACGAATCAAGAACAGGCAATGTCAAACGCTTTATTAATAAATTGAATATGAGAGCGATGCCCATTGGCGAGCTTGATATAGTGGACGAGCCTTTCATTCTTGTCACCTACACGACCGGATTTGGTCAGGTGCCGGAGCGAGTCATGACTTTCTTGAACCGGAATGGAAAAAACCTGCAAGGGGTATCCGCAAGCGGCAATCGGAATTGGGGAGACGGCTTTGCGAAAAGCGCAGATACGATCTCTTACCTGTTCAACGTGCCCGTCATATCGAAGTTTGAATTATCCGGTACGAATCAAGATATGGAATACTTTGTCGAAAGGGTGCGAAATATTGAAACACATCGAACTGAACAACGAATTGATGCAACGCGGAGCGGACGGCTTCTATCAATTGGATAAAGATAAAGAGGCAGTAGCCGCTTTTATGGAGGAAGTGGAAGCGAAAAGCGTGAAGTTCGGTTCCCTCCGCGAGAAGCTGGACTACCTCATCGAGAACGACTATTACGAGAATGTATATGAGAAGTATACATATGAGCAAATTGAAGCGGTGTTCGTGCTTGCAGAGAGCAGCGGCTTCCAATTCGAATCTTATATGGCGATCTCGAAGTTCTATAAAGACTATGCCATGAAGACAAACGATAAAGCGAAATACCTAGAGCAGTATCATGACCGCGTAGCGATTGTTGCCCTGAACCTTGGCGAAGGCGATGCTGCCAAAGCATTGCGTATTGCCGAAGCGATGATCGAGCAGCGTCTGCAGCCGGCTACTCCAACGTTCCTGAACGCTGGCAAAAGCCGCCGCGGCGAAATGGTGTCCTGCTTCCTGCTTGAGATGGACGACTCCTTGAATTCCATCAACTATGTACTTGGTACCTGCATGCAGCTGTCGAAGATCGGCGGCGGCGTGGCGGTGAACCTGTCCAAGCTGCGCGGACGCGGCGAGGCGATCAAAGGCGTAGAAGGCGCTGCGAAAGGCGTAATGCCGGTTCTGAAGCTGATGGAGGATGCTTTCTCCTACGCGGACCAAATGGGTCAGCGCAAAGGCTCCGGCGCAGGCTACTATAACATTTTCGGCTGGGACATTATCGAGTTCCTGGACTGCAAAAAAATCAATGCCGACGAGAAGACACGTATCAAAACGCTGTCGATCGGCCTGATTATCCCGAATAAATTCTATGAGCTTGCTGCCAAGAACGAAACCTTATTTGTATTTGGCCCTCATTCCGTTCATAAAGCATACGGCAAACATCTTGACGACATGGATATGGACGTCATGTACGAAGAGCTGCTTGCTAACGATAAAGTCGTGAAAAAAGCGGTCATGAACGCGCGCGACATGATGACGAAGATTGCTTCAATCCAGCTGGAATCCGGCTATCCATATATTATGAACAAATCCAATGCTAACCGTGTCCACGCGCTGAAGGATATCGGTCAAATCAAGATGTCTAACCTTTGTACCGAAATTTTCCAAGTACAAGAGACTTCGACAATCAATGATTACGGCATGGATGACGTTATCCGCCGCGACATCAGCTGCAACCTGGCTTCCCTGAATATTGTGAATGTCATGGAACGCAAGAAAATCAAAGAATCGGTTCATGTCGGCATCGAAGCTTTGACAACGGTCAGCGACGTATCCGAGATCGACAATGCCCCAGGCGTCCGCAAAGCAAACGAAGAGCTGCATTCCGTTGGCCTTGGCGCGATGAACCTGAACGGTTTCTTCGCGAAGAACAAGATTGCTTACGAAAGCGACGAAGCAAAAGAGTTCGCGAGCGCATTCTTCATGATGATGAACTACTACTCGATTGAGAAAAGTATGGAAATCGCCAAGGAGCGCGGCACAACGTTCAAAGATTTCGACCGTTCGGAATATGCAAAAGGCACTTATTTCACCCGGTATACCGAAAACGACTTCCGTCCGACATCGGACAAAGTGAAAGAACTGTTCGAAGGCATGGACATTCCTTCACCGCAGGACTGGGCAGCATTGCAGGAGAAAGTACAGAAATACGGCTTGTACCATGCTTACCGTCTGGCGATTGCGCCAACACAAAGCATCTCGTACATCCAAAACTCGACTTCGAGCGTTATGCCGATCGTAGAACATATCGAGACGCGCACTTACGCAAACTCGACAACATATTATCCGATGCCTTACCTGGCGCAGGAAAATTACTTCTACTATAAATCGGCTTACAATATTGATCAGTTCAAGCTGATTGACCTGATCTGGGAAATTCAGCAGCACGTTGACCAAGGCATCTCGACGGTTCTGCACGTGAACAGTAATGTAACGACCCGTGAATTGGCACGCTTCTACATTTACGCCGCTCAGAAGGGCCTCAAATCGCTCTACTATACGAGAACGAAGCGTCTTTCCGTTGAGGAATGCACAAGCTGCGCCGTATAACTTGAACTAATGATAAGGCTGCCGGATGATAATGCTCGGAAAGCAGCCTTCTACCAAAGGAGCAGGATTAATGAAAGCAGTAAACTGGAACCGTCCGGATGACGACTTTACTCTTACTTTCTGGCAGCAGAACGTTATGCAGTTCTGGACAGACGAAGAAATTCCACTCTCCGACGATAAAATGGACTGGATGGAAATGAGCGACACCGAGCGCAGCGTATACAAAAACGTGCTGGGTGGTCTGACGCTTCTCGATACCATTCAAGGCGGCATCGGCATGCCGAAAATTTTGGAGCATGTAGACGGCCTGCAGCGCAAAGCGGTACTGGCGTTTATGTCAATGATGGAGCAAATTCATGCGAAGTCGTACTCCAGTATTTTTACAACACTGGCTTCGACAGAAGAGATTGACGCGATCTTCCAGTGGGTAGAGACAAACGAGCAGCTGCAGAAGAAGGCGACACTAATCTCTTCCTGGTATCACGGCATTGAGACGAAGCAGCAGTTGTATAAAGCGATGGCTGCATCGGTCTTCCTGGAAAGCTACCTGTTCTACAGCGGCTTCTTCTATCCGCTTTACCTGGCTGGCCAAGGCAAAATGACAAGCAGCGGCGAGATCATTGACCTGATCCTTCGCGACGAGAGTATCCACGGCCTGTACGTTGGTGTTCTGGCACAAGAGCTGTTTAATGAATTCAGCCCTGAAGAGCAGGCGCAATTGAAAGAAGAGGTATATGCACTTCTGAACACCTTGTACGATAATGAGGTCGTGTACACGGATAGCCTGTACAGCCCGCTTGGCCTGCAGGAAGAAGTGAAAACATATGTCCGCTACAACGCCAACAAAGCTCTTATGAACCTGGGCTTTGATCCTCACTTCCCTGAGGAGCCGGTTAACCCGATCGTCTTCAACGGTATCAGCACACATACGAAGCAGCATGACTTCTTCTCGAAAAAAGGCAACGGCTATGTACGTACCGTACATATTGAGCAATTGCGCGATGAAGACTTCGTTTTTAATATGTAATTAATGAAAGTGGCCCTGGTTTCTATACCAGCGAGGCCACTTTTTTTTGCATGAGAGCAACCGGAAAAAACAATTAAAATACTATCCTAAAAATGGTAAACATGTTACACTAATGGCGAATAAATACACATCCCGGCGGAAACGAACCGTCAAAAGCAGAGTCAATTCTAAGAGTACCTTGGCAAAATTTTAAGCCAATGCTTTCGAAGTAAGTTTTGCATCAATTCTAAGAGTTTATAAATTTTTCTTTAACTTGGCTTAGAATTCTCCGGATTGAAACGTGCTCTACCGCCTAAGGTAGGCAAAACTTTTTAGGAGGAATTCGCTTGGACAACTGCTCCATCATTACGAAGCCTGCTATACATTTGGCCGGAATCAGCTATTGCGGTCCTTATTCCACATTTCCGGATGAAGCGATCCGGCTGCAGAGCGAGTTCCTGTCCCGCAAGCACGAATTAAACACCGTATCCAAATCACCTGTCCTATACAGCCCGTACTTTGGCAATGAAGTCTTTGCTTCCTATTGGGCTTGTTATGAGGTGTTTCATATGGAGGAGCTGCCAAGAGGCATGGTGCAGTTCACGATCCCGGAGCACCGTTATGCGATGGTTGCGACCTCAAATAAACGGATTGGCGAAGCTTATGAGCAGCTGTTTGCCTGGATGAATGAGCGAAAGCTGAACAAGCATGACAGCGCGCTTGCCATTGAAGTGTTTTACACTGATGAACGGCATTGGGAAGAGGAAGAGGTTGAGCTTCTTATTCCTTTGCTTGATGAATAAATAGGAAACAGGGTGCCACTACAGGTGTCCCTGTTTTTTTGTATCGTTTATAATGAAGGTAACAAGGGGGGGCGGAAGATGAAACCGATCTATGTGGTAGATGCTTTTGCAAGCGAGCCATTCCGGGGCAATCCGGCAGCTGTATGCCTGTGCGAGAAGCCGGAGGATGAGCGGTGGATGCAGAAGGTGGCGGCGGAGATGAACCTGTCGGAGACTGCATTTCTGGTGCCGATTGAGGACGGTTATGACCTGCGCTGGTTCACACCGGAGACGGAAGTTGATCTATGCGGACATGCAACGCTGGCCTCGGCATTTGCATTATGGCAGACCGGCAGGCTGCAGCCGGAACAAACAGCCCGGTTTGTAACAAGGAGCGGGGTTCTTACCGTTACCATGGATGCTAGTGATGGCTGGATGACAATGGACTTTCCGGAAGAATCGCCGCAGCCTGTGAACGCACCAGAGGCGCTAATTCAAGGGCTTGGCCTAATTCCTCGGTATACCGGCAAGAACCGGATGGATTATATGGTCGAGGTGGACAGCGAGCAAACAGTGCGAGGACTTACGCCCGATCAGCAGCAGCTTGCTGCTCTTAACGGCAGGGGAGTTATCGTAACGGCTAAAGCAGCAGCAGGCGCGGCTTATGATTTCGTATCGCGCGCCTTCTACCCGAACGCGGGCATATTGGAGGATCCGGTTACAGGCTCGGCTCATTGCGCACTTGCGCCCTATTGGGCCAGAAGGCTCCGCAAACAGGAGCTTACGGGATATCAGGCTTCCAAACGCGGCGGCATCGTGAAGGTGGCCGTTAAGGGCAGTCGCGTCTTATTGACCGGCGAGGCAAAGATGATACTGCAAGGTACACTCGAAGTATAGTGAATTTGGAGGCAAAATCTGCAATGAACTATGACGTTATATTATTTGATGCTGATGATACGCTGTTCGACTACAAGAAAGCAGAAGACTACGCGCTATCAAGCGTATTTGAGGAATTTGGGATCCAGTCGCCGGATACCGATTACGTGGCCATTTATCGGACCATTAACCAGGAGCTCTGGAATGACTTTGAGAAGGGGGCAATCTCGCTTGCTGACCTTCGCGTAGAACGGTTCAGCCGGTTGTTTGCCGGAACAGGCTTAACGATAGGAGCGGATGAATTCAGCAGCCGATACTTGAGCTATTTGGGTGCTGGTGCCTACCTGATTGACGGCGCGGTAGAACTTATTGAAGAGCTCCGATCGAAGGTAAGGCTTGCCATTATTACAAACGGGATTCGGGAAGTGCAGCTTTCGCGTTTCTCCAAAGCGGGTATGGACCAGTACTTCGAGCATATTATCGTGTCTGAGGATACGGGTTATCAGAAGCCTCATCTTGGCATATTCGAGTATACGTTTAATAAGCTCGGTATTACCGATCCGGGCAGAGTATTAATTGTAGGGGATTCGTTAACCTCTGATATACAGGGCGGTCTGAACAGCGGAATGGATACCTGCTGGTATAACCCGCATAACAAGCAGAATCCGTCTCCTGTTCAACCCAAATTCGAAATTAAACAATTATCCGAGGTGCTGACGCTGTTATGACAAAGACGTATTCGCATATTTTATTTGATCTGGACGGCACATTAACCGATCCGAAGCTAGGCATTACAAGTGCCATCCAGTATTCTCTCAGCAAATTTGACATTCAGGTGGATAACCTGGACGTTCTGGATCCTTTCATCGGACCTCCGCTTGCCGGCTCGTTTAAGGAGTATTACGGATTCACAGACGAGATGGCGACTCAGGCTATCGCGTACTACCGCGAATATTTTGCGGAGAGAGGGATGTACGAGAACGAGCGGTACGAGGGCATTAAAGAGGTGCTTGCTTCCTTAAAGGAGCAGGGGGCGTTGTTGTATGTCGCGACGTCGAAGCCGACCTTTTTCGCTGAAAAGATTATCCTGTACTTCGAGCTGAGCGAATACTTCGAATTTATTGGCGGCAGCAATCTGGATAATACCCGCGTAGATAAAGGTGAGGTGATCGAACATGTGCTGCTATCCTGCGGCCTATCCGCAGAAGATGCGATCATGATCGGCGACCGCAAGCATGATATTATCGGCGCCAAACGTCATGGAATGGACTCCATTGGTGTGGGTTACGGTTATGGCAGCAAGGAAGAGCTGAAGTTTGCGGAACCTACTTACTTGGCGGCGACTGTAGAAGAGCTTGGCCTGCTGTTGGCACGGTTGGTCAGGAAGTAACCTGAGATAAGCCTTGTGTGCTCGCTCCCAATGTGGGAGCGAGCTTTTTTTGTTGCGGGGAGGTAACCGGGGATAGGTTAGGCTGGAAAAAAGAGGCCGGGTCCGGAGCTGCCTACAGCTGCCTAAGACTAGACCTTGCTTGGTTTTACAGGGTTAGAGCTTTTTTCTTGCTGGAAGGCAAGGAGCTGAATAGAGATACCTTGTTCTTGCCGGTAGTCTTCGAATGGTACATCGCTTCGTCCGCCAGCTTGATAAGCTGGACGACTTCCTGACTATCCTTGGAAGTGCTGACGCCGACACTTACGGTTACAATGGTTTCCGCCTCGACACGGCTGCGGATTGATTCGGCAACACGCTCCGCCTTCACCCGTTCGGTCGAGATGCAGGCAAGCAGTTCCTCGCCGCCGTATCGGCCGGCAGCTCCGATGCCCGCAGATTCTTCCTTCATAATCTCCGCAACCTGCTTCAGAACGCCATCGGCCTTATGATGGCCTTGGGTATCGTTAAGCTTCTTGAAATTGTCGATATCGCAAAAGATAACGGCTAGACCTTTCTGATTCTGCAGCAGCTGCTCTGCCTTCGAGGTGAAATGGCGCCGGTTGTACAAGCCCGTCAAGCCGTCCGTAATCGAAGACTGATAAGTCATCATCAGCCGCTCAATGACCCATTCGAACAGCAGGAGGAACAGCTGCATGAAATAGACGATTGGCAGGAAATAGCCGAGCAATACGAGCCAATCAACGGAACCATGGAACACGTAACCGTCAGCAATTCTAGAGAGGTCCAGAACGAAGTAAGTAATAAGACTGGCCGAGAACTTGCCGTTCATCTCCGCGCCTTTGGTACCAAGCATGACCAGGAAGGTCACGATTAAAGAAAAGAAATCAAGACCAAGAAAGCGGTACTGTCCTCCCGGCAGCAACGTGTCTCCGGAGGGACTCGTAAACATGGACTGCACAGCAGCGATCACAAAGGTAAGGCCAATCAGCAGAACGAAAGGCATAACTTTTATCTGCGCGCCGCGATGAGTATATAATTTCATGAACACAAAGTTTATAATGATGAAAGAGACAATTTGCAAAATCATCGAAGCGACATGCAGCCACGGGGGAAGCTCCTGCTCTGGATAAGCAAGCATCGCAAGAACGGTGTTCTGTATCATGAACAGCGGGATTGTCAGGGTAAGCAACCGGTAGATGCGTTTGTTCCGATAGCTGGTATACAGCCGAGTCGACATGAAAAGCATGAGTATAAGGATGATAATGACACATGCGGAAGAAATCAGTTGGCCGTTGGGCCCGGTTAGCCAGGTTAGAATTGTCATAAATTAGTATCACCATATCCCACTTTAGTGTTGCTTTACAGAAACATATGTTCTAATATATCATGTTTTAGAAGATGGTAAAAGCATGCCCCTAGAACGAAACTGCCTTTATAAAGCGTCATATCTAATAATTAAGTTATCGGATTATAACATGGCAAAATTAAAGATGGGCAATAGTTGATAGTGGCTTCACCATTCATTAAGGTGATGCTTACGAAGGAAAAATCGTCACAAATAGCGGGTAAAACCGCTACTTGTGTGATAATTTTTTAGCCGATGCTTACGAAGTAAAAATCATCACAGTAGAGGGTAAATCCGCAATTTGTGTGACAATTTTTTTTAGTTAATGCTTACGAAGTATGAATTGCTTCACAATTCATTTTAGGAGGAAGGACATTGAATATACTACAGGCATTGTTTTTTCCGCCGGAACAACCGGGCGGCGTGTCCTCCATGGTGCCTTACATTCAAGAGCGTTTTTTGAAACTTGGCTGGCAAATGGAATTATTCTCGCTTCCGAAGCGGGTAAGAGGTAAAGGACAGGAAGATTTCGTATTCGAAACGTTTGATGTGACACCGTTTCTTGGTGATCCTATCGTTGATAAATATTTGCAGACGATGCGGGACTATATCTGGTGGACGCGTCTTCGCCTAAAGCGGTCATACGATATCATTCATGCGCATCATCCTATTGCAGCGCTTGTCATGAAACAGCTGTATCCGGATACGCCGGTGATGATGACGATTCACTCCAGCTTCGAACGGGAGCTTGTCCTGAACGGAAAAATCAAGGAGAACAGTGTAGCGCACCGTTTTCTGACCTCGATCTACGGAGAACTGGAGGCAAAGCTTGACCGCCTGCTGACGGTATCGGATTCTTTCCGGGCATATTTATCCCCATATATGAAGGATACATCGGTTATCAAAGTGATTCCGAACGGTTTTGACGAGAAGCGCTTCAAGCCAATCGCCCATGAAAATGCCGTACCTCAGTTTATTACGGTATGCCGTCTGGTTCCGGCCAAAGGGCTCGATGTTCTGCTGCATGCTTGTGCGGAATTAAAACGGCGCGGCCATCCTTTTGTCCTGCATATTATCGGGGACGGGCCAATCCGGGAAGAGCTCGAAGCGCTTGCTGTAGAGCTGGATTTATATGACGACATTATTTTCTACGGCTATATGCTTCATCCGGAAGAGTTCATGCCATTCTTCGACGTCTTTGTCCTTCCGTCGCGCGCGGAAGCATTTGGCTCCGTGTTTGCAGAAGCGGCTTTATGCTGGCTTGCTTTGGTTGGAACCAACGTCGGGGGGATTGCCGAGCAAATCGAAGACGGCGTGAACGGACTGTTAGTCCCGCCGGAAGATGCGCCTGCGCTGGCCGATGCGCTTGAGAAGCTTGTAACGGATCCGTCATACAGGTACAACCTGGCGCGTGCCGGCTGGGACAAGGCGAAGAAAGTATATTCGCTCCAACGGGTCATCTCGCAGATGAAAAGAGTCTATTTATCGCTGAAACCGGAGGAATAATCGTGGCGGTTCCTTTTCGATTTATACATGCGGCAGATTTGCATCTGGATAGCCCATTCCGTGGAATGAGCAAAGTGCCGGAAAGGCTGAAGGAAAAGCTGATGGCTTCAACCTTCAGCGCCCTGCGCCGGCTAACGGAAACAGCGATTCAGGAGCAGGTTGATTTTATCGTCATCTCCGGCGATTTATATGATGAAGCGGACCGGTCACTAAAAGCGCAGCTTCAATTATTGAAGGAGTGGGAGCGGCTGCAGCAGCACGGGATTGCCGTTTTTGTCATACATGGCAATCATGATCCTCTAAACGGCGCGCGCGCGGAGCTTAAGCTTCCGCCCAATGTTACCCAATTTGGCGCCAATCAAATGGAATATCGGCCGGCTTACTGCAGAAACGGTGAGCTGGCTGCTTTTGTTTACGGGATGTCGTACGGAAAGCGCCATGTGACGGATAATTTGGCAGCAACATATATGCCGGCTGAGGGAGCGCCTTTTCATATCGCTATGCTGCACGGCAATGTGAACGGCGATCAATCCCATGATCCTTATGCGCCATGCTCGCTTGAAGAGCTGGTCGGCAAAGGGTTTGACTATTGGGCATTGGGCCATATCCATACCAGGAGGGTGCTCCATGAGTATCCGCATGTCGTTTATTCAGGCAATATCCAAGGACGTAATCCCCGTGAGACCGGCCCAAAAGGCTGTTATTTGGTCGAGGTGTCAGCTTTACAAGCTGTACAACTGAATTTTGTGCCGCTTGATGAAATAAGGTGGCTGGAAGCCGGGTTGTCGATTACGGGGCTGACTACGGAACAAGAGCTTCTCCAACGCTTAGAAGAGCTGGTGGAGCAGCTTGCCTTGGAAGGCGAAGGCCGGACTGTTATGCTTCGGCTGCTGCTGCAAGGACAGGGGCCGCTGCATCAGAAGCTGGCGGAGACCGCTACAATCCGTGCTTTGCTGGAGCAGCTGCAGCAATTATCGGTGGAAGCGTGGGTATATGCTCTCGAAGGGAACACCAAAGCGGAGCTGCGGCTGTCGGAGCTCGAGGCGGAAGACAGCTTTAGCGGTGAGCTGTTCAGGCTGACGCAGCGCTTGGAAGCGGATCAGCAGGCATGGAGGCGGGAAGCGGCAGCCGCGGTTGCTCCTTTGGCTGATCATGCGAAGCTGGGAAGGCTGCTGCGCGGGCAATGGGACGAGCTGCCCCGGCACTGGCTGGAACAGGCAAGGGAACTTGCCATCGGGCTGTTAATGGCAGACGGCAGCGAAGGGAGGAAGGACGAATGAAGCTGCTGGAGGCACGAATTGACGGCTTCGGCCAGCTGCAAGGACTAACGATCCGGCTGGACGGTCCTTCCGTTATTTTATATGGAATGAACGAAGCTGGTAAAAGCACGCTCTTTGGCTTTATCCGGACGATTTTGTATGGATTTGCAAGACGGAATCAGCCGGCCGAGCGACAGGAGCCTATAAATGGCGGTACTCATGGCGGACAGCTGTTATTCGAGGATGAGGAAGGACGCATTTATATTGCCGAGCGTTATGCCAGTCAGAACGGAGGCAAGCTGAAGCTGAGAAGACTGGATCTGGCGGATCTGCAGCCGGAACCGGAGAGCTGGTTAGCGCAGGAGGAATGGGAACGGAGATTTCTTGGCGGTACTAATGAACAGCTGTTCCGGGAGCTGTATGCGATTACGTTAACGGAGCTGCAGCAGGTTGGAGCATTATCGCATGACGAGCTGGGCAGGTACTTGTATCATGCCGGCTGGGAGAACGGTAAAGTGATTGCTGCTGCTGAGAAGAAGCTGCAACAGGAGATGGAGCAGCTGTTCAAGCCTCGCGGATTTAATCAGCAGATGAATAAACAGTTGAAGACGCTGGAGCAAACGGAGCAGGAGCTGCGAAAGCAAGCAGATGCCATTCAAGTATACAACGAGCTGCAGCGGGAGATGGAGCAGATTAATCTTGAGCTGGGGCAGCTTGACGAGGAGCTGCCTCATCGGCAGTCTTCTGTGCAATTGGCGGGTAAAGCTTGTGCGGTACGGCCTTTATGGCTGAAGCAGCTGGAGCTTGCCCGGGAGCGGGTAGGCATTGCGGGCGCAGAGCGGATTACGGCGGAAGCGGAGCATAGCTGGCAACAGCTGCAGAAGGAGAGAAGCAGCAGGGCTTATGAATATGAGCAGCTTGGTCAGGAGCAGCTGCTTATCAAACAGAAGCGCGAGGTTATTCTGGTGGATGAAGCGCTTCTTGCCCGTAAAGAGGAAGCCGAAGCCATGCTGCTTGAAAGTGAACGGATGCAGCTCTTGCGGGAGGAGAGAATTGCGTTACTCGCAGAGCTGCACGCAGATGAGGAAATGTTAGCCCGGCTGCTCGGAAGGATTGCTTCGAGCTGGGGGGAACAGGAGCTGCGGGATTTGCAATTAACGGTTTCAGACCGGGAATATGTACGGGGGCAAAGACAGCTTGAAGCGGCAGCAGGCCGAAGCACGGAGAGGCAGAACGCCGATCTGCAAGCCGTTATGCAGCAGGAACGCGAGGCTGCGCAGCTGCTTGCCGAAGCAGAAACCGAGCTCGCACGAGCTGAAGCGGCTGCTGGCGGGCATACAGCGATTATTGGCGCCGCGTTTCTCCCGCAAACGAGCGAAGCGATGCGTGCAGCGTGGAACAGCTGCGATGCCGCGCTGCGCGAGTGGGAGCTGGAGCGGCTGCAGGTCTCAGCCGCTCGAGAGGAAGCAGGCCAGAGCTTTGCCGGCCCGCTGTGGATTGGCGCGGCGCTGGCAGGCGGCGCCGCTGTTGCTTTGGGCGCCGCCTTACTTGGCGGCGGCGCTTTCCCTGGCGCAGCCGGCGCAGCTGCTGCGCTAGGCGCGCTCGCGCTTGCGCTGGCGGCGCTGGCGCAGGCCCGCGGCCGCAGGGCGGCTGCTGCGCGCAGGCCGCGGCGTACTCGCGGCCCGGCGCCAGCGGCAGCGCGCGAGCAGCGCGTCCGCGCAGCGCTCGCGGCGCTTGTCAGCGCGCCCGCGGAAGCCGCCGCGGCGCTGCTGGCGAAGCCGCCGCAGGCAGCCGGCGCGGCCCGCGAGCAGCTGCGCGCCGCAGCCGAGGCGCGCGCCACGGCGCTGCAGCGCAGCGAGCAGCTCGGCGCCGGCCGCCTCGAGCTGGCGCGCCGCCATGCGCGGCTTCGCGCTGCCGCGGGCGAGCGCCGCGAGGCAGCTGCCGCCGCGGCTGAAGAGCATGCAGCCGCGGCCCGGCAATGGCGCGGCTGGCTGGAAGCACTCGCGCTGCCGGATATGTCGCCGGATGCAGCGCTCGAAGTGTTCGAGCTCGCCGAGCAAGCTTTGCTCCGGCTCCAGCAGCGTGACCGCCGCGCGGCAAAACAGGCCGCGGCGGATACCCAGCTCGCCGCGTTCGAAGCGCGCGCGGCGGAGCTTTGCGCCCCTCTCCCTGACGCGGCGCATCGCCTGCCTGCCGAGCCGGCGCTTGCGCTGCGGCTCCTGCAGGCGGAGCTGCGCCGGCAGGCAGCGGCGCAGGAAGAAGCCGCCCGGCTGGATGAGCGGCTGCAAGCTTTGCAGATCAGCATAGCTGCCGTACAAGAGCAGCAGCAGCAGCTTACCTCATCCAGCCGGCAGCTCATTCTGGCTGCCGGCTTCAACAACGAAACCGAATTCGCCGCGATTCTCGTTCATCGCGCGCGGTTAGAAGCGATAGATCACGAAATGGACAAGCTGGAGATCGAGATGACGGCTGGCTTGTCCGGACAGCGGATGATTGAACTGAAACAGCTTATGTCGGTCCATGATCGAGATGAGCTGGAACAGCTCTATTCCCATCTTCAAAGGAAGACGCAGCAAATGGAGCAGAGCAGGGCGGAGCTTCTCGATAGACGAGGCAGACTGCGCCAGCAGTTGGAAAATTTACTGCAAGAGGAGAAGCACCGGGGGCTGCTTGCGGTTAAGGAAATGACAGTGGCCCAGATTACGCAGGATGCGGAGAGATATGCCGTACTGGCGATCAGCGCGTCTCTGATCCGGGCTACGAAACGGATTTATGAGGAAGAGCGGCAGCCTGCCTTGCTCAAGCTGGCGAGTGAATATGTAAGGAGGCTTACGGAAGGACGGTATATTCGGGTTCTAACAACACCTGATCAACCGTCGATCCGTCTCGAAACCTTCGATAACCGGTTGGTTGATTCCGCTTTGCTAAGCCGCGGTACGGCGGAGCTGGTCTATCTGGCCATGCGGCTTGCGCTTGCGGCAGAACGAACAGCAGCAGCGGGGATGCCGCTGCTGCTGGATGATTTGTTTGTTAACTTCGACCGCGAGCGTCTGCAATCGGTAGCTCTTCTGCTTGGCGAGTTGTCGTCAACACGGCAAATGATTTTGTTTACTTGTCATGATCATATCAGGGAGGTACTCCAGAGCTGTATCCCTCATGCCCTTCAAACTCAGCTCCCCGGCAGAAGCCGGCAGCTAGTGAGCCATCTTTCGCCTAATGACCAGGAATAGCCAGCCCAAGCTGATGAGGCCAAAGATCGGGTAGAGCGTGGAGAGCAGCGTACCAAAGCCGATCTGACTTGCGATGAAGCAGAAAGCGAGCACCCCCAAGGTCAATACCGGCCGCGACCATTTCAGCCGTTCCTGAAGCTGAAGGGTTAAGCCGTAAATATCGGCAATAAGGGTTGTGAAGATCTCGGCAAAGATCAGGAAAATATAGATGTATTGAACAACATGGCCAAGCTGCTTGGCGATGCCTCCCATCGGAATTGCAAACTGCTGAATGCCGGGCATATGGACGGATAACGCGATGTGGCCGGCCAGAAGCATAACGCCAATTCCAATCCCGCCGATCCACGAGCCAAGTTTAATCGTTTTACGGTCACGAATTTCTGCACCAAGAGGGACAAGCACGGCTTGCGCCATCGACAGATTAAAGGCCGTATACAGAAACGGCGATGCCCATGCGGCAAAAATCGAATGGTCGGTCGTGATCGTAACGAACCTGCTGGATTCCGGTGTTTGGAAGGTGTCCAGCATGATGAGGACCGTAAACAGCAGCATGACCGGCACCACAATGGCATTAACCGTCAGAATCGCCTTCATTCCCTTGCGAAGCAGGAAGTAACAGGCGGCAATGGTGATGATCAAACCGGATTGATAGGAGATATTCCAATTCTCGTAAAAGATCGTGCCCGCACCGGCGAGCATGACAGCCGTAACTCCCAGCAGCACGACAAGCATGAAATGGCTGATCCATTTCCCGTACTTATCGCCAAATAACGCGATATTGAGATCTTCATAAGATTTGGCCCCGATGTCACTGGCTATGAGCATCATTTTGCCGCCCAGCCATATAAAGAGCGCCGTCGCGACTGCGATCGTCAGTGTACCCCAATAGCCGAAGCGGGTAAAAAACTGCAGGATCTCTTGTCCAGTCGCGAAGCCGGCTCCCACAATGGTGCCTATATAAGTAGATGCGATTTGCAGAACTTTACCTGTACGATTTGCCATGGCTTGTCCTCCCGAAATAACCTTCTATATAAAAGGTATGTCCAAAGAGGGACGGGCATGACTGCAACTTCATTCAAAGGGACGATTATGCCCCTGCCAGCAATTTAATGGAAACGATTTTGTCACGGTCAGGATCAAGGTCAAACTTCAGGAGCGAGTCTTTTCCTTGATAAGTAATAATGTAGCTGTTCTGAGAGGAAGGCTTCCCGAGCGCCTTCAACACGGCGTCTGTCCGATCCTCGACCTTTATGCCGCTAAGTCCGGTGACAATGGATTTATCGTAAACCTCAATGTATTGGATGGTCTTGCGATCGTTGATTCCAACTGCAAAACCTTTATATTCATGGACTTCGATCGTTTCCGCATCATCTTCCAGACTATAAATATCGTCCGCGCTTCCGAAGCGGTCAGACACTTTGACGTTGGAGTCGCCAATGGCAAGCCCCAGCATCACCGGATGAGAGGCATCCCATTGCTGCTTGTTTGTTGAGTTAGTGCCCGAGGCCTTACCGCTTGACGATTCCGCACTCGTATCTCCGCCATCGGAATTAGCGTTGTTTGAGTCGGGTTCATTTCCGTACTTGCCGTCTTCTTGCCCTTTCAGATAGGTTTTCTGAGGGGTATCTCCCGTCAAGTAGGAGTCCGTATGCTTCTCAGCAGGCTGATAACTTGATGGTGAACTCAGGTTTAATTCATTCGTGCAGCCAGTTGCCGTCAGCATAGTCAAGGCGAGTATGGCTGCCCATTTTGCTGTGTCGTATTTCCGCGTTGTCTTGTGCATTCTTTTGCGCTCCTTTTGGGTCGCTTTTTGTCCTTTATCTTATCATAATAAACGCCTATAAATGGAAAAAGTTTCTTCATTATACATCCCTTCTATTAAAAAGATCTCATCTCCTCTTTCGATAAAAAATTTGAAAAAGCCGGGTTGCGTTGTTTGCCTTTCCTATGGTAAGTTATCGAAAAGAGATTTTGGTGGAGGGAAATAACGATGGATATTTTAAAAGAACGAATTTTAGAGCAAGCATCGGTGCTTTCAAACGATGTGCTGCGATTGGATTCCATACTTAACCACCAGGTCGATCCTGCTCTAACGATGGAAATGGGACATGAATTCGCTAAACGATTTGCTGACGAGAAAATTACGAAAGTTGTTACGATTGAATCTTCGGGTATCCCGATTGCTTTCGCAGCGGCTTATGTACTAGGTGTACCGCTTGTATTCGCACGTCGCAAGAAAACTTTAATCGCGGATCCGGAAGCTTATTCGGAACGTGTCCCATCTTTCACGAAGGGGATGGTGACCGACATTATGGTGTCGAAGCAGTTCTTGTCGAATGAGGATAAAGTGCTCTTCATTGATGATATTATTGCAAATGGCGACGCGGCCCGCGGACTTATTAAGATTATCGAAAGATCAGGCGCCCATCTGGTAGGCATGGGTATCGTGCTGGAGAAATCATTCCAGGCCGGTTCCAGAACGTTGCGGGAGCAAGGTGTCAGGGTTGAATCACTTGTAAATGTTACTTCTTTGAAAAACGGGCAAATTCAGTTCGACTAAGTTATAATGATAGTGAAGGAACCGAGGGGAGGCAGCGGCAATGATAACTTCTGAATTTTTGTCAGCAAAACTGGGTGACGCGAAAGTTCACTTCGAACGCGCACTTGATTGCAAGCATACGGAATTTGATGATTTGTATCCTTATATGATTGAGCATCCGCAATTTTTCTGGTACAAGCGTTATGTCGCATGGTCGGAACTTCTTACGATTGTGAAACTTTGCGACGAACTCGGTGAGGAATGGAAAAGTCAATTCACGGAACGTCAGGCTGAATATATTGCAAAACGCGTCATGTCTTCGAGAGTGCTCGATGAATGGTATGAAACCAATGATTCCAAGGAGCATGTCGGTTAGTCCGTACGGAGGTATTGCGGTGATTAGTGAAGAGCAGTTAGATCAATTCCGCGTAAGCGGGGACAGGGTCCGGGTTATGCGGGACGAGATGGAAGTAAACGATGTGGTTGGAATCGTCGTTGCATGGGACGATACAACCGTCGTCATCCGTCGCGCGAACAGGCGAGTCGTCAAGCTGAGCCGCAATTACCGTTTTGAGCTTGCCTCAAGCGAACGCGGATCTGATGGGTAGCAAGTAAAGCAGGAAACTCTGTTTCAACAGGGTTTCCTGCTTTTTTATTGCCTGACAACAAAAAAAGGTTTTGGCGTCTATTGCTAGACTAACCAAAACCTTTGACTTTTTAAGTTGGTGCGGTCGAGAGGACTCGAACCTCCACGGCTGTTACACCACTAGAACCTGAATCTAGCGCGTCTGCCAATTCCGCCACGACCGCAAATGTTGCTAACGAAAAATATAATATCATTACTTCTTAGGTGGAGTCAAGTTGTTTTTTTATAAAAGATGCAAATGTCCGGAAGACAAATAAAAAAGGCTCCAGCTCATGCGCTGAAACCCTTTATGTATGGTGCGGTCGAGAGGACTCGAACCTCCACGGCTGTTACACCACTAGAACCTGAATCTAGCGCGTCTGCCAATTCCGCCACGACCGCATGCCTTATTACGTCCCTTATGGTAGCATGTCCGCGATTCATTCGTCAACCCATCCAATAAAGTTGCAATATTCAGCATATTTTTCCTCGATTGGACAAACAATGAAGGGGATAATGAAGAAAGGGTGTAGGTCATGTTTAAACCTTGCAGGACAGCTGCCATTTGGATGATTGCACTTCTGTTCATGCTGCCCGTCGGTTCAAGGCACGCAATGGCTGCTGAAGAAGGGCAATCCATAAGGCAATTTGCTATCGTTATTGATGATTTCGGCAATGGGATGGACGGGACGGAAGAGATGCTGCATTTACCTGTCAAATTCACGGTTGCCATTATGCCGTTTATGCCAACGACCAAAAAGGATGCAGAGGAAGCGCATCGCCTTGGCCATGACGTTATCGTACATATGCCCATGGAGCCGAATAAAGGTCTCAAGAAATGGCTGGGGCCGGGAGCTATTACGGCAGATCTTAGCGATGCCGAAATTCGGAAACGGGTAGAAGAGGCTATCGATAATGTCCCGTATGCGGTTGGCATGAATAATCACATGGGCTCCAAAATAACAGCTGATGAGCGAATCATGCGTATCGTGCTTGCTGTATGCAAGGAACGGGGATTGTTTTTCCTCGACAGCCGTACGACGTTCAAGACGGTTGTTCCAAAAGTAACGCAGGAGCTTGGCGTACCGGCTTTGGCCAACGATGTATTTCTCGACGATGTGTACACGGAGCAGCATGTCGCCAAACAAATTATGATTGCGAAAAAGCATCTGGAATCTCATGAGTCCTGCATTGTTATCGGGCATGTTGGCCCTCCCGGCAAAAAAACGGCAGCCGTCCTCAATGCATCGATTCCTGCGATGCAATCGGACGGCCATGTACAGTTCGTCAAACTGACAAATCTGGTTCCATCGTTATCGGGTGATCCATTTATATTGCCGAATCCCTGAAGCGATTGCCTTTGCGATACGGAGCTGTTCACGGGGATTGGTGAGCATCATCCGGTCGCCATCATGGCTGATAAATCCCATTTCAACGATGACAGCAGGCTGATCAACTTTGCGAAGCAGATAGAAGGGCTTGCCTTCTCTCGGGTAAAAGGCTGTCTCCTGCTGTCTGTTTAACGTATCCTGAATACAAAAGGCGAGAAGTGCACTTTCTCCGGAAGATTGATGAAGAACAAGAGGACCATGCTTGGAACGATCTTTTGTCCAGTTCACATGAAGACTAACCAGCATCGTCGTTTCGATCTCATCCGTTAATTGGCGGCGCTGCGACAAATCACGTTTGTGACGTGATCGGCTAATATGCCATCTATTGTCATCGCTTAACGCATAATCGCCAGTGCGGTTTAACACTGCCGGAATGCCTTGGCTGTTGAGAAGCAGATACAGCTTCTGGGCAATGGCCAGGTTAATGTCCTTTTCCAAGGTTGGACCGGCTGTAGCCCCTCCATCAATCCCTCCATGCCCGGCATCGATTAAGACAACCGCCGAGGGCATAGTCCAGCTGTCCTCCGGGGCATGCGCGAGCTGTTTATGTTCCGGTACTGCAGCTGACAGCTGCGATGCTAATCCAAACAAGCCAAACCATACAAGGACGGCGATCCGCAATATTTTTAACAACTTGAATTCCTCCTTCATTATGCCAAGACGCCGTATGAAGCAGCTACCGATAGCGTGGCTTAATAAAGGAAAACTCATGCATGTTTACGATATGGACATTCCGGGCAAACTTCTAATAACAAATTAACCGAAGAGGTGATCGAACGTGGCAAATGGACATGATCTGATTAAGTATATGACCGTGGAATTTGTGAACTACATCGAGACGCCGAGGGATGAACGGAAGCAAGCGAAGGCGTCAGCCAAGGCTGCAAAAGAGCACTGGCTGACGCGCTGGTTCGGCTGGGGGCCGACTAGTGTATTGTTGTGGTGGAAGGGACGTTCGGAACGTTAACGGTAAAAGTAACCGAGCTCGGCAAGAAGCTTAAGGGGGATGTACCTTGTGCTGCTGCCGAGCTCGTCTGTTTCCAGCGATGCATAGACGGTACCGTCATTTCCCCAGCTATGATAGCCGGTTACGGACCACACATACAGCATCTCCTTATCATAACGCTCGGCTGTATAACGGAGTGGTTCTTTGGAGCTTAATGCTTTCAGAACAATGCTCGTATTGTCCGCTGATGCCTGAATCGGTTTTTGTATAAGCCACGGCATTTTACTGTATGGATCAAAGGAACGACTTCGCACGGCTCTCGTAATAACGGAATCACCTTCTAATGCGTAACGGGCTGCAAGGCCGTCTTCTGCTTTGGCGGTCTTCTCCCAGCTTGCTTGCTCGAGAGGCAGCCATTCTCCGCTCATGCCGTCTACATAAGTATCTTCTTCGGATCCGTTTATATTCCAAACAGCTAATAACGGATGGATATATAATGCTTTGTTGGACTCGGATAAGGAAGAGACAAGTTCAAGCTGCACTAGAGACTGATGCAGCGTAGACAGATTGAATAAGTAATCCCCCGTACCATATTCCCCAAGTGCAAATCCGCCATTTTCCTTCGCTTGAATAATCAGATAGCCGACTGTTTGATCATTATTCTTCACAATGGCAATCCAGCTATGGGTGCCGGGGCCAAGCGGGGACACGGTAAATTCAGCCTGATTCCATGCTTTGAATTCCGGCAGCTTCGCAAGCTCGTCTACCCAGCCGCGGACCGCGGAATGAAGCTCATTGCCCTGTGATATTGAGGAGGGAGGTAGTGGTTCTGCTTGAAGGGTTGGAACAGCGACAAGGAATGTTGATACTACTAATGCGGCTATTGCCGCTTGTCGAATCCAGTTTTTCATCGGGCACACCCTTTCCTTGGTTATGCATCTGTTTCTGACCTTTTTCCATTATATTGGACAAGCCCGCAGAAGGCTGTTGGAACCTGTCGCGGGCATGGTTTGTTCTGTTGTTCTTTTTTTGGCGTATTGCTGCGAATGCCGTCTGATTGTCTCTATTCAATGCCTTCAAGGTGGAAAATACCGCAGTTAATGGCGGAAGCCGTCACCCGCGGTTCGTACTGCCACTTGATCTCCGTCTGCCGCTGATTGAACTGTTCTTCGATCGCAGTCTTCGATTCTTCCTCAGCATGCTTAATCATGGGATCATAGTAATTCCGGATTCTCTCCAGTTCTTCTTCCAGCCTGGCTGCAGCATCGACGGCCCAGGTATAATCATAATTTTTCAGCTTGCGTTCAAGAGAAGTCTCAACGATGCCTAATGCTTTGGTGAAGGATAAGCCGTTCCTTGTCACATGAACATTAGAAGGCAGACGAGGTGTCAGCCTCAGATTTTTCAGACGGTCATAGAAGTTCTCGACTACCAGACCCGTTGCCAGGGAG
The DNA here is from genome assembly GCF_900112695.1 of Paenibacillus catalpae. Taxonomy (GTDB): domain Bacteria; phylum Bacillota; class Bacilli; order Paenibacillales; family Paenibacillaceae; genus Pristimantibacillus; species Pristimantibacillus catalpae. Next base: position 434,495 of record NZ_FOMT01000001.1, read on the forward strand.
ACGCCGTAGCTGTGAATCTCTTCCCGTTTCCGGTCGCAGGCAAATTCCACCCGCATATTAACACCTAACCATGCGGTATACGGTGTCGATTGGAAGGGAGTGCTTGAGCGCCGTTCAGGCTCCTGAAAAAGGTTCACGTAGCTGCCCGATGATTTGGCCGCTCCAAACAGCTGCTCCAGCTTACGGGAGCCGAAGTACAAATCTTCTCTTGGCGTACGGACAGCGTTCGCCAGATTATTATTAACGAACCCGAAGGAGCGGTTAAGTGCGGCATCCACGGCATTGGTTGCCTGAGCAGGCGCCGGTGCCGGGGAAGCTAGACTTTCCTCGTATTTCTCCTTGTCCGTAACAAGCAGATAAGTCATCGTCTCTGGCTCAGAACCCGTGCGGTCAACAAAGCTCCAGTAGAACGGGCGGTTCGTGAGCTCCCTGTCGGCAGCAGGAGAGAGCTTGACGGTGAAATGGGCAGGCGACTTTTCGATAATGGAGCACTGCGTCGCTTCAAGGAAGCGCTGCACGTACTTATGAACCTGCTTTGAATTCAAGGTCTCACCTCGACTTTCTGGCCGAGCGCCGTCATCTGCGCAAGAATCGTTGGTCCTTGCGGCGTCTCCGGTGAATCCGTTTCTTCACGGAGCTTGGTGATGGTTGACCCCAGATGGTTCAGCTTCTCTTCCAGATTAGCGGTGTCTCCTCCGGATTCAAGAAGCAATCGGGCGAGCTGCTGCTCAATAGAGCCGGCGTTCGATTCGAATCGTTCCAGTATATGATCGAGTTCTCCGATAACGAGCTCGAACAGATTGATTTTCTCATGGAGCAGATTTACGATATGCTCCTCAATCGTCCCGAGCGTACATAGATTATAGATCTTTACATCTTCCTTCTGCCCAAGCCGATGGACACGGCCGATCCGCTGTTCAACGCGCATCGGGTTCCATGGCAGGTCGAAGTTGATCATATTGGAGCAGAACTGCAGATTGATTCCTTCGCCGCCGGCCTCCGTCGCGATGAGCACCTGTGCGCGACCGCGGAACAGATCCATCATCCAATCCTTCTTGCCGCGGTTCATGCCGCCCCGGTAAGGCACGGCCAGAATATTATGCGAGCGGAAGAACTGCAGCAAATATTCCTGAGACGCCCGGTACTCGGTGAAGATGATCACTTTATCATTGATCTGCTGGATGAGCTCCATAACTTTCTCGGCTTTTGTATTTGCCTTAATTTGTTTAATAAACTCAACCAGCTCCCAGATTTTCGGGCGGATCGGAGAATCCTCGGCGGTTTTCTTGAACAGATTAACCAGCGTAATAAAGACGGCATCCCGGCTGCTGCACACCTCGCGCTGCAGCGTAACGAGCGGGAGCATGCTCATCATATCGACGCCGTCTTCTATATAGCGGTCTCTCACGAATGCGGTTACGGCATCGTAGAGAGCTTTCTCCTCCGGAGACAGCTCAAGAGGGATATTTTTCACGACGCGTTTCGTGAACGAAATGCCGCCATCGCCCCGCCTATTGCGGATCATGACGGTGGACAGCGCATCCTGAAGCTGATCCTCGTTCTTAGGCATACGTTTGTCGACAACGAAATTGGCAGCGAATTCGCTTTGACCGCCGAGCTGGCCGGGCTTGAGCAAAGTAATGAGATTGTACAGCTCATCCAGATCGTTCTGAATAGGCGTAGCAGTAAGAAGAAGACAATATTTTTTGCGGAGCTGCAGCGCAAATTGGTAGTTTGTTGTCTTTTTGTTTTTCAGCTTATGCGCTTCATCAATGATGATCATGTCATAATCCTGGTTAAGGATGATGTCACGGTGCGGATCACGCTTTGCTGTATCAATGGAGGCCACCACTACGTCATATTGCCAGGTATGCTCTTTCTTCTGTGCAACGGCCGAGATGCCAAACTTCGAATTCAGCTCTCTCACCCACTGCAAGACGAGGGAAGCAGGGACTAGAATGAGCGCCCGCCGGACAAGGCCGCGCACCATATATTCTTTGATCACGAGGCCGGCTTCAATGGTTTTGCCGAGACCTACTTCATCGGCAAGTATCGCGCGTCCGCCCATTTCATGCACGACTTTGCGCGCGGTATCGATCTGATGCGGCATCGGTTCGAAGGAAGGGAGCGTGCGCAGACATTGCAGCTGTTCAAAGCTGTCGATCCGTTTGGCCTGTTCGGCTTCCATAGACAGCTGATAGAGCGTCCAATCATCCCAAGGTCCATTTTTGGCCATTCGGCTTTGCAGCTCTTCGAACCAGGTTCGGTCGCATTGCAGGTCCACGAGGGGATGCAGCTTGCGTCTGACGATAGAAGCTTCCGCGGAGGCGGAATTCACATTCGCCTGGTTATTCATAGTAAAGGTCACGATCGGGCAGCTCCTTTCTCAAAATATAAGGAATGATAAGAATCCCTATATTGGGCTTAGAGATATTGTCACTAGTATGGCCTTTTTCATTGAATCTTAATAAATAATGAGCAAAATTAGCGAAAGGACAAGCAATAGAAAGAGAATAGGCGATGTAAGCGCAGAATAGCGGCGAAATAGGTAAAAACTGCTGTGGAGACCGATATGTAGTATAGTATAATAATCAGTACACACAATATATGGTGCCCGACACATACGATAACAGGTGTGGCTGCAAGATGAGGGGACATGGGAGGAAGGACCAATCGGATGGTAATGACGCGGAAATTGGAAGGTCTTAGCGAAAAAATATTTTTGGACCGTTATGCTTGGAAAAATGCCGATACGAGGAATACGGCAGTAGGGGACGTCGTTCTGGTCCTGACGAAGGATGATCCGAAATTCCCGGCCAAAGAGGTTGGGGAAGTGATCGGGCGGAGCGGCGACGAAGTCACCGTGAAGGTGAGAAGCGGGGATACCGTAACAACCAGCGTGGAGAAACTCACGCTTACAATAGAGAAGACGCCAGAGGAAATGTGGGATCGCCTCGCCGGCGCAATGGCAGGAGCCGAGCAAGGCAAAGAGAAGCAGCAGATTTGGACGGAGCGCTTCCGTTACATTTTGGATGATTGGAAGCTGGTTCCGGGCGGTCGAATTGCCGCTGGTGCTGGTGCGAGCGAAGAATTGACTTTGTTTAACTGCTACGTCATTCCCTCGCCTAAAGACAGCCGGGGCGGCATTATGACGACGTTATCGGAAATGACCGAAATTATGGCCCGCGGAGGCGGGGTAGGCATTAACTTATCCTCGCTTCGTCCACGCCGCGCCATTGTAGCAGGCGTCAACGGTTCTTCGAGCGGTGCAGTGTCCTGGGGAGGCCTGTTCAGCTATACTACCGGCTTAATCGAGCAGGGCGGCAGCCGCAGAGGCGCTCTTATGCTTATGATTAACGACTGGCATCCGGACGTGCTCGACTTCATTACGGTGAAGCAAACGATGGGTCAAGTAACCAATGCGAACCTGTCGGTGTGCGTAAGCAATGCTTTTATGAAAGCCGTGAAGGAAGATTTGGAGTGGGAGCTTGTGTTCCCGGATACGAAGGAAACGGACTATGACGAGCTGTGGACCGGCGATCTGGATGCGTGGAAGAAGCTTGGCAAGAGGGTTATTCATTATAAAACGGTTCGCGCGCGCGAAGTATGGCACACGATTATTGAATCGGCATGGAAATCGGCAGAGCCGGGAGTAGTCTTCATGGAATACTATAACCAGATGTCGAACAGCTGGTATTTCAACCCGATCATCTGTACAAATCCATGCGGCGAGCAAGGGCTGCCGGGCTGGGGCGTCTGCAACCTGTCGGCTATCAATCTGTCCAAATTCTATGATGAAGGCAAGCATGACGTCGATTGGGAAGAGCTGGCGAAGGTAACCGGGTGGTCGGTACGTTTCCTCGATAATGTTATAGATACAACCCCTTATCACTTTGAAGAAAATGAGAAGAATCAGAAGAGAGAGCGCCGTGTCGGACTTGGCACGATGGGTCTGGCTGAGCTGATGATCAAGCTTGGCATTCGTTACGGCAGCCCGGAATCGCTTCTGTTCCTCGATAAAATATATGGATTTATGGCACGTGAAGCTTATCTGGCCTCTTCCGAAATCGCTGCCGAGAAAGGTTCTTTTGAAGCATTTGATGCGGAGAAATTCCTGCAAAGCGGCTTTATGAAGAATTTGGTCTCGGAGTTCCCTGAAGTAGGCGAAGCGGTACTGGCAAAAGGCATTCGCAACGTGACCATTATTACGCAGGCTCCTACAGGCAGCACGGGTACGATGGTAGGCACTTCGACAGGTATCGAGCCATACTTCGCCTTTGAATACTTCCGCCAAAGCCGTCTAGGCTTCGACAAGCAGCTGGTGCCTATCGCGCAAGCCTGGAAGGATGCTCATCCGGGTGAAGAGCTGCCGGATTACTTCGTAACGGCGATGGATTTGTCGGCAAAGGATCATATCAGGGCCCAAGCCGCGATTCAGCGTTGGGTAGACAGCTCGATCTCGAAGACGGCCAATTGTCCTAGCGACTTTACGGTCGAAGAAACAAAAGAGCTGTATGAGCTTGCCTTTGATCTTGGCTGTAAAGGCGTAACGATCTATCGTGACGGCAGCCGAGATGTACAGGTGTTGTCGACGAAGAAGGAAGAAAAGTCGGATTCGGCTGCCGGCGAGGCGGCTGCAACGGCGGAAGCGGTGAAAGAGGAAGATAAGCTCGAGACACTTAACGCTGCTCTGAATGCGAAAGTATCGCCTCAGGCGGAGCAGGACTTCGACAAGCAATACAAACGCCGTCCGCAAATTCTTCGCGGGGCAACATATAAAGTAAACACGCCATTCGGCATGGCCTATATTACGATTAATGATCTGAACGGTATTCCGGGCGAGATCTTCCTGAACGTAGGCAAAGCAGGCTCTGACGTCTTTGCGATGGCGGAAGCACTGGGCCGTGTATGCTCCTTGTTCCTCCGCTACGGCGACCATGGCAACAAAGTGAAGCTTCTGATCAAGCATCTCAAGGGCATTGGCGGTACGGGCGCCATTGGCTTTGGTGCTAACCGGGTTGAATCGATCGCCGACGCGGTAGCAAAGGCGCTTGAGATTCATATCGAGAGCACCAACGAGCAAGCGGCTGCTTATGAGCCGGTGAAAGCTGCTCCAACAGTTATTGCCGAAGCACCGGGAGTAGATGATTCACATAAGCACGGTGAGGTAACCTCGCGTGATCTTTGCCCATCCTGCGGATCGGCTTCTCTCATCAATGTTGAAGGCTGTAAACAGTGCAGCAACTGTGGGTATAGCAAGTGTAACTAACCAGTGAGAAATGGAAGAAGACGTGTTAAAGATTTAACTAAACGGAGCGATTAACATTCGCTTCGTTTTTTTGTTTGATTCGTAAGCTAATTAAATCCTGTCTTAGATAAAAAAGGTGGAAAAGGCCGTGCACATGTGTAGAATCCAAATTAGGTGTCACAGGCAAAGTACTGGTCGAATTGGAGCGTAAGTATAAGACATAGGAGTGATCACATGATCATTAGGATAATGGGGCATTCGGCTCAGGTAAAACTTCTGCGGCCCAGATGCTGCAGCCATTAGTTGCAAATAGCATGATATTCGACTCTGAAGAAATTGGACTCATGCTTAGAAAGGTAATACCGGAGGAAGTAAGACACAGCCATGAACAAACGGACGATTTTCAAGATATTGAACTTTGGAAAATATTTACTGTAACAGTGGCGGGAGAAGTGAAAAAGAAGTATCAGAAACACTTAATTGTGCCTATGACTCTTTATCAGGAGGAGAACTTCAATTACAATTACAATGGATTTAAAGTATTGGATAAACAGCTTTATCATTTTTGTTTAATAGCATCTGAGGATACCATTCATAACAGATTAATCAAGCGTGGTGACGGAGCAGGAGGATGGTCATTCCAGCGGACTGTTAAATGCGTCGAAGCTTTTAAGAAGGATATTATTCAAGAGTAAATAGTGACGGATCACCTAAAGACATCTGAAATTGTAGACATTATTTTAAAGAGAATAAATGCCGGTTGACGAAGTGAACCAGCAGGGATGAGACTTTAATGAATTTAAAAAATGATGATTGTTTTCCGCACGTAACGGCTTGCCGAACGTGGTTTTTGGCATGTCGTTTGATGAGGAGTGCCATACCTTAATGTCGATTCTTGTCACTCGCTCTTGCATCCGAATAGTCCCTCTACCAGGACGTTGTAGTCCCTATAAAATGGTTCTTCCATATAGGGGCATCTCCCTATGTACGCTCCCCAATCGGACAGGCATAATAGTCTTGCATGAGCAAAAGGAAAAGATTACCTGATTTTCCGGGGCTTCTTTTGCGGCTTTTATAGGCAGGATTAGGCTCCGAACGACAAGGAGGAGAAATGGAGAAATGGTAAATTCGAACACTAGAATCAGTCACGGGAGGCTCGCGGCAGCGGCGATAGCCGTCCTGATGCTTCTGAGTATTGTCGGCTTTCAAGTCCAGCCGGCACACGCTGCTTCGGTACCGCGAATTACAGTAGAGTGGCCGTCTGCTAATTCCTATGTGCCCGATAGCTTGTTTGTCCGTGTTACAGTCAATTCCGAAGTGCCTATCGTCGAGACCAAAGCGACTGCGGGCAGTTTGCCAGCGGTCAGCTTAAAGAAACAAAGCGACTCCTGCACAATGTTTTGCGAGTACACCGGGGACATTGATATTTCCTCGCTCCCTTGGGGGGATTTCAACTTAACGTTTGTTGCGGTTGACGTGGATGACATCTCCAGCGTTCCGGTCGTCATAACGCTTAAACACAACAAAATACCGTCAATACACCCTGATGCTCCGCTGCCTTTCGAAGTCGCTGACCCTAACCTGGCGGTTAACATTTCTTGCACCGACGATAACCCTGATTCGGAATGCAGCAATTTGAAGTTCAGCATCAACGGAAGGCTGTTGGCATCCGGCACGAACGCCATTGCGGAGACCATCTCTGCGGAGGAGTGGCTGGGCCAAGCAGTTGCCGTGCAGCTCAGTGCCTCTGACGCCACTGGTTTGACCAATAACCAGTCTTATCCGATTTATGTCGAGGACATTTCGAAGCTAACGACCGTCTCAAAGGAAGCGGGACTTGTCCTTGACTCGGACGCCTCGCGTACGCTGGTATGGAATGCCTACGACCACCGTCTGCGCATTCACCACCGGGATACGAACAAAATGGAAACGCTGCCGCTGCTCGTACCGGAGCAGACGCAGCTTAACGTTCGACTCATCCCCGGCGGCGCAATGGGCGGCGCGTTCGATGCAACAGGCTTCAACTTGCCCGATGGCTATTATCGGAAAGGACTCGACCCGCTCGGTAACTATTCGCGATTCGTATGGAAGAACGGCCAACTGCACTCCTTAGCCGTTGATGATATTCTCGTGAAAGGAAATTGGGCAGCCTACCATGCGCAGGGAGGTGGGCTTCGCGAACTGATGCTGGAGGATTTGGTGTCAGGAGAAGTGATCCCCGTAGGCTTAACCGATCGGTTCAATTATGCGCTGGATGAGCAAGGCAAACTCGTGTTCTCGCGAGAAGGCAAGCTGTTCCGATTCGCGGACGGTAATGTTGAGCAAATTACGCCTAATGACGGATTCGCCTACCATTCACCGGTCATGGACGGAGACGTGCTGCTCTATGTACGGCATGACCGTTCAACCAACAGCTCGGTGCTCATCGTCGAGCGAAATGGCTCTGCTTCGGAACTTGCTGGAGCATCTACCGTGCAGGGGGATTATCTGACGTCAGGCGGATGGATTGCTTATACATTGTATACGGAGGCCGGGCAGAAGCAGCTTTGGCTGCGTCCGCCTTCAGGGGAGGATGTACGACTCACACCGACCAGCACCGCCAACAGCCATTTCGTTGCGCTCTCGACTGCAGGCGAAGCCGCTTATACCTACGACGGCGGCATTTGGCTGAGCCGTCTACAAGAGGATGGCAGGCAGCCATCCGAGCGAATTGTCACGGATAAAGCGAAGATGCATTGGAAGGACGGGTGGCAGGTCTATCTTGGTACCGCATGGTACGAGGTGACGGGCACGGATCCAGGCACGGACCCTGGAACGGATCCAGGGACAGATCCGGGGACAGATCCAGGAACGGACCCTGGTACGGATCCAGGAACAGATCCGGGGACAGATCCAGGAACAGACCCTGGTACGGATCCTGAACCAACGGCTGACCTCGATGGCAATGGCGAGATCAATTGGCTGGATGCTATTGAATTCTTGCGCACCTTTGGAACGAAACACGGGCAGCTCCATTTTGATCCAAGGGCCGATTTCGATTCGGACGGCATCATATGGGAGCAGGATCTGATCGCATTCGTGAAAGCGGGACATTTTGGCGGCAGATTGAATGCAGTCTTGAAAAAAGCAGCAGCCGAAATCGCAAGTGAAATCGACGAGACCTCGAGAATTCCTCGCAAGTAGTGTTAAATGGTCCAATAAGACAGGATCCGGTAACTCAACTTTTATGATACTATTAAGGCAAAACTGATTATCGGAGTGAAGTCATGAAGAATGAACAATGTGACCTGATACAAACAAACGGTATTATGGAAAAGAACACGGAAATCATTGATGGCTATACGATAAAATACCACGCAACAGGAAAAACGATTTGGTCCAAGGGGAAAATGACGGATGAAATGCCGGACGGCTATTGGGAATGGTATGGTATCGTATCGATGGAACAATAAAGCGTTCCGGGTATTTTGACAAGGGCGAGCCTGTTGGCGAATGGATCACCTATAACAGTGAAGGAATGAAACACAAAACCACCACTCGTAAAAGATAAAATACTGGTCGCTTCATTGCTGATGAAAGCAGCAAAAGATCTACAAACGAAATAGCGTTGCAGGATTGATCAAATGATCACTCACTGCAACGCTATTTTTAATTAAATCATTCTATTATTTACTGTGAGGAGCTGCCTTGTTTCGTGCTGGAGCGGAAGCTTGTTCTTTATCATCTTCTGTATCTAAACGATTTAGGTGTAAGAGGTTTTGTCCAGCCAGAAGCTGCAATCCGAGATTTTGGTTTACCACTTCACGACACCGCGAATAAATATCTTGTTTACATCAAAGCAGATCGAGACCTTTTTATTGGTATCTTTCTATTGGTTCTGATGATACTTCGTATGCGAAAAGCATTACTTGTTGTGATGTTAACTTCCATTCTTATGCCTACAATTGATGCAATATTGGTTATTACGAATGCTGAAGATAAAACACCTTCTTTGATCCATATTGTTACTGCGTTATATGGAATTGTTGTTGGATGTATGTTATATCGAGAAGAACAGCGAGCTTTGGCGTCACTATGAATCAGATAAACGAATCCAAGGGTTTAGTTCCAACACATTAAAGACATATGCCTTACAGCTAAAAATGCTGGTTAGAGAACTAGGAGATTTAGAAATTTCCGAAGTAACCTTAACTCTACTAAAAGAATCCTTGCTAAGCAGTCCGTCCGATTGAAACCATATATATCGTCTAACCCTTCATTAAAACTTCGTGACATTTCGATATGGATATTAAATAAACTCATGATAAAAGCCCGCCTGAAGGCGGGCTTTTATTGTGTACAGACAATAACCAATTTTGACATTTGATTATACGGTAATGATACAAATTGACATTAGATAATGCAGCGGGTGACATTTTGTACATACAAAAAGCCCTTTTTTAGGGCTGAATTGATGACATTTTATGTTACAGCGGACATCGTGTGTGTTATTAAACGCGAGGGGAGCTCTATTCCTTTAATCTTTTTCCAGCTTCCCGGTATCTTCCGTAAAGATCGCCAGGTATTTGACTTGCTCGGAGATCGGGATGACGAGATGCTCTTCCAGGGAGTTAAAGTACATGCCGTCTCCCGCGTTCATGACATACTCCGTACTTCCGACCTTATACTTCATTTGACCGGATAAAACATAAATAAATTCCTGCCCTTCATGGGAGAAAACGTGACTTTTCACTTCACCGCGTTCCGCTACGAACAAATAAGGCTGCATCATTTTATCTCTTCTGCCTGATGCGAAGGCAAAGAAAGAATAACCTTTATCCGTTCTGATCCATTTATCGGGATCCTCATAATCGGATGCATGTATGTAGACCGTCCCATTGCTAGGCGACGGTTCCAGCAGGTCCGATACTTTTACGCCAAGCGCGGAGGCAATTTTCATCAGGGTAGCAACAGCGGGCATCGTGCTGCCGTTTTCGATTTTGGAGAGCATGCTTTTCGTAAAGCCGCAGGCTGCGGATACTTCGTCTTGCGTTCGCTTCTGTTCTTTGCGGATTAATCGGATTCTTTTGCCCAATTCCATCTGTATCCCTCGCGTTATCCAGTTTACTTCGTAATACAACTTTACCGATACTTTCGATAAAACACCAGCCATTTCAACGAAAAATATAGATTGCCGGATGGAAAGGAATGGCTTATAATCAAATTGTTATTCAACCATGTTGAATGAAAATTAAATATGTTGAATGGGGTGGAGTGCGTTGAAGAAATTTAAAGTCGGCCTAGTTGGGGCGGGCGGGGTCTCTGAATTGCACCTGGAAGGCTACAAAGCAAACCCGGCACGTGTGGCCATTACGGCAATCTGTGATCCGAATGAAGAAGTTCTTCATTCCCGCGCAGATAAGTATGGAATCGAACAGCGATTTACGGATTTGAACGATTTTATTCAAAACAGCGGTGTTGATGCTGTGGTCGTGTGTACACCTACCTCCATTCGAAAGCAGGTTGTTATTCCTCTATTAGAAGCGGAAATTCCACTATTGGTGGAAAAACCGTTCTCCGATACATTAAGTGATGCGGCTGCCATTACTGAGAAAGCAAAGCAGCTTAACGTTCCCGTGGCCGTAAATCAGAACTTTAGACGCCATTATCCATTTGAGATCGTCAAAAATATCGTTGCACAGCAAACGATCGGCAAAGTGACCATGATTATATTTAACGAAATGTTCTTCCGTCAGGATTCGGGATGGCGGCTCAATCAGGAACGGCATGCCTTATCCGTAATGGGAATCCATTGGTTTGACGGATTCAGGCAGATTTTAGGCTGTGAAGCAGAATCGGTAGCATGCATAATGAATTCCTCGGATGCAATCAACTGCAAAGGGGAGACGGATGCCACTGTTCAGCTGAGATTTGCAAACGGTTCCATTGTAACCTATACGCAAAGCTTCTCGTCGAGGATTAGCCGGACCGAGATGATTGTAATCGGCGAAAAAGGAACGGTGAAATGTAATCATAACCGGGTTGAGCTATTCCTCGCAGGTGACCAGCAGCCTTCTTGCACATGGGATAACCATTATTCCCGTGAGCAAAACAGCCTCGATAATCTCGAACAGCTGCTAACATGGGTAGAAACGGGAACGATTGCAAGCAACAGCGCGGAAGATAATTTGAGAACGGTGGCTTTACTCGACGCTGCCTACCGGTCAGCAGCTGAATCGCAAATCATCAGGCTTAACAGTGGAATTAAGATATGAGGTTAAAATATGCTTTTTCAAGGCCCACATCATCCGAAGAAGAGCGTAATCGGCTTTTTAACGAATATGTGAAGGTTGGTTATGACGGACTGCAGTTGAAAGCGGGGCAATACGCGCCTTATCTGGATGAACCGGAGCTCTTTGTAGAGGAGTGGGGTCATAGAGAAGGAATAGGCGCTGCTCTTATTGCCGGCGGGAATGTGGATGAGAAGGGGATTAGCCAGCTGAGGGGGCTGTTCCAATTCGGTCAGAAGATCGGGACGGAACGGATAGTATTCTGCCACGGTGTGTCACGCAGCCAGACGACAATTGAAGATATTCGAACATTTGCACAGCAGTTGTCCGAGATTGGCAAAGAAGCGCAGCAATATGGTTTAAAGCTTTCGCTTCATCATCATTATGATCAGCCCGTGATGCATCGGGAGGATTTCGATATCTTCTTCGACCGTGTACAGCCCGGAAGCGTGGGATTAACGATCGATACCGCACATTTGGTTAAATCAGGAATTTTTGATGCGGCAGAATTGATCAGAACTTACGCATCTGTCATCGACAACTATCATATGAAAGACTTTGCAGCAGGAGATTGGCAAATACTCGGCCGGGGAGAGATCGATTTCGGACCGATTTTCCATGCCATTCTGGATACCGGTTACCGCGGCTGGATCTCGGCGGATGAGGAAAGCGGCGGGGAGATCGTAGAAGGACTAACCGAGTGCATGAGCTTCTTGCAGCAAGGTTTGCAATCTATTAAATAAAGGGAGAACAGCTATGGCGACAATTTCGGATTTGCGCAAGGAAGAAAGCGGCCGCATCCTTCCGATGGATTGGGGCAAAATCCATTGGTTATGCGGTCAAGACATTGATCCGGAGGCCGAAATGACCTTTGGAATGGTTTATATTGAAGCTGGTCAATCAAACGGAAGACATATTCATCCCAACTGCGAGGAGCTTATCTTCGTATTATCCGGTGAATGCGACCATACTCTTGGAGACGAAGTATTCCATCTGGAGCCAGGCATGATGCTGAGAATACCGCGGGGTGTTCCGCATAATGCTACGGTAACAAGCTGGGAGCCTTGCCGCATGATCATTGCGTACTCCGCTCCCGACCGGCAGACGATTGGTGAATAGTCTCACGGCTGAACATTGAAGACAGGCCTGGGTCCCTTTGGACTCAGGCCTGTCTATTTTTGCCAAGTTGGGAGATCTTATATGCTAATCAAGTGATCACGCTCAGCTTGGAAGGGGAACAATTTCTGGGCGGTCTCGATAAAGGTTTTGACTGCAATGGTGCAGTCCTCCACGGGACCGGAGGCGATGTGAATATCCCGGTAGGCTGCGGGTGAGATGCGCTTCAGTATGATACCAGGAGGAAGGTCCAAGAGGGACAGCTCGGACATGACGGCTAAGCCTTCACCTGCAAGAATCATTTGAAGGGCGGTTCTGTAGTTGTAAAGAATGTATTTGATATTGGGTTCCTCCCCGACGCTTTCGAACCACTTCAGGACAGGAGGCTCATAACCGGCTTTGCAGATCAGCATGGATTCCTCGCGCAAATCCTCAGGGCTAATCACGCTCTTCGCATTCAATGGGTGATCCTCTCTCATAACCGCATAAATGGCTTCCCGGTAAAGTGGGTATGAATGAGTGGTTTTATCAGAAGGGATAAGCAGGCCAACATCGATTTCCCGGTTATCCAGCCAGTTCTGCACATCTGCAATGGTACCTTCCACGATGCTGAATTCCAGCTTTGGGTATTGCTGTTTGATATGGCTGATCAGCTTCGGAACAAAATAAGACGCAGCAACCGGGAAAGCGCCGATCCGGACGCTGCCGGTCTCCATTCCTTTTTCGCTGGCGATTTCCTGGTCGATCTTATCGTACCCTTGCAGAATTTCCCGGAAAATCCGAACAATTCGCTCTCCAACTGGCGTGAGGGCAACGCCAAGACGCCGGTCCCTAATAAGCAGCGTTACCCCAAGCTCGCGCTCAAGCGTGGTGACCGCACGACTGACGGCAGGCTGTGTCATATTCATTTTTTCCCCGGCAGTCGTAAAGCTCCGGGTTTCCGAGATCGTGACGATCAACTGAAGAAGTGATTTGTTCATATCAAATTCGGTATCTCCTTCATTACTTATATTCATTTTATTTATGATAAGGTTTATTGTAACATGATTATAGAACAAGAGAAAGAGCGGGAGAGGTGACTGGATATGAAAACAAAAGCATGGCTTTTTCTAGTATTGGCAAACCTGTTCTGGGCAGGAAATTTGATCTTCGGAAAATCGGTAACGTCCGAGTTCCCGCCGATCTGGGCATCCTTTCTGCGTTGGGCGATTGCAGCCGTAGTCTTAATTCCGATGGCGCAGCTGGTGGAGAAGCCAAATTGGCTGAAGGTGTGGAGAAGCAACTGGGGCTTATTGCTATTCTTTTCCCTGGTGGGCGTTGTGTTCTATACGCTTCTGACCTATACAGCACTTCAACATACCTCTTCGACAAACGGCAGCCTGATTAACAGCTTGACTCCGGCGATTATGATCATCTTGTCGCTGATCTTCCTGAAGGACAAAATATCGGCATGGCAGGGAACAGGACTGGTATTATCTTTCGTGGGTGTACTGACGGTATTGACGAAGGGACATCTGCTAGGGGTTTTTAGCACGCCATACAATCAAGGAGATGGCATTTTGCTGATAGCGGTATTCTTGTGGGCGATCTATTCGATTATCAGCAAAAGGGCGCAGCATCTGCCTCCGATTACGTTCGTTGCGTTTACGGCATTTATTGGCGTCATTTGCTTTGTTCCGCTGCTGTTTATCCAGCCTTTGCAGCCGGAGCGTATTACCGCATTCGGCATTACCGGCGTTATGTATCTTGGTTTATTCCCATCCATCGGTTCCTTCCTGTTCTGGAACCAGGGGGTTAAGATGCTTGGACCGGGCAAAGCAAGCATCACGATGAATCTGATGCCGATCTTTACGGCGATCCTGTCCGTGATAACAGGTCAGGAGTTGCTGGTCTCCCAAGTCGTGGGCGGAGTAATCGTTATTGCGGGGATGCTGCTGTCGGCTAACCTGATGGCCCGCTCGGGCAGAGCCAGAACAAATCCGGTGGGCAAACAGCATACAGGTGTGGTTTAAAGGTTAGTGTAAATATTGAAGGGTAGTTTCCAAAGCGATGGCTTTAGGAACTACCCTTTACTTTGTATATTTGGTCATTGAATTGGCCATCTGGATGACGTACATGAAAATAACAAAACGACAGCGATGAATATTTTCAGCATTTACAACGACTCCTTATGCAAATGAATTCAATCAGATAGGTTTCTTCCCAATCGATAAGTTTATTCAGAGATTTTCAATGAATTAAGAAACGAAGTGCCGGCCCATTACGTAATAGACTCTAGTCAAAATACAGAAAGGAAGTGCAATAGTGAAACAATCCGTTCGGACTTGGTTCCGCTGGATCAGCTATTTGGAAGGGGCCTCGTTCCTTATCCTGCTTGGCATAGCAATGCCCTTGAAATATATGTTCGATAGTCCGGAGGCTGTTACCGTTACGGGCGGCATTCATGGTTTCTTATTTACAATCTATTTAATCGCTATTGTGGTCATGGCTATTCTATTCAGATGGAAAATCGTGCGCATCGCTGGCGCCGTTCTCGCTGCCTTCTTGCCGTTTGGTCCATTCGTATTGGAGCGCAGATTAAAAGCAGAAGGCTAGATTCCCTTACAAGGTCATCGCCGGTTAGTCCGGCCGATGGCCTTTTTTTATTCGCTTTTAAAAATATAACGACAAAAAAATGTTGCTTATTAATAATGATTTATTGCAAAACGATAAAACCCATGCTAATATCTAGTTGATTAGGAATATGGGAGGTGCTTTATATGAAACAAGGAACAACACTGTTCCTGAAAATAACGATTATCATGATTGGAATGCCGATTCTTGCTGTGTGTCTATTTGGATTGTCCAGATTTTCTCCTGATTCCCCCTATTGGGAGGGGCCAGAGCTGGCTGATCTGCAATATCCCATATTAATCGGCATGTATGCGGCTATGATCCCGTTTTTCTTTGCTTTGTATCAGGCTTTGATGCTATTAACCTATGTTGATAGGAACCAGGCCTTCTCGGAATTAGCGGTCAATGCTCTAAAGAAAATCAAATATGCCGCGATTACGATAAGTGTCTTGTTTGTTATAGAAATGCCATTCTTATATTCTCTAACAAAGGCGGATGATGCCCCGGGCATAGTAATTGGAATCATCATTATTTCTGCATCAATGGTGATTGCTGTCTTTGCTGCTGTCCTTCAGGGACTTTTGCAAGAAGCCATTACGATCAAATCGGAAAATGACTTAATCGTCTGAGCTGATTTAGCGATTTTACTATAAAGGAGACTATCTATGAGCAGCGAACCTATTATCAGTTTGCAAAATGTAACGAAGAGGATAGGGCGGAAAAACATTATCGACGATCTTACCTTTGAAGTTCCGCAAGGAGAAATCTTTGGTTTCCTTGGCCCTAACGGCGCCGGTAAAACGACCACAATTCGTATGATTGTGGGACTCATATCGATTACCAAAGGCCAGATCCTGATAAAGGGGAAAAATATTAAAACCGAATTCGAACAAGCCATTCGTCATGTAGGCGCCATTGTGGAAAACCCGGAAATGTACAAGTATTTAAGCGGGTATCATAATCTCGTTCATTATGCTCGCATGGTGCCGGGCGTGACCAAGGAACGGATTGACGAAGTGGTCTCTCTGGTGAAGCTTGAGAACAGTATTCATGACAAAGTCAGAAAATACTCGCTTGGTATGCGCCAACGTCTTGGTGTCGCGCAGGCCTTGCTGCATAGGCCGTCTCTTCTCATTCTGGATGAGCCTACGAATGGACTTGACCCAGAGGGGATTCGCGAGCTGCGTGATTACCTGCGGTATTTGACCCGCACGGAAGGCATTACCGTTGTTGTCTCCAGCCATCTGCTCTCTGAGATGGAACTGATGTGCGACCGGGTCGCCATTCTTCAGCGGGGCAAGCTGATTGACGTAAAGCCGATTCAGTATTTTACCGAGGGAAGCGATTCCTATCAAACGTATCAGATTGAAGCGCAGATGCCGGAACAAGCAATGGCAGCCATGCGGCAGATGGTTGGGATACAGGGACTTAAACTCTCTGAAGAGGGACTTATAGAGTTTACGACAGAAAGGGAGCTTATCCCGGATATATTGGAAAAGCTCATGAAAAACCATATTCGCATCTATGGCGTTCAAAGGGTTCGTCAATCTCTGGAAGATAAATTCCTGGAAATAACAGGAGGTGGACAGGTTGGTTAATCTGGTACTTAATGAAAATATGAAGATTTACCGCAGAGTTCGAACCTGGGTCTTGATTGGGCTCATGGCTGCTTTTGTCATATTGGGTAACTTCATCATGTGGCACGAAGGCAAGAGTGCCCAAGGCGAGGGCTGGCAGTCGGAATTGACGCAGGAAAGGGAACAATGGAGTAAGCAGCTGACGAAGCCCGATCTGGACGAAGAGCTCGAGGCGTTCTACAAGGAACGGATTGCCGTTATCAGCTATCAATTGGAGCACAATATTCACTCCACGCAAGGTACGATGTGGAATGGAATAAACGAATCTGCGAGTCTGGGGATATTGATCACTATTTTCACCATTATCATTGCTGGAGACATCCTGGCAGGTGAATTTTCAGCCGGAACGATCAAGCTGCTGCTCATTCGCCCGGCTAACCGGGTCAAGATCCTCCTGTCCAAGTATCTTGCCATGCTGCTGTTTAGTATGGTCTTGCTGCTTACTCTGTTTGTCGTCTCCGTCTTGCTGAATGGAATCTTATACGGCTTTAACTATATCGATTTGCCTTTGATCAGTTTGACCGATGGGCAAATTGTTGAAAAAAGCATGCTTCTTAATCTGTGGAAAACGTATCTGCTAAATGGTATATCGACAGTCATGTATGTCACCATCACGTTTATGATCTCTTCTGTTTTCCGCAGCAGCGCCATGTCTATCGGGTTTTCCATCGGGATTTTGTTTGCGGGTAATATTCTTTTGGAGGTGCTGCAGCGGTACGAGTGGAGCAAGTACCTGCTCTTCGCCAATACCGATCTGACCCAGTATTTGGAGGGCAGACCTTTTCAGGACGGAATGACGTTATCCTTCTCCATCGGAGTGCTTGTGGTCTACTTCCTGGTGTTTAATCTGATTTCCTGGCTTATGTTCACGCGAAGAGACGTGACGGCTTAAAATCCCTATACAGAAGAAAAGGCCATCAATCGGGCAAACCGATCTGATGGCCTTTTACTATCAGCGTCTTAATCCCATCATATTGCCTGATGTATATCTCCGTAAGCCTCTGTAGAAGAGCAGGATACCCCCTGCACATAAACCGGCTGCCATGCCCAACGCTCCGTACAGGAAAGGCAGATCGACCTCCCGCATAAGCGAGACAGGCATGCTGCTGATAAAGCCGGCCGGAATAACCGTGAACAAGACAAGGCGGCCAAAGCCTTTGAATATTGCGGTTGGATAAGTGGCAAAGACAAGCAGCGCATTAAACAGCTGAAAGCTTAATCCTTCCGTGTTGCCAAGCCAGAAGGAGAGACAGCCGGCAATGACGCAGAAGAAAATAAAAATCATTCCTGAGATAAGCAGAGCAGCCGTAAATTTAACGATCCCAACCGGGGAGACATCGCCAAATCCTATGAAGATGAAGATGGCAAACAGCAGATCGCCTATTGCGCTTACCGACATGCGGCTGATCAGCACGTTAAGCAGCACCGGCTTAGGCTGAGCCAGGTATACATCCAGCTGTCCGGTTGCAATAAGATTAGCCAGACGTGTTGCATTGCCGAAAAAGACAGTCATGATTCCGAATCCTCCCGAAGCGGCTGCCCACATCATCATGACGTCCTGGAGCGTCCAGCCATTGAGCACCGGAAATCGTTTGAAATACATTCCCCAGAATATGATCCACACAATGTTGTTTACAATCATGGAGCCAACCGTCAGGAGGAAGCTGAAGCGGAATTCCATCGCACCTGCCAGGTTAAGCCTCCAGCTCGCCGTTGTGAACCGGAGCAGGCGCCGAAATCTGCCTGGCTGGTCATGCTCGGATATACCGGTATACGAGTTGTCATCCTCCATTAACATTGAGCTTTCGCACCCCTTTCCGATAAACTAGCCAAACCATCAGTCCGATAATAACAACCCACAACCACTGTATAGCAAGCGCACTTGGGATCTCTTCAAGATGCATGCCAACGGCCGTACGGGCCGGAAAATAAACGACGGTCTGAAACGGCAGCCAGTGTCCAATCCGCTGCAGGCTCTCCGGAAACAGCTCCAACGGCATCAGCATTCCGCCTATCGTGAACAAAATTTTGTTATACACGAATTCAAGCCCGCGAGTTTCCTCCACCCAGAAAGCACTGAGAGCAACAAGCATGCCAAGCATAAAATTGACGGTGAATCCGCCAATCGCCATAATCGGAAGCCACGCGAGGCCAATACCGACAGGCAGAGGACCAACAAGCAGCAAGCCAATCACAGAGCCAAGCAGCAGGTTGATCACAAACCGGATGGCGACCTCGCTCATATACTCGGCATAATGAAAGGCCAGGAAGCTGACTGGGCGGATAAGCTTGAACGCCACATCGCCGCTTTTGACTTCCTCTTCAATCCGAGTGCTAAGACTTGGAGTCGCAAGAACCATGGATTCGGTAAATACGAGATACCACATCATCTGTTTAAAGGTGTAGCCATTAATCGTTGCGGTGCCTTCACCCGCAAAGGTCGTTTGCCATAACTGCATAAAAATATATAAGATGAGCAGCAGAAACACGGACCGTATAACAAAATCAACAACGTAGGCCAGTTGGCTGCGCAGCGTGATTTTACCGATAAACACATATTTCGCCGGCTTGGAGAGACTGATCACCTGACCGCCTCCTTTGTACGGAACGTCCCGTACATGCGAGTAATAATATCCTCCATCGGCGGATCCTGAACGTTCACATCGACGATGCGATGGCTGGCCATTAAGGCGGACAAAACCGATTCAATCGTTGTAAGTCCGGTATCGACGCTCAGCGTGAGCCTGCAGCCGCTCCGGCTCAGGACGGCAACGCCTTCTAGCACAAGATGACCCGGATCATCCTCCAGGACAAGCTGAACGGTCTTATGCGTCAGGAATTGCTGCTTCATGATTTCAACACGCCCGTCAAACACAAGTCCTCCATGATTAATGACGATCGCGCGGTCGCACAGCTTCTCGACATCGCCTGCATCATGAGAAGTGAGAAAGATCGTTGTGCCTTCCTCTCGGTTCATCTCCAGAATCAGCTCCCTGATCCGCTGTTTCACGACGGCATCCAGACCAATGGTTGGCTCATCGAGGAACAGCGCTTGAGGGCGATGGATGAGGGAAGCGGCAATTTCACAGCGCATCCGTTCTCCCAGGGAAAGCTTGCGTACAGGAGTATGCAAATAAGGTCCCAGCTCGAAACGTTCAATAAGATTGTCGCGGCGCTGCTTGTAATCCTCCCGGCGGAGCTCATAGATCCGGCTCATCAGCTCAAACGTATCTAGCGGCGGAAGATGGTACCACAGCTGGGACTTCTGCCCGAATACGGAGCCGATGCGGTAAGCGAGCCTTGATCGTTCCGTCCAAGGACAACAGCCCAACACTGTCGCCGTACCGGAGGAAGGATGGAGGATGCCGGTCAGCATTTTGATGGTGGTTGACTTACCGGCGCCGTTAGGTCCAAGAAAGGCGACTGTCTCACCCTGATCGACGGAGAAGGTAATGCCTTCTACAGCCGCCTTATCCGCATACTGTGGACGAAATAACGACTTCAGGCTGCCCGCCAGACCCTCCTGTTTCTTCTTCACTTGAAATATTTTCTCCAACTGCTCAACCTGAATGGACCTCACTTTACGCACCCCTTTGTTATTTATCCTGCAAAAGGGAAAAGACCTCCGGTCAGTCTCGCCCGATTCATGCAGGCGGAACTTTCCGAAGGTCTTTTATTCCTCACGGTGTAGCTTGGCGCCTAACGCGCAAGCCGGCTTCGCTTGGTTCGCCATCCTGACGGAGTCGGATCCCTAGAAGCCCTTCCGAAAAACGTTTTTCCACATATTAACATGATATGTTAGATGTGACAACAGCTTTTTTCTTCCGGCGAGCATTGCCACAATGCCTTTTCCTGACTAAGATTAGGAGGATGGGGAGGGGACCGTTACGTTATGTGGATTATATTTTCTGTACTCGCAGCCTTATGCTTTGGCTTGAGAGGAATTTTATATCATTATACGAGCCAACTTCCATTAAGCAGGACCGTGCTGCTGTGTGGCGTATTCTCCATGGGAGCGGTTATATGCGGGGTTGCGGCTGTACTATCCGGTCAGCCTTGGACGGCTTCGGCACTTGTCGGAATTCAGATGGGCGTATTCTCGTTTGTGGCAAATGCCAGCATGTTCAAGGGTTTTGCCGTAGGCAAAGCATCTCTTGTTGCGATTCTAACGGCGCTCCCGGCTGTGTTGGTTGTCATGGGGGCTTACGTCCTGTGGGGAGAAGCGCTTAAATATACCCAGCTGGCTGCCTTTGTTGTTATTGTGATGGGGATACTGCTTGTGCGATATTCGAATGATCTGTCGCTTAAAAACCTTCAAGGTGCCCAATGGGGCCTCTTGTCACTTGTTATGTTCGCCTGCAACGATTTGTCCGGCTCCTGGTCAACGAAGCTTGAGGCACCGCTGTTCCCGACATTGTTTTTTATGTTCACTTCAGGCTCTATTTGTTATGGCGTTTGGTGGCTGAAAGACCGCCTTTCCAGCAAAAGATTCGTCCTGGCCGCTGCTACCGCAGATGTGTCCGCTGCGGCTGAAGGAGCCGCAACAGCGAAAACCTGGAGCGAGCGACGGACATTCCTGACGGGAATGCTGGTTGGTACAACCAATGCGGCAGGTATGATGATGATCGTAACCGCCTTTGACTTGGGCAAAGCCGGGCTTGTGTCCGCCGTAACCGCCTTGAATGTTCTAATTGTTCTCCTCTATACCCGGTTTGTGGTAAAGGAGAGGTTCACGCGTCTTGAGGTGACCGGAATGGCATGCGCATTTGGAGGAATTCTCTTCCTGCGGTTAGTCGCTTAATGAAATAAAGAAAAAAAGATCGTGGTCAAGCGCCAACCAGGTTCGTGTTACAAGGAACCTGGTTGGCGCTTTTTTGCGCAGCGGGAGAATCAGTTGTTAATTATTTGAAAATTCTAACTTGACAGCGCTTTATTAGACGTATACATTTGTATACATGAAGCATACTGTATACAAATGTATACATTGTGAAAAGGAGGCATAAACATATGCGTGATGGACATGGGCACAGAGGAAAGTTTAAGGAAGAGTGCAGAAACCGGGATGGGGGCAAGGCGCAGACATTCCGCCGCGGCAGAGCTCTTGCCTTTCTGGAGAAGCTTACAATTACTCGTGCCACGCTGCAGCGACAGTTGAATGATCCGGCTTTTGAAGCGATTAAACCGGTGATCAGCGGCGAGTTGAAAGCCACGGAAGCCATTATGGAAGAATTTATAAATGTATTTCAGCTTCATGAATTACCGGAGGAAGACAATACTTCCGAAGACACTCCGGCTGGGGAAGAGAGCAATTCCGACGAATCAAACAATGGAAGTGATGAGTCTTGAAATCAGAGGGTGTTCTGAAGCCGTATTTCAAGCAGACTTGGCATATTTATCTCGCATCGGTTACCCTTCATGCGGCGGCCAGTATCATATTTGCCTATTTTCCCAAGGTGCTCGGCGACTTTACGGATAAGCTGAAGTCTGGAGTTCTGGGCTCTCATGATGTCGTTCATTACAGCGTGCTGCTTGTGCTGATTGGAGCGGGATATGCGCTGCTTGGCGGTTATGGGCAGTATCTGGTCATGTACGTAGGCCGATTATTCGAATATATGACCAGGCGGCGGCTGTTCACGCATTTCTCCCATTTAAGCGAGCATTATTATTCGAAGAATGGCGTAGGCAAAATGCTTAATTATTTCATGAACGATGTGACGGGAGTAAGGGAATCGATCTCGATGGGCATTAACCAGACGGCCATGGCTTCGATGCTGTTGTTCTCCTGTGTGGGGGCAATGATTCTGAGCGATATCCCCCTGTATCTGATTGCCGCATCCGTCGGGCCTTTGATTCTGATTCCATGGATTGTCATCAAGATCGGACCGATCATCCGGCAGCGTTCCCGCAAAGTGCAGGAGTCGCTGGGTACGATGACGGAATCAGCCGAAGAGCAGTTTGGCGGTATTCGGGTCACGAAAAAATTTGCTGTTGAACCTATCATGATTAAACGCTTCGGCGCTTATGTGGATCAGATCAAGACGAACCAGTTATCGCTTGTGCGGATTTCCTCGCTTTTCCAGGCGATTGTACCGTTCCTTGGCAACTTGTCCCTAATTGTGTCCCTGGCCTATGGCGGTTACTTGACCATTAAAGGGGAAATTACGCTTGGTAACTTCGTTGCTCTGACGCTGTATGTACGAATGCTGATGAACCCGCTGCAGCAGATCGGCAACGTCATTAATACGGTGCAGCGTTCGCGTGCATCCTTGCAGCGGTTGAACGAATTGATGGCTGTTCAGCCGGATATCGTTGAAGCGGACAATGCTGCAGCTGCTAATCTTGCGAAGAGTCCCATTTGCATATCCGATCTGACCTTTACTTATCCGGATGCTCCGCAGCCTGCCCTTCGCCATATCGACCTGGTCATTCAGCCTGGCATGACGCTAGGCATTGTTGGACGTACTGGCAGCGGCAAAACAACCCTCGTGAAGCAGCTTCTTCGGGTTTACGACCCGCCGGCTGATGCCATTCATATCGGTGCTGCCGATATTCGTGAGGTTACGCTGGAGAGCCTGCGCAACCAGATCGCTTATGTGCCGCAGGACGGCTTCCTGTTCAGCACATCCATTCGCGAGAATATCGCCTTTGCAAGGCGGCAAGCCAGGCAGAGTGATGTTGATTCGGCAGCCAAGCAGGCGCGCATCTACGATAATATCAGCGAGTTCCCGGAAGGCTTCGAGACGAAGCTGGGGGAAAGAGGGATTACGTTATCCGGCGGTCAGCGGCAGCGTACCAGTCTGGCGCGCGGCTTTATCATGCAGGCGCCGCTTATGATTCTGGACGACAGCGTCAGCGCCGTTGATGCGGTTACCGAATCCGAGATTGTACACACCATTCAGCAGGAACGCCAAGGGAAGACAACGATAATCATCGCACACCGGATCAGCGCTTTGAAGCATGCGGATCTTATTATCGTGCTTAATGAGGGAGAAATTGTTCAGCGCGGCAAGCACGAGGAGCTGCTTGCTGAGCCGGGACCTTATGCCGAGCTCCATGCGATTCAGGAGGAGGGAAGCCAATATGCCTCAGGCCATTAACAATTGGCAGACGGATCAGAATTCTGGCCAGGGCAAGCAGCCCAAGCCGCAATACCGGTCAGCTTTTCGGATTCTTAGCTCGTATATTACCCCGCATCGGAAGACGTTTAGCTTAGTTGCTATTTGTACCGTGATCGCTATCGCGTCGGAGCTGTTTCAACCTTTTCTGGTTAAGATCGCAATCGATGACAACTTAATGGCTGGCAATAACGATTTCAGCAGCTTGCTGGTCATTTGCGCCATTTATTTGGGGTTATCTCTATCGGGTCTGTTGTTTACTTATTTACAAAATAATTTGCTGCAGGATGCCGGCCAAAGTATCGTTGCCAAGATCAGGAAGCAGCTATTCCAGCATATTACGAAACTATCGATGTCCTATTTCGATAAAACTTCAAGCGGAAGTCTGATCACGCATGTATCCAGCGATACCGAGGCGGTTAACCAATTTTTTAATCAGGTATTGCTTACCCTGCTGCGTGATGGTCTGACGCTTGTTTCGATACTGGTGATGATGTTTTATCTGGATGCAACATTAGGCTTATATTGTCTGCTGTTGCTGCCGATTATTGCCTTAATTGCAATCGCTTTCCGTTCCTTTATGCGTACGACGTATCAAATGGCACGGACGCGCTTGTCCCGCCTTGTTGCCTTTGTTGCGGAGAACCTGTCGGGCATGAGCCTAATTCAGGTGTTCCATCAGCAGAAGGCGCAAGCTGAGTTATACAAGGAGCGGAACGAAGATTATTTTAAAGCTAACGTCCGGGAAATTCGCACACAGGTTTTGTTCAACCGGACGTTTGATCTGCTGGGCAACTTGACCATTGCTTTTGTGGTGTGGACCGGAGGGAAGGCTGTGCTCGGTACGACAATTGAGTTTGGCGTACTGTATGCGTTTATTACTTACATCCGGCAGTTCTTCCAGCCGATTAACGCCATTACCCAGCAGTGGAACACCCTCCAATCCGCTACGGTAGCGGTCAACCGGATTTGGGGCGTGCTTGATATCGAACCGGAAATTCAGGATTCGGCCAAGACGGTTAAAGTGGATTATGAATCCGTACAAGGTCGTGTTGATTTCAATAAAATCTCGTTCAGCTACGGGAATGGCTCTCCCATCTTCCGCGGGCTTGATCTTCATATCCGTCCCGGCGAGATGGTAGGGATTGTAGGAACCACCGGCGCAGGTAAAAGCTCGCTGATGAGCTTGCTTTGCCGCTTCTATGATGTTCAGGAGGGCAGCGTTAACATTGACGGGAACGATGTCCGGAATATCCCGCAGGCAGACCTTCACCGGATTGTGGGCCTGGTCCAGCAGGAACCGTATCTGTATGCGGGGAGCATTATCGACAATGTCAGGATGTTTGACGAGTCCATCTCCCGTGAAGACGTTATTCAGGCCTGCGAATTTGTAGGAGCGGACCAGCTGGTCAGCCGGATGGCTGACGGCTATGATACGAAATTATCCGAGCGAGGCAGCGGATTATCCGCCGGTGAGCGGCAGCTGTTGTCTTTTGCCCGCATTATCGTGTTCCGACCCAAAATTCTGATCCTTGACGAAGCAACCGCCAATCTGGATTCCCAGACGGAGCAGCTGATTCAACGTGCGCTGCAGGTCGTATCCAAAGGCCGGACAACGATTGTTATTGCCCATCGCTTGTCTACCATTATGCAGGCGGACCGGATTATCGTGCTGAGCCACGGAACCATTGTGGAGTCGGGCACACATGCAGAGCTCATCGAGCTGCAAGGCGTGTATGAGGAGCTGTATCGCCACTCGCAAGGCGAGGCAGCCGCATCCATAGAAGCTCCTGAAGCGCAGACGATACCCTAGATTGAAAAAGTGATAAGCTGAGGCCTATTTGAGGCCTCAGCTTTTTTTTGGTCAATTAATTCCGGTCTTTGCCGCCAGACTCATCTCCACGCACATCAGGATAAAAGCTCCTGCGCCGTGCAGATCGTTCTCGCTTGTCGGGCGGGCGATGTAGTGGGCATAATCGCCAATCCCCGTGCCGATGCAGATTTGCCCGATCACGACATGGCCGTTGTCATCTAATTTCAGCGTATCGATGACGCCTTGATAACCTTTCCAGGCCTGCTCCAAATACTTCGCATCGAGATAGCCGAACCGCACGGCCTTGGCGATGGCATGCACGTAAAGGGATGTACAGGAATTTTCAGGCCAATTATCCGGCTGGTCTCCCTTATCGACTACCTGATACCATAAGCCTGTTGCGGAATCCTGATATTTGGTCAATGCGATCAGGAGATCCTGCAGGATAGCAACTAGCGCTGGCTTATCCTTGTGATCCTCCGGCAGATATTCGAACATTTCGAGCAGGGCAACCGGATACCAGCCAATAGCGCGGCCCCAGAATTCAGGAGCAAGACCGGTAACCGGATCCGCCCATGAAGCTTCTTTCGTTTCGTCCCAGCCGTGATACAGCAAGCCGGTGACAGGATCCTTCGTATGCTTTTCCATCAGAATGGCCTGATAGGTCATCATATCGAAATACTCGCTTGCATCAAAGGTTTTGCCGAACTGAACGGCGATTGGCCCGGCCATATAAAGCCCGTCCAGCCACATCTGATTCGGATAATGCTCCTTATGCCAGAAGCCGCCGGAAGGATTCGTTTTCCACGATTTGATCAGCGGCACCAGGTAGTGAAGGGCTTTCTTGTACCGCTCGTCCCCGGTTTGCTCGTACAGGTTATAGAGAAGGACACCCGGTTGAATATCGTCCAGTTCATTGGGTTTATGCTTCTTAATACTGCCGTCTTCGAGGACCTGGCTGTCCACCCATCGTTTCAGATAATGATAATAGTCAGGGTTATTCGTTTCCTTCCAGCATTTCTCCATGCCCGATAAAAATACTCCCTGATGATAATGGAACCGGTCCGGCGGAAGCTGCTCCGGCTCGAACTTTGCCATTAATGCCTCGCAGGCTTTCTCCGCCCATTGAATAGGGGAATATTCGGCATGATTGCTTTCCTCCATATTTGCTGCGTTTGAAGAATTCATCGTACGCTCAGCCTCCCTCTTTGTCATAAGGCTATACTAGCACGAAGAAATGTACATTTTTTGCAGAAAAGAACGAATTCTTCTTATATCTTGCTGTAAATGAACAGAGGCGTATAATGAAAGTCAAAGCACTTGAAGGGGCGTGGCGAAGGATGGGGGATTTCCAATACGACAACGGAGAGGGGACCTTCTCGGTCTCTTACCGCAAAGCCCGCAGCCACAATATGCCTGTGAGCCATTTTCATAGTACATACGAAATTTTTAGTCTGATGTCCGGCAAGCGGGAGTTTTTTATTAAGGATCGGACGATGGTCGTTCATGAAGGGGACATTGTAATCATCTCTCCCAATATTCTGCACAGGACCACGAATACGGAGACGCCGGAGCATGAGCGGCTTATCGTGAATATTCATGAGAAGCATATGGCTGCCGGGAATGCGACGTATATGGACGTTCTGCATCCGCTGTTTGAGAAGGAGTATCTCATTGTCAAATGTCCGCTGCAGGATCGATTAGCCATTGAGACTTTGACGCAAACGATCATCACGGAGATGCAGGAAAAGAAGCCCGGCTTCGAGATGTATGCGCAGACTCTGGCTTTGCAATTGCTCATGATCTGCTGTCGTCACGTGAAGCTGAACCGTGCGGAAGCGCTGGAATCGCCAAGCCCGATGCATGAGCGAATATCGGAGATTGTCCGTTACATCAACGCTCATTACATGATCGAGCTGTCGCTTCATTTGCTGGCGGAGAAGTTTTACGTCAGCCCTTATTATTTGAGCCGATTTTTCAAGGAAGCAACCGGATTTACGTTCGTTGAATACTTAAACAGCGTCAGAATCAAGGAAGCGAAAAAGCTGCTTGAGCAGTCTTCCATGAAGGTGAATCTTATCGCGAAGCGGGTCGGATTCGGCAGCGTGACGCATTTTGGCAGAGTGTTCAAATCGGTCACCGGGTATGTTCCGCTGCATTATAGGAAAGGAAACTAGATGTATTTCCAGTAGCTTTCATCCTAAAAAATTCACAAACTTGTCACTTATGAAGAGGGGGTGCAACTCTCTATAATGACAAGGAGAACAGAAAGGATGATGATTTTGCCTGCGAATAAGAGAGAAGATTTTTATTTTGGATTGATGATGGTAACGGGGATGGCTCTTGTCATGATTACGTATAACATGATACGTAATGACTTGTTTGGAACTATTTCTCCGGGAGTAACGGTACTGCAATATGTGTTGGGCTTTATGATTGCTTTCGTCATTGAGATGTATGTAGTAGGACCGGTTGCGAAGAAAATCGCCTTCTCGCTGCCTTATGACAAGTCGAAGAAAATATATGTGATTCTATCGCTTGCTTTCTGCATGGTTACGGGCATGGTACTATGCATGTCGTTATATGGTCTTATCAGCTCATCACTGGCAGACAGCTTGGGAGAGGGATCGCTGATCAAACATTATTTCTCTATCGTTTTCCATAACTATATCTTGGCATTTCCTCTTCAATTGATCGTGATGGGCCCGCTGGTGCGGTTCTTGTTCAGTAAATTTGTAGCGAAAAAATCACATGCGCCAAAGCTGGCCGCTTAATTGAAATAACCGTTAAATGTCGTGAGCATCTGGTTGGGATGCTTCACGGCATTTTTTTTGCATTACACGAATTGTTACATGAAGTGGATTCTATTAGACTACGTGAATAGTAGAGAGGCTGATTTTTATGTCCAAAACTCTCTGCTGACTTTGATTCTTTAATAATAGACCTTTTTCATAATGAGTTCCGGACGACAAGTGCCGGGGCTTTTTTTATCGTGCCATTATTTGAAGCGATTTTTGAAAGTCATTTAAATAGAGTATTATGTCGCAATATTATAGTCGAATCTTCCGATTTTCATCGAATAAAGATGGAGGTAGATAAATATCTATGAACTATAACCGCATGGAAGCGCTTAACCAAGGGTGGTTGACTAATAGGGAGGGATTCTGATGGCTCGCGGTAAAAGATTCTGGTCCATTTCCACATCGCTCGTCTTGTGTACAACCTTGCTGTTTGCCTGCTCGAACAATTCGAACAATACAAACAAGCCTAGCAACAGTCCAAGCACTTCGGCAGACACAGGCACCAAAGAGACAAACGCGGGATCAACAAACGACGGAGGAGACAAAGGAAGCACGGAGAAAAAGGTCATTACAATCACCTATCGCGATGACGGTATCGGCGAAGAAGGTGTCATGTACAAATGGATTCAAGAGCTTGCAGCGAATTTTCCGGACAAAAACGTAGAGATTAAGGCAACTCCGATACAGGCGTCCGAAGGCGATTATTTTGCCAAGATCGCATTGGCGCTGAAGTCCAAAGATACCGCACCGGATATCGTGACGGAAGATACGTTTATCCTCAACTCGGACGCAAGTGCCGGTTACCTGACGCCGCTGGATGATAAGGTGAGCGCTTGGGAGGACTGGACGAACGGCTCCTTCATTGAGGCACTCAAAAAAGGCGTTACCGCAAGTGACGGCAAGGTCTATGGTGTCCCTTACAATACCGATTCCAGGGGGCTTTGGTATAACAAAACGCTCTTCAAGCAGGCAGGATTGCCAGAAGAATGGACACCGAAAAACTGGGATGAAGTGCTTGATGCAGCCAGAACGATCAAGAGCAAGCTTCCTGACGTCGTGCCAATCTGGATGAACATGGGCAAGGCAACCGGCGAAGCGACTTCCATGCAGACTTATGAAATGCTTCTCTATGGGACTGGCGAGAGATTGTACGATAACGACACGGGTAAATGGATTACGAAGAGCCAGGGCATAGTTGATGCTCTCACATTCATCCAAACGATTAACAAAGAAAAGCTTGGACCGCCGCTCTCGAAGGTCCTGAACGGTCAAGCGGGCAATACGGCTACCCGTGAATACTTGCCGCAAGGCAAGCTGGCGATTTCGCTCGACGGCTCCTGGATTACCGGCAACTATCTGGAAGGCGGCGCTGCTCCATGGCCAGAGTACAAGGATGTTCTCGGATTCGCGCCAATGCCGACAAGCAAAGGCCAGGCACCTGGCTCTATCACGCTTGCGGGGGGCTGGGCATTATCGATTCCGGCCAACGCTCAGCATAAAGACGAGGCATGGGAAGTGATTAAATTCGCTCTCAACAAAGAAAACTCGAAAAAGCTTGTTATTGCATCCGGCAATATCACCGTTCGCGCGGACGTGGGATCTGATCCGGAGTATACCCAAATGCCGTTTAACCAAATTGCAACCGAATATTTGAAAAATGCAGAGTTCCGTCCGGCACAGGATAAATATCCGGAAGTGTCGACGCAAATTCAGACGATGGTGGAATCCGTTGCTTCAGGAACATCAGCGCAGGATGCCGCGAATAAATACGCGCAGGATGTTACCCGAATTGTAGGTGAGGATAAAATTTTAGAAAAATAATAAAAAACGGCTTGCTCAAGCACTTCCTTTCGCTGCTGCTGCTTGAGCAAGTCTTCTTTCACACGCAAGGCGGAGGAGGTAGACCTTAATGAGCACTGTGGCCTTAAATGGCATAACGAAGCGAAAGCGGACATGGACGTGGCTGTATTTCTTGCTGCCCTCCGTGGCCATCATGCTGGTGTTTTTTATATACCCGATCCTGCTGACGGTATTCTATTCCTTCACTAATCTGGCTCTTACCGGGGAAGCGGCCAAGGATCTGAATTTTGTCGGCCTGGATAACTATTCGCGTATGTTCGAGGACCCAACAGTGAGGACGAGTATATGGAATACACTCATATTCCTGATTGGTTCGGCTGTTATTGGTCAGCAGGTGCTGGGGTTCCTTATTGCCCTTTTAATGAAGAGCAAAAATAGATGGTTCCGGAGAATCATCGGCACCATTGTGCTGGCGGGATGGGTTACGCCTGAAATCGTGTGCGCGTTATGCTTGTACAGCTTTTTCGCGGATGAAGGAACGCTTAATGCGATTCTGACATCGTTTGGCTTTAGCGAGGTCACCTGGCTGTACACGGTCCCGATGATTACCATCATCCTGGCGAATATTTGGCATGGCACAGCCTTCTCCATGCTGGTGTTCCAGGCTGCTCTGGATGATGTGCCAAGCGAGATTGAAGAGGCTGCTATTGTTGATGGAGCTTCGAAATGGCAAGTACTGACGAGAGTAACGATCCCCTATATCAAGGATTCCATTACAACAAATGCAATGCTCGTTACGCTGCAGACGCTTGGTGTATTTGGTCTGATCTACGCGATGACAGGCGGAGGGCCGGGAACGTCCACGACCACGCTGCCGATCTTTATGTATAATCAGGCCTTCGTCAATTATCAGCTTGGTTACGGTACGGCCATTTCCTTATTGCTGCTGTTTATCGGTATCATTCTTAGCTTGTTCTATATCCGCTCGATGAAAGAGTAAACGGACAAGGAGAACAATATGAGTGCAAATCAACGCAAATGGATTTTCCAGCTGTTGCCCTATACCATATTAACGGTCATTGGAATCTGCTTTCTGCTTCCGCTGCTATGGGTGCTTGTAGCCTCCGTCGATACGAATGCGATGCAGTCACTCAAGACGCCAACCCATCTGACGGGCAATAATTATGTGGACGTATTGACTAACAAAGACAATCAGCGTGCCTTTCTGATCGGCCTCCTGATGTCCGGTGGCCAAGCTGTTCTGGTCGTCATACTGGGTCTTCTGGCAGCCTATCCGTTGTCGCGTTATCAACTTAGATACAAGAAGCCTTTTATGCTGACCATCCTGTTCATGACTTCCTTGCCGATTACGGCCGTAATGGTACCGGTGTATCAGCTGTTTCTGACGTTGAAGCTCTATAACAATATATTTGGCGTCATTCTTTTCTTTGTTGCTTCGGCCATGCCATACGGAATCTGGATGCTGAAAAACTTCATGGATTCCGTGCCCTCCGAGCTGGAGGAAGCAGCCTGGATTGATGGCGCATCGGTATTCGTAGGAATCTGGAAGGTCGTTGCACCGCTTATGATTCCGGGTATTTGCACCGTTGCCATCTTTACCTTTTCCGGCAGCTGGGGGAATTTCTTCGTGCCCTACATCCTGCTGCAGTCCCCGGAGAACTTCCCGGCCTCGCTTAAGATCTATCAGTTCTTCGGGCAATACGGCATGGCCGACTATGGCAAATTAGCCGCTTTCTCCGTCATGTACGCTATCCCGTCTGTGATGCTGTACATCTTATCCCAACGCTTTATGTCCAAAGGCTTTGGCATGCAGGGCGGGATGAAGGGGTAGAGAAGCAGGCGATTCATAATGGAAAACGAGATAACCTTGAATGGCTAAAACCGCTCAAGGTTTTTTTTGTTTCTAGAATTTAGGTAATTCCGTAATTGACTTCAAATTTCCTTGATGATATATTGTGTATACACGACATACACAATTTGATCGGAGGTACGCTATGCTGGCATTAGATATTCGGAATGTAAGCAAGAAATATAAAAATTTCGAGCTGAAGGATATATCGTTTCAGTTGGAAAAGGGTTATATCATGGGGTTCATAGGCGCCAACGGAGCAGGGAAAACAACAACGATTAAATCGATCTTGAATTTAATTCATATCGACAGCGGAGAGGTCCGTATTCTGGGCAAGAACCTTGCCGAGCACGAATTAGAGCTGAAGCAGGAAATCGGGTTCGCGTTTGGCGACGTTGATTTTCACAATCGAAGCAAAGTAAAAACGTTAACCGATGTCATTAAGAAGTTCTATAAAAATTGGAATGATGATACCTATTACAGCTATCTGAGAAAGTTCAAATTGGATGAAAACAAAAAAATCTCCGAACTGTCGACGGGGATGAAGGTCAAATACAATTTGGCCCTTGCCTTGTCCCATGGCGCGAAGCTTCTAATCCTTGATGAACCAACCAGCGGACTCGATCCGGTCGCAAGGGATAATTTATTGGAGATTTTCCAAGAGCTCGTTGGAGAAGGGGAGATCAGCATTCTTTTCTCCACGCATATTACCTCTGATCTGGAGAAATGCGCGGATTTTATCACCTTTATTGAGAACGGGCAAATTGTCAAAAGCGCGGAGAAAGAAGCATTCGTGGAGACTTACCGCCTGCTGAGCGGCAAGGAAAGCCAGCTCAGCGAAGTGAAAGAGCTGCTCATTTCCTATAAGAAAAATTCATTTGGCTTTACGGGATTGATACACGCAGACGATTTCGACCCGGCTTCCGGGATTAACGCAGCCATACCAAGCCTTGAGGAGATAATGATTTATTTCGCGAAGAAGGAGGATATGTATGTATAATTTAATTCTGAAGGATTTTAAATTAGGAGTACCCCTCATCTATTTAATCATGCCTTTTTTGACAGGAGCTTTAATGTTTATTCCCGGCTGGATCTATTTTATTGTCCTCCTGTATTTTTGTTGGATCACGATGCCCAATATGTTCGGCGGATTTCGAGCTCAGAACGATTTGATGTTTACGGCCATGATGCCCGTGACCAAAAACGATATCGTGAAAGCTAAGGTATCCGTTATTGTTCTCCTTGAACTCTTGCATATTGTCATTGCAATGATCTTTGGTATGATAAGTATTAACTTGTACACGAATATCACCTATTATTTCTTTGAGCCTCATATGGGTTTTTGGGGATTATGTTTTGTGATGTTTGGGATCTTCAACATTTGTTTTATATCCATCTATTACAAAACAGCTTACAAATATGGTGAGGCAACGCTTGTGTCAATTGTGGCTGCTATGCTGTTTGCCGGAATTGCGCAGTGGATCGGAATTGAGAGTTCTTATGTACATGATATTTTTTATGGTGCCGGTCTTGACCGTACAGCCCTTCAAGCTTCTATTCTGATCGCAGGAATCCTTGTCTTTATTGCTTTAACCGTCATTGGTTATCGTATTGCAAGTAAACGGTTCCCTAAAGTGGAGATATAATGAATGAATGTAGCCATTTCCAACTCATCCGATAAACCCATTTATCAGCAGATTTACGAACAAATCAGCGCCCAGATCCTGAAAGGCGAATTAGAAAGCGGCTATGCTTTACCGCCGATACGACAAGCGGCACAGGAGCTCAGAGTAAGCATCATAACCGTCAAGAAGGCATGGGAAGAACTCGAGCACGCTGGTTTGATCAACACGGTCACGGGTAAAGGATGCTTTGTAGCCGAGTTTACACCCGATCAGATACTGCAATTACGCAATGTAATGATTTTGAAGCAAATGGCTGCCGACGCGTCCTATTATAAATCCTTCGGCCTTACGCTGGTTGAAGTGATTGAGCTGATGAATAAGGTTTACTGAATCGAAAACGGTGGTGCGGTCATCTACAGGCTCGCACCGCCGTTTTTTGCATTTCACCCGTACAGATACCAGACGCGAACGGAGGCTTTATACGTTAACGTTCCTGGTTCAATGGATGTGCCAGCGTCACCGGCGGGCAAGGATGCTGCTTTGAACATGACCGGTTCAAAGCTTCTTCCCGGTGCTTCCATCACCTTGCATGGAACGGCAGACAGGGAGACGCCAAGCGTGGCGGCAACCGTAAGTGCCTTCGCTTCGGCATCGCGGACAGCCAGAGTTAATGCTTTTCGCCGGGCCTCTTCCGCTTGCGATGATTTGAACGATACATCCGTTACCATGTTTGCCCCTTGGGCGACTGCCGCGTCGATGATGCTTCCCGCGTCCTTTGCTCCGTCAATGGTGATTCGCAAGAGATGCACGGCTCTGTAACCTCGAAAGACTTGCTTCCCGTCAATAAAATCATACTGTGGCTCAATGGTATATTGCGCGGTCGAAATATTTTCCCGTGGTACGCCAAGATCAAGCAAGGCTTGGATAATGGCCGCAATCTTCTCCGCTTGTTCCGCCTGAAGCTCCGCCAGACCGTCCCCTTCGTCAGAAACACCAAGCGTAACAAGCGTTTCGTCCGGCACGGCAGTTGCCGCTCCTTCGCCCATCACCTCGATTGTAAAATCACAGGAGGGCTGCACCTGTTCTTTCATGACATAACGACCTCCATTTCAAAGCTATCTTCTTACTATGTATAGACGTTTTGCCACTAGGAGATGTTTCGGTTTTTTTATAATGCTTTAGTGCTGAACAACAATTCCAAAAAGAGGAAATAGTAAATTTGGACTATTATTTTCCCAAATACTTCATGATACAATTCGAAAAGTCAAGGTAACGTAAGCGTCCACAGCTAATAAAGCACGATCACGTTTAATGTGATTGTGTTTTTTTATTTTACGAGTCAATATTTTAGTTCCAAAAATTTGAAACGTCAAAAACGCTATTGCCGTATACAATGAACATCCAATCGAAAGGGGCACATAAATAGATGCGAGTTGTTTTGTTTGTAAAAGATCCGGAACGAGGATTAAGCCAGCTTGATGATCGGGAATGGGATTCTGCGATGATCGCCTCGCTGGAGCATGTGAACTATCTGACTCTGCATGGCCAGGAGTATCAAACATTGGAAGGAAAGTTGAACCTTGATGCCGGCCAATTAGAGCTCCTTGTTGTGAGAATGAATAACAAGACATTATAGAAGGAAAGAAGGTACTGGACATGCAAGAAGATAAAAAACTCGATCCCCTAAAATCCAAACTGTTAACCAAAGAAGGAATACCGCTCAAGGTGCTTTCTACTTCATTAGGCCTCGCACTAATAGCCAATTTGGCAGCAGTACCAGTTCACGCTGAAGCCGCAAGTCCGGCCGCAACCGCGTCTCCAACGCCTACGGTATCCAGTTCAACATCCGGCCCCAAGCTTGTTGAATGGTCGAGTGAGGCAGTGAAACGGTATTATGATCCTGCTGTCGACTGGAATCTTCCGCTGCCATCCGATGAAGAGCTGGATGAAGCGGAAACGGTACAGGAGAGTCCGCAAGTGACCTCCGGCGGCGGTTCCGGCGGAGGAACAACCATTGTTCATCAATCATCCGGCTTCGGATGGGATGATTTGATGCTTTATCATTTGCTGTTCAACAGCGGCAGCTCGTATTCGTCGCAATCCTATGCCTCTTCCCATCGGTCCTATTATTATGGCAGCACCCGTCCATACGAGCCTAAGAGCTATTCCAATGGTAAATTCCAGAACAAGCCTGTTGTTGGTTCATCGGTGTCCCCACCAAAGACATCGAGCTCTACCGGTACGGTTACCCGCCGCTCAACCTCGTCGTCTCCAGGCGGAATTGGCGGCAAGTCCAGCGGATTTAGTTCCTCTTCTTCCAACTCTTCCAGCTCTCACTCCAGCTCCATCTCATCAGGGGGAGGATTTGGAGGATGACGGCAGAGGTGTTTAAAGTGATTGGGGAACCGGCCGCAGACCGGACACGCAAGGTTGAACTTCTTAAAGAGTTGGGTTTTGCTTGGGCTGATCTGGAGTCAGAACCCTACTGGATTGATCAGGTTGTAGGGATGAACAGGGAAATCTATGAAGAGCTTGAACAGGCATCCAGGAAGCTTTGGCTGGTTCTCGATCGAACGGCACGTTATATTCACGGCAAACATGACCTGTATCAACTGATCGGCATTCCCGCCATACTGTGGGATTTAATAGATCTACTACCTATGCCGGAGGAAGGCGTCATCAGCAGGTACGCCAGGTTTGATTTTGCCATTTCGCAAGACGGCACGATTAAAATGCTTGAGTTAAACGCAGATACACCAACAGGTTACGTGGAAGCCTCAATTGCAACGCCGTGGCTTTGTCATCTTGCAGGGGTCACTTCCGTTAACGATAAAATGAAGGATCTCGTCTCGTCCGCATGGGCGATCGAACAACCGGACACGGTAGCATGCGTGGCGTACGGTTCGCATCTGGAGGATTCCGGAACGATTGAAGCGTTAGCCAAGCATAGCGGGCTTGAACTTCAATTAGAGGACTGCTTGCAGTTGTGGGTGGATAACGGAATTTTAAGAAACGGGCAGGGGAATGCCATCCGCCGAATGTTTGCGCTTTATCCGAAAGAGTGGATGGCTCATGACGATGGAGGAGAAGCATTAGCCTATGCGATCGAGAAGGGTCACTTGCACTTGTTTAATTCGGTTCACAGCATTCTTCTGCAGTCAAAAGGCCTGCAAGCCGCAGCATGGGGATTGCATGAATTAGGCGTTCTATTTGACGACCAGGAACGTGAAACCATTGAGCGCTATATGCTGCCGACTTATAACAAACCCGTATTTGACGGGGATTTTGTATCCAAATCGATGTTTGGGCGCGAGGGCGGATCAGTCAAGATGTTTGACCAGGCCGGACAGCTTGAGATTGAAGATCAGGAGGCTTTTGATACGAGCGAGCTTTTTCCCGTCGTGTATCAGAGGAGAACGGAGCTATCGCGTATTCATACCGCAGCCGGTGAACTTTTCCTGCTGGTTGGCATGTTCATGATCAATGGAGAGACTGGTGGTCTTCTCGGGCGAGCCGGCGGGCCGATTACCGGCAATTCAAGTCATTTTATCCCGATTGGAGTGTTGGAGCACAATGAAGAAACTAACCATCGCCACTAGCCTATTGTTGTTATGTCTTATTCTCAGTTCATGTACGGATAATCCGGATTATGTGTTTAGCACCAGCTCGGATTCCTCTGCCTGGACGTCATCGCCATCACAAGATACGACGGCTACTCCTGCAGCCCCAACTATACATCCGGTAAGGAACGTGCCGTGGGATTACCGCGTCGTTGAATCGGAGGTTGGCGATCTTGTTGGCAGCGATATGACGATCATCCCGGACAACACGCTTCTTCCAAATGACAATAACTATGCAACGGGAGATAAAGTGTGGATTCTTCAATATATGGATGCGCAGTTAACAACGGACGACGACAGACGCAGTCAGATCAAGCTGTCTTCATGGGATACGCTGAAATCATTTAAGGATGAGAAAAGCGCTCTGGAGGACTTGGCCAACTTAAAGGAATCGATTCAAACGGAAGTTGACTTGATTGGCGTATACAAGACAGAGAATGCCGGTAAAACGCGTGAGTTTGCAGTTATCACTCTGCCATCGGGCAATGTGATCAAGCAGCCAATCAGCGATGAAAAGTATGCTTCTCTCAAATCGAAATCCAAAGTTAAAATCAATCTTGAGCAAGTTCACTTATACAATGACTATGATCAGGTATATTCGAAATTCCGGGGGTGGGCGCAGTGACCGTATTTATTAATCTTGTCGTTAGTGTTGTCGTTATCATCATTTTGCAATTGGCTGGCATGCTGATCTTTAGTTTAATGACGCCGTTTAATGATTTGGAAGAATTGAAAAAAGGCAATATGGCCGTGGGTCTAGCGTTTGGCGGCAAGTTTTTGTCGACGGCACTAATCATTGGCGTAGCGGCTTATACGAATACCTCCATATGGTATATGATGTTATGGTTTTTAGTAGGGTATTTTATATTAATCATCTCCTACTGGATCTTTGAACTGGCAACCCCGGGTCTCAAAATTTCTGAGCATCTGCAAAAAGGCAATGTCGCCATCGGAGCCCTTTTATGCTTCGTGTTTATTGGAACAAGCTTTGCGGTTAGCAGCTTGATTATTTAAAGAAAGAGGCTGTCCCTCAGGGATTCCTTTGAATAAATTAGGCCAAGCTTGCCTAAATTCATCCTGGAGGTCGGGCGGTTTTCACTTCCCACAATCTGCTGAAGAAAGCAGATTAATATTTAAAAAGCGGTGCAGGGGATGACCCCAGGCACCGCTATTTTTATGAAATTTCGCGTACGGAGTGTCTCTTTTTTTCGTCAGGTCACAATTTTTACCTAGGAAGTCATTAGCGTGGTAGTGCAAGGCAGGGATAGATTTCTACAATGGCTTATGGAGTCGTATTCGTTCTCCGATACCATGGTGAGTGATTAGACGCAGCTAAGAGTGAGGTTGAGAAGAATATTGTAACCGCTTACCTATTGTGGGAAATGTGATAAGCAAAGGAGGAAGCGTTCGCTAAAGGTTCAAACCCTAATCCATTGGAGGTAATCTCATGTTAAGGAAAACAAGAGGCAACCGGTTGTTCATTTATGTGCTCACTCTGGCTTTACTGGCACTTCAACTGCCGTTTGCGGCGGCTGTATCTGCAGCTTCCCAAACTTATGAAGCGGAATCCGCAACCCGTTCCGGCGGAGCAGT
Organism: Paenibacillus catalpae; assembly: GCF_900112695.1. Lineage (GTDB taxonomy): Bacteria > Bacillota > Bacilli > Paenibacillales > Paenibacillaceae > Pristimantibacillus > Pristimantibacillus catalpae. Next base: position 473,615 of record NZ_FOMT01000001.1, read on the forward strand.
TGCAGCTGCGGATCATACGGGTTATACCGGATCCGGATTTGTAGGCGGCTATACCGACACCAATAAAGGCAGTGCCTCCACCGCATTTTCGGTAAATGCAAGTGCGGCAGGCAGCTACTCAACGGCATTAAGATATTCGAACGGAACAGGCTCAGCCAAGACGTTAAGCTTGTATATTAACGGGATCAAGCTGAAGCAGATTTCTCTTTCGGCAACGGCCGACTGGAACAGCTGGACAACGCAAACGGAGACCGTATCTTTGAATTCGGGCAGCAATACGATAGCGTATAAGTTCGATACAACGGATTCCGGGAATGTGAATCTGGACAATATTGTCGTTAGCGACACTTCCACAGGCACCACGCCATCCGGAACAAATTTGGCTCTGAACAAATCGATCGTTTCAAACAATAATTACTCCGGCTTCGCCGCGACAAACGCAGTTGACGGGAATGCCTCCACTTATTATGAAGGTGCTGCCAACTCGTATCCGAATACCCTCACCGTAGATCTCGGAAGCGCGCAAAGCGTCAACTCCGTTGTCCTGAAGCTTCCAGCTTCTTGGGGTACGAGAACTCAGACGTTATCTGTCTCAACAAGCACAAACAATACGACTTACAGCACGGTGGCTGCTTCCAACACGTACACCTTTAATCCGACTTCAGGCAATGCGGTTACGATTTCCTTCACAGCAGCTTCCGCGAGATACGTCAGAGTGAGCATGACAGCGAACTCCGGCTCTACGGCTGGTCAAGTCTCCGAGCTTGAGGTGTACGGAAGCGGGGGTACCGTAACTCCTCCAACTTCACCGGCTGGAACTTACGAGGCGGAAGCAGCCGTATTATCCGGCGGCACTGCTGTTGCAACAGATCATACGGGCTACAGCGGAATCGGCTTTGTAGGCGGTTTTATTGATTCGAATAAAGGCAATGCATCGGCGACCTTTAATGTAAACGTGGCGGCGGCAGGCAGCTATAACGTTGCGTTAAAATATGCAAACGGCTCTACTGTCGCGCAGACGCTTAGTCTCTATGCGAATGGAATAAAAGCCGCCCAGACGTCTCTTCCGGCTACCTCTAACTGGGATACCTGGAGCACCAAAGCCGATACGGTAACGCTAAATGCCGGCAACAACACAATCATGTACAAATATGATACGACGGATACCGGTAATGTGAATATCGACAAATTGGATGTCGAGCTTGTAGTGACACCGCCAGTGACGCCGCCGCCAGCGGGAACGTACGGGGCAACTATGCCTTATGACACGTACGAAGCAGAGTCGGTCACGTACACAGGGGCTCTTGTGGGTCCGAATACAACTTTTGGTCATATCGCATCGGAAGCTTCCGGCCGTAAAGCCGTGCAGCTGACAGCTGCCGGCCAATATGTGCAATTCACTTTGGCAAAGGCGGCTAAAGGCGTAACTATTCGATACTCGATTCCGGATAACGCTGCAGGAACAGGCATTGATTCTGCCATCAGCATGTATGTTGGCGGTACGCTATTCAAAGATATCAACCTGACGTCCAAATACAGCTGGAACTATGGCGCATGGGGAACGGAAGGCGGAGAAATCAGGTGGTCGAATAACCCGAATGCCACACCAACTACACCGCATCACATGTACGATGAAGTATCGGTTGTTCTGAACCAGGAATATCCGGCAGGCACCGTTATTAAGCTTCAGCGGAATGCGACGAACCTGAACTTCGGCTCGACAGCCAATGTAACAGTCGATCTGATTGAGACCGAAGCGATCCCGGCAGCATTAACCATGCCGTCCAATTATGTCTCTATCACCAATTATGGGGCAGTAGCCAATGACGGTGCAGATGATACAACGGCGATGAACAATGCGATCAATGCGGTGAAAAACTCCGGCGGAACGTATAAAGGCGTATGGATTCCATCGGGTACTTTTACGCTGAATAACGGGACGAAAGGCGCGGGGTATAATAGCACCGGCACAAGACTGTACCTTGACAGCGGCGTCTCGATGAAAGGTGCAGGGATATGGTATTCGACTCTGTCCGGCAACTATGCAGGGCTCTACTTGCGTGGCGGCAATGTGATGGTCTCTGATTTCAAGATTAGCGCAAATGATCTCATCCGTGATGATTACAACGGCGTTTCCGGCGTGGAAGGGAACGGTACGAATTCTACGCTGACGAACCTATGGATCGAGCATGCCAAGGTTGGCTTCTGGCTTACGAATCAAACGAATAATGCTACAATCTCGAACTCCAGAATCCGTGACGTCTGGGCGGATGGGCTTAATCTCCATTACGGCACTTCAAATACAACCGTTACGAATAACTCAGTCCGCAACAGCGGGGATGACGGTCTTGCGATGTGGTCGGATACTTATCTGAATACCAACAATACCTTCAGCTACAATACGGTTCAAATTCCTACCCTTGCAAACAACATCGCGATCTACGGCGGCAAAGATAACAAGGTCATCGGGAACCTCCTGACGGATACGGTTGTAAATGGTTCGGGGATATCGTTTGGTACAAACTTTAATCCTCCGTCAATGACAGGTACTTTGACTGTTCAAGATAACGTGCTTATCCGAACCGGTTCCTATCATAAAGATTATGGCTACCAGATCGGTGCCATCTGGGCGTATTGGCTGAATAACAATGGCAAGGCACAAAACTTGTCGGTGACGGTATCCGGCAACACGATTCAGGACAGCGTTTACTCCGGTATATTTATTGAAGAACCGGCTCCCAATATTTCGGTAATCTATGCTTCGAACACGATTGTTAATGCTGGAACTTACGGGATTTATATCAGAGGAACAGCAACCGGCAGTTCGGCCTTCAACAATAATACGGTGAACGGTGCGCCATCCGGTAAATTCTCTAATACTTCAAGCAGCTTTACGGTAACAGGCTCCGGCAACAACTGGTAATCGTCTAGTGAAAAGAAGAGGCCGTCTCAAAAGAGGGTCGCTCGCTAGAGATACGGCTCGCATCCGTGTATTTTTTTGTTTGTCATTTCGGCATTTCATTGACAGGTTAATGGCAAACGGAGCGTTTTAATGATTCTGAAGAACCGTCAGCGTTCGCTTTTGTGAGGGGATTCCAACCTTACCAAGTTAATTCAAAGGAATCCAAAAATAAAGAGGGTGCCCATAAGTCATTAACATGACTTATGGGCACCCTCTTTATTTTTGGAGATATCTCCGCTATTTGGATATGGCTCTATGTACTTATAACCGAATATCCCATTATTTAACCTGTTCCTCTCGGATACAGCCATGCGATAATAACGGAGGCCATAGGTATAAAGTTCCATTCGGGAATAGTGAAACCAATTGCAGGAACCCACGTATTGTTCGTAGTTTGTTTTTACATGAATCATCACGATGGCCAGTACGGCCATTATGGTGATAATTCATAAGTTTATGCTTACGAAGCATGAATCATCACGATGGCCTTATGGCCATTATGGTGATAATTCATAAGTTTATGCTTACGAAGCATGAATCATCACGATGGCCTTATGGCCATTATGGTGATAATTCATTTGAGGGGGCTAAATATGCCTGGCATCAGGATAGTTACTGATTCCACAACAGATTTGCCGAAGGAGCTGCTCGACCAGCATGAAGTGGAAGTCATTCCTCTGTCGGTATATGTGAATGGAGAAACCTACGAAGATAATGTTACGATTTCTCCGTTGGAATTTATTCAAAAGATGAAGCATGCCTCCGAATTGCCGAAAACCTCTCAGCCAGCGGTTGGTGTATTTCTCGACTTGTATGACCGGCTTGGCAAGGATGGGGACACGATTATCTCCATTCATATGACAAGCGGTATGAGCGGCACTTATTCCACTGCATGTGCTGCAGCAGAAATGTCCTCCAGTAACGTTGTTGTTATTGATTCGCAGATGATCTCTCAGGCGCTGGGATTCCAGGTCATTGAAGCTGCGAAGATGGCTCGTGAAGGATTGACCGTTCAGCAGATCAAATCCAGACTGAAAAAAATGCTCGATAATACCTCATTATTAGTCGTCGTTGATACGTTGGAAAATCTCGTTAAAGGCGGCCGCATCGGCAAAGCAACAGGGTGGATCAGCTCCGTGCTGAGCATCAAGCCAATTGCCATGCTTAAGGAAGGCGTATACACGCCGGTTACGAAGGTCCGGACCTCATCCCAGATTATTAAAAGTTTATTGGAACGTTTCAAGAGCGATACCGAAGGCAAAGAGATTACCGAAATTGGTATCTCGCATGCCGATAACCTAACTTTGGCCGAGCGGCTTCGGGAAGAGATTAGCCGGATCACAGCTGCTCCAGTCCGTATTCGCCCGGCCACTCCGGTCATTACGACGCATACCGGTCCGGGGGCAATCGGATTTATGTATTGTGCGGAATAAAGAGAAGGGCTGTCTCTACGAACAAGAGGCAGTCCTTTTCTCTATTCGGTGAAGCGCGAGGATCTGAAAACTTTGACGAATTTTGTTGATTTTTCGCAAAGATTTGGTATTATATTGACGAGTTCATGGGGGGAGTCGATTGGGTGTTCCGTATTTCTTCGTTAACAGAGAAGGGCTTTAAATATCATGCGCTGCCCCAGGGCTTGCAAATGCTGGACAACAGGCTGACTATACAGCTGGAAGGCGTGGCAGAGGAAATAAACGCAAGGCTTAGCTTCAGCTTTCAAAGCCGTGAATGGACCATTGATCAAGTCGTGGAAATCGGCGCTCACATCCATAAGGAATGGACAGCATCAAAGTTAACCGAAGAGATAGAGCGGATTTTTGAATGTCAGCCAGAGCTCCTTGAAGAGGGCATGAGGCTGATCGGGCGAATCGATGAGATGAACCAGATGGATGAAGAGGAATTCGAAGCAGCTTGCGAGCGCGGCGAATTTGAAGATATTATCATGTAATGGACTAACCGGCCTTCGACACTAGGCTGGTTATTTTATTTTCCCCGGGAGCAGGAAAAGAAGGTCGGATGGTAAAAGACTATAAGTGGACTTTATCATCCTGAATGACTGGAGAGTGCGGTTGTGGCAAAAGAACGGAATTGGGCTGGCAATTTTACCTATAATGCCCTCGAATATCTTTATCCCGAAAGTGTAGAACAAGTGCAGGAGATTGTCGTACGAAACAGCAAGCTAAGAGTGCTGGGCTCGAGACATTCTTTTAACGGAATTGCAGATTCGCATGCTAGCATGATATCGCTTCAGAAGATGAACCGTGTTCTTGCCTTAGACAAAGTGAATAACCGAGTAAAAGTTGAAGGCGGCATCCGTTACGGGGAACTTGGCGAATATTTGTATCAAGAGGGTTATGCGCTTCATAATCTGGCCTCGCTGCCACATATTACGATAGCCGGAGCAATTGCTACAGCCACCCATGGCTCTGGCGACCGTAACGGCAATCTTGCAACGGCTGTATTTGCCCTTGAGATTGTTAAAGCCGATGGAACGCTGGCTGTATTTACCCGTGAGGATCAAGACGGCAAGTTCAATGGGGCCGTAGTTGGTTTAGGGGCTTTGGGCGTTGTGACAGCCATAACGCTGGACATTCAACCCGTCTTTGAGATCAGTCAATATATCTACGAGAATCTTCCTCTGGCACAGCTGGAGAATAATCTGGATACGATTTTCTCAAGCGCATACAGCGTCAGTCTCTTTACGGACTGGACAGATTCTACCATTAATCAAGTGTGGCAAAAGAGATTGGCTGATGCGAATACGGCAGCTGCGGAAGCTGAGTTCTTTGGTGCCAGCCTGGCAGAAGCGAAGCGCCATCCGGTGCCGGAGCAGACGGCGGAAAATTGCAGCGAGCAATTTGGCGTTCCGGGTCCATGGCATGAACGGCTGCCGCATTTCCGGATGGATTTCACGCCAAGTGCCGGTGAAGAAATACAGTCGGAGTATTTTGTAGCACGCCAGGATGCCTATCATGCTCTGCGCGCCATTCATGAACTTGGCGAGCAGATCACGCCGCTTTTATTTATTTCGGAGATTCGCACCATCGCAGCCGATCATTTGTGGATGAGCCCGAGCTATAAGCAGGATAGCGTTGGATTCCACTTCACCTGGAAGCCGAATTGGGAGGCTGTGAAACAAGTACTGCCACTTATTGAGGCTAAGCTTGAACCTTTTAACGCTCGCCCGCATTGGGGCAAGGTGTTCACCATGCCGGCTGAGCGTGTCCAATCGTTGTTTGAGAAGCTTCCGGAGTTCCGGCAATTATTGTTGGAATGCGATCCTGACGGGAAATTCCGGAATGATTTCATGAATGAGTACGTTATGAAAAAGTAGTTCGGAAAAACGAGTCTCTGATGAGGCTCGTTTTTTTCCTTCTGACGTTTTGTTGGCTGAAACTGATCCAAAATGATGATAGTGATATGATGGAAAAATCAGTTGCTTTTTATGGTAAATATAGGGAAGATAAAGAGATTAATATATCCAAAATAAGCGAGGCGGGTAAATCGGATCTCTTTTATTGATCGTCGCTTAAGCTAATCCTTGTAAGGAGGTTATGTCCATGACAATGCCCACTCATATCGTGGCGGTAGGCGGTTTTGTAGAGAATGAGCAAGGCGATATCTTGTTGGTGAAGACACAGCATGATGGATGGGTATTTCCCGGGGGACAGGTGGAAGCCGGGGAAAATTTGACCGATGCCCTTATGCGCGAAATCCGCGAAGAGAGCGGGATGGAATGTGTTGTCTCCCATCTGATTGGCGTGTATTCCAATACAGGCACGTATAAATGGCATGATGGAGTAACGGATGTGCCAACCAAGCTGATGCTGGATTTTGCATGCCGTCCAATAGGCGGTTCCTTGCAAACCTCCGAAGAAACGTCTGAGGTTTGTTGGGTTCAAAAGGAGAAGGTGCTTGATCTGATCCATTTACCGGCGATCCAGACAAGGTATCAGGCTTACTTGGATTTTGACGGCACGATCCCGTATTTGGAATACGTGACGAAGCCGGATTTTATTATCAAACACGACAGGAGAATCTAGCGCTATGGACTGTCTAGGCTGCCGCATTGCGAATGGGATTGAACCGGATGTAAACATCGTTTATGAGATGGAGCGGAGAAGCGTTTGCGTAAGACGAGGGACCGTATCCTTCAATTCAAAAATAAGGAGGCCCTTAAATGATGGCATCCGATGGCATATTGAAAGTGTGGAGAAAATTTGATCGCTTTCCGATGGAGACATTGACCAAAGTCTGGTACTTTCAGAAAGACACGGCAAGAAAACAAAGAGAAGTCTCTTTAATGAAGGAGCATTATCAGCAATACGGGATAACCGGCAATTGCTTTGATCTCGCCTTATGGCTGCTGCATGAATTTGATCAAGACGGCATTGAAGCCTATCCGGTCGGACATGATTTGGGAACGCCTCATGCCCATGTTGCAGTCATTGCCATGAGCGAAGAAGGTCATCGCTATTTTTGCGACTTGGGGGATCAATGGCTGAACCCGGTACTTATTGACTCCGAGAGTAAGAATTATCGTTCAGACAGATTACAAGGCTTCTTTCCTGCAGCGGAAATCCAAGTGAATTCAGAGGGCTCCTTGCTTACGGTTGAGTACCATCGACCAAACGGAAAGGTGAGCAGTCAGGATTTTCATACAACTCCGGTTGCAATCCCGGATTTCCTGAAAGCCGCAGAAATCTCCCAGAATACGATTAAAGACAAGCCTTTATTAGAATGCCGAGTCCCAAGGGGCGACGAGATCGCGCATTGGGAGTTTTATAACTGGAACAGTGTTCTGAGTACAACGCAAGGATTATTCCATGAGACAGCAGCAGAGAATCTGGAACAATGGTGCACGAGAATTCATCAGAGAACGGGGTATGATCAGCAAGTTCTCTTGGAAGCTCTGCATATCTATGATAGCATGCGTTAGCCGCCTATTCCCGGGCGGTTTTTTTCTGACGTTCAGGTTGAAAAAGCCCTCTAACTTCGTTACATTCTGTCTAATGAAAACGGTAATATCCGGACCTATACTAGACATATATAGCAAGAGAATGAAGGGCGGGTGGTTGGTGTGCCGCAGTCTCAATCGGCTGAGTTGACGATTCGGAATTGGATAGGCGGGCAATGGGTAGAGCCGGCGGGCGGACGTTATGAAGAGGTGCCAAATCCGGCAACTGGAGGGCTTCTCGCACAGGTGCCCTATTCAGGGCCGGAGGATGTGGAGCGGGCCGTTCGGGCGGCTCAGCAAGCTTTCGAAGACTGGCGAGAGGTGGCCGTTCCGAGAAGGGCTCGGATTCTCTTCAAATACCAGCAGCTGCTGACCGAACATTGGGATGAGCTTGCCAGACTCATTACGACCGAAAATGGCAAAAGCTACACGGAAGCCCATGGCGAAGTGCAGCGGGGAATTGAATGCGTGGAGTTCGCAGCCGGGGCGCCGACCTTAATGATGGGCAGCCAGCTTCCGGATATTGCAACAGGGATTGAATCCGGAATGTATCGCTATCCGCTTGGTGTTATCGGCGGGATTACGCCATTCAACTTCCCGATGATGGTGCCATGCTGGATGTTTCCTCTGGCCATCGCTTGTGGTAATACATTTGTACTCAAGCCTTCCGAACGCACGCCGCTCTTGGCGAACCGTCTGGCGGAGCTGTTCAAGGAAGCGGGATTGCCGGATGGCGTATTAAACATCGTGCATGGCGCGAGGGACGTGGTAAATGGACTGCTGGAAAATAAGCAGGTCAAAGCGATCTCCTTCGTTGGCTCGCAGCCAGTTGCGGAGTATGTGTACAAGACTGCAGCTGCCCACGGTAAACGCGTGCAGGCGCTCGCCGGAGCGAAAAACCATTCGATCGTTATGCCGGATGCGGATATGGGGCCAGCCGTCAGCAATATTATTGCGGCAGCCTTTGGTTCGGCAGGTGAACGTTGTATGGCTTGCGCGGTCGTGGTTGCCGTCGGGGATGCAGCGGATCAGCTGCAGCAGCGGCTCGTTGAAGCTGCAAATCAGATCAAGATCGGCAATGGCCTTGACACAGACGTCTTCCTTGGCCCGGTCATCCGTCAGGAGAACAAAGATCGGACAATCCGTTACATCGAGCTAGGCGTTAAAGAAGGAGCGCAGCTGATACGTGACGGACGGCTGGACACGGTAAGTGAAGAGGGGTATTTTATCGGTCCTACCATTTTTGATCGTGTTACACCTGCAATGACCATCTGGAAGGAAGAGCTGTTTGCACCCGTACTTGCGATCGTGAGAGCGGACACGCTGGAAGAGGCGATAGCGATCAGCAATCAATCGGAGTTTGCCAATGGTGCCTGCCTGTATACGGACAGTGCGAAGGCTATCCGACAATTCCGCGAACAGATTGATGCCGGCATGCTGGGAATTAATCTGGGAGTCCCGGCACCGATGGCGTTTTTCCCGTTTTCCGGTTACAAAAATTCCTTCTATGGCGACCTGCACGCCAATGGCCGCGACGGAGTCGAGTTTTATACACGCAAAAAAATGGTGACTGCCAGGTACTAATCACTAATTGGAAGTGGAGAGGAGTACGACCAGATGTCCAATAATCAGGAAGAAGCGGATTTGATCGCCAAGGATCGTCAATATGTATGGCATGCGATGACGCCTTATAATGAGCAAGCACCGCCGATGGTTGTTTCGGAGGGGCAGGGCTCATGGATTACCGATAACCGGGGCAACCGTTATTTGGACGGAATGTCCGGCCTATGGTGCGTGAACGTTGGCTACGGCCGGGAGGAGCTGGCGCGCGCGGCATATGAGCAGCTCAAGCAGCTATCGTATTATCCGCTTACTCAAAGCCATGAACCGGCAATCCTTCTGGCAGAGAAACTGAATGAATGGCTGGAGGATGATTATGTCATCTTCTATTCGAACAGCGGATCTGACGCCAATGAAGTGGCATTCAAGATAGCGAGGCAATACCATGAGCAGACCGGTGCCCCTGGCAGGTACAAGTTTATTTCGCGATACCGGGCGTATCATGGCAATTCGATGGGGGCACTCGCCGCAACCGGGCAAGCTCAGCGCAAATATATGTACGAACCGCTTGCCGGAGGCTTCCTCCACGTCCAGCCGCCGGACAGCTACCGCCGTCCCGAAGGAATGACGGTTGAACAGTTTAATCTGCAATGCGCGCAAGCAATTGAAAATACGATTATATGGGAAGGCCAGGAGACGATAGCAGCGGTTATTATGGAACCGGCGATTACTGGCGGGGGAGTGATTGTGCCTGAGCCAATCTATCTGGAGACGGTCCGGGACATCTGCACGAAGTACGGAGTCTTGCTTATTATGGACGAAGTAATCTGCGGGTTTGGACGCTCGGGCAAGAAGTTTGGCCATATGAATTACGGCATCAAGCCGGATATCGTGACAATGGCGAAAGGACTCACCAGCGGTTATCTGCCATTGTCGGCAACCGCGGTGCGCAAAGATATCTATGAAGCTTTCAAAGGCAAAGAAATGTACAGCCACTTCCGTCACCTGAATACATTTGGCGGATCACCCGCAGCATGTGCGCTTGCACTCGCTAATCTCGAGATTCTGGAGCGGGAACAATTGGTTGAGCGGTCTGCTGCTCTTGGCGAGCGGCTCATAAAAGAGCTTGCCGTATTGAAAGAGCATCCTGTTGTTGGGGATATACGCAGCTTTGGATTCCTCATGGGGATTGAGTTGGTTAGCGACAAGCAAACGAAGGAGCCCTATCCGTTGTCCGGTGTTGTCCGGATTATAGGGGAGTGCAAGGCGAAAGGGCTTATTATAGGCAAAAACGGCGATACCGTCGCAGGCTACAATAATGTGCTTACGATCAGCCCGCCGTTGTCATCTACGGATGAGGATGTCACTTTTATCATTCAAACGTTAAAGGAAGTTTTCCGTCATATATAACGAATAAAGAAAAACAAAAAAAAGCCTGACATGATCAAGCTTCCTGCGTGTTTGCTCTATGGTCGGGACGACACGATTTGAACATGCGACCCCCTGGTCCCAAACCAGGTGCTCTACCAAGCTGAGCTACGTCCCGGAAAAAATGGTGCCGGCGATAGGAGTCGAACCCACGACCTACTGATTACAAGTCAGTTGCTCTACCAACTGAGCTACACCGGCATATTGTTTTTGTGTCGGGCACAAAACGTATTATGCCACAGCCTGTACGGATTATGCAAGCCTTTTTTTGAAAAAAGTTTTAGAGCTTTTTGGCCTTGAAATGTACGACCGCACTGAACAGCATTTTGCCGGTAATTGAGTTAAATGCGGCTTGATGCTGAACTTGATGGACCTGCAGCAGCAACGCTTTATTATTCTCGATCTGCTGCTCGATCTTCAGCTCCAACGTACGCAGATCACTTGCTTGAAAGAACTCTACTTTATCGTCTATTAGATCCAACCGAAATTCCATTATACATTACTCCTGTCTATGTGATTATTAGAATCTATTATAGCGTTTTCGTATTCCATTTCAAAGAGATGAGTCTAAAGTCTGGCGGTATGGGAATAGTGGCAATTTTTGTTTACAAATAGGTAGATATATCCTAAACTAGTCCTTGTGTGTCGAAAATAGTCGTAAATAAACTGAAAAAGGCAAACTTGTCGAAAGGCAAGGACGCAAAGTTATGGGCCTAATGTTGGAGAAAACGATGGCTGCCAGACCGCCGGACGCAGGACATAGTGCCTTAATCAGCTATCCGTGAAGTCCAGGACGGATAGCTTATTCTTTTTTCAGTGACAGCGAGGAGAGACGGGGATGAAGGAAAGGGTTAAGAAGGCATTACAATGGCTAAGCTCCAGAAATCAGTTGCTCGGAGGCAGACGGAAGATAGGAGTCAGACTGCTCCTGTTAACCGGTATCATTACGTTATTTAACGTAGTGGCAGGTGCGTTTATTTACACGCAAAATTTGTCGGTATCTCATGCAGTCAAAGAGGCAAATACGTTAACAAGCGCGCAGCGGGAGTATGAGGGGATATCCAATACGCTGCTTCAGACGTTGCTCTTGATGATCAACTCCATCGAGAATAACAATGACACTGAGAATGCAGAGGCAGTAGATCCAAAAGAGCGTTTGGCGGATATGCCAAGTCAGCTGGAGCATTTGAAGGAGACCTTCGCCAAGCTCGACCGCATGTTCCCGGCAGAGGCGGAACAGCAGACTTACATCGGACAGGCTAATATCTATGAGATTGCCTACAACGATTTAAAGAGCTCGAATGTCACTCAGTTTGAGAATGTGACAGCCGAGATGAAATCGGCACTCGTGCTGAGGCTTGTAAATATTTATTTGAATGAGCTGGAGTTTGCGAACCAGAATGTGAATGGCCGGATTACAGTGGATGCGGCGCATACGGATAAGAATCTCTCCGACAGTGTGGATACAGCTAATATTATTATTCTGATTAATGTACTGATTCTGGCTATCATTCCATTCCTGTTTACAATGGGGCTTGTGAGGAGCATTAAAGCGGGTCTTCAAGGTATTATGGGCCGCATTCATGCGTATCAGCATAATGATTTCACTTATAACAAATCGCTCGAACGGAAAGATGAATTTGGCGATATTGACCGTTCGCTTGCCGCAATGGGCGATAATTTGAGAGCCACGGTCAAAGCGACGCTCAGCGTCAGCCAGACGGTGCTTCAAATGTCGAACCAGATGGGCGAGATGATCGGGCGCAACCGCACGGCCTCGGAAGGGGTAAAAGGGCAGATTGATCTTGGAACGACGGTCCTGCTGTCCCAGTATGATGATGCTACTTCCATCTCCGCCGTAACCGAACAGATCTCGGCAAGCTCGCAGGAGATTGCAGCTTCCAGCGATTATATCAACAAGGATATGCAGCAGATGAGAGATGATTCGCATACGGGCTCGGTTGATATGGAAGGCGTAGTACAGATGGTTAATCAGACGGTAGAGCAATTTAACCAGGTTACCGAAGCCTTTAACCGGATCACGGAGCGTTACAGCAATGTCTCGAAATTTCTTCAGAGCATCCAGGATGTGAATACGCAGACTAACCTGCTGTCGCTGAATGCTTCAATCGAGTCCGCGCGTGCAGGCGAGCATGGCCGCGGCTTTGCGGTAGTAGCCGAGGAAATTCGCAAGCTGTCGGGTCAAACCGACCTTATCTCGAAGAACATCTCGAAGGAAATGCACCTGATTCAAGAGGACGTAGCAACAAGCAGCAAGAGCATGGGGGCCTTCGCCGAAGTGATCTTCTCTACGAAGCAGGCTTCTATCGCGGCAAGCGACGTATTCAGGGGGCTGGAGAAACAGAGTAACACGTTGTCTGAACAGGTTAGCGAAATATCGACCGCAATCAACGAGATTACGACAGGCATTACGCATATCGTTACCGCAGTAGACAAGCTGCTGCAGACCTCGTCGGACGTGAACGGCAAAATGGAGCAGATGGGTCATCTGTCTGTTGAGCAGAATAATATCTCTGACGATCTGCAAGGAATGGCGCAAAATCTGCAGCAATCCTCGTATGAGCTGAAAGAGAAAGCGGCCATCTTTAAAGTTTAATTCCACTTTTATTACCTATGCATAGGCTGTTATCCAAAGGTTATCGCGAAGATGCCTCGAGGAGAACAGCCTTTTCTTTTGTTTATGGAACGTTTAAGGAGTTTTGTGAGCTTTCGCATTCTGGAACCGGTGTATCCCGAAATCAGTGAGGGATGAGCTTAAGATAGCCTCTCTAAGCGGGTGCAGATCCGGAGTAAAGCGAACCTCGATGCCATGCTTCATGAGAAGATCGAGCAGATGAGGAAGCGGCTGTACCGTTATAGGGGTCTGGGTTTCCGTGGAGGTGTAGTAGCCGGCGCATTCATCAAATAATACAAAAGATTCAGGCCGCAGCTCGTACCGGTACAATGTCGTTTGCTTCATCCGTTCATACCAGCCTGTCTCTACCGTAATCACAATGTCAGAAGAAGTTGTACCAAAAAACTTCTGTTCATCCTCCGCCGTAATTCGAGCAGACCGCGTAAATACAATTCGGGGACAATCCCTTGGGAAGAAAAACGTAAATTGATGCTCCTCATCAATTGCCCATACAACAGGCGGCATATCGGTACGGTTTGCTTTCACCCTCGGGACAAATACGTCAATCGAGCTTTCCTCGCTAAAATGAAACAGCTTCACCTTCATAACCTCCGATCGGATTCCTTAGGAGTGCTTATCTATTCTAGAGCAGTCCTTCTAGGCGAACAACTATTTTCCGTAAGAAACGGGATATTTTAATAATGGACCCTTTACAGCACTAATGATCTAGTGTACTATTCAACTATAACACTAATACAAAAGGAGAGGCGCTATGACAACGGCTAAAATTACAAACCCGTCTATCGTGCTTCAATTGGACGGATTGACCAAAAAGATCGGCGGCAAGGCAATTGTAGATGGCTTGTCCTTCGATATTGCAAAAGGCGAAGTGGTTGGCCTTCTTGGACCTAACGGTGCAGGTAAAACGACTACGATGCGAATGATTGTAGGATTGATTGGTATGACAGAAGGGGATGTGCGGATTTGCGGGCAAAGCATCCGTACCAGCTTCGAGCAGGCCATCCGGCATGTCGGCGGGATTATCGAGAATCCGGAGTTCTACCCGTATATGTCAGGCTACGATAACTTGAAGCAATATCAACGGATGACGGCAGGGGTAACCGATGCGCGGATCGCGGAGGTTACAAAGCTTGTCGGCATGCAGGATGCGCTTGGCAAAAAAGTGAAGGCTTATTCGCTTGGCATGCGACAGCGTCTTGGTATCGCTCAAGCGCTTCTGCATGAGCCAAAGCTTCTCATTCTGGATGAGCCGACGAACGGACTGGATCCGGCGGGAATTAAAGAGATGCGCGAATATTTGAAGCAGATTGCAGAGGCTGAAGGAATCGCGATTCTGGTCTCCAGCCATCTGCTGAGCGAGATTGAGCTCATGTGCAGCCGGGTTATTGTGATCCAGGAAGGTAAGCTTGTTACCGTCCGTTCGCTTGGAGAAGCGGAGTCGACGAAGCAAAAGGTTCTGTCCATCTCTATGCAAGTAGGAAATGCGGGGCAGGCTCTAGAGGTGATCAACCGGATGGAAGGGATTATGGCAGCGCAGTCCGATTCTTTCACGAACAAAATCACGTTTGAGCTTCAGCAAGACCAGATTCCTGGCCTGGTGGCAAGTCTTGCGGCGGAAGGCGTAGCTATTTACCGAATTGAGGAAGTGCGAGCGACGCTGGAAGAAGAGTTTATGAAATTAACGGGAGGTAACCGAATTGCGTAATTTTACGGGATTATTAATAAACGAATGGCTTAAGCTCAGCAAGAAAAAATCGTTCTTCGTCGCTTATGCGATACTGGCTGTCGTATTTGGCATAATGGGCTATGCCTTCTATGAAATACAGCCTGACGGACTCACATCGACAGTAGATTTTGCTACAGGTACCATTATGCTGCAGGCAGCGGGGCAGTTAGTACCGGTTCTTGCCGTCCTTGCAGCAGCAGGCAGCGTTACGCAGGAGTACCGCTACGGCACCATTAAATTTCTTCTGATCCGGGCACAAAGCCGCCATAAGATATTGGCATCCAAATACATTGTCATGGTTGTTTATACGCTTACTTTGGTCCTCACCACCGCTGCGCTTGCTGTTGCGGCCGGCTATATCGTCTACGGCGGCGGAAGCGGGGAATCTACATGGACGGATTTTCTCGGCAATATCGCAAGTTTGGCGGTCTACTCGATTGTGTTCGTTACGATGACGTTCATGATCGGCATTCTGACGAAGTCTAACGGCGCATCGATTGGCATCGGCATTTTCTCCATGATGGCAGGAAGCCTTCTTGTTATGCTGCTTTCCCGCTATACGATTACGAAATATTTATTGTTCGCTAATACAGACTTGTCGGTCTATCGCAGCGACGCAGTGCCGATCGAGGGGATGACGCTGGTATTTTCCATTGTTATACTGCTTGTATATATGGCGCTGTTCCTATCCGTCAGCTTTGCCGTATTTAAGAAACGAGACATCGCGTAGGTGATCCGTTTCTGGCCGACAGAAGGAAAGGAGACACAACACCCGTGACAATTGTATTTGACAACAATATGCCGATTTATATTCAAATTATGAATTATGTGAAGAAGCAGATTATTACCGGCAAATTAAGCCCCGGCGACAAAATCGAATCGGTGCGGGACCTTGCTCTTGAGCTGCAAATCAATCCGAATACGATACAGCGTACGTTCCAGGAGCTGGAACGGGAAGGCATTGTAGAAACGAGACGAGGACTTGGCCGATTTGTGACAAGTAAGGAGTCGACGATTATGCAGATAAAGAAAGAAATGGCAGGCGAGCTGCTCGAACGATTTGTGCAAGGAATGAAGGAGCTTGGCTTTGGCAAGGACGATATCATCGCCATCGTAAAGGATGCCGTGAAGGACGGCAAAGAAGCCAATCATCCTGACAGGAGTGAATAAGAGACGTGGAATCGATTTTGGAACTATCGGGCGTAACGAAATCTTATGGCGCCAAGCGGGCACTTGATCATGTTTCTTTTAAAGTTCAGCCCGGCAAAATAATAGGCTTGCTAGGCAGCAACGGCAGCGGAAAGAGTACTTTAATGAAGATAGCCGCTGGTCTCATGCAGCCCTCGTCGGGCCAATTGCTCATTTGCGGGGAGCCAAGCGGATATCGGACGAAGGCTTTGACATCTTTTATGCCGGATAAGCCGCTGACGGAATCATGGATGCGTGTCAAAGACGCGATCGGCTTTTACCAGGACTTCTACGCGGATTTCGATGCGGCGAAAGCCGATGAAATGCTGCAGTTTATGAATCTGAAGCCATCCGATAAAATCAGCACGCTGTCCAAGGGGATGAACGACCGGATGCAGCTGACGCTGGCTCTGTCCCGCAATGCGAAGCTGTACCTGCTGGATGAGCCGATTGGCGGCGTAGATCCGGTAGCCCGCGAGAAGATACTGGATGCCATCGTGAAATATTACAACGAAGACAGCTGTCTGATTATATCCACCCATTTGGTGCGGGACATTGAACGGATCTTTGATGAGGTTGTCCTTATTAAGAACGGGAATATTGTCCTTCAGGAGGAAGTAGAGACGATCCGTTTCTCACAGGGCAAGAGCGTGGATGAGCTGTTTAAAGAGGTGTTCGCCGAATGATGAATCTGCTTAAGCTGGTCAAATATGACTGGAAACGAAACGCTGGTTTCATGCTTGTCCTGGGCGCTTTGTTCGTGCTGGTCGAAGCGGGATTAACGGTGTACGGCGGAATTAAAAAATTGGATAATGAGTTCGTTTATGTGCTTTCCTTTGTTTTTTATCTTGCGGTAACGATCATGGTTTGCGTGACGACCTGCAGAACCTACGAGCACAATCTCCGATTCTTTAACCGCCGATTGCTTCCGCTGCCGGGACTGTATACGATCCTGTCGCCTTTAGTATTAGGGTTTGGAGGCCTTGCTGTTATTGGAGTTATCGGCGTGCTTCATCTCCTTGCTATGGGCATGGTCTGGGATAATGGCATATTGATGATTTCGGATGTACTGGGGGAGAGAGGCTTCTGGTCGATGCTGGTATCCTGTACGATGTTTATTGTCGTTATATTTCTAAGCATAACGGTTGCGAAATTATTTATAGGGAAAAAGGGAGTCTGGATTGGCATCGCCCTGTTTTTTGTCGTGCAGCTGGTGTTTGATTGGCTGGAGAATCTGCTGTTCCCGAATATGGCCGTTTCTACCGATCAGTTCTTCGAATCGGTTAGCGTTCGAGTCAGCGATTCCGCGAATGCAACGATTCACGTGCAGGCAACGGTCACGAATTTCTGGGGACCTATTATCTTTGAAACCGCCGCAATTGTCGCAATGATTTGCATCATGAATTACTTGATCAACCGGAGAATTCAAACCGGAGGATAGAGAGTTGGTTAAGAGAGCTTCTGAAGGTGCCAAGCGCCTAAAGAAGCTCTTTTTTTGTCAGAAATTGATGCTTTCGCCCTATTCTTTCAGTTGACGGTCGCTTGCTGAAAGTGTTTCAATTAAGTTTGATCAGAGTTGGACGGATGAAGGTGAAGGGAGAGACAAGCAGCTTGAGTAACATCATGAAACAATTTATGAAGGCATCGCGTATTCGCGTCCTTCCAGTCATGCTTATTCCCGTCGCGCTTGGCGCGCTGGGCGCTTTCGTGTGGGATGAGAATTTTGATTTTTGGCTGTTTTTACTTACGTTAGTTGGCTCGGGGGCGGCTCATTTGTTCTCGAATATGATTAATGATTTGTGGGACTACTACAACGGAACGGATGAGGCTGCCAAACAGGCAGAAGGGGTTATCTCGACGAATTCCGGCTATTTAACGAACGGCACGTGGAGCATTCGTGCATTTGCTGCGGTCACGTGGTCCTTGTTTGGCATTGCAGCGGTGAGCGGCATCATTCTGTCCGTGATTAGCGGCTGGCCGGTCATCGTATTTGGCGGACTTGGCGGGCTGATCGCTTATTTCTACGTTGCGCCGCCTATTCGCTTTGGTTACCGCGGCAAAGGGTACAGTGAAGTCGCGATTTTGTTGTCGTTTGGTATTTTGCCCGTGGCCGGCGCTTACTATGTGCAATCTTCGCAGCTCGATTACCGGGCATTATTATTGTCTCTGCCAATTGGACTGCTTACGACGCTTATTTTATTTAACCATCACTTCCTGCATTGGCAGGCAGACAAGCAAGCTGGCAAAAAAACGCTGGTTGTCGTATGGGGGGAGCAGCGTGCGCTCGTCTTCTCCAGATGGCTGCTGGTTCTGGCTTATGCATCAATAATTGTATGCGTAATTACGAGGGCTCTGCCTTGGTATGCGCTTATTGGACTGCTGACGGTTATCCCGCTGTATGCGGTGTATGGCAAGCTGAAGGAGCATAATCCCTCCCATGCGTATTTGCCGCTGATGGGCGGCTCCGTAAAAGCTACAAACCGCTGCGGTGTAATTCTAATCATCGCGCTTCTCATTCAAGGCCTTCTGTAGAATAGAAGGTATATATACCATATAGGAAAGCCGAGGGAATAAAAGATGGGCAAAGAATGGATACTTGGAGACTTTGATACGATTCTTGATGAAGGCAAAGTATGGACAATCGGCGGTTTTCCGCTGCCGGACGGAACGTTCTGGCAATACCGTGAGCCTGACGCGGTAGTTATTGTACGCAACGGCATTCTGTATGTCCGTGCGCCGCTTAGCCGTAAGCATGACAAGATTCAAATTCTGGACAATGCCAAGCATATGTATTATTCGGCGAAGCCGGTTGAAGCGCCGGAGAAGGGCGAGATCAGCTTCGAGCTTCAGATCCGTGCCCGTTCGCAAAATACGGCGCCTGGCGACTTGTACGACGGGTATGCTTCGTTAAATCTTCTTGATTTTACTACCGGCGGGGCTCTTGATTTCTTTGCGGGCAATGACAAATATGCGAGTGTGTACGCGGTTCTGCCATTCCCCGGAGTATCTGTGCCTGAATCCGATAAGACAAGATTTTTCTGCGTATTCAAGGAATCAACGGAATTTCAGGCTCGAGAATTTAACACTTACAAAATCACGTACAACCGCGAGAAAGACGAGATTGTCTTTTATGTGAATGGTGCGGAAGTGCGCAGAGAGCATAACGTCCCGGTGAAATTCAATCAGTTCACGGTGGCGCTTGGTATTATGACGGAGAAGGACTTGACGCCTGAGGGCAGCGTATCCGTTCATGGCCAGACGGTGATCGGCGAGTATACGCCAATTACCATCACCGTAACAGAATAATAAGAAGGTGAAGCCGTTCTCGATGGAGCGGCTTTTTTTGTTGGTTTGTCCTTCTGCTGAACCGGGTCCGGCCAATCATTAACACTTATATTAAGCAGCGGATTAGACAAGATAAAAGGCGAAGTGCTTGACATAGCCTTCAGTGTATTGTAATGTTACTAACATAAAGAAAGTTACTAATAAATATCCCAGGAGGCGGACAAAAATGTCAAATACTTCAACTATTTCGAAATCCCTGATTGAAGCGATCAAAGCAAGACGCACTTATTATGCGATCAGCAAACAATCTCCCATCTCGGATGATCAAATCATCAGCCTTGTACAGGAAGCTGTGAAATACTCGCCGTCGGCTTTTAACTCCCAAAGCGCGCGTGCAGTCGTATTGCTTGGCGAGAATCATGATAAGCTTTGGAATATCGTGAAGGAAACCCTTCGCAAAATCGTACCCGCTGATCAATTTGCTTCAACCGAGCAGCGCGTAGACAGCTTCAAAGCAGGCTACGGTTCGGTTCTGTTCTTCGAAGACACAACGGTCATTGAAGGTTTGCAGAAGCAGTTCGCAAGCTATGCGGATAACTTCCCGAAATGGTCGCAGCAATCCTCGGCTATCGTTCAATATGTAGCTTGGACTTTGCTTGAGGAACAAGGCCTTGGCGCTTCCTTGCAGCATTACAATCCGCTGATTGATGAAGAAGTGAAGCAAGCCTGGGATATCCCGGCAAGCTGGCAGCTGATTGCTCAAATGCCGTTTGGTACTCCAACTGCTCAGCCGGGCGAGAAAGAATTCCAGCCAATTGATGAGCGTGTGAAAATTTTCAAATAAGATTTGATCTATCGAGCAGCTCCCTTCAAGCGAAGGAGCTGCTTTTCGTTGTATTCATGGAGCAGTACTAGCCGTCATAGTTAAAAACATGTACAATAAAACCGATACATCATTTATACCCTTTTTTATGCGACAGGAGGACCACATGAGTATCGATTCCCGCACGTTGAAACAGCTGCTTCAGCTGCAGCTGTCACCAACCCTGGATTTCCAAACAGCGGTTAATCCGCTTGATCTGAATAACGGCGACAGCCATTCTTCCATGTTCGATATCTTGCTCTCCCAATACATGAACGGTGATTTCGCAAACGTGGAGAATATGGAGCAGTCCGTGCTTGCCTCGGATTCGCTGGCCAAGCTCTCGAGCCTTCCTAATCTGTATAGCACCGTCTTAAACGAAGAGGGTGATCTGGCAAGCAGCTCACCGACCGATTATGACGCATTAATTACAAACGCCGCCGCCAAATACGGCATAGATCCTGGGCTGATCAGAGGCGTTATCCAAACGGAGTCCGGCTTCCGATCCGATGCGGTATCCTCCGCTGGAGCCAAAGGGCTTATGCAGCTGATGGATGCGACTGCGCGAAGCCTTGGCGTTACGAATTCCCTGGATCCGCTGCAGAACATTGACGGCGGGTCGAAATATTTGTCGTATCTTCTCAGCAAATATAACGGTAATGAACAAGTTGCGCTTGCCGCTTATAATGCAGGGCCGGGACGTATTGACAGGCTTGGCATTGCAACGGACAGTGAGCTTCAGGCTAACCTGGACAAGCTTCCGGTTGAAACACAGCGGTACATAGGCAAGGTGCTTGGAGCCCGCAACTAGTCCGCAATTGATTAGATCACAATGCAAGTGCCGCATTATGCGGTACCATTGGTGATCTTTTTACCAGTTTGGAGATAAAAACCTACCTCTAAACGCGGTCGCTCATCCTTGAGAGGCCTCGATAGAGGTTTTCTCATTTTTAGGAAGGTGTTGAAAAAAATGCTGTATTTCGATCATTGCGCTTCTACCCCGCCTTATGAAGAAGTCGTGGATACTTTCGCGGAAGTTATGAAAGCCCATTATGCCAATCCTTCCTCAATCCATCGCTTGGGAGCTGAAGCCGACAAGCTAATTGCCCGTTCCCGGTCGCTGCTTGCCGAGCAGTTCGGGGTGAAGGCGGAGGAGTGGCTGTTCACGTCAGGCGGAACAGAGAGTAACAATCTCGCCATTAAAGGGGCCGCCAGACAATTCCGCAGTCGCGGCAATCATCTGATTACCTCCCAAATCGAGCATGCATCGGTTAACGATGCATTCCGACAGCTTGAACAAGAAGGCTTCCGCGTGACCTATTTGCCTGTCAGCAAGACTGGCCATGTGGATCCTGAGCAGCTGCTGGCGGCCATAACGGACGAGACGATATTAGTCAGCATCATGCATGTGAATAATGAAGTAGGCTCGATTCAGCCGATTGAACGGATTGGCAAGCTGCTGTCTGTTTACCCGCGCATCTTGTTCCATGTCGATGCGGTGCAAAGTATAAGCAAGCTTCCGGTCAGGCTGAAGGAGTGGGGCATAGATCTGCTCAGCGGCTCTGCCCATAAGCTTCGCGGGCCAAAAGGTGTCGGATTCCTCTATATCCGCGAAACGCTGCAGCTGCAGCCGCTCCAAACCGGAGGTTCGCAGGAACGTGGCATGCGGGCAGGCACGCAGAACGTGCCGGGGATCGTGGCCTCCGCTAAGGCGCTGCGCATGAGCATGCAGGCAGAAGAGCGGAACCGCGAACGCATGTATGCCCTTCGGGACCGGCTGATCCGGCAGGCAGCCGGGATTCCGGAGCTGAAATTGAACGGATGCGCGGATGCTGCCCTGATGGCGCCGCATATTGTGCATTTTTCCTATCCGGGCATGAAGCCCGAAGTCATTGTCCATATGCTGGAACAGCATGGCGCCATCGTGTCGACCAAATCGGCTTGCTCGTCGAAGGATAATAAACCAAGCCGGATACTGATGGCAATGGGAGCGTCTTCGGAGCATGCTGCCGGAGGCATCCGCATCAGCTTTGGGGATGAGCATGACGAGCAGGATATTGACACGCTCGTCGACATGCTGAGCCGCACGGTTGCACAGCTTAAGCCGCTTGAAAGGAGCAAATCTTAACGTGATTTACGATAAAATTATTGTCCGGTATGGCGATCTTGTCATGAAGGGACGCAACCGCAATCAATTCGAGAAGCGCATGCTGCAGCAAATTAAGCTGGCATTGCAAAGCTTTCCTACTCTGACCTATGTCAAGACATTTGGCCGGATGACCATTAGCTTAAACGGAGAGTCCTTTGAACCGATTGCAGAGCGCCTGAAAGATGTTTTTGGCATTATTTCCTTCAGTCCGGTTATCGGGGTGGAGAACAAGCTGGAGGACATTCAAGCAGCGGCCCTGCAATTGATGCAAGGACTGGAGCAGACACCGGCGACCTTTAAGGTCAGTGCCAAACGCGCCTGGAAGCCGTTCCCGCATACTTCTCAGGAAATGAATCACCTGGTTGGTTCGCATGTGCTGCGCGCCATAGCGGAATTGAAAGTGGACGTACGGAATCCGGTCGTGGATTTGCGTGTCGATATCCAGGAAGAGGCGACCTATATTTATAACACGGTGATCAAGGGGGCTGGGGGGTTCCCGTTTGGCTCTAACGGCAAAGCCATGCTTCTCCTGTCAGGCGGAATCGACAGCCCGGTAGCAGGGTGGATGGCGATGCGGAAAGGGCTGGAGCTCGAGGCTGTCCATTTCCACAGCTATCCGTTCACCAGTGACAAGGCGAAGGAAAAAGTCATTGATCTCGCCAGAAGGCTGTCTTATTATGCAGGAGCGCCGCTGAAGCTACATCTGGTGCCTTTTACCGAGATTCAGACAAGACTCGTACAGGCAAAGCAGGACAATCTGATGATAACGCTGATGCGCCGTGCCATGCTCCGGATCACCGAAGAGCTTGCAAATAGGAATGGGGCAGGCGGTATCGTAACGGGTGAAAGCCTTGGGCAGGTTGCCAGCCAGACGTTGTCTAGCATGAACGTAATCGGCAGAGCGACAGTACTGCCGATGCTAAAGCCTTTGCTAATGATGGACAAACAGGAAATTATTGACGAAGCGGAGCGGATCGGGACGTTTGCGACATCCATTCTCCCCTATGAGGATTGCTGTACGCTGTTCCTGCCGAAATCGCCAAGCACGAATCCGAACCTGAACGTCGTGGAGCGTGCGGAATCTTATATTTCGGAACTTGAGCAGCTTTTGCGTGAGGCTGTAGAACGAACAGAGGTAATGGAGCTTACACCGGATGTACAAGCTTCGGAGGAGACAGCAGGGGAAGACCGTTGGTTCTAAACATAATAAAAGCAGAGAACCCTTAATGGGCTTCTCTGCTTTTTTCTTGTACGGCTTGATTCCTGCGTTTATTTGTATAAAGACCCGCTGCGATAATAAGTACAATGATGAGAACCACGAACGACCAATAAATGACGGGACTTTCCTCGAAAAACTCCTTGAACGCTTTTTCATGGGTGATCATCTTGGCGGCTGTGTAACCAAGAACACCGGAACCAATATAAACGATCCATGTAAATTTGTTGATCAGCTTAATGAAGAGCGTCGAGCCCCAAACGATAACCGGAACACTGATCAGAAGCCCCAGGATAACAAGCAGCGTGTTTCCGTGCGAGGCACCTGCTACGGCGATAACGTTGTCGATCCCCATTGCCGCATCGGCGATAATGATCGTTTGAATCGACTGCCAGAGCGTGTTGCCCGCTTTAACGTCATGCTTATCATCTTCCTGGACAAGCAGTTTATATGCAATCCACAGAAGCAGGATACCGCCAGCCAGATGAAGCCAAGGCAAATCGAGCAGCTTCACCACTACGACGGTAGCAATGATCCGGATGCCAATCGCGCCGGCCGTACCCCAGAGAACGGCTTTCTTCTGCTGATGTAACGGTAAATTACGAGCGGCCATGCCAATGACAATTGCGTTGTCACCTGCCAGTATGAGATCGATAAAAACAATATTGAGCAATGCAAGCCAAAAATCTGCTGTAAATAAATCCACTAATCATGACCCTCCCTTCTTACAATTCCACTTTAGTCTAGAAGCATTCATTTATCTACGTAAGAAGGACGGGGATGGATTCATTTTTTTTTAGGACATCCTTACATATTACTTGTCCTTCTCTCATACAGCTGGTAAGAGAGGAGGCGAACGCGAATTGGATAGTATGCTAACTTTTCTTCAGATTGTACTGATTAACGTGTTGTTAAGCGGTGATAATGCCGTTGTGATTGCTATGGCCAGCCAGCAGCTTCCGCCCAAGGAGCGCAAGCGGGCGGTCTGGTGGGGGGCTCTTGCTGCAGTCGGGCTGCGGTGCCTGCTCACGCTCGCCGCTATTTCCCTGCTTCAGATTCCTTATCTGCAAGCCATAGGTTCAATATTACTGCTGTATATTGCAGTGAAGCTCCTTGCGGATGCCGGACAGGAAGGCGAAGGGGATTTGCAAATGCCCGGCAAGAAATCCAAATCCTTGTCCCAGGCGATTCGTACGATTGTTGCAGCGGATTTCATCATGAGCCTGGATAATGTATTGGCAATTGCTGCGGTAGCTGACGGGGATACGGTGCTTATTTTGCTCGGGATCGCTTTAAGCATTCCAATGATCATTTGGGGGAGCCAGATTCTTGGCAAATTATTGCATAAATTTCCTCCGCTTGTTTATATCGGGGCCGGTTTGCTTGGTTATGCAGCGGGCGGCATGCTTGTTCACGATCCCGGAATGGATGCTGTATTGTTCAACGGATCAAGGACAGCTGCGGAGGCGATTCCGCTTTTATGTATACCGTTTGTCGTCATTTTAGGCTTATTAAAACGAAGAACTTAATCTATTTTCACAAGCCGTTCACAGGTGAACGGTATTTTTTTGCAATGTTCCTTCTGTTCCCGCTGGTATTTTCATCGCAGTTCCTTTAAACTATGATAGATAAAAACTGGCGTCGTACGTCTGTATGGGGGTAGACGTTGTAAGGAGCGGAACGCAAATGCCTAATAACAAATATTCCGCTGGAATTATTGTGTTACTAGTCGGGGTCGTTATTTTACTGGGCAAACTTGGTGTATTCAGCTTTTTGGGGGCTATTTTCTGGCCGCTGCTCGTCCTCATTCCGGGAATTTTGCTGCATGTGTTTTATTTCGGCAGGCTTCTTCCCGCGGCAGTTCTTGTTCCCGGTGGAATACTAACCGTGTCTGCACTGCTGTTTATGGTTTGTAACATTTTTGGATGGGATGCACTGAAATATTTGTGGCCGCTGTTTCTGCTTGGCGCAGCTGTCGGCTTTTACGAATATTATTTGTTTGGCACGTCCCGCCCGCGTGTTGCGCTTACAGCGTCTATAGCACTGGCTATAGCATCGGCTGTTTTTCTGCTGCTCGTCTTGTTATGGAGCTGGGGGATCTATATTGTTGCGCTCGTGTTGATGGTTGCCGGCGGCTGGATGGTAATCACGAACCGATCGCGTCGTTGGTAAGTGTTGTGAAGAAAGTAAATTAGAGAAAATGGAGTGGATTATTAGTTATGCAAGCAAGAGAAAACATCCGGAATATTGCGATTATCGCCCACGTTGACCACGGCAAAACAACTTTGGTTGATAAGCTGCTGCAGCAATCAGGCACATTCAGAGAGCACGAAGCTGTACAGGAGCGCGCAATGGATTCTAATGACCTGGAACGCGAACGCGGTATTACCATCCTGGCGAAAAATACGGCGATTACGTATAAAGACTACCTTATTAATATCGTCGATACACCTGGACACGCGGACTTTGGCGGTGAAGTAGAACGGATTATGAAAATGGTTGACGGCGTACTGCTCGTTGTTGACGCGTTCGAAGGCTGCATGCCGCAAACAAAATTCGTACTTCGGAAAGCATTGGAAAGCAACCTTACTCCAATTGTTGTCGTTAATAAAATTGACCGTCCGAATGCCCGCCCAACAGAAGTTATTGATGAAGTGCTTGACCTGTTCATCGAGCTTGGCGCAAATGATGACCAACTGGAGTTCCCGGTTGTTTATGCTTCCGCTTTGATGGGAACATCGAGCCTTGAGTCCGAGCCTGAGAAACAAGAAGACAACATGCAAGCTTTGTACGAAACAATTGTAAGCCATATCCCGCATCCTACGGAAACGGTTGATGAGCCGCTGCAATTCCTGGTTACTTTGCTTGATTACAATGAATACCTTGGCCGTATCGCGGTAGGCCGCGTTAACCGTGGTATCGTACGCCAAGGTCAAACGGTAGCTGTCATTAATCGCGAGGGCGCTGTGAAGCAAGCCCGCATCGAGAAATTGTTTGGTTTCCAAGGTCTGAAGCGTATTGAGATCGAAGAAGCAGGCGCTGGTGACATCGTTGCTATCGCAGGTATTAAAGACATTAACATCGGTGAGACAATTGCTGATCCGGCGAGACCAGAAGCATTGCCAGTTCTGAAGATCGACGAGCCAACTTTGCAAATGACGTTCCTCGTCAACAACAGCCCGTTTGCGGGCCGTGAAGGCAAATGGGTAACATCCCGTAAAATTCGTGAGCGTTTGTTCAAAGAGCTTGAAACGGACGTAGCGCTTCGCGTTGATGAAACAGACAGCCCTGACGCTTTTATCGTATCCGGACGCGGTGAGCTTCACCTTGGCATTCTGATCGAGAACATGCGTCGCGAAGGATTCGAAATTCAGGTTTCCAAACCGGAAGTTATCATCAAAGAAGTTGACGGCGTGAAATCCGAGCCGTACGAACGCCTTCTGATTGACGTTCCAGAAGACAGCATGGGCGCTGTTATGGAAAGTCTTGGAACACGCAAAGCGGAAATGGTCAACATGATCAACAACGGCAACGGCCAAGTTCGTCTGGAGTTCATTATCCCTGCACGCGGTTTGATCGGCTACCGTACTTCGTTCCTGACTTTGACACGCGGCTATGGCATTATGAACCATGCTTTCGACAGCTATGGTCCACTTGCAGCCGGTGTTGGCGGACGTCACCAAGGTGTACTCGTATCGAGCGAAACAGGAACCTCCACATTCTACGGCATGCTGGGCGTAGAGGACCGCGGTATTCAATTCGTTGAGCCGGGTACTGAAATCTATGAAGGCATGATCGTTGGCGAGCATACGCGCGATAACGATATCATCGTCAACATCTGTAAAGAGAAGGCGCTGACTAACGTTCGTTCTGCTGGTAAAGACGATACGGTTAAACTCAAAACTCCACGTCTGTTCTCCCTTGAACAAGCGCTTGAGTATTTGAATGATGATGAGTATTGTGAAATTACACCGAAGTCGATTCGTCTTCGTAAAAAAATCTTGAACAAGAGCGAGCGCGAGCGTGCTGAGAAGCATCGCAAAACTGCGCAAGCAGGCGTATAAACACCTGGCAGGCATAAGGGGGTCACGGCATGCAGCAATGGTTGAGCGACCATCACGCCGTTTCGTATTTGCTTATTCTTGGATTTACGATTTATATCTTCAACAAAGTGTTCAGGGCGAACAATCAGAAGCTTCCGATTTTGAAAGAAGTGCTTGTCTACATCCTGATGGCCTTTGGCTCTTTTGTGCTGATGATTCTGCAGGTCGACAAGCTTCCCATCGTACAATGTATGGGAATCGCCGTGCTGATGATGCTTATGCTTCGCGGCCGGCAGCTCTATGACAAATGGAAAACTAACCGGGCCGAGAGCGGCGCCGTAAAGGAAGCTGATTCGGGCAAATGACGTTTGATGACGCCTTGTTCAACTGGCTGCAGATTCATATCGTAGCCGAAGACCGGCCGAATGATCGGGCGGCATTGGATACCCGTGACTTCTTTTTGCAGATTTTGTCGGAAGATCACGGGGTTGCCAGTCCGCATATTTCGGCAACCGATGCGACGATGGTTCATGTCAAGTATGAACGTAACGGAAGCATGAAGCTGCAAATGTATCCGCGGGAAGCTGCCGAGCAGCTTCTCGTTGATATACGATCAAATCCGAAATATAACTGACATGAAGGTGATGATCTTATGACGCAAGGCTCGGCTGCACTGCCACCTCGGGGAGCCAACGCCAAGACCGCTCCAAGATCGCCTAAGCCACCAAAGCCACCAAAGAAGAGACGCGTGTTGTTGAAAGTCGTTTTGCTGCTATTATTAGCTGTTACATTGTTAATCGCAGCATACGTCGGTTTTTTGGCTACCAAGGCGAACAAAGCGATTAACGAGAGTAGTACCGTATCGAATAATGACGTCAAAATTCCAACGGCAGAGTCAGTGAAGAAGAAAGCGGTTGGCATGGTGTTGCTTGGTCTTGATACGAGGGCAAAAGGCGGCGGTATGAATACCGACGTCATGATGGTTGCGGTGTTTAATCCAAACAGCAAGTCGGCGACCGTTATTTCGATCCCCCGTGACACCTTGCTGCAGCTGGAAGGTTATGGCGAGCGGAAAGCCAATGCCAATTACGCAACTTTCTTCAGTCAAGCCCGTTCGGATAAAGGGATGGATAAGGAAGCTGCCGAGGAAGATGCGAAACGGGCAATTAGAGATATGCTCGGCAAATACTTTGGCGTTGATCTGAAATATACGGCAGTGGTTAACTTCAAAGGCTTCGAGGACGTCGTAGACGCGCTGGGCGGTATTGAGGTTGATGTCGATATGGACATGAAATATGTCGATAGTTATGACGGCACCAATATCGATCTGAAAAAAGGTTTCCAGAAGCTTAATGGTGACCAAGCGCTGGACTTTGTCCGTTACCGGAAATCAAATGACGGCAGGAACATGTCCAGTGACTTTGACCGCAACAAGCGTGAAAGCGAAGTTGTGGCCAAAATTGTTGACAAGATGAAGTCGCTGAACGGAATTGCAAAGATGGGCGAAGTTATTGACGCTGTTGGCGACAATATGGAAATCGATATGCCGCCGAAGGAAATCCAGAACCTGATGAAGACGTATTTCGGCATCAGCAGTACGGATGTTCAGTTCATTCCGCTTGAAGGCGTATGGAAAAGTCCATATGTTTACCTCGATGAGGCCAAGCTGAGTGAAGCTCGGGCAGCATTGCAAGCGAAAATGGCTGAATAACCATAGACTGACGAATCGTTTACCGCTATAATAGGTGTACGGATATGATACCTTCCGAAGGAGGTCATGCGGATGCCCAAAGCCGTAACCGCGACATTCACACTTATAAGAAGAAGCGGTGATGCGAGCTTAAGAAGTTTCTTGAGCTTGGCGGCTGACGACTGCACCTGTGTGCCAATCTCGGCATGTATCCGGACAGAACTAAATAAACTGATGACAGGCTTGTCTACAAGGACAGACTGTCGTAAGGAAAGCCTAGTGAGTTAATCACTAGGCTTTTTGTGTCTTTTGCCGCGGTATACAAGCTAGTGAAGTTTGTGTAAATTGTTGGCGCGCTGTTGTACTTCCGGATCCTGCGGCATAACTTCACGGGGGATCTGAGGAACGATGCGGCCGATGATGTCGGCCATCTCTTCCGCAAAGCCGGTGACGGGCCTGCCGCGGCGGATATCTGCTCCAATTTCGTTCAGCCTCTGTGATAAATCCATATCGGCTGTTACGATAGCATCAATACCGTAGGGGTCTTTATGAAAAGCTTCGGCGACGGAATATTTGATAGTGCCTACTCTGGAGCGATCAAGCTTGCTGTCGACATCGATCCCAACGACGGCGGTGTTGCCGAGCACTACACAGTGCGCATTCGTAACACCTTTGATGCCCATGGCCAACTGTTCGAGATGCTTGGACACCTGCTCAGGATTTGCAATTTGTTTCTTCTGAGGACTTGTCTGCTGTGCGCGAACAGAGCCATTATTTTGAGGAGAGGGTGATGTTTCGTTTCGAGCGACGGTGCCGCAGCCAGCCGTAATTGCCGCAATAGCAATCGCCGCAATAAGTTTCCGGTACATGTTGGTTCCACCTCTTTTATCTTGTTGCACATCGTCTAATCAACTTTAGTGTACCCGCAGCCAAGTATGGCTATGTATGCCTATCTATTGAATGACCGACGCCGGGAGGGTTTTCATGAAAAAAATATTCGTGCTCGACACTAATGTGCTGCTTCATGATCCGCAATCACTCTTTGCCTTCGAGGATAACGAAGTCATCATTCCCGCGGTGGTGTTGGAAGAAATCGACTCCAAGAAGAGGCTGGCAGACGAACTAGGGCGTAATGCGCGTTCCATATCCCGGTTGCTCGATGGTATGCGGGTGGATGGGCATCTTCACGAGGGCATTATCCTTCCTAACGGTGGACTGTTAAAAGTGGAGCTTAATCATCGGAGCTTTATGCGCGTACAAGAGATGTTCGGAGAAATGTCCAATGATAACCGGATTCTTGCTGTCGCGCTCAACTATCATTTGGAACAGCTGGAGAAAGAACAGGCAAGCACTGTTGTTCTTGTAAGCAAAGACGTGCTTGTCCGGATTAAAGCGGATGTGCTGGGCCTCAAAGCCCAGGACTATTTGTCCGACCAGACCGTGTCCACGACTGATTTCTATGCCGGCTATGAAACGTTGTTTGTCCATCCGTCTGTGATCGATGAATTTTATTCGTACCGGTTCCTGACGGTCAAAAGCTTACAGAATATAGCCAGGCTGAAGCCAAATGAATTTGTCATCTTGCGGGATGAGATGGGGACCTCCAAATCAGCCCTGCTGAAAGTCAGTCAGGATGGCATACGCCTAGAGCCGTTGTTCTTAAGCAACGACCCGATATGGGGAATAACAGCCCGGAATGCCCAGCAGCGCATGGCTCTTGAGCTGCTGCTCAACGACGAAATCCCGCTTGTCACGCTAACCGGCAAAGCAGGTACAGGCAAGACGCTGCTCGCGCTTGCTGCAGGCCTCTTGAAGGTAGAGGATGAGCATAAATACAAAAAGCTCCTCATTGCCCGCCCGGTTGTCCCGATGGGCAAGGATATCGGTTACCTGCCGGGCGAGAAGGAAGAGAAGCTGCGCCCTTGGATGCAGCCGATCTATGATAACCTGGAGTATTTGTTCGATACGAAGAAATCCGGTGACATTGATAAAATATTGATGGGCCTGGGCAGCATTCAGGTGGAGGCACTTACCTATATCCGCGGCCGCTCGATTCCGGGGCAGTTCATCATTATTGATGAAGCGCAAAACTTAACGAAGCATGAAGTCAAAACGATTGTCTCCCGTGTCGGTGAGGGCAGTAAAATCGTTCTTATGGGCGACCCGGAGCAAATTGACCATCCTTATCTCGATGCCGTCAGCAACGGGCTCACGCATATCGTAGAACATTTCAAAAGCGAAGGAATCAGCGGACATATTACTCTCGAAAAAGGCGAACGCTCCAAGCTCGCCCAGCTGGCAGCCGATTTGTTATAGTCTTTAATCAAAGCAGCGGTGCGGGGAAATCCCAGCACCGCTGCTTTCGGTTTATAGGCAAAGGTTAATGGACGTGAATGGATTCCTGCACTGTTTGAACTATAATCGAAGGAATCCATGAGCAATGGCGATCGGAAGAACATTTGAATTACGAAGTTTGCGAATTAACCTAATGGTATGGTGGGGTACAACGTCCTAGTTCAAAAAGAACAGACATGTTTGGACAACTCTACATTTTATTGCTATGATAGGTTTAATAGAGTAGACATCGGGGGCATAATGTTACACCGGAAAGGGAGAAGTGTGTGGCTACGAGGAGATCTGTTATGATCTTTGCAGGAGCGGTGCTGTTGTCCGTTATTTTGCTTATTCCGAATCTGGATCCACATAAACCGGCTTCAACCGGCAGCAGCTCCCATGATGCGAATGCAGGACCTGTGGTGGGCGATCTCGATGAAGAGCCGGCGGAATCAATTGTTGTAACCGTTTCCATGGCACCTGAGGAATTTGCTTATTTAGAAGAAGCGAGCGAACGCTTTCGCATGAGGTATCCGAATATCCATGTTCAGCTGCAAAATGTTGAATCTAAGGAAGAAGCTTATACGGCATGGAAACAAGACCTCATGTTGGGCTCTTCCTCTGATATTATGCTGATGGACAGCGGCTGGGTAACGGAATTTGCGGTGATGGGCCTGCTTGAGCCTGTTGACAGCGTCAATACGGCAAATACCGTTTCCGATCAGCCGGCGAAGCTTCTGGCGCCGCTAAAGTGGAACAGTTATCTGTGGGGGATTCCCTATGATGCAGATCCCTCTGTTCTTGTATGGAATAAAGCGATGTTAGCTGATCAGAATTTGAACGAGCCGCCAAAAGACTGGGCAAGCTTTAGCGAATTGGCCAGCCATTTAACGGCTTCCGGCAAAGCATCGGAGTCATTGCTTTATTTGCCTGCCGATTTCAGCGGGACTGCCGCTTGGCTGGATGCATGGAGCAGTGCGGAGAAGCGCGGGGCCGGGTACTTGTTATTAAACGAAGAGTCGGCTAACCGTCTGAAAGAGACGGCTTCTTTGACGATTCCCTCAGCATCGCTTAATACCCTTTTACTCGGGACGGAAATGGATAATCAGCGGCTGCTTGCATCGGTTATTCCATGGTCACTGTATAAAGGACTGTCGAGAACTGAGCAGGACAAGCTGGAAATTGATAAGAGCAAGATCCGTAACCTGTGGCTTGGAAGCCGGAGTTTTGTAGTCTCTGCTAATTCAGACAAAATAGAGGCTGCATTCACCTGGATCAAGGAGATGACAAGTGTCACCGAGCAGGAACGTAATTACGTACGCTTCGGCAAATTGCCTGCCAAAAATTCTGTATACGAAATAAGCGGATATTCGGGCACAACGTCCCAATATCCGCCTTCGTGGTGGTTGCCTTTGCTTAATGAAGAACCAATCAGCGAGCCTCCTGCTCCCAGCTGGCATAAAGAGTGGGCTCGCTGGCAAGCTTTATGGAAGCTCTATGTGACCGGAGCTACTGACATTACTTCCTTTATCGGTTCCGTCACAGCTTCATCTTCAAATTAACAATAAGTTCTTTGTCTTTCATCTCAACTGATTTGGCTTGTATGAAAGTAATCAAATCACCCGGATAAAAACCGAGATCAAATTTCTCTTCAAGTGTTTTTCGTGTCGTATCCGGCAGTGCAAAACCGTTAAACAACAGCTCATCGACATGGAATACGATGCCGTTCTTAGGCTCCTCTTCTACGGTATAATGGCCGGTTACAGCAATATCAATGTTGTCATGCTTGCCGGAGGCGGTTACTTTGCCGTCTTCAAACCGGAAGGAGAAGTCGTTAAATCGTTTATCCTGTTCTCTAAGGAAAGTGTTAAGTGCATCTTCAGGAATGCGAATCGTGTAGTTAAATCCATTAATTTCAAGATATTGCTTGTTATCCTCGAGCCAATTCGGTAGCTTATTCATCGCCTTGGATATAGCGCCGAAATACAATTCCACTTCCTGTAGGCCCGCTGATTCCCAATAATTCGTCAGCTCTTCCATAAGCAAGCGAAGCCGATCCGCATCGGAACGTCCGGCGAGCTCACCGTCGATCTGCTGTTCCAGCTGAGCGACACGGTTACGCTGCGTTTGAAGCCGGTTTTCAATTTCTTCGAGCTCTGTTTTTCTGCTGCCGAGCTTGGTGTATTCTTCTTTCAAACTCATATATTCGTTCGTGTAGGAATCAAGTGTGTTCCGGTCCTTTGTGAAAATGATATCGACGTAGTCCAGCATGGCGAACAGCTCGTGCAAGGAGTTAAAGGAAAGAATGGCACGCAGCAATATTTCCCGTTCCCCCATATAATAAGCGCGCAGCACCTTGCCGGCTTCTTCGCGCTTTTCTTTAATGTCCTGTTCACGCTGCACAATATTTTTGTCGGTGACCGACATCTCATCCATAACTTTTTGTTTTTCAGTCTGTATACGGGCAATTTCTTTATCGATCTCAACGATGGATAAGCTTTTCTCCAGAATCTGATTGACCTGCTCGTCCTCCGTCAACTGAGGCTCGGCCAGAACGGGAAGTTTGCATACGGCAAGCATTAAAATGATAAGAAGGATAAAGAGCAATCTGCCTCGAACATAAACGCGATGGAATGCCACCAGCCGCCTCCTTTCTCACGTTGCCAGGCCTGTACAGCAATCATTGTATGTGTATGCGACGGTTCCATTTATTATATCTTATCGCCGGGAGTTGAACAGGTGAAAATAGGCAAAAAAACGTTAATTGACCGTATTTCGGATGAGATTGCCGGGATGCCTGCCGAGGGCTGGCATCCCGGTGCAGCACGCTCAACGGAGCGTGTCCGATGCATGACGTTTAAACAATATATGAGCTTGTGCTTATATGACAGGCAAGACGGTTACTACCGGTCTGGTCCGGTTCGGATAGGCAGGAAGGGAGATTTCTATACAAGCTCCGCCGTAGGCACGGTGCTCGCCTATTGTTTGGCGAATTATTTGCTTACATATGCGGCAGGCAGGGAGATGCAGCTGGTGGAATGGGGAGCGGGCACAGGGCGACTGACAATGCAAATTCAGGAAGCCGTGAAAGCAAAATTGGACCATTCTTCTGATTCTTCATTCAGGCCCGTTTTAATCGATGATCATCCCGGCCATTTGGATGAGGCCAAGCTGGCTTTGTCTCCATACCGTTTCTTATCACCGTTGTTCCTTTCTTCCGATGAGGCCATGCAAACAGGCGGGTTTTGGCGGGAGCTGCCCACGGTTGTGCTTGCGAATGAACTGCTGGATGCATTCCCCGTACATCGCATAACGGCAGAGAGGGGGGAACTCGTTGAGCTTGGCGTTGCGGGTAATGCAGAAGAAGGCTTTTTTGAAGTGCATATGCCGCTATCCGATGAACGTATTGCTGCGGCCCTGCAAAGGGACGGCATCCGGCTGACGGAAGGGCAGCAAACGGAGATTAATATCGAAGCGGAAGAATGGCTGGGAAGTCTTCGTGAGGTGATGGGTTCAGGTCGTGTCATTATCATCGATTACGGACATGAAGCCGAGGAGTATACAGCAGAGCACCGGATGAAGGGGACATTGCTTTGTTATTCGGATCATTCCGCGTCCGATGAGCCATACCTTCGGATCGGAGAGCAGGATATGACCGCTCATGTGCCGTTTACCTCAATACGGCACGCGGCGCAGGCTGCAGGCTGGGAGATCGTTTACTACGGGACCCAAAAGCAATTTCTCGTCGACTACGGTGCCTTTGAGCTCCTTCAGAATCATACGGAGGCAGACCCGTTTGGGCCAAAGGCAAGAATGAACCGTGCAGTCCGCCAGCTTCTGCTGAGCGACAGCATGAGCGAAACCTTTAAGGTTCTGATCCTGGATAAGCGATGAATAAGCAAATACATTAAAAAAGGTGCAGCTCCTCGGAGCTGCACCTTTTGCCGTTCGCATACTTTAGAATGGATTGCCCATTTTAAATACCGTCCAATAAGTAAAGCCTGCAAACGAAATGACCATATAACCCCAGAACATGAGTATGTATGTTCGCTCGCTAAATTTAAGATAACCCAGGAAAACGAAAGCGATCGCTTGTGCAAAAAACAGAAGTGCGAATTCAGTCATGTGACCTGCGAAAGCCATCAAGCCGATCACAAGCGTCCAAAAACCGAGTACCCGATACATGCGTGCCATGAAAACATCCCCCCTTCGTTCTTACCCGAATTTCTATTGTACATTATAACGGTTGAATTTGGCAGTGTAAACAAGCAAGTACGAACAAATTCAACTATTTTGTGTAAATTGGAAAGGTTATGACATCAGTTTGCGCGTTAATCCGAAAATTATGTATGAGCTTTTTGAAATTTGGTTATACAAATTAGTATCCAATAGATTCTATGAACTCTACCAAGGGCATAGAGATAAAGTAAGCGCCTTTACGTAAGGAGGTTTTGGTCGCATGACAGCAGTCAGACAAGATGCGTGGAGTCCCGACGACGATCTAATACTCGCCGAAGTTACACTACGCCATATTCGCGAAGGAAGTACCCAGCTTGCGGCATTCGAAGAGGTGGGGGAACGTATTGGACGGACGTCTGCAGCTTGCGGATTCCGCTGGAACAGTTGTGTCCGCAAACGTTATGAAGAAGCGATTCAAATTGCCAAACAACAGCGCCAGAAGCGCAACTATTTGAAAAAACAGGCGATTGTCGCTACCCCTCATGTCTCTTCTATTGCCGTTTTTGATGCAGAAGAAAGAGCATTTAGTGCTAATGCGGTAACCACGGAAGAAGGTTTATCCGTTGATTCCATTATTCGTTTTCTTAGACAATTCAAGACCACTTATCAAGACGTAAGCCGTCAAATCAAGTCTTTCGAGAAAGAACTGAAGGAAAAAGATGATGAGATTGAGCGATTGCGTGATGAGAATGAGAGATTGTCTAAAGAGGTAAACAATGTTCAGACTGATTACCGGGCCGTCAATGATGATTATAAAACATTGATTCAAATTATGGACCGGGCACGCCGGCTGGCGGTGTTAACGCATGAAGAGGAAGCAAAGCCTCGGTTTAAAATGGATGCGAACGGGAACTTGGAACGCATTGAGTAAGTAGATGCCCCGCCGGGATAATAACGGCGGGGTGTTCGCATTTTATAACCCTTGGAGCCCTTGCGGGATATACGGAAACAGGTATGCTATATATACGAGCATACTTTTTTTATGCTCAACACCAAGGCCTGGATATGGCCTTATTAGTGGCATTCCTTTTTGGTAAATGCTTACGAAGTAATGAATCATCACCATGGCCTCTATAAAGAACCATTGTGGTGATAATTCATTTAGGTTGATGCTTACGAAGTAATGAATCATCACCATGGCTCTATAGGAGCCATAGTGGTGATAATTCATTTTAGTTGATGCTTACGAAGTAATGATTCATCACCATGGCTCTATAAAGAGCCATAGTGGTGATAATTCATTTTAGTTGATGCTTACGAAGTAATGAATCATCACCATGGCTCTATAAGGAGCCATAGTGGTGATAATTCATTTTAGGAGGATCAGGATTTGAAGATACATATAGTTGGCGGCGGTGCAATCGGGCTGCTGCATGCCGGCCGGCTTGCACAGGCGGGGCAGGAGGTTACGGTCTGGACAAGAACGGACAAACAGGCGGAGCAGCTTCGGACGGAAGGGATCAGGCTGGAGGATCTTAACGGTGAAGCTTGCGATATCCCGGTGTTAAGCTATACTCTTGCAAGCCTAGCGAAGCAAAGCGGCAAAGATGATTCCCCATCCTGGATCATCCTTACGGTGAAGCAAACTCATATTGATGTTTCACTTCTTCGTCAGATACAGCTTCTTAGTCACCGGCATACCGCGGTACTCTGCCTTCAGAACGGAATTGGGCATATGGACAAGCTGGTCGACTTCCTGCCAGAAGCTGCTTTGTATACGGGTGTCACCTCCATTGGAGCCAGACGGCTGGATGTGCGCAGCGTCCGGCACACAGGTGAAGGGCAATTATGGTTTGGACCGTTAAATGAGGACAAAAAGGACGAAAATCTCCAAAATTTGTTGTTAAATATGCTTCAATCGGCAGGATTCAGCGTCCAGTTGTCGAATGAGATGAAGGGCCGGATTTACCAAAAGCTGCTTATTAATGCAGTTATCAATCCGCTTACAGCTATTTATGATACGACGAACGGAGAGCTGCCCCGGCATCCGTCGCGGCTGAAGCTGATGCGGTCTTTATACGAAGAAACAGTATCTGTTCTTGCGGCAGACGGCAAGAAGCCTGAGGATGATGGCTGGCAGCGCGTGCTTCAGGTTTGTGAGGCTACAGCAACCAATGTATCCTCTATGCTGAGTGACGTAAGAGCCGGACGCGAGACGGAAATTGATTGGATTAACGGCGGGGTATCGGCGCTTGCAAGACAAAGCGGGATGCCTTCCCCATTGAATGATGCCGTTACAGCACTAGTGAAGCAGCTTCATTAAGTGATAAGGAAAGGTGCGGATGACATGGGCTTTATATGGGACAGCATTAAATACGTCTATGCCTATTTGGCTGTAATACCTGTCATTCCATTTCTTCTTGTTTATTTCGGGTATGGCATGTTTTCGGACGATAGGAAGAAAGCGTTTCAGCTGGCGATGGATGCTACAACGGCACTTCTGATCGGATGTGTCGCTGTATTGTTCGACTCCTTGTTTAACAGCTCCTTCGGGCTGTACGCCATTATTCTTTTTATGCTGCTTGGAGGCGGTTTGCTGGGCAACATGCAGTTCCGCAAGCGCGGGAGCGTAAATGTCAAACGGGTGTTCCGGGCTGTGTGGAGACTTGGATTTTTTACGATGAGCATGGCCTATCTGCTTCTGATGTTTATTGCAATCGGACAAAAAATTTTCTCTGCATAGTTTAATAAAGACCTGCAACTAATAAGTTGCGGGTCTTTTTCTTTTGACGTGCGGCTTATCCTTTGTGTACAATCAAAGTGTTGCTTGATTGATTACAGTTATTAAAAATATATGATTGATTTAGGAGGAACTGGTTGCGCTATGAATACGGAACAATATGACTTGCCAAGCGCCCAGCCTTTAACAGAGGCTTATATACATCGGAAGGACGCGAATCTGGATGTGCTGTACGGCTATCATGCCGGGCAGGAGCAGGATTGGACAACCCGCATGCAGCGGCTGGAAGAGCTTGCCGGCAGCAGGGCGAATGCAGCGGAAGTAGCTGAAGTTCTGCGCCAATATAACAGCCCGAATACGACACCTGAGGTAGATGCATCTATCCGCGCCATTGCAGAAGGCGCCCCGGTTATTATTGGCGGACAGCAAGCCGGATTGTGGTCAGGAGCGCTGCTTGTGATACATAAAGCGGTCTCTGTTGTCAGCGGCGCCAAATGGGCGACAGAAAAGCTTGGCCGCAAGGTTGTGCCGGTTTTCTGGATTGCAGGAGAAGATCATGATTGGGATGAGGCCAATCATACGTATGTACTGAATGCGGAACAGGAGCTTCGCAAGCTGACGCTGCAGCGTCCGGAAGGTCCGCGAACCTCGGTCAGCCGTACTCAGATTGAGGCGGACGGCTGGAACACGCTGCTGGAAGAACTGGAGCAGACGCTTCCGCATTCTGACTTCAAGCCTGGTCTGCTTGAGCAGCTGAAGCAAATTACGGAACAGTCCCGTTCGTTATCGGATATGTTTGCGGGAATTTTGGCCTTTTTGTTCGGCAAGGAAGGTTTAGTGCTGCTGGATGCGGACGATCCTAAGCTTCGCAAGATTGAAGCGCCGATGTTCCGCCGGATGATTGAGCAAAACGATGAGCTGGAGCAAGCTTATAAATCGGCTGCGGAGAAAGTGAAATCATTTGGCTATCAGCTGCAAGCGGATGTTGTGGAAGGCAGCGCGAACCTGTTTGTCTTTAATCAGGCAAACGGGGATGAGAGAACGCTGCTTCACAAGCGTGACGGACAGTTCCAGGACCGGAAAGGAACAGCCTTCTGGTCGAAGGATCAGCTCCTTCAGCTTACGGAAGAGCAGCCTTCACAGCTTAGCAATAACGTATTGACAAGACCGATTATGCAGGACTATCTGTTCCCTGTACTTGGTACGGTTCTTGGCCCGGGTGAAATTGCATATTGGGCATTAACCGGCGAAGCTTTCCGTAAGCTGGGAATGGAAATGCCGATAATTGTGCCGCGGATGTCCTTCACGCTGGTAGAAGGAACGATCGCAAAGCATATGATGAAGTATGAGCTGTCTTTTGAAGACGTGGCCAAACGATTCGAAGCCCGCAAGCAGCAATGGCTGGGCGAACAGGATCAGCTGTCCATTGAAGAGAAGTTCCATGAAGTGAAACAGTCGTTCATTACCATGTATGGGCCGCTGCTGGAGCTTGCCGGTTCGGTTCAGCCGGGACTTCTGAAGCTCGGGGAAACCAATCGCCAGAAGATCGTTGAACAGATCGAATATTTGGAAGCCAAGACGAAAGATGCGTTTAATAAGCAATATGATGCATCTATACGCCAGCTTGACCGCATTGCACTCTCATTATGGCCGAGCGGCAAACCGCAGGAGAGAGTGATCAATATGGCAGGGTATTGGAACCGTTACGGCTCGGCTTGGCTGGAGAAGCTTCTTGAGCTTCCATTCAGTCCGGTGGGCGGTCATCAGCTCGTTTATTTATGAGAGAATTGACGTAGGAGGCTATTAAAAGGCATGAGTACATTGGAAAACAGCATTATCCGCGATATCGCCCTTGCACCGGAAGGGCATCTAAAGATTGACTGGGCAAGCGCGCATATGCCGGTATTGAACCGGATCCGCGAGCAATTCGAGCAGGAGCTGCCTTTTAAAGGGCTGAAAGTGACGATTTCGCTTCACCTGGAAGCGAAGACGGCTTATCTGGCAAAAGTCGTCAAAGCAGGCGGTGCTGACGTAACGATTACGGGCAGCAATCCGTTATCGACGCAGGACGATATTTGCGCAGCCCTTGTGGAGGATGGCATTACTGTCTTTGCCAAGTACAACCCGGATCCGAAGGAGTATAAGGAGCTGCTGATCAAGTCGCTTGAAACAAAGCCGGACCTTATCATTGATGACGGCGGCGATCTCGTGACGATTCTGCATACAGAGCGTCCTGACCTCCGAGAGAATATTCGCGGCGGCGCGGAGGAAACAACGACAGGTATTATTCGTCTGAAGGCGATGGAGAAGGAAGGCACATTGAACTTCCCGATGGTTGCCGTTAATGACGCTTACTGCAAATATTTGTTCGATAACCGTTATGGTACCGGCCAATCCGTCTTTGACGGAATTAACCGCACGACCAATCTTGTAGTAGCAGGCAAGACCGTTGTAGTAGTCGGTTACGGCTGGTGCGGCAAAGGTGTAGCGATGCGTGCCAAAGGTCTTGGCGCGAACGTGGTTGTCACCGAAGTGGATGCGATCAAAGCGGTTGAAGCTTATATGGACGGCTTTACTGTACTTCCAATGTCGGAAGCGGCAAAAGTCGGCGAATTGTTCATCACGGTAACCGGCAATAAAGACTGTATCCGTGCCGAGCATTATGATGTGATGAAGAATGGAGCGATTCTCTCCAATGCCGGTCACTTCGATGTGGAGTTCAACAAGCCTGAACTGGCTGCCATGTCTACGGACATCC
This sequence comes from Paenibacillus catalpae, assembly GCF_900112695.1. GTDB lineage: Bacteria > Bacillota > Bacilli > Paenibacillales > Paenibacillaceae > Pristimantibacillus > Pristimantibacillus catalpae. Next base: position 515,348 of record NZ_FOMT01000001.1, read on the forward strand.
GTACCGTTCGCCGCAATATTGAAGAATATAAGCTGAAGGACGGCCGCAGCATCTATGTGCTGGCAGAAGGACGTCTCGTTAACCTGGCTGCAGGTGATGGACATCCTGCTGAAATTATGGATACGACCTTTGCTCTGCAGGCGCTTGGCCTCAAATATGTAAATGAAGAGTATGCGAACATCGGTAAAAAGGTTGTGAACGTGCCTTACGAGCTGGATGAGCAGGTAGCGCGCTTCAAGCTGGATTCGCTGAACATCAGCATCGATAAGCTGACGCCTGAACAGGTGACTTATCTCGACAGCTGGAAGGAAGATTAAAACATATTTTTCATCAACTTTACAGTAAAAGGACGCGCCGGCAGGCGCGTTCTTTTTTTTGCGGTCATGGGACTTGCGGCAATCACCGTAGAATGAAACAAGGACTATGCTTACGAAGTAGAATGGCTCCGCAATTCTTAGGCCGATGCTTACGAAGTAGAATGGCTCCGCAATTCTTAGGTGGATGCTTACGAAGTAGAATTGCTCCGCAATTCTTAGGCCGATGCTTACGAAGTAGAATGGCTCCGCAATTCTTAGGCCGATGCTTACGAAGTAGAATTGCTCCGCAATTCTTAGGTCGATGCTTACGAAGTAGAATTGCTCCGCAATTCTTTAAGGAGGGATCGCATATGAGAAGCTCCGTTGACACGATACAACTTATGGATCGTTTCGGTGCACGTAACTATAGTCCGCTTCCTGTTGTAATTGCGCATGCAGAAGGAGTATGGGTGGAAGACCCGGAAGGCCGGAGGTATATGGATATGCTTAGTGCCTATTCCGCTCTGAACCATGGTCACAGGCATCCCGCGATAATCCGTGCACTAAAGGAGCAGGCGGATAAAGTGACGCTTACTTCAAGGGCCTTCCACAGCGAGCAGCTTGGTCAGCTGTACAAGAAGCTTGCGGAATTTACGGGCAAGTCCAAGATTCTGGCAATGAATACAGGGGCAGAAGCGGTTGAAACGGCATTAAAGGCAGCGCGCCGCTGGGCGTACCGGATTAAGGGGGTAACTCCCGGGCAGGCAGAGATCATCGTTTGTGAAGGGAATTTCCACGGCCGGACCATAACGATTACCTCCTTTTCCTCGGAAGCACTGTACCGCGCGGGCTTTGGTCCTTTTACGCCTGGATTCAAAATCATTCCGTACGGCGATGTTGAAGCACTTGCAAATGCCATAACGCCAAATACGGCAGCTTTCCTTGTTGAACCGATTCAAGGTGAAGCAGGTGTTGTTCTTCCGCCTGACGGTTATTTGAAGCAGGCGTTTGAACTATGCAGGCAGCAGAATGTTTTGTTTATGGCCGATGAGATACAGACGGGCTTTGGACGGACGGGCAAAAGGTTTGCCTGCGACTGGGAAAATGTTGTGCCGGATGTCTACATTCTTGGCAAGGCGCTAGGGGGAGGCGTCCTGCCGATTTCGGCTGTTGCAGCAGGGGATGATGTGCTTGGGTTATTCGAGCCCGGCTCGCATGGCTCAACTTTTGGCGGCAATCCGCTGGCTTGTGCAGTTGCATTAGCTGCGCTCAAGGTGATGGAGGAAGAAAAGCTGGCTGAGCGGTCGGAACAGCTAGGCCGCTACTTTAAGCAATGTCTGGAGTCAATTCGACATGAAGATATTATCGAGGTCAGAGGAAAAGGTTTGTTTATCGGAATGCAGCTGTCTGTTCAGGCGCGGGCTTATTGTGAAGCCCTGTTCCAGATCGGTCTGCTGTGCAAGGAAACTCATGAGACGGCGATCCGCTTCGCTCCGCCGTTAATTATATCGAAGGAGGAGCTCGACTGGGCGCTGGAGCGGATTAAGGAAGTGTTTCAAATATGACAAAGCTTTCAATATTATCCGTTCCATTTGGCCTTGGTGCCGGACATCCCGGCAGCGAGCAAGCTCCCGGTCATTTGTTCCAGCTGGGCCTTCTTCAGAGTTTGCAGCAGCACGGCTGCAAAGTTGATGAGCTTAAGCTGATTGGAAGCTCCGGCATTCCTTCTCCTGCTATCCAGGTACCGATGAAGCATTCATCTGAAGTGATCAAGACGGGAATAGCGCTTGCTGGAGCGGTAAAAGCTGCAGTATCGGCCGGCAATTTCCCTTTTATATTAGGCGGTGATCACAGTCTGGCGATGGGAACATTAGCCGGCCTGACCGCGCAATATCGACGGCTAGGCGTCATTTGGATCGATGCGCATGCCGATATGAATACGGAATTAACTAGCCCTTCCGGCAATATGCACGGTATTCCGCTTGCGGTTGCCCAAGGAAGGGCACAGCTGTCTTTGTCGCATTTATGGCCTGGAGCGGGTACGGTTGCCCCCGGCAATATTGTCCTAATTGGAGCCCGTGATCTGGATTCCGCGGAAGAAGCGCTAATCCGGTCGGAAGGGATAACCTGCTTCGGAATGGCTGATATCAGACGTATGGGCATGGATGGAGTAGTAGCAGAAGCGCTTCGGATTGCGGGAGCTGCGGCAGACGGTATTCATCTCAGCTTTGATATTGACAGCATAGATCCTTCTGAAGCACCTGGCACGGGGACGCCCGTGCAGCATGGCTTAACTTCGGACGAAGCGAGGCAAGCACTCTTGCTGCTTGGCCGTTCTGACCAAATAACCTCCGCCGAGTTCGTGGAAGTGAATCCGCTGCTTGACCGTGCCGACCAGACAGCTATACTGGCGCTGGAGCTGATTGAATTATTCCTGAAGAGTCTGTAGCGTTTACAGTATTTTACTCCCTCGTGCAACCTTTCTAATTCATAAGCGTCTAGGACGATGAATGATATAAAAGGGGGAGTAAAGATGCGTAAAAAGAGAAAATGGTATGCCTTCTTACTCATGATTGTGGCGGTTGCACTTATTATTGGGGGATGTTCAGCAGCTGACGGGGATACGAATTCAAAGGCAAACAGCGGCGGGAATGCCGCTGCTGCAGCGGATTCATTTGAGCAGCAAGAATCCGGACAGACAGCAAGTTCAGCCGAAGCGCCGGCTGCTGCTGGCGGAGACAGTGACGGCGGGTCAATCGGTGAGATAGCGGCGGAAGGCACCGGAACCGGCTTGAATCAGAAACTTATCTATAAAGCGAATTTATCGATAGAGGCTGTGGATTACGATAAGGCGGCTACATCGCTTCGCAACGCGATTCATCAGTCGGGCGGATATATATTGCAATTTCAGGATGGTCAGTACAACGGGGAGAAAAGCTCCACTTATACGATTAAAGTGCCAGCAGCCGGTTTTATGGATTTTATAGACCGGTTAAACGACGGTATCGAGCATAAGCAATTTGAGCGGCAGATCAGCGGGACGGATGTAACCGAGGAGTATGTCGATCTTCAGTCGAGACTGAAGGCTCAGCAGGTAGTAGAGGAAAGGCTGCTGGCATTTATGGATAAGGCGACAAAGGCAGATGACCTCGTGAAGTTCTCGGAGCAGCTGGCGACGGTGCAAGAAAATATCGAACGGCTGAAAGGCCGGATCCGGTATCTGGATAACAATGTCTCCTACTCAACAATTGAGCTCAGGCTATATCAACCAGATGCGAAGTCGGATGCAAAATCCGTAGAAGACGGACTTGGCAATGAAATGTCCTCTGCCTTAAATGACAGTGTTGATGCCATGATCTCTGTACTGAAGGGATTATTGATCTTTATTGCCGGTGCGCTGCCGATTTTACTGCTGGCTCTCGTTATCGGACTTCCGATTTACTGGCTGCGCGGCCGTAACCGCAACCGTGAAAAAAATAACTTCCATACACCTCCAAGGACATCAATAACCCCTCCCGTTCAAGAAGATAACAAGGAAGATGATCAGAATCAGCCAAACGGTTAATCATATGAATTATTTTTCAAAAATCCTGCTCATGGAGCAGGATTTTTATTTTAGGTGGCGAACTACTGTATCTTAGTGGGGAAATGTGGTGCGAAGTGGAGGATATGGGGGAAGGGGTGGGGCGCATCTCATGTTTATGGGTGAATATCAACATACCATTGACGAGAAAGGCCGCATTATCATTCCTTCGAAGTTCCGGGAATCGCTTGGTACCAGCTTTATCGCAACCCGCGGACTGGATAACTGCTTGTTTGTTTACCCGATGAGCGAGTGGGGTGTGCTTGAGCAGAAGCTGAAGTCGCTGCCTCTTATGAAGTCGGATGCCCGCGCGTTTACCCGGTTTTTCTTTTCCGGAGCAACAGAATGCGAGTTGGACAAACAGGGAAGGGTAAACATACCAGCCCATCTTCGTGAATATGCCAAGCTGGACAAGGATTGCATGGTGCTTGGGGTCTCCAGCCGCGTTGAGATTTGGAGCAAGTCAACGTGGGAGGGTTATTACGAGCAATCCGAACAGGCGTTCAACGAAATCGCGGAGAAATTGGTTGATTTCGACTTCAACTTCTAGAGTAAACAACAAGAATGGGAGGATGTTAGCGTGTTTCAGCATATTACAGTGCTATTGGAAGAGGCGGTTGACGGACTGGCAATCAAGCCAAACGGCATATACGTCGACTGTACGCTTGGCGGCGCAGGCCATAGTGAACGAATTGTGTCCCAGCTAAGCGATGGAGGGCGTTTGATCGCATTTGACCAGGATAATGCAGCGCTGGATAACGCACGCGTAAGGCTTGCTCCCTATATGGATAGAGTAACGCTAGTCAAAAGCAATTTTCGCTATTTGGAAGAAATGCTGCTAACGTGTGATGTTCCAATCGTCGACGGTGTTCCGCAGGTAGACGGCATTCTGTTTGACCTCGGTGTCTCCAGCCCGCAGCTGGATGAGGCGGAACGCGGCTTCAGTTACAATCATGATGCCCCGCTGGACATGAGGATGGATCAGGGTGGTGCCTTAACCGCTTATGATATCGTCAACAGCTGGGAAGAGCGGGAGATTTCTCGAATTCTGCATGTGTACGGTGAGGAGAAGTTCGCAAGATCGATTGCACGCAAGATTGTCCAGGCCCGTGAGAATGCGCCGGTGGAAACAACCGGTGAGCTTGCCGAGCTGGTCAAATCCGGTATTCCGGCTGCAGCAAGACGGACAGGCGGCCATCCGGCCAAACGCTCGTTCCAGGCTCTCCGAATCGCCGTGAATGACGAGCTTCGGGCTGAGGAGGATGCATTAGAGCAAGCGGTAAAATGCATTCGTCCAGGCGGCAGAGTTTCCGTAATTACGTTCCATTCCTTAGAGGATCGCATCTGCAAGCAATTATTTGCGAGTTATGTTGAAAAATGCACTTGTCCGCCGGATTTCCCGAAATGCGTATGCGGCGGCACAGGAAAGCTTCGGTTAGTGAACCGCAAGCCGATTGTTCCGACAGAGCAGGAGCTCGAAGTTAACCCTCGCTCTCGTTCGGCCAAGCTGCGAGTCGCAGAAAAATTGTAAGTTAAGAAGATGCTTATGAAGCAAGAATTGCTTCAAAATTCTTTTAAGGGGGTTCTTTCATTGGCTTATATTAACGGCAATTTGGCGATGCAGCCAAAGCGTAAGCCGGATCAGCGGCCAACCGTCCGCGAGACGAAACGAATTGTTGTAAAGCGCAAGTCCATACCCGTTCAAGAAAAGCTGCTTTATATGTTTACCGTCGTATTTTGCGTAATCGTGCTTGGCGTCATTGTGAACCAGTACGCCAAAAACTACGATTTACGCGTGCAAATCAAGCAGATGAACAATCAAGCTACAGCTATGAGCATTGATATGAAAGAGTTGCAGAAGCAAGTCGAGATGCTGAGTGATCCGGAGCGGATCCGTAGAATGGCTGAGACACAAGGCATGGCTAGCACGGAACAGCCAGACATCATGGTCAATACACAATCCGCTAAGACGGAATAGGTGACGCATATGGTGAAACGAATTAAACTGCGCACGTTGTTGTTTGGAGGGATAATGACCCTCCTTTTTGTTGTTCTAATCGGCAGAATCTATTGGGTGCAGGTGGTCAAAGGCGACTTTTGGTATGATAAGGCCAAGACAAGATGGGCGGCCGAAGAGAAGCTTATAGCGAAGAGAGGTGCAATTACAGACAGGGACGGCAATATGCTCGCTATGGATTCTATTGCTTATGATGTGGCGGTTAATCCGGATATCATCCATTCCTTGAATATTGCAGACGAGGTAGCAGAGGGACTTCATAAATTGCTGGACAAGCCTGAAGCTGATTTGCTTAAGATCGTCACGGCACAAAAGGATGACGGCAAATTCTATCAGCAGCGCGAGATTCATGAAGAAGGCTGGAAGATTGATAAAGAGCTTGCTGACAAGGTTATTGCCTTCCGGGATGAGTTGAAAAAAAAGCATGATACAAAAGACGTCGGCATTTATCTGTTTGAGGATCAGAAGCGTTATTATCCCCGTAATTCCATGGCATCTCAGCTTCTTGGTTACGTGACGAAGGAAGGTCAGGCGGCGACGGGGATTGAGGCATTCTTCAATGATAAGCTGAAAGGCGAAGACGGAGAGCTCAAGTACGAGAAGGACGGCAAGCGTGTCCAGCTCGCGGAAGGTGATGTCGAATACAAGCCGGCCAAGGACGGACAGGACATTGCGCTGACGATTGATATGGATATTCAGAACTATGTGGAGAAGGCACTCGAGGATATCAATGAGAAGTATCATCCGAAGAGTATTACTGCCGTGGCAGCCGATCCGAATACGATGGAAATTTTGGCGATGGCCAATTATCCGACCTTTAATCCGAATACGTATTGGGACAGCAATTTTGAGAACGCCTATAACCATTCGATCAAGTCGTTATACGAGCCTGGTTCTACGTTTAAGATTGTCACGCTGGCAGCAGCTGTGCAAGAAGGGATTTTTAATCCGAATGCAAAGTATCATTCCGGTTCTATAGCAGTACCTGGCGCACCGGTTAAAGATATTAACAAGGTTGGCTGGGGAACGATTTCGTATTTGGAAGGCCTTAAACGCTCAAGTAACGTAGCCTTTGTAAAGCTCGGCTGGGAACAGCTTGGCGGAGATAAACTCCTGGATTATATTAACCGGTTTGGCTTTGGCCAGAAGACGGGGATTGAGCTCGGCGGCGAAGCTGCAGGAGCCATCAATGTTAACTTATCGATTCCGTCGGATATTGCCCGCGCTTCATTTGGCCAAGGCAAGGTACAGGTTACCGCTCTGCAGCAGGTTGCTGCCGTAGCAGCTGTGGCCAATGGCGGTAAGCTTTTGGAGCCGCATATCGTGAAACAAGTGTACGATCCAAATACCAAAACGACGGTTAAAACAGAGCCGAAAGTCATTCGTGACAATGTCATTTCCAAGGAATCCTCGAAGAAGGTCGGCGAATACCTAGAGCAGGTCGTTTCCGATCAGGAGATTGGTACCGGACGCAATGCATACATTGAAGGCTATCGGGTGGCAGGCAAGACAGGTACAGCGCAAAAGGTTATTGGCGGCAAATATTCTACGTCCAAGTTTGTGGTATCATTTATCGGTTATGCTCCGGTCGAGAATCCGAAGATTGTCCTTTACATCGTTGTTGACGAACCTGATGATTCGCTTGCCGGAGGCGGCGCTGTTGCGGCACCGGCCTTCAAGGATATCGTATACAAGAGCTTGAAACATATGGGCATTGCACCTAATATTAAAGGCGCCGGGGATGAGAAGAAAGAAGTAACGGTAACCGTACCGAAGCTTTCGAATCTGACGGTATCCCAAGCGAAAGCCCAATTGAAGTCGCGCAGTCTGAATGCCGAGGTTGTAGGCGGCGGCACAAAGGTCGTCCAGCAGGTCCCCGCATCCGGCGCGTCTGTCCATCCTGCCCAGAAGGTTTACTTAATCACGGAGCAGCGGGACAAGCTGAAAATTCCGGATATGACAGGCATCTCCTTGCGTGATGCCCTTGAAATTGCCTCCGTTTTGGATATCCGCGTAACCGTGAAGGGTGAAGGATATGTCGCAAGCCAGAAGCAAGTGACGAAGAATGGCGAGCGGCTGCTCGAGCTTACGCTTGTGCCGCAGACCGATCCGGCGATCAGTCAGATCGATTCTGCTGATTCGAAGGATGCCAAGTCGAATGCCGGAGACAGCAACGAAACGGATGATGAGAAAGTAGAAACAGCAAATACGCAATAATTGATCCATAGCTTGTTCTATCCCCCACTTGTCCCTCATAGGTTGGGAATGAGCGTCAGCGTACGCTCAGCCGAAGGATGAGGCGTAAGGGGGAACAAGGATGAAAGTATCAAATGTAACGTTGCGTCGCCGGCTGTTTATTGTTTTACTGGTCTGCGTTGCAGCTTTTGCGGGTTTGATTTTCCGGCTTGCCTACGTTCAGTTGTGGCAAGGAGAGAAGCTGTCCGCGAAGGCGGAGGATTCCTGGCGGCGCGAAATTCCTTATAAGGCGAAGCGGGGCGAGATCTGGGACCGTAACGGGGTGAAACTGGCTTTTGATGTGAGTACGCCATCCGTACTCGCCATCCCCGTGCAAATTCCGGATAAGCAGGCAACTGCCGCCAAGCTTGCGCCTTATTTGGACATGACCCAGGAGGCATTGGTCAAGCTGTTATCGAAAAAAGCGATGGTTGTTCAGTTGAAGCCGGGCGGGCGTAAAATGTCACTGGATAAAGCCCAGCAGGTCAGAGACCTGAGACTGCCGGGCATTGTCGTTGCAGAGGATCATAACCGTTATTATCCGTTTGGCAGTCTTGCTGCCCATCTGCTCGGATTCACCGGTGTGGATAAAGGACTGACAGGGGTAGAAGCCAAATATAACGATATGCTCACGGGCATTGACGGCAATGTTTCTTATTTGTCGGATGCATCCGGCAAGATGATGCCTAACTCATCGGATACTTATCAGGCACCGCAGCAAGGCTTGACGATGGAATTAACGATTGACCAGCAGATCCAATCGGTGATGGAACGGGAGCTGGATCAGGCAATGACCGCTCTCCAGGCCGACAATATTATTGCAATCGCGATGAACCCGAATAACGGTGAGATTCTTGGCATGGCCAGCAGGCCTACCTATGAACCGGCCAATTACAAGGAATTCCCGAGCGAAGTATATAACCGCAATCTTCCGATCTGGATGACCTACGAGCCAGGTTCAACGTTTAAGATCATTACTCTTGCTGCCGCCATCGAAGAGAAGAAGGTAGATTTGAAGAACGAAACTTTCTTTGATCCCGGTGCTGTTGAAATCGGCGGAGCGAGGCTTCGTTGCTGGAAAAAAGGCGGCCATGGCAGCCAGACCTTCCTTGAGGTTGTGCAAAACTCCTGCAACCCGGGATTTGTAAACCTTGGTAATCGGCTTGGCAAAGAGAAGCTTTTCGATTATATTAAAAACTTCGGATTTGGTACAAAAACAGGCATTGATATTCCTGGCGAAGCGAACGGCATCTTGTTCAAGCTGGATAAGGTTGGTCCTGTCGAGCTTGCTACAACAGCCTTCGGTCAAGGCGTATCGGTCACACCGATCCAGCAGATTGCTGCCGTCTCGGCCGCAATAAATGGCGGTACCTTGTATAAACCCCATGTAACCAAAGCATGGATCAATCCGCAAACCAATGAAACGGTGGAGCAGATAGAACCGGAAGCCGTCCGAAATGTTATTTCGGAAGATACGTCGAAGCAGGTGCGGGAAGCGCTTGAAAGCGTCGTTGCGCTTGGAACGGGCGGCAATGCTTTTATCGACGGATACCGGGTGGGCGGAAAAACAGGTACCGCGCAAAAAGTAATTAACGGACGTTATTCTCCAAATGAACATATCGTATCCTTTGTCGGCTTCGCTCCGGCAGATAAACCTGAGATCGTCATTTATGTTGCGGTAGATAATCCGCAAGGCATCCAATTTGGCGGTGTCGTGGCAGCTCCAATCGTGCGTAATATTATGGAGGATGCCCTCACCATCATGCAGGTACCGCCTCGCGATAAGCAGATTGATAAGAAGTATAAGCTTGGTGAACTTCCGATGGTGACCGTGCCCAATCTGGTTGGTCAATCGGTATCGGATATTTACGAGGATATGAATATGAACTTCAATCTGTCTTCAGCCGGTTCAGGGAAAATTGTGATCCGTCAGGCTCCAGCAGTTGGTGCCAGAGTCGAGAAAGGTTCTACGATACGGATTTATTTGGGTGATGAGGATGATTTATCGGATTCTCATTGACTTACAATAGTCAAGGAGGATGATATAATACATTCTCGTTGACCATAATGAGAGATGACGACCTACATACGGGAGGAAAACAACATGCGATTAAGCGAATTGGCAGAACTGCTCATAACGGCGAGGCTGAAAGGTTCCGGGAATACGGAGGTGACTGGCCTCGAGACGGATTCCCGCAAGGTGGAGCCGGGACAATTGTTCATCTGCCTGCCGGGGCATACGGTTGACGGTCATGCCTATGCGCCTCAGGCGGCAGCCAAAGGCGCAGTCGCATTCGTCGTCGAACGCGAGCTGGAGCTCGATGCTCCACAGCTGATCGTGAAGGACAGCCGGCTGGCTATGGCCGTTCTGGCTGATCATTTCTACGGTCATCCTAGCAGAGCTTTGAACCTTATTGGGGTAACGGGGACGAATGGCAAGACGACTACAACCTATTTGATTGAACAGATATTGAATGATAATGGCAGAAGCTCCGGCGTGATTGGCACGGTAGAGATGCGTTATGCCGGAAAAACGTTCCCGATGTCCGGGACTACGCCGGAGGCGCTTCAGCTTCAGCAGTACCTCGCGGCTATGCGCGAGGAAGGAACAGCCTATTGCGCGATGGAGGTATCCTCGCATGCCTTGGAGCAAGGGCGTGTAAAAGGCTGCCGGTTCCGTACAGCTGTCTTTACTAACCTGACGCAGGATCATCTGGATTACCATGGCACGATGGAGAAGTATGCGGCAGCCAAAGGTTTGTTCTTCTCCCGGCTGGGCAATGAATTCGCGGCCCGGACTGAGGACCGTTCTTATGCGGTTCTGAATGCGGATGATGAAGTATCTGAGCAGTTTGCCAAGCTGACCGCGGCAGAAGCTATTACGTACGGCATTGACCGCGAAGCAGATGTACGTGCCTCAAACATTCGGATTTCTGCACAAGGAACGGCATTCCGGGTAAGTACATTCCGCGGTGAGACGGAAATCGCGCTTCAGATGGTCGGCAAGTTCAACGTCTATAATGCACTGGCTGCCATTACGGCTGCTCTTGTTGAAGGCGTAACGCTCGAGCAGATCAAGGCAAGTCTCGAAGCCATTCCCGGCGTACCGGGCCGTGTCGAGTCTGTACAGGCCGGCCAGGACTTCGCTGTAGTCGTTGACTATGCCCATACGCCTGACGGTCTCGAGAACGTGCTCCGCGCGGTTAAGGAACTTGCTCCTCCGCGGATTATTTGCGTATTTGGCTGCGGAGGCGACCGCGACCGGACGAAGCGTCCGATTATGGGGTCCATTGCAGCCCGCTATGCCGACTATGTGCTGGTCACTTCCGACAATCCCAGAACGGAAGATCCGGATCTCATTCTGAAGGATATTGAAGCCGGTCTTGTGAAGGACGGGGTATCTTCGAATAAGTATGAGCTGATGGTTGACCGCCGCGCTGCGATTGAAAAAGCGGTTGAAATGGCAAGCCCGGGCGATGTAGTATTGATTGCGGGGAAAGGCCATGAAACGTATCAAATTATAGGAAGCGTTACGCATCCTTTTGACGACCGTTTGGTGGCAAAAGAAGCGATAAGGGGATTATTACATTGATCAATCGTACATTGGAGCAAGTCGCCGACATGTGCGGCGCTAGAGCCTATAAAGGCGAATCAATCCGCATTGCCGGTGTTAGCACGGATACGCGCAGCATTCAGGCCGGCCAGCTGTTTGTACCGCTTGTAGGCGAGAACTTTGACGGTCATCATTATGTTGCCCAGGCGCTCTCACAGGGGGCGGCAGCTGCGCTTTGGGAGATGAAGCGCGAAGTACCGCAGGAGCTGGCTGATGCACCGCTCCTGTTTGTAAGAGATACGCTTAAGGCACTCCAGCAGCTGGCAACCTCCTATCGGGAGGAACTGTATGTCCGTGTGATCGGCATCACAGGCAGCAACGGCAAAACAACCACAAAAGACATGGTTGCTGCTGTACTGGGAACTTCTTATAAAGTTCACAAGACAGCCGGCAATCTGAATAATCATATCGGTCTACCGCTAACGGTTCTTCAGCTTGATGAAGAGACGGATGCGGCAGTCCTTGAGATGGGAATGAGCGGCTTTGGCGAGATTGAGCTGCTTACGAACATTGCCCGCCCGGATGTCGCGGTCATTACGAATATCGGTGATGCGCATCTGCTTCAGCTCGGCTCTCGCGAAGGTATCGCGAAGGCGAAGCTGGAGATTGCGCAAGGACTTCATTCTGGAGGGATTTTGCTGTACAACGGTGATGAACCGCTGCTTGAGGCAGAACTTAAGACGATGAGTCTGCCGGAAGGCACGCAGCTGCAAACCTTTGGTCTGGGGGAATCCAACGACTGGTCGGCGGCCGAAATTGCCGTTGGCGCTGTATCTTCGACCTTTGCCGTTAAGCGTAAAGGGCAGGATCATGCATCTGCGCCGTATACCATTCCAGTACCTGGTCAGCATAATGTCAGCAACGCGCTTGCAGCTATTGCGATCGGACGACGGTTTGGAATTTCGGAAGAGGATATCCGTAATGGTTTGATTGGTCTTGAACTGACCGGGATGAGAATTCAGCCGGTTAAGGCGCATAATGGCGCTATGATTCTTAACGATGCATATAACGCAAATCCGACAGCCGTACGCGCGGCGATTGACCTGGTCGGCCAGTTGACCGGCTTCCGCCGGAAATGGCTTGTGCTTGGCGATATGCTGGAGCTTGGACCGGACGAAGAGTCGCTTCATTTTGAGACGGGAGCTTATATTACGCCGGACAAGGCTGATGCCGTTGTAACATGCGGGTTTTTATCGCAGCATACGTCGGCAGGAGCATTGTCTCAGTTCCCCGCGGATGCGAAGGATACGGCAATTGTACATTTTGACGATAAAGGGAAGCTTGGACAATGGCTGAAAGAGCAAGTGGAGCCTGGGGATTTGGTGCTTGTCAAAGGCTCGCGCGGAATGCGTATGGAACAGATTGTCCAATCTTTGGAAGCGAGGTGAGCTAGATAATGGACACGATGGTCATTTTATTTTCATTAGGTGCATCATTCTTAATATCGGTTCTGCTCGGACCATTGTTCATTCCGCTTCTCCGGCGCATGAAGTTTGGGCAGCAAATCCGGACCGACGGTCCGCAAAGCCATTTGAAGAAGAGCGGTACTCCTACAATGGGCGGCATAATCATTATGCTTGCACTACTTATTTCTTTCTTGAAATTTTCCGATAAGACCGCTGATTTCTGGGTGCTGTTCACAGCATCGTTAGGGTTTGGTCTGGTTGGGTTCCTGGACGATTATATTAAAATCGTATTTAAACGTTCGCTTGGTCTGACGGCTCGCCAGAAACTGTTCGGACAGCTGTTGTTCTCCATCATCGTATGCGCGGAGCTGTATAATATGAATCACAGCACGCTGATTACGGTGCCGGGGACGTCATGGGGCTTTGATCTGGGATGGTTCTACTATCCGTTTGTGGTTATTATCCTGTTCGGATCAAGCAATGCAGTGAATTTCACGGACGGTCTTGACGGTCTGTTGTCGGGTACAAGCGCAATTGCGTTTGGTGCCTTTACGATTATTGCCCTGCAAGTATCCGAGCATGAATCGGCTATTTTCTCCGCCGCTATGGTAGGGGCGGTGCTGGGCTTCCTCATCTTTAATGCCCACCCGGCAAAAGTGTTTATGGGCGACACGGGCTCTCTTGGGATTGGCGGCGGCATAGCCGCGGTAGCGATTCTCACCAAGATGGAGCTGATGCTTGTTATTGTAGGCGGCGTGTTTGTGCTCGAGATGCTTTCGGTTATTTTGCAGGTGGGATCATTCAAGCTCCGCGGCAAGCGGATCTTTAAGATGAGCCCGATTCACCATCATTTCGAACTGGTCGGCTGGTCCGAATGGCGCGTTGTTACAACGTTCTGGTCAGTGGGTCTGCTGTTTGCAGCAATCGGGCTTCTTCTTGCCTTATAAGAATGAACGGTTTGGCGCAGCTCTTGCCGGCTTCATGGAAGACCGGCAGGAGGCATCAAGCTGAACCCCGAACATAACGATGACTAACCCAAGCGGCTTACTCCGCTTCTTATACAAAGGAGTTGTACTTATGAACCATCCGGCGACTTATCGGGATCGCCGCGTCGTTGTTTTGGGTCTTGCCCGAAGCGGCGTGAGCGTAGCAAAAGTATTCCATGCTCTTGGAGCGGAAGTAATTGTAAATGATAAAAAAGAACGTGAACTATGCCCCGAAGCGGATGAATTAACTGCTTTGGGCATTTCTGTGCTATGCGGCTATCATCCGGATGATCTTGTGACTAGCGAAACGGCATTGCTGGTGAAAAATCCGGGTATTCCTTACACGGCGAGTCCAGTTCAGCAGGCGGAAGCACATGGCGTAGAGATCGTGACGGAAGTAGAGGTTGCCTATTGGCTGTCTGCGGCTCCTATTATCGGAATTACGGGCTCTAACGGGAAAACAACAACGACGACCTGGATAGGCGAGCTGCTTGGCGAAGCTGGCTTTAAGCCTATCGTGGCAGGCAACATCGGAACGCCATTATGTGAAGCGGCGTCCGAAGCAAAGGAAGACAACTGGATCGTTGCAGAGCTAAGCAGCTTCCAGCTGAAGGGGACTTCCGCATTCCGTCCGCGTATTGCCTTGCTGCTTAATGTTGTCGAAACGCATCTGGACTACCACGGCGGGATGGAAGATTATGTTGTTTCGAAGGCGAAGCTGTTCGCCAATCAGACGGCAGACGATATTGCCGTTCTGAACTGGGACGATGCTACATGCAGAGCGATTTCAGATCAGATGGCCGCAAAGGTGCTGCCATTCTCGCTTTATGTTCGGTTGGACAAAGGGGTATGCATTGAACCGCCGTTTGAAAGGGACAAGGCTTCTTCTGCTGCCCATATGATCGTATGGCGCAAGGAAGACGGGACGGAGCAGACGATACTGCCCGTGTCTGAACTAGGTGTTCCAGGCCGCCACAACGCATCTAATGCGCTTGCAGCTATTGCTGCCTGCCTTGCAGCGGGAGTTGCCCCTGAAGTCATGCTGCCGGTTCTGAAAGGGTTTAATGGCGTTGAACACCGGCTTGAATATGTTGGCGAGATAAACGGAGTCAAATACTACAACGATTCCAAGGCAACGAATCCAACGGCAACAACGATGTCTGTCGGCTCCATGAACGCGCCAATCGTATTGATTGCCGGCGGGCTTGACCGGGGTTCCGATTATATGGAGCTTCTTCCGGTATTCCGGGACCGGCTGAAAGGGCTCGTGACGCTGGGCGAAACAAGAGGCAAGCTCGCAAAGGTAGCGGAGCTCGCAGGTTTAACGAATCTGCGAATGGTCGAACCTGAGGAAGACGCCGAGTCTACTTTGCGGAAAGCCGTACAAGAAGCTGCCGGACTTGCAGAGCCTGGAGATGTTGTATTATTGTCGCCGGCCTGCGCAAGCTGGGATATGTTTAAATCCTTTGAGCAGCGCGGACGCATTTTTAAAGAATCGGCGCATACCTTGTAAGTAGGGGGCTTGTCCCTACTTTACGCAAATCAAGAGGTGTGTTTGCTATGGCCAAAGCCAGGTCCGCCCCGGACGTTTGGATGATCGTCTCCATCGCGCTTATCCTGACGATTGGATTAGTAATGGTATACAGCGCGAGCGCGGTGCTCGCTTTCCATGAATTTGGCGATAAATTCTACTATGTGAAGCGCCAGCTTATATTTGCCGTACTTGGCATAGGTGCGTTACTATTTACGATGAACGCGAATTATCTGATATGGAAAAACTGGGCGAAAGCAGCGCTTCTGATCTGCTTTGTCCTGCTTATTATCGTACTTATCCCCGGTATCGGCGTCGTCCGCGGCGGAGCCCGAAGCTGGCTGGGCATCAGCTCCTTTGGCATACAGCCATCAGAATTTATGAAGCTTGCGATGATCCTGTTTCTCGCCAAATGGCTGTCAGAAAAGCAGCAGACCATTACGCATTTTACAAAAGGTTTATTGCCGCCGCTTGGTCTGGTTGGACTAGCCTTCGGACTTATCATGCTGCAGCCGGATTTAGGGTCCGGAGCCGTTATGGTAGGGGCGGCGCTTATCCTTATATTTGCATCGGGTGCGAGAATCGGTCATCTGGCCATGTTAGGTTCGACCGGGCTCCTTGGACTTATAGCGCTGGTTATTGCCGAACCTTATAGAATGAAGCGGATTACAGGTTTCCTTGATCCTTGGGCGGACCCGCTTGGTACGGGCTACCAGATCATACAATCCCTATATGCGATAGGGCCGGGCGGCCTGGTGGGTCTTGGTCTTGGCATGAGCCGGCAGAAATTCAGCTATTTACCGGAGCCGCAGACGGATTTTATCTTTTCCATCGTGTCAGAGGAGCTGGGCTTTATTGGAGGCTCAGCACTCATTATCCTGTTTATGATATTAGTCTGGAGAGGGATCCGGACGGCAATATCGGCTCCCGACACGTTTGGCAGTCTGCTTGCGGTAGGGATTACCGGGATCATAGGCGTACAGGTCCTTATTAATATCGGTGTCGTTATCGGCGCAATGCCGGTCACCGGGATTACGCTGCCGCTCATCAGTTACGGCGGGTCATCATTGACACTATTGCTTACCGCTCTTGGCATTTTGCTCAATATATCCCGATATTCAAGATAATGAGGGATGACATATTGGCGTAAGTGGCCGGCATGGCGCCGCCTTTCGAGGCGGCTGCCTGACGTCCATTTTTGTGTTTACAGGGCGGCATAGGCGATTGTCACATTCGGAATGAAGAGGGCATAAGATACTCTATAAATCGTGACCGTCGCCCAGCTCGGGCCGTACATCACTATCGCTGCAGCGGGAAGCAGCAATGCTTATACCGCAGCGGATATGCCTAAATCTCTCAACAAGAAGCTAAAGGAGGTTCGACAACATGGAAACTTATATTACGGAATTGGAACAAGCAGGTCTCGGTCAGATCCTTTACAATGAGCCGCTTGCCAAACATACGACCTGGAAGATCGGCGGACCCGCTGATGTTCTGTTTATCCCACACGGCAAAGATCAGCTCGTGTCGGCCATCCGCCTTCTTCATAAGCATGGCGTACCGTGGACGAATTTGGGCCGCGGATCCAATATGCTGGTGAGCGATAAAGGAATCCGCGGCGTAGTGGTCAAAACGCGTGACGGGCTTGATTATGTGCGCTTTGAAGGATCGCTCGTCTATGCGGGTGCATCGTATTCGTTCATTAAACTATCGGTAATGTCGGGCAAGGAAGGCTTAACCGGACTGGAGTTCGCGGGGGGAATTCCGGGTACGGTTGGCGGAGCTGTCTACATGAACGCAGGCGCACATGGTTCCGATGTGTCACGTATTTTTAGATCAGCTGAGATTGTGCTGGAGACAGGTGAATTGGTTCGATTCGATCGAGAGGCGATGCAATTCTCTTACCGCCACTCTATCCTTCACGAGATGAAGGGCGTTGTTGTAGAAGCTGCGTTCGAGCTTGCAGAAGGAGACCGCAACGAAATAGCGGCAACACTTGCGTCTTACAAGGAGCGGCGGTTACGCACTCAGCCGCTGCAGCTGGCATGCGCAGGCAGCGTGTTCCGCAATCCGCCAAATGATTTTGCCGCTAGGCTTATCCAAGAGGCCGGGTTAAAAGGTGTTCGATTCGGGGGAGCGCAAGTTTCGGAGCTCCATGCCAATTTCATAGTAAACACTGGGCAAGCGACAGCTGAAGATGTTCTCACCCTCATGACACACATTCAAGGTACCATTGCAGACCGTTACGGCGTTCAGCTGGTGCCGGAAGTACTGGTGGTGGGTGAGCGGTAATTCGGAGGTGATACATTGGACAAATTGGTGATTGAAGGCGGGAAACCTCTCTCAGGATCCATTGTTATCCAAGGAGCGAAAAATGCCGCTTTGCCGATATTGGCAGCCTGTCTGCTTGCGGAAGGCACATCAACGATTGAACATGTGCCTAGGCTGCTCGATATCGACGTAATGCTTAACATTTTGCGCGAATTAGGATGCCGCGCTGAGCACGTGGGAGACACAGTTATCCTTAATACGGAAACTGCACACACCTCCCATGTACCGGAATCGTTAATGGGACAGATGCGTTCGTCTATCTTTTTGATGGGGCCGTTATTAGCTAGATTTGGAGAGACACAGGTTTACCAGCCTGGTGGCTGCGCAATCGGCGAGAGAAAAATCGATCTACACTTGGAAGGACTTCAAGCTCTTGGCGCAGAAATTGAGGAGATCGGCAACCGGATTATATGCCGCGCAGATAAACTGTATGGTGCAGAAATCCATCTGGCCTTCCCAAGCGTCGGGGCAACGGAGAACATTATGATGGCAGCCGTGCTTGCGGAAGGACGCACTACGATCAGCAACGCGGCGCGTGAGCCGGAAATTCAAGATTTGCAGAGATTTCTGAACGAGATGGGCGCGAAAATCATGGGTGCCGGAACGGATACGATTACGATTGAAGGGGTACAGTCGCTTACACCTTGTACGTATAGAGTAATTCCGGATCGTATCGTTGCCGGCACCATTATGGTTGCCGCTGCCGCAACCCGTGGTCAGGTCACGCTATTAAATACGAATCCAGCGCATTTATCCTCGCTTATTCATGTGCTCCGTCGGGCAGGTGTTCAAATCGCAGTTGACGGTGATATAATCAAAGTGGGCTGCCCTGGGCGGCCAAGAGCAGTAGAAAGAGTCGTTACGGCTCCGTATCCTGCCTTTCCGACCGATCTTCAGTCGCAGGTGATGGTGCTGCTTGCGCTGGCGGACGGAGTCAGCATTTTGAAGGAAACGATCTTCGAGGGGCGCCTGAAGCATGTGGATGAATTATCCCGCATGGGCGCTGATATCCGGGTAGATCTGAACTCGGCCTTTATCCGTGGCGTACCGCGTCTGTACGGTGCAACTGTGGAAGCAACCGACCTGCGGGCGGGGGCAGCACTCGTGATCGCCGGATTAGCCGCACAAGGCAAAACGATTGTCGAACAAATCCATCATATTGACCGCGGCTATGATTGCATTGAAACGATGTTAGGCAGACTCGGCGCGCGCATTTCGCGTTACTCTCCCGTACCGAAGAATTAACCGGAGATTGACTTTAATCGCAGCTGGATAGAAACGACCGGCCCTGCCCATAAGGAGGACCGGATGTTTTTTTAGAAGGAAGGGACAAGTTATGAGCGAGCTAGTGCCTGTATTGAAAGAGCCGGAGCGCAAGAGAAAGGGCAGCCGCAAACTGCTGACCGTTCTTTTTTTATTGTTTGTTATTCTCTTATCTGTATTATTTTTCAACTCATCAATCAGCAAGATTACGACGATAACAATAGAGGGCGCACAATATATTTCCAAAAGCGATATTCAGGCAGCCACAGGCATTGCCGCAGGAGACGCCTATTTCGGAGTATCGGAGAGCAAGGTTGAGAGCCGCCTCACAGCTTTGAAGCCGATTCAGGAAGCGGTCGTCGCCAAGTCCTTCCCCGGTAATGTCAAAATTACGGTTAAAGAGTTTCCCATTGTCGCGTTCGAATTGTCAGCAAGCGGCGAAATGACTGCCATTATGTCGAATGGAACGAATGTTTCGGCATTAAGCGACGAATTTCTCATGGACAAGCCCGTACTCTCCGGATGGAAGCAAGATGATCCAAACCGGGCGGAGCTGACGAAGCAGCTGGGCAAAATCTCGGAAAAGCAGCTGTCCGACCTGTCAGAGATTATTCCTTACCCGTCGAAGGCTTATCCGGATCGGATCAAGATCTACACTCGGACCAAATTCGAAGTAACCACAGCGGTGTCTCTGCTTGCTGAGAAGATCGAAGCACTAAATGCGGTAATCGAGACGCAGGAGCCCGGGAAGATAACCATGCTGCTCGCGGACACTTATGTTCCGTTTATTAGTAATGCTACAGAAAATATGGAATCTGATCAAAAAGAGACTACTCAATAGGTAGAAAGAATGGTAGAATTTTATTCACAGATTTAATATATTTTCATACGACTATCAAGCATTCATAACATAAGGCTTATGCCGCGACATTAGGGAAATGAAAATTTTGTTGAAAAAAGAGGGAATATATCAAAGGCGTTGAATATGTAGAAGGACGAATGTTTATAACCCTATTCTTGTATTATTTAATCAGTTAAACGGGAGGTGCCGCGGGTTGAGCAGTAACGACATCATCGTCAGTTTGGACATCGGTACATCCAAAGTTCGTGCTATTATTGGGGAAGTGAGCAACGGAACCATTAATATTATTGGAGTTGGATCTGCCGACTCGGAGGGTATTCGCAAGGGAGCTATTGTAGATATTGACCAGACCGTGCAGTCGATTCGCAGCGCAGTTGAGCATGCGGAAAGAATGGTTGGCATTCAAATATCAGACGTCTATGTTGGCATTCAAGGAAATCACATTGCACTTCAGACGAATCGTGGCGTAGTTGCAGTATCCAATGAGGATCGTGAAATAGGCGAGGAAGATATCGAACGTGTTGTACAAGCGGCCAAAGTGGTCGCACTTCCTCCTGAAAGAGAAATTATTAATTTGGTACCAAAGCAGTTTTTGGTTGACGGCTTGGAAGGCATTTCTGATCCTCGCGGAATGATCGGGGTACGGCTTGAAGTGGAAGCGACCATTGTAACGGGCGCAAAAACGGCTATACATAATTTAATGCGCTGCGTAGAGAAGGCCGGACTTCGAATTTCAGGCGTCATCTTGATGTCACTCGCTTCTGGCGTTATGTCGCTTACGAAAGACGAGAAAACAATCGGAACCGTGCTTACCGATATCGGAGCAGGGTCTACAACCATTACGATCTATGAGCAAGGGAGCTTAGCGGCTATCTCGACATTGCCAATTGGCGGCGAGTATGTCACGAACGATATTGCTTATGGACTTCGTACACAGTCGGAGCAGGCTGAGAAGATCAAACTGAAGTACGGCTGCGCTTTTGTCGCGGATGCTGCTGAAGATGTGAAATTTAAAGTGACACGCATGGGAAGCAATGTAGAGAAAGAGTTCTCGCAGGTCGACCTGGCCAGCATTATTGAACCGCGCATGCAGGAGATCTTCCATCTTGTCCGTCAGGAAGTGCGCAGACTTGGTTACGGAGATAAAGTGAACGGATACGTACTCACTGGAGGTTCTGTTACGATGCCGGGTACGCTGGCCCTTGCGCAAGCGGAGCTAGAGTCATCTGTTCGTATCGCATCGCCGGATTATATCGGTGTGCGCGACCCTGCGTACAGCAGCGGGGTAGGAATGATCCAATACGTGTCGAAATATATGGGAGTACGAGGAGCAGCAGCAAGTACAGGGAAGAAAACGGCAAGCCGCAAGTCGGGTACCACCGCTTCATCCAAACCCGGTATGTTCGAACGGTTGAAAAATATGTTTAGCGAATTTATTTGATCGGGGGAAAATGAAAGATGTTGGAATTCGATTTGGATCTGGAGCAACTCGCTCAGATAAAGGTAATTGGTGTTGGCGGCGGCGGCAGTAACGCGGTTAACCGAATGATCGAGAACGGCGTTAAAGGCGTCGATTTCATAACAGTAAATACGGATGCGCAAGCTTTGCACCTGGCAAAGTCCGAGCATAAGCTGCAAATCGGCGATAAGCTGACTCGTGGTCTTGGTGCAGGCGCAAATCCGGAAGTGGGCAAGAAAGCGGCTGAAGAGTCGAGAGAGCTTGTCATGCAACAACTGAAGGGATCGGACATGGTATTCGTAACTGCCGGCATGGGCGGCGGTACGGGTACTGGTGCAGCTCCGGTTATTGCGGAGATTGCACGCGAATGCGGCGCTTTGACTGTTGGCGTAGTAACGCGTCCATTCACCTTCGAAGGCCGCAAGCGTTCCGCACAAGCGGAGCTTGGCATCGAAGCGTTGAAGGAAAAAGTAGATACGCTGATCGTTATCCCGAATGATCGTTTGCTTGAGATCGTTGACAAGAAAACTCCGATGCTGGAAGCATTCCGTGAGGCGGACAACGTGCTTCGCCAAGCGGTACAAGGTATCTCTGACCTGATCGCAGTACCTGGTCTGATCAACCTTGACTTTGCGGACGTGAAGACGATTATGACGGAACGCGGTTCGGCGCTGATGGGTATCGGTATCGCTACGGGCGAGAACCGTGCTGCGGAAGCGGCGAAGAAAGCGATCATGAGCCCTCTGCTCGAGACGTCCATTGACGGCGCTCGCGGCGTAATCATGAATATTACGGGCGGCAGCAACCTGTCCCTATATGAAGTTAATGAAGCAGCCGAGATCGTTATCTCTGCTTCCGATCCGGAAGTGAACATGATCTTTGGTGCTATCATCGACGAAGAACTGAAGGACGAAATCAAAGTTACGGTAATTGCAACAGGGTTCGAGCATAAGCCATCCTCTGCAACACGCCGTGCTCCTCAGCCACAAGCTGAGCCGGAAGTTCGCCCGACAACAGCTTCTGCGACTTCCCCGTCGTCGCAAGCTTCGACGGTTAAACCGTTTGGCGCCTCGACTTCGAGCGACCAGCTCGAAATCCCGGCGTTCCTGCGTAACCGTCGCAACGACCGCTAATTCCTGCACTTAACGCCTGACCGCTTGCCGGTCAGGCGTTTTTGTTGTTCAAGCCTAATCGGGTCTAAGATATTTACGCACACATCAATCTGCTTGATAGGCCTACCTAGTTGCAGCGTTCCATCCGTCGATCACCGGATGATCCAGCTCGTATTCCGGATGAAGATGGTCGAATTGCGTGAAAGCCGGCCGCCATACCTTCTGAAGAAACAGCTTGCCTTCATGACTTTTCCCTTCCGCAAGTCTTCTTTTATTTTCGTCATCCCGCCTCTTAAGATGATTATCATACCAACTATTAAATACCCCCTCATACGACAAAACCAGTCACGCTCCCTGCCTAGTAGGAATGAAAAAACCGCGTCCCAGAAACAGAAATGTTCCCGTAAACGCGGCGTGTGCTTCACTGCCATCATGATCATATGGATAAAGATTACCATATTCCTGAAATGGCAACAACCCATAAGCCCTATAAACTCTTATTTTGCCCTCGACAAAAAAAGCTATGTCATGCCGTCATGTTTAGACAGACTTTGAAATAGGATTTTTATATACTAGGTTCAATCGTTCTCTCCGGAAGGAGGGCAACCGTTCTGTCGTTCGAACCCGCTGGAAGGTGAAGCTGTGGCTGTTTATGTCGATGTCATGTTTATGCGGGAGCTGCTTGTTGACGGCAGCATTCTGTTGACGACGGCCTGGGTTCGTCATATCCGGGCACGTCCTTGGCGGGTGCTGACGGCATCCAGCATTGGCGCTTGCTACGTTGTTCTTATGCTTTTTCCGCCGCTATCTTTTCTTTTTACATTAGTTGTAAAAGTACTGATTTCTCTCCTCATGTTATGGGTGGCGTTTGGCTTCTTCTCCATTCAAAACTTCTTCAGGAACATTGCAGCATTCTACACGATCAACTTTATTGCTGCAGGGGCAATCATCGGTATTCATTACTTATTGATGCAAGGGTCAGGCGAAGTATGGCGTACGGTCACCTTTATAAATGGCGGTATGCAGGTCGAGCTGAAGATGGGATTTATTTATGTGCTCGCTGCGTTTAGTATCGGCATTTACATATACCGCTCGGTTTATGTTCAGCGGCGCGAGAGGGAGCTGGTGAGAACCCATTTGGCCGAAGTGAAAATTCAAATCGGCGACCGGGAGCATACTTGCACCGGACTGATCGACACAGGCAACCAGCTGTACGATCCATTAACGCGGACGCCTGTTATGGTAGTAGAAGCAAGTGTGTGGGAAAATGACTTGCCAGAGTCATGGCTGAAAAGCATTCGTGAAGCGCAGGTGGATCGGCTGGTTGCCGGTCTGGGTGAAGAAACATTTGTGTGGCAGGATCGATTGCGACTTGTACCCTACAGAGGAATCAATCGCGGATCACAATTTATGCTGGCACTCAAGCCGGATTTTGTTCAGATTGAGCGGGAAGGGCAAGTATTCCTCTCTCGGAAGGTGCTGGTCGGCATCGACGGCGGCAAGCTTTCGTCAGACAGTGCTTACCAAGCGATTATCCATCCGTCACTCGTTCAGAACAGCCAATGATTGGATTTAGAAGGATGAACGTTAACATCATTTTGGGGAGGGATGGGCCGGATGCTCGTCAAGTGGAAATTAGTCCTGCAGTTATATTATTATCGTGTTTTGTTTTTATTCGGATTAAAAAGCGAAGAAATCTATTATATTGGCGGCAGCGAGGCGCTACCTCCGCCCTTGACCCGTGAAGAAGAGGAATATTTGCTCGATAAGCTTCCATCCGGTGATACGGCGATCCGTGCCATGCTAATCGAACGCAATTTGCGCCTTGTCGTTTACATTGCGCGCAAATTTGAGAATACCGGCATTCATATTGAGGATCTGGTGTCGATTGGAGCAATTGGACTGATTAAAGCGGTTAATACCTTTGATCCGGAGAAAAAAATCAAGCTGGCCACTTACGCTTCCCGCTGTATCGAGAATGAAATTCTCATGTATTTGCGGCGCAACAGCAAGACGAGGACTGAGGTATCTTTTGACGAACCGCTTAATATTGATTGGGATGGCAATGAGCTTCTGCTGTCTGATGTGCTCGGTACGGAGAATGATACAATCTACAAGAATATCGAAGAGCAGGTTGACCGCAAGCTTCTTCATAAAGCGCTTGATAAGCTGTCGGAGCGGGAGCGCATTATTATGGAACTGAGGTTCGGGCTCGCCGACGGCGAAGAAAAGACCCAGAAGGATGTGGCTGATCTTCTTGGTATTTCGCAGTCTTACATCTCGCGGCTTGAGAAGCGGATTATTAAGCGTTTGCGCAAGGAATTTAACAAAATGGTGTAATGTTATTCCCAATTATGGGGCAACAGATACCCCTGTTTTGGAAGAATAAAATAGGGGTCCGAGGAGATAATGTACATTAATGTTTCTCCTTGGGAGGTAATCACGTTGACCCGAAATAAAGTCGAGATCTGTGGAGTGGATACCGCGAAACTGCCTGTCCTGACCAATGCCGAAATGCGGGAGTTGTTCACCGCACTACAAACCCAGAATGAATGGGCAGCCAGAGAGAAATTAGTAAACGGCAATTTAAGGCTGGTTCTTAGTGTTATTCAACGGTTTAATAACAGGGGAGAGTTTGTGGACGACTTATTCCAGGTCGGCTGCATTGGACTTATGAAGGCGATCGATAATTTCGACCTTAGCCAGAATGTCAAATTTTCCACCTATGCCGTACCGATGATTATCGGTGAAATCCGCCGTTACTTGCGTGACAATAATCCGATCCGCGTATCGCGGAGTTTGAGGGATATTGCCTATAAAGCGCTGCAGGTTCGTGACAGCCTGACTAATCAAAATTCGCGTGAACCAACGATTTTTGAAATTTCCGAAGCTCTGAATGTACCAAAAGAAGATGTCGTATTTGCCCTTGATGCCATTCAAGATCCGGTCTCGTTGTTTGAGCCGATCTATCATGACGGCGGTGATCCCATCTATGTGATGGATCAGATCAGCGACGACAAGAACAAGGACGTATCGTGGATCGAAGAGATTGCACTTCGCGAGGCGATGCATAAATTGAACGACCGCGAAAAAATGATTTTATCCATGCGTTTCTTTGAAGGAAAGACGCAGATGGAAGTGGCCGATGAAATCGGCATCTCTCAGGCGCAGGTATCCCGGCTGGAGAAATCAGCGATCCAACAAATGCAAAAGCATGTAAAAACATGAACGGTGCCGCCAGGCACCGTTTTTTTCGTGCCCGGCATGCTGCCAAGCTTAACTTGTTTTTTTACGCGAATAGGACATTTTGGGCGAATTGTACATATAGATAAGTGAGGATGTTCATCCCGCTCAAGTGTAAACGGCAGCGTTTAGCGGGTGAAATATAAGCTCAGTATAGTGAAAAACATATACGTTCTTATATTTAAGAAAAGTGGTGATGTGCAAATGAAGATATCCGATTTCCAAACGAAGGATGTCATTAATATTGTGGACGGCAAGAAGCTTGGCCAGATTAGCGATCTGGAGCTTGATCTCCGTCAAGGCCGCATTGATGCGATCGTCATCCCCCAGTTTACAAGATTTCTCGGCATGTTCGGGAATGGCGGAACAGAAGTCGTTATCCCTTGGCGCAATATTGTGAAAATCGGCGCGGACGTTGTGCTTGTCCGGCTGGATGAGACCAAGCAGCGGCTTGAGGAAGAGGATTTGCACGCGCGCACATAACAGGTTAAACTGCTTACAGAGGTGAGTGCCCGTATGGAATCGTTTAAATCTGTACTAACGGCGAAGGGACCTTCGCTTTTTTTATTGCCAACTTGGATGGAGCAAAATGAACGGCTGACGGCCGGATTTACGGGCAGGGGCGGCGGTGTGAGCGAACAGCCTTGGGCATCGCTGAACGTTGGCCTGCATGTCGGAGATACGGATGCGGACGTTGTGCGCAACCGCGAGCTTATAGCGGAAGCAATAGGTTGGCCCTTTGAAGCGTGGACCTGCGGTGAGCAGGTGCACGGCTGTGAGGTGTTCCAGGTTACGGAAGCGGAGCGGGGTATGGGCAGAATGTCACGCGCTTCGGCTATAGCGGATACGGATGGTCTGATGACCGATATTCCTGGTGTGTTGCTGGCATCTTTTTACGCCGATTGTGTGCCGCTTTACTTTTATGATCCGGAGCATGAAGCGGTAGCGCTGGCTCATGCAGGCTGGAAAGGAACCGTTCAGCAGATCGCTGCCCGAACGATTGAAGCGATGGAACAGCAATATGGCACAAAGCCCGAAAAGCTTCTGTGTGCCATTGGTCCGTCGATCAGCGATTGCTGTTATGAGGTGGACAGCTTTGTCATTGACAAGCTGCAGCCGCTCGTGGAAAAGCTTGCAAAAGTTGCAGATTCCGATCCTAAATTGATGATGACATTGGTGGAAAACGGTAAAGCTATGGTAAACTTAAAACAAATTAACCGACATATTATGCTTGAAGCAGGAATTTTGCCGATTCATATCGAATTATCCGAGTGGTGCACAGGATGCAGCACCGATCAGTTTTTCTCCCACCGGAAGGAAGGCGGCAAAACGGGCCGTATGGCCAGCTGGATCGGTATCCGGGAAAGGTGAACGAATGATGACAAGTACTATTAAAACCGCATTAGCAGGAAGAATGGAAGAAGTGGAGAACCGGATTGCAGCTGCGTGCGCGAGAAGCGGCCGCAAACGTGAAGAAGTGAATATTATCGCAGTGACGAAGTATGTGTCTTTGGAAACAGCGGAGGCTGCTCATCAGCTGGGACTCCAGCACCTTGGTGAGAACCGCTGGCAGGATGCCAAGGAGAAATGGGAGGCCATTAGCGGCAGTGAATCGAGTGAAAACGGCGGACAAGCTGTCTGGCATTTCATCGGATCCCTGCAGACGAACAAAGTGAAAGACGTCATCGGCAAATTTACATACATTCATTCCATCGATCGTCTGTCTTTAGCGCAGGCGATAGACAAGCGGGCTTCCCAGCTTGGCCTTACTGTTCCTTGTTTTGTCCAGGTTAACGTATCGGGTGAACAATCCAAGCACGGTCTTGAGCTTGAACAACTGCCGGCATTGTTAACAGAGCTTAAGGAATTATCATCGCTGCGTATTATCGGCCTAATGACGATGGCACCTTATGAGACGGAAGCAGAAGAGACAAGGCCGGTATTTCGCGCTTTGCGCGAACTTAGAGATGAAATGAACGAGCGTGCAATCCTCCCGGAATCGATGACGGAATTGTCCATGGGCATGTCAGGAGATTTTGAAGTGGCAATAGAGGAAGGTGCAACCTGGATTCGATTAGGAACGATACTAATAGGAAAAGAGGGATAGAACATGAGTGTGATGAACCGATTTATGAACTTTCTTGGCCTTCAGGAGGAAGAAGAGGTTGTAGAGCGCGAAAGAGTTGCGCAGCAGCAGCCGGATGAACCGGAAGTTGAAACTTCTCCGTTCGAAGCACGTAGAAACTCCAAAGGCGGTAATAACAATATTGTGAGCATTCATACGCAAAAGAGTGTCCGCGTCGTTCTCAGCGAGCCGCGCTCTTACGATGAAGCGCAGGATATTGCCGACCATCTGCGTTCGCGCCGGGCGGTTATCGTGAATCTGCAGCGTGTGCGCACAGAATTGGCCGTAAGGATTGTTGATTTCTTAAGCGGTACGGTATATGCGCTTAACGGCCACATTTCGAAGCTTGGGCCAAACATCTTCCTGTGCACCCCTGATTCCGTAGAAATTCAAGGCGCCATTACCGAAATGCTGGCAGAGGATATTGATTACAATAAGATGAGGTGACCTTGAGTTGAGTGTTTATTCTTTAATTATGAACATCCAGAACATTTACAGCTTTATGATTATCGGCTATGTGTTGTTGTCCTGGCTGCCAAATGCGCGTGAAAGCTTTATCGGAGTATGGCTGGGCAAATTGGTAGAACCGTATCTCGGAATTTTCCGCAGATTCATTCCACCGATTGGCGGTATGCTTGATATTTCCCCGATTATTGCGATTTTTGCTTTGCGCTTTATCGCTTATGGCCTGTATGCGGTTGTCGATTTCATTCTGAACATGTTCTAAGGAAGGACAGCTTATGAAGCCAACAGTATACGAACATTTCCATCCGGATGAGAAACCATTTGTCGACCGGGCGATGGAGTGGGTAGAACGGTCCGCGCAGCTGCATCAGCTGAAGCGGACCGATTTTTTAGATCCGAGGCAGGCGCAAATCCTGGAGATGCTGGCCAACCGGAATCCGGATGTCCAGCTGCGGCTTGCCGGCGGTTATCCGGAGGCAGAACGCTGCAGAGCCATTATAGGCCCGGAATACCGTTATTTGGACGATGAACCAGTCGGATTATCAGTCCTCGCCGTAAACGGCGGAGGCACTCATCTGGAGCTTGATCACGGCGATTACCTGGGCGCATTGCTCGGTCTCGGCGTCAAACGTGATCGAATTGGAGATATTCATGTCCATGAGGACTATTCGCATATAATTGTTTTGGACGAAATTGCCGATTACTTAAATGTACACTTAAGACAGGTGCATCGTGCGAGCGTACTTACGGAAATAATCCCCATCACTGAGCTTAAGCCCGTTGTACCTGCCCTTCAAGAAATGTCCTTCACTGTCGCCTCGATGCGGCTTGATGTTATCGCTAGTGACGTCTACCGGATCAGCCGCACCAAGATCGTAGATCCAATCCGTGCAGGCAGATGCAGAGTGAACTGGAAGACAGCCGAGAATCCGTCCGAGCAACTCAAAATGGGAGACGTTGTCTCCTTTAAAGGCCTTGGCCGATTTAAAGTGCTGGAAATTGATGGCATGACAAAAAAGGGAAGAATTCGCGTCAAGGTTGGTAAATTTATTTGATTCGTTGCAGGATTTTGGAAACAACTGTCGAAATCCAAACCAACAACGAATAATTCCGAGTACATCCGCGAATGCGGCAAATACGTTGAGGAGGTGCGCCAATGCCGTTGACGCCATTGGACATACATAACAAGGAATTTGGACGAAGATTACGCGGGTACGACGAGGATGAAGTGAATGAGTTCCTCGATCAGGTGATCAAGGATTACGAATCGATTATTCGCGAGAACAAAGAGCTGCAGAATCAGATTCTGGGTCTTCAAGAAAGATTGAATCATTTCTCGAACATCGAAGAGACCTTAAGCAAGACCATTATCGTAGCCCAAGAGGCTGCTGATGAAGTGCGCAATAATGCGAAGAAGGAAGCCCAGTTGATTATCAAAGAGTCGGAGAAAAACGCAGACCGCATTATTAACGAATCACTTTCCAAATCTCGTAAAGTATCGCTTGAGGTGGAAGAGCTCAAGAAACAAGCTTCGATCTATCGTGCTCGTTTCCGTACGCTCGTGGAAGCTCAGCTTGAGCTGCTTGGTCAAGAGGGCTGGGATTCGCTCAATGCCGAAAGCTCGCAAATTTCTCACACTTCGTCAACCGTTACCCATCTGACAGCTGAGCAATTACAGCGCGGATAGGCATTTGTCATTTGACAACCGCTCGGCGATGAGCTATAAATAGAATTAATTGCATGATAGTTGATTCAAACTTCATTGACGAGAACGAGTACGTATCCAAGTTCGTTCACCAGAGAGCCGTCGATTGCTGAGAGGCGGCGTTCGAACCGATTCGGAAAATCATCTCCGAGAAGCAGCGCTGAACATGGGATCCTTATGGATCGCATTAATAAGGGCTGACGGTTTGTCCCCCGTTACAGGGACCGCGAATTTCAGTAATTCGCGCCAAGGTGCCGCGAGTCCGTTGATTAAAGTCAACGCTGACTAACGGAACAAGGGTGGTAACGCGAGCGATGCCTCGTCCCTTTTACAGGGACGGGGCTTTTCTGTTTTTAAGCTAATGCTTACGAAGCAAGAATCATCACGAACAGCCTGAAACGGCTGTTAAGGTTCTAATTCTTTAAAGCTAATGCTTACGAAGTAAGAATCATCACGAACAGCCTGAAACGGCTGTTAAGGTTCTAATTCTTTTCAGGAGGTAATGAAAAATGCAACGTGTAGACGTCAAGGAAAAAGCAAGAGCCCGGGATATGCGCATTCTGAAGCAATGGGCGGAGAATGATACGTTCAAGAAATCGATCGAGAACCGCGCGGGCAAACCAAACTATGTATTTTATGAAGGTCCTCCGACCGCAAACGGTGCGCCGCATATCGGTCACGTGCTGGGCCGCGTAATCAAGGACTTTATCGGCCGTTACAAAACAATGTCCGGCTACCGCGTCGTACGTAAAGCCGGCTGGGATACTCACGGTCTTCCAGTTGAGCTTGGCGTAGAGAAGCAGCTTGGCATCTCAGGCAAGCAAGAGATCGAGAAGTATGGCGTAGAGGAATTCATCAAGAAATGCAAAGACAGCGTATTCGTCTATGAGAAGCAGTGGCGTGAGCTGACTGAAGCGATCGCTTATTGGACGGATCTCGATAACCCGTACATCACGCTCAAAAATGAGTACATCGAGAGCGTATGGCACATCCTTTCGACGATCCACAGCAAAGGCCTGCTCTATCGCGGACACCGCGTAAGCCCATACTGCCCTTGCTGCCAAACGACACTCAGCTCGCATGAAGTAGCGCAAGGCTATGAAGACGTGAAGGATTTGTCCGCTACGGTCAAATTCAAGCTGAGCAACGGCGAATCGATCCTCGCTTGGACGACAACGCCTTGGACTCTGCCTGCGAACGTTGCGCTGGCGGTAAATCCGGAGCTGGATTACATCCGTGCTTCCAAAGACGGCGAAGTATATATCGTCGCTCAAAACCTGGCAGAGAGCGTGCTGAAAGAAGGCTATGAAACTCTGTCGACGGTGAAAGGCGCCGAGCTTGTTGGACTTTCTTACGAGCCTCCTTTCCGCTATGTACCTGTGGAACATGGTCATGTTGTCATCCCTGGCGATTTCGTCAGCGATACAAGCGGCACGGGTATCGTTCATATCGCGCCTGCACACGGTGAAGACGACTATAAAGTTTCCCGTCAGAACGGCATCAGCATGCTGAGCGTTGTAAATAACGCGGGCCGTTATGTGGACGAAGTAACCGATCTTGCCGGCCGTTTCGTAAAAGACTGCGACGTGGATATTGTCAAAATGCTTAGCGAACGCGGCCTGCTCTTCTCCAAGGAGCGTTACGAGCACAGCTACCCGTTCTGCTGGCGTTGTAAATCGCCGCTGCTGTACTATGCTACAGAAAGCTGGTTCATTGAGACAACAAAAGTGAAAGAACAACTGATTGCGAACAACAGCACGGTGGATTGGTACCCTGGCCATATTCGCGAAGGACGCTTCGGCAAGTTCCTGGAGGACCTGGTTGACTGGAATATCAGCCGTAACCGTTATTGGGGAACGCCGCTTAACGTATGGATTTGCGAGGCAACGGGTAAAGAATATGCACCAAGCAGTATTGCTGACCTGCGTGAACGCGCCGTAGATTTCGTGCCTGAGGATATCGAGCTTCACAAGCCGTATGTCGACGAGATCAAGCTGAAGTCGCCGTTCCAGGAAGGCGCAGTAATGACACGTACATCGGAAGTTATCGATGTATGGTTCGACAGCGGCTCGATGCCATTCGCCCAGCAGCATCATCCGTTCGAGAATGCGGAAGAGTTTGCCGATCAGTATCCGGCTGACATGATCTGCGAAGGAATTGACCAGACGCGCGGCTGGTTCTTCAGCTTGCTGGCGGTGTCCACGCTGTACAACGGAAAAGCGCCTTACAAGGCCGTTATTTCAACAGGCCATATCCTCGATGAGAACGGGCAAAAGATGTCCAAATCGAAAGGCAACGTTATCGATCCTTGGGAAATCATCAACGAGTATGGTACGGATGCCTTCCGTTGGGCCCTGCTAGCGGACAGCGCGCCTTGGAACAGCAAACGGTTCTCGCGCGGTATCGTAGGCGAAGCCAAATCGAAGGTCATCGACACCATTGTGAACACTCATGCATTCTACGCTTTGTATGCTTCGATTGACGGCTTTAACGCGGCTGATCATCCGGAGCGTCCATCCGCGAGCAAGCTGGACCGCTGGATCGTATCCCGACTGAACAGCCTGATCAAGAACGTTGTGAAGGGACTGGAAGTGAATGACTTCCTGAATCCTGCAAAATCGATCGAAATCTTCGTGGATGAGCTGAGCAACTGGTACATCCGCCGTTCGCGTGACCGTTTCTGGGGAAGCGGCCTGACCGAGGATAAAGTCGCGGCTTACCAAACCCTGCGTCATGTGCTGCTGACTCTTTCCCGCGTTATTGCTCCATACGCTCCTCTGCTTGCAGAAGACGTATACGGCAACCTGGGCGGCGAATCAAGCGTTCATCTGGCGGATTACCCGGCAGCGGACGAAGCAGCTATTGATGAGACGCTGGAGCGCGACATGGACAGCGCGAAGCAAATCGTAGAGCTTGCCCGCAACGTTCGGAACGAAACGGGAATCAAGACGCGTCAGCCATTGTCTGAGCTGATCGTATCGCTTGACCGTGATTTTGCTGTAGCAGAGTATGAGGATATTATCAAAGACGAGATTAACGTGAAGACGATTGTGGTTCAGAACAGCGACAGCGGTTTTGTTGATTTTTCTCTGAAGCTCAACCTGAAAGTGGCGGGCAAGAAATACGGTAAGCATGTAGGTCCTATCCAAGCATATCTGAAAGGAATGGCCGCGGAAGCTACTCGCGAGGCCGTTACTTCTGGAAGCCTTGTATTCACTTCGGCAGAAGGCGAAGCGATCACCGTAACAACGGAAGAGCTGCTTGTCGAGAAACAAGCTAAATCCGGTTTTGCTTCTGCTTCGGCCAGCGGTGTTACAGTTGCGCTTAACACAGATATTACGCCAGAGCTCGAGCAGGAAGGTTGGGTGCGTGAAGTCATTCGTGCGGTTCAGGACACTCGTAAGAAGCTTGACCTTCCAATCGAGAAACGGATTGATCTGGCACTTGATGTTGACGCGGAACTTCAAGCAGCACTTCAAGCGTTCAGCAATGTACTGAATGACAATGTCTTGTTAAACAGTGTGTCGTATGAATCGGCAGAAGGTATGGAACGCGTGCAGCTTGGCGACAAAGAAATCGGCATTCTTGTCCGCGGGTAGGCATATCGACACGACGGTTCGGGATATAGTATAAGGAGCATGGCCACACAAAAAGAGTGCCTTAACATAAGGCTCCTTTTTCCTTATAGCAAGCGGATGGATCCTAATCGGTTCCGACCGTTGACGCTTTGCAAAGGGGGACGCCACATGGTCCGTATTAAATTGAACGATGAGTCGGAAAACGAAAATAAGAAACCAGTCGATGAAGAAACCGTTGAAAGTAAATTAAGCAAACTAGATATGCGTCTGAGCAAAATCGCTACGAATATGGAGCGGACTCAAATTGCGGAATATGTGGATCTGCTGAATCATCCCATTCGGCTTTTGTGGCGCAATTTGCTGGCAGGTCTCGCAAAAGGTGTAGGCCTTGCGATTGGTTTTACTTTCTTTGCGGCGACAATCTTATATTTGCTGAAAGCTTTAGGTGCTCTGAACTTGCCTATCATTGGTGATTACATTGCGGATATCGTTAGGATTGTACAAATCCAGTTGGAAGGCAAGATGTATTGAAATAATAATAAAAAGGCGGCGGTGCCAAGCACCGTCGCCTTTTTATTATTGCTCCTCAAGTTCATGATCGCCTTCATTATGGTCCATATACTGTTTGTAGTGGCGATTGCGAATAACGGAGACATGATTGCCGGTTATATCGGTTGCCACGAAGCTTTCGAAAGATTCCACAAAGCCGTCGTTCTCATCTGCTTCGATACCGATATGATCATAATCACCAACATTGGCGTTCTCAGACGTGGCCGGCGATTCAGCAGTACCCCATTGCTCAACAATTTGCCAGGCATCTTCACCATCAAAGCCGTTATAATCATCGTCATCGCGGCTCGATCTGCCAAACGGATGAGCCAGAAACTCCTCTTCGACCGGCCGCTCATGGGAAATCTCCTGACGTGGTGCATGTTCTAAACAGTACAGCGTGTCGGGTAAAGCTTCCAGCCGTTCGCTGGGAATAGGCTGGCCGCAAGCGCGGCATTGTCCGTAAGTACCCTTATCCATAGCCTCCAGTGCTTCGGATATACGGGCCAAGTGGAGATCTTCCTTCTCGAGCAGCGCCAGGTCCTTGGAACGCTCGAACATTTCGGTTCCAAGATCCGCCGGATGATTATCTATTGAAGATAACTCGCCCGTATTATCGCGAAGGGAGGAGGCAAGTCCGTTATGTTCGTTGTGAGACAGTCTTTCCTCGAGCTCTCTTTTCTCCGCCTCAAGCCGGCTTCGAAGATGTGCAAGCTGTGTTGCATTCGGCATCGGTTGCACCTTCCTTAGATGAATTAGGTAAGACGTTCAATAGCTAACCTATAGTCTTCACTAATGCCCATTTTTTATAAAGGACTTCGTTGGAAAAGGGGACTACTGGCTGAGTAGCGGGCCATTATGCTACAATACAATAGTTTGGTACAAACTAGGAGGGATACGATGCGTTTTTATTATTACTGGATCGCGGTAGCAGCTTTTGTGCTGGACTTCATCACCAAAAAAATCATTGCTGCTCAACTTGAAATCGGCGAGCAGATCAGCGTGATCGGCAATTTCTTTCTCATTACCTCGCATCGGAACCGCGGAGCAGCATTTGGCATACTGCAGGAACAACGAGTATTCTTCATCATTATCACCGTATTCATTGTCAGTGCGATCGTCTGGTACACCCATGCTTCCAGAAATTCAGGCAAAGCCTGGCTATTAACCGGACTGGGGCTTGTCCTTGGAGGAGCAGTTGGCAATTTCCTTGACCGTGCCATTGCAGGTGAGGTCGTTGATTTCCTGATGTTTAATTTCGGCAGCTATACGTTCCCGATCTTTAACGTAGCGGACTCCGCTATTTGCGTTGGTGTAGCATGTATTCTAATTGATACGTTGCTGTATTCGAAGGATGACCCGAAACAAATCAGCAAGAGAGAGGATAAGGAACATAACGAGCATGAGCAGCAACCTGTTTAATGAGAGTGAAGAACTGTTGGAATTTGAGGTGTCGCCGGAGCGGGCGGGGGAACGGATTGATAAATTTGTGACGGACAGCCTAAACGAGGAATCCATCTCCCGCACGCAAGTACAGGATTGGATCAAATCCGGTGCTGTGCATGTGAATCAGAATACGGTGAAGTCGAACTACAAAGTGTCATCAGGCGATCAAGTGGCCCTTCGTATACCGGAGCCGGAAGATGCGGCTATTGCAGCGGAGAATATTCCGCTTAATATTGTGTACGAGGACTCTGACGTCATTGTTATAAACAAACCAAGGGGGATGGTCGTGCATCCTGCAGCGGGACATTCCTCCGGAACGGTCGTTAATGCGCTGATGTATCATTGCAAGGATTTGTCCGGCATTAATGGCGTACTCCGCCCAGGTATCGTCCACCGGATTGATAAAGACACTTCCGGACTGCTGATGGCAGCGAAAAATGATCTTGCCCACGTTTCACTTGCCGAGCAGTTGAAGGAACATACGGTGTCGCGTAAATATATTGCCTTGGTCCATGGTAATTTGCCGCATGATCAAGGAACGATTGACGCGCCTATCGGCCGCGATCAGAATGACCGGAAGCTGTTTACCGTAACCGATAAGAACAGCAAACATTCCGTTACTCATTTTGTGGTTCTGGAACGGCTTGGTGATTACACGATTGTTGAGCTCCAGCTGGAGACAGGGCGCACGCATCAAATCCGCGTTCATATGAAATATATCGGTTATCCGCTGGCAGGCGATCCTATTTATGGACGCAATAAGACGGTAGCGTTAAAAGGACAAGCATTGCATGCAGCGCTGCTTGGCTTTAAACATCCAAGAACCGGTGAGTTTCTTGAATTTGAAGCACCGATTCCTGCTGATATGGAACATGTGATTAATTCGCTTCGTTTGCGTTAAGAAGGCCTGTTCAGGGCTTGTGCGGAAAAATGCAAACATTTCAGCATATTATTCATTATTTCATCGTAAAAAGTAAGCTATCCTTAGCTTAAAACGTAAAAACATATCGTAAAAGGAACGGTGAACGATTCATGACAGCTATTAATCACAATTATACGGAGCTGCAAGGCAGCTACCTTTTCTCGGAAATTGCAAAACGCCGCACGAAATTTGTGCAGGAAAATCCAAATGCAGAGATCATCAGTCTTGGGATTGGCGACGTTACGCGCGGCTTGCCCGAAGCGGTAACAAAAGCCATGCACGCTGCTGTTGACGAGCTGGCAGTACCGGGGTCTTTCCGCGGCTACGGCCCTGAGCAAGGCTATGACTTCCTGATCAACGCGATCATCGAGAACGACTACAAAGCACGCGGCATCAACGTTCAAACGAATGAAGTATTCGTGAGCGACGGTTCGAAATGCGACGTTGGCAACATTCAGGAAATTTTCAGCGAGAACAGCATTGTAGCGGTACAAGACCCTGTATATCCGGTATATGTGGATACGAATGTTATGGCGGGCCGCTCCGGCAAATTCAACAAAGAGACTAACCGTTACGAGAATATCGTGTATCTGGAATGCACGGCCGAGAACAATTTCACGCCAAGCCTTCCCGACCGCAAAGTAGACATCATTTACCTTTGCTACCCGAACAACCCGACTGGCATGACGCTTTCCAAAGAAGAGCTGAAAAAATGGGTTGACTATGCAAAAGAAAACAACTGCATCATCCTGTACGATTCGGCTTATGAAGCATTCATCCAAGAGGAAGATGTTCCTCACAGCATTTATGAAATCGAAGGCGCTGACGAAGTAGCTATCGAATTCCGCAGCTTCTCGAAAACTGCAGGCTTCACTGGCGTTCGCTGTGCTTATACTGTAGTTCCACGCAAGCTGAAAGGCCTTGATGCCAATGGCAACGAAGTGCTGATCAACGATCTGTGGAACCGCCGTCATACAACGAAATTCAACGGCGTATCTTACGTAACACAACGCGGTGCCGCAGCGATCTACTCGCCGGAAGGCAAAGAGCAAATCGCGGCACTGGTTGACTACTACATGACTAACGCCGGTATCATTCGCGAAGGCCTTGCATCGATTGGATTGGAAGTATTCGGCGGCGTTAACGCTCCGTACATCTGGCTCAAAACACCTAACGGCATGGACAGCTGGTCCTTCTTCGATAAGCTTCTGTCGGAAGCAAACATCGTTGGTACACCAGGTGTAGGTTTCGGCCAAAGCGGCCAAGGCTATTTCCGCCTTACAGCATTTGGTTCCCGCGAGAACACGGAAAAAGCGGTAGAACGCATCCGCAAAATGTCCCTGTAATAGAAATGAACGGCCGTGCAGATTACTATCTGCACGGCTGTTTTTTATTTTCCCTTACAGTTAAATACAAACGGTGCATTTTGAATGATTCTTAGGGAGCAAGATTATGCTTACGAGGTAGCTTTGTTGGAATCATCGAGCAACAGCGGCCGATAGAACATTCGAATGCGCGTTTGATTTAACCAATGCTACATCCCTTGACAATTTTCGCGCGACGCGGTACAATTCTTTTGATATATGGCAGTACCTTTAAATCAGCCCTGTGAGGCTGGCAAGGTAGCGTGAATAACAGATCTGCCGCACGTAGAACAGGGCCTTAGCCTGAACCGCATCCTGCTGGGATAGCGGCGGTTAAGCTGACCCTCTATGTACGGCTGGTCTCAGGCTCCTTGCGTTGTTAGCAAGGAGCTTTTTTTCGTCCTTGCTGATAGGCGCGATTGATGATCCGAACGAGGGAGGCGGCAACGGTGGAAGAAGAGCATCTGGTCATTATGGACGAGACAGCGATCCGAAGAGCTTTGACAAGAATTGCTCACGAGATCGTGGAGAAGAACAAAGGCATTGATAACTGCGTTCTGATCGGCATCCGGACAAGAGGGATTTACCTGGCGCGAAGAATTGCGGATCGTATCCAAGATATCGAAGGCAAGCCGGTAGAAGTCCGCGAGCTCGACATTACGTCTTACCGCGATGACCGCAAAACTTTAGTCGATGCGAGCGTTGAGCTTGCAGCTGTCATCGGCGACCTGAATGGCGAATCGTTCTCCGCACATGATAAGAAAGTTATATTGTGCGACGATGTCCTGTTCACGGGACGTACGATCCGGGCAGCGATGGACGCGCTGATGGACTGCGGAAGACCGCAAAGCATCCAGCTGGCTGTACTGGTAGACAGAGGCCACCGAGAGCTCCCGATCCGGCCTGATTATGTAGGCAAGAACGTACCGACCTCCAAGCAAGAGCAAATTGATGTCTCGTTAACGGAAATCGATCTGAAGGACCAAGTCATGATCATACACCAGAGGGGGCAGGCCTGATGACGACGATGACACAACTTAAACAACGCAGTTTGCTTGGACTGAAAGATCTTAGCAAGGAAGAAATTGAAGCGATCCTGGATCGAGCGGCATACTGGGAACAGCATTCGAGCAAAGTGCACAATGTGATGCAGGGCAAATTCGCAGCGAATATGTTCTTCGAGAACAGCACAAGAACACGCTTTTCGTTCGAAGTGGCAGAGAAACGCTTGGGCGCAGAGGTGCTCAACTTCTCGGCAGCTGTATCCAGCGTGCAAAAGGGCGAGTCGATCTACGACACGGTCCGCACGCTTGAATCGATGGGCATCGATGTCGGGATCATCCGGCTGAAGCCAATCGGCGTACTGGCCGAGCTGGCTACAAAGATTCAAGTACCGCTTATCAACGCTGGCGACGGCAACAACGAGCATCCTACGCAGGCGCTGCTTGATTTATATACAATGCGCAAACATTTTGGCAATCTGAACGGTCTGACCGTCTCCATTATCGGCGACGTCCTGCACAGCCGCGTAGCACGCTCCAATCTGTGGGCACTCCGCAAGTTTGGTGCGAAGGTTCAGTTCTGCTCGCCGGGCAACTTGAAGGCTCCCGAGCTCGACGTGCCATATGTAACGATGGATGAGGCACTAAAAGCCGATGTGGTTATGATGCTCCGCGTACAGCTGGAGCGACACGAGAGCGGCATGCTGAACTCCGCTGAAGCTTACCGCGAGCAGTTTGGCCTCACGGTCGAGCGCGCAAGCAAACTTGGAGAGCACGCGATCATCATGCATCCGGCTCCAATCAACCGCGGCGTAGAGATTGACGACGAACTTGTTGAGCATCCGCAATCACGCATTTTCCCGCAAATGGCAAATGGCGTACCGATTCGGATGGCGGTAATCGAAAGGGCACTGAGCTAACACGAATAAAATCCGGAAGGTGAACAAAACAATGTCAGTATGGATTATTAACGGTAACGTATGGGATACAGCTTCTGGAAGCTTGCAAAAGAAACATATCCGCCTCGAAGGCGAGCAAATTGCGGAAATCGTAGACGGATCTGCAGTCCCTGATACAGGTTCCGCGGAAGTCATCGATGCTGCAGGCAAGCTGGTGTCGGCGGGCTTCATCGATATGCACGTCCACCTGCGCGATCCGGGCTTTGAGTATAAAGAAGACATGGCGACAGGCACAAGATCGGCAGCAAAAGGCGGCTTCACAACAATCGCATGCATGCCGAACACCCGTCCTTCGGTGGATACGCCTGAAACGGTGAAATACATTCTCGATAAAAACGCGGCAGAAGGCGTTGTAAAAGTTCTTCCGTACGCAGCGATTACGAAAAACCAGCTGGGCCGCGAACTGACGGACTTTGCCGCTTTGAAAGAAGCGGGAGCAATCGGCTTTACGGATGACGGCGTAGGCGTACAAAGCGCGCAAATGATGAAAGACGCGATGGCGCTTGCCCAATCGATGAATATGCCGATCATTGCGCATTGCGAAGACAACACCCTGGTTGAAGGGCTGTATGTCAGCGAAGGCTCCTTCTCCCGCAAGCATGGCTTGAAAGGCATTCCGAACGAGTCGGAAGCGATCCATGTCGGCCGTGATGTCCTGCTGTCCGAAGCTACAGGCGTTCATTATCATGTGTGCCATGTCAGCACAGAGCAATCGGTTCGCCTGATCCGCCTTGCTAAGCAAATCGGCGTGCGTGTAACGGCTGAAGTTTGCCCGCATCACCTGGTACTTTCCGATGAAGATATTCCGGGCTTCGACTCCAACTGGAAGATGAACCCGCCGCTGCGCACACCGCGTGATGTAGAAGCAGTTATCGAAGCGCTGGAGGACGGCACGATCGATATGATCGTAACCGACCATGCACCGCATAGCGCGGAAGAGAAAGCACGCGGCATGCAACTTGCGCCGTTTGGCATCGTTGGTTTCGAGACAGCCTTCCCGCTGCTCTACACGAAGTTTGTGCTGACAGGCAAATGGACGCTTGGCTTCCTGCTTGAGCGCATGACAACGGACCCGGCTCGCGTATTCGGCCTTCCTACCGGCCGTCTTGAGCAAGGCGCACCTGCCGATCTGACCATCGTTGATCTGGATAACGAACGTGCGGTAGATCCTTCTGCTTTCGCATCGAAAAGCAACAACACGCCATTTGGCGGATGGAAGCTGCAAGGCTGGACAGTGGCTACAATCGTTGACGGCAAGATCGTATACAACGAATCCGCTAACTAATAGAACATACGAAGACCTGATGAGGAGTGATACGGATGCAAGCAAGATTATTGTTGGAAGACGGAACGTTGTTTACGGGACAATCTTTCGGCGCGGAAACGCAAACGTGCGGTGAGGTTGTTTTTAATACAGGGATTACAGGTTACCAGGAAGTATTGTCCGATCCGTCCTACTGTGGACAAATCGTGACGATGACATTCCCGCTGATCGGTAACTACGGCATTTCGCGCGATGACTTCGAGTCCATCAGCCCAAGTATTCACGGCTTTGTCGTACGCCGTTATGAGCCGGTGCCAAGCAACTGGCGCGCGCAATATTCGCTGGGTGATTTGCTGAAACAATACAACATTCCGGGCATCACAGATATCGATACCCGCATGCTGACTCGCATTCTCCGCCAGCACGGTACAATGAAAGGTCTTCTTACAACCGGCAACGAGCGTATTGAAGAGCTTCAAGAGCGTCTTGGCCTGTCCACGCTGATGACGGATCAAGTAGCGCGCACTTCGACTAAATCGGTCTTCTCGAGCCCGGGCTTTGGCCCACGCATCGTGCTCGTTGACTTCGGCGCGAAGAGCGGAATCCTGCGCGAGCTTACACAGCGCGGCTGCGATGTAGTAGTAGTTCCGCATAACACGACAGCAGACGAAATCCGCCGCCTTGCACCGGACGGCATTCAGCTGTCGAACGGCCCTGGGGACCCGAAAGACGTACCTTACGCTGTGCAAATGATTAAAGAGCTGCTTGGGGAATTCCCGATCTTCGGTATCTGCCTTGGCCACCAATTGTTCGCTCTGGCTTGCGGCGCTGATACAACGAAGCTGAAATTCGGCCACCGCGGCGGCAACCATCCGGTTAAAGAGCTGGCAACAAACCGCTGCTACATCACTTCGCAGAACCATGGCTACACGGTTCTTGAAGATTCCATCAACAGCACAGAGCTGTCGGTTACACACATCAATAACAATGACAAGACCATTGAAGGTCTGAAACATAACAAATACCCGGCGTTCTCGGTGCAATACCATCCGGAAGCTGCACCAGGTCCGTTTGATTCCAGCTATCTGTTCGATGAATTCCTGGAGATGATCCGCGAACACCAGAAGAATAACCCGCAAAAACCTCGTCAAGCTGTGCTTGCGGCAACGTTGAAAGGAGAACTTCAATATGCCCAAAAATAATGAACTCAGAAAAATTCTCGTAATTGGCTCCGGCCCGATAGTCATCGGACAAGCGGCGGAATTCGACTATGCTGGCACGCAAGCCTGCCAAGCGCTGAAGGAAGAAGGCTATGAAGTCGTTCTGATCAACAGCAACCCTGCAACAATCATGACAGACACCAATATGGCTGA
The DNA here is from genome assembly GCF_900112695.1 of Paenibacillus catalpae. Taxonomy (GTDB): domain Bacteria; phylum Bacillota; class Bacilli; order Paenibacillales; family Paenibacillaceae; genus Pristimantibacillus; species Pristimantibacillus catalpae. The sequence goes on from NZ_FOMT01000001.1 coordinate 558,036, forward strand.
TAAAGTTTATATCGAGCCCATTACGCTGGATTTCGTATCCCAAATCATCCGCCAGGAGCGTCCTGACGGACTCCTGCCTACACTGGGCGGCCAGACTGGTCTGAACATGGCCGTTGAACTGGCGCGCGCAGGCGTTCTGGAAGCCGAAAACGTTAAGCTTCTCGGCACGCAGTTGACTGCCATCGAGAAAGCAGAAGACCGCGACTTGTTCCGCGATCTGATGCGCGAGCTGGAGCAGCCGGTACCAGAGAGCGTTATCGTAACAACGGTAGAAGAAGCAGTAACCTTTGCCAATGAAATCGGTTATCCAATCATCGTTCGTCCGGCCTATACACTGGGCGGCACAGGCGGCGGTATTTGCGCAAGCGAGGAAGAACTTCGTGAAACCGTTGCTTCGGGTATCCGTTACAGCCCGATCAGCCAGTGCTTGATTGAGAAATCGATCGCGGGCATGAAGGAAGTTGAATATGAAGTTATGCGTGACGCAAACGATAACTGTATCGTTGTCTGCAACATGGAAAACTTCGACCCGGTAGGCGTTCATACCGGCGACAGTATCGTAGTGGCTCCTTCGCAAACGTTGTCCGACCGCGAGTATCAAATGCTTCGCTCGGCATCGCTGAAGATCATCCGTGCCCTGAACATCGAAGGCGGCTGTAACGTTCAGTTCGCGCTGGATCCGCACAGCTTCCAATACTATGTAATCGAAGTTAACCCTCGCGTAAGCCGCTCGTCGGCGCTGGCATCGAAAGCGACAGGTTACCCAATCGCGAAGATGGCTGCGAAGATTGCGATCGGTTACACGCTGGATGAGATCGTTAACCCGGTTACCGGCCAAACCTACGCGATGTTTGAGCCAACCCTTGACTATATCGTATCGAAAATCCCGCGCTGGCCATTCGACAAGTTCGTTAATGCGAACCGCAAGCTTGGCACGCAGATGAAAGCAACGGGCGAAGTTATGGCTATCGGCCGTACTTTCGAGGAATCCATGCACAAAGCGGTTCGCTCGCTTGAGATCGGCACGCATCGTATTCACCTGAAAGAAGCTGTAACACTCGATGACGCTGTTCTGCAAACTCGCCTGGCTAAGCCGGATGACGAGCGTATGTTCCTCGTAGCGGAAGCATTCCGCCGTGGCTACAAGCTGCAGGACATTCAAGACATGACGAAGATTGACTGGTGGTTCCTGGACAAGATCCAAGGTATTGTGGAGTTCGAGGATCAAATCCGCAGAGAGGTAGCTTTGTCCCGCGAAACGCTGTATGCAGCAAAACGCAAAGGCTTCTCCGACCGTTCGATCGCGGAAATCCGCAAAGAAGGCTTCCCGAATGGCAGCCACACGAACGAGCATGATATCCGTGCCTTCCGTAAAGAGCTTGGCATGACGCCAGTTTACAAGATGGTAGATACTTGTGCGGCTGAGTTTGAAGCATCGACGCCTTACTACTACTCGACCTATGAGACAGAGAACGAAGTAACGGCATCGTCGAAAGAAAAAGTGCTCGTACTGGGCTCCGGTCCAATCCGTATCGGTCAAGGCATCGAGTTCGACTACTCGACCGTACATGCGGTATGGGCGATTCAGAACGCTGGCTACGAAGCGGTTATTATCAACAATAACCCAGAGACGGTATCGACGGACTTCAGTACTTCCGACCGCCTGTACTTCGAGCCGTTGTTCTTCGAAGACGTGATGAACGTTATCGAGCAGGAGAAGCCGGTAGGCGTAATCGTTCAATTCGGCGGCCAAACAGCTATCAACCTTGCTGCTCCGCTTACGAAAGCTGGCGTACGCATCCTGGGCTCCAGCCTTGAGAGCATCGACACAGCGGAAGACCGCAAGAAATTCGAAGCTTTGCTTCGCAGCTTGAATATCGCACAGCCTGAAGGCAGCACAGTAACTTCGGTTGACCAAGCGGTAGAAACAGCACAAAAACTCGGCTATCCGGTACTTGTTCGTCCTTCCTACGTCCTTGGCGGCCGTGCGATGGAGATCGTATACTCCGATGAAGAGCTTCTGAGCTACATGGAAGTAGCCGTGAAGATCAACCCTGAGCATCCGGTACTGATCGACCGTTACATGCTTGGCAAAGAAGCAGAAGTTGACGCGATCTGCGACGGCGATACCGTTCTGATCCCTGGCATCATGGAGCATATCGAGCGCGCAGGCGTTCACTCCGGTGACTCGATCGCGGTATATCCTCCACAATCGCTGTCCGACGATATCAAGAATCAAATCGTTGACATTACGATCAAAATTGCAAAAGCACTGAAGGTTGTTGGTCTTGTAAATATCCAATTCGTTATCTTCAACGAAAAAGTATATGTCATCGAAGTTAACCCGCGTTCGTCCCGTACAGTACCGTTCCTGAGCAAAGTAACGGATCTGCCGATGGCGAACCTGGCAACGAAAGCAATTCTTGGCACTAAGCTGGCTGATCTTGGTTATGTAGACGGCCTGTGGCGTGAAGACAGCTATGTATCGGTTAAAGTACCGGTATTCTCCTTCGCGAAGCTTCGCCGCGTTGACCCTACGCTGACTCCGGAGATGAAATCGACGGGTGAAGTTATGGGCCGCGATGAGAACTATGCGAAAGCTTTGTTCAAAGGCTTGATTGGTGCAGGTATGAAAATCCCGATGTCCGGTGCGATCGTTGCAACCGTGGCGGACAAGGATAAAGAAGAAGCGACTGAACTGCTGCGCGGCTTCTACGACCTGGGCTACAAAATTATTGCCACAGGCGGAACGGCTGATACGCTTGAAGCTACGGGCATGCGTGTAAGACGCGTGAACAAGCTGAGCGAAGGCGCTCCAAACATTCTTGACCTGATTCGCGAAGGTGAAGCACAGTTCGTAGTCAATACCTTGACGAAGGGTAAAACACCTGAGCGTGACGGCTTCCGTATTCGCCGCGAAGCGGTAGAGAACGGCGTCGTATGTATGACATCGCTTGATACGGTACGCGCTTTGCTGAAGATGCTCGAGTCGATCAACTTCTCCTCGCGCCCTATGCCGGTGGTGCAGAAGTAATTGAATACATGAAAGCACGGCCAGCGCCGGTTGCTTTCGGAGGTATGAAGCTCCAAGCTTCATACCTCCGAAGCCGGCGGATGGCCGTTTATTTCGGCCTCGGAAGCGGAAGGAGACCTTAAAGCGATGAGTTTAACAAGAGAACAAGCGGCAGGCAAAGTAATGGTTGCCCTTGATTATGCGGATGCGGCGTCGGCTGAACGGCTGCTTAGCGAACTGGAAGGCATCCCATGTTACATGAAAGTGGGCATGCAGCTCTTTTATGCGGCGGGACCTTCGTTCGTAGAGGGTTTGAAGAAACGCGGTTACCGCGTGTTCCTTGATGTGAAGATGCACGACATTCCAAACACGGTTAAAGGCGGCTCGAACAGCGTCACGAAGCTTGGCGTTGACATGTTTAACGTTCATGCAGCCGGTGGCGCGGCTATGATGGAAGCGGCTGTAGAAGGCGCTGAAGCAGCGCTGTCCAGCGGACAAGCAAGACCAGCCATTATCGCTGTTACGCAGTTGACAAGCACAAGCGTGCAGATGCTAAACGAAGAGATCGGTATCGCAGGCTCAGTCGAGCAGGCGGTGGTCCGCTATGCAGAATTGGCCAAACGTTCTGGTCTGACAGGCGTTGTAGCTTCTCCGCTTGAAGTGGAAGTGATAAAGGCAACATGCGGCACCGCTTTCCAGACCGTTACTCCGGGCATTCGTCCAACTTGGGCGGCGACTAACGACCAGTCACGCATCATGACGCCTCGTGAAGCGCTGCAGCAAGGTACAGACTATATGGTAATCGGACGCCCAATTACAGCGGCAGCAAGTCCGCGTGAAGCATTAGAATCTATCATTGAGGAGCTGATCTAAGCTATGAGCAAAGTGACATTAACGGATTTGCCCCGTGCAATCGCAACAAAGCTGCTGGAGATCGAAGCGGTAGCGCTTCGTCCGAATGACCCGTTCACTTGGACATCCGGCTTGAAATCTCCTATTTACTGCGATAACCGTTTGACCATGACATACCCGGAAATCCGTGACATGATCGCAGAAGGCTTTGCTGCGGTTATCCGCGAGCGCTACCCGGATGCAGAAGTCATCGCCGGCACTTCAACGGCAGGCATTCCGCATGCGGCATGGGTCGCTCAAAAGCTGAACCTGCCTATGGCTTACATTCGTGATAAAGCAAAAGGCCACGGCAAGCAAAACCAAATCGAAGGCCGCATCAATCCCGGTCAGAAGGTTGTTGTTATCGAGGATCTGATCTCGACAGGCGGCAGCTCGCTGAAAGCTGGTCTGGCGGTCCGTGAAGCAGGTGCGGAAGTACTGTCGGTTCTGGCCATCTTTACTTATCAATTCGAGAAAGCTTCAAATGCGTTTGCAGCGGAGAACATGCCGCTGGAAACGTTGTCGAACTACAGCGCATTGATCGAAGCGGCTGTTGAAATCGGCAAAGTGCAAAGCGAGGACATTGCAACGCTGCAGGCATGGCGTGCAAATCCGGAAGCATTCGGCAAATAAATTTATTTGAATAGACCAAGAGCAAGCCCTTACAGGCTTGCTCTTTTTTTAATTCGACAAAGAAATTTGTAAATTATGATAAGCAGTTATACCAACTAATGCTCATTTTACCGATAACATAGTAGATCATTATCATCAATATCGTTTATTGAAAAGGGGCTAATCGCGGGATGAGATTCAATTTAAAATGGAAGATGGCTTTAATCGGGTTGTTACCGCTTTGTTTCTATGTGTTCTCCGGCATCTATTTGCTGAGTGAACTTATAAAAACAAATGAGACGATGTCAGATGAGGTGTACGGCGTATCTGCCCGTTCTTCAGCGCTTATTTTGAATGCAGACCGCGATTTATATCAGGCCTACTCGGCTTATCAATATTTGGCATTTGGAGATTTAGATGAAAGCGGCAAAGCGGAATGGAACAAGTTGCTAAACGAGAATATAAAGGATGCCATGGATCGGGTAAATGAAGCCAAAGGCATATTCGAGGCGAATAAGCTGCTGGAACTGAAGAATGAGGGTGACAAATCAGTCGGGCAGCTTTTTCAAGAGTTTAATACCGATTTCAGCACTTGGGAAAAAGCGGTAAGCAGCGCGGTTCAAGCCGATAACGCCGCCGAGCAGGATAGGGAGCTTCGCGGACAATTTGAGAAAGCCAGGGCGGGGCTTGACGATATTGACGGCTTACTCGAACAATACGCCGGAGTACAAATAGACGAGAGCAAACAGAAGCTGGAAAGCACGAAATCTGGCATATACATCGGGATGGGTCTTGCAGTCCTGTTACTGGTGGTACTTATTTACTTTACTATTCGCATGGTCACGAGGACAGTAAAAACCATAATGATTAGAATGAAACGGGTCGCAGAAGGCGACTTGACCACTGAACGCAGCGTAACATACAGCAGAGACGAGCTTGGGGTTATTTTACGCTCGGTTGATGATATGATTGGCATTCTGAAACGGCTTATTACCGCTATCACTTCCAGCGCGAAGGAAGTGGGCAGCTCTACCTCGCAGTTAAACATCGTCTCTCAAGAATCGGCTACGGCATCGCAGCATGTGGCGGCGAACATTCAAGAAGTGACTAGCGGCACTGAGGTTATGGCGCGGAGCGCAGAGGAAACGGCAAAGGCCATTGAAGAGATGACGATTGGCATACAGCGTCTTGCTCATAATATTACGGCTTCAGCAGAGCAGTCTGCATCCACTTCATCCGAAGCCGGTCAAGGACAAGAAGCGCTAGGGCGGCTGATTGGACAAATGGGAGAAATAAAAGATGTCATCGGCCAGCTGGCAGGCGTTATTGAAACATTGGAGACCCGTTCGCAGCAAATTGGCGCCATCGCGGAGAATATTACCGCATTTGCAAACCAGACAAATATCCTGTCTCTAAACGCTTCAATCGAAGCGGCAAGAGCTGGCGAGCAAGGACGCGGTTTTGCCGTTGTAGCCGGCGAGATCCGTAAACTTGCGGCAAGCTCTTTGGAGTCAGCCGATGGTATTCATCAGCTGGTTGCCGAGACAAGGGGCGAAATATCGGGCGCCTCCAGCTACATGGCGCAAACTCTGGAAGAGGTGGAGCGTGGTAATATCCGGGTTGAGGAGCTGCAACAACGCCTAGCGGTTATTGTGGCTGCAATCGATCATATGAGCGGGCAATTACAGGAAAATTCGGCGATTACCGAACAAATGTCAGCCAGCTCAGAGCAAGTTAATGCTTCGATGGAGCAAGCCGCTTCTTCTGCAGCTGCTAATCTTGAGCGGACCGAGAGCGTAGCCGCGGCAACGGAAGAGCAGCTTGCGCTTATGGAAAGTATCGCTTCCGCGGCAAGTCAATTGGAGGGGACAGCCCGTGAGCTGAATAGGGAAGTCAACTATTTTAAAGTGAACGAATAGAAAAGGCAGTAGAGACACCGTTCATATGTCAGAGTTAATGGCAATATGAGCGATGTCTTTTTATTTTTTAGAAGAAATTTCTTTCGCTTGGAACTTTTTCTGAGTGAGAAACGTCTAACGATTTAGATGAGAATTATGAAAGAGAGATAGGGGAGGTATCGCATCCGTTCATGGCGGCAACAGACAAGGAAGATCAAGTTGATGGAGGGCAGCAGGACAACGAATTACATAGCACCAGGTTGCTGTCGGTTGTTGATGTAGAGAGAACTTTTCAAGCCGGAGGAGCGCCGCTGCGCGTTCTGAAGGGACTTCATATGGAGCTGAGGCATGGCCAGCTTGTTATGCTGCGGGGCCGGTCCGGTTCGGGGAAAACAACATTGCTCAACTGCCTTGGAGGACTGGATACGCCCAGCAAAGGCGAGATCTGGTTTAACGGCAAGCCGGTACACCAATTAAACGATAACGAGCGGACGCATATCCGGCGCAAGGAAATGGGATTTATTTTTCAGGCATTTGCTTTAATGCCTCTTCTGTCTGCTTGGGAGAATGTAGAGCTGTCACTACGCATGGCCGGCACGCCTCGCTCCGAGTGGAAAGAACGGGTAGCTTATTGCCTTGAACTTGTTGGCCTCGAGAAACGGATGCATCACCGTCCGTTCGAGCTGTCGGGGGGCGAGCAGCAGCGTGTCGCTATTGCCAAGGCCATTGCGCACAAGCCGATTCTTCTTCTGGCAGACGAACCAACAGCCGAGCTCGATTCGAATATGTCCGCACAGATTATGGCGGTCTTTCAAAATATTATTCGCACAGAACAAGTTACGATTTGCATGACTACACACGATCCTACAATTTTGGAGGTTGCCGATCATGTCTATGAAATGGTGGACGGGAAATTTGTATAAGCGTTCTGCAGCTGTAATGATTGCAGCATCGGTCTTGATGACCAGCGGCTGCGCATTGCTGCCCGATGAACCGGAAGAGGAGGTGCTGCCGTCCATCGCACCGCCTCAAATCTCGAAGAAGCCGGAGTATGAGGTAACAACGGCGACTTTGGAGACGAAGGTGCAGGTTATCGGCAAGATGATCTCGCAGCAGGAGGAGACGTTATATTTTACGCTGGACGGTATGCGTCTGAAGGAGTTAAACATTAAAGCCGGCGATCAGGTGAAAGCAGGCCAAACGATTGGCGTGCTTGACGTCGAGCTGATGCAGAAGGATCTGCGCAATCAGAAGCTGGCCTTCCGCAGAGAAGAGACCGCAATGAAGGAAGCTCTTCAGATGAAGGATGAGATGGACCCGATTGAATTCGAAGAGAAGTCGATTGCTTTCGAAGAGAAAAAGCAGGCGCTCAGTGATCTGGAAGAGCAGATTAGCCGATCGGTTCTAACCGCTCCGTTCAGCGGTACCGTTGTTACGCTTAATGTACAGAAGGGCGATCTGATTAAAGCCTACGATCCGATAGCGGTTATTGCGGATACAAGTCTGCTTATCCCTGCAGCGAAGCTGACCAAGGATGAGCAAGCCAAGATTGCCGTTGGCATGCCGGTTGTCGTAGATATCAATAATTCCGGACAATTCAAAGGGACCGTCAAAGCGCTGCCCGTGACAAACCCCGATCCTAATGGCGGCGGTGGCGGCGGCCAGGAGCCGGCAAGAGAACGGCCGGAAGATTTCATGGTAGTAGCTGTGAAAGATTTGCCGAAGTCCATTAATCGCGGTACGCCATTATCCATTAACATTATCACGAAGAGGAAGGAAAACGTCGTCGTTATTCCGCCATCCACGCTTCGTACGATCGGCGCCAGAACTTATGTCCAGGTGGTTGATGCAGACGGGAAGCGGGAGGTGGACGTCGAGGTCGGCCAGCAAACGGCAACGCAGGTTGAAATCATTAAAGGACTTACGCCGGGCCAGAAAGTTGTAGGTAAATAGCTTATGGGGATTCCTTTATTCCGATTTCTGTTCCGCAAAATGTGGAATACCCGCTGGCTTACTTTAAGCACTTTAGCTGGACTTATACTTGCCGTTGCTTTTGCAACGAGTATTCCTATGTATGCCGACGGCGCGTTAAAGCGCGTTGTTGCCCAATCCTTGCAGGAGAAAAGCGACGGCCTTCCTGCCGGCTCCCTGCTTATGCGTTATCAGGTGCCGGGTGGTGAAAAGACGGATCCGGCGGCTTTGAAAGAGTTGGAGCGCTTCATTAAAGAGGATGTTCCTCGTCAGATCGGCTTCCCTTACCAGACGAATATAACAAGCTATTCGATCAGGGGATCCGAAGTCGTTCCGGAGGATCCGAGCAAGGTAGATGCAAGCCGGATCCGTCAAATGACGGTCATGACGATGGCGGACCTTCAGGAGAAAACCGAGCTTACGCAGGGCCGCTGGTTCAACAATACAGAAGGTGTCGGTGACGTCCTCGAGGCAGTGATGCTGGAGGAAGGGATGTACCGCAATGATCTGCATGTCGGTGATGTACTGGAATATCCGGTATACGGCGGGCTTGATCTTACCCTTCGCGTCAAGATAGTTGGTGTCGTGAAGCCACTAAGTCAGACTGATCCTTATTGGTACCAGGGGCTAGAAGGTCTGATGAATACTCTCCAGATCAGCGAGACGGAATTTATGGGATCGCTGATTCAAAAAGCAGGCATCCCGGTCAATAATGCAAGCTGGTATTATGCATTTGATTTGTCTCAGGTGAAGACGAGTCAGCTGTCACCGCTAAACCGGACGCTCGAGCGGCTCAATATCGATTTGTATCAGAAGCTGAAGGGTGCAAGAGTGGAAATTTCCTTCGCTTCGACTCTGACGGAGTTTAAGAAGCAAAGCCTGCAGCTGCAGACACTTCTCTTTACCTTGGCAGCGCCGATGATTGCGATGGTATTCTACTTTATTGCCATGAATGCCCGTCAATCGCTGGATAAACAGCGAAGCGATATTGCCGTCCTGCGAAGCAGGGGAGCTGGAACCAGGCAGATTATATGGATCTACTTGCTCGAGGGGCTGCTGCTTGGCAGTATAGCCATCGTGGCGGGGCCGTTAATAGGCTGGTTCATGGCGAAGAGCATAGGTTCGGCAGACGGATTCCTGTCCTTTGTTAACCGGAAATCTATCCCGGTTGGCTTCTCAACAGAGGCCATTATCGCAGGGGTGGCGGCTGTCCTGCTGGCCGTGCTTTCCACCGTTATTCCGGCAGTAATCTATGCACGCTCCTCTATAGTCAGCTACAAGAGAGAGCTTGCCCGTTCTGACCGCGGTCCGGTATGGCAGCGCTGGTTCCTGGACGTTGCTCTGCTGGCTGTGGCAGGATATGGCTGGTATATGTTTAATGAACGGCAGATGTTGTCCTTCCAGACGGGAATGACGACCGATCAATTAAATGTTCAGCCGTTTCTCTTCTTTGTACCGGCGCTCTCGATCTTTGCGCTTGGCCTGTTCTGCTTGCGGTTGTTCCCTTGGCTGCTGAAGCTGTTCAACTGGCTGGGACGCAAATTTCTGCCGGTGCCATTATATTTGACGCTGACGCAGCTGTCACGTTCATCCAAAGGTTATTACCCGCTGATGATCCTGCTTATCCTGACGCTTGGTCTTGGCGTTTATAATGCCTCTGCCGCGCGGACCATTGATCTTAACTCTACCGAACGTACGCTGTACAAATACGGTTCGGATGTCACCATACAAACGGTTTGGGAAGGTACGGTTGAAGTACTGCGCCCAAGCGGCGGAGACAACGGCAATGGCGGCAACGGAGGTAACGGCGGAGGCGGTAATGGTGGCGGATCCGGCGGAGGCGGTAACGGTGGTGGCGGTGGTGGTGGCGGCCAGCAGCCGGTACCAACCCGAATCCTGTATAACGAACCGCCATTTGAGATATTCCGCAAGCTGGAAGGCGTTGAGGCGGCAGCCCGAGTTCTTCAGACCAAAGGCAATGTGGTGGTTTCAGGCCGGTCGATCGGGCAAGGCAGTGTCATGGGGATCGATAATGTCGATTTTGCGAAAGTCGCTTGGTTCCGAAGTGATCTGTTCCCGACTCATCCTTACAATTATTTGAATTATTTAGGCATGTATGAGCAGGCTGCACTTATTCCGTCCAATGTAGCGGAGAAATATCAGCTTAAGCCGGGCGATTTGATATCTGTCGGGTTCTCGGAAGGCATGCTTGAATTCGTGGTCGTTGGCATCCTACCTTATTGGCCGACGCAATACCCGGATCAGTCGCCGTTTGTCATCACGAATCTGGATTATATTTATGACCAGCTGCCGATGATGCCTTACGAGGTATGGCTGAAGATGAAACCGGACGCCAAGCTGGCGCCAATCGTGGAAGAGCTGCAGAAAGCGGGCGTCGAGATCGCTAATGTGAAAGACGTACGCTCGGAGCTCATTACCCAATCGAAGCTTCCGACCAGAGGCGGCGTATTCGGGATTCTCAGCCTTGGCTTCCTCGTCTCTGTCATTGTTACATTAACCGGCTATGTCCTGTACTGGTTCTTTAATCTTTCGGGCCGGGTTGTACAGTTCGGCGTGCTGCGGGCAATGGGACTTTCCCGGAGACAGCTGACCGGAATGCTGCTGCTGGAGCAGCTGTTTACGGCAGGATTGTCGATTGGTTTAGGTATTCTGATCGGTAAAATTACAAGTTTGATCTTCCTTCCGTTCCTGCAGACCGCAGAGAATGTGGCGGATACGGTTCCTCCGTTCCGGGTCGTCTTTGACTCGAAGGATACGAATCAGCTGTACGCGGTTGTTGGATTTATGATGGTGACGGGAGCTGTGCTTCTCTTCCTGCATATCCGCAGGCTGCGGGTGCATCAAGCAGTCAAAATGGGAGAGGAGCGGTAAACAACATGATTACTTGCGAAGGGCTCGTCAAAATTTACAAAAGCGACGATCTGGAGGTTGTCGCTCTGCAAGGCCTGAACCTCAAAGTAGAAGACGGAGAGCTGATGGCGATCATCGGCAACAGCGGAAGCGGGAAGTCAACCCTGCTCAATATATTGGGCGGGCTGGACCGCCCCTCCGCGGGCTCCGTCCACGTCGGGCCGTGGGATCTGCTGAAAATTTCCGAAGATGACCTGGTGAAATATAAGCGCGAAACCGTAGGCTTCATCTGGCAAAATAATGCTCGCAACCTGCTGCCATACCTGACGGCTTTGGAAAACGTCGAGATGCCGATGATGCTTTCCGGCAAGGTCGACCGGGCTTATGCGAAGCAGCTGCTCGAATGGGTGGGCCTGAAAGAACGGATGCACAACAAGCTGCATCAGCTTTCCGGAGGCGAGCAGCAGCGTGTTGCTATAGCGATCTCGCTATGCAACCGACCAAAGCTTCTGCTGGCCGATGAGCCGACCGGTTCGGTAGATACAGCAACCTCGGATCTGATTATGGGCATATTCAGGAAGCTTAATCAGGAGCTTGGCGTGACGATCGTTATTGTTACCCACGACCTTACGCTTGCCGGCAAGGTAGACCGTGTCGTTGCGATACGCGATGGATTAACGAGTACGGAATTTCTAAAGCGCAATCCGAATATGATTCCCGGTGGAGGTGAGGAGCAGCAGGAGGAGAAGGGGCTTCAAGCCGTTCATGAGGCTTATGTTGTCGTGGATCGTGTTGGCCGACTGCAGGTACCAAAAGAGTATTTGAGTGCATTAAACATTAAAGACAAGGCATCGATGGAATTTGACGGCGAGCGGATTATTATTACTCCGCCGAAATCACTGGGGGGTTAAACCGAATGAAGAGGAAATGGGCGTCCAAAGTTACTTTCTTGTCCTTATCGCTAATTATGTCTACTTCGCTTCTTGCAGCATGCAGCAAAGGCTCGGAGAGCACGGCTGAGAAGCATGTGCTTCGTCTTGGCGTATTGTACGGGGGAGCAGATAACGAATCTTATGTCCGCCAGCAATATACCGATACGTATGAAATGATGCATAAAAATATCGACTTTGAAATCGTCAGCGCGATTGATTATAATCAGCAACGATTTGATACACCTGGACCGGACGGCGTAACCAACCAGCCGGATCCATTCGAGAAAATGAAAGAAATGCTTACCGGGGATAATCCGGTTGACGTTGTTATTCTGGATTACAGCATGCTTCGCCGTCTGATCCAAGATAATCTGCTGCAGCAGCTAGATCCGCTTATTCAGAAGAGCAAATTCGATCTGACCGACTACGTGCCAACCGTTATTGACGGCATCAAATCGGCTGATGACAGCGGCAATATCTATGCTCTGACGCCTACTTTCAGCTCTTCAGCCTTGTATTACAACAAAAAAATGTTCACCGATGCTGGTGTTGAACCACCTGTAGACGGTATGACCTGGGATGATGTGATTGACAAAGCCAAGCTCGTCGCTACAGGTGAAGGCACGGACCGCAAGTTTGGTCTCTCCATTAACCGCTGGGCAGGCGACGGCTTCAGCGATGTTCAGACTTACGCAGCTCCGCTGCAATTGAAGATGTGGGATGACAAAGGCGAGAAAATGCTTGTGAACAACGAACAGTGGGAATCGGTATGGACTACCGTTGCTGATCTGTATAAGCAAAAAATCTCTCCAAGCCAGGAAGATATGAGCGCTTGGCAGCAAAAGGTTGTCACGGATGAACCAGGCTCCTATAACCCGCTTGGCGGCGATATGTTTATGAATGGCAAAGTCGCTATGACCATCGGTGAATACGGCTACGTTAATGAGCTGAGCAACACGATGAACAATGCGGACAAAATTAAAAACTTCACGCCGTTCGACTGGGATGTTGTAACCATGCCAACTCAAACGTCTAAGCCTGGCATTGGCAGCAGCATTTACTTCAGCCAGCTGATGGGTATTAACACGAAAGCGCAAAACCCGGACGACGCCTGGGATTTCGTTCAGTTCACCAACAGTGCGGAATGGGCAGAGATGAAATCGCGCAGCACGTATGAGCTGGTCGCGCGCAAAGAGTTCTTGAAGCCGAGAAACGGAATGAGCTACAACATTAATGCGTTCACTACACTCAAGCCAATTCCACCGCAATCGACAGACACAGAAAAGCTGATGCGCGAGAAACCGGGTATCTGGGAAGCGCAATCCCCTGGATATGAATTGTTCCAGAAGGTCATCAAAGGGGATTTGTCGGCGAAGGAAGCGCTCCAGGAATGGGAGACTAAAGGCAATGCCGTGCTGGAGAAAATAAAAAATAATCCGAATGGCAGCGTTGGCGATGGCGGCGGTCCAATCGTTAAGCCGTTAGGTGACGGTGCAGCATCCGTAGAAGCTGCTCCTATAGGCTAATTAGCAAACCAAAATTCATATTAATCGAGAGAAGCCCGGTAGGATTCCTGCCGGGCTTCTTTGCTTTGCTTATTTATCCTTGCAGTGAAAAAGATTTATCAACATGCCACATTCCGCTTGCGGTCTTACGAAGCAGATGCAGCTGATCAATCGCCGAAGTCAGATTAACCTCAGACATCCGAAGATTGCCATAGAGATCATGGAGCTCGTCAGGCGGCATATTTTGCCCGATGGTCACATGCGGGGTGTAGACGAAGTTAGGTGCCGGGACATGGAGCGGACCGCTGCATACCGCTTCGTGGAGGCGGACCATTGGAGCTGGATCCTCCAACGCCAAATACAGCACATGACTGGCCGGGTAGAAGGAGGACACACGGTTGAAGCGGATCTGGAACGGCTTCGTTTGGGAAGCGACCGCTTCGAGATGCTCGGTTATAGCCGGCAGCTGGAGATCGGACAGCTCTTCTTGTTCCCGGACCGTCATGTGCGGCGGAATGATCGAATAATGCGGATCATGTCGAATACGCCAGCTGTTGGCGAAGTCCTGTACGGTTTGTGTCGGAAATACGGCAATACCATAAAGCATACTCATCAGCTCCTTTATTCAAATATAAGTAAGGATTCTTCGGAATGAAACGCGTCTCGCAGCCAATGGGCGGCGATAGACGTTTCACCGTGGCTCGATAATTTGATTATACCCGATTTGCTTGATTTCACCGAATTTGGGCATTATATATCCCGAGGAGGGATCCGTTATGAGATGGATATATTGGGTACGGTTATACGAAACCAAATTTCAGGCTGGCTGTCTTGTAAGAAGAATGGAAAATGACTGGTGGGTATACGGGTATGAATGCCCTCAGGAGATCGAGGTTTTCCGGTCAAGAAAAGGCCGTTATGGCGTGCGCTTTCTTGTCTAATCATATGTTGCAGAGGGAACAACGATATGCCAAATAAGAAGCCGTACATATTTTTTCCTCAGAAGAGAAATAAATGCTTGACTGTGCATATGGGTGTGTAGTATATTAATTGATGTCGCCATTTCAATTTGATGACTAACACAAATGGATATCGCGGGGTGGAGCAGCTCGGTAGCTCGTCGGGCTCATAACCCGAAGGCCGCAGGTTCAAATCCTGCCCCCGCAACCAACCACTCGTTTGAAACGTGATCGTGGCGTTTTACGAGGGCCCTTAGCTCAGTTGGTTAGAGCGGTCGGCTCATAACCGATTGGTCGTGGGTTCGAGTCCCTCAGGGCCCACCATTTTGAAGCATCAAACAAAAAATGCCGGGGTGGCGGAACTGGCAGACGCACAGGACTTAAAATCCTGCGGTGGGTGACCACCGTACGGGTTCGATTCCCGTCCTCGGCACCATTTTTCTTGAACTACATAGGAATTATAAGATAAACCCCTTTCGTTAGGTCATTCGGCCAAGCGAAGGGGGTTTTTACGTGAAATAAACAGTATGGATGATTGTCCTTCAATCCATTACAATAGGAAGACAATGTTGAATGTAAAGGTGGTTCAAGGATGGCAGGTAGCAAGCATTATGTCGTCTGGGTAGGCAAGCAGCCTGGCGTGTACAAGAGCTGGCCGGAGTGCCAGTCGCAAGTGAATGGATATCCGGAGGCGAAATACAAATCTTTTGAATCCAGGGACAAAGCGGAGGCTGCTTACAAAGAAGGCTGGAAAAAGCATTGGGGCCAAGGGGAAGGGGCGGCGACGGCAGCGGCGTCTCCGGTACGCAGCAAAACGTCATCCTACACCTCCAAAACGGCTTCTGCGGCAGCAGAGGAGCAGGAGATCGATTATGACAGCATCTCTGTTGACGTCGGCACACGGGGCAATCCAGGGCCGGTAGAATACAAAGGGGTAGACACGCAAACGGGTGATATTCTGTTCTACGTGGGTCCAATTCCAAACGGCACCAATAATCTAGGTGAGTTTATTGCCGTTGTTCATGCGCTCGACTATCTGAAGAAAAAGGGAAGCAATCAGACGATCTACAGCGACTCGAGAACCGCATTAAGCTGGCTGCGGAATAAGAAGATCGCATCAACGCTAGTAAGAGACGCTTCAACGAAGCAGATTTGGGAGCTTGCCGATTGGGCGCTGGATTGGCTTCGCAGCAATACGTATTCTAATAAAGTAGTGAAATGGAATACGGAGGAATGGGGAGAAATCCGGGCAGATTTCGGAAGGAAGTAAGGGAGACGACAGATGGATTTTCAGCTGAATAATGACTGGGCAGAGCTGCTGCGTCCGGAGATGGACGAGCCCTATTTCAAACAGATGGCAGAGCAGCTTGGAGAGCTCTACGAGACCAAGACCGTGTATCCGAAGAGAGGCGATGTCTTTAACGCTCTTCACTATACGCCGTATGAGCAGACGAAAGTTGTGATCATTGGCCAGGATCCTTATCATGGTCCAAGGCAGGCGCATGGACTTAGCTTCTCCGTGCAGAAGGGAATCGCAATACCTCCTTCGCTTCGGAATATTTATAAGGAGCTGCAGGAGGATATCGGCTGTCCAATTCCGCAGCATGGTTCCTTGCTCTCCTGGGCGAAGCAGGGAGTGCTGCTGCTCAATACCGTTCTCACGGTGGAGGAGGGGCAGCCTAACTCGCATCAGAAGCTGGGCTGGGAACGGTTCACTAACCGGATTATCCAGGCACTAAATGAACGGGAGAAGCCGGTTGTCTTCATACTTTGGGGCAAACATGCCCAGGATAAAGCGGCCTTTATAGATACGGTTAAGCATCCGGTAATCACGTCTGCGCATCCAAGCCCGCTAGCAGCGCGGAAAGGATTTTTTGGCAGTCGTCCATTCTCGAGAGTGAATGAGTATTTGCGCACCATTGGCAGTTCTGAGATTGACTGGCGTCTGCCAGAGGAGCCAGAGCCAGAGGAAGAATAGCGCGTAAAAAAGCCTTCTGTGCCATTAATAAATGGCACGGAAGGCTTTTCATTTATTCCTATTAGCTTGCCAAAGCCGGGCTGCTAACTGCAGCGTCTCCAGATGCATGAGCTTCCGTGGAAGCCAGCACTGGTTTGTAAGCCGCATCCACATACGTAGTTGCGCTAACTTCTGTAATCACTTGCGGGTACATTTTGTCCGGATCCGGTTGAACCGTTTCTACCTTGATGATTGCTTGACCGTCAACGAAGGAGATAGACGCAACACGCAGGCCGTAACCTGGATGAGGTGCTTGACCGGTAACCGTTACTTTATTGATGTTTTTATCAACCGAAGTAACCGTCAGTTTAAGACCTTGAATCGGCTGTGGGGCCGGTTCTGCAGGAACTTCAGGAATGGTTGGCGTTTCTTTTACAAACTCAAGGCCGTCATACAGCCAGCCTGCTGCAACGCTGCGCGTAATTTTTTGTTTCGGATAGAAGTTGTTCTTCTTATCAAGCGTTGCGATTTTCGAGATAAGCAGCTTTTGGATGCTGTCCATGTAATCCTTATTAACATCTTTCTCGTCATTGATGGTCATGTACAGCTCGATGAAGGCGAAATCGCCTTGCTTCATGATTGATTTAAAGAGATGGTGAGCGAATTGCTCGCGAGTCATTTCATCATTGGCTTTAACATTCTTTGGTACTTCCAAGCCGTTTAGCTGCGCGATGATGAATGCGTCAGCATACCATGCATTGTCTTTCAGGTTCGGGTAGTAATCAGTAACTTTAGGCTCTTTGATGAAACGAATGTTGTCAATGTTCAGATCGAAGGCTTTAACGAGCATCGAAATGCCTGCAGCATAAGTCAGCTTGCCATTGGAATTGAATTTACCGCCTTTTTCGCCTTTGATGATCCCTTGCTTCTCCAGGGATTCAATTTTGCTTTTATTCGGATCTTTGCTTGTATCATTGAAGGCAAATACGGTTTGTCCCAAAGTGAAGACAAGCAGCATGGACACTGCCAGTAGTAGAACAGCTTTTATTTTCATGTTCGACTCTCCTCTTGTTTAATTTTTGCTATAGCAACTATAATAACGAAGCTAACAATTGTATTGTTGCACCAAATAGAGAAGAGTCATGCGAAAATTTATCAAGCCTTCGTCAATTGCTCAACGAATAGCTGCTGAATGGCGGGCAGGCATGGTGCGGGACGGAAACCGAATTCCTCCTGGATTCTCTTGATTGTAATGGGTTCGAAGGCGAAACGGGCAGCAGAAGGCGAGAGCGTAAGCTCAAATTCCCGGACTTCTGACCAGGCATCAAACAGCTGTTGATGGGTAAGGTTAACTCCGCTGGCTACGTTGTATATAAAATGCTTCCCTTTTATTGCAATTTGAATAAGCGCATCAATTACATCCTCTATTCGTATATAATCCTTCTCTGAATCCAGCGTTGACTCCAGCGTGACGGAACCGCGGCCAACGATATCCTTCATGACGGAATAGATAAAATTACTGGAGCGGAAGTCTTCGCCTACAATGTTGGATAACCGGGCGACACGGACATTAGCGCGGCCAGAGCATAGGCATACGGATTCTCCCAACAGCTTGGATAAGGCGTAAATATCATCGCGCTGATTCGGATTAACCGTCAGAGGAGCGTCCTCGCTTGTTGATGCCGCGCCAAGATAGAGCTTTGTTGTAGACAGATAGAGCAGGGAATCGAATTCGGCGGAGCGAAGCAGCTTGCTTATATAGCCGGAATGTGCCTCCACGACATCATAGGGACGGGAGCGGAAATCCGCTGTAATCCCGGCGCAATAGAAGAGATGGCCTAGAGGCCGGGAGTATACTAATGGATCCTTTTTCTCCGGGCAAAAAACATCAAAGCCAAGCATTCGCAGCTTGGCCGTGAGATGAGAACCTACAAATCCGCTGGCACCAATTACCGTTGCCGTCCTCGTCATAACCGGGCTCCCTTAAGCTGAAGCGGGTTGCCCGCATACACGCTGTATGCCCCGAGCGTTCCGCGTACAAGGGAATTGGCTCCGATAACAGCCCCTTTCCGAATATAAGTTCCATCCAGAATGACGCAGTTCGCTCCAATCCATACATCATCCTCAATCGTAATGCCGCCTTTGCTGCGCAAGAAGCCCTGCTCCCGGATCAACAGGTTCCGATTCTCATAAGCATGATTGACTGGGGCAAACGTACAATTCGCTGCAATAAGAACGTTATCGCCTATTCGGACACCGTTACCCGAATAGATAACCGTCCCCGAGTTGACAGAAACATGCTGACCCAGCTCAATATCACCTGTTCCTCCGGCAAACTTTACTTTCACAAAAGCATCAATCATCGAATGTTCGCCAATCGTTAGCTTGCTGCCGCGGCTGGAGGTCTCCAGATCACTGAGCGGAGAGACAGCAGCCGTATCAGAGATGAAGTGCATATTCATCCCTCCATGGCGCAAGATGGGCGTCCCGTTCGCTTATGACGGGATCCTGGTATATCCATTTAATATGGAAAGCCGGATCATCATAACGGGCACCGTTTTGCACAGCGGGATCATAAATGCCGGACATATGATAATACAGAGTGGAATGAGGTTCCAGCGTCTGAAATCCATGGGCATATCCCGGAGGAATATAGAGCATATGATGGTTTTCTCCACTAAGCCGAAAGGCTTCCCATTGCTTATAGGTTTTGGAGCCTTTCCGGATATCAACAACGACATCGTATACACTGCCTTGAATGCATTGAATCATCTTGGATTCAGCAAACGGCAGGTTCTGGAAATGCATGCCGCGGATTGTTCCTTTATGGATATTGCTCGAAATACTCCACTGCTGGAAGTTCTCCTCGAGCCCGCGCTCTTTGAATTGATCACGGCAAAAGGCACGGGCAAAAAAACCGCGGTTATCGGTTAGTTGCTCCGGTTCGATTAAAAAAACGCCCTCAAGCGATGTCGTGTGAAACAGCATGCGGCTTCATCCTTCCTCAATAAATTTCGAGCTTCGGAATCCAAACGACCAGCTTGGCACCCCACTCGCGCGTATACTGGAGCTCCTGCTCAATCTCTTCTCTTAAATTCCATGGCAAGATGACAATATAGTCGGGCTTTGTCTCTTGAATTCTGGAAGGAGCATAAATCGGAATCCGGCTGCCGGGCATATATAAGCCTTGCTTGTAAGGATTTTTGTCCACCGTGTAATCGATATAATCGGTGCCTACGCCCAAGTAGTTGAGCAGCGTATTACCTTTAGCCGGTGCACCATAAGCCACAACTTGTTTGTTCTCGCCAGAAGCTTGGAACAGGAAGCGGTACACCTGTTCCTTAACAGCCTTCACCTGCGCAGGGAAGCGGAAGTATGTCGTTATATCCCGGAGGCCGTAAACGGTCTCCTCCTGAATAATCTTTTCTACATGAGGAGATGCCGCCAGCCCATCATGCTCGGCATGCTTCACGAAGACACGCAGCGAACCGCCGTGTGTCGGCCATTCTTCGACGTCATAGACGGTTAAGCGATGCCTGGCAAACAGATGAGAGACGCTCAGCAGAGACAAATAAGAGAAATGCTCATGGTAGATCGTATCGAACTGATTTTCCTTCATTAACCGCAGTAAATGCGGGAATTCCAGTGTAATGGTGCCGGCGGGGGATAGCAGCTCCTTAAGCCCGGCGACGAAATCCTGCAGCTCCGGCACATGGGCTAGAACATTGTTGCCGATAATCAGATCTGCTGTACCGCGTTCCGAGACCAGCTTCCTGGCGAATGCCCATGTGAAAAATTCGGATACCGTTGGAATCCCCCTTGCTTGCGCCTGTTTCGCTACGTTTCTCGCAGGCTCAATGCCTAGAACCGGAATGTCTTGGGGGGTGAAATATTGCAATAAATAACCGTCATTGCTGGCAATCTCTACGACGGAAGAAGAATTGCCAAGCGAAAGGCGGGGAATAATGGTGTCCACATATTTCTTGGCATGAGCGAGCCAGCTGGAGGAATACGAGCTGAAATAAGCATATTCTTCAAAGATGCTTTGAGGCGTTTCGAACTGCTCCAGCTGCACGAGTAAACATTGCTCGCATACAAAAACGCGGAGCGGGTAATTGGCGGTGCCTTGGTTCAACTGCTCCGGCCGAAGGAAGTTATTGGAGAGAGGAGAGGTGCGAAGATCCACGAACAAATGTTGCAGAGGGTTGCGGCAGGAGCGGCATATGGCATTAGCCAAGGCGATTCACCTCCAATTGCTCATATTGTTTAATTTGCCCTAGTGTAAAAGCTTGCATATCCTCGCCGTCGTAATAGGACCGGTACCAATCTCTTGTCCATGACAGGGTATCGTCAAAGGTTAGCCTGGAGCCCCAGCCAAGCTGCAAACGGGCTTTATCAGAATGAAGCAGAAGGGTATGGGTCTCATGGGGCTGCGCATTGTTGTCATAGGCAAACAGAGGGATATCGCCCCATTGCCGGATGAGCCGGGATGCCAACTCGCCGACGGTAATACCCTGATCGATGGTCTGCCCGAAATTCCAGGCGCCGCTGAATTGCTCCTCCTCCCACAGCTTCTCTGCAAGAAGGAGATAACCGTAAAGCGGCTCCAGCACATGCTGCCAAGGACGGACAGCATTCGGATTTCGCAGAACCGGCTGCTTGCCGGAGGTGATGCTCCGAATAAGATCCGGCACTATTCGATCCGTGGACCAATCGCCGCCGCCAATCACATTGCCTGCCCGGGCGGTTGCAATCCGTTTGCCCAGCGGCGCGAGAAAAGCATCCCGGTAACTTGCCGTAATGATCTCCGAGCAGGCTTTGCTGGCACTGTAGGCATCATGCCCACCTAAAGGGTCATCCTCTGCGTAGCCTTTCGCCGATTCCTTATTCTCATAGACCTTATCGGTCGTTATGTTGATGATGACCTTCGTAGCCGGTGAATTCCGCACACCTTCCAGAAGGGCTGCCGTTCCGAACGCATTGGTGAGGTAAGTGCCAAGCGGGTCGCGGTAGCTGTCACGGACAAGCGCTTGCGCCGCAAGGTGGAAGACGACATCAGGCTGATGGACGGACAAGGCTTCCGAAATCGCCGCCGGATGGGTGATATCACCGGACAAGGAGGTCATATCAAGGGACAGGCATTCCGCCAGATTTGGCGTTGTGGGAGCGGGGAGGGAATATCCGACCACCTTTGCTCCGCGATGCATCAATACCGCGCATAACCAGCTCCCCTTAAAGCCGGTATGACCGGTAACAAGCACCTTTTTTTCCGACCAGAACCGATCCATCATTTCCACACCTTCCAAGGTGCATTTCCTTTGTTCCACAGCTCGTTCAGCTCGTTTTTGTCCCGGAGCGTATCCATCGAATGCCAGAACCCGTGATGCTGGTAAACGGATAATTCCCCGAATGATGCAAGAGACTCCAAAGGGCCATGCTCCCATATCGTTTCATCACTGCGGATTAAGTCGATGGCCTTGGGCTCCAGAACGAAGAAACCGCCGTTAATCCAATGCTTGTCGTTATGAGGTTTTTCCTTGAAGGACACGGCCTGTTGCTTTTCAATTTCCAGAATGCCGTAACGCATGCCGGGGTTCACGGCGGTCACGGTTGCCAGTTTGCCATTGGCGCGATGAAGGTCAAGAAGCTCGGCAATTTGTATATCACCTACTCCGTCACCGTAGGTGAAGCAGAAGGTTTCCTCTCCGATATAAGGAGCGAGCCGTTTCAGCCGCCCGCCCGTCATGACATGATCGCCGGTATCCACAACGGTTATTTTCCAAGGCTCGGCTTTCGAATTCATCAGGGTGACCCGGTTGTCAGACAGGTCAAAGTGAACATCGGACTGATGAAGGTAATAGTTCATGAAATATTCTTTAATGACATACGATTTGTAGCCCGCTGCGATGATAAAATCGTGGATTCCGTAATGCGAATAAATCTTCATGATATGCCACAAAATCGGCTTGCCGCCAATTTCGACCATTGGCTTAGGCCGTGAGATCGTCTCTTCCGACAAGCGGCTTCCGAGTCCGCCGGCGAGGATAACAGCTTTCACACAGGCAACCTCCCTATGCAGGAATGGTACAGCTTCGATTAGGTAATGAGATGCCCGGAAGGCAGCAAAAAATGGGTTAAAGCATTGCCGGAGCGGACAAATTCGGAATAACCATGCTCGAATAAAATAAAATCGAATTGCTCGCCTGCGAGCAGCTGCTCCATATCGGTCATTGTTTCGTAATAGAAAGTCCGGTCAGATATGGTCCGCAGGTCAACCATGTATTTCTCCTGGTTAGATAGACTGGTTAGCTGAACCTCCCGGGCTCCGTGTTGTCTGAAGAAGGTTTTGAAGGCTAGAGGGGTTGCGCCTATACAGCAATTAATGGCGAGCAGGGAGACCGATTCCTTTGGCGTCCAGCGGCTCTTCAACGCGTCAACAAGCTGCATATTCGGCAGCCCTTCCGCCCATGAATCGATGCCATATTTCTCGTAGAAAATTTGTCTGCTGACCTGCAGAGAGTTGTTCTGCTGTTGATTAATGCCGGTCGTAACCGAGCCATGATGAAAGATAAAGGTATCACCGGCATAAATGAGCTTATAACCGGCTCTCCGGTAACGGTAGCTGATATCGTCGTCTCCAAACTCACCGTAGTAGAAGCGGGAATCATAGCCTCCGATTTCACGCAGCCTTTGGGTCAGAGAGAAGAGGATGACCGGCATTAGCCGGATGCGTTCCTCCCATTTGCCCGGATCCGAGATATTGTACGCCCTGGCTTGCTGCTGCATCTCCTCAAGCGTCTGAAAGGGGAGGTTAATCTGCTGAAAGTTGCTGACATAATTGGCTCCGGGCGAGACAAATCCGATTCTTGGATCTGATTCGATGCAAGTGACGAGGTTTGGCAGCCAGTCCGCGGTCAAAATCATATCATTGCTGATCAAGGCGATGTATTTGCCCTGCGCCGCATCCATTCCGACATTAAATCCGTTAACCGGACCGATGTTTTGGGAAAGATGAACGGCTCTGGCGTCAGGGATGGAATCAAAGTAAGCCTGCGTGCCGTCAGAAGAGCCATTGTTGACGAGAATCAGCTCATTGCCTTCTAACGGCGTATGTAAGAGAAGGCTGTCTATACAACGTTTCGTTATCTCTACATGGTTGTAAGCAAGAATAACAATACTCACAAGTGGCTGGCCAGACAGAAGGATCACCTCACTTACTTATGCTGATTGTTAAATTCTATTTTTTGGAATCAAAAAAAGACCTTTGCAGGTCTTTAGAAGAAGATTACTCCAGGTCATCATCTTTATACCAAGGATTTAAATGAATAAGAACTTCTTCCACATCGGTGTGATGCTCGAGAATAATCCGTTTAATTTTGCGGGATACATCATGTCCTTCCTGGATGGTAAGCTCACCGGGAATGCCAACTCGGACGTCAACGATGACATATTGGCCAAATTCTCTGGCGCGGATCCGGTCAATCCGTTTCACTTCCGGAACGGAAAAGACAAGGCGCTCGTAATTCTGCAGTTTCTCCGGGGAAACGGCTTTTTCCATTAAAACATCTACAGCTTCTTTCCCCATATCATAAGCCAGCTTTAGTACAAAATAAGCAACTACAATTCCGGCAGCCGCATCTCCGTAGCTCAGGAAGGAAATATCATTTCTCTCTCCGATAATCGCGGCACCGATACCGATGACCGCGGCAATGGACGCATAGACGTCCGCCAAATGATCGTATGCGGTGGCCTCCAGGCTCTTGCTGGTTGTTTCCTTGCTTATGCGCATGCAATAAATATACAGCCACAGCTTCCAGAACAAGGAGACAGCGGCGGCTGCAAAGGCGACCATGCTGGCTTCACCGGCCGGGTGGAAGAAGGATTCAAAGGAATGATAAGCAATAAATAACGCTGCTATCACCATAATAATGGCGACCATAGCAGAGCCAATCAACTCGCTTTTGCCATGACCATACGGATGGTCCTCATCCGCAGGCTTCTGCGCAACCTTTGCAGCACCTAATGCCGCCATTGTCGCTATAACATCACCGGCATTATGTACACCATCCGCGATTAATACCTGGCTTTTGAACATGAGACCTACAATTAATTTAATGCCCGTAAGAATCAGATTGCTGATTAAGCTGATCCAAATGGCAAAGACATTCGAAGAAGTCTTAGCATCCGAAATGTTAGCATCCGTCACTTTAGAATCGCCCACCCTACATTAATTTCCTAAACCACGTTAAAAAACAACGACCCTTATCATAAATGATGAAGGTCGTGTGGGTCTAGAGAAACAGTGTTGCAACGGGTCAATAATTTTAGGCGCAGTTAAAAATCACGATTGGAAAAAGGGAGGGGGCTTTAAGCTCCCTCCCTGCTTGTCCTGCAAAACTAGCGGTGTTCAATCAAATCGATGGCGCCAAGCACCATATGGGCCAGACCAAAGCCGAGAACACCGGTACCTACAAGCTTATATTTACTTTTTCTTAGCAGTGATGCACCAGAGGCCGACACAACAGTTCCAAGAACGGCAGGAATCAAACCTTCACGCATTCCAATCACTCCCTCGATGGTTTTGCAAGACAGTTTAGTTTGTACCATTCGAGGCAGAAAATACGCGGGCGACAGCCCTTTTCATAGATTTAGGCACCAATCGTACAAGCAACTCTTGTCCCATCACATACACTATGCCAATTTTATTAGTCGAGGTGGTGAGCTTACATGTCAGACAACAGCTGCGGAAATAAAACGTATGGCACCAAAAGTGTATTTACTCTTCTAAGTACGTTGCCCATAGGTACAGCGATTAACATACACGTCTCTGGTTCCATTCATGACGGGACTTGGGCGGGCTTCACGGACGGGATTGCAACCGTTACTTCTTCCTTTGACAACAAGACGGAATATATCCCGTTAAACCAAATTACGGCTGTTTATGTACTTTAATCTAGTGCCAATCCTAGGTTAAGAGTAGAGGAGATGACAACATGACTGACAAAAGACCTGCTATCTATGAGTATTTAGCCGGCTTGCCGGTTTATATTCCTCTGTCAAAGATTCGCTTTATTAAACGTTAATGGGCTGACTATCCCAAGATAAACAAGGTGGTGACAGATATGATAGGAAAAAGCTGTGGCGTGAAGAGCGTTTACGCGATATTAAGTACTCTTCCGATTGGTCAAAATATTACGGTAGCCCTTGACTATACTTCCCTGGAAGGAACTTGGGCAGGGTTTGAAGGTGATCTTGCCACGATAATTTCACCGGTTGATCAGGATACCATGTATATTCCTCTAAACAATATCAGGGGGATTACGGTTCATTGAGCCAATCGATAGAGATATCATCTCAATTGAAGGGAGATGGGGAATTTGAAGCAGAGGGTAGCCACTTTGTACGAGATTTTGGAATCACTGCCGATTGGCGTTCAGATCACAGAAGTCAATGCAGTGACCATCGTTTTGTCTGATGCGACATGGGCCGGTTTTTTTGACGGCAATGCCAAATTTATAAGTCCGAACGGCGCAGTCTATATCCCGGTATCCAAGATTCAATATATTAACGTTAAGCGTCTGTTATAAAAATAGATACAAAAAAAGCCTTAATTGCTCAAGGCTTTCGACGTTTAAGTTATGGTGATCTGTAGTGGGCTCGAACCACTGACCCCTACCCTGTCAAGATAGTGCTCTCCCAGCTGAGCTAACAGATCATGTGAGTGATGAATATTAATATATCAGCATCCAAATTGAATGTCAACATCAATAGAGCAACTTTTTTGCCACAGTTTGCCTTTAATTCCGCAAGCCGATCTGATACGATATTGATCATTAATCAGGCATATTATCGACGACAGCAAGGAGCAGGCAAAATGAAAATGAGCAAAAGTAATGCGGAGCACTACATATGGGGAGATCAATGTGATGGATGGCATTTGCTGAAGCGGCAGGATTTGAGCATTATTCATGAGAAAATGCCGCCGCATACAGCCGAAGCAAGACATTACCATGAACAGTCCCAGCAGTTTTTCTTTGTGCTTGAAGGGACGGCTGCCATCGAGATTGCAGGAGAGACCTTTGAGCTGGAGGTACATGAAGGGATTCATGTACCTCCGCATACGCCGCATCAAATGTTCAATAAATCAAGCAGCGATATTCAGTTCCTCGTTATTTCGGAGCCAACAACCAGGGGAGACAGATCCCCTGCATAACAAAACCGCCATTCGTGCTCAACTGTATGGATGGCGGTTTTGCGCATTCAGGAGAGGGAGCTGTAAACTCTTGTTCCCCGTGGCTCGTCGCCATGTTCATCGGGCTCGAGAGTTATTCCAATGGAATCAAAAGCAAGAGTATCGCCCGAAATTGGCATAGCCAATACTCCGATTCCTTTCTCATCCACGCGGAACGTCCCGGCACTGCTTTTCTGGTCGGAATGGTTCAGCCATACCTGGTAGACCGAATCGCCTGTGGAAGCGGGTGCACCAAATACATACACAACAAACTGTTTATTGTTTCCGTTATCGACGATGCAGGCGACGGCATAGGAGGAGGCAACGTCTTCTGACACGGGCTTTAAGGAAATGAGTTCATTAATTTGGGATGCCGATACGGACAAAGCTTTTTCGATCGGGATTACCTCTGTGCTGCTGCGGCTGTTATAGAGATTGATATTCCATGCGGTACCCGCGATAAAGATGGCAAGTATGGCTGCGGCAGCCGCTCCCCATTTCAGCTTCCGGAAGGCATATTTGACCGCAGGAGGCTCAACCGCGGCAAGTGCGGCATCCATGACCTGCTGCTTCAGATCGCTTGGTGGATCAATCAGTTCCATGTCGGAAGGAAGGGAGTCCCACACCATCCGCAGCTCTTCCAATTCAGTCTGGCAAGCCGGGCAGCCTGGAAGATGCCGTTCAAAAGCTTTTTTCTCTTTATCGGAACAAACGCCGGATATATAGTCCAGAACATAATGGCACACCGTCACATTTTGCTGATTCATGATTGCTCTCCTTCGGCCACAAGATGCCTGCGTAATATTTTTAACGTCTGATGCAGACGATTCTTAACCGTTCCTATCGGCTGGTTATAAATAGCCGCAAGCTCGCTTATGCTGTAGCCCTGCCAATAGAAATGCTCAAGCAAATGAATCTGCTGGGCCGACAGGTTGCCGTAAGCACTTCTGATTTGGTCTTTCGTGGAGCTGTTGAGCAGCGCTGCTTCGGGTGTAGCAGTAACATGATCCGGAATCTGAGCCAGCTGCTCGGGCTCGACCTGGACGAGAGGAGCGGTGTCTCTTCGTCTTTTGCGAAGCCAGTCCGTTGTAATATTTCGAGTGATCGTCAGCAGCCAGCTCGAGTAGCGTCCTTGATCGGGATCGTAGACCGATTTGGTCGTCCATAATCGCATAAAGACGGCCTGTACGATTTCTCTGGCGACACTCTCATCCTTTAACGTTTTCCAGGCAAAGGAATAAACGAGAGAGGAGTACCGGTCATATAAAATCGAAAGCGCCTCGCTCTGCTTGCTGCGCACGAGCAGCATCAATTGATGATCCGTAAGCTCCCGCATACGATGATGACCTCCACGATAGAAATTATATACATCTATTCTACTAAAAACAGGGATAACCATATATGGTTATCCCTCGACTCCATTTATTCGTCAGAAACAATGATCGTTGCCTGCATCCCCGGATGCGGCATGCAGTGATAGGCAAACTCACCGGCATCGTCAAACGTTACGGTTTTGTCCTCATCCTGCGCCATCAAACCGGTGTCAAAGGAGCTGTCGTCTGCGGTTGCGCTATGTTTTATTTCATCTTTATTAATAAATTTGACGCGGTCGCCTGCCTTTATTTCCAGCTTGGCTGGGGAGAAGGCGAAATTCGTAATCTCAACGATGTATTCCTTTCTTCCTTCTTCGGCAGCCGGTGTCGTATTGTCAGGTGAGCTTTTTGGAGAATTCTCGCTGACCGCGGCTGGCGATCCTTTGGAATCATCATCGTCCGAGCGCCCGCCATGATGATCTTCATGGGATGGAGAAGGCGTAGCAGAAGGCTTTGGAGATGGTGTCGCCGAAGCTTGTGGTTTTGCTGAAGGTGTAGCATCCGGAGCTGCTGACGGCGTCTCCGCAGGCATCGCGGACTCATGCTGCATATGCTCTTCACTTGCCGTGGGAGTTGTAGGAGTCTGGCTTGGCGTAAGCGTCGCCGCTTCCTGGGATGGCAAGGCAGAGTTCGCTGAATTTCCACATGCTGCCAGAAGAAGTGCGAGTATAAGTCCGGACAACAGAGTAAGCAGGCTTTTATGCTGTTTCCGTTTCATCTGTCTTCCCTCATTTCACAATAATCTTACCTGTCATGAACGACTTATGCAGCTCGCAATAGTAACTGTAGGTTCCGGGCTTATCCAGCGTAATCGTAAACGATTCTCCGGTTTTGAGCAGAGGTACTTTAAAGCTGCCGTCAACGGAAACCGCGTTATGCTCCATCTCGTCATAGTTGGTAAAGGTAATTGTGGAGCCAGCTTCAACGCTTAAAGGGTCCGTCCCGAACGAAAACTGTTTGATGTCGATTTGATAGGATTTAGAATCGCCTGTCATTCCTTTGAACGTAGACGGATCAATAACGAACCAAGCCTGGAGGACGTTCTGGCCAAGTACATCACCCGGCTTCTTATCCTGGATAAAGGTGTATAGCGGATAGCCCTTGAACGTCCATTGCTTTGTTCCATCGGCCCGGGTCAAGGTTGAGAAATCCGCTTTGTTCAGGAAGGCCGGGATTTGCAGCTCATCAGACGTGAAAACGGGCCAGTTCACCAGGCACTGTCCTTGACAAGCGTTGATATTGTAAGCATCCTTCGTGAAATAGTATAAGGTCATGCCTTTGTCATCTGTCAGATAAGAGCCTAACGCTGCATGACTTTGCAATTGAATACGCTTGCCTTTAGGGAGTTCTCCTGATTGCGGAAGGACACCTTCCTGCTGGAGTTTTAAAAAAAACGAATCGCCTTGTGGTGTTTGAACAGCCAATGATTCCATGAGTGCTGTTGCCAAATGAGCGTTGGTCAATCGGGTGACTGCTGCAATGGAAGCCATTCCTTTGGAAGAAGCAAAGCTCAAAGTACCGGAGTAAGTAAACTCGGATCCGGAATGGTAGCCGATATTTTCGAGCAATACTTTGTAAAGCTGTTGAGGGGTGATTGGATCGTTAGGATGGAAGGTGCCGTCCGGATTGCCGGACCAGCCTAATTCAGGGTGCTGCATCAAATAAGCAAGAATAGGTTCATTTGATTTACCGGCTTTGTTTGCGTCTTTAAAATGATGAGCGGAAGTAAAAGCCATCGCTTCCTTCAAATGGCCGTTCAGGCGCAAAGATATGATGGCAGCCTGCATGCGTGTGGTTTGTTTGGACAGATACGCATCATTTACGCCGCTGCCATCTCCGAGGAGTAGTCCCAGCTTAGCGGCGGTATCCGCATCCGTTGTGATAGAAGCGGAAGGTTGGTCAGCAGCAGATGCTCCAATGACCGAAGATAATAAACCGGTTAAGAGTACGGCCATAAACACTAAAACGGTAAATCGTTTGGTTGTCATCAATTATCCTCCTTAAAGAATGATCGTCTTCTTATAGGAGGAAACGAAGGAAAAGAGAATGCGGTTTGATGGGAGTAGATTTTTTTTCTGCGGAATAGAAAAGGGGAGGTCCATGCGCTTAGGCATGGACCATTATTGTCTGACGATTAGTGATCACTGTGCGGAATATCGCATTTGTTTTGAATGAACCGGATCTGGTTCTCCAGCCGATTCATTTCTTCCTGCTGCTCGGCAGACGAAGCAGAACCGCTTCTTAGCGAGTCAAGCTGCGCGATCAAATCCGGCAAATCGGAAGAAGCATTTGCACAATCATAGTTACTGTTCAAATCGGTAGTCATGGAAGTCACTCTCCCCTTGCTGATGTAGGCACGATTGTCCGCTTTTTAGTATGAACAGAAACAGGAAATATGATTCGGATTTGTGACAAAATTAGCATATATCGTTCAAGCCGCACATACCTGTATAGAAAGCACTTGCAAAACGTATAGGAGGCGGTATCGTTTGGCAGAGGAATATGCCTATATGGCCGTTTGGCTTCTAGGCTTGTTTGGCATCGTGGGTACGGTAAGCGCTTATGTGGCAAGCTTTGTAATGAAGGATTCCTTAACTTATGATCAAACACATGTATGGCGTAGAAAACTGCCTCCTGAAGTAACAAAAAAATGAGAAAAAAAATCGGCTGTCCGCGAAAGCGGCAGCCGATTTTCTGGTTTTAGAACGTTGGCAGATTGTCGAGATTGTTGTCCTTGCGGCCATCTGCATTGGAGCGGAGATGCTCTTCATGATCACGGCCTTTAAAAACATTAAGTCCGGCAATTTCATTATTTTTAACCATCGTTTGTGCGGTCTTGTAATCGACAACCCGGCCTGATGTTAACTGCAGCTCGACAATATCGCCGTCTCCATTCTTCCGTACAGCAACGACTTCTTCATTTGTTTGATCCATATTTATCATCCTCCCATGACTAGTATGGATCAATTGGGTCCAATAAATGCACGAGTATGCTTCGCTTGCATAAGCTATACCAGAGCGGATGTCTGCAGCGTCGGTAGCGCGGTGGATATCTGCTTGTTATGAACTGCCTTAAATAGGATAAACGGAGAGTTGTTCCACAAACCGCATTTTACCGGTACGGCCGATGAACTCCTCCATATTATCGTTGTAATGCATCAGCCATACCTTCTCCTGAATGTCCTCCGGCAAGGTCAACAGCTCATCCAGACTGGCATGGACATAGCCCGGGGAGATCAGCTGGCAGTCATGGAATATCGTTGTCACGCCACCCGCGGCAAGTGTCTTGAGCAAGTCTCCGTCAAACTTCATATCGGCAGAATAGAAGAAGGTCTCATTAAAGAGGAAGGAATAGCTGAGCTTCCCGGCAATATGATCGGTCCGAATCAGCTTAACCTTAATTCCGGGATGGATCTCGAAAACTTCACCTTCCTTAATAGGCCGGACCTCGAAGAAATCGGTCAGAGCGGTAAGCGGCTCCTGTGTAAGGCCGCCCCGAAGCGTCTGCTCCCACAATGGTTCCACAAGCGTGTCGGCAATATAGAGGACAGGCTTCTTGCCATAGCGGAACATCATCTGAAACGCATATTCCTCCAGCCCTCCTACATGGTCAGCATGCATATGGCTGATCAGGACGGCGTCTAAATCATCAAACGAATAGCCGGCATCATGGAGCGACCGCGGCAATGTAATGCCGCAGTCAACTAGCAGTCTGAAGCCTTCAACTTCAATCAATGCATTATTGTTCGCATATTTTTTCGCAAAAGCACCGCCGGTGCCGAGCATTTGAATCTGCAAGCTTGAACGCCTCCCAATGATTGGTTTGTCTACACTTTATCAAATAACGGAAGGTATTGACAATCAACAGACGCACAATGACCTGTGCCTACATATAATGCCTAAAGCATAACGGCGGGAGGTCTGAGAAGCGATGAGTGCAGCAGCGGCAAAGGGCAAGGGCAAAGTCGTTAAGAAGAAGACGACAAGTGAAAGGAAGCAGTATCATTACAAGCTTGTATTGTCCAATACTTGCGCGGTATGTAAAACGCCGTGTGAACGGGGCATACGTTACTGGAAGAAAATGCAGGAGCCAGGAGCAGTAGGGAAGGGCGTTCCGTGTATCTTGACTCGCACCTACGGGTAATATCGAAACATTTCCCGGGCAAGCGCATAATTCAACAGCTTTTGACAGGTTTGGCCTCATGCTGTCGAGCTAAAAACTTTTATATTAGAGCGCAACTTTGGGTCATAAACCGAGTATAACCAAACATCCAGACAAAACGGATGGAGGGTTAACAGCAATGAAGTTCAGATTCAAGAAAATAGCCATTCTGCTCGCTATTTTGTCGGTATGCGGAGGTACACTCATCTTTGCCGATTCAGCTTCGCAGAAGGTGCGTGTTATTGTCAACGGCAGTGAGCTCGATGAAGGCGGCATTATTGTAGACGGTAAAACCTACTTGCCTCTTCGCCAGATGGTAAACAGCCTGAATGCGCTTGTTGACTGGGATAATCAGAACAAAAAAGCGACGATTAACAAGCCTAATGTTCACATGATTTTGTTCCAGGATAAAGTGATCTTTGGCAATGTGGACAAAGGGAACAAATACACGTTTAACGTCTTCTCCCAAATCGACAACCTGAAGACAGGTATCTCTGCTGTTAAAGTGTCGATTACGGATCCTTACGGCACCGAGAAAGTGATTCAGTCCCAGAATGTGAGCATTACGAAGGATAATTTCTGGTACCGGACGGAAGACATCAAATATAATTTCGAGTTTGCCGGCAAGTACGCGGTCCGGTTCTATTTGAAGACAACGCCTTCGGATGACTGGACGGTAGTCTCAGAGAAGCTCATCACTTCTCAATAAATGCTTGTAATCAAGACGCCTATGGCTGCAAACGCAGCAGCAGGGCGTCTTTTGTTTGACCCTCGATCCTTCACATGGTACGATACGTAAGTATGTATAAATAACTGAAATGGGGTAATTCCATGAGCGAGCATCAACATCAGCACGGCGAAGACTGCGGCTGCGGACAAGATCATGAACATGATGAGCATGTGTTCATCGTGACAGACGACGAAGGCCAAGAGCGTGAAATGGTCATGGTCTATACATTTGAATCGGAGAATAACGTATATGCTGTATTGCTGGATCGTAACGACCCAGAAGCAGACGGTGTTATCTTCCGTATCGAAGAAGAGAACGACGAGGCATTCCTCGTTGGAATCGAAGACGATGCAGAATGGGAACGCGTAACTGCGATCTATGAAGAAATCGCAAAAACAGAGAACGAGAGCAAAGAAGGTTAATGACCTAAAACACCCGTCTTATCCAAGTGGCTGCTGCAGCCCGGATAGACGGGTGTTTTTTGTTCATCATTTACGTGGATTATAATAGATCGTCCGGCCGTTAAACATCGTTAGTTCACCCATCAGCTGTTTGGCCAAAAATTTGCAAAGCTCGTTTGCCTTTGCCTTATCGCCGTGGGTTGAACCATCAGGCAGAACTACTTGAATCGTAGAAGGGCCTTCGGCTCCATTGCCGAAAATAATATATTTGTACTTCGGATTGGTTCCTTGTAAGTAAAACCAGCGGTCATCCTGCTTGGACTCGATGGTGTACGGAAAAGCTGCTCCCGCATAATCCCAGTCGAGCTGAGTTCCGGTTAAAGCGGTCTGTTCCCGGTAATGCAGAAGCTTATCCCTTAGCTGATCGAGCGGAAGTTCACTAACGGCAGATCCTTGAACAAGCTTGATAAATGCGCTTTGACTCATTCATCCCACCCCCATCCCATCATAGCATGCAGATTAGAGAGTTTACAATAAGTGGAATGATGCGAAAAAGCCAACAGCTTCGCTTTAAGCTCTGCTGTTGGCTTTTCGTTTAGAAAATCGCGTTCTCTTCCACAATAACTTTCACGAATTGAATGCTGCGGTCCTCCGGTCCTTTAACAGGAAGGCCAACCTCAACATGATCGACGATATAGTCGATGTTTTTCTGAGATATGACCTCTCCGGGCAGCAGGATTGGAATACCCGGCGGGTACACATAAATAAATTCTGCAATAATCCGACCGGCTGATTCTTTGAACGGAACAATCTCCGTCTCGCCGTAGAAGGCATCACGCGGCGTTAGGGACAGCTGCGGAATTTCCGGAATTTTAACCACAAGCTCACGGGCTTCGGCTCCTTCATGGAAGCTGTCCGACAGGCCGCGGAGCGAAATTAGCAATTTATCAATCGAATCGGACGTATCTCCCGGCGTAACAAGGCAAAGAATGTTATACATGTCGCTCATCTCGATCTCTACATTGTAGTGATCGCGAAGCCAGTTCTCTACCTCATAGCCGGTAACGCCAAGATGACGGACATGGATCGTAACTTTTGTCGGATCATAGTCGTACGTTGCTTCATCGCCCAGAATCTCTTCACCAAAGCAATAGAGGCCAGGAATCTGATTAATTTGCTCGCGTGCATACTGGGCAAGACCAATCGCGCGTTCCGCAATTTCATGACCGTTCATGGCCAGGTTGCGGCGGGAAGTATCAAGGGAAGCCAGCAGCACATAGGAAGTTGATGTCGTTGTCAGCATGCTGAGTATCGTCTGGATACGGAACGGGTTGATCCGTCCTTTGCGTACGTTCAGAACCGAGCTTTGCGTCATCGAGCCGCCCAGTTTATGTACGCTTGTTGCAGCCATGTCTGCACCGGCCTGCATTGCGGACATGGGAAGCTTCTCATGGAAGTGGATGAGCACGCCATGGGCTTCGTCAACGAGAACCGGGATATCGTAGCTGTGCACGAGATCTACAATTTCCTTCAGATTCGCGCAAATGCCAAAGTAGGTCGGGTTGATGACAAGAACGGCCTTGGCATCCGGATGACGGTCAAGCGCCCGTTTCACCGAACGAGTCGTAATGCCATGGTCGATCCCCAGATTCGAATCACGCGCCGGGGAAATAAATACCGGACGGGCGCCTGCAAATATAATGGCAGCCATAATCGATTTGTGTACGTTGCGCGGTACGATAATTTTGTCGCCCGGGGAGCAGACGGTAAGAATCATCGTAATAATCGCGCCGCTTGTGCCTTGAACGGAGAAATACGTGTAATCGGCGCCGAATGCATCGGCTGCAAGTATTTGTGCTTCTTCAATAACGCCGGTTGGCTGGTGCAAGTCATCAAGCGGAGCTATATTTATAAGATCGATCGACAAGGCGTTGTCGCCGATAAATTCGCGAAACTCAGTATCGCTGCCGAGACCTTTCTTATGCCCCGGAATATGAAATTGTACCGGATCGTTCTCCGCATGGCGGCGGAGTGCGCTGAAGAGCGGGGTTTTGTTATGATCCATCGCTAATTGTCCCTGCCTTTCGACTGTCGTCTAATATCTAATGTACAAACAAAGTTGAGTATAGCAAAAACAAGTCGGAATGCAAGCAACAATTTTATTGATGAAGCTTGGTGTTCCACAGCTGGACAAGTATTGTTCTCCATTTGTTCATAACTAAGCGCCAGCTTGATATGTTACGATAAGGGATGGGGTGAAGCATAATGCGAGACAAACGACTTCTAATAGTAATGGCTATTCTAATGACCACCTTCATCGGGTTTGGGATTATTATTCCTGTTATGCCTGAAATGATTAAAGCAGTTAACCCGGGTAATGCCGAAAAACATACGGGCTACATGCTCGCGCTGTATTCTGCCGTATCGTTCATACTGTCTCCTTATTGGGGAGGCTTATCCGACCGGATCGGAAGAAGACCGATTATCATCATTGGTGTTACCGGCTTTGCGATCAGCTTCCTGCTGTTTGGCTTATCCTCGGACAGTCTGACCTTGATGTATCTTTCCCGTGTGCTCGGAGGGCTGTTCTCCGGGGCCGTCACGTCTGTTATCGTCGCTTATGTTGCGGATATTACGCCGCCCGAACAGCGCACGAAAGGGATGGGGCTTGTCGGGATGTCGATTGGCTTCGGCTTTACGATTGGTCCAGGCGTAGGTGGTCTGCTTAGTCAGATTACCCTCGAAGCACCATTCTATGCAGCTGCCGGGATGGCGTTAATCACATTAATTCTTGCTTTTATCAAGCTGAAGGAATCGCTGCCGCCAGAGAAGAGAAGATCGGCGACCGAGAAGCGGGAATCCCGCTGGTCGGCTTTTACCGGACCACTCAAATTTCTGTATGTTCTGGCGTTCTTCGTTACTTTCACGCTGGCTGGAATGGAAGCGACTCTGCAGTTCTTCGGCATCCAGCGCTTTGATGTGACACCGCTGCAGGTAGGGATTCTGTTCTTCGTCTGCGGCTTCGTTGGCGCATTGGTTCAAGGCGGCGTGGTAAGACGCAGAATCAAGAAGGGCCAGGAGCCCCAGTATATTGCGCTTGGTCTCATCATTTCGGCCATTGGTTTCTTCCTGCTTCTGGCTGCACATTCATTATGGTGGGCAACGCTGTCACTGGCGATATTCGGTATTGGCAACTCGTTGATCCGTCCATGCGTAACTTCCTTGATTACGCAGAAGACACAGGTGGGACAAGGGGTGGCATCCGGCCTCAGCTCCTCGATGGACAGCCTTGGACGGATTCTTGGTCCGCTAGCCGGTACGTTCTTATTTACTCTCGATTTACGCTTGCCGTATGTATCAGGCGGTATTTTATGTCTCGCAGCGCTGTTCTTGCTCATGCAGTTCCGTAAAATGGACAGTACGGCGGGAGTGGCCGCTGCAGCACAGGAATAGGTTGAGGCTTGCACAAAAGCCGGCTTCTCATTCAGTGAATGAGGAGCCGGCTTTTTTTTATTTTTTCCAAAGAATGGCTTGTCTGGGAGCAGCATATAGATGAGATAGGGTAAAAGAGGTGAAGGAAAGAATGGGACTGCTGTCTTGGCGAAGATGGGCGGCTATTATTTTGGGGAGCCTGCTGATTTCGGTCGGCATTAATTTTTTTCTGGTACCCTTAATGATATTGGATGGGGGATTAATCGGAATCGCCCTTATTGTTAATTATTTGCTGCATGTTCAAATCGGGTTAACCATGCTGCTGTGCAGTATCCCGATTTTCGCATTGGTATGGTTTCAAAGCCGGAGTATGATCTACCAGAGCATAAACGGGCTGCTGTTATCCAGCTATGTCATAGACCTGCTTAGTCCATACCGTTTCCATTTTCTTTATTACATCGAGTGGACGCCGTTTACACGTGCCGTAATTGGAGGCTTTTGTATTGGGACAGGCATCGGCATCATGCTTCGGAACGGCAGCACGACCGGGGGGACAGATCTGCTGGCGCATTTTTTATCCCGCTATATTCCGTTAAACGTTGGCGTTATTATATTTGTGACGGATTTCATCATCATTGGAACGGGAGCGATCCTGCTGCCGGAAAACACCTTTGTCCTTTCCTTAATTACAGTTGCGGCGGGAGGAGTAGCAACCAGCCTATGTACCTGGAACCTGCCGCATAATCATCAGTTTAAACATCATTAATGAAGAAGCCGAAGGCATAGACGGAAAGGAGCCTTGTTTGTGAGACAAGGGTCTTTCCCGTAATGCCTTCGGCTTTTTTTGTATTCATTACGGCGCTAAGCCTTTCATAATGAAAGCAATGGTCGCTTCCCGCTCCTGCTCATCATCCCAGCTGCTGCCTTCCCGCTTGCCATACAAAGTCCGAACGGCTGCATAGCCAATCAACGATGAAGCGGTGAGGCGCATAATCGTATAAGGCGACCAGTTGACAAGGCTGCCTTCCTCCTGGAATCTGCGGATGTTAGGCGTTATTTTCTCGAACACCTTGGCCAGGATCAGCTTCTCGAATTGCTCCTGCAGCTCGGGATGGAAGGGGATCTCCTGAATGAAGATTTTCAGCACATGCAAATGCTTCTCAAGAAAGGCAAGCCTGTTCTCGATAATGGCGCGCAGCATTTGGTCATAGCTTTCATATTTGCTGTCCAGTACCTTATAGAACTCCCGCATGACAAACGGAGCAACCAGCTTTGCCATTACCGGCGCCACGATGGATACGAGCAGTTCTTTTTTTGTTTTGTAATGACGGAATATCGTGCCCTCCGCCACCCCTGCACGCTGTGCGATCTCATTCGTGGATGAAGCGGCAAAGCCTTTCTCTGCAAATATTTCCGATGCGGCTCTTACAATCTTGAGCTGCTTATCCGTCATCGACTTCTCATCGCCAAGCTTGTTTAGCTCTTCCAGCCACTCTTCAATCGGCTCACTCATGCCCGACACTCCTTTTTTTGCCCATTCCAGTCATTATAGCAGAAAAAGATTTCTGCCTACATGCGGCGATGCTTCTTCAAGGCGGTTACGTTCAGGAGGGCGAACAGGATGGACAAGCCGGCCAGCACATAAATATCAAGCTGAATATCCGGGATTCCTTCGCCTCTGACCATAATTCCCCGCATGGCATCAGCTCCGTAGTAAAGCGGCATGATGTAGCTTAGCTTCTGCAGGACCGGATTCATGGCATCCAGATTAAATAACCCGGAGAAAAAGGCCTGGGGCACAATGATAATCGGTATAAATTGAATAATCTGAAATTCACTGCTTGCAAACGAGGACAGTAAAGTGCCAAGCGTTAGAGCAGTCAGCGACAGCAGAAGATTGATCAGCAGCATATTGACGATATGGCCGGCCATCGACATGCCAAGCACCTGTACGGAAAACCAGGCAATCAAGGAAGCCTGGATGAGAGTGAAGATGCCAAAGCCCGCCAGATAGCCAAGCACAATCTCCGACCTGCGGATTGGTGTCGCGAGCAGCCGTTCCAGCGTGCCGCTTGTGCGTTCGCGAAGGAAAGATACCCCTGCCAGCAGGAAGACGAAGAAAAAGGAAAAGAAGCCGATTAATACGGGACCAAAGGAGTCAAAAGAAGCCATATCGGGTCCGCCGTATAAATAATGCACGGATGGAGCGAGATCATCCTGGGCGCTGCTTTGCAGCGCTTTTTGCATGACCAGCTGTGTGCTTCGGCTTACCGAAGGATCGCTGCCTTCCAGCGTAATATCCGCTTTGCCGTCCCTGATCTGAATAATGGCATCAAGATCCCCGCTATGAAGGGCTTTGTCGGCATCATCCATGGAATCAAAGACGGTAATGCTGGCGTTTTGCTCTTCCAGTTTATCGGCAAGAGCAGAGGCGGGACCGATTAATCCGATTTCCGGCGATACCGTTCTCCCGTCAAAAACAAGCTTGGTTAAGCTCAGAATGAGCAGAGGGGCAAGGAACAACAAGGCTAACGTTCTTTTGTCCCGAACGAACTGCCTTATAATGCGTACGACAAGCGCACGTATTCTCATGTATGGTCCTCCTTGCTGCTGCCAAGAGCGATAAATGCTTCCTCAATCGTATGAACGCCGGCATGCTCGATAATGGCCTCCGGGGTGTTTAATGCGATCAGCTTTCCGTCGCGGATAAGACCCAGCCGGTCACATTTCTCCGCTTCATCCATCACATGTGTGGTGACGATAATCGTTACGCCTTTTTGCGTCAGGGCTCTCAGCTCATTCCATATGGTTTTCCTGAGTACGGGATCAATGCCAACGGTTGGTTCATCCAGCACAAGAAGCTGCGGCTCATGCAGCAGGGCAATGGCAAGAGACAAGCGGCGTTTCATCCCCCCGGAATAAGCGCTTGCCGGCTTATCCAGATGGTCAGTCAAATTGACAAGCAGGGCCGCGGATTGAATGCGGGACGCAAGAACTTTGCCTGCCAGCCCGTACAAGGAGCCGTAAAAAGCCATATTTTCCTTGCCGGTCAGTTCCTGATATAGAGCGTCAGACTGCGCCATATAGCCGAAGGTCTGCAGCATCTTGAGCTGCGGCATCGGTTCGCCAAACAATTCAACCTTGCCGGCGTCGGCCCGGTCTATGCCGGTTATGAGCTTAATCAATGTTGTTTTTCCGGATCCGGATGGACCAAGAAGTCCAAACAGCTCTCCCTGCGGAACTGTAAGGGTAATATCGTCTAATACCGTTCGGTCCCCGAATCGCTTCACAAGCCGTATAGCGTCAATAGCTGGAACTGCTGTTGACTCATCCAATAAAAACACCCCTTCTTCAAAAAGTGAGTGATTACTCATTTTTAGTATAGAACCGGTTGAGCTGCATGTAAAGTGAGTACTTGCTCACTTTCTATACTGGACCTAAGTCGTAGAGGTGCTCCGACCAGGGGCGTGAGTGAAATACCGTCTGGAGACGTTTTTACATTATTTTCAATGCAGTTATGCTTAGTACTGTCAAATACACATAAAAGAGAATTCCGAATAGGGAGAAGGAGTAGTTGTAATGAACAAGTTAACCGAATGGTCGTTCCGTAATAAGGCGGCCGTTATCCTGATCGTCATTATGTCACTGACGGTTGGGGTCATCAGTTATTTGAAGCTGCCGATGGAGTTTCTGCCGGAAGCGGATAACCCGCAAGTTATGGTTACCGTAATCGGGCCGGGCATGGACGCCAAATCAATGGAGCAGCAAGTAACCAATCCGCTTGAGGAAGCCGTTATGTTTACGAAGGGCAAGACCGACATGTTCTCGACTGCCGGGAATGGATATGCCCAGGTTAACGTTAATTTCGATTCCAATACAAATATGAAGGAAGCGAAGGCGGAGATTGAGCGTTCGGTCGATCAGGTGCAGCTGCCGCAAGGTGTAATGAAGCCTTTTGTGGTGCAGTTCAATACCTCGATGATTCCGATCTCCTGGATTGTCGTTACCTTTGATGAAGGATTAAGCGAGCAGGAGAAGGAAGCAAAGATCAAGCTCGTAAATACGGAATTGCAAAAATCTGAAGGCGCAGGCCAGATCAGCGTAAACGGCAAATCCACGCCAACGATCCACATTACTCCCGAGACCGATAAGCTCGCGCAAAAAGGCATCCCTGTTCAATCCCTGCTAGGCGTGCTGCAAGGGCGCGGCGTATCCGCCTCAATCGGCGAACGCAATGTAGACGGTGCGGCCGGCAACATTAATATATACGACGAAGTAACCAGCATTGAGACGCTTCGCAATCTTCCGGTTGTACCTGGAGTGAAGCTGTCGGAGGTAGCGACTGTCGAGCAAGCGAAAGAGCAGGAGAGCATCAGCCGAATGAACGGCAAAGACGCTATCTTGTTCACGATCTCGAAATCAGCTAACGCAAATGCGGTATCGACGGGTAAAAATATCGAAAAAACGGTTGAGCATTTGAACAAGGACGTTAAAGGTGTTGAAGCAGTCGTTATCATCAGCACTGCCGACACCGTCGTTCATTCCGTCAACAGCATGCTGCGCGAAGTACTGCTGGGAGCATTGTTCGCAACCATTATCATTCTGCTCTTCATGCGTAATTTCCGGGCTACGGTGGTTACCATCGTATCCATACCGTTGTCGCTGGGCATCACCCTGTATTTGCTGGATCTGTCGGGAGTAACCCTGAATATCATTACACTTGGCGGTGTGGCTGTAGCGGTAGGCCGGCTTGTTGACGACAGTATCGTTGTTATCGAGAATATCTATCGCAGACTGCAGAAGGAGCCTTTCTCCGTCAAAGTAATTACAGATGCAACCAAAGAAGTTGCAACAGCTATTACGTCTTCAACACTTGTGACGGTAGCCGTATTCCTGCCAATGGGTCTGCTGCGCGGTTCTCTGCAGGCGTTCCTGCTGCCATTCGCACTGACGGTTGCGTACTCCCTGCTGTCCTCGCTCATCGTTGCTTTGACCGTTGTACCGCTGCTCAGCTCGATCCTGCTGCGCGGTACAAAAGAGAAGCCGCACAAAGGCTCGGAGAAATTCGCTTCGTTCATTCGCTGGAATCTGCAGCATAAATGGGTTACATTAATTATCGCTTTGCTTTTGTTCGTAGGCTCGATTGGCTCCTATTTCATGATGCCTAAAGGCGCACTGGATTCTTCAAGCGCCGAGAACCTGAATATCTCGCTGCAGTATCCAAGCGATACGCCTTCAGATAAGGTGGAGCAGGGCGGTACTCAGCTGGAGGACTTCCTGAAGGATAACAAGAGCGTTGAATGGGTGATTATGCAGCTCGGCAACAGTTCGGATAATGCGCAATACGGCGCGGTATCCTCGCCGACACTGGTTACGTATATGGTTGATCTGAAGAAAGGCGTTGACGCCGAAGTCTTTATGGATGAAGTGAAGCAGCAAAAAACGAACTTCACCGATGCGGAGCTGTTGGTTAATGCGACGGATCTGATGATGGGCGGCGGCGGCTCGCAAATCTTTATTGATGTTACCGGGGATGATCCGGAGAAGCTGACACAAACAGCCGATCAGCTGATGGCAAGCATTAAGCCGATCAAAGGCGTATTGAAAGTACAAAGCAATCAGGAAGAGAAAAAGCCGGTCTATACGTTCCAGGTGGATCCTGAGAAAGCAAAGGGCCAGGAAGTATCGATGCAGCTGCAAAGCATCCTGAATCCGGTGCCGGTAGGCAGCATCAAGGTGGATGGACGTGAAACCCCTGTTGTTATGCAGCCCGTAGTAAATCCGGAAACAGAAGCGGGTCTTAATGATCTGACGATTGCTACGGCTTCCGGTGCCGTTCCGGTATCAAGCGTTGCGAAGCTGGTGCGCACCGAAGAGCCAAGCTTGTACTACCATAAAGAAGGTAAAGTGTATGTCCGGATTACAGCTGAAGCAGATCCTAAACAACTGTCTGTAGTTGGAACGGATATTCAGAAGGCTGCAGATAAGCTTAGTCTGCCGGATGGTGTTGAGCTGAAGGTTGGCGGTGCCTCGGCGGATCAGGCCAGCGATTTTGCAGACATTGGTTTAACAGCACTTATCTCAATCGGCATTGTTTACTTGATCATGGTGCTCACCTTCAAGACTTTACGGGCTCCGCTTGCGATTATGTTCTCGCTGCCGCTTGCAGCGATTGGTGCAATCGTAGGACTCTTAATCTCGGGTGTTACTCCTGACTTTACGGCGATGTTTGGGGCATTAATGTTAATTGGCATCGTTGTGACGAATGCGATCGTTCTGATTGACCGCGTGAAGCAAAATGAAGAATCGATGTCGATCCGCGATGCCTTGGTTGAAGCCGCAACAACACGGATGCGTCCGATTGTGATGACGGCAGTCGCAACGATCTGTGCGATGCTGCCACTCGTATTTGGTTCGCATGAATCGGGCAGTATCGTATCGCAAAGCCTCGCGATCGTCGTTATCGGCGGTCTGGCG
Organism: Paenibacillus catalpae; assembly: GCF_900112695.1. Taxonomy (GTDB): domain Bacteria; phylum Bacillota; class Bacilli; order Paenibacillales; family Paenibacillaceae; genus Pristimantibacillus; species Pristimantibacillus catalpae. Next base: position 601,451 of record NZ_FOMT01000001.1, read on the forward strand.
GCAGCGACGCTTCTGACTCTGATCGTTGTGCCTTGTATGTACGAATTGCTGTTCTTCCGCGCTTCCCGCAAGCAGCGCCGTGCCAAAGCACAGGCCGCCAAAACAGTAACAGCGGTTTAAAATGGTTATAAAAAAAGCTGTGCGGAGTTCATTCCGCACATCTTTTCTGGTTTTCCCCAGTTCTTGTTTCGTTATTTCAGCTTTCGTTCAAGTTAAATTGGCATGCGGAGCATTTGAATGATTCTGGATAAGTGTAACGTTCGCTTTTGTGAGTGGATTCCAACCCTATTAAATCTAATCGAAGAAATCCACGAGCAACGGCGATCGGAAGAACATTCAAATGCGCAGTCTGCCCCTTTAACCTAACTTAGCGGCCAAACGATACAAAGGCATCAACGTTTCATACGTATCCTGAGCGAGCTTGTACAACGCGTCTCCATTGTGAAGAAGCGGGTCGCCGGCAGGAAGATGGCGGCCAATGAGCAGCTCGGCTTTTTGCACATCACGAAGGCGGGTAAGGGCTTGGCTCCAAGCCTGTCTGCTCATCTCGCTGACAGGCTTGGATTCCTTCTTCATGTGATCCAGTGAAAGCACATAATCCGAAGGGACAGCCGCGATTACTTCATCCAGATGGTCCAGATAAGTGGATGCGATCTTGGATTTATTAGGCGCCTCATAAATCAGGGCGAACCACAAGAACAGATGGTCGTCAAACAAGCCTAGCTGGAAATGCGGATGTGCCTTGTATCCGCGTTTATTGTTGCAAATGGCAAGCCAAGTATCCTTTGGCGGGTTTACCGTACGGCGGGCATGCTTGGCGATATGCAAATACATTTCATCGCCAGCCTGAACGGCAATGTCGCCGGCCAGCTTTTCACCCAGGTAACGGAATTTTGGACGAATCCGTTCCTCAATAGCAGCCATGCGCTGCTCCAGTCCCTCGATCAGAAACGTATCAAAATCCCTTTGCTCAAAGCCTGTGAAGGCAGAGGCAGTTGCAGGTGTTGTCATCTATATTATCTCTCCTCACAATTAAAGCCGTTAATTAAACTTGATTATAGCACATCTGTTCCTGTCGGAACATCTTGTGCCATCTTGACGCAGCGCTGCTCTTGTTATAAATTTATCTAAATATTCTAACAGCTTTGATCAAGGTCGATTACGTAAGCCTATGTTCATTCCAGAGAGGAAGCCCCCGGCTGCAAGGCTTCTATGATCGCTTATGTCCTCATCCTGCCTTGGGAGCTGCAAGGGCTGGCCTTCCATTTACCAGGTCTCTTGCCGGGATGAGAATCCCGTTATCGCTTGGAGAGCCGACAGGATAGATAACCGGCTAATGAAGGGTGGTACCACGAGCACATTCGTCCCTTGCGAATGTGCTCTTTTTGTTTATATAACCAACGTCAGGAGTGTGAACCTATGCGTCAAAGTCAACTTTTTATGCCCACCTTGCGTGAGGCACCGTCTGAAGCAGATGCCATCAGCCACCAGCTTATGCTGCGTGCAGGACTGATCAGGCAGCTGGCCGCCGGTATTTATATTTACTTGCCGTCAGGCAGGAGGGTTCTGCGCAAGCTGGAAGCGATCATTCGCGAAGAAATGGACAAAGCGGGCGGTCAAGAGGTATTCATGCCTGCCATGCAGCCGGCTGACCTGTGGCGTCAATCCGGCCGCTATGACAAATACGGCCCTGAGCTTGTCAGGCTGAAGGACAGGCATGACCGTGAATTTGCGCTAGGGCCTACTCATGAGGAAGTGATTACGGATCTTATGCGGTCGGAAGTGAGCTCTTATCGGCAGCTTCCCGTAACCTTATATCAAATTCAAACGAAGTTCAGGGATGAGAAACGCCCGCGTTACGGGCTCCTCCGGGGCAGAGAATTTATGATGAAGGACGCTTATTCCTTTGATGCGGATTGGGAGGGACTTGATAGAAGCTATCAGAGGATGTACGAAGCGTATCATCGTATATTCGCACGCTTCGGGTTAAATGTCCGACCGGTGGAGGCGGACGCAGGAACCATTGGGGGAGAAGGCGGCACGCATGAATTTATGGCCCTGGCAGACATTGGAGAAGATACGATCGCAGCATGCACGCATTGTCAGTATGCGGCTAATCTGGAGAAGGCCGGGTACAGAGCTGCCGATGACGTGCCTAATGAAGGAGACTCCAATTATTCCGGGCTGGAGAAGCTGCATCCCCCTAAGGTGAGGAAGATAGATGAGCTGGTCCAGGCACTTAACTTCCCGGCTGATCAAATTCTGAAGACATTATTGTTCCTCGCAGACGGCAAGCCAGTTGCCGTTATTGTCCGCGGTGATCATGAGGTTAACGAGATCAAGCTTGCAAGCCTGCTGAGGGCAGATGAGCTGGAGCTGGCGGATCAGGAGACGACCGAGAGACTGACAGGAGCGGCTGTTGGTTTTGCAGGTCCCATTGGCTTATCCATACCGGTATTGGTTGATAATGCCGCTGCGCGTATAAGCTCGGGCGTAGCCGGTGCAAACGAGACGGATTACCACTTTAAGCATGTACGTCCGGGAGTCCATTTTGAAATCGCACAGCTTGGGGATTTGAGGAATGCCGTTCCAGGAGATGGTTGTCCGAAGTGTGCGGAAGGGCAGCTCCGGATGTTTCGGGGAATTGAGGTTGGACAAGTGTTCAAGCTGGGGACCAAATACAGCGCAGTCATGAAGGCAGCTTATCTGGATGCCGAAGGGCAAGAGAAGCCGGTTATCATGGGCTGCTATGGGATCGGTATCTCCAGAGTGATGTCTGCTGTGGTGGAGCAGCATCATGACGAGCAGGGAATCCGGTGGCCGCTTGAGATTGCTCCTTATCAAGTGCATGTTGTGCCGGTGTCAGCCAAGGACGAGCAGCAGATGAAGGTAGCGGAAGAGCTTTATGCGGAACTTTCTGCTGCAGGACTCGAAGTTCTGGTGGATGACCGTGACGAGCGTCCGGGCGTGAAGTTCAAGGACTCGGATCTGATCGGTATTCCGGTTCGGATTGTTGTCGGCAGACAGGCGGCAGGCGGTGTGGTGGAGCTGAAGTACAGGAATGAAAAAGAAGCCCTTCAAGTAAAGTCGGAGGATATCGTATCGCTTGTTAAAGGTGTTTATCGTTTGTAAAAGCACCAATAAGGCAGTCAGCCCGTCGTTTTGGACAGCTTGACTGCCCTTTTTTTGATTTAGACGACCAATAAGCGAAAATTAGTCAATAATCCAAGTTGCCAGAACATAAGATGGAGTATAAGATAGAAGTAAGAACAAATTGTCAGACTATTTCGTCAACTGTTTTGAAAGGAGGGATTGCCGTGAATAAGAGCTACGAAGTCGAATATTGTAATTTGGAGCTGCGTTTTGACCGCCGGCAAATCCAAAACCTCATCCGTGATCTCATTCAGGAAGGGTACTCCTTGTATTGGAGCGAGACGGAGGGGCAGTTCCTCATTTCAATTCGAACAGGTCGTAAGCTCGTGAAGTTAAGGTTTCAGCGGATGAAAAACCGTTACAAGATCGTCGGGGATTACACCATTAAGGACGAGAAACTGTCGGAGTTGCTTGAAAAGCTTATTAATGACACACGTGGACATGCGATAGTCAAGCGGATCAAAGATCGTCAGATCGTCATTGAGAACATTATGTTTGGTGAAATAATACGACTTGTGGAGGTGTCCGGAATGGAACATCGGATTATTTATCAAAAGAAGCCATTCGTAACTATAGAGGAAATGATCAAGGCTTTCCAATCCAAGCGTGCAGAGGAACGTGCAGTAGTCCTGCGCTACGAACTGGATTATGAACTGACGGTGCTGTTTGACGCACTTCAAGAGAACAATGAAGAGGCTATAGCAGAGTCGAAGGATAAGCTGTCGCTGCTCCGTTCGGAAATGCTGCAGCTGGAGCTTTGAGGCATTACACCATTGGGAATTTGCGAAAAAAGAATCCATCGGGTGGTTCCAAGTGAATCATTCGGTTGATTCTTTTTTTCATTTTCTGGTTAGCATTTCTTCGCAATATAAGGTAAACTTTCTAATGCGGTCAGGAAAACTAATGGATGAATGGCGACAAATTCCGCGCAAATGGTTTTCATCTCTTTGCAAAAAGAGTAATATAAAACTATTGAAGACCACCATACTATAAAAAAAAGGATGGAAGAAACCAAATGGCAAAACAGCAAATCGGCGTTATCGGTCTCGCAGTAATGGGTAAAAACCTGGCCCTGAACATTGAGAGCAGAGGCTTCACAGTTTCGGTGTACAACCGTTCCCGTGAGAAAACAGATGAATTGATCAAAGAATCCGCAGGCAAAAACCTTGTTCCTGCTTACACGGTTGAAGAGTTCGTGCAATCGCTCGAATCTCCTCGCAAAATCCTGATCATGGTACAAGCTGGCGCTGGTACTGATGCTACAATCGACGCGCTTGTTCCTCATCTGGACAAAGGCGACATCATCATCGACGGCGGCAACGCTTATTTCCCTGATACGGTTCGCCGCAGCAAAGCTCTTGAAGAGCAAGGCATCCGCTTCATCGGTACTGGCGTATCCGGCGGTGAAGAAGGCGCACTTAAAGGCCCTTCGATCATGCCAGGCGGCCAAGAATCAGCGTACAAGCTGGTTGAACCAATCCTTACAGCTATCTCCGCAAAAGTCGGCGACGACGCTTGCTGCACATATATCGGACCAGACGGTGCCGGCCATTATGTAAAAATGGTTCACAACGGTATCGAGTACGGCGACATGCAACTCATCTGCGAAGCTTATGACCTGCTCAAAAACACGCTTGATTTGAGCGCAGAAGAGCTTCACAGCATCTTCACAGAGTGGAACAAAGGCGAACTGGACAGCTACCTGATCGAGATCACAGCTGACATCTTCTCCAAATACGATCCAGAGACTGGCAAACCTATGGTTGACGTTATCCTTGACTCCGCCGGCCAAAAAGGTACTGGTAAATGGACAAGCCAAAGCTCCCTCGACCTTGGCGTGCCACTGTCGATCATCACTGAATCCGTATTTACACGTTTCCTGTCCGCTATGAAAGAAGAGCGTATTGCAGCTAGCAAAGTATTGAACGGACCTGAGAAAAAAGCGTTCCAAGGCGACAAAGCGGCATTCATCGAATCCGTTCGCAAAGCGCTGTTCGCATCTAAAATCTGCTCGTACGCACAAGGCTTCGCTCAAATGCGTGCAGCTTCCGAAGAATATGACTGGAACCTGCGTTATGGCGACATCGCAAAGATCTTCCGCGCCGGCTGCATCATCCGTGCACGCTTCCTGCAAAACATCATGGACGCTTATGACCGCGACCCTAACCTTCGCAACCTGCTTCTTGACCCTTACTTCCAAGGTATCGTTGAGTCGTACCAAGGCGCATGGCGTGAAGTGGTAGGTACTGCAGTAGCTAACGGCGTACCAGTGCCTGCATTTGCAAGCGCACTGTCGTACTTCGACAGCTACCGTTCAGAGCGTCTGCCTGCAAACCTGCTGCAAGCGCAACGCGACTACTTCGGTGCTCATACCTTCAAACGTCTTGACAAAGAAGGTACGTTCCACCACAACTGGATGAACTCCTAATCCGGTTAAAGTTATTTTAGCCCGTATGATGCTTCAATGAGGCAATTCCGCAGGCGGGTAGCCTCCTGATCGGAGTAATGCTTGCTGCGGATGAGCAGCATGGAAGCTTCGGCGAAATAATGAAAGTTTTTCAATAAGCGTGGCTGAGAAAGGTCCCTGAGCGCAGGGTCCCCGTCAGCCACCTTTTTTTTAATAAATTCAAGCATCCAAACCACATCCTCGCGGCATAACGGGTGATCGTTACTTAAGATACGGTCAATTCGGGCATTGGTTAGGTGAGTATCGGGCAAATTCGATTCAGTGGTCATGCCATCTTCACTCCTGTTCATGAATTATGCATCATTAACATCCATACGGCATATGCAACTTTTTTATACCCTATTCCAGATAAAAAATGATATGATGTTGTGTGGAATAACTAGGGGATAAGACGAATAGGGGAGTTCTTGCATTGGATCAACGCACAAGCAAAATTGTATTGGTAGGCTTTATGGGAACGGGCAAATCAACCGTCAGCCGATTGCTTGCAGAGCAGCTTGGCTGGTCCCGTTATGATTCGGATGAAGTCATCGAAGAGACCGAAGGAAAGATTTCGAAGCTGTTTGAAACCTATGGGGAAGCTGGTTTTCGCGATATTGAGAGCAAAGTGCTTGTTTCGCTCTTGGAGGCGAAGGAGAGCTCCGTTATCGCTACAGGCGGAGGCTGCGTGCTAATGGAGCATAACCGGGAGTTCATGCTGAAGCATGGTTTCGTTGTGGCTCTTACCGCAGATGCGGAGCATATTATTGAGCGGGTGAAGTCCGATACGTCCCGTCCGCTGCTGCAGGGCGATATTGCGGCTAATGTTCACCGGATTATGGAACAGCGTAAGCATGCGTATGATTTTGCGCATCTTCGTTTGAATACAACGTCATTAACGCCGCAGCAAGCGGCCGATATGATTATGAAAGCTTTACAGGACAAGTAATTCAAGCCGCATATTATACGAAAAGGAGAATTGCTGCACAATGGACGTTATCGTTACACCTACTCCAACACTACAAGGGGAAATTCAAGCGCTTTCCTCTAAAAACTATACGACTCGCTACCTGCTTGTCGCTGCGCTTGCGGAAGGTACAAGCACGATCTATTATCCGGCTCACAGCGAAGACAGCGACGCTATGCGCCGTTGTATCCGCGATCTTGGTGCGATAGTGGAAGAGGACAATGAGAAAATCGTTATTACCGGCTTTGGCAAAAATCCGAAAGCTGCAGAACAGCTGGATGTAGGCAATGCAGGTGCTGTCCTTCGTTTCCTGATGGCCATCGCTTCGCTTTGCCCGGATGTAACTTTTATTAACCGTTATCCGGATTCGCTGGGCAAGCGCCCACATAGCGACCTGATCGATGCGCTCGGCCAAATGGGCGTTAAGATTGAACATAATGAAGGCAAGCTGCCGATCCGTATTCAAGGCGGAGCACCTAAAGGCGGTAAAATCCAGGTGTCCGGCAATGTCAGCTCGCAGTTCCTGAGCGCACTCCTGTTCCTTACTCCGCTGTTGGAGGAAGACAGCGAGATTGAAGTGCTGCATGATCTGAAATCGAAGGTTGTTGTTGGACAAACGCTTGAAGTGCTGGAGCAGGCGGGTATCGTCATCCATGCCAGCGAGGATCTGATGAACTACCGCATTCCAGGCGGCCAGAAGTATGAATCGAAGAAATATGTCGTTCAAGGCGACTACCCGGGCTCGGCAGCTATTCTTGCAGCAGCAGCCGTGACGAACTCGGACGTTATCGTCCATCGTCTGGAAGAGAAGAGCAAACAAGGCGAACGCGCAATTGTTGATGTACTTCGCATGATGGAAGTCCCTCTTACCCATGAGAACGGTATCGTCCATGTAAAAGGCAACGGCAAGCTTAAAGCAGTCGAGTTTGATGGGGATAAAGCAACAGATGCCGTTCTCGCGATGGTTGCGGCAGCTGTCTTTGCGGAAGGCACTTCACGTTTCTATGATGTCGAGAATCTCCGTTACAAGGAATGCGACCGTATTACGGACTATCTCAACGAGCTCCGCAAAGCCGGTGCAAATGTAGAGGAACGCCAAGCAGAAATTATCGTACACGGCCGTCCGGAAGGTGTAGAAGGCGGCGTGGAGATTAACGCGCATTATGACCACCGTGTCATTATGGCTCTTACGGTTGTTGGTCTGCGTGCCAAAAATCCGATCCGGATCAAAGACGCGCATCATGTAGCGAAGTCCTATCCGATTTATTTCGATCATTTGAAAGCGTTAGGCGCTAATGTAGAATGGGTAGAATAAAGGCAAAAGGATGAAAGTGAGGCGCTGAATATGGCATTTGAAAATCCAACCCGCGATGAAATTAAAGAGATTCTGAAGGCGAGCAACACAATCGCCGTAGTTGGTTTATCCGACAAACCGGACCGTGTGTCTTACATGGTATCGGAAGCGATGCAGAAGAAAGGCTACCGCATTATTCCGGTTAATCCCGGTGCGGAGACGATACTCGGCGAACGAAGCTATGCAACGCTTAAGGATATTCCGGAGCCTGTTGATGTCGTCAACGTCTTCCGCCGTCCGGAGCATACGCCTCCTATAGCGGAAGAAGCAGTGGCGATTGGTGCCAAGACTCTTTGGCTGCAGCTGGGCATTGCAAATGACGAAGCGGCTCAAATTGCATCAGAGGGCGGACTTCAGGTTATTATGGACCGGTGCATCAAGGTGGAGGATTCGATCCTTTTACCGCAAGGGAAGTAGACAACCTAAACAATGCCTTAGGCGTTATACCTAACATTGACGGGCCAAAGATGGCCCGTCTTTGCTTTGACAAAAAAGCGTGAACACCGTACCATCGTTATAGAGAAAAGCAAAGAACGCGATTTAGGCACATGCTTACGAAGTAAGAATTATCCCAAAGAACGCAATAATTCTTTTGGCACATGCTTACGAAGTAAGAATTGCTTCGCAATTCTTTTCAGGAGGTGACGAAGTGAATTTTCTGGGAAGGTTTCAGCAGCTTGGACGGGCTTTTATGCTGCCTATGATTGTACTTCCGGCTGCGGCAATCTTTTTATTTCTTAGCCAGCTGCCATGGGATCTTCTTGGAATTCCCGATGCAGCTGTTTATTTGAAGGCAGCAGGACATGCAATCTTTATGTTTCTGCCTTATATATTCGCCCTTGGCGTATCGCTTGGTCTAACAGGCAACGCACTGGCAGCCGGTATGGCTGCTCTGGCTGGAATGGTTATCTATGTAGGGGTAACCGGTGCAGCGGAAACGCAGATTGAGCCTACCGTGTTTGTGGGATCGATCATCGGCATGATCTCCGGCTTCAGCTACGAACGTTTTAAAAACTTGCGTTTACCCGAATACATACAGTTTTTCGGCGGTCCGCGGTTTGTTCCTTTGTTTGTCAGTCTTGTCACTGTGATTTTGTCCATGGCGATGATCGGAGTGGCACCGTTAATCCAGCGCATGCTTGAGGGACTTGGCGATGTGGTTGCCTCCGGCGGCGGCTTTGGCGTGTTTTTATTCGGATTTTTATACCGGATTCTCGTTGTATTTGGTCTGCACCATCTGCTCAGCCATGTGTTCTGGTTCCAGGTCGGAGGTTATGAGACGGCTGATGGGGCTATGGTTTACGGTGATCTGCCGAGGTTTTTCGCAGGTGATCCAACGGCCGGGGCTTTTATGGCAGGGATGTATCCGATTGTTATGTTCGCTTTGCCGGCGATTGCCTTTGCAATTATTCATGAGGCAAGGGAGGATCTGAAGCCGAAAATCCGGAAGACGTTCCTCTACGCCTCGCTTGCTTCGTTTCTGACGGGGGTGACAGAGCCGGTTGAATTCGCTTTCCTGTTTGTTGCTCCGTACCTGTTTGTGGTGCACGCCCTGTTGTCGGGCATTATTATGTGGGTCACCTTTGAATTAGGAATCCGGCACGGGTTCTCATTTTCCGGGGGGGTCATCGACTATATTATTAATGAGCATCTGGCAACAAAGGGCTGGCTGCTTATCCCGATCGGCATTGTTGTGGGCATTGTGTATTATGTTGTGTTCCGCTGGGCGATTAACCGTTTCCGTATCCCGACGCCGGGACGTGAGGAAGGGTCGCAGCTGGATGAATGGGCAGGTGATATTCCTTACCGCGCACCGCTTATCCTCCAGGCAATCGGCGGCAAGGACAACATCGTGCAGATGGAGTCCTGTATTACAAGGCTTCGCCTCAAGGTAGCCAACGAGAAGCTGTTGGATAATAATTCTTTAAGAAACCTGGGGGCAGCAGGGGTACTGCGGCTTGGAGGCGGTAATGTCCAGGTTGTGTTCGGCACTTATTCGGAGCTTATTCGGGCTGAGATGCTGAAAGCCATTGAGCGCGATCAGAAGCAGGTGCTGTTCAGCTCGCCGGTACAAGGTCGGATGATTCCGCTCGAGGATGTTCCTGATCCGATATTTGCAGGCAAGTTGGTCGGACAAGGCGTAGCTTTTATTCCAGACAAGGGAGAACTGGTATCGCCGGTACAAGGCACAGTTATTATTGTTTATCCAACGATGCATGCCGTAGGCATACGTACGCTGGAAGGGCTTGAGGTACTGCTCCATATCGGAATAGACACCTCCAAGCTGACGGGGAAATCGTACTTCAAAGCGGTTGTACAAGAAGGCCAGGAAGTTATGCCGGGAGACATGCTCGTTCGGTTCGATCTGCAGCGTGTCCGCAAGGAAAGCAAATCTCTTGCTACGCCAATGGTCATTACGAATTCCGATCTTGTTCATTCCTGGCGCTTTGCGCCATTCAAAGCAGTGAAGAAGGGGCAGTCTTCCGTTTTGTCCGTTGTACTTAAAGAGAGAAATGGTGGAGGGGAAAGACCATGATACAAGGAATAGGAGCTTCGGCGGGTATTGCGATTGGAAAGTCGTTCGTGCTGCCGAACTGGGAGTGGGAATTTCCTGAGCAGCGTGTTGATGTTGCTGACTTTGCCCGAGAATTCGAGCGGGTCTATGAAGGGATACGTACATCCAAGCATGAGATTGAGCAAATCAAGGATGAGCTGAGAGAAGTGGTCGGCTCGGATGAGACGCAAATTTTCGACGCACACCTGGCGATTTTGGATGATCCGGTCTTTATGAACGAGATTCAGGGGATCATTCAGCGGCAGTACAAAGCGGCAGAGGTTGCGGTAAAGGAAGCCATCGATCATTTTGTGACGATGTTTGATCTGCTTGATGACGAGTATATGAAGGAACGTGCCCTTGATATAAAGGATGTCGGCAACCGTCTGCTCAAGCATTTGCTTGGTGCCCCGGAAATTACGCTGCCATCGGATACCCAGCCTTTTATTCTGATCGCAAGAGAGCTTTCTCCTTCCCAGCTGGCTCATATTAATCCGAATAACGTGCTTGGCATTGTGACCTTAGCCGGAAGTTCAACCTCGCACTCCGCTATTATGGCTCGTGCTCTTGGAGTTCCGCTTGTAGTCGGGGTGGAGGCGAAGCTGGAGGAGCCGATTCAAACCGGGCAATCCCTCATTATTGATGGTACGGAAGGTCTCCTGTTCATCGATCCTGATGATTCGCTGATTGATCATTATTCGGAGCTTCAAGGCCGTCAGGCCGAAGACAGACAGCGTCTGAACAGCATTGCCGGTCATCGGTCAGTTACGCCGGACGGCAAGGTGCTTGGACTCGCGGCTAACATCAGTTCACTGAAGGAGCTGGAAGTCGCATTATCAAGCGGGGCACATGGCGTTGGGTTGTTCCGTACGGAGTTTCTGTACATGGACCGGAACCGGTTCCCGAAGGAAGAGGAGCAGTTCGAGGTTTATAAAAGTGTTGCGGAAAAGCTGGCTGGAGAGCCGCTCATTATCCGGACGCTGGATATTGGCGGAGATAAGCAGCTTGATTACTTCAATATCCCGGAAGAGGATAATCCGTTCCTTGGATACCGGGCGATCCGGATCTCGCTCGACCGCAAAGACCTGTTCAAGACGCAGCTGAGAGCCATCCTGCGCGCAAGCAGCTTCGGACAGGTCAAAGTGATGTATCCTCTTATTTCGTCTGTAGAGGAAGTAAGAGCAGCTAACCATATACTGGAGGAAGCCAAGCAAGAGCTGGAGCGGGAAGGTCTCCCTTACAATGCTCACATCCAGGTGGGCATTATGATCGAGGTGCCTGCGGCTGTTATGCTGGCAGACTTACTGGCGCAAGAAGTTGATTTCTTCAGTATCGGAACCAATGATCTTGTTCAGTTTACCTTGGCGGTGGACCGTATGAATGAAGAGATCAGCTATCTGTATGAGCCGTTCCATCCCGCAGTGCTGCGCATGCTGAAGCAGACGGTGGAAGCAGCCAAGAGAAATCAGATCAAGGTAGGTGTCTGCGGCGAGCTTGCGGGGGACTTGCGTGCATTGCCGATCTGGCTGAGTCTGGATGTGGATGAACTGAGTATGTCCTCGCATTCGATTCTGCAAGTGAAAGAGCGGCTGCTCAGCACAAGGCAGGAAGACAGCCGCTCGCTCTTGCCTCAGCTGCTGGAATGCCGCACGTGCGCAGACATTCATGAGAAGCTGAAACAATTTATGGATTCGGTTGATGAGAAAGGGGCAGCCTCCGCGATTTAGCGGGCGGCTCCTTTTGTCTTAAAGCTGCTTCTCCAGTGCATCTACGAAAGCTTTCGCATAAGGAGGCAGATCCGGCGGACGGCGGGCGGAGATCAGGTTGCCGTCAACGACAACTGCTTCATCAAACCACTCGGCACCGGCATTTTCCATATCGTCGCGAATTCCCGGAGTTGAGGTGACTTTGCGGCCCTGCAGGATTTTCGCGGAGATGAGTACCCAGCCCGCATGGCAGATTTGCCCGATTGGTTTGCCGGCAGCATCAAGCTCCTGAACCAGCTGCAGTACCTTCGGATAACGGCGGAGCTTGTCCGGTGCCCAGCCCCCGGGAACAAGAAGTCCGGCAATGTCTGAGCTGTTTACTTCGTCGAAGGACAGGTCAGCGACTGCGGGAACGCCATATTTACCAATATGCTTCTTCCCTTTCTCAGGGCCGGCATACAAGACGGTTGCCCCGGCTTCACGGACACGGTAAACCGGATACCATAATTCAAGATCTTCGAACTCGTCATCGAGCAGGCAAATAACGGTTTTGTTATGTAAGGTCATAATTGATTTCCTCCCGTATTTATTATTTCATTCCCATTGTAACGAAGGAGAACACATGAATCAAACGAACAGACGCCGAATCCTCCGATTTGTTCCAGCTGCTGTATGGATGGCGGTTATTTTCGGATTTTCTTCCCGGACAGGCGATGAAATGAACACGATGCTTCCTTTTTTTCAGAAGTTCTTGCCGAACATGGCGAGCTTCGACTGGGGACATTTCCTGGCTTATTTCCTGTTAGCGGCTGCTTTGGATTACGGGATTGGAGCGAAAGGCGACCGGATTCTCTATAAGCTGATGATCATTATCGCATGCGGAGTTTACGGAGTAACCGATGAGTTCCATCAGTCCTTTGTTGGAGGACGTATGACGGACCCGATGGATATCCGAAATGATATGATTGGGGCAGCGATCTGGGTCATCCTGGTATCGTTTCCAATCCTGAAGAAACGCTGGCGGAAAGTCGCTCCATAGTAAAAATTACATAGTGCAAATAAGCAGGATTTTTTGCAGAAAAGGTCGAATCCTTTACGCATCTCGAAATAAAAAAAGAGGAACGGAAGAGAAGCGCGTAAAGGAGTGGGCCAAAGTGCAGAAAAGGTGTCATTGCGGTGACATCATGAAGATGAAACTGCGTACAGTGATCTATTCGGGGAAGGTCGAGATCGACAATGTTCCGATCTATTCATGTTCGGTATGCAGCCGCAGCGAAGTACTACCCGATGTGAAGCCGGATCTGACCGGCCTCATCGCAAAGCTCGGACAGGAGCCGCCGAAGCAGACGTTTTTATTTAACGAGTGCAACGAATGGGCTGACCTGCTCGTAGAAGCAAGTGAAGACAAGAACCAGCCGGATCCGTATCATATCGAGCGGCTGACGCAGGAGCGCATTAATAATTTGCTTGACCTGCATTTGATTGCGCAATCGCTTCATGACGAGGAATGGATTGCTGATATTAACAAGAGGCTCTCTCAACTAAGTAAACGGTCATTGCATACATAAGCCGTACGGAATATCGCTCTCCATTTGCTGCAACATGAAGCCAGATTGACGCGGTGCATGCGCTAACATTGCGAAAAGTAATATTTTGTCGTATGATTACGTTAATATGCAGCGAACGTAAATAAAATTTGAGATAATGGAGAGAAGTACCGTGACGGTTACCATTTATGATGTAGCAAGAGAAGCAGGAGTATCGATGGCTACGGTTTCCCGGGTTGTGAACAACAATCCGAATGTGAAGCCGGCAACGCGCAAGAAGGTGTACGAGGCTATTGAACGACTCGGGTATCGTCCGAATGCGGTTGCACGGGGCTTGGCAAGCAAGAAAACAACAACCGTAGGCGTCGTCATTCCGGATATTTCGAATGCGAATTTTGCCGAGGTTGCACGTGGCATCGAAGATATAGCGAATATGTACCATTATAATATCATTCTTTGTAATGCGGATAAGAAGAAAGACAAAGAGATCCGCGTTATTAACACGCTTCTGGAGAAGCAGGTGGACGGGCTGCTCTTTATGGGCGGCGCTGTGACAGAAGAGCATATGCAAGCTTTCAAGACCGCGAACGTGCCGATTGTTCTCTGTGCGACAACTGATGAGAATGGTCAAATTCCGTCTGTTGACATTAACCACGAGGAAGCGGCGTATGATGCTGTCCGCAAGCTGGTTCAAGAAGGTCACAGACGTATTGCCATGATCAGCGGAACGCTCCAGGATCCGGCGAACGGTTATGCCCGTTTCCAAGGGTACAAGCGTGCGCTTGAAGATTCCGGCATTCCTTATAATGAAACGCTAGTACGTACGGGAAATTACCGTTACGAATCCGGTGTTGAAGCGATGAAATATTTCATTGATATGTCTGAACGTCCAACGGCTGTTTTTGCCGCTACGGATGAAATGGCTATCGGTGCCATTCACTGCATTCAGGACTCCGGTCTGAAAGTGCCGGACGATGTATCGGTCATCAGCGTTGATAATACCCGTATGGCTTCGATGGTTCGTCCGCAGCTGACGGCGGTTGCTCAACCGATGTATGATATCGGTGCGGTATCGATGCGTCTGCTCACCAAGCTGATGAAGAAAGAAGTTGTCGAACACGCAAAAGTCGTTTTGCCGCATGAAATTGTTATTCGACAATCCGTTGGAGGTTTGCAAGCCTAATGAGTTTCAATAAGATCGGTATTATTGGGGCAATGGTTGAAGAGATTGAGCTTTTGCACCAGAACGTAAATGTAACCAATCAAGTAACAAAAGCCGGCATCACCTATTATGAGGGCCAGCTTCATGGCAAGACGGTTGTTTTCTGTAAATCCGGCGTAGGCAAAGTTAACGCTGCCGTATGCACACAAATTCTGATTGATCTTGGCGTTGACAGCGTTTTGTTCACAGGTGTTGCCGGCGCGCTTGATCCGCGTCTGAATATCGGTGACATTGTTGTTTCTTCCAGCTGTGTACAGCACGACATGGACGTAACGCCGCTTGGCTTTGCAAAAGGGGTTATCCCGTACCAGGAGCGTTCGGAGTTTGTTGCGGATGAGCAACTTATCAAGCTGGCTACGGAGGCAAGCGAGCGTTTGTTTGAGGGACGCAGCCTGATTGGCAAAGTATTGTCGGGCGATCAGTTTATCGCAAGCCGTGATACGGTTCGCGAGCTGTATGAAACACTGCAAGGCGCATGTGCGGAGATGGAAGGGGCCTCGGTCGCTCATGTGTGTGATTTGAATGAAGTTCCGTTTGTGGTTATCCGTTCGATGTCGGATAAAGCTGACGGTTCGGCACATGTTAATTTTGCAGAGTTTACAGTGACAGCTGCGAATAATTCTTATGCGATTATTGATGATATGATTCAGCATATCTAAAACGAAAGAAAACGTCCGTACCTGCAGGTACGGACGTTTTTTCTATATCAGTTTGGAAGTCAGTTGAATACTGAAATTTGATTTGGCGATAAAACCACCTATAGACGCCGCCGCTCATCTTCAAGAGGCCTCGATAGAGGTTTTATCATAAATCTTGAACGGCGATGGCGGCTGTTTGGCGGTTCTTCATCTCAATCTCGGCTCTGCGCGGAATAGGAAGCACTTGACTCTGATCATCCAGCCAGCTTGCAGGAAGCGGGTCAGGGCTTACGGATGACCATTTATCCAGCCATGATTTGGGCAATGGAACGTCTTCATGGCTTGTAAGCTGCTGCACGACAGGATGATCGGTCATCGTCAGCCAGACGAGCGACCAAGCCCGAGGCACGACGCGCCACCAGTCATATCCGCCACCTCCCAGAGCAACCCAGCGTCCGTCTGCATGCTTGTGGGCGAGCTCATGGATAATGACAGGCATCTCCTGATAAATCCGCATGCTGCAGTGGATGTGAGATAACGGGTCGTAGGCATGAGCATCACAGCCATGCTGGCTGACGATGATATCAGGTTTGTATACCTCGGCAATCTTGGTTATCGTGCTGCGGAAGCATTCCAGCCAGGAATCATCCTCCGTGTAAGGCTCCATCGGGATGTTATAGCAGGCTCCGTAGCCTGCATCGGCCCCTTTTTCATGAACGAAGCCTGTCCCGGGGAACAAGAACTTGCCGGTCTCATGAATGGAATAGGTACAGACATCCGGATCATGGTAAAAGCTCCACTGTACCCCGTCTCCATGGTGAACATCCGTATCGATGTACAGGACTCTCGCTCCGTAAGTTTTACGGATATATTGGATCGCAACCGCGGCATCGTTATATACACAAAAGCCTGATCCGCGGTCAGGAAATGCATGATGCAGCCCCCCGGCCATATGATAGGCATGTGTGGCTGTGCCGCTCATAACGAGCTCGGCAGCATGTACAGAACCTGCTGTTATCGTGGCTGCTGCATCATGCATGCCAGGGAAATAAGGCGTGTCCTCGGTATCAAGACCATATTTGCCAGCCGTTGCAGCCGTTTCATGAGCAGGATTGTCCAAGCTCAGAAGCCGAACCGTATTTATGTAATCCGCCCGGTGAACGAGCGCGAGCAGCTCCTCATCTACTTTTGCAGAAGGGGAGGCAATCTGATCGTCTTGCAGCGCACCGGCTGCTTGCAGCAAATCAAGCGTTAATGTCATGCGTACCGGGCTAAACGGATGCTGCTCACCAAATGAATAACGGGTACTGTCAGAATGATGAACGAATAAAGCGTTTGTCACTTCTTAACCTCCCAAATAAAAACGCACTAATACATGAATCGCTGCCGGAAGCGGATGCGGTCGAACTGCTCCTCGGACTCTTGCGGGACTTCTTTCCCGATGCGGACCATCAGGCAGTTAGCCGGATGCGAGCAAATCTCCGGATCATCGGTTGCATACCAGACCATGCCGACGGATTTCATCAGCCTCTCCATAATGCCCCGGTATTCCCACACGCTAAGCTTGGTTCCTTCCAGGTCCCAATGCCAATAATACTCGGTTGTGAACACGATCATATTTTCAAGCTGCTCGTTAGCAAAAGCCAATTGAATCATTTTTTTGCCGAGCCCATAGGATCGGTACTGATCAGCTACTTCAATGGCTCCCAGCTCGATCAGATCCGGCATGCGGGCTTCATACCAGCGTTCCAGCTCATCCGGATAATGAAAGGTAACATAGCCAACGATGAGCTCGTCTACACGGGCTACAATAATACGTCCTTCTTCCAAGCCTGCTATTTCAACCAGCGCTTCATGCTGGTCCTTTGGCCGCCGAAAAGCGTCCAGATCGGCATGCATGCTTAGTAATTGCAAGGAATCCGGGGGGACTGGACCTTCAATGATGCAGATACGGCCGTCCTGTAATTCGATTTGCTGCCGGTGGTGCAATTTGCGATGCTCCAATAACGGAATCTCCTTTCCAAAGCTCCCATACCTTTTATATTTATGGTTATAGCAGACATCGGACGAAATGAAAAGCATAGTCGAATGGAAAGTCATTATGCTATAATTGTTGTGGCGGTTGAGTAACCGAACGAATCGATAAGAGAGCTCCGGCTTGTTTGCCTGCAAGTACCGGCTAGTAATTGTAAGCGTATTCTTCGGTTAATGTTTAACAGATTTGATGGGAGAGTGATAGAATGATCAACTTGCATCAAGAACGAATTCCAGCTGTGGCAACAAATCCAAATCTTAAGAATTATGAACAAGCAACGGCAGATTTTAACTGGGAAGAGATTGAACGCCATTTCAGCTGGCATGAGACAGGGAAAGTAAACATGGCGTACGAGGCCATTGACCGTCATGTGGAGTCCGGCAAAGGGGCGAATATTGCTCTTTATTACAGTGACAACACACGCGACGAATCCTATACGTTTGAACAAATGAGCAAACAGTCGAATCGATTCGCGAACGTATTGCGGAAATTCGGCATCGGCAAGGGAGAGCGCGTATTTATCTTCATGCCTCGTACGCCGGAGTTATATTTCAGTGTGCTTGGTGCCTTGAAGGTGGGCGCAGTGGTTGGACCGTTGTTTGAAGCGTTTATGGAGACGGCTGTTAAAGACCGTCTGCAGGATAGCGAAGCAACGGCAATTATTACAACACCTGCTCTGCTTGGACGCATCAAACGCGACGAGCTGCCTAACTTGAAGCATATTATTGTTTTTGGCGACAGTGTGGTTACTGACGATGCAATCGTCGATTTTAGTGCGGAGATGGCGCAGGCGTCAGAAGAGGCAGAGATCGAATGGCTGAGCCGCGAGGATGGATTAATTCTCCATTATACATCCGGTTCTACGGGTAAGCCGAAGGGCGTCTTCCATGTCCAAAATGCGATGGTTCAGCACTATTACACGGGTAAAATTGTCCTTGATCTCAAAGAAGGCGATATTTACTGGTGCACAGCTGACCCGGGCTGGGTAACGGGGACGTCTTATGGTGTATTTGCGCCTTGGCTGAACGGAGCGACAAACGTTATTCGCGGCGGCCGCTTCAGCCCTGGAGACTGGTACGGCACCATTCAGAAATACGGCGTCACCGTATGGTACAGTGCTCCGACCGCGTTCCGCATGCTGATGGGAGCAGGGGATGACCTCGTTAATTCCTATGATCTGTCAAGCCTGCGCCATGTGCTGAGCGTTGGTGAACCGCTCAACCCTGAAGTGGTACGCTGGGGGATGAAGGTCTACAAACAACGTATCCATGATACTTGGTGGATGACAGAGACAGGCGGACAACTGATCTGTAACTATCCTTCGATGGATATTAAGCCAGGATCTATGGGTAAACCGCTCCCGGGTGTAAAAGCAGCCATTATCGATGATCAAGGCAATGAAGTGCCTCCTTACCGGATGGGCAACCTCGCGGTACAGACACCTTGGCCTGCCATGATGCGCAAGATCTGGAATAACCCTTCGAAGTATGAAGAGTATTTCCGCATTCAAGGCTGGTACATTTCCGGAGATTCCGCTTATATGGACGAAGACGGTTATTTCTGGTTCCAGGGCCGTATTGATGATGTTATCAATACAGCTGGTGAGCGGGTTGGTCCGTTTGAGGTGGAGAGCAAGCTTGTCGAGCATCCAGCGGTCGCAGAAGCGGGCGTAATCGGTAAGCCGGACCCTATGCGCGGTGAGATTATCAAAGCGTTTATCGCCCTTCGAGAGGGCTATACGGCTTCGGATGAGCTCAAGGCAGAGATTGCGCAGTTCGTGAAAATCGGCTTATCTGCCCATGCTGCACCGCGCGAAATCGAGTTCAAAGACAAGTTGCCAAAGACACGCAGCGGAAAGATCATGAGACGTGTCCTGAAAGCCTGGGAGCTCAACCTCCCAACAGGCGACTTATCTACAATCGAGGACTAATTTTTTTTATTGAATATAAAAAAGGCGCCGCGGAATTAATCCGTGGCGCCTTTCTTTGTCTCCATCCCTTATAACGGATCAGCTCCGTTATTTCCCCACTTTTACTTGCTGTGAAGGAGGGGATTTCCCGGTGTCATTTTCTGCAATGACATAGAATGTTCCTGTCGTTAACGGCGATGCATAGGTAAAGCTTGGACTTTTGGTCTTGCCTATCTCTACGTAGTTGCCATCGTTCTCAGCACTTAAGAAGACATGATAAGTGGTAACGTACTCTGCATCGGAATTAGCGTTCCAGGTTAGCAGCACACTTAAATCCGTTGGTGTAGCGACTAAGCCGTTTGGAGAGGAAGGAGGAGCTAAATCCGGATGCTCGGTACCCGGGTCGCCGCCGTTTCCTGTGTTATCTCCAGGCAGTCCTGGAATACCCGGCAATTCTGGACCGCTGCCGAAGCTTACAACCTGGCTGGCCGCCGATTCCTTGCCGGCTACGTCTACTGCAGTTACATAGAAGCTGTAGCCTTGGTTACCGGCTACCGTCAGTTTTGCTTTCAGCTCATCGCCAACAAGGATTGACTCTCCAGCCTTCTGTGAAGGCTGCCCGTTAACCGATTGATAGACGCGATATCCGACGATGTCCTTTTCCGTCCCTCCGGTAAAGGTCAGCATAACAACTCCGGACCCAATGGATTGAAGCTTCACATTGCTTGGAGCATTTGGTACATTGCCGTCATCTACACGCGGATCCATTTTGGACGGCGCGTTTGTGTCAGCATCGGCCGGCAGATACGATTCAATTGATTTTCTGCTGCTCGCAGGCAGCTTTGCTTGTGCAGCTCTGATTTCGTCCATCAGTTCGTCAAGCGGCTTCTTCCGCTTAATGACGATTTGCTCACGGACCATATCCTTTGGAGTTGCAGGGTTTGGTACATAGTTAACTCCGTTGAAAGGAATATAGGCCATTTTCACCAATGCGTCATCCGTTTCCTTCGGCAAATACTTCTGGTTGAACCAGTCTGTTACAAGCTTGCCTGACTCCTTCGTCAACTGGCTTGGAAGCTTGCCGCTAGCGCTGGACACGGTTGCTTTGACAAGGCCGGAAGGACGTTCAAATTCCTTCGTCGGGAACAGATCGGGTTTGGTCTTCGTAATTTCATTCATCATAAGAGCCCAGATGGAGCGTGCCCGTTTCTTGCCGGGGTCAGACAAGGTATTGACCTGTTCTTCATAACCGGCCCATACGCCAAGGGTAATATCCGGGGTGAAGCCCATAAACCATACGTCTCCATAGCTTTGCGTCGTACCGGTTTTGCCCGCGATCGGAATTTTACCGTATTGTTTGAAGTCTGAAGTCAAGGAATGTGCTGTACCTTGGCCGCTCGAAACAACCGTCTTCAGCATATCGGTTACCAGGAAAGCCGTTTGCGGCGAGAATACCTGCTTCGGAGTTGCTTTATGCTCGTAGACTGGTTTGCCGTCCGCATCCGTAATTTTCGATATCATATAAGCATCGTTGAATACGCCTTTGTTCGGGATAGCGCCGTAAGCATTCGTTAATTCTTCAACCGAAACCCCGATGCTGAGGCCCCCGATTACGCCGGTTTGTGAATTGTCGTCCTGCGGCTGCAAGGTTGTAATGCCCAGCTCGCGGGCGAAATTCCATGCACCTTTGATCGTAACATCATCGAGGAATATTTTGACAGCTGGCAAGTTCAGGGAGCGGTTCAGTGCTTCCCGCGCCGTTACAAGACCAAGGTATCTGTTTGTCGAGTTTTTCGGAATATGGAAGCCTTTTTGTCCATCCTTGAGTACGACAGGAGCATCATCGACGATACTCGCAGGCTGAATAAGTCCTTTATCAATAGCTGGCAAGTAGGCAGCTATTGTCTTCATCGCCGAGCCCGGCTGACGCGTCATCTGAGTGGCAAAGTTCATTTGCTCCTCGTAGAAGTCGCGGCCCTCCAGCATACTTAGAATTGCGCCTGTCTTATGGTCGAGCATGACGGCTGCGGTCTGTTCAAGACCCTTTTCTTTACTGAATGCGGAGAAGTTCTTGGGATCTGCCGCAATATCATGCATGATCTTGTAGATTTCCTTGTCTATCGTTGTATAGACATGATATCCGCCGTTCAGCAGACGTTGTCGTGCTTCTTCTATAAGCGCGGAGTTTTCCTTCTTCTTCAAATCCGCTTGCGTAAGATTCGAATTCTCCTGAAGAAGCAGGATTTCCGCCGCCTGGCGCTCTGCCTCCAGCATCAAATAGGGATAAGTCGTGTAAGCCTTCTCTGATGGCGGTGCAAGCGTGGATCGAATATCGAATGCTTTCGCTTCATCATATTGCTCTTGCGTGATCCGGCCAAATTTCAGCATCTGCGACAGCACGGTGCCTTGGCGTTCAAGCGCAAGCTGGAAGCCTTCTTCGTCGAATTGCCCTTTGCTGGTAAAAGCGGTATACGCGGAAGGGCGCTGCGGCAGTCCGGCCAGATAAGCTGCCTGTGCAATGTTTAATTGATTAAGGTCAGTAATATTGAACAGCCCTCGGGCTGCCGATTTAATACCGTATAGATTATAACCGGTGGAGCCGTTGCCAAATGGTACCTTGTTCAGATAAGCGGCCAGAATCTCGCCTTTGGTCAAATATCGTTCCATTCGAAGCGCTAGGAACATCTCTTTAACTTTACGGGCGTCGGTCTTGTCCAGGCTGAGGAATACACGTCGTGCCAGCTGCTGGGTCAAAGTACTGCCGCCGGTCTGAGTGTCCTCGTTTAACAGCTTCTGCTTGACTGCCCGTCCAAGGCCGCTAATGTCGACGCCTTTATGATGCATAAAGTTATTGTCTTCAATAGCAAGTACCGCATCGATAACCTGCTGCGGCAATTCGTCGTATTCAATAGGTGTCCGGTCTTCTTCGGTACGAAGCTGGCCGACCAGCGTATCGTCATTGAAATACACATAGCCTGTAATCGAATTCTCGTTTACCTTTTCCTCGATTAATGTTCGAGGACGAACTTCATCGCCTTTCACAAGGGAGGCCACATAACCGGTTAAAGCCCCGCCTGTTAATAATCCGATAAATATGCCGAAATAAATGAGCCATTTGACAGTCATAAATGATATGATTCCGAATGTACGCCATCCGCTCCTGCGGGGCGGCGATTTGCGATCTTCTTCTTGCATATGTACAAATTCCCCCTCTAAATGACAGAATCTATTATAGCACAGATCAAGATTTTGAAGCACTAGCATGATGGACTTCCCCTGGACTACTGTGCTGTAAAATCTATCCTGCGTTGAGCCGGTCTGTAGAAACGGATCCAGTAGTCTGCTGCTTCGGTGCTGCATCCCGTTATCAAACATGAAGTGAGAGTCCCGTATTTTATATTGCCCAATTTTTATTTGCGGCGGCAGATAGCCCGAGCGAGGGTGGTAACGGGGTTAATCCTTCTCGTCTCTTGTAGCTGTATAGTGAAAATGGTCATACCAGGAGCAAATCTGCACGATGAGGCAGGACATAAATTTATTAAAGTAAAGCTCAGCAAATGAGCGGATCAATCAGTTTAATGAAGCTTGCGATATGTATGCTTCATTTTTTTCGCAACAAAACCGATGGTCTATGCGTATGAATTAACAGCATATGGATGCTGTGAGAGGGGGATGGAATTGGAGGCGATATTTTGGGGATGTTTCGTCGGCGGTGCGTTATATGCCATGATTAGCGCCCTGCTCGGAGATTTAATCGGTCATGCGCTTGGCGGCGTCCTTGATTTCTTATCGCTGGATGGTCATCCGTGGCTGAATCCGACCACGCTTGTAGGAGGGCTGACCGCCTTTGGCGGTGCGGGACTGCTGCTTGCGCATTATACAGCCCTTGGCTTTGTAGTGGTGCTGGTTCTAGCTGTATGCAGCGGTGTGCTCGTTGGGGGCGGCGGTTATTTCCTGTATGTGAAGCCGATGAGCCAGAGCGAGAACTCGATTGCATTATCGGAAAAGGATTTGAGCGGCAAGATCGCGGAAGTGATTACGGCCATCCCATCAAAGGGGTATGGAGAAGTGCTGGTAAAGGCAGGGGCGGGTCATACCAACCAAATTGCTGCAAGTTTTGACGGGGAAGACATACCCGGAGGGGTGCGGGTCGTTATTGTGGAAGTGAAGGACAACACCCTTTACGTATCCAAGCTGGACCCTTATTAAAAGAAGTGCAAAAGCTGAGAGGAGAAAATTCATGCCAGAATATCTTATTATTCCTATTATTGTAGTTGCTGTATTAGTCATTCTTGGTATTGCCTTTTGGGCGCGTTACCGGACCGTTAGTCCGGATGAAGCGATGATTGTGACCGGGTCATTCCTCGGCAGCCGTAATGTCAGCACCGATGAGTCCGGCCGTAAAATCAAAATCGTAAGAGGCGGCGGCGCCTTTATTCTGCCGATCTTTCAGAAGGCAGAGTTTCTGTCGCTGCTTTCCCATAAGCTTGATGTATCAACTCCGGAAGTTTATACGGAACAAGGTGTTCCGGTCATGGCAGACGGTGTCGCGATTATAAAGATCGGCGGGATTGTTGAAGATATAGCAACTGCAGCCGAGCAGTTCATGGGTAAACCAACAGAAGCGCTGAAGAGTGAGGCGCAAGAGGTGCTTGAGGGTCATCTTCGTGCCATACTCGGCTCGATGACAGTAGAGGAAGTGTACCGGAACCGAGATAAATTTGCTCAAGAGGTTCAAGGTGTCGCTGCGAAGGATTTGAAGAAGATGGGGCTGCAGATCGTCTCCTTTACGATCAAAGACCTGCGCGATAAGCATGGTTATCTGGATGCCTTAGGTAAGCCTCGTATCGCTGCCGTTAAGCGTGATGCGGATATTGCGGAAGCGGAAGCGGTAAGGGATTCGCGGATCAAGAAAGCACTGGCAGAGGAAGAAGGTCAGAAGGCGGAGCTGCTCCGTGATACGAACATTGCGGAAGCCGGGAAAGAGAAGGAGCTGAAGATCGCATCCTTCAAACGTGATCAGGATATGGCAAAAGCAGAAGCGGATCAGGCTTATTTTATCCAGGAAGCCCGTGCGAAGCAAAGTGTAGTTGAGGAGCAAATGAAGGTTGAGCTTGTCCGTAAGGAACGCGAGATTGACCTGGAAGCGAAGGAAATTTTGCGCCGCGAGAAGCAGTATGACGCAGAAGTGAAGAAAAAGGCGGAAGCCGACCGTTATGCGGTTGAGCAGGCGGCGGAAGCGGATAAAACGAAACGTCTGCGTGAAGCGGACGCCTTGCAATATAGTATTGAAGCGGAAGCGAAGGCGAATGCCGAGCAGAAGCGTCTGGACGGTATGGCTGAAGCTGATGCTGAGCGTGCGAAAGGTACTGCGGAAGCGGAAGTTATCCGCCTGCGTGGTCTTGCTGAAGCAGAAGCGAAAGAAAAGCTCGCTCAAGCGTTCGAAAGCTTCGGCGAAGCTGCGATACTCGATATCATTGTCAAAATGCTGCCTGAGCTCGCCGGCAAGGTTGCTGAGCCGCTTAAGGGCATTGATAAGCTGACAGTTGTGGATACCGGTCATGGGGAAGGTGCCGCCCGCTTAAGCAACTATGTAACAAGCTTAATGGCGACAGCGCCGGAGATGCTGAAGAATGTTTCGGGTATTGATGTTAACTCCCTCATGAAAGGCCTAACCTCGCGGGTATCAGGGACATTAATCCCTCCGGCTGCAGCAGCAGCTGAGACCCCAGTTCAGATTCCGCAACCGGCTGAGCCTACTGCTAAAAAGGAATAACCGGACACATAAAATCCCGAAGCGGACACTAGATCCGCTTCGGGATTTTTTTATTTCTTAACAGCTGCGATTCGTATCCGTCTGTAATCAGCTTGGTACACGCCATTTACCGCTTGCAGCTTTTGTTTGGCTGTTTCAAATACCTCTTGCTTGGCAGCCTGTCTTTCCGCATCATCTAATCCTTTGAAGAAGGCATCACCAAACCCTTCGAGCCAATGCATAACGCCTCTCTCGCCTTCCGGCAAAGGTGTAGGCCGATCGAAATGCTCCGCGATTTGAACCCGGAAGCCGTGCTGTTCGAGCAAGCTTGTATATTCCCCGATAGAGGGGAAAAACCATGGATTTCGCTCAGCAGGGTTGATGCTGTAACGAGGCATTACTTCATAGAACGCCTGAACAAAAGTATCGACATTGCCTTTACCGCCAAATTCAGCGACGAATCGTCCACCGCTCTTCAAGGCTTCCCTCACGGACTCGATTACACCGGCTGCATTCTTCATCCAGTGCAGAGCGGCGTTCGAGAAAATCGCATCAAATGGAGCATCAAAGCTGAATTGTTCTCCGTCACCAACAAGGAAATGAATATCCGGATATTTGTTTCTTGCGGAAATGATCATAGCTTCTGATTGATCCATTCCGGTAACTGTTGCTCCGTAACCGGTGATTTCAGCGGCCAAGTCGCCAGTGCCGCAGCCTAAATCGAGAATACTTTCACCTTCCTTGGGATTCAGCCAATCAAGAATGCCTTTGCCGAGCTTCGAAACAAATCCAAGTTGCGCGTCATATGTTCCGGGATTCCATGCTTGAGTGCTTTGATTATTCATTTCCTTTCGCCTCCAATCTGTTATACCTTTATTTTTACCTCTTATCTCCATATAAGTGAAATATATAATATCTATTCCCTTTATAGGTTTGAACTATAAAGGGAATAGAAAAAAAACCCGAGGAGCATTAGCTCCCGGGGTTTCCCAGTCAAGCAATTAGCGGCTGTAGAACTCGACGATTTGTTTTTCGTCGATATCTTGGGACAGCTCAGCACGTTCTGGAAGACGAACGTATTTGCCTTCAACAGCTTGATCATTGAATTCCAGGTAGTTCGGCAGGTGATGACGGCCTTCCATAGCTTCTTTGATCGACTTCATTGCACGGCTGCGCTCACGCAGGCCGATTACGTCGCCAGTCGATACAGTGTAGGAAGCGATGTCGACTTTTTTGCCGTTTACTGTTACATGACCGTGCGATACCAACTGACGCGCGCCTGCACGGGAGTTAGCAAAGCCAAGACGGTAAACAAGGTTGTCCAGGCGGCTCTCAAGAAGAACCATGAAGTTTTCACCGGAGATACCTTTTATTTTAGCCGCTTTGTCGAACAAGTTGCGGAATTGCTTCTCGTTCAAGCCGTACATGTGACGCAGTTTTTGTTTTTCTTGCAATTGAACGCCATAACCGCTCAGCTTTTTGCGTTGGTTAGGACCGTGTTGGCCTGGAGGGAATGGACGTTTCAATTCTTTGCCAGTACCGCTCAGGGAAATGCCAAGACGGCGGCTTAATTTAAATTTAGGACCTGTATAACGTGACATGAGTTGTGTAACTCCTTCAAAATTGTATTTTTGAGGATGGGGTTGTGTTTCGCCGAATACGCCCTATGCTCGAATCTTCGAAGCCTGATAAACAGTTCAGCCGCTGGTATATCAGCGAACGTATTTCTGAGGGTGACACAAAACCGTACGCCCATGCATTCATCTATAGATAATATATCAAATAGTTTGCTTCTGTCAAGTCGCCGGCAGATGCCAAAAACAGCAGCAAACGAGGTCCAAAAGACCTAAAAGCTGGAATTTTGAGTAGTGCAAAATTCTCAGAAATAAGATATGATTATAAATACTATAATAGCTTGATAGACTCGTCTCCTTTAATGTAGGGAAGGGCTGGGTGTTGCCGATGGCGGATCTATATAATAATCGTCAGGCGTTTGATGAAGCTGCCGCGGCAGCTCATCGGGTTGAAGAAGAAACGCGAACCGTTTGGTTTGAGAACGAAGACATTCAAGCTGCAGATGAACCGTACTTGCTGCCGCTCCTTGAGGAGAGCTTTGCAAGCTGGCGCAAGGATACCGATGAACAAGCTATGTTTGTGGACGGGCTGTTTGTATTACTTGATCTGAATAATAACGTAATCGGATCAACAGGGACGATTGATATAAATCAGCAAGCGGAAGCAATAGCAGTTGCTCGTCAGGCTGCCGCCACCGCACTTCTATTAGAAGCGACAGAAGAAGAGAACAGACAGGCGGCCATGGCCATACCCGTGCTTACTCGTTCAGACCGTCGTCCTTTTTGTGTCCTTGTTTATGTAGCAGAACAGCAGATGATCAGTGCTCAAGCTAAGTTCATGGCCCAGCTTAGTGCCATGCATTTTCGGACATGCTTCTACCGCAGATTCGAGCAGCTGTTTATTAAAGATTTGCTTTTACACCAGAAACGGACGGAAAAAGAAGCAAGCAGACGCGATGCTTTGTTTCTGGCGGCCAAGAGGCTGTATGACCAGTTCGATGTTTCTTCTGTTTTGTCTGAAATGCTGAGCAGTCTGGAGCAGCTTTATCCGGACTCGGTCGCGCAATTGTATCTGTCTCAGGATCATGTCAATGGAGATTCCCGAGTAAAGCCGCTTGTATTTAAAAACGCTGCACATGATCTGGTGGCCAAATCCTTTCTTGAGGGCAAGCTGGTAACGGAGCAGGATCGTGAGGGCACAAAGCGGCTTGCGGTACCAATGACGGGCAAACAAGCGGCATACGGCGTATTATGCTTGACGGTGAATGCCAGCAGCTGGGATGATGCCGACTTGCCTGCGTTTGTGCTTCTGGCCGATACCGCGGGAACGGCTTTCGAGAATGCGAAGCTGTACGAGCAATCGAATCTGCTTATTAACGAGCTTAGGCTTATTAATGAACTCACAAAGAGACTTAACCAGTCGCTAAAGCTGAAAGAAATCTTCAAATTCGCTTCATCCGAGCTTCTTAGCGTATTTGATGCGGATTATTGCTGTGTTCTTCAGCTTAACAAAGAGCAGAATCAGTTCGTTGTGACGGCAAGCAATATACCGGCCATGTCCAATGAGCGGTTTTCCCCTGAATACGGCTTCTCCGGAATTGTATATAGGACGAAAGAACCGCTCATTATTTCGGATTATTGGCATACACGGGTTGTGAACTCCAAGCTGATGGACAATACAGGCGCCCGATCGCTGATTGCGACGCCGATATTGGTCGATTCGGAAGTAGCCGGGGTTATTATGGTTGCTCACAAGAGCGCGAACTTTTTCTCTTATGACAATTATAAACTTCTTCAAGTTATGTCTACACATATCGGGCTAGCCATTACGAATGCATCGCTGCATGCCGAAGTACGCAGAATGGTCATTACCGATAATTTAACGGGATTGCATGCTCGCCATTATCTGAATGAGCAGATACAAAGCCGGCAACGGAAAGATCCGCTTGGGGCGCTTATATTGGTGGATATAGATCATTTCAAGCAAATTAATGATACATTCGGTCATCAGGTAGGTGATCAGATTCTGGTGCAGGTAAGCAATATTATTCGGAGCTCGATCCGGCAGGGTGATATTGCGGCACGATGGGGCGGGGAGGAGCTGGCTGTCTATTTGCCGGGTATTCGTTCCGACCAGGCATACCGGATTGCCGAGCGGATCCGTACCCATGTAGAAGCAGAGACTTTGCCGGTTGTAACGGTATCCTGCGGCGTCTCCGAATGGACGTATGAGAATGAGAAGATCAGCGTCGAGTCTTTGTTCTACAGGGCTGACATGGCGCTGTACGAAGCCAAGAATAACGGAAGAAACCGGATCTATGTCGGACAAGCCAACTAGATGAGATTTTAAGGACACCTTAACGGGTGTCCTTTTCTTTTTGGAATTAACCCGAATAAGCCGCTGACCGTTCTGGGGACGATAAGGTCATATGGAACGACTTGACGAAAGGTGCAGTGGTAGATGAAAACCTTTAAACATACGTTAATAACGGTGCTAATCGCGGCATTGCCGCTGACATTGGCTGCATGCTCAAATGCCAGCCGCCCTCCAGAGGAGTGGCTTAACCTGTCAATTGCCGGGCTTGCCGGTACGGACCAATATGCGTTCTCCGGTCAAACGACCATTTATACGGCAGAAGGATTTGCTAATGCTCCCCGGACTTTTCAAGGGCATATCGAAGAGCATACAAAGCTGCACGCCCAGAACGAGGATGGAGAAGAGCTGTCTTGGAGCCCGATTGAGCTGCTGGAGAAACTGAAAAAGGCAGATAAAAAAGTAAGCTTTAACGAGGCAGCTTCGACAGCAGATTTGGTTGCCCTTCATGTTGAGCTGAACGATAAGGATGCTAACAAGCTGTGGAAAGATCAGCTTCAGGAGGAGATGAATGCTCTCGAGTCCAAAGCTCCGCTCCAGGAGGGGGCATACAAAGACGCCTGGATGAAGGAATTTAATCAATCCCGTAAGCAGATGGATAATATGCTGAAGTCGCTGCAAGTTAAATCCCAATATGATGTGCTGATTGATCGGGGCAGTCTGGTACCGCTCAAGCTCGCGGAACATACGATTTTTCATTATTCTCTCTCCGGGAAGGATAAACAAGAGAAACGGGATACAAATGTCAGCTTTAATTCCTTTGACGGAACAGGAACTGTTCAATAAGCGGTCAACATGCTAATATGTTCGAAGGCTGTTTTCCTGAAAGCAGTGCTTAAAATAATGGAGGTTTGAGAAAGATGCGTGATCCAAGATTACAGAAGCTGGCGGCCAATCTAGCCGGCTACTCGATTGATGTGCAGCCTGGCGACAATGTCCTGATAGATTTGATTGGTCTGGAGCTGGAGCTGGGGAAATGTCTGATTGAAGAAGTGACCAAACGTGGCGGAAGACCGTTCGTAGAGCTGAGTGACCGCTCTGTCCTGCGTACCATGCTGACGCATGCAACTAAGGAACAGATTGAACTCTGGGCGAAGCTTGATCTGGAGCGTATGGAGCAAATGCAGGGCTATATCGGCGTGCGTTCGGGTTCAAATGTGAATGAACTGTCCGATGTACCAAAAGAAAAAATGCGGCTATACGAGCAGCTATACACCCATCCCGTACATATGGAGGAACGCGTAAAACGGACCAAGTGGGTTGTTCTTCGTTACCCGACTCCATCGATGGCGCAGCTGGCTAATATGAGCACAGAAGCGTTTGAGGATTTCTATTTTAATGTATGCAACCTGGATTATGCGAAGATGGACCGCGCTCAGGATCCGCTGCAGGCGCTTATGTCCCGTACAGATAAGGTGCGTATCGTATCGCCGGGTACGGATCTGACGTTCTCCATTAAGGATATCGGGGCGAAAAAATGCTCCGGTCAGCGTAATATTCCGGACGGTGAAGTATTCTCTGCGCCTGTGCGGGATTCGGTTAATGGAGTGATTACGTATAATGCACCAAGCGTATATTCCGGAACGACGTTCCAGAACATTTCGTTTACCTTCGAGAACGGCAAGATCGTTAAGGCGACCAGCAATGATACGAAGAAGCTGAACGAAATTCTGGACAGTGACGAAGGTGCTCGTTACATCGGCGAATTTGCAATCGGCTTTAATCCGTACATTCTACATCCGATGAATGATATTTTGTTTGATGAAAAGATTGCAGGCAGCCTGCATTTCACACCAGGCCAGGCGTATGAAGAAACGGATAACGGAAACCGTTCTTCCATTCATTGGGATTTAGTATTGATTCAACGTCCGGAATACGGCGGCGGAGAGATTTATTTCGATGATGTTTTAATCCGCAAAGACGGCGTATTTGTGCTTCCTGAGCTGGAAGCTTTAAATTCCGAAAATTTGAAATAAATGAAAATGAAGCGTTTTTGAACTTTTCTCTTGATGGATGTTATTTTTCGGGTTATCATGATGTCAAGGAAAGCTTTACTAATTAACTGGAGGGATTCCCATGTCCAACAATGCAGCTATCGTAGAAATTTCTCAAGCGGCTAGCCAATTCCGCTCTTCAATCGTTCTGCAAGCCGACAACAAATATATCGACGTTAAGAGCATTCTTGGACTGTTTACGACGCTGGTAGGCGGTCACGCTTATGAGCTTCATGTTCATGGTCCTGATGCTGAAGAAGCGAAAGCCAAGATGGCTGAGATTTTCGCGAAACATAACTTGAATGTATCGGTAATTAGCGAATAAGACCGGTTTGGTCACAAACAAAGCGTTTCTTCTTCTGAAAAGAAGAAGCGCTTTTTTGTTTTGTCCTTGTGTATTAGCTCTTTTTCGTCTAATATAAAAGATATAGACGACGGGCGGGTACACGCACAGGGGGGAAAACGATGTCTTCACCGGAAGTCACGGTTCAATTGCATGAGAAAGCGCTTCGTCTCCTAACGGAAGATGCGAGTAAAATAGAAAAACTTATCGAAGTTCAGATGGAGAACTTGACGACCCGTCAATGTCCGCTGTACGAGGAAGTTTTGGACACGCAAATGTATGGATTCTCGCGGGAGATTGACTTTGCTGTGCGCGCGGGGTTGATTGCCGAGCAAAACGGAAAAGAGATGTTAAGCCGTTTGGAACGCAACTTGGCTCAATTGTATGAAGCATTAAATAATAAAGAGTAGACTCCACCTGGAGCCTACTCTTTTTTTGTGTTGTTTGCTATACGAGATAGAAAGCAACACCCAGGATAACGTATACCATTAGAAGCAGGAAGCCTTCATACCAGTTCGTTGTACCGTCACGGGAAACCGACTTCGCGATAAACACGGCTACACCGATGGCAGTTAATTCAATCGGAGTGAAGATAATGTCCATCGTATCGCCGAAAAACGTACTTAACAGAATCAGCACCGGCGCAACAAACAAAGCGATTTGCAAGCTGCTGCCAATGGCGATTTCGATGGCTGCGCCGATTTTGTTTTTCATCGCCAGCATAACTGCCGCGCTGTGTTCTGCCGCGTTACCGATAATAGCGATAACAAATGCACCTACAAACAGCTCAGACAGGCCAAATTTCTCAGAGAAGCTGTCAAGGGTATGGACAAGCCATTCGCTGACGAAGGCGACCATTACCGTTGCAACGATCAGTAGAATGATGGATACGCCTTTGGACCAGGCCGGCTCTTCACCATGATCGGCATTCATTTCTTTGTCCGCAAGGACATCCTTGTGGGTAATCATCGAGAAG
Organism: Paenibacillus catalpae; assembly: GCF_900112695.1. Classification (GTDB taxonomy): domain Bacteria; phylum Bacillota; class Bacilli; order Paenibacillales; family Paenibacillaceae; genus Pristimantibacillus; species Pristimantibacillus catalpae. The sequence goes on from NZ_FOMT01000001.1 coordinate 633,998, forward strand.
ACAAGCCACAGAAGATAAGAAACGATCAGAATGCAGGCAACCGTAATGCTGAGGAAATGGTCTTTGTTCAGCGTGAAATGCTCAGCGCCAACAAAGACAGCCGGAACAAACAAACCGATAACAGCCATAATCATCAGCGTTGCGTTATGCTCGGCCAATTGATTATTGAAAAATTGCTGTTTGAATTTGATGCCCCCAGCAAGAAGGCTAAGACCAAGCACGAGCAGCAGGTTGCCAATAATGGATCCGGTAATACTTGCTTTCACCGTATCGAATAAGCCTTCTTTTACGAGGAAGATCGCGATGATCAGCTCTGCCGCGTTGCCAAACGTGGCGTTAAGAAAGCCGCCAAGCCGCTGTCCAGCGTAATGGGCAACACTTTCCGTCGCTTTGCCTAGAAAACCCGCTACAAATACGACGGCGATGGCAGAAATGATAAATTGAAGCGTCATGTCCCAATGGGCGAAATGCCCGATGGCGCTCAGGGCGAAAGATACGATCAATCCGCCAAAAAACAGTTTCTGTCTCATCCATTCCACCTCTTCAATTATGTAGGTCTAAAAAACATTATTAATCATAACGAAAAAAGACAACCATGTAAACTTTTCCATAAAATATCGCGTTAGCCCGGCGTTAGATGAACTTCCTTTCTTGCTTCAAGTTGAGCCATCCATTACAATAATGGTATATGGCAAATTGAGGAGTGGAATAACATGAACGAGGACCTTCAAACAGGCATTATCCGTATTTCAGACGATGTAGTGGCAACGATTGCAGGACTCGCAGCTCTTGAGACTCCAGGCATTGCCGGAATGTCAGGTGGTATCTCCGAAGGACTGGCAAAACGCCTTAGCGGTAAAAACGTTCAAAAAGGTGTATCCGTCGAAGTGGGTCAGCTGGAAGCGGCAATCGACCTTCGCATTATCGTTCATTATGGCATTCCGATTCAAGAGGTATGCAGACAGCTGCAGCTTAATGTAAGAGAATCGGTTGAGAATATGACCGGTCTAAACGTGGTGGAAGTTAATGTGAAGGTAGAAGGCGTAGCCTTTAAAGAAGAGGAAACGTCGGAAGAAGCGCAGCAGCGTTTGAAATAATGCTGCGGAATACATAAAAAAGGCTGAACCGTTTGTTGACGGGTTCAGCCTTTTTTATATTAGGAATGAGAGCGTTTCGTTCGCTCAGGCTTGTCCTGCTTGTTTGCCTCGCGCGAAATACTAAGAAGCACTCCGATACACATCAGACAGACTAACAGCGAGGAGCCTCCATAGCTGACAAATGGAAGCGTAACGCCGGTAAGCGGTATGGCGCCGGTTACCCCGCCGACATTAATGAAGGCCTGGATTCCGAACAAACCAACGATCCCAACCCCAACTATCGTTCCATATTGATCAGGACAGCGCAGAGCAACGATAAGTGCCCGCCAGAGGAACAGCAAGTAAAATAAGAGAAACAAGCTTGCCCCGATAAATCCCAGCTCCTCGGCAATGACTGAAAAGATAAAGTCATTATAAGGATAGTCCAAGTAGTGCAGCTTCTGTACGCTTTCCCCAAAGCCCGCTCCCGTAAAACCGCCATGTCCGAGTGCCTGCAGAGAGGATACCAGCTGGAAGCCGGAACCCTGCTGATCAGCAAGAGGATCGGAATAAGCTGTAAAACGGGCAATCCGGTATTCCCATCCGTCAGGATTTGTAGCCATTCCGATAGCCGCCAGGATAGCGACCCCAATTCCGGCTACACCGCCAGCGACGGCCACCTGCTTCAGATTAGCCCCGCCTGCAATAATCATTATGATCGCGGAAGAGGCAAGAACCATACAAGAGCCTAAATCCGGCTGTGCCATTATAAGCCCGCAAATGATGGCAACAATGACTAGGACCGGAACGAGTCCCTTCTTGAAGTCACGGAACTTCTCGCCCTTCTTGGAGATGAGGGCTCCCAGGTAAAGAATGATGGCCAGCTTAGCAGGCTCTGTCGGCTGAATGCCAAGCGAGCCAATCTGAAACCAGCTTCGTGCGCCATTCACCGGTTCGGTAAATGGAACAACCATCAGCATTATAAGGACGGGAATAAATAATAATAGAAATCCCCGTTTAAAGATTTGGTAAGGGAGATTCATCATGAAAAGCATAGAAAAGATGCCGAGAACCGCCCATGCCAGCTGCCGCTTCGTAAAATAAAAAGCATCGTTATTGAATTTGGAAGAGACAAGCGCAATGTTCGAGCTTGCGCTGAACACCATGACTAATCCAAATCCAACAAGCAGCAGCGTTAAAATGAGGAGCAGAAAGTCCGGTCTACCACGACTGCCATTCTGCTGTGTCTTCTTCATATTAGGCTAGCAGCTGTTTCAGTTGCTCAAGACGTTGATTCGCAACCGACATGATTGGCTGCGGAATCGGCGATTCATATTCAAGGCCATGAGGGAAGGTCGCTTTTCCGATGTATACGTGTTCAATAACAAGTACTGCATGAGGATTTTCCAGCTTGCCTTCAACAGCACGCGTGCTGACGCGTACGAAGTACTCCGATTGAGTCGCCTGATCTTCCAGCTTCAGATCGTATGTAGCGCGATAGTATTCCCACTGCCAACGTACAAAGCCAAGCTGCTCGGCAGAATCGTCCAGATGAGCCAAATCGCTTTGAAGGCCGTTAAGACCCGAATTCTCAATAATCATCGTTATTTCCTCCTAAAGTTGCTTGTGAAATTTGAAGTTAAGCTTGCGAAGCTGAGTTTTGTTCCAAAAACTCAATTGTACATCATTTCCCATGATAGTATGTTTCCCCAGTCAGCGCAAGACTTACTCTCTCTTGAGACTGTGCTTTCTCTATGCCGCATCGTGCGGTTCTGTTAGAATAGATGGAAAGCAAGGTTAGCTTCGCAAAACTAAAGTTGATGCTTACGGAGCAAGTTTTGCTTCGCAAAACTAAGCGAATGCTTACGGAGCAAGTTTTGCTTCGCAAAACTTTTAGGAGGTGCCTAACATGAAGACAAGCGGCTATGTGAAAGAACAGCTGCAGCGTCTTTATCCGGATATGGTCCGGTGGCGCAGACATCTCCATCAGAATCCGGAGTTGTCTTTCCAAGAGGTACATACATCTCGCTGGATTGCAGAACAATTGAAAGCCTTTGGCTGTGAGGTGCGTGAAGGCGTAGGCGGGCATGGTCTCATCGTGACCATCCAAGGTGAACAGCCGGGACCTGTTGTGGCGCTTCGTGCAGATATTGATGCTCTTCCTATTCAGGATGAAAAGGATTGTGAATACCGTTCGAAAGTACCGGGTGTGATGCATGCGTGCGGACATGACGGGCATACGTCGGCTTTGCTTGCGGTGGCCAGCTTTTATCAGCAGCATAAGGCGGAGCTTGCCGGTGAACGCCGGTTAATCTTCCAACCTGCCGAGGAGCAAACGCCGGGCGGGGCAATCCGGATGATTGAGGACGGCGCTTTAGACGGCGTTGATGCGATTTATGGCGTTCATTTGTGGTCACCGCTCCCGTTTGGAGAGACCTCCACCAAGCCGGGACCGTTTATGGCGGCAGCTGATGAATTTACATTAGAAATAGTAGGTCTCGGCGGACATGGAGGCATGCCGCATAAAACAGTCGATACGATTGTCATCGGCTCCGCATTGGTTCAAGCGGTTCAATCGATTATCGGCCGTAATGTTGACCCGCTGAAACCTGCGGTCATTACGATTGGTTCCTTCCAGGCAGGAACGACGAATAACGTTATCGCCGAGCGTTGTGTCATGAAGGGGACAGTCCGTACATTTGATGAAGAAACCCGCAAGCTGACCCATGAGCGTCTTGAACAACTTGTTAAACATACATGCAGCATGTACGGAGCGGAATACGATTATCATATGCGAATCGGTTATCCGCCTGTTGTGAATGATGAGCATGAAGCGAACCGCTTCTTCCGGGTATCGGGCGAACTGTTTGGTGAAGAGAACACCATCCGGTCAGAAGCGATGATGGTCGCGGAAGATTTCTCTTATTATCTGGAAAAAGTTCCGGGTTGCTTTATGTTTGTTGGTGCAGGCAACCAGGAGACGGGAGCGGTATTTGCCCACCATCATCCGCGTTTTGATATGGATGAGCGTGCTTTGGTACATTCGGCTCAGCTGCTTATACAAATGGCGGAAGATTTTGCGGCGGGATGAGGCATCCCAAGGCTGGATATCCTAACTTGAGATTCGAACAAGCTTATGCTTTCGAAGCAATGAATCATCACAATGACATAAACACGGCCATTTGGGTGATCATTCATTTTAGGAGGTTTTCGCCTTGAGCAAACAGATCAAAGATGTTATGTCCTCGCCATGCATCACGGCAACTTTACTGGATAACGTGTACGAGCTCGCCGTCTTAATGAAGCAAAATGATATTGGATTTATTCCTATCGTGGAGGGAACCAAGCTGATCGGGGCTGTCACTGACCGGGATCTTGTCGTGCGGGGATATGCCGAGAAGCATTCCGGTTCCACAGACGTAGAGACGGTTATGACAACCGATCTGCTTACCATTTCTCCCGATACAACGATGGAGGAAGCGGCGGAGTTGATGGCGAAGCATAAAATACGCCGTCTTCCGGTCGTAGAGAACGGCCATTTGGTTGGAGTGGTAGCGATCGGCGATCTGGCTGTCCGCGATGCCTTTATTCAGGAGGCAGGCGCAGCGCTGAACGAAATATCGGAGCATGTACATTAGATGAAATACGGGGGATCCTTCCACGGTGATGCACCATGGAGGGATCCCTTTTTTCGTATAAAAAGGTGGATATTTTTGCATACTGGAGGTGAATGCTTACCGTTATAACCTTGGGGGGAGATCATTTTGTTGGAACGTCAGGACGGTCCGTTAATCGTTCAATCGGATATGACGGTGCTTCTCGATTATGAGCATCCGTTATCGGAGGAAGCGCGCAGGAGGCTGATTCTGTACGCCGAGCTGGTGAAACGTCCCGGGAATTGGCATACGTATAAAATGTCCTCCTTATCACTATGGAATGCTGCCTCAGCGGGCATAAACGCGGAAGCGATCATTGATTCGCTGAAAAAATATGCAAGGTATGGCCTGCCGGGTGTACTGGAGACGAACATCCGCAAGCTGATGGATCGTTATGGCAAGCTGCGCCTCGAGATTCATGAAGGCAATCTGTTGTTACATGGAGAAGAAAGCCTGCTAAATGAGCTTGCAGGCCATCAGGTTATTCTGGAATGTCTTCGGGAACGCAGGAACAATGAGACGTGGGAGATAAGTCCGGAGTATCGGGGCCAGCTTAAGCAGGAGCTGATCCGGCTTGGATTTCCTGTTATTGATTTGGCAGGCTACCATACAGGGGAAGCTTTGTCAGTGGCGCTCAGAGCTGTGACGCGGCAAGGCAAAACGTTTGAATTACGGGATTATCAGCGGCAGGCGGTTGATCTCTTTTATAAGGAAGGAACGATTCAAGGGGGCAGCGGTGTTGTTGTGCTTCCATGCGGTGCAGGCAAAACGATTGTAGGGATTGCCGCGTTGGCGAGACTGAATAGTGCAACGCTTATACTGACCTCCAATGCGACCAGTGTGCAGCAGTGGAAGGAAGAGCTGCTGGACAAGACAACTCTTCAGCCGTCGGAGGTCGGGGAATATACAGGTGCTTCCAAGGAAGTCCGTCCCGTTACGATTGCAACTTATCAGATACTGACTCACCGCAGATCGAAGAAAGATTCGTTCAGCCATATGAAGCTGTTCTCGGAGCGGGACTGGGGGCTTATCATCTACGACGAGGTTCATCTTCTTCCTGCACCGGTATTTCGCATGACAGCGGAAATTCAGGCAACAAGAAGGCTGGGGCTTACGGCTACTCTGGTTCGGGAAGACGGCTGCGAGGAGGATGTGTTCTCGCTGATCGGCCCCAAACAATTTGAGCTGCAATGGAAGACGGTTGAAGCAGAAGGGCATATCGCATCCGTCAAATGTACGGAGATCCGCGTTCCGCTCGATCAGGGGATATCCGAGCTGTATCATTCGGCGGAGAAACGCTCGCGGCACCGCCTCGCTGCGGAGAATCCGGGCAAGGTGCCGGTCGTCCGACAGCTTCTTGAACGTCATCAGGGAACCCCGACTCTCATCATCGGGCAATATCTGGATCAGCTTCATGCCTTGGCAGATTCCCTGGAGGTGCCCGTCATTACAGGTGAATTGCCGCAGCAGGAACGCCAGAGCTTATATGAACAGTTCAAAGCAGGTGACGTGCCCGTTCTTGCTGTGTCGAAAGTAGCGAACTTTGCAGTGGATTTGCCGGATGCTGCTGTAGCCATCCAAATCTCGGGAAGCTATGGATCGAGGCAGGAGGAAGCGCAGCGGATCGGACGTATATTGCGGCCAAAGGAAGGGCTGAATGAAGCCTGGTTTTATACCATTGTGACTGACGATACGAAGGAAACCGAGTTTGCCGCAAGAAGGCAGATGTTTCTGCTGGAGCAAGGCTACCAATATGAGCTTGAGAAACGATAAGAAGAGCAAGGGAGGTTATTCTTCATGTTTGTAAGTGAATGGTCGGAGAAGCTGACAAGCCATGCCAAGCAGCAATTCATGAAGTCTCCCTTTTGGATCGAGGCGGCAAAGCGCGGGCTCTGCTGGGAGGCAGCCGTTATGGACAAGCCGTCTATTCAAGAAGCCGTAGACCGAATGGATGAAGCAAGCACCGCCGTTTTGCGGGTGTTCCATATTTGCTTTGGAGCCGGTCCTGTCTCGGAGGAACGGCTTTTTTTATCACGGGCGGGATTATCCGGAGCAGAGTTTCGTTATGGACTAATTCAGCTGCAAAATGCCGGGATTGTATTTGCTCTTCGTCAGGGCTGGGGAGAACGGCTGTATGCCATGCCAAGCGATTGTTTTCTGCTGTGGCATCCCGTTTTGTTTCCGATGAACAAGCTCTCTGCAGCAGATTCCGGTTATGGAATATGGGAGCATCGGCAGGAAGATATGTCTAATAAGCCTCTTGGCAGGCAGCTGCTGACGGCCTGGGCCGAGTTAGCCCGGAGCGGACTTGGGCTGACGTCCAAAGGAATCCTGCCGAAGAAAACAACCGCCAAGCTTATGCAAGCCATCACGCTCACAGATGCGGATATGAAGCAAGCGGGCTGGCAGCCGGAGACGTTGGATTCTTACAGCCCTGCTGTATCTTTTGTGCTTAAGCTTAGCATGCACTTAGGTGTAATTGCCCTGGATGGGAATAGAATGAAATGGAACGAGAAAACGCTGGGTGAATGGTTAGCGGAGCCGGAGCTTAGGCAAGAGGCTTTATTGCTTCAATGGTGCCTGGAGGAGCTGCTGGAGAAGAGACCGGCTATGTGGCATATAATGGCTCTTCTTGCACGTCTTGATCCGGGAACTTGGTATTCCGAGACCGTTATGGCAGAGGAGGTCCGTCATCATGGATTGGAGGGCAGGGAATGGGATCAAAGTCTGGACAATTGCCTGAATCTGCTCCGTGTTTTTGGATGGATGGAGCTGGCGAGAGTCGCTGACGGCAGAATGATGCGTTGGGCGATGAAGCCTCTTCTCTTGCAAGATCAGCAGCGCCAGGAAGCTCGCCAGGAACCCGTCATGATTGAGCCCAATGGCGATTTGCTTGTTCTGCCAGGCTGTCCGAACCGTATACGTTGGGAGCTGGAGCTGATCGCTGACAGGAAAAGTGACGACCAGATATCGGTATGGCAGTTAACCCGATCTTCCATCGGAAGAGCGCTGGCGCATGGCCGGACCATCCCGTCGGTCCTATCCTTTCTGCATGCGGCTTCCGGTGGGCTTCCGATCTCTCCTTTGTTAGAATCCAGCCTTATGGACTGGGGAAAGCAGGATCCCCTGGATACGAAGCAGTCTTCCGATATATATCCGATGCTGACACTTGATCATGAATCAGTTACAGTCGAGTTCCAGCTCCGTTCTTCCGGGCAGACACTGGTTGGTTGTGAGCTTATGAATCACGAGGATTTCAGGATTGAACGGTTTCTGCCTGAGCTCGACAGGGTCCCGTTAAGCTGGCTGCAGCAGTTAAGGTCCTACCACCATTCCACACGGCTTGAAATTATGGAGAAGGCTTTGAGCTGGCAGGCTCCGGTCCATTTAAGTATGGATGATGCCATCGTTGCTTTTGTCCCTGCCAGATTAGAGAGATTGGATGGAGGCTGGGCGGTTACCGGCTTGCTTCGGGAAGCGCTCACGCATAAGGAGGTTTGCTTGACCCCGGAGATGTGGCAGGGCATGAAGCTCATTGCGCCAGGAGTGAGTGGATTTGTGTAAAATTGTATCAATTCGGTGAATGAATATGATATGATAGATTTAAGCAAGTGTAAAAGAAAAAGAGGGTGAACAAATGCCAACTACCACGGTTCTATCGGAAAATGGTGCGAGCGGCGTTTCTTCGCTGGATATGGCGTCGCTGCTGCTGTGCGCATACGAGCTGGGTGACTTTATTAATCAATCGGCCGAAGTTGCCGACTATCTATATTGGAAAGAAGCTGTACATGAGGACGAGCAGGTGAAACAGCTGTCCAAGCAGTTCGAGAAAGCGAAGGAGCTATTCTTGGAATGCGAACGGTTCGGAAGATTTCATCCGAACTATCATGAAGCTAAGGATAAAGTGAAGCAAATCCAGCGTGAACTGGACCAGATTGAAGCCGTGAAACGTTTCAAGGAGGCCGAGCAGCTCGTTGATACGATGCTGTATGATGTATCACGCATGATTGCAGAATCGGTATCCGATACGATTAAAGTGCCGGGCAATGAGGGGAAAACGGGCGGCTGCGGAGGCGGCGGATCATGCAGCTGCGGAAGCGGCGGCTGCGGTTAGCGCTCCTTTGCTTGATTCGACTCGACGGAGGGAATAGATGTTGTTACCGGAACGGACAGGTTATATCATATGGGTCAGTGATCTGAAAGCGGCTAGAACGCTGGAAAAGTACGGAACCGTTCATTATATGTCACGTAAGATGCATTATGTAGTGATTTACATGAACGCAGAGCGTGCGGAGGAAGCGGTTAAGAATATTAGCCGTCTGCCGTTTGTACGCAAGGTTGAACGATCTTACCGCAATGAATTAAAGACGGAATACAGTAAAGATGCCGTTGATAAAACAAGATTTTATAGCATGTGAAAATTAAATATAAATATTGCGGAAGATCGCTGGTACACGAAGATACCATGTACGGCGATCTTCTTTCTTTTATTAAGTTTTACAAATAATTACATATTTGGGTCGAGTTTATTTTATTGTTGAAATCTCGGACAATCATGGTTAAAATAACCTTATACATAAAAGTGGTAAAAAAGACCTGGTTCCTAAGACGGGGGTGTGATGAGCGATGAAGGACAAAATGACTAAAAGATGGAGCACTTATGAAACATTTTATGTCGAATTGGGCGATAAGAAAGTAGCGGACATCGTCATTACAAACCATGCCAGGAGCCGGTGGGTGGATCGCGTGGAGAGCGAGAAGACCGGCTATGAGGATATTGCTGAATTTTTATGGGAATGCCTGAAGCAAGGTCGGGTTGAGCCTTATTACCGTAAGGAAGAGGACGTATACCTGATTGATGATGACCTGGTATTTGTCGCGGAATTCGCTTCATCTGAGTCAGACATCGATCTGCTTGGGAATCCGCTGCACAAGATGATTGTTGTGACCTTTCTTGGACGTATGTCAGAAACGATTGAGCTTCGTGATTTGAAATCCTATTATTCCTGGCTCCGCCACTCCAGAAGGATGACCTTGGTGAAAAACAGCCGGAAGAGGAAATAATGAAGGAATACAATAGGCGCAGCATCCGATCGAGGGATGCTGCGCTTTTTTTCGCGCATTTGTAGTATAATAACCGCTAAGAAGAGAGGATGGTCGGACAGATGGCGCTTAATTTTCATCAATTACATATCTTTTATACGGTCGCTGAACGGGGGAGCTTCTCGGCGGCCGCCCAATCGCTGCACATGACCCAGCCGGCCGTTACGATGCAGGTGCAGTCACTGGAGGATTATTTCGGTACCAAGCTGCTGCAGCGATCTACCAAACGGATTGATTTGACGGAAGCAGGCAGGGCGCTAATGCCTTATGCGCGTAGAAGTATTGAGCTGATTCGTGACACGGATCAGGCGATGTCCGCTTTCACCAAACAATTAAAGGGAAGACTGCAGCTCGGGGCCAGCTTGACCATTGGAGAATATATTCTGCCCCGTCTGCTCGGTCCGTTCGGACAGTCCTTTCCTGAAATATCGATCAGCATGAAGGTTATGAATACGGCTCAGATTATGGACGAGATTATGAATCATCAGCTCACTTTCGGCTTGATTGAAGCCCCGGTGAACCATCCCGACATGCAGATGGAAGCGGTCATGAGCGATGAACTCAGATTAATTGTTCCCAAGGATCATCCGCTGTCGAAGCGGCCGACGGTTATGCTGGATGAGGTCGTAGAATATCCGTTTGTTCTGAGGGAGCAGGGATCCGGTACCAGGCTTGTTATGGAGGAGCAGTTGAAACGGAAAAACATCGATCCTGCCGATTTGAAAATTGTGATGGAGCTTGGCAGTACGGGAGCGGTCAAGTCGGCCGTAGAAGCGGGACTTGGCGTGTCCTTCGTCTCCGAATCATCCGTTAAGCACGAAGTGGCGCTAGGCCTTCTTCATGTCGTGCCGATAGAGGATGTCAGGTTCAAACGGCAGTTCTATTCGATCTATCTGAAATCAACCCTTCTGCCGATTTCGGCAGTGACGTTCCTTACTTTTTTAAGAGAGAAGGATTTGCAGCAATGGCTGTAGGACAAGCGGATTTACACAATCATACAACCGCCTCGGACGGAACGATGTCACCAGCGGCCGTGGTTGCCCGCGCGAAGGCAGCAGGCCTTGCCGCTATTGCCATTACCGATCATGATACGATGGCAGGTGTAGAAGCAGCGATCGCTGAAGGCAAGAAGCTGGGGATCCTTGTTGTTCCCGGCGTGGAGCTCAGCACCGTTGCTGATGGCCGGGATATTCATATACTGGGTTATTATCCGGATTGGCATAATGAGCAGTGGCAGGAACGTTTGGCAGGGCTCAGAACGACTCGCGGCAAGCGTAACGAAATGATTGTAGCAAGGTTAGCAGAGCTGGGCATTCCGGTTACAATGCAAGAGGTGGAGCAAATTGCTGCAGAGCAGCAGGCATTGGCTGGCGGCAGCAAAAGCAAAGGAAAAACCATCGGGCGGCCGCATATCGCAGAGCTTCTGATCCGGAAAGGCGCCGTTGCCACAATGACAGAAGCGTTTGACCGGTATTTGGCGGAAGGCGGATCGGCATATGTCAATCCTCCGCGTCTTCATCCGTTTGAAGCGATCGAATGGATCCGTGAGGCAGGAGGAACCAGCGTGATTGCGCATCCGGGCTTGTACGGCCGTGATGACCTTGTCGAGTTGCTTATCCATAAGGGCGTTCAGGGTATTGAAGTGTATCATTCAGATCATGGGCCTGCTGAAGAGAAACGCTATACGGAGCTGGCAACCAAATACGGCTTGATTATGACCGGCGGTTCCGACTTCCACGGGGAACGTCAGGGTCATGTATTCCACGGCGAGATCGGCAGCAGGACGGTGGATATTTCGGTGCTTGATCAGCTGAATAAAAAGCTGTAACAATGTATACAAGAAATAGCGGTGCAGGGAAGATCCCTGCATCGCTATTTTTTTGAAGGGCCAATTAATTTACAATTCTTTTCGCGTAAACCAGCGATTTTGCAAACCATGTGCCTTCCATCGGTTCATAGGTTACTTTCGCGCGTCCGCCGCCGCATTGAAGGATGTAATGCTTGCCATTAACAACACCTGCATATATGCCAACATGACCGCCGCCTCCGCTTGTAGAACGGTTTAAAGTTCCATCGCCAGGATCAGCCGAGTTTTTGAAGAACAGCAGATCTCCAACTTTTAAATTTTTATATTTATTTTTCGAATCAAGGATAACCTGCTTCCCGATACTGCTGCTATAACGCTGTGTGCGCGAAGAACTGGAGAATTTTTTTCCAAGCGCGCTGCTATACACCCAGGAGGTGAAATTCGAGCAGTCAAAGCCGTAACCGGCTTTCTGCACACCGCTGCGCCACTTTACGCCGAGCTGGGTTTTGCCTTTTTGAATCAATTTGCTAAGCTGTGCGCTTTGCGTGCTTTGGACAGAAGAAGATGCAGCTTTAGTAGTCGTTGCACCCAATACGGGGGCTTGTACAATACCCGATAAAGCAATGACGCCGGCTAGAGTGATGATCCCTTTTTTGAAAATGGTTTTTTTAGACATGTATGTATTCCTCCTAAGTATGTAGTTTGTTCGTGAATGGATGGGGCACCTTTATACTAATAACGATCCATAGGGGTAGTCAGCTAATAAAAGTTACCAATTCATTTGCAATAAGTTAAAATAAATATTTTTTTATTAATCCTTTATTCACCTGTTAAACAGAAAATGTTAATAAAAGCGAAAATAAATAAGGGTAATGAAAAAAATCCGGACGTAATACATCATAAATTATATATATATCTACAAGTAGGAAATATAAGGTTTGTAATTGATCTAAAGGGGAGTTTTTTCCAAAGCGTGTTTATGGATGAGTTACGGCTTGTTAAAGTTTTTTAATGTGTAGAAACGGATTCCGCGCTGGCCGATTATGGCGCAAAAAGCAAAAAAAGCAGCCCGCCCTCAGTGGAGGATGGACCGCTTCTGCTTGAGATCATTCAATTCACGCTGCGTGATGGAAGTGCTTTGATCCGCTGTTCATCCGGTGTGATGAACAGCGTCTTCTGATGATCGTAGATAACGAAGCCTGGCTTCGCCCCGCTTGGCTTGCGGACATGACGGATAAACGTATAATCAACGGGAATCAGGCTGGACTCCCGGGCCTGGCTGTAATAGCCGGATAACATGGCCGCCTCCTCAAGAGTGGCATCGCCAAAATCTCCACCGCGGATAACGACATGAGATCCAGGGATATCCTTGGTATGAAGCCAGACATCCGAAGGGGAAGCCAGCCGGTTCGTTAAGTATTCGTTTTGTGTATTGTTTTTGCCGACATAGATGCTGACGCCTTCGGATGAGGTATAACACATCAAGGTTGGCTTGGCCGTTTTTTTCCGTTTCGGACCGCGCTTCACCCTGCTTCGAAGATAACCTTGCTCCACAAGCTCGTCCCTGATCTCCTCGATGTCTGCAAGAGAAGCGTTGCCCAACTGCTGCAGCAGCGTTTCCATATAGGTAATCTCATCCCGGGTAAGGGCCATTTGCTCCTCAACTACGGCAATACTGTTCTTCTGCTTTGTATATTTGCGGAAATACCGCTGGGCGTTGTCCGATGGCGTAAGCTGCGCATCCAGCTCAATGGTGACGGTTGCCTGTTCCTCGTCGTAGAAGTTGATTAATTCTACCGACTTGTCTCCACGGTTAATCTGATGCATATAAGCGGTCAACAGCTCGCCAAGCACGCGGTATTTATCCGCATCCTGCGCTTCTTCGACCGTTTCCTTCAACTTTTCCATTTTCTTTTCATTCTTGGCTTTCTCGTTCTGGACAAAACGGATCAAATCGAGTGCGCGTTGCTTGACCGTATCCCGTTCCGCTTTATCGCCATAATAGGCTTCCAGACATTCACTAATTGCTGAATAGGTCTCGGATGAGCCTTGGATATGGGTAAGAGGTGTAATCGAGAAATAAGCTTTGCCGTTTGCATCCACCGCGATCGTTGGAGTGTAGTCATGGGTCCGGACATCGTTCATAAGAGCCTGGAAGCAGCTCCACAGGCTGCTGTTGCCATTCTCGGCACGGTACACGATTTCTTTGGCAAGCAGCGGGCTGAGTCCGCTGAACGCCTGGACGAGCTGACGCTGCGGCGGCAAAATCTCCGCGTTTTCAGCTTCATTCGTCTGATGGAGTGAAGCCTGGAACTGTTCCTCGCTCGTTAGGTCAAGCGGATCCTTCTTCCCTTGATCGGGCGGTGCGGTGTATTTGCTGCCGGGCATGACAATCCGGAAGGTGCTGATGGCAGGTGTAACATGATGAATGCCGTCATGGATTGTCCCTGTTGAAGGATCCAGCAAAATAATGTTGCTGTGCCGCCCCATAATTTCAATCACGATCGTCTTTAGAGATATATCGCCAAGCTCATCCCGGTGCCGGACGTCCATATGAATAATCCGTTCGCGCCCGATCTGCTTAACCGCTTCAATCGTTGCACCTTCGCAATATTTGCGCATCAGCATGCAGAACATAGGGGCTTCAAGCGGATTAACGTAAGAAGCATTCGTCCAATGAACGCGCGGATAGGTCGGGTTGGCGGACAGGAGCAGCTTGCCTTGTGCGCCCGCGCCGCGGATGCTGAATACGAGATCATTGTCCGTCGGTTGATGGATTTTATGAATGCGAGCGCCGATGCAGCGCTGGAGCTCTTTTACAATTGCGTGAATAACAATGCCGTCTAAGGCCATGAGGGTTGATCTCCTTTAATAGATGTCTTTCTCTATCATGCCATAGTTAAACGAAAAACTTAAGTCTTTAGGTGGGATATTTTGCAGTTTGTCCGAATACATTTAGGCTTGAGAGGCTGTCCGAGAGCGCTCGGCATATACGGGAGGGAGTCGTACAATGGAACAAATGAAATGGCACCAATTGGATGCGGGCGATCTGGCGAATACGCTGGGCAGCTCACTTACGCAAGGGCTGTCTGCATCGGAAGCAGAGGAAAGACTGTCGAAGAACGGGCGGAATGAGCTGGCCGAGGGGGAACGGATTTCACCGGTTATGCTTCTACTGAATCAATTCAAGGATTTCATGGTGCTTGTGCTAATGGGCGCTACTCTCATATCGGGCCTATTAGGCGAATATTTGGATGCCATTACGATCGTGGCCATTATTGTGCTTAATGCGGTTCTCGGATTCATTCAGGAATTCCGTGCCGAGAAGTCGCTTAGTGCCCTTAAGGAGCTGTCGGCTCCAACGGCGAAGGTTATTCGCGGGGGAGAGCAGCTGATCATTGCTGCCAAAGAGCTGGTTAAAGGGGATATTGTTCTGCTTGAGAGCGGCGACCGCATTCCGGCCGATGTCCGGCTGCTGGAAGCAAACAGCTGCTATGCCGAAGAATCTGCTCTTACGGGGGAATCGGTGCCGGTAGGCAAGCACGCCGCTGCCATCCATGAAGCCGAGCTGCCGCTTGGCGACCAGCGTAATCTGGGCTTTATGGGTACGATGCTTACCCGGGGCACAGCCAAAGGTGTTGTTGTCCGGACAGGCATGGAAACGGAAATGGGGAAAATCGCCGGCCTCATTCAGCAAACGGAGTCGATGGAAACGCCGCTTCAGCATAGACTGGAGCAGCTTGGCAAAATATTGATTGCGGTTGCGATTGGTCTTACAATTATGGTCGTTATTGCAGGTATACTGCATGGACAGCCTGCCTACGGAATGTTCCTTGCCGGTGTCAGCCTTGCGGTTGCCGCTATTCCGGAAGGGCTTCCGGCAATCGTCACGATTGCACTTGCCCTTGGCGTACAACGGATGATTAAACGAAAGGCTATCGTCCGCAAGCTGCCTTCAGTAGAAACATTGGGCTGCGCCTCCGTCATTTGCTCGGACAAAACCGGGACGCTGACTCAAAACAAAATGACCGTCACAAACCTGTGGCTTGGCGGCCGCCGACTTCAAGTTACCGGAGAAGGATACGAGCCAACAGGTGCTGCATTTGAAGATGGAGCCATGGTAGACGTCAAACATGATATTTCACTCAAACGGCTTTTGCAGATATCGGCGCTTTGTAATAACGCAACCGTAACCCAGGCCGAGCAGCAGGATACGAAGAAACGGAAGAACAAAGAGGTGCAGGAAGAATGGGTGCTGAATGGCGACCCGACTGAAGGCGCGCTTACCGTTTTGTCTGCCAAGCTGGGGATGTCCGCCAAATCGCTGGAGGGCTTATATAAAAGGGAGAAAGAATTCCCGTTTGATTCCGAACGGAAGCGGATGAGTGTGCTTGTATCCCATCAAGGAGGCCGCGTGATTTACACGAAAGGCGCTTCCGATGTGCTGATGGATCATTGTACCTACGTGCTGTGGGATGGCAAGGTCGTGCCGTTTACCGCAACCTTGAAGAAGAAATGCGCAGATGCTGCAGAAGAGATGGCACAGTCAGCCTTACGCGTGCTTGGCCTCGCTTACCGGGATATACGAAGCGGCGAAGCAACGGAGACGGAAGCCGATGTTGAATGCCAGCTTGTATTTGTCGGACTGACCGGTATGATTGATCCTCCACGCCGCGAGGTGCGTGAAGCCATTGCAACCTGCCGCCGCGCAGGTATCAAGACGGTTATGATCACAGGCGATCATCAACTGACGGCAGAAGCAATTGCGAATCAGCTTGGCATTATGCCCCGCGGGGGCGTTGCGATGAGCGGCCGTCAATTGGAAAATATGACGGACGAACAGCTCGACCGTCACGTGGATAACATCTATGTCTATGCCCGCGTGTCTCCGGAGCACAAGCTGCGGATCGTCAAGGCGCTGCAAAGAAAAGGTCATGTGGTTGCGATGACCGGCGACGGCGTTAATGATGCGCCTGCCATTAAAGCGGCGGACATTGGGATTGCAATGGGGATTACCGGTACGGACGTATCGAAGGAAGCTTCAGCGCTTGTTTTAAGTGATGATAACTTCGCCACGATCGTCTCGGCCATAGAAGAAGGCCGCAGCATTTACGAGAACATCCGCAAGTTCATCCGTTATTTGCTCGCCTCTAATGTCGGCGAAATTTTGACGATGTTCCTGGCTATGATGGCAGGGCTTCCGCTGCCGCTTGTGCCGATTCAGATTTTGTGGGTTAACCTGGTGACAGACGGACTGCCGGCTATGGCACTTGGAGTTGACCAGGCGGAGAAGGATCTGATGCAGCAGAAGCCGCGTTCAGCGAAGGAAAGTGTCTTTGCCAGACGGCTTGGCTGGAAAATCATCAGCCGCGGCGTACTGATCGGCGTATGTACGCTTGGCGCCTTCTGGATTACTTTGAAGATGGCTCCGGGTACAGCGGCAGAGCAGCTCACCAAAGCGCAAACGGTCGCTTTCGCCACACTGGTTCTGGCCCAGCTCATTCACGTCTTTGACTGCCGCAGCTCGCGCTCCATCTTCCATCGCAATATGCTGCAGAACCGGTATCTGGTGCTCGCTGTGCTGTCGTCTCTGATTCTGATGCTTGGCGTGCTCTATATTCCGATGTTGCAACCAATCTTCAAGACGGTACCGCTCGATTTCCGTGAATGGTGCCTCGTATTTGTGGCTGCAGGCATTCCGACCTTCCTGATGGGCATTGGCAGCGTGCTTGGCACAAGCAAACCTAAAAACAAGCCTGCCAAAATGGCGTTTAAAAATGTATGATTTGAGCGTCAGAAATGAATCGAAAAATGCAAATCATAATCGGAATTATGAATAGCGTTTCCCTTTGCTTTGCGGTATGCTAAGAAAAAATGATAGCTAATTCTATCTAATAGCTGCAGTAAAGGGGAACACTATAATGAAATTCACAAAAATGAATGGTTTGGGCAATGACTTTATCGTAGTAGCAGGCGAGCAGCAGCTGCCTGGCAATGTGGCGGAGCTGGCCATCAACTTGTGCAACCGGTTTTTCGGAATCGGAGCTGACGGACTTGTCTATATCCTTCCTTCGGAAGTGGCGGATTTCCGCATGCGTATCATCAACTCCGACGGCTCGGAAGCTGAACAATGCGGCAATGCTATCCGCTGCGTAGCGAAATATGTATACGATAACGGTCTTACAGATAAAGAAGAAATTAAGATTGAAACCCTTGGTGCCGGCGCGCAAACCGTTCAACTGCATGTAGCGGACGGCAAAGTGCAGACGGTGCGCGTCGATATGGGCGAGCCGATCCTGAATGGTCTGCAAGTGCCGACAACGGTTGACGCAGAACGCGTAATTGAGCATCCGATCGAAGTAGACGGCCGCGAATTCCGCTTCACAGCGGTATCGATGGGCAACCCGCACTGCGTGATCTATGTTGACGATGCAGCGAACTTCGATCTCGCAACATGGGGTCCTAAACTGGAGACTCATCCGATGTTCCCGCGCAAAATCAACGTTGAGTTTGTTACGGTGAAATCGCGTGAACATACCGAGATGCGCGTATGGGAGCGCGGCGCGGGACCTACGCTTGCTTGCGGCACAGGCGCTTGCGCAACGGTCGTATCTTCCGTATTGAACGGATTTACGGACCGTACGGCAGTTGTATCGCTTAAAGGCGGCGACCTTACTATTGAATGGAACGAAGCA
The DNA here is from genome assembly GCF_900112695.1 of Paenibacillus catalpae. Lineage (GTDB taxonomy): Bacteria > Bacillota > Bacilli > Paenibacillales > Paenibacillaceae > Pristimantibacillus > Pristimantibacillus catalpae. The sequence goes on from NZ_FOMT01000001.1 coordinate 652,335, forward strand.
GATAATCATGTTTATATGACAGGACCTGCAGCCGAAGCATTCCGCGGCGAGTGGTAATAGGGAGAAATGAATATGAAGCCCGATTTGAGAACGAAGCTTAAGCAGCGTATCTTGACCGGGGACGGCGCGATGGGAACCTATCTGTATCAGATGGGGTTCCCTGTCGGCGTTTCTTACGAAGAATTAAATATGACCCGTCCGGATGTCATTGAGAGTGTCCACCGCCGGTATTATGAGGCAGGAGCCCGCGTCATTGAGACGAATACGTTCTCGGCCAATCTGGTCAAGCTGTCCAAATACGGTCTTGAATCGGAGATGGAGGCGATTAACCGTGCCGGCGTGCGAATTGCGAAAGCAGCCGCGGGAGCAGATGCTTACGTTGTTGGCGCTGTCGGCTCGATCCGGGCGGGCAGACTTAAGGACATGCGGGTATCGGAAGTCAGCGAAGCGTTTGAACGTCAGCTGGACGCATTGCTTGCTGAAGAGGTAGACGGCATTCTGTTTGAAACGTTTTATGATTTTGACGAAATGCGCCTGGCCTTGGGACTTGCGCGCAAAGTGTCCCAAGTGCCTGTTATTTGTCAGTTTGCGGTGGAAGGCGTTGGACGTACGCAGGATGGCACCGGCTTGCTGGATGCCTTTTCTCTGCTGAAGGATGAGGGAGCAGATGTTGTCGGCTTTAACTGCCGCAGCGGTCCAAACGGCATTATGCGGGCGGTTGACGCGATTGGCGGTCCGGTTGAGCTGCCGCTGTCGATCTTCCCGAACGCGGGTATCCCGGATTACGTAGATGGCAAATACACCTATACCGCAGGACCGGATTACTTTGCCGAGACGGCACTACGCTTCGCAGACCGCGGTGCACGGATTATCGGCGGATGCTGCGGAACAACGCCGGAGCATATTGCTGCAATGGCCAAGGCGTTGAAGGATTATGCCCCGCAAAGCGATATTGCAGTCGCTGCGGTTGCTGACGCTCCCGAGGCCGAGGTGATTGACATCGCGGCGGAGCCGACTGAAGTAGTGAAGGATGCTTCGGAAGAACGTGCGGGCACGCCAATTATTTCGGAACCATCCCTTTTGGATACCGTAAAAGTAAGACATACCGTTATCGTTGAGCTTGATCCTCCCCGTGATTTGGATATTACCAGGTTTATGGAAGGCGCTGCTGCATTAAAGGCATGCGGAGCGGACGCCATCACGATGGCGGACAACTCGCTTGCGGTAACGCGGATGAGCAATCTTGCGCTGGCCGCGCTTGTGAAGGAGAAAATCGGGCTTCGGCCGCTCGTTCATATTGCCTGCCGCGACCGTAATCTGATTGGCACGCAGTCTCATATGATGGGTCTGGATGCGCTGGGTATTGATCATGTGCTGGCCGTAACCGGTGACCCTGCAAGATTTGGTGATTTGCCAGATTCCAGCTCGGTTTATGATCTGACATCGTTTGAGATGATCCGGATGATCAAGCAGCTTAATCAGGGAATCGCCTTCTCGGGCAAACCGCTGAAACAGAAAGCGAAGTTTGTTGTAGGGGCTGCCTTTAACCCAAACGTGAAGCATCTGGACAAAGCGGTTCAGCGTCTTGAACGCAAAATCGCTTCAGGCGCGGACTATATCATGACGCAGCCAGTCTATGAACCGGTGCTCATCGAGAAAATCGCGGAAGCGACCAAGCATTTGTCTGTTCCGGTATTTATTGGCATTATGCCGCTTGCGAGCGGGCGTAATGCCGAATACTTGCATAATGAGGTTCCCGGCATCCAATTATCCGATGAAGTTCGGAAGCGGATGACGGGTCTGGAAGGGGCGGCAGGAAGGGCGGAAGGAGTAAAGATCTCGCAGGAGCTGCTTGACATCGCTCTCGTGCATTTCAAGGGTATTTACTTCATGACTCCGTTTATGTTCTACGATATGGCGGTTCAACTGACTAACTATGTATGGACCAAGACAGGGGTGCAAAGAAGCTAAATCGTTTGTTTTCGCATTTTCTCTTGTTCGTTTCTCCAAAATCCATTAATATATATAACAATGGATCGGGCTGCCTGTTTGGCTGTCTGCAACTTTCCCGGGACAGGCAGTGCCCGGTATAGCGGCGGCAACAAGCGTGAATGCGCGGCGCGGAACGTATGCTCCGGACTTTTTTCGTCAACAATAGTGCAATGGTTCTGTCGTTATTTGGCAGGGTGGAGCAATTCATCAGGGTCCAATACTTTTATAAATAGATTTGATTTATACGGGAGTTGCACGAGGAAGACCGGAGGGGGAACCTGACTTGGCTATTAAACTTATTAATATCGGCTTCGGCAATATTGTTTCGGCCAATCGCATTATTTCAATTGTTAGTCCGGAGTCGGCACCAATTAAACGGATTATTCAAGAAGCACGTGACAGACATATGCTGATTGACGCAACTTATGGAAGACGCACGCGTGCTGTTATTATTACAGACAGCGACCATGTCATTTTATCGGCTGTGCAGCCAGAGACGGTTGCGCATCGTTTGTCGACCAAGGATGACGATAACGACGAATAGCTACGGGGAGTATTATGGAAAAGGGATTGTTGATTGTATTGTCCGGACCTTCCGGTGTTGGGAAGGGAACGGTATGTTCCGTCCTTCGCCAAAAGGTGCCTGAGCTTGTCTATTCCGTATCGGCTACGACACGGAAACCAAGACAAGGTGAAATCGATGGCATTAATTATTTCTTCAAATCAAGAGAGCAGTTCCAGGAGATGATCGCTAATGATGCACTCCTTGAGCATGCCGAGTATGTCGGCAATTGTTACGGTACTCCGCGTGATTTCGTTGAGAGTACGCTGGCAAGCGGTAAAGACGTTATTCTGGAAATTGAAGTGCAAGGCGCTCTGAAGGTGAAAGAGAAGTTCCCGGAAGGCGTATTTGTCTTCCTGCTGCCACCTTCGCTCGACGAGTTGAAGTCCCGTATTACGGGCAGAGGTACGGAAACCCAGGATACGATTAATAACCGGATGACGGTAGCTGTTGAAGAAATGAGCTTAATCCGTCATTATGATTATGCGGTTGTTAACGATGAGATTGATGCCGCGTGCCATCGTATTCAAAGCATTATTGTAGCTGAGCATTGCCGCAGAGACCGGTATTATTCCCATTTGGCAGATTTGCCGGCTGCTACCGAGAAAGTCTGAGCGAGAGGTGAAGAACAATGTTGTATCCATCGATTGATGAAATGGTTAAGAAAGTAGACAGCAAATATTCGCTTGTAGTAGCGGCTTCGAGACGCGCGCGTATGCTGCGTAATGGTGAGAAATCCGAGCTTCGCAACCCGAGATCCCGCAAATTCGTTGGCGTTGCCCTGGAAGAGATCTACCACGACATCGTGATCGTTGAACAAACAACGGACAAAGAAGATTAATAAGATCGAAATAAAGAATAGGATGGAGCGATAAGCTCCGTCCTATTTTTTTATAGACAAGCTATATCCGGATATGTCCGTTTTTGTTTGAAATAGTTGTTTTCAAAAACAAACAAACATGTTAACATATAAACAAACAAAAACAAATCATAATCGGAGGGAAAACAAAATGACTCGCAAGTTATGGGATTCCTGTTAACCCGGCACCATTTCCCTTTGGTCATAGTGATCAGATCCTTCGTTGTATAATAAATAGCTTGGCCTTAAAATATCGATAGGTATGAAAAATGAGAAGAAAGAGAAAGAGGTAGGCTATGCTGGTTGCGGAACGGTATGAAACGATAGTTCGATTGGTGAATGAGCGGGGCAGCATTCGTGTATCGGAGCTGAGCGAGCTTTGTCTGGTAACGGAGGAGACGATTCGCCGGGATCTTGACCGTCTGGAGCAAGCCGGACGGCTTCGCCGCTCTCATGGCGGTGCAGTAAGCGTGAAGGATACGCAGCCGGAAACCCCGGTAGCGGAACGGGAAATTATGCATGCAGATGAGAAGAGACGTATTGCGGAAGAAGCGGTCAAGCTCATTAAGCCAAATGACCGGATTTTGCTGGACGCCAGTTCTACAGCATGGTATATGGCATCGATCCTGCCGGATATTCCGCTCACTGTATTGACCAATTCGATTAAAGTCGCCGTCGCGCTGAGCAATAAAGAGAAGATCGAAGTGATCTCGACCGGCGGTATTTTGGCTTCGCGTTCTTTATCTTACGTAGGGCCGCTCGCAGAGCGCTCGCTCGAAACCTATCATGTGAACAAGCTGTTTTTATCCTGCAAAGGTGTGCATTTGGAGCGCGGCATCAGTGAATCCAATGAGCTTCAGGCACGCATTAAACATAAGATGCTCGGTATAGCGGAGCAGGTTATTCTGCTTGCGGATTCCAGCAAGTTTGGCGTTCAGGCGTTTACCCATGTTGGTGATTTGGCGGAGGTTGATGCCATCATCACGGACCGCCGGCTTTCCCAGGAAGCCGCTGCCCAATTATCCGAGCGTTCAATACCGGTTACGACAGTCTAACAGATACGTTTGTGAGGTGACGAGGTGAAAGTATCATTATTTATCACCTGTCTTAGCGACACGATATATCCCCGCGTAGGGGAGGCGATGGTCAGACTGCTGGCGAGATACGGCATCCAGCTTCATTTCCCAACGGTTCAGACTTGCTGCGGACAGCCCGCTTTCAACAGCGGTTATTGGAAGGAAGCACGGGAGAGCGCCAAGACGATTCTCGATGCCTTTGAGGACAGCGACTTCGTCATTTCGCCTTCCGGCTCCTGTACTGGCATGATTCATCATTATCCGAAGCTGTTTGAGGCCGATTCGTTTATGTATGAGCGAGCGGTTAAGCTGCAGCGCAAATCCTATGAATTTACGCAGTTTCTCGTTCAGGTGCTTGGCGTGAAAGACATCGGCGCCGTATTCCCCCATAAAGTGACTTACCATCCTTCCTGTCACGGCAGCAGGCTGCTCGGGATAAAGGAAGAGCCGATGGAACTTATGCGTCATGTGCAGGGTCTTGAGCTTGTTCCGCTTCCGTTCGCGGAGGACTGCTGCGGATTTGGCGGCACCTTTGCGGTGAAGATGGCCGATATTTCCGGCGCGATGGTTACCGAGAAGGTTGATCATGTGCTGGAGACGGAAGCAGAAGTTCTCGTCGGGCTTGATCTGGCCTGTCTGATGAATATTGCCGGCAACCTGAGATACCGCAACCAGCCTGTGAAGGTCATGCATTTGGCAGAACTGTTGTATGAAGGGGTGAAGCAGGCATGAGTACGGCTGGAGCAGCATCCACAGTGAAAGAACGCGCCGACCTGGCGCTGAATGATGAATTCCTGCGCAAAGCGGTTAAATTTACGACTGAACGGCTTCGTAACGGAAAAAAACAGGCTTCAGACGAGCATGGCAATTGGGATGACTGGCGGGAGCGCGGTAGGCAAATCCGGCTTCATACGATTGCTCATCTGGATTATTATTTGAATCTGTTTGCTAATCAGGCGAGAGCAAACGGCGTACACGTGCATTTTGCCGAAACTTCGGCAGAAGCGGTGAAGCTGTCTCTCGAGATTGCGCAGCGTAAGCAGGCGAAGTCGGTCGTGAAATCCAAATCGATGGTCACGGAAGAGCTGCATTTGAATCATGAGCTCGAGTCCATTGGGGTGGAGGCAATTGAAACGGATCTTGGCGAGTATATTATTCAGCTTGCCGGCGAGACACCGTCTCACATCATTATTCCGGCCATCCACAAGAACCGTTATCAGGTGGCGGATCTCCTGTCGAAGGAAGCGGGCGAAACACTCGCTCCGGATACCTCCATTCTGGCCGGCTTTGTACGGAAGAAGCTCCGCGAGAAGTTTCTGGAAGCGGATATCGGAATGACGGGATGTAATTTCGCTATTGCCGAGACGGGTTCCATGGTACTCTTCGAGAATGAAGGCAATGCACGAATGGTCACAACGGTTCCGAAGACGCAGATTACGCTGATGGGGATGGAACGAATTATTCCGTCTTGGTCGGATTTGGAGGTTATGGCCACCTTGCTGCCTCGTTCGGCAACCGGGCAAAAGCTGACCGTGTACATGTCCGGCATTACCGGACCAAGACGCGAGGTGGATGCGGACGGACCGGATGAGATGCATATTATTATCGTCGACAACGGCCGCTCTCTGCAGCTTGGAGATCCGGAGTTCCAGGAGCTCTTGAACTGTATCCGCTGCGGCGCTTGCCTCAACGCGTGTCCGGTATACCGTCATATCGGCGGACATGCATACGGCGGCACATATAGCGGCCCGATTGGCGCAGTGCTGACGCCTGCGCTGAACAAAAATGTAGCGGAGTGGGATGATATTGCAAACGCGTCGAGTCTATGCGGCGCCTGCTATGAAGCATGTCCGGTCAAAATTCCGCTGCATGAGATGCTGATCTATTTGCGCCGGAGGAAGCTGGAGCAAGGCCACGGCAATGCGGTGGAGTCGCTTGGCATGAAAGGCTTTGCTGCAGTAATGGGCAATTCGAAGCGATATGCCGGCATTGTAAAGCTTGGCAAGCTGGGACAGAAGCTGGTTGTACGGGACGGCGGCATCCGTCTGAAGCTTGGTCCGCTTAAAGGCTGGAATACGTACCGCGTAACGCCTAGCCTGCCGAAGAAATCGTTCCGCGACCAATGGGGGACGCTGGAGCAGGAGCTGCGCCATGGGCTGCTTGAGCTTGATCCTTCTGTGCGCAGCCGTATGGAAGGGATCATGCGGGATAGAGACAGCGGGGGAGGCAACGGGCATGGCTGAGCAGGCAGGTTCACATGAGGAGTGGCTGAAGCAGTTAGCCGAGGAGTCGAAACGGAAGCAGGAATCGTTCATGAACGGTATTGCTGAAAAGCTGAGACGTCCCCGGATGACGGCAGCGCCGGAGCATCCATTCCGGGGCGCACCGGATTTCTGGCAAGACTTTGAGTGGTCGCTTGAGGAGCGGATGGACCGGTTCGAAGGAAACTTCAAGGCAGCCGGCGGGCATGTTGCCCGGCTTGCCGACATGGATGCGGCCAAGCAATTTATTGCGGTGAAGGCAGACGAACTAAGCGCCAAGTATGTTATTCGGCAAAATCAGCCGGAGCTTAATGAGCTTGGGCTTGAGGAGGCGCTGCAGCATACCGGGGCGACCGTCCGTGTGTGGAACAGCGACGCGGACGAGAATTGGAAAGCGCGTGCCGCGGAATCGGATTTCGGCGTTGTTATTGCCGATTATGCGGCAGCTTATACCGGCTCCGTAACCGTGTTGTCCTCGAAGGATAAAGGGCGTTCGGTGAGCCTTTTGCCGACGGTATTGTTTGTGCTTATTCCGCTCGATAGGCTGAAGACGCGACTTGGCGAGATCTTGCGGAACTTTGATGCAGCAGGCCGCGAGCAGCTGCCGGCAGGGATCCACTTTATTTCCGGTCCAAGCCGTTCGGCCGATATCGAGAACGACCTAACTATCGGCGTACATGGACCAGGGGTGGTCTACGCATTGTTGATTGGTTAGATAGTAAGGCCCGTATGCTTTGATATGGCGCTTCTGACGCCTGGCTGAGCATGCGGGCTTTTTGAGTTGGAAGGGAATGGGAATGCAACCTTGAATAATTGATGTAAGGTTATCGTCAAGAAAGGGAGTTGTCTGTGCAGGTTAAACCAGAGTTGGTTCTTGATGCGGCAGGGGTTATTGCTGCTAATTTTTCTCCGCAGTTTTGGCAGGAGCTTGCTACAAGGTATGAACTTTCAAATGAAAGACTTGCTCAATTCAAACACGACATCCGCGTGAAATTGTGGACGGGCCGCATTACCGAAGAGGAGTTCTGGAATGAAATCTGCGGTCATTTTCCGGCGATTGTGAAAGATGAGGCAAGGAAGGCCCTGTTCTCCCAAATGAAACCTTTGCCTGCAGCAAGCCTGCTTCCTCAGTGGAGCCAGCACGCAAACCTTCATCTGCTCAGCAATCACCGGGCGGAATGGCTGGAATCCATCGTAGCTCCTCTGCGCCCTTTTCTGCGCAGCGTGACCATATCAAGTGAAGTTGGCTGCTGTAAGCCGGACGTGCCGATCTACGCAATTGTGGAAGGGCATTTGGAATGCCGCACATCGGTTCTGTTTGTTGATGATCAGGCGAAAAACTTCAAGGAGGCCGAATCACGCGGTTGGTCAACCCTCCTGGCGGACGAACGAGGCGATTGGATCGATAAAGTTAATCAGTTCCTGCGGATAGAAACTTAACGCAACAAAAAACAGCAGGCTCGCGAGCCTGCTGTTTTGTTCCATTTTATTGTTTCGTTTCAAGGAATTTTTCAATGAACTGAATGGCCTTCTCGGTATTTTTCGAGCCTTCGCGGACGCTGGCAATATAGTTGTCCTTGGCTTGAATCGGAATATTTCCGAGGATCGGGCTGCCTGTAAGTTTGATTCCGTAGGTGTGCTCAGCAGTCTCCTCTTCCGTCTTCTGCTTATAGCTGTCGCCTGGCTTAAGCAGCTTGGCAATGTCCGCTTGCGAGTCTAAATTCATAAATGCGCCTTGCGGGCCAACCCAGTTGAAAGCGGCGGTATCCGTAATATAAACATCCGGACGTTCCGTCGCGAGTACAACCATCGCTTTTTGCTGGGAAGCAATGTCCATTTGGTCCTTCGCATCAAGCGGCACGTACGTGAAGTTTACCTTAAAGCGCTTAAACTCCGGGAACTGCTCAACCAGAGCGGCTTCGATATCTGCTTCCGTCGTTTGCTTGCCCGCACTGTCGCTCATGTAATACTCACCCAAGTACATAACGGACAGGTCCACCGGTGGAAGCTTGGCCAAGCGTTCCTGTTCCGCCCGATGGTCCAGATAGCTGTTAATCCCGACAATAACAAGAATGATGGCGATGATGCCGCCGAGCACGTGGAACTTGTAGTAGCGCCAGAAATGGTCCACTTTCTCCGCGGAGCCGGCCATTTTTTTATACTTGCCGTATTCCTGCTGGTTGAATGCCTCACTGGCTTTCCGGTTGTCTTCGTCAAGGATATACCGGTAGGCGCGCGTTACTTCTTCAAAATCGGCTTGCTCCGTTCCGTTCGGGTTTTCTCTTTGTCTTGCCCGAGATTGACGCATTAAGGTGGTGTACCTCTTATCGACCTCTTCTTTCGAAGCGTTTTCAGGAAGACCCATCTTTTCGTAGGCTCGTTTCAGTTCGTCCATGGAGTTGCTCTCACCTCAGTTAGGATTAGAAAAAAATAATAGCTACTCTCTAGTATACGGATTTGGCTAGAAGATTTCCATTCCTCCATCTGGGAGTCAATCAGGCTACAAATTATGAAGAGCTATGGTATGATAGGAAAAAGTGCGAATGGGCTTCAAGTAATCGGTCAATACATAGATTAACAGCATTGTATCGGGGGAAAAAGTATGTTGAGAGGGAAAATGATTTTACTAGGCATTACCGGCGGCATTGCGGCCTATAAGGGTGCAGCGCTCTGCAGCAAGCTTGTGCAGGCAGGGGCTGAGGTTCACGTCATCATGACGGAGTCGGCAACCAAGTTTATTACGCCGCTGACGCTGCAGACCTTGTCCCGCCATCCTGTGCATATCGATACCTTTGATGAGAAGGATCCGTCCGTTGTCACCCATATTGATTTGGCGGATCGTGCCGACCTGGTCGTAATCGCGCCCGCAACTGCGAATATTATCGGGAAAGCGGCTAACGGCCTTGCCGATGACATGCTGAGTACGACACTGCTCGCTGCAACTAGTCCAATCCTGATTGCTCCGGCTATGAACGTACATATGTATGAGCATCCCGCCGTCGTCCGCAATCTGGAGCTGCTGGCGGCACGCGGAGCGATGTTTGTGGAGCCGGGTACGGGACAGCTCGCCTGCGGATACGTGGCAAAGGGAAGGCTTGCGGAACCCGAAGATATCGTTATCGCGGTTCATTCCCTGCTTAAAGCGAAGGAGCATGGTGCGCTAGCGGGCAAGCGCGTGCTTGTGACAGCAGGGGGTACCGTGGAACGGCTTGATCCGGTCCGATATTTGACGAATGATTCCTCCGGCAAAATGGGCTTTGCGATCGCAGAAGCTGCCAAGGTTATGGGAGCAGAGGTGACGGTTGTTGCCGGAAGAACCTCTATTGATGCTCCGGCTGGCGTGAACGTGGTACGGGTGGAATCGGCACAGCAAATGCTGGATGCGGTGCTGGAGCGGTTCGAGGAATCCGATATCGTGGTCAAGTCCGCGGCGGTGGCGGATTACCGTCCGGTGACGAGACACGGCCAGAAGATTAAGAAATCAGGCGAGATGCTGACGCTTGAATTGGAGAAAACAACCGATATCTTGCAAACCTTGGGCGAGCGGAAGACGCATCAGCTTCTGATCGGCTTTGCTGCGGAAACGGAGCAGCTGGAGAAGTATGCGATGGATAAGCTGAAGCGCAAGAATGCCGATCTGATCGTCGGCAATGATGTCAGTCTTGACGGTGCTGGCTTTAACGGAGATACCAATATCGTGCAGCTGTATGGCCCTGAAGGGTTAATTGAAGCGATGCCGCTGCTGTCCAAGCGGGAGACCGCGCAGCGTATTCTGACCGTTGCGTCGCAGCGGATGGCGAAGGGAGCGGCCCGTAACGGAGGTCGGGGCGAAGAATGATTGCCAAAGTAATCGTCGATGTGCCAAGCCGTCAGACGGACCGGCCGTTTGATTATAAAGTGCCTGCCGACATGGAAGGCTGGATCGAGGTTGGCAGCCGGGTAGGCGTTCCGTTTGGCCCAAGAGTGCTGCAGGGCTTTGTGATCGAACTTGCCGAGACGGCGGATGTCGATCCTATTAAACTCAAGCCTTTATCCGAGCTGCTTGATCCGGTTCCGCCTTTGCTGCCGGATCTGATTGAACTGGCCAAATGGATGAGCGACAAATATTGCTGCTCATGGACAACCGCGCTGCAGGCGATGGTTCCGGCTGCACTGAAAGGGAAAGCTGAGCGGTACATCAGCTTGAACAATGATCCGGACTACCTGGAAGAGGACTATGGCCTGACGGCACTGCTGCCACAGGAGATGCTGGTGTGGATAGGAAGGCAGAAGCAGCTCAAGCTGGAGACGCTGCAGCAGCGGTTTCCGGACTATTCGGCGGCTATTAAGGAAGCTCTCCTCGAAGGTCTGCTCCTGGAGCAGACCTCTATTCGCGACCGTCTGGCGATTCGCAAGGTACTCACCGTGTTCCCGCCTGATGATGAAGCCGCAGCGCGTGAAGCGCTGCAGTCTTTCCCTGCCAGATCAGCAAAACAGCGAGAGCTGCTGGCCTTCATGCTGGAGCGTGGAGAAGCCATGCCGCTGCAGGCGCTGCTCGCGGAAGCGGGCGGGTCTCCTGCCAGCGTCCGGGCTTTGGCCGATAAAGGCCTGCTTGGGCTGCATGAAGTGGAGCAGGAGCGTGACCCTTACGCCGGGCGGAACTTCCAGCGTACCGAGCCGCTGCCGCTAATGCCGGGCCAGCAGGACGTGTATGAGCGGATTGCGGGCACGGTGACCCGCGGTGAGCCTCAAGCCTTGCTGCTTCACGGCGTGACGGGCAGCGGCAAAACCGAGGTCTACATGCAGTCGATCCAGCATTGCTTAGAATTAGGCAAGCAGGCGATTGTGCTTGTCCCCGAAATTTCGCTTACTCCGCAGATGGTGGAACGGTTCAAAGGCCGCTTCGGCGATGCCGTCGCGGTGCTGCACAGCCGGCTGTCGAACGGCGAACGCTATGATGAATGGCGCAAGATCCGGAGCCGCCGCGTGCAGGTAGCCATCGGCGCGCGCTCCGCGATATTTGCACCATTCGAGCGGATCGGGCTTATCATTATTGATGAGGAGCACGAATCCTCGTATAAGCAGGAAGAGAGCCCGAAATATCATGCGCGCGACGTGGCAGTAAGACGGGCAAGACAGCATGGTGCAGCAGTGGTGCTTGGTTCCGCGACTCCATCGCTTGAGTCGTTCGCAGCAGCGAGCCGCCCGCCGGCGCCAGGCAAGGAATCGGCGCTTCTGCCGATGCCGGAACGGGTCGGCAGCCGTCCGTTGCCGCCTGTTCAGGTGATCGACATGCGTTCCGAGCTGCAAGACGGCAACCGCTCGATGTTCAGCAGGCGGCTGCATGCCGCGCTGGCAGAGCGGCTGGAGCGCGGCGAGCAGTCGGTGCTGCTGCTTAACCGACGGGGCTACTCGACGTTCGTCATGTGCCGCTCCTGCGGGTATACCGCAGCGTGTCCGCACTGTGATATCTCGCTGACCTACCATCAGAAGTCACGGGCGCTGCGCTGCCATTACTGCGGTCATGCGGAGCTTGCTCCGAAGGAATGTCCGTCCTGCAGCAGCGAGCATATCCGATACTTCGGCACGGGTACTCAACGGGTAGAGGAAGAACTGGCGAAGCTGTTCCCCGGGATTCGGGTCATTCGGATGGATGTCGATACCACCTCCGAGAAGCATGCCCATGAGAAGCTGCTGAAGCAGTTCGGCGAGCGGAAAGCGGATGTGCTGCTTGGCACGCAGATGGTGGCGAAGGGACTGGATTTCCCTTTTGTTACGCTCGTGGGTGTCATCGCGGCGGATACTTCCCTGAACCTGCCGGACTTCCGTTCCGCGGAGAGGACGTTCCAGCTGCTGACCCAGGTGGCGGGTCGCGCCGGACGGCATCATTTGCCGGGAGAGGTCGTTATCCAGACGTATTCCCCCGAGCATTATGCGATCCTCACCGCCCAGCAGCATGATTATGCCGCCTTCGTGCGGGAAGAGCTGAAGCACCGTAGTGTGATGGGCTATCCGCCGTTTTGCCGGCTGGTTCTGGTGACGATGTCGCATGAACAACTGCCGCTTCTGTCTTCGGTGAGCGAGCAGTTTGCCGAACGCCTCCGCGGTTTGGCGGCCGATGAAGGGGTTCTTGGCCCGCTGGAGGGCGGTTTGCAGAGGGCGATGGATATTCTTGGCCCTGTCGCTTCGCCCATTTCTAGAATGAAAGATCGCTACCGTTTTCAATGTGTGATAAAATATCGTGGAAACATCGACGTACCCGCGCTGCTTAAGGCTGCTATGTCGCCATTTTTGGAAGGCTCACAGCCGAAGCTCGTGCAGTTTAGTATCGATGTAGACCCACAAGTCATTTTATAAATAGATAACGATCGTAAAGGAAGGTAACGGCCATGGCCATTCGTATTATTGTGAAAGAACCCGATCCGGTGCTCCGCGAGACGGCTAAAGAAGTAACGAAATTTAACTCCAATCTGAAGAAGCTTCTGAAAGATATGGCGGAAACGATGTATGACGCAGACGGTGTAGGGCTTGCGGCTCCGCAGATCGGCATCTCCAAGCGTGTAATCGTTGTCGATATTGGCGATGAAGAAACAGGTCTGATCTCGATGGTTAACCCTGTTATCGTGGAAAAAGAAGGCGAGCAGGTTGGTCCGGAAGGCTGCCTCAGCATCCCCAACTTAAATGGCGACGTGCAGCGTTATGAGCGTATTGTGGTGAATGGGCAGGATGCGGAAGGCAATCCGTTCACTGTTGAAGCAAGCGGCTTCCTTGCCGTTGCGTTCCAGCATGAGATTGACCATCTGAACGGCATTCTGTTCACGGACATCGCGCAAAACGTGTACGACATAACGGTTAGACAAAGAAAAGGCGGCGAATAAGGAATGCGTATTGTATTTATGGGAACGCCGGAATTCGCCGTTCCTTCTCTGCGGCTCTTGATCGAGCAGGGCTACAATGTAGTTGCTGCCGTGTCGCAGCCGGACCGCCCGAAAGGCCGTAAACGCGTGCTGACGCCGCCTCCTCTGAAGGAAGCGGCTCTTGCGTTTGGACTGCCTGTCCTGCAGCCGGAAAGAATGCGCAGCCCCGAGGCTGTTGCGGCTATAGCCGAGCTTCAGCCGGATTTGATCGTGACGGCCGCTTACGGTCAGATTCTTCCCAAGGCTTTGCTGGACATTCCGCGTCTTGGCTGTATCAATGTACATGGCTCGCTGCTGCCGGGCTACCGCGGCGGCGCTCCGATTCAACGCTCGATCATCAACGGCGAGACCGTAACGGGCGTAACCATTATGTACATGGCGGAAGGTCTCGATACCGGGGACATGATCAGCAGGGTTGAAGTGCCAATTACGGATGAGGATACATCCGGCACCTTGTTTGAGAAGCTGAGCGCGGCTGGCGCTGAACTGCTGGGCCGCACTCTTCCTGCCCTCATTGCAGGCGAAATAAAGGCAGAGCCTCAGAATAACGAACTCGCAACGTATGCGCCAAACCTGACGCGCGAGGACGAGCGGATTGACTGGAGCAAGCCAGCCCGCAGCATCTACAACCAGGTACGGGGCTTGTCACCGATGGCAGGTGCTTTTACATACCTGAACGGCGAAGTGTTTAAGGTGTGGGCATGCGCGAAGCCTGACGGCAAAGCCAATAACGGCTCCGCTGCCCCGGGAACAGTCGTTGCCGTAAGCACGGCAGGAATTGATGTGCAGACCGGTGAAGGTGTACTTCAACTGCTTGAGATCCAGCCTGCAGGTAAACGGGTTATGACGGTTGCGGACTGGCTTCCGGGTTCCCGGTTGTCTTCCGGTGCAGTATTTGACGGAGGCGAAGCATGAGCGAACAGGATTCTATAAAGCAGAAGTCAAAGCCGAAACGGAAGCCCGGCGGACAAGGCCAAGGCAACGGACGCGGCCAGGAGGGGCGTAAAGAACAGCGCCAGGCACGAGTTCGCACGCCGCGCGAGCTTGCGCTAGATACGCTTGTAAAGGTTGCGGAGACCGGCGCCTACAGCAACCTGCAGCTGAACCGTGTCCTTCAGGATGCGCAGCTGCAGCGTGCGGACGCCGCGCTTGTTACGGAGCTTGTATACGGCACCATTCAGCGCCAGTTGACGCTCGATCACTGGCTTGGCAAGTTTGCAGCCAAAGGGCTGCGCAAGCTGGAGCCATGGGTGCATCAGCTATTGCGCATGAGCGCCTATCAATTACTGTACCTTGACCGTATTCCGGCCCATGCTGCGGTGAACGAGGCGGTAACCATTGCAAAGCGCAGAGGACATCAGGGGATTTCAGGCATGGTGAACGGCATTCTTCGCAGCATTGACCGGAACCGTGCAGAGCTGACGGTTGATGCGATTCACGACAAGAACCCGGCGGTACAAATCGCGGTAAGGCATTCTTACCCGGAATGGCTCGTTGAACGCTGGGTCAAAGCCTACGGCGCCGAAACGGCCGAAGCGATCTGTGCTTCGGGTAATGAGCCGCCGCATGCCAGCGTGCGCGTCAATCCGCTTCGTGCTGCAAAAGATGAAGTGTTAAGTCGGCTGACGGAGCAAGGCGGCGACGCTGAAATTTCGAAGCTGGCACCTGCAGGCATTGTTGTACGACGCGGCGGCAACCTGGCCGATACGGATGGCTTCCGCGAAGGGCTGTGGACGATGCAGGATGAGAGCTCCATGCTGGTTGCCGAAGTCGTTGCACCGAAAGCAGGCATGCAGGTGCTGGATTGCTGTGCTGCGCCGGGCGGTAAAACAACCCACATGGCGGAGCTCATGAGCGGCAAAGGCAAAGTGTATGCCAATGATCTTCATCCGCATAAGCGTCAACTGATTGTAGACCAGGCGGTACGCCTTGGTCTTCAGAATATTGAAGCAATCACTGAAGATGCTAGCAAGCTTGATGAGCGGTTTGCCTTGGCTTCGATGGACGCGGTGCTGCTCGATGCACCTTGCTCGGGCTTTGGCGTTATTCGCCGCAAGCCGGAAATCAAATGGACGAAGACAGCGGGCGATGTGGCCGAGATTGCTGCCATTCAGCGCCGCCTGCTTCAGGCAGTGGCAGGACTCGTCAAGCCGGGCGGCACGCTTGTGTACAGTACCTGTACGATCGAAAGCGCAGAGAACGAAGAGCAGGTTGCTGCGTTCCTGAAGGATCATCCCGAGTTCCAGCTGGATCCGGAATGGCCAGATGAGGCGTTGCAGCCGCTGCGTGACAAAGGGATTATTGACCGCTCATTTGCCGGACAAGTTCAGCTGCTCCCGCAGCATTTTGGCAGCGACGGCTTCTTCATTGCCCGTCTTCGCAAACGCCAGTAGGCCGCTTGTGGCTCGACATGGGCGTTTGTGGTAAAATAAATCATCAGCGCCGGCATAGCCGACGCGCTAGTTCAGAGTCAGGTGTGATAATAAGAAGATGAAACCAATAATTTATGACTATAACCTCGATCAGCTTCAAGAATGGATGACAGAGAACGGTGAGCCGGCGTTCCGCGGCGGCCAGCTGTTTGATTGGCTCTACGTGAAGCGTGTGAAGAGCTTCGAAGACATGTCAAACTTGCCGAAGGCGCTTCGCGATAAACTGGAGGAGAACTTCCAGTTCGTGACGTTGACAGAGATTACGAAGTTTGAATCGAAGGACGGAACGGTCAAGTTCCTGTTCGGCCTGCATGACAACCATGCGATTGAAACAGTTATTATGCGTCACGAATACGGCAACAGCATTTGTGTAACGACACAGGTAGGCTGCCGGATCGGCTGTACCTTCTGTGCTTCGACGCTTGGCGGTCTGAAGCGTAACTTGACTGCAGGCGAGATTGTCGCTCAGGTTGTAACGGCCCAGCAGATGCTGGATGCAACAGGCGAGCGTGTTTCAAGTATCGTTATTATGGGCTCCGGAGAACCATTCGAGAATTATGACGCTACAATGACTTTCCTGCGTATAATGATTCATGAGAAGGGTCTTAACATCGGCCAGCGCCATATTACCGTCTCGACGAGCGGTATCGTGCCAAGCATGTACAAATTTACGGAAGAGAACACGCAGAT
This sequence comes from Paenibacillus catalpae, assembly GCF_900112695.1. Lineage (GTDB taxonomy): Bacteria > Bacillota > Bacilli > Paenibacillales > Paenibacillaceae > Pristimantibacillus > Pristimantibacillus catalpae. The sequence continues at coordinate 669,103 of NZ_FOMT01000001.1, forward strand.
TAACCTCGCGATCTCCATCCATGCACCTAATGATAAGCTCAGATCCAAGCTGATGCCGGTTAACCGTCGCTTCCCGTTTGAAGATGTGATGGCGGCTTGCCGCAATCATATTGCGAAAACCGGCCGCCGCATCACGTTCGAGTATGCCTTGATCGGCGGCGTCAATGACCAGGCCGAGCATGCACAGGAGCTTGCTGACGTGCTGCAAGGCATGCTGTGCCATGTCAACCTGATTCCGGTCAACCACGTACCGGAGCGGAATTATGTCCGTACGCCGCGCAATGACATTTTCGAATTCCAGCGTATCTTGGAGAAGAACAAGATCAATTGCACGATCCGCAGGGAGCAAGGCCATGATATTGCGGCTGCATGTGGCCAATTGAGGGCGAAACATATGGAGTCCACGACGAGGTGATCACGGTTGATTACGGCAAACCGAAGCGATGTCGGACGAATTCGTCATATTAACGAAGATCGTTCGTGGGTAGGACAGCTGGATAACGGCATTACTCTGGCCATTGTCGCCGATGGGATGGGCGGCCATCAAGCCGGAGATGTAGCGAGCCAGCTGGCGGTTAATACGTTCAGGGACATGCTCGAGAAGAGTGCGTCGAAGGCGGATTTATCGGTGCAAGAGGGGAAAATGCTTATTCGTCAAGCGCTCGTCATGGCTAATGACGTCGTTTACGATATGGCATCACGCAACGAGCAGTACTACAATATGGGAACGACAATCGTGGCCGCCTTGTATAAGGAACGGCAATTGATTATCGGACATATCGGGGACAGCCGCGCCTATCTCATTACCGCAGATGGAATTGCGCAACTGACGGAGGATCATACCCTCGTCAATGAACTGGTGAAGACTGGCCAGATCAGTATGGAGGAGGCGGCGCATCACCCGCGCCGCAATGTTATTACGCGCGCAGTTGGAACGGACGCGCAAGTCGAGGTTGATATTTATACCGCAGTCTTGTCCGAAAACGATGTGCTGCTGCTCTGCAGTGACGGGTTGACCAATATGGTCACCGACGAGCTGATGCTGCAGACGGTTCGCGAGGATGGGCTGGCATTGGATGATAAAGCGGATCGCCTCATTCAATTGGCGCTGCATGCCGGGGGAGACGACAATATTACGGTCGTGCTTCTACAGGAGGCAAGCGCTGTTTATCGAGGAGGTGACAACGGATGATCGGACATCAACTAGGTGGACGCTATGAAATATTAACGAGAATTGGCGGAGGCGGAATGGCGCTTGTCTATAAAGCGCATGATATTTTGCTGAACCGTAATGTCGCAGTGAAGGTGCTGAGGCAGCAATTTGTTCATGACGAGGAGTTTATTCGGAGATTCCGCAGAGAGGCGCAATCGGCTGCATCTCTGTCTCATCCGAATGTCGTCAGCGTTTATGATGTAGGGCAGGAAGAAGATACCCACTACATTGTCATGGAATATATTGAAGGTCATAATCTTAATGAAATCATTCATGAGCGTGCGCCGCTGCAGGCCGACGAAGCGGTGCGGATTGCTATGCAGATTTGTGATGCGCTTGAGCACGCCCATCAGAATCATATTATTCATCGTGATATTAAGCCCCATAACATTCTGATCGGCAAGAACGGCAGGGTGAAAGTGACGGACTTCGGGATCGCCCGCGCCGTGACATCATCAACCATTACGCAGACAGGCTCGGTTGTCGGGTCTGTCCATTATTTCTCGCCGGAGCATGCCAAAGGAATCAGTACTGGAGAGAAATCTGACCTGTACTCTTTGGGAATCGTGCTGTACCAGATGCTGACCGGCAAGCTTCCGTTCTTTGGAGAAAGCCCGATCAGCGTGGCGCTCAAGCATTTGCAGGAGGAATTCGAGGAACCGAAAAAGGTCAATCCTCATATCCCGCAAAGCGTGGAAAACGTGATTTTGCGTGCCATGCGCAAAAATCCGAATGAGCGTTACCAATCGGCACGCGAGATGCTCACGGACCTGGATACTTGTCTGAAGCCTAACCGCTTGGGCGAGCAGAAGGTTACATTCAGCAGCGATCTCGATGAGACCCGCGTCATGCCGGCTATACGGGGCGATATGCGCCCTTCCGTGCCGCAGCAAGAATATGAATTAACGCCTGTTCCTCCGCTCCCGGCATCTTCCGTACCGCTTGAGCGGGCGAGTAAGGCGGCTGCTGCATCCAGTCAGCCGGACGTGGAATGGAAAGACGAGAAATCGACTGAGAAGGCCAAAGGCTGGAAGCGTCCAACAACTATTGTCGGGGTAACCCTGGTTGTGCTGGCTTTGATTATTTGGGGGTTTCTTGCCCTGCTCAACAAGCTTGACGTGCCGGAAGTGGACGTGCCTTTCGTCGTCGGCAAGCAGGAGGATGTGGCTCGGGCTATGATTGAGGAGGCCGGGCTCAGGGTGAAGGAACCAATTATCCATGAGTTTATGGGCGATGTGCCGGCCGGCGAAGTTTTCGAGCAGGACAAGTCCAACATGCGGGTGAAGGAAGGCTCCTGGATTCAGCTGTCCGTCAGCGATGGCGCCGTGCTGGAGAAAATGGTCGATTACAAAGGCAAGCAGGTGCAGGAAGCTAAGGATGACCTGATGGCCCTTGGCGTAGAGGAAGATCAGATCACGCCGGAATTAGTATTCAGCGATCAGGAGCCCGGCACGATCATTAGCCAGACCCCTGAGGTTGGCGCGGAATTTGATCCGAAGGCGGCTACCTTTACGTTTATGGTGAGCAAGGGACGCGAAACGATTGAGATGCCAAATCTGATCGGACGGACCGTTGCCGAAGCGAAAGATATTGTGAAGGCCAACGGACTGGTGCTGGAAGATGACGATATTTTGGAAGAACCTAGTTATTCGCAAAGCAAAGGCGTGGTTATTGCCCAGGATCAGTTCAAGCCAAACGATCCGGTGCCTAAGGGATCGAAAATCACGATCCGCGTAAGCTCCGGCCCGCCTAAGGATGCTAAGAACCATACGTTTAATGTAACGATATCGCCTGCTGAAGCGGGTAAAACAAGCGAAATCCGAATCGTGTACTCGGATGCGCGCGGTCAGGATATCGAGTGGGGCAAACGCCAAATTCAAGATACCCAGTCATTCCCTGTTCAAGTTATTCTGGCGCCAAATACGGAAGCCAGAGTGACCGTTTACCGGGACGGCCAATTTGTAGATACGCGGACCATCACTTATGAGGAGCTGGCGCAAGGCTCCGATTCTTCATCGCTTACGATTCCGGGAACCGGCGGCAGCGCGGATCCAGATACGGAGACCGGTACGGATACAACAGAGCAAACGGAAAATCCGGATCAGCCCGCAGATGCAGATCCGGAAGAAAGCAATGACAACGGAGGCGCCCAAGATGAGCAGCAATAGTGAAGCCAAGGGGAGAATCGTCAAGGCGCTCAGCGGTTATTATTACGTATTACCGCAAGAGGCGGAATCATCGGGGCAAACGGTGCAATGCCGTGCACGCGGTGTATTTAAGAAGAGAGGTTTGACGCCGCTTGTTGGCGACGATGTGGTATACACCTTAACGGAGAATGGCGAGGGCACGGTGGAAGAACTGCTGCCCCGCTTTTCCGAGTTAATACGGCCGCCGGTTGCGAACGTGGATCTGGCTATTCTCGTCTTTTCCGTGACGGAGCCCTCCTTGAATTTACAGCTGCTGGACAAATTTCTTGTTCATATCGAGCATGCCGGCATCGAGCCGGTGTTATGCTTAAGCAAACAGGATTTGGAACAAGACGGCGGGGAAACCGAAGAGGCGGCTGTGGCTATTGAGGCCGTGAACCGTATTTACACGGCTATCGGCTATGAAGTATACGGCACCAGCTCCCGCCAAGGTGTTGGCGTTGAAGCGCTGCATGACCGCCTGAAAGGGCATGTGGCTGTTTTCGCCGGACAGTCAGGCGTAGGGAAGTCCTCGCTATTGAACGCGCTTGTTCCTGGCCTTGATCTTGAGACGAACGCGATCAGCAATCGGCTTGGCCGCGGGAAGCATACAACCCGGCATGTTGAACTCGTCGAGATAGGCGGCGGTTACGTGGCGGATACACCCGGCTTCAGCCAGCTTGATTTCACTGAGCTTGGCATCGAGGATCTGGGGTATTGCTTCCGCGAGATGCGCGAGCTTGCACCGGACTGCAAATTCCGGGCCTGCACCCATGTGCATGAGCCGGGATGTGCGGTGCTGAAGGCGGTAGAGGAGGGCACAATTGCCCCAAGCCGCCATCAGAATTATTTGACGTTTATGACGGAAATGAAAGAGAGAAAGCGGAGGTACTAAACCATATGGCAATTATCGCACCATCTATCCTGTCGGCGGATTTCGCACGGCTTGGAGACGAGATCAAAGCAGCAGAACAGGCCGGAGCGGATTGGATTCATGTAGATGTTATGGACGGTCATTTCGTACCAAACCTGACGTTTGGCCCTCCGGTTATTGCGGCTGTACGTTCAGCTACAAAACTTCCATTTGACGTCCATTTGATGATTGAGCGTCCTGAGCTTTCCATTCCAAGCTATGCAGCTGCCGGAGCGGACCGGATTACCGTACATGCAGAGGCTACGGTGCACCTGCACCGTACCATTCAGCAAATCAAGGATCTGGGTTTGCCTGCGGGCGTTGCACTGAATCCGGCTACGCCGCTGTCCGTGCTGGAGCATATTCTGGGGGATATCGATCTGATTCTCATTATGACGGTTAACCCGGGCTTTGGCGGACAAGCATTTATCGAGGAGTCGCTGAATAAGCTTCGTCAGCTGCGCAAGATGCTTAATGACCGCGGCCTCAGCCACGTTCATGTGCAGGTGGACGGCGGTATTAACAGTGTTACTGCGAAGCAGGTGGTAGAAGCCGGCGCGAATGTGCTTGTAGCAGGCAATGCCGTATTCGGGGAAAGGGACCGCGCGGCTGCAATTGCTGCGCTTCGGTAAAGCAATGGAGGAAGATTTCGATTTAGAGGAAAGCATTTGGAAGAAGATTTGGTGGATCGCTTTCTACGCGATAACAGCAGGCATTCTGCTCGGTCTTTTTACGACGATCACCTCGCCTATCAAGTACGTTTGCTCTCTTGTTGCCTTGTATGTCGCCATAAAATGCTTCAAGCGTTTCTCCACCTGGGGGCCGCGTATTTCCTTTATCGTATCTGCCATAATTGTTTATTTCGCTACGGCACTCGTAATCGCGATCGTCATTTATTTGCGTGACAATCCGATGCCTGCAGGCTAATAGAATACTAGCTGGCGCTTTGGAATAGGACAGCTTAGCATCGCATAGGATGGTTACATGAACGAAGGTTCGTGTAGCCATTTTTTTGTGTGTTTAATAATTGGTACACTTCCAATTTCGATGAGCGTGTCTGAGGAGGGATGGGCATGAAATTTTACACGATCAAACTGCCGAAATTTCTGGGCGGATTCGTAAAAGCAATATTGAATACCTTCCAAAAAAACTAGGTCCGATGCACGGCTTAACGAATGATCGTGGGCAAGGCGGAACCGTCCCGCCATTCAATGGCGGCGGGAGGCGTTCCGATCCGGAGAATTCTAAGCGAAATTATAAGAGAAGAGCTTATAAATCTTAGAATTCAAGGCAGAACGGTTGTGCTGTCCATAGGTAGCAGAACGCGTTCCGATCCGGAGAATTCTAAGCCAAATTATAAGAGAAGAGCTTATAAATCTTAGAATTCAAGGCAGAACGGTTGTGCTGTCCATAGGTAGCAGAACGCGTTCCGATCCGGAGAATTCTAAGCCAAATTATAAGAGAAGAGCTTATAAATCTTAGAATTCAAGGTGAAACGGCTTGGCGTTCCTTTGGCAGCTTGGCGCATTCCGATCAGAAGAATTCCAAGCCACTTTATAAGAGAAAGCTTATAAAGTCTTGTAATTCAAGGTGAAACGGCTTAGCGGTCCTTGGCGGTTCAGTCTGGAGCGAATTCTAAGCTATTTTATAAGATATAAGCTTATAAATTCCTTAGAATTAAAGAAAAAAAAAAGCACCTGAGCTCAGGTGCTTTTTGTCTAAATATAAGAAAGTATAAACAAGTATACGACGCTTATATTTCATAGCGAAACGTTCGCTGCGCCGCCAAGGTGACGGCGTCAGCCGTTTGCGCTAGACCGCTTGGTTGGAATCCGGAATTAAACGCGAGTTACTTTGCCGGATTTCAGTGCACGTGTGCTGACATAAACGCGTTTCGGTTTGCCGTCTACCAAGATGCGAACCTTTTGCACGTTTACACCCCAAGAACGACGGTTTTTGTTGTTTGCGTGGGATACATGGTTGCCTGTACCAGGCGATTTACCAGTAATAAAACATTTGCGGGACATGAGTACACCTCCTTAAGTTTGTGCTGCAAGGGAGCAAAACTTCCTCGCAACATGCGCTTAGAGTTTGCTTTGAGCCATTAGCTGCATTGTTAGCACAAGCTGTAATTAAATTACATGGTCAAGCCTGCACAAAAACATACTTGATTATCGTATCACAATTGTCGTGTATCAGCAACTCAAAAGTATACGAAATGATGGATTTCGTCACGGTTTTTGCTAAGTACCCTTCTATAATGAAGCCGTTTATAGTACAATAATCCTTAGTCCATATTAATTACGGTAAAGGAGTGTATTCCCATACCACTGCAGATTAAGAACGAGCTTGGACAGATAATTGTGAATGATGACTGCATTGCAGTGATTGCAGGCTCTGCAGCCATGGATTGTTATGGGCTTGTCGGGATGGCTTCCCGCAAACAGCTGAAGGATGGCATCGCCGAGCTGCTCGGCAGAGAGAACATGTCGAAGGGCGTCGAGGTACGCCGTGAGAATGAACAGCTTCATATTGAACTGCATATTATCGTAAGCTACGGCACGAAGATTTCCGAAGTAGCGCATAATATTCAGACCAAAGTTAAATACGTCCTAAATGATGTAATAGGTCTTCAAGTGGATCAAGTCCATATATTTGTTCAAGACGTAAGGGTATCTACGTAGTCAATGCTTACGAAGTTAGAATTGCTTTTGCAATTCTTTTAGGAAGGGGAATTGTCGTTGAGTAAGCGCTCCATTAACGGATCTGATTTTACCGCCATGGCACTGCTCGGTGCGGAATATTTAGAAAGAAATGTAGACCGGGTAAATGCATTAAATGTGTTTCCGGTGCCAGACGGAGATACGGGTACGAACATGAATCTAACGATTGTCTCGGGGGTTCGTGAACTGCGGAACAAGCCGTCCGCCCATCTTGGTAAGGCTGCAGAAGCATTGTCCAAAGGACTCCTGATGGGAGCCAGGGGCAATTCAGGGGTTATTTTGTCCCAGTTGTTCCGGGGCTTCGCCAGATCGCTGGCTAACCTGGAAGAGGCCGGTACGCTTCAGATTGCCGCTGCATTCCAAAATGGCGTGGACATGGCATATAAAGCGGTCGTGAAACCGGTAGAAGGAACCATTCTTACGGTAGCAAGAGAGGCGGCCAAGCATGCCGTTCAGTATGCCCGCAGGACGAGTGATGTCGTTGAACTTATGCAAGAGATTCATGCGAAGGCGAATGAAGCGCTCCAGCGCACGCCTGACCTGCTGCCGGTACTGAAGCAGGTTGGCGTCGTCGATTCCGGCGGACAAGGTCTCGTGTACATCTACGAGGGCTTTGTTCAATATTTAACACATAGCGGTACGATTCAAGAGAAGGTATTTGCTTTCCCGTCTGAAGCGGCAGCACCGGAAGAAGTGGCTGCAGCACAGCCAGTCGCTGCAATCCGTCCATCGGCGGTTGGAAAGCCGTCTGTGCCGACTTCTGCCCAATCGAAATTGGCGACGGAGGACATCGAGTTCCTGTACGATATGGAATTCTTTATTAATCGCAAAATCAGCGGGAAACCTGCAACGTTTTTTAATGAATACGCTTTCAAGAAGGCGCTTGAAAAAGACGGAGATTCGATTCTCGTTATTGCCGATGATGACATTATCAAGGTGCATGTCCACTCGCGCAAGCCTGGCGATGTATTAAATCTCGCTATGGCCTACGGCGAGCTCACGGGCTTCCACATTCTGAACATGCGTGAACAGCACCGCGATCTGCTGGAGCATGAAGCAGCGGCTGAGCCTTTCGCTCCGGTGCCTGAGTATGCGCTTACCGGCGATATCTCGTCGACAGAACTGCTTGCGGGACCTGCTGCCCAGGTCGTAGCACCGGAAGAGCTGCATGAGCTAGCGCCGTTTGGTATTGTGGCGGTTGCACTCGGCGAGGGCATCGCGAACATTTTCCTCAGCAACGAGGTGGATATCGTATTGTCGGGCGGCCAGACGATGAATCCGAGTACAGAGGATTTCGTTAATGCGATTGAATCTTTGCCGGCGGAGCATATCTACCTGCTGCCAAACAACAGCAATATCATTCTTGCGGCTGAACAGGCTGCAGAGCTTAGCGGACGTCAGGTAACGGTTATTCCGACGAAGACGATTCCGCAGGGGCTGGCGGCGATTCTTGCCTTCAAGGAAGAGGAATCGGCCGAGCGTAACGCCGCATGGATGAAGAGTGCAGCAGTGCAGGTCGTGTCTGGCCAGGTGACGCAGGCGGTACGGAATACGTCCATCGACGGCGTTGATATCCAGGAAGGCGATTATATGGGGATTAAAGAGAAGACGATTGTCTCCTCCAAACCTAGTCTTCTAGAGGCTTGTCAGCTGCTGATGGCGGCTATGGTGGAGGAAGGCGGCGAGCTGTTGACCGTGTTGACGGGCGAGGATGCGAAGGAATCCGATACAGCCGCTCTGTGTGAATGGATTGAGGAAGCATACCCGGACGTTGAGCTTGAGGTTCATGCCGGCGGCCAGCCTTTATATCCTTATTTATTCGCTTTGGAATAGCCATAATAAGCTTGGGAGGGGACGTATGGGAAACATACGCATCGTAACCGACAGCGCATCAGACATTCCACTCGCGTTAAGGGAAGAGCTTGGCATTGAGATGGTTCCGCTGAAAATTCTGTTCGGAGAAGAGACATACTATGATGCCGTTACGATCAATACGCAGCAGTTCTTCGAGAAAGTAGCGGTGTCGCCACAAATGCCTACTTCGTCCCAGCCATCGCCGATGGAGTATCAAGAGGTGTATGAGCGCATTTTGCAGGAAGATCCCGGGGCATCGATTATATCCATTCATTTATCGGGTGCAGTGAGCGGGACCTATCAATCGGCTGTTATCGGCAGCTCTATGGTTGACGGCGATCCGGATATTACGGTACTGGATTCGAAGACGGCGTCTTACGCTTATGGCATGCGTGTTGTAACGGCTGCCAGAATGGCAAGAGAAGGGGCTTCGAAGGAAGCGATTATGACCGAAATCGGCCGAATGGAACGGGAAACGCAGCTGTATTTTCTCGTAGATACTCTTGAATATTTGCAAAGAGGAGGGCGGATCGGCAAAGCTTCTGCTCTTATCGGATCTATTCTTAATATTAAGCCGATCCTGTCGCTCGACAAAGAAGGCATGGTATATGCCGTAGATAAAATGCGCGGTACAAAAAAAGCAATGGCACGGATTATGGATATGCTTGGCGATGCTTGCGGCCAGGATCCGGTTATTGTAACAATCGCTTGGAACACGAATAAGGAAGCCGCTTTGGAATTCCTTGAGCTGATCAAAAGCCGGTTCAATGTTCAAGAGGTTGAATACGCAACCGTTGGTGCTGTAATCGGAACCCATGTGGGTCCCGGCACGATGGCTGTGTTCGTGCGCAGAGTGTGAGGTAGAGGACAATGACGCTGGAACAGTATTCTGTCCGGCAAATTAAAGGCGTGAGCGCTCCTAAGGAAGAAGAGCTTCACGCCTTTGGCGTTCAGACTGTCGCCGATTTGCTGGATTATTTTCCATTTCGATATGAAGATTATCGCATACGCGAGATTGCCGAAATTAAGGATGGCGAGAAGGTAACGGTGCAGGGCGTGATTCGGGGCAACCCTGTGCTGCAGCGCTATGGCAAAAGCAAGTCACGCCTGACCTGTAAGGTTGAGGTTGATCATATGCTCGTGACGGCCGTGTGGTTCAACCGTCATTTTCTGCAAAATCAGCTAACACCGGGCAGGGAGATTGTGCTTACGGGTAAATGGGAGCAGCAGCGCCTGCAGATGACGGTGTCGGAATCTGAATTTGCGGACAAGTCGACGGGGATGATGAAGTCTGGGACTTTGCAGCCAGTCTATTCGGTAGGCGGTGGAATTACGCAAGCCTGGATGCGGAAGACGATCAAGCAGGCGCTTCTCCAGTACGGCACGATGATTGAAGAAGTGCTGCCTCATGAACTTGTCGAGCGCCACCGGCTTATGCCAAGACGTGATGCGGTGCAGCGTATTCATGACCCGGGAGAGGTAAAGGAAGGGCTGGAGGCCCGCCGCCGGATGGTGTATGAGGAGCTGTTCCTGTTTCAGTTGAAGCTGCAGGCTTACCGCTCCCTCACGCGTAAACGCGGTGACGGTATCGTTCATCAGGTAAACGGGGAGACGATCCGGAACTTTGCGGCTACGCTGCCATTTGAGCTGACGGACGGCCAGAAGAAGGTTGTAAACGAGATTATGTCCGATATGCGGCAGCCGGCGGCAATGAACCGTTTGCTTCAAGGTGACGTGGGATCGGGGAAAACGGTAGTTGCGGCTATCGCGCTGTACTGTACGATTAAGGCCGGCCATCAAGGAGCACTTATGGTGCCGACCGAAATATTGGCAGAACAGCATCTGCGATCGCTGCAGAAGCTGTTTGCAGGCTCTGGCATTGAGGTAGGCCTCTTGACCGGCAGCCTGACGGAGAAGAAACGCCGCGACGTACTCGCCGGACTGCAGATGGGCATGATCGATATTATTGTCGGTACGCATGCGCTTATTCAGGACGATGTTTTTTTCCGCAGCCTGGGTCTGGTTGTAACGGATGAGCAGCACCGGTTCGGTGTGAATCAGCGGAGCATTCTGCGCCGCAAAGGGATGAATCCCGATGTACTGACGATGACGGCAACACCAATTCCGAGAACGCTCGCCATTACCGCCTTCGGAGATATGGATGTGTCCACGATCCGGGAGCGTCCGCATGGCCGGAAGCCGATCAAGACGTATTGGGTGAAGCACAGCATGATGGACCGCGTTCTTGGCTTTATCCGGCGCGAGGTCGGTGAGGGTCGCCAGGCGTATGTCATCTGCCCGCTGATCGAGGAATCGGACAAGCTGGATGTGCAAAACGCGATTGATCTGTATGTGCAGATGCAGCAGGCTTTTCCCGATCTGAAGGTTGGTCTCTTGCACGGCAGACTGTCGGCTTCGGAAAAAGATGAGGTCATGAGCGCGTTTGGTGCTAACGAGACCCATCTGCTGGTGGCAACGACAGTTGTTGAGGTCGGGGTTGACGTACCGAATGCCACGCTTATGATCATTATGGACGCGGAGCGGTTCGGGCTGTCGCAGCTGCATCAGCTTCGCGGTCGTGTCGGGCGTGGGGCGCATCAGTCGTTTTGCGTGCTGGTGGCGGATCCGAAGTCGGAGAACGGCCGTGAGCGGATGAAGGTTATGACGGAGACCGATGACGGATTCGAGGTGTCACGGCGGGATCTGGAGCTGAGGGGACCGGGGGATTTCTTCGGAACGAAGCAAAGCGGCTTGCCGGAGTTCAAGATCGCCGATATGGCGGCGGATTATGAAATGCTGGAGCTGGCCCGCGATGATGCGGCGGAGCTTGCCGGACGGGATGATTTCTGGACGAACCCGACGTTTGAACGGGCGCGTGTTCTGCTGCTGAAGGATCAAATTTTTCAAGGGGAACAGCTCGACTAAGCAACATCTTCCATCTAACGGCATATAGTTAAACGATCGAATTATCGGAATGCCGGATGGAGGTGTCGAGGCGAGTGAGTTACCAAAAGTACGGCATTCGGCCGCAATTGGTCGAACGCGTCAAATTCAAATTAAAAAATCCGGCCGTCAAGGACCGGATGCGGCTGCTGCTGGGCAACGTGACGAAGTATGATCTGCAGGACCGGGTAAAGGTGAGGAAGCTCGTGAAATCGGCGGGCTCTATTTTACAGGAACCGCTGACGGATATTCAGGAAGAACAGATTATTGATTTTATTCTCGGGCAAAAAATAGATCCAAACAACACCTTCCATTTGCTGAAGCTATGGGGGATGTTCCGCTGACCGCCTGCGGTCGGCTTTTTTTTATTTGCCGGTATAGACTTTTTTAGCCGCTCACGTTACGGGGAGGAAAGGCCGTAATATGCTGTATGAATTCCAACTTTAGCTTTCCTCCTCTGTCACCATAAATGCAGCTGGCCTCCGGGGTTTACCGGTTCGATACAGTCGGCTGTATCGTTCTTGACGCTTCCGACCGCTGAAGATACAGGGTACGCTTCAAGCTCCTCCGCTGCATACGGCAGGAAAAGGCGTTCCAGCGCTTGCGGGTCCTGAACGGAACGGTCGAGCCAGAAGGGCTCGTCCTCACGGCGAAGAATAACCGGCATCCGGTCGTGAATTGGAGCCATCAGCTCGTTGGGCGAGGTTGTCATAATGGTGCAGCTGCTGATGGTTGTCGTGCCGTCCGGTGCAAGCCATGTCTCGTACAGCCCGGCCATGCTGAAGAGCGAGCGGTCCTTCAGAACAATGCGCATTGGCTGCTTGCCGCTACCCTCCTTTTTCCACTCGTAGAAGCCGTCAGCCGGGATCAGACAGCGCTTGCGGCGGAGCGGTGCCTTGAAGGCCGGCTTCTCGGCGGCCGTCTCTGAGCGGGCATTCAGCATTTTGTTGCCGATCTTCGGATCTTCCGCCCAAGGCGGAACAAGTCCCCACTGGAGCTCGCCAAGCCGGTTCCGTTGTCCGTCATTAATAATAGCAAGCACCTGCTGGCCGGGCGCTACGTTATATTTTGGCCGGTGGTAAGGAACCTTCGTCTCGCCGATCATGTAACGAATCATCAGCTCCTCGAGTGACACGGTGATCGTGTATCTCCCGCACATGGCAAATCCTCCTTAAGTTCGTTCTTTGCCCTTTATTATGCATGAACAAGCCGTCTGTCGGCAAATACTTGTGTTACCAGGATAGCGAAGGAGGGCGGTTGATGTTAAGCGGGAAGGGGAGGCACGGCCGCCGCGGCTCCGGCCACAGCAGAGGGAAAAGGAGCAGTCTCAGTAAAATCAAACAGCTTTTCTCGCTGCCGGTTGCGGCATGGGATTATGCTGTCGGCAAATGGCATGGCATGGAGGCTTCGCATGAAATGCTTGCCGAAGCCATTCCGCTGCTGCTTGTGGAGGATGCGGTACAGGAGCTGACGACAGCTTGGCTGAAGCTGGAGGGGCATGCTGAGTCCGGGATCGCCGGCGAGGGCTTCGTGGGTGCAAAGATGGTTACGGATACTCAAGGGGAAAGTGTGATTGACCGGATTCTTGCGGAGACAGCCCGCCTTAACCGTAATAATGTGACTCGAACGGAAGCCTACCGCCAGATGTATAAACGTCATCCTGAGCTTCATTGGGCGATGCTGGCCCATCTTGTCTCCCGTAACGGCGGCTGGAACATGACCGATCTGGAGGGAGAGTGGCTGCCGCATCTGCTGCCTGGCAGCAAACGCAAGGACGTCTTTATGATGCTCGAACATGCGAATGCGTTTATTTTTGGTGACGCTTATCCGCAGTTGCTACTGTATGAAGAAAGCGTTCATGCGCAGCGGCCGCTCTTTCATTTGCTGCCTGCCTTTGGGGTAACGCGTTTCATGCGACCTGTGTGGGAGCAGTTCTGGCGGCGGCGTGATTCTGTGCCGCTTACGGTTGCGCTCATAGTAAATGAACAGCATTATATCGAGCATCGGGTCGTGCAGAGTGATTACTTCCGGAGGAATGTGATCGATACGTTCTTCTTCGGGATGCAGTCGCTGCTGCAGCTGAATGCGGTCATGTTCCCGTACCATTCTGGCAGCGAGCTGCGCTTGGCGGGACTCATCATGGAGCACTTTGACGATTTGTCCGAGCGGATTGAGTTTGGTAAGGCTCTGTACGCGATCTTGTTTGGCGTACCTCGCGTGCGCGAAGGGGTGCTTGCTTTTGCGGATAAGGGGCGCCATACGGGCTCGAGGGTCGACTATGCACCCCAGCTTTTTGCCCGAGTGCGCCGCGATCCGCCGTCCGCACTGTATAAGGAGCGGCTGCTTGGTGGCAAGCTGCTGCCGGGAGCAGCGCCTATCTATAGTCCCGGGCTCGGGGACGCATGGGCGGACCAGCTTCTAGAGGCGGCCGAGCCAGGGGACTGGTTTCGTTCAACCGCGGACATCGCGCCGTACTTTCGCAAGCTGAAGCTGCCCCGCAGCTTTGAACTGACGAATGAGTACGGCCTGCTCCTCAACAAGATAGAGCTCGCCGTGCTTGCTGCCCAGCAGCTTCGGCTGGATGAGCAGAGAGAAGCAGAAACGAAGTAGTTAAAGGAGACGCCGCAGTCTGCCCGTACGGCCTCATGATCCGGCAACAGGGCTATACAACAGCGGCAGCATGTTCAACCCCAAAGCCACGGAAAAAGACTGCTTCGCGGCAGTCTTTTTCCGTCCATTCTATATTCCAAGCATTTATTAGGATTCTCCGTTCTGGTCCGTGCGGCACACGATAAGCGCATCGCCGCTTGGCAGCAGACGGAAATGGACATGCTTCGCGCCGTCTTCCTTGCCCGAACGGAGCATCACACCGGACGAAGCATTCCCGTTCGTAAAGTTCACGGATTCGATGTGAGCCGTTACCGAAAGTTCCTCGCCGTCTTCCACGGGCGCATTCTGATACATGTAGACGAAATCATCCGTCCTGCCCCAAACGTCATAACCGTTGCTCAGCACCTTATAGCTGCGGCGCTAAGGATAGGATACTCGCCGGGATAATTGCGGTAAACAACCTGATGCCCGTCTCTTCCGGAGTCGGCTTCGGTCATATATAATGTTTCGTCCGTTTCGTATGTACCTTCGCGAACCGCGACGACGACATCTGCAGACATGCCTTCGGCGATCGCTGCTCTTACGGCTTCCTGCGCCCGGCCAATCGTACGGAACGGTCCGTCATTCTTCTTATTGCTTGGTTCTGCGCGTGTACCGGACCAATTATCGCTGCCAGTTTTCGATACGTAGAAATCCGCTTGGAAAGGGGTATTCGACTGAACGGACTGTGCCGCGTTCACGGGGGCTGCCAGCATGACGATGATCGCCATCATTACGGATATAGCCAGACTTGCTTTCCACTTGCTTCGCACGATATACACCCTCTCATCTCCCTAGAACAAATCGAAATTTATGGTAACATCATTCCTTTATTACCATTTGGTAAGCGCTTACCGAAACTCATTGTAAAATACAAGGAGGTGCGCAAACTACTCTTCTCGTCGCTCAGTACGTTCAATAAACGGTTCGTCCATCATTTCGGACTCGCTCCGCGGGAGTACCGGAAGCAGTATCAGCAGCTGCGGGGATGAAAGGGAGTCTAGTTATGCCCATGAACAAACACAAAAAAACACCGCGCTGAACAGTCAGCTTGCGGTGCTTGCGGAAGATCACTTAAACATCAGCGAGATATATTTGGCGATGCGGACGCTGATCTCGGCGCGGGCGGCATCGCGGATCATGGAGAAGCGGTCCTCGTAGCCGCGGCAGATGAACTTATAATGAATCGCGCCGTGCTCGCTGTTGCTCTCTTCAAGGAATACGCGGATGTTCCGCTCCTTCAGCGCCTTGCGGACGGCGTTTAGATCGTTGTGAATATGGCCCATTAAGACGCGGGAGGCTTTCATATACAGCTGCTTCATCGAGTAGGGGGACAGCTCGATGTCCTTGCAGTTCTTATCTACGATGGTCAGCATCATGGGGAGCAGCACATAATCGCGAATAAGCTCAAGCTCCTCTTTGCTCGGAACGGGGACAGGCCCGGAAGCTTTCGGCGTCTCTCGCCGCTGCAAATATTGCTCCCGATGCTCAGGCAGCATCATACGGCTGGATTCCCAGCGTCCATTGCCTTCCAGTTTCTTGCTCATTTGTAGTGTCCTCCAATTTTGACGCTGCGCTCACGGGCCTGGGCTGCCTCCAGCAGCGAGGAAGCCCGCAGAATCGAGGTCGTTCCGAATTTATGACGGATCGCATCGGTGACGCGATCCAGCTTTCTTTCCTTTTCCCTGTTGCCGAACAGGGAAAGCTGATATTGATCGTCGGGAACCAGCTTAGATAACGTAACGCCGAGCTTGCGGACGGGGAGCCGATCCCAATGGGCGTAAAATAACGTCCTCGCCGCAGCAAATACTTCCTTCGTAATATTCGTTGGATCGGGTACCGTCATCTGGCGGAAAAAACCGGTCGGCCGGTCGAAATCCGCACCCTGCGCGCCCGCTGCAACAACGCTGCCCATATAGCCCTTGGCACGGCTGCGGCGGCACACTTCCTCGCTTAATTCCAGCAGAATGACGTCAATTTCGTGCGGCTTGCTGTAATCGCGGGGCAGCGTCATTTGATGGCCGACGGCTTGCTGCGCATCATGTGTGCTTGGCTTGACGGGGCTTGGATCAATGCCGTTCGCCGTCTGCCAGAACAGCTCCGCTTGAATATCGCTGTTGCGTCCCATCCGCGCCCGCAGCTTGCGTTTGAAGTCGGGCAGGGGAAGGCTGCCAAGATCGCCAATCGTTGCAATCCCCATCCGCTCGAAATGCGCGGTCATCCGCGAGCCAACGCCAAACATTTTGTTGACAGGCAGCGGCCATAACAGGGATTCTACGTCTGTTTTTGGGAGCGTGAATACGCCGGATTCATTCTTTTTCGCCCAAATATCGGTGGCCATCTTGGCCAGAATCTTGTTGGAGCTGATGCCGACCCGCGCCCATACGCCGGTGTAGAGCATGATCTTGGTCTGGATTTGCGTTGCAATCTCATCGGGCGAGCCGAAGTAAGACAGGGAACCTGTCACGTCAAGGAACTGTTCGTCGATGGAGAAGGGCTCCACCAGATCGGTAAACGAACGGAAGATGTCGGTAATCATAAGCGAGACGTCGATATACAGCTGCATGCGTGGTCTAATAATGACGAGATGCGGACATTTGCCAAGCGCTTCGCCAAGGGTCTCGGCGGTCGTGACGCCGTACTGCTTCGCAAGCGGACAAGCGGCAAGAATAATGCCCGAACGCCGCGAAGGATCGCCGGCAACGACGACCGGATCGTTCTTATATTCGGGATGTGCGGCCTTCTCGACGGACGCGTAGAACGACTGGCAGTCAATCAGCATAATGACACGTTCCATAATCCCCACTCCAATACAAATGCGAAAGTATGTTCGTATCTTATTATATACCGAATGTATGTTCGCTATGCAAGGGATATTTGGAGGTAATTTTAAACAGTTGGGGGGGAGGTGAGTAGGGTATAGATTATGATGTAATCTACTTAATTAATTGCAATTCATGAGATGTTTTGTCAAAAAATGACGAGAATTCCTCGATTAATGAGGCGAATTTCCTCATTTTTTAATTTATACGTCATGTAAATTGACATTAAAATCGCCCCCTCCTATAATGATGATGCGAATTATGGAAATTAAATCCAATTTAATGTTCGTGATTAACAAAGAAGAGTTGGGAAGTGGAGAGAGAAAAAGAAATGGTTTTATCAGATGGGGCTTGTTGCAGTGGTACTTAGCTTACTTCTTGCAGCTTGCGGCAACAATGAGGAACCTGCATCCACGACAAATGAAGAAAATATTGCAAAGAAGTACAATGATTCGACAACATTCGCTGATTAAAACTAGTATATTTTATCTATTGAACATAAAATAGTCGAATGAAAGCGAGAAAGTTTGTTCCAAATTACACAATCGTTACCGCCCACGCAGATTTTCGGACTTCATTTTCTGGTTAATCCGGAACGAGCAGAAATATCGAGAGTTTTCTCCGCAATTTTCCTTCCTACATAAACAAAGTGAGATTATTATCAGATAATCAATTATGCACCGCTTCAGTCTTGTGATCAGTTCTACAACAACATAAACGGAGAATTTTTTTATTCTAAGGAGTGAAGCGAGTGCTGAAAATGATGATTGTCGATGATGAACCAAGGACGCTGGATGGAATCCGGAGATGTTTGCAATGGAACGAATTAAATATTCGCATAGTGGCGCAAGCAAGTAATGGCAGGGATGCGATCAATCTAGCAGGACAGTTGAATCCGGATATTGTGCTTACCGATATTCGCATGCCGATCATTGACGGCATCGCACTCTCCAAGATGTTAAAAAAGAATGTCCCGCAGACAAAGGTTATTTTTATAACCGGTTATATGGATTCCGTATATATGAAATCAGCCTTTAAAGTAGGGATTGTCGATTACATTTTAAAGCCCATCGATATTCAAGAGCTCGAGCATACTATCCGAAAAACTGCGGAAATATGCCTTTTGGAGAAAATGGAAGAGCAGCGGTTGGCGGAGCTGGAGTCAAGGCTTCGCGAAAGCTTGCCGTTGATGCAGAAGGAATTTCTGGAAATGCTTGTACTTGGGGAAATCGGAGTTCAGGAGGACATTTTAGAACGCCTAGAATCTCTCGAGCTGGATATTCCCCAGATTGGAAGCTATTTGGCGGTATCGATTCATTTGGATGACAATACCTCGCTTAAGAAGCAATATTCCGCCCTGGATATCCAACGGCTATCCAAGCGGTTACTCCGCGAGATAAAAGCTGGGTTGGACGGATCAGGCAGCATCGTATTCGAGTTGTATGAATGCCAATTTGTCGTTTTGCTGCACGAGTCCGAACCTGACAAGATCCGAGAAGAACATTTAACGGAGAAATTTAAAGCGCTGGCCATTGACATCCAAAGCGTCTTTCATGAAACCATGAGACAAAGCGTGACTATCGGGATCGGCCATCGGGTCGATCGTCTGGAAGATTTGAAGGATTCCTACTATACGGCATTGCATGAGGTGAATCAAAAGCTGTCCTTGTATGAGGAAGACAGCTCATTATACGCCGCAAGGCAGGGTTCGAATTCTTACAAAGTGGTTGAGCGCTTAAAGTCGATCATGCATGAGAGATTCGCGGAAAATCTGTCTATCGAACTCTTGGCCAATGAAGTTTTTGTATCACCTCCCCATATTTGCTTGCTGTTCAAAAAAGTAACCGGGGAAACGATTAATGGTTATTTAACCCGTATCCGAATCGAAGAAGCAAAGCGATTGCTTACGCAAGGAACGAAGAAGCTTTTCGAAGTTTGTCTGGAAGTAGGGTACACCGATCCCAAATATTTCAGCAAGCTGTTCAAAAAGCATACTGGAATGAATCCGTCCGACTTTAAGCGGGTTTAGGGGTTTACAAAATTCGATTGTTTTTCGAAAACAGGAAGCACCGCACAGGCGGTGCTTTTCTTTTTTTGGAAAATAATCTGAAAGTTCAGACGATTATACACCTTCACAATACGTTTACCTACCCCATCCGAATAGGGGAATCTCTACAATAAGGATATAAAATTCGAGCTTATTCTCGGAAATTAGCCGATCAAGAGCTGACCTTCATCGTCGAAGATGATCGAAGGATAGCTCCACCTGGTTAGGAAGCGGGAGGAGAGAAAAATTTGAAGAGAAAAAGAATGAAACAAGCTTTATTGGTCACCTTCTCGACCGCAATGTTGTTTAGCTTGATTATGAAACAGGCTGCCCATGCAGAGTCTTACGAGCAGACATCGGGGCACTTCCTTTCACCCGCAACTGATACGGCAGGTGAAGGGGCTAGTCGAATTATTGTGAAATATAAAGATGGAGCGGCGGATCGACATCAATTGTATGCGAAATATGCTTTAACGGCGATGGAGCAGTTGAAAGTATCCAATTCCAGTTTGGACGTATTGGAGGTTTCTCCTGGTTCGGATGTTGCGAAAGTGATCGATTCGTTGGAGAAAGATCCGAATGTGCTCTACGCGGAGCCGGATTTCCAAATTCAGAGAACGAGCTCGGCGGGGGATATCCAGAGTACACCGGTTAAACAGAGTCAAGGCGGTTTGCCAGCGGGTAGCAACTCTGTCGTACCAACTGCGTCTGTTGAGGAATTTGTGTCCTCCATTCCTTCCCTTCCTAACGATCCGAATTTCTATGAACAATGGGGCCTCAATAACATCGGGCAATATTTGCCAAACCTGCAACCTTCAATGGCTCAATGGGATATCGATATTAACGCTCCTGAAGCATGGGGAATAACGCAGGGTGCCAGTGATGCGATTGTAGCCGTTATTGATACGGGCGTTGAAATCAATCACCCTGACCTGCAAGACAGCATTTGGACAAACGAAGGCGAAGTAGCTGGCAATGGGAAGGATGATGATGGCAACGGCTTTGTAGATGACGTTCACGGCTGGAATTTCTTTGGCGGCAATAATTCGCTCTACAACGTATTTGATGAAGATCTTCTGGGTACGCAAATGGCCGGTGTGATTGCCGCAACTGCGAATAACGGGATTGGAATTTCCGGTGTCGCGCCAAATGCTAAGATCATGCCACTCAAAGTTATAGGGGCCAATGGGGCCGGTTACTTATCTGATGTCATCTGGGCCATTGAATACGCTGAACGTATGGGTGCCAAAGTGGTTAACATTAGTTGGTCTTTAACGGAATACAGCCAGGCGTTAAAGGATGCCATCGATGGCTCTTCCATGCTGTTTGTTACGATCGGCGGTATGGACTATTTGAACAGCAAGGATGTGGTTCCCGAATATCCGGCGGCCTATGACAGTGACAATATCCTCTCCGTATCCGGGGTAAACCCTCATGGTGAGTCATTCTTTGGTTCTGTCCGAGGGAAGAGTGTAGATCTATCCGCGCCAAACGAGTTCATATGGACGACCATTCCAAGCAGAAACCCCGGGCTTGGCGCACAAATCGCGGGTGGCAAATATAAAGTTCTCTATAATGGGATCGGCTTTGAGAATATAACATCGTCGGATGATTCGCAGCAAGACGCTTTCGATCGGGCGATGCAGTACTTTGGTAAGCAGAACCCCTCCATTCTTCTTGTACAGGATGATGAATGGCAAGCCATTGATAACGGAGCCAATTATTTGCCACTCTATCAATCTTTGCTCGACGCTTCAGGCTATCAATATGACACCCTGACCGTTAATTATGGTGACGATGGCCCCTCTCTAGAAAAGTTGAAACCATATGATCTTGTCGTTTGGTTTACAGGGGCCGGAGTAGGTTTTGAATGGCAGAATTTTGATGTTGATATATACACGACTCCGCTGAAGGAATCGGACCAAGCGAGCTTGAGTGCCTATTTGCAAGGCGGAGGAAATTTATTGCTATCAGGTTCATCCCCGCTGCTAGGTAATGAGTATTCTTCCTTTGTGAATGATGTTCTACATTTGGATGTCATAAGGATGAACAATTGGAGGGCCGGTGAAGACTGGGAACACGCGGAGGGAGCGCCTGGCACGATCAATGAGGGGCTGTCATTCGACATGTATTCGTTTGGGTCATACGAAGACGTGATATCAAACGACCCTTCCATAACGACTGTCAATTTAAACGCGGAGCTTGATGATTATAGCTATAGTTCAGGCGGCTTTGAATTTCCCGCAGCCTTTGCTTCGGGGGTTGCCGCATTAATTTACAGCGAATATCCGTCAGAGGACGCTTCCATTATCAGGGAAAGAATGATCCTTAGCGGCAAGCCGTTATATCGTGAAGATGATTTTACAGCCGATACAATGGTGGATGCGTATAAAGCGCTGACCGATAATGATCTTCCAGGTCAACCTTATACCGAAACGACTTATACCGATACAATTGCTGCAGAGACGGATGCTCATGATGTGTATTATATCCACTTGAATAAAGGCGACAAGCTGGACCTTAATCTGGCAGGGGATTCGGGTACGGACTTCGACTTGAACCTGTTTGATTCGACGGCCCAATCTTTATATGACACCAACAAAGTCGCAGCTAGCTCTGCAATTAGGGGAAGCTCCACTGAAATGATTTCATATGTGGCGACAGAAACAGGGAATTATTTTATCGACATAAATGCTTTCAGCGGCGCAGGCGGATACACCATCAGCGCGCAACGAACCCTTATTCATGAGACGGGAACCTACGAGGACAGCGATGCGGCTCTTATCTTTACCGGTCCTTGGTCGAACAAATCGGATGCCAAGCATTCGGGCGGTACAGCGAAGCAGTTGGACGCAGCAGGAAACGTTGATTTCTCCTTTACAGGCGGCCAAATTGAATGGATCGGCTATAAAAATGATGAGCAAGGCATTGCAGATGTTTATATCGATGGAGTGAAAGTGAAATCGGCATCGCTGTTCAGCGAATCTTTGCAAACGCAGCAAATCCTCTTCAGCGAGTCATTGCCTTATGGAGGACATACGATCTCCGTCAAATGGACGGGGAAATCGGATCCGGCAGCAAAGAAATCGACGAATTCAATTAATATTGATGCGTTTCGCGTAGTGACCGAAACCGATGTGTATACGGTGAAAACAGAAGAACTAGATCCATCGTTTGCGTATTACGGAACGTGGAACGCTTTGGATAACGTGAACTATTCAGGCGGCCGGATCAAAACGACAAGCAGTAAAGGTTCCTTCGTCGATATTCCGTTTACGGGTTCGAAGGTAGTGCTGCTGGCTTCTACCATGCCTTCGGGAGGGAAAGCGAAAATAGTGATAGATAATAAACCGGAAACAGCAAAAATAGTAGATTTCTATAGCTTATCTTCTCGTTACCAGGCTGCTGTGTTTGATTCAGGTGAACTGGAATACGGAAGTCATTCGCTTAGAGTGATCAACATGGGCGAACATCAGACGAGCTCCACTGGGTTTGCGATTGATGTTGACGCGATTATGGTAACGAAGTCTTCATCCGTGAATGAAATAACAAAACGGTTCGAAGAAAGCAATCCATACGTCAACCTGCATGGCGCTTGGACTTTCACGATGAATAGCCAATATTCGGATAGAAGTGCCGCCTATACCAACCTTGCAGGAAACTATGCGGAGCTTTATTTCGACGGAACGAAGGTGAAAGTGTTGGCGACTGCTGGGCCTAATAGAGGGAAAATTGATGTTTATATGGATGGGAATCTAGTAACGGGCGAGCCAATTGATCTGTATAGAGAAACCTATCAATTTCAAGTTCCTATCTTTGAATCTGCAGATTTGTCCGTCGGAAGTCATACCATCAAAGTCGTGAATGCAGGGGAGAAGAACGAGCAATCTTCCGGAAATTATGTATCTATTGATGCCTTCCTTGTAACTAGTGTTCTGAAATAAATGGTAGAGAGAATTGCGGACATCATTATCCTTTTGGAAATGGGGAATACAACTTGAAGAAATTATATGTGAAGAAGATCGTCTCATTCTCAGCGGCCTTGCTTCTGGCGTTTCAAGGTTCGGCTTACAGCTCAGCTGCGGTTACTGTCAGTACAATTCAACCCGATGCCATATTAAAGTCAATTCAGGAGAGGATCTCTGGAGCAACAAAAGGCACGGACTCCGAAGCAACAACAGACGTATATGTCTCTCCTGAGATCGATACCGATTCGTCTGACAAGGTAAGGGTAATCGTTCAGTTGAGCGGTTCTCCTGTATCGGTAGGGAAATACAACCTCCGCCTGCAAAAGAAATCTTTAACTGCACAAACGATCCAGTCGCTGGAAAAGGCTGTTAACACGGAGCAATCAGCCTTCTTAAGCAAAGCTAGCTCTGAGGGTGTAAGCCTGAAGGTGAATCGCAAGTATAACACGGTCATGAATGGCTTCGAAGTGACGGTTCCCGCTAATCAAATTGCGGAATTGGCGAAGATGCCTGGAGTGAAGGGTATCTATGAGAACAAGATGTATTATCCGCTTGAGACCGCTGTCGCTGATGCGCCGGAAACGACGGATAGTGGAGATGAACTCTTTGATATCAACCCGCTGGAACAGCTTGGTGTACCTGAGGCATGGGCGCAAGGCTTAACCGGCGAGGG
This sequence comes from Paenibacillus catalpae, assembly GCF_900112695.1. Classification (GTDB taxonomy): domain Bacteria; phylum Bacillota; class Bacilli; order Paenibacillales; family Paenibacillaceae; genus Pristimantibacillus; species Pristimantibacillus catalpae. The sequence goes on from NZ_FOMT01000001.1 coordinate 693,094, forward strand.
GATGAAAGTCGGGGTTCTCGATACAGGGGTGGATTATCTCCACCCGGATTTAAAGGATGCTTATGCTGGAGGCTATGACGTCTTCCATGATGACGCAGACCCTTACGAAGATTTGCCCAGTGAGTCTGAACATTATGAAGGCTCCTACCACGGAACGCATGTATCGGGTACGATTGTCGGAAGAGCCGTGAACGATACTGAAATTCCAGTTCAGAAAGGGGTCGCTTACGAAGCAGAGTTGTATTCGTATAAGGTTTTGGGAAAAACACTGCAAGTTGACGGTTCATGGCAAGACAGCGGCAGCTCCGCAATAATCATTGCCGGTATTGAGCGAGCCGTTAAAGATGGAATGGATGTTATCAATATGTCACTGGGATCGGATATGGATAAAGATCCCTATACGGCTGAATCGATTGCGGTGAATAATGCGACACTTGCTGGAGTTGTTGTTGTTGTAGCTAATGGCAATGCGGGGGATTCCGGGCCGTATTATTATTCGATGGGGTCGCCTGCTAGTGCGCCTTTCTCCTTTTCTGTAGCGGCTTCAAACAGCAAGTACAGCAAATACGCAACTACCTTCACAAGCAGTTTTAAATCACAGACCATGGTCCCTGTGACTACAACAATCGAAGACAATGATCCGTCGATTGCGTGGGGGTCTAACTGGAGTCAGGTGGACGACCCCCAATACACTGACGGTCATGCCCATGTTGCTAGCAGCGGGGGACCGACAGTTACTTACTCATTTGAGGGAACAGGCGTGAAGTTGCTGGCTTCCAAAACGCCGAACAGCGGACAATTGATGGTTCTAGTGGATAATGGTGAGAGTTATGTCGCTCCTTCAATAGATTTATATAGCGAAACACAAGAGAATCAGGTAAATGTGTTGGAAGTGACCAACTTGACGAATGGTCCTCACACGCTTTCGATTATGAAAACAGGGCAAAACCCCGATTCGACGGGTACCGACTCAATCATTGACCAGATTCAGGTGACAAGCCTCGTGCCTGCGTCTTCAACCGAACCGGAAACCGAGCCAGAGACCAAGCCGGATCCGGAAATCGTGCCGGAAGCGACTACTACGATCGAAGATAATGATCCATCGATTGCGTGGGGGTTTAACTGGAGTCAGTTAGATGATCCCCAATACACCGCCGGTCATGCCCATGTTGCTAGCAGCGGGGGACCGACAGTTACTTACTCATTTGAGGGAACAGGCGTGAAGTTGCTGGCTTCCAAAACGCCGAGCAGCGGACAATTGATGATTCTAGTGGATAATGGTGAGAGTTATGTCGCTCCTTCAATAGATTTATATAGCGAAACGCAAGAGAATCAGGTAACGGTGTTGGAAGTGACTAACTTGAAGGATGGTCCACACACGCTTTCGATTATGAAAACAGGGCAAAACCCTGCTTCGACGGGCACTGACTCGATCATTGATCAGATTCAGGTGACAGGTCCCGTGGCAAATACGTTAGAACCAGTAGACACGACAGATACGGTACAATCGATAGACAAAGTAGACTCGGCAGAGGAATTTGACGAATATTCGATTGACTTGGTTTCTTGGAAGAATGGTGAAGCAAATTTCGAAGAGATGTTTGGTGCGGCTCCTGTCGAAGCTGTATACGTGGGGCTGGGCGATGAGTCTGATTATAATAATGTCGATGTTGAAGGTAAAATCGCCCTTGTTTCACGCGGATATATTGATTTAGTTAGTAAAATTGATAATGCCAAAGAGCATGGAGCGAAAGCCATCATTATGTTTAACGGCATCAATAAGGCCGTTGACGGTGTGGATGTCCCTGATCTATCTGAATCCATTGACGGGAGAGACGGTCCGATAGGCGATGTGCTTGCAGTAGGAGCAACTCCTAATGGCTTGCCGACATTCGATATGGCAGGTTTGGAAGGACGAGCTCTCGCAAGACAAATACTGGTTCATTCAGGGGAACATCTATACTTTACATTCAATGAGTCTTTTAATGAAGTGATTGACAACGGAGATCATATTGCTTCGTTTAGCTCCCGAGGACCTGTGTCGGATGAGAACTACACCATTAAGCCGGATATCAGCGCACCTGGTGTCAATATTTATTCGACTTGGCCTGTCTATGGGAATACTAATCCGGATGCCAATTACGATGAAGCCTACAATCGAATTAGCGGAACGAGTATGGCTGCTCCGCATATTGCCGGTCTTGCAGTGCTCTTGAAGCAATTGCATCCGGATTGGACGCCATTCGATATTCGCGCCGCATTGGCTAATACGTCAGATTTGTTGAGTGATAAGGAAGGCATGTTGTACGATGTCTATTCACAAGGCGCGGGACGTGCGGACTTGGCGAATGCCATCAAGACGCCGGCGTTGCTGAAGGCGATGGATGACACGACGATTTACGATGAGAAAATGAACCTGAAAACATTGGCAAGCCAAGCGGTCAGTCTCAGCTTCGGGACCTTGGAGGCAGGAGCGGATGCTATCTCCAAGCCATTACGATTGGAAAATAAATCGTCCGATTCTGTAACCTATACGGCCAAAGTGGAGATGCATTCGTTAGTAACGTCAGATCCGAACGATCCGATTATTACGCCTGATACGAGTAATGTTGAAGTTACGCTGGGGAATGTGGATGAGACGGGTCAAATTACCGCAGCCGCAAAAGGCGTGTACGACTTTACATTGTCTGCAAAGGCTATAGCAAACGCAACTCACGGCGTGTATGAGGGAGAGGTTATTCTAGAAAGCGAGGAGTTCCCGGCGCTGCATCTGCCATTTGTCATTCATATAGGCGATGATGTGGACGACAACGACTTTCCAATTAAGAATGTTCAATTGTCGGACCTAAAGCTTTCTCCTCTATACAATCCAGTCGATCTATCCTTCACATTAAATGTGGAAAATATTAATTACATCGTAGTATATGTAACGAATTCGGATGGATATATACTTGGAACGATTGGAACGATGTATGCGGAGGATTTAAGTTATCTTCCTGTTGGTAACATCTTGTTTGAACAGATCGATGGAACTTATCTCACATCCAGTAGTTTACCGGACCTTGATGGAAATCCGGATACAGAGATTTTGCAAGATGGGAAGTATTCTCTTCTTATTGCCGGTCTGCATCTGGATGAGAATGGGAGGGAAGTAGAAAAGGATACTCAGGTTGTTTTCGAAAACTTAGTAGTCGATCATTCCTACAACTCTGGCAAGCCGGTCGATCCGGTTGATCCGGTTGACCCTGTCGATCCAGTTGACCCTGGCAACCCAGGCGGAGGCGGAGGCGGCTCCGGCGAAGTAATAATTGATACACCTGCTACTGAAACAACCAACAATCTGGAAGTGCTGGAATCTGTTGTCAAGAAAGGACAGTCAGAGGTATCTGTAAAAGGTAAATCAGAAATAGTGGGAACAAAACTCGCGGTATCGGTGCAGGACGATGATTGGAAGAAAGCGCTGGATACGGCGAAGCAATCAAAATCTGCGCTCATCATCGGCGTGTCTTCCGAAACCAAGGAAGCTCAGTTGACGCTAACCAAAGAGCAATTGGCGGAGCTGAAGGGTATGCCGGACGACAGCTCAATTATTCTCTCGTGGAATAATGCGACCGTATCATTGCCGCTATCGGCATTGAAGCAAGTGCCGGCAGGAAGCGATCTTGTCGTGACGATCAACGAAGCAGTAGACAGCAAGCCGGCATTTACGGAGGAGCATGCAGATGCCGCTCTGCTGGGAACTCCATATGAAATCACAGTGGAAATCAAGGCAAACGGCCAATCAAAGCCGTTCGAGGTATCTCCTGATCAGGCTGTACAATTCGCATTCCTGCTCAATAACGGAGTAGATGCGAATTCGGTCGGCGTACTGTATACAGAAGGAGCTAAAGCGTATCCGGCTCCGGCGAAATTTACAGCGACCAAGGACGGCAATACGGTTGTTACGGTTACGCGTTCCGGATTCGGAACCTATGTTGCAGCGAATCGGGATGTTACGTTTAGCGACATTGACACTTCTTGGGCGAAAACCCAGATTCAATTACTTGCGAACAAATTCATCCTGAATGGAACGTCAGAGTCCACGTTCTCGCCGAAAAGCAACGTGACCCGCGCGCAATTTGCAACCATGTTGGTTAATGCATTGGGCTTGTCCAAGCAAGCTGCGGATGCCCCATTCGGCGATGTGAGCAAAGGCGATTGGTTTGCGGAAGATGTAGCAACAGCATATGCAGCAGGACTTATTACAGGATCGAATGGCGAGTTCAGACCTAATGACGAAATCAGCCGCCAAGAGCTGGCAGTGATGCTCGTTAGAGCACTTGAACTCCGTAATAATCTAGGAGCGGCAGACAACGCAGCTGGCAAGTTGTATGGGGATGCCGAACAATTCGGAGGCTTCGCCCAAGCAAGCATTGAAGCCGTAACGAAGGCGGGATTGATGAACGGTTCTGAAGTAAACGGCGAGTTCTATTTCCGCCCGAACGATTCAACGACTCGGGCAGAAGCAGCAAAGGTTCTGCTGGAATTGCTTGCCTCCGCCAATCTGATTAATAAGTAACATGTCTGATTGAGCAGCCGAAGGTCGGTATGGAGCTGAGACTACAAGCTCGAGTGGATACCGGCCTTAGGCGGCTTACAAGCATCCATTTTGGGTTACAGAAGGAGCGAAAAACTTGAATAGAAAACGAGGAAGAAATTCGTTGGTTGCGATTCTTTCTATATCATTACTGCTCAGTCTGTTTGCCGCTCAACTAACTGCTCACGCAGAGTCAAGAAAAAGTCAATGGCCGGCAGAACAACGAGCAGAGGATCAATCGCAATCGATCACTCCGGAGGATGGAAATGAGCCTACAGCAGAACAGAAACAATACGAGCAACCGTCAGAAACGGCATTCCGTAAAGAGGATAGTGAATCTGTTGCAGATAGCGAGCAACGGATTATCGTTAAATATATAAACGGGGCAAGCATAGAACAGATTCGATCGAAGCTTGCTGCAGCACAATCGTTGGAACAATCGTGGGAATTGACCAACTCCGGTCTGGGAGTGATGAAGATCTCTCCAACAGCGGATTTGGAAAAGGCAATTGCAGCTTTAAAGCAAGATCCAAACGTGCTTTATGCAGAGCCGGATTACAAGGTTCAAATCGCCTCTCTTCCGAACGATCCAAGATTTAGCGAACAATGGGGATTGCATAACGAAGGACAACCGGCTGTCATTGATGGAGATATAAAATTGTATGGAACCGTTGATACGGATATCAATGCGCCAGAGGCGTGGGAGATTACCCAGGGAAGCGATAACGTTCTCGTTGCCGTCCTTGATACCGGGATTGATATTTCCCACCCCGATTTGACAAGTAGTATTTGGCTGAACAAAGGGGAAACGCCAAATAATGGAATCGACGATGATCGCAATGGTTTTGTTGACGATGTGCACGGATGGGATTTTTACAATAAGGATAACTCGCTTTTTGATGCAGGGGACGGTGACATTCATGGCACACAAGTCGCGGGAATCCTTGCCGCATCCGCAAATAATGGTATTGGGATTGCAGGAACGGCGCCGAATGTAAAGGTTTTGCCGTTGAAAGTGATCGGACCCGATGGAACAGGATATATTTCGGATATCATTAAGGCGATTCAATATGCGGAGCAAGTGGGAGCACAAGTTGCCAATCTTAGCTGGGTTACCCCAATACCAAGCTTGGCGTTGGAAGAGGCCATTGAAGGATCTTCCCTGTTGTTTGTTGCGGCAGCCGGCAACGATTTACAAAATGGCACGTCCAACGAAGTTCGAGACTTAGATGTTAGTCCGGTATATCCGGCTGCTTATGACAGCGATAATATTCTTTCCATTGCAGCAATAAGTTTTGATAATGCGCTGGCTTGGTTTTCAAATTACGGAAAAAACACCGTAGACGTGGCTGCACCAGGTTCGAATATACTAAGTACGGTTCCTGCTCGGAATATTGGGTTAGGAGCGCAGATCAATAATGGCACGTATAAGGCTATTGTAAATAACATCGGTTTCGAATTTATTAACGATGATCTTAAAAGGCTTGAGTCATTCAAGAAAGCACTTCAGTATCTAAAGCCATCGAGCGGCTTAAGTCCTAAGATTCTTCTTGTGCAGGATGACGAGAGCGAAATGCCAGACAGAATCAATTCCTTGCTAACTTATCAAACATTGCTTGATTCTACCGGATCTACGTATGAAACTTTGACATTGCTTCCTGGAGAAGACGGCCCTTCACTTGATACGTTAAAATCGTATGATGTTGTGATCTGGTTTACTGGCAACGCAACGGGAGCCATTATTGAGGATGGGACTAAAATTTATCAATCAACAAATTTATCCGAAACCGATCAGCAAAATCTGACGGGCTATTTAAACGGTGGGGGCAATCTGCTTTTAAGCGGACCGATGGCGTTAGGCGGAATAATAAACTCTTCGTTTATGAATGATATGTTACATTTGGAATTCGTAAGGGCAGAAAATAGTGATGATGAATCTTGGATTGCAGCTAGTGGAGTGCCCGGGTCCTTATATGACGGGCAAGCGTACGATCTGATGGATACGGGTATATATGCGGATTTTGAATCCAATGACCCTTCGATCACAGTCATGAACCTGGAAATTCCTACGGTTGATTATGCTCACAGTGGGGGTACCTCTTTTGCTGCTCCATTCGCCTCTGGAGCTGCTGCCTTACTCTTCAGTCAAGATCCTGGGGAAAATGCTGAAGATGTGAAAGAAAGAATCATCCTTGGAGGTAAACCATTTAATGCTTTAGCAGATAAAACCGTTACCGGTAAAATGGTGGATGCTTATAAAGCGTTAAACACGAATGATATTCCGGGTAAACCTATCCATGGGGCAAGCGTTAAAGGTATCCTGGATTCGGCAAAAGATAAGCGGGATAATGTATACTACGTTTATCTGCGTGCAGGCGAAACATTGGATGTCTCGCTAACCGGAAATGCAGGAACGGATTTCGATTTATACCTTTATGATTCAACGGCTGCCTCGGTTTCGGCGGTTGCAGGAATGGTCACTTCTTCAGAGAAGATTAACAGCTCGACGGAAACCATTTCCTATGAGGCAACTGAAGCGGGCTACTATTATATTGATGTTTATGCTTTTGCAGGCGCAGGCAATTATACACTCATCAAAACCCAAAATTATCGGGACAAGGAAGCAGGTACTTACGAGGATTCGAACGCTGCACTTATCTATACCGGCGCTTGGTCAGTGGGATCTAAACCGGAGTATTCAGGCGGAACAGCGAAACAACTGAACGAGGCAGGTCACGTTGAATTTTCGTTCACAGGCAACCAGATTGAATGGATTGCCTTTAAGGACAGTGACCAGGGAATTGCCGATGTATATATCGACGGCAAGAAAGAAGCTTCGCCTTCTTTATACAACAGCACCTTCTTGCCCAAGCAATCCGTCTTCAAGCAAACGATGCCGTATGGCGTCCATACGATCCGAATTGAATGGACAGGCAATCGGGATGGGAAATCGTACGCCGCTTCCGTGAATGTAGATTCCTTCATTGTAACCGATGCTCCTGAGACGTTCACAGTAACCATGCAAGAAAACGATCTAGGAGCTATATACTACGGGGACTGGAGAACATATGAATCGGCCGGTTATTCCGGAGGACTCGCAGTGATGTCAGGCAGTAAGGGGGATTACGTCGACATCTCGTTTACAGGAACCCGATTGCAGCTGCTAGCTCAGTTGTCTCCATATACTGGCGGCGAAGCAACGATTACCATAGATCATCAGCCAGGGACAGCCCAAACAATCAGCTATAAGGGAGAGCAAAAGAATCAAGTTCCCGTCTATGATTCAGGCGAGCTGTCGAATGGTCTGCATGTGCTTCGGATTGTCAATACGAGTCCTGAACTTTATTCTTCGATCTCTGTCGATGCACTGATTGTGACCAAGGCAACGAAAGAAGAAGCGATGCTAGAACCGGTAACCATTATTCAGGAATATTATCCTGGCGTTGTTTTTGAAGGGGTATGGAATACTTCAATTAGCAGGAAATATTCCGGTGTGAGTGCCAAATATACAAACGTATCAGGCAACTATGTGGAATATACATTTGAGAACAACAAGATCAAGGTGTTAGGTGAAATGGGGCCGAATCGAGGCAAAGTAAATATTTATATCGACGGACAACTCGTAACAGACGCGCCAATCGATCTATATAGCAGCAAATATAAATACAGAACTGCCATTTTTGAATCGGACATTCTGGAGTTCGGCAAGCATACGATCAAAGTGGTGAACGCCGGGGAGAAGAATGGGCAATCTTCGGGTACCTACACTTCTATTGATGCGTTCCTTGTGGTAGGCGCTTCTGACGATGGATTTAGTACAGAATAACCGCCGGACGGTCGATAAAAGAATAAAAGCACAGCTGGTAGAAAAAACCGATCGTACGGCTCCTATCGTTTAGGGGCTGGTGATCGCCTCTAGCTTACAATCTTGGGACGCTGTTGCGTGATTCGCAGCAACGTCCTTTTTTCTTGACAATGAACTCCCAGTATTCAAGGCTGAAGCAGCTATGACAGCGGTTCCGAGCTGCAGGCGATCCTAGGGATGTATGTCGGACAAAGCGAACATAACCTGCATGATGTGTTCCAGAAAGCAAGGGAAAACAAACCATGCGTCATCTTTATTGATGAGCTGGATGCCATGGGCGGAACCTAACGGGGACGTTAGTTCCATAACAAACACCCGTGATCAGGCTGCCGATAATAAGGCAGCCCTTACTTATCAATCGGCAGAATGATTCAATGCCAGAAATGGAATTCTAATGTAAAACTCAAACACAAGTTAGTATTCCTTGGAAGGTGAGTAAATGATGAAGTCGAATAAGTATGGCAGATTCCTTTATTTTGTTTCGTTGTTAGCTCTTTTTACCGATCTTATTTCACCACTGGAGATTAATGCGAAGCAAATGCAACCACCTGATCAAATTGTTGAAAACGAGTATTTAGAAAAAAGAATAAATCCAATAGGCCAGATCTATAAGGCAAATTCCCATTTAGCTAAAACAAAGTTTAAAACAGAAAATAACATCATTAAGATGACAAGGATGGAAAAAGGCTCTAAAGTGCTGTCTACTACTTTAATGACATATGCACAATATTGTCGTAAGGAATTAAGAGGAGAGAACCCTGGCACTATTATTGAAAATGAACGTATGGTTTGGATGATAAAGGTTGATTTTCCTAAAGGTATTAAGACACGGGGTGGAAACTTCTCAAAGGCTGTGCAAGTTACTGTTTTTGATGCTGAAACGGGTAATCTTCTTACAGTGTCAACGATTGGGATTGAGGATACGAGGAATTAAATCTCATTGACGAGCTGCACAATGTTAATTTATGGGAGCCGTATATAGATTGGAACATTCAACTACCATGAAAGAACGAACTAACTTTAATGCTCTGTGATTAATCCATATCGACAGACAATTGTCGGACGACAAGAATATCTATACAACGGAAGTCGCATAAACTGCGGCTTTTTTATTTTCTGTATAGAAGGTCTTGTCATGAGCTCATGACAAGACCTTCTATACAAAGCCGTATTAGGACAAGAACTTGTATACAGACCTGTTCCTCGAATACACGATTTATCAAGCTCCAACGGGAGCTTTGTTTTTTGGTTAATTGGAACCAGAAGGAAATGTAGACTGAAAAAAAAGTGCATCGTATTCTCCACTTAATCAGGCGAATGTACTCATAGCTCTTTTTAAACCTCCTGTGATACATTATGGGCGTCATATAACGTTGCGGCGATCTTTCGCAAAGGAGGGGAAACTTTTATGAAATTATGGCGAAACAAGGCGTGGCTTTCCCTATGTCTCACGGCAAGTTTAATGCTTCCAGCGATGACTTACGCGGATGCGGGTGCTCCTCCAGCCAACCTGATTGAGGTCTACCAGACCGACGGGCAACTGCTCGATTTCAACGCGGAGAAGGCACTGGTCTACAAGGAGCAAAGTCAGAAGGTGCTGATTGAACAATTGGATGGGAGCGCATCATTAGAGATTGCAACAGGTATTACAACGAAGCCGGATAAGGCAGCGCTTACGGAGGAGGGGGCTATTTTTCACCTGTCGGGAGTGAATGGGGAATCGAAGGAATATCGAAACGGTACGCTTCAGAGCCTGCAAGCTTATTATTGGACTGTCAACGGTCCTTATGTAGCCTATTATGACAGCTCTGGAACAAACGGTTCACTTGATGAGCCAGGGACGAACGGACTGCGCTTACGCCACGGCAATACGGTGGAGACAATTGTTAACCCGATCAATCATTATTCTCCGCTTGGTGAGGCTGAGATTCTGGATGATGGTACTGTTCTATATTCCTATGTGGAGCAATTGTTCAGTTATAAGGATGGTATAAGCACCGCCTTGACGGAAGCGCCAGAATATCCAAGCGAGATGGAGATAGATAACAATAACATAGAGGCCGAAGGCCATTCAATTCTCTATCTTAACTACAATCCTGAACCTGTCATTTTATTAATAACCGATACGGAATCCATTCCGTTATCCGGCCCTTATTTAGATATCGTAAGTTCCTATGCGAATGTTCTTCACCAGCAGAATCTTGCTACCGTAGGGGGATGGGCAGCATTTCCGCGATTAGATGAAGAACAGCAAGTAACGCTGTGGCTGCGCTCGCCTGCAGGGGAAGAGGAGAAGATTGGTTCGGGCAGAGCTGGGTATAAACTTCAGGCGCTGTCCCCTTCGGGAGATGTGGTCTATAGTCTAACGGAGGCAGGTTCAACCCATTACTACCTTAACCGCGCTGATGCGGCGGGAGGAGCTAGGGCCGAAGTGGAAGTTCCATCAGGCGGGGCGAGATGGCTGAATAACAGCTGGTGGTTCTGGTCGGATTCTAGCGTGTCCAAGCTGTCCGAGGGAGAACCTTCAATAGTATCACTGACAGCCTCCCCTGCAGAGCTGAACCTGCTGGTTGGCGAGGAGCAGCAGCTTGATATAACTGCGGAAAATACCGGTGGTCAGACGAAGGCGGTAACGGAAGACAGCGGGTATGTATCATCAGATCCTGCGGTTGCAACGGTAATTCCGGGCGGACTCGTGAAGGGCATTGCAGCAGGGAGCGCCCAGATTACCGCGTCCTTTGGAGGGAAGCAAGTGACGGTAGCTGTAATAGTAGCGAATGCTGCTCCTACAGTAGAGCTCTTGTACTTCACCCCAAGTGAGCTTCATACCGAGATCGGCGTGAAGAAGACTTTCCAGCTGTATGCGGAATATAGTGACGGAACGGAGAAGAATGTCACTGCCGAAGCTATTCTAACCTCTTCCAACTCTTCTGTTGCAGCCCTGACTTCGGCATCGAATGAGGTTATAGGAATTTCAATGGGCTCGGCGGTTATCAACGCTTCCTTTGAGGGAGCAGCAGCTGCGCTGGCGGTGAACGTAGCGGTTCCCGGGGGTTACGTGAAGAAGCTATACACCTTCGGCAATAAATGGAAGCTATCGGTAGGGGATTCGCGAGACATGCTGGTATATGCGGAATACAGCGACGGAGACTGGGAAGATGTCTCGAATCGGGCTGACTATAGCTCCTCTAACCCTGCCGTTGCAAGCGTAGATACTGATGGGGAAGTACGGGCGTTGTCCCCAGGTGTTGCCTACGTAACGATTACGTTCAATGGTGTTCAGAAGCTCGTTAAGATTAAAGTGTTGGTCTAGTTAGATACTATTGGGATTTAGGCAAGTGGTAAAGCCATCATTCAAAAGAATGATGGCTTTTTATATAGTGTGTGTTATACACCATATATATAAAGAAGCGCATTATTATCTTCTTCTATTGTCGGACCACAACTACATCTATACAATCAAAGTCGCATAAACAGCGGCTTTTTTATTAATATAGAAGTTCTTGTCTTCAGCTCAAGACAAGAACTTCTATACAAAGCCGTATAAGGAAAAGAACTTCTATATAGCCCCGTGATCCCCGAAAAATACACGATTTATTAAGCTAACGGGTAGTTTAGCGTGGCGGCCATCCAACTAAGTGGTTGCCTTCTCTCAATTGTTGGAAGGAAAGTTCTATTCTTTCGCGAATTCATTTGACATGCCGAAGATACGAATTTCGCAAAAAAAATCACGGTAGAGCTTTGGAAAGAGCATTTTAGTTTTCTATATCTTCATAGAAAGGTGATTACGCATGAACCAAAGACCGTCTGAAGAAGAATACGCCGGGGGCGCCGGCGAGTATATCCGGTTGGTGCCGGAAGGCAACATCATCGACATTCTGCTCGCCCAGGAAAAGCAAATGACCGAGCTGCTGGCATCGTTGACCGAAAGCCAGAGCACCTATCGGTATGCGGAAGGAAAATGGACTCTGAAAGAAGTCGTGGGCCACATCGCAGACAGTGAACGCGTCATGACCTACCGCCTGCTCCGATTTGCAAGAGGGGATCAGACGCCTCTGCCCGGTTTTGACCAGGAATTGTTCATTCCTCCTTTCGAAAGCTGGACAACCGCGCAATTGGCCGAAGACTACCGGGCCGTACGGCAATCGACGATCACACTGTTGCGCGGGTTGCCGACGGAGGCGTGGTCCCGCAAGGGCACAGCCAACAGCGTAAGCATTACGGCGCGCGCCCTCGCTTACGGCATCGCAGGACACGAGCTTCATCACATGGGGGTCATCCGAAATCGTTACTTGAGTTAGTCATCCTTACTTTATGGCACCCTTCCCGCCCCGTTCATAGACTGATATGAAGAGAGGACAAGACGGATTGAAAAAAACAGCAGCGATTGGTTGCTGACTGGTGTTTTGTCTAAAAATGAATAGCAAATAATAATCTCAAATAAGAAAAAGTCATTGAACTGATCGGGAAACGATAGCACAACACTGCTACATATTTGTACGTCGGAGGATTTAATGAAATTATTGAATTGGAAATTTGATGATGACCCAAACGGTTCCTCAGAGGAGTGGAATTGGGTAGAGGTCACGATGACTTTTGAGGATGGAAGCGAACGATGGAGTATTTTATATACGCCAGAAAGGCTAAAAAACAACCTCTCCCGAAATGATTTAGATCCACCAGGCTTGTTTATCCAACATATGATAATTGTAAGAAGCTACGATGAAGTCGATATTGAAAGAACATTACGATATTTGGAAAACGAAAATGAATTGTTTTCTGCATCAAAGCCATTGAGCTAAACAATCCTGTAGAGCTTAAGAAATGAGCTTTGTAAAAAAAGGAGCTCCTCGGTATGATGGGTTTGTCGAGAACACATCAGGGAGGAGCTCTTACTATGAAGTTTAAGGAAATAGACGCACAAAATCAACGGGTTGAACAAACTACTACCTCGCATCTTGTAATAGGGATCGATATGGCGAAAGACATACACGTCGCACAAACGACGAAGAGAAATAAAGAAAACCGGGATAATAGCCCGTCAAAGAATGGCCCAAAAGATGCACCGACCATCGCAGATTCCGTCAGCCGAGGTTTCTACTACGAGTACACACATCAGTCACATGAGTTCCAGCGCTTGAAGACCTTGATGAGTGATCGAGAATTTTGAGTGACGAATAGTGTACGGCTGCAGTCTAGACTTACATCAAAGACTGCTGCTGAGTTTAAAATGACGAAGATGCCATTTACGTATATATTTTTGATTCGACAAAGGCTGTGAAAGAAGCGATAAAGAAACAAAATTATTCAATAAATGGAATAACAACGTTCAATAATTATGTGAAAAACAATGCCTTGGTTGTTTATTTTTCAACTATTACTTATTCTGCACGGGGTCTTATTGCATTTTTGGATAGTTGAACAAGCCTCGCAGAAGCGGGCTTAACCAAGGAATAAGACTCTGCAAGGCCTCACAGGGTCTTATTTGTTCTATTTACCTATGTATGCATGTGGAAACGCTAGACTACTAGCGCCTACCCCATCTTTCGAAACCAGGCATGGTAAGTGGAGGAACGTGGCAGGGATATGCATGAGATAGGGAGCGTATTATTCGCACACTTGAAACGGGCATGCGTGCGTTAGACGAAATGGTAAAAAAATGATAACGATCTAAAAAAGTGAAAGCATAGGTTAATGGCAAGGAGTAAAGAGATGATAATGAAGTAACAAATTGAAGATATACGATTAGTAAAAAATAAAATAGAATTTTAAATGTGTTTAGTATTCACACTATATGAGAGGGGTTTTAAGGTGAAGAATAATCAACCGTCTTCAAAAGCAATACTTCTTCTGATATCGCTGATGCTTACAACTGGCTTTATTTCAGCATGCAGTTCCAATTCACCCGAGAAACAAACGAATACTCCAACTCAAAGTCCTGCAAACAACAGTAGTACGGGCAACAATGAACCGAAGGAAGCGGTTTCCGGAGATGCTGATCCGTTCGGCAAGTATGAAACGCCGCTTACGATTCGCTTTACTCGTGATGTTGACAATGACACGCAAGATAATATCATACCTAAAACTCCTGGAGAAACGATTGAAAACAACAGATGGTTGAAAGCGTTTTCCGAGAAGCTGGGCATTAATGTTGTGTATGACTGGACAGTTAGCACCGGTGATGCTTATACCCAAAAAATGAACGTTACGCTTACGTCTGGCGACTTGCCAGATATGCTTCGTGTAACGCCTGCGCAAATGAAGCAGCTAGCCGAAGCGGATTTAATCGAGGATTTAACGCCATATTGGGAGCAGTATGCATCGGATGATCTAAAGGAGCTATATGCTGAACAAGGACCAGCGGTGCTTAATTCTGCCGAAGTTAATGGAAAGATTATGGGGATCGGCAAGGCAGACGTTTACGGTGACGGTGTTTACTTATGGATTCGTAAGGATTGGTTAGACAAATTAAACCTTCCTGAGCCAACTTCCTTGCAGGATGTATTGAAAATATCGGAAGCGTTTACAACCCAGGATCCGGACGGGAACAAGGTAAATGACACGTATGGCTTAGCCTTAACAAAGGATTTGTACGGCGGTGCCATGGGCTTGGAAGGATTTTTTGCGGGCTACCATGCGTATCCGAATATGTGGATTGATGACGGCTCGGGAAATTTAGTTTGGGGTAGTACGCTCCCTGAAGTTAAGGAATCCTTGAAAGCGCTGTCTGAGATGTATAAGGCTGGTCAGCTGGATAAAGAGTTCGGTGTTAAAGATGGTGGTAAAGTAGCTGAAAGTATTGCCGCTGGTAAAATTGGCATCGATTTTGGCGCACAATGGAATCCCATGTATCCGTTAATCAGCAATTATCAAAATGATCCAAATGCGAACTGGGTAGGTTATTCCCTTGTTTCGGTAGACGGTAAACCAGCCCTTTCTCCGCAAAGATTCCAAGCCGACAGCTATTGGGTAGTAAGAAAGGGATTCTCTAATCCCGAGGGGCTTATCAAAATGTTCAATTTGCATGTGGAGCTTAACTGGGGCAAAACAGGAGATTTTGACTACTATTACATGCCGGCAGCCAATGATAGTGTAGGGGTGTGGAAGTACTCCCCTGTACAGCCGGCGTCAGCATTTAAAAACATTCGAGCTTTCCAGGAAATCGAAGAGGCTAGAAAAAATAATAGTTTTGACAGCTTAACGGGTGAAGCATTAGCGATTTATCGCAATATTAAGGCATTCGAAGAAGGGGATGCTTCTCAATGGGGCTGGCCTAAGATCTACGGAGCAGAAGGGGTTTACAGGCATGGTGTCAATTATATGGATAATGAACGATTCATGTATGAGAAGTTTGCCGGTCCTCCGACAGAAACGATGGCTGAAAGAAAATCTACATTAGAGGCCTTGGAAAAAGAAACATTCGTCAAAATTATTATGGGTGCAGCGCCTTTGGATGATTTTGATAAATTCGTGGACAACTGGTATAAAGTTGGTGGAACAGACATCACGAAGGAAGTCAATGAGTGGTATGCCACAACCAAATAACACGTTATGGAAAGCAAGGAGCATCCTTGCTTTCCATTTTCTTAATCCATAGGAGAAGGTGATTGAACTGAATATCAAAAAGTTAAAGAGAGAATTGCCGTTAAATCTCATGATTTTACCGGGCTTTATATTCATCATCTTATTTAGTTATGTTCCTATGGCTGGCATTATTATAGCGTTTCAGCGCTTTATTCCAGCTAAAAGGCTCTTTGGCGACCAACAATGGGTTGGTTTTAAGAACTTTAAATATGTGATGAGCCTGCCTAATTTCGACAATATTTTGTGGAATACGTTTTATATTGCTTCTTTAAAGGTCATATTGGGCTTGGTTGTTCCCATCGTAATTGCTTTGCTGTTAAACGAAATGAAGCATGTCCTATTGAAACGCAGCATTCAAACCGCGATCTACTTGCCGCACTTCCTCTCATGGGTCGTATTAGGCGGCATCTTTATCGATATCCTGTCACCTACAAACGGACTTGTTAATACCCTTTTAAATAAGCTTGGCTTGAATTCTATCTTCTTTTTGGGTGACAATAAGTGGTTCCCGTATACGATGATCCTAACCGATACGTGGAAGGATTTTGGTTATGGAACGATTATTTATCTTGCGGCGCTAACCGGGATTAACCCGAATCTGTACGAGGCGGCTCAAATGGATGGAGCGAACCGTTGGAAGCAGACGATACACATTAGTTTACCCGGCATTCAGATGGTCATCGTATTATTGATGGTCTTGAGCTTAGGGAATCTTCTGAACGCGGGCTTTGATCAAATCTTTAATATGTACAGCCCGATGGTCTATGAGAGTGGAGATATACTGGATACGTTTGTCTATCGGATAGGACTATTAGATGCGCAGTTTGGTGTAGCTACGGCAGTTGGTCTGTTTAAATCCGTCATTGCGTTGATACTTGTTTCAACATCCTATTATTTTGCTTATAAATTTGCGGATTATCGAATCTTTTAGGAGGTATGGGAGTGCGAATCAAAAAAAGGCTGGATTGGTTTATAATGATGAACAATATTTTTCTCATTTTGGTTGCCGCGGTTTGCGTGCTTCCGATGATTCATATTTTAGCGATATCCTTATCATCAAGTGCGATTGCAGCTACCGGTACGGTAACCTTTTGGCCGAAAGAGTTTTCCTTAACCTCTTATGAATTTGTTGCGCAGCGCAAAGCATTCTGGGACTCCATGCTTATCTCCTTGCAGCGCATCGCTCTTGGCGGAGCAATTAATGTATTGTTAGCCACGACGATTGCCTACCCATTATCCAAGGAAAAGAAAGACTTTAGTCTGCGAGCCTTCTACGCATGGGCTTTTTTCATTACGATGATTTTTGGTGCCGGTTTAATCCCAACCTACATGCTGGTGAAGGAATTAGGGCTTATCGATTCGGTTTGGGCATTAATTTTACCTGGCGCTGTACCTGTATTTAGTGTCATCGTCCTTTTGAATTTCTTTAGACAAACGCCAAAGGAATTAAGTGAATCTGCATTTATGGATGGAGCTGGACATTGGAGAACATTATGGAGCATTTATATTCCGATATCCATGCCGGCTATTGCCACGATTTTATTGTTTTCATTGGTCGGTCATTGGAATAGCTGGTTTGATGGGCTGATTTATATGAATAACCCAAGTAATTATCCGCTGCAAAGCTATATGCAAACGGTTGTAGTGCAAAAATCATTTACGACATTAACGCCTGAAGAGGCGAAAGTAATGGCCAAAATTTCCGATAAAACATTAAAGTCCGCACAAATCTTTTTAGGTGCTCTGCCCATTATTTGCGCGTATCCTTTTTTACAGAAATATTTTGTAAAGGGTATGGTTCTAGGCAGTGTTAAGGGCTGATGGCGATCAGCCGTCCAAGAGGCCGCTAGCGATAAAACAAATAGTCATGTTTTGTGCTATGATTTTTTGTTAATATGTAGGAAAAGAAAAAAAAGGAGGGGGTGGCAATTAAATCTAGCATTTTTGTTAGATTAATGGCTACATTTTTAGCCGCAATCTTGGTCATTGTCGCTTTAGGTATTTATATGTACAACTGGAGCTTAAAGACGGTTAAAGATGAGATTTACAAATCAACGACGGCTCAGGTCACCTTTTATTTAGAGGGGCTGGAGGCAGAAATTGATCGAATAAAAATATTGCAATATGATGTTTTAAATGACGAGGATTTAAATAAGCTTGCGATACGATATACGATTATGGACGATTACGAAAAGATGGAGAGTATGAGAAAGCTGCATCATCGCCTGGTATCCATACAAAATAGTAATGCTTATATTTCAAATGTTAGCGCTCATATCTACCCTATACAAAAGACCATTTCCTCCAAGAAATCAGTGGGCGCTTTGAATAGGGACAAATTTGAAGCATTAAGAATTCCGGAAGGGATGAAGGGCGCCCAATTATTAATGTATAATGGGAACCTTCATCTCAGTACATTTCTATCGGGCAACATGGGGTTAAGCCCTTTGTTTATGATCGAAATCGAATTAAATACGGAAGTATTCCGGGAAGCATTAAAGCAGTTCGATACTTATCCCGACAGTCGGTCGATTTTGCTGGATCTAACAAACGGGTTAACGATATATAGCGACGAGGATCACATGTTCGACGATGTCGTTCATTCGTTCGCAAGAAATGAAAGCGAATTCAAAGTTGGCGAAGTGGTTAGTCATGGCGACACGTTCATTATCGCGGAGAAATCCGAATACTTAAATATGGTGCTGTTTCGATTCATACCTAAAGATGCTGTACTGGTTCCGACAAAAGGATTTTACGTGTGGCTATGGGTGTTTACAGGCGTAGTACTCATCCTTGTCACGTTTATCTATGCTTACACCTACCAGTTAATTCAACGTCCGATGAAGGAGCTTGTGAAATCGTTCCGCAGTGTTGAGAAGGGTAATTTCAATGTCAAAGTGGAAGTGAATCACAACAATGAATTTGATTACTTAAACAAGGGCTTTAATTCCATGGTTCAAAACGTCTCGAATCTCATTGATCAAGTGTATAAACACAAAATTCTTGAACAAAAAGCCGAGTTAAAGCATCTTCAATCTCAAATCAGCCCCCACTTCTTATACAATAGCTTTTTCTTAATGAACATGATGGCGAAAGTAAAGGATGAGAATTTGATTCCTTTCACCAAGCTATTAGGGGAGTATTTTCAGTTTATTACGAAAAATGATTCCGACTTTATTTCTTTGTATGAGGAAATTGAGCATGCACGAACCTATGCTGATATTCAGTTAATGCGTTATCCAAGCAAGCTGACGATTGAATTTGAAGACTGTCCGCCTTCCTTTAAGGAAATCAGCGTCCCTAGATTAATCGTGCAGCCAATTATCGAAAATGCTTTTAAATATGCGGTAGAGCATTCAAAAGGTCCCGTCACCATTCGGGTTTATTTTCAAACGATAGATGATAAGCTATCGATTTTTGTCGAGGATAATGGAAAGCAATTAACCGATGAAAAATTGCTAGATCTAGAAAAACAATTCATGGAAGCACACAGCAGCGAATCGTCTGGGCTGAACAATATTCATCGAAGATTGCAACTGATCTATGGAGAGGAGCATGGGCTGCAGGTAGCAAGAAGTGAACTGGGCGGATTATTAGTCAGATTGCAAATTAATGCTAAGCTGAGGGAGTAGCCATGTTAAGACTTTTGATTGTAGATAACGAGGAAATTATAGTTAATCATTTATTTGAGGTATTTAGAGGGATGGACCACTTATCGCTTGATGTGTATAAGGCATATAGCGGTGAAGAAGCGATAGAGTGGCTGCATCGCACCCGTATGGATATTGTGTTAACGGATATCGATATGCCTAATATTAACGGGCTGCAACTGATGGATGAAATATTTAAGCAGTGGCCGCAATGCAAAATCATCTTTTTAACGGGTCACAGCGAGTTTAGCTATATCTATAAAGCGATCCAGCATCCCGATGTAAGCTATATTCTGAAACTGGAAGATATTGAAAAGGTCATACAAGCTGTTGAGGAGACGGTGTTCAAAATCCGTAAGGAAATTAAAACCGGTGATCTCATCAGAGAAGCCAAAGAGAAAATTCACATAGCATTGGAACTGTTTCAGGAAGGTTATCTGCTTAACTTATTAAAGGGGAGCTCCATGGTAAAGGCAACGAAGGAGCAATTTGACCAGCTTTCTCTGCCCATTACGGATGAAGCCCCGGTTATCCTTGTTGTAGGTAAATTAGATGATCTATCACTCCAAGACAATAACTATTTAGAGAAAATACAGCAAATTTACTCTGTTCGACAAATGATAAAGCGATATCTTACCTCAAATTTGAAATGCGTTATCATTTTAGACGATCATTTCAGATTTACGATACTGATACAACCAAAGGAAAATGTAAGTCCGGCAACGGAGGATTATGTTCATACTTTGCACTATATAAAGGGAATGCTTGAGTCCGTCCAGCAAAGCTGTCAGGATAAGCTCAATCATTCTATCAGCTTTGCCGTTGGCAGTAAGCCGGCGACATGGAACGATATCTCGCAACAATATCATGCCTTGCATTCCCTTTTGAATTACCGAATTGGAACAGAGAATACGGTATTATTAGTAGATAATGAAGTGCCCTCTACTGTTGAAGCGGAGAATAAAGCGGAATGCTCTAGTGATGAGGAATTTGAAGCAGAGCAAAAATTACTGTCACTTACAACTACAAATTTGTTTACTTTCATAGAGCAATATTTAGAATCGGGGTTAAAGGATAAGTATTTTGAAGAGCTGGAGCAAGTTTTGCAGCCTTTAAGCTTGATAAAAAATAAAAATAATTTGGTTGCCCAGCAAGTGTATTGCTCTATTTCGATGTGCTTGCTGTCGTATATGAATCGTTGGGGATTGCGTGACAAGGTTATCAGCAAAATAGGTGAAATCCGGTTTGTTAATACGGTTAATTTTTGTAGTTGGGGCGATGCTGTTACTTATATAAGAAAGCTTTCCGTATGTGTTTTTGAACTTCAAAAGCTAGAGCAAAAAAGAAGGGCTGATAATGTAATCTCGTTTATTCAAAATTTTATAATTTCACATCTCGGTGAGGATTTGTCTCTTGTTAGATTATCTGAGCAAGTGTATTTAAACCCATCTTATTTATCAAGAATATTTAAGCAAGAAACGAAAAAAAACTTAACGGAATTCATTGATGCAGCCAGAATTCAAAGAGCCAAAGAATTGTTAGTGAATGAAAACATTAAAATACATGAGATTGCCAGACAAGTAGGTTATGAATCAGCTACCTCCTTTACAAGGTTCTTCAAAAGCTCAACAGGCTGCTCACCGCAAGAATATAGAGATTCATACGTGATGAGGGTTAAGTGAGCTAATCCGCCATATCTATGCTACAAGCAAAAAGGCTTCCTTCACCAATGCACAGGTGAAGAGAAGCCTTTATTGAAAGTATGTTCAGAATCGAGCGGTTATTTCCGCGTTCTGTGCTCGAATTCCTCGCGAATCCGTGCGAGAAGCGCCGGATCGGCAACCACGTCATAAGCGGTAGCCGCCAGCGTCTTGGCGACAAAAATCATCCGCTCGAGCACGCGCTCCGTCATTGCCGCGTCACGGAATTCCACGGTATGAAGCAGGAAACGCAGATATTGGAGGATTTTTAATGAAGAATATTCGAATCACACTTACAGTCATCTTGTCTCTCACAATCCTGACAGGTTGGAAGTCACCGCCAAAACAATTCTACAGGTCGAAGATGTTGTATCAATGCAGGTTGTTAGGAACTTCCCAGGATCACCGGATTCTCCAATGTGTGAAATGACTAATGAACAAGAGAGAAAAATTATTATTAATTTAATCGATAGAATAAACTCTTCAAAACCTGTCCATGGCTCAGCAGAATTAAATATCCGACAGTAATTAAAATTATTTTGAATGATGGAAAGACAATAAGAATTTCGCAAGCTTATAATTGGTTACATATAAAAAATGTCGATGGAAGTGGATTTTCGTCAAGTTCCGGTATTAAAGATGAAATAGCTATTAGGTCTACAATGGTTAGAAAAGGAAGGTAATGACGTTTGTAATTAATTAGACAAACAGGCAGTTTAGATCGGAGTGCAGTTATGAGAAGAACTGGAATAAGTATAGTGATAGCAATTTGTTTAACATTCTTAAATCCATTGCTACCTCAATTAAACGCTAAGATGTCTGTTATCTCTCCAGAAGATATGATTGGGAAATCTTTTTACATAGTGGTTGGTATTATTAAGAACCGGGATTATACCGAACAACACAGAGAGGTTACAATCTTAATTGATACTGTTTTAAAAGGAGAAATAGATCAGAACCAAATTGTCCCGAGATTTGTCCATATGCATATGCTTATGTTTTTTGGAGGCAATCTATTTTAAAGAAATCCAATTTCTATCGTGACAATATCAGGGCAGATGATTTAGAAATAGACGAGATTACCACATTAAATGGAACACATTTGCAATTCACAACCAAGCTGATTATTGCCGAAATAATAGTCGTGATGATTTTTATCTCAATCTACCACCTATGGAATACAAGTCTTGTAAATTATTTTTACAAGTTATGCTGCAACAGATTGAAAGGGAAATACCACATAGAGGTACGGATAAAGAATTATTCAGGCGATTTGCTTCTTACTTGAAATTTAATAACATTAGGAA
Source organism: Paenibacillus catalpae (assembly GCF_900112695.1). Lineage (GTDB taxonomy): Bacteria > Bacillota > Bacilli > Paenibacillales > Paenibacillaceae > Pristimantibacillus > Pristimantibacillus catalpae. The sequence goes on from NZ_FOMT01000001.1 coordinate 715,776, forward strand.
ATTAATTATTGATGATATACAAATAACCCCCGATCATCGGATCGGGGGTTATTTTTTTATGTCTTGGACGAGGTTAATTGCGCTTATACATTTTGTGCATAAATATACAGTAAGGCATTTGCGGATATTCTCATTAATTAAGAAATTTCGCTCTTTCGGAACACGGTTGTACTTTCAAGCTTTTTCCTCAGTGTTTTCTCAATATTTATGGCGTCACACAGAGGAGGTGTTGTGGTGGCGGCACAGCACACACACCAAATAATACCTCAACTATGGAGAGGACAATGACCAGTTGCCGTTTTCTATTGCGACTATTCACACAACAAGGTAAGAGCTGAAGCAGCATGTATGTATTATTAGTGTACTAAACAACAACACGACGAACATCGATTCTAGTCTGATTCTTGTTTGTGCTAAAACATTGTTGTATCATGCTATACATATCGAGATTAAAGGAGTGAAAAAATATGCAGTCAGTAGTAGGGAAAGTAGCATTAATTACTGGAGCGGGACGCGGCATCGGGCGTGCAACGGCCATTGCGTTTGCGCAAGAGGGCATTCACGTCGGTCTTGTGGGACGTTCGCTTGAAAACTTGCAGAAGGTAGCGGAAGAACTCAAGCCGTATGGTGTGAAGATAGCCATTTCAACAGCCGACGTGGCGGATATTGCTTCCATTACTGCGGCGGTCGAGTCCATTCGGGGGGAACTGGGTGGAATTGACATTCTCGTCAACAATGCCGGAATTAGCAAATTCGGCGGCTTTATGGAGTTAACGCCCGAAGAATGGACGAATATTATCGACGTCAACGTTAAGGGCGTGTATTACACCACCCGCGCGGTATTGCCGGAAATGATGGAGCGCAACTCGGGCGATATTATTAATATTGCGTCCACGGCTGGTCAAAGAGGGGCTCCTCTCACGAGCGCGTATACCGCATCCAAAGCCGCTGTTATCGGGTTAAGCGAGTCCTTAATGCTTGAGGTTAGAAAGAAAAACATTCGAGTAACGACGTTGACTCCAAGCACGGTCGCAACCGATATGGCATTGGAACTCAAGCTGACGGACGGCAACCCTGAGAAGGTCATGCAGCCGGAAGACTTGGCGGACTTAATCGTCGCACAGTTGAAACTTCATTCTCGAGTTGTATTAAAGCATGCCGGACTTTGGTCGACGAACCCGTAATCGTCCTCTAAAAGTGAACAGAAAGTGCAATTTTAAAATGATCTTGCGAGAAAAACGCACGGTCATTTTTTTATTCCAACATTATTGTCTAGATCAGAGCAACGTCTCGTTCAAGCTGTGCAACACCGCCAGTTGCACTATCTCCATCGGCAATGTAATACAGCACACAGGGGCAGAGCAAACTAAAGAAGTTAGGGGATTAATGGTGCTTAAAATAAAATCGGGGACAAAATTTGCGTTGTTGACTGTCGCTAGTTTGCTAAATGACTAACATCATGCTAATAACGGAAAGACCTCTGAGTATACATCAGAGGTCTTTCCGTTATTGATCCAATTCAAGATTCCGATCTAACAATATTCCCAGCTGTTTGGCCACAACATCGACCGGTTCCTTCAATTCTTCGGTAAACCACGATTCGACGAGCCCCACGATGGCTGTTCCAAGAAAATGAATCAATACTTCCTTGTTTAACCCTTCATTTACCCCTCTCGATACGTTTACGCAGTGCATTAATCGTTCATTTACATACTCAAGAAACCGGGTGCGATAGGAATTCACTTCTTTGCTTTTCAGCATCGTTGAAAAAAAATCGTAATTGCGCTCGAAATAATCGAACCAAATGAGACTTCCATCTGCAAAGCTCATACCGGATGCGGATTCGCAAATGTTTCTCAGTTCGTTAATATGTTCCATCACGATCTGATCCAACAGATCGAATTTATCTAAGTAATGAAGATAAATGGTTCTTCGGCCAACGTTTGCCTTGTCGGAAATATCCTGCATCGTAATTTGGTCAAACTTTTTTTTCGACATTAACGCAAGAAGTGCGGTTTTTATGGCTTCCTGCGACTTAAGTTTTCTTCTATCGACTTTAGACACCCTAACCTCCGCTATCAAATCGCACAATATCAAATGGTTTGTGCACTAATGCACCAAGCAGCCTCGTTTGGCCATTGAAGAGACTTTGTTAACGTATATAATAACACACAGATGTACAACAATACATCGATATGTAGGGCACTAGATGACTCACAATATTGGGGAGGAGTTCCGATGGATCTTAAACTAAATGGGAAAATAGCGATCGTTACGGGTGCAAGCACGGGGATCGGCTTCGCCTGTTCGAAAGCGTTGTATGAAGAAGGGGTATCCTTAGTTATGGTGGCGAGAGATCAAGATCGTCTACAACAAGCTTCGGATACGATACGTTCAGGCTATTCTAAGGAAGAAGCAGCTCGTATTGTACTCGTAGCGGGCGACATGATGGAATCAGAAACCGTACGGCAAGCGGTAAATGCGGCAATCGAGCATTTTGGCCGTATCGATATATTAATTAATAATGCGGGGAACGCAAGCTTCGGGCCGTTTTTTGAACTTTCCGATGAAGCTTTTCTGGATGCGTGGCAATTAAAACTTCTCGGCTACATGAGGATGGTAAAGGAAACGGCGCCTCATATGATTAAGCAGAGGGATGGGCGCATCATTAATATCGTCGGCAAGGCAGGTCGGACGCCGACGCCCGGCTATCTGCCCGGCAGCACTGCGAACGCGGCTATATTGAATTTCACGAGAGGCATATCCAGCGAATTGGCCGCATCGAACGTCAGAATCAACTCCATTTCGCCAGGAGCAACGGAAACGGATCGCGTGATCAGGTACACGAAGGGACTCGCGGAACAGAAGGGGACCAACGTCGAATCGCAAAGGTCCAGCATGAGCGCAACGATTCCAATCGGACACATGGTGAGTCCGGACGAAATCGCGGCCATGGCCTTGCTGCTTGTGTCTGACCGAGTGCCTTCCGTCACAGGCACGGAAATCATTATTGACGGTGGAGAAACGCCTGGCGTATAGCGTTGAAATGACCCGAAAAAGGAGTTTTTAACTGAACAAGAGTGGAATGCTGCATTTCACTTACTGGTAGAAGTCAAACTATACCTGATCAAAGTTATTCTGTAAAAAATAACACCTGCAAAGAAGCTGCCGGCATTATCGGCGGCTTTATTACGTTAAAGGCAGGTTAGTTTATTAATTGCAATTTAATTTTTAACCCTTTGGAAATGGAGACATAGGGTATTTTTTGTTTATCTCATGGTCTTTTTCTTTACAGTAGGTAGTCTGTCTGCTATCATGACTAATTGTTAACCGGTTCATATAATTCTTGGTTAACAATTAAATTGAATAACGGACGGTGATTATTTCTGAGATCAAACTTCGAACAACTTGCATCCCTGAATAAGGAACACTTATGGCATCCTTTTACTCAGATGAAAGACTACATACATTCCGATCCTCTTATCATCGAACGAGGAGAAGGAATTAAACTTTATGACATCCAAGGACGCGCATATTACGACGGATTCTCGTCCGTGTGGCTCAACGTACACGGTCATAACGTGCCGGAACTTAATAAGGCGATCACGGATCAATTAGGACGAGTCGCCCATTCAACTCTTCTGGGAATGGCTAACGTACCGGCTATCGAGCTTGCGGAGAAGTTGACTTTGATCGCACCTAAAGGATTAAACAAGGTTTTTTACTCCGATTCGGGAGCAACCGGAGTCGAGATCGCAATCAAAATGGCTTTTCAATATTGGCATAACCAAGGGGCACGGGAAAAAAAGACGTTTATTACGATGAAACAAGCGTATCACGGAGATACAATCGGGGCGGTAAGCGTCGGCGCGATTCCTCTCTATCACGAAGTATTCCGCCCCATGCTATTCCCTTCACACGTCATTCCGTACCCTTATGCGTATCGCCATGAAGGCGATGAGACGAAGGCAATGGAAGCAACGATATCCGCGCTTCGTCATTTACTCGAGACCCGCGGAGAGGAAATTGCCGCTCTCATCGTGGAGCCGATCGTGCAAGGGGCCGGCGGCATCGTCGTCATGCCGCCAGGCTGTTTGCGAGAGATGGCTGATCTATGCCGCAAGCATGATGTGCTCTTGATCGCCGACGAGGTAGCGACCGGTTTCGGTCGGACCGGCGCGATGTTCGCTTGCGATCTCGAAGCTGTTAGTCCGGATTTGATGGTGATCGGGAAAGGCCTTACAGGAGGTTATTTGCCTGTGGCGGCGACACTTGCAACGGATGACGTATACAACGCATTTTATGCCGATTACGAAGAACAGAAAACCTTTTTCCATGGCCATTCCTTCACGGGAAACCCGCTTGGATGCGCCGTTGCTTTGGCTAGCCTGAAGTTGTTCGAAGATCGCAGCCTGATTGAAGGAGTAAGAATGAAAGCCTCGTTCGTCGAGCAGAAGCTAAGAGCGCTTCAAGATCGCCCGTACGTCGGAGAAATAAGGCAGAAGGGGCTGATGATCGGTATTGAACTCGTCCGAGATAAGGTAACGCGTCAACCCTACGATTGGGAAGAGCGGATCGGCGTTCGCGCGACTCTGCGAGCCAGAGAGCTCGGGATGCTTACGAGACCGCTCGGCAACGTGATGGTCTTTATTCCTCCACTTGTCAGTACGGAAACCGAGCTGGATGCTATGACGGATATTTTGGCGGAATCGATTATTAGCGTCACCGAAGGCGGTTGAGTGACATGAATGAAGCGATTGCTGAAACGTCCATACGCGGTTTATTCGTGACAGGTACGGACACCGGAGTTGGGAAAACAATATTGACTGCCGCCATTGCCGCCGTGCTTCGTGCCGAAGGGGTGAACGTCGGCGTATGGAAGCCGGTTCAATCCGGTGCTTCGACCGGCAGCGGAATGACGGATGCCGAGAGACTGCTGCAACTCACGGGAATACGGGAACGACCCGAAGCCGTAGCGCCTTTTACGTTCGAAGCTCCGTTAACGCCGGTGCTCGCTGCCAAGCAATCCGGGGTAACGCTGTCGCTAAAGGAGCTTATTTCCGCCGGTGCACCGCTCGTTGATCGTTACCAAGCGCTGATCGTCGAAGGCGCCGGCGGCGTCGCGGTACCATTGACCGATGACGCTCTCATGGCCGACTTCATTTCGGAGCTTCGTTTGCCTGCTTTGATCGTGGCTCGCTCCGGCCTTGGCACGATTAACCACACGCTTCTGACGGCTTCCTATCTCAAGCAGCTGGGAGTCCCTCTCATTGGTGTCATCATGAACGACTGTACGGAGCCAGATGACGATCCGAGTATTGCCGCGAACGCGGAGCTCATCGAAAGCTATGGCGGACTTAAGGTCCTTGGCCGGTTTCCCCTTCTATCTGCCGATGCGAATACTGAAACGTTAGTACATATCATTCGAGAAACGATAGAGCTCGCGCCTATTAGAGATGCAATTATACTTCAATCCTTGGGAGGATAAACAAAATGGAAACCATTATTGCAGGTATGCAGTGGCAGTCTCTTGCCGAGAAAGCGTTGAGCGGGGAATGCCTGACTTTAGAGGAAGGTCTCGCCGTGCTCGAAGCGGACAATGACGAAGTGCTGCTGATCATGAATGCCGCGTTTGCGGTGAGAAAGCATTTCTACGGCAAAAAAGTGAAGCTGAACATGATCATTAACGCCAAAAGCGGTCTTTGCCCCGAGGACTGCGGCTATTGTTCGCAATCGATTGTTTCGACGGCGCCGGTCGCCAAATACACCCTGCTCGATAAAGAAACGCTACTTGCCGGCGCGCGCGAAGCGATGGCCCGCAAGGCCGGAACCTATTGCATCGTAGCGGCCGGAAAAGGACCGACGGACAAAGAGCTTAATCAAGTGGTAGACGCGGTAAGAGAAATTCGCGAAACGATGCCGCTTAAAATTTGCGCATGCCTGGGCATTCTCAAGGGTGATCAAGCCGAACGTCTTGCCGAAGCCGGCGTTCATCGTTATAACCACAATTTGAATACCAGCAAAGCCAACTACCCCTCCATCACGACGACTCACACCTATGATCAACGCGTTGAAACCGTAGAGAGGGTAAAGATGCACGGTATGTCTCCTTGTTCCGGCGTTATTATCGGTATGGGAGAGACCGATCAAGAAATCGTCGAAATGGCTTATGCACTCCGCGAGCTAGATGCGGATTCGATACCGATCAATTTCCTGAACGCGATACCTGGAACGCCTTTGGAGCATGCTAGCCGCACCCCGGCGATGAAGGCATTAAAGGTATTAGCCTTATTTAGATTCATTTGTCCGTCCAAAGAAATCCGCGTGGCAGGCGGCCGAGAAGTCAACCTCCGTTCGCTGCAGTCCTTGTCTTTATACGCCGCCAATTCTTTGTTCGTAGGCGATTATTTAACGACTGCAGGCCAAGAAGTATCCGCCGATCACCAGACCATCGAAGATTTGGGATTCGAAATCGAATTGAACGCCCTGTAAGGCGGTGACATCATGGAATGGATGGAAAAAGAACTCAAAACGTTGGCTGAAGCATCGTTGGAACGCTCCTTGCGCGAACACGGTACCGTCTCCGGACTTCCTGGTTACACGAAGCGCGGCGGACGAACGCTGCTCAATCTTTCCTCCAATAACTATCTGGGACTCGCCGAACATCCTGCTATCATCGAAGCGATGAGGGAAACTCTGTTATCCGAGGGAGTCGGGGCCGGCGCTTCGCGACTCGTAACGGGAAACAGATCGCCTTACGTCCAGTTGGAGCAATCGCTGGCCGATTGGCAGGGCTGCGAGGCTGCCCTGGTTATCGCCAACGGCTATATGGCCAATACCGGCGTAATCGGCGCTCTTGTTCGCCGAGGAGATGTCGTATTCAGCGATCGGTTGAACCATGCAAGCATCGTGGACGGAGTCGTGCTGAGTCGAGCGGAGAATGTCCGTTACCGTCATAACGACATGGATCATTTGAGATCCTTGTTAAACAAGTACCGCGATCATCGGCGAAAGCTGATCGTTACGGATGCCGTCTTTTCCATGGACGGCGACCAAGCGTGCTTGCGCGAACTCGTTGCTCTCAAACGAGAGTACGGAGCGATGCTTATGGTGGACGAGGCACACAGCGGAGGGATTTACGGGAGGCGCGGCGAGGGATTGTGCCATGAACTCGGACTGCAGGATGAAGTCGATATTCATATGGGAACGTTCAGTAAATCGTTCGGCGTTTACGGAGCCTATATTTGCGGCAGCCGCTCATTGATTCGGTGGTTAGTGAATAAAGCTAGGCCGCTTATTTATTCGACGGCTTTACCGCCTGCTCTCGTGGCCGGTATTTCAAAAGCGTTAGAGGTAGTCATTGCGGATCACTGGCGTCGAGAAAGATTGTCCGAGGCAAGCAGGTCATTTCGCTCTTCGCTTCGTGCCGCCGGCTTCATTATTGGCGCTGGCGACTCACCTATCGTACCGTTGATCGTGGGTGATAATGAAACCGTATTGCGATTTAGCGGCGCGCTTGAAGAGAATGGGCTCGCAGCGGTTGCGATTCGTCCGCCGACCGTTCCCGACGGTACGGCTCGCATTCGCTTTTCGTTATCGGCCGTACATTCCGTTAAAGAGCTGATCGATGCCGCCGACTGTATCCGCACAACCGGTATTCAAATGGGGGTGCTGCGATGAACGCATCGGATAACATCGGAACTGTCCTATGGCTGACCGGATGGAGCATGCCGGACTCGGTTTTCGATAAACTTCGCGCGTCATTGCCGGATTTTCAACATGCAACCGTTGACTATAGCGAAGCCGATACTCCGGAAAAAATGCTGCTTCTGACTGAAACGGCGGCAAGAAAAATGCAGCCCCCCTTATTGATAGGAGGTTGGTCGCTCGGCGGTTTATTGGCGCTAAGACTCGCAGTCAAAGGGCTGGCTGACGGTCTTTTGTTATTTGCAGCACCTGCTCGATTTACCCGTCCCAAAGAGGAGTCGGATCTCGGTTGGGCGGATGCGTATGTGAGACAGATGATCGCCGGACTTTCGATAGACCGAGAGACGGTTGAAACTAAATTCCGACGAATGTTGTTTACGGAAGCAGAACGCGAGGCGGGAATAGACAGGAAACTTCCTCCTTCCTGCGTATGGACGGTCCCGGCTTTAATCGCAGGTCTTCAAATTTTGCGAAGCGAGGAGGTCTTATCTCAACTGAACCATGTCCGTTGCCCGGTTTTACTCGTTCATGGTACGGAAGATAAAATTTGTCCTTATAGCGCCGCATTGGAGCTTGCCTCATTCGTGCCTCAAGCTATGCTTCATACCATACCCTTTTGCGGCCATGCGCCGTTCTTGGGAAGGGAAGAGGAGATTGCAGAACGATTCAGGAGATGGTGGCATGATCAATCGGACAACAGCAATTCAACGTCAATTTAACCGTAGTGCAGACGGCTCGTATGATGTTCACGCCGATGTGCAGCGCATGATGGCAGTCCAGCTTGCTAAGTCACTCATAGAGAGGCTTGGTAAGAGAAATACAGACGGACTAAAACTGCTGGAAGTCGGCTGCGGCACGGGTGCTTTGACCGAAATGTTGGCGAATCAATGGCCCCGTGCTTCCATTACTGCGCTAGATATTGCACCTGCAATGATTAAAGCAGCCAAACAACGCAATATAGCTAGTCAATCGGCTGATTTACGCTTTATACAAGCCGATGTGGAGACGTGGGCCTCCGGAGTCTCGTCGGATTCCTTTGACCTCATCGTTTCCAGCGCCTGCTTTCAGTGGCTAAGTCACCCGAGGCAAACATTAAACCACCTTAGACAGATCCTTAGACCGGGAGGCTTGCTCGTGTTCACGACCTTCGGGCCGGAAACGTTTCGCGAGCTCCATCAAGCTTTTGAAGTAGTGTATTTGGCGAACGGAATGAAGCCGCAGCGGCACGGACTATCGTTTCTATCGGCTTCTCAATGGAATAACGTTCTTTTGGAAGCCGGGTTTTCTAACATCCACTGTCAGCAGGAGACTCAAATGGAAACATACGCAACGCCAAGAGCATTCCTTCAATCCGTAAAAGCGATGGGAGCGAGTACGTCTGAAGCGAACAAGATCGATGGACTAAGCGCTCGACGCCTATTTGCCAACATGTATAAGGAATACGAGGAAAGGTATAGTACTCAGGGGGGCGTCGTTTCTACTTACGAACTTCTACTCATCGAAGCAGAATAATGCGAAGCGCGGGTGCATGCAATCTAACGGGGGAACGTTAGTAAACTGCAACAGTTTAAAACCTTCTATTTGAAGCAACTAGAATGAATTGCTTCAATAGGAGGTTTTGTTATGATTATTAGCTAACGGATACAAATCTGATAAGACGAATGGATATTGCAACGCTTCAGTGGGTATTAAAAAATAGGGTTGAATTTAATTCGGATCTAGCGTTTAATAATAGCTAAGTCAAATGTTAAACGTTTAGATAATCAACCACCGACTGTGCGAGAGGAGTCCTTAAATTGAAGATGAATAAGTGGTTGTTAGTAGAAAAACATAATCAGATCATTAAATTACCTAATAGTGGTAATATTAGTACACGCTTAATTAAAGATAAAAATGGGTCGTTACTTACTGTCATTGACATATCGAATGGCAGAATGCATTTTACAGTCCTCCCTGAAAGAGGGTTAGACATTGGAGAACTTTACTTGGGGGCACAAAAGATGAGTTGGGAGAGAAGTCAGGAATATTTATTGCATCCATCCAATGTGGATCTTAATGAATCGAATGGAACAGGCTGGATGAAAGGCTTTTATGGAGCTGTAGCTTCAATCGGTCCAGAATTATTCGGGACACCTGGTGAAGGTTTCACTTTGCATGGCTCGGGATCATACTCAATTACTGCACCAGAAAGCATTCAAGTTACTTGGGATGATCAATCCTTAATGATTGCAGGAAAAGTCCCGGTGATTAACCGGCACGGAGAGTTGTTATTCGAAAAATTAATTCAAATGAGTACAGAATGGGGGAGTTCGGTCATTTTACGGGAAGAAACGGTAGAAAATACAAGCGGTTATAGACAGGTGCTGGATGACGGCTATCATATCCAATTGTCGGGCTCGTTTATGCATCAGGGAGGCAGATATGTTCTGCCAGCTAGTCAGCATGAACTATTAATAAGGGATTCGGCTCCGCTCGAGGAAGATCCGTTTCATATTCCTTCAAATAAGGAAGCCTACCCTATGAGATGTTATCAATACGTCCCTAGACCGGTAGACGGTTTATATCAATTCGATAAAGTTATCCCCTATTTGAGTAAAATGAATTTAAGCAGAGGGTTAACAGGCGAAATGATTGTAGATACGGAAAAGACTTATGCAGGATATGTCATTAGGCCGCTGTTCGATTTTCCTAGATCACTAATAGCTAAACAGATCGATAGCAGCTTTATGTTTGCCATCGAACCATGCAGAACTCGGCCGAATCGAATGTCGCAGAAAATAACGGATGGAGAGGCAAACTATTTGCAAGAGGGAGAAACGACAGCTTCTTGCTGCCTAATTGGTCTATCTGATTCTACAATGGAGATTGAAAATTTAGAGAACATGATCTTATCTGCGGTTACCTTAAAGTGAACGGCTTGAATGTTAGTTGGGTTAATGATATAACAATAGAATAATGTGAAACGTTTAAAAAGGGTGAAGATCATGGAAAAGATCGGGATTAAAGAGATTGCATTGCGTGCGAACGTATCCACGGCAACGGTTTCCTATGTATTAAATGGCACCCGCAATGTAAGGCCCAAGACGAAAGAGAGAGTCTTGAAAGTAATCGAAGAGCTTAATTACAGGCCAAATGATATAGCAAAAAGTCTGAAGAGCAAAAGAACGAATACGATCGGGGTTATTGCGGAAGACGTAACCGTCTTTAATGTACCTGAAATTATTGATGGAATAAATGAATATGCGGAGAAGAATGATATGCATATTCTGTTAACCAATCTCCGGCTGCAAAAAAGAGTGGGTTATGATTACGCGAATACCGATCATTATCAAAAGCATGCGCAAGATGCCGTATCAAACCTCTTATCCAAACAAGTAGAGGGAATCATTTATATTGGTATACATCCCCGCGACTTAACGGGGTTGATTAATACTTACAATAAGCCCATTGTCTATACCTATTGCTATGCCCAAAACGAGTGTTCTATCCAATATAATGATGAACAGGCTTCCTATGATGCGATTGAATATCTGGTCAGCAAGGGACATTCTCGCATTGCGATTATAAGTGGTTTAATGGATTCGATCCCTTCCAGGCTGCGTTTTAACGGTTATTATAAAGCATTGACCGAATTTCAGTTGCCTTTTGATCCACAGTTTATTAAAGTAGGCGACTGGGGTCTAAATTCGGGTTATCATCTAGCAGCTGAGCTTTTGAAGTTACAGGAGCCGCCTACGGCCATTCTTATTATGAATGATTTGATGGCGGCGGGTGCATTGCGAGCTGCATCTGAACAAGGGATGGTTGTTCCAACGGATCTTTCCATTGTAGGGTTTGATAACCGAGAGTTCAGCGCTTATTTGAGTCCCGGGATTACGACAATGGATTTACCGTTACATGATATGGGCATATTGGCTATGAAGGCTCTTTATAATAGGATCAGCGGAACAAATGAGAAAACGGAGGAAACTCCTTTATGTAAATTAATTGAGCGGGAATCCGTAGCTGGGCCGAGGGCAGCCCTTAAATAATAAATTTGGTAAGAGACTGCAACATTCTAACAAAGCGGTCTCTTTTTTTGTTGCAAAAAGGTAAATCGATTAACCTGAAAATAAGAATGAATTAGATACGTGATTTTTTGTATATAACTACGGTCTCTATAGAGAAAAGGGGGTAGAAGTACTCATTTATCTACGTATTTGGTAAGAGACATAAAATGCTTGCTGGGACTTATCGTGCTATGATAATATTGATTTATAATTTAAACGTTTAGATTACGACACTAGGAGTGAGAACTTGAAACTGCTTCGTAATGATACTTTTGAAGTGCATTTATCTTCACAAGGTACAGTGGAGTCTTTATTTCTGACAGATGATCGAGTAAGGATGAACTGGGTAATTGATGCACAATATGTAAAGGATGCTGGCTACGAAGGTCAGGATAAACGTTTCGGACAGTGGAGTGCTGTCATTGATGATCAATTGATTGAAAGCGTTAACTTACAACCGCCACAGATTAATCTAGTGGATGATAAATCCGCTGCCGTTGCTTTTTTGCATGATAAATTTAAAGTGGAGTATGAATATCTGCTAAATAATAATGGGGAATTGCAATGGAACGTTCGTTGTTCAAATATAACTAATTATTCGATAAGAGTGAATGGATTTCATAGTTGGTTTTCTCTTGCCTATATTATGTTCCGGGATCAAGATGTCTTGAGAAACATGAAGCATTCTTGTGCGGTATTTCCTCATTTAGGCGGGGATTTCTCCAAATTCGCAGCTATGCGCAGAAGCAATGAGGCACCGCATCTTGCGATCTATAGCACTGGCGATCGTGTTACGGCTTTTGGGACGTATTGCAGTTATGTCAATCGTTTTTTGGAACAGGTATCCCCTTCGCTGGATGGAATGCTCTATCACCGATTGTCGTTTGTTGAGGACGGAAGTTCTATGGGCCAGTCTGCAGATAATGATTGGATTTATGGCGGTGACTACTCCTCTATTACACTTGAACCTTCAGAAGAAAGAAATTGGTCATTTGTTTTTACCCCCTTTAAAGACCAAGAGGAGTTTTATGCAAAAGCGCAAAAGTATGGACATCCACATTGGAACTATTCGCATGTTACGACTACTGACGGAAATTTTTTTGCTGAAGTGAGTCTGCCCGAAGAGGAAGCTTTACTTTCAGTGAAAATAGTAACTGTAGTGGACGAAGCAGGTACCATTAAGGAAACCGACATTACGAATGAATTTAAGTTTGTTTCTAATTTAAAATCTAAACGTTTACGTATTGAGATGCCAATGAAGTCGGCTGGCGAGATTAAGTTAGAGGCTACACTGGGTAATGGAAAATGCGATGTACTGGTTGGAAATGTGATTGAACCCATTCATAACTTGCTGGAGAAAAGAGCAGCTTGGTTATGTAAACATAGTTTTAACGCTGCTCAAGAATCCACTCGTCCCTATGCCTTTATGCCATTATCAAACCAAGGGGAATCCCTTGGTAAATTATCATTTATTTTGATGAAAAATCTATTATCTCTCCCTGAGCCGGCACAAGTTAGAAAAGTGGAGATGTCTGCGTTCCTGGATTTGAAACAGCATTGGTTTGAGGATGGAGATTTTATGTTTCCCAAACCACTATACGGTTCCTTCTACCGTATTTATGATTTCGATTATGTTGGTCACGTGTATTATTTATTGTCCAGATTTGACAAGTCCTTATTGTCCTATGCAAATCCTGAAACGTATTTAACTTGGGCTGCTCAAGTCATGTGCATGAGGCTCGATCCGGATTGTCATCAAAAGAAACGTGAGAAAGAGGAAACCCAACTTGTTGGCGTGTTTATTCTTTATATTGCTGACTTGCTAGAGGATCTGAAAAAAAGCGAGTTAAACTTTTGGCATGATAAACTACACAAGTTATGGTTGCAATTTGTGGAGGGGCTGCAACGAGGCTCACAAGGATATCAAGGAGCTGTGACGGAGCATTTCTATGATAATGCCGGGTTTGGACCTACGTGTGAAGCGCTATGCCTGGCTCATTTAACGGATGAAGCTGAATTGTATGCCCCGCTGATTATTGCGAATATTGGATTTAGCAACGACTATAGAGCTAATGCTCCGGATCGTTGGTGGGAAGCTTTATCTTTTATGACGCATTCGTTATGGGGAGGATTAGTGGCCGGAGCTGCGCGATCATCTTATGAAACACTTGGAGACACGAGATTACTGGAAGCTGGCTATCGAGCAACGATGGCCGTGTTTAATTGTTATGATTGGAATGTGTATTCGACAACCCGTAAACTAAAACCTGGTGAGGCAGCCTCTACGTATAGCATTGCAGCTCCTAACTTGAATATGCCTGAGCTTTCCAGAAACCGCTTTGGACAATCGATTTTTAAAAAGTCGAGTGATCCCCTATTCAGTAGTCTTTTTTCTAACATTGAAGGTGACGACTGGGATATGGGGGAAGAACTTGTTGCTTATATGCTAGGGTTTGGAACGACAACCTACCTATATACAGACGGCGATGGGGAAATAAGATGCGTAAATGGTTTTATTGAGCAAGCAGAGAAGGGCTGGATAATTACGAGTTATGCGGCATATCCAACCAGATATGTGATGCTGGAAAAAGGACTCACGTTCGTTTCTAAAGCAGGAGAAATGGTTAAGAGTATACTATTTATAGATGGTCAATTTAAAAGTACAGAAATTAAAATTTAATTCTAGAAATAAAAAGAACGGAAACTGGAGATGGCCAGCTTCCGTTCTTTTTATTTATTTTAAATGATTTCAGGCTTCCGGAATTCCTTTTTTCGAAAGCCAGCCGGTGAAGTTCCTTGTTTATTAGTGAAGACGGAGGAGAAATAGGCAGGATTGCCAAAGCCGACTTCATCTGCAATGCGAGCGATGGACCAGTCCGTTTGAAGGAGCAGCTTTTTCGCTTGTTCAATTCGATACTGCAGCAAGTAATCAATAGGGGTTAAGCCATAGACTTTTAACATGCATTTGGCTAAATAGTTAGGATGGTAATTAAATTGTGCCTTTAGTACGGGGTTCGTGATCTTGGAGGTATAGTTCTGACGAATAAACAATTCGATTTTTTCGGCTAGATGGATGGCCGTTGAATTTGTTGCTATCGCTGAGTCATGATTAATATTTTGCATAAAAGTCTGAAATGCCGTTTGCTTCCGCCAATTACGAAGCGAACGCGGATCATTATCCAGGGAATAAAATTCAGTCAGATCATTCATTGATTTACTAGACAGCTTTAATTTTTTTGGAATAAAGATCGAACTTAATTCGCAGTGATGGAGATAGGCTTTCTGTTTATGTTTTTCAAATAACGCCATTTGGTTCTCAAGGCAATCATTTATGCTTTTCATTTCATCCCAGGCACCAAACGTTTGAAAATGAATCCAGGTAATTTCGGTCTCCTCTTCACAGATAGTCGTGCCATAGTGATACGCGTCGGGTCTTAAAATAATCGCTTCATCTTTATGGATGATCCACTCTTTATTATTTTCACCAATGAATAGCTTTCCCTTGGTCACTATAATAATATCGAATACATTAATAGAATAACGACTTACATGTCGTTCCCCCGGCAAGAAAATATGTTTCCCGCTGTCTATAAAATAAGGAATAGGTGGAGTGACAAAGTGCATGATTAACTCGGACATAGGAGATCCCTCACTTTGATCCATAATGATGACGCTTTCATTTATATAATAAGTAGTTTCCGGTACTAATTTCAAGATCATTGCATGGTGAAATATCATAAGGCTGCAGATAATTTAAACGTTTTACTTAAATGGGGTCCTAAATAGTGGAAATTCGTAATAGTCAAGCCAATTAGAAACTTTTGGTATTAAAATATCACACTTCTCTCTAATTTTCAAACACGAAAAGGAAGGTTGAAATCTCATAATTATAGGTTGGAATATTGGTTTTTCATTATAAACCATGGGTGATACAATTAAGTAAGCGCTTTCCGATGATGGATATAGAGGAAGGAGTAGGGATTATGGGTTGAAGCACGGAAAGTGATTGCCATACGACTCTAAATCTAAACGTTTAAGAAGAAGCAGTCAACAGGATGAATACTACGAAATGTAAACAGGAGGTTAAGATGAAAACGACTACTAAAAAGTTGATGTCACTGGCTGCTGCATTTACGTTGTTTTTCGAAGTGCTGCCCTTGGGGATTAACGCGGTGCCTTCGGCAGCCGCAGCAACGAATAGTATCTCCAATGCTAGTCTTTCTGCCAAGGTTGGTGATTTAGGGCAGATTGAAGAATTATTTATTCAAAATAACCCGACAAACAAAAGCGGAAAACCTATTAATTTTGTTTTGCCCAACAATACGTCGCCGCAAAACGACGTCCAGCACCAATGGATGGGCGAAATGCTGTTTTCTTACCGTACCGGTGACAGCGAGCAATTTCCCAATGACAGGGTTGGCTTTGTAGAAGTTGATACAAACAAAACATTGGCGGCTGGTGGATCAACAAAGTTTACGAACATCAATGCTGCCAATCCATATTTTACGAAGGAGGCTTCATTGGACGGCAAGAAAGTGGAAGTCAACTTTATCGGACAGGATCTTGATTCCGCAGCTGCTCGGGTGATGAAAGGCTTTGACGTGAAGTCCGTATTTGATATGGATACCGAAGATGGTTCGATGCTATGGGAAATTACGGTGAAAAATAAAAGCAGCAAATATATGGAATTCGGTGATATCGGCTTGCCGATGCCTTGGAATAACAAATATCAGTCTGTTTCGGATACCTATGACAACCGCGTTACTGTACATAATTTTGCCGGTGCCGACAGCGGGTATTCCTATGCCATCCGCACGAGCGGCGAAGGGAATTTTATGATGTTTGCCCCAGTGCCTGAAAGCGGCGCACGCA
The DNA here is from genome assembly GCF_900112695.1 of Paenibacillus catalpae. Taxonomy (GTDB): domain Bacteria; phylum Bacillota; class Bacilli; order Paenibacillales; family Paenibacillaceae; genus Pristimantibacillus; species Pristimantibacillus catalpae. Next base: position 732,404 of record NZ_FOMT01000001.1, read on the forward strand.
TTGAATATGTTGATTATTGGCTGGGTGACGCGGGAGAACTGCGTAACGGTAGTCTTTACTCGAACTGGGTCGGGGATAGCGGCGGCTGGTTCCCGGGGTTGAATGTTCTGTATATCCATTCCAAGGATATACAGAAAACCGGCCGAGGATATTTTACCGATGCCAGCAGCCTAGTCTTGGCTCCAGATGAGCAAAAAACATACAAGTTTAAATTTTCAGCGGTGCGCGCAGGCGACAATAGTCCGCAAGAGAATGCTCAAAGCCCAAATAATGCTTCTACTTCCATGGAAGACCGTGAGGCTAATCTTCGCTCCACCTTGTACAAAGCAGGCATGATTGACGCCGTTGCGTTGCCCGGCTTTCAGGCTGCGATCAATATGCCCGTCAAGCTGGATCTGCATTACGACGACAGCCTCATCGACGTACAGTCCGTAGACATTCAGTCTGTTCATGAGAATGATCCGTTTGATGCAGCGCATATCCCGGATATCAAGGCCGGCCAGACCAGGGACAAAATGGTCAACAATTCCCGCGGCGGACGCGGACTTCCTGACGGGAACCCGGGATATGAAGAATCCGTAGAGTTTGTTGAGACCAAGGTTATTAACGGTGAACAGCATCATATCTATTCACTTAAGTTTGGAAATATCGGCAATAACAGCGTTCGCGTGAATTATAAGCTGAAGGCCGGTACGGAACAAATGGATAAGTTTACGCAGCTTGAATTTAATATTCTTGCCGAGCTTGATCAAACATCGCAAGCTCACTCCGAATTTATGGTAGATAAAACGCAGGATAAAGACCCGAATAGCCCTACCTACGGCATCTACCGCGACTGGTATCTTACAACCGGCCTTGACACCACGACCAGCCATTGGGGAGATGACTGGAGTCACGACAACATCAACTTCATGACGATGAAAAATTACCTCGATCCAAATCCCGATGAAATTCGATCCATTGAAAACTACCTGATCGATTTTATGTGGGAAACTTACATGAAGAATACGCAGAATAGCTTTACGGTTGCGAACTACCTTAAAGACTCGGGTGCTTACACGAATTCAGAAAAACCTTACGTACGGACATTTTCCGAAATTATGGAGTCCACCGGCTATTTCAACATGTACCGGATCCAAAAAGCCTATCCGAATTTGGTAGAGTATCGCGAAACGCCGCAATACTATCTGGAAAAGGCCTACGGCATCTACTATAACCGAGTCTCCAGCGGAGCAGTCGGCTTCTATGGCGAACAGCAGATCCCTGATATGATCGAGGCTCTTAAAGAAGAGGGAATGCTGACGGAATATGAGAACCTGAAAAGGAAGTTCGCCCAAACCAAAGGCCGGAACGTGACAAACGCGGCTTATCCTTACGGGTCGGAATTTGAGTACGACAATACCGGCGAAGAAGGGGCTTATGCTGCTGCCAAGGCGCTGCGCACCTACTATCCTGAAGACGCGCGGGCGGACGCAGCCTTGAAAAGCATGGGAATGGCGGACTTGAAGACTCGCGCAATGAGGGGGATTCAGCCTACCTGGTACTATTATTCCGTACCGGTATTCCGTGCCGGCGAGGGCTGGTGGAATTTCCAATATACCGCGTCCTTGGCGGGATCCATCATGGATGACTGGCTCCGCTATGAGGAAGACGGAAGATCCGGAGATCAGGCTGCTATCGCACAACAGCGAAACTATGCGGCGAAGATTTCAAACTTCAACGCGGTCAATATGGGGCAGATTTCGGCACAGTCTATAGGCGGCATCTCTTGGAGATATAATGCCCAGAAGGGCGGAACGGGTACCAAAAACGTAAACGATGGCGGTACGCGCGTCATGAACAACGGCTGGCAGGACTTTTCCGGCGAATCAGAAGAAGGACTCTATGGCTCGCTATTGCGTATCAGTTCCGATATCGTCACCGATCCTGTATTTGGGCTTTTCGGGTATGGAGCTTCCGTCACTGACGAAGGCGGCACTTACCAGATCACGCCAAAGGACGGTTTTGGCAAGCGTATCAATCTAATCGACGAAAAAATATACCTGGTCTCGGAAAGCGATAAAATGGAAAGCGCGTCGATTCAAAAAGACGGCAAGGCCTTTCAATTGCAACTCTCGAATCTTGCTAGAAGCGAGCATGCTTCAAAGATTACTTTCGATGGGGCAGGAGTAGAGAATGGCTATTATACTATTAAGCTGGATCATCAAGATGCGGGGCAGTTCTATGTGCAGAACAATAAAGGTACGGCTATGTTCCAAATGAGCAATGCTCCAACTGCTGAATTGACCATTGAAAAAGCAGATTCGGGTGATAATCAAGCCCCGAAGGTTACTGCAGAGTTGGCAACGCAAAACCCACAAGCGATGATTCCATTCGTGATGAATGGAATGGTCACCGATGACGGCGCACCAAATGGCGCGTTGACCTACCAATGGGAAGTTGTCAGCACTCCGGAAGGCGGCAAGCTGAGCTTTACCAATCCGAAATCGACAACCACACGGGCAAACGGTACCAAAGAAGGCTCCTATACGGTCAGACTCACCGCTAAAGACGGGCAAGAGAGCGGTTCTAACGAACTGACCTTCACGCTCGCCGCTCCGCCGGAGAAACAGCCTCCAGTCATTGGCGAAGTAACTGCGGTCCAGGATGCTTCGAATAGCAGCATTCTCGTATTATCCGGCAAGGCGACCCCGGATCCGGTGTACAGCGCGGTATTTGAACCCGTATGGACATATGGATGGACGGTTAAGCAAAAGCCGAATGGCGCAGCGGATGTTACTTTTGTTGGTGGCGACAAAGCCAATGCCTATGCCCGCATAAGCAAGGCAGGCACTTATGTGTTTACCTTTACAGCGGCTGATGAAGGCAAGACATCCAGCAAGGATGTAACGATTAATATCTCAAAAGACACCGATGGCTCATACAAGGCACTCAGCGTTGTGACGCAAATAAACACAGCCCCGACTCTTCCTGTACAGATGGATGTTCTGTTTGATGACGGATACAGGCAAAGCGTGATCAAGTGGAATGACGTTGATCCAGCCAGCTATGCGAAAGAAGGTGAATTCGTAGTCGAGGGGAATATCGTGGACAGCGAATTGAAGGTGCATGCCACTGTATATGTCGTGAAAGCACCACCTCAAAACAACGCGCTGACTGCGAGACCTTCAGCCAGTTTCTCCGGTAGTGACGGATATCCCGAGGCGATGAATAACGGTAACGAGCCAAAAAACTCATCGGATTTCTCAGCATCTAGAGGCGCCGCTAACAGCGCATGGCACAACTGGGGAAGAGAAGGAGAACCGGCATGGGTCATGTATCAATGGGATGAACCATTCCTTGCCTCTTCGATGGATGTTTATGTCTTCCGAGACGGCGGCGGGAATTTCCAACCCACGGATATGAAGCTTCAGCTTCGCGATGCGGATGGAAATTGGTACACGCCAAGAGGAGTGTCAGGACTTGGAAATGCATTGAATAAATACAACACGACCACCTTTGAGCCTGCCTATATTACAGGTGCTCGTATTGACATGAAACCTGTCACCGTCGGGATCGGTATTCTGGAATGGAAGGTAAATGGATATACGGGAGGGGCAGACAAGTCGCGGCTGGCACAGGTTCTTAACTTTGCAAATTCATTAAAAGCCGCGAACTTCATTGATCAAGGTCTTGAGCCGATTGCCGCTGCGAAGGCGAACGCTTCCGCTGTGATGAGCAACAAGGAAGCTTCAGAAGAGGACGTTGCTCAGGCCATTGAAAAGCTGCTGACAGACCTGCGGCTCTTGAGTCCGCGCGATAAGAATATGGCGTTTGCAGCTAGTATTTCAGCCAGCTTCACTTCGTCATGGGAGAGTCTTCCAGCGGTTAATGACGGGTTGAAAACTTCTACAAGCAACCCGCATTGGGGTTCGTGGGGAAATACAAGCTCTGAGGAATGGGTGCAATATGATTGGCCGCAGGGCGCAACCATCCAAAGCTCAAATCTGATGTTGTGGACGGATAATGGCGGCATAGAGGCGCCTACAAAGTACGTGTATTCCTACATTCCGCTGAATAGCACAATGAATGAATGGGTAACGGCAGGAACCATTACCACGGGCATCACAGCTCTTACTACTCCGGTGGGTTCCTCAAATTTATATGATTTTGACCCGGCTCTGGAGGTTAAATCTCTGCGTGTTACGATGACAAAGAAAGCCCGAAATGGGAATGGCGTTGGGTTATGGGAATGGGAAGTTTTCCAAGGGGTGGCCCAGGATGACCAGACGCCGCCTGTTACGGCCGCGTCTATCAATCCCGAAGCACCAGACGGCAGCAATGGCTGGTATACGTCGGATGTAACGATGACTTTGAACGCACACGATGATCTCTCGAATGTGGAAAAAACGGAGTACAGACTGGACGCCGGAAACACGTGGATGGTTTATATGGCGCCGATCACATTCCATCAGGACGGCAAGTATACGGTGAATTACCGCTCAACGGATAAGGCTGGCAATGTGGAAGCGGTCAAGTCGATCGATTTCAACCTGGATCAGTCTGCGCCAACCATATCGGTAACTGGCGTGGTGAACGGCACGTATAACGATTCCATGGATATTACACCGCTCCTTACACTGGATGATAACTTGTCCGGAGTTGACGGAAGCAAGACGAAGGTTACGTTAAGTACGAATGGCGTTCAGCAACCTGTGGAGCACGGAGCGAACCTTCCGCTGTATACACTGCCGCTTGGAACTCACACGTTGATCGTATCTGCAAGCGATTTGGCAGGGAATACGAGCAGTCAGACAATCGAATTCCAGATTACGACAAGCATCCAATCCATAAACGATCTAGTATCACGCTTCAAAACGATGGGATGGATTGATAATGAAGGTATAGCCAATAGCCTCCTAAGCAAGCTGAATGCGAACAATTTGTCGGCTTTCGTGAATCAAGTGGAGGCGCAAAGCGGCAAGCATATTACAAGTGAAGCGGCGAATTATCTGATTCGCGACGCTCAAAATTTGCTGTTGTCTCAATAAAACAAGCATTCGTGCATATTACATCCAAAGCCGGTATTAGACTAAATTATTATGTCTATGCCGGCTTTTCCTTAAAGACTTCGTAATTCGCGGCTTTGTTATGTTATGGGATAATGTTATTGTCCAATCAGAATGGCATGAACTTTAACCCATTCCCGAGGTGCAAGCGTGATGTTGTCATGCTATAATGAGTTATCTTGAAGGTTGTAGGAGGTATCCAATTAGACATCATGTGGATCTAATTTCCTGTCGATCATGATTTTCGAAAATGACGATAAGTGATGAGAGCTCAGCGTATGCGCGGAGCGGATTAGGTTACGTGTGTCTATTGGAGACGACTCCTGCCACCTTGATCGATGCCTTTTTGTTGGCGTCTATTTTGGGTGTTTTCACGCTATTCCTATTTCCGCATATCCTTAGCCGCAGGCGCGTCCTGCGGTTTTTTTGAATTCTAAGCGTTTATAAGCTGTGCTAATAAACATGGCTTAGAATTCATCGGATTGAAACGCGCCTCGCCACCAGGGACGGCGGTAGCCGTTTCACCTTGTCATTCGACAATCATAGCCCATGTCAGTTGTTCAACTAAACTAGAAGTGGTGATTGGAATGACATTATTAACATTACGCGGAATTAAAAAAAGCTTCGGCGACACGAATGTGCTCGTGAAAGTTGACGCTGATCTGGCAAGCCGAGAGCGCGTCGGCTTGGTTGGGATGAACGGTGCAGGCAAAACAACGCTGGCCAATCTGATCTTCGGTACGATTCAGCCTGACGAAGGCAAGCTCACATTCCACCAGGATCAACTGCGCATCGGTTATTTGCTGCAGTCGACCTCGTATACCGTTAGTACCTTCAGCAAGATGATGGCTCAGTCAGATGAGTCGCGTGAAACGGAGCAGTTTCTGCAGACTGCGAGTCATCTCGGCTTGCACAAGGTGAAGGAGTGGGACGGAGCGCGTTTATCAGGATTGAGCGGCGGAGAGAAGACGAAGCTGGCTATCGCTCATATTTTGTCGTCGAAGCCGGACATTTTGCTGCTCGATGAACCGACGAATCATTTGGATTTTGACGGCGTCGATTACCTCGTTCAAGAGCTTCAACAGTATAGTGGCACGACAATCGTGATTTCGCATGACCGTTATTTTCTCGATCGAACGGTGAACCGGATTATAGAACTGCAAGATGGCGTGTCGACGTCTTTTCCGGGCAATTACACATTCTATCGGGAGGAGAAATCCCGTCGCTTCCAGAGCCAACTGCATCAGTATGAAGAACAGCAGAAATATGAGCAGAAGATTGAAGCGGAAATCAAACGGCTGAAGAATTGGTCAACAAAAGCGCATCGCGAAGCAGGCAAGGTTGGGAAAATGGCGGAAATGCGTACAGGCGTGAAGGAATTCTACCGCAGCAAAGCCAAAAGCATGGATAAGCAAATCAAATCCCGCATTCACCGTCTGGAAAAGATTGATCTTGAAGGCGTGAAGAAGCCGGGTGAGGAAGCAAAGGTAACCTTTAGCTGGGATCAGCCGGACAAACGCGGCCGACGAATTGTAGAGGCGCAGCGGATTGGCAAGTCATATGGCGGGCGCTCCTTGTTTAAGGACAGCTCCTTCTATTTGCAACGCGGGGAGAAAATCGGCTTGCTTGGACCTAACGGCTGCGGGAAAACGACGCTTATTCAAATGCTGTTAGGCCAAAAAAAGGTCAACTCCGGTCAGCTATGGATTAGTCCGACTGCCAAAGTCGCGTATTTAACGCAGGATGTATCCGATCTCGATCAACAGCGAACTGTCCTAGAACTGCTGCAGGAGAGCCATGAAGTCCGCAGCGATGTTGGGAAAGCGCGAACGATGCTGGCCAATATGGGCTTCGATGCCTCTATGCTGCAGAAGCCGATTGCTCAACTAAGTCTTGGCGAACGTACTCGGATCAAGCTTTCGCAGCTTATGATGCGCGAGCAGGATTTGCTCGTCCTAGATGAGCCGACCAATCATCTCGATTTGGCAAGCCGCGAGCAGCTTGAAGAAACGTTGTCGGATTATTGCGGAACGCTGATTGTGGTCTCGCATGACAGATATCTGATGGATAAGATCTGCACGAAGCTTCTTGTTTTTCAGGGCGGCGGTATTAAGCGGATCGAATCCGGCTACGAAGCGTTTCGCGAGCGGACGCAAAGTATACATGTTGCGAGCGAGTTGAACGAGCAGCAGTTGGAAGAGGAGAAGCTGGTTATCGCGAACCGATTGGCGGTTGTGCTTGGGGAATTAAGCTTGATGAAGTCTACCGACATCCGGTATGCGGAGCTGGACGAAGAGTATAAGCAGCTGCTCGCTCGGAAGAAGTGGCTGAGTACATGAGAAAATAGCGCAAATACGATCCGGATGCTCATATGAAGAACAGTGGCCCGAAAGATAGACACTTAAAAAAGTGCATGTCTTTCGGGCTTTGTGTTTTACTGAGGTGACTCTGCCACTGGCAAGAAGGTATAGATTTCAAGTAGGATTCATTTACTAGATTTTATGCAAATGGTTGAAAAAGTATAAAAATTGGAATAAGATATCCTTAGATTTACTTATTCCTGACGAAATTAGAATTTTGCTAAACGTTTAACTTGGAACCAAAGATAATTTAAGAAGCTGAGTAAAGTAAAACCGAGCCAATTGTACTCCATGCCTTTCGAGTGGTTGAAATATTTAAAAAACAGGTTGAAATAATCGGTTTCGCTCAGTAATTAAAAATGGCACAATATACATGGGCTTGATGTTAAACGTTTAACTCGGAAGCATGAGAACTTAAAACGTTCGAGTCAAACGGTTAGACATATACATTAAAGCAAATTTTGAAGGGAGATCGGGGTCATGAAAACAGGAAGGAAACTTGGGGTAGGTCTTGTCACGGCTGCATTGGCAATGAGTGTCGTAGGTTGCGGAAACAACGGAAACGGAAACAACGCGTCAAACACAGCATCACCCGGAACAGATGCTACCAAAGCACCTGCAACGTCATCTTCCAAGACTGAAAAGGTTAAAATTATCTACTCGATGTGGGGAAGTGCGGAAGAAGGGAGTACCACACAAGCGGTGGCGGATAAATTTAATGCATCCCAAGACAGAATTGAAGTGGAAGTGCAAGCGATTCCATGGGAAAGCTACATGACAAAATTGAATACGCTTGCAACGGCAGATCAGCTGCCCGATACAGGCATGTTAAAAGAGGATGGCGTCATCCAATGGTCCTCTCAAGGCATGCTTAATGATGTAAGTTCTATGTATGAAGGAAGCGACAGCAAGCCGCTTGATAGCCTGGCTTACAAATATCAAGGCAAAACCGTTGCCTATGCTGCTGCAAATGAAATCCTCCTACTCTATTATAACAAAGACATGTTCGACAAAGCGAACGTTCCTTATCCTCCTTCCTCGCTCGATCAAGCATGGACATGGGACGAATTCGTAGAAACAGCCAAAAAATTGACGAACGATAAAAAAGGCAAACATCCTGGTGAGGAAGGCTTCGATTCACAAAGCATCGTTCAATACGGGGCATCCGTGGAGAATCTCCCGTGGCAGCTGGAAACTTGGGCCATCGGTAATGGCGGAGGTTTTTATTCCAATGACGGTACAGAGGTTAGGATTGGAGAAGACGCCAGCATCGAAGGAATCCAGAAAGTGGCTGATCTGTACTTGAAAGATCATGTTGCTCCTTTGTCCGTCGGACAGACCGATGATGGCATTCAACGCACCATTATTGCAGGTACGGTCGCTATGGCAACGAATGGTGCATGGAATGTGGGAACCAGCTTAAATACGGCGAAAGAGGCCGGGCTGAACTATGGCGTAGCTGTACTGCCTTACATGAAGGATAAAGTTACCCTTAATACAGGCGGTGCCAATGTTGTATTCTCTCAATCCAAGCATCCGGAAGAAGCAATGGAATGGCTGAAATGGTACAATTCCGAAGAAAATAACTGGGCACTCATCTCATCGGGCATTTGGATGCCAACGCTGGAGAAGTGGTATAAGGATGAAACGCTAACCCGCAAATGGGTCGAAAATCCAAACTTCCCATCGTACGACGAATACAAGTCTGCCGTAGTCGATTATGCGCAATCTGCTGCTGCAAGACCTGCTTCGTGGTTCTATACGAATAATACGACGGACTTTAACACCTTGCTAGGATCAGTGCTGGGGGATGTATGGACGGGTAAAACGACTGCTAAGGACGCCATCTCCAAAAATCTCGATGCATTGAAAGCCGCACATACAGGCAATCAATAAAAAAGACAGAAGGATGACCGCCATGAACACGCAAGCGGCAGTCATCCTTTAAACATGAGGGGGGAGCGAGAAATGGAAGCTATTAATAAACCGCAAAAGCGCCGTTCCCGTATTTATTCAAGCGAGGCACGCGTAGCTTATATTTGTTTGATTCCAGCCTTCCTGGGATTAATCTTTCTGACGTACTTGCCCCTTTTTGGAGTACTAGGCATCAGTTTGACAAATTGGACTGGCTTGAAAAGCCCCGAATTCATCGGTTTTGATAATTATATCAAGCTATTTACCACGGATCCTTATATTAAAGATTCCATTATCGCGACGATTTATTTTGCGGTTATATCGGTAATCGGCAGTATGATCTATTCCCTATTTATTGCGATGCTGCTGAACCGTAAAATTCCTGCAAGAGGTTTTTTCAGAGCTGTATTCTATGTGCCGTATGTTTTACCTGCTGCAGCGATTTACGTAGGATGGTCTTGGCTTTATGAAGGGAATTTTGGTTTTTTCAACTATCTTCTCTCCGAACTTGGGCTTAAAAAAATTCTCTTTATCGCCGATTCCAGCTATGTCGTTCCTTCGCTATCGTTAATCTCGGTTTGGCTGGCAGGCAATTTGATCGTTATCTTTTTGGCTGGACTTCAAAACGTTCCCATTGTTTATCATGAAGCAGCTGAAATGGATGGCGCGAACGGCTGGCAGCGTTTCCGCCATATTACCTTACCGTGCATGACACCGATTATCTTCTACAACCTGTTGATGAGTTTGATCGCAAACCTTCAAGTCGTTACACCAGCACTTTCTTTAACGAATGGTGGTCCAAGCAATTCCTCCCGATTCATGACTTATCTCATGTATGATCAGGCATTTGTAAATTACAAAATAGGCTATGCCTGCGCAACTACTTTCATTATATTCGTTATTCTTGCGGCCTTTACTGCCGTATTGTTTAAGACGTCGGGCAAATGGATTTATAACGAAGGAGGCGACGACAAATGAGTGTAGCAGCATACGGGGGCAGACTTAGGAGCAAAAAACGCAGGGACCGGATGATAAACATTTTAACTTTTGTCGTCGTTATTGTATTTACCATTCTGGCACTCTTTCCAATATGGTGGATTTTCCGTACGTCTCTCATGACCAATGCCGAGATCTATAAATATCCGCCGTCTCTATTACCCCCAAATTGGCTGTTTTCCAACTATGAGAAGACACTAGAGATATTTAAATTCTGGAAATACCTGTGGAACACGATGGTCATTATCGTTCCCTCCTGTCTGGCAGGAACATTTACGGCTACCTTGTGTGGATATGCTTTTGCAAGGTTAAGATTTCGGGGCAAAAATTTGATCTGGGCACTTTGCGTAGGTTCAATGCTGTTGCCCGCCATGGTTACGCTCATTCCGCTGTACATCGGCTGGACGCGCGGCCTGGGGATTAATGACAGCTATTGGCCATTGATTCTGCCTTATTTTTGTGGTGGCGGCGCCTTTAATATCTTCTTGATCCGTCAATTCATTATGTCCATTCCAAGAGAACTCGATCAAGCGGCAACGATCGACGGTGCCGGGTACTTCCGCATCTTGTTCAGTATAATCATGCCGGCTATCCGACCCGCAATGATTGTCGTCGCGTTGTTTATCTTCATAGGGTTATGGAACGATTTGCTTCAACAGATGATTTACATTAACTCGAGCGATAAATACACGATTGCACTCGGACTAACCAACTTTAGAGGCCAACTAAAAAGTGATTGGTCGCTTACCATGGCCGCCACATGCTTATCTTTTGCTCCAGGTGTCATCTTCTACTTAATTGGTCAAAGGTATTTCGTTGAGGGTATTACTCTAACCGGATTAAAAAATTGAGCGAGAGGAAAACCAAGATCAAATGATCAGTTATTCCACTGCAAAAGAGCAAGGCTGTGAGTTTGAAATGTCGGAAGCAATTCGTTAATTCGGATATTATGATCACGGAAGCAGGGAGCCCTTTGAAGGCCCCCTGCTTTTTATGCTATCACAAAAACTGCCGAGCCAAAGCTCTGCTGTGCACGCCGAAGTCTTTTTTAATTGCTCCGTTTTCTTATTATCCATATGAATCCTCAATGCGCAAAAGGCCATCCCGTAACTGAAATGGCCTTTTCCTCATAATCGTGTCAGCAGGAAAAACTTTACATAACCATTACTTATACTTGTTTTCCCGTTAACATACTACATTTATGTTATTAAATGAATCATATACTAAAGGAGTTGATAGTTTTGAAGTTGAAACGTAAAGCGCTCCCAATGCTGGCAGTAACGGCAATGGCAACCGCGGCCGTAGCCGCTCAGGGTCTTACCGGTGGTTTTGGCGTACCGAAAGCAGCAGCCGAAAAAACGGACATGCAGTGGCTTGCGGGCGATCACCACGTGCACAGTGAATGGAGCGTTGGCTGGGATAACACGACAAATCCTCCGACTCCGATCCGTGGGGGAGACGCGATTTACCCGATCGTGAAAAATGCCGCGATGGCAGACTCGTATGGGCTTGACTGGATGGTTTCAACCGACCATGGCGGTCCGAACCACTCCAAAGTCAACCTGGAGCAAGCATACCCTGAGGTGCTGAAAGCCCGTGACGAGAATCCCGATCTAAAGCTGTTCTACGGCATGGAGTTTGATACGCCTGCCGCTGACCATAGTTCTCTCATCATCCCGAAGTCGGATGCCGAGTCGCAGACGCTCTATGATATCGAAAGCAAATTCAATAAGCGCGATCCGTATCCGTCAGATCCGCAGCGCGATACGGAAACTAACATGATCGACGCGCTGAATTATATGAAAAATTTGGACTTGGCACCTGTATTGTTTGCTAATCACCCTGCGCGTTCGGCAAGCGGTGAAACCAAATGGGGGCAAGATACGCCGCAAGAGTTCCGTAACTGGAACGATACGGCTCCGAACGTATCCGTTGGTATGGAAGGAGCGCCTGGACACCAGGCTGGCGCCATCAATCCTGACGGCTCCATCGACCCGAAAGGCGACCGCGGCGGGTACGGCAACTACGCAACGATGGGCGGTTTCGACCAAATGACAGCAAAGGTTGGAGGTCTGTGGGACTCCATGCTGGGTGAAGGCCGTCATTGGTGGATCACCTCCACGTCGGATTCCCACGTGAACTGGCGAGACGGCGGAAGCGACTTCTGGCCAGGCGAATACTCCAAGACGTACGTCAAGGCCCAGGATACGTACAGCAGCATCCTTGACGGTCTGCGTAACGGCCGCATTTTTGTCACCACGGGCGACCTGATCAATCAGCTCGACGTGACGGCGCAAGCCGCAGGCAAGTCCCCTGCACATGCGCAGTCGAATGGCAACCGCGCATCGATTGGCGAAACACTTAAGATTCCTGGCAACGGCAAAGACGTAACGGTTACTATCACGTTCAAAGACCCGAATGCGAAGAACAACCATGGCGACAATCCGAAAGTGAACAGAGTGGATCTGATCATGGGCGAAGTGACGGGTAAAGTGGAAGATCGTTCCACAGCAGCGAACCCAACGACTAAAGTAGTTGCACGTTTCGATGAGAGCAGCTGGCAGCGCGACGGCGAGACGGTTACGGTTACTTACACGCTGAAGAATGTGAACAAAGACAGTTACATTCGGGTTCGCGGTACAAATACCAACGAACTTGAGCCGATTCTTGATCCGAAAGGCGAAAATCCGTGGTCGGATCTGTGGTTCTACTCGAACCCGATCTTCCTGCAGACGAAGTAAGGTTGCGAGGAAGGGGAGCGTCATGCTCCCCTCCTTATTAATGAAGAAGGGTTGTGTCAGAGAACGTGAGATGTACATGGCTTTTCGTGTTGATATTGCTAATGCTTGTCGTTGCGCCTTCGCTTGCCAGCGCCCACACCAATAATAGCGAAGGATTTTCGTTAATTGAAGTGAAGAACACCAGCATTGATTACCAGCTTCAACTGGATGCGGTCGAACTAAGCCATGCCGTTGGGTTTCAGGTAGATGAACAGGCTAGCGCGGTTCCCGAAAAGCTCAAATCCATAATCAGCGAAAATAAGGTTCCGATTGAGGAATATTTGAATACACACATCCTGATGTATGCGGACAGTATGCCTGTTAATGGAACTGTTACTACAATCGGCATAACGAAGATAAACGAAAAGCTCTTTGCGAATCTTTCCATTTCGTATGCTATAAAAAAGGCGCCAGAAAATCTGATTGTCAAATACAATATCATCTTTGAAAGCGACCCGAGTCATGCCAATATGGCGAAAGTAATCATGAATGGGAAGCAGCAGGAATTCATCTTCACCTATGAAGTCAGGGAGCTTAATATCGGTGAAATGAGCGCTTTCACGAAGATTAAGCAGTTCTTCGTGCTTGGCTTAAAACACATCTTTACAGGCTATGACCATATTTTGTTTGTAATCAGCCTGTTGATTGGCGCGATGACGGTCCGTCATATCTTGTCCCTTGTCACCGCCTTTACCATTGCGCATAGCCTGACGCTTGCTCTTGCGACACTCGACATCGTGCAGCTTCCCGGTAAACTTGTGGAGTCGGCGATTGCGCTCAGCATTGTGTACGTGGCGCTTAAGAACATTTTCACCCCTGAATCCAAACATGCTCCTTGGATCGCATTTGCATTTGGACTCATTCACGGATTTGGATTTGCAGGCATTCTATCAGAACTCCATTTAGGCAAAAGCCATTTGGCCGCGGCGCTTGTATCGTTTAATTTGGGGATTGAAGCGGGACAGCTCCTAATCGTTACCCTTGTATTCCCGATTCTTCTCTACCTCAGTAAGAACCTCGTGCGAATTAATAAATGGGTGACGCCGAGCATCTCAACGGCCGTGCTTTTGTTTGGATTTGTGTGGTTTATCGAACGTGCATTCTAGACAATTATTTCAGTTAAGACATACGAATATCACTAAGATTAAAGCCCATAAGTCATTATTATAGCTAAATTGAGGGGAACTCATTATAGCGGCTAACAATTCGGTGATTGGGTGCAGGATTCGAGAGGATGAATGCCTCGATCTCTATTTTGCTTGGAATGCTGTCTTGAGCCCCTGATTTTGCGACAGCTAATGCTGCTGCTGCGGATGCGAATTTTACTCCTTCACTGAGTGTTTGACCACTCATCCATGCCGAAGCGAATGCGCCAATAAAGGTATCGCCGGCAGCAGTGGTATCAACCGCCTGGACAGAATAGGCCTCGAGGTAAGTAATTTGCTTAAATTCATCAACAAATAATAAACCTTTGCTGCCCATCGTCAAGATAACACGGCGAATACCGCTATGCAGAAGTTGATAAACAGCCTGAATGGCATCATTTTCGCTCGAAATAGATACAGCGGTCAATATTTCCGCTTCTGATTCATTGAGAATTAAAGTATGAATAAGCGGGAATAAGTCATTTGGCATAACAAAGGCAGGTGCGGGATTCAGCCAGACCGGAATTCCGTACTCATTCGCTGTTTGGAGGATAGCTCGAGTCACTTCCCATGGGATTTCATTCTGAAGTAAAATCAATCCGGCATCGATCCACATTTGATCAGGGAGATCCTGATCGGACAAGAGTTTATTAGCTCCTGGGGACAGGACAATATAATTCTCTCCCTCGCTGTTTACCGTAATGAAAGCTAGACCCGATCCGCCGTCTTTTGGAAGGACGTAATCTATTCCTACGTCCTTGTCCTGCAAGGAGTGCAGCAAGGTTGCTCTGAAAGCATCCTTGCCGACTGCTCCTACCATTTGGACTCTGGAACAAGCCATGGCTGCAGCTACAGCCTGATTAGCTCCTTTCCCGCCTGGGTGATATTGTGTATGCAGTCCTTCAACCGTTTGACCTGGAAGGGGGAACTGATCAAGCTTGTTTACAATGTCCATATTTATACTGCCTGCCACATAAATAGATTTCATAGTGAAAATCGTTCCTCTCGCTTTATAATTTAATCGCCATTATAAGGCTTGGTTCTTTCTAGTGGTATGCACTTTGATGATTTCACAAGAAATGAGAATGAGTCGCATATTTTGGGAAGAAATTCAGTCCGTTCTCCAATAGACTTGAAGCAAGATATAAATACACTATTGGAGGTAAAAAGATGGCTGGATGGGCTAGTCTTAAAGATTTATTGATCGCGGAAGTGAAGCAGCGAAGCGACGAAGGATGCTTGGTGGATGGGTTCCTGGCACGAATTGAAGCATCCGGTGACAGTCAATCGGAGCTAATGAAGATTTATGAACAATTATGTGCTTTGGAGCCAAAGCATCCAAATAAAGAGGAACCTGATGAATTGGAGGAAATCCGGCGGCTTCGTCCGAACGGTCCCCGCCAATTGGACAAAGAGCTCAGTCATGAACAATGGTCAGATAAGTTCTATGGCGCATGGCTCGGGAGAGCTATTGGCTGTGCGTTAGGAAAACCGCTCGAGTGGCCTAATTTCATGGCGGGCTCGCATGGGAGAGCAGGCTGGGAGAACGTGCACTTATGGTTCAAGGGAGCAGATGCTTGGCCGATTAACGGTTATACCCCGGGCCACTCCACAGCGAAGGATGAATTTGGGATCGAGCTCGCTTCCTGGGGCTCTGCGAGTACAAGAGAACGTATTTCCTACATGGAAACGGATGATGATATTCGTTATACCGTGCTTGGTTTAATGATGCTTGAAAGAAAAGGCCATGATTGGGATTCCTGGGACATAGGCAAGCTTTGGCATGAGGTCTTGTCCTATAATCAGGTTTGTACGGCTGAAACACAGTCCTATCTGAATTTCGCCCAAGTTACGTGTCATTATGGGGAACAAGGCAGGCCGGCCGATTGGAAGCAGAAGAGAAATTGGGTGCGCACTTATTTGAATCCCTATCGTGAATTTATCGGCGCGCAAATTCGCGCAGACGGCTTCGCCTATGGAGCGGCAGGCCAGCCAGAGCTGGCAGCTGATTTCGCATGGCGGGATGCTTCCTTCTCGCATGTTCGTAACGGAATTTATGGTGAAATGTTCGTGGCTGCCATGATCGCGGCCGCGTTTGTGGAATCAGATCCGTTAAGAATTGTAGAGATCGGGCTAAGCGAGATCCCTGCAAACTGCCGTCTGGCACAGGATATTCATAAAGCTGTAGAAATTGCTCGAAGTACAGAAGACCAGCTCGCTTTAGTTGAGCAGATTTGGAATGCCTTTAAGCATTACGATCCCGTGCATACGAATAATAATGCTGCCTTGGTAGCAGCATCCCTCGTATTTGCTAAAGGAGATTTTAATAAGGCTATCTCTACATCGGTGCTGGGAGGGTGGGATACCGATTGCAATGGAGCCACGGTAGGTTCCATCATGGGTGCCTCGCTTGGTGCCAAGCAATTGCCAAGCCATTGGGTTGAACCTCTCCACGATACTTTGTATTCGGCCGTTATTGGCTTTCACCCGATTGCGATTTCGGAGTGTGCGCGAAGAAGTCATAACGTTTATTTGAAATTGAAAGAGCAGCAGTAAACATGCCATTAACGCGATAAGGATTAACGTCCAAATGAGGAGCATTATTCCCCATTCGGGCGTTTTTCAGTTACAATGAATAAAAAGCTGATTCTTATCTTAGGAAGGTATGGCACATGATACTGCATATTACATACGAGGATAATGAACTTCCCATTAATAGTTTCAAATGGACGCCGAGCTTCGAGCTGGAGACTCAGCATCATCATCAAAGCTTTGAGATGGGCTTATGTCTTTCGGGGAGCGGGCAGTTTTATTTTGGGGGCACCGTTTATCCCGTAGTCCCAGGCGATATTTTTGTTGTGAATATACTGGAGAATCATATCGCCCAATCGGATCAGGGCTCACCATGTGAGTTTGTATTCCTTAACTTTGATTCGGGGCTGCTTGCCAAGGAAGAGCCCGAACTTATGGTGCCTTTTCGCTATTATCCGTTTCATTTTCAGAACCGGTTACACGGTAATACCGATAGTATGGAACGTCTGCGGTCGATGATAAAGCAGATTTATGTGGAGAAGGAAGAGCGTGCTCCTGGTTATCGAACGGCGGTCAAAAGCCTGCTGATGACGATATGCGTGGAGCTTCTCCGAATGTCCAAGGACGAAATCAGCAGTACGACATGGCTGGATGGCATGCGAAACTATGAGCATATCAGGCCGGTGCTGCAATATATGGATCAGCATTACCAAAGGGAAATCAGCTTATCTCAATTAGCTTCGTTATTTCATATCAGTCAGTCGCATTTATCACGATTAATATTGGAAGCAACAGGGAGAAAGTTTAAAATTTATATGTCTACGCTTCGTATACAACACGCTAAGCGATTATTAGCGACGACTGTTATGCCGGTTACTGAAATATGCTACGAATGCGGGTTCCAAAGCATGGCAACCTTTTATCGCAATTTCAAACAATTTGTAGAAATGTCACCTGAAGATTATAGACGCGTCATGCTGACGATAGTGTAAGGGTAACAGACAAACAGCCGCAGAAGATTAACTCCTGCGGCTGTTTGTTATGACTGTATCCTTAATTAGGTTATGCTGCCCGATGCATCCCGGTACTCCTGCGGTGTCATTCCGAAAAATTTCTTGAACAGCTTGATGAAATAGGGCGGGTTCTGATAGCCGATTTTGCTGCAGATCTGATAAATGCGATCGTCCGTCTGTTTGAGTAAATAAGCTGCTTTCTCCATCTTGAGGCGGATAATGTATTCGCTGATGTTCTCACCTGTTTCGGTTTTGAAAATTTTGGACAAGTAAACCGGATGCATGTGGATATGATCGGCAATCTTCTGAAGCGTTACATCCTCTGCAAGGTTGGCATTAATGTAGCGCTGGATCTGCTGAATTGAGCTGTTTTTGGCTGTTGCCATCGATTGATTCATGTCCTCATAGAACAGCCCCACAACCTGAAGTGCCCATTCCTTTAACTGCTTTACACTTAGAAATGGCTTATGGGAAACGAAGGGCTCATAAGCAGCACCCAGAAGCTCTTCAAGCAACTTGCCGTTTTTGTGAGCGGCATAAGCAAAAGCAGCGCCGAGTTGGAAAAATACTTCCGTCAGCTGTTCATGGGAATCCAGGCCGTTAGACTCCATCTCGCTTGTAATGGCTTCAAGCTTGGACAGGGTCATATCTCTTTGTCCCATATCCAGGATCTGCATCATGGTTGGAGTCTCGTATAAACTATTGATGGATCGCATAGCGGTACCCGTAGTCAGGTTATCTCCTGTGGTCATGAACATATCTTGATCATTGCCGACGCTTCGGCGAATCGTTGTCACGCAGGCTTGATACAGGCCCGATACGTCTGTGGCCAATATCCCCCATGAGCTTATGACAACGGAGATTTTTCCTTTAAGAAAAGTCCGTACGTTTTCCTGCAGCTTCAGCATCGTTTGTTCCAATAGTCGGGATAACTGCGCTTCCGGATCAGGATAAGCAGCTAATTTCTCGGCCTTGCTTGCTTTCATTTTGATGAGAAGCACCAGGTAGTCATACGAATCTTTTCCTGCTACGAGATCAAAATGTGCGCCGAAGGTTTCTTCCGCAATGTTAAAGATGGCATATTCGAAAAGGGCCAGACTGCTGGAATCAAACTTGGAGAAACCGTCTTCCAGCCGAAGGACTGCTATGGCAATGGAGTCTTCCCCTTGCATAGGAATATGCAGCATCTCCAGCTTGGACTGAAGCTCTTCGCTGCCAAAGCGCTTGCCCTTGATCAGATCGTTAAGCAGGTTCGCCCGTAGAAGAGGGGCTTGTTCTTTCAAGGCAGCAAATACTTTTTTCTGGGTCAAAAGCTCTGCCCACTCCGCGGTCAACAGATCTTTCATTCGAGCAACGGCCTGTATGATCTCTTCGTCGCTTGCCGGTTTAATTAAATATTCCGTGACCTGTGAGGACATCGCTTGCTTGGCATAATTAAAATCCGCATATCCGGAATGGACGATGCATTTCAGCCGGGAATTGGCTTCCCGAATCGTTTCGATCAATTCGAGCCCGCTCAGCTCGGGCATGCGAATATCGGTAATGACGATGTCTATAACATGCGTATTGATGACTTGAAGAGCTTCCTTGCCCGAATATGCCCGGTAGACCTGCTCGATTCCGATCTCTTCCCAATTAATAGTCTCAGCCAGAGAATCGACAACCAGATGCTCGTCATCAACAATGAGTAATTGATACATAACTAGCCCTCCATATTTTTAATTGGCCATATAAGCGATATTTTCAAGCCGCCCAACGCGGCTTCTTCCATTTCTATACGTGCATCCGGGCCGTAGTGAAGGAGCAGACGCTGTGCAACATTCCACAGCCCGCATAAGTTGTCTTCATTGCTTGCTTTCATAATGCGATGCAGGAGAGCAGCACGTTTGTCCAGGGCAAGCCCAACCCCATTATCTTCTACAGACAACCGGTAGAATCCGTCTTCCTGGCAGCCGTTCACCCGAATCCAGCCTGCTTGTGACAGGGGAGCTAGCCCATGTATGATGGCGTTCTCAACCAAAGGCTGCAGGATGAGCCGCGGTACTTCAAGTGCTCGCATATTGTCGGAACAATCGATCTCATAGTTCATTTTGTGCATGCGCAGCTTATGGATCTCCAGGTAATTGCGGATAAGTTCCAGCTCTTCTTGAAGGGTGGACGTAGGATTCTCCAGACGAGTTGCATAGCGGTAATAGGCGCCAAGATTCAGCGTCATGGAGATGACCGCAGCTTCGTTGCCCATCTTTGCGCTGTATTGAATAAAGTTCAGGCTGTTGTACAGAAAATGCGGATCAATCTGCGATTGCAGATGCTTGAGCGTAGCTTCCTGCAGACGGATTCGTGATTCATAGACCGTTTCAATTAACTCCTTAATCTGGTGAGCCATCGTGTTGAACTGGTTGATCAGGAACTGGAATTCATTTTTAGGCGTGTAAGTAATTTGTACATTATAATCACCTCGCGTGATGGAACGAACGCTGGAGACTAGCTTCAGGATCGGTTTTTGCACATTGCGGTAAATGAGGAAGGACAACGTTAAGGCTAGTCCGATCAAGATGGCCAATGAAACCATAAAAATTTTGCTGGATCGGGAGATCGGCGCCAATACATCATTTAAGGGCAGAAAATCCACCAAATACCAATTGAGAGAATGGGATAACTGATAGGTAACAATATATTTTTTTCCATTCATTTGAACGGTTTCGTTGCCTGACTCTTTCAATTTGGATTCATTCAAATGTCTCAGCAGAATAGCGATTTGCGGCTTTTCCGAATAACTGTTCATAATGGGGGCAATTCCCGGCTTAAATAGAAACGGGTCATGAATACTGCCATTACTTTTAAAGGTGTCCAGCATTTTGATAATGTTTTGCGTCGGGAAAGAAATCTCGGTCAACAAGCGGTAGGAGGATACAGCCTTATTCTCCATTAAATTAGGCTCTACGAAATATCTTAAAAAATAAGGCGAGCTCCCGTACCGGTAATCCGGGGACGTATAGGTCCATTCCGTACTCAGATGTTTTTGAAGAAAGGATTCATTATAGGCGATATTTCCCGTATTGGAAATAGCCTCCTTGGCACTGGGAGAATAAACGGCAATTTGATTATCCCATGCCATCGAAGAGCTGTTGAGCTTCAGCTTCTCCTGTATATTCGATACGATTAAAAACTTGTCGTAAGGAAAATGAACCTCTTCATAATTAAGGTAAGACCTTACGGCGCTATCCCGTTCCATAATAAGAGCAAACGTGGACAGCTGATCAACCATTGTATCCATTTGATTGGTTAATAGCTGCATATTAGAGGAGCTTGATTTTAGAATCTCCTTCCGAACGACCGTATTGCTTGTTTGATTCGTGTAAAAGTTGAGGGCAAGCAGCGGCAGGAGTATACCGATCAGAATAAAGTTAAACTTGGCAAAGGTGCTGAATCGAAGTGGCATGGATACCTCCCGAGTACAATTAAATGATTGGTTCATTCGACATAGGCTTATCATATCGGGAAACTTGTGCAGATGGAAGAGCAAGGCATGCAGGCGGGAACGAATGATGCAAAGTGATTAAGAAAACATATCGAATCTTAAATTCGTCTTCTATCAGCCGGAAAATGAGGATGATAAGATTTAAACGTAGACAGACGATACGACATAAAGGAGCGAAAACAATGCTCGGAAGAAAAGGCATATTGTATGCGATGTTGCTGCCTGGCATCCTATTAACTTTCATTTTTCACTACTTGCCGATGATTGGACTGGTTATATCCTTTCAGAATTTCAAGCCTTGGTTGGGAATTACGGGTTCTGAATGGGTAGGTTGGGAAAACTTCCAAACCGTCTTTGAACGGGAAGACAGTCTGCAGGTAATCTGGAACACCTTATTTATAGCATGTGTCAAAATTATAGTGAACTTGGTAGTTCCTGTCGTGTTTGCTTTGCTCCTCAATGAGGTGAGACAAGCTCGGTTCAAGAAGACGATTCAAACCCTGGTGTACCTGCCGCACTTTTTATCCTGGGTTATCCTGGGCGGGATCGTCATTGATATCTTATCGTCAAAAGGCATTGTGAACACTGTCATCCTGCCGACATTTGGAATTGATCCGATTCTCTTTATGGCTGACGGCAACTGGTTCCGATTTGTTGTCATCGCCACGGACTCATGGAAGGAATTCGGCTTCGCCACCATCGTCTTCCTGGCTGCGCTTGCCGGCATTGATCCGTCGCTGTATGAAGCAGCCGAAGTGGACGGAGCAGGGCGCTGGAAGATGACCTGGCATGTAACGCTGCCGGCTCTTGTGCCTATCGTGATCGTGGTAGCCACATTGGCAATGGGGAATGTACTTAACGCCGGTTTTGACCAAATCTTTAATCTCTACAATCCGCTAGTGTATGAGAAAGGCGATATAATCGATACTTTCGTTTACCGGGTAGGCCTTCTCAGCAGTCAATTCGGCCTCGCAACCGCTATAGGATTATTCAAATCTTTAATAGGTTTCATCATGATCATCGCGGCCTATCAGCTAGCATCCCGATTCGCGAATTACCGCATCTTCTAGGAGGCAGACTATGTATTATAAATCGCGGCCTTACCGGCTATTCTATGCTATTAATATTGTCATTCTTTCTCTGGTTTCCATCCTTTGCTTGATTCCGCTCATTCACGTATTGGCTTTGTCCTTCAGCAGCGGGCTTGCAGTTGAGACCAATCAGGTGTCCTTATGGCCAATTGGATTTAACCTGGATTCTTACAGCCGGACATTCGCAGACGGCGCGTTTCTCGAAGCTTTGACGAATTCTGTGTTCAGAGTCGTGCTCGGTGTAAGCCTCGGTATGCTCGTAACGATCTTGACCGCATACCCGCTGTCCAAAATGGACGGCGGCGGCTTAAAGGGCGGGAAGCTGATCGCCTGGTACTTTGTTTTCACGATGCTGTTTAATGGCGGCCTTATACCCAACTATATTTTGATTCAAAAGCTTCATTTGATGGATTCGATCTGGGCCTTAGTCTTACCCGGTGCGCTTAGTATTTACAACATGATTCTGATGCTCAACTTCTTTCGAACGATTCCCAAAGAGCTGGAAGAAGCTAGCTTGATCGACGGAGCCGGTCATTTGACTACACTGTTCAGGATCTATATTCCGGTTTCCCTGCCCTCCATTGCTACAATCGCGTTATTTGTGACGGTAGGCAGCTGGAATGCCTGGTTTGACGGGCTTATCTATATGCACAAAGAGAACTGGCCGCTGAGCACCTTGCTGCAAACGATGATTTCAGCTCCGGATTTAAGCCAGAAGTCCGTTTCTGAATCGGAAATCGCAAATTTGACAGAACGTTCGCTCCGTGCAGCTAAAATTTTCATCGGGGCCTTGCCTATCCTGCTTGTGTATCCTTTCCTGCAACGCTTCTTCGTTAAAGGTATCGTTGTAGGCGCCGTAAAAGGCTGATACTATGGTTTCACGCTTTCTTTTCATATAGCATTCATAATTTGACAAAAAGAGAGGGGTATTACAATGCGAAAGAAGCTTTCAAAAGCAACCGCTATCCTGCTCATCACCACGGTTGCATTCAGTACGCTGGCGGCTTGCTCCAATGGAGGAAGCAACTCGGAAAATTCTTCATCTGAGGCTGGCGACAATGGATTTGCCAAGGGGAAATTTGATTCGCCCGTAACACTGACAACCATCGGCTGTATCAACTCTTCCTACAAATTCAAAGAGGGCGAATCCCTCGAGAATAACCTTCATACGCAATATATGAAGGAAAATCTGAACATTGACATCAAGTACAAATATGTGACTGCTGCTGATCAATGTTCGAACAAAATTCGCCTTGACATGGCTGCGAATGATCCATTGCCGGATGTGATGTCTATTGCCGATCCGCAATTGATGGCCGACCTGATCGATTCAGGTAAAATGATGGATATTTCAGAGGCTTTCGAGAAGTATGCTTCACCTGAGTTGAAAAAAATGTACGACATTGATGAAAGCTACTGGGCCCAAGTCGTTAAAGACGGGAAGAAGTATGGCATTCCTGTATTGGCCAGAGCACAGCAGAATGATCCGCTTCTGTGGATCCGTACCGATTATTTGAAGAAGCTGAACCTGCAGGCGCCAAAAACCTTCGATGACCTTGCGAAAGTCATGGATGCGATGGTCAATACGGATCTTGGCAAAGGGAAAAACAATCCGCCTCTGGCCATTAGTCTGAAGGGCAACGGAGGCAGCCTCTGGGACGGTCCGGTTTCCTGGCGCGGTGATGCAAGCTGGATCTTCGGCGGATTCGGGGTAATTCCAACTTATTGGAACAAATGGCATGGTGATCAGATCGAATATGGATCCATTCAGCCGGAAATGAAGGATGCGCTTGCCTTAATGGCAGACTGGTTCAAGAAAGGATATATTTCTCCGGACGTAGGACTCATTGATGTTGGAAAAAGCGATGAAACTTTCCGTACAGGTCAAGCGGGAATTACAGCAGGTCCAGTCTTTACATCAACCGTTGTACGTAATTATGTTCAGAAAAATGATCCGAATGCGACGGTGTCGCCATTCGAAATTCCAGCAGGTCCATCCGGCAAAGCAGGCCGTCATTTTACGGCAGTTCCGAATGGTGCGTTAATGGTCAGCAAAGATTACAAGCATGTAGAAGCATTGTTCCTCTACCTTAATAAATTAGTTGAGATTGGTAATCCGGCAGCTGGAAGCGAACTTGAGAAGGGCTGGAAGGAAGGCTACGACTATGTCATGAAGGATGGCAAGGTTTCCAAATTAGAAGCCGACTTCCCGGACAAGATCGCGGTTAATCCGAGCAAATACTTCTTAACCGGTCAACCGCTAATTGACCCGCAGCTTGAGCTGGACGCTCAAATGAAATTCTATAACGGAGAGAAGCCTTCTACTCCGTACGAGCAAAGCTTGTATGACTTAATCCCGGATAACGAAAAGCAAGATCCAAAGACGGTAAATGATTGGCTGGGAGCAAAGCTAGTTACCGATCAGAAGGAAGCATCACTTGCCAATTTGTTCCTTGGGCCACAAACCGAGACAATGAAGTCCAAAGGTGAAGCGCTTAGCAAAATGGAAAGTGAAACGTTCCTCAAAATTATTTATGGCAAAGCTCCAATCGACGAGTTTGATACATTCGTGAAAAACTGGAAGTCGATGGGCGGAGATAAAATTACGGAAGAAGTAAATGCCTGGTACGAAGCTGTTAATGTTAAATAAGTAATAAAATAAAGCCAGCTGCAGCGTATGCCATAGCTGGCTTTATTAAATTCTAAGCATTTATAAGTTTCACGAAATAAATAACGCTTAGAATTCTCCGGAATGAAACGCGCTCCGCCGCCAGAGGACGGCGCCAACCGTTTCACCTTGGGACCATGGTGTTAGGTCAAACTCTGAGTCCTATCTTAAGCCAAAGAGTGAAAGCGCTTAATTAACTCGAAAATGGATTCTAAGAGAGGATGAGTATAATGAGGAAAATCGGATTATGGCTATTGATGTTTACGCTTGTAATAAGTGCTGTATTAACTCCCGGCCTTTCGGGCAAGCGGGCATATGCAGCCGAGGGATTCGTGTATGACGCTGAGTCTGCATCGGGAGATATGGAGAATGGCTCCGGTCTGACCTGGTCGAATGTCCAAGCTGCTGTGCCGGGCAATTATATGATTCATATCCATTACAGCAATGCGGAGTCTGAGCCCAGACCTTTCAGCTTGAGCGTAAACGGACAGAAGTATGCCGTTTTTACGGGGAGTCCAACGGGCCAAGAGGGATCTCCTGACGGAGATACGCTTACGGCGATTGTGTTGTTGAATCAAGGCCCGAACATTATTAAGCTTTCTGCGGAAAGCGATAGCGGTCCTCAGATTCATTCTATTGAAGTGATCCCGTTTGCAACGATTTTTGAAGCTGAGAATGGAGGAGGTGCTGCTCATTCCGGCGTCACGATTGCGGCCAACTCCGGCACCGCTCCAGGATTCTCCGGAACCGGTTACGTCAGCATTGCTTCCGGCGTTAACGGATACATGTTATACAATAACGTTGATGTTCCCCAAACTGGGACGTACACGATGAAAGTAAGATACAGTCTGGGCAATACGGCGCGGCCTTATGCTGTAACCGTGAATGGAGAGAGGATTCAAGATGCCAAAGGTGTGTCAACAGGCTCTTGGGCGAACTGGCAATTCGAAGAACTCAAAGGAATCCGCTTGAACGCAGGTGCAAACACCTTAAAGATTGAGCGGATCGGGACGAATGCGACGCCGGTCATCGACAGATTTGAGCTCGTTAACGAAGAAATACCCGATCTGGGAGACCAGACATTCCGTAATACGAATTTTGAGACATCAGACGTGGATCCTGTCATCGCCGGTACAGAAACGGGGGCGACTTTGAACTCAGCTCTGATTAGCGGCAGTGCACTAAAAAGCAGCTCCGCCAGCACGGTCAAAATGATCGACAACGAGGGATCGCGTGCTGCAGAGGTAACAACGCCTTCGTTCAAACCAGGGGTTATAGGCTTTCCTTTTCATGCCAGCTGGCTAGCGCCGGTTCCGATGAAGAGCTATACGCTGGAATCCCGTTTTTTACTGAAGGATGAGCAAGCAAATTACATCTTTAAACTCATAAGTGCTTCCGGCATGGAAAGCCCGATCTTTGCGTTTGGTATGGATAACCATATTTATGCCCGCTCGAACGCAACAGAGACAGGGGCAATGGCGGCAAGAGGCAGCTGGAGCAAGGATACCTGGTACAATATCAAGCTGACTGTTCATTTGGATACGAAAAGCTACGATATGTTCCTGAATGATACGCGAATGGTGAACAGTGAGCCTTTGCAAAACGATACTTACTTAGGCGGGCTTAAAGGCTTCATGATGGAAGTCAAAGACGGTGCGAGACAGGAAACCAAAATGTTGGTTGATGATGTCCAGCTTTCTGGCTCTAATCAAGCTGGCACGGCTCCGAATACGAACCCGGACCCTGGAGTGATCTTTGACGAACAGCCATATATTGGTGAGCCTGTTCAATATTTTGTCAGCCCTGGCGGATCGGATACCAATAATGGATTAAGCACGGCGACTGCTTTTAAGTCCATAACGAAAGCCATAAGTGTTACGAATCCGGGGGACACAGTGAACCTCATGCCGGGAACCTATTCCCCTGTAAACGACGCGAATAATTTTGTGTCCATTAATCGTTCCGGCGCAAGAGATGTGAAGATCGGTGAAGCGCACTATATCACTTATAAAGCATACGACATGAATAATAAGCCGAAGCTTCTTCTCCCTCCAGGGATTAAAGGGGTATGGGACATGGTTGATGTCTCGGCTAATTATATTATTCTGGATGGGCTGGAGATTGAAGGAAATAATCGGAATCTGACACTAGCTGAAGGTGAAGCTAATTACGAGAGTGTTACTACCGGAGGCTCTGACTGGTCAACGTACGCCAAGACGAACACCAATGGAATCAATCTGAATGGCCATCACCTTATCGTAAGGAATAGTCATGTCCATCATATGGCTGGCGGTGGCGTAGGCGGCGGTGGCGATTACATCACGATTGAGCATAACGATATTCATTCGAACAGCTGGTACTCCTTTTATGCAACCAGCGGTATCAGCTTTATGAATGATAAGGATTACGATAATAATACAACAGATTATAAAATTATCATCCGCAATAACGTCGTGCATGACAACGAAACGAAGGTGAAATGGGAAAAAACGAAGGGTTATTCGGACGGGAACGGCATTATTTTCGATGTGGATGAAGCCTACAAAGGGAAAAAGCTAGTCATAAACAATATTGTCTATAACAACGGCGGCGGCGGCATTCATATTTATCGCAGCAACAATGTTCACGTTATTAACAACACGGTTTATCACAACAGCAGAAGTCCTCACTTGAAATATCCCAATATGGATGTGCAGTCCGGCGATAATGCGATTTTCTTGAATAATATTTCGATTGCACGGGACGAAGAAGGAGAGTATGCCAATGGAAGCGCGGGCTGGAATAATCTGTTTGCAAACAATATATATGGCGGTTTAACCCGTTTTCTCGGGAAAAACGACAAGGTTGCAGATCCCAAATTTGTGTCCGTAACGGAAGAAAACTATGATTTTCATCTGCAGCAGGATTCCCCGGCTATTGATACGGGTACCCGAACGATGGCGCCGAATGAGGATTTAGAAGGAAAACCTCGTCCATATGCAGGGGCAGGTACTCATACGAGAGTTGATATTGGTGCCTACGAAACCGAGTGGAATAATGCTTCTTTCCTTGAAGATGATGCTGTGCAAATTACGGAACCTACTCCGGAAGTGCCTAAAGCAGGAACAGCAGCAAAAGGTACGCCTGTCATTGATGGGGCAATCGATGAGATTTGGGCTACCACACAGGGCAATCAGGCGCTTTATCTAAGTGATCCAACGAAAGGCTATCCATTAGCAACGGTACGTTTGCTGTGGGATGAAGATCAGTTATATGTATTAGCGGAAGTGGAGGATGACAACCTGAATGCCACAGGCGGAAACCTGTGGGAGCATGATTCCATGGAATTTTTCGTTGATGAAAACAACGCGAAAACATTGACTTATCAAGCAGATGACAGTCATTATCGTGTAAACTACCAGAATCTCAGAAGCGCGGGCAAGAACGCTACGGCCGATAGCTTTACTTCGGCGGCCAAGGTTGTCGAAGGCGGCTATATCATTGAAGCAGCGCTTCCCCTGCGAACGATAACCCCATCCGTCGGCACTGTCATCGGATTTGATTTTGGCGCCAGTGATGACAGCAATTATGACGGAATCCGGGATAATGCAACGATGTGGAGTAACCGGAGACTGAATTCCAACGCATCCACTTCTTTATTTGGAAATGTGACGTTGGTAGCTCCGTCGTCGGTGGAGCCTGAAACCGGGAGCGGCAACGGCGAATCTAACGGCGGTACTAACTCGCAGGTGCAGGTTCCAGACAGTTCGGAAATAGAACTGACACCTACATTAACAAGCAACAAGGCTGCTGCTGAGCTCACCGAGGCTATGCTTCAGGCAATGCTGACCAAAGTAACAGCTGATAGTGAGGGGCAAAAAAAGGTAACCGTGCACATCAAGGAAGCTGCGGGGGCGCAGACCTATGTGCAATCTATTCCCTCGGCGTTCTTTAAGGAAAATCCGGATGCTAACCAATTGGAGCTGCGGACGGCATTAGCAACCATCCTCTTATCCAATGAAATGCTGCAGGGAATAGATCTGGAAGGAGCATCCAAGGTTGAAATAAGTATTGGCTCCGCTGACCGTTCCAAACTTCCAAGTGAAGTAATAAATAAGATTGGCGACAAGCCTGTCATTGATTTGGTCCTATTCGTGGACGGCAAACAGGCAGCATGGAAGAACAATCAAGCTCCAGTCATTGTGTCCATACCGTATAAACCAACACCGGATGAATTACAGAAGCCGGAGCATATCGCGATCTGGTATATAGACGGAGACGGTAAAGTTGTGAAAATCCCTTCCGGCCGATATGATGCGCGCACCGGAATGGTAACGTTCACCATCAATCATTTCAGTACGTTTGCCATAGGTTATCAGATCTCGAGCTTCTCGGATCTTGGGCAGTTCGGATGGGCGAAGGAAGCAATTGAAGTGTTGGTGTCCAAAGGCATTATTAAGGGGACGAGTGATACTACCTTTGGCGCAGGCAAAAGGATAACCAGGGCGGATTTCATCTCCCTATTGATCCGCACCTTGGGAATAGAGAAAGAGATAAGTTCAAATTTCGCTGATGTTGAGGCGACAGATTATTTTTATGAAGAGGTAGGTATTGCCAAAGAGCTCGGAATTACCAACGGGAGGGGGGATAACTCGTTTGGTCCGGAGCAGGAGATCAGCAGGCAAGAGATGATGGTTCTGACGGCAAGAGCCTTGCAAGCAGCGGGATATTCATGGCCAGTCGCTGCCGAGGAGAAAAGCTTGGACAGCTTTGCCGATGTTAATCTGGTATCAGAATATGCCAAGAGCAGTATGGCTGCACTTGTGCAAGCGGGAATGGTCCAAGGGGATAGAGGCCATCTGAATCCAAAAGGCTATTCATCCCGAGCGGAAGCAGCCGTATTGATCTATAGAGTCTATCAGCTTCTAAAATAACACATTAAAAAGTTTTGCGCGCAGCGGGAAGTTCACTGCGTGCAAGACTTAAGGGAGGATTCTGTTATGGAATTACGGACTTTGCAAAAGCAATTATTTTTACTTCCTTTTCTCATATTTACGTTGGTTGCCTCTATGGTTGTTGGGGCTGTCCCTGTGCATGCAGCGGACCCACAAATCTACTATGTAGATATTGATACCGGAGTAGACTCTCCGGACCATGGAACAACTCCACAAGCCCCGTTTAAGAATATCCAATATGCCGCCGATCTAACCAATCCGGGAGATACGGTGTATGTTATGAATGGAACCTATTATAACACGAATGATCAATATGTATTTCAGGTTACACGCTCCGGGAATTCAACGGGGTATATCAGCTTTTTGGCCTATCCCGGGCATACGCCAAAGCTTAAGTCGATAGATGCCTGGAACCATATCGTTGTATCTGCTTCCTATATTCGCATTGAAGGCTTCGAGATTGAGGGGGAAAATGCCAATCTTGCCTTAAGCGACGGAGAGGAGCGTTATAACCATTTTATCGCAAATAAACCAACAGGAACCATTGACTGGAACTATGTGCGTAAAACCCAGACGAACGGCATCTATATCAAACCAGGTTCATCTGGCATTCCTCATCACGTCACAATAAAAAATAACGTCGTTCATGATACGCCTGGAGGAGGAATCAGCGCAGAGAAATCCGATTATATCACGATAGAAAATAATACGGTCTACAATACTTCCTGGTATACGTTGTATGCGACAAGCGGGATTTCGATATTAAATTCCGTAGATGCAGATACGAACAACACTGCCTACAAAACGGTTATCCGCAATAACCGGTCCTACAATAACAAAACGATGGTGAAATGGGAGAAAACGAAGGACTATTCCGATGGGAACGGCATCATCATTGATAGTAACCGGAATACGCATTTAAACGGTCAGTATCCGGCTTATGCAGGCAAAACTCTTATCGCCAACAATTTAAGCTACAATAACAGAAGTTCAGGCATTCATGCCTACTACAGCCAAAATGTTGATATTATCAATAACACTTCTTACAACAATAGCGCCTTATTGGACGTGGGTGAAATTTTTGCGGTTTCCAGCAACCAGGTTAACATTCTCAATAATATCATGGTTGCCAGAACGGGGAAGAAGATTAATACCAATTATAATAATACAAACCTTACAAACAATTATAATGTTTACTCGAACGGCAATCCGGTTGTCAGCGGTGCCAATGACATCTGGGCCGACCCTATGTTCGAAAATCCGGCTAACGGAGACTTCCGTTTAAAGATTGGTTCCAGAGCGATTGATACGGGTTCCGCTGCGCTTGCTCCGAGCAATGACTTCATCTATAAGCCAAGGCCAAAGGGAGCTGCTCCAGATCGGGGAGCTTATGAATATCAGAATTTGATAGGTAATCCAAGCTTTGAATGGGGTGGCATTGGGAGCTGGACTGCCGAGCAAAATAGTGCCGGTATTACCGTTCAAAATACGGGAGCCTATTCTGGAACCTATAAAGCCGCTTTTAATACTACGGCATCAACAAAGCTGGCTCAGACCGTAACAGCTCCGACGACTGCTGTTTACACGGTAACTGCTTATATAAATACGAATGTGACAAGCAATGTTGTTTTGGGGGCGGATGTTGCGGGTGTGAATTTGGGTCAGCAATCGGTTCAGGCTGGCGGATACAATAAGATAACCTTTACCGTTAACGCTAATGCAGGCCAACAGATTAAGGTATGGGTCAGCGCACCTGCCTATACCGGCGGATGGGTTGCTATTGACGACATTTCGCTGAATTAGTGCAACCATTGTATTCTCGTAAGAGCGCAATAAACAACTATTGTT
Organism: Paenibacillus catalpae; assembly: GCF_900112695.1. Taxonomy (GTDB): domain Bacteria; phylum Bacillota; class Bacilli; order Paenibacillales; family Paenibacillaceae; genus Pristimantibacillus; species Pristimantibacillus catalpae. The sequence goes on from NZ_FOMT01000001.1 coordinate 764,214, forward strand.
TAACTTGAGGTGACTTATGAACAAACAAACAATCCTGCTTCGTTCATCCTGGCAGACCGTGAATATTGGAGATATTGCGCATACTCCTGGCGTACTAAAGCTGTTGAATACCTATATGCCTGAGGCGAAGGTAATCCTATGGGCTTCGGATGATTTCAACGAAGAGGTTCTCGCCATGCTCCGCAGACGCTTCCCTGAACTTCAAGCTCTGCAGGGACGTATAGGCAAAGATGGTCGTGCATCCAATCCAGAGCTGCAGAAAGCGGTGGAACAAAGTGATTTTCTGCTGCACGGCTCTGGTCCATTGCTTGTAGGCCATGAGGATGTGAAAGCATACCGGCAGCATACGGGCAAGCCATATGGTGTCTTTGGTATCACGTATGGCGGTTATAACGAATCGAATTGGCCGGATATGCAGCAGCTCTTGTCAGAGGCGGCATTCGTCTATTTCAGAGACTCCGTTTCACTGGCAAAAGCAATAGTCGATGGCATTCATTGTCCCATTATGAAGTTTGGGCCAGACGGCGCTTTCGCTGCAGATTTAAGAGATGACGACCGGGCCACGGACTTTTTAAACGAAAAAGGTCTGGAGGAGGGTCAATTTCTTTGCTGTATCCCAAGGTACCGTTATACGCCGTTCTGGACAGTAAAGAACGTTTCCTTTGATGAAGAAAAGCATGCCTATAATCAAGCGATGAAGGAACATGATCATGTTGAGCTGAGGCAGGCCATTATCGAGGTTGTGAGGAAAACTCCATATAAAGTGCTGATTTGTCCGGAGGATATGACCCAGATGGCGCTCGGAAAAGAAATGCTGTGGGATGAGCTTCCGGAGGATGTGAAGCCAAACGTCGTTTGGAGAGACCGATATTGGCTGACTGACGAGGCATTAAGCGTATATGTGCGTTCGGCTGGGCTATTCGGCAACGAAATGCATTCGCCGATTATGTGCATTGGCAATGGGATCCCGGCTATCGTATGCAGATTCAAAGAGCAGACCTCCAAAGGATTCATGTGGCGGGACATCGGCCTTGACGAATGGCTGTTTGATTTGGATCAGGAGCAGGACAGAAAGAAAATTATCCCGGCCGTTCTCCAGTTAGCGATGAACGGAGAGGCCGCCAAACTTTCCGCGGCTCAGGCACAACAGCATGTGCAGGCACTCCAGCACGAGATGGTGGATACGTTGAAGCGGGCTATGGGTTAATCTAAGATGATAATGGACTATGAATTTTTCAACGGTTTTACTCCTCGCATTATAGAGGTAGCTATTCGAAACAAACAGGTGTGGGAGCAGCTTGAATACCAACTTGCAAGGGAACGGACGGGTGTACATTCGCTTGGTTATGTGTACAGCGGAGAAGGCGTGCTTACATTTGACGGTGAAGAGAAGTCGCTTGCTCCCGGAGACTTATTTCAAATTTGGCCGGGGCACCCTTTGCGGTTAACGTCAAGCCGCTCTAACCCCCTCCATTTCTATTCCTTTTTGTTTCAATACCGAACCGTTCAATGGGATGGAGGAACTATGCTCAGCCGGGAGGCGTCGGGGAAATTGCCGTTGCAGCTTGGAAACGCAGGCCCCGAGCAGATGGCGCTTGAGTCTGTATTTCGGGAAGCTTACGAGCAATGGCATGACAAAAACAACGGCTACGAGTGGCATGTGAAGCTGCAAATGTTAAACGCGCTCCGGCTTATTCAAGGATTAGGAGCAAACCGGGAAGATCATCCAGGCGCGGTAACTGCCGTTCAGAAAGCTATTCAGTATATGAAACAGTCATTCAAAGAGAATCTCACCCGTGATCAGCTTGCTGAAAATATTTCCTTGTCCCCAGGCTATTTCTCAATCTTATTCAAGGCGCATACGGGCGTTAGTCCGATACGTTACTTAAACAAAATCAGAATTGATCAGTCCAAGCTGCTATTGAGGAATACGGATTTGCCTATTAAGCAAATTGCGGAGGAAAGCGGGTTCGAGGATTCCTTCTATTTCTCCAGATTGTTTCAAAAAGAGACGGGAATGTCTCCAAGAGATTTTCGAAAATCATAAGCTTTGAAGGGCATGAGAATCTGACAATAATCCAGATTCTCATGCCTTTTCTTCATGTACGTTAGAGTTCCTGCATTGTAAAGTAAAGTTAATAAAGCGATTACACTTTTTGCAGGGCAAAGGAGAGGTCATCATGACTAAGCCGAAAATTATTGACACTGACGTGCATAATGCGATTGCCAGAACGGAGGATTTGCTTCCATTCTTGCCAAGAGTATGGCATGAATATTGGAAGTCAGCTGGAGCGGGGTACGGTGGCGGCTGGCATTCGCCGATTGGCGTGCTTCGCTCCGATGCCATACCGCCGGGAGGCGGCTTGCCTGGCAGCGATCCGAAGCATATGCTCGAGCATCATTTTCACAAATACGGGATTGATTACGGCATATTGACGGGCTCCGGTATTCTTGGCATCTCGCTTAATCCGAATCCGGATTACGGGAATGTTATCGCGAGTGCCTATAACGATTGGCTTGTTGAGACATGGCTTAAGGCCAGTTCCGTATATAAAGGTTCGATTCTGATTAATCATGCGGATCCGCAGGCAGCGGCGAAGGAAATCGACCGTATGGCCGTCAACAAAAACATGGTGCAGGTTATTATGTGCAGCGGGTCGCGTATGCTCTTTGGCCAACGCTTCTATCATCCCATCTATGAAGCGGCCGAGCGTAACGGCTTGCCTGTGGCGGTTCATCCCGGGACGGAGGGCAGAGGCATTGCAGGCGCGCCTACGCCATCCGGTTATCCGACTTCTTATTTGGAATGGCATAATATATTGCCAACCAATTACATGGCACATGTTAATTCTCTTGTTTGTGAAGGCGTATTTGAGAAGTTTCCATTGCTGAAATTCGTGGCGATTGAAGGCGGTATCGCTTGGCTCCCCCATCTCATGTGGCGGATGGATAAGAACTACAAAGGCTTAAGAGATCTGGTGCCGTGGCTGAAACGTCTCCCGTCAGAGTATATCAAGGATCATATTCGACTGACGACGCAGCCGATTGAAGAGCCGGCCAACAACGAACAGCTGAATCAAATCCTGGATATGGTCGATGCCGGCAGAACCGTCATGTTCTCATCCGATTATCCGCACTGGGACTTTGATAATCCGAAGATGGCGCTTCAGCCAATTCGCAAGGAGCTTCGTCAGCGCATTTTGGTGGATAACGCAATCGAGCTGTACGGTCTAAATGAAGCCCCGTCCGCTGCTGTGACAGATGCTAAAGCGGCTGCCATTAAGGGGGAGTAGCAAAAATGGAAAAAACGCAAAATCGTTACGAAGCGGCAACGGTCGAAGAGCTGCGAAATGCCAAACGATTGATTGTTACGGTTAAGGGGATGGAGATAGGCTTATTTGCGGTAGGCGAGCAGTTTTATGCCTGGCGCAACATTTGCCCCCATGCCGCTGCTCCGGTATGCCAAGGTCCTGTATGCGGGACCCGGCTGCCTTCCCTGGTGTATGAGTACAAGTACGGCAAAGATCAAGAGATCGTGCGTTGTCCATGGCATGGCTGGGAGTTTGATTTGATTACGGGACAGCATCTGGTTGATGAGAAGGTAAAGCTGCGCGGTTATAAGGTTGAGGTGGAAGACGGCAAGGTATATGTCGTTATTTAACCACAATAGAAATTATAAGATTCCGAAGCAATCGGAAGAACAATATCTATTTGGCGATAAAAACTACCTCTAAGCGCGGTCGCTCATCTTTGAAGGACTTCGGAGAAGTTTTTCTCACACAGGTTTGACACTATTCATGCAGACGGAGGGTATACATTGTTAAGCATATATTCAAAAAACAATCCAGTAGATTTTCTAATCATCGGCGGTGGTCCGGCAGGCTTATTTGCTGCTTTCTATGGAGGGATGCGTCAAGCTTCTGTGAAGGTCATAGAAAGCATGCCTCAGCTCGGCGGTCAGCTTGCCGCACTCTATCCTGAAAAATACATTTATGATATTGCCGGGTTCCCGAAAGTGACCGCTCAGGAGCTGGTTGACCGGTTGAAAGAACAGCTGAGTCATTTCACAACAGACATTGCTCTGGAGGAGAAGGTGCTGAATGTCATCAAACATGACGAGAGGCTGTTTGAGGTGATAACCGATAAATCTTCCCATTATGCAAAAGCCGTAATTATTACTGGCGGTGTCGGAGCGTTTGAGCCTAGACGGCTGGAGCTTCCCGAAGCTGCCAAATACGAGTCCAAAAATTTGCATTATTTCGTAGATGATCTTAAGCGTTTTGCCGGGAAGAAGGTGCTGATAAGCGGAGGAGGAGATTCCGCAGTGGATTGGTCGCTGATGCTGGAACCGATAGCAGAGCAAGTGACGCTGATCCATCGCCGGGACAAATTCCGCGCGCATGAGCACAGCGTGCAGTCTCTAATGAATTCCAAGGTTAACGTTCTGACGAATAAGGAAATTACCGGACTTTATGGCGATGAGGGAATTGAAGCCGTGACCCTTCTTGATACCAAGACGAAGGAAAAGGTTAGCCTTGATGTAGATGCCGTTATTGTGAACTATGGATTTGTATCCTCCCTGGGTCCAATTGCAGAGTGGGGGATTGATATACAGAGCGGATCGATCGTGGTAGATACCCGTATGGAGACAAACATACCAGGCATCTTCGCCGCAGGTGACATCACGACCTACCCAGGCAAGCTGAAGTTGATTGCAGTCGGCTTCGGAGAAGCTCCGACCGCAATTAACAACGCAAAGGTTTATATCGATCCGGAAGCGAAGCTGTCCCCGGGTCACAGCAGTCATATGAAGCGTGCATAATAGGGAACAAAAAGAGCTCCAAGGAAAGGGAGTTACCATGAGGGAAGTGTTTAACGAGGGCATCCGCAACGCTGCGAGATTTGCGGAGCAGCCCGTGATGACGAAGGAATATTTGAAGGAAGCTATCGCTAATGTACTGACAATTGTAGATAGCAATTTGGAGGCTTTCACCTATCAGTATCCTGCTCCTGCAAGTGTGAACAACGTTTATCCAGCCATTGACAATGTGGAGTGGACTTCTTCATTCTGGACCGGGATGCTATGGCTGGCCTATGAAGTAACGGGTGATTCAAAATACCGCGGGGTTGCCGAGATTCAGCTGGAGAGCTACAAACGACGTGTGGAGGAACGAATCGAAACCGGCACTCATGATCTTGGATTTCTATATACCTTATCTTCTGTGGCGGCCTTTAAGCTGACGGACAGTCAAACCGCGAAGGAGATCAGCATCAAAGCAGCTGATCTTCTGATGGAAAGATACTTTGATAAGGCTGGCATCATTCAAGCATGGGGAGCTCCGGACGACCCGGTGAACGGCGGACGGATGATTATCGATTGTCTCATGAACCTTCCTCTTCTGTATTGGGCTAGTGAACAAACAGGAGACGGTAAGTATTATGAAGCAGCCTACAGCCATGCAAAGATGGCAGAAAAATATATCATTCGCGAAGACTCCTCCAGTTACCATACCTACTTCATGGATATTTATACAGGCCAGCCCAAGTACGGAAGTACGGTGCAGGGCTATTCGGATGATTCCTGCTGGGCGCGAGGGCAAGCCTGGGGCATCTATGGCTTTCCTTTAAGCTACAAGTATACCGGAGACTATAGCTTAATTGAGTTAGGCAAGAAGGTAGCGAACTACTTTTTGAACCGACTTCCTGAGGATTCCATTGCATACTGGGATCTCATTTTCACATCTGGACCGGAGGAACGTGACAGCTCTTCTTCAGCTATTGCAGCTTGTGGTCTGCTGGAATTGTCTAAGTATCTCCCTGTTACGGACAGCGATAAACGATTGTACGAGAATGCGAGCCTTCACATCGTTAAGTCGCTGACAGAAAATTATACAAGCAAGGCTGTTTCCGAGAAGAACGGGGTACTGCTGCATGGGGTTTATGCTAAGCCCCATAATAAAGGGATTGACGAGTACACCATTTGGGGAGATTACTATTACTTTGAAGCGTTGGTCCGATTGATGAAAGACTGGAAACTATATTGGTAGAGTCTATTCAGATGATCATTGCAATGTTCTTACTAGCTGCTGGATAAGGAAGTGGAAAGGTGTACGTAATTGCAAACGATATAAAGTCGCCATCCGAGGCTCTGCCTGAAGGGCAGCGTGTGCCGTTTGATTGGAAAGCACAGCCTGTCCTGCAGGATGGTGTATCGATGACCGAGCTGCATTGGCACTCGCAAGAGTTGTTAGAGACAGACCATGCCCGGCTGCGAATCACGGTGGCTGTCGATGTCCGGGAGAATAAAAGAATTGAAGTGATTGCTCTGCGTACAAAGAACGTGCTAGGTACGCTGGATATACGATATGCTCACGTATTCCAGATATTCGAACTGCCGCTCGGATTAAATGAAGCGCTTCTCGCAGTGAGGGAAGGGGTAGGACTTCGCATGATAGAAGGAGAAGCCCCGCTGTGGTTTTTTACCGATGATCCTTCAATGAGCAGCATCGAACCTGTGCATTTGCCGCATTTGATGATAGGAGATGCCAAGGAGCCTCTGGAGTCGTTCAAGGACAGGTTTAATTCGCTGGCCAGTATTCAGCCATTCGGCTGGATGGAAGGTTGTGTTCTTGACGGGCTTCTCGATTCTGGATTTACATCGACCGCGCGACAGCATTTGGAGCTGTTTGTGAAGAACAATGAACTGGTCTATGAGGATCCAAGAAGCAGACCTTCGGATGGCTGCTTCTATGGCATCGAATCTACGCTGCCTATTGCGATATTGACGAAGTTAGCCCCTGCTCATCCTCTGGTGGACTTGGCCGTTCAATTCATGAAAGAGCATACCGATCAGCATGGGATTATTAAGGACGGCGATACCATATCCGCGGAAGGCAGCTATACGATCGCCTACCCGTTATCCGTGATCGCCGCGCTTCGGAAGGATCGCGAATTGGCACAGCTTGCCTTTGAACAGCTTGAATTAAGAAGAGCATTGTTATGGGAAGGCGGGGCGTTCTATTTAAGAAGGCAGGATAACGGGACGCGCAGCTTCCGTAATTGGGGGCGCGCGTATGCGTGGCATCTGCTTGGGCTTATCCGCACACTTGAACAATTGAAGGACAAGGAGTTGTTGTCCAATGATCAATTGCAGCTTATTGAAGAGGAATATAGAGGAACGCTGCACACGCCTATGCGTTTAGAAGCGATAAGGGGCTGTGGAGCTGCTTCCTAGATCAAGAGGAAAGCGGCGTTGATACTTCGGCCTCTGCCGGAATTGCGGCTTCATTGGCCATTGCTGATCGCATAGGCATTCGCTTATTTAAAGGTGCGTCAGATGCAGCACACACGGCAGCATCTCTATATCGTTATTTGACGCCCGATGGTTTGGTGACCGGAACGGCACAAAGCAACAAAAACGGGGAAGAGCTGCAGCGAAGCGGGTATCGGGTTATATCGCAAATGACGATGGGACTGCTGGGACAATTGTCAGCGGCGATACGTAGCGGTCATAAGCTTCAATAATAAACTGGGGGTATTCAGGTTGCATATTTCAATCAAGGCGACAGATGATCAAACCATTATACAAACGAACTTCTGGAATCATATTCATTTCCACCCGACAGATGCCATAGAGGATATTTGGGGGAAACGCGTACTAGAGAAGGTTGCACAGGATCAAGCAGCCAAGTATGTGCGAATGTATGCCATGCTGGAGGATATTGTAACAAGATCACCGGGCGGGGAGCTTCAGTATGATTTTACCATGAATGATCATCGGCTTGATTATTTGCTCGGGCTCGGCTTCAAGCCGCTCATCTGCTATAATTTCATGCCTCGTGCCATAGCCAAAAACCCGCTGCAGCTATCGAAGCTGGAGCGTTACAAAGGCAAACGTATCAATTATTCCGAACCGGCAGATTATCTGGAGTGGCAAGAGGTTGTTTATCAGTATGCCAGACATGTAACAGAGCGGTATGGTATTGAAGAGGTTAAGCAATGGTATATGCACTGCTGGAACGAGCCTGATCTCCATTACTGGCTCTCTGATCAAATCTATGCGGTGCACCAGGAAAAGCTCCCGGCCTACTGCCGGTTGTATGATCATTTTGCCGCGGGAGTGAAGCGCGTGTCTTCGGTCCTTCGCATAGGCGGTCCTTCCGCTTGTTATGATCGCAACTTCGTAGATGCCTTCCTTCGGCATACGAGAGAGGGCAGGAACGATGCGACCGGGGAAGTGGGTACTCCTATCGATTTCTTCTCCGTCCATGTCTATTCCATTAACCCGGCTGAATTCAGCAAAGGTCTGCGGCCAAGCGTCAATGGAATTGTCCAGAATATATTCCAGGAATATTCCGATATAGCGAAACGTCATGGCTATGGCGATTTGGAAATTATCGCGGATGAATGGGGAGCCAGCAGCAACGGCTTCAGTAATGTTGACCACTATCCGGACCTGATTTTCAGGGAGACCGAGTATTTTCCGGCTTTCTACGTTCGCATGGTGGATACGTTAATCCGTGAGATGCCCAAACGGCAAATTCCGCTTGGCAAGATGATGATCTGTCTGTCGGGGCAGCATCATCTGGATCGGGATTTCGAGGGTTACCGCAGCTTCTTCACCTTAAATGATTACAAAAAGCCAATTTATAACGGCTATGTTCTTATGGCTAAGCTAGGGAACAGACTGCTGTCACACCAGACCGTCGATATGGAAGAAGGAGTTGGGATCATTCCAACACAGGACGATAACGGCAGCTATAAAATCGCTTTGTATTATACAGATGACGATTTCTCCAAGAAGCTGGGCAGCAAGCGGGTTTCCCTTCGTCTGGAAGGTATCGAGGGACGCTGCCGGATTCGCCACTATCGATTGGATCATACGCATAGCAATGCGTTTACGACGTTCAAAGAGTTAGGCAGTCCGTCGCAGCCAACACAGCAGCAGCGGGAAGCCATTCAGCAGGCAGGAGAATTGACGCTATATTACCCGGAGTACACGGCTGATCTGCAGGGCAGCTATGAAGAGCATATAGTATTAACGGGACATGCGGTCTCCTTTCTGGAATTAGAGCCAATCAATTGAATGAGCAATACATTTTCTAAATGAGGAGGATCGCCAGGTGAAATATACTTAGGTGGATAAAGATACCTGCATTGCTTGTGGTGCTTGCGGAGCAACCGCACCAGAAATTTTTGATTATGATGAAGAAGGTTTAGCGGAGGTTATTTACAAGGGAGACGGCAATTGCGGGAAAGAAGCAATCGAGGACGACACTCTTTTGGAGGATTTAATAGATGCCGAGGATGGGTGTCCGACAGATTCTATAAAAATTCAAAATGAACCTTTTAATATAGTATAGATATAAAGTGCAGAAACTTGCTCTGGCAAAAATTCTGCACTTTTTATTTTTGGTCTAGGTAAATAGAGGATCGCCTCTTATTATACGCATGTTAACAGCTTCATTAGATTTAACCTTGAGAGGAATAAACGGTTTAAGGGGATGTCGCCGAACCAGTATCGCAAAATATATATGCAATAAAGCAGCTTTCTCTCACAAAATTGGGGAAGGGCTGCTTTTTTTGTTTTTCTAGATTTTGGAGGCTTTTCTATCAAGTCGGTTTTGAACTTCGGGAGGGACTTAGGGAGAACAAGCAAAGCTAATTAGGGAAATATGGAGCGCGGCTAATCCTAGAACAAATTCATCCCCATGCGAGGATGGATTTATGTGCTTTTGGCAACCGAATCATTGCTTTTAACTAAATCATTGCCTGCCAAAACTCGGTATAGTTAAGTTATTCCAATGATTAAATGAGCTGTTTAAGAAATGAGTACACGTGCATTTAACGAAGCACCGGAAGCCGATGCAAGTCTGCAGCAAGTCATTACGGATGAACAAGCCCAATTCTTCCTGGATAACGGTTATCTAGTTATCCGAAATGTCGTGAGAAAAGAAGAACTTCGGCGGCTGCAGGAGCAAACTCTTCAGATTGTGGAGAAGGGACTTGCGGGTCAGCCGGAAGACAGCGACTACCTGTACCGGATCCGGACAAATGGAGAAAAGGTTTATTGGCGGACGGAGTATATCATTGACAAGTGCGAGGCAAACAAAGTGCTTTTGGGCCATCCGTTTATTCTGCAAACCGTCGAGAAGCTGCAAGGGGCCAACTTTATCCCGACGTGGGATTCGTTAGTCGTTAAAGCGCCAAACAACGCGGCATCCGTCCCTTGGCACCGCGATGCGGCTGTACCGGTAGGCTGTCAGGATCCAAGACCGATCTTTAACGTGGATTTCTATCTGGACGATGCGGATGAACGCTCTTGTCTGTGGGTGATTCCGGGCAGTCATAGTTGGCCAGCGTCTGAAGCCCAAGAACGCTGCTCTAGACCAGGTTTTGAGATGGGCGATGCGGTTCCGGTTCCGATGAAAGCGGGTGATGTGATTCTGCACAATATTCAGCTGCTGCACGGATCACCGGAGGGGGAAGGAAACGCCATGCGCCGTACCGTCTATTATGAATTCCGTGCCGGAGAGATAGAGGCTCAGCACGGACCGCATACAATGGCCTATCTTCCGCTCAAGCAGCGCATCTTGCAGGATTGCATAAGCAGAAGGCAGCAATGCGATTATATCGAAGGAGAGAAGGCATTCGTGTACAAGCCAACCGGAGCCTTACCCGTTTCAGGCAATGAGGCTCCCGAATCCTACCGCGTCCTTCATGAAAAGTATTGGAGAGAATAAGCGAAGAGATCAGGAATGAATCAGGTTAGCGCAGAACTGACTTAAGCTATGCCCTGTTTTCTTTTTGAACATCCGGCCAAAGGTATGGACATCCGAATAACCAACGCGTTCAGCAATCTCGCTGATCGTAAGGTTGGTTTGGATCGCCAGCTCTTTGGCCTTATTTATTCGGATCCAGGTCAAATATTGCATGGGCGACATCCCCATATATTTGCGGAAGGTATGCAGCAAGTGATTCTTGCTCCAGCCGCTTAGCTGCTCTAATTCCTTTAGCAGCACTTCCCGGTGATAGTTGTCATGCAAGTAATTTTTGACAAGTACCAGCTCAGGTTTGTTGGAATCGTTGGATTTCGCGCCGGAATCTTGCTTGAATTGATGGGAGGCGTCGGACAGGATTCGCATAAGAAGACTCTGGCATCGCATCTGGTGATCCAAGCCGGGTTGTCTGTAAGAAACGACAAGTTCCGATAGCGAGTTATCAATGGGATGATCGGCAAAGTTCCCGAGGTAATGCTCCTCCGAGAAAAGTTCCGAAACAGGAAAAGCGGACATTCCAAAGTGAAAAACGATAGAAATACAGACATAGCTCTGCGAGGGATGCGGCAATATGGAATGGCGTTCTTTGGGACGATGAAAGAGAAGATCTCCGCGTCTTGTCGTATATGTCCTTCCTTCAATCGGATAGTCTGCACACCCGTCAACAACATATTGAAGTACATACTGCTTCATCTCCCGGTTATGAATAGCCCAATCATTGGGAGCGGAGAACATATGGGCAAGCGTAATAAAAGGGGGGTAGTAATAGTCAGGCAATATGCCGATCGTTTCTTGCGGACCAAGTGCAGAAAGCGTGTTGTGATCCATAAGGTTTGCTCCTTCTGAAAGGATAATGATGATGAAGGTAGAGTGATTCCCCAATCGCCTATAAATTAGATTGCTGCTCCCGATAAGCTCCCGGAGATAATCCGGTATGCTTCTTAAATGCAACACTCATATATTCCGAGTGTTTGTATCCGACCTGATCGGCGATAACCGGCAGTGTCCAGTCGGTTTCCGTCAGGAGTCTTGCAATTAGTTTCATCTTCACGGCTATAATTTCTTCATGCGGCGTACGACCCAGTGCGGCTTGAAAGCGATGGTCCAGCGATCTTCGCGATAACGGGATTACCTTAAGCAAATCATTAACTTTGAGATCCTCGTAGGCGTGCTCTCTAATGTATCGAATGGCGTCCGCGACATAAGGATCTTCCACCGCAATGATGTCCGTTGACATTCGGGTTACCACCTCGACGGGTTCAATTCGGTGAATATCGGGAGCAACTGGAACACCAGACATTAATGAATCCAGAAGGGCTGCCGCCTGATATCCCGTCTCGACCGCATTTGGCTGTATGCTGGATAGAGGAGGGGAAGATAAGTTGCAAAGCAGGCTGTCATTGTCAACGCTAATGACGGCGGCTTCCTCCGGAACGTTAACATTAGCCAGCCGGCAGGCTTCAAGCAGCTTCAAAGCGGTATTATCGTAACAGGCCATAATCCCAACGGGCTTAGGCAAACCGCTTGCCCAGCTGGCCATTTGATCTCGTTCTTCTCTGCTTGAGGAATGCGGATTCCGGTAATAAGAATGGACGCTGAAACCTCTGTCTTTAAGGTAGCTTTCGAAATGGAAGCCTCTAGCCCTAGACCATTGGAAGACAGGCTCCCCGCAATAGGCAAAATGCTTAAATCCGCGGCTTAGCAGATGTTCAGCTGCCCACTCGGCAATCGTACGATCGTTCGTTTCGACGCATGGCAGCTCGGGCAGCAAGCGTGAGGCGCTTAAATCAACAGCGGGAAGCTGCATGGAGCTTACAAGGCGGGCCATCTGTTCTGTCTCGATTCTTGCGATTAAACCATCTCCGCGCCAATCCGCCAGCCAGGAGAAGTCGGTATCCAGGCGGCTGTGTTCCCCCAAATAGATGGACCATGGCCGATGCGTGCGTGTATAGGCAATTATTCCCTTCAATAATCCTCGAGCGTACTCATTTGAGGTTTCGATGAGCAAGGCGACATGTTTCTGCGGCTGATCGGAACCTCTCTTCTGTTGTCTTTCAGGTGTAAAATTATTCATCTCGTTTGCTCCTAGCCATAACTTCTCCTGTATGTATAAGCCTTTCGGAGCGGGATGTCAAATGTAAAAAAGCTTATGATGTTAGCTTGATTCCTCCTCGACCTGTCTTTGTTTCGGCCTTATCCTATTTCTTGCAGGGACTTCAAATAAGAAGGGAACAAAAGTGATGAATACGAATCAAAAAGTTAGAGTAGCAATTGCTGGATTAGGTTTCGGATCGGAATTTATTCCGATCTATCAGCGTCATCCGCAAGCTGAACTTGTGGCGGTTTGCCAGCGTTCCGCAGATAAACTGAAGGAGGTGGCCGATCACTTCGGAATCAAAGGGAGGTATGTAAGCTTCGACGAGATGCTTAAGGATCCGGACATTGATGCCGTGCATATCAATACACCAATTCCGGACCATGCCGAGCAGAGCATCAAGGCACTGCTTGCCGGCAAGCATGTGGCGTGTACGGTTCCAATGGCAACTTCCATAGAAGATTGTCATCGCGTTGTGGAAGCACAGCGTGTATCGGGCAAGCATTACATGATGATGGAGACAGCCGTTTATACCAGGGAGTTCTTGTATGTCAAGGAGTTAAGAGATAGCGGTCAACTGGGACGCATTCAATTCATGAGAGGGGCGCATCAGCAGGAAATGGCCGGATGGCCGGGCTATTGGGAGGGTCTTCCGCCTATGCATTATGCGACGCATGCCGTCAGTCCGCTGCTGGCTCTTGCAGGAACGGAGGCAGAGAGCGTACTATGTCTCGGATCCGGACTTATTAACGAGAAGCTGGCAAGCCGGTACGGAAGCCCGTTCGCTGTGGAATCAGCCCTATTCCAGCTGAAGGAGTCTCCGGTTGCCATGGAAGTAACCCGTTCTTTGTTTGAAACAGCAAGGGAATATGTAGAGAGCTTTGATATATACGGAGACCGGATGAGCTTCGAGTGGCAGCAGCAAGAGCATGAAGAGCCCGTTGTATTCAGAGGAGAAGCAGGGGCTAAAGTAAAGGTGCCCGATTATGCGCATCTGCTCCCGGAAGAAATTCGGATGTTTACTACACAAGGAGTTTACGATGGTGACAATCAACATCTATCCTTCACCCAGGGCAGCGGCCACGGCGGCTCGCATCCTCACCTAGCGCATGAATTTATTGCAAGCATTATTCAGAACCGTGCCCCATTCCCGGATATTTTCACCTCCGCGAACTGGACAAGCGCAGGATTATGCGCACATGAATCGGCGATGCAAGGCGGACTGAAGATTATGCTGCCTGATTTCAGATATTAACGAGAAGAAGACAAAAAAAGCATGAAAGCCCCAGAGTTGGATAATCCAACCGGGGCTTTCTGCATGACTCTATGAAAACTTAGCTAAACAAAGGAATTACGATTTCAGCGCCGCCTTTCAGCGCCGATTCGTGCGCGCAGATGCCGGCAGCTGTCCAGTTAGCCGACGTAACGGCATCAATCCACGGGTTCCGCTTCTCGACGATACTGCGGATAAACTCGTGTACAAGATGAGGGTGTGATCCGTGATGGCCACCGTCGGCATGATGAGCGATTTCTTTTGGCAGAAGGCCTCGGAAGTCCGGTTTCTCGGTAATGCGCTGCGGAACGTACTTAAGTCCCCAGGCATCAGGCGGCTGCTCCTCTTTCCGGTACAAGACAGGTGCTTCGTCATGGTCATGCCATTCGAAACTAATATCTTCGCCGTATACGTTAAAGGACTCCAGACTTCCTCTTGCCGTATGGAAAAGTGTACGCGTAACCTCCGCGCTTAGCATGCCATCTTCCAATTGGAAAATGGCTGATTCAATGGGGAATGGATTTCCGTAAGTCTGTTTAAGTTCTTCCCTCATATATCCCGAACCAAAGCAATGCACCTTTGCTGCTCTCATTTTGCTAATTGCCAGTAAAGGAGCGACGGCATGCGTGGAGTAATGCATGGGGGGAAGACCAGACCAATAGGCTGGCCAGTTCTCCATATCCTGATAGTGGGCTCCCCGCAGAAATTGGATTTTGCCGAATTCCCCCTGTTCCACCAGCTGTTTCACCATTAGAAAATAATACGTATAAACCGCTGTTTCCATCATCATATAATTTTTTTGCATGGTTCGGGACGCGTCGACTATAGCATGAAGTTCTTCCAGCGTTGTGCCCATCGGAACGGCGCAAGCGCAATGCTTTCCGCTGTTCAGAATAGCCAGGGACTGCTGAGCATGGAGCGGAATGGCGTTAATAGATGTACAGCATCGTATTGATCGGATGAGATTATTTCATCCAGATTAGTATGTCTTCGATCCATGGCAACGCCAAGCTCGTCTCCGAGCTTATGAAGTTTTAACTCATTTACCACACATAGTCCTACGTATTCAACATCAGGATGATCCTTGTATATTCGGGCGAAACTTGCGCCAAAGCCTAAGCCAACTACCGCGATGCGGACTTTCGGGGAATGTCCCATGATTGATTCTCCTCATCATAAATTCTTTTCACTCTATTATATAGTCGAGCAAAAGGACAGGCGATGAGATATCGGGCAAGCATCTTGAGAACTTTTACAAGTTAGCGGAATCGATGTCGGATAGAAGTTCCGAAGATAAATCAACTTTACAGGAAATAACGAGAGGTATGATGAAGGGCTTCTCCATTATGATTGGGACATCAACAACAATTACAATAACGGAGGGGAAATACGGATGGAAAATGCTACACTTTTAAAGCAGGAAGTCGAGTTTTATAAGAAAAACGGGTACTTGCTCCACAAGAAGCAATTATTCAGCGAGGACAAAATGAAGGAGCTGAGCGGCATCTTCGAAGAGCAATGGGAGCTGGTCGGCAGGAAACTGAACAGCGAGCTGGACACCCCGCACTTCCGGGACGAGCGTCTGCTCAAGTTCCTGCTTAGCGAAGAGGTGCTCGACTTGGTAGAGCCGATTATCGGCCCGAATATCGGATTATGGTCAAGTCATTTCATTTGCAAGGAACCGTTGATCGGCAAGCAGACGCCATGGCATGAAGATTCCGCTTATTGGAACGGCCGTTTGAGCAGCTTCGACAAGATTGTGACGGTGTGGCTTGCGATCGATCGCAGCTGGGAAGAGAACGGCTGTATGCGCGTCATTCCGGGTACCCATGCGGGAGGTTTTTCCGAGTATGAAGAAGTTGACGGGAAAGAAAATATTTTTCAATCGGAGATCAAAGATATTGATGCTTCCAAGGCCGTATATTTCGAGCTCGATCCGGGTGAATGTTCTTTGCACGATTCACGCATTATTCACGGCGCTGCGCCTAATAAAAGCCCTTACCGCCGTTGCGGCTATACGATGAGGTACTTCTCGACGGACGCAAAAGTGATCGCGGAGAAAAATCCCGGCCATAAAGTATGGCTAGCAAGAGGCAAAGATCTGGCGGGAAGTGCATTCGTCAACCTATAATGGAATGAATAAATAGAAATGGCGAAAGGAGGAAGAACGGATGAATAACGGATCGCCCGAGCGGCTGCTAGAGAGCAACTATTTGCTCGTATCTTCCTCGTTTCGGATGTATAAACAAACGATTACCGACAGAATAGAAACACATTGGCATGATTTCTTTGAAATGGGCTGCATCGTGTCCGGCACGGGGCGCCATATCGTGAACGGCCAGACCTTCCGTCTTCAGCCGGGCATGGTGTTCCTGCTGACGACGGCTGATTTCCATGAGCTGATTCCGGATGAAGGGCAGACAATCGAGCTGTTCGATTTTATATTTAACGACTCTTTATTGCGCCCGGCCATCTACGAATCTATCTTCGGACAAGCAGGACTATTCATTCATACTTTCGCTAGCGAGCATGCGCAGAAGATGGAGTCGGAATTCACCCTGTTATGGAACGAGTCGCAGCATTGGCAATTCGGGAGCGAGATTATCGTGCAGGGCAGCTTTGAACGCATAGTTGTTGATCTTGTCAGACAGATGGGAATGAACGAGCCCTGCGACCCGAACGACAGCAGAGCACCGATGCACCCTTCCGTTCGGAAGGCGCTGCTTTATATCCAGCATCATTTCCGCGAACCGGTCTCGCTTGCATGCGCGGCAGATTATGCGGGGTTATCCGCCAATTATTTGAGCGAATGTTTCCGCAAACAAGTCGGCATCTCTTTCCAGGAATACTTGAATGAGAGACGATTGCAATTTGCCTCGGCTCTTGTCCGAAGCAGTGACCTGCCCATTACGGAAGTGTGCTTCGCGGCGGGATTTAATACGATCCCGCATTTCGATCGGACGTTCAAGCGAAAATTCGGATGCTCGCCGAGAGAATATAGGAAGCAGGGGAGTTAAGAAGGAGGGACATTCGATGGAGTTACGTGTATATAAGGCGTTGTGGGGGATGGAAGGTACATACGAAGAGCAATTGGGGAAAACATCCGCAGCAGGCTACTACGGCATCGAAGCGCCATTACCGCAGGAGGGCAACGAGCAATCGTACGAATGGATGACGGATAGGGTGAAAGAAAGTTTCAATCGGTTCAGTACCATTAAATAAGTTTATCCGTTTATCAGATATTGGAAGGGAAAGTGAGTCCTTTCCACAATTCAATTTTTGTTTTCATTAGAAAGAGGCGAATCCCTATCATCCGGAATGACAGGGGAACGCATCTTTCTTTTTTTTGATAGTGAAGGGGAAAGGAAGCTGGTTTTTAATATCAGATGAGAAGATAAATCACCATTTTTTATAGAGCTTTCTCCATTTAAGCCATACAACAAGTGAGTATAATCAAAGGTGTGAGAAATTAAAACGTTCATATTTACGAGTGATAATAGAAAAGGATGATGGAAATGAAACCGGTTGAACATGTATCAACGATGATCATAGGGGCTTCGATGCTAGGTTTGGGGCTTGCCTCGCGTATTGGTCGGGATGCATTGGTTATCGAGCCCTCCAATGGGGTTGGGATCGAATTCATTCGCAGCTTCAAGCTGTCGGACCGCAAGTATGCACCTTTGACTGCAAGCGGTATTGAACTGCATAGGGAGCTAATCCGCAGGAATGTAACGGATGAGGAGGGGAGACTTCATTTGCCGGGGATGATGCCTGTGCTGATCAAGCATATCACCGGGCAAAAGCTGGATGTGAGAATGCAGACGCAGGTTGTGGAGGCGCAACCTTGTGATGGTAAATTTGAAGTAGTTTGCTATGATGCTTCGGGATTTCGTCACATCGTCGCTGACCGTCTGGTGGACACGACTTCGGGGTGTGTCACCAAGGTTGATCGGTGCCAGGTTAAAGCAAAATGTCTGAATATGATGCTGCTCGGCTCACCGGACGCTGGTCGTACGGAGGGGCTGTCAGCATACGCCCTATATCAAGGGCGCTTCCCGAATGAAACGGTGTTGAAATACGCTGTAGATCCGATGGATGATTGGTTTTCGGCAAGGAGTAAGCTGTTCGAATTTTGGCTTAATCGTCCGGAGCCGTTGCGTTCCTGCGCATTCGTGACTCACGCAGACGAGTTCGATATGGAGTTTGATACTCAGCAAGCACAGATTCAACCTGGATGGGACTGGCTTCCGTCCGCCTATTATGTGAATCCGCTGGAAGCTTATGAACAGGGATACAACTTGAGGTTGGGGGTAAACGGTGATGCGTTTAATGGAGAAACATGCTGGGGTAATTACGCCATCCACTAGCACGGCCGCGTTCGAGGACCACTATGACGTGATCGTAGTAGGGCTCGGTACGGCGGGTTCGATGGCAGCCATCAGCGCAGCTCAAAGAGGCTTGAAGGTGCTAGGGATAGAGAAGCTCTCTTGCATGGGCGGGACAGGTACGACCGGTGGTGTTGTAGGCTATTATTATGGCAACCGGGGCGGGGTTTTTGAGTCCATCGACAGTCAAGTGGCTGCTTATCAGAGGCAAGATGATTTCGTACCCTTCCAAGGTGTGCATGCCGAGATTAAAAACTGGGTGATGGATTCCGAAGCGGTTAAGGCAGGCGTCGACGTTGAATATGAATCTTATGTTGTAGGAGTGTACATGGAGGGTCAGGCGGTGAAGGGCTTACGCTGGGTATCACCGACTGGAGTTCATCATACTTCAGCTAAGTTCGTTATCGACAGTACCGGAAATGCGGAGGTTTGTGAGATAGCCGGCTGCTCCTTCGATATGGGAAGAGAAATGGATGGAACGTGCCAGCCTTTCTCCAATGTGCAGATGAGATTGTACCCTAATCAAAAAGTAGGCAACTTCTATACGGATTCGGGTTACATGGATATCAGCAAGGCGGAGGATGTGACCCGTTCGATCTTCGAGTCTAACCTGTTGGGTACCCATTTGCAGGAGCGGTACGAGGCAGAGCCTTTGCTGCTGAAGATCTGTCAGTTGCTAGGCATACGTGAAAGTCGCAATATTGTGGGGGAGGAGAGAGTTACCTTCGCGGATTTCCTTGAAGGCCGGGTGACACGAGAGCCGGTATTTCTAGGATTCTCCAATTTGGATAACCATGGGAAGGATATGGCGTTTGAAAGCAATCTCCAGCAGGATTGGCTTGTCGCTGCCAGCTTGTTTGGTCCTTGCTTCAACGTTCCGATACCAAGAGGGGCCTTGATCCCTAAAGGAGTTGACGGGTTGCTGGCAGCTGGCCGCTGTATCTCGCTGGATCATGACATCGCCTCTGCCATAAGGCAAAAGCGGGATATGGAGAAGTGCGGTGAGACCGCTGCGAATATGGCGTTTCTATCTATTACAAAGGAAGTTCCAATCAGAGAACTGTCCTATGAACAGCTGGTAGAGCTACAGTTGGAGACCGGGTGCATGAAAGCAGGAGACCGACCAGAGTTTAAGGAGATCACACCGCAAGAATCAAATGAAAAGCTTGCTGTTCCCGCTATGAAGTGGATGAACGATCCACAGGAGTTGAAGGAAGCCTTAAACTCTGATAAATCGGGCTTTGCTATCTGGTCGGCCAAGCGGTTAGGTGATCAGATGAGGGGAACCTTACTGAATTGGATGGGTGAGCAGGAACACGGCTTGCTTTATAAAAACAGTGCATTGGCGCTAGGATTAATAGGAGATCCTGCTTGTTTGCCTGTACTACGGGAGATGGTATATCGCCGTGATCTCTATGTGCCGAAATCTAGCCGTAAGTTCAATCAACCTCATGTATTTGCAGCTATTTATTTGCTGGGCAGGTTAAAGGATCAAGACATCATGCCAGAGCTGCTCTCTTTCATGCAAAGTGATGCTTTTATCGATAAAATGGATGTGGATCGAAGCAATGATGAGTTCATTTTTGATCTTAAGGAGTTATATTTCCAGTTCTTCTCTTTTTCCATGATCGCTGCCATTCGAATCGCTGATGCTTTCCCCGAATGGAGAAGTCAGGTAACCGAATTATTAACCAAGCGGTTGGCCGATCCTAATCTCGAATTAGTCATTACCCTTAAAACTCATTTAAAAGAAGCGAATGGATTCTTGAAGAAAAACATGAATGATCGGGTTAAATACATTTATGAAACACGAGTCCAGCATTGGTTGGATTAGGAATCAAACGGCTGTATCTCTTATAATGGAGAAGGCCGTTTTTTCTCTTAAATCAAGGCTTGGAGGTGCGGGGATGGATCAGGATTTCATGAATCGATTTATGCCCAGAGTTGTCGATGTTTTGTTTCGGGATAGGCAGCATTGGAATAATCACCAATATGAGGTGGTCATCCCTTCCACCCAAATGTGCAATATGGGGTATGTCGTCAGCGGCGAAGGGAAACTGGAGATTAATGAAGAAAGCTACAAGCTGCGCAAAGGGTGTTTTTATCACATCTCGCCGCCCGGTGTCCGATTGAGATTTACCACGGAGTCTACTAACCCGCTAATATATATTGCTGTGCATTTCGATTATCGATTAATTGAATGGGAAGGACGGGAGTTAACTTCGAAGGTTTCCCGTACTTCCTTGCGGCTTCCGCATGTGGTTGAGCTTGACAGTGTAACGCGGGCAGAAGAGCAGTTTCGGCAGATGCTACAGATATGGAATGATAAATGCCCGGGGTATGAGTGGCGCTCCCGTGATTTTCTTATTCATTTATTGGATCAACTGGAAGGGATGCAGACGTCCAAGCCATTATCCGAATTAAGGGCAGAACAGTCGATTCACCGGGCTATGGAGCATGTGCATGAACGCTTCAGAGAACCGTTAAACAGGGAACAAATGGCACAATATTGCTCCTTGTCGGTCAGCTATTTCTCGTTACTATTTAAGAAATATACAGGATACAGTTATGTACAATACTTACATAAAGTTCGGCTGGAGAAGGCCAAGATGCTGCTGCGCAACGGGTTCGCTCCTATATCGGAGATTGCCCGTGATATTGGCTACGAGGATCCGCTATACTTCTCCAAGCTTTTTACCCGGGAGGTAGGATTATCACCAAGGGATTATCGCAAGGGTTAAACATAAGACGAAGGGAGTTGGTAAAATGAAGCCCAAAATCTTTATTACTAGGAAAATTCCATCCAGCGCGTTGGACATGCTCACAATGGCATGCGAGGTGGACATGTGGGAAGAGGAAGATATCCCTGTTCCCAGAAATGTGCTGGAGCAAAAGGTTAGGGATGTCGAAGGTTTGTTGTGCTTGCTTACCGAAGCGATCGATCGACCTTTGTTAGAGCAAGCACCCCATTTGAAGGTGATTAGTAACATGGCCGTCGGCTACAACAATATTGATGTGGCTGAAGCCAGCAGCAGAGCCATTATGGTGACGAATACGCCAGGTGTGCTTACGGAGACTACGGCGGACTTAACTTTTGCATTATTAATGCGGCCTCGCGGAGGGTAGTAGAAGCTTCTCAATATTTGCGGAATGGCGAATGGAAAACCTGGTCTCCCATGCAGCTGACGGGACAGGATATATACCAATCGACCATGGGGATTATCGGGCTGGGCAGAATTGGCCAAGCGTTGGCAAAGCGGGCAAAGGGCTTCGATATGCGGGTACTCTACTTTAACCGGAGTCGTAAGCTTGATGCAGAGCAGGAGAGTGGCATCGAATATGCGGAATTGGATGTTCTTCTAGCCCAGTCTGATTTCGTATGCTTGATGACCCCGCTGAACGACGAGACATATCATTTTATTGGGAAGCCAGAGCTGGAGCAGATGAAGTCCACAGCTGTCTTGATTAACACGGCGCGTGGAGGCATAGTGGACGAGGAAGCTCTTTATGATGCGTTAACGCAGGGCAAGCTTTGGGCGGCTGGTTTAGATGTATTCGAGCAAGAGCCGGTCCGAATGGATCATCCTCTCTTGAAGCTGCCTAACGTAGTTGTCCTTCCTCATATTGGAAGTTCTTCTATCCGAACCAGGACGTTAATGGCTGAATTGGCAGCAGAGAACTTAATTCGCGGATTACGTGGACAACAATCAGAGCACTTGGTGAATGCGTAAGTTATTTGAGTCTCTATCCATTATGGAATAAAAATGTCCTATCGGACGTTACTCTATGAAATGGGCTTCAAGCCAGGCCATTGGAAGTACCAAGCCGTACAAGCCTTAATAGAATAGATAGCTTCACAATCCATCTATGAGGGGGAAACATGCATGAGCATTATTAATTATGTCACGAAAAGCGGATTCGAATCGGGACTGACCGGCTGGACAACCTCCGGGACGGTAGGACTCAATTCGACTTACAGCCATACCGGCTCGAACTCCGCCCAGGTTGCAGGAGGGACGTCCGGCTCCTATATCTATAAGCTCGTTAGCGTACCCGACAGCAACAGCTTCCAGCTGATGGTCGTTTGCGTTGTCGAAGAACGGCTCCGGTCTCGGACCGTCCGTCGTTATCGGCGTCTTTTATTTCACGACCGGGCTCGTCTATCAGAATACGGGACTTATAGCCACGGTGCCTTCCCGCCTGCCGGACGCTACGGCGAATAACTGGAAGACCGCTTATTTTTACGTGGAACCTGCCTTCTCGGGAGCGACCATTGCTCAAATCTTCATTATGAATAGTTCGCTGGCCAATTCGGTGGACTTGTTCGTCGATGATGTCCAGCTGCTCAACAGTGCTTTGGACCTTGGCTAATCAGAAGCGGCCTTTTAATCATAAACCTTAGCTGTATCACGTTAAAAAAGCCGGCTCCATAATCGGAACCGGCTTCAAGCAATTACGGATTTTTACTGTTATTGACGGAACTGAAACATTCCGTTCATCGGTTGGGTCATATCATTTGTTGCAGGCTGATACGTCTGGAGGATCGTATTCGTTGTTTCTTCCTTCATCGTTGGTACTTGATAATAACCCATGCGATTCATGTATTGCCAAACCTCGTAGGCTTGCTCGGCACAATTCACGGAGCCTTGCTGCAGCATGCGGCGAACCTGCGGATCCGCACACTCCAAGGCCGCCATCATTTTTTTGGATGCCGAATTCTTATGACAAAGCAGCATGGCAGTAGCAACGGCACGGTCGTCTAACGTGCTGCCGGTGAGGTTAGGACTTTGTGGCGTTGGATGATCCAAGCCGTATTTAGGAGCCTGGTTTTCCATTGTTTTGAATGGCATCATTTGCCCAGAGCCCTGTTGATTTAACGACTGTACGGCAGAATGATACTCGCTCATCATCATTTGAGTATGACGGTCAAGCATTTGAGATAGTTGTTGATCCGTAACCATGGAGCGATACAGCTGGAAATGGTTGATGCCGTTAATAGCTGATGTTAGAATTTCATGAATCTCCATTGTTTCGTGTGCGCCTAAATGTGCAGCCATTTTTAAAAATCCTCCCTTAATCTAAATCGTGACCGCGTTATTATAACCAAAATTCCCAAGCTCATCCTTGTTGGTTCCGGCGTCTTTTTATCGACATTCAGGATAAGGATCCTTACGATATTGAAAGCCCTCAATCGGCCTGCAAGGCTAGATTGAGGGCTTTTGGTTTAGGTGATATAAGATATAAGACATATGAAATAAAGGGTCTTGAATAAGAGAAAGCTAAAATTGAAACGGAGGAAAGATCAATGAATGAATTAAAAGGAATCCACCATGTAACGGCGATTACAAGCAGTGCAGAGAAGAATTATGAGTTTTTCACGTATGTATTAGGCATGCGCTTAGTTAAGAAAACAGTCAACCAAGATGATATTCAAACTTATCATTTGTTTTTCGCAGATGATGAAGGCAGCGCAGGTACAGATATGACCTTTTTCGATTTCCCGAATATGCCTAAAGGCGTCCATGGCAATAACGAAATATATAAAACCTCTTTTCGGGTGCCAAGCGATGCGGCACTGGATTATTGGGAAAAGCGCTTTGATCGTCTAGCCGTTAAGCATACCGAAATACAAGAGCTGTTTGGTAAAAAAACGCTGTCGTTCATCGACTTTGATGATCAGCAATATCAGTTGATTTCCGATGAGAACAATAAGGGTGTTGCATCCGGAATTCCATGGAAAAAGGGACCAATTCCTTTAGAATACGCAATTACTGGTCTAGGCCCAGTCTTTGTACGGGTCGCTCAATTCGACTCCTTTAAAGAAATGTTGGAGAAAGTTCTGTTATTCAGGGAAATCGCCAAGGAAGGGTCATTCTATTTGTTCGAGATGGGTGAAGGCGGTAACGGCGCCCAAGTCGTGGTTGAACATAATGTTGTTTTGCCTCCGGCCAAGCAAGGGTTCGGCACGGTTCATCATACCGCATTCCGAGTAGCCGATCGCAGCGTGTTGGAGGAATGGATTAATCGTCTGGACACATTCAAATTGCGAACATCGGGATATGTTAATCGCCACTTTTTCGAATCCTTGTATGCCAGAGTTGCTCCTCAAATATTGTTCGAGTTTGCGACAGATGGTCCAGGGTTTATGGGGGATGAATCTTATGAAACTCTTGGCGAAAAGTTATCGCTGCCTCCATTCCTGGAACCGCAACGCGAACAAATTGAAAAGTTAGTTCGCCCCATTGATACGGTAAGAAGTACAAAGAATTTGGTGAAGGAATAAAGAGATAAAAATGCAACGCATAAATTTCCAACAACTCCACAAAATAATATTACATCCAAGAAAAGGAGTTGACGATTATGGCTAACCAATCCAACAATTTAGTTGTACCGCAAGCTCAAGCAGCTTTGAATCGCATGAAATATGAAGTGGCTACAGAACACGGCATCCAGCTCTCGGAGGGCTATAACGGAAATTTGACGACTCGTGAAGCAGGTACAATCGGCGGCAATATTACGAAACGTCTCGTTCAAATGGCTGAACAGTCCTTAAGCGGAGCAACATTCTCCAATACAAGCAGATAATAAGCACACAACAATTCCCCTCCATCTCACACATCACTTACCATCGGACAGCACGTTAAACGATGTTATAATGTTGGGATGAGAGGGGAATGCTTATGTTCATTTCACCTATGCTTCTTGATACGGCCGAAGAGCCCTTTGATTCCGATGATTACTTATTTGAACCTAAATTTGACGGCCATCGTCTTATGATCTCTTTTATTAATGGGCAAGTTAAAATGTTTACTCGACATAATAATGAAGTAACCAGACAATACCCGGAGCTGTTTAATGTCCCGGTAGGCAATCATATTGATGTGGTGTTTGACGGTGAAGTAGCAAGGGTTAGAGAAGACGGTACGAATGACTTTGAAGGACTCATGAACAGATTCCGGATGGGTAAGCTTACGAAAATGAAAGAAGCTTCAAGAACAGAGCCGGTTCACTATTTTGTATTCGATATCCTATACCTTAACGGCAAGTGCTTAACTCATTTACCGCTCGTCGAGCGCAAAAAGATTCTTGCACAAATACTTATACCCAATGCCTATTACCATGCAACATTGTCTATAAGCCAGCAGGGTAAGGCATTATTCAAAGTGATCGAAGATATAGGTTTAGCGGGTATCGTAGCAAAGAACAAGTACTCAAACTACGTTAGCGAACGTTCTGAGAATTGGCTGAAAATACTCAACTATCAACATGCTGAAGTGGCCATAAGCGGTTACAGACGCAATGAGTTTGGGTGGCTTGTTGAACATGAAGGCAGACCTGTTGGATGTATAGAATCAGCAGTGCCTGCAGATGCAAAGAAAGCTTTCCATAAAGTCGCTCCATCCATTATCACGGGTCAAGACAGACATTTTGTATATGTGAAGCCCATACTAAAAGTGAAAGTAAGGTTCCGTAACTGGACATCCAATAACATGCTTCGAACCCCCGAATATGTGGGATTCGCAAGTGAACTGAAAAGCCCCTGAATGATCCTAGTGGATCATTCAGGGGCTTTTCGTCCTTTACATAATCAAAATCCGTTTACCGAATTCCAAGTGCTCCTCCATGGCTTGACTAGCTTTGTCTGCCTCTCCACCCTGAATAAACTGGAAAATCCGAAGATGATCGTCATAAGAGACGCTGATTCTTGTCCGGTCTTTTCGAAGAACGCCAATGGCAATCCGATACAGCTGATCCTGCAGTCGCTCCATCGCTTGAGTGATTACTTCCTGGCGCCGTGTCGGTGTTCAACATCATTCTGCTGTTGAACTTCTATCGAGAGGTCCCTCAGGAACTGGAAGATGCCGCCTATATGGATGGTGCAGGACATTTGCGTACGCTCTGGCAAATTTATGTTCCGATGTCTTTGCCCGCGATTGCAACCATCACGCTGTTCTGTGTTGTCGGACATTGGAATGCGTGGTTCGACGGCATGATTTATATGAAAGGGAATCATTACCCGCTGCAAACTTACCTGCAGTCTATCGTGATCAAATTTGACTTTAATACGATGTCAATGAGCGAAGCGCAAAGATTGGCCAAATTAAATGACCGCTCGGTCAAAGCGGCCCAAATGATTGTAGCCGCGATTCCCATTCTGCTCGTCTACCCGTATTTGCAAAAATACTTTGTGGCGGGGATCCGTCTTGGCAGCGTGAAAGGGTAAAGCATTTACAAATGAAGGAAATGATAGACTCCGTGCAAGGGCTGTCCCAAAGGTCAATTTGGGGCAGCCTTTTCATTGGTTGGCAAGGGAGGGTGCGTTTCAAGGTTAAACAAGGTATTATTAATTATAAAATTGAATTTTGCGAGGGAAATGTGTGGAAACGCTCAAAACTTTTTTTGCCCATTCGATCGTCAAAAGGCTTGTGTTTGTCCTACTGGTCATTGTTTTGCTGTACAGTCTCAGAGATATGCTGAATTTGCTCCTTCTGCTATTTATGGTCACGTTTGTGATGAGTCGGGTACAAAGCATTCTTACGAAGCAGATACGACGGGTGATTCCGGTCTCGCCGGTTGTCGTCACCTCGGTCTTATATGTCGCGCTTATTGTGGGCCTCGTTTACGGTTTGGTTAATTACGTGCCCAAGCTGATCAATGAAATCGTGGATATCGTCAACAATGTGCAAAAGTTTCTAGGCTCTTCGCAAAACGATCAGATCGCCCAGGTGGTCGCCGATACGCTCGACAAGATCGAGTACAAGACCTATTTGAACAGTGCGCTTACTTATGCCAAGAAAATTGGCAGCTGGCTCGAAATTATTTTGCTTGTTATTCTGCTTAGCTATTTCTTCCTGCTCGAAAGACGTAAGATCGTTCAGTTTACGGAAAAGTTCAGCGGCAGCTCAATAAGCTGGCTGTATCTGGAATTCCGCTATTTTGGCGGCAAGTTTATTGCATCCTTCGGCAAGGTGCTTGAAGTACAGCTGTTGATTGCCGTCATTAATACGGTGCTCACCATTGCCGGCTTGTGGATTATGGGGTTCCCGTATCTGTTTGCGCTAACCATCATGGTATTTCTTCTTAGCCTTGTTCCGGTTGCTGGCGTAGTGGTATCCTTTATCCCGATTGCCATTATCGGCTACCAGATCGGCGGCAGTACAACCGTCATTTGGGTAATCGTGCTTGTTTTGGTTATCCATGCCCTGGAGACGTACTTCTTGAACCCCAGGCTGTATGCGCACAAGACAAATCTGCCGATGTTCTACACGTTTTTCATCCTCATTTTGTCCGAGCATTATATGGGCATTTGGGGGCTATTGATTGGCATTCCGATCTTTATGTTTATGCTGGACGTGCTCAAGGTGGAGCAAGCTGGTTCATCATCCGAGCCTCTTTAATGAGCGCAAGCGTCATGTAATCCCCCTCCGTAATTGAAGAGGGGGATTATTTTTGCTTGACTTGGAGTTCACTCTAGGTAGTAAGATCTAATAGTGGCTTTTTATATTTTAAAATTATAATCCAAGGGAGAATCAAATAGATATGACTGCAAAACGTGCCTGGTGCATGGCCAAAGTTTGTTCGTTACATTCAGAAACGAATGAGCAACGAACTCGTCAAGACGAAACAGGGGATGCTAGGAGAAAGAATGATGCGCTGCAAGAGAGCGGTGTTGCGGTGATCAATGGCAATAAGTTTTTTATTATTGAGGATTAACAAAGAAAAAACATTCAAGCTCCGGGTCAATGGTTTACGATCACTGAAGAACATCGTACAATTAGAATTCAGATTAGAAGGATAGGAGATTCTCTACATCATGACCAAAAAGAACAGTCAGAAAGTGTTTGGACTCGCTTTGCTGCTCGGATTATTTTCGACCCTTGGGCCTTTTACGATTGATATGTATTTACCGGCGTTCCCGGAGATTGTGAAGCAATTCGACACAACCCCTTCGCTGGTGCAGCTTAGCCTGACTGCTTGTTTGCTCGGACTTGGCATCGGACAGCTCGTCATGGGATCGCTCAGCGACGCCCACGGAAGACGTATTCCTCTGCTGATCTCCATGGCTGCTTATCTTGCCGCCTCATTAGCTTGTGCATTCTCTCCAAATATCGGTTTGTTGATTGCATTCCGATTTATACAAGGCTTTGCCGCTTCAGCAGGCATTGTTATTTCACGCGCGATCGCGCGCGACCTGTACAGCGGGCATGAGCTTACTAAATTTTTCTCGCTGCTCTTGCTTGTCGGTAATTTGGGGCCGCTCGTAGCACCGGTTTCGGGCAGCGGCGTTCTATCCTTCACGAATTGGAAGGGTGTATTCATAGCGTTGGCCTTGCTCGGAATCTACCTTACGGTGATGACAAAATTTGGGCTGAAGGAAACTTTGCCAGCTGATCGTCGGAGTTCCAGCAATTTCGTGCAGCAGCTGCAGAACTATGGCTCACTGTTGCGAGACCGCCAGTTTGTCGGCTACATGCTGGCACAAGGGATTATGATTGCGGGTGTCTTCGCGTATGTTTCCGGAACGCCGTTTATTTATCAAGATATTTACGGAGTTTCGCCGACCGGATTCGCTCTGTTGTTCGGATCCAATGGGATCAGTCTGATCATTGGTTCCCAACTTGTCGGTCGAATGTCGCACCGCGTATCGGAACAGACCTTCCTGTTAGTCGGCCTGTTGCTAGCCCTCTTGGCAAGCGTAGTTGTCTTGGTGGTCGCGTTCCTGCATGGGCCGCTGTTCGCACTCGTCATTCCGCTGTTTATCTTCGTAGCGTCAATCGGCATTACATCAACGGCAGCATTCCCGCTTGCAATGGAGAGTCAGAGTCATATGGCGGGCAGCGCAGCCGCGCTGCTTGGTGTCATTCCATTCTTGCTCGGAGCGGTCGTCTCGCCGTTAGTTGGTATCGCGGGTGAAGACACGGCCGTTCCGCTCGGCGTCATTATTCTATTGACGAGTGTTGCGGCGATGTTGTCTTACTTCCTTCTTGGTAAGAAGAAGTCCACGCTGATCACTAACGTAACGAGCGTCTAATATCATTTTGTTTAATTAAAGGGGTGTCCCATAAGTCATGTAAATGACTAAGGGGCACCCCTTTTAAATTTGGGTTAAATAGCAACCTGCGCATTTTAATGTTCTTCCGATCGCCATTGCTCGAGGATTCCTTTGAATCAACCTGGTAATAGCAGTGCAGGGATAGCCCTTGCACTGCTATTTTTACGGATGCGAGCCGTATCTCTAGCGAGCGAACCTCTTTTGAGACGGGCTCTTTATGTGTACTAGCTGTTTACAAACAATCTTTTGAAGCGGGACGTTTGGAATTTACGGCTGATCGCCAATAGCCATACCGTGGCTGCGGCCATTCCGATCGATACCAGGCACACCGCGGCAAAATGGAGCAGACTATTCAAGATAAACAGCTTTTCTGAATGAGTCACTTCCGCTGCTCCGCGAACGAGTACGATTGCGAGAGGGTGAAGAATATAAACCCATACTCGCCACTCCCGGAACGTTTTATTTGACCGGACCTTCCATTGCAAGGACCATTGGAACAGAAAATAAGTGGCGGGAAGCGCGAAAATATACATGCTGTCATGCCTTGGAATTCCCGCCGAATGCAAAAGTTCGCCTTCAACGAACATCATTCCGAGCGATACAGCAAACAAGGCCGCATTAACAAGCGGCTTTCTCTCCGGAATTTGTCTCTTGGCTGCCCAAGCCCCGATTGCCAAATAAATAGGGGCATAGAACAGCCCGTTACGCGTGTAATCAAACACAGTGAACATGCCTTCATAAACATGGACGATCCCGCTGCCGTTCTGCAGCATTCCATAGTAGCTGTCCCCAAGCAATCCTACGATATACAAGAGGCCGGCCGAAGCCAGCATGGCTTTCATCGTCATTTTCTGATACATATAGAAAGTTATATACAGGCCTAGTATTAACGCCGGCAAATACCACAAATGATAAAAGGTACCGTCAAACAAGATGTCCTTAATCAGGGAATAAGTCGTGAAGGATTCGGAAAAATAACCGGTATATATATTCAGCGGGAAATAGATGAGTAGGGCAGCGGTATATAATTTCAAGGTTTTCAGCATATAGCCGTGCAAGGCGTTACGATCCGTTATTGGATCTCCCGTCAGCTTGCGGAAAAATAAAAATCCGGCCGTCATGAAAAAAATCGGAACGGCAATGCGGGTGAAAAGATTGCTGATCAGAAAATCGGCAGCAGCGCTGTAGGATAGAAGCGGGCTGGTATGATTGGCAACGACCATGAGGGCTGCGCCAAACTTGATCCAATCCATTCCGCCGTAATTTGGTTTAGACATCGGTTTTACCTGCCTTTATCCAGACAAGCAGTAACAATAAATCCGTCCCTGTTGTTTCCGGATAAATGGTATCGGTCGCATGGTACGAGGGGAATGGTTGTAACAGCCCCCGCATCCGCCGCTGCATAATAGATCTGAACGAATGAATGCTCGTCCTCAAATACAAGGTGCTCTTTTTCGAACGGGTAGTTTTTAAGCTGATCGATATATTCCTCCAGGCACCAATCGTTTCGCTCCATGATCTCGGCGTGAGGATAGCCGATATAACGGAAATGCCACGGCTCGCAAGAAATGTGAGTGATGGCTTCCTTTCCTTCCTTGTACCGTTGGATGAAGCCAAAGCTTGCGGCAAGCCCCTTAAAAGACTTATACACTTCGGTATCGGGAAAGGCCGGCGCGATGAAATCCACGTTCTTGTTCAGCTTGCCAACGTCGATGGCCAGTCCCGTTTGATGCTCGCTCCGGTCAGGCCATGCGACGTAACGTGCAGTGTATTCCGCGCCTCTCTCGGCTAAAGTCGAAGCATAAATCTGCTCCTGCTCCCATTTGGTCCGATAGCCGCTGACGGCGATAATATCGTTGATTCCTTGACAAGCCTCCAGCAGATCAGCCAACTGCCGTAAACAGGTTTGCTCGAGCAGCATACCATCCCTCAGAGTATGGATAGACGGAATTGAGCTAAGCGGTAATAAACGGCTGGAAGAGATTGACTGACGTATGGGATTCTCGCGGTTGATCAGAACCAGATTGCCTTGGTGGATTTCGGAATTAGCTGCTTGAATCGTGTTGTAGGTTAGATGACGGCCTGATTGATTTTGTTTGACCAGGTTTGTTTGTCCCATCTTGTACGTACCTCCTCGATATCGGTATAGGCTCTTGCCACTCTTGCTCCTAGTGACGTGGATACTTCTTGCGCGACACTTTCGATGTGGGCGGCAAGCTCAGCAAACGTAATGTGATGATCGCCTTGCTGACCGATAAAGGTGACTTGCGTCCCTTCCGCACACGGCCCCGGAAGCCTAATCATCAGCTGGTCCATGCAGATTTTTCCAACAATGGGGACACGCTGACCTTCGATCAGCACCTCAGTGCCTTGCATCCGTTGCGACCAGCCGTCAGCGTAACCGATCGGGACTGTTCCGATCCATTCGTCTTCCTCGGCCCGGTAGGAATTGTTGTACCCGAGATATTCCCCTTTAGCCAGCTTCTTCACTTGAATCAGACGGCTATGGAGACTTAAAGCCGGCTCCAGCTTTACCGAACAAGCAAGATTCTTCGGATAGAAGCCGTACATTGCCGCCCCAATCCGAACCATATCCATCGCCAGATGGGGAAATCTTAGCGCCGCAATACTTCCCGCGCAATGATAATGCCGGATCGTTAGGCCCGACGAGTGTCCCCAATCCATCATCTGGGCGAAGCGCGCAGCTTGCTGTTCCAGATAGTCGGTATCGGCTTGCCCGGCCGTCGCGAAATGCGTATAGAAGCCGTCGACTTCGACATCCTCCGCGCGCAGCCACGGCAGAATCTCATCCCATTCTTCTTTGGTCCGGATGCCGATCCGTCCGAGTCCCGTATCCATCTTCACATGAACCCGAAGCTTTCCGGGGGAAGCGTATGGCTTATAGGCTCTCATCTCAGAGAACCATTTCGCGCTTGTGACGGTTAATGTCAAGTTGAACTTCAGCACCAATTGCACCTGCTCCGGCCGAATGGGCGCCAATAAGAGAATGGGCAATTTCATTCCGGCATCGCGCAGTCGCAACGCTTCCTCAAGGTAGGCAACCGCCAAATAATCGGCACCCGCCCGCACGGCCGCTGTCGCCGACTCGATGTCGCCATGCCCGTAGCCGTTCGCCTTTACGACGGCCATCAGCTTCACCGAAGATGGCAGAGACTGGCGAATGTTTAGCATATTCTCGCGAATGCGGTTCAAACTAATTTCAGCCCAAGTATCTCTTAACATGCCGTTCACCTCACTCATCTTGTATATTGAAGCGTTTGTTTGTTTTTGTGACGGGCGATAGCGTGCCCGATTAATTTTTCAATCAGCTCGGAATAGGCCGTTCCGTCGGTACGTTCCCACATGACCGGATACATGCTGAAATTCGTAAATCCGGGTAAAGCGTTAATTTCGTTCAGGAACAAATCACCTTCTCTACCCAGGAAGAAGTCGACGCGGGCGAGACCTTCGCAGCCATGAGCTTGATAGGCTCTGATTGCCAGCTCACGGATTCGCTGAGTCAAGCCGTCCGCCAGCTTGGCCGGAATCGACATCGTAAGCCGCTTGTCCATGTACTTGGATTCGTAATTGAAGAAAGTATGATCATGGATGAATTCGCCGGGTAATGAAGCTAACGGCCTCTCGTTGCCGATTACGGCTACTTGGATTTCCCTGCCGACCACTTCGCGCTCGATTACGAGCTTGTTATCGTAATAGAAAGCCTCGCGAATACCGGTCAGGAGCTCCCCTCGGTTTAAACATCTGCTTATGCCGATGCTTGAGCCGAGAGAGGCGGGCTTCACGTAGCACGGATATCCGATTAAATGCTCGACATCACGCAGCACCGCTTCTTCATTTGTTCTCCACTCTTCGAAGCGGCATACTTTATATTCCGTCTGCTGAATGTCGGCTTGGGCCAAGACCTGCTTCGACATCGCCTTGTCCAAGGTAAGCGCGGACGCCAGTACGCCGTTTCCGACGTATGGAACGTTCAGCAGCTCCAGCAAACCTTGTACCGTGCCGTCCTCTCCGTTGGAGCCGTGCAATAACGGCAATACGACCTTTGGTCCGGGCAAAGCCATTACACCTGACAGGATTTCGCCAATAGACCGGGCCGGGTCGTGAAACGCTGGCTCCGCAATTAAACGTTCGACCGTCAAATCCTCCTTGGAAAGATGTCCTGGCGTGCACCACAAGCCATCACGCGAAATATAAACGGGATAAACCTCATAGCGGGTTTCGTCAATGGAAAGCAGGACTGTAACCGCCGTTTTTAATGACACTTCATGTTCGACGGATTTGCCGCCGTATAGAACGTATAGCTTTGTTTTCATATGAAAAACCTCCAGGCAGGATTCTTGTCCGTTGCTCTATCTCCAAGATAACGGTTAAGGCCCGGGAGGTTCGTAAAACATCTTAAAGGAAACCTTAAGAATTTCTTATTTGTGAATCCAAGTGGTCGGTTGCGGGGAAGATTTCTGATAAACTATACTGGCAAGCGCAACTCATTAACCTAAAAAGATGGAGAGATCCCATGAAGACCATTCAAATCCTGATCGCGGATGATGACCTTGAAATCGCCAAATTGATCAGTATCTATTTGACCAACGAAGGATACCAGGTGCTCATAGCAAACAATGGCCGTGAGGCATTGGATGTGATCGCCAAGGAATCCATACAACTAATTATTCTCGACGTCATGATGCCGGAGATGGACGGTCTGGAGGTGGTCCGGGCAGTGCGCGCGGAGCACGGGATTCCCATTCCCATTCTGATGCTGAGCGCCAAAGCCGAAGATATGGATAAAATCATGGGACTGACGACAGGTGCGGACGATTATATGGTCAAGCCGTTTAATGCCCTCGAGCTAATCGCCAGGGTGAAATCGCTGCTTCGAAGGTCCATTTATTTAAACGCACAAATTCAACCGGAGCAGGATCCGGAAGAAATTCAGATCGATTCTCTGAACATAAGCAAAAAAGCGCATACGGTAACGGTGGAGGGACGGAACGTTTATTTAACCTCGACGGAGTTCGATATTTTGTATTTGCTGGCGAGCCATCTTGGGCAGGTGTTCAGCGCGGAGGCGATCTTCGAAGCGATATGGAAGGACAAGTTCCTGGAGTCCAACAATACGGTTATGGTTCATATAAGCAAGCTTCGAGATAAATTGGAAAGCGAGCTGGGCGGCGTTAAGCTGATTCAGACCGTATGGGGAGTAGGGTATAAAATTGATCCGTAAACCGTGGAAGAGCCTTCGTTTCAAAATGTTATATTTGTTCGGGTTAAGCGCGCTGGCGTCTATCATGACGATCGGCCTCCTATACTTGGTTGCCATTGTTTTGTACAGTTCCGATTTTTTTATTTTCCCAACCCTGTTGAGAGAGATTCTGGATAATTTCGGCCTTCCGGCTACATTTGTTACTTCCAGCCTTATCTTATTTATTATTTATTTCTTCGCTCTAAGCCGTTCGACTATTCGTTATTTGATGCGAATCTCACAAGGAATCGAACAGATAGCCGGCGGAAACTTCGATTCCCCCTTACCGGTACGAGGGGGTGACGAGCTCGGAGCATTAGCGGACAATATCAATAAAATGACGGTTCAGCTGAAATCGTCCATTGAGGAGGAGCGGCGCGCCGAGCAGGCGAAAGCCGAGCTGGTTACGAATGTTTCCCATGATTTGCGTACACCTTTGACATCGATTGTCGGGTATTTGGGACTGATTGAAGAGGATCGTTACCGGGATGAAGTGGAATTGAGGCATTATGTTCAAATCGCTTATGAGAAATCCATGCGTCTGAAATCAATGATTGACGATTTATTCGAATTTACGAGGACGAGCGGAGGAATGGTGCTTCGTCTGACTCCAATCAATCTTACCCAGATGCTTGGGCAATTGGCGGCTCAATTCCGCTTGCAATTTGAACAGGCGGAGATGGAAAGCCATTTGTCTCTCCCGGATCATCCGATCATAGTTGACGCAGACGGGGATAAGCTTGTCCGGGTATTCGAAAATTTGATCCTCAACGCGATTCAATACGGAAGGGATGGCAGGAAGGTTGATATTTCGGTCTGGAGCGACAACAGGCAGGCCGTCGTTGAGATAGCAAATTACGGCGAGCCTTTGCCTGCAGCCATTATTCCGTTGATATTCGAAAGGTTTTATCGCGCTGAGCATTCCCGTTCGCACCATACGGGCGGCTCGGGACTTGGTCTCGCGATTGCCAAGAACATCGTTGAGCTGCATCATGGCGCGATTTGCGCAGCAAGCGACCAAGGGAGAACCGCGTTTACGGTGAAGCTTCCGCTCGTGAAATAGGGTAACGATGCCTGCCTAAGAGCCTGGTCCGACCAAAGTTTGGTCGAACCAGGCTTTTTTCTTTTTACCCGCGGGATAAGAGGCTGGATGATTAACTTCCGCACCATTTGTAAAAGATGGGAATAAGTAATATTCCACTTCCGCTAAAAGTCAGACTAAGGTGATTGGCTGGTGATGAAATGCCTGCAAGAAAAGTCAAACGTATAGCTGCGAAGCCGATTGTTATAGGACCAAGCAAAGTGCTGGATAAGCATAAAGGGGAAAAGATTAGTACCCAAATCGAGAGTACGATTGCGTTTATTAACGGTATTCTGGGCATGAACGAAGATTTAACGATTCGAAGATTCCATGTGTTTGGGCAGTATCAAGCCGTTATCATGTATTACTCTAATATGGTGAATCAGTCTACCGTCAATGTAGATATCGTGAAAGCACTTATGTATGTTCCTCCACACCTTATAGGAAGATCCATTGAAATCAAACAGCTGACTGATGTTCTGATGAATGACGCTCTCTATCATAGCGAAAGCAGATTGGAAAGTGAATTGACGGTTCTCGTCGATAGTCTTCTGAGGGGGGAGACAGTCGTTACGGTTGAAGGTCTGGACCATTCCCTAATCATTAATACCCGAAATATAGATAAACGTTCGATTGAACAACCTGCAACCGAGCAGGTTATTCGAGGACCGCGTGAAGGTTTTATTGAACCTTTAGGCACCAATATCTCTCTCATCCGCTATCGGCTTCAATCTCCAGATCTTCGAATAGAGACGATGGAGATTGGACGCAGAACAAAATCAAAGGTAGCCGTCTGCTATATGGAGGGAATTACCAACCCGGAGCTTGTCAAGGAAGTCAATAATCGCCTGTCCAAAATTGATACCGATACGGTGATGGATTCCGGCTACCTGGAGCAGTTCATTGAAGATAATCATTATTCGCCGTTCCCGCAAGTTCAGTATACGGAACGTCCAGACAAAGTTGTTGCCAATTTAGCCGAGGGAAGGGTGTCCATTCTTGTAGACGGCTCGCCTCTGGCATTAGTTGTTCCAACCGTATTTAACCAGTTCTATCAAACGGTAGAGGATTATACGGAGCGGTTTGTGTTAATGAGCTCAATCCGGCTCGCCAGGTTGATTGCTTTAATCTTTTCGCTGGTCTTTCCGGCTATCTACGTTTCGATTATTTCCTACAATCCGGAGCTCATCCCTACGGAATTTGCGGTTGCCGTAGCGGGAGGAAGGGCAGGGGTTCCTTTTCCGGCTGTCGTTGAAGTCATCATTATCGAAATATCAATGGAAGTGTTAAGGGAGGCCACGATCCGATTGCCGCAGCAAGTCGGCGGCGCTCTATCAATCGTTGGCGTGCTAGTCATTGGACAGGCTGCCGTAGCTGCCGGATTTGCCAGTCCCATTACGGTTGTTATTATTGCCCTAACGACAATCGGATCGTTTGCAACACCGGCTTATAATGCCGCGCTTGCGCTTCGGCTGCTTCGTTTTCCGCTCATCATTTTGGCGGGGATCTTTGGTCTTTACGGGGTTATGATCGGATTAATCCTGATTGCGAACCATCTCTTGTCGCTCAAGTCTTTTGGCGTTCCATACCTCAGCCCGCTAATCCCGGTCGATTTTCAGGGGCTGAAGGATCTGCTGATCAGAGGGCCGTTATGGCTGATGAACAAGAGACCTGCATTTTTGAAGCCTGTCGATGAAACAAAAGTATCGGAAACGATGTTCGATGAGCTGGAAAAAACGTCAACTAACGTACTAGATCCTTTAAACGATAAGAATCAGTAGGAGGAGATTGTTAGATGGAGCCCCGCCAGATTACCGTCATACAAGCATCAGCCGTTCTAGTCAGCACGATTATTGGTGTTGGCGTGCTTGCTCTTCCGCTGTTTGCCGTACGTGCGGCGGATTCTGGGGGGCCGCTTGTTACTTTTCTTGCCGTACTGCTTGCGTTTGTTGGGCTAGCTCTGATCACGTGGCTCGGCATTCGGTTTCCGGATCAAACGATTATCCGTTACAGCGAAGTGATTATTGGACGATGGCTCGCGTGGATTGGGAGCATGCTTATCATTCTCTTCTTTGCCGTGTTAACCTCGCTTACTGCGCGGGAATTCGGAGAAGTGGTCGTTACATCGGTCTTGAAATCTACTCCAGTTGAAGTGACGGTTATTGTCATGCTGCTGCTGGCGGCTATTTCTACCCGTCACGGCATAACAACGTTTGCACATATTCATACCTTTTACGTTCCGTTTCTGTTAATACCCGTTCTGGTTATCGTCGCGCTGTCGCTTAAAAATGCGGAGGCGATCAACCTTCTGCCGATCTGGGGGAATGAACAGGGCGGAATGCTGAAAGGCACGTTAACGGTTGCCGCTCTTTTTCAAGGAGCATTTATTCTAACCGCGGTCATTCCGGCCATGAAACACCCGGAAAAGGCGATGAAGGCAAGCTTCTGGGGCATGGTTATAGCTGGCGGGCTTTACATCGTAATCGTGGCAGCCACCATAAGCGTGTTTGGCTCGGAAGAAATCAAGCAGCTTCTCTGGCCTACGTTAGAATTAGCCAAAGCAACAACTTTGCCCGCAAACATATTGGAGCGCCTGGATGCTGCTTTTCTGGCCGTATGGGTGACAGCCGTGTTTACGACGCTGTTCTCCAGTTACTTCTTTACCATTTATGCGATGAGTCATCTATTTCGGCTGCGAGAGCACAAGCTGTTCTCTTATTTTATTTTGCCATTTGTATTTGTCATGGCCATGCTGCCTCAAAACATCATTCAGATGTACGAAATTATTGAAAGTGTAGGCCGTATCGGGTTAATTATCACGACAGGATATCCTGGTTTATTGCTTATCGTTTCAATCCTTCGCAAGAAGAGAGGTAATCGCGTTGCGGACAAGAAAGTGGATCAAATCGATTAGCGTGCTATGCGCGGTTATTATTGCGACGCCCTTTCTTGCTGGCTGCTGGGATCGGCTTGAAATCGAAGAGAGGGCCGTCGTGCTCGGGGTATCTATCGATACAGTTGATACGGAAGAAGCGGAGCAGGAGGAGGATGAAGTATCCCATGTACACGGGACGCTGCCTGCACCGAGGAAAGGCATGGTGCGCGTTGCCGTGCAAATTGCTCTTCCCGGCAGAATACCGCTCGGACCAGGCGAAAGCGGGGGTGGCGGCAAAGGTTCCGTTGGACAAACGGTATGGGTGATCGATGTAGTGGGACACAGCATCAATGATGCCTTCATGAATTTGCAGCAGCAGATATCCAGCAGGCTTTTTTTCGGACATCTGCGCGTCATTGTTGTGTCTGAAGCAGTGGCAAGAAGAGGGCTGGAAAACGTGAACGATTACTTCCGCCGCAACTCTGAAGTGCGCCGGATGGCCTGGCTTATGATATCAAAAGGACAAGCGCGGAAGCTCATGATGGCTGCCCCGCCTCTGGAACGAGTGCCTACGCTTTATTTAATGTCGACACTGGATGAAGGCATTCGTATGGGTAAGTTCCCTAAAGATTTTATCGGCATGTTTTGGAGCAATGTTTCTAAAAAAGGGCAGGAAGGCTTTTTGCCCTACGTTGAAATAAAGAAAGAACAAAATGTGGAAATAAAAGGTCTGGCTTATTTTGTTGATGACCATATGGTAGGGGTTACTAAACCACTGGAAATCGCAGGATACTTGGCAGTGAAAGGAATAAACCCGGCAGGCTACAGGGTGTTTGTCCAATTGGACGGAGCAGATGAAGCCGTTATGACGACGGCAACGCATCGCCGGTCCAAGATTAGTGTCCAGATCAAGGATGATGTACCGCATTTCACGATCGATATCGGTATTGAGCTTAATTTGGAAGGAAAGGTCAGCGAGAATGTCCAGATTGATAATCCGGCCGTCATGCAAATGATCGAAAACAAACAAGAAGAGGCTTCGGTCATCTTTTATTCCAATATTATAAAAAAATCGCAGGAGAAAGGATCGGATTATTTCGGATTTGGCGAAATCGTCAGAGCTAAAAAGCCGCAGTATTGGAATAAACGGATCAAGACGGCAGAGGGATGGCGCAACATGTACAAAGACTGTACTTTCGATGTCAAAGTATCGATGAAGGTGCGCCGCATCGGGATGAAGGGCAAATAAATTCTGGCTTGGAGGGGAATTGAGATGCTCGGTGGTTACACAATCGGCTATCTTTATTATGCCATTGCATTGTTTATCGCAAGCGGGTTGCTGATTCTAAATATCGATGTGAAAAACTTTCAAAAGTCGAAGCAAAAAAAAGAATGGAAAGTATCCCGAATGATTGGTTGGTTTAATGTCATTGCCGGCATCCTCACATTAATGATGAACTGGGTATTATGAGGATGCCTAAGCCCCAATAGGGGCTTTTTCTATGACACTCCTTATCGATATTCACATTTAAAATCCGAGAAATCGGCCAAAGCGTCTTGCCCATACGCATATAAACCGATGATAACGCCTGTAAATCCACCGGCCACCTCGGAGGAGAGGTACTTCGTTTGTGCCGTGCCTAATTGAATATCCTTTCCGTCTGCGTGAAGGAGGAAGGTATAACGATCAGGAGCTGCTTGAATAACCAACTTAGCATGATTGTTCAATCCAAGGTCAATTTCATTTTCAATCGATTTAACATCGCCGATATTAAGGCGTTCGAGCACTTTATAGCCGTTCGTATCTTTACGCAACGCTAAATCATAATGATGATGCTCGTCCATATAGAGGGTGATGCCGGCCTCTCCTTGCGTTAGGCTAAGCTCGCATGAAATGACCGCATTGAAGTCCTTTTGGCGGATTCCAATGAAGGTTGGGGAGTCTGCT
This sequence comes from Paenibacillus catalpae, assembly GCF_900112695.1. Classification (GTDB taxonomy): domain Bacteria; phylum Bacillota; class Bacilli; order Paenibacillales; family Paenibacillaceae; genus Pristimantibacillus; species Pristimantibacillus catalpae. The sequence goes on from NZ_FOMT01000001.1 coordinate 804,962, forward strand.
TGATCGAGCGTGATTTCCGTCCCTTTAAGGGTTACCTTATTAGCATCTAATAGATAATTGTGAGAATGAGGATGACGAAGATAGCACCAGTCTGCGTCCCATTCTGTATTTTCAAATGTGAAGCATTTCTTCTCCTGTTGAACAACGTCGCAGAGGCTATCAAAGGACGTTATTGTGGTTCCGTCATGCCCTGCTGTAAACCAGCCGTCCTCCCCGAAGGTAACGGGCGTAAGAAAAACTTCCCGGCCAAGATGATGATAGGCAAGCCATTGGCCGCTTTGACGGAAGCCAAGATGAAGCAGCCACCAGTTACCGCTGTTATCTTGAATAAGGTCACCGTGACCGACGGCCTGGATTTCATAACCGCCTAAATTGCGGTTCGTGAGAACCGGGCTCATGGGATAAGCTTCGAAAGGACCGCTAATGGAATCCCCTCGGGCATAAGTAACCATATGGCCAAATTCGGTTCCGCCCTCTGCGGCAAGAAGATAATACATACCGTTAATGTTGTACATATGCGGCGCCTCTAGAAAACGGCCCCCTGTTCCTTGCCAAATCGAACGGCTTGGCGTCAGCCTGCTGCCCGACTCTATATCAATTTCACACTGAACGATGCCGCCAATACCGTTATCGTCGGTTCCGTTGCTCATAAAGAAAGCTCTTCCGTTCTCAAAATACAAATCCGGATCGATGCCTCCCTGATCGACATAAACCGGTTCTGACCATTCACCGTAAATATCGTCTGTCCAGACATAGAAATTTTGACGGGTTGTATCGTTGGTTGTGGTCATATAAAATCTTCCGTTGTTGTACCTTATGGTCGGAGCGAATACGCCGCCGGAACTGTTCACCTTATCGAGCTGGATCTGGCTCTCCCTCGTTAAACAATGGCCGATTTGATTCCAGTTAATCAAATCCTTGCTTTCAAAAAGCGGAACGCCGGGGAAATATTGCATCGAGCTGCATACCAGATAATAGGTATCGCCGACTTTGCAAACGCTTGGATCGGGATAGAAACCTTTAATGACCGGGTTATTGTATTTCATCTATTCACCTCGTAAGTAAATTCACATATCTAAGAATCCAAAAAAAGAGTCTCAGCTAAGGAAATTAAACACCAACGTGTAGTATCATGCAATATAAAGAGGGTTGAATGCCCAGTAAACTTCAGTTGAATGAATATAAATATGATTTCATGAGTTTGAGGTCAGGAGATTATGCGCATGATCAAAGCAAACGGGGAACCGAAATACATGGCATTATATGAAGCTCTGGCAAGCGAGGTCAGGTGGAGGATTATGGGTTTCCTTGCGGATAATGAAATGAGCGTGAAGGAAATAGCGGCAAAGTTAGAGCTTAGCCCCTCCATCGTCACCATGCACATACGCAAATTGGAACAAGCTGAATTAATCGGCAGCCGCAGGGTACGAAGAAACGGAGGAACGCATAAGATGTGTTTCCTCAAGCACAATCAGGTCGAGATCGAGCTGCCATCCGCAAGGAGCAGTGCAAGGATAAGAGAGCAGACGATCTCCGTTGGGCATTACACGGCCTTTGAGGTGCATCCGACCTGCGGACTTGGAACGCGGGAGAAGGAGATTGGAGTCTGGGATGATCCTCGTTATTTCCTTGATCCCGAGCGGGTTCATGCTTCCATTCTGTGGTTTGGGAGAGGGTATGTGGAGTACAAGACGCCTAACTATTTGGTTCCTGATCAAAGCGTCGAGGCCATAGAAATTTCGATGGAAATTGCTTCAGAAGCGCCAGGGTTGAGGGATCATTGGCCTTCGGATATTACCTTTACGTTTAACGGAAATATACTTGGAACCTGGACAAGTCCGGCCGATTTCGGAAGAGCGGCGCGCGGCAAATATACGCCTGAATGGTGGCATCGAAACGTCAATCAATACGGCTTGTTAAAGACGATTCGGATTGATGATTCGGGCACCTATATGGATGGAGAGAAGATGTCGGAAGTGACTACCGCGGATCTTCATTTGAGTGATCCCTTTTGGACACTTCGGTTTGCGGTTGAGGAGCAGGCCGTTCACGTAGGGGGATTAACGATCTATGGTTCCGGATTCGGCAATCATGATCAGGACATTGTGATCCGAGTGTATTAGGTCATCCTATTCGTGTCAAATGATTGCCTAATCCTCACTACCACTTAAGTAACCTACGAATATGAAATATAATTGAGCTATAAAGAATGACGGATCGAGGAGGGTCAAATGTCGGGCCAAATCACAACTAATAAGAGTGAGTTCGTTAGTAGGATAAAACGTTTTGCAGTAGAGGATGGCTTTTTCCAAACTGCTGTTCCTTTCCTGTTTTTCATGCGGCGTTCGGATGCAGTTCCGATTTATAACCTATGTGAAATCCCCGCCGGAAACGGCGGGGATTTCGTTTAGCATGCCAGATAGTCTTCATCACGGCTCAGCAAGATGACCTATGAAATGGGATTGACAGCCGGGAAGGAAAGAGATATATTGTAGACAACTTTAATCGACGATAATTACTGTCGTCGATTAAAGTTGTCCATGGGAAAAGCATTAACCGATTTGACTCTGGGGATACTTTCTCTGGGGAAATCAGAGACGGATTGGCATAATCAAAAATCGAAGGAGTGTATCTGTTATGGAATTGAGATTGGATTATATGAAAGTACAACCGGAATCTTTTCAGACATTATTGAAGCTGGAAGGGTATGTGAAGAAGAGCGGTCTTGACCATAAGCTTCTGGAGCTGATTAAAATTCGTGCCTCGCAAATTAACGGCTGCGCGTTCTGTCTCGATATGCATACAAAAGATGCGCTTGCGATGGGTGAGACTACGCAACGGCTGTTCCTGCTTAACGCATGGCGGGAAGCTCCTTTCTATACGGAGGCAGAGCGTGCTGCGCTAGCATTAACCGAAGCGGTTACCAAAATTTCGGATGCCGGCGTGCCGCAGGAATTATATGAGCAAGTCCGCAAACATTTCGACGAGGGCCAATATGTGAATTTGATTATGGCTATTAATGCGATCAACAGTTGGAACCGCATGGCGATTTCAACGGGTATGGTGCCAGGAGAATATCAGCCGGCTGTAAGCAAATAAGTAAATGAGCTATAACATACTCCTATTTGATTTAGATGATACGTTATTGGATTTTGGCGCCAATGAGACGGATTCGTTAAACCAATTGTTTGAGCATCACGGTTATACGCTGTCGGATGAACTGCTTCAAATCTACCGCTCCGTTAACAAGCAGCTATGGACTGATTATGAGAATGGGGTTATAGAATTACAGGTTGTGCTGAACTCGCGATTCTCGGAAACACTGTCGAGACTGGACAAAGTGGTTGATGGTTTACAATGGGAAAACAAGTACAGAGAGCTGTTAGGCAGCGGAGTTCAGCTGCATATGGACGGCGCTTTGGAGATCTGCCAGAGCTTATCCGCCTCTCACAGACTGTTTATTATTACGAACGGTATCACTCAAACTCAGATCAAGCGATTGAAGCAGGCAGGCTTATATCCTTTTTTCGAAGACATTTTTGATTCGCAAAGCATAGGATTTCAGAAGCCTTCAACACAATTTTTCGACTATGTGATGAGTCATATTAAAGACTTCAATAAAAAAGAAGCCCTTATAATCGGAGATTCGTTAAATACGGATATAAAAGGCGGTCTTCTGTCTGGGATTGATACCTGTTGGATTAACAGAAAGGGCCTAGAACATCCTGCGGAAATACCAAGCACTTTCACGATCAAGAGTTTATTGGAATTACCCGATATATGTTCCCGGGGCAGCAAGTCATAATTCGCGTGCCATAAGAAAAAGCTGATGAGGAATCCTCATCAGCTTTTTTGCTTACCATTACTTATTCACCTGTAAGGCTTGTTTCGGGCTGACCTGCCGTGCCGGAAGCAAGCAGAGAAGGGTCGCGGCCAGAGCTGCAATTACAAATACCACGGACCCAAGTATAGAATGCGAGATCGCGTTGGCAAATTGCACATTAGATGCTTGCTCTGCATGGCTGGATCCATTAAATACGGTTATTAGAACAGCCAAGCCTAATGAAGCACCGCTTTGATGCGCGACGTTGATCAGGCCGGAGGCTGCACCTGAATTTTGAGGCTCCACGCCGGCAAGCCCCATGACGGTAAGCGGCTGGAATACCATTCCGGCGCCAATGCCCATAATAGCGAGGAGAATAAACATCTCGGGGTAGAAATGAGCTTGCGCCGAGACGATTCGACTTAGCCATAGTGTACCTATGATTGCGATTAGTAAACCGGCAACCAGAACCTTTATATTGCCAAAACGGCGTACGAGTCCCTGCAACAGGTACATCATACCGAACTGGGCGACAGTAAAGGGCAGGAAGGCCATTCCTGCTTCAAACGAACTGAAGCCAAGGACGTTCTGTAAATATTGGGGGATGAAGAAAAAGAGTGAGAAGTTCCCGCCCACCATCAGAAATCGACCAAGATAAGCTCCGGACCGCTGGCGGCTTGCAAATAATCGAAGCGGGATGATTGGCTCGGCCGCCCGAGCTTCAATCAGCACAAACGTCGTTAACATAACAATCCCGGCTGCAAGCGGAATCCATGTTTCAGTCGTCCTCCAGCCGTAATCCGCAGCTTGAACAAAGCCATATACCAATGCCGTCATGCCAATGACTGATGTGAGTGCTCCCCATAGATCAAAACGTCCGGTTCTGATCTCGGTCTTCTGGATAAATTTCTGTACCAAATACAGCAAAGCAATCCCGATGGGAACATTAATAAACATACCGAGGCGCCAAGAAACGAAATCGGTGAAGAATCCGCCAAGAATGAGGCCGATACTGCCGCCGGCAGCCGAAACCGCGCTGTACATGGCGATCGCTCTGGAACGTTCCTTAGCCTCTACAAAGGTTGCTGACAACAGTGCCAGCGCTGCAGGTGTTGCGAGTGCAGCCGCAAAGCCCTGGAAGGCGCGGGAGACCAGCAAAAATTCAGCGGTTGGCGCTATGCCTGCCAGCAGAGAGGTCAGCGAAAATAATCCAATGCCTATAGCAAGCATTCTTCTGCGCCCCAGTAGATCCCCTGCCCGGGCACCAAGCAGCAAGAATCCGCCAAACGCCAGAACATAGCTGTTCTGAACCCAGGTCAAGCTGGTTGTAGACATATGAAGCGAGCGGCCGATCTCAGGAATTGCCGTTACCATAACAGAAGCGTCAAGCACAACGATAAGTTGGCACGCGATAATAATCATTAGAATGATCCATTTGGTCTGATGCATATGCACGTTCCTTTCCATAATTCGAGTTTGTGGTTCTGAATGCTATTATGGATGGAATCAACATCAGGAAGTAGACCGTTCCTGCTTAAAAATTGCACAAAACTGCAAGATCATCGTTCTTTCCCTTTGCAAGCTTCTCGAATGCTTATATAATCTAGAAACAGGATGGGAGGAGTTGAATAGATGCTGGAACATACCCGCACGACAGGTGGAAAAAGTGTTTCTATTCATAAGAAAGTACTGGATCAGCTTATTGTGATGACAGAACGGATTACGCTGACAGAGGGACGTACACCAACCATAGTGCCGTTTCTAACCATCGTCAGGCGCAATAGCGAAACACTGAGGAGCCCAGGTGTATTAACTCCTTCTTTTTGTCTAATTCTCCAAGGGGAGAAGAAGCTTTACCTTGGTCAGGATGTTTTCCTGTACGAAGCGGGCGATTTCCTGGCGTCGCTGATTGATATTCCGGCTTCCGCCCAGATTGTTGGAGCTACGGAAGATTCCCCTTATATTGGACTGCGCATCGACTTTACGACGCAAGAGATTGCTTCGGTCATGATGGAGGCAGAAATCAACGCGGAGCCCAAGGATAAAAAGCTGACGGCCGCAGCTTTCATTGGTAAATCGGATGCTGATCTGCTGGACATTTTTTACCGCCTAATGAAGCTGATCGACAAACCAAACGAAGTTCGGTTTCTATCCGAGCTCCTCAAGAAGGAAATGATTTTTAACCTGCTCTCAGGTGATTTCGGCCATTTGTTTATGCAGAAGGTACTGTTTGATCAAAGAGCAGATGGAATCGGCAAGGCGATTCAATGGATCCAGGAGAACTACAAGAGATCATTTACCATTGAGGAGCTGGCAAAGTCCTGTAACCTGAGCACCTCCGGACTTCATCATAAATTCAAAGCGATTACAACCATGGGGCCATTGCAGTATCAAAAGCAGCTTCGCCTGCAAGAAGCAAGGCGTATGATGTTAAGCGGTCCCGTAGGCGTTACGACGGCTGCGCTGACGGTAGGCTACGAAAGTCCGTCGCAATTCAACCGGGAGTACAGGAGGCTGTTTGGTCAATCTCCTCTGCAGGATATTAAAGCCATTCGCAAAGCTTCCGGCGCTTTGGGATTCGAGAATAGTTAACATAAGCGAGCGTGTGAATAACAAAAGGACATTGCCGAAATGGCAATGTCCTTTTGTTACTCATACCCGAATTACTGCTGTACCGACTTTCGATAACGAAGCGGCGATACGCCTTCTCTTCGCTTGAAGCAGGCGGAGAAATACGGCGCGTAGCGAAAACCTACTTCCTCGGCAACCCGTTCGATCGACCACTCCGAGGAAATGAGCAGTTTCTTGGCCTGCTCCAAGCGGAACTCGAGCAAGTAATGACTTGGCGTCATCCCATATTTCTTCTTCATGCAGCGGACAATGTAATTAGGGTGGAAATGGAGTTCTTCGGCCAGAATTTCATTCGTAATGTCTTCACGGAAGTTCTGCTGCAGATAAAAGGCGGCTTTCTCCGCGAGTCGCGTGGCCGGAGTATGGGTTCTGTTCAAGCTCTCGCCTTCAAGCAAGGCGAGAAGCCGAGCAAGTAAACGCTGCTCTTCCCAGAAAGAATCCCCGACTGTCAAGTTAAGCAGCTCGCGCATCAGCTTAAAGGCACTCTCAGGATCAGCCAGCGTGATGTGCTTCGGAATGCGAATGACGTGCGGGTTCGCGAAGGAAGTCGCGGAAGCCCCATCCTTCGCGTGTGTTCTCCAGGCTGTATGCTCGAAATGAACCCAATAAAAAATCGTGTTCTGCTCGCAGGGCTTAACCGAGTAGTGTTCGCCATCGGGCAGCAGGAGTATGGTATCTCCTTTCCGAAGGGACCATTCTTGCCCATTCTCTCCGATAAACAGCCCTCCCTCAGCCACAATGATCAAGTCAAACAGACCGAAGTTCCTTCGGTTGGGATGCCGGTCGCCGATTCGAAATTCCGAACGCCCGGACTCCCAATAATAGGGAAGCGGCGGAGTCTGCATGATTACGAGGTTGTTTTCATTCAAGGAAATCACGCGCCTTGCTGTGTCATTTTGTATAAGAAAAAGTTCAATCCGTTCCTATTTCATTAGATGGATAAAGCATATACTGGGTAGCATGCGGAGTCAATTTTTATCGTTTTGAGTCCATACTGCAGTAGTTTTTAAGGAGGATTATGATGACAAATATACAAACCGCTATTCAAGATCATTTTTGGAGTCATTATTCGGAGCTCGTTCGTCAAACGGTTATTCCCTATCAATGGGAGGCTCTGAACGATCGGATTCAAGACGCGGAGCCAAGCTACTCTATCCGGAATTTCCGGATTGCCGCGGGCTTAGAGGTGGGAGAGTTCGGCGGCTGGATTTTTCAGGACAGCGATCTCTACAAGTGGCTTGAGGCGGTTGCTTATTCGCTCAAGCGTTATCCCGACCCTGAGTTGGAGAAAATGGCAGACGGCGCTATCGGGCTAATCGGACAAGCACAGCACGAGAACGGGTATCTAAACACCTATTTCACGATTCAGGAGCCGGGAAAAGAATGGACCAACCTGTATGAAGCCCATGAGCTGTACTGTGCGGGTCACTTGTTTGAAGCAGCTGTTGCTTATTATGACGCGACGGGCAAGCGCAATTTGCTTGACATCGCCTGCCGGTTCGCCGATTTGATTGCCAGCCTGTTCGGCACGAACCCGGGACAGATGCGGGCTTATTGCGGCCATCCGGAGATTGAATTGGCTCTGGTTAAGCTGTATCAGGCTACGGGTGAAGAACGGTATCTGAACTTGAGTTTATATTTCATTGACGAACGCGGCAGCAAGCCAAGCTACTTCCTTGAGGAGTGGGAACGACGTGGACGGACAACGATCTGGGCTCAAGGGGAACCCAATCTCGAGGTTTATCAGAGCCATCTGCCGGTTCGCGAGCAGTCAGTCGCCGTCGGGCACTCTGTCCGGGCAGTATACCTGTACACGGCGATGGCGGATATTGCCCGTCTAACCGGCGACAGCAAACTTAGTGAAGCCTGCGAGCGGCTGTGGGCCAATACGACCGGCAAACAAATGTACATCACCGGAGGAATCGGGGCGACTCATCTCGGTGAAGCCTTTACATTCGATCACGACCTTCCGAACGACACCGTATATGCGGAGACCTGTGCTTCGATAGGTATGATATTCTGGGCACGGCGAATGCTGCAATTGGAGGCAAAGAGCGAATACGCTGACGTGATGGAACGGGCTTTGTACAATAACGTGCTTGGAAGCATGGCAAAGGACGGCAAGCATTTCTTCTACGTGAATCCGCTGGAAGTCTGGCCGGAAGCCAGTGCCAAGAGCCCGGATAAGTTCCATGTCAAGCCGGTCAGGCAGAAATGGTTCGGCTGCTCTTGCTGCCCGCCCAATGTCGCTCGTTTGATCAGCTCGCTGGACGAGTACATTTATGGCGTGTCAGAAGACGGCCAAGCCGTTCACGTCCACTTGTATATCGGAAGTGAACTGTCGTTTGAGACAGGAGGCCGAAAGGTGTCGTTAAGCCAGAAGTCAGAGCTGCCGTGGAACGGCCGTGTTGAATTCTCTGTAATGATTCCGGGAAGCACGAATGACGGAATTGCATTTAATCTCGCGCTTCGCATTCCGAATTGGTTCGGTAGTGAACGCCCGACATTAACGGTGAATGGTGAAACTCTGCAGTACCATGTTGAACAAGGATACGCCATAATAAACCGCGCATGGAATGACGGGGATAAGCTGGAGTGGCTGCTGCCTATCGAGACAAAGCTGATCGCTGCGAACCCGCTGATCCGCGCGGATGCTGGTAAAGCCGCCATTCAACGCGGTCCGCTCGTATACTGCGTGGAAGAAGCGGATAATGGGAAGCCGCTTGCCACCCTGTCGCTTGCTGATGAACCGGTACTGAGTGAAAGCGAAGCTTCCGGACTTCTTGGAGGCTGTGTCGTTGTGGAAGGAAACGGGGTCGTTGCAGATCAGTCCGGCTGGGAAGAAGGACTTCCTTACCGGCCGCTTAGCAAGAAGAGAAAAGCCGTTCGGTTCAAGGCTATTCCTTATTACCTGTGGGGCAACCGCGAGCCCGGCGAAATGAGCGTCTGGCTCCGCTATTAAGTTCATAACGGACGGCCTTTAGTGTCATGTTGCTCTAACAAGAAATAAAAGTTCCTTGCCGTTTGCATAATGTGGGTTTGATTGGAGAAATTAATCTCAGCACCATAAATTACATCACATTAGGAGGGCTTTTCATGGCTAAGAGCAATTCTTTAGTGGTACCACAGGCATCGCAGGCTTTGGATCAAATGAAATTCGAAGTTGCTTCACAACTGGGTATTCAGTTATCGCGTGATGGTTATAACGGTGATTTAACTACTTACAACGCTGGCAAAATTGGCGGATCGATTACTCGCCGTTTAGTTGAAATCGCTGAACAAAGTCTCGGCGGTGGATCCACAGCTTTCCGTAAATAACGTATACTTAGAAACAAGGCTGCCTATCTGTGATAGGCAGCCTTGTTCTTGTCTTTTTCAACAATTGCGGTCGTCCATACGCCATGTCCGTCTGGTCCATCAATTCATCAACGTCGACGTTTCGGCCTAAACAATCCGGCATTTATTATCAGTTAGCAAGCGTTGCGTTTGAACAGATCACGCAGGGAGAATCCTTTAAAGGGTTTACTTACAGTTGTACCTTCGATATGCCCAGGATGCTATAAATCTGCTCCATATCCAGATGAGCGCGGACATGCTCGGCCAATCGGTCAAAAGCCTCAATCTGCCTGCTGCGAAATGGCAATATCTCTTCGATTGGAGCGAGATGGTTATGAATGCGAACCATATTCAGGTACTGTCTCCGGAAAGCGTCGTTATGAAAAATACCGTGCACATACGTCCCGAATATGCGGCCATCCTCCGAGATTGTCCCTTCAGCTTGTCCGTTAATGGAGAGTAGGGAATGAGCCTGCGCGAGCGGTATTGTTTGGCCCATATGGATCTCATAGCCTTCAATCGGAAGTCCTTGCATGGCTGGCCAATCGGGATGAGTGCTTGCCACGCTTCCGCTAACCCGTTCCGTTCGCTTTTCTGTAAAAAACGTCGTGGCGAGCGGGAGATAATCAAGACCGTTCGCTTCTACATGAGCGGATTCGACCTGCTGCGGATCGTACAGATTCCGACCAAGCATTTGGTAGCCTCCACAAATCCCGGCAAGATAGCTGCCCTCCGCCACCAGTTTGGCGATAGCCTCCGCTATGCGTGACTGTTCCAGGAAGAGCAAGTCTTCAAGCGTGTTTTTCGAGCCTGGAATCATAATAATGTCCGGTTGTCCGAGTTGATCAACACTCTCTACGTAACGAAGCGAGACGTCCGGTTCTGCCTCAAGTGGATCAAAGTCGGTGAAATTAGAAATACGCGGAAGCCGAATAACCGCTATGTCTATCTCTTTATCTTCGTTTCCTGCCTGATCCTTCCGCTTCTCCAGAACAACGGAGTCTTCCGCTTCAATATCGAGCCTTGGCATATGAGGGATGACGCCAAGAACCGGAATACCGGTACGCTCCTCCAGCCAATCCAGACCGGGCTGCAGAAGACTGACGTCGCCGCGAAATTTATTAATAATAAATCCTTTCACCCGGTTTCGCTCGTCTTCTTCCAGCAGCTCCAGCGTTCCGACGATCGAAGCAAAGACGCCGCCGCGGTCAATATCCGCGACAAGCAGAACGGGTGCGTCGGCCCATTTTGCCATCCGCATGTTAACAATATCCCGGTCTTTGAGATTAATCTCGGCCGGACTTCCGGCACCTTCCAGCACAACGATATCATACTCTCCTCGAAGACGGTTAAGCGCGTCTGTCACGATGCCACCGGCAAGAGGAATATACTCCTCCCGGTAGCGCCATGCGCTCATTTCTTCCAACGGCTTGCCGTGCACGACGATTTGTGCCTTCATGTCTCCGGTCGGCTTAATCAGAATCGGATTCATATCGGTCGTAGCCGCAATACCGCAAGCTTCTGCCTGGACGCCTTGTGCCCGGCCAATCTCCTTGCCGTCAAGGGTTACATAGGAGTTAAGCGCCATATTTTGCGATTTGTAGGGTGCCGTTTTCCATCCGTCCTGTACGAAAATACGGCATAAAGCCGTACTGAGCACACTTTTTCCTACATCTGAAGCTGTTCCTTGTATCATAATGGTTGCTGCCTGTTTCAAGCTTCTGCCTCCTCGAGTTGCTTGCTTAACCCTTGAATAGTCTTGTATTTCAATATAAACCATGTTTTGTAGAAGTGAAAGAAACAGGCAATTAGACATATTTAATATATATAATATGAGTGATATAATATTTTACAAATAAAGCGCTTACATCATTTTGGGGATTTCATAGAGTCTCAGCGCTTATTGGGCAGCTTGATGTCGGCACACTTCAGTTTAGGGTGAAGGCAGGTGATACGAGTAACTGAATGATGAGACGTTCTTGAGCAACAGGTGAAAGGATTTCATTAATAGTCGAATTCGTATTGATTGAAACCTAATGCTTTCGATGTATGAATCACCACAAATAGCCTGATCCAGGCAACATTATGAGGTCATTCTTTTGAGGAGGATTAAGATGAAATGGAATAAGAAATTAGGTGCAGCCATCCTTGCAACGGTTATTGTGGCTGCCTCCGCTCCATTCGTAGGGCTTCCGAAAGCGGAGGCATCCGGATTGTCCTGGCCATCAGGACAAATCCTTCCGTCTTTTTCAGCGCCTGCATCCACGCTCGACGTTATGAATCTGGTTACGGAGTATAAATATGAAGCGGAGGGGACGCAGGTCGGACATGGTACCGGTCATTTGGACGGCAACGGCTGGCTTGCACAAACGTCGATTGATGCTCCTAATAAGCACATGGTATACGGGCCGTATGCTACCGATATTCCGGCAGGTGCGAACCAAGCCTTTTTTGATATGATTATCGATAATAACACGGCTAATAATGATGTTATTGTAACGGTTGATGTAAGAGACAATACGAACGGGCAAATACTGGCCACACGCGATATTACCCGGAAGGAATGGACGAAGGTCGGCTCCTACGAGAGATTTACGTTAAACTTCAATAACCCGACAGTCGGACACGCGATCGAATTCAGGGTCTATTGGTACGGTCGGGCTTATACGAAAGTAGATGCTGTTGGTACTAGTCTGCAGGGCAAATCGGACGAAACCGTTGTATTTACGACTCTTAAAGGACTCGTCAATAAAACGCAGCCAAGAATCTACACCTATGATGATAACGTCAAAAATGAAGACGGGAAGGACAAATGGCTGAATGATTTGGGCATTGGTCATGCGGACGTGGCGGACAATTGGTCGCTGATCACCAAATATGCCAGCGAAATTAACGGAATTGTCGTCTATGATGCTGCCGTTCCTGATACGGTGAACCTGGCTACAACAATCGCATCGCAATCCGGCGGAATAGTGGCACCTCCAAGCCTGGTGAGCAAGCTGACTTCTACTCCGTACAATTTGCCGATATTGGATGATTTGCGCGGAGATTTCAGCACAAAGCTGCAGGTGTATCAATATTTGCACGACCATTATTGGTCCTCGCTGCCGCATAAACTCCTTATCGGCTTAAATCCGGGAATTAAGGGGGCCTTGCGCGAGTATGCGTTGGCAACCGGGACGGCTGTCGTTTGGCTGGATCCGTCTGTTCCGGCAGAAAAAACGCTGCTGCAAAGTTTCTTCTCCGATATGCCGTATGGCAGCGGGATTTACATGGGCTGGTGGCCGGATGAGGCAATAGGTGTTCAAGCGGCTTCCGAATATGGCATTTCTACGATTGCAAGCGACTGGTCCTCCAATCTGACCGTATTCAGCGGCACTTCCAGAACGGTTAATGTGAAGCCGGTGCCGAGCAAACCGCCGCTTCAGAATAAAATCTATGTCTCGCTCATCTTGAGTGACGGCGACAATCTGCAGTACATGGAGCATCGCTTCAAGAAAATTTGGGATTCGCCTAACCGCGGAGCAGTGCCGCTGGGCTGGACGGTATCGCCGGCGATGCTTGACGCGATGCCAGGCGTGCTGAATTATTTGTATAATACCGCTACTCCTAACGACGCTCTAATAGCCGGACCTTCCGGTGTTGGCTATACGTATCCAAACTTTTGGGCGAATCAGACCTATCTGGATAACTTCGTTGCCTTATCTAATGATTACATGAACCGTGCCGGCTTAAAGGTGGCTACCATATGGAATACAATTACCGGCGGCATTAATCCAAACGTAGGAAACAGCTTTGCGCAATATGCTCCGTCGTTATTAGGCTTAACGGGACAAAACGCCGGCAGTCCAATCACCATCTACGGCAACTCGCTGCCGACTCAAGGGTTGAGTGCGACCTATTGTTACTCCGAAGCAACGATCATCTCCGAGATCAATAATGCAATTGCCGGCTGGAATGGTACAGCGCCGCGTTTTGTGAGCATTCAGTCTAATCCATGGGATGTCTCCTATCAGATGATCGTCAATGCGGCGAATAACTTCAGCAGCAACAGCAATATCGTGTTTGTCAGACCGGATACGTACTTCCAATTAATGCGGGAACAATACAACCTCCCGATTGATCCGTCTGCTGCAGTACAGTAATACGCGGTTGAAAACAACATTACGATTCATTAACAGTTTAGGTTAGTTGAAGCGAGAGGGGCGCATGGTAATCATGCGTCCCTCTTTTACTTGGGCTTCACTCAGGTAAATAAGTTTGACTACAATCCCTTCGTACTGTAATGTGCAAGGGAGCAGAGAAAGAATAAAAATGATGAATCAGCCAAAGGGAGATACAAATGCCTTCAATTATTACAAAACCATTCGATAAATACATGCAAAACCTATTAGGTGAGTTAAGCTCCGGTTATCATGCAGGAGAACTCAGCAAGAAGGACCAATCAGAAATTCCGGAAGAGATTTATATCATCGAGAAGGATGACGAAATGGTTGGATACGCCGTTATTCGGGAATACGCGCAGGGCAACCAGTTAATACAGAAGGCCGAGAAGGATTATTTTCATCCGGATGAAAGGTATCTGGAGAAGGACTTCTATATCGAGATCAAGTACGAGACGAACTTTGTGTTTATTGAAGTACTCGACGTACTGAAGGAGCATGAAGGAAAAGGGTATGCGGCCTATTTCATCAATTGGCTGAAAGCGAAATACCCGAATAAAAAGATGTACGTATACACGCTGGATAAATCGCGCAACTTCTGGTTTAAGCAGCAGTTCGAGGTTGTGGGAAATACGGTTTGGATGACTTATAATTAATAAGACTTGCAGCTTACGTAGAATAGGAAGTGGATGGTAATGGCAAAGCTGACCCCTTATTTTTACTCGGAGGATGCCAAAGGACAAGCCGGGTTTTATGTGCAGGCGCTTGGCGGAGAAATTCGCGATCAGATGACTTATGGACAAGCTCCGGGTACAGATGAAGCGATGAAAGACAAGATTATTCACATGTCCTTTACGGCGGCGGGCGTAAACTTCTTTATCGCCGATACGATGCATGAGCCTCCAGGCCGCAGCAGCGCATTGGACTTAAGCCTCGAATTCAAAACAGTTGAGGAAGCGCAGCAAGCATTCGCTAATCTGTCTGAAGGCGGAAAGGTCATTATGCCCCTTGAAAAGCAATTCTGGGGAACCTTATTTGGCCGTCTGGAAGACAAGTTTGGCATCAAGTGGCAGATCAGTACAGAGCCGCAAGCGCAGAATTGAATGAATGATTGATCAGACCGCGTCCATCGCGGTTTTTTTGTTGTCTATTTATCATCTTGGAATCACCTACATTATCCGTAGGATTGCATCTTATTGCCGTTACCATTATGTTCCTATAATTAGAGGTACGGTAATGAAAGGAGGGCTGGTAAAAGAGTAAGCTTGTAATCGCTTCCAGTATTGATATCCGTCAGCATTTATCATTGAGGAGGAATATAATGCGCAACAAGTATGTTGCATGGTTGCTAATTGCAACGATGCTGGTCACCAGCCTGCTTATTTCTGTTGGAGAGCCTGTCTCCGCAGCCGGTGGACAAAATTTAGCTCTCGGCAAGACGATTACCGCGAGCGGACAATCTCAAACGTATGCACCGAGCAATGTCAAAGATAGTAATCAAGCAACTTATTGGGAAAGTGCCAATAATGCCTTTCCGCAATGGATACAAGTTGATCTGGGTGCAAATACAAGCATGGATCAGATTGTACTGAAGCTGCCGGCAGGCTGGGGGACTCGGACACAAACCCTGGCAGTCCAAGGAAGTACAGACGGGTCCGCATTTACAAACATTGTGGGTTCAACGGGCTATGTGTTTGATCCTGCTGTTTCGAATAATACGGTTACGATTAATTTTACGGCAACAAGCACCCGTTACGTGCGCTTGAATGTGACAGCCAATTCAGGCTGGCCGGCAGCGCAGTTATCCGAGTTCGAAATTTATGGCGCCAGCGCCCCGGTAACTCCCGGTACATACCAAGCGGAATCGGCAGCTCTATCTGGCGGAGCGAAGGTGAATGCCGACCATACCGGCTTCTCCGGTACTGGCTTCGTAGATGGGTACTGGGCGCAAGGAGCAGCTACCGCATTTACCGCTAACGTATCCGCTGCTGGAAGTTATGAGGTTACATTGAAGTATGCGAATGCGAACGGCTCTGCAAGGACTATCAGCATTTATGTCAATGGAACAAAGATCCGTCAGTCATCGCTTCCTAATCTGGCGAATTGGGATACTTGGGGAACGAAAGCGGAGACTTTATCCCTTAATGCCGGTAACAATACGATTGCTTACAAATATGATGCGGGCGATTCCGCTAACGTCAACCTGGATGAGATCAAGGTAACAGCGTCCAGTACACCAACACCAACACCAACACCGACACCAACACCGACACCGACACCAACACCAACACCAACACCAACACCGACACCGACACCAACACCGACACCAACACCGACACCAACACCAACACCAACACCGACACCAACACCAACACCACCGGCAACCGATAACATCGCGATTGGCAAGAGCATAACGGCGTCCTCCAGCACCCAAACTTATACGCCTTCGAATGCTAACGATAACAATACGAGTACGTATTGGGAAGGCGGCAGCAATCCAAGTACGTTAACCCTTGATCTTGGCAAAAACCACGATGTCTCTTCCATCGTGCTGAAGCTGAATCCGGCAACGGAGTGGGGCACCCGCACGCAAACGATTCAAGTGCTTGGCCACAATCAGGCCACAACGAACTTCAGCAATCTGGTTTCATCGCAATCCTATTCCTTTAACCCGGCAACCGGCAATACCGTGACAATCCCGGTTACCGCAACGGTTAAACGCCTTCAATTAAACATCACATCCAATTCCGGCGCTCCCGCAGGTCAAATTGCCGAGTTCCAGGTATTTGGCACGGCCGCAGCTAATCCGGATTTGACCATTACCAGCCTTTCATGGTCGCCTGTATCCCCGGATGAATCCAGCAATATCACTCTTAACGCAACGGTTAAGAACAATGGCAATGCAAGCTCTTCAGCTTCTTCGGTGAATTTCTATTTGAATAATGAGCTTGCGGGATCTGCTTCTGTAAGTGCATTGGCGGCCGGAGCTTCAACTGCCGTGTCCCTGAATGTCGGGACAAAGACGGCGGCAGCCTATTCGGTCAATGCTAAAGTAGACGAGAGCAATGCCGTTATTGAACTGAACGATTCCAATAATAGCTACACGAACGCAACATCGTTGGTTGTCGCGCAGGTTGCAAGCGCAGATCTTATTGGAACGACGTCATGGTCGCCAAACAATCCTGTCGCCGGCAACGCAATCGCATTTACGGTGAATTTGAAAAACCAGGGAACCGTTGCCTCTGCCGGCGGATCGCATGCGATTACCGTAGTTCTGAAGAACTCGGGCGGCTCAACGGTTCAAACATTCAGCGGTTCATATAATGGGGCCTTAGTTTCCGGAGCCACTGCAAATGTGAGCATTCCAGGATCCTGGACAGCGGTTAACGGCAACTACACGGTTACCACGTCCATTGCAGCAGACGCTAATGAAGTCACGGCCAAGCAAGCGAATAATGTAAGCACAGCTAACCTGGTTGTTTATTCCGTACGTGGTGCAAGTGTACCGTACACTAAGTATGATACAGATGACGCAACCCGCGGCGGGGGCGCAACCTTGCAATCCGCACCAACCTTTGATCAAGCTCTTACGGCTTCCGAAGCATCCGGGCAAAAATATATCGCTCTTCCTTCAAACGGTTCCTATCTGCAGTGGACCGTGCGGCAGGGTGAGGGCGGTGCAGGAGTAACGATGAGATTTACAATGCCGGACTCGTCAGACGGCATGGGCCTTAATGGCTCGCTTGACGTCTATGTGAATAATGTGAAAGTAAAAACCGTCGCCTTATCCTCCTACTATAATTGGCAATATTTCTCCGGGGATATGCCGGCAGATGCTCCAGGCGGCGGACGTCCACTGTTCCGCTTTGATGAAGTGCATTGGAAGCTGGATACGCCGCTTCAGCCAGGAGATACCATTCGTATTCAGAAAGGTAACGGGGACAGCCTTGAATATGGGGTAGACTTTATCGAGGTTGAACCAATTCCAACAGCTATTGCCAAGCCGGCTAATGCCGTGTCAGTTACCGATTACGGCGCAATTGCCAATGATGGCCAAGATGATCTGACAGCCTTTAAATCCGCTGTCACTGCAGCCGTAGCAGCCGGCAAGACCTTGTATATTCCCGAAGGAACGTTCCATCTGGGCAACATGTGGGAGATTGGATCGGTCAGCAACATGATTAACAATCTAACGATTACAGGAGCCGGGTACTGGTATACGAATATCCAGTTTACGAATCCAAATGCGGCAGGCGGAGGCATCTCGCTCCGTATTACGGGCAAGCTGGACTTCAGCAATGTGTACCTCAATTCGAAGCTCCGTTCCCGTTACGGACAAAATGCGATATACAAAGGCTTCATGGATAACTTCGGAACGAACTCCAAGATCCATGATGTTTGGGTAGAGCATTTTGAATGCGGCTTCTGGGTAGGGGATTACGCTCATACACCGGCAATCTATGCCAATGGACTGACAATCGAGAACAGCAGGATTCGGAATAACCTGGCTGACGGTGTCAACTTCGCTCAAGGCACCAGCAATTCCATAGTCCGCAACAGCAGTGTCCGTAATAACGGAGATGATGCTCTGGCGGTCTGGACGAGTAACACGAATGGTGCGCCTGCAGGAGTGAACAATACGTTCTCCTACAACACGATCGAGAATAACTGGCGTGCGGCAGGCATAGCTTTCTTTGGCGGCAGCGGACACAAGGCTGATCACAACGTTATTATCGACACCGTTGGCGGGTCCGGCGTTCGTCTCAACACTGTCTTCCCGGGATACCACTTCCAGAACAATACCGGCATAACGGTTTCTGACACAACTATTATTAATAGCGGTACGAGTCAAGATCTGTACAACGGGGAACGCGGAGCCATTGATTTGGAAGCTTCCAATGATTCTATCAAAAATGTTACCTTTACCAACATAGACATCATGAATGCGCAGCGTGATGCCATCCAGTTCGGATATGGAGGAGGGTTTGAGAATATCGTCTTTAACGACGTGACCATCGATGGAACCGGCAAAGACGGAGTGACGACATCCAGATTCTCTACCGCTCATCTGGGCGCTGCCATCTACACCTATACGGGGAATGGTTCCGCTACGTTTAATAATCTGGTCACGAGAAATATCGCATACCCGAATGTGAATTTCGTGCAAAGCGGATTTCTTTTAACTTTTAATTAATGGGCTGAAAATATCGAATCATTCCGTAAGGTAGTGTTGACAACTTCTCCGCAAATGACGGCTATATCGCAAAGCAAATGAAAAGAGCAGTCCCATTGTCATCTAGAATGACGATGGGACTGCTCTTCTTCGTTTGCAAACAGACGGATAACGCTCCAGCCGGCAATCAGCGCAGCGACCTGAAGGCCGCACGGAGTTCATTCGTAAATAACAACGGTTGTTCCCATGCCGCGAAGTGTCCGCCTTTATCGAGCACATTGTAATAGAACAGCCCTGGATAGGCTTGTTTGGCCCAGCTCTTTGGTGCTTCATAAAGCTCGTCGGGGAAGACGCTTACCGCCACCGGTATGGTGACGCCTTTGACACCAAAGAAAGGATATTTATTCTCCCAGTAGAGACGGGCTGAAGAAATCGCCGTGTTCGTCAGCCAATACATCGTGATGTTATCAAGGACATCGTCCCGCGATAGTCCTTCCCGTTTGCCGGCAAAGGCTTTGGAGATCATCTCCAGACTTTTGGCGTCGTGATCAAGCATAAAAGCTGCCAGACCGACAGGCGAATCAGCCAATCCGGTCAGCGTCTGCGGACGTCTTCCCATCATATCGCCGTAACCAAGATGCTTGAAAAAGTAATCCAGTTGTTCATAAGCACGTTTCTCGTCAGCGGAGAGTCCGGAGGGCATTGGACCGCCGGACTGAAGTGCCTTATCGATGTTGGCCGGAACCGTCCCCGGCATGTTGGAGTGAATAGCTATCAATCCTTCAGGCTTTTGAACGGCCATCAAATCCGTTATGATCGCTCCCCAATCTCCTCCTTGCGCTACATACTTCGTGTAACCTAGACGCTTCATCAGCTCTATCCAGGCACTTGCGATACGATCAAGGCCCCAGCCGGTTGTGGTCGGTTTTTCTGAAAATCCGTAACCGGGTAAGGACGGAATGACCACATCGAAAGCATCCGATGCCTGGCCGCCGTAGGCTGTGGGATTCGTAAGCGGATCAATGATTTTCATCATCTCGATAAAGGAACCCGGCCATCCGTGAGTCAGGATAATCGGCAAAGCTCCCTTATGCTTGGAACGAACGTGAATAAAATGAATGTCCAGACCGTCGATGTTGGTCATGTACTGCGGATAGCTGTTAAGCTTCTGTTCGAATTTACGCCAGTCGTAATCATTGGCCCAATAACGTGCCAGCTCCTTCATCGTCTCCAGCTGCGTGCCTTGCGATTGATCCGGGACGGTCTCCCGGTCGGGCCATTTGGTCTCGTTGATACGTCTGCGTAACTCGGTAAGCTCCGTTTCCGGTATATGGACCTGAAACGGACGAATGGCGTCTGTTTGTTGTGGTGGAGAGGAAGCTTTGGGATTCCCGTTTACTGTTGTGGACTTAATGCCGCAGGCTGTTAGAGCTAATGTCAGGATCATAATCATTGCCATATTCTTTCTCATTCTGCTGCTCATAAGTAGTCATTTCCTTTCATCAAGTATTTCAGGAATATTCACCATTAAGTTCCATCCAAATCGGAAATATTATTCTTCCTGTGACAAACCATCTTGCATGGATGAAGAGCGTCAAACGAGGAAACGCGGTTAAAACTCCGGCAAATTGGAAAATATAAACATGATTTTGTAGAGGCTGGAGGGATATCATGACGGCTCAAATAAGCGATTCGCTAGAAAAGAATGAAGAACTTCTTAAAGGTATTTTTAGCAGCTGCTATGATATTGTCTTTCGCCGCATACATGGACAGATGAATATTTTACTGGTTTATTTGGACGGCTTGGCTGATGCCAAACCATTGGATGATTTGCTGGTGAGAACTTTTGTGCCAGCTCATGAAGCGGGGGAACAATGCGATAAGGGGTATATGCTGGAGCAGCAGCTGGCTTCCATTGCAAAAACAACAACCGCACAGAAAATGGATGACATTGTATCAGGCGTTTTATCGGCGCAAGTCGTAGTCCTGGCGGACGGGCTAAATCATGCTGTAATAGCCGATTTGAAGGGCTTTGAGCAAAGAGCGATAGAAGAGCCGTCTAACGAGGTTACCATACGGGGGCCAAGAGAAGGCTTTACCGAGAGCATAAATGTGAATACGAGCATGGTTCGCCGAAAAATTCAAAGCTCCAAGCTTAAAATGGAGTCCATGACCGTTGGCAGTCTTTCAAAAACCACGGTTGTCATCGCCTATCTGGAAGGCATCGTAAAAGAATCGGTTGTCGAAGAAGTCCGGAAAAGAGTCAGCCAAATTCAAATCGATACGGTGCTTGGCGGAAATTTTATCGAGGAATTTATTGAAGATCATCCATTTACGTTATTCCCGCAAGTGCAGAACACGGAACGTCCGGATATTGTCGCTTCCTATCTTGCAGAACGAAAGGTAGCGGTGTTCGTAGACGGCTCGCCTTTTGCCCTGATCGTTCCATGTACATTGTGGAGCGCCTTTCAATCAGCGGATGATTATTATGAGCGATTTATTTACGCTACCCTCATCCGTTGGCTGCGGATGATCTTGATAGTAGGCTCATTATTTTTACCTTCCATCTATGTGGCCATAACGACATTCCATCCACAATTGCTCCCTGCGAATTTTTTGCTCAGCATCACATCTGCTCGCGAAGGAGTTCCCTTTCCAGCCGTTATTGAAGCATTTCTAATGGAATTCTTATTTGAGGGCTTACGCGAGGCTGGCATCCGTATGCCGCGTCCAACGGGATCGGCAATCAGCATTGTAGGAGCGCTCGTTATTGGACAAGCAGCCGTGGAGGCGGGGATCGTATCGGCTCCGATGGTCATTGTTGTATCTATCACGGGAATTGCGTCTCTCATTACGCCCAGATACAGTATGGGAATTGCTTTTCGAATGCTCCGTTTTCCGATGCTGTTATTCTCAGGGATGTTCGGACTATACGGCATTACGATGGCAACGCTATTCCTTCAAATTCACTTAACGAATCTGGAGTCATTCGGAGTGCCGTATTTAAGCCCAATATCTCCAATGTCGAAATCAGAGTTGAAGGATGTATTAATCCGCGCGCCAAGATGGAGTATGCATACTCTTCCGTTATCCGGTTCTAAGCGCCATCAATTACGAATTCCCAGAGGTCAAAAACCAGGTGATCAAGGAGACGAAACATGATGAAACAACGCCTGGGCGTTTTCATTGGTTTGATACTCTGTATCATCATAACGACAGGTTGTTGGGACCGTGTAGAGCTTTCAGACCGGGCATTTGATCTTGCAGCATCAACCGATCTGATGGAGGACGGGAGTTATCTGACTGCTGCTCAATTTATAATCCCTTCCAGGATTTCAGCGGGAGCAAGCGGGGAACAACCTTATTTTATCGAGACGGGTACCGGTAAAACGCTTCTTGAAGCCATTCAAAAAACACGGCAGAAGCTTTCCAGAATCATCACCCGCGGTCATCGGCGGAATTATTACATCGGAGAGGATTTGGCTAAACACGGAATAGGAGAGCTTCTTGACGGGTTTTCACGGGATCCCGGCAATCGTATCCGATTAGACATTTGGGTGGTGAAAGGGGGAAAAGGCATGGATGCTTTAAAGGTCCATTACCCTTTGGAGAAAATTCCTTCTATCGCTTCGGTCAAAATTCATCGGGCGGTTGGAGGAACGACGGCCACATCGTACCTCGACTTTATGATGGCAGCAAGCAGCGAAGGCAGCAGCCCAACCTTGCCTGTTGTCGATATCGTTCAAGGAGCTGCTCCGCAAGAAACGATCCGTTTTTACGGACGGGCTATTTTTAACCACGATTATAAATTGGTTGGCTATTTGAACTTTGTTGAAGGTGCTTACCGGCAGTGGATACTGAAGAGAATTTCTTATTTGGATTTAGCGGAGGAGATTCCGGAAGCAGGAGGAAACGTAGGCGTTATTGTTAACAGCTTCGGAAGTAAAATAAGGAGCAGCGTTTCCGAAAAAAATAAGGTAAAGATGGAGATTGAGCTTACGGGAGCCGGTCATGTTGCGGAAAACAATACCAATTTGAATCTTAACAAGGGGAAAAATTTGAAGCTTGTTCAGAATGAGCTTAACAAGAAGACAAGCGAACATGTTCTTGCAATGATTACCAAAGTGCAAAAGCAATTTGGCACCGATGTTTTAGGCTTTGATCAGGTTATGAATCGTCAGCATCCTGCGCAGTGGAACAAAATAAAAGGACAGTGGAATACGATTTTCCCGAATATTGAAGTTTCGGTCCGTGTCAACATCAATTTGAAATACATGGGTTTAGTAGGGCCGCCGCTTCAGTATAAAGAAAGTGAGATTAAAAAATGAAAATCTCCGGATATCAGCTGTTTTGGCTGATTTTTACGATGGAATTTGGGATGACAGCGATTTTCACTCTTTCACCCGCCGTTTTTTTGTCTAAACAAGACGCGTGGATCTCCATTCTCTTAGCAACTTTGATAGCTCTGGCAACTACTTTTGTTGCGGTTAAACTAAGTCTCCTGTATCCGGAGAAGACCTTTATTCATTCGAGTCAATTGATCCTTGGAAGGTGGCTGGGAAGACTTGTCTTACTCCCTTATTTTGTAATGTGGTTTTCGGTGACGGGAGTTATTTTAAGGGAGTTCGCGGATTTTGTTTACATCACCCTATTTAGCTCCACGCCACAATGGAGTATTATTCTCATCATGTTAAGTGCTGTCGTATATGCAACCTATACCGGAGGACTTAGAAGTATCGCCCGAAGCGGAGAAATTATTGGTCCTGTGTCCGCATTAGGCAGTATCCTCATCCTTGTCTTTAGTGTGAAGGACTGGGATTGGCTAAGACTGCTTCCGGTATATTCGAACTCGGGATTTTTGCCCATTGTGAAAGGTGGCATGACACCGGCATCCTTCCTGGCGGAATCCTTTATGGTAGTCATGTTAGTAGCTTTTATGAAAAAACCGCAGCGGGTGATGATCTCCACTTTATCAGGGGTTGCAGCTGCATCTATTGCTATTCTGGCCATGACCATGATTGTCATTATGGTCTTTGGTCCGGAATTGCCGGCTAAATTTATTTATCCGCTTTATTCCATCGTTTCGTATATATCGGTGATGGAATTTATTCAGAACGTGGATGTGTTGATTGTCTTGCTTTGGATCATTAGTATTTTTATAAAGCTGTCGCTCTATATGTTTATCACCAGTTACGGAACTGCTCAATTGTTTCATATCAAAAAATGGAAACGAACGATTTGGTGGATTGCGCCAATTGTTTTTGTGATTTCCTTTGTGCCGCGAAATACAAACGACACCATGGTTTACGCAAAAACAATCTGGCATGATTGGATCTTTCCGATTAATCTCGTAGCAATCCCGTTGTTGCTGTGGGTTATTGGTTCTATCCGCAAAAAAATGGCATCTTAAGCATTGAGGACTTGAAAAAAGGCAGCCTGATCGGCTGCCTTTTCGTATGGACCAGGTTATCCCTTCTTCGTTTGCAAACGGATCACGTTCCAGGATGCTTTACTTAGTATAGCTTGAACATTGCCGTTATCAACAGAGGACCGGCCTCCGGCATGCGGAACGACATGACGCGGATTGGCTTTGGTATTCGTTGCTTTCAGATCCTCGCTCTCAAGCACAATATGCTCAATGACACTCACGTCGCTGAAACTTGCGAGATCCAGGTTCAGCTCCATTTGCTCTTCCAGATGACGGTTGACGGCGAAGACGGTAACCAGACCTAGCTCCTCATCGTAAACGCTGATAGCTTCGAGGAAAGGTACATCTGTGAAATCCTTGGAATCGTATTTTGGAGAAGAAATAACGGCTTGAAGTACAGTCCCTCTGCCGAAGCTGGAAGCGTGAAGGAACGGGTAATAGGTCGTTTGCAGCCAGATCGCTCCGTTTGTTTCGGTCATAATCGGGGCAATTACGTTAATTAATTGCGCGATGCAGGCCATTTTGACACGGTCCGCATGCTTGAGAAGCGTAATGAGGAAGCATCCGACCGCAAGAGCGTCTTCATGCGTATACACATCTTCAAATTCCGGCGGGGCAATCTGCCATCGCTCATCGGCACGGCTTGTACCAATCGTGTTCCATACATTCCATTCGTCTAGGGAGAGCATCAGCTTCTTCTTGCTGCGCTTCTTCGCTTTCACATAGTCGCAGATCGCGGCTACGCTATCAATAAATTGATCCATATCGAGCGACTTGGCCAGAAAATTGGCTGTATCGTTATTGTTGTTATTGTAATAGGTATGCAGCGACAAGTAGTCGACTTGATCATAGGTCAAATCAAGGACGGTTGCCTCCCAATCCGCGAAGGTGCTCATGCCGCTGCTGGAGCTGCCGCACGCCACTAGCTCAATTGACGGATCAACCCATTTCATCACTTTGGCGGTTTCATTGGCAAGCCGGCCGTATTCCACTGCCGTCTTCGCGCCAATCTGCCAAGGACCATCCATCTCATTGCCAAGACACCAGGTTTTGAAGCGGTGAGGCTCTTTGTAGCCGTGGGAGATCCGGAGATCGCTCCAGTACGTTCCGCCGGGATGATTGCAATACTCGACAAGATTTCTTGCCGCGTCCATTCCACGTGTACCCAGATTGACAGCCATCATGACTTCGGTGCCAACCAGTTTCGCCCAATCCGCGAATTCATTGGTTCCGACCTCGTTTGTTTCCGTTGTCCACCAGGCCAGCTCGAGCAGCCGTTTCCGCTTGCTCTTTGGACCTACGCCATCCTCCCAATTGTAGCCGGATACAAAGTTGCCGCCAGGGTAGCGGATAATGGGAACCTGCAGTGCTTTGATCGCCTCTATCGCATCCTGACGGAAACCATTCTCATCAGCGGTCGGGTGATCAGGATCGTAAATGCCGCCGTAAACCGCGCGTCCCAAGTGTTCGATAAAGGAGCCGTACAGACGGGGATCAACGGGGGAGACAGTGAAGTTTTTGTCAATAAGCATGCTGGAACGAATAGCCATAAAATAACCTCCAAGTAGAATTTAGAATTAGCTTAAAGCAAAATCCATATTTTCATTGAAATGATATAATATTCGTAACATAATGGTTATTAACAGGCAACAATAAGTTTTAGGATTAGATTAAAACAAAATCCTGCTGGGGTGAGGAAATGCTGTCAACCAATGCAGAGTCTTTAATGGTCTATGAAGCTCTGGCAAGTGAAGTACGCTTGAAGATTATTGATAAATTATTTGAACGGGAAAGGCATGTGAAAGAGCTGGCCGCCGAGTTGTTCCTCAGCAGCGCGGTCATTAGCGGACATATCCGGAAGCTGGAGCAAGCAGGGATTGTTGGAAGCAAAATGAAAAGGGTGGACGGAGGCACGTATAAGATTTGTTTTATCAAGTCGGAATTTCTGCAGATCAAGCTGTCTCCCAATGTCTCCTCTTCTCTAAGCTTTCATGAGCTGTCCGTGCCGATCGGGCATTATACCGATTATGAGGCGACGCCAACCTGCGGGGTTGCGACAACGGAAAGGATGATCGGCCAATATGATAATCCGGTATGCTTTATGGACCCGGAGCGGGTGAATGCGGGTATTTTATGGTTTGCCAGAGGTTGGGTTGAATACAAGATTCCTAATTATTTGTATAAGGACCAGCAGCTTCATGAGATTGAAATCTCATTCGAGATTGGTTCCGAAGCACCACGCGTGAATGAACATTGGCCATCGGATATCCATTTCTATCTGAATGATAAAGCGCTTGGAGTATGGACGAGCCCCGGTGATTATGGGAAGACAAGAGGAAGACTGACCCCGGAATGGTGGTCTCACGATGTTAATCAATACGGTTTGCTCAAGGTCCTTCGGATCAAGGAGAACGGAAGCTATATTGACGGGCAGAAGATATCGGATGTAGGTCTTAAGGATATCGGGACCGATGCCATGAACTGGTCATTCCGGATAGCCGCCCAGGATACTGGCCGCGGGCGGGGAGGACTTACCCTCTACGGAAAGGGCTTTGGCAATTACAATCAGGACATTGTCTTTAGGAGTATATACGTGTGAATGTATACATTTAACTGGAATGATTATTGGCGGACCTGCCTTGGGGGTCCGTCTTTTTTGTTATTGATGGAGGTTTTGGAGATAATATGAAAACGATTGGAGGGATAGGTTTGTTTCGGATAAAGCACAGAAAAAACAGCTCTAAACAGCTTGAATCATCAGATCTCCATCTATCCGACGAACATAATTCGGAATTAAGCATGGAGCTCGCGTTAAACGAGAAATTGCTCAGTGAGAAGTTTCAGGCCAGTTCCGACATTATATTTCGTCCAATTAGCAGCAGCCCCAAGGTGCTCTTGATTTACGTTGATGGATTAATTGATACCAAAACGTTGGATCAGGTTGTAATAATGCCAATTCTTTATGATGGAGCTTCTAATGGTCGGGATCAAGTTCCTGTTTCCAGACATGTCATTGAAGAACAACTGATCGCCGTCGCGCAAGTCCAAACAGGGCTCACCATCAACGATGCAGTAAACGGAATACTAAAGGGGAATGTTCTTTTATTGGTTGACGGAGAAAACAAGGCGATCATCGCGGAGCTCAAAGGTTTTGAAGCTCGCACGGTAGAAGAACCGGCAGCCGAAGTTTCCATTCGAGGACCTAGAGACGGATTTACGGAAACTTTACGAGTTAATACAAGCTTAATACGAAGACGAATCCGCAGTCCAAAGCTGAAGATGGAATCGACGACCGTAGGACAGGTTTCTCAAACCGATATTGTAATCGCTTATATCGAAGGGATTGTATCCAATACGGTCTTGGAGGAAGTGCGTAATAGAATTGGGCAAATCCGGATCGACGGCGTACTAGAGTCGGGGTATGTGGAAGAGTTTATTGAAGACGTTCCTTGGTCTCCATTCCCCCAAATTCAAAATACCGAGCGACCCGATATCGTGAGTGCCAGCTTGCTCGAGGGAAAGGTCGCCATTCTCGTCGATAACACTCCGTTCGTGCTGATTGTCCCCATGACATTTTGGACCGGCTTACAGGCGGTGGAAGATTACTATGAAAGATCCATCTACACGACCTTTGTTCGATTTGTTCGGTTCTCCTTATTTAATATAGCGCTGCTTCTTCCTTCCATGTATGTCGCACTCTCAACCTTTCATCAACAGCTCATTCCTACTAACTTGCTCATCAGCATTGCAAATTCCAGGGAAGGTGTCCCGTTTCCGACGTTTGTCGAGACGTTGTTGATGGAGTTTATGTTCGAGGGACTCAGGGAAGCAGGGATTCGAATGCCCAAGGCCGTCGGTTCAGCCGTTAGCATAGTGGGAGCGCTTGTCATTGGACAAGCCGCCGTACAAGCGGGCATCGTATCCGCACCTGTTGTAATTGTCGTGGCTACTACGGGAATCGCATCTTTTGCCATACCGCGATACAATTTCGGGACCGCCTACCGGCTGCTCCGTTTTCCGATGTTGTTCTTAGCGGGAATATTAGGATTATACGGCATTATTAGCGGACTGTTTCTCATGATCATTCATCTGTTAAGGCTGCAATCGTTCGGAGTTCCTTATATGAACCCAGTAGTTCCGTTAGGGCAGAACCTGAAGGATGTCTTCATACGGGCACCAAGATGGAGTATGAACATGCGCCCCGAGTTTTCCGGACCTAACAAGAAACGTATTCCGGAAGGCCAACAACCAAGTTCCAAGCGAGGAGGCCAATCCAATGATTAAGAAATGGTACAGCAGAGGATTCATTCTGTTCTTCCTATTCCTATCGGGTTGTTGGGATAGTTCGGAGATAAACGAAATGGCCATTGAACTTGCATGGGGGATCGATAAAGCCTCGGACAAGAAAGTCATGATAAGCGCACAGGCAATCATCCCGTCCAAATTGGGCGGCGGGCAAAACAATGGCGCCTCTGGAGGAAGCAATGGAAAACCATTTTTTGTCGCCACGGGCAATGGCATGAATACGCTTGATGCCGTACAGCGGATGCAGACGAAGCTTTCCCGGCAAGTATTCCGCGGGCACCGGCGGGTTATCGTCATTGGAGAAGCTATGGCAAGGCAGGGAATAAAGGAAGTATTCGATACCTATACCCGAGATCCGAACTTGAAGCTGCGAACCGATATCTTTGTTGTCAAGGGAGATACGGCCAAAAATTTTTTGCAAGTTTCGTACCCATTAGAAAATATTCCAGGACTCGGGGCTTCAGGGGAGTTTACCCAGATGGGATCACCAGCTGAAATGGGGATGTTAAATTTTTTGCTTTCTGCAACCAGCGCAGGAGCTAGCCCGACTTTACCAGCTATTGCAATTGCCACGAACTCTTCTTTGCAAAATGAAGAAGATCAGGATGACCGGCCTAAATCGGGTAGAGAAGGGTTTAGAATCGATGGATCCGCTGTTTTTAATAAGGATTTGAAGTTGGAAGGGTATTTAAATTTAAAAGAAGATCAGGCTGTACGCTGGGTGATGGGGAATTTGAAGGAATTGACGGTTACTGCAACTGTACCGGATGAGAAAGGTAACGTTAGTATGAACGTTTACAAAGTGAGCAGTAAGATCCAACCGGTCCTCCAATCGGATAAATTAAGAATCTATATTACGCTGGCGGGCCAAGGAGCAATTCGCGAAAACAATACCCGTCTGGATCTTACACGGACAGAGAACGTCAAGCTCCTTCAAAGCGC
Organism: Paenibacillus catalpae; assembly: GCF_900112695.1. GTDB lineage: Bacteria > Bacillota > Bacilli > Paenibacillales > Paenibacillaceae > Pristimantibacillus > Pristimantibacillus catalpae. The sequence goes on from NZ_FOMT01000001.1 coordinate 834,763, forward strand.
CTTAAATAAAGACGCTGAAGAGAGGGTGCGTCAAACGATTGCTAAGGTCCAGCAAAATTATGGAGCCGATATCTTTGGATTCAGCGACGTCATTCGCAGAAAAAATTTGCCTTTATGGAAGTCTGTTAAGAATAACTGGGAAGAGGAATTCCGGGAAGCTGAAATATCCGTGACGGCAAAAATAAAGGTCCGGCGGATAGGCGTTACAGGCCCTTCGTTGCATCTGAACCCGCATGAGACTGAAAAATAAAAATCATTTTATCATTCGCCGAAACCGAGTCACGACGAGAAGGAGCATGGGTAAGATCAAGAGCAACGGTACCCAAATATAAGGAACGAGTATTTCAAAGTGATGACGATAAATGTGCTCGGCAATGTTTTGAGACATCGTTAGTCCCAGCAATAGGGAAATGGAGCATGCCGGGATGATAAGAACGCGGTAACTCTTCATTTTCGTTAACTGCTGAACTCCTTTTACTGCCGCAAGCATAATGATGACGCTTTTTAATAGAGCCGTCATCAAAAAATAAAGAGCGCCGAACATTTGTATGTTTTCAATGAATTTTCCGATGCTGATGACGCTCAGAAGGGTGTAAAGCGGATACAGTAATCCCGAAAACATATTGCCAAAAACTAAAATGCCCAGCACATCAAAGCAGGCTATTATAATTCCGGTTAATAATGAAGCATAAACGGTAATCTTCATCAATTTATCCGTATGTTTAGTCTCCGGCCAGAACATGGCGAGAACGAGGGTTTCGCCAAAGGATTGCGTGATTCCCGACGGATAAACGACATTCCACACAGGCTGCCACCCGTTTTCCAATAAAGGAAGTAAATTACGGGTATGCAAAACGCCAGAGCGGGCAAGAAGAACGATCTCAATACAAAACAAGAATAAGACGATGGGGAGGAACAATTCACCTAGTCGGGAGACCTCCTCGATACCGCCATACACGCAATAGGCAACTATAACGGTAAATATCAATGTGATAATTAGTAGCGGCGTATTCGGCAATAAAGCTGTTGAAACCATGTCCCTGATATCCGCAATGATCCTTCCGACAATATACAAAAACATGATGGGGTAAAGAAAGGCAAGAGGCGTTCCAATCCAGCGCCCGAGCTGCGCGGGAAACCACTCGACTAAGGTTAATCCCGGATTGAACCGCATTAAGGAAATATAGATCATAATGACAAGCAAGCCCAGACAAAGGGAAACGAGTTCTGCAATCCACGCATCCCGGCCGGCCGACCCGCCGAAGCCGAATATAATCGACGTGCCCATTTGGTAAATAAAAGTAATTGCGAATAACTGGTAACTGGAAATTTTATTTAACATTCATTCTCCCGAATCTTCTGACCTGCTTTGCAATACATCAAGTAAATTCAATTCAGTGCTCTCAAATTTTACCTGTCTCAGCTATTATTGCCGTTGGTTTGCTAAATGAATCATGATAATTCTCGAACAGGCAATAATAGGTAAAGCGCATCTTTAGGATTCGTTATCGATGTTTAGTATTCGTTATATCGAAGAAACCCGTGATCCAGTAATGTTAAGGGTGCTTGTAAAATTTTTCGACGCGAATCGACTTTGCCTTGCAGGCAATGCTGATTTCGCTTGAAGGAGAGCAGAGTTAGGCATGAGGAAGCTGCAGCTCTTACAGTCCGGATGGACTGGACTACTGATCGTTGCAGCATTAGCCGGCTGCAGTTACAGCTCGGGACAAAAAACGGGTTCGGCAGTTGGCGGAGGAAATTCCGGCGGGGGATTGGAAGGACGAACGATTACGTTCGTAACCGGCTCCCATCCCTGGGTTGACGTCATTAAGCCGTTATTGCCCGAATTTGAGGAGGAAACCGGCATTAATGTGCGGATCCAAGGTTATTTCGAGGATCAACTGACACAGAAGCTGACCGTGCAATTTGCGGCCCGCTCGGAGACGCCGGATGTATTCATGTACCGTCCGCTGCAGGAAGGGAAACTGTTTTTTCGGAACGGTTGGCTTGAGCCGCTTGATGCTTATGCGACGCGGGATGCAGAATATGAACTTGGCGATTTCTCGCCGGCATCGATCCGTTCATCAACTGTAGATGGCAAGCTGGCTGGAATCCCTATTGTTACGGAACAACAAATATTGTATTACCGCAAAGATTTGCTGCAAGAAGCGGGTATTGCCGTCCCGACCACGATTGGAGAGCTTAAAGCCGCCGCAGCTAAACTGAATCACCCGGAGCGGGGCGTATACGGCTTTGTTGCCAGAGGACAACGAAGCCCGCTTGTGACTCAGCTCTCGTCCTTTCTTTACTCGGAGGGCGGCGACTTTATCCGGAACGGCAAAGCAGCCATTAATACGCCGGAAGCGCTTAAGGCGTTCGAGACTTATGGCGGTTTGCTGAGGGATTACGGACCTCCAAATGTAATCAACATGTCTTGGCCGCAGGCAAGTGCCTTTTTCTCGGAAGGAAAGGCTGCGCTTTACACGGATGCAAATTCAATTTACCGGGCGGCTTTGGATCCGGAACGGTCCAAGGTGGCAGGAGAAGTCGGATTTGCGCCTTTTCCGGCGGGGGAGAAGGGATCAATGTCCTATAACATTACGTCGTGGGGGCTTGCGATCAATCCCAAATCGGTGGATAAAGAAGCAGCATGGACGTTTGTGGAGTGGGCGAGCGGCAAAGCAATGATGCTGCTAGCCCAGCAGGCGGGCAATCCCGGTCCAAGATCATCCGTATGGAACGATCCGCAGGGAACCATCGGGTTCCCGGATGAACTCGCCTCCGTTTTCAAACAAACGATTAACGGTGGTGTCGATCATGATCGACCGCAGACGGTAGATGTTGCAGCCGCGCGGGAGCAGGTCGGCAAAATCGTGCAGATGGTTATTACGGGAGAGCCTGACATCAGGAAAGCTGCCGATCAGGCGAATGCCGCTTTGCAGGCGATCCTTGATGAGGAAGCGGAGTAAGGGCATGCCGAGGCGACTATCGATCTTTAACAAAATGGCTTTAACGATTGTTCTGCTGCTTGTGCCCGTTCTGCTGCTGTACAGCTACTCCAACCGAATTTCGACCGGGGTTGTGGAGGAGCAAATGCGTTCGTCCAATTTGAGCAAACTGATCTTCTTTATGGATCAATTGGATGGAACGATGGAAAATTTATCGATGTTTCCGGTTATCTTAAGTGACGATCCGCATATACGAGATTTTCTGTCGCCGGCACCTGGCGAGCCGGAAAGCGGAATGCTGAAGGCACAGGCGAGAGTGACGGAAAAGCTGGGTCTGCAGAGCGTCTCCAGCCCTTGGTCGAACGATCTGACATTTGCCTTTCCGGAGAAAAATCTTGTGTTATCCTCGAACATTTACTTGAACGGCAGCGAAGTCCAATCGCCTGAGAGAAAGATTGTGACAGATTGGGCTTATGAGCAGGACAGCTCACGCGGTTATTCGATCCGTACGTTTGTCCGCGAGACCGGGGTTCCCGCCGCTGCCGATAAGGTCGGGGAAGCCGACGCCGTGATTCAGGTTCGTTTTCCTGTCCAGAACATCAGCGACATGCTCGATGTGTACAAAAAGGAGAACCGGGGCGATCCATTTTTATTTCTTCCGGATATGGAGCCGGTCCGCAACAGCACTTATGCCGAAGCGGCTTCGTCTGACGTCATCCGGGAGCTTGGGGATGGAGACTTAGGTCAAAATGGCCAGCTGAGCTTGAAGATGAACGGCCAAACCTACTTGGTCAGCTATGTGAAATCGCGTCAATTAGGCTGGTATCTGATTGATTATGTGCCGGTTAAGCGGATCGTGTCGCCAATCATACAGGCACGCAACTGGTTCTACGGCTCGATTGTCCTTCTTATTCTGATCGGCTTGCTTGCATCCGTATTGCTGTACCGCAATGTTCAGATTCCTTTATCCAACATGATAGCGGGCGTGAAGCGGATGAAGAGCGGCGATCTGTCGTGGCGGATCGGCTACAAAGCGAACAACGAGTTTGACGAGCTGATCCGGCATCATAATGAAATGGCCGGTCAGATTCAACGGTTGATTGAGGACGTGTATACCGAGAAGCTCAGGTCGAGGGAAGCGACGCTCAAGCAGCTGCAGTCGCAGATTAATCCCCATTTTCTGTACAACTCGCTGTTCTTTATTATCAATTCCGCCATGTTGGAGGACCGGGATTCGGTCATCTCGATGTCAGAAAATTTGGCGGAGTTTTACCGCTATACGACAAAGGTGGATAATCAGCTGCCGACGGTACGCGATGAACTTGAATTCGTTAGCCATTATTTGAACATCCATACGCTTAGGATGGGGAGGCTGACCTTTGAGATTGAAGTGCCGGAAGCCATGCTGGATGAGCCGATTCCCCGTCTGACTTTGCAGCCGATTGTTGAAAATGCGATTGTGCACGGCATTGAAGGCCGGGTTGGCGGCGGTCATATTGTCATTACTGGTCGACAGGATGGGGAATACAACTATCTTGAAATAGCCGACAACGGAGCGGGTATGTCGGAAGACGCGCTTCTCCGGCTGGAGTCCTTGCTTGACGAGAAGATGACGGATGAAATCGGCTGCGGCACATGGAATGTGCACCAGCGTCTTCGCAGCCGGTTCGGGGAAGGCTCGGGTCTTCGTTTCCGGCATGGTGTTAAGGAGGGTCTTGTCGTTACAGTATGCTGGTTAAAGGATGCGAGCAGGTCACTGGTTCTGGATGAAAATCGGTTGGAAGGTGAAGCGGGATGGCCCAGCTCTTAATTGTGGATGATGAAGCGCATGTCGTTGATCGTTTGGCGCTGACCGTCGATTGGAAATCCATTGGTATCGATCAAGTGTATAAAGCCTACTCCGGTCAGGAAGCGATTGAGCAGCTGCATCAGTTCTCCATCGATATCGTCATTACCGATATCCGCATGCCCGGCATGTCCGGGCTGCAGCTGATCTCGGAAATCGACCGGCAGTGGCCAAAGACGAAAAGCATACTGCTGTCGGGCTATTCCGAATTTACTTATGCGAAGCAGGCTATGCGGTTCCAGACGGAGGATTACTTGCTCAAGCCGGTCAAAACCGAGGATTTGCTGGCGACGGTCGCCCGCGTGCTCCGCAAGCTGGAGCGCGAATGGGAGGAGGTTATTTCCGCCCAGCGGATGACCTATACGCTTAAGGAGCATCTGCCTCTGCTGCGGGCTAATCTGCTGCATGAACTGCTCCAGGGAAAGTACCGTGGCGGAACTGCATTGCATGAGAAAATGATCAGGCTGGAGCTTGGGGGCGAGGCATGGCATCGGTTTTCGTTAATGGCCATTCGGTTGGATGAAGGGTTCGAGGAGAAGTCCGGGGAGGATTTGTCCTGGAAGGAGTATGCAGTCGCCAATATGGCGGAGGAAGTGTTCGGCGGGCGGTATGCGCTCTGGCAAACGAAGGATGCCCATGATTATCTGATCTTCCTGCTGACTCAAAGGAAGGATGCGGAAGGCGATGATCCGGGCTGGCTCGAACGGACGGCATCCGTGCTGCAATCCGCTGTTGGCGTATACCTGAAAGGGAAGGTATCCATTATGATCAGCGGAACCGGCGTCTTCCCCGGAGATGTGCCGGCAGCCTACAACCGGTCGATCACTGCGTTCCGCAACCGGATTGGACAAGAACCGGAACAGTTCATGCGGCTGGAAGACGAAGAAGATGTGGTCACTGCGGTTCGTTCGCTGGAATACTTATACGAACCGCCGGCTTTAATTCATCTGCTCGAAGCCGCACGATGGGAAGCGGTGGAGGAAAGATACAAGCGTATCTTCGCTGGCGTGGAAAACGGCGAACCGGTTTCGGAGGAACAATTGCTCGAAATCTATTTTGCGATTGCTTCGGCTTACACCTATATCGCTCATAAAAACGGCCGCCTGCTCGCGGATACTTTTGGAACCGATTACGGCCGGATGATCTCCGGCATGCCGTTCCGTACCGTGCATCAACTGCGGGAATGGTCATTCCGTACGTTGCAAGCCTTGCAGGAGGATATAGCCAAAGAAACGAAGGACAACCGTTCTTCGCTGATCGACAGGATCAGAAGCTTCATCGATGAGAATGTAACCGGTGACCTGTCCCTGCAGTCGGTGGCCGATCGGGTGAAGCTTCATCCGGTCTATGTATCCAAGGTGTACAAGCTGGAAACGGGAGAAAACATAAGTGATTACATTCAACGAGTGAAGATGGAGGAGGCCCAGTCGCTGCTGGTGAACAGCGACGAGAAGGTCTATGTTATCGCTGCCCGGCTTGGCTACCAACGGCCGCATTCCTTCATCGGTGCGTTTAAGAAAACCTTCGGCATGACCCCGCAGGAATACCGCGATGGACACATGCCATAAAGCATAGGTTTGAACATAATAAGGGGGAATTACATCATGTTGTTATTTATCGTACTTGCGGCCATTGTTGTGCTGCTGCTCCTCATTACGGTTGCCAAGCTAAATCCGTTTGTCGCCCTTATCATTACGGCGATCGGGACGGGACTTGCGGCAGGCATGCCGATTGTGGCCACGGAGGATCAGACCGGAATAATTGATTCCATCAAGACCGGGATGGGGAATACGCTCGGGTTTCTGGCGATCGTCCTCGCACTTGGCACAATGCTCGGGAAAATGATGGCCGAATCCGGGGGGGCCGAGCGGATCGCCCGGACGCTAATCGGCGTGTTTGGGGAGAAGAGAGTCCATTGGGCGATGATGTTTGTCGCTTTTATCGTTGGTATTCCAGTCTTCTTCCAGGTCGGCTTCGTATTGCTGGTACCGCTCATTTTCACAATTGCCAAACAGACGGGACTATCGCTCGTCAAAATCGGCGTACCGCTGGTAGCCGGCTTGTCCGTCGTGCACGGTCTTGTGCCGCCGCATCCGGCAGCAATGGCTGCCGTTGGTATTTTTAACGCGGATATTGGCATGACCATTTTGTATTCCATTATCGTTGGCCTTCCGACTGCTATCATTGCAGGGCCTGTGTATGGCAGCTGGATTGGCAAACGGATTCATAAGGAAGTACCTAAGGAAATGGGTGAACAGCTTGCCGAAACGGACTCCAATCGCGAGCTGCCGGGCTTTGCCAACACGCTAATTACCATCTTGATTCCTGTATTCCTGATGCTGATTGCAACGTTCGCGGATGTCTTCGTAGAGAGCGGTTCGCTTGCGAAGGAGGATACTCTGTTCCTCGCTGCTAAATTTGTCGGTGACCCCGTCGTAGCGCTCCTGATTGCAACGGTATATTCGTTCTTCAGCTTAGGCTTCGCACGCGGAATCAGCCGCGAGAAAGTACTGAAATTCACGAACGATTGTCTGGCGCCAACGGCAACGATTCTGCTTGTTATTGGTGCGGGCGGAGCGTTTAACCGCGTGCTGCTTGATTCCGGTATCGGTGACTACATCGCCGATCTGGCTACGTCGTCACATGTATCTCCGATCCTGCTTGGCTGGGGGATTGCAGCGATGATCCGTATCGCAACAGGCTCCGCTACCGTATCGATGATGACGGCAGCCGGCATCGTTGCGCCAATCGCGGCGGCTATGCCGGGAACAAACGTAGAGCTGCTTGTACTCGCAACGGGTGCGGGATCGCTTATTTTGTCCCATGTGAATGATTCCGGCTTCTGGCTGATTAAAGAATATTTCGGAATGTCGGTCAAAGAAACATTGCTGACATGGACAGCGCTCGAGACGATTATTTCAGTTGTTGCGCTTGTCCTCATTATGGCTTTGAATACGGTCGTTTAGGATAGAAAGGAGAGAACGCAGCTGTGGCTTCCTCTTATGTAATTGGAACAGATATCGGGACAACCAGCACGAAGTCGGTATTGTTCGACAAAGGCGGGCGCGTTATTGCAACCCATACGATCGAATATCCGCTGTTCTCGCCAAAGCCGGATGTTGCGGAGCAGGATCCGGATGAGATTTTCCGTGCGGTTGTTGGCACCATTAAGCAAGTGGTTTCATTGGGCGGCGTAGATCAGGAAGGCGTACTTTGCGTGTCGTTCAGCTCGGCCATGCACAGCGTTATCGCGGTGGACGGCGAAGGCCGCCCACTGACGCGCTGCATCACCTGGGCGGACAACCGCAGCGCTTTCTGGACGGAACGAATCAAGAACGAGATGAACGGGCATCAAATCTATCTGCGCACGGGCACTCCGCTGCATCCGATGGCCCCGTTGTCCAAGCTTGCTTGGCTTAAGGACACGGAGCCGGAACTTTTCGGCCGTACCCATAAGTTTATTTCCATCAAGGAATACGTATTTTATAAGCTGTTCAAACGGTATGTCATCGACTATTCCATTGCATCGGCAACCGGGCTGTTTAATCTATCGCAGCTCACATGGGATGCAGAAGCGCTGCGGGTAGCTGGCGTTACGCCCGATCGACTATCCGAGCCTGTGCCCACGACTTATGCCATGGAGGGAATGGAGGCGCAGTGGGCTGCCGAAATGGGACTGCCTGCCTCTACGCCATTCATTGTTGGAGCAAGCGACGGTGTATTATCCAATCTTGGTGTTAATGCGATTGAGCCGGGAACAGTTGCGGTTACGATCGGCACAAGCGGCGCCATCCGTGCTGTAACGGACCGTCCGGTCACCGATCCGAAGGGACGTATCTTCTGCTACGCGCTTGCCGACAACATGTGGGTAATAGGCGGACCGGTCAATAACGGCGGAATGATTTTCCGCTGGTTGCGCGACCAGCTTTGCTCGTCGGAGACAGAGACGGCAAAGCGTCTTGGCAAAGATCCCTATGATATTTTGACAGAGATTGCGGCTCGTGTACCAGCCGGTGCGGATGGGCTGCTCTTCCATCCCTATCTGGCTGGCGAAAGAGCACCGCTGTGGGATGCCAACGCAAGAGGCTCGTTCTTTGGACTTGGTCTGCAGCATAAGAAGGAGCATATGATCCGGGCTGTGCTGGAGGGTGTTATTTTCAACCTGTTTACGGTGTATATGGCATTGGAGGAACTGATTGGCCATCCGACGAAAATTCAGGCGACCGGCGGCTTCGCCCGTTCGGAGCTTTGGCGGCAAATGATGGCGGATATTTTCGAGCAGGAGGTCCATGTTCCGGAAAGCTTTGAAAGTTCATGTCTTGGTGCGGCTATCCTGGGCTTGTACAGCATCGGTGAAGTCGATTCTCTTCATGTGGTGTCTAGTATGATGGGGACGTCCCACAAGCATCAGCCTGAACAAGGAAATGTCGAGCGGTATAAGGAGCTGAGCCGGATTTATGTCCGGATATCGAGACTGCTAACTTCGGAATACAAGGAAATTGCGGCCTATCAGAAAAAATGGATGTAAGATGGAGGGAAGTCTGGATAACCGGGCTTCCTTTTTGTTTCTAATGGATTATGGCGGTTCATGATGGACATAGCTTGCGGGAGTTGTGATATTATATCTTTGACAGAAGTTGTGAACAGAAAAGGTGGCTTGCAAGATGAAGTATGATTTTGATGAAGTGGTTAACCGAAGAAATACAAACAGTACGAAGTGGGATACCTCACAAGAACATGAAGATATAATCCCTATGTGGGTTGCAGATATGGATTTCAAGGCAGCAGATCCGATCATTCGTGCTATGGAAAAAAAGCTTGCGCATGGCATATTCGGCTATGCTCATATCTCGGATGCCTATTATGAGGCAGAGATAAACTGGTGGCGGAATCGGCATCATTGCGAGATTGAAAAAGAATGGATTGCGTTTACTCCCGGTGTTATACCGGCGCTGTCTGCAGCCATTCAAGCTTTTACGGTCGCTGGAGATAAGGTGCTGATTCAAACTCCGGTTTATAACGCTTTCTCTATAGTCGTTACGAATAACGGCCGCGAGATCGTGGAGAATGAACTGATTAACGATGGCGCGTCCTATGAGATTGACTTTGAAGATTTCGAGGCGAAGGCGTCTGACGAACGGGTCAAGCTGTTTATTTTGTGCAACCCTCACAATCCTGTTGGAAAGGTGTGGCGCAAGGAGGAGCTTGAACGATTAAGCGACATCTGCCTGAGGCATAATGTTCTCGTCCTAGCAGATGAAATCCATAGAGACCTCGTATTTGACGGGCAGCCATACGTTCCGTTTGTTTCTGTCGACCGGATGAACGCGATTACGTGCACCTCTCCAAGCAAAACCTTTAATCTGGCCGGACTAAAGATGGCTAACGTTATTGTTCCTGACAAGGAGCATAAGGAGAAATTAATACATGCCCTGCATGTAAACGGGCTGCATGATCCGAATGTATTCGGGATCGAAGCGGTAATTGCAGCATACAACGAGGGAGAAGAGTGGTTAGATCAATTACTGGTTTATCTGAAGTCGAACCGTGATTACTTCCTTTCCTTTGTTCAGGATAAACTTCCGGAGCTTAAGGTGATCACACCTGAATCGACGTACTTAATGTGGTTGGACTGCAGTAGTGTTGGTATCGGTTCGGAGGAGCTTAGCCGCAGACTGCTTGAAGAAGCGGGCCTAAGGATTAACGAAGGCTCTATCTACGGGAAGTCTGGCGATGGTTTCATCCGCATCAACATTGGCTGCACCCGGGCCGTATTAACAGACGGATTGGAAAGACTTGAACAAGTGGTAAAAGCTATAAAATAAGCAATCGATCCTAAAAGCCGTTTCCAATCTTGCCGAATTGGAAACGGCTTTTTATTTTGTTGTAAACCATTTTATTCCTCCGTAATCGCGACATTATACACATGATGGATCGATATTGGATGTCCGAATTCTATAATTGACCATTTTATCTTAATGCTCTTATAATGACCCTGTAAGCTACATTAACGATAATGTTAACGTAAATGGAGGTGAAGGCTTTCCTCAAATCATGAATGGTATCGTTCATCTTGACTTGCATCATTGGTTGAAAAAAAGAGTGGGGATCTTTAACCAATTTGAAGGAGGTAAGTCTATGAGGAAAACAATTGGTTTAGCATCTGCAACAATGATAGCGCTTTCGGTAATGATGGTAGGTTGCAGCGGCAATAGTGGAAATAGCGGCAATGGAGGGGTTAAGGAAACATCCGGCAACACACCAAGCAATGCGGCAAGCACGACGGAACCGGAGAAGCATGACCCGGTCACCTTGAGGTATACGTTCTGGGGCAGCCCGAACGAGAAGAAGGTACAGGAAGCGGCGATTAAATCTTTTACGCAGAAGTATCCATGGATCAAGGTGAATACGCTTCATATCCCGGATTCCTATACGACCAAGCTGACAACGATGGCCTCATCCAATCAGATGCCTGATATCGGACTTCTTAATGGTGATGTTGCTCTGGAATGGGCCTCGCAGGGAAGAATCTACAACATCATGAATTTTCTAGCGAATGATCCGGATGTCAGCGTGAACGATATTCTTCCGAACACGATGTACTACTGGGAGGAAGGGAAGCTTGCGGGAGTCAACGGAGCGCTTGAAGCTTTCGCCCTGTTCTACAATAAGGAAGCCTTTACGGATGCCGGACTGGCGCTTCCCCCAACGAAAGCAGACGAGGCATACACCTGGGATCAATTTGTAGAGACGGCTCAAAAGCTGACGCTGGACCAGAAGGGGCGGAATGCGCTTGATCCGGATTTTGATCCAAAAGCAATCAAGCAATTCGGCGTCACGATGCCGCTATGGGCGTATATGAATGGCGTTGTGTCAAACGGCGGTCAGTTTGTGAATGAAGACGGTACGGAATTTAAGCTCTCTGACCCGGAGGCTGCCGAAGCGATTCAGCAATGGGCCGATCTGATTAACAAGTATCACGTCGCTCCATCGCCGACCCAATCGAAAAACATACCTTCCGGTGCCAACGCGCTATCATCCCGCAAGGTAGCCATGACGCTCGACGGCCAGTGGAGCCTCGTTGATCTGGGTGCAGCGAAGAAGCTTGATTTCGGCATTGGCGCTGTTCCGGTAATGAAGAACAAGGCCACTATGACGCTGGGCGAACCAATCGTGATTTTCAAGGATACGAAACACCCTGATGAAGCCTGGATGCTGTACAAGTGGATGATGAATCCGGAGAATACGCTGGAGCTGCAAACGAGCGGGCTTTGGATGCCCGTCCTGAAGAAATGGTACGAGAATGAAGAGTTGGTCGCGAAATGGGCGGCAGGTAACCCAGCACATCCGGAGGGCTACCAGGATGCTGTCATGCGAAATGCCTTCGATAACGGCTTTCCGAATACCTCGTATTACGTGAAGAATCTGTCCAAAATCAACAGCATTATCGATCCGGCGCTAGAACAGGTCTGGATTGGCAAGACAACCGCCCAGGAAGCGTTGACCAAGATTAAGCCTCAAGTGGAAAAAGAGCTGAAAGGGGTTTATACGGAGAGATGATCACCGGGAGGAAGCTATGGAATAAGGAAGCCCGGGCTGGCCTTCTGTTCGCATCACCGGTTATTGCCGGTTTTATCATCTTCGTCCTGGGGCCGATGATTGCCAGCTTTACCTTCAGCTTATCGGAATACAATGTCATCACTCCTTTGAAGTTTATTGGCTTTGGTAACTACGCGAACTTATTCGACGGTACAGATCCGTTATTCTATAAGTCGCTTGGTGTTACCGCCTATTATGTCATTCTGAGCGTTCCCCTGCAGATCTTGCTGGCCTTTATGGTGGCGCTGCTGCTTAATCATCCAATCCGGGGCAAAGCGTTCTTCCGGACGATCTTTTATATGCCGACCATTGTACCCGCTGTAGCTTCGTCAATGATCTGGCTGTGGCTGTTTGATCCGGATCTTGGATTGCTTAATCAACTGCTGAAGGTGTTTGGCATACCGGGACTGCAATGGATTTATTCCGAGAATTTGGCCGTACCCTCTCTGGTGTTAATGAGTCTATGGACGATTGGAGGCACGATGGTCATCTTTCTGGCCGGCCTTCAGGGTATCCCGAAGCATCTGTACGAATCGGTGGAGGTGGACGGCGGCAACTGGCTGCATAAGCTGTTCTTTATTACGATACCGCTTATGACGCCAACGATCTTTTTCAATCTGGTGATGGGGTTTATCGGAAGCTTTCAGGTGTTCGGGCAGGCATACATTATGACGCAGGGTGGACCCAATAACGCGACGTTGTTCTACTCCTATTATCTATACCGCGAAGCGTTTGAGTTCTCCGGTATGGGCAGCGCCTCGGCGATTGCCTGGGTGATGTTCCTGATCATACTGGTATTGACGATGATGGTATTCAAGACGTCCGCCTTATGGGTGTACAGCGAAAGCGAGGGAAAAAGATGATCAGAAGCAGACTGCTGTCCAAATCGCTCATCTACCTGCTGCTCGCCGCCGGAACCTGTCTTTGCCTGTTTCCTTTCTACTGGCTGCTCCGCAGCTCGGTGATGGATCAGTCGGATATTTTCGTAATCCCGCCGATCTGGACTCCCAATGATTGGCTGATCAGCAATTACCGAGAGGCGATGACGATCCTGCCGTTTAACCGGTATTTTCTGAACACGCTGATTATCGTTGTACTGGAGGTTACCGGGGTTGTGCTGTCGAGCTCCATCTGTGCCTATTCCTTCGCGAGACTGCGGTGGCCGGGCCGGAATATCGTGTTTATGGTCATCTTGAGCAGCATGATGCTTCCAGGAGCCGTTACGCTTATTCCCCAATATGTCGGCTGGGCGAAGCTGGGGGCAACTAATACGTTTATACCGTTGACACTGCCGGCATGGTTTGGCGGGGGAGCATTTAACGTCTTTCTATTAAGGCAGTTTTTTATGACGATTCCGAAAGAGCTGGACGAAGCTGCGCTTGTAGATGGAGCAGGCTATTTCCGGATTTACAGCCGTATTATGCTGCCGCTGCTTGTTCCTGCTCTGGTTGTTGTGGGATTGTTCTCATTCCTGAATGGCTGGAATGATTTTATGGGACCGCTTATTTACCTGAGTGACGAGAAATTATATACCCTTGCTTTAGGGCTTCAAACCTTCAAAGGGATGTATAATGCGCAGTGGCATTTAATGATGGCAGCTACAACGGTTGTGCTTCTGCCGGCCATGCTCGTCTTTTTCCTCGGCCAGAAGTATTTTGTAGAAGGGATTGTCATGACCGGCCTGAAAGGCTAAGAAACAGTTCTCCTCTGGACAACAATTGACTCCAAAAATTTCTAGTGCTAATCTATTTATCAAAAAGAGAGTCTAGCAAAGACACTCAGGTGCTGGGGGAGAATGCATGGAAGGCAGGAAAGTCACACTGAAGGATCTGGCGGTGAAAGCCGGACTTTCGGTCAATACCATCTCAAGAGCACTTAAGGATAAAGAGGACATTGCTGCTTCTACCCGGCAGATGATCAAAGATTTGGCCAAGGAAATGGGTTACGTCGGCAATGCGCTTGCCGGTTCGCTCCGGTCAGGGCTGACCCGCACGATTGCGGTTATAGTAAGCGATGTAGCCAATCCGCACTTCGGCATTATGGTGAAGGAGATTGAGAAGTCGGCGCGCAAGCATCTTTACACCATCTTCGTTATTAATACGGAAGACGATTACGAGATGGAAGAACGGGCGATCTACACGGCAATCGGTAAAAATGTAGACGCCATTATTATCTGTCCTTCCCAGCGGGGAGCGGAAAATATCCGGTTTCTGCAGAAGAACGGCGTTCCATTCGTGCTGATCGGCAGAAGATTCAAGGATGAGCCGGAGTTCGATTATGTCATCTGCGATGATGAGAAGGGCGGATACCTCGCAACCAAGCATCTGCTCGATAACGGTCACAAGAGAGTGCTGTTCCTGAACGGTCCAATCCGGATTTCCAGTGCGCAAGAACGGCTGGAAGGCTATAAGAAAGCCCATGAGGAAGCAGGACTGCAGGTGCACGAAGAGTTAATTATTGAAGTCGGTGCTACTGCCGGCGATACAAGGTCGGTCGTCAAACAGCTTATTGAGCAGCAGGCAGAGTTCACTGGCATCTTTGCTTTTAATGATGTGATTGCCTGGGAAGCGGCATATGTATTAAGCAAGAACGGATACCGGGTGCCTGACGATTATTCGGTAATTGGCTTCGATAACATCCAGTCGCGGATCTTTATCCCGTTCCAGCTGTCTTCGGTAAGCAATTCCAAGGGCAAAATGTCCAAACGGGCTGTTGATATTGTCCTGCATAAAATTAATCATCCGGAGTCAACCCGGAAATTTAATGAGATTATTGATACAAAGCTGGTCTTAAGGGAAAGCACCAAGTAAAAGTCGCTTGGAGGCGGACCTTTGCACCCTATTACATGAACGATAATGTGAACGGTTAAGGAGATGGAGAAGATGAGTCAAGTAATCCATGTACCACAAACAATGAACATTCCGCTATTTGTAGGCCAAGGGAAAATCGAATATGGTGAGAAATCTGTACCCGCACCGGGCGAAGGTCAGCTGCTCCTTCAGGTGAAGGCAAATGCTCTCTGCGGTTCTGACCGCAGCCAGTATTATGATGGCAGCACGACAGTTCCCGGCCATGAGGCTGCCGGTATTGTCGTCGGCGCTGGCGAAGGGGCAACAACCGCAATCGGAACGCATGGCGTTGTCTTCCTGATGGATTTCTGCGGGGAATGCCGCAGCTGCAAGCTGGGCTTCACGAACCAGTGCCTTCAGAAGAGAGCGGATTACGGCTTTACCCACGACGGTGGATACGCTCCTTATATCGTCATTAACGAGAATGTCTTCTTCCCGGTAGATCCATCTATTCCGCTGACCGAGGCAACCATGCTGCTCGACATTATGGGGACTGGCGGTCACGCGATTAAACGCGCCAAGCTGGTTCATCCGGATATTCAATCCGTGCTGGTAGCCGGTGCGGGTCCGATTGGACTTGGAGTCCTTGCGATGGCGAAGCTGCTGCTTGGTGAAGAGACTCCGGTATTTATTATGGATTTTGTTGATTATCGTCTGGAGCTAGCGGAGAAGATGGGAGCGATTCCGGTCCAGCTCTCGAACCGTTCGGTCACAGAGGTGATTCGGGAAGCTGGTCTTGAAGGTGTCGACATTGCCATCGATACAAGCGGCAAAACATCCGGACGACGAACATCCCTTGATGCGCTTAACCAGCGCGGGGTTCTGATCTGCGTGGGCCATGGCCAAGAGCTGAACCTTGGCATCTCCAATGATATCATTGCGCCTGAGCGTGCCGTGCTTGGCAGCGAATATTTCCAATACAATGAGCTGGCAGAGAATCATGACCTTATTCTTAAGCATCTTCCTTATCTGCAGCAGATTATTACGCACAGGTACGGCATGGACCAGATTCAGGAAGCCTACGAGCTGTTCTTTGAGGGCAATACCGGAAAGGTGTTAATTGAACAATGAGCGAAAGCAAAAAGCTGAAAGTCGCATTAATTGGCGCCGGTGGATCCGTAAGTGTTCACGGCAGGTCGGAAGGATTTCAATCAGCAGGCAGCTGGGGGATGCAGCATGCCCGGATTTGGGAAGCAAGGCCCGATGTGGACTTTTGCGCCATTGTTGGTCGTAATGCCGCACGGACAGAAGAGAAAGCAGAGTTATACGGAACAAGAGCGTATACCCGGATTGCGGATATGCTGGAGCGGGAGACCCCCGATCTGGTCAGCATGTGTCTTCCGAATCAGGGGCATTTCGAAGCTACACTTGAGGTTATACGGGCGGGCTTTCCCTTGCTGGTAGAGAAGCCGCTTGTCTTTGATCGGAAGGAAGCCGATATTCTTCTGAATGAAGCAGCCAAGAGAAACGTATTCTTCGCAATCAATTTCAATCACCGGTTCGCAAAGCCTGTTGAGCTTGCTCATGCGGCAATTCAGGGAGGAAAGCTCGGAGAGCTTTCCTTCGCCACCTGGAGATTCGGGGGAGAAGGCAGCAGTGACCATCCGCATGCCAATCTGATTGAAACGCAATGCCATGGCTTCGATATGCTGGAGCATTTATGCGGACCGATCGAATCGGTGATGGCAGAAATGACGGATAAGACAGGGGGCGGCTACCGTACTCTCTCACTTGCGCTGCGCTTCGCGAATGGGGCGGTTGGCAGTCTGGTAGGCAGTTATGATTCGTCCTATGCTTATCCGGACACTCACCGCGTAGAGATTAACGGCTCCTTGGGCAGGTCTGTTATTCAGGATACGGTGAAAAAATATACCTTCCATTCTGCGGGCAACGAAGTCGGAGAAAGCTGGGAAGCCGGATATTTCAACGATGTGGACCGTGAATTCCACCGCACATTTGATAAGCATGCGGATGCATTGCTTCGTGCGCTTCGTGATGGCGAGGCTCCTCCGGTACATGCGTCGGCCGGTTATCGGGCGCTCTTAATTGCTGACGCTGCAATTGAGTCTTATCAGCAGGGGCGCAGGGTACGTGTAAATGACAAGATCTAAATAGGCGATGAGGTGTATGGACGTTGATAAAGCTTTTTGTCTCAGATATTGACGGCACCTTAATGGACAGGAGCAAGCAGATTCGCAAGGAAGATATCGATGCCATCCGCTTGGCTCACCGGCAAGGTGTTCACATCTGTCTGGCATCGGGCCGCATGTATGAAGAAATCAAGGTTGTCATGGAGCTGCTCGCTGTTCCTTGCTATGCGATTTGCCAGAACGGCGCAGGCATTGTTGACCCGAGGGGAACGGTTATTCAGGAAAGCAAGTTTTCATCTGAATTGGCATTAGACGTACAGCAGAAGACGGCACCGGCCGATCTGGTTACTGTTATTTGCGGCAGTGAAGGCAATTATGTTGCGGAGCAAACCTTGGAAACAGAGCGGGTAGGTCAGCGGTTCTTGACTCCATTAATCGAGAACCATGATGTGATAGCGGATATGGCAAGCGGCATGCCGATCACGAAGTTTTCAATCTATGGGGAGGTACCGCTTCTTGAACGGATGCTCGATGAGCTGGATCAACAATTCGGAAGCCGGATAACAGCTTCCTTTTCCGATCCTGACGGCATTGATGTCATGCCTGGCGGAGTGGATAAGGGAGCGGCTGTGGAAGCGTTGATGCAATTATTAGAAGTCCGCAGGGATGAAACGGCATGTATTGGCGATTCCTTCAACGACCTGGCTATGTTCCGTATTTGCTCCCAAAGCTTTGCGATGACTCATTCGCACGGTGCAGTCCTTGCAAAGGCAACGCATCAGGCAGAAACCGTAGGTCAAGCTATACATGATTTGCTAACGGTTTGAATCCAATTCCAAGCAAAAGGGGTGTCAGAGTTTTGTCTATCAAAGCAACCCAGCTGAATAAGAAGCCAACCATTTATAAGTATCAGGCTGTTAGAAATGTGCCTGTTCAATCTGTTCAAATCCAGGATGCGTTCTGGGGACCCAAATTGAAAGTGCTTCGTGAAGTATCTTCTTATGACCTTCTAAATAAATTCGAGAACGACGGTGCTTTGCGGAATTTTGATTTCGTAGCGGAGGGAGAGAATGGATTCCACTCCGGCGAGCCTTGGTTCGACGGCCTTGTCTATGAAACGATCCGTGGCATTTCCGATATATTGGCCTCTTCTTACGATGAGCATCTCGATCATCGAGTAGATGATATTATTGATCGTATTGTCCGCGCGCAAGCGGCAGGTGATGACGGGTACATCAACACGTATACGATGCTAGACCGCCCAGGTCAGCGCTGGGGGGAGAACGGCGGATTCCTGAGATGGCAGCATGATGTGTACAATGCCGGTTGTCTGGTCGAAGCGGCTGTCCATCATTACAAGGCAACGGGTAAAACAACTCTGCTTAAAGCAGCTGTCCAATTTACGAACCATATGTGCGAGATAATGGGGCCACCGCCAAAACGGAATATCGTCCCGGCCCACTCGCTGCCGGAGGAAGCCGTACTTAAGCTGTATCAATTGGCTCTCGATGAGCCGGTGCTTGGAGCGGCTATGAAAGTTCCGTTTGCGGCACAGGAATATTTGGAGCTTGTCACGTTCTGGATTCATAACCGAGGGAATCATGAAGGCAGATACTCGCATGGCGGGGAGTATGCGCAGGATCATAAGCCGGTGCTGGAACAAGACGAAGCGGTAGGACATGCGGTACGTGCAACGCTATTGTATGCGGGGCTGACAGCACTCTATCTATGTACGGGCGAAGCGCCTTATCTCGAAACGGCGAAGAAACTATGGGACAATATCTCCTACCAGAAATCCCATATTACCGGCGGTGTCGGAGCCGTTCATCATGACGAGAAATTCGGCGCGAACTACGAATTGCCGGACAACGGCTATTTGGAGACTTGCGCAGGCGCAGGCATGGGCTTCTTCAGCTGGAATCTGTTTCTTGCTACAGGAGAGAGCCGCTATATAGATAAGCTGGAGACGATTCTCTACAATATTGTACTCGCCGGCCGCTCGATTGACGGCCACAAATATTTCTACGAGAATCCGCTTGTCAGCAAGGGAGGCCATAACCGCTGGGAATGGCATTCCTGCCCATGCTGCCCGCCGATGATTATTAAGATCCTTCCGGAGTTGGCCTCTTATATATATGCTTATGATCATAAAGGAGCCTTCGTTAATCTGTATATCGGAAGCGAAAGCCAGATGACAATTGGTGAAGTTCACGTTAGCTTCAAGCAGCAAACGAACTATCCGTGGGCGGGAGCGGTTGGCATTACGGTTACGCCAGAGCGGGAGGCGTCCTTCTCGATCCGGCTGCGCATTCCGGAATGGAGCGGGCAGTATGCGATTCGCGTGAATGATCAAGCCGTCAGCTTCGAACTGGAGAATGGGTATGCGGTGTTGAACCGAGTGTGGTCTCCGGGAGACACGATCCAATTGGACCTTGAGATGCCTGTTCACTTGGTAGAGGTTCATCCCAATGTAACGACGCATGCAGACAAAGCGGCAATCCGGCGTGGACCGGTACTTTATTGTCTGGAGTCGGTAGATAATGAGAAGTACGTAAACGGAACCATTCTATATACCCGTGAAGCGCTGCGCGAGAACCACATGGAACGCAAGCTGCCGCTGAATCCGGTGTTCGAAGCGGAATATGATGCCACGTTCTTTGACGGTGCGGTACTTGTCCGGACTACGGATGAGGCGGGTAGTCCGCTAACGGCGATTCCATACCCGTATTGGAATAACCGTTCCCGGGGAACGATGGTTCTCTGGCTGCAGCATGATCATCCTGCTCAGCAGGAAGGCTGGGAGAATAAGCTGTATCGGACAATCGAATAAATGAAAGAATCCTCTCTGTAGAAAACAGCAAAGGATCAAAAGCAAAAAATAGCGTTGCAGGGATAGTCCTCTGCAACGCTATTTTTATAGATCAGTTCTTTTACATACTTGCGCGAGCCAAAACCCTTGTGTGTTATTGACGGAGAGCAGCTTCTTCCTCCTCCGTTAATGGAGTGAGAGGCTCGCGGTAACCGCCGGAGATGATGCCTTGAGCAGCAAAAGAATGACGAATGACTCTAATCCAGCCGATGCTTCCGAGCAGCTCCAACTTAGGTAGAAGTGCCTTTAGCTTTAACCCTGCTTTTGCCTGTTGTCCAGAACCGAGCAGCTGAACGATTTCGTTCATTTCGATAGGAAACAGATTACCGGCTACACTTGTCAGACCGTCATAGCCTTTTGCAAAATAATCAGTGATTGTAGTGTCAATCCCTGACAAGATCTGAAAATCTGCTCCCAGTTCTTCCTTAACACGGATGACGCTGTCCGGGCTTCCGGTCTCTTTAAGGGCAGTAATTTGCGGATACTTCCTTACCAGACTTATTAATGTTGCCAACTCCAGATGAAAACCCGTCCGAAGCGGGTTGTTGTACAGCATAACAGGAAGTGAAGTTGCAGAGCAAACGGCTTCAACATACAAGGCAGCTTCACGCTGGCTTGGGCGGACATAAGGCGGGAAACCGAGCATAATAGCGGAATGCCCAGTCCGCTTAGCCTCCATAGCCAGTCGGATTGCATCACGAGTACGGATCGCTGCAACGCCTGTGTATAAGGGCAGCTGCTCCGGTGCAGCTTGTCTGATCATTTGATAGATCGTAATTCGTTCTTCCACGGATAAGGAATGCTGCTCCCCGGTTGAACCGCTAACGAGCAGGGCAGGTACTTGATGATCCATGTAATAGCGAACCATGCGGTGAATGCCTTGTTCATCGATGGTATCATCCTGCTCGAAAGGTGTAATCATTGCGACGCTGTAAGGCGAGAAACGGAACGGAGCCATACTTGTTGCAGCCTCCTCTATTAAGTAAACACTGTGGCTCTTTTTCGCTATAGTAGCATATTGGGCGATCGATAGAAAAGCCTTTCGCTAATGTGTATTTTAAATGTTGCTGTTGTTATTGGTTTATTCAAAAATTATAATTCTATTAAATGAAGATGCCTATCTGGAGGGATCCTATTGAGAAATCAAGCAGTGTTCTTCGATTTGTTTGAGACTTTAATCACCGAGTTTAAGAATGGCATCCGAAAGGCCCCGCGTTCCAACCACTTTGTAGCGCAACTGGGGATCGACTCCACATTATTCGAGAGAGAGTGGAGGAGCAGACAAGAGCATAGAATGAACGGAACCTTTCCGGACTTTCCCTCGGTATTAAAAGATATCTTGAATACGCTTGGACATGAAGTGTCCGAAGAGACTATCGATAACATACATGATGAGAGGATTGCATCAAAGACGATTCCTTTTAACGGGATAGATCCTTCAATTCTGGATATGCTTGGGCAGCTCCGTTCTGCGGGGATGAAGATTGGTCTCGTTAGTAACTGTACGCCAGAAGAAGTGAAGGCATGGGAGATCAGCGCCTTAGCTCCATATTTTGATGACGTGATCTTTTCATATGCCGTCAACACAGCAAAGCCTGAGCCTCTAATCTATCAGCTGGCTTGTAAAAGACTTGGTGTGTCCCCGTCTGAATCCGTATTTGTTGGAGATGGGGGCTCTAATGAATTATCTGGAGCATCTAGCTTCGGTATGACGGCTTACCATGCCGCATGGTTTCTTCCTGAGGATAGAGCGAGCAAGATCACGGGATATAAGAAGCTAAGACAGCCTTCCGAGCTAGTGGATTTGATAAGGGACTAGAATGAGAAAGACCATCCCGAAGGATGGTCATTTTTTTTGCCTTAGATTAGTGAAATAGTAAATGCGAAGTTATACGGCCGGTTGGCGAATAACTTGTATTCCGGATGAATTGGTGCCCCCCAGCTGTCATCGCCGCCAACGCCCATTTGTTTGTCGTTCACGCGTACGACCGTTTTAGATGAACGAGGCAGCTTGTACGGATGATCATTCGCTTCGAGCTCTGCCGGCGTCCATGGCAACGCATTGATTTCCATAACCGCGGCGCTATGGAACCGCAAGCCATTTCCGCTCGTACCATTCGTAATTTGTGCATGACGAACATCGGTCTTATTGCCGCATTCTTGAGGACGCAAATAGGGAACGAACTGATCCGCAACCTTACCGCTGTAGCTTCCTAATTTGGCACCGGATTTACGATCCCAATAGGTCTCATGCGGCCCTAAGCCGTACCAGTTGATCGTATCCAAACTTCCGTTAAGCACGAATAACATGCCAAATTCCGGAATCTCAGGCAGCTTGGCGCTGCCAGGCAGCAACTGTTCGTTGACGTCAATCGAGCCGTCTTGATGAACGGTATAGTCGATGTTCAAGGTGGAGACAGGATTGGTTGTAAGATGATGCACGGTTGAAATTCGGCATTGGTCGGGTGCTGCTGTCCAAGAGAAATGAACGAGCTGTTTCGTGCTTCCGGCATCCTTCCAAATTGCGCAGCGCTCAGGCATTTTGTTGCCCAAGTCATTATCTGTCACTGCACGCCAGAAATTAGGTCGCACCGGCTCAAGCAAGTGCTCCGTATTACCCGATTGGCAGGATACAATGTCGCCGGATAAGCGGCTGAATGTAACCGCAAATTGCTGATTACGGATCAATAATGTTTCCGGTTGCTCTTCGGCTTGCAATGGAGCAGTATCCGCTTTGTCATTGTTATGATTAATCTTAGTCACAAGAGGTGAAAGTACAAATTGCTCCCACGCCATTTCATGTTCGGCATCTGCCCATTTGGTCGCTTCTGGCAGAACGAAGGAAATGGTCAACACCGCTTCTTGATCGGTAAACGAAGCGGAATAAGGGATAGTCGCTTTCGTTGTCTCGCCCGGTGCCAGCGCAACTTTAAGGCGACCTTCCTGTACTGTCTGCCCTTCTGCTTGTACATTCCATTTCAGATCGTATTCCGCAAGATCGGTGAACAAGTGTTTATTGCTTATGCTAACCGTCTGATCCGCAAGATTAATCAATGAAATGTCGATATTCTCATAACATTTCTTCACTTCATCCAGCTTCGGAGTGACCGTCCGGTCAGCAAATAACAATCCGTTTCCGCTGAAATTGCCGTCATGAGGCGTTTCTCCGAAATCTCCGCCATAAGCGAGATATTCAACCCCGTCTGCTGTTGTGGTGCGAATCGCCTGATCGACCCAATCCCAAATGAATCCGCCTTGCAAAATATCGTATTTGTCGAACAGCTCCATGTACTTATGAAGACCGCCGTTCGAATTGCCCATGGCATGGGAGTACTCGCACAAGATATAAGGCTTCTTGGGATTGCCAAGCGCATAATGCTCAACCTCGTTAGGTTTTACGTACATCGTCGATTCAATATCCGATGCAGCCTCAGACGGCCGGTAATGGTAAACGCCCTCGTAATGTACAAGTCTTGTCGGATCTACTTCTTTCAAGTAATCATGCATCGCAATGAAGTTATCTCCGCCAAAGGATTCATTACCGAGCGACCAGATGACGATTGAAGGATGGTTCTTGTCTCGCTGGAACATCGAGTTGCATCGGTCAAGCACATTCTCACGCCATTCCGGATGGCTGCCCGGAACCGTATGAGCGGGCAGATCCTGCTGGGCATAACGCCATGAACCATGGGTCTCAAGGTTTGTCTCATCAATGACATAGAGTCCGTATTCATCACAAAGCTCATACCAGACCGATTGATTCGGATAATGGGAGGTACGGACGGCATTAATGTTATAGCGCTTCATCAGCTTGATATCCCGGATCATATCATCTTTGGTTAATGCCCGGCCCGTATCGCAGGAAAACTCGTGGCGGTTAGTGCCTTTGAAGAGAATTCGCTTGCCGTTGATTTGCATCAAGCCGTCCTTCAATTCAAATGTCCGGAAGCCAACCTTGCTGCTATGCGTTTCAATCAGGCCGTCTTCATTCGTCAGCGAGAGAACAAGGGTATACAAATGAGGAGCTTCAGCACTCCATTTGAGCGGGTTATCTACATGCCCGGACAGCAGAAGCTGATGCTCTCCGTCTCTGACGAAAGAATCGTTTGCCACCACCGGTTCTTGCCATACCGCTTGCCGCTTGGCATCGTACAGCTGTGCTTCAACACGGATACTGTCAGCAGCATCGTTATAGTAATTTTCGAGCGTAAGCTGGATATTCAGTTCTGCATGCCGGTACTGTTCATCCAGATTGGTGCGCACAAAGAAGTCCGAAATGTTAACCTTAGGTTTTGTATACAAATATACATCACGGAAAATACCGCTAAGGCGCCAGAAGTCCTGATCCTCCAGCCAGCTTGCGTCACACCAGCGGTAAACCTCAACCGCAAGCTTATTCTCGCCTTCGATCAGATAAGGGGTAATGTCAAATTCGGCTGGTGTGAAGGTGTCCTCGCTATAACCAACAAGCTCGTCGTTCAGCCATACATAAAAGGCAGATTCGACACCCTGGAAGCTTAGATAAACAGGTTGACCATTCCAGGACTCCGGGACATTGAAGGTGCGGATATAAGAACCAACCGGATTGTATTTAGTAGGGGCAAAAGGCGGCAATAAATCCGGCTCCGATTCAGCCCATGGATAACGAATATTCGTATATTGCGGATAATCAAAGCCATGGAACTGCCAATGAGAAGGGACAGGCATATCCGCCCAGCTGCCGGCATCAAAATCCTTTTGATAGAAATTGTGAATGCGTTTCTCCGGGACTTCCGCAAAGGCGAATTTCCAGATTCCGTTCAAGGAAAGATAGCGCGCAGAAGCAGATTTGTCACCAGCCAGTGCTTCTTCCAGAGAGCTGTAAGACATCATGGAAGCGTGTGCAGGAATACGGTTGAGCTGGAAGATCTCCGGGTTATTATTCCATTCCGGATAGCCGTTTGCAGGTGGTTGATAGTTAAGTTTGGATCTCAAAATTTTCAACTCCTAAAATTCAATGATAGTATATTCATATTATAAAGAGGAACGTATACTTATAAAATATAAGGATATTACATTCGTCTCTAAAAATATGAAACGAGGGCTTCTTATGATGGAAGGTAATTATATCTTTTGCTCACAGGATGAAACTTCCGGTCTTCCCCTATATGCAACGACGGTTGGTTACTGGGAGCATCAGATTGAAACAGAACGCCCCCAAGGCTTTCCCGACTATCAATTGCATCAAGTTCTAGATGGCTTTGGTGAGGTTATTGTAAATGGCAAGTCCTATAAAGTAGAACCGGGAGATGTCTTCTTTCTTTATCCGGATACCCCGCACTCTTACCGGCCTCTTAATCAGCAGTGGAAGGTATCCTGGGTTTCGTTTAACGGTCGCGAAGCCCAGCAGATGCTGCTGTTTGTCGGAATTGGCGAATCCGGCACGGGCAGGTTAAAAGCGAACAAGCTGATCAAGCCGTTGGAGCAGATGCTAACGCTTGACATGGACAATGAGCAGGAAGCCAATCTCGAACGATCGAAGCTGCTATATGGTCTTCTTATCGATCTGAAATATATATTGCTGTCGCCATCTTCTTCGGACCAAGAGTTTGACCGCATTAAGCCTGTACTGCAATATATTGAGAGCAATTTGCAAAGAGCTTTATCGCTGGCTGAGTTAGCTGAAGTGGCATCCGTTACGCCGCAATACCTGTGCAGGATCTTTCAACAAACGCTGAATATCAGGCCGATGGAGTATATCAATCAGCAGCGTATTAAAAGAAGCAAGCAGCTTATGTTTCAATATCCGAATATGCGGATGTACGAGCTTGCGGGAAGAGTAGGATTTGAGAGCTCCAGCTATTACGGCGCGGTTTTCCGAAGATTGACTGGGATGAACCCCGAAGCGTTCAAAAAGCTGCATGGTTTAGTTCAGTAATCTCATTGACGGAAGGGTTGAAACTACGTATTGTTGATTTTGTAAGGGGTTACAAAGCCATTGCAAATGAGAGCGTTCCGCTGGAATCGGCATGAGAAAATTCCTGCATCACGAGAGTGATCCAGGAACTTCACGGGGGATGATATGATCATTGAGCTCAAGAGCGATCAGCATTTGGAGAGCAAAAACTTCTTATTCCATATTGAACCCTACCAACTGAACAAAGGAACGATGATTGCGCTGCATCGGCATGAATTCGTAGAACTTGTCATTATTAATCAGGGTGCAGGTATTCACGAATATGACGGGAACGCCTATTCGATCGCCGCAGGTGATGTGTTCATCATAGAGCCGGGGATGGATCATGCTTATTCCATCGATCACCGTGAAGGGATGGAGGTCGTGAATGTATTATTCGTTCCATCCCTGCTCGAACGGGAGCTGGCCGTGCTGTCAGGCGTAACTTCTTTTATCGAATTCTATTATATGGAGCCGTTTCTTCGTTCCGACGTATCCTTTCAAGCGAAGCTGACCTTGTCTCCCAGGCAATTACTCGACATTCGGGGGGTAATTGATCAACTCATTAAGGAGTATCGGCGTAAAGAAAGCGGATACCAATTTCTGATCAAATCCAAACTGATAGAATTATTTATTATCCTCAGCCGAATGTATGATAGCAATCGGAAGCATTCCCTGACTTCCATTGATGGCGACCAGGAAATGATGGGCCGGATCTGCGAGTTCATTCAACGTCATCCGTCTCGTCCGCTTACGCTGGAACAAATCAGCCAGATGGCAGGGATGAGTCAGAGCAAGTTTACCGTCCTGTTTCGTCAAATTACCGGCATGTCTTTCGTGGAATACCGCAACGCGGAACGCATTCAGCTTGCCAAACAATTATTGCAGGCGACGAGCGACAAGATTGCCCGGATTGCGATGGATACGGGTTATGAAGACTTAAGCCATTTCAATCATATATTTAAAAAGATAACGGGAGAGACGCCAAGCCAATATAGAAGGCGGTTGAGAGAAAGCTCCGAATCAAGCCAGCTTAGGGAATAATCCGCCCGCAAGCACATCACCCTTCGCTAGCCCCAGTCCGTCTGTACATACATGGTTGGCGCCGCTGTACGTCGTGCCGTCCGGCATATAGATGATCGCGAGCGCCCGGCGCGGTTTATCGGTCTGATTGGCATGAGCGTAATGGAAGGTAAGACCGTCATGAAAGCTGCAGCTGCCAGCCTTCATCCGGACAATGGCTGCTGTATTGCGGTCAACATCCTTGGCTCCCTCGTCAGAGAAAATATCTTCAGGATTGACGAGATCAATCGACTTTAAGTTTTTTATCTTTTGCGTTTTGGGAACCAGCATCAAACATCCATTATTCTCGTCCACATCATCAAGCGCGATCCATATGGTTAATGCGCCTCGCTCATTCATCGGCCAGTATGGCAAGTCCTGATGCCAAGGGGTTGGTTTTGAATCCTGGGGCATCTTGAGCAAGGCATGATCGTGGAACAAACGAAGACCATCCGCTCCGCATAACTGCTTGGCAGCGTCGGCAAACCGGCGGGACAATACAAACCGGGCCATGCCTCCATGATCCCTCCACGTATTAACCCGTTGATTCAACACTCTGTAATACAAATCCCCGGAAGCTGCCGTTTGGGTGGATCTCCCGTTTTGTACCCCCATCGTTTCTTCCAGATAACCTCGAAGCTCCTCAACTTCTTCCGAAGACAATATTTGATCGACTTGAACAAATCCATTTTCACGATAATAGCGCACTTGCTCATCTGTTAATTGTACGGTGTTATCCAACATGAATTGTCACCCTTTCTTGTCGTGTGATTTCACCATTAGCATATAAGCTGGACAGCTCTTTTTCTTGGTGAATCGACCGAAAAATAAGGGGGAAATCGCCAATGTTAACGGCAGCTCCGTCTATACGCCACAGGTGTCATACCTGTAATCAGCTTAAACTTTTTATAAAAATAAGATTCGCTTTCAAATCCGCACGCAAGACAAATGGTACTGATCGTATCATCGGTCAGCATGAGCTTTTCCTTCGCCAGCATGATTTTCTTAATGAGAATATATTCACTTACATTCATGCCGGTATATTGTTTGAATACCCGGGAGAAATGGGCGTACGTTACCGCCGCTTTGGCAGAAAGGTCGGAGAGACTCATCTCGCTAACGCCAATGTTAGCCTCGATATCATTCAGGATGGATCGAATCCATGAAGGCTCTGTACTGGAGCTTCGTTGCTGCTCCATCTCCGGCAAGCCCATCCGGTTCAAGGTTACTAAGAAATCATACAACCTGACGACGATAGCCGCACGGTAGTTTGGAAGCTCGTTCATCCATTCCTCGTTCATTACGTCAATTATCCGGGAGAAAATCATATGTTCGTCCTGTGACGGCTCCAGCTTATAGCTTTTGCTTTTCCTGGCCTGCTCGAAGCAGCGCAGCAGGGAATAGGATTCGCCAAACTCCATCGGCTGGATCAGCCGGGGGGCGAAGAAAATTGCGCTGGAGGTAACCGGAGTAAGCTCATCCGGAAAGGCTCGGTGTACCGTATTGCCCGGAATCAGGAACACATCACCGGGGTTCATTTCGTAAAAGCTGTGATTGATGAAAAAGGTGCCTTTGCCGGAGTAAACATAAACAATCTCGTACCAATCATGCAGATGGTCAGGCAGCTCGCTTTGGGGGGATTTCGTATCCTGATAGACCAGGCTGAACGGAAATTTGTCAGAGTCCTCGAATCGTTTGTGTAACGCTTGCACGGCTGCTTCCCCCTTCCTCGTATTGATAATCTAGATAATAGCAAATTAGAGCATAAAATAACAGGAATAGAGCGTTTTCATGTGTGATTATGCTGATGTAATATAGAGTTACAAACCTTTTTGGGGCAGGAGTGAAATCACATTGAAATATAGAAAGCTTGGCAAGACCGGCCTGGAAGTGTCGGCACTCAGCTTTGGCGCATCTTCTCTTGGCTCCGTATTCCGCGAAACGGATGATAATGAAAGCATTCGAACGGTCCATACCGCCTTGGATGCAGGCATTAATTTCATTGACGTATCGCCTTATTACGGGCTGAAGAAAGCAGAGACTGTGCTAGGCAAGGCGCTCCAGACCGTACCGCGTGACCGTTTCTACCTGTCGACGAAGGCGGGGAGATACGGGGCGGATGTGTTTGACTTCAGAAGCAGTACGATTATCGCCAGCGTAGAAGAGAGTCTGCAGCGTTTGCATACGGATTACCTGGATATTCTGTTCCTTCATGATATTGAATTTGTAGAGTCTGCCATTATATACGAGGAAGCGATCCCTGCTCTTCAGCGTTTGAAAGCAGACGGAAAAATCCGCAATACCGGCATCTGCGGTCTTCCGCTGAGCGTGTTCGAAGAGTTCCTGCCTACCGCCGAGATTGATGCGATCATTTCGTATTGTCATTATTCCTTGAATGATACGACGCTCGAGAGAATTCTGCCATTAATAGAAGAGAAGCAGATCGGGCTTGTTAATGCATCTCCGTTATCCATGGGGTTGCTCGGAACACGCGGCACGCCGCAGTGGCATCCAGCCAGTCAGGAAGTAAAGGACATTTGCAAGCAGGCAGCCGAGTATTGCTCGGCGCAAGGCGAGGATATTGCCCGGCTGGCGGTCCAGTTCTCTACGATGAACGAACGGATTCCGACAACATTGGTCAGCACGGCTAATCCTTCCAATATTGTGAAAAACGCTCTCTGGGTGGATGAACCTATTAATGTGCAGCTGCTGAAGGAAGTAAGAGAAATTCTTAAGCCTATTTTGGATCAGACTTGGGAAAGCGGTATTCCTTTTTATAATGAGCGATAAAGGAGCAAACACGATGAAGGGGATTGTATGCGAGCAGGTCGAGCAGTTTAAGCTTCTGGAGCTCGAGGAGCCGGTTTTTACAGAGGGCGAAGCCATTGTGCGAATAAAGCGGGTCGGGATTTGCGGGACAGATCTGCATGCTTATAAAGGAAATCAGCCATTTTTCAGCTATCCCCGTATTCTCGGGCATGAGCTGTCGGGCATTATTGAACAGATCGGAGACAATGCTGAAGGCTTTCAAGCGGGTGATCAGATCAGCGTCATTCCTTATCTGCATTGTGGAGAATGTGTCGCTTGCCGTAACGGCAAGACAAACTGCTGTACATCCATTAAAGTATTAGGCGTACATGCCGATGGCGGCATGCGGGAGAAGATCTCCGTGCCGGTTACGCATTTGCTCAATACGAACGGGTTAACCCTGGAGCAGGCTGCTGTAATTGAACCATTCAGCATCGGGGCTCATGCGGTCCGTCACTCGGGACTTGGAAAAGGAGACACGGCACTTGTGATTGGGGCAGGTCCAATCGGACTTGGCATTATGGCTCTTGCCAAGCATGCCGGTGCGAATGTCATTGCGATGGACGTCAATAACGAGCGCTTGGCATTTTGCAAACAATGGGCAAAGGTAGATCATGCCGTTAATGCGCTGGACAATCCGACCGCACAGCTGGAAGCTCTGACAAACGGCGATTATCCCATTATCGTGTTTGATGCAACCGGCAATACGAATTCGATGTCTGCAGCCGTACAGTACGTGGCACATGGCGGTACGCTCGTATATGTCGGTTTGGTCAAAGGACATATTTCCTTCGATGATTCCGAGTTCCATAAACGCGAACTCACGATCATGGGCAGCCGCAATGCAACTAAGGAAGATTGTCAGCATGTGCTTGACGTCTTGCGTGCCGGCGGTATTGATGTAAATAGTTATGTTACTCATCAGGTGCCGTTTAATGAGATGATCGAACATTTTGATTCCTGGCTGGATCCGGCAAACAAAGTGATTAAAGCGATGATTGAGTTTCCATAGGGAAAGGAGAAATTGTATGAGAATAGATTCCCATCAGCATTTCTGGATATATAACGAACAGGATTATGATTGGATGTCCGGAAAGCATAAGGCGATTCAGACCGATTTTCTACCGCAGCACTTATTGCCCTTATTGCAGGAGAGCGGATTCGACGGCTCGATTGCCGTTCAAGCCAGACAGACGCTTCAGGAAACAGAATGGCTGCTGTCACTCGCCGAGCAGAATCCTGAAATTAAAGGAATTGTTGGCTGGGTAGACCTGTGCTCACCGGAGATCGGGCAGCAATTGGAGAAATACAGCACTCATCCTCTGCTCAAAGGTGTCCGTCACGTGGTGCATGATGAACCGGATGACCGCTTTGTGTTAAGAGAAGATTTTATGAACGGCATTTCGGCCCTTGAGAAATACGGTCTAACCTATGACTTGCTCCTGTTTCCGAAGCATCTGCCGTATGCAGCGGAGCTGGTGGAGAAGTTTCCAAACCAGCCGTTTGTCCTTGATCACATTGCCAAGCCGGATATCGCGGGCAAAGGATTCAGCCACTGGGCACAGGATCTGGCAAAACTCGCAGCTTATCCCAATGTCTATTGCAAGCTTTCCGGCATGGTGACGGAAGCGGAGTGGGGCAATTGGAAGGAAGAAGATTTTGCGGTGTACCTGGATGCCGTTATCCAATGCTTCGGAATAGACAGAGTGATGATTGGCTCTGATTGGCCGGTTTGCACGCTTAGCGGTACTTACGAGCAGACAATGAATATCGTGAAGCATTACTTGAACGCTTTCACCGATAAGGAAAGGTCGCTTGCATTAGGGGAGAATTGCGAAAGATTTTACCGTATTGGTTCGTAGAATGATAGACTGCAATTTATCGAAAGGGAGCGGATTGGCTATGAAATTACAATACAATCATGCGTCTAGAAAGTGGACGGACGCACTGCCAACCGGAAACGGGCGCCTTGGAGCGATGATGTTTGGCGGCCAGGAAACGGAACGCATTCAGCTGAACGAAGATACACTCTGGTCCGGAGGGCCGCGCAATACGGATAATGACAACGCTGTCAAGGTCCTTCCTGAAGTGAGGCGGCTGGTTGAGCAAGGCAAATATTTTGAAGCCGATCAATTATGCAAAAAGATGATGGGGCCATATACACAGTCTTACATGCCAATGGCAGACTTATATGTCAAGTTTCTTCATGGGAATATTGTAAAAGATTATCGCAGGACCCTTCATCTGGAAGACGGCACCTCAACCGTGGAATATCGGATCGGAAGCGTGACTTATACAAGAAGCTTGTTTGTATCTTATCCGGATCAGGTTGTCGTGCTTCGACTGGAAGCGAGCAGCCCGGGGAAGCTGGATGTTCTGGCAAGTCTGGAAAGTCCGCTTCGCTATGAAACCTCCTGCGATAAGGAGTGCCTGATCCTTAGTGGAGTTGCTCCCGAACAGGTTGACCCCAGCTACTATGATACGGAAGAACCTCTGGTATATGGCGAACCGGGGAGCTCTAATGCGATGCGGTTTGAAGGACGTCTGGCAGCCAAGCTGGAAGGCGGACAAGCCAAGTACAGTCAAGATGGCTTGCAGGTTACAGGAGCAACTGCTGTTACGCTTATTTTCAGCGCGGCTACAAGCTTTAACGGCTACGATCGTTCACCGGGGAGTGAGGGCAAGAACGAGTCGGCAGAAGCTTCAGCTTATCTGGAAAACGCGATGAAGCTCTCTTATTCTGAGTTGCTGCAAAGACATGTTGCTGACCATCAACAGTTGTTTGATCGGGTTCAGCTCAGCCTGGGGGAATCAATCGCTCCAACCGATTATCCGACCGACGCGCGTATCCGCGATTACGGTGCAAGTGATCCGGGGCTAGTGGAGCTGCTCTTCCATTACGGCCGATATTTGATGATCGGCAGCTCTCGGAAAGGTACCCAGCCAGCGAATTTGCAAGGCATATGGAACGAGGAGACCCGGCCGCCGTGGAGCAGCAACTGGACATTAAATATTAATGCAGAAATGAATTATTGGCCGGCCGAAACTTGTAATCTGGCAGAGTGTCATACGCCGCTATTGGATTTTATCGAAAGACTGTCCAAAAACGGTCAAAAGACGGCTGCAACCCATTACGGAGCGAGAGGCTGGACGGCTCATCATAATAGCGATATTTGGTGTCTGAGCTCTCCGGTTGGAGGATATGGGCATGGAGAGGCGATTTGGACGATATGGCCAATGGGCGGGGTATGGCTCTGTCAGCATCTATGGGAGCATTATGCTTTTGGGAAAGACCAGACATTCTTGCGGGAACAAGCCTATCCCATCATGAAAAATGCCGCCTTATTCTGTCTGGATTGGCTGCATGAAGATAAGGAAGGACGATTGATTACCTCTCCATCAACTTCGCCGGAGCATAAATTCCGCACGTCAGAAGGCTTGGCTGGCGTCAGCATGGCATCTACGATGGACATGTCTTTGATCTGGGACTTGTTTACGAACCTCATCGAAGCTTCCAGCATTCTAGGTGTCGATGAGTCGTTCCGGGAGCAGCTCTCGGATACGCGTAGCCGCTTGTTCCCTCTGCAAATCGCCAGCAACGGAAGACTTCAGGAATGGTCGAAGGATTTCGAGGACGAAGACCAGTTCCACCGTCATGTCTCTCATTTGTTCGGCGTATATCCGGGACGTCAATTGACGTGGAAGGAGACTCCGGAGTTGATGGCTGCAGCAGAGCGGTCGCTCGATATTCGCGGAGACGGCGGGACCGGCTGGAGTCTAGGATGGAAGATTGGTCTGTGGGCGCGCTTTGGCAACGGTAACCGCGCATTTGGGTTATTGTCTAATTTGCTGACATTGGTAGATGGCGAGAAGGAGAACTATCACCATGGCGGAGGTGTTTATACGAATCTCTTTGATGCGCATCCTCCATTCCAGATCGATGGCAATTTCGCTGCAACATCGGGAATTGCCGAGCTGCTCCTGCAATCCCATCAAGGCTTTATTCATCTCCTGCCGGCACTTCCAGAAGCCTGGCCTCAAGGCTATGTGAAGGGACTGCGGGCAAGAGGACATTTCGAAGTGTCGCTTCAATGGGAAGAAGGAGCAGTCCAGAACGTTGATATTATTTCTAACTCGGGAGGAACCTGCCGGGTGATGTCATCCGTTCCGCTGGAAGTGGAAGCGGATGGCGTTAAGCTTACGGTTAATCCGGATGAGAACGGGATCCTGTCCTTCGAGACAGTTCCAGGCGGCAAGTATAAACTAAGCAGAACGTAAATAGCGGGAAGGATCTTCAAATACAGGAGCGGATGAAGAGGAATTTGCTGTTTGTACAGCGAATATACTACGCGACCTTGGTCCGAGGAAGCTATTTGAAGAAAGGGAGAATACCCGACATGTTGGATCAGACAGCAATCAGCCAGATTAAAGCAACGCTTAGAAAAGGGATCGATAATAACGAAGTCTCAGGCGCTAACTTCATGGTGATCAAAGACGGCAAAGAAATTTTCTACCATGAAGACGGTATGGCAGACCGGGAAGCGGGACGACCCATTACCAGAGATTCCGTCTTCCGGTTATATTCCATGACGAAGCCGGTTACGGCAACGGCTGTTATGATTCTGGTGGAACGCGGAGAGATTGATTTGTTCGATCCGGTTAGCCGTTACCTGCCGGGCTTCAAGAATCAGAAGGCAGAGGTTGACGGTGAATTGGTTCCGGTAGAGCGGGAAGTGAATATTCATGACTTGCTTGACATGACATGCGGACTTGTTTACGGGGGAACGAATGCAGCCGGACAAGCAACGGAAGCGCTGTTCCGGGAAGTAGATGAACGTCTGCTGGGAGAAACGCCGCTTGGCACTGTGGAAATTATGAACCGTCTGGGCGGAGCACCGCTTGCTTTTCAACCGGGGGCCTCCTGGACCTACGGAACCTCAGCGGATGTGCTGGGAGCTGTAGTAGAAGTCGTCAGCGGAATGCGCTACGGCGAGTTTCTGCAACAAGAATTGTTTGGTCCGCTGGGCATGAAGGATACCGCATTCTGGCTGCCCGAGGACAAGAGAGGGCGTCTCGTTAAGACCTATGCCGACAATGGCGAAGGCGGATTGACGCTGTATACGGGCAATCATTTGGGTATCATACATCAGATGGACCGCGATCCGGCATTCGAATCAGGCGGGGCCGGACTTGTCTCCACCATTGATGATGCGGCCAAATTTACGACCATGCTGATGAATAACGGGACTCTAAACGGCGTTCAGATTTTGAGACCGGCAACGGTTCGCTATTTGACGACAACAACCTTAAATGCGGAGCAGCAGAAGGGTTTTGACACCTGGCACCAGCTGACCGGCCACAGCTACGGCAACCTGATGCGCATTATGACGGATACCAGAACCGCGGGCATTCTCGCAAGCCCGGGAGAATACGGCTGGGACGGCTGGCTTGGCGCCTACTTCGGCAATTGCCCGCAGGATGGAATTACGATTCTGTTCATGATTCAGAAGAAGGATGCCGGCACCACGCCGCTCACCCGGAAGCTTCGTAATATTGTCATGAGCTCGTTGTTGAAATAAGCAGAAAGCTGCTGCGCTATGTGCGCAGCAGCTTTTTTTTGTTATTGGTCCGGATAGTTCCGAGTCATATAGTCCACGTAGGACTGTGCGAAGATTAAATCCTGCAGCGCTTCCTTCGCTGTGCAAGGGGCGGAGCGGTCGCCTCGGACAGCAGCGAGGAAATTGCGGGCTTGATTGCGCATAGCGGATACGTTTGGCAGAATCGGCTCGTAGGTGAGAGCTTCGCCAACAGTGGCATTGTCTTTCTTTATCGTCACTTTTCCCGCACGTTGGCGTGCTAGCGGGGCGGGAAGATCGATTCGGACATAGCCATGGCGAAAACCGACAAGAATTTGCTCTTCCCACTCATGGGAAGTATGGTAAGGGGCCATCTCTAGCGTAACAGTAATGCCGCTATCGCTTTCTCCATTAAGGACAATCCCGCGGCGGTCGCCGAAGGTAAGCCGGTAATTCTCGCCAAGAAGGTGACGGAACATATTCACTTGATGGATGTAGTAGTTAACGAAGCTGTCCAGCATCTGCGTCATCTTGTCCGTGTAGCTGTCCGGGCCGGGCTCCAATTGGAGTGAAGGATAGGGTTCTTCACTGCTTAGCGGCTGGTCCGCACCCCCAACCCAATCGCCAGGCGGCATCGTTATCCGTATATATTGCAGATCACCATAGCTGCCGCTTTCCTTCCATTCTTCAATAACCCTTTTGGCATACTCCACAGCCGGATCGGAACGCTTATGGTAACCAATGACATGTAAACTGCCGTGTTTTTCGCCTATCTGCACCATATGGCTTCCTTCCCGTACCGTCAGGCAGAGCGGCTTTTCCGTCAAGACAGGAATACCTGCCAGCAAAATATCCGGAATCACATGGGGATGGTTGCGGAAAGGCTGAGGCGCTACGATTGCATCAACAGCGGAATGTTCTAACAGTTCAAGGTGGCTGCTGAATACTTCCGGTACGCCATAGCGGCTGGCGACAAGCTGTGCCATCTGCTTCCGGGGCTCTGCAATAGCGACGACCTCGCATTCGTCCTTCAAAACAGCATAATTAGACAGATGTGCCATTTGCCCCATGCCTCCGACGCCAACAAACCCGATTCTCAGTTTTTTGCTCATCGCAATGTCTCCTTTACCGGTCCTGTATTCTCAAATAGATAAAGTCCGTCTTTGCCAGGTGCCACAATGTCCGGATAGCCGTTGCCGGTAAGGTCCTGAACCCAGAAATAGATACCGGTACCCGAAGCTTCTCCGGCACTGCCATAATCAATTATAAATTTGGTGAATTGGCCGCCATCAATGCGATAGTAGTAGAGCCCAATAGGATCATGAGCGCCGGGGTCGCCATCGTTATGGGCGCGATAACGTTTGCCGGTGACAAGCTCCAGCTTGCCGTCGAGGTCGAGATCGACCAGCCAGAGGTCATGGAATTGCGATCCGGTATCGTCAATCGTGTGGCGGTACCAACTGCGGTTGCCATCTGCCTCTTTGCGCTGCTCATACCAGTGAAGGCCGTAATCATGAGCCTGGCCAACGATCAAATCCATGAGACCATCGCCATTCACATCATGGCCAATAACGGGAACACTCGCAGAGCCTAACGACCATTCGGGATGGAATGTCCAAGGCGTGTGAAAGGGATCCTCAGGCTGCTCAAGCCAGCCTTCATTCAGCACAATATCGATGCGCCCGTCCCCGTTAATATCTACGAAGCCCATACCGTGCCCGCTTGCTGCTTCTCCAATAACCACCTTTTGAAACATGCCGGTGCCTTTGCCGTCGGAGTCTCGGAGCAGCTTATAGAAGGCTTGAGGTTCATTTGGAGTATTGGGGAAAATCTCCGGCACACCACATCCGTCAATATCGCAGAAACGGATCGTCTCAATATTGCCGCAGCGGTCAATATCATTCGTTTCCCACTCGTCTGTGTTATTGCCGGGATTGCGGCGCCATCTCAGCGTTTCGGTAAACCAGGAGCCGGTGATCAGGTCAGGCCATCCGTCACCGTCCACATCCATGGGATAATCGGAGAAGTCATCATGATACTCCCCGATAGCTTCCACCTCGCAAATACGGTGCCTGCGGGTGAAATCCGGTCCTTCATACCAGTACGCTCCGCTTACGATATCCGTAATTCCGTCGTTATTTACATCAAACACGGCACATGCTTCGTACTTGTCTTCCGAAAGAAGGCGTTTCCTGAATTCCAGCATAGAACGATTCCTCCGTATCATAGCTATTGTTTATTGCAAAAAGTCCCGAAAAGCATTTATAGTTCAAGTAGCGCTTACATACTAGAAAATACCGAATTTTAAGCCTGTTCTCAATATGGAATGTTGCGAAATGGGTTATTCATTCTTGTGAATAGAGGGGGATAGAGATGGGAGATTACTCGCGTTTTCTTAATCCGGCTTATTTGATAGCAAGCGGAGAGTTTCATTGCAGAGAAACCAATCCTTTTCAGCATCCGCTTCACCGGCATGAGACGTACAGCGAGCTTCTCTTTGTTGAGGAGGGCAGGGGGACGTTTATTATTGATGATACTCCCTATGAGGTCGGACCCGGGACTGTACTGCTGTATCACAGGGGAGTATGGCATGAGGAGTTGTCCACGCATTACCCGTTTCGCGCTACTTTTTTTGCGTTCAAAGGACTGCAGGTGAAGGGTTATCCAAACGATTACTTCCTGGAAACGGATTATTCACCTGTTGTTGAGCTTGGCGAAAGGGCTGAAGATTTCGTTAAGCTGCTGCGAAGCAGCCACGCGGAGTTTCATTCGGATCGTCCTGAAGCTCGTGCTGCGGCTAATTATTGGTTTGGGTTGCTGCTTGTTCTATTAGCGCGCGAGGTGACGGGTTATGTTGCAGAACGGAGCTCGGTTAAACCCTCGGAAGCTGCTGTCTTGAAGGCAAGAAGCTATATGGAAGAAAACTTTCGGCAGTCAATATCCCTTGAACAGCTTGCAAAGATCACATTTGTAAGCAAATACTATTTATCTCATTTATTCAGGCAAGAGGTTGGGATGTCCACCATTCAATATCTGATCCGATGCCGGATGGAGGCAGCGAAGCGGTACTTGCAAATAACCGACCGTCCGGTTAAAGAGATTGCAGAACTAGTCGGCTATCAGAGCGAGACGACTTTTCATAACATTTTCAAGAAAATGACAGGACTTACGCCAGGGCAATATCGCGAGTTAGAGTGGGAATAGCTGTTTTTTTGCAAAATGTTTTATGGAGTTAACTAAAGTTAATTGGCTGACTCAACAATTTTTGCTACTCTTGTCCTGCTTATTCAGTTAGAGGAGGATGAAGGTAATGCTTCGTAAATTAAGTTACACTTTATTGCTTATCGCAATTGCTTTTGTATTCTGGCCATCATGTGTGGAAAAGGCGGCTTATGCCGCGGTTTCGTTGGAGGAATTGCCAACCCCTCCCGAGCCGATCCCCGGCTCCGTGGCGAGCCCGGTTGGAGGAAACCATATTCTGGTGACCGGGGGGCAGAACGGCTCGAATGCAATGTCGAAGAATTCGTATATCTTTGACACGGTCTCTCAAACTTGGTCGTCTAGTGCGCCATTACCCCTCGCTTATCACAATCAATCCACGCTGTCTAACGGAAGCGTGTTGGTTACCGGAGGGAATGTCTTCACTAATGGAGTCGGGTATATCTATAACGACCAAGCCCGGATTTATAATCCATCTACAAACACGTGGTCGAATGCGGCAAACGTCCCTCATACCGTGATTGGCCATACACAGAGCACACTTACGGATGGCCGTGTACTGATCGCAGGCGGAGCTGACTCCATTTATTCCCCCAGCTCCGATTCCTTGCTTTACAGTAATGCGTATATTTATGATCCCTCCGAAAACCGTTGGGAAGAGGCGGCCCCTTTGCCCAGAGGTCTATATGGAGCAGCCCAAAGCACTTTAAAGGACGGTCGTGTGCTGGTGACCGGCGGCCTGAGCGGGTTTGTCTATTCGTTCTTTTCCTATATCTATGATCCAGCGGCTAATACCTGGACGACGGTTGCGACTATGCCTTATAGCGGCGGTGACCTTTTTTACAATCATGCGCAAGTGACGCTTGAGAACGGGAAAGTATTGGTGATGGGAAATTACAATTTTTACATTTATGATCCCGCGACAAATACCTGGACAAAGGACATTGAGAACCCGGGGAACATGGTCGATGCAAGCTTAGTAAAGATTGGTTCTGCCGTATATGTTATAGGCGGTTACAACTATACGGACTATTCCATTAATACAAAGTTCTATAAGCTTTCCTTCGACTTTAATGCGCCTACGCCACCGACGATTGCGGGAGCCGGAAGCGGATGGACCGCATCGGATGTCGATATCACGATTAGCCCGGGAACGGATGCTGAAACAGGGGTTAATCGGACAGAGTACAGTTTATCCGGTGCTACACTCCTTGGTTGGACAACATACGACGAGGCGTCCCCCATTCGTATCTCAAATTCGGGGCAGACAACCGTTACTGCTCGTACGATAGATCATGCCGGCAACATAAGCACGGCGGCTTTAGCGGTCGTAAAGATTGACCGAACGCCGCCTGCCACGCCGACCATTAATCTGTCAGCAAGCGGATGGAGTTCAAAATCAGTATCAGTTTGGTTTTCGTCTTCGTTGGATTCGGGCGGTTCAGGTGTACAGCGAATAGAATACAGTCTGTCTGGCGCTGTAACCGCAGCCTGGAAAACATATACCGCGGGTTTTGAAATACTCGGGCAAGGACAAACGACAGTCCATGTGCGGGCAATTGATAACGTGGGCAATGCCAGTGCCGAGGGGACAGCCGTTATTATGATCGATAAGACAGCGCCTGGAGCGCCAAGCATTACACCCGCATCCGGTACCTGGAGCAATACGGACATTACTGTAGCCATCGTATCCGGTACAGATACAGGCGGCTCCGGTGTCAGCCGGACGGAATATAAGTTGACCGGTGCTGCGACATCGAATTGGACCACGTATGCCAGTCCAATATTAATAGGGGCTGGCGGACAGACGACCGTTGAAGCCAGAACAATTGATAATGCCGGCAATATCAGTACGAGCAAGTCGATTACCTTGAAGCTGGACAAGACGCAGCCTACGGCGCCGACCGTTACTCCTGGCACGACGAATTGGACCAATGCCGCATCCGTGAGGGTTACCGTTACGCCCGGAACGGATGGCGGTTCAGGTGTCGCCAGGACGGAATATAGCTTAAGCGGCGCTGCTACGCTCGATTGGACGACCTATACGGGACAGGTGACAGTCAATGCCGAAGGGCAAACCACGCTCAGCGCCAGAACGGTAGACAATGCCGGCAACGTTGGACCTGTCACGACAAGTGTCGTAAAGATTGACAGGACAGCGCCTGCGGTGCCAGCTATAACTCCGTCAACTACAGCATGGACGGCAGCTGATGCCTCGTTTACTTTGACTGCCGGAACTGATACCGGCGGTTCGGGAGCAGCCCGCACCGAGTTTAGTCTAAGCGGAGCAGTCACATCGGGCTGGACTACCTATACTGGCGCTGTGACGATCACTGCAGAAGGACAAACAACCATTCACGCCAGAACGATTGATCAGGCAGGCAATATAAGCACCGAAAGCACTTCGGTCATATCGATCGATCAAACAAAACCTGCCGTTCCCGTTATTACACCTGTTGGATCAGATTGGAATGCGTCGAATGTAACGGTAACTGTCGCAGCCGGGACAGACGTTGGCGGCTCCGGTGTGAACAAGACGGAGTACAAACTGTCAGGTGCAATAATGAGAGATTGGACGGCTTATACCGGTGCGGTTTCTATTAGTGCGGAAGGTCAAACGACAGTAGAAGCTAGAACGATAGATAACGCAGGCAACACAAGTACAGCAGCTCCCGTTATTGTGAAGCTGGATAAGACAAAACCTGCTGTGCCGGTGGTGACTCCGGATCTAACAGCCTGGACAAATGCTGCATCCGTAAAAGTTACAATCACACCGGGAACAGACAGTGGTTCAGGCATCAGCCTAACGGAATATAGCTTAAGCGGCGCATCAACTCTTGCCTGGACAACCTATACGGGCCAGATATCTATTACTTCGGAGGGTCAGACTACAATTAATGCCAGAAGTATAGACAACGCGGGAAATGTTGGCCCTGTATCGACAGGAGTCGTTAAGATCGACAGGAGTTCTCCGTCTGCTCCAGCCATCAGTCCTGCAGGAGGAGACTGGTCGGGATCTTCGATTTCAGTAACGATGACCGCCGGAGCAGACAACGCATCATCGGCAGACCGCGTTGAATATAAGCTGACCGGAGTGACAACGCTTGGCTGGACAACTTATACGGAACCTATCAACCTGAGAGCAGAAGGGAAAACAACGGTAACCGCCAGAACGGTTGACAAGGCAGGAAATATTAGCACGGAGTCAGAAGAAGTTCAGTCGATCGATCTCACAGCACCAGGAGCAGCGTTACTAACTTCTGAAGAATCAGGTTGGACTTCTTCAGCTGGCGTGACGGTGACGGCGTTGGCCGGTACGGACAGCGGAGGATCAGGAGTTAAGCGCATAGAATACCGTCTGTCTGGAGCAATCACCACGGATTGGAAGCCTTATACGGGGCCGATTATCGTAACGGAGGAAGGTCAGACGGAAGTATCCGCGCGAACAATAGACAATGCCGGCCATATTGGAGCTTCAACCAAGGTAACGGTTCAGCTTGACCGAACCTCTCCGACGAGTCCTGAGGTTGCTGCTTCGGCTGCGGACTGGACGAAGGAAAACGTTGGTATTACGATCACGCCGGGAACCGATTCTTTATCTGGTGCAAGTCTTACAGAATATAGCTTAACTGGCGCAGCCAATGCGGATTGGACAACCTACTCCGGGGAAATTACGGTGACAGCCGAAGGCCAGACGACGGTTCACGCAAGGACCGTGGATCAGGCAGGAAATAGAAGTGAAATGACCGATTTGAAGGTGTATATAGATAAAACGGTACCGGTATCGCCGGAAATACGAATCGGCAAAACAGGCTGGAATTCGGCAGATAAGGTTGACTTCTCTATCACGCCGGCTGCAGAACAAGGCGGCTCTGGAGTTAGCCGAATAGAGTATCGCTTATCAGGTGCAGTAACGAAAGATTGGACCGAATATTCCAATACTGCGGATATTGAAGCTGAAGGCTTAACAACTATCAGCGCAAGAACCATTGATGCGGCCGGTAATGTTGGTGCTCAGCAGGAAGCGACCGTTAAGATCGACAGATCATCGCCTGCAGCCCCAACCGTTGTGCCCGAGACTACGGAATGGACATCGGCAGATTCCGTGAAGGTGACGGTAACAGCTGGCACGGACCTCGGTGAATCCGGAATTGAGCGGACAGAATACCGAATTACGGGAGCGGGTGCCAAGGAATGGGCGACCTATGAAGGGGAGCTGACGATCACCGCTGAGGGCGAGAGCATTATCAGCACAAGATCCATTGATAAAGCGGGCAACATTGGTTCTGTTGCGGAAGCTGTCGTTCGTATCGATAGAACTCCTCCTCCTGCACCGGTTGTGTTGGAGCCTGCAGACGGCGAGCTTTTTGCAGATAATACGCCGGCGATTTCAGGTACAGCAGAAGCAAATTCTATTGTTACGGTAATGATCGACGGCAGCACGCTTCCTGTCGTTACTGCAGATAGGGATGGAAAATGGAAGGCTCAGCTTGTTCATGCATTGGCTGACGGTGTTCATCATGCGCTGATATCGGTTAAAGATCCCGTAGGCAATACCGCGGCGGAATCGGCTGAACTGACGTTTACCATTGATGCAATTGCTCCGGAAGCTCCAGTCATCGAAGCTCCGGTTCATGGGGCAATGACGAGTAATAACAAGCCTGTCTTTAAGGGACAGGCAGAGGCAAACTCGAAGGTCACCTTATATATTGGAGATACGCCAGTTAAGACGGTAACGGCCAGTGGCGGTGGAATATGGACGTTTACGATGACCGAACCGCTTGAAGATGGGGTTTATTTACTGAAGGCAGCGGCTAAGGATGCTGCAGGGAATGTCAGTGAGATATCAAATTCCGTCTCGTGGACGATAGACACGAAGGAGCCAGTAGCACCGGTTGTCCTTGCTCCGGTAGAGGGAACGATTACAAAAGGAAACAAGGTAACGATCTCGGGAACTGCGGAAGCTGGCGCCACTGTACGCGTTTTTATGGATGATCATCAGGTAGTTGAAGGGAAAGCAAGCAATTCAGGCGCATGGTCGTTTACGCTGACAGAAGAATTGCCGGACGGCAAGCACACGATTCGCGCGTCAGCAGAGGACGAGGCTGGAAACATCGGACTACATTCCGAGGAAATCTATTTTACGATTGATACGGCAGCTCCAGATCTAGCCATCATCTCCGATCCAACCGAAGGGGCATTACTGAACACGGCAAAGCCTGTTATTACTGGACAGGCCGAGGCAGGTGCCTGGATCAATTTGACGATGGACGGATCGGCCATTGACCCGTTGAAGTCGGATGAAGAAGGCAGCTGGTCATTCAGCCCTGCGAGTAGTTTAATGGATGGCGCGCATCAGCTTAAAGTCAAAGTCGCAGATGAGGCAGGCAACGTGAGAGAGGACGCTGTACAGTTGAATTTTGTTGTTGATACGGCAGCCCCAGCGGTGCCATTCGTAACGAAGCCAGATGAAGATTCCAGAACCAACCAAACAAAGCCTGAAATTTCGGGAACGGCGGAGAAGCTGTCCAAGATTACCATCCGGATTGACGGTGAGGTGGCTGGCGTGGCTGAGGCGGATGATCTTGGAAACTGGCGGTTTGTGCCAAAGACGGATCTTATAATTGGCGGACATAGTATTCAGGTGATTGCTGCGGACGCTGCGGGCAACGAAAGTGAATCATCCTCTAATTATCACTTTGAGATTGTTTCAAGTAACGCAAATTTGAGTGAACTCAAGCTAAGCGATATTAGGATGAACGAGCCCTTCCTGAACAAAACGCTGAATTACACAGCGGGGGTTACGTACTCGGTATCGACAACAAAAATGACGGCAGTCCCTGACGATACCCGTGCAAAGGTTGATATTTTAAACGAAAAAGGCGAGCC
Source organism: Paenibacillus catalpae (assembly GCF_900112695.1). GTDB lineage: Bacteria > Bacillota > Bacilli > Paenibacillales > Paenibacillaceae > Pristimantibacillus > Pristimantibacillus catalpae. Next base: position 879,453 of record NZ_FOMT01000001.1, read on the forward strand.
GCTGGAGGAGTTAATCGATTTGTCCGTCGGAACCCAAATCATTACGATTCGTGTTACTGCTCAAGACGGGACAACAATCCAGACTTATACCGTGACAATTACGAGATATAATCCGGTTAGTCCACCTCAAGTTGAACCGGAAGAGCCGGAGGAACCAGAGGAAGCAAGCCCGGTTGAGCTGGTCGCTTGTAAGCCGGCAGAAAAAAGCACCTCTGCTTTTGCCGATATGACGGGACATTGGGCGGAGGAGACAGTCAGGGACGCATACGGCTGCGGGGTGGTCCATGGATTTAATGATGGTACGTTCCGGCCGGAGGGACATGTCTCACGGGCAGAATTTGTCACGATGCTTATGAATGCGGTGATAGACAAGGCAGCTCCTGCCGGATCAGAATCGGAATTCTCCGATGATGGCAATATTCCAGTGTGGGCGGCTCAAGCCATAGCCAGAGCGAAGGATTTCGGAATTGTAAATGGTTACGCAGACGGTTCATTCCGGCCAAACGAGCAAGTAAGGAGAGCCGAACTGGTAACGATGCTGGCCAAAGCGGCGGGAATTAAGCCTCTAGAGCCGGAGAAGGTAAAAGAGTTATTCTCCGATGCTTCGGACATTCCTGCGTGGGCAGCCGGTTATGTAGCGGCCTTACAGCAGGCAGGTATCTTGCAAGGTAGAGGAGACGGCAAGTTCGAACCTTCAGGCCAAGCAACACGTGCGGAAGCAGCGGTACTGCTGCTTCGGATAATCGATTTCAGTCATCATTAATAATCTTGTTTGATAGAAAAACCATTGCCAAGATTGGCAATGGTTTTTCTTAGCTGTTTTTCAGCGTAATTTATTTGTCTGGCACATATCTACGCAAACAAAAGGCGTCTGTTCATTGAACAGGCGCCTTTTGTTATGGGTTTAGATAAAGTCCAAATATTGCAGCATGCGCAGCAGCATTGTTGCCATCTCTGCGCGGGTGGCCGTATCCTGCGGCCGGAAATTACCTTTCTCATCACCTTTAATGATCCCAAGTGATGCAACCTCGGAAGAAGATCTAATCCTCCTACTAATTTGGTATGGAGATTATAGTTTTTCCGGGACTGAAATACGATTAACGAAAGTTAATTTTTCAGCAAAAAATGTCGAAGTTTCGGTATAATAGAGGTAATATGTCCTATTAGAAGGAGTTCGTATGTTATTCTCTGAACCTATCCTATTGAAAACAAAAATACGGCTTCCTGTCGTGAAGGAAAATCTGGTTGTCCGGGAGAGGCTTCTGGAGTCCCTGGAGCACGGTTTGAAGGGTCGCATGATCACGGTTTGCGCTCCCGCGGGCTCCGGCAAATCAACGCTTATTGCGCAATGGGCACAACTGGCTTGTATACATACCGCATGGGTATCCCTGGATGAAAGAGACAATGATGCCGCGCGATTCTGGCGCTATGTGGTGAATGCTTACATGGTAGCGGGGACGCCTGCATTAACAGAATCGCTCTCGGTTATTTCGGCAATGGTTGCCGGCAATACAATAAATGCTGTAATGGATACGCTACTCAATGAGCTTGCGGCTGTTCAAGAGCCAATTGCTCTTGTGCTCGATGATTATCATCAAGTTGAGATTGCCGATATCCATAACAGTTTATCTTACTTTATTGAATACTTGCCGCCACAACATCGGATCATTATTGCAAGCCGGGGAGAGATCTCTTTTGGTGCAGCCAAATGGCTTGCAAGAGGCGAGCGGACAGATATCGGAATGCAGCAGCTTCACTTTACCCAAGAAGAGACGCAAGAGTTTTGCAGATCAGCGGGAATTGATCTGGAGCAAAGGCATGCCCATAAGCTGTTTGAACGAACAGAAGGCTGGGTTGCGGGGCTTCAGCTGGCTTCTATTTCGCTCCAAGACCAGCAGAATATTGACAGGATCATCTTTGGTTTTGACGGAAGCAATGATAAGGTATCCTCTTATTTATTTCAGGAGGTGCTCGATAAGCTGCCCGCTGATCTGACGGACTTCCTGCTGCAGAGCAGTGTCTTCGAACGGATGGATGCGGAGGTTTGTAACCAGGCATTCAACCGCACAGACAGCCGGGCTCTACTGGAGCGTCTGCGCGCTCTCAACTTATTCGTCATCCCGCTGGATGATCATAATGGTTGGTTCCGTTATCATTCTCTGTTTGCCGATTTCTTAAGGAACCGCCTCAGATCCCAAAGCCGGTTGTTATGGCTGGATTATCATCATGCGGCAAGTCTGGCCTTTGCTGCCAGGGGTATGCTGGATAAAGCCATCGATCATGCGATAGCAAGTGAAAGATACGGCGAAGCAGCGGAAAGATTGGAATCCTATATCCCGGATGCGCTGAAACAAGGAGAGCTCGCTTCGCTGCTCGAACGCATACAGGCAATTTCGGAACATATCCCTATGACAGCAAGTGTAATGCTTTATCAGGCTTTTGTATTTTTCTTAACGGGTCAAATGTTTTTTGCCGCGGAGACCGTTGAAAAGCTTGAAAGGAAATATGAACAACCAGAGTACGCAGCAGAGCTGGAGCCGCTGCAGGGTGGTATGTTGTTCCTCCAATCGAATCTGCTCTTCTACACCGGACGTTATGAGCAATGGGATACGTTTGTCGGGTACCGGCTTCAAGGAGTATTGCCGGAGGATCCGATCTTCTATAATTTCAATTACAATGTGATCGAGCCTCTTGTAAGACGGACCGCTTTTGGATTAAAGGGAGTTTTGTCTGCCGATACCGAAAGAATCGGGCAACGGTTCGTATCCGTGCTGGAGCAGCATGGGTGGGGACAGTCACTTATCAACTTATATGTCGTGCAAGCCTTGTCCGAAGGTTACTATGAATGGAACAGGCAGAGTGACAGCCTGCAATTGGTTCGCAAAATCGAGCAATCCGACCGGGCAAGGCAAACAGCCGGCTTGTTTGTGCCTAACCGGATTACGCTTGCCCGTATTCATGCTGCCGCAGGTCAATTTCAGAAAGCGCACGAGGCAATAGATGAGGCCGTACAGATGGCGGAGCATCTAGGCGAATACCATTGGATATATCCTTTGCGAGCAAGTCGTGCTCATCTCTATTTAAAAGAACACAATCTGGCTGAAGCTAAAGCCGAAATTTCACAGCTGCGTCTGTCTGACCGGATTCAGCCGGCATCTAACCGCTGGTCCGAATATACGGTATATGCAAGAATACTGACTGCTCAGGGGAAAACAACCGAAGCGCTGCGGCAGCTGGAGTTGATCAAATCAGCTATCGAGCAAGAGCATTGCTTTCTCGTGCTTACAGAGATCAGCGTTGTACAGTCGCTGGCAGAATATCAGCGCGGCAACCGCAGCGCGGCACTTCATTTGTTGCATGGAGCGCTGGTCATCGGCGAGGCAAATGGCTACATCCGCAGCTTTGTAGATGAGGGGCCATTGATGAAGAAGCTGCTGCACACGTATACGGAGCAGCGTCAGCGTGAAACTGGACAATTCCCTTTGCAAGGGGTATCGCCTGCTTATGTAGTCAAACTGCTGGAATGCTTCCCCGAGGAGGAGATCCCATCACAAGCAGCTGTGCCATCGTTAGTTGAGCCATTAACGGAGCAAGAAAGTTTTATTCTTCAACTACTGGAACAAGGTGCCCCGAATAAGCAAATCGCGGCTAGGCTTGCTTTGACGGAAGGTACGATTAAGGTGTATTTATCCAGGATTTACGCCAAGCTTGGCGTCTCATCCCGGACACAAGCTCTCGCTGCAGCTCGTCAGTTGAACAGGAGGGAGCAATAGAAGGATACGGAAATCTGGAGATCTCTCCAGATTTCTTTTTTTTACAAGGCCATTCCGCATGAGATGGAATGGCCTTTCATATTGACTATCCCGGGCTATGCTGGATAATAAATAGCATACTAAGAAGCGAGGGAATGGATATGAATACAGGCCCGACTACAGCGACAGGGACTTTTGGATTTCGTTTCACCACGCCGGATCAATTAGCCTTATGCAACCTGTTTGCCATCGGAAGGGATAAGATAACGGATCCGCAATACAGATGGGACGGATTGACCCGATCGGACGGACCTCTGTTGTTATTTCAATATACGCTTGATGGAGAAGGGATTTATGAGAAGGGCCAAGAGAAGTTTCGGATCCAGGCGGGCCAAGCCTTTCTGACGGAAATTCCTGGCGATCACCGTTATTATTTTCCTGCTGACGGGACGCACTGGTCTTTCATCTTTCTGTTATTTCGTCCGGCACTTATACTTCCGAATTGGGAGGAAGTAAAGAAGCAGCTGGGTGAGACTCCCTATTTGCCGGCAGGAAGCCGGCCAATTCGCCTGCTGCAGAGCATGTGGGAAGAAGCCCAGGCAGGAAGAATCAAGGAGCCGTATACCGCATCCTCCTATGTGTATCAATTTGTCTCCGAGCTGTGCCGGTTCGCATTGGCTCCTCAGGATGATACAAGCGAATGGCCGCCTAAGGTGAAAGAGGCAATATCATATATCGAAGCCCACTTTGAGCATATGATTAGTCTCGATCAACTGGCCGATCAGCTTGAGATGTCCAAGTATCATCTGCTCCGTGTATTCTCGAAGACGGTGGGCATGTCGCCCAACGATTATTTGAATCAGATCCGGATTAAGGAGGCGATACGCCTGCTGAAGGAAACTGACTGGAGTATTGAACGGATTGCGGAGCAGGTCGGTTATTCCGGCGGCAGTTATTTTATCAAGTGGTTCCGCAAAATTACGGGGGAGACGCCGGGAAACTTTCGTCTGGGAGAAGGGCAGCTTATCTATAACCGTGTATATTTTGATTAATGAACGAGAGCAATATTTTACTATGCTTGAAACTAGATTACTGTAGATACCTGATTCTGAATGGAATTATGATAGGGATGTAGCAGCAATTCATTCCTATAATTTCTTGAAATGCAGGAGGGTCTCTATGAAGCATCATGAATTTGCCCCAACACCACCGCTTGGTTGGAACAGCTGGGATTGTTACGGTGCAACCGTAAGAGAAGATGAAGTGCGCGGAAACGCGGAATATATGGCTGAGCATCTGAAGGCATTTGGCTGGGAATATGTTGTCGTTGATATACAATGGTACGAGCCGGGAGCCGTATCGGATCTATACCGTCCGTTCGTCAGATTGGAGATGGATAACTATTCGCGGTTAATTCCTGCCGTGAACCGTTTCCCGTCTGCTGCAGACGGGAAAGGCTTCAAGCCGCTTGCTGATTATGTACATAGCCTTGGATTAAAATTCGGGATTCACATTATGCGTGGCATACCGCGCCAGGCTGTTCATGATAACACCCTAATTAAAGGAACCTCGGTTACTGCCCGCGACATTGCGCATACCTGCTCCTTCTGCGGCTGGAACACAGATATGTATGGGGTAGATGCCTCCAAGAAAGGCGCGCAAGAGTATTATAACTCGCTCTTCGAAATGTACGCCGAGTGGGGTGTCGATTACATAAAAGTGGATGACATCGCAGATTCCTGGCTGCATGGCGGGGCGCATCTCGGCGAGATCGAGCTGATCCGCAAAGCGATTGACCATGTTGGACGGCCGATCGTTCTCAGCTTGTCTCCAGGGCCTGCACCAGTCAAGCATGCCGACTTCCTGGAAGAAAACGCTAATCTATGGCGGATGACGGATGATTTCTGGGACCGCTGGCCGCTCTTGCTTGATATGTTCGACCGTTGCAAAACATGGGAAGGCCGCCCGAAGCCAGGCAATTGGCCGGATTGTGATATGCTTCCGCTTGGCCGGATCGGCGTCCGCTGTTCGCATCCGGACAGAATGACGAACTTTACACGCGACGAGCAGCTGACGATGATGACCTTGTGGTCGATCTTCCGTTCTCCGCTTATGATGGGCGGCGAGATGCGTGATAATGACGAGTGGACGTTATCCTTGTTAACGAACTGGGATGTCCTTCATATGCACCGAACCAGCTTTGGCGCACGGCAAGTATCGCGTATCGGTGATCGAGTGGTTTGGATGGCGGAAGGAAACAACGGAGAGCGTTACGTTGCCTTGTTTAATACCGGTGAAGAGGCTGCTGAGGTATCCGTATCCTTCAGCGATCTGGGTATGGACGGTGAAGCGAGTGTGAAGAATTTGTGGAGCGGGGATACGATAAGTTCAATTTCCACTACTCTATCCACCGTTATTCCGCCTCATGGTGCCGCTCTGTATAGATTGAATACGGTATAACCTGTAATGGCGAACTCCCAGAGGAGTTCGCCATTTGTTTGCGGACACTTATTTCATCAGAGCGGAATTAAGCTCGGTAATGCCCATGTTTACTATCGAATCTACATGCTCTCCATTACTCGCCCGCACCAGCGTTTCGACGATGCTTTGCCCCCATGCCGCTTCGTTCTGAGAAATGACGGCAGCTAGCTGGCCATTTAATAACGCGTCATGGTTCGTTGCTGTAATCCCCATTGATACAGCCAGCCGGTTTAATCCCTTGGCTTTCCAGATGAGCGTGGATGCGGAGGCCGAAATATAATCGAGTCCCACCATCGCATCAAAGTGGGGATGGGCATCAATCATACTTTCAATATCGCTCATCGCTTGCTCCTCGCTGCCTTTATTATGATGAACCTCGAGAACATCAATGGATGATTCCTGGTTCAAATAATCCAGGAAGCCTTCCAACCGCTGCTTCATGCCGAGCATTTCCTCCATGCCGTTTTCTACAATAATCATTCCTTTGTTTCCGAGAAGCCGACTCACCGTTATTGCGCTTTGTCTGCCTGTCAGGAAGTTGTCTGCTCCGATATAGGCAGTCCGCTTGCTGCCCGGGGCATCCGATTCAAAGGTGACAACCGGGATTCCTGCAGTTTCCGCCTTATTGATGACGGGAGCCAGAGCAGCGGAATCCACGGGGGAGATGGCAATCCCGTCAATACCTTGCTTGATCATGGATTCCATGATTCGGATTTGCTGTTCCGTATTTGCCTCATCCGGCGCATTAACGATTAACGCTACATTATGGCTGGCTGCTGCTTCGTTCGCATCCAGTGTGACGAGTTCATAAGTAGGGTAAGTCATCGGATAAATAATACCAAAGGTTTTATCCTTGGTGAAGCTGCCTTTAGGCGAAGGGGGATTAAGCGTTGCAGATTGATCCGTCCCGTTATTGGAACAGGAACATAATAAAATGGTGATCATCATGTACATGCCAATCATTCGGATCATGCCGTCTCATCCTTTGTACCTTGATTCCGGTATTCCTTGGGTGTCATGCCCGTCATCTTCTTGAACAGGTTCGAGAAGTAATGGGGGTCGTTATAGCCGACCTCAAAGGCAATCTCGAATGATTTGCTGCGAGTTGTCTTAAGAAGCTCCATTGCCTTGCCAATCCGTATCTGCGTTAAATACTCGGTAAGCGTCTGTCCCGTCTCCTGACTGAACACCTTGCTTAGATGGCTGGGGCTGATCCTCACATGATTCGCAATGATTTTGAGTGATAACTGCTCATTATTATAATGGCTTACAATATACTCCTTCACTTGTTTGATGACGTCACCGTATTTATCCGATGATTCCGCCCGCCACTGCCACAGCTCATTCAGCAGACTGCTTAAATAATGGCAGCAATCCTCCCAGGTAGAAATCTTTTTGATCTCTTGCTGAAGCCGGGCGATACTGCAGCCGGGATCCGCGCCGGTACGGAAGGACTGCTTCGCAGCGCGGAGCGCCTCCAGGGTTAGATCATTTAACAGGTAAAAGCTGTACGAGGACATAAACGGCAGGGACTTCAGCGAGCCTGCAAATTCGCGGACGAAGGAATCCCGCTGCGATGGAACGCCAATCTTCACAAACTCGAAAAATATACTGCGGTCGAGCACAACGTCCATAGGCTCGTGGATATCGTGCAGGGATGCTTGATTGAGCTGGGTCAGCCGGCTGATATATTTATCTTCTTCCGCTTCCAGGTAGGAGAAGTGGATGCCTTGAATCCTCTCCTGTATACTGCCGATACCCGTGTAAATTTCACAGCCGAACTGACGTTCCAGCTCTGTACGGATCCGGGGATTAAAGGATTGAAGCAGTTGGGCCATCTCTTCTGCGGAATGGCTCTTGAAGATACAGACGAGCTCCGACCTGCTGCGATAATAAGATAAGCATTCGATCGGCTGTTCAAGCTGTCTGTCGATTTCATTCCTGATCCCGTTCAGGAGCGTCAGGTCCGAAGATTCAGCTAGTCTGATATCCAGAATGGCAGCCGCATAGAAACGGGAGGTGAGGGGAATGGACAGCTCTTTGGCCGATTCGATCGCTTCCGAGGTGCCGATTAATCCGCCGCATAGGTCGGACAGCAGCCGCTCTTTCGTAATGGACTGGCTTTTTTGCCGTTTCTGTTCCTCATCAATCTTTTTGCTGACCTTTTGAAGGATCGCAATTAATTCGGATGCACTTATCGGCTTCAGGCAGTAATCCTCGACACCAAGCCGTATCGCATTCTGGGCATACCGGAACTCATCATGCCCGCTCATGATAATAACCTTCATGTCGGGCATCTGTTTGCGGACAATGGCGGTTAATTCGAGGCCGTCCATAAAGGGCATTTTAATATCCGTAATCAAGATATCAGGCTTATGCTCCTCAATTAGAGGCAATGCGATTTCTCCGTCTGGCGCGTCTCCACAGTAGATAAAGCCTTCCTTCGTCCAATCCACGCAGCTCCGGATATTTTCGCGGATTAATATTTCATCGTCAACGATCATCACTTTTTTCATCGTTATGACCATCCTTATTTTTTTGGAATACGAACCGATATTTTGCTGCCTTCTCCATATATGCTGCAGATCTCAACCCCGTAGGGCTGGCCAAAATACAATCTGATCCGCTGATGCACATTTTGCAGGCCAAAGCCGCCTTCCTGATCATCCTGCTGGGCTGCCAGAGAGTCGATCGGCTTCTCCAATTCCTCCTGCAGCTGTGCCAGCCGCTCCGGCGTCATGCCAATTCCGTTGTCTTCCACCGTCAGGATTAGATCTCTATCTTCGACATGCCCGCTAATTCTGATCAATCCTTGGCCGCGCTTGTTTTTAATTCCGTGATAGATCGCATTTTCCACTAAAGGCTGCAGACTCATCTTCAGAATCGGGTAGACTTGAAGCTCGGGATCAACCTCTATCTCATATTGCAAAATATCATGATATCTCATCTGCTGGATGACCAGATAATTATGCGCATGCTCCAGCTCCGTCTTAATTGAAATCCAGTCTCGGCCCTTGTTCAAGCTTAAGCGGAAGAACCGGGATAAGGCTTTGACAAGTTTGATAACGCTTTCTTTTTTCTCCGCTTCAGCCATCCAAATAATCGAGTCCAAAGTGTTGTACAGAAAATGGGGGTTAATCTGGGCTTGAAGGGTTCGCAGCTCCGCCATTTGCTTCTGTTCCTGCTCCCGTCTGTTCTTATTCATCAGACTCTTGATCTCTTCAATCATCCGGTTAAAGCTGTTGCCAAGATCCGCAATCTCATCCGTCCCGGTTGGCGTCACCTTCGCATCCAGGTAACCGCTTGAGGCTTTGCGCATCTTGTTCATCAGGATTTGAATCGGTAGAGTAAGGCGGTTAGTCAGGAAGAAATAAAGCGTTAAAGCAAAGATCGCGCTAAGCACAACGCTGACGATAATCAGCTGCCGAATGCTGTTGGCCTCTGCGATAATCTCTTGAAACGGCACGACACCGACAATTTTCCATCCGGTAATTTGCGACGTGCTGTATACAATGAATTGAGGCTTGGATTTGGTTGGGAGAACATAGCTGTCACTTGCTGCCGTCATCGGTTCCTGCGCGATCTGTTCCAGAATGTTGTGCGAGGCCTTGGGGGACTGAGGCTGGAAGACGGTGGTTCCGTATTGGTCATTAATATAGAAGAAGCCGGTTTTGCCGATAACGGTATTCGCCAGAAAATCATCAATCATCGCTTCGTTAAGGTCAATAACTATAAAGCCGATAACTTCATGCGTAATTCGCTGTTTAATTGCCGCGACAATCGATAACGCATTCTGATTCGGATAAGTAAATCCGTCGAGACGGTTATGATCGGAGGAAGCGGACTCGGGAATTCGCAAGACGGCATCCGGGTATTGCGTTAAATATTGAAAATACGGATTTCGCAGCGGGTTACGGTCTAATTGGAAAACGCCTTTCCGTTCGCTGATGCCTTTTCCGTAAAAGTTCACCATCGATATGTTTAATACTTTGTCGTACTGATAGGTTTCCCGGTAGAACTTGAACGTCTGAAGGATCGACTTGGCTTCCTGATACGTCTCGGATTGCGAATAGAGGAATTGCAGTACCTGCGGATCCTTCCCCATTTCCAAGATCCTCTCGGTATCCCCGAACAGATTATCCATATTGCGCGCTAATTGGTCCGCGGCCAGCTGGGTCGAGGCTTTACTGTGATCGGAGACGGTATTGTACGATTTCTGATAGGAGATGAGTCCAACGAGCAGTAAAGGAACGGCAGTAAGAATAATAAACATGCTCAGCAATTTGGCCCGGAGGCTCGAAGTAATCCACTTGATGAGCTTCATTGGTTGTTCTCTCCAATTAAGATGAAATTTGTTCCACCACAATAGAACTTGAAAATTTTTAAGGCAAGAGTGGCCTCGATAGAAGTTTTCTCATTATAGCATGATTTTTAGCGCTTTTAAGAGATTCGCGGCATAGTGCACCTTTTGCCAAAAAAATTACACTTTACGTTGAAGGTCCGAGTAAGATACCAAAATTATTAAATCAAACTCGAAACGGATTCCATATTCTCCCTTTAAGCTCCGGATCTATACTTAAGGCACGCCAAACATGGTGAACTTAAGGGAGGATTAACCAGATGAAGCTAAAGAAAAGATGGGGACTTGCTGTAACGCTTGCTGTCATGATGTCTATTGTAACCGCATGCGGCGGAGGTAATGGAGGCAATAACGCGAACAATACGGCGAATGCCACCAATAAGCCGGCCGAGACAGCTGCGGCGCAGGAGGATACGGGCAGTACGGGTGCAGGAGACAAGAAGATTACGCTTGGCTTTTCGCAGGTAGGGGCAGAGAGCGGCTGGCGTACGGCTAATACGAAGTCGATTCAGGATACGGCAAAAGAGGTGGGCTTTGATCTGAAGTTCTCCGACGCGCAGCAGAAACAGGAAAATCAGATTAAAGCCATCCGTTCCTTCATCCAGCAAAAGGTCGACGTGATCGCTTTCTCTCCGGTTGTAGAATCCGGTTGGGATACGGTACTGAAAGAAGCAAAGGACGCCGGCATTCCGGTTATCCTGACAGACCGCGCGGTGGATTCGGCAGATACGTCGCTGTACAAGACGTTTATCGGTTCGGACTTTGTTGAAGAAGGCAAGAAAGCCGGCCAATGGCTGCTGGATCAATATAAAGATACGCAGGAAGATGTCAATATCGTAGAGCTGCAAGGGACAACGGGCTCTGCTCCGGCGAATGACCGCAAAGCGGGCTTCCAGGAAATGATCGGCTCCAATCCCAAGCTCAAAATTATTGCTTCCCAGACCGGTGACTTTACACGTGCCAAAGGCAAAGAGGTTATGCAAGCTTTCCTGAAGGCGCATAAAGATATCGACGTTCTGTATGCCCACAACGATGATATGGCATTAGGCGCGATTCAAGCGATCGAAGCGGCTGGTCTTGTGCCGGGCAAAGACATCATTATTATTTCAGTCGATGCGGTTAAAGACGGCATGCAGGCAGCAGCAGACGGCAAGATCAACTTTATCGTGGAATGCAACCCGCTGCTTGGACCACAGCTTATGGAAGCCGTTCAAGCCGTTGTAGACGGCAAAGAAATTGATGCGCGTATCGTTACGAAAGAATCAACCTTTACTTCGGAGCAGGCGAAGGAAGCTTTGCCAAGCCGTCAGTACTAATGTTCTAAGAATAGTACGAAAAGCCGCCTGGAGCACCAGATTGCCGCTTGGCGGCTTTTTCGCTTGGAAAGGAGACGGATATATGCATACACCGCTATTGCAAATGACGGGAATTACGAAACGATTCCCTGGCGTTAAGGCTTTGTCCAACGTGGATTTCAGGCTGTTCCCCGGTGAAGTCCATGCGCTTATGGGAGAGAATGGAGCAGGCAAATCTACCTTGATTAAGGTGTTGACCGGGGTATATTCCATCGATGAAGGAACGGTAAGAATCGATGATCGGACTGTAACGATCGCAGGTCCGCTAGAGGCGCAGAAAGCCGGGATAAGTACCGTTTATCAGGAAGTGAATCTATGTCCCAATCTGACGGTGGCCGAGAATGTCTTCATAGGCAGAGAGCCTCGGAGGTTTGGCAGGATTCAATGGAAGAAGATGAACGAGGATGCGAAGCAGCTCTTGAAGGAACGGTTAAACCTGTCGATTGATGTGACGCTGCCGCTTCACGCCTATTCCGTCGCTATCCAGCAGTTGATTGCCATTGCGCGGGCTCTCAGCATTTCTGCCAAAGTGCTTATTCTCGATGAACCAACCTCCAGTCTGGACCAAAATGAGGTCCAGCAGCTATTTGGCATCATGCGAAAATTAAAAAGCGACGGACTGGCGATTCTGTTCGTTACCCACTTCCTCGATCAGGTCTATGAAATGTCGGACCGGATCACCGTGCTTCGTAACGGAGAACTGGAAGGGGAGTACATGGCTGCCGAGCTGCCGCGCATTGAGCTTGTATTGAAGATGATCGGCAAGGATCTGAAGCTGCTCGAAGAACTGCCGAAGCTGTCCGAGGAAGCAGGCGAAGCGGCCGGTACGATGATGATTAACGCATCTGCTCTGGGACGCAAAGGCGCGATCAAACCGTTTGATCTGGAGATCCGCAAGGGTGAGGTTGTTGGTTTAGCAGGCCTCTTGGGCTCGGGAAGGACGGAAATAGCCAGATTGCTCTTTGGTGTAGACCGGCCGGATGAAGGGAAGCTGCTTGTAGCGGATTCCGGCAGTACGGTGAAATCGCCCAGAAATGCGATAGACCTTGGCATTGCCTTTTGCTCAGAGAACCGGAAGACGGAGGGCATTATCGATGATCTTACGGTCCGGGAAAATATTATACTGGCCCTGCAGGCAACCAAAGGCTGGTCGAGACCGCTGTCGCGCAAAAAGCAGGATGAGATTGCCGAACAATATATCAAGATGCTGAACATTAATCCGCCGAATCCCGAACACTTAATCAAGAACCTCAGCGGCGGCAATCAGCAGAAGGTATTGCTTGCCCGCTGGCTGCTGACGGAGCCGGATCTGCTCATACTGGATGAACCAACCAGAGGGATTGACATTGGTGCCAAAGCGGAAATCCAGAAGCTTGTTCTATCCCTGGCGAAACAAGGAATGTCGGTTCTCTTTATCTCTTCCGAGATGGAAGAAGTGATTCGCGTCAGTGACCGCGTAGCCGTATTGCGAGACCGGATGAAAGTGAAGGAATTGAGCAGCAGCGAGATTAACCAGAAGGAAATTATGCAAGCGATGGCAGGAGGATAAGGCAATGGGAGGCAAATTGTACAGGCATCATTTGTTCTGGCCGGTAACCGTGCTTGGCGCACTACTATTATTTAACCTGATCTATTCTCCGGATTTTTTCTCTCTTGTTATCCGCGGAGGAAATTTGTATGGCAGTCTTATTGATATTCTTAATTTCGGTGCACCGCTTATCCTTGTATCGATCGGAATGACGCTTGTTATTGCAACGGGAGGCATTGACCTCTCGGTCGGGTCCATCGTTGCCATATCAGGCGCGATGGCTTGTCTAACGATAAGCAAAGGCACGGATCAAAGCTCCTTTCTGCTCGTTATAGGAGCGGTAGGTGCTTCCATTATTCTCTCTGTTGTACTTGGCATGTGGAATGGCGCACTCGTAACGATTACTCGCATTCAGCCAATCATTGCGACTCTTATTTTAATGGTTGCCGGCCGCGGCATCGCGCAATTGATTACAAGCGGACAGATTATAACCGTTTCGAATTCGAATTATGAATATATCGGCGCGGGTTCGCTTGCAGCCTTGCCGTTTTCCATTTTTATCGTTGCAGCCGCATTGCTGATTGCCTCTCTGTTGACACGAAGGACGGCTATCGGATTGTTCATTGAATCGGTCGGCAGCAATCCTGAGGCAAGCCGGCTCGCGGGTCTTCGTTCCAAAACCGTTATTCTGACGGTCTATATTTTCTGCGGATTATGCGCCGGAGTTGCAGGCCTCATTCTAAGCTCGAACGTTTCCAGTGCAGACGGCAATAATGCCGGCTTATGGTATGAGCTTGACGCCATTTTGGCGGTTGTTATTGGAGGTACTTCGCTGAACGGAGGCAGGTTTTATTTGATGGGAACGGTTATTGGCGCCTTAATCATTCAGACGTTGACCACAACGATCTACATGATTGGCGTTCCTCCCGAAATTACGCTTGTCGTCAAAGCATTTGTTGTGCTCGCCGTTTGTCTCATTCAATCCGAGGCTTTCCGGAAGACGCTTATAACCCGTTGGAAAAAAAGGAATTATCCGGCCGAACAGGAGGTTACCCGCCATGCTTAACCGCAAATATATTCCGATTCTCGTTACCTTTGGCCTGCTTGCAGCCATGTTTGCCGCAGGGTCATTCCGTTATACCGGATTTTTCTCCGCGCAGGTACTGTATAATCTGCTGATCGATAACTCTTTCCTCATCATCACCGCCGTAGGGATGACCTTTGTCATCATTTCCGGAGGAATCGATTTGTCAGTAGGATCCGTTATCGCACTAACGACGATGTTATGCGCAAGCCTGGTTGAACAGCAAGGCTGGTCGCCAGCCGTTGTCATACCGATGGTCCTTATCCTGGGGTCATTGTTTGGGACCTTAATGGGCGCTATTATTCATTATTTCAAAATTCAGCCGTTTATCGTTACGCTTGCCGGGATGTTCCTCGCCAGAGGAGTCTGTTATATCATCAGCATTAATACGATTACGGTGACGAATGGCTTTTTTACGAAGGTGGCACAAACGAAGGTAATTCTCCCGGGGGGCAATATTTCTATCAATGTCATTATTGCATTAGCCCTTGTGCTAGCTGCAATCTTTCTGGCCCATTATACGAGATTCGGGCGCAATGTCTATGCGATTGGAGGCAGCGAGCAGTCTGCTTTGCTGATGGGCTTGCCGGTTGCCAGAACCAAAATTCTGGTCTATGCGTTTAGCGGCTTCTGCTCGGCACTGGCCGGGGTGGTGTTTACCTTCTATATGTTGTCCGGGTATGGTCTTCATGCGATGGGACTGGAGCTCGATACGATTGCCGCGGTTGTCATCGGCGGAACCTTGCTTACCGGCGGCGTCGGATACATCGCTGGTACCTTCATAGGCGTATTGATACAGGGGGTTATCCAAACTATAATTAGCTTTGAAGGAACACTTAGCTCCTGGTGGACCAAAATTGTGATCGGCTTATTATTGTTTGTCTTTATCCTATTCCAGAGATTGCTCAGTGAAAGGCGCATAACACTGAAGACATAAGGGGTAATTCCAAGGGGGCGGGCATGAAACGGCTAATCTATCTTGTATTTGGTCTAATTGTTCTACTTATGCTCCAAGGCTGCACATCCCGTGAGGAAGGCTCGGTCCCCGCACCATCGATTGACAGCGAAGCGCCTCCGGCCATTAGCGAATGGCTTAAAAGCTCCGCATCATCGGTAAATCCGGAGAAGCCCATTACCCTTGGATTCTCCCAATTGGGAAGCGAGAGTGCCTGGCGTCTGGCGAATACGGCTTCAGTACAGGATGCGGCAGCCGAATCCGGTATTCACTTAATAATCGAAAATGCAGAGCAGTCCCAAACCAAGCAATTCGAAGCGATCCGTTCTTTTATTCAAATGAAAGTCGATGTCATTGCGATTGCCCCGGTTGTGGAATCCGGCTGGGAGGATATTCTTCTCGAGATCAAGCAAGCCGGGATTCCGGCGGTTATTCTGGATCGTTCGGTTAATGTGAAGGACACGTCCCTCTTTGTGACAACCATTGGCTCTAACTTGTATGAAGAGGGCGTCAAGGCAGGCAAATATTTGATCGACCGGATGCGCAACCAGCCAGGCCCGATCCGGATTGCCGAGCTGCAGGGAACGAAGGGCTCTACTCCTTCCATTCAGAGGGGGGAAGGCTTCCGAAGCATTATTGCGGCAAGAGAGGATATGGTCATTACACAAAGCGCCCCTGCCGATTTTACGGAAGAGATGGGCAGGGAAGTGATGCGCACCTTCCTGGACGTCCCTGCAAAGGAGCGTCCACAGGTGTTATTCGCTCATAATGACGATATGGCTCTTGGTGCGATTGAATCGATTGAAGAGGCAGGTCTCAGACCTGGTATCGACATCATTGTCATATCGGTCGACGGCTCCCGCAAGGCTCTGCAGCAGCTTGCGGCAGGCAAGCTGAACGCGGTTGTCGAATGTAATCCGCTGCTAGGTCCGCAGCTAATGCAGACGGCTAAGGAAATCATGGCCGGCCGAACCTTGCCGAAGCGCATGGTTCCGCCGGAGGATATCTTTACGCAGGAGAGAGCGGCAGAAGAGATAAGCAAGCGTAAATTTTAGCCTAGTAGTCTCAGACAGACGGAAATCCGCGAAGTGCGGATTTTTTTCTTTTTGGAAACAGAAACGTCGCTTATAATAGGTTTGGTTATATCTGGAAAGGGCGGTGGAGCTGGTACAGGAAAAGTTAGTAAAGGCAAACAAAATCGCTTGGGAAACAAAAGCATACGAAGCATGGGTACGGCAATACGGTTCTCCTGCAGAATTAGCCGAGACATTAAGGCAGACAGGCGTTCATCATTTGCGGTATTGGTTGAAATACATAGGAGATCCGGCAGGGAAGCGGGTTCTCAATCTGCTTGGTTCTCACGGGAGGAAAGCGATCGCGCTGGCTATGCTTGGGGCAGAGGTTACGGTTGTGGATTTATCCGCAGAGAATCAGCGTTATGCTCTTGATGTTGTCCGCCGCCGATTGCGTCCGAACGGACGGTTTCTGCTGACCGATTTTCATCCTTTTGCAAGGGCATGGGCGAATACTTATAATCTGCCGGAGCCTAGCGGCAATTACTTTGACAGGCGTGTCAAAGAAGGCGATGTTGCATTCGCTAAGCTGCTGCCGGAAGAGGAGAGAAAAGGTTTAGGCAAGGTGCTGGCCTGCAGCTGGACCCTTGGCGACATTCTGTCGGCAGCGGGTGCTTCAGGATTATATATCCGAACCTTTGAAGAAATTCAAAGCTCATCCAACCCCAATATCCCAGAGTTTTACACGCTGGTGGCCGATAAGATTGAAGCCGCTTTAGCGCCGCTCTATCCAGCTGCAAGTGATGGGGTTTAGCTGGCAAAAGGCATAAAATATTTTTTTGTTTGATGAAAGATTTAGTAGGTACAAGTCCACATTCTTTTCCTGCTATATTCATATGGTATTGCAAAAATAGATAATAGATTAGACAATGACGCCCACCTGCTGGTGTCATCTTTTTATTGCGAGAAAGATGAAACATTTTGGCTTGTACCAACGTTTAATTTAGCATTAAAAGGAATATGGTGTAGGATTATAGCTTCTTTTCAGAAAGATCGTTGATTCCTTGGCAGGGCACATGAAAGGGGCGGCTAAATTGCAATTATATTTTCGGGAAAACTTCTGGAACGCCGGATTGACGGAGATTTTGGATGGGCAGGAACAAAAGGTTGGACATTTGGATTTGAGAAGCGCGTTTGGTTCTGCCATTGACATCTATGGGGCGAATGGAGAGCTGCTGTATAACGGTAGATTTCCTTTCTTCTCGGGCAAATGGGAGGTCAACGGTGCGGACGGGGAGCAGCTGGGAAGGCTTAGAAGCAGGCTGTCGTTCTTCTCGAAAAAGTATACCTATGAAACCATAGGACGAGGGGATTATGAGATTATATCTCCGGCCTTCTCGAAGGACTATGATATTGTAGACGAATCGGAAATTGTTGTCGCCCAGTTTAAGCAAGTGAATGGCTGGTTTTCGTCCGGAGCTTTTGTGCTCGATAATCAATGCGAATTTCTGGATTCTTATGAGCTTATCGCCGTTATCATCGGAATGCATGCAATTCAGAAGGCTGCGAACAGCGCAGCTACTTAATAATAGAGAGAAGACGTCCATGCCGGGCGTCTTTTTATTTCCTGCTTAAAGCCTATCAAACTCTCAACTATGGTACATTGAAGAAGAATGATTCAGATTGGTATTCCACAACTGGAGGGACCGGGATGAGCAGAAGCGTATTAAATGAGGATGAGTTCTATAAGAAAGTGTACGGCGGCTGGATGGGAAAAAACATTGGAGGAACGCTAGGCGGACCGGTTGAAGGGGAGATGGAAGTATTAAAGCTCGACTTCTATCCGGAGCTTAAAAATTTGCCGCTCGCAAACGATGATCTGGATCTGCAATTAGTAGCTTTGCATGCGCTGGAACGTCACGGGGCCAGAATGACTGCGAAGGAGCTTGGCCAGGAATGGCTGGAGCATGTGTTTTTCCCATATGACGAATACGGCTACGCCCTGACCAATCTCCGCAGAGGATTAATTCCTCCGGTCTCGGGATCGTTTAATAATCCTTTTGTGGATTGCATGGGCTCCCCGATCCGATCTGAGTTATGGGCGATGGTTGCCCCTTGCGCTCCTAATATTGCTGCCCATTATGCCTATCAGGACGCGATCCTCGACCATGCTGGCGGGGAAGGCGTTTATGGAGAAATGTTCTTTGCCGCGATCGAAAGTGCCGCTTTTGCTGAAAGCGACCGGGATACTCTCATTCAGATTGGCCTTAGCTATATTCCTGCTAACTGCCGTACAGCGCTGGCTGTAAAGGACCTCATCAGCTGGCATAAGGAAGGCAAGGATTGGCTTGAGGCGCGTGCACTCGTACTTGAGCATCATGGCAGTGACAATTTTACCGATGCCCCGCAAAATATCGCTTTTACCATCCTTGGCTGGCTATACGGCGAGGATTTTGGAGACGCCATTTTGAAAGCGGTTAACTGCGGATATGACACGGATTGTACCGCTGCTACGCTGGGAGCCTCGGCAGCCATACATTTTCGGATCAAGCGGAGATTGCACCATTTGCAGTTAATGCCGTAGATATTGCTTATCGGAAGGGAATGATCAAAGGTTATAAGGATGGCAGCTTCCTCCCTAATGCGTTAATAAGCCGGATTGAAATGACAGCAATGCTTATGCGTACGCTTAGTGAGCAGTCAACTCATGCTTCAACCGACTTTGCAGATGATCGTCTTATCCCGGCATGGGCAAAGTCTTACGTTGCGGCAGCTTATGATGCCGGGATTGTCAAAGGCCGAGGGAATAACCGATTTATACCCGAGGCAACGGCTACTCGTGCAGAAGCGGTCACCATGGTGCTGCATTTGTTGGATTATAATCATAAAGCGAAATAAGATGATAAATAAAGCATCCGGTGCATAATAGGCATCGGATGCTTTATTGTTAAAGTCATGTGACAATGTGGGCCGTTTAATACGGTTTCTCATACAGGAGAATCATGCTAATATAAGAGTGTTTTAATGTAATTTAATTAGGGAGAGTTAAATATGATCATCAAATTCATTCGTTTAAGGTAACGTAAGGTGCAGCTCACATAACCCGGCTTTTTAAACATAATGGCTTGGGTTTATTTGGCTGTGCCTTTTTCGTTCACCTAATACGAATGAAAGGGTGCTCTTTGTGTTGAAAAAAAGCAAAAAGTTGATGAGTGCTGGCAAAATCGAAAGTTTTCAGGAGATTTTTATATGTCCATTATGTAAAAGTCAGATGCAAATGGTCAATTTGCAAAGTTTAGTTTGCGGCAGTCAGCACTGTTTTGATATAGCAAAGCAAGGATATATAAACCTATTGTCTCGAGCAAGTCATGCAAAATACGATAAAAAAATTTTCGAATACAGAAGGGAAATCAGCAAAGGCGGTTTATTTAATCCCTTACATGCTGCGGTAAGTGAAATTATAACGAGTCAACTCCCGAGCAATGAGCCTGTGAGCATACTGGATGCAGGTTGTGGAGAAGGCACTCACTTAAATAACATAAAGAAAGAAATAAATCAGAAAAAAAATAACCCACTATTGGCTGTAGGGATCGATATTTCAAAAGAGGGAATTAGTTTTGCTGCAGCTGAATATCCAAATGCGATTTGGTGTGTCGCGGACATTGCAAACTGTCCATTTAATAGTCAGCAATTCCAATTCATTTTAAACATTCTTTCGCCGGCAAACTATTCAGAATTCCAGAGATTAATTACAGATGATGGTTTGATGATTAAAATCGTCCCTGAACAGGATTATCTAATAGAATTAAGAGAAATCTTTTACAAGGGATCAGAAAAACAGGTTTATTCAAATTCACTTACAACTAGTCATTTTAACGAACACTTTAAGTTATTAGATGTTGAAAGCATTCGATATCAAGCAAATCTGAGTGAACCCTTAATCGAACCTTTGCTTGGTATGACGCCATTATCCTGGGGGACTTCCAAGGAGCGCATAGAAAAAATTCGACAGATGAATCTGAAACAAGTCACTATGGACTTTAAAATTTTGATTGGCAAGAAATAAACCATTAGATTAAGACTCTAACGGAGCGTAGTAAGTATAGTATAGAATTGAAAAACAATCTTAGCTCGGCAGTTCGCCGGACTAAGGTTGTTTGGTTTATTGAGAAATAGAAAGGCCTTTTTTGGTCATACTGGCTAATAGTGTGAGACGATAGAGGGGAGGCGCAAGACGTGACCATTTTGCCGATACATGAACGGCTTGCGGAGTTGTGGATCATTCGCGGGGGCCGGCATCTGACCAGTGAAGAGCAAGCAGACTTCGAGCACTGTCTGGCGGTCAATGCTATGCATATTAGACAAATCGCCAATTTGTACAATCTATCGCTGGCCGCGTCCATGGCCGGGGATGTTACATGGCAGCACGAGATTTGCCAAAGGCTGGAGAGGCTGTGCGGTATGCCGCCGGGCTCGTCCCAATTATAGTGAATGACTAGCGCTCAGCCGTAACTTAACCGGACAGTTATTACGAAGAAATTTAAGCTTACCAACAAGACAGCTGCCGACAAACAGTCGGTAGCTGTTTTTTTGTTTTAATAACCAGCAGCCGCTATTTTAATGGAATTAAAGGGCAAGACCGTTCCTATGGCGAAATTATCAAGAAAGATCCCGGAATTAGTTGAGCAAATGACAGAAGAGTTAAGACAGCCACTCAGTTGAATAATAGCAGGGGTGTGATTGCGTGATTATCATGATAAATGGGGCTTTTGGTTCGGGTAAGACTTCCACTGCCCAAATGCTGCAAACATTAGTTGCGAACAGCATAATATTTGATCCTGAAGAAATTGGACTAATGATTAGAAAGATAATACCTGAGGAAGTAAGGCATATCCATGAACAAACTGATGATTTCCAGGACATTGAACTTTGGAAAATCTTGACCGTAAAGGTGGCGGGTGAGGTAAAACAAAAGTATCAAAAACACTTAATTGTACCCATGACCTTATTTAAAGAGGAAAATTTCAATTACATTTACAATGGATTTAAAAAATTGGATGAAGAACTGTATCATTTTTGTTTAATAGCTTCAGAGGACACCATTTATAACAGGTTAGTCAAGCGTGGCGATACAGTTGGAGGATGGTCATTCCAAAGGACGGCTGAATGTGTCGAAGCTTTTAAGAAGGATATTTATAAAGAGCATATAATTACGGATCACTTGAAGACAACTGAAATTATAGACGTAATTTTAAAGAGAATAAACAACAAATGATGAATGCAATTCGACGAATTGACTACTTCAACAGGTATTAATCTTAGTGGTAGAAGAAGCCGCCTCTACTCACCCAACCTTTATTGACACTGGGGGACAACCATGTATTACAACACTACGAGAAAGATTTTGTATGTAATGATTCTAGCAGGGATTTTTTTGATTATTTTCGGGATATGGCAATACTTTCCTCATTCATACTCGTCCGAAACCCCAGATAGCGTGTTTATGTCGTTAACAGCAAAGAGGGTTGTATTCCCATTAGTGGGTGTCATTCTAACAGCAATTGGTATTACTTTATTAAAGTTTGTTGATGAAGTTGAAAAAGAAACTATATCGCTTAGAGATGAGATCATTCATTTGAGAAAGATAGTGGAAAAGAATTCTAACAAAAGTTTCTAAACTTATGGGCTCAATCGCTAAGGGGACATTCATTCACAACAACACGACAGCAGCCGTCATGTAATTTCGGCTGCTGTTTTTGTTGAAATAAAGATAGTTACACGAAAAGGGAATGGTGGGTAATGTTAATTCTTATTTTCATTTTACTCCTGTTAAATGCAGGGCTACTATTGCATATTAACAGCAAGATACCAAAACGCGATTTATTAGCGGAAGCATTGGAGAGAGATAAATTACGACATATTGAAGAAGATAAAAATCAATCTTCAAACGTTTGATTACATTTTCATATGCTAAGGTGTTTACGGGTATACATGTGACAAGTGTTATTGAAAAGTGAATGAAAAAGGTATGGATTGGGAGTTACTGAATCGAATGGGAACTGGGATTCTTTTAATGAAAAATTAAAGAAGCTATTACCTCGGATTTGAATGCCAGAGTAACACATCCGCTTTACCTACAATATGATGAGTCTAGAAATATAAAGAGGTGAGCCAATGGCAGTCGTAAAATCCAGGAAACAGGATATTGATATGTTGGCAAGGTTGCTTCGCGCTGAAGCTGAGACCGAAGGCGAGATGGGCATGCTCCTCGTGGGAAATGTTGGCATTAACCGAATAAGAGGAAATTGCTCCGATTTTAAAGATATCCGAACAATTCCCCAAATGATCAACCAGCCGCATGCGTTCGAAGCGCTGCAACATAGTATGTACTATCAAGGCGCAAGAGAGAGGGAACGTCGTCTGGCGCAGCGGGCTGTGAACGGGGAGCGGAATTGGCCAGGCGAATTCTCGCTTTGGTATTTCCGTCCAGGATCGTTCGATAATCCCGGGCCATGTCCGCCAACTTGGTATGATCAGCCGTTCGTAGGAAGATGGAAGAAGCACTGTTTTTATCAACCTACAGTGCAAGAATGTCAAAATATATATAATACGTAACTGACTGTCACAGCCAAGAACGTTACCCATTAATGCCGCGTAAATCGCGGCTTCTTTGGGTTTAGTGTAATAAAGTTGTTGTTAATTTTGAAATCGATTTCAAAAAAAGTGAGCAACTATGAGTCCGGCGTGCGAAGTATTTAACACCATAAACCAGCTGTTTACTTCAGATATCAGTTAAATTGTTTTGAATTAGTTATTGAAATCGATTTCAATTGATGATATTATCCATTTCAGGAAAGCAGCATGAGATTACAGCATGGGATTTATTCCAAAAATACTTTCTTGAGAGGTGCTTAAAGCATGGGAGCTAGTATGTGGAAACGGGTGGCCGCACAGACATTGGTTGCTGGTCTTGTTGTCTCCAGCTTTACCGGTATTGCAGTACCGGCTGTATCGGCAGCGACTGATCCGGTCAATGTGTGGATGACAACGGGTGACAAGAGTAATTTGTTAAGCAAGCAGCCGGACGTTGCATTTGAAACAAATGGTGCGCCGGCGGAGCTGACCATTGATTTGGATGAGAATACGAAGTATCAGACGATTGACGGATTTGGCGGTTCTCTTACGGATTCTTCGGCGTATGTGATTTCACAGATGGATGAGCAGGCAAAAGATGCTCTGATGAATAAGCTGTTCAGCCGAGAAGGTGACGGCGCGGGGTTTAGCTATTTGCGTCTGCCAATGGGTGCAAGCGATTTTGCAACAAGCATTTATACATATGATGATATGCCGGCAGGTGAGTCCGATCCCGAACTTGAGCATTTCTCGATCGCTCATGACAGCGCATACATTATTCCGCTTCTTCAGCAGGCATTGGAAATTAATCCGGATTTGAAAATCATGGGAACACCATGGAGTGCGCCAGGCTGGATGAAAACAACGGACTCATCGATAAAAGGGAAGCTGAAAGAGGAATATTACGGCGCGTACGCGCAATACTTCGTTAAATTTATTGAGGCGTATGAAGCAGCGGGGATACCGATTGATGCGGTTACGCTTCAGAATGAGCCTCATTTCGAGCCGGGTGATTATCCGGGGATGCGGATGGAGCCGGAGGACCAGGCCAAGTTCGTTAAAGATTACTTGGGTCCAGCTTTTGAAACTGCTGAAATCGATACTAAAATTGTGGTCTGGGATCATAACTGGAGTGAACCACAGTATCCGATTGACGTTCTGAACGATGCAGATGCGAAGAAATATATTGCCGGCTCCGCTTTCCACGGCTATGCGGGTAATGTAAGCGCTCAGTCGCTTGTTTATGACCAGCATCCGGACAAAGATATTTACTTCACGGAAAGCTCCGGCGGTGAATTCTCCCCTGACTTTGCCGGCAACGTACAATGGGACTTCCAAAACCTTATCATTGGCGCAACCCGCAACTGGGCACGGACTTCGCTCAAATGGAATATTGCCCTTGACGAGAACCACGGCCCGTATGTAGGCGGCTGTAAGGACTGCCGCGGGATCGTTACCGTTAACAGCAGCACGGATGAAGTGACTTACAATGAAGAGTTTTACGCCTTTGGCCAGGCAAGCAAGTTTGTTCTGCCGGGTGCGCAGCGGATCAAGTCGAATACATTCGGAGCAGGCAGCATTGAAGATGTTGCGTTCGTAAACCCGGACGGCTCCAAGGTATTGCTTGCACTGAACTCATCCAAGGAACCTAAGGATTTCAAAGTGAGATGGGGTGCAAAAAGCTTTGCCTACACCCTTCCAGCAGGAGCGGCAGCAAGCTTTGTATGGAACGGTACGCAGGACGGCACAGCATCCATCAGTCCATATGCGGCCTTGCAAGCAGAGGATTACAGCGAATCAAACGGTATTACAACAGCTGTAACAACAGACACTGGCGGCGGAAAATATGCAGGTTCTTCGTCAGACGGCAGCTATATCGCGTTTGATCATGTCGAGTTCCTGAATGGAACGGCAAGTGTGAAAGTTAGAGCCCAGGCTCAAGGTGACGGCGGCATAGAATTCCGTCTGGATGCTCCGGATGGGGCATATGCAGGAGGCATAGATCTTACCGATACGAACGGCTCCTGGATTACGAAAGCCGCGCAGGTAGAAGCCGTTACAGGCAAGCATAAGCTCTATGTAGTGTTCCGCGGCAAAGTGAATCTGAACTGGTTCCAGTTCTCTTATGATTTTGTGCAGAGCAGCTTCAACTACTTGAGTATTGGCGGCAGCTTTGAAGAAGGGGCACTTGCCGGTTGGAACGGCTGGACACCGGAAGGTCAGGCTAGCGCCCAAAAGGCGGACAGAGACAACCCGCGAACCGGTTCGTATAAGCTCACTCATTATTTAGGCGGCAGTACGCCATACGAGCAGACGACATACCGTACCGTCAAAGTGCCAAACGGAACCTATAAGGCTTCGGTCTGGTATCAAAAAGGCGGCGATACCCAGGTAAGTCTAGAAGCGAAGCAATATGGCGGCGCAGATCTCAGCGTGCCTGCAGCAACAACGGCGTATGTAGGATCTTGGACGCAAATCGTTATTCCTGAGATTCAGGTGACAAGTGGCCAAGTTGAACTCGGCATTCATTCTCTTAACAAAGGCGGCGAATGGGCAGCCTTTGACGATGTGGAATTGACACCGGTTATTACGAAAGCGCCATCGGCAGCACAAGGGACGGATGCTCCGGAAACCCCTCAAGGTGTAAGTGCAGAGCTTGACGGAGGTCATAACATAAAGCTTGCCTGGACATCCGTTCCTGGTGCAGAAGGCTATAAAATCTATCGTTCTACTGCAGACTCAGCAACGACGGCAGGTGGTGTATACCCGGATTACCGCTTGATCGGACTGGCTTCCGGAGAGGCAACCAGCTATGTTGATCAAGGCTTGCGCGGTTCTACCGCTTATTCCTACCGGGTCACGGCCTTTAATACAACAGGAGAATCGGCTGCAAGTGTATCTGATATTGCAACAACTGCGGCAGGTTCCGATACGGCAGCACCTGCTGCTCCTGCCTCGCTGATTGCTGAACCGGGCATTGAGCAGGTGATGCTAGTTTGGGAGCCAAACGCGGAGACGGATTTCCTGAAATACAATGTTTATGTCAATGGCTTTAAACGGGCATCGGTAGATCCGGCGCCGGAATCCCGCTATACCGTAACGAATTTGAAAGCGGGTACGCGTTATACCTTTACCGTTAAAGCGGTGGACCAGGCGGGCAACGAATCGGCAGCAAGCAACGCTGTGACCGAAACTCCAACAGTTGCGAGTGTTCTCCTGCCGCTCCCGGGCAACAACCTGGATTTTGAGACGACGGATCAGGATGGAAAGCCTACACTTTCGCCATGGCAGGAATGGCATCCGGGAACGCAAGCCAATGCTTCCTCCATCGATAATGATTCGCCTCGCGGCAAATATAAAATGACGCATTGGGCAGGATCGGCTTACCAGCAATCGAACTTTCAA
This sequence comes from Paenibacillus catalpae, assembly GCF_900112695.1. Taxonomy (GTDB): domain Bacteria; phylum Bacillota; class Bacilli; order Paenibacillales; family Paenibacillaceae; genus Pristimantibacillus; species Pristimantibacillus catalpae. The sequence goes on from NZ_FOMT01000001.1 coordinate 906,019, forward strand.
ACGCTGACCGTTCCTAACGGTATGTACAAAGTTCAAGTGTGGGCAAGAACCGGCGGGGGACAGAACAAATTCCAGCTTGAAATATCAGGCTATGGCGACGATGTACCGCAGCTGACGAAGGATATGAGAAGCGCAAGCGGAAGTGTGTATACTCCATTTGCCATTGACCAAATCGAAGTAACGAACGGCAAGCTGCAAATCGGCATATTCTCGGATGCCAAAAGCGGCAACTGGGCGGCCATTGATGATTTTGAAGTGTACCGCTATCCGGATGCGACAGTTGGTGTAACCGGGGTTACACTCGATAAAGCCGAGCTTTCCCTTAATCTGTCGAACATGAAGACGGGCACACTGACTGCGGCCGTGCAGCCAGGTGATGCTGAGAATCATAATGTTTACTGGAGCAGCAGCAACTCTTCGGTAGCAGCTGTAGCAGGTGGCGTAGTTACAGCCAAAGGGGTTGGAACGGCAGAAATTACGGTCACTACGGAAGATGGCGGCTTCACAGCTAAAGCAAATGTGACTGTATCAAGCGGAGAGACTACTCCAACGAACCCGACAGATCCTAATGGAGCCGGAAATACAACTGGTCCTGTCGTGACCAAAGATGGAACCGGTTCTACGATTAGCGGGTTCACCTCGAAAACCGAGACTGATCCGAATGGCGATTCAGCTTCCGTAGTCAAGGTGAATGCAGCATTGCTTACTAGTGCCGCTCAAGACAGCAAGGTGGATTTGATAACAATCGATTTAAGCGATCTGGACGATCAAAGCCATCTACAGGCAGAATTCCCGGCAAATACGCTGACAGAGCTATTAAACACGAACAAAAATCTTACGATTAAGGTAAAAACCGATCTTGGAACGTATGAGCTTCCCCTGCAAGCTATTCTGAGCAGCATGTCAGGAAGCGGACAACAGCTTCGTATTGGAGTTAGCCAGGTTTCGAATACCGCTAAACAGGCAGCAGAGCAAGCACTTCACAACAAACAAGGCAGCTTGATTGGTGTCCCGGTCGAATTTACAGTATGGATCGGCAAGGATCAGAGCTGGCAGGAAGTCACTCGCTTTGGCAAGCATTACGTCATCAAGACAATTACTCTTGGCAAGACGAATGAAAAGCCGGCTGCTGGAGTTGTGATTGGGACGGACGGTACGATTCTTCCGGTACCAACGACCTTCATGACAGATGCAAACGGAAATGTAAATGCAATTATTCGTTCCAATCATAATAGCGTGTATGCTGTAGTTGCAGCGAACAAGTCGTTCCGAGATACAAAAGGCCATTGGGCGGAAAAAGAGATTAACGCCCTTGCTTCGAGCTTTATTGTAAACGGTGTAACGGCAGATCAATTTGCTCCTGAGCAGCAGTTGACCCGTGCAGAGTGGGTCGCGATGCTGACCAGAGCGCTTGGTCTGACAGCAAGCTCCTCAGCAAGCAGCTATAAGGATGTTCCTGATAATGCCTGGTATGCTGAAGCCGTAGCTGCGGCGACAGAAACGGGAATTATCCAAGGCTTCACGGACGGAACCTTCCGTCCAAACGACAAAATGACAAGACAGCAGATGGCCGTAACAGCAGCAAATGTCCTTGCATTTATTGGTAAAACGCAGACGGGAAGTGCAGAACAGCTTGCAGCATTGAAGGACAGCAGCGATATCGCGGCATGGGCAGCGGATGCAGTAGCGCAATCGCTGAAATCCGGGCTTATTAAAGGGACGCCGGAAGGGCGATATTACCCGAATAAGACAGCAACACGCGCTGAAGCCGCATCGATTCTGTACAGGTTAAATACAACGATCCAAGCTTAATAAGGTATGAAGAAGCCGGCTATCGACAGCCGGCTTTTTCATTTGCGTGCGTCATGAGAATGCGAGAAACTGTAACTTTTTTACTTCTGAAACGTTTATTGTTAAAGATAAAGTAGAAATCTGCAGATTGGAGTCATGGTCAATGCCTTATACGTTAGCTCATCCGCTGTTTGCTTATCCTTTGAAACATGTGAACCGCAAATTGGTTAGTGTTACGGGTCTGGTGCTGGGAAGCATGGGGCCGGATATGGAGTATTTTGTTTATCTTGCGCCTCATCAGACGATTGGGCATACGATCCAGGGGTTGTTCATGCAAGTTATACCGCTATGTATTCTGCTGGGCATTTTATTTCATTATGTGGTCAAAAGATCACTTGCTCTGCATCTGCCATCGATATTCGATCTGGATAAGCGGGCATATCGACTGTTGAGCCGTTGGGATATGAGAAGCATCGGGGCATGGCTTATTTATTTGCTGTCCGTCGTTATCGGGTTCTACACCCATATCTTCGTTGATGGCTTTACGCATGAGAGCGGCTATTTTGTCCAGCATCTGGACGTGTTAAACCGGATTATTGTACTAGATCTGCCGTTATTTAAACTATTGCAATACAGCTTCTCGCTGCTAGGTCTGTCCGTCATGTCGCTAACGATTATTTTTCATCTCTATAAAAGCAAACCAAGCACGAAAGGCGTGTCTCGTATTCCATCCCATCAGAAATGGCTGTACTGGTTTGTTGTCGTGTTGTGGGCGGTGTTCCTCACCGTACTGAAACTATATGTCAGCGGTTTACCAACGATTAGTATTCTGGCAGTTGCGCCAGTCTCGGGACTTTGTGTAGGTCTGGTTGCAGCATCCATGATTTACAGGCAGGCATAGACTTCTATAAAATGGGAGAGAAGGCGTTATGATAGCTTAACGATGAGAGGAAGATTGAAATGGGTAAGGTTATATTGTTTCAAGGCGATTCCATCACTGACTGCGGACGTGCCCGTGAAGGAAGTCCGGGACAGGCGCTGGGACAAGGATACGTACATCATATTGCCGGACAGCTGGGCTATCAGATGGCGGAGGATGGGCATCAATTCATTAACCGGGGCATCAGCGGCAATCGGGTATCCGACTTGTACGCCCGCTGGAACGAAGATGCCATAGCGATTAAGCCGGATATTCTCAGTATCCTGATTGGGGTAAACGATACTTGGCGGATTATGGATAACCTGCCTAGCGGGGCAACGGACCGCTTCGAGCGTGCTTACCGCATTTTGCTGGAGGAGACGAGGGAAGTGCTGCCGGATACCAAGCTCGTATTAGGGGAGCCTTTTGTTCTGCGCACAGGCGTTACCTTAAAGGAATGGAGCGGCTGGCGCGAGAGAGTTGAAAGGCAAAGCGATATGGTGAAGCAGTTGGCAGAAGAGTATAATGCCGTGTTCGTGCCGTTCCAGCAGGCTTTCGATCAAGCAGCGGAACAAGCTGCGCCTGATTATTGGCTTCACGATGGCGTGCATCCAACCGCTGCCGGTCATTATTTGATGGCAGCAGAATGGTTAAAAGCCGTTCAGAACAGTCCATTGCGATTAACTAGCGGTTCCCAATTATAAGGGGTGTATCCATGACTTATTCCTTTCTAGGAATCGACCATATTCAATTAGCAGCTCCGGAAGGCTGTGAAGCCAGGGCTCGGGATTTCTTTCATGATCTGTTAGGATGGCCGGAAATCCCCAAACCTGACAACTTGCTGGCTCGAGGCGGGGTGTGGTTTCAATGCGGTACCCACCAGGTACATATCGGGGTTCAAAAGAATTTTGTTCCGGCGGCAAAAGCGCATCCTGCCTTCCATGTACGGAATCTGGAGGGACTGCGCATTCACCTAATTGAGCACGGAATTCCGGTCATTGATGATGAAGCCAGGGCAGACGAAGGTGTGCGACGATTGTATGTAAATGATCCATTCGGCAACCGACTGGAATTGTTGGAGTGGAATTAATCGCATTCGACTATACAATAAGGCTTGGCTACCGGCATTTGTATCGAGTTAGCGAATAAATAAGAATCCCCTTAGGCGATAGGCTCGCTCAAGGGGATTTTGTTTACTTCGGGTTGTTGTTTCCTAATCTGTGACGGGGCTGTGCCTTTATATTTCTTGTACATCTTCGTGAAATAATTGGAGTTATCACAGCCGACGAGGCCGGCAATTTCCGTAATGGAAAGATCACCGGCAAGCAGCAGCCGTTCCGCCTCATTCACCCGGCATACATTTACATAATCAATGAAGGTCCGGCCGGTCAGCTTTTTGAACATTTTACAGAAATGATGGATGTTTAAGTTCATCCGCTTTGCGGCATCTGCGACGGTCTGTTTGTCTGCAAAGTTCACTTCAATATATTCAATCAGCGTCTTGAATCTTTCCCGGTTCTGCACATATTGATTTGTCGCCTGTTCGGGCAGCTGCTGCGGCAGGAATTTACGGGACAGCAGGGTGAGCAGCATGTGAAGCTGCGATTTCACCATGAGCTGGTAAGCGGGCTGCTTTGCTGTAAATTCCGAATTGGCCTGCTCCAGCAGATAATAATAGTCCGCGCATGACGGATCAATTAAGGTGGGCATGACCGGGAGGTGGACACGGCCTTCCAAGTAAGGCAGCACATATTTGGTATGCAGGGAATCGTGCATCCAATTCTGGAACAGGGAGCTGTTAAATACGATGGCCAGGTACGCAATATCTCCATCGCAGGTGCTGTAGCCGACATGAAGGGCGCCGGCCGGTATAAACAAGACATCGCCCGGACGCGCCTCATAGGACTCGCTGTCGATATGGAACATGCCGCTGCCCTGCTGCATGACAATAATCTCGAAATGCTCATGCCAATGCAAATAAAGAATCAGATCGCCCGGCTTCTTCTGATAGGCATGGTTGGTGAAAATCTGAACCGGATGTGTTTTCTCATCAATTCTAGTATTCTCCCGCAGTTCCTTCGGATAGCTCATGCAAGTCTCAACTCCACAATATAGGACTAGTAAAACACAAGAATGGTAGAGAATCCTCCAATTACCCGCGTTATACTGAGTGTGCAATCAAATTTATTCCACCAAAATAGGAGTGGTAATGATATGTCGCAAGTACTTCGAATTGGAACATTAGTAGGCGGAGGGGACGCTGTCCGCGTCATTCCGCAAATTGCTCCTCATGGCTTTGAATCCTACAGCCTGACTTTCTGGCAAACGACCGGCAGCACGGATCTGGTTGAAACGGCAAAGCGGGTTCGCGAGCTGTCAGATGAATACGGTTTCATTATATCGACGGTTGGCATCTTTGGCAATCCGCTGACGGGCGCAGGCAACAATGCGGATACGCTTGCCAGCTGGGAGAGACTGATTGATCATGCGCATTTATTCGGCACGGATATCGTCTCCGGCTTTACCGGCCGTTTGACCGGGGAATCGATTGACAGCTCCATTCCTCGTTATGCGGAAGTGTTTGGCGAACTGGGCAAACGCGCTGCAGACAAAGGAGTCCGGATTGCGTTCGAGAACTGCGATATGGGTGGTACATGGGATAGCGGCGACTGGAACATTGCTCATAATCCGACAGCGTGGGAGAAGATGTTTAACGCGATTCCATCGGACAATATCGGGCTGCAGTGGGAACCGTGCCATCAGATGGTATCGCTTATTGATCCGATTCCGCAGCTTCGCAAATGGGTGGATAAAGTATTCCATGTTCACGGCAAGGATGCAACTATCGCATGGGATATCGTAAAAGAATACGGCATTCATGGCCCCAAGCCGTTCGTGTGGCACCGGACGCCGGGCTTTGGCGATACGAACTGGACGGATATCATTACGATCCTCAGACAAGCGGGTTATCAAGGAACAATTGATATCGAAGGCTGGCATGATCCGGTCTACCGCGATGAGCTTGAGATGACCGGCCAAGTCCATGGATTGAATTATTTGAAGCAGTGCCGCGGCGGATCGTTTGTGCCAAATCCGAAGTAATAGAGGAGTGCATAGTGATGAGTGCAACATATAAAGTGGTCGTAGCCGGCTGCGGAGGCATGTCGAACATATGGATTGATACGGCTATCGAGCGTGAGGATACCGAAATCGTAGCATTAGTTGATATTAAACTGGAATTTGCCGAGAAAATGCGGGAGAAAAAAGGTTTGAGCTGCCGTACCTTCACTGATCTTGCCGAGGCCATAAAAGAGACCGGCGCAAATCTCGTATTCGACGTGACGATTCCGGCGAGTCATCATAAGATCGCCAGCACAGCTATGCAGCTCGGCTGCAACATCTTTGGAGAGAAGCCGCTGGCAGAAACGGCGGAGGAGTGCAAGGATCTGATCCGTATTGCCGATGAGACCGGCAAGTCACACGCCGTCATGCAGAACCGACGGTTTGATCCCCGGATCCGCTCGCTGCGCCATTTAATTGAAACGGGTACGATTGGCAAGCCCGGGTTCGTGAACGCGGATTTCTTCCTGGGGCCGCATTTCGGCGGATTTCGGGATACGATGGCAAGTCCGCTGCTGCTCGACATGGCTATTCATACCTTTGATCAGGCACGGCTTATTCTGGGAGCGGATCCGGTGTCGGTCTACTGCCATGAATTTAACCCGCCTGGCTCCTGGTACGAGGGAGCTGCCGCGGCTGTCTGTATCTTCGAAATGTCTGACGGCTCCGTATTTAATTACCGCGGCTCCTGGTGTGCGGAAGGGGCACATACTTCATGGGAAGCCGACTGGCGGATTACGGGCGAGAAAGGGACAGCCATCTGGAACGGACATGATGCTCCTTATGCGGAAGTGATAGCTCCGGAAGAGCAGGACGGTAAGTTCATCAAATCCTTTGTCCGCATTGAAGGGGATATGGGTGTCTATACGGAGCGTTCCGGACATCCGGGCTGTCTCGATGAGATGTTCCTGTCTCTTCAGGAGAACCGCAGGGCAGAAACGGACAGCCGGGATAATCAATTCAGCATGGCGATGGTGAATGCGGCACTGGAGAGCGCGAGGGTTGGCCGCAAAGTAGCCATTGCGGATTTTATTAGGAAGTAAGAGATCCATGAGAGCGGGAGAGCGGAAGCTTTTCCGCTCTTTTTGTTTCCGAATATATTTGTTTATGCCCGAAATATTTTTGTTTTCAAACAAAAACAAACGTGGTACTATCAAAACATAAAGATAAAACAAAGTATTCGGAGGTAAACAAAATGGTACAAAGCTTATGGCAATCATCTGACGCATCCCGGTTTACGAATGGTCTTGATCAATTGGTCTACCGCTCCAACCTGATCGGAGCAGACCGCCGCGTATGCAATATTTATGGCGGCAATACCTCGACAAAAACAACGGTTAAGGACTTCCGCGGCCGTGATATTGAAGTGATGTATGTAAAAGGCAGCGGTTCGGACCTTGGTTCGATGAAAGCGGCGAACTTTACCGGTCTTCGGATGGAAGATATCCGCCCGCTCTTCGAGCGCGGTGAAATGTCCGACGAAGAGATGGTTGCTTACCTTGGCAATTGTATGATTGACGCGAAGCATCCGCGCGCTTCGATCGAAACCTTGCTGCATGCCTTCCTGCCGTTCAAGCATGTGGACCATACGCATCCGGATGCGATTATCAGCCTGTGCTGTGCCGATAACGGCCGCCACCTGGCAGAAGAGATTTTCGGCAACCGCTTCGTGTGGGTACCGTATGTGCGTCCTGGCTTTACTCTTTCGAAAATGATCGCAGAAGGCGTATTGGCTAATCCAAACGCTGAGCTGGTTCTGATGGAGAAGCATGGCCTTGTCACTTGGGGTGAAACTTCCGAGGAGTGTTATGCGCAAACGATCAAGATTATTAATGAAGCAGAAGCTTTCATCGAAGCTCGTGTAAATGAAGCCAAACTGTTTGGCGGCGTAAAGCACGAAGCGCTTCCTGCCGACGTTCGCCGTCAAATCGTCTCGCAAGTGATGCCTACCATCCGCGGTGCCGTATCCGATGTGAAGAAAATGATTCTTTCCTACGATGACCAGGAAGATGTGCTTGCCTTTGTTGGCGGGGCGGATGCTGCCCAGCTGTCGCAAGTAGGCGCAGCTTGCCCGGACCATCTCGTCCATACGAAGGTTGTCCCGCTCTTTATCGATTGGACGCCAAACACAGAGGATATCGAAGGTCTGAAGTCGAAATTGATTGAAGGCGTTGCAGCTTACAAAGAACAATACAAAGCGTACTTCGAGGAAAACAAAAACGAAGGTGACGTTATGTTCGAAGCGGCTCCGCGCGTTATTTTGATTCCGGGCCTCGGTATGATTAATACAGGCAAGAGCTGGGCGCTTTCGCAAGTCAGCGGCGCATTGTACCATCGTGCCATTTCGGTTATGCGCGGCGCTACTGCGCTTGGCAACTTCGTTTCGCTCAGCGCGAACGAGTCGTATAACGTGGAATACTGGCCGCTTGAGCTTTACAAGCTGTCGCTTGCGCCTGCGGAAGCCGAGTTCTCCCGCAAGGTTGCCTTTATTACCGGCGGTGCAGGCGGTATCGGCAGCGAGACAGCCCGTCGCCTCGTATCGGAAGGCGCACATGTGGTGCTTGCCGACCTGAACCTGGAAGGAGCGCAAAAGGTCGCTCAAGAGATTAACGAAAAATTCGGCGAGAACCGTGCTTACGCGGTTAAGATGGACGTTACGGATGAGCAAGCCGTACAAGCGGCTTATGCAGAAGTAGCGCTTGTGTATGGCGGAGTGGACATTATTGTCAACAACGCAGGACTTGCAACCTCCAGTCCGTTTGATGAAACATCGCTGAAAGAATGGAATCTGAATATTAACGTGCTTGGCACGGGTTATTTCCTTGTTGCCCGCGAAGCGTTCAAGCTGATGAAGCAGCAGGGCATTGGCGGCAACATGGTATTTATCGGCTCCAAAAACTCCATCTTCGCAGGCAAGAGCGTTACGGCTTACAGCTCGGCGAAAGCACTCGAAGCCCATCTTGCACGCTGTATTGCAGCAGAAGGCGGGGAATTCGGCATTCGTGTGAATACGATTCTGCCGGATGCCATCCTGCAAGGCTCTGCGATCTGGAACGGCGCATGGCGCAATGAACGTGCAGCTGCTTACGGCATTGAGCCAGACCAATTGGAAGAGCACTACCGTAAACGGACGACACTGCTCGTTAATATCTATCCAAGAGATATTGCGGAAGGCATCGCCTTCTTCGCATCCTCGAAATCGGACAAAACAACAGGCTGTATGCTGACGATTGACGGCGGTGTACCGGCTGCATTCACACGCTAAGAAGGAGGCTCCCATACTTATGGAACCAAATGTGAAGCAAGCTTATGAAGCGGCAAAGGCTTTGTATGCCCAGCACGGCATCGATACAGATGAAGCACTGTGCAAGCTGGAGACAATCAAAGTCTCCATGCACTGCTGGCAAGGCGATGATGTGAAAGGGTTCCTGAACGCTGATCAGGAATTGACCGGAGGCATTTCGGTTACCGGTCAATATCCTGGCGCAGCAAGAACGCCGGAGGAGCTTCGTTCCGATCTGGATAAAGCGTTCTCTCTCATTCCGGGCAAGCATAAAGTGAATCTTCATGCGATCTACACCGATACGGACGAGAAGGTTGAGCTTGATCAGCTTGAGCCGCGGCATTATGAGCGTTGGGTAACATGGGCGAAGGAGCAGGGCCTTGGCCTTGATTTCAACCCGACCTGCTTCTCCCATGAGAAATCAAGCGAAGGCTTTACGCTTAGCCATCCTGATGCGGAGATCCGTCAATTCTGGATCGATCATTGCAAAGCTTCCCGCCGCATCGGCGCATACTTTGGCGAGCAATTAGGCCAAACCTGCGTAACGAATGTCTGGGTTCCGGACGGCTTCAAGGATAATCCGGTTGACCGGATGACTCCGCGCAAACGCCTAAAGGCATCGCTGGATGAAGTATTCGCCGAGCCGATTGATCCGAAGTATAACCTCGATGCTGTGGAGAGCAAGCTGTTTGGGCTTGGCTCCGAAGCGTATGTTGTGGGCTCCCACGAGTTCTATATGGGTTATGGTCTGCAGAACGACAAAATGATCTGCCTGGATGCGGGACATTTCCATCCGACCGAGGTCATTTCCAATAAATTATCTTCTCTTGCGCTCTTTACCAGCGGTATTCTGCTTCATGTAAGCCGTCCGATGAGATGGGACAGCGACCATGTCGTTATTATGGACGATGAGCTGCTCGAGATCGGCAGAGAACTGGTACGTCACGATCTTCTGGGCACTACGCATATCGGACTCGATTTCTTTGACGCCAGCATCAACCGCGTAGCCGCTTGGGTCGTTGGAACGCGGAACACAATCAAGGCCTTGCTTCGTGCGATGCTGGAGCCGGTTGAGACCCTTAAGAAGGCAGAGCTGGAAGGCGACTATACGACACGTCTTGCATTAACGGAAGAGTTCAAATCGTATCCGTTTGGCGCAATCTGGGATTACTATTGCGCATCAAAAGGCGTGCCTGTCCGTGAGCAATGGATTGCAGAAGTGAAAGAGTACGAACAAAACGTATTGCTGCAGCGCGGTTAGGAGGGCAACCGATTGTCGGATATTATCGCATTTGACCTCGGTGCAAGCAGCGGGAGAGCCATTCTTGGCAGTCTGAAGGATGGCAGGATTGTAACGGAGGAGCTCCACCGCTTTCCTAATGATCCGGTGCAGGCGGGTGACCGTCTGCACTGGGATATTCTCCGGCTGTATCATGAGATCAAGCAGGGCTTGCTTAAAGCGAAGCATAACGGTGTAACGCCGCTCAGCATCGGGATTGATTCCTGGGCTGTTGATTACGGCTTGATCGGCCGGGATGGCGGTCTGCTTGGCAATCCGCTTCATTATCGTGACCGGTCCAGCGCCGGGATGATGGAAAGACTGCGGGAAGAGTTGACTCCGGAGGAGATTTTTAAAGCGACGGGCATTCAATTCCTGCCGTTTAACACGATCTATCAGCTGCATGCGGCCAAGCTTAATCAATCGCCGATTCTAGATTCAGCTGAGCATTTTCTGATGATTCCGGATCTGCTTCGTTACTTCCTGACAGGCGAAATGTACAACGAATTCTCTAATGCAACAACTACGCAGCTCTATAATCCGGTTAAACAGCAGTGGGATGAGGATTTGCTCCAGCATCTTGGCCTGCCGAAGAGCTGGTTCGGAGAGGTGCTTCAGCCTGGCTCGCCTGCCGGTTATTTGCAGCCATTCGTGCAGGAGGAGCTTGGTCTTGGAGCAATTGCCGTCCATGCGGTAGCGGAGCATGATACGGCTTCTGCCGTAGTAGCTGTTCCGGCACTTAACCGATCCTTTGCTTACTTAAGCTGCGGGACATGGTCGCTGCTTGGAACGGAAATATCGGAGCCGATCATAACGGAAGAGGCGCAGCAGCTTAATTTTACGAATGAGGGCGGCTTCGGCGGTACTTACCGTTTGCTGAAGAACATTATGGGCTTATGGATTCTGCAGGAATGCCGCAGGGAATGGGAACGTGCCGGTCAGAATTACAGTTTCCCTGAGCTCGTGAAGCTTGCCGGCGAAGCACCTGCGTTCACGGCGTTTATCGAGCCTGATGATCCCGTGTTTATGGCACCGGGCGATATGCCGTCAAGAGTACGGGACTATTGCCGGAAGACGAATCAGCCGGTTCCTGATAATGTCGGCGCACTTGTTCGCTGCATATTGGAAAGCCTTGCGTTCAAATACCGTTACGTCCTGGAGATGACGGAGCGTTTGTCCGGACAGCAATTCAACGGGCTGCATATGGTTGGCGGCGGTATTCACAACACGCTGCTGTGCCAGTGGACGGCGAACGCAATCGGCAAGCCCGTATGGGCGGGACCTGCGGAAGGAAGCGCGATCGGGAATCTGGCTGTTCAATGGATTGCCAGGGGAGAATTCGCGGATATATGGGAAGCCCGGCGTGTGATAAGGGATTCTTTCCCGATTACGATATACGACCCCGAGCAGGGGGATGCATGGTATGATGGATATGGACAATTCCTGGAGACTACAGCTCTCGGGTGAGTCATCCACCAGTGACCTTGCGTAAGAATCAGGTTTTACGGGCAGCGGTACTGCGGGGATATTCCCGTTGTAGCGCTGCTTTCTCTTTTTGATGATCCGGGGAGGGACAACACATTGAGGCAGGGGATATTAGCTTTCTATTATAATTTGCGGATCAAGTATAAAATTATCGTCCTGCTCGCCTTAATGATGGCGGTGATTGGCATTGCGACCTTTGTAGTCATGCAATATGCTTTTCGCGCTTATGACAAGGAGATTTACAAGCAATCGGCCAGCGCGCTGAACAGTGCTTCGCTTGGTGTTGAGAAAGAGCTCCGCAATATGGAGAAGATCTCCTTCAAGATCGCGACAGACAGTTATATTCAGGATTACTTGAGCGAGATTAAAGCGGGAGGCTCTGAATACAGCAATTATTTGACGGCCGTTAATCTTCGGCAGCGTCTGCTCACGTTCACGAGTAATGAGAAGTATATTCTCTCCTTCCATGTGATGGATATTTTTTCGAAACAATATGGAAACGGATACAAAATGATAAACCTCTCGCAGGAAAGAACGGAGCAAGTCATTAAGGAGACCAATACGACAAACGGAGGCGTTCGTTTTGTATTCCCCGATCATGGGGACAATGCACTGATCGCAGGCCGGGAAATCCGCAGAGTGGATGGGCTTGAGCTGGATCATCTTGGCAATATGGCTGTCCGGATCGATATTGACCGGCTTTACAGCGATCTTGTGACCTCGGCGGATAATTCCAAGGCGTATTTTGCCATTATGGAGAAGGACGGCAATCTGGTCTATCCTCATGATCAGCCCAATGGCATGGATCTGACTTCCCTGCATCTTACCGGGCAGCAGGGCTTCAAGATCGTGACGATAGCGGGCAAAAAATATTTCATCACTTATTTCTCATCCAGCACTCTGAACTGGGTGTACGTCAATGTCATTTCTTATGAAGAAATCTTCCATACAACAGAGTCGGCCAAAAATACCGTTATTATCGTCTATATCCTGCTTTCCGTCCTTATACTGGGTGCTGCCCTCAGCTTCTCGCGATCCATTACAGGTCCCATCGAACGGCTTAATCAGAAGATGAAGCGGATTCAGCTCGGACATTTCGAATTTGCCGACGAGCAGGAGGAGCGTAACCTCGCGAAGGATGAAGCGGGACAGCTGCAGCGCAACTTCCGGATGATGGTGGGACGAATAGATGAGCTTATCAACGAAAACTATGTCAAGCAGCTGACGATAAAGGATACGGAATTCAAGGCGCTGCAGGCACAGATTAATCCGCATTTTTTGTACAATACTTTGGAATCCATTAACTGGTCAGCCAAAATCGCAGGTCACAAGCAAATATCGGTCATGGTAGAATCGCTTGGTTATTTGCTTCGGAGTACGATTAGTCACAAGCAGCCGACCGTGACGCTGGAGGATGAAATGAGGCTGGTCAGCCATTATATTGCGATCCAGCATATCCGCTTTGAAGAGCGGCTTGTCTTCGAGAACCGGATTCCCGACCGTCTGCTTGGCGTGTATGTGCCTAAACTCAGCTTGCAGCCGCTTGTCGAGAACGCAATCCATTATGGGCTTGAGCAGATGATAGAGGCTTGCGTCATAACCATTACGGCAGAGGAATACGAAGGCGGTATTGCGATTACCGTGTCGGATAACGGGCCGGGTCTTGCAGCCGATGTCATTGATCAGCTCAGAAGCGGTGTCATTACACCGAGAGGGACGGGAATTGGACTTCGTAATATTGAAGACCGCATCAAGATGCTGTTTGGTGAAAGCTACGGCATCGGGGTAGAAAGCATTCCGCAGCATGAGACACGAATCACGTTGTATCTGCCAATTGAAATGGGGGAGAGAGCATGAAGTATAAGGTGCTGTTAATTGATGACGAACGGATTATTCTCGAAGGGATCGCTTCTCTCATGGATTGGGAGAAGTATAGAACACAGCTTGCGGGGACCGCGCGCAACGGCCTGGAGGCGCTTCAATTCATCGAGTCTCAGCCGCCGGATATCATTATCAGCGACATCCGCATGCCCGGCATGGACGGTCTCAGTCTGGTGAAGCGATTGAAGGAAACTCATCCCCATATTGCGTGCATTATGCTGAGCGGCTTTGGAGATTTCGACTATGCCCGTCAAGCGATGCAGTACGGGGTGAAGCATTATCTGCTGAAGCCGTGCAATGAGAATACGATCGCCGAGGCCATTGTATCCGTCGTTGAGCAGTTGGATCAGGAGCGGCATACGGATGCCTTCATGCGCCGGATGCAGGAAGAGCTGAAGAAGGTACTCCCCAGTGCAAAGGAACAGTTCCTGAAGGAGTATGTGACGAATAAGCGTTATGGCCGCCGGGAATGGGACGAGTATGGGAGGTTGTTTGGCATTCAGCTCGAGAATCTGGAGGCCAGGCTGCTGCTCTGTCAGCTGGAAGGACCGTTTGAGTTCGATCATCTGTTTGCTCTGAAAAACATTGCCGAAGATATTATCGGCAAGCCTACCATTCTGCTGAGTACGACGATTGGCAGCCAGCTGCTAATCTTGGTTCGCGACCAGTATCCTGAAAGCGAGCTGCTCAGTATTCTGGCGGAAGTGAAACGGACCTTCATGGGTTATTTCAAGCTGGATACAACGATTGCGATCAGTGATGCCGGAGAGCTTGCGGAGGCCCGGAAAATGTACATGGATACGCGAAGCTGCCTGAATCACCGCTTTTATTTGGGAGGAGGAAGTCTGATTACGGTCCGTGATATTCAGCAGCAGCATGAACTGGAGGAGCAGGCTTTTCTGTTTGACGATTCCCAGCTCTGTATGGCGGCCAAATCAGGCAACTGGGAAGAGGTCAGGAGAGAGCTGGATGAAGCTTTTCGTATTTTGGCGGAGCTTAGGCTGGATGACTTGACGGCCAAGTCTTATGTCATCCCCTTGTATGTGGCGCTGTTCAGGCAAGCAGAGCCGCAGCGGATGAATGAGTATTTGCAGCTGCTCGCCAAGATCGAAGCCTTAAGCACGCTGCAGTCGCTGCAAAGCTTCGTGGAGGACGCTGCAAAGCGGATTTGCGAGGAAAACTATGAGATTCAAGCCTGCCGGCATTCCAGCATCATTCGGAAGATGATGAATATCGTAAGCGAGCATTTGAGCAATCCGGCCCTTTCACTGCAATGGGCGGCAAGCGAGATTTTATATATGAATGCGGATTATTTAGGCAAGCTGTTCAAGAAAGAGACCGGGGATAAATTCTCGAACTATGTCATGAAAACTCGAATGGATAAAGCGCTCGAGCTCATCGAGGAAAGCAATGATGTTAAAGTATTTGAACTCGCTGAGCAGCTGGGATTTGGCGATAATCCTCATTATTTCAGTCAGGTCTTTAAGAAATATACAGGCAAATCACCTTCGGATTTCAAGAAAACCTCATAAACAAGATGTCTGTTTTTTGACGAAAAATCACTGGTTATTCGATTCCGGCCTCTTCTTTTTGGCTGTACTATAGGAAATGTAAACACTTACATGGTTTGAGGAAGGGGCGCCAGAAACATGGGAAAGAAGCTATCAGCAGCAATCGCACTCATCTTGGCTACGACTCTTACGGCATGCGGCGGAGGCAACAACAATAATAACGCAAATCAAGCCGCCAATGCTAATGCAAGCACTTCAGCAAATGCGGGGAAATCGGATGCAGGGGAAAATGTTACGCTCCGAATTGCCTGGTGGGGCTCGCAGCCTCGTCATGATTACACACTTGAAGTAATCAAAATGTACGAGGCAGCTCATCCAAATGTGAAGATCGAATCCGAATACGCTAACTTTGATGACTACTGGAAGAAGCTGGCTCCGGAAGCAGCTGCAAGCGAACTGCCGGACATTGTGCAGATGGATATTTCGTACCTGTCGCAATACGGCTCGAAAGGGCAGCTTGCCGATCTTACGCCTTACCTGAACAACCAGATCGACACGACAGATATTTCGGAGAACGCGATCTCCGGCGGTAAAGTAGGCGACAAGCTTTATGGCTTTAACCTCGGCGTAAATACGGTAAACTTCCAATACGATCCCGAGCTTCTGAAGAAGCTGGGTGTAGACAAGCCGGCAGATGACTGGACTTGGGATGACTACTTCGCACTGGCATCAAAAGCAAAAGAAGCGGGACTCTACTTCGATAACGGCTTCCGTCCAGAAGTATTCTTCGGCTACTATCTTCGTACGAAAGGCCAGCATCTCTATAATGCGGAAGGTACGGCACTTGGCTATGAGGATGATCAGCTGTTCGTCGATTACTTCAAGCCGCTGTCGCAGCTTGTGAAAGACGGAGATACTCCGCCGCCAGACGTGAAAGCACAAATTAAAGGTCTGGAAGATGATCTGATGGTTAAGAACCAGCAAGTAGGGATCTGGCAATGGACGAACCAATTCGTCGGCATTCAGCAAGTTGCAAACCGTCCGCTCGAAATGGCGAATATGCCGGGTCCGGATCGCGAGAAAGGCCTCTATCTGAAGCCAAGCATGTACTTCTCGGTTGCTCAGAACTCCAAGCATAAAGAAGCGGCTGCCGACTTTATCAACTTCTTCGTAAATGATGTTGAAGCGAACAAGCTGATCAAAGGAGACCGAGGCGTACCTGTAAACAGCAAAGTCATTGAGGCCATCAAGCCTACGCTTGAGCCGGCTCAGCAGCAAGTATTCGATTATGTCGCTTGGGCACAAGAGAACAGCTCCCCGATGGATCCGCCGGATCCAATCGGCACAGCCGAAATCATTACCTTGTTCAGCTCGCTTGCGGAGCAAATGGACTTCCAGCAGATCACTGCCGAGGAAGCAGCCAAGCAATTCCGCGAGGAAGCCAATGCGATATTAGCCAAGAACAAATAAGGAATAACAGGCAGGGGATGGCTGGCCATTAGCGGCCAGCCATCCTTTATACAGGGCTTATTTAAAATATAAGTTTCATAATACTGTGCTTATATTTCTGGCGAAACGTGTGCTGCTCCTCCAAAGGACGGCGAGCCGTTTACGCTTGTTGGCAGCGAATCTTGTGCAGGAGTTGGTGTAAATGAAAGTGGCTTTGAAGAAAGATATAACGGGCTATGCGTTTATCAGCCCATTTGTTGTCGGTTTTTTGGTATTTACGTTTGTTCCGATTTTAGCTTCCCTCTATTTGTCGTTTACCGATTATGATCTGTTTACAACCCCTTCGTGGATAGGCTTTGATAATTACCATGATCTCTTTACGAATGACAAGAAGTTCTGGAAATCGCTCAAAGTCACATTCCTGTATGTCTTTATCGGCGTTCCGCTTCGTCTGTTCTTCGCGC
The DNA here is from genome assembly GCF_900112695.1 of Paenibacillus catalpae. Lineage (GTDB taxonomy): Bacteria > Bacillota > Bacilli > Paenibacillales > Paenibacillaceae > Pristimantibacillus > Pristimantibacillus catalpae. The sequence continues at coordinate 923,201 of NZ_FOMT01000001.1, forward strand.
TTATGGTTGCCATGCTGCTTAATACCGCATCGAAAGCGGTCGGCGTGTATCGGACCTTGTTTTATCTTCCATCCATTATCGGCGGCAGCGTAGCCGTATCTATCATGTGGCGCAACCTGTACGGCGATAAAGGGATTATTAATGTAATGCTTGAAGCTGTTGGCCTGGATGCGGTAAGATGGTTTGCTGATCCAATGGCTGCGCTCTGGATGCTTATTACGTTGTCGGCTTGGCAGTTCGGTTCTTCCATGCTTATTTTCCTGGCTGGTCTGAAGAACATTCCCGCGAGCTTATATGAGGCTGCAAGCGTAGACGGCGCAAATGGTCTTAACCGATTCTTTAAAATAACGGTGCCTATGCTGACACCGATCATATTGTTTAACGCAATTATGCAAACTATCGGCGCTTTCATGACGTTTGTTCCTGCTTATATCATTTCCAAGGGGACAGGCGGTCCGCTGGACGGCACCTTGCTCTATTCGCTTTACCTGTTCCGTCAAGGCTTCCAATTCTTCGATATGGGTACGGCTTCGGCAATGGCCTGGATCATGCTGATTATCGTATCGGTTCTGACCGCAGTGTTGTTCCTGTCATCCAAATACTGGGTTCATTACGAGTCGAAGGAGGGGTAAGCACATGATAGCGAAAAAATGGAGATGGCCGATTTATCATATTTTTGCAGCCGGCGGCGCAATCTTGATGATCTATCCTGTGATCTGGCTCCTCATGAGCTCCTTCAAGAAAAGCGAGACGATCTTTACGACCTCCGGCAGCCTGATTCCGGATCATTGGATCTGGACGAACTACTCGGATGGCTGGGCCGGTATTGGCGGCCATTCGTTTGGAACCTACATCTACAACACGCTTATCCTGGTTGTTCTGGCAACCATTGGCGCGGTATTGTCTTCCGCATTAGTCGCATTTGGCTTCGGCAGGCTGAATTTCCGGGGCAAAAAATTCTGGTTCGCCATCATGATGGTTACGCTGATGCTGCCGCATGACGTAACGCTTGTCCCACAGTACATCCTGTTCTCCAAGCTTCACTGGCTCAATTCGATCAAACCGATTGTCATTCCGGCGTACTTTGGAGCCCCGTTCTTTATCTTCCTGATGGTGCAATTTATCCGGACGATTCCAGGCGAGCTCGATGAAGCGGCAACCATTGACGGCTGCGGCAAGTTCAGATTGTTCTACCGCATTATTCTGCCGCTTATTATTCCGGCAATGGCAACGGCCGCAATCTTCTCGTTCTACTGGCGCTGGGAGGACCTGATTGGTCCATTGCTCTATCTGAACAAACCTTCGATGTACACGGTATCGATGGCACTCAAGATGTATCTCGATGCCGAGACACTCTCCAACTGGGGTGCGATGTTCGCGATGTCGATTGTCAGCCTGCTGCCCGTATTCGCGATTTTCTTCTTCTTCCAGAAGCATATCGTGGAAGGGATTAGTACAAGCGGTCTGAAATAATAGGAATAAAAGGAAAAGCTGCCTGAGAGTTTTGATCTCGGGCAGCTTTTTTCTTGCGCAGGCGCTCATGTGCTTTTTTTGCTTTTTTTTAGTATAAAACAAACCCATAACTTATGAGTACTGGGTTGTTTTTTACAGATCAGAATTCGTTTTGCGGGGCTCTCAAAAGATAGGAGCTTTCGCGCTAATGGAACAATTTGACATACATTTGATGTAAGTAATTGGGTGTTCATTTCCCGAAATTTAGAATGATTTATCCAGCGGCAGACAAGAAGTACTGCCGCTGGAAAATAATCACTTCTCGATTATTAAGTGGTTAAAACTGCAGCGGTAAGACCAGCAAAGTTTATTGTAATGGTTTGCCCACCAGCCACCATATTCCCTGTAGCCCGCAAAGTATAGGTATGAGTGCCGGTCAATGGCGCTTCATCACATGTCGTGATAGCAAGAGTATATGGACTGTTAGCCATCGATCCTGTATCGATCGCAGTAGCAATGACAACTCCATCATCACGAACGATGTCTACAGTTAAAGTTAGATTGTTAGCACTCGGTGTCCATGTTACGTAGCCGGTCAACCAAACGGTGTTACTAGGTTCAGCCACAGTTGCTGCAACCGTTAAAACTGTAGCAGTTGGTGCTGCTAAGGACAAAATAATTGGCGGTGCGCCGGCATACTGTGCACAATCAAATCCAGTTAAAAGCCCTGGTGGTCCAGCTGGTCCTTGAGCACCTTGAGCACCTTGAGCACCTTGAGCACCTTGTGCTCCTGCTGGCCCTTGTGCTCCTGCTGGCCCTTGTGGTCCTGTTGGCCCTTGTGGTCCTGCTGGCCCTTGAGGCCCTGGAGGTCCCGGAGGACCTGGTAATCTACCCATCTTGGTATGCACACTCCTTATTAACTATTTAGCGAGCATGAAGACTATGAAGCCCGATGGTACGAGATTAACTAAATGCTTCCTTCCATTGCGGCCACAAAACAAGATATTCCCGTAGATAAAATTAATTGCAAGTACACAAAAATTTTTTTTTCTTAGAATGTATTGTTGTCCAAGCATTATCCGTTTCTTCACATACATTGTTTATATGATTTTCTATATTAGATTGTGGAGGAAAATAATGAGTTTGGTAGGCATTTTGGTTGCAAGCCGTAAGCAACGGAAGAATGTTCTTAAGCAATATCTTCAGTCCAATACAATGAATCTGAAATTATTTTGTTTTACTCCATCCTCCATCAACTGGAGGCGAAAGCGTGTCACAGGGCTTCATCAATCCAACGGCAGATGGGTGATAGGTGATTTTCCATTCCCCAAAGTAGTCTACAACCGTTGTTATAATACCGATCAACTACTCATTGAACGTTTGGGGGCAGTAATAGGCATCAATAAATGCTTTAATCATATTAATCAATTCAATAAACAAGAAATCTATTCAAATTTAAACAGATGGCTTTCTGATTATTTGCCGGCAACCGTTCCCTTCGACAAAGAGAACGCCGTTCAATTGCTAAAGGTTCATAATGAACTATACTTTAAACCTTGTTATGGCCATCAAGGAAAAGGCGTAGTTCGAGTAGAAATGAAAGCTTCAGGTGAAATCCACATGGGCCATCACTATTTTTCGCCGGAAATCATCTTCCAAGACACGCAGCAATTTCAGGAAAGCATACAAACGATACTTGGCTCCACACCCTACATCATGCAAGAAGGTATCTCTATACAACAAGTAGATGACCGAGTTTTCGATATCCGGGCACTCGTACAAAAAAATGAGAATGGATTATGGTCGGTCACCAATCTTGTTAGCCGGATTGCGTCTAAAGGCAGTTTTAATACAAGTATCTACGATAAAGTCTGTTTATCGCAAGAAATACTAGGCCGTCTGTATTCTCCCGATAAAGCTGACCGTATCACACAATCCATTTACGACATCAGTTTAAGAAGCGCTGAAATAATGGACGAAAACACCGCTTATCATTTAGGAGAATTTAGCGTAGATTTTGCTTTGGACAAAGATGAACATGCGTGGATCATTGAGCTAAACGGAAAGCCTCAAAAAACACTATATAATGGCATTAGTAAGCAAAGTGCGGTCTATATAAGACCGATGCAATATGCGCAATATTTGTGCAAGCACAGATCCTGACCGATGGTTTAATATATGGAGTGGGGCTTGGCAGGGTTACTCGCCTTTAAGTGATGGAACACGAAAGTATCCAAGATGAGACCACTTCAAAGTCTGCTTTTAATGAACGAGAAAATAACTACAGAAAAACGAGCCTAAGAATCGCTTCTTAGGCTCGTTTCGCATTCAGGGGCGTTTTTTGTTATTATCGACCCATCCAGCCGCCGTCTACGTTGAGGACATGGCCGCTCAAGTAGTCCGAGGCAGCGGAGGCCAGGAATACAACCGGACCTTTCAGGTCATCCGGCGTACCCCAGCGGCCGGCTGGAATGCGTTCGGTGATGGCGTTCGTACGCGCTTCATCCTTCAGGATAGGAGCCGTATTGTTAGTCGTCATGTAGCCTGGAGCAATAGCGTTCACATTAACGCCTCGGCCGGCCCACTCGTTAGCAAGAGCCTTCGTTACGCCAGCTACGGCATGCTTGCTCGCTGTGTAACCGGGTACGTTAATGCCGCCTTGATAGCTGAGCATCGAAGCGATATTGATAATTTTGCCGCTGCCGCGCTCAAGCATATGACGGCCAGCCAATTGGCTGAGGAAGAAGACCGAGTTCAGGTTCAGGTCAATGACGTCATACCAGTCTTTAGAGGAATGTTCCGCGGCTGGCGTACGGCGGATAATGCCCGCGTTGTTCACGAGAATATCCACTTGACCGAAAAATCCGCGTGCTTGGTTAAATACATCTTCCAGAATGTCCGCATTGCTCAGATCGGCTGAAATTTCCTCTGCTTGCCCGCCAATAGCACGAATCTTTTCAACAGTAGCCTTACTATTCGAAGAAGAGATCGCTACGATGGATGCGCCTGCTTCTGCCAGTCCGAGTGCCATGGCTTGGCCAAGGCCGCCGGACGTACCGGTTACTACTGCTGTTTTGCCTGTCAGATCAAATAACATCGATTAATTCATCCTTTCATAGATCGAGAGATTCGCGCCGGCCTGCCGATACTGTTCAGCTGTATCCGCCGATATCCCCGAGTCGGTAATGATCGTTGTAATTTCATGAAAGTCTGCAAAGGTAAACAAGGCGCCTTGGCCAAATTTGTGATGATCAACAACCACATAAGAGGTTTGAGCAGTCTCGAGCAGGGCCCGTTTGAATACGGTCAACTCACCCGTATAAATCGTAAATCCAAATTCAGCATGAACGCCTGTTGCGGACAGGAATGCTTTCTTGATATTCAGCTTCCGGATGTAAGCTTCCGCTTCAGCCCCTGCCAGCATATTGCGGACGCGGTAGCCTCCGGGCACAACCAGTTGAATTACATCCTTACGAGACAGCTCGGCGATAATATGAACGTCATTGGTTACGACGGTAAGCGGCCGATTGGGAAGCCTCTTCGCAATCTCAATTGTCGTGCTGCCGCCGTCCAAAGCGATAATATCGCCGGTTTCAATAAAAGCTAGTGCCAGCTCAGCAATCTCAGTCTTGGCTGAGGCATGCCGCACGGGCGCCTCTTGCTGAGACAAGATGCCAAGCTGGTCGCTTTGGGCAAGGACTGCTCCCCCGTGAATACGGAGGAGCAGTCCTTTTTCCTCAAGCCTTGCCAGATCCTCGCGAATCGTCTTGCCCGTCACATTCAGTCGTTCGCTTAATTCCTGAACGGTAACTTCGCGGCTGGCCAGCAGGGCTTCCATAATTAATTCATGTCTGCGAATAACATTCATTGTTATCTCAAGTCTTGAGGCGCGACCGCATCCATATCTTCGAAGATTTGGTTCTCGCCAGCCATGCCCCAGATGAATGTATATGCACTTGTGCCTACTCCGCTGTGAATGGACCAGCTAGGCGACAGGATAGCTTGCTCGTTGCGTACAACAAGATGGCGTGTTTCTTGCGGCTCGCCCATGAAGTGGAAGACGTTGCCGTCTTCTTGCATATCGAAATACAGATATACTTCAGAGCGGCGGTTATGGGTATGGCACGGCATCGTGTTCCAGTTGCTGCCTGGCTTCAGCATAGTAAGACCCATCACCAGCTGGCAGCTTTGGATACCGCCTGTATGAATGTAACGGTAGATCGTACGTTCATTGTTTGTGTTGAGTGCACCCAGATGATTCGGGGAAGCTTCGCTGATCGAGGCTTTTACCGTCGGGTAGTTTTTGTGAGCCGGTGTCGAGTTCAAGTAGAACTTAGCCGGACTAGCCGCATCAGCGCTAGTAAACACAACTTCCGCTGCGCCAAGACCGATGTAGAGGCAGTCTTTGGATTCCATATCGTAAGCCGTGCCGTCTACCGTAACCGTACCGCGGCCGCCGACGTTAATAATACCGATCTCGCGGCGCTCCAGGAAGGTTGCAGCACCCATCGTTTTTGTATCTGCTTCAAGCTTGACAGCTTGGTTGACAGGAACAGCGCCGCCAATGATAAAGCGGTCAACGTGTGAGTAAGTAAGAGTCAGCTGGTCTTGAACGAAAAGGGTTTCGAGCAGGAACTCTTGACGAAGACGACTGGTATCAAAAGCTTTAACCTCTTGCGGGTGCGAAGCGTAACGGATTTCCATAATAAAATAACCTCCATTGTTCGAATAATTTGTTTAAGTAAGTTTATTTAAGTTCGTATAAGTTCATTTTAAGGCGATGCATGTGGATTTGCAACCTTTAATTCGAACGGGAAAGTTTATTTTTAATGAAACGAGGTGCAGTAAAGGCCTCTGGTGCTTGATATAGTGAAGGTAGAGATGGATTAGAGGGGAGGGGGATACAATGAGTCAGGTCCGAATTGATTGCGAGGAAATCTATTTGAGGGAGTATGCCATAGACGACGGGGATCAAAGACGAGCTTCCCTTTCCGGAGCGAGAGGTCATGTACGCAATATCCCGGCAGCACCGGAATAAAGGCTATACCACACAAGCAGTGAAAGGAATGATGGATTACTTGTTCCAGCATACGAAAATTGACAGTTTGATTGCACTGGCCCATATCCGTAATACGGCCTCCATGCGTGTTATTGAGAAGAGCGGATTTTCGCTTAAAAAGAAGGTCAAGATCGAAGAAGAGAACTTTCATTATTATAAAATAGATAAAACCCGCTAGATCATCTAGCGGGTTTTATCATTATACCGGTTCCGGATACGGATACAAATCCACCACGCGGTCCGTGTGACCGTTATCGGTCATAAACACAACATGCTCCCGGCGGAATTCGCGGGGGCTGTTCAGGCCGCACGCTGCGGCGAGGGAGAAGAGGCCTTCCCGCATCTGGAGGATGTAGTTCATGACACGCCACTGCTTTTCTTCCGGAGCGAGCGCTTCCTGGTACTTATCGTCGGTCGTCGTAACCCCTGCCGGACATTTGCCAGTGTGACATTGGAGCGCCATGATGCAGCCGTTCGCCATCATAAAGCCCCGGGCCGAGTTGACGGCATCCGCGCCAAGCGCCAAGGCAATAGCGACTTTATCCGGGGTGATGAGCTTGCCGGAGGCGAAAATTTTGAACCTGTCGCGAATGCCGAACTTGCGTGCCGTGTCATCCAGGATAAGCAGTCCCGCGAATAAGGGGAGGCCCATGCCGTCGGCCATCGCTTTGAAGGTAGCTCCGGAGCCGCCTTCGGAGCCGTCTACCGTGATGAAGTCCGGGTAGATATCCATGTCGAGCATCGCCTGGAAGAAAGGCTCTAACCGCTTTGGATCACCAACAACAATCTTAATCCCAATCGGCTTGCCGCCCTCCTGCTGCAGCGTCCGGATGAACTCCAGCGCTTCCTCGGGCCGAGTGAGAAACTCGAAGCGGTTCGGGGAATTGACGGTTTTGCCGATTGGTACGAGGCGCGCCGCCGCAACCTTTTCATTTACCTTGGAGCCTTCCAGATGTCCGCCGCGAATCTTCGCACCTTGATGGAATTTGAGCTCGAAGGCTTTGATGTTGGAATGACTGGCTTTGCGCTTGAACGCTTCAATGGAGAATTGGCCGGCATCATCCCGGAAGCCATAGAGGCCAGGACCGATCTGGGACACGACATCAACGCCGGTTGACAGGTGGACATCAGCTACGCCGCCTTCGCCCGTATTAATCCACGATCCTCCAGCCATGAAAGCTCCGCTGCCGGTGGACTGGATATAGTTCTCGCCAACCGCTCCAAAGGATGTAGCCGAAGCGCCAAATAATCCTTTCAGCGTCCACGGCTGTTCCCGGTTTTCCCCAACAATTAGGGCGTCTTCATCATGCAAGAGCCAAGGTCTTACCTTTTCGTCGATAAACTTCTCCTGCCGAGTAAAGACGCCTTCGTCGGTAATGACATATTTTTTGCCAGGCAGCATGGTCTGGTTGTCGATCTTCAGCTCGCTCGTTAATTTCGGAAACATGGCGTTGGATAAATAAAAGCCGGGCTTCTCGTAATCCCGCCGGCCGCCAAAGGAGATCAGATCGGTCCGGTACTTGGCTGCATACACAACGCCAACGAAATCCGCCCGTGAGAACGGTCTGCCTTCCGTATCATTATCGAACCAGTATTGGCGGAATTCGGGACCCAGTTTTTCAAGCAAATAGCGTAGCCAGCCAAGAAACGGATGCGATCGGATAATGGAATGCTTTGGTTTCTTTGACAATGCATACATATAGCTGAAGAAGATAAGCGGAGGCAGCGCAATAATGGCGACCAGAATAAGCAAAATGGTAAGCAGCATAAACAGTAAACCCTCCCGGTTGGAGAAATAACGTCACAGGCATCCATTATATCACAGCGAGAGGGGGGATACCTTCCGCGCCAAAGCTGCACGTACAAAAATAACCGCCGTACAATCTCAGCGAATGTCCCGCCCGCATATACTGAAAGCGTATATCGATGCTAAAGGGGACGGTGCTATGAATAGACGGACAACATTGCTTATTTCCCTCATTTTGTATGTAGTTCTGGCGATAGTACTTATATTAAGCGCAGTTTTTCATTTTGGCTAAAAATGGTTCTTTGTAGGGTGCCGTGGCAGATTGTCCTGTCATACCATATTGGAGATAGCAGGGGTCTGACCTGCTCAATATGATGATGACGGAGGGAACCATGAACAAGGTCGCCTTCATTACAGGGATTACCGGACAGGACGGGATGTACCTGGCAGAGCTACTGCTTGCAAAGGGGTACACCGTACATGGACTTAGACGCCGGAGTTCGCTCGCTAATACCGGTCGTATCGACCGGATTGCCGATGAAGCGAATAAAACCGGACGGAAGCTGGTACTTCATTACGGAGATTTGACGGATTCCACCAACTTGGTTCGATTAGTCCAAGATATTCAGCCGGACGAGATTTATAATTTGGCGGCTATGAGCCATGTCCATGTCAGCTTCGACTCACCGGAATACACAGCTAATGCGGATGGAATCGGTACTTTGCGGCTGCTTGAAGCGATCCGCATTCTCGGATTAACGGAGAAGACCAGAATTTATCAGGCTTCTACCTCTGAGCTTTACGGGCTGGTGCAGGCGGTGCCGCAAAGCGAAACGACGCCGTTCTATCCACGGAGCCCCTATGCCGTAGCGAAGCTGTACGGCTATTGGATTACCGTGAACTACCGTGAAGCATACAATATGTATGCCTGCAACGGAATCTTGTTTAATCACGAGAGCCCGGTTCGCGGTGAAACATTCGTTACCCGTAAAATAACCCGTGCCGTAGCGCGGATTGCTTACGGATTGCAAGACGTGCTGGCACTTGGCAACCTGTCGGCGAAGCGTGACTGGGGTCATGCCCGAGACTATGTTGACGCGATGTACCGGATTCTCCAACAGGATGTTGCAGAGGATTATGTCATTGCAACCGGAGAAACGACGGAGGTTAGGGAATTTGTCCGTCTTGCTTTTGCGGAAGCGGGTATTGAAGTAGCCTTTGACGGGCAAGGGGCAGAGGAATACGGCTATGTGGTATCCTGCGGCAATCCGTCATTTCAGCTCCCGGAAGGGACGGTTGTGGTGAAGGTAGATCCTCGGTTCTACCGGCCTTCGGAGGTCGAGCTGCTGATCGGGGATTCGACAAAAGCGCGGACCAAGCTGGGATGGCAGCCGGTAAGCAGCCTGCAGGATCTCGTCAGCGAGATGGTGGCCGGCGACCTGGAGGAAGCTCGCCGTGTAGTCGACTTGCGCAAGCTTGGGTATGATGTAAGTCTGGATATGGAATAAGCAAGAAGAGAGCTGTCCTCGCAGAGGCAGCTTTTTTCATTTTCCCTCTTGCCGAATGGATAAAAATTCCCTATAATCTGGTGCTACCCTGACTGTAATCGCAAGCCAAATTGCCTACCCGGATCTGACCGAAGGAATTACAGACGTCGGTTATCCGTATTCCTCCGAGAAGGTGCTGGAGCTGCAGCCGGACCTGATTATTTTTGATGACTGGGATGAAGAGGGACTGGCAGCTCTGAGCAAGATTGCTCCAACGGTTGTGTTTGGACTTGATGGAACTTTTCAGACCAAGGAACGCGTAAGTCATCTGGCAGACCTGCTTGGTAAAACCAAAGAGTATGACGAATGGTTCGCAAAGTACGAGGAGAAGGTCGCCGCAACGAAGACCAAGCTGAACATGAAGGATGACGATACGGCAACTTCCTTGCTGATCTTAGGACAAGACATGTACATTATGGGGAATAAAGGCCTTAATACAACCTTGTTCGGCCAATTAGGATTTACTCCTGCCAAAGGCGTTGACAAACTGGTTAGCGGCAACGAAAGATTTATCGACGTATCCGATGAAGTGCTTCCTGACTATATGGGAGACTATGTATTCCTTCTGACCGACAGCAGTGACGAAACTACAGCAAGGCAAGCAACATTGACGGGTAGCGGTCTCTGGAAGTCGATTCCGGCAGTAAAAGAAAATCATGTATATACACTGGATAGCAAATTCAACTACGATGATCCCATGACGCTGGACCGTTTGCTCGATGAGATTGTCTCTATTATGAATCCTTAAACTAGCAAAGCCCATCTGCAAATCCCGCGAGGATTAGTAGATGGGCTTTTTCTATATAATCATTACACGCCGCGAACCCGCGCTTTGATCCGGTCGCAGATATGCTCAATATCCTGCTCGGTTAGTCCGCCGTAAGTAGGAACGTTAAAGCCTTGCGCGGTGATGCGATTCGCAATCGGGAACTGCTCATGCGGCTGCATGCCGAGGTAAGGGGGCAAAACATGCATCGGGTAAAAGAAGGGCCGCGTCTCTATCCCGTCATCCTTCAACTGAGCCATAATTTCATTCCGCCGGTCTTCATCGGCGCCATTCAAGAGAACGCTGAACATCCAGTAGACGTTCTTGGCCCATGGCTTCTCCACAGGAAGAGTAATAGAAGGCTCATCTTTCAGATTCTTGTGATAGAGCGCTGCAACTCTCTTCCGTTCACCGATATGCCACCCTACATTTTCCAGCTGGGCGCAGCCGACGGCAGCCTGAAGATTGGTCAGACGGTAGTTGTAACCGACAATCGGGAACCAGTACTTGCGTACAGGATCGATGCCTTGGCCGCGAAGCGTGCGCATCTTGCTTGCCAGCTGCTCATCATCGGTTGTGATCATGCCGCCTTCTCCGGTTGTTATAATCTTGTTGCCGAATAGGCTGAAGGTTGCGATATCGCCAAGCGAGCCGGTCCGTTTGCCTTTATACTCCGCACCAAGCGCCTCCGCAGCATCCTCCAGGATGAATAAGCCGTGCTTGCGCGCGACACTGGTGACGGCGTCCATATCGGCCGGATGGCCATAGAGATGAACCGGAATAATGCCTTTGGTGCGCGGCGTGATGAGACTCTCGAGCTTATCGGGATCGAGATTCCAGGTCTCCGGTTCACAATCGACAAAGACCGGGGTTGCACCGCAGTAAACCACGGCATTCGCGGTAGCGATAAAGGTGACGGTCGGAACGATGACCTCATCGCCAGGTCCTACACCAAACGCCAGCAGCGCCAGATGAAGGGCGGTGGTGCCGTTGCTGCAGGAGATGGCATATTTGGTGCCGCAATAAGCGGCGAAATTATCTTCGAATGCGTTAATATATTTTCCGGCTGAAGAGATCCAGGTAGAGTCAATACAGTCCATTACATATTTCTTCTCATTTCCGTTAAATACGGGAACGGCAACCGGATAAAATTTGTTGTCCATCAATTATGCCTCCCTCCGAGTTACCTTACTTCTTAAGACAATGTACGTTTGATAATGGCAGGTACACCAACAGCAAGCGAATGGGAAGGTATAGGCCGGATTACGGCTGCTCCTGCACCAATCATGCAGCTCTCTCCGATTTGCATGCCATCAATGACCGAAACGCCGGTACCAAGGAAAGACTCATCGCCAACCGTGACATTTCCGGATAAATGGCAGCCCGGCGCAATATGGCAGGCGATTCCGATATTCCCGTCATGGTCGACAGTAGCTCCTGTATTAATGATGCTATATGAGCCGATTCGGGTATCCGGCTGAATGACACAACCCGGCATAACAGCAACTCCTGTGCCGAGTGTGACGCCGGACGCCAGATAAGCACGCGGACTAATGGCATTAACAAGCTCGAACCCGAGAGACTCAGCATGCCTCGCGAGAGTGTGACGTCTGGCATTGTTGCCTATTGCGACGAAGGCATGACGGACTCCCTGCTCCAGCAGCGCCGGAAGAAGCTCATCTCCTCCAAGGACCGGCAGACCAAGGACGGTGGCATGTGGATCATGACCGATGCAGCCGATCAGTTCGACATGCGGATCGTGGCGCAGGATATCAACAATCACTTTGGCGTGACCGCCGGCGCCAATGATTACGGTTTTGTTTGGCAAGGCATGATGAAACAAAACAATCGACTCCTTTACGCATATCCCATCATATTCAAGTTGTAATAAAATGCTTCAATTCCGGTTAGACAGGAGTCTAATTCCGTAAATATGGTCGAAATCACCATAGAGCTAGGGCATAAGCCGTTGCTTTTTTAAACCGTGACAATACTCTATCTAAGGAAGATGATGGATTGGAGGTCAAGAATGAAGCGCATAAAAAAACGTAAAAAGGGTTCAGTCAAGCGCAGTTCACGAAAAAGATTTGCTCGTGGCAAGCGGCGTAAGCAAGGAAAGCTGAAGAAATTGTCCAGAAAATTGCTTAGAGGGAGAAAGAAAAGACGAGGTAAGAAAAAGGGTAGACCAAAAAAAATAAGTGATACTCATTCTATGGCACCTGCCTCATTACAAATTGCTGAACATGATTTATTGCGACTTCGTTTAAATAATGCAAGAGTCCGGGAAAGTCTTACGGAAGGCAGCCGGATTATTGAGTGGTTTTACATGATTTTTAAATTAAATAGTGAAGATTTCGTATGGGAGATGTACCGTCAGATTCTGCAAAGGGAACCAGATCCTGCGGGATTCTTTATGAATAAAAACAATATAGATGCAGGCATGCCGAGAGCTGCGGTAGTGGCATCGCTTATACAAAGCGATGAAGCCGCAAGTGTTCTCAGCAGAAAGCCATCTGGAGAGCGTAATACGGCGGCGTACGTGCTGCAATCATTGTTACCTTCTTGGGAGCTGGAATTCATCCATGGCATTTATATGCAACTATTGTACCGATTGCCGGATGGGGCGAGTGTTAAACGTGATATCGACTCTATTAGACTAAGTGTCTCGCGGCAAGCTTTAATCGCTCAATTACTGTTATCGGAAGACATGCAACGACTGCTGAAGAATGGATTGCCTGCCGAAAATCCAATTATATCCAGTAGGCATAGTAAACAGAATATCGGTATATTCTTAAACTTTGTCGTACAAGTGGCTTTGGACGGAGAAGGAATCGGGCGATTTATCGTGCGATTGACAGAAGGGCTTTTGTCTCTAGACAAGAATTACATTATTCACATTGCGTCAACGGATATAAACCAGCGTGAAATGGAACAGACCTTCGATAAACTTAAAGTGGAATTTCCAGAACGGATTCACTTGTACCACTCCGATAGTATGGAGGTTATCAACCGTATAGTTCCTGCAGACACCTGGATCGTTCCATATGCAGGCATGGGCTTGGCTCAATATTTGCAAAAACCTTACCTCGTATGCTTACATGATCTTGTCTATCTTCATCTGCCTGAACTGTACGCGAAGGATATGGAATTTTTCCAATATGTGCATTCCGTGGCTGAGAAAATTACAGCGAATGCAGCCACTGTTGTATTTAATTCCGAATTCATTCGGAATCATGAAGGCCTGACCTTCCTGAAATTGCCGGTACACAAAACAGAGGTGGTTAGATTCGCTGCACCTTATGAAGAATATACGTCAATCGGTGTAATCGCCGAGCATGATTTCCGCTCCCATTATAATCTGTATGGACCGTATATTGCATTTCCTTCGGTAGCCCGTTTGCATAAAAACCATCACAGGCTTATTGATGCCTTCCATCGTTACCGTCTTACAGAGTCCGGCAGGGTATCAGGACTACAGCTTGTTTTCACGGATGAGTTGGGCTATAGGCCTAATCAGCCAGAGATTGCGGAAGCGCTAAACGCCATTGCAGATCCTCAAATAAGGGCATCTATTCGATTTGTTGGAAGAATTCCATCCATTTATGTGCCGTCGCTGTATAAATATGCTGAAGGAGTTGTTGTTCCTACTTTATTCGAAGGCAGTTGTCCGTTTCCTATCCTCGAATCTCTAATTATGGATACGCCTGTATCTTTTGGTCGCCTTGCCGTTGTGCAAGAAGTCGTTCCAGATATGAGCAGTTTTGCTACGTTTGATCCACTTGATCCGCTGGAAATGACAAATGCAATTGAACGTCTTATTAATAACGGCAAATCCGTAGCTCCTGTGCAAAAGGCCGCTTTTGGCAGTCTTCTACACAGAAGTTGGCGGAATGTGGCCGAGGAATACTCCTCTATTATTGATCGATTGGAATAATGTTACGGAATGATTCTGCCGTAATAGCGCCAATAGGTTTGACGGAAAACCTCGAGATATTGCTTAGCTATATCATCCCAAGTTTGAGAGGGATCATGAACTCCTAATGCGGCAGAGAGTTTATACGTGTCATAATCACTAAAAAATTCATCAAGCGCGTTGGCAATGGAGTCGGGGCTGTGCGGGTCGAACCATGCAATCTTGGCACTATGTTTGGACAAATGCTCACGCATAACGGGAATATCCGAACATAAAACAGGTGTGCCGAGACGCAAAGCTTCTTCAACCGGATAGCTGCCGCCTCCTTCTGATAAGCTTGGCATGATTAATGCTTTAGCATTTCTTATAAGAGGAGGAATATCAACATCCTTGACAAAGCCAAGCGGGAACACATCCTTATCGACTGCAAGCCTTTTTTGTTTCATAATTGAAATAAGCGTCGGATTCCATTTATGTTCCGGTGTGGTGTCAGGAAAAGGCTTCCGCAGTAATTCTGTTGAATATCCGGTTAACACTAACGGATATTTTTTTCTGTCCGCAAATTGTGATAAGGCAATTAATAAATTGTAGTGATTTTTATGAGGTGAAGTATTCGAAGGATAGATGATATATTCCGGCGGAAGTTTCGCAGCAAGATCAGGTGATACCCTTTTTGAAAAAATTCTGCTAATCGGTGTAATAGCGTGGGGTATAACGAATGCACGTTCAGAACGGTTGCCGAAATGGAAAACGAGACGGTTTTTAACATGCTGGGATGATACAACGACAGAAGAAACATGGTCCAGCCACATTTTTGATGTTCTCCAATATAATGATAATTCATTTCCTGTAACAAAGGGCGGTACATAATCGAATATTGTCGTATCGTGAAACGTACAGACTGTAGGGCGGTCAATGAGTTGAAATTGCTGCGTATGCGGCCAAAAATAATAAACGATATCGATGTTACTCAGCAAAGGGGCACAATGCGGATCGTTAATGGTACGTTCCGTATAAGCAATCTGGATTTTTCCTGTTTTCAGCAGCTCTTCTGCATTTCTCATTTGAAAATCCGGTGACACAACCAACCTGATCTGTTCGACTTCAGGTTGCCGTGCAAGTGCCGCGGTCAAATTATGCAATAATCTCATGCCGCCGCCTATAGAGAAATGAAGAGACCAAATAAGGATTTTCACTATCTGTCCTCCTGTTAGTCATGCATAATAAATTCTAAATTTTCGCCATTTGTAAATATTGTTCCAGTTTGGATATATCGACAATGATATTATCTATTCCGGCAGGCTCTTTTGGAGGCTGCTCCACAGCGCACAAGAGCTCGTAATATTGCACGTTAGCATGACAGCTGATTTTCCAAAAATAGTCATCAACAAAAGTGTTAGGTGCGAGTTCAATAAAAGATGTTCCAGGCTCGCAGAAAGCAACGTTAATATTTGCGCTTCCGAAGGGAGCGATAACGATATCAGCCGAAGAAAAGATGTCGATTTTTTCCTGCATGGTCATAGGAGTGGTTACCAATTTTTTGAATCCTTTTTTTGTCAATAGCTGCATAACTTCATCCTCGTTAATAACGAATCTCGCAGAAGCATCTTCTCGACTGACGTAGATTCGCTCATAACCGGCTTTCTTGCGAGCCTTCCGGTTATGCTTCAACCCATTTGTAATATATTGAGAGGTCCATGGCGGACATTTCCCTAGATAAAATGGAACGGCAGGGACGACTAATTTTCTTGCTTCGATATGAAAATCCGGTGCCGTAACCTCTAATAATTTATCCATCGGGATTCCGAGCATTTTTAATGATTCATATTGGAAAGGATGATGCAACTTTCCGATAACATAGTGATCAATTGGAATGCCGCTTTTTTCTAACAGATGGAAGCGTGGAAGGATATCAAAAAACCAGTGACCATATATATTTTGCGTATTAATATTCAAATGGGGAATATTCCAGCCCCAGAACAGAGAAGCAACTGTTTTCTCGTAACATACCGGTGATGGAAGAGTCTTTTCAGCATAAGGACAGTCGAATTCAACGTCGAGCAATCGCTTATTATCCGGCGTAACGGGATAGCAGCAGCTGGTCATGAGGCGTCCATTGGGAATCGTAACAACAAAAGCGTCATTAAACTTACATTTCTGATTCCATCGTGGAAGATCGAGACCTTTTGGAGCAGGAAGCGTGATCGTTTGTCTTGGATAAATAACTTTATAATAACTATTATTCTCATAAGGATTAATGCCAAGCTGCATGATCCAATCTTTGGTTTTTGAATAATACTCCAATGGCACGGTATACAGTTTTTTTCACTCCTTAAATGTTTGCGTAGCAAACATACTTCGAAAGCATGGGCCTTAAATGTTTGCGTAGCAAACATACTTCGAAAGCAAGGGCCTAAAATGTATGCTCCGTAAACGTACTTCAATAGCAACTATCGTGAATAGTGCTTTGCTAGCAGGCTTTGGTTCGCAATGACAGTTTTAAATGGCTCTGGGCAGCCTTTCGGGAACAAAATACCTAACCCATTTGAATGAGCAAATTGAAAATGAGGATAGACAGCGCTTAATTGTTCCCAAAGCACATGCACGCCAAAAGTCGGCAGTTTAACGATAATATCGTGAAATAATATAATACCGTTCGGCGAGAGCTTCGGCAGCCAACTCCTAAAGTCGTGAAGAACAGCTTCATAGGTATGGCATCCGTCAATATGAAGCAGATCTATTGAATTGTTCCCAAACAAAGCAAGTGCCTCATCAAAAGTACTTCGGACTAAAGTGCTGAATGCGGAGAATTGTCTGCTGTTAAAGGAATGAACGGCTTGATAGATATTCAAATGCCCATATTGGCCTGTATGTTGATCGCCTTGCCAGGTATCCACTGCATAACAATTAGTTTGTAGACGGGCATCTTGAACAGCTTGGCAAAAGCTAAAAAAGGACGTTCCATAAAACGTACCTAGTTCAACAATTGTTTTTGGTTTAGCAAATCGAACGATATCGTAAGCAAATCGCCTGTGTCCTGACCACGCTCCTCCTACCATAACACCGGTGGGTATTTCTGGTGCGCTGTCCGCTGTGAATGTTGGCCTATAATATTTCCAATCCATATGTCAGCTCCCCATTTCTTAATTTACAAGCACAAAGAGTTTAGATAGTTTATGTGTTGACGATAGGAGAGGTTAGGGACAAACGTGCAAGGCGAAATACACATTTATGAAGCGAGGTGCCGTACATAAGCCGTTACGAACCTATTGTCCATACATACAATGTCAGAGGCAGACGCTAAGAAAAATTCTATCGGCAGTATTTATAGAAATTCACTATAAGGATATCGAGGTGTACGATATGAGAAACCTCGCCAGAAAGAGAAAGGTCGCCTCTTCTTCCAAATCTGCATCAACCAGGCAAAGGCGGAAGCCCCTTCATCCGGTGCGCGCTGACAACACTAGGCAGACGTCCAAGTCCTCCAGACATCGTGCCATGATGGCGTGGCGGCTTGGCAGAAGGGCAGCAAAGGATAATCCGCCGGCTGATCGAGCAGATATGCAGCAGCATGTGCAGGAGCTATGGCTTAGAGAAAGCGGGCAGATTAGAAGGACAACATCAGGAAGTAAATATGATGCGGCAGCAAAAGCTTTCGTCGCCGGTTATTTCTCTGTAACCCCGGATGAGAGTAGTCCCAACTGGGTACTGCTTCCAACGTATAAGAAGGTTGCCGCCGTTGTGATGGCCATGAATGAAGAGCAGTCCATTATGTCAACGATTCGTGAGCTGGAACGTATGCCTTTGCATGAAATCATCGTGATCGTAAACGGCTCTACAGACTCCAGCCTGATGACGGCCAGAACGAGCGGCAAAGCCATTATTCTTCACTATAACGAAGCATTGGGTCATGACGTAGGAAGAGCTATCGGGGCGAAAATAACAACTTCCGATATCGTGTTGTTCCTTGATGCGGATATCCCAGTCTCGGCTGAGCAACTGGTACCCTTTGTGCTTGCAATCAGCCGAGGAGTGGATGTTGCGCTCAATGATCTTTCTCGTTACGTCGGAAGGTTCTCCGATTGGGATAATGTGACGATATTGAAGCATTTCCTGAACCGTTCGAATCATCGGAACGATCTGTCCATGAATTCCATGACAGCTGTGCCGCATGCGCTCTCCCGCAAAGCAATTGAGGTCATAGGTTTTGCGAACCTGGCGATTCCGCCTAAAGCGCAGGCTATGGCGATGCAGCAAGGATTGCTTGTAGGCACCGGTGGCAGTGTCAATGTGTTTACGAAAAACCGGCACAGGAAGGACAATGTAGGTGTGAGCAATCCCATTTCGAAACTCATTATAGGGGATCATCTGGAAGCGCTGGGATGGGCGATGCAGGAGGAAAGTCCTCGTCTAAAGTACGTCGATCAATTGCGCAGAAGGGAGTGTACGAAAAATGTTAACAAGCATAATCATTCCTACCTATAATGCACTCCCCCTGTTGCGGGAGACGATTGATTCGATCCGGAAGCATACGAAAGAATTATACGAGCTTATTGTTGTTGATAACGGTTCTACCGACGGCACGCTGGACTACTTGAAGCAGCAGCAAATCATTACGATCTCTCTCCCAGTCAATACCGGTTTTCCGGCTGCCTGTAATTGGGGGCTGAGACTCTCAAGAGGGGAGAGGCTGCTTATCCTCAATAATGACGTTGTGGTAACCGCTGAATGGCTGAGCAGATTGCACCGGGCTTATGATAGGGATGCTTCCATCGGTATCGTTGGCCCGATGACCAATTATGCCAGCGGAAGACAGCAGATTAAGACAACCGGCCACTATGAAGAGTTCGCAGCACGTTTAAGAGCGAAGCAGGATGGGAAGTGGGAGAAGGTAAATCGCATTGTCGGCTTCTGCATGTTATTCTCTCGAACTCTTATACTGAAGATCGGCATGCTGGATGAACAGTTCTCTCCAGGGCATTTTGAGGATGATGACTATTGCTATCGTGCAAACCGTGCGGGGTATCGGGTTGTCATCGCCAAAGATGCTTTTGTCTATCATCATGGCAGTGCTTCCTTTGGCAGCTACGC
This sequence comes from Paenibacillus catalpae, assembly GCF_900112695.1. Taxonomy (GTDB): domain Bacteria; phylum Bacillota; class Bacilli; order Paenibacillales; family Paenibacillaceae; genus Pristimantibacillus; species Pristimantibacillus catalpae. The sequence goes on from NZ_FOMT01000001.1 coordinate 942,776, forward strand.
CGAAGATGAAATTAAACAGCTTCTTGAGCGAAACAGGCAGCTGTTTATGAATAAATGGGGGATCGATCCCCTTAAACTATCAGGTGAGGATATCAAGGAGGAACGTCATGAGCATTCGGGCGCCTCGTAAGAGATTAACAGGGAAGAGACAGCGGAAACGCAAGAAACCGTACAGCCGAAAACGCCGTTCCATTAAGGTTGCACCCAATTCGGATATTCAACCGATAGAATCTCAACCAGGTACAACGGAATCGGTGATTGACATAGAAGCTGATGGACGCCAGACGGAAGCAAGTCAGCAAGCTAGCTTTCTCGTCGGTTACGAGAAAGGGTATCAAGAGGGCAAATACGCAGGCGGTGAAGAGATCATTGACCAGCTGCTCCCTCCGAATATCCTTTTTCCCGATCACTCGCTTCAGCAAATCATAGCAGCAGGAATAAGTATGTACCGGGAGCAGGCCGTTCCGTTAATGGTTGTGGAACAGGTGAGAGATGCCATTCTTCAGGCCATGGATGAACATAAGCCGTTGTCCATCATCAGATTAGGGGATGGTGAACTGCTTACTTTAGCCCAAGAGATTGTAATGCCCGTAGATTCGGTGGGGCGCGAAGGCAAGTTCCTGGAATATGCCGGCGTGAAAGTGCCGGATCTGGATATCCGCAACCGTCTTGCGGAGGCTGTCACCAGAGCAGATATTGTGGGGATCCCCCGAACAAGAAAGCCGAACTACCAGCTGCTGGTCGCACCTGTATTCCAGGCGTACGGCATATCATTCGGAGAGCGGCAATGGACGGATTCTCTTATTAACTACAGCTTATGTCAGGCAGGATGCCTCATTTCTATTCTTCAGAACAGGCGTGTTCTTATTATCGGCAATATGGCAGAGCCGCTGTCTGCTGTTCTTGCCCAGCACGGCATTCAGATAGCAGGCTTCATTGCTCCGGTGAATGGCGCCCGCGATGCGGCCAGAGTCGTTCAGCTTGCCAGGCATTACGACTTTGATATTGCTCTAGTCTCTGCAGGGATAGCAGCTGTGCTGATCACCGAAGAACTTGCCCGGATAACCGGGAAGGTGGCGGTAGACTTCGGCCATCTTGCCAATGCCCTTGTCAAGGGAGAGGCCGCGATTTCTTGAGCTATGTAGAGGAACAGCCTTTTCGAGCGTTCGAAAAGGCTGTTTGGGTTGGTTAGACGCCGACGGAAATAGCAAGCGAGGAGTATTGAGCGGAGGCAGTAACGCCCGTAAGAGCAACTGCAATCGCGTCAACGGATACTTCAAGCGAGTACTCATGAGCGCCAACTGTAAGCACGTCAAAATTTGTGATTGGCAATGTTACTTCTAGAGTAAGAACAGCGGCCACAGCTAAAGAAACCAAAGACGTACTCGAAACAGAAGCTATAACGGCGCCATCACGTAACAGATCGACTGTAATTGTCGGGTTGACCAATGCAGCGACAAGTGTGCCTGTTAGCAAAACATCAACGACACCGTCAATCTTTGCTCTGTTGGCTGCTGCCGTAGTGATTGTAACGGGTACATCAATAACTTCCACTGGAACAAATGGAGTTCCAGTAAAGCCGATAACCCCTAGCGGGATTACCCCTGCATTATCACCATATACCGCAGCGCCTGGACCAGCAGGGCCAGTAGCGCCGGTCAGACCGGTAGGACCAGTAGGACCTGTAGGGCCTGTAGGGCCAGTGGCGCCTGTCAGACCAGTAAGACCTGTCAAACCTGTCAAACCTGTCAAACCTGTCAAACCTGTTTCTCCCATATCTAATCCTCTCCTTTCGATTGATATACCACATCATATGTTCAAAGATTCATAGAGAAGACGGTATATGCCGTGAACGATTGTCTATTTTTGATAGATTAAGTAAATTCCATAGTTGGGCGGTGTCATATGCCTGATTTATGTCCTTGTTGGCTATTCGTCCATTAGGATTACTCTATTAAAGCATAAGTTGTAGATATGTAATTTATCAATCCGGCACCGGTTAAGGAAGGAGCTCCGGCTTGAATACACGAGATGATTCAATAGAAGGAGATTTACCGTTTCGAGGTGAACGACAATGATCGCTGTTATTATGGCGGGAGGAAAGGGAACACGCTTCTGGCCAAGAAGTACGGTAACAAAGCCAAAGCAATTTTTGACCTTGGCTTCTGAAGAAGCTACTATGCTGCAGCAAACCTATGCACGTTTCCGTTCCTGTCTGCCCGAAGAAAATGTTTATGTCGCTGTCAGCGAGAATTATTTGCCGATTGTGAGGGAACAGCTCCCCGAGCTTGGAGAGAATCGTATCATTATAGAGCCTGAGCAAAGGGATACAGCGCCATGTATTGCGCTGACAGCCAGCTTCTTCATGAGGCTGGAGAGGGATGAGGTACTGGTTACGGCACCTTCGGATCAATACATTCCGGACACGGAAGAATTGATGGAAGCTCTTCGGGCTGCGGAACAAGCGGCAAGGAATGACGGAGTTGTCGTTACGCTTGGCATCGTTCCTACGAGAGCGGAGACTGGTTACGGTTATATTGAAACGATAGAGAATGTGGAGTACGCTGCTAAGTTCGGAGAACGAATTAAAGAGGTTAAAGCTTTCATCGAGAAGCCAACAAAGGAAAAGGCCGAGAAGCTGATTGAGCTGCCGAATATGTATTGGAACAGCGGTATATTTATATGGAAGCCATCTACGATTGCCGGATATATGATGGAGTATCAGCCGCAGATGTGGTCGGTATTTGATCTGAAGGATGACGAATTCAGGCAGTCGTATGCCCTGCTTCCGAAGCTCTCTATTGATTATGCTCTGGTAGAAAAGCTGGAGCGCCTGTATACAATCCCTATTGAATTTATGTGGGATGACGTAGGGACATGGACTTCGCTTGAGAGGATCTTCAGTACCGATGGGGACGGAAATTTACTGCTCGGAAATATTTTTCCGTTTGCTACACGTAACAGCATTATCTATACGGAGCAGCAGCTGGTAGTTGCGATTGGCGTGGAGGATCTGATTATCGTGTCCACCGAGGAAGGGCTGCTTATATGCCGCAAATCGGATGAACAGAATGTCAAGCATGCCATCGCTGCGCTTACTGCCGATCAAGAAGGCCGGCAGGCATGAAAGCACTCATTACAGGGGTAGCCGGTTTTGTTGGCAGTCATCTTGCCGAGCATCTGCTTAGCCAGGGAATTGAAGTGACGGGAACCTTGAGGGGTCACAGTTCGCTGCGCCATATTCGCCATTTGCTGCCGGATATGCGCCTGTATGAGTGCGAACTGATGGATCAGCAGGCGGTTGACCAGATGATGACCGAGATCCGGCCGGATCTGATCTTTCATCTTGCCGCGCAAAGCTTTGTACCGGTGTCATGGGATTCTCCTGCTGAGACCCTGACCAATAATATTGTAGGGCAAATTCATTTGCTGGAAGCCGTAAGAAAGCTTGGGCTGGCCTCAAAGGTGCTAATTGCCTGCTCGAGCGAGGAATACGGGCAGGTAGAAGAGGATGAGGTGCCGGTGAAGGAGACGAATCCTCTTCGACCGGTAAGCCCATACGCTGTAAGTAAAATTGCTCAGAACTATTTGGGGTATCAATATTACAAAACTTTCGGACAGCATATCGTCAGAACGCGGACCTTCAATCATACCGGTCCCCGGAGGGGGGAGCAATTTGTAAGCTCGAATTTTGCGAAGCAAATTGCAGAGATCGAGAAGGGACTCAAGCCTCCGGTTCTGTATGTCGGCAATCTGGAGGCCAAGAGGGATTTCACGGATGTCCGGGATGTGGTCAGAGGATACCGCATGGCACTCGACTATTGTGAAGCCGGAGAGCTATATAATATTGCATCCGGGCAGTGCCGCGAGATCCGGGAAGTAATTCAAATCCTGCTCCGTTACAGTACAGTTGAGATTACGATTGAAGAAGACAAAACAAGGCTTAGGCCATCCGATGTAAAAGTTCTCGTCGGAGACTATACCAAATTCTATCAACAAACGGGATGGACCCCGGAAATTCCTTTTGAGCAGACGATGAAGGATTTATTGAATTATTGGCGAAATGAGCTCGCGTAATAAGGCCTGACCCGGTAGGATGAATGATGCCTTTACCGGGGCAGGTTTTATTTTGTGCTAGACGAGCAACAGCTCCTTTAACCGGTTTCTGATTTTTTGTCCGATAACGGCAGGTGAGAATTCATTATGAATCGTGCGCATGCCGTTGGCCGCAATCGACTCTCGCCACGGTTTGTCGGAGACAAGACGCTGCATATAATCCGCTGCATGGCGGACATTAGGCTCCGCCCAAATCTGATGGCTCTTGTAAGGCCCCCAATCCTGCCCGATGTTAACAAGCTGGAAGGATACCGGACAGGAGTTTGATGCATCCATAAACTCCGTATTGCCGGACCAGTTGGTTGCTATAACCGGTTTGCCTAAGTACATGGCTTCCGCCAATCCCAGACCAAAGCCTTCGGCGCGGTGAAGGGAGACGTAGCTGTCCGTACACTGCAATAAGGCGTTGACCTCAGACCTTGATAACACTTTTTCGATTAAATACATATTACTCCGCTCAGCAATCATTCGCTTCAGCTCGGCAAGCTCGGTTGGCCGGAAATCAGCATTATTCACCTTGAGTACAAGACCGACCCGAGAATCATTCTTATCGAAGGCCAGCTTGAAGGCTTCAATGACGGCACCCGGATTTTTGCGGAGAGTAGAGCTCTGCACATCATACATCATCAGAAACAGAAACCGGTTATCCGGCAGGCCAAACGAGGAACGGTTCACATGTGGAGCTACCTGTACCTGGATGCAGTGGGGGATCGTAGTAACGGGAACGGAAGACCGCTTGGATACGGAAGCTGCGACAAATTTGCTGCATACCCACACTTCATTGACATGGTTAAAGCCATCCACATGCTCCTCCGGAAACTCCGGCAGCTCCCAGTGCCAATAACCGATATTATACCGGCTGTTGAACAGCTCATCGCCGAAATACTCGCGGGCAGGACGCATAAAGTCAGCGTTCATATGAAATATATTTGTATTGTACCTGGCCTTCTCCAACACTTTGTGCGACCAGCTGTAGTCCGACATTCTGGAGGCGACGGCCAGCGGGAAGTTGATGAGGCCAAATGGAATGGTAGCCGTATCGATCGCTTTAGCCGCAAGACGCGAGGATTCCCCGATTCCCATCTCGGCATGAATGAATCCGATGATATTAACGCCAGGTTCACGAAGGGTGTTGTCGTCAGTATGCGGAGCCTGTTCAATTGTTACGGTCTGGTTGGTTCGGCGCTTAATCCCTGGGCGGCGATGCTTCTTTCTGGAGTGCCGTTTCGCGGCGCGTCTGCCGAGTGATCTGGAACGGCTGCTTGATTTGCGTTTTCTCGATTTCAATTTGCTTGACCGTTTCGGCCTTTTACTCGTCTTGTGTCGTCTTTTCACCCCGGTTCAATCCTCTCGATATTAGCGGATATGCACTCGACTATATACTATTCATGCCAATCACATGGTTATAAGGACAACAACCTAGCAGCCGTAAAAACGGCGTATGTCTAAAAAACGAAGCTGGCTTTTTCGGGCAGAAAGGGTATAATGGGGGTTATTGACGTAAGTGAATAGCACCGGGGAGCTGGTTGAGGCTAGCTGAGAGGGAATTCCGAAGAAAATTCCGACCCTTATACCTGATCTGGATAATGCCAGCGTAGGAATGGTTATACAGGTGTGTCTCCTGTTGGAACAGGATAATGACAGACCTGTACGAAATGCTGACGAAATGTATGGTCCTCCGGATTCGGGGGGCCTTTTTTATTTTCAGAAGGTGGTCCGGCAGTAATAGCAAACGTCATAGTCGAGTAGAGAGAGGGAGAGACAGATGGGAATGGGTAAAAAAAAAGGATTCGCAGCGCTTGCAGCCATGCTGGCCGTCGTTATGCTGCTTGCCGCATGCGTTTCGAACAACAACAAGAATGCGGGGAATGAGGCAACTGACAATGGCGCGAATGCGGATCAGCCGCTGACCAAGGTGAAGGTGGTGCTGGACTGGACGCCAAATACGAATCATACCGGTCTATATGTGGCAAGAGACAAAGGTTATTTCAAGGAACAAGGCCTTGACGTCGAGATCATTCAGCCGGGTCAGGACGGCGCGGATAAAATGGTGGCATCCGGCGGGGCGGAATTTGGAGTAGGGTATCAGGAATCGCTCACCATGGCACGGATTGCCGGCTTACCGCTCGTATCGATAGCAGCTGTCATCCAGCACAATACATCAGGCTTTGCATCTCCTGCTGCCAAAGGAATTGATTCGCCGAAGAAGTTTGAAGGCAAAACGTACGGCGGCTGGGGAGCTCCGGTAGAAGAAGCGGTTATCGGATCGCTGATGCAGGAAGAGAAGGCGGATGTATCCAAGGTGAAAATGCTCAGCATTGGCGATACGGATTTCTTCACAGCGGTGAAACGAGATATCGATTTTGCCTGGATCTACTACGCCTGGACAGGCGTTGAAGCTGAACTGCGCGGCGAGAAGCTGAATATGGTTTATTTGACCGATTACAGTGACAAGCTGGATTACTATACGCCGCTGCTGGAGACAAGCGAGAAGTTGATCGCAGAGAAGCCGGAGCTTGTGAAGGCGTTTGTGGCTGGTGCGGCTAAAGGCTATCAATATGCGATTGACCATCCGGAGGACGCGGCCGAGGTGCTGATTAAGGCAGAGCCGGATCTGAATGCAGACCTGGTGCGGGCAAGCCAGAAATGGCTTAGTCCGAAATATACGGACGATGCTTCGCAATGGGGAATGCAGAAGAAGGAAGTTTGGGTGAATTATTCCGAGTGGATGTTAAACCACAAGCTGCTGGAGAAAGAACTGGACGCGGATAAAGCGTTCACGAATGATTTTCTGCCGAAAGCTTAAGTTCTTATTATGGGAAAGCAGGAAGAGAATCGTAAATAGAGGAGCTAACGATTATGGCTAACGCGCTTGTAAGTATTCAAATCTTACCGACAACCCCTAACGGAGAAAGTGTTATTCCGTATGTAGACCGTGCAATCGAGATCATTAAGGCGTCAGGTGTTCCTTACCGCGTAGCTCCGCTGGAGACGACGATGGAAGGCGAGCTGCCTCAGCTGTTTCAGATTGTTCAGACGATGAATGAAGCGATGACCGAGATGGGCTGCCCGTCCGTCATTTCGCAGGTGAAGGTGTATTTCAATCCGGCTAACGGTGCTTCTATGGGCCGATTGTTGGAGAAGTATCCGGATGGGCAATAAAGGATGGTATAACGCGGTCTGGCCTTCTCTGCTGCTCGTTATCCTTCTGCTTGTTGTATGGCAGCTGTCGGTTGACGGCGGTCTTGTGCCTGAATGGCAGCTGCCTTCGCCAACAACCATTGTTTATGAAATGTTCAAGGTGTGGCCGCGTTTGATGGATAATGCCTCGGCAACGATTAACCTGGCCCTTATCGGATATGGCGGCGGTGCCTTTGCGGGCTTTATGCTTGCGGCTGTTCTTCATCTCATTCCAATCGTCCGGAAGGCGGTCTATCCGCTGCTTGTGGTGTCGCAGAACGTGCCGGTCATTGCCATCGGTCCAATCCTTACCATTTGGCTCGGATACGGGGTTCTGCCCAAGGTGATTCTGGTCTGGATCGTATGCTTCTTCCCGGTGTCCGTTGCGATGCTGAACGGCTTTAAGGATACGGACCCGACCCTTCGTAATTATATGCAGATGATTGGAGCGGGCAATTGGCAGCTGTTTATGCGGCTGGAACTTCCAAATGCCGTTACGCATTTATTTTCCGGACTCAAAATCGCTGCTTCTTATTCCGTACTTAGCGCCGTTGTCGCCGAATGGCTTGGCGCGGATAAAGGTTTGGGCCATTATATGATCCTGTCCTCCAAAGGTTACGAGCCGGCAAGAGTGTTTGCCGCTGTATTCCTGATTGTGCTGCTCAGCCTTGCTTTATTCGGCCTGGTAGCCGTTATTGAAAGATTCGTTATCCGGTGGCGGCCGATGAAGGGAGCAGGAAGGGCATGACAACTCCGGCACTAGAGCTGAAAGGGATTCATAAAGAGTTTGATTCCGGCAGGAAAAAGGTTCTGAACGGTTTGTCGCTGTCCGTAGCGGAGAGCGAATTCGTTTCGATTATTGGCCCCTCCGGCAGCGGTAAAACAACGTTGTTCCAGCTGATTGGCGGTCTAGAGAAACCAACAGCCGGCGAGGTGTGGATTGGCGGAAAGCATACAACAGGCAGCCGCGGGCATATCTCGTATATGCCGCAGCAGGCATCCCTCATGCCTTGGCGCTCCGTATCCGCCAATATTGAGCTTGCGCTCGAGATTGCCGGCATAGAGCGGAAGGATGCAGGACGTCAGGCGCGGGAATGGCTTGATCGTATTGGTCTGCTGGAGTACGCCGACTCCTATCCCCATGTTCTTTCCGGCGGGATGCAGCAGCGGGTATCCTTTCTCCGCGCGTTGCTGTCTCCTCAACCGTTAATGCTTCTCGATGAACCGTTTGGTGCGCTTGATGCGTTAACCAGACAACAAATGCAGCAGTGGCTGATGGCCATATGGGAGCAGAACCGAAGATCGGTTCTTCTGGTGACGCATAGTATTGAGGAAGCTTTATTGCTGTCTGACCGCATTATCGTCCTGTCTTCTGCGCCAGCCGTCATTCTGGAGGAGATACCGGTGCCTTTCGCGAGACCCCGTTCCCCGCAATTATGGCGGGAACCGTTGTTTAATGAGCTGAAGCAACACATTCACGATCTGCTTCATTAAGCGGAAGGAAGGTATACCATGCTAGAGTCCTATAAGGCAATTGATGCCCATATTCATGTGGATTCCTACGAGGAAGCGGATAGACAAGCTTTGCTTGAACATGCCTTCGAAGCTGGTATTCAAGCCGTAGTGGCAGTCTCGATGCATATGGAATCCTGCAAGAAAAATGAAGAGTTTGCAAGACAATTCCCTGGCCGTGTTTTTCCTGCTTATGGCTTCCATCCGGAGCAGCCGATTCTATCGGAAGAGGATCAAATCCGGCTGTTTGAATGGATCCGGGCAAAGCATGCGAGTGGAGAGCGATTCGCAATCGGTGAAGTAGGCCTTCCTTATTATTCGCGGACTTCCGCGGAAGAGGAAGGACTGTCATTTGACGAAGCACCGTATCTCGCTTTGCTTGATCGGTTTGGCGCTCTTGCTGCCGAGCTTGACCGTCCAATTATTCTACATGCTGTTTATGAGGATGCGGCGAAAGCGTGCGATATCATGGAACGGTATCAGGTAAAGAAAGTGCATTTCCACTGGTTCAAGGGAGATGAAGCGACGATCGAGCGGATGATCCGACTGGGCTGCATGATTTCTGTTACACCGGATGTTGCCTATGAGAAGGAGATCAGATCGCTGGTTGAGCTTTATCCTTTGGAACAGATGATGGTGGAGACAGATGGGCCTTGGCCTTTTGAAGGACCTTACGAGGGCCGGATGACGGTACCGGCAATGGTTCTTGATGTTTGTGCCCAAATCGCGGCGATCAAACAGCTTCCCGAGCAGGAAGTGAGGGAGCAGCTGCTTCAAAATACCCGTGCATTTTATAAGCTTTAAAGAAGGTTACTCCGTTAGGCTCCGTGGTGGGCATAACGGAGTTTTTTTGTTTGGCTGCGGCAGTAACCGTTACGATGCGGATCGAGATTCCATAGACTGGAGGAGCTCGTTTCATCATTTAACAAGGTAAGGAGGAGGTTATCATAGCAACATTAACAAGATCGCAATTTATCGCAGCACTTGTCCCGACCGTGCAGCAGGTCAGACGTGAAGGTTCATCCTTATTACCTTCCGTGCGTCTGGCGCAATGTATCCTGGAGACAGGCGGAGTTATTCATCCTTGGTACAATCTTGGCGGTATTAAGGTCGGGGGAGGGACTCCCAATCCGTATTGGCATGGGGAAGCCGTGGTGAGGGGAACGTGGGAGGTTGTTGACGGCACGCAGGTGAGTATGAATTCGGCTTTCCGAGTTTATAATAGCGTTTATCATTTTATGAAGGATCAGGATCTGCTGTTCGCAACCAACCGCTACATCCGTGTACGAGCTGCTATAACACCGGAGCAGCAGGCCAATATGCTGTATGTTAGCGGTTATGCGACCGACCCGGCTTATCCCAATAAGTTGATCACGCTGATTAACCAGTACATGCTGAAGCAATACGATCACGCATTTGCTTCCTCGCCGGCTACTTCGATGTTCAGAACCTCACAGATGGTTCCCATTCTGGTGGACGGTCTTGTTGCTTCCGTCGGGCATTACGACGCAGGGACAACCTGGGTGGCTGCCAGGGCGCTGGGAGAATCCTTAGGCGCTGTTATTGGCTGGACAGGAGGCAAGGTCACTGTCAACGGCCAGGCCCTTGATTCTCGCCTGGATATATCAACCGGTTATGTAGCTGTGCGAGATTTAGCGGCGGCACTAAACCGAAAGGCGGTGTGGGAGCAGGCAACCCAGACCGTCACCCTGGCAGCGGCAGATCTCCCTTGAAAGGGATCTGCCGCTTTTTTTCTCAAGAGCGGATGGTCACTCTGGTTCCAACAGGAACGAAATCCGACAAGGCGAGCACATCCTCGTTGTACATCCGGATACAGCCGAGAGATACCATTCCCCCGATGGAGGCAGGATTATTGGTGCCGTGAATACCGTAATGCGGCTTGGAAAGCCCCATCCATAACACGCCAAACGGACCGCCCGGATTCTCCTGTTTATTAATGATCTTGTACTCGCCGGTTGGTGTTTGGGTAAGGATTCTGCCAATGCCAACAGGGTAAGAATGCACAACAATGTTGCCATCCAGCAGATGCAGCATTCGGTCCGACAAATCTACGATGATGCGGTATACGGCCATGTTGCATTCACCTCTTGGTTCATTTTTTGCTTATGCCATGATATTTGTTGATCTGCCGCGAGGTTACAATTGTTTAGTGGGCATGAAAAAAGCGCTCCCTAAGGAACGCTTGTCAGGATAAGAGTGCTTTCTCGTCGCTCTTGCGGAGAATAAAGGAATAGTAGCCGATGTAATAAGCTACCAGGAGGAAGAAAGTGGCCGCAGTAAGCGGATCATTCGTATATTGCTGCATCTGGGCTGTCTCGTTGTTCAGAGCCACTGCAGCGGTTCCGCCGTTGCCAAACATCTCAATGACACGGAAGGCGATTCTGCCAATAAACAGAAGAACGACAAGCGTCTCAATGCCGATATGCGTCCGGTAAAATAACGTATCGTCACGATGCTCGAATCGGCTGTGCTTAATCGCATAATAAGCAATGACTGCTCCGCAGGCGATGCCTAATGCATCGGAGACGTAAATCGCAGGGTGGGGAAAACCGGTAACCAGCAGCAGGATGCCAATCACACTAAAGATGCCGATCCGCATTTTCAGCCTGCCTGGTCTGAATGGCTGAAAGCCGACTGACCTTTTTAAACGCCGGTAGACGACAAACAGGATAACGAGCAGGGGAATTATATAGCTGCTGATCTGCTCCATAAGGTCCGTAAACCTCCTTGTCTGCAATAGTGGTACTGTAACTATATAACAAAACCACCGTAGTAAGAATTTCTAATATTGTTATGTTCAGTATTTCTTTATCTCATTTTATATCGGCTCCATTTCGTCTTTATCGGCCGTCCGAGAAAATGCGAAGCCGGCAATCCTGCTAGAGCTAGGTACGTCTCGAACACAAACGATGAAGCGAGAATGCTTACCGAGTCGTTCCGATAACAAGTATCGGACAATATTGTTAATGGCGTGATGAACTATTTTTGACTCATTGCCGGGGAATTTAAATCTTGTACCGGGTTACAACCTATACACAAAAAAAATCGGACGCTCATTTCTGAGCGTCCTTTCATGGGAGAGGAGAAACCGGACGAAGAGCTTATGGGGAAACGTAAGTCTTCTCCGCGGTTGTCTACGGCATCTTCCGACGCCGATGATTTTATTTTGTCCGCTTTGTGGGCGATTATACATTTTACGGCAAAAAAATATTTGTGGAGTCTGCCTTACGCCTCCGGTGCCTTTATAATCCAAGGGAAAGTGTGGTACTATAGGCATCGACAGTACAGGAAGGGAGCAATAAGCAGTGAGAGTCATTGCGGGAGCGGCCAAAGGCCGCACGCTGAAGGCGGTTCCAGGGATGAATACGCGTCCGACAACCGATAAGGTGAAGGAAGCGATTTTCAGCATGATTGGACCGTTTTTCGACGGTGGACTGGCACTTGATCTATTCGCTGGCACCGGCGGGCTCGGTATTGAAGCTTGGAGCAGAGGCGTCGAGCGGACGATCTTTATCGACCGAGAAAAAATAAGCATTGATATTATTAAATTAAATACGGAAGCGGCAGGAATGGGACGGCATGCGGAAATATACCGCAACGATGCAGAGCGCGCGCTCAAGCTGCTAGAGAAGCGGGGCGTTGCTTTTTCGCTCGTATTCCTGGATCCGCCTTACCGATTGATCCATATGGACGAGCTAATGATTGACATGGCACAGCGTTCGCTGCTGGAAGAAGGGGCGACCATTGTCGTTGAGCATGATGCAGGCCATGAGTACCCGGATCAGATGGAGCAATTTATTTTGCTGAGAAAACAAAAATATGGCGATACGGCAGTAACCCTTTACCGCTATTCGCCTGGCAGCCCAGATGGAGGAACAAGTGATGCAGATGAATGAGAACGGTCGTGTAGCGGTATATCCCGGAAGCTTTGATCCGCCGACATTAGGACATCTCGATATAATTCGACGCTCGGCCAAGCAGTTTGATCATGTTATTGTTGCCGTGTTGAACAATACGAGTAAAAGTCCACTGTTTACCCTGGAGGAGCGCAAGGAGATGCTGCGCGAAATTACAAGCGATCTCCCGAATGTATCGATCGACAGCTTCCGCGACCTGCTCGTCCGGTTCATGAAATCCCGCAAGGCGAGTATTATTGTTCGGGGTATCCGTTCAGTGACGGACTTCGAATACGAGCTGACGCTTGCTTCAACGAATCAATTGCTGGATGACGAGATTGAGACAATCTTTATGATGACCAATCCGAAGTTTTCCTACCTTAGCTCCAGCATCGTGAAGGAAATCGCCATGTTTGGCGGCCCGGTGCATGAGCTTGTTCCGGCTCCTATCGAGCATCGTCTGGTGGAAAAATATAAAGCCAAGCAATCGAACAACTAGCTAGTGCTTTTTCCAGTCAGGTGTTCGAGGCGCAGCTAATCGCATAATGATAAATAAAATAGCAAGCACGGCCGCGGCCGTCAGCGTATACGGCCAAAGTGTTGGGAGGCCTAATGCGGTGACGGCCTCGTATGCGTTGGACGGGCGTTGCCACTCCGTGCCGTTCTGCAGCATAGCTGCCGTAACGCCGGTTAACCGGTCCGGCAGCAAGGTAAGAATGTCCTGCGCCGGCTTCCACAGCAGCAGGGCGAGTGCGCCCGCGTGCACCGCATGCAGCAGTCTGACGCCGATCAGCGGCAGCAGCTTCAGATCCGTTCCGGTTATCGCATAACCGGCCTGCAGCAGGGCGCTTATACCGCTCCAGGCGAGAATGGCTGCAACAGCCGCAGCGCTTACTGCCGCGCTGACGCCAGGTCCTTGCCATACGGCAGCCGCATAAGCTCCGATATGGCTTTCGAGCAGGGCAGGCAGCAGCAGTTCGGCAGCTCCGCTCGGAAGCACAAACTGTATGAGGGGCAGGGCAAGCCGGGCCGCAACAGCCGCGAAAATCATGAAGCCGCCGACAACAAGCAGCTTTTGGACCCCTGAGGACACCGCATCGCCAAGCGCTTTGCCAAAGCTGCGCCCATCCCGTTCGCGGCTTTTATTGATGGCATCAGCAATTCGATCAAATAATCCGCCTGATGCTGTCGTTGCGGCGAGGCTGGCATTCTGTGATAGATCCTTACGACTGTTGAATAGCAAGTTCCATCCGGCTGTACATAGTGCAGAGAGCCATACAACGGCAGCGATGAACAGGCCGAGCTCCGGCCGGTGCAGGAAGCCCGCGCCAATAACGACCAGCATAAAGAGCGGATTAGGCATATGCGACAATGCCAACAATCTTTGTCCTTCGCGTTTGGATACGAGTCCATCGCGGCGCAAGGCTGCCGTTGCTTCCGCTCCTGCCTGATGCCCGGACATCCATCCGAGCAACAACGGCAATGCAGCTTCGCCGGGCAGTTTGAACAAGGTGCGCATGAGGGGTCTAAGCAGAACGCCGATACCGTGAATAAGGCCAAAGGCAGCTATTAGCTCGAATAAGACGAGGAAGGGCAAGAGGCCGGGGAAGACGATATTCCACCAGATCGTAAGCCCTTGAAGGGAAGCTTGAAAGGCTTCATCCGGCTGGCGAATGATTGCAGCGACCAATAGAATAGAGATTGCGGCATATAAAATTGTTCGTGCCATATATCTATCAACTCCAATAGGATTAGGATCAACTTTTCCAGAGGGGTTAGGACAAACCAGGGTCTGTTCCATTCTACGCACACGCCTAGCGGGATAGACCATGGCCCTTTTGAAGGGAGGGAGTACGATGAGCAAGTTTCAATTAACCGGCCGGAAGAGACAGGCTGCAGGTATTATTCTGATTGCCATTATGCTGTGGGTTATTATTTATGCGCCAACTTCTCTTGTTATCTATGAACCTGGGCTTACGTTCGAGACGGAGCCGCTTGTGCAGCATGGCCAGGGGGAAAAGCGAGCCCCTATTCCGTCAGAAGAAGGAGAGCAGGGAGCCTTCCTGTTAACTACCGTTAAATTAACCGATGCGAAGTATTGGCAGGTCATTCAGGCGGCGTGGAAAAAGGACTTTGCCGTATACAGCAAAGATTCGGTTATGCAGGGAATGCCGGAGAAGGAATATCAGCAGGCAATGAAGCTCGAAATGACAGCTTCAAAGCATTTTGCCGTAGAAGCAGCGTACCGTTATGCGGGTATTGCTTATACGACGAGTACAGAGCTTTACATCAGCAAAATTTATGGCGAATCAAAGGATATACGGGTAGGAGACCGCGTAATCAAGGTCGAGGGTGAGAATGTCAATGATATGGAGCAATTCACGGCTGCCGTTATGGATAAAAAAGAAGGGGATATTGTAGCGCTTGTTCTCCAAAGAGGCGAGAATAAGATATTTGCAATGGTTCCTTATCATCTCCTTTTTGGCAACATCACCAATGCCTTAATAGCTCCGGTACCTGATGGATTATCGCTTGGAGAACTGGATATTGTTGTGCCCGAAAATCCAGCGGACGAGATAGAAATCAAAGCAGGAGACATTGGAGGTCCTTCAGCCGGTCTGATGTTTACCCTGCAATCTCTTAATCTATTATTGGAAAAGGACATGACAGAAGGGCTCCGGATCGCGGGGACGGGCACGATGGATTCGTTGGGGAATGTTGGCGCAATCGGGGGGATTGCCTATAAGGTTGCTGCGGCTGATCAGGCAGGGGCACAGTTGTTTCTGGCTCCGGAAGGAAATTATGCCGAGGCATCAGCCAAAGCCAAAGAGCTGCATAGCGAGATGAAGGTAGTCCCTGTCACCTCGCTCGACACGGCGGTCTCTGCTATTCGTAATGCTGCAGCTCACATCAATGAATAGCTATCCTACTCCAATATAACCGGTCTATCCGTGAAATCCCTGTACATCGCAGCTGCCGAAGCATGTCCGGGCTGAGCCAGCATATAGGCTGCTGACGCCTGTGTATCCAGCTCGAGATAACGGGAGTCGACAGGAGGCCTTGCAGCGCTTAACAGGACCGGCAGCTTCGCTTCCTTCTTCATCCGGCGCAGCAGCTGCTGTCCCTTGCCTGTAAAACCAAGGACTCGGATATATTCGACACCAGCGGCCAGCTTGTCCGCTGTGAAGTCTTCCTTCTTGTGATGAAGCAGAATAGACAGAAGAGCACGCTGAAGCTTGGTTCTGGTGTACCGTTTGGTTTTAAGAGCATCCAGCAGTGTCTCAAATCCGGTCTTATCAAGCTTTGGCAGCGCCTGAAGCAGCCTGTATTCGAGGCCTTCCATCATTTCGCGGTATCCGGCAAGCTGACCCGGCGTGTGTGTAACAACGGTATGAAGGAGCGGCTGCACAAAGTTTGACCAGCTCACGGGACTTCTTCCCGAAGCCCATTCCCGTTGCATAACCTCAAAAGTCGTAGACGGCACCAGCGGTCTGCTTGCTTCAAGCTCGCCGCCTTCGAGCAGCAGCTTCCGAATGGCGGTTGCGCTGGCAATCGCATGGTCGGTTACTGTCGTTTGCCCATATTCGGATTTCTCGCGGCGAATCGTGTAAGGCAGCATCCGTCCCTTGATACGCTCAAGGGCAATTAAATAATGAAGGCCAAGCGTATGGTTCGGCTGGGCGAAAGGAAAGCCGGCCGCATCCTCTTGGCCGATAGCGGTCAGATAGGCGGCAATAGCGGTGCTGTACGCGCTCGGATAGCTGACGCCGCCCTCCAGCGCCTCGCGCAGCAGTTCCTGGAAGGCAGGCGGTTCATGGGCAATCAGCTTGGCTGCATCACGCAGCGCATCGATCTCGCCGCTCTCCGTGCCGAAGCAAAAGGCATCTACGACACCCGTAGCTTCAAGAATGGAAACCGCGCCGTAAGCGAACCATTCTGCCGCTTGCGTAGCATAGGCGGTCGGCAGCTCGATAACAAGGTCACAGCCGCCGCGCAGGGCGGCTTCCGTTCGTGCCCATTTATTCATGACGGCCGGTTCCCCCCGCTGCAGAAAATGTCCGCTCATGACAGCAACTACTGCATCGGCGTTTGCTATTTTGACCGATTCCTGCAAATGATATTGATGACCGTTGTGAAATGGGTTATACTCAACAATTAGTCCTACCGTTCGCACTAATACATCTCCTTGCTTTAGATGGATATATGTTCCATCATAGCACAGGGCCGTCTAATTATTCACGGAATAACAGACGAATAGATGAAAAACAGCGTGAAAATGTTGACAAAACCGCTCGATAATAGATATAATAATTTTTGTTTGTTTGGGGTGATCTCATGCAGTTTCATGTACAAGAAACGATGTCCAAAGGCATTAAGGCAAAGATTGATGAGAATCTGGATGTGTCCGCCTTATTTAAAGACAGATCCGATGTCATCAGTTCCGGTCCGCTTCATGTGTCGCTTCAGGTGACAGGCAATGAAGGTTCGATTACGGTCGAAGGCGAATTGACCATTGATTGGGAGCTCGCTTGCTCACGTTGTCTAGACCCCGTGAAGCTTCACACGACGATTCCTGTATTCGATCAGTTTAAACCGGCATCCGATGAGGATGACGAGGAAACAGAAGAAGTTAAGGATGACGACGTTATTGCAGTAACAGGGGACAGGCTGGATTTGAAGCCTTATGTGGAAGAAGTGCTTCAGTTGTTCATGCCGTTCGCGCCGTTATGCAGTAAGGATTGCAAAGGGCTGTGCCAGAATTGCGGACAGAACTTAAATGAACAAAAATGCGGCTGCTCTACGGAGAAGATTGATCCTCGTATGGCAGTGCTCAAGGATTTATTCAAAGACGAACAATAAAGTATGAGCGATTGAATCTATGAAGGAGGTGGGAAACATGGCAGTTCCTCAAAGAAGAACATCTAAAACTCGCCGCGACAAACGTCGTACGCATTTCAAACTGGCAGTACCAGGTATGGTAAAATGCGAGCAGTGTGGAGAGCTGAAACTCGGCCACCACGTATGCAAAGTGTGCGGATATTACAAAACGAAAGAGATTATCTCCCAATAATCTCGGTTTTCCCACAATAGCACTTCATTGCGATGAGGTGCTATTTTTTTGTGTCCATTGCCTCCATAAGGTTTTTTTTATATACTTAATTAGTACCAGGTTATAATATCAGCCATCATTCGAGTAAAATCAGACAAGGGTCACAATACTGTTAAGGTGGTGCCGAAGATCGAACGAATGCCTAAGAGACAGCGGCATCAGCTGCTCGCTCAATTGATTGATGAAAACCCGTTTATGACGGATCGAGAGCTAACAAGACATTTGAAAGTCAGCATCCAGACGATAAGGCTTGACCGGATGGAATTGGGTATTCCCGAGCTGCGCGAGCGGATGAAGCTGATGGCTGAGCGTTCTTATGATTCCGTTCAGTCTTTGCCGCTGCATGAAGTCATCGGTGACATTGTAGATCTGCAGCTGGACAAAAGCGGGATCTCGATATTCGAAATCCGTGAAGAGCATGTTTTCTCACGCACGGGTATTGCACGGGGCCATCATGTATTTGCCCAGGCAAACTCACTGGCGGTAGCTGTAATTGATGATAAAATCGCCTTGACGGTCACAGCGGATATCCGCTTTATCCGGCCGGTAAAGCTGGGCGAGAAGTGCATTGCAAAAGCTTATGTACGTTCGATATCCGGCGAGCGCCACAAGTCCAAGGTGGAGCTTTTTACCTATGTCGGGGATGAGATGGTGTTCCAGGGGAACTTCGTCATTTACCGTTCAGCAGGTGAAGGAGAGAGCGAGGCATAAGCTTTTATGAGTTCAGGCTTTGCCTGCAATTATGCAGGCGGGGCTTTTGGGAGGAAAAAAACATGCGGATCGCCATAGATGCGATGGGAGGCGACCACGCTCCTGGCCTTATTGTGCAGGGGGCGCTGGAAGCTGCGGCGGAGTGGACGGACACGGAATTAGTTCTTGTCGGAGACAAGGCGGCCATTGAGCCGCTGCTCAAAGGACAAAAGCCGGCCAACGTGACGTTATGCCATACGGATGAGGTGATCGGTCCGGATGAAGAACCGGTCAAAGCGGTTCGACGGAAAAAAGGCTCGTCCATGGTTGTTGCCGGCCAGCTAGTACGGGAGAAACATGCCGACGCGATGATTTCCGCCGGCAATACAGGGGCACTAATGACCACCGGTCTGCTTGTAGTAGGCAGACTTGACGGCATTGAGCGTCCTGCGCTTGCCCCAATGCTTCCTACCATGGATGATATTGGTGTGCTTGCCCTTGATCTTGGGGCTAACATGGATGCAAAGCCGGAGCATTTGCTCCAATACGCGATTATGGGCAGTATTTACCGGACAAAGGTGCATGGCTTTGACAATCCCCGTGTAGGTTTGTTGAACGTTGGTACCGAAGAACGGAAAGGCAACGAGCTGACTAAAGCAGCGTATGATTTGCTTGATCAGGCGCCAATTAACTTTATTGGCAATGTTGAAGCCCGCGATCTGCTTAGTCGCAGCTGCGATATTCTTATTTGTGACGGCTTTGCGGGGAATATTATGCTAAAGGCGATGGAAGGCACGGCGGGTTCGCTCATGACATTCCTGAAGGATGCCTTCGGCGAAAACCTTCTGACGAAGCTTGCAGCAGCCGTTATGATGCCGAAACTTCGCACATTGAAGAAAAAGATGGATTACAAGGAGCATGGGAGCGCTCCGCTGCTTGGCTTGAACGGACTGGTGATGAAATGTCACGGTTCTTCGGATGCTTTGGCTGTCAAAAGTGCGATTCGGCAAGCCCGGATTACCATTAAAGCTCAGGTTACTGAGTCGATTGCAGCGGAAATAAGCGGGAGGTCATAATGAATTTACATCCTGTAGGCATTATTGGTACGGGCAAATACGTTCCCGACCGGATATTATCCAATCAAGAACTTGAACAAATGGTGGAAACGAATGACGAGTGGATCGTGACGCGAACGGGTATCCGTGAACGCCGTATGGCGGCCCCGGAGCAGGCAACGTCCGATCTGGCTTATCAAGCCTCGCTGAAAGCTATCGCAGCAGCTGGCATTACGGTGGAGGATCTTGACCTTATTATCGTGTCAACCATTACACCTGACATGTTCTTCCCTTCAACAGCATGTCTCCTGCAAGAGAAGCTTGGCGCGAAGAAAGCGGCGGCATTCGATTTGTCTGCAGCTTGCTCCGGATTTATTTACGGGCTTGCGACAGCATCGAATATGATTGCTACCGGCATGTATAAACATATCCTTGTTGTCGGGGCAGAAACGTTGTCCCGCATTACGGATTACACAGACCGCAACACCTGCATTCTGTTTGGTGACGGCGCCGGCGCCGTTGTTCTTGGCCAGGTAGAGGAAGGCCGAGGCTTCAAGTCGTTTGAGCTTGGTGCGGACGGCGGCGGAGGAGAGCTGCTGAGAGTTAGCGGCGGCGGATCGCGTTTGCCTTCGTCTGCCGATACTGTATCATCGAAGCAGCATTACATCCATATGGCAGGCAATGATGTATTCAAATTTGCTGTGCGCATTATGGGCGGAGCTGCGGAAGAAGCTCTTCGTAAAGCAGGCATGAATAAAGAGGATATTAATCTGCTTGTACCGCATCAAGCCAATGTCCGAATCATTCAATCCGCACTTAACCGTCTGGATCTTCCGGAAGAGAAGTGCATGATTAATCTGGACAAATACGGCAACATGTCGGCTGCATCGATTCCGGTTGCACTAGCAGAAGCTGTAGAGCAAGGTCGGGTACACGAAGGTGACTGCCTCGTATTTGTTGGCTTCGGAGGAGGCCTCACCTGGGGCGCTTCCGTATTGATCTGGTAACGGAGGGAATTCATTTGAGCAAAACAGCGTTTGTATTCCCCGGCCAAGGCGCACAAGCGGTTGGCATGGGTAAAGATGCGTACGAAGCATTTGAAAGCTCGCGCGCGATTTTCGAGCAAGCGGACGAAGCGCTGGGCTTCAAGCTGAGCGATATTATTTTTAACGGACCGGAAGATGAACTGAAACAAACGGCTAACACACAGCCTGCATTATTGACTGTTAGTGTGGCTTTGCTTCAGGCACTTGAAGGCCGAGGCCTCAAAGCCGATTATGTTGCTGGACACAGCCTTGGCGAGTACAGCGCGCTTGTTGCTGCAGGCGTGTTGAGCTTTGCGGACGCAGTCCGCACAGTCCGTGCCCGCGGTCAGTTTATGGAACAAGCCGTTCCGGGCGGACAAGGTGCAATGGCTGCCGTGCTTGGCGCAGAACGCGGCGTTCTGGCTGAACTATGCGCGAAGATCTCAGAAGAAGGAAATACGGTTGAACTGGCGAATGTTAACTGTCCGGGTCAAATCGTCGTTTCCGGTTCTGCAGCAGGCGTTCAGGCAGTTGTCGAACGCGGCAAAGAGGAAGCAGGCGCAAAACGCGTTATTCCTCTGGAAGTAAGCGGTCCGTTCCATTCTTCCTTGATGAAGCCAGCGGCTGAGAAGCTGTCCGGCGTTTTGACGGAAGTATCGATGAGCGATGCAGCTGTTCCGGTTGTGGCAAACGTCACGGCGGCTCCGGTTACCGAAGCGGCAACAATCCGCAATCTTCTGGTGGAGCAGGTGTATTCGCCTGTTCTGTGGGAAGACAGCATTCGTTATTTAGCCCAGCAAGGCGTAGATACCTTTGTTGAGATTGGTTCGGGGACGGTTCTTGCCGGCCTGATCAAGAAAATCGACAAAAATCTGCGTGTCATCTCAGTCAACAGCATTACTGCATTAGAAACCCTTTAATGCCGGTTCATGCAAAACTTGGAGGAGGTATACCATGTTTGCTAGTCTTGAAGGTAAAAAAGCGCTCGTCACGGGCGCATCACGCGGTATTGGCCGTGCGATTGCCATTGCGCTTGCAGAAGCTGGCGCAGACGTAGCGATCAATTACTCGGGCAGCGAGGCTGCTGCAGCGGATACAGCCAAAGCGGTTGAAGCGCTTGGACGCCGCGCCATTATTCTTAAAGCCAACGTCGGCAAAACCGGTGAATTCGAGGCCATGGTCAAAGAAGTTGTTGATCAATTCGGGTCGATTGATATTTTGGTGAATAACGCAGGCATTACAAGAGATAATTTAATTATGCGTATGAAAGAAGAGGAATTTGACCAAGTTATTGAGACGAACTTAAAGGGCGTCTTTAACGGGATCAAAGCGGCTACGCGGCCTATGATGAAGCAGCGTTCCGGACGCATTATTAACATCTCCTCGGTTGTTGGCGTGCTCGGAAATCCGGGGCAGGCTAATTACGTCGCGGCAAAAGCAGGCGTAATCGGCCTCACGAAGTCAAGCGCACGTGAGCTTGCTTCGCGCGGAATTACCGTTAACTGCATTGCTCCAGGCTTTATCCAGACGGATATGACAGACAAGCTGTCTTCCGAAATGAAGGAATCACTCTCTGCCCAAATTCCTCTTGCCCGTCTTGGAGCGGCTGAGGACATTGCGGCTGCGGTTCGTTTCCTGGCGTCCGATGCTGCCTCTTATATGACAGGTCAAACGGTTCATATAGACGGCGGCATGTACATGTAAGTTTGCATATCCGACAGGATGTCTGGAATTGCAACGGTTATGTATGGCATTTTGTCTTAAATTCTCGTATAATACCCTAGGAGGAGGTGAATCGGATGTCCGAAGTAGTAGAACGTGTAAAACGTATCGTCGTCGACAGACTTGGCGTAGACGAAGCGGAAGTCACGCTGGAAGCTTCCTTCAAAGATGACCTCGGCGCTGACTCTCTTGATGTCGTTGAGTTGGTCATGGAACTGGAAGACGAGTTTGATATGGAAATCTCTGATGAAGATGCAGAGACAATCACCACGGTGGGAGAAGTAGTCAATTACATACAATCTCATACGTAAGGAAACTAGGGTCCCGTTGTAATAGACGGGACTTCTCTCCATCTGAGGCAAGGAATCATCATGACATTATGAATGAGCTTGTATGCTTTTTTTATATATAGAAGATGTGATGTACGCATCTAAATTGCAGTCCGTTGAGGTGAATCTTACAGTGAAACAAAGAGTTGTTGTTACCGGCATGGGGGTTATTACCTCGCTCGGCGCAGATCTGGAACAGTTTTGGGGTAATTTGATGGAAGGGAAATCGGGCGTATCGCATATCGAAGCGTTTGATGTATCCGAATATCCGACACAAATTGCTGCAGAAGTAAAGAATTTTAATCCCGAAGATTATAAGCTAGATAGAAAAGAAGCGCGTCGCATGGACCGTTTCGTTCAATTCGCATCGGTAGCCAGCTTGAAAGCCGTTGAAGACTCCGGTCTTGAGATCGGTTCCAATGTTGATCCTGAGCGTGTCGGCGTAATCGTTGGTTCTGGTATCGGCGGTCTCGGTACTTGGGAAGACCAGCATAACATTCTGCTCGAGAAAGGTCCTAAGCGCGTAAGTCCGTTCTTCATTCCGATGATGATCGCGAACATGGCTTCTGGACAAGTATCGATGCTGACAGGCGCGAAGGGTCCGAACAGCACAGCGGTTACTGCTTGCGCAACGGGTACTCACTCGATTGGTGATTCATTCAAAATGATTCAGCGCGGGGATGCCGATGTGATGATCTGCGGCGGCGCGGAAGCGACTATCCGTCCTACAGGTCTTGCCGGCTTCTGCTCGATGCGTGCGATGTCCGTACGCAATGACGAGCCTGAGAAAGCTAGCCGTCCGTTTGACATCGACCGTGACGGATTTGTTATGGGTGAAGGAGCAGGCGTGCTTGTGCTCGAATCGCTGGAACATGCTCAGCAACGCGGAGCTCGAATTTATGCGGAAGTAATCGGTTATGGCATGAGCGGTGACGCTCATCATATGACGGAGCCGGATCCGGACGGAGCTGCGCGCTGTATGACGAAAGCATTGCGCGATGCTGGTATTGAACCGGAAGCGATTGAGTATATCAATGCGCACGGTACATCCACGCCCGTAGGCGATCGTTCCGAGACAACCGCTATTAAGAAAGCGTTTGGCGATCATGCGTATAAGCTGGCTGTAAGCTCGACCAAATCAATGACAGGCCATCTGCTTGGCGCTGCCGGCGGTGTTGAAGCCGTTATTTTGGGCCTTACGCTGAAAAACGGCATTATCGCTCCAACTATTAATTTGGAGAATCAAGATCCTGAGCTTGACCTGGATTACGTGCCGAATAAGCCACGTAAAGCGGATGTCAGAACGGCGCTGTCTAACTCGTTCGGCTTCGGCGGTCATAACGCGACGATCGTGATGAAAGTCTATGAAGCGTGATTCCATTAACGAGCTGCAGACGCGTCTGCAGCTTCGCTTCAAACAGCTCAAGCTGCTGAAGCAGGCATTTACGCATACCTCCTATGTGAATGAACATAAACATGGAACGATCGAGCACAATGAACGCCTGGAGTTTCTCGGCGATGCTGTCTTGCAGCTGCTCGTATCGGAATATTTGTTCACTGCTTATCCGAACCGTCCGGAAGGTGAGCTGACCCGTATGCGTGCATCTGTCGTGTGCGAGCCATCACTTGCGCAATTTGCAGAGCGGCTGGAGCTTGGCGCTCATATTCAGCTCGGCAGAGGCGAGGAGCAGCTTGGAGGAAGACAGCGTCCTGCGCTGCTAGCCGATTTGTTCGAGGCTTTTGTTGGAGCGATATTTCTGGACGCCGGGATTGAACGGACAAGAGTTTTTCTGGAAACGCATATGTTTCCGTATATTGAGTCCAATGACTACGGACTGCTTGTGAAGGACTTCAAGTCCAAGCTGCAGGAGCGTGCTCAGCACAAAGGACTTGGTTCGGTAGAGTATCGGATTATGGAAGAGCGTGGTCCAGCCCATGACCGGGAATTTGTCGTTGAGGTGTGTATCGGAGAAATTCCATACGGCAATGGAAGCGGCAGAACGAAGAAGGAAGCGGAGCAGCGTGCTGCGGCTGTTGCCTGGCAATCGTTGACGGAATAAGCAAATAAGCCTGCCTTAGATTCTAGCAACAGGATCTCCGGCAGGCTTTTTTTAATTTTTTAAGAATGAATGCCGGTTCACTTTGTATGATTTTTGCAGGGGGTAAAAGGATTAACGAGCCGCTTCAAGATGTGTTACAATAGGCGATGAGGTGAAAGCCAGGTTATGTTCCTGAAACGGATAGAATTATCGGGATTTAAATCATTTGCCGACAAGACGGAGATGGAGTTCGTCACCGGCATTACGGCTGTTGTTGGACCAAACGGCAGCGGTAAAAGCAATATTTCGGACGGCATCCGCTGGGTGCTGGGCGAGCAAAGCGCAAAGAGCCTTCGCGGCGGCAAAATGGAAGATGTTATTTTTGCCGGAAGTGATGCGCGTAAAGCAGTTAACTACGGTGAAGTATCGCTGACGCTTGATAACGGCGATGGGGCGCTGCCGCTTGAATATAATGAAGTGACAGTTACCCGCCGGGTCCACCGAAGCGGCGATAGTGAATATATGATCAACAAGCAGTCGTGCCGGCTGAAGGATATTACCGAGCTGTTTATGGATACCGGTATTGGTAAAGAAGCGTACTCCATAATCGGACAAGGCCGGATCGAAGAGATATTAAGCACCCGTTCGGAAGACCGCCGGGGCATATTTGAGGAAGCTTCCGGTATTGTCAAATATAAATCGCGCAAGCGCGAGGCACAACGCAAGCTTGAAGATACGGAAAACAATCTGCTTCGGATTCACGATCTTGTGACGGAGTTGGAAGACCAGGTGGAGCCTCTTCGGATTCAATCGGAGAAAGCTATCCATTTCAAGCAGTTAAGAGAGCAGCTGAAAACGCAAGAGATCTCAATGTACGTACATAACATAGAGAATGTGTACGGCTCATGGTCGGAAGCCAATACCAAGCTGGAACGCCTCAAACGCGAACAGCTTGAGCTGTCCACCGTTGTAAGCAAGCATGATGCCCATTTGGAGAAGGACCGTCAGGCGCTCCGCGAGCTTGAGGAAGCGCTCGACCAGCTTCATGGAGACATGCTTCATTATAGTGAAGAGTACGAGAAGTGCGAAGGTTACGGGGAAGTTCTGAAGGAACGGAAGAAAAACCTGGAGCAAAATAAAAGGCAGCTGGAAGAAACGATTGCTGCCCAAGATGAACGGATCGCTGCATTAACAAGCGAAGAAGCGGAATTCCGCAATCGTGGTGCTGTTCTGGAGCTGCAGCTGGCAGAGCTGAAGCAGAAGCTGGCCGTTGAAGAAAACAATCTCATTGGTGTTACTGGCGGTACAGCAGCCGACGCGGAAGAAATGCTGAAGGGCGAGCTTTTAGAGGTCCTTAGCACGATGGCTCAACTGCGCAACGAAATCCGTTACGCGGCTCAGCAGCAGGAGGCGGTTCAACGGCGTATCGAGCGCCTAAGTGATGAGGAAGCGAAATGGTCAGACCAGCAAAGGAAGCTGAACGCCCGGAAGAACGAGCTCGAGAAGCAGCTGGAAGCGACACTCGACTCGATCAGCAAAGCGCGCACCAAGTATATTGATCAAGCCGAAAAGGCCAAGGAGCTCGGTCAGATCTCTGAGGAAGCAACAGCGGCACTCCGCAAGTGGGAGCAGAAGCTGGATGCCCAAACGTCACGGCGCGATACGATGAAGGAAATGCAGGATGCGCTGGATGGCTTCATGCACGGTGTTCGTGAGGTGCTCAAATCTTCGCGCCGATCTTCAGGATCCGGAGGCATCAGTGGTGTCCACGGTGCCGTTGCCGAGCTTGTTCGCGTGCCGGAGAGAATTGAGACCGCTGTAGAGACTGCATTAGGCGGAGCATTGCAGCATATCGTCATGGAAGATGAGAAGTCGGCCCGCAGTGCGATTGCCTTCCTGAAGCAGCGTCAGCTTGGCCGTGCGACTTTCCTTCCGCTTGATGTTATCCGGGGCCGTCAAGTGCCGGAGCATGATAAGCGGATGGCGGAATCGGTGGACGGCTTTGTTGGTGTTGCTGCAGACCTTGTTTCCTGTGAACCGCGTTATGAAGCGATTATCAATAATTTGCTTGGCAATGTGCTTCTTGCTGAAACGCTGGAACAAGCCAACCGAATCGCATCCAAATGCCAATACCGTTACCGCGTCGTAACGCTTGAAGGTGATGTCGTTAACGCCGGCGGCTCCATGACAGGCGGCAGCCTTCAGAAGAAGGGGGCAAGCCTGCTCGGCCGTCAACGCCAGATTGAAGCGCTGGATCAGGAAATCAAGGATGGCGAGCAGACAATCGCTCAATTGCGGGACAAGTTAAGCGACATTCGTAAAGAGCAATCGATCCTCACGCAAAACATGGAGGAGCTGCGCTCGCAGGCCGAGCAATACCGCATTGACGAGCAACAGGTTCGTGCCGAGCTGCAGCAGTTGAACAATGAAGCCAAGCATCTCAGCGATCAAGAGCAGCTGTTTACGGCAGACCGCAGCAACCATGCGGCGGAGCAGCAGTCGATGCAGGTAATGGCAGAGGCCGCTGAAGTCCGGCTTGAACAGCTGACAGCCGACGAGGCCCGTTTACAGGAGGCTATCAGGCTAGCCGAAGAGCGCCGCAAAGCAAGCGAATCAGCGAAGGAAGAGCTTCAAGTCCAGCTGACGGATTTGAAAATTTCCGTTGCGAAGACGGATCAGGAGAAGCAATCCTTCGAGGATCAGGCAGCACGTGTCCGCGCCGATATACAGCGGGCCAAGCAGGAGCTGGCAAGCTACCGTTCTCTGCTCACCCAGCAGGATGCCGAGCTGGAACGCCATAGCGAAGAAACCGTATCTCAAATCGAGCAGCTCAATCATCTGCGCCTGAAGAAGCAGGAATGCGCGGAGCAGACGGACCTTAAGCGCTCGGCCCGTGCCGACCGTGTCAAGGAATTGGAGCAAGGCGAGAGTGATACGAAGGAACAACGTGCTCAGCTCCGCCAAGTGGAAGAGCAAATGCGGCAGACCGAAATTGCAGCTAACCGGCTCGACGTCGAGCTGGACAACCTGCTGCGCAAGCTGAGTGAGGAGTATGAGCTGAGCTTCGAGCTGGCGAAAGAACAGTATCCCGTGCCGGAGGATATCGTAGGTACGCAAAATGCGGTTCGCGATATCAAACGTCAGATCACAGCACTTGGCGATGTGAACCTTGGCGCTATTGAAGAGTATGAGCGCGTAAAGGAGCGTTTCGAATTCCTGACCGAGCAGAAGGATGATCTTGTTGAAGCCAAGACAACCTTGTACCAGGTTATCCGCGAGATGGATGAAGAGATGTCGAAGCGCTTCCGTACAACGTTCGAACAAATCCGCAGGCATTTCGTTGTCGTGTTTGCGAAGCTGTTTGGCGGCGGTCGTGCCGATCTTGTCATGGTAGACCCTGAACGGGTGCTGGATACGGGGATTGACATTGTCGCCCAGCCTCCAGGCAAAAAGCTGCAAAATCTGCAGCTGTTATCCGGCGGGGAGCGAGCGCTTACTGCGATTGCCTTATTGTTCGCGATCCTGCAGGTGAAGCCGGTGCCTTTCTGTGTGCTTGACGAAGTAGAAGCGGCGCTGGACGAAGCAAACGTCGCTCGTTTTGCCCAGTACTTGCGCGAGTTCTCCGAGCTTACCCAGTTTATCGTTGTAACGCACCGTAAAGGTACAATGGAGGAAGCCGACGTGCTGTACGGCGTAACGATGGAAGAAGGCGGCGTATCCAAGCTTGTCTCCGTACGTCTGGAAGAAGATGCGGAAGAGCAGGAATCCGCTTAAGCAGTTGCCCTAATAGGATGGAGGACATGAACCGGTATGAGTTTTTTCAAAAAGCTGAAAGAAAGCATCGCTTCGAAGACCGAAGCGGTAACCTCGATATTCAAGGAAGGCCTGACCAAGACACGTGTAGCACTTGTTGAGAAGGTCGAAGAGCTGATTACCCGCCGCAAGAAGATTGATGAAGAGTTCTATGAGGAGCTTGAAGAAATTCTGATCGGAGCAGATGTTGGCGTAAATACGGTGATGACGCTGATCGATGAACTTCGCGCCGAAGTGAAGAAACGCAAGATCGAGCAAGCGGCCGAGCTTCAGCCTGTTCTGTCGGAGAAGCTTGTGGGACTTTTGAAGGGTGAACAGAACCCGGGAATTCAAATGGCAAAGAGCGGCATTACCGTTATATTATTCGTTGGCGTTAACGGAGTGGGTAAGACGACTACAATCGGAAAGCTCGCCCATAAGTTCAAAAGCGAAGGCAAAAGCGTGCTTCTCGCAGCCGGCGATACCTTCCGCGCAGCGGCAATCGAACAGCTCGAAGTATGGGGCCAGCGTGTAGGGGTCGATGTGATCAAGCAGCAATCGGGTTCCGATCCGGCTGCCGTTATGTTCGATGCAGTTCAAGCGGCGAAGCAGCGTGGCGTTGATGTGCTTCTGTGCGATACGGCAGGCCGTCTGCAGAACAAAACGAATCTGATGGAAGAGCTTAACAAAATTTTCCGTGTCATTCAGCGTGAAATTCCGGATGCTCCGCATGAAGTTCTGCTCGTCCTCGACGCAACAACAGGACAAAATGCACTCAGCCAAGCAAAGCTGTTTGGTGAGAAGAGCGGTGTTACAGGTCTTGTATTGACGAAGCTCGACGGCACAGCCAAAGGCGGAATCGTTATAGCAATCCGCAATGAACTCAATATTCCGGTGAAGCTCGTTGGTCTTGGAGAGAAGATGACGGATCTGCAGGAATTCGACTCGGAACAGTTCGTGCACGCCCTGTTTGCAGGGCTGATCCAGCGTGAAGAAGAACAGGAAGAAACAAAATAAATAAGTGACAAGGACAAAAGCTTGACAGTGCTATCAGCGATCGTGTAAGATAAAAGACGTTGTGACACTGTCAAGGCTTTTTACTTGACGGATAATGTTGAAGGGGGCTTAAGGCTGATGACTACACATGAACCAGATGCCCTTGCGAAGACAACACGAATTAACTTGTTATTTGACTTCTACGAGCCGCTACTCACGGAGAAACAGCGGACGTTCTTAAAATATTATTTCCACGATGATTACTCGCTCGGCGAGATCGCTGCTGAGTCCGGCATTAGCCGGCAGGCGGTATACGAACATGTGAAACGGGCGGAGCAGGTGCTTGAAGGCTATGAAGCCAAGCTTAATTTGCTGACAAAGCACGAAGCCATGCAGCGGCTGGCAGCCGGACTGGAACGTCAAGTTGCCGAGCTTCCGATCGACCATACATTTAAACAAAGATTACTTGATGATATCGAACAATTGACAAAGACGGAAATTACTTGTGTGACGGAGGTGACAAATCATGGCGGCATTTGAGAGCTTAACGAACCGATTGCAAAATGTGTTCAGCAAGCTGAGAGGCAAAGGTAAAGTAACGGAAGAGGATTTGAACGAAGCAATGCGCGAGGTGCGTCTTGCATTGCTCGAAGCCGACGTTAACTTTAAAGTCGTCAAGGATTTTATCGCCAAAGTGAAAGAGAAGGCACTTGGTCTGGATGTTTCGAAGAGCTTCACGCCAGGCATGGTCGTCATCGACATCGTTAACAAAGAGCTAACGGAATTGATGGGCGGCACGCAGAGCAAACTTGCGAAAGCGAACAAGCCTCCGACCGTTATTATGATGGTTGGTCTGCAGGGTGCAGGTAAGACAACCACAACAGGCAAGCTGGCCAAATTGCTACAGAAGAGCAATCACAAGCCGCTCCTCGTTGCGTGTGACATTTACCGTCCTGCGGCGATCAAGCAGCTGCAAGTGCTAGGCGAGCAGATCAATGCTCCGGTATTCTCCCTAGGCGATCAGACTTCGCCGGTTGAGATTGCGAAAGCCGGTCTTGCGCATGCCAAAGAAAATCATAATGATTATGTCATCTTCGATACCGCAGGCAGGCTGCATATCGATGAAGTGCTGATGGAGGAACTGAAGCAAATCCATCTGAACATAAACCCTGACGAAGTATTACTTGTTGTTGATGCTATGACAGGTCAAGATGCAGTTAATGTCGCGCAAAGCTTCCATGATCAGCTTGAGCTGACAGGCGTTGTGCTGACTAAGCTTGATGGCGATACCCGCGGCGGTGCGGCTTTGTCTGTCAAAGCGGTAACCGGCAAACCAATCAAATTCGCTGCAATGGGCGAGAAGATTGATGCGCTGGAACCATTCCATCCGGATCGGATGGCTTCCCGTATTCTCGGGATGGGAGATATGCTGTCTTTGATCGAGAAAGCACAATCGAACATTGATGCCGACAAAGCGGCAGAGATGGAACGCAAGATGCGGACTGCCGAATTTACATTCGACGATTTCCTTGAGCAGATGGCTCAAATCCGCAAGCTTGGTCCTTTGGATCAGCTGATGGACATGCTGCCCGGCATGAACAAGATGAAGGGCAACATGAAGGATATGAAGGTAGATGAGAAGCAGATCAACCGCGTTGAAGCGATTGTCCGCTCGATGACGAAGGCAGAAAAGCAAAAGCCGGAGCTTCTTAATCATAGCCGCCGTAAACGCGTAGCTGCAGGCAGCGGCAC
Organism: Paenibacillus catalpae; assembly: GCF_900112695.1. Taxonomy (GTDB): domain Bacteria; phylum Bacillota; class Bacilli; order Paenibacillales; family Paenibacillaceae; genus Pristimantibacillus; species Pristimantibacillus catalpae. The sequence goes on from NZ_FOMT01000001.1 coordinate 974,011, forward strand.
ATCGGTTACAGAAGTAAACCGCCTCATCAAGCAGTTTGAAGATATGCGCAAGATGATGAAGCAATTCTCGTCCATGATGGGTCCTAAAGGTCCAAAGGGCGGAATGAAAGGTCTAAAAGGCATGCTTGGCAAAGGCGGCAAAGGGATGAAATTCCCGTTCTAATCGTTATACGGTTCGACAGTTGATTAACCGAAGGAGGTGAATTTCCATGGCAGTACGTATTCGTCTGAAACGTATGGGTGCTCACAAGGCTCCATTCTACCGCGTTGTCGTTTCTAACTCCCGTTCCCCACGTGACGGTCGCTTTATCGAAGAAATCGGTACTTACAACCCGGTTGCACAACCGGCTCAAGTAACGATTGACGAGGAGAAAGCATTGAAATGGCTGCAAACAGGAGCTCAAGCTTCTGATACCGTTCGCGACTTGCTTTCCAAAGCAGGTGTCCTGAAAAAGTTCCATGAGCTTAAGCAACAGAAATAACTGTTGAACAGCGGAGGGCCTTGAAATGAAAGAATTGATTCTTGTCATAGCAAAGGCGTTAGTGGATCATCCAGAGGACGTGCGCGTCAATGAGAGAGATGATGATCGCGGTACGGTGTACGAGCTGTCGGTTCATGCCGATGATATCGGCAAGGTAATCGGCAAGCAGGGACGAATTGCGAAAGCGATTCGTGCCGTCGTCACATCCGCGGCTATCAAATCGCAGAAACGCGTTATCGTAGACATCATATCGTAAATCCATACGATGCAGGGTTAGGATAATTATCCTAGCCCTTTTTCGTACAAATATAGATAGGCGGGTACATACTATGAGCAATATTAAATGGTTTACTGTCGGCAAGCTGGTGAATACCCATGGTCTTCGCGGTGAAGTGAAGGTGCTGCCACAGACGGATTTTGCCGATGTGCGGTTCGCGCCGGGCAGTAAGTTGTCTCTTCAGAACCTGGACAATGGACAGAAGCTGGAAGTTGAAGTGAGCAGTTCGCGTGAGCATAAAGGCATGTTTGTATTGAAGCTGAAGGGCTTCAATGATATTAATGAAGTGGAAAAATACAAGGGCTGGGTATTAAAGGTCGGCGAAGAGGATCTTGAACAGCTCGAAGAAGGCGAATACTACTACCATCAGATCATTGGCTGCCGTGTTGTAACGGAAGAAGGCGAGGAGCTTGGAACGATTTCGGAGATCCTGCGCCCGGGAGCGAATGATGTATGGGTTGTTGAACAGCCTAAGCGCAAACAGCTGTTGCTTCCCGTTATTGATGATGTACTGCTGAATGTCGATGTGGCGAGCAAAACGGTTACGGTGCGTTTGATGGAAGGGCTGATCTAATGATGCGTATTGATGTGCTAACGCTGTTCCCTGAAATGTTCGACGGCGTATTTGGCGCGAGCATCCTGGGAAAAGCAAAGGACAAAGGAATTGTGTCGCTTGAAGCGATTAATTTCCGTGAATATTCGAATAATAAACATAACACCGTTGATGACTATCCGTACGGTGGCGGCGGCGGAATGGTGCTCAAGGCAGAGCCGGTCTTTGGTGCTGTGGAGGATCTAATGGCCAAGAAGGAAGGCGGTTCACGTCCCCGCGTTATCCTGATGTGCCCGCAGGGCGAGACCTTTACGCAGAAGAAAGCGGAAGAACTGGCAAAGGAAGAGCATCTTGTGCTGATCTGTGGCCATTATGAGGGTTATGACGAGCGTATACGAGAATATTTGGTGACCGATGAGCTGTCGATTGGGGATTATGTACTAACTGGCGGCGAAATTCCTGCTATGACGGTCATAGACAGCGTTGTCCGGCTGCTCCCGGGGGTCCTTGGGAATGAGTCGTCGGCTGTGACGGATTCGTACAGCACGGGCCTGCTGGAGTACCCGCATTACACTCGTCCTGCTGTATTCAGGGACTGGGAAGTGCCAGAGGTGCTCATATCAGGCAACCATGCGAAGATTGAAGCATGGCGGCGCGAGCAATCTCTCCTGAGGACACTGAGGCGCCGCCCTGATTTGCTTGAGAAGGCAGAGCTGACCGATAAGGAACGTAAATGGCTGGCTACACAAGAGCAGAATCAAACCACATAAAAAAGAACCGTCATCCAGCCGATCAGGCGGAACAGGCGGTTCTTTTTTTTAGATGCTCGTCCAGTTACTTGGTAACGCGGTTTAGAACGCCTTCAAAACGTGTTGCTCCATCAGCAATTATTTCGCCTGGCTGTTCAGATAAGAATCTAACCTGTACATCGTCGCCGTTCTTCAGTTTTACGATAGTAGTTATATCTATGAAGCCACCACCCCCAGATTTAACTGCTACTGGGTCATTATTAACCGTAATGAAGAGGATTACTGATGAAGCAGCAGTTGGTGTGATGTTGAATAAGACACTTGCAACAAAGGTATAGATCCCGCTTCGTTTCGCACGAAAGGTTGAAGTGGCGGGGTTATACTCTCTCCCTAGGTCAAATTGTTCTTGGCTAAATTCAATTTGTATGAACGTACTAGCTGGAATCGGTTGGGTTTGGTTTGCCAATGCGCGGAAAGCCGATTTGCGGGAACGTTTTTTACAGCTTTTTATAGCGACAGATTTAACTGGTTTGCTTACCGCTTTTGCCGGTTTGCAGCCGTATCCGGATTTCTTTTTACTGGATCCCAATCCATATCCCGACGTACTTACAACTTTCTTGGTTTTGACACTGCCTTTGGCAGCAGCTTTGATTTTTACTGCTTGTTTCTTCATCGGCATTGTTCATTACCTCCATTCTGTTAAATTTGGATGATTGCTAAGCCTCGAATCTAGCAATACATTAATGTATGGCGGAATCCATTTGATAGAGACGGCGATAGCGGGGAAATCTATGAAATGGGCGGTATGCAAGTCCGATTTAACGGACCCGGAAGCCTTCAAAACGCGTACCCGTACTAGTCGAGATGAAACCTTCAGCACTCGTTTGAATGACGACTGTAACGGCATCTCCTTTGCGAAGTCGTACAATTCCAGTTGTAAGAACTATTCCACGTCCTGAGCTTAAAGTTTCAAGAGATGAGAGTTTTACATCATTATTTACTAGAACAGCTAAGGTAACGCTCACTGAAGTTACTGGCTCTGAACCAAATAATACGGATGCAGTGAAGCTATAGACACCATTTTGTTCTGGAGTAAAAGTGGATGTAGCGGGGTTGTACTCATTCTCTAAGTCAAATTCTTCTTGAGCATAAATGACCTGTGGAACTCTGGTGGATAAAACAGTTTGGAATTGGTTGGAGACTGCACGAAAAGCAGATTTTCGAATCGTTCTGGTTCGCTTACCTTTTTTGCGGTTTGAAGCACGGATCACAAGCTTTCCCTTTGTGCTGCTGCTCTTCTTGCTGTTTGAACTGCCTTTCACCTTGCTCTCAACTCTTTTAATCGACATAACATTGCCTCATTTCTATCCGTTTTTATACCTTACTATATGGAAGAGTTGAATTCATAGAGACGGCTGGAGCGGTGATGCCAGGAAATAAGGGCAATCCAGAGGCTTTGTGGTTTATGAATTCGACTGGAGTTTAATGAATAAACATTTTGGCAATATTAATGCTAGGGAAATTGGGTTTAGAGAATAATATAGGTTGAAAAAAGTTGTACACTGTGGTAAAATTTCAAATGTTGTTCGTATTAATCGGGCGGTCCGCTAATAGTGATGACACTGTTCAGATGGAGCAGAGAGAGCTATTAAGAACGTCTATGGTGGAAGGAGTGAAACTAAGATGAATCTTTTACAAACGATTGCGCAAGAACAGCTTCGTCAAGATCTTCCTAACTTTCGTCCAGGTGACACGTTGAAAGTACACGTTAAAGTTATCGAGGGCACGCGTGAGCGGATTCAGCTTTTCGAAGGCGTTGTAATTAAACGTCGCGGCGGCGGAATTAGCGAAACGTTTACGGTTCGTAAAATTTCTTACGGTGTTGGTGTGGAAAGAACTTTCCCACTGCATTCGCCTAAACTCGAGAAAATCGAAGTGGCTCGTCGCGGTAAAGTACGTCGTGCGAAACTGTACTACCTTCGCGAACTGCGCGGTAAAGCTGCAAGAATTAAAGAAATTCGTTAAGATTAAACGACAAGAGGGGCTTGCTCAAACAAGCTCCTTTTCGTTATTTTGTATGACTTGCTATGTACGAATAGGGACACTATAGAAAGAATGGAAAGAAGGCGTACTGGTGAATTCACAACAACATAATGAAGATTCGAATCAACAATCGGAAGTAATCGATGGATCTGTACTGAATACATCAGGACCCGCTGACGCAAAAAAAGGCGGACGTGCCTACAAGGAAATTGTAGACTGGATTAAGGCGCTCGCTATTGCTGTCATTCTCGTGTTTGTTATCCGTACATTTCTGTTCTCACCTTTTATTGTTGAAGGACCGTCTATGGAACCTAACTTCTACACGGGCGAACGTCTTATCGTAAATAAACTGATTTTCAAAATGCGCGAACCCCATCATGGAGAAGTTGTTGTCTTCCATGTGCCGGATCAAGGCAGAGACTTCATTAAGCGGGTCATCGGTGTACCTGGCGACACGATCAAAGTTGTTGGGGACGATGTCTTCATCAATGAGCAAAAAGTGGATGAGCCTTACATTAAAGAAGCCATCGAATCCGCTCATGCAAATGGTGAACTCTATAACACAGGTCCGGATTTCCCGAATGCGAATGTATCGGAGTCCGTTGTGCCTGACGGTAAAATATTCGCTATGGGCGACCATCGCGGTAATAGCCAAGACAGCCGTGATATCGGCTTCGTGTCTGAGAAAGAAATTATCGGCCGGGCGGATGCCATGTTCTGGCCATTAAATAAAATCAGCATCATTAAGCACTACAAAGTGCACTGGTAATGTTGCAATGAGGTGAGGAAATGACCATTCAATGGTTTCCCGGTCATATGACCCGGGCAAAACGGCAAATACAAGCGAAGTTAAAACTAATCGATATTGCCATTGAGCTATTGGATGCGCGTGTTCCGCTTTCCAGCCGTAATCCTATGGTTGATGAGATTTTGAGCGGCAAGCCGCGGCTGATTGTTTTGAATAAGTCGGATCTAGCTGATCCGAAGGTCACAGAGCAATGGATCGAATATTTCAAGTACGAAGGTCATGAAACGGTAGCAGTTGATTCTTCGACAGGAACGCGTATTGGAGATATTCCAATGAAGGCGAAGGAAATCCTGAAGGAGAAAATCGATCGCCAGTTGTCAAAAGGGATGAACCCTCGCGCAATGCGTGGATTGATTGTTGGTATTCCGAATGTTGGTAAATCTACGCTGATCAATCGTTTGGCTGGACGTAATATTGCCATTACAGGCGATCGGCCGGGGGTAACGAAGGGCCAGCAGTGGATTAAAACGAACTATGAGATGGACTTGCTGGATACACCGGGTATTTTGTGGCCGAAATTCGAAGACGAGCTGGTTGGCTTTCGCCTTGCAATGACAGGTGCAATTAGAGAGCAAATCCTGAACGTGGAAGACATTGCGTTCTTCGCGGTTCGTGAGCTTGCGGAACGATATTGGCCGGCCTTGAAGGAACGATTCGAGCTTGACACACCGCCTGCTGATCCGACAGATTCGGATGAGATCGTTCGGATAATGGAAGATATCGGACGCCGCAGAGGCTGTCTGGTGAGCGGAGGACATGTTAACCTGGAGAAAGCATCCGGCATTATTTTGCGGGAGCTTCGTGCAGGTAAGCTTGGACGTATTACGCTGGAAGCGCCTTTCCCGGCAGCAGCAGGAAGACCGGGGGAGTAGAGAACGTGCTGGAATATGAACAAAGGTTATGGGACGAGGGATATTCCGCAATTGCCGGCGTAGATGAGGTAGGAAGAGGCTGCTTGTTCGGAGATGTTGTCGCGGCTGCGGTTATTTTACCGCCTCATCTTGTGCTTGAAGGTGTTAATGATTCCAAGAAGCTGTCGGAGAAAAAGCGGAATGAGCTCTATGACATCATTCTAGATCAAAGTCTCGCTTGGGCTGCGGCCCGTGTGGATGCGGAGACCATCGACAGGATCAACATTAAGCAGGCAGCAAGGCTTGCTATGAAGATCGCGCTGGAATCTCTGCAGACAGAGCCGGATTACTTGCTGGTTGATGCGGAAAAGGTGGATATGCCTAAGCCGCAGCTTGCGATTATTAAAGGGGATGCAACGAGCCAGTCGATTGCAGCCGCTTCGATTATCGCTAAAGTAACACGCGACCGGCTGTGCGAGAATGAGTGGGAACCATTATATCCGGAGTACGGGATTGCGATACATAAGGGATATGCGACCAAGCTCCACCGGGAGCGGCTGCTCGAATATGGAGCAAGTCCGCTTCACCGCAAGTCTTTTTTAGGTAAAATATTTGTAGAACAACAACAGCTATTTTAAAATTCCTTATACATTTGTGTGCAAAGACAGCGTATGGCTTGCTTTAAAGCGATACGTTGTCTTTTTTTTTCTGGCGAATTGGGGTTAGGTGTTTATTCAAATAACTTCTTCATTGAACGAGGCGAAAAGCCGATAAATAAAGTAACAAATTGTACGTTGTGACATTAACGGTTATGCCACAGCGGAAGAAGGTGACCAAATGAACATTGGGCAAATGGTAAGAGGGCTGCTGGGCGAAGCCTCGGGCAGCGGGGATACCCGAAAGCTGGAGCTTAAGCCGGGACAGGTTGTCAGAGGAGTCGTCTTGCAGGTATTTGATAATAATGAAGCAACTGTTCAAATAAACGGAGTGCAGGTGCGTGCCGTTCTGGAGCTTCCTCTAGAGCCTGGCAAGTTTGCCATGCTTCAGGTGCAGCCGCAATCGGCAGGCGGCATGGTTGTTCTGAAGCAGGTTGAGAATCAGGCGGGTCTTGATGATGCATTGAAGGAAAATTGGCTGAAGCAAAGCGGATTACCCGATCTGGAGTGGGCAAGCAACATCTTGAAGGATCTGAGAAAAGACGGTGTCCCGATGAACCGGGATACGTTTGCTGCATTGCGGGCGGCTTCGGGAGCCATGCCTCCCGAAGCAGATGCCGAGCAATGGTTGCAGGCGGCTGCGGCCGGGCTAAAGCGCGGGCTGCCGATGTCAGCCGGCACGGTAAATGCGCTGCAGCAAGTGATGTTCGGGCGTCCGGCGCACGAACTGCTTGATTCGCTGCAGCAGCAGCTTGCAGTCATCGCCGGCGAAGCATCCGGCGATGACGCGGGCGCAGCCGCGCCGCGGGCTGGCGCAGCCGGCAGCGCGCCGCAGACGCTGCCGCAGCTGGCTGCGCGGCTTACGGCGCTGCTAGCCGAAGGCGCAGCGCTGCAAAGCGCCGCGGCCACGGCGGAGCAGCCGCACGCGGCAGCAGTGCCGCAGGCGCCGGCAGCGGCAGGCGCAGCAGCCGCGCAGCGTGCCGATGCAGCAGGCGCGGGCGGCCAAGCCGCGCCAGCGTCGGCGCCAGCGCCAGCGCCTGCCGCGGCGGAGCCCGCGGAACAAAGCACGTTGCAGCAGGCCGCGCGTCCTGGCGCGCCAGCTAACAATTGGCTGGGTCAGTTGATGAAATGGATGGGCGTCGACTACGAGAACCAATTGTCGAAGCAATTGCCGGCACCGCTGGCCCAGGGAGCTGTCCTAATTCCCGAGCACGAAGCTGCTGCCGCAAAAGGCAACAATGCAGCGAATGCACAGGAGTTGGTTGAATCGGAACCTGGACGGAGCCAAAGCCCGGCTGAGCCCGTGCGTCAGCAGGCGGTACAGGCTGAAGTCCGCTCATCGGAGACGCGTCCAAGCTCGAATAACCAGCAGATTCCGGCACAGCAGCAGGAACAGACTGAAGGGACAGTTCCTCATGATAAGGACCAGAAGCTTGTCCATGCTGAGAGGCACCGTGATTTAACGGCGTCAGGAATTACCTCTCAACAGCTTAGTTCGGAAAGCATGAGCTCAGAGGATGTGAAGCAGCCAGCTGCACAGGAGTCTCTCAAGAGTACGCTGCTCGCTATTGCTTCCTCCAGCGATGCGCCTCCAGCTTTGCGCGAGGCTGCTCAGCAGCTTGTGCAGCATATTACGGGGCAGCAGCTTATGTTAACGCCGGAGCGTAACGGCGCGGTCTTTTCTCACCTGACCATGTTTGTTCCACTCGTTGGTCCAGATGGCAATCAAACGGCCTCTGTTCATATTCAAACGAGAAGAGGGCGCCAAGGTCAGCTGGATGCAGCGAATTGCAGGTTGTTATTTGATTTGTCTATGAAGACATTAGGGCCAACGCTGGTTGACGTGAATGTGATGGACAAAATCGTCAGCCTCACCTTATGGAATGATCATCCCGCGATTTCAGCTCTTGTTGATTCCACCCGGGCAGAAATGACCGCAAGTCTTAATCAAGCTGGCTATCAGCTCTTGTCTCTTCGGGCAACACCAACAAGGACGAACAACGAAGAGGGAGAAGAGGTAAGGCTTAGCGTGCCGGATCCGGCTCAATTCGTGAACACGCGCTACAAAGGAGTCGACTTACGAGCATGAGTTCGGAGCAGAAGAGCGGCAAGGAGAAAAAATCGGTTCGAAAGGCTGTAGCGCTTAAATATGAGCCTGGCGTCAATAAAGCGCCGGTCGTAACCGCTAAAGGCAGAGGATATTTGGCCGAGCAAATATTGGAACAGGCGGCAGAGCATAATGTGCCGGTACAGCAGGATTCGTCATTAGTTGAGGTATTGTCCAAGCTTGATGTCGATCAGTCTATTCCGCCTGAGCTCTATACGTTAGTAGCCGAGATTTTAAGCTTTGTCTATCGGTCAGACCAAAAAGCGAGGGATATAGATGAGTGAGGACCGAAGAAGGCATACCGGACAGGCTGGGGAGGCGGCAGCCTGTCAGTACCTTGAGATTGAAGGATATACCATTATCGAACGGAATTGGCGCTGCCGCTCCGGCGAGATTGATATTATCGCAGCAATCGATAAAACCCTAATTTTCGTTGAGGTAAGAACAAGGCGGGCAGGAGGGCGATTCGGCACGGCGGCCGAATCGGTAGACCGACGCAAGCAGCAGCAGGTAGCGCTAATCGCCCAGGTGTATTTGCGAATGCGTCAATTGGCCTATCCGCCAATGCGTTTTGACGTCATAGCGGTGATGATGAACCATGATGATTCCATAAGCGAAATAAAACATATAAAAGCGGCCTTCTAGTGTGTAGAAAGCCGCTTTTATCCTTTTATAAATCAAGTCTCCGGTATTGAATGGCTTCTGCTAGATGGACATCTTCCACCCACTCGCTGCCTTCCACATCCGCAATTGTTCTTGCCAGCCGCAATATTCGGTCATACGCACGCATGCTGATATTCAGCACGGTTAGGGCATTATCGAGCAGTTCGAATGCTTCTTTCTTCATTAGAATAGAGCGCCGAAGAGCGGTGCCGGACAATCGCATGCCTGACTTTAGGCCCAGCTCGTTGTCTCTTTGTTCTCTTCTGGCTCTGGCTTGCAGCACCTGCTGCCTCATTTGAGCAGAGCCCACTGCTGGCGCATCGCCTGACCCGCCTTCCAATTCAATCGGCCTTGGCACCTCGAGCTGTATATCGATCCGGTCCAGCAGCGGTCCGGACATCTTGCTTCTGTATTTGGCAATCGCAGAATCACTGCAGGTGCACCTTTTTTCCGTTGTTTCATGCCCTGCGTAACCACAGGGGCAAGGATTAAACGACACTGCTAACATTAGCTTGGCCGGAAAATGAAAAACAGCTCTGGAGCGTGCAATAGTAACGATACCGTCCTCCAGCGGCTGACGCAGTACCTCAAGTACCGTCCGGGAGAACTCCGGCAATTCGTCAAGATACAGCACGCCATGATGAGCCAGGGTAACCTCGCCCGGCTTCGGCACGGAACCGCCGCCAATCAAACCGCCAGCGGATATGGTGTGATGGGGGGAGCGGAATGGCGCTATCCGGATCAATCCTCTCGCATCTGTAGATAGCTTGCCAGCCGCGCTGTAAATCTTGGTCACTTCGAGCGCTTCTTCCTCGGTAAGCGGCGGAAGTATGCCGGGAAGACGGCGGATCATCATCGTCTTACCCGTTCCTGGAGGCCCTGCGAACAGGATGTTGTGTTTCCCTGCAGCTGCAATTAACAACGCGCGCTTGGCCTGTTGCTGCCCGTATACATCGCTGTAATCGCTATATCCTTCAGCATGCTCCTCTTCAGCTGCAGCCGAGGCGTTCAGCCGGCTGGCTGCAGCATCGAACCGGATATCTGACCATGCTTCTGCCCCCTTGTTAGGAGTAAGCAGCTCCTTCAGATGGGTAATGGCATACAGCTCCATGTCCGTTATCCATGCGGCTTCCCTCGCGTTAGCAAGCGGAAGGAGCACCTTCCGGATCCCTGAACGTTTCGCTTGCTCAATCATGGCTAATACGCCGGGTACAGGCCTAATCTCACCATTTAGGGAAAGTTCTCCAATCAGCATCGTTTGTCCGAAAGGCCGCGCTTCCAGCTGTCCGCTTGCGGTTAAGATACCTGCCGCAATTGCAAGGTCAAATGCCGTACCTTCCTTGCGCAGATCCGCCGGTGCGAGATTAACGGTAATTCGGTCAAGAGGGAAGGAGAAACCGCTGTTCTTGATCGCTGCCCGAACCCGTTCCACGGATTCCCGTACGGCAGGATCCGGCAGTCCAACAACACTGACTTGAGGAAGTCCGCTTGCGATATCTACCTCTACCGAAATTCCTTTTCCTTCCACGCCAAGCACACTGCTGCTATGCATTAAACTGAACACAACAAAAAGCACCTCCAAATAATGGGATGAAGGTGCTTCCTTACGTCCGTATCTCGTTTTTATAAAGTTATCGTTAACGACATCATAGTGGAAGAATCACAAGTCTGTCAATAATGGAAAAAGAAGTATGAATTCTTCTAAAAAATAGGGCATACTACGGGGGGCCGTCGGTTGTTTAATCTCATTTTGAGATCAAATCCATATCAAAAAACCAAAACCCGAAGGGTCGAAATATGGCATAAATAATGCTACAATAATTAAGGTTTGTGTACATATGACTGAAGTCGAGTCTGTGAAATGGAGGATTTCAAACAATGAATATCCATGAGTATCAAGGCAAAGAGGTCCTGAAACAGTACGGTGTTGCTGTTCCAGAAGGAAAGGTAGCGTTCTCCGTTGATGAAGCGGTAGAAGCAGCTCAAGCACTGGGTACCCCGGTGGTAGTGGTAAAAGCGCAAATTCACGCTGGCGGCCGCGGTAAAGCGGGCGGCGTTAAAGTAGCGAAAAACATCGATGAAGTTCGTGCATATGCCAGCGAAATTCTTGGCAAAGTGCTCGTTACTCATCAAACTGGCCCTGAAGGTAAAGAAGTGAAACGTCTTCTTATCGAGCAAGGCTGCGACATCAAGAAAGAATACTATGTAGGTGTTGTTATTGACCGTGGTACAGGCCGCGTAACGATGATGGCTTCTGAAGAAGGCGGCACGGAGATTGAAGAAGTAGCAGCTCATTCGCCTGAAAAAATCATCAAAGAAGTTATCGATCCTGCAATTGGTCTGCAAGTGTTCCAAGCACGCAAACTTGCTTATGCAATCAACATTCCTAGCGAACTTGTTAACAAAGCGGTTAAATTCATGATCGCTCTGTACACGGCCTTTGTTGACAAAGATTGCTCGATCGCTGAGATCAATCCGCTTGTTGTTACTGGCGACGGCAATGTTATGGCCCTTGACGCTAAGCTGAACTTCGATTCCAACGCACTCTACCGTCACAAAGATATCGTGGCGCTTCGCGACCTGGAAGAAGAAGATGCAAAAGAGATCGAAGCATCGAAATATGACCTGAGCTACATTGCCCTTGAAGGCAATATCGGCTGTATGGTTAACGGCGCTGGTCTTGCAATGGCAACTATGGACATCATCAAATACTACGGCGGCGACCCTGCCAACTTCCTGGACGTAGGGGGCGGCGCTACAAAAGAGAAAGTAACGGAAGCGTTCAAGATCATTCTGTCCGATGAGAACGTAAAAGGTATTTTCGTTAATATCTTCGGCGGCATTATGCGTTGTGACGTAATCGCTGACGGCGTTATTGCTGCTGCGAAAGAGCTTGGCCTGGACCGTCCGCTGGTTGTAAGACTGGAAGGTACTAACGTTGAGCTTGGTAAAAAAATGTTGAACGAATCGGGATTAAACATTGTTGCAGCTGACTCGATGGCAGACGGCGCGCAAAAAATCGTTAATCTCGTCAAATAGTACGAATTCATTAACGGGGATGTGAAATTCGATGAGCATTTTGGTCAATAAAGACACAAAAGTAATCACTCAAGGGATTACAGGCGCAACTGGCTTGTTCCATGCGAAAGGCGCATTGGAATACGGTACGCAAATGGTAGGCGGCGTAACTCCTGGTAAAGGCGGCACTAACGTCGACATCACGCTGGAGAACGGCAAAGTTGTATCTCTTCCGGTATTCAACACGGTAGAGCAAGCGGTAGCAGCAACTGGTGCAACAGCATCGGTAATCTATGTACCGCCAGCATTTGCAGCTGACTCGATCATGGAAGCGGTAGACGCCGGTCTTGATCTTGTTATCTGTATTACCGAAGGCATTCCGGTTCTGGACATGGTTAAAGTAAAACGTTACATGGAAGGCAGCAAAACGACTCTGATCGGTCCTAACTGCCCAGGCGTTATTACACCAGACGAGTGCAAAATCGGCATTATGCCGGGCTACATTCATACAAAAGGCCATGTAGGCGTTGTATCCCGTTCGGGAACGCTGACTTACGAGGCGGTTCATCAGCTTTCGACCCGCGGCATTGGTCAATCTTCCGCGGTTGGTATCGGCGGCGACCCTGTTAAAGGCTCCGAGTTTATCGATATCCTGAACCGTTTCAACGAAGATCCGGATACTTATGCGGTAATTATGATCGGTGAGATCGGCGGCACGGCAGAAGAAGAAGCTGCTGAGTGGATCAAAGCGAACATGAAGAAGCCGGTTGTAGGCTTCATCGGCGGCGCTACAGCTCCTCCGGGCAAACGTATGGGACATGCGGGCGCCATTATTTCCGGCGGTAAAGGTACTGCTGCAGAAAAAATCGCGACTTTGGAAGCATGCGGCATTAAAGTTGCTCCAACGCCTTCCGACATGGGCTCTACTCTTGTATCGGTGCTTGAAGCACAAGGCCTGCTTGAGAAATGCACGACTGGTGTAGCACAAGCCTAGCAGCACACAATAAGCATATTAATGAAGCGAACGTAAATTGGCTGCGTCACTCTATAAGTGGCGCAGCGAACCGTTTCGCGGATGAAATATAAGCCCAGTATAGCGAAAAACCATATACTTTCTTATATTTTAAAGGTAAGCAACCTTTCAATGCCCTTTTAGGGCTTGAAAGGTTGCTTTTTTTTGTGAAAATTTCGGGTCGACTTGCATTCTTTTGCCATGTAACGCAGAATAGGAAGGAATGCAGGCTGATCTCCACTAAGGAGAGGACAGCTGTAATGACGCTAAATGTTGATAAATGTAAGCAGATGGTTATCATGCTGCATGAATGTTCGGGGATTGGATGGCATACCGTTCAGAAAGCGGTTGCTCATAAAGCTTGGGAGTCGCTTGAGGGTACAAACGAAGCGGATTGGCTTGCCATAGGCTTCGGACGCGCACAAGCAGAGACCGCGGCCAAAAGATGGAGTGAGCCATTCGACTGGTCTCAAGCGCCTTATATCCGTGCACAGGAGCTTGGCGCAGCCGTCCTTACACCATATGATGAGGAATACCCGGATGACCTGCGCAGGATACCGCAGCCGCCATGGGTGCTTTACGCACTTGGGAGACTAGAACTGCTGAAGAGGCCGTCCATCGCGATGGTGGGTACAAGAAATCCCAGCGCCTATGGCCGACACACCGCTCTGTCGCTCTCTGAGCAGCTTTCTCAGCAAGGTTTGACGGTTGTTAGCGGTCTTGCCCGAGGGATCGACAGCAAAGCCCATGAAGCGGCTTTACGGGGCGAAGGAAGCACGATAGCTGTGCTGGCGAGTCCCGTCGATCATTGTTATCCGGCCGAGAACCGGTCGCTGTACCAGCAAATTATCCGGGAAGGGTTGATTCTGTCAGAGTCACCGGTCGGTTCACCGTTACATCCCGGAATGTTTCCGCTTCGCAACCGGATCATAGCAGGAGTATCCCTGGGTACGATTGTTGTCGAGGCAGCGAAGGGCAGCGGTTCGCTGATAACAGCAGACCAGGCGCTTGAGATGGGGCGGGACGTATTTGCTATACCCGGGCCAGTCTCTTCACCTAAGAGCGAAGGGCCAAACAGTCTAATCCGTGAGGGAGCAAAGCTCGTCAGCAGTGTCAGTCATATTCTAGAGGAATACAGCTGGCTGCATGAGAAGCTCGCGGCTTTGACAGAACCGAAGCTATCGATTGCCAGGGCAGCAAACCTGAGTGCCGAAGAGCAGAGAATCATCGATCTGCTGCGCGATCGTCCGCTTACAATTAACGAATTGCACCAGCTTACGATGATCCCTTTTGGACATTTAAGCGCACTTCTGATAAATTTATGTATAAAACGGAAAATCGAACAACAGCCAGGGGCAGTTTATATAGCGTTGTAACATGTAGTGAGAGAGGGGGCGCCTAACGTGGCAGATTCATTAGTAATCGTAGAATCACCGGCCAAAGCCAAAACGATCGGCAAATATTTGGGCAGCAAATATATCGTTAAAGCATCGATGGGCCATATTCGCGATTTGCCCAAAAGTCAGACTGGCGTCGAAGTAGAGAACGGTTTTCAACCGAAATATATTACGATCCGCGGCAAGGGCAGTGTATTGAAAGAATTGAAGGATGCAAGCAAGAAAGTGAAACATGTCTTTCTTGCAGCCGACCCCGATCGCGAAGGAGAAGCGATCGCTTGGCATCTGGCTCATTATCTGGAACTGGACGAGTCGGACACCTGTCGTGTTGTATTTAATGAAATAACGAAGCAGGCCGTAAAGGATGCTTTCAAAACTCCGCGTAAAATTAACATGGATCTCGTAAACGCCCAGCAAGCCAGACGGATCCTGGACCGGCTTGTCGGTTACAAGATTAGTCCTCTTCTATGGAAAAAGGTCAAGAAAGGATTATCTGCCGGCCGTGTACAATCTGTATGCGTAAAGCTGATCATTGACCGCGAGAATGAGATTGATGCCTTTATTCCGGAGGAATACTGGTCGATTACCGCTAAGCTTACCCAGCAAGGCATACCGTTCGAAGCAAAGTATCATTCGATCAAAGGCGAGAAGCGTGAGCTGGGTAGCGAGCAGGAGATGCAGACTATTCTGGCAGCATTATCCGGCAACCAGTTCAAGGTAGCCGAAGTCAAAGAGAAAGAACGTCTCCGCAATCCCGCACCGCCGTTTATTACAAGCTCACTGCAGCAGGAAGCAGCTCGTAAGCTCGGATTCCGCGCTTCCAAGACGATGTCAGTTGCTCAGCAGCTGTATGAAGGCGTTGAGCTCGGCAAGGAAGGGACAGTTGGTCTCATTACCTATATGAGAACGGACTCGACCAGGATCTCTCCTGTCGCCCAGGAAGAAGCGAAGGAGTACATCGAGGGCAAATACGGCCCGACGTATTATCCTGAGCAGCCGCGCGTCTATCTTAAAAAGAACAGCAATGCCCAGGATGCCCATGAAGCGATCCGGCCAACGTCGACGCTTCGTGATCCTGAATCGATGAAACCGTTCCTCAGCCGCGATCAGTTCCGTTTGTATAAGCTGGTGTGGGAACGGTTCGTTTCCAGCCAAATGGCGTCCGCCATACTGGATACAATGACGGTGGATCTGGCATCAGGCGATGTGATTTTCCGCGCAAGCGGGTCCAAAATCAAGTTTGCCGGCTTTATGAAGGTGTATGTTGAGGGCAATGATGATGGCACAGAGGAAGAGCACAAGTTCCTTCCGCCGTTTGCAATCGGGGATGTAGTCACCTCCGATTCCATTGATCCAAAGCAGCACTTCACCCAGCCGCCGCCGCGTTATTCCGAGGCAAGACTGGTCAAGACGCTCGAGGAGCTTGGAATAGGCCGTCCTAGTACGTATGCTCCAACGCTCGAAACGATTCAGAAACGCGGTTACGTTGCGATTGAAGAGAAGAAGTTTATTCCAACCGAACTTGGTGATCTGGTTAATCAGCTGATGGAGGAATTTTTCCCTGAAATTCTCGATTCCGAGTTTACGGCGAAGATGGAAACGGATCTTGACCATGTTGAAGATGGAGTTGAGGATTGGGTTCAAGTTCTTTCTTCCTTCTACGAATCTTTCGAGAAGCGGCTGGAAGTAGCCGAGGAGGAAATGAAGGAAATCGAGATCCAGGATGAGGTTTCGGATGAAATTTGCGAGAAATGCGGCCGCCACATGGTGTACAAGATGGGCCGCTTCGGTAAATTCCTTGCCTGCTCCGGATTCCCGGACTGCCGCAATACGAAGCCAATCGTCAAGGATATCGGGGTCATTTGCCCGAAATGCGCTAAAGGCAAGATTATCGAGCGCCGCAGCAAAAAGGGACGGATCTTCTACGGCTGCGATACTTATCCGGCCTGCGACTATGTGTCCTGGGATAAGCCGACGAACAAGCCATGTCCGAACTGCGATTCGATGCTTGTCGAGAAACGCAACCGCAGCGGTGCGAAGCTCATATGCCCGTCCTGTGATTATTCGGAAGAAATTGTGGAAGATGACCAAGAACAAGCTTAAACTAAAGAAACAGATGCGGCCACACTAACAGTCCTCCCTTTGCAGGGAGGACAGCTGTGTTTTCAATGCCGTGCAACATATATTGGAGGTCAATACATTGTCACATCAACAACCAGTCATCGTAATTGGAGCAGGTCTAGCAGGAAGCGAGGCAGCCTGGCAAATAGCATCCCAAGGGGTGCCTGTCATTTTATACGAAATGCGTCCTGAGACCAAGACACCTGCCCATCATACTAAAAACTTTGCAGAGCTCGTATGCAGTAACAGCTTGCGTGCGAATGGCCTTGCCAACGCAGTTGGCGTATTGAAAGAAGAGATGCGCCGCCTGGACTCCCTTATTCTCGGCAGTGCTGACCGTCACGCCGTACCGGCAGGCGGCGCACTCGCCGTTGACCGCGACGGCTTCTCCGGTGAAGTGACGCGTCTGCTTCATGAGCATCCGCTTGTTGAGGTCCGTAACGAGGAAGTTACTGACATCCCAGAGGACAGCATTGTTGTTATTGCAACTGGCCCGCTTACCGCACCTTCCTTGTCCGAGAAGATCCGCAACCTGCTTGGCGAAGAATATTTCTATTTCTATGATGCGGCAGCTCCAATCATTGAGAAAGACTCCATTGATATGAGCAAGGTTTATCTGGCTTCCCGTTATGACAAGGGCGAAGCTGCTTATCTGAACTGCCCGATGACGGAAGAAGAGTTCGAGATCTTCCATGAAGCACTGATTACAGCGGAGACGGCAGCACTCAAAGAGTTCGAAAAGGAAGTTTACTTCGAAGGCTGTATGCCAATCGAAGTAATCGCAAGCCGCGGCAAGCAAACGGTGCTGTTTGGACCGATGAAGCCGGTTGGTCTTGTTAACCCGCATACAGGCAAGCTCCCACACGCAGTTATTCAACTTCGCCAAGATAATGCAGCGGGCACTCTTTACAACATGGTAGGCTTCCAGACGCATCTGAAATGGGGCGAACAGAAGCGGGTATTCTCGCTGATCCCTGGTCTTGAGAATGCAGAATTCGTCCGTTACGGCGTAATGCACCGCAATACCTTTATTAACTCGCCGCGCATGCTCGAGCCGACTTACCAGCTCAAGAACCGCAGCACATTGTTCTTTGCAGGGCAAATGACTGGTGTTGAAGGTTATGTGGAATCGGCCGCTTCCGGCCTTATTGCCGGTTTTAACGCAGCGAGACTGGCTCGTGGACTTGATCCGCTGGTATTGCCGGAAGATACAACATTGGGCAGCATGGCTCATTACATTACGACGGCTGACTTCAAGCATTTCCAGCCGATGAATGCGAATTTTGGCTTATTCCCGCCGCTTGAGAACCGCATTCGCAACAAGAAGGAAAAGAATGAAGCTATTGCTAATCGGGCGCTGGATAGCCTGGAGCGCTTCAAGAAGGAACATTTCGATCATCTTAACGTATAGAGTATTTGTTGAGATATAGGAGGGCGAAGAGATGGAGATGGAATTTCACGCCACCACGATATGCGCGGTGCGTCACGAAGGTAAAGGAGCTATTGCCGGAGATGGTCAGGTAACCTTCGGAAACAGCGTCGTGATGAAAAATAAAGCGAAAAAAGTTCGCCGTTTGTATCGCGGGCAAGTTATTGCCGGTTTTGCAGGTTCAGTTGCTGATGCGATTACCTTGTTCGAGAAATTCGAAGCAAAGCTGGAGGAGCATCACGGCAACCTTCAGCGTGCGGCTGTTGAGCTGGCCAAGGACTGGCGCTCTGACCGTATTCTCCGCAAGCTTGAAGCCTTAATGCTGGTCATGGACCAGACGGGACTCCTGCTGATATCGGGCAACGGGGAAATCATTGAGCCGGATGACGGCATATTAGCCATCGGCTCGGGCGGCAATTACGCTCTCTCAGCTGCTAGAGCGCTGCAGAAGCATGCTTCCCATTTGGACGCCAAAGAGATTGCGAGAGCAGCTCTGGAAACGGCTGCCGACATATGCGTTTATACGAATCATAATATTATTGTAGAAGAAATTGGCTGAAGCGGAGGAGAAATCATATGGTAAATCAAGCTTTTACCCCTCGTCAAATTGTAGCCGAGCTCGATAAATATATTGTGGGCCAAAAGCCTGCAAAGCGATCTGTTGCCATTGCACTCCGTAACCGTTATCGCAGAAGCATGCTCGACGAGGCGCTTCGTGATGAGATTGTTCCTAAAAACATTCTGATGATTGGTCCTACCGGTGTCGGCAAAACCGAAATTGCGCGCCGTCTGGCCAAATTGGTCAAAGCTCCTTTTATCAAAGTGGAAGCGACCAAATTTACGGAAGTCGGATATGTCGGCCGTGATGTAGAATCCATGGTCCGTGACCTCGTGGAAACGGCAATTCGGATGGTGAAAGCAGAGAAAACGGAAAGCGTTCAGGATAAAGCGGAAAAGCTTGCAAATGAACGCCTTGTTTCGCTTCTCGTCCCGTCCAAAACAAAAGAAAAGCAAACGAAGAACCCGTTTGAGATGCTGTTCGGCAATCAGCAGAACAGTAAGGAAACAGTTGAAGAGCCTGAGCAGGATTCGGTCATTATCTCGAAGCGCTCACAGACGCGCGAGGATTTGGCTGCCGGGAAGCTCGAGAATGAAATCGTAGAGGTTGAAATCGAGGATAATAGTCCTACCATGCTGGATATGCTTGGCGGTCAGGGGCCAGATGGCATGGGCGGCATGAACATGCAAGAGATGCTGGGACAATTTATGCCGAAGAAGACCAAGAAGCGCAGACTTCCTGTTAAGGAAGCCCGCAAAGTGCTGATACAAGAAGAAGCAAACAAGCTGATCAATATGGATGATGTCATCGCGGAATCGGTGACTCGCGCCGAGCAGTCCGGCATTATTTTCATCGATGAGATTGATAAGATCGCAAGTCCGTCCAGAGGCAATGGTCCTGATGTGTCCCGTGAAGGCGTTCAGCGTGATATTCTTCCTATCGTGGAAGGTTCAACGGTGATGACAAAATATGGATCGGTAAAAACGGATTACGTCCTGTTCATTGCAGCGGGAGCATTCCATGTGGCGAAGCCGTCTGATCTGATTCCCGAGCTGCAGGGGCGTTTCCCGATCCGGGTTGAATTAACGTCGCTCAGCCTGGATGATTTCGTCAGCATTCTGACGGAGCCAAAAAATGCTTTAACGAAGCAGTACGCAGCCCTTCTTCAGACAGAGGGCATTGCGATTGAATTTTCTGACGATGCAATTAAAGAAATTGCATCAATCGCAGCGGATTTGAACCGCAATACCGAAAATATCGGCGCCCGCAGGCTCCATACGATTTTGGAGAAGCTGCTGGAGGATTTATCCTTCGAAGCACCGGATATTTCCCTTGACCATATGGTCATCACTCCTGAGTATGTGAGGGAAAAAGTGGGGGGCATTGCGAAAAATCGGGATTTGAGTCAATATATATTGTAGTTGAAAAGTAGTTGGGATGAGTTTTGGGAGGCTTTGGCATGACTTTACTTACAAAAACAAGAACGCTGAACCGGTTGCTTCAACGTGCAGCCGGCAAAGCGCTCAATTTCAGAGAGATGGCTGAGGTATTGTGCAGCACGATACAGACAAATGTGTTTGTGGTCAGCCGAAAAGGGAAGGTTCTTGGCTGTGCGGCCGTGAATCCTTATGACCATGACAAACTTCGTTCCATGTCTGTTGAAGAGCTGCGTTTTCCGCAAGTGAGTAACAGCCTATTTCTGGACATGCTGGAACCGGTAACAAACGTAGCTCCGGATACTGGAGTATATGAGACGTTTCCGGCGCTAGGAGAACAGGAAATTATGACAGTGGTACCAATTACGGGAGGCGGTGACCGTCTTGGTACACTCGTCCTCACACGGACGAATGGTTCCTTCGACGATGATGACCTCGTACTCGCCGAATACGGTTCGACAATTGTCGGCATGGAAATTTTGCGCGAGCGCGCAGAAGAGGTTGAGCAGGAAGCGCGCAGCCGCGCGGTTGTATCGGTTGCAATTGGTTCGCTGTCGTTCAGTGAGCTGGAAGCGGTCGAACATATCTTCGAGCAGCTGGAAGGGAAAGAGGGGCTGCTGGTTGCGTCCAAAATCGCGGATCGTGTCGGTATTACTCGTTCCGTAATCGTGAATGCATTGCGCAAGCTGGAAAGCGCTGGTGTTATTGAAACGAGGTCGCTGGGGATGAAAGGCACCTACATTAAAATTTTAAATACCCAGCTGCTTCAGGAACTGGAAAAAATCAAGAATTAATTCCTTGGGACTACCATCCTATGGAAAATTCATCGTAAAGCCCTATCTTGAAATTAAAGATAGGGCTTTTTTCTTATTGTAATATTTTGGACAATTGTTGAATATTATCATGTCGGCAAAACTCGACAGTTTCGTCTCATTTTTTTCATAATTTAATGTCGAAGAAAGAAGGAATGGTTCGCAATCTGTTGAATACGTTAACTATGATCTTCTACTGAAAGTGGTGACACACACACGTGAATGTATTGAACAGCACGTCATTTGGGCGATTGGAAGGCGCGGTAAAGGCTGCAGAAATGCGGCAAGGCGTCATCTCAAACAACATCGCAAATATCGACACTCCTAACTTTAAACGGTCGGAAGTCTTGTTCGAAGAAATCCTTAGTCAGGAAATGGCAGGACAAAGCGGACTTAAGGGCAAAAGGACGAATGAACGCCATATTCCGATCGGCAGGTCTACTGGAGTAGTCCCAACAGCACAGGTTCTAACGGATAACCTGTCCCAAATGAACAACAACGAAAACAACGTCGATATCGACCGCGAGATGTCGTTGCTTGCTAAAAACCAACTTAGCTACAATTTTTATATTCAACAAATCAGCCATGATGTGAAGATGATGAGGACCGCAATTGAAGGGAGATAGTAGGAATTGAGGATTTCTAGCAGCTTTGATGCCAGTGCTTCGGCACTAACCGCACAGCGTTTACGGATGGACGTAATCTCCTCTAACATCGCAAATGCCGAAACAACTCGCGCCGGTTATGTGAATGGCCAATTCGTACCATATAAAAGGAAAATGGTTGTACTCGAACCAATGACGCAAATCTCCTCTTTCTCCGATATGCTGAACAAGCAGCTTGAAGGGACTTCCGGTGCACAAGGTGTAAAGGCAACTAGAATAATTGAGGACCAGTCGCCTACCAAGCTTGTCTACAACCCCACTCACCCGGATGCGGATGCGAACGGATATGTCAATATGCCTAACGTAGATGTGGCGAAAGAAATGGTCGATATGATTTCGGCTTCCCGGTCGTACGAGGCGAATGTAACAGCTCTTAATGCGTCTAAAGCCATGTTTGCGAAAGCGCTGGAGATTGGCAAGTAAAGTAAAATAACTAGACGGAGGGACGGACATGATTCAACCGTTTCAACTTAATCCCGCACAAGCCGTTACCAAGCTGCTTGAAACTGCTAAACCGCAGCAGCAGGCAACACCTGCTGAGATGACAAATTCTTTCGGACAATACTTGGAGAAAGCGCTGAATAGCGTGGATGCACAGGAGAAAGAAGTACATAAGCTTAACGACAAATATTTAATCGGCGAGGTTGATGTTTCACAGGTCCTCATCGCTTCCCAGAAAGCAGAGCTCAGCTTGCAGCTGACGACACAAATTCGCAATAAAGTAATTGATGCTTATCAAGAAATTATGCGGATGTCAGTATAGTAGGGCTTTCGAACTAGACAGAAGCTGGGTGAGGTGACAACGTGAACGAAAGAATCGCCCAATACCGTCAGAGACTCACGCAGTTTTGGAGTCAAATGGGCAAAAAACAAAAAATAGGGCTGGGGGCATCCATTGGTGTATTGTTGTTGTCAATTGTGATTTTGACTTACATTTTCACACGGACGGATTATGAAGTAGCGTTTCAAAATCTAGACACCACAGATGCAGCAGCAATCATGACTTACCTGGATGGTAATGGTATCCCTTATCAATTAAGCGCAGATGGCCAAAGCATCTCAGTACCTAGTGCAGTAGCGACAAGAACCCGAGTTGATGTTGGTTCTCAGGGTCTAGTGCAAAACGGATCAATCGGATTTGAGGCTTTCGAGGGCGGAAGTGCCTTTGGACAAACCGAAAATGAATTTAACGTGAAGTACATCAATGCGCTAAACGGTGAAGTTCAGCAATTGCTTAACCGGATGCAAGGCGTACAAAGCTCGAAAGTGCTCATCAACCTCCCGGAAGAATCGGTATTCTTGTCGGCGGAAGAGAAGGAGCAGGCATCTGCTTCGATTATGATGAACTTTACACCGGGTTACCGGCCAAGTCAGCAAGAGGTTGACGGTTACTACAATCTGGTGAAGACAGCCGTACCAAAGCTGGCCATTCAGGATATCACCATCTCAAGCCCGCAAGGTGAACTCGTATCTTCGGAAATTGACGGCAATAAGATTGGTGCAGCAACGGATGCTGCTGAAAGCCAATTCCTCATTCAACGGAAATATGAAGCTGAAGTAAAGAAGAACATTCAGCAGTTTTTATCCCCGATGATTGGTGACAATCTGGTCATCAGCGTAGCGAGCAGCTTTAACTTTGATAAGAAGGTTACCCAAGAAAATCTGGTAAGACCGCTTGAGAACAATAACAATAACGGCATTATCGTAAGTGAACAGCAGGATAACAGCACCACAACAAATGGTTCGACTCCGGCAGGCGGAGTGGCCGGCACTGGGGAAACGGATGTTCCCGGATATACAGCGACTGACAGCACGAATGGCAACTCCGAGCAAAGCTCCCAGGTAACGAACTACGATTATGACCGCATTAACAATCAGATTGAGTCGGCGCCATATCAGCTGAAGGATCTTTCGATCAGCATTGGTGTTGAGCAAAGCAAGCTGACGGAACAATCCCGTCTAGAATTAACCGATTTCCTAAGTGCGCTTGTCCGTGCACAACTGGCTGATTCCGGCCAGGATGTTAATGATGACGATCTAATCGCTAAAAAGGTTACAATTCTCGGTCAAAGTTTTGCATCTAATGATGCCGGAACATCGGTTAGCGGTTTATCGACGCAGTGGGCAATCGGACTTGGAGCAGCAGCACTTGCTCTAATCGCAGGTCTTACGGTGATGCTCGTTCGCAGACGCAGAAAACTTGCAGAAGAAGCAGCAGCGGCAGAAGCAGCCGCATTGCTTGAAACGCAGGCTAAACCGGAATTCCCAACCATTGATTTCGAAACTGTTAATAATGACAGTCAGGCTCGTAAAAATCTCGAAACACTCGCCAAACGCAAGCCGGATGAATTCGTTAACTTGCTCCGCACCTGGCTTGTGGATGAATAGAGGTGACTTCTATGGCTAAACCGCTCAATGGATTAACCGGCCGGCAAAAGGCGGCAATCCTGCTTATTACTTTGGGGCCGGAAGTATCCGCCCAAATCTTTAAACATTTGAGAGAAGAAGAAATTGAACAGCTTACTCTCGAAATTGCCAATGTCCGTAAGGTAGACAGTGCAGAGAGAGAGCAGATCTTAAGCGATTTCCATCAAATCTGCTTGGCACAGGAATATATTTCGCAAGGCGGGATTTCGTATGCGAAAGAGATTTTGGAGAAAGCGCTTGGCGAGCAAAAGGCTGTTGAAGTGATCAACCGCTTGACGGCAACGCTTCAAGTCCGGCCGTTTGACTTTGCACGCAAAGCAGAGCCAACGCAAATCCTTAACTTTATCCAAAATGAAAACTCGCAAACGATCGCGCTCGTTCTTTCTTATTTACAGTCGGAGCAATCCTCGCATATATTATCGTCGCTGCCTCAAGAGAAGCAGGCCGATGTTGCTCGCAGAATTGCCTTAATGGACAGTACTTCACCTGAGGTTATCAGTCAGGTAGAGCGGGTCCTTGAGCAAAAACTGTCTGCTACGGTAACACAGGACTACACGAATGCAGGCGGTATTGATTCAATCGTTCAAATCTTGAACGGTGTCGACCGCGGTACTGAACGAACCATTCTGGATGCACTCGAGATCGAAGATCCGGAATTGGCGGAAGAAATCAAGAAGCGTATGTTCGTCTTCGAAGATATCGTCAATATCGACAACCGCTCCATTCAGCGCATTATCCGCGATGTGGAAAACTCCGATCTTCAGCTCGCTCTCAAGGTGGCAAGCGAAGAAGTACGGGAAGCCATCTTCCGGAATATGTCGAAACGGATGTCCGATACGTTCAAGGAAGAAATGGAATTTATGGGGCCTGTCCGGCTGCGTGATGTCGAAGAAGCTCAAACCCGTATCGTCGCTACGATTCGCAGGCTAGAAGAAGCCGGCGAGATTATCATCGCCCGCGGCGGAGGAGATGATATCATTGTCTAATTTGATAAAGTCTTCAAGCGTAATCGCGCTTGATCAGCTGAAACAGCTTTACTGGATGAATAAACATGCAGCTGCTGAACAAGAAGCGTTAGCCGAAGAAATTATTGAAGAGACAGGACCGGATGAAGAGACGATCTCCATTCGGGATCAGATCATCACGGACGCACAAAGCTTCGCCGAAGAACGAATTCGTGAAGCAGGTGAGCATTGCGAGCAAATGATAGCCGATACCGAAGCCCAGATTGATGCATGGTGGCTGGAGAAACGTCTTGAAGATGAATCGCTCTCCCAAGCTTCTCGCGAAGAAGGCTATAAGCAAGGTTATGCCGAAGGCCGCGAACAAGCGGAGCAAACCCTGCAGCAAGAATGGGAAAGCCGGCTTGCCGAAGCGAATGCTATCTTGAAAACCGCTTATGAAATGCGGGAGCAAATCATTCAGGAAGCAGAGCCTTTTCTGGTAGAGCTAAGTGTCTCTATCTCGGAGAAAGTGATTGGCAGACAACTGTCAGAAGCTCCCGATATGGCGCTTGAACTGATTCGGAAAGCTTTATCCAGACGAAGAGAACAAGGAGTTATAGCACTTTGTGTCTCGCCTGGTCAGCTCGCTTTTGTCCAGGCTGCAAGGGAAGAGCTTAATCTGGTTATCGACTCGCAAGCAGAGCTTCAGATCATTCCTGATGCTACGGTAAAAGATTTCGGCTGCGTGATCCGTTCTGCATACGGAAGTATCGATGCACGGATTGATACTCAGCTGTCAGAAATCAAACGCGAGCTGGTTCAGCTTGCCAACCAAAGCCACGAAGAACGGAGCGTGCCGGATGAGCGGTACTAAACTGGACAGCTCCAAATATATCGACCAGCTTCGTCATCTTGACCCCGTTCGTGTGAACGGAAAGGTTACTCAGGTTATTGGCCTGACGGTTGAGTCAGAAGGTCCCGATGCGAGTATCGGAGACGTATGTTTGATCTACTCGGCCAAAGGCGCTAAGCCTATTAAAGCGGAGGTAGTAGGCTTCCGTGATAATAAAGTTATCCTAATGCCGCTGGGCGAGCTGCATGCAATCAGCCCAGGCTGTGATGTCGTTGGAACCGGAAAGCCATTATCCGTACAGGTAGGTTCTGAACTGCTTGGCAAGGTGCTTGATGGTTTAGGTCAGCCCCTTGACGGATCTTTTCTTCCAAGCCGTATGCAAAATTACTCGACGCATAATGAACCTAGTAATCCGCTGACTCGTCCCCGTGTAACGGAGACCCTCAGTATTGGTGTCAGAGCCATTGATGGTCTGCTGACAGTAGGCAGAGGACAACGCGTTGGTATATTTGCAGGCTCTGGCGTTGGTAAAAGTACGCTGCTTGGCATGATTGCCCGAAATACATCTGCTGACGTCAATGTCATTGCGCTAATCGGCGAACGCGGCCGTGAGGTGCTTGAATTTATCGAGAAGGATTTGGGTCCTGAAGGACTTGCCCGCTCGGTGGTTATCGTCGCAACCTCGGATCAGCCGGCATTAATCCGGATTAAGGGAGCGCTGATTGCGACTTCCATTGCGGAATATTTCCGCGACCGTGGACTTAATGTCATGCTGATGATGGACTCGGTTACCCGCTATGCCATGGCACAGCGTGAAGTAGGACTTGCCATTGGCGAGCCGCCTGCAACGAGAGGGTATACACCTTCCGTATTCGCTACGCTTCCCAAGCTGCTTGAAAGGGCGGGGACAGGGCCAACTGGCTCTATTACCGCGTTTTATACCGTTCTCGTTGATGGCGATGACATGAACGAACCGATTGCCGACGCTGTACGCGGTATTTTGGACGGCCATATCGTTCTAAACAGGCAACTGGCGAACAAAGGCCATTTTCCTGCGATCGATGTTCTGGCGTCAGTCAGCCGCGTTATGAAGGAAATCGTGACGGAAGAGCAGCAGGATGCAGCCAATCAATTAAAAAGGCTTCTCTCTATTTATAGAGATTCGGAAGACTTAATCAATATTGGGGCGTACCAGAGGGGTACAAACGAAGAAATTGATAGAGCAATCGAAAATATCGATGCCATCTATCAATTTACCCGGCAAAAAACGAATGAAAAGGTCACATTGGCCGACTCACAGGAACGATTAATGATGGAATTCCACAGGAGATGACGACTGGTAAATGGCAGCCTTTCGATACGCTTATCAAAAAATCGTAGATTTGAAGTCCAGCGAGAAGACGCAGGCCGAATGGCAGCTCTCTTCCGCAATCGGTGTTCTGCAGGCGGAAGAATTAAGTCTGGCTGAGCTGCGGCAGAAGCGGACAGAGTGGGAAAGCAAGCAGCACGAGAGTTCAAATGAAGCTGTTTCTTTGGCTGAGCTGCAGCTGATGCAGCATTATCTCGAATATTTGGATTCCTGCATTGCCAGCAAGCTTACGGATGTTAGGCAAGCGGAACGAAAGGTTGAATATAACCGGTCGAACCTGGCGGATAGAATGAAGGACGAGAAGGTTTGGCTTAAAGCGAAAGAGCATGCCAAAGACCGTTTCAGGCATGTAATGCAGATCAAAGAACAGAATGAACTCGATGAGATGGCTACCGTACGATTCAAAGTATCCGTTCCATCATGATCTGCGGCGCAAGGTAAAGGGAGTGAATGCAAATGGCGGATATGGATTTAGAGAAGCAGGGCTATAGCGGCTTCGAAAGGTTAATGTTTTTTATGACGCCGATCTTGTTTACGATTGTCCTGCTTGGCGCGTTATACGTTTTATTTAATACGGATACCCGTAATCAGATGCTGGATATCGGCAATTCGATCCCTTACCTGAAGGAAGTGCTTCCAGAAGCAAAAACAGCGGATGGTCAGTCTAATGACAATGAGCTGAAATCTGCCAATTTGAGCAGAAAAATCGATGAGCTTCAGGCCCAACTCCAGGAGAAGGAAGCTGAACTCGCCGAAACCGCCGAGCTGAAGGCAACACAGGAACAAGAACTGAAAAGTATGCAGGAGCAAATTAATTCGCTAAAAGCTTCTAATGAAGAAAAGACAGCGGATGACGCTGCTTATCAGGCAAAAATTCAGGAGCTTGCCAGTATGTACAGCAAAATTATGCCTAGTAAAGCGGCCCCCATCCTGCAAAGCATGACCATGGATGAAATGGTTCTTGTGCTCGATTCCATGAGACCGGATGACCGGGTTCGAATTTTGGAGAAAATGAACCCTCAAACAGCTGCCGATGCAACGATGATGCTGAAAGACACCGTAACGGCGAAGGACAGACAGATTGCGGCGCTGCAGGCGGAAGTGAAGAAAGCCAAACCGTCAGAAACGAAGCAGCCTTCTTCGCAGCTCAGCAGTGATCAGCTTAGTGCAACGTTTGCTGCTATGGATGCTAAAAGTGCAGGAGAGCTTCTGATCAAAATGGCCGATATCAGTCCGAGTAAAGTCATTCGTATTCTGAATACGGTCGATGACACAACTCGTTCAGCGATTCTGGCGGAGATGTCCGGTATTAATCAAACGATTACGGCTCAGCTTATGTCGAAGCTGATGGCTGGCAACTAAGAGAGAGGAGGTGAATCATAATGGAGATGACCATTCCTCAAACCGCATCACCGGCTGCTTCTTCAGCAGGCAACGCAGCTTCGCAAGCTAAAACAGGCGGCAGCGACAAATTTCAAAAGACGCTCGAAAGCCAAATAAAAAGCGATAAAGGTACAACGGAGAAGAGCAGTACGTCAACTGCATCAACGGGCAATGCCGATAATCAGAATCACGCAGCATCGGGTACGGAAGCCGGAACGACAAAAGAGGCAACGACAGTGAATCCCGTAGATACGAGCGAAGCCGCGACATCAGCAGGCATCGTGGAAGCACAATCGGATGTTCTGACGGATGCTGCAGCTGAACTGATGGAAATGATTGATCAATTGCTGGCAGATCTGGAAAAGTTGAAGGCGGAAGGTGCGGATGCTGACGCTGACAGTCAAGATCAGGATAGGCAAGAGCTTACAGCTATGCTGGATCAGCTACAGGCATTGCTGGCATTGCTTGGTATTCCGCTTCCTGTGCAACAACCGACGCAGACTTCTGCAGCATCGAATCAGGATGGAACAGGAACTCCGAATACGAATGATCAAATGGTAGCGGTTGTTAACAAAGTTCAGGACTCCTTATTGCAGCTGCAAACAGCGATGCAGGAAGGCACGTTGAAACAAATCGGTCTTCAGGAACCGGTTCAATTAATCAGCCAGCAGCTTGAAGCCTTAAAGCAATTCGTGCAGAAGCAAAAGGATTCGAATAGTCATGTAGAGCAACCGCACGTAGCGGCTGAGCGGAGAACAGAGATTACGGTTACGACAACAGCACCAGCGATATCCGTGCATTTGCAGCGTCTGAGCGGGCAGGCTGTTCATCAGGTTGCACTTGTAGCGGCTTCTGATCAACAAGCGTCTTCGGAGGAGACAGAGGCTTCCTCTCAGGCGAGTGAACAGGCAACTGCTGTAACAACGGGACAGCCATTCTCGGATGTTATCCGACAGGCAGCGCCACAGGTTGCGAAGCTTATCCCGGCTGTTCAAGCTTATGTTCCGGTTACTGACTTTGCGGATAATATGAAAGATTTTATTCAAAAGCTGGATATCAAGCATGGCAACGGCATGTCGGAAGCGACCATTCAGCTTTTCCCTAAAGAGCTTGGTCAGGTAGATGTACGCATAACGATGCATAACGGTCAACTGACAGCCCTATTCCATGCGGATAACGCTAATGCCAAGGACGCGCTTGACAATCAAATGGCACAGCTCAGAGTAGCTTTGCAGCAACAAGGTTTGTCCGTAGATAAGTTGGAAGTAACCTCTGGCCAGTCGGCAGCCTATTTATCAAACGGCCAGCATGGCCAGGGTACAGGGCAGCAGGCTTTTTCCAATCAGAATAAATCGAGGGGCGACGGAATTCAGGAGGATTTTGAGTCTGATGTTGCCGAGCAGCGGGCCATACAAGATTTAGGCTTCGGACGTGCGGTCAACGTGACGGCTTAATCAAATGCTTCTTAAACAGTACGCGGTAGGATGGGGGTGAGTTAATGGCGACAGTATCTTCGAAAGTGATGTGGCCCAATTACAGCACTTCGAACGTAAAGGCAGCAGGTAGTGATATCGATAAAAATGCGCTTGGTAAGGATGCTTTTCTCGAATTGCTCGTAACGCAGCTGAAAAATCAGGATCCCCTTCAGCCGCAGGATAACGCCGCATTCATCACGCAGATGGCGCAGTTTACTTCTGTTGAGCAGTTAATGAATATGTCGGATCAGCTTTCTCTGTTAAATCAAAATCTCGGCACGGCCTCTTCGATCATCGGCAAGACCGTTTCCTGGTATGAGCTGGATGAAGAAGGCGATACCAAACTGATGTACGATCAAGTCACTTCAATCGTATCCCAGGAGGGCAAATTGTTCGCCAAATTCGCTGATGATACCATGATTGAATTGACGGATGTCGTAACCGTCTCTGATCAAGCTCCAACCCCAAATCAGCCTGATGGCAGCGACGAAACTGATGAAGATGCAGAGGTTGAAGCGACAACAGATTCAGCATCAACCGAACAGGAAGATGGTTCCGCATGAGTGACGGAGTGAAAATCAGCCATCTGTTTCCTGTCGGTGCGCCGCCTCTCGCTGGCGTTAAGCATGCAGCACCACGTCCGCAGCAATCGGGCGGCTTCCGGGATATGCTTGATGCGAAAGTGCTTAAGTTCAGCCAGCACGCAGAAGTGAGAATGAAGCAGCGAGGCATTCAGCTGCAGCCGGAAGCGCTGACGAAAATTATGAATGCGGTGGATGAAGCCGAGTCCAAAGGTGCTAAAGATTCCTTAATCGTAATGAAAGATATTGCGATGATTGTGAACGTGCCAAGCCGGACGGTAGTGACCGCTATGGACGGCAAGCAGATGCAAAGCAATGTGTTTACAAATATAGACAGTGCGGTGATCTTAAGCTAGGGCTGGACCGAAAGGGGGCCCTTTGGCTGCGGACCGACTGAAGCGGCCAATCTCACTTAAGGCATCAGCGAATGCTTAGATGTGTGATCATTCTTTTTAGGAGGAGTTATATAAATGCTTAGATCCATGTATTCCGGTGTATCGGGTATGCGCGGTTTTCAAACGAAGCTTGACGTAATCGGCAACAACATCGCAAACGTAAATACGGTCGGCTTCAAAGGCGGACGCGTCATGTTCAGTGATATTTTGAGCCAGACCACCTCTGGTGTAACCGCATCGGTTGATGGAGAGCAAGGCGGCGTCAACGCGAAGCAAATCGGCCTTGGTGTTACCATCTCTTCGATCGATACGATCCATACACCGGGCAGTGCGATGACAACAAACGTGCCGACCGACCTCCGGATTGACGGCGACGGATTTTTCGCGGTATCGGCAGGGGACGGCGCTCCTGTCTATCTGACCCGTGCAGGTAACTTCACCTTTGATGGCAACAGACAGCTTGTTAATGGCGACGGGATGTTCGTGTTATCTGCGGACGGTGAACCCATTGTTCTCGATGAAGAAGTAACATCGTTCTCGATTGGACAAGACGGCTCGATTCTGGCGGTAACGCCGGATGGTACGGAAGCCATTGCCCAGCTAGGGATTGTGAAGGTCATTAATCCAAGCGGGCTTGAGAAAGTAGGCGGTAACTTATATCAAGTTACGGCGAATGCCAATCCAGATGGCGAATTCGAATATTTCACGGCAGATGACCCTGAGCTGGGTACCGGCGCTGTTATCGCCGGTCAGCTGGAGATGTCAAACGTCGACCTGACGAATGAATTCACGGAGATGATCGTTGCGCAACGCGGATTCCAGGCGAACTCCCGGATCATCACGACGTCCGATGAGATTTTGCAAGAGGTTGTTAATCTGAAGCGTTAATAGCTTCAATTAACAGCTATCGGTCATGATTGGAGGGGGCTGACTCAGCCCCCGAATCAGCGAGGGGGGAGCTTATGATTACCGTAACTCGATTGAATGGCTCGAAACTGATGATTAACGCTCTTCTTGTAGAATTGATAGAAGAAACTCCGGACACGATTATTACGCTCACAACGGGCAAGAAATATATCGTGACGGAGAGTGCATCCGAGCTTCGACTGCTTATTCAGAGTTATCTTCGTTCAATCGGCGTTCTTGCAGCGACCCAGAAGATCGAAAAAACGGAGGGTCCTTAGAGATGAAAAAAATGTTGCCGTGGTTAGTTACCACATTACTAGCAATAACGCTGATCGCTATCGTTTCGATTATTATGTACAAGTCCTTCTTTAATGACTCTGACCCGGCAGATCCAGAAAAAGCACCCGTTACGGTAAAGCATTTGTCTGCAGATGAGCTGGTATCGGTAACGTCTGAGCTGAAAGATTTCAAACGCAATCTGAAAGATTCGGATTATGTGGTTGTTTTGAGCTTTGCGTTTCAGCTGGACAGCAAGAAGACAAAGGAAGAGTTCGACAAGCTGCTTGAAATTGAAGTAAAACCTATCATCAACCGTACAGTTGCCGATTTGACGGCTGCTGAACTAAATGGCTCGCAAGGTGAAGATATGTTGGAGTCAAAGCTTCTGAACCTGATTAATCCCATACTGCCGGAAGGCAAGAAGCTGGTTAAGGTAGAGATTACGAATTTTATCATGCAGCAGTTATAAGCTTGTTGCCGACATTCCTTGAAGGGGGTGAGAGAATTGGTTGATGTATTATCGCAGAATGAGATAGACGCGCTGCTGGCCGCTTTATCATCAGGTGAGATGGATGCCGATGAGCTGAAAAAAGAAGAGGTTACGCGAAAAGTTCGGATCTATGATTTCAAGCGCGCTACTCGATTCTCGAAGGATCACATACGAAGCCTAACACGCATACACGAAAACTTCGCGCGATATTTGACAACCTATTTCTCAGCGCAGCTTCGTACATTCGTTCAGATTAATGTCGTGCAGGTCGAGCAGCTGCCTTATGATGAATTTATCCGCTCGATTCCGAAGATGACTATTCTGAACATATTTGAAGCGGAGCCGCTGGAAGGGCGTATGGTGCTCGAGGTTAATCCGAACGTTGCTTACGCCATGCTTGACCGAATGCTTGGCGGGCAGGGGATGGCGCCATCCAAGATTAACAATTTAACCGAGATCGAGACCATTATTATGGAACGTATCTTCGCTCGAGCATTCGAGAGCTTGCAGGAAGCGTGGAAGACGATTATCGATATCTCGCCTCGCCTGGAGGCGCTCGAGACAAATCCGCAGTTCATGCAAATTGTCTCGCCGAATGAAACAATCGCCTTAATCTCACTTAGCACAAAGATTGGCGATACGACGGGAATGATCAATCTGTGTATCCCTCATGTCGTGATCGAACCGGTTATGCCGCGGTTGTCGGCTCACCACTGGTTTGTCTCTCAAAAAAAGGAGCGGATACCAGAGGAAGTCGAAATGCTGGAGCAGCGCGTAAGCAAAGCGAAGCTGCCTATCGTTGCCGAACTCGGAGAATCGGTCATTACAATTAAAGAGTTTTTGGGATTGGCGATAGGTGACGTCATTTCGTTAAATAAACCGATTGAAAACGGCCTTAGCATCAAGGTTGGCGATAAGCTGAAGTTTATCGGGAGCCCGGGCTCCGTCAAAGATCGGATAGCCGTGCAAGTGGATCAAGTTGTCAGCGAAGGAGCGGAAGAAGAAAATGACGAGTAAAGATTATTTATCGCAAGAAGAAATAGATGCGTTGCTTAATCAGACAGCCAGCGAGCTCGCTATAGCACAGTCGCCAGCTCCAGAATATCAGCTGTCGGACTTCTTGTCTTCGATCGAGCAGGATGCGTTAGGCGAAATCGGCAACATCACGTTTGGCAGTGCTGCTACAGCGTTGTCTACTTTATTGGGCAAGAAAGTCGATATTACCACTCCGCAGGTTACGTTTATTAAACGCGAGGACCTGGCTAACGAATTTCCAAAACCGCATGTGGCAGTCAGCGTTCAGTACGTAGACGGCTTCCAGGGCATTAATTCCCTTGTCATCAAGACGAAGGACGCTCAGGTCATTGCTGATCTTATGCTGGGCGGAGAAGGCGATGTGACGCTTCAGGAGCTGAATGAAATTCATATCAGCGCCGTACAGGAAGCGATGAATCAGATGATGGGTTCCTCCGCGACGTCCATGTCGACGATTTTTAACCGATTCGTTAATATCTCGCCTCCGGGCATAGACATTCTGGATGTAGACAGCGGCGGCGGAATGGGTCAGCTTCCTCCGGAAGATGTGTTTATCAAAATCTCTTTCCGCTTAACGATTGGAGAATTGATAGATTCTACCATCATGCAGCTGCTGCCCGTACCATTCGCGAAGCAAATGGTAGCCATTTTGATGGGGGATGTTGGAGGCGAGATAGAGGCACCAGCTGCATCGGCGCCTGCACCAGTTCCAGCTCCTGCTCCGGCCGCCGTACAAGCGCCTGCAACGGCTTCACAGCCGGCTTACCAGGATCCGTATCAGCAAGCACCGGCAGCGGCTGCATCGCCGTACAATCAGCCTTACAATCCTTATCAGCAAAGCGCAGCATTTGATCTTCCCATGCAGCCACAAGGTCCTCAGACCTATGGTCATCCGGCAAGTCGTAATGTAAATGTACAGCCTGTTCAGTTTGCAAACTTTAATCAAGCGCCTTATGTGCAAACGGATGAGACAAACCTCAATTTACTTCTCGACATACCGCTTAAAGTTACCGTAGAATTAGGTAGGACCCAAAAGCAAATTAAGGATATTCTGGAATTGTCCCAAGGCTCCATTATTGAGCTGGACAAGCTGGCTGGTGAACCTGTCGACATCCTGGTGAACAACAAGCTGATCGCCAAGGGAGAGGTTGTCGTTATTGATGAGAACTTTGGTGTACGGGTCACAGATATCGTAAGCCAATGGGACCGCATTCAAAAATTGCAATAATACTCTAGGAGGAAAAAAAGATGGCAAACCGCATTCTAATCGTAGACGACGCAGCATTCATGCGCATGATGATCCGCGACATTCTGACAAAAAACGGATACGAGGTCGTTGGGGAAGCGCAAGACGGCGCAGTGGCGGTAGAGAAGTACAAGGAGCTTAAGCCTGACCTGATTACGATGGACATTACGATGCCTGAGATGGATGGTATCTCCGCACTGAAAGAAATCAAAAAGCTTGACGCTAATGCAAAAGTTATCATGTGTTCTGCAATGGGCCAACAGGCGATGGTCATCGATGCGATCCAAGCCGGCGCAAAAGACTTTATCGTTAAGCCATTCCAAGCCGATCGCGTAATTGAAGCGATCAAGAAGACGCTTGGCTAAGCAATGCTTACATATGTTTCGAAATTCATGTCCTTGACTGCGGTTGGCGTTGCTGTACAGCCCGCCTTCGCCGCGGCGGCAGGCAATAATAGCAATGATGTATCGCCGATGGAAGGTACATCAAGCTATACCGGCAATATTATCTGGGTTATTATTTCCCTCTTTATAGTTATCGGCTTAATCGTAGTACTTATTAAATTTTTGTCTCAGCGTAATCGCATGTGGGGAACGAACCGGGCGGTACGATCCCTTGGAGGGGTTGCGCTGGGGCAGAACAATTCGCTTCAGGTCGTTGAACTGTCAGGCCGGTTGTATGTCGTAGGTGTCGGAGAGAACGTGACGCTCCTCGATAAGATCGAAGATGTTGAGCAGGTGCAAGCCATACTTGCTTCTCTCGACCGGCAGACGAGTGCAGCCGGGTGGTCGGCGAATTCAATCTCTGATTTTCTGAAGCGGTTCCGTAAGGAAGAGACAAGCGCGGGGCAGGATCTGACGGAGGGGCAGTGGAACACGCAGGCTTCCTCGTTCCAAAGCTTGCTGAATCAAAACCTCAGCAAGCAAGCCGACCGTAAGCAACAGCTGGAGTCACTTCTGAAGGAATCCAAACATGATGGGGATGACAATGAAAAATAAAAGGTGGATTTCGATCGTCACCGTACTGCTGGGGGTTATGCTGCTGCAATCGCATGCGTTTGCGGCCGATCCGCTCCCGAATGTGGATATCAGCATTGGTGATGGAAGCGAAGAGCCGGGAACAAGCGCTTTGTCGCTCCTGCTTCTTATTACCGTATTAAGTATAGCACCAGCGATTCTTGTACTAATGACGAGTTTTACACGAATCGTAATTGTTCTTGGATTCGTTCGGACATCGCTTGGAACACAGCAAATGCCGCCGAACCAGGTTCTCATCGGACTAGCTATGTTCCTGACCTTTTTCATTATGGCCCCGACATTCTCTCAAGTGAACGAAGTCGCTCTGCAGCCTTATCTCAAGGGTGAAATTACGCAGACCGCAGCACTTGAGAAAGCGGCTGATCCGATGAAGAAGTTTATGATCTCGCATACCAGGGAGAAAGACTTGCTTCTGTTCCTCAATTACACGAAGACAGAGAAGCCGGAAACCTATCAGGATATTCCGATTACGGTTCTTGTCCCGGCATATGCGATTAGCGAACTGAAAACTGCATTCCAAATGGGCTTTATGATCTTCATACCATTCCTGGTCATCGATATGATTGTGTCGAGTACGTTAATGGCGATGGGGATGATGATGCTGCCTCCGGTCATGATATCCCTGCCGTTTAAGCTATTATTATTTGTTCTGGTAGACGGGTGGTACCTGATCGTCAAATCATTGCTCTTAAGCTTTAATACGTAACTAATGACAGGGAGGAACGTTCAATGAGTGCTGATTTCATCATCGGATTGGCTGGACAGGCCATCAGTACCGTATTGAAAGCCAGCGCGCCGATGCTCGTTCTCGCTCTAGTCGTCGGATTAATCATTAGTATTTTTCAAGCGACTACCCAAATTCAAGAGCAGACGTTAGCTTTTGTGCCTAAAATCGTAGCGGTCTTTGTATCCTTGATTATATTTGGACCTTGGATTCTGAATGTAATCGTCGATTTCACCTACAATCTGCTGAACAACTTGTATAAATACGTCGGATAGGTTGTGAACGGAGATCATGGATCAGATCGTGGAGTACTTCCCTATTTTTTTGCTTATTTTTTGTCGAATGACATCGTTTTTCGTCGTAGCTCCATTGTTCAACATGCGTGGTGTGCCAAGCACTTTCAAGATCGGCCTGGGCTTTTTTCTCTCTCTGATTGTCTTTATGACCTACGGATTGAAAGAGAAGTCGCTGCCGATGGACGCGGGTTATATTCTGTATATCTTCCGGGAAGTTCTGATCGGACTTCTAATGGGGTATATCGTCTATCTGTTTATGACGGTTGTACAGACGGCGGGCGCCTTAATGGATATGCAGATCGGATTTGCCATGTCGAACGTGATTGACCCGATGACAGGTGTCTCGGCTCCGTTGCTTGGCAACTTCAAGTACATGCTTCTTATCATGGTGTTCCTGTCGGTGAACGGTCATCATTATCTGCTGACTGGTCTGATGGACAGCTACAAATGGATGCCGCTGTCTAACGAATTGTTTAGTGCGATATACAACGGCAGTATTACCGATTTCTTATCTCGGGCTGTAGGTAACGCCTTCCTGCTAGCGATGCAGGTTGCAGCTCCGCTTGTTATCGCCATGTTCCTGACTGACGTTGGCCTTGGCTTTCTTGCGAAGACGGCCCCTCAATATAACGTGTTTGTCATCGGGATTCCGCTGAAGCTTTTGTTGGGTCTTGGTTTACTGATCTTGCTGCTTCCGGGTGTATCCGCGATATTCGAGAGACTGTTCGCTATTATGTTTGATAACTTGGAGCAAATGTTTGGCATCATTCAAGAAACCGAAAGCAAATAAGGAGGCTGCAACGTTGAGATCTTACTACCTAGAGCTAGACTTGCAGCTGTTTAGTCAGGAAAAAACAGAAAAAGCGACACCCAAGAAAACACAGGAAGCCCGAAAGAAAGGGCAGATTGCGAAATCAAATGATTTGCCAAGCTCGATGATCCTGCTCTTTACCTTTGCGACATTTGCTGCGCTAGGCACTTACTATAAGACGCGGATCATGAGCGTATTCCAGGAGTTGTTCGAAAATTGGCTGACGATGGATGTAACGGTAGCGAACATTATGCCGCTGTTTAGCAAGCTTGCGGTAGATATGCTGATGTTCCTGGCACCAATCTTCGCCATCGTAGTGATTGTTGCCATACTCGGCAATGTCATGCAGTTCGGATTTCTGCTGACAGGTGAACCGCTAAAGCTGAAGTTCACAAAGTTAAACCCCATTAACGGCTTTAAGCAGATATTTTCCATGCGTTCTTTGGTGGAATTTCTGAAAAGCATAACCAAACTCTTGATCATCGGATTTCTTGTTTATCAGGCAATTTGGAGCGATTGGGACAAAATTCTGGTCCTATCCAGTCTATCGATTCAACAAATCTTTCAATTTACTGCAGGACTTACAATTAAACTTGGTCTGGAAACAGGTGCTGTGCTTGTCGTATTGGCTTTCGCCGATTACATGTATCAGCGGTATGAACATGCGAAGAGCCTGAGGATGTCCAAGCAGGACATCAAAGACGAGTACAAGAAGTCGGAAGGCGATCCTCTCATCAAAGGTAAAATCCGTGAAAGGCAGCGCCGGATGGCGATGCAGCGGATGATGCAGGAAGTGCCTAAAGCCGACGTCGTTATAACGAACCCGACTCACTTTGCGATTGCCTTGCAATATGATGCTGCCAAGATGGAGGCACCACTCATCATTGCCAAAGGGATGGATCATGTCGCGCTCCGTATTCGGGAGGTTGCCAAGGAACACGGCGTTGTAATGATGGAAAATAAACCGCTGGCCAGAGCTTTATACGATCGGGCCGATATTGGGGATTCGATTCCCGCCGATTTGTTCCAAGCTGTGGCGGAAGTATTGGCGGCTGTTTATAAAATGAAAGGCCGAGTTCGATCATCATAACTGAAAGGGAGAAGACAACATCATGAAAGTAAAAGATATTGCTATCTTAGCTGGGATTATCGGCATCGTACTCATGATGGTCATCCCCATTCCTCACGTACTTCTAGATATTTTGCTCATTCTGAACATTTCGATCGCGCTCATGATCCTGCTGATTGCGATGAATACGAAGGAAGCTCTCGATTTCTCCATCTTCCCTGCCATTCTGCTTGTCACGACTTTATTCCGCCTGGCGCTAAACGTATCGACAACTCGTAATATTTTGTCGCATGGCTACGCTGGTGAAGTTGTACAAACATTTGGGACCTGGGTTGGCGGCGGGGAAATCGCGATTGGCTTCATCGTCTTCCTCATTCTGGTCGTTGTCCAGTTCATCGTTATTACGAAAGGTTCGGAACGGGTAGCGGAGGTTGCAGCCAGATTTACACTCGACGCGATGCCCGGCAAGCAAATGAGTATTGATGCCGACCTGAACGCAGGACTGATTAATGAACAGCAGGCGCGCGAGCGCCGCTCGAAAATAGAAAGAGAAGCGGATTTTTACGGCTCGATGGACGGTGCGAGTAAATTCGTCAAAGGCGATGCGATCGCTTCTATTATTATATTGCTGATCAACTTGATTGGCGGTTTTATTATCGGAATGGCTATTCACGGATATAGCTTCCAGGATGCGCTACAAACGTATTCGATCCTGACGATTGGTGACGGTCTGGTCAGCCAGA
This sequence comes from Paenibacillus catalpae, assembly GCF_900112695.1. Classification (GTDB taxonomy): domain Bacteria; phylum Bacillota; class Bacilli; order Paenibacillales; family Paenibacillaceae; genus Pristimantibacillus; species Pristimantibacillus catalpae. The sequence continues at coordinate 1,013,712 of NZ_FOMT01000001.1, forward strand.
TTCCAGCCTTGTTAATCTCTACGGCTGCCGGCTTAATTGTAACCCGCGCAGCATCGGATGGTAACTTCGCACAAGATGTGACGCAGCAGCTGCTCAAATATCCGAAGCTCCTATATATCGTTGCGGGGACCGTAATGCTGCTTGGTTTATTTACGCCAATCGGTATTATGCGTACGTTGCCGTTTGCCGCTATCCTGGTGTTTGGTGCATGGAAGATGCAGCAATCTATTGCAAAGCAAATGCAGCAGGAAGAGCTTATGGAAGAAGAGCAGCAAATCGAAGAGGTACGCAGTCCCGAAAGTGTTATCAGCCTGCTTCAGGTAGATCCAATCGAGTTCGAATTTGGATATGGCCTGATTCCGCTGGCGGATACGCAGCAGGGAGGAGATTTGCTCGACAGGATTATTATGATCCGGAGACAATGTGCCCTGGAGCTTGGTCTTGTCGTTCCGGTCATTCGGATCCGCGATAACATCCAGCTTAAGCCTAATGAATACGTCATTAAGATTAAAGGCAATATCGTAGCCCGCGGCGAGCTACTGCTCAACCATTATCTCGCCATGAGCCCTGGATTCGAGGACGAGTCCGTCATCGGGATCGAGACCACAGAACCGGCATTTGGGTTACCGGCAATCTGGATTGATGAGCAAATGAAAGAAAGGGCGGAAATCTCAGGATACACGGTTGTTGATCCTCCTTCTGTTGTAGCGACCCATTTGACAGAAGTCATTAAACGTCATGCGCATGAACTGATTGGCCGCCAGGAGACAAAGGCTTTGGTAGAAAACGTGAAAGAAGCGTACCCGGCTCTTATCGAAGAACTTATTCCTTCTATATTAACAATTGGCGACTTGCAAAAAGTATTGGCAAAGCTCTTGCGGGAGAAGGTTTCGATCCGGGATCTCGTTACGATCTTCGAATCTCTTGCGGATCAGGCTCATTATACGAAGGACCCTGATATTCTAACGGAATATGCTCGTCAAGCTTTATCGAGACAAATTACCCAGCAGTTTACTTCTACGGGCAATATGCTGAAGGTGATTACCGTTGGTCCTTCTTTAGAGAAGAAGATTGCCGAGTCCGTTCAGCAGACGGATCAGGGCAGTTATATTGCTCTCGACCCGGTTGCTACCCAACAAATCTATCAGAAGCTCAATGAGCAAGTATCGCGCCAAATTCAATCAGGCCAGCAGCCAGTGGTACTGACTTCGCCTACCATTCGCATGTATCTGAGACAAATTGTTGAGCGGACCATGCAGGATATACCGGTGTTATCATACAGTGAGCTTGAGCCTAACATTGAAGTGCAGAGCGTAGGGGTGGTGAATTTATGAGAGTGAAACGTTATGTGGTAAACGCTTTGCCTGAAGCTTTACCGATGATTCGAAGCGAGCTTGGTAAAGATGCAGTCATTCTGAATACAAAGGAAGTCCGGATCGGCGGATTTATGGGGATGTTCCGGAAGAAGAAGATGGAAGTAATCGCAGCCATTGAATCCGGCGCAGCTGCTCCTGCAGCGGCATCCGAGCCAAAGAAGGCAGCTGCTGATGTACAGCGAGTCGTTCATGCCATTCAAGAGTCGAAGAGACAAGCGGCAACGGCGGTTCTGGAGCCACCGCTTCCTGCTGCTCCGGTACAGGCTCCTCCGGCAGTGCCGGTTGCGCCTCCGTCCCTTGCGAATAATCGCATTAACGAGGACTTGCTGGAAGAGATCCGTTTTATCAAGCAGTCTTTGAAGCAGCTGTCGATGCACAAACCAGAGGATGCAAGACCGCTTGTCATCCAAGCCCTGTACGGGCGGTTGATTCAGCAGGAGGTTGAACCTGAGCTCATTGACCGGTTGATAGATTCGATGAACGGGAAGCTGGCAGACCGTCAGGAAGAACCGAATGCTGCGGCCGTGTGGACAATTGCCCGTGAGCTGCTGATTGAATGGCTTGCGCCATACAGCAACCATTCCATTAATGAATCGGCAAGAATCGTCCATTTTGTTGGACCGACAGGTGTGGGCAAGACAACAACCATTGCTAAGCTGGCGGCAGGGCAATCGATCAAATACGGCAGGCAGGTAGGTTTGATTACCTCGGATACTTACCGGATTGCGGCGGTTGATCAGCTTAGGACGTATGCGAATATCCTGAACGTTCCGATGGAAGTGGTATTCTCGCCGATGGATCTGCCCAAAGCATTCAAGCAGCTGGAAGACCGTGAATTGATCTATATGGATACGGCTGGCCGGAATTTCCGCAATGAGCTTCATGTCTCGGAAGTAAACAGCCTTCTTCAGTCCAATGATCAGAGTGAAACGGTACTTGTACTCAGCCTCACCGGCAAGACGAAGGATATGATGGCGGTTGCCGATAACTTTGTGAAGTATGGGGTTCGGAAGGTACTGTTTACGAAGCTGGATGAGACATCCGTTTACGGTTCGATCTTAAATCTAGCTTTGCAATATGAATTGCAGCCTGTATTCATTGCAAGCGGTCAGACGGTGCCTGATGATATTGGCCCGTTTGACGCGGAGCGTTACATCGATGCACTGCTGGGGGCTCCTGCCGATGAATGATCAAGCGGAGGCGCTGCGCAACATGGTAAAGATGAGGATGGGACAGGATACTGCCCGTCCTACCCGCATCGTGACGATCACGAGCGGGAAGGGAGGAGTTGGAAAATCCAACTTCAGCTTGAACTTTGCCATATCGCTACAACGCCTGGGGAAAAAAGTACTCGTATTTGATGCCGATATCGGAATGGCAAATATCGATGTTCTGATGGGGGTAACCTCCGCCTATCATCTCTATCATCTGTTCAAGCAGGATAAGACAATCTGGGATATTATTCAGATCGGGCCATCAGGCGTGCATTTTATCGCGGGCGGCTCGGGGTTTCAGGACCTGCTGGAATTATCGTCAGAGCAGCTCGACTGGTTCTCGGAACAAATAGGCAAGCTTCAGGGGGAGTATGATTACATCCTCTTTGATACCGGAGCGGGATTGTCCAAGGAAACGGTCAAATTTATATCAGCAGCAGAAGAAACCATTGTCGTAACAACACCAGAGCCTACTGCCATTACGGATGCTTATGCTCTAGTGAAAATGGTCAAGTCTATGGGCATTAATGCAGCCTTTAAGCTGATCATTAACCGCGCAACAGATCGCAAGGAAGGCATCCAGACAGCGGACAAAATTAATCTTGTTGCCAGAAGATTCCTTCAGGCAGAGCTTCCGACATTAGGCGTTATTCTGGATGATCCGAATGTCACCAAGGCTGTGAAGCGCCAGACGCCGTTTACGGTTGCCTATCCTGTAAGCGATGCGTCAAGGGGGATTGAGGAAATTGCACGCCGATACTTGGAGATGTCCATTCCGGAACAAACCACCGCAGCGGGAGTAAGAGGTTTCATACATAAGATGTTTAGGTTATCCCGGTAGTTATTCGTACATAAGAGGGGGGAACAGGATGACTCCTTATCGCGTGCTGGTCGTGGACGACTCGCCTTTCATGAGAAAAATATTTAGCGATTTGATCGTACAAGACCCCCAATTTACGATTGTGGCAACAGCCTGTAACGGTCTAGAAGCCGTAGAGGCAGTGAAGAAGTGGAAGCCCGATGCTGTAACCCTTGATCTTGAGATGCCAGAACTGAATGGAATAGGCGCCTTGCAGCGCATCATGAGAGAACAGCCTACTCCGGTTATTATGCTGTCTGGCATCAGCGAGGAAAACACAAGAGAAACCATCAAGGCACTTCAGTTCGGAGCGTTTGACTTTATCCGCAAGCCGATGGGGGCATTCTCCAATGATATTGTCCGAGTCGGCGAACTGCTGCTTGAAAAGCTTAGAATTGCTGTCCTGATGAGAAGGTATACGGTTCCTGTCGGATTGACGGAGGAGCGTAATGGTTCTGAGAAGCCAGGCAAACCAGAACGGCCGCAGCTGGTAAAGCAGGTTACGCCGGCTGAAGAGCAGAGTAACCGAAAGCGGGGGCTTCGGCAGCCCGAGCAGCAGGCGGAGACGAGAAATTCCGCAGCTTTGGTGTCAATGCCGGATAAGAAAGCTTCAACTGGCGTAAAGAAGCCGGATAAAAAGCCTCCCGGTGATATCAGACCTATCGGGTTAGCACCAGTAGCGGCGGCGCTGGAGGACAATTTGGGACAAAAGCGGCCGAAGCAGAAATCTGATGCTGGCGACAGCTTTGATCACGTCATTGCCATTGGAACGTCTACGGGCGGACCTCGTGCTCTGCATGAGGTGATTACATCGCTTCCGTCCCGGTTGACTGCTCCGGTACTGGTCGTCCAGCATATGCCGCCAAAGTTTACAAAGTCGCTTGCTCAGCGTCTGGACAGCTTTAGTGAACTGGAAGTTGTGGAAGCGGAGCAAGGAGACCGGTTGAAGGCAGGGGTTGTATACATAGCACCCGGGGGACATCACATGGAGCTGGCAAAGGATCAGAGCGGCTATTATGTTCAGCTTACCCAGAAGCCGCCGCGGAATGGACACCGTCCATCCGTTGATGTCCTGTTTGAATCGTTAACCCCGTTTGATGAGCTTAAACGTCATGCCGTCATTATGACGGGAATGGGAAGCGACGGAGCCAAAGGGATGAAGGCTCTGGTCGACAGCGGCGCGGATTCGGCAATCGCCGAATCGGAACAGACCTGCGTCGTTTACGGAATGCCACGCAGCGCGATAGAGAGCGGCTGCGTGAAGACGGTACTGCCTTTGCAGCAGATTGCTGCCGAGCTGCAGCACGCGGTTTTGAAAGGATAATAGATCATATAAAAGTCCTATCAGGAGGTGCGACAAAATGGATATGAATGCCTACTTATCGATGTTTATCGACGAGTCCAATGATCACCTGCAATCTTTGAACGAAAATTTGCTACGCCTCGAAAGCGACCCTGAGGATCTGTCGATCGTCCAGTCGATTTTCCGCTCTGCCCATACGCTAAAAGGGATGTCTGCGACAATGGGGTATGAAGACCTTGCCTCTCTGACCCATGAGATGGAAAATGTGCTTGATCTGGTGCGGAACAGCAAGCTGAAGATGGACAGCTTTATCTTTGATACCTTGTTCAAAGGGCTGGATGCTCTTGAGTCCATGGTTCAAGATATCGTTCAAGGGGGAACGGGTAAAGCGGATGTTACCGCAATTGTTGCCTCTTTACAGTCGATTGTAAAAGGTGACTATAAAACAACCGGTGCTTCTGCAGTACCGGCGGCGGCAGCATCCGGACAACAGTCGGGCGGATTGCTGGACGAGTTCCAAACCTCTGTTATCCAGCAATCTATCGATAGCGGACATAACGTTTACTATATTGAGGTTGAAGTCCGCGAAGATTGCGTGCTGAAAGGCGTCCGCGCCTATATGGTGTTTGACCTGCTAGGCAAGAACGGCGATATCGTGAAGTCGGAGCCGTCGGTAACCGATCTGGAGCAGGAGAAGTTTGACCGATCCTTCACGGTATTTGCAATCTCGACCTTGTCTCAGCAAGAGCTGGAAACCCAAATTGCAGCGATTTCGGAGATTGACAAAGTTTCCGTCGCGCTGCTGGATCTTGAATCCCTGGCGATGTTGAATAATGCAGCTTCCAAGGAGCAAGCTCCATCAGCTGCACCTGCTTCGACACCTGCTTCAGCACAAGCAGAATCATCAACGAAGGAAGAGGCCGGCAAACAGGTTGCTGCAGCTCGCTCGCAAGCAGCCGCTTCTTCGGCTCCTGCAGCTGTATCGAAAACGATCCGTGTTGATATTGATCGTCTGGATGCCTTGATGAATTTGTTCAGCGAACTGCTCATCGACCGTGTAAGGCTAGAGCAATTGTCCAGCGAAATCCGCCGCAATGATCTGACGGAAACCGTGGAGCATATGACCCGTGTCAGCTCCGATCTGCAGAACATTGTCCTGAAGCTGAGAATGGTGCCGGTGGATTCGGTATTCAACCGATTCCCGCGGATGATCCGCGACCTTGCCAAATCACTCGACAAGAAGATCGATCTGGTGATCACTGGCGCCGATACGGAACTTGACCGGACCGTTATTGATGAGATCGGCGATCCGCTCGTTCACTTGCTTCGCAACTCGGTCGATCACGGAATTGAAACGACCCAAGAGCGTCTTGCAGCAGGCAAACCTGAGACGGGAACCATTCATCTGCGGGCTTATCACAGCGGCAATCATGTCTTTATTGAGGTGGAAGAAGACGGACGAGGCATTAACCGCGAGAAAGTGCTTAAGACGGCTATCAAGAACGGCGTTGTTACCGAAGAGCAAGCAAAGCAGCTGACTGATGAAGACGTCAACATGTTGATCTTTGCTCCGGGTTTTAGCACGGCAGATAAAATCTCCGATATTTCCGGACGCGGCGTTGGTCTTGATGTTGTAAAATCGAAGATCACCTCGCTGGGCGGCAATGTTACCGTGGACTCCGCGCTTGGACGCGGGACGAAGTTTGCTGTTCAATTGCCTCTGACTCTATCTATTATTTCGGCTATGCTAATTAAGCTAGGTTCAGAGAAATATGCGATTCCTCTTACGTCAATCGTAGAAACCGGTATCGTTCAGAGAGATCAAATCTTAAATGTTCACGGCAACCGGATGATTCATTTCCGTAACGCGATCATACCTTTGGTCTCCCTCAGCAAAGTGCTCGATTCGCCAGACTTTAATGAGCATAACGAATCGGAAACCGAAATTGTTGTTATCCGCAAAGGGGATAAATGGGCGGCAGTGACGGTTGATGAGTTTATCGGACAAAGTGAAATCGTCCTGAAGTCTCTCGGCAAATATTTGACCAATATCGAGGCTATATCGGGTGCGACCATTCTTGGCGACGGCCAGGTAGCGCTCATCATTGATCCTAACGCATTAATCAAATAGGGAGGGCTTACCGATGGGAGAAGAATTAAAAGTTATCGTATTTTCGCTGGCACATGAGGAATATGGCATTGAGGTGGATAAAGTTCGTACAATCGAACGTTTATCCCCAATTACCCGGGTTCCGAAAACTCCTTCCTTCATTAAAGGAGTTATCAATCTGCGCGGTATTGTTGTTCCTGTTATCGATTTGCGCGGCCGCTTTGGGCTGACAGAATCTGCAACTACGGAGAACAGCCGTATTATTGTCGTTGCCGTAGCTGATATGGAAGTTGGCTTTATCGTTGATTCTGCCAATGACGTTGTAGATATCGATACGGATACGATTGATCTGCCGCCTGAAATTGTCGGCGGCATTAAAGCGAAATATTTAAGAGGCATTGCCAAATTCGGAGATAACCGTCTTCTGATTATGCTCAACCTGTCCGAAGTGTTGAACAAGAGCGAAATTATTCAACTTGAACAGTTAGAGGTGTAAGAGTGGACGCTTTTAACCGATTCAAAGCATTTGAGTTGGATGTACTGAAGGAAGTAGGCAACATTGGAGCGGGTAATGCGGCTACCGCATTATCCTGCCTCTTGGACAAGCCGGTTGATATGGCTGTACCTAAGGTCAGCCTGCTGCCGTTTGAAGAAGTTGCGGATCGGGTTGGAGGCTCCGAGCAGGTCGTTATTGCGGTATTCCTACGAGTAGAAGGGGAAGCACCCGGCAATATGTTTTTCATCATCCAGGAGGATGCGGCCAGACGTTTGCTTAGGCAGCTGCTCTCGCTTGAGAATGAGGAGCAGGACGATTACACGGAGATGGAGATGTCTGCACTTTGCGAGATCGGCAACATTTTGGCAGGATCTTATTTATCCTCTCTTGCCGATTTCACGCATTTATCGATGGCTCCTTCCGTTCCTGCCGTAGCGAGGGACATGGCAGGACCAATCTTGACCTATGGACTGATGCAGTACGGCGAGATGGGTGATTCCGCACTGCTGATCGAAACAACGTTTCTCGAAGACCGAGAAGAGCTGGAGGGACATTTCTTCCTGATTCCGGATCCGGATTCCTTCTCCAAAATATTTCAATCCTTGGGAGTACTGACCGAATGATCCAACAAGATGTGATCAAGGTCGGCATGGCAGATTTAAAATGGGCTGCGGGCGGAGCACATCTGCGGACAACAGGACTAGGCTCTTGTGTCGGACTGACGTTATACGATCCTGTTGCACGAGTAGCGGGAATGGCACATGTTATGCTGCCATCCTCGGAAATTGCCAGAGAGTCGACCATGAATATTGCCAAATATGCGGATACGGCAATTCCTGAGCTAATTGGGCAGATGAAAGCTGTAGGAGCCGTTGTAGGGCGTCTTGCAGCAAAAATGGCCGGAGGAGCGCAAATGTTTGCCTTCTCGGGCCAATCGGATTCGATGCGAATCGGACCCCGGAATGTAGAATCCTGTTTAGCAATTCTCGCGAACTATTCCATTCCCGTACTTGGGCAGGATACAGGCGGGAATTATGGCCGCACGATTGAAATTGACAGCAGCAGCGGAGTATTGACCATAAGAAGCGTGCAGTTTGGGATAAAGGAGATTTGAAATGGTTGGAAATTGGCGATGGAATGTGGGCCTCGGGATTGTTGGCGCGGTATTAACCTTATTATTCTCAATTGGTAAAAATCCGCTGTCTGTCATGCTGATGCGCAGCATGTATGCTTTCATCGCCTTTGTTGCGATTGCATTTGTTCTGAGGGTTGCACTGGCTTTTATTCTTCAACCGCCAGTGATGCATCAAGCCGAGACAGCCGGGGAGGAAGGGAAAGGTACGCAACTGGATCTCCAAACTCCTGATGAGAGCGAAGACCTTAATCAAATGCTCAAATCTCAGATGGACGGCCACAAAGCACAGGAAGTTGAACAGCCGGACCAGAATAGGCAGTTTAAGCCGCTAACGCCGCCTAAGCTGGTATCTACACAGAATAAAGAGCCCGAAGAATTGGCTAAGGCCGTTCGTCATCTGACAGGAGGGTGAGAGACATGATTGCGACTGCTAATTTGGATATGTGGCGAGCATGGAGAGAAGATGGCGATCTTGAAGCCAAGAAACGTCTTATCGAGCAATTCTTGCCTTTGGTCGATTATGTAACGAACCGAATGGCGATTGGGTTGCCCAAAAATGTTCTAAAAGACGATCTCGCCAGCAATGGCGTGATGGGACTTATTGATGCCATCGAGAAATTTGATTATTGCCGGGGACTGCAGTTTGAAACCTACGCATCCTGGAGAATCCGCGGATCCATTATTGACGGTCTGCGCCAGGGTGACTGGGTCCCGCGCTCGGTCAGAGAAAAAGCTAAGCGTATTGAAGAAGCGTATCAAAGCCTTGAGCAGAAATATTTGCGCTCCGTTTCGGATGCAGAGATTAGCGATTATTTGAATGTCAGCGAGAAAGAATTCACGACGATGCTCCATGAAATTGCCATTACGACGGTATGTTCGTTGGAAGATCCGATTCGTGAAGAAGAATCGGAAACGAGACTGTCGCTGCTTGTTGACGAGAGGGCGAAAAACCCGGATCATAAGGCGCATGAATTTTTTCTCAAGGACTCGCTCATCAGCGGCATTGAGAAATTAACGGAGAAGGAACGTACCGTTATTTCGCTCTTCTATTATGAAGAATTATCGTTAAGCGAAATTGCGGAAGTCATGTCACTTTCACCGTCGAGAATTTCACAGCTTCATTCGAAAGCTATTTTACGGCTGCGCGGGGCATTATCCAAACATAAAGATCAATTACTGCAGCATTAGAGGGGAGTAGGCAAGGTGGAAGACCATTTATTGGAAACTTACTTGCGTATCCAGATATCAGCTGATAAGCTGTCTGCCTTCCTGACCTTTAACCGGATCACCGAAGATTTCGACTGTACTCCCGGTCAATTGGAACGTTTTGTACGCAGCAAGGGTGTTGTTTATGGGATACGCACAAGTGTGTTAAGTGAAATTTGCAGCAATACGCTTGCTTATTGTAAAGAGCAAACCATCATTGCCGTCGGTCATCCGGCCACACCTGGCAAGGACGGTTCCATCCGTTACGCCTATGAACTGCAGGATAAGTCACAGCGTCCGGCAGAACTGGAAGACGGCAAGGTTGATTTCAAGGAAGTATCTCGTTTGAAAAATGTAAAGCGTGGTCAACTCATCGCTGAGCGGATAGAAGCCATGTTCGGTTCCTCGGGCATGATGGTAACCGGCGATGAAATACCGGCCAAGCAGGGCAAGCAGGCAAGGTTTAAAGTGGGTAAAAACGTCGTTGTGAATGAGACGCAAACGGCGATGTATGCCTTAATTGACGGTCTTGTTACGATTACTGATAAAGAGAAAGTAAACGTTTTCCCGGTATATGAAGTAAACGGAGACGTTGATTATAGAGTCGGCAATATTGATTTTGTCGGGACCGTTGTTATTCGCGGCAACGTACTCAGCGGTTTCAGGGTGAAGGCTTCCGGCGATATTCGCGTCATTGGCGGCGTTGAAGGGGCAGAGATGGAATCAGAAGGTTCCATCGAGATTACAGGCGGTATAATGGCCGGAAACAAAGGCTATATCAAGGCGCAAAAAAATGTAAAAAGCTCGTTCATCCAAGACAGCAATGTTATTGCCGGCGAGGATGTACTTGTGTCTCAGAGCATTATGCATTCGAATGTCCGGGCAGGACGCAATGTCGTGTGCCAAGGGGCGAAAGGATTAATTGTCGGCGGATCGATTCAAGCGGTTGAGCAGGTCTCTGCACGCGTGATTGGCAACACCATGTCAACAGCAACGGCAATCGAAGTAGGAGTAAGGCCGGAATCCCGTTCCGAGCTTCAGGAGCTTCGGTTAAAGCTGCGTCAGCACATGGATGCCATTGACAAGACGTCAAAAGCACTCGCTATTCTGGATCAACAAGCGGCTATGGATCAGCTGAATGATCAGAAGATGGCGATGCGGATCAAACTGGGTGCAACCAGACGCCAGACAACAGCCGAGATTGATCAGATCAGAGAGCGTATTCTGGAAATTGAGAAAACGCTGGAGGATACGGACAAGGCGAAGGTCGACGTCAGTCATACGGTGTACGGCGGAATAAAGATTGTCATCGGTCGTTATACGCGTTTCATTAAAGATCCGGTACAGCGCGTTTCTTTCCGTTACTCGGAAGGGGATATCGTTCAATTACCTTTGTTTACGTAGTGCCAGTTTATACTGTGTCTCTAAGAAAGGAGCTTGAGAATGCCGTTTAGGCCGATTGACTTGCAATGGTCGATCCCCCGCACCCCGGAAGCAGGCGGAATACAAAGTCAGACGAACCACAGGATGACCGCGGAACTTTCGCGTTTGGCAGAACTGGCATCCAAGCAGACAGAGCAATTGCGCAGTAAAAACACCGGCATAGAACAGACAGGCGGACCAAATGTACGTAATGAGAGAGACCGGCACCACGGAAAACCTTATCTGGCGAAGCGCAAGCACAAGCCGGATGAGTCCGGGGAATTAACGGAAGAAAGCCGCCAGCCTGAGCATCCCTTTAAAGGGCATCACGTTGATATTTCGCTATAATAGTAGAGGGTGTGAATAATGTCTAATTGGACGTATATTGTACTGCTTGGAGCTGTTGTAGCCGTGGCTTCATTATTTCTTCCAAAGAAGCAACAGGCGCAGGAATCAAAGGATACACGCAACATGGAGATTGCCCTGGAGCAGTTTATGGAGAATACGGAGCTTGATCATCAAGAGCTCGTGAAGCTGGTTACCGTCTTGCGCGAAGATGCAAAGCAGCAAGCGGAACAGAGCAGACTCCGGCTGTCTGAAGTGGAGAACAAATGTTCCTCGCTTGAACAACAGCTGACTTTCCTGCAACAGCAGCGCCAGAACGATAAGCTGCTTGCTGCACAGACGATGACAGGATCTGTACAGGCTCAGGCAACTGCGTCTATGGAGAAGCCGGCGGTTGATGAACCGGCTTCCCAGCCAATCGCATCGGGCATTCAGATGCGTTATTCCGATTTGTTCGAGCTCTACAAGCAAGGCAAATCCATCGAGGCAATCGCGAAAAAACTGCATATGAATAAAGGGGAAGTACAACTTATTTTGCAGCTGGCCAAGCAGGAGGAGAAGGCTCATGTTTAAGAACCGCTCCTTTGTAGCCGGATTGGGTGTCGGTATTATTGCCGGCGCTATTTTGCTGCAGCTCATGCAGATCGGAGATGAAAGCCAGCAGAATCTGTCGGCAGGATTCAAGGAACGGGAACCAAAACTCTATACGCAGGCGGAGATGGATGCCAAGCTTGCTGAGGAGCGGGCTAATGCCATCAAAGAGGCGGATAAAGCGGGACAACCGGCTTCGGAGAAACCGGAAGCGACACCTGCTGCAGAGACTTCGAAACCACCTTCTGATGAGGATATGAAAGAAGTTACGGTAGAGAAGCCTTCCGCAGAAGAGAAGCCTGTACTTAAACGGCAGGTTCGTATAACAGGCGGCATGAATTTAACCGATACAGCTGATCTGCTTGCCGGGCAAAAGCTGATTTCAGATAAAGAAGCTTTTATCAAGGCAATGAACAAAAAGACCGTTCGTGCCGGTTATTTTATTTTTGAGGGAAATCCGAAAGTAGAAGAGATTATCCGAATCCTTACCAGCCAGCCGCTTACAAAGTCGGAATTCGACTCTAAAATGAAGAACTGAGGACAGACTGCAAAATTTCGACAAACATCTGTTGCACCGACTTGTCAGATATGTTATATTAATTGACGGTGTTAAAAACACACGCCTATTAATTCCGTTAATGGTGCTTCCGGTCGCCGGAAGTTTTAGCGGAAGATGCGATGGGCGGAGGTAACTACTCAAAAACCATAACAGGAGGTGTGTTGAATATGGCGGTTATTTCCATGAAACAGCTTCTCGAAGCTGGGGTACATTTCGGTCACCAGACTCGTCGTTGGAACCCTAAGATGGATCGTTATATCTTCACAGAAAGAAACGGAATTTACATTATCGACCTGCAAAAAACAGTTAAGAAAGTCGAAGAGGCTTACAACTTCGTACGTTCTATCGCTGCTGAAGGCGGCACAATGCTGTTCGTAGGTACGAAAAAACAAGCTCAAGACTCGGTTAAAGAAGAAGCAGAACGTTGCGGCAACTTCTACATCAACCAACGTTGGTTGGGCGGCACGTTGACTAACTTCCAAACGATCCAAAAACGTATTGACCGTCTGCGTCAACTCGAAAAATGGTCGGAAGACGGAACTTTCGAAGTTCTGCCTAAAAAAGAAGTTATCATTCTTAACAAAGAAAAAGACCGTCTGGAAAAATTCCTTGGCGGCATCAAAGGCATGAAAGGTCTGCCTAGCGCGCTGTTCATCATCGATCCTCGTAAAGAGCGTATCGCTGTTGCTGAAGCACGCAAACTCGGTATTCCAATCGTAGGTATCGTTGATACGAACTGCGATCCGGACGAGATCGACTATGTAATTCCAGGCAATGACGACGCGATTCGCGCAGTTAAATTGTTGACGTCCAAAATGGCTGACGCTATCGTGGAAGCTAACCAAGGCGAGCAAACAACTGCTTAATCCGATATAATTGCTACAACAAAGGGTGGTCAGAAGGTGAAAGCCTCTCACCGCCCTTTTTTTGAACGTAAAAACTATAAATGGAATTTCCAGGAGGGCTAATCATGGCGGTATCCGCAAGCGCAGTAAAAGAACTTCGTGAAAGAACTGGAGCAGGTATGCTCGATTGCAAGAAAGCATTGGACGAAACAAACGGTGACATCACTAAAGCAATCGAATTTCTTCGTGAGAAAGGCCTGTCCGCGGCTGCTAACAAAGCTGGCCGTGTTGCAACTGAAGGCGTAGTTGAATCGTATATCCATGCAGGCGGCCGTATCGGCGTTCTGGTTGAAATCAACTGTGAAACGGACTTCGTTGCGAAAACAGATCAATTCCGTACTTTCGCACGTGACATCGCAATGCACATCGCTGCTGCAAACCCTAAGTTTGTTAAGCGTGAAGAAGTTCCTGCTGAGGAAATCGAAAAAGAGCGCGAGATCTTGAAAGCTCAAGCGCTTAACGAAGGCAAACCAGAAAAAATCGTTGAAAAAATGGTTGACGGCCGTATCTCGAAATACTATGAAGAGTACTGCTTGATGGAGCAATCCTTCGTTAAAGATCCGGACAAAACAATCTCGGCTCTTCTTAACGAGAAAATCAGCGCTATCGGTGAGAACATCTCGATCCGTCGCTTCGTTCGTTACGAACTGGGCGAAGGCCTTGAGAAAAAAGTGGATAACTTCGTTGAAGAAGTTATGGCTCAAGCAAAACTGTAAACCGAACGCACAGGCGGGGCGGGGCGTTCGCCCCGCTCTTTTTTTCTAAAATTCTAAGCAATTAATAGGATGTTACCTCGCCCGCGAGGTACAAGATGGAGGTAGGGACGATGGGGCAGCCTGTTTTCAAAAGAATTGTTCTTAAGGTAAGCGGTGAATCTTTGTCAGGAGATCAAGGCTACGGCATTGAAGCTTCCGTCATTTCGGAAATCGCCGATCAAGTCAAAGAAGTCGTTGCACTTGGCGTTGAAGTCGCTATCGTTGTAGGAGGCGGCAATATCTGGCGCGGTATCGCGGGTACGGCTAAAGGTATCGACCGTGCAACAGCTGACTATATGGGCATGCTGGCAACCGTAATGAACTCTCTTGCCTTGCAAGATGCTCTCGAACAGATTGAAGTGCCGACTCGTGTTCAAACTTCGATCGCGATGCAACAAATTGCGGAGCCTTACATAAGACGCCGCGCAATCCGTCACCTGGAGAAAGGCCGCGTTGTTATCTTCGCTGCCGGCACGGGCAACCCGTTCTTCTCGACGGATACAACAGCAGCACTTCGCGCAGCAGAGATCGAAGCAGAAGTTATTCTGATGGCGAAAAACAAAGTTGACGGTGTATATTCCGCTGACCCGTTCAAAGATGCAACAGCAGAGAAGTACGAAGAATTGACGTATATGGAAGTATTGAACAAAAATCTTGGCGTTATGGATTCAACGGCATCGTCGCTTTGCATGGATAACAATATTCCGCTCGTCGTGTTCGCGATTACTGAAAAAGGGAATATTAAGAAAGTCGTGCTTGGTGAGAAGATTGGTACTATTGTGAGAGGAAGTGCGAAATAATGCCGCAAGCAGTTAAGAAAAATGCAGAAGAGCGTATGGAGAAAGCAATTGTTGCTTTGAAACGTGATCTGGCTACACTTCGTGCAGGACGGGCGACGCCTGCTTTGCTCGACCGTGTTCAAGTTGAATATTACGGGGCACCAACGCCCGTTGCGCAATTAGCGAATATTAATACACCGGATTCCCGCACGCTGTTCATTCAGCCTTGGGACAAATCGTCAATCGCTGCAATCGAGAAAGCGATTATGAAATCCGATCTTGGTCTGACTCCATCCAATGATGGCTCGGCTATCCGTATTACACTGCCGCCTCTTACAGAAGAGCGCCGCAACGATCTTGTTAAGACAACTAAAAAATTCGGCGAAGACGCGAAAGTTGCAATCCGCAACATCCGTCGTGATGCGAATGATGAGATCAAAAAGATGGAGAAAACGACGGTTTCTGAAGATGAATCGCGTCGCCATCAAGAAGATATCCAAAAAACAACAGACCGTTTCATCGCAGAAGTTGATAAAGTATTGGTTGCTAAAGAGAAAGAGATTATGGAAGTATAATTGCGCCTACAGCCCCTCCGTCAGGTGGGGTTTGGTTTTTTGAAATCCGGGTGGGAGGAACAAACATGATCAGTCGACTTTGGGCCAAACTTGGCAAATCATCCTCGAATGCGGCTGAACCGTTTTTGGCAACTGACAATGTTCCGAAGCATATTGCCATAATAATGGACGGCAACGGACGTTGGGCGAAGAAACGTGGACTTCCACGGATCGCCGGCCATCATACTGGTATGAAAACGGTGAAGCGAATCGTAATGGAGGCAGATCGTCTTGGTGTCAAATATTTGACAATGTACGCTTTTTCCACGGAAAACTGGAAGAGGCCCAAAGACGAAGTTGATTTCCTGATGAAGCTTCCACAACAGTTTTTGGAAATTGAACTGGAAGAGCTCATTGAGAAAAATGTTCAAGTTCGCATGATGGGGCACAAAGAGAACCTGCCATCGTTTACACTGAACGCTGTTGAGGAAGCAATCACGAAGACGGCTAATAATACTGGACTCGTACTCAATTTTGCTCTTAATTATGGCGGTCGTAAGGAAATGCTTGAAGCGATTAAAGAAATTGCAGTCGATGTACAGGGTGGGCGATTATCTACAGAACAAATTGACGAGCAGCTGTTATCCAGCCGTTTGTTAAGCGGGGACATCCCCGATCCGGATCTGTTAATTCGTACAAGCGGCGAACTTAGGCTGAGTAACTTTATGTTATGGCAGTTGGCCTATAGTGAAATGTGGTTTACGAACGTATACTGGCCGGAGTTCACAGAAGCTCATCTGCAGGAAGCCATACAAGAATATCAGCGCCGTGCACGGCGATATGGCGGTTTATAGCATCGATAACGGAGTGTGACCTTCACTTGAAACAAAGAATCATATGGGGACTGCTTGCCGGAGCGGCATTTGTCGCATTGCTTCTAGCCGGCGGATGGTTTTATGCAGCTACGCTTGTATTTCTCGCCTTGCTTGGGTTTAACGAGTATACGAAAATGAACGGGCACACTTGGAATGAACCGGCGTCTTTGCTTGGTTATGCAGGTGTGCTGCTGTTCGTGCTTCCTTGGAAGCTTATGGGCGTAGATTCACCCTCTGCGATTACCGTTCTCTGGATATTGGCTTTCTTGCTTTTAGCTGTAACGGTATTTACCAAAAACAAAATAACCATCGATGGCGCCTCGCTTATGTTGTTAGGCGCTTTATATGTAGGTTACGGCTTTAGCTCGATGTATGCCGTTCGGGACCTCGAGCTTCACGGGATCTTCTGGTCGTTTCTTATTATTACTTGCAACGTAGCGTCCGATGCAGGAGCATATTTCGTCGGACGGTCAATGGGCAAGCATAAGTTATGGCCGTCTATAAGCCCTAACAAGACGATTGAAGGAGCTGTCGGTGGTGTTGTGCTGTCTATTATTGCAGCACTCGTGTTTGCAATTTGCGCACCGCATATCATCGAGACCTTTAATGCTTTGTTGATTGGTCTTATCGTAGCGGTAGCCGGACAGCTGGGCGACTTGATCCAATCGGCTTACAAACGTGTCCGCAATATCAAAGACTCCGGCTCCATTCTGCCGGGTCACGGTGGTGTACTCGACCGTTTTGACAGTTGGATTATCGTGTTCCCGCTGTTGATCTTGACCGATTTGTTACCTACATAAAGAATGGTGCAGAGCAAAGCGGGTGACACTTACTCCCATGTGGGAAAGTGATAATATGGAGTTCTCGACATGTTGATGATTCTTTCTCTGCTCTCCATCATTTTTCTTTGGCCATTCCGACTTGGAAAGAATGCCGAGTCGATACTTTGCTCTGAAGTGAGCGGAGTGGAAGTGTCATGGAAGAGAAGCGATAGCGCTCGCCTTTGTCTCTGAGTTTCAACCGCTATGCGGATGGAGATCAAGAAACTTAGAGACAACAGCGATCGAAGCCATGACACTTATGCGCAGCGAATGCTTTTCAAGAGCAATCAAATGCATTAATGAGTTCCAGGAGGAATCCATGAAAAAAATCACCATATTAGGCTCAACCGGCTCTATCGGCACCCAAACGCTTGATGTCATTGCCAATGATCCGGAGCGCTACGAAGTGGTTGGCTTATCGGCAGGCAGTAATTTGCCTTTGCTGATCAAGCAGGCCAAGCAATTTCGGCCTTCCGTGGTTTGCCTCGCAAATAAGGAATTAGCGGAGCAGGCAAAGGCAGAATTGTCCTCGAGCATTCAGGTGCTGTATGGGGAGGAAGGGCTTGTTGAACTCGCGGCGAAAGATGAAGCGGATGTCGTTGTGACGGCGATTGTAGGAAGCCGCGGACTCCCGGCAACTCTTGCTGCCATTGATGCGGGCAAGACAATTGCACTTGCAAATAAAGAAACGCTGGTGACGGCTGGTCATATTGTTATGGAGCGTGCCAGACAGAAGGGCGTCTCAATCATTCCGGTAGACAGCGAGCATTCGGCCATTTTCCAATGCTTGAATGGAGAAGATTTGAAAGCACTGCAGCAGCTTACATTGACGGCATCTGGCGGATCTTTTCGTGACCGTACGCGCGAGCAGCTCGCCGGTGTAACGGTGGCTGAGGCGCTGAACCATCCGAACTGGTCCATGGGCGCCAAGATTACGATTGATTCCGCAACGATGGTGAACAAAGGGCTCGAGGTAATCGAAGCAAAATGGCTGTTTGATGTGACGTACGATCAGATTAACGTTTTGATCCATCCGGAAAGCATCATCCATTCGTTTGTAGAATTCAGCGATAACAGTGTAATCGCTCAGCTGGGCTTGCCGGATATGCGTGTTCCGATTCAATATGCGCTGACCTATCCGGAGCGCAGGCCGACTCCGACAGGTCGGCTCGATCTTGCTGCAATCGGAAAGCTTCATTTCCGTGAGATGGATTTTGCGAGATACCCTTGCTTGAAGCTTGCTTTTGACTGCGGCCGTGCCGGACAGTCTGCACCAACCGTATTTAATGCAGCCAATGAGGTTGCAGTAGCCCGTTTCTTGAACGGAGAGATTGATTTCTTAGGCATTGAGCGAGTGCTGGAGCGTGTACTTGAGCGCCACTCGGTAACAGCAGTTAATGATTTGCAGGCAATAGCAGCAATTGATGCTTGGGCTCGTAAAGAGGCAACAGTCATCTAGCTTTTGCTGTAACCTGCGGTTCTCTTGTATCGTACGGGAGAATAATGATAATCTATGTACAGGCCGTTACGAACAGGAGGCTCGCTATGGAGATGATTCGGGTCATATTTATGACCGTGCTCGTATTTTTTGTCATTGTAACCATTCATGAATGGGGACATTATTATTTCGCGAAGCGCGCCGGAATTTTGGTTAGGGAATTTGCGATCGGCTTTGGACCCAAGCTGTTCTCAATCAAGCGCGGTGAGACAAGGTTTACGCTCAGGCTCGTGCCGGCTGGCGGATTCGTCCGTATGGCGGGTGAAGATCCGGAGATTGTTGATGTTACTGTCGGGCAGACGATTGCTCTTCGGGTGAAGAACGATCAGGTTACCCGTATTTATCTCGATCGGCTGGATGAGCGAAGCGGTGTTGTTCGCGGTGAAGTAACTGCGATTGATCTGGAAAAAGATTTGTTCGTCACCCTCGACGTAGAAGGGGATAATGAACGGTTCTCCGTTCATCCTACCGCTCTTCTTATTTCAAGAGGGAAAGAGACGCAAATTGCTCCAGTTGATCGTCAATTCGGAAGTAAATCGGTTGGCGCTCGCGCCATGTCGATCTTTGCCGGCCCACTGATGAACTTTGTGCTTGCGTTTATTTTGTTCATGGTATACATACAGCTGGCAGGTACACCGCAGGGCTTGCTCGTTGACAAAGTGTCCAAAGGAATGCCGGCTGAGCAGGCGCAGCTGCAACAGGGAGACCTGATCGATACCGTTAACGGAGTCAAGATCGGTACCGATTATGACAAAATGATCGATATTATCGGCGCATCTGCAGGCAAACCCATTCAGCTGAACGTAATCCGCAACGGTGAGCTTCAGCCGATCAAATTGACTCCGGTGGCGGATGATCAAGGGATTGGCAAGGTTGGCATTACGGCCGCGTACCAGTTCCGCAGCGCAACGGTGGGCGAGACCATCACGGGTGCAGCCAAGCTTATGAAGTCGATGACGATTAGTATTTTTGAAGGCTTCAAGAAGATTATCCTTGGTGACTTCAAGCTTGACGATCTGGGCGGACCAGTCCGCACGGCGGAAATGACGAGTGAGATTGCCCGTAAAGGGATTACGGATCTGACGTCATGGACGGCTTTGTTAAGCCTTTATTTAGGTATTTTCAACTTACTGCCGATTCCCGCACTTGATGGCAGCAGGCTTATCTTCCTCGGTCTCGAGGCAGTACGCGGGCGTCCGGTTAATCCGAACCGGGAAAGCATGGTCCACTTCATCGGCTTTGCCTTAATTATGCTGCTGATGCTTGTGGTGACTTACAATGATATTTTGCGATTGGTACGAGGGGAGCCATAAGTCGGTTATGTCCAAGGATAAACAGTTTGTTACCGAAATTACGCCACAAGGCGAAGATTTTTCAAGATGGTATATCGATGTAATTAAGAAAGCAGAGCTAATGGATTATTCGCCGGTTCGCGGCTGTATCGTGTTTCGTCCGGAAGGCTATGAGCTGTGGGAAAATATTCAGCGTGACCTGGACCGCCGTTTCAAGGAAACAGGCCACCGCAATGCTTATTTCCCGCTCTTTATTCCGGAGAGCTTCTTTCAGAAGGAGAAGGAGCATGTTGAAGGCTTTAATCCTGAGCTACCTTGGGTAACAGAAGCAGCCGGCGAGAAGCTGGAAGAACGTCTGGCTATCCGTCCAACATCGGAAACGATGTTTGGTCATATGTATGCCAAATGGATTCAATCCTACCGTGATCTGCCGCTCTTGATTAACCAATGGGCGAACGTTGTCCGCTGGGAGAAGCGCACTCTGCCGTTCCTTCGTACTAGCGAATTCCTTTGGCAAGAGGGCCATACGGCTCACGAGACCGAGGATGAAGCACGTGAAGAGACGATGAGAATGCTTACGGTATACCGCGAATTCGTTGAAGAGTTCCTTGCAATCCCTGTTATTGAAGGGGAGAAGACACCTTCCGAACGTTTCGCCGGAGCAGTGAACACATATTCGATCGAAGCGATGATGAAAGACGGCAAAGCGGTACAAGCCGGCACTTCCCATTATCTTGGCACCAAATTTGCTGTAGCCTTTGATATTAAATATTTGGACCGCGAGAATACGCTTCAATTCGCGCATACCACATCTTGGGGCGTGAGTACGCGTCTGATTGGTGCTATGATTATGGTTCATGGTGACGACCGTGGTCTGGCCTTGCCGCCAAAGGTTGCACCAACGCAAGTAATAATGATTCCAATTGGTCCGGCTAAGACGCGTGATCAAGTGGTTGGACGAGTGGATGAGCTTTATGCTGATCTGAAGAAAGCCGGTATTCGCGTGAAGGTTGACGATCGCTCGGATGTAAGCCCGGGCTGGAAGTTCAACGAATACGAAATGCGCGGCGTTCCGCTTCGACTCGAGCTTGGACCTCGTGATATGGAAAATGGACAAGTCGTTCTGGTATCGCGTGTCAGCGGTGAGAAACGTATCGTTCGCCAGGAGAACCTGTTGGCTGAAGTAGAGACCATGCTCGCCGATATTCAACGTGATATGTATGAAAAAGCGAAGAAATTCCGTGAAGATAATTTCTACGATGTAGAGACGCTTGACGAGAT
The DNA here is from genome assembly GCF_900112695.1 of Paenibacillus catalpae. Taxonomy (GTDB): domain Bacteria; phylum Bacillota; class Bacilli; order Paenibacillales; family Paenibacillaceae; genus Pristimantibacillus; species Pristimantibacillus catalpae. The sequence goes on from NZ_FOMT01000001.1 coordinate 1,035,088, forward strand.
GAAAGCTTCAATGGAAGAGAAACGTGGATTTGTGCTGGCTGGCTGGTGCGGGTCTGCAGCTTGCGAGAAGCAAGTGAAAGAGGAAACTGGCGCAACAAGCCGCAACATTCCATTCGAACCGGAGAAAAAGAAAAGCAAATGTCTCGTTTGCGGTGAACATGCGGAGCACACAGTCGTCTTTGCACGTGCCTACTAATAGCATCGATCGGATTGGATCGTACAGGAGTGATTGATTGCCATGAGCCAAACCGGAGACAACCGGCAGCGCTTTGAACTGCTGATGCAGCAAGCAGGGCTGCCGCTCGAAATAATTAATTCTTACTACAAAGACGGATATATTGAACAAGTCATTGTAGGGAAAAGCAACAGAAAATGGACGTTTTGCATCCGCAAAACGTCTTTAGTTCCTTATAAGGCCTTTATAGCACTAACTCAAGCAGTAAACATGAAGTTTTCCCATATTGCCGATACTTCTTTCAAGCTGTTATATGACCAGGAAGTACCTGCTGCAGACATAGCCCGTGAATACTGGCCTTTGTTTCTGGAGTGGGTACAGCGTGAGAACGCATCCGTTAACGGTTGGCTGAGCAAAGCAGGCATGGAGCCGACAAGCGAGATGATTACAGTATCTCTGCTTGACGGCATGGGGCTTGAGCTTGCCAAGAAGAAGCGGATCGACGAAGCGATTGCGAGATTTTATGAGCGTACCTTCGAACGGACATATCGGGTCAAGCTGGAAGTTGGCGAGCAGGCCAGACAGGAAGTTTATGAAGAGTTCCAGCAGAAACGGGAACAAGCGGAGCGGGAAGCGGTTATTCAGATTATGGAGAGCGTTTCTTCCGAATCTGAAGGCGACGGCGATGAAGAACCGGTCAAACTGGCCATGGGCTACGACATTCGGGATGAGCCTACGCCACTTATGAACATCCGCGAAGAAGAGAAGAAAATTACGGTACAAGGCGCCGTATTTGGCCTCGAGGTGAAAGAGCTTCGTAACGGCATGACTCTCTTTACCTTTAACGTAACGGACTTCTCGGATTCGATAGCAATGAAGATGTTTGCCAAGAACAAGGAAGATGTGAAGATCCTTAGTCTGCTGTCTAACGGCAAATGGGTAAAAGCCCGCGGCAAGGTCGATTATGACCGTTTCATGCAGGAGCCTGAGCTCGTCATGATGCCTAATGATCTTCAGGAAATCTCTTCTCCGCCAGACCGTAAGGACAACGCGGAAGAGAAACGCGTAGAGTTCCATCTTCACTCCACGATGAGTGCCATGGACGCGGTTACGCCGATTGGCGAATATGTGAAGATGGCTGCTAAATGGGGTCATAAAGCGATTGCCATTACAGATCACAGCAATATTCACTGTTATCCTGAGGCATTCAAGGCAGCAAAGAAGAATGGCATCCAAGTTTTATTCGGGCTGGAAGCCAATGTTGTGAACGACGCGGTTCCGATGGTCCTGAACTCAAGGGAAGAGCAGCTAGCTTCTGCTGAGTATGTCGTATTTGATATTGAGACAACGGGCTTGTCTATTATTAATAATAAGATTATCGAGCTTGCCGGTGTTAAGATGCGGGACGGCAAGGAGATTGACCGGTTCTCTACGTTCATCAACCCGCATGAGAAAATCCCTTATCATATTCAACAGCTGACAAACATCAATGATGAGATGGTTATGGATGCACCGGAACTGGAACCGATGCTGCGTGAATTTATCACCTTCATTGGAGATGCTGTTCTTGTAGCCCATAATGCAAGATTTGATATCGGATTTATGCAAGCGAATTTGAAGTCGTTTGGACTACCGGAGCTGACGAATCCGGTGCTTGATACGCTGGAGTTAGCAAGATTCCTCCATCCGTCGATGAAGAACCACCGTCTTAATACTTTATCTGCAAAATATAAAATTTCTCTCGATAACCATCACCGTGCGGTGGACGACTCAGTTGCCCTCGGCGGCGTTTTATACGGACTCATAAACGATGCAGCAGAACGCAATATTACCGGACTTCATCAATTAAATGATTATGTTGGCCTGGACATATCCAATTCCCGGCCATTCCATTGCAATATTTACGCGTTAAATGCTGTTGGCAAGAAAAATTTGTTCAAGATGGTGTCGATCTCTCATACCGAACATTTCAAACGCGTTGCCTGCATTCCGAAGAGCAAGCTTGTTGACATGCGCGAAGGCATTCTTGTGATTTCTGGCTGTGAGAAGGGTGAATTCTTCGAGACGGTGCTTAATAAATCCTATGAAGAAGCCCTTGAGGTTGCTCGATTTTACGATGCGCTGGAGATTCAGCCGATTGACTTCTACATGCATCTTGTAGATAAAGGACTAGTGGGGAGCCGAGCTGAGATTGAGCAGGCGATCCGCCGTATTTGCGAGATTGGCGATGAGCTTGGCAAACCTGTTATCGCAACCGGTAACGTTCATTACTTGAACCCACGGGACAAGCTGTATCGCGATATCGCCATCCACGGCATTACCGGTTTTAGTCCGCTTAAAGATTTGCGTAAACCGGATGCGCATTTCCGTACAACCGAAGAGATGCTTCGGGAGTTTGCCTTCCTAGGCGAAGCAAGGGCCTATGAAGTTGTCGTGAAGAACACGATTGAGCTATCTGAACGGTTCGAGCCGTTCGAGATGTTCCCGGATAAGCTTTTTACCCCAATTATCGAAGGGGCGGAAGAGGAAATCCGGAATACCTGTTATGACACAGCGAAATCCATGTACGGCGATGATCTCCCGCAAGTTGTTATCGACCGTCTTGAGAAGGAGCTTGTACCGATCATCAAGTTTGGCTTCTCCGCCAACTACTTGATCTCGGAGAAGCTCGTTAAGAAGTCCAATGCTGACGGATATCTTGTAGGTTCCAGGGGCTCTGTAGGTTCTTCCGTAGTTGCCACCTTCCTTGGCATATCCGAGGTTAATCCGCTGCCTGCGCATTATTTGTGCAAGAATTCGGAATGCCGCCATAGCGAATGGTTCCTTGACGGCAGTGTACCAAGCGGATTTGACTTGCCGGACAAGAACTGTCCGAAGTGCGGCATGCCGATGAAGGGCGAAGGACAGGATATCCCGTTTGAGACCTTCCTTGGTTTCAAGGGCGATAAAGTTCCCGATATCGATCTAAACTTCTCAGGCGAATATCAGCCAACGGCGCATAATTTTACCAAGATCATGTTTGGCGACAAATGCGTGTTCCGTGCCGGCACCATTGGTACGGTAGCGGAGAAGACAGGATATGGCTTTGCACGAAAATACGCAGAAGATCACAGTAAAACATGGCGTAGTGCGGAGCTGTCACGGCTTGCTTCCGGTGTAACCGGCGTGAAGCGGAGTACTGGCCAGCATCCTGGCGGTATAGTTGTTGTTCCGAACTATATGGAAGTCGAAGACATAACTCCAGTGCAATACCCGGCGGATGATGTCAATGCGGAATGGAAGACAACACATTTCGATTATCACGCCTTTGAAGCCAACTTGCTGAAGCTTGATATTCTGGGTCATGATGATCCGACGATGATGCGGATGCTGCAGGATTTGACCGGTGTTGATCCTACGACCATTCCGATGAATGATCCGAAAGTCATGAGCATGTTCAACTCGACCAAAGCGTTGGAAGTCTCGCCTGAGAAAATCCGTACACCGGTAGCAACATACGGCGTTCCGGAGATGGGAACGAAGTTCGTCCGTCAGATGCTTCAGGAGACGCAGCCTTCTTCCTTTGCCGACTTACTTCAAATTTCGGGATTATCTCACGGAACCGGCGTATGGCTGGGCAATGCACAGGAGCTGATCAAAAAAGGAACCTGTAACATTAAGACGGTTATCGGCTGTCGTGACGATATCATGCTTTATCTTATCTATAAAGCGGGAATGGATGCCGGGCTCGCCTTCAAAATTACAGAGAGTGTACGTAAAGGTAAAGGTCTAACTCCGGAATGGATCGAGGAGATGAAGCGCTGCAAAGTGCCTCAATGGTATATTGATTCCTGTCTCCGGATCGAGTACATGTTCCCTAAGGCGCATGCCGCCGCATACGTTATTTCAGCAGTTCGGACCGCCTATTTCAAGCTGTATTATCCGATTGCTTACTATGCAACTTACTTTACGGTCCGGGCAGAGGATTTTGATCTGGATCTGCTGTGCCAAGGTTATGACGCTATTCAGAAGAAGCTTATCGAGATTGAGGATAAAGGCTTCAACGCAACAACAAAAGAGAAGAATAGTGTGTCTCTCCTTGAGATGGCCCTTGAGATGACCGCACGCGGCTTCTCTTTCAAACCGATTGACTTGTACCGTTCGGATGCGACAAAGTTTATTGTGGACGGCGACTCGCTAATTCCGCCTTACGCAGCGATTGCAGGGATCGGGGAGAATGCGGCACGGAATATTGCGGCATCGAGAGAGCATGGCGAATTCCTCTCCATTGAGGATTTCCAGCAGAAATCCAAAGCCAGTAAGACGATTATTGAAGTGTTAACGGGAATGGGCTGCTTCCGCGGACTCCCGGAATCGAACCAGCTGTCGTTGTTCTAAACGCGGAGTGCTAGAAAACATTTCTTGTCACCCCTATGCGGTTATGATATAATTTTTGTGGCAATGATGTGGATAGAGACTTGAAGCAGAGAGTGGGGAAACCCACTCTTTACGTTTTGTAAACGGCTTTTTTCATATACAAATAAGATGTTTCAAGCGTACGAAGAAACAGGAGGTTACACCGATTGAGCACATCCAAAATCAAAACCGTCGTTGAAGAAATGCTTACTCCATTCCTCAACAGCAATGGATTTGAACTTGTTGATATTGAGTACGTAAAGGAAGGCAGCAATTACTTCCTTCGTGTGTTCGTTGACAAGGAAGGCGGCATCGATATAGACGAATGCGGCAAAATCAGCGAATTTTTGAGCGAGGAATTGGATAAGAATGATCCGGTCTCCGATGCTTACTTCTTAGAAGTATCTTCTCCGGGTGCGGAACGTCCGCTTAAGAAGCCTGAAGATGTTCGCAAGGCAGTTGGCAAGCATGTTTACATAACGACTTACGAGCCGATTGACGGTTCTAAGGAATTTGAAGGACAGCTTACAGCGTTTGATGGTGAACAGGCAACGGTCAAGATCGGCAAGAAAGAACATGTTATTCCTTATTCCAAGGTCGCGGGCGCTCGTCTTGCGATTGTGTTCTAAATAGCGGTTTATTTTTGAAAGGGGGAACTCCATTCCAATGAGCATGGATTTTATTGAAGCATTGTCGGAAATCGAGAGGGATAAAGGAATTGCAAAGGAAGTGCTGTTAGAAGCGATTGAAGCGGCTTTAATATCGAGCTACAAGCGCAACTTTAATACGGCGCAGAACGTGCGCGTGGACATGAACCGACACAGCGGCGTCATTAAAGTATACGCTCGTAAAACGGTTGTAGACGAAGTGCTCGATCCGCGTCTGGAAATTACAGTCGACGCTGCCCGTGAGATCAACCCTCACTATCAGCTGGATGATATTGCAGATATCGAAGTTACGCCACGTGACTTTGGCCGGATTGCGGCTCAGACAGCGAAGCAGGTCGTTACGCAACGTATCCGCGAAGCGGAACGCGGTCTGATCTACAATGCATTTATTGATAAAGAAGAAGATATTGTAAACGGTATTGTACAGCGTCAAGATACGCGCAACCTGTTTGTTGATCTAGGCAAGGTTGAAGCGGTTCTACCGCTTACGGAACTGATGCCGACAGACAAATTCAAGCATGGCGACCGCGTAAAGTCGTACATTACAAAGGTTGAGAACACGACCAAGGGGCCGCAAATTATTTTGTCCCGTACCCATCCGGGTCTTCTGAAACGTCTCTTTGAGCTTGAAGTGCCGGAAATCTATGATGGTGTTGTAGAGATTCGTTCCGTAGCACGCGAAGCTGGCTTTCGTTCGAAGATCGCGGTACATTCCCGTAACGAAGAAGTTGATCCGGTTGGATCCTGCGTAGGTCCTAAGGGTATGCGTGTACAAACAATCGTTAACGAGCTCACCGGCGAGAAGATCGACATCGTTCGCTGGTCGGAGAGCGTAGAGGAATATGTGGCAAATGCGCTCAGCCCTTCCAAGGTGCTTGAGGTCATCGTATTTGAACAAGAGAAAATGGCTCGTGTGATTGTACCTGATTATCAGCTGTCTCTTGCCATTGGCATCAAGGGTCAAAATGCACGCCTTGCAGCGAAGCTGACTGGCTGGAAGATCGATATTAAGAGCGAAACGCAAGCGGAGCAGGAATACGGCCGTCCGAAAACGACGACAGGTACCATGCACCAGGATTCCGTTTCGATCGATCTGGCATAAGGCTGGCTTACATCTTGGGTCCATTAACGGGCAAAGGAGGGGTGTACGGTGAGACCGAGAAAAGTGCCGCTTCGCAAGTGCGTGGCATGCCAAGAAATGAAGCCAAAGAGAGAACTCATCCGGGTTGTTCGGACACCAAACGAAGAAGTGCTTATAGACCTGACGGGGAAAAAAGCCGGTCGAGGCGCCTATTTATGCGGACAGGTCAGCTGTTTTAAGCTGGCGAAGAAGTCCAAAGCGCTCGACCGTGCATTAAAGCAGGCAGTCGACGCATCGATTTACGACCAGCTTGAACAGGATTTCATAGCGGTAGAAGACGAGTTTCTGGCAGGCAAGGAGCGGGAAAGCGATGAAGATGAATAAAGGCTTGTCCTCGCTCGGAATGGCCATGAGAGCTGGCAAGCTCATTACCGGTGATGAAATTGTGCTCAAGGCGGTTCGTAAGGGGGAAGCACAGCTCGTTATTATTGCGGGCGATGCTTCACCAAATACGAAGAAGAAGTTTCGCGACAAATGCAACACCTACGGGGTACAGCTCGCCGAAGCATTTGACCGCGATCAGCTTGGAAAGGCCATAGGAAAGCCGGAACGAGTCGTACTGGCGGTAACTGACGCAAAGTTCGGAAAAATGATTGCAGGTCATCTGAGTCAAAATTCGGAGGTGGATAATATTGAGCAAACAACAGGACAACAGCAAGGACAATAAAGATAAAACCCGCGTATATGAATACGCGAAATCGCTAAACATGAGCAGTAAAGAAATTATAACGATTCTTAAGCGGCTTAATTTGCCCGTTAATAATCATATGAGTGTTATGGAAACCGAAATGGTTAATAAAGTGGAAGGCTTCTTCCGCGATATTAAGCAAAATGCGGCTGCGAAGCGTGCTCAGGAATCAGGCAGTGCAACCGTATCGGCAGCACCACAGCCACAAGCACAATCGGCAAACAAACCGCAGTCGTCTCAACCGGTACAAAAAAATCTATCTCAGGACAGACAGGGGCCTATGAATTCTATTAAAACGACATCTGAAACTAACCAATCGCAACAAGAACAACGTCCGGCACAAAGTCAGCAAGAAAACTCAACTCCAACAAGCTCAAGCCCGAGTAATGCAGGAGCAAGCTCCAGCAGCGCAAGCTCGAATAATTCGAGCAGCTCGAGTAACAATAGACCGCAAAACAGCGGCAACAGCGGTAATCGTCAAGGTTCGTACCAAGGTAACCGTCCGCAAGGCGGAGGCCAAGGCGGCAATCGTCCACAAGGCGGAGGCGGATACAACCGTCCTCAAGGGCAAGGCGGTCAAGGCGGAGGCCAAGGCGGCAGCCGTCCACAAGGCGGGGGCGGGTACAATCGTCCTCAAGGACAAGGTGGTCAAGGCGGCCAAGGCGGCAATCGTCCGCAAGGCGGCGGATTTAACCGTCCACAAGGACAAGGTGCAGGTCAAGGCGGCAATCGCCCGCAAGGCGGAGGAGCTCCAGGCGGCAACCGTCCACCACAAGGCGGAGGCGGTCCAGCCCGTTCGTTCGATTCTTCGCGTCCGGCACCTACATCGCGCGGTACTGCGGCAGCTGAAACGAACCGCAAAGGCAACAACACGGTTAATAAGAATAAGTCGACTAATAACGGCAGCCAAAAACGATTCGACGACGGCAAGCCGAACTTCAGAACCAACCCTAACAACCGCGGCAAAGGCGGCAGAAATAATCGGAATCATTCGCAGCAGCCTCCTCGCGAGAAAATCGACAACACGCCTAAGAAAATTATTGTACGCGGTACAATGACGGTAGGCGATTTGGCGAAGCTGCTCCATAAGGATGCTTCTGAGGTCATTAAGAAGCTTATTTCTCTTGGCGTAATGGCTACTATTAACCAAGAGCTTGATATGGATACAATTCTTTTGATTGCATCCGAGTTCGGGGTAGAAGTTGAAGTGAAAATTCCGGTTGAAGAGGATACCTTCGAAACGGTCGAAGAAGTGGATGACGAAGCAGATCTGTCGACACGTCCACCAGTTGTAACCATTATGGGTCACGTTGACCATGGTAAAACAACCCTTCTTGACGCTATCCGTCATACGAACGTAACTGGCGGCGAAGCGGGCGGCATTACGCAGCATATAGGTGCTTACCAAGTCGAGATCAACCATAAGAAAATTACGTTCCTCGATACACCAGGTCACGAAGCGTTTACGCTGATGCGTGCACGTGGTGCTCAAGTAACGGACATTACGATAATCGTAGTTGCAGCTGATGACGGTGTTATGCCTCAGACAGTTGAAGCAGTCAACCATGCGAAAGCGGCTGGCGTACCGATCATCGTAGCGGTTAACAAAATTGATAAACCTGATGCGGATCCTGATAAAATCAAACAGGCGCTGACGGAATATGAGCTGGTACCGGAAGAGTGGGGCGGCGATACGATTTTCGTTAACGTATCTGCGAAACAACGTCTTGGTCTGGAAGAGCTGCTCGAGATGATTCTGCTCGTAGCTGAAGTTAATGATTACAAAGCGAATTCAGACAAACGTGCACGCGGTACGGTTATTGAAGCCGAGCTGGATAAAGGTAAAGGTCCAGTAGCACGCGTTCTCGTGCAGCATGGTTCGCTTAAGATTGGTGATGCTTTCGTTGCCGGTAACTGCTTCGGCCGTGTCCGTGCAATGGTGAACGACAAAGGCCGCCGTATCAAAGAAGCGGGTCCTTCTACACCCGTGGAGATCACTGGCTTAACAGAGGTACCACTTGCCGGCGACCCGTTCATGGTATTCGAAGACGAGCGTAAAGCTAGAGCAATTGCTGACCGTCGTTCGATTAAACAACGTCAGTCGGAGCTTGGCGCGAATTCCCGAGTTACGCTTGACGACCTGTTCAAGCATATTCAAGAAGGCGAGATCAAGGATCTCAACATTATTATCAAGTCTGACGTTCAAGGTTCAACAGAGGCGCTCAAAGGCTCCCTTGGGAAAATTGAAATTGAAGGCGTTCGTATCAAAATCATTCACAGCGGCGTAGGCGCGATCACCGAATCCGATATTAACTTGGCAGCGGCATCCAATGCTATTGTTATCGGCTTTAACGTTCGTCCTGATGCACAAGCCGATCAGGCTGCACAACAAGAAAAAGTTGATGTGCGTCTGCATCGCGTTATCTATAATGTGATCGAAGAGATCGAGCAAGCAATGAAAGGCATGCTGGATCCTATCTTCAAAGAGGTTGTTCAAGGGCAGGCTGAAGTCCGCAACATCTTCAAGCTTAGCAAAGTTGGCGCTATCGCTGGTTGTATGGTGATAAGCGGCAAAATTACTCGTAACTCCGAAGTTCGCGTTATCCGCGGCGGTATCGTTGTATTCGAAGGTAAATTGGATACAGTGAAACGCTTCAAGGACGATGTGAAGGAAGTCGCTCAAGGCTACGAGTGCGGTATTACGATCGAGCGGTTTAGCGACTTCAAAGAAGGGGATATTATTGAAGCCTTCGTTATGGAGTCGGTAGAGAGGTGATTAAGGCATGGCTAAAATTCGTGTAGGTCGGGTCGGCGAACAAATTAAAAAAGAGCTGAGCCAAATTATTCAAACCGAGCTGAAGGATCCTCGTATCGGGTTTATTACCGTAACGGGTGTTGAGGCGACAAGCGACCTGTCTCAGGCGCGCGTCTACCTCAGCGTGCTCGGCAGTGAAGAACAGAAGGAAGAAACCCTTAAAGCGCTGGCCAAGGCAAACGGATATCTACGTTCCGAGCTCGGCAAGCGGATGCGACTTCGTCATACGCCTGAGCTGCTGTTCAAGTTCGACAGCAGTATCGAGTATGGCAGCCGCATCGAGGGGCTGCTTGATGAAATTAACCGCGGGAATAAGGGTCAATGACGGCCCGCGCGGATTACGGGCAACAGCTTGAAGCTGCACTTGCGTTTATGCAAGAAGGAGACGACTTTTTAGTCGTCTCCCATGTGCAGCCCGATGGGGACGCAATCAGCTCCACGTCGGTGATCGGCTGGATGCTTGATCAATTAGGCAAATCAAAAACGCTGATCAATGAAGGAGAATCTCCTTCACGGCTCAGCTACTTAAGAGGCTATGATCAAATCGTCAATTATCGCAAGGATAAGCCGGGGCAGACGTACACGCATGTTATTGCGGTCGATTGCGCCGATTTTCGGCGTATTGGCGAGGTTTCAGCCTTGTTTGCGCAGGATGTGAAATTGCTGAATATCGACCATCACCCTACGAATAACGGGTTTGGTACGGTAAACGTCATTCTTCCCGATGCTGCAGCAACGGTCGAAATATTATACGATATGATTGAAAAGTCTGGCTGCGCAATTGATGAAGAGTGCGCAACGGCTATCTATACAGGCTTGCTGACGGATACAGGCGGCTTTCGCTATTCCAACACAAGTCCAAAAGTGATGGATGTTGCATCCCGCATGCTTGCACTTGGAGCGCCAGGGCATAAGCTTGCCGATCATCTTCTTGAAAAGATGACAATGGCTAAGCTGAAGCTGCTGCAGCGCAGCTTGGCGAGATTGACCTTCACCGAGGATCAGCAAATCGGCTGGCTCTATGTGGCCAAGGATGATATGAGAGAGACAGGTGCCGTATCCGATGATATGGAAGGGATCGTTAACTACGCACTTAATATTGACGGTGTGGAAGTTGGTATCCTATTCAAAGAAACGGAAGACGGCGGCGTCAAGGCAAGCCTTCGATCCGCAGGCAAAGCAGATGTAGCGGCAATTGCCCAATCTTTTGGCGGTGGCGGTCATGTCCGTGCAGCAGGCTGCCGGATGCAAGGCTCGCTGAAGGAAGCGATCGAGGAACTTGTTGAAGCAGTCAGAAAGGCGTTGAATGGATAGATGGACGGAATTATTGCCGTATGGAAGCCAGCCGGATGGACATCGCATGATGTAGTAGCGAAGGTACGGCGAATCGTTCGTATGAAGCGTATCGGGCATGCCGGCACTCTTGATCCGATGGTTACCGGTGTATTGCCGTTATGCCTTGGAAGATCTACTAGAGTGGTTGAGTATTTGCAAGAAAGACCTAAAGCGTATGAAGCCGTTATTCAACTCGGTACCGCTACGGATACGGAGGATTTGACGGGTACGGTCCTCGAAGAGTTGGCCGGCATTCAGGTTACTCGCGAACAGGTATTACAGGTTCTGCAAAGCTTTGTCGGAGAAATTGACCAGGTTCCGCCGATGTACTCAGCCGTGAAGGTAGACGGCAAGCGTCTCTACGAGCTGGCACGCGAGGGCAAAACGGTTGAAAGGAAATGGCGCAAAGTGACGATTCATCAGATTGATCTGCTGAGTGCCGATCTTGATGCTGAAAAGCCCCGGTTTGCCTTCTCCGTTATATGTTCGAAGGGAACCTATATCCGTACCTTATGCGTTGATATCGGCCGCGCGCTTGGTGTGCCGGCTGCAATGGCAGAGCTGACCCGGACGATGTCCGGAGGAATTACCAGAGAACAATGCGTCACGCTTGAAGAGCTGGAGGAGCTGCAGGCTGCAGGAAGACTTGAGGAAAAAATGCTTTCTGCAGATATAGCTATTGATCATCTTCAGCGGGTACAAGCGGATGCAGCTGTAACAGAGATGGCGCTTCGAGGGCAGAAAATACCGTATAAGCGGATGACCGCTTCCTTCGATTCCAGCAGTCTCGTTCGCCTTTATGGCGAGAATGATGCTTTTATCGGGATATTTGAGGCCGATGATGAAGCATTGGCGCTTAAGCCGGTGAAAGTATTTTCCTAACCGGGATTATATAGAGGAATTGCAGGTGTATCAGCATGGAAATTATATCGCTTACTCATCCTTTAAATGAATGTCCAGCCTTGCTTCAGAACAAGAAGCTTGCAGTGGCAATCGGGCATTTCGACGGTGTCCACCGCGGCCATCAGAATGTGATCAGCCAGGCGGTACAAATTGCGAAAAACACAGGGGCCTTGTCTGCTGTGATGACTTTCCTGCCTCATCCAAAAGAGGTTCTGGGGCAAGGCGATCAATATTTCAGCTGCTTAACACCCCCTGTAGAAAAGCAAGCCTTGTTTAAAGAGCTTGGGGTTGACGTCATGCTCGTCATGAAGTTTGACTTGGAGTTTGCTTCCATTAGCCCGCAGCAGTTTGTTGATGAAGTGCTGCGTCCCCTCCAAGCTGAGCATGTTGTGGTCGGGTTTGATTTTACTTTTGGAGCCAAGGGCAGAGGAAATCCAGAATTGATGAGAACTCTAGGGAGTCCCGATATCACCGTAGATATAGTAGAGCCTCTGTATGAGAACGGTGAAAAAGTCAGCAGCACCTTTATCCGGGCTGCCTTGGAGAAGGGTGATATTGCGCTGGCAACAACACTTCTTGGACGACCGTATGAGGTAGAAGGTATCGTTGTTCACGGTGATGCACGTGGTCGGACCATCGGATTCCCGACGGCAAATGTAGGCTTGTCCAAGCCGTATGTGACACCATGCCTTGGTGTATTCGCAGTAAAGGCAAAGGTGGCGGGTAAGACTTATTTCGGCGTCCTGAATCACGGCATGAAACCAACGTTTAATAAAGAAGAGATTCGTCCTGTTCTCGAAGCTCATTTGTTTGATTTCCACCAGGAAATCTATGATGAGCCGATTTCAATTGAGTTCCATTCTTTTATCCGATCTGAGAAACGCTTTGGATCGGTACAGGAATTAATCGAGCAAATAGCAGAGGATGCGAAGCAGGCCAAGCATTTCTTTGGGCTAGCTTAGTCCCGGCATTTACTTGCCTGCTCCGTTGTGATATACTGAGTAACGTTGTGGGCGAGTACGGCATGTCCGTTATTGTACCCGCAATCGAACCTTAGCTTGGATCTCTGCTCTCACCGGCGGTTTCGAGGCTAATGGCGATTAACTGAAATAGGAGGTGAACGAGGATGGCAATTACACAAGATCGTAAATCGCAACTGATTGAAACTCACAAAACACACGCGAGCGACACGGGTTCCCCGGAAGTTCAAGTGGCTATCCTGACTGAAAACATCGTTAACTTGACGCAACACTTGCGGGAGCATAAGAAAGATCATCATTCCCGCCGTGGTCTGCTCAAGATGGTAGGTCAACGCCGTAAGCTGTTGGCATACCTGAAAAACAAAGATGTTAGACGTTATAGCGCATTGATCGAAAAACTCGGCCTTCGCCGCTAGAACATGTTTCATGAAAAGCAACCTGGTTGTCTTGCCGTCCGGGCTACCGGAGCCGGCAGAATCGGGTTGCTTTTTGTAATATCACAAGTTTAAGCAGGATATACCAATCCTGCTCACGAATGTAATGAAAACCAATGGTTACATACTAGAACTTTAAGCACAAGCAAGAATTGCTACACAATTCTTTAGGCTTATGCTTACGAAGCAAGAATTGCTTCACAATTCTTTTTAGGAGGGAATACGTTTGCAACGAGTAGAGATGTTATTAGGCGGTAGACCGCTTGTGCTGGAAACAGGCCGTTTGGCCAAGCAGGCTAATGCTGCTGTAACGGTCCGCTACGGGGATACAGTAATTCTCTGTACAGTTACCGCTTCATCCGAGCCAAAAGATTTGGACTTCTTCCCGCTTACGGTGAACTATGAAGAACGTTTGTATGCCGTCGGCAAAATCCCTGGTGGATTTATTAAACGTGAAGGACGTCCTAGCGAGAAAGCTATATTGTCCAGTCGTTTGACAGACCGTCCGATACGACCGCTCTTCCCTGAAGGTTTCCGTAACGATGTTCAAGTAGCGAATATCGTCATGAGCGTAGACCAGGACTGCCCGCCGGAAATTGCGGCAATGATCGGTACTTCCGCTGCACTTACTATTTCCGATGTGCCGTTTAACGGACCAATCGGCGGTGTAAGCGTAGGTCGTATCAACGATGAGTTCATTATTAACCCGACTGTTGAGCAAGAACAACAAACAGATATCTTCGTTGTGGTAGCGGGTACAAAAGACGCAATCATGATGGTAGAGGCGGAAGGTAATGAAGTTGCTGAAGACGTGATGCTCGAAGCTATCATGTTTGGCCATGACGAAATCAAGAAAATCGTCGCAACCATTGAAGAACTTCAAGCTGCTGCAGGCAAGCCGAAAATGGCAGTGAAGCTTCATGCCGTTAACGCAGAAGTAAATGCTGCGGTTCGCGCCTTTGCTTCGGAGAAGCTGGTTGAAGCCATCCGTATTCCGGAAAAACATGCTCGTCAAGATGCGATTGATGCCGCAAACAGCGAGACTGTTGCTCATTTTGAAGAAGTATATGCGGAAACTCCAGAGCTTCTTGGCGATGTGAAAGAAGTGCTGTATGACATCGTTAAAGAAGAAGTACGCCGCTTGATTACTCATGACAAAGTACGTCCTGACGGCCGCGCTCTTGAAGAGATCCGTCCAATCGAATGCGATGTTGCGTTGCTACCGCGTACACACGGCTCCGGCTTGTTCACACGTGGACAAACCCAAGCGCTTAGCATTTGTACACTTGGCGCACTTGGAGATGTTCAAATCCTCGACGGTATTAGTCCGGAAGAGACGAAACGCTTCATGCATCATTACAACTTCCCGCCGTTCAGCGTTGGTGAAGCACGTCCGCTTCGTCCTCCAGGCCGCCGCGAGATTGGCCATGGTGCACTTGGCGAACGCGCATTGTCGAAGGTTATTCCTTCGGAAACGGAATTCCCTTATACGATTCGACTTGTATCCGAAGTGCTTGAATCAAATGGTTCTACTTCGCAGGCAAGTATTTGCGCGAGCACACTTGCAATGATGGATGCCGGCGTTCCAATTAAAGCTCCTGTGGCGGGTATCGCAATGGGTCTGATCAAAGACGGTGATCATTTCTCGATCCTGTCCGACATTCAAGGGATGGAAGATCATCTTGGCGACATGGACTTTAAAGTTGCAGGTACAGCGCAAGGTGTTACAGCTATCCAAATGGATATCAAAATTGACGGCATCGACCGTGCGATTTTGTCGCAGGCATTGGAACAAGCTCGAATTGGCCGTATGCACATCCTCGGCAAAATGACGGCTGTAATGTCTCAGTCGCGTTCGAGTCTGTCGAAATATGCTCCGAAAATTTTGACACTCCGCATTAACCCTGATAAGATCCGTGACGTTATTGGTTCCGGCGGTAAAATCATCAATAAAATTATTGAAGAAACCGGCGTAAAAATCGATATCGAGCAGGATGGTATGGTGTTTATCGCTTCCTCAAACGAAGAGATGAACCAAAAAGCGAAAGCTATTATCGAGGGTATCGTAAAAGAAGTCGTTATCGGCGAAGTCTATCTCGGAACGGTTAAACGTATTGAGAAATTCGGTGCATTTGTTGAAATTTTGCCGAATAAAGACGGTCTCGTTCACATCTCGCAGCTGTCTACTGAGCGCGTAGCGAAGGTGGAAGACGTAGTTGCGATTGGCGATCAAATTACGGTAAAAGTTACGGAAATCGACCAGCAGGGCCGTATTAACCTGTCCCGTAAAGCTGTTCTGACTCCACAAGTTCCAGCGCAGTAATCTTCTGCGCTTCCATAGTTTTGAAGCAAAGAGCCAGATTTGATCTGTCTCTTTTTGTTTTGTTTAGTTTTGTTTATGTCCAAATGAGACAGATCGTTACTGTCTACTTTATGTCTTTGTTTTGCCTATAGCCAAGCATAATCTCGTCCAGCCTCTCATACCTATTAGACAAGCGCAGGGTATGGTCGTTCTGTGCCCAAGATCGATAAGTAGGAGCTGGAATGATGCGGATGCAGAGCAAAATCATTGGGATATGTGCTTCCTTTATCGTACTATTTGTTTTTATCCGGTTGAATGTCGGAGGCGTTATGGATTATATCCAGGCGGTGAAAGGGCAGGAGGCAGTTGTAACCGGTACAGCTGCTGCCATTTCTGAAGAAGAGAAAGCAAAGCTTCGGGAAGCTATTACGGCAGAAGCTCCGCAGCGATATGTGGAACCGATTGATGCCCGTATCGACAGAGTATGGAAAGCGATACCCGGCTATAACGGACTTGAAGTGGATGCAGAAAAGACCTATCAACAAACGATAGCAAGCGGTAAAACTTCGCCGATTCAATTTGTTTTCAATGAGATTCCTCCGAAAATATCCTTAAAGGATCTTGGGCCATGGCCTATCTACAAAGGGAATCCAAATAAAAAGATGATTTCGATCATGGTTAACGTGGCATGGGGCAACGAATATCTCCCTTCCATATTGGACACATTCGATAAAGAACAAGTGAAGGCGACTTTCTTCCTTGATGGTTCCTGGCTGAAAAAATTTCCGGATGTGGCCAAGCAAATTCAGGAGCGGGGACATGAAATTTCAAATCATGCGTATTCGCATCCTGATATGAGAACCTTAAGCAGACAATCTCAATATACACAAATTTCCCGTACGGAAGATTTGCTCAAAGGAACTCTTGGTGTTCAGAACAAATGGTTTGCCCCGCCCTCCGGATCCTATAACCAGACAACCGTTCAAGTTGCCAGCGAGCAGGGTTTAATGACGGTGATGTGGACGATTGATACGGTTGATTGGCGCAAGCCTTCGCCGGATTGGATCATCCAGAAGATTTCTTCCAAGCTTGAACCTGGTGCCATGATTCTCATGCATCCAACGACTTCCTCACGAGATGCCTTGACGGGAATGATACGAGAAGCGAAGCGTCAGGGGTATGCGCTTGGTACGGTTAGCGAGCTGCTGTCATCAGATCGTTTGCCTGCGGCGGTTGAGCAGACTCCCTAAATTTGTTATAGTGAAGTCATTCATGTTCAGCCCATGCTTTCGAAGCATGAATCACCACAAACGGTTGATGTTCAACCTTTTGTGTGGCAATTCATTTCAGCCCATGCTTTCGAAGCATGAATCACCACAAACGGTTGATGTTCAACCATTTGTGTGGCAATTCATTTTAGCCCATGCTTTCGAAGCATGAATCACCACAACCGGTTAATGCTCAACCATTTGTGCGGCAATTCATTTTAGCCCATACTTTCGAAGCATGAATCACCACAAACGGTTAATGCTGAACCATTGTGTGGCAATTCATTTTAGCCCATGCTTTCGAAGCATGAATCACCATAAAGGGTTAATGTTCAACCATTTGTGTGGCAATTCATTTTAGGAGGATACGAAGTGAACAAATATACGCTTAGCAATGGCCTCCGCGTCGTTGTGGAATACTTACCGACATTCCGGTCGGTATCCTTCGGCATTTGGGTAAAGACAGGTTCGCGGAATGAAACACCCGAGAACAACGGGATTTCCCATTTTGTCGAGCATATGCTGTTCAAAGGCACAAATGGCCGCTCAGCCAAAGACATTGCCGATTTGTTTGACGGGATTGGCGGCAATGTGAATGCCTTTACATCCAAGGAATACACCTGTTATTTCGCGAAGGTGCTGGATGAGCATCTGCCACTAGCGGTAGACGCCCTTTCGGATATGTTCTTTGAGTCTAAGCTTGATGCGGAAGAACTGGCGAAAGAGAAGAATGTCATTCTGGAAGAAATCTCGATGTATGAAGATACGCCGGATGACAAGGTGCACGATGAATCATCAAAAGCAGCCTATGGCGATCATCCTCTTGCTTATTCGATTCTTGGGCTGGAAGAGCGGCTCACTGCGATGAATTCCGATTCGCTTCGCGGCTATATGAATGATACATACACGATTGAAAATACCGTAATCAGTGTTGCTGGCAATGTGGAAGAGGGCAAGCTGCTTGCATTACTCGAGAAATATTTTGGCCGCTTCCAGAACAAAGGGAACAGCAGCATTGTTACTGCTCCTACGTTCCACGGCGAATATATCTTCTATAAGAAAAAGACAGAGCAGAACCATCTTTGCCTGTCATTCCCCGGCTGCTCGAATTCCGATCCTCAGTTGTATGCCATGATTCTGTTGAATAATGCTCTTGGCGGAGGGATGAGCTCGAGGTTGTTCCAGGAAATCCGCGAGAAGCGGGGACTTGCTTATTCGGTTTATTCCTATCACACCTCCTATGCAGACAGCGGTCTCTTCACGGTCTATGCCGGTACGGCACCAAAGCAGACCAAAGAAGTGCTTGACCTGACGCTGGAGCAAATGGAGGAGCTTGCGGTGAAAGGCTTATGCGATGAAGAACTTCATCGCGGGAAAGAGCAGCTGAAAGGCAGCCTGATTCTTAGTCTTGAAAGCACAAGCAGCCGCATGAACCGTCTGGGCAAGAACGAACTTATGATTGGCAGACACTATACACTAGATGAAATGCTGCAAAGAATCGACAATGTTACGATGAAGGATGTACGAGAAGTAACGGAGCGAATGTTGTCCGTGCCGTTTGCCGTTGCCATGGTTGGAACAAACGATAAAGCTGCAGCTCAGATTGGGAGGGATCGTTTTGTTTCAAATCGTATTTAAACGACTGGCAGGCAATGAGGATATCGCGCTTCCAAGCAAAATGTCGGAATGGGCGGCAGGCTTTGATCTGCAGGCAGCCGTTACCGAGCCTGTTATACTGGCGCCAGGAGAGCGCAAGCTGATTCCTACAGGCCTTGCGATGGCGATGCCGCCGCAAGTCGAAGCTCAAGTCCGTCCAAGAAGCGGGCTCGCCTACAAGCATGGCATTACCTGCTTGAACTCTCCGGGAACGATTGATGCCGATTACCGCGGCGAAGTGAAGGTATTGCTCATTAACTTGGGTCAAGAGCCGTTCACGATTAATCGCGGAGAGCGAATAGCACAAATGGTTATCCAACAGCTGCCGGAGATCACGATCTCCGAGGCAGACGAGCTGCCGGACACCGTACGCGGCGCCGGCGGTTTTGGGCATACCGGCGTATAAATGTTTTAAGATGGGATGCTTGAAGGCGAAAGGTTAAAGGGTATCTCCTGCAGAAGCGTCAGGGCTCGCCTTTGTCTGACCGTTGCAACTTCTATGGATAGACAACTGCGACCGGAAGAAGATACCCTGTCCCTGTCCCTGTCCCTGTCACCAAACCCGAGCTTATAAGCACCATAACCAGGTTTAACCTTGGTTTTGGTGCTTTTTTGCGTTCCAAGAATATTGTTTTTCACCATTCTGGGCGCAGGGCATAAGATGGTCTATAACTAGTGCGCAGAAAGGAGTGAAGCCTACATGCTAACAGGCGTTCAAATACTGCTGCTAGGAGGCGATGCGAGACAGCTTGAAGTTATACGCAAGTTAACCGAGCTGGATGCAACGGTAACGGTGTCCGGCTTTGACGGACTGCATTCTTCCCTAGACGGCGCAGTTCATGCCGAATTTGACAATAGTTTGTTTGATGCTGTTGACGCATTGCTGCTGCCTGCAGTGGGCACGGACGACAATGGCTTTATTCATGCTGTATTCAGCGACCGGCAAATGCAGCTGCTTGATCAGCATATCGCTAGGCTGCCTAAGCATTGCAAGGTGTATGCCGGAATGGCAAAACCCTATTTGCGGGAGCTTTGCGAGAAGCATCAGATTGGTCTTGTAGAACTGTTTGACAGGGATGACGTAGCCATCTATAACTCCATACCTACGGCAGAAGGGGCCATTATGATGGCCATTCAGAATACGGATATTACGATACATGGATCAACAAGTATGGTTCTTGGCTTTGGCAGAACAGGGTTCACCATGGCCCGGACTTTGCAGAGTTTAGGCGCGAACGTACTAGTGGGAGTAAGGCGGAGCGAGCATTTTGCAAGGGCCGCAGAGATGGGTTTTGTGCCGTTTTACACGAGTCAACTACTCCAAAATACGGGTAATATTGACTTGCTTTTTAATACAATTCCGACTATGATAGTCACAGCGCAAATTATAGCAAATTTGCCCTCGCGAACCGTTATTATTGACCTTGCTACGAAGCCGGGCGGAACTGATTTCCGCTTTGCTGAGAAGAGAGGCATTAAAGCGATGCTCGCGCCCGGACTTCCCGGTATCGTCGCACCCAAAACAGCTGGACGAATCATAGCGGATTGCTTGACTCAGTTGATTACGGACGATTCGATAAAGCGGGGGAATGGGTAATGGATTGGACGGGGAAAACAGTCGGGTATGCGCTGTCTGGCTCGCACTGTACTTTGGCAGAAATTATGCCTCAAATTAAAAGGTTTGTAGACGCTGGCGCGAATGTCGTGCCAATCGTGTCGCAGACCATTATGACAACAGACACGCGATTCGGAACGTCTGAGGAATGGCAGACACAGCTGAAGGCGATAACCGGCAATGAGATTATTTCGACAATAGTGCAGGCTGAACCGCTTGGCCCAGCGAAGCTGTTTGATGTGCTTCTGATTGCGCCTTGTACGGGAAGCACAACCAGCAGACTTGCAAATGCGATAACGGATAGTGCTGTGCTCATGGCGGCGAAAGCTCAAATGCGCAACTTAAGGCCTCTCGTGCTCGCGATTTCAACAAATGACGGTCTCGGGCTTAATGCTGCTAATGTTGCAAAACTGTTAGTAGCTAAAAATATTTATTTTGTACCGTTTGGCCAAGATAACCCGGTTCAAAAACCAAACTCGCTTGTTGCGAGAATGGATTTGGCTCTGGAAACTTGCGAAGCAGCTTTGCAGGGGAAACAGCTTCAGCCGTTACTGATTGAGCGGTTTAATTACTAAGATGCTCTTATAGGTATATCATCTTTCACATGCAGGCGGCGACGAATTTAAGGCGCTGGCGACTATCGCCGGTGCTTTACCTTCGAATACGCCGCTTGTTTTGCCTTCATTGCGATCATCCGAATTGTTCGACTAGTGAAACAAAAAACAACTACGATCGAGAAGATGTCTACAGGCGCTATGGCTGGTTCGTTCAGACATCTTTGTATCGGTTACGGGGGAAAGACAGCAATGCGCATCCTGGTACAAAAATTCGGGGGCACTTCACTTTCGACCGATCATGCTAGAAGCTATTGTCTTCAACATATTGCAAGAGAGCTCGCAAATGGTTACAGCGTAGTGGTCGTTGTTTCGGCAATGGGGCGTTCAGGTGATCCGTACGCGACGGATACGCTGCTTCAATTGATCCGGAACAACGGCGACAGGCTGCCGTCGCGGGAGCGGGATATGCTGCTCGGCTGCGGTGAGATTATCTCAGCCGCAGCTTTATGCAGTCTGCTTTGCTCCGAAGGTATACCCACCGTCGTATTAAACGGCGGCCAAGCAGGAATTATTACAGATGATCAATACGGTCACGCTCGCATCAAAGAGCTGCGACCTGAAAAAGTATTACAGCAGTTACGGGACGGCAAAGTCGTTATTGTAACAGGTTTTCAAGGAAGTACGGAAAGCGGCGATATGACAACGCTTGGCCGAGGCGGAAGTGATACATCGGCTACTGCATTAGGGGCTGCACTTCGTGCAGAAATGGTTGATATCTACACGGACGTGAACGGGATATTGACCGCAGATCCGCGCATTGTTGAAAATGCCAAGCCGCTGCAGGTGGTCAGCTACGCCGAGATATGCAATATGGCTCGTCAAGGAGCCAAAGTGATTCATCCTCGAGCAGTGGAGATTGCACAGCAGGCGAGAATACCGGTTCGGGTGAGATCAACCTTCTCATCGGATGAAGGAACGCTAGTCTCCGATTCGGTATTGACTCCGGTAGCTGACCGTCAGGCTACGGGAATTGCCCATGTATCCGGTGTAACCCAAATTTCGGTGAAAGCAATCGAAGGCAGAAGTGATGTGCAGCTGCAAGTGTTCCAGACGATGGCTAAGCATCATATCAGCGTTGATTTCATAAACGTTACACCAAGCGGTGCCGTCTATACCGTGTTTGATCAGGACGCTGAACGGGCCGTTTCGGTTCTTCAGGAATGCGGTTATGATCCGCTGGCTATTCGAGGCTGCGCGAAAGTATCCGTCATTGGCGGCGGGATGAACGGTGTACCGGGCGTTATGGCTCGCATTGTGGAAGCATTAACCGAGGAAGGCATTACAATCATGCAATCTGCCGACTCCAATACGACAATTTGGGTATTGGTCAAAGCAGAGGATATGGTAAAGGCAGTAAGAGCGCTTCACGCGAAGTTTGAACTTCATATATAATAGTGAAAATGATGCTTACGAATTAAGTTTCCTCTTCGTAAACTTAATAAGTCTATGCTTACGTTGCAGAGTTTGCTCTGCAAACTCTTTAGGAGGTCATAACAATGGATTTTGGTAGATTAATTACTGCAATGGTCACGCCTTTTGATGAGAGCGGTCAAATTGACTGGGACACGACCGGTCGCCTGATCGATTATTTGATTGAAGAACAGCAAAGCGACACGCTTGTTGTATCTGGCACAACGGGAGAGTCCCCGACTTTGACAGAAGAAGAGAAAGCGGAGTTGTTCCGTTACGCGGTAGAGCGTGCTGCCGGCCGCTGCAAAATTATTGCAGGCACAGGCAGCAACAATACAGCCCATTCGATTCATCTGACAAAGGTAGCGGAAGATGCCGGTGTAGACGGAGTGCTTCTGGTTGCGCCGTACTACAACAAGCCGAATCAAGAAGGTTTGTATCAACACTTCAAAGCAATCGCTGAATCTACCAAATTACCAGTGATGCTGTATAACGTGCCTGGCCGTACAGGAATCAACATTTCCGTTGAGACTACACTTCGTCTTGCTGAACTGGACAATGTTGTGGCAACGAAAGATTGTGCATCCTCTGATCAACTGTCGCTCATTATCGCAGCTGCTCCCGAAAGCTTCAGAGTGTACAGCGGTGACGACAGCGCAACATTACCTACTCTTGCAATCGGCGGTTATGGTATCGTAAGCGTGGCGAGTCACATTATCGGTGCGAAAATGAAGCAGCTCATTCAATCGTATCTGAATGGTGATGTGAAACAAGCAGCACGCCTTCATGCGGAATGCTACCCTGTCTTCAAAGGCTTGTTTGAATGTCCTCACCCGGTTCCAAACCCGGTTGCTGTTAAGTATGCACTTGGCCTTCGCGGTTTGCCTGTTGGCGGCGTAAGACTGCCTTTGGTAGCAGCAAGTGAAGCCGAGGCGTCTTTTATTAGCAAACTGGTCTAATTCAATATTATGCTTCACAGGATCAAGCAGGCGGAGATCAGTCTCCGCCTGCTTGTTTGCGTTTCAAAGAGGGACAAACGCACGGTTGTTTCACCTTGTATTCCATCTTTTTCATCATGTATAATGGGGTCAAGTGGAATGGACGGAATATTCATACAAATGGCTGGAACGGAGAATGGTTGCATTCGAAGGAGGTAAGCACTTGTCGAAGAAAAATCCCGATAAATTGCTCGTATTTGCCCTAGGCGGAGTTGGCGAGATCGGCAAAAACATGTACGTCATTCAATACGCGAATGATATCGTCGTTGTAGATGCGGGACTTAAGTTCCCGGAGGAAGATATGCTTGGAATCGATATTGTGATTCCGGATATCTCCTACTTGTTAGAGAATCGGGATAAAGTCAAAGGCATTCTAATTACTCACGGCCATGAAGATCACATCGGAGGCTTGTCTTATGTACTGAAGCAGTTGAATGTACCGGTGTATGGAACGAAGCTGACATTAGGCTTAATAGAAAGTAAGCTGAAGGAGGCGGGGCTGCTCGGGGAGACCAAACGAATAGTCATAGATGCGGACTCTGTGGTAGAACTCGGAACCATTCAGGCAAGCTTCTTCAAGACAAATCACAGCATACCGGATTCCGTCGGTGTTGCCCTGGATACACCAGAAGGGACGATTGTTCATACCGGTGACTTTAAGTTTGATTATACCCCGGTTAATGAACAGTACGCGGATTTGCAGCGGATGGCAGAGATTGGAAGGCGGGGAGTGCTTGCCTTGCTGTCGGACAGTACCAATGCGGAACGTCCGGGTTATACCCCTTCGGAAAAAAACGTTGGGGAAGGGCTGGAAGATATTTTCCATAAGTCAGCACAGCGTGTCGTTGTGGCAACCTTCGCATCCAACGTGCACCGCATTCAGCAGGTTATTAACGCTGCTATTGCGACAAACCGTTATATTGCCGTCGTTGGGCGCAGCATGGTGAATGTCGTATCGATTGCGGCCGATCTTGGTTATCTGGACATTCCTGAAGGCATGATCATTGAGCCGGAGGAAGTAAACAAGCTGGCTGCTGACCGCGTTGTCATCCTGTGCACGGGCAGTCAAGGCGAGCCGATGTCGGCTTTGACAAGAATGGCGCGTTCGACCCATCGCAAGGTTGATATTTTACCGGGGGATACGGTTATTATTGCAGCAACGCCAATCCCGGGGAACGAGCGTTACGTCGGCAGAACCGTGGATGAATTGTTCCGGCTTGGCGCGAATGTCATTTATGGTCCGGGTTCTGTACCGGGTGTCCACGTATCAGGACACGGTAGTCAGGAAGAGTTAAAGCTGATGCTGAATATCATTAAGCCGAAATATTTTATCCCTATTCATGGGGAGTACCGTATGCTCCGGCAGCATGCCCAGCTTGGGGAAGCTGTCGGTATTGACCGAAGTCATATCTTTGTCATTGATAACGGGGAAACAGTCGAATTCCAGGGCGGCATTGGCCGCAAAGGCTCCAAGGTACAAGCAGGCAATGTGCTGATTGACGGACTTGGGGTAGGGGATGTTGGCAATATCGTGCTGCGCGACCGCAAGCTGTTGTCTCAAGACGGTATACTTGTTGTAGTCGTTACTCTAAGCAAGCAGGATGGTGGATCGATTGTATCCGGTCCGGATATTATCTCGCGAGGATTTGTGTATGTACGGGAATCAGAAGGGCTCCTGGATGAAGCGAATAAGATTGTTAGCTCAACGCTTAATAAGCTGATGCACGATAAAGTGAATGAATGGGCTTCTCTAAAAACGAACGTAAAAGATGCCCTCGGGCGTTTCTTATATGAACAGACCAGACGCCGTCCAATGATTCTTCCGATTATTATGGAAGTATAAGGGTTATCAAGAACGTTCCAACGAGGATTGCACGAATCCTTAGCGGGGCGTTCTTTTTTTGCAGCTATTACCGTATAAATTCGCTATTCCACCTCATACTATGACGAGCTATACGAAGATGATGAGGGGGAGCTTACATGAATTACTTAAATGACGAACAGCCGCAGCAGCCGGAACCGGCAGCCGATGAGAAGAAAAAACAAAACTCCATTGTGGAAACGATTCAGCAATTAGGCCAGACGACAACGCCGGCAGCGGAATCGAATATATTTTGCATGACAATTATCGGACAGGTCGAAGGTCATATTGTATTGCCGCCTCAGAACAAGACGACCAAATATGAGCATCTCATTCCTCAGCTGGTAGCTGCAGAACAGAATCCGAAAATCGAAGGGATACTTATTGTTCTTAATACGGTTGGAGGCGACGTGGAAGCGGGACTTGCTATAGCCGAGATGATCTCTTCGATATCGAAGCCGACCGTAACCTTAGTGCTTGGCGGCGGACATTCCATCGGCGTTCCCATTGCTGTGGCGGGCGACATGTCCTTTATAGCAGCTACCGCAACGATGACGATTCATCCGATTCGCTTGAACGGGCTTGTTATTGGCGTGCCGCAAACGTTTGAATATCTCGATAAAATGCAGGAGCGTATATTGCGGTTTGTGACCATGCATTCCAATGTCACTGAAGAGACGTTTAAAGAGCTGATGTTCAAGACGGGCGAGTTGACCAGAGATATCGGCACTACCGTTATTGGTTCCGATGCCGTCAAGCACGGGTTGATTGATGCGGTAGGCGGTCTTGGAGATGCACTCAGGGAGCTTAACCGCCGGATTGCCGAACGCAAGCCGGCCGCCGCCCAGACTGGAGTGTATAACTAATGACGATCTATACGATTATGCCTCTTGAGGCCGTTCTGGACGGTATGCATGCCGAGCCGGTCCCGTCACAGGAAGTTTGGGTGAACGGAATATTTATGCAGGTTGAACCGGTTGCCCCTGGTATGGGGAAAATCGTCCGGCTGCTCCAATGTTCCTTGGATGATTATTTAAAGCCGGAGCTTGCTCCGGGTAATTTCGTCATGTTTGGACAACCTCCTCAGACATAAAAATACGCACAAAGGTTCTTATGTCCAATAGGAACATTTGTCCACCTATGGTATAATGTATGCCAGAGGTGACGAATCATTGGCTAAGAAAAGACGGAAGAAGAAATCAATCGCGACTCAATTAAAATATGAAGTTTATGGTATTTTACTTATAACCGTATCGGTTATTGCTTTATCGGGAGAGGCAACAGTTGGACGCTCTTTGTCCAAGCTGTTTGGCTTATTCCTGGGTAAGTTTTATTTTGTGTTGGCACTGGTCGGCATCTATGTCGGACTAGTTGTAATGGTAAAAAGGGCTTGGCCGCGCGGTTGGACCAATCGGCGGACAGGCCTGCTTGTGTTTGTTCTGGCTCTGACATTATCCAGCAGTATTGCTGAAATCGACCGCAAGCTTCTTCCGACAGCAGATCTGACAGGAAGGGCTATTTTGCATCAGCTTACCACCGACATGAGTGATGAGCTGCTGACATTCAACGGCACCGACGACAGACCGATCAGCCAGCGCGCAATCAGCGGCGGTTATATAGGCGCCATTGAGTATTCCATGCTATTTTCGCTGTTTGGCTATTTCGGCTCAAAGCTGATCGCCGGCGTGATGTATGCGATCTCGATTATGCTTCTCACGGGCAAATCGTATGTTGAACTGGCCCGAATCGGAAGAGACAAGACAATCCGGCTGTATAAGCTGCTCTCAGCGAAATGGTCGAAGGGAGCATCGCTTCGAAGCGCAGCAAAAGCCAAGTCCTCCAAAGCAGTGCAGCCTCCTGTATTCGTCCAATCTGACGCCATCGACGACGATGACGATGATGACTACGCGGCAGCGTTGCCGCCAAGAAGGAAGAAATCTCTCTTCTTCTCATGGAGAAATCAGGAGCAGAGCAGTGAACAGGAGCCGCAGTCTGCCCAGGACGACTGGTCCATGAATGAAGAGCATTACCATGGAGGGCATGACAATAGCGTTAAGCCACATTGGGCAAATACCCCGGATTGGGATGATGAGTGGGACCGCAACGGTGAAGTCGGCTCAGTAGCTAAGCAGCAGGGAGATGAGCTCCCGCCTTGGGAGCAGCAGCCTGAACGAGAAAATATGGCCCCTGTTTATCCAGCTTATAATGAGTTAGAGGAAGACGAGGAGCCTGCCGTCATTACAAGAATTGTACCTCGTGCAGATACATATGAAGACGAAGCGCAAGATGATTATGTTACACTTCCAGCTGATCCGGCTCGTTACGGCGAAGAATACGATGAGATTGACCCGGAACCTGCAATGGCGGTAGATCTCAATAGTGAGGATTTCACTGAAGAGAATACGAAGGAAAAAGCAGAAGCGGCAACAACGCCAGTACACCAACCGGCCTCAGATGTACCGGTGAAAAAACCGTATTTGCTTCCGCCGTTTTCGCTGCTTGCCAAACCAAGCTTGATGGCAAGAGGCGGTGACGGCGCAGATGCCATGGATTCGAAGCGTAAGCTCGAAGCCACTCTGGAAAGCTTTGGTGTCAAGGCCAAGGTGCTCGATGTGGTGCGCGGGCCGGCTGTTACGCGCTATGAGGTTCAGCCTGCGTCAGGCGTGAAGGTAAGCCGGATCGTAAGCCTGACGGATGATATCGCTTTGGCCTTGGCAGCGAAGGATATCCGGATGGAGGCCCCGATTCCAGGTAAATCGGCGATCGGAATCGAGGTTCCGAATATGGAAGTATCGATGGTGACCATGCGCGAAGTGATGGAGACCACCACTTTCCACAATGCGCCTTCCAAGCTGTCGATTGCCTTTGGCCGGGATATTTCCGGTCAGCCGATAATCGGCAACCTGGCAAGAATGCCCCATCTGCTGGTAGCGGGTGCTACAGGATCAGGCAAGTCCGTTTGCATTAACGGCATTATTACCAGTATCTTGTACAAGGCTGCTCCGGATGAAGTTAAGTTTCTGATGGTCGACCCGAAGATGGTTGAATTAAATGTTTATAATGGCATACCGCATTTGCTCGCGCCGGTTGTTACCGATCCGAGACGGGCGGCACTTGCCTTGAAGAAAATTGTTGTTGAGATGGAGAAGCGTTATGAATTGTTCTCCAAATCCGCTACCCGTAACATTGAAGGCTACAACGCTCTGATGGCTGAAAATCCAAAAGCCGTGCTTCCGTATATCGTCGTCATTGTCGACGAGCTTGCCGATCTGATGATGGTAGCCTCTAATGACGTGGAGGATTCCATTGCAAGGCTTGCGCAAATGGCGCGGGCCGCAGGTATCCATCTTATTATCGCTACGCAGCGCCCTTCCGTAGACGTCATTACAGGCGTCATCAAGGCTAATATCCCATCCCGGATTGCTTTTGGCGTATCCTCGCAGGTCGATTCGCGCACGATTCTGGATATGGTTGGAGCAGAAAAGCTGCTCGGCCGCGGAGATATGCTGTATCTGCCGGTTGGGATGTCGAAGCCAATCCGCGTACAAGGTGCCTTTTTATCCGATCAGGAAGTCGAGGCGCTCGTGGAGTATGCAAGAGGCCAGGCCGAAGCGGAATACAAAGAGGATCTGGTGCCCGAGGTGGAAGAAGAATCAGCAGATCCGGAAGAAATTGTGGACGAGCTTTATGATCAGGCCGTGCAAATTGTACTTGAAGCCAAGCAGGCTTCGGTATCGCTTCTCCAGCGCCGTATGCGGGTTGGTTATACCCGGGCGGCAAGGCTTGTAGACCAGATGGAAGCACGCGGCATTGTTGGTCCATATGAAGGCAGCAAACCTAGAGAAGTATTGATGTCCATGGAGCAGTATCAGGCTAGCCGAATTCCTTCCTGACCCGTGCTCGTTAATCGATAATGAATAGAAGCAGGAATCCCTTCTCATACTAGAGTTAGGTAACGCAGCTAATCGCGAACTAACTTGCAAGAGAAAGGCAGATTGCTAAATGAGAAATCGATTAATTGTCGTGACTACCATCATCGTGACGGTGTTGTTCGGAATGTATTCCCTACAGCGGTACACGAAAGATGATGCAGAAGCAACGTTCAGCAATGCTACTTTAACGGTAGGATCCTCTGGTCAGGATGTATATGAACTGCAGGGAAGGCTTAAACACTTAGGCTATTATAACGGTGCGATTGACGGAAGCTTCGGCACAAGCACCAAAAATGCGGTGACCTGGTTCCAATGGAAGTTCGGAATGAAATCCGACGGTGTTGTAGGGGCAAAGACAAAGCTTAAGCTTTGGGAAGCAACGAAGAACTGGAAGCCGACTGCAGCGGATTCAGGAAGCACTTCCGGTGGTTCGGGCAGCAGTAACAGCGGTTCGGATTCCGGTTCCTCGAGCGGCAGCACACCTGCCAAGTCGAATAACCTGGGTCTTTCTGAAAGTGATCTGAAAATCATGGCGAATGCCGTGTACGGAGAATCGCGAGGGGAACCTTATGTAGGACAAGTCGCCGTTGCTGCCGTTATCTTGAACCGTGTGAAGTCGCCGAGCTTCCCGAATACAGTATCGGGTGTTATTTTCCAGCCTCTCGCTTTCACAGCGGTTGCCGACGGTCAAATTTGGCTGACTCCTAATGAATCTGCGCGTAAAGCTGTACAGGATGCTATTAATGGTTGGGATCCGACAGGCGGCTGTACCTACTACTTTAACCCGGAGACGGCAACGTCCAAATGGATCTGGTCCAGACCGCAAGTGAAGACGATTGGCAAGCATATCTTCTGTATGTAACGCTAAAAAGAAGCAGCCTTTCTGCCTTGGGCAGGCAGGTTGCTTCTTCCATTTCGTATCGGTTAGAATGGTATAGGAAGCATGAAAATGGAATACATTTACTATATTCCATTTCACTCGGAAGGAGCAAACGGAAGTGACATTATTCGAAAGAGGGCAAGTAGGCCGGATCAGGCTTCATGTAATGCCAACCAAGCGGTTCAAGACGTTTGCGATATCGTTGTTCGCCGGACTGCCTTTATCGGAAGATGCTGTAACAAAAACCGCACTCGCCCCGTTTGTACTGCGCCGCGGGACGGTGTCTACACCTGAGACCAAGGCATTCCGCGAGAGGCTAGATGATTTGTATGGCGCCGGATTCGGCTTTGATGTATATAAAAGAGGCGATTCTCAAATCGTTCAATTCCGCATGGATGTCATTAATGATCAATTCGTATCGTCAGATGTTCCGCTGCTGAGCTCATCCCTGCGATTCCT
Organism: Paenibacillus catalpae; assembly: GCF_900112695.1. Lineage (GTDB taxonomy): Bacteria > Bacillota > Bacilli > Paenibacillales > Paenibacillaceae > Pristimantibacillus > Pristimantibacillus catalpae. The sequence goes on from NZ_FOMT01000001.1 coordinate 1,065,620, forward strand.
TGGTGAGGTAGTCACTGAACCGGTCACGGAGGATGGCGTATTCCGCCGCAAATATGTGGACGCCGAGAAGCAAACCTTGACCAAAAGACTGGAATCGATTGTGAATGATAAGATTCGATATGCGGCTGAACGCTGCATGGAGGAAATGTGCGCGGATGAGCCTTACCGTCTGCACCCGCTTGGCAAGCTGGATGAGATCAGCTCCATAACGCCTGAATCTTTATACAGTCAATATAAACAGTGGCTTAGAGAAGCTGCTTTTGATTTATATGTCGTTGGCGACACAACGATGGAGGAAGTGGCAGCTCTTGCGAAGGAAGCTTTCCGTATTGAGGACGGCACTCCCGCAAGCTATTCTGTTCCATCCATCAGCCATGAAGTCCGTAATGTTAAGAACATTGTTGAACGTATGGATGTTAACCAGGGCAAACTGAACCTTGGGCTGCGAACCAATGTGGGCTATGGTGATGAGGATTACGCAGCTTCCTTGATGTATAACGGCATACTTGGCGGTTATCCGCATTCCAAGCTGTTTCTGAATGTCCGGGAGAAAGAGAGCCTCGCTTATTATGCGGCTTCCAGATTGGATGGTCATAAAGGACTGCTTACGATACAATCCGGCATCGAGATTGCTAACCATGAGAAAGCGGTCACTATTATCAAGGAGCAGCTTGAAAGCATGAGGCAAGGCCAGCTTACGGATCTGGAGATGAACCAGACGAAAGCGATGATTGCCAATCATCTTAGAGAGCTGCAGGACTCCGCTTACGAGATGATTGCTTATGACTTCAATGCTGTATTGTCCGGCAAGGAAAGAACAGCACAGCAGCTGCTGGATCAGATTGAAGCGGTAACGGCAGCGGATATCGTCCGGGTTGCGAATTTGGTGCAGCTCGATACGATTTACTTTCTGCGCGACCAGAAGGAGGCTTAATGGCAATGGAGACACTCGACTACAAAGGCGTTCAGGAAACGCTATACCGCGAAGTGCTGGATAACGGCCTCGAAGTGATCGTCCTGCCGAAGGAAGGCTTCCAGAAGACCTACGCCACATTTGCGACCAAATACGGTTCTGTTGATAATAAATTTGCGGTAGGCAATGAAGAACCTGTTCGTGTTCCGGACGGGATTGCGCATTTTCTAGAGCACAAAATGTTCGAAGAACCAACAGGTGATATATTCGCGACCTTTGCGTCGCAAGGCGCTTCGGCGAATGCATTTACAAGCTTCGACCGTACGGTTTATTTGTTCTCGGCAACGGAGCAGATACCGGCTAACCTTGAAACCTTGATCAACTTTGTTCAGAATCCTTATTTTACGGACACAAATGTGGATAAGGAAAAGGGCATTATCGAACAAGAGATCAATATGTACAAAGACAATCCGGATTGGCGTGTTTATTTTGGCCTGATTGATGCCATGTATCACACTCATCCGATTCACATCGATATTGCCGGTACGGTGGAGTCGATTTATCAGATCGACAAGGAAACCTTGTACCGCTGTTATGAAACCTTCTACCATCCGTCCAATATGCTGCTGTTTGTCGTCGGCGGGGTGAAGGCGGAAGAAGTATTCGAGCTGGTCCGCAACAATCAGGCAAGCAAGAATTTCAAACCGCAAGGGGAGATCAAACGTTTCTTCGAGCATGAACCGGAGAGCGTGAAGACCCCAAGGAAAGTGACTAAGCTGGCTGTATCGCTTCCGAAGGTGATGTTTGGCTTCAAGGAAAAGAAAGCGGGGCTTTCCGGGGAAGCGCTTATGCGCCATGAAGTTACTTCCAAACTTATGCTTGATGCTTTGTTTGGCGCAAGTTCCGCTTTGTATCAGGATTTGTATGAGCAAAATTTAATCTCCGATTCGTTCGGAACGGAATTTAATGTAAGCACGGATTATGCCTTCTCGGTTATTGGCGGGGACACGCCTGATCCGGATGAATTGCTAAGCAGAATTCGTACGGCTGTTGAAGAAGCTCTCCGCACGGGGGTTGAACCTGCGGCGTTTGAGCGGTCCAAGCGGAAGAAAATTGGCGGATATTTGCGGATGCTGAACTCCCCTGAAGCAATTGCCGGTGAATTTACCCGTTACCGGTTTCGTGACAGCGATATGTTTGATTTACTGTCGTTATATGAGAACAGTACGCTGGAGCAGGTTAACGAACGGCTCCGCGAGCATTTCGATTTTAATCAATTGGCGGTTTCGATCGTCGAGAAGCCGGACGGCAATTAATGAAGCCATTCAAACAAATGACGGTGTTAATAACCGGGGGAAGCCGGGGCATCGGCGCTGCGATCGCGCAGCGCTTTGCCGCGGAGGGGCTTAACATCGTCATTCATTACCGGGAGTCGCATGAAGCGGCTAACGAAACAGCAAGAGCATGCATGCGGCTTGGCGCGAATGTGATGACGATTTCTGCCGATCTGCGATCAAAAGAGCAGCTCATGCGAATGAAAGAGAAGCTGGAAGCCCATGATATGCTTCCGGATATCCTTGTCAATAATGGCGGAATTTCGCATTATGGCATGCTGATGGATGTAACGGAGCAGGAATGGGACGATGTCATGGCCGTCAACTTGAAAGGTATGTTTTTGTCCAGTCAGTTGTTTATGCCGAATATGATTTCAAACCGGTTTGGCCGGATTATTAATGTTTCCTCCATCTGGGGCATGTCAGGAGCATCTTGTGAAGTGCTGTACTCCACCACCAAAGGCGGAATGAATGCCTTTACGAAGGCTCTTGCAAAAGAACTGGCGCCATCCGGCGTTACCGTTAACGCGGTTGCACCCGGAGCGGTGGATACGAAGATGATGAGCGGCTTTAACGATGAAGAGAAGGCGGCATTGGAGCAGGAAATTCCGCTCGGTCGTTTTGGACAACCTGATGAAGTCGCGTCGCTGGTCTATTTCTTGTCATTGCCTGAATCTTCCTACATAACAGGTCAAGTGATCAGTCCCAACGGCGGCTGGCATACATAATCAACACGTTTTAACGTATAATCCTTTTCGCCTCTACGCAGAATAACATTTGTTGAGTGCTACACTCTTCTCAAATTGTACTTATCCAGGAGGCGAAATAACATGTCTAATGTCCTTTCTAATTTCGACAATTGGAAAGAATTTTTGTCGGATCGCGTGGCACAAGCCAAAAACAATGGGATGTCTGAAGAAACCATTAAAAATTTGGCCTTTGAGATTGGTTCTTTCCTTGATGAAAAGGTTGATCCTAAAAATGAGCAGCAACGCGTACTGAAGCAGCTATGGGACGCTGGCGATGAGCATGAGCGCAAAACCGTAGCCGGTCTGATGGTGAAGCTGGTCGAACAAACTTAACAGGTCTGGCATCTGAAGAAAAGCCTCCCCATTTGGAGGCTTTTCTGCAATGTCTGTGAATAGGTTGCAGGATTGTGACGAAAATTGTAGAATAAATTTTTATAAGCGAGTCAATCAATTGGGATTGGTGACAACAAGGGACGGTGTGAAATGGGATCAAAGCAGCAATACTATATGGAATACAAGATACATAAGAATCGGCCGGGCTTGCTTGGCGACATCGCATCACTGCTGGGGATGCTTGAAGTAAATATCATGACAATTAACGGTGTAGAGGACCGTACGCGTGGCATGCTGCTGCAAACCGATGACGAAGAAAAGATCGTCCTGCTCGGCAAAATGCTTCAGAAGGTTGATAACATTACCGTTAACAAGCTTCGTACACCTACGATCGTTGACATATTGGCAGTCCGTCACGGACGTTACATTGAACGCGATTCGGATGACCGTAAAACGTTCCGTTTTACAAGAGATGAACTAGGTATTTTGGTCGATTTTCTTGGGGAAGTGTTTAAACGTGACGGCAATCAGGTTATTGGTCTTCGTGGCATGCCTCGCGTAGGCAAGACGGAATCGATTATCGCAGGCAGTGTATGCTCGAATAAAAGATGGACCTTTGTATCGTCTACTTTGCTGAGACAAACGGTTCGAAGTCAGCTGTCCGAGGATGAAATGAACGATAACAACATCTTTATCATTGATGGAATTGTAAGCACAATCCGTTCTAACGAGAAGCATTATTCGCTGTTGCAGGAAATTATGGCGATGCCTTCAACGAAGGTGATTGAGCACCCGGATATTTTTATCAAGGAATCACAATTTGACTACAGCCATTTTGATATGATTATTGAGCTTCGTAACACACCAGACGAAGAAATTACATATGAATCATTCACGGCCAATTATTCGGATAATGAATTCTAGCAGAGAGGAGTAGACCCCATGTCAGATTTAGGAGCGTTGCTGCGTAAAGCAAGAGAAGAACACGGGCTAACGCTTGAAGATGTTCAAGAAACGACAAAAATACGCAAGCGCTACTTGGAAGCGATCGAAAGCGGCGACCATAGCGTCCTTCCGGGAACGTTCTATTTACGCGCTTTTGTTAAAAATTATTGTGATGCCGTAGGACTTGATTCGGATGAAGTGCTGCGTCTGTACCAGCATGAAATTCCTGCCTCGGTTACCGATCAGATTGTAGAAGCGGTGCCGACCAGACAGCCCAAGAGGGTGCAGAGCCGTTCCTCCGAGCGGATCAGCAAGCTTGGCTTCAACGTGATGATGTGGTCCTTCCTGATTCTCATCGTAGTCGTTGTCTGGGTTTATTTCGTTAATCAGAAATCCGATGCTCCGAAAGAGATTGATAATACGAATATTACGGATCAGGCTTCGCCGGCTCCTCCAAGCCAGTCGCCAGATGGTGGAACAAACGGCGGAACGACTACGCCAACGGCCACGCCTACACCTACGCCTAGCCAAGCGCCAACGACACTTACATTCTCGTCCAAGGTCGGCAAGGTTGATCATTATGATGTTGCGCCTGCAGGTGTCGTACATAAAGTGGAAATCAAGATTGCGGGCGGACCGAGCTGGACGGAAGTTCGTTCCGGCAGTTCATCCGGCAAGGCCACTATTTCGGAAACAGCACCGGACGGTTCGGTCTTTACTTATGATTTGGATCAGCCCTTGTACATCAACGTCGGGCGTGCCGATTTGACTGTTATCTCGGTAGACGGAGTACAAATTAATGACGGCGACCGCGCCGGTTCGAAGAAAATCCAGCTGAACCCTGCTGAGGGTGCAGCAGGCTCGGAAAGTCCGGAAGGTTCAGCGTCACCTGGGGATACGCAAGACACGGGTAACGAACAAGGAACGGAATAGAACAAAGAGCGGAATAGAACAAAGGGAGAGTTGTATAAAGATGAGTTCGGAAAGTTCATTTGATATTGTATCGAAGATGGATATGCAGGAGCTGAATAATGCCATTACGCAAGCGGAGCGGGAAATTGAGACACGCTTTGACTTTAAAGGAAGCAAGAGCAGCATTAAGCTCGAGAAAGAAGAGCTTGTCGTTGTTTCTGATGATGATTTCAAGCTCGAGAGCGTTCTTGATATTCTGAAGTCGAAGATGGTGAAACGCGGCGTTCCGATTAAAAACCTGGAATACGGCAAGATCGAATCGGCTTCCGCAAATACCGTTCGCCAACGGATTAAATTAAAGCAAGGCATCGAGCAAGACGATTCCAAAAAAATCAATATTCTGATCCGCGACTCCAAGCTGAAGGTAAAAAGCCAGATTCAAGGCGATCAGATTCGTGTGACGGGTAAAAGCCGTGATGACTTGCAGGCGGTAATGAATCTTCTTCGCGGAGCGGATCTGAAGATCGAGCTCCAGTTCACGAACTACCGTTAAGCTGTTAAAATAAGCCTTTCCGGCCCTTCGCTGCTGCATCATTAACGGCAGAAGAAGGGCTTTCGATCTATGATGCTTTCGCATTTTGACACAGGAAATGGCATGTATTATACTTGGTTAGATAGTTTTGGAAACGATCCGGGGGACATACAAATGACAGTACAAGCAATCATGCATCAATGCAGGAATACGGCTAGACGGTCCGGGGGTGTGAATGAATGAACCTGGCTAACAAAATTACGCTTGCACGAATTATTTTAGTGCCGATCATTATGGTATTTCTACTCGTTAACATCGATATTAAGCCACTTGAGTTCGGCGATGATTATTCCATTACATACAATCAGATTATCGCGGCTATTATCTTTATCATAGCGGCAAGTACCGATGGACTGGACGGTTATATCGCGAGAAAGAACAAGATCGTAACCAATCTGGGCAAGCTTCTTGATCCGCTTGCGGACAAGCTCCTCGTAGCAGCAGTTCTGATCTCGCTCGTTCAAATGGACAAGCTTGCGGCATGGATGGCCATCGTTATTATCAGCCGTGAATTCGCGGTAACGGGCTTGCGACAGATTGCTCTGCTTGAAGGCAGCGTTATGGCAGCGAGCAAATGGGGCAAATGGAAAACGGCCGTACAAATTACGATGATCATTTCGCTTCTGCTCAACAACTTCCCGTTCTCGTTTATCGATTTTCCTTTTGACGAGATCGTCAGCTGGATAGCCGTGCTGATTACGGTGTACTCCGGTTTTGATTATTTCTTTAAAAACAAACATCTGATTCCTGTGCAATAAACGGGATCTTATAAGTAACAATAAAGCATCTTTCCATATTATTGGAGGGATGCTTTTGCTTCCTAATGCTGCATGATTCGAAAGGGGAAACTCGTATGAAAGCGGAAATTATTGCGGTCGGAACCGAGCTTTTGCTCGGCCAAATTGTAAATACAAACGCACAGTACCTGTCCAGAAAGCTGGCAACGCTTGGAATTGATGTGTATTTCCAAACCGTTGTCGGCGATAATCCCAGCCGCATCCGGCAAGCGATCGAAATCGCCCGTGAACGTGCGGATCTGCTTGTATTCACCGGCGGCCTAGGGCCGACACAGGATGATCTGACAAAGGATGTTCTTGCTGCATACTTGAATCGCGGACTTTCCATTCATCAGCCCTCGATGGATAAAATCGAGCAGATGTTCAGCTCGCGCGGTATTCATATGGTGGAGAGCAACCGCCGGCAGGCGCTGATGATTGACGGCAGTGCTCCAATCGAGAATGAGGCAGGGCTTGCAGTGGGCAACGGACTGTCGGAAGACGGAACGCATTATCTGCTGCTGCCTGGACCGCCGCGCGAGATGAAGCCAATGATAGAAGGGCCAGGCTCAGAGTGGCTTAAGTCTATTCTAGGCTCTGAAGAACCGCTGTATTCGAGACTTCTTATGTTTGCGGGTATCGGCGAATCAACGCTTGAAGCAAAACTGATTGATCTGATTGAGGCGCAGTCGGATCCTACAATCGCACCGTATGCGAAGGAAGGCGAAGTGGCCATACGGGTATCGACGAAAGCAGCGAATGAATCCGATGCAACCGTTAAGCTGGATCAGACTGTCGAAGCCATCAAACAGCGGGTTAGCGAATACTTATATGCTGAGGAAGAGATGACGCTGGAAGAAAGAGTCGTTCAGCTTCTCCGCATATCAAGAAGAAAGCTTTCCACTGCCGAGAGCATAAGCGGCGGTCTGCTGGCCGAGCTTATTACCGGTATACCGGGAAGCAGCGGTGAGTATTCCGGCGGTGTGGTTACTTATACGAACGAGATGAAGCATAAGCTGCTTGGCATCCCGATGGCCCAACTGCAGGGAGACGGGGCGCCAGGAGCGATTAGTGAGTCGACAGCGGCGATGATGGCTGAACGCGTCAGACAGATCGGAGACTCGGATTTTGGCGTTTCTTTAACTGGCGTAGCTGGTCCGGCTCAAGCGGAAGGCAAGCCTGTTGGTCTTGTCTATTATGCAGTCTCTGAACGGGGGAAGCCGACATCTGTATTTACCGGCAATTTCTCCGGCACCCGTTCGATTATCCGTGTCCGCGCGGTGAAGGCAGCCTTGTATCAATTGTGGCTGAAGCTGCGCGAACATTGATTTGTCGGATTAACGCGAAAAAGCTTGCCTGTTTGTACCATTTCCGCTATAATTGGTCACATGCGGAAGAACCGTGGCGAAGATTACTTTGCTGCGGTTTTTTTATGTCTATTTTTAAATTCGCGCACCGCAGCCTAATATGGCGAAAGCCGGTTCACCTTACGCATGAAAGGGCGTGGAAATAAAAAAAGACGAATGTATGTTCGAAAAAAAGCTTGGCTTTTGTCCTGAAACAAGGTATCATACAATTATAAATAACGAAGGATGTGAGTAGCTTGTCGGATCGTCGTGCTGCTTTGGAGATGGCTTTACGTCAAATTGAGAAGCAATTTGGTAAAGGTTCCATCATGAAATTAGGAGAATCCACACATATGCAAGTTGAAACCGTACCTAGCGGTTCCCTTGCTTTAGATATCGCACTTGGAATCGGCGGTTTGCCGAGAGGTCGTATTATTGAGGTTTATGGACCGGAGTCTTCCGGTAAAACAACCGTTGCGCTTCACGCGATTGCGGAAGTACAACGTATTGGCGGACAAGCAGCTTTCATCGATGCCGAGCATGCGCTGGATCCATTGTATGCTAGCAAGCTGGGCGTTAACATTGACGAATTGCTGTTGTCTCAGCCGGATACTGGTGAACAAGCGCTTGAAATCGCTGAAGCACTTGTACGAAGCGGGGCTGTTGATATTATCGTAGTCGATTCGGTTGCAGCACTCGTACCAAAAGCAGAGATTGAAGGTGACATGGGGGATTCCCACGTTGGTCTGCAGGCACGTCTGATGTCGCAAGCATTGCGTAAATTGGGTGGCGCGATCAGCAAGTCGAAGACCATTGCCATCTTCATTAACCAATTGCGCGAGAAAGTCGGCGTAATGTTCGGTAACCCTGAGACAACACCAGGTGGACGCGCACTCAAGTTCTATTCTTCTGTTCGTCTTGATGTACGCCGTATTGAAACGATCAAACAAGGCAACGACATGGTCGGTAACCGTACACGTATCAAAGTCGTTAAGAATAAAGTTGCTCCGCCATTTAAGCAAGCTGAGGTCGATATTATGTACGGTGAGGGCATTTCGAGAGAAGGAAGCCTTGTCGATATTGGTACAGAGATGGACATTGTTCAGAAGAGTGGAGCATGGTTCTCCTACAATGGTGATCGCTTAGGTCAAGGCCGCGAGAACGCGAAGCAGTTCTTGAAGGACCATCCGGAGGTTGCTGCGATAATCGAGAAGCAAATCCGTGAACAAAGCAATTTGTCTGCTACGGCAGAGCCAGCTGACTTCTCAAAAGATGATGATGATGATTTTGATGAGTCGGAACTTGATGATTAATAATTCAACTTTCGCAGCTATGAATCTATACTGTGGAAGTTAAGTTAATAGCTTAGGAGCAGCGCCGTCCCATTGAGGGCGGCGTTGCTCCTTTTTCGCCATAACGAACGGAGTGAGTCCTAAATGATTATCGAGATTTCATCGGTCGAACAGGACCGCAAGGAACGAAAGCGGTACAACATCTTCACGAATGGCATGGAAGAGCCGTTATTCTCGGTTCACGAGGATTTGTTAATTAAACACCGATTATTTAAGGGCACGTCGCTCACCACGGAGGAAATTACAGAAATAACGGAAGAAGATGATCGTTATAGGGCTTATGCGCTCGCTATTTACTATTTGGGGTTCAAAGCAAGGACTCGCAAAGAAATTGAGCAATATTTGATGCGCAAGGCGTTCGAGCCGGAGCCAATTGCTTATGCGCTTGAACGTTTAGAATCGGAGCATATTGTTGATGATGAAGAGTATGCGCGGCAATTTGCCAAGCAGCGTATCCGTTATAGTCAAAAGGGCCGCCGTTGGATTAAGCAGGAGCTGCAGCAGCGAGGAGTTACGAATCAGGCTGCGTCAGAAGCACTGGAAGCCATCGACCGGGATGATGAACTTGCGTCAGCGATTCATGCCGCAAAGAAGAAATGGCGCTCTCTTAAAGGAGAATACAGAGAGAAACGTCAAAAACTCCTCTCCTTTTTAATGCGAAGAGGGTTTCCTTCGGATGTCGTCAAAGAAGCGGCAAAAGCAGCAATAGATGAAGCGGAAATGGAGCAGGCAGAAGATGATGAAGGGCTTTTGCTTGACAATTGATTTTGCCAAAAGATAAAATAAAATTGTATTCCTTTTATATCAAGTCAATTTTCCTTCCAAAAGTTGATTTGAAACGATTATTTTCGTCAATAAGTTAGAGAATCAATCGGTATGGAAACCGGCTAAAAACCTAATATCATCCCAAGCAGTTGCCTTGGTGAATGCAACGAGGAGGTGAACAAATGGACCCTATTTGGACGGTGTTGATCTGTCTCGTTGTTGGCGTTATTTTCTTTGGGATTGGTTATTTTATTCGCAAGTCGATTGCCGAGGCCAAAATTTCCAGCGCTGAGCAAGCTGCTGTCGTAATCGTAGAGAATGCGAAGAAGGAAGCAGAAGCTCAGAAGAAGGAAACGGTGCTCGAAGCAAAAGATGAAATCCACAAACTCCGTACGGAGGCTGAGAAGGACATCCGTGAGCGGCGTAATGAGTCTTTGCGTCAGGAAAGACGTTTGCTCCAGAAAGAGGAGTCGCTGGATAAAAAGATAGAAGCGCTGGAACGCAAAGAAGAGTTAGTTGCCAACAAAGAGAAACGGATCGATGACACCCAAGAACAAATTGATTCCATTTACAAGCAGCAGCTTAGTGAATTGGAGCGTATCTCCAGCTTGACTATGGAGGATGCGAAATCGATTATTTTGTCGAATGTGGAGCAGGAAGTGCGTCACGAAACAGCACAGATGATCAAAGAGATCGAGCAGCAAGCGAAAGAAGAAGCCGATCGAAAGGCGCGGGACATTATTTCACTCGCTATTCAACGTTGTGCGGCGGATCACGTAGCAGAGACGACTGTATCAGTCGTAACGCTGCCTAACGAAGAAATGAAAGGCCGCATAATTGGACGTGAGGGCCGTAATATCCGTGCACTCGAAACATTGACTGGTATCGATTTGATTATCGACGATACACCGGAAGCGGTCATTCTGTCTGGCTTTGACCCGATTAGACGTGAAATTGCTCGTACTTCACTTGAGAAGCTTGTTGCAGATGGTCGTATTCATCCGGCTCGCATTGAAGAAATGGTCGAGAAGTCCCGCAAGGAAGTGGATGAGCGGATCCGTGAATACGGTGAGCAGGCTACTTTCGAGGTTGGGGTTCACGGTTTGCACCCTGACTTGATTAAAATTCTGGGACGTCTTAAGTACCGGACAAGCTATGGTCAGAACGTGCTGAAGCACTCGATGGAGGTTGCTTATTTGACCGGCCTTATGGCTGCAGAGCTTGGCGAGGATATTACGCTTGCTAAGCGCGCGGGCCTTCTGCACGATATCGGCAAGGCGCTTGACCACGAGGTTGAGGGCTCCCATGTTGAGATCGGCGTAGAGCTGGCGAAGAAGTACAAGGAGCATCCTGTTGTGATCAACAGTATCGCTTCCCACCATGGAGACGTTGAAGCAACTTCTGTTATCGCGATGCTCGTAGGAGCAGCAGACGCTTTGTCTGCCGCACGCCCTGGCGCACGTCGCGAGACGCTTGAAACGTACATTAAACGTCTGGAGAAGCTGGAAGACATTTCGGAGTCGTTCGACGGCGTTGAGAAGTCTTTCGCTATTCAAGCAGGACGCGAAGTCCGTGTTATGGTTCAGCCTGAGAAGATTGACGATACGGAAGCATTCCGGCTTGCACGCGATATTACGAAGAAGATCGAGAGTGAACTCGATTATCCGGGACATATTAAAGTTACGGTTATTCGTGAGACCCGTGCAGTTGAATATGCGAAGTAGATCACAAGCAAATAGCAAGAACGAAAAGTGGCTGCTTGTCAGCCACTTTTTTTGCATAATAAAGGAGTGGCGGAGTGAACGTATTATTTATTGGTGATATCGTAGGCAGTGTAGGACGCAAAGCATTAAAGCAGGTCCTTCCGGCACTGAAGAGCAAGTACAATCCACATATAATTATCGTAAACGGCGAGAATGCCGCAGCAGGCCGTGGGATTACGGCAGCTATTGCCCGCGAATTTTTTGAATGGGGTGTTCACGGCATCACGATGGGCAATCATACTTGGGACAATAAGGACATCTTTGAATGGATAGATGAAGAACCGCGCGTTGTACGTCCGGCCAACTTCACCGAAGGAACACCGGGACAAGGTTATATGCATATAAAAGCCAACGGCAAGCAGCTAGCTATTATTAATTTGCAAGGCCGGACTTTCCTGCCGCCGATCGACTGCCCGTTCCGGAAAGCGGAAGATTTGATTACGCTCGCGAAAGAAAAAACAAATAATATCCTGATCGACTTCCATGCGGAAGCTACCTCCGAGAAGATTGCAATGGGCTGGCACTTGGCTGGACATGCCTCTATCGTTGTAGGTACCCATACGCATGTTCAAACGAATGATGACCGGATTCTGCCGGGCGGGACAGCATATATAACGGATGTGGGCATGACCGGGCCGCGTGACGGCGTGCTTGGCATGGAACGCAATGCCGTGCTTCATAAGTTTTTGACCCAGCTGCCGACACGGTTTGTGGTGGACGAAGGGGATTGGCATCTGCATGCGGTATCGGTTCATATTGACGATGCAACAGGGCAGGCAACAAAAATTCAAAAAATCAGGCTTACCGAAGATGAGTGGCTGCTCATGCAGTAGTTATATGAATATTCGAAAAGTTTAGTCAATTCTGAATTGATGTGAAAGTTATTGCGGGAATAGCAGGAATTTTTTAACCTCTCTCGAATACTATCTAAATAGTGGAATCCATCCATCATTCCCGAGGAGGTCCTTTTTCATGGAAGTATTAAAAGTTTCAGCAAAGTCCAATCCAAATTCCGTTGCAGGTGCGCTGGCCGGAGTTTTGCGTGAGCGCGGCGCCGCTGAATTGCAAGCCATCGGGGCGGGTGCACTTAATCAAGCGATCAAGGCAGTAGCAATTGCTCGCGGATTCGTAGCTCCGAGCGGGGTGGATTTGATTTGTGTTCCGGCGTTTACTGACATTGTCATTGATGGAGAAGACCGAACAGCGATAAAGCTCATTGTTGAACCTAGGTAACAGATCTAACCACCGGTCTTCATGTACGGAGCTGGATTGAGCCAGGTATTTGAACCTGTTTACGAAGTAGACAGGTTTTTTGCTTTGTTGGATTCATGATGGTTGTTAAAGCAATGCTTACGAAGCAAGAATTGCTACGCAATTCTTTTTAGGTGGTGCGAGCGAAATGACCTTTTCCATAGCGGATTTTCATTGTGATGTACTTAGCAAGCTTCTGGTCCATCCGAATCTGACTTTTCAGGGCAGTGAAACGGGGCTCTTGGATGTGACGTATGAACGGTTAAAGGAATCGGGTGCCGTTCTTCAGACCTTTGCGGTATACATACCGGAGAAGTTAAACGGTTCTATTGAGCCTATATTAGCAAGTATTGACCATTTCTACGAGCAGGTGCTGACTTGCCCGGATATGATGCTTATCCGCAGTCAAGCGGATTTGGCGGAGAGTTTGGCAATGGGGAAGATCGGCGCTTTACTGTCCCTGGAAGGAGTAGACGGGCTGCAGGGCAGTATACCCATTCTAAGGCTCCTGCACCGCCTTGGCGTACGGGCCGCTGGATTGACCTGGAATCATGCGAACTGGGCCGCAGACGGCGTTATGGAGCCTCGTGGAGGGGGGCTGACCGCTCAAGGGAAGACCTTCGTCACGGAATGCGACAAGCTGGGCATACTGGTGGATGTATCTCATCTGTCAGAAAGAGCTTTTTGGGATGTTGCGGATCTGGCTTCCAGAACGATTATCGCCTCGCATTCCAATGCCAAGACGCTTCTGAATCATCCCCGGAATTTGACCGACGATCAGATTAGGGCAATCATCGCCCTTCAGGGTCTCATAGGCATTACCTATGTCCCATGGTTTGTAGCGGACGGGGAACAGGTCACCGTTGATGATGTGCTAAGACACATTGATCATGTAGGAGGACTTGGCGGTGAGCAGCATATTATGCTTGGTTCAGATTTTGACGGAATCGACAAATATGTGAACGGCTTAACGCATCCTGGCGAGGTGTACAGGCTTCGCGAAGCGATGCTGAAGAGGTACTCCGAAGAGCAGACAAAGCGGTTCTTATCGGGTAATGCGCTTACATTTCTGGCAGCCAATCTGCCTGAGTAGCAAACGGTTTGCGACATATCTGAATATGGTATACAAACAATCGAAAATGATTATCATTCATTAAACGTTTACATCTTGCAATTTTCAAACCGCACCTTTACACTTGGTTTGACTGTTTATTCATTATATAAATTATTGTTGGATATTGCCTTAGTATTGTACGCGGCTTAAGCCATCAAAAAGAGGAGATGGGCGTTTTGATTAGTCAATTGTCTTGGAAGATCGGAGGGCAACAAGGGGAGGGCGTCGAAAGTACAGACCGGATCTTTTCCACGGCGCTTAACCGGCTTGGGTATTACTTATATGGATATCGTCATTTCTCGTCGCGGATTAAGGGCGGACATACAAATAATAAAATTCGAATAAGCACATACCCGATCCGGGCGATCTCCGATGATCTGGACATCCTCGTGGCGTTCGACCAGGAAAGTATAGATTTGAATGCTAAAGAGCTTCGCAGCGGCGGCGTTATCGTGGCAGATGCGAAGTTTAAACCCGTTGTACCTGAAGGAATCGATGCAAGACTGTTCGCTGTGCCGATTACGGCTATGGCGGAAGAGCTCGGTACTTCCCTGATGAAGAATATGGTTGCTTCCGGCGCATCCTGGGCATTGCTTGGTTTGCCGCTTGAAGTATTTAATAAAGCAGTAGAAGAAGAGTTCGGTCGCAAAGGCGCGGCAATCGTCGAGAAAAATATCGAGGCGGTTAAACGCGGTGCTGAATTCGTATTGGAGCAAGCAGGCGGACCGCTTAATGAGTTCAAGCTTGAGGATGCGGACGGCCAGCAAAAGCTGTTCATGATCGGTAATGAAGCAATCGGACTTGGATGTGTGGCTGCAGGCTGCCGCCTGATGTCGGCTTACCCGATTACTCCCGCTTCTGAGATCATGGAATATCTTATTAAGAAGCTCCCTGCGCTTGGCGGCACTGTCGTTCAGACGGAAGACGAGATTGCGGCGGTTACAATGGCTATTGGTGCTAACTATGCGGGTGTACGGACGATGACGGCTTCGGCAGGTCCAGGCTTGTCGCTTATGATGGAGGCCATTGGCCTCGCCGGCATGACGGAGACTCCGCTTGTTATCGTAGATACGCAGCGCGGCGGTCCTTCTACTGGTTTGCCGACAAAGCAGGAGCAATCTGACCTTAACGCAATGGTCTACGGTACACATGGCGAGATTCCAAAGATCGTTATCGCGCCTGCGTCTATTGAGGATTGCTTCTACGATATGATCGAAGCCTTCAATCTGGCTGAGCAGTATCAAGTACCGGTTATTGTCATGACGGATCTTCAATTGTCTCTTGGCAAACAGTCCTGTGAGCCGTTTGATTACAATTCGATCCAGATTAACCGAGGCAAGCTCGTTCAGGAAGGTCCAGAACTTGAGCAGCATCAGCTGTTCAAACGTTATGAGCTTACGGAAGACGGCGTATCGCCTCGTATACTGCCTGGCGCTAAAAATGGCATTCATCATGTGACGGGCGTGGAGCATGACGAGGTAGGACGTCCTTCGGAAAGTGCAATTAACCGTCTGAAAATGATGGATAAGCGTCTGCATAAGCTTGACGGTCTATTCATCCGCGAAGGCCTGCGCGTTGATGCGCCTAACGAGACGCCTGATCTTCTCATCATCGGCATGGGATCGACAGGCGGCACGATCGATCAAGCCCGTGAATGGCTGGCAAACGACGGTATCACAACGAACCATATTACGATCCGTCAGATTCATCCATTCCCGACGGAGCAATTAATTCCTCATTTGCAGCAAGCGAAAAAAGTCGTTGTTATCGAGAATAACGCTACAGCACAGCTTGCTGGCCAGATCAAAATGAATGCGGGCTTCGCGGAGAAGATCCGCAATCTGCTGAAATATGACGGCAATCCGTTCCTGCCATCTGAAGTTTATAAAGCGTGCAAGGAGTTGGACTAATTATGGCAACTTTTAAAGAGTTTCGAAATAATGTGAAGCCGAACTGGTGCCCGGGCTGCGGAGACTTCTCCATCCAGGCCGCTATTCAACGCGCTGCGGCTAACGTTGATCTTGAGCCGGAAGACCTTGCGGTTATTTCCGGTATCGGCTGCTCCGGCCGTATTTCCGGCTATATCAACGCATACGGCCTTCACGGGATTCACGGCCGCGCATTGCCCATCGCGCAAGGCGTTAAGCTTGCGAACCGCGAACTGACTGTTATCGCATCGGGTGGTGACGGTGACGGCTTCGCGATTGGTATGGGCCATACGGTTCATGCCATCCGGCGTAATCTTAACATTACGTATATCGTCATGGATAACCAGATCTACGGTCTGACCAAAGGCCAGACTTCACCGCGCAGCGCGGAAGGCTTCAAAACTAAATCAACACCGGAAGGCTCGATCGAGTCGACATTGTCGCCGCTTGAGATCGCCATGTCCGCAGGGGCTACTTTTGTGGCCCAATCGTTCTCGAGCGATTTGAAGCAGCTGACGGCATTGATTGAGGCTGGTATTAAGCATGAAGGCTTCTCGCTGATCAACGTGTTCAGCCCATGCGTAACCTTCAACAAAATCAATACGTACGACTGGTTCAAAGAAAATATCGTGAATTTGGAGCAGTTCCCGGATTACGATCCAGCGAACCGTATTGCGGCGATGAATAAAATTATGGAAACAAACGGCATGCTGACGGGTCTGATCTACCAGAATACGCAGCGTAAGTCGTATGAGGACATGATCAGCGGATTCGGTACAGAAGCCCTTGCGAAGCAGGATCTTACCCTGTCGCAAGAACACTTCAATAAGCTTGTAGCTGAATTTAAATAAGTGTATGATGAGCATACGGCAATTTACCCAATTCGCCGTATGCTTTTCATTATGGAATGGATACAAAGGAGTAGAAACAAATGGAACAAAAAGTAGTGCCCGTAGGCGTATCGGCAAGACATATTCATCTCTCTGCGGAGCATGTCGCTATATTGTTTGGAGAAGGCAGCGAACTGACGGTTGCCAAACCTCTCTCGCAGCCTGGTCAATATGCGGCAAATGAGACGGTTGCCGTCATCGGACCAAAAGGTTCTTTCCCTAAAGTAAGAATTCTGGGTCCTGTACGTTCGGCCTCGCAGCTTGAAGTATCGCGTACGGATGCATTCTCTCTGGGCATTAACCCGCCGGTAAGAGAATCCGGAAATATTAAAGGCTCTGCCGGAATTACGCTCAAAGGTCCTGCAGGCGAAGTAACGATTGAAGAAGGCGTAATTGTTGCTGCCCGTCACATTCACTTCCATACAAGTGATGCAGACAAGTGGGGAATTGCGGACAAGCAGCTTCTGAAGGTCCGCTTCCAAGGTGATCGCGGCGTTGTCTTCGAGCAGGTCATTGCACGCGTGTCTCCGGACTTTGCGCTGGATATGCATATTGATACAGATGAAGCGAATGCAGCCGGCATCAAGAATGGCGATACCGCTGAAATCATTGAATAAAACATAGGTTAGCCAAAAGGCTGATATGCAGTTTCATACTGCTGTCAGCCTTTTTTGCATATAGGTGACACGTGGATATCCTTCCTGAAGTTATGCTATAATTTTGTATTGGGCAATATTTCATGTAGAGGGAAGTGTGAACAACCATGTCAAAGGGGAACCCGCAATCCGGCAAGGTTAAAGACTACTCCAAATACTTTGACTTCTCGGATGCTAAAGTGCTAAGCAGGGAAGACGGGATAACGACCTATCGCATTAAAGGCCGAAACATACAGATTAATTCCACTCCAAACTATAAAGAAGAAAAGAAACGCGGCAAGGAAGACATCGCGGTTCATTATGATTTCTCGATTCCGGAAGAACTGTACACACTCGGCAAAGGGAAATTTTACTTAATACAAACCTACGGCTGCCAGATGAACGAGCATGACTCGGAAGTGATGAAGGGCATGTTCGAGGAGATGGGATATACCGCAACGGAAGACCGCAAGCAGGCAGATGTTATTCTTCTCAATACTTGTGCCATTCGGGAAAATGCCGAAGATAAGGTGTTTGGAGAGCTCGGCCATCTCAAAACGTTAAAGCTGCAAAAGCCGGGTCTGCTGCTTGGCGTATGCGGCTGCATGTCGCAGGAAGAGTCCGTCGTGGGCAAAATCCTGCAAAAGCATGCTTTTGTCGATATGATCTTTGGAACTCATAACATTCATCGCCTGCCTCATTTACTGCAAAATGCATATTTCAGCAAAGAGATGGTTGTTGAGGTCTGGTCCAAAGAAGGCGACATTATTGAAAATATGCCGAAGAAGCGGGATGGCATGCGTGCTTGGGTCAACATCATGTACGGCTGCGACAAGTTCTGCACGTACTGCATCGTACCTTATACAAGGGGCAAAGAGCGGAGCCGGCGTCCGGAGGATGTCATTGCCGAGGTTCGCGAACTGGCGCGCCAAGGGTTCAAAGAGATTACGCTGCTGGGCCAAAATGTAAATGCCTACGGGAAGGATTTCGAAGATATCGAATACCGGTTTGGAGATCTGATGCATGAAATCTCGAAGATAGATCTTCCAAGGATACGGTTTACGACCAGCCATCCGAGAGATTTCGACGATCATCTGATCGACGTGCTCGCGCAGGGAGGCAATCTGGTCGAGCATATCCACCTGCCGGTTCAGTCAGGCAGTACGGAAGTGCTGAAACGGATGAGCCGTAAGTATACCCGGGAGCAGTATCTCGAGCTTGCAGCGAAAATCAAACGGGCAATTCCGAACGTTTCTCTTTCCACCGATATTATTGTTGGTTTCCCGGGAGAGACGGACGAGCAGTTTGAAGAAACGATGACGTTAGTCCGTAAGGTAGGGTTTGATTTTGCCTATACGTTCATTTATTCACCTCGTGAAGGAACGCCGGCGGCAGACATGGAGGATAACGTGCCTCTGGAAGTGAAGAAGAAACGTCTGCAAAGGCTGAATGAACTGATGGCGGAGCTTGGCCGAAACAGCAATGAACGGATGGAAGGCGAGATTGTCGAGGTGCTCGTAGAAGGCGAGAGCAAGAACAATTCGACGATTTTGGCCGGCAGGACCCGTACAAATAAGCTGGTTCATCTGGAAGGTCCTAAAGAATGGATTGGACAATTTGTACATGTTCGTGTAACAGAAGCAAAAACATGGTATATTAAAGCAGAACCGCTCGCGAACTCCGCCAGCAATGTATCCTAGAAGCGACTCAAATTAGTGGGAGAGATGATAGATGTCCGAACAACAGACTGCAGTTAATACGCACCACAATCACGATCATGAGCATGGCCACGGTTGTGATATTCCGAAATTCAATACCCGCGACCTGCTTGTCCGGGAAGATATTATGAAAAAAGCGCAGGAATTGGCCGGTCTGATCTTTACTTCCGAGGAAGTACAGCAATACCGCCGCGCCGAGAAGCAGATTCAAGGCAATGACCGCGTTCAATCGCTGATCTCGATGATCAAGAAGAAGCAAAAGGAAGTCGTTGCGTTCGAAACGACTTTCAAAAACGAACAAATGGTTAAAAAGATCGAAGGGGAAATGGAAGTACTGCAGGATGAACTGGATGGCATTCCGATTGTATCGGAGTTCCAGCAAAGCCAGTCTGATATCAACTATTTGCTGCAGCTGGTTATTTCGATTGTCCGCGACACCGTATCCGAGAAAATCAATGTCGAAGACGCTACGGTAGAACCGCCGGCAGAATGCGACTAAAATAAACCAACCTCTAACCGCGGTCGCTCATCTTTGAGTGACCGCGATAGGGGTTTTCTCTTTTTTATCAAACAATAGGAGTGATCTGATATGTATCCATTTACATACTATAATCCTACCCGTCTTCACTTTGGGGAAGGACAGCTAAAGCAGCTTCCTGTAGAAGCGGACAAGCTGGGCAAACGCGTTCTGCTTGTTTATGGCGGAGGAAGCATTAAGCGTAACGGACTGTACGAGCAAGTCCTTGAGAAGCTGAATGAAGCTGGCTGCACGGTGACAGAATTGAGCGGGGTTGAGCCCAACCCTCGTCTCTCTACCGTCCACCGGGGCGCTGATCTGTGCCGTTCCGAATCTATCGACTGGGTACTAGCGGTTGGCGGCGGCAGCACGATTGACTGCGCCAAAGCGATTATTATCGCGGCGAAATACGAAGGGAACTTCTGGGATATCGTCAGCCGCAAGGCAAAGCCTGAAGCAGCTTTGCCGCTTGGTACGATCCTGACACTGGCTGCTACAGGTTCGGAGATGAACTCCGGTTCGGTAATTACGAATGAAGAGACGCTGGAGAAGCATGGCTGGGGCAACGTGCTGGCTTATCCGACCTTCTCCATTCTCGATCCTGTATTTACGGCAAGTGCGCCCAAGGATCATACCGTCTACGGTATGGTCGATATGATGGCGCACGTGATCGAGCAGTATTTCCATCATGATGCGAATACGCCGGTTCAGGACGGCTTCTGTGAAACGATTCTTCGTACAGTCATTGCTACGGCCCCGAGCCTGGTGAATGATCTGACGAACGTGAAGCTTCGCGAGACGATTCTGTACTGCGGCACAATGGCGCTTAACGGAACGTTATCGATGGGGGTCATCGGCGACTGGGCGAACCATGATATGGAGCACGCGGTGTCGGCAGTATACGATATCCCGCATGGCGGCGGTCTGGCGATCCTGTTCCCGAACTGGATGAACTATGTGATTGAAGATAACGTTGGCCGCTTCAAGCAATTCGCGGTAAATGTATTCGGAGTGAAAGCCGAAGGCCGTGAAGATATTGAGGTAGCACGCGAAGGCATTGCCAAGCTGCGTGAGTTCTGGAGCTCCATCGGCGCTCCTTCGCGACTCGCGGATTATAATATCGACGACAGCAGACTGGAAGAAATGGCGGAGAAAACAACCGGCAGCGGAACACGAGGCAACTTCCGCAAGCTGAAGAAGGAAGATGTTGTGGAAATCTATCGTTTGTCGCTGTAAGATAGGAATAAACAAAAAGCAGACCTCCGGGTCTGCTTTTGTTATGTATACAATTAGTTACTCGCGCCACCATTCGGATGTAGGGAATGTGTCCACTCCGATGACGACAGACTCACCAATGCGCGGAGTGGCGATCTTCACTTGCAATTCCTTAGCCTTATGCACGGCGCGTTCTACCGGGTCTCGCCAATCGTGGAGCGCCAGCTTGAAAGCAGCCCAGTGAATCGGGATCATGACTTTGCCTTTGACGTCCAGATGAGCCTGCACCGTCTCTTCCGGCATCATGTGAATAGCCGCCCAGCGCTTGTCGTATTGTCCGCATTCCATCAGCGTCAGGTCAAATGGTCCATACTTGTCTCCAATTTGCTTAAAGTGAGGCCCATATCCGCTGTCTCCGCTGAAAAAAATCCGAGTCTCTCGTCCAAGTATGACCCAGGAGCACCAAAGCGTACGATTACGGTCCATTAGGCCACGGCCAGAAAAGTGGCGGGCCGGCGTACACGCCAATACAAGCTTTTCCCAGACGATTTCGTCCCACCAATCAAACTCTTCGATCCGGTCGGGGGCAACGCCCCAGCGTTCCAGATGAGCACCAACGCCAAGCGGAACAAAAAAATGGCCAACCTTTTCTTTTAGACGCATAATCGAACTATAGTCTAAATGATCATAGTGGTCATGAGAGAAGAGTACGGCATCAATGGCAGGCAGATCCTCAATCTCGATGGGCGGCTTGTCGCTAAATCTCTTGCCCCCTGCCCAGGAGAACGGGGAAGGAGACCGTCCGAGCATCGGATCAAAGAGAAGCCGCTTTCCGTCCAGCTCGAGAAGCAGCGCCGAGTGACCAAACCACGAGACCTTGGCTAGGTGAGGGGACTGCTGTGACCGAGGATCGACAGGCTCAGCCGCCAGTGCCTTTTCCGGCTTGGCGCCCGGCGTTCCTTTAACGAATTCGCCTAGTATCGACAGATAGTCACGCATCGACATATCCATTGAAGTTGGTATAAGATTTACAAACTTACCTTTCTTGTATTGAGAGGAACGCAACATGCGCGTTCGCGTTTCCTCGCTTGGTCTGCCCCCAAATGCAGGGTAAAAACGCAGGACGAGAATCGTCGCAGCAATGAGCATAGCGATCACGCCAATCAGGATTAAAGCGGCCAGCATGGCCATCACCTCGTATCTTTGTATGGATGGAAAATAAAGTTCTGCGATCGGTTTGGATTACGCCGCAACTCAATTATTATATCATCGACAGGATGGTTAAAACATGCTGTCATGCATAAGCATGCAAAAAGGACAGCAATAGCTGTCCTTTGATTAAGGATATGAGTAAAACTATAGATTACGCGGTTGTATGAATAGGGTTGTTGTCGTCCTTGGATGGAAGGATTGACGATTGAATTCTTAGAATGTATGGTTTGAGAGACAACACGATAACGGCGGCAACAATGGATTTGATCGCGTCTCCCGGAAGATACGGATAGCAGCCGGCTGCCATTGCTTTGCCAAAGTCAAGGCCAGTGACATGCATGAGCCAAGGTACACCAGGCACATAAGCAAGGAACGAGCCAAACAGCTCGAAAACAATAAATAGAGCGATAAACGCGACAATGCGGTTGCGCATGAGAGCTTCGCTGCGGAAGAGCGCTTGGGTCGCAAAGCCGACAAGCAAAGCACAGAATGGGAAAGCGAATATAAATCCGCCCGTATGACCGGTTAACGTCTCGAGTCCGCCTCTGCCGCTTAAGAGAGGAAGGCCGGTCGCGGTCAAGGCGATGACGATTACTAGCGATATAAAGCTCTTGCGAGGACCCAGGATAGCTCCTGCCAGCGTTACGGCGAGCGTCTGGAGGGTAATAGGCACATACGAACCAACTTTAATCTGGATGGCGCTCATAACAATAAATAAGGCTGCGAATAGGGCGATAAATACGGTGCTTCGAATAGAACTGCTTGTGCGCATAGGGGAATCGACTCCTTTTGTTATTGCGTTTCAATTGTTAACCGTATATATTCTAATTAGGTTAACAAATCGGATTTTAGCACAGCTTTATCATTTGGGGAAGAGGTTGAAACCATGTTTTCGGAAAAATATTTGGCTGAGCTGACCAATGTGTCGGTTAAGCCGCTTACATATGGGGAGCAAATGAAAGTCCAGCCTTATCTGCTCAAGGATATCTCAATATCCATTGCGGAAGGGGAATGGATGAACCTGATAGGACGTAATGGAAGCGGGAAAAGCACGCTGGCCAGGCTCATCGCCGGGTTTGGTGCATGGCATGCGGAAGGCAAGTTTTACAAAGACCAGTCCCGATTCGTGACGGGGCAGGTTCCGATCGTGTTGCAGCAGCCTGACGCTTCTATGGTTGGATCAACGCCGTGGGAAGACGTGGTGATGATGCTGGAGCAGCATGGTGTAGAAGGAATGCGAATTGCCGGTATAGCTGAAAATGCTCTTCGTCAGACCGGTCTTCATGCACGGATGCATCAGCCTGTAGAGACTTTATCCGGCGGGCAAAAGCAGCTGACAGCTATTGCGGGATGTCTGGCGGTGCAGTCGCCGATGCTGATTCTTGATGAAGTGACCGCCATGCTTGACCCGGAAGCCTGTATTCATGTAATGGATAAGGTAAGGGAGCTGAACAACGGCGGAGTAACCGTCATTTGGATTACGCAGAAGCTGGAGGAGCTTGCCCCTGGCGACCGCGTTGTGGCTTTGGAGCAAGGAGAGCTGCGTTTTGACGGAGAAGCCGAAAAGCTGTTTGAACGGCAGGTTATGAGCGGCCTTAGTCCTTGTGAAGAGCTTGGCTTTACGGCCCCTTATGTAATTCAGACCGCATGGGAGCTTGAGGCGCTGGGAGTAAACCTGCGACCGATCCCTATGACTCCGGAGATGCTGGCTAAGGCGGTGACGCCGCTATGACAGGGGATTGGAAGCTGAAGCAGGTAGCAGTTGCTGCTCCTAACGAACCGGAGAAGGAGCTGCTTAGCGGTATTAATCTTACCTTCCGCAAAGGAGCTGTTACCTTGCTGATTGGTCATAACGGTTCGGGCAAATCAACCTTACTGGAGACATTAGCCGGATTAAGACGCTTGTCTGGCGGGCAGATCGATCAAGGAAGTGAACCGCTCTGGCAAAGCGGGGGGAAAAAGCAAAGGTTAAACAAGACGATAGTGATGAATACCGGCATTGCTTTGCAGCAATCGGAATCGCAATGGTTTGCTTCAACGGTTAAGGAAGAGTTCGAATATTCTTTAAGACCCTATTCCGCAGGAGCAGAGGAAAGGGAGAGAAGGATCGCGGATGCGATGGAGCAGGCAGGGTTGCCATCGGAGCTGCTGGAGCGCGATCCCTGGACGCTTAGCGGCGGGCAGCAGCGAAGGCTTGCCATGGCATGCCTCTTGGCATGCGAGCCGGAATGGCTGCTGCTCGACGAGCCGACGGCGGGGTTAGACGCCGACGGCATCCGCCGCTTGTGCGCGATCCTGGACGCGCACAGGGCGGCGGGGCGCGGAGCGGTCGTAGCAACGCACGACCTCGACGCGCTGCTGCCGCTCGCGGACGAAGTCGCCGTGATCGCCGGCGGCACCGTCCGCGAAGCGGCTCCCGCGGCCTCGTGGGCGGAGACACACGCCCACGAGGCCGCCGCGCCGCAGGCGCAGCGCGCGCAGGCGCAGCGCGCGCTGGCGCAGCTGCGCGCGGCAGGCTTTGCGCCGCCGGCTTCGCCAAGCGGCGCGCCTTGGCCGGCGCCGCGCGAGCTCGCGGCGCTGTTGGCGGCGCAGCGCGCCGCCAACGGCTCAAGGACGGCGGAACGCCCGTCCTTGCAAGCCGCCGCTGCAGCAGCTGCACAAACCTCAGCAGCTGCTGCAGCGGCCCGGGAGCCGCAAGCTGCGCCCGCCGCGGCTCCAAATTCAAACCGCCGGCTCGCTTCGCGGTTTGATCCGCGGGCGCTTATCGCCGCGTACTTGCTGCTCGCCACAACCATCCTGCTCCAGCACAGCTGGGCGGGGCTTGCCGTCGGAGCCGCAATATCACTGGCGGTGTTCATCCCGCTGCGGGCACAAATAAGGCCCTGGATGAAAGCCATCCGGGCCTACGTGATCATGACAGCCATTATTGCTTTTATTGCGGGTTTGCATCTGAGTCCGTTCTCTTTTGACTGGGATCCGGCGCTGCAAACCATTCAGCGCTTCAGCGGCCTTATACTCGTCATGATGCTTGGCTTGCCGCTTATGGCGCTTGTGACGCCGCTGCGCGTCCAGCGCAGCCTGGAGCAAACCTTCGGCTGGCTGAACCGTTTTAAAGTACCGGTGATGTCCGTCGCTCTAACGGTTACCTTAATCTTCCGCTTTATTCCGCTGCTCGCAGGGGAATGGGGACGTTACGTCAAGATTGCCCATGCGCGCGGCAAGGCAACAACACCTGTTGGCTCGCTTCCGTTTCGGATGCTGCTGCCCGCGATGGTGCCCTACATCCGTTCCATCCTGCGTATGGCGGAGCAAATGGCCGATGCGCTGGAAGCACGCGGGATCGGCCATCCTTTAGCAAAGCCAACGCAGGGCCTCCGGCTGCGGTTCGGCAGGGAGGATGTTCTCATCATCCTGGCAGCTGCCGCTGCTGCAGTCTTGCTTTTATTAATTAAGTGAATTAATAATTAATCACCTTAATTGTTTCGCTCTTTTCCGGTCAGAGCTGTAGTAGACCAGACATAACACGGCGGCGATGAAGCCAAATACACCGCCAAGCGCGAACCCGCTGTTTAATCCCCAGCCTTCGTTCAGCCAGCCTGCTAGGAACGGCCCAGCGAACATTCCTGCCGCATATACCGCCTGGTACAATCCCATGGCGGTAGCCCGGCCGGGAGGATCCACGTCCCGGATGGCAAGACCAAGAAGCAGAGGGATATGCAGCCCCTGAGCGAAGCCGTTTACCACTTGCGTAAGCATGAGAATCCAGATGGAATGCACATAGCAGATCGAGACGGTACAGATGGCGCTCAGGATAAAGCCTACGCCAATCGTTGTCCAGTTCCCGAAGCGTGGAGCAAACCAGCTTGCCGTAAACATGGAAGCGAGGGCATGAGGCGCCATAAAGGCAAATACGAGCAGAGTAAGCTCGAGTCCGCTGCTGCCCATGGCCTCCGCTTTTAACGGCGTAAACCCGAACATCGTAATAAACAGCACGCAATGGGCCAGCAAAGACAGCAGGGCCACCTGCAATAGCAGCTTCGTGCGGATTACGCTTTGAATCATGGAGAACGATATGCCGCTCCGCTCATGAAGCGGTTTGGCCGGTTCGTGAATAACAAGCGCAAGCAAGAGGCCAATTCCTCCGATCACCGCCCCCAGCACAAACGGAGCATCCGCTCCAATTCCATCCGACATCCAGCCGCTTAACAGCATGCCGATCATCTGGCCGGATACGGTCATCACACTGATATTTCCCATTGCTTTAGTCGCATCCTCAGCCGCAAAATAATTCGCATACATGACCGTAAAAGCGACCCAGGTCGACGCGCATAACCCGGCCATCGCACGGCCAGCCAGAGGCCATAACCAGCTTCCCGGAATGATGAACAAGAGACAGCTGATACTGGCAGCGAGCATGCCGAGAAGGATAAACGGCTTTCTTTTTCCCCACCGGTCTGACAGCATCCCAAGCGGAAAACGGATTAACAATTGGACGAATCCGTAGCTTCCAAGCACAATCCCGATCAGGTCAAGCGACAGTCCCCTGGTGCTCAGATAGGGCGACAATGTCGGCACGTACGTATACATCGAAATCCAGAACAATAACGTTACCGTCATAAAAAGTAGTCGCTGTGACCGTGTTGATGGTTCCATTCTTGCTACCTCCCTCATATAAATCTACTTTATAAGACATGCCTTACACCTGTCACGGATATTTTTGCGGCCCAGGTAACTTTCTTCCGGGCGTTGACGTTATAGGTGTTGGTTATGTTGAATTCCTATTTCTTCAAGGGGTGCAAGGGAATGGATATGCAACTAACCAGAAAGACCAAGGTGCTGAGGGAGCTGAGAGAGTGGCTGATCTCGATTATAGCCGCCACCGTTATCGCTTTGTTGTTCCAAAACTATGTTTACGCACAAGCGGAAGTACATAATATCTCGATGCAAAAAACGCTTGCAGAAGGCCAGCGCCTGATCGAGGACAAATGGTCCTACCGCTTCAATCAGCCGGAGCATGGAGATATCGTGATTATCCATGGACCGGAAAGCCCCTTGCGCCTAGTAAAAAGAGTAATTGGCCTGCCCGGCGATGTTCTTGATGTCCGGGATGGAGAAGTGTATTTGAACGGACAGCTGCTATCGGAGCCTTACGCGGAAGGAATGACTATGCCGCTCGGGATGCAATTCCCGTACACGGTTGCCCCTAGGCAGTTGTTTGTTCTGGGAGACAACCGGGAGCATAGCGCGGACAGCCGGACCATTGGGCCGATCGCCTTCTCCAGCATTGAAGGAAAAGCCGTGTACCGGATATGGCCTCTGAACAAATTTGGAATTCTGTGAAGGGAGAAAGGGAAGTTGAACAATCTTATGCGTCATCGTCCGATCAAACGCTCATACCTGCGCCTGATGGCAGGGAAATGGTGGTTTACGAATAAAAGGCGGGTTAAATGGCTGTTCAGCAAAAGCAAGCTGGCACGGATAAACAAGGAGCTTTCATTGCCTTATGTTGTTTTTACGCATGCAACCCCATTGATGAGACCGCTGCGGAACGTGGAGATGTGGCTGCAGACGAATAAGGTAATGAATTTGCGCCTCGCGGCAGCAAAGCTGAACGGCATCGTCCTGATGCCCGGTGAAACCTTCTCCTATTGGCGTGCGATTGGCAAACCCACGAGGCGGAAAGGGTATGTAGACGGCATGGTTTTATTTTATGGCGGCTACAAATCGGGAGTGGGCGGAGGATTGTGCCAGATGTCCAATCTGATCTACTGGATGACGCTGCATACGCCGCTGCAGGTTATGGAACGGCATCGCCACAGCTATGATGTGTTTCCGGATGCAGGACGTACACAGCCTTTCGGGAGCGGTGCAACCTGTGCCTATAATTATCTGGATCTTCAGATTCATAATCCAACCGGCGAGCCTTATCAATTAGTGGTGGGGCTGACGGAAGATAAGCTGGTCGGGGAATGGCGCTCATCCTTGCCGGTGAAATACCGGTATGAGGTCGTTGAGAAGGACCACCGGATTGAACTTAAGCCATGGGGCGGTTATGTACGAAGCAATGCGATCTATCGCCGGAAATATGAGCTGGAGGAAGGCGGTTTGCTAGGCGAGGAGTTTATCACAGGCAACGAAGCCGTTATGATGTACGCCCCCATGCTGGAGCCGGTGTGAGTCATGTATGCTTGCCCCTTTGTACAGCCACACTAACAGGAGACGGACGTGAAAATGTGGAATGCGAGGTGGCTTAATGGCAAACATGATAAGAACACCATTGATCTATATGATTTTAGTCGCCTTTATGGGATTTGCAGCTCCTTCGGCTGTGCACGCAGAACCTTCCTACGCCAAGTACGGCAGGGTAGCGATGCAGGAAGCGGCTAACCAATATCCGGATGCCGATATCATCGACTACAAATATGAGGGACGTTTTGCTGCGGCTGGCTCGAATTCCGAAGAGCGGTTCAGGTTGTGGCTTAGAGGAGCGGGGTCGGAGTTTGGCGTACGGGTCCGCGTCATTGTGACTGCAGATACAGGCGATGTGAGAGATGTTCAGTTGGAGGAAATTCGGCCATAGTCTGCTCCTTTTAGTTTGGTGCTAAATGAAACGTTTATTAGAGTTGTGACGTATCACTTTTTATAATCTGTTTCAATATTTCCGGGAGGGGGTAACTATCATGTTAGTAACAACAACAGCAACGATTGAAGGACATCCGATTGTCGAGTATTCAGGAATTGTAACGGGCGAAGCGATTATGGGGGCCAACGTTGTCCGCGACTTTTTCGCCTCCATTACAGATATTGTGGGCGGACGTTCCGGCGCTTACGAGAGCAAGCTGAAGGAAGCAAGAGATGTTGCTTTTGCCGAAATGAAAAATCAGGCTTCCCGGCTTGGGGCAAATGCCATTGTTGGCATCGACATTGACTACGAGGTTGTGCGCGACGGTATGCTGATGGTTGCCGTAAGCGGTACGGCTGTCCGAATTTAATAACAAGAAGAGAGAGAAGCTTCTGATTGCCGGGAGGCTTCTTTTTCGTTACAATTCTTAGAGAAAGCCGTGCGGACTTATAGGTTATGACAGAGAGGCGGGATCAGGCGTGGAATACATGTCCTCATTAGTGGAACAGCGCATCCAGGAAGCGATGGCAAAGGGTGAGTTCGATAACCTGCAAGGAAAAGGCCAGCCGCTTGAGCTGGAGGATAACTCGCATGTACCGGAGGAGCTTCGGGTCGCCTACAAGCTTCTAAGCAACGCCGGAATGATCCCGGAAGAGATGGTTGTGAAGAAGGAAATCGTCAGCCTCCGCGATATGATTCGCCTATGCCAGAATCCGGATGAACAAGCTGTCCTCAAGAAGAAGCTGACCGAGAAAGAGCTGAGATACAAAATGCTCATGGATGCCCGCGGGCTGCAGCAATCACCGGTTTTTCAGCAATATGAGTCGAAGATCCTGAAGAAATTCGAAGGAGTGGAATGAAGTGTATCCAGAGATTACACCAGCAGAAGTAGAAGAGCGCCTGAAGAACGGCGAGAAGTTGCACCTCATTGATGTGCGTGAAGACGATGAATGGGAAGCGGGACATATCGGGGAAGCGGTCAGCCTGCCGCTCTCGCAGTTCGGGGAGCGTTATGAAGAGCTGCCGAAGGAAGAAGCGCTTATTCTGGTCTGCCGCAGCGGCGGACGCAGCGGACGAGCTTGTGACTTCCTTCATGCGCAAGGCTACAACGTTACCAATATGACAGGCGGCATGCTTGCTTGGAACGGCGAGGTCGCATACGGCAAATAAGGATAAAGCGTGCTTAATGGAGGAAAGTGCCTCCATGGCACGCTTTTTTTTATGCCAAGGTTTTAAGCATGGTCATCCCATTCGAGTCATATAAATTAACGCAGGAGCTTGTTCGATGGCAGCAAATGGACAAGCGGAAGGCGGGTGATGCGAATGGATGATAAAGGGATTACGATAGATTTATCCGTGCAGGGGATGAGCTGTACCGCTTGTGCGGCCAGAATAGAGAAGAGTGTCGGCAAAATGCCTGGCGTTGAAGCGGTAGCCGTCAGCTATTCGGCGCGTACAGCTTGGGTGCAATATATGCCGGGGACGATCCAGCCATCGGCCATTATGGAGCAGATCGGCAAGCTGGGCTTTAAGGCGGATCTGCCGGAAAATGCGAAGGAAGGCTTTGAAAAAGAGCGAAGCCGGCTACGGCTGAGACTTATAGTCTCGTTATTATTGACAGCCCCGCTGCTTACGGCTATGGTGCAGCATTTGGCTCCTTTTGCCCAGATTGACCTTCCGGCAATTCTGACTAATCCCTGGCTTCAGCTTGGACTAGCGACGATTATCCAGTTTGTCATTGGCTTGCCATTCTATATCGGGGCTTATCATGCGATTCGGTCACGTGCAACCAACATGGATGTGCTGGTGGCAACCGGAACCTCTGCAGCCTACCTGTATAGTCATTTTCTTGTCTTTAATGCGGACCGTACCGCTTTATATGCGCACGAGGTTCCCTTATATTTCGAGACGTCAGCAGTTGTTATAACGGCCGTACTGCTGGGCAAGTTTATTGAGGCCTCGGTTACTTCAAGGGCACAGCAAGATGCATCGGGCTACAGCAAGCTGCTGAATACGGTTGTCCAGGTGGAGCGGGCCGGCGTGGAAATGGAGATCAAAACGGAGTTTGTACGCGAGAACGATTATGTCATCGTACAAGCCGGGCAAATCATTCCCGTTGACGGCATCATCGCAAGCGGTGATTCCGAAGTAGACGAGTCCTTGCTGACAGGGGAAAGCGTGCCTCTTGCCAAGCGCTCCGGTGATCAGGTGTGGGCGGGCACAAAAAATGAGAGCGGCGCTTTGCGCATTCGCACAACAGCAGCCGGTTATGCCACCATGCTGAGCCGAATCGTGGATTTGGTCAGGCAGGCACAGCGGTCAAAGTCAGTGATTCAGAGGCAGGTCGACACGGTATCCGCATGGTTTGTTCCGGCTATGCTTTTTCTTGCGCTGGGTACATTTGTGATATGGGTCACCATAGCGGATCCGGGCAATTGGACGACAGCTTTTCGCTGCGGCGTTGCTGTTGTACTGGCGGCTTGTCCATGCGCGTTGGGATTGGCAACTCCAATATCTCTCGTTGTTGCATCGGGCCGTTTGGCCAAGAGAGGTATCGTGGTGAAAGAAGCGGGTGCACTCGAAAGGTTAGCCCAGCTTAACATGCTTGTACTTGATAAAACCGGCACCTTAACCGAAGGAAAGCCGAAAGTGAGCAGCGTCCATACCACGCTTGGAAGCAAACAAGGACTAATGAGGCTTGCCGCTGCCGTTGAAGCGAATTCTACCCATCCATTAGCCATCGCCATCCGTGCCGATGCGATGCAAGCCGGGCTTGTACCGCCTGCGGCTGTCGATTTTGCCTACACGACGGGGAAAGGCGTTGAGGCATTCGTCGAGCAGCGGAGGATCGGAATCGGTAATGCCAGCTTTGCAGCCTCCAGGCATTGGAGCTTCAGCAGCCCGTCGATACAAAGCTATGCGGAGGAGCGCCAGAAGCTGGGAGAGACCGTTCTTTATGTAGCGGACAATAACCGGGTGATTGGGGCGATTTCCTTCCTGGATACGGTCAAGCCGTACGCCAAAACTGCCGTATCCCGGCTGAGGAAAGCAGGGGTAACCGTACTGCTCGCAACCGGAGATCATCCAGCCCCTGCATTAAGTGCTGCGCAAACGGCGGGTATTACACCAACGCAGGTATATGCCAATATGCTGCCGGAAGATAAGCTGAAGCTGATTGACCGGCTGAAGGAGCAGGACTACAAGGTTGGCATGGCCGGTGACGGCTGGAATGATGCTCCGGCTTTGGCGGCGGCAGATGTTGGTCTTGCGATGGGGGATGGAACGGATGCGGCATTAACCGCAGGCCATATCACCTTGCTGCAGCCGAGGATGACAGCACTGCCTGAAGCGTTGCTGATCAGCCGTTTGACCGTACGCAATGTCCGGCAAAACCTGACGTTTGCTTTTATCTATAACGCCTTCATTATTCCTTTTGCCGCCTGCGGCATGCTCCAGCCGTGGATGGCGGGGACGGCAATGGCATTCAGCTCGGTATCGGTTGTCGGCAACGCGATCCGTCTTGGCTCAAGGCTAAGAAAAGTAGCTGGACAATTCTAGAATATGGGTGGTATAGTTACGTTGGTCGAAATTGAATATTCGTCTAACAGGTGCTGCAAGAGCTGATCGGCTGTTGCAAGCTTAATAGGGAAGTCCGGTTAAAATCCGGCACGGACCCGCCACTGTAAGAAGCGGTCTAAGCCTTCGCGAGAGGGATGTTTAGGCCTGTAAGTCAGCATAAGTCACTGGATATCCATCCGGGAAGACGCTGGCCCATATGCTTCGAGTCAGGAGACCTGCCTGTTTGCATGAACGCTGTACCTACGTGGAATTAGGGGAGTGTTGGAATGAGGGAATTAGTCCTGTTTTGCGTATGCAAAATGGACTTCCGGCATTTCCGGCACCTTGCCGGGAATGCCTTTTTTATTGTCAAATTAAGAAAAACCAGAAGGAGTGCTTGGAATCAATGGCAGGGAGAAACAAAAGGTTTACGAAATTTATTCTTGCAGTAATGCTCACAGCTATGCTGGTCTTTATGGCGGCATGCGGCAATAAGGCGAACACGAACGAAAATGCAAATACGGGAAATGCCAACGCATCGGCATCGCCTGTTCAAAGCGAGCAGCCTTCCGAAAGTCCGGCTGCTGCGACGGAATCGGTCTATCCGGTTAAAGTTACGGATGCAACGGGTACGGAGTTGGTGTTTGAGAAAGCGCCAACGAAGGTGGTATCTCTTGCGCCAAGCGAAACGGAAGTCTTGTACGCGATTGGTGCAGCCAACGAGGTAGCTGGCGTCGACAGCTTCAGCAATTATCCGGAAGAAGCGGCTTCTAAACCTAAAGTAGGCGATATGACAACGAACATTGAAGCGGTAGCCGCCCTTAATCCCGATCTTGTTGTGGCTTCCTCGACTATGAATACAGATGCGGTTGAGCAGCTTCGCAAGTTAAACATTAAGGTTCTAGCAACTGATCCGCTGACTTATGATGAAACGATTGCCAAAATCGAAACAATCGGTAAAATTATGAATAAGAACAGCGAAGCAGCCCAGGTCGCAGCGCATATGCGCGAAGTGAAGCAGCAGGTGTCCGATGCCGTGAAGGATGCTCCCAAGAAGCTCGTTTATCTGGAGTTCTCGCCGGGCTGGACAGTAGGCTCGGGTACGTTCCTGGATGAGCTGTTAACGATTGCCGGCGGTACCAATGTAGGTGCTGCGCAAGCAGGCTGGTACGAAGTAAGCGCAGAAGAAGTAGTGAAGCAGAATCCTGCGATCATCCTTTATCCTGATCTGGGAGAGGATCCGAACCCGATCGTTACCGGCCTTACTAGCCGACCAGGCTGGGATGCCATCGATGCTGTGAAGAACAAGCAAATGTTTGAGGTTGGCAATGACGAGACCGCCCGCGTAGGTCCGCGCCTTGCGGATGCACTGCTGCAAATTGCCAAGATTCTTCATCCGGATCTCGTGAAGTAATATGAAAAGAAAAATAGCGTTCTATGGAGGAGCAGCCATGCTCCTTCTTGCTGTTTCTATCGTAGGAAGCCTATCGATCGGCTCATCGATCATTCCGTTTGCCGATGTATGGGGTATACTCTGGCATCAGCTTCCTTGGACGGATGACGCGGGCAGTCATTGGAGCGCAGGTGAAATTGCAATTGTAACCCAAGTAAGGCTGTCCCGCGTGTTGCTTGGCGTCCTGGTTGGCGCGTGTCTTGGTCTTGCGGGAGCGGGCTTTCAAGGCGTGCTGCGCAATCCGCTGGCCGATCCGTATACATTAGGCGTGTCGTCCGGCAGTTCGGTTGGGGCGGCTTTTCTTATTTTGTTCGGCTATCAGGCTTTGCTTGGCGAGTGGACGATACCGGTTGTTGCTTTCGCAACAGGAACACTCACGCTGCTCGGCGTATTTTTCCTGGCACGCAGCAGGGGCGTTATGCAGATTGAGACTTTGATTTTGTCCGGTGTTATTATTCAATCCTTCCTTGGTGCGTTTGTTTCGTTTATGGTGTCGATGTCTGACGATGTCATTAACCAGATCCTGTTCTGGCTGATGGGATCACTGGCTATGAAAAACTGGGCGGATGTCTATGTCGTTCTTCCTTGCCTTGTCATTGGCCTGCCGCTTCTGATTGCCTATGGACAAGCGCTGAACCTGTTTGTGCTTGGCGAGCGGCATGCTGCCCATCTGGGAATCCGGGTTGAACGGACGAAACTGATAGTCCTGATCGGTTCAACGCTGCTTACGGCAGCGGCTGTATCCGTCAGCGGCGTTATCGGATTTGTAGGCCTTGTTGTCCCTCATCTTATCCGGCTTATGGTTGGTCCGGATTATAGGCTGCTCATACCGCTTTCCGCTATTGGCGGAGGAATCTTCGTCTTATGGTCGGACACAATCGCCAGAATAGCGCTTGCTCCGAAGGAAATTCCGCTTGGCGTAGTCACCGCATTGTTAGGAGCGCCATTCTTTGCCTACTTGTTGTACCGGCGCAAAAAAGGACAGGAGGGCTTCCTATGATCTCGGTTCAACGCTTGAGCAAGAAGGTAAACGGCCGGCCTGTACTGGATAACGTGTCGTTCGAGATGGAATCCGGCCGAATTCATGGCATTATCGGACCTAATGGCGTAGGTAAATCCACTTTGCTTCAGCTGTTGTCCGGCGTTATGAAGCCCTCATCGGGCGAGATTGGTCTTGATGGCGTGAGCATGTCGAACTACCCCCGAAAGGCACTGGCAAGACGTCTGGCTGTGCTGCAGCAAGGTGGTCTGCCGCCTGCAGGGTTCACCGTCCGTCAGGTTGTGGAGATGGGAAGATTCCCTTATCAGAACTGGTTTGGCGATGAACGGGAGGATCACTCCGCACTGATTGACTTAGCTCTGGATTCGATGGGATTGTCGGAGCTGTCGAGCCGTCCGCTCGATCAGCTTAGCGGCGGTGAGCGCCAGCGGGTCGCACTGGCGAAGGTAATGGTACAGGAGCCGGAAGTGATTTTGCTGGATGAGCCAACGACGTATCTGGATATCGGTTATCAAGTACAACTGCTGGATACCGTCCGTCAATGGCAGCGTGATCGAGGCTTGACGGTTGTGGCCGTCCTGCATGATTTGAATTTGGCGTCCTTGTATTGCGATCAGATTATCGTCCTGCATCAAGGCGGTATCGCGTCAATGGGAACGCCTTCGGATGTATTAAACGCCTCCTTGATCCGGGAGGTCTATCAGACGGAAGCTTCCATCGTCGCGCATCCGTTAACCGGAACCCCGCAAATATTGCTGCAGCCGAGGAAGCAGGAAAGCTTGCAGGAGGCTGTGAGTTTGATGAAAGTGACATAGAATGTTTTAGATAGAGAGGGTATGATTGTATGGAGAAAGAGTTAAAGGAAGCCTTGGACCAAGTCATCGGACGGATTGCGCCCTTTCATGAACAAGCTGCGCTTGATGCAAAGGCTCATTCCGATCAATTGACGAAGCCGACGGGCAGTCTGGGGAAGCTTGAGGAGATTGCCTTCCGATTAGCCGGGATTTCGGGCAGTCTGTGGCCGGATCTGAGCCGTAAAGCGGTTGTTGTGATGGCGGGTGATCATGGCGTGTGCGAGGAAGGCGTCAGCGCCTATCCTAAGGAAGTGACCCCACAGATGGTGCTGAACTTCTTGGGTGGCGGAGCGGCAGTTAATGTCCTTGCTAGGCAAGCTGAAGCAGATGTCTATTGCGTTGACATCGGTGTGAATGCCGATCTTGAGCATCCGGATCTGCTCAGCCGGAAGGTCGTGCGGGGTACGGCCAATATGGCCAAGCAGCCTGCAATGAGCAGGGAGGAAGCGCTTCAGGCGTTGATGGCCGGCGTTCAAGTGGCCGAAGAATTGGCGGAGAAAGGCTATCGGCTGTTCGCAACGGGAGAGATGGGCATCGGCAACACAACTCCAAGCGCGGCGCTTACAACCGTATTGACAGGTTTATCGCCTGAACAATCCGTTGGCAGAGGAACAGGGATTAACGATGAGAGCTGGCGTCATAAAATCGAAGTCGTCAAACGAGCTATCGCCGTCAATCAACCGGATGCGTCAGATCCGCTCGATGTGCTTGCGAAGGTAGGCGGAGCCGAGATTGCGGGACTTGCCGGATTTATTATTGGCGCAGCAGCGAACGGCTGTCCGGTTGTTATTGACGGATTTATTTCGTCTGTTGCAGCACTGGTTGCCGTGCGGCTGGCTGAGCAAGCGAAGCCGTTTTTGTTCGCCTCCCATCTGTCCCAGGAGCAGGGGCATGCGGTAGTGTTGGAATCGATGGGCTTGTCCCCGATGGTTCAGCTGGACATGCGGCTTGGCGAAGGAACCGGCGCAGTGCTTTGCTTCCATTTCATTGATGCAGCTTTAAAGCTGATGCAAGAGATGGCAACCTTTGCGAGTGCAGGGGTTTCCAGAGAGTAGGTGCGGCGAAGATGGCTATTTTGGTAACTGGCGGAGCGAGAAGCGGCAAAAGCTCCTTCGCCGAGAAGCTTGCTGGGAGGCTTGGCGAGCAGGGTGTATACATCGCGACAAGCCGTATCTGGGACGAAGAGATGGCCGAACGGATCGCGCTGCACCGGGAGAACCGTGAACAAGGCGGTTTCCGGTGGGTAACGGTAGAGGAGCCGTTGGAGCTTCCAAGCCGGCTCCGGCAGTTGGCTGCTGAAGCAGCGGAGCTGACAAAGCAAGGGAACACGGCTCCCGTTGTTCTAGTGGATTGTTTAACCTTGTGGCTGACGAATGTTCTCATGGAAGCAGAAGAACGGGAAAAATCCGCTCCGGCCGCAGAAGCTCAATCCTGGATGATTGAATGGATCGAGGAGCTGGCAGCAGCAGCAAACGAGTATGCTTTTCCGCTTATACTCGTTACGAATGAGGTAGGGGACGGTATCGTTCCGGCTTATCCGCTCGGCAGAAGATTCCGCGATGAGGCAGGTCGGTTGAATCAGCGGATGGCGGCTCTGGCGGATAAAGTGTTCCTTGTGACCGCAGGTATACCGGTTGAGCTCAAAGCCTTGCAGTTTCGGTGGGAGAGCTTATGATCTTTTATTCCCTGCAGGAAGCGCTGCTGCTCACTGCCGCAGCTATTGTTATAGACTGGATCATCGGCGATCCGAAGTGGCCGACCCATCCTGTTATCTGGATCGGTCGGCTTATTCGCATGCTGGAAAAGCTTCTTCGAAGGAAGGAAGAGAGGCGAAGCGCGAGGCGGGTAAAGGGCTTCGGAATCATCCTGACCGTTGTTACTCTCATTTTGTCTTTTAGCATCATGTTGGGGATCACGGAGGTGGCTGCCTGGATCCATCCATGGCTTGGTTACGCGGTCAGCGCCTGGTTTATTTCCACGACTATTGCGGTAAAAGGACTTAAGGAAGCTGCTATGCTGGTTTACCGTCCGCTCGCTGCCGATAACCTGGAAGATGCGCGTAAATACGTCGGCTATATAGTAGGCCGTGATACGGCTCATCTTACGCCTTCCGAAGCATCAAGGGCAGCCGTAGAGACGGTAGCGGAAAATACCGTGGACGCGTTCGTATCGCCTATTCTGTTTGCTCTACTTGGTGGTGCGCCGCTGGCAATGCTGTACCGGGCTGCGAATACACTCGATTCGATGGTTGGTTACCGTAATGAACGTTATGTAAACTTCGGGTGGTGTTCCGCCCGGACGGATGATGTTCTGAATTACATTCCGGCGCGTTTAGCAGGTCTAATGCTGACGTTAGCTGCAGGTCTGAATAAAGGAATGTCTGCAGCCCGCTCATGGTCATCGGTCCGCCGGTTTGCACGCCGCCATCCTAGTCCTAACAGCGGAATACCGGAATCGGCTGTTGCCGGAGCTCTCGGAATCGAGCTTGGCGGCCTCAATTATTATTTTGGCGAGCCAAGCGAGCGCGCAAGAATGGGCTGGCCGCTTAGAACGATGGAGCCCTATGATATTATCCGGTCCGTCCGGCTCTTGTACTCGGTAAGTATTCTTATGATGGCTGGAGTGTTAGGGGTATGGTTATGTCTGCTTTGAAACGGCATGGACAGGCTGCGGCAGCAGCTCTTCAATTTCTTACACGGATTCCGGTTCCGATGACGGTTCCCTTCGAATCTGTCATGCTCGCACGGACAGTTATTTATTTTCCCGCAGCTGGCTTCTTCATTGGAGCTTTCCTTGCAGGAGGGTTTGCCGTGTTGGACCTATTCTCGCCTGCCATGCCTGCAGCGGTACTGCTGCTTGCCGTTTGGACGGCATTAAGCGGCGGCCTGCATCTGGACGGCTGGATGGATACGGCGGATGGCGTTCTTAGCCATCGGCCGCGGGAGCGTATGCTTGAGATTATGAAGGACAGCCGCGTAGGTGCAATGGGTGTGATCGCAGCGGTATTGCTATTGCTTTTCAAATTCACTTTGCTTGCAGAATGGACGGGACAGGGTGACGGGGTTCACGCGCTGTCCCTGCTGGCTGTAGGGCCGATCTGGAGCAGATGGTGGATGGGGGCAGCCATTGCTGGCTGGCCGAATGCCAGACAAGGAGAAGGCATCGGGGCATTGTTTCATTTGGCCTCATCGCGGCAAGTGACAGCGGGATTTGTTGCTGCGATAGTAGGGACGGTCATCTGCACAACTCTTAACGGCTTTTATTGGAGTGAGACCCTGCTTGTCCTGGCGGGTTGCATATTGCTTACTCTGATTACAGGATCGATAATGGCGAGGTGGCTTAACCGCAAGCTTGGCGGTTTAACCGGAGATACGTACGGGGCTTTGAACGAAGCAGTGGAAGCGGTTTTATTGTTTGCAGGTTTACTGTCTATTCGTCTATTCACGTAATCTAGCGATGAGAAAAGGGGAACAGCCATGCTTGAACGCTATGGACATGGGGGAGATTTACGGACAGCGGAAGAAACCTTCGGCTTCCCAGCCCGGCAATTTATTGATTTCAGCTCGAATATGAATCCTTTTGGCCCGCCCGACGGAGTAAGACGCGTCTTGGTTCATTATGCCGACCAGATCGACAGGTATCCCGATCCTGCCGTGCGGGGGCTCCGGGCGAAGCTGGCGCTGCTGCACCGGGTGGATGAGCAGTCGATTATAATCGGCAACGGAGCTGCCGAACTCATTGATCTGGTCGTTCGGGCTTTGCGGCCGTCGGCAACCGCACTGGCCTATCCTTGCTTTACGGAATACGGAGATGCGGTAATGAAAGCCGGCGGTTCGATTGCACCGATTATGCTGTCACCGGACAACGCGTTTGCTTTGACGGAATCGATGGTTGATGCGTCGGAAGCGAAGTTTTATATGATTGGGTCGCCTAATAATCCAACCGGGCAGCTGGTTGATCCTGCCCTCATTCTGAAGCTTGTCTACCGCGGCGCAACCGTTGTTGTTGATGAGGCTTTTATGGACTTTATCCCGGAAGAAGAGAAGGTTACCCTCATCCGTGAAGCCGCTGTTCATGAGCGGTTATTCGTTATCCGTTCAATGACCAAATTTTTTGCCATCCCGGGTATCCGTCTTGGTTATATGGTGGGAACACCTGAGCAGATCGCGGTATTACGAAGGCTTCAGGTTCCATGGAGCGTCAATTCCTTGGCCCAGCAGATTGGAGAGGCGGTACTGGAAGAAAAGGATTATGCGGCCCGCACAATGGCCTGGCTCCAGGAGGAGCGGCCATGGCTGATCGACAAGCTGGAGGCGCTTGGCTTCCGTGTCGTTCCGGGCATGGTGAATTACTTGCTCGTGCAGCTTCCGCAGTTGCCGGGATTAACGGCAGCAAGCCTGCAATTTGAAATGGGCCGAATGGGAATTTTGATCCGCGATGCCTCCCATTTTATCAACCTGGATGAATCCTATTGCCGATTTGCAGTAAAGCTTCGTCATCAGAATGAATGGCTGCTGGAAGCGCTGGGCCGTTGTCTCTTCAAATTTCGGGAGGCTGGCATCCGATGAGCCAGCCTTTCCGTCAAGGACAACATTATGAATCGACAATATGGGAAGGCGTTCGGATTACGTTGCGGGAAGACAGGCTGGAAATAGTCAGTCCTAAACCATTAAGGACGTTAAGTAATGCGATTCATACCGGCGGTCTTGCAGAAGCTAAGGCGATCGTGAATTGGAAGGTGCCCCTTCAATATGCGGGGACTGATCCTGCCCGGGATACATCGCTCCAGTTAAGTCATTGGGGATATTCTCCTGATCATACCATCGGTTTGCTAACAGCGGCGAAGCTGACACATGCTTCTATTGCAGAGGTGGAAGGGGATTGCTTCAGGCTGCTGTGCATCACGACGGCCGGTACGCGTAATGCGGCAAGAGCAGGCTTGCCGAGGGCAACCTTCTCCGCTTATTCCGCCGGTACGATTAACACCGTTCTGCTCCTGGACGGCCGGATGACGGATTCGGCGATGACCAATGCGATCATTACGTATGCAGAAGCGAAAGCAGCAGCTCTTGCCGATCTGCAGCTGATGGATCCGGAAACGAACCGGATTGCAACCGGAACAACAACGGATGCCGTTGTCATCGGGGTGAGCGGCAATCCGGCTTATCAGGCCGTTCACGCTTATGCGGGGGCGGCAACGACAATTGGCAATGCCATTGGCCGTCTTGTCTACGAGACGGTACAAGAGGCATGCCGAACACAACACGAGAGCTGATTCCGGCAGTCACGCATAAACGTGATGGGCTGGAATCAGCTCTCGTTTTTTTGCAAAGCCGTTTTAGTTGTACAATTGCTTCATCAGGCTGTCGTGAATGGTAATCGGTTCTTTTGGAATCAGGTGCGGTTTGAAATGGCTGATGAGCTCGGCTGCGGTGAGCGGCTCGAACCGGTTGAGTTGTCCTGCCAGATAAGCCAGCCAGCCGATTATACGTTCAGGCGTCACGCCAGCTGCTCTAAGACCGGCAAGCGAGGTGTCGCCATGCCGCTTGGCCAGCCGTTTGCCGTCCTCTCCCATCAAGAGCGGTACATGGGCAAACCGGGGAGCAGGCAGGCCCAGCGCTTCGTACAGCAGAAGCTGGCGCGGCGTCGAGTCCAGGAGGTCCGCTCCGCGAAGGACATCGGTAATCTTCATTGCCGCATCATCGATCACAACAGCAAGCTGATAACTGATAATGCCGTCCGCACGGCGCACAACAAAATCACCGCCGGCACCGGGCGGGAACACCTGCGAACCGGATATACCGTCCTCGAATCGGATTGAAGCGGAATCATCCGCTTTAAACCTCATAGATGGAGTCTTAACTGCACTTCGAATCCGTTGTTGTTCAGGAGACAGATGCCGGCAGGTCCCGGCATACGTTGGTCCTTCGGAGGATAATCCATGCGGTGCGCTGGCCACCGCGAGCAGCTCTGCGCGGCTGCAGAAGCACGGATACAGTGCGCCATGCTCGAGCAGCTTGTCCATAGCGGCCTCATACAACCGGATTCTCTCGCTTTGCGTATACGGCGCATAAGGTCCTCCGATATCCGGCCCTTCATCCCAATCGAGACCAAGCCAGCGGAGATCGGCGAGAGCCGCAGCGGCAAGCTCCGGTCTGCATCTTGGGCCGTCAATATCCTCCATCCGAAGCACGAATTGTCCGCTTTGGCTGCGAGTCTGCAGCCAGGCAAGCAGCGCTGTCCAGGCATTGCCGACATGCATCAGACCGGATGGAGTAGGAGCGAAGCGTCCGCGTATTTTCGACATATCGATCTACTCTCCTTTATTGACACCGATGATAGCATGACTATTTTAAGCGGCGCAACTTTTTTACAGAATGGCTGTAACACGTTAAAATAAGAGAATCGCTTATCATGATGGAGGATACAGCTATGATTCGAATTAAAGGCTATACAAAAGAAAAGACATGGTTAAATGACATTGCATTAGACGATCTCAAGAAGCTTGATCTGGACTGGTATTGGGTTGACTTCAGCGAGCCGGAAGCCTCGGAGACAAAACTCCTCGATACATACTTTCATTTTCATCCGCTTGCTATTGAAGATTGCTGCCATCTGTTGCAGCGGCCTAAGCTGGACCATTATGATGATACGCATTTTTTCGTGCTGCATTCCATTGATCCCGGCAGCCTGCAGGTCGAGGAAGTGAATTTATTTCTGGGTCCCCGGTTTATTGTGACCTATCATGTGAAGAGCTCAACCGAGATTAACGATGCGTGGAACAAAATCTCCAATGCCTCCAAGCTCGGTAAGGATGGGTATATGTTCGCAGCTTATATGGTTATCGATCAGCTGGTCGATCAATATTTCCCCGCCGTACAAGAGCTGGAGGAGCAGGTGCTCGATATGGAGATCGGCACCGGCAGCAGCGAAAGTTCAAATCAGATGACAATGGACGAGATCTTTAACATCCGTTCACGGCTGCTGCGTCTGCGCAAGACGATTCTGCCGATGCGGGATTTGCTTTATCGTACATTGAATACGGAACGGATTGAAGGGTTATCGGGCTATTTGGCTTTCTACAGAGATATTTATGATCATCTGCTGAAGCTGACGGAGATGACCGATGCCTCGCGCGAGATGACTTCGGATTTAAGGGACAGCTTTATGTCCTACAATTCCAACCGGATGAACGCGATTATGAAAACACTGACCGTTATTACGACGATCTTTATGCCTCTGACTTTCTTGGCCGGAATCTACGGGATGAACTTCGAGCATATGCCGGAGCTTAGCTGGTATTGGGGGTACTTTGGCATATTAGGCTTTATGGTTATCGTTGGAGTCTCCATGTACGTTTGGTTCCGCAGAAAAGGCTGGTTTAATTAGGAAAAATAGCAGGGAATCGGGGTTCATAATGGAGAATCAGTCTGGTACAGCCTTCGAGCGAAAAAGAAAGCTGCTCATTGCAGCTATTATGGCAGCGATAATTCTAGTATTGGGGCTGCTGCTTGTTATCATGATCTATGCGCTGCAAGTAAAGAATGAAGGGACAACGCGGGATGCTCATGCACCTTCGGCTTATGTTTATGAAGAGCTGGAGGCAGCAAACGGCATGAAGCTTCATGTACTGCGGACAAGCCCGTCTAACATTACCTTGGCTGCTATTCAGAACAATGTAGCTTTGACGCCTCATTATGGTGTAAACGGCGGATTTTTTTATGAGAAAGCTTTGCTGAGTATCGCCATTGTGGACAGTATGCCGGTGAACGGAGCACTGGGGGAGTATGGGGCGGGTGAAGAAAATGCCAAGTATGCGCGTGGGACCCTGGTATGGGATGGGGCTATGGACAAGCTTTCCGTACAGGTGGTGCGAATGGCTTCCGAATTGAAGGTTATGGACCATACCCGATTTTGGGCGCAGGGCGGTATTAGCATGAGCCTTGGGCAGGATCAGAACTGGCTGAAGCAGGTCGAGACCGAACAGGCACCTCTCCCGGATGAAAAGCGTCTCCGCTCAGCAGCCGTGTATGACCGCGATGGTAAGCTGTATTTGATCGTCAGCAGCACGAAGGGTTCGCTGCAAGAATTCCGCGATGCCATTGTGGAGAAGGTTGGAAGCGGCAGGCTGCAAGACGGGATTTTCCTGGATGGAGACGGATCGTCGCAGCTTCGTTCTGCGGAGAAAGTACTAACTGGAGATAACAGGCCGGTTGTCCAGATGATTGCGCTAGTAAAATAGTTCATGGCATTAAATATTAGATTAATGTCGTTAATTATTAGATACTTAATGAGGTTAAATAGATGAGAGGAATTCTATTACATATGAAGCAATTGCCGATAGATGCCGTACTGCCTGAATTGCTGGAGGCCATGCGGAACGGAACAAACGCGGTGCTTGTAGCGGAACCCGGGGCCGGCAAGACGACCCGCGTTCCGCTCGCACTGCTGCAAGAGCCATGGCTTGACGGGCGCAAGATTATTATGCTGGAACCGCGCAGGCTTGCTGCCCGTGCTGCTGCCAAATTTATGGCCAGTACGCTGGGAGAGCAGGTTGGTGAGACAGTTGGCTACCGAGTTAGACTGGATACGAAAGTGAGCGCAAAAACCAGGATCGAGGTGGTTACAGAAGGCGTCTTGACCCGAATGCTGCAAGCGGATCAAGCACTCGAAGAGGTAGGAGCAGTGCTGTTTGATGAATTCCATGAGCGTCATCTTCATGGAGATCTTGGATTAGCGTTAACCATACAATCCCAATCCCTTCTGCGGGATGATCTCCGTCTACTCGTTATGTCAGCGACGCTGGCTGCCGAATCGGTGTCAGAGCTGCTCGGCGGCGCACCTGTGATCAGGAGCAGCGGGCGGGTATTCCCCGTCGAAACCTTCTACCGAAAC
Source organism: Paenibacillus catalpae (assembly GCF_900112695.1). Lineage (GTDB taxonomy): Bacteria > Bacillota > Bacilli > Paenibacillales > Paenibacillaceae > Pristimantibacillus > Pristimantibacillus catalpae. The sequence goes on from NZ_FOMT01000001.1 coordinate 1,110,262, forward strand.
ACGAGACTGGAGGGAAGGATTGAACCGGAGGTTGCTTCAACGATTGTACAAGCGGTTCGTACTCACGAAGGAGATGTTCTTGTCTTTCTCCCGGGTGTTGGAGAGATCCGGCGTACAGCCGGCCTTCTTGCGCAGTCCGGCCTTCCTTCGAATGTCCGGATTGCCGAGCTGCATGGCAGCTTGCCGCTGGAAGCGCAGGATGCAGCGGTTGCACCATGTCAGGCGGGTGAGCGCAAGATTGTTCTAGCCACCTCCATTGCCGAATCGAGCTTGACGGTGGAGGGCATCCGCATCGTAGTTGACAGCGGTCTGATGCGTGTGCCAAAGTTCTCGCCGCGTACGGGAATGACGCGGCTTGAGACGACGCCTGTATCGCAGGCTTCCGCCGATCAACGTCGGGGGAGGGCAGGCAGGCTGGCACCGGGTGTATGCTACCGCTTGTGGACCGAGCAGGAGCATGCTTACTTGCCGCAGCATAACGCGCCGGAGCTGCTTGAGGCGGATTTAGCTCCGCTTGCATTGGAGCTGTCCGTATGGGGAGCAGCGGATCCTGGTGAGCTGATGTGGCTGGATGCTCCTCCGCAAGCTGCTTACCAACAAGCAAATGAATTATTGAAGCAATTGCACGCGCTGGATGAAGAGGGCCGGCCTACCGGCTGGGGTGCCCGAATAGCCAAGCTTGGCCTTCATCCGAGGCTGGGATTTATGCTGCTTAAGGCAGAAGAGCTGAATTTGACAGCAGAGGCATGCGAGCTTGCGGCATTACTTAGTGAGCGTGATCTCCTGCCCCAGGAGCGCAACGTTGATGTTCAGCTACGTCTTGAAGCCTTGCATGGAGCCAGCGGAAGACTGGAAGCTGATCGCGGGGCTGTTATGCGGATCAAAGCTCAGGCGAAGCAATGGGGTCTGATGCTTATGGAGAACCGCGGTCAGCAGCCTGAATGGAAGGGTGCAGCACATATCGGTCTGCTGGTTGCTTTGGCTTATCCGGACCGGATTGCACAGAGACGTTCCGATGGACGGTATCTGCTGGCGAATGGCAGAGGTGCTGTGCTGCCCGAGCTTCAGCCTTTGTCCCGTTCGGCTTTTCTTGCCGTAGCGGAGATAGACGGTGCAGGCAGCGAAAGCCGGATCCGGCTGGCAGCAGAGCTTGATCTGGATAGGCTTGAGCATGCTGCCAGGGAGCAGTTTCAAATAGAAGAAGCAGTGGAATGGGATATCGAGGCGCATGCCGTGCGTGCCCGGAGGAGATTACGGCTTGGCGCCATTGTATTAAAAGAAACGCCGCTTCAGCAGCCTTCTCCGGAACGAATCGCAGAAGCGCTTGCCGACGGGATTGTCCGCGAAGGTCTTGGTCTGCTCTCCATGTCGAAGGCGGCAAAGCAGCTTCAGGCAAGGATGCAATTGATGGCCCGGCATAACAGCGGCTGGCCGGATGTATCCGAGGAAGCGCTGCTGGCTTCCGTTCAAGACTGGCTGCTGCCTCATTTGTACGGCATGAAGAACCGCTCTGATCTGCAGCGATTGAACATGGTGCAGCTGTTTGAAAGCCTGCTGAGCTGGGGACAAAGGCAGGAGCTTGATGAGCAGGTTCCGACGCATATGAAGGTGCCAAGCGGCTCGCGTATTCCTATCGATTACAGCGATCCGGAGGCTCCGTTTATTGCCGTTCGGCTTCAGGAGCTGTTTGGGCTTCAGGAGACGCCGCGGCTGGCAGGAGGCCGGCTACCGCTGACTATTCATCTGCTGTCGCCTTCTCAGCGTCCTGTACAGGTGACCAGAGATTTAAGAAGCTTCTGGAACGATGCTTATTTTGAAGTGAAGAAAGACCTTAAGGGGCGGTATCCGAAGCATTACTGGCCGGAGGATCCGTATGCGGCGCAGCCGACGAACCGGGTAAAGCCGCGTACTTAAGCTGGGCGGTTAGAGAGGAGCTTATTATTTTGCAACTTTTAATCATTTATTTGCTGGTGATCAATATCATAGCCTTTGTGCTGATGGGCATGGACAAGAGCTATGCCAGACATAAGAAGAGACGCGTGCCGGAGAAGAGATTGTTTGGGATAAGTGCAATCGGCGGGGCGCTTGGGGCATGGATCGGCATGCAGGTATGGCGCCACAAAACCAAACATACTTCATTCCGGGTCGGAATCCCGTTACTGTTTATCTTTAATCTCGTCGTTATCTATTATTTGATGGGCTTGATCGGAATGAACTTCGAATCGATTGCTTAAGGCATTTGTCCTGTGGTATATTGGTTATTCGTTTTTTCACGGCAATTGGCTGGAGTACAGCTGATTGTACAATAGATCTTTTTAGGAGGTAACTGACATGACCACGGTTCAAAGTGCCTATCAAGAAGAGCAAGAAAGGCTGGCTCGGTCTCTTGACGATATTAAGAGTCAGCTGGCAGGCATAGGTCCCCGTTATACGGGTGATGATTTCACCGAGCAAATGCTCGATCTGCAGCGCGAAGAGCGCAAAAGACGCCTGGAGGTTGCCTATCGGGAGCCTTATTTCGGGCGCATTGATTTCGAAGAATTGCCGAACGGCGAGCAGAAGCCGCTATATATCGGCAAGGCCGGTGTTGCCAAAGAAGGCAGCAACGAGCTGCTGGTTGTCGATTGGCGCGCACCGGTAGCCAGCTTGTTCTATTCGTTTACAGGCGGTGAAGATGCGGCTGCCTATGTCGCGCCTGAGGGCGAGATCGAAGGTTATGTGCATCTGAAGCGCAATTTTATGGTGCGGCAAGGCGAACTTGTCCGCATGGTTGACAGTTATGTGCGCGGGAAGGAAGAAGAATCCGTAACGGATGAATTCCTTTTATACCGCTTAGGCGAGAACAAAGATAATAAGCTGCGGGATATCGTATCCACGATCCAGCACGAGCAGGACCGGATTATCCGTTCAGAGCGGAATAAAGCGCTGTTTATCCAAGGGGTAGCAGGGAGCGGGAAAACAACCGTAGCCCTTCACCGGCTTGCGTTTCTGCTCTATCAATACGCGGACCGGGTAAAAGCGGAGCGGATGATTATTTTCGCCCCCAACCGTATGTTTCTGGATTACATATCCGGCGTACTGCCCGAGCTGGGGGTAGGCGATATTCTGCAAACAACCTTTGCGGATTGGTCGCTCGAGCTGCTAGGCCATGAGGTAACGCTTCGGAGTGCATCTGATGCACTCGCTTACTGGTTCGAGGAGCACCGGACGGCAGAAGAGATGGCGAGTGCACCAGGCAGAATTAAAGGCTCTCTCGGCTTCAAAGAAGCAATTGACTCCCGTATTGAAGAGCTGCAGCAGAAGATCGTACCGGTCATTCCGTTCGAACCGCTTCCGGGACTGGTACTGAAGCCGGAACAGATGAAAGAATGGTATGAGACGGATTATGGCGATGAGACGCTCATGCAGAAGCGTGACCGGCTGGTCAGCCGTATCCGGCGCTGGTTCGAATCGGAGCTGAAGATGCGTAAAGTGGTGGATAAGAAGCTGCGTGCCAAGGCACAGTCCAAGCTGAACGCCTTTGCGAAGAAAATACCGTCCTATACGGCTCCGCAGCTGTATGCGGCTTTATTCCAGGGCAAGCAAGCGGTGCCGGTTATTCCGAAAGCAATTGCTTCAGCTACTGCTGCTTCCTTGAAAAATGGTCAGGTGGAAGCGGAGGATCTGGCGCCGCTCGTCTACATTCATCTGCGTCTGTATGGACTGTCTATTCCCGCTTACGATCATATCGTCATTGACGAAGCGCAGGATTACTCGCCATTCCAGCTGGAAGCTCTGCGTCTTTGCCAGCGTACACCATCGATGACCGTCCTCGGTGACCTTCAGCAAGGGATCCATGCCTATGTCGGTATTCAGAGCTGGACGGAGCTCACCGGACTGTTCCATGAAGAACAGACCGGCTTCTTCGAGCTTAACCGCAGCTATCGTTCGACGATGGAAATTATCGAATTCGCAAACCGAATTCTAGGTGCGATGGGCGGCGGGGTAAAACCTGCAGTGCCTGTGTTCCGGAGCGGTGATCCGGTTGAGGTGAAGCAGGTCAAGCAGGCAGAATGGTATAAGCAAATCGTTCAATCGGTCCGGGAATGGCAATCAACCGGTCAGTTCCAGACAATCTCGGTTATCGGACGTACAGCGCAGCAATGCGCTGAGCTGCATGCATTCCTGATTCAGGAAGGACTTGAAGCCTCCCTTGTTCAAAGCAAACAGCCGGAGTACGGCGGCGGTTTGTCCGTCGTTCCTGCCTACCTGTCGAAAGGATTGGAGTTCGATGCGGTATTAATAGCGGATGCTGGAGCGGATATGTATACCCAGGACGATGCCAAGCTTCTCTATGTGGGTTGTACACGGGCCCTTCATAAGCTGAAGCTGCTTCACCGCGATTCATTAACGCAGTTAATTAATCCGGAGTAAGGCATCAAATATGACAGTATTTCGTCATGTTTCAGCTTGTTATTGACATTAAACCCCGTTGTAACTAAACTGGCTACAAGTACAGGCAAATTCAAGCGGGAACGTAGGTTAACGAGATCTCGCAGATCGGCTCAGGCCGGTTTTTGCTCTGGCAAGAACCGGTCCCGAGCATCATTCAAATGCCGGGAAGGAATGGACAAGTTTGGGCAATCAAGCAAAAGCAAAGCAAAGGCCAAGACCAAGCACCAAGCAGCCGGTTAAGAAGCAATCCAATAAGTCACTTATTGTATTAACGCTGGCGATCGTAGCAGTTATTGTTGTTATTATTCTCGGTATCAATCATCAATCGAATCAACAGGCGGAACTGGCAAATAAGGTGTACGATATCGATTATACGGGCCTTCCAGTAAAAGGTAATGCGGACGCTCCTGTCAAAATTGTAGAGTTCGGCGATTACAAATGCCCGGTTTGCCAGTACTTTGCACAAAACGTAACACCGCAGCTAGAGAAGGACTTTATTGATACGGGTAAGGCTGCTTTATACTTCGCCAACTATACCTTTATCGGCCCTGACTCTACTACAGCGGCACTTGCCGCAGAAGCGGTACAGCAGCAGGGCGGCGACGAAGCTTTCTGGTCGTATTACAAAGCGATCTATGATAATCAGAAGGACGAGAAAACGAATTGGGCAACTTCCGATTATCTCGTACAGCTGGCGAAGGACGCTAATCTATCGCTCGACTTCGACAAGCTGAAGAAGGATATCGACGATAAAACGTATCAAAGCGAAGTAAATAAAGACAACAAAAGCGTAGGCCCATTAAATGTAACGGGTACGCCAACGCTCTTTATTAACGGTGTGCAATACGCAGGCAACCTTGATTACGCTAGCATTAAAGCGGCAATCGACGAAGCCGTGAATAAGGAGTAGGCAACGTGACAACGACAACCGAATCCGAAATCTATGAAAGCTGGTTTCAGCGCTATGGTTTATATTTGGCTTGGCTTGTCGCTTTAGTTGCTACCGGCGGATCTTTGTACTTTAGCGAGGTTCGAGGATTCCTCCCATGCGATCTATGCTGGTATCAGCGTATCTTCATGTATCCGCTGGTTGTTCTGCTTGGAATCGCAGCTTACCGCGGCGAGCGCCGGATTATCGGATATGTTTTGCCGCTAAGCGTTATCGGGATGCTGATTTCGATCTATCATAATTTCGAGATCTGGTTTCCGAAGGTTGGCGAGATGATGCCATGCCGCTCAGGAATTCCTTGCAACTATGATTATCTGAACTGGCTTGGTTTCATTACGATTCCATTAATGGCGTTGACGGCCTTTATTTTAATTATTGTTTTCCTTGTGCTTGGTCGCGAAAAAAGCGAATAATTTAGGTGGTTAAGAATTGATCGCCCATTCCTGATAGGAGGAATGAGGCGATTTTTCTTTTGCTCGCGCTCATGTAACATTTACACCTCGCATGCAGCTTGTCTATAATGAGAAACATCATGGATTTTGTATCGGAGTGAATCAGGTTGGCGGAATGGACATTGGAAGAGTGGGCGGCACCGCTCATTCTCTCTCTGAAAATATGTATAACGGCCAGCGTGTTTGTTGCCTTATTAGGCGTGTGGGCAGCTTGGTGGATGACTCGCAGGAAGCGTCGCGGACGACTTATCATCGAAACCGTTTTTATGCTTCCTTTGGTGTTGCCGCCGACGGTTATCGGTTTTCTGCTCTTGGTCATGCTTGGCCGCAGAGGCTGGGCCGGGATTGCGTATGAATGGCTGTTTGATCAGCCTATTATATTCACCTGGATTGCAGGCGTTGTAGCGGCGGTTGTCGTTGCTTTCCCTCTCGTCTATCAAACGATGAAGACCGGCTTTCAAGGCGTTGAACGTCATCTGGAGGATGCCGCCAGATCAGCCGGGGCTGGAGAATGGCAGGTGTTCCGATACGTCACGCTGCCGCTTGCGCGCCGCTCATTCGCATCCTCGTATATTCTCGGCTTTGCAAGAAGCCTTGGCGAGTTTGGAGCAACGCTTATGATTGCAGGAAATATTCCAGGAGTAACCCAAACAACCCCTACGGCAATCTATACGGCAGTTGAATCCGGACATATGCCGCTGGCATGGTCATGGACGGTGGCGATGATTGCGTTATCCTTCCTCATGCTAATTGTGACAAGCCGGTTAAATGAATCATTGAACAATAAGTGAACATGCTTGTTTTCCCGCCTGGGAAGGTGGCGACTGCCTATAAAATGCGGTATGGTAAGAAGAAAGCGGATAGATGGAGAGTAGGCGCAAGCATGATTGCAACAGAGATCTTAAAAGAAGCGGAGCAGTTTATCTCCGTTTGTTATACAGAGCTGGACAAGCCGGATGAGGAAGCTAGGAACCGTCTTAAGGAGATCGAGCAGTCGATTGAAAAAACAGGCAGCTACGAGCATACGATGGAAGAACTGCGGCATGGAGCGAGATTGGCCTGGCGCAACAGCAACCGTTGTATCGGCCGGTTGTTCTGGCAATCGCTAGAGGTTAGGGATGCACGCAGCTTGCAAGATGCCGATCAAATCGCAGAGCAGATATTTAATCATATTAATTATGCCACAAATGAAGGACGTGTCCGTCCGACCATTACCGTATTTGCTTCACAACATGGAGAGCGGAAGATCCGGATTTGGAACCATCAGCTTGTCCGATATGCGGGATACGAAGCAGCGGATGGAATCGTTGGCGATCCGGCATCAGTTGAATTTACACGGGCATGTACAGCTATGGGCTGGCTGGGAGCAGGTACGGCCTTTGATGTGCTTCCGCTTGTGATCCAAGTAAATAATGAGCCAGCAAGATGGTATGAGCTTCCCGAGGGGCTTGTGAAGGAAGTGCCGCTGACCCATCCGGATATCGAGCGTTTCGATGAGCTTGGGCTTCGGTGGTATGCCGTGCCGTTTATTTCGGATATGAAGCTGGAGATCGGCGGTATTTCATACACGGCGGCGCCATTTAACGGCTGGTATATGGGAACGGAGATCGGAGCACGCAATCTGGCGGACTTCAACCGTTATAACAAGCTGCCCGAGGTCGCCAGGCTGATGGGACTCGATATGTCGACGAATACGTCGCTGTGGAAAGATCGTGCATTGACAGAGCTGAACGTCGCGGTTATTCATTCGTTCAAGAAGCATGGCGTCAGCATCGTGGATCACCATACCGCAGCAGAGCAGTTCATGCGATTTGCCCAGCAGGAGCAAAATATCGGACGGCCGTTAACCGGACGCTGGTCATGGCTGATCCCGCCGATGTCGCCATCGACGACGCCGGTATGGCACCGCGGATTTGACAATACCGAGCTGAAGCCGGCATACCGTTATCAGAAGACTCCTTATACACGGGATGATTATAAATAAGTCTGAAGGCATGGGGGAATTGTAAACAGTGGATTTCAGAATGGAATACTTATCTTTCTTTGTCATTGTGACTGATGGCGAGGACAGCTCGTCTTCAAAGCGTTACAAACATTTTCAAACCTTGGAGGAAGACGATTACGAAGATAGTGAAATCAAGCGGTTCCTGGACGGGGAATTCACGCGGATCGTAAAGAGAAAGGTTGAGCGCAATCCGAACACGGAGAATGCGCCTACGAAGATTGGACGATTCATGGTAGAACCGGGGTATGAACTGGGAAGCAACCAGAACTATAACCTGTTCCAGCGTCTGCGGGATGCAGACAGCAAGGAGCGATTCATCGGGATTGCTGACGAGCTTGTACATATCTATATGGATACAACCGCTGTACGCGGCGGGGCATTTATTATTGCAAGGGCAAAGCTGAATACTTATTTCGACGAGCCTTTCCTGTTCCTGCTGAAATGTGATTTCGAGCCGAAGATTGCGCGGATCTCGGACGAGCGCAGTCTCATCTCTCATGTCGAAATGGCCATTAGCGCAAGGGGCATGAAGTCGATTCAATATCCGCACATGCCGGAGGAAGGCTCGCTTGATCATTGGGAACTCAAGATCCATCAGGCATCTCACGCCCGTTATTTCGAGGATTTCCTGAAGTTTGTCTCCTATGAGAAGCCGTTGCCCGAGGTCATGGGTGAGCAGGTACTCGGTATGGTTCAGCAATACATGGAGGATAAGTGGCAAGCCGAGCCGGAAAGCGTGGAAAGACGCGAGGAAGAGAATGCTATCGAGGTATGGGCGGCCAGCGAGAAGCGCGAGCTGCAGGAATATTGGACCCATGAGCAGGTGACTACGGCTTCGGCAGCACTCGTCGAGCAAAAGCCGGATCTTCCGTTTTCTTTCAAGCTTGGCGGTGTAACGGTGAAAGGGCTGCTTGCCGATTTTGGAATGACGCTGCATTTTGCTAAACATAATGGAAGTTATGTAGCTGTAATCGAAGGGGATGCCTTTCAGTTCGAGAAAGGCGTGTCGCCGGTCGAGCTGCTGCTGCCTCCGGATCTGGAGCAAATTTTGCCGATTATCGGCACCAATGTGAAGCCGGAAGAGCCGGCCATCCAGCCGTATGTTGAAGAATCCGCGGCACAGGATGACGACGTACCTTGGTAATGGAGGGATAAACAAATGGACAACTTATTTTTTATCGAGATTGGCATGGGCTGCGATCTGCACGGTCAGAACGTTACGAAAGCAGCGGTACGTGCCGTTCAGAATGCGATTCACCATAATTCGATGCCGGGACTGCGTTCCGTCCTGCCTGGCGGCACACTGGACAATATGAAGGTGCATGTGAAGCTGGCGGTTCCCTGTGACAAGGAATTACTTGATGTGGAGCAGGTAAAAGCGGTTCTTCCTTACGGCCAAGTAACGGTGGAAATCATGGATGGCGGCATGATGACGACAAGCGGTGTCGTTCTGCCGGACAAGGATGACAAGAACGATCTGATCTATATCGTCAACGCGTCGGTAGAAGTCGGATATTAATAAGAGTGCAACGTGAAACCGTATCAGGATCCTTCGAGGATCAGGGTGCGGTTTATTTTTGCAGATTCATGAATGGACGTGCGGGGTAAAATACATGTAGTTACGAACAGTGCAGAGGAAAAGAAGGAGACGCCCATGGTTCTGAAACTCATATTATTTGCGGTATTGTTGTTTTTTTCCGCTTTCTTCGTAGCCACAGAATTTGCAGTCGTCCGACTACGTACCAGCCGGGTGAATCAACTGGTAGCAGAAGGCGTGCGCAATGCTCCGGCGGTGCAAAATGTCATTACGCATTTGGACAGTTACTTATCAGCCTGCCAGCTGGGGATTACGATTACGGCACTCGGACTTGGTTGGCTGGGAGAGCCAACGGTCCATGATTTGCTGGATCCTTTGTTTCACCGCCTGCATATTGGCGGCGATCTGGTGGAAGTGATTTCATTTATTTTATCCTTTGCGATCGTGACTTATCTTCATGTTGTTCTTGGCGAGCTTGCGCCAAAAACGGTCGCAATCATAAAGCCGGAGCAGATTAGCCTCGCGGTTGCACCTATTATTATTGTTTTTTATAAAGTGATGTTTCCGTTTATATGGCTGCTTAACGGCTCAGCTAACGGGATCGTAAGAATAATGGGCTTCAAGCCGACGGGCGAGCAGGAAGCTCATTCCGAGGAAGAGATCAGGAGTATTATGTCGGAGAGCTACGAAAGCGGCAAAATCAATAAAAGCGAACTCAGCTACGTAAACCGGATTTTCGAATTTGATGAACGTTTAGCCAGAGAGATCATGGTTCCTCGGACCGATATGATCTGCCTGTTCATCGAGAATACCAAAGTCGAGAACATCTCGATAATCCGGCGCGAGCAGTATACACGTTTCCCGGTTGCAAAAGGCAGCAAGGATAATATTATCGGCATTATCAATACAAAACAGTTCTTCATGCAGTATTTCGGCGATAATGAGACTGACGTTTCGATGCTTCTGCAGCCTGTCATGTCCGTGCCGGAAGTGATGCCCATTAAGAAGCTTTTGCGCAAAATGCAGCAGGAGCGGGTGCATATCGCAATTCTGCTCGATGAATACGGCGGTACCTCAGGACTTATCACAATCGAGGACATTATTGAGGAGATCGTTGGGGAAATCCGCGATGAATTTGATGCGGATGAAGTGAAGGAGATTGATGCGATCGAGCCGAATCGTTTTATTGTGGACGGCAAAGCATTGATCAGCGAGGTTAATGAAGCGACTGGCTGCCATTTGGAGAGCCATGACGTTGATTCGATTGGAGGCTGGTTGTTTAATCAATACCCTGATTTGCAGGTAGGGGAGCCTCAGGAATACGAGCAGCTTACTTTTATTATCAGAGAGAAGGAGCGGCACCGTATCCGTAAAATTGAAATTATTGTAGGCGTAATTAACGTTAATTAATAAGGACCAACGAGCCGTATTCCGACCCGGAATGCGGCTTTTCTCCTAAAACGTTCGTTGCTTTCGCTCGTCTGGCGCATGTGATATGATAAAAAGGTTGGTTAATTAGAAAAACAAACAAAAATCCAGGAGATGGAGGACTAGATTTGGGAGATTTATTTAATGCCATTATTATGGGCATCATAGAAGGTCTAACGGAATTTTTGCCTGTTTCTTCAACAGGCCATTTGATTCTCACAGCAGATTTGCTCAATTTCCAGGATGACCGCGCGAAAACCTTTGAGGTTGTTGTTCAATTCGGAGCCGTGCTTGCCGTCCTCGTGCTGTATCGGAAAAAGTTTCTCAGCCTGCTGAACTTTAACTTCAAGGAAGGATCGGGCATTAATGCGCTGCACATTCTTCTTGCCTTGATTCCCGCAGGTCTTGCCGGTGTACTGCTTCATGGCTTTATTAAAGATTATTTGTTCAGTTCGGCAACCGTATTAGTTGGCCTTGTTGCAGGAGGCATATTAATGATCGTTGCAGATCGCATCAAGAAGAAAGTCACAGCAGAAGAGCTTGATGACATTACATACAAGCAAGCATTCGCCATAGGTTTATTCCAGATTCTCGCCTTATGGCCGGGCTTCTCGCGTTCCGGATCTACGATTTCGGGCGGTATGTTCTTCGGGGCAAGCCAAAAGGCGGCAGCGGAATTTACATTTATCGTATCTGTGCCGATTATGGCAGGCGCCAGCGGCATCGACCTGATTAAAAGCCGTGATTTCCTGACGGCTTCGGATGCGCCGCTCTTTATTATCGGATTCCTGGCTGCGTTTATCGTCGCGATGGTTGCGATTGTGACCTTCCTTAACCTGATCAAGCGTCTCAGCTTGTCGTGGTTCGCCTATTACCGTTTCGCGCTTGCTATTGTATTTGCATTTATTATTTTGTAAAACAGCAAAAGGATGATCCCGTCCGGCTTATGCCAGGGGGGATCATCCTTATTTAGTTCCTTTTACACCAGGAACATCGCAACAATAGTGGTTACGCCAAGACCGATAATGACAGGCTTCAGGTTGCGGCGTGCCAGCTCGAACGGGCTGACGCCGCAGATAGCAGCAGCCGGAATGAGCGCCCATGGGACAAGTGTTCCGCCGCCAACCCAAATGGCTGCCACTTGACCAAGAGCCGTCAAGGTTGCAACGCCTGAGCCGATTGCACCGCCGAACAGCTGGGCGATAGAGCCTGCTAGTGAAATGCCGGAGAAGCCGGAACCATCAAGTCCCGTAACCGCGCCAACAAGCGTGAGCGTCACAGAGCCAACTTCGCCATTGACCGGTACATTATTCGCAAGGGCAACGCCAAGGTCGTTGACGATGCCTTGTGAGCCCGCTGGGAGCGTATCGCCGAAGATAGCGGTGAAGCCGGAGTCGCCCAGGTAGAAGAATGCTGCGATCGGGATGACAGGACCAAATACTTTGAAGCCAAACAAGAAGCCCTCAATCAAGTAACTCGTCGTTTTCTCCAGCCCTTTGTTCTTGTGTGCCAGCATCGTGATCAGAAGCATGATGAAGATTGCGGTGCCACCGACGAGCGCGGTAGCATCGCCGCCCTGCAGATTGAGTGCAAACATCGTCACGACGTCTGCTGTAAATAATAAAGGTATCAAGATCGCGAGAATTAATTTGGAGCGATAAGACAAGACGTTTTTGTACGCGAGATCTTCGCCGCCGGTCAGCTCTTTATCGCCTTCGACCTTGGAGATAATCCCGTCATTCCATTTGCCGGTCTTCATATCCCGGCGCATCATCCAGAAGGCCGCGATGGTTGTGACCAGTCCCATCACGATGACAAGGGGTATACTTGCTTCCATAACGTCGCTTACCGGCAAGCCTGCCGCATCTGCCGTCAGCTTGGGAGCACCCTGGATAATATAGTCACCAGACAAGGCGATGCCGTGGCCGAACAAGTTCATCGCCATAGCGGCACCTAATGCGGGCAGGCCAACTCTCAGAGCCACCGGTAGCAAGACGGCGCCAATCAGCGCCACAGCGGGCGAGGGCCAGAAAAACCAGGAGGTAACCATCATAATAAGCCCGATTCCCCAGAAGGCAAGCGCAGGGGTGCGCAGCAAGCGGGCAAAAGGGGAGATCATCACTTCGTTTATGCCGGTCCGGATAAGTACCCGGCTCATGGCTACAATTATGGATATAATGAGGATAGTGCCCATTAGTTCTTTAATGGCATAAATAAAGCTGTTAAACACGCCGCTGACGGAGTCGCTCAGCGATTCGGTTGCCAGCAGGCCAAGCACGAAAATGCCAACGATGCATATGAGCGACGTATCGCGCCTGAACAGCATAAAGCCGATAATGGCGACGATAAAGACGAGATACACCCAATGCAGCGCCGCTAAATCAATGGCCATAGGAATCACCCTCTCATGGGATACAAAGGCGGCGGTGTCCGCTGCCGTATTGTACAATATGCAAGGCCACCTATAGGCGTTCATCACGGCAGTAAGGAGTAAGTACCGGTAATCCATTTGCATTTGTTGACGAATGCTGCAAACCGTATACAATTATAGACAGGCTATTTTTTAACAAAAATAAACGGAAATCTTGGACAACCGGAAGGAAGAACAGAACAGATGGATAATGTTAAAATTTTGGATGCATCGATGACTTATACGAAGGAAGAAGGTTACGTAGGCCGCATTCAATTCGAAATTGCGGGACAGCCGAATCAATATGAGATGACCATTCACAGCCGGAAGAGAACCGAATGGGGTTATGGCTTGTTCTTCCTTCATGAATCGGGGGATGAGGATCAGCTGCTAGCGGTAGAGGACATGCTGGAAGAGGATGACGAGCTGTTTGATTACCTGGTGAATGCAGCCGAAGAGAAATTGGATCCGAAGTTTAAATCGGAATGGTAGTACAACAAAAACCTCCGACTTGCCCGAAAAGGGAGTCGGAGGTTTTTTTACTCTAAACGCGGTCGCTCATCTTCGAATTACTTCGACCAAGGTATTCTCACATCGGACGTTCTGCCTTCTCGTTCTTCTTGGCGGTCCGGCTTCGAATGAAGAGCCAGGCTGCAGCACCTGCCGCAACGGCAAGAAGAGCATAGACGACAAGCATCCCGTTGTCTGCGATCACATTGCCGATCGATTGAACCCGGTCGCCTACAAACGACCCGATAATAAAGTAAATCAGGGTCCATACAAAAGCGCTTGGATAGGCGTATAAGGCAAAGCGTTTGTAAGACATTTTGTTTGTGCCTCCGACAAACGGCATGACATGCCGGAGTACGGGAAGCACAAGGCCGATGCTTAGCGCGAAGCCGCCATATTTATTGCTCATGTTTTGTGCTTGATTCACGAATTTATCCATATTCTTTTTCTTCATAAACCAGTCAAATACTTTACTGCCTGCGAATCGGCCAATGGAGTAATTAAAGGTCATAGCCGAGCATATCCCAAGAAAGACCATGCTATAGGCCGGGACCGGACTCAGAAGCCCGGATGCTGCGAACGCTCCGCCTGTCATGACAACAACTTCGTTAGGAACAGGAAGCCCGATCAAGCCAAGGCACAGGACAAGAAAAAGCGAGACATAGCCGAACTGATCGATAATGGATAGGAGGAAGTCATAACCCATTTGTATATTCATCCCTTACATAAATAGCGTATTTGATTATTAGGCACTCTTATAAGGCTAACATAAATAGCGGCTTTTCGATAGGTCAAAAGGTTGTGTCCATTGCCAAAAAGCGCAAAAAGGATTGATCTTTTCCATGAGCAAGGTCCATAATAGATTGTTTACCAATTCATAAGATGAACGGAAAGGAGAAATAATGAGTACAACAAGCAACAGGCGCACGGTCACAATTGCTTTGTACGTCGCGACATTCCTTGCGGCAATTGAAGGAACCATCGTAAGTACAGCTATGCCAAGCATTACGGATGAGTTACACGGCATCCAGCAGTACAGCTGGATCATTTCGATTTATTTGCTGGCCACGGTTATTACAACACCCATTTACGGCAAACTTTCCGATCTGTTTGGACGCAAAAAAATGTTTATCGTCGGAGCGTGCATCTTTCTCGCTGGCTCCATGCTGTCCGGCCTTGCGACATCGATGCCGCAGCTGATTGCTTTCCGGGCCATACAAGGTCTCGGCGCGGGGGCGTTAACTACAATTCCTTACACGATTATCGGTGATTTATATCCGTTCGAGCAACGGGCTAAAGTCCAGGGCTGGATGTCCAGCATTTGGGGCATCGCGGGTATTACCGGCCCCCTTGCAGGAGGGCTTCTTGTCGATTATGTGTCCTGGCGCGCGATCTTTTATATGAACCTTCCGTTTGGCATCGTAGCCCTGGTGCTTCTAATCACATCGATGAAAGAAGCATCCAAGAAACAGAAGCGGTATATTGACTATCCAGGCATTGGGGCCTTCTCGCTGGGTATGTTTGCTTTCTTATACGCACTCACGATTCTTCGTGAACCGGATGCAGCTGCCTCTTCTGCCGAAATCATTCTTCTCCTGGCTGCTGCTGCTGTCCTGCTGACACTATTCTTCTACATAGAGAAGCGTTCGCCCGAGCCGATTATCCCGCTTCAGCTGTTTAAGCTGCGGATGATCAGCACGGTTAATATGATCAGCTTTCTGCTATGCATCATCAATGTGGTTGCCATCTTTTACTTGCCGCTCTGGATCCAAGGCGTGCTTGGAGAAAGCGCGACTTATTCCGGCATTGCGATGATTCCACTGTCCATAGGCTGGCCACTTGGCGCTATTCTAGCCGGCAATTTTATTGCCAAGTTCGGAATGCGTAAAATTGCGTTTATCGGCTCATTATTCCTGATTGCAGGCAGTGTGGGCTTTATGGTCATGACTGCCCATACGTCAATCGTGTTGCTCATGATCTACACCTTCCTGTCCGGACTATCTTTCGGCCTTTCCTTAACGAGCTTCACGGTAGCAGTCACATCGGCGGTGACCTGGGAGCTCCGCGGCGCGGCAGTCGGAAGCAATAACTTTATCCGTACACTTGGACAGACGGTGGGCATTGCCTTGTTTGGACTGATGCTGAACACGGGCAGCACGGAAGCAATCGATGCTTTTAAGCTGGAGCACAGCCTGCATCGCATCTTTATCATTCTGGGTGTTCTGTCTGTTCTCGTCCTGCTGGCCATGCTTCTGCTGCCGAAAGCCGTTGCGCAGGACAGCCATGCCGCTTCGGATACGGCAGATGCATCTTCTTAGACAGAAAGGCTGATTACGGGCATGACAACAACGCAGAAGGCAGATGATCCCTATTTGCGATTCGTTTCGCCATCCGTTGCAAATCTGGATGAAACGAAGCTGGAACAAATGAAGGAATGGCTGGAAGAATGGAAAATGACTTCCGTTATGATTTTGCGCGATGATGCCTTAGCCTGGGAATGGCATGCCAAAGGGGAGGATTCGGTAGCTCCTTTGTTATCCTGTACAAAGAGCGTGCTGTCTTCCCTGATCGGGATTGCGATAGAGGAAGGGTATATTCAAAGCGTGGAGCAGCCGGTAGGGGACTTTTTCGAAGGGACGCCTGATTCGTCCATCCAAATCAAACATCTTCTTACGATGACTTCAGGCTGGGATTGGCCGGATTTCGACAAGCCCTATAAGGCGATGAAGAAGGCTGCCGATCCGATCGGGTTTGTGTTGGAGCGCCCCGTGATTAGCGAACCGGGCACCGCTTACCTCTATAACTCCGGAGGCTCGCATCTCTTATCCGCTATTCTGACTGCCGCAACAGGGCAAAGTGCCCTTGATTATGCGACCAGCCGCCTATTCCAGCCTATGGCCTTCCGGCAGGCGAAATGGACCTCTCACAAAGGGATTAATGAAGGCGGGACAGGACTTCAGCTCTATGGCCGTGATTTGGCCAAGCTTGGTTTGCTGTACCTGCGCGAAGGGGATTGGTTCGGAGAGCAGCTAATCCCGCCAAGGTGGGTTCTGGAGTCAACGAAAAAGCATCACAGGGGACTTCTTCACTATGAGCCGCCTATCTATGGGGCTTACGGTTATCACTGGTGGCAGTCGCCGGCCGAGCATAACGGAGCGTTTGACTGTTATTTTGCCTTCGGACACGGCGGCCAATATTTGCTTGTTGCGCCTGAAGAACGACTGGTGGTTGTGGTTCGAAAAGCACTGGCTGGGCGGAACGAGGCCGTCAAATCTCGTAATCTTATTTTTGAACATATTGCAGGAGCAACAAAAAAATAGGCTTTCAGGTGCAACCTTTTGCGCTGGGATGCGTTTAACCTATGTCTGTTCAAACCATCCCAATCGAGAAAAGGAGAATCCAATGTTTAAGAAAGTCAGCTTAGTCGTTCTAGCCGCTTTGATGTTGTTTGCCATACCTGTAGCAGCGCAAGGCACTTCCAGCGGTCAGAATCAATTAATCCTTCTTCAGAAATCAAAGCAAATGTACCAAAACGGCAAGCTTTATATGGCAGCACAGCCACTTACGGAATTGAAAGGCACGACTTATATTTCCGCTACTGCGATTGCAGGCAGGCTCGGTGCATCTGTACTCTACGATGCGAACAAGAAGGAATATGTTCTTCGTAGCGCAACGAACGAGCTTCGTTATGCGGTGAACAAGTCTTCCTATACGGTTAATGGTACACGCTCGACGTTTACGGGTAAGCCTTTTGTGCAAAAGGGAAGTCTGATGATTCCGCTCCGTTCGGTTCTGAAGCCGTTCGGAATGACATTGTCTTCGATCCCGGCACAGAAAAAGATTATTCTGAGCTGGACGATTAAGCCGGTAGCTAAATTCAACATTACTAGCGGTGTAGTATATGCCGGTCAAACGGAAGTCACTTATGGCGATATGTCTTATTCACCTAGCGGTGCGGCCATCGTTAACGAGCGTTGGGAAGGCAAGCAAACGACTTTCGAGGAAGCGGGAACTTACACCGTGACCAAATGGGTTCAAGACGCTAACGGCGTCTGGAGCGATCCCTATTCGGTAACGATTAACGTATTGGCGCCGAATTTGCCGCCAGAAGCGCGGTTTGCAACGGATAAGTCTTATTACAAGATGGGCGAACTTATTCAATATAATGATATAAGCTCGGATGACGAGAACAAGATTACAAAGCGCGAGTGGGTCAATAACGCCAAAGCTTTCTTCGAACCAGGTGAACAGACGGTTACGCTGAAAGTAACGGATGCTCATGGTCTCACAAGCGAATTCTCGCAAACGATATCCATTACGGACGAAACGTTGTATACAAAGCAGGAGTTCGATCAGTTGTACACGGAGCAGGGAGAGAAATTCGCTGTTGATGGTCCTGGCGTATTGAAGCTTCCGACTCAACCATATACGGTTGTATCGAACGGACAACAAACGTTTATCCGCAGCAACAGCCCTGAGATGATTAATGACGAGGGCATCTATTATCAGGATACCGCAAACGGCAATGTTCGCTTCCTGATTCATAACCAGAATAACCGTCTAAATCCGGTTAAGATTTATATTGTAGCAACGAACGAAAACTCTGCGGCTGCGACTGTAACGGACGAGCGTGTCGGTCTGGGTGGTCCTGCACCATATGTAACCCAGGCGGGTAAAGCGGCAACGGCGAATTATCTGTTGTCGAGAACCGTTAATCCCGTTGGAACAGTAACAACGATTCCAGCAGGACAAAGCCGGGTCGTTCTTAGTCCGTTAAGCAGCAAGGAAGTTGTTAATGGCCGTATCCTTACGCTGTACGCTGATGTAACAACCTCCGCGCCAATCAAATTCAGCGTTATCGTCGTGGATGCGAACAAAGATGTGCTTCAAGCGCTTCCGCAGCTTCCAATCCTTCCTCGCGACGGCAAGCATGTACGCGGTACATTCGAGCAAGCGAACCGCAGCATCAATGTTCTGCAGACGATAGGCGATGTTCCATCGCGTATGATTCTGGCAGACAAAGTGGTGGATACCCGCTTGTCCGGCTATGATGTGCTGACAGGGGAAGCAATGTCTAATGACGGCAACAACGGGGCAATGTATGTCCTTAATCTGTGGCATGTGAAGCCGCATACGCTTATTGCTGTGAATCCACGCGGCGGTCATTACGGCGGCGCATTCTTGGTAAACAATAAGCTGGTCTATGCAACGAACACTACGATTCTGAGCAATGCCAACGAAGCAGGCGTCCTTTACCGGACCGGAGATACGGAAGAAGCGGTAACCATCGCATTCACGCCGGCTTCCGGCAGCAACCTGCCGATTAACCTGTTATTCCTGCCATTGCCTGAAGTAAAGCAATAATAACATTCCGAATGCCGATAAGAGCGAAATTCGCTTTTATCGGCATTTTTTTCGTTGTGGGACGGTATTCTATATTTTAAGGGTTTGAACATACCATATTGATGTTATGTATTTGGGTATAATAACCAACAAAAGAGAAAATATGAAAAGAATAATACAAGATTAAGAGTTTATGGTGTTAAATATATTTACATTTCTATTGATTAAAGGCATTCTCTGATTTAAGATGTTATATAAAATGACGTAGGAAGATGATGAACATTGTGAGCGGAGGTGCGCTATGCATTTGACAGTCGAACAGGCGCTGAACGTTTTCCCATTATCGGAAGGGAAATTAGTCGCCGGTACAGCAGGGCGCAATCGGATCGTGAAATCCGTCAACGTGATGGATGCACCGGATATTACCGATTGGATTAAGGAGGGGGAGATGCTTTTTACGACCGCCTACCTGATCAAGGATCATCCGCAGGATGCAACGGAGCTGCTGGCCAAGCTGAACCAGCGGGGCTCTTCGGGACTTGGAATAAAGCTGGGACGATTCTGGGATGCGATTCCCGATCAAATGATTGCTTTTGCCAATGAGCTTGGTTTTCCGTTAATAGAGCTTCCCTACCAATTTACGTTCTCCGATCAAATGAGCGGTTTGTTCAAGGAAGAGCTGCGGCGTAATACCGGCGTGCTGCAGGATATATTCGACAAGCAGGTGCGGTTAATGCGTATGGCACTCAAGACAGACCATATTAATGAACTGTTTGATGCCGTTGCAGACATTATTGGATTCCCGATGGCGGTTGTAGGTTCAAGAGGTCAGATGGTATATAACAGCTCACAAGTGTCTGATACTGAGTTAACAGGCAATTGGCCATGGCCGCAGCAGCAAAAGTGGATGAAAAGCAAGCAGTGGCAGGCGTTCCGGATCCCGCTTATGAAGCAGTCGCGTTGTACCGGCTTTGTCCTCTTCTTTAATCCTCAGCTGTTCCTGTCTACTATAGAAGAAAGCTTATATTTACAGGCGGCGGAGCTGTTATCCTATCAGATGAATTTTAATTACGAGGATTACTTTGAATTATCTGTTCAGAAGGATTTTGGCGTTCTGATCAAACGTTATCTCCGGAACGGAATGCCGATAGATAAAGTAGTCGACTATGCGGACCGCTGGGAGCTCGACGTATTCCAGCATCATTATACTTGCGTGCTCAGCGACAGTCCTCATGCTTCGGCAAGCCAGCGAATGGATAAGCTGGAGAAGCTGAAGTCGGAATTTTTAAGCCATGCGAAACTTCAAGAACGGAAAGGCATGCATATTGTAATGGAGGAAGGACTATTATCTGTATTCCCTGAAGTTGAAGGGCAGTCAGAAGGGAGTCTGGAATCCGCACTAACCGCCTGCTTTGCATCCATTCAGCGTGAAGGCGGCGAAAGTCCGCGTGCGGCGGTCAGCAGCCGGAAAAAGAGGGCGGATCAGCTCTACGAAGCTTTTGACGAATGCAGACAGACCCAAAGGCTTGCGGCAGAATGGGGTGTCGGGCAATCGATTACAACCTTCGATACAATGGATTTGGCAATTGTGTTCGAGCATGTATCGAGGGACCGGATGGAGGCTTTTTGCAATCGCTGGCTAGGCGGCCTCGTAAGCAAGGATCCGGATTATGCCAATGAAATGCTGCGGACGCTCGAGACTTACCTGGAGCAGGACGGGCAACTGAATGAAACGGCGAAGAAATTATATATCCACCGTAATACGGCTACTTACCGGATCGAAAAGCTAAGCGAGTTATTAGGTGTGGATTTCAAAAAAATGAATGATCTGCTCAGACTCAAGATCGCGTTCTTATTCCGTAAACTACTTATTAATGAACAGTCCTGACCACCTGCCATCCATATACTAAAATTGGTTCCAGAGCAAAGGAGCGGTACACATGAGTTCGATTCTAATCCGTAATGCCGTCGTAATGACGATGAATGCAGCTGACGATATTTTAATTGGCGATGTGCTCGTAACAGGCAACAAGATTACCCGAATTGGTCCGAATATTCCGGAAAATGAGGTGGAACGCGTTATCGATGCGGGCGGAAAAGTTCTTCTTCCGGGTTTTATTCAAACTCATATTCACCTGTGTCAAACCCTGTTCCGCGGAAGAGCCGATGATTTGGAGTTGATTGATTGGCTGAGACAGCGGATTTGGCCGCTCGAAGCTGCCCATAATGAGGAATCGGTATATTATTCAGCCTTGCTTGGCATTGGAGAACTGATCCGCAGCGGGACAACGACCATTCTTGACATGGAGACCGTGAGCCATACGGAGTCGGCATTCCAGGCAATTCTCGAAAGTGGCATCCGTGCTGTATCAGGCAAAGTGATGATGGATCACGGGACGGAGGTTCCGCCTGCTCTTCAAGAGAAGACGGATCAGTCGCTGAAGGAAAGCGTAGAGCTGCTTGAGAAATGGCATGGAGCCGCAGGGGGGCGGATCGAATATGCTTTTTGCCCGCGATTTGTCGTTTCCTGTACGGAAGAGCTTCTGATCGGTGTGAGAGATTTGTCTGCCCAATACGGCGTGAAGGTACATACCCATGCGTCGGAGAACAAGGAAGAAATCTCGATCGTAGAATCGGAACGGGGGATGCGCAACGTCGTCTACCTGGATCATATCGGACTTGCACGGCCTAATCTCATTCTGGCACACAGCATCTGGCTGGATGAAGACGAGAAGCGGATTATTCGGGAAAGAGGCGTGAAGGTTACCCATTGTCCGGGTTCAAACCTGAAGCTTGCTTCTGGTATCGCAGAGGTGCCGGAATTGCTGGAGGAAGGCATTCATGTAGGGATTGGCGCTGACGGAGCGCCTTGCAATAACAATCTGGATATGTTCCAGGAGATGCGTCTGACTGCCTTTATCCAAAAGGTGAAGCATGGTCCAACCGTCATGAATGCCAAGACAGTGCTTCGAATGGCTACAATGGGCGGAGCGCATGTGCTTGGTCTTGAGGACAAAATCGGCAGTATCGAGGTCGGCAAGCTTGCGGATCTGCAGCTGCTGGATTTGGAAGACTTCCATGTCTATCCGTCGTTTGATGCGGACTGGTATTCCAGAGTGGTCTATGCGGCAACACGCGGCGATGTGGATACCGTCATGATCGACGGTCAGATTGTGATGGAAAGCAGAATCATGAAGACCGTAGACAAACCGTTGGTGCTGCGTGAGGCGGACCGGACGCTGAAGGAGTTGCTGGCAAGACTCTAATCAGCTGGTTCCAAAAAGCGCAGGCTTCATCCGGGAGTTTATAAGCTTATGCTTACGATGCAAGAAGCATCTTAAACAGCCTATCCAAGCTATTTATGTGATCATTCTTTAAGCGAATGCTTACGAAGTAAGTTTTGCTTCGCAAAGCACTATAGGAGGGATTGCCGATGGATATGATCAACATCTTGCGGGCGATCCGGCAGCTTGAACAGCCGGCAGTCCTTGCAACCATCATTGAGGTAGAAGGTCATGCGTACCGGAAAGCAGGAGCGGCTATGCTGCTCATGTCAAGCGGAGAGTCCGTCGGCACGATAAGTCCGGGTTGTATTGAGTCGGATCTGCATGAGCGAGTATCCCTTGTATGGGAAGCCGACCGATATGAAGTAACGGAATATAACATGGAGCCGGATGAGGACCCGATCTGGGGGGAATCCGTTGGCTGCGGAGGGATAATCCGCGTACTTCTTGAGCCGGTTGCAGGAGAGCTGAGAAGCATCTTGATGGCAGCACTCGAGCTGTTGAATGGCGGAAGGGAAGCGACGCTAGTTCGCAGCCTTCGGGGACAGGAGCTTAGTTACGAGCTTATGATTGCATCCTCCGCTTCTGAGGAGCCCTGCGACTGGCAGTTCAGCGTTCTTTTATCTAATCGGCAGCGTGTTATTCTGTTTGGCGCCGGGCCGGATGCGGTTCCGATCTATCAGCTCCTGACGCAAAGCAGCTTCCATGTTGTGGTTGCGGATTGGCGACCGGGACTGCTGGCTTCATTCCCTGGAGCTGAGCATTGCCTGGGAACTCCGGCGCAGCTTAAAGAGATGCTGGATCTGAACGGAGAAGATGCCGTCATCGTTTGCAGTCATCACCTCTATTACGATCGTGAAATGATAGAGTGGACATTGGAATCAAAGCCGAGGTATATCGGAGTGATGGGCTCAACCAAACGTATCGGAATGCTGTTTAATGGGGAAGTTCCGCCTGATCATGTGAAAGCTCCTATTGGATTGTCCATTGGCGCCGAAGGTCCTTATGAAATTGCGGTCAGTATTGCTGCAGAGTTGATAGTGCTTCGCAAGGAATGGCGGGATAGACAAGTGAGTAATCGTCAAAAGGGGGAGCGGCATGAACATATCTGGAATCTATTTGGCAGCGGGACAGAGCAGCCGCATGGGCAAGCCGAAGCTGCCGCTCGAGCTTTCGCCGGGCGTAGCACTCGGCAGTATGGCGCTTCGTGCTCTACTCTCTAGCGAAATCGGGCGGGTTCACGTCGTGGTCCGTCCGGATGATCCTCTAGTTTGGCTGCAAGAGGTAAGGCATGATCCTCGCTTTTCCTCTCAACTTCATATTGTCGTCTGCGAAGAAGCCAGTCTTGGGATGTCGTATTCCATACGTGCCGGTGTAGACGCCGCGCTATCCAGCCTCCCGAAGCCCGATGCGGTCATGATCGGGCTTGGTGACCAACCTTTTGTCACGGCTGCTATGGTGCGGCGTCTTTTTGCTGTAATAGGAGATCGGCCGGAGATTGATTTTGCTGCATCCTCAGTGGATGGGGTCGTTATGCCGCCTGCAGTCCTCCGAAATACGATGTTCGGCGCGCTTCGCGGGCTGAAGGGGGACATGGGAGCTCGCAAGCTGTTCGGATCACCGGAATATGCCGGAGAGATTGTGAAATTTGACGGCGAGGATGCAGAGCTGCTGCTCGATGTAGATGATGAGAATAGTCTTCGCGTGGCGGAGCGGCGATATCGATATTTTAGAGATCACAGCTAGAATGTCATCTATTATTACATAGGAATCCAGTTAGACGTGCATCGCGCACAATGAGGATTCGTTATTTTAGACCTCTTTCCAATCTCATGTCAGATATATTGACGTTGTAATAACGTGGAAGTATATTGAGACTACATCATCCATTCCGGTCATGATGATGATAGAGAGTCGGGGAGGAACTATATGAAACATCTTGTAAAAGCACGCACAGCGGGGTTGGCATTACTTGTACTTATGATCGTGATCTTGTCCGCATGTTCCAGCAGCAACAATAATAAGACAAACGAAGCGGCGAATAACGGCAATGCTCAGACATCGTCAGATCCGGCAGCAACAGACAGCGGAAAGAAGCTGCCGCGTGTCGCATTCGTATACATCGGACCTCCTGGAGACGGCGGCTGGACCTTCGAGCATGACAACGGCAGGAAGTACATGGAAGAGAAGCTTGGCATTAAAGCTGACACGGTAGAAAATGTACCGGAAAGCGCGGATGCGGAACGCGTCATTACAGAGCTGGCTCAAAACCATGACATCATCTTCACAACAAGCTTTGGTTATATGGACTACACGCTGAATGTTGCGAAGAAATTCCCGGATGTAAAATTCATGCACACTGCCGGCTACAAAACGGCGGACAATATGAGCACTTATTTCGGCAAGAACTATGAAGCGAGTTACCTGAGCGGTATCGCTGCAGGCAAGATGACGAAATCGAATGTGATCGGTTACGTTGGAGCCTTCCCGATTCCTGAAGTTATCTATAACATCAACGCCTTTGCGCTTGGCATTCAAAGCGTAAATCCGGATGCCAAGTTAGACGTGGTATGGAGCAATACCTGGTATGATCCGACAGCCGAACGCCAAGCGGCGATCAGCTTGCTGGATAAAGGAGCAGACGTCCTGCTTGCTTATCAGGATTCCCCTGCAACGCTCCAAGCGGCAGCGGAGCGCGGCGCGCTTGCTGGCGGTAATGACTCCGACATGACCCGTTATGCACCGGAAGCTTACTTAACGAACCCGACATGGAACTGGGGTCCATATTATACGAAAGTTGTCCAATCCGTAATCGACGGAACATGGAAGAGCGAGCAATACTCCGGCGATATGGTAGATGGCATGGTTGGTCTTGCTCCGCTTGGACCTAGCATTCCAGACGATGTGAAGAAGCTGGTTGAAGATGCGAAAGCAAAAATCTTAAGCGGCGAGCTGGATGTATTCAGCGGTCCGATTACAGATGCATCCGGCGCTTCGAAGCTGGAAGCAGGCCAAACAATGAGTCTTGAGAACATTCTTGAGATGAACTGGTTCGTCAAGGGCGTAGAAGGAACTATTCCTCAATAACCTTAAGCCAGTCCAAAAGCGGCCGATCAACAAATCCCTTACTCAAGGGATTTGTTGATTTATAGGCTTCCAGGCTGTTTGGGGTGACAATTCTTTAAGCGAAGGCTTACGAAGCAAGAATCATCACGAACAGCCCAAAATCAGGCTGTTTGAGGTGATAATTCTTTAAGCACATGCTTACGAAGCAAGAATCATCACGAACGGCCTATAACCAGGCTGTTTGAAGTGACAATTCTTTTAAGGAGGAAGCGCGAATGCTCGAAACCTACTCCGTAGAAATGCAGGGCATCGTCAAGCAATTCGGCTCCGTCACAGCAAATGACCATGTCGATTTCAAGGCCAAGGCCGGAGAGATTCACGCGCTGCTAGGGGAGAACGGCGCCGGCAAAAGCACGATGATGTGTATGTTGTCCGGCGTCTACCGTCCCACCAGCGGCGAGATTTATATCCATGGCGAGAAAGTAAAAATTCGCTCGCCAAAGGATGCCATGAAACTCGGGATCGGAATGGTGTTCCAGAACTTCCGGCTCGTACAGACGTTAACCGCTGCGGAGAACATTATTCTTGGGGAGAAAACATCCTTCTGGCGTGGCCCGGGATGGATGAAGAAGAAGCAGGAAGAAATTGAAGCCATTGCTACCAGGTTCGGCTTAACCTTTCCGGTTGACCGTCCGATCTGGCAGCTTTCCGTAGGCGAGCAGCAGCGGGTTGAAATCGTCAAGACGCTCTATCGCGGAGCCGATCTGATTATTCTGGATGAGCCAACATCGGTACTGACGCCAGGAGAGGCGGATCAGCTGTTCGAGACGCTGGCTCAACTGAAAGCAGAAGGCAAGACCGTCATTATTACGACTCATAAATTAAAAGAAGTGATGGCGATTTCCGACAGCATCTCGATCATGCGCAAAGGCAAGCTCACGCATACGATGGAGAAAAGCGAGACGAACGAGCGTGAGCTTGCGAGATTGATGGTCGGCAAGGAGTTGACTGCACAGAAGCCGCTGGCAAGCCGTCCGAAGGGCAAGCCGCTCCTGATCGTGGATCAGCTGGATGTCTACGCGGATCATGGACGCAAAGCACTGAATCAAATGGAGTTCCAGGTTCATGAAGGCGAAATCGTTGGCGTTGCGGGTGTAGCAGGCAACGGTCAAAAGGAGCTTGCGGAAGTGCTGACGGGACTCCGCTCCTGGCATAAGGGGAGCATTACCTTTAACGGCAGCCCGCTCAAGAACGCCTCGGTCCGCGGAGCAATCGAAGCCCGCATTGCCCATGTGCCGGAGAACCGGATGAAAAGCGGACTTGCCGGAAGCCTTGGCATTGTGGATAACCTGCTGTTTAAATCTTACCGCAAACGCTCCCGCTACGGATTCCTTCGTTCCAGAGCGAACCGCAGCTGGTCGCAGTCGCTTGTTGAACAGTTCGATGTGAGGACGCCGGGGCTGGATACGCCGGTCAGACAATTATCCGGCGGTAATCAGCAGAAACTGCTGTTTGCCAGGGAGGTTGATCAGGACCCACTCTTCATGGTGGCGGTTCACCCTACGCAAGGGCTCGATGTTGGTGCGACGGAAGGCGTTCACCGCCTGTTAACGGAAATGCGCGGACAAGGAAAAAGCATCCTTCTTATTTCGGAGGATCTGGATGAGGTTATGCAGCTGTCCGACCGCATATTAGTAATCTATAACGGCCGCATGGTTGGTGAATTGGCCAGAGGCGAAGCGACCCGCGAGCAGATCGGTTTGTACATGGCCGGCGTACGGGACGAAGGCGACGCAGAGGAGGAGAAGGTCATATGAGCAAGCAGCCGGTTCAAAACACCCTGGCAATCGAACAACCTGATCTAACACCACGCCGCAGCAAGCTGCTGTCTCTAAGAATCGAGCTGGATCCTACCAGGAAAGAAAGTCCATGGTGGATGACGATTATCTCCGTCCTGCTTGCTCTGGTCTTTTGCGGTATCTTTATTGCAGCCAACGGCATGAATCCGATCACCGTCTATTCCAAAATGATTACCGGAGCTTTTGGTACAACGTTTGGCATTACCGAGACACTGGTCAAATCGATCCCGCTCCTCTTGTGCGGCATTGGCGTTGCGATTGCATACCGCATCTCCGTCTGGAATATCGGGGCGGAAGGGCAATTTCTCGCCGGCGCGATGGCAGCCACGGCGGTCACGGTCTATTTTCCGAATATGCCTGTCTATCTAGTCATTCCGGCAATGATCGTATTTAGTATTCTCGGCGGCGGGATATGGGGGCTTTTGACGGCTATTCCCCGCACGTACTTCCAGGTGAATGAACTCATCACTTCACTCATGCTGAACTACGTGGCAATGCTAGCTTTGAACTATTTCGTATTTGGTCCCTGGAAGGATCCAAAAGGCTTTAACTTCCCGGGTACTCCGGTATTTACAGATGCACAGTCGCTGCCCGTACTGGGGGATACAAGGCTTCATCTGGGGTTAGTCTTCGCGATTATCGCCGTCCTGCTGTACGCCTTTCTGATGAAATACACCCGCTGGGGTTATGAGCTCCGTCTGATTGGCGCAAACCCGGAAGCGGCGAAAAACGCAGGCATCAAGATCAGCCGTCATATTCTGCTCGTTATGCTGATCAGCGGCGGGATGGCAGGCCTTGCGGGAATGGCTGAAGTGTCGGGCGTAACTCACCGTTTAATGTACGGGATTTCCCCGGGCTACGGGTATACGGCGATTATCGTTGCCTGGCTTGCGAAGCTGAATCCGCTTGGACTTGTGATCTCTTCGTTCCTGTTTGGCGGGCTGATTGTTGGAGGCTTCAGCGTTCAAACGATTGGCCTTCCTTCTTCCATCTCATCAATGATTCAAGGAGCGATCCTGTTCTTCCTGATCGCAGGCAGCATGGCCAGCAAATTCCGAATCCGGAGAAACGGATAGAAGGGGTGGTGTAGACCATGGATATATTCGTACAAATCGTTGTAGCTGCCATCTCTTCCGGCACGCCTCTCTTATTCGCAACGTTGGGCGGCATTCTGATCGAACGTTCAGGCATTATCCAGCTAGGTGCGGAAGGTCTAATGCTGATGGGGGCGGTAATCGCCTGCATGACTTACCTGAATACCGGCAATCTAGCCCTTGCCTTGATGGCTGCTTGCGCGATTAGTGCAGTGCTTGGCGTCGTTCATGCTTTCATGTGCGTGACGCTGAGGGCGAATCAGATTGTAAGCGGTCTGGCCTTAACATTATTTGGTACGGGGCTAAGCGCTTATCTTGGCAAAAGCATTACCGGCCAGCCGGTTGCCGGCGCGGTTCCCAAGGTGAATCTGAACTTCCTTGAAAATGTACCTGTTATTGGCGGAATATTCGCACATCTTGATATTTTGACCTGGTTCAGCTTCATTCTTGTGATCGTTCTGCACTTATACATTCACCGCACGTCATGGGGCCTTCATCTGAGAGCGATTGGCGATAACCCGCCAACGGCCGATGTGATGGGCATCCGGGTTCAAACCTTCCGTTACGGCTATATCGTTATTGGCTCGATGCTGATTGGTCTTGCCGGAGCGGATCTGCTCATGGTGTATTCGCCAACCTGGATTGAAGGCATGACAGCAGGCAGAGGCTGGATTGCAGTAGCCCTGATCATTTTTGCCAGATGGAATCCGATACGCGCCTTGTTCTGTGCCTACTTCTTCGGCGCACTGGATACGATCGGCTTCCGCATCCAATTGATCGGCAGCGAGATTCCCTCCTACTTCCTGAAGATGATTCCTTATATCGTTACGATTCTCGTTCTGATGTTCCTCGGCTGGCGCAACCGCAATAAACCGTCAGGCTCTCCGGAATCACTGGGTATACCTTATATTCGCGAACAAAGATTTTAACGAAAAGGGGATGGCGTAATGGCTGCGAATGCACAAGGAGTGGCTGAAGCACCTTTCGTATGGCATCCAAGAAGCGCTGCAGAAGCTTGGCAGCTTAAGGCAACGCTTGGGGCGGAAGGCGTGTTCACCGCAGGAGGTACGCTTTTGCGGACACAATGGGAATCAGGGCTGGCGGCCATGCCGAACCATCTCATTAACATCGGGGAAATTGAAGAGCTGCATGGACTAGAGTTGGACAGCGAGACGGGAACAGGCGGCTTTGGAGCGATGCTGACATTGTCGGATATTCGTACCAGTCCGCAGGTGAATACGAGATTTCCGCTTCTGACGGAAGCGGCCCGCAGCATAGCGGCACCGTCGATACGCAATCTGGCGACGATCGGCGGGAACGTTCTCTCGATGGTCGGCGATTCGATACCGGCATTGCTCATCTATGATCCTGTCTTGCATTGGCATGACGGCTCGAATGGACTTAAGGAGCCATTGTCGGAATGGCTTTCCACCGCGCCTGTACATGCAGCCTGGAAAGAACGGCTGCTTATCTCTATCGAACTGACGCAGCCAACTATGGATTCGAATACGAAGCGATTCGTCGCTTACCATAAAGTCGGCAGAAGGGACGCATTTACTCCATCCGTCGTAACGGCCGCATTAAGCATGCAGCTGGATTCGGACACCCGGCTGAGCGATGTGCGTCTTGCACTTGGAGGAGGGCAAACGATCCCGCATCGCCTGGAGACAGCCGAATTGTTCTTGAATGGCCAGCTCGCGAATAAGAAGACCATTACCGAGGTATATGCACTTATCCTCGAACAATACGAGCCTAAGGGAGATGCCTTCGTGCCGGTCAGTTATCGCAAGAAAGCGGCGGCGAATCTAATCGCCTCGGAGTTATGGAAAGCGGTAAGGTGAAACGTATTAATTCTTAGAATTCAAGATGAAACGGCTATGCCAACCTTAGGTGGCATAGCGCGTTTCACACCGGCGTTTCAAGGTAAAGAGAGGACGGGTGGTCAACCATGCTGTTGAATCGGAAAGGAAGCGGGGCGCGTTGGCGAGTTCGTCCAGACGGGCCTGACAAAGTAACCGGCAAGCTGGCTTATCTCACCGATATGACAGCTCCTGATATGCTGATTGGCCGAGTACTGCGGAGCCCTCATCCGCATGCGCGGATTACGGCTATCCGAACGGAACAAGCCGCAGCGCTGGAAGGCGTTCATGCCGTCATTACCCATAAAGATGTACCGGGGCTGAACCGGTTCGGAATCGCTCATCCCGACCAGCCGGTTCTATGCGAGGATCGGGTGCGGTATGTCGGAGATGCGGTAGCAGCCGTAGCGGCGGACACGATCGCTATTGCAGAGCAAGCCCTTCGGTTAATTGAAGTGGATTACGAGGTGCTTCCAATCGTGGACGATGCGGAGTATGCGCTCACGGACGACGCCCCTTCTCTTCATTCGCAAGGCAATCTGCTTCATCGGAACGGGTTCAAGCGCGGCGATGTGATAACCGGCTTCGATAACTGTGCACATGTCGTGGAGGAAACCTACTATACGCCGCGGCAGATGCATACGTACATGGAAACCGAGGGCGGATTGTTCATCTTTGGTGAAGATGGTCGTCTAACCGTCTATGCTCCTACCCAACACGGCTTTATGGACAGGATGCAGCTGGCCCGCATTTTGGCCATACCGCAAAGCGATATCCGCATCGTATCCAGCCCGATTGGCGGATCATTTGGCGGCAAAGACGAGCTGAACGTTCAGCCTTATGGAGCACTGCTCGCCCGTATAACCAATCGGCCGGTGAAGCTCCATAACTCCAGATGGGAGTCGGTCCGAGCTGGATTAAAGCGGCATCCGATGAAGATTTCGATGAAGACGGGCGTTGACTGCAGCGGCAAGCTGATTGCCCATCAAGTAAGAATTATCGCGGATACGGGACCCTATGCCACGCTTGGTGCGGAAGTGCTGAACTTTGCGGTAGAGCATGTGATTGGCCCTTACCGCTATGACAATCTCGATGTGGACGGCTTCTCCGTCTATACCAATAACGGCATGTCCGGCGAGTTCCGGGGATTCGGCGGCAATCAGGCGATATTCGCCTTGGAAGGACAGTTCGATCGTCTGGCGGAAAAGCTTGGCCTCGATCCTTGGGAGCTCAGGCTCCGCAATATGAGGAAATCAGAAGATCCCGGCCCGTTTGACCAGCCGATTGCCCTGACGGAAGGCGCCAAACAAGTCTCATCCGCCATGACAGCAAGCACATTATGGCAGGAGCGGGGCAAGCTTGGCACTGAAGAGCAGCAAGCTGAGCCTTGGATCCGAACCGGAATCGGAGCAGCTTTTACGATGCACGGAGCCGGACTTGGCTTTGGCATTCCCGATCCGGCAGGGGGACGATTGACGCTCGCCGCAGACGGCAAGATCGAAGCGGTATTCAGTTATGAAGAGTTTGGTCAAGGTCTGATCGCTACATTGGAACAAATGCTGATAGAACAGTTCGGATTCGCTTCCGAAGACATCCGCATCATTATCGGCGATTCGGATGTGGTGCCGGACAGCGGCTCAACAACCGCGTCCCGGGCAACAAGCATGATGTGGAAGTCGCTGCAGAACCTTCGGCCGCTGTTTGAAGAGGCTGTTCTAAGCAAGGCGGCAGAGTTCGTTAAGTTTCCTGCCAGGCAGCTGCGGTTTGGCGAAGGCGGAGTCTACGCCATCGTGGTCAATCCCGATTCATCCGCGGAAGAGTGCCTGATCACCTATCCGGCACTGGCAGCCGCTTGCGGCGAGCCCGTCACCTGCACGACCACATTCCACTTTCCGACTTCAGCAACCGAGAAGGTAGGCGCGCATTTTCTCTACACGTATTCGGCTGTTGCGGTGAAGGTCGAAGTAAATCAATTGACCGGACGTGTCCGGCTGCTTCATCAATATCATGCGGTAGCTGCCGGCCCGGTTATGAATCCGCAGGGCTTCCTTGGACAGATTGAAGGCGGCAGCAGCATGGCACTGGGCTTTGCCCTGACAGAAGACGCCGTCATGAGCGGCGGCCAATATTTGACGAAAAACCTGGATACGTATCTCGTACCGACCATAGCTGAGCACCGCGGAACCATTGATGTACAGGCGATCGAAGAGCTCCCGGAAGACGATAGTCACGGTCCGCGTGGCATCGGAGAAGTTGGCTCGGTAACGCTGGCTCCAGCTATCGCAGCGGCAATCTATGACGCGGTTGGCATTCGGGTTACGAAGCTCCCGATAGATCCGGAGCTCTTGCTCGCACAATCTTTCGATCAATTACTAGAGAAGGCGGTGAGCGGAGAATGAAAGATTCGATGAGACCCTTAACTCCGCTGGAGGCGAGCTCGATTCCATGTACACTCAACGGTCATGAGATCAACTTGAATGTTCCGCCCGCCAAACGCCTGCTTCATGTGCTTCGAGATGATCTGGCGATGACGGGAACAAAGCGTTCCTGCGATATCGGCAGATGCGGCGCCTGTATGGTCATGGTCGACGGCGTGCCTGTCAATTCCTGCCTGACGATGGCCTATCAATGCTCGGGCAAATCGATCACAACGATAGAAGGCGTGTCCGCCGGCGGAATAGATCCGATCCAACGCGCATTTCTCGAGGAAGGCGGCTTCCAATGCGGTTATTGTACGCCGGGGATGATCATATCGGTGAAGGCATTGCTTGATCATAACCCGGATCCTACACCGCTCCAGATTGAAGAAGCGTTATCCGGCAATATTTGCCGATGCACCGGTTACGGCGGTATTAAGAGAGCGGTACAAAAAGCGATAGAGTGGAGGAAGGAGTCCTATGAATCTGAATCTATCAGCGGTTAATGAGATGAACAGGGAGCAATTCGTCGAAGCGCTTGGCGCTATCTTCGAGCATTCGCCTTGGGTCGCAGAGCTTGCTTTTGACGCCAGGCCCTTCCGCACGGCAGATGAACTGCATGACGCCATGGTGAAGGTTGTGCTTCAATCGCCGGAGGAGAAGAAAATCGCATTGTTCCGGGAGCATCCCGATCTGGCTACACGTATCAAGATTGGCGAGTATTCAACACTGGAGCAGCTGGGAGCGGGGCTCGACAGGCTGTCGCAAGAAGAGTTCGAGGTGTTTACGTCAAGAAACCGCGAATATACCGGCAAATTTGGTTTTCCGTTTATCCTGGCCGTTCGCGGCAAGGATAAATCCGATATTTTAGCTGCCATGGAAGCAAGGATGAACAACAGCTCGGAGGAAGAGGCTGACGAAGCCTTATGGCAAATCGCCCGCATTACGAAATTTCGGTTACATGATCTTATTACGGAATAGAAGGGATTGGTCATTATGCTTAAACTCCGCAGCGGTCGTACTCTTTATTATGGAAAAGGTGATGTCCTCACCTATCGCACTTATGCTAAGCCGTTATCCGTTAAAGCTGTTCCCGAATCTGCCTATACCGGTGACAGCAATGTCATCTTTGCCCATAATATTACGTTTGCCGTAAGCGGCGAGCAGCTGCTCACGTCCTTCACCGAAGGAGATAACTCGCTTGTTGTCGCTACGGATTCCATGAAAAACTTTATCCTTCGCCACACAGCCGCGTACGAAGGCAGCACAACGGAAGGCTTGCTTTCTTTTATCAGCAAGAAGTTTATGGAGCGCTACCCCCACATTGACGCCGTTGAGCTGAGTGCGGACCGCATCCCGTTCCATACGCTGGATGTGGCTTCGGCAGCGAAGGACGGTCTTGAGCCAAGTCCGCTTGTCTACCGCCGTTCGCATAACGATCACGCCAGCGCAACGATGAAGCTGGTGCGGGAAAACGGTGCCCCTGTCATTGCGTCGCATGAGTGCGCGACCACGGATCTGCAGCTGATTAAGGTAAGCGGAAGCTCGTTCTACGGCTTTGTCCGCGACGAATATACGACGCTGCCGGAAAGCTATGACCGGCCTCTGTTCATCTTCCTGGATATCTTCTGGAAATATGATCAAACGGAAAATGCGGTTGACGCCGGACTTGGCGGATATGTCCCTGCCGAGCAAATCCGGGATATCACCCATAACGTGTTCCATGAAATGAAATCCCCATCGATCCAATTCCTGATTTATCAAGTTGGACGCCGTATTCTCACCCGCTTCCCACAGCTGGCCGAAGTGAGATTCGAATCGAATAACCGGACCTGGGAGACGATTGTGGACAATACGGAGACGGATCCGGCTGGCGTCTATACCGAGCCTCGCCCTCCATACGGGTTCCAAGGCTTTACGATGACGCAAGAAGATTTAACTTCGGACGGAGAGTGAAGCGTATGAGCGGCGGACGAATCACAACCCATGTATTGGACACATCCCGGGGCAAGCCTGCGACAGGTCTGCAGGTTGAGCTCTGGTTAATAGAATCTACGGAATCGGGTTTCGTGGAAGGCCGTACTCAATTGCGCACGGCAGCAACAAACGAGGATGGACGGCTGGCTGCTCCGCTGCTTGACAGTGAAGAGATGCTGGCCGCGGTGTACGAGATTGTTTTCTGTGCAGGAGACTACTTCCGGGATGAGAAAAGGCGTCATATTCTCGAAGCCGAACCCGTGTTCGACCGTATACCCATCCGCTTCTATGTCGCGGATGCCAATTCCCATTATCATATTCCGCTGCTGGTCGCTCCGGGCGGCTACAGCACCTATCGGGGAAGCTGAAGAGAAGGAGGCTGCAAAATGAACCAGGTATTTGACCGCATGATTCGGAACGGGCAGGTTGTTCTTCCGGACGGAACCTATCCCTTAGACATTGGCATTATTGGGGGTAAAATCGCAGCCATCTCCGAATCGCTTGCCGATTCTGCCGCGCATGATGTCCTGGATGCAGAAGGCAAATACGTGCTTCCAGGCATGATCGATATTCATGTTCACTTTAATGAACCAAACTTCGGTCATTGGGAAGGCTTCGCTACCGGCTCGGCCGCATTAGCTGCCGGCGGCTGCACCGCTTATGCGGATATGCCGCTTAACGGCAACCCGCCGACGGTAACGCCGGAAGCGCTGGCCTTGAAGGGTAAGCTGGCCGAAGGGAATTCGGCGGTTGATTATACCTTCTGGGGCGGCCTTGTTCCAGGCAAGCTGGATCAGCTGGAAAAGATGGCAGCCGAGGGGATACGCGGTTTTAAGGCCTTTATGTCCAATCCGGGCGGAGAAGGCGAAGGCCGCTTCCGCGAGGTGGACGACTTAACATTATTTGAAGGAATGAAGATAATCTCGGCATTAGGAGGCTTTGTTGCCCTACATGCGGAAAGTGATGCAATCACCTCCCGCTTGGCGGAACAAGCCGTGCAGGAAGGACGGACGGATGCCCGTGCCTTCGTCCTCTCCCGTCCGGTTATTGCCGAGCTGGAGGCGGTTAACAAAGCGATCCTGTTCTCGGAGCAGACGGGCTGCGAGGTTCATTTTGTCCATATCAGCAGCGTAGAGGCCGTTGAGCTGATTGATCGGGCGAAGAAGCGCGGAGCTAAGGTTACCGTGGAGACATGCCCGCATTATCTCCTGCTGACGGAGGAAGATATGGCAAGTATCGGTCCTGCAGCCAAATGCGCGCCGCCGCTTCGGAGTGCGGAGCAGAAGGAAGGTCTGTGGCGGCTGGTGGCGGAAGGCAAACTGGATGTGATCGCTTCCGATCATTCCCCTTGCCCGCCGGAGCTCAAGTTTGACGAGTCTCTGTCTTTCTTCGAAGCATGGGGCGGTATTGCAGGTGCGCAAAGCAGCCTCGAGATTATGCTGGGCGAAGGCTGGGTAAAAAGAGAAATTCCGCTTCATAAACTGATTGATCTATTATCCGTGGGACCTGCCAAGCGATTCGGCCTCTATCCGCAGAAGGGTCTAATAGCGGAAGGGGCAGATGCAGATCTCGTCATTGTGGATCCAAACCGCTCTTATACGCTTACAGATGATCAATTATGGCAAAGGCATAAAGTAAGTCCGTACCTTGGCCGGGAATTTGCCTGCAAGGTGACAACAACGCTGGTTAGAGGCGTAACGGTCTATACCGAAGAGAATGGCGTTTATGCGGCAAAGCAAGGGAAGCTATTGCTTAAGCCTGTTAATGCCCCACAACAAACCCCATAACAGGAGGCTGTTTACGATGAGGATACCGATGGAACAAGAAGCGGCCTCCTTTGTGTCCCGCCTTCTAGATGAGCTTGCCTCCTTTGGCGCAGACGACCAGGGAGGCGTTACCCGTCTTTTGTATACCCCCGAATGGCTGCAGGCGCAGTTATTCCTGGCGGAGCGGATGAAATCGCTTGGGATGGATGTCCGGTTCGACAGAGTGGGCAATCTGTTCGGGCGTTTGGAAGGAAGCAGCAAGGAGGCACCGGTTATTCTGACCGGATCGCATATCGATACGGTGCGCTCAGGCGGCCAATACGACGGTGCATACGGCATTGCGGCAGGCATTGCGGCCGTAACCTACTTGAAGGATACGTACGGTCAGCCGGTGAATACCTTAGAGATCGTCTCCTTCTGCGAGGAGGAAGGCAGCCGCTTCCCTCTAACCTATTGGGGCTCCGGCCATATGACAGGCGTTTATGACTGGCAGAGCGGCGGGATTGTCTTTGACACCGACGGCATTAGCCTCCAGGAAGCGATGGAAGCAGCCGGCTTTGGCAAACCCGAACAGGAAGCAAGCACGCTGGAGAATATCGGAGCCTTTGTCGAGATTCATATCGAGCAGGGACCGGTACTGGAGCGCCAGCGCAAACGGATTGGTATTGTGGAAGCGATTGTCGGTCAGCGCCGCTATGTCGTAACCGTCCGCGGCGAGACAAATCACGCGGGAACAACGCCGATGTCCATGCGTCACGACGCCCTGGTTGGAGCGTCCGAGATGGTGCTGCAGCTTGAGGCCGATGCGCTGGTGAGCGGAGAACCGCTCGTTGCGACGGTTGGCCGGATCGAGTGCATACCAAATACGCCAAACGTCGTGCCGGGAGAGGTAAGCTTTACCGTTGATATCCGTCACATTGATGAAACGGTGATAACGAAGTTTTGCGAGAACGCGATTGCGAAGTTTAATGACATTGCCAAGTGGAGGGGGCTTGAGCTGACAATCGTCCCATGGCTGGAGGCAAAGCCCGCGCCGATGAGCCGGGAGCTGAGCGACAAGCTGGAACGGATCTCCAATGATCTGTCCCTTCCGTACCGCAGGATCGTGAGCGGAGCAGGCCATGATGCTCAAATGTTCACCGCACATTGCCCAACAGCGATGCTGTTTGTGCCAAGCAAGTCAGGTATCAGCCATTCGCCGCAGGAATATACATCGCCTGAAGAGCTGGCCGAGGGAGTATCCGTATTGGCCGCTTTATTATACGAGTTAGCTTATGAGGGGATATTGCCATGAAACGATACGCCGAGCTAGCGCCATCCCAAAGAACGATCATGACCCCTGGTCCGGTTGAAGTGGACCCAAGAGTGCTTCGGGCGCTTTCTTATCCGATTCTGGGCCAATTCGACCCTGAATTCACTTCTTACATGAACGATACGATGGAAATGCTCCGCTCCTTGTTCCGCACAACGAATCAATGGGCTTTTCCGGTTGACGGAACTTCCCGTTCCGGCATTGAAGCGGTGTTAACCAGTCTGATCGAGCCGGGAGATAAAGTGCTGATTCCGATCTATGGCCGGTTCGGCCATTTGCTGTATGAGATTGCGGAGCGGGTTGGCGCGGAGGTCGCTTATATCGAGAAGGAATGGGGAACCGTCTTTGATCCCGAGGAAGTGATCAGCGCCATTCATAAGGAGAAGCCGGCACTTGTGCTGATGGTGCACGGGGAGACTTCCACCGGCCGGATGCAGCCGCTTGCCGAGATTGGCAAGGCATGCCGCGAGTTAGGCATTCTCTTTGTCGTAGATGCGGTTGCGACCATCGGCGGCGTGCCGGTTCTTACGGACGAATGGTGTATGGATGCGGTCATCGGGGGCACGCAAAAATGCTTGTCCGTCCCTTCCGGCATGGCCCCGATTACGTACAATGCTATCGCAGCGGCCAAAATTAACGCCCGCAAGACGATTGAGCGAGGCTTGCGCACGGCAGCCGACATAGATGCCTATAACGCTTCGGTCCGGCCGCCTGTCATCCGCAGCAATTACTTCGATCTCGCTCAGCTGCAGGACTACTGGAGCCCTGCCCGGCTGAATCACCATACGGAGATGACTTCCATGCTCTATGCGCTGCGCGAGGGTCTTCGCCTGGTGCTTGAGGAAGGGCTTGAAGAGCGCTTCGCCCGTCACCGTCTTAATGAATCGGCGCTCGTAGCCGGGCTGGAAGCGATGGGCCTAAGCTTGTACGGGGATCCGAATTGCAAGCTTCCTGTGGTTACCTGTATTACAATACCGGAGGGCGTAGACGGCGAATCTGTCCGCAGCTTGCTCTTGAACATGTTTGGGATTGAAATTGCCAGCTCGTTTGGCAGTTTGAAGGGGAAAATATGGCGGATCGGTACGATGGGTTACAGCTGCAGGCAACAGAACGTGCTGCAGGTGCTAGGTGCGCTTGAAGCCGTATTAATCCGGCACGGAGCTAGAGTTCATACCGGAGCGGGGCTGCAGGCCGCACTGGATGTTTATGATCAAACATAGTAAATTATATGGAGAGAAACGGTATCCACCTTTCGGCTTGCTGCAGGAAGGGAGATGCCGTTTTAGTTATCCGTTAATGAACGATAAGGAAGGTGTACATATTGGATCAACCCTTACAAGAACAAATCAGACGGCTGCCCAAGATCGATCTGCATGTGCATTTGGACGGCAGTGTAAAGCCGGAGACGATTCGGGAGCTCGCGAGGGCACAGGGAAAAGCGCTGCCCGAAGGAGCGGAAGGCGATCTCACGCCATGGATGCAAATTGACGAGACTTGTTCCAGCCTGATTGAATATTTGAGCAAATTTGATTTCGTGCTGCCGTTCATGCAGACCGCTGAATCGCTTGAGCGTATTGCAGAGGAGGTTGTCGAGCAAGCGGCTGCCTCGGGCTGTCTTTATGTGGAGGTCCGTTTCGCTCCTATGCTGCACACCCTGGAAGGCTTGTCGGCAAGGGAGGCTATCTTGCATACCATTGCCGGATTACAAAGGGGCGAACAAACGTTTGGTGTCAAAGCAAGAGTCATCGTCATCTGCATGCGTCATGATTCTGTCGAGAAAAACCTCGAGGTAATCGAAGCCGCACGCGATTATTACGGCAAAGGTGTTGTTGCGGTTGATTTGGCCGGTGATGAAGCGGGCTTCCCGCCTGCGCTGCATCATGACGTGTTCGAGCTGGCAGCCCGTTACGAGCTTCCAATCACGATCCATGCCGGTGAAGCAGGCGGCGCTGACAATGTAAGAGAATCAATTGCGAGACTTGGCGCAAGACGGATTGGCCATGGCGTCCGTATTACGGAAGATCCTGCCGTCATAGAATTAGTTAAATCTACCCGTACACCACTTGAGATGTGTCCGGTCAGCAATATTCAGACCAAAGCCGTTACAGGCTGGGACGCGTACCCGATTCGCCTATTTATGGAACAGGGACTTCTGGTTACCGTGAACACGGATAATATGACGGTTTCGGGAACAACGATGAATCTCGAATATGAGATGCTGGCCGAACATTGCGGATTTACGCTTCAGGAGCTGGCGCAGCTGACCGTAAACAGTGCGGAAGCGGCATTTTTGGACGGTGCAGAAAAGGAAGAACTGAAGGCGGCCGTTCAGAATGCCTTGCGTATGCTTGGGCTCTAATCTTTTTTTGCGCGGGATGGCAGGGATCATTGGGTGAACGGCGAACCTCCCAATAGGGCGGTAACGGCTGCTGCATGTTCCTGCCAACTCCAAGCGTATGGAAAGAAAGGGGTATGAAGATGGGCCAATCGGCAATCGGAACGAAAATGATTACTCAAATCGGGATTCTTGTGCATGACATCGAGGCGGTAAGTGAAGCGTATGCGAATTTTTTTGGTGTAGATAAACCGGCGTGGAACTGGACGGATACCCCGGATAAAGCACAAACCGAGTTTCTGGGCGAACCGTCGCAGGCACGTGCCAAGCTTGCCTTTATCGATATGGATTCGCTTCAGCTGGAGCTGATTGAACCGGACTTCCATCCAAGCACGTGGCGGAACTATCTGGAGGAGCATGGCGAGGGACCGCATCATATCGCTTTTGTGATAGAAGGCATGAAAGAGAAAATCGCCATCATGGAAAGCAAAGGCATGAAGCTGCAGCAGAAGGGTGAATATACCGGCGGACGTTATGCGTATTTTGACAGCATCCCTCAGCTTAAAGTATTAGTCGAGTTGCTGGAGAACGATAAATAACTACGGAGGAGGGCATCACATGCAAAGACTATTAGCTGTAGTCGGTGACTACTATCATCCGGAGTCGGTTATTGCGGAAGGACTTGAAGAGAGTCTGTCTTCATGGCTGGCAAGCGGCAACGTAAGTCTGACTTATGCAACTGTTGACCGGCTGGCTAAGGCGCTTCAGGATAAGCCGGATGCGGTCATCCTCTTCAAAGACG
Organism: Paenibacillus catalpae; assembly: GCF_900112695.1. GTDB lineage: Bacteria > Bacillota > Bacilli > Paenibacillales > Paenibacillaceae > Pristimantibacillus > Pristimantibacillus catalpae. Next base: position 1,151,101 of record NZ_FOMT01000001.1, read on the forward strand.
ATAAAATCAATCCGGCGGACGAAAATCCGATTCACTGGCTAGATCCCGATACGGAGCAGGCGATGCTTCAGTACGTGTATGAAGGCGGCGGCTGGTTTTCCTGGCATTCCGGCCTGGCCTCCTATCCGGCGGACGGCGCGTACATCTCGATGACAAGAGGGTATTTCAAATACCATCCTGAACAAAAGCCGGTCCGGTTCGAACCTGTGGTAAGCACGGCAAAGGATTCATCGGAGCATTTTGTCATTGACCCGTCGCTTGGCTTTGAATCGGTAGAAGAGCACTATTTCGTTTATTGTGATGAATTGAACACGAATGTGTTCATGCGTACCTTCTCGGAGGACGGGGAATCGATTGGCGGCTGGTCGCATCCTTACGGCCAAGGACGGGTATGCTGCCTGACGCCTGCTCACAACCTCCATTCTCTTGTCCTGGGGGAAATGAAACAATTGGTGGAAGCATGCATCCGCTGGTGTGCACGGGCATAAAACCGCATAATGACGATTAAGCTCCTTATATAGAGGAGCTTCTTCTTTTTCTGCTATAATGTCGGTATGTACATAAGGTGGTGCTCGTAGTGGAAAAAATGATCGATGATCAGTGTGACGATTCCTGTCTGGGCACGGAGCTGCATAGCGATAATTTGGCAAATGCCAGAGTAGAAGAGAAAACGGCATTTGATCTGGCAGAGCTGTTCAAGGCGCTGGGTGATCCTACCCGGGTGAAAATGATTTATGCGCTGCTCGACCGCGAGCTGTGCGTTCATGATCTATGCCAGGTGCTCGATATGGCGCAATCGGCTGTGTCCCATCAACTGCGGTACTTGCGCAACGTCCGGATCGTCAAACGGCGCAAGGCTGGCAAGACGGTCTATTACTCGCTTGACGATGACCATGTGAAGGAAATATTCATTCAGACGCTTCAGCATGTGCAGCATTATTCCTAAGTAACCGAACTCGTCAGGTAAAAGGAGTGCAGCTCCCATGAAAATCGTAGTCGTCTCGGATACCCATATGCCCCGTATGGCAAAGGCTCTTCCGCCGCCATTGCTTGTCGAGCTGGAGAAAGCTGATCTGATCCTGCATGCTGGGGATTGGACCAGCTCTTCCGTTTACGGCGAGTTAGCGAAGTTTGCTCCCGTGAAGGGGGTAGCCGGCAACAATGACGGGGAAACGATCGTCAAGAAGCTTGGATATAAGAAGATCGTGACCGCAGGCGGCAAACGGATCGGCTTGGTGCACGGCCATCTTCCATATTCCAGCAAGAAGGCGGAGCAGAACGCAGCCTTATCTTTTACCGCCAAGCAGGTAGATGCGATCGTCTTTGGCCATTCCCATATTCCGTTTCTTAGGGAGCATAACGGGATTCTGCTGTTTAACCCCGGCTCGGCGACAGCAAAGCGCAAGCAGCCGCAGTATTCTTTTGGCATCATGAGCATCATTGAGGGCGAGCTTAAGGCGCGTCATGTTTTTTACGATAATAAGATGTGAATTCTTCATGCAGCAAGGGAGGCTGGTATAATCGTCTATATTCTAATCGGGCTTGCAGCCCTCATTGCGCTGATCTATGGTCTGTTCATTGTCCCGACTCAATGGCTGAAGGTGGAGCGGGTGACTTATAAGACAGGGGCAGGTATAAAAATACTGCAAATCAGCGATATTCATATCGAGCATATTCGGATTTCCGCAAGCCGATTAGTTCGGTTAATAAGGACAGAACGTCCCTCGTATATTGTCATAACGGGAGATTTCACAGAGCTTGCTCCGTATCTGCCTAAGGTACAGCGTTACCTGAAGGAGCTTGCCTCGGCTGGTGTGCCGATCCTGGCGGTTTACGGGAATCATGATCATCATCTGTCTTCCGACGCTCTGCAGCTATTAACTAAGATGCTGGAAGCTGAAGGCGTACGGCTGCTGCACAATGACGTGCTTGACATGGGGCATTATCAGTTTATCGGCATTGATGATTGGACCAGCAAAAAGAGTGATCCGGATCGGGCATTTGCCAAGGTTGACCCTGCCAAGCCGTCTATCATTTTGACGCATGACCCGAATGTTGTGCTGCATATCAAGCATCCGTTTTCGTACTTGATGGCGGGACATTTCCACGGGATGCAGTTCCATCTTCCGTTCCTGTTCAAGTATTTGCGGAAAGGCGCTTTGCCTAAAGCAGGGATCTATAAAGGGATGCATCAGATGGAGAACGGCATGATCTATATCTCGAAGGGAATCAGCCAAACCGGAACAAATGCCAGATTCCTCATTCGGAGTGAGGTTACCATTCACCAATTGTAGGCTACGGGGAGCGGGTCGTTGTTAATGGATCAGCAGCAGAAATTTTGCAAAATCGAACGGATCGGGATTGTGTTAGAAATCGATGGCGATCGCATACTGCTAGAAGTAGAGGGGAAGCCCGTGAATGTTCCCCGCAGCAAAACGGCGGACGCACTCGTTCTTTCTGACCGGGTACATTGGAATGGTTCCTTATGGGTGAAGAAAGAGGAAGAGGAGGTGAAAGACCGATGAAAATGAGCGTTACTCCTGCCGCAACGGCACTTTTCAAACAAGAATGGGGTTTCAAGAATGACGACAGCGTGCGCATCTTTGTACGTTACAGCGGCGGCGGAGAAGACGCCTTCGCCTTCGGCATTATGAAGGACACAGCCCGTTATCCCGCGGTAAAGACCGTGGAAGACGGCATTACGTTCTATATGGAGGAAAATGATGCGTGGTATATGGATGGCAAGGACCTTACCATCGACTGCCGCAATGACCATATCGTATTTCTTCGTTAATATCCGGCCTAAAGAAAAGACGCTTCAACCTGGTGAGAACTTGGCATTGAAGCGTCTTTTCTAATGAGCCGATTATAGAAATGGGACCTTGAACGATTTCTTGAACAACGGATACAGCCATTTCACGCCGCTTGGCGTCAGCGTATCGGCAATCAGATGGGACAAGTAGCCGGCAACGGCTATCTGCATGATGCCTTCGAGCTGGAGCTGCTTCTCAAGGCCCCAAGCAATCGCGCCCCATGCGATAACGGCCCATACGGTGTGGGTTAATCCACGGTGCTTTAACCAGGGAGCCCAAGCGACAAATACGCCAAACCCAATCATCCAGCTCATGCTCATGGATAGACCTCCGTAGATCAGCGCGGCGCCAACGATACTTACAAGCGCGTTGCGGATCGTACCGCTCCGGACGACTAGCCCCAGGAGCAGAAGAGTGGCGCAGGCAATGATCAGCGGGATGTTCATGTAACGATCGCTTATGTACAAATACGCCGTAACCGCGGTCAGCAGCCAGCCGCTGCCTAGAAGAAGGCCATGAAGCCATTTGGAAAGCTTGCCTGCTTTCGAGCTTAATAGGCTAGGCCCGTCAAGATCAGCGCTTAAGGCGGAGAATGCGGCAACGGCAATATAAGTAGCTGCATTCATCATGGTAAAAGGATAATGGGCCGCAGCGGCTGAACCTATTGCGACGCCGATGGTAAGATGAGTCGTGCCTTTCATTGGACCTCCTATGACTGATTTGCAGTAAACAAACATATGTTCGCCTGACTATTATAGCGCATATGTTCGGCAATTACTACATGAGTTAACATAATTAAAGTTATGGTAACTTACATCCATAGTTGGCTATTGCTGTTATGGACAAGTTCATTAACGATTGTTCTTAAGGCGACGGTCAATCTCCTCAGACACAACAAAGGCAAGCTCTTCATTGCCAAACAGCGAGAGCACCTGAAGCACGGTTTCATCATCAATATCGCCGGCTTCTTCCTTGGGAGCCGTTAATGCTAACGTTTCGAGCAGACGTCCATTGCTAACTTGATGAGGGTAGGCTCGCATATACAGCTCTACGGCATCCAGCCCATGATTCACGCACCATTGTGCGAACACAAGAATCATGGTATCTTCATCCTGTTTATACCTTTCAATGATAATCTGTTCCATTTCTTTTGAATTCATTGCTATTTCTCCTTTAAGACGGTAATATAATTTACGAAAAATTATTCATAATAGACGGATTGTAATATGAATATTGCCAGAATACAATCCATGCTTTTCCCAATTAAATCAATGAAATTCGATCGGACTATTCTTATCTTCTGGAGGAATCATTCATGCCTTCCTGTTATTTAACGGATCTAGACGGCACATTGCTTCGTTCTGATCAGTCCATGTCGGATTATACGATTGCTCAGCTGACGGAAGCTATGGAAGCGGGTACAATAATCAGTTATGCAACGGCACGAAGTTATATAAGTTCCCAGCGCGTAACTTCATCCATTCCTTGGCGTTACCCGATAGTGTTGTATAATGGAGCAATGATTTATGATCCGCTTGCGAAGCGGGTAATTGGCGGTCACTTTCTTAGTCCGCAATTATCGAATGATATTATGGAAGCGGGACGTTCGCTTGGGCTTATGCCGCTCGTGTTTGCACTGAATGAAGACGATCAGGAGAAGGTATTGCATGAGAAACTGTCCCGGATCGGGGATGTGGCATTTTATAACAGCAGACCGGAGGATCCCCGTTTTCAGGAGCACGAACATCTCGTGATAGCTGAATCTTACCGCCCGCTTATACTTGCTTACATCGGCTCGCTTACGGAACTTGAGCCTCTGAAGCAAACGATCGAGCAGTTATACGGCGGGCTTGTTCATATTGAGTTCACAAAAGACGCTTATATTAAAGATCATTATTTTCTTGAAATGAGTCATCCTTTGGCAAATAAAGGGGAAGGTGCGCGATTATGGGCGCAACTTGTTGGCGCTGAGCTTAAAGATGTAACGGTATTCGGAGACAACTTGAATGACATTGGCATGTTCCGATCGGCAGGCACCAGAATTGCTGTCGCCGATGCCCATGATCAAATTATACAATTGGCGGACCATATCGTCGGCACGAGCAACGAGGATGCAGTCGCCCGATATATAGCAGTAGAGCGGTCGCGTTTGACTACATGAGGATAAAGAGGGGAACTATGAGACCACTTCAAGGCCTGATTGCAATAATGTTCATTATTCTCTTATTACTATCGCCCGTTTCTGTATTCGCGGAGGAGTCCGTGCAGCCTGCGGGCGAACAGCAGACGATGCAGCCTGCTGAGCAGCTGCCGGATATGCCAAACTCTGAATCCGCGATTCTGATCGATGCGAAGTCGGGCGCTGTGCTTTTTGCGAAAAATGAATCCGAGCGTTTGTATCCGGCCAGCATAACGAAGATTGTAACCGGCATTATTGCTCTTGAGCAGTCGGATCCTTCAGACATGGTAACCGTTTCGAAGAACGCACGAGGAGAAGACGGGACCCGGATCTATCTGGCGGAAGGCGAGCAGAAGCCGATGCTGGATCTGATCGAAGGGATGCTGATCAACTCGGGTAATGATGCAGCTACCGCAATCGCCGAGCATATTGACGGTACGAAGGAGCAATTCGCTGTGCGGATGAATGAATTTGTCCGCAAGCTGGGAACGTGGGATACGAATTTTGTCAATCCAAGCGGCCTGCCGGATGAGAATCAATATACAACGGCAAGGGATATGGCCAAGATTGCACAGTATGCGATGCAAAACGACCAGTTCCGTCAGGTTGTATCCACCCAATCGAAGCCTTGGGTTGGAGAAGAATGGGTCTCCAAGCTCGAAAATCACAACAAGCTCCTAAGCAGCTACGAAGGTGCTATTGGAGTGAAAAACGGCTTTACGCAGGCAGCCGGATATACGTTGGTATCCGCTGCCGAACGTGGAGACATGGAGCTCATTGGCGTCGTTCTGAAGGGGGCTACCGATGCCGGCGTCTACAAGGATATGACGCAGCTTCTTGATTATGGCTTTGCCCATTTTACGAGCTCGTTATATATGGAGGCGGATGAAAAACGTTCGTTCGTATCGCGGGATACCGGCAAATCCATGGAGTTTACAGCCGATAGGCCATTCTGGGTGACGATCAAGGATGGCGTTGTGCCTGACGTAGCCGTCGACTCAAACGGCCGAGCGTTTGTCCAAGGTTCGGAGATCTATAATCCTTCTGAGACAGCCGCGGCATTAGTGCCGATCGTTCCTCTTGCCGAGCAGGCAGAAGTCCAGATTGCCTCTGTAACGAAATCTAATCCGCTGCATGAAACGTCAAAATCTTCAGGCTGGAGCGTTGGCGTAACGATTGCCTGGTCCGTCATGCTCCTGTTTATGCTCTTATCTGCCCGAATCATATATGTAAGGCAGCGCAGAAGAAAATTTTATAAATAGCCTTCTACACAAAAGAGCCAAGACTTATAAGAAGTCTTGGCTCTTTTGTGTAGAAGGCTATTAGCGTTGTTCACAAGGGAAAGGGGAACTTTTATGTATCAGGAACAATCCTCGCCAATTCAAAAGCAAAATTTGTCGAATTCGATTACAATAGAGATTGTTAGACAGATAGGAGGAATAGGCAATGAACGGTAAAACACGAATTATACTGGATGTAGATACAGGGATCGATGACGCATTAGCGGTTCTATATGCCTTGCTGTCTCCAGAGATTCATGTAGAAGGACTAACAACCGGATTCGGTAATATTGATGTGGGTCAAGCGACGGAAAATACGCTCCGGCTCATTAAGCTGGCTAATTGCGGCTACGAGGTTCCGGTAGCGGCAGGTGCAGCCGGGCCGCTGAAACGCGATTACGCGGGTCCGGTTCCGCATATTCACGGTCATAACGGAATTGGTGATGCAGAGCTTGCACCAACGGAGCAGAGGCCTCTTCAGGAATCGGCTGCAGAATTTATCGTCCGCAAGGCTAACGAGCTTCCGGGAGAGCTCGTTGTAATTACAGTTGGACGAATGACGAATCTGGCTTTGGCGCTGCAGATGGATCCATCTATTACAGGCAAAATCCGCAACGTTGTGGTGATGGGCGGAACCGTATTTGCGCCGGGCAATGTGACTCCAGTGAGTGAAGCGAATTTGTGGGGCGATCCGGAGGCGGCTCAGCAGGTATTCCGATCAGAGGTTCCGCTTACGATAGTAGGTCTCGATGTTACGCTGCAGACGAGATTGTCGCGCGGTCACCTCGATCAACTGCGCCGTCTGGCCCCGATTGATAAACAGCCTATCGTTGATTTTCTGCATACGGCACTCGAGAGGTACTTCACCTTTTATCTGGAGCAGAATCAATACCTTGGCGAATGCCCGATGCATGATCCGCTCGCCGTACTGGTAGCGGTGAATCCATCGCTTGTGAACACCAGAGTCATGCATGCCGATATTGACTGCGGACACGGATTGACGGCAGGCATGATTATTACGGATCGAAGAGTGAATCCGATGGTCGGACGAGAAATTACGTTCTGCCTGGAAGTGGACGCGGATCGTGCCTTGCGGCAAATGCTGTCCGTGTTTCTGTAATATAGAAGCAGTTGGATGAAATTATACATAGAAGAAAAGAGGATGGCTATATGGAGCAACGTTATTCTCGTGAATCCAGGTGTTATAAGACAGCAAGGATTTTCCCAACGGACGTGAATAATCACAATACGTTATTTGGCGGCAAGCTGATGGCTTACATTGACGATATCGCATCCATTGCCGCGACCAAGCATTGCCGGCGTGCAGTCGTTACGGCTTCTACCGATTCCGTCGACTTTCTGCAGCCGATCCGGCCTTCCGATTCCGTCTGCCTGGAATCCTTCGTTACTTGGACTGGTCGGACATCAGTTGAGGTGTTTGTTAAGGTCATTAAAGAAGATCTGTTAAGCGGGGAGCGCGTTGTCGCGGCAACGTCTTTCCTGACCTTTGTCGCATTAGACGAGGACAAGCGTCCCGTGCCGGTGCCGAGGGTCATTCCGGAATCCGAAGAAGAATTCAAGCTCTACGAGACAGCCCCTCACCGCGCTGATATGCGGCGGATCCGCCGCGAGCAGAGCAAGAAGTTCGCCGATTTTTTGACGGTTGCTCATCCATGGGACTAATGCGGAGGCAGTAAAAAATGCGCATTCAGTTAAGATTGCGCATTAACAACGTATTGGATGCAGCCATATACGAATAAGGCAAGGACTACACATATTCCGACAACAATATATACTGCTTTACGTCCATTCATTCAAGCACCAGCTTTCTATGTACATTGATACTTGCTCTATTATATACGAATTGGGCAGCAAAGTCATGGCGAGCAGGTGCTTGCTTCATTCCCCGTTGTTACATATACTTTTAGAATCGGGTTATATAACCTGGCTAGGAAGTATCGCAAGAGGGGAATGACGACAAAATGGAGCAAGCTTCCAAACCGCAGCAGGATGCCACAAACATTCCGCAGGAGGAATTTTTCGCTGCTGCCGCATTATTTTGCCGCGCATATCCAGTATTCGTCGCGGAGATTGAACGTGTAGAGGCCGAACGCGGAAAGCTAAGCGACTTTCAGCTGATGCGTGCGGTGAACAAAGCCAAAGAAGGTCTTGTGATTCTAGGCTGGGATTGTCGAAAAGCCGTTAATGCGCTATTTGATACGTATGTGGAAATCTATAAGCACAGCAGCAAGGAAAACGCCAATCACTGGGCGGAATCCACCTTCGGATGCAACAAGACACTCATCTACGAGCCTCTGCATGAAGAGGAAGAGGTACTGGAGAACGGCATGTCTCTTGAGCTGCGTATTGAACAACTAACCGCTCTTATCCATGAGCAAGAGACGACCCTGCTGCAAAATTACAGGGAGCTGTACCGGCTGAAGATTGCTGCTGCCCATGAGGCAGAAGCAGAGAACAGCTTTGAGGTTCCTGAGCAGGGCAGCAAGAAGGAAGAAGAGTAAGAACGAGACCGTTGCCGGGCAAGGCAGCGGTTTTTCGTATGCAACCGTAATCGATTTCATGCGGAAGGTTGTATGTTATACTAAGGCTATGTCAGCTACTTCTGACAGGTAATGAAATCAGGTGCAGGCAGGGAGAGGAGACGGGGAAGCAGATGGTCAAAACCATGTTAGTGACAGGTGCGGATCGTGGTGTTGGACTGGCACTCGCTGCAGAGTGGCTGAAGGATGGCAACCGGGTATTCGCCGGACAATATGCCGATAGCGACGGGCTGCAAGAGCTGCAGAAGGAATATGGCGAGCAGCTGACAGTGTTCCCGCTGGATGTAGCAAGCGAAGCAAGTGTTAATCAAGCACTTGAATTAGTGGAATCGCGGACCAACAAGCTTGATGTTCTTATAAATAACGCAGCAATCTTGGGAGATATTAGAAATACCATTCTTGGAGAGCTTCAGTATGAAGAAATGCTGAGTGTGTTTAATGTGAATGCCCTGGGCAGCTTACGTGTGAGCCAAACGTTCACGCCGCTCCTGCTTGCGAGCGACTCCAAGCTGATTGCTAATATTTCCTCGGAGGCAGGAAGTATTACCGACTGCTGGCGCGATGCCTGGTATGCCTATTGCATGTCCAAAGCGGCGGTCAATATGCAATCAAAGCTGATACATAATGGGCTCAAGCCGCATGGCGGCCGTGTGCTGGTCATTCATCCGGGCTGGGTGAAGACGCATATGCAGGGCAAGCTGGATGAAGCGGCAGAGCTGACGCCTGAGCAATCGGCAACGGGCATTACGAAGGTTATTCATTCGGCATTAGCAAGAGATGCTGCTGAAATGGAATGCGAATATATAGATTATGAAGGTAGGAAGTTGAATTGGTAAAGACACTTCTAGAGGCATTTAACAAGGCAGAATACCCTGTAGTTGGCCACGGAAAACGTCATGTTCAAGTATTAAAGAATACCTTTGACCATCTTGATGGCGAGATTGACAGTGATATATATGGAACGGGAAAAGTGATCGAGGATTTCCAGACGAAAATGGCTGCTTATCTGGGCAAGCCGTCTGCGGTCTTTTTCCCAAGCGGTACGATGGCTCAGCAAATTGCGCTCCGGCTGTGGTGTGACGAGAAAGGCAGCAAGAAGGTCGCTTATCATCCTTTATGCCATCTGGAAATTCATGAACAGGATGGATTAAAGGAGCTTCATCATATTGAGCCTGTACTGCTGGCAGATAAAGATCGATTAATTACTCTTGAAGATGTGCGGAACATGAAGGAGGATATCGCTTGCCTGCTGCTTGAGCTGCCGCAGCGAGAGATTGGCGGACAACTGCCTGCCTACGAGGAACTGGAAGCGATAGCTGCCCATTGCCGGGCGAAGGGGATCAAGCTTCATCTTGACGGCGCAAGACTTTACGAGATTTTGCCTTATTACGGGAAGACTGCGGCGGAAGTATGCAGCTTGTTTGATAGTGTATATGTCTCCTTCTACAAAGGGATCGGGGGAATTGCTGGAGCAATCCTGGCCGGCGAGGAAGCCTTCACTAGTCAATCGAAGATTTGGAAGAGGCGCCATGGCGGTGACTTAATCAGCCTTTATCCTTATATTCTCAATGCGGATCTAGCGTTTGACGAACGGCTGCCGAAGATGGAGCAATACTATCAAGCTGCCGTAGAATTAGCGGGCATGTATAATAACGGTATCGAGGGGATTACAACCCGCCCGGTAACGCCTGTGTCAAATATGTTCCATGTTCATGCGGCTATGCCGAAAGAGAAGTTGGAGCAGATCTTGATTGCCTTGTATGAAGAAACCGGGATTGGCTTGACTGGCAATATTCGAGATGCAGGAGAAGGAACTTCCTATTATGAAGTCAGCCTCGGAGATCGTTATGCCGCTATTCCGAAGGACAGGCTTAGGCAAGCATTCGAGCTTCTTCATGAGAAAGTAAAACAAACTTTGATTTGAATATGATACTATTTTCAATATAGCAGTGAAGGAGGAATCGAGGATGTCGGATTATGATGAACTATCGGAACGAAGAAAAAATAAGCTGAAGCTTATGCAGTTCAGCAAGGATGATCATTCGTTAGTAGAGTCGGACAAACCGAAGGAAACATTCGAAGATGTAGGCGGCCTAGAAGAGGTGAAGAAGAAGATTCGGATGAACTTTATTCTTCCACTCAAGCAGCCGGAGATCTTCAAAGCCTATGGCAAAGAAGCCGGCGGGAGCCTGCTCTTGTTCGGACCTCCCGGATGCGGCAAGACGTTCCTTGCCCGGGCAGTAGCCGGTGAGATCGATGCCAATTTCATTCATATCGAGCTGCAGGCGATACTTGGGATGTATGTCGGGCAAAGCGAGCATAACCTGCATGATGTGTTCCAGAAAGCAAGGGAAAACAAGCCTTGCGTCATCTTCATTGATGAGCTGGATGCCATGGGCGGCAGCCGTCATCAGATGAGACAGCATCATGAGCGAATGCTCGTTAATCAGCTTCTGACGGAGCTTGACGGGCTGCAATCCGGCAACGACCAGGTCTTTGTTATTGGGGCAACGAATACGCCTTGGTATCTGGATTCCGCCTTGCGCCGCCCTGGACGGTTCAACCATCTTGTATTTGTACCGCCTCCGGAAGAGGAAGAACGATCTGCGATTATGCAGCTTAAGCTTGCGGGCAAGCCTACCAATTCCCTCAATCTTGGCAAGCTGGCGGCAGAGACGAAGCTGTTCTCCGGTGCCGATCTGGAGCAGGTAATTAGCGATGCCGTTGAATCCGCTATGGAGCGTACGTTCGAGACGGGAGAAATTCAGCCGATTACGCAGGAAGATCTCCGCAAATCCGTTAAAGCCCGGAAGGCTACAACGATCGAATGGTTTGCCACTGCAAGGAACTACGCTACATTCAGCGATGTGAACGGTGATTATCAAATCGTGCTTGATTATGCGAAGAAACACGGCATCAAATAGTGGATATAGCAGGAGGATTATTTTGTGGAAGAGACAATAACCTCATCTTCTTCGACCGTTTATAGCGCCATCTATCAGCTGATGTCCTGGAAGAAGTATAAGGAAGCATTGGCTGAAACAGAGAAGCTATTGCGGGAAGACCCCCATAATCCGGATCCTTACGCCTTATACGCACAAATCTGCGTGCTGACGGGAGATTACGAGAAAGCACGGCATTGGGCGGAGGAGGCTTTAAAGCGGAATCCTGAGCATCGTTTAGGCTGGTATGTTCGCGTGTCGATTTATTATGAGACCGGCAACGAGGCTGCCTTTGATCAGGCCATTCGGGAAGCGCTGCGAATTGATCCTTACGAGGCTCATTATTTTTACTTGCGGGCTAATCAGTTGAACAAGAAGGGCAAGTTCAAGGAAGCCAAGGATCAAATCGAAATGGCTCTGGAGCTGGAATCCGAGAATCCTCAATACTTGGCTGTTCTTAGTTATATTGAAGCTCTGCTCGGAGAAGACGGCGCATCAAGAGAGCTGGAACGTGAGGCCCTTCGTTATGGAGCCGAGGAGCCGGTTGTTCTGATGTACCTCGCCTGGTCTGCCGCTCGCCGCGGCGATTATAAGCTGCAGGAGACGTATATGCGCAGCGCGGTGCGATTAAATCCGGATGAGAAGCAATACCAGGATGAATTCCTGGAGTCGCTCCGTCACCAATATCTTCTTTATCGGATATGTTTGTGGCCTAATAAATTATTGCGTAAAATGAAGCGTTGGCAAATTTTTGTCGTGTGGGCGGCAGCCTGGATTTTATTTAAACCTTTGGTACTGCTTTTCATCATCTTGCATCTCATAGCCCATTGGTCAACCAAGGCTATTGTTCACGTGAAAATCTTTGGCTGGCGCCGGCGCCGAACATAAGTTGCGGGCTCAAATCAAAACGGACTGATTCTCCTTGAGAGATCAGTCCGTTTTTTGTTATTCCGTCGATCCGGTCGAACCCATGCAGAGAGGAGATGAGCACCTGTGGTATTCCTGCAACCGTGGGCACGCTCATGCCAATCCTGTTGGTTCTGACTGAAAGTGCAGCTTCAGAAACTCCAAGTACTGCTTAGCGGCACGAGGCAAGTATCGCTTCTCATTCCAGGCAATCGAGAACTCGCGCTCACAGACCGGCGACTCAATGCGCAGCAGCTTAACATTCGAATCCTCATTCGTGCTATGAGGCACGAAAGCGACTCCGAGTCCAGCTTGTACAAGGCTCCACAAGGCCGATGGCTCATCGACTTCGCAAATAACGTTCCGGGAGATACCCGCAGCCTCGCAATATACATCGTTGATATGACGGAAGGGATGTTCGGCATGATACTCAATAAACGCTTCATTTTCCGTCTCTGCTATGGTGATGGTATCTCTCGCTGCTAGAGGATGGGCAATTGGAACGGCGAGACATACCTCCGCTTTCAATACGATTTGTTCTTGAATCCACGTCTGATTGAGGGAAGCAGCTATGAAGCATAGATCCACTTCTCCTCGCTCAAGCAGAGAGATCATGTCGTTTGAAGAGGCAGGAGGGATCTGTACCACGCGGAAAAGAATCTCCGGATTCTCCTTGCGAAACTCGCTTATGGTGGAAGAGAGTCGACTTAGCGTTGGTGTGGCAAGTCTTATGGTTCCTTGCTCCGTTTCAACCATATCCGCCAGTTCCCGGCGTCCTTCTTCTAATGCTCCTAGTGCGATATCCACCTGTTTCAGGAATGCTCTGCCGAACCGGTTCAAACGAATCTGTCGGTTCTGCCGGTCAAACAGAGGAACGCCAACATCTTCCTCCAGACGTGAGATCGTCTTGCTTAGCGCAGGCTGAGCAATTCGAAGCTCCTCTGATGCCTTTGTCATGTGCTCATATTTCGCAACGGTACGAAAATATTGAAGCTGCAGCAGTTCCATAATGAAGACCTCCAAACTTTATAATTCATTCATTTCCATATACCTCAGTATATAATAACATACAACAATATATATTATCATTTATCAATCGGAAGGGGTATATTGGTAAATATAAAGATAAACAGGAGGGAGATCGCGATGACTTCAGATCAAACGGATTCCACTCAAACTCTGAATGGAAACGTCTTAATTAAAATTCTGGCATTCACATTGGTTTTATCCTCGATGAGCGCGACGATGTTTAACATCGTCCTTCCGGAGATTCGGGCTGATTATGAACTCTCAGTCGCTCAGGTCAGTTGGGTATCGACTGTATACTTGCTTATATACGCGGTCGGATCCGTCCTTTACGGCAAGCTGCTCGATCGTTATCAAGCCAAGAATCTGATTACTTTCGGATTGCTCGTATTTGCGGCAGGCTCACTACTGGGATTACTTGCCGGATCATATTCCTTCGTATTAATAGCGAGAATCCTGCAAGCGGTCGGAGCGGCTGTCATCCCGGCGCTAGCGATGTTAATTCCAGTTCGATACTTCCCGCCAGAGAGAAGAGGGCATGCACTCGGAATCTCGGCTACCGGATTAGCACTTGGTAATGCGATTGGCCCGATTGTGTCCTCGCTGCTCGTGTCGTTTGTCCACTGGAGATGGTTATTCGCCATTCCTATGCTTATTCTGGTCACGCTGCCGCTCTACCGCAAATATCTCATTACGGAGAGAAGACAAGGAGGACATATTGATTGGCTGGGAGGAGGTCTTCTGGCCGGTACGGTAGCTCTTCTGCTGCTTGCGATTACGCAAGGGAACTGGTGGCTCGGAGCCGGAAGCGTTGTTATGCTCTTAGGCTTCGCCCTACGTATTCGTACGGCTAATGATCCGTTCGTGTCCATGTCACTTATACGTGACCGTGTTTATTTAACGGGATTAATAATTGCGGCGCTAGTGATGAGCGTGAGCTATGCCTTACCCTTCCTAACTCCTCAGTTACTGTCGGATATTAATCAATTAACGCCCGGATGGGTTGGCTTCGTCATGGTTCCCGGAGCCTGCGTGTCCGCTTATCTCGGCCGAAAAGTCGGAAAATTGGCGGATACGAAAGGGAATACGTTTGTTTATCACTTGGCATCTCTGTTCTTGTTCAGCTGTTTTCTCTTATTATCGATATTCGTTGGCAGTCCTGCAGTTCTGATCGGACTTATTTTTACCATCGGCATTGTTGGTCAGATGTTCATGCAGATCGCGCTCTCAAATACGATCTCACAAAGTATTCCGAAGGATCAGGTTGGCGTTGGAATGGGGTTAATGACGTTATGTAATTTCCTTGCCGGGGCCGTATCAACGGGGATCTATGGGAAGATCATGGATCATGGGGCAAAAGCGAGCTGGATACCGTGGCACACCAAAGACGCTTCCTACGTATTTAGCAATCTATATCTGATCCTCGCATTGATTCATGTTGGAATTCTCATTCTCTACCGAAGTGTCTTTGTCCGCAGGAAGAAGACGGATGCTGCTGTACGTATGATTAGCAGGTAATGTTAAATGAATAACCGGATCGATCTTCCAGAAGATCGGTTGGTTTTTTATTGAAATAGTATTGACTCTCCCCTAAGGGGAGACGATAAACTTCAATATGTGACCGGCCGGTCTAATTGCTAAGAACAGGGTTATAGGAGGATGATACGTGCTTTATACGGTGAAAGAAGTATCAGAAATGTCTAATGTAACAATCAAAACACTGCACCATTATCATAAAATCGGTCTCCTTATGCCAAGTGAGATTAGCGAAGCCGGCTACCGCTTATATGGAATACATGAGCTGCAGCGGCTGCAAGAAATCCTTCTCTACCGTGAGTTGGAATTCTCCCTTGATCAGATTAAACACTTATTGAATGCTAATCCGGACCGACAGTCCATACTTCAGCAGCAAGAAGCTTTGCTAAGCAGAATGAACATCTGCAGGAAACGTACGGCATAGAAATCCTTCAAGTGAAGGGAGCAGATGTACCGGAGATGAATGAGCAAGCCGCAGAAGCCATGACTTTCATGAATGCGATGGCTTCTGCATTAACAACAGGCATTAGACATCACGATCAGAAGATTAATAAGCTCATTTCCGACCACCTTGAATTCTTAAATAAGCATAACCATAACGTTTCAGCTGAAACGTTCGACGCGCAAACCAAGTTTTTTCTCCAGGATGAGTTTCACTTGAACATGCTGGAGTCGTAACAAATAGGGCTCGCCTATTATCTGGCTGCTGCGGCAGAGGCTTATAAAGAAGAGTCGGACTTGAATTAATATTGTCACTGGAATCTCGCGGAAGCAGTATATGGTTAGCCAAGCTTAATCGAATGATTAGCTTGGCTTTTTTTGCTGCGAGAAAGTATATGAATACTACACAAAAGGGAAAAACACAAATGTCGTCAGCTTTTTCCTGAATGTTACAAGTTGACATTAATATATCCTAAGTTTAGAATAACTAATATTAGGATAAATAAAGATGGGATTAATAATATCCTTTGTATAACGAGGCCAGATAAGGAGATGGAGAATGACAGAACGCGATGCTGAAGGTAAGGAACTTGATTTGAAGGTCATACGCGTTATAAGTAACATGGTGAAAGAGTTGTACGGAAGCTTGGAACGTGACATTGACAGCTACGGCCTTAGTAGGGAATACTTTCAAATTTTAGAGTTTCTATATAATAAGGGACCTCATCCCATTCAGAAAATAAGCGAGACCTTCTCGATTCCAAGCGGGAGTATCACTTATGTGGTCGATAAACTTGAAAAGAAGGGTCTGGTGGAACGGCTACCGATTCCGGGTGATCGGCGAAAAACGAATGTGACGCTAACGGATGAAGGTCAAAGTTACTTTGATCACATCTTTCCAAGGCATGTTGAAACGATCTCCGATAATTTGTCCTACGCAACGGACGAGGAGAAGCTAGAGCTTATTCGCGTGCTCAAGAAAATCGGATATGGTATCAAGAATCGTGAAGGCAGCTCAAAACATGAGGACTGAGGATCAGTTTATTATTGAAAGAATTATTTCATTTTTCAATTTGATAAGTAGGGAGAATTTATAATGGAAATCGGTGTAGATACTTTTGTTGAAACAACTCCGGATGTTCAAACCGGCGAGACCATCAGTCACGCTCAGCGTTTGCGTGAGGTAGTGGAAGAAATCGTCCTTGCTGATCAGGTTGGGCTCGATGTATTTGGTGTCGGCGAGCATCATCGCAAAGAATTCGGGGATTCCGCTACTGCCGTCATACTGGCGGCTGCAGCATCCATGACCAAAAGGATTCGCTTAACCAGTTCGGTTACCGTGCTATCTGCTGCGGATCCGGTACGTTTGTTCCAGCAATTCGCCACGCTTGACGGAATTTCGAATGGACGGGCTGAGATTATTGCGGGAAGAGGCTCTATGGTCGATGCGTTTCCTCTGTTTGGTTATGATTTAAAAGATTACGATGAGCTATTCGAGGAAAAACTGGAGCTCTTACTAAAACTAAGGGACTCCGAGAAGGTAACCTGGAGAGGAGGGCATCGGCCAGCCTTTACGAATTTAGGCGTATACCCGCGTCCCGTTCAGAACCAATTGCCCGTTTGGCTTGGCAGTGGGGGTAATCCGGACTCAGCCATTCGTGCAGGGGTACTTGGACTGCCGCTTGTATTGGCGATAATTGGGGGTAGTTCCCTGAACTTTGCCCCGCTCGTGCCGCTTTATAAGAAGGCAGCCGAACGTGCAGGACATGACGTATCGAAATTAAAGATAGCCGTACATTCACTCGGGTTTGTTGCGGATAGTACAACGCTTGCGGTCGAAAAGTATTTCCCACCTACACAGGCATCATTTAATTATTTTGGTAAAGAACGTGGCTGGGGACAATATACCCGTGCGCAATTCGATGCAGCTCGCAGCTTAGAAGGAGCTTTATACGTTGGCGATTCCGAAACGGTGGCTAACAAAATCATTCACATGCGCAAACATCTAGGCTTCACAAGATTCTTTCTTCATTTGCCAGTTGGCACCATGCCTCATGAGGATGTCATGAGAGCTATTGAGTTATTAGGAACGGAAGTTGCACCTCGAGTTCGTGAAGAAGTTGCAAAATGGGAAGCCTCCAATGAAGCTAAAGCTTAATAATTGATTAAAAACCAAGCTAATCTTTGATTAGCTTGGTTTTTTTATAGGTGAAGAGTTTTCTTTGGGATTAACATAATGAACATCATTTTGAAGTGTTTGTGTAAACGCTTTCAAAGGTTGGGAGAAAACTGAAATTAGTTCCGTAAAATTTGATGGTCTTGATATTAAGAGAAATCATCAATTGATTTGAACTAATCTGTAACGATCTAAAAATCAATTGATTAACCAGAATTAGATTTCAGACGATGAATGACTAAATAAATCAAATGTTTTAAGCAACGACAGATTGAATTCAAGATGTTATTTGAAACGTTCTTGAAAACATTAGAAACTTATAATCGGAAATTAAGATCGGCAGTTATCAGATAAAAAATTTTAGAGAAAGATACGATCAGATATGAGGATAAAATTAAGACAGCGTAGCGTATTTGACGTGACGGGTTTAAGGAAATTAGCTTAGGAATACCGGTTGATCAGCTTTTCCTTAACAACTTCTTCACAAAACCCGTATTTTATACATATGTCTATAAATCGAATAAACCCCTTGTCACAAACAAACTAAACATTAACTCTTAGTCCACCTGCAAAATCAGAATAAAGTGAATCAGCCCATTCATAGGCTTCCCGTGTGCTCAATTAACTGTTTTGCTGTAACTAACTGGCTTTTTCGTATCTCCATCAACAAAAACTAATATTGGTCCTACAATTTTATCACTTTTGGATTCAAAGGATACTTTAAATAGATGTTCTACTTCGGGATATTTCCCTCCACCTTTCGGAGCTGGCATATCGCTACCATTAGACTCTTCAACTTTTGCAACCTTCCAATCAGACACCTCTTGTTTGTCCTCGGTGGTTAGATAGTTCCATGCTACTTCACGCAATTCTTGATTCTTAGTTTGTCTGTATAATACGCAACCTCAATATAATCTTTGGCTGGTATCTTCAACTTAAAGATAAATTTTGTAATGCTGACTTGCTTCATATCCTTCTATACTTTCTGTAATCGATGCCGAGGCGCAAGGATGCCGAGTTCACGAGCCGGTCCGCGGCAAGTTGCGTGCGGAACGCGAGCTTTTCCTCATCTACACCAACCAGCATGCCGTTTTCCACAACGACACGTCCGCCTACGATCGTCATATCCGCCTGAGTAGCCCCGACCGTTAGCGGAAGTGCTGAGTCATCAAACAATGCTCCTGCAAAACCTAATTTGCGCGAGTCCAACATGAACAGATCCGCAGCTTTTCCGATCTCAAGCGATCCGATACTGCTCTCCCAGCCCAATACGCGTGCTGAACCTCGTGTAGCGATCGACAAAGTCTCGTTTGTCGTTAATCCTCGCTCTTGAAGCTCATGCTTGTGGAGAAGATACGCCATCCGCAAATCCCACAGCATATTAGAGGCATCGTTTGATGCGGAACCGTCGACGCCAAGTCCCACTTTCACTCCTGCGTCCAGCAGCTTGCGGATCGGAATAGCGCCGGAAGACAACTTCATGTTGCTCGATGGGCAATGTGCTACACCGCAGCCGCAAGCCCCCATTTTATGTATTTCGCTATCGTTAAACCAAATGCCATGGGCATACCAAACATCGTCACCGACCCATCCGGTCTGCTCCATGTATTCGAGCGGACGAACGCCTAGTCTTTCCAGACAGAACTGTTCTTCGTCCATCGTCTCTGCTAGGTGGGTATGCATCCGAACGCCGTAACTGCGGGCAAGAGCAGAAGATTCCTTCAGCAAATCCCGGGACACGGAGAATGGCGAGCATGGCGCCACGCCAACACGCAACATCGAGAACCGGTCCGCTTTATGATATTTTTCGATGACACGCTGGGTATCCCGCAATATAACCGATTCCGTCTGAGTCACTTCATCCGGAGGGAGTCCGCCATTGGACCGCCCTAAACTCATGGAGCCTCTAGTCGGGAAGAAACGGATGCCAAGCTCGGAAGCCGCACGGATCTCTTCATCGATTAAATATTCGGAGACACCGTTCGGAAATACGTAGAAATGATCCGACGAAGTTGTACAGCCGCTCTTGAGCAGCTCGCCAAGACCGGTCATGGCACTTAGGTAGACGTCTTCGGGCTCCAAATGCCGCCAAATTTCATACAAGGTGAGCAGCCAGTCGAATAACGAGCAATCCTGTGCTAGCGGGATGTTGCGCGTAAGCGTTTGGTACAGGTGATGATGGGTATTGATCAGACCCGGATAAACAATTTTGTGCGTAGCATCGATTACGCGGTCAGCCGTTTCGTACGGCAGGTTTTCCCCGATGGCTATAATTTCTTGACCCTCAATATACATATCTCCATTGCGAATCACTCGATTCTCGCCATCCATCGTTACAATGCTCCGTGCATTTCGGATCAGAAGAGTACTCATCGGAACACCGCCCGTTCAACGATACGATTCTCTATTTGAACAATATTATGAATGCCTGTGCGCCTCACACTTGTATGGTTCATTTCCATTCCCCCTTGTCTGAATAGCCCTATTGTAAACGAACTGGACAAGTAAAGCTGTGGATGAGAGGAAGGATTGTGTCTTATACCTAAAAACCCCCCAATCGTTTGTGGACCATGCTTATGCCGCAGCAGTCCAATAAAAAAGAGCCATCCCTCACGGAACAGCCCTCTAACCATATCTATTTATAATATCTTCTTCTGCGTTGCCTAACGTACCTGACGCGAGCGCCTAGCAACATAAACAACAACATGACCGACCAGGTAATCGTAATCCCCAAACTCCAGCCTTTTGATTTCGCACTTAATTTCGGGGAGCACGGGATTGTATAGAAGTTCTTGTCCTAATGCATGACGAATTATAAACCTTTAATTTCATAAGGAGAAAATAAGTGACTGAAGACAGAACCTCCTTCTAATTAATTGTTTACATAGGTCATATCATCAACTCTTCGTCTATCGGATATTCCCATAGTCCCAGTTTTCCCTTCACTGGAATGGAGGGCTTTAGCAGACGGAAACCCGCTATTTCCCACGCAAAATAACCTGGACTGTAATCGCCTAACAGGAAGTCCTTACCCGTCACAACCTTCCCGCAATCCAGAATGGCTGACGTATGATTAGCGTCGATGACTTGATAACAATTTGTAAGCTCGCAAGTTGCAAGGATAACCCCCGTAGGGAGGTTTTGTTCCGTATAGCCATTCTTGGCGAGTAAAAAACGTATGTGTTCATATTTGCAGGCCTGCTTATCGACTTTCTGGCTTGCATGAATGGCCAACGGTCCGCGATACCGGGTCTTCCAGGATCTTGTTTCATAGAGAGTCTCGCCTTGGACAAGCAGAGTCGCCCATGGTTGAATCATTGATAATACTTTCATTCCTCTACGCTCCATTACTGTTTATAATAAATTACTATTCCCCAAACATTCTCGAGACTTTCCATACCAGCATAAAACAGACGCAATACCATGACGCTCGATTGTAAATTGGTTATCCGCGTTACTGAAGTAGTCGGGATTGGGATCAAGTTCTTGACATCGGTCAATGACAAGAACTTGTTCCCATAAAATCAAAAGGCCGCGAATGCCGCGGCTTTTAATGGGACGATGTTTTTGACTTCCGACACTTGATAACATATTCACGATCAATACTCAGCCGGTTATATTAATGAAAACAGCAGCTAATCTAAACGATCGCTGCTGTTTTTTATTAAGCTATATCGTCTCCTGTTACTACAACGGTCAGCCCGATATCATCATATTGCTTGCAGCAACGATTGACTCTATGCTATTCCTCCTCTGATTACTTATTGGTTATCTAATCGATCGACGGTCCCATCGGCGAACCGCCGCGCCGAGAACATGCGGAGCTATCCTGCCCTTAATAGCTTAATAAATCGTGCATTTTTGGGGATCTCGGGCTGTATAGAAGTTCTTGTCCTAATAAGGCTTTATATAGAAGTTCTTGTCTTGAGCTGACGACAAGAACTTCTATACAATAAATAAAAAAAGCCGCTGTTTATGCGACTTTGATTGTATAGATGTTGTTGTCGTCCGACAAGTCTACAACTTTATTTTCACGGTCTAATACTTTATTTTTCAGTCTAATACTTTATTTTCTCAGAACATCAAGAAGTTCGCTTGCTATTTGCTGCATCAGTTCCTCTAGAGCGTTTAACGGCTCCATAAAGGCGAGTAGTAAAGCTATCATTTCCTCCAATGCTTTCATTGCGAGTTACTCTTGGCAGTTGGTCCATTTTTCAGCCATCCATTGTTTTGAGCGCGCTCTGCCAGTCGCTTCACCAAACACTTCATCAATACCATGCGTGTCATCTTTTAAGCATCACTACAATATTAGCAAGGATGTAACTGAAAACACGTCCCGAAACAACTGCGTGTACATCGGAAATACCTGATCAAGCAATGCTCGTGTAATGCAAGACAAGTCCTCGGTGATAATGCCCTCCCTGTTGCTTCCAGTATAACTACCGGTTCTATCCCCGTTTCATTATGCAACTCCGTTAGCAGACGATCCAACCGCAAATAACCATCATCATTGTGCGGGATAATCTCCATTTTCCCGAAGCAAAATTGCCGGCACTCCCACGATGGTTCCAAACCCATAGCTTCGCTTGTGATACGAGGTCACTGCCTCTACCAGCTCAAATATGGTCATTGGGGGCAGTGGGAGAACAGTTTTTATTTCGGGGTCATTGCCCCTAAAAGCCGCACGTTCTCCCGGCTGCCGCCATCATAAAATGCCTAAAAAATAGGCCAACCTGTATATTCTGGTTGACCTAATAATACGAAAAGCCGCAGTTTGTGCGACTTCCGTTGTATAGATGTTCTTGTCGTCCGACAGCCATACGCATAGACTTCAGGCGCCAAGAAATTCTGCTCGGCGAAAAAGTCATCCTGCGGGCGAAAGACGGGGTAAGGGCCCTCCCATGCAGTCAAATCCCGGCTTATATACGCATCGTAGCTGGTTCCTTTGCCCCATATATTCGCATCGGTGCCCACGAATATTCGCCATCAATAGGTCGGAAAAATCAACCCGATGTCATGCTTCTTCCGCATCACCCCATCATCGAAGGCAAGCAGTTCGTTTCCCTTGACAGTGAACGGCAACTCCATGCCCCTGTAGGAAAGCGTTCCTTCCACTGTCCGCGCGCTTAACCCAAGCACTCCTTTCAGCACGCCCTTGCGATCTGTAATAATCCTTACGCCCGCAGGGAATCTTACCATGCTTTTCCCGTCTTTCAGAATTTCGCTTTCTTCAGGTAGGTTGACCAGCTCAAAGGTTATTCCGTCAACGGTGCGCGAGTATGCGGTATGATTGGCGATCTCTTCGCCGTGGTCGAAGTCGTACGGCACCAGACCGCTGAACCACAGCTCTCCCTCCGGCGTTGGCATAATACCGCACAGCCGCTCCACATAATCAAGCACGCACAGAATGGCAGGCGAATACGATTCCGTAAAACCCTCTTCCCCCGTCCAAGGACTGAGGCATTGCCCGAAGCGCTCCATATTCGCAATCGCGGCCAGAATCGGGTACATCACCCATGTAAGCTCCACCTGTCGGCCATGGTATTCGAAGGCGTGCGGAGCGCGGATCAGGCTCAAGAAATTGGTCGGGCCTCCCCAACTGTTATAGCTCGAAAACGGGTCAAACCGCGGGTCGTCCATCGCCATCGAGGTGAACGGATATTTGGCAAAAAACTTGCGCGTATTCAGCAAATACCGCTCGAGCATCGTGTCAAAGAACGACCTGTCGCCTACCTCGCAGGCCATGACGCGCAACAACACGTCAGATTGGACGCGGACGAAACGACCTTGACGGTCTCTGTCGTAGAAGAAGTAGTCCTCTTCGTCGAAGCATTGCGCAAACAGACTTTGAAGGCTTCGCTCCGCCTTCTCCCGCCATTCCGCTCCGCTGCCGCCGAGCACTTCGGCTATTTTGCCTAAATAGGTACGCTGACAGTAGACATTCGCGGTCAAATCCGGCGCTACGAAGGGAAGAATGGGCGAATCCGGGTATACTTTTGCCGGGTTGCCGAGATGCGGCGTGTCCGGAACATGCCAGAAACGCGGAGACAGATCATGACCGGTATCGAATGTGCAAAATGCCTCGACGGCTCCCGTCCCTCGCGTATCCCGATGCTCGGCAAGCCACTGGTCATGCCCGCTCATGGCCGCGTACATCATAGGCAAGAAATCCCCGTCTTGGCCATGTAGCGCGGCATGGTTCCATACGCAGCGGGCCAGCGGCGTAACCATCTGGATTTGGCGGAATACCGGTCCGCCAGCGGTAATTTTGTACGGCATCAGCCCGTCCTCGCGCTGGTGCATTGCAAAAGCGCGGTAAGTCGATTCCGACACCGATGGAATGAAGCGGGACAGAAGCTCCGCGTTAATGGTGCCCGTGCTCTCCATCCAACAGCCGAGATAGATGCCGCCTTCATGCAGAATTGGCATAGGGCCGCCTGTTGGCACTATACAGTCCAGCAGTTTGCCGAGCGCGTTATAGTAGACCGTCTCCAGCCGGCCCGTGGACGCGAACCGGACTCCGGAGCTCCCCCATTCCGCCAGCACTGGAGCGTCGGATTCTTTCTTCAACTGGCCGATCCTGCTAGCTGCATCCAAACTGCGGAGTCTTTCTAGCAAATGTTCTTTCATCATATAAAGGTTAACCTCCTTCACCCTTCCATCGGAGGGAATCAAAGTGCACGCCTTCAAAATCAAAAGGCAGGCCCTCAGCCTGCCTTTTAGCCAACGCTAAGTGGCGGTTGGTTCGCCAGTCAGCGCAGTCGCCCCTTACTTGTTGCTGTCGAATATCTTCACCGTGCCGCCATAGAAGTCGGTTACGGCTTGCTCGACTTTTTTCCGGCCAAAACCGATTTCCTGCACGGTGGTCTCGGCTAGCTTCGAGAACTCGGAGAAGCCCGGCAGGTTGTAGCTGACGGCGAACGGCTCGGTCTCCGCTTGTTTGGAGACGCGGCTCGTGTAATCGTAAATGAGGCTGTCGACTTCGTTAGCTTCGCCTTCGAGCAGCGTGCGGTTGGCGGCCGTGACCGGCACGCCGCGGTCATTGCCCAGGATTTTCGCCGCATCCGGATCATTGATCCAGAAACTCATGAGACGAGCGGCTTCGGCGGGATGCTCGGTTTTGGCATAGCCGGACATGCCCTGGCTCGATTCAAACACGACGCCGGTTCCTTTCGGGCCGCGCGGCACCTGCACAAGCGTCAGCTTATCCTGCGTCAGTCCTTGCATGGCGGTTAGCTGGTTGGACGCGGCAAGCGTCATGGCGACCTTGCCCGTAATCAAGAGCGATTTGCCCGTATCGGTTGGCGGATTCGACACTTGGAGCTCCGGCGTTACGACGCCGCCTGCCTCGGAGGTCTGCTGCCAGTAATCAAACCATGGCCGGATATCCGCTTCCGCGAAGCCAAGCTGATTGTTTGCCATATCGTACAGCTGCTTGCTATTTTGCTTCAGAAAAATATCGAAGCCATCCACGGTGAAGTTATAGGTGCCGTAAAAGCCTTTGCCGAGTTTTTCGGAGATCTGCTTGCTGATCGCCGCATAGTCATCCCACGTCCAGCCGTCTTGCGGAACCGGAATGCCCGCTTTCTCGAACATCGTTGTATTAATCAGAATGCCTCTCGCATTGGCGCCGGCCGAGATATGCTGCAGCTTGCCGTCCAGCGTTCCGTATTCAATCATTGCTTTGTCCATATCCTTCAGGTTGAGCTCCTTGTCGATATATAGGCTGAGATCAAGCAGGACGCCTTTTTTCGCATAGTCGACCACATTCCCGCCAAGGAAGAAAACATCCGGTGCCGTTCCGGAAGCCAGCTGCGTGTTAAGTTTATCGAAATAACCGGAGCTTGGCGCAAATTCGCCAATAACCTTAATATCGGGGTTTTTCTCCATGAAGATTTTCAGCGCTTCGTTCGTCCGGTCGGCACGGGCTTGATCGCCCCACCACATGACGCGAAGCTCGACCTGCTCGCCTGATGCCTCCCCTCCCTCGGCCGGCTGCGTTGTGTTCGTCACCCCTTGATTGGAGGAACCGCTTTTCGTCGACTCTCCCCCTGCTGCAGGTCCGCCGCTTGTTCCCGAACATGCCGCCATTACGGTCATTAGCGCCGTAAGCGTCAAAGCTAACATCGATTTTTTCATATCGCTGCTCTCCCCTTATAAGAACGTCTTAGTGTTAACCGCTTACAATTCCATCGTAGCTGAGGCCCCGGTATGCGAGAATGAGATTCCTTCGGCTCTTCGCTATCGATTTTTTCAGGTGGGTCTTACTTTAAGCCGGTCGTCGCAATCCCCTCGAGGAAATACCGCTGGAACAGGAGGAAGATGGCCGTGATCGGCAGGAGCGACAAGGTCGACATCGCCAGCAGCGCCCCCCAATCGGATTGCCCGGACGGATCGAACAAGGAACGGATGCCGAGCTGTACCGTGAACAGGCGGATATCGCTCAAGTAAATCATTTGACTGAAGAAATCGTCCCACGACCAAATGAACGTGAAGATCGCCGTCGTAATGAGCGCGGGTACGAGGAGCGGCAGAATAATGCGCCAATAAATTTGCCGCTGGCTGCAGCCGTCGATCCGTGCGCTCTCGTCGAGCTCGCGCGGGATGCCGCGGATGAACTGTACCATGAGCAGGATGAAGAACGAGTCATGGGCCAGCCATTTAGGCAGGATCAGCGGGAAATACGTATTGATCCACTGGAACTCGTTGTAGATCATATACTGCGGTACGAGAGTCACGTGATAAGGCAACATGATCGTGACGAGCATCAGGGCGAACCATACTTTTTTCATCCGGAACTCAAGTCGTCCTAAGGCAAATGCCGCCAGCGAACAGGTGATCACATTGCCGAGCACGCTCATAACCGAGATGAGCGCCGAGTTCATGAAGAACTTGCTGAAGGATACGTCATTGAGTCCGCGCCAGCCGTTGATGTAATTGTCGAGCGTGAATACTGCCGGCCAGAGGCTTGTGTTCGTGAAAATCATCGTATTCGGTTTGAACGAGCTCGCGACCAGCCATAGCACCGGATAGAGCATGCCTATGCCGATTAGGATGATGATTAAATGTCTGGCGAGACGAGACAGGTTATTTCGCATCGTCATGCCCATCTACCTCCCTTCCTTGCCGTCGCCGTAGAACACCCAATACTTCGAGGTGACGAACACGATGGCCGTGAAGATGGCAATGATCAGAAGCATAATCCAGGCAAGCGCGGAGGCGTAACCCATATCGAAATACGAGAAGCCTTTCAAATACAGATACAACGTGTAGAACATCGTCGCATCGAGCGGTCCTCCCCGCCCGTCTCCAATCATGAAGGCCGGCGTAAACGCTTGGAAGGAGTTAATAATGCTCATAATCAGATTGAAGAAAATGACTGGCGACAGCAGCGGCAGCGTAATCCGGAAAAATTGCCGCAGCTTGCCGGCTCCGTCTACCTCGGAAGCCTCGTACAAATCGGCAGGTATTTGCTTGAGTCCAGCCAGGAAGATAACCATCGCCGATCCGAATTGCCAGACGGAGAGCGTCACAATCGTATAGACGATATAGTCGGGATGAGAGATCCAGGACGGTCCTTCGATACCGATGCGGGCGAGCAGTTGATTGACTACCCCTGTCCCTTCGAACAGCTGCCGCCACACGATCGCAATCGCGACGCTGCCTCCCAGCAGTGAGGGCAAATAATAAACGGTCCGGTAGATGCCCAGCGCGCGAATACCTTTGTTCAGCGCTATGGCGACAAGCAAGGCGAAGATCAGCCGCAGCGGCACTGACAGGAAGACATAAGTGAACGTAACGGTAAGCGATCTGGTAAACGTGCTGTCCTCGGTAAAGATGGCGAGATAGTTGCTGAGACCGATCCAGTTAGGCGGACTAAGCAGATTGAATTTGGTCATCGACAGGTACAAGGAACCGAGCATCGGACCAAGCGTCAGGCAAAAAAAGCCGAACAGCCAAGGCAGCAAGAAGGTATATGCGGTCAGATTGTCCGAAGCTCCCGGTGGCTTGCGCATGGCATCGCGCCTCCTTTTCTCATAAGCGGTTGTGGTATGGGTTAAGCATACCGCCCCATGCGCATGACCGGAATTCGATTTCTTCGGCATCTCGTTTTCAATTTATTCAGGTCGCTTCTGCCGATACTCCGAAGGGCTCAACCCATATACCCGTTTGAACTTGGAGCTGAAGTAGCTGGCATTCGAGAATCCGGTCAGCTCCGCAATGTCCCACAGACTCAGTTCCGTCTCCTCTAGCAGCCTGGTGGCCTGCTTCATTCGAACGTCGGTTACGTATTGAATGAACGTCTTGCCTGCCTTCGCCTTGAACAGCTCGGAGAAGTACGAAGGGTGATAGTTGAAACGTTCGGCGATCATCGATAAATTCAAGTCGATCATGTAGTTCTCGTCGATATATTGCCTTACGGCTTCAATGAGCGAGGACTCCCCCCGCTCCTCGGACGCATGGTGGCGATCGGCTATCCGACAAGCGATCGGCATGAGGAAGCCGCTTGCTTTGTCCACCGAGTCAAGGCCCAGCACTTTCTCGGGACGAAGCCACAGCTGCTCACCGTCTTCCAATGCGGCACGGGTAGCATGGGCAAGCGCTTCAAGCATGAGATACAGCTGAAAAATCACTTTTGTGAACCGCGACCGCGAGATCTGAAACGCTTCTTCCAGCTCGCGTCTTAACGTACACTCGAAGGATGCGATATCTCCCCGTTGGACGCAGCTGCGCAGCACTTTCACCGTATCCTCGGACAGCGCAGCTTGTCCTTCCGCCGCGCCCCGCGCCGCATCGTGCATCCCCCGGTCGGCCAGATTCCACGTCAGCAGCGCGGACATGTAGCCTTCGCTCCAATGTTTGAGGCCCATTACGGAATGACCGATGCCAATGAACGGCTCCATGCCGATATAAGCCGATACATTCCTCTTTAACGATTCGGTTAATAACGCGAGTTCTTTGTCATCCAGGATAGAGATGATATGGACCAATCCCGGGTAGCTTGAATCGCGGAACAAGTTGGCCGATTCGCCGTATGCGCTCAAGCTTTCGCGGCAGACCAGCTCGAACGGCAGATGCATCTTTTCAGGTGACCGGTCTTGGGCTGGCTGATTGTCATTGTATGCGAGCGGCCGAAGTCCGACCGTCAGGAATCGGACTGGGCAGGCGTCCCATTCACCTAGCTGGAACAGCTTGGCTCGCTCGAGCCGTTCGCGTTCATGGGCGAAATTCTCTTTGACGAGCTGAACGATGTATTGCTCCTTCATCTCTTTGTAATATTGCGACAACCGCCATTGCATAGCCGAAGCCTCGTTCTTCTCGGTCCGCTCGTCGTCAAGCTCCTTGCGCAGCCGCGTCAGTGCCTCGCTTAATTCATCCCGGGCTACCGGCTTAAGCATAAAATCCCGGGCTTGATGGCGTACGGCAGCTTTCGCGTATTGAATATCCTCATAGCCTGTAATGACGAGCAGCCGAAGCTCCGGATAACGCATCTCGCAAGCCTCGAGCAGGGAAACGCCGTTCATGAGCGGCATATTCATATCCGTAATCACGATATCGAACGCCTTTTCCGCCAGCATCGCCATCGCTTCGGCGCCGTTTCCCGCTTCCCCCGCAATCAAAAAGCCCAGCTTCTCCCAATTGACTTTGAGCTTTAAGCCCTGCCGGATTTCCGGTTCGTCATCCACGATCAATACTCGGTACATGCGCATGCTCCTCCCGGATCGGTAATATAAGTTCAATGACCGTGCCTTCGCCCGGCACCGACTCGATATGCAAATCAAAAAGCTCTCCGTAGTACAGCCTGCAGCGGGCAAGCACGTTTCCTAGTCCAATTTCCCGACTGCGGCTGGTCAGCATCTGATCCAGCTGCACGCTGACTGACTGGTCCTTCAATTTGACAAGCAGCTCCTCAGGCATACCCGGACCGTTGTCCGAGACCGATAACCGGAGCTGACCGTTATGTCGACTGATCCGGATATGGACGATGGCCTTAGGCGATTGCCGAAAGCTGTATTTAACCGCATTCTCGATCAGCGGCTGGAGGATGAACTTGATGATCATTACTTTCTCCAACCCTTCATCGGCTTCCATCGTGACATGCAGCTTATCGCCGAAACGGACTTCAAGAATCGACAAATAGTCCTGCACATAGTTCAGCTCTTCCTTAAGCCTGATCACGTCGTCGCTGATCCGCAGCGAGAAACGAAGCATCTTGCCCAGGGACTCTATCACGTCGACCGTATCGTCCGTCCTCTTCTGCATGGCAAGGGAGCTCATTAGTTCCAGCGTATTGAACAGAAAATGAGGATTGATCTGCATTAGCAGCGCCTTGTACTCCGCCTGCTGGCGAAGCAGCTTGAGCTCGAACTCGGTCTGGATATGGCTGCGCAGCTGGCCGACCATTTTGCGAAACGTCATCGTCACAAAGCTTACTTCGCTTTTGACGCTGCGCACGGTTGGAATCCGTTCCTCCGCGCCTGCGAAATCGCCCCGCTGCACATGACGCATCGCCAAGACCAAGCGCGTGAGCGGCCTCGTAATGCCGTGCGATAACCATATGGCAATGAAAACGGATACAAGAAATAGTAAAATAGCGAATGTGACAATGCTGTCGCGCAGCGTATACAATTTCCCATACAAATCCACTTCGCTTACGAAGCCAACCAGCATCCAGTCGGTGCGCCCCAGCTTTTTGTACACCACAATATCGTCGCCTTTCGCTTGGCCGGAGGTATACTCTACGCCTTGCTTCTGCCGCTCGCCGCTCAGCTTCTCGATAAGTTCCGTCTTATCGGCATGCTGCCCGTATTCCGCCTGGGACAGCATTGGACCAAGCAGTTCATTCAGCAGGAAGATTGTTCCGCTCTCCCCGAGATGGATGCGGTTAAGCGGATCGAGCAAATACGCCGAGCTGATGTTGACCTTCATCACGGTCTTGGCCAATGCAGGCTCGAATTGGCCGATCGGCATCAGCAGGCTGATGACCGGCTTATTGTAGTATTGCTGCGAATAGGGGTCCAGGTGCGCAGGTACCCATCGGACGCTTCGCTCTTTGAAATCCCGGTACCACGCCTCTTCTTTGAAAGAGGGATCGAAAGCGACTTCGTTGTTCATCCCTATTCGAAGACCGTCCTCCCGGTAGATGAATACAGAGGAGACGATCGAATAATTGTTCGTCGTCTGGGTCAGGAATCGGCTGAACGTAATGTTCGCGAGACTTTTCTCCCCGGGCGACAGGTTGGGGTCCGTTATCGTAAGCTCCCAGCGATGGGTCAAATCGCTGTTGAAGACGAGTGACGAGAAATCATACATTTGCGACTGCGCCATATCGATAAACGAGCCGTACTCGTCCATTTTTTCTAATGCAGACGATTCAACATAAGAGCGAATGATCGCGCGCGATTCTTTGAAGAGCAGAAGCGTCATGACTCCGAAGGACAGCACGAACAGTAGCACGAATGCGATAATCAGGCGGCTTTTGAGCGAATACAGCATACGAGACACTCCCTTAACGGTGCAGCGAATACAAGACTATTGGCTGCAACTCCTAATGATGAAGATTATTGTCGTGGCAGATCTGCCTGTGTCCCTTATTGTAAGCGCGTTTTTGCAAGAAAAGCTATACCGATCTTAGCTTGCCTACGGCTGGATTCTACTTTACATATTTTTTTAATGTCATAGCCGGCCTTGGACGCTTGTCAGAACGCTTTGTGTCCAGTGAAAATAAAGTTTTAGACTGAACAATTTGATTTAACGGGGCTTATGAGGTCATAAATAGTTAGCTTTCAATAATTAAGTATTAGACTGGCACAAAAAATCAAACAGCGGCGGACCAAGACTGAATAATAAAGTCTTAGACTGCCGCTGTTGTCATTCAACTAACGTTTCCCGTTAGTTGAATCAACTGCCTTGAGCAATTTCATCAAACGTAACTTGATCTTACCAACTCCTTGTGAAGCGGAATTGCCCCCACAAATCAGCTTAAACAGACCAAAGCCCGCTCACCGAGCGGACTTCACGGTCTTTGTCTTTGTCTCTTTGCTCTTGTTCAGCTGCTGGTACTTCCTCCACCATCGGTCGATCAGGCCATGCCAGCGATAGAATAGGGTGCTTCTAGGGGATCTAAGGATCACTCCGAAATCTGGGTCTCCGTAAACCTCCGAGCCGAGGACATGAATGGAGTCGTGGAGAGAGGACGTCAGAAGAAAACGGCCCAGTTCATCCGAGGACTTGAACGAGCCCAGACGCTTCACCATACGATCCTCGGCTTCCTGCAGCTGGCTGTCCCAGCCGGGAGTGGCTTTGACAGCCGATGGGATCCGGGACCACGCCGTCACTCTTTGGTGATCGAGCCCTTGACCCTTATACCATCGCAGGACTTTTCTTAAAAACCTTCGATGAAACCGAAGGAACGAAATGCCGTCGCCCGAATGCACATCCCGATTCATATGGCTCATATGCCATCGGGCATGCTCATCCATAAGCCTTTGGGGGAAGTTAGGGATCTTCGCCATATGCTTCATCCTCTTTTTGTATAATACACTCGTTTCTGCATTTTCATATGGGTGCTTCTCTAACATGTATATGTCAGAGTGCTGGCGTTGGCTTGGGCAATTGCCACCTCCCTGTTATCCCCTACTCCACTTCCAGAGACGTATAGATGATCAGGGTGCCCCAACCCTGCTACCGCTCGGTAAAATCCTTAATGAACACAACGACAACAGACAATCTTACTGGACAACCACTAATTAAACACATTCGAAGGGGCACACAACAATCTGCCCGTTAACACAATGAAGCCACCGATTGCTCGGCAGCTTCGTCCGTTACTTATTTAACTATCGTTCTTACGTTAGGTTAATAACGACACAGTTACCATCTAATACTCTAATTTAACAAATCCTATTTCAAACCTCTTGCCATCGATCTTTTTCCACTTCTTTAAATGTATAAATCTTTTTGTTTGCTTGTCCCTTAATATAATGAACACCATTTTCTGTCCATTCTTGTAATACAGACAGTACCAGCTTGTTAGGAAGTTGCGACGGCTGCTCTACATACTTCCCTTTTATTTGAATTACAATACTATAAATTGGGATAATTATCCACGTTATCCTGCCCTTTAGCTTAATAAAAAGGAACAGCTGCCGCTCTGGCAAACTGCTCCTGAATAGCTGAACTATCGTTCACCGTTAGTTCAATCCAGAACGCTTATTCAGAACTAAAGTCATGCAAGCTATAAACAGAATACCACCAAGGCCTAATAGAATGCCTCCACTCCACTTAATTTGTTCTATAAACCCTTGCAACATGATATTGTACTGGCCTGTATCCATACTGCCCTGCATTTTCTCAATCATATATTCACTCACTTTTTCAGTGCCCCATAAAACAGAGTTATTTAATTGTATATAACCCACGATTATTACGACTATTGAGATAGCTAGTAAAAATTGCACAACGACTTTATTATTTACTTTCAACACTATAACCCCCCATAAAATGGTTATTCTTTCATGCATCCGTGTATACGAGTTTGAGGCTAGAATAGTTGCAGTTGCGCTGCCCTTTAGCTTAACAAAAAAAAGCAACCGGACGTAATGTGCCGGCTGCTGTCGTGTTGCTGAACTAATGTTAACCGATAGCTTAACGATATTTCTCCTTCAAAACCTCACTTGATCCCGCTGCGGCAGTGTACTTCTGAACTATCGTATCCTGTGCACTCACTCCCTAATCTTATTCTTCAAATTCCATGATTAACTCCTGTGACCCTTTCATTGCTTCCGTATTGTCTTTCGCTGGTCTTGTTATCATATATCCGTTTAATGAAGAATGGCGTCATAAAATTTTATTTTTAAAATGATGTGGCTTTTTACCTCCCTCCGGTGTCTAATGAATTGTAAGTTCAGGAGGAGGTACTACTGGTGTCACGAGCTCAAGACAAAAAGAAAATCCCTGTTCTTCCGGAGGAGCAGGAGCACATCCAGCATTTCGAAGCTATTTATAATCAATATCGAGATAGAATTCGAAATTATATTGCAGTAAAGACGAATTCGGCAACTGCCGATGACTTAACGCAACAAGCTTTTTTAAAAGCAATGGAAAACTTTCACTTGTTTAAGTGTAACTCCAGTTTATTTACTTGGCTATTCAAAATCGCGCAAAATATTGTGAAAAACGAGTATCGAACGAGATCACGAAATAAAGAAATGGTGCACGAATTAATCGATTTTCATTCCCGATCGATCTCCCTCGATATTGCTAGAAATGTCGATATCCGTCTTGATATTAGTGCTGCATTAGCCCGATTGAATGAAATAGATCAGCAAATCATATCATTGCGTTTTTTCGTCGACTGCACTTTATTGGAAATTTCCAAAATCATTGGGATGCCTGAAAGCGCAGTTAAGAACAGACTCTACCGTGCCTTAAACAAACTAAAAAGAGAATTAAAAGAATGGGGTGACATTACAATAATGTCTATTAAAGAATTGATATCAATTGTGGATAAAAGCGAGTCTTCCTCCAAGAATGATGGTATGAATAAGGTATACCATGA
The DNA here is from genome assembly GCF_900112695.1 of Paenibacillus catalpae. Classification (GTDB taxonomy): domain Bacteria; phylum Bacillota; class Bacilli; order Paenibacillales; family Paenibacillaceae; genus Pristimantibacillus; species Pristimantibacillus catalpae. The sequence goes on from NZ_FOMT01000001.1 coordinate 1,185,522, forward strand.
CTTATTTGAAGAGTTGAAAAGCAATGTAGATCGAATTATTACAACCTATCGTCATCGACCTTCTCAGAAAATCGCTATTGAGATCTATCCGGATCTGTCCACTTTTCATCAAGCAATAAACGAACCGAATGCGCCCAATTGGTTTATGGGAACCTATGAAGACAACAAAATTAAAATCGTATCCCCACTCAACCCAGGCCCTGAACATACGTATCAATCGGTACTTCGGCACACTATAAGCTTGTTTACGATGTGGTTAGTGAAGGATATCAATCCGTTGGCACCGAAATGGCTTACACACGGGCTCGGCGGGCATGAAGCCAAACAAATGTCACAAGAATATATCCAGTATAGTACCTCCGAAGCGATTCAAAATAACGCTGTCCCTAGCTTTCAAGCATTAACTAATGATACCTGGGATTTCGAGAAGATAGGGGGATATGGATTCTCGCACTTGATTGTAGAATATCTCATCCATTCATACAGTTTAGATGCGCTCAACAAATTCATACGCGATGCCATGGATTTTCAAGGCGCATTTCAAGTGTCGGAAGATGAGCTGCACGGGATGTGGGTGCAATATTTAGAATCTAGGATATGTTAAATTTTAATACTAGTATTTGACCATAACAAAACCACCTTCGAAAAGGTGGTTTTGTTATGCTCTCCCTTAGCTTAACAGTACACTATACATTGTTCTATCTAGTACAGCCTTATTGATTGAACTATAGTTCCCCGTTAGTTTAATGCCCGAAGCGTGAATATATTGTTATTAGAAGTTTATGCCTTCCTGAGTAACCTTAAAAAATCTTTATTCTAATTTCAATAGTTAAGCTACGTTAATCTAAATCATCTTTGTTCTTTTTAGCACTTCGATTAATGTAATGTGATAGCTAGTATAAAAACAATTATGTAAATAGGATAATCTTCTTTCAAATCATTAAGATTCGTTTGAGCTCTCCTTGAGTTAATTCCATATGCAATTAGAGCTAATAACCAAATCACAATTACGAAAGCTGTAATACTATTAATGAGTTTTTTGTATTTCTGAAAATATTTAATTTGTAGTAATGTAATATTTGTAGCTACAATAATTACAAAAAATATCATTTCCATTCTTTATCGTCCTTTAGCATAGATTTCTGATAACAACTTATTTGCGAATTTCGTAAATTCTCCACAATTGAAGTATTCGCGAATTGATTAAGCTATCCTGCCCGTTAACGTAATAAAGCTGCCGGTTGCATGCCAGCAGCTTTATTCGTTTGGCTATTCAACTATCGTACTGAGGGAGTTTAGTAAGTGGGAGACCCATATTTATATTGATCGTATAGTTCCTCCATTCGCCGTCACACCTTTTCCGGGCTGTTAGAAAAATTGCAATCTTGGTCTCTTTGTTCTATCAGAGCATACTGGCGCTATCCCATGCCAGCTTCTTGGCTTTCCACGCAAGCTTTCCCGTGATGATAAAATTAAGTCCCCATTTGCGTGCCCAAACTAATCCGCGATTTTCCCCGAGGCCGATGGCGAAGACATCCATCATGGATTTGTGAACAGGCGCAGGACGGTCCTCCAGGTCGGCCAGCACGATTTTCCCGAGTCGAAGCGCCTGCATTCCACCTTCTTTGCACGTCATCTGATCCGCCTTGCCGGTACTCGAATCGACGATTCTCGTACAGTCGCCAATGCTATACACGCCCTGCGCCCCTTGAACGCGATAACATTGATCCACTTGTACTTGACCTTCGGGAGTAATCGGCAAGCCCATACCGCGAAGGGCCGGGTTCGGAATTAGTCCAATTGTCCACGTACATAAGCCGACCGCCAGACTATTGCCATTATTCAACGTCACCAATCCCGATTCCTCCCGCATCGCCTTGCAATCGTGATGTACGGTCACGCCGCATTCGCCGAGTGCTTGCTCGAGCTTCCGTCCGATTTTCTCCGGCCCTTCCGGAAACAGCCGCTTCCGCGCATTCAGCAAATAGACCGATACGTCGGACGGGATCAGCCCCAGCGCCAACGCTTCCTCCCGCATGGCGAGCGCCAGCTCGGCGGACGCCTCCATGCCGCTGATGCCCGCTCCCGCAACCGCGATGGTCATCAGTCGCTTACGCTCTTCGGGATTCGTCTCGCCGGCAGCCTTCCGCAGATTGTCACGCCACCGCTCCCGAATTTCTGCCGCGGCTTGCGGGTCGGTCAAGGCGATACCGCCTTGATCGGGGTTCGGCCGCCGAACGATGCTGCCGACCGCTACGACTAACAGGTCATAATGAATTTCGGAATCCTTTCCTTGCGCATCCGTATATCGAATCCGACGTTCCCCATTTTCCACGGACGTAACCGTGCCTTGCACAAATTCGACCCCTTCTGAACAATAACGAGTCCAGGGAACCACTATCTCCTCCCCACTCGCTGCCGGCCGAAACATCATCACTTTGCGCACATGGCCGTGTTGCTTGTCGATCAGAACGAACCGAAGCCGCCGTCCATTCACCATGCCCTTGGTTGTTCCCTGTATAGCTTTGAGGGCTCCAAGCCCTGTGTGGCCGCCTCCGATGATTACGCATGTCAAGTCGTTCATGTTTCCTCAGCTCCCTTTTCGTTTTGCACATATAACGATGGAGGGCTCTGATTTGTGACATCGGAAACGAACAATTGAGAAAACTTGCATGGGCCCGTTTAATCAGCCGTTCTTTCGTGCTAGTTTGTTGAGTAATCTGTCCGTTAGCTATGCAAGCAGAGCATGCTCTTTGGGAACTTAACGCCGCCCTCAGTCTACAACTTTATTTTTCATTTTTTCTTTTTGTTCAATTGTATTCTTACGAACTTATCAAGGTAGTCACTAATGGAGTCATAATGTTTGATACTAAACTTATAAATTACAGTTTCTTCATCCTCGTATTCCTTATATAGATAAACAGGATATGCCATCAAATACCTCCCACCAAACAGGTAATGCTTATATTCTGCATACTTGGCAGTCTCCATAATCTATTCCCCTTTAATCGGAGCAAGAAATCGTTCGTAGTGATCAATATTTCCATAATATCATGTTAAACAGCCATTTGTTCAGAAAAAGCCGCCGATCATAGATGCCGGCGGCCATAACCCTTTATTACGCTAAAGTTTTCCGATAGCTTAATGCCTTCACTCATTTTCATAATTATCAATTTGCACAATTTCCTTAACATCACAATAAGAAATGTACACAGGTTGTCTTCCTATATCAATCCAAAGTGAATATAATTCAGATCCTAGCCGTTTTATATCCGTAAGTTCACCAGCTAACTTCGTTCCATTCAAAAAAATGATCCTGTTGTGTTTACCTAGTTCCAAATCCACGAATACCACTCCTAGATTACGAAACGAAAGCTGAACTAAAGTTCCTACGTTAGTTCAACGCCGCGACACGAACTAATATATAACGTTCACTGTCCAGAACTCATTTTTCATCCTAATGCTTTATTATCCCATAACACGAGAAGCTCAGGAGTCGGGAACTCGACTACTTATCTAATACTGCCACCCAGAATCTTCTTGATACTTATTAATTGAACACATACGCATAACACGTTAATTGCTAATTTGAGTTCATGAATTGAGGGGAAAGTAGGAGCAATTCGAATATTCCGATCTCTCGGGTCTTTTCCGTAAGGATATGTAGCTCCTGCGTTCGTTAATGTGACCCCAATTTGGGCGGCCATATTTACAACTTCTTTTGCACAACCGTCCAACGTGTTAAGACTAATGAAATAGCCTCCATTGGGTTTACTCCACACGGCAATATTTTTTCCGCCTAAATCCACTTCAAGATGATGCAAAACCAAATCAAATTTAGGTTTAATAATAGCAGCTTGCTTTTTCATATGAACATTCAAATTATCCAGACTTTGCAAAAAACGAACGTGCCGAAGTTGGTTAATCTTATCCGGACCAATGGTTTGAATTCCAAGTTGTTTTTTTATTGAATTCACATTTTCTTCGCTGGTTGCCAACATCGCAACGCCTGAGCCAGGAAACGTAATTTTGGAAGTAGAACTAAACATATAAACGCGGTTAGGATATCCAGCAGTTTTGCAAGCTGCAAGGATATTTTTTAACTGATCTGGCGTATCGGTTAGATGGTGAACTGTATATGCATCATCCCAAAATATGCGAAAATCCCTTGCTTTTGTCTTCATGCAGGAGAGCCTATCAACTATCTCATCAGAGTATGTGGTTCCATCAGGGTTGCTATACTTGGGAACGCACCAAATACCTTTAATGGAATCGTCTTCTCTTACAAGCATTTCAATGGTATCCATATCCGGGCCATCGTGATTCATGTCTATGGTTATCATCTCAATATTTAAAAGTTCGCATATCGCAAAATGCCTGTCATAGCCGGGACTTGGGCAAAGAAATTTAACTTTCGGGAGTTTCCCCCATGGCATTTCACCTTTTCTGACTCCGAATAGCATCGCTCTGGATAGAGTATCGAACATCATATTCAGACTGGAATTTCCACCGAGAATGATTTCTTTTGTACTCACTCCAAGTATCTGAGCAAATAATTCCTTCGCTTCGAGTATCCCGTCAACTCCTCCATAATTGCGACAGTCCGCACCATCTATAGCTATTATTTGTTCATCAGATTTCAATATATCAAGCATTTCCATGGAAAGCTCAAGCTGTTCAGGACAAGGTTTCCCTCTGGACATATCCAATTTCAGATTCTGACTCTTGAACTCATTGTATTTTTCCTGTAACTCTTGATAAAGATCCTTTAGTTGATCTGTACCTAATTTTAAAAAATCGGTTCCAAATTCCATTTCCCCACTCTCCCACACATGCGTTTTGCAAATTATACCATATTTATGCAAGATAACTGCCCTTTACTTCAACAAAAGCTGCAGCGGATCCTCCGATCTACTGCAGCTTTTTTGATTAAGCTAATGTTTCCCGTTAGTTTAATCCCTGAATGTCTCACGAAATTGGTTTGCCCATTATTCATTAAACATTGTTTCTGTTTACTTAACGATTATGACAATTCACAATATTAATCAAAAGAATTTCGATATTCTATCATTGGCAATGCTTTCGTCCAGTATTCGCTGTCCATCTTTTCCAAACACTTGTATGGGCCCGGGCTTCTTACTCACAATCATGAATGAAAAGACCTTATTCGCATCGAGATGCAAGGTTTCAGGTTGCTCATCGTCAATTTGTATATTACGGACATGGTTGATGTTGTAAATCCCATGCAGCAACAGACTTTTTTCTAACGTTAGAAAATAATAATGAACAGGATCGGAACTAACTGATATCAAATCTTGCCCCTCAAAGTCGTATGCCCCTCTTACATACCAGCCTAATAAGCCCTTTTTAATATATAAACAATAAATTTTCATAGTATTATCAATCTTGAAAGAAACAGCTTCTCGGTTTTTAATCAATAACTTGTCAGTTCCAGCTATCTCTTGAAAACGTTTAACTTGTTGATTGTTATCTTTGTTTTTCGTAATAAGTGAGTGTATAGCAAGCTGATCTTCCTTCATTTGAATGTGCCCTACTCTCTTAATTATGAATCAATAAATATGAATCCTTAATCCCCAATATTCGCCAAAGATCTCAACTACAAGACGGTCGTGACTAGATTCGTTCTCATCGAACTTCCAAGGACAAGCCCAACATTATACTAACACATATTGGGACTAAACTGCCCTTTGGTGAGAAAAAGGCAGCTCATCATGTGAGAGCTGCCGTAGATCTTTACTGAGCTAATGTGTCCCGTTAGCTGAATGAACTTTGCAGGTCACTTATCTTTTATTCGATCTACTAATACTTGGACATGATTCTCTAACTCTTGACTATTTATTGCATCGATCTCTTTATCACCAACAAAAATGCTTAGATATTTCCAAAAAACTATTAATTGATTAGATTCGTTTAGAAACACAAAATCCATCCAACCATCAGCAACTGGCTCATTATTAGAATTAAAGATCATAATGCCTGAAAACCTGTCTAATGAACCATCTAAATATGTTAGATCTTCTCCCTCAATACAACTGTCAGACCAATCAAAACGTAGTTCACCTGTAAATTTATGATAATGCATTAAGTCATTAATTAGCTGCTCTTCAACGAAACCTTGAAGTTGCTTTCCCATACTAATAGACATGCCCATATCATAATAATTGGGTTTTACAGCCAACTTCCCCCTTAAAGCAAATATCTCTTAGAACGCTTTATTTACGAGTTTTACTCACTGGAGTATTCGCTAAGAGATTAAACTATCCTGCCCTTTACTTCAACAAAAAAACGCAGCCGAACGTAATATGCCGGCTGCTTTCATGTTGCTGAACTATCGTTCTCCGTTAGTTTCGCTTTTCCGATTTATCAATAACAACGCCTCTATCTTAATCCTAGAAGCTTGGCCTTTCGCCGGTTCCACAACGTATTTTTCCTAATTTTGTACAAGTTGTTGTCGAGAACCTTTTGGTACAGCTTCAGAACCGAGTCCGTCAAGATAATATCGGAGTAGCGTGTTCTGACATAACGCCGGAGCTTTCGGGCCGCAGGCAGTCTCTTGCGGTTCTTGACCTTCTCCGCCATGTCTGAGGTCGTACGGCACAGTAGCTGCGGCATGCCCCGAAGCACCTCAGCGACGCCGCCTTTCCGGAAGCCGAGCACGGGCGTGCCACTCGCCATCGATTCGACGAGGACTAGACCGAAAGGTTCATCCCACGTCGAGGTGAACAGGACGAAGCTGGCGTTGGCGAGCAATTGGCGTTTGCGGTCACCGCCGACAACGCCGACATAGCGGATGTTTTTGCCCAGATGCGGCTTGATTTTGGAGTTGTAATATTTCTTGTCGTTCAGCGTCCCGGCGATGATGAGCTGCTTTCCCGTTTCCTTTGCGACCTTGATGGCCAGGTGAACGCCCTTTTTCTTGATCAGTCTCCCCAGGAAGAGCATGTAGTTCTGCTTGGTGGTCCTGAACGTGTAATCGTCCATGCGAATGCCGTTGTGGACGGCATAGCCTCTTCGTTTCCCGTATTTGCGCAGGATGAATTTGCTGACATAGACCGGAATCTGAATACGGCTATCGCTTCCTTGGGAATGTGACTGGCCGATGGTGGGAATCGGCGGATTCGCCTTGGCGACGATGCCGTAATGATCATGTATGATGTCCACGTTGGGCGGGAGGTTTTTAATGATGAAGTCGAGCTGTTCTTTTCGATCGTTTGATTCGTATTCGAACGTTCGGGTCGCGTTCGAGCTCGACCCTTTCTTGGCGAACAGAAACACCTCGTGTCCCCTTTTGACCAATTCTTCCGTCAAATAATGAACCTCACGCTGCGTGCCCCCGTAATCCTTAGGCGGGACAGGAATCGTATTCGTCGAGATTAGAGCAATTCTCAAATATCCCTCAGCTCCTTAGGTAAGTGTATTCCATAGGCATTCTTTGTAGGATATGAACAGACTCCAGAGCAGGGCACGGCTAGTTCATCAATTTGGTGGTATGCTAAAACTGGCCTTACAAAAGGATCATTAACGTAAACGACTGCTTCCCTGTCTTATTATGCTAAAGTTTCCCGATAGCGTAATAACCTGACTTATAATCTATGGTACGGGTCACCATAATGTATCTAAGCACAAAGTAAAGTTTAACCATAACGTTTACATCAGTATATAAAGACGAAACCACTCCTGAGTATGGAGTGGTTTCTTTGGATAGAACTTTTCTTTTATTGAAACCTTTACGTCATGACAATAGTTGGTCTATATATTTCAATTTGAATTGGTCAGGCAATTGATTATAAATATGTAATGGTATTCCACACTCACTCTTTAATGCTATGTCTTGACCATGTCTTGACCACCTTGAAATTTGTCAAGAAACTCCCAGTACGCAATAAATATATCATCTTCGTGTATAAACTCCATCCACCCATCAGCAATTAGTTCGTCATTAGCATTAAAAACCATAATATTAGAGAAATTCTCTACCGCACCATCTAAGTATTTGGTTAAATGCCCTTCTATACAACAATCAGACCAATCGAATCTATATTCACTTTGAATAATTCCATAAAATTTTAAGTCCTCAGATAATTGCCTTACTACTTCCGACTTCAATTTTTCACCCATACAGTCAGCAAAACTTAAGTTTTTAGAATCTGGCTTCACTTGATTTCCCCCCTAATAAATAAACTCGTGCTTAACTATTATCAAGTTGAATTGCAATAAATTCTTTAAATTTTTGTATACTCATTTTTCGAATCGTCTTATCGTCAATGATTAAAACATAATCCATACCAGTTGCCACAGAATAGAAATCATGAGAATCGCATCTTTATAGTCTTCAATGGCTTTCTCCAGTGCTATTTGTGTATAGGTGTCTAAATGACTTGTCGGTTCATTAAGAAGCAATACGTTTGCTTAACTGGCAGAAATTTTAGTCAATTGAAGCATATTTTTTCTCCGCCAGATAAAGATTCTATCTTTTGATTAACAATTTCTCCTTCAACCTTCAAAGCAATACTTTGAAATATATGATCTAATCTCTTCATAAGTTTTAAACCCAGCATCGATGAATTCTTCTAGTATTGTATTAGAATCTTTTAGCATTTCGCCTTGAATCTGAGATAAATAAGCCACTTTAACATCAGCATTTATTTGAATTGAATCATAATTATTGTTAAAGATTTCTCGGAGCAAGCGTTTCCATAGATTCTATATTTTGACAGGTTGAAAACCTGGTAAATATACAACATCATATAGTAGGGCGTTTGTCAAATTGACAATGTGTCCGAATACGATGCGGGTAAGCCGTGGGCGCACCGGATCGAAAAATAAGGAGGATTTTCATTTATGTCAAAACGATTTGGCAGAATGCTCGCGTTCCTCTGTTGCTTGGTAATGGTGGCGTCGCTAATGCCTTCCAGCTTTGCCGCCGCCACTGACAACATCGAGTACGCAGAAGCACTTGATGGCGACCTCAGTTCTACAACTCTTACAACCTTGCAGTCGAATGAAACGCCGACCGCCATTTTCGGAACTCCCGAGCTCGGGTCAGACGACCCACTGTGGGCCAAGACAATGGAGCATCTCATCAACAAAAGTACCGTGCCCGGCGACCCCAGACCCCATGCCACGGGCTCAGCCAGAATCCTGTGGGACCACGACTACCTGTATGCCCGCGTAGTTGTGGAGGACAGCAATCTATATCAGGGAGCCGGCGGAGATTACCAGTACGACAGCCTGGAGTTTTATGTCGGCAACGGATCCGGAGGCTCAAACCAATGGCGTGTCAGCGCGACGGGCGTGTTTTCAGGGCAGTCCGCTCCTGGCAGAGCTGCGTGGACCCAGATCACGGATACAGGATATATCGTGGAGATGAGAATACCCAAAGGAACCTTGACCTTACAGGAAGGCAAGCTTACCTTTGAGGTCTATATCAATAACTCGACGGATAAGGGCGGTGATCGCTATGAAGTCGTTTCCTCTTTCGGAGTTCCGGACGCGGGTTATTCCAGCGATGCTTCATTTAGAGACAGCCTTCAGCTCTCTTCAGCCAATGAAGTGGACACCAGATTCTCAATCACCGCCACGGCGGGACCGGGCGGTACAATAACGCCGAACCCACCCGGCGATGTTCTGAGACTAGCTAAGGGCTCAAGCAAAGAATTTACGTTTACCCCCAATCACGGCAAAATTGTGGATACCGTAACGGTAGACGGCAAGGCCGTGACTCTATCTGCTGCTGGCACTTATACCTTTCTAAATGTTGCGGCTGACCATACCATTCACGTGACATTCAAAAACGATCCGGACGCGAAGCAGCTTCCCTTTATCGTATGGAATGACAACTTTGCCCGCGGTGAGTACACGACGGCTGTCATCATTGACTTAGGCGATGGGAAGGCGGCGTTAGGCTCCGAGCTTAATCCGAGCTTGTTTACCGTCTCGGCTAGGAACACGACCCTGAACGGCGACTCGGTGACCTTTGAAGGGACGCGCAAGATCACAAGGGTATACGCCAACGCCGAACCAAAGGTACGCGGCTATCTGGGGACGGTAAGCCATTCAACGGATTATCAGGAAGGACTGGCAAGCGGCCGATACATCGTAGTTGAGTTTGAGTTTTATTCAGAGAGCGGCGGCAATATAACGCTGGATGGCAACAGTAACTCGACAAAGCAGGTTTACAACATCGTCCAGAACGACAAGATCGCACTGACAGATGGGAGTTCGCTTCGCAACGTGGTTTTTGAACAGGACAAAGTTGTGAATCCGATCCTTGACAAGTTTACAACACCTACGGGCGACTCGGTCAATCGCGCGCTCTACCTTCACAAGGATGAAAACGGTAAAGTGGTGCAACGATTGCCGCTGTATGTCTATACTCACGGCAGGTCACGCGGCGGCACAAACGCAGAAACAGACCCAAAAGCGGCCATGAAATCCGCCAACGGCTCGGTCGCTCTAATGAAAAAAATGGAACAAAATCCAGAAAAATACGCCAGCCATATACTGAATATTTCCTATAATGGCACATCTACTCCCTCTACAGCCAATGTTAAGAAGGTTATAGACGACCTGGTTGCCAGCGGCGCAGTAGACCCTAACCGTATTTACGCGGCGGGCTTCTCGTGGGGCGGTCTGTATACGAACAGCTTAGTTAACGAATACCCCGGCTTCTTCGCGGCCGCCGCACCTATGTCTCCGGTAAACGGATCACCGAACGCGAGCACCAACGACGCTCACGCCAAACTGGCCTATTGGATGTTTATCAATGCTAATAACGTTGGAATATACCAGACTAACCTCGCTACCTTCATAAACACCAATATGCCGAAAATGACTAATGCGAGAGCTTCCCGCTTTGAGAGCAATGAGGCTCTTACATGGCCCTATAATCAATTTGATCAGCCGAATCAGAGGCCGAATCCGGCCAACACACCTGCCCTGCCTGATTATATAGCGCACGAGGTTGAAGCTGCGGTTCTTTACAACCAGATAACGATGGGGACTTGGAGCATAGCTCCCACGGCGCAGTCCTCTAACTTGCCGGCTTGGAAAAATGACTACACCGACGTCTTTGATTGGATGTTCGCGCAGAGAAAAACGGACGGGCCCGGTGCTCCGGGCGACTTCAAGGCAACGGCGGGCGACGGTCAGGTCAACTTGAGCTGGACTGCTCCGGCTGATGACGGTGGCAGCGCGATATCGGGTTACAAGGTCTGGTACGGCAGCGTGACGCCAGTCACACTGGGTGCGGCGGAGACCAAATATACCTTCACTGGCCTGACAAACGACCAAGCCTACACCTTCAGGATCGTTGCGGTAAGTGCGAAGGGCGACGGCGCGGAGGTCAGTGTAACGGCTACGCCGACGAAGACGACGACTCCCACTGTGCCCAATCCTTCTGGTGGCAACAGCGGCAATACGGGCACCGGGACAAACGCTGGATTGTCGAAGCCGAACTACACAGTGATTACATCTAAGGATAAGCCCGCGGTCACAGACAAAAACGGCAACACCACCCTTCCCGGCGGCGGCGAGATTGCGACCAAGGGTGGGACGAAGATTAAGGTACCCGAAGGCACAACCATAGACTCAAACGATAAGGTGACCATTCCGGCGGGCAAGAGCGCCGAAGCGGCACTACCCGGCAGCAGCAGCACAGTGACCATTCCGGGCGGATCGACGATAGAAAGCGACGGTACGGTCACCGTGGGCGGCGGGGACGCGCATGTGAACCTGCCGAACGGCAACCAGGTGGATATCCACGGCGGCTCGAAGATACAGAGCGGCGGCGCGATTGTGGTAGGATCGGGCGGCGCGAGTGTCGGCTTACACGACGGCATGTCGCTGAACATCCATGAGGGTACGGAGCTTGTATTCGATGACGACACCCCGCTGGGCTTCCTCGTGATGTCGGGCAATCCACTCAGAGATGTCAACAAGCACGACTGGTTCTACAGTTACGTAAACTTCGCCTACACATACGGTCTTTTCAGCGGTACGACGTCCACGATTTTCTCACCGGGCACCCCAATGACGCGCGCGATGTTCGTGCAGGTACTTGCCAACCTTGAGAACGTAAACCGCTCCGGCTACACGAGTTCCCGCTTTAGCGACGTGACGGACGGGCAGTGGTACACGGCTGCAGTCGAGTGGGCGGCCGAAAGCGGAATAGTCAACGGTATAAACGCAGACCGGTTTGACCCCAATTCACCGATGACGCGCGAGCAGATGCTGGTGATACTGTACAACTACATGAAGTACAAGGGCTATGAGGTACCTGAAATCCAATCTAAGTCCTTCGCGGACGAGAGTAAGATCAGCTCATCGGCGTTGGAGGCCGTTCAGGCGCTGCGGGATATCGGCATTGTATTAGGCAAGCCGGACAACCTCTTTGACCCCAAAGCCACCGCCACCCGCGCCGAAGTAGCCACTATCTTTGTAAGGTTCGTCGAATATCTGGCTAAGTAAAAGCGTAAACAGAATAATGCGGACCCTTCCGGCTGGACAATATCCAACCGGAAGGGTCTCCTTTTATTTTACAAAGAAAATCTCCGATCTGATGCTGCTAACCACACGACAGTAGCATAGGGCTTTGGTCTATGCCTGCTTCATTATCACTTGGGTGCCGCTGTCGATGCACGCGCTATCAATGACGGTCTGTATAATAATCCTCATTTCCCGGACTATCGGTTTGAATCATATTCAACAAAAACTCGGCGGCTCTTTAGCCGAGTATTTGCATTGGATACTTCACGGAAGTCAGCGGAACCTCGCAGGTCGCGGCGAGACTGCTGTCATCGATTTCAACGAGCGAAAGGTCTTTCGGTACGTATGCTTCGAGTAATAAATCGATTAGACTGCTTAAAAAAAGAAACAGCGGTAGCCTTGGACTCTATAAGTCCAAAACTGCCGCTGTTTATTGAACTAAGTCTCCCGTTTAGTTCAATTTCCCAATCTGAAAAATTCAGCTTGATTCATAAAATATTCATCAATTTTTTCGACTATGAGCCCTCCGTTTTCTTCGGAGTTGCGTTTTACTTGAATCCATTCGATGTCTTTCTTAAACTGCTCCCATAGCCTTTGACGCTGCGCCATATCCTTAAATTCCATCACATAATATAGTTTATTTTGGCCTGTTGCATCTATCCAGAAATTCACGACCTTCATTCCCAGTCTTGTGAAAATTCTAAACGTATGCTCCTTAAATCTGTCTTGAATGGCATCCATTCGACCTTCGTAAATCGTATAGATTCGCAACTCGTATAGCATGTTATTTCCTCCCTGAATGAATCTGATTGGTAATCCAGCACACATCTATTTCGACTTATAAAATCAGATCGAGCGCATTCTCTCTTGACCATCATGCTTACCTCCTAAAACACACAGAGGTAAGGGATACCTCTCCCTTACCTCTGCCCAGGCGTAACGGCATATGACAATATGTGCTCCCTCGTGGGTCTCCACGTTTACGCCAGTCACACATACCAAATATTTACTGTAATTATAGTTAGAATATTCACTGAAGTAAAGATGTTATTTTCTTGCTTTCGGAGGATTTTCTTGAACTTGTTTATATAAAGTATCAATTTGTTCGGAAACTTTTGTCCACTATTGTGTTACATCATCATACTTTGGTCTAATACTTGAATATAGGCATCGTATTCTGGTTTCTTTTCCATCGACTTACCGAGTTGTTGTAGCATCAAATCAATATCTATCGTCTGCCCCGTTGAATCAGTCCCATAGCTTGCATAATAGCCGACGTTAACAAATCCATCATTCCATATTTCCCCTACTACAAAGTTGTTTATATCCATTAATGTTGATTCTACTGTTGGCTTTTGAACTGACTTAGCTGAATTATCGAGTTCTATTCCCGCATCTTCGAATGCTTGCTCTACCCTTTTCCTTCAGAATCTCCTCACCGTTTTTGTTGCTTTAGTGAAAAAAAATGATACTATGTATGATGGGTAAAGGACTTTACAATAGCCTAATTATTTTAAATGCTGAAAAAGAAGGAGATTTATATGAGTAACGAAAATTTTTGGCTTGATTTACCAAAGCCATTTTTTATATTAGCTCCAATGGAAGATGTCACAGATGTTGTATTTCGTCACGTCGTTAGTACAGCTGCAAAACCCGACGTATTTTTCACAGAATTCACAAGTACAGATAGTTATTGTAACCCTGTAGGAATAGAAAGTACTCGTGGTCGGTTAACGTTCACAGAAGATGAGCAACCGATCGTCGCTCATCTTTGGGGCAATAAGCCAGCATTGTTTGAGCAGATGAGTATTGATATGAAAAAGCTTGGTTTTCGTGGTATCGATATAAACATGGGATGCCCTGTACAAAACGTCGCTTCCAATGGAAAAGGTGCCGGATTAATACGACATCCTGAAGTTGCGGCAGAAATTATTCAAGCAGCCAAAGCAGGTGGATTACCAGTTAGTGTTAAAACAAGATTGGGTTACTCTGAGGTTGATGAGTGGCGCGGTTGGTTAACACATATATTGAAACAAGACATTGCAAATCTTTCTATTCATCTTCGTACAAAAAAAGAAATGAGTAAAGTAGATGCGCACTGGGAACTAATCCCTGAAATAAAAAAATTACGCGATGAAATTTCTCCAAACACGCTATTAACGATTAATGGAGATATTCCTGACCGCGCAACAGGATTGAAATTAGTGGAACAATACGGCGTTGATGGTGTCATGATTGGCCGCGGTATCTTCACCAATCCATTTGCTTTTGAAAAAGAACCTAAAGAACATAGTGCGAAGGACTATCTTCATTTACTTCTTTTACAGTTGGATCTTCACGATAAATATTCAACAGAAATTTTGCCACGTTCATTTAAACCGCTTCTTCGCTTTTTCAAAATCTATGTTCGTGGATTTAGAGGCGCAAACGAACTAAGAATTCAATTAATGGAAACCAAATCAACTGATGAAGTTCGTCGTTTAGTGAATGCTGTTTTAGATCAAGAACTTGATCGTTAGCATCCCCTTCCAGAATCCAAATATTTAGATTTTACGCCGAATAGTTTACAAAATTAATACGAGTTCATCAAAAAAAATGAGATACCTTTCAAAAGTTCAATGAACTCTTGAAAGGTATCTCATTTTTACACTATGTGGTCCAATATTGTCTGACTAAGAGAAACCGGAATGCCTTACCGCGTTGCCCTCATCGCCTGAGTCAACTACGATTTATTCTTCAATGGTCGTTTCGCGTACTTGTTTAATGTTGTTTATGCAAAAAAGGGCATATAGCGGCCGTAGCCTTCCGTCTCCAATTGTTCTACCGGAATAAAGCGTAAAGAAGCGGAATTGATGCGGTATTGAGGCTGGTTACGATCTTGGACTAAGTGACCCAAATGCGATTTGGATATTCGACTGCAAAGCGCCGTTCGTACCTGACCTTTGCTTAGATCGGATTCTTTCCGAATCCAACCCTCTTCGATTGGCTTTGAGAAGGTCGGCCAGCCTGTTCCAGCATTGTACTTGTCCCTGGAGCTGAACAACGGATCGCCGTTTATGACATCAACATAAAGCCCCTCACGTTCGTTATTCCAATATGTGTTCTGAAACGCAGGTTCTGTCTCCCTATTCTGTGTAACGTTATATTGCAGTTCCGTTAACTGCTGACGCAGTTGATCCTTGTCTTTCTTCGTATTCCAACTTCGTTCGAAGAACTCTTTTCGTCCGCTGCCGTCATGATACAAATTGTAGGATCTTCGGTGCGTATTGTAATAATCCTGATGCTCATCCTCTGCAGGATAGAATCGCATCGCGGGTAAGATCTCGGTCAAAATAGGCTTCTTGAATCGTTTGCTCTTCTGTAACGCTTGCTTGGAGGATTCTGCCTTCTTGCGCTGTTCCTCATTATGCACAAATATCGCAGTTCGGTATGATGAGCCACGGTCCCCGAATTGTCCGCCACGATCGGTGGGATCAATTAGCTCCCAATAGATGTCAAGGAGTCGCTCATAAGGAAACAACTCCGGCTGAAAAGTAATTTGAACAGCTTCGACATGACCTGTCGTTTCCGTACCGACTTCTTCGTAGGTCGGATTAATGGTATGGCCACCTGTATAACCGGAAACGACCGAATCAATCCCGGGAAGTTTGTCGAACGGCTGCACCATGCACCAGAAACAGCCTCCTGCAAATGTAGCGATCTCTGTCCTCTGATTTGAGTTATCCATCACTTATACACCACCAATGTAGATTATCCAAGATTTAGTCATTTTGCCTAGGAGTCACTTCATGGTTCTGATCCCAACAAAGCAGTGACTCATGCTCATACCACCATTTCTGCCGTTCTTATTAGTGACATTGTATGTTCTGTCGGGAATGAGATCAAGTTCTTGACAATTTCGGAAATGGGATAAAGTTCTTGTCTCCCGACAGATGACAATTATCTCATTCCCCACCAGATTTCTGTCCATTAATTTTATTAGCAGCGGGCCGATCCAACGCTTCACCAAAGAATCTGTTCAAATAGATGACAACCTATTTCCTCGATCGGAATTTAAATTTTACATCAAAAAAGCCATCCTTCATTAAGTGGATGGCTTCCTAAACATTTCAGCAATATAATGGCCTAGCCTCATTTTAATGGTTGATCATTTTGTAATGTATACCGAGTAGTTGTCAATTGATTGAATTTTTCCTTTTGCCCATATTATCGATGCCCGTAAAGGAAGATAATAGTTGCCATCCACTTTGACTGCGTTAAACCCAGTGTACTCTCCATCATTATATATCTTTCTACTTTCAGCATAGATCTTTAGTGTATTGGTTTTATTACTTAATGTTACATTGTTTGAATCATCAATTCCCAACGAATATCCGAATGCTTGCTTAAGATCTCTTATATAAATGTAGCTTGAATTATTGATACTGATGAAATTTTGTAGCAGGCTTAGATATCTATCATTAACATATAAGCTTAAATTTAGTTCTGTATAAACTGATCCACTTTCTGTATAACGATTGCAATCCCATTCACGGTCATAGTAAATAAAATATTCATCACTCGAGCGATATACATCTCTAATCTTTTTACAATAGGAATACGGAGCGTACTCATTATTAATAATTTTCACTTTTGTAACTGTATTATTCGAAGAGCTACTACTAGAACTGGAATCACTGGAACTGCTCGAACTGCCACCATTATGATAATGGTACCCCGAACACAAACCTTTTGCTTTTGATTTTGCAGAACAGTTATGTCCCCCGCTGCTGTCTGTACGGCCAGAGTGCGAAAATGCTGCGGCTGGTAGTATTAATGTGAAAAGAAAAGCTAAAATGATTGTGATGGAAATTGACTTTCTCATACTCTTCTCCCCTTTATCTATAATAGAAAATACTACCAGATAAAGAATTCGTTGCATAGAACGAAAATAAATTTCCTATTGTATCGTACTATAGAAAAAGCCGCTATTTATGCGACTTTCAGTGGTACTCTGTATGTTCTTATCGTATTTCCGCGATGCATTTATAGGCATTTACAAAGACAAATAGATAATACTGTGCAATAAAAAAGAGCCCAATTATGGGCGCTTTTTTATAACATGTTATAACGTAATTGAAATAAGGTCACGATCCAGAACGATGTTACCATCTTGCGGTACATTTTCAGCTACACCGAAATGGTTAACAATAACATTTGAAGTAGCTGAAAGGATGACAACTACTTCATAGTGATCATTGACACCAGCGAGATTTGTATTGAAAAATCTAAGGGAATTGGCTGGTATGGTAACGGTGTTGTTACCAATTCTTACTGGTGAATTGGTATCCCAATTAAAGACCATAACGGTTGCGGTTATCGGTGAAGATCTCCGATTCATGACTTCGGTATGGGCAAATGTTGTACTCGGATTTTTTTTGAGAACACCTGTGCTTCTAACAGTACCCGAAGTGGTGTTTTTCACCCGAACTTGCTTTTTTAACTGAGTGTTCAATTTTTTCTTCATCGCGCTGGTCTTTACTACTCTCTTAGCTGATGTTTTATTTTTCACTATATCATCTCCTATATTGGGGAATAATATAGTATATATAAAATTGATAGATTTGTTTGTGCGGTATTACTAGTAGATAAGCACTTTTAATAGAATTGAAAAACGTACTTTCCATTTTACATGAGTGGATATCAATACATACTATATTAATAGACAGTATGGTCCGAATACGACGGCAGCCATGGACCGTTAACGTAAACAAAGCTGCCGATAGTATACCGACAGCTTCATTCAGCTTGGTAATTCAACTATAGTTTCCCGTTAATCATGATTGACTAATTTATTTTGTAGCTTTGCAATTCCTTTTGCAAGTTCATTTCTATTTTTCCGATTTTTAATCCAATCAGGTAATCTGCTTGCCAAACTCTGATTCTGATTTGGGATCCTTTCTCGCAATGAGGCGTTAATATAACCATCTAGCAAACCTAAATGCTCTTTATTATACGCCCAAAGCAATTCGCCGCAGCAATTTGTTCGTAACCAAACATTTAACCCCATAAAAGTTCCATTTCCCCAGGAACCTACATTGGGATGACTTAATATACCACATCGTTTGCACTGGAGAAGATATCCGAACTCCCCCTCGTTTCTTCTTATACCTTTGGCACTTTTTAAACAATGAGGACATTCTATAAGGATGTCGTATTTAAACAAGAAGTCGTAAATGCTTTCTCCTGTATCATCAAACCTAGAAACTGTCATTCTAGTTCCTCCAAAAGTAATCGCTTAATTCTGATGCCATTTTACTTACTTGTATTATTCTAGAAACCATTTAACTATCCTGCCCTTAGCATAATAAAATAGAGCAGCTGCCGTTGTGGCAAACTGCTCCTGGATGGCTGAATTATTGTTCTCCGTTAGGTTAATGGATAATCTAACATTCCCGCGGCAATTATTTTTAAATGTTACTTAGTTTTCTTAATCTCTCCTTGCTCGGGCGTCAATTCATAAAGTTTCGTTCCTTTTTTGTCATATGCGATCATACGAGTTTTCGATACTGGAGATTGACCGTCATCGGAAGAACGTTTGATCGCCCGGGCCACTTGATATACGCCGTCAATCAAGTAAGCATTTTGCTCGTATCTGTCATGCCAGATGACATTGACATGGGCGACGCGAGAGTCGTGAACCTGACCGATGTAGTAGTAATGTCGATAAGCGCCGAAAGTCGACATGCCCCACTTGAAATCGATTTGGAACGAGAACGATTCACTGTAGGCTTCGTTATAAACGGTAATAGATTGGATATCGGCCGGGACATCTTTGAAATCATAAATGCCTCTCGCTCTAAAAATATTCGTAGAACTTCCACCACCACTGGATTGCAAGATGGTTCCTTTGTCTGTCTTCACTTGAATCCGGTTAGGTAACTTTGAATTCGGTCCGAACGCTTTCCCTGACATATAAACAAGAAGTTCTTTCTGGTTATATACAACTCTGTCCAAACGAACTGAAGTGCCGAAGTACGGCTGAAATTTCGCATCTGCATCGAAATAGATACCTTCGCGTTTCGCTTTATGGATATCTTTGTTAAATTGGTACATGTCCGAAAACGGGTTAATGATCAAAATAGAATAACCGATCAGTAAGATCAGCAGCGCCCACTCGATCACGCGTAAAACCTTTGTCGCTTTTTTTAGCAAATTCTTTTGCGACGTGACTCTCCCCCTTCAACCCCCTTGAAATTGGTAATCTCTATTTAGACGTTCTAAAAGTCACAATGTTTCTCCGCTATCCTGCCCTTTTACTTCAATAAAAAAGCAACCGATGACGTGCCGGCAGCTGTCGTGTTAATTTGAACAATCGTGACCCCCAATTCATCTTCCCTGCCCTGAAGCTGTGTTTTAATTGAGTTTCAACTAACTGTTTCCCGTTAGTTCGATAGAGAACTCACAGAATAACAATTTATCCGTCATTAAGACAGCGACGAACTTAGAAAATTCCCCTCGCACGTGATTACATCAAATTGGAGGGGCTGAATGGCTCCTTTCTCAATCTGCTCGTCAGAGGCTCCGCTATGCGGATCCTTTATCTACCAGGTTTCGATGACCTAAGCTTTTGGGATTTTCAGCACCGTGCCAGCTTTCACATCATCAATATTTGCAATATGATTGTAATCCGCGATGAACATCACATATTTATCGGAGCCGTAATAGATTTTGGAGATGCTGTAGAGCGTCTCACCACTCTTTACGGTATGATCGGATGTCTCGTAATCGGGTAAAGATTCTACTGCCCCATTTTCTTCATCAGGCTTGTAGTTTTTCAGGGAAGGAATGATGAGGTGGGTGCCTGCTTTCAAGCCTACATTTTTATCAAGCTTGTTTTCTTTCGAGATATAATCCACATATTCCGCCGATTTGTAGAACATTCTAGAAATTCCTGACAGCGTATCGCCTGCTTGGATCATATAGGTAGCGGGCAAATGTATTTTCGAATAGTCTTTGGTTCCTTGCTGGCTGCCATCTATCGAGCCGGTTGTTGATGACAAGGCCGGGATCTTAAGCGTATCTCCGGCTTTCATATCATTAATAAACAAGATATGGTTATGCTTTGCAAGCAGCGCATAATGCTCCTTAGATTGATAGAACTTCTCGGATATCAATCTTAGCGTATCGCCTTTTTGGACCACATAGGTGGTTGGTAGCTTCACCGTTTTAGCAGGGGCTTCCGTTGATTTATTGCCATAATCCTTATTTTCTTGCATAGGTTTTTCTGTCTGTGCAGGCTTAGGCGTCTTCGTCGAATTTTCGCTTTCTGTGACCGGTGTGTTGGATGCAGGAGGAGCGGGTTCTTCTGTCACATCATCGTAATCCTCTGAAGGCTCTTGTTCCTCTTCACTGTCAACGGTTCCGGCGGGGATGGGGTCATCTGCTAAAAGTTCGTTTCCGCCATTCCCATTATTAACGGAATCCGATTCAGATGGCTCGCCAATTCTGTTCTGCCCATTGGCTTGCTCGGCATCCCCGGCAGCTAGCGGAAGTTTAGAATCAACTTTATTCGTATATTTGCCGTACAAAACTCCGCAAATGCCAACAAGGATGATGACTATCGCCAGATAGATGATGATATTTGCTTGTTTTAAAGATGCCAGGCTGCCTTTGGAATGTTTGCTGCTGCGTGTGGTTCTCTTATTCAAAACGTAATCTTCTCCTTTGTTCCTCAATTTAAACCTATTCTATCGGACTTATTGAATTCTGTGGAATGGGCCTAAATAGCCAATTCATTCTCAACGAGCACTGCTAGAATTGATTAATTCATGTCCTAATGACTATGTTCATTATGATTAACGATTTACGCATAGCGTGGTGCAAATAGCCTGCTTTATGTATACCAATTGATCAGTAATCCTATTTAGAAAATCTAGTTCTTTGGTGGCGCAACGAATCTAGTAATTTCAGGTATAATAGTAGACCTATGAATCCTAAGAATATTAAAGGAGACTTATATGAAAAAGATTGTATACCTGACAATTTTGATCTGTGGGTTAATTAGTATTTCCGGTTATATACCAAACCGGGCGGAAGCAAGCGGTAGTTATACGGCAAAGGTATATACCGACTCATTGAATGTCCGCAGCGAGCCGTCGCGTGAATCGTTGATCGTAGGCGGTTTGAAGAATGGCGAGATTGTCACCGTTTCAGCTGAAGAGTATGGCTGGCTGCGCATCAAGTCGGACCGCGTCTCCGGTTGGGCGGCAGGACATTATATGAAGAAAGTCGATGGCAATGTCGTTATAGCATCGGCGACAGTTCAAGATGACGGCATGCAGAAGAGCTCTGCAGCCGCCCGAGCGACTGTGCTGGCCGATAGGCTTCGGGTCAGAGCAGGCGCCGGATTAGACCATGAAATTCTGGGATATCTAACAAAGGGTGAGGCTGTTACGATAATAGACAACCGGGAAGGATGGGTTCGGGTCCAAACTCCGGATAAGCTACTCGGCTGGGTATCGGATCGTTACATCGCGAAGGGCGAAACACAAACGGCGGCGGTTTCATCGGGAAAATCGAAGAGCCTTAAGGGGAGAGTAATCGTAATCGACCCCGGTCACGGCGGAGACGATCCCGGAACGATAGGAACTACATATGAAACGATTGAGGAAAAGCTTAATTTGAGCACTTCCTTCTACCTAGAGGCTGAGCTTCGCAGCCGCGGAGCGCGTGTCCTCATGACAAGAACGAAGAATGAGGAGAAGCCCCAGCTTTCCGACAGAGTCAAAATAAGCGAATCCGCCGGTGCGGACGCATTCGTCAGCATCCATTATAATTCTTCGGAGAAAAATACGTCCGGCATACTTACCTTCTATTATTCGAATACGAAAGATCAGCCATTGGCCCGCGCGATAGAAAACAGGCTTGCGGACGGCATCGGCTTGAAGAGCAATGGGATTTCATACGGCAATCTTCACGTTTTACGGGAAAATGATACGGTATCCGCACTCATAGAGCTCGGCTTCTTGTCCAACGCAAAAGATGAATCCATCGTCCGCGGCTCCGACTACCAGAGAAAAGCAGCCAAAGCAATTGCGAATGGACTGGAGGATTACTTCAGCAGGTAACTGAGTGGTTCGTGTACTCTACCGCTTCGTTCCTGCAGCGTTGGTTTATTTTCTGCTTATGTATTTACAGTAATCATACCACTTCGTTATTCCCCCTTGATGGCTAAGGGGGATTTTTTATGGAGCCTTGTCATTCCTGCCATCTTGTTATAGCATTACTCTACAAATCGGATTGAAGCCGATTAAAGGCAGGGAGGCGAAACGATACAATGTCTGAACCGGTTGAAATTTACAGTAAACTGCCCTTTAGATTAATAAATCGTGCGATATTAAAGTGTCAGCTCCCACTTTGTGAATACCAATTGATCTTGCATAGTTTCGATTAAGATGAAAAACAAAAAAAGATGATGTCCAGTTGTCTTCATCGTTGAAAATAGTAATGACATGATTGCTTCTATTAGCTTACGGCTAGAATCATGTTTATAGTGTCCATTTGCAAATCACTCTCCATTTGGCTATAATGAATCGTAAGGCGGAGGGGATTAACCCTCCTTTGTAAATCACTTTCTACGGCTGGACTTCGAGCGCTTCCGACGCTTGGAGTCCTTTTTCTTTGCTTGTCCTTCCAGTAGTGCTTTCTTTAGATTCAGCGCGGCAACCGCTAGCTGGATCAAAGAAGTAACAAACTGAAAAATTCAGTAAATCAGTTCTGTCGGGAATGGGACAATGTTGTTGTCATTATGATTTGATAACAACATTATCTCATAAAATAAAAAAGCCGCAGTTTATGCGACTTCCGTTGTATAGATGATCTTGTCGTCCGACAGGCTTACATTTTCATTTCTCTTCCATCAACAACGAGAGAAACTGCCGGGTACGCGCTTCACGGGGCTGACTGAAAATCTGCTCTGGCAGCCCCTCTTCCACAATGACGCCTTCATCGAGCAGAATAATACGGTCCGCCACTTCGCGGGCGAACTTCATCTCGTGAGTAACAATTATCATCGTTCGCCCCTCTTCTGCCAATTCCCGGATAACTTTCAATACCTCGCGCACGAGCTCTGGATCGAGCGCTGACGTTGGCTCGTCGAAAAGAAGCAGCTCTGGGTCAATTGACATCGCCCGAGCAATGCCTACCCGCTGTTGCTGCCCACCCGAAAGTTGATGCGGGTACGCATCAATCCGGTCGGCTAATCCGACCTTCGCAAGCAATTGTAACGCCTTTGTTCGTGCTTCGTTCTTTGGTCTGCGCCGTACCGTAATTTGCCCCTCCATCACGTTCTGAAGCGCAGTGAAATGTGGGAATAAATGATAGGCTTGAAACACCATGCCTGACTGGCGGCGCATCGCAAGCACATCTGCCTTTCGTGGCTTCGAGTTCGGCCGGAACTCCAGCCGAACCTTCCCGATTGTGATTGTGCCCGATGTAGGAATCTCCAGCACATTTAAACATCGCAACAATGTTGATTTGCCAGATCCTGACGGTCCGATTAAAACAAGCACCTGTCCCTGTTCCAGCGTCAAATTGATACCGCGAAGTACAGAAGTATCGCCGAATGATTTGGCTAATTCGCGGACTTCGATCATTTGGGTTTAACCTCCTAAAAATGAACCATATCCAGTTAAGCTGTAAAATAACGATTAAAATACATTTCCAGTTGCCGCTGTAACAATGCCAGCACCGTGCAGAAAATCAAATAGATCAACGCGACCTCGCAGTAGATCAATAGCGGCTCATAGACAGCTGCCGTGATTTGCTGCCCTTTTTGAAATAGTTCAGTAACCGTCACCGTTGCTGCAAGCGACGTATCCTTTACCAGCGATATGAACGAATTGGACAGTGGCGGAACCGAGACACGCGCCGCTTGGGGCAAAATTATACGGCGTAGCGCCTGCAATCTCGTTTCCCCAAGCGAGAACGCCGCTTCCCACTGTCCTTTTGGAATGGATACAATTGCCGCTCGTATGATCTCCGATCCGTAGGCACCGACACTAAGCGTAAAGCCAATGACCGCAGCCGGGAACGCGTTAATTAGTATGCCAAGGCTAGGAAGCCCATAGAAAATAATGAACAATTGGACCAAAAGCGGAGTTCCGCGTATAATCCAGACGTAGAACCTGGCTACTAAAACCAGTGGATAAAAATCCGACAGCCCCGCGAGTGCCGTTAATAGCGCTAGTACAAGCCCCAGCACGAATGAAATCAACGTGAGAGGTACAGTAAATGCGATTCCTGCTTGCAGCAAGGGCAGGAATGAATCGGTGAAAATATCCAGGTTTGTTTGTTGATCCATAATGCCCAGCCCACCCTTTTATTTCGAAACGTCCTCGCCGAAATAGGTTTTGGAAATTTCCAAGTACCTGCCGTCCGCCTTCATATCTTTAATTGCATTATTTACGGCGTCTACGAGCTCTTTGTTTCCTTTTCGGAAGAGCATGCCGCTTTGCGACACTTGGTCCGTCTCCGCAACCACCTTTATTGGCACATCAGGACGTGCTTTTTTCAAGTCTAGATATGACAATTTGTCATTGATCGTCGCATCTATTCGTCCAGAAGTGAGCAAATCGATAGCCTGATTGAACCCATCTACTGCAACGAGCTGCGCTCCGTTCGCTTTTGCGATATCTCCAAGATCGCTGGTAAGGGACTGTCCGGATTTCTTCCCTTTGAGGTCTGCCAGACTCTTAATGTTAGTATTGTTCTGCTTCACGATCAGAACCGCTTTGGAAAGGATATACGGTTCGGAGAAATCGTACTTTGCCTTACGGTCGTCTCGGATGGTGACTTCGTTTGCCACCATATCGAAGCGCTTGGCGTCCAATCCGGCGAGCATACCATCCCATTTCGTTTCTACGAACTTAGCTTTAACCCCAATCCGTTTGGCGATTTCCTCAGCGACTTCTACATCGAAACCCGTCAACTTGCCGCTTTTGTCATGGAAAGTAAACGGTGCATATGTTCCCTCTGTGCCGATCGTGATTTCTCCGTTTGATTTAATCACCTTCAGTGAATTATCGGACGCCGCATTTCCGCCATTAGTCGTGTTTCCCGTATCGTCTGCCCCGTTGTTCCCATTATTAGTGCTGGTATTCGCTCCATTATCGTTGTTTTTATTGCCGCATGCAGATCCACCAAGCAGAATTACCGCGGACAGCACCATTAAGCAAATGCTTTGTTGCCAAGTCTTCATAGACAGTCCTCCTTTTATTTGAGGATAGTATTCCAGACTTTCCCTTTGGTTATCCCACTTAGCTTCTCCCATCCAAATAAAAAACCGCCCCTTGCAGAACTGTTTTCACACAACTTTGAAAATGGAGAAAAAGTGACTTTGCATCGTTTTATCGTGCCTCTATTGACTTAGAGCGCGCTCTAAGATGTAAACTTACTTTATGGAAATATATTTAAGCATTCAAGCCATTTCTGACCTTACTGACATCACCGTACACACCTTGCGTTACTATGAGAAAAATGGTCTGATTCATGCGATAGCTAGGGGTTCGAACGGTCACCGCCAATATTCTGCAAACGATCTAGCATGGATTCGTTTTTTGGTAAGGCTTCGAATGACAGGAATGACCATTCGGCAAATGCAACAGATCGCTGACTTGAGAAGACAAGGTTCCGCTACAACCAAAGAAAGGAGAATTCTGCTGGAAACCCACAAGAAAAAGTTAATGGAACAGATCGAGAAACTTCAAGAACATGATGAAGTCATCAATGAAAAAATAGAGATTTACCGTCAATGGGAATTAGAAAACCAACAACTGGAGGTAGCTGAGCAATGAACTCATCATATGAAAACGGAAAAAAACTGTTTCAAGAAACTGATGAAGCAGGTATTCAGGGAGTCATTAATGGTTTAAGTGACGTATCCCCACACATCAGTAGATACATTATTGAATTTTTCGGGCAACTTTTCAGTAATCCCGTACTAAACTATCAACAAAGAGAAATGATCGTGATCTCTGTGTTAATTTCATTAGGCGATACTCCAAATCAACTCAAATGGCACATGAACTTCGGCTTAAAAGTTGGGATCACGCCGAACGAAATTATAGAAATTGCTACCCATTGCATTCCGTTTTGCGGCTTTCCTCGTGCTTTAAATGCGATTGGTGTTGCAAAACAACTTTTTGCTGAAGAAAATATCGAAGTAAACATCGAGGACGAGCTTCTACAAAATATAGGAGAACGGCGAGAACGAGGCTTGGCAAAACTTCAGGAAATCGATGGCAAACATGGCGAAGAGGTTGTAGATTCACTTGCCGCTATTGCTCCTCTGTTAGCTGAACAAATCATCGAATTTTCGTTTGGTGAAATCTACAGTCGCCCAGGATTGAATCCTAGACAACGTCAACTCGTCACTTTAGGAGCCTTAACTGCTCAAGGTGGGTGCGAGCCGCAGTTGCATGTTCATCTCAATGCCGCAATTCGTGTAGGTCTAACGAGACAAGAAGCGATTGAGGCACTACTACAATGCTCCCCTTACACGGGATTCCCTAAAGTGTTGAACGCTATAAAAGTCGCGAAAGAGATCTTCTTACCTCATTAAATGAGATTATGTTCTTGCCATTCGACATAAATAATAATAAGGTAAGTTCCCGCGGGAACTTACCTTATTTGGAATGAAAATAATCACTACACATTTATAGGGAATGACATTATGCGTGATTCTCCTCATTCCCTATTTGAAGGTTATCCTCCAACAGACGACATACCCGGCCCGGGATACCGCTTCATTGTGCGAACCCTTCGGGGTGCATCACCCATCTCGGCAGCTTCCGTTGTGGTAGCCGACTACGAAACCAAAGTCGTGTATGGCGTCAATTTGCATTCGGCGCCGACTTATTCCCGGAAAGCGCATCCATGCCGGCAGAGAGGACTTCCAGGATCCGGTCTACATCATATACGCAGCCCTTCCAGGTGCCTCCGCTCACAGCCTGAAGTGCAGCCCACAGCCGGGTATCGTCCGGCAGCGCAGGATCTTCAGCCAATTCGGGATGCTGAGGTCTGGACTCCAAGATCAGGGTTCCTACCTGCTCGGTCTCCGGCGTGTCGCCACATCCGACCATATGGATGGTGCCGTCCAGCCGGCGCGTATCGATCTGGATGTCGATCCAGTCTCCGGTGCGCAGCCGGCCTACTGGTCCTCCGGCCAGCGCTTCCGGTCCGATATGACCGATGCAGGCCCCGGTGGATACGCCCGAGAACCTCGCATCGGTCAGCAGGGATACCTGCTTGCCGTAAGGCAGATGCTTCAGCGCGGATGTTAGCTGGTAAGTTTCTTCCATGCCCGTACCGGACGGTCCGCGGCCGATCAGCACGAGCACGTCGCCCGCTGCGATCCCGCCCGTCTTGATGGCGCGTATGGCCGAACGCTCGGTTGTGAATACTTTGGCTCGACCGACATGTCGGAAAATGCCGTTCCCGTCGATGACGGCCGGGTCAATAGCCGTTGATTTGATGACCGCCCCTTCCGGCGCCAGATTGCCGGTCGGGAACGTCACCGTTGAGGTCAGTCCTGCCTCTTTGGCTTGCTCCGGGCTGTAGATGACACTGTCCGGATCGATCCCGTCCTGCTCCAGCAGATAGCTGCGCATCCGACGGCGGCGCTCCGAGCCTTCCCACCAATCGAGCACCTCGCCCAGTGTTGATCCCGTCACGGTGAGTACCCGATCGTCAATGACGCCGAGCCGCCTAAGATGCAGCATGACTTCCGGAACGCCGCCCGCCAGAAACACGCGGACGGTCGGATGAGGTATCGGCCCGTTCGGCAACACGCTGACAAGCCGCGGAACGCTGCGGTTGATTGCGGTCCAGTCACCTGCGTCCGGAATCGACAGGCCAGCGGCGTGCGCGATCGCAGGGATATGGAGCAGCAGGTTCGTGGATCCGCCGAATGCGGCGTGGACCGCCATCGCATTCCGGATAGCGGCATCGGTCAGTACATGGGCTGACGTGATGCCCTGCTCCGCCATGGCCGCCGCGGCGCGTGCGGATTGGCGCGCCATCTCTTCCCAGACGGGTTGGCCGGAAGGAGCGAGCGCCGCGTGGGGCACCGTCAAGCCCAGCGCCTCGGCCACTACCTGCGCCGTTCCCGCGGTTCCGAGGAATTGGCAGCCGCCGCCTGGTGTAGCGCATGCGCGGCAGCCGAGGTCCGCCGCTTCCTCCAGGCTGAGTTCTCCATGGGCATACCGGGCGCCGATCGTCTGGATCTTGCCCGCATCCTCCCCCGATGTCGGTGGCAGCGTTACGCCGCCGGGTACGATGACAACAGGGAGATCGCGCATGCCGGCCAGAGCCTGCATCATGGCCGGCAGTCCCTTGTCGCAGGTCGCCACCCCGATGACGGCGGAACGGGTAGGCAGCGAGCGTACCAGCCTCCGAACCACGATCGCCGCATCGTTACGGTAAGGCAGCGAGTCAAACATCCCCGGCGTTCCTTGGCTGCGCCCGTCGCACGGATCGCTGACATAGCCTGCAAACGGGATGTGGCCTGCACGGGTAAGCTCGTCAGCGGCTGCTTTCATGAGCATCCCAATTTCCCAATGCCCGGTATGATAACCCAGCGCCGCGGGACTGCCATCCTCGTTACGGATGCCGCCCATCGTCCCCATGATCAGCACCTGCTTCCCGCCGAGCCGGTTTGGGCTCCAGCCCATGCCAACATTTTGCGTCAGCCCGAAGAGATCACCGCTTGGCGCATGAAGCAATAGGTCGGGCGTCAGCGGGAGCTTGCCCGCCGGCCCAGGCGCATGTGTCTTCACGGAGAAGAAGGCCCCTTCATCCCCGCCCATTACGGTTCGTATCTGCTCTTTCATCCGAATTGCCCCTCTCGAAGGCCTATGGCTTAATGAATACGGTCTTGATGGAGGTGAAGAATTCAATTGCAGCCTGCCCCTGCTCGCGCGAATGCGAGCTGGACTGCTTCATCCCGCCGAACGGAGCCTGGAGCTCCACGCCCGCCGTCTCGGCATTGACCCGGACCAGACCGGCTTCCATATCATGAACGAACGTGAGTATACTTCCGATATTGCGTGTATAGATCGAAGCGCTGAGGCCGAACTCGGTATCGTTGGCAACACGAATCGCTTCGTCCAGGCTGTCCACCCGGATAAGCGACAGCACGGGACCAAAGATCTCGTCCTGTGCAATGGCCATATCCGGCTTCACTTCGTCGAACACGGCAGGCGTCACATAGAAGCCGTCCGCCAGCTCCGGCTCGCTCGGCCGTTCGCCGCCGACCAGAAGCTTCGCCCCTTCCTCTTTACCCTTGCCGATATAGGACATGACCGTTTCGAACTGGCTCTCGTTAGCACATGGGCCGAGCCAGGTGCCTTCTTGGAGTCCGTCGCCGACCCTAAGCTCCGCTACTTTGGCCACCAACTTCTCCTTGAAAGCATCATAAACGTCGCTTACGACGATGACGCGGCTGGTCGCCGTGCACTTCTGGCCGGTGGAGCGCAGCCCGCCGCTGACCGTGGCTTCCGCGGCAAGCTCCAGGTCGGCATCCGCCGCCACGATGACCGGGTTCTTCCCGCCCATCTCCAGCTGGTATTTCGCCCCACGCGCGAGTGCAGCCTGCCCGACCCGCTTGCCGACCTCGTTGGAGCCGGTGAACGTCACGCCTTGAACGCCGTTGTGCGACGCAATGCCGCTGCCAACAACGCTTCCGCTTCCCACAATCATGTTCACCGCGCCTGCCGGGAACCCTGCATCATGGAAGCATTGCATAACAAGAGACGCTGTGACGGATGTTTCGGTAGCCGGCTTCCAGATGACCGTGTTGCCGTATATCAGCGCGGGAGCCATTTTCCAAACGGGAATGGCAACCGGGAAGTTCCAGGGCGAGATGACACCAACGACGCCAAGGGGCACGCGTGTCGTGAACATGAGCGCCTCCGCATCGGTCGAAGGGATGACGTCCCCAATCTTACGCATGCCTTCGCCGGCATAATAGCGCAGAATCGCCGCGCCGCGCACCGTCTCGCCCTTGGCTTCCGGCAGCGTCTTTCCCATCTCCCGGGTCATCATTCTTCCGATCTCCTCCTGCCTGGCCTCGAGCAGGTCCGCCGCCTTGAACAGCAGGGCTCCCCGCTGCGCGCCTGTCAGCTTCCGCCAGGAAGCCCGGGCCGCTTCGGCGGCGGCTACGGCATTCTCCAGATCGGCCGCATTCGAGTCGGGCACCTGGCCGACCACTTCCCGCTTCTTCGCCGGATTGATGCTCGGTATCCGCTTGTCGGACAGCGGGGCCGTCCATGCTCCGTCAATATAATTGTCAATTGTTCTGGTTTGTTCACTCATGAACACTCGCCCTTTCCTAATTGGTCTGATAAAACTGCTGCGTCAGCTCATGCTTATAGACAGCCGTATTGGCCAGGATGCCGATGCCTTCGATTTCGATCTCAATCCGGTCGCCTGAATCGAGGGTAAACTGATTAGGCGGTACCAGGCAGGTGCCGGTAAGCAGAACCGTTCCGTCATAGAGCTCGTTATCCCGCTTCAGGAACGATACCAACTCCTCCAGTCTGCGCTTCAGCATGCCCGTATTTGCCTGCTCGTTGACCAGCTTCTCACCGTTGCGGTAAATCCGGCATATGATCTGCAGCGCATAGGGATCCGCGACCGTTTCGGCCAGACGAACGGCCGGCCCAATCGAGCAGGAACGGCTCCATACCTTGGCCTGCGGCAGGTACAGTGGATTCTCGCCCTCAATGTCCCGGCAGCTCATGTCGTTGCCGGCCGTATAACCGATGATGGTCCCTTCGCGATCAAGCACGAGACCCAGCTCGGCTTCAGGGACCTGCCAATTCGAATCGCTGCGGAGACATACCGGTTGTCCTGGCCCAACGGTGCGTGCAAGGGTCGATTTCAAGAACAGCTCCGGCCGCTCCGCGTCATACACCTTGTCGTAGAACGTAGTGGCGTCCAACTTCCCCCCCGTTGCCTCATAATTCCGCGCTTCCTTGCTTCGCAAATAAGTGACGCCGGCGGCCCATACTTCCGGCGCGTCGACGGGCGTCAGCAGTTCGAGTTCTTCGAGCGAGAAGGCAACAGGCGCCTTCCCAACAATCAGGCCGGATACATGCTCGGAAGGAGACAGTCCTTTGGCTCGCGCCTCGGCCACCACTTCCAATAGGTCCGACGCTTCCAGTCGATAGACGACCCCTTCCTCCGTCAAAGCGCCTAATCGCGATAACGATGCTTCCCGGTAACGAACGATACGCATACGTTCAACTCCTTCATAGTTTTATATTATAAAACTAGGTTCTCATATTTGAGTAGTAATTCGTACATGCCAAACGGCATGTACGTGAGAACTCGGTCTTACAATCGGCCAAGTCCTTTGGAAATGCTATCCGCCGTCCGTACGACCAGCGCGGCAAGCGCGGCGAACTCCTCATCATTTACGGTGGATACCATCGTGGAGATGCTAACGGCGGCGGATACTTGACCGTTGTGGTCGTACACCGGCGCGGCCGTGCATCGCACCCCCGGTTCATTCTCCTCGCGATCGTATCCAACTCCCTCTGTCCGAACGCGCTCAAGCTCGGCGCGGAAATCGGCTTCGTTCGTAATCGTATGCGGTGTCTGGACGTTGTAGTGATACGATGCAAGGATCCGGTTCAGTTCCGGTACAGGCAAATTAGCGGCTAATACTTTGCCGACCGCACTGCTGTGCAGCGGGACGCGTTTGCCGATTCGGGAATAACGGATGGCAGCTTTCGCACCTTCCACCTTGTCGATATACACGCCTTCCGAGCCGTCCTGGACGACCAGATGCGCAGTTTGCCCCGTCTCCTGCGACAGCTCCTGCAGATGGGGGCGTGCAATCTCCCGGATGTCGAAGCCCTGTAGCAGCAGCTGTCCCTTCTCGAGCAGCCGCATGCCCAGCCGGTATTTGCCCGACTCGGCGTCCTGCTCGATATACCGGTGCAGTTGAAGCGTCTTGAGCAGCGAATGAACGGTACTCTTGTGAAGCTGCATTTGTGCGCTGATCTCGGTGATTTTCAGCTCTCTGTTCCGCTCGTCGAACAGGTCCAGAATGGACAGCGCCCGATCGAGCGACTGGATGATCGGCATGAGTTGGTCTTCCTTCAAGTTTGATATTATAGAACTCTATTCTATAATATCAATTTTACCCCTTTTTTCTTCGTGCTGTCTACTACTTTGTTTACCGATTCTCTCCAGAATAAATTCATAAGATTTATTGATAAGTGCTTATTATAAAGGAAATAGCCCAGGCAGCGCTGCCTGGGCTATTTTATTCGGCTTGAACCGCCGCTTGATCTATAAAGGTAACTAATTATTTTGTCGTTTGTTAACTTCAATCGTAATGAACTCCGGTAAATAGCTGGGAGTACATCCTTTTGCTACTATTTCATCTTTGTAAAGCCCCGTTTTCTCACCAAGTTTAATACAACGTGCACGATTCTTTTCATCATAAACGCCTATCCAGCCTACGGTGAAATTCATAGCCCATTGAACTTCCGGTTCTTCCTGCGTAATATTAGTTTCTAATGTAGCTAGTAAGTCTGCGGTGTTATCAGGCGGTGTTTGTCCAGTCCATCTCAATCGCGCTTGATAATACCAGAAAGCTCGCCTTTGAAGAGCAGAAGGGCTGTTTTCCCATGACTCCATCAATGCAATTGTCTTCTTGTCTTTAGTGAACTGATTAGCCATTAACCAATCCATTAAGTTATTTCGCTCGTCAAAAGGGTGAGTCTGCATATCCATATCAAGCTTATTTATCACTTCTTGTGAAAGAAGTTTTTTATCCATAATTAAGATTGCTAATAGTCTGGGCAAAAATTCTTCGGTTGACCAAAGTTCCATAGCTAGTTCGTGATCTTTTTTAATGTCATTTGCGATTTTTCGTAAGTCGCCTAACTTAGTTTTACTATTGATCTGTGTTAGAATGTTTTCTGCTTTTGAAGATCGTTTTATTTCTGTACCTTTATTTTCATTCATATTATACCACTCCTTTATTAAAGCACTGTTTCATAATATGTCCTTGATGGGATATATCAAGAACTTAATTTCGTTATAAGTCTTTTGCAGTGGTGTGCCTCCAAAGTTTACCTTTTAATATTGTAACATTATTAAAGCTTTCTCCACCTACAATAAAAGATACCATCTTTAATATACTTCCTTTTAATTGAATACGAAATCCCACAGCCGGTCACACCAGTGTTCATACATTAAGGCTTCTCTTCGCAATTTGCTTGGCGGGATCCTTCCTGGATCCAGTGCAATAATCAGAGAACCCTGATTCGCACCTTGGTACCTGCACTCAACTTGCTCTTCTTCTACCGGAATGCTTGTCAGAAGGCCTCAAAATTTTGCATGAATTTGCTCTCTTTAAACGGTTCACCAGAGAAAAAACCATCACCAGGCTTGGTGATGGTTTTTATATTAGCAGATTTATACCTACCGACCGACAAGTATGAAGAGAATGACTTCCCATCAGACGACATTCTAACGCCGGTCGATTGCCGAATTGGCAATTATGCCGTTATTTGAGCAGCGATGCCGTTCAATTCGGCTACGTCTTCGTCAGATAGTTTCAAGTTGGATGCACCGGCGCAGTTAACGATGTTCACCGCTTTGCTGGCGCCGGGAATCGGCAGAATGACTGGAGACAATTGAAGCAGCCATGCAATCGCGATCTGTTGCGGCGACGCTTCATAACTCCTGGCGATCCGTGAAAGCTTCTCGTTGCTGCCGATGCCGTGAGCGTTACCCATGCCGTTTAGAGGGCTGTACGGTAGGAAGGCAATACCGAGCTCTTCACAGCGATTCAGCACTGCCATGGACGAATGGTCAAACAAATTCATACGATTCTGAACAGACGCGACCGTTACAATTTCGCGGGCTTCTTCCAGCTGAGCAACGGAAACGTTCGACAGCCCCACGTGAACGATCTTCCCTTCCCGCTGCAATTCCGCGACTGTTCCCACGGATTCCGCAAATGGAACCTTGGGATCCGGACGGTGGAATTGATAGAGCGTGATTGCTTCCACGCCGAGCGCACGCAAACTGTCCTCGCACGCTTGACGCAAGTGTTCAGGACGGCCATCGGTTTCCCAGCGTCCATCCGGACGAATGTGGCCGCCTTTTGTTGCGATGACCACTTCGGGACGATTATGTAATGCTTTGGCCAGCAATCGTTCGTTATGTCCGTTTTCGGTTGAATTCAAGCAGTACGAATCGGCCGTATCGAACAGGGTAATGCCTTGCTCCAATGCGGCATGCACCGTTCTGATGCCGTCTTCCTCTGTAGGGCGTCCATTAACGGACAACGGCATTCCGCCCATTCCGATTTCCCCCACGATTATTCCCGTCGAACCTAGCTTACGTTGTTGCATTGTCATGGTACAACCTCCTTAGAGATAGGTATGAAGCTTCCAAGAGTAGTGATGAAATATTCAGTTTTAATATACCAGTTCAGCTTTTTCACCAGTAGTACTGAAAAAAAGTTCATCTAGTTACGTTGATGTAAGTAAAGCTAGGATTGCGCGTAAAATTACCGATGATCGTTAATTTTAAGGAATGGTAGTCTTTCGGGCAAAGCAAAGCAACTTCGTTGTAAAGAGGATCTTGTCGTCCTACAGCCGTCCTGGCGAAAGAAAGGGAGGCGGTCTCCCGTCCTCCCCTTCCAGATCCGTCCGATTAGTCGAAGTAGACCGGTTTCCCGGTTTCGGCGGAGATATAGACCGCCTCCAGAATCGCCGAAACAACCATCGCCTCTTCAGGCTTCACGAGCGGCTCCGTATCGTTCACGATGCAGTCGATCCACTGCTTGGCTTCGTACTCGAAATCCGTTAGATTCTCGCCTTTGAAGCGTTCCCTTGCCTTCGGATCCACGTCGATGACGTTCAGGAACAGGCTGCCGTCCCGCTCGCCGTTGATTCGCAGGCCGCCGTTGAAGTCCGCTCCGCCTTTCGTGCCGCACAAGTACGAACCTTCCGTCTTGGCGACATTGAGTGCCCAGCTGGTTTCGATCGAAACGACGGCTCCGTTTTTGAATTTCACATAGCCGAAAGCCGAATCCTCCACTTCGAATTCCTTCGGATTCCAGGAACCCCACTCGTTTGCCGCGTTCTCCGTATACTTTAATTTGTGGAAGACGCTGCCCACGACGCTTTCCGGCTCGTAATTGTTCATCAGCCAGAGGATGAGATCCAGAGAGTGGGTGCCGATATCGATCATCGGACCTCCGCCCTGCTTCTCCTTATCCAGAAACACGCCCCATGTGGGGACGCCCCTCCGTCTGGTAGCGACCGCTTTGGCATAATAGATATCGCCAAGCTCATCGTTCTCGATCATTTTCTTCAGCAATTGGGACTGCGCCTTGCTCCGGTTTTGGTAGCCTACCGTCAGCTTCTTCCCGGTCCGGACATGAGCGTCATACATGGCTTTTGCTTCGGCCCCGGTCTTTGCCATCGGCTTCTCACACATGACATGCTTCCCGGCCTCCAGTGCCGCAATCGAAATCTCAGCATGCGAGATATTCGGCGTCAGAACATGAATGACTTCGATTTCTTCCATGGCGAGCAGTTGTTTGTAATCCGTGAATACTCGGGCGCCTGGCGCACCGTACTTCTCGGAGGCTTCGCGCGCGCGTTCCTCGATCAGATCGCAGAATGCAACCACCTCTGCCTGTTCTACTTTGGCCAGGCTCGGCAGATGCTTACCGTTCGCGATCATGCCGCATCCGATGATACCTATCTTGACTGTACGCATTACTTACATCCTCCCGGCTGCTTGAATTCGACCGTTCTTCGCTCGCGATGCGCAATATAGGCCGTTTCTAGCAGCTCCGTTAGCTTAGTGCCATCCTCCAGCCCGAAGGGCATCGGCACGTCGTTCAGGACGCCGTTCACCCATTGAGTCAACGGCAGCGGCTGCGCTTCGGGCAGCCGGTAAGGAGAAATCCAGCCCTGTAGCGGAGAATCGGCATTCTTGGATGCGACTTGCACGCTGTCTCCGGAGACGATGAGCGTTCCTTCCGTTCCGTACAGCTCGAACGCCGAAGGCGTCCGGTAAGTGACCAGACTGGTTTCCAGCAGCGCGACCGCATTGTTCGCGAACTCGATCGAGCATTGCGCGTTGTCTTCGACTGCCCTGCCCGTGAAATGGCTGAACATCGATGTGATGCGTTTCGGCTGGCCGAGCAGCCAGCTGGCCAGGTACATCGGGTGGCATCCGAGATCCATCATGGCGCCTCCGCCCGCTAGTTTCTCTTCGTACCAATAGTCGGGCAGCCAATTGCGGAGCGCGCCGTCATGGCCGTTTCGAATGCGCAGTAGTGTGATTTCGCCGAGTTGGCCCTCGTCCAGAAGCTGCTTGGCGAACAGATGATGCGGTCTTGTCCGGGCGGGGAACGAAATACAGAACTTGACGCCCGCCTGCCGGACGGCCGCCGAGATAAGATCGCATTCCGCGACTGTAAGCGCCATCGCTTTCTCAGTGAAAATATGCTTGCCCGCGTTCGCTGCGGCGATCATCACATCGGCGTGCATGCTCGTCGGAGCGTCGACGACAACGGCGTCCACGTCTTCCCTGCGGAGCAGCGCATCAAGGTCGGATTCGAACCCGGCTCCAAGCTCTTTCGCCCAGGCGCTTCCCCGTTCGTTGTTCTCATCCCATACGGCCGTAATGTTAGCGTTCTCAAGCGATTGCAGGTGTTTGGCGTACCCGTCGGCATGAACATGCCACTTGCTGAGCATGGCGACATTTAACATTCGAGAATCCCTCCAAGTCCATATTATAAAAAGGCGGCTCGCTGGTTATTCGACTTTAGGTGCATGCGTCTTGCAAAGGTTAGTCATGCAAGCAGTCATAGTGGAAGTGGTCAATTAATGGGAGCAGTCAGGTCAATGAGGGCAATTAGACAGTGAGTTATCAATCAGCGGCAGGGCTGTTAATCGTCTTAGAAGACATAGGCCGGATCTCCGGCATTGAATTGGCGGACGGCCGTCCGAGGTCGGTGAAGTGTACCCAAGGCTGACTGTATATAATGCATGGTATAACGGTCGTAATCGCCATCATGCGGTTAGGTGCAGTGCTTTCAAACATGAACGATCAAGCTCGGTGAATGCCCCGGGCTCGGAAATGGCACTAAGTCCTTGGTATTGTTCAGCAGTCATGCGACAACCTTCCGACTTCATGAAACGGATGATAGATAATAGGCATCAACGCCGACCAGACTGTTCGGGTCTCGGAAACAAATGAGTCTGAGTCAGCGCGGACTTGAAAGGCAGCACCTCTCTTTGTGCAGCAGTCATCACCCCCAACGCGTCACGTGCAAATAGAATATATCATATATATTAAATGTGAAACAATATGACATAAGGACAGAAAAACAATGAGATTGCGACGAAAAAGAGAATCCTGCGAATTCATTGACCAATAAGCTGTAGCTGTCGTTAACTGACTGTTTATCTTAATAAATCGTGCATTAGCGGAGAACTCGGAGTTGTATAGAAGTTCTTGTCGTCCGACACTTATTCAATAACATTTAAGAATAATTCGGAATGCATGGATATTTGCTCATCATCGCTTATTTTTTGTGGATCATCTTCTATAGCAAATTTCTCATATGCTTATGTTATTGGACAATACAGACCTAACATAAGTTTCATAAGGTGGCGAAAATATGGGAGGTGATTACGATTGAATGAATTTGTAACACGTTCATTAGATGAAGTTCGATTCTGGTCCAGAATTATGAAAGAACATTCCCTTTTCTTAAAGCTTGGTTTTCGATGTGAAGACACCCAACTCATTCAAGAAGCTAACGGGTTTTATTCCATATTTGAACAGATTGAAGCGAAATCTCACCAATATAACGTTAACACCGATCCCCAAAAAATCAGGGAATTCAATGTAGAAGTATATAATGCAGCTGTTCATATATGGGTTTTTAAACGTAAGGTACTTGGGTTAATAATAAACTGCAAACTACCTGGAGGAAACAACTTCCCTCTTTTAGTAGACCACACCAGTAGAGAGGCGAATTATTTTCGAAATCGTCTCACTGAACTAAATAACGGTCAGTTGGAACCGCTGCATGATGCTATTATCGATGAGAACGTGTTCTTCTTAAAAATCATGGCTGACCATGCCAAATTCATAGGGCATTTACTTGACCCTTCCGAAAGGAAATTAGTCGATCAAGCACGGGAATTTAGCAATGACTTTGATAACCTGCTTTGGCAAGCTCAGGATTTAAGCTCAATGAGACCACAGTCACAAAGCCAACCCCTATTGAGTCAATTTTTAGATCAAAATCGGGTCTCTGTTGTCAGTCTCCGTGATTTTAAAAAGACTGCACGGGATCTTATAGAGGCTTGTCGCATTAAGAGTATCATTCACCCTTTGCTTGCTGATCATGTTTATAGAGAAGCAGAGCGATTCTTAGAAATCATCGATATGTTCGAAAATCATTTGAAAGGAAAAAGGCCTTCAGATTTTGATTACAATTCGTTGCATTGAACTAAAAAACAGAAAAGCAACTAAATAGCTCTTACCCGAAATGGTAGTACATTATGCTTGAGTTTTGCTTTAGCTGAACAAATAGCCGCTAGGCTCAAATACCCAGCGGCTATTTATTCAGCTATATATGCCTAAACATAAAAATAAAAAAGCTGCAGTTCATTGCGACCTCTGTTATACAGTGTCCTTGCCTGCCGTCCCGCCGTCCGAAAAAATTTTGAGGGCAGAGAGAATACATCTACGTCGGATTCCAATTGTGCAATCCTACTTCACAAATCCTCCAACTTTATCAATGGATCCCAACATTCGATAACAATACAAGGTTAACCCCGGCTTGTAGCAAAACTGCTGCATCGCCTTCGACTAATTCAGCAGCCGTACATATGATAACCCAGCAGCTTGCTGTATAGCTTCTACCGGAGGTGTGCTATGAAGAGGAAACGGAAAATCCGTTCGGCCACCGTTAAACGGAGCCGACCTTCGTCTACCACTAAAGCGGCAAAGAAAGCCCGGCGAGGCGCCGTCCGTCCGGAATATCCGAAACGCAGATTCCGAAACGCGAAGACAACGGCGCGTTTAAGGTATCGCTCCGGAGGAAAACGGTCCGCACGCCGAAGACAGAAGTCCGTTGCATCGCCGTCTGTAGCTCTTCATGTACCCGCTCTGCAGCTGCTCGAAGCCCAACCTTTCGAGGCTCAGCCCCCCAATGATCGCCAGCAGTCGGGTGAAGGGCTATCCATCCTTTATATCGTTCATAGCTTTTACCCGGAGTCCTATACCGGAACCGAAAAATTCGTTCTAAATATGGCTAGAAGTATGCAGCAACGCGGCCATCGCGTAAAAGTAGTCACTTACAGCGGTCAACTTCCGGAGCAGGCTGTTCCCACGAATGAAATTGCGAGCATAGAATACGTCTATGATGGTGTACCGGTACTCGCCTACCGGAGCCAAGCTGCTGATCCGGCTCAATCGGCATCGCTTGTCGAAGAGCCCACACTTTCGATGTGGGCGGAAGTCATCTTGACCCAGGAACAGCCGAATTTGATTCACGTCGCACATACCATGCGCGGCATAGGGTTCGTCCAGGCCGCCCTAAGGTTGGGAATACCGTATGTCATGACGTTAACGGACTATTGGTCTGTATGCCCACGAACGACTTTAGTTCGGGTCGACAAACAGCTCTGTTCCGGGCCGGAAGGCGGGCTGGCCTGTATGGCCCATTGCCAGCTTCCGCACGCAAGCGAACGCCTTCTCACGCTCGCCCCCCTGCTTCAAGGCGCGCAGCGCATCTTTTCGCCGTCCGCTTTTTTGGCTTCCTACACGCAGCAAGTGCTGCCCTCGCTTCGGATCGAAGTTCTCCCCCACGGGATGCGGCGGGAAACACTCATCCCGAACGCTAAAACATATCGGTCCGGCGCCACACTGACGTTTGTCTACGGTGGATCGCTGAATGAGCATAAAGGCGTTCATATCCTACTTCAAGCGATGTCCTTGGTACCTTCCCGCCGACTAAGGCTGCATCTCTATGGTTCTGGTAAGCCGGAATACGCGAAAGAGCTGCAGCGGATAGCGTCCGGAGACCGACGCATTTCATTTCGAGGCACGTACGCTGAGGCAGATCTCCCGCGCATTTACCAAGAGGCTGATATATCCGTTGTCCCTTCGATCTGGTTCGAGAATTATCCACTCGCCCTTCACGAAGCGCTGGCATCCCATGTGCCTGTAATCGCCTCTAACGTAGGCGGAATGTCCGAGAAAATCGTCGATGGACTCAACGGCTATACCTTCCGCGTGGGCGATGCCCGTCATTTGGCGGAGCGTTTTCGCATGTTGCTTCATAAGCCGGAGCTGATCAATACACTGAAGAGCAATATCCGGGAAATGCCTTTGCCATCGGCGGATGACGAGTTGGCCGCGTACGAGTCGGTTTATTATCAGCATGCACGGTAAGGTAAGCCTGTAATGTTGTTTCGTCGTATCGAGAAGCTTCACGGAAGATTTCCCAAGCCGTCTTGCCAATGAATAGCCCGATTACGATTCATAATTAAGATTAATGTTGATTGCTGGCTCGCCGCCGAGTCCGGAAGTTCCCGCTGCACGGTAAGCCAACAGTGCACGGGCGGCACGGGCGGGCTCGCTTTCCTGCTCCGTCGCTATTCCGACCAGTCGCGCCGCAGCATGAACAGATCGCGCAGCGCATCCGTCGACAGCTCCGTAATCCAGCCTTCCGAGCTCGTGATGACGTCGTCGCTCAGCTGTTGCTTGCTCTCGAGCATCTCGTCGATTCGCTCCTCCAGCGTGCCGAGTGAGATGAACTTGTGCACCTGCACGTCGCGCGTCTGCCCCATCCGGTAGGCACGGTCCGTCGCCTGGTTCTCCACGGCAGGGTTCCACCAGCGGTCGAAATGGAATACGTGGTTTGCGGCGGTCAGGTTGAGCCCGACGCCGCCGGCCTTAATCGACAGAATGAGCACGTTCGGCTGCTCTGCGGCCGGCAGCTCCCTGGACTGGAACTGCTCAATCATCCGGTCGCGCGCCGTCTTTGATGATCCGCCGTGCAGGTACAGGACGGGCTCGCCAAGCTCCCTGCCCAGCACCCGCTGCAGCATTTCCCCCATGCCGATGTACTGCGTGAAGATCAGACACCGCTCGCCCTCATCGCGTAATTCCTTCACCAGGTCGAGCAGCCGTTCGAGCTTGGCGGAGCGTCCGATGAGCATCGCCAATTCTGCGGCTTCCTCCCGCTCGTCCTCCGGTGCCGGCACGACTTCCTTCGTGAACAGCACGGGGTGATCGCACAGCTGCTTCAAACGCGTCAGCGCTGAGAGGATCGCGCCTTTGCGCTGAATACCTTCCAACTTCTTGACCTCGTCCATCAATTCCTTAACCGTCTGTTCGTAAAGGGCGCTCTGCTCGCCGGTAAGATGGATATACGTCTTCATCTCGTTCTTCTCCGGCAGGTCCAGCATAATATTCGGATCCTTCTTCTTGCGCCGGAGCATGAACGGCTTCACGAGCCGCTGCAGCTCTCGCGTACGCTTCTCGTCGCGTTCGCGCTCGATCGCCTGACCAAACCTCTCGGCGAAGGCGCGAGCGGTACCGAGATAGCCTGGATTAGTAAAATCGTAGATTGACCACAGTTCCGCGAGCCGGTTCTCAATCGGCGTGCCAGTCAGCGCGATGCGGTGCCGCGCGGGGATTCTCTTGACCGCCATGGCCTGCTTCGTGCCGGCGTTCTTGATGTTTTGCGCCTCGTCGAGGCAGATCGCGGACCATGTATAGCTGCCGAGCAATTCCTGATCCAGCGTCGACGTCGCGTACGAGGTCAGCACGAGATCGGCCTTCGCCGCTTCCTCGTAGAACGCGTCGCCACCTAGCCGCTTGCTGCCGTAATGGAGCAGGACGCGCAGCGACGGCGCGAAGCGGTGCATCTCCTTTTGCCAATTGCCAAGCACCGAGGTCGGACAAATCAGCAGGGCAGGACGACGTCCTCTATTTGCGGCGGCTTCATCCGCGACATACAGCAAGTAAGTGATAAACTGAATCGTCTTGCCAAGCCCCATATCGTCGGCAAGGACAGCGCCTAGCCCCAATCGGCGCAGAAACGCAAGCCAGGAGAAACCGGCTTGCTGGTAGCTGCGCAACTCCGCGCGCAGCGCCGCAGGCACGGGGACCGACGGCCAGTCCGTCTGCTGCGTCAACTGCGCGATGACGTTCGTCAGATGCTCGTTCAGCTCAAGGTCCATGTCCAGCTCGCCTTCGTTATTACCAACCTCCTCGCTGCCAC
Organism: Paenibacillus catalpae; assembly: GCF_900112695.1. Taxonomy (GTDB): domain Bacteria; phylum Bacillota; class Bacilli; order Paenibacillales; family Paenibacillaceae; genus Pristimantibacillus; species Pristimantibacillus catalpae. Next base: position 1,228,366 of record NZ_FOMT01000001.1, read on the forward strand.
TTTCGCCTTCTTTGCCCATAGTTTCCGGCATGAAGAAACCGCGGTTACGGCGCAGATGCAGTTGCAGGACATCCTGGAAGGACAGGCCCTGCCGGGGATCGACGCCCGCCATTGCCTTGCGGATCTGCGCGAGCAAGGCGGGATCGAGCGGCACCCATTGGCCGCGAAAATGCACGAGCCGCTCACCGCGGGCGACCAGCTCCCGAAACTCCGTCTCATTGAGGTCTATATCGCCAATGGACACACGCCAGTCGAATTCGATAAGCGCGTCGAGGCCGAAGAAGGAACGGCTGCTGCCTGCGCGCTCCACTTCTCCTTCGCCGGGACGCACCTTCGCGCGCAGGCTCGGCTTCTTGCGGCTCACCTCCTCCCACCAGGCCGGAAGCAGCACCTGCCAGCCTGCCTCCAGGAGTCGTTGGCTATCCGCAGTCAGGAACCGCCACGCTTCTTCACCTGACAGCGGCGCGTTCAGCACGTTGGAGGGGCTGCCGGCCAGTCGGTCAGCCGACAGGCTCGCACGCAAGTACGCTAGCCAAGCCGCGGAGCGCTCGTGCACGTGTGGCGTCCACCCGAAAGGCCACGTCCCGAAAGCTTCTCCATCCGCGGTCAGCCGAATCGGTACGAGATTCGCCGGTTCGATCTTGTCTTGCAGCAGGAGCGCAAGGTGCCAGCTGTTGGTATCAACATCCTCCGGCTCCAGAAGCTGCAGGATCGGCCGGAACGGCAGCGTGTCTGCCTTCCAGCCGGAGGCGACAAGCCAGCCGCGCTCGTCGAGGCCCGCGACCGCTGCGGTGCGGTCGCGGGCGAACAGCAACGGGAAGTCGCGGCGCAGGTCGCCGGCGGCTTCCTCCCTGCCGTAATGCCGTTGAAATACCGCCGCAGAGAAGGCGGCGCCGAGGCCAGCTAGGAAGGCGGTGTCTGCTGCTTCACTGCCCTGGGCTTCCTCGTCCCAATCTCCCTCACCGTCCGGTCCTCCGTCTTCCCGTCCGACAAACCGGCTGCCGGCCGCGAGGGAGCGCAGCGTTCGGCGCGACTTCGCGTCGAGCTCCGCCGCGTCCCATGTCCACCGCAGCTTGCCGGCCTTGTAAGCCTCGAAACTCGGGATGAATTTTCGCTCCGCGACGCTGCGCTCTAGCGCTGGCGCAAGCTCGGCCAGCCGCGCGGCGTCGCCTTCGAGCCGCCAGGTCACGTGCATCGGCAGCAATTCGGGGTTCGCGAAGAACGGCACGACCATCTCCGCCGGCAGCACGACGAGCTCCAGTTCGTCCCGCAGCTTCTCGATCTCGAGCTCCGTGCCATAGAAAGACGGCTCGTGCTGCGCGAACAGACGCTGCTTGACAAGCAACCCCGGCGCGTACCCGGACGCGTCCGCACCGAAGATTAGTGCGTCACCCTGTTCGGTCAGGTTTGCTTGAATCGTAAGCGTATCGACGTATGCGTTCATGACAGCAGTCCTCCTTTGCGCAGTTCTTCCTGCAGCGCCCGCAGGCGGCTGTTCCGGTTCGCAAACGCGACGATGAACAGCTCCCACCGCTCGCTTTTCTTCAGCCGCGCGTACAGCTTGGCGAGCCGTTTCAGCAGCTTTGCCGCCGCCTTGTAGCCGTCGCGGTTTTTCTGCAGCACGTAACGTTCCACCGCTTGATGGTAGAAGGGCAATAGCAGCTCCGGAGCCTCCTTCTCGACCGGTTTCAGCGCGGTCACGCGGAACGACAGCGGGTCCTGGCCCATGCACATCTGCAGGTCGATCCACCGGTCCCACCTGCCGTGCGCCGCCAGCGCGTCCTCGTAGATGGTTCGCGAGAACGGCAGCATCTCCTGGAGCGTGCGCCACATCGCTGGCTCTGCCTCCGGTAGCTGTGCCACGACCACGGCCCAATAGTCGCCATAGGGTGCAAGGTCGTCACCGCGGAAGCCGACGAGCAGTGGTCCGGTCTCGGCGAGCCAGTCGCGCAGCCGCGCCCATTGCTCCGCGCGCTTGAGGACGCCGAGCAGAGGCGCGAGATGCTCCGGCTTCAGCATCAGCTTGATTCCGTCCCGGGCGAGCATCGCCCGCGCTTCCGCGTCGCGCGCTAGGTAAAGCAGAAGCAGGCACTGCGCGAGCGTCCATGGCAACCGCGACAAGGATGAGCCAAGCTCCGCTTCCGCCGTCTGCAGCTGGCGCTGCTCCTCCTCGTAGAGCGCGGCACTTCCGGCCGAGCCTGGGCCGAGCCAGCCCAGCCACAGCGAAGCATATAGTGCCGCGAAGCAGCCGAGTGTCTTATCCTCGGTCAGCATGCGCTCTCGGAGAAAATCCGCCGTCTCCATCAACCGGTCCCAGTATGCGGAGCTGTCGTCCGCCAGCGCGAGCTTGTCCTCGAGCAGGATTCGCGCCTGGCCGCGCAGCCCATCAAGCGCGAGCTGCGTATGGTAGCCCATGAACAGGCCCGATTGGCGCCAGTCCGTTTGGGCTGGCTTGACCATCCGCTCCAGCACGAACAGCAGAGCATGGAGCGTGAATAATTGCTCCAGCGCCCAGGGCAGGATGGGCCGCATCGCCTGAAGGTCGGCGAGCAACTCGCTGGCTTCCTGTGCCGTACGGATATTTAGATTCATCTGTCCGCGGCGTGCCTGGAACCGCTCGTGCCACCTAGCCACGGGGAGATCGGTCAGTTCCTCCTCCGTCAAGGTCGGCCTGACGAGCCGAGGGGCTGCTGGCGCGGCGCCGCGGTTCGCGCCTTCGCCCTCGTTGACAGCCCGGGACGGCGCTTCCGCGGCTGCTCTTTCGGTGCCCGCTCGGGCACCGCCGCGTCCGCCGTCCGGCTTGCCGCTGGCGGCCGCGCTCTTCAAGGCACTGCGCGCGTTGGCGAGCGCCTGGATCGACCGGCCGCACAGCTCCGCGTAGCACATCAGCGTTGCGGCCATGTGCGTACAGGCGCGGTTCGCGGAGCAGACGCATTCGCTTGCCGCGAGGTCGTCCAGATCGACAGCGACATCGTACATCCGGTTATCTTTAACGCGCGCGTCCACATGCACGCCGTCATCACGGAGCGACAACTCCTCGACCCGTCCCTGTTTAAAATATTGAAATCCCCGTATGATCGTCAGTTCGTCGAAGCGCACGGCCACGCCCTCTAGCAGCCGCCGCCACGCACTGTCATCCAGCATGTAGTCCATATCCATATTCCGTTGACTCCCGGTTACGTCGTCGTGTACTCTTAAAACTTTGCTTTCTATGATACCAGTTCTAAAGTCTGCGGAACCCGAACACCTTTAAAATTCGGCCGTACGTGCTCCGGCGGATCGAACGGAACGAGGAGGAGGCGTTTCCCGCGTTCCTGATCGTCGTACTCCATGCCGCTCACGTACTTCATCGCGACGGGCATCGGCTTCAAGGCTGTAAAGAAGTTCTTGTCCTAATACGGCTTTGGATAGAAGTTCTTGTCTTGAGCTGACGTCAAGAATTTCTATCCAAAAATAAAAAGCCGCAGTTTATGCGACTTCCATTGTATAGATGTTCTTGTCGTCCGACAATATGGTTTTTGAATGTTTAGAATATAAGTTTGGATATTGGGCAATTTCCGTTCTAACCCTGGTGTTTTATAAGGTGTTATACACCATATAAATTTTTTGTTTGTTAGTTCACTGTACGGATTATTATCTTTTTTTTGCAGTAACCTTTCTTGTCCAATCACACTGAACGCCAGAAGAATAATCTATCAAAAGGATTGCTAGATTAATAGAGGATGGTGGCAAAATGACCTTAAAGAAACGCACGAAGAAGATTGATCCAAAAAAAAGAGTAAAGGCTTCTATTTCCAACAAACGGGTACTCAAAAGTGAGCCTAAGAAACGAGCAGTACTCAAAATTGCGCATAAAAAAAGATGCCTTAAACGCTCTGTGAAAAAGTTTTGCTCTTGCAAAACCAAAAAATGCGGTTGTAGATCTGCGTTTGCTGCGGCCGCCAGTACAGATCAGCCAATTACTCCAATTGAAATCACCCAAGTTCAATATAGCTTGGAAGAATTCGATACGAATAGGGAGTATAATCCGGCAACGTCGATATTCCGCCCAAAGAAAAGCGGCGTTTATACCTTGTTCGCGAGTGCAACGTTCGTTGCTGATGAGAACGTAACTAACTTTTTTGGTTTATTTATTCGTGTAAATGGCAGGACTAGAATTACTGATACCGAGACTTCACCTATTGGCAGTGGATCTATTGATGCATCCGGTATCGTTCGTTTAAATGCGGGCGATGATGTTCAAGTTTTCTTTGCTACCCTTATCGCAGGCAGTCTTGTTGCCGGAATAGAAACCCGTTTTGAAGGAGCGAGGGTCGGTTAATAGAAGATAAAGTTACCAAAACTAAAAGTATATAACCGTGAAACCTGTTCGAGGTAAATCGGCTATCATAATTTCGTCAACCCATGCTTCTTTTGCTAACAAAACCATCGTTATTATTGACGATGGTTTTTATTGATATTAATTAGCAATTGAAGCACGGCATACCTGAACTCGTTCGTGCGATTATAAGCATTATTGACGTCCGTAGGATATTTAATTTTGCTATATCCAAATATTCTAGAAAAATTTTATTCATTCAAATACGTAGTAACTCGATTCTGTACCAAATGAGCGACGGCATCGGCGGATTTCTGCCCGGTGAAGAATGCTTTAACTTCCTCGGAGACAATTTTTTGAATCGTCGTTTCATATCCTATATTTCTTAAGCTGGCTTCTGAGAGCATGTCCCGGAGAACATCAAGTTTCTCGTCTGTTACTTCGACCACAGCACCTCCGCCTTTAGCGCCAACATCCTTATCAATACCATTTTTCAGTACATCTTCGATTGCGTTTTCATTCACTGATTTGTTCATCGAGAAACCCGCTTGATGAGGATAGGATTGTACCTCCTCCGACAGCAGAAGCTTCATAAACTCCCATGCATCCCTCTTGATCTTCGAATTCGCATTCAAAGCGATCTGATTCGTCGCTAAGAAAGAGACACCTGATTGTTGATCCGCAGCATGCGGCTTCTGATAGACCTTACCGTTCTTATAGTAAGAGGCTAGTCTTACGAGATAATCGCTTGGGGAATTCATTAGCGAATAGGTAAGGAGACTTTTCTTGGATGCTTCACCTCTTAACTCCTTCTCATCATATAACTGCTTCACTTCCGTTAGTAATTTTGTGAAGACTGTAGAGTCAAATGTTAACTTGCCACTCTCCCCATTGATTAATTGGTGATAGTTGTCAGACACGAGGTTGTTGATCATCGCCTCAGGTGGTAAATAGTTCATGGTGTAGGCACTTCCGTTATTGCTTGCCAACTGCTTGCTGATTTCGGCGAACCGGCTCCACGTCCAATCCTTATCGTCAATCGTGACGCCTGCATTCTTAAGCCCGTCTGCATCACCATACAGAGCTTCCAAGCAGAACTCTACAGGCATCATGTATAGGCCGCCGTTCATTTTGGAGCCTGTTATAATGTTCATCTGGTATAGCTTTTGATCGAAACTGGTATCCCTCTGCATCCAATTGTCTATGTTCTCGAACGCACCTTTATTAACGTATTTATCGATTGGCAATTCAACAGTCGTAATCGCGAATAAGTCCGCACCTTTACCAGATAAGACCTCTGTTGTTGTCGATTTTATATACCTCTCGACTTCGGAGGCACTCATCATGCTGCCTGAAGTAAACTCTTCGAATTGAATCGTCGTATTCGGATGAAGCGCTTCGTACTTCTCTTTCGCAAGCTTGTAGAACGGAGTAATGCCAAGTATCGATACAATGATCGTTTTCGGTTTATCGTCTAGAGGCTCCAACCCCTGTGGAGTTGCGTCAGATTCCATATTCGCAGCAGCGCTTGACTCATCGTTTGCGTTTTTTTGCGGGTCACCAGCACTATTAGTGCTATTTCCATTACAAGCAGATAAATAAACCAACATGATACAGCTCAACACCAAGATTAATATATTCTTCATTTCCCGTTCCCTCTTTCTAATTGGTTGTTCATGATTACGACATGACCCGAACACGTTCTCCGTCCATAACTACCGGTTCGCTGCTTTGCATGATGATTGGCGAATCCGGGAAAATCCCCTGCTGAACGACCGTTTCGGACTCGTTAGAATCGCCGGTTTTGACCGGCATCTTACGAACATGGCTCGTATTGCCAAGCGGGCCTTTACGCTCTTCAACAATGTAGACGAACGTTTCATTGCCTTCTTTATGAATAGCGCTGCTCGGAACCACAATTCCACCTGTGCTCCCGGAAGCAAAACGGAGATCAAGAAGCGCTTGTTCGCCTCCTCGGAGTCGTTCATTCCTTACGGTCACAGTGATATCCACTTGGGATTCCTTGTTTTCCATCCACGACACGATTCCTTCCACCATTGACGCCTCGTCTAATTGACCGACCTGGACGTCAAGCTTCTGACCTATAGTGAAATGCCCGCTAATTGCAACTGGCACTTGTACATGAAATTGATAACCTTGCAAGGAAGACGTGATTAGAACATCAGGGCCGGCGCTTGCAGAACTTATCCCTTCCACAGCATTCACTTTCATCGCAATCCCGTCGAACGGCGCTTTCAGCTCGCGGTTGCTGACTAGATCTGCCTTCATGGTGTTGAGATTCCGCTTTTGCATTTCAAGCGTAAGACGTGCGCTCTCGAGATCACGATTTGCACTGCGTAACTGGGTGTCATCTCCGCTTGAGGCCGCTTCAATGTATCGGTCTTGTATGCCCTCAATCGCTAATTGCTGCTGCTCAACCTGCACCTTAGCATCCAAATATTGATTCTCGGCATCTATACTTTCGTAAACGACTAACGTCTGTCCCTTCTTAACGACATCGCCTGCTCGGACCTTGATGGCTTTTATAGTCCACCCCGCCTTGTTTGATAAAGAAACTTCATTAACTGGCTCTAACACGCCGCTGCCGGTAAAACTCTGAACGAATTCCTCCTGGCGCCCGACGATTGTCCATACTTTCGTGAGATTCATCGTTAACAGCGTATTGCTGTACAAAGTGAGTACAAGTAATCCGCTGACAAATAAGATGAAGAGCAGTCGGAGCTTCTTCTTCCTACTCTTAATTTCATCTCCGTTATGCTGCCATTCCACTAGACGATCCTCCTACCCTTTAATGCCGGACGTTTGAACGCCCTCGATAAAATAAGACTCCGCATACAAAAACAACAGTACCATCGGCAACATGTAGAAGACAGACGCAGCAAAACCTACTCCTCTTGCCTCTTGCTGGATAACGGACAGATACACGGACAACGGCTGCCTGAAGTCATCATCGAGAAAAATAAGAGGCTGCTCCACCATGTTCCAATAATCGACGAACAACAGCACGATGAGCGCCGCCAATGCTGGTTTGATCAGCGGAAGGATGATTTGCACGAAAATGCGACTATGACCGGCTCCGTCCATGTGAGCTGCCTCAACGTAAGCGGTTGGAATCGACAGCATGAACTGCCTTAGCATAAACACGCCGAAAGCGCCGAAGATACCGGGCAGAATGATGGCATACGCGCTGTTCAGAAGTCCAAGCTTGTCGGCAATGATATAATTTGGTACAAGCGTTACTTGAAACGGCATTAACATCGTGATCAAGTAAATGAAGAACATTTGATCTCGCCCCCGGAAGCGAAGCTTCGCGAAGGCATAAGCCGCAAGAGCGCCGACGATAACCTGCCCAGCGATAATGAACGCAACCATGTAAACGGAATTCCAAAACAAGTTCAAATAGGTTGGCGTCTCGATTAGCACTTTGTCGTACTGTTCGAATGATACCCAATCAGGGATAAGCTTCAGATTGACGAATGCATCCTCCCCGTCATTTGCCGCATCCGTCATTTCCCCAATCATGTCGTAGTTCGATCCAATCTCCTGTTCCGTCATAAGCGAATTGGTGAAGGAAATGAGAATCGGCAGCAGCAGCAAGGTCGCAAGCAAGCATAGAAGCAGCGTGATCGCGCCTTTCTTTATGACAACTTTCAAATTCAAAGCTCCTCCCATTAGTCTAAGTCACTTGTAAAACGCCGCTCCAGAGTAAACATTCCAGTCACCAGCACGATCAGGCACACCACCATGATTACTGCGGCAGAGGTGAGCCTCTGAATATCGAGCGACAGGAACATGTTATTCATGTAGTGCTGCAGCATATAGATGCTGTCATGCGGATAATCGCCCGCAATCAGGTACGTTTCCCTGAAGATCCGAAACGAGCTGATCAATCCCATTAGGACAACGAAAAACATCTTCGGCGTCAAATAGACGAGCGTAATACGAGTAAACTTACGAATGGCGCCCGCGCCTTCAAGCTCAGCCGTCTCATAATAATCCTTCGGGATACTCTGCAAGCCTGCTAAGAACAAGATGATGTTGTACCCGATATTCTTCCAGGCATAGACGACGGAGAGCACGCCTCTTGCCCATTCCGACTTCATCCAATCCATCCGCGATACGCCGAGTTCGTGAAGCCAGCTATTCACTGCCCCGTTCCAGTCGAACAGCAGCTGCCAAATCAAGACAACGGAAGCCACTGGCACGACAAGCGGCAATACGTATGCGGTTCGCAGCCAATTGCGGAAGTAAATGCTTTGATTCAATAACAAGGCCAGCAATAACGATAAGGCGATCGTGATCGGGACGCTGACGGATGTGAACAGGAACGTATTCTTGGCTGCCTTCAAGAAGGAATCACTTGCCAGCAGCTCCTTGTAATTGGTCAGTCCGACGAATGAGCCCCCGTTAGATCGATTCATAAAGGAGTAGTGCACGCCCATCGCGAAAGGGATTAAGTAGAAAATCGAGAAGCCGATCACGCTGGGGGCCAGAAATCCGACTGCAACGACGCTGTGCCGCCGCATGATTTTAAGAAACATTGCCATTTTCTATCTCCCCCGCTGGTTAACGAAGGCAGTTAACAACGCCGCTAGCAATCGCCGTCGATATCTCGTCTTGAAAGGATTGAGACTGCATCCGTATTTCTTCGTCCTTATTGGAAATGTATCCGAGCTCCAGCAGAACGGCCGGCTTCGTGTTTTCACGGATCACATGGTAATCGCCGAACCTCACGCCTCGATCCTTCGTCAGCAGATCCGCTTCGAGGAATTGTTCGTGAATCTTTTGAGCGATCTCCTGATTCTGCGGTTTGTAGTAGTAAGTCGTCATCCCGTACACATCGCTTGTTTGAAACGCATCAAAATGGATGCTGATGAACAAGTCCGCGTTCTCTTCTTGCGAGATCTCCGTTCTTGCGTCCAGCGAAACCGTCGTATCGGCATCGCGCGTCATTACGACCGTTGCACCTTGCTCAAGTAATTTGTCTCTCACTTTTAGCGCTGTAGGCAGCGTCACGTCCTTCTCATAGGTTCCGTTACCTCCGATGGAACCTACATCTTTGCCGCCGTGGCCGGGATCGAGCACGATCGTTTTACCTTTCAAAGGCCTACTTGCCTCTGTATTCGACTCTAAGGTCTTTGTATGGCCACCGTGTGGCTTCCCATTTATTACTCCTTCCGTTTGAAGTTGGAATGATCCCGCTGACAATACGACTCCGACAATTGCTATAGCTATAAGTTTAGTAGTGGTTTTCATAGATTCATCATAATCACAGCAGGTTAAGACGAAATGGAGCCGATATCAAGATGAAATAAAGATTCACAACGTGAAAAAACCGCGTGCCGAGAAGGTGAAAATCACCTTCTCGGCACGCGGCAACAGAAAAAATCGGATATTAACTTTTCTTATTCAAGCTGAAGAAGAATACAACACCATCCGTTGTATTGGTGACGCCATAATTGACGTCGTGCAGCTGCAATATCTTTCTGGAAATGGCAAGTCCGAGTCCCGTTCCGCCATCGGATCGTTGCCTCGCCGTATCGCCGCGATAGAAACGATCCCACACTTTACTGAGCTGCTCCTCTGGAATTCGAGCGCCTTTGTTCTCCACTCGGACGACGATGTGATTCGTCTCCTCGATTACCGAGACAATGATTTCCAGATTCTTCGGCGTGTAGCGGATCGCATTCGTCATGAAATTCGTGATGACTTGTTCAATCCGGTGTTGATTGGCAACGACAAGGCCAGGAATAAGCTGCACGCTTAAACGCAGTTGTTTGGCTGCCATCTCATGCGACAGCTGCCCGCAGACGGAGTTGATCAGCTTATCAATGAAAAAAGTGTCCATCTTCATCTTGTACGTCCCTGACTCGTATTTCGCAAGTTCAAGCATGTCGACTATGAGATGGTCCATCTTGTCGACTTCTTTCTCCATCGCTTGGAAGTAATGGTCCTTTTTGTGTGCGGCTACGCCGTCCTTTAGGATCGATATGCAGCTCTTCATCACACTTAGAGGTGTCTTGAGCTCGTGGGATACGCCGGATATGAACTCTTTTCTCGTATTCTCCAGCTGTTTCTCTCGCTCGATATCTTCCCGCAGTTTGCCGATATACGAGTGCAGCGTACCAGACAGTTGATTGATATTGCGCGACAGATCGCCGATTTCGTCCTTGGAACGTATGGGAATCGTCTCCGAAAAATCAAGATTCGCGATTTTTTTGGTCGTTTGATTGATGCGCAAGAGCGGCCTGGCGATTTTCAATGAGAAGTACAACGACGCGATCAATATGAGCACCATTACAAATATGACGATATAGACATAATAGTCTTTCATCATTTGTACGGCTTCGTCCACCGGCTGCAGCGATGCCATGACGAAAATGTAGTTTGTTGTACCATTATCGTAATGAACTGGCTGGATGAACAGCTTATATTTCACGTTATTCTGTTCATAATCCTGAATGAGAATTGAATCTGTATGCTGGTTGCCCTCGAATAACAGCTTTGCTTGAAAGGCGTTGATCTGATCCAGGAAGAGCTTATTGGAATAAATGAAGTCCGATGCTCCTCCGCTGCTCGGAAGCTGAATGTCCGAGACGGCTCCAAAAAGATTCGTGTAAGAGGAAGGATTCGAATCCTTCCAATCCTTCCTTTCTTCAAACTTCACATTGCCTTTATAAACTTTACGCTTGAATGTCTCGTTTACATACAGCAATTCCCCGGACGGATGCTGCACCACAATGGGAATGAGCATGGAGTTGCTTTTTATCCCGTTAATGAACAATTGGTCTCCACGAGCAATCAACAATTGTCCCGAAGCGGCCTCCTCTATGCTCATAAGCTGATAGAGAGGTACTTTAATGCGCATCTTCTCTTCTTCTTTCGTCAATGTCTTGAGCAATTTGATCTCTAGATAAAAGTCGTTGACATCCTTAAGATTTCCATCATGATCCAGAACCGTAATCGAAGCATTGTTGGATCGATAGAAGTCTTGCTGAAGCGTCTGGATCGCAAGTGAATTGCCTGCGGTATTCATGTAAGCCGACTTGAACGCCTCAATCTTTGTTTGCAAGTCGTTTACTTTCCGGTTCGCATAGTACTCTTTGAAAAATATGGTTTGTCCCGCATAGATGACAGCTAAGATGAGTATGCACAACGTTGTCGTCAGTAAGAACAATTTGAGCACGATGGAGCTTCTCATGCTTGTGCCTCGAACTTGTAGCCTGTCCGAACGATCGTGACGATCATGGCAGCCTTGTCTCCAAGCTTCGTACGCAAGTTGCGGATATGCGTGTTCACCGTGCGGTCGTCTCCGACATACGCATAGCCCCATATTTTTGTAATCAGTTGTTCTCGCGTAATGACGATTCCTTGATTTTCCATAAGATACGTGAGGATCTCGAATTCGGTATGCGTAAAATTCACTCTTGCTCCGTTTATCGTAACGGTCCGAGATGGGAAATGGACCTTAATGTCATCTATGATTAAGGAGTCCTTAGGTTGCGCCGGCTTGCTGCTCTTGCTGCGGCTTTCAAGCAGACGTTTCGCTCTTGCGAGCAGAACAGGCGGGCTATAAGGTTTCGTCACGTAGTCGTCTGCGCCCAGCTCAAATCCAAGCAGAGTATCGTCCTCATCGACGCGGGCCGTTAGCATGATGATTGGGACGTCCGAGGTCTTGCGAATCCGGCGACATACTGACCAACCGTCGAGTTCCGGCAGCATAATGTCCAGCACGATCAGATCCACTTCATGATCTTGAAACAACGCCAGAGCCGTCTTCCCATCCGCCGCCTCCAGCACCCTATAGCCTTCACTTAAGAAGTAGTCCTTACTAATTTCACGTAATATTTCCTCATCTTCCACGATCAAGATTGTTTTCATTATGCGGCTCCCGTTTCGCGATGTTCTAGAATCAGTGTGTCCACTTTTCGTTCATTTCTATTTTAAGGAAAGCACATCAAGATGATAAACAGATGATGTGAAGATGAGATAAAGATATGAACATCAAGAGTACACGATTATTTATTAAAGGCAATTTCGTTATTGTCGAACCTGTATAAAAAAATAAAAAAGCCGCTGTTTATGCGACTTTCGTTACCCGAGTAGATTTAATTCAAGATGTCCTGTTTCGTAAAGACGAAGAACGAAACGATCAGGGAAGTAATCCCCCAACAGGCCAAAATGACAAGCGAGAAGCCAAGCGTCATGCCTGTGATCGGCGGCGAGCCCGCCAAATAATTCGTCAGCTGCAGATTGACGGAGAAGATGAATTTCGCGCTTTGCCAGGAAGATGCCATGTTCGATAAGATCGTTCCGGAAATGACGGCCGCCATCATCGCCACGATGCTCGCGGCCGTGCTGCGCACGAGTACGGACACCATCAGCGCGAGCAAGGCCACCGTCATGGCTGACACCCAGATCAGCCCGGCTTCCATCAACAGATAAAGCCCTTGCGGAATCGCGTGCGCGAAGCCGCTTTCGACCGAAGAACCATGGATTACAAATCCTGTAAATACAGGCATTCCCCACCCATTGTAGCCGAATACAGCGCCTGATATAAGATAACAGAGAACGGCGCTCACCACAACGGTCAATGACACGTAGAAGCTGAGCGCGACGAGTTTGCTGAACAGGATCTTCCATCGGCGCACGGGCCGCGTCAGCAGCATCTTAATCGTGCCCGACGTGCGTTCGCCCGATACGAGATCGGAAGCGAGGGCAAGCACGAGAAGCGGGAAGAACAGTGTAACCGCGTTCGATAGGAAGCTTCGGGTGAACGTGACGCCGTCCGGCGAGTTCGGATTGACGTCGTGATCCAGGTAATACTGGAGCTGCTGTACGGCGATCCGCCGCGAACGCTTCCATTCTTCCGGGATTCTGTCGCTCGAGAGCGTGTTTTGGTATTCGCTGATTTGCTGCACGAGCTCATTGCGCCAATCCTTGAAATTCTTTTTGTTTGTCTCGTCGATGCGATGTTGTGCGTACGTAAAGATCGGAATGATAATCATCAGCACGAGCACGATGACGAAAAACCGCTTTTTCTTCCAGATCTTGAGCGTCTCGTTTTGTATGAGCGGGAGAAGTCTATCCAATGCTTTCACCTTCCGTCATCCGTAAAAATAACTGCTCTAGCGTCGGCGCGACGCAGTGCACCGACACGATGCCGATGCCAGCACGAACGGCCTTCTCGACGAGGCTCGAAATCCGGTCCGGGTTCATCGCTGTGATAACCGCCTCCCTCATCCCTAGCAAGCTCTCGTCTATCTGGTGTTCGTGTTCCGGTACGAGTTCGACGTCACCATCGCCCGCGAGCAGGCGCCGTCCCGCTTCCGGCTGCTCGAATTGCCAGACGACGTAATTGTCCGCGCCGTGGATCAACTCGTCCACCGTACCGACGGCCAGCACCTCGCCGCGGCTGATGATTGCGACGCGGTCACACATTAGCTGGATCTCGCTTAATAGGTGGCTCGAGATGAACAGGCTCATGCCCTGACTTGCCAGCATGCGGACGAATTCTCGCAGCTCCTTGATGCCTTTCGGATCGAGCCCGTTCGTCGGCTCGTCCAGGATGAGCAGCTTCGGCCGGCCGAGCAGCGCCTGCGCGATGCCGAGCCGCTGCCGCATGCCGAGCGAATAAGTTTTTACTTTATCGTGGATGCGCGAATCCAGTCCGACGATGGCAGCGACCTCGCGAATGCGCGCGTTATCGATGCCGCGCAGCATACGCGCGAAATGCTCGAGGTTTTCCCAGCCGGTCAAGTAGGAGTAGGCTTCGGGATTCTCGACGATGCAGCCGACGTGGCGCAGCGCGGCTTCGGGATGGCGTCCGATGTCTTCGCCGCAGATTAGAATCTCGCCCGAAGTCGGCTTGATCAGATTGACGAGCATGCGGATCGTTGTTGTTTTTCCGGCGCCGTTCGGTCCGAGAAACCCAAAGATTTCGCCGGAGCGGACCTCGAACGAGACGTCCTTGATGATCGGCTTGCCGCCAATTTGTTTCTTGACGCTGCTGACGGACAGCACGACGTCCTGTTGGGCCGACTGCCTGGCCTCCTGGCTCGCGTATTGCATGCGCGTTCTCTCCTATTCCAATGACTGCACGATCCGGGCGGCGATTTGCGCGTACCCGTCGTGGTTGGGATGAAAATGGTCCGACGACAGGTACCGGCCGATCGCATTCTCGAACAGATCGAATGTTGGGACCATCGTCATGTTGGGGTATTGGTGAAGCAGAGCGTACGCCTGTTCGTTCCACTGCTGGATCTGGAGCGAGCCGCCCCGATATTCCGGGATATCATAGAACGGATTGTACAAGCCGACGTACACGACCTGCGCATTGGGATTGATCGCATGCAGCCGCTTCACCACCTGCGCCAGCCGGTTCAAGCCCTGCGGCAACCCGGACTTCAGCTTATCCAGCTTCAATCCGTCCGCCGCCTTGCCCGGACTCGTGCCCGAGGCGATCTGGAACAGATCATTCCCGCCGATGGTGAAGACGATTATGTTGGACTGCTTGAGTGCGAAGCTGTAGCCCTTATCGGATTCCAGCAGCTTCTGCAGCCGATCGGCCTTCAAGCCGTTGACGGCCAAATTGTTATTGAGCCGGACGGATGTGTCCGGATATTTTTGCTTTAGCAGAGCGACGACCTGCTTGACGTAACCTTCGCCCGACGCGTCTCCGGTTCCTTTCGTCAGCGAGTCGCCGATGGCTGTGATTTCGATGTTCTTGCCCTCGCTCAGCTTGCCTCCAGCCGGGAGCGCCGGAACGTTTGCTCTCCCTGCGAACGACTCGCCCCTCGGATAAAGCAAATCCTTGACGGCGAATCCAAAGCCCGCGACCAGCAGCAGGGTTGACAAAACGGCGGAAATGCTGATGATTTTCCATAAGTTTCCGGAGGATAACGATCTCATCTGGGTGGTCTCTCCTCGATTGTTTGAAAGCAATGACTTTCACAAATGCTTAGTCTTCTTAAAGTAAAGCTTTCTAATTTAATTTGAAAATTATACCCATTTCTAGGAAATGGGGTATTAACTTTGTGAAGCCCAATCTGAAGACCAAACATTGAGTTAATTAATGATCAGAAACTGGTTTGATTATTTTTTCTTCTACTTGGCACTGATGCGCCCCTTGCTGTCAATCGAAGCGCCGATTGAGATATCGGAAATACGATTCAGAAGCGTAGTTGCCTCGGCACCCTTGAGCGGCACAGGCTGTGAATTATTCGCTCGCATTGGGTGCAGCTGCAGATCACATGCGCCTTCTGGCGTGCAGGTGGCATCCAACACGCCGGTGTCCCTTGTTTTCTTCGTAGCGGTTGTATTAAAAATAAAATTGCCAAGGCTATACGCGATCCACTTGCCTTTATAAGACTCAAAGCCCTGCAGCACATGCGGATGTGAACCAATGACGAGATCGGCGCCGGCGTCGATATAGGCACGAGCCAGTACTTTTTGATGATCAACCGGCCAGTCCACCCTCTCTCTGCCCCAATGCACCATGACAACGACAAGATCAGCCTTTTCCTGAGCATCCCTAATCGCTTGTACCGCCTGTTTTTCGTCGTATGACTCTGCGACGCCGATGCGGTTCGGATCGGCCTTCCACTCCATAACCGGCAGCACGCGACTAAAGCCGAAATAGGCGACCTTGATCCCTTTTGCTTCCAGGATAACCGGCTTGAAGGCTTCCACGTCATTGCGGCCACCACCTGTATGCGGAATACCGGCTTTATCGAGATTATGCATGGTATCCAGCAATCCCTGCTTTCCGTGATCCTGGGTATGGTTATTGGCGAGTGATACCACGTCGAACCCTGCCGCCTTGAGCGACGGAAGCGAAACGGGATCTCCCTTGAAGACGAACTGTTTGTCAGGAGCCGGGTCGTTAACGCGGGTTATCGGATTCTCCAGATTGGCGGCGGTGAGGTCTGAGGCTTTCAGATACGGCTTAGCTTTTTTGTAAGGGTAATCGTAGCCATTCTTGTTCATAATGGCGTCCACCTTGGAGGCAAGCAAAATGTCGCCGACAAAAGACAGCTTCACCGGACCGGCTGCAGGCATTTCAGAAGGTCCGTTCTCTTCGTTGTTTTGCGGGGAAGTCAAATCTTCATGTTCTTCAGGTACCCCGCCGTCCGGTTTGACAATACTGCTATCGCCGCCTTGCTGCTGAATGCTGTCCGGTGGAACGGCATTCTCGTCACCCCAGTTCAACGTGTATACGGCAATGATGATGGTGATCAGCACCAGAAGCGTGCTGTTTACTAGGATCAGCCGTGCAATCTTTCTCTTCCTTCTTCTTTTGTTCTGGTTGCGGTTGTGGAAATTCGATCGGTACATGCTCATGATGAAGGTAACTCCTTTTTTTAGATCTTCCGTGAACTAAAGTATGGGAGCACTGATTGTCCAAAGTATCTCTGTTGTGTATCGAACTTGTAAACTTTTCGATCCTGTATCATAGAGTCCGAAAGTAACGATTCCGTCTTTACATTAACAAGGTGTTAAACAATCTGGACAAAAATAAAGACTGTCGAGACTTTCTCGACAGTCTGAACATTCTTAATATGTTCTTCTATTTGAATACTAATTAATATGATTTCTCGAATAGTTGTTCTGAAACTTCCATTGTACTTATCTCACGTATGCAGCTTGACTCGACAGGACAACATTATTTGCCCATACGAATATTCTTGACTGTTTTTCTTTCAATAATCAGATTTTCATAGATTCTCTTGCCACCGTTTCCTAGCGGAGCCTGTGCCAATAAACCCACTTTGACAGAAGTCTCATCTACAGGCAAGGTGAAATATCTCATCATATAATAGTTTTCTCCATCCGTAGAATAGTGGAAAGCAAATGAATTCCCACTTCTGCAAATTTGGAGCCATACCGTATTGTCATCAATATTGCAGCCGTTTGCATCATCCGATTCTTCCTTCGTAACAACACTAACTACTGCATGAGTATCAAAATCAGTTAATTCAAAACAAGCCTTTGCCCAATGGGTCATATCCTTCATTACCATGATGGAAGCGGAATCGTATGTATCTTTAAAATCATGCGATACTTTCACTCGCATAACAAAATCCCCGGATACCTGCGTATAGTAAAAAGGTGCATTACACAGTGTTTTCGGTGTAATTCCTTCTTCTGAATCTGCTCCGTGGTTACAGAAAAAGTCGCTTTTCTCTGTTGCATATATTTCTATTCTACCATCTGTTTCAGTAATTTCGCTTTCATTAATCCATTTAAAATCCATTGTTCTACCTCCTTGAAATAAATTCATTTGTTAGATTCCCCCAAAGGATTATACCATATATTGTAACTATTATCCGACAGTTTGCATAAAACAAAACCATCGTTATTACTAACGATGGTTTATACTCAACATTATTCTCTTTTGATGGACGCTAGTTCTAGAGTTTCAGCTGACCGAATTCATCTCCAAATAATATATCTTTCGCAAGTTCATTCGCCTGGCTTAAAGAAGCAAACGTCCCTGCGTCCGTCCACCAGCCTTGAAGCACATCAAATGTTAACTCGTTCATGCGTATATAAGCGTTATTGACGTCCGTAATTTCCAACTCTCCCCGGCCAGAAGGTTCCAATGTGCGAATAACGTCGAATACCTTGCTGTCGTACATATAGATGCCAGTTACTGCATAACGACTCTTTGGAGAACGTGGCTTTTCCTCAATGGATAGGATTTTATCACCTACGAGTTCAGGCACCCCGTACCGTTGGAGGTCACTGACTTCTTGGATCAGGATCTTGGCTCCGCTCCCTTTCGAGCGAAAGCTATTGACATAATGCGCGATATTTTCCTCGAACACGTTGTCTCCTAGAATGACCACCATCTGGTCACCGTTGACGAACGTTTGCGCCAGACCGAGTGCTTGCGCGATTCCGCCTGCTTCATCTTGTATTTTATAGGTAAGCGACACACCGAAATCCCCACCGCTGCCCAGCAGGCTAACGACATCGCCCATATGGTCTTTTCCTGTGACGACAAGAATTTCTTGTATGTCCGCTTCCTTCAGCTTGACGATGGAATGGAAGATCATCGGATATTTGCCAACCGGCAGTAAGTGTTTGTTCGTTACTTTCGTAAGAGGATATAAGCGAGATCCCGTGCCCCCCGCTAAAATTATACCTTTCATGATGTCCACCTCAATTAATAATCACAAAGACGGTTCAATCAGCTGTTCCAATAAGCTAGCTGCGTTGACCGGTCCGTCATAATTGGCGAACTCCGCCTCGAGTTCTTGCGCGCGCGCTCGGTATTTACCGTTCGAAAGTATTTCCTGAACCGCCTGATGGACCTGTTCGGCTGACGGGTTACCGGTGTGCAGGTTAATTCCTACGCCAGACCAGGATACACGTTGGCCAATCTCAGGCTTATCTTCCGTATCGCCAGCCACGACCAACGGTATGCCATGAGAAAGTGCATATTGTACGCCACCATATCCACCGTTAGTGACCATAATATCAACCTTCGGAAGGAATTGATCGTATGGCAAAAACTCGGCAACCCGCACATTGGCTGGAAGATCTATAGAAAGGGCGGATTGTATTCGTCCGCCTAACGAAGCTACGACAAGCACATCCTCTTCGGCAAGGGCTTGAATCGTAGGTACGACTAACCGATTAAAATCACCGATGTCAATGGTTCCTTGCGTGACGTGGATGACTGGGCGATCGCCGTCCAGCTCCTCCCACCAGTCGGGAAGCTTCTGAGTGCTTGAACTCGCGTTTTTGGACAACATTGGTCCAACAAAACGAACGCTTTTCGGCAAATCGGAACGCGGGTATTCAAAAGATGGAACCGTAAATTGAAGGTAAAGATCGCTTAGCTTGGTCGGCGCATCCATAATGTAGCCATCAATTTGAGTCAGGCCGTGATCGGCTAGCAGCTTGTTAAAATAATCCCGTAAATCGGCAAACATGACGTTTTGGATTTGATTGTTCAATTCGATATTTCGGGCGCGTTCATCCACGCCCGGAGTGACGGGAATCCCAGGGCCGAACGGTGGAGTATCCACGCTAGACACTGTCAATCCGGTAAAACCGGTAACAGCATATTTTAAGCCTTTATGTTCACCGGATTCGATCATCGGTAAAATGAAAAAACATGAAGGATCACAAACAATGACCTCTGCGGGAAACGTCTCCAGAATACGCGATACTTCCTCGAAATAAACGGGAGTCGGCGCCATGAATATATTTTTCAAGTCGAATTTGAGTTTGTCCAAGGCTTCATGATTACGGCGCTCGGGAAATTCCTCTTCTAGCTTTCGATCATCGTAATCGAATCCCATCACTGCGTGCCTTGCCCCGACGGCTTCGACGGTTTCCTTAAACCGTTTGCCCGTGTACCACACAACTTCGTGGCCTCGTTCCACTAGCTTTTTGACAAGCAGCAAATTCGCGCTCACATGGCCGTGAATCGGCGTGTTGCTAAATAAAAATCGAGCCATTTTTCATCAAACCTCCCAATCGATTCTAAGTTGTAATTTTGATAGAAAACAGTCCCTAAATCTGACGGTATAACTCATCTTAGATTAAGAAATGGAGACACCTTCTATTCGCTTTTTTATGCTATAGACGCAAACGTATTGTGTCAAATCACAATCTTTTTAATATTACAAATATTGCGTTTTCTATTTAATTCCGTGTCGTCACTTCCCGGCACGATTTTCTAGTGTTCTCCTGACTTTCATGTACTTCGAACTTAAATTTTCAGTGAAATAATAAGATTGAGTAAAGGTTGGAAGGGGAATGAAATCGAGCATAAAAAACGGTATTTTTGGAAAACGAATACCCCGTTCGCAACTCAAAGCGAAATATCGATCTAATTTGCCGAGTATCCCCTCTTAATTACCTCACTGTGCGAATGCTCTACTGGAATCGAATATTTGGAGAGTGAGAGAACGTGCAGTCAAAATTAATTGCTCATGAAAAAAAACTCCTACGTGCAGCTGAGCATAACGCAGGAAAATTTCGGATAAGCCAGATGGTGGCGATCGGTTGGCTTATATTCGTCATCTGGCTATCCCAGCCGTGGATCCATCAATTATCGCAAACAACAGGTGTAATCGCCGCTTACCTGATTATTGCGGGTATCGCTTATTTACCTGGCTATATAAGTGCCTTCACTTTGACCAGCTTATTATTGGACAAGAAGGCAGAACTCCCTACCGCAAACCCTTCAATTCCAATCACAATATTGATCGCAGCCAGGAATGAGGAAAAGGGAATCGGTGAAACGCTTGAACACATTGCACGGCAAGAGTATTTAGGAATTATTAAAATTATCCTCATTGATAATGGCTCTACGGATAGAACTGTGGAAAAAGCCCGGCAAACCGCTGAGCGGACGGGACTTTCCCTGATGATTCTTCATGAAGAAATCCCGGGAAAGCATAACGCTTTAAACCGAGGCTTGAAAGAAGTTAACACTCCTTTCCTGATTACACTGGATGCAGATACGTTCTTGCACCCTTCAGCTATTCGGTTTTTAGCTGCAAAGCTACAGATCTCAGGACCTGACGTTCATGCTGTTGCCGGCTCTCTGCTTGTGCAGAATAATCGAGGTTCATTTCTAGCCCGCGTTCAGGAATGGGAATATTACTTAAGTATCGCTTCAATCAAACGGATGCAGAGTATTTATCAATCCACCTTAGTAGCTCAAGGCGCCTTCAGCATCTTTCGCTCGGATGCGGTTAAAGCAGCTGGAGGCTGGCCGGATTCCATTGGCGAGGATATAGTCCTGACTTGGAAATTTTTCGAGAATAATGGCCGCGTATGCTTTGAGCCGGCCGCCGTTGCTTTTACAGAAGTTCCTGAAAGCTTCATCCATTTAATTCGGCAGCGTAAACGATGGGCACGAGGAATGATTGAAGCGCTCAAACAAGTTTCCCCTTGGAAGATCAAGGACCCGACAAGCCGGTTTTTTACAGGACTTGATTTGGTCGTTCCTTATATTGACCTGGCCTATACCTTTATTTGGATACCGGGATTATTTCTTTGCGCATTCGGATATTTCGGTTTGGTCGGACCAAATACCTTGATGGTTTTACCCGTGACACTGATCATTTTTTATTTGCTTAATCTGTATCAGAAAAGACTGTTGGGACAACTGGGCATCCATCAGAAGAAAAGCTTTATCGGGCTGCTCGGTTTCATATTCGTCTTTCAGATGATCATCGCCCCTGTTGCTTTATCCGGTTATGCTGAAGAGTTTTTCAAGCAAAAACGCGTATGGAAATGACCGCCTAGAATGCAATCTTTTGCTTAATCATTGTTCATTCGCGGCTCTGCAGTGAGCCTGCTTGTCAACAAAGGCTGCCTTCGGATTATCTGTTGGCAGCCTGCTTTTGTTGAGCGATTCAAGTAACTGCTAATATACACAAAATAAAAAAAGCCGCGTTTTACGCGACTTTGGTTGTATATGTTCTATACTCAACTGTAATCTTCATTCAATAAAATTATTCCTTCCTTAATCTCGAATGTTGACTCTCCATTTACTAACTCTCCGCTTGATCACATAGATGTCTTAACTTTTCCGGATTTGCGACAGTATAGATCGCTTCGATCTTATGATCTCGATAAGCAAAAGAATAAACATATTGAATCCCTTTATCCAAACGAATGCGGATTCCGGGGAGCCCGTTAACCATGAGGAACGAGTACGTAAATTTACCCGCATGCATGCTGATCACCTTATGATGAAGCTTCAGCACTTGATCAAACCCGACAACAGGCACTTGTGCCGCGTTTACTTTGCCTCCGCCGTCGGAGTAGAGAACAACATTTTCACTAACTAGTTCAAGAAGCTTCGTCGTATTTCCTTGCAATAGCGAATTCACAAACTCTTTAATCTTCTCCTCCGCAATGGAAACCGGCGGTTGTTGGTCCGGGTCGAAATGAATGCTTTTTTTGGCACGGTGAAAAATTTGCCGGCAATTCACACTGCTTTTCCCGACTATATCGGCAATCTCTTCAAACGAATAATGAAAAATCTCTCGAAGAAGAAAAACCGCCCTTTCCTTTGCACTCAATTGCTGCAGTAGCAAAAGGTAAGCCGTGGAAATCGACTCCGACCGCAAATACCTACTGGATGGATCGTCGTCCAAATCCCCTTTTTCAATCAGGGGCTCCGGAAGCCATGGACCGACGTACATTTCCCGCTTTTTGGCTGACGAGCGCAACAGATCCAGACAACGATTCGTTACGATCTTGTACAGGAATGCCCTTTCGTTTCGGATTGTCCCGACGCCTGTCAGGCCGCCATAGCTCAAAAAAGCATCTTGTACGATATCCTCCGCATCCATGACGCTGCCGAGCATTCGATAGGCTAACGAAAACAACTCCGTTTTATAACGTTTATATAATTCCTCTGTGCTCATTAAAGGCATTCCACTCCTTACCCTCAAGGGCGAGCATGTGTTGAATAACTCGTTTGGCGCTTGCCGTCGCGGCATCAACCAATACTTCACCGTGCGACGCCCATTCTCCTGCAACATATAATCCTTGTATTTCCGGGACGGCGGGTCCGGGATTCTCAAGACGTTTCATATGCATAAAGTCGTGACAAACCGTTATTTTAGGAAGGTATTGCTTGACAATCAATTCTTCCCGCCATCCCGGCTGCATCAAATCCAGTACGCCTTCTAGTTCGTGCAAATCTTTATCCGAGTCCGTTTCTTTCCCTTGGTACTTAATGAGCGATATGACTTGCGCGCCATCGTCGCTTAGATAGGCCGCACGCGATTGATTAGTAAGAAGTACGGTCTGATCAATCCCGTATGCAAATTGTTGTTTAGGATTGGGAAGTCGTTTCAAGGCCACGTCGAGGCAAGCCGCCGTGATCTCAATTGCTTGTTCTTTCCAGGTATGAAGGGAGGTTTCCTCTGCAAAGGGCACCAGCTGATTTGCGATTAAAGGCGATGTGGCAAGGACTACATGTTGCGTATCGATTTTCGTTCCGTCCTCACAGATAACCTGCCGCACGATCCCGCCCCGGGTATCGATGGACGAGACTTTGGTATTTGTTACAAGCCGCACTCCCAGATCGGATGCCTTTTTTCGCAATTCCTCGATTAATTCGCCCCAGCCGCGATCCAGGTACAACACGCCTTTAAGGGCGTTCTGCAGCTGTTTCAATACAGGACCCGCAGCTGGCAAATCCGGCCCGACTACATAACTGGCGGCACGCAGTAACGAATAAAAAACATTGCGCACCATGGGATCTCGCAAATTCCCTTCGACCCATTCGCGGACACTGATCTGATCAAATCGGCGAGTATCCATTTTTATAAGTTTCGTCAGACAGGAAGCAAACTCCATCTTTCCTTTCCAAGACAACAGCGGTGTCGTAAATAAGGATTTCATATCCGAAGGCAAGGTGTTCAATTTCCCTTTCCAAATGCCATAGGCATCATTCGTAGGCTGCTTTCCTTGCAAAGTCAATCCCAATTCCCGGAAAGTCGCGTACGCATCTCCTGTATACAAGGCATGCGCGCCCAAATTGAAGTAAGCTCCTTTTTTCTTGTTGGAAATGGCTCGGCCGCCTAAGCGATCCTGTTTCTCTATGAGCATGGTTTGTTTCCCGGCTTTGGCTGCGTAAATTGCTGCGGTTAAACCCGCAACTCCTCCACCAACTACGACTACATCAACCTTTTGCATCGTTCATCATCCCTTTCAAATTTTACCTGTATGACGGGCAAGGGATGTGAAGTGTGACAGAAGAGCAAAAAATCGATGAAAAATGGGGCTGATCGCCATCCAATCGAACAAATTTTCTGCATAAAAACAGCCCGCCGGGGTTTCCCGGCAGGCTGAGCAAAACGGAATAAACGATTAGATTTTGAACATACCCATTAACGGCATGATTGACTTCACCATATTAAGACCGACTTGGACTTTCGGCAGCATTTGTTTAAAGGATCCGAAGAAATTGCTCTGCTGTTCCCCAGCTGCCGGCCCTGAAGGGTTTTCCGAATTCTCTTGATTTGTTTGAACTCCCCCTCCAGATAAGACTGAAGGGCCGGATAACATTGGCTTGAATAAGCTTGATGCCATGGAACCAAAAGAATTGAGCGTGCCGATTCCCCCTATCAAGGTATCCAGCAATCCCGATACTTGGACTTCCGGCGTCTTGGAACGATCGGAAAGATTCACTCTCCCGCAGTTCCTGGTTTCGGAAAGGATCAGCTTATGGTCGTGAATGGCTTGAACCGTTCCGACATAACAGTTACCATCATTTAACAGCACATAAACGGGTTGGCCGACCCAACGTTTCGCTTTTTTGACCGCATGAACTCTTCCCTCTGACTCTCTTTTTTTAGGAGCTTTCCTGGATGCTATTACGATCCCTCTTTTCTCAACGTAATCGTGTCAGCGTAATTAAATAAAGAAGAAAGGCAAAATGAAAAGTGAAGCAAGGATTGCAAATGGGAAAAAGAAGCAATCTCCGCCGAATCCTCCACAACCCCCACCGTAACCGCCATAACCTCCACCGTAACCGCCACCGTAACTGTCATAGCCTCCACCGTAACCGTCATAATAACTGGACAGTCTGGCTTTATGCTTGGAGCGGGTTTGTTTTGTTGAAGGCTTTCCTTTCCGAACAGACGACAAAGATACAGGCTTCTTGTCAAAAATACAGTCCTCCAGCACTAACTTACCGTCTTTTACTCCCTTTATTGTTCCGATAAAATGACTTCCGTCATAGGTTACCGCACTAACCCTCCGTCCGATATACGGATAGAGCGTCTTATGGCAAACCGGATAAACTTCCTGCATAACCTCATTCCTCCTAACCTGATGCTTATATATTCTAGACTATGAAAAGAACGGCTATAAGGTTTGTACGATTGTCTCCTATTTGCAAAAAAAAGAGATGTGCTCCATTCTCTCAAGCAATGACAAAAGGTAGAGAGATGACAACTCGAGCATTCAAAAAGCAGCGAAGAATGGGTGCAGTCATGACGGAGATGATGCATAGGATATCGGAAGAGGTGAGAAGGCGTTGGATTATCATACATTACTAGCCCGGCTCGGCGAAGGAAGCGCGCATCCGGGAGGTTTCCAAGCGACCAAAGAATTAATCGGGCAAATCGGTTTTCCGCGCGGCACAAAAGTGCTGGAGGCAGGATGCGGAACTGGCCGGACTGCGTGTTATTTAGCCAGCTTGGGCTGCAACGTGACAGCAATAGACCGGAACGAAGATATGATTCAAAAAGCGACTTACCGTGCGAAGATAAGCGGATTTCCAATCCGCATCGTACAGGCGGATGCCGCTTCCATGCCTTTTCCGGATGAGACGTTTGATGCCGTTTTTACGGAATCGGTTACGGCTTTTACCGAAGGAAGCTCCGCTATACGCGAATACTGGCGAGTGCTGAAGCCGAAAGGAGTCCTATACGATCGCGAGCTGGCATTTGCCATAAAATTAACTACGGCGCAAAAGAAAAAACTTCAGTCGTTTTACGGACTTCATCATCTGCGAACCGTTCCGGAATGGCTGAAGCTGATGAGCAAGTCAAGTTTTCATAAGTGCTCCGCATCTCATTTTTCGCAAATGAAACAACTGGCTGGCGATAATGACCCTTTGCGGGTAATCGATCACGAACTGTTCACGAAACCAGATGTAGTTGCCATGATGATGAAAAATGAACGCCTGATGAGCAGCTTTTCCAATGTGATGGGCAGCGTGGTAATTACGGCTTGGAAAGCCTGAATGGATGCCGTGTTCCTACGTCGTCCTGGTCAAGGGCGGGGAAATCGAAAAAGAACGGTCTTCGTAATCGAAGACCGTTCTGATTGTAAGGCTATAAAGCCATTCAAAACTGTTCTAAATGGAACGACCAGACATCTCGGTATGGTTGAAAATTGCGTTTACGATGACATCCCAATCTTCCCGGTGAAGTTCATGTCCTGTGCCCTCCAAAGTCAGCAATGATGCTTTTGGAATCATCCGAGCAAGAGCGGCCCCATGCTCAAAAGGTATGATGGGATCTTCTGTACCGTGAATAACCAAAGCGGGGGCATCGATGCAGCTAGTTCGTACTAAATAGGATTCTCCCCCTGCCAGCAATCCGTGATTGTTCATGCTCGCCATGTTGCGGCTTCTATTCATTTCT
The DNA here is from genome assembly GCF_900112695.1 of Paenibacillus catalpae. Classification (GTDB taxonomy): domain Bacteria; phylum Bacillota; class Bacilli; order Paenibacillales; family Paenibacillaceae; genus Pristimantibacillus; species Pristimantibacillus catalpae. The sequence continues at coordinate 1,254,847 of NZ_FOMT01000001.1, forward strand.
TCTTTCGCTAGATCATAGATTCTGCCCTCATCAAAAGGATGCTTCGAACCTGCGAGAACCTTCCATTTGCCAACTGTAAAAGCAATAACAGACGCTTTATTCGTCCAGTCGATTGCTGCTGCATTGGAGAAGTATTCCATTACCTTCTCTTCCATCGGCGGCAGGTCGGGGGCAAAATTAGATGTTGAGAGCAACGTAACGGTTAAAACTCTATCCTGATGCCGCAACGCCAGGATTTGGGTTAGCATACCTCCCATGGAAATCCCTACAATATGTGCTTTTAGGATTCCAAAATAGTCGAGAACATGAATGGCATCGTCAGCCATATCTTCAAAAGAGTATCCGGGATTACCTGGTTCGTAACAGGTGGACCGGCCGACATCACGATTATCGAATCGAATGATATAAAGTCCTTTGGCGGCTAGACGCTGACAGAAATCTTTTTCCCACCAAATCATGGAGGCTTGAGCACCCATGATCAATAATACGGCTGGGTGGTCGGGGTTGCCGAAGCTTTCGGCACAAAGTTCGATTCCGTTTACTTGAAACAGCTGTTCGCTCATCACTGATCTCTCCTCTATATAAAAAATAAAAAAACACAGGCCGGCTGCCTGTGTTCAAGTAATCGAAAAAGAATGGATTGATCGCGTAACGAAATCCGAATGGACAAACCAAACACACTTGTGTGATGGATTCCAAGCAGAAATGTTAGCGAACAATAAATATCGGGAGCCGTGTCGGCAGACCATTCTTCGATTACTATGCACACCATTTAGCCTAAAGTACCATTTTCTGTGCGCTAATAGATCGAAAAATTAGTTTGCCACACGCAACCCTCCGTTCGAAATGAATTGCATTTATTCTAGCATATGTTCTCATTTGAAGTAAACGAAAAAAACCGCCGTTTAAGCGGTTTTTAATGCGATCATAATCGCGTCACCCGATAATTAACCAACAACGTTCGAAATGACTTCAATATTGCCGCGTGTCGCTTTCGCGTAAGGACAAACCTTATGCGCTTCATCGACGATTTCTTGAGCGACGCTGCGCTCTACGCCTTTAATCGTAATGTCCAGCGTCACAGCCAATACATAGCCGTCGTTCGTATCTTTACCCAGCGTAACGTTAGAGTCGATGGAAATACCTTCGGATTTAATCTTTTTCATTCGAAGCACTGTGCCCATCGCGCCTTCAAAGCACGCCGCGAACCCTGCTGCGAACAATTGTTCCGGATTTGTTCCCTCTCCGTTACCGCCTAATTCCTTCGGATATCGCAAATCCACGTTTAGTTTGCCATCGCTGGAAATCGCTTTGCCGTCTCTTCCGCCTTGCACGTTTACGGTTGCTGTGTATAGTTTCTTTTCAATTTTATCCATTCTCGCATACGCTCCTGTTCCTCTTACCCATTAGTGAACACAACTATAAGGATATCCCGTGTGTTCATGAGTATACTTGGGATATACTTGCAATTCGGCTGCTGCTTCCTGCTTCTTATCTGCCTCTCTTCTTACACTTGAATTTTAACAAGAATAAGAACGGAAGCAAAACTGTAGAAAGTCATGTGTTTACCTATGAAGTTCGGTTGCAAAGCATTGATAAATCTCATGCAGTATGTCAAAAGTCATGCCGGTATTAGCATTTTTAATAATAAATCGATTTTGACCGAGATATTTGGTATTTGTACAGTTCGGGCAGCGCCACGCCGATAAGCACGATGATCACACCTATCCACTGCAATCCGCTTACATGCTCGTGAAGCACGATGGCAGACATAAGCACCGCTACCGGTAGTTCAGCCGCCCCGATGATGCCTGCCATATCCCCGCCGATATGAGGTACGCCGGTTGCGAACAGAACGGACGGAATGAATGCTCCAAAGATGCCTAGCAATAGGCCGAACACAAGCAGCTGGCTCCATATCAAACCATTAAAAAGGAACGTTGGCGGGAACAAAATGCATAGCAGAATCAAGCCGCCCGTTACCATCCAGGCGCTCCGGTATGCGGGATGCGCTGTGGATACGGCCTTGCCGCTAAACAGGACAAACAGAGAGTAACTAACTGCGGACATCAGACCGAGCGCGATGCCACGAATATTGATTTCGCTATGCCCCTGCTCCAGGAAGCCGGCTGCAATAAGCGTGCCGCCAAGCAGGATCAGCAACGTTAGCAGCGTTAGTTTATCGGGCCGCCGGCGCTTCATTACCGCCTGAATCAGTACGCTGATCCATGTAAATTGGAATAACAAAATAATTGCGAGTGATGCCGGAATATAACGCAGTGATTCATAATATACGAGACCCGTGATAACGGTTGGCGTGCCCGCAGCCATCAGCAGCAGGCATTGCTTCCAAGTGAGCTTTTGAGTTGCCTGAGCAGATGCAACTGAAGCTTGACGGTGATCTGCTTGGAGAGCCTTGCGTCTCTGTTTGAATTTGGTGAACATTGCAAGTAACCACGATAGAAGAAATCCCGTCAAAAGTTGACTTCCAACAACCTCACCAAGATGATAGCCTTGCCCGTAAGCCAAAACCACGATTGTTGATAATACACCATAGCTCATGGCTCCTGCGAGAACGGCGACATAATATTTCATTATTTATTAACCCCCTGTTTCCAAAAAAAATACATCAGCATGTCATGCATGTCGTCCACGCTTTGGGTCTCATGACAGCATGTGGACGCAAAAAATCCTAACTCCGTGGCCATAAACGAGCGTTAAGCTCATTCATGGCTCCGTAGTTAGGAAGTAAAGGCTCCCTGTAGAAACCCTCGCCCTGCATATTGCCTGCGAGGTTATACGAAAAGAATATGATATTTCCGCAACAAATGTTTATGCGACAACGCTACATATATTACATGCCAGGTAAGAGCCTGTCAACTCTTAGGCATTTGCTTGGAATCATGTAACTAACCTCACCGCGTCGAAAATTAGCCTCTCATCCTCCCTTAAAGTTGGGATTAACGCTCGTAGCCGGGATATTCGTAATCGGTATCCTTCAGCTTATTAAGTATATTCATATTATGAATATGAGCCTTCGTCTCGACAGTTCCCAAATTGTAGATGACTTGATAAAGTTTGAGCAGATCTTCGTTGAATTGATCCGTTGCTTTATCGTGATCGGCTGATTTATACGGGATTGGAGCTCTGAATTGGGTCACTTCATCGTCATGCTGTAGGTGCTCAAGCATTTGACGCAGCTTTTCGAGCTCCTTCTCTGTCCCGCGGACCTCAAGCTGTTCATTCATAGAGGCTTCCGTATCAAGACTTTTGTTGGATACAGAAACGTATAGTGTTTTTTCATGCGACATTCCAAACACTCCTTTTCCGATAGACTACTACCTAATAAATCGAAACGGCTTGTTTGAAACAGCGTCATCTACAGATATATCAAGACTGGCTTCCGGATTTTGAATCACCATTTCCGCAGAATTTGTCTATCAGCAATACTTCTCATTTCATCTGATTTCCCCTTTTTAAGACCATAAACCCAAGCGCCTGGGCGATGTCCTACCATCGCCTCATTTCACGAAAGCGAGTTTCAATATGAACGGGTTGCGTCTATAATGTTGTTCAAGGTCGAACACAACTTCAAAAAACTAGGAGGTGGTGATGCTGCTGCAGTGCCAAAATGCCGCATTGGGAGGCCGATAACGATGGCAAAATACCGAGCATTATTAACGTGTCTATTGCTTTTAGTTTTCATGGTTAGCGGATGTTCAAGCGGTTCTTCATCTAAGAGTGAGATGAAAACGCTTACCCTTTGGTATTGGAACCGGAGTCTGGACGATAGCTTGATCAACGAGGTCCAGAAGCAGTTTCCGGGCATTCGCATCAACGCCCAAAAAATCGGGGGCGACTTCAAATCCAAGCTGAAAACAACGCTTGCAGCCGGCAGCGGCGGCCCGGATATCGTGGCTTTTAACGACTGGGTCACTGAATTGTTCCCAAGCGCCGACCGCTTCTACAATTTATACGACCTAGGCGCAAAAGACATCGAGAAGGACTACCTCGACTGGAAATGGCAGCTTGGGGTCACGCCAAAGGGTGAAATGATCGCCATGCCGATCGATACGGGCCCGACCGCCCTATTTTACCGTGAGGACTTGTTCAAACAAGCTGGGCTTCCGACGGACCCCGAAGAGGTTCACCTTATGATGGGCACTTGGGAAGATTATTTCGCCGCAGGCGAGAAGCTTCAGAAGGCGTTAGGCGGCAAGGTGAAGCTGCTTGATAATATCGGACAGGTGTATAACCAGGTCAATTCGCAGTCGGATAAAGTTTATTTTGATAAAAACGAAAATTTCATTGGCGAGGATCCCTCCTCTTCCATGAAGAAGGCGTGGGACCTCGCGGTAAAAGCCACGCAAATGAACCTGCTCGCCAATGCAGGCACCTTCTCCACCGAGTGGAACGCGGCGATGAACAACGGCAAGATCGCATCCTACGTAGGCGCCGTTTGGAGTAAACAAATCCTGATGGACGCGGCTCCGGATACAGCGGGCAAGTGGCGTGTCGCGAGAGCTCCGGGAGGAGACGGCAATAACGGCGGCTCTTTCCTCGCCATTATGAAAACGAGCAAATACCCGAAGGAATCCTTCGAGGTGATGAAGTGGCTCCTGAATTCCGAGAACCAGGTGACTAGCTTTAAGAATCTCAACCTGTTCCCTTCCGCCTCCAAGGCGCTCGATTCGGATCTCATGAAGATGAAAGAGGAGTTTTTCGGCGGCCAAGCTACCGGTGAAATTTTTACGGAGTCAGCGCGCAACGTGAAGCCTTCCTATTTCGGGACGAAATATTCCAACCTAAACGGAATCGTTAACCGTGAGCTGTCATCGGTTGCTCTTGAAGGGAAAAACTCGGATAAAGCTTGGAACGATGCGTTATCCAGAGTGAAAAAGGAGCTGCTGCGTTAAATAGTCACACTATTCCGTCAATGGAGGTAGAGACTTATGGGACAACCATTACAGAACCGAACGCAATTCGATCCCGGAAGCTCCATGCAAGTCTCGGAGCGGAAGCAAGGATTAGCTTCTGAAATATGGAAGCACCGCAAAGAATACCTGGCCATTTCTCCCTTTTATATCTTGTTTGCCGTCTTCGGCTTATTCCCCATTTTGTTCTCGATGTATCTTTCTTTCCAGAGATGGGACGGCATTGGCGTGATGACCTTTAACGGTCTTAACAATTATCAATTCATGGTCACCGATCCCGAATTTTGGAAAGCGGTACGCAATACGCTTCTGATCTGGATTTATTCGACCATTCCGATGTTGTTCTTCGCGCTTATCATCGCGTTTTTGCTGAATGCGTCGTTCGTGAGGTTCCGCACCTTCTTCCGGATCGGTTACTTCTTGCCGAACGTCACTTCACTCGTTGCGGTTGCCATTGTGTTCAGCACCGTATTCTCCAACAATTACGGGCTGCTGAACTATGTCCTGTCCCTCTTCGGACTTTCCCCCGTGGAATGGCTGAACAAGACTTGGGGCATCCAGCTGGCGGTGTCCATCATGGTCATCTGGCGCTGGGTCGGTTACAATGCCATCATCTATTTGGCGGGACTCCAGAGCATTCCTACAGTCCTTTATGAAGCCGCCAAAATTGACGGAGCCACCGGCATCCAATCCTTCTTCCGGATTACGATCCCGAATTTGCGGCCGATCATTCTATTTACTGTTATTACTTCTACCATCGGGGGCATGCAGATCTTCACTGAATCGCAGGTGCTCGTCGGCAACGACGGCGGCGTTAGCGGCGGGGGGCTGACCATTGTTCTCTACCTGTACCGAGAGGCATTCGTGAACAATTACTTCGGCTACGGTTCCGCCGTCGGCTGGGGCATGTTCCTATTGATTGCCCTCTTCTCGCTCTTCAACTGGCGGGTCGTTCAGGGCGGGGGTGCCAAAGATGAATAAACGGGGTGATACGCATGGTTAAATGGAAGTCTGCCTTCCTGTTCTATTGCGGGCTGATTATTGGACTCGTCATATCCATCTTTCCTTTTTACTGGCTCGCCGTCATGGCCACGCGGACGACGGCGGAAATTTACAGCTTCCCGCCAAAGTTTTGGTTCGGGACGCAATTAATAAGCAATGTGACGCGGGTGTTCGATAACGTCGATTTCTTCGGCGCGTTTCTCAACACGTTGTTCGTGGCCTCCTGCAGCACCCTGCTGGTCTTGTTCTTCGATTCCTTGGCTGGCTTTACGTTCGCTAAATTCAATTTTCCGGGCAAAAAGTGGCTGTTTGTTCTGCTGCTCGCCACGATGATGGCGCCATCGCAGCTCTCGCTCGTTCCTTCCTTCGTCATCATGGCGAAGTTCGGGTGGGTAGGCTCCTTCAAGGCACTTATCATTCCCGGCATGGCTAATGCATTCGGCATTTTCTGGATCCGCCAATACGCGCAGGAAGCCGTTCCATCCGAGCTGCTGGATGCCGGACGTATCGACGGCTGCGGCTACTTCCGGCTCTACTGGAACGTCGCCATCCCCATCCTTCGTCCGGCTCTGTCTTTCCTTGGAGCATTTACCTTCATCGGTTCCTGGAACGATTATCTCTGGCCGCTGATTATCCTGAATGACGAAAGCAAATTTACGCTTCAGGTGGCGCTCTCCTCCCTGAACGGCATTTATGTGACCGATTATGCAATGGTCGTCGCGGGCACGCTGCTGGCGGTTATCCCGCTCATCGTACTGTTCCTGTTTGTCAGCAAGCAGTTTATTTCCGATATTGCTGCCGGCGCGATAAAAAGCTGAACAAGGCTTAAAGCCAATCCTGTTGCTCGAGAAATCCAGGTCTTTAATAAGACGCCTGGGTTTCTCTTTGTTTACTGATTTTTCATTTTATCAAGCGTCTCCAGGTACAGCACTTGAAGAAATTTCTTGATATTGACTTTGCGCTTCTCCTGCGGGCACTTCTCGTCGATTTCTCGCATCTTGAGACGCACGTCCTCGAAGTCGAAATAAAGCGGTGCGTAATGTTCGAACTTCGGGTGGCTGTAATCCGTGAGCCCAATGCTCGCCAAGTTGGATAAAGCCGCGATGACGGTCCGGCGAACACGCTGCTCAACCGCCTTCCCTTCCTTCTCCATATCGCCGCCTTCCGGCTTGCTTGCCCGCGCTCCGACCTCATATAACACTTTCAGCGGAGGGAAGCCCCCGCCCTGATGCCGCTCAATCAGCTGATCGATCATCTCTATGATGTCATGGCTTCCGCTCTCCCCGATGATGCCCATGTCCATTAGGATCATCCGTATGATTTCTTTGGCATCGTGCTTCTTCCGCGCGCCTGCGGGCTCCGGACTCAGGTCATCCAGCTTCGCGATTGACTGTTTGATTTCCTTCAGATAACGGGCCATACGCCATTGCTCGCTGACTTTGCCAAGCACGGCTTTGACTTCCACCCGGTTAATCGGCTTCTGGATATAAAACTCAATGCCTGCTTGATACGCTTTGCTGATCATTGCTTTGTTCTCGATCTGGGAGATCATGACATACTTGCCCTCGTACCCTTCCTGTTTCAGCCGCGCGATCGTTTCGATTCCGTCCTGATCCGGCATCAATAGATCAATGAGCACGACATCGGGGTTCTCATCCAGTACAAGCCGCTTCCCTTCAACGCCGCCCGCTGCCATTCCGATAACCTCGCCTACGCCGCCTTTCTCAATAATCGTCTGCAGCATCCTCCTGCTTACCGCATCGTCGTCGACAATACAGAACGATAGCATTATGCCTACACTCCCTTCTTCAACTTAAAGGTCGGAAAAGCCGCCGCGAACGTGGTTTCAGCATCCTGCCTTGGTTCCGCCAAGAGGAGTCTGCCCTTGAACGAGCCGACAATATCGCGAACATGCGAGAGGCCGATGCCGGTTGCCGCGACGCCTTCCTGATTGAATTTGGTCGTAAATCCAGGCTCGAACACCATATCCTTATCCTGTTCGGCGATCCCCGTCCCCGTATCGCTGACGATAAATAAGGTTTCTCCTTCGCGTTCTCGTACACGGATGTGAATCGTTCCGTGCCGCTCGATCGCTTCAACCGAGTTGGCTGCCAGATTATTAAGCACGGTGATAAGCGGGATGTAGTGTGCGGTCGAGTAATCGATATCGACGTCTTTCTCGATTCGCACCTCTTTTTTCAACATCTGACTGTATTCGCCGTTCGATTTTCCCACAAGATCGACAATCTCAGACAAAGTCATTTCCGGGGCGCTCTCCAGGTCGACAAGCTTCATCAGTCCCGCCAGGATGCGCTGCGAATCCTTCTTCACCTCGTGTATCTGCTGGGTAATCCCGAGAACGGACCGGCCATAGTCGCTTAGCCCATCCTTGTTCAATTGGCCGTACAGATCGTGGCTCTTCGCGGTAATCTGTTCGATTACATCCATCGATTTGCGCAAATAGAAGACCTCGCCATAGAGCCCACTTCCTACGTTGATCATTTGTTCGATCCGTTTCTGCTGTTCGGCGTGAACGCTTCGCATTTGGTTCACGGCGATGCTGCTGTAGATCCCCGTCGTAAAGTAACTGCGCACCACGGCGATGACCAAGATCAGCATCCATTGATTGGGTTGAAAATACGGCAGCCCGAAAGCGACGCTGCGCATCAGCAGCTCCGCTTCATTGGAGACAACGTCGATCAGCGACACGCACGCGCCGAGAATAAGCGGATTTAATTGATGCAATCTGCGTTGAATAAGGGCCATTCCGGCCCCAAAGACGAGGTAATAGAGCATGGCGGAGAAGTGCGTCTTCACGCTGCCTAGAAGAGAGAACATGTCGACCGAGGTGGCTCCGTCGAGCGATACCCGAAACAGCAGCACCGTCGCGCCTGCTGCGATCCCCGTCCGCCAATAAGGCAGATGGCTCATCAACAGAAGCAGGAACAGAAAGGCGCTGCTGCCAAGACCGATGCGAAAGACCTCGCCGATGAACGGGTTGATCTTGAATTCTCCGGCTACCGCTACGACGATGGAGACGATTGTAATTTGCATGCTTTCGGATTTGGACCAATTTTGTATGGCTATAGGAATGACTCCCATCGGGATTCTAAGTCCACGTATGCTTAGCCCCATTTATTTTCCAGGCGCCTAGCCGTAAGCGACAACGCGTAATTGACCGCGAAATACAAAACGGCGACAAACGCGAGAATTGGAAGGGTATAATTGAAATCTTGCGCGATGACGATCTTTGAATTATGCATCAGTTCAGGCAGCGAGATGACTATGGCGAGCGACGTGTCCTTGAGCAGGGAGATGAACTGGCTCACAATTGGCGGAACCATGCGCCTCAGTCCTTGCGGGAGCACGATATGCCACACCGTCTGCGTATAAGTGAGACCCGACGAACGGGCGGCTTCGACCTGGCCCTTCGGGATGGAGCTTAGTCCGCTGCGCACGATTTCCGAGATCATGGCGGCTTCGAATACCGCCAGACCGACGATGGCCGAGCTCATGACCCCCAGCTTGAGGCCGACGTCCGGCATCGCGAAATAGGTGAAAAACAAGATCAACAGCAGCGGCAAATTGCGAATAAACTCGACGAGCACGCCGAGGATATGGGAAACGACCGGAATTCTCATATAACGCAGCGTTCCGGTGATGCTGCCCAGTACGAAGCTCAGCACGATCGCGACGAAAGCCACCCAAAGCGTGATGCCGAAGCCTTTCATGATGAAGATGAGATTATGGTAAGAGAAAGCGCCAGCAATGTCCATCCGCCGATCCTCCTAAAAGTTATTCGCGAATCTTGCGATTCGCGGGCATTCCTGCTTTCGTAACTATCCGTTCTTGGCCAACTTTCGTTCGAGCTGCAGCGCCGCGAAGCTTAAAGGAAGGGTCAGAACGAGATACAGCGCAGCGACGAAGATATAGGTGTCAAAGGTTGCGTACGTCTTGCTGGCCACCTGATCGCCATAATACATCAGGTCGAATCCGGCGAAGACGCCTAGAATTGACGAGTTTTTCACGAGGTTGATGAACTGGTTGCTGAGCGGCGGAATGACGATTTTAATCGCCTGCGGAAGCACGACATGCCGCATCATCTGCATGTACGTCAATCCCGACGCTCTGGCTGCCTCCGTCTGTCCGGACGGTACGCTCATGATGCCCGCCCGAATGGCTTCGGCAACGAAGGAGGCGGTATATACCATTAGCCCGACCGTGCCGCAGACGAATCCGCTTAACGTCACGCCTAGCGAAGGCAAACCGTAATAAAATACAAAAACGACCAGCAGCAGCGGTATATTCCGAACGAACTCGACGTAAGCCGTCCCGATCCACCGGAGCGGCTTGACGGACGAAATGCGGAATACGGCGATGATCGTCCCAAGAGCGAAGCTGCCGAGCAAAGCAATGACGCTCGCCCAGATCGTGTTGCCAAACCCTTTCATATAAATTCCGAAATGGTCCGTAAAAATCGATATGTCCGGCATGCTATCCCCTCCCGTTATTCCCAATATGCAGAAGATGGGTGGCACTTGGCCACCCATCCTGATGCTTGCTGACCTCTATTCCCCGGACGGGGCTTCTCCAATCCATTTCTCGTAAATCTTGTCGTATTCGCCGTTGTCATGCAGCTTCTTCAATGCTTCGTTGACACTGTTCAGAAGATCGGTTGCGCCCTTCTTGAGCGCGATGCCGTACGGTTCGTCGGTGAACGTCTCCCCGACAACCTCGTAGTTCGGGTCCTGAACGGCCATGCCATATAAAATCGCGTTGTCGGTCGTCAGCGTGTCGCCCTGACCGGCTTTGAGCGCGCTGAACGCATCCTGGTAGTTGTCGAACTCCAGGACGGCTGCGTCCGGCACCTTCGCTTTAATGTTGTCGACCGAGGTGGAGCCTTTCACGGCCAATACTTTCGTGCCTTTCTTGATATCCTCGATGCTCTTGATAGGACTTCCTTTTTTCACCAGAAGGGACTGGCCCGCCTTGAAGTACACGTCGGAGAAATCGACTTCTTTCTTGCGCTCTTCCGTAATCGTCATCGTGGCTATGATCATATCGATCTCATTGTTGTTCAACATCGGAATGCGCGTTTTGGAAGTGACTTCCTTAAGCTCGATCTTGGTCTCGTCGCCGAGAATTTCCTTGGCGAGCGCCTTGGCGATGTCGACGTCGAAGCCTTCGACATTGCCACTGGCCGGATCCTTCAAGCCGAACAGCTTCGTGTCGTACTTGACGCCGACGACGAGTTTCCCTCGGCTCTTGATGTCGCCAAGCGCTGACGCCGCTTCGGACGGCGAAACCCCGTTTGCTTCGTTGTTCGATCCTTCTTCTTTGTTGCCGCATCCGGCCAATAAGACCGTGGCAAGAAACGTAAGTACGACGCCAAGCGTCATCCAACTTCTTTTCTTCATCGCTTAAAACCCCTCTCCATTATGGAATTGCATGGTTTGGCAACATGATTCGATCGCGTGCAAGCCGTTAATGGCGCAGCACGCGATTAAGAAACAATCGCGCCCTTTCTTCCCGAGGCTGCTCGAAGAATTCCTCCGGCGGAGAGATTTCGACGATTTGCCCTTTGTCCATAAAGACGATGCGGTCAGCCACTTCCCGCGCGAAACCCATCTCGTGCGTAACGACGACCATCGTCATCCCATCATGCACCAAGGTCTTCATGACATCCAGAACTTCGCCGACCATTTCCGGGTCGAGTGCGGAGGTCGGCTCGTCGAAGAGCATGATCTTCGGCTTCATGGCCAGCGCCCTGGCGATTGCCACGCGCTGTTGTTGTCCGCCGGACAGCTGCGAAGGAAATGCGCCCGCCTTGTCAACGATGCCGACTTTCTCCAAATACATCTTGGCTGTATCCGCCGCTTGCGGCTTCGGGACGCCAAGCGCCTTCATTGGAGCAAGCGTAATATTGTCAATCACTTTCATATGGGGATAGAGATTGAAGTGCTGGAACACCATGCCGATTTCCCGCCGCAGCTTGTTGATGTCGGCTTTCTTATCGGTGACATCGACTCCGTTTACAATCAGACCGCCGCTCGTAATCGCCTCCAGCCGGTTGATGCAGCGGAGGAGGGTGCTCTTCCCTGAGCCGGAAGGCCCGACCACAACGACGACTTCACCCTGCGCGATTCGAAGATCGATGCCTTGAAGCACATGAAAATCGCCATAATGCTTCTCCACTTGCTGAAATTCAATCACCACAATCCCCCTTTCCGTTGCCTTCTAACTCTCTGATGGACAATATGTTATGTTAGATCACATGCTGTGTAGACAACTATAACGAAAACCTACGCAATCCTAACGAATCCGACATCAAAATTATGATTTTTTTTACAAACGAGTGCGATTCTTCCTTATTGAAACGGCAAAGAAGCCCCCATGACTGCGGGCTTCTAAAATCAATACTCCGATTTCCTTCTGTTGTCCGGGTCTCTTGGGGCTACGACTAGCCTCCGTTTTCCTTCGACCTCGATCCGATCAAGTAACCGATAATCGTCGATTCGACGGGAACTACAACGAGCGTCCACATTTCCTTTAAGCCGAAGTCTGGCGAACGGTATTGGTCGGGGATCAGCGTATAGACCAGCGCGATAAGAAGAACGCCGAGCGTAATTGTACCGACGATATACAGGCGCACGTTCTCGCCCGAGCCGTAGAATTTGCCAAGGAAGCCGAGCTCCGCTTTGCGCTTTTCATTTTCCGCGTTCGCCGCGATGATCTTGCTGGCTACCCGAGGGTCCTGAATTTCGATTTTGTTCATGCCTGCCCGACCCCCTCGCCCGCAAAGAAAGTGAAGGCCAACGCCCAAGACGTCGTATCATAATTAATAGTCACTTCGTAACGCAACGATAGTTTGCGGTTGTTCAATACGCCGAGTTGAATCATATCTTGATTGCCGATCGGCTTGCCTCGCGGGAAATTGACGCAGGCGATGCGTACTTCGTTGTAACGGACCAGCCGAATATCCGTCATGAAGTCGTCTCGTTCCGATTCGTATTCAATGCAAAACACGAACGTCAGCGGATCGTTCTCTTCCGACAAAACAATTTCGATCGGATTCATTCCATAGGCGAGCACGCGGCCATGATACACGGCTTCGAATCCGCCGGACGTAATTTTCATCGTTATCCCTCCGCAGCAATCTGTCATCGTACAAGCTCTTATTACAGTATACGAGCGGGTGCGTGAGTTCATGTCTGGCGATCGATGGCCGCGGCAGGAATCGGAACATAGAAGGACAAGAAGGTGTATCCGCAAATTAAAAAGCCGCGTAAAACGCGGCTTTTGCTTACCTTCCTGGGGCTATCCAAAGGCCGGTTGACGGCTTCTTTAAAATGGCTTAAGGACCATTAGCACGGTTATGGCAATCATCAGCAGCTGGGACGCCGTCTCGATCGGTATGATCTTTTTCATCAATCGACCGAGCTCGGCAGGTAATTCATCCCCTTGACTTTGATTCATAGATACAATCCCCATGATCTTTTTCATGCGCGGGCCGATCAATCCTTCGATCGTGGCCACCATGAGCAGCGATAAAAGGATCGATATATTTAGCCACATTTGGGACAACCCCATGTTAGTTATTATCATAAGCCAAACCCCGGTAATAATAAGCACGGTTCCGCCAATTTTAGGCAGGATGGCAAGCTTGTTCGTTACATTAAAAGCAAAGCGCAATTGGCCGGCGGTTCTGGCTGACCTACGAAAGAATGGTACCACGATAGCGGGACCGATTACCGCGATAGAAGCCAATATATGAAGCACGAGGAGCCATCCAAACAAACCGATCATCTCCCTTCTTGCTCCTTAGCTTAGCGGAATATCGCTTTGATAGGCGAGTCCGACCCTTTTCTTCTTAAAGGGCCCTCCTAGCTCGATATGGTCCAGCATGCATTTCACGACAACATCATAAGCAACATCCAGCTCTTGAAGCCGGCTGAACAAGTAACCGGCTATTTCGGCCTCGGAAAATTCCTCGATCGTCCGTGGAATGGATATGGGCAAGGTTTCCGTTGTCACATTCAGATGAACCGACACCGGAGGCTCTGTCGATTCAATCATAGTTCCCGGACACATCATGGACCAATCGAGCTCAGACTTCTGCAGCCGTTCATAATTCAGGTTGTGAGTTTTAAACGCGGGCGGGAAGCCGGGCAGATTATTGCCAATGAGGTCGGTATATGGAATATCCAGCAAGCCGGCCCCTCCCATTACCCATACCCTGCCGGAAAAACTAGGGTTGATCTCACATTGGCTTATGATGTTATCAACGAGACGAACGAACTCATCTCCTTGACCTGCATGGCCAGCAGCAATAATAGCGGCGTCTTGATGCGAGAGCGCCTCGCAGACGCTTACCGGGTTGATGATATCGTCCACGATCACCTTCACATCTTTGGCGGAACGCTCTCCTTGCTGTTCATAAAACTTCTCGGAGTTTCGTACGAATGCGGTCATTTCATGTCCCATTTTACACCCTTGCTCCAGCGCTCTTCTCCCCGTATTTCCCGTTGCTCCAAAAACAATAATTTTCATCGTTTTTCCTCCTTTTATTATGACTCCCGATATTTCATCTCTGGATTGACTCAAGCTTAGCATCGTTTAAAAATCTTGATAAGAACCCACTTTAATGTAGGGTCCTTACTTAAAAGTAAGTTTTAAGCAGGAAGGGTTATCCCTGTTCGTCCACAGCGAAAATCGTAAAGGAAGATGGACTGTAAATAACAAAAGCTGCCTGGGAAAATCCAGGCAGCTTTTATTATGAATCCTTGAATTAGCGTGAAAATGAATTAACCAGCTTTAAGAAGCAGACTCTTCATATTTCCGTTTATTATGGTTTTCTCCCCATGCGCACATGACTTCTGCTACAGGAATTAATGTTTTGCCATATTCACTAAGGGAGTATTCTACTTTTGGAGGGACGGTTGGGTAGACCGTTCTATCGATTATGCCCTCTCGTTCCAAGTCCCGTAGATGTTGCGAAAGCATTTTTTGAGAAGCATCAGGTATCAATTTTTCCAGATCGTTGAATCGCTTATTGGATTGTATCAAATGCCATAATATCAATGGTTTCCATTTGCCGCCTAGCACATGAAGGATTGTCTCCACCGGACATTCAAGCTGATGAATCATGGATAAATCATCCCCTTGCCTTTAAGTAAGCTCATTACCCTAAAGGGTTCACTTAACAAAATTTTACAGGATGTTTGCAAGCCGGTCAACCTGAAATCTTCTGCCCGTGGAATCTATTCATCTCGAACAGCCTCCAAGCAATAAAAAACGGCAATTGATCCTTTTCAGGATCGAAAGCCGTTGTACTTCTTAATTAAGCTCTGTCAACCATTTATGCGCGATCGCGGCCACGGTTTCTCATGCCGGCAAGACCCAGCAAACCAAGGAGACCAAGCCATCCCCAATCGAAATCATTATCGTCTGCGGCATTTGCCTTGTAGTTGTTCGTACGCACCGTATTCCCGTTATCAATACGATTCATATCCGTGCCCAACGTGCGGTTTGTTGCGTTAATTCCTTTATTGACTTCGTGACGTATTTCATTGCCTGGCGTGTTATCCATCCTTGTCATATTGTCGGCAAAAGCTGGAATAGCGGAAAACATCATCAAGCAGGCTGCAAGGCCAAAAAACGCTAACCACTTCTTCATCTTTTTTACCTCTCTTCAAGTTAAAGTAACAAGCTCAATTATTTTTCATCAATAATGCGCTTATTATTCTCAGAATGGATAAAAACATATTTAAAAATCATCTTCCACGACTTTCCGCACGTCGCTGCAGCTAATCCTTTATTTCTATCTCCACAATTAATCAGCCCCCTTAGTGAATGTTGGCCTGAATCGCCCATTTACATCCGCTGCCGGGTTGTGTTATCCTTGATTCCATAGTTTTCGAAATAGATTGGCAAAGGCGGTGAGAACCCATGGTCGAGGATAACGAGGAAGTCAAACGGGCAGTGAAAGTATACAAAGCACTCGGAGAGCCGACCCGGATCAAAATAGCGATGCTTCTTACAGAAGAGAAGAATCTCTGCTGCTCCGAAATCGGCAGCAAGCTTGAGTCCGTTGCCGGATCCACGCTGTCGCATCACTTGAAGCAGCTTACGGATTGCGGCCTGCTCACGCTGCGCAAAGACGGCACGTACATTTATTACAGCGTCAACAAAGAAGTCGCGGGGAAGTACGCCCCTTATCTACTGGGGTAGCCGTTTTTTTTTCGTCCTATATTTCGATATATTTAGAAATATAAAATATTTATAAAGAGAGATACGGATAAGGAGCTGGAACGTTTGTCATACAATTTAAAAATTTATATGCTGGCTTTAGTCAGCTTTCTCGTCGGCACATCCGAATTCATCATTGCCGGCATTTTGGATAAGGTATCCAATGATATCGGTGTCTCAGTCGCGGCGGCGGGTCAGCTGATCACCGTTTTCTCCCTTGCTTACGGGTTCGGAACACCGTTCCTGATGGCGGCCGCTGCCAAAGTCGACCGCAAAAAGCTAATGCTATATGCACTCTCGGTCTTCATCGTTGGCAACGTCGCGGCCTACTTCTTCTCCGGCTTCAGCGCCCTTATTGTTTCCCGCGTTATTGTAGCGCTTAGCAGCGGCGTGTTCGTCGTGACGGCGCTCACGGTCGCCGCGAAGCTCGCACCGGCGGAGAAGCAGGGCAGCGCCATCGCCACGCTCGTCATGGGTTTCAGTACAGCGCTGATCGTCGGCGTACCACTCGGCCGGCTAGTCGCTTCCGCCTATGACTGGAATGTGGTTTTCGGTGGCATCGGCCTGCTCGGCCTGCTCGCGCTGCTGCTCATCGCCTTCGCGATTCCGAAGACGGACGGCGAGCAGCCGGTACCGCTGCGGGATCAACTGAAGCTGCTCAAGAATCCGAAAATCGTCGTCGCGCTCGGCATTACGTTCTTCTGGCTCGGCGGCTATTCTATTACCTACACGTATATTTCCCCCTTTCTGCTTGATATTACGGGCATGAGCGAGAAATTCGTCAGTATCGCGCTGCTCGCGTTTGGCATCGCCAGTCTGATCGGCTCCAAGCTTGGCGGCTTCGGCACCGATCGTTGGGGATTTAAGCGCACGCTGGTGACCGGCATGTTGTTCCACGCAGCCTGGCTGGTCGTGATTTCATTCGCTGCCCATTCGCCGGGACTAATGTTCCCGCTGCTCATGCTCTGGTCCTTCTCCGCTTGGTCGTCCGGCCCGACGCAGCAGTATCATCTGATCTCGCTCGCGCCAGAAGCGACCAGTATCATGCTTAGCCTTAACAGCTCCGTCGTGCAACTGGCCATGGCAGCCGGCGCGGGCATCGGCGGCATCGTCGTGGAAGGCGCTTCGCTGACCGCCATCACCTGGATTGGGGCCGCTGGAGTAGCCGTCGCCGCGCTCATGTCGGCTGCAGCATTCGGCTACTTCCGCGTCGGAGCGGCTTCCCGGGCAGCGCATAAGGAGGCTCGCGCAGGGAAAATCAACCTGTAAAGCAATCCCCTTTCACGCCAACCGGGCAGCGCCAAAGGCGCCTGACCCAATCATCGCGAGAAGAAGCCCGCGGCTCCCGCTTGACAAGCAGGCCGCAGGCTTCTTTTCGCAAACATGCTTCATCCTTCGTGGCCTGGCCGCAGATTCTCGTTTCTCATCTTCCAGCCAGAAAGAGATTGATTTACTTTGGACATAGAGGAATAATTAGATCGTATCCATTCTAATAAGGCGGTGATCGACTTGGTTCAATCGGGCGTAGGCATCATGACCATTCAACTTACCATGGAAAATCGCAACAACCCTTTCTTTCTGACCGTCCTCTGGGACGCTCATGACGTCGTTCTCGTCGATGCCGGACTTCCTGGCCAGATGGAGATGATTCGCTCCGCGTTCCAAGAAGCGGGGATTCCGTTCGAGAAGCTGACCAAAATCCTCATTACCCATCAAGATTCGGATCATATCGGCAGTTTGCCCGATTTGGTACAAGCCTTTGGAGACCGGGTTCAAGTGTATGCTCATGAAGTCGCCATCCCTTACTTGGCGGGGGAAATCCCCCTCGACAAGAGCAAGAAGCTCGTCAGAACGCCAGTCAAAGTCGACGTCGCCTTGCAAGACGGCGATATTCTGCCTTTTGCCGGAGGTATCCGCGCGGTGTTTACTCCCGGCCATACGCCGGATCACACGTCCTTCTACCATATTCCGAGCAAGACCTTAATCGCCGGCGATGCCTTAAGGGCACAAGACGGCATCCTGCAGTCATACAGCCCGGTCTATACGCCGGATCAAGCCACGGCGCTGCAATCCATCGCTAAATTTCAAACGCTGGATCTCTCCAAAATAATCGCCTACCATGGCGGAGAATGCACGGATGACTTGCAAGAGCGCCTGCAGGATATCTTGGACGCGGGTCCGGTCGAGAACAACTAACTGCTTCCCTGCTCTAAGCCGATGGGAACATGGAGAAAGGACGGCTACATGGCTTCAATTGCCATGTAGTCGTCCTTTCTGGCGTATTACGCACCTAAATTTAGTTACTACAAAACAACAGCGGCAGCTGATAATCAGCTGCCGCCAAGTGTTGTCTGCCACTTCTCGATTATATCCCCGGCATGACGTTGCCGCCATTGACCGGAATATAAGCTCCTGTGATGAAGCTGGCCAAGTCCGAAGCCAGGAACGCGACAGCATTCGCGATCTCCTGATCGGTGCCGCGTCTTTTGAGCGGAACGTTCTTGACATAACCTTCGCTTTCATCCAAACCATTCGTACGCTCTCGTTCGCTGATCGTCCACCCTGGGGCAACCTGGTTGACCGTAATTTGATGTTCGCCGACTTCCTTTGCCAGCACTCGATAAACGCCGTCCATGCCTCTTTTGCCCGCCACGTAAGCCGATTGCGTCGGGAAATTCTGCATCGAGCACTCCGTATTTATGCCGATGAAGCGTCCGTCCTTCTTCTCGATCATGGCCGGAATGAAGGCTTTTGCCAGATAAACGCTCTGCATGACGCAGGACTCGAATTGACTCGCGTAGTCCTCGGCCGGCTGTTCCAGCACGGAAGTCCATTTGTACTGGACGACCGCGTTTGCCACGACAATGTCTACATGACCCAAGCTCGATTCGACGGTTTGCTTCAGCGCTTCGATGGAATCCTGCTTCGTCACGTCGGCTTTGATGGAAGCTGCGCGCCTTCCAAGTGCCTCGATCGCGCTCTTCAATTCAGCTGCTTTGGCTTCATTGCTATGGTAATGCAAAGCGATATCTGCGCCGCTTTCCGCGAGCGTAAGAGCGATAACTCGGCCGAGCTCACCCGTCGCTCCCGTCACCAAGGCTACTTTCCCGGTAAGATCAATCTTCATGTGTTCGTTCTCCTTGTCTGTCCGGATTTATTTCCTTCGCTTATCTCCCCTACCAATAGGCGGGGGCAATTACGTCTAAGTCAATTGCTGTGCAATCTCCCAGATATGTCCTGCCGGATCTGTGAAGGCTGCCGTACGCACTCCCCACGGACGGTCCACTGGACCGTTAAGAAGAGCAACTCCCCGTGTATCTAATTCGTTACATATCGCATCCACATCATCCACCCGAATGGTAAACTGGAAACGTGATCCGGATTCTTGGCTTGCGACTGTTCCGGGATGGATAAGGCCATATGCCTGGGAAATATCCAGGAGATTAATGCTCATATTTCCGAAGTTGAATACCGCAGATACGTCGTCTTCATATACAGCGGTAAATTCAAATACTTCTTGATAGAACTTCTTCACTCTTTGCAAATCTTCTGCAAATATTGTAATAACATCAACGTTCATCTGCCCTAAAGTGCGCATATGTACCCCCTTACATTTTCCAGCGCTAATCGTTGTATTTCACACCACAGTATTTTATTCTACATAAATTGGAGGTATCCTGCCCGATTGCGCACAGCAAAAAGAACCTTCAAATCCATTAGTGGATTTTGAAGGTTCTTTTTTTACTGTTTCTATTGCAACGTTCCTGCTCGTATATGTTCGTTATTGCTATTATTGTTCTTTTTTGCTTAAGAACTCATTTTCCACAGCTTCACCATCAGGATTATTATTCTTGATCTGGCTTAGACGTCCATTACGAAACTCGCCGCCATGAACATCATTTTGTCGCTGCCCGTTATTATCGGTTTGATCATGCTGGTTATGGTTATAGTTTTCATTATTTGACATTTATTGACACACCCTTTCCGTACAGATTATATCTAGAGTGTGTAGGCCTGGTTAAAATTATGCAGCCCTAGGATTTCTATTTGGTTACATCTTCCAATCTCAGTATCTTTTCCATAGCCATTACATCGACAAAATTGCCGTCTATTATCCCCTGTTTATAAAAGATTCCTACTTCGCGATACCCAAGTTTACGGTATAATCCTTGACCTAGACCGTTGAATGGAAAAGTAAAAAGAAGTATTTTATAAAAACCACTACATAAAGTAACCTCTTCAAGTTTCGTTAGCAGCATGCTTCCAATGCCTATCCCTCTATGTTCTCTTTCAATGTAAATCGACAAGTCTGCAACACCATCATATGCGGAACGAAGAGAATATTTATTTAAGGATGCCCAGCCCACAACAGCAGCGCCTTCAACAGCAACAAGAACGGAATATCGTGCACTACGGCTATTGAACCAACCTTCCATATAGCTGATGTCTTTTGGTTCGACTTCTAAAGTGGCAATACGATCTTCAATTCCTTGATTGTATAGGGTTAGAATCCCCTGAATATCCAATGGAGTTGCGTGCCTCACGAGTATCTCCGACATTAGTTTGCCTCCTGTTTGGATATCGAACGGACAATAGTTCTCGAAGCTTTGCCCAACCCTAGAATAAATCGAAAAGTAGGACCATGACTATGTGCAGATAAAGGTCCTGCAAAGTATAGCCCTTTTAGATTGCTTTCAAAGTTCTGATTTAGCTTCGGAAATGCGGAATGACCTTTCTCTCTGATAATCTTTCTTTTTAAACGGTCTTCAAGAAAAGGCAACTTATCCAAATGAATATGAAACCCTGACGCTAAGATAATATGATCAGCATATGTTTCATCACCATTAGTAAACTTTAGTTGTACTTTGTTGTTTTCTATACTTGCCCGGTTAACCGTCATATTAGAAAGCTTTGGAACCTTCTCTTCCACGAGAGGCTTCAAAAAGTGTGCAATAGGAACCGTTACTGAACCGGCCTTCCATAGGAACCTTTTAAAGGGACGAGGCAACTTATAAAAAACCTCTCCGATAAATGTAAAACTGATTATACCTAATTATTTGCAAATTGCAAATAATGATGTTATAACTTACTCAGGAGGTCATGCAAATGGAAAATGTCAGAAATATGTTTCAGATCCTATCCCGAAATTTCGGTTTGTTAAATGAACAATGCTGCGACGCCTGTTGTGGCCAAGAGGTATCTCTTGTACAAAGTCACATCCTATATGAAGTTAATCGACAGCATAATCCCTCCATGCAGGATATTGCAGGAGCTCTTGGGATGGACATCACTACTTTCAGCAGACAGGTTAAAACCTTATCTGATAAAGGATTATTGAAGAAAACCCCTCTTCCTTCCGATAATCGTATTCATATTTTATCACTAACGCCTGAAGGCTTACGTATTGAAAATGCGATTAACCTAACCGTAAATACTCAGCTTAACGGCGTCCTTTCCACGATGAGTGAATTTGAACGAGAAACGGTGCTGCGATCCATTCAATTGTTTAATGATGCTGTGCAAAAATCACCAGCTTGTTGTATACCTCCAAAATAATGGAGGTTTACATCTTTATCTATACTTGCAAATTGCAAATATTAATGGAGGAGAAAATGAAAAATGAGTATAACATTGCCAACAGCTATTATAGGTGGAGGTCCAATAGCATTAGCCGCTGCAGCTCAGCTTGTGAAGAGAAACATGCCCTTTATTTTATTTGAAAAAGGCGCTCAGATCGCTTCCTCTGTACTTAGCTGGAAACATGTAAGAATGTTTTCTCCATGGGAGTTCAACATGGATTCAGCTGCTAAGGAGCTCCTTATGGAGTCTGGGTGGCACGCTCCAGCAAAAGATCACATGCCTACGGGGCTGGAATTAGTTAATGAGTACCTGTTACCACTATCTCAGCTAAAACAATTACAATCCTTTATTCATCTTCAATCATCGGTTAAAGCCATCTATCGAAAAGGATTCGATAAAATGAAGACAGCTGGCCGGGATCTTGCCGTTTTTATTATCGAATATGAGCAGCATGGCAATTTATTACGCATAGAGGCTTCTTCGGTTATAGATGCCACTGGAACATGGCTTACACCTAACCCGATGAGCTTCTTCTCGAACGTCTGTGAGACCTCGGTGGAGGTCTGCGTCTTGCCCGTTAGCTCCGCGCCGAGTTGGAACGATCCGAGGAGCGGGAATGCTTTGTCACTGGACTTGCCTCCGATCTTTAGTTGTACGCCGATCTTGATCGTAGCCGAGACGGACGTCTGCATAGACGTGGTATAACCGAACTGGAAGCGCGCGACACTATCGCGGAACGGCTGCCCGTTGAGAACATAGGGCGGCGGGCCTTCAACAACGCCGAGGAGCGAGCGAAATTCGCGACTCACCGGCAGCTGCAACGTCGAGGAATCGTCGCGCACAAGTTCGTCCGACTCCCAGCGAGCGACGTAGAGTGATGACTGCGCGTTATAGTAATTGAAAACGTACCAAATTTCCTGGCGCAGCTCCGTCGCCGAGACGGCTTGCACGTACGTAAACGCACCGAAGTGTGCCCACAGCGGGTAACGCGTGTAGCCCTCGCCAAGTGTCTTGGCGTCGTACCAGGTGTCGGACGCGATGCCGTACTCCTTCTTCTGTTGCGGCTTCCAGCCGGCCCACGTCTTTCCATGCCAGCCGTTGACGATCATTTGCAGAATCTGCCCGGTATTGCCGCCTTTGGCCGATCCCGCGGCGACGGCCACGAACTCCGCAGATCCGTGAAACTCCGCGTGCTCGACTATGTCCGTGATGCGCAGTCCCGATCCCGGGCCGCCTGCCACGTAGCTATAGATGCCGCCCCAGACATTCCAGTGCTTCGAGGCCATTGCGTACATCAGGCGCGGCGCGCCGGCTGCATCGACAAACGCGCAGACGCTGACATTGCCGACATTCGTCCATTCCCCGCGTATTTCGCTGCCCCAAATCTGACCGTCATCCGACCAGGCCACGGCGGCCTTGTCTTCGCCGCCTTGCTTGTGGCTGCCGAAAACAAACATGCGCTGGCCAATGGACGCAGCCGAAATCTGGCGGTCACCGTACACCGTGAAGTTGTCGAAATAGACCGGCTCAGCCCACTTCTCTCCATCGATCGTCCAAGTACGCGCAACCTGTCCGCCTCGATTCGAGAAGAAGACGTACATGACGCCGGCGTGCGTGCATGCGGCGATCGACATTACGTCTGCATTCCCCTGCCAAGAGACTGGCTGATTCGGGATGACGGGCTTGTTCGACCAGATCACCTCGATGCCCGATCCGGTTGACCGTGCCTTCGTAGAGGCGATCCTTGTCTCGTGACCGGAATGCTGCGCGATGCGCTGCATGTAGAAGAGGAATGCGTAATCGTTGTAATAACAGCCGGTCGTAGGGGACGAACCTCTCCAGGGGCTCGAATCCTTTAGATAATGCTCCGTATAATCTGCCATGAAATCTCTCCTTTGAATCTGCAAAATAGGAAATGCGTCAAGAGCGAATTACTCATGACCAATAAAGCTTACTGAGAAAAATACTAGAAGTATATTAACTAAAGTTAAGTGTTTTCCTATCACGGGAATTCTGTACACAAACAGACCCGAAAGAAACGGGCACCTTTGTTCAAGGTTCCCGTCTTTCCGGTCAACATGAATGACGCTTTGGCCGCCTTAACCCGCAGCCTCCTTCCGTTGAATATGCAGGCCGTCTTCCTCCGACCATTCGGCATAGTAGACTGCCTTGATGCTGTCGACGCCCTGCTCCGCGAGCTGCGACTGCAGCCATTCCTCACTGCGGCCAATCTCCTTGAGCTCGGCGCGCTGCAGCGTACCTTGTTCGATAAGAATGCGCGGCAGCCCGGCCTTCTGCTCCTGCACCTGCAGCTCCGCTCGAGTCGGGGGCTCTTCGCCCGGCTTTTTCATCACGCTCAGGCTGCCGTTCGGTTCGAATACCGCGAAGGCGACTTCGCGCACGGTGAAGACGCCTTGCTCCCTCAACAGCATGCCGACTTGATGCATGTCCAACCGATTCCGCTTCATCGCCTTAACGTCGATCTCGCCGTTGCGAATAATGATATCCGGTCTGCCGCTCAGCGGCACCGACAGCCACGGCATAACCTGAACCGCTTTCTCCAAGGCAAGCGACAGCGCCATCCACAACGCGAGAGCGTAAATGAGCATCGAAAAATGCACGTCGCGGTCGTAGATCGTATTGCCAACAAGCTCGCTCAGCATAAGAGACGAGACGAAGTCAAACGGCGTCAGTTGGGAAATTTCTTTTTTACCGAGCAGCTTCGTCATGAACCATAAACCGAAGAAACCCGTGATGAGCTTCAGCGAAATCAATGCGTAATCCATAGAAAGTCACACTCGCAATCCACTTCGATTTTATGGATATATACCCCGCTCGCGCCGTGGTGAAGCGAAGAACCATTCTATTTAGCAAAAATAATAGGATATTTCTGCGAATACAAAAAAGCCGCATATCGCATGCGACTTTTAATCCAGATACAAAATCTCGACTTCGCCGGGAGCGAAGGTTTGTTCCGCATAAACTTCCCCCCAACTGCAAAGCGATCTTAGCAAAAAGGATGTCCAAATGTCCCTTCTCAGACGCACTGCTCGCTCGATATGACGCTTAATACGACCACGGCAATCGATTTGCTCCCCATCGATTTCCACCTCCACCACATTATATGCGCAGGTGAGGCATGGGACATCGCGCTAAATTCCTCCTGGGTTATCCTTTTGAAAGTATGATGGAGTTACCTTCCATTTGAACGCCGCTGCAGCATTCCATCGTGAAGAGCCCGCTAGGGTGTAACCCTCCTTTACTTACGGCCCTTCCTTCAAGCAGAATCTCGTTACGGCAGAAGGCAAGTCCCTCCGTGCTTCGCGCCGATAGAAGCACGGCCTGGGATGTTCTGAACCGGTTGTCCTCAATACGAATGTTGCGGTGCACCGGTTCCGTGGAAGACTCATTCTCGGGAGCAATACGAATAACGGGATGCTCCTCCCCGCCGCAGGCGCCAAATTGATTGCTAGTAATGCGCAAATCCCCGACAGCGCCTGATTCATACCAGGAATTCGCATCGGCCGCAACCAGAATAGCGCTCATATATATGCTCTCAAACCTGTTGTCCTGTATGACCGTTTTTCGTGGTGACGTTGCCAAGATGCCCCGTGTTGGTATTCTCGCAAAATGATTTCTCTCAATGATGACTTCTGGCGTCCAAGTCACATTCTCGATTACATCAAGCGCCCCGTGGACTTGTGGAACAGGCTGCTCCAATGTCAGGAGAAACTCACGTGGATTCAGCATTTCCACCGCCGCGATTTGGCCAAAAGCATATGACGCAAGACTGCTGGCATCAACAAAGGCAATTTCGTCCCCTGGAAAGAAAGCGCGGAAACCATATGTTTGCGGATGCATGAATCTAACCTGTACTTGTTCAGGCGCAGGTTGTCCGACGATGCGCAAGTATGTGCCATGAATGTTGATGGCATCGTC
This sequence comes from Paenibacillus catalpae, assembly GCF_900112695.1. Classification (GTDB taxonomy): domain Bacteria; phylum Bacillota; class Bacilli; order Paenibacillales; family Paenibacillaceae; genus Pristimantibacillus; species Pristimantibacillus catalpae. The sequence goes on from NZ_FOMT01000001.1 coordinate 1,280,550, forward strand.
GTGTGCTCCGGCAAACCGGCTGCCTGTAATAGAGATAAGGCCCCGACAGCCAGACAAATGAAGAAAATCGGCGAATCCCGCCACCGTTCTCCCGGTCTCGGGACGTGGCGTCATATCGAGGTTCGTGAAAGTCAATTCCTCGCTGAACTGGCCGACAACGCCTAGCCCATGCATGAAATGAAGTCCCATGTCGGTCATTCGTATCCTCTCACTTTCCACAATCAGGACACCGACTTGGTCACGTATACCGTCCCTCATCTGAACGGTTATCCCCGGCAGGACATCCGGAATGGCATCTTCATCAAAATGAAAACGAAGGCGGCGACTGCCGATTTCCTCAATGCTTTTAGCCCGCGCTGGCCAATTATCCACACGCCATGTGCTGTTTTGGTTCAAGCCGCAGTGTTGTACCGGTCCTTCGCGAAATGTCCATCCTTCTCCAACCCAAGTAAGATGACCATCTTCCAATATATAGTGCGAGTCCGGATGCACAACAACGTCAACACTATGAACACCACAATGCTCAACGGTCATCTCAGTCACGGTCGGTACCGCATAATCGAAGCGCAGGTTGCGAATTTCAACATCCGCGCAGCCGTCCAGCAGAAGCATCGTTTGTTTACCATGGACAATAAAAAGGGACCCGTTCCCCTCCAGTGTAAGTTGGCGCAGTCTCTTCAGCAGAAGTGCGATTGTTTTCGTGACGTCCTGATTTTCCTCTTCGCTGGCTGTATTGGTAATGGGATAAGCCGCCTTAATTGCATGCTCAGGATAAAAATGATACGTTCCGAAAGGAACGTCCAGAATGATTGGGACATCTTGCGATTCCGCTGCCTCGAGTGCGAGCCGCATGGCCATCCCGGCATGATTCTTCAAAAACTCTGCGTCGCCAAAGTCCGCTAGCGATATTACTTTAACGAGAGTTGGATCCGGATGCTGTGGTTTGTCGGAATTCAACTTAAAGCACCTTCATTCTATTAGATTAGGTTATAATCATTATTCGCGAATATCCTCCGATCCCCTCTTGGTATAGATACAAATAAACCATCATTCGAAATCGAATGATGGTTTATTTTTTTCGAGATAATGGTTAACAAACGTTGAGTTTAAACCGGAAACCTGTTATTTTGCAAAAGCATCGCCGGAAGTCTTAACCGGAGTGAGCGTTACCCCGCCTGTATTGAAGATTGATCCGTTATCCGAGACGTATTGGTATTCGTTTGTATCGCTGCTGAAAAGCTTGAAGGTGCCGGTGGAATCCTCATAAAGCTCTTCCTTGACCGGGAATCCGGATTCCTGATCGAGATACACGATGTACTGCATATTGGCCTGCGTGTTGTCATTAATATTGGACTGATAGCTGTTCATGACCTTATTCAGGGTCTTTCCGTCTGACGTTTGCTCGGTGCCGACGGAAGTCCAATAGCTTGCTTTATAATTATCCTTAACGCCGCTAAAAGCGAGATTTTTTTGATCCAATTTTTCGAATGCCGACGGATCATCCGCTCTCTTCAGAATTTTACCGCTTACGGGATTACCGTTCTGGTCCCGTTGAATCACGACCATGTCGTTAAAGCCGTTGAGATAGTACGTGCTTTGATAGCGCAGCAGCTTGTGATCGGATGAATAATCCATTATGTCCGTTCTGAAATCCTTCGTTTGCGGGTTATACCAATGTTCCAATGTAAAGTTCTGGCTGCCGTCGGTTCTCGAGTACGTGTCCTTACTGTGTTCGATGGATCCCTGAGCTATGTCTGATGTAATACGCTTGTCAGTTGGTGCAGACGCCGTAATGACCGTATTTTTCGGAATCGCGTCGTTACCGTTAGCCGCGAATGCGGTAATGGTGCCAAAGCTTCCGATGACGAGTGCCGACGCCAGGATTGTTCCAGTTATTTTTTTGCTTTTGACCGCTTCGAGAAGTTTCATGTTATTCCCTCCGGATATGTGATTTGCGTTTGGAATGCGCATTTCCTACTAACAATTTCATTATAATAACGCCATATTTCAGAACTATCGGCAAGTTGTAAATTAGTTGTATAATCCGGGAAGGATGATTTGGATAACGGTTCCAACGTTTGCGCGGCTTTGAATATTTAACTCTCCCTTATGAAGCCGAACGATTTCGGAGCAAATGGCAAGTCCTAATCCGGCTCCGTGATTCGTCTTCGAACGGGTCTGATCCACCGTGAAAAACGGCTCAAACACGTTCGGAATATCCTGCTCGGATATCCCGATTCCCTGGTCTTGCACTTCGATGACATAGCGGAAGTTTCCCGTCTGATACCCGCGTAACCAGATGCTGTCCCCCGCCTTCGAAGCCTTGATGGAATTGTCAATCAAGTTGGTGCAAAGGATTTTGATTAAATCTCTTTCCATAGGCAGTCTCAAGGCTTCCGCAGACATGGATAGTTTCACCTGCCTCTTTTCCAGCTGCGGCTTCATTAATTGTGCAGTCTCTTCGAATACTTGCTGTATCTCCTCGACGGTCATGTTGGGCTTGTTATTGTCGACGAGGATGAGATCCATGAGCTTAAAAGCAAGGCTTTCAAGCCGTTTTCCTTCGTTGTATATATAATTGAGGGATTTGTAAAACACCTCTTCATTAAAGGTCGTTGTTCTGAGCAAATCGGCGTAGCCGATAATGGAAGTAAGCGGCGTCTTTAATTCATGCGTCAAGTAATGAATAAACCGCTGCTTGTTCGTGGCGGCAGTCTCCAGTGCATTGACCTTTTCCTCGATTGCCTCAGCCATCTTGTTGAATTGTTCCGACAGCAGCCCAATCTCGTCCTTCGATAACACATTGACGCGATGCGTATACTGACCAGAAGCAATGGTCTGTGCGGAACTGGTGAGCATCCGGACAGAACGTGTGAGAAACCAAATGAGGCTGTACAAGCCGGCGGCCAGGACGATGGTAATGACGATATTGATCTTGATGAAATTTCGAATCTGAGCGTTTTTGTCCTCGTAAATGCCAGTCAAATCCAGGATGTACGTAAGCTTGAAGTCGCGTCCGCTCAAGTTGAGATCACCGGCGACAAACAAAACGCTCTTGTGGCCGATGCTGCGAATGATGTATTTTCTGCCCTCGGAATTTTCTAATTCAAGCTCCGGTCTCGGGACGGCAATCGTTTCGGAGAAATCGGTAAATACCGTTTGTTCGCGATTATCCTTAATTTCAATGGAAACGTTGCTCGGATCAAAGGATTTCAGGTATTTCGAAGCGTTATTCTGCAAAAAAACGGCTGGATCGTCTTTTGTGGTATTTAAAAGCTGATTCAAATTGTTGATATACGACCAGTCCGTTTCGATTTGAGCGGTTAAAATATGCTGGTCCGATAAGCCTCTATCGACTTCCCTTACTAGATTCTGATTGAAATTATGCGTGATCAGGTAAAAGGAAGAGGCGTTGAAGAGTACCTCAAACAGGAGGAAGGTGCACCAAAACACTTTCAACCATAGTTTCATAAGAGAACCTCAAGCCGGTAACCGAATTTGTATACGGTTTTTATCCGGTCTTCCCATCCCAGTTTTTTTCGCAGCTTTTGGATATGAATATCAACGGTCCTCGTCTCGCCGCTATACTCGTAACTCCAAACGAGCTCAAGGATTTTTTCCCGGGATAGCGCTTTATTTCGGTTATTAATGAGAAGCAGGAGCAGCTCGTATTCCTTCATCGTCAGTTCAACAATGACACCGTCTCGCTTGACCGCACGCTCCTCCAGGTGAATCTCGAGGCCTCCGTAGTCCATCCGTTCGCTTTTTCTGCCGTAACGGCGAAGCACGGCTTCGATTCTGGCGAGTAACTCCATCGCTTCGAAAGGCTTGACGATATAGTCATCAGCACCCATTTTCAGCCCTTTCACCTTATCAACAAGGGCATTTCGGGCCGTCAGGAAGATCACCGGTATTTCGATGTTCTTGAAACGCTCCAATAGCTCGTACCCTTCGACATCCGGGAGTGAGATATCCAGCAACACCAAATCGGGCGTGAAATCCGTAAGAACACTATGCGCGTCTTGCCCGCTATAAGCCTGCTGGCATTCGTAGCCAGCCAATTCAAGATTCAATCTGATCAGATCGGAAATCGCCGGGTCATCTTCGATGATGATTATTTTTTCCATCCCTATTACCTCGCAGACATTATTTCTTCCCTATTAATGATAGAGGAAAAGGGCTTAATAACCTATGTCCAAGTTGTAAATTAGTTGTAATATTATTCAACGATGATATGCCCATTTTAGCATGTGCGAAATTCGAGCAATCTTGGTAAATTCAAGGAAGCCGGGATGGCAGTGCTACTGCAAAAAAAACGACAGTTGATCAAGGATCAACTGTCGTCGTATTGTTCTGAGGTTTTTGGCGTATTCAGATGCCCTCCAGCTTTAAACCCGTCAATCTGCCATACTGCCTACAGGAGCGTCTCGGCTCCGTCAATGTAGATCTCCGTACCGGTAATGTGGCTGGACTGGTCGGAGGCGAGGAACAGCACTAGATCGGCCACCTGCTCGGGTTGCCCCGGTCCGTGCTCAAGCGGTTGTGCTCCTTCCGGGTATTCGACCGGAATGCGAATTTTGTCCACCGCTTTCGTACTCTTTGTATTCTCACCTATATTCGTCTCGATTGCCCCCGGACAGATAGCATTGACTCGAATCCGGTAACGGGCGAGCTCCAGTGCGGCCATCTTGGCGAAGGCTACTTGACCTGCCTTGGAGGAGCTGTAGGCGGACATCCCGAATCCGGAAAATTTCCGGTTGCCGTTGATCGAGCTCGTCACGACGATGCTGCCCCCCTTCTCTTTCATATGAGGAATGGCGTTTTTGACCGTTAGGAACGTTCCCCTCAGGTTAATTCCAAGCGTCTCGTCCCACGACTCCGGCGTTAGATCCTCAATCGGGGCGAGCGTGCCGTTGATCCCGGCATTGGCGAATACGACGTCAAGCCGGCCGAATCGTTCTGCCGCTGCACGGATGGCGCGCTCCATTCTGCCCTGATCGGATACGTCGACGTCATAAAATTCGGCTTCGCGGCCCATGCCGCGGATCTCCTTCTCGACGTCCTCAGTACGCTCGTCGATTAAATCAAGCAGGCAGATATTCGCTCCGGCACGCGCAAGCTTCAGCGCGGAAGCCCTGCCGATACCAGAACCAGCTCCCGTCACCAGTGCCGTTTTGCCGGCGAGCGGAAGCCCCTCTGTCGGCATGCCTCCTTGTTCCATATCATCCAATCGTTGGTCCATTGTGCATCTCTCCTTTTCAAAGAAATCTTGCTGGGAATAATTAACCGATCCTCTATTGTATACCCATCTTTGACTAGGATAACTCAAGCTGCACAATAGACGTGCGTCGCAAAATATTGTACTCATTTATGGGCTGAAATCATTTGACGTAATGCTGCCATCCAGGAACGACCTTTGCAACATCCATCCTCTCTTCCCATTCAATAAACCGCTCCTCACGCAAACTCTCCAACGCCTTCCGGATTTGACCGGTCTCCCGCCCGGCTAAACGTGCCAATTCAGGAATGAGTATACGTGCATTCTGATGTCCGTTCCTGTTGTAAAGGATTCGCAGCAGCTTTCGCTCCGTATCATTTAACACATTAAGCCCCCTCATTCCTTCTTGTTATTTCAACGTCTACTATCTGTTCGAGAGCGAAAATGCGAATGGCTTGTGCCTGAAAGCAATAAGCCTTTAGCCGGCCGCCTTTCACCGAAATCACACGTACGTCCCGAATGCTAACCTTACGTTTCCGATCGATGTATATAAGCTGCACAACCTTGCCAATAAACTTCTCCATCCGCTTCACCCCAACAAGAACACTTGTTCCTATTATACACCGAACATACGTTCTTGATACAAGATGTAAAATAATCCAGCCACAGGGCTGGATTGATCTCCTATCGATATATGTAATGAATGGGAGGCTTGGGTATTTATTTATTTATTTCGCCGTTCATTTTTGAGCAGCATTGGTTCTTTTCAGGACAGCTTGAATATGTTTATTCAGCGTAGACACATCGGCAAGCGAAGTCGGCTGGTCAGACAGCCCGAAGCTTTGCTTCAGCTTAGCGATACGATATACGCTGGCATCAATCACGGATTGCGGAATTTTCCCGTTTTGCACGGCTGTCGTTAGTGCATGAAGCACGGATTGTTGCTGGGCCACATCATGACCGACTAGAATAATATCGTTGCCCGCGAGCACGGCTTGAACCGATGCGGGACCAATCGCTTTAACCTTTCCTACGGCCCCCATCGTCATGTCGTCAGTGATGACTACCCCGTTAAATTTCAGTTCCTCTCTAAGAAGATCTTGGATGATTATGCGGGACATCGAAGCAGGCGTGTCCGGATCAAGCTTGGTCATTAGGATATGACCGATCATCACTACAGGAGCGCCTTCTTTTATTGCCGAACGGAACGGAACGAGTTCAATGGAGCGAAGTCGCTGCAGATCATGATTGACAATGGGCAGCCCGAAGTGGGAGTCAACGGATGTGTCGCCATGACCGGGAAAATGCTTGACTACAGGTATAACCCCTTGCGACTTTATACCAAGCATCTCCTGCACGCCCATGCTGCTGACTAATTTTGCGGTGGAGCCAAAGGCGCGGTCGCCGATAACCGGATTATCTGGATTTGTATTGACGTCAAGCACCGGCGCAAAATCGGTATTCAGGCCAACTGCTTTCATCGCTTCGCCTAATGCTGTACCGACTTGGTACGCATAGTTCGTATCGTTGGTACTGCCGACGGACTTACTGGCCGGGAACTTCGTTATTTCCTTCGGCAAACGTGACACCCGCCCCCCTTCCTGATCCGCGCTTAACAGAAGCGGCAGCTTACCGCCAGCCTCGTGATTGATCTGCTTGAGCCCAGCAAGAAGCTTGTTCGTTTGTGCTGCGGACACAATATTATCGCTATATAAAATAATTCCGCCTACTTGGCGTTCCTTAATAAGCAAGCTGATATCCGACTGAACTTCCGTGCCGTCCATTCCAACCAACACCATTTGCCCAATCTTTTCAGACAAGCTCATGGATGCAACGAGGTCGGCTGTCTGATCCACCGTTGGCGAGGGCTCGTGGTCTATGGGCTTCGGAACTGTGGAAGGACTGAGTGTTGTTGAGGGCGGCGCTGCGGGAGCAGATGGTTCTGCGTGCTTTGTACTGCATCCGCTAAGTACAATGAGAAAGAGCGCAGCTGCGTATATGAGAAACATTCGTAGTAAGCGCATATTAACCCTCCAATTCATTAATGGACTGCGTCACGGAAATATGTACACTATCATCATAACACACTCGCTTATTGCAACGATCCGCCAAATTGGAAGAGCCTATCATCATCTATTCTTGCCAGAAAGACAACCTCTTACGCTTTGTTGAGTGGTGGCGGAGCAAGTGGGAATACTATTAGAGCGGAATCTATAACATTTCACGAAAAAAAAAGCCCGATCTCTCGGGCTAGCGCGTTCAATTCGGATTCCCCCACTCGGGAGGCAATAACCTGGCGTACTGCGGCTGCGCGTACCGGTCATCGATCAGCAACAGCGCTCCGCGGTCACTTTCCGAACGGATAAGCCGGCCTCCGGCCTGCAGCACCTTGTTCATGCCTGGAAAGACGTAGGCATATTCGAAGCCGTTTTTCCCTTGGCGGTCGAAGTAGTCTTTGATGATATTCCGTTCCAGCCCAACCTGCGGCAGCCCCACTCCGATAATGGCGACTCCGGTCAGCCGGTCCCCGACCAAATCGATGCCCTCCGAGAAAATGCCGCCCATGACGGCGAACCCGACAAGCGTGTCTCTATTCCCCGGTGCGAAGGCGGCCAAAAATGCCTCACGCTCCTCCTCCGACATATTCGACCTTTGGATGAGTGTGCGAACCTCTTTATCCCTTGGTTCATGTTCTTCCAGCCCCTGATCCATAAACCGTTCATACACGCCGTTCATATAAGCGTAAGACGGGAAAAACACGAAAATGTTCCCTTGATGCCGGCCGGCCATCCCGCGCAGCAAACCGGCAACCTGATTCATCGTCCGCTCGCGGTCCTGATAGCGGGTTGACAACCGTTCGATTCGGACATCCAGCTGCTCCGGCGAGAACGGCGACGGGATGACAACGGTGTAATCTGTTTCAGCATCTCCGCCCAGCATGTCTCTGAAATAGGGAAGCGGCGACAGCGTTGCGGAAAACAGGATTTGCGCCCGGTAGCCTTTGGCATATTGCCGCAGCAAATGCGACGGATCGAGACAAAACAACTTGATCCGAACGTCGTTCCTCTCCTTTTCGATATAGGTGACGTATCGCTCATCGTACAGCTTGGCAATACGCAAAAAATGCTGGCAGCCGAAATAGACGTCCGACAGCAGCGCATCGGTGTCTCCCGTTATCAGCTGTTGTTCCGCAGCGCTAACAAGCGATTCAAGCAGATCAAGCAGCTGCTCAGGAAGTTCGCGCTCCACGGCTTCGCCATCCGCGTCTTCGCCGATTGATTTGCGCAGTGCGATGAAGTAATGATTCACCGCCTTTGCCGATTGGTGCACAAGCGGGCGGACGTTTTTGCTTGCGCGCTGCAGCTCGAGAAAATCAGCCTTTCGGAGCTCTGCCGAATACATCTCGCGCGCCCGGTCAACGAGGTTATGCGCTTCGTCAACAAGCAGCGCCGTTTGCCGCTTCTGCTCCTCAAAGAGCCGCTTCAGGTTGACGCGGGGATCAAAGATATAATTGTAGTCGCAGACAACCGCATCCGCCGCATAGGCGGCATCAAGCGAGAATTCGAACGGGCAGACTTGATGCTTGCGGGCATAACGTTCGATGACATCGCGTGTCATTCTCGTCTCATGGCCAAGCATGTCAAGAAGCGCGCCGCCGACGCGGTCGTAATAGCCTTTTGCATATTCGCAGAACTCGGCCGTGCAGCGTACTTCATCCTTAAAACAAACCTTATCCTTTGCCGTAAGCGTAACGGCATGCAGCTGGAGCCCGCCTTCTCGCAGCATCTCAAGCGCCTCTTCCGCGGCTGTGCGCGTCGTCGTCCGGGCCGTCAAATAAAAGATCCGCTGCAGCAGTCCCTCTCCGATCGCCTTCACCGCCGGAAACAGCGTCGACATCGTCTTGCCAATGCCCGTCGGGGCCTTCGCGAACAGCTTGCGCTTGTCCGCTATCGTATGGTACACGGAAGCCGCCAGCTTGCGCTGTCCTTCCCTGTATGACTGAAACGGGAAACCCAGTTGCTTGATACTGGCATCTCGTCTCTCAACATGCCGGCTCTTCATCGAGGCGTAAGGATAATACCGGGTAACCATTTCATGAAGGAACTGCTCGAGTTCCGTCATTGTCATCGTACGTACGAATTGGCGGCTCTCCCCGCTGTCCACTTGCACGTAAGTCAGCTGAACGCACATCGATTCAAGCTCTCGATCTTTCGCGACCATGTAGGCATAGCACTGTGCCTGCGCCCAGTGAACGGGGTACGTTTCCTCCATAAGGGAAGGTAACCGCCCGGAAAAGGACTTGATTTCGTCGACGGTCAGCCCTTGATCCGTTTGAAGCAGTCCGTCGCAACGGCCGTCGATGACAAACAGCAGGTCCTCGCAAGCAATCTCTGCCGATACGTAGACCTCTTTAGCATCCTGCTCGCCATATTGCTTTTGAATCTGCTGATGCGTCCTCGTCCCTTCCGTAAGCGAAGTGGCAGATCTGAAGCCGGTTTCGATATCCCCGCTGCGATACGCGTACTCGACCAGTGCCCGCACGGATAATTTCACGGTTGTCGTCATATTGCTCTCCTCACCATTAACCGATCATAATTTCGTATTAAGTCGACTATACCAAACGGATGTTCGGCAGTAAAGACTATGGCTCGCTGATTGGTGATATACAAGGAAGACAAGACCCTCAATAAAAAACGGCAGCCGATTTTCCATCCAGCTACCGTCAAATAATAGTCCATTTCCCTATTTCCCTGCGTGTCTCACGCTGTGCACGTTGTCCGCAAGCTTACGAAGCACCGACGGATCAATTGGCGACAAGTTGGATTTGCCGTAACGAACAGCCGATCCAAAATGCACTTCCTTTACTCCCGTTTCCTGAATAAAACCGGCGATGCCTTCCGTTGTAAGACCGCTGCCGGCCAAAATCGTGAGTTTGCCTTCGCCTGCCGCGGTGACAAGCCGCGCCATCTCCTTGGCAGATTCGACCGCCGGCCGCGGCCCGGCGGAAGTCAGCACGCGCGTAATTTGAGGATACTTCATCAGCGTCTGCAACCCTTCATGCTGGTCTGCCAGCTCGTCGAAAGCGCGGTGGAACGTCACTTGCAAGCCGCCCGTCAGCGGCAGCAGCCGCTCCAGCGCCCGCTCGTCGATTTTCCCTTCCGGCGTTAAAGCGCCCAGCACAATGCCGTCCGCGCCGGCTTTTACAATCGCCTTTATTTCCAATGCCATGGTATCGATATCGTGCTCTGCGTATACGAATGAACGGCTGTGCGGACGTACCATCACAAAAACCGGAATACGGACAGTACGAACCACCTGTTCAACCAGCCCGATTCCAGGAGTTAAACCACCTTCCGTAATAGCTGTTATGAGCTCAAGACGGTCCGCTCCATGCGCCTCCGCCGTCAAAGCATCGTCCATGCAGGTTGCGATGACTTCCAATATCATGAATGCACCTCCAAATTTATCTATCCGTCATAGTCAGTTTAAGTTCTCTATACCGCTGATCGGAAGCCTGATTTCAATGCGAGTGCCTACGCCTACCTTGCTTTGATAGACGATTTGGCCATGATACTGCTTAATGATTTTATGACTGATCATGAGACCAAGTCCCGTCCCCTTTTCTTTCAAACTATAGAAAGGCTGTCCCAAACGGTGAAGGTGCTCCTCCGGAATACCGCAGCCTTGATCTTGTATGGAAATAAGGCATTCCCCGCTTGCCTCCAATTGCAGGCTGATTTGAATTTCTCCGCCGCCTGGCATAGATTCAATCGCATTCTTTAAGATATTGAGAAAGACCTGCTTTATTTGATTTTTCACGCATGCAACCGGGAAATACTCCCCATGATAGTCGCGTTTGAACTCGATATTGTTTAATAAACTTTGCGGCGTCAAAAACTCGAGCGTCTGTTCGATAACGTCTTTGACGTTCGTGAGGGTATATGCTGTGGCCTGCGGCTTGGCCATCGAGAGAAGCTCGCTCGTAATGATTTCAATGCGTTCCAATTCGTCCTGGAGCAAATCGCCGTACTTTATTCTAGGGTTCTCCAGCTTATATAATTGGAGAAACCCTTTGATGGTAGTCAGCGGATTACGGATTTCATGAGCTACGCCCGCCGCCAATTCCCCGACAATGGACAGTTTCTCGGATTGTAAAAGAAACTCCTCCGCTTTTTTACGCTCGGAGATGTCACGGCTGATGATAACGATATGCTCGATCCGCCCCCCTTTCCCTTCGACCGGTTTGCATAGGGAATCAAACGGGATCAAACGACCGTCTTGATGGCGGAACCGAATTTCCATCGAACGCGATGTCTTCTGCTCCAAAATCTTTCTCACGGTTTGGTTAAACACCGTCATGTCATCAGGGCTTATGATCCGGTCCAGCTCTTTGCGATCCTTTACCATATCGGGATATCCTAACACGAATGCATGAGACGGAGAAAAATACCGTACCGAGTGATCCGGATCCATTACCACGATAAGGTCGGACGTATTTTCGGCGATAAGCCGATATTGATACTCGCTTGTGGAGAGGGACAATTCCATTTCGTTGCGTTCGGCAATGGTCCGGCGCAGACGTTCATGGGACTCGATCAGCAGCCCGCCTAACAGGACTCCTAATAGGACGAACAATAAATATTGCAGATGGAAGAGCGGCTCGTTCACCAGGATGCGAAATGTAAATACGATACACATGTAAAGAACAATATAAGCACCCGACAACGCCAGGCTTCTCTTAAAGAGAGGCAGCTGCCGGCGGGAGAAATACACGTGCAAAAGGGAAAAGATCACCATAATGAAGGCCCAGCCGCCTATGGCGGGGAACCAGTTTCCGCTTGTAAGCAACCGGATGGACAAGGCAAAAAGGCCGGTGATTAAGCCCGGAACGGGGCCAAGATAAGCAAACATCAAAATGACGGGAGCATAACGGATATCGTACACATAGCCTTGCTGCTTCACGGCTAATAAAACGAGGATGAACGAAACGACGCCCGCATATAAACCACTCCAAATCAGCGGATGCTTAAGCGGCCTCAGATTGATAAACGAACGGATCACTAAAGGTGCACTAACCAAGAGTGAAAAAATCGAGAGATTCACGATGTAATCAAAGAGAAACAAGAATGATCACCTACGCCTTGTAGTCTTGCTATTACGTCTTTCCCGAAACCTGCATCGAATACTATTATTCTGGAAGCGACCTTGATATTCCTGCCCAGCCCTTCCAGTATTTAGACGTATGACGATCGAGTTAGTTGCACATGCCAAAGGGGGATTTCTGACCATTAAAAAAGGAGCTGCTGATAGCAACTCCCATTCTTAAGCTCACGATATAACGCTCTGATCTGTGACTTCGGATCCGGACGATTGAGAAACCCACAACAGCGACGTGCGGATACTTGTCTGGAGAATCTTCTTCCTCCGCGTTTCGTCGGTATCCGTAAAAAAGAAAACATCGCCGGCGGCATTCAGCAAAGCAGCCTCCGCCGCCCGGGAAGCAAGCGGCTCGCGCTGTATAAGATAAGAGCAGATTTGATAGCAATAGGACTCGTATTTCCGTAAGATAGCAATCTTCACTTTCCTGTCCATAGAGAAACCCTTCTCCCTCTCCGATTGCGTGTTTCAAAAGGCTTAGCCCTTTTACCATAGAGTAAGGAAAACTCTTTAAGAAAAGATGCGGTTAAATATTAAATATTTCTTAAAATGGATAAAAAAACGTATGCCGTTAGAATAATCGCTCCCGAAACGGTGTAACGAGCGACTGATAAGCAGTCTGCCGCCCCACCTCCAGCTTGCTGATAAAACCCTCCCGCCAAGCCGCTGCAGCTTGAACTTTCTCCAGCAACTTTACGGCTAATTGAGGGTCATCCGAGGCAACAATCCAATCGGCCAAGTCCAGGCCATGCATCAGATCGAAGCTTTTGAACCGGTAACCGATGCAGACAAATGGAACGTTCGCCGCAGCTGATAATAGATTGGCATGCAGCTTGAAGTTTATAGTCGCTTCGAACCCGTCCAGCAGCTGCACGTAATCCGCTGCAGAATATACCTTGGGATCAAACGTCACGCGCTCATCATGCCCAAGCTTGCGGTACAGCCTTGTCAGCGCCTCTTTGTCAGGACCCCAGACCGAATACAAATGAAGCTTGTACCCAAGAGCAAGCAGGGAGCGGCCAGTTTCAGCGAGCTGATCCTCCACCTGTTCCTCAGTACCGCCGTAAATCCGGTTATAAGAGGTACCCCAATTGACGCCGATCGTCCGGTGCTTTCCTCGGACTATTCCCTCTGGCTGCCGTGCAGATTCTGGGTTCAGAGCGTTCATCAGCATCGCGGAATCTCCACTGATGGCAATCTGTTTCGGCAAGGCGCCAAGCGATTCCATATAATCTATCGTCCATGGCCCTCGGACCCCGCAATAAGCACTATTCTCCAGCACAGCCTTCAGCTTCAGGCAATATGGCGCACTTTCTTTTGCTGCCTCCGGTATGAGCTGCCCGTCCGGCGACGGCGCCCATTTATGAAGCCGGTCATGACCGCTGCCCCAGACGATTATTTTTTTCCCGAGCTCCAGCGCCTCATGAACAAGATCGACATACCCCGGTACGATTAGCGATCCGCCGCCGAGAACAATCGTATCGTACTGGCTTACTTTCTTCCATTCCACTTGCGGAAGCGAAGGGATAACATGATACTCCTCCTCCTTCAGATGTGCATCCGCCATATCCTTGAACATTTCCCACATCCACTCATCCCCAAGGTTGTTGAAGCCAATCCACCCTAAATACAATACCTTTCGCATTTGTCACAATCACTCCGTTCCTATCCATTCTTCATAAGCAAGGAGTTATAAAGCTGCTTCATCTGAAGCGCTTTGTCCCGGATATGAAAATTCGCCCGAGCCCATGCTTGCCCTTGCCGGCCCGTCTCCTCCAGCGTATCTGCGGAAGCGAGCGCTTCGCTGATTGCTTCCCCGATCCGCTGCTCGCTGGGTCGCTCCTTGGAGTTATGGTCGCCGAAATAATACTGCCAAGCCTCGTCAAAAAAAGGCTCATCCACTAAACCAAAATATCCGTGATTGCCAATAGCCAGCACGGGTTTTCCGCACGCCATCGCCTCCAGCGCAACTCGTCCAGTCCCGACAACAAGATCTCCCAGATTATAGTAATCGTGCATTTGCATTTGATTACCGACCAGATGGACGAATGGCGATTGGCATTCAAGGTTCACCGTCTCTACCAGCTCGGCAATGACGGCTGCCTGGTTGCCTGAACCTGCAATGATAACGTGGAGAGGAAGCGTTCCGCTTAAGCGAATGTTGCGTGCCGCCCTCACTACCATCGCGCATACCGCCGCCTTGTCCCACGCCAGACGGGACGCATAGACCACTACCTTTTCCCCTTCCGGAATGTGAAGACCGGCGCGCAGCGCGGCGGATGATTCGGAGCGATACTGCTGGAAATCAATGCCGTTGGCGATCAGATGTGACGGAATGCCCTGACCATCCAAATAAGCTTGTACCGGAAGACTAACACTTACGAAAGTGCAGCCGGCAGCCTTCATCTGCTGAAGCTGCTCTGGCGGGTAATAAGCGCCATGCACCGTGAACACAACCGGGATCCCCAGCTTCCTTGCCGCTTTCGCTGCGTATAGCCCGGACGGCATTTGGTGAATATGCACCAAATCGATTTTCCTGCTGCGCATAATTTGCGCAAGCGTGTATTCCGCTTTCTTCTGGTGTACGGGGTCCAACAGCTGCTCCGCCGTCAGCCCCACGCGGTGAATCGGACACCCTGCACGGACATAAGCTTCGTACATCACGCCGGTTCCGCCCGCATACACAGGCATGACACCAAGCGAAGGGAAAGCTTTCACGAGGCTCAGCACATAGGTTTCCGTACCGCCGACAGACAAGCTATCCATTACCATCAGCAGCCGAATCCGATTACGTGTCATAATCATGCTCCTTCTTCGATTTGCCGAAGTATTGGCGTGAGCGTTGCTTCGGATGCTTGCGATAGTAATACAGCACCTCCCGCAAATTTTCCACGTTCCTTGCTCCCGAATTGATCACTTTCACAATAAATTCGTAATCCTCCGCGCCTTCAATACGTCTTGTATGTCCGCCGATCCGATCAAACACGTTTCCTCGGAACATCGCCGTTCCATGGCAAATGCAATGCCCGCCTTTTGCGTAGATCTTCCCGATCTGATCGCCGTATTTGAGCCAATGCACCGGCATCCGGCGGTCCGGTTGTCCGTCCTCGAACACTTCGTAGTTCGTACCGAGCAGATCGATCTGCGGATTATTGTTCAGATAGCGGACCTGCTTTGCAAGCCGCTCGGGATGGGATAAATCGTCTGCATCTTGAATGGCGATAAACTCTCCCTTGGCTAAATACATCCCGGCCGTAATGGCGCCGGCATAGCCTGTATTGCGCGGCAGCCGCAGCGTATAGATACCTTTGCCTCCGCTGAAGTAAGGCTCGTTGCTGTTAAGCCAATTGATGACATATTCGTATGACCCGTCCGTGGATGCATCGTCGATGAGAATGAGCTCCCAGCTCGAATAGGTCTGATTGAGCAGGCTTGTCAAGCAATCCTTCAAATAGGGAAGCTTGTTATAGACGGTGATGACAATGCTGACAAGTCCTGGCACGCGTTGTAACGACAATTGTTTCCCCTCCCTTCTTCTCTATTACAGCAGCCGAATATAAGAAATGAAGCGCAGCTGAATAATCGCATAGCTTCCGCTCTCATAGCCGAAAACCTCAGATGTGCGGAGCGTTACCGCTGTGCCGTCTACCGACACAAGCGTACCGCTGATCGTTTCCAGGGCGCTTGCAATCTGAACCTCCTTGTTCACGAGTGATTGCAATTCTTCAATCATTGTTCCACCTGCTTTCCTGTTAATTGAAAGGCGACCAGCTGTTCCAGCGGCACCATGACACTCGACCCTCCATGCTCACGCATAACCAAACAATCGCCGCCCACCTTCGTAATGGTTCCTTCGACTGTACCGGCAGGAGTTAAGAGCTCGGCCGGTTTGCCTGTATAGGGCTCAAAGACTTGCTTAAGTTTTTTTAAGCTGTATGCTCCGACATCGCGTTGTCCCTCAAGCCCAATCAATGTCAATTCCTCTCGAATTGTCTGACGCAGCTCTGCTAAGAGCGTTGACGCATCAAGCGGATCCGATGCCGGCGGCTGTGCTGCGTTCTGCTGCAACAGACGAGCCAGCCCGTCAAAATACTCCTTCAGTTCCTTCTCGTTTACGATAATCTTCATCGCTCCTCCATCCTCCTCATCCATGTGAAGCTTCTAAATCTTCATACTTACTAGCGTATACAGTTGATAGGTGGAACGATTGAGGCATTACACCAGCAACTCTATGAAAATTTGCACTCACTATTGCAAAACAGAAAGGACACCGTCCCTGATGGAAGGTGTCCTTCATAGATAAATATTTATGTGTGACTCACGGCAGAATCATGCGATTGATCTTCAGGGGGGAGCAAAATCGTTCCGTTTTTAATAGCCTCATTGTCGTTTGGGTATAGTATCAAGAAACACAAAACATTTCCAGCGGCAGGTGCTTATAATTCCCGATGCTATCAAATGAACGCACCACTTCACAAGTGTATTCTGACCGAAAGGTTAGTCCTAACCTTAAAGAAAACGAACAAACGCTCACAGCCATTTTTGAGCATTGTTCAGATGTGGTCTTCCGACGCTTGACTCTGCACGATGAAACCAAGCTTCTGCTCGTGTACGTCGACGGTATGATCGATAAGGATCTTATTCAGTCCAGCATACTTAAACCCTTGCTCTATGAAGGAGTTCCTCAAGGACTCGGGGCACTGGATACCTTGGCCCAAATGTGTGATCAGGAGCTTGTTGCGGCTCTTCAGACCAAGAGAGTATCCGCATTCGAAGAAGCCGTTGACCTTATCTTAAAAGGAAGCGTAGCGTTTCTTGCGGAGGGCGAGACCTCCCTTCTTCTGGCTGATGTCTCACGGTTTGAAACAAGGTCTATTGAGGAGCCTTCAACCGAAGCCTCCCTGCGCGGCACCCGTGAAAGCTTTACCGAGCAGCTGCGGACGAATACGACCATGCTCAGGCGGATTATCGTGACGCCGGATCTGAAGATGGAATCGAATCAAGTCGGCAAATTAACGAAAACTGAGGTCGTTCTCGCCTATATCGAAGGTCTTGCAACTCCCTCCTTGGTTGATGAAGTGAGGACAAGAATTAAGGCTATCGATATCCAAGGTGTCCTGGAATCGGGCTATATTGAAGAATATATAGAAGATTCCAGCTATTCGCCGTTCCCGCAAATGACAAGTACCGAGCGGGCCGATGTCGTATCCGCGGGACTGATGGAAGGGAGAATAGCCGTCTTTGTTAACGGAACTCCTATCGTTCTTGTCGTACCCATGACGTTCTGGGACGGCCTTCAGGCTCCCGACGATTACTACGAACGTTTTTTGTATGTAACCATGAACCGGTGGATCCGTTATTTGTTCGCCTTGTTCTCTATTCTCTTTCCATCCGTTTATATCGCGCTGACGACGTATCATCCCGAAATGATGCCGCCGAAGCTCATGATGAGCATTACGGGTCTTAGGGAGCATTCCCCTTTCCCGACGGTCATTGAGGTGTTCATGATGGAATTCATGTTTGAAGGATTAAGGGAAGCCGGGATTCGCCTTCCGCAGCAAATCGGTCCGCTCGTCAGTATCGTGGGAGCATTGGTAATCGGTCAAGCCGCCGTTCAGGCAGGAATTATTTCGGCGCCAATCGTAATCGTCGTATCTGCGGCCGGCATTTCTTCGTTTGTTATTCCGCGTTACCGTTTCGGTTATCCCCTAAGAATGCTGAGGTTTCCTCTGCTGATTCTGTCCGGATTATTTGGTCTGTTTGGTGTGGCCATAGGGTTGATTATGATTCTCTCCCACCTGATTCAATTAAATCCGCTGGGCACGCCATATCTTGAGCCCCTCGCCCCGACGAGGAACAGCAAGCTGAAAAATATTTTTCTGAGAAGACCCAGAAAGCGCATGAGCTAGAATGTTAAGGCGGGATCGATTAATGAAGAAAACAATGATCACCATTTGCTTATTAATCTTGACTGCGGCAATCAGCGGCTGCTGGAATCTGAAGGAGACTAACCAACTGGCGATTGTGATCGGCGGAGGGCTGGACGCGAGCGAGGACGGACGGCTGGAAGTCAGCTCCCAGATTGCCATTCCAGCCGGTTTGGGAGGTCCGGATACCGGTACAAATAAAAAAAGAAGCTTTGAGGTCGTCAGTGCAACCGGCAAAAATTTTATGGATGCGGGACAGAATCTGCAGGCACAGCTCTCCCGTACCTTGTTTTACGCCCATCGCCAGACGATTCTGATCGGCCAGCGATTGGCGGAGCAAGGAATAGCGGGAAATGGAATGCTTAAATATTTGGATATGATCGTGCGCAACCCGAAATCGGAGATGAGATCCGTGATTTGGATCGTTAAAGACGGTACAGCCAAGGATATCCTGGCCACAGAGCCCACCTTCGATCCTTTAATCAGTACGACCCTGGTCAGCGTTCAGATGGCACTCGGGATGAAGCCCTATAACTATAGGGAATTTTTGTGTGACTCGTTATCCAAAGGCGGAGGCGAATTGTTGCCAGCCATCAGTATCCTTCCATCCACCAAGAAATTCATCTATTCAGGGGCTGCGATACTGGATAAGGAGCATGAACTTCACTTAACCGGATTTTTGAAACCTGACGAGTCATATTATGCAAATTGGATTATTGGAAGACAAAAAACGCTTACCGTAACATCCTCTGAGAGCCAAAGCAATGGCACCATCAGCTTAAGAGTCATGTCACTCCGTAAGCACATTTCAGTGAACAAGGACTTGCACGGCATGCGCGTGCATATCCAATTAAACGGCTCCGGTAACCTTGTGGAAAACAATTCTTCGCTGGATCCTTCCAGCGCCAAGGACCTCAAGACCATTCAAAGCATGTTGAGCCGAGATGCGGAGCAGGCTGTCGTTAAGCTGATTCATAAAGCCCAGGAGCAATACAAGGTAGATTTTCTCGGGATCGGCGAAATTGTTCATCGCAAATATCCCCGTGAATGGAAATCGTTAAAGAAGAACTGGAACGATACTTTCATTCATATTCCGATTACGGTGGAGGTACACCTTCGGTACAAGGATCCGGGACAAACGAATTCTTCGATATGAGTGACAACAGGTGCACAGGAAAGGACCGTGGATATGAAAATAACGGGGTGGCAATTATTCTGGATCGTTGGAACGGTGGAAGTAGTGATGGCTGTCTGGCTGCGCATCTCGCCTGCCGTGGAAATAGCCCAGCAAGATGCTTGGCTGTCCATGCTCTTGTCATGCGTTCTGGGCGTGGCCATCACCTATCTAGTCGTTAGAGTCGGGATGCTTCATCCCGGCCGGAGCCTGGCTCAATTCAGTCAAGAGCTGCTTGGGTCATGGCTTGGCAAATTGGTCACCATCCCCTATTTTGCGGCCTGGTTTATTTTATCGGGGGACGTGCTCCGTTCGTTTGCGGACTTCATTCATCTCGTGCTGCTGGATCGAACGCCGGTATGGTTATTGATGGCGATGATTGTTGGAGCTGCCGTCTATTTAACGGGTACAAGCGGGATTACGGGAATTGGACGCTTTTGCGAAATAGCGGGACCTGTAACCATAATTACGCTGCTGATCAGCTTCCTGCTTAATGCATGGAACACGAAGTGGAGTGATTTGTTGCCGGTAATCGGCGATGCGAGCCTGACTGAGATTGTCAAGGCCTCCTTGGCTCCGGCTTCTTTTCTGGGTGAATCGTTTATGCTGCTGGTCCTGT
Organism: Paenibacillus catalpae; assembly: GCF_900112695.1. Lineage (GTDB taxonomy): Bacteria > Bacillota > Bacilli > Paenibacillales > Paenibacillaceae > Pristimantibacillus > Pristimantibacillus catalpae. Next base: position 1,300,646 of record NZ_FOMT01000001.1, read on the forward strand.
TGTCGTTTATATCTAGTTCCAAGCACATACTGGGGAAGTCTATGATGAGCGTCGGGTATACCGGAATTATGGTCACGATGGCAACGGTCATGGTGCTGCTGGTTTTTGGTCCGGAGGTGGCCAAGGAACTCAGATTCCCCTACTTTATGATGGTCCGGTCGATCAACATCTTAAACTTCATTCAGAACCTGGATATTCTCGTCATCTTTATTTGGATATTTGGAGTGTTCGCGAAAATCTCGCTGTATTTGTTCATTACCAGCTATGAAATGGCGCAGTGTTTCCGGATCAAGTCATGGAGGCGTCTGATCTGGTTCAGCGCTCCTGTCATCTTTACCATTGGGATGTGGATTCCCAACGAAGAAACGATTATGGTGCTTCAGAGATTATGGGAAACCATCGTGATTCCCGTCTGCGCGATAGCCATTCCATTATGCCTGTGGATCGTAACATCGGCGAAAAGAAAGCTGGTCAAAGCAGAGTAAGCCGGGGAACCCCGGCACAAAAAGAAACCGCAAGCAGCTTTCGCCGCTCGCGGTCCTCGCAAACCTCTTCTTACTGAATCGGTGCCAGATTAGTACCCCCGATGACGGAATACGCAGAACTGCCCGGCGTCTTCCAGCCAACTGCGAGATGATCGCCGCCGCCCTCTTCCTTGTGAAGCACCTCGACGTAGTAGCGCTGGCCGGCTGTCAGAGTAATCTGACCGGACTGTTGGCCCGTATTTTGGGTCCAGCTCAGCTCGTTCACCCAGTCGACGACTTCCCCGATCTGTACTTTGTTCGCAGGATTAGCATCTGTGCTGAGGTACAACACGCTGTTGTTATCACCCGCGATTGAGAACTGATAAGTGCCTGAGACCGAAGGTACGATATAGCCGCGGATGCGCGTGCCGTAATTGTCGCCCCAGTTCGACGGAGCCTGGAAGCTCGTCAGCGAGCTGGTGCCCGTCGGAGCTGTTCCGGTCGGGATGCTGGCAATCGTGCTGCCCGTTATATTCGTCCAGTATTCGCGCGTAATTGTGCCTGTAGGCGTCGTGCCGCCTGATGCATTTGTCGTCACGCTCAGCGCGGTGCTGGCCGCTGAAACATTGCCCGCTGCGTCCTTCGCCTTCACCGTGAAGCTGTATGCCGTGCTTGGCGACAGACCCGTTACGTTGAACGAAGTCGCTCCGGTAGTCGAACCTGCAAGCGTTGAACCGTTATATACATCATATCCGGTTACGCCAACATTGTCCGTCGAAGCCGTCCAGGACAGGCTGACGCTGGTTGACGTTTTGGATGGCGACGAAAGTCCTGCTGGAGCCGTAGGAGCTTGCGTATCACCCGCCGCCGCATTTGTCGTTACGCTCAGTGCGGAGCTGGCTGCAGAAACGTTCCCCGCTGCATCCTTCGCCTTCACCGTGAAGCTGTACGCCGTGCTCGGCGACAGACCCGTTACATTAAACGAAGTTGCACCGGTAGTTGAACCGGCAAGGGTCCCGCCATTGTAAATCTCATAACCCGTCACTCCGACGTTGTCCGTCGAGGCGCTCCAAGACAGATTGACGCTGGTCGACGTCTTCGCTGGAGACGTCAGTCCCGCAGGAGCGGCAGGAGCTTGCGTATCGCCGCCTCCGCCGCCGACCGCCATGTTCACATCACACGACTTATATTGACCCGGTGCCGGATCGCCAAAAGTGTTGTTGCTGCACATAACTCCGTTCGTGTACGTGCCGTAATTATAACTGCCCGCAGCGCCGTAGCGAACTTCCTTCGTGCCCGTGAAGCTGCACTGGTTGTTCTCGCCCGCGCACGGCACCCATACCGGCGTCGGAATCGAGCTTGTCGTGACGCTGATCGCGCTGCTCTGCGAAGATGTGTTGCCGGAGGCGTCCTTCGCTCTCACCGTAAAGCTGTAAGCCGTATTCGAGGTCAGACCGCTCACCGTAAACGAAGTTGTCGTCGAACCTACTGTCGATCCGGCTAGTACGCCGTCTTTGTAGACATCATAACCGGCAATGCCGATATTGTCTGTTGAAGCCGTCCAAGTCAGTGTAACGCTTGTATCGGTCTTCGATGGGGACGTCAAATTCGTCGGCGTTGTTGGAGCCGTTGTATCCGGAGGTCCCGCGATAACCGTAATCGTCTGCTCCTTCACGCTGGCGCGGCCGCCGTTATCCCAGACGCCGAGAATAACTTGATACGTGCCCGGCTTCTGGTACGTATACGTTGGGCTGGCAGTCGTAACAGGAAGACCTTCGCCGAGATCCCACAGATTCTCAACGATTGTGCCGTTATCGGTCGACGTGTTCGTGAATGTCACGGATTGCCCAAGCTGCACAGTCAGAGGAGCCGTGAAGTTCGCGACCGGCTTCGGATCGCTGAAGCCTCTGCTTGTAAGCTGCGTGTTCGTGCCGTTGCCGCTGACCGTATTGTTGCTCCACTCCAGATTCGACGCGGAGGACGGATACTGATCGATTGACGGACCGCCGTTGTTGGTGATCGTGTTGTTGATAAAGCTGAGGCGATCGGTTCCGCCAGCGGTCGTAATTTCAATCGCTTTGCGTCCGTTGTTTGTAATCGTATTGCTGTCGAACGTAATGTTTTGCGTATTGCCGTGAATGCGGATTGCGTTGCCGTCATAGCCCGGATAAGCTGCAGCCGGATTACCGGAGGCTCCGTTTTTGAACGTGTTTTTGTAGAAGTATTGGAACTGCTCCGTCTGTCCCGTGCCTTCGCCTTGCAGCTGCATCCCCCACATGACCATGTTCTGGACCGTGTTGTAGTTCCAGAGCTGGTATCCGGTACCCGGTGACTGCTGCATGCCGACCTGTTGGCCGCCGTCAACGAGGTTGCCGGATGTGACGCCGTGGTCGACCATCACTTCGAGGCCCATGTTGCCCACCGTCGTGCTTGAGCCGACATAGTTGTTGCGGACCGCGATATACGCGGAACGCACCGTGCTGATCCAGTGGTCGACCGTATTGTTCTCGACCAGGGAATAATCGACGTTGGTATGTAGCTCAATGCCGAGACCTTCCATCTGCTGGCCGGTGCCTGTGACCGTATTACCACGGACGACTGCATAAGGGCTGTCGTCATTAACGAAGATGCCGCCGCGTCCCGTATCCGCGACGTAGTTATTTTCGATCAGGGAATGATCCGAGCCCCAGCCTACGCGTACGCCGCCGCCCCAGTCCGAATTGACGCCAATGCTCGTGACCACGTTGTCTTTGATCGTCAGATTATCCGTGTTGATTCCATACAGCGCGAACGGGCCGAAGCCGGACGACATGCCGAAATCTTTGACCTTGAGATTCAGCATTTTGTTGCCGCTGCCGTTCTCCGAGACAACCGCGGATTGCGGAACTGTGCTGTTGTTAGCGTCGAGCGTCATCGAGGACACTTCGGCGCCGGACAAGTTGTAGAGCGAGAAGAACGTATTTGCCGTTGTGGAATTGTATTCGATAATGGTGTTGTCCCGGCTTTGGCCCGTAATTTTGACGCCGGACTTGCCGCTCACCGTGCTGCCCAGGTAATACGTTCCGTTCGGGATAAATACGGTGTCGCCGCTCGAAGCCGCATTAACGGCAGCTTGGAAAGCCGCGCTGTCATCGCCCGTGTCGGTGCCGTTTGCACCGTAAGACGTAACGTTCAAAGATGCCGCATAGGCAGGCATTGCCGGTATGACGGGAAGCAGCAGGGCTGTCGTGCATAACAGACTGATGATTTTTTTGTTCGTCTTGGAAGTCCTTAGTGACTTCGCTAGTTTCATGAGTTCACTCTCGCTTTCTTCATTGGAATAGTGGTATACATTCGATTCCGGCTTACCCGCAAAGAAGTTCCAATCTCTGGCGCTTGCTGGTATGTACCATGCCTCACCTCCCTTCAATAAATAACAAGGATGCAAGAGGCCGCTTGCATTGCACGGCCTCTTGCCCAACCGTCACTTAGCAATGGCTATCCGCCTTTACTCGCCGCTTCCGTATACAATGCGTGCATTGCCCCAGTCCGCGTGATCCCAGTCGCTTCCGTTGCCGCCGCTTGTGACGACCAGCTTCAGCACCTGCGCACCGCTGATGTCCAGATCAACAGCTGCGGTCTCTGATTCTGCGGTCATGACGCCGCTGTCGTAAGCAAGCTCCCCGTCGAGCCATACCTCGAAGGAGACCGACCCGTTGCCGTACGTCTCATCATCCACCCCGACCTCAGCCTGGAAACGGCCGTATGCGCCGCTGACGGTGTAGACAATTTCCGAGGCGGCGTGCGTGCCCAGTCCTTTGGCGTATTCAACGCCGTTTAACGTAATCGGCTTGCCATCGGAGGATTTGTCACGCATGATGTTGCCCCAGCCGGCTGTTCCGATGTCCCAGGCATAATCACTCAAATACACGTCACCCGCGGGTGCGGCTTGAACGGCCGTGGCCGGATCGCTGGCTTCGGAAACGTTACCCGCTGCGTCCTTCGCCTTCACCGCGAACGTATTGGACGTTCCCGGCAGCAAGCCCGTTGCTTCGAATGCCGTATCGGATGTTGTCCCGATCAGAATGCTGCCCCGATACACCTCATAGCCTGTAACTGCTTTATTGTCCGTCGATGCAGCCCAGCTGAGACTGACGCTTGTCGAGCCGCTTGCTTCAGCGGCCAGACCAGCCGGCTTGCTAGGCGGTTCAGCGTCTGGCGCCTCGGTTGTAACCGACAGGGTCGCACTAGGAGAGGATAAGTTGCCCGCAGCATCTCTGGCGCGGAGCGTAATCCCGTACGTCGTGAGCGGCGACAGCCCGGATACGAGATATGACGTTTCTCCCGGAGCAGTTGAACCTTCAAGTATTCCGTCTACGTACACCTCGTAGCTGACAACCCCGACGTTATCCGCTGCCCTGTTCCAGCTCAGAGCAATCGATTCATCGGTTTGGAGTGGCGAGACCAGACCGCTTGGAACCGACGGTGCCTGTGTATCCGGCTTGCCTGGACGAACGATTACGATGCGTTCCTTGAGGCTCGCGCGTCCTTCGTTATCCCAGACAACCAGCGTTACCCGGTACGCGCCGAGCCGGTCGTACACATAGGTCGGCTGCGCGCTCGCGCTCGGCAGCCCTGCGCCGAAGTCCCACAGTTGATGCGAGATGGAGCCGTTGTCCTTCGATTTATTCACAAACGTGACCGGTTCGCCGAGGCGCACGAGAGTTGGCGCTTCGAAATCCGCAGTTGGCTTCGGATTAGTGAAGCCTCGTGACGACGGCTGCGTATTGCTGCTGTTGCGGAGCACGACATTCCCTTTCCATTCCAGGTGTTCCGCGGCAGCCGGATACGGATCGACGGCGACACCTTTATTGCCCGTAATGATATTGTTCGTGAAGCTCAGCCGGTCAACGCTTGCCGCTCCCGTGAACTCGATGCCTTTGCGCCCGTTGCCAGATATGACGTTGCTGTCGAACGTCAGGTTCTGCGAGCTGCCGTGAATGCGTACGCCATTCCCGTCATATCCCGGATACGCCGCGGCAGGATTGCCCTCTTGCGTGTTAATGAAGCTGTTTTTGTAGAAATATTGAAACTGCTCGATTCGACCCGTGCCCTCGCCCTGCAGCTGCATTCCCCACATGACCATGTTTTTGACCATATTGTAGCCCCACAGCTGATGGCCCGTGCCCGGAGACTGTTGAATGCCGACCTGCTGGCCGCCGTCCACGATATTGTCTGTCGTCACCGCGTTGTCCGCCATGACCTCAAGGCCAATGCTGCCGACCCTTCCGTCTGTCGGCTTCACGATGTTGCGGCGAACCGCCACTGTGTCGGAACGAACCGCGCTGATCCAGAAGTCGACCTCGTTGTCTTCAATGATGGAGTTATCTACATTCGTGTGCAGCTCAATGGACAAGCCGTGTTCCTTCAGTCCCGAGCCGGTTATTTTGTTGGAACGAATGACGGCACCCGGACTGTCATCGTTGACGAGAATACCGCCGCGGCCCGTATCCGCGATTACGTTGTTCTCGACCAGCACGTTTGAAGAACCCCAGCCTGCGCGAACAGCTGCTCCCCATATGGAAGCGGTTCCAATATTAGTGACAATGTTATTCGTAATGCTGGCATGAGTCGAACCTACGACGTACAGCGCATGCGGACCAAAGCCCTCCGTCGCAATAAAGTTCTGAACCCTGAGATTTTTCATCTTGTTATTGCTGCCGCCTTCGGAGACGACGGCCGACATCGCGATCTGACTGTCGCCGGCATCCAGCGTCAAGTCCGATACCGTTGCGTTCGTCACGTTATGCAAGTAGAACATGTATGTATCCGCTTCGGAGGTGAATTGAATAATCGTTTTATCTCGCTTCTCGCCTCTAATGGAAACGTCAGCCTTGCCCATTACTGTGCCTGACAACTGATACGTGCCCTTCGGAATAAGAACGGTATCGCCTGCCGAAGCCGCATCAACGGCTGCTTGAATCGCTGCCCTGTCGTCCAGTCCGTCATGGCCGTTTGCGCCGTAATCTGCCGCCGAGATCATATTTCCTCCAGCTGGTGGTGCCGCGGCGGCTGCTCCCGGCAGCGGGCTTGCCGCGGACAACAGAACGAGCGACAGGAACAAGCCGGTCACCGTCCGTTTGGTTTTTATCACTGTTATCTCTCCTTCGCACTTGGAATGGGAGCGGATCCGCTTCTTCCCTTCTCCGCTCCTCCATCGTCTACGATCCCTCCCGTCATGGAAACTGTTCATTTTTCGAATAGCAGCACTACGGGGCTATATTTCGCGTTAATTACTGTATTAATCGTTTTGTATAGAACTGTACAAAAACGCAAAAGTCCGCAGAATCTCTCTGCGGACTAACGCTTTACGGTCTAATTCGGACCGCCCGGTTACTATTGTGCTTATTTCTTGAATGTCGAGGAATCATACGCTTTTTGCAGGATTTCCAGGTAACGTTCGAGCTTCAAATCTTGAAGGCCTTTCAGGTAATTGTCCCAATCCTTGTCGAGGCTCTTGTTCCCCGTGATGAATTGCAGCGCGTTCTCGTCAATGTAGGTTTTGATGTTCGTTTGGAGCATGGTAGCTTCGTCGACATCATTGGAATCCAGCCAGATCGCCCAAAGCGGGAACAATTCTTTTGGCTCATGCCCTTGGTAGAGCAGCGTTGCTTGATACAATCGACGCTCGTAATTCGCCGAATCGTAAATGTCCGTGCCTTGTACCCAGCTGTCGCGGTATTCTTTTGGCATATAGAAGTGAGCCATGCCGCTCCAGCCGGCGTTGCGCGGTGCTTCGCCTTCCGTCACGGGAATTGGAGCTACCATCGGCTTGACGCCTTCTCCGAGAGCAAGCTCGCCTTCCTTTGGATCTCTCCAGTCGATGCCCTTCATGCCGGAAGCGCCATTCGTTTGACCTTCATCCGTAAACATGTAGTCGACCAATTTAATGAGTGCGATTTGCTCTTCTTCACTTGCATTGCTTGTAATTGCAAACTTCGCGCCCGGAGATACGCCGCCGCCGTCATGTGTAGCGAGCGAGACTCCGCTTGGGCCTGCAAGCGGCGGAAGCGGGTTATAATCCTTCGAGTTTTTGTTGCCTTGGTCAATGTTCAGGAAGATAGCCGGGTGCATGCCTGCGCCTGCACCAAGAATTTGCGCATCGCCGTTTTCGCCGATTTTTTTGAACGCCTCGGCATTTTGTGTAAACGCGCCCGGATCAATCAATCCTTCGTCAAATAAGGATTTAATGTACGATAAGCCTTGTTTCCATTCGTCTGTTACTGCCGAAGAGCTGACTTTGCCGTCTTTCATCATCAGATGGTTGCGGTCGTCGTCATAGACGAATGCGTTCATCAAGTAAGGAACAATGCGTACGCCGAAATCCTCGGTCGAACCGCTGAGCGGCACTTCGTCTTTCTTGCCATTGCCGTTTGGATCCTGGTTTTTGAAAGCTTCCAACACCTTTTTGAATTCATCGGTCGTTTTTGGAAGTGGCAGATTCAGCTTTTCCAACCAGGACGTGTTCAGCCACATTTTGTTCGGGTACGAGCAGTGGAAACATTGGGAATACGCAGGCAGCCCGTAGATATTGCCGTCCGGCGCTACGCTGAACGCTTTGAAATCCGCGTCGCTATCCAGCGCTGCTTTGATGTTTGGCGCCTGCTTGTCGATCAGGTCGTTCAGCGGAATAAGCACGCCTTGCTTGCCGTACTTAATCAGGTCCGCTTGCGAGAATTGATCGATGTAGGCCGTCAGCATGTAGGCATCAGGAAAGTCGCCGCTGGCCAAGGAGATTTGGCGCTTTTCTTTTGCGCCATCTGAAGGAATCGCTTCGAAATTGAACTTGATGTTGAATTTCTCTTCCACGAATTTCGTAAATTTGTTCGTAGCCAGGTCGATGTTCGGCTCTTGGACCGCGAACAGCTTGATATCTACTGGCGCAGCAGGTTTGCTGTCGTTTGTCGACGCGGAATTGGCCGGTGTGTTCGTATTCGTCGCATTGTTGCTTGTGTTGTTTTTCGAGCAAGCCGACATGACGAAGCTGGCCATCAAGACCGTGACGAGCAGGATTACCATTCTCTGTTTTAACACGTGCAATCGCTCCCTTTTTAATCGATTAGAGGTTTGAACTTCCTGATGCGCTTCGAGCGGCATCCCCCCTTTCCGTGTCATGCCGGATCAGCCCTTGACGGATCCGACCAGCATCCCTTGGACGAAATATCGCTGGACAAACGGGTAGATGATGAGCACGGGCAGCGTTGCGACGACAATCAGCGAGTATTTCAAGAGCTCTGCCAGCTGCTGGCGTTCCACCTGCTTCAAGGCATCCATGTTGGAGCTGCCGCTGTTGTTTTGAATAATGATGCTGCGCAGTATCAGCTGCAGCGGGAATTTGTCGGCGGACTTCAAATAAATCAACGCGTCGAAATAGGCATTCCATTGCCCTACCGCGTACATGATGATAAGAACGGCGATGATTGGCTTGGATAAAGACAGTACGACGCTGCGGATGAAACGCAGATCGCTGCACCCGTCCATTTCACTTGCTTCCACGAGCTCTGCCGGAATGGATTGCTGGAAGAATGACCGTGCAATGATGACCTGCCAGACCCAAACCGCGTTCGGGATAATAAGCGCCCATCTCGTGTCGATCAGGCCCAAGCTTTTCACGACCATATAGGTTGGAATCAATCCGCCGCTGAACAGCATCGTGAACGTGATGATCATCATGATCATGTTTCTGCCATAGAAGGTCGTCCGCGAGAGCGGATACGCCAGCATGATCGTCAGCGAGACGCTGATTAGCGTGCCCGCCGCTGTGTAGAGGAGCGAGTTGCCGTAACCAGTCAGCACCTGCGGATTTTTGAACAATGATTCGTAGCCCCTCAGCGATATATCAACCGGCCACAGCCAGACCCGCCCCGCCGATACGGCGGAAGGGCTGCTGAACGAGCTGCTAAAGATATAGATCAGCGGGTAAAGCACGGCGACCAGCACGAGTGCAAGAATGATGTAAATGATAGTCAAAAACACTTTATCGCCCGAAGATTCTCTGATTTTATTTCTTACTTTCGCTACATTAGCCATGGAAACACCTCTTCATTACCAGATGCTGGATTTCAATAACCGACGTGCCATTGCGTTAACCGTGAATAACAAAATGAGATTGATGACCGAGTTGAACAATCCGACAGCCGTTGCGAAGCTGTAGTTTGCGTTCAGTAAGCCGATCTTGTACACGTATGTCGCAATAATCTCGGAGTTTGCGATATTCAATTGATTTTGGAGCAGGTACACTTTCTCAAAGCCGATCGCCATGACGTTCCCGACGTTTAGAATCAGAATGATTGAGATCGTCGGCAGAATACCCGGCAGGTCGACGTTCCAAATCTTCTGGAAACGTGAGGCGCCATCCACTTTCGCTGCTTCATATAACGTGGGGTCGACGCCGGAGAGTGCGGCCAAATAAATAACGGCGGAATAGCCGGCAGTCTGCCAAATGTCAGACCAGACGTAAATGGATGAGAACATGCCGGGGCTGCCGAGGAAATTGACGGAATCGAGTCCCAAATGATTCAGGAATACGTTCACAAATCCAAGCCTAGGCGCCAGGAAGAGCATGATGATCGACACCATGACGACCGTGGAGATGAAGTATGGTGCGAAAGAAACGAGCTGCACGAAGCGTTTGAACCTCTGCGCCCGCACTTCGTTCAGCATCAGCGCCAGCAGGATCGGTATCGGGAATCCGGCAAGCAGCAGATAGAAGCTGAGCGTAAGCGTGTTCTTTACAATTTTGCCGAACATCGGATTCTCAAAAAACATTCTGAAATTATCAAATCCGACCCACGGACTTCCCCAGATGCCTTTCGTGACGTAATAATCCTTGAAGGCCAGCACCGCGTTCAGCATCGGATAGTATTTGAAAATGATGAAGAACAAAAGCGGTGGTGCTACGACGAGATACAATTGCCAATGTCTAGCAAAACTCTTTCTTGCGCTGAGACGTTTGCCAGCGGCTTCCAAAACAATCCCCTCCTAATAAATCGTGCCTTGATGTATGAGAGCGCTTTCTACAGGACGATCATAGGGGATTTTACGGTCTTCGGGGTAGGTACAATTGCATCTTTCTGCGTACAAATCTCCCGAAAATAGAGGGACAATTGCGTATCACACGGCCATTTGGTCCCTACAGCACCGTGCATCCACACAAAAAAGCCGACCGCGTTTGCCGCGGCCGGCTCCATTCCTTATTTTGTGTTTTTATCCGTTAACCATTGATTGTACGCTTGCTGCATAATGCCGACATAACGGTCCGATCCAAGAGATTTCAGTCTTTCTACGTACGACTGCCAGTCCTTTTCCAGGTCAAGCTGACCCGTGATGAACTCCATGGCGCTCTGGTCGATTTCGTTTTTTATGTTGGATTGCAGGATGCTCACTTCATCCGCGTTCTCCCCGTCAATCCAGACCGACCACATCGGAAAATACTCCTTCGGTTCATGTCCTACATACCGTTTCGTAGCTTGAAATAGCCTTCTCTCATATCCGTTTGGCGAGAAAATGTCCATATCCTGCACCCAGCTGTTCCGATAGGACTTCGGCATATAGAAATGGCCCATCCCACTCCATCTCGTATTATGCGGCGGCTCTCCTTCTTTCGGTGTAATGCTGGCGAACTGGGCAGGAATTTCTGGATCAAGAGCCTGCTCGCCTTGATCCGGCCTTCGCCAATCGATGCCTTCCTTGCCGATTTCCCCATTTGCTTGACCTTCCGGAGTGTAAAGATAATCGGCGATTCGAATGAGAGCCACTCGTGCTTCGGGACTTGCCTTGTCCGTGATGACAAACTTGGCTCCAGGCATAATGCCGGACGGATAGAATACCGTATACGATGCATGTGGTCCTTGAAGCGGGGGAACAGGTGCGTAATCGCTCCCGCGCTTGTTGCCTGGCCCCGTGTTGACGAATATGGCCGGATGCATGGCCATGCCCGCCCCCAAAATTTGCGTCTCAGCATTCTCCCCTAGCTTTTGGAAGGCGTCTGCATTCTGAGTAAAAGCGCCAATGTCGATGAGTCCCTCGTCATACAAGGATTTGACATACTTCAATCCTTCCCGCCATTCGGGCTTCTCCGCCGCCAAGCTGATTTTGCCGTCTGCCACATTTAAATACGTCCGGTCGTCGTCGTATACGAATCCGTTCATTAAATACGGCAGCACGCGTACGCCAAACTCTTCAGTCGAGCCGCTTAGCGGAATCTCGTCCGGCAAGCCGTTGCCATTCGGATCTCCGTATTTGAACGCCCGAAGCACTTCACGCAATTGCTCTGTCGTCTTCGGCAGATCGAGCCCGAGCTTCTTAAGCCATTTGTCATTCATCCACAGCTTGTACGGATACGAGCAGTGGAAGCAGTCGCTGAATGCCCCTAGGCCATAAATATTGCCATCCGGCGCTGTATTCAGCGCGCGCAGCTCAGGCTCTTTCTCGAATGCCGCCTTGATATGAGGTGCATACTGATCTATCAGATCGTTGAGCGGGTAGAATATGCCCTGCTTGCCGTATCGGACGACGTCTGCTTGTGAAAACTGATCGATATAACTCGTTAAAATATAGGAATCGGGATAATGACCGTTCGCCAGCGAAATTTGCCGCTTCTCCTTCGCCCCTTCGTACGGAATCGTTTTCCAATCGAAGGAGACGTTGAACTTCTGTTCCAGCAAACGAGAGAACTCGTTTGTTTTCAGGTTCTGGCCTGTGTCCTGCTGCGCAAAAACGCTGATGCGAAGCGGTTTATTCGTCTCAGCGCCTTGGCGATCAGTCGCATCGCAAGCAGAAAGGACCAGAAGAACGGCGCAAGCGGACAGCAGGGCCAATCCGATCCGAATAAGGTTGTTCAATGCCATCCCCCCCTTCATTCCTCTGTTGTTTGCCGGTAGGAACTTGGCGATAAGCCCGTTACGCGTTTAAACGCTCTGCGGAAAGAATGCGAGCTATTGTAGCCGACGCGGGAAGAAATTTCGTCGACCGTGTACCGGTTCTCGCGCAGCAGCGCAATAGCATGCTCCATTCGTACCTGCTCCAAATAATCAGATAGATTAGTGCCGGTCACTTCCTTGAACAGCTGGGAAATATATTTTTCCGGCCGCTCCACCTTTTCCGCTACCCGGTACAACGTCAGATCGGAATCTGAGAAGTACTCGGATATATAATCTTTGATTTGCTCGACTATCCGCGTATGACTGTCATTCTTGCGGCTGATGACGACGGAGCACATCACGCCGGCAATATCTTCGATTTCAGTCTGAAACGATCGTTTGTCTGTGGCGTGAATCGCGATGATCCGGTCCTTAAGCTGCTCGAATAGGCCGGATTCCATGAACGTCTTCTGGTCGAGCAGCTTCAGCAGCGTTCCCTTCAGCTCACCAACAAGCTGCTGCCACATCTCCACTGACAATTCACGCTGCTCGGTGTTGAGCGCCAACACGGAATGGACTATACGTCTTGCCTCTTCCGATTCGCCCGCGCGGATCGTGCCGATCAAGCGCAGCTCCATGTCGAGCGGATAATAATAAGTCGCGCTCTCGAGCCTGGTTTCTTCAAACCAGACGACCCCTTTACGATCGGCATGCAGGGCATGATCCAACGTTTGCTTCGCTTGTTCGTAGGAAACGTTGACCTCCGTTTCCGATTGAAACGCGGCGCCAAACGCGGCGGTAAAGGAAATGCGGTATTCGTTGAACGCATGCCGCGACAGCTGCTCGAGCAGTCCGGCGATCTCGCTGCGCCCCAGCGTGTTGCCGGTTTCCGCTTCCTTCGATGCGAATACGATAACGATCCGATCGGCGCCCCAGTCGGTGGTCAGCGTAAAGCCTGCAATGTCGAGAAGCGCTTGCTTCAGAAGCAGCCTTGCCGCATGCAGCTCGTTCAGCACCTCTACGCTGTCCATGCCCGTGTAGCCTTGGACGTGCAAAATGCACACGTAGCCGGAATGACCGTAAATCCCCGTATTCGCTTGGGAGGCAGCCGCGAAAATTTCTTCCCGGGACTGCAGTTCCCCGGAGAGGAGCCTTTTCAGGAACGCGTCGCGAATGAGCGGAAGCTGCCGGCGCAGCTCGGATTCCAGCTGATTGCTGCTACGGATCATCTCTGCGATGTTCCCGTGCAGGAAGTCGTATTCATTCCTCTCCGTCGTCTCGACTTTTCCGAACTGTTCCTTGACGACGGACACAAGCTTATGGATCGGAACGCTGTTGCGATAGGCTAGCAGCAGGCCGACCAGCAGGCCGACGACAATTGCGATGCCGGTGAACGTCCAGGTCATGAACTTGATCTGATTTGCATATTCGAGCAAGGCATGCCTTGGAATGCCCGAACGGTACACCCAGCCGTTCGTATCCGAGTGAATGGTGATAACGAGATCGTCATTGTAGAACTGGCTTGTTTTGCTTGCGTCGAAGGTTGTATCCTTTGCCAGCACCTTCATGTCCGGCACGCCCGTGCCGAGCGAAGCGATTGTCCTGCCGCTCACATCGCTGATCTGCGTCCAGCCTCCATACTTGTCCGTGATGCCGGTTAATAGGTTCGTAATCGTCTTCTCGTCGATCATGACAACGGCGACCGCAGGAGACGAACCGCTGAAGCTGTCCAGCGGAAAGGATTGCATATACGTGACGACCGAGGTCATTGTTCCTTTGTTATTGAAATTGCGCAAGGGCATGATCTCGCTCCGGTGCGTTTTACCGAGAATGGATTGTTTCCATTCCGCGAGCGACTGGTCCTCATACCGGAAGCTGTCATAGAAATGCTCGGGTCTCACATAGGCGGAGCCAGGCGTAAGGATAACGTTGTAATTGCCCAGGTAAATATAAAATTGCTGCAGAAAATCGTTGGTCTGCCCGAACGTCAGCACGCTGCGCAATATTTTCCAAATGCCGTATACATTCGTCTGTTCCCCGTTGCTCTTCTCGTTCATTAACACATTCAAATCCGGGTTAATCGCAAGCTGCCTCGTAAAACCCTCGACCTCAGCCATCCGCCTCTCAAGCAGCTCTTTGCTTTTCTGCAGCTGTATGACGCTGTTCTCGATTGACAGCTTCTGCGTGACCGAGATAGAGCTGCGATAAGAGATGTAACCGGCTATGCTGGGAATGATAAGAATAACGATGTAAGACACCAGGAAGCTCCTGAATACGCTGGAAAACTTCTTCATTTGCTCCCCCCTCCCTATATTTATGGTAGCGCTATTAATTGCTCTATTACTATTATTATACAAAATACGATTCCCCGCACTTCATTTCGTTGACAGGATAACGAAAAGCAACCGAAGGATTGCATTCCCTCAGTTGCTTTTCGCTGTTCTATTCTCAGCCTATCATGGTTAGGCCTATTCGTATTTAGTAACGCATCCATAAAGTTGACGATTTGTCCGGCTCTTCAACTTTTTGTGCTTCATTGTTGAATTGAATAAATGATAATGGCTTAGATTTCGAAGTTTACTCCCGTCAATTGTTCGCTCACGGTCCAAAGTTTGGCCGCGGCTTCCCGATCAACCGCCCATGGCGAAACGCCGGCTTTATTCGGTTGGCCTTCCTCACCGGACTTAACCATTCGCGCGATGTCCACATTTTCGCAATAGACGCCGCCTTTTCCTATAAGCATAGGACTTACCGCGCACCAGACGATGGTTGCAGCGCCTTCCGGAATCGTTTTTTGCTCATCATTATAGCTGGTGTAGCCGCGTTCTCCCTGTTCATTGACAGCCCCCATCGCCAGGAGTTCATCATCGGATAAATGCCGTGACAAATCCGTTAAAATACTGCCGGGATGAACGGAATAAGCACGTACATTGGCGCTTTCGCCTCTGCGGTCAAGCTCCACAGCAAACAGGGCGTTTGCGGTTTTGGCTTGCGCGTAAGCCGGCCACTTGCTATACGGTTTGTTCTTGAAGAACAAATCATCAAAGTCTATTCCGCCAAGACGGTGGCCTTTGGAGGATACGGACACTACTCTGGCGCCGTTAGCCGCTTTAAGTGCGGGCCATAGTCTGGCTGTTAATTGGAAATGCCCCAGGTGATTCACGGCAAATTGCTGCTCGTATCCTCTGCTGTCATAGGCTTCTCCCGAAGCCATGACGCCTGCACTGTTCACCAGAATGTTCAAAGGCCGTCCGGAACGGATAAAACGCTGAGCAAAGTCGTCGATTGATGCCGGATCCATCAGATCAAGCGTTTCGAGCTCAACGCCGGGAATGGAGGCAAGTGCCGCCTTTGCTTTCTCCGGCGTGCGCGCGGGTACGATAACTTTGGCACCGGCAGCGGCTAATACCCGGGTAGTTTCAAGACCAAGTCCGGAGTACCCCCCTGTAACAATAGCGACTTTGCCTTCCAGATTGACGTCCCCCAGCGCTTCGACCGCCGTAGTCCGCGGGCCGAAACCGGTATGGAGAGGCTCCTGCGGGGTAAAAGTGTATTTATTCGTGTTCAAGTTGATCTTCCCCTTTCGTTACTTGCCGTCTTTAATTTCCTGAAAATGCTCCAGCTTGTACTTTAGCAGATCGAGCGTGGCCGTCCATTCCGCGATTTCCGCTTCAACCAACCGCCGGTGCTCGTCGAGCAGAGCGTAACATTGTTGTTCATCCTGTTGATTATAGGCATCAATATATTCTTGGACTTTCTTAAGCGGCATGCGCGTATTTCTCAGATGGGTAACAAACACGATTTTGCCCAAGTCCACGGTACTGTACTTGCGCTGGCCGCTGTATCCGCGTTCCGGCGGCTGTATCAGCCCGATTTTCTCGTAATAGCGGAGTGTATCCGGCGATAGACCGGTTTGCTCGGCAATGTCTGCGATGGTATAGGTCATGTTGTTGTCAACCATGTACAATTGGCTGCCTCCCTTGTTTTTGACTTGAATCTCAGTTGCACAGGATCAGCATACCCGTTAGAGTGTGCTCCAAGTCAAATCCATAAAATGGATGTGTAACCGCAGATGCATCAAAAAAAGAACCGGCAATAGTAGGATTGATCTTCCTCCCTACTTTGCCGGTTCTTCTATTGTTATTTACTTTTCCTCGCTGGACAAGGCTGTCAGCAACTTCAAGTGGCAAGGACCTTTGGAGCCGTCCGGGCATGTGGTGCCGGAAGTTGTGTTCCCCAGTACCGTAGCGGGATAAGACAGCATAACGGGTATAGGATTTCCGTAGTAGTCCTTGTACACCTGGGTAAATTCGCCCTGCCCGGTCGATATTTGCGCAGATCTCATATCAAGACCATCCATATTGGCACCGGTGCAATCCGTCCCGCGCAGGTTCGCTTCATAGAAGCTGGCATCCGGGTTAGGCGGCTGCGTGGCCGGAGTCAATTGCGCCTGCTTGAAGCTCGCATTAACGAGTACGGCTTCGCTGAAATCACTGCCCGCCAGTTGCGCGCTGTCGAATTCAGCTTGAATCAATATGGCTTTGTTGAATTTGGCCAGATTCATCGTGGCACTCTTGGCGCTCGCAATAAGATCCGGATCGAGACCGGCATAGGTCATGAACAGCGAGCCCGAGAAGTCCACCCCGTCGCAAAACGATCCTGTAAGATTCGTGTTGATGAGGAATGCGTCATCTGCAACCGCCGCTTCATGCTTGACCGGATCCCCAGGCGACGGCGCATTCTCAGAAATGAGGTAGGCGCTGTCCAAATTAGCCATTGACAGGTTAGCGCTAGTCAATTTGGCTCCTTTCAAGCGGGCATGCATGAGTTGCGCTTTCTCCAGATTAGCATTCTGGAGCTGAATCTCATACATCCGGCTGCCGATGAATGAAGCGCCGCGAAGATCTTTCTTGGTTAAATCCAATCCATCCGGCAGCAAGGTATAATTCGCATTCAAGGAGGTTATACTCTCCGGGATATCGGTGATCTTGGCTTCGGACAGATCCAGATAGGACCAGTCCGTTCCGAGAAGTTTATACGGTACCACTGCTTGAACGAAGGTCGTACGATCCTTCTCGCTTCTTGTGAAATCGGGTGGATACTGGAATATAGTTTGCGTCAGATCACAATGGTCAAACCGGGTATTGTGCATAATCGCGCCTTCTAGCTTCGTGTTCACAAGAGATGCGCCGCTCAGGTCCGCTCCAGTCAAATCCGATCCGTTCAGGTTTGCTCCGTCCAAAATCGCGCCGCTCAGATTGGCGTACGTCAGATTAGACTTGGACAAATCGACACCCTTCAGATTGGCTTTGACCAGCTTGGCATGGGATAGCTGGGACGGTGAAGGCAGTATCCTCGTTAGATCCGTGCCGCTGAAATCGGCATACGCGAAATTGGCACCGTTCAGGCACTTGCCATCAAATTTGGCCTGCTGCAGATTGGCATTTACAAACTGGGCGTTATGGAAGGATTGTACCTTGGAGAAGTCCGCCCCTGTTAAAACAGCATTCGTAAGGTCAGCGTTATCCAGGTTCAGCCCGGATAAATCGGCGCCGGACAGATCCAAGTCTCGCGCAGAGTTCGTTATGATAAGGATAGGCAATAAATTGCCGCCTACCTTGAATAGAGACTCTTCTTTCATTTTTAAAGTGCCATTCCCATAGCCCCAATTGACGGGATACCAGCCGCCCTGGACGGATTGAATATATTTACCGGCATAAGGACCGGCTGCGCACTGGAAGGACACCTGCCCGTGGCCATGATTAATGAGCCGGAACTTTTGCTCATCCCCAATATGGTCGGACGTAAAATTATGATCAGTATTATTCCACAGCATCATCGCGTCATTATAATGGCTGTTCCAGTACCAATTCGTTTTTGGGTCCTGAAGTGCGATCAAGCCGCCGCCCAAGTTATAAATATTAAATTCTAGATTGCTGCCTCCGCCAATACCAACGACAGCTAATCCGCCCGCATAGCCTAATTCATAATAATAGCATTCTACATACCCAAGCGTGTCTGTGTTGAATGTCCACTTTGTAATAGGATTCACTGGATCCCGTCCTTTCTTGGCGTGCTTGGCGTCCATTCGCTGACCGAAGGCTCCGTACTGCCCGTTGGAGAAGTGATTTGTTGGAAATTCAAGGTATATAAATTCCGCCAGAGGTCAACGGCCATGGATGCTGCGACCAACCCTCTCTGCGTAACTAAATGACTTCCCGCTGGCGTGTATATATCCAGATAGTACTGATCCGCGTCATAACCATTTCCATACTGGCTAAGCACATAAATATGGCCTTGAATTTCTACGCTCATGGCGAGATAATTCACATCCTGAGCAGTGTCGTGATTCACCAGGTTAATCCAATACGGATGCGCAGGATCGGTAAAAGCAGCTACCGGATGGCCGCCGCGGCTGAAGGCCTGAATTCTCCGGTTGCCTTTCTCCAATACGTACACCGTCTGATTCGGAGCGATTGCCACAAGCTCCGGCTGCTGCAGCAATCCCTCCCTCGTGCCTGGCCCAAGCGTGATCATTGCCCATGGAGCTTGATCATCCGGCTGGCTGCTGGAAGGAATTCGCAGGATCTGCATGACGGGGTACGCGGGATTGACGGCAACAACATACCCATTGGAATGGTACGCCATGGATGCGGGGAGCAGATTGAAGCGTCCCCAGCTCTCTCCAGAGGATAGGTCGAATTCCCGATCCGGACTGTTCTGCGGTACCGAAGGGTCATTGATCGGCTTGATCCGCCTGAGATGATAACCATTCGTTGAATCTCCGGTTGGATCGAGGTAAAAGTACTCGGCAGCTCCGCTTTCCGCTCCTAACTGGGGATAAGCGAGCAGCGGTGCTTTATTATAGCCTTTAGGTGTATTCATCACGCCTGCATTCGGATTGGGGCCATATGCGATATTTTTGAAAGCGAATAGCTGCAGGTTGTCTCCGTTGTCTCCATCGATTGGGGGGATATTCATGCCTGATGCTTGCCAGGCATAACCCAGCAGTCCCATATTGGAATTCAGCGTCAACCCTGCCAGACTCTCCAGCACATGTCCGCTCCCTCCCGTTCCAAGGTTTTCAGCTGTTTCGGATGGAGCCTCGGCTGTATGCTGCCACGTATATTGGCAATCCTGTTGAACTAACAGCTGACTATGCTGATAAGTCGTCTGTTCATTGAGCGGGTACAGCATTTGCTTAACGTTTACGGTGGCGATCAATTGTTCTTTGCCTGGCGTAAGCAGATTATCGAGCTGTTCGGATTTTCCTCCGCCGACAAGCCATCCTTCCTTGGAATACACGGCTGCCAGGAAAATCACTTTGCCGCCGACCGGAACGTCCTTTAGCTCAAACGATAGACTGGCTTCCTTAGGATCAAGAATTTCGCCTCTGTATGTACGGGTTGTATTGTCGCTATATTGTGCCGTAACGATATAGTAAGCGGCGGTAGCTGCAAATTCAGGCTGCTGCCCGTCGTCAGCTGCGGCAATAAGGGAGATCGATGCATCCATGGTCACGGTCAGTTCAAAATCAACCACTCGCGGAGAAGCGATAACCTCGCCAACGGTTTGGGCCAGCTGTGCAACGGTTCCCTCAAGCGCCAAAGCCTTTAATCCCCAACCTACGACTGGAATAGCTTCCTCCACCTCCTCGGCCGACAATATCGCAGCAAGCTCTGCCGCAAATTCCGATCCAGTGAGAAGCGTGGTGACAATCCGGTCTGCAAGCGAAGCGATCATGTTTTTCACGTCATTGCCTGTATTGCTGGAGTCATCAATGATATCTTTGACGATCGTATAGATGGAGTAGACCGTTGGCGCGATAAACTTGACTTTTTTGAACAGCGTGTCGAACATCTTGCTGCTCTCGGTGCCTACCGTCATGATCAAGGATACGGTCGGAATGACCAATTCCATCAGCGAAGTCGCCCCGATTCCGATCCAAGCCGCGCTTGGGTCCGCGTCCGAATGCGAGTTGCCGTTGCCTAAGCTTCCGATGGATAGACGCAGCTTGCCGATCGGATCTGCGGCAGGCAATTGGAACGAGAACAAGGAAGAAGCTTCCGTTACAGGTATGCCAAGAAATGTCCCCTCTGAACTGACGTTGCCTATGAACTTGAGCGATTTCGTTCCAAGAAGAAGCTGCTCCGCCTCTCCGAATGCCTCCATCCATTCCTTCACTTCGAGAAGGTTCTCTCCCCTAAGCAAAGCAAGCAATGCATCGCTGTTCATCTCAATGGGAGTGACGCCATCTCCCTTATAGAAAGTCGCGTAGACGGACATATGCCTGATGAACGAATTCGTCACCTTCAGATCAAGCTCGAACGAGTCGGTCAGCTTCTCCACCGCTACCGAGACGCCGTATTGAGGTCCGCCATCTTTCAGGTTATAGTGATATCCGCCTTGATTGACGGCCTTGACTGCTGGATTCTCCTGATCTGCCTTGATGTGGCTGATTCCTGGCTGTACATTCCAACGGACACCCCGCAGCGTAGCATCGCTGTAAATCTTGCTCTTAATGCCAGCCGCAGCACCCGCGGTGAGATTCAACAGATACGGATGAAGCTCGTAGGTGTAGAACGGTTTTCCTGCCTTATCCAATACAGGTTGACCACTCTCGTCTTTTATGATTGTCGGCGTATTCCAGCCGTCCTTCAGCTGCTCGAGCATATAGACCATCTGGCGGAGCTCATCCGAATCATCCATATGATTCAATACGGTGTCCGAGTGGTCGGGCGTTAGAACCGTTATGCTTGGGTTAAGAAATAAGATGGATTTGGCCGTATCGGCAGAAGAGAATACTTTTCCGCTTGTCGAGGTGGAGATGGCTGCTGCCTTAAGTGTGGGGATGGCTTGATGATCCGGTGCACCGTAGACCCGGATTAGCTGAACCTTGGAGCTGTCATGAGGTACGGAGACGCAATAATGAGTAGGGTGACGGTCATCCGGTTCAGACAAAAAACCGCTCTCGCTCAATGAATGGATGCTATGCCTGACAAGTGGGTACGATGAACCTCCTGCTCTTAAAAAAAGCGGCTCATCCTGTTCCGTTTCACCCAGAAATCGGAGATCGTAATGAACGGTAAGATTTCTGACTGTCGGCTCTCTCAGTAACATAAATTACCCCTTTCGAAAATAGAATAGTTGGAAACCTTATCCAGTTCCCAAGCTCATTATAGTCAATGACAGGGACATATGAAATGAGTCGCTGGAACTACGGAATTCACCTCTCTTTTCCTATGGAAATTGCAATAGAAAATGAAAAGAAGATCCTCATACTGCAGGATCTTCTTTTTGGGTGTTAACCTTATACCGTTTGATAAATGTTCAGAAGATCTTCACTTATTGTCCACAGCTTTTTGGCCAAAACCGGATCAATAGCCCACGGACGTACGCCATGCTGCAGCGTGCTGTCTGCAGGAACAATTTCCGCGATATCGCAATCTTCGCAATAAACGCCTCCTTTACCATTCAGCATCGGACTGACCGCACACCAAACGGATGTTGCTGCGCCTTGTTCGGCGGTTTTAAAGCCTCCCGATGACGTAAAGGTGCCATCTTCGTTCCGTATTACGCCCCATCCAGCCAATTCCTCATCGCTCAGGTGTCGCGTTAGCCCCGAGAGTATGGCACCGGGATGAACCGCAAAGGCGCGCACTCCGTGTTCTCGTCCTCGTCTATCGAGCTCAACGGCAAATAACGAGCACGCAGTCTTCGACTCCCCGTAGGAGACGACTTTATCGTACGGCCTCCTGGTGAATTGAAGATCATCAAAATCAATCGGACCTGACATATGGCCGATCGACGAAAGGGCCACGACCCTTGCGTTCCCTGAGAGCTTAAGCGCGTCCCATAAACCTTCCGTCAGTTGAAAATGTCCCAGGTAATTCGTCGCGAAATGGGTATCAAATCCCCGTGAATCTTTAATCGTAGGAGAAAAACTTACGCCTGCGTTCAAAATCAATAGATCGAGCGCGCGATTTGAACTCCGGAAAACGGCAGTGAACTCATCAATTGAAGTAGGATCCGCAAGATCAAGCTGTATTACCTCTATATTTTTCAATGGAGCGAGCAGCTCCTGTGCTACTGTGACATTACGGGCACCAACAATGACAGTAGCTCCGGCTTCGGCCAGTGCTCGCGTCGTTTCCAACCCGATGCCACTGTGCCCGCCTGTAACGATGGCCACCTTCCCGCTAAGGTCTTGTCCGGCCAGTACTTCTTGAGCAGTCGTTTGGGATCCGAATCCTGAGTGCAACGGCTTTTGTTCAGTCATCATAGGGTTGTGTGCTCCTTTAAGGTTGGATTAGACATAAAACACTAAATGTCTATACGTCTATAATAGCCAAGTGGACAAAGTTTGTAAAATGTATAAAATGGATATATGGATGATAAAAAGAATTTGCATATCGTTGCCACGGCATTAGAGGTGTTCTTCAAGTACGGTTACAAACGAGTATCGATGAACGACATTGCGGAGGCTGCCGGTATTTCGCGCGCAGGACTCTATTTGTACTTCAAAAATAAGGAGGAAATATTTAACGCCGCGATTGTTCACCATGGCGACATCCTCATTGAGGAAATTAAGAAAGGACTGCTATTGCATAATACGACGGAGGAAAAAATGTTATACGCCTTTGAAGTATGGGCAATCCGTAACTTCGACGTTTCGCAGCAATCGCCGGAATACAAAGAAATAACGGACAGCTCATACCAATTTGCCCGGGAGGCGCTCGATACAAGTTACGCAAAGCTGGAAGCCTTGCTGGCCTCTTTGCTGGAATTATCCCCTGCCGCCTCCAATCGTATTCCTCCAATGAGATTGGCACATCTGATAACAGGCGCATTGCGCGGCTATAAATCGGTTGCCAATAGCTCGGACGAGCTTCGACATCTGATTCAGGACTTGCTCCGAATCGTCTCAGCCGGTCAATAAGGGATAAAATCAAATAAGAGCCGCTTCGGATGTTTTATCCAAGCGGCTCTTATTCATTATCCATTAAGCAATTTACCGTTAAATAGGATCTTCAAGGTTCGAATAAAGAGAACGGCTAAAACGATACTGAGCAAAGCCAGAATGATCGCGGAAATGGCGGTTAGCAGCCAGGAATCGACGAACAGCGCGTATTTGATAGCGGCATTGCTGAGAGCGGCAATCGGAAAACCTACCGCCCACCAGGAAGCGCTGAACGGGATGGACTTTTTGAATACTTTGAAGAACAAAACAATGAATAAGAACAAACCGAAATAAAACAAAATGGAGGCAAAAGGATCAATTCTCTGCTCAACGTTCGTATAGCCAAGAAATCCAACCTCAAACGGCGCAATCAGGATAATCATGGAGGGCGTTAATCCCGGCGGCAGAGGAGCATGATGGATCAACCTCGATAAGATCATGGTAAAGAATGCCAATGCCACAAATCCTCCAATGGCAAGCGACAACAAATTAATTTCATGCGCCCATGGAAAAGGCATCGTCCCGCCGGCAACCGCAATATCTATCGTCCCAACCACAGGAACCAGCCAAGCTGGAACAACGTTACCCGGCTCTTGCTTCCCGTTCAACAATCGTGAAACGAAAACAAAGCTAAGCGCTAACGTCAGGACGGTTCCGATTATCCAAATCACCTGCCCTGCCGTTTCACTGTAGCTGCCGATAACGGAGGACAATAAAAGGATAGCTATCGTAATCGTACCGAAAAAGTTCCCCATGATCGGATGCGCAAATTCAGCTTTGACTTTCTGCGGGTATAGAACCCACTTCGAAATATAGCCTATACTAAGCGCGATAAATATTACAACGGCAACAATTCCGATGATATCAGCGATGACGGCGGAAGTTCCGAATAATATACTCGCTTCATGCCAAGCCATTGAAAGACCTGAAATTCCCATCACTGAAGCAAATAAATTTACGGGCAAGAATTGAATAGAACCGATGCTTCTTTCTTTCTGTACGGCAGCCATGGTTTGCATGGATAGTCCCCCACTTCCTATGCTCTAATTCAGAGTGTCGTGCAATGTCGTTTGTCTCTGTAGCCTCATTGTATGAAAATCAAAATGATAGATCAATGTCATTGTTTCTATGAAAATGATAGATGGGACCAATGGTTTTGGACTATTCCTCACTGTTACAAGACTCAAGCTGTGAATCTTGCTTGAGCAGCTTGACATGAGCCGTAATAAGATCGATAAAACCACGCGCAGCCTTCCCCATATATTTATCACGGTGATACACAATGCCTACTTCTCTGCACAGGGTAGGATTTTGAATCGGAATTGGGAGCAAATCATCGTTATTGTACATTTCAAAGAGGGTTTTCGATAAAACGGTGCCGCCTGCGCCTGAACGAACGAGTCCAAACAAGGATTCGATCGTTGTTGTTTCGATTAAAGGTTGGAGGGCAAAACCAGCCCTCGAACAGGTCATATCGACTAACTGGCGGCAGCGATGGGTTTCCGGAAACATCACAATCGGCACATTCAGGATCTCTTCGAAATTAATGGCAGGACGGTCTGCATATGGATGTTCCGGCGTTGCAACAAAATAAAATTTTTCGCGGTACAGCGGTATCGCAGAAATTCTTTCATCCTCAACAGGCAGAATCGTTATGGCCAAATCCAATTCGTTTTGCAGTACACGGTTTACGATATCCTCGACACCAAAGATTTTAATTCGGACTTTGGGATATACGCGATGGAAATCAAGCAGTAAGGAAGAGACTAACTGGTTCAGTTCGCCGGGAAGCGCACCAATGGATAAAGTTCCGCGTTCAATCTGCTGAAGCTCTTGAATTTGTTCTTTGGCGCTTGTTAGATTGCCTATTGCCAGCTTGCTCTGTTTATACAAAATCATCCCGGCTTCGGTTATCGCTATTTTTTTTCCGATACGGTCGAATAAAGGGACGCCTAGGTCGTCTTCCAGCGCTTTGATCTGATGACTCAAGGAAGGCTGAGTAATCCCGAGCTTTTCCGAGGCTCTTGTAAAATGTAATTCCTCGCATGTCACGATAAAGTAATGCAATTGTCTTAACTCCATTTGAACGGCCTCTTTCCTTTACGGTATCTCTTCAATATAACGGGTTGCGTCGTTATCCATCAATACAGCTTTTTCTATCATGATCATAGTCATGTTAATCCAAGGCGAATAATATCCATGCGTCGATAAGATAATGGGAAAATTAGAGCTAAACAACGAAGATTGGCTTGCCTGTCCTTTCATAATCATCTGGCATTGTCACGGCTATTGCTGTATTTTTATTAGTACAGCTATTGTATACGGCACCTGAGGGCCGACCAGAAGAAAGGATGAATTTCATGTTTAAGCTGCTCAGTAGAAGCATCCGCGACTTCCGCGCAGCGTATCCGCAGCTACTGTTATTTGAATATTTATTCATGCTTCTTACCAGCGTCATCATTATTCCGATTATCACTCTTATTTTCAGCCGTGTTATGACGGTAATCGGTTCCGGTTCGCTTATGAATGACGATATTGTTCAGCTAGGGTTAAACTGGCAAAGCATGCTCGGACTTACTGTAATTGCTTTGGTAGCATCGTTTGCGGTGTTCATCGAACTGTGCGTGCTCATCATCCTCGTGCAGCAGCGATATTTCGGCAACCGAATCGCTATCGCGGACGCATTATTGACCGCTCTGCGTCAAGCGCCCAGTTTATTGGGCTTCGGCACCATACAGCTGCTTGTCATGCTGCTCGTACTGATCCCGTTTGTTGACTCGCCAATGTCGGAATCTTTCTACGCCTTGTTTAACGTACCGATTGTTCTAGAGCGCAGCGTCATGCACCTCTCGATCGTCATGTCCGGTGTTTATTTGCTTATATTGGCATCAGCGATCTACTTGGTGCTGCGGTGGATCTTTGTGCTTCATTATATTGTTCTGGAAGGCAAGACCATTGGCTCTGCCATCCGAAGCAGTCTTGCGTTGACACGAGGCAAGTACCTGAAGGTTCTTTTCTCCCTGTTCCTGATTAACGCTTTAGTCATCGGCACGGGTTTTGCGGCCCTCTCGTCATTGTCCTTCTTCCCCTACTGGCTTAATCATAACGTGCTGAAGGCGTTCACCGAGCACTATTCCTTGACGCTATCCACTATTCTTACATACATGCTGACGCTTGCGATCATGCCGCTTAACATCATCGTGCTGACTCGGTTGTTCTATGTGCTGAAACGGGAAAAAGGACAGCAGCTTCAGGATCACTTGCTCCTGCACCGCAGTGCCCTGGGACGTTTGGAAGACAGGTTGTCGGATGTTGTAAAAAGGTTCTCGCATAAACGGGCGTTATTCGCCGCATTAGCGATTGTGTATGTAAGCCTGGCGTTATTCGTCGGTTTAAAAGCGAGCAGCCATCTGGTCTACGCCAAATGGAGCGTGCTCATCTCGGCGCATCGCGGCGATACGGAGAACGCCCCTGAAAATTCGCTGCCATCTATACTGGGGGCAATCGACAAGGGCATCCAATCCGTCGAGATTGATGTTCAATTGACCAAAGACAATGTAGCCATACTGAATCACGATGCTACGCTTAAACGAATGGCCGGCATGAATTCTCCTGTTACTGACTTGACTTATGCTCAAGTAAGCAAGCTTTTGATAGGGCATGACGCAGCCGGAGCACCGATACCCTTCGCGACGCTCGAAGAAGTATTAGCCGAGGCAAAGGGACGGATCAAGCTGCTGATCGATCTGAAGCCGCACGGACCGAGCGGACCGCTCGTACGGGAAGTTGTTCGATTGATCGAATCTTTCGAAATGGAAGATGAAGTGTATATTCAATCGTTTGACAGCAACACGCTGCGGCAAATTCGCGAGTTGTCCCCGGATATCCGAATCGGTCAGATCATGTATTTCGCTGTTGGCAATTTATCATCGCTGGACGTAGACTTCTATACGGTCGAGCAGGTCATGGTGACGAAGCAGCTCGTAGACCGGGCACATGCCTCCGGACGGGAAGTATGGGTGTGGACGGTGAACGGGCGGCACGATTTGAAGGAAATGCTTAAATACCAAGTCGACGGCCTGATTACCGATACTCCGGTTCTGGCGCAATCCATGATTGGACTCGATTTGTAACCTGTTGCAACAACAAAGCCGGCAATGTCTCCGCCTCATGGCATGCGACATTGCCGTCTTTTCTGATTAAAATATGCTCTCAATCATCCAGCTGATTGCTTTGTTCAGATCAAGCGGATGATCGACTTCGATGCTTACCCATAGCACGAAGCCCGTACAAGTGATGATGGCGAAAGTCCAAACCTCTCTCCGGTGCAATCGCAGTTCTCGCATGATTATGAATCCTGCAGCTAAGAAGACAATAAACGCCCCCAAGAGTCCAATCACGTTGTCCTTTCCCCTCTTTCTTTACGAAACCAAGTGAACACAAGCAGCAGAACAGGGAACCCTACCCCGAAAGGCACGTAATAGATAAACAAATTATCATGAATCCACTTCGCATTCTCTGAAATGTTGGAGAAAAGCAGCGAATAAGCCGATATGACCCATATCAAGGGGATAGCTACAACCGCGCGGCTACGAATGGAGAATACCTGACAAATCGCTGTTACGGCAAAATAATAGATGGAGCTTAACTTTACAAACACAACGAGCAGCATGTTTATGGAAATGATGGATTCCAGGTGCTCCATGAAGCTGGAAAACTCCATTTCTCGGAATATCGTATACTCCGGATACAGAAGATGGGAAGATCTGTATACCCCTAGAATTCCAATCGCGAAAAAAACGGACAGCGCAATTTGAAAGCCCGCGAAGGCGGTTCCGCCCAGAACGGCCGTCTTCAGCTTCACTCGTACCAATGGGAAAATCATCATACAAGCAATGGTCTCCAGGAAAGGAAACCCGAGGGCGTATTTCGTCTCGGATACCGCGTGCCAAAAATGAAAATCAGCGGGAATGTTAAAATTCCGCCAATCCCACTCGTTTAGCATAATGGTATACGGAATCCAGAAGGAAATGAAAATATAAGGTACGATAAAGATGCTGACAAGTGATATCGATCGGATCCCTTTCACTGCCGCATATGCGCAAACCACAAGGGTCATTAGGTGAAAAACCGTTGGAGGCGTCCTTGGCATCATCGTAACATGCATATAATCACTTACATTTCTTGTTACCCAGGCGGCAATTTGGAGAAAAAAGATGATATAACAGACAGAAATGAAACCGCCTGCGTATTTGCCGAATACTTTGCTGAATATTTGAACAAGCGAAAGACCGGGATGCTTCCCGGATATGTAAATCCATACCGACCCAATGAGAACTCCGAATACCGCACTCCATAGATGAACAAGCCACCCAAATTGCTTTGCATCTGCGATCGTGGCATTTGGAAGCATGATAAAGGTTGTTCCCACGATAAAACAAGTTATGACACAAAACATTTGGAAGGGGCTTAACGTAGTTTGTTCCAACGTAACTCTCCTATTCATACGGTGTAATCGTGTTTCCTATATGGTTCAGCTTCGAATGAATTTCAAATTTCACACGAATGTCTCTCCATCTGTTCCTGCCTTGCTTCATATCTCCGATGCCAAGCATATCCCAGTTTTTCTGAACAGAGAAGCTTAAGAACTCTTCGCACTTCTCTTTGTAAGTACGGTTAAAGGCCTGTTCCATTTCTCCGATATTCTGTACAGTTAATTTCTGCCTTTGCTCATTGTTGATGATGCCCATATGCGCATCCATTCGAATTCGAAGCACATCTTTAGATTCCCAAGTCCGCTTGATGCGGATGCCGGTTATTTCGATATCAACCGTTTCGCCTTTTACCTTAAACGTTTCTGGTTTGCGGCTTGCATATCCGTTCAAGACATAATAAGTGTTTTTAATCTCATCGTTAACCTTCCCGACCATCTTGGCCTTGATAAATACAGCTCCCCCATTGATTTTCAAGCTCTGCTTTGTAGCATTTATATCTTCCAGCCGGTCCGAAACGGATGCCGATCCACCTCCCGAATATTGAACAATCGGCAATATCGTTGGTCTGCTAAATGGAACTCCCTCTACGATGTCCTTCATTCTAGTCGGTAGTTTGTTTATTCCAAATTTTCTTGCATGCCAATCCATTAATAAACGAATGTTTCTCCCCGGTACCCGATCTAGCAGGGTAAACGTACTTATTACTTCAGAAACGGGATCTTCCGACACGATTGTATATACATTCGTTCGGCGTTCCTTATAGTTCTCCAAATAATTGATCATTCTCAATAAACCTGCTCTTGCTGTGCGCTCTGATATGACATAACACTGCAGATGGGAAGTATACAAATTTCTGGACATGACAGTCCCGGTTTGTTCCATCAAGCGCCCCATGGTCGTGGATTTAACATCAAATGTATATACCGCCGCTTTAGAAGGGCCAGATCTTCGGGCTTCAATGCTGGGCGGATTAAGAATTTGATAATAAGCGTGGAACATCCCGTCATCATCCCGGTCTACGGCTATCATGTCGACGATAGCGAGCTGGTTAATTTCTTTCATGTCCCAACATCCCGAACAAAGCACTAACAACAGTAAAATAATAGTTATTTTTTTGATCATAACGTATCTCCTAACCCTTGCTTCGATTCAATGGCCGGTTAATACGGATAAAGGTATCCCTCCATTTCGAAAGCCTTAACGGTGCGAGCGGAGCAAAATACGGAACGCCCAAGGAGCGAAGCGATACGAGATGAATCAGTAACACAAAAACGCCGCACATCACGCCAAAAAAACCTAATATGCCGGCTAAAAACATAAACCCAAATTGAATAAGCCTCTGGGCGATGCCAAACCCGTAATTAGGAGCAACAAAGTTTGCGATTGCGGTTAACGATACGACAATGACCATTGCGGCCGACACCACGCCTGCTTCTACCGCAGCTTGGCCGAGTACCAATGCCCCTACAATGGATATGGCTTGACCGGATAACCTCGGCATGCGCAGCCCGGCTTCGCGAAGCACCTCAAATATAACCATCATCCCGAAGGCTTCTACTACACCCGGGAAAGGCACTCCCTCCCTCTGCGAGGCAAGGTTAGCAAGCATGGATGAAGGGAGCATTTCCTGATGATAGCTTGCGATGGAAATGTATAAGGAAGGAGTAAACACGGAAATAACGAAAGACAGCATGCGAAGCCAGCGCAGTAACGTAGCAATGTCAGCTCTCTGGTAATAGTCTTCCGAAGTCGAAAATGACTGGAAAAAGGTAATAGGACCAGCCAGTACGATAGGTGTCCCGTCTGTAATGACGGCTGCTTGGCCTTCCAGCAATTTTGCAACGATGGCATCGGGTCTTTCCGAAGACATGAACTGAGGAAAAGGAGTCAGGGTTTTATCCTGGATATATTCTTCAATATAGGCGCTCTCAAGAATGCTGTCCGTTTGAATGGCCTTAAGTCTTTTTTGGAATTCGTTAATCATGCTTGGATCAGCGATTCCGTTCATGTATACCAAGAGTACGGTTGTATGGCTTTCCGAGCCAATTACCATTTCCTCGATTGTCAATTTCTCGCTCTTTAACCGTTTGCGAATGAGCGATAAATTACGCGAGCTATCCTCTACGAAGCCTTCGCGCGGACCCCGGACGACAGATTCTGTTTCAGGCTCGGCTATGCTGCGTTGTTCTTGTTTGCGGACATTAATGGAAACCGCCTTTTGTCCAGACGGGGCAACGATACATTGCCCTTCCAATAGTTCTTTAACGTAGGAATCCACCCCGCTCACTTCTTTGATTTCTGCTTGTTTAAAGGCAGTCATTAACCAATGAACAGGGTCTTGACTGTCCTCCAGCGGAGAATGAGGCGTCAACAGGCCGGATATGATCAATTCATCCACCAGCTTTTGATCCGTTATCGTACACAAATACATGCAGGTTAGTTTGGTTTGCTCTTGCACGTTATATGATTTGATAATAAGATCAGGCGCATGGTTTAATTTCTTCTGAATGACTGCCGACATATCTTGTATTTGCTGATCCATCCGGACCCCCCCTTATTTTCCAGAGGATTCCCTTGCGCTGCTTCTTTCATTCATCAATCCCATCTCCTTCCGATAAAAAGAAAGGAGCACCGCATGTTAGCGGTGCTCCTGTATCAATCCATTTAAAATTATACTTGAACCGCGATTTGTTTGAGCCAATCCTCATAATGTGCCGAGCTGATACGTGCTGAGCTGCCTGCAGGGACAAGAGATGACTGCGTCACATGTACCCCATAGTAAGGAGCCTCTTCATCTGTAATCACCTGACGAGGATCTTGAGTGACTTCCAGATATTGACGAACGAAATCGTCGAGGCCAAATTTATCAGGCCCTGCGATATCTCGAAGACCATTAACAGGCGCCCCTAATGTGAAGTCAACTAAAAGTTCAGCCACGTCTTCCGCAGCGATCGGCTGTACGAAAGCCGATGGCAAGCGCACAGTCTGACCTTCTGTGGAGACATAGGCAATGCCGCTAACGAACTCGAAAAATTGCGTCGCACGAACGATGGTATACGCAACGCCGGAAGCTTTGATCAGATTTTCTTGAGCCATCTTCGCTCGGAAATAACCGCTCCCCAGCAGACCATCCGTACCAACAACCGACAATGCAACGTGGTGTTTCACTCCAGCCGCTTCTTCAGCAGCAAGGAGATTACGGGTAGAATTTTCGAAAAATTCGAGTACAGCCTTATCTTCAAAAGAAGGAGAATTGGTAACGTCGACAACAACCTCGGCGCCGTGTAACGCATCAGCCAATCCTTCACCAGTTACACTGTTGATACCTAATGATGGAGATGCTGCTACTACTTCGTGGCCTAATTGACGAAGGTTGCCCACAAGTTTTTTGCCAATAAGCCCAGTACCGCCAATAACTACAATTTTCATGTATATTCCTCCCTGTTCTTATCCTAATAGTTTATTTATTTATTTAGTTCAAGCCAGCTTTCGACAAACCAAATGCAGCGTCGGCCGAGCCAGGCACCTGTTTGAAGGCCACATTAACTCGGTTCCAAGCATTAATCGCCATAACCGAGAAAGTCAGGTCAGAAATTTCTTTCTCCGTAAAGTATTCGCGAACACGATTATAGACATCGTCCGGCACGCCATGTTCAGGCAGATGAGTCAGAATCTCGGTCCAAGCCAGCGCGGCACGTTCACGCGGTTCAAACAGAGTTGACTCTCTCCAAATCGAAGTGTGATAGAGACGAAGCTCGCTCTCGCCATTAATCTTTGCCTGCTTCACATGCATATCTAAACAGAATCCGCATCCGTTCATTTGCGAAGCTCTAATGTGAACGAGATCAAGGATCTTCTCTTCAATGGCGCTTCCCTTCTCTGCATTGCTGAATTCCATCATTTTCTTGAAAAGCTCGGGGGATTGCTGCATATAATTTAAACGCTGTGTCATTAGGTTTACCTCCTAGTTTTGTTTTACACTATCTAAGACAATTGAGGGTCTGAATCTGTGACACCAAATCAAAAGTATTTTTCAATTCCTTCTCAAGCATGCCTGTTAAGTAATCACAAGCCCGCCATCAACCCCGATAACTTGACCGGTTACCCAGCTCATGTCCGGGTTAGCCAGGTTCACGATCCAAGCCGCTACATCCTTAGGCTCTCCGCGGCGCCCAAGCGGAATGCTCTGGCGTTCATGTTCCTTAACCGCTTCGATTTGCTCCTCAGTCAGTCCCATGCGATCGCGAAGGAATGGAGTCTCAACCGGTCCGGAGGCAATGGCATTCACGCGAATGCCTTTTGGAGCGAGCTCCAGTGCCCAAGCACGGGTCATATACTCCATCGCTGCTTTGCTCGAACCATAAAGAGAAAGGTTAGCCCCTGCTTTGCTGCCAAAAGTGCTCGACATATTGATAATAAGTCCTTTTGTTTTCTCCAGGTGAGGAATGGCAGCTGAAGCAAGCAGTGTGGGTCCAGTGACATTCACGGCAAATACGTCCGAGATGGACTGGGCATTCACCTGCTCAAGCGGCATAATAACGCCGGCGCCGGCATTGTTTACGAGGATATCAAGTCGTCCCCACCGCTTTATTGCCGCCGCTACTGTAAGTGCAGCCGATTCAGGATTACTTGCATCCGCGACGAAGCCCTTAATTTGAGGATGGCTTGCCGTGATTTCTTCCAGCACTTCTTTGCGACGTCCGGTAATGAGCACATGAGCTCCCTTTGCTGCAAACATTTGGGCAGCAGCAAATCCAATACCTGAGCCGCCGCCAGTAATAATAACAACCTTGTTGTTTAACATGAGTGTAGTCTCCCTTTATTTTCATTTAATTATCTAATAATTAATTAATTAACTATAATACAGAATCCGCCCTCTTTCCGGGCGGCCATCGAGCCATTAGAATAATACGTTCAGCAACTGCTTCAACTGTGTCTGAGCTTCCGGAGAAAGTTTCCCTCCAACATGTTCGGCGATCGTCTTTTCATAAACGGGCCATACTTCTGTAATCAGGTCTTCACCTTCAGCGGTTAAACGAACAAGTATTCTTCTCCTGTTGGAGGGATCAAAATCTCTCTGGATCCTTCCAGCCTTCTCTAAAGCATTTAACAAATTGCTTATATTCGCCCTCGTCACGGAGAGATCATCGCTGAGCTCGGACGGAAGCATTGGCCTGCCTCCTGTCTTGAGCGCTACGAGCAGGCACCAACGACCCAGCGTTAAATCGAATGTCCCCAGCTGCTCCTCCAGCTTCTGAACCAAATGATGACTGGTTTTATAAATCGTCAGAAAAACATCAATGGGGAGAATCGGTTGTTCAAACGGATCCCATTTCTCTATAAGCTTAACCTCCCTAATGATTAATTCATTAACTGTTTGCGAATTAACAATAACGCTGACATAAAAGTTTGTCAAGTTTTCCGCCGCTTCTCCGGTTCGGAAAAAAAGGAGAACCCGAAAATAACGGGTTCTCCTTTTTGATTGTATGAATTACAACGCTGTTGGCCTGATCATAATCTCGCTTATTAAAGTGTCGTCCGGTTCATTAATGGCAAATGCGATGGCTCTAGCTATACGGTCTGGTGAAATTCCCAAGTCGCTTATTTGATTAGCAACCGCCTGCACCTCCGGACTGGTAATACTGTCGAATAGCTCAGTCTTCGTCAATCCCGGAGCTATCACAGTAGACTTAATCCCCGAAGTTGAAGACTCCTCCAGGCGCAGACCCTCCGAAATAGCTCGGACGGCGAATTTGGTAGCCGCATATACAGCGGATGTCGGGGATACCTGATAGCCGGAGGTCGATGACAGGTTAATAATATGTCCGGACTTCTGCTCCCTCATGACAGGTAATACCGCTGCGATCCCGTATAAGACACCTTTGATGTTCACATCGATCATCTGCTCCCACTCCTCAACTCGCAGCTCACTCAGCCTGGAATTTGGCATAACCCCTGCGTTATTGATTAGAACATCGATGCGGCCGTACTTACTTAAGGCAAACTTGGCTAAATTCTGCATATCCTCAGCAGATACCACGTCTGCTTTTATAGAAACGGCTTCCCCGCCCAACTGTTTAACATCATTAACAATCGCTTGCAAACGATCCTCTCTTCTGGCAGCCAATACGACTTTTGCGCCATTTTCAGCCAATAATTTCGCCGTTGCTTCACCTATTCCGCTCGATGCACCCGTAATAATGACCACTTTGTTCTTTATATTTTCCATTATAATTCGCTCCTTTAATTTAACGTGTGTTGAATATATAACGGCCGTTGATTAATATTATGGTCAGAAGTCCTGATTACTCAATGGTTGATTGATGCGTTATTGTTTTATATACAACAAAACCGTCAGAATTGTTGATTATCTGAAGGAGAGGAATCATATACAATGGCACCTACTATGAGGACGGACCGCCGTATTCTCCGCACGAAGCAATCCATAAAGAAGTCTTTTCTGGAGCTTTTTACCGAAAAAGACTTTGAACAGATCACCATAAACGAAATAGCAGAGCGTGCGAATGTTAACCGCGGCACGATTTATTTGCATTACGAGGATAAATATGACTTATTGGACAAATGCATTGAGGATCACGTTAACGAATTGATCTCCTTGTGCAAGAAACGAGAGGATCATACCGTCAGCTCCAATGGGGTCAAACCGGTGTTTGATTATCTACATGACCATTTCCCGTTTTTCTCTGCGATGTTCTCGAATCAAAGAGTTTTTCTGTTCCGGGACCGATTGTTAAATTTCTTCGCCGTTA
The DNA here is from genome assembly GCF_900112695.1 of Paenibacillus catalpae. Taxonomy (GTDB): domain Bacteria; phylum Bacillota; class Bacilli; order Paenibacillales; family Paenibacillaceae; genus Pristimantibacillus; species Pristimantibacillus catalpae. The sequence goes on from NZ_FOMT01000001.1 coordinate 1,336,235, forward strand.
ATCTTATGGGGAAGATGGAAAGTGCAGATCACAAGATCGATAACGAGTTAAAAGCCCAGTTTATGGCCTCTGCATTTATTGGCATTGTGGAATGGTGGATCCGTCTACAAATGCCGCATTCTACGTCATTTATGGCGGATCAGGTTAGAGATTTATTTGAAAAGAATTTGCAATAAACAAGACCATCCGAATTCGGAGAAAATATCGCCGAAATGCAGATGGTCTCATTTATTATTCATTATAAGCATAGATTCACGCTTTTACAGTAATTGTCCCATGATACATGAGCATGTCGCAGTCAAATTGATACGTACCCGGTTTTAAATTTCCTAACGTGATGAAATTATCCCCTTTTTTCAAATAAGTATCAATTCCAAGATCCTTCGAGAGTACGCTTCGGATGCAGGTAATGCCGGTGTTTTTATTAAAGTTCAGCTTTACTGGAACCCCTGCCTGCACTTCAATATTCGCAGGGTAAAAGCCGTCCTGCTTGACCTGAATCGTTGCAACCTGAAAACCGTCCTGCCGCGTAATGACGGGTTCTTCTGCTGATGACTGATTAGGAGACGAGGAAAAAAATGCGAGAAACACAACGCAAACAATAATGATCAAAGCAATAAGCCACATGGTTGTAGATTTGAATATACTTATCTTCATAGGTTATACCCCTTGCTGTGTTAATAATACTGTATATAAATAACCTACACCAATATGTGCTGAAATATTGATTATACTTGTGGCTGTTCATTGAAGGATTAGTGAATATTTAATAACAAGTAAAAAAGAACAGCTGATTCAGTCAGCTGTTCTCCTCGACATCCCATCGATGTCTATACTTTGTGAGATTCGGGTGCGCGTCCGGCGGCGGTTCGCTAATAATCAGACGAATCTTTCCAATCCACTCTTCGAATGAGCTGAACGATGCAAATGCATTTGCCGTTTCCGGTGTAACATAGAGGAACATCGGCTGCGGATACACGTCTGCCAAATGACGGAGCGCCGCCTCGATGGGCGTATACTTCTTCCTCTTCCCTTCCCAGTTCTCCACGGTTATCGCGCCGTCATCCTCACTCTCCCGACGCCAATCAAACAAACGGTTCTCCCGCACGTAGTAAGGCTCAATCGGGCGCTTCCACATGCGCCGTGCCGTTTCCTCGTGCAAAGGGTAGAGTACGAGCTTTTTAAACGATCGTGTCTTCGCAAGTTCCGCCGCGTGTCTCAGCTGCTGGTCCGTTACGTCCTGGAACGTATCGTAATAGACAAGCGTTCCTTTAAGGGTATCCGTCTCTTCAACGTGACCAAACGGTACTTTGCGGATGCCTCGATTCAAAACATCCCTCCCTGTCTATATTCGCATCGTAGTATACCCTATCCTACACCGGTTACAATCCTAAATTCTGAATTCGATTCATTAAGCTCGATATATCGCTGATCGTAGAAATAATAGGTGAGTTTTGAAGTTGATCCAGCGCCAGATTCCCATTAACCAGCACTTTGTTGATCTCTTGCAGCAATACTTGATTTTTCTCTATTAATTGTTGGTGGAGATCCTTTGCAAGCGAAGGAGCGTCGATCAGATTAAATTGCTCGATTTCCTTCTTTAAGGAGACTAACTGGTCTTCCAGCTGTTGCTTGGTTTCCGGATTAGTTGCCGCGTCCTTAATCATTTGTGGTGCTTGTTCTGCAAAATCAGTTAATTTGTTTATATGCTGAGTCGCTTGATCAACATATTGCAAGGAATTATTGGCTTGTTCAAACAAAGAACAGGCACCTAACAACAACGAAGTTGAAAGAATTACGATTAGGATCAACCATTTCCTCATACGGCTATCTCTTCCTTCCTGCTAGCTTGAATTTTTTTACTTTTTACGTAACTCGAGAAAAAGGGTTTCATACACCTGCTAATCTGGTCTGGTATTTCCGACCTTGGCAATGCTCTCCAGTGTACATCAAAAAAGAGCTGCCTATACGGCAACTCCCCATTTGTTAACTGCATTATTTCACTGCGTTCTCCAATACATCGTCTATCATTTGACCATTTGCAATCGCACCGGTATACAACCAGCTGCCACTTTTGTCGAATTCATAGACTTGTCCGGCTTTTACTGCAGGAACGCTTGCCCAAATCGGATCCTTGAGCAGCTCTTCCTTCGATACGCCCTTTGCGTTCACGATAAAGAGATAGTCAGCATCAAGCTCTGCCAGCTTCTCCATCGAGAGAGTACTCCAGTTCGCCTCTGATGAAGCGGAGATTTCCTGAACAACTGCCGGTACCGTAAAGCCGAGGTCGTTATACAAGACATCACCGCTGGAGAGTTTCTGATTCACAACGTAGATGCTCTTGGCAGTTACCCATAGAGCTGCTGCAGATTTCGTGCCAATCGCTTGTTGCAGCTTCTCTTTTGCATCCTTCGCTTTCTGTTCATAAGCCGCCAGCGCCTTCTCGGCTTCTGCGCGCTTGTTCAGAATGTCGCCGACGGTCAGCAATTCCTGCCGCCAGTCATTATTTTTTCCGTTACCGACGGTAAAAGTTGGTGCAATCGCGGAATATTTATCGTACTTATCGCCTTCAACCATCTCGGCATTGTCTATAATAATGAGATCCGGATCAAAGCTCATGACCGTTTCGAACGGAAGCTCCGATGGAATAGCTGGAATATCCTTAAGCTTCTCTTGCAAATACTGCTGTACGCTCCCTTCGCCTACCGACCATTGGGCGACCGGCATAACGCCAAGCGTGACCAGATGATCTTCGAGGTACGAGGCAAGAACCCTCTGCGGATTAGCCGGCACCTTCACTTCGTGGCCTAATCCGTCTGTCAGCACTCGCTCCGTCGCCTGCTCCTGTTGAGCGGTGTTGTTTGCTGCTGCGGCATTTCCGCTTCCCGTATTGGAATTGTTTACGCCGCCGCATGCGGACATAAGCAACGTCAGGCTAAGCAGTAGAATAAGTGCAGTTGCATGTTTTGTCCCTTTTCTCATTTGATATCCTCCCATACGTTGATAATGATTATTATCGTCATTACCAGTATGTCCACCGCGGCGTCTCGCGGCAATGGGATATCGGGACTTCCCTAATGGATTATTCGGACGCAGCATCTCTTCTTCTTTGTACTTAATAGGAGATTGGCCTGTGATTTTCTTAAACATGCGGCTGAAAAAGTATACGTCCGGATAGCCCACACTAGCTGCTATTTGCTGCAAGGATGCATCGGTGCTGGTCAGCAGCCCCTTCGCCTTCTCCATTCGATAACGGACCAGATAGTCGATCGGACTGAAGCCGGTCTGCTGCTTGAACAGACGGGTCAGGTGCCGCTGACTGAAGGCCAGCAAGCCAGCCAGATGCTCCAGATTAATTGGCTCTGCATAATGCACATGCATATAGCGAAGAACCTTCCCGGCGAGATCTCCGCCGGTTAGCGGCACGTTCTGCTCTTGCAGCTGCTTTAACGCTTCCGTCACGAAGGCGAAGAAAGTTGCTTTCGTCTGAATTCTGGCAAGCAGGTCCGATTCATGCCATTGCTTGCCCAGAAGCTCCGCTTTTGCCAATAAGGAAAGCGGATCCCCCGGTTCAAAACCAAACGTCTGTCCGAACACGCTTCCGCTCGTCACTGACTTCTTCTCTTTCTGCTCCGGCAGCGTTAACGCTGCTTTGTACAGGATTAAATAATAAACGAACAAGTCTTCTGCGGCAGCAACGTCGAGTGTACTGCCCTTAACGCCATGAAGCAGACGGAATGACTTCGTGATAAACGGCTGGCCGTCAAGCTCCACGAGCGCGCTGCCTCGGTAAGCAAACAGAAAGCTGTTAGCCGGCAGACGGTAGTTTTGCAGCTGCTCCCGGGGCTTCAAACACACATGTCGGACATCCAATATGGTAAAAGCTGCGCTATACCACGCACTTAATAGTTCTTCTACTTGTTGTTGTTGATCCATTGCCCTCTCCTCTTGCCTATCTTTCTAAAAAATATACGAATATATGTAATTCGATAACGTACTGCACGATCCTTCCCTGAACGTGTAAAAAAACGACAACCCACACATGCTGGCTGCCGTTTCAATACGTTTATCTTCTCACACGCGTCCCATCGATCAGGAAGCCAGTGCTATTTACGATTACTTCCTGCTGTTCGAACAACCCTTCGGCAACGGACGTAACGTATTCGTTGGATTCAGCAATTCTGATCTGCGTCTCTATGGCATAATAGGCATTTCCTAGCGGGCCTTCCTTGCTCTCCAGCGTAAATACATATGCACCATGATCCGTATGATGAACGGCTTCATTTGGCACCGTCACCATCTGTTCATCGCTGGACTTCGCGATCTTCACCTGCACACGCTCGCCACCTTTCAGCCTATCGTCCTTGAGCGAGACGGTCACGCTGCTTGGCTGGCCAGCAGAATCATTCGTGCCAGAAGATTCGCCTGCCGGCGCAAGCAACTCTCCGCCAAGCACCTCATCGTCAATAGTCGTAATTGTACCCGAAAGCTGGAGATTTTCCTTGTCGGCAACCGTGATTTGATCCAGCGTGTCACCTATCTTAAGCACGCCGGCGACATCTCCCGGAATTAACAACCGGATTTCATAACCTTTAGCGGAGTTTGCTAATACAATATCCGGCGATCCTCCCGGCAGGGCGCCGGCTATTGCATTTACCTGGATCACGACACCGGAGAACGGCGCCAGGACCGATTGACTTTGGGCAATATTCTTCTGGATACTCTTAATGTGCTGCTCCTGTGACGCAATATCGAGCTTGGCCGATTCCATTGCCAGCTTCGCATCGGCTAGTGTACTTTCATCGCCGTTCGTTACCGCTGCAATGTAATCCGTCTGCAGCTGAGTCATAGACAACTGCTGCTTCTTCAGATTCGTCTTCATGTCTTCAAGCTGCAGCAACGCCTCGCTGACATCGTATTCGATCAGCTTCTGGCCGCTAGATACCTTGTCGCCCTGTTTGACAAGCACCTTTTTCACCTTCCAGCCTGCCGGATTTGTGATATCCTGCGTTTGACCCGGCTGCACGGTCGCATTCCCCTCGTACTCGTGCGTTACCGATCCTTTTGCTGCAAGCTGCGTATAGACTTTCGGCAGCGACAAGCTCCGAAGCGTATTTCCCGCCAATGTGCATATTGCGAGCACAGCCAGGAACAGAACAGCCAAGAGGCGTAACTTCCGTTTGCTGAACCCGGGTTTCCGTTCTTCCATTACAATCACTCCTGAGTTTATCCCTTAATGCCCGAGTGCTGGATACCTTCCACGAAATAGGACTCCGCGTATAGGAATAACAGCACCATAGGGGTCATATACAACGTGGAAGCGGCAAAGCCGACACCTCGTGCCGATTGATTAATTTGCGCCAAATAGAGCGATAGCGGTTGTTTGACCGCATCCTGCAGGAAAATAAGCGGCTGCTCGATCATATTCCAGTAATCGACAAACAGCAGTACAGCCAGTGCTGCAAGTCCCGGCTTGGCCAGCGGAAGAATAACCCGCATGAATATCGTAAACTGCCCGGCACCGTCGATTTTGGCAGCCTCTGTCAGCGCATATGGAATATGAGCCATGAACTGTCGCATCATGAAAACACCGAAGGCACCGAAAATGCCAGGCAACACAATCGCCGATGAGCGGTTCATAAGGCCCAGCATATCGATGACAAGATAGTTTGGGACAAGCGTGACCTGAAACGGCATGAGCATCGTCATTAGATAAACGAAGAACAGCTTGTCCCGTCCGGGAAACCGCAGCTTGGCGAATGCATAAGCCGCCAGTGAACCGACAAGCGTCTGACCGATAACAATCGGTAAGACAAGGCCGGCCGAATTCCAGAACATGCTCAAAAATTTCGGGCTTAGGATCAGTACTTGCGCATATTGCTCGAACGTCAGCCAGTCCGGCAGCAGCTTCAGGTTAAGGAACGCATCCTTGCCGCCGTTTGCGGTGTCCACCATTTTTCCGATCAGGTCGTAATTCTGGCTAATTTCCGCTTCCGACATCATGGAGCTTACAAGTGTGAGGCCGATCGGAAACAACATGACGGCTGCAAACACGCTGAACGTTACCGACAGCGCAAGGCCGGACAAGCGTTGATAATTGTTCATCATCATTCCCCTCCTTTCTTCACTCCGTATATTCCCTGAACTTACGTTCAGCGCGGAGCAATCCGGAGGTCATTACCACGATGCAGACTACCATTAGTGTCGCAGCGGCCGTTAACTTCTGGACATCCAGCTCGAAGAACATATTGTTCATGTAATGCTGGAGCATGTAAAGCCGGTCATACGGATAATCTCCGGCCAGCAAGTACGTTTCCCGAAATACCTTGAACGAGTTGATAATGGAGATAAGCAATACGAAGAACATGGTTGGCGTCAAATAAACAAGCGTAATATGTCTGAATTGATGAAAGCGGCCAGCTCCTTCGAGTGAAGCCGTCTCGTAATAATCCTTCGGAATCGACTGAAGGCCGGCCAATAACAGAATCATGTCGTATCCTATGTTTTTCCAAATGTACATCACAACGACGATCGTCATGGACCAATTCGACTGCATCCAATCCACGCGGGCCAACCCCAGCTCGTTCAGCCATGCGTTCAAAGTCCCGTTCCAATCGAAAAAAATTTGCCATACCGTTACTACGGAAGCGACAGGTACGACAAGTGGCAGCATGAACGACGTCCGCAGCCAGCTGCGAAGAAAGAGCGGCCGATTCAGCAGGACGGCAAGCGTCAGCGACAGCCCGATAAGCAGCGGTACACCGATTGCCGTAAACAGCATCGTATTGCCCGCAGCCTTACGGAACGAGGCGCTGTGGAGCAGATCCGTATAATTATTTATACCGACAAACCGTCCCCCGAGTGCGCCGTCAGTGAACGACTCATAGAAGCCAAGTACAAATGGAATGAGATAAAACAAGGAAAATCCGATCAGGCTTGGCCCAAGGAACAGCCAGACCGCCATACCGTCTCCCCGCAGCCGCCGTAACCACCAGCTACTCATTTAGGACGGTCATTGCTTTGTTCTGAATCAACCTCGCAACGTCCTCCGCAGATTTCTGACCGGTGAAGAAGGCATCCGTATTGGCGGCTACAATGTCGAGCACCTTCCCGGATTCGTTCCTCTTGCGGGCGGCGGCGTCCGCAAAGCCTTCGAGCTGGTCAAGCTGAGCACCGTCCACATTGAATGGCTTACTATGCTGCGAATCAATGGATGGAGGTGTGATCGTACCCTGCTCCTTTAACAGTTGAATAGCGTCATGGAAGCGTTCCTTGTTGATTGGAAGACCTATTGACGTGTGATCCATCAAGTATTTCAAGAAATCCCAAGCTGCGTCCTTCACTTTTGAATTGGCATTTATCCCGATGTCTGCTCGCGTTTCGAAGGAAGTGCCGGCAGCCTCTTCATCCGCATGCGGCTTCACGTAAAAGGCGGTCTCATCGCCAAAAGCGTGCAAGCTGGTCAAATAGTCCTCCGGGGATAAGATCGAAACATTGATAAAATAACCGCGTCCGTTAGAACCCGCAACGCCATCGTTGTACATACTCTTGATTTGCTTCAGCAAGCCGGCGAAGGCAGGTGAATCAAAGCTCGCCTTTCGGCTTGTTTCATCCACGAATCTGCCATAATTGTCCGCGACGATGCTGCGCACAAAATAATCCGTACCGCCTACTTGATATCCTTCACCGCTAACGACAGCCGCATCGTATTTACCCTTTGCCGCGACAAGCTCCCTTCCTGTTGTCATGAAGTCATCCCATGTCCATGCCCGGTCATCAAACTTCACGCCGGTCGCGGCGATAGCAGCTTTGTCGCCAACCATACCACTTAGGCTAAAGGATAATGGAAGGCTGAATTGGCCTGTTTCCGAGTTCCCTCCGTCCAGCACGTTCGCGAAGTAGTTCATCTTATTAAACGTTTTGTCTCCGGCCATTCTTGATTGCAGATCCTCCAGCAAATGATGTCTTTCATAATCGTCTGCGGCCAAATATCGAAGGTCTAGCAGGTCTGGCCCTTTGCCCGCCAGCATGGCCGCGTTTGTGGAAGCAGTAAACTTCTCAATGTCCGAATCCGTCTGCTTCCCTCCCCCATCATCGCTATATTCTTCGCTCAGCCCATATTGAAGCTTGATCGAGATATCCGGGTGAGCCGCCTCGTAAGCTTTAGCGGCCTGCTCGTATTGCTCGTTCGGCCAGAACGAAGAGAAGATAATTGTCTTCTTTCCGCTGGAAGACGTTGCTTCTTCTTCACCGGGATTTGCGCCTGTTGTTGTTCCGGGTTGACCATTCACCAACCCTGTTTCCTCAGCCGTGTCGCCGCTCCCGGAGGTGCTTCTATTATTACTGCAAGCTGCCAACGTCAGCACGATAAGGGCAACGGAAAGTAGAATAAGTCCCATTTTATTCATCTCAATCATTCCTATACTTTTTATTATTCGTTAAGGTAAGTCATCGCTTTATTCTGAACCAGGCTAGCAACCGCTTCAGCTGACTTCTGCCCGGCGAAATAGGCTTTAGATTCTGTTACGATCAACTCCCGCATCTTATCGGAATCATCATCCTGTGAAGGGTGTACGGCACCGTTGACATAGGCATCGAGTCCGCTTAGCATCGTGCCGTCCGCTTCAATCATCGCGCCATGAAGAGGCCCTTCTTGGGCCGACTTGAATGACCCTTGCTTCTTCAGTTCCTCGATCTGCTTGGCATACGCTGCCTTATTAATTGGAAAGCCCGTTGTCGTTGACGGGGACTGTATGGCTTCAGACATCATAAATTTCACGAATTCCCACGCTTCCGGCTTTACTTTTGATTTAGCATTGACTGCGACATTCCGATAGGTCTTGAAGTACCCGCCTGCTGACGTGTCCTGCGCGTGCGGCTTCGCATACAACTTCATGTGATCACCGCCCTCCTTATCAAACATCTTCTGCCCGAGACCGGAGACCTTCATCGTTTCCAAATAATCCTTCGGCGAATTGATCTGAACACTTCGGAAGTAAGCGTTCGCCCCGCGGCCAATCTTGGAGACGAGACCTTCGTCAAACATCGCCTTTACCTGCTTCATAAGGCCTGTAAAGGATGCCGAATCAAAATGCGCTTTGCGTTCGTCTGGATTAACGAACAAAGAGTAATTGTCGCTGACCATCTCGCCTAGCAAATACTCAGGTCCTTCGTAGGACAAAGCGGATGGTAGTCCGCCGCTTGCCGTCATTGACTTTGCCGTCTTCGTGAACTCGCTCCACGACCAAGAATGGTCATCAAATTTGACACCTGTCTTGGCAATGGCACCTTCGTCCCCGGCAAAGCCCATGAGGAAGAAGGAGAGCGGCATTGCGTACAGCGAATCGCCCATCCGCACGTTGTCAAGAACGTTTGTGAAATAATCGCTCTGCTTGAATTGATGATCTTGCGCCATCATCGGACCCAGATCGGCCAATAGACCATGCTTGACGTAGTTGTCCGATGGCAGAATATCCATTGCAAGCAAATCAGGTCCCTTACCAGCCAGCATAGCCGCGTTCATGGTCGATACGTACTTTTCCATGTCCGATTCCAGCGTTGCGTCTGTATAATCGACATTTTCCAGCTTAATATCGACATCCGGATGGAGCGACTCGTACTCCTTAATTGCCGTCTCGTATTTGGCATCATGCCAAAAGCTTGAGAAAACGATCGTCTTCTTGCCGCCGCCATGCGATGCCCCTCCATCGTTAACAGCGGTGGTAGACGATCCTGCAGCATTATTCTCTGGGTTTTCAACCGCATTGCTTCCTCCGCCTCCATTACAAGCAGTCAATGTTAGGGCGAGCAGGCAGCTCGCCACGATACCGGATCCGTATTTTTTCATGGCCTTATTCTCCTTTTGTTATCGCATTCTATCCTTCTGCCCGCCTCACCGGGCTCTTGTCACATTATAAAAAAGAGATATCTCCAAACCTTCATCGTCATGTGAACAAAATGTCTCCAAAATTCAAATAAAAAACAGCAGGATAGACGATAATTCGTCCAACCTGCTGTTATGAGGGATATCTTGCTATTTCTTAACGCCATCACACAGCTATTATTGAAACTGGATGACAAATGTCCGCAATCGTTCCTGGTCCGCCGCTGGTGCCGGAGCAATCTCCTGTGCCGTAGCGGCTTGTGATTTACTCCCGTCGACCAGAAGAGCCCCATCGCTAAGACTCCACATCATTTGATACGGGACAATGCCCTGGTAAACAGCCGTTTGGTACAGCACGTTGTTGCCCTGCAGCTTCCCGGCATACACCGCCTCTTCATTATTTCGTGTATATGCGATCAACTTCCGGTCTGGTGACACGCTGAAGCTGCCAACCTTCTCCAGCAGAACGGACAGCTCGCCGTTACGGTGATCGTACTGGAACAACGTACCGTCCGCGCCAAGAAACATGAAGCGGTCATCGTCTATCCATGTACTTCCGCCATTACCCGACGGATGGTCATAATGGACGACAAAGCTCCCGTCTCCGTTCCGCTTTGCCATTGCAACCAGGTTCCCGTCTTCTATGAGAACGCTGCTTCCATCGTTTGACAGCATGACAGAGGTGCTGCGATCAGCAAGGGAAAAGCCAAGCAGAGGGTATTGTTTTGCCGCCCCCTCCACCACATCGTAAACGACAACGTTCAGTTGTCCCCGGCTATTTCCTGTCACAAGGTAAGAGATGAACCGGCTGTTGTTCGACCAGTGCAGGATACGCGAATGCAGCGACCTCTGTTTATCAATAGACGAATCAGGGATCGGCTTAATCTGACTGCCATCCAAGTTCACGAGGGTCAAAGAAGTGCCTTTCCCGGAATCCGATAGCCCGGCAATCATCTTCCCGTCTGGTGACAGGCCGAGTATCTTCATATCGTTGTTCGTTGTACTTGCAAGCTGCTTGGACTGTTCATACGGAGGAACGAACAGCTGCAGGCCGTTAGAGGCAGCGACTGAAGGGACATTATCCGCTAAGTAGCCGATGACGGCTTCCCCGCTAGTCCAGCCGAGCAGTTGCAGTTCGGATGCTGAGGATACAGGCAGCGGATAAATCGTATTTACCTGAAACTCTTTTCCGAGGCTTGCTTCATTTGCCGGCTTCTCGCTTTCTGTCTCCGGAATAACGATCGTCTCGGAACGGGGATTACCCATGCAGCCGGTTGTCATTAGAAGCAGCAGGACAGCCATGAGCGAAACAGCAATAGCTCGGAGCCGCTTCCACTTCTTAATCTTATTACGCATCGTTAATCCCCCCCTTCTTTCCGGCAGCGGGAAGCTCAACGCAAACGGTCGTACACCCTTCGTTGCTTTCTAAACGTATCATCCCGCCGTGATCGTCAACAATGGATTTTACAATACTGAGACCAAGGCCAACGCTCCCTTCTTCCTTAAACGTCCTGTCGCCGGAATGGAAGGGCTCGAACACGCTCGCGATCTGTTCAGGCGACAACGTCTCGCTCGGATTACGGAATGTGAACCGGATAGTTTCCGCTTTCGTGGTTCTATCTCCAATAACCAAGATTTCCGCCATTTGTGAGCTGTACTTGATTGCGTTGTCGAGCAGATTGATGAACAACTGACGCAGCCTATCGGCTTGGCCGAATACAACCAGTCCATTCTCCAATTCTAGGACGATACGTTTCTTGTAGCGCTTGGCGCGAATTTCCATCGAATCACAGACGTCGCGAAGGAGCGTCCCTGTATCGACAAGCGCGGCTTCATCCATAACGGCATTGCGGTGCGACACTTCAAGCAAGTTCAGTACCATGCCATGCAGCCGCCGACTTTCATCCACGATATGTGTCATTCCTTTGTCGAAGAAAACGCGGTCCGATTCTCCGTTCTCCCGGATAATCTCAGCATACCCAAGAATGGACGTGAGCGGCGTCTTCAGCTCGTGCGTGACGTTATCGAAAAATCGTTTTTCCTGCTCGTTAAGTGCCTTCAACCTGTCGCGGTCACGAGCAATCATTGCAATCTGACTGTCGATCCGCCCAATCATGTCATTAAAGTTTTCCGCCAACCGCCCAATTTCGTCCTTACGCCTAAACTTTAAGCGGATGTTCAGATTGCCCCTTATAACCTCCGTGGAAGCGTCAGTCATCTTGACGAGAGGAATCGTAATATGCCGGGACAGCATGTACGAGAACAGGAATGCGGTTAGGAAAATCGCTAGCGCGAGATAAAAGAGGATGTTGAGAATTCGTTCCGTCTGCTCATAGAGAGATGAGAAGTCTTTAGCAAATCTCAGAATACCTACCTTTACCCCGTCGATGACGACAGGATAAGAATAGAGAACGGAGCCGGTGCTGCCTTCATACGTAATCGTATAAGCTGTCTTTCCGCCCAGTGCCAGCTGGAGGTCTTCGTTCGAACGTCCGGCAAACATTGTCTCGTCAGTCGAATTCAGTAAAATGCCATCGACCGTGTAGGCGCTGACGTCACTTGAAGTGGCGCGGTGAAGGTCCCCAACCATCTCCTCGGCCATTTGACCGAAATAGAGGTCGTTGTTCGTGAAGTGATTAATGAGAAAAGCTTGCAGGACATAAACGTTGCTGTTATTTTTCAGCTCGACAAGGTCTGAGGTAATCATGTCCCGGTTGCTGGATCGTATATATTCTTTCAGCGTGACGTTCAGAACAAGGAACGACAGGCAAAAGATCAGGAAAAAGCCTATGACGAATTTTGCCCGTAGTGTGCGCAGCATACTGTCAGTCCGTCCTTTTCTCGAACTTGTAGCCGATGCCAAACACGGTTGTAATCAGATCCGCTGCATCCAGCTTCTTGCGCAGCCGCTGAATGTGGGTGTCAACCGTCCGCATGTCTCCCGGGAAATCATAGCCCCAGATGAATTGAAGCAGTTCCGCCCGCGTGAAAATTTTCCCCCGGGCTCCAAGCAGCGCCATAAGCAGATCGAACTCTTTCGGCGTGAGGTCAACCGTCTCGCCATGCTTGGTCACAAGCCGCTCGGCTGGCGAAATGATGATGTCCCTGAAGCCGATCACCGAAGGCGAAGCCTCCTCCACAGCCTGTTGGGCTTGTGCCAGCCGGCGGAGTATCGTACGGATACGAGCCACGACCTCCCGCAGATCAAACGGCTTCGTAATATAATCATCTGCTCCTACTTCAAGGCCGAGGATTTTGTCCGTAATATCCGATCTCGCCGTAAGCATGAGTATAGGAATATTATATTGGGCAGTTACCTGCCTGCAGATATCGAGGCCGCTTCGGTCCGGCAGCATCCAATCCAGTACCAGCAGATCAGGCTCGAATTGCTGCAGTTCCCGAAGCCCGTCTGTGCCGCTTCCCGCTATACGGGTCTCGAAGCCTTCGCGTCCGAGGCCGTAGGCCAGCAGATCAGCGATTGCCTCTTCGTCCTCGATGATGAGTATTTTCGTTCTATTCATTATGAGGCTCCAATCTGTACACGTCCAAATCGCGCTTGCGTGAATGAGTCGATAATACCATAACTCGTCTATTGAAATAAAACTTCTCTACTAACCTAAAGTGTAACGTTCAATTGTTGCGAGAATGTCTGGAAGTTGTGTTCAACTTGTCTAGAAGATGTCAACAAAATGTGTCCAAGCAGCATCCGCATTAATATATGGGGGGATGGCTGACGACAATCGTCTCCAGGGTTTGTCGGCGGGAAGAGCTGACTTTGGTGAATATGCCGGAGCCGGTGAATAATGAGCAGGACGGCAGCGATCCGGAACACGAGATGTTGTTAGCTGATTCCGTTAGGCTCGCCATGCTAATGGTTCTTGGAAACTTAAATCCCGCCGAACGTATTGCATTCGTATTGCACGATATTTTTGCCTTGTCTTATTCGGAAATTGCACCGATTATCGGACGTAATGAGATGGCTGCAAGACAGCTCGCGAGCCGTGCGTGCCGCCGTGTTCAGGGGGCCAAAGCGACTGCGGATTCCGAGGAGTTCAGGCGACAACAGGAGCTTGTAGATGCTTTTTTGTCTGCCTCGCGCACGGGGGATTTTGAGAAGCTTCTCACGGTATTAGACCCGGATGTCGTATTACGACAGGATCCTGCATTTCCTCCAGTTGCAGCATGGCCGATTGTTCGTGGTGCAGAAACTGTGGCAAAAGGCTTCGCAGGTCGAGCTCAGGGTGCACGTCCTGTACTAATAAACGGTTCCGTCGGCGCAGTTGTAGCTCCCCGCGGTCGTTTGCTTTTTGTGCTTGAAATCAAAATGGCAGCGGGCAAAATCACCGAGATTGAGATGATTGCCGAACAATCGCGGATTCGTCAGCTCGACTTAGCGGAAATGAAGGATGAAAATTGAAGGATGGAATAATATACAAAAAGCCGCGTTGCCTGTATCAACGCGGTTTTTTGTATGTTATTTTGCGAGATTAACGGCATTAATTATATTGTACGTTATCCGCTCCATTCGCCTTTGCAAACGATTTAATTGCCTTCTTTATTTTTTTGCGCAGCTGAGCGGAGACCTTAACCTCAGGTTCAAAATGCAGCAGTTCTACCTTAAGCAGATTTTCTTTCCGGTCCAATCGCGGGTCCATTCTGCCGATCAGTTTGTCTCCGGCTAGAATGGGCATCGCGTAATAGCCGTACTTTCTTTTGTTCGCTGGCGTATAGATCTCCCAACGGTATTCGAAATGGAATAAATCTTCGAGCCGTTTACGGCTCCAAAGCATATTATCCAGCGGTGGCAAAAAAGTAATCTCCTCAGCATCCGCTTCCATAAGGTTGTCCTCTCTCTCAGCAGCTGCATCCTGGTGTGCCAGTACCTTCTCCACATCGGAAGATAGAACGTAATAGGAATGCTTAAGATCTTCTACCTCAACCTCCGTGACGATGCCGGATTGAATGAACTGTTGGATGGCATCACGGCGCCGTGCGGCACTCATCCTCAGCCACCCGAATCGAGCATCGGACGGTTCGAACACGCGGTACGCGCGGAAATATTTAAGCAGCATCATCCGCTCCGCTTCTTCCGCGTCCAATTGCTCAGCGGCCATGAGCAGCTCGCCAGGAACGCTGCGGCTTACCAGATCAAATAATCTCTGATTGCCTTCCCTGCCGACAATGCGGATTTGTGCTGAATCGGTCAATAAATTTATCGCATGCGATGTAGCTTTAGTTTTTGCTTTCGCATTTGTATTCTCCCAATATCCGTGTACCCGCAGCTCCGATTCAAATGCTCTGGCAGGCAACGGACCCTCATGCTGCAGCTTGTCCATTACCTGCTCCGGCACTGGCTGCAAAGCTTCAATAGCAGATAACATATGCTCGCGGATTCGTGTCCGGGTAGGCTGGAAGATAGGATAATGCTCCATTGGGATGATACATGCCGCATTTGCAAAGTACTCAAACACCTTATGATCCCTGAGCAGATCATTCAGCAAGCTTGGTTCATAATTTGCCATCCGGGCTGACAATACCAGATGCTGATTAGCCCGAACAGCAGCCACCGGATCGATTTGCACACACTCGAGCAGGCGTATCATCTCCAGCACCTGCTCCCTGCCCGCCACTTCGATCTTGCGCGGTTGCAGCAGATGTTGTTTATCCAATAGAAAACGTCTGAGAGTACGTTTTGACGTTTGGATCATAAACCGTTTTCCCCCTTAAATCCGTATGATAGATCTTAACTTGGGAATACTTGGTGATAGTAATTTGCATAGAAGGAGACCAAGAATGGAGTCCGCAGAAAAAATTTCGGGAAGACAATTTAGTTTATTGATTTTTTCCTTTATAGCTCCCACCGTCATTCTAGTCATTCCAGGTTTGATGTCAAACATATCCAAGCAGGACGCGTGGATGACCATTTTTCCTTCCGTCTTGATCGGAGCCTTAAATATCTGGATCATGATTAAATTGTCGAAACGCTATCCGGGAATGACTATCGTACAGTACAGCTCTGAAATCTTAGGCAAGTGGCTTGGAAAAGTTCTAGGATGTTATCTTATTTATGTCTGGATTAATTTCGATTTTATCATCCTTAATCAACACATTCAGTTTATTAATACGGTATTCCTTATGAGAACTCCTTCTGTCATTATCAGTTTAACGCTGGCAATCTTGTGCGGAATAGCTGTCTATATGGGAATTGAAGCTATCGCAAGATGTAATGAGTATCTTGCTTTGCTTAATTTTGTGTTCCTTATCCCGCTCCTGCTCCTCATGCTCGCAGAATCGGATCCGGAGAGGCTCCGACCGGTGCTGGGAAATGGAATATTCCCTGTTCTTCAGGCGAGCGTGTTCCCTATCGCTTATATTAGTCAATTTTTTATTTTGGGATGGCTGCTTCCATTTTTGAATCAACCAAAGAAAGCATCTAAAGTCTCGTTTATTTCCTTGTTTATTATTTCCGGTCTACTATGTATTACGCTATTGCCTCTCATCATGGTCTTTGGACCATTAACGGAGAAGCTGGTTTTCCCGGTGTTAAGTGTTATCCAATATATTGGTATAGAAGGAAGCTTCGAAAGATTGGAAGCTTTAGCGGTAGCCATATGGGTAATGGGCTGTTTTATCAAAATATCTACAACGCTCTTTATTATTTGTCTAAGTATTGGCCAAATTTTTAACATCAGGAATTACAAGGACCTTGTCATTCCGATTACGATTTTGTCGGTCATTGGATCGGTTACAGTGTTTAGAAATTATTCTACCGATTTGGGTAATTATCTTAATTCTACTTATCCAAGCTATGCCTTTTTTACGCACTTCGTTCTCCCTCTTACCCTTCTAATCATTGATTCGGTTAAGAGGAGCTGGAGAAAGTCCGTGCATTAACGATTATTGTTGTAAGATCATTTCCCCGAAGGGCTCAAAAATAATTCTCAACGGAGTTGTTGTGCTTGGCAGTGGAACATGCGCAATGAGGAGAGAGCCAGAGATTGCGCATATTCCCATCAAGCAGCTATACAACACAGCTGCATTCGGCTGGTTTAGAGACCGAAATTTCTGAACGCGGATAATAGACCAGCCCAGCATCACCATTACAAAAGCCGAAATTTCAATTACGATCATGATTAGATCTCCTATTCTTGTTTTTCGAGGATCGAATGAACCATTCCAGCTCCATTGATGGTCAGGTTGACATCAACGGATATACTTGCCTCCTGGAACTGCGTATCCCATTGATTTCTCAGCTGCCTCCACTTCCCCGGATTGTTCTTATAAATTTCTTGGCCAAACCCCACGCTATCCACCTTGTATTTCTTCTGGAATTTAAACAATAGTTGTTGAACACGGTCTTCAACCGTTTCCTCCAACGCTTTTTTAATGATTTTCAATTGTTCCGGATCGTCGATATCGAGGGTGGAGTTATTTTCTTCTATAACCCCGGTACCCTCCAGAAGGATCTTGAATTTTATAGAATTACGCTCAATCTTAGTTTTTATTTTACTGTCCGTATGGTTCAACATCATTCCAACTTCCCCATTATCCTTGGGTAGTTTTGTCGTAATCCGACCAAACTTCAGCTTGTCTGTTACCCACATCATCGCTAGCGTTTCATTTTCATCCAGTATGCCGGCTAATTTGAGATCTTTTAATACACCGGTTCCCGCAAATTTGAATATTTGCTCATTCGGATCTTTGAGATGGTCTCCCAATTCAACTGCGCCTAAAACAGGCTGGATGCCTTCACTTTGATTCATAATAAAAAAGTCCCTCAAGGTTACGGCTAAATCGTCTCCAGAAATTTGCATTTCATTAACTGCCTCTATCGGTACTTGCTTTAATGGGTATTTCAATTCAAGAATATTCCGCGCTTCGCCACCCTTAACCAACACAAGATAAGTCTTTAGGCGGTTTCTCGGGTCATGAGTAAAGACATCGAGCAGTGCATCATGAATACCCTGCTTGGCCAAACGCTCACTTATAAGCACAACACTGCGATGAGAGAAAAATAGTCGACGAGAGCTTTTTTTCTGAAGCGATCGATGAATTTCCGTTCCGTTTTTCCCCGTTGCCGTTATGACATAAAAATTGCCCATGTGACCGCTCCCTCCACTGCTGCCTCCTCCTTCTTTTGGTCCAGGTATGGCGATTTGCAGAGTACAGAGAAGCTTGCCATCCTCCGTCAGGTCTAAGGCAGTACCGGTCACAAAGGCAAGATCATTAATTTCCATGCGATCCCAACATCCGCTCACGATGAACATAACAAGGAAGAGAAAAGTACATTTCAGCGTTCTCAATTAATCTCCCTCCTCATGTTCAGGTGTTATCTTATAGCGAGACTTCATGCGAATGGGCAGCCTGATAAGAACATCCTTAAAGGCAGACATCTTAAGCGGAGTGACCGGAGAAAAGTAAAGAGCTCCGAAGGAACGCAGCGAAGTCACATGCAGCATAATTCCTAGAAAACCTAAAACAATGCCATAAAGGCCTAATGTACCCGCCAATATTAACACGGGAAAACGAAGCAGCCGGATCCCGTTTCTTAAACTGTATCGCGGAGTCGTAAACGTTGAAATCCCGGTGATAGACACGATTATGACGACCGGAGCAGATATTAAACCGGCCTGAACAGCTGCCTGTCCGATGACGAGACCCCCAACGATCCCAATCGTAGGACCGATCTGTTTAGGCATGCGGAGTCCGGCTTCCACCAGGGCCTCAAACATGATTTCCATTAATAGCGCTTCGATCATCGCTGGAAATGGAACGGCTTCCCTTGAGGCGGCAATACTCAGGACCAGATTAGTGGGAATCATCTCTTGATGAAAGGTCGTTATGGCTACATACAGCGCAGGAGCAAATATGGCAAAATGGATAAACAGGAACCGAACCCATCGGACAAAAGTAGCGATTGGCCAACGAATATAGTAATCTTCACTGGACTGAAGTCCCGTCCAGAACGTCATTGGAACAATAAGCACGTAAGGACTCGTATCAACAAGAATAGCTACTTTTCCTTCGAGTAATTCAGCGGCCACCACATCCGGACGTTCCGTACTATGGACTTGGGGAAATGGTGAATACGGCTGATCCTCAATAAACTCCTCGATATAGCCGGAATCGAGTACTCCTTCTACTTGAATGGAGTTCAATCTCGCTCTCACTTGTTCAACGACCGATTCCTGGGCGATTCCTTTGAGGTAGGTCATGACGAGACAGGTCTGAGAATAATCTCCCAACGTAATACTCTCCGTCTTTAACTTTGGAGTTTTGATTCTGGCGCGGATCAGCCCCAGGTTTGTTGAGAGATGTTCAATGAAACCCTCTTTAGGGCCGCGAATGACCGGCTCGGAGGAAGGCTCTTCAATACTTCTTTTGGCTAATCCCGGAATACAGACGGTTACCACTTTGCTGCTTCCTGCCGTCAGTATCGCCGCGTGACCTTGAAAAAGCTTCGAAACGGTTTCGGATATATGATCAGAGACGCTCGTAGTTCCAACAGAGATGAGTTCACTTGTAAGCTCTTCTGCATTTACATGGCATTCATCCTGCGCTGAACTCGTCACCAGCGGCTTTAATACATGCTCTTCAAGCAATTGGTTATCGATCAAGCTATCTATGTAAATAATAAGCCATTTACGGTTATGGTTGACGTCGATCCTGCGGTATTCGATATCAAAACAATCCTCGAACATTTCTTTGATACAGCTTTCGTTCTGCTCAATATCCGAAGTAAACGTTTTATCCATATCTTCCTGCAGGATGGAGCTTTTGTTTTTGAGAATTTGTTTGTATCTGGTGGTTGTTCCTCTTTTAAACCTCCTCATGAAAGCTCCTCCCCGTTGGCCAGATCACCCATTTATAATCCATTCCCATAGTATGGATAGGGAATCTCAAATTATTCAGATTGGAAGTGCTGCGATCAGGTTATAAAACAAAAAATCCGCCTTACCCTTCTCAGGATAAAGCGGATATTAAATCCTCGGCAATTCTATTAAACCTGCTTGCGTCCCGGAAGCTTCTTGCAAGCAATTGCCCACCTTGCAGGGTGGCAAGGAATTGATGGGCTCGCACATCTGCGGTACCTTTGAACTGTAGATGACCTTCACTCCGCCCTTGCTCTAATACCTGTTCCAGCCATGATAAATTAGCGGTGAAGAACTGGGCTAACGCTTCACGAACTTTCTCCGGTAAGGTGGACAGGTCGCTAGACAGCATGACACTGAGACAGGTGCAGTAATCTTGTACAGGCGCTTGATAAATCAGAATGTATTTGCGCAATTTGTCCAAATAATTCGGAGTCTCCGAATCGATCTGGGCAGCGGTAGCGTGAAACTGCTTGAGATACCGTACAATGAGCGCTTCTCCCAAATCCTCCTTATTGGGAAAATGGTAATGAATACTTGCCGTACGTATCCCTACTTTTTCTGCGATATGCGCATAGCTGAAACCGTTAAACCCGAATTCCTGTACATACGACTGAGCCGTATCCAGAATAACTTCTGAAGTATTTTTTGATTTCGTCATATGGTTATTCTACCTTTTAGTAGATTGTTTTTCGATTATTCCGCAAGGGTGAGCAGCTTCCGCTCGGCACTGCCGATACCCAGAGGCAGACTCAATGCCCCCAATAAGACGATAAATGCCGCCCCGATTAAAGCCATGAGATAGCTGCCATTACCCGAGATCAAATGACCTGCAATGAGCGGTCCGATGATTTGCCCCAAGCCGAAGAAAGTGGTTAATAACCCTATCGTTTTTCGATTGTTCTCTGGATATAGATCCTTGGCAAAAGCGACAAACAACATCGTGATGCCCATAAAGGTTGCTCCAAACAAGAGAGCGCCAATGAGTATGGAGGCTTTAGAAGGCAATAGCACCGGAATGGCAATACCGATGGATTGCATGAGCATCGCGACCGTCAAAGTCCATTTCTTCCCCCATCGGGAGGCAAGCATCGACCATAGGATGCAAGAAGGCGCTGCAGCGAGACCAACCAGCATCCAGCTAAGCGACGCCATATTCGGTATGCTCGAAACGGTCTTTGCGTACGCTACGAGATAGGTGCCCGTTACAATGTAGCCCAAGCCTTCCAGGCCATAAGCAATCATCAGACAGATCAATATCCGTCGAACAGCGGAAGATGGATATTGCGGAGGATAGGTCACCGTCTTTGTACCGGAATGTCTACCTCCTAACGAATACCAGGCTGCCAGACCCAAGATCAGACTGATCAAACCTAGGCCTTTCCATACGTCGATCCAATCGCCATTTCCATTTCCGGAAAGCAGCGGGACCGAAAATCCGGTCAGTAGGATGCCTGCCCCTACCCCTCCGTAAAATATGCCGGCTTGTATCCCGGATAAACGATCCATGACTATGCTGGAGGCGATGACAAATACAGCCGCGCTTGCAAGACCAGATAAAAACCGAAGCCATAACCAAGCATCCAGACTGTTGAATTCCCCCATTCCCCAGGTAGTCGCAATACTGATCATTAACCCGGCGAACAACAGTATGGAACGGTTTTTAACTTGGACAAGCGTCAAAACAAATGCGCCGATTAAATATCCCAAATAATTGCTGGAAGCCAGATAGCCCGCACCGGCCGCAGAGAACAGATGATGCTCCATCATAATCGGAAGAATCGGAGTGAAAGCGAACCTTCCGATTCCCATAGCGACCATCATGGCTGCTATGCCTCCGAGGAGAACCATCCATGTGTGACTTCTCATATGCATTCCTCCTTTCTTTTCGATTCGATGGACAAGCCTATTCAAGTTACTGCGAGTTTGTTATCATATATAATTAAATAATAATGAATTTCATATCTCATTTTTTGATACCTAGGACATTCATTACTACATAGGAGGCTATTATGGACATTCAGTTGCTCAAAGTATTTTCCACCACCGCCAAGGAAGGGAGTATCTCAAAGGCGGCTCAAAAATTAAACTTTGCCCAATCCAACGTCACTCATAAGATTCAGCAGTTGGAGGCCGATTTACAAACCCTGTTATTTTACCGCCACAATCGAGGGATCACGCTAACCCCTTCCGGGCAAATCCTGGTTTCCTACGCGGAGAAGATCCTGCATGTCATTCAAGAAGCCAGATCGGCTGTTGGAGACTCTTCCGTTCCAACGGGCCCGCTCTATATCGGGTCATTGGAAACCACTGCCGCCGTTCGGCTACCCGTTCTGCTCACCAAATATCATGCCGATTATCCGGCCGTCGATTTCAATCTCATTACCGGTCCTACGGAGCGGCACCTTCATGCCGTTCTTCGTTATGAGCTGAATGGAGCATTCGTGGCCGGCCCGGTAGAGCATCCTGAATTGGTTCAGGAGAATGTGGTTGATGAGGAACTGGTGCTTGTCACTTCAGCCTCCCACCCTCCCGTTCAGACCGTTCATGATGTGCAGTCACGAACGCTGCTCGTATTTCCAAGCGGATGTTCCTACCGGGCAAAATTAAATCAAATGCTACACGACGAAGGTATATTGCCCGTTAAGCTGATGGAATTCGGATCGCTTGAAACCATCCTCGGTTGTGTTGGGGCCGGCCTTGGCATTTCTCTGCTGCCGCATTCCATCGTATCCGAGCAGGAACAGCAAGGCCAAATCCGCTGCCATAAGATCGCGGGCATGCATGCCATCGTCACAACCGTCTTTATCAGACGCAAAGACGCTTTAATAACACCTGCCTTGTCCACCTTCCTGTCGGAGATGCGAGCCCATTTCAATAAGGATTGACGGCTGGTGCATTAATGGATTATAGCTGCCGCCTGATTCATAATGTCGTCAACGATTTGTTTGGCTGTTAGATCAGCCGTCAGCATCCTCGTTCCCTGCCCCGCCCATAAGGACAAATACTCCGCCTGCTGCTTCTTGCCTGCCGCATTACGGATATCGCGTGTGACGGTATTTTGTGTAGGAAAGGCAAGAGGAGCGATGCCGCTTGCTTCCCATTGCTGAATAAAGGCATTTTTGATTCCGCGGGCCGGTCTTCCCGAGAATGCTTTGGTGAGCACCGTACTTTCTTCGTCACTCTCAAGCAAAGCCTTTCGATATGCCTCATTCGTTCCGGCTTCAACGGCCGTCAGGAAGCGGGTTCCCATCTGCACCCCTTGAGCACCAAGTACCAAAGCGGCCGCGACACCTCGACCGTCCATAATACCGCCTGCCGCGATTACGGGAATCGTCACGCGGTCTACAATCTGAGGGACAAGAGCCATCGTTCCGATATTCGCTCCCATGGGATGTACATCAATGGCAAACGTACCGCGATGGCCGCCTGCCTCGCTGCCTTGAGCAACGATGGCATCACAGCCATTCTCCTGCGCAAGCAGTGCTTCCCGTACGGTCGTGACCATGGACACGACCTTCAGTCCAGACGATTTGGCCGCCTGCATGAGTGGAGCAGGCAATACACCGAACGCCGTGCTGATTACCGGCACCCTCTCTTCCAGCAGCACTTCAAACTGCTCCTCGAACCAATTAGGAGTATGCACGTCATTTACCGCTGAGATTGGAATATCCAGTTGATTACGAAATTTGTTCAGCTCGCTCTGAACCTCTTGCATTCGCGAATGGTCATCACCGGGTCGAGTGACAAACAAATTGACTCCAAAAGGTGCCGCGGTTAACTCCCTAATGCGGCGGATAGCCGTTCGGATATCTTCCGGCTCCATGTAGGCCGCCCCCAGAGTGCCAAGTCCGCCCGCCTCTGATACGGCTGCCGTCAGTTCAGGTGTAGAAGGACCGCCTGCCATACCGGCAAGAAAGAGTGGATATCTGATTCCAAATTGTTCGCACAGAGCGGTCTGCAGCGAGATGTGCATAAGGGTTCACTCCTTTATCATCGAATCCGCATCCTGTTGCCGTGTATCTTCCTACAAGAAGTATACCTCCAAACTGCAATCGTGAATAATATAGAAACATGCTATCTGATATCCCAAATTGAGATATCAGATAGCATGCTAATCATTCGATAAGGGTAAGCGAAATTCCTACAGCCTTATACGGTTTGGAAAAATGGAGCCTTATTCATATAGATAACTTCAATTTTTTCATACAGAGGACCGTTTGCCTCCGTTTTCTCCACAAGGGCCAACCATTCGGGATCACCCAAAAAGGCCTGGAAATTTCGTTCGCGCGAAGCCATGTCCGGATGCTCAAGAATGTAATACAAACGGTTTTTCGAATCGTCCGCGTCCACCCAAAACTCCGTTACTTTCATATCGTGCTCCGTAAAAAGTCTTATCGTATTGTACTGGAATCGATCCAGTAACGTCTGCATTTGACCCGGTACCACGTCATAGATCCGAAGCTCATACAGCATGATTCCTCATCTCCTCTTCTCCATTTTGGTTACCCGAATAAGTTTCACCTGTTTGATGCAGGTTAAACCTGTCCGGCGCTTGTGATCTGCTTCACTCTTACCATTGACCGGCGTTTTGACCGCCATCAACATGAATAACCGCTCCTGTTACGAATTGGGCCGATTCCAGGTAAACGATAGCGTCAACAATTTCCTGAGCTTCGCCCATTCGTCCCATTGGGTGTAATTTTGACAAGAAGTCATGGGTTTCTACCGCATGCATTGGCGTCTTGATTACACCTGGTGCTACTGCATTTACGCGAATACCCTTGTCCGCATATTCAATTGCCAGCGACTTCGTTGCTGTCGTCAAGCCCCCTTTGGTCAATGCGGCTAGTACCGATGGAACGGATTTAATCGGCTGTTCCGAGGCTCCGCTTGCTGTGATATTGACGATGTGTCCGGAACCCGATTTCAGCATCTCCGTTACCGCACGCTGTGTAATATGGAAGAACCCGGCCACATTGGTGGACAATACGGATTCAAACTCTGCTTCCGTGTAGTCGTGGAATGGTTTCGCCAGAAAAATGCCCGCATTGTTCACCAATGTGTCGATACGGCCAAAACGCGAAAGTCCTTCGTCGATTAAACGTTGCGCGATTTGGGGATTTGAGATGTCGCCGGCAACATAGGCAACGTGTACGCCTGTAGGATTGATTTCCTTGGCAGCATCAACCAGTGCCTGCTCGCGACGGCCATTAAGGACAACATTAGCTCCTTGCTTTACCAGTTCGACGGCTACAGCTTTACCAATCCCGCTGCTCGCACCTGTAATGACGGCTACTTTACCTTGAAATGTCATATTTTTCATTCTCCTTTTTTAATACCTATTAATAGGTAGGTAATTAACTGAAGTCTTCCCTTAAGCGTACACGACCGGCTTAACTGTTTTTAAATAATGAACATAGTCGATTCTGCTCTGTGCCAAACGTTCATCAGAAAGGTTAGATACATCGTTCAGCGTAAAGTGAGGCAGATAAGAAGCACTGATAAAATGAGCGGTAGCTTCAATTGGACGCAATATTTCTTGTACGGTAAAACGATTAAACCCGGCCCGTTGATACGATTCTTCGGAGCCATATGTCGAGACCGCTACGCCAATTTCTTTGCCTTTTGTTTTATCGCCATCCGGTCCAAATGCCCAGCCATATTGCAAGACGGAATCAAACCATTTTTTGAGCAAGGCAGGCGTGCTGTACCAGAACAACGGGAATTGGAAAATAATCCGGTCATGCGCTTCCACCAGCTGCTGCTCTTTTGCTACATCGATATTTTCATCCGGGTAAGCTTTATATAGTTCGTGAACGGTAACGTCACCTTGATTTTTCAGTTCTTCTACCCAAGCTTTATTTACGCGGGATGCTTCCATATTCGGGTGAGTTACGATTACGAGTGTTTTCATTGTTAGTTGCTCCTTTTGATTGTTATTTGTTTTTGTTTTCGAAAAAAGATACATCTTTCATATAAATACTCTCTTGCTTGGCCACCAAGGGTCCGTCAAGCTCTGTCACCCGTCTCAATTCGATCCATTCAGGATCATTGCGGAAACGGTCATAATTCAAATTGCGCAATTCCATATTGGCGTGCTCGACAATATAATAGAGACGATTATATGTCTCATCGAAATCTTCCCAGAACAGTGTCACCTTCATGCCATGCTTCATAAATAAGTCAATAACATGATTCTTGAACCTGTCTTGAATGACCTGCATCTTGCCCGGATGTATATGATAGATGCGCAACTCGTACAGCATCGCTTCACCTCCTTCTGATTTTATACCTATCAATAGGTAGATAAATGAGATCGTATAGCTTGTTTTGATGGGATCATCTTGCCCGCTCCTTTATATTACTGCATCCGACGTATCGTGCATAATACAGAATAGAGATGATGCCCATCTGAAAACTTAATACCTGAAAGGAGGAATGAACATTCAGCCGCGAATAAAGCCGCTTACAGGTTTGGATTAGACCTATTTAGCGGCTTTATTTCAAGTTGCAGAAGACGAGAAGTACAGTCCCTCCTCTTCCCTATTCGTTTTCTTCAGCAGCTTTCATTTTCTCGAGAATTCTGCGTTTCCGGTACATGATTTTGCCCGTTTCAGTGACATCCTGCAGGGTTGAACGGTTCAGATAGGCACCGAACAGGATACCCGCAATCGGAATCATCTGAAACATCTTCTTCCATCCAAAGTTATCCCGGTAAGATAGCATGACCTCACGCCAGCCCTGCAGCTGTGACAATACCTGCCCGCTTTGCTCACCAGAATGGAAAGCAGCCAGATCATCAAGAATGGCTTTCTTCCCGACGATATCGGAGGAGGAAAACTGCAGGCACTTTACAATAAAGATCCGTTCGGATTTCTCGGTCGGGTCATAGCCGTAGCTGATGGCGATCTCCTGCAGTGCTTTAATGGAGATGCCGAGCAGAAGAGGAATATCGATGGCGAGCGTGAAGATACCTCCGATTCCGGTAGATGCCCCCTGCAAAGTAGCTGTATGGCTGCTTGTTTTGCTAATTCTCTCGGCCATCTCATCCATTCTGCTTAATGGCAGCTGTCCAATGCGGTCCAAAGCCGTTGATGTATCCTGTTCTTCATTCGGGAAAAACTTGCGTGCCATCTGCTCCTTGCTGATCAAATAACGTCCGCCGCTCTGAACATAGCTTCCGAGCTCATCCAGAGCTGTTCCTATTTTCTCCTGGATGAACTTCGGAGTTAGCCGGTCCAGGATGGCAAAAGGCAGTCTGCCGATTTTTTCCCAAAAAAACAGATCCTTCTGCTCCTTCTCCCATTGTTCAATTCGTTTTAATTCCAATTTCAAATATTGTATGTCTTCTGTACTTATCATCATGTAATGGACCCCTCGCTCATAATTTTCCTTTTGCCTTACATACTGTAGAAAGCGCTGGGACGTTTCATAAAATTACGGCTAGCCCCGTCCTGCCTAGTTCCATTTGTTAAATTAAGGGTATAACTTCAATGGCAGCACCTCATAATAAGACAAGTTATTTTCTTATAGACAGGTGGTGCGCCTAATGACTCAAAACTTGCATAAAGCCTTAAGTGAGATCTCCAAATCGGTGGATTATATGCAAACAACCATAAAAGTTAACGATGCATGCATTCACTTCTCTTACTTTAGTTCACTTATCAGCCATGAGCAATTTCACCATGATTTGCTCTCTTTTATTCAAATATCAGAATGTGAAATCAAGAGCTTACATGATTTAGAAGCCCTGATCCCCATGGAAACCATCAAAACTTCCACTAACTTTGAGGAAATATCGCAAAGTTTGGCTCGGGCTCCGTTTTTATTCAGCTGGAACCCCATCTAAACGAAGGACTTATCGTGGTTATCGCGGAATTAAAACTCGGTCTTCGGGGGTATAACGATACCGAGAATGAGTTCTCGGTTATCGGACCAAAAGTTGGTTTTGTTGAAAATTTAGGGACAAATTTGACTTTACTCCGAAGAGGGCTTGTTACCGATAAACTCATATATTCAGCCTTATCATTTCTCCTGAAGATTACTATTTACCATGGATCTTGGGTTCGTTTTTTCGGCTTATTCGTTATTTTGGGCTTGTATTCTCAACGCTGGCTACTTCTTACTATGTAGCCATTCTTTCTTTTCATTACACCATTATCCCCAGAGATCTTTTAGGCCCAATTATTGAATCTAGGGTAAACGTTCCCTTCCCTCCTTTGCTGGAAGTTCTGTTTTTGGAAATCGTAGTTGAGTTACTCCGTGAAGCAGGGTCTAGACTGCCTTCAAAAGTCAGTCAGACATTAGGTATTGTAGGAGGTATCATACTTGGGCAAGCGGCCGTGCAAGCCGGTTTAACAAGCAATATTTTGCTCATTATTGTTTCTCTATCAGCTTTGGCTTCCTTTACCACACCTACATTTAAAATGTCCAATACGATACGGTTTTTGCGTTTTCCATTAATCGTTTTAGCATCCTTATGAGGTGGGTTAGGGATAATGATAGGGATTATGTTTATTCTAGGGCATTTACTGCGTTTGAAATCGTTAGGTGCACCGTATCTCGTTCCTTTGTTCCCTTTCCGTTACAAAAGTTTCAGCGACAGCTTTATCCGCTCTTCCTTTTCATTTAGTTCGGACAGAGCTTTATTTAAGCGTCCGCTCTCAAAGAAGAGATACTCTTTACAAAAAAATAAGGATATTGAAGATGATTATAATAACGAATAATGTTGCGCAGATTGGAGAAAGAAATTCATGAAAAGGTACATACTCGCTCTTTTCTGTTGTCTCTTATTATGCGGATGCTCACAAGAACGAATTGTCGACCGGATTAATATTATTCAGAGCATGGGCGTCGATATCGAAGGGGAAACCTATAAGATAAGCGCTTCTTTTCCTGCCTATATTAAAGCTACCCGGGAACAATCCATGTCGCCCATGACCGCTGAGTCGAAAGTTACTTACGGGATTTTATTGCTCTGACTTCCGAGTCGTCTCAACCTATCGAGAGCGGTCAAATGCGTACGCTCGTCATAAGCGAAAAATTCGCAAGTGAATCTATTGCTGAGCTTGCTAACATCATTAATCGAGAATCGATCAAAAGCAGCAATGCTCATATTGTTATAACCAAACAAAAGGCCAGCCAAATCATCTCCGAAACTTTAAAGTCACCGCCATTTTACTTATCGGAGCTAATCGAAAACAACATGTATCACGGGAATACCCCCGTTGCCAATTATCATTCCTTCGTTAATCAATATTATGGAGGAGGCCAGGACGTTTATTTGCCCGTTATCAATATGGATCATGGCAAATTGCATATGGATGGTGTCGCCGTCTATAAAGGGAACGAATTAAAGCTATGGTTAACGAACCAAGAAGGATTGTATTTAAAATTTCTTAGGGACAAATCACTGACCGGCGAATATGATTTCAAAACAAGTTCAGAGGATATGTATTCCTTTCTTATTCTGCATGGCAAGAAAAAATTGAGTATCGCTCAAAACGGAAAAACATCGATAAATTTAAAATTATATTTGCTCTTAGAGAAATTCCAGCGAAAATAAACATTCAGAACGCTCAAGATTTACATGAATTAAAAAAGCTCATTGGAGAAAAATTATCCGCGGAAATGAAAGCAGTGCTTATCCGGTATGATTACTATTCCTTTATTTTTTCTGTTTTACATCCCGTTTCAACAGGGCGATATTCATCATTTAATGCCTGTGATTAACCATACTTTTCTGGATTTGCTTCGAGGGGCTGGATCTTCCAGTTTCATTTTTTTCGGACTTGAGTCTTTGCTTATTTACTTTCCTTTCTTAACATTACCTGAAAAAACCAGAAAATGGGCACATATCGCCTTACTCTACACCACCTTGAAATATGCGGTAATCATCATTGTAACCCTCATGTATTTCAGCCAGGGTTTACTGAAGCATACCCTGTGGCCATCCTTGGCCATGACGAAATTCCTTGAGTTATCCTTTATTGCCAGGTTTGAGTTTCTATATATTTTCATGTGGATTCTGGTTATCATCCCCACGGTTTGCATCCCTATTTGGTGTTGTACGAGAATTATAAAAAGAGTAACGACACTCAAGCCTCGACTGTCCTTGCCTGTTGTTTTAACAGCCCTTTTCATCATTGCCCTTACGTTTAAAGAACGAACAGAGATTGACTCATTAGAGAAATTCGTGAATGTCAAGGGATTGTTATTCATCTTTGCCTATATCCCGTTACTATTTATAATTACTATCGTTTTTTTAAGGTCTAAGTCCACTCAGCAAAAAGATTCACCTTAAACTACTTGCTTCAACAAAGGGATGCCCAAATTGGACATCCCTTTGTCATTCTCTATTAGACTTTAGCAGGTTTTGCTGGAATGGCTTCCGCTTCGCTGGTTTTTCTTATGGTAAACAACAGCGTACCAAGAGCAAGGATGCCAATGATCACGGCCATTAGCCAGATCGCGGGGCTGAAGCCTAGCGTGCTGGAAGCAACTCCTCCCCCATAAGCGCTGGAGCCTTGAAATAAATAGGCGGCGACTAATACGGCTGACAAAAACTGAACGCGATTCTGGACTGGTGAGTTGATTGCGGCAAGCCCGATTGCTCCAGATGCTGAGAAACCATACGCAAGTCCGCCCAGTATAGACGAGCTCATAAATAGCAGGAAAGAATGGGACGCTGCCGCAGAAATGAGCAGAACCATTGCCACTGCAATGGAAGCCATGCCTATACGAATGGAGGTTACAGGCTTTAATCGTCCGGCAATGATTGCACTTACCGAAGCCAGCAAATAGGAAATGGACAATACCGTTCCGATAACAAGTATGTCCTGCGTACCAATGACATCACGGGCAATCTGTGCTCCAAGCGATAATAATACAGCTCCGTTTGCAAACCCCGTACCAATGGCTAAGGCAGCCAGTAGATATACTCTCCAAAGTCCCTTCGGTACTTTTACACCCTGCAGTTTGAATGCAGGTTTTCCGGTTGATTGTGCTGCTGTTTTCTTAGGTAGAAACAAGCAAAGAACGATGCTTACAAGAACAAGTACAGCTAGTACCCAGTAGCTGAAATATAGCGGCGAAGGCGCATATTTAATGAGCGTCGCTCCGACAATTGTAGCAAGGAACAGCCCCACTGCCTGCGTAATGGTGTTTATGGATCCAGGCAGCTTTTTGTTGGAGTAAGGATTATACTCCACAAGCGCTGCTGCTCCCGATCCAGCCGTTAATCCTACCCCAAAGCCTTGTAACACTCGGCCTACAAACAGCCATATTACGTTTTGAGCTGTTGCGAAGACCACTGCCCCGATTAGAAGAAAAATAAGTCCGGTAATTAATGTATTCCTGCGCCCAATGTAGTCGGAAATATTCCCCAATAAGAACAGGACCAAGATGAGGACGATCGGGTAGATCGAGAATATGCCGGTCGTTACAGCTTTGGAAAGATGCCACTGTAAAGCATAGACCGGAAACTCAATAGAAGGTGCTGTACTGGACCACAAGCTGATGGTAAGTACCCATGCGACAATCCAAAAGGATGTTCTTGAAGATATTGTTGTCATGATAGAGCCTCTCTCTCCGTTATCTTTATTTTGACCAAAACTTTAGATGTTATTAAAGAATGAACATTCTTTAAATATTCAAAAAAAAGCTCATTGGCGTCTCGACAACATCATACAAAAACAGCCAATGAACGATATAATTTAAAGAATGTTCGTTCTTAAAATCATTTAAAGACATGATTTCCACATGTCTAAGTATATGAATTTAAGAACGATTAGTCAACTATAATTTTATTCGTATTAGACAAGGATTGACATCGCCACTTTAGCAGCATCCTCCAGTACTTTGCGGTCCGTAGCGATTTTCGCAAGCACATAAAGCCCGTTTCTTGTGTTTAAAAGAAATCTGGCCGCCTCTTGTACGGTGTGTTTTGTTTTCAATTCCCCTCGCTGCTTGGCACGCATCAGAAATTTGTGAAAGTTCATTTCCATATCCAGGGTATACGCCTCAATTCGGAAAGAAACAACGGGATCTACTTTCCCCATCTCCATAGCCGTGTTTGCAATCAGACAGCCTCTTCGTCCGTTGTCATCGCTCATCGCGATATCGATTAATCTTTCAAAGTAGCGCCCCA
Organism: Paenibacillus catalpae; assembly: GCF_900112695.1. Taxonomy (GTDB): domain Bacteria; phylum Bacillota; class Bacilli; order Paenibacillales; family Paenibacillaceae; genus Pristimantibacillus; species Pristimantibacillus catalpae. Next base: position 1,368,141 of record NZ_FOMT01000001.1, read on the forward strand.
ATACATCTTTTGCAGGTCCATCCTCTTCCAAGATGGTATGCGCACGGTTCTTGGTTGTATCCCGGAACCTGTCCAGGCAAGTCAGAAACAGCTGATTCTTATCACCAAACGTATCGTACAAGCTGCCTCTGTGAACGCCGGTATGTTCGACCAAGTCTTGTATCGAGGTACGTTCATAGCCTTTCTGCCAGAATAGTTCCATTGCCTTCTGCAGGACAGCATCTTGATCAAATTCTCTTGGTCTGGCCATTTCGAATACCTCCTTTTCTCCATCATATCCGTTTAAGAACGATCAGTAAATAATTATTGTGTTCCATTTCTTTCCTGCTAAAGAACGGCCGCCTTACCGCCGTCAATATTAACCGATGTACCGGTTACGTAGGAAGCTGCTTCGGATACGAGGAATGCGATAACATTAGCCGCTTCCTCCGTACGACCGATCCGCCTGAGCGGAATATCATGGCGTGGATCCGCCGCGAATTCGTCCCAAGTCAATTGCGGCGCGGTTGCCTGCCACATCCGCTCGATCTGATCGCTTCTGATCAAACCGATGCAAACCGCGTTTACGCGGATGCCATCAGCGGCTAAGTCCTTACTCATCGCTTTTGTCAGAGCAAGCCCGGCTGCCCGGCTAACAGAAGTAGGAAGCGACGAGCCGGATGGTGTTTTGCCGCCGATAGCAGTGACGTTAACGACTGCACCTCCGCCGTCCTGACGCAAATAAGGCAGTGCTGACCGGGTGAAATGGATTGCACCAAACAGCTTTAAATCCAGATCTGCCGACCAGGCTGCAGCATCCACCGCTTCAAAAGGCTTTGCCGCTGAAGTGCCCGCATTATTGACCAGAATATCAATCCCCCCAAAGCGCTCGGCAGCTGCTGCTACTGCACGCTCTACATCTGCTTCAACAGATACATCGGCCGAGATAATGAATGGCTCTGTACCCGTCTTAGCCGCGATTTTTTCTGCGGCTTCTTTCAGAGAGTTCTCGCTGCGTGCGACAATAGCTACCTGTGCGCCTTCGGATGCCAGCAGCAGAGCCGTTGCAAAGCCGATTCCTTTGCTGCCTCCCGTTATGATGGCTCGTTTTCCTTTAAGTCCTAGCTCCATCCTATATCAAACTCCTTCGTCATGATTTTGTAGTTACACGAACAACCATCTGCCAATCAAGATATTCTTATAATTCCACTTGGGTTTTTTACTTTCCTGCACATCCGACGAAATGATCCTTGCTGGTGACAGAAAACACAACATTAATTATTCGATTTTCGCCAAAAAGTTGTGCAGTCCGCCTTGTCCATCCTGTTAAACTCAATCATCTTCTCGAGCAAGTCGTAATCCACCTGCTTATCCCACCGGATACGAAGCAATAAGTTGGTCTGATCATAACCAGCCTTCTTGATGTCTTCCTCGAACCGAATCATCCCCGCTCTCTCCGGAGCAATCGCCAAATGCTGTTTGGCAACGCTAAAACCGATAATATAGGTGTCATGATCGGTAAACATAGGCTGATTCCAGCCGATTTTCGGAACTAGCTGAGGAAACTTATTGGCTACCCACGTCAACACTTCTTCGGTTCGTTCCCGATGATCCGGATGATCAATACCCGCTAAAAACTCCGTAAAAACTTCCATCATGGTCCCCCTAAACTAGTATTCTATATATTTGTCACTCTGAAGTGGTATCTATTCGTGATGAGGTGACGTTTTTCCTCTCAAATCCTTCGCCTGCATAGGTATTTTGCGAATTGGTTATAATACCCATTTGAATCGGCTGTGAATACAATCGAGGTGATTTTCTATGAATCTGAGTACTAATATTGAGCAGAATGAGGCCTTTTTAAGAGAACAATTTCATCATTGCTCGGACTTCATGATCCGCTCCTTTAAGCTAAAGGATGACACCTTGCTGTTTATCGCTTATTTAGACGGTATGATCCGGGTACAGAGCGTTGAGGAGAATATTCTAAAGCCTCTTATTCTTGGCGAACCGCCGTTAGGCATGGATCGGTTACAATCCCTCACGGAAATGATCAGGAGCAATTAGCTTCCCTTAACGAACGTTCAAACGGATGACAGCACGGAGAAGCTTGTGCAGCATATCCTGCAAGGCAGCCTGGCCGTGCTGGTAGAGGGCGAAGCATCTGCGTTAATTGCCCAGGTTCAGGACTTTGAAACCCGAAGCATACAAGAGCCAAAGAAGGAAGCGGCACTTCGCGGTTCCAAGGAGGGCTTTGTCGAGAGTCTGCGAACGAATACGACGATGATCAGGCGCCGGATTATTCACAAGGATTTAAAGCTTGAATCGTTTACGACAGGCAAATACACACAAACGGACGTTGCACTTGTCTATGTGCAAGGCCTTGCGGATGAGAAAGTACTGGACCAGGTTAGAGAAAAGCTGAGTGGCATTGAGACAGATAGTGTTATCGACTCCGCCTATATCGAGGAATGGATTGAAGGCAACTCCTTCTCCCTATTTTCACAGATTCAAAATACGGAACGTCCGGACATCGTAACGGCCAGTTTATTGGAAGGAAAAGTCGCGATTATAACAAACGGATCACCGTTTGCTCTAATTCTTCCCATCACGTTCTGGTCGGGGCTTCAATCCGTGGATGACTATTTCGAGAGGTTTATCTTTGTGCTTCTTACTCGTACGATCCGTTACATCATGACCTTCATTTCATTCGCTTTGCCCGCCATATACGTTGCGCTATCGACCTTTCATCCGGAGATGGTGCCGAGTTATCTGATGATTGGGATCTCAACGGCAAGGGAAAGCTCTCCGTTCCCGACCGTTATCGAGGTATTCCTTATGCTGTTTGTGTTTGATGCCCTGCAGGAAGCCGGCGTTCATCTTCCCAATCAGTTGGGTCCTGTTGTAAGCATTCTTGGAGCGCTGGTTATCGGACAAGCTGCTGTAGAAGCCGGCATCATTTCAACGCCAATCATTATCGTGGTTTCTTTAACAGGTGTTGCGGCGTATTCGATTCCGAGATACAGTGCCAGTCTCCCCTTTCGCATCATTCGTTATCTGTTTCTGTTCATTACCGGTCTGCTTGGGTTTGTTGGCTTTGCATTCGGCATTATCTTCTTGATGATTCATATGGTGATGCTCGAATCTTTCGGAAGACCATACTTGTATCCGATCGCTCCTTTTGACGGCAAAAGGATCAAAGACATCGTTATCCGCTATCCCATCTGGACTCGGAACGGCCGCAACAAGAAAGGACGGCAGAAATGAGACGTTTTTTTCAAATGGCTTGTCTATCGTTTATTCTGCTCTCCACCTCTGCCGGCTGTACGGATTTTGTAGAACCGAATCAATTAGCTTTTGTTATCGGTACCGGAATTGATGATGCTGGGAAGGACATGCTTGAGATTAGCCATCAGATCGCTCTTCCTTCCCAATTAAGCGGTTCCTCCAAGGGGGGGAGCTCGGGTGATTCGGAGAGCTTTATCGTCATATCTGCCAAGGGTAAGAATGTGTTTGAGGCAAATGAACGAGTCCAAAGAAAGCTGTCCCGCAGACTGATGACAAGCCATCGTACGCTAATCGCAATCAGCCAAGAGTATATTGAGCATAATAATACCAACAAGCTATTTGATAAGCTGAACAGAGACCCTGCAAACAATCAAAGGGATAATATTGTTCTCGTGAAAGGCAGCGCCAAGGATTTCATGAAGATCAAGCATCCCTTGGAGCAGCTCTCCAGCATTGCCTCAAATAAAGAGCTGCAAATCAACGGAATGAACAATTACTCCATAAGACAATTTATCATTGAACATGCTTCAGAAGGAGCAAGAGTTCTTGTCCCCCTCCTGCAGATCGAGAATAATGACGGAAAAGGTAATGAAAAGGGTAATTTAGTCCAATTTGCCGGTCATGCGGTTCTAAATAACGAACTTAAGATAAAAGGAATTCTAGATGATAATGATGGCTTGGAAGCGATTTGGATGCTTGGAAAAGGAACGTTTCAAGGCTTAACGATTCCGTGGAAGAATGGCAACGGCACTCTTTCCTTTCGATTAACTCATCTCGAGCGCCGAATTCATTCGGTTAACGGTAATGATCCCAAGCAAATTCTATTAACCGTTAAAGCCCAAGCCTATCTTCTTGATAATACAACTCCGCTTGATATGTCTGATGTAGACAATATGATTGAACTCAAGAAGTACCTTGATGAGAAAATTCAAACAGACCTGCAGGACACACTGAACAAAGTCCAGCAGTGGGGGCCGGATATCTTTGGTATCGGCGAGTATCTGCATCGCAAGCATCCCTACTGGTGGAAATCGCAAAGAGACGATTGGGATGAGAATTTCAAAAAAATCAATGTTTCTGTCAAGGCAGACATTCAATTAAGATCAACCGGCACAAGTGCCGGCCAGGTGGAGTGATTAACGAATGGGAGGAAACAAAGCATGAAGGTCAGCAGCTACCAATTGTATTGGCTCGTTACGATATCCTCCATCGTTACGACTTCCTACCTTCCCATCCATTTAGCCGTGGAGCAGGCACGCCAGGATAGCTGGATATCCATGCTGCTTGGAGGACTAACTATGCTCTTCGTCACCTGGGTCATTCTTCGGGTGTGCAAACAGCATGAGGATAAAACCCTGGTTACGTTTACGAAGGAGCTCTTGGGCACTGTACTTGGAAAAATACTTGTTCTCGTGTACTTCCTGTTATGGTTCAGGCAGATGACCATGATTGCAAAAGGTACGGTCGACTTTCAAAATTTGGTTATGCTTCACAATACACCGATGGTTTTCATCTTGCTCTGTATGTTAGCTCTAGTCGTATATGCCGTCTACAAAGGGGGGATAACGGCCGTAAGCCGCTGTGCGGAGATTATCGGCCCTATTCTTGTTCTTATGTTCTTTGTTCAGCTATTCCTTAATCCTGAGGATATGAATGTGAAGAGAATTCTGCCTGTCTACGCGGATACCGGTTGGCTGGCCATCCTGACAGGTGCGTTTAACTCTTACAGTTACCTCACAGATCCCACTATTGCGCTTATGCTGTTCTTTTTTGCTGAGAATAAACGAACAGCTTCGCGGGCGGTCATTTGGGGAACTATGACGACGATTGTTTGGGGTGTGCTGGCTACGATAGTTTTGATGTTTGTTACCGGACCTCAAATTGCCTCTCAATTAGTTGTCCCGGTCTATTCGCTGACAAAATATATCTCCATTCTTAACTTTATTCAGAATATCGATGCTTTTTATATTCCTTTATGGCTGCTTGCCGCGTTCATTAAATTATCCCTTTGCTTGTTTATCTTGAGTTACGGATTATCCGAATGGACCGGCTTCCGGAATTGGAAGCTGATCGCTTGGATAGTTACAAGTGTCTGGTTCGTATTTTACATCTACAGTAACCACAATATTCGCCTTTCCTTCACCCTAAAGAGCATGTACCTCAACGGTGTGCTCTACCCTTTTGTTTACCTTGTGATCCCCCTGATTTTATGGATGATCGGAACCATAAAGCAACGGAGTAAAGCATAAGAGGCAGCCGATCAAATGATCGGCCGCCCCCTTCACAACTTCTTTGGCTTACTTCAAGAATCTTCCGGTAATAGACTGCTCTACGTTAGTGATTTGCAGCGGTGTGCCCTCGAACACAACTTGGCCGCCCCTGCTGCCTCCATCCGGACCCATATCGATGATCCAATCCGCTTGGCTGATCACTTCGAGGTTATGCTCGATAACGATGACCGTATTGCCTGCATCAACAAGGCGGTTCATGATCCCCAGCAGGTGGCCGATATCCGACATATGCAGACCGGTTGTCGGCTCGTCCATCACGTAGATGCTGCCTTTCTTATGCAGCTCGCTCGCCAACTTGATACGCTGGCATTCCCCGCCGGATAGCGTGCTGAGCGGCTGGCCAAGCGTAATGTAGTTCAGCCCCACATCACTCATCGCCTGGAGCTTGCGTACCACTTCTTTCAGCTCGAAAAATTCCAGTGCCTGCTCCACAGTCATCTCCAGCACTTCGGCAATGTTTTTGCCATTCAGCTTATATTCGAGAACCTCTTCCTTAAACCGTTTGCCCTCGCATACTTCGCATGGGAGTTTTACGCTGTCGAAGAATGACAGGTCCGTGTATACAACACCAAGCCCTTGACAGTTCTCGCAGGCTCCTTTGGAGTTGAAGCTGAACAAACCTTGATTTACCTTGTTCGCGGAAGCAAAGGCTTTCCGCACATCATCCATAATCCCCGTATAGGTTGCGGGATTCGAGCGGGTTGACACGCCTACCGCCGATTGGTCAATGACGACCGCATCCGAATGCTGGCTTAGGAATACATCGTTAATCAGCGAGCTTTTTCCCGACCCGGCAACTCCCGTAACTACGTTCAGCACACCGGTTGGAATATCTACGCTTACGTTCTGCAGGTTATGAAGGTTGGCCCCTTCGATCGACAGCTTGCCGGAAGGCTTCCTGCAATCTTTCTTCAGCTCAAGCGGCCGCTTCATATGGTTTCCGGTCAGTGTACCCGACTCCAACAGGCCATTATAGCTTCCTTCAAATACAATATTGCCGCCGCGGCTGCCGGCGTGAGGCCCAACGTCAACGATATGATCCGCTACCTTGATGACATCGGGATCATGCTCGACCACGATGACCGTGTTGCCCTTGTCGCGGAGCTTCACAAGCAGATCATTTAACCGGTGTACATCACGGGGATGCAAGCCAACGCTAGGCTCATCGAAGATATAGGTGACATCAACGAGACTGCCGCTCAAGTGCTTGACCATCTTGACACGCTGCGACTCGCCGCCGGACAGGGTATCCGTCTCACGGTCGAGCGTCAAATAGTCAAGTCCGATATCCACCAGATGCTGTAGGCGCTCTGACAACGATTTGATGATTGGCGCAGCTTTGGCGTCGTCAATTTCCTGAATGACGCGAATGAGATGTCCCACTTCCATGGAGGACAGCTCTGCAATGTTTCTCCCATTAATTCGGCAGTTCAGAGCAGCCTGACTCAATCTGGACCCGCGGCAGCTGGAGCATTGACCTTCGGTGATGAATGGCATTACCGATTTTTGCGTGCGTTCGGACTTCAGCTTCACGTCTTGTTTGATATATTTGTTGGTGAATTTCTCAATGACGCCTTCTACCGTAATATTCGTTGCTTTTCCGGCGAAATCCATTTGAACCTTTCTTGCCTTGGCATGCAGCAGCTGATCCAGCTCCTCAGCCGAGTAATCTTTCAGCTTCTTGTCCAGATCGAAGTCGCCAGATTGTACAATCATATTAAATTCCCATCCGCCGACTGAGTAGTCAGGCAGCATGATTGCGCCTTCATTTAACGACTTGGACATGTCCAGCGCCCTACTCATATCCACGCCAAGCTTACGGCCAATGCCGTTGCACTCAGGACACATCCCTTGCGGATCGTTAAAGGAGAACATGTTAGCCGATCCAACATGCGGCTGCCCCACTCGGGAGAAAAGAACTCGGAGAATAGGAGAAATATCGGTAATCGTGCCCATTGTGGAATGGGAGCCGCCGCCCAGCCTCTTCTGGTCTACCACAACGGCCATGCTGAGGTTCTCGATTCCGTCCGTATCCGGCTGTGGAAAGCTGGGCAAAAATGTACGAACGAACGTGCTGAAGTTCTCGTTCAGCAAACGGGTGGATTCTGCTGCAATCGTATCGAAAACGATTGATGACTTGCCGGATCCGGACACTCCTGTGAAAATCGTGATCTTACGTTTGGGGATGCGTAGGGATACGTTCTTGAGATTGTTCTCTCTCGCACCGGAGATTACGATATACTCCTGATTAACTTCGCTCATGCCTGTCATCCTTCCGATCGTGTTTATTTCAAATCCTAGTATTGTACGAACCATGCATAAACCGGTTGCAACGAAATGCAACCGGTTTATGTGGATTCGAGTCATCTTCGGCTCAATTATGCGATTATTGTGCCAGCATTTTCGCCAGCTCGCCATGCCAGTTCGTCCAGCCGTATCTAGCGCCTTCAAGAGCCGGCACATTCGAGAAGCCGGTTTGCTCGAGATGAAGGTTAACCTTGCCTTCCCCTAATTCCTGCACCGTCCAGGTGACGGTGTGCTTCTCTTCTCCAACCGCCCATGAGTAAGACAACAAGCGGCTTGCTTCGTCTACAACGAGCACTTCACCGTTAATAACTCCATCCCAGTACTGATTCGGCTCAGCGCGGAATTGAAAACGGTGCCCCACCTCCGGCTTGAAATCATTGGGCAAAACCCACTTTGCCAGCATATTGGAATCGGTTAATGCGGACCATGCCTTTACAATTGAAGTGTTATACTGGAAATCCAGCTCTAATTTCAAACTCATTCCTCTTCTTCCTCCTCTAAAAGTTGTTGTAAGCGAAACATATTTGTCATCCAGAATTTTCTGTAGTAAGAAACCCAATCCTGGATTTCTTTAAGCGGATTGGCATTCAGCCTGAAACGCGTTTCTCTGCCGACCTTCCTGTCGGTTACCAATCCGGCTTCTTTAAGGATGGTCAGATGCTTGGATACAGCTGTACGGCCCATATCGAATTGTACCGTTAACTCATGAAGCGGAACTTCGTCTACTTCAGATAATAGCTGAATCAGCCGGCGTCTTGTCGGATCCGCAATCGCGTCAAAGACATCCCGTGACGGATTATTATCGCTCACAGCACCCCCTCCTAAAAATCTTCTTCACAAAGTTATTCGAATACATAGGTTGCAACTGCTCCATTCCATTCATTACAATAGAAAGCAGGGTAATGAAGTTTCACGCTTGGATTCATGTATGCGACACCATTTGGTGTCTGTTTAAATTATAAGACACTAGAAGGTGTCGTGTCAATAAGGGATTTCCGTATTGGGGCCGTTTTCCAACGCAACTTCCGTATCGTTTCCGTTCTGAAGATCAGATATACCCTCATCATATACAGGAAAATAAAAAGCCGCGAAGAGTCTTCGCGGCTTTTCCATTGCTTACTTCAATGTGATTGTTTTCTCCCAGCTAATCTCTTTTCCTTGATCATTAGCGAACGTAATTTTAACGTCACCCTTCTCGCCTTTCAATTCATCCGGATAGAAGAAGCCCATGAACTGTCCATCCCCGCTGATGTAGAATCCATCTCCACCGCTTCCGCCGTGCTCCATCGCTTCCTGTAAAGTGTTAGTAATATGGTTTTTATCGGAGATCCATTCCATTTTAGACAGCATGTAGCCTTCCGGACGCTTGTTGACAACAAAATCAAAGCTGTTTCCCTCGATTGGTTTTTGCGTCTGGTCGATGATAATCAGAAGTTCCTCATTTGAGGGATCTGCTGATGCTGACGAATCCGGCGCTTCAGATTGCTCGGCAGGATCGGCGGGCGGGCTGTTTTCCGGAGTATTGGACGCTCCCGTATTTCCTGAAGGCTGCTCCGCAGCAGTTCCTTCATTTGCCGCGTTTGTGTTTCCTCCGTCTGCCTTATTTCCACATGCGCTGATGACAACCAAAACGAGTAACGATGCGACAAACAATCCAAAATATTTTTTATTCATTATTATTCTCTCCTCTGTTTTCTTGTAATGTGAATGAAAAGGCAACACCATGTTTCGTATTCGCCGCTTCATAATGACTCCCGTGCAGCTCCAAAATATGCTTGACGATAGCAAGCCCAAGCCCGGTTCCTCCGGACTTGCGATCCCTGGAACGCTCTGCCCGGTAGAACTGCTCCCATATCCGGTTCAGATCTTCCTCCGCGATTGGAGGTCCGGTATTCTCGATGATGGTCCTGATGGCCGTGCCTTTGGTCCGCACCATGTCTATCGTAACGACACTGTCCTCTTCCGCATGACGAATGGCATTGCTGAACAGATTCAGAAGGACCTGCTCAATCCGCCTGCGATCCGCTTGGACGTATAACTCCTGCTCTCCGTCCTGTCGAACTCTCAAGCGAAGGTTCTTGCTTTCCAGCTGCTGCATGAACGAATTGGCTACTTCCCGAACAAGGTCGGTCAGGGAGAAGCGGTCTATTTGCAGCCGGACTGCCTTTACCTCGTATTTGGACAGCTCCAGCATATCCATAATGAGAGCGTTCATCCGGTCTGTTTCGTTCACGATTAAGCCGAGGTAACGTTCTCTCTTATCAGCTGCTACCCCGTCCTGCAGCCCTTCCGCAAATCCTTTTACGATGCCGAGCGGGGTTTTGAGCTCGTGAGAGATGTTTGCCACAAGTTCTTTGCGAAGCTGCTCGGAGCGCTGCTTCTCCCTCACTTCTTCCTGCAATTGCTCATTTGCCACCGTTAGTTTCTGCAACGCAGAATCCAGATTCCGCGATAACAGGTTCATATTCCGGGAGAGCTCTCCAAATTCATCCTTTGACCGAATCTCGGGATGATTGGTGAAATCCAGCTTGGCAAGCCGTGCCGCTGAGCGGTTAAGGGTGAGCAGCGGACGTGAGATTATTCTCGAATAGATCAGCGACAGAGCGAGAACCAGCGCAAGGATAACAGGTGCCAAATAAATAACATATTTCTTCAACGTTTCTACGGCTTCACCAACCGGTTGGAGCGAAGACATAACGAACATGTAATTTTTAATGCCTTCCGATGAACCTTGAAGTGATTTTACCAATATGGCATATTCAACACCGCTCCAAGGATCCTTCCATGCGCTCCTTATGGTCTCCCCTTCATGCAAGCGGGACAGGTGTGACTCCACTCCGTTCGTCCATTCCCGAAGTGCTTCATCAAGAAGTGCGTCTTGATAAAGAGGGTTGAACGACCGCTGCTCCGGCAGCATGTACTCCGTAACTTTACCCTCTACCCGTACTAAACCGTCTTCAAGAGGAGCGGTATCGTCTGGCCAAAAAGCAATCGGATGAAGGACGGTATCCTTCTCATCCATGAATATACCGTCTATGATTATACTGTCTCCCTGTGAAATGCCTCGCGGGATTGAGTTGACTGTCGCGCCTGCGGTCGGAATGGGCACTGTGATGACTTTATTGGCCGATTGCAGTCTCACATAGTAAGGATTGATATTGGCACGAACGAAGCTTTTATCTAACACCGCGATGCTCGTATCGTTCCGATTCATGAATGTCCCAAGCAGTCTTGAAAGCTCCCTTTCGTTCCCAGATACTTCGTTGTACTGCTCGGTGAACCGGCTCATGGCCGATTCCAGTTCATCAATCTGGGACATCCGGTAAAACCGTTCAAAGAACAGCCCTTCTGCAAGCATCACCAGGCTAAATATAAACAAAATCAAGGCGGACGTGATGATGAACAGCTTAAGAACGACGCCATGCCTTCTCATGCTTCTGACTCGAATCTATAGCCGGAACGGATGACGGTTGCGATATACTTGCCGGCGTCTCCCAGCTTGGCTCTTAATTTCTTGACGTGTGTATCCACCGTGCGCAGGTCTCCCAAGTAATCGTATCCCCAAACCGCATTCAAAATATATTCACGGGCCAGCACTTTGCCCTCATGCTTGATCATGAACAACAGCAAATCGTATTCCTTTGGTGTCAGATTAACCAGTTGTCCTGCCACAGTTACTGTATGAGCTTCCCTGTTCACCGACAAGTCTCCATATTGCAGCATCTCCGCTTCCCGCCCGACTGTTCTCTCTGTCCTCTTCATCAAGGCGGTTGCCCTAGCAACCAGCACTCTAGGGCTAAGCGGCTTCGTTACGTATTCGTCAGCACCAAGCTCAAAGCCCATTAACTGATCATCATCTTCGGCTCTTGCCGTAATCATGATAATTGGAACATCCGATTTTTCCCGGATACGTCTGCACACCGACCAACCATCCATCTCCGGCATCATAATGTCCAGGACGACCAGATCAACAGTGAATCGCTCGAACAGCTCAAGCGCAACCCTTCCGTTCTCTGCCTCGTGTACGTCCCACTGCTCTTTTTTGAAATAATCCGTTATAAATTCCCGCATCAGCATATCGTCATCAACTAATAAGATACTTCGTTTCATCCGGCACACTCCGCCTCTTTCCGGGTATACACCGGAATCGTATTCGTATTAACCCCTATGCTAACACAGGATTACCCGAAATAAGGTATTCTTATCATGCTCTTGCACCTCCATTTGTTCTACACATCGAAGTATAGGAGGTTCTTGTGTCCAACGTGTGTATTCTAAATGGATATCATGAGAAACATAAGGACTAATCAACGAGAAAATAAAAAGAACCTCCGGAATAACCAGAGATTCGGAAATATTGCATGCTAGTTTGATTTTCGCACCTCAACGACACATACCGAGTGCGGCTTCATCGCCAGCACAGGTTTTCGACTGCCGAATTCCAGCTTGCTTTCAACAGCTGTTACAGCCTCCGGCTTGAAGACATCGTTAATTGTCTCATAAGTTTCACCTGCAAGCTCCCATACCTTCGCTATACCTGCATCCGCGAACGAACCAATGGACAGTTCTGCCTCAACCGGCGAGAGGCCGCGGTTAACGACAAACAGCGTCAGCACGCTGCCGGATTCATCCAGCGCCGCCGCCACATCAAGTACTGGCAGCGGTCCTGGAGCAAGATCAAAGCGCTTCGAGCCGGACGGCCATTCAAAGGTTGCACAATCCGTTTGAGTCGGCAATATCCGGGAAATGTCGCGATTCGCATAAGCCTGCATGATATGGAAAGTTGGCGAACCGTACACGACGCTGTTGCGTCCGCTCCATCCCGTCTCTTTGCCGCGGTATTGATCGGCGTAGCAGTCGCCGATGCGGATGCAGCCGCCAAGCCAGCCGTTAACAAGGTCGGAGAAGCTGCCGATCTCGATCAGATGGGACTGCCGGATGAATTCGTTCAAGTTAGCCGCATTAGCGATTGCCGCCTCCAGCGTGTGCTCCATCGGACGTCCTTCTCGGATCGTGTTCAGATAATACATCGTGTTGTACTCCGTTATCGCCAGCTTCACATGTGAGTATGCCGGATTTCCCGTGATAACCTCTTCCGTCATGCGAATGGCGGCTCGACTCACCTCAGGGAACGACATAACCGCCGGATACCGCTCCTCCTTCGGCGTATTAGGCGTGATGCCAACCGTACCGAAGCCATGATAAATATGCAAGGTGAGCATATCCATCTTCTCCGCCGAAATACCAAGCACCGTGCGGTTCCATTCGGGATCGCAGTCGCCGCAGGCGAGCAAGTAATCCATGGTCCTATTACTGGTACAATCTGCATGGCAACAGCCTGCCGTTTATGGAAACCTTCCATCTGCTGCATACCTCGTATATACCAAACGCGGGCATTGGTCATTTGTTTCTAAAAGGCCTCGAGGCGGTAAAGCATCGAAGCGACGGCGTGGACATGCAGACGATGTCTATTCTAACCTGCGCGGAGATTATGATGGCCCTTCAGCATTCAGTGAAGCAGGCTGCTGACTATTACTCCCCCGTCATGAGCCGAATGAAGCTCTATCTGGATCAGCTTGTCGGGGAGACTTTCCGTTCGGAAGATTTCGCCGGGCATATGGGTCTCTCATTCAAGCAATTAAACCGTATTTTCAAGCAGCATACGGCGATTACCATTTATCAGTATGTGTTGAACAGAAAGCTGGATATCGCCAAAATGATGCTGCAGGATACCGAAATGCCTGTCGGCGATATCGCCGCCCATCTTGGTTACGACGACCCGCAGTATTTCTCGAATCTCTTCAAGCAAAAGGCGGGTATGTCCCCAACATTGTACCGGCAACGCGCCAAGGGAATGATTTAGTTCCTTCGAATCGCAGCACGGGACAACTCATCCGCTGTTTTGTTATCAGAGCTTGGAATCCACTTCATAAAAAACAAATCGAATTGCTTCGTAAGTTTGAGCGCTTCTTGCAGCAGCGGAGTATATTTTTTGTTTTTCACAAATTCGATCTCTACTGCCCGATTGACAACCTGCGAATCCGTTCGAAAGGATACGGTTTTGTATGCCTTGTCAACGCATATCTCTAATGCAAGGATAAAAGTACGAAACTCAGCTTCATGGTTGTCCATTTCACCTAATGGCACGGAGTAACGTTCTACTTCCCCATTATTTTTAATAAAGATACCCGCGCCGCTAAGCCCTGGATTGCCAGCGCTTGCAGCATCAATATAAACCTCAATCATTGCAAATGCCTCCTGGACGCAAGCCAATCTTTATGACCTTTATGAACTTCGTGATTTGATTTATGGTTAGAACAATCCTCTGCGAATCAGATTAGCGGTTACCGGGGCTTTGCCTGCTTCCCTCGACCAAACGGACAATTGACCAACATGGTGAATTTCATGGGCAATGACATGCCGCATAATCTCTCCATGTTTGAAGGTGACCGGCTCCCCCTTTGGTGAAATATCTGTTAAGACCTTCATTTCCATCTCATCGGTCCACGACATGACAAAAGATCGAACCTCCTCGTGAAACCTCTCGGATAGTTCCATTACTTGCTGCAGGCTGGCATAGGCTTCGAACGGTTCTGTGAATTCCGGCTTCCCTTGCAGGACGCAAAGCCAGCTGTATTCCACATCCACAATATGAAATAAAGTATGTAAAATGCCACCGATTCCGCCTGTCCGCTTCTTCATCAGCTCTTCCTGCGATACCTCCTGGCACCAATTGAACCAATCTTGTCGGACTTGCCAGTTATATTCGAACAATTTCAACATTTATTTAACCTCCTTAAATATCGTTCATTAATGTCGTTAAGTATTTTGTTTAGATAGCGTCTCAAAGTAATCGACTACAACCTCGCGAAAGGCCATAGCTGCCCGTGACATGTACCTGCTCTTATGCCATAACAAAGCGATCTCCCGAACCAGCTCCATATTGTCAACCTGGAGATAAACTACCTGTTCACGCGAGTGCCTTGCCGTTCCAGGTATAAAGGCTATGCCGATTTCAGCTTCCACAAGCGAAAGGATTCTTGCGGGCTCATCCCCTTCGTACACAAACTTCGGTTCAAAGCCGGCTGATTTACATATCGAGTCTACCAGATCACGGGTACCGTAGCCTTTCTTCACTCCAACAAACCATTCACCCTTCAGCTCGGTTAAGGATACACAGCTTCGTTCTGCCAGACGATGCCCTTTTGGTACGGCTACAAGGATGGGATCGATGTACATGATCTGACACGCAATGTCTCCCCCTTCAATCGGGGGTGAGGACAAACAGAAATCAATCTCTCCTCGATGGAGATGCGCAATCATCTCTTCCGTGGTCAACATTTGTACATGAAATTGAATATTCGGTTTCTTCTTTCGAAACTCGCGAAGAATATTGGGCAACATGCTTGCGGTATTCACCGCCATTTCGATTGTGCCATACTCCGGGCTGGATTCATCACTCAGCTCTTGCTTGCCCTGTTCCAGCTCGAACAAAGCCCGCTCAGCGCGGAGAAGGAATCTGCTGCCGGAATCATTCAAACGCAGCTTTCTCCCTACCCGGTCAAATAAAGGGACACCTAAATCCTCCTCCAGACGTTGAATCGTCTTGCTTAGCGAAGATTGCGTCACATGTAAGCTGCGCGCCGCTTCGGTCACATGCTCTAAGCGGGCTACTGTCAGAAAATATTGCAATTGAAGAAGCTCCATATTCCTGCACCATCCGTTTCATTCCTTCAAGTCAATGAAATTATAACATGAAATGCGTTGGAATAAATGACGGACTTCCCGTACGATGGGTTCAAGATTTATATAGGGAGTGACCAATAATGAGTGCTCGTAACAGATGGCTGATGATTGCCGTTGGACTCGGGATCCTGCTGAACCCGTTAAATTCTTCCATGATTTCTGTAGCTTTGGCAAAGCTGCAAACGGAATACCAGCTTGACTACACAGGTGTATCCTGGATTATTTTTTCCTTCTACATAGCGAGCGCAATTGCTCAACCTGTCATGGGAAGAGCCAGTGACTTGTTTGGCCGAAGAAAAATATTTCTATCCGGGCTGGTTGTCGCATTTATTGCTTCCTTATTAGCCCCACTGTCACCAAGCTTTGGATGGCTGATTGTGTTCCGCATTGTACAATCGATTGGAACAAGCATGATGGTTGCGGTAGGCATGGCCATTGTCCGGATTTATATTACTGACAAACAGGCAGCCGCCTTGTCCATGTTGTCCATCTTTCTATCCGGTGCTGCTGCCATTGGCCCTTTTATCGGAGGCGTGCTCATACACTGGTGGGATTGGCCGGCAATTTTCTTCGTCAACATTCCGTTTGCAGTGGCAAGCTTTCTATTGGCTTGGAAAACCATTCCCAAGGAGCAGCCGCATCCTTCCCATACAAGCAGCCTTTCCATTCGTAATTGGCTTAACCTAATTGATGCATCAGGAATTATGCTCTTTACAGTGGGTCTGGTTGCCTTGCTTGTTGGGTTAATGTCGTTGGATTCATCCGGACAGATCTCAATAAGCTATTGTATGGTCGGAATCGTCGGCCTTGTTGTGCTTGGTGCTTTCGTAAGACATGAGCTAAAAGCAGATTCACCTTTTATCCCCTTGCGAACCTTTGCCCAATATCCTGCGATGACCTGGGTTAATATTCAATTCCTCCTCGTTAATATCCTGTTTTATTCGCTCTTCTTCGGATTGCCGTCCTACTTGCAAATCGTTCGGCATGTCAGCGAGTTCCATACCGGCATTCTTATGCTCAGCTTAGGCTTATGCTCGCTGGTTGCTTCGCCCGTAGCAGGAAGATGGATTGATAAATCGGGACCTCGGCCAGCCTTGTTCTTATCCGCCATTCTGATGGTGCTAGGCTCCGTATGGATCGTGACCTTAAATGAATCTTCACCCGTCATCAGCGTGAGTCTTGCGTTAACTGCTTTTGGAATTAGCAACGGGCTAAACAGCGTAGGCATGCAAACGGCTTTGTTCAACAGCTCTCCCAAAGAAATGATAGGCGTCGCATCCGGCTTATTTAATACATCAAGATACCTCGGCACGATCATCTCATCTTTACTAACAGGTGTCATAATGGGAGGAGAATTCAGCTTCGCAGGATTTCGGCTGCTGGGCATTATCCTGACGGTCATCGCCTTAACGCTGGTCTTCATGAGCTGGCGGAGGGTACAGTCCGTCCAATTACAGGAGTCGAAGGTTTAAAGGGTTACTATTCGAACAACATTAGACCGGATCAGCCGGTGCATATCGGCATTTGCTCGCTTGTTCAAAGGCATAGGCTATCCGGAAAAGAGTAGGCTCGCTGTAGGCGGTACCCACGAAAGTAATCCCTTGCGGACCTTTTGTCGTATAGCCTCCTTCAGCGATGATGCCTGTCTCTGCATAACCTCCCGGTACGGTAATGGCAGGATATCCTGCACGAGCGGAAATATCCATCCCTTCCTCGTTGCCTAAGAAGAGCAAGGCGTCCAGCTTATATTCGCGGACGGCATAGTCAATCCCTTGATTCCGGGCTATCTCACGGTTAGACCGCAGACTCTCGAGATACTCCTGTTCCGTTAAAGCACCGCTTGTTTCATTCGACCAGATTAGCGTGCCCTGTCCATATTGCAGCGCAACATCTCGATTCGCTTCGTTATAAGCGATAAGTTCATCTAACGTCCGGACAGATGCACCGGTGCCAGCTTTGGCCAAATAATCGTTAAGCCCTTTTTTGAACTCGAACCGCATGACGTCCCAGTCCCACTTGGCATTCTCGCAAGGGAGCGACACCGGATCTACGATAATGGCGCCTCGCTCAGCGCATAAGCTGATCGCCCGCTTGATAATATCGGCCCTGGCTTCATCGAGTGCTTGATAATAATGCCGCGGAATGCCTATTCTCGCACCTTTTAAACCGTTTATTTCCAAGAAGGCAGTGTAATCCGTATAGGCTGCTCTCCCTTCCCCATCCATAGCCGCGTCAGCGCGATCAACCGCCGTCATGGCACCAAGCAATATTGCCGCGTCCCTCACCGTTCTTGTCATGGGACCGGCGGAATCTTGGGCTTGCGAGATAGGAATAATCCCTGAACGACTAACTAATCCTATCGTCGGCTTAATGCCAACGATGTTGTTTTGGGACGACGGACTGATGATGGAGCCTGATGTTTCGGTCCCGATAGCAGCAGCACATAAATTCGCGGCAACCGCTGCGCCTGAGCCTGAACTCGAGCCGCCCACGAACAACTCGCCCGGACCATATGGATTAAGGGTCAATCCACCTCTGGAGCTATACCCCGCCAACATCGTATTTGACATAAAGTTCGCCCATTCCGTCATATTTGCCTTGCCTAGGAAAATAGCTCCACCAGCTCTTAATTGCTCTGCTACGGCCGAATCCGAAGGAGCAAAATGCTCTGCCAAAGCGACAGAACCGGCGCTGGTATGCATGTTGTCTCCAGTATCGATATTGTCCTTAAGCAAAATCGGAATGCCGTGCAGCGGCCCGCGAGCTCCGCGTTCCCGCCGCTCCTCGTCAAGTGCCTTCGCAATTGCGATTGCATCAGGGTTAACTTCGAGTACCGCTTTCACAATTGGATTGATTCGGTCGATCCGCTCCAAATACCAGCAGACACATTCCTCCGAAGTCAGCTGTCGCGCTTCCATCGCAGCTTGCAAGTAAGCAATGTCTGCTTCTAATAATCGTTCTTTAATTGTTTGGTCCATAGCTAACAGCCTCCTATTATTGCTTTATCCCTATCATCCGTTCAATTTGCATACTCTCATTAAGTTTACCATTTAACACCAGTTCATAGCTGATAAAAAACATATTTAGTTATCTTAGCTAGAGGTAAATAAATAAAAAGCTGCCGAATCTGCCGACAGCTTTTCTCCCTTGCTCAAATATGATAAAAAAACCATTCGATTGCTCAAAGCTTTCTCCACAATCTTCGTGTAATCCATGTTTGCCTCCTGCCTATCCTTGCACATTAGAGCCGCAATACGGTTATTTGCTCGTCATGGACGATTTCACCGCAGTCACGGAAGCCAAAGCTCTCATACAGCTTGCTGGCGACTATATTATCGTCCTTATAAGGAATCCAGCAATATTGCGCAGGTCCTGCAGGGAAGGAGCGGATAAATTCCAGGATTTTCGCCATAGCTTCCCGGCCATATCCTCTGTTCTGGTATTGCGAGGCAATCATCAAACGCAAGATGCAGTAGGCGTCATCCGCCATAGTCGGGAGATCATAGCTAGTAAGTTTATAGGTGATCATCACAAAACCAACCGGCTGCTCATCCGCATAAATGGCAAAAGGAAAAGGATGTCCCCCATTAGTGGCAAGGACATAACAAGAAGCTACACTAGACAGGTTGGATGCAACAAACTGCCTTTGATCTTCAGAAACCTCCAGGTTAAAAATGGCGCGTCGGTTATCCAGCGTAATCTTTCGAAGCGTAATCATTCAGGACTACTCCCTTCCGTTTGTGTTGCGGCCGCTTATTCACAATACAATTAATGCCAAAAAAGGTATAGACTTATGTTGAAATTTTTTGTAGAGTATTATGTATCCATGGCATTTTTAAGCAATATGAACAACAGCAGCTCGTCTTCTGACAGCTGCTGTTGTTCTGCTATTCTGTACATTTTATTTAATTGTGCCCTTTTCTAGAATAGAACCTTCCTGGGAGGTTCTAATGACGAAATCGAAATTACAATGATAAGGGTGCATGAACAAATCATACTGAGCTCTCCGCTGCTTGTGAGATTTCCTTAATGCATCTATGTCTGTTCCTCTTTCCGTTACATCACGAACGCTTCTCCTCAATAGTTCGGTTTCCCCATCCGTATATAAATAAATTTTAAGATCATACAAATCGGGATCCGTAAAAGCAACGGTCATGCCTTCCACGATCGTTATATGTTTCTTCGAAGAAACCAAGACGCTTTTTGAAAATCCCGTGTCTATGGTATAGAAATCCAGACCCTCTCTCAGCATATGTAAGTCTCTCTCTAAAGCGGCAGCATGATGAGCAACGGGATGACATGCAGTCATCTTCTCCTGATGCTGTTCATTGTTATATTCATAGTTGATCAAGGTGTATTTTCTGAGCGCAGAACCAATTATATAGGGATCTGTATTTATACAATTTACAGAGTCATGTCCCGCAAGTTTAATAAGATGACGCGCAAAAGTAGTCTTCCCGGAAGCGCCATGACCCGAAATTCCAATGATGAATCTATTATCCACTCTGCTGATTAGATCGGCCATTTCACGTATCAGCTTGTCCATGTGTACCTCCTCGTTTAAAGAATTCATTCTTCCAGCCTGAAGCGCAGACTTCTATTTTTACCATAGTTACTTATTTGCGTCCAGCTATACTATGTTCAACAACAACAAGAGCTGATCGATGATCAGCTCTTGTTGTTGTTAAGCTTCTTATTTACCCGATATAAACAACCGCTCCACCGCGCTTAAACGCACCCGGCAGCTCGGTCTCCAGCAGATTCAATCTGCGCAGCATATGTTCCGCAGCATCACCGCTCATCTTGGATGTCACCCATTCCTTCAGCTTGGAGATTTCTTCGAGAATGACGGGAACATCCTCTCTCTCCACATCCGTGCCCCCTTGGAACAAGGCTGCCCATTCCAGCCCCAGCTCTTCGACTGCCGGCTCCCAATACTGTTTGTAAAATGCCTCCGTTGCAACCGGCAGATTAAACGAACGTTCGAATTCATCCTCAGGATCAATGATAAAGGCGCTAATCGACATGTTTATTTCACTCCAAATCTAATCGTAAATGTGTAATCCGGGAATTCCTGGCGCAGGCGGTTCAGACTGTTCTCCGCTGCGGCACGCAGTTCAGGCGAATCACCGTCAAGCTGGAACTGGAAATTGCGGATGCTCTTGATATCTTCCAGGTTTGGAATTTCGGAAGTTCCATCAGGCGTTGTCCGCGTTCCAACCGCTTTTTCCATCAGATTGTTAATCCTGGTCCTTGTTTTCTGGTAGAGCTGTTTATCTGTAAACTGCTGCGGAGTCTGCTGCGGCTTGCCGGTTTTGGGGTGAATGCGATTCAGACCTTCGGCGGATTTGGCTTCATAGAATATGCCGTTCTCAACGTCGATGCCGTCGAACTCTCCCAACGGGCCATTACGGCTGTCATACAGCTCAACTCCTTTATATTTCGCTTTACTCCAGTGCACATAATCATCCGAGTCCTTCGGAGGTACTTGCTCCTCGGGTTCATCGGCATCGGTTTTTTCTTTTGGTCCATCTTCATCTGGCTTGCGAGGCACTTCCGGTTCAGGCTTATGCGGGATATCCGGTTCAGGCTTGTTACGGCGTTTGAGCAGCTTTTCCATCCAATCCTTAAGACGCTCTCCGCCTTTCTTGGCCAGACGGCCAAACGGTACACGGCTGAGTGCAAGGGCCAGCAAAGTTGCGGCAGCATTCTCAGGTGTGAGCAGCCGCTTCGGATCCCGGATATTTTTCGCGATTTCGTGGCCGCTGCCAGGGATGCTTACCGCGGTCAAGGCGAAGCCAAGCGCCGGCCAGAAGCCAACGAACATAAAAGCGAGAGCGAAAGCGCCAAGCAAGATGGCTCCCTTTTCCCTGTAGCTGAGGCGGTCCCACCAGTTTTGCAGCGAGTCGAACATGCAGGAGAAGCAGGCTGAAGCATCAAGCTGCACATGCCCCTGCCAATAGACGGCGAACCCTGCAAGCAGGCTGGCTCCGATCAACAGTATCGCAAGACCTGCCGCCATCCGGTAATGCTGCTGCATCCGGCTGCGCAAACCTTCTTGAAGGGCTACGGCCTCTGTATTCCCGTACAGCAACGAAAATCCCATTTCCCGGCGTTCTCTCGTCCAGGCCAAGACACTTGCGAAGCTCTCCCTTCTCTGGAAGAATGCCCCCCACATCTGAATGAGCTCACTAAGCGGGTCTACGAACCGTTCACTGCTCATCATCGGAAGCTGGCTCCTTACCCGATTTAGCGCTATGTAATCCATAACGATTCCCAGGAGCAGCATCAGCAGGAAAACGTCTTTCGTATGATAGCCGCTGCCGGTCCACTCGTTGATTTTCATTACCCAATCCGGCAAGGAATTTTGTCCGTTGTATGCCGCATGATCAAGGATGGACCAAGCGAGCAGCAGCACGGGCAGAGCAAAGATCCAGTTCGTCAGCCGTTTACGGAATCGCACAGCCATCCCGACTCCAAGAGCTACCATCGCCGTATGCACAGGGTGGCTGACCGTCATAAGTGTCGGGAAAAAGCTTTCCTCGAATCGGCCAGGAAACAGCGTCCAGAAATCCCAGTGAATCGTCTCTCCCCCGAGCATCGTCGTACTATACCCATATGTTCGGCCTATAATCCCAGAGTTGAGCCATCTGCGGCTCAGCTCCTCCATCAGCTGGAATCCAACCCCCGCAGCCGCTCCCGCAAGGGTATAATCGCTCAAACTCATCGATGACGCCCGGCGCGAGAATAATAGATACAGGCCGAGAGGAAGCAGCTTCCATGCCTCTTCCACGATGGGAGTGACGACAGCTATCGACCAGGTGTCCGATGTCCGGCCGCCTATCAAGCCGTGTGCCCCCATCAGTGTCCACGCCGTAACCGGGATGACAAGGACAATACCAAGCAGCATGAACATGGCTGTTTGCTTCCACGTAAAGGTCTTGCTCCGGCATAACAGCCAGAACTGCAGCATGACATAGAATGACCATAGGTACTGTACCAGCATCGTACGCGAATCGCGATACATGAACAAGCCTGCTATGAATAACAGCAACGATATCCAGCACCAGATCGCATAGATGGTTGTCAGCCAAGGATAACGCTTCGGTATTTCCCTTACGAATTGGTACATCCCTTCCGCATAGTCTCTTATTACACCTCGGATCCGCCATATCGTATCCGTATCGATCCCTCCTTACCCAGCTTTCCGCAAGAAAGCCGGCAGATCCTCTCTCCAAATCATACTCGATAATCTGGTCCAAGAATCATAAATAAGGAGAGTTTCATAAAAACTGGACTTTATTCCCAATCCAAATGAACCATGATCATCCCGGAGAAAACAACAAGACGCCTGCATCGGATTAACCGAGCAGACGTTTTGCTTTTACTAATCCTTTATCGCAGCAGCTCTTGCAGTCTGGATAGCTCAAGGCTTGCTTGCGGTCTGAAATCTTCCGATCTCACATAATGGAACAAGCTGTGCAGGAATTGCCGTCCTTCCAATGTTTCTCCGGCTAGTTCAGCATCCACGGCACAGACAAGCAGGCTGCCGGCTCCAACGCGGCATTCGAACACCATCCCCAGCTTGTGGTTGCGCTCGAAATTATCGATAGTCTGCACGATTGGCTGTAGAGCCCGTTCGGTTCCGTCAAGAATAACGGAGCGCGAGTTCTCCACAATCTGCCGCCATGGCTCGGTGGAGTACATCTCGGATGGGAACAGCTTAAACAACGGATGCTCCTGTTCGATCAAGAGTCCCATTGTGCCTACAGGTACCGGCTTGTTCATGCTCTCCGAGATCGACCGGAACATCGGATAACACCAAAAATCGACGCAGTACGTCCCTTCAATCGCGTTCGCGAGCCGGTCGGGTTTAGGCATTAGCACGACGCGCTCGCCTTTCTTAAGCAGCGCGGCTGCCTCGCCGGTCAGCTCCTCGAACAGGAATACACCACTCTTGTCGATGGCAACCTGGTTCGGGTAAATCCATAAATCATACGATTTCCGAATATCCGTTCCGGCGATACGCAAATGCAGAGTTGTCTTCGTCATTGCTTGTACGGCAGGCAAGGTGAACGTAATCTGGCCAATCTCGACAAAATCACCCGGCCCGTCAGCCGATGCGACAGCTTCCCCGCTAACAAGCCATTCATCTCCGGCAGTCAATTCCCACTGCAGCGTGAATCCGCTCAGCGGCTCCGGCCTCAAATAACGGAGCTGGATAGCGGCTTCGAAGCATTCTTCCGCTTTGTAATTGTACTTCGGAAACCTTGCCAGAAGCACCGCGTCCGAACAGAAAGTCCGCCATTCCTCAGGCGAGATAAGCCCTTTTGATTCCATAAAAGCGTCAAGAACGCCAACGAGTGCCGTCCCCTGCCCGCTGAAATCCTGGAGATCAAGCAGCTGGAATCCGGCCAGCCGCTTCGAACGGAATGCGGCTTCAAGCTCTTCCTTATAGCTTTCGACGGCCAGATGACCGGAGCTGACATGATATTTTTCTGCCAGATGGTCAAGCCCGTTCTCTTCAAGCCGCTGCTTAAACAACTCAAAGTTGCGTGCCTTAAGAGGGCCCGTATATTTAGCAATCTCGTTAAAGTCAGGATAAGTCTGGAACTGTCCAATCTCATGTGAGATAACGGGAATATGAGGAACCAGCTCCCCTTCAGCTGCATCTGCCTTCACGGTCTTTGCTTCCGTGCCGTATTGGATCTGAATCGTACCGCCTTGTTCCAGACCATCATTCGACGTTTCCCCGTTAGCCGGCGGTACAATCGCATCATCATAATCTATTAAAGTCCCTTGCGGGCCAAGCTGCACATGGCCCTGTGGAGCATCGCACATGGCATACGAGCCCCGAATCAAGCGGTCACGCGAGAACCGGACGCCGCAATAGAAATCCTCATGCTCCAGAATGACGGGAACAAATTGAAAGTTATTGGAGCCCTGGGTATACAAGGGACGATTATCGAATGCTTTATAATCTCTCAAAATATCATCTATACGTTCCTTGCTGCCCCACAGCTCATTTCCGAGCGACATCATGACAAAGGACGGATGGTTGCCGAAGGCCTTCAGAATCCGATAGCCTTCTTCAATCAAATATTGCTGCTCTTCCGCATGATGATTGTCATATGTCTCGTCTGTTACCGTGCCCCAGAACGGCAGCTCCGGCTCCATGTAAATGCCAAGCCGATCAGCGGCTTCAAAGGCCGCATCGGGCGGACAGCAGGTGTGAAACCGATAATGGTTAATCCCATAAGACTTTGCCGTTTCGAGCACTTGAAGCCACTCTTCTACAGTTGTTGGAGCAAAACCCGTCAGCGGGAAAATCAGGCCGTCATGCTTGCCCCGCAGAAAAGTCTTAGCACCGTTAATGGTGAAGTGACCCTCCTCCGCTTTAAAATTCCGCAGGCCAAACGTCGATTCGTGCACATCCATTGTGCCATCTTTCTGATTCAACGCGAGCTGCAGGGTATATAAGTTAGGCTCCCATTCGCTCCAGAGCAGCGCATCTTCTCCAAGCGAATAATGCAGCTCCAACTCGCCTCCGGAGACCTGGTACGAATTTGTTGCTGCTACATGCCGGATTGTGCCATTCACGCTTGCAGCCGAAACGTTAAGCGTTCCTTCCCATGCACCAACCAGCTTTGCCTTAATGTTAACCGATCGGTCTGTGAAGTTCGGTATAGTTCGCACGTCTTCCAAATAGGCCGCACCAAAAAATTGCAGCTCCATCCGGCCTGTGATGCCATTCCAGTTCGTCTGCGTGTCACGCGACGTCATATGTCCGCCTTTGGTCGGATAATTCGTATTATCCACGCGGATCGTAATCGTATGGTTACCTGTCGTCAATCGGTCCGTTACGTTGTAGAGATGCGGCGCGCAAAGACTGTTTTGCGTACCCAGCTCAATTCCGTCAATCCAGACAGTCGTTACCCTTGTCCGCTCAAGATACAACATGATAGTTGATCCTGCGTGCTCTGCCGGGATATCGACTGTGCGGGAATACCAAGCCCAGCCTTCGAATGCATACTCATCGGTGAGAGAATCAGCGAGAGCGGCTTGGTTGCGCTTTCCTTTTCTTGCATACGAAGTCGTGCCGGGTAATGCAATTGTATCGTTCAACTGCTCTTTCAAGCCTCTTTTATCCTCATCTAATTGGAACTGCCAAGTGCCTTCCAGGCTTATCTTTGCGATCATGGTATCACGTCCTCTATAGGATTTCAGTTCGAATGCGACAACTATAGCATAACCGGGCAGCCCAAAGTACCGCTAAAATTAGTAACGTTTTCATACGATATTTGCATCGCTCAAAATAAACTTCAAATATGAAAAAACCGCGCAGCAGCGCGGTCCATTCAAAGTGATAATTTTTGCAGCACAACTTATCTTGGTGTCTTTTCCTTCATGTCCTTG
Organism: Paenibacillus catalpae; assembly: GCF_900112695.1. Lineage (GTDB taxonomy): Bacteria > Bacillota > Bacilli > Paenibacillales > Paenibacillaceae > Pristimantibacillus > Pristimantibacillus catalpae. The sequence continues at coordinate 1,394,168 of NZ_FOMT01000001.1, forward strand.
TTTTCGAGACATTTCTGTATGACCGCCAAGACCGCGGAGCTCTGCAACGGCTTGCTTATATATTCATTCATCCCATCTTTCATATACCGTTCCCGGTCACCAATCAGTGCGTTCGCCGTTACGGCAACGATGTATGGAAGATCATCGGGATCAAGGGTCTGACGCATTAGTCTCGTCGCTTCAAGACCGTTCATAACAGGCATTTGAATATCCATAAACACGATATCGTATTTTTTGTTACGAACTTCCTCAAGCACTTCAACGCCGTTACCAACGGCATCGGGACGATAGCCAAGCTTCTCCATCATTCGAATCAGCACCAGCCGGTTGATATCATTGTCCTCAGCGATAAGGATGGACAGCGAATCATCCGGTTCGGGCATCTTCTCCATATTCGTTTCGGGTAATGAGATTGACGACATCGATTCTGCACGAATAAGCACATGGAAATGAAAGATTGTTCCGCCTCCAGGATTTGGCTCGCAATAAATCTCGCCATCCATCAACTGAACGAGCTTTCGCGTTATAGCGAGGCCAAGACCGGTACCTCCGGCTTGTCTCACCATAAAGTGATCCGCTTGATAGAACGGTTCAAACAAATAAGGCAGCTTATCTTCCGAAATTCCGATCCCCGTGTCCTTCACAGCGACGTGTAAACGCAATCGATCGCCTTCATAAGTAGCTCTATCGACCAAAACGGCAATAGAGCCTTTCGGCGTGAATTTGATCGCGTTACCGATCAGGTTCATCATAATTTGGCGGATCTTGAGCGGGTCACCGATGACGTTTTGCGGAATGCCGGACTTGAACGACAAGTTCAGCGAGAGGTTCTTTTCCATCGCCTTTGGCATCAGGGTATCAAACGTCTCCATGATCGCCTCGTTCAGATTGAACGGTTCTTCCGACAATTCCGCATTACCCGACTCCACCTTGGAGAAATCGAGAATATCATTAATGATACCAAGCAGCGTTTCACCGCTCTTGCGGATAATGGAGACGTATTCTCTCTGCTCCTCATTAAGAGGCGTATCCAGCAGTAAATCTGTCATCCCTATTACTCCGTTCATCGGGGTGCGGATTTCATGGCTCATCATAGCCATAAATTCGCTTTTTACTTCGTTTGTTCTCTCCGCCGTTTCCTTCTCAATCAGCAGCTTCTTCTGCTCGGTAATATCCTTGATCAACAGATAAAAGCCGATACTTCTATTATTAATAATAATGGGGGCAATCGTAACCAGTACCTCTACTTGGCTGCCGTCACTATGAAGGACATGATTGATTGAGCCTTCAATCTCGGTATAGGGTTCGTTATCGGCCAAGATGCGCGCCAGCTTGTCTTCCCCGATGACGGCTGCAATGCTTGTACCAATCAAGTCTGACACCTGCTGTCCGGTCAGCTTCTCTGCCATGATGTTGCCGCCTATGATCTTGCCTTGAAGATCAAAGGAGATGATTGTGTCATGGTTATACTTTTTGAGCGAAGTGTATCTCTCTACCGATTCCTGAAGCTTCTGCTCCGTCATCTTGGTCGACGTAATATCGACAATCTGAGCGATATAGTACATAGGCTTGCCATTTGCAACATCCCTCACGAGCGAAATATGCAAGGATGTCCATACTATGTCGGTTTTCTTATGTGCATACTTTTTTTCCAGTTTAAACGCCGAGATTTCTCCTGCGAGCAATTGTTTGAACTTAACGCTGAGCTTAATGTCCTTGGAGGAGAAAATCAGATCTTTCGGATTACGTTTGATAAGCTCGTCCCGCTCATATCCGAGAATTTGGCATGCGGCCGGATTTACGTCGATCCATGCATGATCTAGTGAGATAAGTGCAATTCCGATCGGAGCAAAATTAAATACATGAGCAAACATGTTTTGTTGGTTCACTTCATCCATCATTAGCAGCCTCCTTAGTCCGACAGTTGTGATGACTACACAAAAGACCCGCAAGCTGCGGGTCCAGTCTATTTTCTATTCAGCCTCAGAAACGAGGATTGCGCTATTAAGGAATATAATGTGCCACCAGTATAACATTATTTATCTCATCCGTGTAGCCCGGTATTACGTCCTCCCGGCTTCCGGTCAAGAACAGCCTTGCGCAAAGTCAGCGCTCCAGCCGCCAGTGAGATCAGGAAACAGAAAACGGCAGTAATGGGAAGAATGGACCATTCCATAATGGTGTTACCGTTAAACGTCTGCCAGCCGGTCGCGATAAGACCAAGCAGATACGCAAGGCCTGTGATATGAATCAGCTTGTTCCGCACGGACATTTTCGCGTAGGTCCGCTCCGCAAGTAAAGCGACAACAGGCACCGCCTGAAGAGCATGAAAGCCAAGTCCGTGCAGCCAGATGATATTTCCGTCAGCTCCTGTATACCTGCCTTGGTTAGCGGAAATCCATATGCCTGCTGCAAAAGAAATGATAACGGCAATCATGGCATAACGAACACTCAGCGCGATAGCCGGGCGGATCTTGTAGGCTTTTGCCCTGAAAAATTGCACTCCCAGGTATACATAAAACAGCACTAGAAATAAGGCGACAAAGGTAAATATATTTCCTACCGTCTGATCAAAGATTGAGTCGCTTTCTACAAATCTCGGATTGACGCCCCTGAAATTTTGAATCGTCTCTGCTCCGTAGGAGTAAAGGGCGAGGCCGATGTAGACTCTCCGGAAAATAACCCGGCTTCTCGCTCCCAATCCCGAGAACGGTGCAATTGCTGCGGTCGACAGCAGAAAAATCCCCAGTGCTGCGTTAAAGGAGAATGCCTTGGAGACATCTCCCCCAGGAGCAACCTCACCGCCATTGATTAACGTCCAGATTCCGCAGAAAGCAGCAAGTATAAATCCGAGCAGACCAGTCAGGACGAGTCCTCGCTCTCCCTCGAACAATCTTTGTTGTCGTACAACTCCTTGATTAAGCATAGCCACGCTTCCCTTCCATTTGTTTGTATCTTCACTTTACTGGAAAGGACTGTAAGTCCGAATCGGTCCCGTGACTATACTTCTGCTTGACTTTAGGAGGTTAATCCGCTCCATCGGAGGTCTTATCGGCATCCGCCTTACGAAGGAGTTACATTCCAAATCGAACGCCATTTTTGACGTATAAATCCAAGGCCATAGAGCAGAACCGGAACAATTAGCAAATAGAAGAATTCCCCCACACCTTTTGGATGATCTCGCCTACCTCCCATATACATGACCGAGATGCATGCCAAGCGTAATAAATCAGACCGCAGCTTAAGCCATATGCAAATTTTTCTAATATTGGTTAGATTAAGAACAACAAAAAAAGCGGCCCCGTATGGGACCGCTTTACTTTCTACCGTATTAGTTGCTTGTCAACGAATAATCGTCGAAGAAGAATGTACCGCGCATGTCTTTGAAATACGTATAAATGCGGACTTTAGCCGTATTGGCTGGAGCCGTATACGTACCATGTACATTCTCAAACCCGGAGGTCGTGCCGCTGTAGGTAGTAATCGTATTGTCGGTCAGAATGCTTCCGGATGCATCGAGGAACTGCATCTTGAACTGAAGCGTGCTGCCATTGTTAGACGTGATATTCACGTAACCGTCGAAGGTATAGGATGTGCCGGCCGTAGCGTTTACGTCCTGATACCAACCGAACCACGGGCCGGAATCGCCGTTGATCCGAATCGATGCAGAGCCCGATCGATAAGTCGAAGTGCTGCGTGAAACGTAATAATCCTGTTCATAGGTCCAGGAGGCGGGGCGATTGCTGCCGTTATCCGTCTCGAAGCCGGCGTTTGTCAGAAGATTACCGCCGCCTGAAGCCGCATCCGTCGTTACGTTAAGTGCAGAGCTTGCCGCAGAGACGTTGCCTGCCGCATCCTTCGCTTTGACGGTAAAGCTGTAAGCAGTAGAAGCCGTTAGACCTGTAGCTTGGTAGGTTGTTGCTCCTGTTGTAGAACCGATCAATGTCGTACCCCGGAAGATATCATAGCCGGTTACCCCCACATTGTCTGTCGATGCCGTCCAGGACAGGTTGACTGTAGTAGCTGTTTTCGACGGTGAAGTTAAGCCTGTTGGGGCTGAAGGTGCTGTGGTGTCCGCTGCTGCATTTGTTGTCACGCTTAGCGCGTTGCTGGCTGCGGATACATTGCCTGCGGCATCCTTCGCTTTAACCGTGAAGCTGTAAGCGGTGTTTGCCGTCAGACCTGTTGCCTGGTACGTTGTTGCTCCCGTTGTGGAGCCGATCAGTGTTGTGCCCCGGTAGACGTCATAGCCGGTTACCCCTACATTGTCTGTCGATGCTGTCCAGGACAGATTCACCGTAGTTGTTGTTTTTGATTGTGACGTTAATCCGGTTGGCGCTGAAGGTGCCGTGGTGTCCGCGGCAGCATTCGTCGTCACGCTAAGCGCGCTGCTGGCTGCGGATACATTGCCTGCGGCATCCTTCGCTTTAACCGTGAAGCTGTAAGCGGTGTTTGCCGTAAGGCCTGTTGCCTGATACATTGTTGCCCCTGTTGTCGAACCAATCAGCGTTGTACCCTGGTAGATATCATAGCCAGTAACCCCTACATTATCTGTCGATGCCGTCCACGACAGGTTAACCGTAGTGGCTGTTTTCGATGGCGAAGCAAGGCCAGTTGGTGCGGTTGGCGCTGATGTGTCTACCGTACCGCCGCTTCCGTCAGTCAGCGAGAAATCATCGAAGTACAGCGAGCCGCGCAGATCCTTCATGTAGACGTATACGCGGGCTTTGGCGGTGTTCGCCGGCGCTGTCCGGGAACCGTTCACATTTGCAAACCCGCTATTTGTACCCGTATGCGTATACAGCAGGTTATCTTGCAAGATGTTGTTCGAAGCATCCAGGAACCGCAGTTTGAATTCGATAGTCGTACCGTTATTGGCTGCAGCGTTATAGTAACCGTCGAAGGTATAGGATGTGCCGGCCGCAGCGTTCACGTCCTGATAGAATGCGAGCCACGGTCCCGTATCCCCTGACATCTTCATTGAAGCTGTGCCGCTGCGTTTAACAGCCGTGTCACGATAGCAGAAGTAATCGTTCTCGCAAGTCCAGGCATCTGGTTTATTGTTGCTGTTGCTCGTATCGAAGCCCGGGTTCTGCAGTTTGTTGACCGGAATCGGTGCGAGAGTGGTTACGCTAATCGTATTGCTCGCCGCCGATGTGTTGTTGCGCGCATCCCTTGCTTTTACATAATACGAATAGGATGTCAGAGCCGTCAGTCCGGTATCGGTATAAGTCGTCGATGTGCCGCTGACCGTTCCCGCCAGATTGCCGTTCCGGTAAATATCATAAGCCGTTACACCAACATTGTCAGTTGAAGCTGTCCAAGCAAGATTCACCGAGATGTCCAGCTTGGAAGGCGAGTTTAATCCCGAAGGCGCCGTAGGAGCAACCGTATCCAGCGGATTGGTTGTCACGCTTAACGCGCTGCTTGCTGCAGATTGGTTGCCCGCATTGTCCTTCGCTCTTACTGTAAAGCTGTAAGCCGTGTTTGCTGTCAAGCCAGTTGCTGTATAGGTAGTAGCCCCGCCTGTTGAACCGATCTTCGTTGTGCCGCGATAGACATCGTAATCCGTAACGCGTACATTATCTGTCGACGGTGACCAGGAAAGATTCACCGTTGTATCCGTCTTGGATGGCGAAGTCAGGTTTGTTGGTGCTGTTGGAGCTGTTGTATCCGGCGCATTGCAGCCTTCGCATTCGATTTTCACCGCAATGTCGCGGCTGAACGATGGCACATTGCTCAGTACCAGATTACCGCCAGTTGCCTGAACGCTGCTTGTTGAGCCATAAGTGCCCGTATACGTGTTGTAGTAGGAAACGTTGTAATAGTTGTTCGGCATTGGAATCGTAAAGCTCATGCCGCTAACCGTTCTCGGATTCGTTACCGTATGATTGGCTTGCGTATCATTAATCCAGAGGTACGCACGGGAGTTATCCTTGTATCCGCCAATCTTCGTGCTATTCGACTGCAGGCCATAGTCGACGAACGGCATATTGATCAGATGATCTTCTTCGGGCTGAATGAAGTTTGCAAGCCGCGTATAGATGCCTTTGAAGCTCGAAGGCAGCGCGAAACCGCTTTCAAATATCCACCACAAGCTGCCGCCTGCCGCCCCTGCCCGGAATATTGGTCCCCATAATGAATTATGCATGTATTCATCGATGGTCGGATCCGTTGTCTGATCGGTGTGCTCTTTCCCCACTTCCCCGATAAAAGCCGGTTTGCCCGGCGCGAGTGTATGAAGGTTGTCGATCTGCTGTTCCCACACATCTACAACATTTGCGCTGGTATCATAGCGGTGAACGTTCGTAGCGCTAAGCGTTGTCAGCGTCTCCCATGTTTGCTGTCCCGAGCCGGCATGGTCTTTCCATGCATAGCTTGTTGTTGTCGGGTGATGATAGAAGTCCAGACTCTTCCAGTAATTGTCCATAGCCGCATGCCAGCTGGCGCGGTTCGCGGCTGTAGTATCTACGCGGTTGTCGGACTCGTTCCAGTATTCCAGCATGCCGAGTGCTCTGCTGTAGCCGAAGCGGGCAAACATATAGCGGAGCAATTTTTTCTGGTACGAAATCGCCGTTGGATTGGTCCAGAAGTCGGTGTTGTTCTCGGAATAAGTGGATGGTCCGCCGTTAGCCTGGTTATAGGCATTGACATTCCATTGGTAATACATATCGCCGAAGCTGTTCATCGTCAGCATGATATACACACCGTTGGCGGATGCGGTATCGAGCATCTGGTCCATACGGGCCTGATTATCCAGCTGGTACTTGCCAATACCGGCATAATTGATGCTCAGACCGGCTTCATTAGCCGTGATTGGACCCCATTCTGGCGCGAAGCTGCTCCACCAGCAGGAGTACCAGACGCGGAGGAAGTTCATTTTGGCCGGCAACAAATTTGGAATCTCTGTTGTGACCGCGGTTGAGTCCGTTGTATTATTCCATGCAAAGTTTGTGCCGAGCAGTGTCAGCTGGGAGCCGTAGCTGTCCACAAACCGGTCGCCCTGCGCTGTCATGAAGCCGCGGTTGCTGCCTGCTCCGCCTGCCGTGAAAGCATACGACGACGACGTTCCTGTCCCGCTAGCATCGGTTACGCTAAGCACAACGCTATGTACGCCTGCCTGCCGAGGAGAATAACGGACAGCCCATTTGGGCGAAGAGTCGGACCTGTAGAAGCCCGGTACGGACTCAACAGCTCCAGAGGGCGTTGTAAAGGTTGCGGTCACGTTGACCTCGTCAGGATTAAACGGATTCGTATACGTGGAACTTAAATTAAAGGTCATCTCGAATTTGTCGTACATGGCTGGCGTCGTAGTGTTCATCGATACATTGCTGAACGACGTCGCGGCCGAAACCGAACGGTTCGCCAGCGGCATGCTGCCAATTGCCAGCAAGAAGCTCATGAAGAGGATAAATAGCGGCTTGCTCATCTTTCCCGTAGCGCGCATGAATGTTCACTTCTCCTTCTCGATTGGGTGCGTGATTGAAGTGGGATTCTGGGATGTCTGATTAAGCATTTTTTATTGCCGACCTAAGCGATTACAATTAACCTCCCTTCTTGGCTTGTGGTTCCCATTCTCATCGATCCGGCAAGGAATGACAACCTAATAAAGCAAAGATTTTCACCCCTTGAATTAGTGATGCGAGGCTCCCTAATCCAATTCATAGGATTACATACCGAATTAGGAAACAAGAAGCGCGGCTGCCTGACTGCAGCGACGCATCGCATTTCCTTATCCTGTAAAATGGATATCCGACACTCGCAATTCATACATAAAGAGGAAATAGATAATGGGCTTAATGGTAGGTTTATATCCTCTCTCCCTCCCTGTCTCCATCAAGCAAGCGTCGATTTACAGCATCCTATCGCAGGGAGAGTGAAAAGATAAGTTTGATTTATTTAGTGCTTTCATTGACTTATGGTATGATCTGTATTAGTATGGGCATCCTAGTAACTCTGTTGCTGCAATACAATTATGGAGGTTTAAGATATGAATGAGACACTCTCGCACGGAAGAGAGTTAAAAACGGATACGGAAATCCGTCAAGCGATGAATGCGAAAGAACCTATTTTGGTTTTCCAGGATCGAATGCGTTTAAGACCAGCTTTGCCCATCATTGGATACAATGATGATATCGTCAAAATCGCTGATGGCACCACTTTTCTCCGGACAGCAACCAGCTTCTTTACTCTAAGCGACGAAGAGAAGGTTACTTATAACGTGAGTTCATCAAAATAAAAGCCATCTATTAAAAGAGGCAGCCCAGGGCATTAACTCCCCCGGGCTGCCTCTTTTTTTGTGCAAGTTGGTTAGAAAATCGTTGGCACCATACCGCCGTCCATACGGATGGGCGAGCCTCTGAACGCGGAAGCATCCGGGCTGCATACAAACGCAGCTAATCTGCCGATCTCGCTTGGCCGGATAAACCGCTGGAGCTCGGATTGAGGCAGGTTTGTCGCCATGAATCTCTTCTCTTTTTCCTCAAAAGGCATGTCCTCATCCGCATAAAGATGATCGATGATCTGATAGACGTTCTCGGAGAGCGTGGGTCCCGGCATAATCGAATTGACAGTCGCATTTGATCCTGCCGTTAATTTAGATAAGCTCTTGGATAAGGATAACAGCATCGATTTGGTCATGGCATATTGCGGCATTTGACCGGATGGCATGAGCGCTTCCTCACTCGCAATGAAAAGGATTCGACCAAAACCATTCTCCAGCATCTTCGGGAGATAAAATTTACTTAATGCGTTCGCAGCCAGTACATTCGTTTGGAAATATCTCTCCCACACTTCATCAGTGATATCTTCATAAGGCATGATTTCGTATATCCCGGTATTGTTCACCAAAATATCTACATGGGGGAATTTCTTCAATAAGGCTTCCCTCTGCTTCTTATCTGCGATATCGGCTGCCGCATTCTGAGGAGTGGTAGCCGGGAATAAAGCCTTGATCTCCTGCACGGTTTGTTCTGCCTCTTCCGAATTCCGCCCATTTATGAATACATGAACGCCTTCTCGGGCTAGTTCGACGGCGATGGCCTTGCCAATCCCTCTCGTTGATCCTGTCACAAGTGCCGTTTTGTCAGCTAATCTCATATCCATATCCTCTATCTCCTTTGTCGCGTGCTTCTTGGGATAGAGAATATACTACCTTGTCCGGATCGATTGGTAACTAGCCCTTAGCGCCATTCTTCTAACTTAACGCGCCAGCCCGCGATGTTGGGATCTCCAAGCCGATGGCGTAGTCCCTTCCCATAAACGGAAAGCACGATAGAACGAATTCTGATCCTCATATCCAATAAGAAAAGCGACTTCTTTTATATCAAGCATGGAATCTGCCAAGTACGAAAGTGCCTGTTCATGTCTGACTTGCGTCAACAATTGTTTAAAACTCGTCTTTTCCTCCGTTAATCGCCGCTGCAAGGTTCGTTCGCTCATCCCCAGATCCCTGGCGACGGAGAGCATGTCGGAACGACCGCCTGCCAGGCTGCGCTTCAAGATCCATTTTACCGTCTGAATGATGGACTTATTGCCTTGGTGCTCATCCAATGCGCGATCAAGCGCAGGAGTCAGAATCTCAAGCAATTCTTCATTATACGTGACAAATGGGAGATCCAGATCCCTACGATACAGCGTCATCCTGTTGCATTCCGCACCAACGCGGATCCGGCAGCCAAAGTATGCCTCAAGCGATTCTACATCTCCCATTGGGTGTGAAAATTCAACCAGCTTTGCATGTATAGGTTGTCCTGTACCCCGGCGTCCGAGCTCCAAAAGGGTAGCCAAGGTGATTCCGACGAGCATCGCCGGGCCGGATTGCTTGACGGAATCCCAGTTCAGTTCAATTTGGCAGCTTTCTCCCTCTTCGGTTATTTGCAGATTCTCGGGAGGACACAGCTGCTTGTACATCGCCATCCGGTTTAGAGCATCGCGATAGTCCCGGGCATGATAAGTTGCAAGTACAGAAGGCGGATAATGGGCGGTGTCAAAGGCAGTTGAGAGCTTTATGATGCCTTGGGAGACATCGCCTATAAGATCCGAGTACGCCTGCCAGATCGCGAAATATTGGGCAGTCGTGACTCCAGCAGGCTCTTCTATCGTGCTAAGCGGCAGTTGCGCTTGACGAGCAATATCTTGAGCGGTAAAGCCTAACTCGCGTAAACCAGACCAGAGCCCTTGAGGAATCTTGATTAGGTCAGAAACATGAGACGTCATCATCATTTACCCCCTTTCAGTATCTAGCCGTATATAGAGGTATTTCATTATATCATCTTCCCCCATGCCAAGCTTTCATATTGGAAAATTATGTGACTCGCTATTTATGCTTTAGTGAATTTCAAATTAGTTTACATAATATATATACTGTTAACTAAATTTCGTTTCCAACTTTACTCGCGCGTTTTCCAATTATTATCCAGTCATCATCCGTTCTCTACTTCTTATCTGCTATTCTCAACTTTCTGCCGGATATGCATTGAAAGAATGCGCTTACAAGTTATACTTAAGAGTAACTCTGCTACAGAAGAAGGTGCCCCGGTGAACATCCTGCGTCGGCTGACTCTTTATCCCAAGCTCGTTTTGACCTTTCTGGTCATCATTATTCCGTTCGTTACGATCAGCCTCCTCATGAATATTCGCAGCGAACGCCTCGTAAGGAATGAAATTACCGGTTCCATGCAAGCGAAGGTTAATTATTATATGAACGCGCTCGAGGACGACTTTGGTCCGCTCGTGACGCTTCAGCAGCAATATACGCTTGATGATGACATCTTTAACCTCTCCTACTCTTCGATTATCATGTCTGACGAACAATACACGCGGTCGATCATGAATACTCAGAAAAAGCTGCTCATTCTTAAAAACATGAGTCCTTACGTGGAGGACGCATTCGTGAACATCCCTGCTCTTGATCGCAAAATATCAGCTTCATCCTTTAATGAGCTGAATGCGGAAGAAGCAGCTGCCCTGAACAAAATGGCGAACACGTTCGAATCGCCTTTTCTTATCTACCGGGATCACTTATGGATGAGTCTCCCTTATCCGAACAGCCCTCCAATCGGCAAAGGATTCACCCTCGCGCTTGAAATTTCAAGCCTCGCGATCAGAAATTCGCTATCCGGCTTCCTTATTGAGGGGAACGGCGGCGCGATGCTAATGAGTGACGATTTCACCTGGAACACAACAAGCGGCAACGTCCCTTCGAATAGGGAGAACGTCAAGACTGTCATTCGAGATCAATTAGCGGCCGGGCACAAGAGCGGGTATAAAGTGATTAAAGAGGAGAATGCAACCTATTACGGCTTCTATGAAAAGTCCGCAAAATTAGGTCTTACACTTGCGATATTCGTTGATGAGAGCAGCTTCATTGGTCCATTAAAGCAATATTCTTACTGGTTATGGGGCATTTGCGTTGCTGCTCCGCTGTTGATTCTGCTGTTCTCCTATCAGCTCTACCAGGTTATCCATACGCCTCTCAAACGGCTGGTTGGAGCGTTCAAAGGCCTTGAGAAAGGGGATTTGTCCGTCCGGCTGAACTACCGTTCCAGAGATGAATTCAATTATTTATATCTTCAGTACAATCGGACGGTGTCAAGACTGCAGGAGCTGATTAATGAAGCTTACGTACATCAATATCAAATCAAGGTTGCGGAGCTTAAACAGCTGCAATCGCAAATTAATCCTCATTTTTTGTACAACAGCTTCTTCAACTTGTACCGGCTTGCCAAGCTGCATGAGAATGACAAAGTAATCGCCTTCTCCAAGCATCTGGGTGAATACTTCAAATACGTGACCAAAAATGCGGATTTTGTTCCACTGGAACAAGAAATCAAGTTCTGCCGCTCCTATACCGCAATCCAAGGCATCCGGTTCGATGATCATGTCCGAGTCGAATTTGGAGAAGTTCCCGAGCGGGTAAGTCTATTAAAGGTGCCAAAGCTCTTTCTTCAACCTTTAGTCGAGAACGCCTACCAGCATGGTCTGGAAGATCAGATTGCAGAAGGACTTGTTGTCATAACATTCGAGGATTGCGGCGATCGCGCCGAGATCTCCGTCGAAGATAACGGAACGTTAACCGAAGAGGAACTAAACCATATCGTTTCCTTGCTGAACGAGCCTGCCTATAAATCGGATAGCGAGGGCTTGCGAAACGTTCAAATGCGCATACGGCTCAATTTCGGCGAAGACGCCGGTTTGCGGGCAGAACGCGGAAGAATCGGGGGCTTACGAATGACCATTATAATACCATTCAAGGAGGGGCTTACCGATGCATCGACTAATGATCGTAGACAATGAGCCTATTATCGTCAGAGGCTTGCAGCAGCTTTTAACGGATGAAGCGCCATTCGAGCTGGACGTTTACGGCGTGCATACTGCCGAAGAAGCACTCAGGCTGCTCGGCATGATTAGAATCGATATTGCCCTGCTGGATATTCGCATGCCAGGCATGAACGGGCTTGAGCTGCAAGCGCGAATAACGGAGCAATGGCCGCATTGCAAGGTTGTCTTTCTCTCCGGCTACGACGATTTCAACTACATCCAAACGGCATTCCGTAATGGCGGAGTGGATTACGTGCTGAAGATGGACGGAGATGAAGCGATTCTCGATGCCATCCAGAAGGCGATTGACGAGCTGTCGCGATCCGGCGAGATGAACCGGCTGATCGATCAAGCCAAAGACAAGCTTCAGCAATCACTGGCTCCATTGCAGCGGGAATACGTTACGCAAGTCATTCATGGCCTTGCCGCCGTTAAGCAAGAGAGGCTGAATGAACTTCAAATCAAACTGGACGCCTCCTCCCCTTCTCTTCTGCTGCTCTCCCGGGTCGATAGTTGGAGTCCCTCGCATTCTGATTCCGACAAAGCACTGATGTATTACGCGCTTCAGAATATCGCCGGCGAGCTTTGGTCTGGCTGTCAGTCTTTTAGCGTAATGCTTGATTCAAGTGCTATGGTCACCTTTATTCAACCTATTCCAGACGATCGTTGGCATCGCGGAAGTCCACAATGGATCCGGTTCGCGGTTGGTCAGCTGGAGACGATTCAAGCCGCGTGCAGACAATATTTGAAGCTGCCCGTGTCGCTAGTCGCAAGTGCCGAACCGGTAGATTGGCCTATCGTTCACTTGAAGTATTCCGAACTGAAGCAAATGATGTTTTACGGTTTTGGCCAGCGTACGGAAATGCTGCTCACGGATGTCGTCAACCGCAACTTTACTAATGGCAGCCATCTGGCAAGCGAAACGATTATTAAAGCTCAAAGCCGCCTAAAGCAGCTCCTGTCTGCCGAGATGAGCATGGAGAACCGGTTGCTTCATGATTTCGATGAGCTCGCCACACTCTCGCGCAAGCTTACAGGTGATCACCCCTTCCTGTATGAAATGTATAACGGCGTTGCTTATATGCTGCTGTCGGCCCTTAATCAGCATTCGCGGAAGGAAGAATTTCCGGATGATTGGCCAAAAAAACTCATCTCCCTGGAGGCACACTCTTCCTGGGAAGATGCGCTCGATTACTTGAGGACCATCGTCAGCCGCTTGCTTCAAATTCGCAATGAACAAAGCGAAGCTGGAGCGCATTTGCTGGTTGCCAAGCTTAAGGCATTTATCGAGATGCATTTGGATGAGGACTTGTCGCTTGTCCGGCTCGCCGAAACCGTCTATCTGAATCCCACGTATCTATCCCGTCTATTCAAGCAGCAAACCGGCCAAGGCATCTCCGAATACATTGCCGAGCTTCGGCTCTCGAAATCCTGTGATCTGCTCAAATATTCGAGGCTCAAAATTCAAGAGATCGCATTGAAGGTCGGATTCGACTCAGCCACCTCCTTCGGCAGATTTTTCAAAAGAGAAATGAACGCGACCCCTCAGGAGTATCGGGATTCCGCTTCATGAGAGATAGAAAGCCGCCTGCGAAATGCCGGCGGCTTTTTTGTGCCTATTGGAACACCCTGACGTAATCGACAAACATATCGACTTGATTGTTGTACCTTGACAGATCGATCGGCCAGCCGCCGCCAAGCGCCAGATTAAGCATGAAGTACATCGGTGTTTTCGCCTGCTCGAATGTGGAATGCCGCCACACTTCAACGTTATCAATGTAGTAAATCGTATCGGTTGGCGTAATCTTCGTGCCATAGATATGCCAGATTGACGCATTGTCGCCGAAAGCAAAATTAGAAGAGGAACAATGCGTATCGTGCATCTCCGGATTGCCCGACCACCAGTGCTTCGCTTGACAAGCGCCGCTTGGATCCTGCCCGTATGCTTCCACGGTATCGATCTCTGCTGTCGACGGAACGCCTTGCGAGATGCTGTTCTGCGACATCAGCCAGAAGGCAGGCCAAGTGCCTTTCCCCGCCGGCATCAGAATCCGCGCTTCGAAGTAGCCATAAGTGGCGGCAACTCCGGTACCATCTGTACGTACGGATGACAGCAAGCCGCCGGTATACGTACGGTTCCAGCCCATTGGGTCTACGGTGCCGGCAGGCGCTTTGCTTGCCCGTATGCGCAAATATTGATTGCCCAGTATAGCAAACGGATTGTTCGCGCTGCCATAATCGGCGAATATGGCCTCGCCGAATTCCGTACCGTTAGGGGCATCCGGTTTAGCTGTTGCGTAAGTAGCACCTGCGCCGGTTCGGGATGCAGAGAGCGGCCCCGTGAAGTCATCCTGGAACAACACGCTCATGCCGGATGCTTGTGATGGTGCGGAAGGAATTCCTTGCTTCCAGGTGACTCCTCCCTCGTTGTACAGCTGCAAATAACAATTGTCGGAACGGGTATAGTTTGGGTTGCCCTCAGGTGAATCCCAAGAACTCAATACGACCGTGACTGGCCCATGAGGAAATTGATTGGCTGGAAACGTCACTTCCCCATATCCATCTGCATCCGGAGTCACCCTTGCAAACCAAGAATCATAGCCGTTTGGATTCGGATTCGCGGTATCCGGCTGATGCCATGACCTTGCCCATACGTTCTGCATGCCAGGCGCATAAAACTTGATGGTCACAGTTCCATTAATTGATGCCCCATAAGAAGGGGAAACTACGCTAAGCTGGTACTCCGGATAATTACCCGGCGGCGTGGTCGTGTCTGTGCTGCCGTAATATTTGATCTCCGTCACTCCGGACGAAGCACCAGCCTGTGGCGTGAACACAATTCGGAGCTTGGAAGTCGTAACCGGCGTGAAGGTTACGGTATTCATCTGGCTGCCTGTCGGTGCAGCCGGCGACTTGGATTGGTTACTCGCGTTTGTCCAAGAGGACCCGTTCCAATATTGCACATTATACGAGGATGGAGCCTTTACCCCGCCGCCATCATCATACAGATAGATCTCCGCTTTGGAGACGGACGCGCTCGCATTCAGGTCCGTCTGCAGCCAATCGGTAGCGTTTGGCGATTGGTAGCTGGTCCAGCGGTTGCGTGGTGAGTCATTATAGGAAATAATTCCGTCATTTGCTTGAGCTGCACTATCGGAAGCAAACGTGTAAGATGCAGAAGCCGTTCCCGCTAACGCTGACGCAGGAGGATCCGTAGGCGGAACGGAGGAATCCGATCCATAGCTGATTTCCGTTACACCTGATTTCGACCCGCTTTGATGTGTAAAGACAACTCTGAACTTGGAGGCGGAGACGGGGGTAAAAGTTACCTTGTTCAGTTGGTTGCCGGCCGGAGCAGCTGGTGTTTTCGATTGTCCGGCGGCATTGGTCCATGCTGTGCCGTTCCAATATTGCACGTTATAACTGCTTGGTACCTTGACGCCTCCCCCATCGTCGTACAAATAAATGTCGGTACTGCTTCTTGTCATCATTGAACCAAAATCCGTCTGTACCCAATCTGTCGCGTTCGGCGACTCGTAGGCCGTCCATCGGTTATGCGGTGTATCGTCGTATGACAATACACCATCGTTGACATCATCCGCCTGATCCATAAAGTACGTGTAGGACGCTGTGACGGTTGCCGTCGTGTCAAACGCATAAATCGGATAGCCCGAAAAAAGAATAGCTGTGAATACGCTTACAATTACGGCTGGCAATAACATTTTTTTAGCCCAAAAGCCCTTGCTTCTCATTAATCCTCCCTGCCTTTCTATCGTATAGTTGCAAGGTTATTATATCTAAGACACGCACCGTCGCCATCATCCATTCGCTACTTTCTCTCTACCGAAATCAACTTCTTGCTTCTAACAGACAAAAAAAAAAGCTGAAGCGAGACGGATTTTAACCCGCCGCACCCCAGCTTTTATTAGGTCTTGGTCCCATCTGCAGGACAAGCGTGCCACCACTTGTAATGGCTTCGTGATCAAGCCACGGGCGGTGATACGGATGATCGTTCAGCTCGGCACTTTGGATATATTTGTTGACTTCCGATACGTTAACCGCTTGAATCGTGAAGGTCTGCCCATTCGGTTGCCGGATTCGAATCTCGTTAAAGATCGGGCTGCCAATCTCGTAAACCGGCTTGCCGGGGCATACCGGATAGAACCCCATTGCCGAGAAAACGTACCAGGCGGACATCGCACCGTTATCCTCATCCCCGCAAATTCCGAGAGGCCCGTCGCCAAACCACAGCTTCATGATTTCCCGCACTTTGCGCTGCGTTTTCCAAGGTGTGCCGGCATGATTGTACAGGTAGGGAATGTGGAACGCCGGTTCATTGCCCATACAGTATTGTCCGATTAAACCTGTCGAGTCGGGAAATTGATTCAGGAATTCGTACTTTAATCCGCTATACTGCTCGACGAACAAATCATCCAGCTTCTTCTCGAATTTGCCGCATCCACCAAATAAGCGGATCAGGCCCTCCACATCATGCTGGACATGGAACGTATAGATCCAGGCGTTGCATTCCGCGAAGAAGTCACGCCCTCCTTGCCCTCCTCCGCGCTTTGGATCGTAGCCAGCCACCCACTCTCCATCCGCTGACTTTGGAGCCATGAATCCGATACGCTCATCGAACAGGTTCCTGTAATTAGCCGCTCTTTTCATGAAAAACGAATAGTCCTCTTCCTTGTTGAGGGCTTTGGCGAGCTGCCCGGCACACCAATCATCATAAGCGTGTTCCAATGTAACGGATACGGCCTGCCGTCTCTCAAATCCGTGTACCTCCGGCACCGATTCGATCTCGTCTTTCGCTAAAGCAGGAAAAAAGCCTTTGTCCGCATAAATTTGGTCCAGCTCTGTCATTGGGGCGTTGTCTGTCCAAGGCAGCATCGTCGCCTTTGTCGCATTATGACGGATCGCTTCGTAGGCTTTTTCCAGATCGAAATTCCTTTCGCCCTTGAGATAGGTATCCGCGAAGAAGGCAGCTGCGTGATTACCCGTCATATAGGGCCGGTCCCCATGAAGACCCGGGAATTGCGGCAGCCATCCGCTCTGCTCGAACATTCGAATATAGGAGGCAATCATGTCAGATTGTCTGCTTGGTTCAACTATCAACTGCAGCGGATGCAGGCAGCGGTAGCTATCCCAGAGGTTGTCCATGGTATAGAAATCGTGGTCACCAGCCTCTTGCTCGGAGCGATTGAAGCCACTGAAATATCGACCATCTTCGGTAATATTCATCATTGGAAGCAAAGATCGGTAAAATGCCGTATAAAAAATCGTCCGCTGCGATTCCGATCCGCCATCCACCTCGATTCGTCCGAGAGCCTCGTTCCAAATTGCACGGGCTTCGCCTTTCGCTTCCTCGAATGCTTTATCTCCTATCTCCCGCTTCATGTTCGCAAGTGCCTGATCATATCCAAGATGAGAGATACCAACCTTAAGCTCGATTACGGTTTCATCCGCGAGCTTCCCAAAGCTTATCGCCAATCCGGAATCTGTCACTTTCGACCAGGAGCTACCCGCAGAAAACGGATTTGATATTTCGATATAAACAAAATGAGGAACGCCATCTATTATCGTCTGACCGATGACCGTCTGTTCGTTTTGCGCCGTGATCTCCGATTCCTCCGGCAATCGAACGAGAAGCCGGGAATCCGTATGTTCCGGATACACGATTCGGAAATACGCGCTATGGTGTAATGCCGTATATGCCGTCGAAATCTCGGAATCTTCCAGCAATACCGAGTAAAAGCAAGGTGCAGCTGACTCCAGGTCATGGTCATATGCCGAACTATAGCTGCTCTCTTCACTATCGCTGTATGGCATCAAGCTGGCACATCCGATTCGAAAGCCGTGAATCCGGTCTGCTAAATAACGATCCGCTGCTCCGGGATTTGTCACGGGAACGACTTGCGCCATCCCGTGCGGCAGG
Source organism: Paenibacillus catalpae (assembly GCF_900112695.1). Taxonomy (GTDB): domain Bacteria; phylum Bacillota; class Bacilli; order Paenibacillales; family Paenibacillaceae; genus Pristimantibacillus; species Pristimantibacillus catalpae. Next base: position 1,412,427 of record NZ_FOMT01000001.1, read on the forward strand.
GATACAACCGGTGATGTCGAGGTCAGCAAATGACCGATCGAACCGATATAAGGATTCACGTAATCAACGGGATCTTTATGGGGCATGGTATCCGCTCCTTTTATCAAGAGGTGCGCTGGTCGCAAGTGCGATGCAGCGGAATTCACCGTTTCCACTCTCTATAGATGCCGGATCACCTGATCGTGAAGGCCGGCAAGCGCAATAGAAATGGTAGAAACGATCCTTCCAATAGATAACGGAGGATTTATGCGCATGAGTCGCATCGAGCTGTCCCGGCTCTCCGTTCCGAATCCATGGTTCTGGATCTATCATCCATTCGGTTAGATTATGCGACACCGCCAATAATCCTTGTGCATTTTCCCCGTCATAGCCAAAGGCGAAGTTCACCCAGAAGCCCGTACGGCTATCAAACCGGATATAGGGATCACTAACATACTGCCTGTAAAAAGTATTCTCTTGAGTCATCAACACAGGTTTATCGGATAATCGGTTCCAGTTCCGCATATCGTCTGATACTGCGATACCTGTTTCTTCCTTCCATAGCCATTCCGGATTGTCTTTGGCATTGTAGAACATCCAGTAACGCCCTGCGGATTCAAGGAAGCAGCATTTGTATAACCCGGCTTTCTCCCACTCTCCGCCATTCTCATAGGAGAAGATGGGTTCATCCAGTCGATGCCATTCGAGCAGACTCTCGTCCTCGCACCATGCGAGCCCCATCTTGGCCCCCCCTGCCTCGTAGCCATATTCGGGATAGGAATGATAGATCATCCAGTATTTGTTGTCTATTTTCTTCAACCGTGGCAGCTCATAGAGATCGTTGCTTTCCAGCAGAATCCATGAGCCGGCCGCACCAACATGATCCCATCGCAAAGCATCCTTGCCCCGGTCCAGAATCACTGCCTCGCGCTTCCATTCAACCAGATCATCGCTTGTAGCCAATGCCGTTCTATATCCTAAGCCGTCGAAGCCGATGTGCATCATGTAAAACTTATCCTTATGGTAAAATACGAACGGACAATCAACCGCCCAGGCATCATACGCTCCTGCCTCGCCTGATCCGGCAAGAACGGGGATCTCCCGCTTATAATCGGTACGCAGATGCTCATAAAAGTCCCTATTAATCGTTGCCATCTTCTCTTTTCCCTCCCGGGTGCTTACTCCTTGACGCTGCCTACGACGACCCCTTTAATAAAGAAGCGCTGCAAGAATGGATATACGCAGATGATCGGCAAGGCAGCCAGGAAGATCTGTGCGCTCTTCAGCGTCCGGTCGGATATATCTCCGAGCGAATTAGCGTCTGCCATCGACACAAGACTTAAATCCCTATTAATAACGACCGTTTGCATATAACTCTGCAGTGGATACTTCTCCGGTGAGTTCATAAGAATGAGGCCGTCAAACCAGGAATTCCAATGTCCAACCATCGAGAACAGAATTAGCGTTGCGATTGCCGGCATTGACAGAGGAACGTAGATACTCCATAAAATTTTCCAGTGCCCCGCCCCGTCTACGAAAGCAGCCTCTTCGATCTCCCGTGGCAATCCCCGGTAGAAGTTCAAGAGCAGCACAGCATTAAATACATTCACCGCTCCGGGCAGGATGAGAGCCCAGATCGTACCCAGCAAATGAAGCTTCTGAATGACGATATACCAAGGAATAAGGCCGCCGCTCACTAACATCGTCAACACGAAAAACCAAACGTAAAACAACCTTCCCGAGAATGAAGCCGACTCCTTCGACAACGGGTAGGCAAGTGTAATTGTTAGAATCATATTAAGCATTGTGCCTAATAATACCCTTTCTACACTGATTCCGAGCGATCTCAAAAACTCCGGCTTTTGGATGACGAAATCATAGGATTCCCACGTGAAATCGACCGGCCATAACGAAACTTCTCCTGCGCTTGCTGCCGTGCTAGAGCTTAGAGATACGGCAAGAATGTTAATGAGGGGAAACAAGCATAGAAAAGCCAGCAAGATAAGAATGACAGTATTGCTGATATTAAAAATCCGACCGGACAATGTCTTCATATTTTCCCCGCTCCCTGCTAGAAGATTCTGTAGTTGGCTGCGCGATACGCCAAATAATAGGATCCGGAGATCAAGACGATCGAGACCACCGATTTAATAAGTCCAACGGCCGTCGCAAGACTATACTGTGCCTGCTCTAGTCCCAGCCTGTATACGAGTGTGTCAATGATGTCCCCGCTTTCGTAGACAACCGGACTATACAAGTTAAAAATTTGATCAAACCCGGCATTCAGAACATTACCTAAGCTCAAGGTTACGAGAAGGATAATAATCGGAATCATGCCTGGAAGAGTAATATGCAGCGTCTGCTTCCAACGGTTCGCTCCATCTATCACAGCTGCTTCATAGAGAGCCGGATTGATTCCAGCCAGCGCAGCCAGATAAACAATGGTGCTGAACCCGAATTCCTTCCACACATCCGAGATGACAACAACAACAGGGAACCAATGCGCGTTTCCAAGGAAGAAGATCGGTTCGATACCGAATAAACCGAGAAATTGGTTCACGATACCCGATGTCGGCGACAAAATATCAATTAAGACTCCACCCAAAATTATCCATGACAGAAAATGCGGAAGGTAAATCATCGTTTGTATCCATCGTTTGAACGCTTGCTTACGGACCTCATTAAGCAGGAGCGCTACAAGGATCGGAACCACTAATCCGGCTGCAATCTTCATTATCGAGATCCCTACCGTATTGCGAATGACTTGCCAGATCTCCGGCAGCTTAAACATGTAGTCGAAATTATCCCAGCCAACAAACGGCGAGCCAAACATGCCTTTGACTATCGAAAATTTCTGGAAGGCAATCATAAGTCCAACGATCGGACCGTAGCTGAAGATTAGGACAAGAATAAATGAGGGGGCTACCATCAGATGCAATGGCAGCTGGCGACGTATTTTCGGTTTGATCATCTACGGACACCACCTTTCTATCGAAAAAGTCAGGAAGGCCGGAAGCAAGTCCCGGCCTTCCGAATACATTTATGAATCATGCCAACAAGATTAAGATTTCTTGGCGTACCAATCATTGACTTCCTGGGTGACCTTCTCGCCGCCCAGTTTATTCCAGTCGCTGACGAATTTATCGAAATCCGAGATTGGAGCACCCAAAATAATTTTGGTAAAGGTCTCCAGAACCAACTTATCCAGAATCGCTTGTTTTGCCGTCATTTCCGGTGTAGGGGCACCAAAGAATTCACTCTTCATCAAGAGGTTCTGATCTACGTAATTCGCTCCGATAACCGCCCACGAACCGCCTTCTCCGAATACTTTGTTCGTTCCCCAGTTCGTTCTGTCTCCGCCTTTGAACAATTGAATCTTGTCAAAATAGCTCTTCTCTTCCGGATTCAGCTTAGAGCCATCCTCTCCTGCCTGCAGCGCGGCTACAACGTTCTTATGCACGCTGAGCAGGCCTTGCGGTGTGCCAAATCCGCCTTGCATAAGCGCATACTTGAAGAACTCGATACCGTCCGCGCTGTGGAACCTGGCCGGTTCGGCTTTTTCACTAATAATTTTCTCATTATAGAGGTTGAACAGCTTTACGATCGCTTCCGGATGTGCGGCACCCTTCTTGACTACCCAGAAGGCGTTAAAGTCAGCTTTGGATTGTGCCTTAGCAGGCGTGCTGTCTACGGAAGGGATCGGGTATACTTCCCATTCGGCGTTAGGATCCTTGGTTACGCCATCTTGCAGCGGCCATAGCGGGTTCCACATGGCGCCAAAGCTCATCCCTACTTTCCCTGCGGTTTGCAGCTCAGCCGCTTTGCCGCCATCCTTAACTCCGAATTCCTTATCGATAACCCCTGCTTTATAAAGCTCTTGCAGTTTGGCCAGCGCGTTCTTCATTTCCGGCTGGATGCTGCCGTTGACGAGCTTGCCTGAGGCGTCTTTGATCCAGATATTCGCGTACGCGTGGAAGCCATTCATCAGACCAGAAAAGTCAGGATACCCGCCAAACAGATCCTTTGACGCGGCTAAGCCATACGTATCGTTCTTCCCGTTGCCGTCTGGATCTTGCGTCGTGAACGCTTCAGCAATCTTAATGAAATCGTCCATCGTCTTCGGCTCGGGCAGGTTCAGCTTCTGAAGCCAATCTGTTCGGACAAAGAGCAGCGGCGCTCCGCCAAGGTAGTCTTCTGCCGGCGGAATAGCAAGCAGCTTTCCGTCGTAAGTCGCAGCGGACTTGGCGTTCGTTCCGCGGTCGATCATCTCTTTCGTAAGATCAGAACCGTAGTCCTGCACCACCTGGGTGAGATCCTCGAGCTGTCCCGCCTCTGCCAATTGACGGAATTGCAAGGAGTCGACCTGGAAAATATCCGGTAAGGAATCCGATGTAATCGTCAGGTTCATCTTCTGCCCATACTGGTCTCCGTTCACTATCCAGTTGTACTTAATCTTGATGCCGAGCTCTTCTTCATAAGCTCTCGTCCATACGTTGTTCTCGATCGTGTCGCCATCCTTGAACTTGTAAGTGGGATCCGTGTAACGAACGGATGTAACCTCGATTGGCGGATCGTACTTGGCGTTTGGATCAATGCTTGGAGCAGCCGATTCGGCCGGCGACGCGGATGCTGTCTCTGTTGCAGGCGTCGAGGATGATTCCGCATTATTGCCGTTATTCCCGTTATTATTGTTGCCGCATGCGGTTGTAACCGCTAGCAAAATAGCGAATGATGCTGCTAAACTTCTGTTCCGTAACTTCTTGTTCATACTTTGCCTCCCCCGATTCTGTTTGTTTGGTAATAAGGCTTCGTTCCTTATGAGCTTAATGATATAGCAGGATAATCCCGAAGCCTATCGTCCGTTGTTTACATCGGATCGACTGATTTCAACTTTTTCCAAGCAGTTGGTAGAGTAGCAACGCCGTCTCTGCTCTCGTAGGCATCGGAGAGAACTGGCCCAGCTGACTGGCATCCATCGAAGGCAAGCTGATCTTCGCCGCAGCTAATGCTCTCTGCGTCATAACGATCATTTCTTCTCTCGTGATCGCTTCGCCCGGCAGAAATAGATTTTTTCCGTTTCCTTTGACCACGCCCAGCGTTCTCGCTTTGTATAAAGCTTCACTGTAATAGGAAGTGTCTGGTACATCTGAGAACGCTTTGCCTGGTTGTGCCTGCCATTCAAAGACCCGCGATAATAACAGGACGAAATCCGCCCGGCTGATTTTTTTGAACGGGCTGAATTGCTGCTGCGAAGTCCCCTTAACAATGCCTTTAGACGCAAGTACTTCAATTGCTTTCTTCGCTGCAGACCCTAAAGAGCTGATATCATCAAACGTCTTATACACATACGCAGCCGCATACGTGCTGAAATGAGTGGCCTTAAAGACGACGGATTGCATGTCGGGATCATAATGACCATTCGGAACGGCAATGATGTTGCCCTCTCCGTCGATATACCACACGACGATATGCTCAGGATTGAACAATTCTTCTGCTGTTGGCTTATAGGGGATATGAATGGTCACCGGTGCATTCGGATTGTTCCAGGAGATGCTTTGTCCTCCTGCAAATGCCGTTATCTCTATGACGGGATGATGGCCAACCTGAAGCTGCAGCTCCTTGCTCAGGGTATCAGTGTCTTTGCTGCTGATTTGAATCGAAATCACGTCTAAAGATAGCGATTGGTCCGCAAACCTATCATTAGACAGCACAACCGATGCAAGCGGCGTTCTTACTTCAATAGACAAATCTGACGTACCGTTAAGAGCCGCAACAGGCAGATTCACCATAACAGAAGATATATCCTTAGTAGCCGGAGGCGTCTCCAGAATGATTTTATGAACATGATTTAATGCCGCAAAAGCTTGAACTTGCTTCCAAGCCGCAGCACTTAATGTTAAGGTGTTGATTCCCTTAATGGAATCGACTGACGACTCTGGTAGTGCTGCGATGACCGCGTCACCTTCAAGCTTAAGCTCCTGTTTGGTCGGCACCGGACTTGGATTTGGATTTGGAGTTGGCGTTGATGTTGTGGCGTCCGGCTCGAACACTCTTACATAATCGACATACATATCGATTTGATCCCCGTATTTCGCCAGATCGATCGGCCAGCCTCCGCCAAGCGCAAGGTTAAGCATGAAGTACATCGGCGTGTTGGCCTGCTCAAAGGACACATGTCTCCAGACCTCAACGTTATCAATGTAATAGATAACTTCGGTTGGAGTGATTTTTGTACCGTACGTGTGCCATGTTGAAGCATTATCCCCGTAAGCAAAATTACTGGAGGAACAATTCGTTTGATGCGATTCCGGACTTCCCGCCCACCAGTGCTTGGCTTGGCATGCACCGCTAGGATCATGGCCGTAAGCTTCGACAGTATCGAGCTCGGCTGTAGAGGCCAAATGGTTGGCGCCGGTGCTGTTTTGAGACATTAACCAGAATGCAGGCCATGCGCCTTTGCCTGCGGGCATCTGAATTCTCGCCTCGAAATAGCCATTCGTCGCGGCGATGCCCGTCCCGTCAAGCCGGACGGAAGACAACAAGCCTCCGATATACTTGCGGTTCCATCCTTGTGGATCCACATATCCTTCCGGTGCTTTGCTTACCCGGATTCTCAGATGGTCGTCTCCTAGTATGGAGAACGGATTAACGGAATCCGTCGGATCTGCAAAGATCGCTTCTCCGAATTCGGCGCCGTTAGGCCAATCCGGCTTTAGTGAGGCATACCTTGTGCCTGCTCCTGTCTTGGATATGGATAACGGACCGGAGAAATCGTCCTCAAACAGCACATGCATGCCTTCCGTTTGTAGAGGTGCTGCTGCAGGAATTCCGCTGTTCCACTCCACTCCGCCATTGTTATACAGCTGCAAATAACTGGTCGTCGATTCCGTGAAGTTCGGGTCACCTTCCGCAGAGTTCCATGCGTTCAAGATAACGGTGAGCGGACCATGCGGCAACTGTTCCGCATCAATCGTTACTGATCCATAACCTTCCTCATCCGGTGCAACATTTTGGAGCCAGGCGTCATAACCATTCGGATCGGGATTGGCATCATCCGGTTGATGCCATGCTCTCGCCCACACATTTTTCATGCCTGGCGCTTTGAAATCAATCTTTACTGAACCCGATACGGATGAACCGATTGCGGGAGATAAAATCTCAATAGCAGGCTCTATTTCTACCACTGGCGGTTCGACGGGAACCGGCTCTTTGTTCGAATCGACGTAAATGATCTCGGACACTCCCGACCTGGCATCTCCCTTATGCGTAAATACAATTCGATAGCGTTCGGAGATTACCGTATCGAAGGAGACTACATTCATTTCTCCGCCTGCCGGTGCAGCTGGCGTTCTGACCTGATTCGGAGCGCTAGCCCAATCACTACCGCTCCAGTACTGAACATCGTACGCAGATGGAGCCTGAACACCTCCACCATCGTCAAAGAGATAGATACCCACCATGTTCTTGGATACGGCGTGATCATATTCGGCCTGGACCCAATCCGTCGCGTTCGGGGATCCATAGGACGTCCAACGGTTTCTCGGAAAATCATTATAAGAAATGATCCCGTCGGCGACATAATCAGGTGAATCGCCATTGTTGGAATAAGAGGCACTCGCAACAGCCGTTGAAGACTCCGTCGGCAGCGATTGCGTATCGGAATCGACGTATTGGATCTCCGTAACGCCGGTCTTCGCGTCGCTATGCGTGAACAGAACACGGAATTTCTGGGCGAAAACCGAATCAAACCGGACTAAGTTCAGCGCGTTGCCGGTTGGAGCTTCAGGTGATTTGACCTGATTGTCCGCGCTCACCCATTCATTGTCCGCATTCAAATATTGAACATCATACGAGGCAGGGGCTTTTATGCCTCCCCCATCGGCATAGAGATAAATGCCAACCGCGTCCTTGCGTTTCGCTTCTCCAAAGTTCGTCTGCACCCAGTCGGTTGCATTTGGCGACTCGTAAGAAGTCCACCGGTTTGCGGGCGTACTCGTGTAAGACACAATGCCGTCATTCACTTGGCTAACCTGATCCAGGCGGAACGTAAAAGATGCCGATGCGGTACCAAGAGGAGGTACTGCTGCACCTGGTACGGGCTCGGTGTTCGAATCGGCAATTACGATCTCCGAGACACCGCTCTTTGATCCGGAATGCGTGAACAGAACGCGGAATTTTGTTGAAGCTACGGAATCAAATGTTACGAGATTTAATTCATTGCCTACTGGTTCTGAAGGGGATTTCACCTGATTTGGCACATTCACCCATTCGGTTTCATTCCAATACTGTATGTCATAAGAGCTTGGAGCCTTTATCCCTCCGCCGTCGTCAAATAAATAGACGCCCGCTGTATTTTTCGAGCTGGCGCTGGCGTATTCGAACTGTACCCAATCTTGTGCATGTGGAGATTCGTAAGATGTCCAGCGGTTCTTTGGCGTATCGTCGTAAGAGACAATTCCGTCATTCACCTGTTCCAAGCGATCCCCGTGGTAGGTATAGGATGCGGTTAGTGTGACGAGCTGCTCCTCCGCGGCGACCGCCGCCTGGATAGGAAAGCAGGTTACGAGAAGCCCCAGGGTCAGTATTAGTGATAAACATTTGTGCAAGGAATGCCTTTTCATAGCTGTTAGACCACTCCATTCTCATTGGTATGTATCGACGACTCTGTGATCGGAATGCCGATAACCTTACAATAAGGGAGCGCCGCATCAGGTGAAATCATCCTTTGCCAACTTCGCATCTACAATTATTTACTTCTTGCCGTTTTCAGGCCTATTTCTAAAAGAAAAAAAGACATCCCTATGGATGTCTTGTATAACCTCACTTCATGTCTGAGCCGTAATTTCCTTCTCCATAATAAAGTCATCCATGACATATCCGTTCCCGATGTCCGCGACTTGTTCCCGTACGTTAAGGAAACCTTTCTTCTCATATACCGCGATACTGGATTCGTTATCCCGATTGACCGTCAGCCAAATATGGCTTAGGCCGCGGTCTTTGCACAGATGTTCGATGAAAGCCATAGCCTCGCTGGCATAGCCGTGCCCGCGGTGCTCCTTGGCCACATAGAACTTGCTAAGGAAGAGCTTCCCGTTGTCTTCTCTAACCGATAGATAGCCTACTGCCGTTCCATCATGCCGGAGCAAGTAATATTCATAGCCCTGATGCTCAATCTGATCCGTAATCGCTGCGATCGATTGGAATTTATCAACCATATAATCTATCTGCTCGATTGTTATAATCGAAACATAATACTCGCGCCAAATTTGCCCCGCTAAGCGTGCCGCTTCTTCTATTTCATCTGCTGTATTTACAAGCGTGATCGTTACCTTCATTTGAGTACCTGCCTTTTCTGATGAATAATATCCTGACTATTAATAAAAATCATTAACTAATTCGTCAGTTAAAGTTAGGATCCTTCCCTATTCTATAAAAAAGCAGCCGTTCACCAAATAACGGCTGCCTTCCCCTACTGATGCAATTCTTCAATCACATTTGGCAATGTATCTTTAAAGCGCGTCCAGTCTTCCTTCATCTCCGTTTCTGTCAGAAGACAGCTGTCGAGTGTAGCATGAATGGCGTCACGGTCCATCCCGATTCCGATAAACACAACTTTATTGATCCGGTCACCATACAGGGGAGACCAATTAGCTTGCAATTCCGGATATTCGTTCAGGTACATGTCTTGTTCTTCGCGCGGTAATGCTGCAATCCAGTACCCGGAAGGGCCAAATTGAATGGATGGACCAGCCTGACTAATATTTTGGCCGATATTGTTCCGTGAAGCCACCCACATAACCCCTTTAGCCCGAACAACCTCTTCCGGCCAATTTCTCAGCCATTTCTTAAGTCTACCCGGATGAAACGGCTTAACCCGCTCATAAACAAAGGAAGAAATTCCATACTCCTCGGTTTCAGGCGTATGCTCCGGCTTCTCCATCTCCCTCACCCAACCTGCAGACTGACTGGCCTCATCGAAATCGAACAACCCTGTATTTAATATTTCTGAAGGATCTACGTTCCCGTTTACCGTTCTGATCAGCTTGGCGCGCGGCTGAAGTTTCTTAAGCATAACTTCCAATTGAACAAGCTCGGCTTCTTCGATCATGTCGCATTTGTTAAGCAGCAGAACGTCGCAAAATTCAATCTGATCGATGAGCAGATCAACAACCTCCCGGTTGTCATCTTCTCCAACAGCCTGGCTTCTTGCCAGCAGGGATTCCCCTGAGGAAAAGTCATGCCAGAAGCGGTTGGCATCAACGACCGTTACCATGCAATCGAGCCGGCAAAACCGGGAAAGATCGATTCCCTGCTCTTCATCAATGTAAGTAAAGGTTTGTGCCACGGGGACGGGCTCTCCGACGCCTGTCGATTCAATCAGTATGTAATCAAATCGTCCGTCCAAGGCTAGCCGTTCAACTTCGCGGAGCAAATCCTCCCGGAGCGTGCAGCAGATACAGCCATTGGACATTTCTACAAGCTTCTCATCCGTACGCGACAACCCTCCTCCCTCTTTAATTAGTGCCGCATCGATATTAACCTCGCTTAGGTCGTTCACGATGACGGCGACTTTCATGCCTTGCCGGTTGTTTAACACATGGTTTAGGACCGTCGTTTTGCCGGCTCCTAAATATCCGCTTAGGACGGTAACGGGTATTTTGTTCATTTTCTAGCCTCCATATTTGTAATTATTACGATTAGTAATGAAAGAAAAAGCCGGGACATTCCCGGACATATCTGCCAATGCTATATCGACTTATTCGTTCAGCGCTTTCTTTAAAGCTTCAAGATTATTTCTCATGATGCCGATGTAGTCCAAGTCATTTTTTATTTCATTATCTGTAAGCCCTTCGAGCGGGTTAAGCACTGCGGTTGCTGCGCCAATCTCGTCTGCTACAACCTGTGCGACCTTTGGTTCTACCAGTGTCTCGAAGAAAATGGTCTTTACCTGATGCCCCTTCGCGAATTCAACAACCTCTGCCATCTCATCGGGTGACGGCTCTTGTTCAGGAGATAGTCCTGATATTGGAACCTGTGTAAGTCCGTATTGCTTTGCCAAATAACCAAATGCTGCGTGCTGAGTCACGAACTCTTTATGTTTGGTATTACTCAAGCCTTCCTTGAAAGCAAGATCCAATTCCTTTAATTTTGCGATATAGCTGTCCGCATTGTTCTGATAGTCCTCTTTGCTTGCGGGATCCGCTTTCTCGAACGCTGCTTGAATCGCCCTTACCTCTTGCTCGGCCAGGACAGGATCAAGCCACACATGAGGATCCATATGAATTTCTTCCTCATGAGCGTGCTCCTCTTCTTCGCCATCATGCTCCTCCTCCCCATGCTCGTGATCGTGTTCTTCCCCTTCCATTAAGGAAATACTCTTACTAGCCTCCACGACAACACGCTTTTCATTTGCTGCGCTGGATAACGCACGATCAACCCAACCTTCAACGATCCCGTTATAGACGAACACATCAGCGTCTTTAATGGTGGCCATATCTTTCGCGCTAGGCTCCCAATCATGCGGCTCTGCGCCTGAAGGAATAAGGGCAATTACATCTGCATGATCGCCCGCGACTTGCTTGCTGAATTCATACATCGGATAAAAGGTTGTAACAACCTTCAGCTTTACGTTTGGACTTACAGCTTCTTTTGCTTGATTGCCGCAGCCGGACAAGATTAAGGATAGTCCTGCACCTAGCACAATCGATTTTTTTAACCAGAATTTCATAATAATGACTACCTCCGTAATTGATTTCTATCTCTGCCTAATCTTTTGGAGATTAGAGCTAAGACCATTCTTCGAGATCCTTGACTCTTTGACGGCAATTTCCGGCCGCATTTTCTTGCTGGTGCTCTTAGATGCCAGCAGGATTATTTTTCTCACGCATAAACCTGACACCAGAAATAGTAAAAGAATGAATGCAATCGTACCTCCCGGTGGCGTGCTCAGCTCGTAGGAAGCTGTTAAGCCGGTAAACGTCCCGGTCAATCCGATTCCCATCGATACTAATATCGCTGACGTAAAGCTCGGAGCAATCCGAACGGACAAGGCAGCGGGTAAAATAATGAGTGAAGAAACAAGCAGGACGCCAACAATCGGCATTGCCGCCGCTACGATCATTCCTGTGATAATGCTGAAACCAACGGAGATCCATTGCACAGGAATGCCGCTTGTTCTCGCCGACTCCTCATCAAACGAGATAATATAGAGCGGCTTCCGCAATAAGAAGAAGAACAAAGCGCCAATGAGAGCAGCAGCAAGCATCATTGTTAGCTCCAGCTGATTAACAGCAACTACCGAACCAAATAAGTAAGAGGAGAAGCTTTTATTAATTGTCTTGTTCATGGTCATGAGAATGATAGACACAGACAGTCCCCCAACCATGATAATGGCTACTGAAAGCTCGCTATAGGTTTTATAAGCTTTGCGGACATATTCAACAGCAATAGCACCTATAATCGCTACAATAAAACCGGTTATGGATGGATTAATCCTTAAATATGCACCAGCAGCAACACCAGCCAGCGATACATGGGACAGCATATCGGCCATTAAGGCCTGCCTTCTCAATAACAAATAGACACCTAGCGCTGAAGCGATTAATGCAATGATTCCGCCGGCGCAAAATGCCCGCTGCATAAAGTCGTAGTGCAGCATTTCCAGCCTCCCTCCTCTCTTCGCTCAAGCGTAATCATTCGATCCAGCATGTCATTCATCTCAGACAAATTATGCGTTACGATTAGAACCGTCTTGCCATGCCTGTCGATTTGTTCCCGCATGAGAGTATAAAAGCTTTTTCGGCTTTCTTTATCCATGCCGGTAGTTGGTTCATCAAGAATGAACAGATCAGGCGACATGGCAAGAGCCCTGGCTATGCAAATCCTTTGTTTCTGCCCTCCGGAAAGCTCCCCTATCCGGCGATTGCGCAATTCCCATACTCCCATGCTTTGCATCGCTTCATCTGCTGCTTGCTTGGCTTGAGGAGTTAACCTTCTGAGCCAATTGCTGCTTTGGGTATGTAGGCCAGAGCGTACGAATTCGGTTACTTGGCTGGGAAATCCGCTGTTAAAAGCCGCAATCTGTTGCGGTACATAGGCTACAACCAGCTTGTTGCCAGCTGTATTAGTCGGAGATAATGTCACCTTCCCTTCCCATGGATGAAGTAATTGCATGGCCAGCTTCAGTAAAGTGGATTTGGAAGCACCATTCGGACCGGTGACGGCAATCAATTCTCCCGAGTGAACCTCGATGTTCGCCTTTTCCAGACAAGGAACATCACCGTAACCAAACGTCACGTCTTGCAGGGAGGCAAGCAACAAACGAATCATCCTTTCTGTTCTAGTTCTATAGGAAATCAGTTCTAAACTATTTGACATTGCGTAATTATTACGATTAATGACCAAATAAAAAGTCCAACACTTTCGTGTTGAACGTAATTATTACGTATAAGTAACAATAACAGAACTTTTCTTAATCGTCAAGATTACGATTAAGAAAAGTTCTGTTTGTCATATACTTGGCTTCTCAAGCGTTTTAAATATGGCCGATCCTGCAAATATAATTCCAGATCAGGGCTATGCCCATCCACAATCTCCTGAGCAATGATTTTGGACAGAAGCTGGCTGTATACCGTGCCATTATCGCCGTAAGCAAGCAAGAAGTAGCTGCTGGGAACATCATCATATTTCCCAATAATAGGAAGACCATCCACCATCCCGCCGTAAAATGCTGCACAGGAATAAGCAGATTCTACCTGGATATCGGGGAATCTTCGGTTAAATTCCTCTATCAGAAGCTCCGATTTATGAATCAGCTTCCTGTCCCGATCGTCCGGATACGTCGTGTTGTCATCGAGACCACCGATAATTACGCGGTTATCCGCCGTTGAGCGGATGTAGATATAAGGCCGTGCCGTTTCCCACAATAAAGTCCGGTTGTGCCAGGTAGAGAAATCCGTTACCGGCTGTGTCGTAACCGTATAGGTGCTGACGAAGGAAGCCTGCTTTTCTTTTCGAATATCCATATTGTCGTAACCGGCTGCAAAGATAACATAACGAGCGCTGACTTGGTATCCTTTTTTAGTGGAAATAATCATGCGCTGCTGCTCTTTGTCATAATGATGCCCATTCATCTCCGAGTGCTCATACACCAGGACTCCCTGTTTAGCTGCATACTGGAATAGCGCGTGTGTGAATTTGTAAGGATTCAGTTCTCCATCATGATAGGAATATATGGCCGCATCCCGACTGAAAGGATATTTCGCTTCAATATCTTCCTTCTTCCAGAAATCCACTTGGACGCCATGTCGTTTGATAAATTCGTATTCGTTTCTTAGACTTGCGACATCTTCTGGACAGCTTGCGGAATAAAGCGTATCACGACGGCAAAATTCACAATCCATTTCAACACGCCGGGAGGCAGCCTCGATGTCGTCGATCGCCTCTTTTAACAGCTTGAGATGCCTTGCGATATACTCCTCGCCGAAGGTGTTAGTGAGAGAGGTGAACATCTTCTCACCCGAATATTGAATAATAGCCGTGTTTGTACTCGTGCTTCCCCCACCGACTGTTCCTTTTTCCAACACTACCGTCTTTAATCCCTGGTCAGCCAGATAGTAAGCGCACTGCGCCGCGGAGCTCCCTCCCCCAATTATCGCAACATCGCATTCTACATTGTCTTGTAAAGCAGGGTAACTTGGGGCGACAGGCAAGGTTGATGGCCAGTAATATGTACCCGATTGTAAATTCATGGATTTCCCCCTGTATGAAATAGGCTGGAAATTATTATGCCCCGTTATTTCGTTCTTAAAAGGCAAAGAACCGCAAATTGCGGCTCTTTGCTTTAGGGATAAGAATGATTTGTCCTTGGAAAAATAATATATCCTAATAAAATGACAAGTAGGTGTATGCATTGGATAAATTAAAACAGAATCTCGAGCAGAAAAATACAGCTGTAATCGTTGTTGATGTCCAAAATGATTACTGCCATCCAGACGGTGCGATCGCTAAAACCGGAATTGACGTCAGTGCGGTTAGTCGGATGATGCCCAACCTGCAAGCCCTGTTAGATTCCGCACGGGAGCAAGGGATCCCTGTCATTTTTCTTCAGACGAATCACGAAAAAGCTACCGACTCTGAAGCGTGGCTCTCCCGTTTCAAGGATGGTATAAATCCGATTTGCCATACCGGCAGCTGGGGAGCCGAATTTTACGTCATCTCCCCAAAGGAAACAGATATTGTTGTAAAGAAACATCGATACAGCGGCTTTATTCATACCAGGCTTGAGTCCGTACTACAGACCTTAAAGATCGAAACCCTTGTTATGACGGGTGTAAGTACTAATCTTTGCGTAGAATCCACCGCGAGAGACGGCTTTATGATGGATTATCGGATTGTGCTGATGAAGGATGCCTGTGCTGCCTTCTCTCAAGAAGAGCATGATATGACGGTCAAGACGGTTGATACTTACTTTGGAATGGCTTCTGATACGGAAGCTGTAATCAACTTCTGGCAGCACCAGGACAAACGCACGCCTCAGCTTCAAAACTAAACACGCACGGGAAGCCGAATGGTGGCCATCGCTTCCTTCTTCTGTTCATCGTTAACGTGAGTGTAGATCATTGTTGTTTCAATGGAGGCATGTCCAAGCAGCTCCTTCACAACGCGAATATCTACACCGTTCTTTAGCAATATCGTGGCGAAAGTATGACGCAGTTTATGGCAGGAGAGCTTTTTATTCGCCGCACCGGGATTTATGCTTTTGAAGGCATCGAAGGTCTGGGTAGCGATTTTCTGAATCTGCCGGATCGACAGCCTTCTTCCCTTCTGCGATACGAAAAAAGCATCCTCCTGCTCCTTGTATGGTGTAATACGGTCCAGCGACACTTCCGTAAGCACGGCAGCCAGCTCTTCTGGTACGGGAATTTCGTTCCACTTCCGCCCTTTCCCGAATACCTCGATCGTACCTCTTACCGGGTTGAAGTCACTTCGGTTCAATCGGTGGACTTCGCCAACGCGTAAGCCGCAATAACTCATCAGCAGGAAAATGGCAATATTACGGGCGCGGTAGCGCCCTTCTATACACGAAAGGCTAGCAGCCAGCTCATCCTCTTCCAGGTACACCGGTTTCTTGTTCTTCTCTGTCTTGGATTTCTTGACTTCCATCGCGGGATTGCGAGCAGTCATCTCGAAATCGATCAACGCGGTATAAAAGGATCGGATAGCCGATAAGGTCCGGTTCCTCGCACGGTCGCCTGCTCCACGCTGCTTGGATACGAGGAATGAAATCACATGCATTTTCCCCGCCTGTTCAGCAGAAGCTCCTTCGAGTGATTCCAAATAGCCGTAGGCTTCTCTCATATATTCCTTCTGGGTGGTATCCGTATATCCGGCCTGCTTCATCCAAATGCGAAAAGCCTGAGTCAGCTTGCCGTATTGGTCCTCCAGTTCATGCTGTCTCTTCAATACTTGTGTCCCACCTTATGTATAAAAAGTCGCTCTCAAAGGAAAGTGCGCAAAACTCTGATTTTGCGCACTTAATTATAGCATATAATCTGACGTTTTTTGGGGTGAAAATAGGAAAAAGCAGCCCTAAGGACTGCTTTTTTATGGATTTATCTTATTTATCTTCAAATAGCGCCGCATATACGCCATATCCTTGTTTTTCAAGCTCCGCTTTCGGAATAAATACCATGGCAGCTGAATTCATACAAAATCTCATTCCGGTTGACGCCGGGCCATCGTTAAACACGTCACCCAGGAAGGAATCGGCTTGCTTGCTTCTTACTTCGGTACCGAATAATCCTTTACGTTTAAAAACGAAGTTCTCCGGATCCAAAGGTTTTGAAAAACTTGGCCAGCCTGTACAAGCATCGAATTTATCCTTCGAACTAAACAGAGGTTCACCTGAAACGATATCTACGTAAATTCCTTCTTCTTCGTTATTCCAGTATTCATTAGCAAAAGGCTGTTCGTCCACCCCATGCTGCGTTACGTTATATTGCAGTTTAGTCAGCGTTTTTAGCTTTTCTTTTTTGTTCATCTCGTGATCACTCCTCTACCCTTATTCGTATAAAGAATTTTCGAAGATGAGTTCACCAATCGTCTGTTCTTGAGGGGCTTTCTCACTTACAGGCTTATTCATTTTTGCTGTCCATTTCTCCAGGATATAATCACGGAGTTCTTTAAATTTCGTTATCATACTTTTCACCCTCCCAACTCGCTGGATTCGTGCCGTAAGCAAAATAGAAATCGTAGCTTCTCGGAAGCATATTAGGATGATCTGAAAGTCCAAGTACATTATCAACCGTGTGTTTATTGAACTCTTGTATCAGTTGCTTAAGATGCTCGATAAATAAACGGAACACGTATTCCACTTTCATTTCATACACCTCCTCCGTGGAAACAGTATAACAAGAATGAATCTCCTGCAAATCTGCGAGAAGTCATGAACGACAACAGAAAAGGACATGCCATTTGATCATGAATCATGATCATTTTCATGCTTCTATGCCAAAAGTCATGTCCTCGTTTTTTTCTGGGGCTTCATTCTCTCAATTACATAACATAATATATATTATGTTAACTATATATTTGAAGTCCCAATATTTAACAAAAAGAAGGCAATCGCATGAAATGCGACTGCCTTCTCTCCATTTTATAATTAATGTCCGCTGAAGCCCTGTTCTTCCATCTCTGTAGTTGGATCAAGCTTGCTTCTGCCCATGAAGAACGAAACCAATAATGCGAGAACGGCCGGAATGATGGCCCAGGCAAATGTACCAACAATTGAATCAGCCAACGAATGAACAATTTTGTCCAAAACATCTGGCGGAATTTGCTCACGAGCTTCCGGTGCGAGAATTTCGCGCGGATCCTTAAATTCCATGCCGCCTGCGGGAGCGGATCCCCCGCCTGTCGCAAAGGCATCGGTCATTTTGCTTGTGAACAGATTGCTTTGCACAATACCGTAGATCGTAATACCAATTGTCATCCCAAGCGAACGGATGAAGTTAAGCGTCGAGCTTGCCGTACCGCGTTGACGTGCAGGCAGACCATGGATGGCGGTATTCCCCAATACGGAGAAGGATGCGCCAATTCCAAGACCAATCAGAATCATATAGATCGTAACAATAAATCTCGAGGAGTCCGCCGTAAGCGTTGTCGTCAAGATCGATCCTACAACCAGGATAATGAATGTGCCCACCATAATATTGCGGTAAGGTACCTTCGTCATAAGGAAGCCGCCGGATGTAGCTGTAACTACTGTGCCAAGCATCATCGGCAGCAGCACGAGACCGGAATTGGTCGCAGAACCGCCTAATACACCTTGAATGAAGATTGGAATGAATACCGAAGCGACAATAAACGCAGCACCGCTGAACAATGCACTAAGAATGCTGGTGGAATACAGCCGGTTCTTAAATAACGCATACGAGATAATCGGTTCCTTCACTTTCGTCTCTACAAACAGGAATGTAATAAGCAGAACGACGAAGCCTGCAAACATGCCAAGAATTTGAACCGAGTCCCATGCGTAAGTCTTGCCCCCAAGCTCAAGTGCGAACATGAGGCAGACAATTGCCCCAATCAGCGTGGCCGCTCCGTACCAGTCGATCGGCTGCTTCGAATGTTCCATCGATTCCTTGTAGAAGAAACCAATCATACATAGTGCGATAATGCCAAGCGGGAGATTAATGTAGAATACCCACTCCCATGCAAAATTGTCCGTAATGTAAGCCCCAAGCAGCGGCCCGAAGATGGAGGACATTCCGAACACGGCACCGAACATGCCGCCCATTTTACCCCGGCTCTCCAGTGGAACCGCGTCAAACATAATAGTGAAAGCGACCGGCATCATAGCCCCTGCCCCGATACCTTGAACCGCGCGGAACAGTGCCAGCTCCGTAATCGATCCGGCAGTTCCGCATAATACTGAGCCCGCCATAAATACGATGATACCGAAGAGGAAAAACCGCTTTCTGCCGTACATATCGGACAGCTTGCCGAAGATCGGCATCCCTGCCATTTCCGCCACCATATAAGCGGATGTAACCCAGACAAATTTGTCCATGCCGCCTAGTTCGGCGACGATATTGCCCATCGCGGTCGCGACGATCGTGTTATCCATCGACGCCATCAGAATACTAAGCAACAGACCGGCAATGACAAGTCCTACGTTGCTTTTCTTGTTTACAGTCACTTTCCACGCAACCTTTCTTCCTTAACATTTGTCAGTGTTGTCTGGCTATTCGAAACAATGTTTCGCGATAATAGCCGGCTATGTACGAAGCACCTCTGCATCCAGCGAAGCAAAAGTGAAATATAGCCCAAAATCCCCTGCTTTATCCCGCTTGCAGCTTCTTCTCTCTTCATACATATTCTTTCGTATGTCATCGTAACATAACAATGTTTCGTTGCATAGTCCAGAATTTAATCAACCTGTATCTTCCTGTGCAATTGGAAAAATACACATTTAAATCATATAGAACACACGTTCTTGTGTCAACCATTTATTACAAGAATTGATGATTCAATCGGATACCATTTATCTAGACTTGCTTGTTTATTATGGTTGAATATGGCAAACACTTGATGATAGCGCTCGAGCAATGAAATGGGGATCAATCATGCGAATAACAACCTTGCAATTTTTTTGGATTTTAGCCGTTATTGAACTTACCATGACGATATGGTTGACCATCTCTCCTACAATAACCAGCGTACAGCAGGATGCTTGGATCTCTATTTTTATAGGCGGACTTATCGGCCTGACTACCACGTATGTATATGCCAAATTGTGTGCGCTGCATGACAGCCGTTCGCTTGTTGGCATTTGCCGGAAAGTTCTTGGCAAATGGCTCGGGACGCTTGTAACCGTCTATATCCTGCTGGGATGGTTCAGCGTTACGGTAGTCATTCTGCGTGCCATGACGGATTTCATTCAATTAGTACTATTTAACAAGACAAGCAACTGGGTGATCAGCATCATTATGATCGCCAACATGGCCTATATCTCGTATAGAGGGGGCATAACAGCAATAGGCCGGTTCAGCCAGATTACTGGACCGCTTTTTTTTACGGTCGTCCTGCTAACCTTTGCCCTAAACGCAACTAACCTTGACTTCAAGCAGATCATGCCAGCTTTTCATGATCATAATCTGATTGATCTATTTGACGCTTCACTTGTTCACGGTTCTTTTTTGTCAGAATCCATATTAATCATGATGTTGATCCCTCTGATCACACAGCCTGGAAAAGCGGCAAAAACGGCTTTATGGGCCGTTAGCATCTCTTCATTTCTCGTCCTTCTGACAACCGCCAGCGTCATCATGACTTTTGGGCCTGAGTTATCGGGACAATTCATTTACCCTTTCTTCAATATGGTCCGTTTCATTTCGGTATTGGAATTCATTCAGAATATGGACGTATGGGTTATATTTGTCTGGCTGTTTGGCGTATTCGTCAAGTTGTCCGTCTATTTGACGTTGACAAGCCACGGAATAGCGGAACTTACCAACCGAGACATAAGGAAGAAAACCGTGTTGTTTCTGATTGCTGCTTATCTGCTTTGCACGCTTCCGCCTCTAAATATTACTATCGTTTTGACGAGCTATCTTTATAAAATATGGCTGCCTCTCATCTTTTGGCCAAGCATGATCGTTATCCCTTGTCTCTTGCTTATTATTAGCTTAATCAGGCGCAAGCAACTATCTAGCTAGGTTGGACTCCCTTGTGCGCCAACCCTAAGAATATGCAAATGAACCTCTACTACAATCTTTGCATGACGGAACGTTTGCTCCCAATTGCCCTTTAACTTTTGCCATTCGCTGGGATGCTGCCGATGGATAGCTTCTCCAAAGCCATAAATGTCCGTTCCATAGCTCAACTGAACCTTATGAATAGAATCCAGGACTTTTTTAGCCAACTGTTCATTTAACTCCGTTTGCACAATTTCCAGGGCTTTGGGATCCATCAAATCAAGCTTAGTCCTGTTCTCCTTTAAGGTCCCGGTACCCGTTAATTTTATATGTACAGTGACTTGCCCTCCTTCTATGTTTGTTTTCATTCGAGTATCCTGGTTCGACTCGAATACGGTCACATATCCTCCTCCTCCGGATATATATTCTGTGACAATGTTCTGATTCAGCCTGCCCAGAACTCTTAACGTCATCATGCTGTCTTTAGGCTCGAGGATACCAGCCAGTCTGGTTTGTTTATTAAAGATAGCCAGACGATTAATTTCGAACACTTGCCCGGCTTTCTTATTCTCTATGTCAGCGGTATCGAGAACGGATAGAACCGGACAAGTCGTCTCATTTTTCATCGCGACGATAAAGTCCCGAAAGCTCTTGTCCCCATTTTTACTGTATTTCTCAACATCAACTGCAGCGCTTGAGGATAGAGGCTCAAAAGGGCTCTTCATTTCTAATACTTTCTCCGGTTTCTCGCCAATCACGATGAACGCACTTGTGCGGAAGGAGGTCTCCAGGTTACGGGTATACATATCCATCAAATCCCGTATCCCTGCTTCAGCCAAGTTTCGTCCGATAAATACGGCTCTGCGGTGCCCGATAAACAATCGGCGTGGAAGCTTGTCCTGAATAAGCTGACAGCTTGCAAGCAAGGTAGGAGCGCTGGCACTGAGCACGATACTGCCCTGCTCCTCACCCGATCCACCGGAGCCGCTGGAGAAGCCAATCTGAGAAGGGATCGCAATCTGAGCACTTACCTTCACTTCATCCTCTTTGGATCTGTCAATAAAGGTACCCATCCAGAAGGCATAATGATTAATTTCCGTTCTATCCCAGCAGCCGGTCAATAACAAGGCACATAGAGCCAAACATATGCTTATCAAACGATTTCTGGTTCGAATTGGAATCAGCCTTTCTTGGGCGCGCGGTACAGGGTATCCTGAGCGCTGAATTTTTTACTGGAGGCCAGTGGAGCCAGATAAGACACCCCAAATGATTCCAGAATACAAAGATGAATCAGAATCGCCGTGGTGCCGGCAGCTATTCCGTAAAAGCCCAGTGAACCGGCTAAAGCAAGAAGCATGAATCGAAGAAGCCGGAATGGCAAGCTCAAGTTATAGCGCGGTATAGCGAAAGAAGCGATTCCTGTGCTTGCGACAATGATGACGATCGGCGCGGAAATTAAGCCTGCTTGAACCGCCGATTCCCCAATGACTAAAGCACCAACGATGCTTACGGCTGATCCGACAGCTCTTGGCAAGCGAAGCCCGGCTTCTCGAAGTCCCTCGAACATAATCTCCATAATAAAAGTCTCAATCACGGTCGGGAACGGTACGCCTTCTCGAGCTGCTGCAATGCTGATTAATAACGTGTTTGGAATCATCTGAGGATGATAGGTTGTTAAGGCGACATAGAAGGAAGGCAATAGCAAGGACAGCACAAATAGAACGATGCGGATGATTCTTACAGCGGATACGTATAGAAAGCGCTCATAATGATCATCAGCTGCCTGGAACCCGGACCAAAACGTCATTGGCGCCAATAAAACGTTAGGCGATCCATCAACAAAAATACCGATCTTGCCTTCAATCAGGCTGGCTGCCACCGTATCGGGCCTCTCTGTATTCTGAATTTGAGGAAACAGAGAAAACGAAGATCCTTCAATGCTCTCTTCTATATAATTGGCGTCCAGAATGGCCTTGGAGCGGATGCTTGTTAATTTATTTTTGACGTTTGCAAGTAACTCGTCACTGACTTCATTCGATAAATAAGCAATCATTACGCGAGTACGGGTCAATTCTCCAATCTGCAATTCTTCCATCTTTAGATCAGGTGTATTAATCTTTCTCCGCAGCATGCTTAGATTCGTTTGCAAAACTTCGGTAAAAGCTTCTCTGGGTCCCCGAATGGAGGATTCGAGCTGGGGCTCATTGACCGATCTGTGTTCAAAAGAGATCACTTGAATCATAACGGCACTGGTAAGTCCTTCGGCAAAAACAGCGGTTTGCCCATACAAGATCCGTTTCACAATCTCATGTAAATCCGTGACTTCGTCTTCCGTTCCATACTCGCCTTCTAACCTTTCCCTTATATGTTGACTATCGGAGTCATCCGAACGGGTTAAAAGTTTGATCACTCTCCTGTCCAGCTCTTTTGTATCTGTGAGGCCGTCCACATAGACGATCAGAATCGTGCCAAAGCGGCTGGTAAAAGATCGGAAGACGATATCCGCACAATTCTCGAAAATCCGCTTCAGATGCGCTTCATTTTCTTTCACATTCTGGCTGACTATAGTTAGATCATGCTTATCGCCCGCGTTTATGGTTTGTATTTCGTTCATTTGAGGTTTATCTTCCCCTGGTTTTGTCAGAATTTGTACATAGTATCCAGAGGTAAGCGCTGATTTATACTCGGGAATCCTCCCGGACCGGTTGAAGTGTTGAAGTTAAAAAAAAACCAAGGAGAATGTTCTCCTTGGGTTTTCCACTTCATTATCAGCGTTTATTCTTTGACAGGTTCAAAGGTTTTGACGACTTTATACATTCCGGGTTCGAATGTCGCAATCGTTAAAGCTTCTTGAAAATATGGAAGCGGCTTGGGATCATCCCGCATTGCCTGGTAATCTTCAAGACTCCTCCACTGTGCATACATGGTGACTTTAGTGCCATCTGTGCTGCGATGAAGACTGGAAGAGATAAATCCGGTAGCATACCGAACCGAAACATTCGTTGCGCTGGTCAAGAGCTCGACCAAACGTTCCTGGTTCTCGGGTTTAACGGTAAACACATTGATAAAGGTTAGAACAGAAGAATCTGCAGATATCTGCGTCATAGAATAAACTCCTTTTTAAGTTAATATGGTAAGCCCCCACTAATCTCATCCAACGCAACTTCGAGCATTACTGTTCTTCAAATTCGTCAAACATGCGTGTTACAGACGGGTCCAGCTCCCTCGCTTCGAAGTCAGTTGAGATGCTGAGCTTCTCCCAACGTTTTGTCTCGGCTAATTTACCGGTGTCTACAGCATTCGCAATCGCAACGGCATCGCTGCCAAGCAGCAGACGAAGCGGCGGGTTTTCTTCATTGACAAGGTCAAGAATGGCTTGTGCGGCTTTATCAGGATCTCCATTTTCCTTGCCGCTTACGTCTCGCAGATGGTTTAGTAAGCCGCCAACGGTATTTTTGTACTCTTCGCGCGGCTCGATATGCCGCATCGACGAGCCTGCCCAGTCCGTACGGAATCCGCCCGGTTCAATCAATGTAACCTTAATGCCAAGCGGGGATACTTCTTTGGATAACACTTCGGAGAAGCCTTCCACTGCCCATTTCGACATTTGATAAGGGCCAAGGCCAGGTGCACCCGTACGTCCTCCGATGGAAGAGAATTGAATGATATGACCATGACCCTGCTCTCGGAGCAACGGAAGTGCGGCTTTCGTTACGTTAACGACACCCCAAAGGTTTGTTTCCACCTGAGCCCGGAAATCGTTCAATGGCGTTTCTTCAATGGAAGATACGTTGCCGTAGCCGGCATTATTAACAAGTACATCCAGCCGTCCGAATGTGTCGAATGCGGCTTTAACAGCTGCCTCAGCCTGTTCATAGCTGTTCACATCAAGCTGGACAAGATGTACCTGACTTCCATAGTGTTCCGCAAGATCGGCAATCTGTTCCGGTTTGCGGGCCGTTGCAACCAATTGATCTCCATTAGCCAATACCGCTTCAGCAAGACTGCGGCCAAACCCCCGGGAACTTCCTGTAATTAACCATACGTTAGACATATAAGTGCCTCCTTGAGGAATTTATGATTTGGAATGTTTGTTCCATGGGCCAAGTATAGTCCTCCTCTATCCTTTAAGTCAACAATTTTCGGAATGTTTGTTCCAATTTAAAAATTATTCAAGGATCTGTTCGAGTTATTAATGATGGATTTTCGATTAATTTCTGAAGAAAATTTTCTTTTAACAGAACATCTTGCAGTATTTATAGAATATTTATTCCGA
The DNA here is from genome assembly GCF_900112695.1 of Paenibacillus catalpae. Classification (GTDB taxonomy): domain Bacteria; phylum Bacillota; class Bacilli; order Paenibacillales; family Paenibacillaceae; genus Pristimantibacillus; species Pristimantibacillus catalpae. Next base: position 1,437,381 of record NZ_FOMT01000001.1, read on the forward strand.
TTCCAACAAACAAAAAAACAGCCCATTTAAGACAAACTGTCCAATAGGCTGTTTCTACACTAATATGGCTTTCCAGGAGGCTTCCAGAATTTGTTGAATCTGCGTTTCGTTCAAAGGGTACTTCTGAATGTAATATCCTTTCAGGATGGAAGAGATTATGCCGTGAATAAGCTGATGACACAGATGCGAATCCATCTCTTTAATGATCCCCTGCTTCTGGCCTTCCATAATTAAGGATTGAATGACTTCCCCGGAATTGTGAGTATCACTCATGTTACGGAGCTCAGGAGATATATACGGCGAGAAAGAAAAACTGTCGATAAACAAGAATTCCTTCGGGAATTGAAGGCCGAATTTCAGTCTATTCAACTGAAGGCATTTGAAACGTTCATACAGGCCGGCTTCGGGGTCATAATTTTGCAGCAGATGTTCCCCCATCAGAATCCGCGCTTCTTTATACACAGCATTTACGAGCTCTTCTTTATTTGCAAAATAGTTGTATATGGTGCCTGATCCGACGTTTGCACGCTTGAATAGCTTAGCGAAGGTTACCGACTGCAGCCCTTCTTCATGAATCAATTCGAGCGTCGCAGCCATAATGTCCTGCTTCTTACTCATTCATTCCACCTCTTGACTATAACATTAGTACTTGCCCGTGGAGGATGTCAAGTATCCGGCTAGGTTAAGATTAACAATGATAATTTAGGACATAATATAGTTGAATTTATACCTGCGAGGAGAATGGCAATTATGGCAGCAATGGATGAAGTTAGAACACACTTTTCTTCCTACCCGGATTATGTCAATCAGCAAGTACAGATCGCTACCGAGACTTTTACCATTACCGGTTTAAAGTCTTTGATTAATTTCCCGCAAACGATCTATATGGTCAGAGATTCGTTGCTTACTGCGTCCATAAACAAACTTGAGCTTGTTGAAGTTTTTGCAGGGCTTGGCCAAACCGTACCCGCTGAAACAACTGGCCTAATCTCTGAAATTCTGGATGGCATGCTTATCGCCATGCATAACGCATCAGGCATATGTGTAAGTATTTACCCTGTCCCTCAACCGAATAGCCGCCCAATTTCTATGCCCATTATGGAAAATAATGTGGGCGGAGGTAATAGTGCATTTAATGAAAACCTGGAGGCCAATATAATACTCCTGCGTTCTCATTTAAATACTTCTGACCTCCAAATGAAGAATTATGTTATGGGTAATCTGGTTAAATCAAACGTGGTTGTATGTTATATGGAATCCCTTATTGATAAACAAATGCTCGGTAATCTGACACATAAACTCGAATCTAAACAGTCGACAGATATTTCAAACATAAAGGAGCTTTCGTCCGTCTTAGAGTTCTCGAATTTTTCGCTGGTTACCCATTACATGACCTACGAGCTGCCTCAAAATGCAGCCAAAGCTTTAAAAGACGGCAAAGCAGTTTTATTTCAGGAAAGGCTTCCGTTTGCCATTGTATTACCAAGCCTGATATCGGATCTATTCGTAACGGAAGATGATACCAACCATCCGCCGATCTATACCTGGCTGCTCCGATCCTTGCGCTTAATCGGACTGTTAACGACGTTAATCGTACCAGGGTTATACGTAGCGCTTGTCTCGGTCAACCCCGATGTATTACGGTTTGAGCTGGCTCATTCCATTGCGAGAAGCCGCCTAGATGTTCCCTATCCGGCCATCGTTGAAGCCCTTCTTCTCTTAATCATAATGGAATTGATCATGGAGGCTATTATCAGACTCCCTTCCAGCATCGGACCAACGGTTACGATGGTTGGAGGCATCGTACTCGGACAGGCTGTAGTAGATGCCAAGCTGGTAAGCAATCTGCTTATCATCATAGTTGCCGCTGCAACCATAGCAAATGCCGCTGTGGTAGGCTTTCGGAATTCCTATGCACTCCGTTTACTTAAATATCTGTTGCTCTTCCTAGCTGCTTTCCTCGGGGTGCTTGGCCTGTTGACAGGGCTTGTTATTATATGTGCTTATGTGGCTGGCATTCGCACACTAGGCGTTCCATATTTGCAATTAATAAAGCCAAAAGGGGAATGAAATGTCAAAAAACCTGGAAGTTTCCGCTACCTATGTCATGACCCATCTGGGTTTAATCTTTTTCTTGTATCCGTTAGATATAATCGAGAGTACGAACGAATCCCATTGGATTCCTGTGATCGCTGGTTTTTTGTTTCACCTGCTGATCATTTCCATGTATCTCAAAGGATTAAGTTATTTTAAAGGCCAGAATATCGTGGATATTCTCTTGAAGAAAAATAAGGTACTTGCTTGGGTCGTCCTATTTCCAGCGCTTCTTTATTTGGCTTGGATTATCGTACTCGCGGTTCGGGCATTCGCAGAGGTTCTTTCGATCGTTTTTCTGTCGAATACTCCTCTATGGGTTCTTATGCTGCTCCTGCTTATTGTCCCTGGCTTTATGACTTTTCACGGAAAAATTGGAGGCTTGCTCCGATTATCGGTATTGTTAAGCTTCTTATTTATCATCCCGGTCGTTTTTGTCATGGTTACTTCCTTCCAGAACATTGACTGGCATTATTTATTCCCGCTTTGGCCGGGCCATGGTGCTTTTACCTTTCTAACCCTTCCTCCTTTCTATAAGAGCTTGTTTGCCTATACAGGAGGTTTTTTGTTGCTGGGATTCCTTCCATCCTATGCGAATTTCAAGCCAAAAGCTATATTTTTGGGGTGTCTCGTGCTGCTTCCCACCTATCTGATTTCCGTATATATCCCGGTTCTGACACTAGGGGAAGAAACCGCGCGGCGGCTCCAATTCCCTTATCTCTTAGTCGTGGATACGATCGAAATCAATTGGCTGATGTTTGACCGGATCAATATATTCTTATTGCTCAGCCTGGTTGCTTTTACGATGTTTTTCATCGCGGTTACCCTATGGCAGATTCTTATTATTATTCGACTTGGTGTGATAGACATCAGCCCTAACTTCCTGATCCCGATTATCCTTCTTTGCACCTTCATCGCGTGCCTGTTTATCCCAGACTGGAAGACTGCTGACCTCCTCTTCCAATGGAATATACCTCTGCGAATGTATGTTTCGATTGTAACGCCTATCTTCGTATTGACTATGGGGTGGTTACATGCAAGAAAAACAAAGTTAGGGTTGAATAACTCATGATCCTGCGCATATTAACTGCAGTTCTAATGATGACCTTGCTTAGCGGCTGCTGGGATAACAAAGACATAAATCATCGGGCGCTGCCAATCGCAATGGGGATCTCCTATCAGGAGGGCAATTATGAAGTATTCCTGGATATTCCAAAGGTAACGGAGAAAAACGAAGGCATTCAGGTAATCAGCGCCAAAGGGGATACGATTAGTTCGGCCATCGATCATATTAGCATGAATTTGGAAGATCAGGTCGATCTGCTGCATTTGAAGGTTATTATCGTGGATAAAGCCTTTGCAACGCGTGGACTCGATGAAATTACAGCTAGCATCATCCGATCCCGTCAAGTCTCGCCGAAAACGATGTTTGTCATTTGCGATGAACCGCTAAACCGATTTTTCGAGCGAATTAACAATCCGTCTAACGGCGATGGCAATGAGATCTATGATTTCTTCCAGAAGAATGCCGGATGGAATCCGGAGATCGCCTACACGCCTGTATGGAAATTGTTCAGAGGCATACATTCCTATACCAATGATGTAGTCCTCCCCATTATTCAATCCGGTCATTCAACAGCTATCCAAAGCGTCGGGGCCGGCATCCTGAAGAACGGTAAAATGGTAGAACGCTTAACGAATGAACAAACCTTGCTGTACAACGTATTTGACGGGAACAGCATGCAAGGAAAAATAGAAGTAATGGGAAAAGCTACCGTGCAAATTGTGAACAGCCGTATCCGTAATCAAAGTAGATTTGTCAGTCAGAAGCCTGAATTAAATAGTAAGCTTTATTTGAAAGTCATTGTGATGGACGCAATTGGAAATCCGTCAATGGAAGAAATTAAGACCGAGCTGCAAGGCCTCCTTCAGCGTGTGTTGAACGAGATTTTCAATAAAATACAACGGGTTCAAGCAGATATCTTCGGTATAGGACAGCATTTCCGTGATAATCTTTCCCGAGACGAGCTGGCACAATGGCGAACCGAATATCTGCCTCAAGTGAAAATAAAACTGGAGGTTCATACCATAATTCGAAATACGGGAAATTTAAAGCTTCCTGAATAGCCGTGCAAGTATTATACTTGCGCGGCTGTCCACTTTATCTTGGTATTCCAACATGAGAATGGAGTACCTTTATCGTCTCTGAGATGGAAAATTGGATATACTTTTGGATGCTTTCCAGACTATAGATCTCAAGAGGTTCCGACATGGCGGATTGCTCGACATTGAAATCGTCATTCAGCTGTTTAGCAATGCCAGGCAAATATTCCGTGTATAACCCATCAATCTTTACGTTATCAATGGCCGGTATCTCCTCTAACGGAGATACCGGATAATAGGTTAACAGCTTTTTGTTTAACCTTCTAAAGTCACGATATCCTTTGTCTATAGCGTTTTGTTTTTCATTTTCAGGAAGCGACTTCACTAACTTCAGATACATCGTTTCGTACCATATTTGATCCGCAACAAGATGACTGAGATACCCGACATAAAAGGAATCTGTAAAATGCTCCTTGTACTTCTGTATAAAGAGTTCATAATCCGTCCGTTTCTTGCCTTGACTATTTACTTGCACAAAATGAGTAACTGATTTGGGGGCATATACGGGATGGGTTAAATCTGGAGCAAGGCCTCCCAGATGGATTCTGGTTTCTTTAGAAGAATAAATAAGTTTGTTAATCTCCGTCGTCATGCAGTAGTGCATCATTCGTGAACCCATCGATATCGCCTCCTAAAAAAGCCTCTAACTTCAATCAGTTAGAGGCTTCCTGCCTTGTAAGCTATTTAACTCAGGATCCTATCCTCAACCATCCCATTACTTGACCGTTCTTGGATAGAGACTTTAGCTCCAATCGCGCGGAAGCTGCCAATAACATCTTCATAGCCGCGCTCAATGTGCTCAACGCCCGTAATAAACGTGCTTCCTTCTGCCGCGAGTCCTGCGAGCAGCAGACAAGTGCCGGCCCGCACATCCGTTGCGTGAGCCCAGCCGCCTTGCAGCGGAAATCCCCCACGGATAAAGGCACTTTCCTTGCGCAGCTCGATCTCGGCTCCAAGCCGGCGCAGCTGCGGCACGTGAGCGAAGCGCATTGGGTAGACGCGTTCTGTTACGATGCTCTTGCCTTTGGCCTGGAGCAGAAGCGCCGTCATCGGCTGCTGCAGATCGGTAGCAAAGCCCGGATACATGCCCGTTCGTATCCGTGTTGCTCTTAATAAGCCCGAACTGTAAGCCGTAATATGATTCTCGCCGCATTCGACTTCTATCCCGACCTCCTCCAGCTTCGCTAGGCAAGACCCCAGATGCTCAGGAATCACATCCTCGACGGTAACTTGTCCCCCATTCATGCCAGCAGCCATCAGGAAAGCTCCTGCAATCAACCGGTCTGGTATGACCGTATGTGATCCTCCGTTCAAATACGAGACACCGTCAATACGGATTCGATCAGTGCCCGCCCCATATATCTTCGCGCCTAACTGGTTCAGAAAAGCTGCCGTATCCACGACCTCCGGATCGACCGCTGCGTTATGCAGAATGGTTCTCCCTTTGGCACGTGAAGCAGCAAGGATCGCATTAATGGTTGCACCGGATGTAATTGTATCGAAGTAAATGTCCGTGCCTTTAAGCTCGGTACCCTCTACCACATAATAATCCTTGAAGATTTGAACCTTGGCACCAAGCGCTTGAAACACTTTAATATGCTGGTCGATCGGCCTGGACACGAAATCATCGCCCCCCGGAAATCCAATCGTAACTCGTCCGAATTTGGCTAGCAAAGCTCCTGCAAAATAATACGATGCCCGGTAGCTCGAAGATTTCCCCGGATCGATCATAGCGCTATGAATCCAACGCGGATCAAGGGTAACCTGACCGCCATCCTGCTTCAATTCCATTCCGATATCCTGGCTTATTCCCGCAATCATCCGTATATCATCGATACGCGGGATACCCTCCAGAGTTACGATATCGTCCGCCAGACATGCAGCGGCAAGCAGCGCCAGGGTACTATTCTTTGCACCAGGTATATGTACTTTTCCGTTAAGTGGTCCTGAATACTCCGCTTGTATATATTTCATGAAGGGATTCTCCTACTTTCGTCAGGAAGATACAATTTCCGATTCGAGTACGTAGCCGCTGCCGCGCACCGCGCTAATCAGGAAGGTGTCTTTGCCGTATTTTTTACGCACCCGGTAGATCAAAGCGTTTAATTCATCGAGTGTAACATCCGGAATGCCTTCTTCCCCGGCCAATCGTTCAGGCCATACCGTAGTTTTGATGTCTTCAAGCGTTACAAGCCGGTTCGCATTCTCGTGAAGCAGACGAATCAGCAGATATTCTTTCTCCGACATCGGAATTCGCTGTCCCTCCACGACGCATTCCCTCTTCTCCCAATGAATCGTAAGAGGCAGTCCAGGGATCTCCAGCTGTCTGGTGATGCTGAGCGGTTCGAGCTCGAGCGTTTGATCAGCGAACATATATGAGAAGTGCAGGACACTCATTCCGTTAGCCAGTTTGATGATGTCAAAATTGCTCAGCGGATAAGGGCGGTGCGGCTTCACCCGTTCGCCGTTGAGCTCTGTTCCGTGGCGGCTTCCCTTATCGTACAGCACCGCTTTATCTTGCTCTTTGCGGATAACGACATGCTGCCGTGAAATAAACGGGTTGGTGAAGGCGATATCCGGAGTCAACTGATTGGATAACCGGCCGATCGCCGTCTCACCTTCATTCAAATTCACGATCGTCCCCCCTTTATAGGGCTCGCCGCGAATGATGTATAGGCATGCAAAGTTTTCCACTTAAGTTCCTCCGTGTTCGATGACAGGCTGCCATCGGTATAGACTCCATTAGATATCGTAACTCAAACCGGCCATGATTAAAACCTCCATGCACTGACGCCCCGCTTATTTTTCAGTAACGCCGAGCCAGTCAGTTAGCAAAAAAGAGCCGCAATATGCGACTCTAACCGTTACAACCATGTCATAAAATCCCGATTGACCATCTTTATCTTGTTTGCTGCCGCCCAACCTTTAATATCCGCAATCCCCTGATCTCCATTCTCTAAAAATCTGAAGCACAGCTTTACGGGTACTACCATCTTCCCTATAGGCTTGATACCGATAACGGGTCTGAAATACCCCATATTTATGATGACCTTGATTTCTTTGGCTAGAATGGTACGACCGTTTATCTGGATTTCATCTGGAAGAATAGATAATTCTGTTGGTTTATTTAAAGCTCTAATTATAGATATTATTAATATAATCAGATAAGTAAAGAACACAACGATGTTACCGGAGAGTATAATGATATCCCCCTTATCATGCCATGAAATATCACTCCATGCATGAATGACCATATAACACCAAAGTAAACTAAGGATAGATAAAGCTGCTATATTTTTTATCCTCGAAGGATGTTTCACGGAATGTATTATGCTTAATGCTGTTTCCTTCCGCTGCATATTAAGTTATCCCCTTCTTCTGCTCCACTATTCCTTGCGAATCCTTCATGAAAGCAAGATGTTTAAAGCCCCACCCGCACATGTCTGACAGAACGGAACCAAGAGTTTCGCCATGCTCAGATAACTGGTATTCCACTTTTGGCGGAATCTCCTGATAAACCTTACGGACGATAAGTCCATCCCTCTCCATCTCACGAAGCTGGCTCGTCAGCATCCCTTGCGTCACATTCGGAAGCATCCGTCTTAGCTCTCCGAACCGTTTGGTCCCTTCATATAGAAGAATAAACAATATTAGCGGCTTCCACTTTCCGCCAATGACTTGAAGGGTTGCGATTATTCCTTCTGTGGAAGCAGGCTTGCGGCTGTTCTGGTCCATGTGCTCCTCCATTTCCGCAAAGCGATAAGATGGTTTTTATTATAACAGAGCTTCAATTAACAGCAACATAGTACGGTAAACCGTACTTAGTACGGAAAAAGAGCGTACTTTTCAGATTCGGCTTGGTGCTCAATAATGGGGGTATCCCATTTGAAAGGATGATTCTCATGAAAATTCTGGTCATCACGGCACATCCCGAGTTAAACCGCTCCCGTGCAAATAAAACCTTCTTGCATAGCTTAAGTCAGTATGGAGAAGACATTCGAATTCATGATCTTTATCAATTGTATCCGAATTGGACGATTGATGCGGAGAAGGAACAGAAGCTGCTGCTTCAGCATGATCGGATTGTGCTGCAGTTCCCCTTCTACTGGTACAGCAGCCCGCCGCTTTTGAAAAAATGGCTCGATGAAGTGATGACGCCTGGTTGGGCTTATGGTCCCGGAGGTAATCATTTGATCGGAAAAGAATTTCTTGTCGCCACGACAACAGGCGGTACGGAGAACGCTTATCGCTCCGGAGGGGATGACCAGTTCACCATAAGTGAGTTCCTCCGACCATTCGAAAGGACCATTACCAAATGTAACGGCACTTACCTGCCTGCTTTTGTAAGTTATTCGGTTAAGACGGCGACAGATGAAGCGCTTGCGCAGGAAGCCGCTCGTTATGTGGAGCATATCCGAACTCCCCTGCCTGTGCTTGTTCATTAATAGAAGGTTATATGCAAAAGATAAAAAAGCCGCAGCTATGCGGCTTTTCTAACACCTTATTATTAAGCGGCGATCCCCATCGATGGAGTTGATTTGCCCCGGCGAATGGAAGTGCTGGCAGCGCGCAGCCTTCTGCTTTGAAGCACTGCGATTGCCGGCGCTGGTTCCAGTTCACCGTGCTGCACAAGCGTCAGCATCGCTTCAATGTCCCCGCTGTCATAGGCAATAGCCAGAGCACGTAAAACGTCTCGCAATCCTTCATCCTTGGGAGCCTTCAGTGATCCCTTTTCAATTGCTTGCCTCACGGACGGCAATGCCGCTCGTGCCCGATGCAAAGCCGCTTTGACAGCACCTGCCGTTAGACCAAGCCTTAATGCCGTTTCTTGAGCGGAGTAACCGGAAACGTCCCGCATCAGGAATACAGCCCGTTGAAGCGGTGACAAAAAGGTCAGGATAGCCTGCATGGCTATTTCCGTTCCAATCAGACTGTCATCCGGCATGGCATGATGCTTAGCAGACTGTCGAACGGCTTCCAACATCCGCATATGCGTCGACTGTCTCCTTACGCGGTCAATCCACGTATTGCGGGCTATTCTAAGCAGGTAGGCATCAGGATTCACATGTTCCAGAGGCTGCGAGGAATCCATCGCTTTAAGCCAGGCCTCCTGAGCTAAATCCTCCGCTTCCACCCGGGATTTCGTCAGACTAAGACAGTATCGGCTGACCACGCCTTGCAGCCGTTCCAATTCCTTATTTTCCTTTTCCATTGCTGCTTTCGCCATATCGGACACCTCCGCTCCTTCTTATTATACGCATCCTTAATCCTGTAAACGAATGAACCTGCGAAAAAGATATGCCCGAAACCCATTTTTTCTTCGCGTACCTTTTCCGATCCCTTATTCGTTTTCGAATTGCAAGGCACAAAACGAAGAAAAGAGGGATTACGATGAGCAGCTTCATTCCATATGTCGTTGAACAATCCAATCGAGGAGAACGTTCCTATGATATTTATTCCCGGTTATTGAAGGACCGGATTATCTTCCTAGGGTCGGCCATTGATGATCAGGTAGCGAACAGCATTGTCGCGCAATTACTGTTCCTTGCCGCCGAAGACCCCGACAAAGAGATAAGCCTCTACATCAACTCCCCGGGAGGATCAACCACAGCGGGCTTTGCCATCTATGATACGATGCAGTACATTAAGCCCGAGGTTCATACGATCTGCGTGGGCATGGCCGCATCATTTGCCGCCATCCTGCTGCTTTCCGGTACAAAAGGAAAACGGTTCGCACTGCCAAGCAGCGAGATCATGATCCATCAGCCGCATGGCGGTGCTCAAGGACAGGCAAGTGATATCGCGATCAGCGCAAAGCGTATCCTCGATACAAGAGCACGCCTGAACCAAATTGCGGCGGACCGGACAGGACAGCCTCTCGAGAAAATCGAGAAGGATATGGACCGTGACTACTTCCTCTCTGCCCAGGAAGCACTCGACTACGGCATTATCGACCGGGTAGTTCACACGGTTTAAAGCGCTTATAGCAAAGGCTGCCTACTTACAGGCAGCCTTTTACCAAATAAGCTTGTTTACTTGCCTACATTCACACGATGTAAATCCAGAATAAACACAGATCCGATAACTATAATAGATGCCGTTAGAAATACTATTCCCAGACCATGACGTCCTGTTGTGTACAGAGCAGCTGATGCTGCCAGAAAAACAATAAGTTTCAATGTTGTTCTGATGGGATCGGCGAAGATCGGAATAGATGCTTTTGGAGACAGAAACATCCCCCATAGAATAATAACGGCAAGCGGCAAAGCAATCATCAGTATGATCTTGAAGATGCCCCCGACATCTAATTGATACCCCCAAAACCCAAATGCAGCACATGCAGCGAGCTCTAGGAGAAAAAATGCTGTAAGCAAGATACCAACTGCTATTGATTTCATCATTCTCCACCTGTCACTTTTGAATTGCAGAAAATTCAATTTCACCGCTGTCAAATACATATTCCGAGTTATTCGTCTCCATAGCCTGAACTAAATACTCAAACCATTGCGTGAAGCTCTCCGCTAAAATAACTCTTTCTCCTGAGTCGTGCCACATCGTAATGATTTGCCCATGGTTACCGCCATTGGCCGGTGATAAATCTATGCAATGATGATTTCCTGAGCCATCATACGTGAGCGGCAGCCAAGCAGGCTGCCACCATACCTTTGCTACTCCTTCTTGAGCCTCAATCTCCCAATCCTCGAACGATTTGGTGTCATAAAGCCCCTTCCACACTTGCCACTCTTCTAAAATACGCTGCGTAGAAAGCAGTTCCCAGCCGGCGATCAGCCATTGGGCATCTCCTGATTGTCCATTATGAATATGTAAAGATTCCTTCAAATCGCTTGGAAGCTTGAATCCAATGGCTTCTTCCAAGTCCGAGATTTCAGTTTCGGCAGCACCTGGATTGAGATCCGTTAAGACATCAGGAGCATGCTCCCTCAGCCAATTCTCCATTCTATCCCACAATAATCTCATCAATAGTCTTCCAGCCCCTTAATTACAGATCGCTAAAACCTTCCGTTCCTCTTTTCATCCAAATAGATATCCAGCGCTGCTATACCCCGAATCATTAATTTAATAAAAAGATAAAGAGCGTACAATCCCATCAAGATAAATAACCCATAGATAATAATCATGATCATGGGTAATACCGAAAATACAGATACTGTGGTTTCTGTCACCTTATATACCTCCTATCGAAAGAACGATTATTGCCCATCCATAATACCATAAATTAGGATATATTACTTATCAGGTAACAATCGACTCAAATTTGAACCCGCCGGCGACCCAACCTATAATTAAGAAGGTTAGGATACTCAATTGATTTCTCCCTCTTCTTATATATTAATCTCTATTCTATGCTACTAACACTATTGAAAGGAAGATACTGGATTGAGAAATGAACAAGTCATGATGAATTTGTTTTTAGAGTTTGCCTGCAAGGACGAAAGAATTAGATTAGTAACTAAATATTTATAATAACCTAATCTAAAAAATGAAACAGCTGCTTTTAGTGAAGCGGCTGTTTCTCATTAGCTCCCTCCTGTGGCTCCCGCGTTCAAGTCATTCAGACTCGGCGGTCAGAGCTGCCAATCTACTCATCTGGATGGTCCTCCAGACAATAGCCTAATCCGCGGTATGTTTTAATCCGTGACTCTCCAATCTTCTCTCTCAGTCTGCGAATATGAGTATCGACCGTACGGTCATCTCCCATATAGTCGAACCCCCAGACCTGATCCTGCAGCATTTTCCGTGTCACAATCTGTCCTTTATTCTGAATCAAATATTTCATAAGCTGGAATTCCTTCGAGGTGGCCTGCAGATCCTCGCCGTTACGGAAAATTTTCTGGGCTTCCATATCCACCATGAGATCGCCTGCATGCAATTGAGAAGACCCACTCGTCAGCTTGCATGCACGGGCAATCAGTACTTTCGGATCAAATGGCTTGCGTACATATTCATCCGCACCTGCTTTTAAAGCATACCGTTCATCCTCCGGCTCGCCTTTGGCCGTCAGAAGCAGTACCTTGGTGCGGCTGACTTTCTTGATTTCCTTGCAGACCTCAACCCCGCTAATCTTCGGCATCCTCCAGTCCAGGACGGCTATATCGATCTGGTGTTCATAAAATAGCTCCAGAGCTTGTTCACCATCTCCGGCTGTCAGCACGCAATACCCTTCCTTACTAAAATAACGATTTAAATTTTGCAGCATCATCGGCTCATCAGCTGCCAACAGCAAGTTCATACGTCACCAACCTTCTGTATTTCAGTTTTGCCAAATCAACAGCTTAGTTTTCTACAGTATAAAAAAAAGGTGAAGCCAATGCGATAAAAAAAAAGCTGGCTCCGATAAGGAACCAGCTTTTTAAGCTTATAATGCGCCAACAACCCGATGAGGAACGTACAGCTCTTCCAGGTACTTGATCTCATCCGCTGTTAACGTCACTTCTAGTGAACCAATAGTCTCCTCAAGCTGAGCGATGCTCGTAACGCCAATAATGGGAGCAGTTACGGGAGCTTTTTGCAGCAGCCAAGCAAGGGCAACTTGTACGCGGGGAACGCCGCGTTTCTCCGCAATGACGGCTACACGGTCTGCGATTAAGCGATCCTGTTCCGCTGTTGCGTCATATTTCATCTTTTGTGCCTGGTCCGTTTCGGAGCGGCGTGTGACAACCGTCCAATCACGGACTAACCTGCCGGAAGCAAGCGGGCTGTAAGGAATGACGCCAATCTTCTCTTCCTTGCACAGCGGCATCATCTCCCTCTCTTCCTCCCGGTACATGAGGTTAAGATGATTCTGCATCGCTGCAAACCGTGTCCAGCCATTCTGCTCCGCGACATGCAGCGCTTTCTGGAATTGCCAGGCATACATGGCGGATGCCCCTATGTATCTTGCTTTCCCGGCTTTCACGACATCATGCAAGGCTTCCATCGTCTCTTCGATCGGGGTATTGTAATCCCAGCGGTGAATCTGATACAGATCCACATAATCGGTGCCAAGACGTTTGAGACTATTGTCAATCTCGCTCATGATGGCTTTGCGGGAGAGACCGGCACCGTTTGGTCCATCTTGCATGCGGAAAAACACTTTGGTGGCAATAACGATTTCATCCCGATTGGCGTAATCCTTTAATGCTCGTCCAACAATTTCTTCACTAGCTCCTGTAGAATATATATTCGCTGTATCGAAGAAATTGATACCCAAATCCAACGCCTTCTTAATAATAGGACGGCTATTCTCTTCATCAAGTATCCACGGATGATTCCACCGCTCGACTTCACCAAAGCTCATGCAGCCAAGACAGAGACGGGAAACATCCAGACCTGTATTTCCAAGCTTTACATATTCCATTTGATAGATCCCTACTTTCCGTTTGATAAGTTCTATTATCTCATCTGGAGTTAACTCCAGGTCAAGTGATTTTAGTGGCGCAAACAAAAAAAGCCGCGGTTTACGCGACTTTTTGTTTGATGACGATGCTACTTTTTCAGAACAACATCGATTTTATTATCGATAAATTTATCAATCTTCTTCAGCAATTCTTGTTTTTGCTTGTCTGCTTGTTCTTGTGTTAATTGTTTGCTGGCCACAAATTTAGTCGATTGAGCATCCAAATCTGCTCTTATGGCATCAATCAATTGTTGACGAGATATTCCTTCAGCAGCAGCGATTTCTGCAAACGACTTGCCCGCATTCATTTGTTCAACGAGTGCTTCCTTATCAAGGTTAAGCATTGTGATCACAACTTTAACATTCAAGTTTAGTCCCATGTTTTTCTGTTGCTGAGACAGCGGTGTTTTGAAAATACGTTCAGACTCCATGGCCACTTTCTTCTTTACGTTGCTCATTTCCTCTTCGGTCAACTGCTTGTTTTCGAACGAAGCAAGCATTTTCTCGGTTTGTTCGTCTATTAAAGGCTGAATTGGAATTCCTTTCTCCTTGGCGATGTCTGCGAGCGACTTGCCCTCTTTGACCGCTTGCTCATAAGCCGCGTCGTCCAAACCAAGCTTTGCCCCAAGAGCAGGGAAATTAAGCTTTATTTCAATGCCATTTGCTTGTTTCTTTTTCTCCATAGCTGCTTTTAATTCTTTCGAGATTAGTTGATCGGAAAGCGGCGTATCAAAGATGTGTTGAGCCTCCATCGCTACTTTTTTCTGAACGTCGCCCATTTCCTCTTCCGTAAACTGCTTATCATCGAACATCGCAAGCAGCTGCCGCGTCAGATCGTCAAGCAAAGACTGAGTAGCGATCCCTTTCTCTTTCGCAATGTCGGCAAAGGACTTGCCATCTTTTATCGCTTGTTGGAATGCGGCTTCATCCAAACCAAGTTTGGCAGCAAATGCCTGCAGATCAAGCTTGTCTTCCTTTCCAACTACATGTTTGGTTTCCTTGACCGGTAAAATCACCTCATTCTTCTCCGTGCCTTTGGATCCAATGCCGTCAGATGCAAAAGCGGATGCTGGTATAACGACAGCCAGCGCGAGTGCTGCTCCTGCCAGTTTCCATTTCTTGTCCATGTCTTCTACCTTCCTAACTAAGTAAATTCCGTCTGATGACGGTTACAGGTTCGACTTTACCGTGACATTCTGAAAAGAGTCTGAAACATTCGGAAGCGTGATTCGAAATGTTGTTCCAGCTCCCAGCTTGCTCGTAACCTGGATTTCTCCCTGGTGAGACTGAATGATTTGTTTCGCAATTGCAAGCCCTAACCCTGTGCCTTCCGATCGTCGTGAACGAGCCTGATCCATGCGGTAAAAACGCTCGAAGATATGAGGTAAATGCTGCTCCGATATACCGATACCCGTATCTGTAACGTTTATCGTTGCTACCTTCATATCGGAATAGACGGAGAACTCAACCCTCCCGCCCGACCGGTTGTATTGTATGGCGTTGTCCGCCAATAGGAATACGAGCTGCCGAATGCGCACTTCATCACCGTACATATCAACGTTAGATGAAATGCTATTGGTCTCCATGCGAAGCTCAACCTGTTTCGATTGTGCGAACGGTTCCAATTGTTCAATTACTTGCATAACCGTATGATTCAATGAAAATGGCGCTTTGATCAACTCGAGCCTACCATTATCGCTGCGTGCTAACGTTAGCAAATTATCAACCAGCCGCATCAATTGATGAATTTCTCTTTCCGTCTTCCCCAGTACCTTTCGGTAATATTCAGGCAATACTTCTTTTTGCTCGTTCAAGACCTCCACGGAAGATAATAATATGCTGAGCGGAGTCCTTAACTCATGAGATGCATCGGATGTGAATTGTTCCTGCCGCCTGTATGCTTCCGAGATTGGCACCATTGCCCTTCCTGCAAGCATATAGCCGGCCCCGCCTCCTGCAAGCAGCATGACACAGGCAAATCCGATAAACGCCCACCTTAACTTCATGATAAGTTCGATGTCATTCGTTACCTCTTGGCCCACGAAAATATGGTATTTCTCCTTAGTGACCGATTGGATCTCAATTCCACCGATACGAAACGTTCTTCCTCCCGCATTTACGTTATGATACTTCCCATTTGGCTCCTTCATCAAACTTGGATACAATGCGTTCATTGGAAATTGAGAGTAGAGAACTTCACCTTTTACTGCTGCTGGAGACTGTAGAATGATCTCTTTGCTGGCATTAAGTACCCACGACATTTGATTTAATTGCAGTCCTTGCGGAACAAAGGAAGTGTTTTTTTTATCGAATTCCATTGAAGGATCGAGCAGATAGACTACCTTTGGAGAGTCGATCAGAGCCTGAAGATCACTGGCGTATTGTCTGCGAAGTGAAGTTAATTGGTTATTCTCCGAAGTCTCCAGAATATATTGCACCATCCAAAGCGAAAAAATGGCTGAAGCGGCCAAAATCACCCCTACCGTTAATGAAAACTGCCAGGTTAACCGGCTTCGCGTTCGTTCAAACATCAGGTCCTCCGCCATTCGTCAGGAGTCGATAACCAGCGCCGTATACGCTCTGAATATATTTGCTCGAATAAGGTCCGTCTACTTTTTTACGCAGCAATTTCACAGTGGAATCAACTGTATTAAGCGTCACTTCAGCTCCAATGCCCCACACTTGGTCCAGCAACTGATCTCTGGTAAGAACTTGTCCAGCATGCCGCATAAGGCAAACGAGCAATTGAAATTCTCTTCTGTTGAGTGAGATAACGTCTTCTCCTCGTGATACTTCGTAACGGTACAAATGAACCTTTAAATCCCCTGCCTGTATGACATCGGACCGAATGCCTCTTTCTTGGCGTCTGAACAAGGCAATAAGCCTTGCTTCAAGCTCTTCGAAGGCAAACGGTTTAATCATATAATCATCGGCACCCGCACTTAAACCCGCGACCCGATCTTTGACAGCATCTCTAGCTGTTAGCAGCAAAACTGGAGTATGGTCATTCTGATTCCGTGCTTCCCGAGTCAACTCCATCCCCGAGGCTCCAGGGAGCATCCAGTCAAATATGTAAACATCATATCGCCCCGACTCCATCGCTTGTCTCGCTTCGTTCCCATTCTTTAGCCAATCTACGACATGAAATCGACGCACCAGTTGATGTTCTGTCAGTTCTCCTAACGTCTCGTCGTCTTCGACAAGCAAAATTCTCATATGTGAATTACCCTCCGTTATTAATAGAACCCGTTCATTTTATATTTTCAAAAAAAAGCACATTTTGCTTTGTTCATTATAATTCGCAAATATGAAATCACTATGAAACGAAGCATTCAATTAGCTTGTTCGCATGCTTTTCCAATCGATGAATACACTTAAGTATTCGAGCGATTTTCAGGAGGAAAGTATGTCACAACCTAAATCTTCATTCGTTAAAGGTACGTTGGTTCTGTCGGCTGCCGCTTTCATCAACCGGATTCTGGGTTTCATCAGCGGCATGTACATCGCCCGCGCTCTCGGAGCGGAAGGCATCGGACTGTTAATGATGGCTCATCCTCTAGTTCCGCTGGTCATTACCATCACGGAGCTGGGACTGCCTGTTGCTATCTCCAAGCTGGTCGCTGAAGCGAATGAACAAGGTGACCGGGCAAAAATCAGGCGGATATTGCATATATCTCTCGCCATTACATCCGTATTAAGCATCTCGCTCACCACGTTCTCGCTGCTTGGCTCCGAGTGGATCGCCTCCATCCTGCTAAGCGATCAGAGAGCCTATTATGCGATGCTGGCGATTACTCCAATTGCGCCAATTGTAGCCATCTCGGCCGTGCTCAAAGGCTATTTCCGGGGCATGCAGCAGATGAAGGCCATCGCAGCATCCGATGTGCTTGAACATACGGTACAGATTGCGTGCGTTTTGGCTCTCGTACATCTCCTACTCCCTTATGGCGTAGCCTATGCGGCTGCCGGCGCGATGGCCGCCTCCGTCGTAAGCGAAGTCATCAGCCTGCTCTTTCTCGCTGCCAGCTACAAGCTGTACGGAGAACGTAAAGAGGCGGGCGAAACGTGGAAAAGCCATCTGAAGCATGGAAGAAGCACGCTTACCGAACTTCTTAATCTCGGGCTGCCAACCGCTGGCCAAGGTGTCTTTCATTCGCTGTACAGCGCGTTCCAGCCACTGCTTATCACGTCCAGTCTGGCTCTCGCCGGCATCAGCACGGCTATGGCAACGAAGCAGTTCGGCTTACTGGCCGGGTATACCTTT
Source organism: Paenibacillus catalpae (assembly GCF_900112695.1). Taxonomy (GTDB): domain Bacteria; phylum Bacillota; class Bacilli; order Paenibacillales; family Paenibacillaceae; genus Pristimantibacillus; species Pristimantibacillus catalpae. The sequence goes on from NZ_FOMT01000001.1 coordinate 1,455,299, forward strand.
CCGCTTCTGTTCATGCCAAGCTTTATTACGAATTCTCTGTCTACCGCACTTGTCCCTGCGATTAGTGAAGCGGCAGTCAGCAAGAATAGTCTGCTTATCCATGAACGCATGAATCAGGCGATGATGGTTGGACTCTTAATCGGCGCACCTGCTACCATCATCTTATTTCAATGGGCTACGCCGCTCACTTCGGTCATCTATGACGCTCCCGATGCCGGGATGCTGCTTCAAATATTAGCTCCCATGTTCTTCTTTCATTACTTTGATGCTCCGCTGCACGCCATCCTTCTTGGACTTGGCCGGACCAATGCAGCATTGTGGAACTTTGTCATCTCCACTGCCTTCAAAGCTGTCTCGATCTTTGTATTTGGCAGTCAGTTTGGTATCGTTGGCGTGGCCTTTGGCATCGGAATCGGGATGGTCCTTCAGATGCTGCTTAACTTTTTCTCCATTTCAAGCTCGATCGGTTTTTACTGGCGGGTTGAGCCTTATATCAAGGTTGGATTATGCATGGTTCTGATGGCATTATGCGGACGATGGACCATGCATTATTTCACCAGTCTGGAATGGCCGATGGCTTGGAGTATGGTTGCTTCGATAACCGTATCGCTGCTGTTTTACATCTGTACATTGATGTTAACGAACACGGTAAATTGGAGGAGCTTTCGGCGTACGATTCCAACATCATAGTACAAAAATAACAAACGCCAATCCCCGACCTCGGTGTCAGGAATTGGCGTTTGGTTTGTATTAAGTATTAAATAATTTCTTTCCGTTTGGACAAAAGAATATAAAGAATAAGTCCGGTAATGGAACATAACGCCGCGCATAAACCGATAAATCCGTAACCGGCCTGAAGCCCGCGCAGCAAGCCTGTTTGTGTATCTTCCCCAACGATATGTTTTACGAGTTCAATGACGCCGCCAATCAAATAGTTGCCGATAACGCTGCCTAATCCCATCAAGGTAACCGTAAAGGTAATCGCCGTATCGCTCCCCTTCGGGTAACGCTTGGCGATAAACGCCATAACGGTCGGATAGATCATGGCGATGCCAATGCCGGATGCCGCAAACAGGAACGCAACCTGCTCTCCTCCGGCGATTGCAGCAAATGTACAAATCGCAGAGAAGCCCGAGAACAGGATCAGTGATAGGACAAAGCCTATTTTATCCGTGAGTGGTCCAAGTAAAAGCCGTGCCAGAGCAAAGCATAAGAAGAAAATGGACAACATTCCGGAAGCCTTTACCGTATCCCAGTCATAGGCTTTCTCCAGGAAGTTAACGAGCCACCCTCCTACCGCCAATTCGGATACAACGCCAAATGTAAGTACACAGATCATTAACCACAATACTTTGTCCTTCAGCAATGTTTTGAAGGGAACTCGGTCTTCATGTGAGATGTCATCTCCCGGGAAAGAACTAAACATCGCGATGACGATTGGAATGACGGATAATAACAGCATCGCAAGATACATCCCACGCCAATCGAGCGTATGTCCGCCAATCGTCACTTTCATCAACCCGGTTGCGATAAGCGGTGCAATGGTTGAACTCAAGCCATAAAAGCCATGAGTCATATTCATCATCGTTCCGGTATTTCGAACAAAGATCCGTGCGCTTAGAATGGCTAAGCCAATCTCCAGCATCCCGTTGCCAATATACATGAGGAAATAGGAGGCCGAGAACATGGCGTAATAATGGGAGTAGAAGATGATAATTCCCGATCCCGCCATGGATGCGAAGGCGGCGACCGTCACCCACTTGATCCCCCATATTCTGGTCAAATACGCCGTGAACGAACAAGCAATCAAGTATCCCAATGCATTCAAGGATAACAAGGTCCCAAGTTGTGATTCATTCAGCATAAAATCGAATTGGATGCGCGGAATCGCCGGACCTTTAATATTTTCCGAGAACCCAAAAATGATAAAGCCTATAAAGATGGTTGCCAACTGCATGGCGTAAATCTTGTTCATCTTGCCTTTACTATTCTCCACTTCTGTCTGCTCCCAACTCTCTATCTTTTCTCAATGACCTGCAGCCGGTAAGTCAAGCTTTCCAGGGTTGCCGTCACCATGCCTTTCATGTACTCCCGTAAGATGTCATTCTGAACCATCAGCTCAGGCATATGCTCTTCGGGTATATCCTTCAAGCATCCTTTATACAGTTGTTGCAGCTGAGATTCGTGTGGCAGCTCACCTGTAATGGCAATAGCAACCGGATTAATAATGGCAATAATGGAGGCTAATGTTTGAACCGCAAGCTTAACAAAGCCTTCTTCCGTATGCAGCTGCCGCAGCTGCTCCTCGCGGGTTATGCCAAAAGGCAGGAAGGAAACCTCGCCTCCAAACGTCGTATTGCCGGTCAATATACGTCCGTCCACAATAAATCCCGCACCCGGAAAATGATTTTTGGGAAAGGTTACAACGGCAAAGGTCTTATCTTCTTCAAAGTTCTGAAGATGATAAAAGCCGTAGACCGTCATATTCATATCGTTCTCAATCGTAACCGGTATCTCATACTTCTCTTCCATAAGAGGTCCAAGCGCCTGCCCGGCCAGATCCGGAACATCACAAACCCCGATTATGCCCTGATGCACAACGCCGGGTATCCCGATTCCAATGGCTTGCACATTTTCGTTCCGGCTTATCAAGCCATCTATGAGTTGGTCGACGGCATCCACATCAATAAACGGCAGCTCAATCGAGGCTTCATGGATCGTATTGCCGATCAGATTCACGATGCTGTAGGTAATCGAATGAATGCCGCCTTCTGTTCGGACAAGCAAACAGATCGCGCAGCCGAAGTTTTCATTATACTTATATTGCTTCGCCGGCCGTCCTCCGCTGGTCTTATCGGGTTCAAGCTCAATAATTTCGCCATTTACAAGAAGTTCATTCAGAATCGTGCCGCATGTAGCAACGCTAAGCTTGGTCAGATTCGCAATCGATGCTTTGGTGCAGATGCTCTGTGCTTTTAACGTGTTCTTAACAAGCTCAACATTCATTTTCTTGACGTGAACGGTGTTATGAGTGTGGGACGACATACTTCGCTCCTTTATTATGACACTTATTAAAACTATTTTAATAAGTCAGAGTATACGGCTCTCTAATCGAATAGTCAACATGAAAAAAGCCACGTGTCCGTGGCTTTTCTTCCTACATCAGCAAGATTGTTATTCTGTTCCGATTGTAACGCCCAGCTCCCTCAATCTGCGGCGGTAAGCGATACTGACGCGATCGCATTTGAGATGCAGCTCCGCCTGCAGATCCAGGGGCAGCAGCTCCGGCTTCTGCTCTTCTACGATCCGTTTGTCCTGCTCCAATAAAGTGTTCTGGAAATCGATAAACACCTGATCCGGAACATCCGGCGCATAATTGCGAAGCTGCAGCATAAACGCGGTACAGGTCGTTTCCGTCTCGGGAAGGACTATCAGGAAGAGATGAAATTCCTCATCCGAGCCCTCGCTACGTTTAACAAGCTTGACGCAGCATGGCGTATAAATCTCATAAATATACCGGTTGTCTACGCCTACGCCGCGGCCGTCCGGATCTGGCTGGTACACCACGATTTCATCCGTAACTAGCGCGCCATCCACCTGGTGAACGTTATAGTCGTTAATTTCGGCAAAAGCACTGTCTCCAAGCAGCCCTTCATGCACGAACATCAGATGGGAGACATCCAGAAAATTTTCTATGACACGCGGCGCAGAAGCTTGAACCGGGTAAGGACCCATCCAGATCGGGAGCAGATCTTCATCGACCTTCCCTGCAAGCGGCGGGAATTCCTCCCTTGGCTCTCCAAGGCAAACCCAGACGAAGCCGTGCTGCTCATGGCAGTGATAGGTTTGAGTCCTCGCCTTTAACGGAATCGCCTGTGATTGAGGCAGTGAAGGTATGCGGACACATCGCCCATCGCCGTCATAACACCAGCCGTGGTACGCGCAGACGATCTGATCATTCTCGACCCGCCCAAGCGAAAGAGGAACTCCGCGGTGGATACAAAGGTCCTTCATCGCCCGAACCCCTTGCTTCGTGCGGAACAGGACGACCTTCTCTCCCAGAATGATAACCTGCTTGGGCGTGTCCCTGACATCGGCGGCAAGAGCTGCCGGATGCCATTCATGCGGCAATACGGGATCTTTTCTAATCATGTCAGCCACTTCCCCATTCTTGTTGGATTATTGAGGAATTGTGCCTTCAATTCCTTTGACGAACCAGTTCATGTTCAAGATGTCATCCACCGTCATTGCTTTGCCTTGAGGAACTTTCTCCGTTCCGGTCTGATCGGCGATTGGTCCGTTAAATACATCAAAGGTACCTTCCAAAATCTCTTTTTTCTTCGCTTCCACCAAATCCTTCACGTCTTGTGGAACGTTCTTGCCAAATGGCGCGATATCCGTAATGCCATCCTTCATCGACCCAAAATAGCTCTCCGTCTTCCATGTACCGTCCATAATGGCTTTCACGGTCTGTACATAATAAGGACCCCAGTTCCACTTCGGATTGGAAATATAATAGTCCGGCGCATATTTGCTCATATCCGAGTCATTCCCGATTCCCCATACGCCGCGTTCGGCAGCTGCCTGAATGCTTGCTGGAGAATCCTGATAAGCGGCCAGTACGTCTACGCCTTTATCTAACAGGCTTGTTGCAGCCTGACGTTCAGCCGTTGGATCAAACCATGTGTTGCTCCATACCACGTCGACCTTCGCTTCCGGATTCACGCTTTGTACACCGAGTGTAAATGCATTAATCGTGTAGATCACTTCCGGAATCGGATAAGCTCCGACGTAGCCGAGGTGATTGTTTTTCGTCATTTTTCCTGCTGCCATCCCGACCAGATAAGCACTTTGGTACTCCTTGCCGAGATAAGTGCCGAGATTATCGGAGGTCTTGTAGCCGCTCGCGTGAAGGAATTTCACATTCGGGTGCTTCTGGGCTACGGCAACCATTGCGTCCATATAGCCAAAGCTTGTGCCAAAAATAATATCATTCTTCTCGGCAAGCTCTTCGAATACTCGCTCCGCATCCGCGCCTTCTGGTACGTTCTCGACGGTTGTGGCTGTAATGCCAAGCTCCTCTTCCATCATCTTGCGGCCTTGATCATGCTCATAGGTCCAGCCGCCGTCGCCCGGAACACCAAGGTAGACAAAAGCAACGCGAGGCTTTGTTTGTTCTCCTCCCGCGTTTGCCCCCGATTCTGTTTTGTTCGTATTCGTATTTGATTCCTTCGAGCATGCAGCAGTGAAGACAAGCAGAGCTGCTGTAACAACCATAATTAGCTTCTTCATCCCCAGACCCTCCCCCAAATTGCGTAACGATATTTCGGAAAGCTTAGAGAAAATATAGGGCATTGTGATTTATGAGTCAATATTTCTGACATCAAGTATAGAAGAGGCGCTAAAAAGAATCGTATTCGTTGTGCATGATGCACATTCACGGGAATTATCATGTTATCATAAGTAACATCACTCCTAGAGAAAACATAAATAAAGCTGCCGCAATAAGCGGCAGCCTGGATTAATTCATCTATTTTTACTCGACCAGCTCGGCATAAATCTGATTCAAATGATGCTTCATATGCTCTACATAATCCGTTATTAACCATTCTACCGATTGCTGCTCTCCACTTGGAAGAATAATCGCTCTAGATGCAGGCAGATCTGCAGGCAAGCTAGTGAGAACCCGGACCAGAGAATGATTCAGGCTAACCCATAGACTTATCACTTCTTCCACAGTTACATCGGAGTAGCGTTGTGCCGCAACCCATTTATCCTGATCATAGGGAATGATGTGCATGGGTTCCGGAGCGTACTGAACTTGAATGAACCGCGTCAGATTATTAATTGCGGAATCACAGAGATGGCCAAGAATTTGAAGATTAGACCATTTGCCAACCGCACGGGGATGAACCATACTTTCCTCGGGAAAAGCCTTCAATTTATTTGGTATAACCCTTATCCATTGTTCAAGCTGCGCAACCGGATGGTTAGTCATTGCTCATCACTCCTTTTCGTTTAAGCATAACACTAATGAAGGCATTCCATTATGGAAAGAAATCTATGGCAGCCTTCAATCATTCTGATAATTGAAAAAGGAACATAACTAAGAAGCCCTCGTTGCGGAGGACTTCTACCTGATGCTTAACTTTTGACTTGTTTCAAACGGTCAGCCAGCTGCTGGAGGTCCATCCCCTTCAAAGCGCCTTCGATTAACTCCGGCAGCTTATCCGGCGAGCAGCCGAAGCATGGAATGCCGTATTGCGAGAGCTTTCGCGCTACATCTTCGTCATACGACGGAACTCCGTCATCCGAAAGGGCCAGCAGGCAGATCGAGCGGACGCCGGATTCATGCATATCTCTTAATCTGCGAATCATTTCCGTACGGTTTCCACCCTCATACAGATCCGATACGAGCAGGAAAATCGTCTTCTTCGGTTCTGCAACAAACTGCTCGCAATAAGCAATAGACTTGTTAATGTCGGTACCGCCTCCTAGTTGAATGCCAAAGAGCAAATCCACCGGATCGTTCTCGCATGCCTCGCTTAAGTCCACTACTTCTGTATCAAAAGCCACAACATGAGTATCCAATGAAGGCATGCTCGCGAAGATGGAGCCTACTATCGAGGCGTATATAACCGAATTAGCCATCGAACCGCTCTGGTCGATATCCAGAATGACCGTCCATTCCTTGCTTTTTCGTACCCGGTCGAAGAAATAGACTCTTTCCGGAATAAGCAGCTTGCGCTCCGTGTCATAGTTTTTCAAATTGCTGCGAATCGTCTTATTCCAATCCATCCCTGACAAGGAAGGCAGCGGTGAATGCTTCCTTTTGTTCAGTGCGCCTGTAACAGCTCGGGTAAGATCGCTGGCCAGCCGCCGGACAATCTCATCCACTACTTCCCGAACCAGTGTACGAGCCGTCTCTTTGGTCCGTTCCGGAATTTGCCCGCGAAGCGACATCAGCGTTGCTACCATTCCGATATCCGGCTTCACCTGGGAGAGCAGCTCCGGTTCGAATAACAGCTTTGTTAATCCTTTGCGCTGAACGGCATCCGCTTGGATAACCGATACAATATCCGAAGGGAAAAATGAACGCACGTCTCCCAGCCATTTCGCCAGCTTCGGAGAGGAAGCACCAAGTCCGGCAGATCTTGGACCCGCGCCAGCTCCCGGCGCTCCTGCTCCCCCTCCTATGCCTGATGTACCGTCATAGATCGCGGCCAACGCTTCGTCCATCAGCAAGTTCTCCTGATCAAGCATTCCTGTTTTTCCAGGTGATCCGCTTGCGGCTTGCAGCTTTTCTTCCGCAGCAGCTCCCAGGATCAGGCGCCACCTCTTTACCAGTTCCGGATCCATCGTTGTCATAAGCTATATATCTCCAAAATCAAAGTCATTAAGTTCATCCAGCATCTCCTTCTCTTCCTCATTGAGCGAACGCTGCAGCTCCTCGCCAGTTGCATCCGCTCCAGTCCCCCACAGATCTCCCAATAGTTCGGCGATTGACGCTTTCTCCCGGGGCTCGAAATTCGCGAATGATCTGCGCAGGAAAACAAGCGATCGCTTGAATTGCTCAAGCTCCAATGTTTGAATATAAGAATCCAGATGCCGCCACAAATAATTCCTGGATAAAAGCGCATATCGATTGCGCAAGGATAGTCCTTCAAACCATCCTGCTCCTAAGTCGGCCGGTATTCCGGGTGACAGCCGCCGCGCGACCTCCCGCGCGCAGTCCTCTTCACCAGCCTCGTTGCGTTCCAGCACAATCGAGAAGGCATAACCGGACAGCTTGGCATTCCGGTCGTCACGGGCAGCAAGCTCCTTCAGCTTGGTTACCCAGAGCTGCTCATCTACTTCGTTGTAATGCTCTTGCGCAACGGCATTCATAGCATGGATGGCGGTAACGATCTCGGCAGCCGCATCATCATTGCAGCCTGAAGCATCAACCAGCATCAGACAGCCGCGAAGGAAAAGCTGCTTCATAATGGGCAGCAAAGCCTCTGTATCCATCCGGCGAACAGAGCCGTACTGCAGCAAAACGGATAATTCACGGACGGTATCCGCAATCTGTGCCATACTCCCGGTATCAACAGCCAGACGCTGGAGGGCGGTGACAGCTTGGCCGGCCACTTGAGGAAGTCCGCAGTTGCCCGCACGGCGAATCATTTTCGCAGCCTCCGATATATCCGTACAAGCAAGCAGCTCTTCATGAATGACATAAGCAGCGGCAAGCTCGATCGTCTCCCCTTTGAGCGTTGATTCCACAATCTCGATCTCCGCTTCCGGCGACCACTGGAGTACCCAATGCTCCGCCCAGGTTGCATCTGCCTGACGCGCATGCTGCTTGCGGGCGAACCGGACGCCAAGTGCGGAAAGCCGATGAAGCAAGACGGATCTGTTCAGGTCGAGGAATGCGGCTTCCTCCGATTTGACACGCCGGTTCTCCCTTAGATCCAGTTCCAGGTCAGCTGCAACAAGCGTTTTATATTTCTCAAGCTTCAGCCTCTTGAGCTCCCTGTTCAGATCATCCTGCACGGGTGTCTGGCTGACGCCTTCAGGCAAATGGCCGATAGCCGTACCGATATCCGTCTTCGCAAGAGCCTCCGCTACAACCGCGTACTCCCCATGCCCAAACAGAATGGTAGCCGAATCTCGCAGATCCTTCCAGGTTGGCCGCAAGCCATCATGCATGGAAGCTAAGGCTTCAGCAAGCCTTACTGCTTCAATTACAGATGCGGTGGAACGCCAGGTTCCCTGCTCGCGCATCCGTGCCGCAACCGTGGATAAATATAAGGATGCAAGCCGTTCAGGCTCTCCATGCCTCATGCACTGCCAGAGCAGTTCGAAATAAGCAGGAGCCTCATTCCCCGCCCCATAACCGGAATGGGAGGACAGCTTGTAATACGAATACGGCATTAACGTCATTCTTGTCCGTACCCGCGGCAATAGCGCCAGTTCTTTATCCGACATAACAGGCAGCTCGCCCGATAAAGCAGAAGTATGATGCGCACCTGTAATAACCACGATGTTCTCGGGCAAATGCCCCGCAGCGATAGTGTCACGGATCTTGCGTCGCATATAGGCTTCGCGAATTTCATTGTAAGCCGACTGATGCGGAGCTAACCGAAGTTCCTCATCCTCGGTCAGTGCCCGCATTTCCGAGGAATATCGGGCAATCGCACCGCGATAAGTTCCCGGCTCCAAGGAGTGCTCGAAATATCGTTCCCAGTACGCCTCGTAATCCGGCTCTCCGGAAAGCTCCGCAATACGGGAGTACAAATCAGGCAGTTTCTCTTCGGAATTATCAGAAGCTGATGCTATTCTTCTCGGCTCAATCAGGGCAAGCGTGATCTCCGTTGGCAGATCAATCAGATCGACATGCCTGTCGTTTTGGCCCGCCCATCGAAGCGCCTGATATTCCGGAGAATAATCGGCGAACGGATACAAAACGGTTCTAACCGGCAGCTGCTCCGTATAAGCAAGCAGCGCGACCGGTGGTATAATGCCAGGCGATACGAGCTGATTCGCAAGCTCCACGGCATCACTTGGACCTTCAATCAACACGGCAGTAGGCTTAATTTCATCCAATAGTGCGAGCAAATGATAGGCGCCGGCCGGCGACAAATGCCTAATGCCAAAAAAATGCGGTTCCCGTGCCCCGTTCACCCATTGATCTCCGCGCATGCGCCGTACAGACTTCGCCATGAGGCCCCCCGTTTTTTCATTACGTTCTCCAAATATTCCTTCCATGCCGCCCGGTCTTTTTCCTCATCCTTGACGATTGCTCCCTGCAAGCCAGCCGCGACATCCTCATCGCTGACCCTTCCGTCGCCGAAGCTTCCAGCCAGTGCCATACTTCCGGTTAACAGCGAGATAGCTTCAGCCGTAGAGATTACGCCGGTAGGCGCCTTCACTTTTTCCTTGCCGTCCAGCGTCAGCCCGCTTCTGAGCTCCCGGAAGATCGTTACAACCTTCCTCACGGTTTCTTCATCCGGTAGAGTTGCCCGCAGCTGATAGCTGGAGGATATCTCTTCCACGCGCCGGCGGACAATGTCAATCTCCGTATCGATGCTGGACGGTGCCGGGAGAACAATGATATTGAACCGGCGCTTCAGCGCTGCGGACATCTCGTTAACGCCGCGGTCACGCGTATTCGCCGTTGCGATGATGGAGAATCCGCGCTCAGCCGCCGCCTCCCGGTTCAACTCAGGGATCGCAATCGTCTTCTCCGACAAAATGGAGATAAGAGCATCCTGTACCTCCGAAGCACAGCGGGAAATCTCCTCGAAACGTGCAATGCCGCCGCTTTCCATTGCCCGGAAGATCGGACTTCGAATAAGTGCCTGCTCCGTTGGCCCTTGAGCAAGAAGCATTGCATAGTTCCAGGAATAACGAACATGCTCTTCACTAGTGCCTGCGGTTCCTTGAATGACTTTGGAGGAATCGCCATGTATGGCAGCGGTCAAATTTTCCGACAGCCAGGATTTGGCCGTGCCCGGTTCACCAATCAGAAGCAAAGCCCGATCTGTCAGCAAGGTTGCAATCGCCATTTCAACAAGCCTTCTGTTACCGATATATTTGGGGGTAATAACCGTATTTCCGGCCTGCCCTCCCGTTATGAAGGTCAGAATCGCCTTAGGCGATAATTGCCAGCCTGCAGGTCTTTGATCCTTATCAGCTTCCTTCAACGCCTCGAGCTCGCTCGCATATAGCTTCTCGGCTGGCATTCTCAAGACATCTTGTTTTTTATCCATTTCAAAATGCTCCTTCCGCTCTCTTCGTTCAACTCATCCGGCTTCTCTTCCAATGCATCAATAATGGCAAGAATCTGATTGCGAACGGATTCGTAAGTCACTTTTTCCGCAAAGGCACGGAGACGTTCTGTATAGGCTTTTGGCATAAAAGCAAGCAAATGGGTATGCTGCCAGCTCAAATAATACATGCTGCGAACGGAGCTTTTCTCCAGAAGCTCCATGTACAATTCTGGAGCATTCTTGTAACGGATCCGGAACAAAGTCAGCAGAATCTCAAGCGCATTCCAGTCGTTCAACCGGGCTGCTTGTAATTTGGCGGATAAATAACCGGTAATTTCGCGTTTGGCTCGCTGCGCAAAAAGACATACCAGCTCTGTCTGTTCCAATCGGATAAACTGCCCAATCCATCTTGTATCCCATAGCTCTTCCGGAACGGCACCATAGCCGTCATGCTCTCCATCCGCGCGGGATTGTTCTGCTGCCAGTTCCAGGACAGCGGACAGCAGCTGCTTCGCCGCTCTGGATTTTCCGTTGCCGAGAACATCCGAGAACCGGATATACACTTCCTCAGGCGACATGAGCTTGGATGCCGCGCGGAATCCGTATCGAATGAATGTTCCCTTGTTGTTGTCACTCAGCTCAACCGCGAATTGATCTGCCTCCGGCAAATCCAGCTCAAGCAGCAGCGCAGCTGCGGATTCCTGAACGTTCTCCGTTTCTTGCACGAGGAAGGATTTGGTCGTTAAGAGCTTTCTTAAGAAAGAGCAGGCTTCTTCTGCCATTTGTCTGCCCGATCCCTCCAGACAGCGAATAACTGTCGCGATCTGTTCAACGGATTCCGTTCTCGCCTTTCCTTCCTGAACGGAATAACGCTCCAATGCTTCGCTGCCAAACTGGATCAGACGGCTAAATAACGCCGAAGATGCACCCTTCTGAACCGGCTCAACCGCAATCTCGCGGTCCTTCGATGTAGCCGCTTCATACAGCCTCTGCATTGCAGCGCTTGTTCCAAGTTTGGCGAGGGAGAAGAAAGCGGCTAAACGGACCTCCTTGCGTTTTTCCAAACTAAGCTCCTGCAATAAGGATTCCTGCTCGGGATATTCGCCCAAAATGGTGATTGCTGCGATCTTAACCTCCGGAGACCCGCTGTTGGCAGCTTTCTTAACGAATTCAATAATTGAGCTGCCGAGCTGTTGATGAAGGAGAAGCAGCCTCCGTCCGTCTCCCTTGCCGCCTTGCAGATTAAGCTGCTTCTGTAAGACGGGTACCGCATCCCTTCCAAAAGCGGGAATCAGCTTGGTCTGAACAAAGTCCGGGATCTCCGAGTAGCTGTCATCAAGCGCCGAGCAGACAGCAGGAAGAGCACGCAGGTCCAGAAAGCTTCCGTCTTCAAACGAGGCTCGAATCTGCTCCAGGCGACCTTGGCCTTTGGTCGTTAACGCTTCAATAAACGGATGCAGCTTTCGGTATGTACTTTCCGTCCGGAGTTCAACTCCACTGCCTTGAATGGGAATGGACTCCCCGGCTGTCTCTGTTTTGCCCTGGGTATAGAGAATGGCGCCAAGAAGAGTGGAAAGCTCCAGCAGCTTCACGGCGCTCTCCTCGCGATCTGCATGGAGCAGTTCTTCAACGGCTCCAGACAGACGCTTGAACACTGGTGAAGATTCGCCTAACTTCTGGATAGAAGGCAGCAGCTTCGTCATCCGCAGATCGCCTGCAGCCATCGCGCTCCCTGCAATAAACAGGCGCCGCGTTTCCTCCTGCAGATTAAATAAGATATCTACGCTCATATCGCTTCTCCTCTAATACAGCAGCCGAATGATTCGGCTGCCCGTAACTATACTCATTAATTGTGCGCTTAGATGGTTGTCGTCCAGATGATGACGGAACATGACTAGTGCGGCTTGATTCTTCAGCTCTTCCTCCCTAAGCAGAGAAAGAAGGGTTGTCGTCTGCCTTCCGTTCTCTTCAAAATCCTCGAGCTGCAGCTGTTTGCCTGATGCGTCCCGAAGGATAACCTTTTCGTCGAATTGCTCTATCGATTGGAAGGCAACAAGCATAACGGGATTTTTGTCTGCCAAAGGATTCTTGATCACGTTCTTTACCTGTTTAATCACATCGGGAAAAGATGCTGCGGCCAGTAATTTAATTGCTGCGTAATCAGTTGCTCCAGGCTCCCGGAATGTCGCATTCTCCCAACGCACTCTTTGATTAAGGTCTCCGGGATAGATAAACAGCTCCTCGGTCTTAACGACAGCTTGGAACGTATCTTCCTCCCGCATCGCTCGTGCCGCGCGGAACGGCCTCAGATGGCGGGTCACTCGAATATGGCCGCTATTCAGATCAATCCACCAGCCCGTATCCGCAAATTCACCGCGGGCCTCATCCGTGTAGGACATGAAAGCCAGCTGAAGCAGCTTCGCATCCTTCTGAACGCGCCCATGCTCCCGCAGCTCCGCCAGCTGCCAAGCATGGCCTAGCAGCTCTTCCAGGTTTGTGTCTATGTCCATCGGCGAATCCGGATCCGCTGCACGCTGTTCCAGATAGGCTTTGCCTTTCTTGGTTAAAGCTTTCAAAGCAAGAAGCTGCTCCATCGCTGCCGAGTAAACCGTCTCTCTGTCTTTCTCCGGCTGCATGATTATGACGAACGCCCTGAGGCCAGCTTGAGCCCCGGGTATGTAGTGGTTGCCCAGTTGCTTATCCTGCTCCTCGAGCATCTGCAGCGTCTTTTTGTCCACGCTCCCAAGACCGGATTGCGTCAGCTGCAGCACAAGCTTCTCGAGGATGCCAAGACCGTCAAGCTGCACAGCGATTTTCTTGACAAGTGCGGATTTATTCACCTTGCGTTTCGGCTTTGCCGAATCATCAGGCTCCGCTGCGGCATCCTTCTTCTTCTCTTCACGCTTCTCTGCTTTATCCCGCTTATCCGCAATTTCCTGCGGGATCGCAGCTGTTGTAAAAGCTTTACCTAATGCGCGTGCATACAGGAGCCCTAGCGTATGTTTGCAGGGAAATTGCCTGCTGGGACAAGAGCATCGGAATACCGGATTACCTTCTGTTGCAAAATCCACCGAGCATCGGTAAGGATCCTTGCCGCTTCCCTTGCATTCCCCGAATAATAGAGTTCCATCATCGGTTTCATGGAGCAGCGGAAAGCTATTTTTCTTCACCAATTCCCGGCCATTCTTAATGGCACCGGCATTTGGGGCCAAACTATCGACATAAGCTTCTGTAATGGTTGCCATGGTCTACCTCGCATTTCATAAGAAATTCTATTAAACTCCACGACAGATTGATATTTCCTGCTCCATTAGCCATCCTTCTATCTGTATTTCGGAAGAGAGTGAATATGACATAACAAAAAGACCTCCTAATGAATGTTTGTTAACATTTCATCAGGAGGTCAACTAATTATTTTATATTAAAGGCCATCAAACGAGGTTACTTCTTTTCCGTTCACATCAACATGAAGGACATCACCGGCTTCAGGAATCAAAGCCCAAATATTCGGCAAGTAACGAGGGATATTATTGCGGGAAGAAGGAGTCGTAATGTTCTCGCCGTTAAAATACATCGAAGAAGACGAGCCGCCATCCATGCACATGGCATTAATGGCTCCGCGTTCATATAGTAAATCCTGCACTTCTTTAATGCTTGCTCCTACGGAACGGGTTTGCCGGCCGTCAATAACAACGAATATAATGCTGCCGTCTGCCTTCTGGCCAATTGCCGTACGCGGACCCCATCCCCATCCGCCGTCACCTTCGACCATCTTTTGACCGTTTACGATGAGTTGAGGTTTAAACCCTGCTGCATATTGTACCCCGAGATTAACTAACTCATTCGCGCTGTACTTACCGGTAATCATCACGCCTTCTTTAGTAATGCCGGCAACAAACTCTTTGGTGTTCTTATTCTTGCTTTTAATCGTTCCGTCTTCAATAACCACGCCCGTAGAAGCTCCACCATTGCCATGGCCGTTCAAGTCGACAAAGCCGCTCGCGTTAATTGCGGCAAGAGCTTTTGCACGCTTTGCTATCACGAAGATTTGTTCCCCGTGATCACTCAGCTGTGAACTGACAAGCTTCACCCGTTTCGGGTTGGAAATCGTAATGATTTTCCCTTTATAATAGCGCGTCGGATTCGAATTACTCTCAATCGACTCCACATGCACATATAAATCCTTATCCGTTTTCACGTTCACCAGATCGTCTAGATCATCTTTGCCTGACGCACTATTCTCATAATTCGGATTATTTATATTTTCTAACATGGCATCCAATTCTTTTTGTGGCAAGAACGTATACTTCGCCCACTGGCGATGCTGTGACGATAAAATGCTCTCTGCTGCCATTGCTCGAAGCTGATGCCCGGGATCTGTATAAAACATAAAAACACCTGAAATAATAGTCCAAATGATAATAAAGAAGCCTAAAATACCAAAAAACTTTTTCACAATTTCCATCCTTTCTATGCGGACTTCATCCCCATACGATGAAAGCCCATTATAAATCTAGCAACCATACAAATGCTATAAGCAAATATTTTCAGTGCATAAAAAATTCCTGCTTGGAAATACGGATTCAAATCGTCCCTTCTCCTTAATAGACGTAACAAAAGGAGAAAAAATTGCAGTTTCCCGTAATTTTTTTCTCGACAAATATTTACAATAAAAAAACGGCCGTTATAATAGGGCCGCTTTCTTAAATTTGACGTATAACTTTAATCCTCGAACCGCAAAGTAAATACAAGCGCATACTCCGTTTTGCTTAATGACTCATTGGTAAGATCCGCGGTAGACATCTGATTCACGCTTGCAGCCTGTACGGCAAAGACATGAACAGGTTCACTCGCCGTGAAGGTCTGAGCTTCGCTATTCTGAATGAGTCCTTGCATCGACAGCTTTGGATCCCAAGGAATCGTCAATGTAGATAGACTTGTTCCGGAATCATGCACCAGATTCACTTTTATCAACCGGCTGCTCTCTTTCTCTTCGGCAGATATAGATTCAACAGAGATCATTATTTCGACCTCGCCGCTAGACTTCTCTTCTCCCGAACTAAAAAATAGATCTCCTACCGACCCCGTCGAATCCTTAACTTTCTTGCCTTCCTTCCAAATATCAATATCCAGCCAGGCATTTGGCCGGCTGCCCTTATAGGATAATTTAAAAGCACCGGACATTGCACCTAGAAAAGGTTTGAATTTCGCTGCTTCTCCTTCAAACATATCCACTGGCGTCAATGTTAACTCAGCAGCTTCAGACTTCTTGTTGTTGTCAGGAAAAGTCTGATCTGAGTTAGTAGAACATCCGGTTAAGATCAAAACTACAAGAATCAAAATAGATAATATGCGCATCTCGAGCACCTCCGTCGTCCCGTTACCGATTTTAATAGAAAGTCATGGATTACCATTCATTGCAGGATGTCCCCTGACGGATCAACGGTTTGTTTCATGAGGTCTTCCCGCGTCACATTATCCGTCTTTTGCAGAACAAATGCTTGCTGCCCGGCATCATAATTGAAATGATACACATGGATAAACTCCTGCCCGGCACCTTCTCCCCCCGTGATGACCAATTCATTGTCAACGACCTGGAGCGGGTAATGCGGATGCTGTACAAAGCCGGTAAAACGCTTCCCATCCTCTAGTTCAAGCGAGATCGGGAAGGCCTCTCCGCTCTTCACTCCGAAGAAATAAATATCTAATGCATGACAATCGGTATACCGTGGATAGTAGGTGTAAAAATCAGTATCCCCGATGGTCATCATCTGCAGATTAACCACCGCATCCGTTGGCTGAATGATCTCCAGATCGCTTGGGAATGTCATGACCTTACTGGTGGACCTGTCGGATGCCGGCTTCCAGATCGCTTCATAATCACCTGTCCAGCTGATATCCGATTCAAGACCATAACAGCTTGGAGCACCAAGCGTTGCAACACTCGCATGATTCTTAGGTTGAATAATCAGTTGACCGTCTTGATGTGCTGCCATCGCTCTGACTGAATGATCTTCCTTATTAATTTCTGCTGTCTCTGTATCAACATTTATATTCGTTTGTTCCACATTGTCTTGATTCATACATGCGGTGAGGAGCACTGTTAAGGTTATCATTAGCATCATCATTTTAAATCTCATCGTTTAGCTCCTCTATTGGAAAAATATCTCAGACACAAATTAGACGCTTACATATATCTAAATGTTGCTTTGCAAGAGGACTGCTAATCCGTTACACTGATGCTCTCCGCCCTCTTTTTCTCCCTATAGCTGCTAGGAGACAGGCCATTCTGCTGTTTGAACATTTTGCTGAAATGATATTCCTCGTAATAGCCGCATAGTTTGGCAATTTGATTAATTGGATAATCCGTAAACACGAGATAACCGCAAGCTTGCTGGTTGCGGATATGGTTCAAATATTCTTTTGGTCCCATCCCCGTATACTTGAGAAACATCTTTCGCAGATAAGATGGAGAAATGGTATATTCCTGCGCTAAACGTTCAATCCGCAAATTCTCTATATAACGGCTCTCCAGCGTTTGCTTGATCTTCTCAAAGGACGCAAATGCTCCCGATTCTTCCACATTCCAATCCGGTATCTCTAAGTGATGCAACCGGTTAAGCAGAAGCTGCAATTGCGATTCCGGGACGCTGGGACCCGCTGCCATTCTTGCGATCCAACTCTCGTAAATCCCCTTGAACAAGACATCAAGCTCCTCCGCCTGCTCCTGACCATATTGACTTAAGAAAGGAAAGTTCAGTTTGCTGACCGGGGAAACATCCTTCCATACGGCATCATAAGCAAGCTCTGCGCAATCAAAAAGCACCATCGTCATCCGAAGCGGCGCATGCGGCTCCGAACGCATGGACATCTCCAGTCCCGGCCTTAAATAGGCCAGCATCCCTGATTGCACTTTATGCTCGGTATTCGTCAGGAATGTCCCTTCCCCCTCATGAATCCAATAGAAGCTATGAACATTAACCAGATTGCGGATATCCTTCCAGCCGGGATACGTTAATTTATCTATGATGAAATGAATGTGGAGAACAAGATGTTTGGTTGCATGGCTTATGTCTTCCAAGGCCGTAATCCTCCTAAGGTCTGCTAGTCTAAACAGGCTCGAATTATACATGTGTTTATCGGATTCTTCCATTCAGATGCTCTAATCATCATGCTATATTATCCATATATTATCAGACGATTACCAAACGGGCTATGAACCTAAGGAGGATCTACATGATCAGGACTTTTCAGGAGCATCAGATTCGTAAAACAACGCTGTTGGACGGACCATGGGACTTTGTGAGGGATCCGGAAAATACGGGCCTGCGGAATAAGTGGTTTGAGCGATTTCCACATGCTGAGAAATCTCTCTACGTTCCTTCCTGCTGGAATAATGAGCTTCATTTATTCGATTACGAAGGTGTCGCATGGTACAAGAAAACGATGCGGACAGAAGATACGCAGCATGCCCGGATTATTTTTCACGCCATATTAGGTCATGCTGATGTTTATCTCGACGGTCAACATCTAGGTTATCATTACGGCGGTTATACTCCGTTTGCAATTATTATTCCGTCCTTATCGAAAGGAGATCATGAGCTGGTTGTCCGGACAGACAGCAAGCTGGACCGTTTGACTATCCCGACTGAGCATGTCGACTGGTTCCATTACGGAGGAATTATCCGCTCGGTTGAGCTTCAGTTTTTGCCTGATTTATATATAGACAAGTTTACAATTGGCTATGAACTAGCCGGAGCAGATGTGGACATGAAGGTACAAGTGCGGATTAGTTCCCTTTCGCAAACGGATTTAACCACCGCCTTCACTTTGACAGATGAAGATCAAGAGATTTATTCCGGGCAAATTCAGGTTGGGGCAGGTCAATCGACGAATTATGAAGTGAACCTTCATAGAAAGAATGTCCGGCTGTGGGATGTTGGTAAGCCTGAGTTATATTCGTTCAGGGCCTGTATTGAACAAGATGACAAGATAGAGCGGATCGGATTCCGCAAGATTGAAACAGGCCATCATCGCATCCATATCAATGGTTCACCGGTCTATCTGAGAGGAATTAACCGTCATGAGGAGCATCCGGAATGGGGCTTTGCCTTCCCTCCCAAGCTCATGCAGAAGGATCTGGATATTATTCTTGAGATGGGCTGTAACACCGTTCGAGGCTCCCACTATCCTCAAAGTCCCTATTGGCTGGACCTGCTTGATGAGAACGGGATCATCTTCTGGAGCGAGATTCCGATTTGGGGAGCTATGCTGCCAAATGAGACCGTGTGCGAACCTCTTTTCCAGGAGCGTGCGCTTACGATGATGGAAGAGATGGTTGTCATGCATCAGCATCACCCTTCCGTTGTATTCTGGTCCGTTCATAATGAGATAGACTCGAGAACGCAAGATGCTTATGAGATGACCAAAAGAATGGTTGAGCTGGTTAAGTCACTCGATACAAGCAGATTGATCACCTACGCCACTATGCATCCGCTCGAGGATGTGCTGCTGCCGTTGTTTGATGTCATCGGCATCAATAAGTATTATGGCTGGTACGAAGGACAGGTTGATGGATTTAAGAACATGCTGCAGCAATTCCACGCAAGGGCGGAATTATTGGGGGCTGGGGACAAGCCGGTACTCATGACCGAGTTCGGCGGTGCAGGGATATTCGGAGATGTCGGCTGGGAGCCCCGGTTGTTCAGCGAAGACTATCAGGCGCATATCGTCACCGAAGCACTTGGCATATTCCGAGACGATCCGAAAATCGGCGGTACCTATATCTGGCAGTTTGCCGATATTCGCGGCGATCTGAAGAGCAACGGCAGGCATTTCCGCGACCGTGCGCGCAGCTTCAACAACAAAGGGCTGGTCAACGAATACCGCAAGCCGAAGCAGTCGTTCCGTGAGGTGCGCCGCATCTACCGGAGTTGGAGTGAGCAAGATAGTTAAGGTGCAGGACAGCTGGATGTTCCGGCTTGCTCGGCAAATAAACACTGAATTTTTTGGTATTAACAAAGAAATGGCGTGCCGATTGGCACGCCATTTCGCTTTCATTCAAAGTTTTCTATCAGCGCCGTATGTTCGCTACTATCGTTGGCGTTTATTTCCTTCGCATTGACGGACGATCTCGTCAACGACGTACGCGATCGGTGCGGTAGCGTCGATAATCATTCCGTTTTTCGGAATGTCTTCTTTCGTCTTGTGCAAGCGCTTAATGAGTTCCCGTTCCGTTTTCTTGCCGCCCCACTCATCTTCCGGCCGCTTGTCAAGCCGCCGGTTTAATGTGTCAAGGTCGACCTCGAGGACAAACACGCCGTCAAATAGGTCTATGAATTTCGAAAAGTTCCTAGAACCACCGCAGAAAAAGGTTACCGGCTCATCCTGGCTGGCGACCAAAGCTTTTACTTTATCTATATGCCATATGTGGTGCTCATGCGTGACGCCATCCGTCCGTGTACCCGTTTCTGGATCGCCTTGATAAGCCAATTCACGATCACCATTAATGGCATGGTAGCCGCGCCGCTGTAATTCTTTGCAGACCGTAGTTTTGCCAGTACCTGAAATGCCTTCGATTAGATAATTCCTAATTCCCATGGCTAGGCCCTCTTTCAAACCGTTAGTTCTTCAATTTATCATAGTAGAACACATAGAGTTCGTTTGGATTTTTTGTCCGTAACACTATTTCTTTGTTTTCAAACACCAAAATTTGAGGAAAGTCTTTCAATTCAAATACTTTTTCATAATTATATTTATGTTTCTCTCTAACATCAATAAAGGAGATATCTTTAATCGGAGTTTTCGGTCTTAGTTGATTATTAATTTTATTTATGTTCCAAACTAGCTGATCGCCGTCCTGTCGATGTAAAAAGTAAGCCTTCCAGCAATATGATAGCAGCAAATGAAAATGCCTCGGAGTAATTCCCCCGAGGCTTCCGTCTCACCGATTTGTTTCTGCTTACTGTTGACTAGCCAGGTAATTGGCAAGTTGCTCGAACGTGCCTTCGAACCCTTGTGCAACCATCGGTGCCATCGCGTCGAATGCTTCCTGTTCCTCAGTAGAGGCATTGAGTGGTCCGCCTTCTAGAGTCAAAACCGTCGTTCCTTCGTTCTCTTCAAGCGTTAGAATATTCAGAATCTCAAGCGGCCAGTTCGGATTAAACGGTGCGCGTACGGTGTTCCCTTCTTCATCGGAAAAGGATTGAACCCATACCAGTTTCTCCGGCGGCTGCACTTCCTGGTAAACGAACTTGCCCCACATGGCGTGCTGCCCATCTGGAGACTTCTGGCAGCCAAGGAACATACCGCCTGGACGGACGTCCATCTTTCTCACTTCAAGCGAGAAACCCTTTGGTCCCCACCAATTGCCAAAATGCGTCGGATCGGTCCACACCTTAAATACCAGTTCACGAGGTGCGTTAAACTCACGTTTCAATAAAAGTCCTTGTGGGTTGCTCATTAGATTACCTCCTTGGGATTTAGGGACAAACTTGTATTTTTAAGCGAATGAGATAATCGGAACGGTTAAAACGTTTTATCCACATGCCTCGAAACGATCCGAGCCATTTATCCATTCCGTTAAGGGTTCCGCGAAGTTGTCGTATTCATTGGCTCACCTCGGTGATTACTGTTACAGAGTGCTGGAGGTTTGCTTCAGAAGACCAGACAACAGGGTAAGATCCGGAGTGTCCCCTTCCCGCAATTTGATCCACTTACGCTCGGCTGGTCCTTCGAATCCCTTCGGAAAATCGATGCCGTTTGCATTCATGATCATGAACGCAATGGCATCCTTTGAAGGCGAAATAACCGCTGCATAATGTCCATTTTTCAGAAAATGCGGTTTCTTGTACTGGATTTTTTCTTCGGCTTCTGGAATCGTCTCAAGAATCATGTCCCGCAGGGTCGAACTAATATCACCCTGCCAATTTGGCAGATTTTCAATGTAGGCCGTAACTTCCTGATTCACTTTGTTTTCCCTCCTATTGGATCGTTCATTGGTTATGGAGAAAATATACCACTAATGGAATATTCCCGTCAAGGAATATATAAATGCATTTGGGAGGTCAGGGTCAATTCAGCTCATAATAATCCATCGTCGAGGTCTCCACAAAACCGCAAGATTGATAAAGCATGAGTGCATTGGCGTTCTCAACGGCCACTTGCAGCATAATGTCTCCTGCGTTCGCTTCCTTTAACTTCTCTATCGCTTTCAAGATTATCGCTCTTCCATATCCCTTACCACGATACTCGGGCAAAACGCCTAGACCATAGATGCCCCCGATGCCGGGGGACAGTTGGATATGGACTTTCCCGATAACCTGATTGTCAACTTCTGCAAGATAGATGGTCATACCCCTCTTTTCTTCCTCCTCGGGCAGGATCATCCCTTCCATAAGATCACTTGTCGTCTCTTCCCCCGGTTTGCCACCAAAATATATCGCATTCTGCCGGTGAATCTCCCACGCGTCGGCATTTGTCGCCTTCCGAAATACAATGCCCTCTAAGTCATTATGTATCTCCGATCGATTCTTCTGAAGATACATCTCATGCTCCGAATGATGGTACCTTGCTCCGGTTCCTTGAATGAATGTTTGCCCGATTACTGACTTCCGATCGTTTAAGAGAAGCATACTTTTGGGAGATCTGCGCCTCCACTCTGCCATAACCAGCCTGCTTAATGTCCCAAAAACTCCTTGGCGCCTGTATTCTGGATGCACCATGCCGTTCACTTCAAGCGGTGTATCTGCGCCGCCGAATTCACAAATACCGATATAGCCAATCAACTCATGTCCATCAAAGTACATGAATTCATTGATTTGGCGGATCCCCGCGCAGTCTGTTCCTGAATATGCGCCAAGCTTGTAGTCCAACTCAAGCTTCAGCGTCGTCTGATCTTCGCGGATGCACCGTTCTTGGAGTCTGTTAATCAAGTCATAGTCTTCTTGGTGAATTCCCTCTCTGAGTTTCAACCAAGGATTAAGGATAGCCTTCATATGACACCTCTTTTGATCCGATTGTCGTATTCCTTTACTGCAAGCCTATCATAGCATGACATTAGCAGTGAAAAGTGATTTCAAAATTGTTTCTAATAAGTAAAGAGGCGTCCCCTTTGTATACATAAAAAAAGTCGCGGTTTACGCGACTTTGGTTGTAGATATGTTCTTGTCGTCCGACAAATCCAGGTTCAGCTCAGCGTAGCAAGTGCCTCCCGCGTGAACGGCTGCAACTCATCCGTGCGCTCATCGCGGATCTTGGCCGCCCAGGCCGGGTCAGTCAGCAATGCACGACCGACGGCAACGAGGTCGAATTCTCCGCGCTCCAAACGCTCTAATAGGTTATCGATGCCGGCAGATTGCCCGCCCTTGCCCTCCTCGAACAGACTAGTGAAGACAGAGTCAAGGCCGACGGAACCGACGGTAATAGTCGGCTTCCCGGTCAGTTTGCGTGTCCAGCCGGCCAGGTTAAGGTCTGATCCCTCGAACTCAGGCTCCCAGAAGCGGCGCGTGGAAGCATGGAAGATATCGACGCCTGCGGCAGACAGCGGTGCGAGGAATTGCTCCAGCTCCTCGGGATTCGCTGCGAGTTTGGCGTTGTAATTAACCGGTTTCCATTGAGAGAAGCGGAAGATAATTGGGAAGTCGGGGCCAACCGCTGCTCGCACCGCCTCGATAACCTCCACCGCGAATCTGGTACGGCCAACTAAGTCGCCGCCATACTTATCCGTGCGCTTGTTGGTGACGTCCCAGAAAAACTGGTCAATGAGGTAGCCGTGTGCACCGTGGATCTCTACCGCATCAAACCCGATACGCTTCGCGTTTGCTGCGGCCTCGGCATAAGCCTGTACAAGATCGCTAATCTCCTCGACAGTCAACGGCTCAGATACCTTCTCGCCGGTTAAGCTCAGACCCGACGGCCCGATCGGATCGACATTAGAATCCGGGAATTTTTTCCGCTCGCGGGCTGTACCGGTATGCCAGATCTGCGGAGCAATTTTGCCACCGGCTTGATGCACTTCCTGGACGACACGCGACCATCCTTGCAGGGCTTCCTCCCCATAAAAATGAGGTATGCCGTGGTCAGCAGCAGCAGCCGGATGATTAATGACGGTTCCTTCAGTGATGATAAGGCCGACGGCATTTTCCGCCCTCCGGCGGTAATATCCTGCCACTTCTGGACCTGGTACGCCATTCGGCGAGAAGGCGCGGGTCATAGGGGCCATGACAATACGATTTTCCAGCTTCAGTTGACCTTCTGTAAAAGGCTTGAACAAAGCCGCTGTTGTTTTGGATGTCATCTTATTCTCTTCTCCTGTAAACAAAGTTTATTTATCTATAAATACAATATATGGATGGACAGATGAAAAAGCAAGCGCTTGGAGAAACCTTGACTACTTCCCCATGTGAATTGAGCCAAGTTTTTGATGCCAGTTCCTGTTTAAAGGTAGGCTTCTCCTGTTTACCTTCTAAATAAGAGGAGTGAGGGCAATGAACCGAGTTTCAAAGATTCTTCCATTTTCCAAAAATCTGTACAGCCGTTTTCGTGATGATGATGTTCCTGCTCTAGGGGCGCAGCTTACGTATTATTTTATTTTGTCGTTTTTTCCGTTTCTTATTTTTGTGGTGAGCTTGATGAGTTTTGTCCGGTTGTCAGGAGACAGTGTCGTCGCTGAGCTTATTCGTCTCCTGCCGGAGCAAACGGGTGAAGCGGTTCAAAATATTCTGCAGGAGGTAACGAACAACAGCAGGGGTACGCTGCTATCGATCGGTATGATCGCTACACTCTGGTCAGCGTCAAATGGTGTCAATGCGGTCATTAAGGGCGTTAATAAAGCCTATGATGTCGAAGAAAACCGCCCGTTCTGGAAAGTGAGAGCGATCTCGCTTGCGGCGACCGTTGTGTTAGCCCTTGCCATTTTGCTGGCGATAGTATTGCTTATTTTTGGAGAGGTGATCGGTGAATTTCTATTTGATTGGTTTGATTCCCCGGTAGGCTTCGGACTTATCTGGGGCACATTGAAATACGTCTTTCCCATTTCGTTCATGATTGTTGTTTTTTCGCTGCTCTACTGGATTGTACCCAACTGCAAAATTCGTTTCAAAGCAGCCGTTCCGGGAGCCCTGTTTGCGACCTTTGGCTGGATTGCATCCTCGTTGCTGTTTCAGTTCTATATTAACAACTTTGGCAACTATTCCAAAACGTACGGAAGCATTGGCGGCATTATCATCCTGCTGATCTGGCTGTACATCAGCTCCAATATTGTCATTCTGGGCGGAGAGGTCAACGCTACACTTGCAGGTGGGCAAGCGAAGCCCTCTGTTGATAACGCTCTGCCGCACGGCAGCGGCAAGCAAAAACCACGCCCGATTAAGCTGTAGTCCCGATACTAGCAAGCGCGGTCAACATTGCGACTAGATAAGACCCGCCTGCGCAGACTCTCTGCTCTGGCGGGTCTTGGAGTCGCTCAAAGACAAAAAAACGAGCTCTCCTCAACTAGGAGGCAGCTCGTTTTGTCCGTTCGTATCCGATTCGGTATATATGCGCAGTTGTTGCTGATCGTCGATGGTCGCCAGTACAACATCCTTGATATCCAGATTTGCTTGTTGAATCTGCATCGCCAGCCATGCTTCATTTTTCCCCTGCTCCATTAACATTGCGCTGTTCGTGGTTCCTTCCACGACAATGGGCTTGACCAACGAGAATGGGGAGATCGGGATCTTCAAGTCTTTCGGCGTGACGGTTTGATACTGAGTCTCAAGGAAGAAGGAGATCGTTCCTCCCGGCTCCCAGAGGGCAAGCGCAACTTTCTGGATATCTTCAATTTGCTGCTTGCGCAGCTCCGAGAAAAGGTGATCGACCGAAATGCGGGCTTTGCCTAAATTTTTCATGATAATCTTGCCGTGCTGAATCAGCTTCATCGGGGCTGGGTCGAGATAATGCTTCAGGAAGTTCCATTTTAAACCGAGCCATGAAGTGATCATGTATAGGATTACAAGAACAATCGTGGTGATCATGGAGCCTGTGAGCGACAATCCTTCGTCGGAAAGAGGGTGGGCAATAATGTTGCCAAGTATGAGCGCAATAATGAAGTCCAGAAATCTCAGCTGGGAGATGGAACGCTGCCCGAGCAACTTGGTTACGATGAGCAGAAAGAAATAGCCTACGACGGCACGCATAGCCCATTCAACGGCTGTTAAGGTCTCATGTTTGTGAAAAAAGTCGAACAAGGAAGGTCACACTCCATAGGCTTAAAATCGTAAAGCCCCACTATTTTTCCCTTATTTTCTGGAATTTAACCCGAGTCCCTGTTCGCTCCATGTCCAGAAACTTATTTCTACAGTAGCCACTTGTCTTGACTCAGATCCGACGATCAGCTGGCATTCATTCCTCCACGAACAGCAAGCCGCTTTTATAGTCCACCTATCGTTGGAAAGGCCATACGTTTAAAGTTATTTCGTCTAAGGATACCGGAGCCGCTCGGGCATAAGTAAAACCGCCAGGGCACAATGCCCTGGCGGTTTATTTATCGTTGATCTAATGTATATTCTTTGTCAGCACCTTCAAACGGTCCGACTTTCACAGTTTAGTCATGAATATCAGTTAAACACAATCGATAGTTATTTTTATAGTCTAACCATTATAAAAATTTATAAACATCTACCTTCTATTTATTTAACTATCGCTTCCTGTTCGTTTATTTGCTCATCGCGAGGACAAAGCAAGCCATGGACGCCAGAGAAGCAATCGTCCGTACGTGATTCCAGACCGTCCAGCGGGACAAATAATTCTGCCAGACCCTCGCACCTTCGGAGCTTTCGGGATTTACGGCTGCCAGCGCGTCGTTGAGCGGAACATTGAAGAAGATCGTCACCAGGAAGGAGCCGATAAAATAGAGCAGGCTGCCTGTCAGAACGTAGAAAGTACCAGGCGCGCCAAGCTTTAAGAACGAGCCAATACCAAGCAGCACCGTGAACAGGGCTGTCCCCATAAATACAAAGCTGAACAGCGTCCTCAAAATCGTGGCATTAATTGATTGCATCGCGGTGATGCCCTTCTCCGATGGGATGCGGGCCAGCGAGACCATAACGAAGGCCGAAAAGGCGAAGAAAATGCCCGCGATCAAACCGGACCCGAGCGCCGAAACGAAGTTCAAGCCGAGCATCCATTTACTCATGTACATCCTCCTTCGATGCGCCCACTACGGTCGCAGCCTCGGCGAAGGCCACAAACTCCCGCGGCTCCAGTCCCAGTCTTAGATTCATGATGTGCCTCCCCTATTCTATCGTAATTTCCATCCTACTATTTTACCACATATTGTAACTATTTTGCCGTTTAGTTTTAATAACTCGAGCAGTTTATGGGCACGGCTTTTTCGATTACATAAAAAAAAGCGGCAGCCGTCAGCTGCCGTTTTGATTTTCATTAAGTTATTAGGTTGTCTCTGACGTATCCATTCCGTCCGGACCATCGACTATATCGATTACACCGACAGCAATGATGGATACAGCAGCTGCTTTACCAAGTTTCTTGGCGCCATCTTTAATCAGTTGCTTATCGTTCTCCTTAAGGCCCGTCACAACATCTTTTCCGCTTTCGACTACGTATTCGATTCCTTGGCCAGCACCTCTAACCGTAGTCGTGACCGCATCTCCAAGATCATCAAATCCGTTCTTCGCCTGCCGTTTATCCGCCGATATTAAACCGGCGCCAACATCCCATACACCACTCGCTGCTTGACCTGCTAGTTCACCTGTCTTTGCCGTTACTCTTTCCACATCATTACCGATCTCTTTAATGTAATCACTATGAACGAGTTCCCCGGCAACACGCACCGTACCTCCAAGTACTCTGCCTGTGAAATCGCCCGCCAGCTTTCCAATGCCTTTCAGCAAATCCATCAGAACACCTCCGTATCTTCATTTATTCTGTATAACGATTTATTGACATGCTTCGTTTCAGGGGATGAGTTATTGAAATTGATAACTGCCTCATTTGGAGACGTCCCATTGTCGTTCATATAGTAGTACGTCTAGTTTATATGCCTTGGAGTAAGCTGTATAGTTTTTTTCAAAACCATCAAATTCTATAATGTAATAAGGCAAAAAAACCGCACCACAATTGTTAGTCGTGTCTAACAATTGTGGTGCAGTTCAATTTCAATCTCCAGCTACTGTCGTGATGTTTTGAACTATTGTTCTTGGTTAGTGCAATAAGTTGGTATCAAATAAATGTACTAATTAATTGAGTTCTTTGGCTCAATCAATCTCTCTTCTACTTGAGTGAATGTCCGGTTGAGCGCCGAAATATGTTACCCCAAGTAGACACCAATCACAATATTGTCGCTAAATCCGATCGACTGATACACGCCTTTCCCCATGTTGCTCGACTGCAGAACGGCAAGCTGTCCGCCGGCAGCCTGTCCTTCGAGCACAGCATGCGCCGTCAATGCGCTGCCGAGGCCTCTACGCCGATAGGCTTCCAACGTGGCCACGTTGTAGATGCCGATCGTCTCCCCGTCGTGGAACGCAGTCACCGCAGCAGCGGGCTCGCCGTCCATAAAGCCGACATAATGCCGGAATAGTGCGTTCTCGCAGAAAGCCGCAGCTTCGCAGACCTGCACGAAGACATCGCCTGCCACTTCCTTCAAATCAAACACAGGCAGTACGATATCCTTAAACCAGTTCATTTCCGACGGAGTTCGGATCGGTTCAATAACGAGGCCCGGTATCGCGGGTGCATCGTATGTCCAATCGGTCAGGGACATCGACATGCCGGACATATCGTCGACCTTTTTCAGCCCGATCGCCTCCAGCGCCTGCGTCAAATCGGCGACATTGTCGTCCTGAGACCAGGTCAGCCAGGTGAATGGGACCGAACGTGCACGGTAATAATCCGCCACCCTCCCAATATCGTCCAAGGCGTTTCCTGACAGCATTCCTTCATAAGCAATGACGCGGTTGTACAGAGGATGAGAGATATCCGATTCGTTCCGGATTACCTGCTGTGTCCGTTCCAGATCGATACGGGGGCTGTTATTTGACATTTGTCCCATAATATTAATCATGTTTTGCTTGATCTTCTCAGCAGTCATTGTTTATCCCTCACTTATAAATATGATTACCCGATAATGATTCTGGGGTTCCTCACTCCTGCCAAGATGGAATTAATGTAGGTAAGGAAAACGACGTATTATTATTGTCAGACTTCAGGCGCATCACACCTGCTTAGCTTTGTTACCCATTATTACTCCCGGTCTTCTCTTTGTTGTCCATTTTTCACCTGCGCAGTAATGAGATCAATCATTCTCATAGTAAGAACTCCTTCAACGTTTTGTCAACGTATCTAATGCAAACTTAATATTTCATAATTTCTTCCGGTTAGTCATTCTAAGTTTACAAAATTTTAAAATTTTCACTTTCTTAAACCTTGATTCGTTTGGCTTGAAAGGATTAATCAGAAATAAATTGCATGAAATTTGTTCATGATTTATCTTTTACCGATTATTCTCGTATGATAAAATCATTCTAAAGAGGTGAAAACGATGACAAGAAGTAAAGAATTTGATGAAAGAGAAGTCCTTCTAAAGGCAATGCATTTATTCTGGGAAAAGGGTTATGAAAAAACCTCTCTTCAGGACCTTGTTACGCATATGGGTATACATCGCAGAAGCCTGTATGATACTTTTGGCGATAAGCATAGCCTCTTTGTAAAGACGATGGAACAGTACGATATACAAACTAACGCAACGATTAAGGCAGAAGTAAGTCGCGGTCGTACGGCGAAACAAGCCATACGCTTCATCTTTGATTATTTGATTGAAGTGAACGACGATCGTCCGTTAGGCTGCTTATTTGTGAATTCTGCGACCGAACTGGGTCTGAGGGATCCGGAGGTTCGTGAAATGACAAACGAAGGTTTTAATAACGAGGAGAAAATTCTGGTAAGTCTCATTCAAAAAGGTCAGCAGTCTGGTGAGATTCAGAGTGATAAGGATACAAAAATACTTGCAGCTAGTTTGCAGACTACAATGATTGGATTAAGAGTATTAGCTCGAACATTCACGGATAAAAAGAGGCTGCATCAAGTAGCAGATGCTTCCATAGCGATACTTGATGTATAAAGAATGTTCGAAAATGATCGTTGACACGGATTCACACACGGAATCACAGCTGTAATAAAAACCATCACCGTAGTAAGATGATGGTTTTTATTATTACCCTCCAAAAAACAGGAACTCTTCTCTTTAGGGAAATTCTCAAGCTTCAATGCTTTAGAGTTGCAATCCTTCATGTTCCTCATACGAATAAATTTATGGTCAGCTCTTCCTCAAATCCATGTTTGCGGTAAATGGTCTGTCCCATGGAACTAGCCTGTAAAATGGCTAACGTTGCTCCCGCGACTTGCATGTCGTGCAAAGCATGACCTACAAGCGCGCCGCCGACACCTCTTGTACGGAATTCCTTTAATGTTGCAACCGTATATATGCCTGTCACTTCGCCTGTGCTGAACGTCATGGCCGTTCCTACCGGTACGTCATTCAAATAAGCCAGAAAATACTTCATTTGTCCTTCCGGATCATATGCAAATACTTCGGTAAATGCATTGGCCAATTCGTCCGGCAGACCATATTCTGCCACAAACACTCGTTTGAACATCTCAAGCTCTTCATCCGTATGAACGGTTACGATTCTCAATCCTGGCACATTAGATTGGTTAATCACTTTTACTTCAAGGTGAACCGCCATACCGGACATGGTACCGCCCAGTATGAATCCGTTAGATTTCAGTGTTTCGGTAACGATTTCGTCCTGCGTATGGGAATATGTATGCCAGACGCATTTTACACCACGTTCTCGATACGAATCGATAATGGATTTCACCTGCCCGGTCGCATCGATCTTATCGTTATTAGGTGCTTTATAATCGAATACGCGATTGAAAATCGTTAAGGGCAACTCCGTTTCGATTCTTGCGCAGTTTTCATTACGAGAAAAACTCACCAAAGGACTGTTACTGCTCAAACGTTCAAACGTTTGGATCATGTTCTCTAAGATGGCTTCCTTTTTATTTATCATTTTCACTTTTCCTCCTTAAACTTTCCAATCGCTCACGACACATTATGATTAAATTATTTAAGCTTTGATCCGCATTTGCTTAGTTCATGGAGTCATCGGTCAGTATCGCTGTTTCGTCGATTGGCGCATCAGATCTCCCTGTTGTGATTCAACTAAATCTTGATTGGCAAACGACATGCACGTAATGAAGTCTCCTATATAGCTTTATCATGACCTAGTCGAAAAAAACGCCTCAACCCCGCAGTTACGGGAAAGAGGCGTTTGTTCGTTTAATTAGCGAATCGTCTTAAGCGCGCCGCTCCAGGCAATCACCTGATCGAGCATAGCGTTCAAGTTCGTTAGATGCAGATCCGCCGGCTTGAAGACCGACATGTTTTCGAAATCGGTGAAGAGGGATAAAGCAACCTGAACGCGAACGTCCGCTACCGATACTTCTCCCAAAATGCCGCGAAGATGCTCGGCGGCACGAGCACCGCCTACGGAACCGTAGCTTACAATCCCGGCCGCTTTGTTATTCCATGCCTCCCGTGCGTAATCGATAGCATTCTTTAGGGCTCCGGTGATGCTGTGATTGTACTCCTGTGCAATAAATACGAAGCCGTCAAGGGCGAATAGCTTCTCGTTCCACGCCTTTGCTTGCTCGGTTGCGTCGGCTTCACCAAAAAAAGGAAGCTTATAATCAACGATATCCACGATTTCATAGTTCGCATCGTTACGACCATCGGCGACTTTTTTTACCCATTCTCCGACCTGCGGGCTTAAGCGGCCTTGGCGCGTGCTACCTAAAATGATTCCGATATTCAACTTCGACATCGTTTAGCCTCCTCATCGTTCATGATTATGTTTAAATACCTGCGCAGGTTATTAGATCAATCGTTCTCATAATAAGGATTCATTCTAATGTTGTCAAGTTATCTAGTAAACTATTTTCACCAGCTTAAGACCGAAATTGGCGGCCAATACGTCGAAATCGACGCTGCGGAAGGCAGCAAGACTAGCGTAATGCTGGCTTCGCTGCCCGCGGACGGGCCAACCGGCCAATTCTTCTTCATGAACAATCAACTGCCATGACTTCTAAAAAATAAAACAGCAGCAGCCATGGACGAAAGAAAAAAGTCTGACCGGCTGCTGCTTAAGTTCATGAGTTATCAACATACTAATTAACCCAATAGATCTATTGATTCTACCATGAAGCTTATATCTATCAGTATGACCCCTATTATGGTTCTCATGTACACTCTTTAAACAGTGATTCCCATCTCCCCCAGCCGAGTCAACTGTGCCCATGTGTTATTCGTTTTTGTAACGCAAGTTGTATCCAATTAGCCCAATAAATAAAAAAAGTCCACCCATTTTAAATGGGGAACCTTTTGCTTTGTCTGCAGAGTCTAAGTTATCTCCCAGAGCTTTAGATAGTACCATGTCCGTTACGAAGATTGATAGTACGTCCAGTAAATTGTCGTTCTACAATTGCGACTAAGCGGCGTGTAATTGTCCCTGTAATTTCACCTGCATTATAGGCGGTAATATCGCATTTATAACCTTCGCGCAATAGTTGAATAGCCAATTGTGGGATATTGATTAATAATTTCAAATTCCATCCCACACTACCGTTTAACCGAATTTACTTACTCTATAACCAGTTTCACCATCATGACTAAATGTCTTTATACAACTACTCCAATCAAAAATGTATGAACGAACGGACTCAATTTCGCTTTCTCTGAAGGCAAACATCATAAAATGTTTAAGTAGAAAATTATATATTAACGTAACAAAAGCCTCGACTTCCGGTTCCGTTGCCTTCTTTCCTCGCTCAAGCTCAATATCGTATAGTTCTACTACCCCGAATGGTGGGATCTGATCCCAATAGTCAAAATCATTATCTTCTATGTCCACTACAACGCTTTGCTCCATAGACGCAAGCATAGACGATTTTTCCTGCTTCAGATCACTTATATTAAACTTTAAGGCGAGATCTATACTGCCACCGCACTGAACTTCTATACTGGCGTGGTTCATATTGCGACCTGAACTAACGGTTATTCGGTGGTTTTCAACACAACGCTTGAATTCTGATCTTGCACCCTCCCATGCCTCTAACTTGAAATCATTCTCCTCTAAAAATAGATAAACCCTAGTTGCCATGACTGTCTCCTTCTGTGGTGTCGTTTCCCGCTAGTTCAGTGGTTTTGATGCATTGAGCAACTCATTTTCACTCTCTAAAAACCTTAATGTTCGCTCAATATCGCTTTCATCATAACTCCGTACAATTATCATATGTTTGATGAACAAACCTGGAGGGTCTATATTCATTCGGGAAAGACTATTTTTTAGCCTGTCAGGGGTATACAAAATACTCCACCGTTTGCTTCCATTTTCAAAAGTCATGGTTATCTCCACCCAATTCCATTCATCTAATGGACCCCGGGGGTCATCATCGAAACACCAGTGCATTAATTTCATGAGATCCTCCAATGATAAACTATCGTTTACCGTTAGCTTAGCTTCTCAATTTAATTCTTATATATTTCTCTAACCGCTAAATCAATTTCACATAGTTTTTCATTCTTAGTAGGACTCATAAATACTCTTAATAAGTCTGGTCCGATTTCCTTTTTAACTTAGTTACAATCTTGAATCCATTCGAACAGTTTTTCCATTATGGGCTGAAGATCACCAAGAGCAATAATTCTTAACTTATTTATTGTTTCCATGTCAAATTTATCTTTTGGAACTAAATCCTCTATGTGGAACATTTAAACCCTCTTCTATCGACTTCTGTTATTGCTGCTTGAGTAACCGCATGATCCGTTCAACTAATGTTCACCGTTAGTTAAAGAAATTGTTACGTAGCTATCTTATTTATTTTCCTTTATTACTTGCTGAGCAATGCTTAGGCTATTATCATCGTCCAAGTTGTTGAAATTCATCGTGATTGAACCTTTGGCTGTGTTAAAAACTAAAAATGTATGTTCACCAACTTTTGCTCTTTTAACTAGTTCTTCGGCTACTACAATTGTTCCGCTATTGTCTAAATCATTTTGTAAATTACTATGTGTTATTTCGATGATTGTATCTCCTTGATAAGGTCCATATAAAACTTCTGTTTCAGGGGACACTTTCTGTTCATTCTGTTCATTTGAAGTCTTCTCCATTTTGCCTTTGTTCTTGGTGTACGTGACTATAACGTCTTGTTTATCCCCAATAAAAATGCCTTGTTTGTCCTTCGGAGGGAAGATATGTCGTATTGAACTAACTTCATATCCATCCAAAGTAGGGATCTTAAATGAAGAAGCTATTACATTAACGTTATTCTGAGCTTTAACTAATTCGTCGTTAGAATCATTCTTTTGGCATCCTGATATTAATAATAGAATCGCAATAAAAAATATGAATCCATATTTATTCATAAAAGCACCCCTAAATTATACGAATTTATCTTAATGGAACAGATTTAATGTTCTCAAATTTTCTTCTGAAATTTCTCACCATCTCCATTGATATCCCTAAATATGGAATCACTTTTTATACGTTGTAACAGTACATTTGTTGCGCTAAACAGTCCAACAGCTTACTGACAAAAAGAGCAGACTGCCGTGGTGGCGAGCTGCTCCTGAATGGGCTCTGAACTAACGTTCCCCGTTAAAATAGCGACTCTGAGTTTGAATGAAGTTCAAGAATCTCAATTACCTCAGCTGTTGCAACCTTTCCTGAGCCCTCCATAAAGTACCCTGACTCCGTTCCTTAGCTTATTAATATGAACACTTCTCCACATTTCAGGAAAAATAATCCACATCATTTTTCCTCCTGCAAAGGATAATTTCATTTTGATTATACAGGACGATTGGTAAAACAGCTGCGGCGGCAAACTACTCCCTGTATTTCATAAATTTTTCTAGCTCGACCATAATCAATTGAACAGGGTTTGGCTGAATAGATTTTCATATAAGTCTCAGTTTTCTGCTTCAAAATGATTTTGAATAGGCGGACCCGTTTCCCACTCAAGGATACGTATATTATACTTCTCTGTCAGTTCACCTGATGTGAACAAACTCGTGTTAGTCATGCCGCCTTCTTTTTTTGATATCAAGGCACCGCTCGGGTAGTTCTGTGTGTAGTTCCGATCCTTATCAGGATCTCCCATAAGATATTCAGCGTGGCCTAAGCTAAAAAAGATCTCAATTTCCACGTCTCCTTCTTTCGATTTGACAATGGTCAATTGATCTTCTCCGCTGCTTTTAAGACTTAGCTTCCACTTGCGGAATTTCCCATTCCCTTCGTTCCAACCTGTCCCGCCATACTCACCAATTATTGTGTCCCTCAATTCGTGGCGCTGACCGTTCAATATGTATACCGCATGTAAGGGAAATTCAGCATACTTCACAGTCGATTTTGGCGGTTCCGGGTAAACTGAATCCAGGAGGCGAAAGAACAGAACGATCAGCAGTGCGGGTACAGCAAGAATCAGGAGGGGAATCAGCCAATATCGCTTTTTCATTTACAACCTCCAATTAATCTAGTTTTGGGACCATTACCATTAGCTCCTCAGCACCTACTATTTTTGTTTCGCTTAGTTATAGTGATTTTCCCTCTACTTGCTATCAGTCTACTATACTACCATATTTTGGAACTATTCTGCCCTTTACTTCAACAAAAGCTGCAGCGGATCTCTGATCTACTGCAGCTTTTTGATTAAACTATAGTTACTCATTAGTTTAAAGAATTAATACTAATCATGGCTTACCTCATGACTTTCAAGTTCACCATTCTTATTAAAATTAAGTCTCATCAAACTATCATCTACTCCTAATCCTGCTCTCCCTAAGTAATAAACAAACTGTCGAGAAGGTTCCTCTCGTTTTTCTGCGGGTTCTCCAAGTAAGTCAATAATTTCGGTTTCAGTCATTCCTTTAAGTTCGTACATTTTTATCAAGCTATGCACCATGTCATTTCTCTTATCTGGTTCTTCTAACCATGTTTCTTTATTAAACTGACTGCTACATGAACAAAGAATTACTAGTAATAGAAAAGAGAGAACTATCTTCTTCATTAAACCAATCCTTTTATATCAGTTATTGGCTGCTATGAAATAAACTACAATAAGAAGCGTAATAAAAATAATGCTCACCAACGTAGCTATCTTGGTATAACGTATTGCTTTTCCTGATAGTTCTGGTTCTTCATCATACATCCATCTTCTCCCCCACATAAGACTTTCCCTGGGTTCAAAATAGCTCCAAATTAGGACGACATAGATTGGTAACATAAAAATAATCATCAACTATCCTATATACCTCCTCTAAACCATAATACGGAAGCTATTATCACAATGTTGCATTTAACCATTAGCAGCCGGTCATAATGACCGGCTGCGCACTGTCTTTACTAAGCTATCGTCTCCCGTTTAGTTTTAGCTGAATGAATTATCTCTCCCATCAAAGGGCAGTTGGATGCCACTCCAACCGTTTATATTGCATTGGCCATATGCATTGTCACCGACAGCAACCATTGTGCCATCCGATTTAAGGCCGAGAGTATGCGCGCTTCCCGCCGCTACTGCCACAATATCACGCCAGCTGCATACATTGCATTGGCCATGCTCATTCGAACCCGCCGCCGTCACCGTACCGTCCGATTTTAGACCAATGGTATGATAACTACCCGCCGCAATTGCCGTTATACCTCGCCAGTTACTTACATCGCATTGCTGATGCTTATTCCATCCCGCCGCCGTCAACGTACCGTCCGATTTTAGACCGCCGGTATGCAGGTAGCCCGCTGCTATAGCCACTATGTCGTACCAGTCGCTCACATTACATTGGCCATACCGATTATTAACAACACTTGTCACCGTGCCATCTGATTGAAGCCCGACGGTGTGCCAGTCACCCGCCGTTATCGCCACAATGTCATGCCAACGGCCCACATCACATTGCCCTTCATGAGTTCTACCTGCAGCCACCACAGTGCCATCCGATCTCAGTCCGACGGAACGGCGCCAACCGGCCGTTATCGCTACAATACCGCGCCAATCGTTTACATCGCATTGGTTATGCTTATTCCAACCTACTGCTGATACCATGCCGTCAGACGCAAGTCCGATCGTATGCGAGTTCCCTGTATTCGTCGCCCTATGAACATTGCCAGCCGCTACCGATTTCATATCTCGCCAGCCGCTTACATTGCATTGGCCAAATTTATTATCCCCCACAGCTATTACCGTACCGTCCGAAAGGAGAGCAACGGAATGCCGATGCCCCGCCGCTATGGTATTCTTGGGCCACCGTTTCATTTTAGCGCCGTTTTATCCGGCGAAGTATGATACATAGTTCACTTCACTCCTCCAAACAATGACCTATCAATAATAGGTGTCATACTCCTTGCAACATGGGCGATACCGGGCAATATTCTGCCCGTATTCTCCTCCAGCACGACAAGTCTATCACAGATCTGCTGAATCATATGCGCATCAAATGAAAAGATACATTCTGCCAAATCCAGGGTCATCATATTGACGCGAAAGATTCAGAAGCAGCTTCTCCCGGTCCTCCCGGAAGGTAATCTGTGAGCGGTTGCCCCTGCCTCTTCCTGCCTTCCACTCGATGTAGCCTTCCTCTGACAGTTTGCGGAGAACAAGCTTTGCATTTCGTTCCGTACAATACAACACCTCAGCTATTTGTTTCAGTGATGCCTCCGCTGCTGCCCCAGCTCCAACCTCACTCGCTAACCGTCCGTACAGCGTCACATATCGCTCAATCGTTAACATCTTTATTCCTCACCTTGCTTAACAGAGGAAATCTACACTTTTATACCTGAAAATAAAAGATAACAACCAATATTAAACAGATTATTTGGATCTTGAAGTACATGCTGTTATGGATAACGATGATAGAGTTATACAGGCAACCGATCGCACGACCGGTTGCCGTCTTGTCGTGATACTATCGTTTGACGATAGAGCACAATAACAACAATGGATTGAGAACGGAACAAATGGAGATCGATTGCACTTTCATCCAAAGCGAAAAGCGCTCTGCCGTCTTTTGGTGGCAAAGCGCGTTTCGTTTTGTGAAATATAGTGAAGTAGGACCTAGTCATATACTATCCTGTATGTTGAAAAAGGCGTACTAATGAGCGCCTCGATTTATTCTTATGATGCTTCAGTATATCGTTTGAAACTATCCATAATCGCTTGCCAACCCGCCTGTTGGAATTCAACGGGGTGAGTGCTCTCGGCGTCGAAGATTTCAATGACCTTAGTAGCCTCGCCTTGATCAACGAACGCAATGTCCACTTTCCTTCCGTCTCCCAATGTGTAGGAGATCTTCTCATGCGGCTTCACTTCGTCGTAAATTCCGCTAAAATCAAAACCCATGCTGCCATCCTTCGCTTCCATCCTTGTCAGGAATTCGCCGCCGGCCCGCAAGTCGTTCTCCGCTCTTGGCGCATGCCATTCCTCGGAAGGTTGATTCCACTTCGTAATGTGTTCCGGCTCGGTCCAATAGCTCCATACTTTTTCTACAGGGGCTTGAACGATGGTCTCTACGGTTACTTTCGTTGGATTACTTGTTTCCATTGTGAAGGACACCTCTTTACGGGAATTTTGTTTCTCGCTAATATAGACGAATGCCAATCTCCGAATTCATCGGTCTATTTGTTCCGGAAGCCCTAATCGGGAAAATAATTTTGCATTTATGAAATTTTGAACATGGAATATCCGATTATCTTTTACTTCAATCACGTGAATGCCCCAAGGCACCAGGACGGATGCCTCCTTACCCGGCACATACTGCGCAAGAGCGGGATAACCGCCATTTACTGTAGTTGGCAAAAATTTAGACCCCTCGCAATGCCAGCGTGTAAGCGCAAAAAACGCGGACAAATCTTCTTGCCCGCTTATCCACATGGCGAAAGGCGGCATGGACATACAACCTTCCTCATGAAACAACGACACAAGCGCTTGGATATCGAATTGCTCAAACGCTTCCACATACCGCGAGAGAAGATTCTGGTCGGGATTGACATCCATCCTGCTAAATTCGTCGGAACGAAGCCTCGTTCGATCCATCGTCTCCCTGGCTCGTTGCAGTGCGCTGTTCGCAGCTGCCGGGGACATTCCCAACGTTTCCGCAATTTGTTTCGAAGACCATTCAAAGACATCCTTCAGAATAAGAACCGCGCGTTGACGAGGCGGCAAGCTTTGCAAGAGTGCGATAAAGCAAAGCTGAAGGGTATCCTTGCGAACGAATGCATCTTCCGGATTTCCTCCAAATTCGGGTGAAGGCCAAATCCAGGACGAGTCTGGCAGCGTTTCGTTCGGTTCGACAATCTTGACCGCCGGGTCGGACAGGTCAACGGGGAGCGTACGGCGCTTCGCTTGCCTCAGCTTGTCCAGGCATAAGTTCGATGCTATGCGGTAGATCCATGTTTTAATAGATGAGTCCTGTCTGAATCGATCCCAGCTCTGCCATGCCCGGATATAGGTTTCCTGTACAGCATCGTCCGCATCATCAATGGATCCCAACATTCGATAACAATACGAGGTTAACCCGGGCTTGTAGCTCTCAAATAACTTCATATCAAAAGCGGCTTCCTTCATCTTTGCCTCCTTAGTTCGATCTACTTAAAACGTCCTCCTTCCATCATATTCGAATCATCAGGCAGCCACAAGAACCGGCTAAGCCGTCCTTTGGCTGCGGGTGCGTCTCGTACCAAGAAGTATAGTCTTGCTTCCGCAATAGGAAGAGGCGACGCTCCTCCCTCCCGACAGTTTAAGAGAAATTTAAATTCTAACCTACCTTTTATTTTATAAGTACTCTCTATTCTAATGTAACAAACAAGGAGGAAACGCATGCCATTCGCCATGGAAGTGAATAGCAAGAAGAATTGTTCGTATTTCATATCGACAAAAAGAATTTGACTACACTTCGAACGTTTATCGTTTGATGCAAAAAAGTCGCGAAAGGTCGTGAGTCATGAAAAAAAGAATTTGGATAGCCTTATTACTTTCGGTTGTGGTTGGTTCAGGTTTGTTACTTCGTGCCAAACTATTCGGTGATATCTGGGCAAGCCGCATTAATTCTGAAAGTTATGCCCTAGATACGGAGAATACATATCATTCGAGTGGAGATAAGAAGGATATTAGCATCGTGTTCGCCGGGGATGTAATGATGGATGATTCCGTTAAGGAAGCCATGCGCGAACGGGGAGTGGACGATCCGTTCCTGCAAGTCAAGGAACAGGTCCAGGCTGCCGACTGGGCGGTCGTTAATCTTGAGACGGCCGTAACGAGTGCAACTGTTAAAGATACTAGTCAGACTTATAATTTCAATGCCGATCCTGCTTCGCTCGGTGGTCTTCGGAATGCCGGTTTCGATATGGTGTCGCTGGCCAATAACCACGTGCTAGATTACCTTCCGGAAGGACTCATGGATACGATCAGGAACTTAGAAGATGTCGGCCTGACTCATACGGGGGCGGGGAAG
Source organism: Paenibacillus catalpae (assembly GCF_900112695.1). GTDB lineage: Bacteria > Bacillota > Bacilli > Paenibacillales > Paenibacillaceae > Pristimantibacillus > Pristimantibacillus catalpae. The sequence continues at coordinate 1,495,616 of NZ_FOMT01000001.1, forward strand.
AACGAAGAAGAAGCCTTTCAGGCGAAGACAGTCATTTTAGATGGAAATAGGGTAAAGATCGCGGCCTTCACTAGGTTCATACCGTTGGTTTCATGGAATGCCGCCAAAGACCGGCCAGGCGTGGCCGGAGCTTACAATCAGAAGAAAGTCCTGAAGGCCATCCGCGAGCAATCTGCCGATAGCGACTATTTTATCGTCTATATGCATTGGGGGGTCGAGCAGAACAATCGTCCGGAGAAATGGCAGAGGGATTTCGCTAAGAAGATGATTGATGCAGGAGCCGACGCCATCATCGGCAGTCATCCGCACGTTCTTCAGGGCTTCGAATATTACAAAGGGAAACCAATCGCTTATTCCATCGGCAACTTCCTGTTCCCCGACCACGTGGCAGGTCCCAATGCGGACACAGGATTATTGAAGTTATCGCTGCATGACGGGCGGATTGATATGGGCTTCTATCCCTATTACATTGAAGATGACCGGATTTTGAAGAACGACTCCAACTATGAAGAGGAGCAACTGAAGTATATCGAGAGTTTGTCTTACGGCGTTTACTTGGATGGTAATGCCGTGAAACAGAATTAGTGAATTGCCTCAAAAGCCCATCAGGAGGTCGCTCTACTATGAAGTTTAAAAACACAAGATAAGCAAAATCAACTCATTGAAAACATTACTTTTAATCATTTAGTTATAGGCGTAGACATCTCCAGGAAGCTCATGTAGTCCACGCTGTCAGCTTTCGCGGGATTGCTCTGAGAACTCCACGGTAATCATCGTGAGGGTTCGATCTGTTTGTACGTTTGATCCCAGATCTGCTCAAAACCTACAAACTTAGCAGCGTCCGAGCGTATCATCGTTACCATGTTGAGGAAAAGAAACCCGTAGCTTAATAAGTTAGTTTAAATAAACAATCGGTCACGGATCCATTGAATTTGGAGTATCCACCATATTATATAACCACCAAAATAAAAGTAAGAGAATGCAACAAGTTATTATTATTAAAATAACAATAACTCTACTTTTAAATTGATTCTTCATTTATTACCTCCTCCGCAAAAGCATTGTCCTTTTCTATACGAGTAATTAGAAGGTTTTGTTGCGTTAAACTCCCCTTTACTTGAACGGACAACGGCAGCCGATCGCGTTGCCGGCTGCCGTCATGTCATGATGCTATCGTTCTCCGTTAGTATGGCTGTAAATGGGACTATTCTCCCTTCCGACCGATAACTAACAAAGCGCTGCGATGTCTCCTTTGAGGTGCAAGTTGTAAATGTTTCTTGTTCCAATCGATTAGCAATGCAGACCAAGTTTTTCCTCTATCCGCAGATCGATAAAGCCCTCGATTATTCAATGCGTAGAATATATTCAAATCTTGTGGATCTTCTGCTAAATTAGAAATCATTGTTCCTTTCGCCACGGGCAAGCCCTGTTCAACTCTTTCCCATAGCTGATCTTCTTCTTTACGATAAATATAAGATTCAGCAACGGAAGAGTCATAAGCATTTCTCGCACCGGCAGAAGCAGAAACGAGCATCATGTCCGGGTCATCTCTACTGACCACCATACTAAACATATAACGATGTTCTAATCCATCGCTAAAAGGTACCCATGTATCACCGCCATCGCGGCTCAGTAACACACTCTTGCCTGGTTGATCCGGCTGCCGTTTTTTATTGTGGGGATTCGTAACTTTTTAATGGCATACCTACATATTCACGGAACGAGCGGATCCCCTCTGCCTCGTACTCAAAGACAACCGCAAGCTCATTGCGATAAGGTTGCCCACTGAGCGAGCCTTCCGCGCGAAATATTACCATCCCGTTGTCCCCATTCTCAAGCATGATGAGCGGAGTAAGCTGTACCTGCAATACGGAACGCTCGAACCGAATTAATTCCTCGAATCGCTCTTTGCCTTGCTGCTCGTGATTCCACCCCTCTATCGGGAGCGGAATGAAGAAATGAAAACCCTCCACAACTTTCTTCAGAAAATCGAATGTTTGCCCCGTTTCGAAAGCTCGTTTGAAAGCATCAAACACTTCGATAGTTCGGGATGGGACTGCTCCTAAAGATTTTTCCATACAGAATCCTCCTTATTATAGTTTATTTGAACCTCCACAAAGGTTTAGCGTGACAGAACCTTTAATTGGCTCGATATCGTTCCAAGATGTATGGCCTCGTGAATGAGTGCGAAATTGAACAACTCGGCGGCTGTACTGAATTGGAACGGTCCAAAAATAAACGGAGCAAGAAGCTTCTTATCCAGCCATTCAGATGTCAATTCAGATAGGCGGGACAGTTGAGCCGTTAACTTTTCAACCAGCTCCTCCTTCGATGGAGGGGAAACCGTCCAGTCCAGCGGCCTTGTTCCGGAATTAAACAACGCTTCATAGGAGTCCGGAATAGCCGTTGGGGAGCCGAAGCTTAAGGTAGAATACTTATCCATCCAATAAATGATGTGGCCGACATTCCAACGAATGGTATTATTGAAGCCTTCCGGCTGCCTGTCGAATACATCCTCTGTAATGGCCTGAAGCTGACCAATCACAACCTGATGCAGCATTTTACCAGTATTAATAATCGATTGTGTCATTATTAAACGCCTCCTGAATTGGTTTGTGTCCTGCAGCTCGCTTTCGTTAACCAAGTTTACCTCCTCATTGTAGGTATCATGGGACTTTCCATCAATGCAGTGGACATTACCGAAACGTTAAGTATAAGTTAACGATTATTCATTGACAGAAAAAGAAGATGGGATGACACTAGTTACTAAACATACATTCATCGATACATTTGAAAGGCAGTGTGAATGATGGAGTTAAAACAACTACAGTATTTCATGGCAATCTGTCAGGAGCTTCACTTCACGAGAGCAGCCGAAAAATTAGGAGTTAGCGCGCCAAACATCAGCCAGCAGATAAGGAAATTGGAAGAAGAATTAGGGGTTCTGTTATTCGATCGTATAGGAAAAACGATTGTACTCACAGACGCTGGAGCGATTCTTCATGAACATGGTGCTGCCGTGCTCGGGCATCTGCAGCAGGCGAGCGACGCCATAGCTGATCTGAAGCAGATGAAAGGCGGATCGTTATCCATAGGCGTTTTGCCCGGTGACGCGGACCTCATGTTTAATGCCTTGCTGCTCAACTTCCATCAGACCTATCCCACTATCTCGCTATCTCTTTTGGAAACCATGAAAGTAACGGAACAAGTCCTGGATCGAAGCATCGATATTGGCGTAACCATTGGGCCGGTTAATGACGAACGTCTCACTTCAATCCCCCTGTTTCACGAGGAGTTCTCGCTAGCGGTAAGTAAGAACGATCCCCTTGCCAAGGAAAGTTTCGTCCCCTTGAGCAGGCTGCTTGCTTTGAAGCTGGTCATGTTCCCACCAGACCATCAATGCCGAAAACTGATCGACCGTTTTTGCATGGAAGCCGGATTTACTTTGCAGCCGCATATAGTAACTACAACGTTATCTTCCCTGCTTCAGATGGTTCAGAGTGGAGTTGGCGCTTGTGTACTGCCTCGATTGCTGCTTGATAATCTTCACAATTTGGACATCAAGGTCGTGCACCTAAGGAATCCTACGCCTTCTCAAGACATTTGTCTGATCTCTCGGAGTGATAGATATGTCGGATACGCCATGCGCACATTCATTAAGACTTTGAAAGAATATATAAAGACAGCTATTACTCATGCGAAGTCTTCATAGATCAGCTCTCCAATAAACAAAAAGAGGTAAAGGGAAAATCCCCTTACCTCTGCTCAGACGTACTACTTCAACCTATTATGATTTGCCGTTAAGAATTTTGCCCTTAAATATGGCGACGACCATCACCAAGAGTAAAGGAACAACAAATGCTGCCGAACCCCATATTGGATGTAAAACGGATACGATCTCTGTCCATTCGGCACTGCCATCAAACCCTACAAGGGTAATCATAAACCCGAGTAGTGCCAGAGGCATTATGAATATGCGGTTATCGCTTAACTTGAACAATTGCGTCAAATATAAGCTGAGCACGTACAAGGTAACCGTCGTTTTCATAAAAGAGCCGAGAATGAGTGAGATTCCGATGATAGACTCAATCCTTTGGACGATTTCTTGAAACTCGACAATATGGGCAAGGGAAAAGAGGGCATATGGCCTTTTACCAGCAAGCGGGCCAAACGCCATGATGGTGCAAATGCTGGATATACATATGATGAGTACATTCAAAGCCAAAGAAGTTAATAACGTACGCGGAAGTTTTGGAGACGTTTCTTTGCTGACAAACGGCAGAAGCATGGCAATAAGGAAAACTTCTACATAAGGAAAGCCAAAGGTGAAGTATGCTCCATGAAGAATCGGCTTCATTCCATCCGGCATAATCGGCAGGAGGCTAGACGGATTATAATGATTCAATGCCAGCACAAGCACCAAGCCGATCATTAATAAAAGAACGATCGCGATCAACGTAAACATGCGCGCTATAACTTCTATTCCAGCATAAGCAGTAGCAGCCGAAATGGCGAAGGCAAGAAAAGTAAACACGTATAGCGGTGTTTCCCTCATCATCGAACTGACCATAAAAAGTCCGATATCCAGGACAATACCTGAAATCATTTGAAGAAGAAATGACAATGTGAAGATAGAAATCATTATAGTTAACCATGTTCCGATCAATCGCTGGCCGCATTCGACGAATGATAAGCCTGGATAGCGTTGATTCAGAAACAGGATACAAGCCAGAATGCAAAATCCTAATGCTCCCGAGATGAGAAGAGACAGCCAGGCACCATTGTACGCCCGTCCAATCAAAGGGCCGGGGATGTTAATGATCGAAGAACCTGTCATATACGCAAAAAATATCACTCCCAGTTGAAAAGAACTTATCTCCTGCTGCTCTGGCTTCCTATCTGACATCAACGACCCCTCCTCTCATCTGCTCCTTAATGGTTATTTCAAGAATGAATCAATTTCCCTTGCAGTTCCTTTAAACAGCGGCTCGAAGACATCATAATAATCAATCCAGTCACGGTTCATGACATAGTCCACTCCCATGTATAAGGAGAGTAGAATGAGCACGAGATAGATCGACATATCTTTTTTTGAACCTTTTTTCTTTACGTGAAGATAGTCAAAAAAATAAACATAACCAAACGCAACAATAATAACAATGTAACGTTCCATTATAGTTGCTCCCCCTTGAACTCTTAGCTCATGGCTCGGATGTCACCGGCTTGCTGATCACCGTTCCTCCTGTAACTAGCCTTAGCTTTACTTCGACGTTGAAGGGAATCTCCGCAAATGTATCATCCCATCCGTTACTTAAATTTTTCCACTGCTTTGGATGCTTCCGATAGATTAAATTACCGATCCCGATGACGTCAATCTTATTTTTCTGCAGATAATGAACCGTATTCCGTATTTTTGTTTTTATGGCTTCCTCCACTTTGTGAATGAATACAGCTTCTTCCTCCTTATTTTTGATCGAAGTGCATTTCAATTCACCGATCGCGCCATCACCTTGAGCTTTAACGTGTACAGTGATCTGATCACCTTTTATATGGGTCTTGATTTTAGTCTGCAGATTTATAATCTCCAACGTCTCCATTTCCTTGGATGGACTGTCACAAGGCAACTGAATAACGCCATCATCATACTCATTGCGAAGCATAACCAGGCCTTCAGTTTTCTTAGGTGACATAATGATTGCGAGCTTGCCCCCTTTGAACAAAGCAAGTCCGGCAGCTGAGAATACATCCTTGTTATCCTTGTTCTCGTAAACGTACGAAATATAAGAGTCGTTATGCGCACTTAACGACTGCAGCACCCATTTAAGCAAAGTCGTATCTATTGTTTTCGCTGAGGCGGAAGCGGCGAATTTCTTCGCGCTTAACAGCTGCTGTCCCATCGTCTGTTCGATAATAGGCTGTTTGTTCAGCATTTCACCAGCTCTGCCTTTAGCAATCATCAGAGAAACGGTTACCCTAGGCTCGTGATCGCGATAGAAAAAGTCAAGAAGTTCACCCATGTTGACGCTTCTGGCAAGTTGTTCTCCGATTACTATAACGCGCATATGACTCCATTGAGCTTTACGCCCTAGATGAATCGGGATATCGCGCACCGCTTCCATAACCGTAGTATCCGTCGTCGTAATATTAAGTCCTGCAGTTCCGTTTCCTGAGCTTGGTAAATCATGGCCGCCATGAGCCGGCTGAGGTCGGTACACCTGCGTCGTCATTTCGATTTTTCCGTTCTTGCCCTCATCCAGCGCAACACCCATCACGAACCCGCGATCAGGAAGTTCAAATTGGCTCCAACAACCTGAAAGCAAGGCGAGAATAACCAAAACGATTAGTAACTTTGCTGCTTTGTTCATTGGCTACTCCTTCGGCAGCAATGTAGTTGTTAGGGATCGGAATGAACCCGGGAGGATTGCAACAATTTTCGTAACGGCATGCGGACTAATACATCCCGAAGACCTCCAGTCCGTAATGGTCCTAATGGAGCCAAATAAGGCTGCCCTAGCGTTCGCAATCTGCAGAGATGAAGCAGCATGAATAGCAGGCAGACCATCATCCCGAAACCTCCTAGCAGCGCAGCGGAAAGCATTAACGGGAACCTCAATACCCGAAGTGCAATTGCAATGTTATATTGCGGAATAGCAAATGAGGCAATGCCGGTCGCTGCAACGATAATAACCATAATTGGAGAGGCAATCCCAGCTGAGATGGCTGCATCGCCGATAACGAGTGCGCCGACAATACTCACTGCTGAACCAATTGGTTTCGGAAGCCTAACCCCAGCCTCGCGAAGAAGCTCAAAGAAAAATTCCATTAATGCCGCTTCAAACAGAGCAGGCAGCGGCAAACCCTCCCTCGCGTCAATGATAGCAAGCAACAGGACTGTAGGAATGAGCTCTGGATGGAAGGTCGAAAAAGCAACATAGAGGCTGGGCAACAGCAAAGCCATCATGAACGCAACAATCCGAAGCCACCGAATCATCGTTGAATACACCGTACGTTGGTAATAATCCTCACTAGACTGGAAAAATTCCGTAAACAATCCCGGACATAACAGAATTCCTCCCGTGCCTTGCACCAGGACCGCTATTTTCCCCTCAAGCATGGCGGCTACCGCTACATCTGGCCGCTCCGTATACCGATGCTGCGGAAACGGCGTATAGGTAGAGTCCTCAATGAGCTGTTCGATATATGAGGTTTCGAGAATGTCCACTTCCTTGATTTTTTCCATTCTTCTTTTGAATTCCGTCAGCATTTCGGAGTCCGTGACACCGTTAATATAACCGTAAGCGACTGTCGTATTTGTTTTACCGCCGGCATCCATGATCTTGATCTTGAAATCTGGCGTTTTCAAACGAAGACGCAGAAGAGCAATGTTTTTAACCAGATTCTCAACTGTCGCTTCCCTTGGTCCCTGAACGACTGACTCGTTAGCCGGCTCAGTTACCTGCCTCGTCTCAACAGCAAGCACCTTGAAATCGAGTGCCTTATTCCATTCATCGAAGAAGATAACGAGATGACCTGCAGAAATATGTTCGATAGCCATGTTAAAATCAGTCAGCAGGTTTGGTTTTTTAGATGACACTACTCCCTGCTCAAAAAAGGATATAATTTGTGTTGGCGTAATAGCTGCTGCCGGACCAATCTCATAGGTCACCAAATCCTGCAAAGAGGACTTCATAAAGTTAGCTGTGTTTTCTTGTGCCAACGATGAATAATAGACCGAACAAGCTGAATACTTCTGATCCGGACCATAGTTCCAGTGCTGAAATACGATATCCGAGCAGTCTGCAAAAATAGCCTCGAGTCGCCGAATATTGTCTGGAAGAACTTCGGATATCCGATCTTGCGGTTCAGATGATGATGAATCTTCTTCTAAAGTAGGCTCATGGTTTTGAGTTAGCGAGCTATGTGGCATGCCGATATCTTTCTTGGTCATCAATACCCACCTTTTTTTACCACTTCGAATTAAATTTAGTGTGCGGAATTTCCATTTTTTTATACAAAGCCAGTCGAATATTCTAGATATTAAGGCTCTGTCACGCTTAAATTCTCACCAAAAATAGCCGCCAATCGTGCCGGCAGCCAGGTAAATATTGAACGACATAGTTCCCTGTTTAGATCAATGTTCAAATTGTATCCCTTGCTATAGGTTTAAGGCTGGCGGGAAAACGGGTAAGTAGATATACAATCTACTTGCGAGGGGTGAGAGCAATGAACGCATTCGAACGAAGCGTCGACCGCCGGCGCGAGCAGCAAGGCAAGCGCGACAATCCGGAGGGTATTCCGACGGAGAAAGAAAGCCTCTTCGACAAGTTCGTCAGCGAGCGCACGGTCGATCCGATCCCTGTCGAGGACCAAACCATTGAGCAGCAGGACGAGAAGGACAAAAAACGCACGAAACGCGATTCTTCCAGCGAGCGTAAGTATCGAACGGGGATTTGACTTTGGTCAAATCCCCGTTCGACGCCAGAGGACGGCGGAATCATTCGCCTTTAAGTTGCTCCCCGATTGTACACGCGCATCGCAAAGATATAAGCCACGAGCATAATACCGATGCACCACGCTAGCGCGATCCATATATCATTGCCCACAGGCTGATCTGACAGCAGCGAACGGATGGCCTCTACGATTGAAGTTACCGGCTGATTATCGGCAAAAGCGCGAACTGCCTTCGGCATCGAATCGGTCGGCACAAAGGCTGAGCTGATAAACGGCAGGAAGATAAGCGGATAGGAAAATGCGCTTGCGCCTTCCACCGATTTCCCGGATAATCCGGCTATCGCCGCCACCCAAGTCAGAGCCAGCGTAAACAGCACGAGTATACCGGTTACGGCGAGCCATGGCAGGACCCCTACCGACGAACGAAAGCCCATAATGAGCGCTACGAGAATGATGACGATAAGAGAAATGACGTTGGATACCAACGACGTCAGCACATGCCCCCACAGCACGGCGGAACGCGAAATCGGCATGGAGTGGAAACGCTCAATGATACCCCGTTGCTTATCCATAAACAGGCGATAAGCTGTATAGGATATACCGCTTGCAATCGCAATCAGCAGGATCCCGGGTAACAGGTAGTTCACATAGTTGTCCGTACTGGTTTGGATGGCGCCGCCAAACACATAGACGAACAGCAGCATCATCGCAATCGGAGTGATGCAGACCGTAATGATGGTGTCCATGCTGCGGAAAATATGCCGCATGGAACGTCCAAGCATAACGCTCATGTCGCTGAAAAAATATTTATTCAAGGTTTCTTACCCTCCCAAAATGAATGATCACCCTCGAAAGCATTAGCTGCCAATAATTGCGAGAAAAATTTCCTCCAATGAAAGTTGTTTTTCCACATATTCTACTTTTGCTGGCGGGAACAGCTTTTTCAGCTCCTCAAGCGTGCCAGTGATAATAATCCGACCTTCATGCAAAATGGCAATTCGATCGGCAAGTTGTTCAGCTTCATCCAAATACTGAGTGGTCAGGAATACCGTCGTGCCTCCGTCGGCAAGCTCCTTGACAATCTTCCAAGCCTCCATGCGTGCCTCGGGGTCAAGCCCCGTGGTCGGCTCGTCGAGGAAAATGAGCTGCGGCTTTCCGATCAAGCTCATGGCAATATCGAGTCTGCGGCGCATACCGCCCGAATAAGTGGACACTTTACGGTCGGCAGCGTCGGTCAATCCAAAGCGATTCAGTAAATCAACCGCGACCTGACGCGGATTTTTAAGGTGTCGCAGTTTTGCAATCATGATCAAATTTTCTCGCCCGGTCAATATCTCGTCTACGGCAGCAAACTGCCCCGTCAGACTGATCGACTCTCGTACACGGTCAGGCTTTGACGCGACATCATATCCGTTGACGGCGGCGGTGCCTCCGTCCTGTTTGAGCAACGTGGTGAGGATTCTGACTATCGTCGTCTTGCCCGCGCCGTTGGAGCCAAGCAAGGCGAAAATCTCGCCTCGCTTCACTTCGAAATCGACGCCTTTTAGGACTTCGGTGTCCTTGAAAGACTTTCGCAGACCTTTCACTTCAATTGCATTTTCCATCCCGAACCCCCTTTATTTCTTCTTATCCTTAACCTTCTTGTCGAATTCTTTGTCAATCGCTTCTTGAATGATGTCATCATAAGTTTTTGAATCTTTGATTAGATCATCGCAGAAAGCCGCTACATCACTGCCCGTCACTTCAAGCACGCCTTTCCCCAAGGCAGCGCCCCCTTCGAATAACTCGACAATCCCCGAGAGTAAACCTGTACCTTCGGTCAGCTCCACAGGGCCGACCTTAAAGAAATATTTTTGAATCTCCCTGTAAACAATCTGATAATCTTCCGGAAGCGCTTTGACACGCGCCACATGCGCTCGCCACTCTTTTTTGCCTTCGATCATATCTCGAATACTCATTATTTCACCCTCCTAGAGCTGTTTGTAATGATTCTAGCTTAGAATAGATAAATTATTTGCCTAATTTTTTAGCGATATTTTTGTTGAGCTGCTCGCGCCACTTATCTCGAATAGTCTTTGCCCCTTCTTCGCTTGCTAGCGCGGAACAGAAGCCTTTGATATCGTCCCCCAAAACCTCTTGAACGCTCTGACCGTCCGCCGCCGTTTCTTCGAGCAGGCCAAGCACGCCGTCCAGAATTGGTATGAGGTTGCGGCCTGTAAAATCGGAGTGCGGCCAAAGATTAGCATTAATTTCCCCCCATGCCGCTTGATAATCAGCCGGCAGCTTTTTGACTCGCGATTCAAAAGATTTCATTTCTTTCGTCATGTCGCTGCCGGTAATTTTTTCCCAAAAATTCATGATTGTCTCTCCTTTAACTCGTTCATTTTTGATGATACGAACAACCATTTATCCCAGAACCTCCGCAGCTCCTCGCGTCCCGCGTCATTAATCGCGAAAAACTTTCGCGGCGGTCCCATGTCGGAGGGCTTCTTGGTAATCTCCACCAGCTTATTTTTTTCAAGCCGGATCAGGATGGTGTACACCGTTCCCTCCACAACATCCGTGAAGCCGAGGGCGTTCAGGCTCCGCGTAATTTCGTACCCGTAGGTTTCTTTGCGGCTTATAATTTCAAGGACACAGCCCTCGAGAACCCCTTTGAGCATTTCCGTCAGGTTTTCCAACACAATCACTCCTTGCTATTCTGTACCACTGGTATTCAGTGATACTTACTACAGCTATAAAGTAACACTTAGTAGTTGAGTTGTCAATAGCGTTTGCTCACGGATATTGCTTTTCTTAAATATCCTATCCGCGGACGCTGCCTTTCGGTACAATGGACATGATAACTACTACTCAAACCGTTAGAGCCAGGAGGAACTTTCAAGATGAACGAACAATTCGAGCAGCTTTTTAATTCGGCTGAGGCACAACAACTGCTGGAGCAGATGTACGGCAGCGAAGAACGAGAACGACAGATCGACAGGTACCGGAAATGTATGGATGGATACCGTGCGCAATATGGAAAGACAGAGTCATTGAAATACTTCAGTGCGCCGGGTCGCACAGAGATTGGCGGCAATCATACGGACCATAATAACGGAAAGGTACTGGCAGCTAGTATTCAGTTAGATACAATTGCAGCGGCATCAGCCGTGGACACCGGAGTCATTTCCGTCATTTCCGAAGGGTATCCAGGTATATCCGTCATCCATCTAGATGATCTGGAGCCGCAGGCAGGCGAAGGCGGAACGGCTGCTTTGATCCGCGGTATTGCACACGGTTTCCAGCAGCACGGATACCGAATCGGGGGATTCAATGCTAACGTCAGCAGTAACGTGCTTCCGGCATCAGGCCTCAGCTCCTCTGCATCTTTCGAAGTTCTGATTTGCCAGATTTTAAATACTTTTTATAACAACGGAGAGATGGATGCGGTCATGATGTCTCGCATCGGCAAGCATGCCGAAAATCTCTATTGGAACAAGCCATCAGGGATGCTTGACCAGATGGCCTGCTCGCACGGTGGTATGATCACAATCGACTTTAAGAATCCGGCAGAGCCACGGATCGAGCGTATTCCAGGTACCTTTGAAGCAGCAGGCTACAGCCTTGTGATTGTCAGCACCGGTGGTAACCATGCTGACCTGACGGAGGATTACGCTTCAATCCCCAGAGAGATGCGGGCGGTGGCACAAGCCTTCGGTGTTGAGGTATGTCGCGATTTGACGGCAGAGATGATCTACGACCGGCTCGCGGAACTCCGCGCAACTGCCGGAGATCGAGCGGTGCTTCGGGTGCTGCATTACCTGGATGAAAATGACCGCGTCGGGCGGCAGGTAGAGGCTATTAAGGCTGGTGAGTGGCAGGACATGCTGAAGCATATTACCGCTTCAGGTAATTCCTCGTGGAAATGGCTGCAGAACATCTACCAAGAATCGGTATCCCGTGAACAAGGGATTGCTCTTACACTCGCCATTACCGAACGTTTCATCAATCAGTTGGGCGACGGTGCATGCAGAGTACACGGTGGCGGCTTCGCCGGCGTCATTCTCGCCGTTTTGCCACATGCGGCGGTAGCGGAATACCGAGAACTAATCGGGCGTACGACCGGAACGGAACTGTTCAAGATACGCGTGCGCGAAATCGGAGCGGTCTGCTTGAATACGCAATTGTAGGTTAGACAGCATTGAAGGCTCCCCTTATACGAACAGGTTAATTGCAATTACCTGTCTATCGTAAGGGGAGCCTAAACATGCGGTGAGCTGCCATTAGTCTTATCTGGATTACATTTCCTTTGGTTCAACGAGACAATCCTCACAAACCCGTTTAATCTCTAGAATAAGCCAAAACCGTAATACGTCGCTGCCGCGAATAAAACAGTCCAGAATACAAGACTCACAGTCATCCAGATGAGGACGTTTTTACGCGGGGCATTAAAAATCATGGCGAAGACGACTGCAACTTCCGTTCCAACAAGCAGCGGACCGATTACGGCGAGGCCAGGCAGTCCATACTTAACGAACACTTTATGCGCGCGTCTGCTCTTTTTGCTTTCCTGCAGCTGCCTCTCGTCGTACATGCGTTTTTTGTTCCTCCACTCCTGCCACCTGTGGAAGAGGAAGATCATCAGCAGAACGGTAAGCCAATTGCCCGTAAAAGCAAGAATTGTCGACCAGACAGGATTTAAACCAAGCGCAATCGCCAGCACGACAACCGCCGAAGACTCTATCCAGGGCAGCGCCGACAAAACGAAGACTGCCAAGTAAGACCATTCTTCAAGATATTCTCAAGCATCGTTGACCTCCTTCTAATCTTGATGACCTTTATTTATATGGTTAATTTGCATGTTTTTGTTCAAATGCGAGAAAATGTTTCAGTTATGTCCTCATGGTGAATCAGCCGCTGAAGAAGCAGCTGGGCACACTGGCGCGTTCACTCTTCAACATTTTTGATCTGATGGTTATGAGCTTTCTGGATGATCGACGCTATCCATAGAATAAGTGGAATTAAGAGCCCGCAAACAGGAAATAATACGTAATTCCACAAGCTAAAGAACAGATCAAAGATAGTCGCTACAGGACTAATAAGAGCTGTAATAAAAATGATTGGCGTGACGATCCAAATCACAACGCGCCAGTCTTCTATCCTAAGCCACTGCGCTGTTTCATAGCTTATAACGAATAAATAGATAGACAACGTGCTTGTGATTCCAAATATCCATAGTGAAAATATAAACGTATCGATGTTTTGAATGAAATCCATAATATCGACCGACCTGGAGTAGGAAAAATAGAGATCCTGCATTTTGGCTGCCATCGACGGTCCAAATACCGATATACCAAGTACGGTTATAATAACGAACGTAATCGAACATAAAGCGACGGCTCTTAACGACCAAGCCGATGCCTTTTTGGCTTCATTATTCATAAAAGGAATTAGAACCAATAAAAGCATCGATCCTCCAGCAAAAAGAGGAGCATGAGGCACTGTTCCTTTTATGATGGTCAGCCATCCTGTATCATAATAGACGGGAAGCAATCTTCCCCATCTTATATTTTGCATATTCAGAAAAAAGGTCGCAAAGATCACAGCAAAAAAAAGCGGTCCTACAATATCATTAAACCTCCCGATACCCCCGATTCCTCCACTTGTCAAAAAAACCATCAAAATCACTATGATCAACATGATAATCCATTCGGGAGCCCGATCAAGCAACGTACTGTGAATAAATTCTCCCGAGTAGCGCAGCATCATAGAGCAAATCAATATCCATGCAATGAAATAAGGTAAAACGACGACTCGCCCGAACCACCTGCCTAGAACCCTCTGACAGAATTGGACCAAGGATTGATTAGGGTTGTACAATCGAAGACGGGCTAGCAGGTAGCTAAAGACGGCAACCGCCATTCCGCCTAAGGCGATTGAAATCCATGCATCCTGCTTTGATATGACAACAACTTGTTTGATGAATGGAAAGACCAGGCTCCAATTAATGATTTGGATCAGCCAGAATAATTGAATCCCCGAAAGTACCATGTACCCTTTCGATCTCACCGATAATCCCCCCAACTACTTACTTTAATTCAACGGGTGCCGTAACTTGCCCTGGTGTTTTGCATTTCATTTTCACTTTTACCGAAACTTGAAGCTCGGAAAAGTAATTATCCCATCTCCCTTTGAACTTATGCCATTGGCGCGGGTGTTGATAATGCAGGGCTTCTCCAAATCTGAAAATATCAGAATGATATTGCTGCTGAACTTTTTTGATTAACTGTTGGACTTCCTTCTGTATCTTGCTATTGATTATATTTTCAAGTAAGCGAAGTTCTTTTCGCATTGCCGGATTCAAATTCGTGTTGTTTTCAGCGACGGTTCCGCTGCCGGTTAGGTAAAGGTCTACTTTTATCTGTTTATTGACAATTCGAGTATGGACCCGATATTCCAAATTCGTAAAATATAAACTGATATTGTCATGTTCTTTTCCGGCAATATTCAAGGAGTAATCAAAACTGGATTGCCTCCCAGTCATCCAATTGGTATACACGGATTCTTGATCATCCAAAAAACCAGCCAATTTTAACCCGTTTGTCTTGTTGAATACGGCGATGCCATAATAATAAGGCTTGGAGTCAGCCGTGAGAGCAATCGCAGGCGCGGATGGATGTACCCCTTCTGTAAAAGTATCTGCCATAAAATCACGGAAGTACATATAATGCAAGCTGAGCACATCTTCTTGACGCTTAAGCGCAATAGACATGTACGGTTCAAATACAGATTTTTTAGATAAGATTTTTTTTGCTTGAGCATCTTTTACAACAAACAGCTTTGAACGCAGCTCCGACCGAGGATTGCGAACGAATTGATCCAATAAATGGCCGATTCCTTTTTCCGCCAAAGGCTGGCCAATAACTACAACTTCGCGATGTCCCGGAAACAATTCCCTAGACAGTTTCTTTTGCATGTTCCGCATGGCATCGGAAACATTGATTCCGGTAGCGCTCGTCAATTCGAAACTTTTATCTGTTCCCCCTCCCCCGCTATCCTGCCCGCCGCTCAACCCCGCTGGTATTGCAATTTGAAAGCTCACCTCAAGCTTTCCGTCATCTGTCAGGTCTAAGCCTTCCCCCATATCGAATGCAAGACGATCCGGCTCCCTTCTGTTTTGGGTGCAACCGGTCATCATGGAAAGTAACAAGAGAATCAGCATCCATAGTTTACATAATCGCCTCATGCGTTTCCGCCTTTTCTCCTCTGATCTGCGTTTTTTGTAATTTTATACGGCCAACGAATCCACCAATCCTTAAGCCATTGTCCGGCAATTGGAGCCACCGGGGAAAGGTAGGGCATCCCGAAGGGGCGCAGCTGAACGAGATGAATCAAGATGGCAACAATTCCGGCCACCAGCCCAAACAGGCCGAATAAGCCGGAAAGAAGGATCAAGGGGAACCTAAGTATTCGTAGCGGAATCCCGAAGCGATACCGTGGAATGATGAATGAAGCGATACCGGCCGCCGATACGACAATAACAATGGGTGAAGATATGATCCCGGCGCGAACGGCCGCCTCACCGATGACGAGTGCACCAACCACACTCACAAGTGGACCAATCGTTTTTGGTAAGCGAATCCCAGCTTCCCGCAGTCCTTCAAACATAACTTCCATCATGAGTACCTCAATTAAGGTCGGAAAAGGCGCTCTTTCACGAAGGGCTGCGATGCTGATCATTAATTTGGAAGGGACCAGCTCTTGGTGAAAATTAGTCAATGCAATGTAGAATGAGGGTAAGAGAACTGAAAAGAGGGAGAAGAAATAGCGGATTGTCCGATTCAAGAAGACATACAGAAACCGCTCGTAATAATCATCCGGGGCTTGCAGCCCGCTCCAGAAGGTCATTGGAACAACAAGGACATAGGGCGTACCGTCTGTTAGAATGGCTACTTTTCCCTCCATTATTTCGGCAGAGACGACATCGGGCCGCTCCGTGTTTAGCATCTGCGGGAAAGGAGAAAAATGCGTATCCTCTATAGACTCTTCGATATACCCGGATTCAAAAATACCATCCATTTCAATGCGGTTAATTCTGGCAAGAACTTCATCCAGCAGGTTCGGGTCTACTATGCCCTCAATATAAGCGACGACTACATTCGTTTTTGTAAGCTTCCCTATCTTTATTGCTTCCAATTTCAGCTTCGTCGTCGCGAATTTTTTGCGGATTAGAACCGTATTCGTCCGGATGTCTTCTGTAAAGCTTTCTTTCGCACCTCGAAGAGTAGGCTCTGAAGTCGATTCTTCAATACTGCGAGTGGGCACTTTTTTGACCTGGGCGACGCAGGCAACCCCTTCCCCATCCGCTAATATGGCTAAATCACCTTTTAAAATGTGCTCTGCGATTTCGTCAAAGTCGGATAGTTTCTTCACTTGCAATCCTGAATAAAGTTCCCGCTCGCACATGTTGGTGATGTCCCCAATTGCGCCGAACCCTTGTGCTTGCCCTTCGAAAAGAATCGGCTTTAGCAGATTGGATTCGATAAGCTCAACATCAATCATGCCGTCGACATAGATTAACAGGATCCTGATTTTTCTGTGCGAATTCATTTCACGAAAAACAATATCCGAACACTTCTCAAACGCTTTCTTAAAATCCGACTTATTTTGATCTATATCTTTCGTTATCGGTTGATTTGAGGCTTCCATTTTTAATTTAGACAAGACCAATTGGAGGCTCCCCTTTCATTCCGCTTACATCGGATGATCGCCTAGTGTAGGATAGATTTTCCTGTAACGATAACTATTATTCATGTGCCACGGCCTGTAATATTCCCCTGATGTCAAGACACGAGGCGAAATAAAGCCAACGACCTTGGAGATAAGTTCTTATCATTTGCTCAAAACTAGAACTTATTTAAATAAAAAAAAAGCCGCATATTATTATGCGGCTTTCGATAGGTTTAGCAAATTAATCAATTGCAGGCTTCGCTAATTGCTGCGAGAGCTCGTATGCGCTTCGCTCTACCCAATTGCGGGCGAGCTTACCATCGCGAACCTCCCATACTGCGATGCCGGAGAGCTGAATCGGACGATCGTCGGGAGGAAAACCGAGAACACCTTGGTTATACCCCGTGACTACCCAGCGCGAAACGACGCGGGTACCGTCGGCGCTGCTGAACATGTCGAGGCTCTTTAGACTGATGTCGCGGATCTTCGAGGTGAAGGTTCGCGCCCACTCCTTAAAGGCAGCGCGGCCCACGACATCACCACCTGGGTTCGAGAGAATAAAGTCATCGGTGCAGAGACGGTCGATTGCGTCAAGGTCCTGCGGAAGGTTGTAAACTTTGGCCCAGAACTCCGTGAGAAGCTCTTCGCCGTGGCTGCTGAATGATTCCATCTGTCAAAATCACCTCATTCAAATATTTAGTTAAGACGGAACAGCCAGATTTAGTACTAGGCTGTCCCGTTCCTCTTTTTTTAATTAATGTTATGAAGTCCAATTGTCAGGTTCCAAATATTAACGGGATTGCTGAAGGATCGGAGGCCCAATAATTAGAGTATCATTCTGCTCGGCCAGCCGCCCAATTTCCTCGAGTGAATTTCGGCCGATTTCTGCGAAGAAATCGTCAATACCGCCAGGTGCAAAGGTGAAAAGGATACGTCCCATTTCGGATCCGACGTTAGCCCACGCGTGTGGTACACCGCGAGGAACCACGACGCTCGTTCCTGGAGTAGCATCAAATTCCTCTTCCCCGCATTGGAAACGGAAAGTTCCTTCAAGAATCTCGAATACCTCTTCCCTTTCCTTATGAATATGCTTCGGTGGACCAATTAAAGCTGGCACACGCGCTTCGATAACGGTTATCGCTCCTCCAACTTGATTGCTGTGGATGCGAATGGCCATTTGTTCGCCCGGCATCGTGTCAAACCATTCCAGATCCTTGGCGAAAGTAACGACTGCACCGGCTACGGCTTTATTTGTCTGTTCCATCTCTCATTCTCCTTAGTAAAGATGTTCTGTTGCCCTTGCAACTTTTCTTTTATATCGCAAACGTTATTCCTAGCAGCTGTTCACTAAGGCTCCAGAGCCGATCTGCTGACTCGGAATCGACTGCATATGGCATCACGCCTGAGTCCGTTAATGTCGAATTGTTGTCCAAATAAAATTCGGACTCTGCATCATGCCCCAAAGTAGCGATATCGCAGTTCTCACAATAGACGCCGCCCATATTGACAAGCTGTGGGCTCGTCGCGCACCATACGCTGGTAGCTGCTCCTTGCCCTACCGTCTTGAGATTTTTCGTTGGGTCGAGGACCGGCTGTCCATTCTCGTCGATGACACCTGCCGCGAGCAGTTCCTCCTGCGAAAGATGTTTTTCGAGACCAGTGCCGACGATGCTGCCCGGATGAAGGGAAAAGGCGCGCACGCCGTCGGCCTTGCCGCGTTTGTCCAGCGCGACCGCGAAGAGAATGTTGGCCGTCTTCGACTGGCCGTATGCCCCCCAGCGATCATAATCGCGCCGTTCGAAGTTGGGATCATCAAACACGACAGGGGAAAAGTGATGTCCCCAGGAGGAAACGGAAACCACACGTGCGCCATTCGCTTTACGAAGCGCAGGCCACAGCCGCGCGACAAGCTGGAAATGGCCCAGATGGTTAGTCGCGAATTGCGATTCATATCCACGCGAATCGCGAGACAAGGGAGATGCCATAATGCCTGCGCTGTTTACCAGGATGTGCAGCGGCTCACCTGAGGCAAGAAACTTATCAGCAAAGGCATTAATCGAGGCAGGGTCCAGCAAGTCCATCACTTCAATTTCAACCCCATCGATGTCCGCCAGTGCGGTCGTTGCTTTGTTGAGATCACGCGTCGGGACGATGACCTTGGCGCCAGCCGAACGCAGCACCCGCACGGTCTCAAGTCCGAGTCCGGAATATCCGCCGGTGACGATGGCCGTTTTGCCGGACAGGTTAATATATTTAATAACGTCTTCGGCTGTTGCTGAAGCTCCAAAGCCGGAGCCGATAGGTGTTTGCAATGTTGTCATAGAAAGTTCTCCTTTAAATGTTATTATAAAAAATGACTTAAATATCCTCGATAATAATGTCCGCAAGTCCACCAAATACGGTTTTGATTTATGTTGTTGTCATGTAGTAGGACTCCTCACTTAGATATTTAGACAATATACGTAATCTGTCTATATGACTATAGTATACGACTAGACAAACTTTGTAAAGTGTATAATAATAATTTCATGGACGACAAAAAGAAGCTTCATATTCTATCCGTTACATTGGACGTGTTTTTCAAGTATGGCTATAAGCGAGTGTCTATGAATGAAATTGCGGAGGCAGCAGGTATTTCGCGTGCGAGTCTCTATCTGTACTTCAAGAACAAGGAGGAAGTTTTTAACGCGACGATTCTTCATTATGGCGACATTCTCATTAAAGAAATTGTGGGAGGCCTTCCTTCCAGGAAAACGCCTGAAGACAAAATTTTATATGCGTTCGAGGTATGGTCAATAAACAATTTCGATCAATCGTTGAACTCGCCGGAAGTAAAAGATATGACTGACAGCTCATTTTCCTTTGCTCAAGAGGCACTCGATGCAAGCTACAATAAGCTTGAAGTCGTTCTGATCTCAATATTGGAATCTCAGACAAAATCCGACGGCAAACTTAACAGCCTATCTACAGAGAAATTGGCGCATCTTTTAACAAGCGCATTGCGCGGGTTTAAAATTGTCGCCAAAAACTCGTCGGAGCTTCGCCAAATGATTAAAGACTTGCTGCTAATTATTCTGAATAAGTAGTAGAGGCTGTTTCTTCTTCTGCTACAGGGAAAGCCGAATATAGAGCGGCTTAGTCACCTGAAAAACGAAACTAAGGCTGCCAATAGCTGGCAGCCTTAGTTTCATTTTTGCTATTATATCTAACTATTCATTACTCATCCCATCTGGAATGAAATACCTGATGACAGAATTTAAGACGCCTAAACCCGGCAGAAGCAGTTCGCACACATCGGCGTTAGTCGTGCCGCAGGTCTAATTTCCATGAGCAAGGATGTTGATAAGCTTGCCGAAAGGATCGCGGACATAGAATCGCCGAACTCCCCATGGCTCATCAACAAGTCCGTATTCTATCTTATATCCAGCACTCTTCATGCGTTTAAACATTGCATCGACATCATCAACTTCAATCGAAAGATCGGGCGTAGGCGTATTGGAGCCGCCCTGTGAGGCGAAACTTATTTGAACGCTCTCCTCCCCCAGCAAGCCATATGTTTCAATCCAACCATGATCCATTAATAAGTCAAGTTCGAGCATGTCCTTGTAAAAACTTTTTGCTGCCGAAACATTGTGTGAATGAATATTGGCAACTATTCGTTTTACCCTCATTTTAAGACCTCGATCCTAATAGTATATGAACCAATCATTATCCGTTGGCGCAAGCAACACAAAAAACGAGTTCATTCTAATGGTCTATACTGCAGTCACGATGATTGGCCGATTCTTTGTCACAATTATGGTGTGCTCGTGTTGTGCCGCAAAGCTGTTGTCGGGTGCACATAATGTCCATCCATCCATTTGCTCATTCATATAAAACACAAACCTGCCGTATACGGAAACGGGATCGGGAATATTTCCTGGTAGACCTGGACTAAGGACGGCAGCGTTACGTCTTCTGTTCCGGCACGGCCAAAGATCAACCCAATCAATTCCTCTTCGCTCAAATCTACCGGAGGTCGGTCTGTAGCATCTTTTAATTGCCAGAAACTGTTCTCCTTCCGGGTCAACTGAAGACCGGTTGCACCTGCATGCTTCTCCAGCCAAGGAGATAATTGGTCGATCAAAGCTTCGCCGCTCAGGATACAGACCGTGCCTGGTTGATTTTCCAGCGTCGACGGAATTGAAGATAACTGCGCTTGAATATCCTTCTCGTGCCACGGAATGGGAATCTCTAGCGACTGTAAGCCGTAGCGGCCAACAGCTTCGACGAACAGTCTCACAACCGCATCTGAATCGCCGCCATATTCCAGCACTGCCCCGTTTGGATTAGTCTCCGATGACACTCCAATAATCGCAAAGCTTGATATCTTCCCGTCTGACTCCTCTACCAGTACCCGCTGACTCATTCTCATTACGCTTGCGATGGCTTCCGCCTTAAGCAGCGTGCCGAACTCATTGACGCCAAGCTGATAGCGGACCATCCGGGTTTCCGCTGCCTCCTGCACGGCAAACCAATCGTCCGGCCGCATCTCCCGGATCTCGTTTTTCATTCCGGAGTTGCCTAGCAAAGACTCCGCTTGCAGCCCATTCATGCGGTAGCGGCTAATTTTCCCGAACAGTGCGCAGCCTGCCCGCGTATACAGCGAACGATCTCCGGAAACAAGCAGCAAGGATGCTCCTGCTTCTCGCGTGAATGACTGAACTTTTTCCAAAAGCAAGCTTGCATAACCTTTGCCTCTTGCCGACGTTTCCGTACAGACTGAACCAAGCGAGGCTACGCGCAGTGCAGCTTCGCCGATTCTGACCGTCCATAGAACTACGCCCATAAACGATACCAATTTTCCGTCTTCCTCGAATGCGCCGTAAGATAAATGCATGGCCGCATCGGAGAAAAGGAAAGGAAACAATTGGCCCATGGATGTCTGATCATCATCTCGGAATGTTGCATCCGACAATCGGACTGCTTCTTGCATTTCAGCACCTGTCAATCTTCGGATCTGTACCATTTTCATTCCTCCGCTCTCGACTCTATTAACCGTGGTTCCTGTCAAACTTCTTCGCCATATCGTTCAGCAATTCCTTTACCCGCTGCTATGTTTATAGGATTGGAGTAGATCTTGGATTCGTTTGAAAATCATGAAAAAACGGCCGTCACATACTCCGAAAAACGTTTCGCCGACGGCGCCAAAAATTTATCCCGTTTCTTGACGAGTCCGATTTCGCAGATGCTTCCTTCGTCTTTAATAGGCAACCACACCAAACCGTCGAGCATTAATCCGCTCGTTTTGGGAAGGATCGATAACCCGAGTCCGGCAACCACAAAACCCGCCACTGTCATCAAGTCCTCCGCTTCGTATGCTACGGCCGGTTCAAAACCGACCCGGCTGAAGCAGCTTTCGAGTGTCGACTTAAGCCCGCAATAATGTTTTACTTCGATAAACGGTTCGCCGGTCAGCTCCTTAAATTCGATTGTTTCCCGCTGCGCAAGTCGATGTGAAGGAGAAACCACGACATACAAGGGCGCCTTCACCATCGGTAACCATTCATAATCGTCCGATTCCAACTTGGCGGATGAAATCATAAGATCACAATCGCCGCTTTCCATATTCCCGCTAATGAATGTATGATTCCCTTGCACCAATTCGAACCGGATCTTCGGATGCCTCTCACGAAACCCTCGAATAAGCTTGGGTACCAGCTCCGCGCCAAGAATATTCAGATAGGCGACCCGGATGACCCCTGAATCGGGATTAGCTTGTTCTTCAAGCGCTTGCTTTCCCCTCTCCAACTCGGACAATGCGCGTTCCACCGATTCGGCAAACATTCTTCCATAACGGCTAACCTGGATATTCCTGCCTCTTCGCTCGAATAGCGGCACCCCCAATTCTTCCTCCAATTTGGATATGGAATGGCTTAAGGCCGGCTGCGTAATCGCCAACACTTCGGAAGCCTTCGTTACATGTTGAAACCGAACGACGGTAAGAAAATAATCAAGCTGAGTCAGCTCCAATTTAGTCATCCTCCAATTCATAAGTTAAATTCATGGTAATTATTATTATAATAAATTAGACGTTATGAATGATCAAGCGTAAGCTATAGCAAAGGAGATGATACAGATGACAACAACATTAAACTTAAAGACGATTGAAATCGATACGAACTTTCGAGGCATGCAGGAAGTACTGCATCCCGTGCTGATTTGGGACAATCGGGAGGCCGTCTTGATCGATGTCGGAATCCCATTCCGGTTGCCGTTGTTTCTAGAAGCTATGGCTCAAGAGGGAATCCCCTCTCACATGCTCAAAAAAATCATTTTAACCCATCATGATTTGGACCATATCGGAGGGTTAACGGAGCTTCTGAACGCTTTCCCGCATAAAATCGACGTACTCTCGACCGAAGAGGAAAAACCTTATATTCAAGGGGAGCAGCCGCATTTGAAGATTACCCCCGCATTCATCGACCAGTTTCGCGCCGCGCTACCCGCCGAACTACCTTCGGAAAGACGGAATGCAATCCTTCATTTATTGGAACATCCCCCCACGGCCAAAGTGGATCAAATAGTAACCGATAGAGAAGAACTCCCTCTCTTTGGCGGAATCGAGGTCATTCATACGCCGGGCCACACCCCCGGACATATCAGCCTCTATCTGAAGCAGCACAAGCTTCTAATTGCCGGAGACGCCATGATGATCGATAAAGGGCGTTTTGTGGAACCCGACAACTGCGTAGATGCGGATTTGGCAAAATTATCGCTAAGAAAATTGTTATCCTACGACATCCAAGCCGTTATCTGTTATCACGGGGGGCATTGCGAGGATAACGTTAAACAGCGTATCGAGCAACTGGCTTACAGTTAAATTGTTAAAAAGTAAATACAGGAATAAAAACAGCGGCCGCTATGGACAAAAAAACAGAGTCCTAGTACGCCGCTGTTTTATTGAGCTATCGTCTTTCGATTTCAATCTTCAAAACTTCACTCCTTTTATCATCGCAACTCCTGTCTTCCCTCAGATTTTCAGCTAATCCATAACCATGTCAACAGCCTGTTTCGCAAACGCAGCATAGGCTTCGACCCGATCCGGACATTGATCTATAGCCCATCTGAGGGTGTCGAAAGCTTTTAATAGCAGCAAATGCCTCATGTCAGCAAGGTCATTTTCACTTATTCCGTACCCGTCTAAAAACGCTTTGTATTCCTCCCTATTCGGGCTTTCTCTTAGTCCCAGCATCTGGCCCTGCATCAGCTGAGCAAAGGTTCCATGTGGTACCGCGCTCACTTCCGCATTGCACCAATCCAACAAGAAAACCTGGTTTGCCTGATTGATAATCGTATTTTTCAGAGAGATATCTCCATGGTTTAAGCCAAAACGGAACGCTTCTCTCTTCAATCGCTCAAACCGTTTTCTTATACGCTGAGAGTCCTGCATAGTTATTACCCCAAGCTGAATTAAGCGATCATGCTCCGTCAAACTATCCATATTATATTGCAAATATCCTTGCCAACTGCCGTCAGAACCTGAATGGGGAGGCGACTGAAACTCACCTTCGACGGGATCAATCAAATTTTCTCCGAAACCTTTTACTTGAATAGAATGAATAAGCCTGGCATATTCGCCGAGTTGTCTCCACACTTCAGACTTGTTAATTTCACTGTCCAATCCATTGTCGCCATCTATAAAGGTTTGAATCATATAGGCTGTATCTTCAAAGATACCAATGGACAATACCTCCGGTCCAAGAACACCGACTGCGGCCGCTTGCTCAATACACCATTTCTCTTTGACAAAGTTTGCGAACAAAGCTTTATCATTCATGCGGACAACGACTTTGCTATGCTCTGTTATCACTACGCATACCTGATTATCCATTCCTTTATCCATAATCTGGTATGAATCTTTTACCCGTTCCCGAAGAAAATCGCCTGCAATTCGTTCTGCCTTGGTAACTATGGAGTCTTCCATCATTGTTTTCATTCTCCTTATGTACTTTACTCCAACGACTTTACGTTCTAATGCTCCCTTTACTGTTTTATATAAGTATCTCCTATGTCCATTAACCCTTTTACAAAGATACGCTTATGAGCGATATCACCTTTGTAACCGTACACCCATTCTGGCCAAATGTAATCGGTGATTCCCCTTTTTCTACCTTCGAAATACGCAATACCTATTACCTTGCCAAGATGATCTGTGTCGGATTCTTCATATACATAACGATTATTCTCAAATACTATGGTGTCACCTCTAATTTCGTACTGATCAACCCAAACTCTTGTATTTAGAAAATAAATCGAAGCAAATAACAACAAAAAGAGAATAACTGCTGCCGCCCCTATTTTCCACTTTTTCACACCGATCCTCCTTTATCTCGTCGATTTTCGGAATATCTCCGACGATTTATTAGTAAAAAAGCAGACTGCCCTAGTCGTGCAATCTGCTTTTGGTTTTATTGCGATGCTCCATGCTGAATAAGAACCTGTTGCACATCCTCGCTACCTGCTGCTTGATTTGGAAGTTTAGCGCCTGCTTGGACGAGAGCTTTGATTACCGCAGCATAATTTCCGTTTGGATTTCGAATATGAAGCGATCCCCAGATGCAGCTGTTCAAAGGAGTTCCCCCGAATTCATTCACTGCATCCACAGAGGCGCCATGCTCAATAAGCAGGTGGACGATATCAGTATCGCCTTGTCCCGCGGCATGATGAAGGGCGGTAGCTGAACGTTCATTGCGCCGCGCATCGACATGGAAACCAACTTCGAGCATGAGTCGAACCGCATCTATTTGATGACTCCATGCCATATCTGCAATGACGCTCTGTTCTTCCGGCTGAAGGGTTTGGACGATTCCCGGATATTCTTCTAATAGAAGATCAACTGTTCTTCGGTCTGCCCGCATACAGGCAAGCAGCAGTCTATGCTCAACTGAACTATAGGTCAGCATCAGCTCTGTCATAGCATCATGACCTAGCTGCTCCGCGAGAAAGAGCGGTCTCGCAGCTCGTCCGATATTGTATTCGTAGATATGCCCTCCCGGAGCGGTGAAGTCCCCTTTTCCAACCTGTACCTGTAGAGAATTTGGATCTTCCTTCAACATACGGCGGACAAGCTCGATGTCCCCTAGCTTACAAGCCATAAAAATATCCGTTTGGGCTCCGCGTTGCACGAGATGCCTGCACTGGTCCAGATGGTTCACCGCATATTGAGCAGGAGTACCGTTATGGTCTAAATCTCGTTTATCAATATCAGCACCGTTATTCAGCAGGAAATCGATAATCACATGCGAACCTGCATAATGCAGTGGAACCTGCCCATCCGGCCCGCGAAGATTGACGATGTCCGGCTCCTCTTCCACCATTTTCTGAAGCGTTTCCAGCATTCCCAGTGCAGCCGCGACATGAGGGTCCACATGGGCTCCCCGTTCGATAAGATAACGGGATAATTCATGATGATTATGATGCAGAACGCCGAAGCCTCCCGCCCACCAGCTGCTTTTGACATTGATGTTCGCCCCGTATTCCAGCAATACATCGACCATCTTGCGGTCTCCCTTATGTGCGGCACTAACAATCGCAGGCGTATCAAAAGCAAACCAGGGTTCGTCGATTCGTGCTGTGAGCGATGGATGATGTTGCAGTAGCTGTCCTACAGCTTCGGAGTCGCATTCGTTTACTGCCTGTTTGAATTGTTCAAGGACACTCGTTTCCAGCTCATCATTTGAACTCGTCATATGGTTCTTCTTATTAGTCATAATACGATTATTCCTCCCAGCGTGCTGAATCGAGACTTGTCCTACAGCTGCTATAAATAGTTTATACGAGCTTTAAATGAAATATTGGATAGCCGGATATGATATTACATTTCTATCTCTATACATGGAGGTTATTGCATCGCTATGCGTGCTTAATACTCCGTTCTGCAAAATTACGGGTTTAAACCCTCTTTCAACTGCTCCGTTATAAGTAAACACCACACATTGTTCTGCAGCATTCCCGGAAATAATCAAGAACTCTATGCCCTGGTCTGCTAATATTTGATCGAGTTCTGTTTTCCAGAATGCGTTTGAGTATTCTTTCGTTACAACCAAGTCAGTATCTTTCATTTGAACATCCGGAATGGTACGATATAAGTCTTTATTTGATTCTAAAATCCCTTCATTATCTTGAATATGTATAATCACGTGCCTTTTAGACCGAAGCATGTCAGATACATGATTGATGTACTCACAAGCTCTATTTATTACCTTCTTTTCAATACCCTGCAGATGGATGGCTTGCATATCAATAATTAGAAATCCTATTTTCATCGAAGCTGCTCCTTTATGAATGAATCATCTATGAACCATTCTCTTTAATTCTATAAAAATGGCAGCTTATCCTGTATCGAAGGTGTTAAACCAAAACAAAAAAAAAGCCGCAGGATATGCGACTTTCTTTGTGAAAATATTCTTGTCGCTCCGCGAGGTCAGGACAGGCTATTCGCCGGCGCCTCATTCCACCTCGCGCTCGATATACAACGGGTTCGTCAGGCAGGTCATGACGGACTGGGCTGTGCTTGCTCCGTCTCGGCGAGCTTCCAGCCGGTAGAACAGCCGATCGGCCTTCCCTTCGAACCGCAAGCGGACACGACCGTCCGGAGCCTCGGCCGCCGGAACGTGCACCGCGGACGTCCCCATGGCAGCGGCAGCGGTCATTGCCGGAGCACCAAGCTCGCGCAGCGCGGCGATCTCGCGCTGTACGACCCAGCCGCCGTCCGAAACGTCCGCTTCCCACGCCTTCGCCGGAACTTCAGCCGATGCGGCGATGTGCCACGCCGCTTCAATTCCGCGATCCGACCACAGTGTGACGTGGTCACCCCGCGCGCCTTCCACGTCGATGACAAGTGGAATCGCTCCCGTCCCGTCGATCTCCGCCCGCGGCATCTGATCGCCGACGCCGTACGCCCCGGACGTCAGGTTCAGGAATGTCTCGTCGGGATCGAACGACAAGACGACGCGTCCCCGCCGAATGCTATCCAGCACGCCCTGCGCCGTCCCGGTATCCGTCCGCACGGCAGCCGTTGGCCGGCCATGCTTCACGAACCGGTCTTCGGCATGCGTATCGCTACCCCCGAGCGCGATCAGGCGGCGTCCGGCCGCCAGCTGTTCCTGCCACCAGGCGACGGCATGCTCGTTGAGCGCCCGCCACGGGCCGTTCCAGACTTCGATCGCGTCGTACGGCAAATCAAAGCCAAGCTCCCAAGGGCAGGACGGACAGAACGGATGGTTTAGCGACACGAAGCCGCCCTTCGCCCGAATGTCGCCCAGCTCCGCTTTCGCTCCCTCCGGCGTCGTGACGCGGAAGTCCCGCAGCGCCTCCGGCGCTCCGTACACGTTGGCATGGCCGAAATAGCTCGTCAGCTCTACGCCTGGCAGCAGCAGCAGTCGCTCATCGGGCACAAGCGCGGACTGGTTCTGCGACAACGTATTGTGGTCGGTCAGCGCCATGAAGTCAAGTCCTCGCGCGGCGCACGACGCTTTGGCCGATTCTATCGTATACCGCCCGTCGCTATGCACGCTGTGCATGTGCAGGTCGCCTTTCATCCATCTTTCGTGCGGCTCGGTCAGCACGACGTCAACCGTCACCATCGTACCGTCCGCGGGAATTTTGTACGCTCCGAGCAGCACAGCCCATTCGCCTTCGATGATCGGTCTTGCCAGATAGCCCGGCGTCGCAAGCTCCGTCCCGACAAAGAACGAAGCACGGGCGCCGCCGCTCCAGCCGACGATCCCATCCGGTGAACATAGACCGATGTCGACGACCGCCTCCGCCCCTGATTGCTCATAACGGTAAGACACATCGATGCGCTCCACGCGCCCTTCCAAATGAAACGGAACCTCCAAATAGGAGCGTTCTTCGTCCTTGCCGATCCTTCTGTGCATAGTAAGCCGCCGTTGTCCCTTCTCCATCGTTCACCCTCCTATTCTTTGCTGGCACCGAGCAGAATGCCCTTCATGAAATATTTCTGCACGAACGGGTATATGGCAAGCAGCGGAATAATGCTGATGACAATACCCGCCATCCGAACATTCGTCGTGACCAAATAGGTACCGGAGTTGCTGCTCGTGTCGATGATCATTGCTTTCAAAGCGACTTGAAGCGTATATTTCGTGGAGTCGCTGAGGAACATAACCGGCGCCGTGAACATGTTCCACCTTCCGACGAACTCGAACAGCGTCACGGTCGCAAGCCCCGCAGCCGCAAGACGCAAGTACATCGTCAAAAAGATGCGGAATTCGCCGGCGCCGTCGATCTTGGCGGACTCCGACATCTCATGCGGAATGTTCAGGAAAAAGTTACGCATGAGCAGAATCGAAAAACCGGATACGAGACCCGACAGCACAAGCGCGGTCAGCGTATTAATCAGGTGCAAATCCTTGTTGACCACGTAGAGCGGAATCATAATCGCTTCCTGCGGCACCATCATCGTAATCAGAATGAATGTAATCATCAGCTTTCTGCCCGGCAGACGGGGATAGATGAAGACATAACCCGCCAGACTGGACAGCAGCACGTGCAGAGTCGTGCCGATCAGCGTCACGATGACGCTGTTGAGCAGCGGCCGCCATATATCGAGGCTTTTCCATACGATCTCGTACCCTTCCGCATTGAACTGCTTCGGCCACAGCACGATATCCGGCTGCATGGAAGCGGTGCCCGATGAGAAGGATAGTGCCAGCACGTTAACAAACGGGACGATCATGGTCAGCATCAAGACTAGCAAAAACAGCGCGTTTAACGTATCGAATGCTTTATTCTTCCAACCTAACCGTTCGAATCGATCGGACATTGTTTACACCTCATCAAATCGTGTCATTCGCCGCACGACGAGCGTCAGTGCCAGCGTTATTATCAGGATGAAGAAGCTGGCCGCGGCCGCGGGGCCGAGCTTGATCTCCAGAATCCCTTTCTGGAACGTGTACATCATCAGCACATCCAACTTCGAGGCGACCGTAGGGTTGCGCAGAATGAACACCTGGTCGAAAATCCGCAAGACGCCAAGCGTATTCAGCAAAAAAACAACCTTCATCGTGTTGCCGAGCTGTGGGATCGTCACGTAAATCAGCTGATTCCAACGCGACGCACCGTCCATGCGCGCCGCTTCGTACAACGACGGATTTATGGACACGATGGCCGCCAGGAACAGAATGCAGGTGTAGCCCATTTCCTTCCAAGCGGTGAGGAGAATGACGATCCATCGCGCTAAGGTTGGGTCCGACAAGAAATTGATCGGCGATATATGAAAAAAATGAACCAATAACATATTGACAAGGCCGTTGTCCGGCGACAATAGGAAGATCCAGATCCCCCCAATGACGACCCAGGACAGCAAATGCGGCACATACAGAATCATTTGGGTCAGCTTCTTGTACCAGGCCTGCAGCACTTCGTTGAGCGACAGCGCGAGGATCAGCGGCGCGATGAAGCTGAAGAAGAGGATGCCTCCACCGATAACGAGCGTGTTGACCATGGCATCCCAGAACGTCGAATCGTGCAGCACGGCGTTGTAGTTCGTAAACCCGACATAGGGCCGGTCGCCCATCAGCTTGTAATCCTGGAAGCTGGTCTGCAGTCCTTTCACGAGCGGGTAATAAGCAAATACAAGAAAATAGGCGACGACCGGCACCATCATCACGTAAAGCGCGCCGTATCTCTTCAAGATCTTCATGACTTTATCCACGTCCTTATCTGGTAAAAGAAACCAATATCGGGAAGAAAAGCGGGCAAGCAGGGGATTCTTGCTCCCCTGCCTGCCTCATCGTGCTATGCAAGATTTGCGAATCCGATCCCGCGGGCGGCGGACTCGAAAGGCCTATTCGTCGATCAGTTTTTTGCCTAGCAGCTCGTCGTGCATTTTTTTCACGGCTTCGGCGGCGTCCATTTGGCCGGACATTGCCTTGAGCGCGTAATCATTTACGATTTTTTCCGCATCCGGCCATGTCGGCAGCGTCAGCTCAAGCGTCGCGTTCTTCGTCACGAGATCCTGCGCTTCTTGGACACCAGGCAGTTTGCCGAACGGATATTTGACGTTTTGGTTGTACCAGAACGGCACCCCGTGGTCCATATTGTGCTCCGTGCCGGTTGGCGTCAGCTTGTACGCGTCGCCTTCCTTGGTATAATCCTCATTCTCAATGCCCAGGCTGCCTAGCATGATGCCCGGTTCCGTATGCCAGAACTCCAGGAATTTCTTCGCGGCGTCCGGATGTTCGGCGTTGGCTGGGATAATCCAGAAGTCCGGATCCCCGCGGCGCATAAGGATACTGCCGTCAGCGCCCGGAATGCTCTCCAGCGCTTCCGCCTGGAATTTGGTGTTCGGGTCTTCCGTTTTCTTCATGCTGTTGAACATGCCAACCCAAGCATCCCAGTACGTAACCATGCCTACGCGGTCTGTGAGGAACAAGTTACGCATCTTTCCGCTGTCGTTCGTGACGAAGTTCGGATCCATGATGCCTTCTTTCACGAGCTTCGCGAACCATTCATACATCGGGACCGCTGCTTCCGTCGCGTACGGGATCGTGCGTTTGCCGTCTTTCATCACGTAGCGGGCTTTAAGACCCGCCGCGCTCATGAAGCCTTGGATATCATATAAACCGGATGTGCTCAGACCGTACGTATCGTTCTTGCCATTGCCGTCAGGATCATTTTCTTTGAACGCTTTTAGGACGTTGTAAAACTCATCGAGCGTCTTAGGTTCTTTCAGACCCAGCTTGTCGAGCCAGTCTTTACGGACAATCGGCATCGTGCCGCCCTGGAATTTACTAAAGACGGCCACGATATTTCCGTCCTTGCTCTTCAACTGATCCCATTCACCCGCCGGAACGACGGCCGGATCGGACAACACCGGAGATTTGGTGACAAAATCGGTCAAATCCGACACGACTCCTTGGTCGACGAAGCTTGCCAGCTTGTTAAGATCGCTGAGCTCGATCAGGTCATACTTCTCGCCGGAGCCGAGTGCGGTCAGCACCTTTTGGTCGTAATCGCTTGCCGGTTTCTCGAGCTTCGCTTCAATGCCTGTCAGGCGTTTGATCTCCGCTTCGAACTTTGCGTTCTCTTCCGGCGTCTTTCCGCCAATGTTGGCGTCGAGAATGCGCAGCTTCATATCTCCGGCCGGGGCATTCGCCGGTGCATTGGCTGGCGCGTTGGCGGCATTGCCGCCTGTATTCGCCACGTTACTGTCGTCGCTTTCCGAGCCGCAGCCCGACAGAAGCATTGTTCCTGCGACGGCGACCGTCGACATCGTCAACCATAATTTGTTCTTCATTTCGTTTGTTACCCTCCTGAACACGCGAGCATCATGCGTGTTGTGTGATGTGTGATGGATCGTAAACGTCGTGAACCAAGCGATTGACTTGTAAGTTAAACGGCAATTAAATAAGCGAAACGAGCATGGCGGGCAGACTTGCAAAGCGTCAACCGTGCGAGGCCGGCCGAGTTCGATTGACCAGCGTTCTATGGATATATTGGCGCCGGCGGGGCGCAGGAGCCGCGTATTACGAGCTCCGACGGTACGAGCACCCGCTTGACGGATTTCTCCGCTGTGCCGAGCTGCTCGAGCAGCAGCCGAGTCGCCTCGGCTCCCAGCCGGTCGGCATGGAGCCGAACGCCCGTGAGCGGTGGCGAGAATTCCGGAGAGAGTACGGAATCGTCGCTGAATGCGAATACCGACAATTGCTCCGGTATGCGCAGTCCGAGCTGCTCCGCCGCCTTGTATACGCCGAGTGCCATCGTGTCGGTATCGGCGATAACGGCCGTCACGTCCGGCGAAGCCGCTAAAGCGGCGAGCGCCGATTCGTAGCC
Organism: Paenibacillus catalpae; assembly: GCF_900112695.1. GTDB lineage: Bacteria > Bacillota > Bacilli > Paenibacillales > Paenibacillaceae > Pristimantibacillus > Pristimantibacillus catalpae. Next base: position 1,528,619 of record NZ_FOMT01000001.1, read on the forward strand.
GAAGGCATGCGAGGGCGAGTCTTGCAGCGGCTTGTACAGCATCCGCCCTGACTTCGGTTCGAGACCCGCCTGCCAGAAGGCCGCGGCATAACCCGCGCCGCGATCCGCCGATACGGTGCTTCCGGCGGGAGCGTTCAGGAACAGGATGTCCCGATGCCCGAGATCCAGCAAGTACCTCGTCACTTGAGCCGCCATGCCAATGTTGTCGTTGTCGACGTAACTGACCTTCCCTTCGTAGGGTCCCGGGGGGCGGCCCACAATGACAACGGGCAGGCCGATATGGAACCGGTCCGCGATCCGCTCATCCCCTTCGAGGGGATCCAGCAGGATCTCGCCGTCGACCGGATCGGAGGCGATGTGCTCGACCCGGCTGAGGTACGCGGGTGACAGGGTGTTAACGAGAAGTCTGTAGCCATGCTCGTAGCAGACGCGCAGCACCCCGTTCATTAGAGACAGGTGAAATTGGCCAAACTGGAACGATTCGCCCCGGATATTCAATCCGAGTATACGCGTCGAACGGTTGACGAGGCTTCTCGCCCAGTAATTCGGCTTATAGTGCAGCGCTTTGGCCGCCGCGAGAACGCGCTCGGTCACTTCTTTGCTGATGGGCCGCTTCCGGCTGAATACGTTCGAAACCGTGCCCTTGGATACGCCGGATGCCTTCGCTACGTCGTCGATGGTAGCCAAAAATCGTCGAACCTCCCTTTCATTGTCTTGCTCCGATGCGTGAACGGTAGATACCATTCTGAATATAAGCTTAAACCGGTTTTGTAAAATTCGTTTTAAATATATGATTATTTTTTGTAAATTCGGGATTTTCCATAATTACTCACGCATATCCAGATAGTTTTGGGTATATTTTCCCATTAAATAGGATAAAAGTAGCATTAAACCGTTTTAACAAATTCTTATCCTTTCCGGAGGCATATACATGCTACAATGAACCAATCTTGATCCGGAAAGGATGCTGAAGCATGAAGAGAGGTACGATGTTCAAGGGATTAAACGGAATTGCCGTAGGGGCACACCGCGGCGCATCGGCGTATGCGCCGGAGAATACAATGGCTGCATTTGAACGCGGTCTGGCTTGCGGGGCGGATCTAATCGAGCTCGACGTGCAACTGACGAAGGACGGTGAAGTCGTCGTCTTTCACGACCTGACGGTTGACAAAACGACGAACGGACATGGTCCGTTGCATGATTATACGCTTGCGGAGCTTCGCGCGCTTGATGCCGGCTCGTGGTTCTCGAAGGACTTTACCGGCGAGCTTGTTCCAACGCTTGAGGAGGTGCTTGCCTGGGCGCGGGACCGAATCCGCCTCAGCATTGAATTAAAGCAGCCGGCGGATCGTGAAGACCCTGCCCTCGCCCACCGGACGGCCCGGCTTGTCGCCGAGCACGGCATGAACGGTCAAGCGCAGATAATGTCGTTCCGGCATGATCTGGTGAAGGCCGTACGCGACATGAATGCGGACGTTCTGACGGCCGCGATCTGCGCGCGCGAGGTCGACAAACCAATCGAGCTGCTTGAGGAGCTCGGGGCGCAAATCTTGAATACGCCGCTTCAGTTTCTATCCAAGGATCGGGTTTCGCAGCTGCACGACCGCGGCTTCTACGTCTACGGCAGCATGTCCGACGATCCTGCCGTATTCGTGCAGCTGATGGCGATGGGCGTCGACGCGATGGATACGAATGTGCCGGACGTAATGGTCGAGCAGCGCCGGAATAACCGTACTGGCGAGGTCTCGATCGGCGCATCGCAGTAAACCGCTTGAAAGAGGAAGCAAAAGCAAAAAAAAACCGCTCGGCCGTGCGCGATGCACGGACCGGAGCGGTTTTTCGTATTTGTATAGCTAAACTTGGCATTCTTCACATAGGCCATAGACTTCAAAACGATGACGCAATATTTTAAAATTGCCGGGAAGTTGTACGCCAAGCTCCATTGGACAATCTTCAAATGCGAGTGTTTTTTCACAGTTGACGCAAATTAAATGATGATGGTGATGGGAATTGCAGCTTTCCCGGAATTTCAGACCGCCGTCAATAAAATAAAAATGCTCCAGTACTCCCATCTCGCTTAACATACGAAGGTTTCGATAAACCGTGTCAAAACTGACGTTTGGGTAATAGTTGGATAATTGGTCATATACGTCTTTCGGCGATAAATAACCGTCATGGTCGACAAAAATTTGAGCCAATCTTTTTCGCTGCTCGGTAATTCTCCAGCCATGCCTGGACATGGTATTTACCATTTCCAGTACTTTGCTGTGCTTATCCATAAATTTCCGTCTTCCTTTCGTTGTTATGCTGTTTTCGGTATATATACTAGTTTTAAGCATACCAAATAAACAGAAATTATTTCAATACATGAGCTAAGCCGGCTCTCCTCCCTGCGATTCCAATACAAAAAGCAGCCAAAACCTGCTAGACAGATCCTGAACTGCTTCCTGATTTTATAAAATCCTCCTGTGCTTTAGCTATCCAAAGTTGCCGCGCTGGACAATTTCCCCCGTCGGTCGTATGAGAAGACTGCCATTAAGACACCGAGAAAAGCACAAATCAAATACATAACGGAAAAAGAAGTTAGATCCGCAAGCGGACCCATTGCGGCACCTCCCATCGAAACTCCCAAATCTGCCATAGCGATAAATAAGCCCAGAAGCACATTGCGTCCCTGCTGCGGAAGCACGAAGGACAAATAGGTTGTTAACGTCGGATATAGCAGCGCTTGAGAGATTCCCATTAAACATGCGCTTATATAAAACAAGATTGTCCCGCCCCAGACAGAGCCGCTTACGCAAACGCCAAGCGATGAAGCTGCTACAATAAGCGCAATGGTCATGACATAACCAGCATGCCATTTTCCATCAGACGGGATTCTTTTCCTCAGGAAGAACCGGGCAGCTACAATGGTTCCTGCTTGCAACGTAAGGTATACAGCTGCGCTGCCGTTTGGAATCTCCGCGGCGTACAAAGGAATAAACGTAGTTATGGCTCCAAATACAATGGATGCGATTAGCATAATGACACTGCATCTAAATAAATAAGGATTGGTATACAGTTGGCTAAAGGATCGAAAGTGCGATACTCTCTGTTCCGTCGGTCCGGGTGCAGAAACTTGCGGATTGTCTATTCGAATGCTAAAACCCGCAACCCCCGTAAGGATGACAATAGCTAACATCGTCCATGCAAAAGAAGTCATTTCTCCAGACTGCCATATTCCTACCGCCAATAAGGGACCAATTACATTGGGGATTGAAGCAAATAAGGAATACAGGGAGATTCCTTGCGAACGTTCCTTATCCGGCAACGCATCAATAATGCCGAGCTGAAGAGCCATCGAGAAGAAGGCCGTACACGCTCCCTGTAGCATGCGAGCAAAGAAGTAGCCTTCCAGACCGGTAAAAGTATATAAAATCAGAGCCAATCCGTTAATAACGATGATTGTACGCAATACCTGAACAGGTCCCTTTTGTTGAATGATATGGCCTGCCCAAGGCCGGAGTAACATGGTTGTAAATAAGTACGCTCCCATTATGAGCCCAATTTCGGTATTGCTTGCCCCCAATGAATCTCCTTTTAAGGGGATAAGGACGTTTAGAATCGAATTCGCGCTAAAATATAATAGGGATAATAAATATAAACGCAGAAACGGCCACGACAAAGCACCTTTCAATGCCCCGCTCCTTTCTAATAACACGTTAATTAATAATCATCTGCAGCATCTTCCTGGCATAAGGGGATTGAACGTTATTTAAATGTTCAATGTTCACAATTTCCTCGACCTGACCGCTTCTCATGATCATGACTCTGTCGCATATAAAAGCTGCGGCTTTTATATCATGGGTTATAAAAATATAACCAAGCTTATCGTTTTCCTTGAGTTTTTTCAGTAATTGCAATACTTGCATTTGAACGGATCCATCCAAGGAACTAATCGCTTCATCCAATAGAATGCATGGAGATTCCGTCGCAATTGCTCTTGCGATGCATACTCTCTGGATTTGACCTCCCGATAACTCGTGCGGGTACTTATAGCGGCAAGACGGTTCCAAACCTACATGCTGCAAGAGATGATCGACTTTGCTTTGGTTGAACTTCCGGCTGCTTGTTTTCATATTCAGAGATTCCATAACAGCCTGTTCAACCGTAAAATAAGGGTTAATCGAAGAGGTATAGTCCTGGAATACAGCGCTTATCCTCCCCTTTCTGGCGCTTTTCCTTCCTATATCCTCACCTTTTAATAAGATCGTTCCTCTCTCGGGCTTCTCTATTCCCATTAGCAATCTTCCCAATGTGGACTTGCCGCACCCGCTCTCCCCAATAATGCCCAGGCATTCCCCTTGTTCGTATTGGAAGCTGATATTTTTCAATACTTGCTGCTTTTCACGAGAGAACATGCCGCCTTTTCTATAGGACATATTAACGCGATCCACGACTAACATAATCCGGCCCTCCCATTACCCTCCTAAAATGGTCATTAAGCTCCGTCTGCGAGGATACTAAAAACCGCGTATATTCATGCTTGGCTTCTGAAAACAAGATCGAGGCATCCCCTCGTTCGACAATGTTGCCGTTTCTCATCACGAGAACCTCGTCTGCCAGCCTTCTGACTACGCTTAAATCATGAGATACGAAGATCATGGAACACCCTATCTTCTCCCGTAAACGAACGAACTGTTCCATAACCTCGTATTTGGAGACGGAATCCAGTGCCGATGTTGGTTCATCCGCGATAATAATATCGGGTTCCAATACGATGGCCAAACTAATCATTACCCGCTGAAGCATTCCACCTGACAGCTGGTGAGGGTACTTATTCATGATCTCAACCGGGTCTTGCAGCCGTACGCTCAGCATCGCCTGCTTCATTTTCTCAACGATTTCGCTTCGATTCCAGCCATAATGGTGCATTAGCGTATCCCTTATGTGAACGCCGATAACACTCGTCGGATCAAAGGCTCGCATTCCGTTCTGCAGAATCATGTAAAGCTGCTTTCCCCTTCTTCGCCTCATTTCTTTCTCGGCAAGCTGGTTTAAACGGACTCCATTACATGAAATATCGCCGGATTGGCGGATCGTTTTTTTATTCAGTTTCATGATTGCTCTGCAGGTGAGAGATTTTCCGCTGCCGCTTTCGCCGACGATAGCCAAACAGCTTTCCGGCTTAAGCTCGAACGAACTATTCGGGACTAATACTTTTCCCGTAATGCCGTCCCAAATTCGCAAATTCGATACTTGTAGGATACTCATACTTGAATCAAGCCTTCCCATGCAGATTCGCCGCTTGGTATATTCCTTTTCCTTGCTTCTTCTTAGTGACAGACATTAATTTAGGATCCAAAGCGACTTGAAGCGCATCGGTAAAGAAATTGACGGCCGATACGAAAATAATGGTGGTTATCCCCGGTGCCAGCATCAATTCCGGTCTTGAGAACATGACTTGCCTTGCCTCATTCAACATCATTCCCCACTCTGCTTGCGGAGCCTGAACCCCCAAACCAAGAAAAGAAAATCCTGAAAGTTGCAAAATCATGGAGCTGAAGGCGCTGCTAGACGTAACCGCAATGTCCGGAAGCGAGACGGGCACGATATGCTTCCACATAATCCTGAAGCTGCCGACTCCCAAAGCCTTGGAGAACTTTATGTATTCTGCATTGGAATACTGCATAACAGAAGTGCGAATGATGCGCGCAAACCACGCCCATTTCATGAGCACGAATGCAAGGAGAATATTTTCCAGCCCCACCCCGAGAACGCCGATGATTGCCAGAGTCATCACGTACCCAGGGAAAGAAAGCGCGATATCGCAGACCCTCATCAAGAGGGCATCAATTTTCCCTTTGAAATATCCCGATATAAATCCTATGATGGTGCCTATTCCTAATGAAATGGCAAGTGTGACTAGTACCCAAAGAACACTGGGGCGGATGCCGTAAATTAATCGCGATAAAACGCAGCGCCCCAAATGATCATTACCCAGCAGATACTCCCAACTGGCAGAGGCAAATCTCAGTTCCATATGAACCTCTTCCGGATCGTTTGGTGCAATCCACGGTGCAAATACCCCAGCTGCTAACGTGCTTGTTATAATAAAGACGGACAGAAGAGCCAACCTATCCTTAAAAAGATAATGGAATCGTTTCATTACATATCTTCCCTTAATTTAGGATTTATCAGCGCGTTGATTATATCGGAAAATGTGTTGACCACAACAAAAGCAGCCGCCAATACGAGCACGTACGCTTGGATAATGGGGAAATCTCTGCTTAGAATCGATTTGACGCTCAGCATCCCGAGTCCGGGCCAAGCAAACAGATTCTCGATAACAACCGTACTCCCCAGAATGATTGGAATAGCCATGCAAAATACGGAGATGGCTACCTGCAAGGAATTCCTCAAGAGGCGAATCTTGATTCTGCCTTCAGGCAACCCGCATGCCCTGCCGAATAGCACATAATCTTCATTCAAATTAGCAAGCATAGCGCTCCTGACGATTCGAAAATAGATCCCCGCATAGTTTATCGTGATAACGCTGACAGGTAAAATATAGCTTTGAATGGAATCCATCCCGTTAGTCGGGAGCCAATCGAGTTTTACAGAGAAGTACCAGACTAACAGGGCTGCCAACAAGTAGGGAGGCATGGAAGTCAGGACAAACGCCACGCCTCTAATTGATTTATCTAAATTTTTACCTTCCGTTAACGCGCTGATCATTCCTAATCCAATAGAAAGAGCGATAACGGCTACTACCGAAATAATCGTTAATTGCAAGGTGTTCAAGAAGGCTGGCCCCAGCAAGGACCATACCGGCTTGCCCGTGACATAAGAGTTGCCGAAGTCTAACTGCAAGCAGGAAAGTAACCAGTCGAAATATCGGATAAGAAACGGTTGTTCCATTCCGAGAGCCCTTCTTGTCTCCGCTAGCAGCTCATCTGTTATTCGGGGTACGCCTTGCGCGTGAAGCACGACTTCGGCCGGATCCATCGGGGAAAGCGCATTTAGAACAAACGTTATAAAAGAGATGGTTAGCAGCAATGGAATCGCAAGCAAGGATCTCTTGAGGATATATCCGCCCATGAAATTCTCCTTCTTTATATAGAAAGGGGAAGTCCCGTTCTATTTAACATATCTTATTGGAAATACATTTGCTCGAACGGCAATTCGAATTGCGTTTGCTTAAAAGAGATGCCCTTCAAAGCTGTCGGAGCGACAACCGTCACGCTTCCGTTCGTAATCGGAATGAAGACGGCCTCGTCATGAACGATCGTTAATATATCCTTATAAAGTGACTTGCGGGTCTCTTCATCGGAAGATACCATGACTTCATCGATTTTTTTGTAAAGCTCGTCGGCTTGGGGGATTCCGCTTGTTGTATGGTAGTAGGCCGCTTCTGAGGTAAAAGAAGCAATCGTACTTTGCGGATCGTATGCAAGTCCCCAAGTTTGATTAAACAGCAAATCGTACTCTCCGGTTGATCGCCTGCTCGCGATAGAGGTGGATTCCTCTCCGAATAGATTCAATTGGAAGCCGATCTTCTTTAACGCGTTCTGAAGCATTTCTGCTTCTGCCTTTTGAGAGGAAGAACTGGCGTCGTAGTAAAGACTCATGATCAACTCTCTATTGTCTTTCTTTCTGATTTCGTCCCCAGCCTGCAAGGTCCAGCCTGCTTCATCCAGAAGCCTCATAGCGGTTTCTGCGTCATATGCCCTTTTCTTCAAATCAACGTTGGCATAATTGACATTGGATGAGAAGAGGGTTTCGGCAGGAGCCTCTGTCCCGTTAAAGAGCTCCCTGCTAATCGTTTCTCTGTCAATGGAATACCAAATCGCTTCGCGAACGGCTTTATCGGCTGCGGGACTTTCCAATCTGCTGCTATTGGCGACGATCATTTTCGTATTCATGGGTTCGCTTCTGATCAATTGAAATTCCCCGGTATCCGCCAGCATGTTCATGGCTTCAACATCTATGCTGTCCGCTCCCCGATCGTCCGTAAACACAAAATCAACTTCCCCCTTCTGCAAGGCCAAGAAAGTCGTCTCTCCTGCAGGTAGCACTTTTGCCGTAATTTTGTTCACGCGAGGCACGCCATTCCAATAATGCTCATTCGCTTCGAAAGCAGCATATTGATCGGTCTTGTGCTCAATTAATTTATAAGGACCCGTACCGTTAAAACCATTAACGCCGTCCTTCGTCTGGCCATTTATGAAATCATTCGGCGAAATGAAAACGTATGGCCTGGTCATGGACAGCTCAAGCAAGGTCGGATAGTAAGGCTCTGATAATACCAACTGTACGGTGTGCTCATCGATTACCTTCGTTTCCGCGAGCTTTGAGGATAGTTTAATCCAAGCATGCTTCGTTGCATTTTTTTGCACGGCATCGATGTTTTTCTTTACGGCTTCCGCGTTAAACGGAGCCCCGTCATGGAAGGTTACGTTCTTCCGGAGACGGAACGTATATACTTTGCCATCCTCCGAGATCTCCCATGATTCCGCCAGTAAAGGTTTAATGCCGTCTACTGTATTCTCAACCAATGATTCATATACGATGCCTTGTGCCGGCATCGATCCTGGATAGAGATGAGGGTTCATATCATTGATGTCTTTGGCCGTAGCATAGACCAGTTCCTTGGAGGGCACGGTATTTGCCTCCTTATTGGTGATACTGTTGTTGCTGCTAATCGAGCTGCATCCAGCTAATAATACTATCGCAAGCGACAGTGTAAACGGAATAAACCTTTTCTTAAACATTGCATTATCCCCCTGATCTACTTGTTCACGAATTCTTCGCCAATCCTGCGCCAGTCCTCTTCAAAGCTTTGAACGATAAAAGCATCGGACAACCGTTCATCCTTAAATTTTTGCAAGGTGTTTTCGATTTTACTTTCATAGGTCGCTATGAATTTATCGAGAGTCGGAGTGCTTGATCCGGTTATTCTAGCCATGCCCTGTATAATCTTGATCCGATAATAATCTTCTTTGGGCATACGAGGGATATCCCAGTACCCTTCTTTATTCACATAGATTTGCCTTATGGGGACAGCCGAGAAATCGAAATATCTCCCCTCTTGGTCCGGTTGAGAGAATGGATCTATCAACAAGGAAGCATATCGGACATATAACAAATATTCTTGGTGAATGGGACCAAAGCCGGTAAAATGATCGATATCATGACGGGACAGGCTCTCCGGTCGTACCGGATAATTATCGTCTGTCATAAATTTCAGCAGATTTACGGTACTTAATTTCATCTTTTCCAGCATGATTGAGATTTCTTTCCAATAGGAACGCATATCCCTGATGAGCTGTACCGTGATAGGTCCTTCGGGGTAAAGCTTATAAACGTATTTCTTCGCCTCTTCTTCTTTAAATACAACTCTTAATGAGTAATCATTCATGAACAGAGGCGGGTGCACGTATAAGGAGATGTTTCTCGATTCTGCTTCGATTGGAGAATCCATGACCTTCAGTGCCATTCCCAAATTTGCGTATAATTCTCGAAGTTTGCCGACGTTGGCAGATGGGAGCCGTGACGAGCCTGCATAAATCACTTTCTTGACTCCGGTCGTCTTCACTTGATTGGACGGCCTTTCATGAATCCACCTTGTATCGCCTAAGTAAGTAGAGAGGCTTATGACTTCCGCATCGGATTGAATTCCTTTTAAATAATGTCTCACCATGCTGTTTGATCCGAGAGTCGGAGAGATCAACATCATGCACCTTGCCTGCTTTAGGACCTGAACGTCGATTTGTCTGAGAACCTGTATGTATGCATCCGTAGTAACCGCCAATATAACGGTATCCCACTCCCCCGTTACGGCTGCATATCCATGAAAGACTTGCTCGAGCTGACACCTCCCTTCCAACCGCCGATGCTTATCATTTTGAACCACAACATTGATCCAATGATCGTTTTCATTTAATGCTTCGAAAAAGGGAGCCGAACGAACCGATTCCCGACCAGCGATTCCGACGCAACTCTTTAAATAGGTCTTTAACAATACGGCAATTTGAATGCTGACAGGTCCCGTGCCTAGAACTAAAACGCGATTGAAATCACTCATATAACCCTCCTATTCTCCGTGTTGAGTAAGTTTTTCTTATACAAGGCGACATCAAATACATGCTGAGGATGAATGATGGTATCGGTAAGCTCCCACTTCCGAGGATCCGCGTTTTGCTTCGGATAATTGAATAAAGACTTCAATTGGTCTCCGTATCTCATCGCCACGACCACATGCTCATTGGTCAAAGGGTGTAATTGGTCAAGCAAGTCATATTTAATGGCAACCGTTGAACTAAAGATGATATGGGTAACCTCTCTGATGTTTTCAATCTGATCCAGGAATTTGTTCTCAAGCTGGATTCTTAAATTTGCCCCCAGCCTATCGATCACCTTTCTCCCCAAAGCGATTGCCTCCTCATCGATATCGATGCCAATCACTTCGGCTCCGGTTTGCTTCGCTATATAAAGTGGAGTCATCGGAAATGAACCCGAACCCACCAATAAAACCGTGGACTGCGAATGAACGCCGAATCCTCCAAATTCTTCTCTAATACTGGACTCGATATTGCGAAAGTAATCGGTTCTGTCAGCTTCGCCGTTCAACAGTCTCTGCGCTCGATACTTTTCCATCATGGCCACGCATAGAGCAGATGTTTTTCTTAACTCATCCATAAAAGTGATAAACTTGGAAGTCGCTTGCCGTTCAAGCTGTTCCCATTCGATTTGGTTGCTTTCATCGATAATGAAGGCGGAGTAATCGTTAATTGTCCTCTCTAATTCCAAGCTATTGGGAGAACTCCCCTCTTTTGGAGAAGCTAGGGCTAAGAACCTTCTATGAAAATCAACCAAGCACTGCTGAAGTCTGGTGGCTGTTTGCACTCCGTTCACTCCCTTCAAGTTCGATAAATGCTTTACCTTGTGCCACTATGCTTACAACGCCTTCGATAACAAGACTTGTTATTTCTTGTTCCGAGCAATCGGCCTTAACGAGAATAGTACCGCCAGGCTGGGCAACTTGGGAGGTAATGGCCCCGTTGTTCTTCCAAGATAAATAGGCACCTAATGAAGCCGTCCCGGATCCGCATCCTTTCTCCCAAACCATGCTGTCTAACTCCGGAAGATAAATGAGCGGAGCCATCGCATTCGATTTCGGTTCAAACAATAAAATGCCGATTAAGTTAGATCCCAATGTTAAGCCTAACAATCTGGCTAATCCTTCAGCTCTGCTCCTCCATACAGGACTGAATGATTCTACTTCAATCACAATATGAAAAAAGTTATCGTACCTCACAATCGCCATACTTAAATCCTCTCCATCGTACATAACGGACTTCTGTTCTACCTTGTTGGGAAGAGGCATCGTCACCTGACAACCATACTTTTCGTTGACTTTATTCACGCGGCAAGCGACTAAGCGTTCCGTTCCCGAACTCTCCAATGTGATCTCCATTGTGGCATTTGGTTGAAGACCGCTCTCGACAGCCAAATAAGCAGCCATGGCCATACACGCATTGCCGCAAAACTCACCTCCCGCCATTTGCAGGCTTGCGTCTGCTCCTTTTTTATTCGGCTTGTTGATAAAACCAACTTGTTCGGCATACACGCTGTCATAAGACATTAATCGTGAAGCAATTGGTATGTATTCTTCCATGGGATGAATTGTCTTTACAAGAATAGTCATATTTTGAGTCGGGTTGACTTTCACAAAATCGATCTCCTGTTTCATTTCACCAATCCCTCCGTTTAATTGTAATAATTACTACTAAACGGCATGCATATCCGAATTCAAGCCGTTTGTTCGCCATTAACACATGAACTGAATTTCTAAATACCTACCGAACCGCTTAATAGTAATTATTACGATATGAAGATACCAGTCATAGGTTATTTTTGTCAATCCTTTCTTTTGAAAATTTTCCGGCTCACTATAACATCACGACAAAACAAATGTTTTGGTTGACTAATATATATACACGACTATAATAAAAATGAACGGTCTGTCTTTTTTTGTTTCTATATACTTTCTGTAAGCCAAAAGCTTCATAATCCAAGGAGGAATTATATTATGAGTAAAGTATGGTTTATTACTGGCACCTCAACAGGGTTCGGTCGACAATTCGTAGAGCAGTTGCTTCAAACGGAAGATAAAGTTATTGCAACTGCGCGTAACTTAGAAGCAATTCAAGATTTCAAATCTATTTCTCCTGATAAAGTGAGTATTGTAGCGCTTGATGTGACTGACAAAGAACAAATCAATACCGCCGTTCAAGAAGCTGTTGATCGATTTGGTAGGATCGATGTAGTAGTTAACAATGCGGGTTATGGGCTCTACGGTATGATTGAAGAATACTCCGATGAACAAATTAGAAAGCAATTTGATGTCAATGTGTTCGGAGTATTGGATATTATCCGTGCAACGCTTCCTATTTTAAAGAAACAAAATTCAGGACATTACATCAATTTTTCATCCTTTTTCGGAACTTGGGCAATGCCGCCGTTCAGCCTCTATGCTGCATCAAAATTCGCAGTCGAAGGGTTTTCCGAAGCAATGGCTATTGAACTAGCCGGATTCGGCATCAAGACAACAATCGTTGAACCAGCCGTGTTCGCTACCGATTTTTTGGGACATTCACTTGAACATACCGACAGAAAACCTGAATATGATTCTATATACGAAGCCTATAACGAAGGGATATCTTCGTTAAAAATAGGCGATCCCGTCAAAGCTGTGAAGACGATTATCGATATGATTAACAGCGAAAATCCTCCTCTTCATTTCCCTGTTGGTTCCTTTGCATCTCACAGTATCCGTAACGCTTTTAACAAAAGAATCGAAGAAATTAACGCTTGGGAGAAATTATCGATTGAAGCTGATTGAATGATGAACCCAACCTATATAGACAGTTCTGAATCATAAATGAATAATTACATTATTTTGGCGCCGATACTCCATCGGTGTCATTTTTTTATTAAGAATGTTTTTATTCTGTCTTCGTTGATTTTTTTTGTTTCAACCATTTATGTTAAAATAAATGAATGTTTGGACTTGGATTTGAAACATGTTCTTGAATGGAGGGAAAGAAAATCCGAAAAGGTGAGAAAACAAAGCACAGTGTTATTGAAAAAACTGCACTATTACTTAACCGCCAAGGCTATTTAACTACTTCTCTAGCTGAAATTACAAATGTAACAGGCTTGCAAAAAGGCGGGTTATATAACCATTTCAAAGATAAAGAAGAACTCATGGTGGAATCATTTAAGTATTGCTGTGCTCTCATTGATGAACGAATTAAGTTAGCTCTCGAATCGGAAACGACTTCTATTAATAAATTAATCGCTTTCGTTAAGCTTTATTGTGGATTGGATTTCCCGGGAGGTTGTCCCATTGCAAATGCGGCCGTGGAAGCAAGTTCGGCTTCAACTTCCTTATTTCAACATGCTCAAGAAGCAATGAATCAATTGTTGAACATACTTGAAAAGATTATTATTACAGGTATATCTAAGAAGGAAATTCAACCACATATTGATCCTGAAGAGACTGCTTTATTTATTCTTTCGTCTGCTGAAGGGGCGTTATTGATGTTAAAGCTTTTCCCTACCAACTCATCCATAACGGTTATAAAAGATCAACTTATCCGATATATAAATGATGACTTAAAATTTACTGACAACACCTAATATTTATGTATTAAAAAAGTAAGGGGACGATAAAAAATGCACCTCCATTATTAGTCGTTTCTAACAATGGAGGTGCATTTTACATTTAGATCGGTTGCTTTTTTATTTTATTAAATTATACCCTGAATAGAATGAGGTTCCAAATATTCAAGCATCCGGCCATCGGGATGTCGAACTATAATTAGAGTCCCAACCGGATTCCAATTACGGCGAATTCAAGCTCAAGCTCTGGCGCCTCCCATCGTATCTCAATAGGCTTGCCGGTTAGTTCACGATAAAAAGGCAACGCCTCATCCAACTGATTTACATGTATTGTTACATAAACGTCTTTGATCTCCATAGTCTTAAACCCTCTGTTAAATAGCAAAGCGAACGCCCGTTAATTCTACGCTTACGTTCCATAATCGGATGGCGTTATCGGGATCAATGGCATATGAAAAAACACCTGAGGCAAATCGAGTCTCCGTTACGCTAGCGATATCCATTCCATCGCAATAAACGCCGCCCTTATCATTTAGCTTCGAGCCGGTCGCACACCATACAATCGTGGCCGCTCCTTCGGTAAGGGTCTTGTTCTCATCGTTAGGTGGAAGCAAGGGACATGATCATCCCTTTTACCGCGAGAGCATTGAACGAGCAACCGACGGAGAAGTTGAAACGATCTTTCTGGATGACATTACAGGGAAAGATGATGTCGTGAATGAGGCCGCTCAGCGTTCCGATATCATTATCACAACCTTAAATCATGCGGAGGAAGTTAAAGCTCTTTTTGCGCGCCTCCACGATAAGATTGTTGTGATCGGGGCAACAATTGACTCTTCGCTGCTGCTTGAAATCGCCAGACTGAAGCAAGGCAGCCATGTGGCCTTTGTTTGTTTGGGAAAAATCGGAGGAGAATGGATGGCCAGTCGGATTCGGGAAGCCGGTATTAGCGACCTCCACTTCGAAACCATAGGGTTAAATGAACGCGAAAGTTTTAATGTTGACGCTCAGGGCTTGGATAAAATTTATGCCTCTACGGCCGTAGTTTCAGAGCTCAAAAAAATGTATCCGGATAAAACGGAGCTATTTCCGATGAAACTGGAACAAAGCAGTGAAAATTTATTATATGAACTCGCATCACAAACAAAATCAAGAGGCAGTTAGACTACTGCCTTGATAACTAGTTATATTCTCGATATACGAATGAACCTTCTTCTTCCTTCAAGTCTGACATTGACAATAAATTAGCAGCCGATTTTTTTCGGCTGCTGTTTTTGGTGTATTCAACTCAGTCTTTCGAATTGCTCCGTACCGATTGATGGGTAACTTCAAATGAAGTGAGATCAATTTGAAGATCCTGAAGCTGCTTCAAATGCACATCCGATAAAAGACCCAAGAGCTCTGTGCCTTTATCCGTTAATGCAATAAGAACGCTTCTTGCATCTTCTGGATTAGGCCGCCGCCTGATCAGATTTGATTTCTCGCAGCGGGACACTAACCCAACACAAGCATGGTGTGTAATCCTCAGCTTTTCAGCCACCTCAGAGATGGTTGCGTAATCACGTCCTGGATAGCCTTGAATGACAAGCATTAATTGGTGTTGTTGCGGGGTTAGACCTACCTCCCTTGCAGCGTTTTCACTGAAGTGAATAAATACACGCAGCTTATACCTAAAATTCGCCAACTGCTCATATAAGGATTTGGTTAAGTTTTGATTTGGCATTTATACATGCTCCTCTACATATTTATATCGTATTACGATACAAATTCCAGAATTCAATCCATTCAGATTTGGGGATGATTTCATGAAAGTAAGTGAGGCTTTTAAATCCATTTCCTTCGGATTTATTGTTTGCTATTTTTGCTGTTGGTCTGTTACCCTTCTTAGTCGTCTACAGCACAGCAGAGTTATATGGATTGATGGAATATTATGAATGGGGAGGAACGCCTTATCTCCTCCTGTTACCCAGATTGAAAAAGAATACCAAAAAAAAAGCAGGTTGATTATTCCTTTTTATATTCCAATTCATATTCAACTATTCTGTCTATTCATTGAGAATAGGCAGCTGGTCACAATAACAGGCGAAAGTGTGATGATTGTGCTAGTAGCGAGAACCCATTACCACAGCATAAACAGCAGCTGATTTAATGCCAGCTGCTGTCGTTATTGATTTATATAGCTTTATTTAAGAATTTGTACTCTTACCAACAACTGTTTTTTTGTCCAAATCAACAAAAACCATAAGATTACCAGAAGAATGTGTTTCAGTATGATTAAAAGTAACTATGTAGACTTCATCTAAATTATAGTTTTCAGCAATTACCAACTCTATTTCATCATTCACGGATACTTTTTTTACAATTGAATCTTTAAGGCTTGCCGGTATCCGTTCCTTTTCTTCATCAGTCAGGCTACCAAATGCTATCATCTCGATTGGAATGACATTATTAGATTCAAACATGCCACAACCAGCCATAGTTAATGCTAAAAAATGCAGTATTGTAATAAACCTTAATTTTCGCAAATTATCCCCCCGCATGCTAAATCTTAGTTTCTTCTTTGACGAATAATCGAAAAGCTTTGTTGCGTTATACTCCCCTTTTGCTTAAATAACTCGTACTATTTCGTGGATGCGCAACCGTATACAGATTCTTGTCCTAATACGGCTATTAAAAACAAATCAGCGTTACCGTTATGACGGTAACGCTGATTTGTTTACATTTATAATCACCCTGCGCACTGGTCTATTTCAGCGATCGCCTTTTGCAGGACTGCGTTCAAGCCGGCTCCAAAATGTCCCGCTTTCACGAATGCGATCAGATCCGGCTTCCATATAACGCCGTCCGCGTCGAAATCGGCCTTGGGATTGTAATGGAGCTGCCCTCTCTTCGTCCCGAAGGTGCGCAGGAATTCAATGGCATCCTTCCCGTTGACCTGACCATTGCCGTCTAGGTCAGCCGTTGGTGCAGGGTCCGTTCCAGGGTCCGTACCCGTTACCTCGTACCACGTGGTACCGAGATAGACCTGCCAACCGTCATTCCAATGCACGTTCGCTTGTTCCGTGACGATCCGCTCGGATGGCAGCCTGCCATCCTCTTGCAGACGGCTCAGCCAAATGCCTCGCGGAGGGCGCAGCTACGCAAATTACGCCTAATGACGGGTTCGCCTACCGCTCACCGGTCATGGACGGCGGCGTGCTGCTCTATGCGCGGAATAACCTTTCGACGAACAGCTCCGCGCTCGTCGTTGAGCGGGATGGCGCTGCGGCGGATCTTGCCGGCGCATCTTCAGTGGCTGGGGCCATTGTTTCGACAACGGGTACCTGGGAGTTGACCGTAACGCGGACAAGGAAGCGATCGGGCACGAAGGAATTAGCCGTCGGAGTCTCTACCACCAGTCGCGGTACCGAAGCGGCGCGTGCCGGCTGAACTAGAATGCTGAAGAGGCCAAGCAGCAGCAGGACGGCCATCGCTGCTTTCGCGAGCCGCCCTCTATGATTGATCCTGGTGTTCGAATTCTCCATTCTTTGATTTCTCCTCCTTATCATTCGGAACGTAGTCCTGCATCTAAAACGCAGCAAACGAAGCCCCGAAAAAAAGGGGAACTTCTCCTTTTGCCCATGCAAGACTATTATGCCTGTCCGAAACGGGGGGCGTACATAGGGAAATACCACTATTTGGAAGAACCATTTTACAGGGCCTAAGGCGTCACGGCAGCGGGACTATTCGGATGCACGGGCGAGTGACAAGATTCGACTTCTGTTGAAGCGCTGCTCGTTATGCCTCTCCCTTCAGTCCAAAGGTCTGCAACGGACCGAAGGTGGCCATGCGGGTCAGCAACAAAGCCATCTCTCGAGGTGAAATCTGCATACCGTGTTCCAACCAGTGCTGAATGACACCTAAATTTGCGGATGCCAAATAAGCAATAATGAACTCGCGCGGCACCGTTATTTGTTCGGATTGAAGCAAGGACAACTTATTAAATATATGCTTTTGCATAATCTGTCTCACTTGGATGGGATAAGCGGGATCACCTTTAGGTCCTAAGAGAACTTTGAAAAACACGGCATGCTTGGTAAAGAATTCGAACAATTCCAGAAAAACGGGATGAGGCTCGTTACGTGCGGCACATTTCATGATGTGACATACCTACCTTGCTTTTTCAAAAAGCAATTGTTTGATTAAATACAAATCTAATTTGATGGAGATGTTGAAGATGAATGTAAATGAAATGACAGGAAAATGGCTTGGCTGGATCGGAATAGTGTTAGCGGTTATCGGGTTTTTCTACGCTCCCGTATGGATGGGCACCATTGCCATTATCCTTGGACTCGTTTGTTTAGTTACTCCTAAAAAGGGATTGGCGTGGTGTTCGATTGGTCTCGGAGTCATTGCGTGTATCCTTCCATTCTTAATGTAATGAAACCCGATACGCAGTAACTGTTTAAACAGGTAGGTATGTGACATCATGGCAACCCTTGCACAGCAAGGGTTCTTTGATTTTCGGGCAACGGCTTTGAATAATTTTTGTTAAAGCATAAAGGAGCTCCAGTTACGGAGCTCCTTCATTACAATAGCATTTTATTTTTAACCATGATCAAATGAAATTCCTCATCTATCTGCCGCAAGTCTTTTCCGCTTTAATCCCTTTATATTTCATGACCTACCATTCCGCAATACTTCCGTCTTTATGGCGCCACACCGGATTTCTCCAGTTATGTCCGACTTCGGCCATTTTTCTAACATAGTCTTCGTTAATTTCGATCCCGAGCCCTGGTCCTTGCGGAATCGTAACATGACCGTCCTTGTAGTCAAATACGGTTGGATCCGTCATATAGTCCAGCAGATCACCCGTCTGGTTGTAATGGATGCCAAGGCTTTGTTCCTGGATAAAAGCATTATGGGCAGTCGCATCGACCTGCAGACAAGCGGCCAGAGCAATTGGCCCGAGCGGGCAGTGAGGCGCGAGCGCTACGTCATAGGCTTCAGCCATGGATGCAATTTTCTTACATTCGGTAATTCCGCCTGCATGCGACAAGTCCGGCTGAATGATATCCACTACCCCGTCGCTCAATAGCTGCTTGAAGTCCCAACGCGAGAACATCCGCTCGCCGGTAGCGATAGGAATGGAGGTATGCTTGGTTAGTTCCTTTAAAGCCTCGTTATTTTCCGGCAATACCGGCTCTTCAATAAACATCGGGCGATAAGGCTCCAATTCCTTTGCCAGAATCTTGGCCATTGGCTTATGGACACGACCGTGGAAGTCGATGCCGATACCAATTGATGGACCACAAGCATCACGTACGGCTGCAATCCGGGCAACAGCTTCATCAATCTTGTCATATGAATCGATATACTGGAGCTCCTCTGTTCCGTTCATCTTCACCGCTGTAAAGCCGGCAGCTACGATTCTCTTCGCTTCTTCAGCCACTTCGGCAGGCCGGTCCCCGCCAATCCAGGAGTAGACACGCATTGTATCCCGGCATGCGCCACCCAGCAGCTGATAGATGGGAGCATTATAGAATTTGCCTTTTATATCCCAGAGAGCTTGGTCAATTCCTGAGATCGCGCTCATCAGAATCGGGCCACCCCGGTAAAATCCTGAACGATACATCATTGACCAATGATCTTCAATCCTCATCGGATCTTTGCCAATCAAATATTCCATTAACTCGTGGACACAAGCTTTTACCGTTTCTGCACGTCCTTCTACGATTGGCTCGCCCCATCCCGTAATTCCTTCATCCGTTTGAATCTTCAGGAACAGCCAGCGCGGTGGAACTTGGAACAATTCATAGCTTTGGATTTTCATAATGTCCTCCTGGAGTGTGTGTTTGAAACCGCTTCAAATAACATATTCTTCAATCACCCTGCCATTTCCCTCCTCCTGCAAAAAAGAAAAACGTGCTCGTCTAATTAGACGGCACGTTCATTCTTAATAATTAATCATATGGGCGATGACGATAAGAACAGCCCCAATGACGAACCACATACACATGAGCGGCCAGAAAAACTTGACCCATTTCTGATACGGAATGCCTGACACAGCCAAGCTTCCCATCAGCGCTGATGAAGTTGGCAAAATCATATTCGAGAAGCCATCTCCAAGCTGGAAGGCAAGAACGGTAGTCTGGCGCGTTACGCCGATAATATCCGCAAGCGGCACCATGATTGGCATCGTTGTTACCGCCATGCCTGTACCCGATGTAATAAAAATGTTCATGACATTTTGGAACAGGTACATACCAAGCACCTGAATTGGACCTGGAAGCTCGCCGACCAAGGTGGACAGACCATAAACAATCGAATCGATCACGCTGCCTTGGTCCAGAACTACCATAATTCCACGTGCGAAGCCGATAATTAACGCACCATACGTAATGGCTTTTGCTCCCTTAACGAACTCCGCAGCAATACGGCTTGGTCCGTAACCGGCACAAAAACCGCTGACGATACCCATCGTCAAGAACAACGCAGCAAGCTCCTCCATCCACCAGTCTTTCTTGGATACACCCCAGACGAGAGCTGCAAAGCCTGCGGCGACAACGATAAGCGTCAAATAATGCTTAAGCTGCATGCGGGGAAGCTTATTAAGATCGAGTTCCTTCGTTTCCACTTCCCTCTCGAGCTCGCTAACGAGGCTCTTCTCCGGATTGCTGCGCACCTTGCCGGCATAACGCACGAGATACAAACTCGTTACGGTGATCAAACAGACGAGCAAGATGATCCGCAACCAGGCTCCGGAAAACATCGGTACTTCAGCTATTGCTTGTGCCAATCCTACGTTAAACGGATTCAGAATACCGGCTGTAAAACCGCAAGAAGCACCAAGCGATACCATAGCTGTACCTGTCAGTGCATCAAACCCAAGAGCCCTTGCCACGGCAATGCCAATCGGGACAAATACCATGACCTCCGTAGACATCCCCATCGTAAAGCCTGCTACGGAGAACAACAGGATGAAGATCGGGATAACCCATCTGCCTTTATTGGCAAAATTCCTCGCAACACGGCCCGTTAATGCCTCAATCGTCCCTGTCGAGGAAATGATCTCGAACGTACCACCGATAATCAGGATAAAAAACACGACGTCCGCAGAATCAATCAGTCCATGTACGATGGCCTTCGGAATACTCACAATACTGACGGGACTTGCATCAACCTCATGATAAGATTTCGGTACAACCAGTGTTTTTCCAGTTGCCGCATCCTCTACCCGGTCAAATTCGCCAGCAGGGACGACATAGGTTAATGCCGCTGCGACGAGAACGAGGAAAATGAGAATAACATACGTATGAGGCATTTTAAACCACTTGCGGGATGCTGTTTTTGTCGGGTCGTTCATTGCCTTATCCCCCATTTTTTTGTTTCTTCCACTGCTCAAATTCGTCACGCACGACTCTGAAGGCTTCTTTGTCGGTACATAAGTCATATGCGGTCATCGCAAGAGCTTTAGCTGCATAATTCAGCTCTATCATTCCTTCCTCCGATCCTGCTAATAAGGCAAATTCCGGAGTATGCGTATTGGCATCACCTAACCGGATGTAAGGATGGATAACGGCAGTCATCTGACTGACATTTCCAATGTCCGAAGAACCAACGCCTCCCTTCTGCGGCGGATCGCAAACCTCAAGCCCAAGCTCATCCTCCAAATTTCGGGCAAACAATCTTGCTAATGCTTTATTATTGTTCCGCTCTGCATAGATCAGACCTTCGGTAATGTCGACCGTTGCCCCTACACCTTCTGCTGCGCAGCGGACTGCCCGGTATACCTTTTCTCTGACGGTTTCCAGCTCCTGCACCGTTGAAGCTCTTAGAATAAATACCGCTTCTGTCAGCTCCGGCACCACGTTAGGCGCATCTCCGCCTTTTGTAATAATGCCGTGGATCCGTACGTCTTCCTTCATAAACTGCCGCAGCGAATTGATCGCCACATATGCGTTAACAAGCGCATCGAGCGCGCTAATGCCTTTTTCCGGCGATGAAGAAGCATGCGCCTGTCTCCCGTGGAACGTAAACGTTGCGTCAACACACGCCAGTGCGCCGCGAAGCACCATCGTTTTATTCTGAGGATGGACCATCATGGCCGCATCAACGTCGTCAAATACGCCGTCATCGCACATAATGATTTTTCCTCCGCCTTCCTCTTCAGCAGGTGTTCCTAGCACAAGGATTTTGCCCGGCAGCTCGGGAAAAGTATCCTTTAGCGCCAAAGCCGCTCCAACTGCAGCAGTTCCGATGAGGCTATGGCCGCAGCCATGTCCCAGACCTGGCAGCGCATCGTACTCCGCAAGCAATGCGATTGTTGGTCCTCCCGCTGACCCTTCCCAGGTTGCCCGGAACGATGTCTCCAAACCTGAAATGCCTTTCTCCACTTCGAATCCGGCTTCAATCAACGGCTCGGTGAGCCACTGTTGAGCCTTGTGCTCGTAAAAGCTAAGCTCCGGATTCGAGTGAATATTCAGCGACAGCGCCCGCAGCTGTCCGTCTCGCTCGTCAACTGCCTGTGCAATGCGGCGCTTAATTTCGTTTTCTGTATGCATGCTCATGAATTTCCCACCCGTTCTACTAAATCCGTATATTTATGCATCAATATGTATCAAATAATAAGGAAACATGCCCGATAAGTACAATTAATTGTTTTTTGGGGGACTGCATAACAATTTTTATGGTCTTTATTCAAAATGAAAAGCTCTGCTTCAAATAAGAAGCAGAGCTTTCTGTATGTTTAATGCTCGGATTTCATAAAATCAACAAACTTGTCTACGATCGCAAGCTCTCGCGTATGCTCCCGGTACAGCATCCAGGTATTCCGGCGGATTGATTCCCCGTTCTTCAGCTTAAGTTCGAGAGAATACACTCCATCCTCCGGTGTTACGAACACTCCTGGAACGATGGAATATCCTAGTCCTTGCTTGACCAATTCCTTGCAAGTCTCATAGGCATCTGCCTGCATCGCAATCAACGGAGGGACGCTGTAATGCTCATGCCACCATGTTTGTATGGTTTGACCAAGCGAGGAGGCTGCAGCGCGAACGACCTTCGACTTCGGCTCACTATACAGAATTTGCGGCAGCTCCGGTAATTTATCCAAATCAATCGGTTCACGGGAGATCAGGCAGATAGGCTCATCGTGCAGGAGATACTTTGCTTCCGGCCATTGATAATTCCCGCGGACGATGCCCACATGGATCTCCTGCTCCGTTAACAAATCTAGAATTTCCGCGCTTAACGCGCAAGTCACATTAAATTGCACCTCGGGATACAGGTCCTTGAACTTCCGCAGCAGCGGCGGCAGCTTGTATAAGCCATAATAGCTGGCTACGCCAAGACGAAACGTGCCTTTTACCTGACGGCTCATGTTAAGCAGGTAATCCTTCATGGCGTTCATCTCATCCCGCATCTTTTTGGCAAAGGCGGCCAGCGCTTCACCCTCCGGAGTCAAGTAAGTTCCCTTCGCATGCTTCATGATGATGGGAACTCCAAACTCACGCTCCATTTGCTGGATCCGGTACGTTAATGCAGGCTGCGTCATATATAGCCTCTCCGCTGCTTTAGTCAAGCTCTGCTCCTCGGCCACATACTGCAGAATTACCGCATCTTTCTCATTCAAACCAAACAGGCTCCTTTAACTTAATCAACTGATAATATTGCATCTATCTCTCCGCATAATTTCACCCAGTCGAAATGCTCCCTGGCATCCTGCTGCGTGCTATAGCAGACATCTTTAAGCAACTCCCCATTATTGCAGGCGCCAATCAATCTATGCGCTAATTCCCTATAATCACCTACAGCGTGGAGTGAGCCATAATCCAAAAGGCGATTTCCTTGTTTATAGGAATCCTCCAGAAGAACAAATCTACGTTCATGCTTGGTGACAGCTTCCCGGCTAGACTCTATATCTGATGTAATGAGATAACAGCCAAACGCTTTTGCCTCAGATACGACATGGGCGGATGCTTCATACAACGATGGCAGCGCAAAAATCTTCGCGCGGCGATACCAGTCTTGAAGCTGGTGTTTATCTTGAATAAATCCGGTAAGAACGATCCTGTCTTGCAGCTCCGGATTTGCCTGCAGAAACGCCTTCAGATGAGGCTGGAAAGCCTCATCAACACCCCCAATCAATACAAGCCTCCAGCTGTCAGGAATGGACAATGCGGCTATTTTAAAGGCATCCAATAATTGATCGGTTGCCTTAGCATGATTGCCTAAACGACCGACGGTTAGAATCAGATTCTCTTTTTCCTCAAACCTGATGTAGGAATCTATTTCCTTACCAAACGAATAAGAGCCGTTCGGAATGTAGTGAATGGGAACAGACCATTTCCGTCTGATATATTCGACCATTGATTCGCTGCTGATCAAATCACATTGTCGCAGGAACTGTAGAAAATAATCATTTAACGGTGTCCGATTAATCCAATGGATATTAGCATCCAGCTTTAAATAAACTTTACCCTTTGGATTAAGCTTCTTGTAACGGTCTACCGCCGCATAATAAAAAGGATAAAACCCGAACAAAAACAATATATCCATATGTGCTGCATGATCTTCTATGTATTGAACCAAGTCTTTGCTGCAATCATGAACATTGGCTCCAAATATCGTCTCAAGGGCGCGGTCCGGATGATAAGTGAACGCTGCTTCCAAATAGTTAAATTCAACATTTTCCTCGAACATGTTCAGGGAAGGCCAGGTAATAGATTCATCGCTAGGTTTATAGGTAACATATACCGCTTTATAGCCGTAATATTTCTGCATGAGATACGGAATAATCCCTACATCTTTCGTTAAGAGCGCATCGGTCAAACATGGTGCCAGCAAATAAAAGGTTTTTCTCTCCCTCATGACACACCTCTATTCTAAAATGCACGCCGCAGCACAATCCCCTACTTTATTCGTAAAATCTTATGGTCGTTTCGATTGGAATATACCGATTCCTAATCCCTCGGATAACTCACGCTCATAATGTCCATGAACGGCACTTTATCCAGCCCGGAAGTGGTTTCGATATGCACTCTTCCCGTTCTGGAATCCATCGTCTTGATGATTCCTCTGACAGACTCTTCTCTTCCCCAGACCGTCAGAAGAATGGTAGATTTTTCGTAGAAAGCTTCGCTCAATTGATTCCCGATCTCTTCTAATACAAACTCGTCTCTCGTAGGACGTTTTGGCACTTTTGCTTTAGCCATATGATAGATTTACCTCCAAATCAGCCTTCTTATTGTTGTCCAATCATAACACATTCTGAAGGCGTTGAAGATAGTCCCAGCATTTTACTCCAGCTAAGAGAATACATATAAAGGTGGATAGATTCTGATTCGGAGGTTGAACCATGGATAATAATCAAGGATTGCCTGAAAATAATGCCCCGATGCCAGACAAGAAGCCAGTTAAAAAGGAGCATCCTCACGGGCTATCTCCCTCGCAATGGGGCGCCATTGACAGTCCGGCAACGCTTCATTCGCAAACAGTTGGCGCACGCGGCCCGGTGCTGGAACAGGATAGTGTGTTGCATGAGACGATGGAGACCTTTATACATACCAAAATTCTGGAGAGACCCGTGCATGTCAAGGGCTGGGGGGCGTTTGGCTACTTCCAGACCGTGCATTCCATGGCTGAGCATACAAAGCTCTGCTTCTTGCAGCAGCCTGGCTATCAGGTTCCGGTAACGGTAAGATTCTCTCTTGCGGTTAGCAATAAAGGGACGCCGGATACGTCACGCAATGTGCGAGGATTTGCCACCAAGTTCTACACGGATCAAGGCGTCTTCGATATGGTGTTCAATCATATTCCGGTCTTTCTGGTCAGAGACCCGATGCGCTTTCCCGAGTCGATAAGAGCCTTTGAGCCTTCGCCAATCAACAACCTGATTGATCCGGAACGGTTCTGGAGCTTTATTGCAAGAGCACCGGAATCCACTCATTTTGTATTATGGCTGTATTCCGACGCCGGTACCGTCAAGAGTCTCCGCCACATCCCTGGTCACAGCGTTAATACGTATGTGTGGAGGAATGCGCAAGGTGTCCGCACGTATGTCAAATATCACTGGATTCCGTATGCCGGAGTCCAGCACATCGATCGTCAGGAGTCTGCCGAGCTGAGCTGTCAGAATCCGGATTATGCCGGTCAGGATTTATATGACACGATTGCTGCCGGAAAAACAGTTGAGTACGGCCTGTACGTACAGCTGATGGATCCAGCCGATGAAGCGAGACTCCCCTATGATCCACTTGATGACACGAAGATTTGGGATGAAGATCAGTATCCACTTCTGCCGGTCGGCAAGCTGGTCTTGAACAAGAATCCTGACAATTACATGGAACAGGTCGAGAAGCTGGCTTTCTCCCCTTCCAATCTGCTGGAAGGCGCCGAACTGTCCGATGATAAAATGCTGCAAGGACGCGCAAACATTTATTCCGATTCACAGCGCCATCGGATCGGATCCGACTTCCGCAAAGTGCCGATCAACCATCAGGCGAATTGGACTCCCGGATCGATGCAGACCAGCGGCAACGGCAGATACGTAGAAGGACATCTGGTACGGTCGGAAATTCCGAAGCCTGACGATTTCTCGCAAGCCGGTGACTATTACGACAGACTGCAGCCTGTTCAGAAAGATCACTTGGCAGAGAATCTGGCACTTGATCTTGCAGGCGTATCCCCAGAAACGCAAAGCATTGTGCTCAGTTACTTAAACAAAGCTTCAACCGAATTAGGTGAACGCGTAGCCCGCCAGATTCAGTCTCTGACTGACAAGAAATAGCGAATAAAAAATCCGTTCCCTGCCGGGAACGGATTTTTTCGATTATGCGGTAACTTTTGCAGCAGTCTGAATGCGATAAGTTCCCGAACCAAGCGTCAGCACCAGCTTGCCGTCATGTTCTAGGAAATGAAGCACGCCTTGAGCTTGATGGATTGCGGAACCGTTAACCGAGATGGCAGCTTGGGATGCTTCCTGCAGCCTCACTTCGGCTGTCGTATTCGGAGGCACTTCGAACTCGTACGTCACCGCACCTTCGTCACCGACACGCCATTCGCTGCGGATTAAGCCATATGCCGATTTATAAGTAGCTTTGGCAAAGTTAAGTCCCGAATCCGGGCGCGGACGGAGGAGAATCCGCTTATAACCCGGCTCCGATTCATCCAGATCAAGTCCGGCAACAACTCTATACAGCCACTCCCCAATCGAGCCGTAAGCATAATGATTGTAAGAGTTCATATCGTCGCTCCAGAATGTGCCGTCTGCCTTGATTCCGTCCCAATGCTCCCAAATCGTTGTTGCGCCTTGATGAATCGAATACAGCCAAGATGGATAATCCTCCTGCTGCACGAGCTTGACAGCCACATCATGGTGGCCGTTCTCCGTCAATACATGACACAGATACGGGGTGCCAACAAAGCCGGTCGTCAGATGGAATTTCTGTTCCGTGACATATTCGGCGAGCGTTTTTGCCAGCCGTTCACGAACCGTCCCCTCAACGAGACCAAACATTAACGGGAGTACATGCGCCGTTTGGGTATGTGCTGCAAGCCGTCCATTAGGGGTGATAAATTCCCGCTCGAATGCCTCGATGATCCGATTATACAATTCGCGGTACGTTCTGACGTCCTCAGTGCGGCCAAGCACCTCTGCAGTTTGAACAAACAACTTGGTAGAATAAGCATAGAAGCAGGTTGCGATCAGATCACGAGGCGTTGCTCCCACATAATCGCCTTCCTTGGCATCCAGCCCCAGCCAATCGCCGAAGTGGAAGCCGGTATTCCACAAGTGCTCATCCTGCCCTTGCTGACGCATGTACTCCACCCATGCCTTCATGCTGTCATATTGCTCTTCGAGAACTCTCTTATCTCCATAGCTCAGATAGACGACCCACGGACAAATGACTGCAGCATCGCCCCATGCAGCGGAAGAATACGAGCCTTGATCCAGCACATGCGGAACAACGAAGGGGACTCCCCCGTCATTGCGTTGATCGGCCTTCAGATCCCGAAGCCATTTAGCGAAAAACGGTGCAACATCATAGTTAAATGCCGCCGTGCGAATGAACACCTGCGCATCGCCGGTCCATCCAAGCCGTTCATCCCGCTGCGGACAGTCGGTTGGTACATCAAGGAAATTGCCGCGTTGTCCCCAGATGATATTTTGCTGAAGCTTGTTAAGCAGAGGATTAGAGCATTCGAAGGTTCCGGACGGTTCCATGTCGGTATGAATGACATGACCGGTGAACGTATCTAAATTCAGCGGAGCTTGCTCCGGCCAGCCTTCTACCTTCACATAACGGAAACCCTGGAAGGAGAAATGCGGCTCATATTCTTCTCCTCCCCCTTTGCAGACATAACTGACGGTCTGCTTCGCTTTACGCAGATTGCCAATATAGAAGTTGCCTTCCCGATCAAGAACCTCGGCATGCTGGAACGCAAGAGCGGTACCGGCTGGCAAATCTACGCGGAAATGAAGACGTCCAACCATATTTTGCCCCATATCCAATACGGTTTCACCCGATGGTGTCTTTATGAGCTCAATTGGCTTCAGCTTTTCTGTTATTCGTACAGGTTCATTTTCCTGCATAACAAGGATTTCCTTGGA
Organism: Paenibacillus catalpae; assembly: GCF_900112695.1. Lineage (GTDB taxonomy): Bacteria > Bacillota > Bacilli > Paenibacillales > Paenibacillaceae > Pristimantibacillus > Pristimantibacillus catalpae. Next base: position 1,556,880 of record NZ_FOMT01000001.1, read on the forward strand.
ATGTGCCACTTCAGCAACTTCTGTCCAGTCCTTGTCTTCATAAGCGGTCTCCGTCCATCCTGTCTTCTCCAAGCGGGCATCATAGGTCTCGCCATGATACAGCTCGGACATCAGAATGGGGCCGGTAGAAGCACGCCATGACGGGTCCGTGCACACAACCTCGGACGTTCCGTCATCATAATCAATATGCAATTGAAGCAGCAAAGCGCGTGTATTGCCATAGATGCTTTTCTGGTTATTCCAGGCCAAATCGCCCTTATACCAACCGTTTGCAAGCGATGCTCCTATGGCGTTACTCGTTCCGGCGAGGATTTGCTGGGTTACATCGTAAGCTTGTACCTGGAGTCTGCTAGAGTAACTCGTCCAGCCCGGCGTGAACTGCCAATCACCGACGCGCTGACCGTTCAGCTCCAGTTCATATAATCCAAGCGAGGTGGCATACACAGTCGCACGGCTGATGCTGCTGCGTGTATGGAAAGTTGTTCGGAGGAGGAAGATCTCCTCCGCTTGCGGATCAATAGCTGTGCTGTCAGGCGTAATCCACGCTGCTTTCCAATCCGAGACGTCCAGCAATCCCATTTCCCAATAGGCTGCTTCGCTCCAGTCTGATTCGCGGCCTTTGTTGTCCCAAACTTTAATCTGGTAATAGTAACGACCTCTTGATTGAAGCGGCTGGCCGCCATACTCCACGAGTACGGATTGATCGGATTCTACTCTGCCGCTGTCCCATACAACCGCCTTCTCATCTACACCATCAAATCCGCAGGATACTTGAATCTGATACGCAAGCTGCAACACATGAACATCATCGGTTTGGAGCTGCCAGCTGATTCTGGGCGTCCTGACGCCAAGTCCAGTAGGATTGTACCGGTATTCGCAGCGCAGGTGCGTCACTTGTAACAAAGTCATATTTTGAAATCCCCTTCCATCATCACTTATATGCCCAATCTGACGTTGGCATCTGTACCTTGATTGTATGGCAAGTTAGAACCCCTTTCAGGGGATGATTCGGACATTTTTATAGGTGGATCTGGACTTCTTGCAAACGGTTTCGTACGATGGAGAAAGATACTCGCAGGTGGTTATAAAGGAGGGGGAAGAAAATGAGCATTAAGCGCAGCACGTATGTTATGACCGGAGATTCATACTTCGAGCCGGGGGTTCCGATCTACGTGAACCGTGCTTATGAAAGCTTCGATATGAACGAGCATTCACATGAATTTGTCGAGATTACGTACGTCAGCGAAGGTGCTGGCGTTCATTATATTGCCGGGGAGACTGTACCTGTAGAGCATGGTACCTTATTTTTTATCCCTGTCGGGCAAAGTCATGTCTTCCGTCCCACAACGCCAAAAAAAGACCGGCCCCTAATCGTCTACAATTGCTTGCTGCCGGCTGCGTATTTTTCCGAGCTTCGAAATAGCTTTCCGCATGCATCGGTCATTTATGACGGTTTTGATGAGGGGTCCTGGTTCTCGATGAAGGATACGACCGGAGAATATCATGCGATGTTCCGCGAGCTCTACCAGGAATTTTCGGCCAAGCCGCCAGGTTACTTCGTTATTCTGGCCTCTCTTGTGATGCGGATCTTAACCGGAATGTACCGGCACAGGCTGCAGATCGCTGCCCCTGCCGGAGACCGTCCGCAATGGTTAACAGTCGATGAAGCCATCGCTTACATCGACTGTAATTATGCCGCTGAACTTAAGCTTGGTGAACTTGCAACGCAAGCAAGACTTAGCGAACGGCAATTCAGCCGCTTATTCCGCCGTCAGACGGGAATGAGCTTTATTGAATATGTGCAAAGCATCCGTATGGATGCGGCATGCCGGCTCCTGATCTCCAGCCATAGCAGCGTGGAAGACATAGCTGGCGCGGTCGGATATGCAGATCTCAAGTTTTTCTACCGGCTGTTCAAGAAAAAAACCGGGGTTACCCCCCGGCTCTATCGTGAAGCGATGAGGAATTAGCCATTCAAGACAGCGCTTTCCGTTCACCCTTTCATTTATTTAATCCGGAACGAATCTCCGTCGTCGACTACATCATAAATTTTGCAGCGGGATTCCGGCATGCGGAATGGCGAGTGCAGGATGAGCTTCCATTCCCCGGCAAAGGTCTGGAATAACATGCCATGCCCGCTGTCATCGTAGACAAGCGGCTCCAGCTGCTCCCACGGTCCTTCCAGCTTGCCCGTTGTTGAACGTGCAATCGTCTGAACGTAGCTGCCCTTCTCGTACGTTGACCATAACATAACCAGCCGGTTGTTCTTCGTCCGGTATAACTGGCAGCCGTCTGTTACAAACACGGATGGCGAACCGTCCTCCTTATGATCACCATTATCCCAAGGGGCTTCCGAACCGTTGAAGAGATGGATCGGATCCGAAGCACGGTCCGTCAGGTCGCTTGTTAATTGAACCGCTTCTACCGTGCCATCGGCTGTCTGAACCCATTCATGACAGTAGACCATCCAGGGAATGCCCTCTTCATCCACATACAAGGAACCGTCCAGCGTCATATGCTCTTCCGGCGGCACCGGTGCATCAAGCTTTATTATCTCGAAAGGCCCTTCTAACGAATCCGCTACCGCAATAACCGATCCCCTCCATTGAAGCGGGTAACCGCCATGCCCTTGACCTTCCAGCTTCTTGTCATTATTATGCAGCGTAACAAACAGATAATAACGGCCGTTATAGGCATGAACTTCTGGTGCCCATGCACCATGTTTCGGGTTAGCCCAGATGCCGTCGGGAATCGTGAAGACTACATAAGGCCCCTCCCAACTGACCAGGTCCTTGCTTTTATACGTAAGAACGCCATACCTGTCCATCCCATGTATTCTCGGGCCGCCGCCCGTGTACAAATAATAGGTTTGTGTAGACGGGTCAGCTGCCACGTACGGATCATGCGCCGGAATATCCGCCAGCTGATGGCCTGCACTTGGGTTTGCAATGTCTGAAGCGGTGTTATACACGTTCATATCAACAATCCCTTCCTATGGGTTGTAATCCTTATGAACATTTCTTTATAGATACTGCGATTCCTTTAGCTGTCCTTACATTTTCTATAAAAGCTAATCCAGATGCACCCTCCTGTACTCGCCAGGCGGAATTCCCATCCGTTCGGTAAATACGTTTGTAAAATAATGAACCGATTGAAATCCCGAATGAGCGGCAATTTCCTTGAGCGGAAAGATCGAAGTCTTCAGCATCATTTCCGCATGCTTTAGCCGTTCATTACGCAAATAAGTCAAGAAAGTATCTCCCCCGTCCAACTGAAACAGCCTGGACAGCTGCCTAGTTGACAGATTCATATACTCTGCAACCTCCTCAATCTTAAGCGGTCTTGACAGATTATCTCTGATGTATTGCTTGGACTGGCGAAGAACGGCATATCGGGTGGAATCCGTTGGCTTGGCCGGGTTTGGCTCGGAGACATCCCTCTCATAGCCCAGCGGCCGCACCAGACTTGCCAGCAGGAGGCCCGCCATCGTTCTCAAATCTTCAATCTCGTGATAAGGCTGGGTTGAAGCATGGTGATACAAGCCCAGCCAATAATGAATAGCCCGATCATCAAGAGCATCCTTGAATACCACATCACCGGTTTCCAGATTCTCCCCATACCGTACATACTCTTCTTCACGTGAACCAAGCTGGTCAAGTTCATAGGCCACATAGATTAGACACATTCCCGTCTCGCTGCGGATTTGATGCCAAACACCCGGCCGGGATACGAACAACGTTCCTGCATGCAGGTCATAGACCGTATCCTCATCCTGATATTCACCTTCGCCCGTCATTACGTAACACACTTCATAGAAAGAGTGCTTGTGCACATGATTGCTGTAATGCAGCTGTCTCCAGTCCCAATAATGGACCCGGAAAGCGAGTGTGCTCGTACGGCAATAGGTGAGCATCTCATTTAGAAAACGGCTGCCGTTATTAATAGCCTCGACATTCAATAAACTCACCGCCTGGCGCAAATTCTTAAAAGGATGGCTTTTTTCGCTAAATACACTAGCTGCCTTCAATCCTATAATCAAAGTATAAGTAACCGCTTACCTATACTTCAAGACGAGGAGCGAAAAAAAATGATTAATCAAGCTGATGTAGATTTTTATAAAGAAAATGGCTATTTGCTTGTCCGGGGTGTATTCTCTCAGCAAGAGGTTGGAGAAATGAGAACGGCACTGGACGGTATCCTTAACCGTGCCGCTCAATCCAAGTTCGATTCGAATGCCACCTGGCAAGGTGACTACCTTCCTCCCGATCAGTTGAAGAAGCTTGTTCTGAAAGGCTTCCATGATGTGCAATACCAGGATGCAGCCTTTACTCGCGCAGCCATCCATGCGAATATGGCGGCGGTCTTATCCCAATTGATTGGTCCTAACGTTCAGCTTCATCATAGTAAAATGCTCGTAAAACCGCCTGAAAATGGCGCTGCGTTCCCTCTTCATCAGGACGCTCCATACTTCCCGCATGCCACGCATTCCATGCTGGCGGCAAGCGTCCATCTGGATGATTCCGATATGGAGAACGGCTGTCTCTGCGTTATTCCCGGCAGCCACAAGAACGGCATGATGCCGCATGTCGGCCGTCATTACCTGGATCACAGAGAATATCCGATCACGATGGCGACGCCTTGCCCTGCACAAGCCGGGGACGTTCTTTTCTTCAACTATTTGACCATTCATGGCTCGGACATTAACCGCAGTACCCGCAACCGCCGCAATGTACTCTTCCAATACCGCGATCCGATGGATCTTCCAACGGCAGACGTTCACGTGAACTGGGGCCAAGGCCTAATGGTATGCGGAGAAAATCCGACTTACCGCGAATATCATGCAAACTATACCCTTCAAGCTAAATAAAATCATGAAAAAGGCAGCCCTCTCAGGCTGCCTTTCCTCTTTCTAGCAGAGCGCTTTACATACATCATAATCGCCAGCATCAATCTCTAACTCCATCCCTAATGCCAGCTTGGCTAACTGGCTTCCGATGAATGGCCCGGCTGTTAAGCCAGAAGCGCCCAGTCCATTGCCTGTGAGCAGATTATCCCAGCCTGGGACCTCGCCAAATACGGGCAGAAAATCAGCCGTGAATGGCCGGAACCCGACTCGCACTTCCAGGAACGTGCTGCCTGCAAGCTCCGGAGCGAGCGAAATCCCTTTATTCAAGATTTCCTGCATCCCGCCAGCCGTAATCCTTGTATCGTAACCGGAAATATCATTCTCATGGGTAGCTCCAATGACGATTCTTTGTTGATCAAAGGCAAGCAGATATTGGTCCGTTGGCGGCATAATAACAGGCCAATTGTCTGTCTGTTGATCGCAATTCTCAAGCTGAACATGCATAATCTGGGCTTTCTGATAGCTTACCTTGAAATCAATTCCAAGAGGCTGAAGCAAGGATCCCGCCCATGCCCCCGCACAAACAATAACCTTGTCTGCCATGTAATTCTCTGTACCAACAGAGACCCCTGTCACATGATCCGATTCATATTTAATCACGGCATCCCCGTAAATAAGCTTCGCGCCATTGCGCAGAGCGGAACGGATCAAGGCATCGCGCAGCGCCCGGCCGTCCACTCGGGCACCGCCGCTAATATGGACAGAAGAATATCCGGCTGCGAGCAGAGGGAACTGTTCTACGGTCTCTTTCTCATCGAGACAGGTGATGGTGCCGATTTCCGGTGCATCCTCCAGCCTTTGAACAGCACGCTCCTCCATTTTTGCTACTTTATCGGAATCCATATGTACGCTCAAGGCGCCAACCCGGGCATAACCGGTATCCGTTTCCCCTTCGGCTTCAAGAGCTGCGATTAACTCCGGATAGTATCGTGCACCGGATTTGGCAAGCTGATACCACGCTTTGTTGCGCCTTTGGGACAGCCAAGGGCAAATAATGCCGGCTGCGGCATCCGTAGCCTGTCCCTTGTCTTTACGATCTATGATTAGAACCTCAGCTCCCGACTTAGCCAGCTGATAGGCTGTTGATGCGCCAAGGATTCCCGCGCCAATAACGATGACTTTCATGCCTAACTCTCCTTCCTTCTGTACCTATTATAGCGGTAAGCATATAAAAAACGACAGCGAATCGCTGCCGTTTTCTCCGGATTCATTTCCTTAGGAGCTTATGATAGGTCTGTTCGTCCGATACAACAAATAATCTGGCATCCGCTGGAATAGGTTCATTCAATTTACGGTTGATCCCGAGATCCCCTCTGTCGGACAGAAGGGTTGCACCGTACTCCAGGGTGCCGTGGAAAGCATCTTTGTATGTTTTCCACTCCGGCCTAACCGGAATTTCATAGATGTCGTCCCCTACTTCCCGCCTGATCAGCTGGTTAATGATTTCCGAGCTTCCTTGTTGAAGCGCTGCCCTTACCGCAAGCCTGGAGACGGCATCATACGAGAGGACAAAATCATTCACGTGAACATGGCGGAAGTTCTTGGTGTTCTTGTCCTGCGTAATCTCCACCGTAGTATGTACGCTTGGATGCAGCCGCTCGATACTGGAGGCAATCAGAAGGGTCTTTCCGTCAGCCAGCGCGGGTTCGTCAATCCGTGTATCTGCAAAGATAATAACCGCCTTCGCCTGCTTGATCATCGCTTTCTCCAGTACTTCCTCAGATGACGGGTCTCCGCTTATAAAGTGGATCTCATGACGATCTGTGACCGGATGCTTATCCGATTCATCTATAATGACAATATGCGAGGACGGCGAGAAAGACAGAATCTCTTCAATGGCATACTGGGCTTTTTTGCTCCAGTTAATAATAATAATGTGATCTTTCCCGTGAAAATTCAATTTCCCTGCCTCCCAATGCTTATAGATGGTAGATAAGAGATCTATGATTTTGCCCATAATCAAGCTTAGCAGACCAATTCCAAAGACATAAATAAAAAGGGTAAAGATCTTTCCGGCTAAAGTTTTGGCAAAATAATCGCCATAGCCAACCGTGGCCATCGTGGTCATGACCCAATACAGCGCATTAAACCACGTATGGAAGGTAGACGGCTCAAGGGCATATGCGATGCTGGCACTGCCGAATACAAAGGCGATGACCATGATGAAGATGGTCCGGTTAGGCACCCGCATTACTTTCATCATCGTCCTTATAAAAAAAGGCAATTCACAGTCCTCCTCCAGACTAATTACGGATAGATTGCTGTTAGATTGTATTCGGCATAGCCTGCGCATTTCCTTTTATAACAATTGCCAATTCTCTTCCGTCAGTTCCCCCATCACCGACATTGCTGCTTTGCTGCCGGAAGCGGCGGCGTAAATTAATTGGGAAGGCATCACGTAGGCGGTATCCCCGGCTGCAAACACGCCTTCGGCAGTTGTCTTGCCCATAGCATCTATCACAATTCCGCCGTTGTCCTCGGTTTGATAACCCAACGCCTCTTTGAAATCGATCTTAGAAATTTGAGCGGGGTCAATGAAGCCTCCGCTGCGCTCAATGAAACTGCCGTCTGTGAAATGAACCTTCTCCAGCATGCCATTTTGTCCGGTTAGCGTGGCTATTGGCGTATCGATCACGCGAATCCTTCTTGCTTCAAGCTGCTCCCGCTGATCTGAATTAAGAATGTCTGCCGCTCCATTCGTGCACACGATCACGTCCCGGCTCCAATTCTGAAGAAGCTTCACTTTATGGAATGCCATCGGATTGTCCGAGATAACGACAAGCGGTTGATCCCTTAGCTCCCAGCCGTCACAGAACGGGCAGGCAAACAAGCTTTTCCCATAATAATCGGCAACTCCTTCAATGTCCGGAAGCTTTTCCTTCAAACCGGCAGCCAATATAACCTTCCTTGCCTGTATTTGTTCCCCCGCCTTGGTGTAAATGGTAAAACCATCCTTTGTTCTCCGGATATCTGTCACATCTGTTTCCCAATGCTGTACCGTTGGGTAACCTAGGACTTCTTCATAGGCAATGCGGCGGAATTCTGCCGGCTCAACACCGTCTCTCGTAATAAATCCATGGGAAGCGTGCGTGACCATATTTCTTGCCTGGCTGTTGTCGAAGAGCGCCACCTTCCTTCTCGCTCTGCCAAGCACCAGCGCGGCATTTAGTCCCGCGGGACCGCCTCCAACAATCGCAGCATCATATTTCATTTCCTTTTTCCCTCCAAATTGTTTTATAGACTTTATAGACTCTTAATATCTGTAATAAGGGTAAAAATAAACATTGCCCCTTAGGACAAGGGCAATGTGTTATCTCAACAACAGATCGACCAGCTTCGTATCCTTGAGCTTTTGCTCCATCGTATTTTCGGCCGACATCATCACCTGATGAATGCGGCACTCCGGATTCCCGCTGCTGCAGCATTCGAAGAGCGAAGTTGTACCTTCGATGGCATGAATGACATCGAGAAAAGAAATGTCTTCCTTCTTGCCTCTAAGCCGGTATCCGCCATTGGCGCCGGTAGCAGACTCAATCAGTCCCGCTTTAACCAGCTTTGTCAGTATTTTCGACAGGTATGTTGGAGAAACCCCCTGCCGATCGGCAAGCTGTTGAACGCCTACCGGTTTATCCGGCGCTGCAGCAACCATAAAGGCCATGGTGTGAAGAGCATAATTCGTCGCTTTTGAATATTTCATGTTGATCTCCTAATTACAGACTTTATGTATCTATAATAACTACAATCAAGCGGAGCCGTCAAGATGCTTTACTTTTACAAATGGCTGAGCACATAACCTAAAGCGATTACACTTATGATTATCGCAATAATGCTTAACACTAGGGCGATAACCAGTATTTTTGAAGTGTACTTCATTCTCGGCCTCCCGTCTATATGCATTACTTCTATAAACGTTTAGTGCACAAGGTTTGTTGCTTTGCTTCCGGTCAACAACAAAACAGCCGGATATCACGGCTGTTTAAGCTCAATACTTTTTATTTTTAATCCGATTGGTAAACGGCTCTCCTCTTATGCCGGAACGCTGAACATTCACCCTTACTTCAACTTCTACATCAGCGCGGGCAAATTCTTCATTCCAACGGTCCTTCACCTCTTTGAACTTTTTATAATCGGATATCCGTAATTTCTCGCCAAATCCGAAGATATCGGATTTATATTTTGTCTGCATGTTGATAATCGTGGCTGTAAGTTCTTTCTCAATCGTGCGATCCAACTCTTTGTTAATCTTTGTATATTCAACGGACTTGCCGGTAAAATAATTAGCGCATTGAATCGAGTTAATCGTTCCTGTGGCATGCATATAGACTTTCAAGACCGGTTTATTCTGCCGATACATGACTTTTTTGTTCACGGCAATATACTGAAGTGCGCTGCTTATCGTTTTTTGGGCATCACAGCTATAATTGTATATCGTGTTTTTTGCCTGATTTTGAAGAACGATCACATTTCTGGCTTCTCTATCCTTTAATTCACCTACCATCTTGTCCTCCCGGAAGACGGCAATCGCATGCAAATCCATCTTTGTTTGCTTATCCAGCTGTTTAGCGTAATCCATGGACTCCGCTTTATCGCTCGGGTTCGTAATTTGAGCGACCGGAAGAATGGGATTGCGTCCGGATTGGGTGAGATTATTAATGAATTGCAGCAAAGAAGTCGGGTAATTGCCTCCAACCTTCTCATGCAATTCATTTAATTGCATGAGAATTCGAAAGGACGGAATCGTTAGGCTTGGTGATGTCGTGGAGAAAATAGGCTTCATCGCCTTATCTTTTACCGCAATCAGGGTAAGGTTGTTACGAATCTGGTCGAAGCGGTCGGCAAAATCCAAATAATCGTAATCCCCTTCTCGCAGGAGTTCATCATCGATAGCAATTAATTGCATATGACTGAACTCCGGTTTGAGCGGTATTTCTTGCGAGATAGCACTGATCGCGCCGGATAAAGCATCCGCTTCATTATCAAACAGAAAGGAATTGGAGATGTTCTGGCGTTTCGTCTCCGTGAATTCGGAAGGATTGATCCCTTCGAAATAAAAGTGGTAACGAAACTTCTCGCCTTTGGCAATACCAACTGCGGTTATGACAAGTAAATTGCCAGGCTCGATCCGATCGGCACATCCTCCAAGCGTCATCATCAACACCGTACACACCAATCCGGCCAGAAGCATTCGAAGTTTAATCATAACAATGACCTCTTACTGTTCATTTGAAAATAAGGGTAACCGAAGGAACGCTGATTAACCAAGTACGCAAACAGGATAACGCAGCCAAGGAATACGCCAAAGATACCAAGTATACTTGCAATCCCGATGAATACGAAACGCAGCAATCGGATACTAAAAGCAAAGTTGTAATAAGTGAAGGCATAGCTGCTTAATCCGGTTAAGGCAACGATGATAACGACCACAATCGAGACAACACCGGCCTGCACCACTGCTTCGCCAATCACCAAGGCCCCTACGACGGTCAGGGCATTGCCTACAACTTTCGGCATTCGGACGGAACCTTCTCTCATAATCTCAAATGCCGCTTCGACTAACAATAATTCGATGACGGAAGGAAACGGCAGATTACTTCGAAGACCGGCAATTACAATAGCCAAATTAATGGGAATGATCTCATAATTAAAATTGATCACCCCAATGTAAATACCCGGCAGCAATAGCGTTATAAAAAACGCGCAATATCTCAGAAGCCTCATAAACAACATCATTGCAGCCGGAACATAAGCATCCTCAGGCGATTTAAAAAAATCCTGGAATACAGCCGGCAAGATAATGCCTTGCGGACTTCCCTCCATAAAAACAACAGCTCTGCCTTCGAGCAGCTGGGCGACACAAGAGTCCTGGCGCTCATTAATCATAAGTGTCGGGAAAAAATTCGCTTTCTTGTCGTCTCTTAATCCTTCCAGCAAGTGGTTAAGTGTCGCAACCTTCTTGCCTTCCATCCTTTGAATTCTTTGTCTGGCTTCCTGAAGCAATTCTGGTGCAATCACGTCATCCAGATAGACAAGCACTGCTCCTGTAACCTTGTCGCTCGAAAGGTCATAAGATTCAATCTGAAGGGATTTGGTGCGCAATACTCTTCGCATTATACTGATATTGGTTTCAATCGACTCCGTGAAAGCAATTTTAGGTCCATAGATGCTCTGTTGAATTTCCGGTTCGCTTATTGACCGTTCCGTGTAACCTCCAATTTCGATAGACAGTGCTTCGTATTCGCCTTCCACCAGGATACAGACGGAGTTTTTATTTAATTGGCGCGCAATTTGGATCCAATCGGTCAAATACATATAGTTGATGGAGGCAAGCGCTGCAGCACGGAACTGCTCCAGACTTTCTGCCTTCCCGGCATGTTGACTAAACGGCAGCATAAGCTTGCTGGACAAGTTCGCACTCCCGACCAGACTGGAATAATAGAGAATCCAGCACTTTCGTTCGTTGAACATTACAGGCACCTTAACAAAATCCGTTGTTTTGCCAAAGGAATGCTCGAAAGTCGATTCAAGCTCTTCCCATGTTTTATACAATAGACCGGTCATTCTGTTTCCTCCATCTGGACTTGATAAGAATGAGGATGAGCAATAGAGCAGGAATAACGAACTGGAGCGGAATATGGATAAAGACCGGAATAAAGCCAAGTCCCACTATAATATGTTCCGACATATTGTTGGAGACATAGTAGGATATTACGGTCGTTAACAGAAGATAAGGGATGATCAGACTCTTATATGCTTTTCCCGTATACCAGACCACGCCTTGAAGGGCGGCGTAAGCAAATATGCACACCTTTACAATCGCGGCAAGCATAATGGCAAAAATGACAAGCATTTCGATTCGTTCTATGAAGTTGCCAATGGAAATATTTCTCGCTGCGCTTACAAGCGGGAACAATGCACGCTCCCGAATCGATGGTCCAAATGTGATCAGCTCAATGAGGATTGTCAATGTAATCAAAAGCCCCGAGATGAGCACGGAAAAAACCCCTGCACGCACGACCTTGCCGGGCAGGTTCGGGAACATGGTGCCGGCAAATGCGGTAAACGCAATAAGCTCACCAAAAGGGAATTCCATAACTTGCGTAAAGGTTGATGGCAACAATGGCCCAATGCCATCACCCATGATCGGCAGCAGATTGTGGAAATCAAACTGACCGTCGGCAATTACGAGTACAACGAACACGATAAAGATAGCCGCAACCGTATACCCGAAGATGACAAACAGGTTAATGAAATTTTGCTCCCCGATCCATAACACGTACATGACGGTTGCCATAAAGCATAATGTGATCCATTCCAAAGGCACGGACGGAAGTACGGCATTGGTAATCAGTTCGGAGAAGTCACGCATATCACGAGCGCAGATATAGATAAAATACGTGATATAAATGACTCCCAGTATTGAGCCGCCTGCCTGGCCTAACGATTGCTTGAATAAGCTGTATATCGTTTTTTGCTCCGAATGACGGATGATGTACAAAAACCACCAAAAGAGGAACATGCCGATGAAAGTACAAATAAGAGGTACAATCCACGCATCACGACCAACGTCTGTCGCCAGATTCATCAATATCGCTGTTCCTTCAATAAATAGGAAGATTACAACAGACAGTTGAAACGGCGAATAGCTATCCATTTTTTTGATCACGGAGTGCTTCCCTTCCGTCGCCTGGCTTTTTCCGTTCTTTCCAATCCATTACCGCGCAATAAATAATGGCAGTAATCATAAGCAGAATGGCAACTACGAGCTTTTTGCTCTGAGAATACATCACTAGAAAGTTCCACTGCTCGTTCTGAAACAGACACAAAATATCCAGTGCAGTAACCAGAAGAAACATAAGAATAAAGAAGTACGTTCGCTTCATGTCCGCTCTCCCCCTATTTATTTCCTTAGGATGCCATGGGTTCTGGAAAAACATGCACAAAAAAAGAGCCATGCAAATGAATCCACGACTCTTTGGGCTAGATACTTTACTTGCCCGATTTGCTCATACAGCTTTACGATCATATCCTCCAGAGCATCCATGGCGTCTGCTTCATTCTTCATATAAGAATAGGCCAGCCGATAATACGCGTCTTTCTCTGCCATTATTAATTGCAGCAAGGCCTCCTTGTCCCCTTTTTTCGCTTTCTTCACTTGCTTGACGAGCTTCATGTTGTCACCTCTCTTTTACTCTAAGAGCATCGGCCGGCCCAAAAGGTTCATTTCATCCGAAAAAAATTATTATCTATTCTTCAATCGCGTTATGTTGCCAAAATAAAAAACCGCGTTTCCGCGGTTTCCTTATTTCACCTTCGCTCCGTGCGACATCGCAAACAAGACCGTTTGCTCCCGATCCATTCTTACGCCGGCAACCGAGAAGCTTTTGAAATCGACACCGTCTAATTTGGCCCCTCTTACATCCGTATCCTGCAGCTTGGCTTTGGACAGCACCGCCATCGTCAGATCACAGTCGCGCAAATCCGCTTTCTCGAGATTGGCGCCGGACAAATCCGCCTCATGAAATTTGATTCCGCGCAGATCCTGTTTGACCAGACGCGCATGCCGCAGGTTTGTATAAGACCAATCCCCTTGAATAATGCTGATCCCATCCATCGTGGAGTTGGTAAAATCCGACCCGGTCATCTTGCAGGCATCAAATTTCACGACAAACAGATTTGCTCCGTTAAAGTTGCAATTCTCGAATGCAGACTCCTTATGAATCGAACCATTAAGCATCGCTCCGCGGAAATCACATTCAATAAACCTGCAGTTTGCAGATGTCAGCTCATCGAGTGAACCATTGGCGAAGGAGCAGCGGTGAAACGTACAGTTGATGAGCTCTCCAAATCTTAAATCTTGCGCACCGAAATTAACGCCTGTATATGGTTGATCACTATATTGAAACATCTTTTTCCTCCCATGCAACTTCATACGTATTTTACTATAGCACACGGCTGTCAAGCCCCCGTATGAACGCTCGTGAAAGTCAAGCCATTTATTTTTCTATATAAAATAAATAAGCCGCGTTAGGCCGCGGCTCATTTTACAGGTGCTTGGTACATCGTTTTCAAGATTGAGCTAAGCTGCTCACTCATATGCTCAGGAGTTTGACTGAAGCCTTCTTCGCTCCACTGAATGAGCAGGCCCATTATCGCATTCACTTGATAAGCAATTACAAACATATTACTCAATCCGCTTGCCCCGGTGCTTTCGATCATTAGCCCCTTAATCTTCTCAAACAAGGAGTAGTAATAGGATATCGAAGATTTTTTGTCAAACACGATCTCATAGAATGGCTGATACTTCTTTACATGGTGGAAAATCCGGATCGTTGCCGGATCCAGCAGGCTGTGATTCATTTCCGTTACATGCTTGTAAGGCTCGTAATATGACTCCTCCAGATCCTTGAGCAGATAATGGAGATGCTCGTCAAACAATGCGCCTACATCGTTGTAATGCAAATAAAAGGTGCCTCTATTTACACCCGCCTCACGGCATAACATGGAGACCGAGATCGATTCCAATGTCTGCTTCTTCAATAAGGCAAGCAATGCCTGATGCAAGGCTCTCTTCGTCTTTACAATCCTCAGATCATTCTCATTCATGTCCTGCTACACCTCATGACTATCGGTTTATCGCAAATTCCAGTCCTATTAGTATAGCATCATCTGAGCAGAAAAAAAGTTGCAAACCTAACGGCTCGCAACTTCATTGATAGCTAATAGATTAGAATGCCGAAGTCCAGCCTGCGTCAGCTGCAAGAACAATACCGTTCACGAAGCTGGATTCATCCGATGCCAGGAACAAGGCCACTTGTGCAATTTCCTCCGGTTGTCCAATGCGGGGAATGACGCCTTGCGTCACTTTTGTACGGGATGCGCCAAACTCGTTCACATTGTTCATTGAAGCCGTGATGTTAGTCATTGTAGCACCCGGAGCGATCGCATTGCAGCGAATTCCTTTTTGAGCGTACATGAAGCCTGTGTTCTTCGTAATCCCGATTACGGCATGCTTCGAAGCCGTGTAAGCCGCACCTGCATGCGCACCGCTGAAACCGCCGGTCGACGCCGTATTAATAATAACGCCTTTGCCCTTCTCCAGGAAGATCGGGAGCGCTTTGCGAATCGCGCGCATTACCGCTTTTGTGTTAACGTCAAAGATCAGATCCCAACGGTCATCCTCCACGTCGCCAATAGCCGCCATGTTATCCATAATACCTGCGTTATTAACCAGAATATCAAGTGTTCCGAATTCTTGAACAGCTGTGTCGATCATCGTATGAATATCGTTCAGATCTGCAACGTTTGTTTTTACGGCAATAGCTTGTCCGCCGCTTGCTTTAATGCCTGCAACTACCGCTTCTGCGCCTTCCACATTCAAATCCGAGACAACTACCTTTGCCCCTTCTTTTGCGTACAGCTCAGCAATTGCTTTCCCCATGCCCGATGCAGCCCCGGTTACGACCGCTACTTTACCTTCCAAACGCATAACAAATCCCTCCGCATAAGTAAAAGTTATTGTACAGTTGTTCATTTAAATTATAAATAAGTAATAGACAGTTTGTCAAATAAAGAACAGTTGATTATGTATGGGACCACGACAGCTATAAATGTCCAATATTGCAACTCTGGTTGTATGCTTGGACGTATCGGCGAAAGTTATTCACAAGCTGCCTTTGATCTAATGCAAAAAAACGGAGCTTATGCCAACAACATTCGTTGTTCATAAGCTCCGTATTGTATGCACTCTTATTCAAACCACTCGCTGAAATGCTTGGCCAAATACGCCAGCTTTACTTCTGTCTGCCTGGAGCCGCCGCCCTCATGTCCGTTAAACGGATAGACGATGATCTCCTTCTCCGCTTGAATGCGGTTATACGTGGCAAAGTACATTTGAGCCGGACAAGTCTCATCCTTGAGCGCAACCGATGCGAGAACCGGGCAGGTAATCCGGTCTGCAAGATTCATCGTATCGAAGTAGCTCAAATTATCGACGACAAGGTCGGTCTGTTCCGGATGCCGCTTCAAATATTCGGCCACCGCACCAAAAGCTCCGTGGTTGCCTTCAATCCTTGCGACCAGATTACTGTTGCTTGGTACATCCACCATCGCCAGCTTTGGACGGCTATCCAGCGCGACAACAGCCATGCCCAGTGCGCCGCCCTGGCTTCCGCCTTCGATTACGATTTTCCCGGCATCGATGTCGGACTGCGCAATGGCGAAATCGATGGCCTTCAAACAGTCCATATAGGCATAACGGTAGTAATACTCCCATTTGTTATGTACACCTTTGCTAGCGACATTCGAGAGAAAACCATGTGAATAACTGGTGCTGTTGCCAGTCGGACCGCCCTGATCCCGGCAATCTACCGCCAGGACAGCCATCCCCATCATTGCCCAATGCATGTGCTCCGAAGGTTTCCCGCGGCTCCCCGAGAAACCATGATAATGAATGAGGCATGGATAGGATGCTTTCTTGAGAAAGGCCGGGATAATAAGCCAGCCGCGAATTCTCGTATCATCCAGACCATTATAGGCAATATCATAGACTTTAACATGTTTGCTCGGATAGTCTATCTCCGTCCGTTCAGGCTGCAGCGGAACACTCTTCGCCTGCTCGATTGTTGCGGTCCAGAACGTATCCAGATCATCTTTCCCCGTTAGTGGAGGAAGGTATTGATATAAGTCCTTTGTTACTTCTTCAATGTAACCCATCCGGAGACCCCTTCGCTTTTCATGTGATTAATGATTAATCCCATTAACTAAATTCAATGGCCGACGTATCCTTCACTTTCGCAAAGATACCAAATGCGTCATTGTGTTGTTCGATAATTTGTTCAGCCGTGAGGGGGCCTTGTCCAAACGTACTATGGGCATCCTTTACGACCGTCACGTCATAGCCCAATTCGACTGCTCGGCGGCAAGTGGCGTTAATGCAATAATCCGTCTGTAAGCCGGACAGGACAAGCTTCTTGATTCCTTTTGCCGCTAACTCCTGCTGCAGATTGGTCTCATAGAAGGAGTCAGGTTCGCGCTTCTGGATGATCAGATCCTGTGCAGCCGGGGGCGTAACCGCGGAGTGAATCTCCCAGCCAGGAGTATTTGTTTGGAGCGGCGTTCCTTCTGCTTCATTATGCTGGACATAAATGACGTTAATCTGGCTTTCTCTCGCCTTCGCAAGGAGTACGTTAATACGGTCTAACAATTGGTCAGCTGCATGGAGAGGCTCAGCCTCCTCAAACATCGCTTTCTGTACATCGATAACCATCAAAGCTGTATCTTTGCTCATACCCATAATCAGCCTCCTTAATTACCATTTAGGATAAGTAAGAAGTTCGCTTCTGACCAGCGGGTATCCTTTATAAAAAAGCAATTATATCAGCAAAATTGAAGCACCAAGCATCGGCGTCAGCACCATGCAAGTCTTGAGCATGACCACCGGCACACGCTTCGTGAATTTGGCGCCGACATAAGAGCCCAGCATCGTGCCGATGACGACTGCTATCAGCAACTGAATGTCCAGATAGCCAACCGAGTAGTAGCCGGCTCCCCCCGCCAGTGCAATAGGCATAATGACAAGCATCGTTGTCCCCGCGGCAAACCGCATGGACAAGCCTAGAATAAGCATAAGTCCCAGCTGTATAAACGGCGTTGAACCGATCCCGAACAAGCCGGACAATGCCCCGGTTATCAGCCCTATAGCGGCAGCGGACAAATAGAACTTCATCCCCTTTGCCTGCATGGGTGCTGATTCCGCCTTCCCGGCATGTTTTGCCTGATAGGCCATTCTGAACCAGAGCGCCAGTCCGGAGCTGAACAGCATCCCCGAAGTCATCCAGCCTAATTGATCCTCCGGAATAAAGGAAGACCAGCTGGAGCTGGCCCAGGCGCCAATCGCTCCTGCCAGACCAACGATGCCCCCCGTCTTCAGCATCATGTTCCCTTCGCGGTAATGGCTGACGGACCCCGATAAAGAAGAAAAGAACATAGCAGCAAGTGCCGTTCCTAAAGCCGTATGAATCGGATAACCGAACACAACGGTCAAGATCGCGATAATAAAGCCGGATCCCCCTGCCCCAACAAAGCCTAGTAGAAGTCCAAGAAGAAGCATCGTAGCTGTCACTTCGACCAGCATCATTGCTTTATGCCCTCCAAACCTGATGGGCTATTCCGATCGGCGGCGTCAGGCTTTCCTGAACATAGCTTTTTAAATCCAGCATCATGACGGATTGAGTATCGTTATACACCGGCCAATCAGGTAATACGGAGATATTCGGGTTACCGTTGTGAACAAAAGCATTCCAGGCCGATCGCATGCTGGTAGCCAGCTCCGAAGCTTCTGCTTGCACATAGTGCGGATCGGCGGATAGGGTAGCCGAATCACGTGTTGGATCCTCCATATAATGAATCAAGCTTCCTTCATAGCCATGTGTTGCACCTAAAGTTCCCCCGTAAGCAAGCCTATACATCCATACAGAAGAGCCCGTTACTGCAATCGCTTCTGCCAGCTGCAAACAGCCAATCGTATAGAGATGCTCGGACAAAGCTTTACTCCATGCCTTGTCTACGGGCAATGTCTCGGAGTAGCGGGTGAAGGTGTCCCACACAACAAGCTGGTTTTCACCAAACAATCTCTCCAGAGTGCCCGCATCCGGTTTCTGAAGCCCGGTATCGTAATAAATAAACATGGTTGCTTCATCCTCGTTGGTTCCGATCAGCAGCGGAGGCAGATTTCCCTCTTCCCTTATGGAGGCAAGAGGATCAAGCGGAATTTGGATGCCGTCCGCAACCGGACCAAACATATGCAAATTTCTCGAGGTATCCGATCCTACCTTCATTTGCGCTTCAATCAGCTGATCAGCGGGAAGCTCCAGAAGCTTCGCAGCCTCCTCCGGCTGAAGCCCCAAAGCTTCTAATAGCCTGCCAGTCGTTACTGCAGCAGTCTTCTTATCGCGTATCGATTGCGTTGCGCCGCTTTGCGCAATAGCCTGCCGGAACAATCCTTTGGCTGCTTTCATGGTATACAGAGTCGCCGTGCACTTGGCGCCTGCGGAATTACCCAATACGGTAACACGGGCAGGATCTCCGCCAAACGCTGCGATATTCGCCTGTACCCAGCGCAGTGCCTCGATGATATCCAACATGCCGTTATTTCCCGAAGCCGCGTATTCTTCTCCCAGAATATCTCCCAAGTAAAGAAAGCCTAACGCTCCCAGGCGATAGTTGAGGGAAACGTAGACGATGTCATCCTCGGCGGCATACCGGGAACCGTCACAATCTGCGCCTTTCCCGGAGGTAAAGCCGCCTCCATGAATATAGACCATTACTGGGCGAGGCTGATCTGCCGGACCGGTTGTCCATACATTCAAATTCAGGCAATCCTCTGAATGCTCGAGCCCCGGCAAGAAGCTATTCGGGTCATTGTACTGATGAGCGATTGGACCATACTCGCTGCAATCTCTGACCCCTTCCCATGCAGGCGGAGCCTCCGGGGGCTTGAATCTCAGCTTCCCGACCGGTGCGGCTGCATAAGGAATACCTCTAAATACGTACGAACCGTTTAGTTGAACGCCTTTTACTTGGCCAGATGACGTTTGAATAATCACTTGAGCAATTCTCCCATCCTGTTAGGTGATGTGACCATTATAGTCTTGAGAATCGATAAACTCTAATATATATTTAGGCATAGCAACTATAACTAAAGGGTTATGACGAAACGGAAAGTTAAGGTGAACAAAATGGAACTCCTGCAATTGAAATATTTCCAGACAGCCGCCCGTATGCAGCATATGACGCAGGCCGCCCAGCGGCTTCACATCTCCCAGCCGGCCTTGAGTAAAATGATTGCTTCCCTGGAAGCCGAATTAGGGGTCAAGCTATTCGAGAGAACGAATAAAACAATCCGGCTCAATGAGCACGGCAGGCATTTTCTAAGCAAGGTCGATATTGCTCTGCAGGCCTTGGAAGACGGCAAGCGGGAGCTGAGGGATCTGGCGGAAGCTCCTTCCGAGTTTATTACACTGGACGTTCGGGTCTCCTCCCACCTGCTTCCCGGTCTGCTTGCGGAATACCGCAAATCAAAGCCGGATACGCAATTTCATCTGCTGCAGCATGCCTTGCCCGGTGATCATGCCTTTGAATTTGACTTATGTCTGTCGGACGGCGCCACACCTCCGCCTGACTGCAACTCGGTCTCTTTGCTCCGGGAGTCCATTGTTGTGGCCCTGCCTTCCGACCACCATTATGCCGCGCGGGATCGTATCAGTCTGGAGGAATTGAAGGAGGAAAGATTCATCAGCCTTCCTCCGGGCAAATCGCTCCGTGAAACAACGGATGCGTTCTGCCGGCTTGCCGGCTTCACGCCACATATTCAGTTCGAGAGCGATGATCCTGCCACCGTCCGCGGTCTCATTCGGGCTGGACAAGGTCTAGCTTTCCTGCCAGCCATTACTTGGGGAGGCTCTACCGGGCCGGACGTCGTAACGATTCCTCTGCAGGAAAGTTACTGTGAACGCTCCATCTCTCTTCACTGGCCCAAGGGACGGTATTTGACCCAAGCCTCTGCTTCCTTCAGAGATTGTACGATTCAATACTTTGCTGAGTTGGCGAATGCTTATTCCAAGGCTTGAACCTCATATAATTCTTTGTTCACGGAATTCAGATAAGGTGCCCATTCGCCGTGGATATAGAGATTCAGCAGGTGCATCGCACGAGTACAAGCCGTATAGAAGAGCTTCCGCTCACTTTCACGGTTGTACGCTTCCGATGATGCATCATAGATCAATACGGCATCAAATTCCACGCCCTTAGCCAGATAAGCCGGGATAACCATCGCACCGGTCTCGAAGGTAAGGGTGTCTTTCGTAACGAGACGAATTTCTCCCAGTCCTAACGCTGTCAGTGCCTCATAAGCTTCCTTACTTTCGGCCGCAGTCTTCGTAATAACGGCAATGGAACCAAGGCCTTCTGCTTTCATGGCCTTCAGATCATGAGCGAGTTGACCGATCAGGGAGTTACGGTTATGTGCGGTTGTAATGACCGGCTTCCGGCCTCTTCGGTCGAACGGCTGAATCTCCTCTCCGCCTGGCAGCATGCTTCTTGTGAATTCCACATTTTCCTTGGTCGACCGATAGCTTCTTAATAAAGCGATTAACGAAGTTTCCGATTCTCCGTACAACCTTACGAGTGGCGTATCTCCGCCTTGCAGATTCGTTGACTGCGTGAAGATCGCCTGCCCAAAATCGCCTAATACGGTCATTCGGGCGTTAGGGAACAATCTCTTCAGAAAAGCATATTGGAATGGCGAATAGTCCTGCCCCTCATCTACAAAGATGTGCCGGACGATCGTATTCATCCTGGCTCCTTCAATTAACTCCTTCAAGAACAGATACGGCGTTGCATCCTCATAGTACAGCTCCTCGCGGCCCAGCTTCTCCCGTGTTTGTCTGGCTATCTCAAGCCAATGCGGCGGCACTTCTTCACCATCTGTCATGGCAAGATAGGCCGATTCCTTCTCATCAAACAGCTGGCCGTACAGTCCGTTTATATCCACGAACTTCATCCGCTTCACCATCCGCCGCAGCGGCTTGAAATGCTCTTTCACAATCATTTGGCGAAGCATAACCTCCTGCTGATCCGAAAAGTCGAAGACATTATCCTCTCCCAGATTCTCAAACTTGCGGAGCCGGTCTTGAACCTCAGCATACCGCTCGGATATTTCAAACATTTCCTCGTCGCGCTGGAACTTCTTAAGGAGCTCACTGTACGCCTCAGCGTATTGGTCATTATCGAGGTAATCCAGCTCATCGCCAACCCAGTCTGCCTCCTGCTCCCTGCGCGCAATTCTCTTCAGTTCCTTCAGCAGCCATTCCTGCAGCAGAATAACCCGGTTAGACAGCCTGACGGAAGCATCATAGCTGTAGAATTGCTCTGCTATCTGTTCGGCCGTAATCAGATCGCGATTCTGGAAGCGGATGCCCGTAAATCGCATGCCTTCTTTGCCCAGCCACTCTGCATAGTGCTGAAGGGCATGCAGGAAAGCTTCCGACGCTTTGTAGCGGATACCTTCAATTCTTGCTTCATATCCTTCGGTTTCCTGAGCTGTCAGGACATACTCGATCTGGTCAAACGGATCCTCAAGCTGCATCTCTCCTCCAAGCCAATGTCCCAGATACTCCTGGAAGGTCGTCTGCTGCATATTCTCCTCGCCAAGCTCCGGAAGAACGGTCGATACATAACTGTTAAACATTGAATTAGGCGAGAAAAGAACAATCTGATCGGCCTTCAGCCGCTCCCGGTGTTTATAGAGCAAATAGGCGACCCGCTGCAAGGCTGCCGAGGTTTTACCGCTTCCGGCAGCTCCTTGCACGATCAACATCCGGCTCGAATCATTGCGTATAATTGCGTTCTGTTCCTTCTGAATGGTGGCTACAATGCTTTTCATCTGATTATTGGCGCCTTGACCAAGCACCTGCTGCAGCAGGGAATCGCCAATCGTAACGCTCGCATCAAAGAAATTGATCAGTTCATTGCCTTTAATCTGATATTGCCGTTTAAGTTCCATCGTTCCTGAAATCAACCCGCCTGGTGTTGCATAAGCAGCAGGACCTGGAGAATGGTCATAATAAAGACTTGCAATCGGCGTACGCCAGTCGTAAATCAGGAAATCCATCCCGTCCGATGCAAGGAAGGAAGATACTCCGATATAAACTTGTTCGGTGTGGCCAAGACCTTTCTCCGTAAAATCAATTCGACCGAAATAAGGAGATTGCAACAGCCGCTTCATGTTCTTCCATTGCTGCAGGCGTTTCTGATGGCTTCGCTCCCGTTCGGACAGCAACGCAACCTGCTGTTTGATACTGAAGTAAGATTCCTCGAAATCTTCCTCTGTACTTGTATTAACCGTGACCTCCTCCCAGAAATGCCTGCGCATATCCGATGCCTGACCATACAGCTGATCCACTTCGGGCTGAAGCTCGGCCATGCGCTCCTTCAGCTTTTCCGTCACTTTGTTTAACCGGTCTTGCTCCAGTTTCCATTCTTTCTCCATCATTGCTATACACACTCTCCTTTTCGAAAAAAAATTCGAAAAAAATGATTTGACATTTGAAGACACTGCATGCTATTATATAAGTATAGATAAGATGTAATAACTATGCATAACATGAATAGATCTGCAGAGATCTTCTAACTATAGCACGATTCTTTTTGTTGCGCAATCATTTGTTCAGCCCTGCTTTCATGCAGGGCTCATTTTATTTATTAAGTACAAATAGGCCGCCCTTCGAAACCGAAGGGCGGCCTATTCCTATGCGCGCTGGCATCACAGCTCCACAATCTTGGTAGCGATATTTTCACAAAATGCCCTGTCATGCTCCACGAACAAGATGGTTGGCGAATGCTCCAGCAGGAGCTCTTCGATCTGCATCCGGGAGATAACGTCAATAAAGTTGAGCGGCTCATCCCAAATATGCAAATGAGCTTTCTCGCAAAGACTTTTGGCGATCAGAACCTTCTTCTTCTGCCCTCCGCTGAAGGCGGAAATATCCTTCTCGAACTGAATCCTGGAGAAATCCAGCTTGCGCAAGATGGCTTTGAAGAGACTTTCATCAATGCCATGGTCCCTGGCGTAGTCCGTCAGATTCCCCTGCAGATGGGATGTATCCTGAGAAACATAGGATATTTTCAGCTGGCTCCCTTTACGGAAAGTACCGGTATACGTCAGATCCTCTCCGCAGATGAGCTTGATGAGGCTCGACTTGCCGGAGCCATTCTTGCCGGAAAGCGCGATACGCTCCCCTTGTTCAATCGTAAAGCTGATATCCGAGCATGCTTCCTTCTCGCCGTAATAGATCGTGACATGCTCCAGTTCCACAAGCTGAGGCTTATGATAAGCAAGCTGCGAGATCTTCAAGCTGTCCGAGCTCTCGATGTTTTTGAGCAGTTTGGATTTATCGTCAATCGCGGACTGCTGTCTCTGCTCCATCGACTTTGAGCGTTTCATCATTTTCGCTGCTTTATGCCCGACATACCCTTTATCCACCTTGGAGCCGGAGTTTCTTGTGCCGTTTTTGGTCTTCTCTACTTCATGCGACCAATTATTCGTGCGTTTGGCTGCATCGGACAACCTTTTAATATCTTTCCTGAGTTTATCATTCTCTGCCAGCTCATAGTTATCCTGACGTTCTTTGTTCTCCCACCAGTCCGAGAAGTTGCCCTTCTGAATCTCAATATTCGTCTTATTGATGGAGAGAATATGGTCAACGCAGTCGTCCAGGAAGGTACGGTCATGGGAGACGAGGATAAAACCGCTCTTGCTGTTTAAATACTGGCTGACCAGCTTTCTGGCGTTCATGTCCAGATGGTTGGTTGGCTCGTCAATGAGCAGGAAGCTGTTTTCCTTCAGGAATAAAGCGGCCAGCAATATTTTCGTCTGCTCCCCGTTGGATAAAGTATTAAACGGCCGGTAGAGGACGTCATCGGACACTTGAAGCAGCGTTAACTCGCGCATTAACTCCCACTGCTTATAATCCGGATAGATTTCCTCCACGACATCGGTCGTGAGATATTCCGGATGCTCCACATGGAACGGAAAATATTCAAAGCTGACGCTTGCCGAAATATTCCCGTCGTATTCGTACTTCCCAAGCAGCAAATTCATAAAGGTGGTCTTCCCTCTGCCGTTACGGCCGGTAAAACCAAGCTTCCAATCCGTATCGATCTGAAAGCTTACATTCTCAAAAATATAATCGTAGCTGCCGTCATGGGCAAACGTAAGGTTCGTTACATTAATCATTGACATATAAATTCCCCCTGTAGATCAAAAAGAGCTGCAAGAAAGTTACCTTTCTCACAGCTCAAATAAATACAGCAAATCCATCCCCGGCATTCCATATGCTGGGCTGGAAAGGGATATTCATTGAGTGAAAAAGATGTAGTAACTTTCTCGCGCATAAAAAAATAAAACAACCGTTATCGTTGAGGCTCTGGTTTGTTTTATTAATTTTTATCATCGCAAGAAGGTTCTACATTTTTTCAACCCCAATCCTTAAATTACAGGTATCTTAACATACCCGTTTTTGAATATCAACCAAAGGGCTCGTTATTAATCTCAATCATCCTCTTTTCCTCTGCCCTTCCCTCCTTTATGCTCATCTGCTTTTTTATGATCTTTATCATCCTTGCCAGGACGGTCAGGTTTAGGCTTTTTGTCCGGCTTTTTGTCCGGCTTCTCACCTTTTGGCTTCTCCGGTTTTTTGGATTTGGCAGGCATACCCGGCGCTTTAGGGAAAGCCATCACAGATTCATTCACGAGTGCTTCGGTCATCAGCCTCTGGAATACGGCTGCCGCAGCCTTGGACGTAGTCGTCAAATAATGGCTCTCATCCGTATGATCATATCCGAGCCACACGGCTCCGACAAGCTGCGGAGTATAGCCGACAAACCAGTTATCCTTCATGCCTTGTCCGCCCGTCCCGGGCATTTCCGTCGTGCCCGTCTTACCGGCTACCGGTCGGTTCCCAAGTGATGCAACATCGCCGGTCCCTTCCTTCACGACCCCTTCAAGCATTGCGGTCATCGTGCGGGCAACCGCTGGTTCCGTTACTTTTACGCTATTGTTCGTATCGGCCTCGGCCACAAGCTCCCCTTCCGCCGATTCAATAAGCGTTATGGAATGTGCAGGTATCCGTGTCCCGTCATTCGCAAATACACCAAACGCCTCAGCCATATCTAAAGGGGATACCCCTTCCTGAAGCCCGCCAAGCGCCAGACCAAGCGTCCGGTCCTGATCGGTAAGCTCAATCCCGAACCGGCCTGCTGCTTCCATGCCTGCTTCAATACCCATCTCATTCAACAAAGAGACAGCAGGCACATTATACGAATGAATAATCGACTCATATATCGTTACTTCGCCATGATAGCTGCCGCCGGCATTCTTAGGCTGATAGCCCCCGAAATTAACCGGTTCATCCATCAACGTATCCTCTGGCGCGTAACCTTGTTCTAATGCCGGCGTATACACCGAGATCGGCTTCATCGTTGAACCCGGCTGGCGTTTCAGTTGAACGGCCCGGTTAAATCCGCGGAATGGCTGTTCGCCCCGACCGCCAATAAGAGCCCGGATTCCGCCATCTCTTGGATCAACCAGCACAGCTCCGCTTTGAATAATCCGATCGGAACGGCTTGCCGGGAACAGACTGTCCTGCGAATAGACCTTCTCGGCGGCTTCCTGCATTTGAGTGCTCAGGGTCGTATAAATCCGGAGACCGCCGTGCAGCACTTCATTTTCCGTCAGTCCGTACATTTGACCTGCTTCACGAATCACTTGATCGATGAAATAAGGATATTTGATTGCGTCACTGCTGCTTGGCTTCGAATCCCGAATATGCAGCGGTTCCTTTATCGACGCTTCGTAGGTCGACAGATCAATTTTGCCCTGATCCTTCATGAGCTTCAGCACCACATTCCTGCGGGCTTTCGCCTCTTCCGGATGGCTATATGGCGAAAGCGCGGAAGGTGCCTTGACGATACCCGCGAGCAGCGCAGACTCCGTAAGGGTCAGATCATCCACATCGACGCCGAAGTACACTTGAGATGCTTTCTTAATTCCCCAAGCTCCTTCTCCAAAATAAATCTGATTTAAATAATAGGTGATAATTTGCTGCTTATCGTAGTTTTTCTCGATCTTCTCGGCGAGCAGGAGCTCCTTCCATTTCCTTGTCCATGTCCGCTCCTGGCTGAGAAATACATTCTTCGCCAGCTGCTGCGTAATGGTGCTTGCCCCCTCCACCGTTCTGCCATTGGTCAGGTTAGTCAGCAAGGCGCGGCCAATCCCCTGAAGATCCGTCCCGCTATGCTCGAAGAACCTTCTATCCTCTACGGCGACAACCGCTTCGATTAGTTGCTCAGGCAAGTTGTCATAGCTGACGGCTTCGGCTTTTTTAGGTGAAATTCGCAGGACTTCCTTTTTGCTCTGATCGTAAAAAATAGTGGCCGCCGGCAGCGGCTCCTCCAGCAAGGATACATCTTGCCTCGCAACCAGCATGTTAAAAATGACCATGCCCGCAGCGGCAATCGCTATGCCTGCAATAACAACGGCAAGAACGAGCTTTTTCCAGATGCCTCGTTTCTTTGCTTTCTGATGATGAATGGCTGATCTCATACAACTTCCCCCAAGCTTTGAAGCAACATCCTGTTACTTTTGTCTTGGATAATAGTTCGCAGGTGAGATCTTTTTTCTGTACGTTATCCTCATGCATTTTCTTTCCGTTCTGCTCTTAAGTCATTAATGAGAATGTCCAGTCTGGCAATGATCCGTTCATCATTCCTCAATTTTTCCTTAAGTTTATGCTCCAAGCTGATGATTCCCATTATGACAATAACCATAAATATAATGATAATAATGACCATTCTATAAGTCCCTCCTGACCTGCGTCCACGCTTCGTTTCCACATTTTAACATGACGAGGGCTGATTGGAATAGATTGACCTTTATAAGAAAGCCCGCAACAGCATGACAGATACAACTCCAACGACAATCGTTCCCAACAAGCTGCGGGTAAAAATAGCCACAAGAAAAGTTGGCAGAGCGGCAAATAATTCAATATTATCCTTAAGGGAGGTCAGCTTCCCGTCTGTCATCAGCAGTTCATTGCCAAGCAAAGCGGCCATAACGGCAACCGGTATATAACTTAACCACCGCATCGCCCAATCCGGTATTTGCAGGCGGCTAAGCACCATAAGCGGAAGCACCCGCGGAAGAAAGGTAACTATTGAAGCACCAAGAATAACAGCGAATATCTCCCATCTTATTTCCATCGTTCAATCAACACTCCTATTGTTGCTGCACTTACGGTTGCGATAATAACCGCAACACTGCCCGACGTCACCATGCCGACTCCTACAACGATGCCAACGGCACACAGGATGACGACCAAATCTCTTGCCAGCTTCTTGCGCCCTATCATCTGCAGAACGAGCAGTCCAATAAACATGGCAGACAGGGCAAAATCAAGCCCGAACTTCTCGGGATTCGTAATCCATTGCCCCAAGAAAGCACCCGCCATCGTGGCAAGGATCCAATTGAGATAAGCTGTCACGTTAAGGCCGTTCATCCATGACTCGCTGAGCGCTCTCGTATTGGCTGCCTTGTTAATAGCAACGCCAAACGTCTCATCCGTAAGCAAGGAACCAATGATCATCGTCTTAAAGGCCGTCAAGTGTCGGAAATAAGGAGACACTGCCGCACTTAACAGGAGATGCCGAAGATTAACGATAAATACCGTAAAAATAATTGCTGCTATCGAGCCTTGCGCCGCCACCATTCCGGCAATAATAAATTGTGCAGAGCCTGCATAAATAAGGACGGACATGAGGGTAACCTCAAGCACGCTTAATCCGGAGGTATGACCAACAACGCCTGCCGCGAATCCGATGCTTAGATAACCTAATAACGTGGGTACGCAATCTTTTACTCCTTGAAGGAAGCTGTCCTCGTTCCTTTCCATTCTAAGCTGTACGTTCTCTTGCTGCATGTACTTCCCTCTCTTACATTAAACTATCCTGTTATAGTAGCATAAAAATAAGCCGCCAATTACGGCGACTTTACGAAAGTTCATGCTGCATCCCTCTCTGCTTCATCTCTTTGGGCTTAGATTTGAACAGAAGGAGACCGGCGATGAGCGCGGTTACCCCGATCGCTTTCTGAGCTGTGAATGGCACTTGCTCCAGCCCGAACCAACCAGCCGAATCCCACCATAAAGCACATAATAGCTGCGATGTCATGACGATCGTCGTCGCATAGCTTGGGCCTAGCAGCCGAACCCCCTTAACTACGCAGGTGACCACGCCTATACCAAGCACGCCGCTGAACCAGAACCATGCCGGCATGGCCTTCCAGCTCAGAAAATCCGCTCCTTCAAACAAGAAGCCCATACAAAGCGAAGCGATAAAGCCCATTCCTAACACGAGGGCCGTTGTTGAATTCGAATGCAGAACCGTATTTACATTGTTGTTGAACAAGGTCTGAACGCTGACGAGCGCCCCTGCCAATAGAGCCAAAAGAATGCCCGTTATCATCTATGCTCCCTCCGATCTCCATTCTCGTATATATTCCGCCCGGCTGCGGCTTCGAGCCCCTTGCGGTCCTTCACGACCAGGGTACCGCGGTTACGTTCAATCAGGCTCATGCTGCAGAATTGCAGAATAACCCGGTTCAAATGCCGATAGCTGGTGCCGATCAGATTCGCCGTATCCTTCAGATTAGCGGTGCTTACCTTCGCATCATCAAGCGTGGTGACAGACAGCAAATAGCTTGCAAGCCGGACTTCAACCGGATACAGAAGATTAAAGCTAAGCGATACCGATTTATTATAAAACTTGTGCGTAACCAGCTGCAGCATAAATTGCAGGAACGGTACTTCCTCCCGATACAGACGCAGCCAGCGTTTATGAAAGCCTACCGCCTCTACTGGCGTGACCGCAGATACCGTATTCAGATTCTCCAGCTCGTTCAGACACTCAATCTCTCCGATGACGCCAAGCGGGGATGTGAAATTAATTAGCAGCGTCTTGCCCTCTGCCGACGTGGTATATACTTTGACTTTTCCGCGCATGAGAAAAAAGATATATTCCGGCACCTCGCCTTGCGTGCATAGCGCTTCCTCCGGCTCGAACCGGTACAAGGCCAAGTGCTGCCGCAGCGAGCTTGGGAAAACATCGTCCAACGCATATTCGGTTAGATACTGGTGTATCCGCTTGGTATCCATCATTTCTTTCATCACTGCATCTCCTTCTTATTGGATATTTTAACCTCTCAGAAGGATAAACATAAGATGCCGGTTATCATAAGTGCTATTCCGATCCATTGCGGAGCTCGGAGACGCATTGCGGAATGACCGAACCATCCGGCTTTCTCCATTCCCAAAGTGACAAGAATTTGGGCGATCAGAACAGCCGAGACTGTTACTGCAGCGCCATTATGGTGAAATGCGGTGATATTGCTGAAAATAATAAAGGCCGCAAGTGCCCCGCCGAAGCGATAAGGCAGCTTTACCTGTCTCAGCTTTTTCCATGAGCGGTCCCCGGTCAGCCATACGATAAGCATGGCAGCAGCAAAACCCGTTCCTTGGGTTAAAGCCGCAGCCTGCCAGGTCCCGAGTTGATCTCCGATTGCCGCATTAGCTGTACTTTGCAGCGTTAGGAATACACCGCCCAATACAGCATAAATTATGCCTTTCATTCCCGTCTTCCTCCCGTTCATCATGCTCCCTCTATTAAACGATGAGCGGCGGATTCCGAAAAGGACATATGTCCTGAATGGTATTCGACGAAATAAAAAAAGCATCATTGCCTCTTAAGCAGCGATGCTTTCCTTATCTTTTTCTTTGTTATCATCGGTATTGCCTTGCATTTGATTATTCAAATCACGCAGCTCCTGCAGCTTGGTATCCAGTTCGGAGCGAAGCTGATGAAGCTCGCTTTTGCACAGGAATTGAAGCTTATCCAGTTCACTTGTACTCATGTTGCCCATCCGAATTTGATAAAGCAGCTTGTATTGCATCGATTCGCTTTCGCTGATCCGGTACTCCGGCATTCTCACGGGTTCGGTTTTTTGCAATTTAATTGTCGACATTGGTTAATTGGCTCCTTTATGTTTTTTTCTATCATAAAGGAACTGTATTAACCGCGTATTTGAACTGTGTTAGAAAAATATTAACTTTAAAGCGGATTGTTATTTCCTTGCTCTTACAATGAGGAACCATGGATACGTCATCAATCGTTCATACCAGCGCCCATACCAGTCGGCCGCTTCGGGAAGATTGATAAAATCCTTGCTCGGTTGCGGTTCAATCATCTGATCAAGCGTAAAATGCTCCGCGGTCGCGTTAACAATATCCATCATCGGTCTCCGATAGAAGGTCACCTCGATGGGACCCGTCTCCTTCTTCTTCCACACATCGGTTAACAGCTCGTGAGCGAAATAATCCGGCCGTTCAAAATGCTGATAATCCATAAACGGATGATGAATTGAAAATTGCAGGGTACCGCCTGGCTTCAGCACACGGCGAAACTCACGGAAGGTAGGACCCCAGTCCTTTAGGTAATGAAGAGTAAGCGAACTGACAATAAAGTCAAAGGACTCATCCTCAAACGGCAGCGGCTCGCTGAGATCACAGACGGATACGTTGGCCTGGTCTCCAACTCTTCTTTTGCATGCGGCAACCATCTCGGGGCTCAAGTCAATGGCGGTCACTTGCGCTCCGCGTTCCGCAAACCGCGCGGTATACCAGCCGGCAGCACAGCCGGCATCAAGTACGGTCTTACCGGACAGATCTTCCGGCAAAAGCTTCATCATAGCCGGCCGTTCATAGAAAGCGTTATGACCGCTGCTAAGATCAACCGTCTGTTCATACACGGCAGCGAGCTGATCGAAAGCCTGGACAACCTTTTCTTTCACGTATTATCACATCCTTTTTCCAAGGTAAGCTCCATTCGTCTGATCTTGGTCTTAAACGTCATGGCAAGATGTCCTTTCTTTCTTAGAAGCGATATTTCGCATGTCCTTTGTTCTTAAAAGACTGCACACCCTCCAAATGGAGCAGCTCTTCTTTCATTTGCAATCCGCCTCTAAATCCGGTAAGCGTATTATTCTTGCCAATCACCCGGTGACATGGAACAACAATAGGAATCGGATTCATGCCGTTTGCCGTGCCAACCGCCCGAACTGCCTTTGGCTTACCGACACTTTCCGCGATTTCTGCATAGCTTCTCATCTCCCCGTACGGGATGTTAAACAAAGCCTGCCAGACCGAATTCTGAAACGGGGTACCGCGAAAATCCAACGTGAACGTAAATTCCTTTCGTTTACCATCCAGGTATTCCTGCAATTGAAGCTTATAAGGTGCCACCTTAGCAGGTTCTTGCATAAGAAAAGCATTCGGAACTTTTTTCATCACCCATGCCTGAACGTTCTCCAAAGAAGATTCATGAGGGAGTGTTACTTGAACTAAGCCACAGTCGGTTGTTACCAGATAGATTGGCCGATTATCTAACACGGGATGAACCAATGTATCCCAGTAAACTTGCGTCATTTGTTTAATACTCATCAATTCTTGCCTCTTTCCTCTTATATCCTGCATCATTACGGTAATGATAATCTTACCATTCCTAAAACAAAACAAAAAGCCGCGAATATCGCGGCTTTCCCAAAGAACTCTATTCAACAATCAGCTTGCCAACCATCTTGCTATGTCCGGCACCGCAGACAATGGAGCATTGGAATTCATGCTCACCGGCTTTATCTGCAACAAACTCGGCTGTGCCGTTATTTTCTTTGATGTCTACATTAAAATCAGGAATCGCCAGACCATGGAAGCCTTCTGCGTTATTTAAAGTGATTTTGACTTTATCGCCTTTTTTGACGCGGATTTCTGGCTGATCAAATTCGAAATTGGCAGCTTTGACAGTGATGGCTTTCTCTCCGCCCCCACCCGAGGCATTATTGCCTGCATTGTTACCCGTTCCCACATTATTACCTGTTCCGGCATCAGTGCCGGCGTTATTGCCTGTTTCGGCGTTTGTTCCTGTGTTGGCGTTGTTAGTTTCATTGTCTGAGCCTGAACCGCAGCCTGCAGCAGTCCCCATTACGGTGACGGCAAGCGCAGCGATCATAAGCAGCTTACGGAATTTCATGGCAGCTGTCTCCTTTTTTGTTTTAATTTTTTGACTGGTCCAGTTCAATAATGTTCGATTTGGCTTCAGGCTCATCATCGGCAATCCCTTTGGTGGAATTCCGGAATTCACGAAGCGTATCGCCAAAGGCCCTTCCGAGCTGCGGCAGCTTTGCCGGTCCAAACACGATTAAAGCGATGGCTAATATGATAATCAGCCCAGAAACCCCTACATTGTTAAACATAACTTTTCCCTCCACAATTAAGTCGTTTGTACAGCAAGTTTCCGTTTATAGTAACGCGTCGAGATAAAAGCACTAATCTCGAAGAGTATGATTAGTGGAACGGTCACAGACAAATGGGATACAAAATCCGGAGGTGAGATAAGTGTTCCCACAACTGCCAGACCTACATACGCAAATTTTCGAACCTGCTTCATCTTGCCAGGAGTCAGTAACCCGATACGGGTCAGAAAGGTCATGACAAGCGGCATTTCAAAGGCGACCCCCATCGGCAGCAGGAAGCTGATGAGAAACGACATATAATGCTGGATGCCATAGACCTCTTGGGCTCCCATCGACTGATTAAGCTTGACCATGAACCGGATCATCATCGGCAAAGCCACCGTATATCCGAACAACACGCCGCATATAAACAGCACGGATGAGGTTGGTACATACAATAGGGTGCTTTTGGCTTCGGCCTCGGTCATGCCCGGTCTTGCGAATGCCCACAGGTGATACATCAGGAAAGGCAGCGTAAGAATGATCCCGACCAGCAGTGCGCATTTCATGTATACCGCAATGCCGTCCGACAGAGCAAAGACGCTCCATTCCACTTCAATAGAACCCAAGTGTCCTTTGACAAACGTCAGTATTTTTGGCGCTGCGTACAGCCCCGCACATAACGAAGCTATAAACCAGCCTGCCACATAAATGAGGCGCTTGCGGAGCTCGGACAAATGACTGATCAGATCGCTGTCGATCGTATCCGTCTGATTGCTCACACGAGTGAACCGCCTTTATCCAAATATTTCTGAATGCCTTCAGCTGTCCGATAAGCCAAAGCGCCTACCGTTGAGGTAGGGTTATATCCGCTGTTATGCGGGAAGTTAGAGGCTCCGCAGATAAACACATTCTCTGCATCCCACATTTGCAAATAATTGTTTACGACCGAGGTTTTGGGATCCGATCCCATAATCGTTCCTCCCGTGTTATGGGTAGACTGATAGGGCACAATATTATATTGCTTGATCGAATCGTGAATCTCCGTTTTGGTTGCCCCCATCTGATCAGCGATATCCTTCGTCTTCTGGGCAATAAACTTCACGAGCTCGCGGTCCTGGTCTTCGAAATCGAAGGTCATCCGGATAAGCGGCAAACCGAGCGCATCCTTATATTCCGGATCCAGATCCAGGAAGTGATAACGGTTTGGCATGCTTGCGCCTTGTCCGGTCACCGATAACACCCGATTCGTGTTATGAATCGTAGCCTTCTTGAATTCGGAGCCCCACTTCGGCGTACCTGCCGGAACGGGCTGGTATTGAATCGGTCTTAAGCCCGTCTGCGTAAAGCGGATGTTCGCGCCATGCAGAAATTTCAAGTCGCTGTGGTCGAAGTTATCGCCGTTGAAATCATCGATGCTGCTGCCAAGCGCTCCTGCTCCCATAGCGAGATTAAATTCACGGTCTTCGTAAAAAGCACTCGTGCTTGCCCCATTCACCTGGTAAGCATAGTTGCGTCCAACTGATCCTTTGTCCGTTTTTGGATCATAGGGCTCTCCCAGCTTGGAGAGTAAGAGCAGTCTCACATTCGTAAAAACATATCCTGCCAGAATGACGACATCGGCAGGCTGGGTATACTCTTCCCCTGTTGGCGTATGTATATAAGTAACGCCTGTCGCTTTTTTTCCGTTATGAATGATTTGAGTGACATTCGAATGGGTCCTAAGATCGAGCTTGCCTGTCTGCTTGGCAACCGGCAGCACCGTAACGACAGGATCCGCTTTCGCACCGTATTCGCAGCCAAACCTTTCGCAGTACCCACAATATTGACAAGGAGCGCGCTCTACGCCATCCGGATTTTTATAGACCTCTGACAGGTTAGCTGACGGAATGACATAAGGGTGGTAGCCCAGCTTCTTCGCTGCTTCTTCAAACAGCTTCATTCCGGGTGATTTCTTCATCGGAGCTGTTGGATAAGGGACCGACATCTTGCCAACCGTAGGCGGTACTTCCTTTTCTCCCGAGATGCCCGCCATCTGTTCGTATTTCACGAAGTATGGCTCAAGCTGATCATAGGTAATTCCCCAATCTCGGAGCGTCATATTCTCGGGAATTTTTTTCTTGCCGTAACGCTCAACGGTTTTGCTGTAAATCTCGAAATCATAAGGCAGGAACCTGTAATATTGACCATTCCAGTGAACCCCCGCCCCTCCAATCCCGTCGCCGAGCAAGAATGAACCGTAAGTACGCATCGGCAATGCTCTCATCTTCATTGTGTTTCTGAATGTGACCGTCTCTTTGGACAAATCCTGCATCAGCTCATAACGCGCTGCGTAACGAAGCTCGTCATGTACGTGATAATAATCCTGCGTATTGCGGCTTTTGCCCCGCTCTAATCCAACAACGGGAATGCCAGCCTTCGTCAGTTCGGCAGCGATAATGCCGCCGACCCAGCCCATTCCGACAATGACTACAGGAACCTTTGGTAGTTTAGTCGCCATTTTTGCTACACCCCTTCTCTATCCTAGCTCCAGATGATCATGCAAGCTTAACGGTTCTAGTTTCACAAACTCTTCTTTATCGATGTACTCGGTATAACTCATCTGGTTGCCAGGGAAATTCCTCATTTTCCAGCCCGCCATATTTCTATTTCCGCCGTACAGCGGGTCAGAGTATGCCCCCTCCAGCGTCAGATTAAGAAACATCGCGAAGAAGTTGGAGGCGGGAACATCCTTGATTCCAATATCATTCTTCTCGAATGCCGTCAGAACCGCATCCTGTTCCTCCGGCGCAATTTCTACAAACGGCTTCTTGTACTTGGTATTACTGTATTGATTCATGGCATCAAGTCCAAGCGCGATCAGCTCTCTGCGCTTAAAGATCAGCTGATAACCCTGGGTCTCTTCAGACTTGTAATAAGGCGGAAGCATATAGTCCCTTGCATTATAGCCATATTGACTATCCATCTGATGGTCCATGAAAAAGGCTACCCCAAGCTCTTTCGCCCCTGGTCCCAGATCATCGGCAGGGAATAAGCGCTCAGCGGCTGCTTCTGCCGTCAGGAATTGATCCTGATTAAAGAACATCAAAGCCTGGTTATAGTCTTTGTTGTCTGCTGCTGGCTGCTTGCCTTCCGGAGCCGGTGTCTTTTCCTCCGCATTGTTATTGAGATTAGAGCCTACAAGTCCGCCGATAACTCCCCCGAGGACTACGCCGCCAAGAGCAGTGCCTGAATACTTAAGAAACCTTCTGCGCGATTCGTCCTGAGGCTTATTCGGTTTATCATTCGCCATGTTCGTTGTCTCCTTGGTATCCGATTTAGAAGGTTTTCTAATTTTCTTCCAATTGATGCAAAATTATTCATGAATAATAAAACAACTCTGTTGTTTTTCATTTAGTACCTTGCAATAAACAGTACCGGGTGGTATATTGTAATAGCGTCATCCATAGATATAAACAGGTACTGTTCAATGTATAGTACTATGCTATAAACAAAACGAGGTGTTTACCCATTGAATGTCCAATTTAAAAAGGGTGTGTTGGAATTATGCGTGCTTGTCTTGCTGGATAAGCAAGACCGATATGGATATGAGTTGGTTCAAAAAATATCCAGCCAGATTGAAATTTCCGAAGGCTCCATCTACCCTATCCTCCGCCGGTTGACGAATGAAGAATACTTCACAACCTATTTGCAGGAGTCTACAGAAGGACCTTCCCGGAAGTATTACAGACTGACAGACAAAGGAAGAACTTATCTCTATGAGCTGATAGCGGAATGGAATGAGTTTGCAAATGGTGTCAATCAATTGATTAAGGAAGGTGTGAACAATGACGAGAAATAACTTTTTGCACCAATTAGATGCTGAGTTAAAGGGGATTCCCTCGCTGGAGCGTGCGGATATTTTACATGATTATGAAGAGCATTTTGTATTTGGGCTGGAGGAAGGAAAATCCGAAGAAGAAATTGCGGCCGCATTAGGCTCCCCTGCTCACATCGCCAAAGAGCTGCTTGCCGGTTATCATGTGAAGAAGGCTTCGGCAAGCTCATCTGCCGGGAGTATTATTCGAGCGGCTTGGGCCGTAATCGGATTAAGCTTTTTCAATTTGGTTATCGTGCTTGGCCCCGCTGTTGGAGTAGCTGGCGTGATATTCGCCGGATGGGCGGTATCCTTAGCCTTCCTAGGTTCACCGCTTCTTGTTATTGTTGATGCTTTTTTTCACCCTGACACCTTCATCCTATTCGATTTATTCTTCTCGCTTGGCATGTGCGGAATAGGCATCCTGATCGGAATGGGTATGTGGTATGTGACCAAGCTTGCGAAGAAAGCATCGATCAGTTATTTGAAGTATAATGTTGCTCTTGTTAAAGGAGGGCTCAAGCATGACAACTAAGAAAAAATTATGGGGTGCAGCGGCCGTCCTCATCCTTATTGGTTTGGCGGGGAGCTTGTTTACTTATCAGTACGGTGATGAAGGCAGAGAAATTTCGGAGCAACAAACGGTTCCCGGCGCGCAAGTTGCTGCCATTGCTATCAACTCTGATAATACCCGTGTCGAAATTCTCCCCTCCGCCGATCAGGATGTAAATATTCAGCTAGACGGAAAAGTAATGTCCAACGTAAAGCCGCAATTAAGCGTTAAAGCGGAAGATTCAACCTTGTTTATTAGCATGAATAAAGATCACCACAAATGGTTTAACTTTAGCTTCCATCAGGATTCTTTAACCTTGAAAGTTTATTTACCTGAAAAGCAATACAATGAACTAAAAATCACCAATGATAATGGCTATATTATGGCGAAGCAGCTCAATGTCGCTTCGATTCAAGCCTCAACCGACAATGGACGAATTGAATTCAGCGACACCGCATCTCAAGCGGTGAAGGTCAAAGCCGACAACGGGAAAATCACTTTGGATCATGTCACGGGAGTGTTGGAAGGAAGAACGGACAATGGCTCCATTACGGTGCTGACCAAAGAGATCACACAGAACATCACCCTTGATACCAACAATGGCAGAATCATGATTCAGACGGAAACGGAGCCAACGGACGTCTCCTTCTATACCCATGTTGATAACGGAAGAATTAATATCTTCGACAAGTACAAAGGCAATACCGTTGTTGGAGACGGGAAAACGCTTGTTAAGCTTACGGCCGACAATGGAAGTATTACGGTGAAAAAACAATAAGAATCAATAAAGCCGCCTCTTCGCTATGAAGGGGCGGCTTTATTCCATTAACGAAGAACATTTGCCGGTGCACCGGCTAGATAAGCTTCGATATTTTCTACAATCCCTTTGTAAAATCCCTGGTAAGCCGCTTCCGTCACATAACCGATATGCGGTGTTGCAAGCACATTCGGCAGCGTGCGGAAAGGATCATCCTGAGACAGCGGCTCCTGCTCGAACACATCGATCCCCGCCCCTGCAATTTTGCCGCTGCGAAGAGCGTCCAGCAAAGCTTCGCGGTCAACGATTGGTCCGCGGGAAGTATTGATAAGAAAGGCTGTCGGTCGCATCCGCTCAAGCTCTGCGGCGCCAATTAATCCTCTCGTTCGATCGCTTAATACAAGATGAATCGAAACAATGTCACTGCTCTCCAACAGCTCTTCCTTGGAGGAAGCCAGCGTCACACCAGCTGCTTCCGCTTTCTCGGCGGTAAGATTCTGGCTCCACGCCATCACCTCCATGCCGAAGGCTTGTCCGATCCTTGCCGCGTTTGTCCCGATATGGCCAAGACCAAGCAAGCCAAGTCTTTTGCCGCGAAGATCTACGCCAATCGTGCTTTGCCAGCCGCCGGATCTTACGACTTCATTCTCAAACACCAGGTTTCTTGCAAGGCCGAGAATCAGTGCCCAGGTCAGTTCGGTTGTCCCCTCGCCTCCCCCTTTAGTTCCGCATACCGTAATGCCTTGTTCAGCAGCAGCCGCAAGGTCGATAGAAGCGTTACGCATACCGGTTGTCACCAGTAGCTTCAGATTAGGCAGACGCTGAAGGAGATTTCTTCGGAACGGCGTTCTTTCGCGCATGATGACAACAATCTCGCAGGCTTCAATGGCCGCCACCAGTTCATCCTGATCCTCGAAATGATGATTAAATACTTGCAGCTCAAGCCTGTCCTTCACAGCCGACCAGTCCGCCATACTTAAGGCAACGTTCTGGTAATCATCCAGGATTGCACATTTCATCTGTTATTCTCCTCCTTGTCTAAAAGCAAAGCAGCAAGCTCCTTACCAGCTATTCTGGGGGAGCTTGCTGCATGTATCGCTATTATTTCGCTTGGATATAACCTTCTGCTTTGAGCAGTTCGGCGATCAATACAGCACCGCCGGCTGCGCCGCGAAGGGTGTTATGCGACAAGCCTACGAATTTGAAATCATACAGCGAATCTTCGCGCAGACGGCCGACGGACACGCCCATGCCTTTTTCAATATCACGGTCGAGCTTCGTTTGCGGTCTGTTCTCTTCTTCGAAGTACGTAATGAATTGCTTAGGCGCGCTTGGCAGACCCAGCTCTTGCGGACGGCCTTGGAATTCGGACCAGCGCGCAAGAATGTCTTCCTTCGAAGGTTTGTTGTCGAATTTCACGAATACAGTAGCCAGATGTCCGTCCGTCACCGGAACACGGATACATTGAGTCGTGATATGCGGCGAGCTTGCTTTCACGACTTCGCCGTTCTCTACGCTGCCCCAGATGCGGAGCGGCTCCTGCTCACTTTTCTCTTCTTCGCCGCCGATGTAAGGAATAACGTTATCCAGCATATCCGGCCAGTCCGTAAAGTTCTTGCCGGCACCGGAAATCGCTTGGTACGTCGAGGCAACAACCGTTGTTGGGTTAAATTCACGCAAAGCATGAAGAGCCGGAACATAGCTTTGAATCGAGCAGTTTGGTTTTACGGCAATAAAACCGGTAGTTGTACCGAGACGTTTTCTTTGTGCCTCGATCACTTCGAGATGATCCGGGTTAATTTCCGGAATAACCATTGGTACGTCCGGCGTCCAGCGATGAGCCGAGTTATTGGATACTACAGGAGTGCCTGTTTTGGCATAAGCTTCTTCCAGCGCCTGAATTTCTTTCTTAGGCATATCTACCGCGCAGAATACGAAATCTACGCCAGAAGCCACCTCTTCGACTTTCGAAGCGTCCTGCACTACGATATTTTTAACAGCTTCAGGGATTGGCGTATCGAGCTTCCATCTGTTCTGAACAGATTCAACATACGTTTTGCCAGCCGAGCCCGCGCTCGCCGCAATCGCCGTTACTTCAAACCAAGGATGCTGATCCAGCAATTGAACAAAGCGCTGACCAACCATGCCTGTTCCCCCAACAATACCAACTTTAAGTTTTTGTGACATAAGTTTTTCAAATCCTCTCCGTCTGATTTTGTATGCCGTACCTTACATGTATGCGGTATATTTCCCTTTGCTTGCAGAAAATAAAAAAATCCCACCCCCAAGACCGTAGTCTCAGGGACGAGATTGGAATCCTCGTGGTACCACCCTAAATTCGCAGGTATGTTGCCATACCAGCCTCTTCGAGTACGGCATTATCAATGGAATGCTTATACTCTAGCTCTATAACAGGAGCTCCTGTCGCACCATCCCCTTCATGTACCGGTTCCGATGCGCTGCTCAGAGTCTTTCTTCAATAAATAACTCTTTGCTCCTTTTCAGCGTACCGGAGCTCTCTGGGAAAGAATTGATTTACCTACTCGTCTCGTCAATGCATTTCATATTGCAGTTATAATAACAAAAATCCATTCCGAGGTAAACCCATTTCGACAAAAAAATTACGGCTTTCAGTCGCCAGCCCGTTAAGCTTCTATAGGCCTTCTTATAGACCCGGAATTAATCGAAACGAAAAAACCAGCCGGACTCCCTGTGGATCAGGAATCTTTGCTGGTTTTCGCTTGATTGCTGCTTATAGACGTACTAAAGGCTTCTCGGCAGGTCCCTCAAGCACTTCGCCGGTAATCGAGAAGCGGGATCCATGGCAAGGGCAATCCCAGGTCCGCTCCCCGTTGTTCCATTCCACTTCACAACCCATATGGGTACAGGTCGTATCCACGAGAAACAGCTGACCTTCCTTGTCCCTGTATCCGCCAGCCCGCCGACCATGTATTTGAACAACGCTGCCCTCATCCTTCTCAAGCTGCTCCGGTTGTTTCTTAACAAATTCGAGCTTGCCTGCGATCAAATGCTTGGCAACGTCCGCATTATCCGTGATGAGCTTGCCAACCGTCTTCCAGGACAAGGAACGCGAAGGCGAGAATAGGCCTGCGTACGGATCTTCCCGCTCCAGAATAAGATCGCGGATGATCAGCGCTGCTGCAGTCCCGTTCGTCATCCCCCATTTTCGATAGCCTGTTGCTATAAAGATGTTCGGATTGGACGCCGTGATCCGCCCGATGAAAGGAATCTTGTCTCCTGTTACGAGATCCTGCGCCGACCATCTGTAAGCAATTTCTTTGAGCTTGAACTGGTTCTCCGCAAATTTGCGAAGCTCTTCATAGTGATTGATCGTGCAAATTCCCTGCCCCGTCTTATGGCTCTGTCCCCCCAGAATGATGAGCTTGTTCTGGTCATCCAGAGGTGCATAACGGATGGAGCGCTTCGGATCCTCCGCGCTTAAATACATCCCGCCGGGATATTCTTCTTCTACCAACAAACCAAGCACATAGGAACGATCCGCATGCATTCGGGCAAAATAAAATCCCTGACCGTCATAGAACGGAAAATGGGTGCAGGATACGACGTATTTGCAATTGATCCGGTGCCCATCGTTTGTCATCACTTTAGGCGTATCTACCTGCTCCACGTCCACGGCTGTTGTATGCTCAAAGATCCGGCCGCCTGCCTTAAGGAATTCCTGAACCAGCTTGAGCA
Organism: Paenibacillus catalpae; assembly: GCF_900112695.1. Taxonomy (GTDB): domain Bacteria; phylum Bacillota; class Bacilli; order Paenibacillales; family Paenibacillaceae; genus Pristimantibacillus; species Pristimantibacillus catalpae. The sequence continues at coordinate 1,598,561 of NZ_FOMT01000001.1, forward strand.
AATAATTCAGCGGATGAAACTGCGCCTGGCCGTCCATTCGAACGGCTCCAAATAACGGAATCTGCAAAGGCATACGGTCCAGATAAGCGCCTGGAATCCCAAGCTCCTGATAAGCCTTCGCTTCATTCTCCACCTTCACGGTATAGTCCACATGATGAGTGTATACATAGGCATCCTGCTCGTTATAGCCGCACTCGATCTGAAGCTTGTCTATCGTTTGATGGATGAAATTCATCGCGTCTTTAGCTGCCTGATAATAAAGCGAAGCTTTTTCCTTGCCTTCCGAACGGATGAGCTCATCGTAGATCAGATCATGCTGAGCGGTTATTTTGGCCGTTGTATGAGCCGTTGTTCCGTTAAGAATCTCGCCGGCTTCCACCAGCACAACACGAAGCCCCTCTTGGCTTAACAGATACGCCGTCGTTATACCGGATATTCCTCCCCCTACCACAACAACGTCTGCTTCAGTGTCTTGCTCCAGCTTCGGATACTTGGGACGTTCATGCTGGCTCGCAGTCCAATAGGATTCCGGAAACTGCGGCAGGTCTTTATGATACGACATGGTCGTACTCCTCTCGTAGGCAATTCGATTTCCTTAATTTGCACGATTCAGAGGAATTTATGTGCCGCTCGCCTATCTGCTAACCTCCCTGCCTCCAAGTCGCAGCAGCAGAAAGGTTCCGGCTATAATAATGACGCCGCTAAGGGCGTATACCGCCAACAAGGACCACGTCTCCTTGAGATAACCCGACAGGAACATGCCAATAACCATCATCCCCATAAAAACAGGCATGATTGCCCCGGATACCCTGCCCATATAGGCGAGCTCCGTGTTTTGCACAATAAGCGTCTGAATACCTCCCTGTATGGACGGATACACCAATCCGCTGATGATTAATAAGACAATGGTCAGCCAAATAAACGTGGATGCGCCGATTCCGATTGTACAGACAGCCGTAATGAGCAGGCCCGTGATGAACAGCAGCTGCGGCTTCGCTTTTTTCGCTAATCTCATCAGCGCAATCCCCCCAATTAACATAGCAGCACCGTTCGTCATTACCAGCCATTGCAGGAAAGCTGTATCCTGTCCTAGCTGCTCGACAACGATGAAAATTTGAAGCGGCTGAGTTAGTCCGGATGCAAATCCGACTACGGCAAAACCGAGACACAATGCTCGCAAGGCTGTATTCGACCAGACATAGCGTAATCCCGCTGTTAACTCTTTCATGAAGCTGGAATTCGTCTCTGTGTTTGACTCCTCCGTATCTCGAGGCAGTGTCGCCAATATGAAGGATGAACCCAGGAACAACACGGCTGTCATAATTAGAGAGACGTGAATACCAAGCTTCAGATAGACAAGGGTGCCGATAACCGGACCAAGTACCATAAAGATCGCAACAAGCGTTTGGGACATCGCCATAACCCCTTGCAGCTGTTCGGGCGGGACATGACGTTTGTACAGCTTCATGGCCGAAGGCTGGGAGAATTGAGACAGGCTGGCCGAAATAAACGATCCGATAAGCAGGGCGGTCCAGCCGCCGTTCATCAGCGCAAGCAGGACGGCCACTGCCGATATGGCTGAGAGCAAATCACTCCCCGCCATCGTCCTCTTTGGCCGCCATCGGTCAGCTAACGTTCCGCCAATTAGGGCGAACAGGAAGATTGGGGCGAATTCCGCTACCGAGATGAGGGATACATAAATCGGATTATTGCTGGTCAAATCCGTTACATACAGAAGGACGGCATAATTACGGATCCATATCCCAAGGTGCAGCAGCACCCGGGAGCAGATAATAGTTCGGACATAACGATTGGAAAACATATTGATTACCTCGAACTTTCTTTCATCATTGGATTGGAATGAGTCCGCGGGATCATTCATTAGTTTACTGATTTAGTAATTTACTAAATAACTGGTGTTAGTGTAAAACGGATTGCCGCTTTAGTCAATCCGTTTTTTTTTCAAAAAAACTTTCGCCCCCCTGTCACAAATCCGGTCTATTCATTGTCTTAGATAACAAAACCAACCCAATACGTTTAATCTGGAGGAACCGCATTGCGATCGCTGCGGGCATTTTCAGGGCTGCTTCGAGAACTAATCCCGCCAAGCAGCCGCAAGAAACCACACCTCAACAATGAGGGTGGTTTCTTGTCGTGCGTTACGCTATGATCATTTTAGTTAATATTTGGAGGTCGATGTGAGTTGACGGCAAACGATACAGCATTGGAAATTGAACACCTATACCGGGAGTATAAACCGCTGCTCACCTCAATTGCTTACCGGATGCTTGGTTCTATGAGTGAAGCGGAAGATGTCGTCCAGGATGTGTTCGTTACCGTCAGTAAGTCGGATGGGATCGACATCGTGCATCCAAAAGCTTATCTGGTCAAGCTGCTAACGAACCGTGTCTTAAATCTGATGAAGTCAGCTCCGCGGAAGCGCGAAAGCTATCCCGGGCAATGGCTTCCCGAGCCCGTGATGGATGGAGCGCCGCAATCATCGCCGCTTGATAATGTTATCCAGCATGAACAACTGGGTTACGCCCTGCTCGTTCTATTACAGACCTGTACACCGCCTGAACGTGCCGTATTTGTACTGCGTGAATCCTTTGGTTATGAGTATGCCGAGATTGCTGCCATGCTGGACAAAACCGAAGCGGCCTGCCGGAAAATTTTCAGCCGTGCATCCGCCAAGATTGGTCACTCCACTGCTCAGGACAAGGACAATAAAGCCGCGTTAGACGAGTCGATGACCCGCTTTGTTCAATCCTTCTCCGAAGCCATCTATACCGGCCGTCTGGAAAGCTTTATTCATCTGCTTACCGATGATGCCGTAATGTTAGCTGACGGCGGAGGCATTGTACGCTCTGCCTTTAATCCGATCATTGGTCCTCAAAGAATTCTTGCTTTCCTGGAAGGCATTGCACGAAAAGGCGCCTTCGAAGGAAGCTGGCGTCCGGCAATCATCAGCGGCCAGCTAGGCTTACTGCAACTAGAGGATGATAAACCTGTGAAAGTCTACCTCTTCGAGCCCGATGAACAGGCCAAAAAAATTCGTTCCATTTATTCGGTCTCCAATCCGGAGAAGCTGGCATGGGTCCAATAATCAAACAGACCATTTCTCGCATTTACGAGAAATGGTCTTTTTTTCATTGCAAAATCGCTTCTTTCAAGGTAAAATAACCAAACATCCTACGTTTGAACGAATGGAAAGGAGCTTCAACATGTTAAAGCAAACAAAGCGGTTAACGCTTGTAGAGCAAGTTGCCGAGCAAATCGAAAGCTTGATTGCTTCCGGCGCATGGGCTGTCGGCACGAGAATCCCCCCTGAGCCTGAGCTGATGGAGCAGCTGCAAGTCAGCCGCAATACTTTGCGCGAAGCGATTCGAGCATTAACCCATGCCGGTTTATTAAAAACAAGACAAGGAGACGGTACATACGTGTGCTCCTCCAGTGCGCTTGGCCCGATCTTAAAGAAACGGATCCTGCGTTCCAATTGGCTTGAAACGCTGGCAGTCAGACATGCACTGGAAAGAGAGGCTGCTCACCTTGCAGCAGAGCGCCGGGACAAAGAAGATTTGGAGCGGATGGCTCATTGCCTCAAGCAGAGTAAGCAGGCTATTCAAACCGAAGACGCTCATGCTTATGCCCGATGGGATCTTGAGTTCCACCAGACCATAGTCTCCTCTTCCCGCAACGGATTGCTCATCGAGCTGTATGATTACATTTCAGACAGCTTGCCGCCTATTCTTGTCGAGATGTTTAACCAGGTCGATTTTCTGTCTTTCTATCACAACCATGCGTTGCTGCTTGAAGCGATAACCGATCAGAACAGCACCAAGGCGGCAGCGTTGGTTCAGCAATATATACACGAAACACAGGAGCATTTTCAGAATGAAGACATCACCGGAGGACTGAACCCGCATGGAACAGATCAATAAAATAGCAAAACCGGATATTAAAAAAGCTTCTGGACTGCTTCTTGCCATAAGTATTATATTTGTCGCCGCCAATTTAAGGGCTCCAATAACGTCGGTTGGACCACTCGTCAGCTATATCCGCGAGTCAACTGGGATATCCAATTCGGTAGCAGGACTGCTGACTACGGTTCCCTTGCTAGCTTTTACGTTTATGTCCCCTTTTGCCGCGCAGCTCGCCCGGCGATATGGAGTCGAACGCGTCATTATGTGTGCGCTTATCTTTATCGGGGTCGGAACGCTATGCCGTTCCATCTCAAGCAGTGTTGCCCTGTTTGGCGGCACCATGATGATCGGCTTGTCTATTGCCGTTTGTAATGTGTTGATTCCCAGCCTTGTCAAAAGAGATTTCTCTAACAAAATAGGCTTAATGACCGGGATCTATTCGGTATCGATGAATATATGCGGAGCGCTTGCTTCAGGCATCAGCGTTCCGCTTGCACGTGATGCCGGCTTTGGCTGGCAAGGTGCCCTCAGCTGCTGGCTGGTGCTGACAGCGGTTGGCATCATCTGCTGGCTGCCAAGAATGAGCTATACCCGGCAAGGGATGGCTGCCGTTTCCCAAGCTAACAATAGCGCGGGAGAAGCCAAGCTGTGGCGCTCCCCACTTGCCTGGCAGGTAACCTTATTTATGGGGCTGCAATCCTTTATCTTTTATAACCTGGTTGCCTGGTTTCCGGAAATATTGAATAGCCGGGGGATGTCGAGCGACTCAGCAGGCTGGATGCTGTCGCTTATCCAGTTCTCCATGCTGCCTTTCACCTTCGTTGTTCCTATTATCGCGAGCCGGATGAAGAACCAGCGAATGCTCGTCGCCATCACGACACTGCTGTATCTTCTGGGCATTGGCGGACTGCTTATAGATAACAATTCCCTTGTCCCTCTATGGTCCGTGCTGATCGGCATTGCGGGGGCAGGCTCCTTTAGTCTCGCGATGCTATTCTTCACCTTACGCACCCGTACGACACAGGCTGCAGCCGAGTTGTCCGGAATGGCGCAATCGGTTGGTTATCTGCTTGCTGCAGTTGGTCCGCTTGTCTTTGGCGTCATTCATGACGCAACGCATCATTGGACGGTATCGATTGCGATGCTTATAGTTGCAAGTCTGCTGATCTTTGTGTTTGGAATGGGTGCTGCGCGTAACCGTTTTGCTGGTGAGCAAGCCAAAAGCCAAATAGATTAAAAAAAACAACTCCGGGGATCGGAGTTGTTTTTTTATCAGCCTTCCACAATATCCGCTTCAAGCTCGCTTGCGATCTCCAGCATCTTGGGAATGACTGCTTCGTTGCTGCCTGATACATACAGGTCTCCGCTATAGAGCCGGAACGGAATCTGGACATCCCCAAAGCTCCACATGAAGAAATCTCCTTCGATAGACATTGTGCTTTCAGGGCCCTTCACGGTAAAGACAGCGCTATATTCAAAATCCGGCTTGGATTCAAAAAGCTGTTTGCATTCTTCTAAAGTCAGGTCTTGCACATTGCCTGTTTCTTTCAACGATCTAGTAATACGGTAACGCTGGCTCATCGGAATAGGCCTCCTAAATATGATGTAAGTGCCTATTAGTATACATGACTTGAAGTCAGCCTTCAAAACCAAAATACCCGGGAAACCGTCTCAGCGGCTTCCCGGGTATCTCACATTAAAGAATAACGCCGTCTTTGAAAATGGCAATTTCACGGAAACCGTTGCGTTCGTTATGGGTCTCCCTGTCTCCAGAAGCCAGCTCAACGATCTGCTCAAGCAGCTCTTCCTGCAGCTCTTCCATTCGCTTGCCTTCAATTAGCTGGCCGGCGTTGAAGTCGATCCAATTCTTCTTGCGTTCCGCAAGCTGGGTGTTCGTCGAAATCTTCACCGTTGGCACAGGGCCGCCAAACGGTGTTCCGCGTCCCGTCGTAAACAGGACAATATGTGCACCTGCCGCCGATAACGCCGTAACCGACACAAGGTCGTTGCCTGGCGCCTGCACAAGGTTTAAACCAGGCTTCCTGGACGGTTCGCCGTACGGCAGAACGTCTGTTACGGTTGCATGCCCGCCCTTTTGCGTGCATCCAAGCGACTTCTCTTCCAGGGTTGTAATACCACCGTCTTTATTGCCCGGTGACGGATTCTCGTAAATCTCCTGCCCGTGACGGATGAAATAGCCTTTGAAATCATTCACTAAATTAACGATTCCATGGAAGACTTGTTCATCAGCCGCACGGTCCATCAATATCGTCTCCGCGCCAAACATTTCCGGCACTTCCGTTAGCAGCGCCGTACCGCCAGCAGCCGTTATAGCATCCGCTACACGTCCGACAAGCGGATTAGCGGTAATACCGGAGAAGCCGTCAGAACCGCCGCATTTCAGACCGATACGCAGCTTCGAGAGAGGCAGCTCCTGACGTTTGAACCGACCGGCATATTCGACCAGCTCTTCGATCAGCTTCAGCCCTTCTTCCAGCTCATCTTCAACCTCTTGGGATTTCAGGAACTTCACGCGGTCAGGATTATAGTCCCCAATCTCCTTCTTGAAGACATCAATCTGGTTATTCTCACAGCCAAGGCCAATGACCAGCACGCCCGCAGCATTACCGTGCCGGACAAGTGCCGAAAGCAGCTTCTGCGTTGCCGTCAGATCATCTCCAAGCTGGGAGCATCCGTATGGATGCGGGAAATGATACACGCCGTCAATCTCCCGTCCTTCGAACTGCCGGCCGGCGAGTCTTGCGAGGGTTTCACAAGTCTTATTGATGCAGCCAACCGTATTAATAATCCAGATTTCATTGCGGATGCCTACCTCGCCATCTTCGCGCACATAACCTTTGAAGGTTTTCGGGCAGCTGGTTTGGGCAGCTGGAGTTGAAGCCCCCGATTCTTGCATGGGCTTATATTCGTACTCCAGAACCTCACCTAATCCGGTACGAAGATTATGGGTATGAACCCAGCGGCCAGGCGTAATATCCTCTTTGGCAACGCCGATCGAATAGCCGAATTTATGGACATGAACGCCTGCAGCAACCGGTTGGATAATGATTTTATGACCGCGGGGAATCGCATCCGCAACAGCAACGGATTGCTCGCTGCCGTCTGCTGCCGGCCATCTCACGATCTCGCCAGGCTCGATATCGCGTAATGCGATAACTACATCATCCTGAGGATGAAGGAGTGTTGCGTTAGTAATGGTCGTATTTCTCATGCTTGTTCCTCCATTATTGCAAACTCATCTGCCAGTGATTCTAGCAAGCCATTCATCTCATTTAGATTACTGCCCCACCAGGATGACCGGCCTAGAATATCCGACAGCAGTTCTTTCACGCTGATCTCGCCGCTGTCCGCTTTATTCCATAACGCGGCAAGCTCCGAAAGAACAGCGGCATCATCACGAATAACCAGTTTACTGCCATCTAATCTAGTACCTGCAAAAGTGCCTTCTTCAGTCTGGCGAACACGGTACAGCTTGAGCAAGGAAGCAAATGCTTTAACAATAAACGGCGGCAGGTCACCTCTCCGCTCATAATAAGCCGCTAATGTCGGCAGCAGGCGGACCTTAAACTTGGATAGACTGTTCATGGCAATATCCGTCAGCTTATGCCGGACATAAGGATTGGCGAAGCGCTCCAGCACCTGCTCGGCATACACCTTCATCTCCGCTTCCGGAAGCGGCATTGACGGGATGATCTCATGAAAAACAACTTGGCGAAGTTGCTCGCCGATGGCCGGATGCTCAACAACTTCTCTTACTTCGCTCAAACCGTGAAGCAGTCCGTAAGCGGCCATCCATGTATGGGCGCCGTTAAGAATACGGACCTTGCGAAGCTGATAGGACTGCAGATCATTCGTCCATACGACGTTTAAGCCGGCCTTCACGAACGGCAGCCGTTCATCCAGCTCCTCTTCCCCTTCAATCGCCCATATATGATAAGGCTCAGCCGCATTAAGGAGACGGTCCTTGATTCCCCATTCCGCATAACGGTCATCTGCTTCCTCTGCCGGGAAGCCGGTAACGATCCGGTCAACGAGCGAATTCAGGAAACGGTTATGCGCGCGGATCCAATTGGCAAAAGCTTCAGGCAGCTTCCAATCTGCCGCATGCTGCAATACGATGTCGCGAAGCTTATCTCCGTTCCGCTCCACGAGCTCGCAAGGCAGCAGAAGCAACCCCTTTGACGGCTCGCCTCCGAAATGCTCAAATCTGCGATACAAGAGCAGCGTCAGCTTGCCCGGGTAAGATAAGATCGGCTGATCCGGCGCCCAATCGGAAGAGTGGTACACCAAGCCTGCTTCCGTTGTATTGGATACAACCAGCTCCAGCTCCGGGTTAGCCGCCATAGCGAGAAATCGGTCCCATTCCTGATAAGGATCGATAAAGGCCGAAAATACGGAAATCAGCTCGCGCCGGTCAACGAGTTCCCCCTCATGCAAGCCTCTGATCCACTGATAATAGAGTCCGTCCTGCTCTTTCAGCTCTTGCAGCTTCGCTGCACCCGTTGGGCGCGGCTGCGACACCGCAATACTGCCCTCGAAGAGCCCTTGCTCATTGCAGCGGTGAATCATCCAATCCACAAAGCCGCGGAGGAAGTTGCCTTCGCCAATTTGCAGCACCTTAACGGGATAAGACTTCATCCTGTCATAGGATGAAGCCTCTCCTTCCTGAAGGCTGGCGTAATTAAGCTGCGGAAGATCATTGATCAATCGGCTCATTGTGCAACCTCCGCCTGTACTTTTATGCTGGAAGATTCCGAGCCGAACCGGAAATATTGCTCGGCATTACGGTAGCAGATGCCTTCTACGATTGATCCGAGAAGCTCCATATCCGCCGGCACTTGACCGGACTCCACCCAATCGCCCAGCAGATTGCATAGAAGGCGGCGGAAGTATTCATGGCGCGGATAAGACAAGAAGCTCCGCGAATCCGTCAGCATGCCGACAAACCGGCTGATCAGACCCATATTCGCAAGGGATTTCATTTGAGCAAGCATGCCGTCAATCGTATCGTTGAACCACCAAGCCGAACCAAGCTGGATTTTGCCAGGAATCGTACCGTCCTGGAAGCTTCCGATGATCGCAGCCAAAACGTCGTTATCCGATGCATTCAAGGAATACAAAATGGTACGCGGCAGCCCTCCGTTCTCCTCCATGCTGTCGAGCAGCCGGACAAGCGGTCCCGCCAGCTGCCCGGTGTTGATGGAATCGTACCCCGTGTCGGGGCCAAGGCGTTTCATCATCGCCGTATTGTTATTGCGGTGGGCATGAATATGGAGCTGCATCGCCCAGCCATGATCGGCATAAAGACGGGACAAATACACCAAGGTATACGTTTTGTACTGCGCCTCTTCCTCCGTACTTACCGCCTCACCGCGAATCGCTTTCGCATAGATCGCTGCCGCTTGCTCTTCTGAAGCATCGGCATACATAACCGTATCAATGGCATGGTCGGACAATAGACAGCCGGTCTGGTGGAAGAACTCTACTCTTTCCTTCAAAGCTTTCAGCAGCAGGCTATAATCGGTTACATCATAACCGCAGACCTCCTGCAGTCGGCTGATCCATGGCAGGAAAGTAGCGCGATTGATCTCAAGCGCCTTGTCCGGACGGAACGAAGGCCGTACTTGGAAGCCATGGCGGTCTTCTTCCATCAGCTTGATATGATATTCAAGAGAATCCGCAGGATCATCCGTTGTACATACGACACGGACATTCGATACACGAACCAGCTCCTGAGGCGTCATCCCTTTGCCTTCGAACACTTTGCTCGCTTTCTCCCAAATGACCGGAGCATTCTTCTCGTTAATGATCTCTTCAATGCCGAACAAACGCTTCAGCTCCAGATGGGACCAGTGGTACAGCGGATTGCCGATCGCCATCGGAACGGTGCGGGCATAAGCGAGAAACCGGTCATAATCGCTGACTCCATCACCGCCGGTCACATACTCTTCTGCATTTCCGTTAGCACGCATCGCACGCCATTTGTAATGATCCCCGTACAGCCACACTTCCGTCAAATTGCTGAAAGGTTTGTTCTCGTAGATCGTTTTTGGATCCAGATGGCAATGATAGTCGATAATCGGCATCGGCTTTGCGAAATGCTCGTATAAACGGACAGCGGTGTCGCTATTCAATAGAAATTGATCATTCATAAAACCCTTCATCCGTCTCACTCCTATTCGTAAAATCGTACCAGGTCATCGACTTTAACCGATTGGCCTGTACGGATCGATTTGTTTGCTGCAATACCCGTGAGAATGGAACGTGCTCCATCGATATGGTTGGCTGCGCGTTTGAAGCGGTCTTCTACCGGTATGCCAAAGATATCGTTCAGGAGAACCGGATCTCCGCCGCCATGACCGCCTTCGCCTTCCTCAAACTCAGCTTTGTAAGCTTCGCCGAACATCGGGAATACGATGATGCTTACGCCTTTAACCGCGCCTTCGAGCGCCTTATCACCGCCGGAGTTGACGTAAGACTGCTCAATAACGGTCATTTCGATACGGCCTTTCGTACCGTTGAACGCAATCCGGTAGCCTTCCCAAGGCAGGTAGGCATTAAGCGAATAGGTCAGCAAAGCTTTGTTCTTGTAGCGAACCATGACGCTCATCGTATCCTCGATCGAGATGCCGTCGCCGAATACGCTCTGGTCGCGGCGATAGCCGTCTTCCTTCTCCGCATCGTAATACATCGCTTTCAGATGCTCGTTGTCATCAAGCGGCAGCGCAAACGGGTCGTCCTTCGCATTCGGATTGCCGGTTGCACGGTCATAAAATTTCGTTACCCCGCGTTTCTCCGCATTTTCCCTGCCGTAGAAGAGCAGGTCTCCCATGGCAAATACGGTTTCCGGCTCCGAGCCGATCCAGAAGTTAACGAGGTCAAAGTGATGGGTCGACTTGTGAACAAGCAGTCCGCCGCTGTTGCGCTTGTCGCGGTGCCATCTGCGGAAGTAATCCGCGCCATGCTGGATGTTCAGCAGCCATTCGAAATGAACGGAGGTCACATCGCCGATGGTACCGTTTTCAATAAGCTCCCTGGCTTTCGTATGATGCGGCGCATATCGATAATTGAACGTTACGCGCACCTGGCGTCCCGTCCGTTCCACGGCATCCAGAATCTCCTGGCATTTCTCCTCATCCACCGTCATCGGCTTCTCCGTAATGACATCGCAGCCAAGCTCCAGCGCACGGATAATATACTGATGATGGGTACGGTCAACTGTCGTCACAATAACAAATTGCGGCTTGATTTCTTCGATCATGCGTTCGAATTCATCGCTCATATACGTCTTGACTGCCGGGTAATCATATTTGTCTTGCAGAAGCTTGTTCGCGTAATCCATGCGGGTCTGATTCATATCGCAAAAAGCAAGCAGCTCCGACGTTTCGCGGTAGGTAGTGGCAATCGCCCCATAAAAGAATTCCGCGCGGCCTCCGGTTCCGACTTGCACATAGGTTTTCTTGTTAGACATGAACGTACATCTCCTTATTGGCTGGAATATGATTTCTTATATTCAAAATGTACAGCAATATCTGCTCAATATCTCCGCAATATATGCTAGAATTAATTCTATACCGCATATTTTGTCATACCGGGGGTCTTCCATCATGCAATTAAGTAACGAATTGATCTATGGAGATGCAGAGGATTTATTTTTTCTGGAGTATAACAAGCGCAAGGGGCATTTCACGATGTCCGTCGAGCATATACACGGCCAATATGAGCTCTATTATTTGTTTAGCGGGGAACGGCAGTATTTCATCAAAGACCGTACTTATCCGATTCAAGCCGGTGATCTGGTCCTGATTCCGGGCAACGAGCTGCACAAAACTTCGGATACGGGGGTCCCGAACCATGCAAGGATCGTCCTCTACTATAATGAAAAATATTTCGAGCGGTACGCGAAGGAAGAAGCCGCGCTGCTTCTGTCTCCCTTCCTTGGCTCGCGCCGCGTACTGCGTCTTGCTCATCAGGAACGCCTTCGGTTCGAACAGCTGCTTTACGGTCTGCTCCAGGAAGTGCAGGAGCGTCCCCCGGGACATGAAATGCCGATCCGCCATGCCGTAGCCGAAGCGCTCTTGTTCGCAGCCCGCCATGCGATTAATATGAAGCCGGAGTCTAACGACAGTTCCGCCCCTCCCTCCCCGGCTGCTGCCAAAGCAATGGAGATAGCCAGCTATATCGCCGGACATTTTCGGGAGCCGCTTACATTGGACAGCTTAAGCCGGCAGTTTCATCTCAGCAGCAGTTATCTCAGCCGAACGTTCAAGAAGTACACCGGCTTTGGATTAACGGAATATATCGGCATTACCCGCGTGAAGGAAGCGCAGCAGCAGCTTAAGGAGACGGATGAACGAATTACGGAAATTGCGGCTGAGGTCGGATTTGAAAGCTTGTCCCAGTTCGAGCGTGTATTCAAGACCCATGTCCGCCTCTCCCCTAGGGATTACCGAAGCCAGTATGGGCAAAAGGGATAGCATAAATAGTCAAAAAATATCCTTCGTCTTTTGAGCAAGGCTTAAGGTATAATAGTGGCTTACATCATGTTTAACATTCAGGAGCCTGTAACCACCATGAGAACATTATCGCAATACCCGAAAGAGATTAAAGTTTTCCTTCTCGCAAGTCTTATTAACGCCATCGGCAGCGCGCTGATGTGGCCGCTGGTCACGATGTTTGTCTTCGACCAGCTTGGACGCAGCATGTCCGATGCCGGTCTCGTCATTCTTGTACAATCCATTGGCGGGATCGCGGGTCAGCTGCTTGGCGGTGCGCTTTATCACCGTGTTGGCGTAAAAAAGCTCATCATTGGCGCCTTGGCCTTAAATGCAGCGGGTCTTCTGCTCCTGCCGGCGCTCAGCCATGCTTGGACGGTATTTATCGTCATGATGGGCTTAATCGGATTGTTTAACGCCCTTTCCATGCCGGCCATCCAGGCTTTTATCGGCTTCCGCTTTGCCGATCAACGGGGCGAGCTCTTCAATATTGTCTACATTGCCAACAATATCGGAGTGGCGGTAGGTACCGCGCTCAGCGGCTTTCTCGCCGATGTCTCCTACTCTCTCAGCTTTGTCTTGAATGGCGTTACATCCGGCGTGTTTTCCTTGTTCTTCCTCTTCTATCTTCAGCGGATCGGAACCGGCGGCGGGAATGACGCGGCAATAAAGCTGAAGAAGCGTGCTTCAGCGGGAACAAGCCTGTGGCTCCTTATGACCGACGTGCGGCTCTACTTATTTATGGCCCTTGGAGGCATGCTGATTAATCTGGGCAACAGCATCTGGAATACGGGCGTCTCTCCTTTTATTATCGAGCACGGGATGTCGAAGCAGATGTTTGGCTATCTCTGGACGCTAAACGGTATTCTGATCTTTGTCGCCCAGCCGGTAACCAAACTGATCAAACGCGTTGCGGCAAACTCCATAAAAGCTCAGCTGACCTCCAGCGCTGTTCTATATATGAGCGGCTATGTCGTCATTCTTGCGATGCACAGCTTCCCGGGAATGGTGCTCGGCATGATTCTGACTACATTTGGAGAGATGCTGATTGCTCCGGCCATACCAGCGTTTCTAAGCGAGAACAGCGGAAAACATGCCCCGTTCTACCTTGGTCTCACCGGCGGAATCGGTTCAGCCGGACGGGTAATCGGCCCGTATATGATGGGCGGATTATATGATGGCGGCGGATTGACGCCGGTGGCATGGCTTGCTGTCATTACGGCGGCGCTGTCCGTTACCACATTCCTTATTCATTCCATGATTAATAAAGAGAACACGGTCTCATCCGGCGCTCCGCAGTCCAGGCCGGTCAGTTCTTGATCAAAAAGGCTTGAACCTCAATGGTTCAAGCCTTTTTTTGATCCCCATTATCTAATTAGTAAAGAAAAGTTTTTAACCCGGCCTATTGCTCATATGAATGGAAGGAAGTCATAAAGCAGCTGTTTCTGCCCTCATTGACAGATTCATGCGAACTTGAGGGGGTGATACCGATTCCTCTTGTCACTCGTGCGACATTTAATGCTACCGGAGCGATTACGTTTACCGGCAATACGCTTGGTTTAAGCCGTTCCGAAGTGGCGGGTGTGCCAGGTACGCTGGATAGTATAGGTGCGTTTACGACAACCAATACCGCATCTGTCTATGGTACATATCCCGCCGGTACAACAAACGCTTATGCCAGCAACAGCTCTTCTGCCATCTTGACCTTGCCGGCAGGCAGCACCATTCTCTATGCAGAGCTGATCTGGGGCGGCTCTTATATTAATGCGACGGTTGATCTAAGTGCGTTTATTAATAACCCGGTTACTTTTACCACGCCTGCCGGAACGTTTAGTATCTCACCGGATTCGGCGACAAGCAATCAGGTCAATCTGGGTAACGGAGCTTTTGCTTATGTGCGGTCAGCCAATGTCACCTCACTCATTACACAAGGCGGTGCTGGAACTTATAGAACCGGCAACGTTGTCGGAACGATTGTTCTTGGCGGTGAAACAACGGCGAATCATTGCGGATGGACGCTGGGCGTTATTTATCAGAACACGTCTCTCCCCTTCCGCAATATGTCGCTGCGTGCCGGAGCTGTACTTGTGCAAGCTGACTCCGGACCTGTATCAACCACTCTAACAGGTTTTGCAACCCCAATTTCCGGCACTCTCGGGGGAAGAGCTTTATTCAGCGCCCAGGAAGGCGACGCGAACCGGACGGGAGATCAGGCTTTGTTCGGCCCTACAACGGGAACAGCAGCAGCCTTATCCGGTACAAATAATTTTGCGAATAACTTCTTTGCATCCCAAATCAATAATGACGCAGGTGCATTGAATACGACCGGCACATTCGGCAACCGCAATCAGACCAACGGTGCTCCGGGATCTAATATTTCAGCTGGAAGGCAAGGCTGGGATATTACCAATGTCGATGTTTCCGCACGCCTCATTAATAACCAATCCTCTGCCGTTCTAATCCTGACAACGTCAGGAGATGCCTATGTCGTTAATGCCAATGCCATTCAGATCAATATTAACTCGCCAATCATAAACGTTGTGAAAAGCGCAAGTGTCGCTGGGGCGGTTGTTGGGGATACGATTACGTACACCGTAACGGTCAGCAACACCGGTACAGCCAATGCGGCGAGCGTCGTTCTCACCGATGCACTGCCTGCGGGGCTTACCTTTGTCGGAGGCAGCGTAACCGTAGGCGGAATACCACGGCCGACGTACGATATTTTGTCAGGTGCTCCATTAGGAGCGTTGAATTTGAACAGCTCCGTTGTGATCACCTATCGGGCAATCGTCAGCTCGCTGCCAAGCACTTTCCTGTTGCCCAACAGCGCAAAAGCGGCCTTTACGTTCCAGATGGTTGCGGGCGGACAGAATATTACCGGAGTAATCCCTTCCAATACGGTCTCGACGCCGGTCTATTCCCCGATTATCGGGATTGCCAAAAGCTCTAACCGAACTACAGCCACGGTAGGCAGTACAGTGACGTATACCCTATTAGTCTCGAATACCGGGAATAGAGCCGCGAATGTCTCGCTTACCGATAATATTCCAACCGGCAGCTCCTTTATAACCGGAACCTTCCGGGTAAACGGATCTGTCGTAGCGGGTGCCAATCCTGCCGCTGGCGTTGCCATTGGATCGGTCGCTGCGGGTGCAGCCTCTACCGTCACCTTTGATGTTCAGGTCAATACTTTGCCTTCTCCGCCTCAATTTGTGGATCAAGGCACGGCGACATATACCTATTCGCCCCCGGACGGCCGAACGATATCCGGCTCTGCAGCATCCAACACATTAACGCTTCCCGTATCACTGCCGAATGTAACGGCAGCCAAATCCGTCAATGTAACGGATGTCGCAGTAGGCGAAACGCTTACTTATACGTCAGTTATTACGAACAACGGAGCGGAAGCCGTTACCAATGTATCGCTTACAGATGTATTGCCGGCAGGAACTGCCTTTGTACCGGGAAGCGTTACGATTGACGGTACGCCTCATGCGACTGCGAACCCGGCTACGGGAATTGCCGTCGGAACAGTTGCTGCAAACAGCTCCGCAACCGTTACCTTACAGGCTGCAGTCAGCTCGATGCCGGCCAGCGCACAGCTTATCAATCGCTCCAATGTTTCTTATACCATTGGAATCTTCTCTGGAACGGCGGCATCCAACAGTACAACAACGCCGGTCTATCAGCCCGTTATCCCTTTAACCAAATTGGCCAGCAGCACGGCAGCGACCGTCGGCGATACGATTACGTACACCATCCTTGCCCGCAATACCGGCAATCTGGCAGCAACCGTCACTCTCTTGGATAATATCCCTGCAGGCTCGAGCTTTGTTCCAGGCTCCGTGACGATTAATGGCGTTGCCAGTCCCGCGTCATCGCCTTTATCAGGGATCGTAATCGGCAGTTTGGCGCCTAACGGTCAATCAACCGTTACCTTTCAGACGCTATTGAACACCTTGCCGTCTCCACCTGTACTCGTTGACCAGGCAGCCTCTACTTATTCCTATACCTTGCCGAGCGGCAGAACATTAAACGGAAGCAGCAGCTCCAATTCCATTTCCATTACGGCTTCCTCGCCAAATGTAACGATAACGAAAACAGTCAGCGATACGGCAGCTGCCCTGCAGGATGTACTTACTTATATGCTTCTCGTTACGAATAACGGGATTGCTCCCGTCACGAATGTGGTGTTATCCGATCCTGTACCGCCAGGGTCAAGCTTTGTAACGGGAACTGTATTCATTAACAGCGTCGCTTCACCTCTGGCTAATCCAAATGCTGGCATATCACTGGGAACGATTAATGCAGGAGTGACGGTTACCGTTGCTTTTCAGATTCGCGTTGTCTCTCTGCCTGCTTCCGGGACCCTCAGCAATGCCGCAAGCGTCGGCTTTACTTCAGGTGCCTTCACCAGCACTTCCATCTCGAATACCGTTACTACTCCGGCCTCGGAAGCCGTTGTTTCGATCAGCAAATCAGCAAGTACGGACAACGCGACAGTTGGCGATACGTTCTCCTACAGCTTTACATTAACCAATTCCGGGAATACAGAAGCAACGGCCACGTTGACGGATACGGTTCCAGAGGGAAGTGTCTTTGTTGAGAACAGTGTATTGATCAACGGTGCTCCTACTCCCGACGCAAGTCCGGTAACCGGCATACCTGTTGGCGTGATACCTGCCGGAGGCTCCGCGGTTGTCAGCTATGTCGTCAATATTGTGGCCTATCCGGCATCCAGACAGCTGGTGAATCAAGCGGCTGCTTCCTATACCTTCACGCTTTCCAATGGACGCATCATCAATCGCTCAGCCTTATCCAATACCGTTACCGTGCAAGTTGCTCTGCCGAATGTCTCGCTTGTAAAGAGCGTCAGCCGGACAGTTGCAGTAACGGGCGATACAATGACCTTTACGTCCGTTCTTACAAATAACGGCATCGCAGCGGTAAATAACATTGTCCTTCGTGACCAGCTTCAAACGAATGCGGCTTTTGTACCCGGAAGTGTATTGGTTCAAAATGTTTCCCGGCCGGCAGCTTCTCCGGAAGCCGGCATATCTCTCGGTAGCCTGGCACCAGGGGCTTCGGTTACCGTAACATTCGAGGTGAGCATAACGATGGCAATCCCTTCAGAGATTACGAACCAATCGACAGCCAGCTTTACGTCCGGTACCTTCTCGGCGACAACCGCCTCCAACACAACGGTTACACCGGTCACGCAGCCGCAAATTGCTATAGCCAAAAGCGCAAGCACCGGCAATGCCACGCTTGGCGACTCCATTATCTACACATTGTCCGTTGCGAATACAGGCAACCTGGCGGCAGCGGTTATAGTGACGGATACCATTCCGGCAGGCACAACCTTTACGGAGAACAGTATAATCGTAAACGGTGTACCTTTTCCGGGCATCTCCCCTGTCACGGGCATCGATATCGGCTCCGTCGCACCCGGCGGAACAACGACGGTCACCTTCGGGGTTGTAGTCACTGCTCTTCCATCGCCGCAAGTCATCAGCAATACGGCAACGGCTGCTTATTCGTACACACCTCCGGATGGACGGACGCTTAACGGTTCCGTCAATTCCAATACGGTGAGCTTCCCTGTTTCCGCGCCTAATGTCGGGGTCGACTTAAGCGCGAACTACACCGCTGTAACGATAGGCGATACCATCGTCTATACGGCTGTCATTTCGAACAGCGGAATCGAAACGATAAACAATGTTCAGTTTACGGACCCTGCTCCGGCCGGAACCTCCTTTATCCCTGGGACTGTTACGGTTAACGGAACACCGGTGCCCGGTGCAAGTCCAATTGGCGGTATTCCGGTTGGCTCCATACCTCCTGGCGGTACGGTAACGATTATCTTTAGTAACAGTGTCAATGCGGTTCCCGACCCTGCTGTGCTCAACAATACAGCTTCGGTCACTTTTACTTCGGGAGCCTTCTCGGGAACGGCTTTCTCCAACACCGTATCAACACCGGTCTATCGGCCTGTTGTGTCGGTGGTGAAAAGCTCCAGCACTTCGAATGCCTCCGTTGGCGAGACGGTTACGTATTCTTTTCTTGTTTCGAACACCGGCAATTATCCGTCTACAATTACGTTAACCGATAATATTCCTGCCGGTACATCCTTTGTGCCAAACAGTGTTATAGTTGGCGGAGCTCCCGTCCCCGGCGTTGATCCGGTAACGGGGATTCCGATTGGTTCCGTCGCTGCAGGCGCAACAGTAGGCGTCATGTTCTCGGTCGTTATCGACACGCTGCCAAATCCTCAGCAGCTTACCGACACTGGCACAGCGAGCATATCGTATACCCTTCCTGATGGCAGGCCCTTTAACGAAACGGTTGTCTCCAATACGGTGACCTTCCCTGTCTCAGCGCCAAATGCTGCCGTCGTGAAGAGCACAACGTCCACTGCGGTATCGATAGGCGATACCGTTACTTATGCAACCACCATTACGAACAGCGGGATTGCCACGATTTCCAATGTCTTGTTTACGGATCCTATTCCAGCCGGATCCAGCTTTGTTGCGGGATCTCTTACCGTTGACGGTGTCCTGAGGCCGGCAGCAAATCCGGCAACGGGCATCATCATTGACGCGATCTCGCCGGGTGCAACCACTGCGATTGTTTTTAATGTCATCGTAACTTCCCTGCCTGCTCCGGCTGTACTGAATAACCAGTCCTCTGTTACCTTTACTTCGGGTGCGTTTTCGGGAGTCACGTTCTCGAATACGGTCTCGACGCCGGTCTATCAGCCGATCCTAAGCGCAGCGAAGACCGGAAGTACGACCAATGCTACCGTGGGCGATACGGTTACGTACACGGTGGCCATATCCAACACGGGCAATTACGGCGCGGATGTCACGATTACAGATACCATTCCGGCCGGCACCGTTTTTGTTCCGAATAGTGTAATTGTCAATAATCAGCCGGTACCGGGTGTTGATCCTTCAACGGGCATTCCGCTCGGAAACGTGACAACGTCTGCAACGGTCTCCTTCTCCGTCATCGTTCAGTCGTTGACAACGGGCCAACAACTTACGAACCAGGCTTCCGCGACGTATGCGTATACGCTTCCGGACGGGCGCACCTTAAACGGATCGCTTACTTCCAATACGCTTGTTATTCAAGTGTCCGCACCTAACGTAGCCGTTGTCAAAGCTGCTGCCGTACCAACTGCTGTCGTTGGGGATACCGTTACTTATACGATTGGGGTAACGAATAACGGCATAGCACCAATTAATAATGTCGTTGTCGGGGATGCCATTCCTGCCGGCGCTGTGTTCGTCGCTGACAGCGTAACCGTAGACGGACTACCTAGGCCCGGAGCGTCTCCTGCAGCAGGTATTTCGGTCGGCACGATTGCTCCTGGCATCACATCAACCATAACCTTTAATCTGACCATTACTTCGCTTCCGTCGCCGGCACCGGCACAGCTCAGCAATCAAGCCAGCGCTACCTTTACATCCGGTGCGTTCTCCGGATCAACGTTCTCCAATACCGTCAACCTGCCGGTCTATCAGGCCATTATTGCAATACAGAAGGCAGCCAATACGACCAATGCGACAGTTGGCGATACGGTCACTTACGATTTGCATATTACGAATACCGGCAACGTTCCGGCACAAGTCACGTTGACTGACCCGGTTCCTTCCGGCGGCGCCTTTATACCAAACAGCGTGCAGGTTAACGGAGTACCGCAGCCTGGCGCCAATCCGTCCGCCGGTTTCTCGGTCGGTACTGTTAATCCAGGCGATCTGATTGTGGTATCCGTCTCCTATGAAGTCATTATCCAAACCCTGCCGCCATCCCAGCAGCTTGTCAATACGGCAACCGGCACCTATTCCTATCTCGTGCCCGATGGCAGAACGATTGCCGGCTCGGTCAACTCCAATACGCTGTCTATTCCGGTATCCTCTCCGGATGTGTCCGTCGTCAAGAGCACATCCGCCATTGATGCCGTCGTAGGCGATGTCATCACTTATAACATTGTGGTGACGAATCTTGGAATAAGCCCAGTCAGCAATGTGATATTGGTCGACCCTGTTCCGACAGGCACCGTGTTTGTGCCTGGCAGCGTAACGGTGAACAGTATACAGGTGCCTGCGGGCAACCCGAATACGGGGATCTCGATTGGCACAATTGCAGCAGGCGCCTCCGCAACCGTAACCTTTAATGTTCAGGTGGTCGCGATATGACCCCGCCCAAAGACTTCAAGCTTCTGAACCAGACGCATGTCCGGTTCAGAAGCGGAGCCTTCGAGAGTGTCGCTTATTCCAATACGGTACAGACCCCTCTGGTCGGTCCGATCCTTACAGCCCATAAAACCGCTGCTCCTCTGAAGCTCATTTTGAATCAAACGGTAACGTTTAACATACTCATCTCCAATACCGGCAACCGTTCTGCTGAAATGAGGCTGGTAGATACGCTGCCGGCCGGTTTATCCTTTATTCCGAACAGTGTTCTGCTGGATGGCTCCCCGTTGCCGGGAGTCTCCCCTCTTAACGGAATCCCGCTTGGCAGCATCCAGGTTGGCAGCTCGGTACAGGTCATCTTCCAAGCTATCGTCATCGCTATTCCGGCATCCCATCTATTCCGGAATGAAGCAGAGCTGGTCTACAACTTCAGCACTTTGGACGGAAGAGTCGTCTCGGATTCGGTCATGTCCAATCAGGTAACTCTTGAAGTGGTACCGTTCCAGCTAGCTGTCCATGCCAGCTTAAGCTCGCCGGTAACCTTCCTGGGAGACGTGATCTTTTACGATCTGATCATTCGCAATGACGGCCTGCTGCCGATGGAAAATGTCATCGTATTTCTTCCCTTGCCGGAAGGGTTTGAATTTATCCCCGGCAGTGTAGTTATCGACGGTGTTCTTGTTCCCTGGATTGATCCTGCTGCGGGAATTTATATCGGATATCTGGCGCCTGGTGCAGTCGTTGCGGTCCGGGTAGCTATCCGGCTTGCCCAGATGCCCGCCGAAACCCAAATTCCATTCCAGGCTAATATCGAATATACGGTCAACGGGACATCTTACCGGACGCCTGCAAATCTGCTTATCCTGAGCGTTACCATTCCATCCTTAACGGTAAGCTTAGCTGTCGATCATCCCCGGACAACAACCGGCTCAAAGCTGACCTATACCGTAACCGTCACCAATGATAACAGCTTTGCAGTAGATGCCTATCTCTCCCGGCTTATTCCGCAAGGGACCACCTTCGTCCCCGATAGTTTGACGATCGGTGGTGCCCCGCGCAAGGGAAATTCACTGGCTGCAGGAATTTCGCTGGGAACCTTGGTAGCCGGTTCTACTACTGTTGTTGCTTATCAGGTAATTGTTCCGCCCGGTTATGCCGGTTCCGCCGATCCGCCGATTCTGAATCAGGTTGAAGCCACTTACACCTACAGACTGACAGACGGCAGAGTCGTTAAGCAAAATGCCATGTCCAATCCGGTTGCTACGGAAATTAACGCGCCAGTTATAACGGTTCATGCCCATGCCAAGCCGATGTATTATGAGGCTGAACGCTCTGTCTACTTCAGCATCTCCGTACAAAACACAGGAAATCTCGCTGCCGAAGCAACCTTATACCGGAGTGATTATCCGCTGGGCTTCTATCTCCTTGATCCGCAGCTCAATGACAATCAGATACCATCCTTTATGCTCACGGAAGGTGTGTTTCTTGGCCTTCTGGCTCCCGGGTCAACGGCTATAATCAGCTATTGGATTTATGTATCCGACTCCGAAGAGATCGCCAATGAATCGCTTACCCAAGTCGCAACACGCTACACCGCCCGCTATAACTACCATTATGAAGACGGCTACTACAACGGTGAAAGTCTGTCGAATGAATTGATCCTGCCGATTGAACAGAATATCGAATAACATATCGATTAGTATAAAAAAAGCAGAGGCTGGCAGCCCCTGCTTTTTCTAGTTCAACCTATTCCACATCCGGATTTACATTACATTCTTCAAGCTTTAACAGCTTCGTTTTGTACTTCCATTTGTACCCCAGCCATATCGCCAGGAAGAATGGAATGCCGATATAAGACGCCAGCATGAACATCCAGTCTACTTTGCCGTCCGAGAACGCGCTCACGCTTTGCCCGACAATAACGATCATACACATGATGCCTGCCAGAATAGGACCATACGGATACCATAAAGAGCGGTAAGGCAGGTCTTCCACTTTATGGCCTTGTGCTACATAAGCTTTGCGGAAACGGTAATGGCTGATCGCAATTCCCAGCCATGCGATAAAGCCGGACATGCCAGATGCATTGAGAAGCCAGATATAGACTTGTCCGTCACCGAAGAAGGACGCGAGGAATGCAAGCATGCCAATTGCAGCTGTCGCAAGCAAAGCGTAGACCGGAATGCCGCGTTTGTTCAGCTTCGAGAAGATCTTGGGAGCCTTGCCTTCCTTCGCTAATACCCAAAGCATGCGGGTCGAAGCGTACATACCCGAGTTGCCTGCCGACAAAACCGAGCTTAAGATAACGGCATTCATGACGGATGCTGCGACGCTTAAGCCGGCTTTTTCGAAAATAATCGTAAACGGACTTGCCGCAACGCTGTCATCCGCAAGCGTATCGGTTGTAAAGGGTATAAGCATCCCTACAACAAAGATCGCCAGGATGTAGAACAGCAGTATTCTCCAGAATACGCTGCGGATCGCGCGGGGTACATTTTCCCGCGGATTCTCGGACTCCCCTGCTGCAATACCAACAAGCTCCGTTCCCTGGAACGAGAAGCCCGCCGCCATACAGATCCCCAGAACAGCAAGCCAACCACCTGAAATGGGAGCATCGCCGGCTGTAAAGTTGCTGAAGCCAACAGCGTCACCTTTCCAAATCCCGACGATCATGAGCAGGCCAATTACAATAAATACAATAACAGTAATAATCTTGATCATTGCAAACCAATATTCCGATTCCCCGTAACCTTTAACAGACAGCAAGTTAAGACCTACCATCAAGGCAAGAAAAAGCGCGCTCCATATAAACGATGGACTGTCCGGAAGCCAGAATTTAATAATTAACGTTGCCGCGGACAGCTCTGCTGCTATCGTAATAGCCCAGTTATACCAATAGTTCCAGCCTAGCGCAAAACCGAAGGATGGATCTACGAATCTTGTTGCATACGTACTGAATGTGCCGGATACCGGCATGTAGGTTGCCATTTCACCAAGGCTTGTCACCAGGAAATACACCATGATGCCTATAATGAAATAACCTAGCAGCGCACCGCCTGGACCAGCGTCATGAATCGCTCCGCCGCTCGCCAGGAACAGCCCCGTACCGATTGATCCGCCAAGGGAAATCATCGCCATATGCCTTGCTTTCAGGCCTCTGCGTAACGTGTTCTCTTTCACGAACTTATACTCTCCCTTATCTATTTTTCCATTAGTGTCCCAATAAATAGCCGCCTTAAAACGCAAAAAAGCCGCCTTTCTTCACGAAACAAGAAAGACCGCCTTATCTTCCTCACTTTCCAAATATCAAGATAGCACAACATATTGCCGATGATTGTAGCAATATGACAGTTCCGTTCCTGTTCGGATACGGCCCCAGCCTGTCACGGTCAGTATACCGGACGGCTTCGGCGAGGGTACCTTTCTATCGGGATCGATGGTCTTTACTGGACCTTCCCCGATGTACTCATTAACATCGCAACCTCTACCTCATCTTGGTGGATGAGGATTTACTATTTAATTTGACTGACAATGTCTTATCATATAGACCTCTGGCTCATAAATCAATGGATAAATACGCCAGTTAGCCGTTTTGAACAAATGATTAAAGCAGCCACGGAATGTGCCTGCCTCTAGTTTGCAAAATTTCAATTTTATAAGAATCCATGTTGTAATCCGGGTTATGATTTAAAAATCCTTCCGTCTGATTGCTAACAACCCTGCGGCAAGAAAAATCAGGAAATAAACAGCCGTGTAATATAAAAAAGCATCAGATGGCGGGTTAACGACAGAAAAATAACCCAAAGAATCTCTGGATGAGAACCCTCCGCCCAAGCTCTTAACCTGGAACAGTTCGGATAACATCCTCTGCTGCAGCGCATCTGTTGGAATAAGGAGACGGATCAGTCCTGATACAATCTCGAGTGTATCGGATGCTTTCGTCGTTTCGTCCGTCCGGAACATTCCCGTTGCAATAACCCGGTCAAGCATTGTACCCAGCCAGCTCATCCCAAACAGCATCACCATTGCAACCCCGTTGCCAAGCGGCGCAAGCCAGCAGGACGCAAACATCGTAAGCGTTACCATTAAGAAAACGGGACTCATAAACAAAACAAACGCAGGCCCTATTGTGGACCAGTCAGGATGAGCACCTGCCGCGTAAGTGACAATAACAAGGATAGATACAAATAGAAGAAGAGCATAGGCGAGACAAAAAGTGACAAATCCAAGCCATCGTCCCATGTACCAGCGTGTTCGCGGAATCGGTCTTGCCAATACGGACTGCAGCACCCCATGCTCCGCTTCACCCGCAACAGCAGCAACAGAGCTGAAAATTGCCAGAAATCCCGTTGCGATTGATCCAAAGAAGAAACCGATCGAAAGCAAAATAGCGCTTCCTCGGAAGCGTTCAAGCAAATCATCTAGGCTTATGATGCCGGATTCAGACTGCGCAACAGATGCGCCTACGCTCTGCGCTATAAAATAAAAGGCGATCCAAAACAGGACCGTTAGCAGCAAAGTCATCAGGGTTACTTTTTTTCGAACAAGCTCTTTCCATGTTAACATCCAAACGGCAATCATCGGTTTTCCCCCCTATGCTCCAAACCCGATACTGCCTGTAAAAACCATTCGTCCAGGCTAGACTTTACTTTCTGTGTCTCGTATAAAGTCATGCCCTGTTCAATAAGAAGACGGTTAAAATAACCAACCTGCTCGTCCTCGGCAAGCCCGGCTTCCAGCCAATGCTCTCCCCATGCCGGCATTTCACTATTCTCCATAGGAACGATATCGACAGCAACGATCATCGTTTCGCGAAGCCAGTCCAGCATCTCGGGAGTCATTCCCCCTACTCGGAACCGCCAGCGCGAAGAAGCCCGGAGTACATCCGATACGCGTCCTTCCGACAAGATCCGGCCATTGTTCAGCAGAGCTACACGATCGCATAATTGTTCAACGTCCTCCAGTAGATGCGAGTTCAGGAAAATCGTTTTGCCTTCCTTGCGAAGACGCTGCAGCAGCTCACGCACTTCATGACGGCCAACAGGATCCAGCGCGGAGGCTGGCTCGTCCAGAAATACGATATCCGGATCGTTCAGAAGCGCGCAGGCGAGACCTAGCCGTTGCTGCATCCCTTTGGAATAACCTTTAATGCGGTCACGTCCCCGCTGTCCGATGCCAACCTCGTCCAGGAGCTGATTGATCCGGCGTTTTGCGGTCGAGCCCTTCATCCCGCAAAGCTTTGCATGGAACTGCATCGCTTCTTCTCCGCTTAACCATCCGGGATAGCGGAATAATTCCGGTAAATAACCGATGCGCCGCCTGGCTTCCACCGATCCCGCAGGTTGGCCAAACACTAACGCTTTCCCGTCCGTTGGCGATGTTAAGCCCACAAGCATTTTGACGATGGTGCTTTTACCAGCCCCGTTAGGGCCAAGGAAGCCAAAGGCTTCCCCGGCAGGAATGCGGAGCGTGACATCGTGACAGCCACGTCCGTTCCCGTAGTTTTTCGTTAAGCTGAATGTTTCGATCGCATAACTCATTGGACAATCAATTCCTTCACAATCTTTTCTGCGTCTTCACGTGCTTTAGCATCATACATGGTTACATGCTTGACCAAACCTTTTTCCAGCCATGTCGCACTCCAGCCTCCGCCCCAGCTTTCACTGTTTTCGAAGTATACGTCGGTGCCCGCAAGGACCGTCTTCGTCACTTTTCCGTCCGTAATAATCGGGAAAGGTACTTCTCCCTCGGATATCCGCGTACTTTGCATCAATACGTTTTTCAGGCTTTCCGGCAGAACAGGGAATCGGATTAAAGCTTCATAGGCATCTTCTGCTTCAATGGCAGGATCTATTTCCAGAACCGGAACCGGAGAAATGTTGACTCCAATATAACGCTCCCTGTCATCCGAATCTACAAAGCTGTAATCAGCACTAACCCCTTTATCCATTCGAAGTGTAATCGGCTTGCCGTCTACAGAAGCAGGCAGCAATTGCTTCGCTCCAAGCTTCTTCATTACACCGTTAATCGCATCGACGTCCAGACGGAATGTTAGGGCTTGCCCTTGCTGACCGTTGATCCGAAGCTCGGTTTGCTCGCCAAACGGCAGGTTCAGCTTCGCTGGCACCTGAATGCCGTATTGCTCGAGTGCTTGCGCAGCTGTTAACTCAGGATATCCTTCTCCAGTAACCGTCCGTTCGAATTTACCGAATTTGTTGCTGGACTCTGCCGATACGTCCGATCCAAAGAAGCCTTCCAATGCCGTCCTGAAATCATCCTCTTGAACGACCGCAATCTGGTTCATCTTAAACTTGCCCAAAATTGACGCCAGCGCTTCATTGGTGGACGGGATGGCGATAGCTGCGCAGATAAGGACAGCAGCAGCGGCAACACCCGTTTTCATGCCATGCTTTCTCAACCAGCTGCGATTAGGTGCCAGCTTCACCTCACGGCTTTCCTTTTTCTCTACAGCCAGACTCTCTGTAGTCGCATCAAGACCCTCTGCAGCTACTTGCGACTTGCCGCCTGCTTTATGCTCCGTATCTTCCGCCGTTACCCCTTCTTTCATCCATGCTTCCCAAATTGGAGAGCTTACTTGCTCTTTAAGCTTGAGCTCCAGCTTCGCCCAGGCTTCATTGGTTTCCTCCGAAGCCGGCAAGTTTAATGGCTTCCGCTCCAAGGCGTCCGTTTTAATGAACGGTTGATTTGTCATTTGCTTCCTCTCCTTATTCATGCGTCCATTGGTTTTCGTGCTTCAACGCTTGCTTGCGTAATCTTTCTCCCGCCCGCTTAAGCAGCATGCCTACCTGAGGCTGCTGAACATTTAATTCCTGCGCAATTTCGGAATAACTGTAGCCCGAATACCTCAGCAGCAGCATCTCTCTGTCCCGTTCCGGCAGGGAGTTCAACCAGCCTTGAACCTGCTCTTCATCCCCCTGCTTGATCACGGCGTGTTCGCCGGATTGGTAGGACTGCGGCTCTGTCATCAACTGCTTTTCCTGACGCTGCACCAGCATTCGCTCCCGCGCCTTTTGATCCAAATAATCGTAAGCACTTCTCGTAAGCACGCGATGCAGCCATGCCCCCACGGCTTCCGGAGTTGACGGCGGGTTCCTGTACAATTTCAGGAAAACCTCCTGTGCCAAATCTTCGGCGGCTGCCTGATCGCGCAGCAGTGCTGTCAGTTTTCGTATGACGGACGGATAATGCTTATGAAATATATGTTTAAACAAATCCGGCGCCGGATCTTGTTTGTTCATTTGTCCTTTGCCTCCCTACTATTCATTGCCTTCACGCTTGCCCCGGGCTCAACGTTGACATGTATAAGACGGGTCTCAAGTCTAATTTGTAACACCTTACATTCAGATATTTATAGAATGCCATAAAAAAGAATAAAAAGAGACTGTACCTTAGCCATCGTGGATGACTTTCGGTATAGTCTCAGTCTGAACAATCATGTGGTTATACGTTTACGGTATGCTTCTCGCGTGCAACCTTGGTGGCTTCAACCATATTGCGCAAAGACGCGATTGTTTCCTCCTTGCCGCGTGTCTTCAAACCGCAGTCCGGATTAATCCAGAACAGCTTAGGATCAAGCACCTGGAGCGCGCGGTCGATCATCGTCGTCATTTCCTCAACATCCGGAACCCGCGGGCTATGAATATCATACACGCCTAGACCGATGCCATGTTTGTACGTATTCACTTCAAAGCTGTGGATCAATTCGCCGTGACTGCGGGACGTTTCAATCGAGATCACATCGGCGTCCATTGCTTCAATGGAATCAATCATGTCATGGAACTCGCAATAGCACATATGAGTATGGATTTGCGTTGTATCTTGAACGGTGCAGGTAGTCATCCGGAAAGCTTTAACCGCCCAGTCCAAATAATGCGCCTGCTCTTCTTCCTTCAGCGGAAGGCCTTCCCGTACGGCTGGCTCATCCACCTGAATCATTCCGATTCCGGCATTCTCAAGAGCTTCAACTTCCTGACGAAGGGCGTAAGCCAGCTGGTAAGCGATCTGCTCCCGTTCGATGTCATCACGAACAAATGACCAGTTCATAATCGTGATCGGACCGGTAAGCATTCCTTTCACCGGACGATTGGTTTTGGATTGCGCATAGACCGTTTCCTCAACAGTCATCGCTTCTTTGAAGGCAACATCACCGAATATTACCGGCGGCTTCACGCAGCGGGAACCATAAGATTGTACCCAGCCGTTCTGGGTAAATGCAAAGCCTTCAAGCTTCTCCCCGAAAAACTCAACCATATCCGTCCGTTCAAATTCGCCATGGACGAGAACGTCAAGACCAATCTCTTCCTGATAGCTGATCCAGCTGTCAATCTGAGCTTGAATGAAGCTGGAATATTGCTCGTTGTTCCATTCCCCTTTGCGCCACGACTGACGTGCTTTGCGCACTTCTGTTGACTGCGGGAAGCTTCCGATCGTAGTCGTCGGGAATAGTGGCAGCTGCCATTTGTGCTGCTGGGCGGCATTCCGCGCTGCAAACGGAGATTTTCTGGCAGGCTCCTGCGTTTGAATACGTGCCACCGCCGTATGGACGTCTGCACGATTCCGGACATCGGACTGCTCCAAGGTCTCGAGCGCATGCTTATTCAATGCCAGCTCTTCAGCAACCGAAGCTTCCCCGTTATTTAAAGCTTCCGTAAGCAAGACCAGCTCATCGAGCTTCTCATCCGCAAAGGCAAGTGCGTTTTTCAGTTCAGGCGGCAGCTTGGATTCCGGCTTTGTTGTAACCGGTACGTGCAGCAGACTGCATGAAGTCTGAACAAGCAGCTTATCCGACGAAACAAGTCCTTGCAGCTCTCTAAGCAGAGCAAGCTTCTCGCCAAGCGGGGCTTTCCAGATGCCGCGGCCGTCAATGATGCCAGCTCCAAGCACCTTGTCTGCCGGGAAGCCGTATTCACGGACAGCAGACAGATTACCGCGAAGACCATGAACGAAGTCGAGTCCAATACCTTGCACGGGCAGCTTCACAATCTCCTTGTATTGCTCGAGTGAACCGAAGTAGGTCTGCAGTAAAAGGTTGAGCTGAGGAACGGCTTCCGCAAGCTTGCCATATAACGTATGCAGCCGTGCTACATCATCATTGCTTAGCTTGGTGACGAGTGCCGGTTCATCAATCTGAACCCACTGAACACCTTCTGCCACAAGCTCCTGAAGCACTTGCACATACAGCTTAAGAAGAATCGAGAGCCATGTGTCTACCTCGGATCTGCCATAACCCTTCGACAGCTTAAGGAACGAAAATGGACCTAGAATAACCGGCTTTCCTTCGATTCCGAGCTTCTCTTTTGCCTCGCGGTAAGCTGCAAGCGGTCTATTCTCGGTAAGGACCGGCTCCGCTCCGTAAAGCTCGGGCACGATGTAATGATAGTTCGTATTGAACCATTTCGTCATTTCACTCGCTGCTGCTTCCTTGGTGCCGCGTGCGACGCCGAAATAGACCGATAGCGGAACTGCACCGCCGTTATAGTTAAACCGCTTCGGAATAATTCCGAACATGGCGGCTGTATCAAGCACTTGATCGTAATAGCTGAAGTCATTAACCGGAATGTAGTCAATGCCTTTTTCCTGCTGCTTGCTAAGATGCTGAAGACGGATTTGCTGAAGCTGCTGATGAAGCTCTGTTTCCTCCAGCTTGCCTGCCCAGAATGCTTCCAGCGCTTTCTTCCATTCGCGGTTCTCACCGATTCGAGGGTACCCCATTACACTGCTCTTTGCCATCTTGCAACAACTCCTCAACATTTGTTACAAGAAAGATAACATGGTTTCAGAGTTATAGTGTAACTGTAAAATACTATATCTAGTTATAGCCAAAAGCTATATCATGGAACCGGCGAGATCGCGTGATGCAAGGCTTCTATATAAGCGGTTCCAAGCTTGGATAATGCCGTGCTGCGATGGGAAATCCAGCCTACATTAATCGTTTCGTCATTATCAAGCGGTACCGGAATAATCTCATTCCCGTTCAAATCCGCGCTTAATACACCGGTGGAGATGGTATACCCGTTCAGGCCGATCAGCAGATTAAACAAAGTCGCTCGGTCGTTCACACGAATGCTTTTCTTATGCGATAACGTGCTCAGAATCTCCTCTGCGAAGTGGAAGGAGTTATACTCTCCCTGGTCAAAAGACAAATAAGGAAATTCCTCCAGCTGGTCAATTGTTACCTTGGACTGCTTCGCCAGCGGATTCTTGATGCTGATGAATATATGCGGCTTTGCCGTAAACAGGCTCGTAAACTGCAAATTCGAGTCCTTTAGCAGCTTGTTAATGACTTTGCCATTGAATTCATTCAAATAAAGGATGCCGATCTCGCTTCGCAAGCTCTTCACATCTTCAATAATCTCATAGGTCTTTGTCTCGCGCAGGGACAGCTCATACTCATCCTGCCCGTATTCCTGCACGAGACTGACAAAGGCATTAACCGCAAATGCATAGTGCTGCGTCGATACGGAAAAATGCTGCGGTGACGGCTTCGCGTTCAAATACCGGTTTTCCAGCAGCTCGGCCTGCTCCACCACCTGACGGGCGTAGCTAAGAAACTCCACTCCCTCCTTGGAGAGAGCAATTCCTTTATTGGAGCGCTCAAATATCGCGAGCTGCAGCTCCTCTTCCAGATCCTTAATCGCATTCGAAAGCGTAGGCTGTGAGATAAACAGCCGCTTGGCCGCTTCATTGATGGAGCCGCGGCTTGCGACCTCGATGATGTATTTTAATTGCTGCAGTGTCAATGCTGTTCCTCCTTCTTAAGCATCCGAGTTCCCCGGCCGCCATCCGGTTTCTTGTGACCAGAGATGGGCCTTATGTACAATATCCCAGACGATTGGGCCTTTTCCCTCCACATACTTGATACGATCATGCTTATATTGCTGCATTAACCGGTGCTTCTCTGCAGCGTAGCGCAGGCAATCCTCCGGATGCTGCCGCAAATAATCCCGGAACAGCAAATTCAATTGCTCGGAGAAACTCCCTGCTTGTCTCACATGAACATGAGTTCTCCGCATGCCGGGAACTTCCCGGAAATATCGCTTCGTTAGGTCGGCATTGTCTTCTCTTAATACAAAACCATGCTGCTCAATCCGGGATCTAAAGCTGGGCAGATCTTCCAATCGGGGTACCGAAATTTGAATATCGATAACCGGCTTTGCGTCCAAGCCGCTGACAGAGGTTGATCCGATATGATCAATCCGAACGGCGATGTCCCCGAGCGCTGCTCTCAACCTTGTTGCTATAGCAAGAAACAGCGTACGCCAATGCGGATCGTGCTCCGCGATTATCCATTGATTCTCCAATGTTCCTGCCGCCTCCGTTCAGCCTTTAATCTTCAAACAGCTCTTGCAGCACGGTCTTCCGGTTCTCCAGAAATCTCCGCGTAACGATGTAATGAAGCGTGTCTTCATAACGGATCTCCTCTACCGGCTGCTCGTCAAAATTCAAAATTTGCGCTTCCGGATAGCCAAGCAGAATGGGCGAATGCGTGGCGATAATAAACTGTGCGTCAGCGGACAAATCCTTGATTACCCTCATTAAAGCAAGCTGTCTGGCCGGAGATAAGGCAGCCTCGGGCTCGTCGAGGAGATAGATCGCTTTTTTTCCGAACCGGTGCTTGAATAACGACAGGAATGCCTCGCCATGCGATTGATGATGCAAGGAACGTCCACCGTAATTGCTTAATACATCCGCATCGAGAGTATCAATATAAGAAGCAAAGTGATAAAAAGTTTCTGCCCGCAGAAAAAATCCGTTCGTCACCTTCGGCATCCAGGAAAGCCTGATGGCATTGCCTAATATAGCAGCCGAGGAATCCACCTCATATTCGTTATTCCTTCCGCCTCCGGCGGTATGAAAGCCGCATTGATAGGCAATGGCCTCAAGCAGTGTCGATTTGCCCGAACCGTTCTCTCCAACCAGAAACGTCACATTCGAGTGAAAATGAAGCTTGTCCAATGCCTTAATCGCGGGGATTGAGAAAGGATACTCCCTTTCATCCGTATATTCATCCCGCCTGATCTCCACGCTTTTCAGAAACATCAACGGTCAACTCCTATTGTCCTAATATCGTTGATTTGCCTGCCTTCAGATCTTACCTGTATTCCAGCTTAATTGTATACTTTCATTATCGCCGTCCTCATGAAGATCAGCAACCTCCATTACGGGATCGTCAACGCAATATCATTCAAGCTTGTTAGCTGAACCTGTTCTGCACCGCTATTTGAACTGCAGCTGCATCATAAAAGAATCAGCTCCATACGAAAAATGACTATCCCGACAGGAGATAGTCATTGAATAATCATATCATTAAGGTTGGATTCTAGGTTTATCCGCTTGGCAATTCGGATTGGGAACGAGCCCCAGCTGGGCAAGCTTCGTCAAATAGTAGCACTCTTCCCTCATCATATGATCCGGCATCAAGGGGCTGATCCGATCCAGCACTTCATCTGACAATTCAAGCTCTTCAAGCTCCTTAAGGAAGCCTGTGAACAGCTTCATCTCCATGTCGATCTCCTTGTGAAGCCTGCGGAACGCCGGGAAGTCTCTCAGCTCCGTCCTCATGTAGCCGGCCAGCTCAACGCTTTTTAAATACAGCTGGTTGAAATGCTCTTCGAATTGCTCCGTTCGTTTGATTAACGGCTTCTCCACCAAATCCAGATCACTTCCGATCGCAGCCGCATGTCCGGCCGCATCGGGAAGCCATAAGAAATCATGATGAAGCGCGTCAAATGCCGGAACCGGCTTGCCTGCCACAAGCTCATTCAGAATCCTTAAATATTCCTCCAGCTCATTGACCATATGATTCAGAAATGTTGGAGTAAGCATGATCATCACTTTGCCAAACAGCTGTCTCTCCAGAATATCCAGCTTGAATGCCCGGAATTCCGTTGTTAATTCGCAAGCCTGCTTGCTGATGAATTGACAATCCGCCTCTGACGAAGACTGTCTTGCGTACTCCAGCAGTTGGTCATAAGCGGTAATAAAATAGCCTGCTGTTTTAATATCCTTGGCTTCCACCGGTGATAGCGTATTAAAAATAAACCGGGCATGGTCCCCTAATATTTGCAGCCAGAAGCGATGCTCATACCATTCAGACTGTGCCAAACACGGATCCCTCCCTCTGCGCTTACATTCTTTTAGAGGGTATGACGGGAGCCGCGGATATATAACGGAGACTAGTTACTCTTCGGCTTAATTGTAATTAGCGCAATAACAGCAGCAACGAAGCAGCAGGCTGTTAAGACCCAGAATAACGAAGATTTGGATTGCTCAATAAGCAATGCGGCTAATGGAGGTCCGGCCGCAACCCCAAGAAACCGAATACTGCTGTAGAATGACGTTACGGTACCGCGCTGCTCCTTCTCAATGCCTTCGGTGAGCAGCGCATCCAGAGTTGGAAGGGCAGCCCCTAGGCCAATGGAGCCTGCGAATAAAAGCGTTATAATGACCCACAGCGTATCCCTGCCGCCAAAAGACAGGAACAGCAGACATCCGGCAGCTTCAAGAAATCCGATTACGCAGATCCATTTCATTAGCTTCTTTTTCTGGCCAATCCATTTGCCAATTGCCCATGATGTAGTACATAAAGCAACAAGAGGGATCGCTACAAGGCAGCCTTTAACGATTCCATGAATGCTCCGTTCCTCCAGTGTCTCCGACAAATAAAATAAGGAGGCAAATATCGCAAACATGTTAATACCGCCTGATACATATACCCCCCAAATCCATCTGCCCTTTTCCCGGAACAAGGAAACCACAGAATGAACAAATGTCTTGAAAGGAACGGCTGGCTTCTTATCCTTGGGAGCTTTCACCCATACCGCAACAAGAATGAACGAAATCAGACTGAATACCGGAATGAACCAGAATGGCATATACCAGGTCCACATCGCTAAAGCTGATCCGATAATTGGGGCAAGCACCTTACCAAATGTATTCGCGGTTTCAACGATACCAAGACCGCTGCTGACATCCTCTTCCTTTTTGAACAAATCGCCGACAAGCGGCAGCACAACCGGGAAACAGGCTGCTGCTCCCAAGCCTTGAAATAAACGACCCGTCATGACAAGCGCATAAGGTTTATCAATGGCGACTGCAGCCCATCCGCAAAAAGCACCGGAGGCCGCAACCAGCAGCAAACCTGGCAAAATGACCTTTTTCCTGCCGATCCGATCGGACAGATATCCGGTAATCGGGATAAACAAGATGGCAATAACGGCATACGACGTAATTAATAAGCTGGACTGAAAGGCGCTTATCCCCATTGCTTTTTGCATAGAAGGAAGAACCGGAATAAGGATGGAATTGGCTAAGGTCATCGTCAGCGGTATAGTTGCAATTGAAGCGAGATCTCTTTGCTTCTTGTTCTCCATGACTTCCTCCAAGTAGATCAGTCGGGATTAAAAAACACGCTGAAATTTAGAGTCTCCACTCCTGCATGATTTATGAACCAAGATTGAGTTGAATATTAATCGCTTGAGAAGGGATTCTAAATGTGTTCTTAAACCAAAGGAGGAATTCACAACATGCAATTTTCCAACAACCAAGCAAGCCAATCCCTTCACCAATGTGAGCAAATGATTCAACAACTCGTTAATCAAACGCAGCAAGCGAGCCACAATTATCAAATGCTGCTCCAACAGGAACAACAAAATGCGCAGCGTCTCGAGGAATTGGCTGCACGCGAGCAAAAAGCAGCTCAGATCATTCAAACAGCTCTGCAAGGTCATCAAACGGCCGTTCAACAGCTGCAGCAGGTATCGCAGATTTGCAAACAAGTGGAGAGCATGATTCACTCGCAATACAACTCCCCGATTTCGCAATCGTATACCCAAACTCCTGGCATCAATCCAGGTTATGCTGCGCACTCGTATAACAGCTTCAACGCTCACAACAACGAGGGCATCCATTCCAATACCAATTCCCAATTCAGATCCATGCAATAAGCTACAGGATCAATATGTAACAAGCCCGCAGCAGGCCTTAATGGCCTGAGCGGGCTTGTTTCCTGTTCGTTCTACCTGATTTTCCCGTAATCTTTTGCTTTAAAATGAATCTGACAGTCCACCTTTATGCGAGGATATTCTTCGCTCCAATTCAAGGCTTTCCAGGCTTCATAAGACATGCTGTTGCGGACATGCATCCCAATTCCCAGGCTATCGACATTGTATTGCTGCAATTGCTTGACCAGCCGGTTCCCCCGTTCAGACAAGATCTCTGAAACCTTCTTCTCTACCTGGTGCCGATCCGCATCTTTGCTTAATTTCAGATCGCCAATGTATTCATGAATGGATCCTTTGAAATTCGCTGCAATGGTCACATGGATAGGTCCGTTGGCATTATGTTTAACATGAACGGCCCGGTTGCTGACAACCGAAGTGAACATAATGTATTCATGGGAACCGTCATTATCGCGAACACTATCCAGATCAAGACCCATGTCCCCTTTCTTAAACTTGCCCCGCAGGATGGAGAATAACAAGACGTCCTTGTTATAGATTTTGCCAATGTATTTATAACCCCTGAATAACCCGATTCCATCAACCGTAATATCTTCGGCTTGTTCCTTAAGTATAGGTGCAATCGGATCAATCCCGTCATCATAATAATCGCGTTCAAATTCATAAAGAGTGGTCTTAGGTATGCGATTATTAGTACTGGCCTTCTCCAATAAACGGTTTATATATTTGTCAGTGGATAAATGCTGTTTATAGTCCTTGAACAGCATATCTTTTGCATTGCCATT
This sequence comes from Paenibacillus catalpae, assembly GCF_900112695.1. Lineage (GTDB taxonomy): Bacteria > Bacillota > Bacilli > Paenibacillales > Paenibacillaceae > Pristimantibacillus > Pristimantibacillus catalpae. The sequence goes on from NZ_FOMT01000001.1 coordinate 1,634,964, forward strand.
AACCAGAGAAATTTTCACCAAGGGAGAAATCGAAGTATCCCTCAAAATACTGTTGATCTCATTAGAGAGATCTTTGCGGGCAAGAGCTTCCGAATAAAGAAGGACTCGGATTTGACCGTTCACAAGAAGCAGATCCGTCTCGTTGGCAAATTTTACTCTGGCATCCTTGGAGCTTTTTCCTACTGCGGAATGAAGCTCTCTCACAAGATCAATGGTTGGATCGGCTCTAGGGATACTGATGCCGATCTCGACTTGATTCTCCGGTGCCGCATCGTAGCTGGCTGCATAGGTGAAGCCTATTCTCTCCAAGATCCGGTAATCGCAACCAGGCAGCATAATGAGTATCGTCACAACTAGCAAGATCCTCATTATTTTATTCATGTGCCAGCCTACTTCCCATACTTTGAAACATCAGTACAATCAGCAGCAAAAGCGGTAATCCAAATGCAATTCCGCATTCAATCATGCTTAACGTACTAAGCCAATCTCCTACATCGTTAATCGTGTCCGGAATATAAGCAACGATAAAACACATTAGCATGAGCATAAAGGCAAGAAAGTTTGCTTTCAATTTGGGAAATATATGCTTCAGCATTTCCAAAGCACACCACTCGTACATCAGAATGGAGAACAGAACCGTAAATAAGATAAACCCGAAGAGCAGGTTCTCCATCCGTTCCATAAACGGAAATCGGATATAAGCCATCATTTCAAGCACCGGAAACGCCTTGTTCTTCAATTGCCCCAGACTATATACCCCAAAAGTGATGAATGCAAGATAACAATAGGTCAAGGTTGTAACGCTATTCCCGATCAAAGTGGCCTTAATAAGCTTGGTCTTCTGATTGGTATAAGCAAACAAGAGAAGAACAATCTCGTAACCAAGGAAGGAAGAATAAATATCAAGGCTCTCCAGATACGTAAACTTTCCTCCCTTGAACAAGAATGGCGTCAGCCGTGCCCAGTTAAAATCAGAATAGAAAAAGAAAGCCAGCAGCACCATCCAGATAAACAGCCAGAAGAATATGGTTGAGGTCTTGGTTATATTGTACAACCCTTTCGTTAACAGCCAGAATACAAGCAGATCCATAATAAGCTTGAATTCCATCGGGTTTGTTGTCGGGAAAGCATACATTTGAAAAATCAAGATATATTCCTTTCCCGCCATACATCCAAGCAGAGTCCAGACAACCGCCAGCGCAAGATATATGGGAATAAGCATAAATCTCGGGATGGACTGCTCCAGGATTTGAAAGATGGAGCGGCCCTTTCCAAGCTTGTACACCGCGGCAATCAGAAGGATATTCACGGTAGCAATAATGCCGAACCCAAATACGGTAATCCAGCCGTTTGTTCCAAACGTTTCCGCGAGCAGTTGCGGAAGGATTAGCGCCATGACTCCGCTCTGTATCATAAATACCAAGATCGTGGTATGAAAGGGGGAGAGCTTTTCATTGTTCTCCATGTTGATCTCTTCACTCCTTGGTTTTATTGCGTACCTTGTTAGGTGAATCACTCTGCGTTGGTCTCTCTCGCAAGGACTTGAACGGAGCGCGAATGAAGATATCCTTCCAGTCCTTCGGTTCAAATGGAGCAACGGGATTCAGGTAAGACGATCCCATGCTAGTAAGACCGCTTAGATGAATGACAATCGCTGCGATGCCAAACACCAATCCCAGATTTCCTAAGAAGCCGGCCAACAAGATGAGACCAAACCGTATTAACCGAATAGATGCACTCATGACGTAGCTGGGAATAACGAAAGAAGCAATGGCCGACGAGGCTACCGCAATGATCAGAATATTACTCGTTAATCCCGCCTGAACGGCCGCTTGGCCAATAACGATACCGCCTACGATACCAATCGTCTGACCGATCTTGGTCGGAAGTCTGGCCCCTGCTTCTCTTAGAAGTTCTATCGTTATCTCCATAAGCAAAGCTTCGTATAATGGAGGGAATGGCACTCTGCTTCGCGATTCCGTCAAGGTTAGCAGAAGATTTTCCGGAATCATCTCGTAATGAAAGGTTGTCACGCTTACGTACATCGCCGTGAAGCTGATCGTAATCACAAAGGCTATGAAGCGCAGCAGCCTGATCGCACTCCCTAGTATCCACCGCTGATAATAATCGTCGGAAGAAGAGAAAAACTCGAAGAACGATGTTGGCAAGGTGAATGCGGAGGGGCTTCCGTCCACAATACCGGCAACACGTCCTGATACCAGCTTAGATACGATTGCATCCGGCCGCTCGGAGGTAAGAAACTGCGGGAAAATCGAATATTTGCTGTCATCCATGTATTGAATGAGCATATTCGTGTCCAGCATGGCATCAACCTCAATCTCGCTGATCCGCTTCTTGGCCTCTTCCACAAACCGCATATTGACAATATCCTTCACATACAGCAAATACACATCCGTCTTGGTAATTTCACCAACGGACAGTCTCAGCACCTTCAGATGTGAACTCTTCAATCTTGAGCGAATCATGGCAAGGCTAGTACTCACTTGTTCCGTAAAGGCATCATGCGGACCGGTAATAACGGTCTCCGTCTCTGACTGGCTGATTGCCCGATTTTCCGGACTGTATACATTAAAGGCATAAGCATCCTGCCCGTTAAAAACCGCCACTCCGCCAGATAAAATTTCAAGGATTAACGACTTGCTGCTCGTCATTCTGAAGGGCTGCAAATGCTGAAGCATCTTCGCAACTTCCTCATCATTGCCGCTAAGCAAAGGCTTTAAGATATGACGGCTTAATTTATCCTTGTCGGTCATCTGATCAAAATAGATGAGATCGGTCTGATGATTGGGAAAAGTTAAATGTGTAATATCACTGCAGTCCTGAAACTCCTCAAGCGTGTGCGCAAGTGTCGGCGGCCTAATATCTTGCTCTGGAGGAAGCTGCTCCTCCTGTCCGGAGTTCTTCCCTGAATCCTTGATCATCATGGTTCGCAATACTTGAGAAAATGTCATTTGCACACCTCGGGATAGGATAGGATTGTTCTTATTTTGCATATTCTTCCTGAAAATTAACCAAAAAAAACCGCGATCATTGATCGCGGCTTCGTATATACGTTATATCGTCCGTGGCAACACCCTTATGACCACAAAAGAACGAAGGTATCATCACCTCCGTCCTTAATAAGATTCCAATTATTGCGACGGTACAGAGAAGCCGTACTTCACGAATATATCAAACGCTTCCCGTGATTGCAGGTAAATATAGAAGTCTTCTGCTTCCTTGCTGTGCTTTGTGGCTTTCACAATACCTATGGGGTATTGGATCGCCGTGTAGGCCGCCGGGTCTACCGTAAAAGCGATCTTCGCTTTATTAGAAGTCAAAGCATCCGTCTTATAGACGAAGCCTGCATCAGCATTGCCCGTTTCTACGTATTGCAGCACTTGTCTGACGTCTTTGCCTTGCACGGCTTTCGATTGAACTCCGTCCCATAGCTTGGCATTAATCAAAGCTTCTTTAGCGTAGCTGCCTGCCGGAACACTCTCCGGAATACCAATCGCAAGATGTCTAACCGAAGCCTTCGTCAAATCTGCCATGCCGGCGACAGCACTCTCTTGATCACCTGGAACGACAACAACTAGTTCATTGGTTAACAAATTGGTCTGTTCTGCAATCAACTGCTTATCCATAAGTGCCTGCAGGTTCTTCGTGGCAGCAGACAGGAACAAATCCGCCGGAGCTCCTTGCTCGATCTGCTGCTGCAGCGCACCGGATGCGCCAAAGTTGAAGCGAAGCTTGATGTTTGGATGTTCTTCTTCATAGGTTTTCTGAATCTCATTCAGCGCATCAGTCAAGCTCGCCGCAGCCGATACCGTAAGCTCAACCTGACTTTGGGCATCATTCGTTGCCTGTTCGTTCCCCTGCTTCTCCCCGCTGCATCCGGCAAGGATAACGACAATCATAACGAGACATAACCAAACCTTCTCCACGTCATTCCATCTCCTCCAAAGCACAACCAATTATATCTATTTAAATCTAGTTTATATCATACATCACTAACTAGGCCAATATTTAATGGACCATTTAACATATTTAAAAAGAAGCGGCCGTGCAGGAACAGTACCCGCACAGCCGCTTTTTCGATTCCGCAATCTCAGCTCAAGCAACGCCTTCGCATCTCCGGGCTCTAGCATTCTTAAGCAAATCTTGCTGCTGTTCATTTCCTTATTCCTTCGACCGTTCTACCTTATGGACAAACTTGTCCATAAGTTGCTGCAGCACTTGCAAGGTAGCAAAATCGGATAAACGGCCCTCGTCGTCAAACTTCATATGAGCTTGGGAGAGCTTAAGCTCAGGACGGTTGACCGGATCCATATCAAGCGCGAAGATAAGCTGGCGCAGATTCGTTTGCGCACGTGCCGTTCCGCCCGGACCAGTAGTAGCGCCCATAATGGCGACGGGCTTGGTGGCAAGCGGCGCACCGATATTTTTCCGGGATACCCAGTCAAGTGCATTCTTAAGAACACCAGTAATTAAACCGTTAAATTCAGGCGTACTGATCAGGAAACCGTCAGCTGAGCTGCACAGCTCGGCGAATTGCTTCACGGATTCCGGCAGATCTTCCTCCAGGTCCTGGTTATAGAGTGGCAGCTCGCCAAGGTCGGCGTAGGTATATGTAAAGTTTTCCGGTAGAAACAACGCCGCATTTTTTAATAACGTTTTGTTCATGGAAGCTTTACGCAAGCTGCCTGTCAGGCCAACAATATGATAGGATTGCGTCATGATGATAATCTCTCCTTCTCACTCACTTATACGTGTACAACAAGGCTGTACAACAATATAAGATTAACCGATTTCATCCTCCTCGTACATAGCCGCCTCCCTGTCCCGGATATGCCGGCGCAGGGTCGACGCAAGCTCGCGGTCTATGGTTCCTTTCTCATACAGGGATTGCACTTCATCCCGTTCCGCCTGGATCGCCACCCAATGCAGCTCTTTCCGAGCTTCATGGAAATCATGCGTTTTATTCCTCGAATGAATCGGCATGGCTTTCATCCGGCTAATAATTTGATGATAGTAGGCGGTTACGCATTCGGTTGGATCGTCCTTCGCTTCCGGTGCGCATCTAGCATCCATCTCTTCCAGCACCGCTTCCGAGCATTGCAATCTGAGTCCACGCAGGGCGGTAATATCCGCATCCGTAAAAGCAAGCTTATAACCGCTGCCGTTAAAGCTCGCTTTCACTTTATTCCATAACCCCTTCAGCACCATTCTCCACAAATGGAGACGGTTCGCAAGAATCAGCTCAATTTGGTCCAGCATTTTGAAGTAGAAGTTGGCATGCTTCTCACTGATGGCGCCTTTCTCCAATTGCTCGTCGACATATTTCCGCTCAATATCCAGCGCAATGATCCGCATCTCCAGCTCTTTCTGGCGTCGGCTCGGCAGCTGCCTGTTCTGATTCTCGATCATCTCCATCTGCAGAATCATCCGGCGGTATTCAGCAATGACAGACTCGATCGCTTCCTCGTTCGCCTCATGGCTCACATGCTCCAGGTGACGGATAGCCGCTCCCATGACTTTCATTTGCCATTCCCGTTCCTCATGGGCCTGCTCGGTTTCATCCGCAATCACTCGCTTCTTCGCAATTAGAGGCAATAGAATGCTGGCCGTCAGCAGCGACAACAGAATAATAAAGGCAGCGAGGAAAATAATGAGATCTCTCTGCGGGAACGGACTCCCGTTATTAAGCAGCAAAGGAACCGAAAACGCGCCCGCAAGCGTAACCGCTCCCCTCACACCGGAGATCGTCGTCAGGATAATCACCTTGAAGCTGAGCTTATCCTTGCCAATCCAGGTAAACAAGAATGTCCAGACAAAGCGCAGCACAAGCAGCAGAACGAAAATAATGACCGCATAGCCGATCACTTCCAGATTGTTAAAACCGGGATCCTTGAAAATCACCGTTGTAACCTGGGGAATTTGAAGGCCCAGGATAACAAAAACAAGCCCGTTCAGAATAAACAGGATAACCGACCATGTATTCACGGATACCGATTTGAGCCTAGGCATACTGTGATCAACCCGGTCATCCTCGATGGCATGTACAATCCCGCCTGCAACTGCTGCAAGAATGCCGGATACCCCTAGTTCTTCCGCCACAAGGTAAAGCAGAAATGGCGTGACAAGCTGAAGCAGCATATGCATCGTCTCGTCCTCCAGCCCTGCCCTTCTGAGCAAGTGACGGATGCCGATAATGATAAAAGCCAACACGGCGCCGACAAGCAGCCCGCCAGCAGCAATGACAATGAAGCTGAATGATGCCTTTTGCCAGGAAAAAACACCTGTCATAGCTGCCGCAACAGCAAATTTGAACGCTACAAGACCAGATGCGTCATTCATTAAGGCTTCGCCTTCCAGCAATCGCATCAGGCTTTTGGGCAGCTGAATCCGTCCGGCCAAAGCCCCAACGGCTACTGCGTCCGTTGGCGACAGAATGGCAGCAAGGCCAAAGGCTGCGGCAAGAGGAATAGTCGGGATCATCCAATGTATGGTATAGCCAATCACAAAGACCGTTACGAAGACCAGTCCGACAGACAGCAGCAGGATTGGCGCGCGCAGACGCCACAGCTCATCGCGCGGCGTATTTTTGCCATCGTTGTACAGCAAGGGAGCGATGAACAGAATAAAGAACAATTCCGGCTCCAGATGAAGATGTACGCCAAATGGAATAACGGTAATAACCGCGCCTAATACAATTTGGATAAGCGGTACCGGAATGAATGGAATATAACGATAAATGACATTGGAGACGCCAATCAGAACAAGCATGACGAGAACGATAACAAAAATTTCCAAGCCGCTACCTCCATCCTTTTTGTATGCAAAAGGGATCAGACGCCCGAGCGTGAGATCCCTTCTGTCTTAAACGTTTATCTGCCCATGTCCGTCAAGCCTGGAGCGTGTTCATTTGGCAGCTCCGGATTGTACGGTACAGCATAGCCTTCCGGAGGCGGTGTAACCTGAAGCTCTCCGCCGTTACGGCTAGGCGATTTACCGCTGAAGACTTCAGCAATTCTAGTGTCATCCAAGCGGAAGTTAAATTGCGCGTTGTGGAAGCCCATATCAACATACTTCCGGCATTCTGGATATTTGTTAATATCGTAGTTCGGTACCGGGAACAGATTGCCCCAGCTTACGCCAAGCGTTTCGAGTGCCTTCGCGAACGCATTCTGATGAGCGTTATCCCGAACGATCAGGAAAGCAAGTGTTTCTCGGAATGTTTTATTGGAGCTCATCTCGTAAATTCGTGTTTTTTGCAGTACCCCTGTTGATTCAAGCAGCAAATTATCCAACAAATCGGCAATCAAATTGCCGTGATTGTAGACATAATTGCCCATCCACGGGTTGCCGCCGGCATCAACCGGAAGCGAGCCTTGCGCGCCAACAATAAAATGATGCGGGTTCGCATGCTTGACCGCTTCATCCAGCGGAGCTCCATCTACACCTGCATTACCCGGAGTTTCTTCTCCTGAACCAGTTAACAGCTGATTAATCGTGGTTTGCACCAGCTCGACATGGCTGATTTCCTCCAGGAATACCCCTCGGATCAGATCGCGATACTGCGCCGCGTTTCCTCTAAAGTTCGTGCTTTGGAAAAAATACTGCATCATCGTGCGCATCTCGCCGTAATGACCGCCAAGCGCCTCCTGCAGAACCTTCGCTGCAGCAGGATCCGGCTTATCCGGAACGATCATATTGATCAAATCTTGTTTGTAGAAATACAAGGTTTATCCCCCTTTTGTTGGCTTAAGCGATAATAGCTTGCACCGCAGGAGAGCATTTCATTCTATGCTAATGATTTGCTCTGTAACGGGACAAATTATGGTCATCCATGAAAGCGAGGGAATTCGATGCATGAAGATATGACCTACGGTGAGGATTATCATTTTCTCCCCGTTACTTCAATGAAGAGCGGTTTTGGACAAGAGGTTCAACCCGACCTATTCTGCCTGACCATCCAAATCGTAAATGTCTGTTTTATTGGCGAGCCGGGGAGAAAGAACTGGGTACTTGTTGATGCAGGCATGCCGCATGCGGCTGATGAGATTATCTCTGTTGCTGAAGAACGATTTGGTGCAAATAATGCTCCGGCAGCTATTCTGCTTACTCACGGTCATTTTGATCATGTCGGGTCGATTATTGAACTGGTCAAGCATTGGAATGTGCCTGTCTATGCTCATCCTCTTGAGCTGCCCTACCTGACGGGAGAGCGCAATTACCCCACACCCGATGCAACCGTGGAAGGCGGGTTAGTCGCAAAGCTGTCCCCTCTCTTCCCTAACGACGCTATCGATTTAGGCCATCATGTATCTACGCTGCCAGAGGACGGTTCACTGCCAAGACTGGAAGGCTGGCGGTGGATCCATACTCCCGGACATACGCCTGGACATGTATCCTTTTATAGGGAAAGCGACCGCACCCTTCTGGCTGGAGATGCTTTTGTTACCGTGAAGCAGGAATCACTATGGAGCGTTATTACCCAGGAATTGGAGATCAGCGGTCCGCCGCGGTATTTGACGACGGATTGGACGAAAGCTTCTGACTCCGTTCGCAGGCTAGAGGCTTTAAAACCCGCTGCCGCCGTGACCGGGCACGGAATGCCGATGACAGATCAATTATTAGCAGACAGCTTGGAGAAGCTGGTACGGGAATTCGACAGCATTGCCGTTCCCGAGCACGGGAGATACGTACAATAATGAAAAAAGAAACCGCGGATTCCCGCGGTTTCTTTCTTTTCACCCTATGCTTCATCCGCAACCAGATGAACTTTGTCGCCTTGTTTGACAGTGCCGGTCTTCACAACGGAAGCATACACGCCAAACTGCAGATTGAACTCTTCATTTACTTTTCTGAGCAGCGACGGGTCCTTCACCTGCGTGTCGGGATCCATCGTAATAAGAACACAACGCTCACAGAAGCTGTCTACTTGCAGCTCTACTTCCCCAATCGCAAGCTTGCGCCCCAGCCAATCGCTTTCCGTAAACGCATCATCACTGACCTTTACGACGAAATTCGCGCGGAAGCGGCGTTCATCCAGCTCTCTGCCCCATGTTTGCTGCAGCTTGTTTAAGGAATGATCTGTTATAATCAAAATACTCGCCCCGTCAACGGACAACAGCTGCGGATGCTCCGGATGTGCTTCCTTCCAGTCTGACATCGTAAGACGCGTGGCCGTCTGGCTTTGAATGTCTTCTAATAAATGCTCATCCCAGCCGAATATTCTTCCGTCCGGTGAAGTAATACGAATTGTGCCGTCTTGAAAATTTGCCCGATAGTTAAGCAGATTGGGAATATTTCTTGCTGTTATGTATTTGTACCAGTCCTTCTTGGTCTCATCGTAGAGGCTGACAAACCGGTCTCCAAGCATGCCATATTGTTCAATCACACAATCCGCAAGCTTCTCGCCTGCAAATGATTTAACCGGGTACCGGTAAATCTCCAGAATCTCGCCTATCTGCACGTTCTTATGCTCCTTTATCTCATAAGTGAAGGTTCATTATTAGTCTATTCTAACGGATGTTACGGCAAAACGAAAAATGGTTATTATTATTTATTCTTCCAGCGTTATAATAGTAGTCTAATTCTATTTCTATACGGAGGGATATTCATGAAAGCAATCGTCATCAACGCCCCTGGGGCTCCGGATACATTTACTATGGCAGACATGCCTGTTCCTCAGCCAGGGCCAGGAGAAATCCGTGTTCAGAACAAAGCAATAAGCCTTAATCCGGCTGACTATAAAATGGCGGCAAACGGCAATCCGGCATGGCAGTATCCGTTTATTCCCGGTCTCGACGCAGCCGGAATCGTTGACGCCGTTGGCGAAGGCGTTACGAGGTGGGCTGTTGGCGACCGTGTCGCCTATCACGGCAGCTTCATGAAGCCCGGTACCTATGCCGAGTACAGTGTGACGAATGCCCGGACCGCCGGACGCATTCCGCAAGGGGTATCTTATGAAGAAGCTGCTGCCTTCCCTTGCGCAGGACTGACCGCCTATCAGGCGTTAATTGACAAGATGAATGTAAAAGCCGGCCGTTCCATTCTGATTCATGCCGGAGCCGGCGGCGTTGGCGGGTATGCGATTCAGCTCGCGAAGCTGTTAGGAGCATCCCCTATTCTGACTACCGCATCAGAAGCAAATAACGAATATCTGCAGCAACTAGGCGCTGATGTTGTTATTGACTACCATACAGAGGATGTTGCAGCCAGAGTAAAGGAAGCAACAAACGGTCTAGGCGTGGATTACATCCTGAATTCCCTTAACCGGGCAACAGCCCAAGCTGATCTCACCATGCTTGCTTTCGGCGGCCAATTAGCATGCATAGCCGGTGCTCCCGAAACAGTTGCCGATTTCCAGCCTTCCCATAAAACTTTCTCCGTTCATAAGATGATGCTCGGCGGCGCCCATCTGTCCGGCGATGCCCGCGCTGAAAGTGAGCTCGCCATGATGACGGAAGAGTTCATGCAGCTCATTGACGACAGGATGATAGATGCGATGGTCGAGAAAACCATTAGCCTGGCGGAAATTCCGGCGGAACTTACCCGACTGTCCCAAAGACATGTTCGCGGCAAAATCGTTGCAGTACTATAAATCGGGGGGTATTGCTATGAACATAAAAGAATCCGGCATTATATTATTTGTTGAAGATTATCCGGCATTACTCGACTTTTATGCTCGTCAGATGGGTCTGCCTGTCCGTGAACAGCAAACGAATCTTACCGTATTTGAATTTGGAGGCAGCTATCTGATGCTTGAGAGCGGCGGCGTTTCTTCCCCGGCTGCCAAGTCGCGTGCTCAGAACCCTACTGTTCTTCGGCTTGATGTGGAAGATTTCGAACAAACGGTACAGGAGCTTACGGATCGCCAAGTGACAGTGGACGTTATTACTCATAGCTGGGGAATAATAGGAGTCCTTATAGATCCGGAAGGCAATCGGATTGAGCTGAAAAAATCCTCATCTTAATCGTTCCAGTAATTCGACTAGCCGCTTATATTGCCACTCCCGCTCACGGTCTGTAACGATATCGGCTTCCTTCTTGTCTGCAAAGTCCCGGATCGCCGTAGCTGCGTAAGCAGCCGCATGCACAGCGTGATTGGCCACATGGGCCGTTGCTGCAGCATGTCCGGCTGCCCGGGCGGCGCGGGCTGCTGCGCTGCTCGTTTCGATAACGTCACGCGCTGCGGCATGTGCAGCAATGGCCGCTTTCCGCGCAGCCGTCATAGGCAGCTCGCCGCGCGACCATGCGCGGGCCGCATGAATGGCCTCCTGCATACGGTTATCCTCAGCCCAAATAGTCTCAAAGCAAGGCTTGGCACGATCGGCACAATCTGCTGCCCATAAAGCTAGGACGCGATGGTCCACATGTTTGACCAGTTCGGCTATTCGTCTGTCCTGCCCGATCAATCCTTTCATCTATTATTCAACTTTCGATGGTCATTTCGCTCCATATTCTTCGATCTCCTTTAATTGACGCAAATGATGGCGGGTATGCATGTCAATCAGATCAAACCACTCTCTTGCATTCAGCCAGCCAAAACCGCCATGTCTGAGTTTGTAATCTGGATGAATGCTATCAATCTGCTTATCCGAATCTCTCATCTTCTCTAATAACTGATTCAAATCTTGCAGATGTTCCTCTTTGCTTTTCACATCGTTAGGACTATACTCCATGCCTTCAGGCAATTTAATCTTGACCGGAGGAAAAGCACCCGCGTTAAACAGCGTATCTCCTGCTGCCGTCTTGCCCTGCGACTGTTTACAGTCAGAGGCACTACACTCCTCAATGTGGTCCAAATATTCCAGAGCTACGTCTACAATATGAGAATAGACCTGACCGATGGACCAGGTTCCTGGTCTAATCCGGTAACGTAATTGCTCTATCGAATAATACTCAAGCTTGCCTATATAAGTGTTTATAGCCTCCAGACCTCTCATTAGCCACCTCTTTTTATTCGCATCTTCTTATTCAAGTAAATAACGTGCATCTGACAGGATCATCTCAATGATAGGGACCAGAGATTATCTACCCTCCCGGAAAAAGAAAAACGCACTTTCCATCAAGGAGAAGTGCGTCTGTCTATAAAAATTATAATGTTTTGGATTTAGCAGTGTCAATCCGATTATATGACAATGACAACTCCACTATAGCGACGCTTTGGCAGTGTCAGCTGCTGCGGCCAGTGCTTTCCTCCAGCCTCCGTAGGAGGTGATGTCCTCTGCCCCGACTGTTCCATATGCCTCGCAAATAAATCCGGGAACGACGGTACCGTCTTCGAGCTCAACCTTCCCGATTCCAAGCGGTGCGGGAATAGCTGCCGTAAATGAACCGAATGCGGCAAGCGGCATCTCCCATACCTCCACTTCAATGGATGCCCCGCCTTGCGGCAGCTTCAGAAGCCCCGGCTTTGGCGGAGCCGTCTGCAGCTTCATCAATTTATAGGTTGCAGAAGTCCGGTCCTCCCGGATAAAAGTTGCGCCATGCTCCAGCATCTGGCGCTCAAGGGGCAGACCTCGCATATGCAGGCCACATACGGCTACAAGCGTGGAAGGCTGGGGCTCCTGTGCTTTGCGGACCGTCTCAGCCAGTTCGAAAAGCATTCCTTCTGAGCCGGAAGCTGCAAATAGCGTTATTCCGAATGGCAATGCCGCCGCGGCTTCGCCGGATTGAATGGCCAATGCGCTAAGGTCTAGCAGGTTGCAATGATTCGTATAAAGTCCCATCGCACTGTTTGTTCCGATCGGATCTGCGGCCACCTGCTCGCGTGTCCATGTTCCTCCTGCAGTCGGCATGACAAGTATTGCATCCTTGAGCAGCTGCCGAGCCTTCAGCTTGTAGCCTTGCAGCTTATGAAAAGCCGTAAACACTGAGGTTGCATCAAATTCCGGCTTGGTTGCACCCCGCAGCACCTTCTCCGTTACAGGGAAAGTCACACCTGGATTGGCATCGATGAACGATCCAAGCGCCGACCAGCGCTCCGCCACCCATGGCCCGTCATATAATAAGGCAGCAGCAGCCTGGAATAATTGCATATCCACGAATTCAACCGGCAGCTTCATTTCTTTTAATAGACGTACCGACTTCTCCCAAGCCTCCATATAAACATCTGCAAACGGACCATAGAAAGTCAGCTTACCTTCCGGGAGCAGCAGCTTTGCAGGCAGCTTTCGCTCGCCAATCCCAATCTCCTTCGACCACGGATCATCCACTTGGAAACCGCGAACCACCTGGTCAACAAGCTCGGCATCCTCCAGATTATGGGCAAATACCGTGACGCAATCCAGACTCTCGCAGGCTGGTACAACCCCTTTGCTCGGCCATGCGCCTACACTTGGTTTAAGGCCAACAAGATTATTAAGGGCAGCAGGCACTCTGCCCGATCCGGCCGTATCTGTACCGAGGGAAAATGCCGCATGCCCGAGAGCTACTGCTACGGCCGAGCCTGAACTGGAGCCGCCGCTGATCAACTCGGGACGCAGCGCGTTTTCCGTCTCGCCGTACGGGCTTCTTGTCCCGACCAGTCCCGTTGCGAACTGGTCGAGATTCGTCTTGCCGACTGGTATTGCTCCGGCTTCAATCAGGCGTTCAACCACTGCCGCATGCTCAGCCGGCAAATAAGCGTATTCCTCACAGCCCGCTGTAGTAGGCATGCCGGCCACGTCGATGTTATCTTTTACCGCAAACGGAATTCCCCACAGAGGCAAATGCACACGGTCAAGCTCCTTCAAACGATCCAGGTAACACTGGATGTAGGCGAGGGATGGCGAAGTAATCCAAATATTCTTCCCTTTATCGGCCTCCGCACGTTCAATAATGGTTTGAATGACTTGCTCAGGAGTCAAGGTACCGTTCAAATAACGCTCACGCAGCCAGGAAATGGTGACAGGCCATTGCATTTCGCTCATACGCGGGTCAGCTCTCTTTCCGATAATTTCGAAATTCCGACGATTAATTGACCGGCATTTACGCCGTCACCAGGCTTGACATGAACGGAATGTACAACGCCGTCAAACGGAGCGCTTTGGGAGAACTCCATCTTCATCGATTCCACGATAATAAGCGAGTCGCCCTTCTTAATGGAATCGCCGGGATTAACGAGTACCTTCCAGACGCTGCCCGGCATCGAACAAGTCATCGCATCTATCCCGGTCGGCAGCTCTTCGTCATTGACGGGCTTCGAAGAATCCTGATCGGATACGTACTCCGCAAGGCCAAGCTCCTTCCAGCGCTCGCGCTCTTCATTAAACGACTTTTGCTGCTGGCTCCGGAATTGTCCGGCACTCTCCTCGATCGAATCGAGGAACTGCAAGTATTCGCCAAGGTCAAAGGTTGTCTCCGTAATCTCTGCTTCAAACCGTCCGCGCGGGAAATCCTCCCGAAGCTGGAGCAGTTCCTCTGCCGTTACCGGATAGAACTGAATTTGGTCAAAGAAACGGAGCAGCCATGGCTTGCCGGCTTTGAAGCTTTCCGTTGAACGGAGTTTGTTCCACATTTGAATCGTGCGGCCAACGAATTGGTACCCGCCTGGACCTTCCATCCCGTATACGCACATGTAGGCACCGCCGATTCCAACGGCATTCTCCGGAGTCCAAGTCCGTGCCGGGTTGTACTTGGTAGTAACAAGACGGTGGCGCGGATCAATTGGCGTAGCAAGCGGCGCTCCCAGATAGACATCACCAAGACCAAGCACCAGATAGCTTGCGTCGAACACAATGCGCTGTACATCCTCAATACTTTCGAGTCCGTTCACGCGGCGGATAAACTCCAGATTGCTCGGACACCATGGCGCATCCGGACGAACGTTCTGCTGATAACGGTCAATGGCCAGCTGCGTAGCTGGATCATCCCAGGATAGCGGAAGACGGACAATTCGGGATGGCACGCGAATGGATTCAAGCGGCGGCAGGCTGCTGTCGATCGCAAGCAGCTGCTTGGCAGCTTCACGTACATTCATCCGTTTGGCATCAATATGCACCTGTACCGAACGGACACCAGGCGTCAGATCGAGCACCGGAATTACTCCGTTTTCACGGATTGCTTCTATTAGAGCATGCACCTGGAAACGCAGAAGCAGATCCAGCTCCAGGGAGCCATATTCGACTAGCAGATTCTCATCTCCGCTGCAGCGGATTGTAATCGGGAATTTCCGTCCTGCTTCCTCGCGGTACAGGACCGGATATTCCGGCGAGAAAGTCGAATGAATCTCCGGCAAACTGCCTGCATGAAGCTCATCAGCATGACCTTGCTGAATCGTATCAAGAAGCTCTTCCTGCAGCTTGCGCAGCTCTTCCGCTTCCTCCAGTGTAACAAGCTGGAAGCGGACTTTATCGCCGGGATGCAGCTGTCCAAGCTTCCAGAATTCAGCCGAAGCCGTCGTAACCGGGCAGACAAATCCGCCAAGACTTGGACCGTCCGGGCCAAGAAGGATCGGCATGTCGCCGGTCAGATCCAGCGTTCCGACAGCATAAGCATTATCATGGATGTTGGAAGGATGAAGTCCTGCTTCTCCTCCATCCTCTCTCTCCCATAGCGGCGCCGGGCCAATCAGACGGACACCGGTTCTCGAGCTGTTGAAATGCACCTCGAAGCTTGTATTCGCCAGCTGTTCCAAATATTCCGGCTTCAGGAATTCGCTTGTGCAATGTGGTCCCGGAATAACGCCAATCGTCCACTCACGGGAAATGGCAGGCTGGAGCTGCGCCGGAAGTGCATGCTGCACCTTAATCAAATCTGCTCCTTGATGACGGTTCACGCCAAGCACGTCACCGGTACGGAGCGCACGCCCTCCATGTCCGCCAAAGCCGCCAAGTGTAAAGGTAGCTGCGCTGCCCAGAATAAGCGGCATATCAAACCCGCCTTCAATAAGAAGGTAAGTGCGCAGGCCAGCTTCTGATTCCCCGAAGCTAAGCACTTGTCCGCGCTCTGCTCTTACCGGTGTATACATCGGAACAGCCACATCATCCAAAGCCGGCTTCATATCTGCACCCGTTACGCAGAACAGCATGCTGTTGCGGAATTTATAGGAGCCGCCGCGCAGCGTCAGCTCAAGTCCGCTTGCCTCATCCGCGTTACCGAGCAGCTTATTGCCAATTCGGAAAGCCAGTGGATCCATCGGTCCACATGGCGGCACCCCTACATCCCAATGGCCGACACGGCCAGGGTAATCTTGAACCGTTGTTTGAATACCGCCATCCAGCACTTCAAGGGCCGACTCGGAAGGCGCGAAGCCGTTCAGCATCTGCGTAAATACATCTCCCGTAGCGAATTGCTTCTCATCCAGAAGCGCTTGAACATATTGCAGATTGGTCGTAATACCATAGAAGCGCGTCTCGCTCAAAGCCTGCTTCAGCTTTGCGATCGCATCCTCCCGGTTCTCGCCATGGACGATAACCTTGGCCAGCATCGGATCATACAGCGTGGTTACCGTGATGCCGTCGCGTACCCAAGTTTCCGTACGAGCCTCACGGGCAAATAACGCCTGATCCAGCTGACCTGCACTTGGGCGGAAACCTTGCAGGCAATCCTCGGCATAAATACGGGCTTGAATGCTATGTCCTTTGGACGCTGGGACTAATGCTTCCAGGCCGTGCAGCTCACCTGCTGCCTCCTTCGCCATCCACTCCACGAGATCGAGGCCAAGCACTTCCTCCGTAACCCCGTGCTCCACCTGCAGGCGGGTATTCACCTCAAGGAAATAGAATTTGCAGCTGGACGGATCATACAGAAACTCAACGGTTCCCGCACTGCGGTATCCTGCCACAGCAGCAAGCCGCTTCGCGCACGCAAGAATTTCTGCCCGGACTTCAGCCGGGAATTGCGGAGCAGGGCTCTCCTCCACTACCTTCTGATTGCGGCGTTGAACGGAACAGTCACGTTCGCCAAGAGCTACAACTTCCCCAAATTCGTTGCCAAAGATCTGAACTTCGACGTGACGGGCTTTCGCAATATATTTCTCCAGGAACATGCCGCCGTTTTTGAAATTCGCTTCAGCCAGATGGCGTACACTATCGAAGGCAGTCCGCAGAGCTGCTTCATCTTCGCATACCCGCATGCCGATTCCGCCGCCGCCTGCTGTGCTTTTCAGAATAACCGGATAGCCGATTTCCGCAGCATGAGCCGCTGCTTCATCAAGCTCCGTCAGAAGAGGGGTGCCCGGAAGCAGCGGAACATTCGCTCTTTCAGCGAGCTCCCGCGCGGAATGCTTCAGGCCAAAGGCCTCCATCTGCTCAGGCGTTGGGCCGATAAAGACAATACCATTCTCGCGGCATGCACGGGCAAAATCCGCGTTTTCGCTCAGGAAGCCATAGCCGGGATGAATCGCTTGAGCTCCGGTGTCTTTGGCAATCTGGAGGATAAGATCCGCGTTCAAATAGCTTTCCTTCGCAGGTCCATCGCCCAGAAGCACCGCTTCATCCGCTTGGTCGACGTGTTGGCTGTCCTGGTCTGCTTTCGTATATACAGCCACAGAGGCAATTCCCATCTTGCGAAGCGTTCTTTCAATTCGGACGGCAATGGCGCCCCGATTGGCAATCAATACTTTTGTAAACATAGAAACCTCTCCTCTTCTCCCAGGATGTCTAGTTATTCCAGATCAGGACGCGAACCGGCGTCGGATTATAAGCATTGCACGGGTTATTAAGCTGCGGACAATTACTGATAAGGACCGCGGTACGGCCAACCGATTGCATTTCTACGTACGCTCCGGGCGAAGAGACGCCATCATCGAATTTCAGTCCGCCTTCAGGCGTAACCGGCACATTCATGAAGAAGTTAACATTCGGAGCGAGATCCCGTTTGCCATACGGTTCGCCGCGCTGCGCCAGCTGCAGCATAAACGTATCCCGGCAGTTATGCATGTGCAGCTTCTCATGCGCGTATCGTACGGTGTTGCTTTGCGCGGAGCAGGATCCGCCTACCGTATCGTGTCGTCCGCAAGTATCGGCGACGATCTTCACGAGTTCCTTGCCTGATTCCGCGAGCAGAACCGAGCCTGTTGTTAAGTAAATGTTCTGTTGATTCGTAATCGTGGCAACCGCGCTGTAATGATCCTCCGGGTTATCTGCATCGAAGAACAGCGTATCTGCTGCCTGATTTCCTTCCAGGTCCACAATGCGAAGCACCTGACCGGGCTCCAGGTCATACATCCAGCCATCCCCTGCCAAAATCACTTCATTATAGATCGCTGCCTCAGGCAAGCGTGTGCTCTCAACTCGGTTAAAGCTTCCCATTGGTTGTTTCCTCCTAAAATGAATTGTGAAGCAATTCATGCTTCGAAAGCGTAGGCTTTATGAATTGTGAAGCAATTCCTATATTTATCGCAATATTCCGACGATTATAGATCAAGCAATTGATGATAGCTCCATGTATTCTCGAATGCTCTGCGGTTCTCCGGTCTGTAATTCAAGCAATAATCTTCTTCGTCTACTGCGTCTGCTTCCGATACTTCAATGCTCACCGGGACCGAAGGATAATCGGTACGAGGATCCAGCGGGCTTGGCGTATTGGACAAGACGAACAGGACATCCATTTCCGTACGAAGAACGACCGTAGCTCCCGCCGGGCAATGATCAACGTCATAATGCATCTGCCCTTCATCGTCTACATACACCTTGGAGAACAGATTCACGACCGGCGACAGGTCTCTTACTCCAAGTCCGTTGCGAGTCAGCTCTACCGCGAAGTTCTCTTGCCCCGACCTGCGCCATTCATTACGCAACTCCTGATAGGTCGTCTTCCCGTATTTGCGGTCGGTTAGTGCTCTTGTTGTGTAGCCGCTTAGCGTATCATGCCAGCCCAGACTGTCCTCCACGATACTCGCAAGCACCCTTCCGTTATCGCTCATTAATGTGTTGCCTCTAGTCAAATGGGCAGTATATTGCGCTTTTAGTGAATCCGGCATATTGTAGCGTTCCGTTAAGTCCTTCGCGTTAAATAGCATGATCGACAGGTTAGCGCCTGCTTCCAGAGCGGTGAACCGGATCAGTCTGCCGCGTCTGACGACTCCGGACCATTTCTCCCCTGCACGAATCGATGTTTTCCAGATGCTGTTCATCGCATTTCCCCCTAAATGTTGATAATAAAAAAAGCCCGGGAGAATGATCTCCCAGGCTTTTATCCTTCCGTGTCATATGGCCGGCCGCAACTTCCAGCTTCCGCCATACGCCGTCTCTCGGACCAGCCTTGACTTTACTCGTCAACGGAACCCTAGACAGCTTTGCCGTTCTGGGTTATGTAACCTTCCAGAACTTATATTCAGATGTGATGATTGCTAACATAGCCCAAGTATAAGTGGATTGTTTTTCCGTGTCAATATACATTACATAAAAAATTATTTCAGGTCCGATTCCATCGTAGCGGATGTCGGAAAGAGCGGCGTTGCGCTTGATTCCCGTGCTGCACGAGTATGCCTGGTGCGGAACAAGTAATAAGTTACGCCAAAGACAAGCCATACACATCCAAGCAGCAGCGCCTGGGTATCAAGCAGCGTAATCAGCCAAATGATAAACGACGCCCCGATCAACGGGAAGATCAAATATTGGAACGTTTGCTTCAAGGAACGTTGTCTGCGCTTAATGAAGCACTCCACAATGACAGATATGTTAACAAAGGCAAATGAGGTTAAAGCGCCAAAGCTAACGAATTTAACCGCCATATCCAGACTAATGACGAGTGCAAGCAGAGAAATGATCGAGACAAGCACGATATTATTGACCGGCGTGCGGTATTTCGGATGAAGCGCCCCAAAAAACTTTTTCGGCAGGATCGAATCACGTCCCAACACATACATCAGGCGCGATACGCTCGTAACAGAAGTGAGCCCTTGCGTGAAGATTGCAAAAATTAAGACGGTCGTAAAGATTGCGCCAAGCGTTGCTCCTCCAGCGAGCTTCATCAATTCAAAACCTGCAGCATCCATGTTATTGAATGTCAGGTTAGGATATCGCATCTGGATAAGCACGGAGGTTGTAATGTAGAGGATGCTTGCGATAAGAATGATGAGCATAATGGCTTTTGGTATCGTCTTCTTCGCGTTGATTGTCTCCTCCGACAGCGTTGATACCGTGTCAAAACCGAGGAAAGAGAAGCAAATAAGCGAAGCGCCGGCAAGTAATGTGGACAACCCGGCATCCATATGCGTGAACGGCAGTACCACATCCTGCGCACCAGACAGCCCTTTGAACATATAGCCACAGAACAATGCGATAAACACGATTTGGAAGAGAACAAACATCTTGCTTAAGCTTGCGGAGAATTTAATGCCTGCAATATTGACGACAGCCAGGATGACATTCAGCAGGATGATCCAGACATAAGCCGGCACTGCAGGAAATTGGGCATTGAGATATATGCCAAAGGTCAGGCACGCGATAATCGGGGAGAACAAGTAGTCCAGCAGAATCGCCCACCCTACCGTAAAGCCGGGAATGGGGTGCAACGATTTCTTTACATACGTATAGGAGGAACCGGATCCCGGAAAAATCTTGGCCATGACGCTATAGCTGTAAGCCGTGAAGAAGATGGCTACGATCGACAGCGAGTATGCCTCCGTGATCATGCCCTTCGAAGCATCATAGGCAATTCCGAATACCGAGAAGTAAATCATTGGCGTCATCCAGGCCAGCCCGAGTGCAACAACCTGAACGAGTGTAAGTGATTGGCGCAGCGTAATTTCTTGTTTCATCTCCATACTCCTCCCTCAATCTGGACAAAAATAAAAAGCCGCGGGAAGATATTGTTCATATCCTCCCGGGCTTTTCTCCCTCCGTGGACACAGCCGCCTGGCTGTGCGTCCTCTCTCGGACCAGACCAGCGGCATGCCGCTGCGGAACCCTAGAGAACAATTGGCTATTCAATTGTTTAATCTCACGCGAGGTAAGCTCACATGCTTCGTTTCAACTTGATGTTATCTAATATAACATGAAATTCATGCTTTTCAAGACCTTTTTAGAAATTTATTCTTTTAATGTTCGTATTGTTCACATTGAAACGTTTTCCTTTACCTTTATAAAAAAGAAGCCTGCTCTACTTGGTGTAGAGCAGGCTTCTATCAATACTTCTACCAAATAATCTGCCAACTGTCTGTATCCATAGCCTTAATAATGCCTCGAGAACGAATATATTCAGCTGCCAGTTCTGCCATATCCGCTGCGCCTTCATAGAGGATCGGCTTACCGCGGAACATATCATAATTACCGCCCCCTCCTGCACGGTAACTGTTCATAACAACCGTATACTCGGCGTCCCTGTAAAGCTCCTCGCCATTTCGGGTAAGTCTCGTAATGCGTTCGCCAACAGGGAATGACAAGTCAATGTCATATTCAATTCCTGACCACATGTCGTAATTGTAATGCTGTGCTTTAGGTGTAAGATAATCCTCGCTTACTTTCAGCCGTCCATCTTGTCCGAGGTCAAAATAAGCCGCAGACTGCTCCAATGCCAACCTAATATCCTCACCTGTCAATCGCAATACACGCAGTGTATTCGGATACACGAAAGCAGACAGCACATCTCTCATGGTGATGATCGCCTCAAAGCCTCTTGACTCTTCGCTGAGCAGGGCCGCAACCGATAATTCCGCACCGGTAGCCTCTATCTGGACCTGATGGATGAATTGCACGAATGGATGTGGTGCCTTCCGGCATTCAAAAGGATCCTCAATTAACAGTTTCCCTTCCGTCCTGCCGATGGGTTGGTCCAGCCACTCTTGAGTCCTGCGCTCCACTTCCTCCGTAAGAGCCATCACTTGTTCGTCTGCTGCTATATGCAAACCGGGCTCGAGCAGACGGACAGTCTTCCCGCTAACCTCCCAGCGTCCCTCTTGCCGCTGAGCATCAACCGTTATTTGCCCCAAAGCCTGACCATTACATCCCGTCTGCACAATGGCAACACCATTCCATTCACCCGCTAGACAACGATGCTGATGACCCGTTATAAGGACATCAATCCCCGGCACCTCCATGCAGATGGCATAGGCCTGATTCTCGCCGGTTAACCGCTCCGTCGCTTGACCGGTATCCAGATGACGTTCAAACCCTCCATGATAACTGACAATCAGCAGATCCGGTTGTTCATGCTTCCGTATGTAAGCTGCCCACTCCTTGACCGATTCAAGAGCATCGAGGAACGCCAGTCCTGCAATATGACTTGGGTTCTCCCAATAAGGAATATAATGGGTTGTTACGCCAAGAATAGCCACCTTTAGTTTACCGCCTATCGACTTCACCAGATAAGGCTTCCCAAAAGCCGGCTCCCTTTCAGATACGATATTGGCAGCCAGCCAAGGAAATTCAGACCCGGACACCGCTGACCGAAGCTTGGCAAGTCCAAAATTAAACTCATGGTTCCCGGGCACTGCAGCGTCATAGCTAAGCCCATTCATCACTTCAATACAAGGATGAACCTTCGCACCGTAAGCGGCAGCATAGGCCGCAAATGGCGAACCTTGCAGCATATCTCCATTATCAATGAGCAACAGTTCCGGAGACTTTTTCCTCTCCTCTTTGATCAATGCTGCCAGCTTGGCAAGTCCCGATGAAGTCTCTTCCCCTGTCCGATAATCCAAAGGATGAATATAGCCATGTATATCGCTTGTGACCAAAATTACGCATTGCATGGTCTCCCTATTCATTGTCTGACCTCCCGAGCTTCTAAGAATTCTAGCGTCATTGTAACAGAGACCTATTATCCAAGATATGACTTTATAACCATTTACAAATACTTATCTCCTCTTTGACCTCCCGTTAATAGAACTTCCCTATAGTGGACAGGTATTAAAAAATAGAAATATTTGGAGGGTTTGGAATTGAAGAAACTGCATCTAATCGTCTTACCACTGTTATTGCTAACGCTGCTGATGAGCGCCTGCGGCAATAACAGCACGAACAACGGCAATAACGCTGCAAGCAGTAATGAAGCTAGTCCATCGAACACTGCATCAACTGAACCATCCCCGGAAGAAAGCAAAGCTCCGGAAGGCTATGTGCCAACTGAGCTGACTGTACAATTTGTACCCTCGCAGAATGCGGATACACTCGAAGCCAAAGCAAAGCCGCTTGAAAAGCTGCTGAGTGATAAGCTGGGCATCCCGGTTAAGGTCAGCGTATCGACTGACTACAACACCATTATTGAAGCTATGGCATCGAAAAAGGTTGATGTAGGCTTCCTGCCTCCAACGGCTTATGTTCTGGCGAAAGAAAAAGGCGCTGCCGAAGTTATGCTGCAAGCGCAGCGTTTTGGCGTGGATGACGCTACCGGCGCTCCTACAACCGATTTGGTGGATAACTACAAATCGATGATTATCGTGAAGAAAGATTCGCCGATTCAATCCGTTGCCGATCTCAAAGGCAAGAAAATCGCTTACCAGAACGTTACTTCCTCTGCCGGTTATGTGTGGCCTGCAGCTTCGCTGATGGATGCAGGACTTGATCCGCTCAAAGACGTTCAGCCGATTACGGTCAAAGGCCATGATCAAGGCGTACTTGCCGTACTGAACGGCGACGTGGATGCCGCTGCTATTTTCCAGGATGCACGTACCATCGTATCGAAGGATTATCCAAAAGTATTTGAAGATACACGTGTACTTGCATTTACGGAACCAATCCCTAACGATACAATCAGCGTTCGCTCGGATATGAATGCAGATTGGGTTGCAAAGATTCAACAAGCCTTTATCGATATCGGCACTGATCCCGAAGGCCATCAAATTATTTTCGACGTTTACTCGCATCAAGGCTACGTGAAGTCGGATGACAGCGTGTTTGATATCGTTCGCCAGTATAACGAAAAAGTTAAAACCGAGTAGTACCTGTCTTCTGTTGCCCATTCAGGCTTCGGACAAGCCAGTACAACGCCGCCTGCGGCCTGTACTGGCTTGTGCCGTTATCCGAAACTATCAAAAAGGATGATACTCATGATCGAGCTTCGCCATGTGACGAAAATTTACCCGAATGCAACCAAAGGGTTAAATGATATTAATCTGACCATACAGGAGGGCGAATTTGTCGCTATTGTCGGGTTGTCCGGCGCAGGCAAATCCACCCTCCTCCGCTCTATTAACCGTCTTCATGATATTTCTGAAGGAGAAATTATCATTAACGGTCATTCCATTACGAAAGCCAAAGGCCAAAAGCTTCGGCTGATCCGGCGGAATATCGGCATGATTTTCCAAAGCTTTAATCTGGTTAAGAGATCCTCCGTTATTCGGAACGTATTAGCCGGACGGGTCGGCTATCACTCCACGCTTCGAACGTTAACCGGACGTTTTCCGAAGCTGGACATTGAGCTGGCTTTCGAAGCGTTAAGCAGGGTTAATATCGCGGAGAAAGCCTACTCTCGGGCGGATGAGCTGTCAGGCGGGCAGCAGCAGCGCGTGGCGATTGCTCGTGTTCTTGCCCAAGAAGCCAAGATCATTCTGGCAGACGAGCCGGTCGCCTCTCTAGATCCGTTAACGACCAAGCAGGTCATGGACGATCTGAAGAAGATTAATTTGGAGCTGGGCATTACAACCATTGTTAACCTGCATTTTATCGATCTGGCCAGAACCTATGCCACCCGCATTATTGGGCTGCGTGCCGGTGAAGTTGTCTTTGACGGCCCTGTGTCCGAGGCCACAGATGAACGGTTTGCCGAAATTTACGGCCGTCCTCTTGGTCAGGATGAGCTGCTTGATGAGGCTGTCGTATGAGCTTACATATAAAGATGGAAACGAATGTGCATAACCAATCAGCTAGACCTAAGCCGCCGGGCCGAATCAAGCATTATTTGACCGCAGTCCTGATCCTGGCACTGATCTGGGGAAGCAGCAGACAAACCGACGCCTCATTTGCTGAGCTGTTCACGGGAATGCCAAACATGATGGATTTGCTGAAGCAAATGTTCCCCCCGCGCTGGAGCTACTTCGACAATATCGTGCACGGCATGCTGGAAACGATCCGGATGGCACTCATAGGCACAACGATCGGTACTATAGTCGCGATCCCGGTTACCTTGTTATGTGCCAGCAATCTGGCGCCGAGCCGCTGGCTGTACCACCTGTCCCGCCTGCTCCTTAACCTGGTCAGAACGATACCGGATTTGCTTCTTGCCGCCATTTTCGTATCCGTATTTGGACTTGGCCCCGTGCCGGGCATCCTGGCTTTGACGGTATTCACCGTTGGCTTGATCTCCAAATTAACGTATGAACTGCTGGAGACCATTGACCGCGGTCCGATTGAAGCGCTGACGGCTGCCGGCGGGAATTATATTCAAAGAATCGTGTACGGCGTTGTACCGCAAATTCAAGCGAATTTCATGTCCTTTGTTCTATATACGTTCGAAATTAATGTTCGCGCAGCTGCTGTACTGGGACTGGTTGGCGCAGGCGGCATCGGTCTTTATTACGAGGCTACACTTGGCTTTCTAGAGTATGACAAGACCTGTGTCATTATCCTCTTTACGTTAGCCGTCGTTCTGCTTATTGATTATGCGGGCACAAAGCTGAGGGAGAAACTGCTATGAATCAAGTTATGATCACTAAACCTAGAAAAAGCCCGTATCGCTGGCTTGTCTATATCGCCCTTCTTGCCGTATATATCTGGGCCTTCAGCGGAATTCCGTTCACCGGTATAAAGGAAACCGCAGGAACAGTTATTCAGTCGATCGCAAGAGGACTGTTCGCACCGGATTGGGACTATGTCTATCTCCCCGAAGGCGAAGATCTGCTGCGCGGTCTGCTCGACACCCTTGCTATCTCTGTACTCGGGACCGTTATTTCCGCTCTCGTAAGTATTCCATTCGCATTCTGGGCTGCTACGAATATAAACCGTTTCCGTCCAGTTTCCGGTACGGGAAAGGTTACACTTAGCTTCGTCCGCACCTTCCCGGAGCTTGTTATGGCCCTACTCTTCATCAAGGCTGTTGGCCCCGGCTCCTTCGCAGGTGTTCTTGCCCTTGGCCTTCATTCGGTCGGCATGCTTGGCAAGCTGTATGCGGAAGAGATTGAGAATATTGACCGCGGACCATCCGAGGCACTCCTGGCGGCAGGAGCCAATCGCCTTCAACTTCTGTGGTTCGCCGTACTGCCGCAGGTTCTTCCAGGCTTCTTGTCAATCAGCTTATTACGATTTGAGATTAACATCCGCTCCGCGACAATCCTTGGCTTCATCGGAGCAGGCGGAATCGGCACTCCGCTTATCTTCGCCCTAAACACCCGTCATTGGGACCGGGTTGGCATTATCCTGCTCGGGATCGTTATTATGATCACGATCATCGACCTCATCTCCGGCGCTGTCCGGAAGAAGCTGGTGTAATACGTAAGGCACGACAGCAAGCGGAAAGAAATACCCCGTCCGTACGCATATTCACTTACGTAACACTTAGCCTGGAGGGGCAAATGGAATTGGTCAAATGCCTCGGGGGCAAATACCCAAGCACTTCCCCTCCCCATACATATATTAAAGTATACTCCAGACGTAAGGAGGTGTTGTGAATATGTCAGGACTTGGTCATGGTTTCAATAACGTCGGATCAATTCTTGTGTTGTTCATCTTGCTGGTGATCATCGTCTGCGGTTGTGGTTTTGTAGGCGGTTGGGGCGGCGGTTGCGGCCCACAAGTTGGAGGCGTAGGTACAGGTAAAGGTTACTACTAATAACTGAAGCATCATGCCTCCATGATTGCGGACAAAAGTTATTTCTCTAAAAATATAATAACAAAAGACCCCTCCTCAGGGGTCTTTTGTTCGTTTGCGCGACAGGTCATCTATCTATCAAGGTTATTGATCCTCTAAGGTCAGTTGGAAATAGTCTTCTATCTAGCGGGTATTGGTCCAAGCAATTCATAACATAGAAGCATAATCTATAGTGTATTCTAAATTACTAGGAGGTTTTATTCTTAATGGCTTCTTCCGGTTTCATTCTTGTCCTGTTCATCTTGTTGGTCATTATTGCTTGCAGCTGTGGTATTTTTGGTGGCAGCAGCGGCTGCGGTCCTGTTCACGGCGGTTATCGTGATAAAAAAGAAAGCTAAAACAAACAAAACGGCCCCTCACGGGGCCTTTTGTTTGTTTATTTGCCGGAATCGGCCAGCATGGCATCAACCGATTTACTCATTTGCTTGAATATAAAATTTGGCGCCAATCGGCTCATTATCTTGAGCAGATTGCTTTGGCCTGGACGAATCTCAAGCTGATCCCGTTCCATGGCTTTGATCACATCATCCACAAGCTTCGCGACCTCCATCGGCACGCTGCCCTTCATATCATTCACCTCAAAAGCATCTACAAGCGTCGTTTTCGTTAATGGAGGTGCCAGCTCAAATACTCGAACGGTTGTATTCTTAAGCTGAGCCCGCAAGGATCGGGTATAAGAATGAACGCCGGCTTTTGTCGCGCCGTATACTGGCGAAATCGCGAAAGGAACAAAAGCAAGTGCCGACGACACGTTCATAATGGCGGCAGAGGGCTGATTTATTAATTGAGGCAGGAATTGATTTACCATGCGGATCGGACCGCTCAAGTTCGTCTCGATCTCGCGGTTAATGTCGATCAGATCGATCTCTTTGGTCTGCAGGTTGATTTTGCGCATTAACCCGGCATTATTAACAAGCATATTAAGCCCCGGGAACTGTGCGCATACGCGGCTGTGAAGCTCAGCAATCGCTTCAGGATCCGTAACATCACAGGCGAACGTATGCAGCTCCGGATATTGTATTTTCGCTCGCTCAAGCTTGGCCTGATCACGGCCGGATATAATAACCGTATTGCCCATTTCAAGCAAGCGGCCGGCAAGCTCCAGTCCGATGCCTGACGCACCGCCTGTAATTAGAATGATATTGGAATGAAGTTTCATTGGACTTGTCCCTTCGCTTTAACTTTATCGGCTGTATTTTACCATTTCGCGCTCCGTTTTGTCACCAAAATCAGGAATTTCGACTCTTTGGAAAACAAAAACAGAGGAACTAAAGTCCCTCTGCCGTTGGCTTTATTTAATATAGTTGTGGCTCACCAGATCGCCTTCAATCGCTTCCGTTGGAATGACAAACTCGACTATGCCCATAGAGCCCGGAGCAACCTCATATTTATTAAAGACGATAACCAATTTGCCGTCCTTGTTGATATAGAAGCTCTGATCCTTCTTTATCGACGAGAACGATTCCTCTATCGAGATATAGTCCGTTGCTCCGGCAATCCAATAGATCTTGTTGTCATCGCCTTTCATCTGCTCTTTCATTTGGGCAATAATATTGTCGCTTATTTGCTTAACATACTGTTCATCCTGGAACAGCATCGGCAGCGTAATCAGTCTCTGATTTTTCTTGTCAATGGTATCAAACTGCATCACCGTGGATGAAGATGCCGCTGTCTGCACGATATAACGGCCGATCGAGAATATCGTATCGTTATCCGTCTTCACTTCATATCCGGCATCTACACCGACATGTGCGTCGTTTAGACCTTGCTTCTTCAGTTCTTCAATCTCAGCCTGGAATTGGTCATACAACGCTTTACTCTCGTCCAAATACTTCTGATTCAATCCAAGCTGCAGCTCTTTGTTTTCCATGTTGGTAATCGCCGGGACTTTTATGTCTGCATCGTAATTCGATTCCTTCACCTTGAATTCTTGCAGCGTAAGGACCTTTATAATTCGTTCGACGCCAGGTATAGAGGAAAAAGCATTCGCAACCGTTGTACTGGCATTTATGGCAATCAGAAATACAAGAATAGCTGCCGCTGCCGTCATCCCTTTCACCTTCAGACGCTTCACTTTGCGTGTACGCAAGGCTTCCTTGATTGAACGGTTAACGAGCAGGTCCAGCTCCTCCGGAATGGGCACCGACTGGTACTCCTTTCGAAGATGCTCCAGTATATCATTCATTACTTAGTCTCCTTTAAGGAAGTATCCTTCAGTTTCACGCGAAGCAGCCTTAACGCCTGGTAGAGCCTGGTTTTGACCGTATTGACATTCTCGTGAAGCACGTCCGCTACCTCTTCAATCTTCAAATCTTCGAAATAACGAAGGACAACAACCTCCCGGTATTTAGAGGGCAAATCCTCGAGCGTTCTGGCCAGATCAATGTCCGTGTACGAATCTTCCGTACCCATTGCGTAAAATTCCAGCTTTTCCTGCTCCATGGAATGTACTCTCTTATGTTTGCGTAAGAAATCCAAAGAGGTATTGATGACAATACGGTAGAACCAGCTCTTGACTACCGCTTTATCCTTCAACAGCTCGATACTTGTCATCGCTTTATAAATCGCGTCCTGCACAATATCGAGTGCATCCTCTTTGTTTTTGACATAGCTATATGCCAGCCGGTAAATGTTTTCTTTGTTCTCCGTTATACAATCCGTCAGTATTTGATCGGTCTTTCTGTTCATGGCCGGCATACCCTTCTCTATATATGGTCACTTTGCGATAGCATCCATAAGCATAGCCGCATAAAACTCAGCGCCTTCCCGCTTTAAGTGAACGCCATCTTTGGAGAAATATTCGTCCTTCCCTTCACTTGCAGAATACCAGTCTACTACGGTGACATGACTGAAATCCTTGGCAATTTTAGGAATCATTTTATTCACCGCATCCTGCCAATTCCGCGGAACCCGCGTATTGACGAGGTAGATATGGTCTACCTTATCCAAGGACTGAATCAAAGCTATGAGCTGCTTGCTTGTAAACGCACCGTTCGTGCCCAGCTCAATAACAACCGTGCTGCCCAGTTTATTGTCAGCCTTCAACTGATCAATAACTTCCTGTGCCTGCCTCATCTGACGTCCGACTTTCCCGTCAATCACAATGCCTGGAAGATGTTTCTCCAGAAACGGCGCAGCATCCAGAATGACGGAATCGCCGATAACGGTAATGCCTTTGCCGGATTGATGCACGGGAGGTTTCGTTGTCTCTGGCGGCGGAGTCTGGTCCGCCAAGTCCTTATCCGGCTCTTCATTGGCGCCCTCCTCCCCGCCCGCAGGTTGTTCGGATGATGGCGGTGTTGACGGTTCCGTTGAAGGCTTTGTTGACGGTTCCGTTGACGGTTCCTTGGACGGCTCCGGCGTATGTTCCGGCTTAACGGTATGGTCTGGCTCTTTAGACGGTTTACCCGTACCCGTGTGATTTGTATTCTCATGAGCGTTACTGACATCAGGCGTCGTCTCATTCTCTTGAATGGGTTTATCGACGGTCTGATCATCCTCTTTACCCCCACCGTTTGGCGTTTGGGTTGGCGGCTGCACATTATAATCAGGCTTGCTGTCACTGTCTTGAGAAGCAACCGGTACAGATGCCGGTTTGGCCTTCAGCAGGTAATTTCCGAACGTGCTAGGTGCGAGCAATAAAGGAATAATGATAATAAGTGCTAGTGGCTGTACACCAAGCCATCTGACGGATAATACATTCCGAAGCTTCTCCCGAAGCGAGCCGCGGCGCAGCGGTTCCTCTACAAATTTGTAGGATAATGCTGCCAGTACAAAGCTTGCCGCAAGCTGTACGACAATCAGAAGTACGTTTGGATGACTTGCCTGGTTAGACGGATTAGTCAAGATAATAACGGGATAATGCCAAATATATAAGCTGTAGGAACGAACGCCAATCCAGCGGAGCGGACGGATTCCCATTGCTTTGCCCAGCAAGCCTGCAGGATGAGCAAGTACAGCGATCACAATAGCGGTCAGAATAGACAAACCAATAAATCCGCCCCTGTATAACGAAGCATCATATTCATTCATTCGGTACATCATGACGATAAGTACGATCAGACCGGCACCGCCAAGAATATCCATCGTATACCGGGAAGCTTTTGAAACGGTTGCATTAAGTTTATTACTTGGCCATATAACAGCAAGCGCAGCTCCAATCAAGAGACCAAACATGCGGGTATCGGTTCCATAATAAACGCGGCTTGGGTCGGAACCGGGTACATACAGAAAAGCCATGGCCAATGCCGATGCGACTGCTGCCCCAAGAATGAGGATAAACAGCTTACCGCGGCGGTGAGTCAAGAGCAGGAACAGCGGCCATATCAGGTAAAATTGCTCTTCAATGGACAAGGACCATAAATGACCGATTGGGGACGGCGGACCAAAACTTTCGAAATACGAGACCTGATGAAAGATAAGCCACCAATTGTTAAAGTAGAATATGGAAGATAAGTAGTCACCTTGCAAATGGTTCAATCTATTGGGATCGAGGAACAACAGCCATATGGCAACAAACAGCAGCATACAGAACATCGCGGGAAGTAACCTGCGAGCCCTTCTTATCCAGAAGTCCTTGAGGTCTAGCTTACCGTAACGCTGTTTCTGGATTAAGATTTGATCGGTAATGAGGTATCCGGAGATGACAAAAAAGATGGCAACTCCTATTAATCCCCCTTGCGCCCACTTCATGTTCAGATGGTACGCGATAACGGCGAGCACCGATAAAGCCCGTAATCCGTCTATTCCTGGCATATAACGTTTCTTGCTGTTCATGTTGTCTTCCATTGCTGCTTCCGTCCCTTACTTATTAAATAATTGCTATGTATTCAAGACGCAACAGCCCCCCAAAAAGTTTGCTCTCCTAGATGGAAATTTCAAACAAAAAACCAGCATTCCTTGTCTTCAAGGAATGCTGGTTGCAAGCTGCCGAATACCCTTCTCCATCTGCTTCAATGTGGCATACGAATAGGACAGCCGCAGATGTTCCTGATCCGTTTTGTCATAGAGATAACCGGGATTAAGCAATACCCCATTATTAAGGGCGGCTTCGAATAATGCCGGGATGGATATACCGCTATTAAGTTTAAGCCAAATATAAAACCCTCCGCCAGGCACCTTCCATTCTGCCTTTCCCTTCAAATAATGCTCCAGCAGCTGAAGCATATAGGAACGACGGGTCCGAAGCTCCTTCCTGACAAAGTCCAAATGCTCCCCATATTGCCTCTGCCGAAGAAATTGCATGACCGTCCACTGGGATAAGGTGCTCGCTCCATAGTCCGACTGCATCTTCACGTCCGCAAGCCGATGGATAACCTGCTCCGGTCCAATCACCCAGCCGATTCTCAGCCCGGGACTTAATGTCTTCGACATACTTCCGATATACAGGACAAGCCCGTTCTGATCCAGTGCCTTGATCGGCGGAGGCGACGGCTCATCCAGCCAAAGATCGCGATAAGCATCATCCTCCATCATCGGGAGCTTTTGCTGCACGCACAATTGATAGATCTCATGCCTTCTCTTGTCGGACATGACCGTACCCGTAGGATTATGGAAGCTTGGAATCGTATAGAGAATCGTTCCTTTCCCGCTTCTTGCGTAATGCTCCAGCCCCTTCACGGCCAATCCCTCTTCATCCATCGGCAGACCGGACATGCTCATTCCGGCAGATTGAAAGACCTGAAGCGACTGCAGATAGGACGGTGATTCCGTTAACACGGAGGAACCGTTCTTAAGCAGACCAAGTGCGATGAGCTGCAGGGCTTGAAGAGCACCGGATACGATAAGAACCGAATCCGGAGATACTTTGACGCCATATTGAGCCATATGCCTGCTTATTTCCTCGCGAAGGGTATAAAGCCCACGTGGCTCAGGATAGCCAAAATCCTTCATCTGTGATGGCATCTGCAGCAAAATTCTCTCCATCGCTTGCGGATAGAGATCCGGCGAAGGTTCACCCGTACCTAGACGGATAATGTCAGGGATAAACTCTGCATGGTTAATATCCTGAATCGTACGTTGGTTGGGCCGATGAACCCCCGTCTTCACGTAAGATTCCCAGTCCGGCAGCTTGGGTATGTTCTGATCGCCCATTATGGCAGCAACGATTGTCCCGCTCCCGCTCTTCCCAACAATCAGACCTTCTGCCGCAAGCTCCGCGAAGGCTTGTACAACCGTGCTCCGATTCACGTCAAAAGCTTTCGCAATGGCTCTCTCTGTAGGAATACGGCTGCCTGGCGGCCATTCTCCACGTTCGATTTTGTCCCGGACATAGTCTATGATTTGCCGGTACAGCGGTATTCCATTGTCTCTGACCGGCCTCCAATTGGTTTCAAACTTCATCGGTTTCCCCCATTACGCTTGACATTGGTTTGGTTGGGCTGACAACCAGCCGTTTGGATGGCGACAACGCCAGGTTAACCCTATACAATGAGACCATATTTCCAACATTGAAAGGCTGTGTTACCGTTGCCGTTCCTGCATGGTTTATTGCTTGCCATCGGTTTGATTCTGCCCCTCGGGGCGCAAAACGTATTTATATTTTCCCAAGGCGCGCTGCAGCCCAGATTCCGCATGACCCTGCCCGTCGTCATTGCTGCGGCGTTATGTGATACGGTGCTCATTCTGATGGCGATTCTTGGAGTCTCTGTTCTTATTATAAACGTCCCCGTCCTCAAAACCATTCTTATTGCAGCCGGGGTTATCTTCCTTGCCTACATCGGATGGGCGACCTGGCGTTCTGCAGGAAGGCTGCAAGCGACAGACGAGCGATACTCTCCCCGTAAACAGATCATGCTGGCCGTCTCGGTCTCCCTCTTTAATCCACATGCCATCATGGATACGATTGGGGTAATCGGTACAAGCTCCTTGCATTACAGCGGGCTGGAAAAAGGAATGTTCACCTTGGCCTGTATTATCATTTCGTGGCTCTGGTTTTTCTCTCTCGCCTCTGCCGGTCGATTGCTAGGCAAGCTGGATACAAGCGGGAGACTGATGAAAATAATGAACAAACTGTCGGCAATCCTCATCTGGACTTCCGCGGTCATCATGGCGGCAATCAATCTATAGCCTCGCAAACGCATGAAAGACCAACTGCTGTTGGTCTTTCATGGTCTCTCTTATGGCCCGATCTGTTCTTTCTCGACCTTCTGAGTCTTCAGATCAGGACGCCTTAATGTGAAATTGCTTTTCACTTCTACGTCCGCTCTCGTAAACAACGAATTCCACTCCTTCGCGATCGGTTTGAATTTGCGGAAATGATAGCGGTAATAATGCTGGCCAAAGCCAAACACATCTAGCCCAAATTTCTTTTGAACATAACTAACCGTCTCTTGCATCTGTTCATTGACGTAATTGGAGGTCATCTGCTCAATCGTTTCGTAGCCTTTAATCGTCGTCAGCTTCATGTTGCGGTCAATGCTTGTGATTTTTCCGTCCCCTTGGATATTAACCACTATTTTCGGCTTGTCGCCGTTCATCTTGACATGCATATGAGCGTGCATATGGTAGAACTGAACATCAATGCCACCGGGACTTGTTTGCTTGCCTCCCGGTCCAGGAATCGCAAACAAAGTGTTATTCACATAATCACCTGCCAGCATGACCATTCGGGTATGCTCATTCGACAAATATCCGATCAGCTTATCGCCTCGAAATACGGCTGCCCCTGCCATCTTGACAACAGCCGCCGGAGAGATCGTCTTAATGGCGTCAAGACTTTCACTTTTTTCAACATCACCCGATATTGTAATGGCCCCGAGCAGCAGCCCACGTCCTTCGGTTAGCAAAGCTTGTGCAATATCGAATAAATGGCTCCTCGGAACACCTCCGTATACTTTCCGGTAGGTCTCAACCTGCGTTTGTATTTTATACCCCGCATATAGTCCCCTTGCATATACTGTCTTCAGGAAATCTGACGCCGGAGCTCCCTTCCCCACCAGCACGATCACATCCTCACGGACATATCGGTTCCGCTGCAACACATCCATAAACTGATTGATCCCTTTGCGGGCAAGCCTTTCATCAATAATGATGACCCGGAAATGAGAAATCAGAATCATCCTTTCTAAATTTTCATTAATTCTCTGAGTAGCTTCAGCTATCGAATTTCCTTCCTTCGAGAAAATGACGGTAGGCGTCCCCCCTTTTCCCCCTTTGTTCGGATCGGTCTCCAAGGCATTGACAATTTCAAAGGTCACCTTATATTTCATATTATCCCCGGGCTCCAGTGCCATTCCGGTCACCATGGATGCCTTGTTCAACTCGGTTTGATCCCAGCACCCCGTACCACCCAGCACTACAGCTGTACATAGAATAAGAACAAGGAAGACACGGCAGGTTTTCATGTGACCCTCCTCTTATCCCACCGGGAGAATAGAGACATGTAAGGCACGCCAAAGGATTCAATCCTTGTCAGCTGTACCATCAGCAGGCAGCAGCCCAGTACAAGCCCATACAACCCGATTAGAGAGCTGAGCAGAATTAGACCAAACCGGAAAAACCTCACTTTGGAGCCAAACGTATAGATAGGTGCAACAAAGCCGGATATCGCCGTGAGCGATACGACAATCACATTAATGTTGGAGACAACCCCCGCTTGAACCGTTGCTTCCCCGAGGACAAGGGCCCCTACAATCGAGATCGTTGGTCCGACTAGACGAGGCATGCGTGTACCCGCTTCACGAAGAATCTCAAAGGTAATCTCCATGAGAAGGATCTCAATACTGGCTGGAAAGGGTATCCCTTCCCTCTGCGCTGCAATACTGGTCAGCAGAACGCTTGGAATAAGCTCCTGATGATAGCTGGTTACCGCAATGTAGAGAGCAGGTACAATAAGCGACAGTACAAAAGCGAAGTAACGGAGCCAACGGGAAAACACACCAATGACAACCCATTGATATTCATCCTCGGGAGATTGGAAGAAATCAGGGAAAATCGTCGGAACAATTAATACAAACGGGCTTCCGTCAACAATGATAGCAATCCGTTTATTAATCATGCAACTGCACACCGCATCCGGGCGTTCGCTGCTATAGACCGTCGGAAACAACTGAATGCCTTTCCCCTTGGAATGAAACATCTCTTCGATCCGTCCGGAATCAAATAGACTGTCTATGTGAGAGCTGCTCAGCGTTTCCCTCACCTGCTTCAGTATTTCCTCGTCCACCTCACCATCCAGATAAGCCATATAGACAGCGGTATGCGTCAAATAACCCAGTTCATACTTCTCAAAGCGGAGCTTCACATTGTTAAAACGTCTGCGGATCAGACTCATATTGGTATCGGCCGATTCCGTAAAGCCTTCCTTTGGCCCGCGGACGACATTTTGCGTCGAAGGCTCCTCAATTGATCTGGAGTTCAAAGTTCTGACATCAAGAACAAGGACTTGCGCGCATCCCTCAATGAAGATAGCGGCATTCCCAAGCACGATTTTGAACATCACATCGTCTATATTCTGCAAGGTTTGATGACTGAGCCCGGAGTAAGCGCTGATCTCGAGCTGTTGGAAGGTCTCCTCCTTGCTTATCGGCTCCTTATGCTCAGACATGGCCAGCTTCTTCACGACATGCTCCATAATAAAAGCGGAGTTTGTCATTGTCGTCAAATAGCACATAAGCCCCTTGTACTGCCCGACATCAACGGGTTCGACCGCAAGGTCCGTCGTTTCACCAAAAACCTGCTTGAGTTGCTTTTTTACTTTCTCCAAACTGTTCATCTGTTCGCCGGTAAGGCTTTGTTCTTCCGTACTCATGTGGCAGCCCCTTTCCGGTAACGGATTCGAAGCAGTATCAGCGTCAATAACGGTACCAGCAGTTGAAGAGGGATATGCATGGTATAAATAACGTACTTCAATCCCTCGGTTACATGCTCGGCGCTATTCCGAGTGACTAGAATCGAGAATGCACCTGCGACCAGAGCAAGAGGAAACGTTAACTTACCCGTTTTCACCTTGAAAATGCGGGCGATCCCCTCCGTGCAGGCGAATAGAAAGACAGAGCATTTCAAGAGCGTACCAAAAATGATGATCAGCGCGACCACGGCATCCATCCGGGTAATAATATTGGCAATGTTGATAAGCCGCGCCGCATCCAACAAGGCAAATACGGAGTACTTCTTGCTCTCGATCCCTAGCGACCAGATCTGAAGCAGATCTGAAATGGTCAGAATTATGCACGCGCTAATGAAGGCATATAACGTTATTTTCCGAAACCCCTTCGCTCCGCCAAGCTCCGGCTGGAAAACAAGAAAAACGATGATCTCTCCATAGGGGAACCAGAGTGAATGGGTAAACGCGGATTGGATAACCGGCCACATGCCTTTCGATAAGAACGGAAGCATTTGCTCCAGGATGATCGAGCTGCTGAACATTAAAAAGACGGCTAGTGTAACGAGCATCAGCAGGACAATGCATAAGATCAGCGATGCGAAGCGTGCGATGGCTTTAATCCCGCCTAAAGCCGTATATGCAATTAACATGATAAACAGTGATGTCAGAATCGGTACGGGGGTGATGCGCAGCAAAGCACTCATCACAAGCTCGATCATATCCCGGATATTACGGGCTGCAATGTATAAGAAATAAATGGCATAGAGGAGTACAAACATTTTGCCTGCGATTTTCCCCCAGGCTTTCTCCAGCATCGGATAAAGCCCCAAATCATGCTGCGACGATAACATGGCGCTATACAAGACAATAAAGAGGCATGCCGGGAAAAACGCGACAAGTCCAACCAGCCACGAGTCCGGAACCACACTAGGCGTTCCGAATATAATCGATGTACTCAGCAAAAAAACGAGCTGCAGCGTGAACGTATCCACCGGGTTAACTTTGCTTGGCGTCACGGTTCTCCTCACTCCCTTGCTTATTGGATTGTTTGCCGAATTTCTTCTTCAGGCGGTCGGTCATCTTGAAATCCACCCATGCGGCCATCACAAACGCAGCTGCAAACATAAAAACGGTCGAGGTGTCCGGGAAGACAGGCAGCAAATCCACAAACACTCGCACAAATGGTTGTTTAAAAACAAGAACATCCAAGCCTGCCATTAGCAGCAGACCGAGTACCGTAGCGACAAAAACCGCGAGGATGGTCATTCGGACACCCTCCCTAACTTTTAAGTTATTGTCATTTTGCTCCATTTGGGCTGGAAATATGTACAAAAAAAACACTGCGGTGTAACCGAAGTTACAACCGCAGCGCTTTATACTGCCTTATCTGTAAGAAGAAGCTCTTGATGTCTAGAAATAACGATGTCCATAATTTTCCGATAAATGTCTACAGCATATTCGGGCCTCAAGCCGTATTGCTCGGAGAGCTCAACAATTTTCTTGAACTGCTGCTCTTCACGATGAGGATCCTGTGAATGAAGCTGATGTTCCGCTTTGTATTCCCCTACTGCCTCTGTAAAGATAAATCTTTGTGCCAATAAAGCAATAATCTGTTGGTCCGTCTTATCAATGGCTGATCGCAGTCCTTCTAATGCTGTCATGTGCACCCTCCGTAGTCTGATGTCGCGTAGACGCTTTATAGCGATAAAGCATACATATATATTGAAGATAACATACAGATGCACCGCCTGTAAACGAAAAAAACCATCCATTCCTGAACAATTCAGAAATAAATGGTATTTTCGTTCGGATTAGTGTCCCATCATGACAGGTACTTCTACGTCTGCCCTCTCTTCATCGGACGAACGGACCGGTTTACGCAGCAGCAAGCCCAGCAATGCACCCGCAATGGCGATCACAACGACAACAAGGAAGGTCTCTCCATAAGAATGATATAACGCATGAACCGCAGGTGCTTGCCCCGGTTCCACAGCATCGTTAATTTTTGTAGTCAAATAGGTGCTGAGGCCCGCGATCGCAAACGACGTCATGACCTGCTGAGCTGCAGAAGTGAGCGACGTTACTCGGCCGACCAGACTTGGCGGCGATGCTAATATGAGATACGTATTCATCGGCATCATCGACAGCCCCATTCCGATTCCAAACAGGCCGGAGGTAATCAGAATAAGCGTCAATCCGTCATCAGCGGAGATGTTCGATAACAGGAACGAGGCACCCCCTACTACGCTAAGTCCTGTGACGATAAGCGGCCTCGCGCCAATCCGGTCAAACAGCCTGCCCCCGATTGGCATAAAGATTGCGGAGGCGATCGCTTGAGGCAGCATAATGAGACCGGATTCGGTAGCCGTATGCCCCTGTACCTGAATGAGCAGCATCGGAATGAGGAAGAACGTCCCCATCAGCGCGATTTGGGTAAACCATTGTACGATAATGCCCTTGCTGAAATCTCTGGAGCGGAATACCCGCAGCTCCAGAAGCGGCTGCTTGCTCCTAAGCTCAACGAAGATAAAGATAAACAAGGCGGCAGCTCCAACAATCAGCCCGGTTAATGTCTGAACCGATGTCCAGCTTGTTCCCCCCTCACTTACCCCATACGATAATGCCGCGAAAGCAAGCGGTCCAAATATAATGCCCGGAATATCCAGTGATTTCACCGCTTGTCGTTCAATATTCGGCAATGTACGCATGCCGGCAAAGATCCCTAGAATGCCAAGAGGGATATTAATGAGGAAGATCCAGTGCCAGGAAGCATAATCAATAAACACACCGGCTACAACCGGACCTAATGCCGGAGCAATCAGAACCGGGATTCCCAACATCCCCATAACGGATCCGACCTTCTCAGGCGGACTCAATCTGTAAATAATGGCAAAGGCAATCGGCATGACCATCCCTCCGCCAAGCCCTTGAATTACGCGGAACAAGATCAGCATTTCGATATTGCCTGCAAACGCGCATAGCAAGGACCCAACGGTAAACATCCCTACCGACACCAGGAAGATCCGTTTCGGCCCGAACCTGTCGGATAACCATCCGGCGAGCGGGATAACGGCTGCTTGTGCCAGCGCATAACCTGTAGTCGTCCACTGAACGACGGACAAGTCCTTCCCGAACTCCTTCATGAAGCCGCTTAAGGCTACGTTCATAGCGGTCCCATCCAGAATAACCATAAATAAACCAACAATAACAGCGATGAGCGGTGCGATGATCGACCTGATGGTGAACGTACTCGCATCCGGCACTTGTAGAACCGATCTTGTCATGTGTATCCTCCATTCGTGACTTCTGTCATTTGGATTATAGCCATAAAATGACCGTTGGTCAACATTAATTTATACCATTGGTCATTTTTATTATTGCTTATAATCGGTCTATATATTGTGATTTATGGAGCCATTACTCATTCAAATTGAATAAATCTATAGTAAAACTTGTACTTATGGTCATTAATTAATTGGACCCATTCCCATAATGGATATGTTATACTGTAGGCAATAACGGAGGATGATGGCTGTGAACCGAGAAGAGAAAAAGCTCGAGACCAAAAACCGAATACTTGAAGCGGCGATGTGCCTGTTTGCCGAACAAGGCTTTGAAGCCACTACCGTCGCCCAAATCACGGAAGCTGCCGGCGTTGCGAAGGGCACTTT
Source organism: Paenibacillus catalpae (assembly GCF_900112695.1). Lineage (GTDB taxonomy): Bacteria > Bacillota > Bacilli > Paenibacillales > Paenibacillaceae > Pristimantibacillus > Pristimantibacillus catalpae. The sequence goes on from NZ_FOMT01000001.1 coordinate 1,675,146, forward strand.
CTTCAATTATTTCAAGACTAAAGAGGATGTCCGGGGTAAACTCGACAAATTAGTTACGATTGACGAATTAGTCAACCTGAAGGATAAACCCGGTCCCTACACTCCCCGCTTCCTGGCTTTGATCAAGACTTTAGGTGACTCGATGGCTGAGAATCACAGCATGCTGCTGTTATCCATTCAGGGCATGCTCGCTAACCATCAGAATATCGAAGAAAGCAAGGACGGGTTCTGTCTTATCATTGATAATCTTGTTCCCGTCTTTGAGAAAGGCCAGCAGACCGGGGAATTTACCACAACGATTCCGGCTCAAACCATGGCTTGTATTGCCACGCAAATCTATTTGGGCGTGATGCTGAATTGGGTGATGGGCATATCGAAAGACGGCTTCGGGGATCAGCTTTTGCTCTCCTTCCAAGTGTTTTTCGAGGGGATTTTGAAAAAGTAAGTAGAGGCAGACAAACAAGAAAAACCGTGCCGATGGCGCGGTTTTTCTTGTATCTTTAGCGTGTTAACCAGGGTGTGATGATTCTCATCAAGAATAGTCCAATGATTGCACCCAGCGTATTGAGAATAATATCATCAATGTCGAAGCTTCCTACTCTCGTTACCAGCTGAATCGATTCTACGAGGAACAGAATAAGAATAATGACCAGAAGGCATCTGACCACACGAAGCAGCCTGCGGTTAAGCACCGGGATAAATACGCCAAGCGGTATGAACAGGACAATGTTGCCGAACAGATTTTTCACCCAGGTATCCGTATTATAGGCATCCCGGTGATAAATCAAGGATTTGATCGTATGAAACGGGATGATGTTGTAATTATATTTGTTCCAATGGTAATAGTCCTCCCGGATAAACAGCAGCTTGAGCATAATTAGACTATACATTATGAATAGTGCCAGGATCATGAAGTTAACAGGCTTTCCCCAGCGCCAGCTTGTTTCCACCTGTTGCAAGCGATATTTAGCCTCCTTTCGGACACGCAGAAAAATAGCCCCTCTCCGCTTGTACACCGGCTAAGGGGCTTATCGTTATTTCGCCAAATTATAATCGTCTTCAATCTTGCCGCGTAATATAACCGTACCGTGCTTGGCATTCGTCAAGGCCGGCTTATCCGAATGCTTAACCTTTCGAACGATTTTTACTGGCGTCTTCTTGGGTTTGCTACCGAATAGTCGATCGAATAAGTTCATCTGGAATCGCCTCCCTCTACGTATAGTTTACGACAAATCGTACCAGCTTGTCCATATGTCCCAGCATCGTAAAGGGCCTTACGATATGCTCCCATTCCTGCAAATGCGCCTCAAGATCGATCGAATTCTCGATGGCGATCAGACAGCCCAGTCCCAGCTTCCCGCTATTGCGGATAAAGAGAAGCGTGTCGGAATCCGTATGGTCAAAATGACTTTTCACCTGTTCCCATGTCGGATAGGTCAGCTCGGTTTCAAGAAATTTGTCGATTGCTTTATAGTCCATACGGTCCTGGTCCGGCGTGCATGCACGGCCCCAGCGCCAGCTCGTCAGCTTATGCCTTCCCCGGTTGTTAATAACCAGAACAGCTCGTACGCCTGACCGCTGAACCTGGAACAGATGGCATACATCTTCAATCAGGGCATCAAACAGCAGATTGATTTTCTCAGCTTTGAGTTCACTCGTGGCATCCCGGCTGCTGACCGTTTCCTTTACATCTGCAATTAATCGCTCGTAATTACTGCGTGAACGGTATGGAGGCATTACGGCCGCATTCTCCCCCGATTTGCGTCTGGAAGCGAGAAATCCGGCTATTAGAGCTACAGGTGAAGCGTATACAATAAATAATATAATAAATTTCAGTCTGCCCTCGAGGGTATTGTCCGCTTTCCATTCGGCTAAGCGCCTGATAGGCTTGGACAGCATATCATTCAAGGCGAAGAGCTCTTCCAGCACGGCGGGAAGCATGACGCCAACCACAACCCAGAAGATGATCTGCCCGGCAACTGTGCCGAAGACGGCTTGTCCGAATTTTCTCAAGTCTAATCCCCTCCCGTCCTCATAACAGTATACTCGATGAAAAGTTTTCCAGGCAACAACAAAAAGCCCCTAATAATAGGGGCTAACGGTGCATTATTGTAGTTTGCCGCGTAATCGCACAGTACCATGAGAGGCTGGCGGAATCGGTTTATTTGTCTTAATTTCTGCAACAACCAGTTCCCTGCCGCTCGCCGTACGGATGGTACTCTGAGAAGCAACACGCAGCTGGAGCTTAGTTGTTTTCTTATTGCTAACGAACATGTAGGATCCCCTCCATTACCCATCATGGTCACATGCTTACAAATATATAACGAAGGAGACCAAATTATGAAACAGTTTGCCTCGCCAATTGAAGAACGGATTGAATAAAACGGCCCTTCCGCCCCGTATAGGTGATCCGTCATCAGGGTGCAGCAATGCCAGCTCTCTCTTCAGCTTATCGTATTCACTAAGTGTATGGGGATGTGCCTTCAGGTAGTCCCGGAACAACAGCTGATTCTGCCATTCTTCGCTGCCTGCCTCATAAACATGCAGATGATGAGTCCCGTTACGCCATTCCCCTTTACGGAAAAACCTCCGGTTCGGAAAGTCCGCCTTAGGCACATACTCATAACCAAGCCTCATCAGCGGTTCAATAAACGCATCCGCTTGAGCCAGCTCTTCTACACCAAGCGCAATATCAATAATCGGTTTGGCGGAAAGTCCTTGGACGGACGTGCTTCCGATATGCTCGATGATGCAGGTCTGTCCTACCAGCACCGATTGAATGGACAGCACGCGCAAAAAAGAGAGCAGCAGTCGCTGCTCTCTTCCTTATTTGCGGAAGGCTAGTCCCTTCTCGGCAAGTGCCTGACGAAGCAGCACGATGGCTGTTGGGCCCACGCCATGCAGCGCCAGCACCTCTGCTTCGGTCAATCCGGCAAACTGCTCAAGCTTCAGGTAGCCGGCATGGGTAAATGCACGCATAGCCGGCTTGCTCAGCTTGGCTGGCAATTCACTGACTTGATCCATGATTATCGCTCCAATCATTCTATAGCGCCGCTTCAATGCTGTCTTCTTGCTTCACCGTCTTCTTTCTTGGACCCGAAAAGTTAAGAAGCAGGAAGCCAGCAACAAAGATTAATGTACCAATTATAATATAGCTTGTAATCGGGTCGCGGAAGAAAATATAGGCCCACAGGATTGAGAACAAGACCGAGCTGTTGCCGACAATCGCCACAACGGCGAACGGCACCCGCTTCATCGCTTCAGCAAACCAGAAGAAGCTGAGGCCCGTAATCACACCCAGGCAGACAAGTGCGCTCCATGCTCCAACCGTTGATACTCCGGTAAATCCTTGCGTCTGGAACGGAATTGGAATAGACACCATCAAAGTTGCAAGCAAAAAGACGGAGAAATTCATGTTGCCGTTATTCATCGTCTTCACAAGCATACGCTGACTCAACACGTGAATAGCTGCGCCTATCCCCGCCAACGTGAATAGAACGGTCGTTAATCCGCTGCTGCCCAGCAGCTCGTCAAGCGGAACTCCGTTCCAGCCGACAACGATAACGCCGATGACGCATAATGCGGCGGACAACCAGCCTGCCCTGGTCACCTTTTCCTTGAAAATGACACTGCCCGCAAACAACAGAATGACGGTCTGCACAGGCTGAACGAGAATATTGCCGTAAGAGTAGCCGATCATGAGTGCGATGTTCTCGAAAATATAATTGGCAGACTTGCCTGCCGCCCCGAACCACAGCCATTTCATACGGTACCGGAACTGAATCTTGCCGTCTTTCATGAGCAGATAAATCGCGAGCACAATAACGCCAAAGAAGAACCGGCAGAACGATATTATTGAGCTGTCCACCATCGTGGATGCCGTCTTGACCAATACCCCAACAAAGCTCCAGGCTAATGTCGCCAGGAATAAAAACAAATAACTCACAAGCTGCCGCACCTTCTTATGTCTAGTTCAATTAATCAAAGTAAGCTTATAAAGTATACTCCTCGCGCCGGAAGCATGTCTATACAAAAAGACCGGCTTCACCAATCATTTAAGGTGATAGCCGGTCTTTGGTTATTTAGTTGCCCAGCTGTTCACGCCAGAAATATTTCGGCTGCCAGCCAAGCATTTTTTTTGCTTTATCGCTATTCAGAAGTGACTCATGGCCTTCAAGCGGCGCACGGAAATCTGTGACTTCCGGGTAACGGGCCGCCATTAGTTCACGGCTTGGTATATCCATACTGGACTCATCATTAGCAAGGTTAATCGCGACGGATCCAAGCCCTTCCGCTTTGATGGCGAGCTCGCAAGCCTCTGCAACATCACGTGTATCGATATAGCTCCACAGGATTCGCTCCCGCTCCACCGGGTTATGGATGAAGGACGGGAAGCGCTCGTACCATTCCGGCGGGATCACATTGCCGAGGCGCAGCGATACGACCTGCATGCCGGTACGCCGATGGAACATATCGGCAGTGGCTTCGTTAACGATCTTGGATAATCCATAGCTGTCTTGCGGCAGCTGCGGATGAGCCTCGTCCATCGGCACATATTGCGGACCAAACGGATGCTCCGCAAAGCAGATGCCGTAGGAAGACTCGCTGGAGGCAATAACAACCTTGTTAATCCCGAGGCCTGCCGCCGCTTCCAACACGTTATAAGTCGACATGACATTATTGCGGAAAGTAACCTCGGGCGGAACCATGCCTGCCCTAGGAATGGCTGCCATATGCACAACAGCGTCAGCTCCTGCCAGCGCACCATAAGTCTGTCCAAGATCTTCGAGATTTACAATCAAAGTCTGGCAAAGCGGCTCGTCCGGTTGCCTTGTATCTACGTTCAGTACTTCATAACCTTGGTCTACGAAATGCTTAACGATCCATCTTCCAAGCATCCCGCTTCCGCCGGTAACTACGACTTTAGCCATTTATTACGTCTCCTTCAGATCTTACTTCAGAATCGATTCAATTTGAGTCAGCACGTCTTCGCTCAAGGTAATGCCCGAAGCTTTGGCATTCTCGGTTACCTGATCCGGACGGCTCGCGCCTACCAGTGCGCTCGCTACATTCGGTTGACGCAGAATCCAGGCAAGCGCGAGGTTGCCTACGCTAATGCCAAGCTCAGCAGCGATGGCTTCCAGCTGGCGGACTTTGCCTATTTTTTCTTCCGTAATGCCTTTACCCATCCAATCGATCTTGGCGGCACGGCTGTCGGCAGGGAATTCGGTTGTTGAGGTGTATTTGCCTGTGAGCAAACCTTGTGCAAGCGGCGAGAATACAACCTGTCCGATGCCGGAACGTTCGCTGAGCGGGATGATTTCCTTCTCGATGTAACGCTCGAACATATTATAGATCGGTTGGTTAACGACAATGCGGTCGAGCAGATAACGGTCCGCCACGCCAAGTGCTTCCGCAATTTGCGAAGCTTGCCATTCACTTACCCCTACATACAATACTTTGCCGGAACGGACCAAATCATCCATTGCGCGCAGCGTTTCTTGAAGAGGCGTATCCGCATCATGACGGTGGCAGTAATAAATATCGATGTAATCATGGCCAAGACGTTTCAAGCTGGCATTCGCCTGTTCAATGACATGCTTGCGGGACAGACCGCGGTCGTTAGGGCCTTCGCCCATCGGCCAGAATACTTTTGTTGCCAGCACATAGGACTCGCGCGGATAAGCTTTAAGCGCTTCACCCACTAATTCCTCTGCACCGCCCCGTTCATACACGTTTGCTGTATCAAAAAAGTTAATCCCCAGATCATATGCTGTGCGAATTGCGTTTACCGCATTCTCGCGCTCCACATAACCGCCATATGTAAGCCAGCTGCCCAAGCTGATTTCACTAACCTTCAGACCTGTACCGCCAAGTTTCCGATATTGCATTGTTTTGCTCCTCCATTCGATAACTGAGATTAGAATAGCGTTTTCAAACCTAAACGGCTGTGCTCTCCTTAAGAGCAGCAACATACGTTATTCTAATGGACATCCGCCGGGTTGAAAAGAACTGAAATGTTTTTCATTAGATTGGTTCGAGGTTACCTACTATACTTGGATATACCTCAATAGGAATGCAACGCAAATAAAAAACGGCCGCCCATCAGGCGACCGTCTTCCTTGTAATCCTTATTCAAATTCAACGTTATGATAAACCTGTTGAACGTCTTCGAGGTCCTCCAGAGCATCAATCAGCTTCTCGAAGGAAGCCACCGCATCCTCAGGAAGAGTAACGAAGTTCTGCGCAAGCATCGTTACTTCGGCAACGACAAATTCCGTAATGCCGGCATTCTTGAATGCTTCTTGCACGGCATTAAATTGATCCGGAGCTGCATAGACCATCACGGACTCGTCTTCCTCCACGATATCGCGTACGTCAACGTCAGCTTCCAGCATAATTTCCATCACGTCATCCAGCGATTTGCCTTCGACGCCGATAACCGCCGTTTGATCGAACATATAGGATACCGATCCGCTTACGCCCATATTGCCGCCGGCTTTGTTGAAAGCCGAGCGTACTTCCGGAGCTGTGCGGTTCACGTTGTTCGTCAGTGCGTCAACAATGATCATCGAGCCTGCCGGACCAAAACCTTCATAACGAAGCTCGAAATATTGCTCATCCGAGCCGCCTTTTGCTTTCTCAATCGCGCGGTCGATAATCGCCTTTGGAACGTTATACGTCTTCGCGCGTTCTAGGACGAACTTCAGAGCGCCATTGGACTCCGGATTTGGCTCGCCTTTCTTCGCCGCTACATAAATCTCAAGACCAAACTTCGCATAAATGCGGCTTGTGTTGGCGTCTTTCGAAGCTTTTTTCTCTTTAATGTTATTCCACTTACGACCCATGCTGCACCACTTTCTTCATTTTTCTATACGCCTATTATAACGGCTTTTGGTTGTATTGGACAACTCCTAATCCAATCATAGTGCAGACATCCGCGCTGTTTAACGTCTAACGCGGAGCTTTTGAAGTCTTAAAGCATTTAGAACGACGGAGACCGAGCTTAATGCCATCGCTGCTCCCGCAACCCAAGGCGCAAGCAGGCCAATCGCCGCAATAGGAATGCCAAGCGTGTTGTAGCCAAGTGCCTAGAACAGATTTTGCTTGATATTGCGCATCGTCATCCGACTGATATAGATCGCATCCGGAATGCTTTCCAGATCACCGCGCATTAAAGTTACATCAGCCGCTTCCATGGCAACGTCCGTTCCCGTGCCAATCGCCATGCCGATATTGGCGGTTGCAAGTGCCGGAGCGTCATTGATGCCGTCCCCTACCATAGCGACGATATGGCCTTGCTGCTGCAGCTTTTTCACTTCCGCGGCCTTGCCTTCCGGCAATACCTCTGCCAGCACGTGTTCAATACCGGCTTGCCTTGCAATCGCGAGTGCGGTTCGTTCATTGTCCCCGGTTACCATTATGACCTTGATCCCAAGCTCTTTGAGACGCAGGACTGCCGATAAAGAGCTGTCTTTTATCGTGTCTGCAGCGGCAAGAATCCCTGCGTATTGACCATTGATGGCAACCAGCATCGCTGTTTTTCCCGCCTCTTCAAGAGCAGCCATCAATGGATATACTTCTTCCGCATAAATTCCGTTTTCCTCCATCAGCCTGCGGGTACCGATTCGTACAGATTTCCCTTCCACTACAGCCTGGATCCCAAAGCCTGGCAAGGCTTCAAACGATTCCGCAGCCGCAAAAGAGATACCCCTCTCCCGTATGCCATCGGCTATCGCAACAGCCAAAGGATGCTCTGACAGCTGCTCCGCACTGCCGACAAGCCTCAGGAACTCTTCCTCAGCCATGCCTTTCGCAACAACCAGATCCGTGAGCGATGGCTTGCCGTTCGTAACCGTCCCTGTTTTATCTACCATTACAACATTAACCTTATGTGTCTGTTCCAGATGTTCTCCGCCCTTGAACAGAATGCCCAGCTCAGCTGCGCGGCCGGAGCCCGCCATAATGGAGGTTGGTGTTGCCAGACCAAGCGCACAAGGGCAGGCGATAACCAGAATTGCAATAGCCGTCTCCAAGGCAGCCGTTATGTCACCAGGCTTAATAAAGATTAGCCAGACCAGAAAAGCAATAATCGCAATCCCCGTCACAATTGGAACAAAGATACCCGAGATGACATCTGCAACCCGCTGAATTTGCGCTTTGGAACCTTGAGCTTCTTCCACTACACGGATAATTTGAGCAAGAGCCGTTTCCGCTCCAACCTTCGTCGCCTGTACCTTCAGCATACCGTTGCCGTTGATCGTAGCTCCGATTACCGAATCACCGCGATTTTTTTCAACCGGAAGGCTCTCACCCGTCAGCATCGCTTCATCAACGGCCGAAGCGCCTTCAATCACGATGCCGTCAACAGGAATCTTCTCCCCTGGGCGGATAACAACAAGATCCCCTTTGATCACTTGCTCAAACGGTACGATCATTTCCTGTCCGTCTCGAACAACTGTCGCTGTTTTTGCTCTTAATCCCATTAGCGACTTGATCGCTTCCGAGGTACGGCCCTTCGCCAGTGTCTCGAACAGCTTCCCAAGCAAGACAAGTGTGATAAGAATGCTGCTTGTCTCAAAATACAACTCTGGTCCATGATGAACCGACGATCCGTCCGCTGCCCATTTGCCGGTTGCATACAGACTGTAGAAATAAGCGGCAGAGGTACCTAACGCGATGAGCACATCCATATTGGCGCCGCCGTTCCGCAATGCCTTATAGGCACTGACATAAAAAGAACGTCCGATATAAAACTGAACCGGTGTTGCCAGAATCAGCTGGAACCACGGGTTCATGAACAGCTCCGGCACATACAGCCAGGAGGTAAAAGAAAAATGGCCGACCATACTCCAGATGAGCGGAAGAGATAATAAGGCCGACAGAATCAGCTTTCTGATCTGCCCCCGTCTTTCGGGGTGATCCGCTGCGTCTGTTCTTTCCACGCGCTCCGCAGCGGCGTATCCAAGCTGCTCCACTTTGCGCTGCATGGCTTCGACGGTCACTTCATTTCCCGCATACTCCACACGGGCGGTTTCCATCGCGAAATTGACCGTAGCCGAGGCAACGCCAGGCAGCCTGTTTAACCCTTTCTCAATACGGTTAGCACATGCCGCACAAGTCATTCCGGTTATATCGAAGGTTGCCTGGTTATGTTCACTTGACTGCTTTGGAGGCATACGATTCACATCCATTTCTTATTTGATTCCGATGGCTTCAGTATACCCCCCACCCGTATATATGTCAATCATTAAAAATACCTATATGGGGTATACCGAAATCTCTCCCTATATATAAAAAACCTGCCTGACAACTAGCTGTCAGGCAGGTGCAGTTCATATATTATGCGTCAGCGGATTAGAATACTTTCGTGGTCCACGATTCGCAATTCCACGTATCGGTTACAACCTGTTTGTAGAATTCAGGTTCATGGGAGATCAGCAGAATGCTGCCTTTGTAAGCTTTCAGCGCGCGTGCCAGCTCTTCCTTCGCATCAACGTCCAAGTGGTTCGTCGGCTCGTCAAGTACAAGCAGGTTTGTCTCGCGGTTGATCAGTTTGCACAGGCGAACCTTTGCTTTCTCACCGCCGCTCAGTACAGCGATTTTACTCTCGATATGCTTGGTTGTCAGGCCGCATTTCGCAAGTGCAGCACGTACTTCGAACTGCGAATAGGACGGGAACTCATTCCAGATCTCGTCAATGCATGTGTTGTTGTTGGACTCTTTCATCTCTTGCTGGAAATAACCGATGCTGAGGATATCGCCCAGCTGGACGGAGCCTTCAAGCGCCGGAATTTCGCCAAGGATGCTGCGGAGAAGGGTTGTTTTGCCAATACCGTTAGCGCCAACAAGGGCAATCTTCTGACCGCGCTCCATCCGGAGATTCAGCGGTCTCGAAAGCGGCGAGTCATAACCGATAACCAGATCCTTCGTCTCGAAGATCAGCTTGCTGGAAGCTCTTGCGTCCATGAAGTTGAACTGCGGCTTCGGCTTCTCCTTCGCCAGCTCAATGACTTCCATCTTATCAAGCTTCTTTTGTCTCGACATCGCCATGTTGCGTGTCGCAACGCTTGCCTTGTTACGTTGAACGAAATCTTTCAGTTCAGCAATCTCCTGCTGCTGGCGTTTGAACGCCGATTCAAGCTGCTGCTTCTTCATTTCGTGAACTTCCAGGAAATGATCGTAATCGCCTACGTAACGGGTCAGCTCCTGATTTTCCATATGGTAAATCAGGTTAATTACGCTGTTCAGGAACGGAATATCATGGGAGATCAGTATGAAGGCATTCTCATACTCCTGCAGATAACGCTTCAGCCATTCGATATGCTGCTCGTCCAAATAGTTGGTAGGCTCATCGAGGAGCAGAATGTCAGGCTTCTCGAGCAGCAGCTTGGCAAGCAATACCTTCGTGCGCTGTCCGCCGCTCAGATCATTCACGTCCTTGTCCAGACCGATGTCCGTCAGACCTAGGCCGCGGGCGGTTTCGTCAATTTTCGCGTCGATCATGTAGAAATCCTGATTGGTCAGCGTATCCTGAATCGTGCCAACATCCTCAAGCAGCTTCTCGAGCTCTTCTGGCGATACGTCGCCCATACGGCCGTACATATCGTTCATCTCTTGTTCCATGTCAAACAAATATTGGAAAGCGCCTTTAAGAATATCGCGCATGGTAAGTCCTTTGCTCAGTACCGCGTGCTGGTCGAGGTAACCAACGCGCATCCGTTTGGACCATTCCACCTTACCGTCATCCGGCTGAAGCTTGCCCGTAATAATGTTCATGAACGTGGATTTGCCTTCGCCATTCGCGCCGATCAGGCCGATATGCTCCCCTTTGAGCAGGCGGAACGATACATCGTTAAAAATCGCGCGGTCGCCAAATCCATGGCTTAATCTTTCTACGTTTAATATACTCATGAATGCACCTTTTCTCTTTAATCTTTTTTCCTCGTTATATTATAAGCGTTAGAGGGTCCATAACTCAATGAAGGAAGTCAAGAAAAAATGAAAAAAGACGGCCTTTGGCAGGCCGCCTTTTCAGATTACGAATAAATCAACAAATTGATCTACCGCTGTACGTTCTAATGCCTCCTGATCCTGGCACAAACCGGCGATCCTCTCCGCCTGCTTCGCGGGGAACCGGGTCCGCAGATTGTCTGTAAATTTCTGCTCCAGCAGCGGAACGCCTTCCTCTCTCCTACTCCGGTGGCCGACCGGATATTCCACTTCTATTTTGTCCGTTGCGGAACCGTCCGTGAAAAACACTTGAACCGCGTTGGCGATTGATCGTTTGTCCGCAGCCAGATACTCCGCCGAATAGCGCGGATCTTCGACCGTACGCATGTTGTCCCGCAGCTTATCAATCCGGGGATCAGATGCCGCTGTATCCTCATAATGATCCGCCGTCAGTCCGCCATGAAGAAGGCCTATTGCAACCATGTACTGCAGACAATGATCACGGTCAGCCGGGTTATGCAGCGGCCCGCGCTTATCAATGATGCGAATAGCCGATTCATGAGTAGTGAGCTCAATTGCAGCAATGTCATCCAGCCGGTCTTTCACAAGCGGATGGAGCCGAATGGCTGCCTCCACCGCGGTCTGCCCGTGGAATTCCGCGGGATAGGAAATCTTGAACAGGATATGCTCCATCACATAGGATTCAAACGGACGTGCCTGCACGAGCGTCTTCCCTTTAAACAGCACATCCTGAAACCCCCATCCAGGAGCTGACAGGACGGAAGGATACCCCATTTCACCGCGGAGCGCCATCAAGGAAAGCCATACCGCCCGGCTTGTCGCATCCCCGGCTGCCCATGATTTCCTGGATCCCGTGTTTGGCGCATGGCGGTACGTCCGGAGAGCATGACCGTCCAGCCAAGCATGGGATACGGCATTGATGATTTCATCCTTGCTGCCTCCAAGCAGCCGGGCGACAACGGCAGTTGAAGCGATCTTGACGAGCAGCACATGATCCAGTCCCACCCGGTTGAAGCTGTTCTCAAGCGCGAGAATACCCTGGATTTCATGTGCTTTAATCATCGCCGTCAGCACATCGCGCATCGTTAACGGGGCGCTGCCTTCTGTCCTGATCTTACGGCTGATATAATCCGATACCGCGAGAATGCCGCCGAGATTATCGGATGGATGGCCCCATTCGGCGGCCAGCCATGTATCATTGTAGTCGAGCCAGCGGATCAGACACCCGATCTGGAAGGCTGCCGTGACCGGATCCGTCTGGATTGAGGTGCCCGGCACCCGCGAGCCGTTGGGAACAACGCTACCCGGCACAACAGGACTGATCAGCTTGGTGCATTCCGGATACCGAAGGGCCAGCAGACCGCAGCCAAGCGTATCCATCAGACATAGCCTGGCTGTATGGTAAGCTTCCGTGCTCGTCAGTTCCTTATGAAGAACATACTCCGCGATATCGACCAGCAGCGGATCGGGATCGGGCCGGTTATGATGAACCGTTACAGACATAATCGCTATACGCCTCCCTTACGGGTCTAGTTTCCTCTATCGCTGCGCGAGCGGCAGCCATTCTTGCGGATCCGGCCCGATGTAATCCGCGCTTGGGCGGATAATCCGATTTCTTGAGCGCTGCTCCAGGATGTGCGCCGACCATCCGGACAGACGGGAGAGAACAAAGACAGGCGTAAACAGCGAGGTTGGAATACCCATGTGGTGATAAGCCGATGCGCTGTAGAAATCAAGGTTCGGGAACAGCTTTTTCTCCCGGCGCATCACGTGCTCGATCCTCTCGGAGATATCGTACAGCCTCCGGTCACCGGCTTGCTCCGACAGGGCAAGGGACCATTGCTTAATCACGTCCGACCGGGGATCAGAGACCGAATACACGCGGTGGCCAAATCCCATGATCAGCTGCTTCTGCTGAAGAGCTTCCATGACACCTGCTTCTGCTTCATCCGGACTGGCATACCGCTCGATCAGCTCCATAGCCGCCTCGTTAGCGCCGCCGTGCAGCGGTCCCCGAAGCGTGCAAACTCCTGTTGTAACCGCCGAGTAATAATCCGACAACGTTGAAGCCGTAACTCTGGCAGCAAAGGTGGAGGCATTAAATTCATGCTCTGCATACAAAGTCAAGGACACATCAAGCGCTTTGGCATGCTGCTCGTCAGGCTCCTTCTGATGCAGCAGACTCAGGAAATGTGCAGCAACTCCGCCACCGCCGCCATAGGTATCGATCCGTTTTCCGGTTTGCTGGTAATGATACCAATAAAGAAGGATCGAAGACGTGCTGCCGATCAACCGGATCGCGATGTCCAGGGCAAGGCGGTCCTCTTCTTCCGGCTCAAAACAAGCGAGAGCGGAATAGCCGGTTCGCAGCACATCCATCGGATGGGTGCTTCCCGGCAGCAATTCGAGAATGCTGGTTAAGGCAGGCGGCAGAGCGCGGCTGACAGCAAGCTGTCTCTGGAACTGGATTAGCTGCTCTGCCGTCGGGAGCCAGCCATACAAGAGTAGATAGGCCGTTTCCTCAAAGGAAGCGAACTGGGCCAGGTCATAGATGGAATAACCGCGGTAGGATAATCCCTTCCCTTCCTTGCCGACAGTTGAGATGCCCGTCTGGCCGGCGATCACATCTGCTAGACCACCTTGCTTTTGTCCCGGCATTTATTGACCCTCCTTGTTATCCTTCTCGTTCATCCCGAAGAGCAAATCAAGCTTATGTTCATAATCATAGTAGTGAAGAAAATCGTACAGCTCGGCCCGGGTCTGCATTAGATTAATGACTTTCTGCTGCGAGCCTTCTTCACGGATAGTTCGATAGACGCTCAGCGCCGCCGCATTCATCGCCCGGAACGCCGACAGCGGATAAAGCGCAAGCCCAACGCCAGCCTCCCGAAGCTGTTGAGCGGTGAACAGAGGTGTTTTTCCGAATTCCGTGATGTTCGCCAGTATGGGGACCTGAACAGCTTCAGCAAACTGCTTATATTCGTTCAGATTGCCAACCGCTTCGGGAAAAAGCATATCTGCTCCCGCCTCCACATATTTGCGAGCGCGTTCAATCGCAGCCTCCAGCCCTTCCGATGCAAGAGCATCCGTTCGGGCCATAATAACAAAGCTGCTGTCTGTTCTGGCATCTACGGCAGCCTTGATCCGGTCTGCCATTTCATCCGTATGGACCATCGCCTTATTCGGCCGGTGACCGCAGCGCTTCTCCGCCACCTGATCCTCGATATGGACCGCAGCTACGCCAGCTCTCTGCATCTCCTTGATTGTACGGGCAATTTGAAACGCCCCGCCGAACCCCGTATCAATATCGACAAGAAGGGGGAGTTCCGTCACGCTCGTTATGCGGCGAATGTCTTCAAGAACGTCCTGAAGGGTCGTAATTCCGAGATCAGGAAGACCAAAGGATGCATTGGCAACTCCCGCACCGGATAAATATAGGGCCCGAAAGCCCACCTGCTCTGCCATCATAGCCGCGTAGGCGTTAATAGCTCCTGCTACCTGCAAAGGCTGCTCCGTCTTTATCGCTTCCCGAAACTTAAGTCCGGGACTCATACTCATAACGTCACCCTCATTTCATCAATCTGCTGCTGATTACAATGCGGTGAATCTCATTGGTGCCTTCATAGATTTGAGTCACCTTGGCATCCCGGAACAGCCGCTCGGCTGATAAGTCCTTCGACAGCCCATCCCTCCCCAATAGCCGGACAACGGCTCCGGATACCGCTACCGCTGTATCGGAAGCGAACATTTTGGCCATGGAAGCTTCCTTCGTGCATGGCCTGCCCTCCTGCCGCAAGGAAGCTGCCCGATAGACGAGCAGCCTGGCCGCTTCCGTTCTTGCTTTCAGCTCTGCCAGCTCTGCGTGGCTTTGCGTGTATTGAGCATGCTTGCCCTTTGGCGGCTGCAGCCGCTCCTGCAGAACCTGAACCGCTGCTTCGGCAATTCCTAACGCTTGTGCCGCTATGCCGATTCGGCCGCCGTCCAGCGAGCCTTTGGCAATCGCAAAGCCTTCGCCTTCCCTTCCCAGCCGATACTCTGCCGGAATACGCATCTGTTCGAAATGAAGCTCGCATGTATTAGAGCCATGAAGGCCCATTTTCCGCTCCGGCTTCCCGATATGAAGTCCTTCAGTATCACCGGGCACAATAAACGCCGTGATGCCACCCGCCCGCTTTGTTCCGTCTGTTACTGCAAACAGCAGATATATCCCCGCTGCCCCGGCGTTTGTAATAAACAGCTTTGATCCGTTCAGTTCATAGTCATCACCCTTCCGTTCGGCTGATGACCGTATAGCTGCAGCATCCGAACCGGCATGAGGCTCGGTTAAAGCAAAGGCGCCAATCGACTCGCCAATCGCAAGTCTCCGGACAAACTGATGACGCTGCTGATCTGTGCCATAATTCAGAATCGGAAGTGTGCAGACCGACGTATGCACCGATAAAATAACACCAACTGCCGCACTAATCCTCGAAACTTCATTGATTGCGATAATATAAGAGATAAAGTCCGATCCTGCTCCTCCCCATTGTTTCGGAATAGGAATCCCGAGCCATTCCCGCTCTGCCATCTGCCGGATCAATCCGATGGGAAACCGCTCTTCCGATTCCATCACAGGAACCGCTGAAGCAATCTCTGCTCTTGAAAATTGACGTATAGCCTGCTGCAGCTCCCGCTGCTCCTTCGTAAACCGGAGTTCCATGGACAATCGCTCCTTTCGGGTGCGATTCTAATCGTAGCTGTAAAAACCTCTCCCGGTTTTCTTGCCTAACCATCCGGCCGAGACATAATTGCGAAGCAGCGGACAAGGCCGGTATTTCGAATCGCCAAACCCTTCGTGCAGCGTTTCCATAATGAAAAGACAGGTATCGAGTCCAATAAAATCAGCCAGAGTCAGCGGACCCATCGGATGATTCATCCCGAGCTTCATGATCTGATCGATGGATTCCGGCTCCGCTACCCCTTCATAAACGGCGTAGATAGCCTCGTTAATCATCGGCATCAGAAGGCGGTTTGAGATAAACCCGGGATAATCCTCGACGCGGATCGCTGTCTTCCCGAGTGATTCTGCCAGAGCAACCGTTGTGGCGAGCGTTTCCTCTGAAGTGGACAATCCGCGGATCACTTCCACTAGCGGCATAATCGGAACCGGGTTCATAAAATGCATGCCGATTACCTGTGACGGACGTGTCGTCGCCCCCGCAATAGCAGTGATCGACAAGGATGAGGTATTTGTAGCAAGAATGGTCGAAAGAGGGCATATGCTGACTATTTCCCGGAAAAGTTTTTGCTTCAGCTCAAGCCGCTCCGGCACAGCTTCAATAACAAAATCTGAATTCCGGCAGACCTCAAGCGTGGTTACCGGCGAAAGCCTGTGCCACGCCGCTTCCCGCTCCTCCGTGGTTAATCGTCCTTTCTTCACCAAGCGGTCAAGTGAACTCGCAATGGCTGCCATTCCCCGCTCGGCGGCAGCATCGGTAATATCATAAAGCGATGTATCATACCCGTGCTGTGCCAGTGTCTGGGCGATACCGCTTCCCATTTGTCCGGCTCCAAATACGGTTACCCGGCGGACATGCTGTACCAGCTCCATAACTCTTCACCTCTGATTGATTCATCCCTCGACCTTCAGCAGAATCGCATCGCCTTGCGCTCCGCCGCTGCAAATGCCTGCGATACCCAGTCCGCCTCCCCGCCGCTTCAGCTCATGAATCAGCGTTAAGACGATACGGGCGCCGCTCGCTCCAATCGGATGCCCAAGCGCGATTGCACCGCCGTTAACATTGACCTTCTCCGGATCCCACCCAAGCATCTGACCGCTGATTAACACAACAGAAGCGAATGCTTCATTTACTTCAAACAAATCAATCTGCTCAAGAGGTATTCCCGTCTTCTGCAAAAGCTTGCGGATCGCGAGTGCCGGAACAGTCGCCAGATAAGCTGCTTCAGCACCGGCAGAAGCATGACCAAGTATCGTCGCAAGCGGCTTAATCCCTTGACGCGCCGCTTCCTCGGCAGACATGACGGTAACGGCTGCCGCACCGTCATTGACACCGGGAGCATTGCCGGCTGTGATCGTCCCGCTCTGGTCAAAGGCCGGCTTCAGTTTGGCCAGCTTAGCGGCATCCGTGTCCGGGCGCGGACCTTCATCCATGGCGAGCTGCGTGCCGTCATCCAACGTAACGGGGACTATCTCCTCAGCGAAGCGGCCAGACTGCTGAGCAGCTACCGCACGAACATGACTCCTTAGCGCCCATTCATCCTGCTCCTTGCGGCCGATGCCAAATTCATCAGCTACCCGGTTGCCGAGCGAACCCATGGGAACCTGATGGAAGGCGCATAACAAACCGTCATTACTCATCAAATCCACCATCGCCGCATTTCCCATTCTTGCTCCCCATCGGGCTGAAGGAACCGCGTATGGCGTCCGGCTCATGCTCTCCATACCGCCTGCCACCAGAATATGGGCATCACCCGAGCGGATCATTTGATCTGCCATCGTTATCGCTCTTAGCCCGGACGCACAAACTTTGTTAATCGTCTCCGATGGTACATCCCAGCTCAAGCCGGCAAGTCTCGCAGCTTGCCGGGATGGAATTTGGCCGGTTCCTGCCTGAAGCACCATGCCCATAATGACACCTTCGACCTGGCTTGCAGGAACACCGGATCTCTGCAGCGCTTCTTGAATGACGGTTGCTCCAAGCTGAACGGCCGGTACGGATTTGAATTGTCCGCCAAACTTGCCAAACGCTGTTCTTGCACCGGCTACGATTACAGACTGACGTGTAGACATGCCGTCAGTTCCTCCTATTCCGCCTCCAGGCTAGTGAATATAGCCGAGTACGAATATTCTTCAACGGCTTCGAGACTTTTGGCATCCCGCAAAAAACGTTCCACCCGATACTCGCGCATATAGCCGTATCCGCCAAAAATCTGTATCGCATCAATCGCGGTGGTTACCGCATGTTTTATCGCAAAAAACTTCGCCAGGGCTGCCTTTCCGCTGCCCAACTTAGCCAACGACCATGCCGCATCATAGACAAGCCATCTTGATGCCTCAACATTCGCCGCCATATCAGCCAGCTTAAACGCGATTCCCTGCTGGCGGCCTATCGGTTTGCCGAATTGCGTCCGTTCCTTTGCATAAGCAAGCGCAGCCTCTAACGCACCTTGAGCAATTCCCGTGGCCTGTGCGGCGGCGCCAATATCTCTCATATCATTAATGGCATTAATTAAACGAGAATGGCTTGATTTAGAAGGCTTGGAATTTTCGTTAACCACATTAAATAAATGGGATTGAAAACGGAGCTCTGCGGATGGCACTCCGCGTAAACCAAGCTTGCTGTTTGATGATCCAACGGTAAGACCAGCGGAATCATGAGGAATAACTCCAAGCGATACCCGGCCTCTCGTGTGCTTAATCAGAACAACATAGTCATCCGCTGTGCCAGCCAATTCAACCGACGGAATATGGCCCTCAAGGATATAAGAATTCCGGTTCTGAACCATTCTTTTGGACCTTAGATGCTGGTCACCGCAGGCAAAAGCTCCTAGCCTCGCCCCGGTAGTTAATGGCATTAATTTATCTTGCATCAACCGTTCGTTCCCACATTGACTGACAGTCCATGCAGCTGTTGTATGCGCACGAAGAACAGCTGACGTTGAGGCACACACGCGTGCCAGCTCCTCCAGCACGATGGCATACATCAGCAAGTCACTCCCGGCACCGCCCCATCGCTCGGAAATGGGAATACCCGTCAAACCCATCGCTGCCATACTGTCAAACAAGCTGCGATCTACCCTCTCGTATTCATCCCGGTCAATAGCCCCGGGGGCAAGCTCACCGTCAGCGAAATCTTTTACGGCCGCGCGGGTCAACTCGTATTCCTCGTCTAACTGAAACCGCATCTCCCCCTCCCCCTCCCCCTCTCTGCAAAGGACAAACTATTCGACGGATTCCGAGTCTAATTCAATATATGAGGGAGCCTTCCGCTAACATGCCGCACATAACAAAAAACCGCAGTCTATAAGACTGCGGTGCACAATTGCGGGTTGAGGCGCATATGACCGTTGTCTGTAAGACTGCGGTGAACAATTGCGGGTTGAGACGCAATATGACCGTTGTCTATAAGACCGCGGTGAACAGACGTGAGGTTATCCGCGTTTTGGCCGCTGCCAATTGGCTACGGTTGAATCACTCCGGTGTAAATATGAATCGCATCTCGCAAGAAAACGGCCATTCCCGGCTGCTCGGTATCATAATAAGCGGTGAACCGCTCATCATCCACATACATTTGGGCTAGCCCGGCATGGGCTTCCTTCGAATACTCTTTCCAATAATAGCACAGCCAGCGTTTATGGAGGTCTGCTGCTTTTTGTGCCAGATCACCTGCAGGATCTCCTGTTTTGAACGCAGCTGCCAGTGTCGTTTTGACCTCTTCCGCCAGCTGAGTTACTTCTTCAAATTGCTCCTGCGTCATATGACTCAGCTTGGCGTTAGACGCATTCACCGTGTCATCGCCGTATTTCTCGCGAATTTCCTTGCCGTATTTCTTCTCGTTCTCATCAATCATCTTCTGCTTGAAGCCTTCAAATTTCTGCTTGTCAGACATGTTTATTCTCCCTTCCGCATGTTCAATGGACAACTCGACATTCCGGATGAGCTCATCCAGCTGCCGTCTACGGTCGAGAAGCTGCTCGTGGTGCTCCTTCAGCGCATTGGCCTTATCAAAGGACGGATCGGTAACGATCTGCTTAATCTGTTCAAGACCAATGCCAAGCTCGCGGAAAAATAAAATCTGCTGCAGCAGATCAACCTCCGCCTCGCCATAAATCCGGTAACCGGATGAACTTACTCTTGCCGGCTTCAATAATCCAAGTTCATCGTAATACCGCAGCGTTCTTGTGCTAACACCTGCGAGCTGTCCCAGCTTCTGTACGGTATATTCCATCTGCTCACCTCCCGACAACCTTACTGTACACCTTGACGTAACGTGAAGGTCAACACCTATTTCGTTAGGATTTCTTAGGAACATTATACAATGCATGAAACCGTTCCCGTACGCTCAACCTAGTAGGGGTGGAGGTGAGAAATCATGACAGGACGTAATAATAAGCCCGATAATGATGGACCTGCAGCTAGTCCGTCACGCCTTGACCAATTTGGCGATAAGCTGGCTGACAACTCGGGATCCGTACCGAAAAAGCCGAACAAAAACAACAACAGCTGCAATTGAGCAAACTTTTCCGCAGAAGCAAAGGCTGCCCCAACAGGGCAGCCCAACTTCTCTTTAGGACTTCGCCGCGGCTGATTCTGCCGACGCCTCGTCCATATATAATTCCTTCATGATGGATTCAATCGGGATAACGTCAATTGCCATATCGACAATGCCATAGACTTCATTAAACTCCCGGATAAACCTTTTCAAGGGCAGCAGAGATGTGTCAATCTCCAGCGCGATCTCCAGAGGACCAATCCGTTCTGTAATCGTAATGCCCTGAATTCGAATGTCCGGTACCGGGGATTCCGTTGTCAAACGGACCGACTTCTTATCTCCCAATCGGCTCCGCAGAACTCCAAGCGAATCATCTACTACAATCTCGCCATGGTTAATCACAATGACTCTTTCCGCCAGCATCTCCACATCCTCCAGATCATGCGTGGTCAGGATAAACGTAACTCCCTGACTGTTCATGCTCCGGATAAAATGACGGATGTTCTCCTTTGCAATCATATCCAGCCCAATCGTTGGCTCATCCAGGAAAACAATTTCCGGGCGGTGCAGCATCGCCATAATAAATTCGCATTTCATCCGTTCCCCAAGCGACAGCTGGCGGGTAGGCTTTCGGATAATATCGCCAACGCTCAATAGCTCCGTTAAATCGTTCAGCGTCGATTGATACTGCCGTTCCGGCACCCCATAGATTGCTTTATTCATATAAAAGGCATCCACTGGAGGAATATCCCACAATAACTGCGATTTCTGGCCAAATACAGCCCCAATCCGTCCGACATATTGCCGTCTTTGCTTCCAAGGGACAAGCCCGAGAGCTCTTACTTCTCCAGCTGTCGGGTGCAGGACGCCGGTCAAGATCTTGAGTGTCGTTGATTTTCCGGCGCCATTCGGACCAAGGAAAGCAAGCATCTCTCCCTGAGGCACCGTAAAAGAAAGATCATGGACCGCTTTGATCTCCTTCATCGGCCTTCTGATCAAGTTACGCGTCACTTCTCGCAGCGTATGGCCGCGTTCATGGGTCATATAGGTCTTCGTCAGATTACGAACTTCAATCATATTAACCTGTATCCTCCTCTCCCAATCCGTCGTTAGCTGTCAGCCTCCCGCACTTGTATAACCTCGCAGCATACGGTTCCAGTACACCATGCCAAGCAGCAGGAAGCCCGCCGCGGGCAGCAATGCCCACAGACCCTCCCATCCGCTTCTGCCAAGCAGAGCTTCAGCCGGGACAAAAGCGATGAGCCCTACCGGGAGCACGTAAGTTAATACGTTCTGCATCGACTTCGAGAAGATTGTTCCCGGATACATGCCGAAGCTTGTAAAAGCATCGAATATATCAAAGACGCGGCTGCTGCCCACCCAGCGGAACAGCATACCGGACAGGAACAGGGATACCGCGCAGAGCATGGTTACCGAAGCCAGGAAGAGCAGACCGAATTGGAGCCATGATTCGCCACCCGGCATTGCCATCCCGCTCAACGCGTAAACAAATAACACCGTGCCGCTGAACAGCCTTCCAAAATCATCCGGATCAAACCCGGTAATCATGGCCATCAGCATAACAGGTCGCGGCCGGAGCAGAAGCAAGTCAAAGGTTCCTTCTCGGACATGGCCAAGTGTTGTGCCGACCATTCCAAAGAAGATTGGAAAGGCAACACCCTTCGACAAAGCAAATACCGCTTGAATGAGCAGGGCCTCATGCATCGTCCACCCGGGGAACGAAGCGCCGGACTTATAGACGAGCAAGGTAACCAGCGGAACGACAAGATCGCCGATAACAAGCATAATAACACTGATAATGAAATGACTGCGGTAAGCCATTTGTTCCGCAAATTTCGTCCGGATGACAGCTCCAAATAAGCCCTCTCTCATACGCCCACCCCCGTAAATCTCCTCATTGCCGCGTTGTACAGGAGAGTCATTGTCAGAGCGGTTACGACAACAGCAACGGCTTGAAGGCCAACGGCCTGTGCAAGGGTCAGATGAATGCCGGCAAGCTCATATTCTCCCCCGTACACCCTTGTCGGAAGATAGGTAATGAACTGGAATGGCAGGAAAAAGAGGATCTTCTGCAAGACTTCCGGGAAGAAGGACAGCGGAATAAATACGCCGGCGCAAATATCCTTCAGCAGCAGGAAAACCCGGCGAATCCCTTCTGCCCGGATGAGCCAGAAGGCGGTCAGCCCAACGCAGTAATTCACCATAAAATTCATCAGGAAGCTGAACACGATCGAAAGCAGTGCCCATCCAGGTGCGGCAGGCTGCATATTCACATCAAACACAAAGATAAACAGCAAGAGAACCGGCAGCACTTCAACCCAAATCGCTAACGATCGGTGTCCGATTTTCTGTGCGAGCGCAAACAGCCAATGCGGCAGCGGCCTTAAGGCAAAGGTGACGAACTTCCCGCTTCGTACCAGCATTTGCAGGTTCCAATCCGCGAAATCAAATGAAATATAATGAATGAGGCTTGCTACCCCGTAATACGTGAGCATTTGTTGATACGTCAGTCCGTTTAGCGTATCATGTCCCTCGTAAATCGCCTTCCATATGAAGACCTGCACGAGGAACATTACCGGACCAACCAACAGCGATGCCGCCATATGCGACCGGAACGCTGCCCACTCCTTGTAGGTAGCGAATCCGATCGCTTGAATGACGGCGGTCAGCCGCCTCACAGCCAGCCGGAGCCGATGATGTTTTGCGTACCGTTTATCGACTCCGGGCACCAATCGCTATTAGAAGGAACAAAGAAGACAACGACCGACTGATGCTGCGGATCCACGATCAGCTTGCAGCGGCCCGCGCCTTCATGTCCATAGGAACCGACCGGCAGCCAATCGTCATGTCCGGTAAGATTGGCTCCAAGTCCATACGTAAAGTTCTTGATCCGCCCTCCCCAGCAAAAGCCCTCAATCCCGCTGTTTAGAACATTCGAACTCATCTTCTCGACCGACTTGCGGGACAAGATTTTAATCCCGTCAAGCGTGCCGTTATTCAGCAGCATTTGCCCAAAACGGAATAAATCATCAAGCGTCGAGCTCATGCCGCCGCCTGCTCTTGGAGGACTGTAAGTTCGGTCATGTTGCTTAGTATCCCGATTCACGTCATGCTCATTGATCCAGCAAACCTCGGCGTGCAGCTCCTGCGGAATAACAAAGAACGTACGGTGCATGCCAAGCGGCTGGACAATCTTCTCCATCACATATTGCTCGAACGGAATCCCGCTAGCCCGGGCTACAATCTCGCCAAGAATACAAAATCCGGCAGAGGAATAGCTCCACTCGACACCTGGCGCTGACAACGGCTGACCGGATAACAAAGCACGAAGCCACTGGCTGCGCCGCTGCTTCTCCAGCTCTTCCGGATCGGTTACCGCATAAGGTCCTTCTGTCTCTGGTTCAAAGGCAAACAGGAGATCCCACCAGCCTCTTGGATAAGGCTCCTGAAAGTAGCCGGGATCCGCCTGAAGTCCTGATGTATGCGTCAGCAGATGCCAGATTTGAATTTTGTCATAGGTAGGATTCTTGAACTCCTCAATCCATTCCGAAACCGACTGTCTCAGAAACAGCTTACCCTGCTCTACCAGCTGGAAAATCGCCGTAGCGGTAAACAGCTTAGTCACCGATGCGATTTTGCGGATCGTTTCTTCCTTGTACACCGAATCAGGAGCATCATGCTTGAGCTGTCCAAAAGCGCCTTTCGCAAACACCGTCCCTTTCGCGGAGATCAGATACGCTGCGCTTTGAATTTGCTCTTGCTCAATCAGCTTCTTGAAATGCTCTTCCAGCCGAATCCGCGCATCCGGATCAAATCCGGTCTCCTGCGGCTGTATTGCTGTATATACGCCCGATGTTGACATGGGCAACCCTCCCATACATGGCTATTTGTTATTCCAAACCGGACCATACGATAGCTCGCGGCGTTAATACGGATTCATTCGTATAACCCTTGTGGCTTGGGACAAGGAAAGCAAACACCAATTCTTCAACCGGGTCAACGTACAACCCGCAATGGCCGTAGCCCTCGTGCGAGAAGGTTCCTTGGCTTGACAGGTCATAATGATCTACAGACCAGCCGAGGCCGTATTTGAAATCGGTATGGAGATTCCCCCAGCCTTTGCTCATTAACCCGTGCAAATGATTAGTTGTTTGCAGCTCAATAGAGCGCTTCGATAAGACGCGGTTGCCGTTACCGCTCCCGCCGTCCAGCATCATCTGGCCAAACTTCCACAAATCCTCTAGTGAAGAATACAGACCATTGCCAGCTACGTTTGGCATTTCGGCTGTCCGCTCGCGCGGGTTATAAATCTGGCTTTTCTCCCACTCATTCGTACAGCAGACCGAATCTCTGCGATCCTCGGGCACCTGGAAGAATGTATTCGTTAAACCAAGCGGAGTCAGAATCTCGTCTTGTATGTACTGCTCATAAGACTTTCCGGATACTTTGGCTATAATCTCGCCTAATACCGCGTAACCGCTTGAACAATAAATCCATTCTTTGCCCGGCATGCGCTGCATAGGTCCGGAGATCACAACCTGCAGCCAATTTATATGCGGATATGCTTTCTTCGCTTCTTTGGCCATCCACTCATACCATGGCAGACCGTATGGCTCCGTGTAAAAGCCGGGATCTCCCTGCAGGCCGGAGGTATGGGTGAGCAAATGGAATATGGTAATGTCTCGATGTTTATCATTGTCAAACTCGGGCAAGATCCGGCTGACAGATTCGGACAGAAAAATCTGCCCCCGGTCGATCAGCTGATGGATAGCCACGGCAGTAAATACCTTGGTGATGGAATAAATCTTGCGGATGGAATCCGGGAGCATATCAGCGCTGTCTTCTTCAGAACGGAGTTTGCCAAGAGACCGGTGAGCAAACACCTTTCCTTTTCTGGCGATAATGTAGCTTGCTGCTTGAATCGTGCCGCTGGTAATGATGGAAGCGTAATGATCATCGAGCCGGTTAAGATTCTGTCTGTCGAAGCCGGCTTCCTCCGGACTTGCGCTCGTCCAGCCTTCATGAATGTGAATCATATCCTGCATGCGAACGGACCCCTCCCTTTATTGGAGAATCATGGAAAATGGAAACATATCCCTATTCTAAGGGTACGAATGTTCGTATGTCTATGCAAAATTCGTATAAAACGAAAATATATTTTGCGGTTTAGTTTAAACCCTTGCACTTATCATGGGCCATAAAAAAATGCAGAACAAACGCACGAAGGTGCCTTGTTCTGCATTTCGGTTTCCCTATAAATTCTGCTCGCTTACCCCGGCTTCCGGATCAAAGGTCAACATCTTCGTTCCTATCTTATCGATAAAGAACCGGTCATGACTCACGGTTATAACCGCTCCAGGGAAATGAATCAACGCCTGCTCCATTACCTGAATGCTTGTTAAATCCAGATGATTGGTTGGTTCGTCCAAGATGATGACGGCTGCCCCTGAGAGCAGGCATTTGGCCAGTGCAACACGCGCCTTCTGCCCGCCCGATAAGTTGCCAATAAATTTGCTGAGATCCATCTCCGAGAATTGAAGCATGGACAGGAACTTATTCACCTTTTTCCGCGGGGCATCCAGTCCAAGACCATAGGTGTTCACCGCGTGGCTGACCGTATCCTTTGGATCAAGCTCCTCCCACATCCGGTTGAAGGAGGCGTAGCTTACGCCTCTCTCCCAGATGACTTCGCCCGACTGAGGCTTCTCCTGTCCCGTCAGCACTTTAATGAGGGTGGATTTCCCGCTTCCGTTAGGACCAACGATGACCAGGCGATCTTCCTTCTGGATATCGAAGCTGACATTCTCGAAGATCTGCCTGCCGTCATAGGTCTGGCTAATTTGCTTCACTTCGCACAGCTTGTCCGGAAAACGCAGCTTCTCGTAAATATCGGTGATCAGCACATTAACCGGATGCGGCTCGATCCGTTTCTTATTATCCGCCAGCTGACGGGAAAGCCGGTCTTTCGATGTCTTTTTGCTGCCGCGGCTGTCAATCTCCTCAGCCTCCATGAGGAGAAGCTCCTCTTCCCACTCGAACTGGCGGTCCAATTCCTTCTTGCGCATTTTTTTCTTACGAACATAATCGGTATAATTGCCGTCATACTCCTGGAAATGATAATTCTCGATCTCGATCGTTCTCGTAACCACTTTGTCGATAAATTCTCTATCGTGGGATACCAGAATCATGGCTCCTTTGAAACGGAACAACCACTGCTCCAGCCATGCGATCCCTTCCATATCGAGATAATTCGTTGGCTCATCGAGCAGAACGACATCCGGCGATTGAATCAGCATTTTGGCCAAGGCTGCGCGGTTTCTCCAACCTCCGGACAACTCATCGACCGGCTGATGGCGGGAAGTGTCATTGAACCCCAGCTTCGTAAGAACGGTATTAATCTCGACAGACACATTCCAGCCGTCCAAATGCTCCATTTGCTCAAACAGCTCCGCCTGCCTCGACAGCAGCTTGTCCATCTCACCGTCATCGGTGACCAAGCCCAGCTTCTCCGCAACTTCCTGAAGCTCACGCTCAATAAGGGCAACCTGCTCGAAGCACATTTCCAGTTCCCGTTGAACGGATAAGCTGCCGCTCAGCTCCGAGAACTGCGAGAAGTAACCGATTTTCACTTGCGGATCTATTTCCACCTTACCGGACGTCGGCTCGTCTTTGCCCATAATAAGCTTGAACACCGTCGATTTGCCGGCACCATTGCGTCCAATCAGGCCAACACGCTCGCCTTGACTCAGACGAAAATAAATATCGCGAAAGATCATAGCGTCTTCATATTTCTTCGTCACGTTCTCTAGTCTAATTACGCTCATCGCTATCATCCTTTCATTCATCTAACGATTATATCACTATCAGGAGCGATTCCGGGTATAATGAATAAGAGAATATCATGTAGAAGAGGTTGAAGATGACGGTATTTAAGGATTTGAGCAAGGAAATTACGACGGCTTTAAGCAGTTTGGGCTTTGACACTCCGACAGAGGTGCAGACGAAGGTCATTCCCATTGCGCTCGAGAAAAAAGATCTGGTCGTTAAATCGCAGACAGGCAGCGGTAAAACTGCCGCTTACGGCATTCCGCTCTGTGAGCTCGTGGAATGGAACGAGAATAAGCCGCAGGCTTTAATTTTAACGCCAACCCGTGAGCTTGCGGTTCAGGTCACGGAAGACATCACCAATATTGGCCGGTTTAAGCGAATTAAAGCGATAGCCCTTTATGGGAAATCGCCTTTCCATATTCAAAAAGCTGAACTGAAGCAAAGAACCCATATGGTTGTTGGTACTCCGGGACGAGTGCTCGATCATATTGAGCGCGGCACGCTTGCGCTGGAGAAGCTTGCTTATCTGGTAATCGATGAAGCCGATGAAATGCTCAATATGGGATTCATTGAACAAGTGCAATCAATCATTCAAGCTTTGCCAAGCGACCGGGTAACGATGTTATTTTCCGCCACCTTCCCTGAGGATGTAGCCAAGCTGTCACGCCGGTATATGGACAACCCTGAACGAATTGAGATCGAGGCAAGCGGGTTAACAACAGCAACCATTGAACATTCTCTCATTGAAGTGAAGGAAGCGGATAAGCTTGCGTTGCTTCAAGATATTCTCGTTGTGGAGAATCCGGACAGCTGTATTATTTTTTGCCGGACACAGGAAAATGTCGATAAGCTGTTCCGGTCGATGGCCGAACTCGACTTCCCATGCGACCGCATCCACGGCGGTTTGGAGCAGGAAGAACGATTCGAAGTGATGAATGCGTTCCGAAGAGGCCAATTCCGCTACCTGATTGCAACGGATGTTGCAGCGAGGGGGATCGACATTTCGAATATCACCCATGTTATTAACTACGATATCCCGCTTGAGAAGGAAAGTTACGTGCATCGTACAGGACGTACGGGACGTGCCGGCAAGAACGGAACGGCGATTACTTTCCTCGCGCCAAATGACGGCAGACGCCTGGCAGAGATTGAAGACTACATCGGGTTCGCGATCCCGAGAGTGAAAGCTCCTTCCGAAGAAGCGGTTGACCGCCGCCGGGAAGATTTCGAACGCAAAATCAATGTTGGGGTTGAACTAAAAAAAGACCGCCGCGAACAGTTGAACAAGCAGATTATGAAGCTTAACTTTAATGGCGGGAAGAAGAAGAAATTTAGAGCGGTAGATTTTGTGGGGACGATCGCCAAGCTTGAAGGGGTTACCGCTGACGATATCGGCATCATTACGATTCTCGACCATGTGACAGATGTTGAGATTCTGAACGGCAAAGGATCTCTGGTGCTTGAGCTGATGAAAAATACGACCATAAAAGGCAAGCAATTAAAGGTACGCCGAGGGAACAAATAAACCTTCCTAAAAACAAGAAAGCCGCTTAAGCTCTATGTGAATAGATCTTACGCGGCTTTATTATTAGAATACGCGAGGACGAAGTGTTTCTCTCTTTTCCCCGAATACACGTTGTTCCAGATCCTCAAGGCGGCGTTTGATCATAAAGTAATCAAATGCTTCCTTATCCTTCATCAGTTCTTTATGTATATTCGCCAGATCGGCTTCAAATTTCACGATCAGCTCCTGCATGCGGCTGTAATCCTTGATAATCTCATCCAGGAACTCATCCACCTGCTCTTGGTTGTAACCTCTCATCTTCTTCTCGAACTGCTTAGCATGTATTGTTTGCGCCGTTAATTGGATACCGTAGTTGCTCAACTCGCTCATGGTATAAATGCTCCTCTCAGACTTCAATAAAAAATAAATCGAATGACACCTAATCTATATAATACGACGAAATTCGACTTTCTGCAAAGCAAGAGCTTCCAGCAGCAAAAAAGGACTGCCTGACGCATGGTAGCGCCGAGCAGTCCCGGATTCGTTCATCCTTATTTCAGATAAAATACTTCTCTCAAAGGCCGGATCGGTTCCGCCTCACGGAAATCGAAGGAGCCTTCCACCATTTGCGAAGTGATTGCGTTCCACCGGTTGCACGGCTCGCTCTCGGCAATCATGCTGAACGCCTTCTCTACATCATCACATTCAAAGCAGTAGAAAAACTGGTTGCCATTCTGAAAGATCGAATAATTGCGGATACCCGCGCGCGAATGCTCTTCCATAATCTCCGGCCAAGGCGCCAGATGCATCGCTACGTATTCTTCAAGCATTTCCTCTTTAATTTTCCATGTCCAAGCGAATTTATTGCTGTTTTCCATGTGCTTCCTCTCCTTCTGAATCCTTGGTTTCAAGGTGCCACAATGACGATTCCCCGGGCTTGTCCTCTTGAAGACGTTTACAAAAAAGCCGACAGGTTCAATATAGGTTATCCATGTCATGGTGTAAAGAGAAGATTTTTCACGCCATATTCGGGGCGGCATGCGGGCAATCTAATCTAGCCACAGGATGTAGGCGCCATTCTATCGCAGGGAGGAATTAAATCCATGTCGCATAATAAACGACGGTCTTTCCAAGGTAAAATGCATGCACTGCAGTTCAACTCGTTAGAAGCTGAAAATAATGTGGCGGGCTCAACGGACCGCAACCGGAATCAAAAAGGCCATGTTCCGAACAGCCCATCAACAGGCTAGACTCGTTTTTTGTGCCAAAACGGCCGGAACCCTTGTCTATCAAGGATTCCGGCCATTCCTTATTTATTGCACATAATCAATGACTTCACTCCAATTGGCCCTGCCGTAATAGTCCTGGGCAACAGTCAGCTTGGGAATCCAGCTTAATGATCGTCTCGCGCCTTCTTTCAGCAGTTTTACTTCAGCGGAGCCTTGGCCGGATTGAACAAAAGCGAGCATCCCGTTATTCATAATGGTCGGAGCATAGTCCCCGTAGCCATCCATCCCGCGCGTCAGGTTTTTATGCTGGCCGGTACGGACATTAACCCTGGTCAATAGGGGCAGCGTTCTATCCTCTTCATCGCTCGACCATGCCGCTTCTTTTCTTCTCGATACAATAATCGCCTCATCCCGATCCCAGGTAAAATCGTTGTCGGCATAACCGGCTGGCGTCAGGACATGTTTTTTTAACGCAGCTATATCCTCCAGGATCGTCAGCTTCTTGTTCGAGGACGCTTCCCTGCCAATGCCTTCGACGAACGCAAGTTTGCCGCTTGTTGGACTCCACTGAAACCAATCCGTATAGCCTAACATCTGTCCGGCCTTCACAAAACTTTGGCCATCCGAGGATAACAAGATTAAAGTATTCGCATCTGAAGACAGAGAAGCGGTCGGCTTCGCAATAAAGGCGATCCATCTCCCGTCAGGCGACCACTTGAACGGGCTTGTCTGAATGGCGAAAAAATCATCTGATTGCCCGGGCAAACGGTAGAACAGCTGCTTCGTCCATGCTCCTGCCGAATCCGGCTTTAGTACATACAGTTCAATTGGCGCCCAGCCGCCTTCAGGCTGCAGCTCAGGGGCTGTGGAGACAAGCAGGCCGCTGCCGTCCGGCAGCCAAGAGAACTCCCCTACATTATCCATTAGCCGATCCTGCGAGTGATCGCTGGGCCGATCCGCCGAGACCACGCTGAGCGTTCTACCCGACAGGATAGCGAGGCGATTGCTGTTCGGAGCCCATTTGACATTCGAGCCCTCCCCCAGCTTTCGCATGCCGCCGGTCGCCGCTTCATACGTCCATACCTCCGGCCGGTTCTCATCCCGCAGGAAAGTCATCCATTTCCCATCGTCTGACCATTGCGGATAGCGGATATATTCTTCCTTGGTCAGCGGTTTTTGCACCTCATCGGCAGCCAGCCATAAATCATTGTTGCGAACAAAGGCCGCCCGCAGCGCTTCCCCTTCCCCTTCCGTTGCTGCTCCTGCCCCTGTTGCCATAATCATCTGAACACTGACAGCTGCAGCGACAATGATTCCCGTTAACTTTATCTTCACCGTTGTAACGCCTTCCCTTCATCGATGAAATCATGCTGCTGTGACCTAAACGCGATTTCCTCCGGCAGCTTCTTCGACATACTAGGTATGTCACGGCGTTTGTACTCAATAAGCTCCGATGAGTAGACCGATACGAACACACGACCGCTGCCGGCAAAAGCCCGGATGAGGATCGGCTGATTGTATTCGTTCCGGAAGACGAAATCCGGACCGTCCCAACTGACCGTGGCATCCCGTCCCGGCAACACATACGGTACATGCCTGCTATGTGAATACCGCTGTATGATTTTAAGCCCTGCGTTGTCAATGGCGTTAAACAAGGTGGAGGATACCTGGCAGATGCCTCCTCCTACCCCTTCGGACAACTCACCGCGGACGATTACCGCAGCGCTCGTATAGCCCTTCTCAACCGTTCGTGGTCCAACCGTACGATTAAACGAGAATGTCTCACCGGGAAACACGACGGTGTTGGAGATCGCTTTGGCGGCTAACGAGATGTTAAGGGAGCGGTTCTTATTGCTGCTGTTGTAGTAAGTGACATAATGGCCGATCGCTTTCTCCTTAATGCTGGCAAGCAATTCGCTGTCCACCTTCGCATGAATCGGTGTAAGTGGAAGAGCAATGGTCGAAGGCTGGTTATTAAAGAAATAACCGTAAAATTGGGTTGCGAATTGATCGCGATCCAGTTGATAGCCTGTTTTTTCAGGGACAATATTACCCCGGTCACCGATATATGCATTAACTGGCGGAACATTAATCTGTTGCTCCAGCTTGGCTTGCAGCTTGTTGAATTTCCCGATGTCCAGGAATGATGTTCCCGGAAGACCATACTCCTGCCGCTCGATATGGGCGAGCGGTTGTCCGCGGTGCTCAATCGTTAATTGCTCTGATAATAGTTGAGGTTGCTCAGGCTGCACGGGTTGTACAGGCTGCTGCAACAGGATAGCAAGGCTTGCTATCCAAATTCCATTTAATCCCATTCCTCACTTCTCCTATCCTCACATAAGCGCCATTACACCCGAGAATAATAATGGACAAGGAATAGTATGGTTCGAAGGCGCTTCAATTATTTTGAAACAGGAGGAAATTATGTTTTTCATGCGATTCAACCGAAATCTAGCTTGCGGGATCTTCGTGCTTTTTCTTAGTCTTAGTCTGGCCTTCTTGCCTGAAGCAGGTTCAGCAGCGGGTATGGAAGAGAACAGCGCACGTTCGGGTCTGTTATTATCAGTCAGAACAAGCCCATCTGCTCAATTCGAGAACCATGTAGCAATCGATGACCCGGATATTGTTCAAGCTGTTAAAGTTCCAAAATGGCACGCGACGGATGAAATGCCTCGCTTTACGGATCTGTATATTTCCAGGGAAGGCGTATCACCTGTGCTTCTTCGCGTAGATACAAACGGGAATTTATGGAATGAAGCTCAAATGAAAATGATCGTTCTCTCCGGGAAAGCAGCAGTGAAGCTAAATCAAGCAGCTGCTTCATTGCGTGAGCAGCATTATGGCCAATTGCTCGATTGGCAGGAAGCGGAGAAGCTGTTTTCCCGCAAAGCTGTTTTTGTCATCAAGGATATGGAATCGGGTCTTTCGTTCCGCGTACAGCGCAGAGCCGGCCATGATCACGCCGACGTACAGCCGGTGACCAAGGCGGATACGGAAATCATGAAGCAAATTTACAACAAGGGCTGGACGTGGGACCGGAAAGCGATTATCGCGGAGAAAGACGGCAAGCAAATCGCCGCATCCATGAACGGGATGCCGCATGGCGGGGACGGTATACCGGAGAACGGCTTTTCGGGGCATTTTTGCGTTCATTTTCTGAACAGCTCCACCCATAAATCCGATGCACCCGATTTGCCGCATCAGCTGATGGTTTATAAAGCTGCGGGCAAGCTGAGGAGCTTTATGGCTGATGCCACTCCTTATCAGCTAGGGGAAAGCCTCATTGAAGCCATCCATCATGATGAATACGAGATGATTCGCCTAATGACGGAAGGGTTGTCCAAAGAGCAGTCGGAAGCGTTGTTACGGCATAAGACAGATTGGCGGTCCATCCGGAGAAAGGATGGTCGTGAGCTTCCCCAAGAGGAGTCTCTGCTGTCCGAGGCTCAACTGGAAGCCGAGATTCTGCATTCAACCAGGGGGAGAAGATTTGTGCACTTCCATTCCCGATATGTAAGAACAAGCCCGATCAGTCCATGGGAGCTGAAGGAATTAACGGTTATATAGAACAAAGAACGTCCGCCACCTTATCGAGCAAGGTGACGGACGTTGTTTTCTTGTTTCTTAGAACGGGCCATTAACCGATGTCCCGTGAACATTAGGATTTGCCATATTAGGAGCAACCATATTCGGGCTTACCATGTTCGGACTAGTCATGTTCGGCTGAACATTTGGTTGTGCATTTCCTTGTGCCAGGGATTGAGTTGCCGGCATATCCATGTATGTTTTGTGGCAATACATATTGGAAATACGCGGAATAACTACTGTCTCGCCATGCTTCAGTGATTTTGGATTCGCAATGTGCAAATTGGCTTCTTCCAAGAGAGCATTCGGGATGTTGTAAGCATGAGCGATTTGGTCCATCGTATCCCCTGCTTGTGCTTGGTGATGAGCGTAATAATAGTTGCGGTCATCTTCCCGGATGAATGGAAAGAAGAACGGCGAGAAGAAAAAGAACGGGTACAAGAAACGACCAGGGAAGAAAGGATGCGGGAATGGCCTGAAAGGTGGACGGAATCCACCGCCAAATCCGCCTCCACCAAATCCGCCTCCGCCAAATCCACCGCCGCCAAAAGGTGTAAAGCCACGATTATCCATCAATATACCTCCGTTATATAGTCATTTGACTATATAACTTATTGAATCATGGGCGAAAAGGTTCCTATTTTCCCGTAACTTAAGCTACAGCTTTTTATAATCACGCTTCATAATGTTCATCACTAGTCCCGCCCATTTCGGATTGGCCGGGCAATACTTGCTTGCCACTTTATCAATCGTTGTAAAGCCTTTAGCAACATAGTTCTTGGCCAGCAGCTGGCCGAATTTGCGGACGCTGTCTCCCTTCGTAGCGAAGGAGAAGGCTTTATTATACTTGTCACTGTCTATTGCATTAAGCCCAAACAAATTGTTCTTCTTCTTGGCCAGCGTGCTTTTGCCGTTGCCGCTTTCCAGCTTCATAACCGCAATCGTAAAGTAAGCGTTAATGCCGTATTCTTCTTCAATATCAAGAATGGCTCTCTCCAAACCGTGGTTGGCAAGAGCGGTTTTCTCAAACAGCTTCGCTATATGTTCTTCGGTAAGCCCCGAATCCGATTCTACAGCTGAAGATGGCCTCACCGGTTCAGAACGCAGTTCTTTATGCGGTTTTATCTTTAATGTATCATTAGGCGGCACTTCAATGGCTTTGGCCACCGCTATTGTATTCGCTTTCGCAAGCACTGCCGGTGCAGCTGCCGCCACTGCTGGTGTCTCACTCTCTTCAACCAACTCTGCGTAACGCCCATGGACAAACCCCTGATCAGCCAATGCCAGCCAGCCGTTATCGGTTGTCTGACTCACCTTAATGGTGTCCCCTTGCTTAAGTACTTGAATTATATTGGAGTTTGCATCCGGCTGTTCGCGGACGTTGAGGTAATACGCGGTTACTTCGTATGTATGAACAGGTGGAGCTTGCACAGAGGGCGGTGCGATCGCGCTTAGTATTTCGGGGATGGTACTTGGTTCAGGCTCCGGCAATGATACCTCTTGCCTCTCTATTTGGTTAATTTCAGCAGCTTCCGGCAATTGCGGCGTGAACAGCTGTAAGGCTTCACTTTCCACGATATTGTCCCCGGCGATCGTCAGATGAGCCGCTGATAGATCATGCGTTACTTCGGCAGATACTTTATTTGAAGGTAAAAAACGCGTGCCCAAGGTCATGAACAAAGCTATACAAAGTACATATACAAACACTTGACGATTTAATTTTGTATGCATCGTTACACCTCTTCCCTCGTTTTGTAAATCAGACATACCTTCTGTGGTATAGGTTAGATTGTACATAGGAGGATTTGAAAAACGTGTCAAATATCCTGCGCGGCTCACTTGTTTCTTTGTCGGAGTTTAGGGTTAAACTTTGACCGAAAAAGCAGTTTTTGAACATATGCCGTCCATTCCAATCGGTTAAACCGATACCTGCTCGAAAAACTCGCTCCAATATGACCCTATACGTGAAAATTAGTAAAATAAAAACAAAAGAACCGCACAACCGTGCGGTTCTCTAGCTGTATTTGTACTATTCTTCCGACATTCGAGGTCCAGAATAGGACTTTAGAAACTTCTCAAGCTCCTCAAGCGTCCAACTTGGCTCTTGAAGGAGTCTGCCGCTCCGCGTTTCCTCGAGAAGCTCCAGCAGCCACTCCTTCTCTGTCTCCCCAAACTTCATGATTCCTTCGATCATCATTTTGGAACCATTCGGAATATAATCCCCCTTGAAGGATAGGACAGCTTCCATCCGTTTGATCCGTTCTTCGCATGCCGAGAGCTGCTTCAACAGCAGCGGTTCCACCTGTTCCTGGTTGCCGTATCGGATAAACGGCAAGGTAAGGAACACCGGATGCTGCGGGTAAGAAACCTGGCTGAGCTGCTCGTATAACAGCTTATCGAATGCTGCCTTCCCGCTTTCCGTAATCCGGTAGATCGTTTTGTCCGGGCGGTTCTCACCTGGTACCGCCACGATCTCCGCAGCCTCAATCTGCCCGTGATCCCGAAGCTGGTCTACGGCATAATACAAGGAGCCGTCACGAAGTCTAAAGCACTCATTCCAGTTCCGCTGCTTGATGGTTTGTCTAATATCGTACGGATGCCTGTCCCGTTCCATAAGTAGCCCCAGTATTAACAGCTTCATTGACATTAGGCTTATCTCCCCGAATAGGAGGGCTCTGGCTTCCCAGCTTCCTCTTTGCCTTGTTTCTGATTTGGTTTAGGAGCGAGTTCAAGACGTGCGCGTCCCATCATAATAGCAAAGACGAATGCCAGAACCGGCAGCAGCACGTTCCATTGGAATATAAACAAAATGGAATCTGACAGCTTGCCTAGCAATACCGAAACGAAATCTGCCGGCAAGCCCATTTGGGCTTGAACAGTTGGATCCAGAAGGGCCTGACCGCCTTTAATCTGCTCCGCCATTTCCGGCTTTATGCCCTGAACCTCCGACAGCGAATTCTGGAAATGCGACTTCTGCATCGTGCCGAATACGGTAATGCCGAGTGCAGAACCGATTGTACGGAAGAAGGTAATCAGCGACGAAGCGGAGCCTTTATATTGCGGAGGCACCGAGTTTAGAGTCGAGATGTTGAGCAAGGAGAACGATACGCCAATACCGAGACCGACGATAACCATAAAGACAGTAATCAGGCCGCGGCTGGATGAGGCATCCATCACATAGCCAAGCAAATACGTACCCGCCATTAGAATTATAGAAGAAACAATCATGACGTCACGATACCGGAATTTGTTCGCGATCCGCCCGCCGACTTGCGCGCTTACCACAACGCCAAGCATCATTGGTGTCAAAACGGTACTTGTACTCGTCGCCGACAAATGGAATACCCCTTGCATAAACAGAGGAATATAGGTAGCGACAGCAATCATAATGCCGCCGTACAACATGCTGATCATCATACTGCTTGTAAAGAGCTGTTTCTTGAACAGGGTAAGCGGAATAATCGGGTCTTTCGCCATTTTCTCAACAAAGAGAAAGACTACGGCAAGAATTCCTGCACCGGCAAGGAGCGAGATCGTCTTCGCCGAATCCCATGCCCAGCCGTCTGTACCGCCAAGCTCAAGACCAAACATCAAGGACAGGACTGCAGCCATCAGAATGATTGCACCGGCCCAGTCAATCACTTGCTTCCGGTGATTTTTCGATTCCTGATAACCTCTCGTAATGAAGATCAGAGACAGGATACCAATCGGTACATTAATGTAGAAAATCCATCGCCAGCTGATATTGTCTGTAATCGCTCCGCCCATAATTGGACCAAACACGCTCGAGATGCCAAACACGGCGCCGAACAGACCCATCATTTTGCCGCGCTTCTCAGCCGGGAACAGATCGAAGATAATCGTGAAGACAATCGGCATAATCGCCCCGCCGCCCACGCCTTGAATCGCGCGGTAGATAATGAGCTGAGTCATATCGGTTGCCGTACCGCACAGGATAGAGCCAATCAAGAAAAAGATTAAGCCTGAAATAAAGAAACGTTTGCGTCCGTACATATCGGACAGCTTGCCGAAGATTGGTGTAGCCACCACCATCGCGATCATATAAGCGGAATACACCCATACGAATTTATCCATCCCGCCCAGCTTCTCTATAATCTTGGTCATAGCGGTCGAAACGATCGTCTGGTCTAATGCTGACATAAACAGTCCAAGCAAGAGGCCCGCGATAACTAATTTGACACTGCTTTTTTTCGCGTCCATAAGAACTTCCC
This sequence comes from Paenibacillus catalpae, assembly GCF_900112695.1. Lineage (GTDB taxonomy): Bacteria > Bacillota > Bacilli > Paenibacillales > Paenibacillaceae > Pristimantibacillus > Pristimantibacillus catalpae. Next base: position 1,712,731 of record NZ_FOMT01000001.1, read on the forward strand.
TTCTCTAGTCAATTATCCGTACTCAAATTTGAATATCCTAGCCTATTATACTCAAATTTGAGTGAAATTCAATCCTAAAAGGAATAAATTCTTTGTTAAGTTTTCTGGTGTATAATGACTATGAGAACTTAAAAGTTAGGTGGGATTTGTACATATGTCTTATTTATCGTTAAGCACGTGGAGCCTTCACCGGAATCTGGGACCTCTTCGCTGGACCGTTTGGAACGAAGAGAACGGCATTCATGATACGTCTATTCAAGATCAGCCTCAGATTCACTCGCTGCTGGAGCTCCCAGCAGCAGCAGCAAGACGCGGCTATCAGGCCATAGAAGTCTGCCACTTCCACTTCCCTTCCACAGAACCGGATTATTTGGCTCAGGTGAAGCAAGCTTTCGAGGCGGCTGGCTTGTCCTTTGATACCCTGCTGCTCGATTATGGGGATATTACTTCCGCTAATGATCAGCGCGTAACGGCCGATCTGGTGCTAATCCGCAATTGGATTGAGGTCGCATCCCTATGCGGCGCCAAGCAAATCCGGGTTGTAGCCGGCGAAGCCCCTCCAACCGATGAAGAGGCTCTCTCCTTGTCCGCAGCAAGACTTTCCGAGCTTGCGGATTACGGCCGCACGGTTGGCGTCAAAGTCGTAACAGAAAACTTCAAATCCCTCACTTCCACGGGAGCAAGCTGCATGAAGCTGTTTGGTCAATGGGGTGAGCATGCCGCTACGATCACGGACTTCGGCAATTTCCATGGCCCTCTTAAATATGAGGAGATTGCCCTTACGACACCTTTGAGCGTATCCGTCCACGTGAAGCCGCAATATGATGAGAACGGATTCCCCGATGAAGCCGAGCTTCGTAAATGTTTGGATACCGTCACTTCCGCTGGCTTCAACGGAGCTTTTGTTCTGATCTACGATGGTCCCGGTGATATGTGGGAAGGTCTGGAACGCGTGAAACAGATTGCTTCCGCTTATATCTCTTCATAAACATAAACAGGGCCACCCCAAACGGAGGTGGTCCTGTTTTTTTTGCAATTAGGATCATTCGTAATCTTAGGATTGCATTCCGGAAGAATGGGCTGCGATGATGCGGTCAATCTGCTCATTCCATGCCTCGTCCTCCGAACATTTGTCCGGATGGGCTTCGAACCAATCAACCGTTCGTTTAATCCCTTCTGCGAAAGGAACGTTTGCTGCAAACTCCGGCACCAGCTTCTTGATCTTACCGTTGTCGAATACACCGCTGACCGCTTTATCTCCAAGCAGGCCGCCTTCCAGATCGGGATCATGAGAGATCAGGAAGTCGGAAGAAATATGTACAAGCCTCGGCTTCACACCGGCAGCTGCACCAATCGCTTCATAAATTTGATTCCAGGTCAGTACTTCGTCGGATGTGATATGATACGCCTCGCCAATAGCGGCCTGCTTGCCAAGCAGCCCGACAAAACCTTTTGCGAAATCGGAGTTATGAGTCATTGTCCATAACGATGTTCCGTCGCCGTGAACAATAATCGGCTGTCCCTTGCGCATACGCGCAACCAGCGACCAAGGATGTGGCCAGCTGTTCAGGGATGCCGGAATCATCGTGTCTCCATAGGTGAATGACGGACGGACTATCGTAACCGGGAAGCCGGATGCCTCATACTCCTGCATGAGAAGCTGCTCACAGGCGATTTTGTCACGGGAATATTGCCAATACGGATTTTCAAGCGGCGTCGCTTGCTCGGTTATGATATAATGCTGCAGCGGCTTCTGATAAGCAGATGCCGAGCTGATGAAGATATATTGCTTCGTACGGCCTCTGAACAGTTCAATATCCGTCTGTACATGCTCCGGCGTGAAGGCGATCCAGTCTACTACCGCATCGAACTCGTAGCCTTCGAGCGCAGCTGCTGCAGACTTGGAATCTCGGATATCTCCCGCGATAACTTTTGCACCTTCCGGCACAAAGCCGTCCCGGTTGCCCCGGTTGAACAAATAGAGGTTGATGCCTTTCTCTACAGCAAGCTTCGATACCGCTTGGCTGATTAAGCCTGTGCCACCGATAAACAATACATTCATCTGATCATCGCTCCTTAAAAGAATTGCCACACTGACTTTCAATTAACAGTTTAAAGCTTGAAAGCGACAGGAGCAATGTTTACGGTATAATAGAGTAACAGATCAATAGAATAGGAGATAAGTTATGGACATTGTACAACTCCCCTTGGGCCACATTGACGAGGATACGGACCAGCCCCGCTACCAGTTCGACGAGGAAGCGCTAGTCGAGCTGATGCGCAATATTGAAGAAATAGGTCTGCTCTCCCCTATCAAAGTAAGAACAATTGACGGCGGAAGATATAAGATCATTTACGGCAACCGCCGTTATAAAGCATGCAAACGTTTAGGCCTTGCCACGATTCCTTGTATCGTAACGAATATGACTGACGAGCAGGATATCTATATGGAGCAAATCGCAGAGAACCTCACCCGTCAAGGCTTCTCTCCGATTGAAGAGGCGGAAGCCTTTAACAAGCTGATGACCGATCCGAAATTTAACCGCTCGGTCAAATTCCTCGCCAGCAAATTTGGCAAACCGGAATCTTACATAAAGAACAAATGCGAGCTTCTGAAATTTGGTGCTTCCGTACGAAAGATTATTATTGGCGGTACCGAAATCCGTAAGGACCGACTAACGGAGGATCAACTTCTGCCTCTGAAGGATTTGCCGATGGAGCATCGGGATCCGCTCGCTCTAATCATGGCCAGGGACGAGATGCCGGCCACCGATGTGAAGAAGATTGCCAAGCTGTTCAAGGACAAGGATATATCCGCCGCTACAAAGGACAAGCTCCTGTACAAATCCGGCCCCGGATTGCTGGAAACGTGGTCTATCCAACAGCATAACAAGGCAGAGAAGGCTAAGCCTGTCGAGCCGAAAGCGCCAAAAGCCGAGAAAACCGAGAAGGCTCCCTCAGCCGGCAACACAACAACCGAGACTACAGCATCCACCTCTATGCCAACGCCGGTAAATCCATACGAAGCGATGGACCGGAAGCTGAACCAGCTGCTTGCCGCCCTGCCGGCTTTCTCTCCATTGCCAGAGGAATCGGCTCTATCTTTGCAAGAGATGGATCCGGAAGAGAGAGCGGCCTTGATCCGGCGGATGGAAGCCCTATTAGATCAGTTGCGAAGCCATACCGAGGAATGGGATAAGCTGAAAAAGATCGCAGCAGCCAACTAGTTGGCTGCATTTTTTTTAACCTGCCCCAAAATCCAAATCAGGATGGGACAGATAATCCCAAAGATCATCGCATAAAACGGCCAGATGCGGTAACTGGTAACGAGTACAGCCGTATTTGGCCATACCACTCCCGCCAATACATAGGCTATCACTCCTAGCGGGATTAATAACGAGCGGTAATTCCCCAATTGGAATACCGAGGCAAGCCCTCTTGCGCTTACGTACATCAACAAGGACATTCGGAAAAAAATCGCAATAAACCAGACAACGGACACAGCAACCTCAAATCGTTCGAAGAATTCGCTAAAGCTTATCGTCCGTACTACAAAATAACTCGAAAAGGTTAAGCTCGATACAACCCCCGGGCTCAGAACCGTAATAACGATTAGCGTCACATATAGAAATAAAACGCCGGAATAGAGCGAGCTTTTCATAACAACGTTCCTCCACTTCTCCGGCTTCCGATCCTGAACCGTGAAATAGAGGAACAACACACTCTCGATATAGGGAAAAGCAATGTTCGTAAACGAAGCATTCACAATAGGCTTCCATCCAAACTCGAATACCGGCAGTAAGTTGGATACCTTTGCCGTCGGCAGTAATGGCAGATAGCCTAAAGCAAGCAGAGCCATTACAAGAAAAAACAATACTTCAGCTGCTCTGCCAATCGTGGTCACTCCGCAAAACACAACGTAAATGACAGCGCCAAGCATTAAAGCAAATATAGCTTCTTGCGGAGTTTCTGGCATAATGACCGTAGTTAGATACTCCCCCAGATCTCTTAAGGAAAGGCTCATAATCAGGAAAGGAAACATTAGACTGAACAACAGTAAGAACAGCTTTCCAAGCCATTTCCCAAGCAGCTTCTGGATGTATTCCTCAAACGGCACCCCATTAAGGTGCTTCATTATTCCTGTGTAGACCAGAATCATCATCATTTGGACGGTTAGCACAAGCAATAAAGAAATCCAGGCGTCTTGCTTTGCAACGGATGCGAGATGAGTGGGCAGAACCAGAAAGGCACTGCCCAGCTGATACAAGATAAACCACATTGTCATTTGCCGGATCGTAAGCTTTTCTGACCTCATGCCTTCCCCCCACACTTCTACGACTCTGACTAGCTAAGCAGCCTGGACACGAATGTTTCTACGGGCTTGAATATATTCTCAATTCCCTTCATCGGGCTGGGCAATGGCACATCGAACTGCTTCAGCAAGATGAAGGATGCCCCTACCGCCAGAAAGCAAGAGCTTACAACGATGTCGCGGACTGCTTGCTGCTTCAGCAAGGCACGATATTGCACATAAGCCCCGCTAAGGAACAGCAGCAATATAATCATGTTCATCGATATTCCTTCTTCCTTATGGCTGCTAATGAACGCTATTTGTGATTTTACCGGTCTTGCGAAGCTCACTCTTGACGATAACCTCAAACTTCAGCTCATTCTGAAACACGTCTGGCCATATCTTTTTCCAAGCCTGCCATTGTCCCGGATATTTCATATGGAAGTACTCCCCGAACCCGAAGATATCCGCTCCGAATCTTTTCTGGACATGAATAATACTATTTTCAAGCACTTTCTTTTGCTCTTCCCTAGCTGCTTGCTGCAGCTGGCTGAACACTTGTATTTCCGTTAAATCAGCCTGACAGTGGTATTCACCAATATTAGCTTCACTGCGCAATTCAACACTGACAAAGGGCTTCCCGTTCCTTATAGAAGGTGTTATCTTAACCTTCGAATTATATACTTCTACCACAAAATTCCCCTTCGAATCTGGACAAGCAACATGGCCCACGGTGCTATGTACATTGTTTGTAATAAAGCTGTAGCCTTTGCTGTCCGATTCATTCAGCCATCCAACAATCCGATCATCAAGCATTACACCAATGCCGGTATAGTTGTACTCTGCCAGAGACCTCGGCTGCTTGATATTATCCATTTTCATCCCTTTTTTTCGGTTGCCAACGAGAGTAATGCCTGTAAGCACGGGCTCAATGCCATCTTTCGTTGACTTCTGCATCATATCTACAACGTTAACAGCCGAAGTAGGTGCCCACGCACGCTCCGACACCTTGAGCGACTTATACAGATCCATGGCGGGCAGTACTTCCATGGGGGTAACAAAAGAAAGAATTTCCTTCGCCGAACAGCCTCTCGCAACAACCATGTGAAAATCCGGACGGACCTCATGATCGCGAAACAAAAAGTCGAGCGGATTACGAATTCCTCTCTTAGCCACCTCTTCGTCCAGGATGACGATCCGCATATGGGACAGATACATTCTTCTTGAGGCTTTCGTCGTAATCTTGCGAAGGGCTTCAAAGATTGTTGGTGCACGCTCTGTAAAAACGATAGCAGGCGAGCGCTCGCCTACAGATCGATTGATCGACATTTGCGAAGGATCCGATACTTGAACGGATATTTGATATTGTTTGTCCACCCAATCGATGCCCATCGCAAGAACAACCGAGATGGCATTCAGCTCCCGCCGATTCCAGCAGCCAGTTAATAACATAACCAGCATAATCATGGCCATTATGACAGCCCCAATTCGGGTAAGGACATTCATGATGACTTATCCTGCCTCGTCTGTCCTTTCGAAGACCTCCAGAACGGCATGCGGAATATGGCGTCATTCTGATTGCTCGCATGAAAAGGTGCGGCTGGACTTAAATAGGGAATGCCAAAGGACTTCAGATGGCTGAGGTGTACGACAAGCAAGATGATGCCGATTGTCAGGCCGAATATGCCAAATGAAGCCGATAAGGCCATAAAGACAAAACGAATGATCCGTATCGGAATGGACATGGAATACGATGGAATGACAAAGCTGGCTATTGCCGTAATGGCTACAATAATGACCATGGCTGCCGATACAATGCTTGCTTCCACGGCAGCTTGGCCAATTACAATCGTTCCAACTATGGATACGGCCTGACCAATGGTTCGGGGCATACGGATTCCGGCTTCCCTTAAGATTTCGAACGTCGCCTCCATCAGCAGAGCTTCAATAAAAGCCGGCAATGGTACGCCTTCCCGCTGAGCTGCTAGACTAAGCAGCAGCTGTGTCGGCAGCATGTCCTGGTGGAATGTGGTTAATGCGATATAAACAGATGGCGCTAGTAAACAAATGGCTAATGAAACATAGCGAAGCATCCGAATCAGATTGCTGTATAGAGGACTTTGATAATAGTCTTCCGCTGATTGTATAAAGTCGATGAATAACGCAGGAGTGAGCATGACAAATGGAGTCCCGTCAACAAACAGCGCAACCTTACCTTCCATAATCCCAGCCGCAATGGAATCAGGCCGGTCCGAGTTGTAAATGGTCGGAAACAGGCTAACCTGCTTTTTAACATGCAGAATCTCTTCCAAATACTCCCCTTCCAGTACCCGGTCCTGCTTGGAAGCTTGCAAGCGGCCAATAAGCTGTCTAACCAGCTTGTCATCCGCCATGCCATCCATGTACATAACGGCCACATCTGTTTTGGTCATTTTTCCAACCCTGAGAGAAATTAATCTCAATCGTGTATCCTTCACCCTGCGTCTGACAAGTGTTGTATTTGTACGAAGCGTTTCGGTAAAGGAATCCTGCGGTCCGCGGACAACGGATTGGGTTTTCGATTCTGTAATGCTCCTGTCTTCCCAGCCGGGCATCGTTACACCCAGGCCATCCACGGTACCGTCCAGCATGATAAATAAGCTGCCGGAAAAAATTTGCTCCAAAGCAGCCTGAACGGTACGGATCACTTGTACTTCGCCTGCATCCAGCACTTGATCCTTCAGAAATTGAAGATTAACCGAATCAACAGGCGTCCGATCGAGCAAAGCGGAGATTACGCCGTTCTGAAGCTCCGTTTTATCAACCATGCCATCGAGAAAGAAGATAGCTGTCTTCTTATTGCCCGCAATAACGAGCTCACGAACGATAAAATCCGAGCTGTAGCCCATGAGCAGCTTCATTCTTTCCATGTTGGCATGCAATAATGGGGAAAAACCTTCAGCTGTCATCCCCGCTCCTCCTTCCTGACACCAGCATTATACGCGGTCCGGATCCATTCCCTTTGTTTCCCGGCCAAACAACAAAACCGTAAGCGCGCCAATGACAATCGCAATAAAGAAAATAACAAACACGGAAGTGATAGACGTTCCGTTACTGATCAGCAAACCAACCAGGTAAGGTCCGATAATGCCGCCGATCCGGCCGAATGCTGCAGCAAAGCCAACACCGGTGGAACGTATACTTGTGGGATACAGCTCTGGTGTGTAGGCATACATCGCTCCCCATGCTCCCAGGTTGAAGAAAGACAGGAAGATTCCTGCAGTGAGCAGCATTCCTGCTGTCCCGGCATTACCAAACCATATGGCACATACCGCAGTCAGAAGCAAATAGACGCCAAGTACGGCTTTCCGCCCTATTCTTTCAATTAAATAAGCAGCTGTAAAATAACCCGGCAGTTGGGCTAATGTGATAATCAGCACATATTGAAAGCTCTTAACAAGCGTAAATCCTTTCAGCACCATAACGGTCGGAAGCCATAGAAACATGCCGTAATAGGAGAACACGACCGTAAACCACAGAATCCACAAGGTAATTGTCGCCCGTTGGTATTGGCCGGACCAGATGGAAGACATCCTCTGGCTGAAGCTAAGCTTTCCCTTGTCTGCCTGCTCCTTGTAGCGAGGGGAATCATCGATTGCTCTTCTAAGGAATAAAGCATACAACGCAGGTAAAGCCCCGATGACCAAAGCCAATCTCCAGCCATAATGCGGAATAAAGAAATACGAAATAAGAGCGGCCAGGATCCAGCCGCCAGCCCAGAAGCTCTCGAGCAGCACGATCGCTTTCCCTCTTACCTTCACGGGCACCGATTCGGATACAAGCGTTGATGCGACAGGAAGCTCACCTCCCAGACCAAATCCCGCAATGAAACGAAAGACGGCCAGGACAAAGAAATTCGGTGCAAGGGCGGATAAGCCGCTCGCTACGGAAAACAACAGCAACGTCCACAGCAACACCGCTTTGCGGCCGTACCGGTCAGCGAGCGAGCCGGAAACAGCAGCGCCAAACGCCATCCCGGTAGAGTTAATGGCGGCCAGCAGGCCAATCTGCTGTGCGCCAAGATTCCAATCAACGCTTAAGGCCGCTGCGATAAAGGAGACCAGCCCGACATCCATGGCATCAAATAGCCAGCTGAAGCCGGCGCTTAACAGCAGCTTTCGGTTCTTCCGTTCACGGAACAATGAAGTCTCGCTCATGTTGACATTGCCTCCAGCTTTAGCATGATAGTTATTTACAATGTGCCCTGGAATGAATGCCATTATGTAACAGGTACTCCGAATGGGACAATGCTGATCCGAAATAGGATGGATAGAGATAATAAAGGCTCGAGGAGGCAGGAATGAGAAATAAACAGACTTATGTTATGGTCGTCATCCCCATGGCGGAGGTAAAAAAATTCATTTTAATTGATGTGATCTTCAGTACAGCCGCTTATTACGCGATAATCATTCCCTTTCATTCCATTATTGCCGCGACAGCCGGAAGCATGACGTTACCCGTAATGATCCGGCGGACGTTAAAGCATCGCGGCAGACGTTAGCATAGAAGCCTATTTATTTGTTTATCCACTCGGAAAGAGTCTGGCGCAGCAAGTAGACAAAGCTGCTGTTCTTTTGCAGCACTTCACGAAATCGGTCCGGATAATCCGTATAGATTCCGTCTACTCCCCAGTTCAGCGCACGGTCCATGTTTAATTGGTAATTGACGGTATAGGGATAAATGCGAAGGCCGGATTTCTGAACCTTATGAACATAGGCGGCATTGATTTTCGGAAAATTAGGGCTGATCCCTTGCGCATATTTTTTAATTTTGCGCAAAGAGGCATCGCTGATCCGGGCCGGCGTGTTATACCACATCAGCTGGAGTAAGACGATCCGGTCATTCACACGATGGATTTTCTTCAAGCTCTTGGAGTCAAAGGACTGAATAATGACATAATCCTCCAGTCGGAATTGACGGATTACCGCCAGCAGCTTTTCTTCAATTCCCGGGTTGAACTTGGTATCTTTAATCTCCAAAATATAATTCGTTTTCTTGCCAAAGGCCGCGAATATATCTTGGAGCGAAGGAACCTGCTGCTTTGCGAATTCTTCTCGCGCATACATTGGATAATGCTTGTTGAACCAGGAGCCCGCATCAAGCTGCTTGACCTGATCAAGCGTCATTTCCGCTATTTTGCCCTTTGCGTTGGTCGTGCGGTTAACGGTATCATCATGCATCGCGATAATGTGGCCATCCTTGGTCAGCTGCAGATCAATTTCCAGATAATCCGCACCCGAATCTATAGCGCTGCGAAAGGAAGCAAGCGTATGCTCGGGGGCATAACCGGATGCGCCGCGATGCGCAATAATGGCCGAATGCTTCGTAAACCGTTGACCTGCGGAAACGGCAGGATGCTCGGCCAAAGACAAGATAAGAACAAGGACAACAGCAATAAGCAAGCCATGCAGCATATAGAAATAAAAGGACGAAATTTCTTTCCTTCGCATTGCTGAACGCCTCCCTTCTGTTGCCCTTAACGTCTCACGGCATTTCCCTTTTTATGCGATTTCTCCCGACGAAAAAAAGCTGCTCCCCGTAAAAAACGGAAAGCAGCTTCATGAATTCGATTAGTAAGTCGCGCCTTGCAAAAACTTGACCCTCTCGCCCATCGGAGGAATTTCATTACCCTCGACATTAATTTCGACCACTATCGGGCCTCTCGATTGGTCGAACCATTCCTTCGCAAGCTCCGGCCGGAGCTCGTCCAGCGATTCCGCCTGCGCATAACGAATGCCAAGCGCTTTGGCAATATCCGCGATACTTGTCCGCTCTTGGGAGAAATCTTCCAGGCAGCGTTTGTACTGCATCATATGTCCATGATACACCATGCCAAGACGCGCATTATTTATGACAACGAACACAATCGGGAGATTGTATTCCTTAGCCGTCAGTACTTCCATGCCATGCATAAAGAAGCAGCCGTCCCCGGTAACGCTGATCGTCGGACGATCCGGCTCCGCAAGCTGAGCGCCTAATGCTCCGCTAATGCCTGACCCCATACCGCCAAAATTAATATTGATGTCAAAGGCCTGATTCTCGCGGATCACGAGATTCTGAATCGAATACGTCATAAATTCACCGATATCCACGTAATACCGTGCGTTGTCCGGAGCGATAAGATTCAGCTGACGAATAGCCGATCTTGTACTCCAATCCTCCGTCCCCGGACCCGCAGTTTCCACTGCGGCAGCGGCTTCTTTATAGGCACTTGTTATTTCCTCAAGCTGTTCTTCCTGCACACCAGAGGTCAAGCGGTCAATCAATTGCCGGACGACCAGCTCAATATCCCCATGTACCGGATAATCCGTATCGAAGTTTTTGCCAAGCTCACGCTTGTCGTGATCAATATGGATAATCTGCTTGCCGTTCACCAGCCGCTCATCCCAGCTGCTCGTCGCGGACTCCCCTAACGCGGAGCCAACGATCATTAACAGATCATGTTGATTGCCGCGGAGATAGTCAACTGCAGAGTCATTGCTCGCCAATCCGTATACGCCAAGGGCAAGCGGATGATTTTCCGGGAATGCCCCTTTGCCGCGAGGGGTGGTAGCCACATGCCAACCCGTCAGCTCGGCAAACCGCCGCATCGTATCTTTAAATTGTTTGGAGCCATGACCTAGAAGTAAAGCTCCGCGGCGTCCCGCTTTCGCAATAGCAGCTGCCGCTGCTTCCACTTCAGCAAGAACAGGTTGAACTGGCTGCGTCAGAACAGCTGTTACTATTTCCGGCTCCCCAATGTCCGTCATTTGCATATTAATCGGAATCGTAATATGTACCGGACCCGGTATCCCGCTGATTGCCGTGTTATAGGCTTCCGCCAGAACGCGCGGCAGCTCCTTGGGATCGGTAACGGTCTTGCTTAATTTGGTGACGGACGCGAAGATTGGATCGGCGTTAAGCTCCTGCCCTCCGCCCCGTCCGAATTTAGTTGTAGGAATAGCTCCTGTCAGGAAAATAACCGGAAGCTTCTCGCGCCATGCATTTGCAGCAGGTGTGACCAGATTGGTTGCGCCGGGACCGCTCGAACCGACACATACGGATGGAATACCTGTAATTCTTGTATAGGCTGCCGCCATATACCCTGAACTTGACTCATGCTTGGCTACAATGGATGTTAATTCTGGAAGTTCATGCAAGCAATCATACAATGCATTGATAGAGCCCGCCGGGACTCCGAAAATGTACTTGACCCCTTGACTAACCAAAAATCTTAACCCCGCTTCAATTGCTCTCATCTTATTCTCCTCTATCTATTTTTCCTTATTTCATCACGGTAAATTTAAATATAGAGCCTTCGCCTTCCGTTGATTCGAATGAAATTTTTCCCCCGTGCATTTCTATTAGTTGCTTCGATATCGCAAGGCCAAGGCCAGTACCGTTAATTTGATTATTAACCTGGTAGAACTTAGTGAATATATTTTTCTGTTTCTCCATCGGGATCCCGATTCCGGTATCGATGACTTCGATAGTCATCCCGCCGGCTTCCATATACGCTTTAATCGTAATTTTACCTCTCTGAGGGGTAAATTTAATGGAATTGGAGAGCAGGTTCAATAGAATCTGCAGGATCCTCTCACGGTCCGCACGCATCGTTTTGCCCGCGTCGGCGTGAATTTCAACGGCAAGCTCAAGCTTCTTCTTATTGATGAGAGAGTCAACAATATGCGTTGCTTCACGAATCATCTCTTCAAAATCAAATTCCGAGTAAGTAAGCTCGAACTTCCCGTTCTCCATCTTGGCGAAATCAAGCAGCTCATTAACTTGATTCAGCAGGCGTTCAATGGATTTACCAGCCGTCTCAAGCAGATCGAGCTGGGAATCATTGAGCTTGCCAAGCACTTCCTTCCGCAAAATATCAACTGTGCCTTTCACCGCCGTAATTGGCGTCCGGAGCTCATGTGACAGCGTTGCGATGAAATCACTCTTCAGTTCGTTCAAGTACTCGAGCTCTTTCACAAGGCCTTCCAGCTTGAAGTTCGCCTGTTGCAGCTCCATCGAACGAACATTAACCGAATAGTCCAGATTCTCGGTATGGATCGCATTCGCAAGCGCAGTGGCGGTAACATCCGCAATGGATTGACAGAATTCAATCTCTCCCTGCTCATATTCACGGCACTTGTGCATCGTGGGGATGACGACATCGCCAAATACGCGATCCTTCGCCACTAACGGGATGATCAGCAGGCTCTTAATGTTGAACATCTCGCAAGCCCGGTGGTCCGGACGCGGATCCGCATAAACATCAGAGATCGCAACTGCTTTTTTCTCCGTTACAACCTCATAGAACAGCTTGTCTTTATCGATGCTCAGCTTGATTTCCTCGCGGTGTCTATTCTTCCATTCCTCTTCCGTTACGCTGACCGAGGAAATATGATAGGGCTCAATCGTACGGTCTTTCTCGTTATACAGATGGATGCCAACCTCGTCAGAGCCTGTAGCCCGCTTCATATAATGGAAGCAGGTTTTCAGTACTTCGCGGACAGACAGCGACTTGGACAAAGCCTTTGTCGCATCAAGCAGCAGCTGCTGCTTGTCCACCAGGTTTTTCGTATTTTCGAACATTTGGATATTATGAATAGCAACGCTGACCATGTTGACGAACGCTTCCGTCACTTCAATCTGCTCGCGCGTCAGATTCATCGGCTTGCCGAAATCATGAACAAATACAACTCCAAAGACAGCATCGTTCACAATAACCGGAATACCCAGGATGGATTGGATCTTCATAAGGAGCTTCTTGTCATCGTCAATCCGTTCATCAATACTGGTATCCCCGATATAATCGCTTGCTCTTCTCTCAAGAATATCCCGGACGAAGCTGTCCTTCTGCGGATCAATCAGCAGTTCCGTAATATCGATGGACATCTTGTTTCCTTTGTAACCAATAAACGTGCCGTCAGGCTGCTTGAGGAAAAAGCCGACCAGATCCGCCTGCGTAATTTCACTTGCGATCGCATCAACGAATACCTGCAAAATATCGGAAAGCTCAAATTGCGAATTGATTACTTTCGTCATCAGAAACAATTTCTTGAAGCTCTTTAATTCCATCATAATTATTCACCTGTCCATCCGTTTAATAGATCGTGATCTGATTTTTGCCGCTTTGTTTGGAACGCAGCAAGGCTCGATCGGCAAAGCCTATTATCTGTTCAAAGGAATCATGATTAGAGCTCTTCGTAACTCCGATGCTGACTGATGCTTTAGCCCCTTGTTCCACCAGCGAGCCGATAGCCAGCTCATTCACCGTTCGGATAATCTCCTGCGCGGTTTCAACGGCCACATCTCCCTCGTGCAGCAGCACAAGAAACTCGTCTCCGCCAAAACGGAAAGCAAGATCACTCTCAGGTGTTATCGCTTTCTGGATGATAGCAGCAATCTCTTTCAGCACTTGATCGCCTACAAGATGGCCATAGGTATCATTGATGGATTTGAAATTATCCATATCGATCATAAGCATTGCGCCAAAATCCGATAAGCTAACCGATGATTCTAATAAGACTTCGTTGAGATACATCCGGTTATAGAGTCCGGTCAAGGCATCGGTATTAGCCCTCTCGGACAGCTTTTCCGTGGCGCTTATTAACCGCTCAAGCTTTTGCTTTTGCCCCAAGGCAAAGTTCACCTTCATCTCGAGCAGGTCAAGATCGTAAGGCTTGGTCAGATAATCGAAGGCGCCAAGCTGCAGGCCTTGCAATATATCCTTCTTCTGCACGTTTGCAGACAAGAAGATGACCGGTGTATCAAACCCTTCCCGGCTCATCCACTGCTTGCAGACGTCAAAGCCCGACATATCAGGCATCATCACGTCCAGCAAAATGAGATCCGGTCGAACCTCATCGTACATCGCTAATGCTTCAGAGCCGCACTCTGCCGTATGTATGCTGTAATTTAAAGAGTTCAAAAATATACGAAGAATCTGTACATTATGCGGTTCATCGTCTACGATGAGTATCTTTTCACGCAATGACATACTCCAACTCTCTTTCCGATTTCATTCACCTAGGGTTAAGGTTCTCATCGTCATTTGCTCGTCGATGATGTCAAGAAACAGATTGACGAGCTGTTCATCAAACTGTGTATTTGCATTTGTTATTAATTGCTTCCTTACTTCATCCACATGCAAGGAACTTCGGTACACACGGGTTGAAGTCATCGCGTCGAAAGCATCAGCCAGGCTTACGATCCGGACAAGAAACGGGATTTCATCACCCTTGAGTCCATCAGGATAACCTCTCCCGTCAATCCGCTCATGATGCCATCTGACAATAGGCAGAATGTCCTGTACTTCCGGCAAATCCTTCAGCAGTTCATAACCTATAGCCGGATGCTGGCGGATGACGCCAAACTCCTCGTCCGTCAGCCTGCCGGGCTTCATCAGAATATGATCCGGAATCGCAAGCTTGCCGATATCATGCAGGAGAGCCGCCACCTTCAGCAGCTCAAGCTCAGACGGGCTAAGGCCAATCTTTTCTCCAAGCAATAAGGAATAAAAGGCGACATTATAGCAATGGTCCACCGTAAAGCTGTCCTTCATCCGCAGCGTATTAAACAGGCTCTCGTAAGACTGCTCTTTCAGAAATTGCTTGCGGAAGTAGATCTTGTCGATGAGCTGATCCATATGCAATTTGTTAATTCGGCAAATTTGAAGCTCTTCAGGTGTCAATGATCGCTGAGTTTGAAAACAGAGCAGGAGTGTGCCATACGTTGAATTACGTTTAATATGGAAGGGATATATGGTGTGAAAAGACGTCTTCTCAAGCGAGATTCCGTCTATCTTATCATCTTGTCGAAGTGGTCTTCCATCCGGGATACGCTCGAAGAAATCAGCCTCAACCGCCAGCTGTTGAAGCTGATTCGTATCCACTTGCAGCATATTATAGGTATACGCTGCAGGCTCCTGACGCTGTGAATCTTCCATTAGAAACAGGCAAATATGCTCACAGCCGATCGTCTCTTTTAAAAAATGGCCAAGAAGCCCCATTGAATCAAAGATGGAGTTTGAGTTAATGACGCTCTTGAAAAATACCGAATTTTGCATGCTTCAACCTCTATTTCTCAATAATACATGAAGCTTTAATCCTTATTTCATTCGACATATAGTTATTTTCTCCTCTATTTGTATAGAAAAAATTGTCGTTTCCTGCAAAGCTGATATATCGGCCTATTCTCTTGCCTCTTCCCTTAACGGCATCGCATCTACCGGAATATGTTTCAGCGGTATTAATTGAGCTTCAAAGCTTCCTTCGTAATGGAAAACCGTGCCGAATACGGGGTTAGTCACAAGCACGTTAATCCGGTATTTCTTCATGTCTTCGTCATACCATTCCATGACATCGGCCGTTCCGGTCAGCTGCGGCGGACAGGTAAATTGAATCAGCCCTTCGTAAAAACGCTGGTCGCCCGAGCGGATCCGGATTCCTCCATTGCTTGCTGCCGTAATGTCCAAGTCTACCGCCAAATGCTGTTTGTTTCCTAAATAATCAACGATTCTTTCCCTCTCCGTGCTGTAAATCATTGTCGCGTCAAAATGCCGAACAGCCCGCTTGAATTGAAACTTGCGGATCCAGGTTACGGTCTCCCTGCCATGACCATCCTGATACGCATAATTCTCAATCGTAAAAGGTATGCTGCGGCCGCCTTGCGGGAACATGATATGCCGCGATGCTCCGACAGCGAGCGGTAAAGCTGCCCACTTCGCAAACCAGATCCGGTCCATCACGCCTTGACCGATGGATGCGACATGATCCTTGCTGCTGAATCCAAACCGCTCCTGAATACGCGGATGGAGATTTTCGAATTGCGCGCCTAGAACTTGTTCATAGATGGATCTGGTCATTTCTTCATTTCCCCTTTCTTCCGTATGCAATTACTAGCGTTAGGCAGCTCCCGGCAGGTCCACATGCCCGTCAAACCGAGTCCAATCATCGCGGCACTAAGTACTAACGGATTAAAAGGCTCCGCCAAGAGAGAAGATCCGCCAACTAATGCACCTGCAGTAAGGCCTAGCAATCCGATAAGCTGTAGCCCATAGATCCACTTCGAGCGGTGATAATGGAGCAGGAGAAGTCCGAGAAGAATCTCTGCTCCACCCAGCCATTGCAAGGCAATCAGTTCAGTCCCCTGAAATATGTTCATGCTTTGCATAACGGCAAGCTCACCGGCTTCCGGAAACATCCATTTCGGAATGAGGCCTTCATACAGCCATAGAAAACTTAATATTGCTGTACTTAAGTAATGGAGCATGATCCGCTGAAGACTGACTGACGGAGGAATTTGCTTCTCCAGCCATAACCGCAGAATATCAAAGCTTAAGGCGGTAGCCCATCCGAACAAAGGCCGGAACAGCAGCCGGTCGAACCATTGTCCAGGTATTCCAAACCGGGTTGCGTAATCATATTTGGTAAGGAAAGTAACGGAGTCCGCGTTCGGCCGGTATTGCCAGTAACCCGCCCCATGACGGATTAATGAAATCGGCTGCTCCGAGCCAAAGGCAAGCGTGGATAACCTACCTCCTGTCTCGCTATGAACGGATGATTTCGTGCGACCGGTTCCGCTTATTTGAAGTCCAAAGCCGATACGGGTCTCATACAAGAATGCTTGCGGACTATTCCCGGATTTGCGCGGCAAATAGGTGATCTTGGAAAATCGCAGATCCCACTGCTCATGCAATTCAGCGGTCTGGGTATAAGCCCACAGCTTCTCCAAGTCCGCGTGAATGTTCAGCTCTACATAGATTGGTTTTCGTTTCAGGTTTCGTTTCATGCACATCCCGCTCCCTTCCCCTACATTCTAGGACGGGACGCGGGAACCCGACAGTTCTAACTTTTGTAGAACCCGGCCTTTATCCGTGCACGCAAAAAGAGCGCTGCCCATAGGCAGCGCTCTTGAGCTGTAGAAGTTATTTAGGAGGAAGCAGGCCTCTGCGCCGGACCTTTTCCACCGCTTCCTTACGGCTTGTAACGCCAAGCTTTTTCAGCATTTTGTTCACTTGGTTCTTCAAGGTGCTTTCCGTCTTGTACAGCTTCTTCTCCATCTGCGGCTGTGTGTAGCCTTGTTCGATTAATTCGAACACTTCCCGCTCTGCAGCGGTGAGTTGCTTCAGCTGCTCTTCCCGCTTCAGTCTGGCATAATCCTTCAAAAGTGCGTCCATAGCCCGGGGATGCTGATAAGCATTCCTTATCGCATGAGGAAGCTCCTTGTAATTCGTCTTTTCCACATAATTCACGGCCCCCGCCGTAAAAGCCTGCATAATGATTGATTCATCCTTCATCGACGTCAGCATAATAATCCTCGCCGGATGAATATCGTTCAGCTCAATGGCCGTATAAATGCCTTCCTCATTGTAATCCGTCAGCTGAATATCCAGCAATACAACATCAAAATCCAGCTGCCTGGCTTTCTCAATGGCTTCACGGGAGGAAGTCGCTGAGCCTGCTACCTCAAGATCCGGTTCGCTGTTCAGATAAGTGGTCATCGCCCGGATCCAGTCGGGATCATCTTCGACGAGAAAGATTTTGATTGTTGTCATTCTGTGATCCTCCTGTTATCCGTGACGGACTTTTTTTGCTGCAAAATGAAAAATAACGGCAGTCCCTTCATTCACCCGGCTTATCACATCAACCGAGCCTCCGCTTTTCCTCATCACATTGTATACATAAGAAAGCCCCAGTCCAAAGTTGCTCGAGCGGTTCTTCGTGCTGAAGAACGGTTCAAATACCCTCTCCAGCTGATCATCAGGAATCCCTTTGCCGTTATCCTTCACGCATAGCTGTACCGATTTCTTCACCCGTTCCAGCCGGATGGACAACACTCCGCCTACTTCCATCGCTTCTACCGCATTTGTCAGCACATTGCCGATTGCTTCTGATAAGTGAACCGAATCCCCATAGATGACTGGCTCGCAGAAATAGTCCGTTTGTACCCGTATTTGTTTCTGTTCGAGCAAGCCTTGATGAAGGTGCAGACAGCCTTGTACCAG
This sequence comes from Paenibacillus catalpae, assembly GCF_900112695.1. Taxonomy (GTDB): domain Bacteria; phylum Bacillota; class Bacilli; order Paenibacillales; family Paenibacillaceae; genus Pristimantibacillus; species Pristimantibacillus catalpae. The sequence goes on from NZ_FOMT01000001.1 coordinate 1,731,042, forward strand.
CTGATCCAGTCGTACTGGCTTCTCTACCAGAACAATATCCCGCATCTGGCTGTGAATCCGGTTCACCATGTCAAGCATATGCCCGGAGGCTGATGTTATGATGTCCAGATGGGATAGGGAGTCCGGGGACATGGCGGACAGCTCGCGCTTCAAATTATCCGAGCTGATGGCAATTTTGCCGATCTCATTCTTGATCGAATGGTTAAGCTGCACTGCTCCTGAGCTGACCGCCTTCATTGTCCCTTCGAGCGGATCCTTCTCAAAGCGCAGCTTCACGCCTAATACACCATATATAAACGTGCAAATAAGGGCAACTGATAAGGAATAAATAATAAACAGAGATACATAACGGAAGGCATCCATATCCGGAGCGACTATTGCAGCTACATTAATAAACAGCAGCGCAGCCAGAATGGTCGGAACAATAATGATCGTCGCGATGAGCCGGTTCCGGCGTTTGCGCCGATTCGTCTCCTTCCATACAGATGCAATTAGAAGGAGACAAGCCGCAAGATAGTAGGGAGCAGCCCAGCCTAACAAAAACCTGAAGTTGACCTGTATCTCGGGTTGCAGTGGCGTTGTCATCATCATCCAGACCGGAAACAGCAGCAGAGCCAGCTTCAGATAAAGCCTGGCCCGACTGCTTGGTACAAGCTCCGAGTAGACGAGACTGAACACCAGAATGCCGTAAGGCGTCAACGTATGATTCAGCAGCTGGTCCATGTTCGCCCATTCGTCATACCCGAATCGGATCAGTACATCCGTTAAGCCGCCAATCGCGGCTGCGATTAAGAAGAAGGCTGCCCAGCGGTTCATCTCACTGCGGGGATTGTTCGCCAGCAAGATTACCGCAGCCGTCAGCAGCGCGAAGAAGTAATAGATCATCCGTCAGGAAACGGATAAACCCAGATAGGCAAGCAGCAAGGCTGCCGTATTTACAAGCGCATCGGCATGAGTGCGTTCCATCGCATGCGAGGCATGAACGCCCGGTCCAATTAATGCTGCGCGAACATTGCTCCCACCCCGAAGCGCAGCGGATGCATCAGAACCATACTGAGGATAGATATCTACCGCATAAGGCAGCTGATGCTGCTTAGCCAGCTCAACCAGTCTCGACGTCATTTCATAATCGTAAGGACCGGATGAATCCTTCGCACAGATGGATACATCCCGCTCCGTCGTAGACAGATCATCCCCGATTGCTCCCATATCAACCGCAATAAGCTCCGTAATATCAGACGGCATGTAAGAATTGCCGTGACCAACCTCTTCATAGGTCGAGAAAATGAGCTTAAGCGTCCGCTCAGGCTTTTTGCCGGTCCGCTTCATCCATTCCAGAAGACCAAATAAAGCCGCGACACTGGCCTTATCATCCAGATGACGGGACTTCACCCATCCGTTCAGCAAAATCCGCACTCGCGGATCCCAGGAAACGATATCGCCAACCGCAATACCCAGCTTCTCGGTCTCTTCTTTACTGGAAGTGGCTTCATCAATCCGGATCTCCATGTTCGCTTCTTCCCGCTTCCATTCCCTTGCGTCCGGATAGACATGAACGGAGGTTTTCGTGGACAGTACCGTTCCTTCATATTGCCGGCCATCCCTCGTATGGATCAGGCAATACTCTCCTTCTACCGTGTGCATGTTATATCCGCCGATTGGTGTAATACGCAGCATACCATTTGGTTTAATCGAACGCACCATTGCTCCAAGCGTATCAACATGGGCGGTGTAAGCAAGTGTACCCTGTGATGGAGCGCTTCCTTCAATCGTAATAATGCCATTTCCTTTAGGCGTACGCTCCATCGTATACCCGAACTTCTCCGCCTCTTCTTCGAGCCGTTTCATGATGGTCATGCAATAGCCGCTGGGGCTTGGGATCTGTAGAAGCTCCTCCAGGAAATTCAATATATATTTCCGGTTTAATGTTTTATTCAAGGGGTTATCCATTTGAGTATCCTCCTTATTTCTTCGAATATGCCTTTTCATGAAAGGCTGTTATGTAACGGAACAGCTTCTTCCCGCTACGGTCTCCCAACCAGTCTGTCTCCTGATTCAGCTGTTTGTACATCGCGCGGTATGGCTCCGGCACCCAAATGTAAGGATGCTCATAATCGGTTATGGTGAACCCGTTGCGTTCCCAGAACCGGATGCGCTGTTCATTAGCCGGTGTATGCTCCGACTCCACTTCAATAAGAAGTCCGTCAAGCCTCTTCTCATTTTGCGCCCATTCCGTAATCCTCTGAATCAGCTGAGAACCAATTCCCTCATCTCTTCGGTCTTCCGATACGGCGATATAGTCAATAAGCAGAATACTTCCGCCGCCGGTAAGCCCGGATAAAGCCATCGCTTCTACAGCACCTTCATTAGAGAGAGTATGGAGAAAACAGGACATTTTCCGGAACATCCCGGCAATAATACCATCAGGCTTTCGGCCTTCCTTCGGAAAGGAATGCTCATACAGCTGTTTGGCAAGAGGCCATAGCCGGTCGTCCAGCTTATCTAAGGTTGTGAATAACATCTGTTAGAGACTCCTTTATCCGCTAATACTCTTATCTCCTAGTGTACCACTTCTGCTCGTTATTGACGTTATTTTCAAAATGTACGATAGTAAAGAAATACTTTATTCTCGGCTCTCGTGAGGAGATTCATTTGAAATGGCAAACGTTATGAAAACCTCGTTAATCCGGCTTGCCCTTGCAGCCATAGCCGGAATCTGTACAGGCACGGCTTCCGCCTTGTTCCTGACCAGTCTGGAATGGGCCACTAAAGCTTCCATAACTCACGCCTGGTTATTATGGCTGCTGCCTTTCGGCGGTGCACTTGTAAGCTGGATGTATATGCGGTACGGAAAAGATGCGGCAAAAGGCAATAATCTGCTGCTTGACCGAATCTACGGCAGCGATGCTGCCGTCCCGCTGCGAATGGCACCGCTTGTTCTGTTTGGTACAATCATCACTCATTTGTTCAGCGGCTCCGCCGGTCGGGAAGGTACAGCCGTTCAGATGGGCGGGAGTCTCGCCGAGCATCTAAGCTTGCGCTTTAAGCTTAGCGGTGCTGAACGCAAGATCCTCCTGCTATGCGGGATCAGCAGCGGATTTGGATCTGTCTTCGGGACACCTGCTGCGGGCGCCATCTTTGCCCTTGAGATCGCGGCGCTTGGCGCGGTCTCCCTTGAATCGATACTTCCGGTTTTCCTTGCAAGCTACGTTGGTCATTATACGACGTTAGCCTGGGGTGTGCATCATCTTCATTATTCAATGGGATCGGTTCCCCCGCCTAGCGGCATGCTGCTGCTCAAGATCGCTGGAGCAGCCCTATTGTTCGGACTGGCCGCGCTCTTGTTTGTTACTTTGACCCACCGGTTGAAGATATGGTTTACGCGGTTACTGCCGAATCCGATGGTCAAAAGCTTCGTCGGCGGCCTGATTATCATCGCTCTCGTCTATATCGCTGGCTCCCGGGATTACCTGGGTCTTGGACTGCCTCTGTTGCAGCATTCATTCTCAGAAGCCGTATCTCCATTAGCCTTTCTGTGGAAAACCATCTTTACCTCGTTCACGCTGGGTACTGGTTTCCAAGGCGGTGAAGTAACACCTCTATTCGTAATCGGCTCTACCCTTGGCAGTGCTTTGGCGCAGCTGTTAGCCGTATCCGTTCCTCTGTTTGCCGGAATTGGCCTAATCTCGATCTTTAGCGGGGCAACAAATACACCAGTGGCAAGCTTTATCCTTGGTATGGAGCTATTTGGCCTTCATGGCTACGCCTGGCTGTATATGCTGATTGGATGTTCGATTGCCTATCTGTGTTCTGGAGCATCAGGCATCTATTCCGCGCAGCGCTCCCGCCGTTATTTCAAAGAATTATGGGACTAATCACCCATAGGCATTTACCTTCATAGGATGGAGAAGCAGATGAAAGAAAGGGTGCATACGGTTCATACTAAGAGCAACCCTTCCATGCTGCAAAGGTTTATCCAGCAGCGCCCGCAATCGCTTCAGCAAGGCATGCAGCTTGCCCAATTCGGCTCAACAGGGACTCGGGATCCGCATGGAAGAACCAAAACAGCCGTAAACGTATAACGTTCACGGCTGACCGTATGTTCTTACTATTTGCCGAAGCGCTGGCGATAACCGCATTTGCGGCAAAGCTCCTCGACCGCTTCCCGTCTCGAGAAGCCTTCTACGAGATTAGTCGCGCGTTCTCCCTCGATGATGTCCGAGAAATGCCGATCATTAATATTGCCTAGATCAATGACCCCTTCTCCATCGAGACAGCATGGCACCACGGTACCATCAATAAGGATACCTGCCTGATTCCGAAGACCGTAGCAGAAGCCCTTGCCGTCGTCCTCTTTCGCCTTCAGATCCGGCCATTCGAATTCATAATCCTGATTCAAGTAGACACGATCGGCGATCTTGACCCCGCTGCCCGGCACAACCTTCTCTTCGATGAGATAATCGAGCCCGAATTCGTTCTCGATCATCGACAGAATCTCGCGGTTCCGCTGTCTTTCGGCATTTGTCATATTATCTTGCGTTAAATTCCACAAACGGAACGAGGCAATCATATTGGTCTGCTCCATTGCTTCGCGGACAAAGGATAAGACATTTCCGATATAGCCTTCTTTATCCGTGGAGCCTGCATGACCGTCAAAGCTGTGCAGCGAGAAATTCATCTGCCGGATTGCCGGCTTCGACAGCAGCTTATGCTTATTTTTTTGGAGCAGCGTTCCGTTCGTCGTAATATTGACCTTAAAGCCCTTCTCATGACTAATATCAAGAAGCTCGTCTATCTTCGGATGGAGCAGCGGTTCACCCTTCAGATGAAAATAAATATAGTCCGTAAAAGGCTTGATCTGCTCTAACCGTTCCGTAAAATCCTCTATGCTTATGAAACCTTTCGCGCGTTCCGTCGGTGGACAGAAGGAGCACGACAGGTTACAGATACTCGTAATTTCGATATAAAATTTCTTGAATTTCTTCATGCCTCAAAGCTCCATTCTCTCACGTTGCTAATCGTCTACCCCCCCATTATACCATTAAAGTCAATCAGGAGGTTGATTGGATTATGTTTATGCAAGGCCAAATGTCCATCCAACAGAAAGCGATGATGTTTATCGGGCGTCCGGTCGGCATCTCTCTTCGCAACGGTCAAGGCGTATCCGGTGTGATCTGTACCGTGCAAGGCGGCGAGGTTTACATTATGCAATATATGTACGCCTCGCAATTCGCTACCTTCCATTACAGCTTTAACGATATCAATGATATTTTGCCGTATCCGGCTTGCTGAACGGACAAGAATTGCTCCAAATAGAGACTAATTTGCCTTAAAACGAAAAAAGCTGTCAAGTGGTGACCACGAGGCCTTTTCCCAACAAAAAAACCGCGGTCTACGCGGTTTTTTCGTTGTCTGTTATCGTACGATAACTGCAGTAATTTTGTTAAGCGCAACGTAGATCGTAGCTTTAAATAATTTAAGCACTACGACGCCTTTTTTCACTTTAACAACCTTGCCTATGATCTCTTCACCTGAAACCGTCTTAATGACGACAACTTTGCCTTTCGCTTTAACTTCTTCAAGTACAGCTGGAAGTTCAATTGGAAATGGAATAAAAGCCGCCATGATGATCCCCCCTTTCCTATCTGCTACTCTATTAGTATGAGAATGATAGAATAGGGTGCGGGCTTATCCAAAAAAAACAGCGGCAGAGTCGACAATCGTCCCACGCTACCGCTGTTTATCTTGATTATTGTTGTTTAATAACGGATTTATTTATAGCTCCAATCATATCCGGTGAATATTGGCGGAACAGGCCGAGCCGCCATAGGGCTGCGCCTTTTAACTGATAACGCTTGGCAAGCCCAAGCTTGTCATCAATGGATTGAGGAGTTTCCGCTCTAAGGTCAATACCAAGCAGCAGCTTGGTCTTTGGAACGCCGGCTTTCAAAGCCTGCTGAATCGCTTCATTCACCCTGGCATTTGGTTCAGGCACTTGAGGTCCTGTACCTGATGGATTATATTTGTAAGCCATCAGAACAAGGTCGTCCGCTATTGACGCAAGCGTCTTGAAATCATAGCCTTTATACGCGCTGTTAGGAGCATGAACAACAAGGGATAAAGCTGTACCTTGCGGCAACGCGTCCTTAAGCTGCTTCGCATAAGTATTCAGCAGCTTCTGCTGCTCGACCTTATCCAATTGAAAACCTAGACCTTCGAAGTCCAGTACTACTCCGCCGAAGCCGTAATCCGCAATGGCCTTGGTAATGCCGCTAATCGAATTGGCGCGAAGAGTTTCGCTGCTCATCATTTTCGTCAGCTCATTTTGTCCGTCCAAGGAATAGACCATAAGGTATGGCTTTATCGACTTCGCAGCGGTATCGCTTACGAGCGATTGAGGCGTAACATCTCCGTTTGGCTCAGGCACACGGTATTCGGAGCCTTCCAGCGTGAAGTTGCCATCCCTGTCGATCCGGCTCCAGCCGAAAGCCACGGAGTTCGCGCTATCCACAAGATCCCGTTCAGCAAAGGATGATAAAGCATAAAACGTACGCAGATGAATTGCTTTTTGCGGTGATTTAATGGTCACCGTATTGGTTGCCTGACTCCAGCCGACCTGCGCGCCAAATTGCGTACTGAAGAAGCTTAATGGAATGAGTACGCGGTTGCTCCGCATCATTGGCGCTGCCGGCAATTTCACATTAACGCCATTCACAACGGCCGTCCCGCTGCCAATCCTCATCGACAACTTAACGGGCTTGCCTTGTTTGGTCCCCTCTGCCTTGACCGTTTGCGTCTTATCATCCCAGACTACCTTCTGCAGCCCAAGCGCTTCTCCTATTGTACGGAACGGTACGAAGGTAACGCCCTTCACAATGATAGGCGGGCTATCAAATGGCAGCTCAACATCATCTAATAGAATCGTTGTTTTGACAGGAACAGATGCCGTCGCACTGGCCGATACCGAAGCTGCCGCATCTGCCTGACCTTCGGAAACGCCGCTCGTTAACAGAGCTAATGCCAATACTGCGGCTGCTGATTTTATTCCCCATTGATTAATCACTTGCAAGCCTCCCATACTCTACCCTTATTCTACCAACAAGTGGAAGTAGCAAAGCACTGCCCTAGTATAACAATTTCTGCTAGAGAGCACAAATGATAGAATAGTCATGAAAGAATGATAGGATCGCAAAAAAAGCCGGACGGATTCCTCATAGAATCAGTCCGGCCTTTTGGATTATACCGTTAAATTCCGGTGCATGCCGTAATAGATACCTTCCCTCTCCATTAACTCATCATGGGAGCCTTGCTCCGCAATGATGCCCTTGTCTATGACGAGAATAGTGTCGGCATTCTGAATCGTAGAGAGCCGGTGTGCAATGATGAAGCTGGTGCGTCCCTCCATCATTTGAAGCATGGCCTCTTGAATCCGAAGCTCCGTCCGGGTATCTATGCTGCTGGTCGCTTCATCCAGAATAAGAATGGACGGCTCTGCCAGAATGGCTCTTGCAATCGCAAGCAGCTGGCGCTGACCTTGGCTAAGGTTGCCTCCATTTTCCGTCAGCGGCTGGTCATACTGCTGAGGCAGCCTCCTGATAAAGCCATCCGCTCCCGCCATGCGTGCCGCGTTCCGTATTTCCTCATCCGAGGCATCCGGCTTGCCGTACTTCAAATTGTCCTTTACCGTCCCGGAAAATAAATACGTATCCTGCAGCACGATCCCAAATGCCCGGCGGAGACTGTCTCGTGTATAATCACGAATATCAATTCCGTCGATCAATATTCGTCCGCCCGTTACATCATAAAACCGGCTGAGCATATTGATAACGGTCGTTTTCCCGGCCCCTGTAGGTCCAACCAAGGCCGTGCTGCTGCCGGCTTCCGCCTTGAAGCTGATTCCTTTCAGAATCTGAACATCGCTCCGGTAGCCAAACTTCACGTTCTCGAAGACAACCTCGCCTTTGGGATTGCTTAGCTTAATGGCAGCAGGCTTGTCTTCCGTCTCTTCTTGTTCGTCCAATACTTCGAATACCCGCTCGGCCCCTGCGATACCTGACTGGAGAATGTTGTAGGTGTTCGCCAGATCCATCATTGGGCGGACAAATTGACGGGAATAGCTCAGGAAGCTGGCAATGACGCCAACGGTAATCATCCCTTTTACCGCCAGAATGCCTCCCGTAATCGCAACCGCCGCAAAGCCGACGTTATTGATGACGCTAAGGAGAGGCATCATAAAGCCGGACCAGATTTGCGCATTGGTGCTTACCTTGCGCAGCTCATCATTATCCTTGCGGAAATCCGCGATCGTGGTCTCCTCATAGTTAAATGCTTTGACAACCTGGAAGCCGGTAATCGTCTCCTCAATCTGACCGTTTAATCGGCCAAGCTGAGCTTGTTGATTTTTAAATAACGCACTTGTACGCTTGGTAATCGTCTTCGCCAGCAGGTACACAAGAGGCACCGTAATAAGGCTGGCAAGTGTCAGCAATGGACTAAGCACAATCATCATAATCAGGGAGCCTAGCAGGGCAATGGAGCCGCTCATCAGCTGTGCGGCGGTCTGGGAGACGGAAGTACTCACATTATCGATATCATTGGACAGCCGGCTCATCAGCTCCCCGTGCCTCCGCGTGTCGAAATAAACCAGCGGCAGACGCTGCAGCTTCTCGAATAACGTGCGCCGCAGCCGGCTCACGATCCGCTGGGAGATGCCTGCCATCATCCATCCCTGCAGGAAAGATAGTGATGCGTCCGCCATATAGGCCGCTACCAGTGCAATCAGCACCATGTGCAGCAGATTGAAATCAACTGCGTCCTGGCCGCCAACCATTGCATTAACGGCTACGCCGATTAAATAAGGTCCTGACAGCATGATAGCGGAATCGATAAGGATGAAACCAAACACCATCGCGAGCTGCTTGCGTTCTCCGCTCAGGTAGCCCCACAGCCGGAATAAGGTCGCCCGGAAATTTTTCGGCTTCTGCTTCTGTCCTCCGCGGCCTCCAAAGCCGGGACCGCCTGGACCGCCTGGACGTCCGGCCATCGGAACATTTACTTCCTGACGGGCTTCGCTGCTATTATTCGTACCCGATCCGTTAGGCTGAGGCATGATTGTCAACCTCCTTGCCGATCTGCGAGCGGTAAATTTCCTGATAAACCCGGCAATCCTTCAGCAGACTGTCATGGCTTCCCATGCCTACAATTTCTCCGTCATCCATCACAATAATCGTGTTTGCATCCTTCACAGACGAGATCCGCTGGGCAATTAACAGACAGGTCACATCCTTTGCGTAGTCATTAATAGCACGTTTGATGGAAGCCTCGGTCGCACTGTCTAGCGCACTGGTGCAATCATCGAGAATTAGAATATCAGGCTTTCGAATGAGTGCTCTCGCAATCGAGATCCTCTGCTTCTGGCCGCCCGAGAAGTTGACCCCGCCTTGGCCAATCAACGTGTTATACCGCTCCGGCAGTTCAGAAATAAACGCATGAGCCGAAGCCATTCTGGCGGCTTTAACGACCTCGTCCATCTCCGCATCCTGTTTGCCGATTCGGATATTGTCGATCACCGGACCGGTGAACAGAACCGATTTTTGCGGAACAATTGCAATCCTTTCTCTTAACTGATGGGCATCCAAATCACGGATGTTCATGCCATTGATTCTTATGGCGCCGCCGGTTACATCATAGAAACGCGGGATCAGGTTAACCAGGGTGCTTTTCCCTGAACCGGTAGAACCGATAATAGCCAGCGTCTCGCCGGGCTTGCAGCTGAAGCTGATCGACTTGAGGACGGGCTCGCCATCGGGACCCTCGTAAGAGAAGGTAACGTCGTCAAACTCGATTGTGCCTTTCCCCTCCAGCTCTTTAACCGGGGCTTGCGATGCGTGTTCCGTCATCGGATTCGTCTCCGCAAGGACCTGAATGATCCGACCCGTTGAAGCCTTCGCCCGAACAAACATGTTGAAGATCATCGTCATCGTAGTTAGAGAGAACAGGATTTGGGTCATATAGTTTACGAAGGCAATGATATGACCCACCTGCGTATGGCCGTTGTTCACCCGGATCCCTCCGAGCCAAATAACCGCCACGATCCCGATATTCATCGTAAGCGTAACGCCTGGGCTGAACACCGCCATCAACCGCTGGGCTGAGATCGAACGGGCCTCGTACTGCTTGTTAATCCCGTTGAATTTATCAACCTCCAGATCGAACCGGTTAAATGCCTTGACAACTCTGACCCCCGACAAGTATTCGCGCATTACGCCGTTTAACCGGTCAAGCGCATTTTGCACCTTCAAGAACAAGGGCAGACCAACCTTCATATTCAGGACAATCATTAACCCAACAATCGGAATGACAATCATAAGGACGATAGATAAGTAAGGATTTAGGCGGAAGGCCATAACAAAGCCCCCGACACAAAGCATAGGCGCTTTGACGAAAATCCTCATCATGCCGTTGACGAAGTTTTGCACTTGAGTGACATCATTCGTCAAACGGGTAACGAGCGACGCGCGGTCATAGCGGTCAACGCTTTCAAAGCTTAATCCTTGAATTTTCTCGAACAAATCCTGACGAAGTTCCGCGCCAAACCGTTGGGACACCATGCTGGAGACGATATTGCGGCCCGATGCCGCAAGAGCGCCTCCGAGTGTAATCAGCAGCATCCAGCCTCCGAAATGGAGCACCTTGTCCATCTGTTTGGCCGCAACCCCTTCGTCCACAATATGCGACATCATGGTCGGCTGCAGCAAATCAGCCAAGGCTTCAATACTGACCAGCAGAACGGAAAAGGTGAACAACAGGCCATATTTTCTGACGTATTTCATCATGTGCTGCACGTGTAGATCCCCCTTCATTGAACGAACACTCGCTTATTTCAATTGGCTTTGCCACAAAACAAGCGACTTCTGATCGCTCTCCGCACCTAATTCCTTCAGAAGAGCCCCTTCTTTCGTTAAAGCTACCGTCTCCCCATTCCAGCGTTCCACAACAATCTTGGAGAGATGCTGGCGGCGCAGCAATGTCATAAAGATCCATTTCAGCTCATCTGTTGAAGGGAGCTTTCTTGAATCCGGCTGCGCCATGGAGTGGATCCGTTTCCCGTTGTTCTCGATCCAGTACAGCCATTGATCCCCCCGGATCACGAGAAAATGCCCCGGCTTTCTGGCAAAGGCACAATCTTGACCTTCCGGCCAATCCATCAGAAGGCCAAAGGGATTCGCCGGGTCAACGGCAGATAACAGCGTTAGTGTTTCACTCGCACCTGACCCTGCTTGGAGAGGTTTGCGGATCATATCTGCCATGTCCGGTGTCGTAAACTGCATCGTAATCGCACCTTCAATGAACAGCCCGCGCGTCAAGGTGCCCCATTCCTCCAGCTTGCGGAGAACCGGCAGCAGGCGATCCCAGCTGTATGGCGTAACCGAAGCGGCAAGCTCCTTGGTGATAATCCCGTACGTATCCAGCAGATGACGGATCCAATGCATTTCGGGAGGATCTGCAATCGGTTGAGCTTGTTCCGGCAGATCCTCTGCCAAGCTTCCGGTCCAATACCATCTGCCAAGTCCCGAGCCCGTCTTCGCCCAATCCTTGCCCTTCTTAAGCGTTAATAACCGAAGAGGTGCGAACTGGTCGTTGGATGCATGTCCTTCCCACGCAAGATCAAGCAATGCCGATAAAACTTCCGTTGGAAGCTTCCCGGTCTCTCTTGCCAGCCGGGTTAAGAAGCTTGCCCCGCTTCGTTTAAGCAGTTCAAGCAACTCGGGATGGGAAGCGGCTTGCTCTTTACTCCCAGCCAGATAAGGCTCATAGATGGAACGGCTGCCGGTGAGGAAGAAAGCCACTTTTCCTTCCTTTTCCCCCTGCAGTTTCTTACCGATCCATAAAACTTCGCCAGTGGCACACAGCAGATCAAGCTCTTCTTTCCGGTAGTCCGCCATTCGTGAAGGGAATACAACCGATTCCCAATGGGATAACGGGAGAAAAATCCCTTGAAGCCGCTCAATGACCAGCTTCAAGCCTTCACTGCCGCGAAGCTGCGCGCCTTGCAGCGCATGCTGCCGGAGGGCGATCTGTGCGCACCACCGGATCGGTGATGCCGGCTGCACCTGCCTCCTGGCTTCACCAATCGACAGCCGGATCATACGCTCCGCCGCGCGCCGGCTTGACCAGATCCGTTCGTCAGGCGAAGCCGCAAATGGCGCCTGATCCAGGCTGCCTTCCTCCCTGAGCTTGTCAACGAGCCTTTTTGCCTCGATCAAAGACAGCTTCGGGTATCTTTCGCATAACTCAAGCTCCGTGAAGGCGATACGGTTATCGGCAAAACGGCGGATTATAAAGGCAGCCGCTTCATTCGAAGTCGGGAAGGCTTCATAAATGTCGAGCTCGTCCCGGCAAATCCACCGGAATTCCTCCTCCGGTGTATCTTCCGATGGCTGATATTCGGCCAGCTCACCGGTCCGAACCAGCTGTTCCACCCATTGCAAGACTTGTGTGCCGGCCAGTTGAATCAGTTCATCTGCTGCCAGATCACCTCGGCGTTTCAACAGCCGAACAACATCTCCGGCTTCACGCAGCTCAGACTCCGGCTCCGACAGTCTTTGCCGTTCGGCCTCCAGAACTTGCTCGGGTATAGCACTGCGAATAGCCTGCTCGCCGAACAAGCGGCCAGCCAATTCCTTGCTGACGTTCATCAGCTGCATCTGAATGGCAGGATCAAGTCCATCGCCTTCATAGATCCGCATATTAACGTAGTCGGCCAGAAACTGGGTTGCCATTGGGGACGGGTACTCCGTCTCCTTGACCATCACCTCAATTTTGCCTTCCTGAATAGCGGTCAACATGGTGCGAAGATCGTCCAGAGACAAATATTCATGAAGACAGGCCTTCATCGCTTCCGTCAAATAAGGAAAATGCTCGGCGTATGGCAATGCTGAGCGGAGCAGCTCCTCGCTTCTAAGCCGTTTCTGCCACAGCGGCGTACGGCCGAAGCTGCGGGACAGCAGAAGCGAGGTCTCGGCAATATGCCGGAAGGCAATCGCAAGCAGCGGCGAGCCTGTAATGGCTTCGGTCAGCAGCGATTCTACGTTGGCAGGCGTGACCTGCCAGATCGTCTGCAGCCAGGACGAATCCCACTCCGGCAGCACGAATTCAATGCCATTGTCCTTGGCGTTGCCGTACAGCCGATAAGGCAGGAGCAGCTCAAACTGCCGTTCAATCGCCAGCAGCCAAGTCCGGTTAAGACGTCTGCCAAACGGATTATGCACGATGACATGCGTCTGATTCATCAGATCGCGGTAAGCTTCGATGACGATGCGCTTATCTGTCGGCAGCGCGCAAAACGATTGCTGAGAATGGATCAGCGATAACAGCTGCTGGGCCGTGTAATCATCCATCTGGTAATGCGCAGTCAGCCAGCTGATCAGCTGTACCTCATCCTCGCTTTGCAGCCGCTCTTCGACTTCCGCTATAAAAGCTCCGACCTTTATGCCAAGCGAATAGGTTCTTCCGAGTCCTTCAGCACGCCAAAACGGTATCTCGCTAAAGCGATTGCCCGCCTCGGACACATAGACCCGGTCTTTATCAATCCGGCGGATCATCCAGCCGTTCATGCCAAGCTGGAATACATCGCCTACCCGGCTCTCTTGAACAAATTCCTCATCAAGCTCACCAAGGTGAATACGGCTGTCGACATGATGCACCGGGTAGGCCGAGCTTGAAGGAATGGTTCCCGCGCCGGTCAGCGCGCCAATCATCGTATTCCTGCGCTTCACGAGCTGATCCGTGTCGCGGTTCCAGTCCAGCAGCGGCCGCATAAACGGGTAAAAGCCGGCCAGTACCTGCAGCATGCCGCGAAGCTTGCCTATCGGGAAGCTTCGGTAGCTGTCACTTCGGGCGATCAGCCGGTGCAGATCGCCCACCGCCATGTCCTCCGCAGCAACGATGGAGATCGTCTGCTGCGACAGGACGTCAAGCCGATCCCGCGGGATCCGGATCGGCTCAATATCCCGCTCGGCGATCAACCTGCCGAGCACCGCCATCTCCGGCAGCACGCCCCGCTGCCGGGCAACCATCGCGCCGCGGCTGGCGCTGCCGACGGCGTGTCCAGCACGGCCGATCCGTTGAATGCCGGATGCGGCCTCAATTGGTGAATCGAGCTGAATAACCAGCTCGATATGTCCCACGTCGATGCCAAGCTCGAGCGATGAAGTGGCCACAATGCAGCGCAGCTCGCCGGCTTTCAGCATCCGCTCTACCTCGAGCCTTCGCTCCTTGGCGATACTGCCGTGATGGGCTCTTGCCATTTCGTAGCCGGCATGATCATTCAGCCGCAGACATAAACGCTCGCATAACCGACGGCTGTTCACAAAAATGATCACCGAACGGCAATCCGACATCAACGCAAATAGCCTGTCCAGAATCGGGAGCCATACCGCGTCACGGGTCTGCATCGGCTGCGATTGATCAGGCATCGTTAACGATACTTTAAGCTGTTTGCTCATATGGCTTTCCACAATCGTTACCGGACGAGGCAAATAGCCCAGCGGATGACGGAACGCTTCACTCTCCGTTTCTTGACGATGCGCAACCGTCTCGTCGGAAAGAGCTTCCTGCCAGCCGCCAAGAAACCGGGCAACCCGCTGCAATGGCTTTTGAGTAGCAGACACGCCTATCCGTTGAATCCGCCTGCCGCACCACTCTTCTAACCTTTCCAGCGATAAAGAAAGATGGGAGCCCCGCTTATCGGCAGCCAAATCATGAATCTCGTCAATGATGGCATAAGAAACTGTCCTTAGCATCTCTCTGCCCTTCTCGGAGGTCAACAGGATATACAGAGATTCCGGTGTTGTCACCAAAATATCCGGAGGTTTACGATACATGGCGGATCGAACCGAGCTGGTCGTATCCCCTGTCCGGACTCCGCTCCGGAGACCCGGCCAGCTGTTATCCGATGAAGCCGCAAGCTTATCGATCTGCTCGATAAAAGCAACCAGATGATCATGGATATCATTATTGAGCGCCTTCAGCGGCGTAATATAAATCAGCCTGACACCAGCCTGTCGCTGCTGCTGTTTCATGCGTGCAATACCGTCAAGGCAAGGAAGCACCGCCGCCAATGTTTTACCCGACCCAGTCGGAGCGGCAATCAGCGTATTATCGCCTGCTGTAATCGCTTTCCATGCTTGACGCTGCACGTCGGTCGGCTCCCCGAAAGAAGCCTCGAACCATTCCGCCAGGGATGGATGAAAAGAGGATAATGTCGAGCTTTGCAAGGCTCTCAGCTCCATCTGTTTAAAGTTCAATCCATTTCTTTTACCACTATATTATATCAGCACAACCATGCAAGCGCCAAAACGAAAAAACAGCGCACAGAAAACCCCTCACCGGGATTTGCTTATGCGCTAACTTGCTTTAGCTAGATACAAAATGTATCATTTCATTATACCATACTTTCCTACGACGGGATGTGCTGGAATGTCTGTCCTTTTACGATTGCCGCTGCGGGGCATGCTGCTATGGCTGTTATTTTTCAGCCTGACCGACGCGGTCTTTACCGATATCGGGATTAGATTAGAACTAATAACCGAGCTGAATCCATTTGTTTCATGGCTATATAACTGGCATTCCATTGCTTATTACGGCGTAAAGCTGATGTTTCCTATTCTTTTTCTTCTGATCTATCCGCAGCTGAGAACCCGCTTATGGATCCACTATTCGGCCGCTATTCTGTTCCTGATCTACCTAGTCGTCAATTTGTATCACTTACTGTGGGTGGCTCTAGCCCTCATGTAACCGATCAAGGATGAAACGAACGCCAGAAGTCGCCCTTCTCATCAATGATATTCATAATCTGCGAGAAAGGGATCTTGAAATCAGGAAAACCGGCTGCATAAGGCGCGATCTCGTATGGTTCAAAATAGACGTGCAGCGCATCCTGTGTCACGTAAAATGGCTGGTCCGGCTTAATCCCCTTGTACGTATCCGGGAATACATAATCATATTGCGGATCCGTCTTAATCTGCTCTCCTACAATATCACTAATTACTTTCACATAATTACTGCCTGGTTTAAACAGATCGTTCAACGTATACATGTCGCCATTCGTAACATTGATATGCGCATAAACCTGGGTCGGCATGCCATGTGCAGCCCCGGCCGGATAATTATAACCATCCATCTCGATTTGCAGAAGGTTCTTCTTGAACATAGTTACATTAAAATCTCCGCTATACGTATAGCCTAACTGCTCATCGCCAGAGACCGGCTTCACTTGTGACATCACTTTTAACGTTTCGTTCAACCGTTCCTGCGCAGAATGGTCTGCGATTCCTTCAACAGCAGGATAATAAACAACATAGTCCTTGTTCGGCTTATACTTATGCTCCCTCACCAAATAAGGCAAGCGGAGCGGAATAACATTATTTGGCTCCCAAACTATACGGCCGTTTCGATTCGCGTATTTGATCCGCTGATCAATATTAACCTGAATCAAATCATCTTCCAGCTTTAAAGTTCCGCTTCCTTCGAACCGCGGGTAACCTGGAGCCGGATTCCCGCTTGTATTAATGAAGAAAGTTGTCTTACCGTTGCTTGCGGAAGCAAGACCTTTCCTGTATTGCTGCACGTCGGTGTAAATAAATTCCGTCAAGCGTTTGCCATCCGAATCAAAAATGGCATACATCGAACCAAGAAAAGTCTGATCCGGATCAATCGCCTTGCCGACTGCATAACGCTGCTGGCCAATAGCCGTTATATCATTATAGATCGTCTGGATGACCAGATTACCTTTCGTGTCAATCAGGCCGTATTCCGAGCCAAAGTCCTCCGCATTATTCACAATTGCCCGACCATTCTGGAATGGAAAAGCCATCGAATAGGTCGGTTGGATTTTCACCGTGCCCTTCTCGTTAATATAGCCGTATTTCCCATTAACCGTTTGTTGGAAAGGTAATAATCCATCCCCAAGCACCCCGACAAAAGGATAATGAAATTCGGCCTCCTTCGAGCCGTCATGACGAATTAACGCATACTCATTCTCTTTGACCTTCACAATGGCATGTCGGTTCGAGAAATCGCTGGCATCTTCATAACGCAGCGGAATGACTTCTTTGCCGGAGCGGTCCACATAACCATACAACGTTTTTCCGTCGGCCGTCTGATTATTCACCATAGCTCTGCCGTCATGCATATCCGCCATGTAGGAGTACCCTTGGCTCATGACAATATCACCCGAATCATTAAGCAGCCGGTATTTGCCTTTCTCGTCAATAACGACGGCTCTTCCTTCCGAGAAAGGAGCAATGTAGCTGTATTTCGGTCTGACGAAATAAGCTCCGGTCGTGTTGATTAATCCATTCCCGTTATCCTCGCTTACAATGGCAAGCCCGTTGGTCTGGAAATCGTTTGCATAATCAAAACGGGCTGGGATCACCATTGTGCCTATACCGTTAATGTATCCCCACCTGGTCCCGTTCGTTGTCTTCTCGGATCCTGGATACAAAGAAATCGCCCGCGTTTCGAGAGTCCGATCATCAGGGACAATGTTACGGAATCCCTTTGGGCTCCATTCATAGACGGAACGTCTCGTCTGTTCCTCGCCAGTCCGCCAATTAATAATTAGATTATTAACCATGCGGGTTGTGACAGGAGCAGCTGTCAGTTCTGCTACACCATAACCTTCGCCTTTTGCCGCTGCAGCGATCATCCAGCCAATATGCCGGTATTGCAAAATATGGACATAAAGCTCATCTTCCCAGCGATACACGACCGTCAGCTCCGGAACGCCGTCCCCGCTTAAATCCTGCGGATAAATCGCATATTCATTGGGAGGATTCTCCATCATGACCAGCTCCGCACCCGGAGGCAGCGAAGATTGCGCCAATCGAATAATCTGATCGTTGATCCAGTCCATTCGCCAAAGTCCCCTTTCCCAGCACGTTACATCAACTCACTATTCGTATGCGGGAAATAACGAGGAATATGACATTAGATTAGCAAGGCTTGGACTGCTTGCGATAGATCTATTGGTTATTTTTTCTTCCTGAATATCCAATACGTAAGGAGCGCAATAACAAAGTAGATGATGATGACCACACTTAAAGTAATCGTCCGCTCTGTCATACTCCCATCGGCAAACAGCACAGGTCCTAAACCAAAAAACGTCACTAGCAGGAACACTGCTAACAAGAGTATACCTGGAAGTATTCGTATGCCCCCCACCTCCTATTTGTCCAACAAATATTCACAAAAAACAATCCGGTTCCCGAACGGATCACCGATCCTGCACTCAAGACTATTCCACGATGTCTCTTCGAGTCCGGGTCTTGCATATTTATATTTTTTATCCAACAATTCCTTATGTAATTCTTTTATACCTGACATTTCAATCCGGACAGCACCGCCAGGACTGCAGTCTCCATGATGTTCGCTCAGATGAAGCCTAATATTCCCTATGGAAATCTGCATGTATACCGGCGTATCCGGTTCAAACCGGTGTTCCCAGTCCACCGTGAATCCAAGAAAATCCAAATAAAATTCTCTAGCTTTCGCTTCATCAAAAATCCGAAGAATCGGCACCAGCTGCTCAAGCTTCATCATCATCAGTCTCCCTTGTGACTTTATCCGGTAATAGTCTCTATCAAATTCTCAATGGGTCCAATGCATTGCTGGACTTCGTCAATATGATAAAAGGTCGTCGTGGCTGAGGCAACATTGTTAATATTTCTGAAGCTGGACGCAATATAAAACTTCATGATGCCTCCCCTATCCGTTAGGATGAAAATGGCTGCTGACGCAGCCTTAATACTGTTCACAGGTAGTAATATCACTTACACACCATTAGCAGGTTTCCATCCGGATCCTTGAAATTAAACCAATGACCATTCTCAATTCCTGTCGTTAATTCAACATTCTTCTGCCGCATAAATTGATAAGCCTGTTCGATATCTATAGTATGGAATTGGAATGCGGGCACCGTGTACACATTCTCAGGCGAATAAATTTTGCTGTCCAATATAATATCAGGTCCATCCATAGGAAGGACATAAATATGTCCAAAAAAGATCTCGCCATCTGTTGGCAGCCCTAGAATATCACAATACCAGTCACGAGCCTTTTCAATATGGCTTACCGGTATAAAGACCCCATTGATTTTATTGGAAATAGGATTCATATACATCCTGCTTTCTTATAAAGGAATAATTGCTTACACCTTTTGACGCATTGCACCTAGAACGATATTGTAGCCATCGAGATCATGAATATGGGCGTTCTTAAATTCCCATCCTCCATGTTCCCCAATAAATGGTTCGAGCCCAATTAGTCCACCGCTGCTGCGGACTTCTTCCATATATTCGTCAAGTTCTTCCCAACCGATATGAATAAAAGAATCCCATCCGTATTCCGGGCCTTCCCAATCCGTTGGATAGCTTGTTCGCTTAGCAGAAACGACATTAGGTTTGACGTCCTTACTTGAAACAGCTTGCTGGAGGATAAAGCAAACCTCATCACGTTCCGCATGTCCCCAATCATCAATCGTAAATCCAAGACAATCACGGTAATAAACTTGTGACTTCTGTAAATCTGAAACGAGCCGTACCTGGATCGGTTTGCCCAGTTTAACTTTGGATATTCCTTTTTCTTCATTTAGTTGCTCACTCATGAGAGATTCCCCCAATTCCAAATGTAGGATTATTGAGTTTTAGGATAAATCACATTTACTTTTAAGCTCATCCTCTGATCTCCTCCGAACTTGAGATAAGTTGCACAGAGTAACTTCGACAAGTCCGAAACTTTTACCTTTATTATCCAAAGCTTATCACAGACACAAAATGAGAACAAGTGTTTGCCTTTTGGCAGAATTGTGGTATGATTTTCTAAATCAGTTATAGAGGAGATAGTGAGATGATCCAGAATAAAATCCTTCATGATTTCGGTGTTCCTGGCTAAGATCATTGGAAAGCATTGAGGTCGGCGTATTCCTATCGCGGAGAACAAATGGTCAATAAGCGAAATCATTGCTCATCTCTTTAATTGGGATCGATATCTCATATCTGAAATACTGCCTGTTGTTCAAATGGGCAACGAAATGACATTCCCCGATTTTGATACTTACAATAAACGAGCATCAAATTACATACCTGCTAGACACAATATATAAACAAACAGCTGCCTTCTCAGGCAGCCCGTTTGTCATTCACCCATAATGTGTCTCATATTCAATCTTCGTGAGACCATAAATATATTCATCATGATGTTTGCCGTTTGTGAAGATCATGTCCCGAATCCTTCCTTCTTGAACAAATCCAAGATGCTCCTGCAAGGCAATTGATCCGTCATTAAAAGCATAGACATGAGCATTCACTTTCTGATACCGCAACTCTTTAAAGTAATATCTCAGGATAATTGTAACTGCATCGGTAGCATATCCCCGGCGCCAATGATCCCGGAATATGGATATACCGTATTTGAATGTTCCGCTTCTAGGGTTGCAATGAATGGTGCATATGCTTCCAATTAACGTGCCGTCTAACGTCTCGATTGCCAGGAAAGCATTATCTCCATCATAGGTATTAGCAGATTGGTGCTCTGCCCATTGTCTCGTACCTTCCTCTAATCTTGGAAAATGGATCTCATCACATAACCTGGCATTATCCGAATCCAAGTCATTGTTATGAAACTTGTCCCAATCTGATAGCAGAACCGGTCGTAATCTGACCTTCTTGCCTGCCCATATATAAGCTATGTTCATTTTAACCCCCCGTATGAAATGACTTGAAAATCATAGAAGCTCCGATTCTACTATTTTCAACAGTTTGGTTCGGAGCCCTTCGCCTTCCATTTTATAAAGCATAGATACTCAGCTCCTCCACTACTTCAAATATTGATTTAATTCCCATATATGATTACTCTCAACTCGTCAGCATCAGCTTTCGGTATTTTGTATCCAAGTCCACTCTTGGCTGTATCGACCAGCAAGCCAGTACTATCCGGTTTATTGTCTATATTGAGGACGTATTGTATTTGGGTATCGTCTTCAAAGGACACAAACATCCGAAAAATAACGCCATAATCAAGCTCGCCTTTTATTTTGACTGCTTTATTCATTGCACCTTCAAAGCTGCTCAATTCGCCTGCACTAGTTATCCGCTTATGCTCGAATGGAGGATTTTCAAAATTGTTGCATAATTCGGCGCACTCCAGACTAATCGAGACTATTTTATTCTCATTTCGGTTAACAGAATTACAACTAACCATCCCTGCTGCTAACAAGATGATCATAAAAAATTTCCAGGCTCTATTCATCTCCTGTCACCTCTAAATCCTTCTCTACTCTCTTGAAGCCATTCACTCATTTAATGGCTTTGACCGATAGCCATTGCGGAATCGCAGCGGATGGATTTTGCCGCCAATCGGTGTAGCTGTCCACTTCTTCAGTTGTCAAATGCTCACCTTCGTCCGTCGAATCATCCACCCAGAACCAACCGTCCTCCGCATACAGCTCTTCAATGTGTTTTACGCTAAGATTAGAAGATAGCATCGCATTCAAGATATCCTGCAATCGCCAATTGTATGTCGGTACCTCTCCGAAAGGCCCTGTTAAATCATATGGTTTGTTTATGGTAAGGGCTTCTTTTGCCTTTATGCCAAATGGGCGCATGAACGGATGAATATCATACATCATGTACATCCCGTTCGGCTTCAGAACTCTCCTCACATTGTTATACATAGACGCCAGATCATGAATCCAAACATGAACACCATTAGAGGTGTAGACAAAGTCATATTCTTCACTTTGCACTTGTGACAATGTCATCGTATCCTCGCATTGGAAATCAATATCCCAGCCATATTTCTTTGCAATCATGGAAGCGTTATCCAATTGTCGCTCCGAAATATCGCAGGAGGTCACTTCAGCACCCAACAGATGAAACGCAAATACAGCATGGTTATCTCCGCTCGTGGGAACCAATATACGCTTTCCTGTAAAATCCGGGAAGGACTTTCTAATCATCTCATAAGTCGTAGGATGAAAAACGGAAGCCGGCGCTGCAATAATCCTCGCTATTGCTTCCTCTGTTCGATATTTCAGATACCAGGTATCCGACCACTCGTTCCAGCTGTCTTTGACTACATTTGCGCTGCTCATATTATTGGTCTCCTTCTCACCCGGATATTGTTACCTATTCCATTGCAGACACTTGATAAACATCGCCATTTTTCAACACCGGAGAACTTATGAAATGAATGATTTGTCGCGCTACGCGCGCAGGCTCAACCAGATTCCCTTCCGCTTTTTGTGCTGCAAAAAATGCTGACAATGCCATATCCGACTCACGGGCCGTCCGCTGCATCGGAGTATCCACCATTCCCGGATCAATGGCGAACAATTGAACGGCATTAGGTTCCTGCCCCTGTTCCATGCCCACAGATCGGGAGAACATATTTAATGCTGCTTTAGCGGAGCAATACAAGCTCATGCTTGGAGCAGGATACTTGGCTGATCCGGAAGAAATGTTCACGACCCTCCTTGCATGCCAATTAGAGGTTAAACGTATAAAAGCTGAGGTTAGAAGCATTGGAGCTGCTATGTTTAGCTGCACATTATTTAAAATTTCTTCATCTGTGCAGTCTTGGATTTCTTTAAGCGGGGTTACGGATGCTGCATTATTGATGAGGGTTATAGAATCCAAGCTGCCTGAATCTATATTAGCAATAATAGGCTGAAGAACTGGGGTTAGCTGTTTTATCCGGACAAGATCGACAGGATAAAAGGTAAACTTCCCTTCTGCGGATTGCCTACCTATATCTTCGTTATTTGTTCGGGATAGACCGATCACTTCATTACCTTCCCTCAATAGCTGTTTGGCCATTTCCGCGCCTAGTCCACTGGAAACACCCGTAATGATGTAAACATGATTTGCCAAGATGATCATCCTCCCCTCATTAATTTCAACATTTTTCCAATATAAACAAGATTAACATATCTCTTCTATCCATGTTTCAAATACTTACATCATTGCATGATTTTCCAAATAGCAAGTAATATGCTTTGTGAGAGTATGAGTGTTAGGCACGAGACCGCCTGAAGGAGTATGCTGCACAGCTGTATACAAGGAAGCCCGCAGCTTCAGCATCTTTTCATCCCGGCGCTTTGCTATTGATTAATATTAGCGAGATAATGTCACGATGAACTAGAAAAAACCTCCTGTTTCATGCTATAGTGCTTAAAGTTATTGATTTGAAGAAAGCGAGGAACGAAACATGATCGATCGCACAATTCTAGTGAAATTTGGCGAGCAAACGACAACTGCGCAGCTTCAGGAAATCGTTGACCGTTTTAAGGCATTAAAGCAGCATTTGACTGGTGTCGTTGAAGTGAACGCAGGTATTAACTTCTCGGACAATAACAAGGGCTACCAGCTCGTGCTTCGCGTCAGATTCGAAGACAAAGCAGCACTTGATGCATATGGTCCAAACCCGCATCATCAAGCCGTTGCGGCACTTATCCGCGAGTATGGCCGGGAAGACAGCATTGCAGCCAATATTGAAGTATAAACCCAAAAAAAGCGATTCGCTTAGCGATCGCTTTTTTATTTGCCTCTCTATTTTGAACTAACCTCAATCCCATATCTTCGGTCGTTTTACTCCCGCTGACCTTAAATAATCTAATAACTGACCTGAATGGACAGCTTCATGGTATGCAATTCTCATTAACATATCACCTAATGACCGTATGTACCCGACATCACATCTATCAATCTGTATCTCTGTTAAATCCTCATCTGCAAAAGATTTCACTGTACTCATAAATGCATCCCGATATGATTCTGAAAAGTGCAGCTCCTCTTTGAGCGTTGTAAAAGCACGCGTCTCATAGGGGGATTCGTAACTGGTCAGACTGCCTTTATTCAACAAAGCAAGATGGTAGTAGTGTTCACTGTCCAAGACATGGCGGATCATCTCTTGTATGCTCATGGCCTCTGGATCCGGTTTCCAGTCAAAATATTCCTCGGGGATGCTGTCCCAAATAATCAGACTTCTGCGACGAACCTCATTCAAGTTCTGAATTATAGCGTCTAAGGCTTTCATAACGACTTCCTTTCAAGCTCTATTTACCGTCAATTATACCAGAACTTACGTTCGCTATAAAACCCCCTCGCACAAAAAAAAGATTTCTTATGATCTTTCCTACTGATCCTTAGTCATACCAGGATTTCTAAAAGAACCAAATATTCCTATAAAAAGCCCGATTAAACCAAATGTAAACCCAAATCCTCTAGCTCCCTCAAAAGCTAATAAAATAATGACTCCAAACAGAGTTAAATGAATGCCTAATAAATGGACTTGCAAGATACTGGGCTTAATAAAGTCCAAGAATATTCCGGCGTAGAAGATAAGAGTAAGGATAATAATGAATACGGTTAGCATCATTAAACCAAAATCAAGCATTTCTCTCCTCCTTACGGCGTATAAAGGGCAGATACATAATCGTGAATGTTACAAGAGCAATGATTTCTTCCACTATCAAATAATAAGGATACGGCCCTAATAAATCCAATAAAGATGCGCCTTCCGGCTTATGCCTGAGGAACATGTAATTGGCACCCAGCCAGTAATCTGTACCACCGACGACTACGAGAAGAATGTTCAGAAATAGCATGGTCATCCAAATGGATTTCCAGGTCGGACGGAAGCTTTCGATCCATGTCATGTAGAGTGGGGCAAGTATAATCGCGATATGAACGATGAAGAAGTGGAAAAAACGAAAATGCGGAAACGGATAATCCAGATCCGGCGTAAACATCGCTTGCATCGCACCGCCAATGCCCGCGAAAAATACGATCTGATACAGCAACTTGCTCCGCGTAAAAAGCATGATTACGGCTAGCAGCTGCGAAATGCTGCAGAGCTCGAGCGGAAGCGTATATTTAACATCCCATAGTCCTTGAACGGCATACCAGTAATAGAGGACAATCTGAGGTGCAAGCAGGCCCAGGAGAATACTGTACCGTATAATCGTTTTTACAAGAGTATGGTCGCGTATGCCGGCTCGAAAGCAATATAGCAGAAGCGCCAGCATAACCAAGAGAACCAGCATAACGACATGCGAGGCGGAGTAGGGTATAAAATGGTCTGCGGCATAACGGGAAAAAAACGAAGGCAAATCATTCCCACCCTTCTTGGACGTCGTCGTTAAATGAAACGATAATTCGATAATAACATCTTCTATAGGTATAAATATACAAAAAGCCCATTTCTGGGCTTTTGCATATTTATAGATTCAGCTTTTGCTCATGCTCTCCCAATTATCTGTGTTCAAGCTCCAGCTCAAGGAACCATTCATAACGGCCATGTCCGGCAATAACCGCTATCTCCCCCTCGCTCCATGCCGTCGAAGCATCATCGAGGAACCCCGTTGCGGGTTCCAGCGCGACATGATATTGATTCAAATAACCGCCGTAATTCGCCCATACCGCCAAATATGGAACCTGCTCCTTCGGAAAGGTC
This sequence comes from Paenibacillus catalpae, assembly GCF_900112695.1. Lineage (GTDB taxonomy): Bacteria > Bacillota > Bacilli > Paenibacillales > Paenibacillaceae > Pristimantibacillus > Pristimantibacillus catalpae. Next base: position 1,756,557 of record NZ_FOMT01000001.1, read on the forward strand.
ATCGTAAGCTTCTCCTTGCTGACGGGATCATATAACGAGACCTTGCCTTCCGGCAGTCCTCCGTCAAAATAAAACTTCTCCGCCGTTCCCGCGCTTTCCGCCTCTACGATGTTGAGGCGAATGTCCGGCAACGGCTGGGGCCACGGAAGAAGAGTTCCTTTATCGCCTAGTCTGCGGTTATGCGAATAGGATACGGCGATTCGTTCCAGCCTTGCGGGAACGATAATCTCCATTCCGGCTTTCGCCTGAAATAAAGGATGCGCCGCCCATAGAAACGGAAGCGGATCAGGAGCTAAATTGTGAGCGATATAATCAATTCTTAACCGGCCATCATTTGTGAAGGAATAAGTCTTCTCCAGCCGGTAAGGCATTCTGCGGCCGTTCACGACGCAATGCAAGCGATCGTCCCGCAGCTCGCACTGCCATGGCAGCGACCAAACTTCGCCGTGATCGGGAAGGTCAATGCCCGTCCACGGCGATTGCTCCAGTCGGCAAGCGTCGACCGTCGGAAACATCTCGTCCCAGCCGCTTCCGTCGCTTTCCGCGAATGAACTGGCGTACCCTTTGTTGCCAAGCGGGATAGCTGTGCGGGACAGCCATTCTCTCCCCGAGATAACATCCTTCAGTGAAACAACCTTGCTGCCCAGCGAAGGAATAAGCGTCAGCTCCAGCCTTGAACTCCTGCCTCTAAAGGCATCATAACCTTCTGCCTTCACGTTCTCCCAATAAACACGGTTCATCCTCTTTGGCGCCCCCAGTTCTTTTCGTGATATTCGTCTATAAGAGCGTGCAGCACACTGACCCGTCCGCGCTGCACGCAGCCTTATGAGGATTGTTTCACAACGGAATTAAGCAGACTGCGGTGAACGGCGGCACCCTGATGGGCCGGTTCAAGCTTTAACACTTCGCGGAAGTGTTCTTCGGCTGCAGCAGTTCTACCGAGTCCCAGCTGGCCAAGTCCGATCATATAGTGGCAATGAATGCGATTCTTTTTGTCCAGATCCTCGTCAAAGACCAGGAAGTCCGGGAGCGACACGGCGAAATAATCAATCTTCTGCGGCTGGAACAGATGCTGCTCGCCGTAGTCGATCAGCTTGTTGAAGCGGCTGCGCGCTTCCCGCTCGCGGCCTAGCTCGCGCAACGCGATGCCTTGATAATAAATCATGTGAGGCGGCTGATCGTTGTAGAACATGGCGCTTGCCGGTTCATCCAGCCCTTCGGAAGCCAGCGACCAGTATGCTTGTGCCTGCTCAGAGCGCCTAAGGTTCTGATATGCGATTCCCAGATAGTAGTTGATATTGTTCTCTTGCGCACCCTCGAGCTTGCCCTCGTTAATGGACAACGGATATTGTTTGGCCGCTTCCAGCTGCTCTGCCGCTTCAACAGCTTGCCCCTGCTCCAGAAGCCGCTTGCCCAGTTCTACGCGGGCCAATACGTATTGAGCAGGCACCTTGCCTTCTCCGCCTTCCCACGGGTGGAAATGACGCGCGAAGATGAGCTTCAGCGCTTCTTCATGAAGGCCAAGCGAGTTGTGAAGCGTTACATATTCCAGGTATAAGTCGTCGCGCAGCTCGACCAGCTCTTTATGCCGCTCCATGATCTCCAGACGTTGTTCCGCCGTGTAGGCCAGCTTCTTGTACAGCTGGTCCAGCTCGTAGAAGATGCGGGCATCGTCCGGCGCCAAGCTCTGAGCTTTCTCAAGCGAAGCCAAGGCGGCTTCCGGCTTGTTTTGTTTATTGTAGTAAGCAAGCGCCAGATTGCGGTGTACGGTCGCGAAATCGCCGTCGATCGCGGCCGAAGCCTCCCAATTCGCCGCGGCTTCTGCGTGGCGCTTCTTGTCATACAGCAGGTTGCCTAGGTAATAGAATGCTCTAGCGTCATCCTCGCGCGACCGGACGGCATGGGATAAGGCCAAATAATCCGCGATCGTATTCGGGAAGCAGTAAACGGGACTTGCCTTCTGGCCAAGGGAGTAGTAGTGATTGCCGGTTATGCCTTGTCCGGTCATATGATGGTAATATCCTTGATAGTAATGCACCATCGGATAGACATGCCCTGCCGTCCGTTCCTCGATTCTGCCCAGCACCTCGAGCGCTTCCTCGTAGAATCCCGCGTCCGCATATTCTTGTGCCAGCGAGATGTAATTGTGAGCGTCGTCACGCATCAGGCCAACGAAAGCTTCCAGCGTTGCAGAGGCTTGCTCTTCCTTCCCGTCAAGCTGTTGGATGCGAACCCCTTCGCTCCGCGAGCCGAAATCCATTGGATCGAACTCCAATGTTTCGCGTGCCAGCTGCCCGGCCTCTTCGATGCGGCCCATTCTGCGCAATAGCGCGGTTTTTAATAAACGGGCCTTGCGGTTACGGTACTGGGAATGCAAGGAATGATCAACAAGCTCCAGTGCTTCCTCGTACTTTCCGCTGCCTGCGGCCAGCTGGGCAAGAGCAAAATAACCCGCGGCTTGCCAAGCTCCTGACCAGACGGATTTGTAGAAAGCGGCGAACGCTTCCTCGTCGCGCCCTTGCCATTTGAGCACCTTTCCCAGATGGAAGAACGGTTCTGCGTCGTACGGCCGGGCGTTATGGCGCGTCAACGTCTCGATCGCACGGCGGAAATACGTTTCGCTTTCCGCGAACTGGCCGCGCCGCAACAGCAACAAACCGTAAGTGTTGTTAAGGCGAATATCTCCCGGATCGCGTTTGAGACCTTCCAAGTAATAAGGATCGGGCTCATAGGTAGCGTGCCGATACTGCTCCAAGTGCTGACCGGCGAGGAATAGCGCCTCCGTGCTGCGAAGCTCCTCGGGCTCGCCAATCGCTTTCGCCGGATCGGGCAGCTCCTCCAGCTGCTTCCGCTGCGGACGATACTTAACCAGCTCCTTGCCGTTCTCCGCCAATACCAAGAGCAATAAGTCTTCCTCTTTCTCCCCCTCTTCCAGCACCGCCGCTTCCGAGAAAACCTGGGAAGGCGATAAAGGACGCGTTAGATCGATATAAGTGCGGCTCGCGCCCTTCAATACGATCCTGGCTTGCTCGAAGACGGATGTCGCATAAACGTTTATCCTTGCCTGCGCGCCTTCGATTTCCAAATTGACCGCGGCATCAATAGTGGCGTTTTTCACCATGCCGACATCCTTGTAAGGCATGAAATATTGCTTGAAGCTCTTCTCCTCGTATGGTTGCAGCCATGTAAAGTCCGGCTGATTATCCGTATAAACGCCGGTCATCAGCTCGATGTACGGTCCATCCTCGTCCGTCAGGTTCCGGTCCCATGCCTGGCCGAATTCGCCATGCCCCCAGGTCCATTGTTTTTTGCCGGGAGACACGTGTTTATTTGCGATATGAAGAATGCCCGCCTTTACGTTGTGGTCATAACCGCCAACGAAATCGTAATCCGACCGGTACGCCATATACGAGGTTGGCACCGGTATGTTGCGGTAACGGGAAATGTCGACTCCTTCGGAGTAGTCCATTTTGTAATAGGTCCCGGTCGCGATCGGGAATTTGGATACATCCCGCTTGCCATGGTCAAAGACGGCATGAACATCCGGCGGGAATACGGACTGTGTATGGTCGTTAACCGCCACGGCCGGATTGGCCCACCACAGGAACGTTTGCGGCTCGGAAGTCCGGTTGAACAGCTGCGCGCTAATTTCCAGGTAAGCCTTCCCCGGGTAAAGGGTGAAGCCTGTCGTTACTTTGGTTCCGTACATTCTGTCAATCTCTCCAACCCATACGGTCTTGCTGCCGTCCGCGTTCTCCCGAATATCGCATTCGACCGGTCCGTAGGTGTTTGGACGGTGATGCTGCGGCCAGTTGAACTCGATGCCCCCGGAGATCCACGGTCCGGCAAGTCCGACCAAAGCCGGCTTGATGACCCGGTTATAATAGACAAAATCATAATCGTTGGTTTTGTCCACGGCCCGGTAGATTCGGCCTCCAAGCTCGGGCATAAGTTGAATTTGCACGTATTCATTCTCCAAGAAGACGATCCGGTACGGCTTCATCACCTTCTCGTCGTAAATCTTGTCAATGACGGGATGCGGATAGACGCGTCCCGAGCTGCCTTGATAGACGCGCTTCTCCAGAAACATCGGATTGCGGTCCGGTTGCCCGACTTCATAGGTGGGCAGCTCCACTGTCTGCTCCCATACTTTCACTTCAGTCTGTGTAGTCATTACATTCATCCTCCCAGCGATAACATTCTCATGGGTTAATCGTACGGAAATTCATCGAGGATCGCCATTGACAATCAAAGGATAATGATGGACAATATGATGATTAATTTGAAGGCATGGAAACACATTTTACAGCTTGATTGGAGGATGACTCGAAGTATGGATAGACTATTAAAGGAAGACGGCTTCCCCTCTCAGAAGCTAATTGTTCTTCCCGATCATATATTGGCCGAGTATGCCGCCCATCCTCTTATTCGCCCTCTTCATATTACGGATATCGGATGCTTTCCTCATGCGCGGCATCATTATCGGCATCGCCCGGAAGGAAGCGAAGCCTATATCGTCATGTATTGCACGGACGGGAGCGGATGGGTCACGCTGGATGGCGAGCGGCGCCATGAAGTTCGCAAGGGCGAGCTTACCGTAATCCCTGCCGGCACGCCTCATGAATATGGTTCGTCGGAAGAGGAGCCCTGGACGATTTATTGGCTGCACCTGAAAGGCGAACTTGCGTCATCCTTCTTCGGCGAGTATGGGAAAGCAGCTCCCGTGCCGATCCCGGTGGAGCGTTCTTTGGCCATTATCGGGCTGTTCGACGAATGCTACGAGCTGCTGCTGAAAGGCTATACGCTCGATCATGTCGCATACGTGTCGCAGCTCGCCTGCCATCTGGCGGGGATGATCCGGCTTGTTCATGCGCGGCGCCAAGCCTTCCCAAGCCCGCGCAGGCAGCTCGATATCGAGAAAGCTGTCGAGTACATGACGGAGCATCTGGAGGACAATGTGTCGCTGGCGGAGCTGGCGGCGCAAGCAGCGCTGTCCGTGCCCCATTTTACCCAATTGTTCAAAAAAAAGACCGGCTATTCGCCGATCGACTATTACTTGAGGCTGAAGATTCAGCTGGCCAGCCAATACCTGGATCTGACCGACCTTAGCGTCAAGGCGGTTGGCGTACGCGTCGGCTTCCAGGACCCTTACTACTTCTCTCGCTTGTTCAAAAAAATAATGGGGAAGTCTCCTTCCGAGTACCGAAGCACTCATAAAGGATAACTTCCCCATCATACTAGAACTGGTTATTTCTGTTCCCGGATATGGTACATGAGGCTGTCAAAGTCGCCTCTCAGCGGCAGCTCAATGCCGATTCGCATAAGCGCCCTTCCGCTGTGCGCACCCTCAATGCCGTCAATGGTATAGTTCTTGTCCGGATTCAAACCTTGCAGGAGCAGGCGAGGGAGCCGGTCTCCAAACTTCTGAGAGTGCAGGAAGGCAAGCAGAACGCTTTCTTCTTCCCCGCTTCCGCCTGCGCCGACGTATTGCACAGCCTCCACGCCCTTATGCTTCAACATGCTCAAGCGATATTGCCGGCCTTCTTGCACCAGCGGACGCACAGTTTTGTATTGCGCCACCAAAGCTGCCGCTTCCGTAAGCTGCTCTTCGCTCCAATGGTTCAGGTTGGCTCCAATGCCCAGCGTGCCCGTCATGGCACTGTGGAAGCGATAAGGGATCGAAGTGACGCGTTTGTTCATCCCGCTTATCTCTTCCGTCACCCAGCAGGTCATGAACTTCGGTGCGTAGACATACGAGAAGCCTTCCTGAATGCTTAGCCGGTCGAACGCATCGGTATTGTCGCTTGGCCACGCCTGGTCAGCGTAACGCAGCATGCCAAAGTCGATGCGGGAACCGCCGCCTGCGCAAGTCTCGAATGCGACATGAGGGAATCTCTCGCGCAGCTCCGACCAGATCTCGTACAGGCTGCGCACATGGCGAACCCACAGCTCCTTCTGCCGGTTGAGCGGATGATTCGACATCCCCGGCTCGGTAATCGTCCGGTTCATATCCCACTTGACGAAGGAAATATCATGGCGCTCAAGCAGATCCGTCATAAAGCCTATAATGTAGCTCTTCACTTCAGGCATGGAAATATTAAGGACAAGCTGGTTGCGCAGCTCTGTCCGCGATCGTGTCGGGAAATGGTACACCCAATCGGGATGCTGCCGGTACAGTTCGCTGTCCGGGTTAACGGCTTCCGGTTCTACCCAGATACCAAACTCCATGCCTAGTCCCCGCACCTTGTCGATCAGCTCGCCAAGTCCACTTGGGAATTTCTCCGGATTAACGGTCCAATCTCCTAGCCCCGCGCGGTCATGGTTGCGTTGACCGAACCAGCCGTCATCGATAACGAACAACTCCACCCCAAGCTTGGCCGCACGCTCGGCAAGAGCTGTCTGGTCCTGAACGTTGACATCGAAGTACGTCGCTTCCCATGAATTGTACAATACCTTGCGCAGTGCCCGGCCGGGTGCCAGAGCTTCATACTGATTCCGGTGCAGCAGGCGGCTCATCGAGCCGAACCCGCCGGAGACGTATCCCCCGACAAATGTTGGAGTCTCAAAGCTTTCGCCCGGTGCAAGCGTCCATTCGCTGTCAAAGTCGTTGATACCGCCCGTTACCCGCACAAGATCAAACGCCGTCTTCTCCGCAACGATCTTCCAGTTGCCGCTCCAGGCGAGCGCGCCAAACCATACCTCACCGGATTCCTCCGTTGCTCTTCCGTTGTCGATCGCGAACCAAGGATTTGCGTGTCCGTCGGTAAAGCCCCGCCGGGACTCCAATACCTTCTTGCCTTCCGACAGCGCCGTCTCCCTCAATTGAAATTCACCGGCCCACTTGCCCGTTACATGCGTAAGGCGGTAGTCCTCAAGCAAAGGCATTGTCCAGGCGGCCGATTGGGCGCTCTCCAGCACAACATCGTGGCTGCCGGTATTGACGATGACAACGGATCGTTCAATTAAATCCATCCCCGCCACAACCGCGTAGGTCAAACGCGCTTCAATCGGGTATGTCTCGTCCTTCAGCATAATCGTCAGCGTCTCTTTGTTTCCTGCATTCTCAATCCGATATCCGTCATACCTAAGGCGCAAGTCGCGCACGCCATCGTGCAAGCGAACCTTCAGCGTTGGCTCCATATACGACAATCCGCCCCAGAAGGCATATTCCTCGGCTTCGCGGTCAAGGGCGGCATCGAAAGAGCTGTGCGAGCGGGAGCCCATGAGAGGCGCGCAATCGGCAGCATGAACGGGAGCTCCCCAGTACAGATGCTGAAGGATGCCTTTGTCGTTCAGGCCAAACACGTAAGAGCTGCTCTTCGTCGAGATCGAAAACAACTGCAAATTTGAATCAAATTGTATAGTCAAGTGAATCACCTCAGGTATTTGATGCGCTAATCGTACGGAAAATCGCGGCGCGATTCCATTAACGATATGCGGATAATGATGGACGATATGATGATTCAATAAAACAAGCAATGAAAACGATAGAAATCCAATCGCTGTGCCAATGGCCTCTCCTTTGCAATGCGTTATAATGGACTCGAAGAAGATGTACGATGATCTGATTTTATATCCAATTGAAGGCCATCGTCCAGAGAATAGCCGTAATCCCTGTAATCCTGCGGAGTGACGCCTACCAGCTTTTTAAACAAATAAGTAAAATACGCGGTTGTCTGAATGCCCACCTGATCTGCAACCTCGTACACTTTAATATGGGGATCCTGAAGCAGCTTCTTGGCACGTCCGATCCGGGTGTCCTGGACGAACTCGGAGATCGTCCGGCCCATCTCTCTCTTGAACAATACGCTGAGGTAGCTGGCGTTCAAGTTGAACTGCTCTGCCAATTGCTTTACCGTCCAGTGTTCGTGGATCCGCTCCTCGATAAACAGGGATACCTTCCGCATCAGATTATGCTGCTGATTCAAGTGCGCCTTCTGCTCGGTCGCCGTATACCGCTGCACGTAGCCGGCCAGCAGCTCCGCCATCTGTGAGGCACTGCCGCAATCAAGCATTTGCCGCCACATCAGTATGTTCGCCTCGCCATCCGGCTCGTTCCTCCACTTCAAATGGCGGATCAGCTCGCCAAGGATGCTCATCGCGAAGGCATGTACATAAGAAAATGAAGCATTTCCTGTCGCTAACAGCGCCTCTTTGATTCGATTCATGTATTCAGCTACTTGCTCCGCATCGCCCGAGTCCAATCCCTTAAGCAAGCCCGGGACAAATTCGTCATGCATGCGGTATGCCGCGAAATCTCCCGGCTCTACGTCGTTGCAGCGCACGATCTGCCCATTGCCTATAAGCCTTGCCTTGGTCATGCTGAATCGGATTTCCCTGTACAGCAGCGGCGCATCTTCCCATCTGAAGCCTTCACGGCTGCAGCCGATTGTAACGGTAGCCCCGTATTGATCACTCATAATGGATTGAATGAATTGGAACTGCTTCTCTACTTTGGCCCGCGCTGCCGGCAATGGATTGACATGGAGCGCAACGAATTCATCCGATGTTGTTTGCGCAATCCAGATATCTTCGTCGTAGGAGAAGGCAATCTCTAATGTTTTCTTAAGGCTGCTGCCAAGCAACATTCGATGCTTTGCCTCCATGCCGGAAGAGGGATAACGGTCCAAGCCTAATACGATAATCTGGTATCCAAGATTTAGAACGGGCAGCGTCAGCAGGCCATCCCATGAGGCAATAAGCTCTTCCACGGGAAGGGATTCCGCAATCAATTCGTCAACGAACCTTTCTTTGACGAGCTTTATGCTGCCGGACACTCTTCTCTCCAGCTTCCGGGTTTGCTCGACGACTTCCCTCCTCATCTCAATCGCTGCCCGGAAGCTCTGCAGTCGCAACGCAACCTCTTCCGTCTTGAGAGGCTTCAGCACATAAGCTTGTGCGCCGACATGGATGGCGTCCTGGACGAATTCGAATTCATTGTAGCCGCTTATCATCAGAATCTGTAAATGAGGGTGTATTCGCTTCGCTTCTGCCGCAAGCTCGATACCCGACATGCCGGGCATGGACACGTCGGAGATAAGCACGTCGAAGTGATAGCTTTGCAGAAATTCTACAGCCTCCTCCCCTGATTCCGCTGTTGATGGGGACTCGAAGCCAAGCTCCTCCCATTCCATGAATCGGACGAGTCCCAGTACATGCGATATTTCGTCATCCACAATAAGCACGTTCAGCATCACTATCGCCCCTTCCTTATAGCTGGCTGGACCTGGCAAGCCGGAAAATCTATGGTCACCAGCGTCCACGCCCCCAATGCGCTTTCTAAGGTGTAACAGGCATCGGTGCCAAAATAAAGCGCCAGACGCTCCTTTATATTGGCGGAGCCACAGCCGTTGCCTTTGCCCGCATACCTACCTTCCGCGAGCTGCGTGATCGTAACCTCCGGTATACCCTGCCCATTGTCGTACACCGACATCATGACCCGGTCGTCCAGTCTGGCCATGGAAATGCGGATGAAGGCGTCCGGCCTTCGAACAATGGCTCCATGCTGATAGCAGTTCTCCACAATCGGCTGCAGCACGGTCTTGATCGTATATAGATCAAGCACGGAATCGTCAATGTCCCATTCTACCCGGACCTTGCCAGGGTAACGGAATTGACAGATATCCAGATAGGCCTTCGCATGCTCTACCTCTTCCCTGATCCGGATAACGCTGATCTGATTGTTCAGCGTCAGCCTGTAGAAGGTCGTCAGCGAGTCGATAATCTGAATCTGCTCCTGATCCCGGGCAATCATCGCGCGCCAGCGAAGCAGCCCGAGCGAATTATAGATGAAATGTGGATTTATCTGGGCCTGCAGTGCTTTGAAAGCCTGCTCCTTCTCCTGCAGTCCGGCATGCGTAATATCCTCCACAAGCTTGCCCAGCCGCTCGGACATCAGATTAAACATATTTTCCAGCTCGCCTAACTCGTCCCTTTCGCTGTACCGAATCGCCGCTTCGAACTCGCCGCGCGACAGGTCACCCATCCGGTTGCCAAGCTTGCGAAGGCGCCGGACGATGTTTTGCACGACAGTCATCATCAGCGAAATGGACAGCAGCAGGAAGAAAATTGTAATGCCCACGATCAATAGCAGTGTTTTGCGGTCTTCGACACTTAGCTGCTTCATGGCCGTGAACGATACGACGTTCCACCCGGAAGAAAGAGGCTTAACGATCAGCAGTTCTTTGCTATGCGTGAGATCCAGCCAATCAGCCGTATTGGCGGCAGGCTCCTCTGCGAAATCCTCCTGCCACTCGTTCAGCGCGAGCTTCTTCCCGATCTGCTTCCTATCGGTCGAGGCTAGAATGCTGCGGTCATGATCAACGATGAACAGGCTCCCCCGATCGTTAAACGGATGGTTGACCAGTTCTCCGAATACGGCGTCATAATTCAGCAATATATATACAAGACCCAGCGGATTCCCCGTCGTGTCCATTATTTTGTGCGTTATGACAACGCGATCGGGGTTGCCAGGCACGCTGCTCCATTTGAGCGGCTCCGCGGCAGCCATCGTATTCCGATACCAAATGCTTTCCTCTTGACCTGCTATGATTCTCGATTCCGGACGCCATAAGAGCTGACCATCCTGCACAAGCGTATCGTTTGTATGATAGATACGAAAATCTATAATGCCGGGCAAATATTTGCCCGTGATTAGGAAGGTGCGATCTATGTAATTGACGGTATCCACCACTTTGGCCATATCATCGTATTGTCTGGAGAGACGGGCCGCCAGCTCGCCATCGGTCGCCGTTCGGACGGCTAGAAGATCATAATTCCGTTTACTGAAATCAGCGATCTGCGCCGTTTGACGGGCAGACTCATCCACGGCGGACAAGTAGCTGTTGTGGAAGCCCCGAACGACCAGATAGACGGCCCCGCTCCCCAGCAGCAGCGTCGGCAGCAGCAGGATAAGCACGTATAGGGCCAAAATTTTGCCGCGGAGGCTCATGCCGCGTGTAAATCTGATCATCCATCGAGAGAGAGGGACGCGCAAGAAATCACCCTCCTTTTCCGCTATTTTTGAATGCTGCGCAGTCCAATAGCAGCTGCTTGCCAACTAAAAAACAGCCGACGGAAGGGAAGCCGGCATCTCCGGCTTCCCTTCCGTCACGGCTTAACTGCACCGTCTATATGAATTACTCTCCGAATTGCTTGGACAGGAGCTGATGCCATTCATCCTTCAGCTCACTCCAATGCGCTCGCTTCTCAAGCGCCGACTGGAATTCGCTCCAAGCGGCTTCGAAGGCGTTGTCGTCCTTGGCCATCATCAGTTTGGCCTTGTATTCTTTCCTTACGTTTTCGAGCTCCGGCAAATACTTCTCCCACAGGCTGCCCGGTTCGGACTTAACCATGTCATATGGCTCCGCGACCCGAATGGCACCCATTTTACCGATAGCCGTAGTGAAGTCGATCGTCTTTTGCCGTCCCGCTATATTGTCGGTACCCTCGTAATTCCACCAAGGATACCACTCGTTGCTGTACGAGGAAGCTGCGTAAAGCTCAGGCGTCGTGCTTGCTTTCTTCGATGCGTCACCGGAATCGTGAAGCTGCTGGTAGTTATCGTCGATATAATGCCATTTGCCCAGCGGCTGATCAACCCAGTCCCAATAGGTTCCCGGAGGACCGCCATCGATGACCTGCTGCATTTCCGGCTTAGGCTGAAGCGAATAATCGAAGAAGGCCAGTATGGCGTCCAGATTTTTAGATTTTTTGCTGATGTATACGTCATCGCCCGGATACGGATTGACGATTTGGTTAATGCCGATTTTGTCTACACCAGAAACTTTAGGATAAGGGATGGTTTGATAATACCAGGCCGGCGCTGTCGGCCCATTGAGAACTTCCCAAATCTGAGCATCCATGTTGAAGAAGCCGCCGGCATTCATCGCGGTACGTCCGGACTGATTTTTTTCCTTGTAGCGTTCTTTTTTATCTGTAATAGCTTCCTTGTCGATCAAGCCTTCGCGATACATTTTGTTCATCCATTTGTAAGCTGCTTTGTATTGCGGATTGTCATAGATGAACTGGTAGTCTTCGCCCTTCTTCTCCACCGGAATAACGCCGCCTGCCGTACCGGTAGACACGCCAAATGTGCTTAGAATAACATTCTCGTCGTTAGCATCCGACAGGAAGCCGAGCGGGATAAGCTTGTTGCCGGAAGCGTCCGTTTGCTGGCTGGCTGCCTGCAAATATGTTTCCACGCCTTCAATAGTAGCCAAATCTTCTTTCTTCATGCCTGCTTTCTCCAGCACGTCTTCGCGCACGAACCATCCAAGCGATGCCCAGCCCGGCCACGGGTCTTGAGGATTCTGGTCAAACCAGGTTGGAATGGACCATATGTGACCGTCCTTATCCTTCATGGCCTCCAGGTATTCTTTCGGAATGGACGCAAGTCCCGGATATTTGTCCGGCATATTGAAGTATTGCTCAAGCGGCTGAATGGTGCCGGACCGGATCATCGAGGTATTGATAACGTCGCTCCTTCCGAAGATTGCGGCATCTTCAAAGCCGCCCGTATTCAGCTTCAAATTAAGAGCAGTCGAAGCGTCGCCTTGCGTGGATTCGATCTGCACGTCAACGAAAGGCTCGTTCTCTCTCCAATATTTCTGTATCAGGCTATCGTTGTTGACGGTCATTGTCCATCCAAGCCAAAGATTAAATTTTCCTCCTTGCTGCTTGCCGCCCTCCGCCGTCTGTCCGGACTGTTCCGGTTCTTGCGATGGCGAATTGGAAGAGTTCGAGTTGCCGCCTCCGCCCGAGCAGGCGGTTAGTGCCAGCATAAGCGCGGCGAGCGCGCCGGCTGTTGTCTGCTTCGCGTTAAATGTTCGACTTTTCATTTTCGTTGCCCCTCTCTGTCTAGCTTGTTTTGGTATATTTGGTTGTTCCTTATACCCTGCAATAACTCTCGATCAGAAACGAATTAACCTTTAACCGAACCAATCATTACGCCTTTGACAAAATACTTCTGAAGGAACGGATACACGCACAGAATCGGGATGGCGCTTACCATAACGGTTGCCATCTTGACGGACATCAACGTCACCTCGGACAGGTTGCTGCCCCGCGCGAGTGCCTCCACGTTGTTATTGGAGCCCATCACCACCGAGATATCCTGGGCAGACAGCAGCTGCTGCAGGAACGTTTGGACCGGAATCAGATCTTGATCCGAGACGAAGAAGGCACCGGCGAACCAGTCGTTCCAATGCATAACGCCCGTGAAGAGACCAAGCGCTGCCAGCATCGGCTTGGACAGCGGAATGATGATCGAGAACAGCACTCTTGGCGGCTTGGCGCCATCCATTTCCGCCGATTCGATCAACGCTTCGGGAATGCCATGGATAAACTTCAGCATGACGAACATGTTCCAGGCCGAGAATGCGCTCGGCAAAATGTATACCCAGAACGTGTTGATCAGCGACAGGTTATACAGCTGGATATAGAACGGAATAAGACCGCCGCTGAACAGCATTGTAATCAGGATGAGCGTCAGCAGCGTCTTTCTCGCCGGCATCTGCCTGTAGGACAAGGCGAACGCCGCAAGCAGAGTCACCAGAAGACCGCTGAACGTGCCGACGATCGTACGAAGAATCGTAATCAGGTAGGAATGTTGAATGACCGAGTTGCCAAGCACGATCTGAAAGTTGGACAACGTGAATTTTCTCGGCCACAAGTATACGCCTCCCTTGGCCGCATCGCTTCCCACATTCAGGGAAATCGCCAGCATGTACATGAACGGATACAGGACGGACAGGCAGAGCACCAGCAGTATCAGGGTAATAAGCGCCTGTCCGATCTTTTCGCTTGTTGAACGTTTCATCGGTTACCAGAGCCCCTCCCCGTTGATTTTTCTGGCCATTTGGTTGGTGACGAGAACCAGAAGCAGACTGATGACCGAAGATAACAGTCCTACCGCAGTCGCCATTCCGAAGTAGCCTTGCTGCAAGCCGCTTCGAAGGATATAGGTGTCCAGAACATCCGCAACCGGTTGGTTGGCCGGATTCATGAGCGGATAAATCTGATCCATGCCGACCGCTATGAGACTTGGCATGCTCAGGATCAGAACGATGGAGATCGTCGGAAGAATACCCGGGAACGTAATATGCCGAATTTGCGCCAGGCGGCCCGCTCCTTCTACCTTGGCTGCCTCGTAGAGCTGCGGATCGATAGTCGTAATGGCTGCCAGATACAAAATCGTGTTCCAGCCGACCTCCTTCCATAACCCGCTGACCACAACCATTGGCCGGAACCACTCGGTCGACCCCAGGAAGAATACCGGATCGCCGCCAAGCGATACGATCAGCTGATTGACCAGACCGTTGTCCAGAGTCAGCAGCGACTGCAGAATGTAAGCGACTACAATCCAGGAGAAAAAGTGGGGCAGATAGCTGACCGACTGGACGAATCGCTTAAACCCTCCCCGGCTCACCTCGTTAATCATCAGAGCAAGAATGATTGGGGCGGGAAAGCCAAACACGAACTTCAGGAACGCGATGTAAAGCGTGTTTCTCACCACGAGCCAGAATTGACTGTCCTGAAGGAACGCAAAATTTTCGAAGCCGGTCCAGGGGCTGTTCCAAATGGTGTATCCAATATGGAAGTTCTTGAACGCGACCTGAATGCCGGCCATGGGCACGTAGCTGAATAACAGAAGCAGCACGACGGCCGGCATGATCATGAGATATTGCCATTTGTACTTGCGTATGGCAGCAAACATCGTATCACCTCTTTCTATCTTGATTTTACGTGACAACGAAATCCCGAACTACGCAACAACGATTGGTTTTCTATCGCTATGTTTGTCAATTTGGGCAGGCAGCCCCGAAGAGAAAGGACACACGCATGCGGCTATTGCCATGGCATGTGTCCCTTACGATGCAAAGCTTATTCAAAAGTATCGTATAAGCTCGTAACCGATAGCTGTTCGCGGAATGCCTCGAGGCTAAGCGGTTCGGACAAGCCGTTCTTCGGCACGTTTACAACAGCAGGCTGATCGGCCGAAAGAGCAAATACATTATCGCTCCATCTGGCGTCGGCGCGGCTCAGCTCCAGCAGAACGAAAGGCGCAAAAGACCGGCTCTCCAGCGTAACAACGAACCGGTCATCTTCTTCAGTCACGGCTGCGCTGATCTCCGGATTCAGCAGCTCGAAATGCTTTGGCTTCACAAACAATGCCGTACCGGCGCTGACCGTCTTCCCGAAGGAGACAAATTCAAAGGTCAAATAGCTTTGGCTGAGCTGTTCTTTGGTCGTCAGCGTCCCCGAGAAGTCCAACGAGACAATCTCTTCCGAGGAGAATGCGCCTAGGGATACTTCGGCTTCGCCGGTCTGGATCACCTCCGAACTGCGGTCGAGCAGCCGCCAGCGCAGCTGTCCGCGGACGACCCTCCGCGTTTCATTGGTCACATGCAGCGCTACCGTTGTTCCTTCTTC
This sequence comes from Paenibacillus catalpae, assembly GCF_900112695.1. Classification (GTDB taxonomy): domain Bacteria; phylum Bacillota; class Bacilli; order Paenibacillales; family Paenibacillaceae; genus Pristimantibacillus; species Pristimantibacillus catalpae. Next base: position 1,771,989 of record NZ_FOMT01000001.1, read on the forward strand.
TAGAGCGGATGCCAGGACCGGCGCGAAGAACCGTTTGGCGGCATGATGCGTCGCCTTCCATCTGCCGAAGTAGTCAAGGCTTGACCAGGATGCACCCGGCCAGATGTCATTGAGCTGCCAGTAGACCGCGCCCATGCATCTGCCGCGATTGCGTCTCCAATGCTCTATGCCGACCCGCATGCCTTCGGCCTGAATGAGCTGGGAGACGTACAGCAGCGTTTCGAAGTTTCTTGGATACTTAAAATATTCGCTGATGTAGTACATGATTTTCTCGTTGCCGGTACCGTTCTTTTGATGAGCCTCCATTACCCGCGAGAAGATGTTCCGGTCTTCGGGCAGCGTAAATGTCTCGACCGTCTTGATGGACGGGAACGACTGCAGACCAAACTCGGACATGAAACGGGGATGCAGTGTCCGGTATTCCGTTATCGGCTTCCGTCCGTGCCAGACATCCCAATAATGCATGTCGCCGATATTTTCGTTGTTCGGATCCTCAATGCCGCCCTTGGAGGATGGTGACGACACCAGATAGGACGTGTTTGGATCGAGCGAGCGCGACAACACCGGCAGGAATTGTTCGAACTGCTTCAGGTAATCATCGCGCTGTTTCTCGCCGTAACGCTCCGTCCACCCCCAATACGCCCAGGCGTATTCCAGCTCGTTGTTCCCGCTCCAGATGCCAAGCGAGGCGTGGTGGCGAATCCGCTTCATATTGTCGATTGTCTCCAGCCGGATATTTTCCTTGAATTCATCATTGAAGTCGTAAGCGCCGCAAGCATACAGGTGGTCCTGCCACACGATCAGACCGTGGCGGTCGCACAGGTCATAGAAGTAATCGTCAGCATAATATCCTCCGCCCCAGACGCGGATGCAGTTGTAGTTGGCTTCGACGCAGCTTCGGATCAGCTGTTCAGTCCGCTCGTTGCTGCGCCGTCCGAAGATGTTGTCTTCCGGAATGAAGTTAGCCCCCATCGCGAAGATTTCATGCCCGTTTACCTCAAACGCAAACGATTCGCCCCACTCATCCGGCTGGCGGACAACGCGAAGCGTCCGAAGTCCGATGTTCAGCGAACGCTCGTCAAGAACCTGTTCTCCGTTAAGCAGTTGAACCAGCACCGCGTACAAGGGCTGACTTCCAAGATTGTTCGGCCACCATAACTCAGGATTCGGAATATCAATCACAAGCTTGGCGGTGTCGCTGACCTGGCGAACTGATGCTTTCAGTGTCCGTCCGTCCGGCGTCCCGATTGCAGCCTGAAGAGCAAGCGGCACATCGGAAGTCCAGCGCTGTAAGTCTGCCGCGATCTCTACCGTGACAAGGTTATCGCCATGCTTCTGCGTGATGTAGATATCGTCAATTCGGCCGATATTAAACCCGCGCAGCGAAATATCCCGCCAGATTCCCATATCCGGCAGCTGCGGACCCCAGTCCCAGCCAAACATGCTATGCGCCTTGCGCAAATGCGAGATGCCCGGCACTGCGTCGGCGCAGCTCGTCAAATGATGCTCCTTATCCTTTGCGATCACGAAGTTCGTTGCCGACCGGATGATGACATGGATCTCATTGCGGCCTGCAGACAACAGCCTCTTCACGTCGGCTTCGTATGTCCGGTGCATATTATCCGTATTTAATACCGCTTGTCCGTTTACGTACACTTCGCATAACGTATCCAGTCCCTCGCAGCGAAGCAGTACGCGGTCCATCAGCAGCAAGTCCTCGTCGACGAGGACACTGCGGCGGTATTCATAGTCGAATTTGGTCAGCTCCAAAATATCGAATTCGTTATCGCGGAAATAAGGATCTTCCATCTTGCCGGCGGACATCAAATCATGGAATACCGAGCCCGGAACAATCGCTTCGTTCCATTCCGCCTCATCCGTTCTTTTCATCATCCAATTGCCGTTTAGCGTCACTGAGCGCATGCTTATCAACCTGCTTTCAAATATATATATTGTGCTGGAATGATGCATTACCCTCCGAGTTACGGTATGAATAAGGCATGATTCGGTCCTATAGTAGCATTTGAAGCGGAATTGGGTCTTGCTTTGCAAAACCTATTTTTGTGCTATATTAACATCAGGAATTCTTCTCAAGCAGACAAGGAGGCACACGTCATGACCGTTCCCATGCTCTATGCGAAAGCTCTGATCGATCCGCTGGTGCAATCCAATTTCCACATCGTGCCTTCGGTAAAACATGCTTACCCGCTGCACGGACACGATTTTTATGAAATCTTCATCGTGGTATCCGGCCAATGCACGCATTTGGTCAACGGAGATGCCCAAGGCCTGAAGGAAGGCGACATGGTATTCATTCGTCCTAACGACACGCATGGCTACGACTTGCTGGAAGGAGTAGACTGCCAATTTTTGAACGTGAATTTCTATAAGGAGGTTGTGGAGGGCGCCTTCGATTACATCGGCCACGCGGCATTCGCTCAGGCACTCCGAGGTCCGCAGCTTCCTCCCGTCCACCGCTTGAACGGAGCAGACATGGAGGCATTGATGAGGAAAAGCGAGCAAATCCAGCTGTTCACGTCTACGGATAAACAAAAGGCCAGAACTATGGCCCGCAGCTTCTTAATCGATGCCTTGACCCACTTCTTCCTCCATTTCCGGAATGACAGCACGAAAGTGATGCCGCAATGGTTCGATCATCTGCTCGCGCAGCTGCAGAAAAAAGAAAACTTCAGCGCCGGGCTGCCCCGTTTGCGCGAATTGACGGATCGAAGCGACGGTCATCTTAACCGCGTATTTAAGCAATATCTTCGCATGACACCAACGAGTTACATAAACCATCTGCGGCTTAGCTATGCCAAAAATTTGCTGCTCACGACGCAGCTTCCCATCGTCGACATCGCCTTTGATGCCGGGTTCGACAACTTGAGTCACTTCTACCATTTGTTCAAGGACGCCTATGGCATTGCTCCGGGCAAAATCCGCCATTGGCAGTAAGCGGAAAAAGCTGCCGATCGCATCGGCAGCTTTTTTTATTTTGTTTCTCTATTCATTTATAGGGCGCAATTGCTAATAGCAGCCTCTAGGGAACTGTTGATTTATCTCTATCCTTATTTCAGCGCATGAATAATTCCGTAAACAACGCCTTGGTGATAAAACATATGCAATGAAGTCGCATAAATAAGCTCGCCAATATTTTGAGCTTTCAGGAAATTCTCGTTGACGGGCTCATCAAGGCGATTTTCGAATGTTTCATGAATCGCTTGGCGGAGTTCATTTAATTGAGCGATCAGTACTTCCCACTGAGGCAGTTTCTCATCTTCTTGCCAATCCGCAGGTTTCGTTCCGTATGCGAAAAGGTTATCATAGCTTTCCGGGAAGATCGGAGCTTGCTCCGCAAGACCAAACACATGGAATTGCGTAACCGCAAGCACGTGCCCCAAATGCCAATGAATATGGTTTTTGAATCCATCCGGGATCACGTTGCGTTTTTCCGGCGGACAATTATTGAATACTTCAATTAATTGATCAAGGTGTTTATTAAGTACATGAAATACATATTCCGCTCTCATTTTATTCGCTCCTTTTTAAGGTTGGCATTTAGTTAAATAGTGATGCAAACTGTCCGTATCCTCTTTTCTCAAGATCGGCTTTCGGAATAAAATCCATCGCTGAAGAGTTGATGCAGAATCGCAATCCCGTTGGCGCGGGTCCGTCTTTGTACACATGGCCCAGGAAGGAATCCGCAGCACGGCTTTTGACGACAACCTCGGAAAATAATCCATTATGCTCCGTCAACACAATGTTGTGTGAATCCAGTGGTTTGGTAAAGCTAGGCCAGCCTGTGTTGGGATTGAATTTATCTTGTGAGCTGAATAGCGGCTCTCCCGATACGATGTCCACGTAAATGCCTTCTTCGTTGTAATCCCAGTAGGGGTTATGAAATGGCGTTTCATCCTGGCCATTCTGCGTGACGTTAAATTGAAGCTCCGTCAGCGTCTTCAGCTTTTCATCTTTGTTAATGTCTTTCATGTATGTTTGCTTTGGGCTTACTTTCACTTCGCGGTCTTTGCCCCAAATATTGTTCAAGAACTCATCGCGCGTGGAAAACAGCTGGCTCATCTTGTTGCCAAACTGATGCTTTTCAAAATAATCCTGATGTTCTGACTCGGCTTTGTAGAAGAGTGTGGCTGCAGTAATCTTCGTTAGGATTGGTTTATCGAACCGTTTGGAAGCTTCTAATTCCCTTTCAGATGATTCAGCTGCCAACTTCTGTTCATTATTCTTGTAGAAGATTGCGGATTGATACTGACTGCCGCGATCTCCGAATTGACCTTCCGCATCCGTAGGATCAACGTTTCGCCAAAATACCTGAAGCAGTTCTTCATACGAAATTGCATTTGGATTGTAGTGAACTTCGATCGATTCAAGATGTCCAGTCGTTCCGGAACCAACTTCATAATAAGTCGGATTTTCGGCATGTCCACCCGTATAGCCGGAAATAACACTCGAAACGCCGTCTACTTTCTCAAAAATCTCTTCCATATCCCAGAAGCAGCCGCCGGCAAAAATGGCAGTATCGGAAGGCGAGTATTCATCAATCGTATTCTGAATATCCTGTGCTTCGGCTACCGTTGCCGTCGCTTTATTAAAGGAACCGTTCCAGAAATACACGACGACAACGAGTACGGCAATGGGGATTAGATAAAACCTGCGTTTTTTCAAGTTCATCTCCTGGCACCTCCTCTTCAAGTTGTAATCAAATTCTATCAAGTGGCAGTCGAATAAGAACCTGTGGAAAGTCATGCATTTGCAAAAAGAAAAGGCATCACTTTTGACCGCAGAGCATGAGAAATTTCATGCCCTATGCCAAAAGTAATGCCTGGTGCTAGGAATGGAGATGACGAACCGCATATATTGCAGCCTGAGTTCTGTCGCGCAGCCCAAGCTTGGATATCAGATTAGAAACATGATTTTTCACGGTCCCTTCCGTTAGAAAGAGCATGCCCGCGATTTCTTTATTGTTCAAACCTTGACCTAGCAAAGCCAGCACTTCCTTCTCCCGTTCGGTCAAAAACCCATACAGTTCAGGCTCTTGTCCGCTTATTGGATGTGTCTTATCCGGATTCTGGTCAGCTATTTTCGTAAACTCTTTCAGCAGCATGGACGTAATATCATGTTGCAGTACGGTGCCTCCGTTGTAGACGGTTCGTATGGCGCCTATAATCGCCTCTGAAGGCATATCTTTCAATAAATAACCATGAACCCCATTCTCCAGCACTTTTATAATCAATTCCGAATCATCAAAGGTCGTCAGGATTAATACTTTCGTCTCTGGAAAATGCTTAAGTATTAATGCGGAACCTTCAACGCCGTCCATACCTGGCATTCGAATATCCATGAGCACCACGTCCGGGCGCATTTCAAGCACTTTGGCATAGGCATCTTGTCCATCCACCGCCGTTCCAATCACTTCCATACCGGATTCTAATCCGATAATGGTCGCGAGCCCCTCCCTCATGAGCCGTTGATCGTCAACAATAAGGATCCTCATTCTTTTTCACGCTCCACATCTGTCAAAGGATAGGGGAAGTGCGCTTCCACGGCAAAGTCTTTTGCGTGTGCCATTTGAAAATGCACCTTTCCGTTCCACTCCTTCACACGTTCTTGCAAATTGATTAATCCAAACCCTGGTTTTAATTCACGAGGCACTTCTCCGTCATTACGGACGACCAGAGAAAATCCGGATTCGGAATAGGATAATAAGATTTCAGCATTTTTTGCATTTCCATGCTTCTGCGCATTCGTAAGCGATTCCTGCACGATTCGATACGCGGTTAATTGAAGATCGCTAGGCAGCGCAACGGGTGTCCCATTGGTTTGAAAAATGGTTTGCACTTTTGCGAATTTCGTAAACTCCTGCGCCAGCCTGTCCAGACTTACGTTCAATGAAGTCGATTGAATCGGTTCATCGCGAATGGCCCTTACAGACAGACGAACTTCTTGCAGAGAAGATCGGACTAAACCCTCGCAATCCCTATAAGCTTGCTCGCTTCTCAGGGGATCAACTGCACTTAACTTTCGTGCCGCTTGCATTTGGACGAGTACTGCCGTCAGTTTATGACCCACCGTATCATGAATTTCTCGAGCAATTCGCACTCTCTCCCGAGTTGCTGCCCACTCTTCGGCCTTAAGTGCAAATTGCTGCAACTGCTCATGAAATTGCTGCAATTGCGTATACAGCTGCAATGCATCCCTGCGAGCGCGCTGGTAAAAATTAATTAGCGCGTTCACGATGCAAGCGAAAATAATAAAGGAGCACGTTGTGAAGTAACTGTTTTCGTCCAAGCTTTTATATAAATACCAGTCAATGCTTCCCATCGTAACAACATAGAGCAAAAGCAGCAGTAAGCAAGCAACAATGAGAATACGGGTATCCTTTATAAACATCAGTATGGCTAAAGCGGTTATTCCAATAAACAGATGGTTTGGGAAATTTCCAGCGATAAAGATGTATCCGTAAGAAGCAGACACCAGGAAATCCAATATGAGAAGGTAAATCAGCCAACTCTGATTTTTGTTCGTATTGGAGTAAAACAAATAGACCAAAAGAAAAACAATTACCGAAAAAACGATGAAGCTAAGTCTCCAAAATAACGCGATGGAATGTTCGAAATAAAAAACACCCGATATGGTGAGATCAAAAACGAGCTTTATCCCAAAAAACCATTTCCAAAATTTCGGGCTTCGTCCGAATATGTCCAAGTCATGACCCAATGTTCCATACCCCTTCTTATAATCAACTCTGTTTCAACTGACGTAATGAACTGATTATATAACAAACGAAATAAATATGAGACAATTTTCGCATAGCTTGAATTTCCGATTATAGAGAGCGGTATCGCTTTTTTCAAAATCAACCTGTTTCACGTAATAGATATGTACGGGTACATGGCAAATTCAACGTCGAAGACCCGTAGGATAATCTGCACGACAGGCTACCTATTACGGTAGCCTTTTACGTTGCGCCATCGTTCCTCTAGGGAGTTTATTCACAACTAGTATATAATGTTATGCCCTGTCCGCCCGATATGCCTGCTTTACCCGCTCGATCTGGGCGAGATGGCTGCGTATATGCTGGACGCGCAATTCCAGCAGCTCTTTAAACGTGTACCGCACTCCATCGGGATATTCCCCGATCCGCTCAAGCTGCTCGGGAGTCAGATTTTCCAGAAGCGGCAGCATGCTGGCCCGAAGCAGTTGAAACAGGAGCAGATGCTTCTCGCGGTCCAACCGTTCATATCCCAAGTTATCCGTCCAGGCTTCCTGATCAAATGACAGCAGAAGCGGTTTTTCCTCCGCCAAGACTTTCCTCAATCGATGTGTCGACAGAATCTCGTCATCCGTCACATGGATCACAATCTGATGGATGCTCCATTTGTCCGGTGCAGGTTGGAAACTTAGCTCTTCCTCAGACAATCCTTCGACGGCTTCTCGCAGCAGCGCATAGTCTTGGCTGTACTCCTCGATTAACTTTTCCATCCAATCCTCTCCTTCATCATGATTCGTGTGACAGGGAGTAGTCGATAATATTATTCTTTGTTATAAAACAAATACCTTTTTGGTTTTATACATTCATAAATAATCGAGTTTATTAACAAATTGTTAAGTTTATAAAAATAAGTAAGTGTAGTTGCAACCTTTTTTAGGAAAGCCCGTCTATGAGGGAGGAACGTTCCAAATTACATGATGAGGTGATCCTATGACAAAGAAATTCAAACTCGTTACATTGGCAGCTACAGCAGTGCTTACCCTATCCATCGCTGGACAAGGCTTTGCGGCAACAAACTCCTTTACGGATATCGCAAATGTGAGCGCTAAGGATAAAATTATCTCTTTGCAGAATAAAGGGTTAGTGCAAGGTGTTACCAAAGACCGCTACTTCCCGGACGCTACGTTAACTGCAGCACAAGGTATCCAACTGATCGTAAATGCACTTGATCTGAACATTGATACGCTTCGCTTTATTAAAGAGCCTCATGCTACTGATTATTTCCCAAAAGCGGACGATGAGGCTTGGTATGCGGATGCGCTTATCATTGCGGCAAACAATGACATTGGCTTGCCAAATGATCTGGATCCTAACAAAACGTGGACAAAAGAAGAGTTTACACACCAGCTTATTCTTGCGATTGAAAAGCACAGCAATCTGCCGATGATTAAGCTTATGCCTATGGAGTTTAACGATCAAGACGAGCTGTCCGTTTCCTATGAAGGTTCTGTCCAAAGAGCGCTGGTACTTAAAATCGCCGAGCTTGATCAGGATGGAAACTTTAATCCTACGGATGAAATTACGCGTGCGGATGCAGCTGTACTTATCTACAACGCACTCGCTTATATCGATGCGGCTCCAGCACCATCTGCTGAGTAAACGCAGTAAAGGTACAATCATCAGGATGAGGAGCCTGACAAGGCTCTAATTTTGTAAGCAAATTAATCAAAATGGCAGCCGTTCATCATTATGCCCGCTGCCATTTTGATAGTATTTAATTAAAGTCTACCCGTTGAACCATACCTCTCAATAATCCCCCATTTGAGAATTATCTCTCGACCTATGTCAGTAGGCAGCTTACCCTCAGTGTCTACAATCACATTCTCCAAGTTCTTTTGGGAGAGTTCCTCAGCTAGTTGCGTTGAACGTTGCAGATGCCAATTTAGGGAATCCAGGGTCTTCTCCCTGCCGCGTATCCGATCATGGTTGACTTCAAGTGATGCAACAAGTCGTACTACGAATATATCCGCTCCTGGTATTGATAATCGCATTTTGTCCAGATGTTCTCTGCTTTCCATGACACTTGGTATGATTAGACACTTTGCTCCAATTGAACGATAGTTATTCCAAACAGCCGCCAGATTTTTAAACCCAAGCTCCATGTTAAACGGATCTTCACTTGGCGCAGGGAAACCGCGCCTTACGTGATCAAGGTCGACTACCGCATGAGGAAGAGCATAGTCATGCTCCAACATTTCCGATATGGCATCTGCGGCACTCGACTTTCCAATACCAACAGGTCCAATGATATTCAGCACGGGAACTTGCATGTTCATAGAATCCACTCCAGCCTTTAATATGATCTCTCACAATATTTCAATATATCCTTCTGTTCCATGCACACGAATTCGTTGCCCGTCTTTTATCAATTTGGTGGCATTCTCCACTCCAACAACTGCCGGCAAGCCGTATTCACGTGCGATAACCGCACCATGGGTCATCAGTCCGCCAACTTCGGTGACTAAACCTTTTATGGATACAAACAATGGTGTCCAGCCAGGATCAGTAAAGGAGGTGACTAGTATATCTCCATTCTCAAGAACAGCATCTTCCATGTTTAAAATAACGCGTGCACGTCCCTCAATGACTCCTGAAGAAACAGGCAGACCTACTAGAGCATCAGCCGGGAGATTTTCTCGTTTGTACTTACCTGTAATAATTTCGCCATCGGACGTGATAACACGTGGAGGGGTCAGTTTTTCATAAAATTTGTACTCGTCTTTTCTGCTGTTTATGATCTCGTAATCCAATTTAAATGTGCGTACGACTTCGTGAAGCTCTTCAAACGTGAGATAAAAAATGTCTTCTTGCTCATGAATAACGCCAGCTTGTATGAGCTGCCGGGCTTCTTTCAGTAATGCCTGCTTGTATACGAAGTAACGGCTAACCATGCCGTATTTGGGATATTCCCGATAACCGATAAAGTTCCGGATGATATCGATCATTCGTTTGGTCTCTTGGGCTTTGTGCTCACCATCCGGCAATTGCCTCAACCGATCTAACAGTTCTTGCTCTTTATCCCAAGCTTCTTGGAGTCCTTGCTCAAATTTCCGTTTTCCGGCATTAGGCTCAAAGTTTTTGATGTTGCCAAGAATCATCGGAACTAGTGTAATTGGCTTTTCACTCCAGCGTGGTCTAGATACATCGATTTCTCCGGCACAACGCATTCCGTATTTATTAAGAAATGCATAAATAGCGTCTTGAGCTTCCTGTCCGCCATCTAACTTAACGAGATCATCCATAAAGTTATCTTCTTTGGCATGCCGTAAATATTCAATGACTTCCGAATTTGGTCGTAGCACATCCGCGACTTCCATTAGCTCCAGACCCATTTGCGAAGTAATATTATTCGGTACAGATTGAGAAAGCGTATCGGCTACGTTTTTCTCACCTAACCACTCGTTTATTTTCTCATTGATCCATGATGTAGCATTCATAGCAGCCATAAAGACAGCCGTACTTTTGGGGTCAAATAAGATCTTCTTTAATTGCTGAATATCTTCCAGAATAAAATCCAACAAATCCGATCCCGATTTCGCTTGGATGTTTTGTTTCAACTCTTCTATCGATGCTTGATTACGCTTAATCAAATCAGAAACGATTGTCAGATCATTCTCGAATTGTGCCGGCATCTCTGTATGACTTCTGCCCAGAATCGGTGCTGTTTGATCATTTGGCAACAATTTTATAAAATCTTGCTCTATTATGGTCATAAGTGCCCCTTTGATGAGCGGATCGGATTCCATGGTATTTAATAAAGCTTCCCGGCCGGCAGGGGTAGCCAGCCTGGGTGCAATATCAACAAACAACCTCCCACCGGCTTTACGCATAGGCGCAGGAGTAATTAACAAATAAAAGGACAATCCCAACGGCTTCATGGGGTCCGTCATCATTTGTTGATGACCAACAGAAAGATACACGTGATTTTCTTGATCATTCACATCAGGGATCGGGTATAAGGTAGTGATCGGCCGACTCTGGACAATATAGAAGGTATCATCAGCCAAACACCATTCGATATCTTGGGGGCGGCCAAAATGTTCTTCGATCTGTCTTCCGATGCGTGCCAGCTGTAAAATTTGTTGCTCAGTGAGTGTTTGAGACATCTGCTGATCAGGCTCGATCTGCTTTGTCTCCGTTCCGCCTCCTTTCCGTCCATAGATAGCCAATTTCTTGGCTGCTATTCTCTTATCGACGATTTCACCATCGCGAACCTTATAACTATCAGCCGATACCAAACCGGAAACCAGCGCTTCTCCAAGTCCAAAACTGGCATCGATCGATAGCAGCTTACGGTTGGAAGTAATTGGATCAGCGGTAAATAAAATACCCGAAGCCTGTGGAAATATCATCCTTTGAACGATTACGGATAAGTAAATTTGATTGTGGTCAAATCCATTTTGCATACGGTAGATTACCGCGCGATCTGTAAATAGGGATGCCCAACATTTGCTGATATGCTGCAAGATGGCTTCTTTGCCGATGATATTTAAATAAGTGTCTTGTTGACCGGCAAAAGAGGCATGAGGCAAATCTTCAGCAGTTGCACTAGAACGCACGGCATAAGCATGCTCCTCTCCAAACCGGGAGAGATAGCGAGTAACGGCTTGCACTACATCGGAAGGAATTTCTGCCTCCATAATAATTTGTCTAATCTCACTGCTGATTTCAGCAATTTGAGCTCGTTCTTCTGCTTTCAGCATGGTTAGTCGATCCAGCAAAACATAATACGTTTCGTTTTGTTCGATGGCTTTTTGAAATCCTACTGTTGTAATACAAAAACCTTCGGGTACATGTATTCCCTTAATTTTTGATAATTCCCCTAAATTTAAACCTTTACCGCCAACGAGCAAAAGCTGCGTTTTATCCATTTCCTGAAAACCGAGCACTAATGAGTCCATTCAACATCTCTCCTAACCATAGAATTGTGAAAAAACATTTGACAAGAGTTCAAGAGGCATGCTACAATTAAATTGTAAGATGAACTAACTATGACTTCATTTGATGTGACAGTCGTGATCTGATTATATCATCATGCCTATTGATGTGCAATATAAAAGAACCTGGTGAAAATACCCAGGTTCTTTTATGATTTTACAACTCCGTCATGTGTGATCTGGTTCGTAAATCTCCAAGATATATGCTTATTACTTATTTGTGAAGCCGCCTTCTGAGACTATTCGCTGTCCTGTAATCCAGCCTGCTTCGTCACTTACTAAGAAGCTAATCAGTTTTGCAGCATCCTCCGGCTGTCCGATTCTCCCCATTGGGAACATCGGCAGCAAATAGGACTTAACCTCGTCATCCATCCAACCGCTGTCCGTAGGGCCTGGATCAACGGCATTAACGGTTATTCCCAAAGGAGCGAGCCCAACCGAAAGTGGTTCAATTAATGCGGTTTGCGCCCCTTTGGTAGCTAAATATGCAAGATTGTTTGCATCGTTGCCCTTCGATACCATAAAAATAATCCGTCCAGGTATTTTTCCTACATGCGTTTGTTCAAACCTTTGGGCAAATTTCATCGTTAGTAAGCTTGCACCCCTGATATTTACGAAGTAATGGCGGTCTATGACCTCAGCATCGAATGTGCGGTAATTTGACTCTGCCCAGTATGTGGCGTTATTTATGAGAATACTAGGAGTACCTAATGTTTTGTCAGCGTAATCCAGAATTTCGTCAGCAACATTTGGATCAGCTAAGTCAACTTCCATATGGCCAGCCTTTACACCTAAATCGACTAACTCTTTGCATAGCTGTTTCTCCCAACCACTATCCTCTCCATAAATTTGAGTTCTATCAAAAGAACCCCAATGTGTAAAGAGAATGTCAGCCCCCTCTAAAGCTAATGCTCTGCAAATGGCAGTTCCTATACCACGCTCACGACTAGCACCAGTAACGATGGCAACGCGTCCTTTTAGTCTAAGCCCCATAAACGATTAACCTCCTTCTTATCTGTACCGTGTTCATCTTCCTTTACCACAAATTATTATAATTTAAAGATTCGCGAAGTAAATTCGCTGTCCTGCAAATTTTAAATGCAAATTCATTAGCTTATTCAGCAATCGCCTAATCTCTATTTGGTATGTAATGGCACCAATCCAGCCTAGAAGTTTTCTTATACATGCTAAGCTGCAGATACTTGTCAGTTTAAACGAAGATAATGGGTAGTATCATTTCCGAGATCAAAATTAACCGAAAACCCCATCGATTGATAAAACAGATCAGCAACCGGATTATCAGTCTTTAATTCAAGAATTCGATAGCGATTTCTTGCCTCTGCAATGACTGACTCCATTAGCATCCGCCCTACCCCAAAACGGCGTACATGGGGTGCTACATACATTCTACGAACTCTGCCAATCTCTTTAATAACGGAATAAGGATCTTGATTCAATGCGCAAACTCCTACGATATCACTACGATTAATAGCGAGAAAGAGCGCTTCCCCTTCCTTATCGAATTTGTTTGTTCCAGCATCGTATTCCGTCACCAGCCGGTTGAGATGCCGGAATCCCTCGCTTTTACTTTCTTCAACCAGCAGCGTTAACATTTGTGTATCCAAATCATTCACTTTTGTTATTGTAAACTCATTCACTAATCTCATATCCCCCTCATAACCCGTTATACTAACTAATCGTATCGGCGGCTCAGTTTGGACGATTAGACAAAAAAATAACCCGATCATAACTGATCGAGTCTGTTTGTTCATATTATGGTGCCGGCGAAAGGATTTGAACCCTCGACCTACTGATTACAAGTCAGTTGCTCTACCAACTGAGCTACACCGGCATATATTGATTTGCGCCTTGAAAACTGGATGCGAAAGTTTGTTTTTCCTTAAGTTTTTCCCGTTTTTTCATCGGGGTCCCCTCAAAGTACTCGGAATAATCCTCGTAGCGTTTGCTTCACTTTGTGGGGTAATTGAGTGTATGCTTCCGAAGTAAGTTTACTTCGTAAACTTTTTAGGATAAGCCCTCGACCGATTAGTATTCGTCAGCTCCACACATTGCTGTGCTTCCACCCCGAACCTATCAACCTCGTCGTCTTCAAGGGGTCTTACTAATTGGGAAATCTCATCTTGAGGGGGGCTTCACGCTTAGATGCTTTCAGCGCTTATCCCGTCCGTACTTGGCTACCCAGCGGTGCTCCTGGCGGAACAACTGGTACACCAGCGGTACGTCCATCCCGGTCCTCTCGTACTAAGGACAGCTCCTCTCAAATTTCCTGCGCCCGCGACAGATAGGGACCGAACTGTCTCACGACGTTCTGAACCCAGCTCGCGTACCGCTTTAATGGGCGAACAG
>NZ_FOMT01000003.1:0-705869 GCF_900112695.1 Paenibacillus catalpae
ATGCGGAAGTGGCTCAGCGGTAGAGCATCGCCTTGCCAAGGCGAGGGTCGCGGGTTCGATTCCCGTCTTCCGCTCCATTAATTAGGATGGCGCCATAGCCAAGTGGTAAGGCAGAGCTCTGCAAAAGCTTTACCCCCAGTTCGAGTCTGGGTGGCGCCTCCACAATTATTTCAATAAGATGTGCCCTTAGCTCAGCTGGATAGAGCGTTTGACTACGAATCAAAAGGTCAGGAGTTCGAATCTCTTAGGGCACGCCATATTTTCTAAATGCCGGTGTGGCGGAATGGCAGACGCGCGCGACTCAAAATCGTGAGGGAAACCGTGGAGGTTCGAGTCCTCTCACCGGCACCATATATTGAAATGATTGCGCTGATTGTACTCATGTACGATCAGCGTTTTTGCGTTTTAATCAGAAGTTCCTAAGATTATATGATCTTAGGTTTTTTTTGTTTGTTTAGAGCTTCTCTCTATGGCTTTAAGACTGACTAAGCAAGACAGCTGGATCTTTTTAATTATCGGGATGTGCTGGAAATGCTTTCTGTATTGCTCTAAGTTACTCTGATGTCACGCTATCCGGTGAAATGATATCAGGCAAAAGGCTTGGGTCTCTTTCTTATGTCATTTAGCCTTTTGTTAACGGCATTCCAGCCTGGCATTATTCTGTCGGTATTGTCGATTATTATGGACAAGAATATCGTGACATAAATCGGGTTTACACGAAGGGGATAGTTGGTTTATGCAATGATATCTATACTCGTTATCCCAATGCTTCTCCTTTATGTCGATCTGATCCGCTCTAATTGGGAGAAGACCATTTACGCTGCACTTGTCAGGGAATCGGCTTTTTTGTTGTATTTTGACCCTTAAGGCGGAAGAGCGACTCGACCTAGGTCTAGCAAAGAAACCGTCGGTGGTCCGTTTTAGAAAGAGCGAAATCGATCTACAATAGGAACATAAGCAAGAGAGCATCACAGTAAGAAAAAAAACAAAGCAATTCTATAGAGAGGCGGTGGAAGAAGCAATGGATGGTAAAAAAGCGTTAGGCTTATTGCTTGCTGTTGCAGGCGGTATCATGGTACTTAAATTCTTCGGCATACATCTTGGAGCATTAATTGGTACCCTGTTCGCGATTGTATTAATTGGACTTGGGGTAGTTGCCTGGAGAAGCAATAGAAAGATTATCGGCGGAATTGTTGGTGCAATTGGTATTTTAATGCTACTTCCGGCATTGTCCAAATTGATCATGCTGGGAATCGCGGTTGTGCTGATCTTGTTCGGCATTTCCCTGGTTAAGAAAAATAACAATCATCGACATTTCTAATAAAAAAGTTGGGAGGGCCAAACATGAGTATTATGCGGCGAGTGCGCGACATTACAGTTGCAACCTTAAATGAAAGATTGGAGAAAGCAGAAGATCCGGTTCGCCTGATTGACCAGTTCCTCTGGTCGACACGTGAAGAGATTATTCAAGCGGAGCGACTGCATCAGCAATATCTCGGACATAGCAATCATCTCAAAGCGCAGTGGCTGCAAGCGGAGCAGCAGAAGGAAAAGCGTGAGCAGCAAGCATTGACTGCACTGAAAGCCGGTGAAGAACAGCTGGCACGGATTGCACTTCACGAGAAAGCAACGAGTGAGGAGCGTTCGATACAATACCGTGATTTGTATGAGCAAAGCCGTCAAAATACGATGGATCTGGAAGATCAGCTTCGCGAAATGCGCAGCGAATACCAGCTGGTATATGACAAACGTGAGTATTACGCAGCAAGAATGGAGTCCCTGAGGCTTCAGCAGCGTATGAATGCAAGGTACACGGAAGGCAGCCAAGGCGGCATTCAGCCCGGTTCGATGTTCCGCAGACTGGAAGACCGGATCGGCGATATGGAGATGGAGGCGAAAAGTCTTCATGATCTGCGCCGGATGGGTAAAGAGTTCATTTCTGAAGCAGGCAATCAAGTGCAATCCGTCATCGAACGCGAGCTGCAGCAATTAAAGAAGAAGCTTGAGAAGGAAGGATGGTCGTCTTGAAAAAACTGTACCGATCCCGCCGCGATAAGAAGTTATTCGGCCTTTGCGGCGGACTTGCGGAAATGATCAATGTCGATGCGACTCTTATCCGTATCCTGCTTATCGTTGTAACGATCTTTACGAGCGGATTCGCCATCCCGGTATATATCATTGCAGGCCTTATCGTTCCGAAGGAACCTAACCTTTATAACGGCAACGGTTTTGGACCTGGTCCAGGCTTTGGAGGATACGGAAGCGGATTTGGCGGCAGTGGTTACGGTAACGGCTATAACGGAGGTCAAGGCGGCTACGGCTCCTCCTTCGGCGGCCCTTACAAGAATCCGCCGCAAGGACAATGGGACAACTTTTCGCAAGCACGTCCCGGCCAGCAATCGTCGTCGCAATTCGATAGCATGATGGATGATTTGGAAAAAAAAGCTCTACGCAAGGAAGTTGAAGAATTGCGTGCCAAATTGGCTAAATACGAGAAGGGAGAGATTTAACAATGGGAATCTTTAAAAGAATGAAGGATATGACTAAGGCATCGGTAAATGAGGTATTGGACAAAATGGAAGATCCGGTTGTTATGCTTAATCAGTACCTGCGTGACATGGAATCGGAAATTCATCAAGCAGAGGTAACGGTAGCGAAACAAATGGCGAATGAGCGCCGTCTGAAACAACGTCTGGATGAAGCGGTCCGCAGCATTGCCGACCGTGAATCAAAAGCAGAAGCGGCACTTCGTGCTGGTCAAGAAGAGCTTGCTCGCAAGCTGCTGGAAGAAAAGCTTTATTTCGAACAAAAGGTGAGCGAGTACAGCGATCTTCATGCTCAAGCGAGAACACAGGCTGAAGAACTGATGCAGCAGCTGCACGATATGAAAGACGAGTTCTACCAGCTTCGCAATAAACGAAATGAGCTCGCATCCCGCGCTCAAATCGCGAAAGCGCAAAAGCAAATGGCTACAATCTCTTCGAACCATACGATCGACAGCGGTACAGCTTCGAGAGGCTTCTACCGTATGGAAGAGAAAATTATGCAGCTTGAAGCGGAAGCAGATGTTCTTCGCACTCCTTACGCCGCATATAACGGTTCAAGCAATACGGCCGGTGCTTTTAATGCCGTCGACATGGAGAAAAAGCTGAAGGTTGATGAGCAGCTTGAAGCTTTGAAAAATAAGCTGAACAAACCGGAAGAACAATAATCATTAAGATGGTATGCCATGATGGAAGAGCGGATCGGGTAACCGCAATGTCATTAAGTCTTAGACTTAATGACATTGCGGGAAACCGGTCTGCTCTTCCCTGCGTGCGTATGAAAAGGAGTGGACTTCGTTGGCGGATGGACAAGCGAATGAGCATCATCGTACGGACAGGCCTAATAAAGAAGCAAGACGCAAAAATGTGACCGAGACCGTATTATGGCTCATTATTATCGTGAGTCTTGTCATCATAGTGCTGCAGGCTATTGGTTCTGTGCAGCTGTATACCTTTAGAGGGAAGTGGGCGATTCTAGGTCTGACTGTCATTGGAGCAGCTATGGCAGCGGCAGCTATTGTCGGCTTCCTGCAAAACTCCAAGCTGAAGCAGGCGGTTGAGAGACTGAGCGAACAGCAGCGCAGACGCAGCTATAGGGTAACGCTGAATTCGACCGAGGAGACGGAGGGCGCACCTGTATCCGAACAGGAAGAAAGTGATGCCATCTGGACGGAAAAGGTCAAGTTCTCAGCTGTTATCGAGGAACGGCAGCGGCTCGCCAGAGAACTGCATGATGCGGTCAGCCAGCAGCTGTTTGCCATATCGATGACGGCGACGGCGGTCAGCCGTACGATAGAACGGGATTGGGAACGTGCCCGCAGACAGGTGCAGCTTATTGAAGAGATGGCTTCGGTTGCCCAGTCGGAGATGCGCGCCCTGCTGCTTCACCTCAGACCAGTTCATTTGGATGGCAAAAATCTGTCTGCCGCGTTAAGCGCGCTAGTGGAAGAGCTCAAGCAGAAGGTACCAATGACGATCGATTTGGATGTTGATGATTCGATTACCATGAAGCCAAATGCGGAGGATCATTTGTTCCGGATTGCGCAGGAAGCCTTGTCTAATACACTCCGGCATTCAAAAGCAGAGAGTATGGAAATTAAGCTGCATCGGAAAGGCCCTGAAGTACGTATGATAATAAAAGATACGGGCATCGGGTTTGATTTGGAAGCGAAGAGACAGACCTCTTATGGATTATTAACGATGGAAGAGCGTGTAAATGAGCTGGGCGGCTATTTACATATGGTTTCAAAGCCGGGAGAAGGAACAACCATTGATATTCGGATTCCGGCCGATGGCGGAATAGAGTCGTAGTACATGTGAAGGAAGCGGTGAATAAGTTGGAACCGATCGAACAACTAAATGAGCAAATTAAAGTATTGTTAGTGGATGATCATGAAATGGTACGAATCGGACTTGCTGCGGTGCTGGACACGGAGGAAGGCATTGAAGTTGTTGGGGAAGCCAGCAACGGTTATGACGGAATCCGGCTGGCCCAAGCTTATAAACCTGACATTGTCCTTATGGATCTTGTTATGGACGGCATGGATGGTGTGGAAACGACTCAAAAGCTTCTTGAGCTGTATCCGGAGTGCAAGGTTATCGTGCTGACGAGCTTCATTGATGACAGTAAGCTGTATCCTGTGATTGAAGCAGGTGCATTCAGCTACCTGCTGAAGACAGCAAGAGCGACGGAGATTGCAGATGCAATCCGGGCGGCAGCACGCGGCCAGTCTGTGCTGGAGTCGCAGGTTGCAGCCAAGATGATGAACCGGCTCCGCAAGCCTAAGCAGCCGGTACAAGCAGCCTTGCATGATGATCTGACAGAGCGGGAGATGGACGTACTGAAGCGGGTAGCCAGGGGGATGTCCAATCAGGAAATTGCGGACGAGCTTTTTATCGGCGTGAAGACGGTGAAGTTTCATATTACGAACATTTTTAATAAGCTTGGCGTTGAAGACCG
Source organism: Paenibacillus catalpae (assembly GCF_900112695.1). GTDB lineage: Bacteria > Bacillota > Bacilli > Paenibacillales > Paenibacillaceae > Pristimantibacillus > Pristimantibacillus catalpae. Next base: position 5,005 of record NZ_FOMT01000003.1, read on the forward strand.
TACACAAGCGGCCATCTATGCGCATAAGCAAGGAATAGCGGAGTAGACAGTATGATAGTTACCCACGAGGGGCCAGCCTGAAGTTTTTCTTTAGGAGAGGCCCTTTTTATTTTGGAGCGGTGGAGGATGGAACCCGTTTTTGTTGAAATAAGTTAAAGGCGACGATTAAGCAGCATCCCGCTTGTAGGGAACGGCCAATACGTGGTCATGGAATTGTAGTAACAGCTATAAGGCTGCAGAAGAGGAATATCTTTGCGCAGCAAGTCAAGAGCACTGACGGAGAGAGGATCTTCCAGCGCTTTATGAAGACAAGTGATCCAGCCTTTAGGGCCAGTAAGCTGTTGAATAGAAATTTCTGTCCTCGCGGAATCGGGTAAATGGAGCTGCCATGTGCCGCATTCACCAATCAAGCCAAGCTGGCTGGCAGCAGGATGCGCCATCGCCTGCTCAATGCCATGCCAAAGCTGCGGCTTCAGAAGAGATTCATCCTCCTTGAAGAGGACATGAAGTCCGTTAACTGCCGAAACGATACGCTGGAGCTCTTCTTCTATGACAGCAGGGGAAGGATTGTGCTTAATCTGCTTGGCGGAGAGACGAAACGTAAGTTGGGCTTGTCTGCTGTGCTGAAGCCAGCTTGCCGCTGTTTCGGCAGCGCGACGGTAAGTGGCACCCCAATCAAAGCTGTCAAACAAAGCAGATCCGGGAGGCAGCCGTGTCGGCTCCTCTTCACGGAATGTGTTACTGCCGTATGGCCGAATGGGAGAAACGACAAATAATCGTTCTGTACGTTTGGCAGGCGATAATGGTGATATTGGCATTTAGGCTACCTCCTTTGCAGTTAGCACAAGCATATTATGCTTTCACGGCAAAAGCTGGCGAATGATGTCTGTCAGAACAAAAGAAACAAGAATGCAACAAGCGCAAAATCAAGCGTAATCACGTCGCGGAACGGATAGTACGGACGAGGCTCGTAGTAGTAAGGATCAAACGGATAGGATTGTGTTTGAACGGGCGGCTCCGGCTTATTTGATTTGGCTTGTGATTGTGATTTGGATTTTGAACCTTTTTTATTCTTCTTCGAAGAAGATTTAGGCGGCACAGCTTCCGGCTCGGCCGCAGCCGAAACATTAGGATCCCCGTTCAACGTCAGCTTCCCGTTGCTGCATCTGCTCAAGAGGCCGATGTGCCTCGTTCCATCCTTCATCACGATATACACGGGCATTCCGCAATATTGCGATACGACATCTTCCTCAAGAGGATAAATTTGTTCCATCCTGGCTCCTCCTTATGATTTGCAATAGGCTTTGCAACCAGTGTATTCACCTACAAGCGAATAGGTATGGTTAAACACCTAGCGGTAATAAATGGTTGAGAAGGGGGTACCCGTCATCGGAACAAATCGATTCGTCCGAAAGTCAGCCGAGCAATCCTCCGCAAAGAGAGCCCGGCTTGCTGTTATGATGGCTGCTGTTGTGCTGGTGACCGGAATCATCTGGGCAATAATCAACAAGGATCAGATCCGGTCCGATAAAAATCCGAGTATTCTTGCTCATGATATTGCTTTGTTATGGCAGTGGACGGACAAGCTCTACAGCAAAGGCGCAGCTACTGTGGAATGGACGGTAAGATGGGACATTGAAGGAGATGCAGCTTCTCTGGAACAGGTGCAGCAACAGCTGCAAGCGGATGAAAAAGGACAAGAAAAGGGTACACTGTCCATATTCCCGTTAACGGAGGACAATCAGGCGATGATTGTGTATGTCTCGAAACAGAAAACGGATGAGAAGCAGCTGCTGAATGTTATTAATAGCGCAGAGGCTATTTTTAAGGAATCGGGCCTTACCTATTCCGGGGGAATGACGGTTCGGGGAGAGACGGAATATAATAACGCAGCAGAGCGTCTGGCCCAGGCTGCAGGAGGGAAGAGGATCGACCGATATAAGGACGAGAGCGGTACAGTCAGCGAAGCTTATTATTCGGAGAAGCTGTTCTCGGCTGTTGAGGCAGGTGCAGGGAAGAAGGCAAATCTGCAAGTCGCCCAGCACCGTGAGACCGAGTCCGGGAGGCTGTCATTAATTGTTGGAACCCCGCTAATTACAGGGGATTACACGGTTCGGGAGCAAGAAAACGATTAGAAGAAATAAGAAGGCTAATCAGTTTTTTTTATGATTGGATGAATAGCAGTTTAAGGATTAATATGCTAAACTACATAAATAAAAATAAAAAAATATAGGAAAGAATGAGGGAACCGAACTGTTATGAACGTTGAATCATCAAATGCGCAAGGCGCTATTTATTATATTTTTGGAGCGACAGGCGATTTGGCGAAGCGCAAGTTGTTTCCTGCCCTGTTTAGCTTATATAAAGAAGGAAAACTGTCTGAAAATTTCGCCGTTGTAGGTCTCGCCCGCAGAGAGCGTACCAACGAGCAGTTCCGCGCCGATTTGTATGAATCGATCGTAGAATTCTGCCGTTATAAAGCAGATGATGTAGAGCTCTGGAACCGTTTCGCGGAGCATTTCGAATATATGCCGCTTGATATTAATAATGTGGAAGCATTCCGCGGTCTGGCTACCCTGTCGGAACAACTGGATGCGAAGTTCAATATCCCGGGCAACCGTTTGTTCTACCTGGCACTTGCTCCATCCCTGTTCGGCCCTGTATCGTTCAGCCTGCGCGACGGCGGACTGCTGGAATCGAAAGGCTGGAACCGCGTTGTTATCGAGAAGCCATTCGGTTACGATCTGGAATCGGCACAAAAGCTTAATGATCAAATTACGCAAGTATTTAAAGAAGAAGAAATCTACCGTATTGACCACTACCTCGGCAAAGAGATGGTGCAAAATATTCAAGTGATTCGTTTCGCGAACGCGTTTTTTGAACCGCTGTGGAACAATAACCATATCGCAAACGTGCAAATCACGCTGTCCGAAACCGTTGGAGTAGAAGAGCGCGGCGGTTACTACGATAAATCAGGTGCCCTCCGCGACATGGGTCAAAACCATATGCTGCAAATGCTGACGATGATTGCAATGGAGCCGCCTAGCCGTCTGCATGGCGAGGATATTCGCGATGAGAAGGTAAAAGTACTTCGTTCCCTTCGTCCATATAGCTCGAGCGATGTTGTGCGCAGCCAGGTTGTTCGCGGTCAATACAGCGAAGGCTCCGTAAAAGGGAAGGACCTCCCTGGTTACCGTCAAGAGGATTCGGTCGCCGAGAACTCCACGACTGAAACTTACTTTGCGGCTAAGCTCGCTGTTGATAATTTCCGCTGGGCGGGTGTACCGTTCTATATCCGTACAGGCAAACGCCTCCCGGTTAAAACAACGGAAGTGGTGATCGAATTCAAATCGATGCCGCAAAACGTCTTGTTCGCACAACGTCATGATCTGCAGCCTAACCTGCTTGTTATCCGCGTTAACCCGATGGAAGGCATCTATATTAAAGTAAATGCCAAAACACCGGGCGAAGATAATTCGGTACAGCCGGTAAACATGGAATTCTGCCAAAGCTGTCAAATCGGCATCAACACGCCGGAAGCTTACGAGCGCCTGATCCATGATGCGGTTCGGGGCGACTCCACATACTTTACTCGTTGGGATGAAGTTGCTCAAGCATGGGAGTTTGTTGACCGAATTGCTGCTGCATGGCGTGAAGGTTCGTCGGACCTGCAGCATTATCCGGCAGGCTCTTGGGGGCCGGAGAAAGCAGATCAGCTGCTGGCACAAGACGGCTTCAAATGGTGGCCGGTTAACGGGCAAGAAGAAGACAATGTCATTTGGGTTTCAAATAGCGGCAAGTAAGCGATCGCTTGGGTGATCAAAGCACAGCGCTGACGGAGGGATATACCTTTATGTTTAAGGTTTACGATATTTCGATGACAATCGAAGAGGGTATGCAAGTATGGGGCAACCATGAAGGTAAGCAGCCTCATATTAACTCTCAGCCTACCTCTCCAGACGGCGTTAATGAATCGCGCATTGATATGGATGTCCATTGCGGCACCCATGTCGATGCGCCTCTGCATATGTTGGAGGATGGCGAAACAATCGAGACGCTTGGTCTTGAAGAGCTCGTGGGCAATGCCCGGGTTTTGGATTTCACAGAGGTAAAGGACAGCATCACAAGAGAAGATCTGGAGAAACAGGGCCTGCAAAAGGGCGAGTTCATCCTTGTGAAGACGAGTAACTCCTACACGGATACTTTTGCTTCCGATTTCGTATTCTTAAGAGAAGACGGGGCCCGTTATCTCGTAGAGGTAGGGGTGCGCGGTATTGGTACGGACGGACTCGGGATTGAAAGATCCCAACCGGAGTATCCGACACATCGGACGCTGTTCCGCAACAATGTTATTATTGTAGAAGGTCTTCGCCTGAAGGAAGTGCCGCCAGGCTCTTATTTCATGGTGATCGCACCTTTGAAATTGACCGGTATTGAAGCTGCGCCAGCGCGTGCGCTGCTAATCGGGAATGGATAAAGGGGCGTTGCTTCGCGACGCCATGAAGGGAAGGCAAGCATGAGCCAAACGTTAAGTAATGAAATTTCACAGGAAGTAGATAAGCGCCGTACATTCGCGATTATCTCCCACCCTGACGCCGGTAAAACAACATTAACAGAGAAGCTCCTCTTGTTCGGGGGAGCTATTCGTCTTGCGGGATCTGTAAAAGCCCGCAAAGCAAGCCGCCACGCAACATCCGACTGGATGGAAATCGAGAAGCAGCGTGGTATCTCGGTAACATCCAGTGTGATGCAATTTGATTATCTGGGACACCGGGTTAACATTCTGGATACACCTGGTCACCAGGACTTCAGCGAAGATACGTACCGTACGCTGACCGCAGCGGATAGCGCGGTCATGCTGATCGACGTTGCAAAAGGCGTCGAGGCGCAGACGATCAAGCTGTTCCAGGTCTGCCGCAAACGGGGTATTCCGATCTTCACCTTCATTAACAAGCTGGACCGTGAAGGTCAAAGTCCATTCGAGCTGATGGAAGAGCTGGAGCGGGTGCTTGGCATCCGTTCGGTGCCTATGAATTGGCCAATCGGTATGGGCCGCGAGCTTTGCGGGGTCTATGACCGGATGAAAAATCAGGTTGAACTGTTCCAGGGCAATGACCACAACACGATCGAGGTTCGTAAAGTTGATGACTATAATGATCCGGTGATTCGTGAAATGGCCGGAGACTACCTGCATGATCAACTCATACAGGACTTGGAGCTGCTAGACGTGGCAGGCGATCCATTCGATTTCGAAAAGGTTCGGGCAGGTGAATTAACACCGATCTTCTTCGGCAGTGCCGTGAACAACTTCGGGGTTCAAACCTTCCTGGAGAATTTCCTGGAGCTGGCGCCAAAACCGGCTTTGCGGATGAGCACGGACGGACCGGTCGAGCCAACGAACGAGAAGTTCTCCGGTTATGTCTTCAAGATTCAAGCAAATATGAACCCGGCCCACCGCGACCGCATCGCATTCCTCCGGATTTGCTCCGGACGTTTCGAACGCGGCATGAGCGTCCGCCATGTTCGTGCGGGCAAAGACATTAAGCTGTCCCAGCCTCAGCAGTTCCTGGCGCAGGACCGTGATATCGTCGAGACAGCGTATCCGGGCGATATTATTGGTTTGTTTGACCCGGGGATCTTCCGGATAGGTGATTCCTTGTCGCAAGGCTCCGAGATTGTATTTGACGAGCTGCCGACGTTCTCGCCGGAAATCTTCGCAAAAGTTACGGTGAAAAATGCCCTTAAGCATAAGCAATACCAGAAAGGGATCGACCAGCTGACTGAGGAAGGCACGATTCAGGTGTTCCATTCTGCAAGCGGGTTTGACGAGACGATTCTTGGCGTAGTAGGCCACCTGCAGTTCGAGGTGTTTGAATACCGGATGAAGGGTGAATACGGCGTAGATATTCAGCTTCACCGAATGCAGTTCCAATTCGCGCGCTGGATCGTTGACGACAAGATTGATCCTTCGAAGTTCCGGATCAACTCGACGCTTGTGAAGGACAAAAAAGGCAATTATGTTGTCCTGTTCGAGAATGAATATGCAATGCGTACAGCGATGGATAAGAATCCAACGATGAAATTCCTGGAGACAGCTCCATAAGCGGAATAGAGATAAGAAAATCCCCTGATCACTTGAGATCAGGGGATTTTTGTTGTTATTTTCGATGCATGATGATCTGCACCAGAAGCTCCTCTTCAACTTCTTTGTTGCATTCTCTGACATGCGGTAGACCAGGAAGAGATCTACAATGATCCAGATGGTCGAGACGAACAAGGCAATGGCAGGCACTGCAAACAAGATAATGCCGAGAACCTGAAAGACAGTTTGCTCGGATCCCGAAGCAATAGCGAAGAAGTTTAGACTAACAGCTAAAGTATAGAGGCTCTGTAAAATTCATACAACCCTAACTTTTATGAAATAAAAGGGAATTTTATTGGCTTATCCGGTTGACGGAACAGCGCTTTCATGCCATAATGTACGCGTGTACATTACTTATTGAAGATGAATGACAGCAGCAGAGTTGTCTTATGATTAACGCATTAACAGGAGGCTGTCGACTATCAGCAGGAAAGAAGTAGCGAAGCTGGCGGGTGTATCGGAAGCAACGGTATCCCGGGTACTAAACAATGTAGGGCCAATCAAGGAAGAGACTCGATTACGCGTGCTGGAAGCGGCGAGGGAGCTTGGTTATGTACCTAATGCGCTGGCGCAGCGTTTTGCCAGGAGGAAAAGCGGGAACGTTGGCGTTATTCTTCCGTTTGTTCCGAAGGTGCATCTGTTCTCGACGTATTACTTCGCCGAAATTTTAAGCGGCATAGGCGAGGCGGCGAAAGCCTGCAACTATGATCTGCTCCTGATTTTCCGGGAGCCGGACAGCCCGAGGGATTATGCCAAGCTGTTCCGGACGCAGAAGGTGGATGCCTGTATCGTTCTTGGCGCGCAAAATGTAGCCGAAGAGCGTGCGGCATTAGCTGAGCTTCAGGAGGAAGGTTATCCGTTTTGCCTGGTGAATCAACGCTTTGACGAGGAAGGTTATTTAACCGTTGATGCTGATCATGAGTCAGGCAGCTATACGGCTGTGCAGCATCTGATTGCAAGCGGCTTCAAGCGCATTGCCTTCCTGAATGGACCTGGCGCGTTCTCAAGCAGCGGAGACCGGCTTGCCGGCTATGAGCGTGCGCTGGCAGAGGCGGGCATTCCACTCTCGGAAGAGAGAATCTTCACCGGCAATTACAGCAGGAAGAGTGGATTCGAAGCAGCGGAACGGATGGCTGAACGCATCAAGAACAAGGCAATCGACGCGGTTTTTGCGGCTAATGACCGGATGGCGATTGGGTTGATGGACGGCCTTCGGGAACACGGCTTGGAAGCAGGCAAGGATTACGGGCTGATCGGTTACGATGATTCGGACAGCTCCAGAATCGTTAGTCCAAAGCTGTCGACGGTATCGGTTCCTTTTTACGAGATGGGCCGCAGGGCAGCAATGAAGCTGCTTGCAACGGAATCCGAAGAGATGGAGAATACGATTCTTCCTGTTCAGTTACTTAAGCGAGAAACCACATAAACACTCATTGAGAGGCGGTTGTGAAAGAATGAGCAAACTTCGTGTCGGAATGGTTGGCTATAAATTTATGGGTAAAGCACACAGCAATGCGTACCGCGCGCTGCCAATGTTTTTCCCCGAAACGGCGGTTCTGCCGGAAATGACGGCGATCTGCGGCCGTGATCCGGTAGGACTAGAGAAAGCTCGTGCGCAGTTCGGATGGCAAAGTGGCGAAACGGATTGGCGCAAGCTGGTTGCGCGCGAAGATATCGACCTGATTGATATTAACGCACCTAGTGATGCCCATAAGGAAATCACGATTGCTGCAGCGAAAGCGGGCAAGCACCTGTTCTGCGAGAAGCCGCTTGCGCTGACCCTGGAGGATGCCAATGAAATGCTGGTTGAAGCGGAAAAAGCGGGCGTGAAGCATATGGTTGGCTTCAACTATCGTTTTGCACCGGCTGTGCAGCTGGCGAAGAAGCTCATCTCGGAAGGACGCATCGGTAAAATCCATCATTTCCGCGCGGTATTCCTGCAGGACTGGATTCTTGATCCGGAATTCCCGCTTGTATGGCGTCTGAAGAAGGAAATTGCGGGTTCCGGCTCGCATGGCGACCTTGGCGCTCACTTGATTGATATGGCTCGTTTCCTCGTAGGCGAGTTCAAGGAAGTTATCGGGATGGAAGAGACGTTCGTGAAAGAGCGTCCGATCTCCGAGTCGATGACAGGGCTTAGCGCAACGAAGAGCAGCGATGATGCGCCTCGCGGCGAAGTAACGGTTGATGATGCCACGTTGTTCCTGACCCGATTCGAAAATGGTGCGCTCGGCAGCTTCGAGGCTACCCGCTTTGCGGCAGGCCACCGTTGTACGAATGCTTTCGAGATTAACGGCAGCAAAGGCAGCATCAAGTTCGACTTCGAACGGATGAATGAGCTGCAGGTGTACTTCACAGATGACGCAGAAGATGTACAAGGCTTCCGCCGCGTACTGGCAACGGATGCTTCCCATGCTTACATGGATGCTTGGTGGCCGGCTGGTCATACGATCGGCTACGAGCATACTTTCACGCATGAGGTTCATGAGCTGATGACGGCTATCGCGGAAGACCGCCAGCCGGTGCCAAACTTCCATGACGGCGTGAGATGCCAAGAGGTGCTTGTTGCGGTTGAACGTTCAATTGCGGAACGCCGCTGGGTTGCTTTGAAAGAATTTCAATAATTCCGCTAGCAGAGGAGATTAACGAAGACGATGAGAAAAGCGCTAATCGTATGGGGCGGCTGGGACGGACATCAGCCGAAGGAAGTTGCGGGGATTTTTCAAGAGGTGCTGGTGAAGGAAGGCTTCGAAGTTGAAGTATCGGATACGCTGGATGCATTTGCGGACGGGGAGAAGCTGAAGGGCCTTGATCTGATCGTGCCGATCTGGACGATGGATAAGATCAAACCGGAATATGTGCAGAATGTATCAGAGGCCGTTCAAAGCGGCGTTGGACTTGCAGGCTGCCATGGCGGCATGTGTGATGCTTTCCGGGAAAACGTAGACTGGCAGTTCATGACCGGCGGCCAATGGGTGGCGCATCCGGGTAATGACGGCACGAATTATGTCGTTAACATTAAGCATAGCTCCAGCCCGCTGACACAAGACATCGAAGATTTTGAAGTAAGCACCGAACAGTACTACTTGCATGTGGATCCTGCGGTTGAAGTGCTGGCAACAACCCGGTTCCCGGTTGTCACAGGCCCACATTCGCTGAATAAAGCGGTAGATATGCCGGTAGCCTGGACGAAGCGCTGGGGCGTAGGGCGCGTGTATTATAACTCGCTTGGCCATCAAGCCAACATTATCGATATCCCGGTTGTAAAAGAAATGATGCGCCGAGGCTTCGTCTGGTGCGCGGAAGGAAAAACAGCAGCGGTAAACGGAGGGACTCACGCTCATGCATAAGCTAAAGGTCGGCGTTATCGGAACAGGCAACATCAGCAGTGCGTATTTGAACAATGGTACGAAGTTTGACTCGATGGAAATTGTTGCTTGCGCGGATCTCGATGTTGATCGGGCTAAAGCAAAAGCAGAGGAATTTGGTATCCGTGGCTGCTCCGTAGAAGAACTGCTCGCTGATCCGGAGATCGGGATGGTCATTAACCTGACGATTCCGCAGGCCCACGCAGCCGTATGTCTGCAGGCGCTTGAAGCCGGCAAGCATGTCTATGTAGAGAAGCCATTTACGGTTACCCGTGAAGAAGCGCAGCAGGTGCTTGAGCTTGCGGCGCGCAAGGGACTGCTCGTCGGCAGTGCACCGGATACCTTCCTTGGAGGCGGAATTCAGACCAGCATTAAGCTGATCGAAGACGGCTGGATTGGTACTCCGATTGGAGCAACGGCATTTATGATGTCGGGCGGTCATGAAAGCTGGCACCCGGCACCGGAATTCTATTATCAGAAAGGCGGCGGCCCAATGTTTGATATGGGTCCGTACTATCTGACAGCGATGGTTGCCATGCTTGGACCAATCAGCCGCGTAACGGGTATGGCCCGCGCTTCGTTCCCTGAACGGACCATTACAAGCAAGCCGAAGTTCGGTCAAAAAATTCAGGTTGAGGTTCCGACTCATGTTGCAGGCATGATCGAGTTCGCAGCCGGTCCAATCGGCACCTTGCTCACAAGCTTTGATGTGAAAGGCGGTTCCACTTTGCCTCGTATCGAAGTATACGGCAGCGCCGGAACGTTGCTTGTTCCGGATCCGAATACATTCGGAGGCCCAATCCAGTTCAAACGTGCAGGTTCAAATGAGTGGTCGGACATTCCGCTTGTGTATCCGAATACGGACAACGTGCGTGGACTTGGTGCTGCTGATCTTGCTAAGGCGGCCCTCACCGGACGCAAAGCGCGACCTAGCGGCGAGCTTGCTTATCATGTGCTTGAAGCGATGCATGGCTTCTTCGATGCAGCGGAGCAAGGCGCGCATTATACGATGAAGAGCACCTGCGACAAGCCGGCTCCATTCACGCTTGGCCTTCATGCGCATAGCTTGGACTAATTTATTTATAAAAATCACACAGGCTGGCGGGTATCCGCCGGCTTGTTTTTTCTGTTCTAACCTCTTATGAATGGTGTTAAAATATGGTATCGTGTGGGAAGAAGCATGAAAGGGGAAATGCCTGATGACTGCCCGGACGCATAAGGGAAGGATGCTTATCCGTAATGGAATGGTGGTGCTGGAAGACCAGCTTGCTTCTGCAGCGATAGCCGTGAAGGACGGTATCATTGATGCGATACTGACAGACGAAGCCTCTATACACCAGTATGAGCAAAGCTGTGAAAACGATCGACTGATCAGCCTAAATGCAGCAGGGCGTTATATTCTCCCCGGACTCATTGATATCCATAACGATGCTATTGAGAAGGAAGTGCAGCCTAGGCCGGGTACATTATTTCCGCTCACGATGTCACTTCTGGAATTCGAACGCAAAATGCCGATTCATGGCATTACAACGATGTATCATTCCCTATCGCTTGGCGTGGGACTTAGCTTGCGCGGCGACCATCTTCTGACGGGAATGGTTGACTTTATTCATCAATATCGTCAAACCCGTTCGGTTATCCGCAACAGAATTCATCTGCGTTATGAAGTTTCTTATTTAGCCGGCTATGCCATCGTGGAACGATATATTAAAGAGCGCATGATTGATTATTTATCCTTTATGGATCATTCTCCTGGGCAAGGACAATACCGGGCACCAGGTTCTTTTGAACGATATGTCATGAAAAATCAAGGCGTTGGCGTAGAGGAAGTACAGGTGATTGTTGAAGAGCTGCTGACGCGGAGGAGCCAGATCGATTGGGAAAATCTACGTGAGCTTGGACGTTTAGCCGGGCGGCAGGGCATCAGACTCGCCTCCCATGATGACGATTCCATTGAGCAAGTGGAGCGGTCCAAAGGCTTTGGTATTTCGGTAACGGAATTCCCGATTAATATGGAAACAGCCAGGCATGCCGCAAAGTCAGGCTTATTCGTGTGCGTTGGGGCACCTAATCTCGTCAGAGGAGGATCTCATGATCATAATTTGCGGGCATTGGATGTTATTATGGAAGGGGCAGCATCTGTCATTTGCTCGGATTATCATCCGTCCTCGATGCTGACTGCCATCTTTATGCTTGTGGAACAAGGGATTATGGATTTGCCTGGAGCGGTTCGTTTGGGTACTCTTTACCCGGCGCAAGCGCTTGGAATTGAAGATCTATACGGAGCGATTGCGCCCGGTAAAGCAGCTGATTTAATTCTTGTGGATCAGTATCAGGGTCATCCTTGGGTTACGCATACAATCGTTGGCGGAAAAACCATCTATACAGCGGATGTACATTAAGTTAAGTCGCTGCCGATTTGGTTTGCTGGAGTTTGGCATGCAGAACGTCAACGAGCCTTGACTGCTCCTCCGCGGTGATCTCTTTCCAGATCATCTCGAATAATACACCAAGTCCGGGAAGCGTTTTTTCATCATTGCCGACGGAGTCCTCAATGACGTCTTTCATTTCTTCCTTCGTGTTGTTTCGGACATTGTTAATAATGGCTTGACGTAAATCCAGATTGATCAATCGGATTCCCTCCAAGTCTTCATGAAATTGTGCCTTAATTACTGTTTCCGATTTAGGCGATTTTCATCCGAGTGTGGTGGATATGCTATAATAATCAAGGATTAGGCAATATCGTATACGCATCTTGCAGGCTTGCAGGCATGAAGGGAGTAGGATGAAACGAAAATGGCCAAGAAACAATTTGCAGTGATTGGAATGGGGCGGTTTGGCTCCAGTATCGCCACTTCGCTGACGAACATGGGATACGAAGTGCTGGCGATTGATTCGAGCGAGCAGCGCATCCAGGAAGCGATTAATACAGTAACTCATGCCGTATCGGCTGATTCGACGGACGAAGATGCTTTGCGTTCGCTTGGTGTGCGCAACTTTGATGTTGTCGTTGTAGCCATCGGTCAAGATATCCAGGCGAGTATTCTGACTACGCTTATCCTGAAGGATCTTGGTGTAAAGATGATTGTTGTGAAAGCGCAAAACGAGTTGCATGGCAAAGTGCTGACGAAGATTGGCGCAGATAAGGTTGTTTACCCGGAGCGGGATATGGGACTTCGCGTAGCGCATCATTTAATTTCTCCTAATATTTTGGATTATATCGAGATCTCTGAGGATCACAGTATTATTGAAATCAAGGCGCCGGAAGCGATGATCGGGAAAAGCCTCAAGCAGCTCGATATCCGGGCGAAATTCAAATGCAACGTGATGGCAATCAAGACTAATGGTGTAATGAACATCGCTCCTTATGCGGAGGATCTTATTCGTCCGGAGGACATTCTTGTTATTGTCGGGAAAAACTCGGATTTATCCAATTTGGAAATAGCTTATTCGGAAGGCTGATCGGATTTATGAATCATTTATGGTTAACCTCTATTCAGAACGAACGTGTGAAGCAGTGGGCTTCCTTGCTGGATAAAAAATACCGGGACCGGACCGGCCAATTCATTATTGAAGGCGTTCATCTTGTACAGGAAGCGTTCCGGGCTTCCGCTGCTGTAAAATGCGTTGTCTATAACGGAGAGCGCGGTATTCCGCAGGAGCTCGAGCAGCTTGCCTGGGAAGGCGGCACGGAATGGGTGCAGGCGACAACGCAGGTGATGGCCAAATGTACGGGGACGGATACGCCGCCGCCGGTCTTTGCTGTACTGGAGAAGCTGAAGAGGGATGATACGGCTTTGTTCCGGGAGAACAGTCTTGTTGTTGTTCTTGACGGTGTTCGAGATCCCGGCAATGTCGGTACGATTATCCGCAGCGCGGATGCGGTGGGTGCGGATGCCGTCGTGCTTGGTAAGGGCAGTGTAGATTTGTACAATCCCAAGACAGTACGCTCGACAATGGGATCTCTGTTCCATCTGTCGATTATGGAGGCTGATCTGGCGGAGCTGCTGCATGAAGCCAAGAAGCAGGGAATCCGGCTGGTAGGGACAAGCCTGCAGGCAACCCATACTTGTTATTCGTATGATTGGACGCCTGGAACATGGCTGTTAATGGGCAATGAATCGGAAGGACTGTCCGAATCCGTTCGGCAGACGGTGGATGAATCGGTTATTATTCCAATGCAGGGCGAAGCGGAATCGCTTAATGTTGCAATGGCCGCTACCGTGCTGTTGTATGAGGCTTTGAGGCAAAGGAAGTTTAATGAATAAACCATATAAAAAGACTGGAGCCTGGATGACGATTTCTTCAACCATTTCTCCAGTCTTTTTCTGCGTTTAGGATTGTGAGCATGCCTATCATGTAGGTAAACAAGGAGGAGCCATGGAAAAGGTTAAGATTTCAGGTACTGATTTGACGAGTTCGTCGCTTGCGCTTGGCGGTGTGCCGTTCGGAAGCTCACTTGATGAGAAGATGTCCTTTGAGCTTATGGACGCGTATGCGGCCAACGGTGGCAATATGATTGATACGGCTGAGGTGTATGCGAATTGGCTGCCCGGTGAGAGAAGCATCAGCGAATCCATCATTGGAAAATGGATGAAGTCCAGAGGCAACCGCAATAGCTTGATTGTAACGACCAAGGGAGCGCACCCTCGATTGACGTCGATGCAGGTCTCTCGTTTATCGCGCGAGGATATCTTAGAAGATGTGAATGGAAGCCTGGGAAGGCTGCAGGTGGACGCCATCGATTTGTACTGGCTCCACCGTGACGATGCAAATCGCGATGCTGGTGAGATTATCGAGACGCTGAATGACGTTGTTAAAGAGGGTAAGATTCGATATTTTGGCTGTTCCAATTGGACAAAGGAAAGGATTGAGGAGGCACAGCTTTATGCCGCATCTCATGGGCTACAAGCTTTCTGTGCGAACCAGCCGATGTGGAGTCTGGCTTCAATCGATTCCTCTAAATTGGAGGATCCTACATTGGTAATCATGGATGAAGAAATGTTTAGACTGCATACCGAAACGGGCATGACTGCCATTCCATATTCATCGCAAGCGCAAGGGTTGTTCACCAAGCTCCATGAAGGCCGATTCTCTTTCAGCAATGATAGTGTCGCACCCATGTACCGAATGGAAGCTAACCGGGAAAAATTCGAGCGGATTCGAATGCTTGCAGCGGAAAAGGGAGTTCCAGTTAGTCAAGTTGTGCTAGGTTACATGCAGTCCCAACCTTTCCCGACTATTCCGATCATCGGATGTCATTCCCTTGTTCAGCTTGAAGATTGCATGAAGGCTGACAAGGTCCGCTTAACCGATGCCGATATAGTCTACCTGTCCTTACGGGACTAAGGCAGCCATTGATCATTAGGACGCATTCGCGTCCTTTTTTATTGATTACTCACGTGGGTGCCATGCCGATTGTTGACTTCAAGGCGCGCTTGCACGTAGGCACGGGTACCAGCAACCGGCATATAGTAGTAAAGCATCAAGTTATTTAGCGCTTTCACAGCGAAGCGCAATCCGGCGAAAATGAGGTGGGATAATGCAAAACAGCGGTATAGTGTATTTTTCGGCAGAGTTCGGACTTGATGAATCCTTGCCAATTTACTCGGGTGGCCTTGGCATTTTGGCTGGCGACCATGTCAAGGCTGCGGCAGACTTGAAAATTCCGCTTACGGGCGTCGGTATATTTTACGGTAAAGGTTATTTCCAGCAACGTATTGACGAAGGCGGTTCGCAGCAGCACTTGTATCCCGAAATCGACCTAGAAGAGAGCGTCTACCCGGTTCGGCTCGTGCGGGATGACAATGGCCGGCCTCTCATCATCGAGGTTCCGTTGAATGGCAGGCAGGTATATGCGAAAACGTGGTCCGTGCAGGTGGGCTCGGTTACACTGTACCTGCTCAATACCGACGTTGAAACCAACAGCGAGGCGGACCGCCGCTTGACTGACACGCTATATCCCGGCAATCAGGACGTCCGGATAAGTCAGGAGATACTCCTCGGTATCGGTGGTACGAGGCTGCTTGCGGCGCTTGGCATCCATCCCGAGGTTTGGCACATGAACGAAGGGCACTGCGCATTCCTATCGCTCGAGCGAATTCGCATGCTGTCCGCCGAAGGCGTGCCTTTCGAGACGGCACTTGAAGTCGTCAAGGCAAGTACCGTCTTCACGACGCATACACCGGTTCCGGCCGGGCACGACGTCTTCTCTATCGACATGATGGACCGTTACTTCGGCGATTATTACTGGCAGCTCGGCGCTGACAGGGAGCGGGTATTGTCGCTCGGCCGCATGGACGGCGCGTTCAACATGACGCGTCTTGCCGTCAGCACGTCTTCCAAAGTAAACGGGGTGAGCAAGCTGCACGGCGAGGTCACCCGGGAACTGTTCCACCGGTGGATGCCGCATATTCCGGTACGGGATATTCCCGTCGATTCGGTCACAAACGGCATCCATACCGGGACATGGCTGGCCGCCGGCATGAAGGAGCTGTTCGACCGGCATCTACCTTCCGACTGGGCTTTACGAGCAGCGGAACCGGAAGTATGGGCTGCCGTTCGGGATATTCCGGACATCGAACTATGGGAGGAGCACCAGCGGGCGAAATCCAAGATGCTACAGGCATTTGGGCTGCCGCTCTCCTCGGAGGGCGGAGGACCGCTAATCATCGGTTTTGCCAGACGATTTGCAACGTATAAGCGGGCGCTGCTTATCTTTAGCGACTCGGAGCGGCTTGCGCGCATCCTGGGCGATCCGAATCGCCCGGTAGTTCTCATTTTGGCCGGCAAGGCACATCCCTCGGACGGACCGGGACAGGAGCTGATCCGCAAAATTGTGGAGCTGTCTCGGGAAGAAAGGTTCAAGGACCGCGTTCATATCGTAGAGAACTACGCGATGGATAAGGCAAAGCTGCTCGTTCAAGGCGTTGATGTATGGCTTAACACGCCGCTCAAGCCGATGGAAGCAAGCGGCACAAGCGGGCAGAAGGCTGCCCTGAATGGCGTGCTTAACTGCAGCGTACTGGACGGCTGGTGGGAAGAGGGGTACAACGGGCGAAACGGCTGGGCCATCGAGAGCGCGATAGACGGCGATCCCGAGCTCCAGACGAAGCAGGATACAGAAGTGCTTTACCGGCTGCTCGAGGAAGAGATTATTCCGCTATTCTATAAGCGAGGGGATCGGATGATCCCAATGGAATGGGTCGATCGAATGAAGGAGTCGATCTGCTCCCTCGCCCCTGTCTATAACACCCACAGGATGGTGAATGATTACTGGCACAAGCTGTACGTTCCAACGAGCGCGAGAGGGAAGCGCTTCGCTGCGGATAACTTAGAAGTCGCTTCAAGGGTTGCAGCCTACAAGCAATTCATCCGCAATAGCTGGTCAGTCCAGGTCAGGAACGTGGATATTCATGAAAATAATAGCAGCGGGAACGGGATGACAAAATTCAGCGCCGAAATTCAACTAGGCGCCATATGGCACGGGGATGTCCGCGTGGAGGCGGTCGGCTCCGATGGCCACCGTGGGATCTGGAAGGTGATTCTGGAGCCGGTACAGCAGCAGGCTAAGGGATTATATGTGTACGAGGGTGCATCTCCAAACATCCCGATTAATAACATCTGGAAGGCTAACGCGAACGTGCGGGTCACACCAATCAGTCCTGATTTCGCTAACGATTTCGAGATGGAACTTTCCGCTTGGGGGTAATCAAGAAAGGGTACAGCAGCCCTAGCATTAGGGTGGCTGTACCTTTTTTTATGTATAACAAGGTTGCTAACAGATATCCATTTTATGTTACTCTACTAATAGATAATTGTGTTTCTATCAATCTTTACATAGGGGGATGTATTGATGGAGATTTATTCAAGTCCTTGGATTATAAACAGAGCAGATCCATATGTGCTTAAGCATACGGATGGGTGTTACTATTTTACAGCCTCTGTACCGGAGTATGACCGGCTTGTGTTACGCAAGGCAGCTACGCTTGAAGGGCTTGTTGATGCTGAAGAGACGGTGATCTGGCGCAAGCATGAAGTCGGAGAGATGGGCAACCATATCTGGGCGCCGGAGCTTCATTATATGGACGGCAAATGGTACATCTACTTTGCGGCGGGAACGGCCGAAGATCAGTGGGCTATACGTCCGTATGTGCTGGAGTGCGGCGATGAAGACCCGATAACAGGCCATTGGGTCGAAAAGGGGAAAATGGCTCTCGACTTCGAGAGCTTCTCACTCGATGCGACAACCTTCCGTCATCGCGGGAGTCAGTATCTGATCTGGGCGCAATATAAAGAATCGGACAGCAATCTATACATAGCCAAGCTGGTCAACCCATGGACAATTGAAGGTCCTCAGGTATTAATATCAACACCGGAGTATGATTGGGAGATTCAAGGTCATCGGGTAAATGAGGGGCCGGCCGTACTGGTGCGCAACGGGCGGATTTTTGTTGCTTACTCGGCAAGCGCTACGGATCACCGATATTGCATGGGACTGCTGGAAGCTTCTGAAGAAGCTGACTTGCTTGATTCGAACAGCTGGACCAAGCATCCTGAGCCTGTATTTGAGACCAATGAGGAAACCGCAAACTATGGACCGGGTCATAACAGTTTTACAGTGAGCAAGGATGGCTTGACCGACCTGATCGTCTATCATGCCCGCCCTTATAAGGAGCTTACAGGCAGCGCGCTTTCTGATCCGAACCGTCATGCCCGCGTGCAAGCCTTCACATGGAACGAAGATGGTACTCCTAACTTTGGGATACCGGGGAAATCATAACTTTAATAGTAGCAGCCTTCCGATCATCATTCGGTAATGAGGATGAATAAGATCACCCCATAAATCCCCCTACAGCCAGGCTGCAGGGGGATTTCATTTTACCCTTTATAATCGATGTTAATATCGTAAGAGTTCATCTCTTTCGAGATTTCGCTTCTTGTCTCGAAGCTGATGCTTTTCAGCCAGGTTGTATCAAAGCGGTCGATCGTTTCTTCTCTCAGCGTTTCATACTTTTTCTTCGCTTTATCGATTTCCTTGGCCAGCACATACAGGTAAACAAAGCTAACGATGAATACGGCTATCAGAAAGATAAGGAAGGAGCTATTCGTTATGCCTTCAAACAGGCTGACAAAGCTGCCATTAATGGTGCCGATATTTCTGTAGTACACAATGGCAAATAGTAAAAAACAAAATAAGCAAAGCAATGCACATGCAGCAGCTCTTGATTTGAAGATATCCAATTTTCTTTTGCGATCGATTAAAGTGTCGAATGTTTTCCTCGCATCGTTTGGTATGAGATCACGCCAAGCCATGTCAGCCCTCTCCCTTCACTTACCTGTCCAATACATGTTATGCCTGTACGTATAAAGCAATGTCTGTCAGCGCACAACTAATAAGAAAAAATTGGATGTACGCTGGAAGGAGCATAATAAACCCCATGATTGTGCCTATCAAAGTAAAAGATGTCAAAGACATCGAACAGATTAACCATATTGTATCCCGTTATGATTTCGACATCTGGATTCATGGAAAAAGCGGAATGGCCGATGCCAAATCGATTCTGGGCCTGTTTGTGCTAAAGCTGAATGAACCGCTGACGCTTGTCGTGCCGGATGATGTGAATGTCAAAAAGCTTTTCAAGGAATTGGAGCCGTTCCTCGTGATCGGTTAGTATGGAGAACGCGCAAGCATCCCTCACAACAATTTAATACAACCCCATAAAGTTTTGCTTTACCCCCGTGCAATCCAAAATAGAACCGTTTAGTATGGAGGTAGACCAAAGCAGCCAGACAGGTTACAAATCTCGCATCATGCATAATGGGGAAGGTGAATGGATGCTGCGTACTTTAATCGTAGATGATGAATTCGAGATTCGCGAAGGTTTACGTAACCGCTTTCCTTGGGAAACGTTTGGCATTGGGGAGGTACTGGTTGCCGATGACGGGGATACAGCGCTAATGCTGGCGCAGGATGTGCGACCGGATCTGATTGTAACGGATATTAAGATGAACCGGATGTCCGGGCTGGAATTTCTGAATGCCTTGCAGCCGATCAAGGATTATCATCCGGAAGCGGTTGTGGTAAGCGGTTATGATGATTTCGATCTCGTAAAGCAGGCAATGAAGACCGGAGCCCTCGATTATATTCTTAAACCAATTAACATCAATGAACTGGAGCAGATCGTCCGTAAAGCAGTTGAAAATATTCAGCGGAAACGTCTGGAGCAGCATAATGAGCAGCAGTTGATCAATCAGGTGAAATTCGCCATTCCGAAAATGCGCGAAGAGCTCCTGCGCGAAATGGTTGAGCAGGAGCATGATCCCTATAAAGAGACAAGACGGCGCCATCGGCTTACGACTTTAAATATGGAATGGATAACAACCGATTATATGACGGTGATGGTCATCGAAGCGGATGATCTGAAAGCGATCGAGAACCGCCGTGCGCAGGAAAAGGACCTGATCTTGTTCGGGATTGGCAATGTTGTCAATCAGACGCTGGAGGAGGATTATCCTTATCCGTATGCGATTTGCACGGACAGCTCCGGCAGATGGGTGGTGCTGCTTAGCTGCATGAGATCGGAACAATCCGAGCTGACGAGCGGGATAGCGCATCTGTGTATTAAGCGGATTAATGATTTTGTGAAAGTGAAGGCCAGTGTCGGGCTGCGGACGAACCCTTGTACCTTCGAGCACTTGCACGAAATGTATGCGGAAGCCGTTAGCGTTCTTGAGCAAAAGGCCGTGTACGGCGGCAACCGGGTATTTACGCTGCAGGGCAGTTATGAAGAGGGCGAGCATGCCGATCTGAAGCTGGCCGTGCCCGAAGAGGTGTTGGATCTGGTCAAATTCGGATCGGATGTGGATATTTCGGCTGCGATGGACCGGTTTGAACGAATGGTTCAAGCTTGGCAGCTTACCCAGCTGCGGGATATTCAGCAAAACATCTTCGAGTGGCTGTTTGAGATCTTTAAGAAAGCAGCGGCAGCCGGCATTCCCAATAAAAAATGGGGGAGCAACCCGATTGCGCTTTGGGAGCAGCTGGAGCAATATGATACGCTGCAATCGCTTAGGGAGCAGGCGGAAAGATGCCTGAAGGAAATGGCAGCCGATTTCCGCCGTCTCACCGCACCCCCAAGCCAGATCATCTGCGAAGCGGAGAAAATTCTGCAGCGGGACTATGCGGACAGCTTAACGCTGCAAAGCGTGGCAAGCGCCGTTCATGTTACGCCTGTTTGGCTCAGCAAGCTGTTCAAGAAAGAGAAACGGCAGACGTTTCTTGAATATTTGACCGATATTCGGATCGAGAAAGCGAAGGAGATGCTTGGCGATATCCAGTACAAGGTGTACCAGATCTCCTATCAGGTCGGTTACAAAGACCCTGTCCATTTCTCAAAGCTGTTCAAGAAGCAGGTCGGCTGCACGCCAAAAGAATACCGCAGACAGCGGGGCATTATAGACGAGTAAAGCATAAAGGCAGTATCCAAGGTGAATAACGCTTTCCCTTTGGAACTGCCTTTTGCCGTATCTATATAAGGATTAAGATGTAATGCCGACTGTTATGATTTTGTAGCCTTCCACTGGAATGCGGCTGTCTGCAGCCTCGCTGTTGACATCCTCCATTATGTTGCTGATGTAGGATCCGGAAGGCGCCGGTTTCGCCTGAACGATAAGGCTTGTTGGTTCACTCGACAGATTGTACCAGCGGGCCATCAGGTCACCGCGGTCCTCGTTGATCTTCAGACTGGAGAAGGCAAGGCCGTCCCCGTTCCAGGCGAGGAATTTTTCCGTCAGCGGAAGCTCTCCTTGCTGCAAACGGACGCCAGCTGCGGTAAGCGGAACCGGGAACCGGTAAGCTTCACGGTAAGCGTCAAACCGCTCGCTCTCTCCGCCGTAAGGGATGACCATCCACTCCGCGACATTGGCGCCGAGGCACTGCGCATCCGGAGTATGGAAAACTCCCCAGTCACCAAGCTCGCCAACGGAACGGAGCAGCGTCAAGGCGATTGTATTGCGCCCGTCTTGCAAGACTTCGTATTCGTTAAGACCTTTGCCGGCAGCAGTCAAACCTCTCTCGCGATCATGAACGTCGATGAAGGTCTGCAAATGCTGACAGTTGCTTGGGTTCTCCCACACTGCAGACGGTACAGTCCGGCGCTCGGCAACCTCGAAGATCGAATCGGCAAAATGAGTGGACCCTTCCGCATCGGAAGGCAGCAATACCCGTACCCGGTGATCCTTGGATTGATTGTCGATCTTTGCATGGACACGCACGCCTTTACCGTCTCGCTCCAGGCTCAGCCTTGTGATGATAACAAGCGGAGCAAGCTCGCTAGAGCGTCCAGCCTTCCGGCTGCGGAATTCAACCATGGTGTCAACCTCTTCGGCTAACCGTTCGTCGGCACTCGCCGGAATGGCGAAGGAATGGGTGATCTCGATTGCCGCTTTGTACGGCGTGTCTTCAACGACACGAATGGCGGCTTTCAGGCCTTTGGTAGTAATGGCTTTATCGCCAACGGGCTGTTTGAAAATATATTCATTGCCGATATCGCCTGCATCTTCATAGATGCCAAGCCCGCTGAAGGTTTGACCGCTAGCTTTATGATAGACGGAATAACTTCCGTCATCCTCTACCGTCAGCTTCAGATGGAGGTTCTCGATTGTACGGCCTCCGCTCAGAAGAGACTTCTCTTCTCCTGCACCAAGCCCTTCAGCGTCGCCAAGGCTTGGAATCCAGGCGAAGGTCTGATAGCCAATTTGAGGCAGGTTAGCTGCCTCAAAGGTTAACCGCAATGCACGTGCCATATAAGGCTGGCGGAATTTATCGTTAGGCAGCTCGTAACCGAAACGTACGCCCAAATCTTCTACGGTATGCGGAATGGCTTTGCCCTTAGCATGAATGAGGTAGCCTTCTGCATGGGTACGTGCCTTAACGTCGGCAGCTATGGCAACCGGATCCTCGCTTTGGTCGAAGAAGCGGTGGGAGAATTCAAGCTCAACGGTCACAACAGACGAGCCTTCGTAGCCGCTTGTATTAAAGACAACAAGCGGAACAGCCTCATCACTGTACGCAGCGAAGGAGGAAGTATTGATTTTGGAACTGATAAAATTGACGCTGTCTTCGGTCAGACGTTTGCCAACCTCCATACTTTTGGCGAAACGCGTCTTCATCTCGTCGTAAACTTCATCCACGCTGCAGCCGCAAATGCTGTCATGCGGGTGATTCTGCATCAGCGTCTTCCAGGCGTATTGCATCAGTCCATGCGGATAAGGCTTGCCGAGGCTATGCGCAGCAGCGGCAAGCGGTTCCGCTACCTTTTCCAGCAGCGTCTGATTCTGCTGATTCAGCTGTTTAATATAGACGCGGGCCGAAGCGGTGTTGACGAGAGAATACCAGCCGTCGGTCTGCTGGCCGCGCAGCTCGCCGCGAGTAACGCTCAGGCTTTCCGGCCGCTCGGCCTCGACAGCCTTTACATAATCATCGAAGTTCGAATGAACAAACTCATAATCCGGGAACAGCCTTCTTGCCACTTGCAGCGCTTCGGACAGGTTTGTCTGCACCGGCTGGTGGTCGCAGCCGTTCATAAGAAGCAGATGCCGGGTGGAAGCGAATTGCTCGGCTCGAGCCAGGCGATGCTCCCAGTAAGGCTTCGCTTTTACCGGATCAACCGGAATTTCCATCCCGTTGTTGTACCAGTTGGCAAACAGGATGCCAAGCACGCTGGAGCCGTCCGGGGATTGCCAGATAAGCTCGGAGAACGGGGATTCCAGTCCCGAATCATCCACCCGGTTATTGAAGCCGGTTGCCTTGACCCCTCGTCCGAAGACGGCCGTATCAATGCCGGCCTGCTTCAGAAGCTGCGCGGCCTGTCCCATATTGCCGAAGGAGTCGGGGAAATAGCCAAGCTTCGAGATTGGACCAAACTTCGCCGCATCGCGGTGGCCGATCTGCAGGTTGCGGACATTGGCCTCACTGCTTGTCAGAAATTCATCCTGCAGAATATACCAAGGACCAAGAGAGAGCTTGCCTTCATCGCATAGCTTCTGGATCTGCTCTCTTTTCTCCGGATATACCTGCAAATAATCTTCAAGGACAATGGTTTGCCCATCGAGGTAAAAGCTGCGGAATTCCGGGTCGGCTTCAAACGTCCGAAGCAGCGTATCCATCGTTTCGACGAGCTTTACGTGATGGGCTTCATATGGCATATACCATTCCCGGTCCCAGTGAGTATGAGAGATAACATGTACGAAACGCTTGGAAGATGCCATGGTGGTTCCTCATTTCAATAGTAGGTTTGTCATTACGCAACTAGTGTAAAGAATAGGGCATTCCTTTACAATGAGGCATAAGCAAACTTTAATGTTCATTTTTAACGCTTTTTCTTTGCATGAAAGGCAGGTTAACCGAGTGAGAAAAATTTCGTTCCGGCTCGCATCATCCTTCCGCAATCGTATGATTTTTATCTTCTTGCTGACGATTATCGTCCCATTCCTGCTGTTCGCTTACTATTCTCATATCAAATCGATTGAAGGGATATCCGAGACGAATACAAAGATGACAATGAGTTATCTTCAGCAGGCCAAAAAGAACTTCGAAATCTATTTAAATAATTTGAATGAACAGGTGAATGAGGTTATCGGCAATAAAAGCGTCCAGGAGCTGCTGTATAAGGAACCGATAGACGAGCAGGACGAGGAATCGTTTGCGGTTAATATGCTGACGGCTCTCTATCATGCGACGCCTGTGATAGACGCGTTCCGGGTGAAGGTGTATCCGATTAATCCTACGAAGTACCCTTCGTATATGAGATCCATAGATGAATCGGTGCGGATTGGCGATCAATATTGGTTCCAGCGGTCGAAGGCAACGGTTGAGCCGACCTGGTACTTAACGATGCCGAAGCAGGGGAAATATGCCAAGCCGCTTCTTACTTATGTGAAGAGGTTCTCCGGAATGTATGATTCCAAGCAGCGGGGACTAATCGTCACGGATCTGTCCGATGATTTCCTGGAGCGCTACTTCTCCCCGTCCGATCAGCTGAAGGATCAGAAGCTTCTGCTTGTCAACGATAAAGGGATCGTTCATTATGATTCGGCGGTGAATGAATGGACCGGGCAGCCGTTCCCTTCGGAATCTTTTGTCGGCTATATGAAAAAAAGCGACGCCGGCTCGAAGTCGATAACAATCGGCGGACACACCTACCTGGCGACATACGTGACGATGGCTAACCATCCGTGGACGATCATCAGTTTGACCCCGCTCAAAGAGCTGACCGGTGCGATGGATGAAATTAACCGGGTACTGATTATTTTTCTGGTCGTCTATTTGCTGTGCTGCATCAGCGTGGTTATCTATTTGACGGTTACGTACACGCAGCCGATTGCCCATCTCGTTCGTCTGATGCGCAAGCTGGAATCGGATAATCTCCATTTTTTATCGCCATGGTCATCCCGTAAGGATGAGGTCGGCTGGCTGTACCGGAGTGTCGGCAGCATGGTTCACCGCATTGACGGATTAATTAAAGAGGCTTCGCGTTCGGAGCGTAATAAGAAGGCACTGGAATTCCAGGTGCTGAGCCACCAGATTAATCCGCATTTTCTATATAACACGCTGGAGTCGATCCGGTGGAAGGCGGAAAATCACGGCAGAAGCGATATAAGCGAGATGGTCTCCGCGCTTGGCAATCTGCTCCGTTTAAGTCTCAATCAAGGGAAAGAGATTACGACATTGAAGCGGGAATTCGATCAAGTGAAAGCTTATGTGGCTATTGAGCAGGCTAGGATGGGCAAGACGGTAAGGATTCTGTACTCGGGGGATGAGGAGACACTTGATCTGCCGTTCCTGCGTCTCTTGCTGCAGCCGCTGGTAGAGAATGCGATCCAGCACAGCGTAAGGGATAACTTTGATAGAGGAAAAATTATGATTGCCGCAAGGCAAGAAGAGGATGATATTGTCATTGATATCGCCGATAACGGGAAGGGCATTCCGCAGCATGTACTCGACCAGCTCGAACAGGCGGAGGAGCCGGCAGGCAGCAAGTTCTCGCCATCGCGCAGAGGAGTAGGGCTGCGAAATGTGAATGAACGGCTGAAGCTGTATTTTGGCGAGGCGTATAAGCTGAAGATTGTAACAGGACCGGATACCGGAACGAAAATCACGTTAAGGCATCCGGTGTTAAAGGAAGGCCAGGAGCTGGATTCAACCTTGAATGAGTGAGGATGCTTTCGAAGTAAGAATTGCGTCGCAATTCTAAGCCTATGCTTTCGAAGTAAGAATTGCTTCGCAATTCTATGCGTATTCTTACGAAGTAAGAATTGCAACATCATGGCCCATACAGGCCATAAAAAAGTAGCAATTCTTTTTAGGAGGAGTATCAATTGAAAAACAAACATTATGTTGTTGGAAGTTTACTCCTGACGATTATACTGGTTCTTGCCGCATGTTCCGGTTATATCCCTGCAACGTCCGGTAAGTCACCGGAGCCGGCCCCTGTTACGTTAAGGCTGCTGACTTGGGCGGACGACCGTTATCAGCAGCTGTACGACATGTTTAACGAGAAGTATCCCTGGATTACAATTGAACCGGTCAAGGTGCAGGCGAACGATAAAGATATTATGGCGAAAATCAAAGAGCTGGAGAAGGCCGGTACTCCTGCGGATCTGACGTGGATCGACGGGGATCTGCTGGCGTATGAGCAGCAAGGGCTTCTTGCCAATTTGAAGCCTTATATGGAGAAGGACGAGTCCTTTCAGGATAAAGTACTTCCGGATGGCTATTTCGATACGATGAATTTTCGGGGGCGGAGATTGGCTGTTCCGTTCGTGGACGTACCGATGTGGATTGTCGTGAATAAAGATCTGCTGGCGAGGCATGGGGTTAAGATGCCGCCGAATACGTGGACCTTTGATGATTTCCGGACTATCGCGAAGCGGGTCACGGATCCGAAAGAAGGCGATTACGGCCTTACGACCAGTAATGAATTTGTCATGCGCCTGCTGCCGCTCAAAGCAGCTGCTGACGGACATGCGCAGAATCTGGCTTATTTGAATGAAAACATGACCCAGAGCCTGCTCGGAACGCCTGCTGTTCTGGACGATGTAGAGTGGCTGACCGAATTTGTGACGGAGGATGGCTCCATGCTCTCGTGGTCCAAGGCCAAGGAGCAGCATGATGTCGCTCGCAATTTCCTGAACGGCAAGACGGCCTTCGAGGTCGGAGGAGACTGGCTGCTGCCCCGGCTGAACCGGGAGGCGATGTTCAACTGGGATATCCTTCCTTTCCCTCGAGGGAAGCAGAACCAGTACTCCTTGCATATTTACGGACCGCTCGCTCTGCTCAGCGGCTCGCAGCATAAGGAAGAAGCGTACAAATGGATCAGCTTTCAATTTGAGCTGGAGGCGCAGAAGTGGAAGATCGACGAAGGTGCCAACGCATCCGTAATTGATCCGGAGCTGACCGATTATATCGATAAAACGCCGATCTGGCAGGGCCGTAACATCGAAGCGGTCAAAATGACCAAAGACAACGGCCTCGTCCTTCCTGGCGCGACGATCCCGGGCTTCTCCGAGTACAACTGGGTGAATATGATCAACGAGATCGTGTTCAACGGCTACGAAGCAAAGCACCTGATTCCGGAGACCAAAGCGTGGAACAAGAAGACGCTCCAGCTTCGCGAGCAGTGGAAGCAGCAAACCCTCAAATAACAAATAAAGCCGTCCATTTTGGACGGCTTTTTCTTTGTTAATCGCGGAATTGGGATCGAAGCATAACTAACCGGCATCTGGAAAAGATAAGCAATGGAAAACACGTTCCGGAATAAGGAGGGGATGGTATGCGCATCTTTCGCCAATTCAAAAAACACGATAAACAATTGAAAGCAAGACGAAATGAAAAGGTGTTTGTACCGTTAGAAAATGATGCAGCTGCTCTGAACTCATCGCTGTCCAATACGCTTTCCATCCTTCGTTCAAGAATAGGCTTCAGCTCTGATTTCATCATTCGGGAGTTGGGAGACAAGATAGCGATAAGCTATATCGAAGGATTGGTTGACCAGAAGCAACTAAGTGAATTGATGGAAGCGCTCATTACCGGAAATAATCAATTTTCCTCTTTTACACATAATCCTGCTTTTTGAGCGAATGGACGTATAAATGGCTGCTTTTTTTGTCGGCGCAGTGACTGGCTTGCAAAGAGTAACGGGTATCGGATTAAAAAAAGTGGGTTAACAATAGTGAAGAACAACAAAACGGCAGCTGATCAGCTGCCGTTTTGAAAGACGATTCACATAAACGGTGTATCAAACTCGTCGTTGAATTCTTCCGCCAGCACGTCGACGGGTACCGTCTGCTCCTCGTCCGGCCTGTCCAGTGGATGAATTCTTGCCGTACCGGCTCCCAAATTGACATGTTCGATAAACACAGGAACGCCAAAGTACGAGACGATTATCATATCCGGAGAGTCGGCGATCTCCTTCGCTCTGTACGCTTCCACGATGTCATCACCTCTTGTAAAGTATTCACGGAGACCTTGTTGTTTATCCGCGTGCGCGGATGAGTGGGGATAACTTTAGAGAATACTATTTGTAAAATGAGCAGGTAAGGTGTAATTATGATTTTTAATGTTAGCATTGGGTTTATCATTCCTTGGTTATGCTTTTTGATTGCACCACTCCCAAATAAAATAAAGTTAGTTCTTCGTGTTTTTCCTATTAGCGGGCTTATGGCATTTGTTCTCAATGACTTTTTTGTAAAACATGGCTTTTGGATTGTTAAGCCGATTGTAGATGAGAATGAATCTTATTCGGCAATACCCTATAATCTAGGTTTGTATCCGGTGTGGGCAATATTCCTCATCTACTTTATTGAGAGGCGTTCTTGGTCGCCCGCTATATTAATTGGTATTTGGAGTATTGGGATTACATTTGCGGAGTACGTCCTTGTAGAGATAGGAAGGGTTCTCTATGATAATGGCTGGCATGTCCTTTGGACTTTCATTTCATATGTGGTGGCATTCACAATCGTAGTCCTGTACAGCAAATCAAATAGGAATTGAATCAGAAACCGCACGGAGCGCGGTTTTTTTGTTATGTCTGCTCAAATTATTTGAGGCAGAGTATTTTATTTATAAAAGTACCTTGACAGTCAAGGTACTATGCTTTATTATGCAGTTATGGAGGTGATTTGCATGAGCGAAAACAAGATCACATCCGACCTGCTTCGCGGACATACGGATACGATGATATTACGGCTCTTGTCTGAATCAGATCGCTATGGGTATGAAATTGTCAAATTGATTGCGGAGCGTTCAGGCGGTGAATATGAACTAAAGGAAGCAACGATGTATTCCAGCGTTAGGCGACTAGAGGCGGACGGTGATATCGAATGGTATTGGGGAGACGAATCACAAGGCGGCCGCCGCAAATACTTTAGAATTACCGAGAAGGGCAGAGAGATTTACGCCCGCAACAAAAGCAACTGGGAATACGCAAAGCAAGTTCTTGAACACTTATTATAAGGAGAGTGGATGTTAATGAACGAGAAATTGACGAACTATCTGAACGGTGTTTTCGCAGCCTACGATGGGGTAAAAAGCGTACAGGAATTAAAGGCGGATCTGCAGAGCGATCTGCAGGAACGGTTCCGTGAACTCAAAAAAGAGGGCAAGGACGATGAAACGGCATTTCAGCTCACCATCGATAGCATCGGCGACATTGAGCAAACGGTACTAGAGGTTGCGAACCTCTCCCGCTCGCTGGAACGGCAGGTGGTTACAAATTTTAGCGCAAGCAACCTGGTGAAAAGCGATTTTGCAGGCGTTAAAGCCCATAAAGGACAGTTTAATGGCAGCGCGCTGCACGGTTCCGACTTTTCGGGCGCAGATTTGACCGGCAGTACGTTTAAGAGCAGCGACGTACGCGAAGCCAATTTCGACGGCGCGAATCTAACAGATTGCAGCCTTTCCACGCTTGACCTGGCAAATGCGAGCTTCAATAAATCGATCCTCGTGCGAACCAATTTCAGCAAGTCGGGGCTTGACGGGGCCAAATTTACAGGAGTTAGACTTACTGACGTGTCGTTAACGATGACCGATCTTAGAAAAACGATTTTTGAAGGTTGTTTATTTGATGGGGTTGACTTCAAGCTCTCCGATCTGAGCGGGCAGCGTTTTGACGGACAGACGTTTATCGGCGTTATGTTCGACAAAGCGGCCTTAACCGAAGCTTCGTTCAAGGGCGCTACCTTAAAAAATGTTTCCTTCCAGCCGGGGTTTACGTTGACTAAGAAGTACTATCGCATGCTCAAAACGATCTGCTTTGACGGAGCGATGATGGATAAATTGACCTTTGCGCAGCTCAAAGGCATGGATGTAGATCTTTCAAAAGTTACCGTCATTTAAGGGGGGAAACCAAATGAAAAACACTGCCATTAAAGTGAAGGGGCTGCAGAAGTCTTACAAAGATCTTCAAGTCCTGAAGGGCGTAGATTTCGAGGTGGAGAAGGGCAGTATCTTTGCACTGCTCGGCTCCAACGGGGCAGGAAAGACAACGGTTGTCAAAATTCTCACCACGCTGCTCAAACCGGATGGCGGAACCGCTGCCGTGAGCGGATTTGATGCAGCATCACAACCGGATCAAGTTCGTCAGACGATCAGTCTGACCGGGCAGTTTGCCGCCGTGGATGAAATTTTGACGGCCAGAGAAAATCTGGTCATGATCGCCAAGCTGAGATACCTCAAAAACCCGCGCCAGGTTGCGGATGACCTGTTGCAGCGCTTCGGCTTAACAGATGCTGCGGACCGCAGAGTGTCTACTTATTCCGGGGGCATGCGACGCAGGCTCGACATCGCTTTGAGCATGGTTGGAAAACCGCAGATTATTTTTCTCGATGAGCCGACCACCGGGCTTGACCCAGAGGCTCGGATCGAGGTGTGGAAGATAGTCAAAGAACTGGCGGCCGGCGGGACGACCGTACTTCTTACCACGCAGTATTTGGAGGAGGCGGAGCAGCTTGCCGACAAGATTGCCATTTTGCACGAAGGCAGAATTATCGCGAGCGGTACGTTACAGGAGCTAAAGAAGATGTTCCCGACCACAAAGGTGGAGTATGTCGAGAAGCAACCGTCGTTAGAGGAGATTTTTCTCGCAATCATCGGTAAAAGGGAGGCTGTTTAAATGGAAACGGCAAAGAAGCATTTCTTCATCGATATTAGCGTTATGCTTGGACGCTCCATGCGTCACATTTTCCGCAGCATGGACACCATCATTACGGTTACCGTCACGCCGATCGCGATGATGCTGCTGTTCGTCTACGTATTAGGCGGTGCCATCGAGACCGGTACGGATAATTATGTGAATTACTTGTTGCCCGGAATCCTTCTTATGGCGATTGCCAGCGGAATATCCTACACGGCTTTCCGTTTGTTTACGGATGTACAGCGGGGCATATTCGAACGATTTCAAACGATGCCGATCTCACGTTCCGCCTTGCTTTGGGGTCATGTACTGACTTCGCTTGCATCCAACGCCATATCGGTGGTCGTCATCATTCTCGTAGCGTTAATCATGGGTTTTCGTTCGTCCGCGGGAGTGCTGCCATGGCTTGCCGTAGCGGGGATCCTCGCTCTGTTCACGCTGGCGTTAACATGGGTCGCAGCCATAGCCGGACTGTCCGCAAAAACGGTCGATGGCGCGAGCGCCTTTTCCTACCCCCTAATCTTCCTTCCCTTTATCAGCTCCGCCTTTGTGCCAACCGATTCAATGCCAACTGTTGTTCGCGTCTTTGCCGAAAACCAGCCGGTGACCTCTATCGTAGAATCCATCCGCGCCTTGCTGTCGGATCAGCCGGTGGGCAACGACATCTGGATTGCGCTTGCGTGGTGCGTCGGAATTATGCTCGTAGCTTATATTTTTGCAATGAGGGTTTATAAAAAGAGAGTGTAAAACCGTCGACAGGCAGTTAACGGTGTTGGGACACGATAGATATCTATTTCGGAAGGAACAAGTGATCGTGTCCTTAAGCTGCTCGAAATTTGATAGCAAGTTTATTCAGGAAGCATGCTTCCATTTATGCGACATAAACACTGTCAAGCACCCGATCAAGGCCAGAAATCCAATGCTTATGTAAAAACCAGGCCGGCTTGTGGCATGAAACAAAGTACCGCATATTGCCATGATGATAAAGCTAACCCCGATCCAACGCTTAGCTTGTCCCCATTGGCCAAGTTGCAGCAGCCTGCCTGATGTCAACAGAATGAATATCCAGTTATACAACAGCATTAAGGCTGCCGCCGTCGTAATGTACTCGTAAACGCTGTCGGGCATAAGCAAGGCTAGCAAGATGGAACCGGCAAGCATGATTATGGTTATGCCGAAGGCAAAGTAAGGCATGCTGCGTTTGCCTTTACTGACCTTGCAGAACAAGGAAGGGGCATTTCCGTCTTTAGCTAAAGTGACCAGAATTTTTGTGACAGCGAATAAGGAAGCAATCATCGTTGAGAAACCGGCTATTATGAAAGCCGCGTTAAAAAAATGCGGGACAAAAACAATCCCGTAGCCTTTCAAAGACGAGACGAATGGACTCTCTTTCTTTTCAATTGAAGTCCAAGGCGCGAGACTAAGCGCAAGGGTAAGCGATAGAATGTACAGAGCCGTCAGAGTGATGATCATGACTCGACCGGACTTGGGTGCTTCCTTGGGATCCTTGAGCCGAATCGCCAACAACCCCATAACCTCGATTCCTCCAAAAGAGTAAAAGGCATAAATCATGCTGGCCCAGCTTTCCTTCATACCTTGTGGGAATAATGGCAGCGGCCATTTCGGTTCATGCTTGCCCACTCCGAGGATTCCCATCAGGGCTAACACGGCAATAATGACGAATATGACAATTGCAGCCAGCTTAATGACCGCAAAGATATGCTCCATTCTTTCGAAGCCCTTCGTTCCAATCGCAATAATTCCGATACCCAGTAAGGCATAGATCGAAGCGAATATCCATAAGGGAACATTCGGGAACCACAGCCTTGTAAATAAGGACAGCGCCGCCATTTGGCTCCCCATTATTAATAACTCTGAGGACCAGTACACCCATCCGCTTGAAAATCCGGCCCAACGTCCAAACGCCTTCTTGGAATAGGCACAAAAAGATCCGTCCATAGGGTCGGCAGCCGTCATTTTTGCTAAGAAATCAAAGACAACAAAGGTTGAGAAGGCAGCGAGAATAAAAGCAATAAGAATCGCATTTCCTCCGACCCTTATTCCTACGCCTGTGCCCAGGAAATACCCCGTGCCAATGGTACATGCAACACCCATAAGTGATAGTTGCCACCATTGAAGAGGCTTTTCCGCGCTTTTCTGTTGACTCATTCCCATCTCTCCCATAATCACTTCATACAAGTGATAGTGTGAGGAGAACCCGCGAGGAATATTCCCTTTAATGAATCAATTCCCTGATGGCTTCGATGCCAAAATATAAACCAAATCCAATTAAGGATAAGCCGGAGAGAACGGAAATGAGGGACAATGCGCGATCATTCAAAAAACGGTGAAAATGGCTGGATACGGCGGCCATGGACAAATCCCATATAAATACCCCTAACAATATACCTGATGTACAAACGAGGAGCTGGCTTGGCTCAAATTTTTTTGTCGCTTCCGCAAGAACCGAACCGTAAATACCGATCCAGAACATGATCGTCAAAGGATTGAGCACCGATAAGATGAAGTCTGTCCCATATGATTTCAGGCCAGACTCTTTCACTTTGTTTCGATGGAATAGCTCCGTTTTAACCCCTTGCAGGCTTATGATTCCGGTATACAGCAGAACGAAACAGCCAAAAGACCACAGCAGGGTTTTCATAAAAGGGTTATCCAAAAAATGAACGGTGCCTAAGTAAACGACCAATAAATAAAGGATATCTACGGTCATAGATCCTAATCCAAGGAGCCATGCGTTCCAAAATCCGCTTCGAATTCCGCGTTCCATCTGTGCAGCATTAATGGGACCGATTGGAGCGGCTAAGGAGAGCCCGAGTAAAATATATTCGAAATAAAATGACATCAACGTATTGACCCCCTGAATCAAATAGGCTTGTACTAATCTATTCAGGGTTATCGAACGATTATGGTATTCAACCTTGATTTTCTGACCGAACAAGGAACATAGGACAACGGCTTGTCCGCAATTTACCGTAGAAAGCAGCGAGAGATCTCAATATAAAAATAGCGTTGCAGAGATAGCCCTCTGCAACGCTATTTTTATGAAAATCACCTTTTCAATACGTATGCGAGTTAGTCGATCCGGTGCGGATTAAAACATCGGCAGGAGGTATTTCGCGATGAAATACAGCACCCCGAAAGTAATAATCACATAAGCAAAGTATTTGATAAATGTGGATGCTACACGGCTCGGATCGTGCTTTTTCTCGATATGGCGTTCTTCGTAATTGCGCTGTTGAACGGACATTCGGATCACCGTCCTCGATTTTTTTTGGCGAGACTTCTTATTGTTTTTGTACCCGAAGCGGCCTGGAATGAAACTGGTACATCACTAATCATTACAATCCGACCCTCAGGACAGCTTTGTTTAATCCCAAACTATAAAGGATAAGATCCACTCATGGTTTTCAATTTCCCTCAAATCTACAATAAAACTATCACAAGAGAGAAGGGAAAACGCTATGAAAAATGGAGTCATTCGGGAATTGTTTAAAAATCGCACCTTACTGCTTATGTTCCTCCCTGTAGCGGTACTCCTATTTTTGTTCAACTACCTGCCGCTGGCCGGACTTGTAATCGCCTTCAAAGATTTCGACTTTACGAAAGGCATCTTCGGCAGCAACTGGATGAACCCGCTGCTTGATAACTTTGATTACCTGTTCTCATCGGACACGGCGTTCCGGGCAGTGAGGAACACGATTTTGCTAAATGTGCTGTTCATCACTGTAGGCCTGATCTTTGAAGTCGGGTTCGCGCTTCTGCTCAATGAGGTCAGGAACAAATATTTCAAACGGGTATCGCAATCGCTTACGTTCCTGCCGTTCTTTATCTCCTGGATCGTCGTTGGCGTATTCGCCTACAATCTGCTCGATTTCGAGAGCGGCGCGATTAACCACTTCCTTGCAAGCATTGGCCTCCAGCCGATCGACTTCTATAGTGAAGCGGGCCTCTGGCCAATCATTCTCACCATCGCGGTGAGATGGAAGGCGACCGGATACGGCACCATCATCTATCTGGCAGCATTGACCTCTATCGATAATTCTTACTATGAAGCAGCCTCGATCGACGGGGCGACGAGATGGCAGCAGATCCGTTATATCAGTCTTCCGATGCTGAGACCAACGATCATCATATTAACGCTGCTGGCCGTAGGCAGAATTATGAATGCGGACTTCGGCATGTTTTACGCGATGGTTGGAGATGCTTCGCTGCTCTTCCCGACAACGGATGTTATCGATACGTTTGTGTACCGCAGCTTGCGCAAATCCGGCGATATCGGAATGGCTTCCGCAGCAGGCTTCCTGCAGTCGATGATTGCCTTCGTTCTGGTCATTGCCAGCAACTACGCAGCACGCAAGATCGATAAAGATTCGGCCATCTTCTAGAACGGAGGAAACACGATATGCTTGCCAAAAAAATCTCAATCTCGCAGTCTCTGATCATTATCATCATCTCCCTGTTCAGCTTATCCTGTTTATTTCCATTCATTATGGTTATTTCGGGCTCGCTAAGCACGGAGAAAGACATTATTAACTACGGCTATTCGCTGTGGCCGCATCACGTTACGTTTGACTCCTACCGGATCCTGTTCCTAGGCTCCAACCGGATTATCGATGCATACGGCATCAGTATTCTTGTTACGGTGGCCGGCACAATCATGTCCGTATTCGTCACCAGCATGGGCGCTTACGTGATGGCGAGGCGTTCTTTCAAGTACCGGAATATTTTATCCGTCTACGTCATCATTACCATGTTGTTCAACGGCGGTCTCGTGCCATGGTATATCATCTGCGTTCATTATCTCGATCTGAAAGACTCGCTGTGGGCACTCATTCTGCCGATGCTCGCCAATGCGTTCAATATGTTCCTGATCCGCAATTTCATGCATTCGATTCCGGAGGAGATTAATGAGTCGGCGAAAATGGACGGTGCCGGTGAGTTCAAAATTTTTTATAAGCTCATTATGCCGCTGTCGCTTCCCGTACTCGCAACCGTTGGTTTGTTCGTTGCCTTGAGCTACTGGAACGACTGGTTCCTCGGTCTTATGTTTATCGACAAACAGGAGCTTCAGCCGCTGCAGCTGCTGCTGCGGACGCTAGTCTCCAACGTCGAGTTCCTGAAGAGCTCCAGCAACGCTTCCGCGATGCAGCGCATATCGGCGCAAATTCCGTCGGAATCAATCAAGATGGCGCTCACTGTCGTCACGATCGGGCCAATCGTTTTCCTGTACCCGTTCGTACAGCGTTATTTCGTTAAAGGCCTCATGGTAGGCGCGGTAAAAGGATGACTATATCGGCTAACGCCGTGTAGTATATAAATGACAAGCATAAGGGAGAGGTCAGGATGAAGAAGAAGATCCGCATCATGTCGTTAGCCCTCGCAGCTACGATGTCAATGAGCATTATGCTCTCGGCATGCAGCTCGAACAACGGCAATGGCAACACGCCAAGCAACAGCGGTGGCAGCAACACTCCTAAGGAAAGCTCGCAAACCGACAACACAGAACCGGAAAAAGAAGTGACGCTGAAGTTCTACTTCGGCGGAGACAAGAAAGCCGCTACGGATGAAGTATGGTCCAAGGTCAGCGAGTACGTGAAAGATAAAGGACTTAACGTTAAATTCGATATTAACTTTATACCGTTTGGCGATTTCAAGGATAAAATGCTCGTTATGGCCGCTTCCGGCGACAAATGGGATATGAACTTTGACGGCGACTGGCTGTCGTATAAGCAAATGGCTGCAAAAGGCTCCTACATGACGCTGAACGATCTGCTGCCGGAATATGCGCCTAATCTCTATAAGAAATATGAAGAGCAGGGTACGCTTGGCGCAGCTACGGTGAACGGCAACATTGTTGGTCTGCCATGGACAATGAAGATGAATGAACGCAAATTTATGGCTTGGCGCTCCGATTTGACGGAGAAGGCGGGAATCGATATTCCGGAAGGCTCGATCAAAACGATTGAAGATATTGACAAATTGCTTCGTCAGATGAAGGAAGCTTATCCGAACGAAAGAATTAACCGCACAACGCCGCTGTCCGTTTATATGGTCCGCGATGAGTGGGTGGATCTGAACTTCCATGGGCTGGGCTTCTACTTGAATGACGAGAACGTAAAAGTGCAACCGGTAGAGCAGCAGCCCTTTTATTTGGAAGCATCCAAGCTGGTCAAAACATGGTATGACGAGAACCTGATTAACCGTGACGCCATGATCGACAAAACGGATGGCGCAGCAGAGTGGAGAAACGGCAAGATGCTCGTGACGCTTACCTCCCATGAATGGGTTAAAGCGAACCCCGGCTTCTCCGATCCGACGTACAAACTGGCTTCCTCCGAGCTTTACCCGGACAAACGTTTCGTTAACCGCACGGCGCTTGCTAACGTTGTAGCGATCAACCGCAACTCCAAAAACGCCGACCGCGTTCTTCGTTTCCTTGACATGATTGAAACGGACAAAACGCTTTATGATCTTGTTCAATATGGTATCGAGGGCAAAACGTACGTCCTGAACGGTGATACCGCTGAATATCCTGAAGGCATGGATACGACTACAAGCAACTACATGGAGTGGGGCGGCCAATGGGCGTTCTGGAAGCCGCAATTCATGCGTCCAACAATGACGTACGGACCTGATTTCTGGGTAAACGAAGCGAAATTCGCAAGCGAGCCCAACAATGTCAACTCGCCAATCGACGGTCTTTTCCTTGCGGAAGACACGATGAAGAACGAGCTGGCCAAGCGCGACGCAGCAAGCGACGAGCTGAGCAGGCCAATTGAATTCGGCGTTGTGAAGGATGTAGAGAAAGCAGTTAACGATTATATCGAGACGCAAAAGAAAAATGGTCTTGATACGATTATCGCTGAGACTCAAAAACAAATCGACGCGTTCCTTGCTGACAAGAAGTAAGAACATCTAACATATCGCACAGACACTCGAAGAGAAGCCAGCCTGATGACACCTATAGGGGGCTTCTCTTTTTCTCGGAATTGTAAGCGAATACAACACTCAAATACATGGCAAAATGGAGGTTTGATTGTGATTACGAACCGAAATGGGATAAAAGTACGTGCTGGAGTGGCAAGACTGCTCGTTATGCTGATGATTTTCTCTTCTGTTGGTTTTATCGGCTTGCCAAGTGTTTCGGCCGCTGAAGACGACACGGATGTTGCGGCAATTACACTCGGTGCTGAACCTGTCGAAAGCGGGATATCCGGCAGAGCAGGCGATAATGGAGACGGTCTCCTGACGGGAACGGAAGCAGACGTTCCTTATTGGCAGACAAACAAGGCAGAAGGCACCACCTATCTGTATATGAACGTCAGCGACGATTATTTATTCGACAGCGCGGATTATAACGTAGATGTGACTCTGCGCTATTTTGATGAGGGAAGCGGAAGCTTACTGCTCCAATATGACGCGCAGTCGGCCGCATTCAAGGACAGCGCCAAGTTCACGTACGGCGACACGAAGACGTGGAAGGATTATACGTTTAATCTGACTGACGCGAAGTTCGCCAACCGCACGAACGATACGGATTTCCGGATCGCTGTTGAAGGCGGCGGAATCGACGGCGGTCTGAATCCTGATTTGAAGGTCGCAAGCGTGACGGTCAAGAAGACGCTTAAGGAAACGGCTTCTCCGGAAGCAAGCATTACGCTTGGCGAGACTCCGGTCTCCCATGGTATTACGGCCCAACCCGGCGACGGCGCAGCGGAGAATCTTCTGACGGGTGAGATCGGCGGAAAAACGTACTGGAAAACCAATCAGACAATTAGCCCTACCGATCATGGCGCAAATATCCTTTATTTCTATTTCAATGTGTCGGACAGCTTTTTGTTCGATAATTCGGATCAGGATGTATTCGTGACGGTTGAGTATTATGACAGCGGCAGCGGCAGCATGAAGCTGCAATACGACGCGCAATCCGCAGCGTTCAAGGATGCGCCGGAATTTACTTATACGAACACGAATACGTGGAAAAAACATACGTTTAAGCTTGGCGATGCCAAATTCGCGAACGGTACGAATGGCGGGGACTTCCGTCTTCATGTATCCGGACCGGGGGCTATTGGCGGCAATCCCGATTTGTATATCGCTTCGGTGTCGGTGAAGACCCAGCCGCAGCAAAATGTATCGACGGAGACGAAAGTCTACGACACGGTTTATCCAACGGATGATGTCGTCATTGCCGATATGAGCGTCAAGGACTTTGGTGCTGCCGGCGACGGCGTGAAGGATGATACGAAGGCATTTCAGGATGCGCTGGCGGCAGCAGGCAACCGCGGCGGCGGTGTTGTATTTGCTCCGGCCGGCACCTACAAGCTGACTAGTCATCTTATTGTACCTACAGGTGTTACGCTGCGGGGCGACTGGATTAGTCCCGATGCTTCCGGCGGAGAAGTAAAAGGAACGATTCTTGCCGTATATGCCGACAAAGGTGCCGATAATGGCCCAAGCTTCCTGCAGCTGGCACCGGTAAGCGGCGTGACGAATCTGTCCGTCTGGTATCCGGAGCAGTCTCTTAGTACACCGGTTGCTTATCCATGGACGTTCGAGCAGTTGTCAGGCGACAGCATGACCATCAAGAACGTGACGCTCGTCAATTCCTACAACGGGATCAAGATTGGCCCGTCCTGGAATGAGCTTCACTACGTCCGCAATTTATACGGTACAGCCCTGAAGACAGGCATTTTCCTTGACTACACAACGGATATTGGAAGAATTGAACATGTCCGTCTGTCGTCCTCGTATTGGGCGGAATCCAGCCTTGCCGGTTCACCGCAGCAGGCAGAATTAAAAGCCTATACGACAGCTAACACCGAGGGGATCGTAATGGGCCGCTCCGACTGGGAGTACATGTCGGATATTGATCTGGCAGATTTCAAGACAGGCATGCGGATTACAACAAGAACGGGCAGCCTTGAGACGGCTAATGCCCAGCTTTACAAAATTCATGTTCATGACAGCAACGTAGCGCTGAAGGTCGAAGGCGTTAACGATTTTGGCCTCTTAATCTCCGACAGCAGCTTTAAAGCAAACGTGGGTACGGAGCCTAAAGCGGTATATGCAACGGAAGGGTTCCATTCCATCGTTCAATTTAACAAAGTTACGTTTGGCGGCACGCCGCATCATGCGGTTGTGAATGAAGGCAGCGGCGTATTGTCCTTCGAGAACAGCACGTTCGAGAACTGGGATGACCAAGGCGGCGGTTATGCCATTGACGCAA
The DNA here is from genome assembly GCF_900112695.1 of Paenibacillus catalpae. GTDB lineage: Bacteria > Bacillota > Bacilli > Paenibacillales > Paenibacillaceae > Pristimantibacillus > Pristimantibacillus catalpae. The sequence goes on from NZ_FOMT01000003.1 coordinate 44,959, forward strand.
AGCACGGCTCGCTGATTTTGGGCCAATCCAGCTTTGCCAAAGCTTCCAAGCACGTATTGCTGGAAGACAGCGTGGCTACGGTCAATGCCGTAAATTCCGGAAACAACGGCAGTCTGGCTGTTACAAATAACAGCGATGCGGCAGAGCTTAACGTCCATCAGGATGCGAAATACGTACTGGAGCAGCTTCCGGAAGTAGCGGCGCTCGATTTGGAGAACCGGCCAAGACCAGCTAATGACAGCTTGTTTGATGTTACGGCAGCTCCTTATGAGGCAGACAGCACGGGTGAGACGGATGTATCGGCGAAAATCCAGCAGGCGCTTGACGATGCCGATGCAGCAGGCGGCGGCACGGTATATTTGCCAGCGGGCATCTACCGTGTCAATGATTCACTCACCGTACCAAGCGGCGTTGAATTGCGCGGCTCATGGGATGTGCCGCACCATACGATTGGCGGCGGCACTGCTTTATTTACGAATCATGGAGAGAATGACCCGGATGGCGTGCCGTTCCTCACTCTGGAGCAGGATGCGGGCCTCAGAGGCTTATCTGTTTATTATGATGAGCAGAGCTGGACGAACGTGAAGCCTTATGCCTGGACGGTTCAGGGCAAAGGAAGCGGCGTCTATCTCATTGATACAACACTGATCAACCCTTACAAGGGAGTGGATTTTGGCTCCTATGATACCAGCGGTCATTATATCGATTACGTAGCAGGCTCGCCTCTTATGGAAGGCATCTTCCTTGGGGGCGGCGCTGAAGGCGGCTTAATGCGCAACGTGCAGTTCAACCCGCATTATTACGGCCGGAACAACTTCCCGAACCATCCTACTACGGATCAGGACTTTGATGCGGTATGGAGCTACCAGAAGGAAAATCTGGATGCGTTCCGGATTGGCGATGTAACAAGCGAGACGATCTTTAATACGTTTGTGTACGGTTCGAAATACGGTATTCACTTTGAGGAGCAGGACGGGGCTGGTCCTGAAGCGGTAGTCATTGGCCATGGTACGGACGGCAGCAAGAAAGGCGCCGTGCTTGATGCTGCCGGGGCAGCGGGCCTCAAGCTGATTAATACCGAGCTGGTGTCGATGAGCACCTCCGACAAAGTATACGTTGTAGTTGGGGAAGATTTTGACTCCAAGGCTGTATTCTTCAACTCTTCCATGTGGGGAGACACGACCCGTTCCTTTGATATTTTCGGAGGAGATGTCCGTATTCAGCAAAGCAACTTTACAAGGGTAGGGCAGCGCGGCATTAACGCGGTTGGCGGCGACATTACGCTCTATGATTCCTACTTTCAGCAGCCAAACACGAATCATGTGTATGCCGGTCCTGACATTGAGAAGCTTGTTATTGCCAACAATCTGTTCAAGGGCGGCCTTCAGTTGGTGAATGAAGCGGGTACCAAAGTGACGGGTTCAAACCTGGTTCCGGTAGCGCTGGATCTGGTGAAAGGCGAATTTGATGAGAGTCATCCGGCTAATTCGAATGTTGCGCTGAAGCTGACGAACATGACGGAATCCGACCCTCTTGCGGGCAAGATTGAAGTGATTGCGCCAGACAGCTATAAAGACAAGTTTGTACCGGTCCGCTTCAACCATATTGCTCTTGGAGAAAGCGTAACGGTTACTCTCCCTTATTTGTCGGGCGATACGCTGAAATACAAAGTAACGCTGGATAATGGCTACTCCTATGTGACGCAGGTGAAGACCGCGCAGTCCTTTGCAACGCGCAAGGATGAGGACAGCCAGGTTCAGCCACTCATTGATATTTCAAGCTCGACCAATTACTCGAGTCTGGGCGGGATTTGGGGCGGCAAAGACGACCTGAGTGCTGAAGCTGGCGTGCGGTGGGATGATGATAATCTCTATGTGACGGTCAGGGCAACGGACAATACCCATTATCAGACTTGGACGAACGGCGATATTTGGCAGGGTGACAGCTTGCAGCTTGGTATTGATTTATCGAGAAAAGACGGCTCCGCCAGCCAAAATGTCAATGAGCTCGGATTTGCGCTTACGAACAGCGGCACGGTCTCGAAGTGGAGATGGCGTGCACCGGCTGGAGTTGCAGCCGGAGCGTTTAACGCTGCGGATGCCGTTATTACAAGAGATGAAGCTGCTCATGCGACAGTCTATGAAATCACGCTCCCTATCTCGGAGCTGCATGGGGCAGGATACACGTTCTCGCAGGAGGATCCGCTTGGTTTGACCATCCTGCTTAATGAACATGACGGCGCAGGACGTTCCGGTTTTATCGAGTATAACCAAGGTATCGGAACAAGCAAGGATGCAACGCAGTTTGGCGATCTGTATCTGCTAAGCTCCGAATATGAGAGTCTGCTGGAGCAGTCGGCTGAAGCGGCAGTTGCAGCGGCTGAACAGTCGAAGGATGTTGCAAGCATTGACGCTGCGGCAAACTTTGTCAGCCTGCTTCCGCAAGGAACAGTGAAATCAGGTCTGACATCGAGACTGGCGGCGCTTGGCGGGACAACGAATCCGGGCTCAGGCTCAGGCAATGGTTCCGGTTCCGGGCAAACCGCCGAGCCGAAAGTGACAGTCAAACCGGATGGTTCTGTTCAGGTTGACGGTACGCCAACTCTGGGCACGGGCACGAATGATGCAAAACTTTCCCTGACAGGAACATTGCTGGGTCAAGCGTTCTCGAAAGCAGCGGCTAATCAGGACGGCAAGAAAAAAGTGACGATTGTACTGCCTGCTGTCACGGGTGCTGGCGGATACGCTCTGGAGCTTCCTGCAAGCTATGTGAATCAACAGTCGCCGGATAAGCTGATCGAGCTGGTAACCCCTTCGGGAACCATGCTGTTGTCCAGCGATATGCTGAAGCCTGATGCGGATAAGCTTGGTCAAACGGTAACGATCCGTATGGGTAGTGCGAATACAAGCAGTTGGAGCGACGAGCTGAAGAAGAAAATCGGAGAGCGTCCGGTTGTTGATCTGTCTGTCCAATCCTCCGGACAAACGATTGATTGGCATAACAGCCAGTCGCCGGTTACCGTCTCCATTCCTTATTCGCCTTCGGCAGCTGAGAAAGCGGACGCTAAGAAGCTGACCGTATGGTATATCGACGGAAGCGGCAAGCCGTTTCCGGTACCAAGCGGTCAATACAAGGAAGCGCTTGGAAGTATCGTATTTACGGCGAAACATTTCAGCCAATATGCGACTATTTTTGTGCAAAAACCGTTCAGCGATCTGAACGGCTACGACTGGGCAAAGGAAGCGATTGAAGTACTGGCGGCAAAAGGGATCATCAACGGTGTATCCGATACATCCTTTGCTCCTGGCGCATCAATTAAGCGGGCGGATTTTGTGAAGCTGCTTGTCGATACGCTTGGCCTTACTTCAGATGCCGAGGGCAGCTTTGCTGATGTAAAGGCTGACCGTTATTATGCCGATGCTGTAGGAATTGCAAAAGCGCTGGGCATCACAAACGGTGCCGGCGGCAACCGGTTTAATCCGGCAGCACCGATTACGAGAGAGGAGGCGGCAACGTTTATCGAGCGCTCGCTCGCCGCAGCTAAGGCCGGTCTGCCGTCTGGCTCCGAAGACGTACTTGCGGGTTTTGCCGATGCAGGTGACATTTCGGCTTACGCGAAGAGCAGCCTAAGCGCACTGGTGAAGGCTGGCCTCGTGCAGGGTCATGACGGACTGCTGGAGCCAAAAGGAAAATTGACGCGAGCGGAAGCCGCCGTTCTTTTCTACCGGATTTATAATCGTTAATAAAGAGCTGAGGGAGCCGGTTTCCATGCAGGAATCCGGCTCCTTTTTGGCGTATTAATAGCGTACTAAACATGCCTTTGCACAAATAAGCTAGACAAGTAAAGCTTTGCAGATTGCAGACACTGGAACGGCTATTCATGTTGGGAGGCTATAGGCGATGAGCAACATTCGTATTGGATTTATTGGCACGGGAGGTATTGCAGGCTGGCACGCCAAGCAGCTGCTGGAGCTCCCGGAGGTTCAGATTACGGCTCTATCGGATACAAGCGAAAACAATCGCGTTGCTTTTGCAGAAAAATTCGGTTTGCAGAATGCCAGGCAGTTCACCGCGTATGAGGACATGCTGGAGTATGGAGCTTTGGATGTGGTTGTTATATGCTCGCCTCATACGCTTCATTACAGACAAGCCTATGATGTGCTGGACAGAGGGCTGCATGTGCTGATTGAGAAGCCGATGACCTGCTCATCAGTGGAAGCGGAACAGCTCATTCAGAAGGCGGAAGCATCGGGTAAAGTGATGCAGGTGTCGTACCAGCGGCATTTTCAGCCGGAATTTCTATACATTCGGAATGCGATTGCAAGCGGAGAGATTGGCAGGCTGACCTCTGTAACCGCTTCACTCAGCCAAGAGTGGTATCAGCTTACTCAGGGTACATGGCGGCAGGTGCCGTCTCTGTCCGGCGGCGGGTTCCTCATGGACTCCGGCAGCCATATTATCGACGTGCTGCTGTGGACGACCGGTCTGACACCGGTAGAAGTGAAGTCCCAGGTGCATAACCATGGGGCAGCGGTTGAAATTGACAGCTTCACCTCCATCCGCTTTGCGGAAGGGGCTCTTGCCGGTTTGAACTTTGCGGGTTATGCTCCGGGCTGGAACGAGACGTTTGCGTTCTGCGGGGATAATGGCGGGATTTACTACGACAATGGCCAAATCACGCTCCGCCGCATGAATGAAGAGCCTATCGTACCGGAGCTTCCCGAGGCTGTAACGAATCAGGATAAAAGCTTCATCGACGCCATCCTCGGGCGTCATGAGGTACTCGTCCCCGGCGAGTTCGCCCTTAAGGTCGTGCGCCTGAGCGAAATGATTTACCAAGCAGCGGGATACGATCCGCTCAAGAGATAAACCTAAAAAGGCTGCCCGGTCAGGTCCTATGGATCCATGGGCAGCCCTTTTTTAGGTTTGCAAACCTCTGAATGTTCCCCCTTAACGCAGCTGGAGCAAAAGAAGCCAATATTACGACAGAAAGTTTAAAGATGTCTTATTTAGCATACTTGTAAAGCGGCTTAGAATGGGAAGGAGCACGACAAGAGGAGGGTAACGGGATGGCTAAAATTACAGGAATCAAATGTATTCGCACCCGCAAAAACGGGACCTGGACCATCGTTAAAGTCATGACGGACCAGGATGGGCTGTACGGGTTAGGGTCTGCGTCCGATGTGTATAATCCGGAAGCGGTCGTGCAAATTATCGAGCAATTGCTTGCCCCTCTATTAATCGGCAAAGATGCCGCCAATATAGAAGATCTGTGGCAGACGATGTATATGAGCGGGTATTGGAGAAACGGCGCTTTGCTGCATACCGCAATCGGCGGAATTGATATGGCGCTCTGGGATATAAAAGGCAAGGAGGCGGGGCTGCCCGTCTATCAGCTGCTTGGCGGTGCATGCCGTGCGGCTGTGCCTTGCTACGGTCATGCAGGCGGGAAGGATATAGCCGAGCTGAAAGAGGATGTACACAAGTTCATTGAAGAAGGCTACACCGTGATCCGCGTTCAAACGGGCGGCTACGGAGGCGGCGGATTTATTGACCGGGACAAGGCCAATATCCCTGCCGGGGCATGGGGCAGTGGTCCGGTGTTTGACGAGCAGTCTTATTTGCAGGCCATACCGCATATGTTTGAACAGCTGAGAAATGAATTCGGCATGGGCGTCCAGTTCACGCATGACGTGCATGAGCATCTGTCCCCGGTGAACGCGATCCAGCTTGCGAAGCGGGTGGAGCCTTACAGCCTGTTCTTCCTTGAGGACGCGATCGCACCGGAGCAAATCGGCTGGTACCGCCATTTGCGGCAGCAAACCGCGACGCCGCAGGCGGTTGGCGAGCTGTTTGTTAATCCGCAGGAGTGGACGCAGCTGATCAAGGAGCAGCTGATCGACTTCATCCGCGTGCGCGTATCCAAGGCCGGCGGTATAAGCGCCTGCCGCAAAATCGCCGCTCTAAGCGAAGCGTTTGGCGTCCGTACGGCTTGGCAGGAGGGCGGGGAGAATGATCCGGTCAATCAGGCGGCGGCCGTTCATCTCGATATGGCGATATGGAACTTTGGCATTCAGGAAGTGAACCATTTTAGGCCCGAGGAGAAAGACGCTTTCCAGGGACATATTGAGCGAAAAGGCGGCTACCTGTATCCCTCGCAAAAGCCAGGTCTCGGAATCGAGCTGGATGAGCTTAAAGCGCAGCAGCTGCTTGGAGAAGGCTGGAGCAAGTCGGTCTATTTCAACCCTTACCAACTGGACCGAAAGGCCGACGGTACTCTGGTTCGTCCGTAACGACATTTGACATTGGGAGTGTACTCGTATGAAGACAATTGCAGTGACAGGCGGCAGCGGCAAGCTGGGGACAGCGCTCATTAAGGAGCTTCTACAAGAAGGATATACGGTTGTATCGCTTGACCAGCAGCGTTCAAGCGAGCTGCGCTGCAGGCAGATCAAGGTGGATCTGAATGATTTTGGACAAGTCGTATCCGCGCTTCACGGGGCTGACGCTGTCATCCACATGGCGGCGATCCCGGCTCCGCTTGGCTATCCGTATCCGTATATTTTCGCCAATAACGTTGTGTCCGGCTATCATATTTTGGAGGCAGCCTCGCTGCTTGGCATCCGCAAAGTTGTGGTGGGATCAAGCGAATCCTCCTATGGCTTCGCTTGGGCGAGAGCGCCGTTCTCGCCGGATTACCTGCCGGTAGATGAGGAGCATCCGCAGCAGCCGCAGGAATGCTATGGGTTGTCAAAAATCGTAAATGAGCTGACGGCCGCCATGTTCGACCGACGTAACGGAATGCAGGTTATCTCGCTCCGTTTCTCCATGATTACGAAGCCGGAGGACTACAAAGACCTCTCCATCCGCAAACCGGAAGCTTTCAAAAATATTTTCTGGAGCTATATCGACATCCGTGATGCTGTCAGCGCCTGCATCGCCTCGCTGAAGGCCGAGGATAGAGGGGCCATCTGCCTCAATATCACAAGCAGCGATACGCTAAGCGATCTGCCAACCGTTCAACTCATTGAACAGTTCTATCCTGACGTGAAGGATCTGCGGGATGCCTTCCCGGAACGGACTGCGATCGTCAGCAATCAGGAGGCTCAAAGGGTGCTTGGCTGGAAGCCGCAGCACTCCTGGGCGGATAGCATAAATTAAACAAGGCCGGGACTTCTCTCATAGAGGTCCTGGTTTTTTGTCTTCATTGTAAGGTTTTTCTAAATGCCGGAGCCCATTATAATAGAATCATAACCCTTGCAATGAGAGGAGTTTCAATATGGGTAAAAGGTATAAAGGCGCCAAAACGAGAGAAATTTCATTCCCTCTTGGCGGAATAGGCAGCGGCAGCATTGGGCTTGCAGGAAACGGGAGGCTGATTGATTGGGAGATTTTCAATCGGCCGAACAAGAAGAGCTTTAATGGATTTAGTCACTTTGCCATTAAAGCGGAGCAACAGGGTCGTCTGCTGGATGCCCGGATATTAAACGGGGATTTGCAGGGACCTTATATAGGAGAACACATCCGCGGAGGACCATGGTACAGCGGGTACGGCTTTGGACCGGAAAGCCAGACCATGGCCGGCATGCCGCATTTTGCGGAGACGGAGTTCCGGGGAGAATTCCCTCTGTCGGGAATGACGTTTGCTGACCCTTCCTTTCCGGGGCGGGTAGAGCTGCTCGCCTTTAATCCTTTTATCCCTCTCAATGACCAGGATTCGAGTATTCCAGCTGCTTTCTTCGAATGGGAGATCGAAAATAGCGGCGAGGAACCCGTCACCTATACGATTGGTCTGTCCGCGGGTAACCCGATGCCTACGGAGAAAGTCATCCATCGTTATAAGGAAACGGTGAGCGAGACCGGCTGCCAAGCTCATACGCTGTCCCTTTCCTCTTCGCAATACGACGCCGATCATCCGCAATATGGCGATATATGTATCGCTACGGATGCGGCCGAAGTCAGTCATCAGGATTTCTGGTATCGAGGCGGATGGTGCGATGCGCTGGAGATGTACTGGCATGACTTTGCGAAGCCCGGTCCACTGACGAATAGAACGTATGCCGTGGATATGCCGCCAAGCGAGAGGCATAAGGACACGGGCACTCTTGCGGCTCACGTGACCTTAAGTCCGGGTGAAAAGGGGAAGGTCAGGTTCACGATCAGCTGGAACTTCCCGAATATGGTTAATTTCTGGAATCCTCAAAGGACGGGGTCTAACAGCTGGAAGCATTACTATGCAACGCTATTCGACAATTCCGAAGCAAGTGGAGTATATGCGCTTAAGCACTGGGATCGCCTCTTTGCCGAAACCATAACCTTTAAAGACGCGTTATTCTCTTCAACCGTACCCGAGGTCGTGAAGGAAGCCGTATCTGCCAATTTATCCGTGCTCAAGTCAGCGACCTGCTTGCGTTTGACGGATGGATCCTTCTATGGTTTTGAGGGGGTTACGGAAGACACCGGCTCCTGTGAAGGCTCTTGTACGCATGTGTGGAACTACGCCTATGCGCTGCCGTTTCTGTTTCCAAAGCTGGAGAGAAGCATGCGCGACCTTGATTTTCGCTATAACAGCCGTTCGGATGGCCGTATGTCGTTTAGACTCATGCTGCCCGTCGGCCGGGAACAGCAGCATTACCATGCTTGCGCGGATGGTCAATTCGGGGGCGTTATTAAAGCGTACCGGGATTGGAAAATATCGGGCAATACAGAGTGGCTAATCTCAAACTGGCCTGCGATACGAAAATCCATTGAATATGCTTGGGCCGATACCAACGTCGATCAATGGGACCCTTTAAGAAAAGGGGTTTTGGAGGGAAGGCAGCATCATACCCTCGACATGGAGCTGTATGGACCTAATTCCTGGTTGACCGGATTTTATTTAGCTGCCCTGAAGGCCGGTTCCGAGATGGCCGCTTTCTTAGGGGAATCAGAAACGGCCGAGGCTTACAAACAAATTTTCGATAAAGGAAAAGAATGGGCGGATCGGTATCTGTTTAACGGCTCCTATTATTCGCAGCTCATCGATTTGTCGGATCAAACGATCCTTCCGCGTTACGGGGAGGATGCTGTACGAGGATACTGGAATGAAGAGCTGGCCGAGATCAAATATCAAATTGCGGACGGCTGCGTGATCGACCAGGTGCTCGCCCAGTGGCATGCCAATCTATGCGGGTTGGGAGAAATCTTCGATAAGGAACAGACGCGCACGGCGCTGCAATCGTTATACCGGCATAATTATAAGCCTAGCATGAGAAACGAGGCGAACACGTGGCGCTTATATTCCCTGAATGATGAAGCAGGTCTAGTCATTTGCACATGGCCGGAGGGAACCGTAAAGCCTTCGATCCCGCTTACCTATAATTCGGAGACGATGACAGGCTTCGAATATCAAGCGGCTTCGCACATGATTCAGGAAGGTCTTATCGAGGAAGGCCTATCGATTGTCCGGGCCATCCGCGATCGCTACGACGGAGAGAAACGCAACCCTTGGAACGAGATCGAATGCGGCAGTAACTATGCGCGGTCCATGGCGAGCTACTCCTTGCTCCATGCTTTTAGCGGTTTCGAGTTCGATATGGTCAAGGGAATGATCGGCTTTCAACCGGTTCAAACGGTGGATGAAGAGTTCAGAACCTTCTGGTCGCTCGATCAGGGCTGGGGCATCTTCGAGATGTCCGCAGGCAGCGTGAGCGTAAAGGTACTAGGCGGAGAGCTGGGTCTGAAAGAGCTCAAGCTTGCACCGGCCCTGCTGAATAAGATCAGTCGCATTCATGCCGGCGATGAAGAGATACGATTCGGGATTAATGAAGATACCGTCCATTTTCAGGACGAATTGATTTTGCACGCGGATCAAGCGGTCGTTCTTACGTTATTCAACTAATAAATTAGACAAAAAAGCCCTGATCATCAAGATTCCTTGATCGATCGGGGCTTTCGTGTTTATCCTTTAATAGCAGTGCCAAGGCAGCTGCTATGTCTCTAGTTATCTAGTCGACAATCTGTCTAAATTGTAGCACAGATTGTCATTCTAGTTTAGAAGCTATGAATAGATCCGGTAATTACCGCTTAACGCCAGCAGGCTGAAGAAGTAGAGGCAATTATCATAATAACGGCGTTCGCCGCTGCGGAGCGGTGTGTTCCAGAACAGATGAACAAAATGGGCAGCATCCGGTCCGTCCGCGGCAAGTGATGCCATGGCATTCGTGGCGAGCAGTCCAACAGGGTGGAGTGCCGGTTCCTCGAACGGCGTGCCGTCAATCGTATAGCGGCGGTAATCGGCTACATCGATTGGACGGAAAAACCGCTGAATCCGATTTGATTGTTCAACCTGCCACAGATCCTTGCGGAACCAGGCCCAATCCAGTCCGATATTGGCTGCTGTCCGGTAAGCATCGCTGTAGAAATGCCGGAAGTCGCCATGCCTCTGAACGGCTGCCGGCGTACCGTCATAGTTGGCATATTCCGGCGAGAGCCCGGTCTCAGGATGACAGGCAAGATGAAGATAGGCCCGGCTCGCTTCAGCGGCTTCTCTCCAGAACGGCCTGTCCGCTTCGTCGGCCCAAATGGCAAACAGGTCGTAGAAGTGGGGAAGATGGTAGGACGGGTCGCTGAACAGGGATTCCGGTACGAATTTAATCAGCTTGGTCGCCGGATCCCACATCGGGTCTCCGCCGCTCTCGTCTTCACCCTGGTGGATACATGCCCGTAAAATCCGCTTCGCCTGCTCCGAATAGTTGAACGGCTCCGGTCCGTCACCCCAACGGTTGGCTGCGAACAACAGCGCCATGGCAAAAAACTCTTCGCCATCCGGGGCAGGCCCTTGGGACAGGCGGGTTCCGTCAGGCTTGCAGTGCCAGGCGAAATAATCCTTATATCGCCCTTCGGAATGCTGCATATAGGTGACCGAGAAATTCCACAGCCGGTCGAAGATCTCCTTGTCATTCATCTGAACGGCCATCATCATGCCGTAGGACATGCCCTCCGACCGGACGTCCAGGTTGCCGGTATCAAGCAGATACCCCTTGTCGTCCCCCAACGGGTAATAGATTCGAATCTCCGGATCGCCATTCAGCAGATCGGCCCATGCTTGCTCAAGCTTCGCTTGAACAGCGGAGTCGGTAAACCCAAGCTCCTTGAACAAATTCCGGTATTCACCGGTATAATAAGCCCCTTTGTCAAAAGCTGTCATAAGTCTGTAAAACCCCCATTCCGCGGTGTATAGCCCCATCTTAGCACAGGCCGGACCATACAGATTAAAGCGTTTTCATTAAAAAGCATAGAATGTCTGAAGAAGAAAGGATCATCAACCTCGATCGCTTGAAAAATGACAAACTCGGCATCCGTTTTGGATGCCGAGCTTTCTCGCGTTCAAGCTGTTATTCCAGATTCGCGTGGTTATTGTACATCGCTGCACCTTGCAGTTGTTTGTTCTCCATCAGGTTCAGGACAATTGTATCCAGCAGAAGCAGGAGGCTTTGCTCGAACAAGGTGCCCATCGGCTGACTGGAGCTGCCGGATGCGCTGTCTTTTGTCGCAGCGGGGATCGTTACAATCGTTGAAGCCAGCTTGCCTAAAGTCGATTCCGGTACAATCGAAATGGCCGCGACGGATGCGCCGATGCTCTGCGCTTTGGAGGCCATGGAGGTCAAGCTTTTGGTCTCGCCTGAACCCGAACCGATTAGAAGCAGATCGCCTTCCGCGATACCCGGTGTTACGGTCTCGCCCACGACATAGGCGCGGAACCCCATATGCATGAGGCGCATCGCGAACGCGCGCATCATTAACCCCGAACGGCCAGCTCCGGCTACAAAAATCTTCTCCGCTTCCGTAATCCGCTTGGCTAACGCCTCTATCTCGCGGGGCTTAACGGCTTGAAGCGTCCGCTCCAGCTCCTTAAGGATAGAAGATGCTGCGATCAGCGTACTCATCGGCATTACCCTTGCTTAATCAGCTGCTGCATTTGAGCAGCTACCGCCTGCTTGTCTCCTGCGCCGGTAATGCCGCCGCCAACGATCACGAGATCAGGCTGAGCGCTGATGACTTCCGGAAGGGTTTGCAGCTTGATGCCACCCGCGATCGCTGTTTTTGCGTGTTTGACGACACGCTTAATTGTAGCCAGATCCTCGAACGAGTTTTTGCCTGCTGCCTGATGGTCATATCCGGAGTGAACGCAGATGTAGTCGACGCCAAGGCTGTCAATTTCTTGCGCGCGGCCGGCGATGTCTTTGACATTAATCATATCGACCATAATTTTTTTGTTTTGCTTGCGTGCTTCGTCTACGGCACCTTTAATAGTGGAATCGTCCGATACGCCAAGCACGGTAATGATGTCGGCGCCTGCTTCGGAGGCTTTCATTACTTCATAACCGCCGGCGTCCATAATTTTCAGATCGGCGAGTACTTGAAGCGAAGGGAATTCGTCCTTGATTTCTTTTACGGCGCGGAGTCCTTCGTTAATGACAACAGGAGTTCCAATCTCCACGATATCGATGTAAGGGGCAACCTGTTTTACAACTTCTTTTGCCTCCGGGATATTTACCAGGTCTAGTGCCAATTGCAGTTCCATAGGTATGAATCTCTCCTTTAATTGTGGGTTGTTAAAGCAATGAGTTCATATTAGGCCGATACCGTAATTTAAGGAAGTACGCACTTTCAAGTAAGTCCGTTTCCTGCAGGATACCGTGAATTCTTAGAATTGCAAAAAAAAGCAGACTCCATGCGGAGTCTGCCGGTTTCTTCAGGCCTTATGGCCGCTTATTTCTCTGCTGCTTGGAGCGCCATTACATCTGTATGAGAGGTTCTGCCGAGCACCTCTTCGCCATAATGCTTGCCCCAGTTGTACATCAGCTTCAGGATGGGAACTAGGCTTTCTCCATGCGGAGTCAGCTTATATTCTACCTTTGGGGGAACAACCGGATATACGGTCCGCTCGACAAGCTGATCCTCTTCCAGCTCGCGGAGCTGGTTGGTCAGAATCTTTTGCGTAATATGGGGAATGAGCCTCTGAAGCTCGCTGAATCTCTTCGTACCGTCGATGCCCAGATGCCAGAGGATAATGAGCTTCCACTTGCCTCCGATTAACGCGAGCGTTAATTCTTTCTCGCAGTTAATCTGATCAATCTCAATTCGGGAACGAATATCTTTCGCCAAAGCTTAAGCACCTCCACCTTGCAGTCATGTCACAATAGAGTACAGGATTATCGGTTTCATGTCTATGAAAGATGATGTCGAATTTTATCGGTTTGTGGTATTATCAAAATTATTGCCTATATTATGGTAAAAAGGTGGAGAATTGATGGATTATACGGAGACCCTGCACCGAAGAAACAAACTTCTGGTAAATATTATTTGGGTGATGCTGCTCTTAGGCGTGGCCGTTGATTTTCTGACTGGCGCCGGAACGGATTCGATTATTGTTCTTGCGATCGTAGGTACATTAACCTGCGGCGCAACGACCACTCTAGTCTATAAACAGTGGCTTATCCGGTATATTATGTACTTCATTTCAACGATCGTGACCGTACTTACCTTGTTATTACTGTTAACCGGTCCGATTATTACGACTTATTTTCTTGTATATGTCAATTTGGCGATTATGACGCTTTACGGCAATTCCAAGGCCATCGGCTACTCCGGCCTAATGGGGGTTCTTCTTACGGTTTATTGCTACGTAAGTCCAGATAAAACCGAGATTTTCGGAAATAACGCCCCAACAACGATGTTTATGTATTTTGCCATGGTTGCTGTCCCGCTCTATGCGTCTACCAAATTCAGCGAGCGGCTGCAGCATAACATTATCGAGCAGGGTGAACAAGCCAAGCAGGAGAATAACAGATCGCTTGAACTGGTCAGCCAGGTCTCTTCATCGGCAGCATTACTCAATACGTTCAGCACGACCTTGAAATCCAATATGACAACGGCCGGTTCGATTTCGAAGGAAGTTACCTCAGCTTTCACAGAGATAACTTCGAGCATGGAGGCTCAAACCTCCGGCATGACGGACATGAGTGATTCAATCCGGCATATTGAAGCTTCCGTATCGTCGCTTGCGGGCCGCTCTGCCGAAATGAAGGAGTTATCGGCAAGCTCTGCCCTGCTGACGAAAACCGGAAGCGAAGGGACAGCAGCGCTTGAGCATGAGATGAAACGGGTGAATGAAACGATCGATACCTCCGTACAGCTCATGAACGAATTAGGCGAGCAAAACGCCAGTATCAGCGAAATTGTGGCGACCATTAAGCATATCTCCACTCAGACTAATCTGCTGGCATTGAATGCGGCTATTGAGGCGGCACGTGCCGGCGAGCACGGCAAAGGCTTTGCAGTTGTATCTCATGAGATCCGCAAGCTGGCGGAGACGTCCCAGCAGTCGACGGAGCAGATCGAACAGATCCTGGAGAGCATCCGTACGAAGACGATCCGGGCAGCGGAGCAGGTGCTCGAGGGGCAGCAATCCGTTGTTGGCAGTACAGTTGCAGCCCGTAAGGTGGCTGATGTCATGCGGGCATTGTCGGATGATGCCAATAAGCTGGAGAGCCATTCGGGCGAGGTGGATTATTCGGCCGAGCAGCTACAGGAGCAGTATACGAGAATTACCGACCAGATTGTATCCATTGCCGGTTCAACGGAGCAGAATATGGCGGCCATCCAGGAGATGGCAGCCAGCATGACGACGCAGGACAGCCGGATGATCGAGATCGTCGAGAGCTTCCTGCAGCTGGACAAGCTGACCTCCGATCTGAACAGGATGACGGAACGGAAATAATAAGGAAGAGATGATGAAAGTGATTGAAATATTAATATAAATATCAAAATTATAGTATTTCTATTTTTCCCATAGTCGATTATATTGAAAGTTGATTCAGGCCTTCCCCGTACTGTATAAGATTCGGAGAGGGCCTCATTTATTTAAGCCAATGAACAAGATGGAGATGATAACATGGCTGTTTTCATTTCGCTTATTTTCATTATTGCAGGAGTTCTGGGCTGGTTCTTCCCGTCTTTAAGCTGGCATTTGAAGCATGGCTGGGCCGTAGACGGCAAGTCCGAACCAAGTGACAATTATATATTTCTAAGCCGCTTTGGAGCGATACTTGTGCTGGGCTGGGGGCTTTATATTCTAATTACCGGGGACTTGGGCAAGCTCAGTTAGAAGAAGGGGAGAGGGATCAGATGAGACGATTGCCAATGGAGCGGCCGACGGACCACTACGACGCCCGTTTGTTCAAGATTGATGAGCAGATCTGCGCTTTGCTGGAAGAACGAAGAGAGATTTCTAATCATAACCCCGGGTATCCGCCTTTCAAGAGCATCGAGAGCTGGGCCGACCGTTATCATTTGTACCCGGATTTATTGAAGTCCTTATTTGGCATGTTAATGAACGAAGAGGGTTATCTGCCGGCGGTTGAACCGACAGGCTTCCGCAAGCATCTGCCCGTACTCCGTTGCGTGGAGCAGGATAACCAGGTTTACACCTTAACCGGCATTAGACAATATGAGAACGCCAGTGTTGTCAATCTGAGTATCCATGGGGACTTCCGGGATGAAGCCCAGCGTAATCATACTCATCTTGAATTGGAGCTTGATGAAGGCTATCGCAGCCATATTGATCAAGGAGCCAGCACGGGAGGCAATGCGGCGTACGGCTTTGTTGTTTCCCCCGCTCTTCCGGACGATCTTAACGGCATAACCTTCGTGTTCAGAGAATACGAAAGGCCGTTAAAAAGAAAACCGACAGGCATGGAAATTGTTTTTCGGTTTGAATAAAAAAGGGCCTTCCCGAGTTTGGATCTCGGGAAGGCCCTTCTATTATTTCTGCTGCTCGAGTGCGTCGATTCCAAGGGCGACGGATCCGCATAGACCCGCGTTATCGCCGAGTCCCGGCGGCACGATGTACGAATCAATGCCTTCACGCAGCGCTTCATGGGAAGCGTACCCGTTCAGGTTCTTTTGAACCTCCGCACGGATAAGCGGGAATAATTGCTCCTGATGCATAACGCCGCCGCCGAGAATGACTTTCTTTGGCGACAGCAGCAGAACAGCGCTGGATATGGCTTGGCCAAGATAGAAAGCCTCCATCTCCCATGCCGGATGATCCTTCGTCAGCTCGTCACCTTTCACGCCCCAGCGTTGTCCAAGCGCTGGACCTGCTGCCATTCCTTCCAGGCAGTCGCCATGATAAGGGCAGCAGCCGGCAAATGTATCCTCCGGATGCCTGCGGGTGAGAACATGACCGCCTTCCGGATGAAGCAGACCGTGGACAAGCTTGCCTTCCGTATAGACGCCAACGCCGATACCCGTGCCAACCGTGTAATAAAGGGCGCTGTTTAACCCTTTTGCAGCTCCCCATTTGGCCTCGCCAAATGCTGCAGCATTTACGTCGGTATCCCAGCCGTAAGGTACAGGAAGCTCGCGCTTCATTGTCCCGAGGAAATCGAATCCGGACCAGCCTGGCTTAGGTGTTGTTGTAACAAAGCCATAGGCTGGGCTTGATGGATCAATATCGATTGGTCCAAAGGTGCCGATTCCGATGGCTTCAACCTGTTTATCGCGGAAGTAATTCAATACCTCGCGAAGAGTAGATTCGGGATGCTCGGTTGGCAGGCTGATACGCTCTTCTATCTCGCCATGTTCGTTGCCGATCCCGCATACAAACTTTGTTCCGCCTGCTTCAATTGCTCCAATACGCAAGTACGCCGCCTCCTATTTACTCATGTGAAATAATAAGCTCAAGCTGGCCGCGGAGCGAGAATGCCCCGAAGCCCAGCGGAAGAATGAAATGGTCGCCTTTGGTCAGCGGGTAGCTGCCTGTGGAATTCTCCAATTCGCCAGATCCGTCAATAACGCTGCAGATGATGAATGTAGCCGGTTCAGGGAATGACGTTTCCCCGTTGGTGTTCCATTTTTGCACCGTGAAAAAGCTGTTGGATACAAACGTTGTAACCTCGGTTCCGCCAAGCGTCTCCGAAGAGAAGGTAGTCTCTGCCCCAACATGAGGCACTGTCGTTACTTCAATGCCTTTGTCCAGATGAAGCTCGCGTTTGGCTCCTTTATCGTCCGTGCGGTCGTAATCATAGATCCGGTAGGTCGTATCCGAGCTTTGCTGCGTCTCCAGCACTTGAATGCCTTTGCCCAATGCATGGAGAGTACCGCTAGGGACGTAGAAGAAATCGCCCGGTTTTACGGTTACCTTGGTCAACAGTTTATCCCACTCGCCTGCGTCAACCATTTGCTTGAACTGCTCTTTGGAAGCCGCATGATGACCGTAAATAATCTCGGCACCTGGCTCGCAGCCAAGAATGTACCAGCATTCCGTCTTGCCAAGCTCGCCGTTCTCGTTAACCTGCGCATAGGCATCGTCAGGATGCACCTGAACGGACAGATCATCCGAGGCGTCGAGGATTTTGGTCAACAGCGGAAACTTAACTGCCGAAGAGCCGAATAATTGCGGCTGCTGATCCCACAGCTCGCCAAGCTTAAGTCCTTTATAAGGGCCGTAATGAACAATGCTTTGGCCATTCGGATGAGCCGACACGGCCCAGCATTCGCCGGTGCGGTCAGATGGAATATCGTAATTGAACTGCTCTCTTAATTGCTTGCCGCCCCAAATTCGTTCTTGAAATACAGGTTCCAGAAAAATCGGTTGATTCGCCAATCTATATCCCTCCAAGTAATCGAATGCAACTTTACTAAACTTGACAAAATAAATATTTGTAAAGTAAATTGATTATAACATAGGAACAGAGGAAGTTGAACAATGCCGCGACCAAAAAAAATATCAATGCAGACGATCGCCGACAAGCTGGGCATTTCCCGTAATGCCGTCTCGTTGGCGCTGTCCAATAAAAAAGGAATCGGAGAAGAACTGAGACAGCTGGTGATTCGGACGGCTCAGGAGGTTGGCTATTTGGCTGACACCGCTCAGGCTTCATTCAGCGCTCCAATTCTGGTGCTGGTACCTGATCGGGTTATGAGCCATGAAGATAACGAGCATTTTTTGTTTTATCATGATTTGATATGGGGACTTGACCGCCAATTGCAGGAGGAAGGGTATAGCGCGGTTATTGTACGGATCAGTCTTGCCCAGGAGCAGGAACGGATCCTCCCGGAGCTGGTTCAGCATATTGATTACCGGGGCATTATTGCGTTTGGCATATTAGAGAGAGACTATATTGTTAAAGTACGGCAGACGATTACGAAGCCGATGCTGCTGTTTGATTCGTACTACCGGGAGATTGATGCGTCCGCGGTCACTTCGGCAAATATTGAAGGGGCATGTGTCGCGGTCAATTCCTTAATTGAAGCCGGCCATCAGCGGATTGGCTGCATTGCGCCGGTTAATTTGACGACCAGCCATGAGGAACGGTGGTTTGGTTACACGAAAGCGATGCTGCAAAATAAACTCCAGCCTGATTTCGCTTTATGCCTGCTCGAGTCGGAAGGCTTTAGCCGGACGCAGGAGGAATTAGCGGCTTATTGTGACCGGTTCGTGGAAGGTAAGTATCCGACGGCAGTCTTTTGCGGGAATGACCGGATTGCTCTGCTCTTCATGAAGGAGCTGGAGACGAGGGGGCTCCAGGTACCCGGTGACGTATCGGTAATCGGATTTGATGGTCTTGCGATGTCTGCCGAAGCGAACCCTCCGTTAACGACAATGGCTGTTAATAAAAAAGCGCTGTGCACTGCAGCAGTAGAAGTGCTCGGCCAAATGCTCCGGCAGCCCGAGAGTTCTGCTGTGCGCTGCAGTGCTGCGCCTGTTCTTCGTATGGGAGGCTCCGTTAAAGGTTTAAGATGATACGCTATTACGCTCGAAAGCAACAATCCACTCGCCTTGCGTTGCAGCATAACCGGTATCGCCTTCTACAACAAGGCCATACAAGTTCTTCACATCCAGAAACTCCTGACGCTGACCATCAACAAACTCTAAGGTTATATAGTAGTAGGTGTGAGAGGAATGGCTGATTTGGCCATCATGGTTGTGGGAGCTTTGCTGGACGTCCAGACGTTTAGATACGACGCGTGCGAAAGTCGACTCCTTTGGTGAGGTCGCATTTTTTACATATCTGACGCTGCGAAATACAATTGTCCCGATGACAATTACGAATCCGATTACAATAATGATGGGAATAATCGTAATCATAAGATCAAATCCCATTGGCTCTCCAAAGTTGTCGTTCAACATTCTTGCTCCTCCGATGCTTCCATGATATGGATATAATGTACGTTGATTGTACGCATGGAAGAGAAGAAAAGTTGCACTTGATCTTCTGTTATCTGTTGTGTTATAAATGGGATATGACTGAGTGACCGAAATTGATTTTTGGTCATTTTTGAAAGGTTCATGAAAAGAACGAGAGGAGATTGGCTCATGTCCATTGACCGCAAAGCGTTAATATTGAAAGCAGCGACGCAGTCGTTTGCGCAATTCGGCTATAAAGCGACCACAATGGATCTGGTGTCCAAGATCGCAAGCGTAGGCAAAGGCACGATCTATACTTTTTTCAAGACGAAGGAAGAGCTGTTCGAAGCGATTCTGAACAAGGCTGAAGTTGATCTGAAGGAAGCCATGAACTGCGGATTTGCCAAAGACGGCAGCCAAAGCTCATTTATTCATAGTGTGTTCAACCTGCTTGATTCTATCCTCGAGTTTCGTTCGGATCATGAGCTGTTCGTCAAGCTGGCTCAAGAGGTTCGGGATATCGGTACTGCTCAGGCGCTGGAAGGCATTCGCCGGATGGAGCTGTTTGGACTTGAGTTTCTAAAGCAAAAGCTGGATCTTGCCATCGAGAAAGGTGAGGTCAGGGATTGCGATACGACGATTACGTCCTATATGATCTTCCGCCTGTATCTTGGACTGGCAACGGAATGGAACAAGTCGCATAGCGAGCCATTGACCAAGGAGCAGATTAAGGAGAACATCGCGCTGCTCATAACGCAAGGCATTGTGAAGGAACCCAGAACGTAACGTAAAAATCCCAGCCTGAAAGGGCTGTTTTTTTGGTCCAAAATGACCAGAATACGAATTTAGTCAGTTATTCAAATTACTCAAATGAAAAAAGGATGTGCGAAATATGAGGCCGATTCAAGTTTTTTTCAAAGACCTGAAAACTCTGGCGACCAAAAGAATGCTGCTGCTTTCTTTTATTGGTGTTGCCCTGCTCCCGATGCTGTACAGCAGTATACTGATCGACGGCTCGATGGACCCTTACGGGCAGACGAGCAAGCTTCCCGTTGCGGTCGTTAACCTTGACAAGGGCGCCGATTATGAAGGGAAGACGATGAATGTCGGGGAAGATTTCGTTGATGAATTGAAGAAAAGCGATAACTTCAAATGGGACTTTGTAAGTGAAGCTCAGGCGAAGGAAGGCATGGAACATAACGATTATTACATGACGATTACCGTGCCAAGCAATTTCTCGGAAAATGCAGCGACTTTGACGCAGGATAACCCGGTTCAAGCGGAGCTTATCTTTGAGCCGAACAGCCAGTATAACTTTGTTGCCGGGCAGATCGGCAACAGCGCAATGAAGGAGTTAAGATCGAAGCTTAACTCGCAAATTACGGAAGCCTATACGCGAAGCATGTTTGAACAGGTGGGAACCATCTCCGATGGCCTTGGGCAAGCGGGGGAGGGCGCAACCGAATTGAAGGACGGCGCGGGCAAGCTGGAGGATGGCTTAACGACGCTGAAAGAAAACTTGAACAAGCTGGCGAGCGGTACTACCGAGCTGAGCGGCGGTGTTTCCAAGCTGTATGACGGGGCAGCAAGCCTAAATCAAGGAACGAATCAATTATCGTCGGGTGCAGCAAGTCTTGCTGATGGACTTGGTCAATTATCAGCTGCCGGGCAGCAACTGGAAGACGGTGCTTCGCAGTCCAAAGCTGGAGCAGCCAAGCTGACTGAAGGATTGAAGGCTTCAAAGGCCGGTCTGGCTGAGCTCAAGCAGGGACTCACGGCTTCTTCCGCGGCAAGCGGCCAAGTGGCTGATGGTGCCGATCAGGTGGCGAAAGGGCTCGAGCAGCTGATGGCAGCAACGCCGGAGCTGCAGGATAATGAAACGCTGAAGCAGCTGCTTGCGGCAAGCAAGCAGGTAGCAGCTGGCAGCGCGCAGCTCAAGGATGGGCAGGAACAGCTGCTTGCAGGCAGCAGCAAGCTGGCACAGGGTCAGGAGCAGTTATTCACCGGCGCGACGCAGCTAACCCAAGGCCAAGAAAAGCTGACAGCCGGCCTTGAGATCTTTGGCGGGAAGCTGAAGGAAGCCGGGGCAGGTGCAGAGCAGCTGGCCGCTGGGGCAAAAGCAGCAAATAGCGGTGCTGCCCAATTGAAGGATGGACTTGGCAAGCTGTCTGGCGGTGTAGCTGGAATTGCCGACGGCTCGCAGCAGCTGGACCAAGGTGCGGGGCAGCTGAAGGACGGCTCGCAGCAGCTTGTGAACGGCTCGGGCGAGCTGGCTGCAAAGCTTAATGATGCAGCAGCCGAAACAGGCAGCATTAAAGATGGCGACGACATCGTTAATATGTTTGCTGAACCCGTTGTCGTGAAAGAAAATACCGACCATAAGCTTGACCGTTATGGACTTGGCATTGCTCCATATTTCTTGTCGCTGGCGTTATTCATGGGGGCACTGGTGTATACAACGGTGTTCTCGGTCCGCGATTCCTATACGTTGGGAGCATCGCCGATGGGCCGATTCTTAAGCCGTACATTGACGTATGTGACGATTAGTCTTCTGCAGTCCTTGATTGCAGATGCGGTTCTCCTGTATGTTCTGAAGATTGAAGTAACGAGCGTTCCGCTCTTTGTCTTCTTTACCATTCTGACAAGTCTTGCTTATACCTTTATTATTCAAGCACTGGTCACCTGGCTGGATAATCCGGGCCGGTTCCTGGTTATTCTGCTGATGATCTTCCAGTTGACGTCCAGTGCGGGCACATTCCCGCTTGAGCTGCTGCCGGATTGGATGCAGAAGCTGAATCCTTGGCTGCCGATGACGCATGCGATTACCGGCTTCAAGGCAATTATCGCAAGCGGAGATTATGCGCTGATGCGGGAGCAGATGCTCGTCCTTGGCGCTTTTGCTATCGTGTTCCTGGCATTTACTTTCTTGTACTTCAAACGTCAGTCGAAGAAGCCTGCCGATAACATTCTGCCGGCAGCGTAAGCTGGGAGGCTATCTAGTAATTGACATGGAACATGCAACCACGTGCTCTTTTCTCTTGCTAGCAAATCGGTTAGTATAAATAGAATAGTAGAGGATGATCGAAGTGGCCGTCATTTGACGGCTTCTTTTTTTCGTAAGGAGAGTGAATACATTGATATCGTTCTACAATGATGACTACCGGCGTTCGCCGATGATCGGGGTTTGGCTGCTTTTGCTGATCAAATCCGTCTTGTTCCGGTTCTTCCTGTTTGGAGAGGTGCAGGGGATTGGTCTTCTGGCCGATGCAGCTGCTTGGCTGGGATTGCTGCTTATCGTGGAGCTTATTACAGCGGCAAGATGGAGAGGGATTGCCTATTGGGCGGTTAACCTGATCGTCTCTGTATTGCTGTTTGCATCCACCATCTATTTCAGCTATTACGGATCTGTGCCGACATATACGGCATTGAAGGCACTTGATCAAGTGAATCAAATTCAGGACAGCGTGGAGTCGCTTATTAAGAGCGTCTATTATATTTATTTTCTGGACCTTGCCATTCTAGCAATCTTGTATATCGTTCGTTTGGTCAGAGGAACCCGTGTTCCGGGACGGAAAAGATTTGGCCAGCTGCGCATCGTCCTTGGCGGCCTGCTGGTGTGCATCGCCGTATCAGGTACCCTGGTTTATGCGGGAAATGATATTCCGAACGAACTGGAGCAAGCCGAAGGGCTTGGCTTTATCGGGTATCAGGCTGCTGCTGCCTGGGAGAACCAAAGCGAGAAAGCGATGGCAAGCAGCGGCGACATCGAGCAGACAAAAGTCGAGATTGAAGCACTGATGTCTTCTTATTCTTATCAGGATCAACAAGGAAAGACGCCGATTCAGTTCGGAAGCGCTCAGGGAAAAAATGTGATCGTTGTTCAGATGGAAGCTTTTCAGAACTTTCCGATTCATCTGACCGTTGGCGGAATGGAGCTGACGCCGGTGCTTAACAAGCTGGCTGACGAGAGCTATTACTTCCCTCATATTTATCAGCAGATTGGCCAAGGCAATACCTCGGATGCGGAGTTTATGTCAAACACCTCAATTTATCCGACGGGTGAGATTGCGATGTCGACGGGCTTCGCCAACCGCGAGCTGCCGAGCATGCCGCGCATGCTGGAGAGTAAAGGTTATGAGGCGAATACGTTTCATGTAAATGACGTAACGTTCTGGGACCGGGACAAGCTGTATCCGGCGCTTGGTTTTAAGCATTATTATGATAAACCGTTCTACACGAATGACCACTTTAATGAATTTGGCGCATCGGATGAAGAGCTGTACCGGGTTGCGGTGGACAAGCTGCAGGCGCTGCATGAACAGAACAAGCCGTTTTATGCCCAGATGGTGACCGTATCCAGCCACTTCCCGTTTGAGGTGCCGAAGGACCGGACGGATTTGAACTTGCCTGCGTCCCTGGAGGGGACGCAGCTCGGCAATTATTTAGAGGCTGTTCATTATACGGACTATGCGCTTGGTACGCTGATCGATCGCCTGAAGGCGAATGGCATGTGGGACGATACGGTGCTTGTTGCTTATGGCGACCACTTCGGCCTGCAGCCGGAAAAAGCGAGTGCAGAGGAGATCAGCCAGCAGCTTGGCATCCATTATGATGACCGGCTCAGCCGCTTCAATATTCCATTGATTATGCACGTTCCGGGTCAAAGCAGCGGACAGGTGGTTGACCAGCCGGGCGGGCAGCTTGATATTATGCCAACCCTCGCGAACCTGCTTGGCGTTAAGCCGGCAGATGAAGGCGTTGTTGCATTTGGGCATGACCTTCTGAACATTGACCATAACGTATTCGGAATGCGTTACTACCTGCCGACAGGTAGCTTTTTCAATAACGATATCTTGTTCGTTCCGGGCAAGGGCTTCGACGACGGCACAGCCTACTCGATCAAGACGATGGAGCCTGTCCAGAATTTCTCGCAGTACCGCAATGATTACGACTATATCATGAAGCTGATGAGTCTCTCGGACCAATACGTCCGCCAATTGCCTAAGAGGGCTCCGTAAATTGTAGGTCATTATAATGACGGATATGGCTATATCGTAGTATCGTCATGTCGGAAATGGATCTCCTTCGGTCGCTGCTGCTTGCACTTTGCCTTGAACAATGTTCCGGGTGAAGCAAAGTGCGAGCAAAGGCGAGCGTTTAATGCTTTCTGAAAGAAAGCTACTTCGAAAGCATAGACTTTCCTCAGGAGTTCCATTTCCTCTATTCCTCCCTACAATTTTATTTTTAAAAAGCAGCAAAGGGCAGCCATTCATTTGGCTGCCCTTGTTTTTTAAGGGAATGAGAGAATTCCGATTGACGATTCCCAGGATAATAAAGATAAAACCAACAAACTGGAACATAGAAGACCTCCATTTCTTAAGATGACAATAACCATCCTGCAATTGATCTAATGATAATTCAATATGGGATAAATTGGAACGAACAAAAATGGGCAGCCCCAAGTTAACGGGGCTGCCCATTTCTGCTTACTCTCCATTTTCGGAGTGCGAGGATTGAAGGAAATGTATCTCCTGGAAGAGTGAAACGCTCGCCTTTGAAATCGTGGGATAACTATTAAAGTTAAATTCAAAAACCCACGATTTCAACAGCGACTGGAAGGAGATACATTTCCGTAATGACGGCATACACGACGTCATCTTTACCCGAGCTCCCGACGAAAACCTTCCTCCGCCATATACTCCTCAACTTCCTTATGCGTCTCAAACGCCATTTCGAGGTTCATTCCGGAGTAAACGTACCACATATCATCTTCCCACTTCACGATCAGGCTTTGATTTTCCTCATTGGTCCATAGCTGATCCTTCTTTTTACGGTTACGCGACGGTTTTGCCGCAGGCTCTTCCTCGCGCACCGACAGCGAGTCGATGGATTGGCGGAGCAGCGTGCGAAGCTGAATCTCGCTATAGTCGCGGATATTGATCATCCCTTTGTCATCCTGGCTGAAGTTACGCAGCAGCCCGGCATAAACGAAGCCATTGCCGTTCGGATGCAGATGGTACACGACATTTTTCCGGTCATACAGGCTGTTCTCGAACTGGAAGTTCACTCGTCCCAGGGATACATCGGTGCGCTGAAGCTCCGGGAACGATTCAATAATGGCAAGCTTTTCTTCAAAAGTTAACATAACATCCTCCATCGTCAATCCAAAATGTGCTCCGGCTATTATAGCACAAGCATCATCCGCTTACGAAGCAGCTTCCGTAACTGTGCGCTGCAACTAAGAGAAAGACTCCCCATTAGTCGCCGCTACAAAGATGCACCGGGCTCGTTTACTCCTCACGCTAATCTAACTATGATAAGGGGAAACGAAGGGAGCGAGAGAGAATGAAGCATGATCATGCGTATTATTTGAAGTATTGCATCGAGGTGTCCCGCAAGTCGAGAGAAAACGGCAATACGCCGTTTGGAGCGATTCTAGTGAACGAGCAAGGCGAGATTGTCCTGGAGCAGGAGAACGTCGAAATTACGGAAAAACGCTGCACCGGCCATGCCGAAACCGCGCTGATGGAGAAAGCCTCCCATCAATATCCGCATCATGATTTGTGGAACTACACGCTGTACACGACTTTTGAGCCATGCGCAATGTGTTCGGGTGCGATCTATTGGGGCAACGTAGGCAAAGTGGTCTATGCGGCGACGGAGGAAGCATTGCTGAAGATGACAGGCGATCATGAGCAGAATCCGACGTTCAATCTCCCATGCCGGGATATTTTCGATAAAGGACAAAAGCCGATTGAAGTAATTGGACCATTTCCGGAGCTTGAGGAAGAGGTTGTTGCCGTTCATAAAGGTTACTGGAATTAGCTTTCGTCGAAAGGCAGGAATACGGGGGAGGTCGTCTTTTTTGTCCTTGCTTTGCATAAGCATGTAGAGGTAAGGGACAAAGGCTTTGGACTGTTCTTGCGAAGTAAGAATTCCCACAAATGGCCAATATCTTGTCATACGTGTGGCAATTCTTTTCAGGAGGCGATGGAACGTGACGAAATGGGGAAGAAGGGGATGGCTGCTCCGATCGTTTGGCCTGAGCCGGCAGCAACTGTGGTCTAATCGTCCTTTTGCGAAGGTGAAGCGGGTCAGCTGGGGAAGCAAGCTCTCTGCTCCAGGCAGCACGCCAAAGCCATGGGGAACAAGCAAGTGGCGCTCTCCGCGCAAACCAAAACCCGCCAGTAGCTGGGGCGGCATGTGGCAGCCCCGCCAGCGCCCGGTCAGACCGGCGGGAAGAAGCATCAAGACGATGAGTATCAGCTCGGCGGGTAGCGGCAGTGGAGGAACAAGGTTAAAATCGGGCAAGCGTCGGACAAAACTGTGGATTATTGTCACTATTCTCGTCCTGCTTATCGGAACAATTCAATCGCTTGTTTACATTGAGAAGCATCTTCGCCCGCCACTTATGAAGGTCGCACAGCTTCGGATCAAGCAAGTCGCGACGCAGGCTATTAATAAGGCTACAACTAATGAGGTTGTAAATAATGCCGAATTCGAGAAGCTGATTGATTGGAAGATGAACAGCAGCGGCAAAGTATCCGGCTTTATGCTGAACTATGCGGAGCATACGAAGATCCGGTCAGAGACGATCAAGACGGTACAGGCTACGCTTGACGAGCTGAAGGAAATTCCCGAGCATATTCCGGTCGGCAACGCCCTGGGCAGTGCATTGATCTCCACCTACGGTCCGAGGATCCCGGTCAAGTTCGAGCCGGTTGGCGCCGTGAAGGTGGATCTGAATACGCGCCAGACAAACGCGGGCATCAACATGATTCTGATTGAAGTGTATATTCATATTGTGTCCGAGGTGGCGATTATCGTTCCGTTCGAGACCGATCCCCAGATCGTAGAGACGGAAATCCCGATCTCCTATCTGCTTGTTGTGGGCGATGTACCGATGTATTACTACGATAATGAAGGCAAGCCGGTTGGAGAATCTGCCCCGGATGCTCCGAATATTTCACTGCCGATGTCCAAGGGCGAAGGGGTAAGCCAGCCGTCGGACGGAAGCATGCTGAAGGAGCAGCTGGAATCCGAAGATTCCCCTCTGCCTTCCAATAACGGCAGCAATTCGGATAGTAGCGCAGGCAATGCCAATGCAAGAAATGCCGGAGACGGCGGCTAACGAGGGTGGAAAAATAAAAGGGGCATCCCGAAAGGTCACATCGGCCTTTGGGATTGCCCCTTTTATCAATTTGCTCTTAACCGGCGCCGTTCATCCTGCTCCCACCGTCTCAGCAGCGGATAAGGATCGAATGCCCATTCGATAAGACCGCGGTCCCTATACACTCCGTAATGCAGATGAGGAGGGAATTTGCCCTGTGTTCCCGGTTTGCCGTAACCGGAGCTGCCAACCCACCCGATGGTCTGTCCTGGCTTTACGATTGTTCCGATGCCTATCGTTTTATCAAAGCCGGACAAATGAGCGTAATAATGATAATAATTGTTTAGATCCCGAATGCCGATCCGCCAGCCTCCATATGGATTCCAGCCCTTCACTTCTACGACGCCAAAGCAGGTGCTTCGGACGGGAATTCCGTAATTAGCGAAAATATCCGTTCCTTCATGGGTCCGCCGTCCTCCCCAGCCGCGGGCATTACCCCATGTGCTTTTGTACGAATAATTCGTTCCGACCGGTACGGGAAACGCATGATCGAACAGATTGAGGCGGCCGAATGTGGCATAAAGGCTGGAAAACTGCTGAATGCGCTGCACGGCTCTGCTGTTATGGTAGTACTCCCATAAGCCAATTGAAAAATCATCCTCGGTAGAACCGCCATGCTGCAGAAGCCTTGTCGCTACGGAATACAGCAAATCGAAATCGCTTGAACGGTTGGCAAAGCCGTCGCCGTCGCCGTCGCGGCCAATGCCGTTGAACCATTGAATCGAAGCCGGTACGTTATCTGACGAGTCCGGATTAAGTGCGCCGGCCCATTGCTCCTCGTCGATATAAATACCAACGAAACTTCCCAATTGAGGACGGGCTTTTGGACGGGCTTTCGACAGCGTGCGCTCATATTGATCAACGGCAGCAAGGCGGTACCATGGGATGCCGGTCACGTCACTCAGTTGGTCGTAAAGCTGTTGTCTGCTGACGAGCGGATCAACGTCCCCGCTTGATGATTGGGTTTGGGCTGGTTCAGCTTTGCTGATGCTCGGATTCGCATAGCTTGATTGCCCGGTCATAAGCATGGAAGCGACAATTGTAGCTAGGGCAATAGAAAAAGTCTGTTTCAATTGTTCCACCCTTTCGAAAGCTCGAAGCAATATTCGTTATGTTTTGCAAATCATTGGATTTTATCCGAACTATGCTATAATAAACGGTGAGATTCGGCTGTCCAATTGAAAGTGAAAGCAGGGAATTCCAGATGAAATCAAACAAAGAAAAATTGAAAAAGCCGGACTGGCTTAAAATAAAGCTTACAACCGAAGGCAACTACACCGAAATCAAAGATATGATGCGCACCAAGACGCTTCATACCGTCTGTGAGGAAGCACGCTGCCCGAATATTTACGAGTGCTGGGCAAACCGTACGGCAACCTTTATGATACTGGGCGACATTTGTACGCGTGCTTGCCGCTTCTGTGCGGTGAAGACAGGACTTCCGACAGAGCTTGATCTGCAGGAGCCGGAGCGCGTAGCGGAAGCTGCCGAGCAAATGGGGCTGCGCCATTGCGTTGTCACCTCTGTTGCGCGAGATGATCTGGCCGATGGCGGTGCGTCGATCTTTGCAGGCACGATCCGCGCGCTTCGTGAGCGGCTGCCATTCTGCCGGGTAGAAGTGTTGATTCCGGACTTTATGGGGAATGCGGATTCGCTGCAGGTCGTTATGGATGCCAAGCCGGACATTCTGAATCATAACATCGAGACGGTTGAGAGAATGTCGAATCGCGTACGGGCGAAAGCGAAGTACAGACGATCTCTCGAGCTCTTGAAGCGTGCGAAGGAAATGAATCCGAAGATCCCGACGAAATCAAGCATTATGCTTGGCGTTGGCGAAACGTATGAAGAGGTGCTGCAGGCGATGGACGACCTTCGCGCGGTGGATTGCAATATTTTGACGCTTGGTCAATATTTGCAGCCTACGCCAAACCATATGCCGATCGAACGTTATGTGCACCCGGATGAATTCAAAAGCTTGAAGGAAGAAGGCTACAAGCGTGGATTCCGCCATGTCGAGTCGGGACCGCTGGTAAGAAGCTCTTATCATGCGCATGAACAGACCGATTCGGCGGCTGCCGCACAAGAACGCGAGCTTAGCAACGCATAGCTTCTATTGGGGAATTCGAAAGAGGGGAAACGGGATTGATCCAAATTGGCGGCAAAATATATGAACTTATTCATGAAAATCGTAACGGCTGGAATGCGGATGCGTTCAAGGACCGTTACAGCGAAGTATTGGAGCGTTACGATTTTATTATCGGCGACTGGGGTTATAGCCAGCTGCGTTTGAAAGGCTTTTTCCGCGACAATCATATGAAGGCGACGAAGGACAGCGCCTACTCGGGAATGTCGGATTATATTAATGAATACTGCAATTTCGGCTGCCCTTATTTCGTTCTGGAGAAGACAGGCACAATCAAGAAATCAACGGACGATGAAGAAGCCGGCGAGGAGCAGGACGCAGCCCTCAAGCAGGATACTTATGTGCAGGAGAAAATGGATGCGGAGGATGAGCAGGATGCTGCAGCCGCATCGCTTGCTGACGCCGTGCTGGCTGGCGCGGCTGCGGCAGCAAGGGAAAGCGCGGCAGCCGGCAGAGGCAGCGCCCGTAATGCGGAAGACTCGCAGCAGCAGCCTGCCCGGCAGCAGGGCCATCGCGGCGGTAGGGACCAGCACAGAAGAAGCTATCGTCCAAATGGCAAGAAGCCGATAAAATCGTCAGCGAACAAGGATGTAGCCGCTGCATCCGAGCAAGCTGCGGTTCATGCTCAGCCTAGCCAGAAGCCAAGAGACCGCGACAAAAACAAGGAGCACCACAAAGAGCAGGGTAGCCGTCAGTCCTGATGGCAAAAATAGAAAAGGGCTGTCCCAAGGTCGTAAAGACCTTGAGGACAGCCCTTTTTTGATTAGAATCACATATCGACAAACGCATCACGCACGCGGTTCCAGAACGGGAACGGACGGTACCGGGCAAAGCTGACTTTACGCGTAGACACGCTGCAGCGGATGGAACGGATATCGGTCCGTTGAAAGCTCAGATGATCAATGGTCAGCAGCAGGCGCTGTTCCTTCTTGGAAATAATATCACAGTGATGATGCTGCGGCAGCAGGAACGAAGAGCCGAGTGTCCGGTAGACGCGGTTGTTGATGGATGCGATCTCTGCAATTTGCAGCGACTCGATCGAAGGATGAACGATTGCGCCGCCGACACTTTTGTTATAAGCGGTGCTTCCCGAAGGGGTGGAGATGACAATACCGTCCCCGCGGAACATTTCGAACGATTCATCATTTACGCTTAGCTGTACGACCAAAGTCGCATCAACACCCTTTAACGTAAATTCGTTCAAGGCAAGGTAATAGTAATTCTGCTCGTCTGTTTCCACTGCAATCTCTGCTAACGGATAACGGACGAGATGGGGAGTTTCTTCCGCCATCAAGGTGACAAGCATTTCTAATTCATCCGCTTTCCAGTCGGCATAGAAGCCAAGATGACCCGTGTGAATACCAACAAAGGAAACATCGGTTACACGGTCGACATATTTGTGGAAAGCCTGGAGCAGCGTCCCGTCTCCGCCGATGGACACGATAATATCCGGTGTATCGTCATTGCGCGTAAGACCGCGCTCTGCCGCCAGCTGATGGAATTGCTCCGCTAATGATTTCGATAATTGATCGCCACGATCGATGACTGCATATTTCAAGAAATTTAAACCCCTTCCGGCCAATTGCATATTACTAATGATGATATAGGAATATGGCTTCAAATTCAACGCTGAGCCTAAAAGTTTAAGGAGCCAGCCATCCCCATAACAAGTAAACAAGCACGACAGAGATAAAGGCATGCGCCAGCCTAGCCACCATAAGCGGTATATAACGCAGATCCGTGCGGCTTAACAAGCTCAGCACTTGAGCGTGTACGGAAAGTCCCCCCCAGGACAGGATCCATGCGGCAACGGCAGCCTGGTGCATTAGTCCGGTGTCTGCTTCGCCTGCGGCCCTGGCTCCGAGAGTTACTTCGAATAAACCGAAAATAGTTGCATCGGCAAGCTTTGCAGGCAGTCCAACTGCGCCAAACAATAACCGCAGTCCTTCGGCTAACGCCTCAACGATGCCTGCACGGGTCAGAAGCTCCATGACCACGGAGAAAAAAACGACAAGACCGCCTACCACAATCATGAGGCGAAGCGCGGATTGAATGCTGTCCTGCAGCAGCTTGCCAAGATTTCTGCCGTCGAGAAGCCTGGCTTCATGCATCGCTTTTGTTGCTTCGACCAGCCGTGAGGTCCGTCGCTGCTGCAATCGTCTAGGGGATTCGGAGACCGGCTCGTGGCGGTCGTGGAAGCGCATGAGAAGACCGATAATGAAGGCCCCGCCATAATGGGCGGCTGCAAGAACCGGCGCTAATGCGGCGTTATGGAAAAAGCCGACCGACACCGCTCCGATCAGGAAGATCGGATCCGATGTTGTCGTGAAGGCAACGAGCCGTTCTCCTTCCGCGCGTTTGACAAGCCCTTGCTCCCACAGCTGGGCTGTAAGTCTTGCGCCAACCGGATAGCCGGATACATAGCCCATCGTTACGACAAAGCTTCCGATGCCGGGAAGCCGGAATAACGGTCTCATCAGCGGATCAAGCAGCTTGCCGAAGAAGTGAACAATACCGAAGCCGAGGAGCAGCTCGGAAATGACGAAGAAAGGGAATAAGGCCGGGAACAAGACCTGCCACCATATCGATAATCCCCGCAGAGCCGATTCCAGCGTTTGCGTTGGGAACACGGCCATCAACAGGACGATAAGCAGGGCGACGAGACCGGTTAACGAAGCCGGCCGGGTAAGCGTTCGGAGCATGGATGCGTCCTCCTTTGGACATGCGGGGAGCAGAATGTACAACCCCTACAAGAGGTATATGAAGAAAGGTGGACAGCCATCACTTCAGGACGGTTTTTCGGGCAAAAAATATTTTTCATAATTCTAAGAAAACGCTTGCAAAAAGGGCTGGACGGTCCGTTTTTTTATGTTACAATGGAGGTACCTTTGAAGGCTTGGAGTGATGATGATGAGTATAATCGCTGGCATTCTGGTCTGCGCATTCGTGTATGTCATCCGAGAATCATTGACAGCACCGGGAGAAGAGGACTACGAAGGTTAATCGTTTCGGCTAATTCATAACAATCCCGCATTGGTGACGATGCGGGTTTTTTTTGTGATATAATACTAAATACCTACATTATGGAGATGAAATTGACGATGAATAGGAATATAAGCCTTTATGAAGCAATTGGCGGAGCTGAGACTTTAAGACGAATTGTTGAGTCTTTTTACCCTAAGGTACAGGCGCATGAGCTGCTCGGTCCACTATTTCCGGAAAATATCATCCCCGTTATGGAGAAGCAGATTATGTTTTTGACGCAGTTTTTTGGAGGACCTGCGCTGTTTTCCGACGAATACGGCCATCCAATGATGCGGGCGCGGCATATGCCTTTTCCGATAACACCGAAGCACGCTGAAGCTTGGCTCGATTGCATGAAGCGGGCGCTGCAGGAAGTTTCCGGACTGGATGAAGAGCTGCAAGCGTACATTATTGAAAGACTATCAGGTCCTGCCCACCATTTTGTGAACACACCCGAATAGGAGATGGGATTGGTATGGAGCCGCTCTATCAGATAAAGATGAATTGCATTTGCTGTGAGACCATCTTTACGACATCAAGAGTCCGCCCAAGCTTTAAAAAAGCGGTGTCAGTAGATTCTGATTTTTGCGGTTATTACCGGTCGGAAGCGAATCCGGATTTTTATGTGGTCCGGGTCTGTCCGACTTGCGGATTTGCAACAACAGAGAATGGTGTAGGCCGGCTTTCCGAGCGGCAAAAGAAAGATTATCACGAGCAGATTGGTTCACGCTGGAAGAAGTGCGATTATGGCGGTGAACGGGATGCAGCCGCAGCGATGAAGGTGTACAAGCTGGCCTTATTAACCTCGCAAGCTATTGAAGAGAAGCACCGGGTGATCGCAGGGATTCTGCATCACATCGCATGGTTATACCGTTATGAAGGCAATCAGCAGGAAGAGCAGCGGTTTTTGCGGTTCGCCATGCAGGCATATATCAAGGTATATGAGGAAGAAGGATCGCAATTAAATAATGCGAAGCTGATGTATATTATCGGGGAGCTTAACCGGCGTACAGGTGAATTGACGGAAGCGGTCAAATGGTTCTCGCGTATCGTCAGCGACAAGCGCATTATGGATGAAGCCATGATTCGGCGGAGCCGGGAGCAATGGCAGCTTATCCGTGAACAGCTGGAGCGGGGACAGCCGGTATCGCCGGCCGCCCAGACGGGAGATTCTCCCGTGCAGACGACGGCTTAACAGGCTTGTCCGCTCGTTAATGTCTCAGCTTGCGAAGCGGCTGATCCGTCAGCATATAGTCATGGTCCATATCAAGGACCGTGACTTTATTATGACAGCAAGGAAAAACAAGGAGCTTTTTCTTGCCATGCTGGATCTCTTCGATCTCACGGATGCGAAGCGGGATCAGAACATTCTCGCTGCTGCAGAAGGGGCAGCTTGAAACGTACACATCCTTCATAATGATGTCGTACGGCCATGTTTTCTCAAACGGGATCATGAGGAGGACTCCTCAGAATCAGCGGATTTAGACGGCGTACCCGCCTCTGCTTCCGCTTTTGCCAGTTCAGTCAGCTTTTGCAATAATATATGTTTAGGCATATGCATCAAATGCTCGAGTGGCACGCCAAGCTGCTTGGACAGCTTGATTGCTGTTTCGGGTGAAATTTGCAACGGTTGTGACATGGTGTTATTCCTCCAATCTGGATATAATTAAGTTATACACCGCTGAAGCAAGATTGCGCAAATTTATTTGTCGATCTTTTTGTGGCGGTTTTTTTCTTTTGCAGGCTTACATAGCCAAAATATGGTGAAGGAGAGGGACGGCGGAATGACGACAGGGAATTATCCGATGAAATGGGATTTGGAGACGTTTTATGAAGGAGGCTCGACTTCGGCCGCTTTCGCTGATGAGCTGAATGGCATCGAGAAGGATGTTGCCGAGCTGGACCGTTTGTTGTCTGAGGGTTCATCAGAAACAAATTTTAAAATTGCTGAGACGACAGCGATTATTCAGTCTGTGCTGATTCGTCTGCGTCAATCGGAATCATTCGTAGAATGCCTGCAGGCACAAAATATGAAAGACTCGGCTGCCAATGGCCTCAGCGACCGGGTCAAAACGATCAGCGCCAAGCTGCTCGGAGCATTAACGCGTTACGATAATGAGCTTCGTCAGATCAGCGACGACAAGTGGGCGGCTTTAATGGCGGATGAATCTCTGGCGGCTGTCGCATTTAGCTTGTCCGAACGCCGCGAGCTGGCCAAAGAGAAGCTTGCTCCTGAGCTTGAAGCGCTCGCCGGCGACCTGGCCGTTGACGGTTATCATGGCTGGGGAGCTCTTTATGACCTGATCGTATCGAGAGCAAAGTTCACAGATATCGGCGAGAATGGCGAAGAGAAGGTGTTGTCCGCAGGTCAGATGTTCAACCGTCTCTCGGACGGCGACCGTTCGGTCCGTGTCCGCGCGTTTGGCGAGTGGGAGCGTGAGTGGGGCGATGCCGCGGAGCTGTGCGCGGATTCGCTTAACCGTCTGGCTGGCTTCCGTCTGAAGCTGTATGATAAGCGGGGCTGGGAATCGGTACTCAAAGAACCTTTGCAAATTAACCGGATGACCGAAGCCACCTTTAACGCCATGTGGTCGGCTATCAACGAAGGCAAGCCGAAGCTTGTCCGTTATTTGGAGCGCAAGGCGAAACTGCTTGGCCTTGAGAAGCTGGATTGGCATGATGTCAGCGCACCGCTGGGCTCCTCCGCACGCACGATCAGCTTCGACGAAGGTGCGAAGTTTATCGTGGAGCAGTTCCGCAAATTCAGTCCGGATATGGCCGATTTCTCCGAGATGGCGTTCAGGGATGGCTGGATCGAGGCGGAAGACCGTGCGGGCAAACGCCCTGGCGGCTTCTGTACCTCATTCCCGAAAAGCCGTCAAACGCGGATTTTCATGACTTACTCAGGCACATCGGACAATGTGTCGACGCTTGCCCATGAGCTTGGCCATGCGTACCATCAATATGTGATGGACGATCTGCCGGCGTTGTCGCAGGAATATGCAATGAACGTTGCGGAGACAGCTTCGACGTTTGCAGAGCTGATTGTATCGGATTCGGCGATGAAGACGGCTGTGGATCAGGAAGAGAAGCTGGGCCTGCTCGAGGATAAAATCCAGAACGCGGTAGCATTCTTCATGAACATTCATGCGAGGGTATTGTTCGAGACAAGGTTCTATGACGAGCGGAAAAAAGGCGTTGTTCCGGTAGAGAAGCTGAACAATATCATGGTTGAAGCGCAACGTGAGGCGTTCAGCGGGGCGCTTGGCGAAGTGCATCCGCATTTCTGGGCGTCGAAGCTGCACTTCTATATTACAAGCGTGCCGTTCTATAATTTCCCGTATACGTTTGGCTACTTGTTCAGCGCTGGCATCTATGCCCGCGCGCAGCAGGAAGGGCCGGCATTTGCCGAGCGTTATGTGCAGCTATTGCGTGACACGGGCCGAATGACGGTAGAAGAGCTGGCGCAGAAGCATCTTGGCGTCAACCTCGAAGAAGCTGATTTCTGGCGCGAAGCCGTCGAGCTTACGACGAAGGATATCGACTTGTTCCTGGAGCTCACGGAGTAAGCAACAGGTTATAGCGGTTCAAGGCGTATCATCTATGCGGATGATACGCCTTTTTATTTGGCTATTGCTAGATTTCGAATGATCGATTATGTTGATATCAAAACGGATCGAAGGACCTAGGGGGAAACTGGCATGAGGCAATTGACTCGATCAATCTCCAGCCTTAGCGTTTTCAATAAATTTTTCTACGGCGTAATTGTTATTGTACTCCTTATTCTTGCCCTCAGCTTGTTCGCTTCTTATACCTATTCTCAGAACATTTATGAAAAACAGGCCTCCGAAAATGCTTCCCGGCTAGTAAAGGGGATCGATGAAGGCTTCAAGTCGAACCTTGACCAAGTGGATCGGATTATCATGTCCATTTATAACGACCTGGACTCGGAAAATTCAAACTTCCTCTCGTCGACCGAATATAGCGGCCTGACAGATGAATACCGTACTCTGCAATTAACCCAGACCTTCTATCAACGGCTGCTCAATCTCCGGCCGGATTTTAATAGTATCTATATCTACGTCTCCCCTAGCAAACAGATCTCCTATGCGGTGAACGGAATCGTTGACCCCGATTATAATCCGCAGCAGGATGACTGGTTTGTTCAGACCGTTGCGGCAGGCGGCAGCACGATCATTTCCGCGCCGCATGATCCTTTCCAATTGCACGATGCCGAGAAGGTCATCTCCTTCTCTCGTATTCTGAAGCGTTTCGATACAAACAAAGATGATTCTTACGGCGTTATTCTGATTGATCTGTCTATGGATGCGATTCAATCAATCGTGGACAAAGCTGATTTGAGCTCTGAAACCGGTGTCATGATTCTGGACGGTGGCGGGGAGACATTGTTCGCGGATGGTCCGCTAAGCAGCGGGGAGGGGTTAAGTGAAGAAGCGCGGAGCAAGGTGGCATCCTCGCCTCAAGGCATGCTGAACTTGCGGGTCGACGGGAAGAAATATTTGCTGACCTACGGCACGATCGGTATTACGGGCTGGAAGTCGCTTACGCTGACTCCTTTCTCCGAAATTCAGAAGGACAGGGACAAGCTGCTGCTGTTCAGCCTTGCTTTGGCCGCGGTAGCCCTCTTAATCACAATCGTGATTGCTTATCTGTTTTCCAAGCGGCTGTTCAAGCCGATTCACACGTTGAAGCAAGGGATCGTACAAGTGAAGCAGGGCAATTTCAACATTGACCTGGAGCCGCCAACGAGTGATGAGCTTGGACAGGTCGTATTCAGCTTTAACTCCATGGTCAAGACGATCAAACAGTTGATCGAGGAGAAATACGAAGAGGCACTCGCTAGGCAGGATGCTGAATTCCGATATCTTCAATCGCAGATGAATCCCCACTTTATGTTCAACACGCTGCAGACCATCAACGGAATGGCAATCGTAAATGAAGTGCCGGAGATCAGCGCCGCTTCCAGCAATCTTGCAAGAATGCTCCGGTACAATATCGATATGAAGCAGCGAACCGTAACGATCCGCGAAGAGCTGGAGAACGCGGTATGCTACCTGCAAATTCAGAAAATCAGGTTCCGGGAATATCTTGATTACGAATTAAGCCTCGATGAGGATATCTATGACTGCACGATTATCAAGCTTATCCTCCAGCCCATTCTGGAGAACGCGATTGTTCACGGCATTGAACCAAAGGGAGACAACGGCAGCATCCGGCTGTCTGGCTCCCGTTTGGAGGATAGCGTGCGTATCCAGGTTTTGGATAACGGAATTGGCATGACGAATGAGCAATTGGAGCGCCTGATGCGCAGCTTACGAGAGGATAGGGAACTCGGTGAGGAATCCTTTTCCGAAGAAAAGTACCGTCATAATCGGGTTGGCTTGAAGAACATTCATAAACGAATTCAGATTATTTATGGCCATGAGTACGGCATTACGGTCGAAAGCTCGCCGGGCGAATGGACACGGGTGATCATTGATCTGCCGGTAACCGGCTAAAAGGAGGCAATCGATTGCGATGATTAGAGCGCTTATTGTAGATGACGAGGAATGGACGCGGATAAGCCTGTGTAAGCAGGCGGATTGGAAGGCCCTTGGCATTGAGCTGGCGGGAGAAGCGAGAAACGGCATCTCCGCGATGGAGCTGATCCGCGAGCGCAAGCCGCATATCGTTATTACCGATATCCGAATGCCTGCGATGGATGGTATCCAGTTAATGGAACTGCTGCACGCCGAATTTCCCCATGTGCTGATTATCGTGATCAGCGGCTACTCCGACTTCGAATATGCGCGCAAGGCGCTCAGCTTTGGAGCGTTCGAATATATACTGAAGCCGATCGAGACAGAGCCTTTAATGTCAGCGCTGGAGCGCGCCGTTGATAAACTCCTTCATGAAAGGGAAAGGCAGGCAGATTATGTAGATTTGTACCGGAAGGCGAACTTGAGCGAGCTGCTCTCAAAGGAGAAGGTTCTGACCCGGCTCGTTACGAGTACAGCTTCCGATTCCAAGGAGATTGAGAATGCTTTGCGCAGGCATGACATTCTGCTGGATTGGCCGAGAACGGCTGTATTGGCAATCGAGGTGGCGAATTTCGGAGAAATATCTGCCCGGCGGTACAAGCAGGATAAGGATCTGGCCCACTTTGTGCTGGCCAACGTTATTGGCGAACTGTTTCGCAAATATCCGAGAACAATCCTATTCAGAAATATCGGAAAAGACAATGAACTGATCCTGCTAAAAGGCCTGGACGAGGAAGAGGATCAGACCAATATGGCTTCCCTTTATGAAGATTGCCGGTTAATCATTGATACGGTGAAGCAGGCAACGCAGTTTGAGCTCAACATCGGCATCGGCCGCGAATTTACGGAATTGACGGATATTCATCGTTCTTATGTCCAGGCGTGTGAGGCCGTCCAGAATGCAGAGCTGGTGCATGCAAGCCGGGTAACCCATTTCGACGAAGTGAGCAGCCGGAACGAATATTATATTTACCCGAACGACAAGGAGAAGGCGCTTCTATATTATGTCGGCAATCAGTACAAAGGGCAGGCTGTAGCACTTGTGGCGGGGCTGTTCGAGGAGATGAAGAGGAATGCTGCCTTGCACCCGCAGAGTATACGGAGTACGGCACTTGGGCTTATCTTTGCAATTAATCAGGCATTAAGCCCCTATCAGGCATCGATTAACGGGCTTGGGATCGGGAATGCAGAGAATACAATCAGGAGCACGCGGCTTACGGTTGATGAGCTGAGCGCGGATGTTCAGCGAATTGTAATAGCGGCAATTGATTACCTTTCTTCGCGGAAGAAGACAGGCTCTTACAGAGGCGTGGAAGAGATTGTGGAATACTTGGGTACGCATTTCCATGAAGAGATTACGCTGGGCGGTGTTGCAGAACGCTATTTCCTCAATCCCGCATACTTGTCGCGTATTTTCAAGAACGAGACGGGCCAGACGTTTAATGATTATGTGAATACCCTTCGGCTGGAAGCTGCAACGAGATTGCTCAAGGACCCAACGCTCAAAATGAGCGCTGTCTCGGAGATGACCGGTTATATGAGCGAGAAGTATTTTTTCAAAAAATTCAAGGAGCATTACGGCTGCACGCCAACCGAATACCGAAATCGCAAGGCCTGAGTTTTGGCGGCGGCTGAGCGGCCGGGATTCCTTCGCCAAGAAGGGATCTTTTTTTTATTCCGCATGCTCCAGTAAAAAAAGTGCACCTCAACTAGTAAAATGCGTGGACTGATTACGGAGCGATGTCCATCTATAATGAGGAACATAAAGCAGCGGCCGCAAATAGCCGCGTGTTAAATACAAAGGAGGGTCATGCATGTTACACGTCAAAAAACCGCTTATGCTTTCCCTGGCACTCGCCATGCTCGCTTTACCTGTCGCGGCATGCGGCAACAACGACAATGGCAATTCGAAACCCAGCCAATCTCCATCGGCA
Organism: Paenibacillus catalpae; assembly: GCF_900112695.1. Taxonomy (GTDB): domain Bacteria; phylum Bacillota; class Bacilli; order Paenibacillales; family Paenibacillaceae; genus Pristimantibacillus; species Pristimantibacillus catalpae. Next base: position 84,947 of record NZ_FOMT01000003.1, read on the forward strand.
AACACGGCCAGCAACGCGCCGGCCAGCAATGCTTCCGATCCGAAGGAAGAGCAAGAGCCCGTCACCTTAAGCTATCTGACATGGAACTACGCGACGATGGGCAAATCGACCGATGCGTGGATCAAAGGCTTGAAGGATAAATACAACATTACGATTAACATGCAGAATGTACCAAGCGATAACTATCCGGCTGCGTTCAAGACGAAGTACGCGGCGAACGACATGCCTGATCTTGTAATGACGCATGGCATCGACCGCAACCTGTTTATGAGCTTCGAGAAGGTGGCAATCAAACCGGAGGACTTTGTTGATCTGTCCGATCTGCCTGAAATCGCAGACTTCATGCCATCCGTCATTACTGACCGCAAAGAGAATACATCGGGCAAGCTCTACTATGTGCCGGTAACCTCTAACGCACTGGGCGTGTTGTACAACAAGAAGACGTTTACGGACAAAGGTATTACAATCCCAACGAATATCGATGAGTTTACGGCTGTGGCTGATAAGTTCAAGGCGGCAGGCATCCCGCCAATCGAAGCGGCCTTCAAGTCGCTAACTCAGGTGCAGATTATTCCATTCATTGCGTTTGGCCAATACGTGAACGCGAAGGACATGGAGATCCGCAAGAAGCTCGCCGATGGTTCCATGAAGTATAGCGAGATCAAGGAGGATATGACGAAGGTATTGCAGCTTCAGCAAGAATGGAGAGACAAAGGGTACTACCAGGAGGGCATTCTGGGCACGGATCCGAACGTAGCGGCCGAACAGGTCGCGCTTGGCAAAACCGCGATGTTCATTACAGGCACCTGGCAGTTCACGAACATGAAGAACGCAAGTCCGGAAGCGGAAATCGGATATTTCCCTCTGCCGCTTAACGCTGCTGGCGAGAAGACCGTAGTGCCTACAAGCGCCGATAACGGCATGATGATAAGCGCGAATTCCAAGCATGTGGATGCGGCAAAGCTTGCCATGCAGTATTACTTGAGCCCGGAGATTCAGGCACTTGTCGTTGATGATCTGAAAGGTATTCCGACGAGCTCGAAGGTGCAGACAAACGATCCATTCCTGAAGGACGTACAGGATGCGATGGCTGCAGGTATTGTACAGCCGGATTGGCTTGGGTCGAACGGCTATTATTTCCCTTCCGGCTCGACGTTCAACATCGCGCAGAACCTGCAGTCTCTTGTTGCCGACGGAACAACGATTGATCAGTTCATCAGCGATCTGGATGACGCGAATGCTAAAGCGCTAAGTAAATAATACAACAAGCTCCAGGGTGAAAACCGGCGCGTGAGATTAAGAGCGCGCCGGTTTTCCTATACCCGGGGAGAGAAAGGCAGTAGGAGAGATGCAAACAAACCTTCGGCAAAAATGGAAAATAAACGGCATATGGCTCCTATTCGTGCTCCCGGCGTTGCTGTTCTACCTGATTTTCCTGCTCCTTCCGACGTTAAGCGCAACTTATTATTCGCTTACGGATTGGGACGGCGTTACGAGCACGTTTATTGGATTAGACAACTTTCGCGCGATGTTCCAGGATCGCCTGATTCTGGCATCCTTCCGAAACACGCTGCAGTACACGGTATCGATCACGATAGTACAGAATGGCTTAGGGCTGCTTGCCGCACTGCTTCTCGTTCGTGCTTTTCGGGGCGTCAATGCCCTGCGGACGATGTTCTTTATGCCTCATATTTTCAGCGGACTCGTCATGGGTTACGTATGGGGATTCATCCTGGAGCCGAATATCGGTGCCTTGAATAACGTACTCGAATTTCTTCATCTGGACGCTTTGAAGATGAGCTGGCTTGGCGATCCTTCCGTGGCGAGATGGATGATCGTCTTCGTGTCCAGCTGGCAGAATCTCGGTTTTTCGATGGTGATCTATATTGCAGGCTTGCAGGGCGTGCCACGAGATTTGTATGAATACAGCGATGTAGAAGGTGCCTCGAGATGGAGAAAATTCGCGAGCATCACGTTTCCGCTTATCGCTCCTTCGTTCACGATTAACATGATTCTGTGCCTGATCGGCAATTTGAAATTATTTGACCAGATTTACTCGCTTACAGGCGGAGGCCCGGGATTTGCGACGGAATCCATCGCTTCAACTATCTATAAGGTTGGCTTCTACAATGGCATCGAGTGGGGATACGGATCAGCTCTGTCGATTGTCCTGTTCCTCTGCATTCTGCTCTTATCGGTTACGATGGTTACCCTTCTTCGCAGAAGGGAGGTAGAGATGTGAGAAGCTATTTGTCCCGTACAACAGCGATCATCGGCATGGGTCTCTTGTGGCTTGCTGCCCTCATCGAGATTTATCCGATTATACTTGTCGTATTCAGCGCGGTGAAGAGCAAGCCGGAGCTGGCTGTTAATCCGTTTGGATTTCCAAAGGAAATTACATTCCAGTTTTTTGCGACAGCGTACGATACGATGCATTATTTCAGATCAGTCAGCAATACCGTTCTAATCGCTTGTGTATCTGTCGTGCTTAGTGCCGCGATGACTTCCATGGCCGCTTACGCAATCGTCAGGCGGAAGAACCGATTCCATTCGTTCCTGTACATGCTTTTTCTGGCGGGAATGATTATTCCGTTCCAGATGACGATGATTCCGCTGTACAAAATGATGGTCGACCTCGGTCTATATAACTCTTACCACGGCATCATGATGATTTATTTAGCGTTAACCGCTCCATTTTCCGTGTTTTTGCTTGTTGGCTTTATCAAGAGCGTACCGCGTGAGCTGGAGGAAGCAGCTCTCATCGATGGCTGCGGAATCTTCCAGACGTTCTTCCGCATCGTCTTGCCTTTACTCAAGCCGGCGCTAACGACGCTATGCGTGCTTAATCTGTTCTCGGTCTGGAACGATTTCCTCATGCCGGTGCTGTTCCTGCCCGATGACAAGAAGATGACCATTACCGTGCAAATATCGAAATTCCAAGGGATGTACAGTAACGACTGGTCGCTGTTGTTTGCAGGAATCTGCATGATTGTGCTTCCGATGGTTGTGATCTACTTACTGGCACAACGGTTTATCATAAACGGAATTACGGCAGGAGCGATTAAGGGATGATGAACAACAGACGCATGGAAAAGTTTAAGGAGCCGTTGAACGAACATCGGCCTATCGCCTTCTGGGTGTGGAACGATGACCTAACACCGGAGCGTGCCCGGCAGCAGCTCAGAGAACTGGCTTCCCACGGCTTTGGGGGAGCGTTTGCTCACCCGAGACCAGGGCTGACCATTGAATATTTGTCCGAGGCCTGGTTCGAGCTGTGGAGAGCGGCATTGGATGAAGCAAAGGCTCTTGGCCTGCAGCTGTCCATTTACGACGAGAATTCGTATCCTTCCGGCTTTGCAGGAGGACATGTGCCTTCTGAATTGCCGGATTGCCTCGCGAACTGTGTGCATTACACAAGCTACGGCCGGGATCAGCTCGCCGAACTCGGGAGGCATCAGTCGCTGATGCTAACTATCCCTGGTCATCCGATTCGCGCCTTCGCCATGCTTCATGCTGCGGAGCAAGACAGCTGGATCATAGCGCGCGATGTGACGCTGCTTCCCGTTTCGGAATGGGAGCAGCATGGCGATTTCTTCTGGCTGTTCGAGCTTGGAACACCTGAAGCAAACGGCTGGCTTGGCGGTTTCGCTTATGCGGATGTGCTGCGGCCGGAGGTTACGCGCCGCTTCCTGGAGACGACGCATGAGGCTTACCGCGAACGGTTCGGGGAACACTTCGGCAGCGTTATTCCGGCGCTATTTACGGACGAACCGGAAATTTCGCCAGGCAACCTGTTTCAAGACGGGGCGACGTTCCTGCCCTTTACGTATTGGTTTGCAGGCGAGTTCGAGAAGCGCAATGGCTATTCGTTATTCGACTATTTGCCTTGTCTTTTCGAGGAGGCCATATACCCTTTAAAACCAAAGGATCCGCGTCTCGTGCGTTACGATTACTATTGCACGCTGCAGGCGTTATGGACGGACAATTCGGTCCGCCCGATCTCGGAATGGTGCGAGCGCAACAACTTGGCTTATACCGGCCACTATGTGGAGCATAACTGGCCGCATCCGTTTAACCGGTCTTCACCTTCTGTCATGTCGATGTATGAATACATGCATTGGCCGGCTATCGATATGCTGAGGTCCGAGATGCACCGTCCGGATCGCAAGTCGCCGGATAACTCGGCGCATATGCTTGTCTGCATCCGTGAAGCGCAGAGCGCCGCTAATCAATTTGATCGGGACCGCGTGTTATGCGAAGCCTTTGGTGCAGGCGGGTGGGATTCCTCGTTTGAGGATTACAAACGGATCGGAGATTGGCTGTATGCACATGGAATCAATGCCTTAACGCCGCATTTCACACAATCGTCCATCATAGGTGCGCGCAAGCGGGACCATCCGCAATCCTTTGATTGGCGCCAGCCGTGGTGGGAAGAATGGAAGACGCTTGCGGACTATTTTGCTAGAGTGTCATCGATTCTCGCTGAGGGGAAGACCCGTAACCGCATTCTAGTCCTGAATCCGACGACGTCCTCGTATTTGTTCGCGCCAAAGGACTTGGAGTCAAATGATGCCTACAAACTTGGAGTCGAGAGGACACGGGAACTGACGCAGTGGCTGGCTGATCGCGGCTGGGATTTCGACTTTGGAGACGAAACGATTATAGAACGGCATGGATCGGCCGAAGGCGGCAAGTTTGTGATCGCGAATCGGGCGTATGAGGCGGTTATTGTGCCCCCGGCGATGTTGAACATGAAACGCACTACCGTTTCCTTGCTTGAGCAGTTTATGAATATGAACGGATTAACGTTATCCTATGGGGCGATACCGGAAAGGCTGGATGGCGAAGCTTGGCATTCCGAGCAGTTAACCGGACATTTGGGCTGGCTGCAGGCGGACAGCCTCCAAGCACTGGATAATGGTATAAGAAGCCGGCTTTGTCCAACGCTGCTGTGGCGGTCTGGTCGTGCGGAGCATCCCCGGCTCGCTCATCTGCGAAGAGAATTGGACGATGGCAGCATGACGCTGTTTTTTGCGAACAGCTCTATACACGAATTTGAGGATGAGTTGCTCCTTCGGCATGGAGGTCGTATTGAGGTGTTGGATCCTTTCCGTGGAGAGATTACCTCAACCGGGAACGTGACAGAAGACGCGGAAGGACAAAGGCTTACCGCCATACATGTCCGATTACCCGGCTCTGGCTCATTGCTGCTTCGGGTTTATACGGAGGAAGCTGGTTATGCCGAGCCTATCGTCAGCGGCTCTGAAGCTGCTAATTCTAAGTTCACCCATCAACAATTAGAAGGAACTCAACTTATCATAGAGCCTGAAGAAGATAATATCATGCCTATTCTCTATTGCGATTTGACCGTTGGGACGAATACTTATGCTGGAATCAGCGCGCTTCAAGCGGGCCGGTTAGCGTTCGAGCATCACGGGTTTCCATCCAATCCGTGGGATAATGGCATACAGTTCAAGAGACGGCTGCTTGACCGGGAAGAGGATTTTGACAAGCGGACGGGCATCATCGTGGAATACCGCTTCCGCATCGGGTCAAAAGGATTGCCGGATCAGTTAGCTCTAATAGTAGAACGTCCCGAGCTTTACCGTATTTCCGTAAATGGGCTGAAGGTCGAGATCAGGTCCGGCAACAGCAGACTTGATGTGCATATGGGGCAGGCGGATATATCGGCATTGGTGAGGGAAGGAGAGAATGTCATCCAGCTTGAAGGGCGGCCATTTTCTATTCATATGGAGATCGAAGCGGTGTACTTGACGGGCAAATTCAGCGTAATTGATGCTGACGGCCAATGGATTATCGACAGACCATCGACACTGGGAATTGGCTCGTGGAAAAATCAAGGACATCCATTCTATGGCTCGGCGGTCAATTATCGCAAGATAGTGAATGTACCTGCATCGGCTCTTCAGACGACTATTCGTATGAAGGAATGGCGGGGGAGTATTGTAACGGTGCATGTTAACGGAGAAGTTGCGGGAATGCTCGGTCTGGACCGAAGTCAGGAGCTTGATATAACCGACCGGGTCATCCCGGGTGCGGACAACGAGATTATGGTCAGACTGGCGGGCGGTTTCAGGAACCTGCTTGGACCCCATTTCGATCCTTCCAAACCGCGAAATGTTGCCTGGCCTTCCTTCTGGAAGCGCACGCCGGCTTATGGTCCGCCGCTGGCGGAAGGATTTGATTTGATCGATTATGGATTGATGATGGACTTCGAGGTGGAAGTCGCAACGAAGGAGACGATCGAGTAATGTATATACCCGCAGCAGAGCTATTCAAATCCAGCTCTTTTATTCATCGGCACGCGAGCAATCCGATTCTCAGTGCCGGCAATGTTCCGTATCCGACGGCACTGACGTTTAATGCCGGCGTGACCAAGTTCAATGGGAAATACGTGATGGTATTCCGTAACGATTATGGCTCCGTGGAAGAACAAAGTCTTGCCCCTCATTCGACGACCGATCTTGGCATTGCCTACAGCTCCGATGGCATCCGCTGGGAAGTCGGAACGAAGCCAATCTTTAGGCTGCACGATGAAGAGATTATTCGGGCTTATGATCCGAGACTCACGGTTCTGGACGGCCGCTGCTATATGTGCTTTGCAGTTGATACAAAGCATGGCATAAGGGGTGGTATCGCTGTAACGGACGATTTCGAGCGGTTCGAAATTCTGAGCCTGTCTACGCCGGATCTTCGCAACATGGTATTGTTTCCGGAGAAGATCGGGGGGAAATATGTGCGGCTGGAGAGACCGTTTACCATCTACAGCCGTGGAGGCGTAGACCGGTTTGATACATGGGTCTCCGAATCACCGGATCTGAAGCATTGGGGCGGCTCGGAATTATTGCTGGCGGTTGAGCATGTTCCATTCGCCAACGACAAGGTGGGACCGGCAGCGCCTCCCATATGGACGAGCCGGGGCTGGCTTACAACGTTCCACGCTGTTGATATCGATCAGGCAAGAGGCAAGAACGGCTGGGAGCCCTCCTGGAAGAAACGGTATACAGCGGGTATTATGCTGCTCGATCTCCATCATCCAAGCCGAATCGTTGGCATGAGCAGAACGCCTCTCCTGTCGCCGGAAGCGAGCTATGAGGTGGAGGGAGGCTTCCGCAACGACGTGATTTTCCCCGGCGGGATGATTCTAGAAGAAACAGGCGAGGTCAAAATCTATTATGGTGCCGCTGACACCACCGTATGTCTAGCAACGGCCGATGTGAATGATCTCGTTCAGCTGTGCCTGGAATAATAGGCCTAATATTGAAGAAGAAGAGAAGACAGCTTCTCCGATAACATCGGGGAGGCTGTCTTTCATATTGTCTCATGTATGATGGCTTATCGCCCATAAATAGAGCACAATTAAAACATGAGCGAACATATATTGTGTCTTAAATATATATGTGTTATATTATTTCCGAATAATGATGGATATATAGGTAAATATGTGTAATAAAAAGGATGAGAGGGTGAATCGTTATCCAGCTATCGAATCGCCAGCTAGAACTGCTAGAGCTAGTTAAAAAGCATGCGCCCATTACAGGGGAACAGCTTGCGGAATATATGGGCGTCAGCCGTCCGACGCTGCGGTCGGACTTGTCGCTGCTTGTGATGCTGAACCTTCTGGATGCGAAGCCGAAGGTTGGGTATTTTCTCGGCGAAGCTTACCGTGCAACCGATGATACGGCAGCGCGGCAGCGCTTCGACAATATCAAGGTACAGGAGATTCAAGGGGTTCCGGTCAATATCCCGGAGATGTTGTCCGTCCATGATGCGGTCATCACGTTGTTCACCGAAAACGCCAATACGCTGCTGGTCGTTAATGAACAGAAGAAGCTCGCAGGTATCGTGACGCCAAAGGATCTGCTCAAAATGACGCTCGGAAACGCCGGTGCCGTGTCCGTTCCGGTCAGCATGGTCATGACGCGTTACCCGAATATCGTCACGCTTGTTCCTGAAGAATCCGTTTCGGATGCGATTCGAAAGATGATGCTCCATCAAGTTGACTGCCTGCCGGTCATTGTACCTGGAGAAGGCGGACCGGATATTAGCGGATGGGTATCGAAATCGAACATTATCCGGCTTATGTCGGATATTGCAACAGCTGCGGAACTGGGGGATTAGGAGCATATGTCAGAGCAAATCATCTACGTTTGTTCAGATGCGGTAGGGGAGACCGCGGAGGCCGTCGCGAAAGCGACACTGCGGCAATTCGCATCCGATCATGTCAAAATTAAACGGTTTGGCCATGTGAAGACCGAAGAGGAAGTTATCCAGATTGTCGCGGAAGCGGCCAGAACCGGAGGCTTTATCAGCTATACGCTTGTTCAGCCGGAGCTGCGCGAGCTGATGAAGGAGGAGTCCTTCCGCTGGGGAGTAAGAGCGGTCGATGTGATGGGCCCGATGATGCAGGCGTTTGTAGATACGTTCGGCAGCTCGCCGAAGCGCAAGCCGGGACTGCTTCATTCTATCGATGATGATTATTACCGCCGGATGGATGCTATTGAATTTGCGGTCAAATATGACGACGGCAAAGACGCCCGAGGGCTGATGCAGGCCCAGGTCGTCCTGATTGGCGTATCACGCACCTCCAAGACACCGCTGAGCATCTTCCTGTCCCATAAAGGCATTAAGACGGCAAATCTGCCGTTAATGCCGGAGGTAAGACCGCCTGCGGAGCTGGTGCCGGCACCTGGCAGACTTATTGTCGGGCTTACGATGCAGCCGGAGCATTTGCTGCACATTCGGACCGAGCGCCTTAAGACGCTTGGTCTCCCGGAGTCCGCGCAATATGCTTCAAAGGAGCGCATTATGGAAGAGCTGGCCTATGCATCCAGCGTGATGGAGGCATTAGGCTGCCCGGTTATAGATGTTACGAATCGGGCGATTGAAGAGACAGCAGGACTTATTATTGAGCAATTATCTTGATTATCCATAACAAAAAAAGCGCCGCCAACGTATTTATTGCATAAAAATGGCAATACGTATGAGAGGATGCCCAATTATGTTAGAACGCGAATTGTCTTTAGAGCTTGTTCGAGTCACGGAACTTGCGGCGCTTGCCGCCTCCCCTTGGATGGGCCGGGGAGACAAGAACAGCGCCGACGGCGCAGCAACCGAAGCGATGCGGAGCATGTTTGATACGGTATCAATCCGTGGTACGGTAGTAATAGGTGAAGGCGAGATGGATGAAGCACCGATGCTTTACATCGGTGAACAGGTTGGCAGCATGTTAGGGCCGGAGGTCGATGTGGCAGTAGATCCGCTCGAAGGGACGGAGATTGTTGCCAGAGGCCTGAACAATGCGATGGCTGTACTTGCCGTTGCGGGAAAAGGCCAGCTCCTTCACGCGCCAGACATGTATATGGAGAAATTGGCGGTTGGTCCGGAATTGGCGGGCAAGCTGTCGCTGAAGGACCCGATACGCATTACGCTGGAAAAGGCGGCACTTGCGTTAGATAAGCCGATCACGGACCTGACTGTTATGATCCTGGACCGCGAACGCCATGCGGATATGACCCGCGAGCTGAGAGAAGCAGGTGTCCGCATCAAGTTTTTATCGGATGGGGACGTTGCGGGAGCGCTTGCGCCTTCTTTTCCGGAAGCGGGCATCGATCTGTATGTAGGCTCGGGCGGGGCGCCAGAAGGCGTGCTTGCGGCAGCCGCGCTTAAATGCCTGGGCGGCGAGATTCAAGGCAGGCTGATGCCTGAAAGCGAGGAGCAGTTTGAACGCTGCGTGTCTATGGGGCTGACGGATCCTCGCAAAATATTGGCGATTAACGACATGGTAGGCACCGGAGACGTGATCTTCGCAGCAACCGGCGTAACGCCCGGTGAATTCCTCGGCGGAGTTCGGTATATGCCGGACCAGCGGGCGGAGACCCATTCGATGGTGATGCGGGCGCAGACCCGTACCGTGCGGTACGTGAAGTCGCTGCATCATCTGCCGAACAAACCTCTTTTGCGCAAATAAACTAGGAATGAAAGAAGGAATGGGAATGGAACGAACCTTTGTCATGGTAAAGCCCGATGGTGTGAAACGTGGATTAATTGGCAGCATAGTAGCAAGATTCGAGCACAAAGGCTTTAAGCTCATACAGGCGAGGCTGATCGAGATCGATACGCCTTTGGCAGAGCGCCATTACAGCGAACACGCGGAGAAGCCGTTCTTCGGCGAACTTGTCGAGTTCATTACTTCCGGTCCTTCTTTCGCCATGGTCTGGGAAGGCCCTGGCGCGGTTAAAAATGCCCGTGCGTTAATCGGTCGAACGAACCCGTCGGATGCTGATGCCGGTACAATTCGCGGAGATTTTGCGCTAAGCGTGGAGAGCAATATCGTGCACGGCTCCGATTCTGTAGAAAGCGCGGAACGCGAGATTCAGATGTTTTTTGGCGGGCAACTATGAAGTTTTTCCTGGATACGGCCAATATCGAGGAAATAAAACGGATTGCAAGGCTGGGCCTTGTCGACGGAGTAACGACCAATCCTTCTCTGATCGCGAAGGAAGGACGCGATTTCAAAGAAGTGATTCAGGAAATTGCCGGCTTTGTCCATGGTCCGATCAGTGCGGAGGTTATTGGGACATCGTCGGATGAGATGCTGATCGAAGCCTTTGATATTGCAGAATGGGCTCCAAACATTGTGGTTAAGCTGCCGATGACCGAAGACGGTTTGTATGCGACGCGTGCCTTATCGGAGAAAGGCATTAAGACGAATGTCACGCTTATCTTTACGGCTGCTCAAGGCTTGATGGCTGCCAAAGCCGGTGCAACCTATATTAGTCCTTTTGTCGGACGTCTGGATGATATTGGTTCGGACGGTATGGAACTAATCAAGGATCTCCGGACGATTCTTCACAATTACGGGATGCATGCGGAAATCATTGCGGCAAGCATCCGCCATATCGGCCATGTCGAGCAGGCTGCACTGGCCGGGGCTCATATCGCCACGATTCCAGGCTCTCTTCTTCCGTCCCTCTGGAAGCATCCTCTCACCGATGCAGGAATTGCGAAATTCCTGAGTGATTGGAGCGATAGAAAGCTATAAGCCAGCTTATTCATCTAGTATTTAACCTCATGCATCGGGAAACCGCTTGCATGAGGTTTTTCTTTTTTTCAGTCTAAACCTATCATTACAAACTGTATCGGGGTTATGAAAATAAATGAAAAAAGCATTGACACGATACGTTTCGTATCTTAAAGTATTAATACATAAGAGATACGATATGTATCACAAGACCTAGTATTGCTGCAGGAGGGAAGCGCGTGGAGCTAAAGCAGTATGTCCATATTGTGTGGAAGAAATGGTGGTTAGTTGCTGCCGTCGTCATTGTCGCTGTTATTGCAACAGGAATTAAAAGCTTCTTTTTTACCACCCCGATCTATCAAGCGAAAGCTACTCTCATCGTCAATCAATCTCCGCAGCAAGCAGGCGTAGAAACACTGAATCTTGGATTATTGCAATCCAACGTCATGTTGATCAATTCCTATAAAAAAATCGTTGAATCTGCATTCATAATGGATAAAGTGGTGGAGCAGAATGCAAGCCTGGGAGTAACCTCGGATCAGCTATCCTCCAAAGTCACGGTCACCTCCGCGGATGACTCGCAAGTCATGGAAATTATGTACACAGGCTCCTCCTATAAACAAGCGGCTCAAATCGTAAACGCGGTCTCCGGAGTATTCCAAGCGCAAATCCCCAACATCATGCAGGTCGATAATGTCACTATCCTAGACAAGGCCAACGAGAACGATAAGCCTGTGCCGGTTAATAACAGTCCAATTCTAAATATAATAATCAGTTTTATCGTATCGCTCATGCTGGCCGTCGGCATCATTTTCCTGCTGGATTATTTGGATGACACCATAAAGAGCGAATCCGAAATGCTGCAGACTCTAGATGTGCCAGTACTCGCCATGATTAATAAGATCAATAAGCATGATCTTGGTACGGACAATAAACCGTCCATTATGATGAAAAAGGACCTTAATGAAACGAAATTCGCCACTATTAATCAGTGATGCTTCTACGGTTTGGCAGCCCTAGGCGTTTAGTCGGGGCTTGTAATTTATAGAGAAACTATATTGGATAGGTGAGGGTGAGAGTGTAATGAACAAGGTGAAAAAGGCTATTATTCCTGCCGCCGGACTCGGAACCCGGTTCCTGCCGGCAACAAAAGCGATGCCAAAAGAAATGCTGCCCATCGTCGACAAGCCAACCATTCAGTACATTGTGGAAGAAGCGATTGCATCTGGTATCGAGGACATTATCATCGTCACAGGTAAAGGAAAGAGAGCCATTGAAGATCATTTCGACCATGCCTTCGAGCTGGAGCACAATCTGTTCAGCAAAGGCAAGTTTGAACTGCTGGATGAGGTTCGCCGCTCCTCGAACGTTGATATCCATTATATCCGGCAAAAAGAAGCAAGAGGATTAGGCCATGCCGTCTGGTGCGCTCGTAATTTTATCGGCAATGAACCGTTTGCTGTTCTTCTTGGCGATGACATTGTACAGTCGCCGGTCCCTTGCGTGAGGCAATTAATTGAGCAATACGAGCGGACAGACCGCTCTGTTATCGGTGTGCAGACCGTCAGAGACGATCAGACGGACCGGTATGGAATTGTAGACCCTCTTGAAAAACTCGACCGGCTTTACCAGGTAAAGCGATTTGTAGAAAAACCAAATAAAGGGCAGGCCCCTTCCAATCTGGCCATTATGGGACGGTATATTCTTACTCCGGAAATTTTTGATTTCCTCGAGCATCAAGAGGAAGGTGCCGGGGGAGAAATTCAACTGACGGATGCCATTCAGAAGTTAAATGAGTATCAAGGTGTTTATGCCTACGATTTCGAAGGGATCCGTTATGATGTCGGCGAGAAGCTTGGCTTCATCACGACTACGATTGATTTTGCCCTGCGAAATGATGAATTGCGAATTCCTCTGCTTGCCGCTATGGAAGAAATGATGACGCGCGAGCAGTCCAATAAGATCAGGTTGAGGTGATAGTAATATGGCTCCGACTCCTCAGCGCAATGATCTCGAAACGTCCTTTGATGCTGCAACCCTATATACTGCTTACAAGCGTCGGTCTCTTCGTCTTTATTTAATGGGCAAGCGCGGATTTGACCTGATTGCCGCTATGGCAGGGCTCATTCTGCTCACCCCGCTTTTTCTTCTTGTTGCTTTATTAATCAAGCTGGAGAGCCCGAAAGGCTCTGTCTTTTTCTATCAAAACCGGGTAGGGCGTAACGAACAGACCTTTAAAATGTTCAAATTTCGTTCCATGGTTGATAACGCGGAGGAGATGCTTGAGAGCCTGCTGAGTCACAATGAAATCGAAGGCGCCATGTTCAAGATGAAGAAGGATCCCCGAATTACAAAGGTAGGCAAATTTATCCGCAAAACGAGCATTGATGAGCTTCCCCAATTGTGGAACGTCATCCGCGGCGATATGTCGCTTGTAGGTCCTCGTCCGGCCTTGCCCCGTGAGGTACAGGAGTACAGCAGCTACGACAAGCTTCGCCTTAAGGTGCAGCCGGGCTGCACGGGCCTATGGCAGGTCAGCGGACGCAACGAGCTCAGCTTTAATGAAATGGTAGAGCTGGACTTGAAGTATATCGAGGAGCGGGGATTTCTGCTTGATCTGAAGCTGGTTCTGCTCACCGTAAAGGTCATGTTCGGCTCCAAAAACGCTTATTAGAGAGAGAGCGAAATGGAGGAGTCTGGAATGAAGCTTGTACTGTTATCCGGCGGCTCGGGGAAGAGGCTATGGCCTCTTTCCAATGATGCACGCTCGAAGCAATTTCTGAAGGTGCTCGAGGATGAGCAACACCAGCTTGTATCCATGGTGCAGCGGGTATGGGGGCAAATTGCGGAGCGGGGACTTGCTGATTGCAGCTATATTGCTACCGGCAAATCACAAATTGAGATGATGCATAATCAGATCGGCCGCCATGTTCCTTTAATTATTGAGCCCGAGCGCAGGGATACGTTTGCGGCGATTGCTTTAACTGCCGCTTATCTCTATTCGGAGCAAGAGACGAGTCTGGATGAAGTGATTGCGATTCTGCCGGTTGATCCTTATGTCGAAAGCCGTTTTTTTGACGAAGTGAAGCAGTTGGAGACGGTGCTGAGGGATTCGGATGCCAACCTGGCATTAATCGGAGTGAGACCTACTTATCCCTCCTCGAAATATGGTTACATTGTACCTTCGGTACACTCGGGAGAGTCCGGTTACCGCAAGGTGAACCGATTTGAAGAGAAACCATCGGAGGAACGTGCGGCTCAGCTGATTGAGCAGCATGATGCGCTCTGGAACTGCGGCGTATTTGCGTTCAAGCTTGGTTTTCTTATCGGGCTGTTGGAGGAGAAGGGGCTGCCTCGCCATTATAAGGAGTTAGTCCGGTCGTATCATACCCTTCCTAAGGTCAGCTTCGACTACGAAGTGGTCGAGCGGACGGAACAGATCATAGTCCGTCCGTATGAAGGTTACTGGAAGGACCTTGGTACCTGGAATACGTTGACGGAAGAGATGGGCAATCATCTGATCGGCAAAGGCATGATCAGCGAGGACAGTATAAATACCAATCTTATTAATGAAATTGATATCCCGGTCTCCATTCTCGGTTTGTCCAATGTGGTTGTAGCTGTCAGCCCCGACGGGATTCTGGTCGCGGACAAAAGCGCCAGTCCGAGGGTGAAGGACTTTATCAACTATAATCAGGGTCCGATGTTCGAAGAGCGGAGCTGGGGCTGGGCACGGATTCTGGATGATCAGCGTTACGATGACGGCCGCGCTGTTGTGACGAAGCGGGTAGGGATACTCGAGGGACGCAACATCAGTTATCAGCTGCATATTAACCGGGAAGAAGTATGGACGATCGTAAAAGGTGAGGGCGAGTTCATACAAAACGGCAATTATATGCGGGTGAAGGCAGGCAATGTGCTTCATATCCCGATGAAGACGCTGCACAGTATCCGGGCGGTGTCCGAGCTTGAAATTATCATCGTACAGTCAGGCAACGGGGAAGAGGACAGCCGGATTGTAGAGCTTTACAATACCTGGGAAGAAGTCGAGGAGCATTGTACAAATATGTAGGCAAATAAACAAAGGCGCATTCGTCTCCTAAGGAGGCAATGCGCCTTTCTATCCTGGTTAACTCGCAGAAATATGATAAATGGCAGGGTGCTGAGGCGATTAACAGCAAGGGGAGAATAATGATGATCCGTTCTGAGGTGCTTAATGTAAGCTCTTTTTCAAATGAACTGCAGTTCTTGCTGCGGCTGCTGCGCAGTGATTATAAGCTGGAAGTGGAAGAAGCCGTGCAGCTTGCAGAGGAAATTGACTGGCAGCTGTTTCTTCGGTTTGCCGTTTATCATCAGACCCATCCTGTCTTGTATCCTTTGCTCGTGCAGTTAAATGCCAAGCTGCAGTGGACGCCGGATCACGTGATGTCCAGGCTAAGAGATCTTTGTTCACGGAATACACTCCTCATGCACCAATTGCACGAGGAGATGGGGCGTATTAACGGAATGATGGAAAAACAAGGCATTCGTCCGCTGTTTCTCAAGGGGCCGGTTCTTGCCGCTCTGCTGTATGGAGACTTGTCCGGACGTACCTCCGGTAATTTGGATATTCTGGTTGCCAGACAGGATTGGGATAGGAGTGTGCAGCAATTGCTGTCTGCCGGGTATATGATGGCGAAGCAGTATGGAGTGGATAATGTATTAAATTATACCGAGCGAAATACCCATCATCTCGTCTATATCCATCCGGATAAAAACATAGAAGTAGAGCTTCATTGGAAACTCAATCCGAATACGGAAATGGAGCCTTCTTTCGCAGAGTTGTGGGCGCGCAGGCAAGCCAGCTCCTTCCCAAAATCCATATATACGCTGGGCAATGAAGATTTGCTGGTGTATTTAATTTTGCACGGAACGAGGCATGGCTGGTCATCCCTTAAGTGGCTTCTTGATATTGACAGGATGATGGGCCGGTTTCTGAATTGGAACCGGGCAAATCAGTTATTCGAGGAGAGCGGGAGCAGGCAGTTTGGAGGAGAGGCTTTTTTGTTAGCAACGCAATTGCTCGGAACCTTGCTGCCGGAGGAAGCACATGTAATGACACTGGAGCCAAAGGCCAGGCGGCTGGCGCATATGGTTCTTCCTTTTATCCGTGAGGAGCTGAGCTTGTACCCGAAGCCCGAGCGCAAGGAAATTGCGGTTCTCTTCAACCGTTATTTGCTGGCGACGATGAACTGCAGGCAAAAGCTGCTTTATATCATGTACAAGCTTTATCCGAGCTCTAAAGATTTCTGGCGGCAAGTGAAGCGGCAGACGCCCAAGGAGAAGGCCTCCTCATGAAAAAATCTAGTTGACGCGCATTTGGATGAAGTGGTAATATTTGTACATTACAAATTGAATCGGCAAATGTACGGAAGCACCGTAGAAGGCCGCAGGTAAACTGCGCCTTTTATGGTGCTTTTTTTGCGTTTGCCGGATGAAGAAAGGCAGGAGCAGGCAGGTGAGGCATCAATTAGTGATTGCAGTCAAGGAGCGGGATTATGTGAAACGGCTTGCCGATTATGTTCGGGATAGTCCATTCAGCGAGCAGTGGCAGCTGACGGCATTTACTCATGCGGAGGCATTTGTGCAATTTTTGAAGTCCGGTTATCCGGTTCACGGGATCTCCGCACAGCCAAGCATGCTGGAGGCCGCTGCTGAAGTATTGCCGGAGGGGGTCCCGGTTGCAGCGCTGGTCACGGCTCTGGGGCAGTTCCCGGACTATCACGAATTGCTTCAATTCCAATCGCTCCCGGCGCTGCTGCAAGGAATGGCTTCCCTGATGGTACCGGCTTCACAGCAGGCTGCAAGAGAGCAGGCTGCCCAAGTGATAACCGTCTATTCGGCATCCGGAGGTGTCGGGAAAACAACGTTGGCCAGACAGCTCATACAAACAGCCTCGAGTAACGGTGAGCGCGTATTTTATTTGAATCTGGAACGCTGGAATACCGTTGATGCCTGGCTGGAAGCCGGAGCAGCTCTCGGGGATGAAGGCTTATCTCAGCTGCTTTATACGCTGCAGTCGCATCCTGACAAGGTCAACGATTGGCTTGCACGGCACTGTAAGCGGCATGCGCTGTTACGCGCGGATTATATTCTGCCGTGCTCAAATCCGGAAGACCGGATGACACTTCATGCCGCTGATGCTGAAGCTATTATTCGAGCGATTGCCGCAACGGGTCACTATGATCGCATTGTGATCGATCTGGATGAAGGGCTTGATGAGCTGCATTTGGCGGTATTGGAGCAGAGCAATCAGATTATTTGGCTTGTGACGGAGGATCCGGCTATTCAGCGCAAAAGCCAGTTAGCCTTTCAATACGGCAGGCAGCGGTTTGGGGAGAGGTTCAGGTCTCTGGATCACCGCCTACTTATGGTTGTAAACCGCAGTGATGGCCAGTTCCATACAGGACGCAGCACATTTAAGCCGGCTTTTGCCGTGCTTCCTGATACAGGTACTGCCGGCAGAGGGGCTTCATCTGCTCTGGCATCGCCTCCGTATATGGCGGCTGTTGAGCGGTTGTTCCAGCAGTTGGTGAAGGAGGAAGGAGGAATTACGATTGCTACCGGATGAATCGGTTCTCGAGCTGAAAAACCGGATCAAAGAGCAGCTCGATTACAACGGCTCCGTTACGGACGAGCAGCTTACGGCCATTGTGGAGAAGACCGTATTTGCTTGGAGCAAGAGCTATCCGCTGACCGCAACGGAGCTGGCGTCACTTGTACGGCGGCTGTTTCACTCCTTTAGGGGACTCGATATTTTACAGCCGCTTATGGATGACTCAACGGTTACGGAAGTGATGATTAATAATCACTCGGAGATTTTTGTCGAGCGCAACGGGCATCTTAGCCAACTTCCCGTTGCCTTTGAGAGCAAGGAGCGGCTGGAGGATCTGATTCAGTCGA
Organism: Paenibacillus catalpae; assembly: GCF_900112695.1. Classification (GTDB taxonomy): domain Bacteria; phylum Bacillota; class Bacilli; order Paenibacillales; family Paenibacillaceae; genus Pristimantibacillus; species Pristimantibacillus catalpae. The sequence goes on from NZ_FOMT01000003.1 coordinate 102,933, forward strand.
TAGTTGCGAGCGTGAACCGCGTTGTTAATGAATCGTCTCCCATTGTAGATGCGCGACTCAAAGACGGCTCCCGCGTTCATATCGTCCTCCCTCCAGTTGCGCTGCGGGGACCGGCGATGACGATTCGTAAATTTCCGGAGCGGCCGCTGACGATGGACGAGCTGGTCGCGAAAGGGGCTTTAACACGGGAAGCGGCCGTTTTTTTGCAGCTGCTGACGAGGGCGCAATACAACATTTTTATTAGCGGCGGAACAGGGACGGGGAAGACCACCTTTCTGAATGCCTTATCCCAGTACATTCCCCGCGATGAACGTCTTGTTACGATTGAAGATTCCGCGGAGCTTCAAATCCGGAATGTTCCTAACCTCGTATCGCTCGAGACGCGTAATGCGAATACAGAAGGCAAGGGAGAGATTGCGATCCGCGATCTGATCCGCGCTTCACTTCGGATGAGGCCTAACCGGATCATCGTTGGAGAGGTGCGGGGCGGCGAAGCGCTGGATATGCTGGCGGCCATGAACACCGGCCATGCGGGAAGCATGTCCACGGGCCACAGTAATGGCCCGCGGGACATGATGTCTAGGCTCGAGACAATGGTGATGAGTGCGGCGGAGATGCCTGTTCCGGTTATCCGTAAGCAGATCGCGTCAGCGCTGGATATTATAATCCATTTGTCCCGCTTTAGAGACCGTTCCCGCCGCGTTACAGAAATTTGCGAGGTCGTTGGGATGGAAGAGGGAGAGATTGTTGTCCGGCCGCTCTTCCAATTCGAAGAAGAGGGGGAGGAAGACGGAAGAGTGATCGGAACGCTCAAGCGCACGGGTTATAAGCTTCAGCATGCCGACAAGCTGAGCATGGCCGGAATTCATCTTACGGAGGAGGATGTCTTATGCCTGTGATGCGGACAACTCCTCTGGCTGCAAGATTACGTGCAATGCTTGAATGGTGCGGATGGGATTCTTCCTTCCGGGCAGGCGTTCAGCGAAGCTCGCCAAATACGGTGAAGGCATTGCAGGATTATAACCAGTACCGTTTGTCCTACGGGCAGTTCATGGGATCTGCTGCAGCAGGCTGCCTTATTATATTTGCCGCCATTTATCTCGTCTATCATTCGTTTACCGTATCCTTATTGCTCGCTATAGCGGGATTGGCCGCACCAAGATTGTACAAGTCTTCTTTGCTGATCCGCCGGAAGGAGCGGCTGCAGCTGCAATTCAAGGAGGCGCTGTATTCGCTTGCTTCCTCCCTTGCAGCAGGCCGTTCGGTGGAGAACGCATTTCTTGCTGCGATTGATGATTTAAAAATGCTGTACCCGGATCCAAATACGGAGCTGCTGCTGGAATTTCAGATTATCAGGCACCGCCTGGATAATGCCGAACCGCTTGAGCAGGCGCTGCGCAGCTTGGCGAGGCGTGCCCATCTTGACGATATAACACAATTTGCGGATGTGTTTGCGGTATGCAAACGATCCGGCGGTGATCTGGTCGAGGTGATGAAACGAACCTCGCAGACGATAGGGGAGAAGCTTGAGGTCAAACAGGAAATCTCCGTCCTGCTTGCGCAGAAACGTTTTGAAGCCCGGATCATGATAGCCGTTCCCTTTGCCTTCCTTGGCTTCTTGAGTGCATTTGCCCCTGATTATATGAAGCCGCTGTACGGAGGAGCCGGCTATGTGCTGCTGACCATTGGCCTGGCTGTACTCGCTTTTTGTTTTTGGCTGATTCATCGAATTATGCAAATTCGCGTTTAGGAGGAGTGGAATGGCTGTTCTTGTACTGCTGCTGGCTCTGTTCTGGGCGCTGCTCATAGGCAAAGACGGTCTGGCGCAGCTTCAGAAGAGGGAAAAGCCGGATTGGAAGGGGCTATTATTGATCAAACCTTTTGACCTGCTGCTTGAACGCAGCAAGTTTTATGAGTATCTGCAGCTTCCGCTAAGCAGTTATCACTCGAAGCAGATTTTACTGAAGGGAACGGACTGGCAGCTCAATCAAACGAGGCTGCATATTGCGGAAACCACGGGCTATGGTTATGCCGTTCTGGCCGGCTGCTCTCTGCTTGCTGTTCTCGCAAAGGAACCGGTCCTGATAGGCATGGGAGTACTGCTTGGTGTGCTGCTTCCCGTGCGTCCTTTTATGGAAGCCGGGCGGATGGTCGAGCGGAGAAAGCAGGCGATAATCTCCGAGCTGCCGGAAGCGTTGAGCAAGCTGATGCTGCTTGTTGGCGCAGGAGAGCCGGTGCTGCAAGCCTTCTCCCGCTGCCTGGAAGGCAAGGATCCGGCCGTTCAGCCTTTATATAAAGAATGGGAGAGGGTAGTCATTTCCCTAAGGAATGGTGAATCTTTCAGTACGGCAATTGAGCGGTTTAACCGATGCTGTGCCGTGCAGGAGGTATCTATTTTTACAACGGTTATGCTGCTTAATTACCGCAGGGGCGGCGATCAATTTGTTCTTGCGTTACGGGAAATATCCTACTCGCTGTGGGAGAAACGCAAAGCCGTTGCCCGTTCCCTCGGCGAGGAGGCTTCCTCCAAGCTTGTGTTTCCGCTGGTAGGCATATTGCTGGTGTTAATGGTATTTGTAGCTGCGCCGGCGATGCTGCTCATGTCTTGATCTTAACATTTAACGAAAAGAGAGGATGTTTACAAATGTTAAAAAAATTAGGAAATGCGGCTCGTTCATTCTGGCGTTCAGAAAGCGGCCTTGGGACGCTCGAGGTTATCCTGATCATTGCGGTTGTTATCATTATTGCTCTCCTGTTCAAAGACTGGATTATTCAGCTTATCGAGAAATTAATGGGCAAAGCAGATGATGAAGCGGATAAAATCTTCTCCAACTAACCGCACGCGCCGCTGGCTGCTATGGCTTCGTCATACAGAAGGAAGCTTTACGCTGGAATCGACTCTGGTATTCCCGATCCTATTTCTGCTTATTCTGATGTTTCTATTGTTCAGCATGTATATCTATCAAAAGGTTGTTCTCTATTATTCCGCTTCCGAGACGGCTGAGCGGGCATCGTTCAGCTGGGATAACAGCCACCGGAACGCCCGTAACGGCATGCTGACAACAGGTCAAAATGACGGCTTGTACTGGAGGGTCAGCGGAGATTATATGCTGGGCTCCTTATTTGGTATAACGGCTAACCAGACGGATATTACCCTGGAAATACCCGGTTCACAGAGCGCTGACGAGCTTGAGCTGGCGGGAACCAAGCTGCGTCAAGCAGCAGCTTGGCTGACAGGGGATGCCGGGCTGCCCTTTCAAGGGAATATCGCTTATGCGAACAGCCTGCTGAAGCGGGAAGTAGCTGTAAAGCTGAAGCAGCCGGTGTCGCTTGCTCCGCTTGAGCTTACGCTTGGACTATCCGAGCCCAAAACGGCTGCAGCAGCCACTATCGTTGATCCGGTGCAATTTATCCGGGATGTCGATATGGTCAGGTACTACACGGCCAAATTTAACAATGGAACGTCGAAGCAGCAAGCCGCAAAAGCACTTCAGGCATATAGCGGCGGCGGGAAAGCAGGCAAACCGTGAACAAATCAGCAGCTTCACAGGGCTCTATAACGATATTTTCAGCGGTTGTATTGTCGGGGCTGCTTCTTTTCTCCGCCGTGCTGATCGATTATGCAAGAATGGCCGTTCTACACAAGGTAACCGAGGATGCTGCCAGATCCGGCGTCCGTTCTGCACTCTCTGCCTATGATGAGAGGCTGTATGAACGGTACGGGCTGTTTGGACGGGGCGGAACGGAAAGTAATGAGATCTTTGAAAAGACCGTACAAACGAATCTGGGGCAAATCGGGCAGCAGCATCAGGATTCGTTTAAGCTGGTACAGGCGGAGCTTGAATCGGCCCATACGGACGATGCAGAGGTATTGGGGAAGCATGATGTGTTTGCCCGGCAGGTGCTGGAAGAAATGAAATACAAAGCTCCGGTGGATTTTACTCTGGAACTGGCATCGAAGTTCGCGCCGCTCTCCGGGGCAATGAAAGAAGCAACCGTCACCGTCAATATGCTTGAAGAGCTACGGAAGCTGTACGACAAGCGGGAGGGGCAGCTCGCGATTGCCTTACAGCTGCAGCGGCAGGCAGCGGAAACGGTTGGAGGTATTGCTGGACTTATTCCAACCAAAGCACTAGAGCTTGCAACGGGAACCGAGCATGCCGCACGGTTTGCCGGGGACTATGCCCAATATGCCGGTTGGGTGCTTACTGACCAGCGTTTGGCTGAACAAGGAAAGAAACCGAAGTATTCGGATCAAATCGAGGGATATGAAGGAAAGGCAAGAGGCTGGACAGATGAGATGTCCCGCGAGCTCGCTGCGGCAAAAAAGCACCATGACAAGCTGCAATTGGAAGCGGTAAAAGCCCTAGAGGCAGCCAAACAGGTAAATGCAGAAATGCTGCGCATCAAACAGGAGGCTGCTAGTGCTCCTTCCAATAGCGGTTATGACCGGGTAACCGGCAAAAATGTCGCAGGTGCTGACACAGCCCCTATTGATGCTGCACCACAGAATGATATGCAGGAGCTCAGAAAGACGGCTGATGAGCTTATTTTGCCGGACGGCTGGTTTACGGATTATAGCTTGGAGATTGCAGATCAAGCTTCTGTCTTTGCCTCACTGCAAATGGAAGCGGGAGGTTTTATTACAAATCTGACAGCCGGCCTTGCTTCTCCCAATTCTAACAATGAGCAGATCAAGGAGGGCGCTGTCAATCTCCGCATTGCCTACGAGCAATATGAAGGGGCTTATGTACGCAAAGGCTCGAGCCTTGATGAGAGGGAACAGAAGCTGACGGATAAAGAACTGAAGAAAGAGCGGCAGGCGCAGGAGGCCAAAGCAGGAGAATTATGGTCTCAGGCCCGTCGGCTGCTTCACGGCATGACATCGGTCCCTCAGACTGATGAGCATTTGCAGGTCATTCAGGATATAGAAAAACGGTATAAGAATAACCTTTTATTTAATCAGGAAGCAGCTGAGGCGGAAGCGGCAGGCCTTGCCTTTGCGCAGGATGCCCATGAGGAAGCGAAAGAAGCGACATCCGTAATGAGCGGGTTATTTGGCGGAATCGCCGATATGCTGGAGCAGACAAGAGACTCCGTCTATTTATCGGAGTATACGATATCGCATTATGCTGCCTTTGCGCCGCAGAACCTTAGGGCACTGCTCACAAGCGGCAATACAAACGAGCTTGCCCATGCCATCGCGTTCAGCAATCAAGAAGCGGAGTACGTGATTTACGGGTTCCATAGTCCAACCGCGAACTTGGCCGCTGCTTATGGTGAATTAATTGGAGTCAGGATGGCGGTGCGGACGATGGAGGGATTATCAGCCTGCAGAGCTGCTGCCCATCCTCTATTGATTTTGTCATGCTCGGTCGTCTATGGTCTGGAAAAAACAATGGAGGATATGGCGGCTTTCACCGAGCGCGGCGCGGCTCCGTTATCCAAATATATGAATGCGGACGTGTCTTACACGGATTATCTGAGATTGTTTATGCTGGTCCACGGAGGTGCTAAACGTCCGTCAACATTAGCCCGGATGATTGCCGTGATTGAGCATAATGGCGGTGTCACATTATCCAAGGTTCCGACAGCCTTGACAGGAGAGGTGAAGACATCAGCCGAGCTGTGGTTTTTGCCGGGTGTAATGGATGTTGTCCTGCATTTTGGATCCTTGCAAGGAAAGGTTGTTGGCGGCAGATATGAAACAACTCAAACGATTGGCTGGTCTTATTAAACGGAGGGGAAGCGACTGGGGCAGAAGAGAGCATGGCAGTATGGTGCTGGAGGCAGCGCTTGTCATGCCTCTGCTCCTCATCGTCCTGCTGCTGTTCATTATGATGATCCGCCTATGTGCTGTTCAAATGGCCCTTCAATCAGCTGCTTCCCAGACGGTCAGGCAAGTCGCCACTCATATACGCCCGGCTGATCTTGCTTTTCAGAAAGCTTCCTCATCTATTCCTGCTCTCCCTAATCTGGGTTCATTCGGCCTGCCTCTGCCGGACTGGGGAGGAGACCTTGCAAAGGAAGCTGCCGGTTGGCTGCCGGCACCCGCAGGAGTATTGGCTTCCGCAGCACTCGAAGGGAACTGGCAGCCGGTAACAGATGCGGCAGCGACCGAGCTTGGACGAACGGCTGTCGAGCCGCAACTCCAACAATTCGCGGATGAGGCCGTACTGCAAAAGGAGCATCTAAGTTTGTCGCATCTTTCCCTTCCGGATCTGAAGGAAAAGCAGCAGCCTTTTTTGACGATTGTAGCCGAATATGAGTTTCCTTTCTCCTTGCCATTTATAAACAGGAAGATTGTATTAAGAGAACAGGCCTCCGAGCGGGTGTGGGTCAGTGATGCCGCACCTGCAAGGGAGGATTCGGCTGAGGCAGATGTAACGCCGATTCAAATCGTTTCCATTCAGCCGGTTCCATTGCATCCCGGTAATAAAGCGACAGTTACGGCTTTAACCTCGCCAGGCGCCTCGGCATCGCTCACCGTCAATTACAAAAGCGGTACGAGCATTGCGAAACATCTTGGCAGCGCAACGGCGGATGCGAATGGGTATGTACAGTGGACCTGGCTTGTATCCGGCAATACGACACCGGGGACCTGGGAATTAACAGCAACCTCGGCTTCGGGCGAAACGGTATCTATGCATTTTAATGTGACCAAGAAGGAGGATTCGGCATCTTGACCATACAGCTCGTGGCTGCAGCATTGCTGTTATTGGCCGCTCTATATACGGATTTGAAATCGATGACTATCCCTAACCTGCTTACGGTTCCTTTTCTGGCAGGAGGATGGTTATATGCCTTGTTTGCAGGCGGAGGTCACGGTCTCGTGCTCGCCATCGGCGGAGCGGCTGCGGGATTTGTACCGCTGCTTATCCTTCATCTGGCCAAGGGGATTGGTGCCGGGGATGTAAAGCTGTTTGCAGCGCTGGGAGCCTGGGTCGGTGCGATGGCTGTCCTTCAATTAATGATGTACGCCATTTTGTATGCGGGTCTGGTGGGACTTGTGCTGCTGTTCATTAACCGGCCATTTTCCAGAAGGATGATGGCAGGAATAACCGCTTTTATTTCCATGCGGTACGGTACTTGGTCGGGGGCATCGTCATGGTTAGCATGGGCAAAGAGCGGACGCACCTTTCCGTTTATGCTCGCGGTACTACCGGGAGCTGTTACCTTATGGATGATATCGGTTTAATAGGAAGGGGGAACTTTCATGAGGCAACCGTTTAGGATTGATTTTTCCATGAACCGCGGACATGAGATGCTTGTCGACCGGAAGGACGGTATTCGAAGAGAGGAGCTGGACGAGCTTGAATTGCAGATGCTGCAGTCCGGCAAAATCCCTCATCTCCTGCCGGTGGAATGGCTAGAGATTGATGGTCGTGTCACTTTCCGTTATGTGCTTTCAGGCCGTAAAATGCTGCTTCACCGCCTGCAGGTTCAGCCGCTTACGATGGAGCAATTTTATGCGTTATTGCTTGGCATTGTAGAAGCATTTGATGAATGCAAGCATTATATGCTGCGTCCCGAAGGCTGCCTGCTCGACGATCAATATTTGTTTGTGGGAGAGCAGCTTAATGATATTGCTGTTGCTTACGTCCCTTTAAAAGAAGGCGGGGCAGGGGATTTGCTGTCGCTTGTCGTGAGGTGGACGGCCTATATTCAAGATATTGACGGTGCTGGCCTTCAGCGTATTCTGCAGCCGCTTAACAGCAGCAAATGGCCGTTGGCCGAGCTCAGGTCCGTCCTGCTTGGGCTGATCGGTGACGCGTTTATTCAAGCCTCTCCAAAGCAAGCTCAGGAACGCGTTCACATTCATTTTCCGGCTGCTGCTCCGGCATGGGATGCGGAGAGCATAGATTCAAAGGCAGCAGGCTGCGAGACTATACCTAAGCTTGCTGCCGCAAGCGCAACTCATCAAGAAATCCCGCTTGTAGAGCTGGATGAGCAGGATCCTGAAGCACCGCGGAAAAAAATATGGATCGCAGCTGCTGTTCTTGCTATAGCCGTTGCGTGTGTATGGAAATATATTTATTTGCCGTCGCATTCCCGCAGCAGCTTGTACATCAGCTTGGGTTTGACCTTCATGGGCATGGCTGCTTTCTATATGGTTTGGTCGCGCAGGCTTCCGTCCGTGCTGTTGGCCAAAGAAAGTGACGGTGACGAAGATGAGGAGTTTGTTCCTGAATCACAGCCGCTTGGCATGTGGCCGCGTTATGAAGAGGAGGGTGATAAAGAGATGGTCGAGCCGGCTGCAGCGTCAAAGCCAGCTAAACGCCCGGAAGTGGGGTTGTATGCCTATGCCGGAAATACGGCTGATCTCCGCAGCAAGCAGATGACGCCAACTGCGGCAGAAGCAACGGTGCTGCTGACGGAACGGGGAGATGATGTGTCCGGTAAGACGGCAGAACCGGCTTTATACCGGGAGTGGGCAGGCGGCGGGACCTGGATCGACTGGCACGATGAGAAGTTTACGATTGGACGATTAGGCGAGCAGGTCAGTTATGAGGAAGAAGCACATGGGATCTCAAGGCTGCATCTGGAATTGGAGAGGGATGGCGGCTCTTATAGGGTGAAGGATTTGGGTTCCCGAAACGGCAGCATGCTGAATGGGCAGACGATGATTCCATACAAATCATATCCTTTTATAGTGGGAGATAAGCTCCAGCTGGCCGGCAGCAGCGGGCCAAAATACGAGCTGAAGCCGAGAGCTTGACTCTCGGCTTCAGCTTTTTTCTATATTAGCCCGACTCAATTGCTTCATGGCACTTTCAATAGTCGGGTATTTGAAGGTAAAGCCATGCTCCAGAGCTTTGCGAGGCAAGGCACGCTGGCCTTCGAGGAGCAGGGAGGACATCTCACCCAGCACGGCTTTCATAAGAAAAGCCGGAGCCGGCAGCCAATGCGGCCGACCAAATGCTTTGCTGAGTGCCTGTCCGAACTGATCATTGGTAACAGGCTCTGGAGCAGAGCCGTTAACCGGACCTTGAATTTCCGGGTGATCGATACAAAACAGAATAAGCCGGACCATGTCCTCCAGGTGGATCCAAGACAGCCATTGCGAGCCGCTTCCAAGCCTGCCTCCGGCAAATAACCGATGAGGCAGAGCCATAAGAGGAAAGGCGCCGCCTGTCCGGTTAAGTACAACGCCTACCCGCAGCTTAACGAGCCGTTCAACCGGTATGGTATCGGCTGCTTTTTCCCAATGCTCCACAACGCTGGACAAGAAGTCGGTGACCTTTAGCGGACTGTCTTCATCAAAAGTCGCTGTAAGCGAGCTGCCGTACGCAGAAATACCGGAGGCATTAATGACCGCCTCCGGCTTCTGGTCCAGTTGTTCTACAAGCCTGGCGATACGTGCCGCGCCATCGGTCCGGGAGTGAAGAACACGCTGTTTGGATGCAGCTGTCCACCGCTGGTTAATGCTTTCGCCGGCCAGGTTCACGATGACATTTGCGCCTTCAAGCTTGTCCGGCGCTGCAGCAAGCTCATTCCAACTCACCTGGTGTAACCTGGCATTGGCCGATGGTGATGAGGATGTCTCTTTTCTGGATATGATCCATACCTCATCTCCCCGTTCAAGCAGAGCTTTCACCAATGCCCGGCCGACAAAGCCGGTTCCTCCCGTTACCGCAACACGCATCATTCATCCGTCCTTCATTAGGATTTGGCTTCGAGCTTCTTCAGGAAGTATTGCGTCACATCTCCGCTGGTCTTCTCGGTATATTCGAATTGAACCTTTGTATCGGACGGGATGCTGTTAATCTCATCCGTCAAGTCGTCTGTAAATTGCAGAACCATAGGTCCTTCCGGCAGGTCGATCTCGACCGAGGTTGTATCGGCTTGTCCAACAAATACGCCTTCGCTTGTCTTAACCGCACTTTCTTCCGGTGCCGTGCTTGCTTCGGCCTCCGGCGATGCAGTTCCCGGATCCATTACGCCGTTGTTTCCTTCGGCATCGCCCGAGACATTGTCTGATGTATTATTGCTGTTTGTCTCCGGCGCGGCATTGGATGGTTGTTCAACGGACGAGCCTTGCTCGCTATTGTTTGAATTTGCGTTGTCCGAGCCGCACGCAGATGCGGTCATCATAACGGCGAGTAATACGGCGCTGGCCGCGATTAAGCTGCTCTTCTTTTTAGATTTCATAGTTGTCATAGGAGCACCTCCTGAAAGAATTGTGAAGCAATTCTGCTTCGAAAGCATGAGCTTAAAGAATTGTGAAGCAATTCTGCTTCGTAAGCATGAGCTTAAAGAATTGTGAAGCAATTCTGCTTCGAAAGCATGAGCTTAAAGAATTGTGAAGCAATTCTGCTTCGTAAGCATGAGCTTAAGAATTGTGAAGCAATTCTGCTTCGCAAGCATTAGCTGAAAGAATGGTGAAGCCATTCTGCTTTGTGAGCTAATGCTTATATTAACGAAATAATCCGTTTAAGGTTCCAATAGATTTGTACACACTATTCCTAGAGATTAAAACAATAGGCTGCCGTCAAAGTGCAGCAGCCTGTTGCTCTTCCAACTATTTATTGAGCAAATGCCGGTAGGGAGTGTAGTCGATTCCCTTGCGTTCCAGGAAGGAAACAAGGCTTCGATAGTCACGCTTAGGCGTTGCGCGTATGTATCCTTCAATGCAGTGGTCCTTCGTTACCTCTGAAGCTCCGTTGTCTATGGCGACCTGACCGATCTTCGCTGCAATGGAATGCTTGGCGATATCCCGGAATGCGGACGGAACAGGAGAGACCAGTTCGTCCAGAAAACTTTTTGAATCGTCGGTCCACATGCTGCGGCTTCGTTCGACCCAATAGTTTTGCCAGTCAAGCTTCGATTTGCCGTCCCTCTGAGGCAGCACCTTCAAAAACTTGCGGAACATGAAGAAACCGCCGATGGCCATTGCGCCGACCATTACGACTGCCCAGAAAACAATGAAAAACATAAACCAATCGGGAGCAGATTTCATACTGTACCTTCACCTCAGGAAGAATTATACCGTATTCCTAGATTTATTTCGACATTCCTTGTAAAATAAGGGTTGATCAACCGAAAGGGGCGTTTTGAAGATGTTAAAAATCGGTTCCCATGTATCTTTTTCGGACAAGGGGCTGCTTACTGCGGCCAAAGAAGCTGTATCCTATGGTTCAAGCTCGTTTATGATTTATACCGGCGCACCGCAGAATACCCGGAGAAAGCCAATTGAAACTTTATATATTGAAGAAGGCAAAGCGATGATGGACAAGGCCGGCATCAATGAGATTGTCGTGCACGCGCCATATATCATTAATTTGGGCTCTTACAAGGACGACACGTTTGAGCTCGCTGTCCGCTTCCTGCAGGAGGAAATCCGCCGTACCGATTATATCGGGGTCCGGAATATCGTGCTGCACCCGGGCGCTTATACGGATAAAGATGCTGAATACGGTATTGCCCGTATTGCCGAAGGCCTGAATGAAGTGCTCGAAGGAACAAAGGACACGAATGTGAACATCGCACTTGAGACGATGGCCGGCAAAGGAACGGAAATCGGCCGCAGCTTCGAGGAGATTGCGTCGATTATCGATAAAGTGCAAAATAATGAGCGTTTGACGGTATGTATGGACACTTGCCATATGCATGATGCAGGTTATGACCTCATCAATGATCTTGACGGTGTGCTTCAAAAGTTCGATCAGACCGTAGGTCTTGACCGAGTTGCGGTAGTCCATGTCAATGACAGCAAGAACCCTGTCGGAGCGGGCAAAGACCGCCATGCTCCTGTTGGTGCAGGCTGGCTTGGCCATGAGGCGATCCGTACGATCGTCCACCATGAGGCGCTTGCGGGCCGTCCGTTTATTTTGGAAACACCATGGATAGGGAAGGATGACAAGAAGCAGTTCCCGATGTACGAAGCGGAAATTGCACTGCTCCGCGGTAATGCGATGGATCGCTTTGGCGAGTCGTTCTTCGACCATGTCGAGCGTCTGCATCATTTCTACGGCAAGCAGGAGATCGATCCCCGCGCATTCGTGCTGTCGACCTGGGATGTTTTGAAGAATGATGCCAAGGCGAAAAAAGCAGATCCGCGCGAGCCGATGGAGCGTTTGTTCGATCTGCTGTCGGAAAGCGATGCGCTTCCGGGCGATCTGACCGAAGAGCAAATCAACCAACGGATTACGGCATGGTTCGCCGGCAAGCAATTGCTTAAAACGGTGTAATCATGCTTTAAGATAACCATTGTAAAAGGAAGGAAGTTTTAACGTTTATGTCTTCATCTACTACTGAGTCGCGCAGCGGACGCGCGCGCATGCTGATCTCGTGCCCGGACAGACCGGGTATCGTGGCGGCCGTTTCGCATTTCTTGTACGAGCATGGTGCGAACATTGTACAATCGGACCAATACACGATGGATCCGGAAGGCGGCATGTTTTTTATCCGCTTTGAATTTGATTTGAACGATATGGACAAGGAGCTTCCGGTTCTCGTTGAAGATTTCGCCCGTGTCGCGGACCGCTTCGATATGAAATGGCATACGTTCCGCGCGAGCCGCAAGAAGCGTCTTGCGATCTTTGTCTCCAAGGAAGACCATTGCCTGATGGAGCTTCTGTGGCAGTGGAAAGCAGGCGACCTGGACGCGGATATTGCGATGGTCGTGAGCAACCACCCGGATATGAAGGACATGGTTGAATCGTTTGGCATTCCGTACCACCATATTCCGGTAACGGCGGACACCAAAGCCGAAGCGGAACGCAAGCAGATGGAGATCGTTGCGGACAAGGCGGACCTCATTGTACTTGCCCGTTACATGCAGATCATCTCGCCGAAATTCATCGAGCAGTTCCCGAACCGCATTATCAATATCCACCATTCCTTCCTTCCGGCGTTCGTTGGAGGCAAGCCTTATGCGCAAGCTTATAATCGCGGTGTTAAAATCATCGGCGCAACGGCACATTATGTAACGGAGGAACTCGACGGCGGTCCGATTATCGAACAAGACGTTCAGCGCGTCAGTCACCGCGACAATGTAGAGGAATTGAAACGAATCGGCCGTACAATCGAGCGCGTCGTTCTCGCGCGTGCCGTGAAATGGCATACCGAAGACCGCATTATTGTACATCAGAACAAAACGGTCGTTTTCAATTAATCCAATAAATGCTCTCGTCTTTCTCCATTTTAAGGATGGCAAACGGGTTTTCGGAATGGTACAATATTCAAAGCCTTGCGCTACAACTCGCGCTATATCCAGAAATATAGAGAGACAGAGCAATTTTAAACAGGAATTAGGAGGAAGTAAGAAATGACAGTTACACAAAAATCGATTGAACAGCTTTCGATCGACACGATCCGTACGCTGGCAATCGACTCCATCGAGAAAGCAAAATCCGGACATCCAGGCATGCCAATGGGCGCAGCTCCAATGGGCTATCAATTGTTCGCGAAAAACATGACACATAATCCGTCGAACCCGACTTGGATTAACCGTGACCGTTTCGTATTGTCCGCAGGACATGGTTCGATGCTGCTGTACAGCTTGCTTCACCTGAGCGGTTATGATCTTCCTCTGGAAGAGCTGCAAAACTTCCGTCAATGGGGCTCCCTGACTCCAGGTCACCCGGAATTCGGCCACACTGCTGGCGTTGACGCAACAACGGGTCCGCTTGGACAAGGTGTTGCTATGGCCGTAGGTATGGCGATGGCAGAAGCTCATCTTGCAGCTACTTATAACAAAGAAGGCTTTGACGTTGTTAATCACTTCACATACTCCATTTGCGGCGACGGCGACCTGATGGAAGGCATCTCCCATGAAGCTGCTTCCTTTGCAGGCCACCTGAAGCTTGGCAAATTGGTTGTTCTGTATGATTCGAATGATATCTCCCTTGACGGCGCTCTTGACTTGTCGTACTCCGAAAGCGTTCAAAAACGTTTCGAAGGCTACGGCTGGCAAGTTCTTCGCGTTGAAGACGGCAACGACCTGAACGCATTGTCCAAAGCTATCGCTGAAGCGCAAGCAGAAAGAGGCAAACCGACTTTGATCGAAGTGAAGACGGTTATCGGTTACGGCAGCCCGAACAAAGGCGGCAAAGGCGGACATGCTGGTCCTCACGGTTCCCCGCTGGGTGCTGACGAGACTAAACTGACCAAACAATTCTACGGCTGGTCCGAAGATCACCAATTCCATGTACCGGATGAGGTTCGCGCTCACTTCGCGGAAGTGAAACAAAACGGCGAGAAAGCAAACGCGGCTTGGAACGAGCAGTTCGCTGCTTATAAAGCAGCTCATCCAGAGCTTGCAGCTCAATTCGAGCTTGCTACTTCCGGTCAATTGCCTGAGGGCTGGGATGCCGATCTTCCTAAATACACAACGTCCGACAACGCGGTATCGACTCGCGTAGCATCGGGTAACGCCCTGAACGGTCTTGTGAAAAACGTGCCTAACCTGGCTGGCGGTTCCGCTGACCTGGAGAGCTCGACAATGACTCACCTTAAAGGTCTTGCACAATTCAAACCAGGCAGCTACGACGGCCGCAACATCTACTACGGTGTACGTGAATTCGGTATGGCTGCAGCAATGAACGGCATGAGCCTGCATGGCGGTATGAAAGTATTCGGCGGTACGTTCTTCGTGTTCACAGACTACCTCCGTCCGGCTATTCGCCTTGCTGCAATCATGAAACAACCGGTAACTTACGTTCTGACGCATGACTCGATCGCTGTTGGCGAAGACGGTCCTACGCATGAACCTATCGAGCAGCTGGCTTCGATCCGCATCATTCCTGATCTGACCGTTATTCGTCCTGCTGATGCAAACGAAACTTCTGCAGCATGGGCTTATGCGGTTGAGAACCAAAGCAATCCGGTAGCGCTTGTTCTGACTCGTCAAAACCTGCCGATCCTGGAAGGTACTGTATCCGGTTCCCGTGAAAACATTAAACGTGGTGCTTATGTTGTATCTGATGCAGCAAACGGCGCTCCACAAGCTCAAATCATCGCTACTGGTTCCGAGGTTCAACTTGCTGTTGCCGCTCAAAAAGCACTTGCTGAAGAGGGCATTCAAGTTCGCGTTATCAGCATGCCAAGCTGGGATTTGTTCGAGAAACAAGACAAAGCTTACAGAGATTCCGTTATTTTGCCTGAAGTTAAAGCTCGCGTAGCGGTAGAGATGGCTCATCCATTTGGTTGGGAACGTTATGTTGGCGACCAAGGCGCGATTATCGCAATCGACCGTTTCGGCGCTTCCGCTCCTGGCGACCGCGTCATTAAAGAGTACGGCTTCACGGTTGAGAACGTAGTAAGCAAAGTTAAGTCGGTCCTGTAATTTAATAAGCTATTTGGCGTAGAGGAGCTAACCATACAATGTCGCAATTTGAAAACGTAACGGTTGTCAAAGAGGCTAATGTTTACTTTGACGGTAAAGTAACTAGCCGTGCTGTTCTGTTTGCAGACGGCACGAAAAAAACGCTTGGCATTATGCTTCCTGGCGACTACGAGTTCGGCACGGATTGCATTGAAATCATGGAAATCCTGGCTGGCGACCTGAAAGTACAGCTTCCTGGGGAAACAGAATGGCTGCACATTCAAGGCAAAGGTGAATTCACCGTTCCGGCCAACACGAAGTTCAAGCTTCAAGTAGCGGCTGTATCTGACTACTGCTGCTCTTACATCTACGAATAGCATCGATTGAAAAAGGGGCCGTCCCATCGTCATAAATATGACGATGGGACGGCCCCTTTGTAATTAGGTTAAATTGCAAACTGCGCATCCGAATGTTCTTCCGATCGCCATTGCTCGGGGGTTCCTTTGAATTAAAGAAGTAAGGTTGGAATCCCCTCACAAAAGCGACCGCTTACGCTTCTCCAGAATCATAAGAAATCAAAACTAAAAGTGGCCATGCTTTAAAAACGGCATGGCTGCTTTTAGTATCTCAATGAAATATTTTTACTTATCTCCGCCGATCTTGCGGCCGATCCATTGCTCGTAGGCTTGCGTAACGCTGCTCATGTCGAGCTCTCCGAGTCCCATGGAGTCACCGACCTGGAACAAGCTCTTGGCGGCTTCCAGCATCGGTGTAGGTACTTTCAGGTTATCTGACAATACGGAGGACAGACGGAGGTCTTTCAGCATAAGCGCCAGGGAAAATTGGACATCATAGTCGTTAGCGAGAATTTTCTCGCCTTTCAGCTCAGCTGTCCGGCTTGCTGCGCCGCCCGATTGCACCAGCTCAAAGAACGCGCTGCCGTTAATGCCGCCGCTGGCTGCAATTGCCATGCCTTCAGCAAGTGCCGCCATATTGATGCCAACAATCGTGTTATGAGCGAGCTTGGCGGTAGCGCCGCTGCCGTTAGCCCCCATATGTATCACTTTGCGTCCCATAGCAAGCAATACGTCTTCGACGTCTTTAAGAGCTGCTTCCGTACCGCCAACCATAAACGTCAATGTACCGCCTTCTGCAGCAGGCTTGCTGCCGGTTACAGGAGCATCAAGGAAAACGGCGCCTTTCGACTCTGCCGTCGATGTCAGCTCGAGAGCCAGTGAAGGAGAGATCGTGCTGCTGTCAATCAAGATTGTGCCCGGACGAACTGCGCCGAATATACCATTGTCTCCAAAATACACCTCGCGGATCGCCGCATCATTGCTGATCATCGTAATGACAATTTCCGATTCACGAACGGCATCGGCAGGGGAAACTGCTTCCTTAGCCCCACACTGAATCAATTCGCCGGCTTTTCCGGCCGTCCGGTTGTAGACGGTAACTTCATAACCGCTGCGAAGCAGGTTCGCAGCCATGCCATTGCCCATAACGCCAAGACCGATAAATCCGATTTTTTTCATGTACATTTCCCTCCATTGTATCTTTATTATGATGATTAATTCATCAAGCTATAAAAGCTTTTACTAATCATTATAGATAATCTTCATACCTTTTTCATTGTTTAGTCGCTTGTTTTTCAAATCTAAATCCGATATTCTAAAGGCTAAGACAAGCAGGTTACTGAAAAACATTATCAGGGAGGCCTTTTTCTCATGAGTAAAACAGTAAAATTCGATTACACGAAAGCACTTGGCTTTATTGGTCAACATGAGATTGATCATTTGACAGAACAGGTTCGTATCGCCCACGAACAATTACATAACGGTACTGGCGCAGGCTCTGACTACCTCGGTTGGATTGACCTGCCTTCTAATTATGACAAGGAAGAATTCGCCCGCATCAAGCAATCCGCCGAGAAAATCCAATCCGATTCCGAAGTACTGGTTGTTATTGGTATCGGCGGTTCTTACCTCGGCGCGCGTGCAGCGATCGAAATGCTCTCGAATTCTTTCTACAACCTGCAGACGAAAGAACAACGCAAGACGCCTCAAGTTCTGTTCGCAGGCAACAACATCAGCTCGACTTATGTGACTCACCTGCTTCAATTGCTCGAAGGCCGTGACTGGTCGATCAACGTAATCTCCAAATCCGGTACAACAACAGAGCCGGCGATTGCTTTCCGTATTTTCCGCGAAGCGCTGGAGAACAAATACGGCAAAGAAGCAGCTCGCAAACGGATCTATGCAACAACCGACCAAGCAAAAGGCGCCCTGAAAAAACTGGCGACTGAAGAAGGCTACGAGTCGTTTATTATTCCTGACGATGTAGGCGGACGCTATTCCGTGCTGACAGCAGTAGGCCTTCTGCCAATCGCCGTTGCCGGCATTGACATCGACGCGATGATGCAGGGCGCAGCTGACGCATCGAAAGAATACAGCAACCCGAACCTCGCCGAGAACGAGGCTTATCAATATGCAGCAGCACGTAACGCCTTGTACCGCAAAGGCAAAGTAACGGAAATTCTCGTTAACTACGAGCCTAACCTGCACTTTGTATCCGAGTGGTGGAAGCAGCTCTTCGGCGAAAGCGAAGGCAAAGACTACAAAGGTATCTATCCGGCATCCGTTGACTTCTCGACAGACCTGCACTCGATGGGCCAATTCATCCAGGAGGGCAACCGCAATATTTTCGAAACGGTTATCCAAGTGAATGAAGTAGCGGAGCATATCACAATCGGCAGCGACCCTGCTGACCTCGACGGATTGAACTTCCTGACAGGCAAAACAATGGACTTCGTCAACAAGAAAGCATTCCAAGGTACGCTTCTGGCTCATACAGACGGACAAGTGCCTAACTTTATCGTAAACATCGCCGACACGACACCATATACGTTTGGTTACATGGTGTACTTCTTCGAGAAAGCCTGCGGCATCAGCGGTTACCTGCTGGGCGTAAATCCGTTCGACCAACCGGGCGTTGAAGCGTACAAACGCAACATGTTCGCGCTGCTCGGCAAACCGGGCTACGAGAAAGAAAAGGCTGAGCTCGAAGCTCGTCTGTAATGCTGGAGCGTTATTCAACGGTTAGAGCGCAGGGCAGTGAAGAGATCGTTATCAAGAAGTCCCGTTTTATCGGCTATGCAAAGCCGGTGGAGACGGAGGAGGAAGCCGTCCAGTTCATCGATGAGATTAAACGGCTTCACCGGAGCGCGACTCATAACTGCTCGGCTTACGTTGTCGGGGAGCGCGATCAGCATCAGAAAGCCTCCGATGATGGTGAACCAAGCGGAACGGCGGGCAAGCCGATTCTTGAGGTCATCAAGCATAAAGGGTTGAAAAATGTTGCTGTCGTGGTAACCCGCTATTTCGGCGGTATTATGCTTGGAGCCGGCGGACTTGTCCGTGCTTATACGGATGGCGCTGTAGCCGGGATCGAAGCGGCCGGCGAAATCGTGCAGGTGCTGCACCGCGAAGTTTTTGTGGATGTGGACTACACCTGGTACGGCAAAGTGGAGAATGAACTTCATGGCCGGGGAACGCGTCTAGGCGGAACCGAATTCACGGATCGTGTTATTGTGAAATGCCTGCCCGTCGTGTCAGAGGCGGATGCCTTTGTCGCATGGATCACCGATATGACGCAAGGTCAGGCTGTTATAACAGAAGGCGAAGAAGTCTATTATATTGAAGGCGAATAAAAGAAAGCCGCAGGTTGTCTTGGTTTAAAGACAACCTGCGGCTTTTTGCAATTCCTCCGCAGCCAAAGGATGAAATACTCTAGAAAAAATGGACAGCCTTCTTACGCAGAAATTGTAAAAATGGGATTGACTAGACCAGTTGTTGTCTGCTAAATTTAGAATACCAAGTGAGTTAATAGGAATTGTAATGAATAATTGATCATGATTACGATGAACAAGCAAACACCTGCGGCTCGAGCCGACGGTTTGGAGGTCATTAGCAGCATGAATGTCATGTTTCGCAGCAAGTGGTGGAGCTTCGGATTTCGAAGCGCGATTATGCTCTACTTTTTTATCTTAATTGTACTTCCCATTATCGGAATTTATTCGCAGTCGATTTCCAGTGGTTTCGTGCCATTCTGGGAGAGTATATCGGATCCTCTTGCATGGAAGGCAGTCCTGCTGACCATCAAGCTGGCGCTTATTGCTACCGTCATTAATGTGCTGCTGGGTTCCATGATCGGCTGGGTGCTCATCAGGTACCGTTTTCCGGGAAGAAGGATCTTGAACAGCTTGGTTGACCTGCCGTTCGCGCTTCCGACAGCGGTTACCGGACTTATGATCTTGCTTTTGCTTGGTCCAGGCAGTTTCGTCGGCGAGCTTGCTTCGAAGATGGGCTTCGAGATTGTATTCCATCAGCCGGCTATCGTTATAGCCATGGTCTTTGTTACTTTTCCGTTTGTGATCCGGGCTGTGCAGCCTTTGCTTGAGGAGATTGACAAGTCGGAAGAAGAAGCAGCCTACACGATGGGGGCTACCAAGCTTCGGACGTTCTTCAGCGTTATTTATCCTTCGATGCTTCCGGGTGTAATCAGCGGTGCGATGCTGGCTTTTTCGAGAGCGCTGGCGGAGTTTGGGGCTGTTGTGCTTGTAGCAGGCAATATTCCGGGAAAGACGCTGATTGCCGCCGTTTATATTTTCGGAGAAATTGAAAGTGATAATCCACAAGGAGCTGCAGCGGTTTCCGTAATGCTGCTGACGCTTTCGTTTATCATTTTATGGACGGTCAACCTGATTCAATCGAGGAGGCCGGGAAAATGACAATTAGACGAACGTGGATTGGCCTTACGTATATTGTTTTTACCTTATTGCTGATTATTCCGCTTATTGAAATATTTACAGGCTCTTGGGCTGACGGCTGGAGCGGCTTTATTGAAGGTCTGACCCGCAAGCAATCGCTGCATGCCCTTCAGATGACAGCCAGTATCGTCGTTGTTGTAACAGTCATTAACACGGTGTTTGGCGTGATGCTGGCACTGTATCTGGTTCGTGCCGAGTGGATTGGAGCACGCATGAAGCGTCTGCTCAACAGCATCGTCGATTTGCCGTTTGCCGTATCTCCCGTGATTGGGGGCTTGATGATTGTTCTCTTGCTCGGTCCTAATACGGTGATCGGTGCCTTCTTTGAGGATTCGGGATTTAAAGTGGTGTACGCTTTGCCGGGGATGATTCTTGCTTCCCTGTTCGTCACGTTCCCTCTGATGGTGCGTGAAGTACTGCCGGTGCTGCAGGAAATTGGAGCGCAGCAGGAGGAGGCGGCATCTACACTTGGTGCTTATTCGTGGTATACGTTCTGGAAAGTCACCTGGCCGTCAATCCGCTGGGGAGTAATCTATGGCGTTGTACTTACCGTCGCCAGAACGCTTGGCGAATTTGGTGCGGTTCTGGTCGTTTCAGGAAACATTATGAACAAGACGCAGACTGCGACGACACTCGTGTATCAGGACGTGGAGAACTTTAACGTAGTGGAGGCCAATGGCGTAGCTTTGGTGCTTGCGGTGTTCTCGGTAGGCCTTCTCCTCTTAATGGAATGGGCGAAAAAACGAAAGGAAGTGCATTAAGCCATGCATATTGAAGTTCGCAACCTTAACAAAAGCTTTGGCGATTTCCATGCCGTGCAAGATGTCAGCTTTGAGATTGAAAAGGGTCACTTGATCGGACTTCTTGGTCCAAGCGGCGGCGGCAAGACGTCGATTCTTCGTATGCTGGCCGGCCTTGAGACGCCAACCTCCGGCGATATCATTTTCCACGGCAAACGTGTGAATGATCTGCCTCCGCAAGAGCGGGGTATTGGCTTCGTATTTCAGAACTATGCTTTGTTTAAGCATATGACGGTGTATGAGAACATCGCTTTTGGTCTGAAGGTCAAAAAGCAGTCCAAAGAACAAATCCGAGAGCGCGTATCCACTCTGGTTGAGCTTACCGGCCTCAAAGGCTTCGAGCACCGTTACGTGCATCAGCTGTCCGGCGGTCAACGCCAGCGTGTTGCTTTTGCCCGCGCACTTGCTCCCGAGCCTCAGCTCTTGCTGCTGGATGAGCCGTTTGCGGCGATTGATGCGAAGATCCGTACCGAGCTTAGGACCTGGCTGAAAGAGATGATCGAGCGTGTCGGCATTACGTCTATCTTCGTTACTCATGACCAGGAAGAAGCGATTGAGGTGGCGGACGAGATTATGATCATCGGCAAAGGCCGGCTTGAGCAGAAGGGTACCCCTTGGGAAATTTATAAAAATCCGCAAACCCCGTTTGTTGCCAGCTTCATCGGCGAATCGACGATTGTGGAAGATATTAAAGTGTTAAAAGGCTTTGACGCTGCTTTGTCTTATCCGGGTACTAAGGCACTGATTCGTCCTGAATATATTGAGATCGGCAAGCCGGGCGAGATTCGCCTGCAATCTGCAACGGTGAAGGCAACAGTGAAGGCTTTGCATTTCCGCGGCAGTGAATGGATGGTTGAGCTGCTCGTCGATAATGTAAAGCTTATCACGTACCGCTCGCTTGAGAAGGAAGTGCTGCAGCCCGGGGAGCAGGTAAGCGTGCTTGTCCACCGTGCGTATCTCTTTAACGACAATGACAGCTGGATTATGGAAAACAGCCTGAAGGTTGACCCAATGCCGATTCATATTTAAAGATACCGTTTACGCTTGGCTATTATCTTTTAAGCAGAAAGAGTTGTATACGAACATGAATATAAATCGAAGAGCAAGCCGGCGGATTACCGTGCTGCTCCTTGCCGTACTGATGCTAATCGCAGCAGGCTGCGGCAAGGAAGAGCCGAAGCAGCCCGCCGAGTCTACCGCACAAGACGGTGATGTAACGCTTGTCATCGGTGCCTATTCCGTGGTGAAGGATGCGTTCAGCGAACTGCTGCCGCAATTCCAGGCCTACTGGAAGGAGCAAACCGGTCAGAAGGTTGTATTCCAGGAATCGTATGAAGCTTCAGGGACGCAAGCCCGGGCAATTGCGGGGGGCTTCGAGGCGGACGTTGCGATTCTGGCGATGGAAGGCGATCTCGATAAGATTACGGATGCAGGCTTCATCACGCAGGATTGGAAAGCTCAGCCTAATCACGGTCTCATTACGAAATCGATTGCTGTACTCGGTACAAGAGAGGGCAATCCGAAGGGGATTAAGGATTGGGATGATTTAACCCGCAAAGATGTTAAGGTGCTATATCCGAATCCCAAAACCTCCGGCGGCGCACAATGGGATATTAACGCGATCTACGGTGCCGGGCTTAAGAAATCCGAAGCGGAGACCGGCACGAAGGATCCGGCATTCGCCAAGAAGTATCTGGCGTCCATTCATAAGAATGTGGAATCGCTCGATAAGAGCGGCCGTGCTTCTATGGCAGCATTCGAATATGGCGTCGGAGATGTTATCGTGACGTATGAGAATGAACTGCTTGCCCGTATTATGAACGGCGTGAAGTATGATATTGTTGTTCCGAAGAATACTATCCTGATTGAAAATCCGGCAGCTGTAGTGGATAAGAACGTTGATAAACACGGTACACGCAAAGTAGCCGAGGCGTTTATCTCTTATCTGCAAAGCGAAGAGGCGCAGCGTACATTCGTGAAATACGGTTTCCGTTCGGTTGACGAGAAGGTAGCCGAAGAGTCGAAGGATAAATATGTCGTTCCTGAAGGATTGTTTGATATCAGCTATTTGGGCGGCTGGAAGGAAGTCCGCGCATCGCTCTATTCGAAGAAAGGCATCTGGTACCAGGTGCTTGCGGGGATCTAGGTTTTAAATGAGAAAAACTCCATGGTGGAAGCTTCGCTTCCCTACCATGGAGTTTTTTGCTGCACATATTTACTTGGCAGCAGGCTGCAATACGAATTTCTCAATGACATGGCGTACGCCTTCTTCATTATTCGTAAGCGTAATATAGTCCGCAATTTCCTTCAGCTTAGGCGTGGCGTTGCCCATCGCTACGCCAAGACCGGCTGCTTCGATCATCTCGTGATCATTCCACGCATCGCCAATCGCAATGGTCTGATCCAGCGTGCAGCCCAAATGCTCAGCCATAAAGCGGAGAGCATGGCCCTTGGTACCTTCCTTATGCATGAACTCGAGATAGTGGGCTTTGGATTTCGTAATATGAACTCGGTCGCCAATCATCGGCCTCAGCTGCTCGGCAAGCTGATCCAGATAAGCCGGCTCATCAATAATCAGCATTTTGTTGTTTGGCTTCTCCAGCAAAGCTTCAAAATCTTCAGCCACGACATACGGAATATTGGTTAAAGTCGAGTACTTGATGGCTTTGTCATTCGCTTCTTTCACATATAAAATATCATCCGCATAAAGCTGCAAATGGAGGCCGTGCTCCTCTGCAAAAGCGTAAAGCTCCTTTGCCGCATCCTGGGGCACGCATCGCTCGTACAGCACCTCTCCGTCCAGCAGGGTTTTGACCAGCGAGCCCTGATAGGTAATGATCGGGACATTCAGCTGGATCTGGTCGGCAATTTTTTTCGCGGAAGCGTACATCCTTCCGGTTGCCAGGGTAACGGTAACTCCTTGTGCGATAGCGTCCTCCATCGCTTTTTTTGTGCCTTCCGTTACCTTTAATTCATCATTAAGAAGCGTATCATCAACATCGATTGCAATTAATTTGTACACGTACTCTCTCTCCCGTCTCTGTATCGTCCAATTCCGAAAGCTAGGTTGATTGTAGCGAAAATAATAGTCCGGTTCAAGCCTGTTAAGGACATGCCTCCCCGCTATATTTGCTCCGCAGACCCCAAATAAGCTACAGTAGAAGACAGAACGATCAGTCATAGTCAGGAGTGACCCTAAGTGAAAGAATTCTCGAATGAGGCAGCGAAGCAGCGAATTATAACGCTGGCGATTCTTGGTGCATTATTATTTACGATTATCGGATTTATTCTTGGCTGGATCTGGATGGAAGTACGGTACCCGATGCTGAGGGAGCCGGCCTTCCGTAATTTTACGGTATCCTACAACACCATCATGGATAAATATTTAAACGGCGCGAAGTCGGAAGAGCTCATTAACGGCGCCTCTCAAGGCATGCTTGCTTCACTAGGTGATCCTTACTCCAGATATTTGATCAAGGAGCAGGGCAGCGCATATACGCAAGGCTATGAAGGGGAATTTTCCGGTGTCGGTATTACCCTTCAGGAAGCGGACGGCAAGTTTATCGTAGCCAGCATTACAGAAGGAGCACCGGCAGAGCGCGGAGGAGTCCATGCGGGGGATGAAATCGTTGGCGTGAACGGGATCTCTATTAAAGGGAAAGCTTATAATGACATCATAACGATTCTTCGCGGAGATGTCGGAACAAAGGTGAAGCTGACCCTGCACCGCGGAGGCGAAGCCAAGCCTGTTGAGGTGGAGCTTACGAGGGAAGCTATTGCCGTACATACCGTATCGTCGGAAATGCTTAGCGGAGGGATTGGGCATGTAACAATCTCGAAGTTTGGCGAGAAGACGGACGATGAGTTCAAAACCGAGGTGGAGAAGCTGCAAAAAGAAGGGATGACGAAGCTGCTGCTTGATCTTCGTTCCAATCCCGGCGGGCTGCTTCAATCTACGATCCAAATAGCGAATATGCTTGTACCTAAAGATAAAGCGATCCTTGAGGTTGTATACAAGAACAACAGCAAGACGATTACCTACCGTTCGAAGCAGGATAAACCTTGGACAATTCCGATTGTCGTCCTTGTAAACGGACAATCTGCAAGTGCCAGCGAAGTTCTGACAGCAGCGCTGAAGGAATCTGCTGGCGCGACGGTTGTGGGGGAGAAGACCTTTGGGAAAGGGATTGTTCAGACCTTCCAGCAGTTTAAAGACAAATCGGTTCTCAGTCTGACGGAGGCACAGTGGAAAACACCTGGCGGCACTTGGATCCATAAGCAAGGCGTAACACCGGATGTCAAGGTGGCGCTGCCGGCTTACGCAAACCTCAGCCAGCTTCCATTTGGAACAGAGCTTAAGACCGGCAGTTACGGGGAAAATGTGAAGACGCTCCAGCTGATGCTGCAGGAGCTGGGCTATACGCCTGTTGGCGATACCGGTTTGTTTGATGAACGGACCGCAGATGCGCTTAGCCGGTTCCAGAAGGACGAGAAGCTGGCGGATACCGGTAAATTCAACGATATGACGGGTTATCGGATTCTCGAGCTGCTGAGCGACAAGCTGAAGGAAGAGGATACGCAGCTTCACAAAGGGATCGAAATTTTGAATAGTAAATAAGCAGCCTCCGTATTCGCTATTGACAACGGGAATGATAATTATTATCATTTCTTATAGAATGTATTACACCGTTGCGCAGCGAGGTGAGCCGGCTTGATGAAGAAGATCAAATACTGCACCCGGAATTTGAAGAACGGGACAAAGCCCGTTTACAAGGCCATGAAGGCCAAATATCCGGAAATAAAGATGAAGAAGAAAGACTGTCTGGGCAACTGCAGAACCTGCAAGCGCGAAAGCTTTGTGATGGTTAAGTCGAAAAGCATCTGCGCATCAAGCCCGGACCAGTTGTATAAAGAGCTTAAGAAGATGATCGGATAATCAAATATTTTGGATAATTTTACAAAGGACGGCTTTTGCCGTCCTTTCTGTTTGTGTTAGAATAAGACAAACAAGGAAAGAGGTGCATAAGCGATGAATGATAACTTAGCAGAAGCGCTCAATGAACAGATGAATTTTGAATTTTATTCGGCGCATGTGTATCTTGCAATGGCAGCATATTGCTCCGGCGAAAGTCTCGATGGATTCGCGAACTTCTTCATTATTCAAGCGGAAGAAGAACGATTCCACGGTATGAAAATATACAAATTCCTGAATGACCGCGGACGTCGTGCTACACTTACAGCGCTTGGCGAACCAAAGAATGAATATGCGTCGATGCTTGATGCTTTCGAGCACGGCTACGCGCATGAGCAGCAAAATACGAAACGCTTCTACAACCTGGCTGATATCGCGCTGAACGACCGCGAGCATGCAACGATGTACTTCCTGAAGTGGTTCATCGACGAACAGGTTGAAGAAGAAGCATTGTTCGATAACATTATCCAGAAGCTGAAGCGGATCGATAAGGACAGCAATGCCTTCTACATGCTGGATGCGGAATTCGCACAGCGTTCGTTTGTGGCACCAGCGGAATAAAAGACATCATGAAAGAACAGGACCTGGCAGTAACACTGCCGGGTCCCGTTTTTTTTATGAGGATAAGACGAGGTGAATGCATTGTTGTTTACAGCTCAGCGCTTATTAGGTTTTGCTGCTCTATTATTTGGCGTTTTCATGATGTTTGTAACATTACCGCTTGGGCTTATCTTTGCAGGCGCAGGTTTTGTGCTTATATCTTTGGCCGAGCTTGTCCGAATGCAACAGGGTACTTATCATCTGGCATTAGGGCTCCCATACAAGAACGAACAGATTAATGAAATAATTAAACGCAGTACACCTGTGAAGGTGTTCTCGACTGGCTTGAGCATCCATCCATTCGACGGTACGGCGTATCCGCTGCTTCAGCTTCACGGAGAATCTTATTTACGGGCTAAGGCCTTTATTCCCTACATAGAACAGAGTGAAATGGAGTACCGGTTTTCCTTCCCGGATGTTGACCCGGTACTCCTCCTATGTGAGCCCCGCTGCGGACAAGGCAGCAGCTTGTTTCAGTTTAATGAACAGGTATTCGTTAAGCTATCGGCATTGCCCTTGACTATTAAGAGAGAAGGCGACAGGCTGCGGATTGAAGTCGCATCACAGCCGCATCAGTTATAGGCATTTATAATAAATGAGGATACCGCCGCGGGCTTGCCGCGGTAATAAGCGGGAGAGCTGATATACAGCTCCTCTTCTGCTCTTGTGACGGCCACGTAAGCAAGTCTTCTTTCTTCTTCCATTGCCGCTTCCGCGATGTTGTCGCCAGCTTGAATGGCACTGCGGTCGCTGTTCTTCTCCGCCGTGATCGCCGAGCTGTGAGGCAGAATGCCTTCGGATACTCCGCACACAAATACGACCGGAAACTCCAGTCCCTTTGATTTGTGAATGGTCATGAAGTTGACCGCATCGTCATTCCTGCTGCCCGATTTCATCCGCTTCATCTCTTCATGCTTCGCAGCAATTTCGTCGACGAAGGAGAGGAATGTTCCAATCTGATCAAACCGCTTCGCCGAGGCCTCGAGCTCATCCAGCATTTCTTTCAAGGAATCCTTGTGCTCGGTTAAGGCTGGACCGCTTTTGTTCGCATCAAGGAATTGATCGTAAAATTCAATGCGCAGCCGACGGATTGCGGCCTCCGGCTTAAGTCTCTCCAGGGAACGGATCAATTTGATCCGTTCTTTTATTTTCTCCTGATGGAAAGACTTAATATCGGGGAACCGGGTCAGGTGAATAAGCGGCCATTTCTTGGCCTGTTTCTTATCCTCGTTCCATATAAACGCCATCGCTTGATCCGGGCGGACATACATCGTGGCAAGCATCGCTTCCATGGCATCGAAGTTGCGGCGGTCAATGGACAAGCGAAGATGGGCGATAACCGGCTTAATGACCCATTGCTCATACAGGGATTCACCGCTGCCGTAATCGATAAACGGCACCTGGCGGATGACCAGCTGGTCGAACACCGCCCGGCTGCTGCTGGCTGTTCGGAACAAAATCGCAAAGTCGCGGTATGAGCGGTCTTTTTTCTCCTTCTGCTGCAGCAGGGTGTTTACGATGAGATCCGCTTCATCATCGCTGTTGCCGGGCCTTGCGTATACCGGAGGAAGGCCATGAG
This sequence comes from Paenibacillus catalpae, assembly GCF_900112695.1. Taxonomy (GTDB): domain Bacteria; phylum Bacillota; class Bacilli; order Paenibacillales; family Paenibacillaceae; genus Pristimantibacillus; species Pristimantibacillus catalpae. Next base: position 130,980 of record NZ_FOMT01000003.1, read on the forward strand.
GCCTTGCAGTCAGCAGTGTTTTGCTCCGCCGCTGTTTATTATGACGGATAACCGCGTTGCCAAGGCCTACGATTCCCGAGCCTGAACGGTAATTAACGTCCAGGATGACATTGGTTGCGCCGGGGAACTGCTGCTCGAAGTTCAAGATGTATTCATTACGCGCCCCGTTAAACGAGTAGATCGTCTGGTCATCATCGCCAACCACCATCAGATTCCGATGCGGCTGAACAAGCAGCTTGATAATCTCATATTGGATCGTATTCGTATCCTGGAACTCATCAATCATGACGTAACGGAAACGGTGCTGCAGCATGGAGAGAAGCTTCTGATCCTGTTTCAGCAGCTGATAAGCCTCCAGCAGCATATCATCATAATCGATGAGATCCGCTTCCCGTTTCCATTCTTCATAACAGGTAAAGATAAGCTTAAGCTGCCTGTCCTCCTCCGTTTTCTCCGGGAGGTCCGAAACGGGAATCATCTGCATCTTATAAGAGGAGAGTAAAGTAATCAGCGTTTCCGGCTGGTACGTTTCATGCAAATTACGCTCCCGCAGCAGCCGTTTGAAGTAAATTTGCTTGCGTCCGGTTTCACCCAGAATGTTCTGCTTATACCCGCGTCTGCGAAGCAGGAGCAGGCAGAAGGAATGAAACGTACGTGCTTCGATACGCGAGGCTGCCGTCTCCCCGATATTCGGCAATGTGCTGATCCGAAGCTTCATTTCGTCGGCCGCTTTTTTGGAGAAGGTCATGAGCAGCAGCTGCTGGGGCTGAATGCCGCGGACCGACAACATATACCCTGTCCGGCAGACGAGGACGGACGTTTTGCCTGAGCCTGCGCCGGCGAGTGTCAGAATCGGGCCGTCAATGTGGCGGACGGCAGCGATCTGCCGTTGGTTGAGCCGAATTCCTTGGCTCTCCAGGGCCCGGAAATAGAAGGCGTCCTTATCGGAAGCCGGAACCAGCTGCTCGCTTGTATCTGCGGCAGCAGGCGCGGCAGGTACGAGATTTTTATTTACGACTCCATAAGGGCGTTTGTAGTAAATTTTATTGTTGGAATTTGTTGCATTGTTCATGTTCATTGTCTGTAATCACCTGTTGTCGATTATAGCATGATAGAATGGATGTTCGTACGTTAAACTGGAATTATTAATATTTGGAGAGGAACGTGACAGCATGATTGGACCGGCAGGCAAGGAAGATGTGGAGCAAGTAATGCCGCTCCTGCATGAAGCAATCGGCAATATCGCCTGTTCGCTTGCAGGAGTAGAGGATGAGGCGGAAGCGATGCGGATATTGGCTGATTTTTATAGGGAAGAGGGAAACCGGGTCAGCTACAGGAATGTGATTGTAGACAAAAGAGATGATGCTGTTGCGGGCATAGTCGTTTGTTATGCCGGGGATAAGGCGGAGGAGCTGGATCAGCCTCTTATTGAGCGCGTGAAACGGGTAACGGGAATTGCCGATTATTCGATCCTGACCGAAACCCGTCCGGGCGAGTTCTATTTGGACTCCATTGCTGTACATGCGTCGTTCCGCAATCAGGGGATCGCCAAAGCTCTGATGGCGGCTTTCGAGCGGGAAGCCGTGAAGCAGGGCTACAATCTCGTCTCTTTAATCGTCGAGGAATATAACGGTCAGGCACGTATGCTCTATGAAAAAATGGGCTATAAGGAAGATGGTGAGCTGATCGTCAGTGGTCATCGCTATACGAGAATGGTAAAGACTGTATCCGGAGAATAAAGGCGAGGAAAGAAGGAATGGGGCGAGTTGTGTCGAAAATGTAGAACCGGCGTAATATTAAACGTATTGGGTGATACATAATGAACTTAATCCCTTCTTCGTGGAGTACCCCGACTTTTAGTTGTGAAGATTTGCAGCCGTTTGAGATCGGCATGATGCAGGAGTTATACATGGCAAGTGCGCCGGTCACCTTATGGGACGGCAAAGAGCATGATCCCCATTACATCGAGCGTTCCTATCACGAAGGCATTCTGCCGGAAGGCGGCGTGAAGGAGCAGTTCCGGATTCAGACCATCAGGCTCAAAACAACAGAGGAAATTGTCGGCTTCATCAGCATGTATCACGGCTATCCGCAGTCCGATTCGCTTTATTTGGCGATGATGTGCATAAGCGGAGATTTTCAGAATCAGGGCTACGGCCAGGAAGTGATGAAGCATTTTCTGCTTGAAATCGGGCTGTTGGGCTATTTCGAGATCAGGGTTAATGTCTCACTCCGCAATTGGGCGGGTCTGCGGTTCTGGACCAAATCCGGCTTTAATCTGATCAGCGGCATCTTTGGCGACACGGAATTTGCAGAGGGCAAATTTGCGGATATCGAGCTGATTAACCGTTGGTGATAAAAAGCTGTGAATTTTTAGATGTCATTGTGTAATGATTATAACTATGTTAAGATTGTAATTATTCTAAATTATAATCATTCTAAATAAGATGGAAGTACAGAGTATAATGAAGCACAGGAAAGGCGGGTGAGCTTTACGATGATCGAGGAACAATTAGAAACGATCAACCGTCAACTAAGAACAAAGGGTTACAAATTAACGCCGCAGCGGGCAGCGACCGTTCGTGTATTGCTGGAGAATGAGAAGGATCATCTGAGTGCAGAGGATGTCTACATGCTGCTTAAACGCAGCAATCCGGATATTGGACTTGCAACGGTCTATCGTTCCCTGGAACTGCTGAGTGAGCTGCATGTTGTGGAAAAAGTGAATTTTGGCGACGGCGCGACGCGTTACGATCTTCGCAGCAGTGATCAGGAGCATCACCATCATCATCTGATCTGTACCGAATGCGGTACGGTTGAGGAGATTAAGGATGACTGGCTGCTTCCGATGGAGAATCGGATTGCAAAGGAATTCGGATTTAAGGTATTGGATCACCGGCTTGATTTCCATGGAATTTGCAAAGCCTGCAAAAGCAAGGCAAGCGACAATGACCATAAAGCGGTATCTTAAAATAATAAGGAGCCTTGGGATCGATGGATCGACCCAAAGGCTCCTTTTTTTATTCACATGGCTTGCCGTTTATGTAGTAGCTGTCCTCGCGATAAGTGCGGAACGCAACCTCCACCTCATCCGTTCCGATACTTGCCAGATATGTGGTGATCGCTTGCGCGAAACGGTCACGTACAGCTTGTCCGCGCTCGAACCAGCCCACTTCCACAAACGGGTAGGATTGTCCTTCGTCAAGGCCTCCGAAGATAGCGGTCGTGTGAATGTAGTCCATCGTAAAATTATCCGTACCGCACTCGCATATGGAAGCCAGTTCTTCTGCCAGGGCAAGGCTGACCGTTGAAAGCCGTTCTGCGGGTATTCCCCGGAATAATAGTTGCGGCATAATATGCTCACCTCTTTCCTTCATTGCTGTCTAACCAATAGATTACCTTGACCCGGCAACAGATTGCAATGGCGGTTGCGGACTTTGCTGTTTTTGCGTTATCGTTGAGAGAAGAAAGGCCCCCTTATGCAAGGGAGCCTGCCGGAATTCAACTGTATTTCAGCCAAATATTGCTGAGGGCAAGCAGCGGCCAAATATAATTGTTGCTGGCATAATGGACGTAGACACTGCCGGGAAGCGCTCCGCCCGTGGGGTAGGTGTAAGTCCAATCATGCCGGTCAAGAGACTGTAAAAGGGCTTCGACACCGCGCTCAAGGGCCGGTGTAGGCTTTGGCAGCGCGGCAGTCAGCCCATCAAGCGCCCATGCGGTCTGAGATGGTGTACTGCCGTTTAAAGGGACGTAACGTCTGACTTTATCGCTGATGCAGGATTCACCCCAGCCGCCATCCTCATTCTGGACTTCAAGCAGCCAATCGACGCCTTTTTTGACAGCCGGATGATCCTCCGCAATGCCTACAGCCGTCAGCCCCTGAATAGCGGCGCTTGTGCCATGTACATATGTGATGCCCCACCGGCCATACCAGCTTCCGTTGCTTTCCTGCTGGGACAGGACCCAACGGATAGTGGATTCGATCCAGCTGTTGCCGGCATTCATGCCAAGCTCCTGGCCGAGAAACTGCAATGTCCTTGAGGTCAAATCGACGGTAGAGGGATCAACGGCGATATCCTTGGCTCCGTCAAAAGCAAAAAAGTTGATCGGAAGCCGTGAGCCCTCCCGCTCAAAAGCCGGCCAGCCGCCATTATCGTTACGCATCGTCAGCACCCAGTTCAATCCGCGCTGCCAGTCCGCCTGAAGCTCCGGCGTACGTGAGCTGTAAGGCTGAATAGCGCGCAAAGCGGCGGTCGTATCATCCACATCCGGATAAAGGGTATTCACATTCGAGAAGCCCCAGCCGCCTGCAGGTGTCCCTGGATTGCGGATGGCCCAGTCCCCAAGCTGGCTTTGCTGTCTTTGGCGCAGATAGGTGCCGGCGTTCTCCAGTGCGGTTGAGGTCGGGTTTACTCCGGATTTGCGCAAGGCATGAACAAGCATGGCGGTGTCCCATACCTCGGAGGAGGCAATCTGCACATGGCTGTTGTTGCACATGACAGAACGGATGCCGGTTACCATGCGGTGAATCAGTGGTGAGCTAGGGGAATAACCGAGCATAAGAAGTGCCAGAATCATAAACATGGTAGCTGTTGTATAGGTAAGCAGCGTGCCGTCCGGTTCGAGACGGTCGAACATGAACTGAACCGCCTTCTCCTGCGGGGTAGGCGATTCGAACGGAAGCAGCTCGGACAGGGATAAGGATCCGACCAAGGTGGCAAGGGCTGCAATCCATGGCGAATCATTCTCGAATTTCTTCGAACTGCTTGCAAACAGATCGGACAGATCAGGCATGGACGCGCTGGGCTGCGTGAACTGGGCATTAGCCAGCATAATGATCGGTACGATATGTACGCGGGCATGCCCGGACAAGGAGTACAGATCAATACCGATCCCATGCTCGGAGAAAAAGACCTCCAGAGGAATGCGCATCGACTTCGGCCATGTTGCCTGACCTGCCGAGGCGAGAATGGCTTGCGTCAGAAGAGAACGGATTTTGGACAAGCCGCCCTTGCTTAGAATAAACTGCTTGGCTCGTTGCAGCCGCGGGTCCTGCTTGGTCAAATAACCGGAGTAAAGCAGAGCAAAATAAGCTTCGGAAGTAGCATCCAAATTGCCGTCTTCTTCGTCCGGGTATATTTTCCACGCACCGTTAGGAAGCTGTCTGCTTAATATCCGCTGGGCTATTTGTCGAATAAGGGCTTCGCCCTGTCCGTAACCAAGCATCCGGAGAATAATGATGAAGTAACTGTCCGGCATCGTGCCGGAATCAAAGCAAAGGCGCCATGCGCCATCCGACGATTGCAGCTGCAGAAGCTCACTCTGCATTCGTTCGATCCTCGCGCGGATCCGATTCATATCCATATTCCGCATTCATTCCTTTACTGCGATGATATTGCTGCTTGTAATGTATATGCGGGAGCCCGCGGGGAAAGCCTTGCAACTTTCCATGCGTTACCATAATGAGAGGAGATGTTGGTCCGATGTACGACATTACAATTGATTTGTATAAAAACTGGATTGATACCGTTAAGGAAGTGTTCAAAGGTTCAGGTCATCCGCTTCCGGGAGACCTGAGCGACACGGAGGTTGCTATTGCGTATTTCCGCCAGACCGCACAGTCGGATGAGGAGGCGGCAGCGCAGCAGCAGTTAAATGAAGAAAGGCTCAGGGGCATGCAGCAAACGATTATGGACAACTTCGAGGAGGTTGTGCTGCCGGATATCAGGAATCGGACGCGTTACTCAGGCAGCCGGTTCTGCTTCCAATGGGTATACAACAATGGCGAACATATTGTCGAGGAGTATTCCTCTTACCGTATTCCGTTGTAACAGAAAAAAGAGGCTGACCCGATAGACGACCGGGCAGCCTCTTCCTGTTTCAGTTATTCATCCGCTTCCTTGTAGTGCTCTGCGCAAAAGGCGAGCAGCTCCTGCTCTTCTTCATCCTCTAATTCGAAATCGAGCAGCTTCTCCGTAACCCGTTCAATCAGCTCGTGCTTGATCAGGCGGCCGCCGCTTTCCTCTGCACTGTATACGGCCCGGATATAAATGCCGCTCTTCGAATACAGCTCATCTTCCTCATCCAGATCAATATCAATCAGGAACTCATAACGGCGTCCGGATAAAATACCGAATGGATCTTTAATAAATTCTACGCTATAGCCTGTAATCTCAAGCATTGGTTATCATCCTTTACTTCTTCTGTCTGGTTTGGGCTGTCTCGTTCCGAAGCGGATTGTAGAACAGCTTGGGAATACCGGTATCAAACTTCAGCATTTCCCCGGTTACCGGGTGTTCAAAAGCAAGAATACGCGCATGCAGGCCAAGACGCCCGATCGGTTTGGTCCGGGAGCCGTATTTTTTATCTCCCGCGATAGGGTGCCCGATATCCTCCATATGGACGCGGATCTGATTTTTACGGCCGGTCTCCAGATGAACCTCCAAGAGGGAGAACGCTTTGCCGGGCTGCAGCAGCTTGTAGTGGGTAACCGCATGCTGTCCGTCGTTGGGGTACGGGCTGGAGTACATCTTCAGCGTCTTGCTCTCTTTCAGCCAGGAGGTAATGGTCCCCTCTGTCCGTTTCACTTCGCCTTCGACAAGCGCGACATAAGATCGTTCCTTCACGATGGTCTGCCACTCTTCCTGAAGCTTCTGCTGCACGGCTTCGCTTTTTGCGAACATCAGTACCCCGGAAGTATCCCGGTCGAGACGGTGAACGATAAAGATCCGGTTCTTCGGATCTGCCGTGCGGACATGCGCCATAAGCTGGCGGTATGCGGTCAGATCGGCTTCCTTGTCCGAAGCGATCGTGAGAAGTCCTGCGTCTTTGCTTGCGACAATGACATGATCATCCTCGTGCAGGATCGTAAGTCCGATGAAGGGAACCTTCTCCTGCTCCCGTTCTTTGCGGATGACCACGGTTTGTCCCGGCTGAAGCTGATAGTTATATTTCGTTTCAACGTGATCATTCACGTAAACTTGTCCATGCGCGAGGAGCGATTTGACCGAATTGCGGCCCTGGTTCAAATGAGCCAGTAAAAAAACGAGCAGCTCAGATGCCTCGGTGACGGCAAACGACTTGTTTGGCGCCGGATTCTTGGCCTGGGTGCTCTTGGCCTGACTATTTTTAGCCGGGCTATAGGGTTTCTTTGACATGAATTTACGTTCCTCCTGCTTTGTCCAAAACATGGGTTGCAAACCAACCCGTTTACTTGGCTTCTTCAAGCTTGACTGCTATCACTATACCATGACAAGGCTGGCAAATTCTACGCGGAGGGCTTCATATTGCGTTCATGTTGAGCCGATATAATATACGTTGGTATTATTACCCTATGAAACCATTTTCATAGACAAACGCAGGCAGATAGTGGTACGATTAATAAATCTATCATTATCACTGGTAATACAGTAAGAATTTGGGGGAAATGGTAAACGTGAAAAGAAATCTAGCTTATGCCTTGTTAAGCCCGCTGCTTGCAGCAGGCCTCTTGCTTTCTCCGCTGGCGGCGCCTCAGCATGCTGCAGCTGCTCCGGTCAAATTGGCTGCCACAGCCAAAACTTCGATTAGCGTCTATGTCGATGATAAGAAGCTATCTCTCTCCAAAGCTCCTTATACGAAAAATGGCGTAACCTACGTGCCGATGCGCGAGCTGTTTAAAGCCCTCGATGCTTCGGTAACATGGGAAGCCAAAGCACAAACGATCATTGTACGGAAAGACTTCACGTCCATTACGTTAACGATTGGCAATAAGACGGCTCTCATCAACGGGAAATCGGTGAAGCTGGATGGAGCGCCCGAGATTAAGAACAATACAACCTATGTTCCGGCCCGCTTTGTTGCCGAGTCGCTTGGCGGTACGGTGAAATGGGATAACGCAGGTCGTGCGGTGCGCATTACAACAGAAGAATATGAGTGGGAGAAGGAATACGAGCAGGTTCAGGAAGAGCTGAGCAATCGCCCGAAATATACACCAAAGCAAATCGTTGATATGTACGACGACAGCGTTGTAACGATTACGACGAATTTAGCTCTTGGCAGCGGCGTGGTTATTGACGACCGTTATATCCTGACGAATTATCATGTAATGCAGGATGCCTCTTCGGCAACGGCAATTACCGTTAATAACAAGGAGATCAAAGTGTCCGGCGTAGTCGCCTACAGCAAGGACAATGATCTCGCTATTATCCAGACAGACCGTTCGATCGGTGCAACGCCTGTTGAGGTAGGCTACGGCAGCCTGAACGTGAAAAAAGGCGATAAGGTTGTCGCGATCGGAAGCCCGCTTGGTCTTCAAAATACGGTCTCTGACGGATTAATCAGCGGCGTTGTATACATAGGCAGTACACGCTATATCCAGACGAGTGCTCCAATTGACCATGGCAGCTCCGGCGGTGCATTGTTTGATGAATACGGTGAGTTGATTGGCATTACATCCGGGGGGTATACCTCTCAGGCTGACTTAAACTTTGCCGTCTCGTCGCTCTATGGAGCGATTCTGATGGAGGATCTTCCTGCTAAGCCTGCAGATAACGTGAAATTCCTTGATCCAACACTGCCGGCAACTCTTGTCGGCGAATCGAATGACAAAATTGCGGCTCTGCTGAAAGAGCAGTTCAGCTCGCTTAATACGGACCAAGGAATGTTGGAACTGAGCAATTGGAAGGTTACTCGGGATTCGCAGGGCTGGCTCGTTATTACATCCGATATTGATCCGGTATTTTACACTTATTACGGCGGTCAGACCAAAGAGGAGCTTCGTACCTGGGCAATTAACCTGGCTTACGAGCTTCATCGCATGCTGCCAGGCGACAAGATCCAGTTCCAGATTTTCTTCGATCGTATATTTGGCTTCGAGCCGCGCGGCTTTGACTCCAGTGAAGTGAAGGCGCTCGGCAATGAGAAATGGCAAGTCCGCTTCCCGGTTCTGGATATGCAGTTTAAAGATCAGCTTTATATTGATGTAAGGGACTAATTCCTATTATACGAGAGGCTTACCGCGGGGAGATTTACGCTCCTTGCGGCAAGCCTCTTCTTTTTTACCCGTGTTTTCGGTACAATAGAAGTCATCTTGCATGAGAGTAGAAAGAGGTACCGTGATGAAAGTTGTGTTATCCACACTAAATGCCAAATATATTCATACCTCGCTCGCCCTGCGCTGCTTGAAAGCGTACAGCGGCGAGCAATTTGATATGGAGATTGCCGAGTATACGATTAAGGATCCGGTGATGAACATTGTTTCGGATATTTTCTCGCGTAATCCAGATGTCGTCGGCTTCTCCTGTTACATCTGGAATATTGAAGAGACCATTACCGTCATCAATATGCTGCGCAAAATTATGCCGGAAATTAAGATCGTCCTTGGAGGTCCCGAGGTAAGTTATGACACGGAATATTGGATGCAGCGGATTCCCGAGGTTGATTTTATCGTCGTTGGCGAAGGGGAAGAGACCTTCCATCATTTGCTGACGGAGATTGAAGGAGCGGGCAAGTACCATATGGTATTCGGTATTGCTTACCGCAAGCAGCGCGAGGACCGCGCAGACGTTCTTGTTAATCCGGGCCGTCCCAAGCTGGATCTAGCGACACTGCCATCACCGCACCGTTTCCAGGAGGATATTCCACATCTCGGCAGCCGGGTCGTTTATTTCGAGACAAGCCGCGGCTGTCCGTTCAGCTGCCAATTCTGCTTATCGAGTATTGAGGTTGGCGTCCGTTACTTCGATATGGAGCGGACGAAAGCCGATATTACGTATTTGATCGATTCCGGCGCGAAGCTGATCAAGTTTGTGGACCGTACGTTTAACATCAAGCGGGACTACGCTCTCGAGATGTTCAAATTCCTGATCGAGAACCACCGGGGCTGTGTCTTCCAGTTCGAGATTACGGCAGATATTATGCGACCTGAAGTGCTGGATTATTTGGCTGAGCATGCGCCGCCGGGCATCTTCCGCTTCGAGATTGGCGTGCAATCAACGAATGATCCGACGAATGAAGCGGTGCAGCGCCGCCAGAACTGGAAGAAGCTTGTCCGTACCGTCACGAAGGTGAAGGAGTCCGGCAAGATCGACCAGCATCTGGACTTGATCGCAGGCCTGCCGCTTGAGAATTACGATACATTCCGCGGCACGTTTAACGATGTATTCGAATTAGGGCCGGAAGAGCTGCAGCTCGGGTTCCTTAAGATGCTTCGCGGCACGGGCTTGCGCCTTGATGCTGAGAAGTGGGGTTATATTTATATGGATCATGCCCCTTACGAAATGCTCGGCAATGATCTGATGCCGTTCGGCGACATTGTGCGGATCAAGCGGGTGGAGGATGTGCTTGAGAAGTACTGGAATGCGCATCGGATGGACCGCACGCTGAACTATCTAATAAAAGAGGTATTCCCTTCGGCCTTTGATTTCTTCCAATCCTTCGGGGATTTCTGGGAAGGGAGAGGCTGGCAGAAGATCGGCCATCAGCTTGAGGATTTGTTCTCGCGGCTGTGGGCGTTCCTAGGCGAGTACAAAGCTGGTGCGGCATCCGAAGAAGTGGATAAGCTGGATCTTGATGTTGTACTTGGCCTCATGAAGTACGATTACTTCCTCAACCATAACTACAAGCCGCGAAAAACATGGTGGGAGTTCACCATGGACAAAACGGTATGGAGCACTTGGATGCGCCGTCTGATTGAGCATCCGGAGGAAGTATCGGAAGACTTTGCAGCGCTTGGCCTGAACGAGAAAGAACTGCACAAGCATACGGTTATCGAGATGATCCCGTTTGACCTGGAGCATTATCTGGCAACGGGCGAGATTAATAAAGATAAGCATACGCTGCTTGCTGTCCTGTACGCTCTGGCCTCCGGCGAGCGTCAGGCGAAGCCGACACCTAAGCCGTTTATGCTGAAAGTAAGCCGCGATGCATTGCCTGTAAGCTTGTAAAAGTATGGATAAGGCCGCCCTTTGTGGCGGCCTTTCATTGTTTAGCGCCGTTCGGCATTCCTTAGGGATATTAAACCATTGCTCACCGTTATCCATATGATACAATTAGAAGCTATGTGGAGTTTATAAAGGAGCTATTATTTATGGAACATTCTATTCCTTCTGACGCGCTGATTACCATAGCAGGTACGGTTGGAGTCGGCAAATCGACGTTAACCTCTGTTCTGGCCGAGCGCCTTGGCTTTCGCACATCGCTGGAGCAGGTTGATCATAATCCGTATCTGGAGAAGTTTTATCACGATTTTGAAAGATGGAGCTTTCATCTGCAAATTTATTTTTTGGCCGAGCGCTTTAAGGAGCAGAAAGCGATCTTTGAGGCAGGCGGAGGTTTTGTGCAGGACCGTTCCATCTATGAGGATACGGGCATCTTTGCGAAGATGCACGCGGATCAGGGGACGATGAGCGCAACGGATTATGAGACGTACACCAGCTTGTTCGAAGCCATGGTGATGACGCCGTATTTTCCGCATCCGGACGTTCTGATCTATCTGGAGGGCAGCCTGCCGTCCATTCTGAGCCGGATCGAGGCGCGCGGGCGGGAAATGGAAATTCAAACGGAACGCGCCTATTGGGAGCGGATGTATGAACGATATGCCGTCTGGATCGATGAGTTTACCGCATGCCCGGTGCTCCGGCTTAACATTGACGACTATGACGTCAATGACCCGGCATCGATGGATGGCATTATCGCGCAAATCGCGGAAGCAATCGGGGAATCGCGGCTGGCGAAAGCTCAAGCGGCTGCAGCTAGAGAACAATGATGTAATGGAAAAAAACTGCCGGACTCCGGCAGTTTTTTTGTGTTGTTCAGGATTTAATTGATTCGTCTGCGCTTATAACCGCCTGCGCTGTTTTGGCATTTGCATTTGGTTTGAGAAAGGCATTCAGCCGTTCAGAGAATAAGAGCATGGCTGCTGCGCACAGAACAATATAGAACGGGAAGATGCCGATGGTAAGGGAGGAAGCCAGTAATCCCAGAAGCGGCGGCATCAGCGTGCTGCCCGTATAAGCTACAGCCATTTGATACCCCATAATGGTTTGGGACTGTTTTTTTCCGAACCGCACTGGTGTCTCATGCAGCATACAGGGATAGATCGGAGCAAGACCAAACCCGACTATAATAAAACCAGCCAAAGTAAAGCCGTCGGGAAGCGGAAGGAAGAGCAGCAAAGCGCCGATTAGAGCAATCAGCTGACCGCCCCGGATCAGATTGCGATTGCTGACCTTAAAGGTGATAAAGCCAGTAATAAACCGTCCTGCCGTTATGCCTGCATAGTAGAGCGATACCCACTGAGCTGCCGTTGAAGCGGACACATTCTTCATGTTTACAAGGAAGCTGCTGCCCCAGAGGCCTACGGCAGCTTCAATTCCGCAGTACAGCATGAAGGAGACAAGAGCCAGCTTGACGCCCTTGATCTTCAGGGGATGCCTGGCAGCATCCTCTTCAGGCAGCTCATGGATTACATCTTCCTGCTCTGCTGTGGATGAAGCTTTGTGAATCTTGGCTACACGGTCCCATAACGGGAGGGTGAAGAACAAGATGACAACAAGCGCGCATTGGATGGCTGCCACGGTCAGATAGCCGTATCTCCAGGCGTTGTTTGTAATGAACTGGGCCATAATGACTGGACCAAGCGTAGCGCCTACACCCCAGAAGCAATGCAGCCAGCTCATATGATGCGCTTTGTAATGGGCGGCAACATAGTTGTTAAGGCCGGCATCAACCGCTCCTGCTCCCAGCCCTAACGGTATGGCACAGACAAGAAGCCAGATCAGGGACGGAGAAGTGGAATAGCCGAGCAAGGCACCGGCCGTCATAATACAGCTGACCAGGGTTACTCTTCCGGTGCCAAAGCGGCTAAGAATCGTACCGCTCGCCAGGCTGGAAACGATGGTTCCGGCCGCAATCGTCATATACAGGACACCTGCTGCACCAAGCGGAGCATGAAGCTCCGGCTGCATAACCGGCCATGCGGATCCGAGCAAGGAGTCGGGTAAGCCCAGGCTGATAAAAGCCAAATAAATAATGATCAAGAAGAACGTTGCCATGCGAATTCACCTGTTTCTTTTATTCATGTCGAAATCATAAGATCGAGACCCAGGCTTTGCAGCCCGTTCAGATAATCCTTTGTCATATCGCTGGCCATAAGCAGCGGAAGATGCTCCTTCGGAATATAATCGGCGCTCCGCTCCGATATTCTCTCAAGGAGCGAGGTATTAACCTCGGCATTATTAAAAATGATCGTATGGGGATTAATAATCGCCGTAAACGATGCGACCAGACGGCTGATGGCATCAAGCCGGCTCTCTCTGTCATTTTTTTGCATCGCCTGGTGGAAGTTGGATTGATCGTATTGGGGCACATAAGTAACCTCGCCTGAGAAGTAGGTGCTTCCCCTCACCACATCCCCGTTAATCATAATGCCGGCGCCGGGGCCAAATTGCCCGAAGTACAAATAGACGAGGGACGGATTATCCTTATGACCGCCATTCTTGTAATAGCCCAGGACGGCGGCATTCATATCGTTCTCGACCACAACCGGCAGAGCAAATCTCTCCTCCAGCTGCTCTTTCAGGTTGATATTCTGGAAATTCGGATAGTCCGGGATATGAATTATCCGTCCGTTATTAACCGCACCCGGAACACCAATTGCAATGGATTTGATTGTGGGATGGTTTTCAATAAGCTGCTCAATGTGCGTGGTCAGGCTGGGAACATCATTGATGAGCGCACTGGATGTTGTACCCTGCTCCTTGATCTCTCCTGCACAGTTAAAGATGGTATAACTCATATCCGATTTCTCGTAAAAGATCGCAAGCCCCAGCATAAACTCCGGGTTATACGCATAACGCTGCGCTCTTCGGCCGCCGCTTGAGTCATCTAGTCCAACGTTCAGGAGCTCGCCGGCTTCTTCCATTTGCGCGAGAAACTTGCTGATCGTGGGAAAGCTGATACCAAGCTTCTGGCTGAGCTCTGCCTTTGTGGCGCTTCCAAGCGTCAGCAGAGCAGACCGCAGGCCATGAAGAATGACATTTTTCATCTCTTTTGGTGTTGCGAGCAAATCACTCACGGTCGTATACAACTCCTCTACAGAGACTTATTAAACATGTTTAATAAGTTGGTTTGATCGTACCAGAAAATAATCCTTGGAGCAAGACGGGAGGCGAGAGAAAATGATTTACGCAGTTGACGGTTATGCGTGGCTTAGCGATGTATGACATCGTTAAGGAAGGGGAAGCAGCTAGTTTGTGAGCTTAACGATGCTGCCGATCGTCAAGGAGCGGCGTTGGGCGGGAAAGTGGCGGATTGAAGCCTGGGTTACACTTCCGGTGACGGCAAACAATCATATGGAACAAGCGCGGGCATGCAAGTTCAACGTTAAAATCCCCTTACAGAACACATATATTAAATCTATAAGTCCAAGGAAAACATATATTATTCTTATCATTATAACTCGCTTACTATGGATGTAGAAAGGATGAGGCTCTGAAATTAATAATCAACACGAGGTAAACCAAGCCTCGAATAAATGGGATGTTCTTATGCCGTACCATAATTACCATACTGCCGAGCTGCTGTACAAAATGCGCCAAGCCGAACTCAACCGGGCGATCCGCTCAGGGCTGTACGTCAAGCATGATGACGATTTTAATAAAACGCGCCGCAAACTCGCAGCTCCGCTGCTGCATATGATGAAGCCCCTCATGTGGAGAAAAAGATGATCAGCCGCGCATGTAAAAGGACCACCCCAGGTACGGACGGTCCTCCAATACTCTCTTCCATATTCATCATCAGCCAAGCAGAGCTTACCAAATGCCCGCCAATCAAGCTCCAGGCACTATCTCTTCTCCACAGCGATCAAATACGGCGCGGTGTCCCGTTGCGGCTGGCGGTACAGCACAGCCGCATATAATGCCCCGGGCAGGGAAGCTGCCCAGTCCTCGACAATCGCTGCCTCATCGGCTCCTCCCGGATGTCCCGGATACAGCGCGATCGTTACGATGCCGCCACGGCGCAGCAATGACAGAGCCGCATCCAGGGCGGCTACTGTAGTTGTCGGGACAGTAATGACTGACTCGTCGCCGCCCGGCAGATAGCCGAGATTGAACATCACGGCCGCAACCTTTCCCTGCGCGGAGGCACCGGCCGCCTCCGCCATTTTGGCGTGACTGACCAGATGCAGCTTCACTTCAGGAAGCTTGTCCGGATGTGCATAGGAGCGAAGGCGCTCCTGCGTGCGGTCCAGCGCCTCCTGCTGGATGTCAAAGGCGTGAACGATGCCGCGTGGTCCAACCAGCTCGGCGAGCGCAAGCGTATCTACACCTCCGCCGGCGGTCGCGTCAATGACCGTATCGCCGGGCTTAACACGTTCGGCGATCCATTTGTGTGCCATGCTGAGTATCGACAGGAATCCCATTTTACACCGCCCTCCAAAGCTTGCCTTGCCATGTGTTGCGGCGCTTCAGCTCGGCATCGATGGCGTTCAGGACAACCCATTTCTGCATGCTCCACATCGGTCCGACCAGAAGATCTTTGGGAGCATCTCCTGTGAGTCTCTGAATGATCATCTCGGGAGGCAGAAATTCGAGAGTATCAACGATCAGCTTCACATACTCATCAAGCTCGAGAAACCGGAGAAGTCCGGCTTCGTATTGCTTCACCATTGGTGTTTTGCGCATGAGATGGAGCAGGTGAATTTTGATGCCCTGCACGTCCATTTGTGCAACGGCGCGGCCTGTGTCGAGCATCATTTCATGGCTTTCCTGCGGCAGGCCATAAATAATATGCGCGCATACCCGGATGCCCCGCTCGCGAAGGCGGCGTACCGCATCCAGATAGCAGGCCGTATCATGAGCCCGGTTAATAAGCTGGGAAGTGGATTCATGCACCGTCTGAAGCCCCATCTCAATCCAGAGATATGTCCGCTCGTTCAGCTCCGCAAGATAGTCCACCACATCATCAGGCAGGCAATCCGGCCGGGTTGCGATGGACAAGCCAACAACGCCTGGCTGCTGCAAAATAACCTCGTAATATTCCCGCAGCTCTTCGACCGGCGCATACGTATTCGTATAAGCCTGGAAGTAACCGATATAATTCGCCTCTGGCCATTTCTGGTGCTGGCGGTCCTTGATTGTATTGAACTGTGTCACAAGATCGTCGCGCCTTCTGCCGGCGAAGTCACCGGAGCCGCGGGCGCTGCAGAAGGTGCAGCCGCCTGTCGCGATTGAGCCGTCGCGGTTCGGGCAGGTAAAGCCGGCATCCAGCATAACCTTAAAAACTTTTCCCCCGAACTGCTCGCGCATCTCGTAGTTCCATGTATGAAATCGTTTATCGCTCCACAGCATTGGCTGTTCTGGCGTCAATTGCGATGCATTTGCATTTGCTTTCATGCCGTTCTCCTTTTAAGCGGATAAGAATTGCATCCTTCATTTTATCGGAAAGCAGGGGCAAAAGCCACGTTGAATTACAGAGCTGTTGCAGGGCATTAGTTGACATGAGA
Organism: Paenibacillus catalpae; assembly: GCF_900112695.1. Lineage (GTDB taxonomy): Bacteria > Bacillota > Bacilli > Paenibacillales > Paenibacillaceae > Pristimantibacillus > Pristimantibacillus catalpae. The sequence goes on from NZ_FOMT01000003.1 coordinate 147,469, forward strand.
CGAGCTGGAAATTATTTCGCCGCCAGCAACATTTGGGCTTGCAAAACCTAACATGATCTGTTATATTAAAAGTGCGACAAATCAATGAAAAAACCTTACATGCTTAATTCGCAATGATCGTCATAAAACGTCGATAAACTGGTAATGCTGTAATAAAAAAATCGATGAGGTGATCTTAATGAGTCAACAAACAAGAATTCCGCATGGCGACGAGAAAGTAACAGTAGAATTAACAGTGAAAGAATTGATGGCGCTTTCAGGCATCCGGTTCCATAACAACCATCATATTGAAGTATCCGCGCGTAAGAAGCTGAACGAAGTGATTGAGAATACTTACCGCGATGTTCAAGCCGAAGGTCCAATTGATTATCAGCTGCTTGTTTAATCATTTCGCAGCGTTAGTATCCACACAAAACTAAAGCCTTGACGATTTCAGAATCGTTAAAGGCTTTTTCTTTTTGCCGTGATTGCGATTAGCATCTTTACAAGGCGGTGCAACTTGGGCACAATAAGGACTAGCATAATTAGTAGGAGGACCAGTACAAGATGCGTTTAAGAGGAAGAAAAGGAATCCGCGAATCGCTGGAGGCGCAGCCGGAGTTGGTTGTACTTGATGCGAAGCCGCTCAAAGGCAAATGGCGCGAGTTTTTCGGCAACGATAAGCCGATCCATGTGGAGCTTGGCATGGGGAAAGGCCGTTTTATCAGCAATATGAGCTTCCGTAATCCGGATAATAACTACATTGGTGTTGATATGTATGACGAGCTGATCCGCCGTGCAAGCGACAAAGCCCGCAACATTTGGGAGGAAAGCGGAGTAGAGGAGCCGCCGAATCTGGCGCTGCTTCGTGCCAACATCGAGCATATTGAAGAGATGTTTGAGCCGGGAGAGATCGAACGGATTTATCTGAATTTCAGCGATCCATGGCCAAAAAGCAAGCATGCCCGCCGCCGGCTGACGCATCCGCGCTTCCTGTTGAAGTATGCCCAACTGCTGAACGAACGCGGAGAGATTCATTTCAAGACCGATTCGGAATCCCTCTTCGAGTTCTCGCTCAACAGCTTTGCGGAAGTGGAGCTGCAGCTTCGCAATATCTCGCTTAATCTTCATAAGAATGGACCTCGCGAGGATCTTGTCTTTACCGAATACGAGATGAAGTTCATGGAGAAGGGCCAGCCAATCTTCCGCCTTGAAGCGGTTATCGGAGAAGCTGTTCTGCGTGAATACCGGGAAAACAAGCTGGAGAACTCGCGCCGCGAAGAAGCGGAAGCCGCGGCTGCCGGCCAGGACGAAGACGAATCAGCTGAATAAGTAAGCAATCAGTTAATAGCGCATATAAAATAACGGTGCAGGGAATATCCCTTGCACCGTTATTTTATAATTTTGGAGCATCCTATGTTGCTTCGCTCTACATTGGATTCCATCCAACATAATTCCCAATTGAAATGGTATTTGTCTGCCTACGTTGGAGTTGATGCACTATAAAGAGCATTATAGTTCTCAATATTTTCGTTTCTGAGAGGTTGTACGTTGGAGGAAATCCAGCCTGCAGCAGATTAAGAAGCATAAAAGAATAAATTTACCGGATTAACTCCAGCGTACGGCGCAGTGCTCCCGCTTTCCAGCCTTTTAGGCCGCTGAATAAAAAGAAGAGCTGTTCCACCGGTCATGACGACTTTAGGAGCAGCCCTTTTTCTAGAATAATGTAAGAGTCCAACCGTACTCCACCGTTAACGCCGTCAGCGTGCCGACAAGCGCGCCCGCACAAACATCCGACGGATAATGGAGTCCAAGATACATGCGGGACCATGCAACAGAAAGCGCAAGCACGACCGCGATTGGCATGATGACCGGGAACCATATTCCGCTTGCCCCGATAATCGGAATGATGAACGCGAAGACGGCTGTTGTATGTCCGGAAGGGAAGGAAGAGTCGACAAGCGGCTTTTTCCCCGTGTTAACCCCGTTTAACGCCTGATAAGGGCGAAGTCTTTTTAATTTTCGTTTCACGACATAAACAGGCAGATGACTTAAAAATACGGCAGTAAAACATTGCCAGCCTGTCATGCTCCATGGATTGGGTGCAAACATCGCAATAAGGAAAGAGCTGATGAGTGTAAAGGACGCTCCACCAACATGCGTCACTGTGCTTAGATATATCCCAAGACAACGGTGAAGCCTGCTTTGCGAACGGCGCTGATTCGCCCATAGGATCATTTGCAATTCCCGGGTTCGTAACCACCCTAGCATTCTTCTCATCCGTTTCCTCCTAAAAAGAATTGCGAAGCAATTCTTGCTTCGAAAGCATACGCTTAAAGAATTGCGAAGCAATTAGATTGCTTAATTCCCACACATTATAATCGATATTTGCTTATTATGGTTCAATTTATAAGCTTGTACAAGTTTTAAGTTTATACGAAGACAGCGGATTGCAAAAGATTAACTTATTTTTAAAATGACGTTAATTTTCCGCTAACAGACCTCCTGTAGAATGGAGCCGATCAAGGTTTCATTCCGAAGGAGGCGTTCTTCATGAGAGTTGCGCTTTTTACCGACACGTATGAACCTGATGTGAATGGCGTTGCACGCACGCTTGGCCGCTGGACCGATTATTTGAAGCGTCAAGGTGCCGAAGTGCTTGTCCTTGCCCCGGATTCCGCTTCCGGCAAGCCAAGCAGCAAAGGACCAAGCTCAGTAGAGCGCTTCGCAAGCCTGCCCTTCTTCTTATATCCCGAGTGCCGTCTGGCACTTCCTAACCCGATTCATATCCGCAGGGCGCTGAAGGAATTCCGTCCGACGATTATCCACGTGGCTACTCCGTTTAACCTGGGGCTTTGCGGCATCCATTATGCCCGCAAACTCCGTATTCCACTAGTTGCGTCCTACCATACCCATTTTGATCAATATTTGCCGTTTTACAATTTGCAATGGATGGCAAAGCTGTTATGGAGATATATGGAATGGTTTCACCATGATTGCCGCTCCATTTATGTGCCTTCCCGTTCCACTTACCAGGATTTGAAGGACAAAGGCTGGGATGCCGGCCGGCTTGAAATATGGAGCCGCGGCATTGATACGGATGCCTTTCATCCTTCCGTGAACCGGGAAGAGTGGCTCCAAAAGCATGGAATCGACAGCAGCCGATTTGTTGTGCTTTACGTTGGAAGGCTGGCTCCCGAGAAAAATGTCGATACCGCGTTAGATGCTTTTGCCGAATTCCGCCAAAATATATGCCAAGAAGCGGTTTTTGTCATAGCAGGTGACGGCCCTTCGTCAGATGCGCTGAAGGAACGCTGCCGCCGTGAAGGTATTGATGCCCGTTTTATCGGCTTTACAGCGATGCCGGATTTGCAGCAATGGTATGCTGCAGCTGATCTGTTCCTGTTCCCATCTGCGACGGAAACATTTGGCAATGTCGTGCTGGAGGCGATGTCCTGCGGTGCCCCGGTCATCTGCGCGGACAAGGGCGGCGTAACAGATTCCGTTCAGCATGGCGTTACGGGCTTGTTATGTGATCCCGAAAATCCCAGGTCATTTACGAATGCTATGGGGCTGCTCTACAGCAACCCTGAATTGCGCACCGCGCTTGCCGAGCAAGGCAGAATTTACAGTCAGAAGCAATCCTGGGATGCTATTTTCGACAAACTGGCTTCCAGTTTTGAACGTTATTCGATACCGGTTCAGCCACATATTCGTCACAAAGCAAAGTGATGGACCGGGAACATTGTATCAACTCTACACGTATGTATTGGACGTAAGGGCTAAAAATTCAGGAAATGGATGAAAATAAGGGCGATAGGACGCAAAAGGAGGTAATATAACCATCTGCTTGCTATGCAAGCGTTTTACTGGCTGGAAAACGGATAATGACGGGAAATAGAGGTTTTGACAAAGATAAGCAATGTGTGGAAAATCAAAAAGGTCTCACGAATCGCTTATACAAATAAAAAAGCGGCGTAAGAACACATGAGAGAAATGATAGTAAAGAGCCTGTCGGCGCCTGTAAGGGTGATCAGAACGGGCAATTAAAAAGGGGTCTCAAGGGGGCAGTACCGAAAAATGTTCAACACAATTATGCTAGTGTTCCAAGTCGTATTTGCATTGCTGGGCTTGTACCAACTGTTTTTGACTTGTTTTGGCTGGCACCGCAAGAAAGAAGATTTATCCCATCCGCCGCAAAAGACATTTGCCTTGCTGGTTGCGGCACATAACGAAGAGCAGGTTGTCGGGGCGCTTATTGAAAACCTGCTGAAGCTGAAATATCCGCGTGAGCTGTTTGACATTTTTGTCATCTGCGACAACTGCACGGACCGCACCGTCGATATTGTGAACAGCTATGAAGGCGTCTATGCCTGCGTGCGCAATAACAAGAACCAGCGGGGCAAGGGCTATGCCGTGGAATGGATGCTGAAAGAACTGTGGAAAATGCCTAAAAGCTATGACGGCGTTGCGATCTTTGATGCCGACAATCTGGTGGCGACAGACTTCTTGCAGTACATGAACAACGATTTGATTAACGGACATCAGGTTATTCAGGGCTATCTGGATACGAAAAACCCGAACGACTCGTGGATCAGCTCGGCAAATGCGATCAATTACTGGTTCTGTAACCGCCTTTGGCAGCTGCCGCGTACCAATCTGGGTCTTGCTAATTTCCTCGGAGGCACGGGCATGTGCTTTGACGCCAAGCTGCTGCAGGAAATGGGCTGGGGCGCAACGAGCCTTGTAGAAGATCTTGAATTTACTGTCCGTTGTATTCAACGGGGAATTTATCCGAAGTTTAATTTCGAAGCGAAAGTGTTCGACGAGAAGCCGATTACGTTCCAGGCATCGGCACGTCAGCGGCTGCGCTGGATGCAAGGACATTTCGACGTAACGCGCAAGTATATGCTGCCGCTCTTGTGGCAGGGTATTAAAGATCGCAGCATGACTAAGATTGACGCTGCGCTGTACGTATTCAACGCATATAACTACCTTGCCGGCTTCTTCATCGCGGCGATCATCTGGGGAGATGTGCTCCTCTTTGGCGGCAACAATGTGGAATCGGTCTATAACCTGCTGCCATTCTGGCTCAGCGTTCCGTACATGGCTTACGTGTTTATCCAAATTCCGCTCTCCATGTACATGGCGAAGGTGCCGTGGAAACTTTACCTGCGGATTCCGACATTCTTGTTGTTCACGTTGTCTTGGTGGCCCATTACGGTTCATGCGTTCTTCACGCAAAACAACAAGAAGTGGAGCCATACGCAGCATACGCGCGTTATTCGTCTCGAAGACGTGCAAAGCAAACAGCTGTAATAACACATGGTGAGATGGGTTGACACATATAAATCCACTGTGTTATAGTATGTCGGTAGCGTTTTTGACAAATATATTTGCACAAGCAGAAGCACCCGCTTCTCACCTTTCGGTTCAGCCGGCTGGTTCGCGATAATCGACTAAAAGCTTATCGAGTTACTTCCTTGGTGAAGATAACGAGGGCGGCCACAATGAACGGTTATACAATGCGGGTTCGTGCGAACCCGCATTTTTTATTTTGTAAACACACATAAACATCCTATCTTGGAGGTGGCACGTTATTAGCAGAGAACATCAAATCAACGATGAGATCCGGGCCAGAGAAGTACGACTTGTTGGCGCGGACGGCGAGCAAATCGGCATCAAATCGATCCGTGACGCTTTGCAGATGGCAATTGACCTGAGCTTGGATCTGGTGAATGTAGCACCGACGGCTAAACCGCCGGTATGCCGGATTATGGACTACGGTAAATTCCGTTACGAGCAACAGAAGAAAGAAAAAGAAGCGCGCAAGAATCAAAAGATCGTCGACCTTAAGGAAGTTTGGTTCCGTGCCAACATCGACGAGCATGACTATCAAACGAAATATCGTAATGTTGTGAAGTTCTTGGGTGAAGGCGATAAAGTTAAAGCTTCCGTACGTTTCCGCGGACGGGAAATTGCCCATGCGTCGATCGGCCAGAAAATTCTGGACCGCCTGGCGCAAGAGGTTGCCGAAATATGCAGCGTAGAACGTGCACCGAAGCTGGAAGGCCGGAGCATGATTATGATTTTGGCACCAAAAAGCAACAGCTAAATAAAGGGAGGATAATCGACATGCCTAAAATGAAAACACACAGCAGTCTGAAAGACCGCTTCAAAATTACTGGTACTGGTAAAGTGAAACGCTATAAAGCGTTCAGAAACCACTTGCTTTCCCACAAATCCGGTCGTCAAAAACGTGTACTTGCTGGCCAACCACTGATGGCAGCTGGCGACGTTCGTCGTATTCAACAAGGTCTCGCTAACCTTAAATAGTAGCAATTGTTCAGATAAGCTTAATCAAATTCAACCTACGGGAGGTTTCCACTCATGGCAAGAGTTAAAGGCGGTTTTGTCCGCGCTCGTCGTCGTAAAAGAATTCTTAAATTGGCAAAAGGTTATTTCGGTTCGAAGCACCGTCTGTTTAAAACAGCAAAGGAGCAAGTTGGTAAATCGCTTCTTTACGCATACCGTGACCGTCGTCAAAACAAACGTGAATTCCGCAGACTGTGGATCGTTCGTATTAACGCGGCTGCACGTCAAAACGGTCTTTCCTACAACAAATTCATGCACGGCCTGAAACTGGCTGGCATCGAAGTAAACCGTAAAATCCTGGCTGACCTGGCTGTTAACGATATCAACTCGTTCAACTCCCTTGCTGGCGTTGCAAAAGAGAAAATTAACGCTTAGTTCCAAGCGTGATGATAGAAGAGGTTGTCCCCCTTGCGGGGGACAACCTCTTTGTTTGTTTTGAGGGCCAAGCTGCCTGTTAATTCAGCATCGCAGAGGGCAATCTAATCAAAAAAGGATCTAGATGAGAGCGGAACCAGAAGAAGGCTGTAACCGGTAAGCCCGCGGGCTTGCCCCATAGTAAGAGCTGAAATGGCGGGTAAACGGATGTATCGATGTATACCCGAGCCGCTCCGCAATAGCGGTGACGGAATAATCCGTTTCGACGAGCAGCTGGGCTGCCTGTTTCATCAGAAGCCTGTGACGGTACACTTGCGGAGTAAAACCGGTCTCGCGCTGAAAGAGGGAATGGAAGTAGGAACGTTTGAGACCGCACATCGCGGCCCATTCCTCTACGGGGGTCCGCGTCTCTGGATGCTCGTTCAAATGGGCAAGCAGCTTGACGATCCGGAAATCTCTGGGCTGACGGCTGTGAATGACGTTGTACCAGCTGAGTATCCAGCTATACAGCAGACTGTTCACGAGTTCGCTGCGGTAGTGCGTGGATTCTTCAAATTGTCTTCCTATCGATACGAAGGAATCATACAGCCAGGGATAGGGCTGGAGCGAGAAGCGGCTGGGCAGGGAGTTCAGCTCCGGGCACGGTTCCACAACCGGGCCGGAATCCAACAGGAATGGTTCAGGTGCATGAATGAACACCCTATTATAGGAGCTGGGCGAGCCCTCCCACATATCGCAATACAGATTATGAGAAGACAGTGGCTGGCCTTTTCTAATATGAAAGGCATGAGGTTCGCCGGGACGCAGAAAAATGAGAGTCCGCCGTTCGATGGGATACAGCTTCCCGTTCACTTCCATTTCTCCCGGTCCGTCATCGAATAGATGGAACGCGTACACATTGCTGACGCGCAGCTTCTCATTCCATCCCCCCACATACAGATAACGCATGGAATCGCCGATATAAGGTTTTATTTCATTAAGGGTTCTCATTGCTTTCCCTGCCTTTGCAGCCCGTCCAGCCGGTAATCGGGTACGATCCTCTAAGCAATTTAACGGATGAATCGTCAAATGATTGGACTGGTGGGCAAATACGTCTATTCCTATCAATGTTACAATAATGACGCGATTTGCGAAAGGGCTTTCACCGCTAGAGCGGACGATTAGCCAACAGGGAGAGGGAGATTACGATGAGAATGATATATGCGCAGCCGGCTGCAGGCTGGAAGCAAGGGCTGCCGCTGGGCAACGGGCAGCTTGGCGCCGTGCTGCACGGCGGGATCAACAGTGAAACCTGGAATATGACGGAAGTGACCTTCTGGTCAGGCAAGCCGGAGCGCTTTGGAGGATCCAACGATGCGAGAGAAAAGCTGTCCGTCATGCGGGAAGCCTTTTTTAACGGCGATTATGTGCTTGGAGATAAGCTGGCGGCTGAGCAGCTGGAGCCAAAGAAAGGTAACTTCGGTACGAATCTGTCGTTATGCGATATTCTGATCGGCTATGGGGATGACGGCGGGGAATTGATTCGAGAGCTGGATCTGGAGCGTGCGGTTGCAACGGTATCTTACCAAAGCAGCTCCGGCGCGGCGATAAGCAGGGAAACGTTCGCGACACATGCGGATGGTGTACTGGTCTCCCGGATAAAGGGCGACCGGGCAGGAAGTATCTCCCTGACGCTTCGCATCCAAGGCAGAACCAATACGTTTGATGCTTGGCTGGAAGGGCCGGATAAGCTGGCCTTCCGCACGCAGGCGACGGAAACGATTCATAGCGATGGCACTTGCGGAGTCTGGAGCGAAGGCGGATTAAAGGCCGTCGTTACAGGCGGGCGCGTGCATGGGGAAGTTGATGCGATAGTCGTCGAGCAAGCCGATGAGGTAGTACTCTATTTTGCGGTGGGAACCGATTATGGCCATAAGGACGACAGATGGAAGGAAGAGAGCCCGGAGCGGCTGGCGGCAGCGGAGGAGAAAGGGTTCGAACAGCTATTGGAGGATCATGTACGGGATTATCAGGCGTTGTTTGGACGCGTTAGCCTTGACTTGGGAGGCTCGGATACCTATGCCTCTCTTCCAACGGATGAGCGGATCCGCCGGCTGCGGGCCGGCGAATCGGAAGACAACGGGCTCATCGCGTTGTTTTATCAATACGGGCGTTATTTGACGATTGCGGGCTCGCGGAGCGACTCCAGGCTGCCGCTTCACCTGCAGGGGATTTGGAATGACGGTGAGGCTAATGCCATGGCTTGGAGCTGTGACTATCATCTGGACGTCAACACGGAGATGAATTATTATCCGACAGAGGTTAGTAATCTGGCGGAATGCCATGTTCCGCTTATGAATTATATCGAGCAGCTGTCTGAGGCCGGACGTGCGGCAGCGGAAGATTTCTACGGCTGTGAGGGCTGGGTTGCTCATGTGTTCTCCAACGCATGGGGATTTGCTTCACCGGGTTGGGGAAGGTCGTGGGGGCTGAATGTAACGGGCGGCTTGTGGATCGCGACTCATTTGAAGGAGCACTACGAATATGGCATGGATGGCGAATTTTTGTCCCGTCAGGCGTATCCGGTCATGAGGGAAGCAGCGCTGTTCTTCCTGGATTATATGACGGTTCATCCGCAGTACGGCTGGCTGGTAACGGGACCATCGAACTCGCCGGAGAACAGCTTCTATCCGGGACCGCCGGAGCAGGGTGAGCAGCAGCTATCCATGGGAACAACGATGGACCAGATGCTGGTCCGAGACTTGTTCGTTTTCGTCCTGGAGTCGGCAGAGCTGCTTGAGACAGATGCGGAACTGCAACAGCGGCTGAGGGAGGCGATTACGCTGCTGCCGCCACTTCAAATCGGCAAGCGAGGCCAACTGCAGGAATGGCTGGAGGATTATGAGGAAGCACAGCCGCAACACCGGCATTTCTCTCACCTGTACGGCGTTTATCCGGGCAATCAGATTACGCCGGAGCAGACGCCGGAGCTAAGTGCGGCCATGAGACAAACCTTGCTGGGGCGGATGCTCGTCGACGAGCTGGAGGATATCGAATTTACGGCAGCGCTGTTTGCTTTAGGCTTCTCCAGGCTGCATGACGGGAATCAGGCGGTGAAGCATGTCCGGCATTTGATCGGAGAGCTTTGCTTCGACAATCTGCTGTCGTATTCCAAACCGGGTGTTGCCGGTGCCGAGACGAATATTTTTGTTATTGACGGTAACTTCGGCGGGACGGCAGCTATCGCTGATATGCTGCTTCAAAGCCATTCGGGCTCCATCCATCTGCTGCCCGCTTTGCCTATAGACTGGTCAACCGGTTCCTACCGCGGGCTGCGTGCTAAGGGGAATGCGATCGCTGCAGCCTCCTGGAAGGATGGCCGATTGACGGAAGCGGTTATAACGGCCTATTCCGATCTGGAGACGGTCGTCAAAAACGACGGCAGACAGATCGGTCTGCAGTTGGAAGCAGGCAAACGTTACCGGCTGGATGGCCAGCTGAACCTGATTGAGGTTAAGACGCTATAATAAATGCATTCCAAACCGCTAAAGGAAAGCGGCCTTAAGGGGCTTTGCTTCAAACTTTGGCGGTTTGTCGTATCGTTCGTTAAATATTTGGATTGTTCAAGCCCCTTCTCTGTTTTACAGTGAAGACGCAACGTGAAAGCGCTTTAACATTTTCGATGCGAACAGGAGGCTTGATGTAATGAAAAGGAAATATGGGGCATGGTCCGGCAAAGGCTTGTTCCTCTTGCTGGTGGCAGTCCTGATTGTCCAGTTAGCCGGGGGAACGATCGGGCGGGAAGTCGAGGCCGCAAGTACGGACACAACCGCAGCTCTAGCTGACGGCAGCTACTCGTATGAAGCGGAAGCAGCAGGGAATACACTGGCAGGCAAAGCGGAGATCAAAGCATGCGCGGAAGCGACCGGCTGCTCGGGCGGCCAAATAGTCGGCGGGCTGTGGGGCGGTTCGTCTCTGACCTTCAACGAAGTGACGGTAGAGACAGCTGGTGTATATACATTGACGGTGCACTACATTTCCGGTGATCCAAGATCGGTAGGAATTAGCGTAAACGGCGGCGCGCTGGATCATTATGATTTGCCGAAGACAGTGGATTGGAACACGCTTGGCGCCTATGAGCTGGAGCTTGAGCTGAAGGCGGGAAGCAACACCATTCGTCTGGACGACGAGGGCAGCTATTCGCCGGATATCGACCGGATCGAGCTCAAGCTGTCCGATGGTGGTCCTGGCGAGCCTGGTACAGGCACTGCTTATGAGGCAGAAGCGTCTGTCAACGTCTTGACGGGAAATGCGTCCGTCAGCGGCTGCAGTGCTGCTACCGGCTGCTCGGGCGGTAAGAAAGTAGGAAATCTGTGGGGCGGCTCTACCTTGCAATTCCATGATGTGATGGCGGAGAAGGCCGGTGTGTATTCGCTTAGCGTCTATTACATTTCGGGAGATCCGCGTCCGGTATCCATTGCTGTCAATGACGGCCCTTCGGACAATTACGCGCTGCCCAAAACCGAAAACTGGGACACCATTGGCGTGTTCAAGCTGGAGATTGAGCTGAAGGCGGGAGCAAACACAATTACGTTTAACGATGACGGCGGTTGGTCGCCGGATATCGATAAGCTGGAGATCGCAGCTGCGGAAGGACCAGGTGAGGATCCGGGTCCGATTGACAACATTGGCCAAATCGGCCAAGTGATCGACTCGAAAAAGTATGGATCTATCAAAGTAACGGCGCATGAGAAAGGAGCAACCTTCGTTTCCGGCTCCTACAGCATTACGTACAATACGGAATCGGGACTTGCGGCTTTTGCTTGGAACGGCAAAACGCTTGTAAAAGGCGCTTATGCCAGCGCTCAGCTGGGAGATCAGCTGCTGGAAAGCCGTAAATACGCGGAGCATCTCTTCAGGCTCAGCGACATCCAGAAAATCAAGGATGGACATGGTAAAGGCGTCCGCATTACGGTTGAGAACCGCAGCGAAGGCTTGCCGATCATGAAGCAAACCTATCAGCTGTATGAGGATCAGCCCTACTTCCTCGTATCGCAGCAAGTGGTGAGCAGCTCCGAGGTCAGCTCGAACGACATGGCTCCGCTTGTCGTAAATGCGAGCGGTGGCGTTGATATTGGCAGCTATGAAGACAACCGGGTTCTGATCACGCCGTATGACAATGACGCATGGTCGCGTTATCAGGCTCGCACGATCAATACAGCATTAAATAACAATAACTATATCAGCTCCGAGATGACGGCCATCTATGATAACACAACCCGCAGCGGCCTTGTCATTGGCTCGGTTACGCATGATGTATGGAAAACGGGCATTTTCTGGAGCGGCTCTAATGACAAGCTTAATAAATTAAAGGTGTATGGCGGCTTCACATCGCTCACATCAACGCATGACAGCATCGGGCATGGACAAGTAACGGGCACAACCATTACTTCCCCGCAAATTGCAGTAGGCTACTATGCGGATTACCGTGACGGACTGGAAAATTACGGGGAAGCCAACGCAGCCGTTGCTCCGCCGCTTAAGTTTGAGAAGGGCGTGCCTTCCGGCGTGCCGGTCGGCTGGAACAGCTGGGGGGCGTACGAAAGCTCGCTCAGCTACGATAAAGTCGTTGAAGTATCGAACTTCTTCAAGGCTAATCTGCAGTCTTTCACCAACAAAGGTACCGTCTACATCAATATGGACTCCTATTGGGATAATCTGTCCGAACAGCAGCTTCGCGACGCTGTGAAGCTGATCCGTAATAACGGGCAGAAAGCCGGCATTTACTATGGTCCTTTCGTATACTGGGGAGACAATATGTCGCAGCCCGTAGAAGGGACAAACGGCAAATACACCTACGGCGATATCGTGCTACGTGATGCTGATGGCAACATCCTTCCTAAGGTGGATGGCGCATATGCCATCGACCCTACACATCCGGGCTCGAAGCAGCGCGTTGAATATGTATTCAAGAAGTTCCTGGATTACGGCTTTGAATATATCAAGATCGACTTCCTGTCCCATGGCTCGTTTGAGGGCAAGCATTACGATCCTATGGCGCAGACTGGCATTCAAGCGTACAACCAGGGAATGGCTCATATCGACAAGACGCTTGGCGGCAAAATGTTCATCAGCGCTTCAATCGCGCCATTGTTCCCTAGCCAATACGCTCATGCAAGACGCATTTCCTGCGATGTCGACGGCTCGCTCGGCCGCACGGAATACCAGCTTAACAACCTGACCTACGGCTGGTGGCAGAACGGTACCATCTACACTTACACCGATCCGGATTACATGACGCTCGCAAAAGGCGGTTCATTTAATGCGGCGCAAACACGGGTTAATGCAGCAGCTATTTCCGGCACCGTGTATATGAACTCGGATGACGTAAGCAAGGTAGAAACACAAGAGCTGATGAAATCGCTGCTCACAAACAAAAACGTCAACGACATCGCCCTGATCGGCGAAGCTTTCCGTCCGGTTGAAGGCAATACGGGCAACGCTGCGGCAGACGTATTCGTTATGCAGGACAACAAGGACTACTACCTCGCCGTGTTCAACTACACGAATGACGCCGTAGTAAAATCCGTTGATCTGAAGCGTGCTCTAGGCATCTCCGCAACCTCGAAGGTTGAGCTCGCAGACGCTTGGACCGGCTCCAAAATCGAAGCTCAAGGTACTCTCCAATTGAGCCTGGAAGGCGCTCAATCCAAGCTCTTCAAGGTAAAGATCAAGAAATAATAGCAAAACGGCTGTGCCGGGGAAACCCAGCGCAGCCGTTTTGTTTTAAACGGTCACCCCAATATTGGTGACGTACTTTTTTCGTGGTAATTTAAGAACTTGATTAAAAGGTTAGATGCAAACGGAGCAATTAAATGATTCTGGAGAAGTGGTAACGTTCGCTTTTGTGAAGGGATTCCAATCCTATTGGAATAGTTCAAGGAATCCCTGAGCAATGGCGATCGGAAGAACATTTAATTGTGCAGTTGCCGTTTAACCTATATTTGTTCTTACTTGCCAGGAATCCGAATCGTCACCGTTGTCCCGATTCCAAGTCGGCTAAATATCGACACCCCATACGAATCGCCAAACAGCAGCTTGATCCTATTATCTACATTACGCACGCCATACCCCGACAGCGTATCCTCGCTTTGCGGCAGGGAATCGTTTGGCATCCGCATGCCCATGCCGTCATCAATTACTTTTAGCAGAATGTCCTGTCCCTCGCGATAAGCGCGGATAATAATATTGATGCCATGCTCGTGATCCCAAATCGCATGGTTAATGCAGTTTTCTACGAAAGGTTGAAGCGTCAGCTTAAGGATTGGGCAGGGCAGCACGGACTCTTCAATATCGTAGTGGACCCGGAGCAAATTGGCGAACCGCACCTGTTGGATCGAGACATAATAACGGGTCAGCTGAATTTCCTCATGCACCGACAGCGTGTTTTTCCCTTTGTTTAGTGATATCCGGTAAAACTTCGCCAGATCGGTCACCATCTTGTTCATCCGCGGATCGTCATTACGGATAGCAAGCGATGAGATCGACGCGAGCGAGTTGTACAGGAAATGCGGGTTAATCTGTGCCTGCAGTACGTTCAGCTCCGCCTCCCGCTTATCGATCTCCTTCATGTAGACATCAGAGATCAGTGAGCTCAGGCGCTGGCTCATTTTTCGCAGCGCATTGCCGATTTGGCCAATCTCATCCCGGCCAAGCGGCCGGATATCGATAAGCTCGAAATCCTCCCGCTCGATGCGGCGGATCATGCCGACAAGCTTCTCCATCCGTTTGGTGAACAGCCTTGCGGTCACATAAATCAGGACCGCCATGAGGGCGAGACTGACTAAAGCGTACGTCAATATCCGTTTGGCGGTTAAATGCGCCTTGGACAGAAAGCTGCTGTAAGGAATGAGAGAAACGCTTTTCCAGCCGTATTTGGTTGTATTGTAGACAACGAGCACACGCTCTCCCTTATACGTACTGTCGAATTGACCGCTCTTCTCGACCGGAAACGAAGCTGGCAGATCGATCGGCTGATTCAGAAGGCTTTTATCCTTGGCGGACATCACGATGCCTTCTTCGTTAATGATCAGTACCGTCTTGTCACTCGCTTCCTTCTCCATCAGCCGGAAAATATCGGATTCCAGTATATTGATCGTCAGTACGCCGTAGGGATTGTTCATGCTGCTAATATTCAGTAACCGCGACAGCGTGAACATCGGCGGCTTGTCGGGCTCTGAAGGGGAGGTGACGAACCTTACGTCCCCGAAGCTGCCGCTGAGCGATTGGTAAGCCAAGGTATTACGGAATTTTTTATCCATGGACTTAATGTACATGCCGTCGGTAGGAAGCGTCTCATTGCTGATGAAGACCGTCATGGATTCAATGTCCGGATTCGTCGTCAGCATGTTTACGAACGAGTTGTTAATGTATTTGTAAGCATCGACGAAGAGCGAAGGATCCTTCGAATAATCATTCGTCAGATAGGCGCGCAGCGTAGAGTCCAGATACAACGTAGCGGACAGCTTCGTGTACGTATCCAGCTTGTTCTCCAGGTTGGAGTTAATTTGCGCAACGGTTGAGCCTGTATTCGCTACCATTTGAGAAGAGAGCTCGCTGCGAATAGTGGAATAGGAATACTGAACGAAAAAGAGCAAGGGGAGAATGCCCCCCAGTAAGAACATAACAAACAGCTTCTCGCGAAGCCGCCAATTGTATAAGGGATTCATCAGCCATCCGGCAAACTTCCTCATGAACAGACCACTCCAGCCTAAAGTTGCAATTTGCGGTATTCGTTAGGCGTGCTGCCTTTATGCTTCTGGAATACCGAGCAGAAATAAGAGACGTTCTCATAGCTGACCCGATGGGCGATCTCGCGCACCTTCAGCGACCGGTCCTTCAGCAGCTCCGACGCATGACTCATGCGGACGCGGGTCAAATAATCGAGGATGGTCTCGCCAGTCTTTTCTTTAAAGATCGTCCGTACATAGTTTGGTGACAAAAAGACTTCTTTGGCGATATCCTCCACCGTAAGGGGCAGATGATAGCGCTCGGCGATCAGCTTCATAATCTGCTCGGCAACCGACTGATGGCGGTCAATATCCCGCTCAGCCGCAGCTTTCAGCAGCTCCGAACAAAAGCGAAGCGCATAGGCGTGATAATGGGCGATTGTCGGCAGCGACGATAGCTCCTTCCAATGATCGGCAAGCAGCTGTTCTCGAAGCGGTCCTACCATCAGAGAGGTAAAATGCTGCTCCAGGACGGTCAGCAGCTGGATGACCGCCCGAACGGCGAAATTCCGTTCAATCCGCTCCTGCCGCATGCTGGAGAACCAGTCGTCGAGCACCTGGCTGACACGCTCCGCATCTTCCGCTTGCACGGCTGAAATAAGGGAAGCCGCAGCGCCTTCGACAGGCATATCCGTCTGCTTCGCCATCTCCCCGCTGCAGCTACGGATGACGGAGCCTGCCTGCCGGTACAGCTTCACTTCATTGCAGCGCTGCGATTCCTCGAACGCCTCCTTGAGCAGATGAAACCCCTTGTAAGGGCCGGACAGTCCAATGGTCGCAAAGGCCTCTCCTTCAGCGGTTACTGTCAACAGCTCCTCCCGGAGCAGCTCCCAATAAGCCGTTTCCCAGTGCTGGGGTTTTCCTTGGAACAGAATAAATAACGTGTTTGGGCCGGTCTCCAGAACGATAGCGGCGTCCAGTCTCCGCTTCAGCAAATCCCGCGCTGACTCTGCTGCATCTGCCATCAGAATAGAGGAGGACTGCTGTGTCCGTTCGCTTTCGGACTCTCCCTCGGCTCTCTGGCTGCGAAAAGCCGGAGGCTCCAGCGTCATGTAAGCGGCTCCATAAGATTGATGGGCGAGGAAGCCGGAGGCCCCTTTCTCCCATTGCCTGATCCACCCGAGCCGACGTTCTGGGGAGGTCTCGCGAACAATGCGCAGCAGCAGCTTCTCCAGCCGCCAGCCGCCTCCTTCACTTGCAAGCTGCTCCTCCTCGCATTTCTTTTTAACCTTTTCCAGAAGAACAAGCAGCTCTTCCATGTCGATTGGTTTCAGCAGGTAGCCAGCCGCTTCGATATTCAGGGCGGACTTTATATATTGGAATTCGTTATGGCCGCTTAAATAAATAATTTTGACGCTCTTGTCAATTTGCTTCGCGCGCCGCCCGAATTCAAGCCCATCCATGATGGGCATGCGCACATCCGTTACAATGATGTCCGGCTTAAGCTCCGTGAGCTTGGCCAATGCTTCCTTGCCGTTTCGCGCCGTTCCGACGACCTGGATGCCGGCTTGCTCCCATGGAACGTAATGCTCCATCGTCTCCAGCTCGATCGCTTCATCGTCCACCAGCAGCACAGTATACATTTCGGCACCGCCTCTCTAGAAGTAATTTAACGATAATATCCACGTTGTTACTAGTTTAACGGCTATGCCGTTATTCAACAATGGAGCAAAAGGAAGTGTGTGGGTTTCGAGCATGAATCGGTAGATCTTATTATAGAACGGTCATTTTGCCCGGCCTATAATAAGGACACGAAGCAGATGAAAACGCAATCAATTCAAGGGGGCAACACGATGAACATGCAAACGAAGGCGCATCCGGAGGGAAAAGGAGCGCTTGCCGTCAAGCGGAATAGAGGCGGGCTGCTGGGCAGGCTGAAAGAGCAGCGGCTGCTTTACGTACTGATGCTGCCCGCAATCATCCTGACCCTGATGTTCTCCTATGTGCCGATGTTCGGGCTTTATATGGCGTTCATTAATTATCAGCCGGGCGGCGGATCATTTTTCAAGCAATTTTTCACGACGGATTTCGTAGGGCTGCAGTGGTTTAATTACTTCTTCACAAACGGCGATTTCGTGCGGATTATGCGCAACACGCTGGCGCAAAGCTTCCTGTCGCTGCTGTTCGGGTTTCCAATGCCGATCATTCTGGCGCTTATGATTAATGAACTGCGAAACGGCTGGTTCAAGCGAACGTTCCAGACCGTCTCGTACATGCCGCATTTTATCTCCTGGGTAATCGCGGCGAACATCATTATTACGATGCTCTCATCGGGCGGAGTCATTAACAACATTCTGACCGGGCTTCATATTATCGATGAACCGATCCAGTTCATGCAGAAGGGGCATCTCTTCTGGTGGATTATCGCTTTCTCGAATGCGTGGAAGGACATGGGCTTTAACGCAATCATGTATCTGGCTGCTATTGCGGCAATCAACCCCGAGCTGTACGAGGTGGCGAAGGTTGACGGTGCAAGCCGTCTGAAGCAAATGCTGCACATTACGCTTCCGTCCATCCGGCCGACCATTATCATTTTAGCAATACTCGCGGTTGGCGGTATTTTGAACGCAGGCTTTGACCAGCAGTACCTGCTCCAAAACAACACGGTCATGGAGTACTCGGAAGTTATCGATACGTACACGTACAAATACGGTCTGCAAAACGGCATGTTCTCCTACGGTGCCGCCGTCGGATTGTTCAAATCGGTCGTGGCTTTCATACTTGTCATCGCCGTGAACCAGATGGCTAAAAAAATGGAAGAGCAGTCGCTGTTCTAGAACAATGACGGAAGAGGAGAGCAGACTATGGTAAAAGACAAAAAAGATTTTCTCTTTATGACCGCCGTTTACACCTTTATCGTTGCGATATTTATCGTTACGTTCTATCCCTTTTGGAATGTCTTCAT
Source organism: Paenibacillus catalpae (assembly GCF_900112695.1). Taxonomy (GTDB): domain Bacteria; phylum Bacillota; class Bacilli; order Paenibacillales; family Paenibacillaceae; genus Pristimantibacillus; species Pristimantibacillus catalpae. The sequence continues at coordinate 165,871 of NZ_FOMT01000003.1, forward strand.
CATTTCCCTCAACAGTGCGGAAGACACGTTGCGGGGGCATCTGTATCTGTGGCCGAGAGAGTTCAGCCTGGCGAGCTATAAGCAAATTTTGACCGACAGTGAGATATGGACGGCGATCAGGGTTACCTTGATGCGTACGGTAATCGGCACGCCTCTGGCGGTCATCACCATCAGCATGCTGGCGTTTGCGCTCAGCAAGAAGGAGCTGGTCGCGAACCGTTTCTGGACGTTATATTTCGTCTTCACGATGTATTTTGGCGGTGGACTTATTCCTTATTACATGGTGCTCAAAAGCTTTCATCTGATCGACAGCTTTATGGTGTTTATCGTGCCGGGCTTGATGAACGTGTTCTATATGATCATTATTAGAACCTTTATGCAGGGGCTGCCGCAGGAGCTGGATGAGTCGGCGAAGATGGACGGAGCAAACTACATCCAGATTTTCTTCCGTATTATTTTGCCGCTGACGACTCCTGTGCTCGCTACAATCGGCCTGTTCACGGCGATCAGCCATTGGAATTCCTGGTTTGACTCGTATGTATTTACGTATAATCCGGATTTGAAGACGCTGCAGGCGGTACTCGTCAAAATCCTTAATCAGTACCAGACCGGCTCAATGGTTGGCGATGCGCAGGCTATGGCGAATTCGGCCAAACGTCTCGCCGTATCCCCGGATACGATCCGGATGGCCGCAACCATGGTTGCTACGCTTCCTATTATTATGGTGTATCCGTTCCTGCAAAAATATTTCGTGAAAGGCATGACGCTGGGCGCGGTTAAGAGCTAACCCGCCCGGTTATAGCAGATTATTTGCGGGAGGTGCAGCCAGGCAGAAAAAAAGGCCGTACAAGTTTTCCGAATAGCCTATAATTATTGAATAAGGGGGATTTCATATGAATGCAAAAAAATGGATGTTGTCGCTTCTGACAACCGTAATGATGATTTCCGTAATATCTGCATGTTCTTCGAATTCATCCAATAAACCAAGCAATACAGGAACGGCGAATACGGGGACGGAAAATAACGGCGGAACAAAAGAACCAAGCACGGATCCGATCACCATTACGTTCTTTGATAAAAATACAGGTGACAAATTCGATAACGCCATCGCCAAAGAAATTACGAAACGTACCGGCGTAACGATTGAGATCCAGCAGCCAACGGGCAACCCGACGGAAAAGCTGAACCTGATGCTGGCGAGCGACGATTTGCCGGACATGATCATGTTCGACCGTTCCAGCGATCTGGTGGCGAAATACACGGAAGCGGGTTCGATTATTCCGCTGGATGATCTGATTGCGCAATACGGCCCGGACGTAAAAGAAATGTACGGCGATGTCTTGAACAAAACGCGTTACAAGGACGGCAAAAACTACTATCTGTCCAACTGGTATGGTCTTGAGCATGAGCCTGTATTCGGCTTCAACATGCGCAAGGATATCGTGAAGGAGCTTGCGCCGGATAAAGCGGACGGCGGTGTTCCGTTCACGCAAAGCGAGTTCAAGCAGCTTTTGGTCGATTTCAAGGCGAAATACCCGCAAATCGACGGCAAGGATTCGATCGCTCTGACGATGGACGGCGAGAACTGGGGCGGCACGCTCGGCACCTTCAAGGGAATGTTTGGCCTGATGCCTTATTACGAGCATGACGGCAAGCTGCAATATGATGTGAAGGATCCGAAGTACAAAGACATGATTCTGTTCATGAACGACTTGTACCGCTCCGGCCTGATGGACAAAGAATGGGCGATCAACAAGCGTCAGGTATGGGAGCAAAAAATCGCAACAGGAACCATTTTCTCCTCGACCGGCGCTTATTGGGATCTGGGCAACTCCAACACCATCCTCAAAAAGGATAAAAGCGAAGAAGCGCAGCTGTTTGCTTATAAAGTGGTTGCAGACGGCGTAGATCCTGCGAAGACGACTTACGGCGGCCGCAGCTCCCTTGGCTGGGACGCAATTGCCATTACGAAGAAGAACAAAAATCCGGAACGTACGATGCAATTCATTAACTTCCTTGCAAGTGAAGAAGGTCAATACCTGCTCATGTGGGGTATCGAAGGCACGCATTGGGATATGAAGGACGGCAAGCATGTGCCGCGTCCGGAAACGCTCCAAGCTTTCAAAGACGACTGGGCGGCTTATACGAAAGAAACAGGCATCCGCAAATGGACCTGGTTTGTTAAAAACGGACCTGGCACAGACGGCACACCGTATGACCTTCCAGGCCGTTACGAACGTTCTCCGATTGACCAGATGGCCATCAAGAACTTGTCGGACAGCATTTTTGACACCGCGATTTACGATGGCATAAGCCCGCAGGGCGGCACGCCGGAAGCATTGTCCGAGCAAAAGATCAGCGATATTACGAAGCAAGCGATTACGAAAGCGATTATGGCTTCTTCGGCTGAAGAAGCAAGCTCGATTTTTGACAAAATGCTGTCCGATATGAAAGGCGCAGGCGACGATAAAGTTGAAGCGGTGTACACGAGCAATTACGAGGCCCGCAAAGAACTGTGGAATTAATCGCGCTCATATAATCAAAGCAGACAGGTTAAAGGGGGAGGCCAGCTGAGCTGGCTTTTTCCCATATAGCAAAAAGTAGCTATTAAGAAGCTATCAATCTATTGAAGAATGGGAGCGAAGAAATGATGACGACGGATATGGGGCAATTCAAGCTGGAGCAGGCTTCCGGAATCTTTGCGGCAGATAACGGCCTGTTGAAGGTGACGGCGAATACGGAAAACGGAACGCTGGCGCTTACTTGGAAAAACGGACAAACAATGACTGGTCTGCACGCGGAAGCGCGCGTGGGCGGAGAGGTCGTTCGTTCTTCCTGGTATGGCTCGCATGCCGTTCCTGAAAGCTCCGTGCAAACGATCAAGGATGGATTTGGCGAAGGGCTTCGTTTCAGCTTCGAGCATGAAGAGCCGGGTAAGCCTGTGCTGAAGCAGCGGATCCGGTTGTATAATCATCTGCCTTACGCCTTGATTGAGCTGGAGGCAGTGAATGCCCAGGAATGGGAGACCAACGAATTGGCCCCTCTTGCTGTATACCTCAATGACAATGGCGTTCTTGATTTCGGCGACAGCTCGAAGGAAGAGATCCGCTCACTGTTTATCCCATTCGACAATGATAAATGGGTGCGCTTTAGTTCTTATGCCAATCCTGCCAGCGTCCGCAGCTATGAGGTGACGGCGATCTACCGGGCGGAATCCCGTCGTGGCTTCGTTATCGGCTCAGTTACGCATGACACGTGGAAAACGGCGATTGACGTTGAGGGCACATTCTCGGAAGCAATCGGCCGTCTGCGCGTACTGGCGGGTGCTTCGGATATGCAGACGCGTGATACGGTTCCGCACGGCACGCTTCGGGGAACATCGATCGTCTCGTCAACCATTCTTGTAGGCGCTTACGATGACTATCGTGAAGGCATGGAAGCTTACGGAAAAGCGAATGCGGTTGTTCAGCCGGCCCTTTCTTGGTCCGGTGGTGTTCCGATGGGCTGGAACAGCTGGTCGGCCGTTATGGCGAAGCTTGATTATGATGTCTATACCCATACCTCCGATTTCTTCGCGAAGGAGCTTCAAGGGAATGGCTTTGCCGATCAGGAAGGCAGCCTTTACGTCAACTTTGACGCATTCTCGGGCAATTTGAAGGAAGAGGAGCTGGCCGATGCCGTCCGCCGGGTGAAGGCAAACGGCCAGAAGCCGGGAACGTATTATACGCCTTTTGCCTTCTGGGGCAATGACCCGGATACGCCCGTTGAGGGGACGGACGGTGCTGTCCTGTACCGTGAGATCTTGCTGAAGGACGCGGCGGGCAAGCCGCTGCCGAAGCTGGACGGCGCGTTCCCGATTGACCCTTCGCATCCGGAAGCAATCGCACGTATTTTGCGCAAGCTTGAGGAAGTGACTGCCGACGGCTTTGATTATTTGAAAATGGACTTTTTGGCGCATGGTGCGATGGAAGGGGTTCACTATGATCCTTCGATCCGTACCGGCATCCAGGCTTACAATTACGGTATGGCCGCTATTGCGGAAGCGCTTAGTCCGGAGCGCCTTGGACGCCCGTTCCTGATCAATCTGTCTATTGCTCCGCTGTTCCCGCATGGCTACGCGCATAGCCGTCGCGTTTCCTGCGATGCCTTTGGCATGATCAGCGATACCGAATATATGCTGAACGCACTGACGTACGGCTGGTGGATCAGCGACAATCTATACCGCTTTAATGATCCGGATCATATCGTCTTGTTCAAGAGCTGCAATCAGGAGTCTACCTCTCTGCATGAAGGCCGCAGCCGCTTGAATTCCGGTATTATTGCCGGCACTTCTCTGCTGCTCGGCGACGATTACCGGATGGAGGAGGCAGCAGCCCGTGCGAAAGCATGGATGACCAACAGGGAAGTCATGGCGCTTGCAAGGCGCGGGGAGTCCTTCCGTCCGGCTGAGGGACGAAGCGGTACGGGCGGCGAGGATCTGTATTCTTTGGCTGGCGATGGCGGCGCCTGGGTTGCAGTCTTCAACTTCGATGCGGAAAGCGGTAAGTCGAAGGAGATCGACTTGTCCCGTGTGGGCATCGACGGTTCGAAGGGGTTGACCGTTCGCGACTTGTGGAGCGGCGAATCGTTCAGCCTGAAGCCTGGCTCGTCCAAGCATACCGTTGAGCTTGAGCCAGCCGAATCGAAGCTGTTGTACTACATCTAAACGAATTGCAAATAAAGCGCTGCAGGAGCTATTCTGCGGCGTTTTATTTATTTGCTTTTTGCATGAATGATCCTATCACAGCCTTTCCCGTTAAACAGAACACCCCGATCCCGGCACAGTGCTGGAATCGGGGTTTTGTTCATCCCAAATATATATTCCTATTATAAATGAAATAGGTTCACGCTTCGGTCCGCTTTCAAGGACAAACAAACAGGCAGGCCGCAAGCCTTCTGAATATGCTAAAGAACAACGGGAAAGGAGGGATACTCATGAGCAAAGTTTCCAAGTCACAAGTTAAGAAGTTAGTCGGCAAACAGATCTATGCGGTTCGCAAAGACGGATCAGTCGTAACAGGCAAGCTTGTAGAACTGCGGCAAAACAAGCTCGTACTGGCACCTCTGAGAAAAGAGAAGGGGAAAGTGGTTAAAACCAAAGCCTTCTTGCCGCTGGTATTGTTTGATCTTCTTGTTATCGGCACATTGCCGTTCTGGGGTGGCGGCGGTTGCGGTTGCGGTGGCTCTGGCTGCGGCAAATGCGGCGGCGGCGGTTACGGCGGCGGTTATGGCGGTGGCTATGGTGGCGGTTATAACGGCGGTTACGGCGGCGGTTATGGCAGCGGCTATGGCGGCGGTCCGTACGGCGGCGGTTTTTACTAAATTATTAGTAGTAAGATGAGGAAGCAAGCGGCTTAATCATTTCATAACAGCGGAGCTCCGGATAATACTGGACGGCTTGATAGCCCAGGCGACTGTACAGATTTTTGGCCTTGGTATTGATATCGTCCACGAAAAGTCTGGATGCTCTGCAGTTTTGGGTTAAGCCGTAAGCTTCGGCGGCCAGCAGCAGCTTCCTGCCCCATTGCCGGTTGCGGTGATCCGGATGCACGACAAGCATATCGAGATACAGGATTTCGCCTGTAATTTCAAATCGGATAAAGCCGAAGGGCTTGCTTGTTTTTCCTTCTGCAGCTACATAAGTAACACCGCGCCGGAACCGGACGGGCAGATCTCTTAAGGTCTGGGCATCCAGGGGATGGGCCGTATGGGACATCGGGATAAGCTCGGCTTGAATGAGGCGGAAAATTTCCTTGTCGTCTGTCTTGGGATTACGTGCTCGTATCATCAGCGATCCGTCCTGACCGAATGAAATTGCCGAAATTGGGCTATGTTATCATATGAATGAAAGGCGAATTATGCCTTAACTATTTTTTCGAAATTGTTAGGCAGTTTAGCTTGACGAACAAGTACTCAAGGCATATAATAAAGAAAATCTTATCCAAGCATATGTTATCGGCAATGATGAGGACGAAGTGTTAAGGGCTCTTTTGCTCAGAGAGCGGATGGATCAGCTGCAACCATCGCCAAAACCCCTTTTCTACGAGCTCACCTCGGAGCTGTTTTCCTGAAAAGCAACATCCGTCAAATGTTGGCTATTAGGGAAAATCGCAAGACACGCGTTATTGTGTCAAAGGTATGGGCGTATTGTGCGCACACGTTCATTACCTTATGGAGGTTATGCATCGCAAGATGTATAACGAATTTGGGTGGTACCACGGAAGATATAACCTTTCGTCCCTCAGGCTTCAATTTTTGAAGCTGGAGGAACGAGAGGTTTTTTTGTTGTTTTCGAGAGGAGGATGACTAATGGTCACGCAAAGTGCAACGCTGAAGTCAAAAGAAGAAGTTATGGAACGGATGAGAAAGCCTGAAGTAATTTCCGGTTCTGAAATATTACTCCGTAGTTTGGTGCTGGAAGGCGTCGATTGCGTGTTTGGTTATCCGGGTGGTGCTGTACTTTATATTTACGATGCAATGCACGGATTCTCCGATTTCAACCATGTGCTCACACGGCATGAGCAAGGCGCGATCCATGCAGCAGACGGATATGCCCGTGCAAGCGGCAACGTTGGCGTGTGTATCGCCACATCCGGTCCAGGAGCTACGAACCTCGTTACGGGGATTGCAACAGCTTATATGGACTCAGTACCACTCGTTGTTATTACCGGTAACGTCATCTCGTCCCTGATCGGTACGGATGCCTTCCAGGAAGCGGATATTACAGGTATTACAATGCCGATTACAAAACACAGCTACATGGTCCGTGATGTAGAGGATCTTCCTCGCATTATCCATGAGGCCTTCCATATCGCCAACACTGGCCGTAAAGGTCCGGTTCTGATCGATATTCCGAAGGATGTATCTGCGGCCAAAACCTTGTTCAAGCCGGTAACGGAAGTGAGTATCCGCGGTTACAACCCAACGGTATCGCCAAACAAACTGCAAGTGGACAAATTGATCAAAGCGATTGAAGCGTCCGAGCGTCCGCTCATTCTGGCTGGCGGCGGTGTTGTTTACTCCGGTGCACATGAGGAACTGCTCGAATTCGTAACGAAAACAGAAATTCCGATCACTACGACTTTGCTGGGCCTTGGCGGCTTCCCAAGCGGCAACGATTTCTGGCTTGGCATGCCGGGTATGCATGGCACGTACACAGCCAACAAATCGATCCAGTCCGCGGATCTTCTTATTAATATCGGCGCGCGTTTCGATGACCGCGTAACGGGCAAGCTTGCCGGCTTTGCTCCACTGGCGAAAATCGTTCACATCGATATTGATCCGGCGGAGATCGGCAAGAACGTTCCTACCGATATTCCTATCGTAGGCGATGTGAAGACGGTTCTGCAGCAAGCTAACCTGCTTGCGAAACGCGCGGACAAAGCTGACGCTTGGCGCGAGCAGATCCAGGAATCGAAAGCGCAATATCCGTTCAGCTACAAGGACTCGGATGTTGAGCTGAAGCCGCAATGGGTTGTTGAGATGATCCATGAAACAACAAACGGCGATGCGATTGTTACAACTGACGTAGGCCAGCATCAAATGTGGGCTGCGCAATATTATAAATTCAACAAACCTCGCTCTTGGGTAACTTCCGGCGGTCTTGGTACGATGGGCTTCGGCTTCCCGTCTGCAATCGGTGCCCAAATGGCGAACCCGGATCGTGTTGTTGTATCGATTAACGGTGACGGCGGCATGCAAATGTGCGCGCAAGAGCTTGCCATCTGTGCAATCAACAAAATCCCGGTTAAGGTTGTTATTTTGAACAACCAGGTGCTTGGCATGGTTCGTCAATGGCAAGAGCTGATTCACGAGAACCGCTTCAGCCATATCGATCTGGCGGGCAGCCCGGACTTCGTTAAGCTGGCAGAAGCTTACGGCGTAAAAGGCTTCCGCGCCTCGAACAAAGAAGAAGCGAAGGCCGTATGGGAAGAGGCGCTGAATCATCCTGGACCTGCGGTAGTTGAATTCGTCGTTCGCAGAGACGAGAATGTGTATCCGATGGTTGCACAGGGCAGCACAATCGACCAGATGATCATGGGGGATGCGGAATGAAAAAGCACACGATCGCAGTAATCGTAAACGATCAGCCCGGCGTTCTGCAGCGTGTATCCGGCTTGTTCGGACGCCGTGGCTTCAATATTGAGAGCATTACCGTTGGTGCAAGCGAAGAGCAGGGCTTGTCCCGTATGGTTATCGTCACTTCTGGCGATGACCATACGCTCGAGCAAGTTACAAAACAGCTGTACAAGCTGATTGACGTTATTAAAGTAATCGACCTGAGCTCCAATCCGATGGTATCCCGTGAGCTTGCGCTTATCAAAGTAAGTGCAGAGCCCGCATCGCGTCCGGAAATTCTTGGCGTTGTGGATACCTTCCGCGCTGCTGTAGTTGATATCGGCACTCATTCGCTTATCGTTCAAGTTATCGGCGATACAGAGAAAATCGATGCCATGGTAGAGCTTTTGAAGCCTTATGGCATCCGCGAGCTTTCCCGTACTGGCGTAACAGCGCTTAACCGCGGTAACGCGCGTTAATAACAATTGAAATAACATTTATAATAAGCTATATCCCGTTTTGAACGGGAGTTTAAGGGGAGAATTTTCCGAAATAGAAGAAGTATGGACTTCCTCTATCCGATCTTCTTTTCTTAAACACCCGTTCAAAAGGGTTAAATTAAAGGAGGCAATCATTAAAATGGCAGTTACATTGTATTATGAAAAAGACGCAGACCAAGGCGTACTTCAAGGTAAAACAATCGCAGTTATCGGTTACGGCAGCCAAGGCCATGCACAAGCGCAAAACCTTCGCGACAGCGGCCTGAAAGTAGTTATCGGCCTTCGTCCGGGTAAATCCGCAGACGTAGCAGCAAAAGACGGTTTCGAAGTGTTGACTGTTGCCGAAGCGACTAAAGTTGCTGACGTTGTTCAAATTTTGCTCCCTGACGAAACCCAAGCGAAAGTATATGCGGAAGAAATCGAACCAAACCTGAAAAAAGGCGCGGCTCTGATGTTCTCCCACGGCTTCAACATTCACTATGGCCAAATCGTGCCTAGCAAAGATACAGACGTATTCCTGGTAGCTCCTAAATCCCCTGGTCATATGGTTCGCCGTACATACCAAGAGGGCTTCGGCGTTCCTGGTCTGATCGCAATCCACCAAGATGCTTCCGGCAACGCGAAAGCAATTGGTCTTGCTTATGCAAAAGGTATCGGCTGTACTCGTGCAGGCGTTATCGAAACTTCCTTCAAAGAAGAAACAGAAACAGACTTGTTCGGTGAGCAAGCTGTACTGTGCGGCGGCGCTTCCGCGCTGGTTAAAGCGGGCTTCGAAACTTTGGTTGAAGCTGGCTACGCTCCAGAAATGGCTTACTTCGAGTGCTTGCACGAGCTGAAGCTGATCGTTGACCTGATGTATGAAGGCGGTCTGGCTACAATGCGCGACTCGATCTCCAACACAGCTGAATACGGCGACTATGTAACTGGTCCACGTATCGTTACAGAAGAAACGAAAAAAGAAATGAAACGCGTTCTGGAAGACATCCAATCCGGCCGCTTCGCACGCGACTTCATTCTAGAAAACCAATCGAACCGTGCTATGCTGACAGCTACTCGTCGTAACGAAGCTGCTCATCCAATCGAGCAAACTGGTAAACAGCTGCGCGAACTGATGCACTGGATCAAAAAGTAATAAGATCATAACCCGCATATAAAAAGATGTTATCCCGGTTCGCCGGAGTGCGAGTAGGTTAGGTTCCAAACCTGCCTTGCATGCGTTCTGAGCGGTCCGGGATGATTCTGTTCTCGGAGGTGTAAGGCACAAATGCGAAAAATTTATATTTTTGACACGACGCTTCGTGACGGAGAGCAGTCTCCCGGTGTTAACCTGAACACGAAAGAAAAGGTTGAGATCGCGCTGCAGCTCGAGAAGCTTGGTGTGGACCGTATTGAAGCAGGTTTCCCTGCGGCTTCCCCAGGAGACCTCGCGGCTGTTCATGCGGTTGCCAGCGCAGTTAAGAATGCAACGATTATTGGCTTGTCACGCTCCCGCGAACAGGACATCGACGCGGTACGTGAAGCGCTGAAAGGCGCACAGGATCCGTCTATTCACGTGTTTCTTGCAACCAGTCCGATTCACCGCAAGCATAAGCTGCGGATGGAGAAGGAACAGGTGCTGGAAACAGCTGAACGCGCGATCCTATACGCGAAGAAGTATTTCAGCAAAATCGAATTCTCGCTTGAAGATGCAGGACGCACCGAGCTTGACTTCGTCTGCCAAATGACGGAAATGGCGATTCGCGCTGGCGCTTCTGTCGTGAATCTTCCGGATACGGTTGGTTATTTGAATCCGCTTGAATACGGCAACATCTTCAAGACGGTGAAGGAAAATGTGCCAAACATCGAAAAAATCCAGCTTAGCGCGCACTGCCATGACGATCTCGGCATGGCAACGGCTAACGCTCTCGCTGCCATCCTGAACGGCGCCGACCAGATCGAAGGAACGATCAACGGTATCGGCGAACGGGCAGGCAATACGGCGCTGGAGGAAGTCGCGCTGGCGCTTGAGACGCGTTTCGATTATTTTGGAGCAAAAACCGGGCTGAACCTGAAAGAAATCGCAAAAACAAGCCGCCTTGTAAGCAAGCTGACCGGCATGGTCATCCCTGGCAACAAAGCGATTGTTGGCGCAAACGCATTTGCGCATGAATCCGGCATTCACCAGGATGGTATGCTGAAGGAGAAAACGACTTACGAGATCATTTCTCCGGATACAATCGGCCTTCGCGATTCCAAGCTTGTTCTTGGCAAGCATTCCGGCCGTCATGCGTTCCGCGAGAAACTGATCGACCTAGGCTACGAGCTCGATGAGGAAGCGGTTAATGCAGCTTTCGCGAAGTTCAAGGATTTGGCCGACCGCAAGAAGCATGTAACGGATGAAGATATCCGTGCCTTCTTGGAAGAGAAGCTGATCGATACGCCTGAAGTATTTACGCTTGAGGCGATTCAAGTGAGCTACGGCAACCAGTCGACACCTAGCGCTTCGGTACGTATCCGTACTGCGGATGGCGTTACTCGCGAAGAAGTAGCGATTGGCAACGGTTCGGTAGACGCGATCTATAATGCAATCGATAAAGTAACGGCCGAAGCGGTTGAGCTTGAGGATTATTCCATCAAGTCGGTATCGCAAGGCAAGGATGCGCAAGGCGAGGTGCATGTCGTGCTGAAGCAGGATGAAGTATCTGCCCAAGGCCGCGGCCTAAGCACGGACATCCTTGAAGCAAGTGCTCGTGCTTATATCGACGCACTGAACCGTCTCATCGAGAAGCGTAAGTCCCCTGGGCGCCGTGACAAGATGAGCCTGATCTAACAAGCAATGCCCTCAAGGATGAACAAATGAAGAAGGTTTCATTTTGTTCAGCTAGTGAGGGCTTTTTTTGTTTTGTTCATAGGAAAAGGGGCGAGACGAAGATATGATGACTGAAACGCTGCAAACTTCAAGAAGAGATGAAATGATTGATATTACGCGTAAGGTAGCGTCGATCGTGGCACGGGAAGGAATTCAGAACGGGCTTGCCGTTGTGTACTGTCCGCACACGACAGCCGGCATCACTATTCAGGAGAATGCAGATCCGGATGTAAAGCATGATATCCTGATGCGTCTTAACGAGGTATACCCGTGGGAGCATCCGAAATACCGCCATGCGGAAGGGAATACGGCTTCCCATCTGAAGGCGCTCACGACGGGGACAAGCCAGACGATAGTGATCAACAGCGGCAAGCTGGTGCTTGGAACCTGGCAAGGCATCTATTTCTGTGAATTTGACGGGCCGAGAAGCCGTGAATATCATGTTAAATTGATTAACGGGTAGATAGGCTGACTGCCTTTATAAGAAGCACCTATAAAGATGATAGATTTTATATCTTGGTTTTCATGCAAGAAATGTGGTACAAATGATAACAGAATGAGAATAGCTTAATAGAGCGAATACGAGGAGTGTTTAATTATGTCAGAAGTGAAAAAAATCGCTGTCATCGCCGGCGACGGTATCGGTCCAGAGGTAGTTGGCGAAGCGCTTAAAGTAATGAAAAAAACCGAGGAATTGTTCGGTTACCAATTTGAATTCGAGCATGGTCTGTTCGGCGGTATTGCGATTGATGAGAAAGGTACACCACTGCCGCAAGAAACGCTTGAGATTTGTAAAAATGCAGACGCAGTTCTGCTCGGCGCTGTAGGCGGCCCGAAATGGGACAACAACTCGAAAGAGCTTCGTCCGGAAACAGGCTTGCTCGGCATTCGTAAAGCACTCGGCTTGTTCTCGAACATCCGTCCTGCTAATGTATTCGACTGCCTGAAGGAAGCTTCGACGTTGAAACCGGAAGTGCTGGAAGGTACTGACCTGATCGTTGTCCGTGAATTGACTGGCGGCATCTACTTCGGCGAGAAATTCCGCCGCGAAGGCGCAAATGGCGAAGAAGCTGTTGATACTTGCGTATACAACGTTCAAGAGGTTGAGCGTATCGTACGCCAAGCATTCGAAATCGCAATGACTCGCAGCAAACGCCTGGCTTCGGTAGATAAAGCTAACGTTCTGGAAACTTCCCGTCTGTGGCGTGAAGTGGTTAACCGGATCGCACCTGAGTATCCGGAAGTTGAACTTGAGCATGTACTCGTTGACAACTGCGCCATGCAATTGCTCCGCCGTCCATCCAGCTTTGACGTTATCGTAACGGAAAATATGTTTGGCGACATTTTGAGCGACGAAGCTGCTATGCTGACAGGTTCGATCGGCATGTTGTCCTCCGCATCCCTTGGCGAAGGAAGCTTCGGCCTTTACGAGCCGGTACACGGCTCTGCTCCCGACATTGCTGGACAAGGCATCTCGAACCCGATCGCAACAATTCTCTCCGTTGCACTCATGTTCCGTCTGACATTTGGCTACCATGAAGCAGCCCAAGTCATTGAAGATGCAGTTAAAAATGTGCTTGACGCTGGTCACCGTACAGGCGACATCGCGGTTGATAAGAGCACGGCAATCGGCACAACTGCAATGGGCGATCTGATCGTTGCAGCAATGACAAAATAAGAGTCCCTTATTTATAATCATTATAAAGAAATATTGATTACAATATTGACTTTATTATAGACTGATGTTACTATTCTATAAGTAAGTCACGGAATAATAGTGACATTAACTATAAAAATTGTTGGATTGGTTAAGGAGGAATTGTATTATGGCAGAGCGTTTGGTTGGCCGTCCGGCTCCAGACTTCAAGATGGATACGGCGACAGGTGACGGTAAAGATTTCGGAACAGCAACTCTTGCTGATTACAAAGGTAAATGGCTGGTATTGTTCTTCTACCCACTCGACTTCACATTTGTATGCCCGACTGAAATTACAGCTTTGAGCCTTGCTTCCGAGCAATTCAAAGCACTGAATACAGAAGTTCTTGGTGTATCCGTTGACAGCAAACACAGCCACCGTGCTTGGATCAACACACCAGTTAACGACAATGGCCTTGGCCAATTGAACTTCCCATTGGCTGCTGACATCACGAAGAGCGTTGCTCGTGACTACGGCGTCCTGATCGAAGAAGAAGGCGTTGCACTCCGCGGTCTGTACATCATCGATCCGGATGGCGAAGTGAAATACCAAGTCGTTAACCATAACGACGTAGGCCGTAGCGTTGACGAAACGCTTCGCGTATTGCAAGCATTGCAATCCGGCGGTCTGTGCCCAATGAACTGGAAACCAGGTCAACAAACTCTGGTTGCGAAATAAGCTTTCGTTGCGGACAAGAAGTGCCCGTACCACAAATGTGGTACGGGCCTTTTTTTATGGAAAATAGTAGGCAGCCGAAAGGAAAATCCTGGTTTGCAAGTAGAAAGAAGCCGGATTATGCTTATAAAGCAGGAATTTCGGTATAGAGAAGCGAATAAGTTGAGAAGGAAGCATGCGCTGGTTACCTTGATCCTTACGAATAAAGAATTATCGCAAAGAACGCGAAAATTCTTTTGAGCTGATCCTTACGAAGCAAGAATTATCGCAAAGAACGCGAAAATTCTTTTGAGGAGGTTGTCACCCGATGAGCTTTTGTTGTGGAGCGAGTATGATCGGAACGAAAGGCACTTTGAAGCATATGCGTACTCATATTCATAATGTACCGATACTTTTTTGTCCTGTCTGCCACCGTGTAGAGATTCATTATTTAATTGAGAATGAATATGAAATTTTGGCTGAATATGCGCATGGGGACGGCGCCGCCGAGGTTGATTTCCAGGATTATGTGGAGCAGGAAGGCAAGGCTTTGTACGAGAACTGCGTGAATCACGAGAGTGAGGATCCTATGGAGATTGTACTTAGCCAGATTGATATTTCGCTTGATCTGTTAAGCTTTGCGAAGCAGATTGGCGATGCAGAATGGGAAAATGAGCTTAAGACGCGTTTAGGCATGTTAAGCGGAAGACGAAATAAACTACGGCAGCGACGAACTTCTGTTTAACTTAGAGGATACACCAAAGTTAAGCCTCCGGAGCCGGAGGCTTTTTTATTTCGAATGAGGCTTTCTCATGTTATTTCTCATATTTCTAACATTTGTTAATGTGGAACCCCCTCAAAAATGAAGGGACGTATCGAAACTTATACAGAGAGGAGGATACTCTTCATGTTTAAACGGTTTTTGCGGCGGTCAACTGCCGCTGAAGCTAAGCATGACGAAAGATTAGCTCCTGAGCAAATCATTAAACTTATTCATGATGGCGATGAGCAGCAGAGGGAGAAATTTATTTCCGATTACAAGCCGTATGTAGCCAAGGTTACCAGCGGATTTTGCAAGCGGTATGTAGACCCGACGCGTGATGATGAGTTTAGTGTGGCGTTAACTGCATTTAATGAAGCGATTACGCAGTTTTCCCCGGAGTCGGGCAGATCTTTCCTCAGTTTTGCAGAAACAGTTATGCGCCGAAGACTGATTGACTATGTGCGCAAGGAGCAGCGTCATTTGAAGACGGTGCCCTATACAGCCTTTGATCAGCAGGATGAAGAGGAACAGATTTATAACCCGATTGATACCAAGATGGCATTGCAGGCCTATCAGCTGAAGCAGGACGGCGATGAAAGGCGGCTCGAGATTGAGGAATATACCAAGGAGCTGCAACAGTTCCAGATTTCCTTCATGGAGCTTGCGGAATGTTCGCCCAAGCATGCCGATTCCCGCCTGCTGCTGCAGGGGATTGCACAGACGCTTGCAGGAACGCGGGAGCTGTTTGCCCAGCTGTATGTATCGGGTAAGCTTCCGGTTAAAGAGCTGACGGAGCTATGCGGTGTATCCCGGAAAACGGTAGAGCGCAATCGAAAATATATCATCGCGATTTCACTTATTTTAAATGGTACATATCCATATTTATCGGACTACCTAAATATAACGATATCAATGCCAGGGAAGGAGGCGGGATTATGAAACGAGGGATTGTTCTCTCCATAGAAAAGAAGAAGGCTGTCGTCATGACGGCGGATGGCCAGTTCATTTCAGTCCCGCATCAATCCCATATGCGAGTTGGAGAGGAAGCCGCGATTCCGGCTGAGACCGTGGCGCCTGCGCGCAAACCGAAACGGGTCTATTGGTATACAGGCGCAGCTGCAGCTGCGGCGGTTCTGCTGTTTTTTATCCCGTTCTTTTACCTCACAACGGCGGAGGCACATCCTGTAGTCGCTTACGTGAGTTTGGATATTAATCCAAGCATTGAAATGGGTGTGGACAAACAGCAGCTTGTACAGGAGCTCAAGGGCTTAAACAGTGACGGGCAGGCGATTGTAAGCAAGCTGAGCTTTAAAGGGAAGCCTCTTGACGCTGTTGCAGCTTCTATTATGAGTACGGTCGCGGCTGAGCATTATTTGGACAATCCGAATAAAGACATCGTAATCACTAGTTACATGCTTGATAAACAAAAGGGTGCAGACGATCTTGAGAAAACGGTAGCTGGTGCGGTCGACCAAAAGGTTAAGGAAACCATCAAACAAATCGATGTCAACAATGAACCCAATGTAACGGTGCTTTCCATTCCTTTCGAAGTTCGTGAAGAAGCAGCTGCCAACGGAATATCATCCGGGAAAATGGCCGTTTATTTAATTGCCAAGGATGAAGGCTACGACATCAAGCTCGAACAATTGAAGGGAAAATCTATTGCAGAAGCCACTCAGGAAGCGGGCGGCGTAAAGAAGATTGTCGAGCAAGGCGCAAGCAAAGAGAAGCTGAAAGAGCTGGCTTTGAAGGAAAAGCAAAGCAAGAAACCAGCAAAAGCAACATCTGCTGCGGATAAATCTTCAACTTCTAAAACGGATACCGTTACCGGCAAGAGCCCGAAAACGGATTCGGCAAAAAAAACAGAAACACCGCCGAAGCTTCCGACAAAACCTACAGAAACAAAAAGACCGGGATGGTCAAAAAATAACGAGTCCAATAAACCAAATCGCCCCGTGAAGCCGATATCACCAACCAAGCCCTCTGGCTTGGAAATGGATAAGTGGCCAAACGGGGATTGGTCTAATAATAGAAAAGATCAAAATGACAGAGACGATAACAAGAAAAGCAGCAACACCGATAAGGATAAAGTGACAAATAGCTCAAACCAGCTGGAGAATTGGTCTTGGCGAAATGATGGTAATGATCGCGATGACCGTAATGATAGCGATGATGATCATAAGGATGATAGGCGGAATGAATCGGATAATCGTCATGATCGGAATAGATAAGCTGAGAAGGGATAGGACGATAGGCACGGGAAAATAGTCTTTTAATTAGTGGAAATTGCCCCAGCTTTCGACAAAGTCTCCGATTGACAGCTATTGGTAATAAATCCTATGATAATAGTGATATGTTATGTATGTAAAAGTTGTCTATAGATGTGGCCGGGGAGGGTTGATGATGCATTCCATTAGAAAGCGCTATTTCCCGGCGCTTGCCGAATATATTCGTGGCGGCGAGGAGCAGTCCCTCTACAAAGCATCCGCAATCGGTAAAGACATGCAAAGCTTCAACCCTGAGGAGATTATTGCTGTTCACGAAGAAAGCATTCAATATTTGGCCGCCAATGTGGAATCTGAGGAAGCGGTAAAACTCTATAATCAATCGTTTATGTTTCTTATAGAAGTGATGGTCGCTTACAGGCTGAATGAAGTTCCAGTTGATACCGTTGAGCAAAAATTCTCAGATATGCGGGAAAGGCTTTTTCTGTCCAACCGGTCTTTTGAGATGGTAAAACATAAGTACGAGAATGTCCTCCAGCATATGGACAGCGGGATCGCACTGTTTGACAGTGACGGGATCCTGTCTTTTATTAATGTCCGGATGGCGAAGCTGCTGGATATTCCGCGCAAAACGCTGGTTGGCTGCAATCTGCGGGAGATGCTGCTGCATCCTTTGCTCAAGCGTTCTACCAAGCGTGTTGTTCTCCGCTTATATAAGGAAATGATTCTTAAGCGGAATGTTTATTATGAGTTCCAGGATAAAGACGGCAAGCACCTGCTCGTCACCTTCACCTATGGTGACCAGATGAATGGTGATTTTCTTGTAAGCGTGAAGGATGTATCCGAGTACAAGCAGATCGAGCAGACTGCCCTGCAAAACGACAAGCTGGCGATGCTTGGCCGTATAGCTGCAGCGATCGCACATGAGATCCGAAATCCGCTAACTTCGATTCGCGGCTTTATTCAGCTGCTCCGGCCTTATTTGATGCAGCTGGGCAAGGAAGAATATGCCCGGATTATTCTTACGGAGATTGACCGTGCGAATGATATTATTTTCGAATTTTTGAATTCATCCAAGCCTTCAGCCCCTATGAAGAAATCAGTCTCGATTAACCGGTTGATTCAGGAAGTCATTCTGCTTACAGAAAGCGAAGCCTTGATGCGTAACTGCGACATTCAATTGGAAACCTACGAGAATGATCGCGATCTGATGGTCTCTATCGATGTGAAACAGATCAAGCAGGTGGTCCTGAATATCGTGAAGAACTCTATTGATGCCATTGAATCGCTCCAGGAAGCAAGAAGGGGCCGGATTGATCTTGTTGTAAGGTCTGATGGACAATTCGCGGAGATTACGTTGAAGGACAATGGCAAAGGAATGGATAAAGCGACGCTTGCCCGTTTGTTTGATCCTTTCTTCACAACGAAGGAGGCAGGCACCGGGCTTGGCTTGTCCGTCAGTTACCGGATTATCCGCAATCATGGCGGCTCGATCCGCGTGGACAGCACGGAGGGAAGCGGCACATCGTTTGTTATCTATTTGCCATTAGCTGAATAAACGATTAGAATCGGGGATAGATCGCTATAATCATGCGGTCCCCGATTTTGTCATTGAAAGAGAGGAATTATTAATGCGTACACATTTTACATATGAGGCGGCTGCTACGGCAGGCTCTGCGGATGCGATCGTCAGGCTGATCAATGCGGCAGAGCTTAAGGCTGGCAGCATGGCACAATGGGTGCAGCCGCAGATTGACGAAGCGGTCCGGGGCTTGTTTGCCAAAGGACTGTTTAAAGCTGAGCCGCAACAAACAGAAACCTTGTCGACCCTTGGTCTTCATTCGGCTTCGCATATTATTTTTGCAGGGTATGACGAGCAGACCGGCGTGGACGGTCTTCGTCTTGCTGCGGCTGCTGCTGCAAATGCCTTGAAACGGGTTAAAGCACAAACGGCTCAGATTCGTCTGCCGGAAGCGATCGTTTCTTCTGCAGATTATACGTTGCAACAAGCAGCTCAGGCGTTGGTCGAAGGACTGTCTCTGGCCGTATATGACCGTCTTCCCGATTTGCGTCAGACGAAGCAGCGTTATGCTTTATCCCATGTATCCTTTGTCCCTGCTGCAGGAGCGGCAGTTCCTTCGGATATTGCAGAGCAGTGGAACGAGGGAATTGCCATAGGCCAGTTGTATGCAGAAGGCGTTATGGTTGCGCGTGATTTGACCAATATGCCGGGCAATAAGCTGGTACCGGAGGCTCTTGCTGCGCATGCCGAAGAGCTTGCGAGAGATTATGATCTGGATATTGAAGTATTGGATGAATGGAGCGCAGCCGAGCAAGGGATGGGCGGTCTGCTTGCTGTTGGTCAAGGCAGCATCCATGCACCAAGAATGATCGTGCTTCATTATAAAGGTGCTCCTGATCAGGAGGAGGCTTGGGGCCTCATCGGCAAAGGAATTACCTTTGATACAGGCGGTATCTCTTTGAAGAAAGGCCCGGGTATGGAGGAAATGATCTCCGATATGGGCGGAGCAGCGGCTGTTCTTGGCGCTATGCGCATTATCGCCGAGCTAAAGCCGGAAGTGAATGTGATTGCCGTTATCCCGACAGCTGAAAATATGCCTTCTGCCCAGGCCTTTAAACCGGGCGATGTTATTAAAATGATGAACGGCTTAACGGTAGAAATCGTAAATACCGATGCAGAAGGACGTTTAGTTCTGGCAGACGGCCTGACAACAGCCATCCGCCGCGGGGCAACGCAGCTGGTCGATGTAGCAACACTGACTGGTGCGGTCATGGTTGCATTAGGCACGGAGGCGACTGGCGCCGTAACGAATAATGAAGCATTAATGCAGCAGGTGTCTCAAGCTGCAGTACGTTCCGGTGAGCGGATCTGGCAGCTGCCGGCATATCCGGAATATAAGAGAATGCTTCGAAGCGATGCGGCTGATCTGAAGAACAGCGGCGGACGGTATGCGGGTGCAACGACCGGCGGATTGTTTATCGGTGCTTTTGCAGAGGATTTACCTTGGGTGCATCTGGATATTGCCGGTACGGCATTCCTGGATAAAAGCCGCGGGATTGAGCCAAAAGGCGCAACCGGCGTTATGGTCCGCACACTGGTCGAATTGGTGACGAAGAACGAGGAGTAAGAAGATACATCGAAACAGCTAGTTATGAACGGCTGAAATCCAGGCCGTCATAGCTGGCTGTTTTTGCTTTAATTCACAAAGAATGTTCTATAGTTTTTTGGTATCAATGGTAAAGCGACAGCCGTACAATTCTCGGTGTACACCAAGAAGATAGAGGACAACATGTATTTGAAATCGCTTTCAAATAACTAATAAGCTTTCAAATACCTAACAATAGGAGAATAAGTGATAATCACAGTGGGATGTAGTTACAGAGAATTGATTTTATAATAATGACAGTCATTAAGTATATTCGTGAGCAGTGTTAGAGATTCGGGTGTCAGGGGGCTTTGCAGATGTACAAAGTGTTGCTGGTGGATGATGAAATTTTTGTGCGTAAAGGGTTGCGGAATTTAATAGACTGGGAATCGCTCGGCTATGAAATCTGCGATGAAGCAGATAACGGTCAGGAAGCCCTTGAGAAGATTAAGCAGCTTGAACCGGACTTGGTTATTGCCGATATCCGGATGCCGGTGCTGGATGGGCTGGAGCTGATCCGGACGGTCACGGAAGAAGGCGGGCACAGCCCGACTTTTATTATTGTCAGCGGATATCATGATTTTCAATATGCACAGCGGGCCCTAAGGTACGGGGTTCATGACTATATATTAAAGCCGATTGATGAAGCTGAATTGGAAACCACTTTGAAGGCGCTTTCCGGGACGCTTGGGCTGAAGAAGCTTACCACGATTGCAGGAGACAGCCTCGTGACGGATTCCATCGTAGAAACGCTTGTACAAGGCCAGTTCTCAGAAGCGGATAACGGGGCTTTATCTGCTGCGCTTCAGATGCCGGAGGTCTCCAGCTTCGATTACGCGCTGATCGAGCTTCATTCCAATGCTCAACTGACAGGAAACGAATGGCAGGCTAAGGAGCTGGCTGCCGTGGTCCAATCGGTAACAGCTAACCCGGCCAGCAAAATTCCCGTTTATGAGCAGGCGAGCGGCTTATTTGGTCTGCTTATAGATCTGCGCCAATTCATTTCGCGTGATGGAAGACTTGAATCAGCCTACTCCAATCTTCACGCAGCGATTGCGAAAGCTTCCGGTAGGCCGGTAACGTTATATATCGGCAAGACGGTTAAACGACTTCAGGATATGTGTATTTCCTACCGCTCTGCCAACGAAGCGATGTCCTATAAATATGCGGAGAACGGGACATCTGTTATTTATGCGAGCGGGGTGCAGGGAACACCTCTGTATTATTTCGACGTGGATTCAGAGCTGTACAGCAGGCTTCTCGAACGGCTGGAGGAAAATAATGAGGAGTTATATGAGCAGGATATCGATTTGTTATTCCGGCAATTCGTCGAGAAGAGATTTGCTCCTAATGCGGTAGCCAATACGATTACCCGGTTTGTTATCGGCATTATTAATATTATCCGGAAGATGGATGGCGACGAGAAAGGATTGCGCATGCTTCCATTTATGATGGATGGGCAGAGCGGGTACACCAGGCTGCAAGATTTGAAAGGCTTGTTTACGGAATTCCTCCGCGAAGCGGCGGCTTATTTGGCGGAGCTTCGAAATGAGCAGTCCAAGGGCGGTATCGAACGGATTAAGAAATACATTGAAGCAAGCTATACCGAGAATATTAGCCTTAAGAGTATTGCAGGCAAATTTTATATGAACTCCGTTTATTTGGGACAGCTGTTCCGTAAAACGTATGGCATTTATTTTAATGACTTTCTTCTGCAGATTCGCATCGGGGAAGCGAAGAAGCTGCTTCGCCAAACGGATCTTCGCATGTATGAAATTGCCGAAAAAGTGGGTTTTCAGAACGCCGATTATTTTGTAACCCAATTCGAGAAGCTGGAGAAAGTAACCCCGACCGATTACCGCAACAAGCTGCTGGGCAAAAAATAAACGGGTGGAGATTTGATGGGCAGATTTCATTGGAATCATCTTAAGCTGCGGGACAAGCTCCTGCTAATGTATATCCTCTGTGTATTTATCCCGATCGTTCTGACGAATATCGTCTTCTATAACGTAACGACCAATAATATTAAGAATCAGAAGACGCATGATGCCGACATCGCCCTGGAGAAGCTTCAGGGCGAGCTTCGTGCTGTCATCGATGAAGCGGCGGGCATCTCTTACTTGTATTATATTGACCCCTTTCTAAATGAGCTTCTGGACCGGAATTACGATTCGCAAATCGAATACGTAGAGGCATTCAATAACGTCCGGAGTGTCTTCAACAAATCGGAGCAGGCGTACAAAACGACCAGCTCTACGGTTATTTATACCGATAATCCGACCGTCTTGTCCTCGGGACCTATTATGCCGCTAAGCGATACGGTTAAGGAATCCGACTGGTACCGGGGCTTTATGAAGACGAATGTTTCCTATCCCCTATTCATTCAAGATAACGATACCTTCAGCCTTGTTCAAAGACTGAACTACGTCAAGGGCAACGGGTATAACAATCTGATCAAGATTGATCTAAACATGACGACCGTTAAGCAGCTGTTTGCCATCTCGGGCTTTGAGGGCACGATTTATTTCCTGAACCCGGAAGGGGCGATTCTATATTCCAATGACAACAGCTTGGATTGGCGTTCGCAGGCTTCACAGCTTACAGCCTTGCCTAAGTCCGGCCATTCCCTTTTCTTTGACAAAGTCTATACGAACAACAATTATTTGAATGGCTGGTCGCTGCATGGCGTCATTAACGAGGGGAGCTTCCTGCATGATGTGCGGAAGTCCGGTTCCTTCGTCATCTACTTGGCGCTTATTAATTTCGTGCTGCCGTCCTTGATTATTGCGGCTCTTTCCAGGTCCATACATGTGCGGCTTGTTAAGATCGTCAAGCATATGAAAAAAGTGAAGAATCAGCATTTCGAGACGATTCCGCTTGACGGATCACGTGATGAGATCGGCCAGTTAACCGGTGAATTTAACCGGATGACCGAACGGATCGATAACCTCATTACGGATGTGTATCTTGCCGATATCCAGAAGAAGGATTTGGAGATCCGGCAGCGGCAGGCGCAGCTTCATGCCCTTCACAGCCAGATTAATCCCCATTTTCTGTTCAATTCCCTGGAAACCATCCGCATGCGGAGCATGATGAAAGGGGAGACCGAGACGGCCAAGACGATTCATTATATGGCGAAAATTTTCCGTAAGTCGATATCCTGGAAGCGCAGCTGGGTGTCGATCCGTGAGGAGATTGAGCTGACGGAATGCTTCCTCGAAATTCAGAAATACCGGTTTGGCGACAAGCTGCAGTATCAGCTGACCATCGAGGATGCGGTATATGATCAAATGATACCGAAGATGACGTTCCTGCCTTTTGTCGAGAATGCCAGCATTCACGGGATTGAAAGCACGCCGGGGATTGGCCTGATCCAGATCCATATCGGCATTACCGGCAATAAATTGATGTTCAGACTGACCGATAACGGGATCGGCATGTCTGAAGCCAAGCTGTCAGAGCTGCTGAATTACCTCCGAATGGATGATTCCATGGGTGACAACGTAGGGATGAAAAACGTCTATACCAGGCTTAAATTGTGCTATAAGGACTCCTTCGAATTCGACATCCATAGTGCCGAAGGTCATGGGACCACTGTCGAACTACGTCTTCCTCTCGACATGAACGGCCAATAAACGGCAAAAATGTTGAACTATGCTTTTCAAAGTACGAACTAAAGTTTGAGGGGTAATCAAGATTTCGGATTCGTTTTATGATGAAAGTGCTTACAACAAACACGTTGAAATGACGAAAGGGGTCTAAAAAGAAATGGTTAACAAAAAGCTTTTAACTGTCAGCCTGGCAGCTGCGATGTTAGCTGTTACAGCTTCCGCTTGCGGCGGCAATAACGATAACAATGCAAACAGCGGCAACTCTGGCAACAGCGGCAATGCAGCTACCAATGCCTCCACTTCTCCTGAAGCGGATGACAAAACACCCGTCACTTTCTCGTACTACAGCTTTTCCAGCCAGAAGGATACTCTGGCGAGCGACACCGTTATCGGTAAAGAACTGCAAACCCAGACCGGTGTGGACTGGAAAATGGAGTTCCTCGTTGGCGACCCGCAAACGAAATCCGGCGTTATGATTGCAAGCGGCGACTACCCGGACGTTATCGTGCCGGAAGGCGAAATCGACAAGCTGCTTGACGCTGGCGCATTTATTCCGCTTGACGATCTGATCGAGCAATACGGTCCAAACATCAAGCGCGTATACGGTCCTTATTTCGATAAATTCAGACAAGCAGACGGTAAAATGTACTTCCTGCCGTTTGGAGCTAACCAAGGCTACATCGGCGATCCCGGCATCAGCCAAGGCGCATTCTGGATCCAACGCTCCGTTCTGAAGGAAGCGGGATATCCGAAAGTGAAGACGCTTGACCAATACTTCGATCTGATCAAGCAATACCAAGAGAAGCATCCGCAAGTGGACGGCAAGGATACCATCGGCTTTGCATCGCTTGCAGGTCCTGCCGACAGCTTCTTCTCGATTACAAACCCTGCCATGCACCTTGCAGGTTACCCGAATGACGGCGATGTAATCGTCGACATGAACACTCATGAAGCCAAAACGTATGCAGCTACAGACATCGAGAAAAAATGGCTGCAAAAGCTGAATCAAGTGAACTCGGAAGGCTTGTTCGATCCTGAGACCTTCACAGCGAACAAAGACCAATTCCTCGCTAAGCTGACTTCCGGCCGCGTACTGGGTTACTTCAACTATGCATGGCAAGTTGGAGACGCGACAAACAATCTGAAGAAAGCCGGCATCGACGAGAAGCGTTACGCTCCGCTGCCTATCGTATTTGATGAGAACACGAAAGACCAGTACGTAGATCCGCCTAGCTTTGTTAACAACCGCGGTATCGGCATCTCGGTTAAAGCGAAAGACGCGGTGCGCATCATCAAGTACTTCGATAACTTGCTCAAAGAAGAGAACCAGGTTCTCGTTCAATGGGGCGTGAAAGACCAAAACTATACGGTTGACGCAAACGGCCGTTTTGTGATGGACGCTCAGCAAATTGCCGACCGCAACGACCCCGAGAAAAAACGTACAATCGGATGGCAGTACTTCGAGTACAGCTGGCCTCGTTACGGCAACAACTCCGTACTGGCTGACGGCAATGCTTATGGTGTAGGCAATCAGCCGGAAGTTGCTTATGCCGGCTACACAGATGGCGACAAAGCCCTTCTGGATGCATACGGCGTGAAGACATTCTCCGAGTACTTCTCGAAACCGGATGAGCGTTCTTGGTACCCGGCTTGGAGCATTAACAAAGGTCAAGGAACGCCTGAGCAAATCTTCCAGCAAAAAGCCAGCGACTTGCAGAAGAAATTCATTCCGAAGCTTGTCCTTGCCAAATCCGGCGATTTCGATTCGATCTGGAACGATTATGTAGGCCAAATGAGCAAGCTTGGCGTGAAAGACTATGAAACCTTCGTAACAAAAGTTGTTCAAGACCGTATCGCAGGCAAATGGTAACCAAATAAAAGTAGACGGAAGGCCGGAACGCTATTCCGGCCTTCCGATCTATGATCCATGCAGGATGCTAGAGAGGGGAAGAGCAAGTGGAGAACCTACACGAAGTTACACCAGTTGTCAAAAGCCCAAGAGCAAGCGGATCACGGCTTCAACTGTTCTTTACAAAACTATTGCACCAGAAAACACTCGTACTCATGTCAATGCCATTTGTGTTGTGGCTGTTCCTGTTTAAATATGTACCGCTCTGGGGCTGGACAATCTCCTTTCAAAAGTTTAGACCAGCCAAGGATTTGTTCGATCAGGAATGGGTAGGCTGGAAAAACTTCCGCTTCCTGTTCAACGATGATTCCTTCTATCGCGTGTTAAGAAATACGGTCGTAATGAGCTCAATTAATCTCGTATTAGGTTTTGTTACCGCAATTGTATTAGCCATTCTATTAAATGAGCTTCGCCAAGTTATGTTCAAGCGGGTCGTACAGACGATCAGCTACTTACCGCATTTCATTTCCTGGGTCGTTGCGGCCAACATTATTTCTTCGGCGCTGGCGCCTGAAGGGATCGTTAATATCTTATTAACGAAAATGCATCTTATTGATCAGCCTATCTTGTGGCTGGGCAAAGGGAATTACTTCTGGGGCATCCTTGGAGCATCGGAAGTTTGGAAAAACGTAGGCTGGAATACCATTATCTATTTGGCGGCAATTACAACCATTGATCCTTCCCAATATGAAGCTGCCGAGATTGACGGGGCGAACCGTTTCCAACGGATTCTGCACATTACATTACCGGGTCTTAAATCGGTTATCGTTATCCTGTTGATCATGAATCTTGGAAATATTTTGGAATCGGGATTTGAGCCGCAATACTTGCTCGGCAACGGGATGACCGTGGACTATTCCGAGAACCTTGATATATTTGTCTTGAAATACGGCATGAACATGGGCAACTATTCCTTGGCTACGGCAGCCGGCATGTTCAAAACGGTCGTCAGCTTTATCTTCCTCTTGTCTGCCAATTCCATTGCGAAGCGGCTTGGCGAGAGCAGACTGTTCTAGATTTATCGAATGCAAGCTGAAGCAAGGAGGCTATCGACATGAAAGAAAGTTCGGCCAAAGCAAGGTACAACTCCTTACCGGATAAAATTTTTGACATAAGTAATATAGTTTTTATGTTGTTGATTGTAACGGTGACATTATATCCTTTTCTTAATATGTTCGCTCTATCGTTTAACGATGCGAATGATTCGATCCGCGGTGGCATCTATGCTTGGCCACGGATGTGGACCTGGGATAACTACAGCTATATCTTTAATGAAGCATCGATTTATCACGCTACGCTGATCTCGGCTTTGCGTACGATTATTGGCACCATTACTTCCGTTTTCTGTACAGCTATGCTGGCCTATACGATTAGCCGTCAAGAGTATGTGCTTCGCAAATTTGTAACGGTAATTGCGATCTTCACGATGTACTTCAGCGGTGGGCTCATTCCTGGTTACCTGTTAATCAAAGAGCTTCATATGATTAATTCCTTCTGGGTATATATCATCCCGGGCATCATCGGAGTTTTCAATATGATCGTTATCCGTTCCTTTATTGAAGGCTTGCCGGATGGCATTATGGAATCGGCGAAAATTGACGGCGCAGGCGACTTCACCACCTTCATGCGAATTGTACTACCGTTGACGGTACCAGCCCTCGCGACTGTAGCGTTGTTTGTAGCCGTATATCAATGGAATTCGTGGTTTGATGTATTCTTGTACAATTCTTCTCATCTTAACCTGAGCACTCTGCAGTACGAGTTAATGAAAATTTTGCAGACTTCGAATACGGCAGCATCTTCAACGAATGCGGGCGATCAGTTTGCCGCGGGTCAATCCGGCGTAACGGCCGTTACGCCAACCTCGATCCGTGCAACGATGACGATTATTGCGAGTCTGCCGATTATTATGGTGTATCCATTCCTGCAAAAGTACTTTGTAAAAGGGATGACCGTAGGCGGCGTCAAAGGTTAATCAAAAAAATATTCGTTTACAGACGCGTCCGTTCGACTTTTCCTTAGGAATCGGGCGGGCGCAATTCTTTTGAGAAATGCTTGCTTACGAGGTAGGAATCACCACAAAATGACCGGAACCTGGCCAACGGAGTGGAAATTCTTTTTAGGAGGATGAGTGATGGGAGACAACGGATATGCAGCTTGGCTTAGATATGACCAGATGACGGATGAGAAGCTGACGGATGAATATAAAGGCTGGACAGGCGAGCTTGTGCTGCCCTCGGGAGTTCCGGTAGAAGGGGTATTAAAGACAGCCGCTCAAGAATTGTCGAGGGGTATTCGTTCTATGATTGGGACAACGCCTACGGTTACCCATGAGGCTTCCCAGCAGCGTTTTATTGTCCTTGACGTTCTTGGTGGAGGAACTTGGGTTGATCAGGCATCAGGCATTGTGCCGGCATTGTCTGATGAAGGCTACATCTTGAAAACCATTCATGAAGCTGATCGGGAGTACATTGTTGCAGCTGGCCGCACGGAGAAAGGCGCGCTGTATGCGGCGTTCCATTTGCTCCGCCTGCTGCAATCCGGTGCTGCTATTGGTCAGTTGAATCTGATTGAATCGCCGAAATACAGCCTGCGCATGATTAATCATTGGGATAATATCGACGGCAGCGTGGAGCGCGGTTACTCCGGACGATCGATTTTTTATGAAGGAAATAAAGTGCTGACCGGTTCGGATCGGATTCGCGATTATGCCCGTCTGATGGCATCCGTCGGCATTAACGGCATTGCGATAAATAATGTAAACGTTCACCGGGAGGAGACTTTCCTCATTACCGAGAAGCTGCTGCCGGATGTAGCCCGTATTGCGGAAGTATTCGGTGAATACGGGATCAAGCTGTTCCTGAGCGTAAACTATGCGGGAACAATTGAGATTGGCGGCCTTACGACAGCTGATCCACTTGATCCAAACGTACGTGCCTGGTGGAAAGAAAAAGCGGCAGAAGTATACCGCTATATTCCGGACTTTGGCGGCTTTCTTGTGAAAGCGGATTCGGAGAATCGTCCGGGGCCGTTCACGTATGGCCGTGATCATGCAGACGGTGCCAATATGCTGGCGGAAGCGCTGGAGCCTTACGGCGGTATTGTCTTATGGCGCTGCTTCGTTTATAACTGCCATCAGGACTGGCGTGACCGTTCCACCGACCGTGCCCGCGCAGCTTATGATCACTTCAAGCCGCTGGACGGACGCTTTGAGGATAATGTCATCCTGCAGATCAAGAATGGACCGATGGACTTCCAGGTCCGCGAGCCGGTATCGCCACTCTTTGGCGCCATGGAGCATACGAATCAGATGATGGAATTCCAGATTGCGCAGGAATATACGGGCCAGCAGAAGGATGTCTGCTTCCTGATCCCGCAGTGGAAGGAAGTATTGAACTTTGATACCTATGTCAAAGGCGCGGGCAGCACGGTGAAGGAAATCGCCGCTGGTCGGGTTCATGCTTATACGCATAGCGGCATTACAGCCGTAAGCAATATCGGCAACGATGAGAACTGGACAGGACATCATCTTGCTCAAGCGAACCTGTACGGCTACGGCCGACTGATCTGGAATCCGGAGCTGACATCGGAGGAGATCGCCAAGGAATGGGCTGCGCAAACGTTTGGCGGTAATGAGAAAGTACAAGACGTTATCGTAAACTTCCTGCTCGAGTCCTGGTCCATCTATGAGAACTATACAGCGCCTCTTGGTGTAGGCTGGATGGTCACGCCGCATTACCATTACGGTCCGGATATTGACGGCTATGAGTATTCCAAGTGGGGAACGTATCATTTTGCCGATCATAAAGGAATTGGGGTTGACCGTACGGTTGCAACAGGCACGGGCTATAGCAGTCAGTATACGCAGCCAAACGCTGAGATTTATGACAGCCTTGAAGCTTGCCCGGATGAGCTGCTGCTCTTCTTCCATCATGTACCTTACACGCATCAGCTGAAATCCGGCAAGACCGTTATTCAGCATATATACGATACGCATTTTGCCGGCGTGGAGCAGGTTGAATATTGGATCAGCCGCTGGCTGGAGCTCGAGGGACTTGTGGACGAAGAACGGTTCCGTCATGTGGCCGGCCGCATGAATCGTCAATTGGAGAATGCAAAGCAATGGCGCGACATTATGAATACTTACTTCTTCCGCAAATCCGGTATTCCGGATGCTCATAACCGGGTTATTTACTAATTTCATAAACAAGGAGATGGTGCAGGATATGTCACAACCATCAACAATACCAGCCCTTCATTCCGTTTATAAGGAATTCTTCGATATTGGGGCAGCCATTAATCTGAAGACAATAGAGACGCAGAAGGACGTGCTGACGACCCATTACAATAGTTTAACCGCGGAAAACGATATGAAGTTCGAGCGTATTCATCCATCGGAGGGCGTGTACACGTTTGAAGCAGCCGATAAAATCGCAGACTTCGCTGCGGCAAACGGCATGAAGCTTCGCGGGCATACGCTGGTTTGGCATAATCAGACGCCGGACTGGGTATTCGAAGGAACGGATGGGGCACCGGTTGACCGTGAAACGCTGCTTGCCCGGATGAAGAGCCATATCGAGACCGTGGTTGGCCGGTATAAAGGTATAATCTACGGCTGGGATGTCGTAAATGAGGTCATTGAGGACAAAAGCGATGTCTGGCTTCGGGAATCCAAGTGGCTGAACCTGGTCGGGGAAGATTTTATTGCGAAAGCATTCGAATTTGCGCACGCAGCCGACCCGAAAGCGGTTCTGTTCTACAATGATTACAACGAGTGCAACCCGGAGAAGCGGGACAAGATCATTCGCCTCGTTCAATCGCTGCAGAATAAGGATGTACCTATTCATGGGATCGGCCTGCAGGGGCATTGGAATTTGAACGGCCCAAGTCTTGCCGAGATCCGGGAAGCGATCGAACGTTATGCCGCGCTTGGTCTCAAGCTGCAGGTAACGGAGCTTGATATTTCGGTATTTGATTACGAGGACAAGCGGACAGATTTGACCGAGCCGACAGCCGAGATGCTGGAACGGCAGGCCGAGCGTTATGAACAGATATTTGGTCTGTTCCGCGAGTACAAAGACGTTCTTACTGCAGTAACGTTCTGGGGTGCAGCCGATGATTATACCTGGCTTGATCACTTCCCGGTCCGTGGGCGGAAAAATTGGCCGTTTGTGTTTGATGCCAAGCATGAACCTAAAGCTTCCTTCTGGAAGATTGCCAACTGGCAGAAATAAGCTTGAATTGGAGACGGAGCCTTTCCAGAGGGCTCCGTTCCTTATCTTTCTAACAGAAAGCGGGGCAAACCATTGACGGCAAACAGAGCAGCAGGCAGAGCAGCCTACCGTAACCCGGTACTGCCGGGCTTTTATCCGGATCCAAGTGCCATTCGGGTTGGCGAGGATTATTATTTGGCAACAAGCACGTTTGAATATTTTCCCGGCGTACCGGTGTTTCACAGCAAGGATCTGATCCATTGGGAGCAAATCGGTCATGTGTTAACGAGAGAAAGCCAGGTGAATCTGCTTGGGCGCAACAGCTCGGAGGGAATTTACGCGCCTACGCTCCGTTATCATGACGGCGTATTTTATATGATTACTACGGATGTATACGGAATTGGCAACTTCTATGTTACGGCGGAGGATCCGGCAGGGCCATGGTCCGATCCGATTGTCATTCCGCATGGCAATATTGACCCTTCGTTATTTTTTGACGAAGACGGCAAAGTGTACGTATCCGCGCAATCCGGCTTTGGGGAGACCTCCCATATTATTCAATATGAGATTGATATCCGGACAGGCAAGGCATTATCGGAGCCGGTTGTCGTATGGGAAGGGGACGAGGGGCCTTGGGTAGAAGGTCCGCATTTGTACAAAATAAACGGTCTCTATTATATGATGACTGCTTCCGGCGGTACGGGGCCTATGCACAGGGAGATTATCGGCAGGAGCGAATCTCCATATGGACCTTTCGAGATGCTGCCGCATCCGATTCTGACGCATAACGGGTTATCGGATCACCCGATTCAATATACCGGCCATGTCGAATTGATTGATGATGTGCATGGCCAGTGGTGGGCGTTGTTTCTTGGCGTACGTCCGCAAGGCGGCAAAGGCAGCGTGCTGGGACGCGAGACATTCCTTGCACCTGTCAAGTGGACCGAAGACGGCTGGCCGATGATTGATAATAATCAAGGTCATGTCTCTATAGATATGGAAGTACCGGCTGTTATGAGGCAGCGAGCCCAAGGGATCAAGGTTTCTTCCAGCCAGCGGTATACGACGAAGTTCTCGTCTGAAGGACTTGGCATGGAATGGATCTATACCCGCGTTATTCCAGGGCCAGATGCGATGTCTTTGACGGAGCGGGATGGCTGCCTCAGACTGACCGGCAACGCCAACGGGCTTCGTGACGGAGGAGCGAATGTATTTGTCTGCCGCCGCCAGCAGCATCATCGGATGAGAAGCGAGACCAGGTTAACCTTTGCGCCGGGAAAAGACGGGGAGCAGGCGGGCATTGCAGCCCGGTTAAGCGATCAATCCTATTATTCGATCGGAGTTGCGAAGAAGGAAGGACAGACCGGTATCCTAGTGACAGCCATGACGCAAGGGAGCGGTACGGAAGCTTTTACGCCAATGAAAGAGCCGGTTCCGGTTAGATTGTCGATCCGTTCGGATGAGAAGGAGTATGAGCTGATGTACACCTTGGGAGGGGCATCCGCTGAGTGGATCAGCCTCGGGACATGGCCGGCCGAAGCATTAACACCAGACGCGGACGGCGCGTTTACCGGCGTATGCCTGGGCATGTATGCAGAGGGAACAGAAGCAGGAAGCTCGGCACCGGCTTATTATGACTATTTTGAATACGAGGGATTTGTGGAATAATAGCTCATGGGTTTACTTCATAGATACAGCAGAAGCCGCGTATATCGCGGCTTTTTTGAATTGTAAAAGTAGATTGATGTTATAATTGGAAAATATATAAAGCTGAAGGAGAATCTCATGGAATGAGTGAAATTAAACTGCTTATTGCCGAGGATGATAAGGAAATACGAGAATTATTGAAAAAATATTTAGAGCGCGAATTGTACGCAGTGGATACAGCAAATGATGGCAATGAGGCCCTTTATAGGTTTCGACAAGGGGGCTATCATTTAGTGATTTTGGATTTGATGATGCCTCAATTGGATGGCATTGAAGTTTGCAAAGCGATCAGGAGCATCTCTAATGTACCTATTGTCATGCTGACGGCGAAAGATCATGAAACAGAAAAAATATTAGGTTTAAGCATTGGCGCGGACGATTACATTACAAAACCGTTTAGCATCCATGAGGTCATAGCCAGAGTCAAATCCCTGCTGCGGCGCTATATGATTCTTGGCAGCGAAGGAGAAGAACCATCCCAACATTTATTGATTTTCAAGGGAATTGCTATTGATCCGAAAGCGTATACGGTTCATATCGAAGGCAGCCAAACGGCGTTAACCGCCAAGGAATTTGAATTGCTTAAGCTGCTAGCCTCCAATCCGGGACAAGTATTTACAAAAACGCAAATCTTCCGGCAAGTTTGGGGAACCGACTACATCGAAGATGATAATACCGTAATGGTTCATATTCGTAAACTGCGCAAGAAAATTGAGTTAGACCCCTCTCAGCCTCAATATATTCAGACCGTTTGGGGGATCGGTTATAAATTTTCGGGAGAAAAAGCATGAATACCGCAAAGACATTAGTCATGTTAGTGATACAGCTATGCTTGACGGCAATCGTTCTACTCCTAACGAGAAACACTTTAGGCGGCTTGGGATGGACCTTAGCAGCCTTATTAATCGGGTTAAATTTGGCGATGCTCGCAGGAACGATCCGTACTCGTCAAGATTTAATGCGCATTTCAAACCTCCTGCGCCAAGTAGCAGCGGGCAATTATAAAACCAGATTGCTTGCCAAGCAAGACGATCGATGGAACGAAATGGTTTTTACAATTAATAAGCTCATTAGCAGGTTTGAAAAGATACAAATTGAAGCTGCTCAATCGCATACGGCAAGGCAGCGGCTCTTGTCCAGCATTTCGCATGATATTCGAACACCGCTAACTTCGATAATCGGTTATATAGACGCATTAAGAGATGGGCAGTGGGAATCGGAATCGGAATCGGAGAAACAATCCTATCTTGCCATTCTATCTGCTAAATCAGCTCGCTTAAAAGAGTTAATTGACGATTTATTCACAATGGCCAAGCTTGACGCCGATGAATTGCCCATGAAAGAAGAAATATTGGATTTCGCCGAAATGGCAAGAGAGACGCTAATTGAGTTTTTACCAAAAATCGAAAAAGAAGAGATCAAGCTCCAGATTGAGCTTCCGGAGGTAGGCTGCTTCATTAAGGCAGATCAAATTGCCGTAACCCGCATGATTCAAAATATGATTAAAAACGCTATCCAGTACGGCGGAGAAGGGAAAGTGATCGGTGTCGATCTTCTTGAGAACAATGGCGTTTATGAACTAACGATCTGGGATCGAGGTCCAGGAATTAGTGCGGCTGAGCTTTCCCGTATCTTCGAGAGAAGCTATCGGGCAGATAAAGCCAGAGGTTCAAGCGGCGGTGGAAGCGGACTGGGTCTATCTATCGTTAAGGCTTTGGCTGAAAAAAATCATGGTTCGGTGCATGCCAACAGCAAGCCCTGGGACAAAACGGAATTCACCATTGCGTTTCAGAAATCGATTGGATTAAGAAACAGTTAAGAAACAGATAAACTCCAGTTAAAGCCGCTTTCTTATAATAAGACAAAGAGGAGGCGGTACGAATGAACGCCATTATCAAAACCGTTAATCTAACCAAACAGTATGGCGGCGAAAAAGCGGTAGACAATGTCAGCTTAACCGTTCAACAAGGTGAAATCTATGGATTTCTTGGACGAAATGGAGCAGGCAAAACAACGACGATACGAATGCTCCTGGGGCTGATCAAGCCGACATACGGACAGATTGAGATCTTTGGCAGCGATTTGCTATTAAGTAAAAAGGAAGTATTGCGAAGAATCGGTTCGATAGTTGAAGTTCCGGGCTTTTATGAGAATCTGACCGCCAAAGAGAACTTGCAAATTAATGCGAAAATCATGGGCGTTCATAAAAACAACGCAATCGAAGAAGCATTAGAGATTGTTGGTTTACAGCATGAAACAAGGAAACTAACAGGGAAATTCTCGCTCGGCATGAAGCAGCGTCTTGGCATTGCCAGAGCACTTTTGCATTATCCGGAGCTATTGATCCTCGATGAACCAACCAATGGACTGGATCCGATCGGCATCAAGGAAATGCGGAGATTGATAAAAACATTGGCGCAAGAACGTCAAATAACCGTATTGATTTCGAGCCATATTTTATCCGAAGTTGAGCTGCTCGCAGATCGGTTAGGAATTATTCATGAAGGCAGACTGCTGGAGGAAATAAGTATAGACAAACTGCACATGGCCAACCGCCGGTATATGGAATTCCAGGTTGATGACGATAATAAAGCGGCTCTTTTACTGGAGAAACATATGGGCATTATCGATTATACGGTACAGGCTGAAGGGAATATTCGCATTTATTCTCATTTCGGTCAACAAGGCAAAATAAACAAACTTTTTGTTGAACATGGTATTGAAGTGGAGAAAATCGCGGTCAGCGAAAATAATCTGGAGGATTATTTCGCAAATCTTGTAGGAGGTGGTACGATTGGTTGATTTGCTTTCTACCGAACTCCTTAAACTGAAACGTTCCAAAATGCTGGTGCTCAGTCTTGCGGGTGCTGCACTGGCACCTTTCTTTGTTGTGCTTGCTTTCTATATTGATTTACTAAAGATGTCGAAGACGGATAACGCTATATTCGAGGCTCTTTTCTATAACACGAGTATGTATACCATATTGCTAATGGCGGTTCCTTTATATAGCGTTGTAATTGCCTATTTATTCGGCCGTGAATATATAGAGGATACTTTGAAAAATCTGTTGACGATTCCGGTAACAAGGACAAGCATCATTCTAAGCAAAATGCTGTTATTGTTATTATGGATCTATCTCCTGACGTTGGAAGCATGGGTAGTGACATTTGTCTTTGGTTTATTGCTTCAATTCAAAGGCTTAACCATGGATCTTATGTTGGATTCTTTGATTGAATACATGATTGGAGCTACCCTTCTTGCCGTGTTGTCGACACCAATCGTATTGATCGTCACCATCATGAAATCTTACGTGCCGGCTATAATTGCATCGATAGCGATTACTTTAGTGAATTTATTGGTGTTTAATTCCGATTACCGAGCTTTAAACCCATGGTCAGCGGTATTCGATATTGCTCATGATTCCCTGTCTTCCGTTTATCCGGCTGCCGTTACTTATTCCATAATCGCGTTAACCTCGATAACCGGCCTAGTGATCACCTTGATCTATTTTAGAAAGGTGGATATTCACTAATGGTTGATATCATCAGCGCTATTCTACTGGGCATTATAGAAGGCTTAACCGAATTTTTGCCCGTATCATCAACAGGACATCTCATACTTGCCGGGCATTTATTGGGCTTTGAAGGGGAGTCTGAGACAACATTTAAAATTGTTATTCAGCTGGGAGCTGTATTGGCCGTATTGATTCTTTATTGGCGAAGGTATTTAGAAATCGGAGTGAACCTGATTAAACTCGATTTCTCCAAGAACAAAGGCCTGAATGCTATTCATATGTTTCTGGCCATGATACCTGCACTGATTATGTATTTGTTGTTTAAGGATTTCATAAAAGGCCGTTTATTCGGTCCAATGCCCGTATTAATCGGCTTAATTATTGGCGGCGTTCTAAT
Organism: Paenibacillus catalpae; assembly: GCF_900112695.1. GTDB lineage: Bacteria > Bacillota > Bacilli > Paenibacillales > Paenibacillaceae > Pristimantibacillus > Pristimantibacillus catalpae. The sequence goes on from NZ_FOMT01000003.1 coordinate 202,173, forward strand.
GTTGATTGCGTCGCGCATAAGAAGAACGGTAACGGCTGACAATACCGATGATATGAATTATAAGCAAGCATTTGGAATTGGACTTTTTCAATGTCTCGCTTTGTGGCCGGGATTTTCAAGATCCGGTTCGACGATCTCAGGCGGGCTGTTACTTGGAACCAGCCAAAAAGCTGCAGCCGATTTTACGTTTATGATATCGGTTCCGGTCATGTTCGGGGCAACGCTGTTGGATTTATATGAAAGCCGCGACCTATTGTCGTCGGAGGATATCATTTTATTGTTAATCGGCTTTGCAACTGCTTTTGCCGTCGCGATGCTTGCTGTTGTCACTTTTCTCAAGGTGATTAAAAGGCTTAGGTTGGAATGGTTTGCACTATACAGGTTTGTCCTTGCAGGTGCTTTCTATTTAATTGTTATGTTATAGGGACACAACAGGCACGGGGACTTTAGAGAAACAGACCGCGAAGAAGCTTCGCAGCCTGTTTCTTTTTAATTGTCGGATGGCTCAATCTGAAATTGCAAAAAAAATCCGGAGGTTAATCTTGACAATCTAAACTGTATATCATAATATTACAGTAACAAAAGTGATTACAGTTAAGAAAAGAGCATGCGATGCTTTTATGAGGAGTGGAGAACTTGGATCAGAAATATAAACCTTTATTTGAATCCTTTAAATTCCGAAGCGGTGTAGAGGTGAAGAACCGGATTATCATGGCACCTATGACGCACTCCTCTTCGAATGATGACGGAACGGTAACCGATGCGGAGCTTGAATACTACGCCCGCCGTTCAGACGGAGCAGGCCTCGTGATTACCGCATGTATTTATGTCACGCCAAGCGGCAAAGGATTTCCCGGGGAATTCGGCGGACACAGCGATGAGATGATTCCTGGCCTGACCCGATTGGCTGAGACCATTAAAGCAAAAGGCGCAAAGGCTGTTCTGCAAATTTTCCATGGCGGCCGTCGAGTGTCACCGGCATTGGTGCCAAACGGCGATGTGGTCAGCGCAAGCGCAGTTGCAGCGACGGAAAATTCGGATGTCGTTCCTCGTGAACTGACTCATGAAGAGATCGAGTCCATCATCCGCGATTTTGGCGAAACGACTCGGCGTGCTGCGATTGCAGGATTCGACGGAGTGGAAATTCACGGCGCGAACACTTATCTTCTCCAGCAGTTTTACTCTCCGCATTCCAATCGCAGGAATGATCAATGGGGTGGAGATATTGACCGTCGTCTTGCTTTCCCGCTTGCCGTTGTAGATGAAGTGAAACGGGCCGCGGCTGAACATGCGAAAGGTCCTTTCCTGGTCGGATACCGCTTCTCGCCGGAAGAGCCGGAAACTCCGGGGCTTACGATGGAGGATACGTTCCGCTTGGTTGATGAGCTGGCGCAGAAGGAATTGGATTACATCCATGTGTCGCTGTTTGATTTCCGTTCCAAGCCGGCGCGTGGAGCAGATGACAGCAAATCAAGACTCGAATGGATTACGGAGCGGGTAGGGCATCTTGTACCGGTCATTGGCGTAGGTTCCATTCATACGGCGGACGAAGCGATTGAAGTCCAGCAGACGGGAGCTCCTCTGGTTGCGCTTGGACGCGTTCTGCTTACCGACCCGGATTGGGTACAAAAGGTTGAAACCGGTCGTGCGGATGAGATTCAGCCCCGCTTAAGCTTAAGCTCGCAGAAGCAGCTTGTAATTCCCGACGGTTTATGGCGCATGCTGACGGCAAGAGAAGGCTGGCTGCCATTTACCGATTAATATAAATGAGGGCTGACAAGGCGGCGCATACAACGCGTCGAATTGTCAGCCCTTTTTGTTTTGCAGAAGTCTTCCCGCAACGTTATACTCAAACCAAGAAGAGTACAATTGGAGGCCAAGAAATGACCTTTGATGAGGTAATGCAGGCTTTAGAAGCTATGGGAAGCGAGCAGACGAAGAGCACCTATTTGCGTCATGGCGCAATGGAGCCTTTCTTCGGCGTGAAGATCGGCGATATGAAGAAGCTGGTCAAAGAGGTGAAGAAGGATCAGGAGCTGGTGTACAAGCTGTACAATTCCGGCAATTATGACGCGATGTATTTGGCGGGATTGACTGTAAATCCTAAGAGCATCACGAAAACGACGCTTCAGCATTGGGTCAAGCAGGCTAACTGGTATTCGCCTGCCGAATACACGGTAGCCAATGTGACCGCGGAGAGCCCATTTGCCAGAGAGCTGGCGATGGAATGGATCGGCTCACCTGAAGAATTAATCGCGGTAGCGGGTTGGAGCACCTATGCGAACTACGTCACCATTGCCCCGGATGAGCAGCTGGATTTAACCGAAATCCGCAAGCTGCTGGAGCAGGTTAGGCAGAGCGTTCATGGAGAGCGGAACCGCGTCCGTTATGTAATGAACACTTTTGTTATTTGCGTAGCGTCGTACGTCGTGCCTTTGACAGTGGAGGCAAAAGCGGTGGCGGAAGCGATTGGAGCCGTTAAGGTTGATGTCGGCAACACAGCCTGTAAGGTCCCCCTGGCTTCTGAGTATATTGCCAAGATTGAAGCAAAAGGAACCATTGGCAGCAAGAAGAAGACCTGTATTTGTTAAATAAAACGAAGGCTGCTCCTCAGTAAGGAGCAGCCTTTTTAAGCTTCAGCGGCAGCCTGCAAGGCTGCCTTTTTTCTGTCCGACTGATCAAGACTATAGCTGTAGGCAGTAGCGGCAAAGGCAAGCAGCGCGAGCACGGCCGCTGTCCAGGGAAGATATTGCAGACCGTAATGATCGGTTACGAACGCTCCGGCGGATGAACCAACCGCGATTCCGATATTTGCGCTAATCGGAAGCAGAGAAGCAGCGAAGTCTTTGGCCGTTGGGACAAATTGCTCGGTCAAATGAATGAAATAAAGCTGACAAGCCGCATTAATCGTAAACGAGATAAGAGCAATCGCCATCAAGCTGATGACGCCGGGCCATGTGAATTGTACGGTGAAGCCAAAAATCACATAAACAGCGGTGTGGATCAGAAACAGCTTTTTCAACTTCGCCATATAAGTGCCGGTTGCAATCTTACCGCCGAGCAAATTACTGAGTATCGTTACAGCACCATAGACTAGCAGGATCGTGCTGGTGCGTCCTTCCGAAATATGCATGACCTCCAGCATAAGCGGATTAATATACGTGTAGATCACGAATATGGCTGCAATTCCGATAATCGGGATGAGAAAGGCAAGCAGCACCCGCGGGTTCGACATCAACCGAAGCTGATCCTTCATTGAGCTTTGTACCGCAGGCAAATTTCTCGGCACGATTTTATAAAGAAGCAGCAGACTTAAGATCCCGCAAGCCGCGACCAGCCAGAAGGCGGCAGGCCATTCAAAGTGCAGGCCGACGAAGGTTCCGATCGGTACGCCCAGCACATTGGCAATAGTAAACCCGCCTATGATGTAGGAAAGCGCCTGACCTCTTCGCTCGGGAGAAACGCAATCCGTGCTGATGGACACAGCGAGGGACACGCTTAACCCGCAAAAGACAGCCGTTGCCATTCTCGTAAAGAATAAGACCGGATAATTAAAGGATAAAGCACTCCCCATTGTAAACAAAACAACAAGCGAGGCACCAAGAAGCAAGGCGCGGCGTTTCGTGAAATAACCGGCAGCCATCATCACAACAGGCGTTCCCGCCGCATAAGCAATCGCAAAGCCCGAGACCATTATGCCGGTTTGGGCAACAGACACGCCAAGGCTGTCAGCGATTGGAGTCAGCAGGCCGACAATAACATATTCCGTCGTCCCCAGAATAAACGCTAACAGGGTAAAGGAAAAGATAAGCAGGTTTTCTTTTTTCATGTTAAACATCCTCCATACAGGCATCTTACATTCAACAGCTTAAAGGATGCCCCCTGCTGCGGCAATGAAGCATCTTGCCGTATTTGCCTTTGATGTGATATATCTTGCTGTGCTATGAAAAAGCAATGCAGGAAACAAGCGGATATCGTGTATGATAAAGAAAACAAGCCATGATGGATATTGAGGTGGGAACCATTCAAAGCCGATTATTATATACGGGAAAAGTATGCGATGCGCCAGATTGGAATTTTCCGAGTCATAAGCATGATGATCTGCATGAGATTTTGGTTGTGTGTGACGGCAAGGGGACTTTCATAATCGGAGGAATCTCATACAGCGTCGGCGGGGGAGATATTTTGGTCTATAACAAGGGGGTGCTGCATGAAGAGCAATCCTCCAGTGACAGCCCGTTGTTTACGTATTATTGCGGATTTACTTTGCAGGAGGTTTTGCCCGAGGAGGATTGGGTAATCCCTTCTGATCAGAAGCCGGTCATTCGTTCAAGCCGGATATTTCCGGAGACGGCCGCTTTGATGAAGATGCTCTTTGATGAATCCTCCGTCAAGGAAGAAGGACATGAGCCAATCAGCCACTATCTGCTGAATTCCATTATTCTGCTCATCAGGCGCGCGGTTGGTCATCAGCGGCAGGATAAAGTGGAGGAATCTGCTCCAAGCCTCGTCGCGCAGATTAAAGATTATATCGACCGGAACTTCACGCAATCCATTACCTTGAAGGATTTGGGCCGGCAATTTCATGTGAATCCGTATTATATTTCGCATATCTTCAAGGATAACTATCAAATCTCCCCGATCAACTATGCCATTCACAGGCGGATCGGGGAGGCAACCCGACTGCTTGTATCAACGGAAATGAAGGTTTGGGAGATAGCGAAGCTTCTTGGCTATGACAATCCGAATTATTTCTCGATTATATTCCGCAGAGTAACCGGGCTGTCTCCCAATCAGTTCCGGGAAAGCAATCAGCAGAATTTATTTCCGCGGTAAACATAAAAGCGGCAGCTGATGGCTTAGTGAGCCAAAGCTGCCGCTAACGCGGTCTGTGGGTTATGGGGTAATGGCTTCTGCACTCGCTGCCTTAGCAGCGTCCTCGCGGACAAGCTTCAGGAACTCGCGCATAAAGCCGGGAAGATCGGGCCAGGCATGGCCGGTCACCAGCTTGCCGTCAACATGGAGCGTCTCGTCGGCATAGCAGGCGCCAAGGCGCTCTACTTCCAGGCGTGAAGCATTATACGAAGTCATCGTGCGTCCATTGAAATAGCTGTAATCGGGCAGTGCCAGGAACACCTGCGCACCATGGCAGATCGCGCCGATTGGTTTATCGGCATCGATGAAATGCTGCAGAATACGAGGAAGCTCCGCGTTGCCGCGAATGTATTCCGGTGCTCTGCCGCCAGGAATAAGAATGGCTGCATATTCGGAAGGCTCTACATCAGTAAAGCCCAAATGGGATTGCAGTTGATGAGCCGGCTTTTCCGTATACGTATCCCAGCCGTCAATAAAATCATGACATACGGTATGTAACGTTTTCTGTGTCGGTGAAGCGATAACAGCCTCGTAGCCTTCCTCCAGCAGCCTGTAATAAGGATAATACACTTCTAACACTTCCGCGGCATCGCCAGTCACAATAAGTACTTTGTTCGACATGAGCTCACTCCTCAAAAGAATTGTGAAGCAATTCTTACTTCGTAAGCGTTCGCTTAAAGAATTGTGAAGCAATTCTTACTTCGTAAGCATCCGCTTAAAGAATTGTGAAGCAATTCTTACTACGTAAGCGTTCAACACAGTTATTATGCTCCTTGCCTTCGAGACAGTCAATATTTTCCTTTTTATAAAAGAAGGATTCTAACAAAAATCGATCCATTCTACTAGAATGACAGCTTGAAGTGCGTTAAATTACCTATACAATAAATAAGAATAGCCATACTGCTTACATTCATATTTGCTATATTTAAGGAAGGAAGCTGGGGGTGCATCATCATGAGAACGGGCTTTTCCAATCCAATGACCAAACTTAGCGTGAAGCAGCAGCTGCTGTTATTGTTCCTGCTGATGGTCAGCCCGATATTCATTCTTCACAGCTACGGAAATTCGGAGGCCGAACACATATTAAAACGGCATGTCACGAATGCCTATGCTGAGCTGAACAAACAGAACCATACGCTGATCGACCGGGATATTGATACCGTCAACAAGATTACAACGACCATTATCCAAAACCCGATTGCGCAGCAGCTCGTACCAAATGGCGATGAAACCGTCATTGAACGTGTCCGAAAATACGAAAAAATGGATGCGTTGCTTGCAGGTTATTCAACCGCTCTCAATGGCGGGGAGGCTGTCTATTACAGCCTGTATATCTATGATCCTCATAATGAATATTTCTTCGCACCCAAAGTGCAGATGATCCAAAGCGGCGTCTATTTCTTCACCGATGCCAACAAACCGAAGTGGTTTGATACGGCTTTAAAGCTCAAGGGTCTTGGTTTCATGGAAATTATCGAGAATAACGATATGCTCGTCAAGAAGCGAACGCTTGCTTATATCCGCGCTGTTAATACGGTCAATCAAGGACATAGCGTTATCGGTGTACTGGTGGCAACGAACATGGATAAGAAGCTGGCCGAATCCATGCAATCCGTCTCCCTGCCAGGCGGTGAGATCTTCTTCACGGATCAGAACAATTATATATTAGCCTCAACAGATCCGAAGATGATGGGTACTACGGTAGAGCTTCCTGCAACCGCTTCCGAAAATCAGCCCGAAACTCTCGATAAGCCGATTATGACTTCGGAACACATTTATATTTCAAGCGATAATGAGCTGCTGCAGCAGCGTCTCCTCTACAAAATCCCGATTAAGTCGCTCCTTCAGCAGCAAAATGAAGTGAAGCGGGTCATTCAGCTTATATCGGTGGCGTACATTTTGTTCGGATGTATTGTAATCTTCTATTTCTGGCGTTCCTTAATGACACCGTTGCAAAGACTAGCGACGTTTGTCCGCCGTTATGAGCCTGGCAAGCGAGTGCCGGAGACGCCTGGCAAAGGCAGAAATGACGAGGTGGGGGTATTGATTGGAGCCCTTTACGATATGGCCCGCCGCTTGAATGGACTCATCCATGACAAGTACCAAATGGAGATCAAGCAGCGGGAGAGCCAGCTGCAAATTTTGTATCAGCAGATTAATCCGCATCTCCTCTACAACACTCTCGAAAGTATCTATTGGAAAAGCTCGCTGGAAGGCAATTCCGAGTCCGCGGAAATGATCAAGGAGCTGTCGAAGCTGATGAAAATCAGTTTAAGCCGCGGCAGGGAGCTGATTACGCTGGCGGAGGAATTGGAGCATGCGGCTGCTTATGTGAAGCTGCAGCAGAAGCGTTATGATTATGACTTCCAGGTTATCTGGTCCGTACCGGACACGATGATGAACCATCTCATTCCGAAGGTGACGCTTCAACCGCTTATTGAAAATGCCATGATCCATGGCGTCAAGAATATGGGAGAAGACGGAGAAATTCATATTACAGCTGATTATGAAGGGGATAAGCTGCTTATTCGCGTTGAGGATAACGGCTATAAGGACGCTGATTATAAAGCGATCGAATCTCTATTAAATGAGCCTTCCGCAAATCCGGCATCCGGCTACGGCATTAAAAACATTCATCAGCGGCTTCAGCTGCATTTTGGCAATATATACGGCATTGGGTACAAGAAAAGAAACGGCGGCGGAACCATCGTAACGATCGTGCTTCCGGCAGCGGGCGAAAGGAAGGAACAGGGCGATGTATAACATACTGGTGGTGGATGACGAGCCGCTTATTTGCAAAGGACTTAGCAGCGTGCTGGCTTCTTCCGGCATTGATATTTCTGCCATTCATATGGCACATAACGGCTATGAGGCATTAGACGTCCTGAGGACGGATGATATCGATCTGCTTGTTACGGATATTCAGATGGGCTCAATGAACGGCATTGAGCTTATGCAGCAGGCGAAGTTAATTAAGCCATGGGTGCAGACGATCATCATCTCCGCTCATGAAACCTTTCAATATGCTCAAATGGCGATTCGTCTTGGAGCCAAAGATTATTTGATTAAACCGCTTAACAACGAGCAGTTTTTGGATTCCGTGCGCAACGTGCTGCTTAAGCTGCGCAAGCCTGAGCCAACCGAGCAAGAAGAATTGATCGCGGGGATGCAGGAGCATTTCCATATGGATGAGCTTAATCCGCGGTCTGTGGAATGGCTGAATCAGTTGGTGAGCGAGCAGCCTTCGCTTAAGGTGCAAGATATTGCAGCGATTTTGAAGGAAAAACACGGAATCGTGTTAGAGGGTCCTTATTACTCCATGATTAGAATTCGGTTAAATCTATCTGATCGTAACCGCGAATTGTCGAAGACGGATGAGAAGCTGCTTCGGTACGCGGCTCTTAATATTGTTAATGAACTGTTCGACGAACATTGGAACCGAACGGCCTTTTATGCCTCGGAGCGGGATATCAATATTATTTTGCAGTGGAATGAAACGCAGTATGGGACGGCGGCATCATCCGGTCTTATGAATGAGCTTGATATGGTCGGGCGAAGCCTCCACTTCAACATTCAGAAATATTTGGGCATGACAAGCGTAATTGGCATCAGCCAAATCCTGAAAGGGATTGAGTTTATTGACGTTCTTCATGATCAGGTTATAAAAGCGCTCGGTTGTAACGAACGGCATAAAGACCATTACGTGTTCTATTACGGGGATTTTAACTGGAATCAATATTCGCAGCGGCCCACCGAGGAAGAATTCACCGCCCAGACGAGCTTAATCGTCGAGAAAGCGATGGAGTATATTAACCTGAATTATGCGCAAAAGGGTTTAACGCTGCATGAAGTCGCACAGAACAATCATGTCAGCCCCAACTACCTCAGCTATCTCTTCAAGAAGGAGACCGGCTATAACCTGTGGGAATACGTCGTGAAGCTTCGGATGGAAGAGAGCAAGCGGCTTCTTCTCAACACCGATATGAGGCGGTACGAGATTTCGGAGAAGGTCGGGTATGAATCGCCGGAGCATTTTAGCAAAATTTTCAAAAAATATTACGGCATGAGCCCAAGCGAGCTAAAGAAGTAGAATCACTCATCATTGCCTTGGATATGCACATTACCTCGAGAGGGTCCTTTTTTTACAATAGGGGAAGAGGATTGTTAAAGAAAAGAGGGAGACATAATGGAAACGCACGCTGCCGCAAACGCGCCTCTCGAGCGTAAAGGCCGAATGGCCGTATTTTGGAGGAAGCACTTCTGGGGATTATTGTTCCTGCTTCCGGCCTTCATCATTTTTATCTTGTTTTTATGGGTCCCGATCGTCAAAGGATTCGTGTACAGCTTCTACCACATTGACTTTGTAAAAGGGAACAGCTTTGTCGGCTTTGACAATTATAAAGTTGCTCTTCACGATGGGGATGCCTGGACGGCGGTGAAGAACACCGTTTATTATATGTTCCTCTGTCTGGTAATCGGCTTCTGGATTCCGATTGTATTCGCCATCGCGATTTCCGAGCTTCGCCGTTTCCAAGGCATTGTCCGCGTAGCCGCTTATCTGCCGAATATTATTCCGGTCGTTGTCCTGTACGGATTATGGCGCTGGTTCTACGATCCGGTTGGTCCGATCAACGGCGTTATAACCGGGTGGTTCGGCAATGAGCCGATCGCCTTCATGACCGATACAAACTGGTCGATGATCTCTCTAGTTATTATGGAGTCCTGGCAGCAATTCGGCTCGGCTATGCTTATCTATCTGGCGGCCGTGCTCAGCATACCGCGTGATTGGTATGAAGCAGCGGAGATTGACGGGGCTGGCGTATGGAACCGGATTCGCCATATTACGCTGCCTTCGATCAAAGGGCTGCTTGGCCTGCTGCTTATTTTGCAGCTGATCGGCACTTCGCAAGGCTATCAATCGCAGCTCGCGATGCTGGACGGCGGACCTAACAACGCCACTCTGACCTACGCTTTGCTGATTGTGAAATACGCCTTTAACCAACAAAATTACGGGGTTGCAGCAGCGCTTGGCGTCCTTATGTTTATCGTGCTGGGCTTGCTCGCGATCGTTCAATATAGGCTTCAAGGCAAGGAGGGAGATGTTCGATGAAACAGATGGATAGGGGAATTCTCTCTTCGTTTGACTTGAAGAAGAAGCCGGTTCTTATTGGCTACTCAATTATGGTGCTTGTGCTGGTGGTCATGTCCTGCTCCATGCTTTATCCGATTCTGACAACGTTTTTTAACGGCTTGAAAACCAATGTGGAAGTTAACTCCTTCCCGCCGAGATTTCTGCCAAGTGAATGGCATTTCGACAACTATGACAAAGGCTGGAATTTTATCGACTTGCCAGAGTTTTTAAGAAATACGCTTTATATTTTTGGAGGAAACCTCGTCATTACGGTCGTTGTTCTTGGACTTGCATCGTTTAGCTTGTCCAGGCTGCATGTGCCCAAAAGGAAAGCGGTCTATTTCTTCTTCATGATGACCTTGTTTATTCCGCCAACGACGTACATTATTCCGAACTTCGTTAACCTGAAGGATCTGGGCCTAATGAACTCCTTTGCAGCCTTTTGGCTGCCGGCAGGCGCCAATGCCTTCTTCCTGCTGCTGCTGAAAAACTTCTTCGACGAAATTCATTATGAAATATTCGAAGCAGCGCGTATTGACGGCGCATCCGACTATCGAAGCTTCGTGCAGATTGCGTTACCTCTGTCGGTGCCAATCTTCTCTACGCTGGCGATCTTTATTTTCTCATCCTCATGGAATGACTGGTTCTGGCCTTCGCTCATTATGCATAATGACAGCCATTATCCGCTCGCAACCGCTATCTATAAATACGTCATAAATGCCAGGGGTCTGGCACTGAATATTCGCTTTGCGATATTAACGATGGTGATGATTCCGCCAATTGTCGTGTTCCTGGTCTTCCAGAAATATATCATGCGCGGGTTACATCTGGGCGGTGTGAAAGGTTAGTATTCAAATCGTAATCGTGCACATGATCGGAATAGGAATACACCTCGCAGGCTCCCTCCATTCTCCACTATGATGAGGGAGCAGCAAATAAATTATCACGAGAAGGGGAGTTTCAATGAGAAAGAACATCGTTACGGCAGTAGCAGCGGTATTGCTTTGTTCGACCCTTGCAGCTTGCGGCGGCAACAATAACACAACAAGCAACGGAAACCAAAAGCCAGCAGAAAGCAACGCAAACGCAAGCGCCAGCACAAATACGGCTACTGACACTCCAGAGCAGACAGAAGACATCACTCAGAAAAAAGTTAAAATCAGCATTTATTATCCGCTTCCTGACCAAGTAGAGAACCGGAAGCTGGAAGATGACAAAATCGCACGCTTCAACAAAGTGTACCCTAACGTTGAGATCGTGAAGAGCGACTGGCATTATGCTCCTAACGAAATCGGGATTAAAATGGCGGCAAACGAAGCGCCAACCTTTTTCAACACGTATGCTACAGAAGCCAAGTTCCTGGTCGAAAAAGGCTGGGCGGCTGACATTACAGACCTGTACAACAGCTATGAATTCAAAGACCAAATCAACCCGGTTCTTCAAAACCAATTCATCATAGACGGCAAAGTGTATGGCGTCGCTCAAAAAGGTTACGTTACGACAACGGTTGTTAACAAAAAAATGCTGGACGATAAAGGCGTAGCGGTTCCTTCGTACGACTGGACGTGGGACGATATGCTGAACACGGCCAAAGGCGTAGCGGATGCGAAAAAAGGCATTGCTGGCATCGCGCCAATGGGCAAAGGCAATGAAGCAGGCTGGAACTGGACTAACTTCTTGTTCGAGGCTGGCGGCGAGATTCAAAACATTGCGGACGGCAAAGTAACAGCGGCTTTCAACTCCGAAGCCGGTCTAAAAGCACTTGATTTCTATAACAAACTCAGATGGGATGCAGACGTTATTCCGAAAGACTGGGCACTTGGCTGGGGCGATGCAGTAGGTGCATTTGGCCAAGGACGCACGGCAATGGTTATCGCTGGTGCGGAAGGCGTGCTTGAGCAAGCGCTGAACCAAGGCGGCATGAAGATCGAAGACGTACTGACTTACCCAATGCCTGCAGCTCAGGCAGGCGGCAAGCATACCGGCGTACTGGGCGGCGACTACCTCGTCATCAACCCGAACGCAACAAAAGACGAGCAAGAAATGGCATTCCGTTACATTACATTCGATTACTTCACAGACGACTACCTGGCATCTCTCGAGAAGGATATCCAAGCCCGTCAAACGGAAGGCAAGTTCTTCATTCCGCCGCATATCAACTACTTCAGCCCGGACTCGGAATACGGCCAAAAAGCGCAAGCCATCTTCGATAAATACGACAACGTGTACAAATACAACGCTGAATCGAACGCTCTGCTCGACGGCAAACCTGAAGCCCAGTACAACACGCAAGAATACTACGGCTCTATGACAAACGTGCTGCAAGAAGTATTCTCGAAAAAAGGTACCGACCTTCAAGCACAGCTAGACGCAGCTGCTAAAGAAATGCAGTCGAAATACTACGACGCAATTAAACCTTAAGAGGACGGGAGCTGCCTCTTACCTTACCCCATAACAAGAACGGCCGTGCAGATGATATCATCTCTGCACGGCCGTTCTTATTTTTTGACAGATCGACTCCGGTTCACTCACTAAAGGTCAAGCCTTTTTGACCTGAAAGACGAAATCGGTCACGACTCTCGATAATTCTTGCGGACTCTCGACATGGCTCATATGACCGCCTGCTTCAAAGGTATAGAGCTGCGAGTTAGGCATTTGCTCAGCCATTTCCGCAGCCCAACGCGGGCCGCAGTTGAAATCATATTCGCCGACCAGGATGAGAGTCGGTGTATGAATCGTATTTATAACATCTCTCGCATCCCACGTATACGGCTTCCGATTCGGAACAACGTTGAAATTCAAATGGTCTTTCCATTCCATGAACTCTTTCGGGAGGTTCCAATAATCGCCGAAGAATGCGGGTAACAACCGCTTCAAGAGAATCAGAATGGACTCATTGTCTTGTGCTGCTCCTGTTATCATGTCCATCCAAGCCTGTTTCGCATCTTGTGCCTCGGGACGATCCGGCCAGCGCTGCGCATAGAGCTCGATTTGCCGAACCTGCTCCATACCAAGATCAGGTCCCATACAAGGAGCGCTGCTATAGAGAATCAGTCCTCCGAGCTCATCCGGGTAATCAAGGGCATATTGTATTCCGACAAAACCTCCGTGGGAATGTCCCAGGAAGTAGGGTCTATGGGCTCCAATGTGCTCTGCGATTTTATGGGCATGATAGGCATACCGCAGCATATTGTAATCCCCATCAGGCAGCATTCCTGAATTCCCCGTTCCTACAGGTTCGATATAGACAACGGTCATAGTTTGTTCAAGTAACGGCATACGCATATAATTCCAATGGAAACCGGGACCGCCTGCATGGACCAGACAAACCGGCCCTTTGCCGGCTATGTGAAAGCTTTGTTCTACCCCGTCGATAGAAATCGTATGATGTCCAATCATAATCTTAAAGACCCGGATAAGTAATATTGTATTTTTTGGATACTTGTATGAGTGTCTGAATCAGTTCAGGAGTAGGGGGCTGAATTTGTGTTTCCATTCCTTCCTCGTAAGGAACGCCCAACTCCTTTACAAATGAATCGAATCCTGCAGGGTAGGCCGTAACCAGGAAACGGGCTTTTTTTGATTTCGCCTTAAAGGTATGCGGAATACCGCGAGGGGCGAAGACATATTCCCCGCTTTTAACCAAAAACGTTTCATCCCCAAGCGTCATCTCTAATTCTCCATCCAACAAATAAAAAGATTCGTCTTCATTTCCATGGATATGAAGGGGAGGTCCATCATTCTCGCTAACCGAACAATGCACCACGCAAAATTCCCCGTTTGTGTCTTCCCCGCTTACCAATATGGAATTAATGTCCGAAAGGAATAAGAATGTATTTTCTTTATTGGGATTCCGATGCATCTTACCGGCTTTGCTTTGATTGCTCATGGTCACTCACTGTCTCCTCTTTGATGTCCATTTATTTGTATTGCCCTGCGCAGTAAATGAGATCGATCATTCCCATATTAAAAACTTATTCTCCGGTTTTGTCAATTTAGCTAACATAATCTTAATATTTCATGATGTTCCATCGGTTTTTAATTGGAAGTTTACTAAACTTTAATATTCTTCAGCCTGTTTTTTTGCCAACAATAGAAATTCCTTGCATTCAGAGATAAGAGACTGCATCAATTAGCGGATGCTTCCATAGCTATGCTTGATGCTTAATAAAGCCGCGAAGAGATCATCTTTACCCATTTGAAGAATGATTCTCGTTCAAGTGTTGACATATTTAATATATCGTTTATATTGTGAATGTAAACGTACGTTAGCATATAGCTGGCAGCAAATAGGATAGGGGAGATTTCATGGACCGTTATAGACCAAGGTATCATTTTACGGCACCACGCAATTGGATGAACGACCCGAATGGCCCTTTTCAGTTAAACGGCGTGTATCATTTGTTTTATCAGCATAATCCTTCAAAGCCCGAATGGGGCGATATTCATTGGGGGCATGCTGCAAGCCCTGATTTGGTGAACTGGACTCATCTGCCGGTTGGGTTGGCTCCATCCTATGAGCTTGGCGAGTCCCATTGTTTTTCGGGCTGTTCCGTTGTTAATGACGGGGAAGTGACGATGTTTTATACAAGCATTGGTGAAGGTGATCGGAATCCAACTACAGGTGCTCAGCAATGGATGGCCCGCGGGACAGATTTACGCACTTGGCACAAGCCAGCTATTAACCCGGTCCTGACTTTGGATTTGCATGAGGATCTTCAGATTAAGGATTGGAGAGATCCTTACGTCTGGAAGAGTGAAGACGGGTGGCGAATGATCCTTGGCGGCATTCATGAGGAAAAAGGCTGTGCCTTCATTTACCATTCTGACGATTTAGAACAATGGAGCTTTAAGGGGATTTTTTATAAAGGCGAAGAATGGATCTGGGAATGCCCGCATCTGTTCCGTTTTGGCGATAAAGCGGTTTTATTCTACTCTCCGAGCGGTCCGGTACGATATCTTTCCGGCACCATTAGCGGCGATAAGCTGATAGATGTGCAAAAACACGGCACCGTCGACTCCGGCGGATGGGAAGGCTATTATGCATCAACCGGATTTGTTGATGAGAACGGACGCCGCATTTTACATGGCTGGATCCCGGAAGGCAGCAGGGGCGAAGAGTTCCCTGAGAACCTGGACTGGGCCGGGGCACTCGCACTGCCGCGTGTCGTTGATCTGAAGGCAAGCGGGGCTCTCTCCATGTCACCAGTGCCTGAACTGGAGACACTGAGGGGCGAGAGTCGCAGCTTTACGGATATCGCTGTTGGGCCAACACCAACAAGTACAGGAATACAATCGGCCTCTTTCGAATGCTCGCTCGAACTCGACAGACAGACGATGGCTAACACAGCTCTAATTATTTCCGTCTTTGCTTCGGCATGCGGCAAGGAGCATACGGATGTCCGTCTAGACCTTGCCTCCAAATCCATTACAATCGACCGCACGAATTCAAGTCTGCTTCCAAAAGTACATAAAACCCCGGTTAAGGGTGAGCTCCCGTCTACAGAGGGTACGGAAAGAATCAAACTGCGTATATTTGCGGATCAGTCTATAGTAGAAGTATTTGTGGATGACGAGACTTGCCTTACGGCCAGAGTCTATCCAGCCCTGGAGGACAGCAGCGGAATTCAGCTGCGTACAAGCAGCGGCGAATCCGTTGTCTCCAGCATGCGGATCTGGGAGATGAAGGCTGCGGATATCCGAATGGAATAAAGTGCAACAATAAGAAAGGGCACCTTCTTCGAGGCGCCCTTTCTATTACTCGTCATACTCCGTCTCTCCGATTTCAGTAAACCGAAAGCAGCTTTTTAGAGAAGCAGTGCCGCTAATCCATTGGGGTATAACGTTTTTGATCCTTCTGTGAAATCAGTTAACCGGATCGAAACAACAAATATAGCGAATTATTGTAAAGTCAGCTCCCAGCTCCTCGTGATATTCTCTAACTAACGTTTCTCTCGAATGCTCACCCAGCTCAATTGTTCCGCCGATAGGCCGGTAATAATAACCGGTTCCTTTTGAGTGTTCGTGTTTTTCTTCCACGAGAATTGTATCATTGTGTATGATAACTCCTAATGCGTTCGCGCACGGTAGCATGACAGGTCCTCCTTTTATAAATACCAATTAC
Organism: Paenibacillus catalpae; assembly: GCF_900112695.1. GTDB lineage: Bacteria > Bacillota > Bacilli > Paenibacillales > Paenibacillaceae > Pristimantibacillus > Pristimantibacillus catalpae. The sequence goes on from NZ_FOMT01000003.1 coordinate 218,303, forward strand.
TTTAGGCAAGGTGATCAGAAATGAAAATCGGCTGTTTGCATGCCCATTATTCCAACATTGAATATATTCAAGCTGCTATTGGCTCGAAGGCGGAGCTGATTCACTTTGTTGATCCTGGACTTATGAACCGGATAATGGTTGATACAAGCTTCGATCTGACGAAAGCGAAGGCCAAAGTCATCGAGCAGCTCGAATGGATCGCCCAATCGGGAGTTGATGTCATTCTTATTACCTGCACGAACTATATAGCTTTGCTGGAAGAAATTGAAATCTCTATTCCCATCATAAAAATAGACGAGCCCTTTTTCAATGAGCTGTGTCAAATAACACAACCGCAAATTCTACTGTTTACGAACCCTGCAACGGTTGAAGGAACAATGAAAAGGCTGAATAATGCTGCCGCATCACGGGGCCAACAACCACCGGACATCGAGGCCCGCATCATTGAACATACTTTTGACCTTATTATGGAGGGCCATAAAACTCGATACACAGAAGAAGTATGCAAGTATATCCATAACCTTCTGCAATCCGAACCGGATAAGAAGATAGCCGTCGCCCAGTTATCAATGGTGGAAGCTGCCGAGAGAGCAGCTCACGAACGGGGGGCAGCAATCGGTAATCCATTAGAATCTTTGATAATTCTTTTCTCGGGAGAGGATATCTATTATACCGGCAATCATCTTCACGTAGGTAATTGGGATAAGGAACATTCTCCCCATAACCATGAAGAAGGCATTGCATGGGAGAGAGTGGACGGGACGATGGATCTTTATTATTTAGACCCGGATGTTGAAGATTTTAGAGGGGTCTATATTTGTAATGTAAAATCAAATGAAGAGGCAGATGAACGCTTCAGAAAATGGGTTATAAACAAAAAATAAGCTGGGCGAAGTTAATCGCCCAGCTTACTTGCTTTTATTAGAATGGTAATCGATTGAAGAAAAGGGGTATCTCCCGAGGAAAGCATATACTTCCGAAGCGACTTTCTTTCAGAAAGTTTTAAGCGCCTGCCTTTGCCTGCAAATTGCAACATTTGAATGTTGTTCAAGAAATTGCAGGCAACAGCGGCCGAAGGAGATACCCACCTTCCAACGACACTTTTATTTGTTCCAGGACGCCTCAATTTCCTCGAGCGACTTGCCTTTCGTTTCCGGAACGACACGCATCGTGAACAAGAACGTAATCAGCGACATCGCGCCGAAGATCCAGAACGTTACGGCAGGACCTGCCGACTCCAGCATTGGCGGGAACGATTGCGATACAACATAATCGGCAATCCAGAGTGCCATCGAAGCAATTGCGGTAGCCCGGCCGCGGACACGGTTCGGGAAGATTTCGCTCAAGATAACCCAAACGACAGGTCCAAGCGATACGGCAAAGGCTGCTACATAGATCAGAATAAAGACAAGAATAAGTGAACCGGTCGTGTGTCCGGTATGGAACGCAATACCGATAACCGCCAGACAGATTGTCATGACAGACGAACCAACAAGCAGCAATACTTTACGGCCGACTTTGTCGATCAGCCAGATCGCGAGAATCGTGAACAGGAAGTTAACGAGACCGATCAGAATCGTTTGGACAAGGGAAGAATCCGTGCCCGAACCCATCGATTTAAAGATTTCCGGCGCATAGTACATAACCGCGTTAATACCCGTTACTTGCTGAAGGATCGCAAGCACAACACCAACGATTAGTGCCAGGCGAATACCCGGGCGGAAAATCTCTTTTAACGAGCTGCCTTTTTCTATAGCAAATGATGCTTTAATATCCAGAACTTCTTGCTTCGCATCAGCTTCACCGTGGATACGAAGAAGGATGTTTAACGCCTGTTCCGATTTGCCTTGCTTGATCAGCCATCTAGGGCTCTCTGGTACGAAGAACAACAAGATGAAGAAGAGAACACCAGGCACAACGCCGACACCAAACATCCAGCGCCATGCATTAGCAATATCCCAGGCATCATCGCCATAGCCGGCAATCCCGGAGTTAACGAAGTAGACAAGGAAGATCCCGGTTACCGTTGCGAATTGGTTCAAGGCAACGAGACGGCCGCGATATTTGGCCGGTGCGATCTCCGCGTTATACAGCGGACAGAGAGTAGAGGTGATCCCGATGCCAAGACCGCCAATTATACGGGCGATGATATACATCGAGAAAGTATCCGGAATAGCAGAGCCGATCGATCCGATAATGAACAGGACTGCTGCTGCGATAAGTACTTTTTTGCGGCCGAAACGGTCGCTCAGTACTCCCGAGAAAGCCGCGCCGACAATACATCCGATGATAAGCGAGGAGACGGCCCAGCCGACTTCCACCTCGTTAAGGTCAAACCGGTCTTGCATAAATCCGATAGCACCGGATACAACGGCTGTATCAAAGCCGAATAATAAACCGCCAAGGGCGGCAATCATGGAAACGAGCGTAACGAACTTCATGCTTTTGCCGTTGTGGGCATTGGCGGAGAGGTTAGTGTTTAAGCTGCTCACTTTATTTATTCCCCTTCCATATGACTAATTGAATAAGTGGTTGTATGTTGAAGCGTTTCTCATTATATCACCGGAACCGCAGACATTAGCGGGTATTCGACAGCACATATTTGTGATGTTCCAGCATCGTAATGGCGCGGCTCCGGCCGTAATGGAAAGAGTTTTGCGGGAGTAGCATTTTTTTAGTCTGCATAACAAAAAAGTCCATGCCCGAGAGTGGCATGAACTTCCTGAATATCCTGATCATTTCGCTTGACTGCGGTATTCCGTCGGAGTGACTCCGGTTACGCGCTTAAATACCCGGCTGAAATAATTCGGATCTTTATACCCGACTTCAAAGCACACTTCCTTCAAGGCCAGCTCATCGGCAGAGGCGATCAGCTGCTTTGCTTTATCAATCCTAAGGCCCGTCAAATAATCGATAAAGGTTGCCCCGACCTGCTGCTTGAACACTTTGCTGAAGTAATGAGGGTTCAAGTGGACATGCTCGGCCGTTTCCTCGAGTGACAGCTCCTCTGTAAAATGCAGCATGATATACTGCTTGGCTTTATCTATGACAGTGATCGTCTGCTGTTCCCTCTGCTCCCGGATCCGCTGCAGAGCGGAAATGACATAGGAACGCTGATCCTCCGAATGCGCTTGCTCATCCGAAGAGACGGGGCGCTCCGGCGTATTTGAACCGGGGCCTTGCACAACCTCCTCGAAATCACAAACCTCGCCTATATGCCGGTCAACATCAGAGGCAAATACGGCTTCGAAATACGATTTGCGCCAGCCGTCCGCACCGGATTGGACCGATCCGATTCCGACGGTAATCGGCACCTGGAATTGCCGCTCGGACAGACTGCACAGCTTCTCGCCAAAAGACTTGATACCCGGTTTCCAGGAAGTCTCCCCCGTATCATTCCGTATAAAGATGGCCATATGCAGGTCAATCAAGGAGCTGACAATACAGGATATTCCGTACGTTTTCGCAAAACTTCGGAAGGTCTCGTACAGCTTTTTCTTGTCGAGCGTATAAATCTGCTTCGGAAAGGCGACAACAACAGCACATCCTTCATCGAGCGGGAAGTCCAGCCAGTCGGATAATTGCATTTCATCCGCATCCAGTACTTGATCGACCATAAACAAGAGGGACAGCTCATTCTCTACCAGCGGATGCAGCTGGGATACCTTATCTCTTAAGTGGAGCTCTTCGGTCCGTTTGGACTTATCGCGCTCCAATTCGTCAATGAGCTGGGATAGGGTGGAGGAGATTTGCTCGCGACCGGCAGGCTTCACGATATATTCCTTCACGCCAAGCGATACCGCTTCTTTGGCATAGGCAAAAAAGTCATAAGCCGTTACCAGAATAAACTTGGTGTCCGGCAGCAGCGACTTAATTTCCCGGATAGCCTGCAAACCTTGAATACCGGGCATATTAATATCCATCATAATGATATGCGGGCGGAATTCCTCCGCCTGTTCAATGGCTCGCCGGCCATTATCGGCGTGGGCGATCTGAAACATGCCAGGCAGCATGCGATGAATGAGAAGCTCGAGCCCTTCGCGCTCCAGCGCTTCATCATCAGCGATCAATAGACGGTACATCGTGAATCGCTCCTCCTTTCTGCTCTTTTGCAGGCGTCTTGGGCAGGAGGAGAATAACCGACGTTCCCCGTCCTGGCTCGCTTTCAATCCGGACAATATCCGGCCGGTTATAAAACAGTCTCAGCCGCTTGATGACATTGCGGGTGCCAAAGCCCATAGAATTTTTTTTGGCAGGTGCGGGGCTGGGAGGGTCTTGCATAGCCAGGAGCGAATCACGCTCCGCAGCATTCATTCCTGCACCGTTATCCGTGATGGCGACCACCACATTCTCACCCGTTTGCTCTATAACAAGCTGAATTACTCCGCCGGATTCCATCCGTTCCACGCCATGGACAAAGGCATTTTCCACAAGCGGTTGGATGGTCAGAGCGGGGATCAATATTCCCAGTACGGACTCGTCGATCTTCTGCCCGATCTCTACACGGCTCCGGAAGCGGGCCTGCTGGATCGTAAAATATTCCCGAACATGCTTTAGCTCATCTCCAAGCGTAACGGGCCGGTCCAACTGACTCAGATTATAACGGATCAGCTTGGACATCGACACAATGAGATCGCTTGTCTGATCGGCTCCTTCCAGGAGTGCCAGTTTGGAAAGCACATTTAGCGTGTTAAATAAAAAATGCGGATTAATCTGACTCTGAAGCGCCTGAAGCTCAAGCTCTTTGACCAGACGCTCCGATTCCATCCGTTCCTTATCCCTGCCCATCAAATCATTCAAGTCATTAATCATATGCCGGAACGATTCCGACAGGATGCCAAGCTCATCATTTGATCGATCCGGAAGGTATGCAGGATCCAGCTGTCCCTTGGACAGACGCCGGGCTGTTTGTACCAGACGGTCTACGGGCTCGGTAATGCTTCTGGAGATCCATAGGGCAAGGACGATACTGAGCAGGGTATTAATGATGAACACTGCGGGTCCAAGCCAGTCCATTCGTACGATTTCCAATTGAACGCTCCGGTATACCGGTTCATAGGCGCTAAGCTCCAGGTCAATAAGCCTGCGTTCCTCCTCGCGGATAAAAGAGCTTGTCCGCTCCGCATCTTCATAGTAGGCAAGCGCCTCTGTTGGAGCTTCGGATTTTCCGGCTGCCTGCGCTTGTTCCGCAAGCGTCTCAAGCATATGCACATACCCTTGCAGCACACCGGCAATATCGGATTCGGTTCGCTGATTGGCCAGCCGTTCCTTGGTCTGGACAAGGGCTGCCTGCTGCCGCTGAAGGGCAAGCCGGCTGCTTTCTTCAGGATTAAGCAAATAGGTATACAAGGCCCGGACATTATTGTCGGCTGTTTGCGCTGATTGCGTGTAGAGGAGCATGCGGTCCATCATTGTATTGTAGCTGTGCTGTACGGTTTTGGAGCTTTCAAACAGGAAGAAAGTCACGCCGTTCGTAAGCAGAACGAGCAGCGGAATAAAGAACAGCAACTTTTTGCGGAGTGTCACCGGGCAGAGACCTCCTTGTCCGTTAGGACGGAAATAGGAGTGTACTGCTGTGGAGTGACGGTCCGCCCTTGAAAATAATCATTCAGGATGGACACGGCTTTATAACCCATCTGGGAGGGCTGCTGTACGATCGAAGATACGATCTGCTTATTTTTTATGGCGGCAAGTGTATCCTCCAAATCGTCAAAGGCGTATATTTTCACGCCGCCTGGCTTGATCCGGGCAACGGCTTCTGCCATGCCAATCCCGTCAAGGGAGCTGAAGCCTACCATGTATTTGATCTCGGGATGCTCCTTCAGCATTTGCTCCGCTTGCTGCGCGGCTTGCAGCCGGGAAATATTCGAGGCACTTACCTCGGCAATGGACAGTCCGCTGTAGGTTTCAATGACCGATTGGAAGCCCTCGAGGCGCAGACGCTGATTCGCGGCGTCCTTGCTTCCGACCAAGACGCCAATCATGCCGACCGGGTCCTTATTTTCCACCGCAATCAGTCGTCCCATCTCTTGCCCGGCGTATGTATTATTGGTGCCTACATAAGCGAGGCGTTTGCTGCCCGGCTCATCCGTATCCACCGCAATGACCGGAATGCCCAGCTTGTTCGCTTTTTCGATTAACGATCGGTTCTGCTCATTGCCTATGCCTTGAAGGATAATGCCGTCCATCTTGGAGGCAATGGCTTTCTCGAGAAGCTTCATTTGTTCCTCCGCATCAATGCGGAAAGGTCCCGTATACTGCAATTCCATATGATATTGTCCGGCTGCTTCCAGGGCGCCCTGTTCAACGGATCTCCAGAATGGATTGTCCAGCTCTTGCGAGATAAGGGCAATCTGCAGCCTCGCGTGATCCTCCTCGCTTGCCTCAAGCGGGGTGACAAGCCCTCTAATCCGCCCGGTAGACAGATAGAATTGGACCAGCACATAGACAAAAATTATAAGTAATAGAAGAACGCCGATGTTCCATCTTCTTCGGTTAGCCATCTGCTTCTCAAGCTCTCCTCGGGTGACTGAATAATAGCCACATTATACATGAATGGTCATTAAACCCAAAATTAATCTAATTTCAATGTTCATGTAAGCAGGGGATTCCAGCATTTTGTGGAATTGTTTGAATAGCGATCACTTTGACTTCGAAAAGGTGGAAAATATTCGAATGGACAAGCATGGTCATTTTATGAAGCATTCCTTTATGGAATCCATATGGAATAATATTCCCGACGGGATTGTCGTGATAGATTTGGACGAGAATGTACTGGACGTTAATCCGGGCTTCGAAGCGCTCCATGGATGGACAAGAGAAGAGCTGATCGGCAAACCATGCTGTTTCACGCCTGTTCATCTTCTGGAAGAGAGAAGAATTATGATTGAAAAGGTGAGAAGCGGCGAGCCTCTGCAATGCCAGGAAACGTTCAAGATGCGCAAGGACGGGACGTTGGTCTACGTTAGCGTGACGATTTCCGCTCTGAGGGATGACTGCGGAGAGATCATTGGACTTGTCGGAATCGAGAGGGACATTTCGGACCGGATCAAGATGGAAGCTTCCTTGTTTGAAGCGGAAAGCTTGTATAGTCATCTGGCTGACAGTGCGCTTGCTGGTGTATTCGTTGGACAGAATGGCCGTATTTTGTACGCGAATCCTTATTTGGCCGCGCTTTATGGATATACGAACGAAGAATTGCTGCAGGTTGACCTGGAACAGCTGATGCTGCCCGGCGAGCTGGAAGTGGTCACGCGTGATGCAGAGATGACCTTAATGGAGCAAAAACAGATCTATTTTCACTTTAATATTACAGGGGTGAAGAAGGACGGATCTCCTGTCCACCTCGAGGGCAATTCCTGCCTAATCTCCTTCCAAGGCAAGCCGGCGCTGCTTGGTACTGTGCAAGATATTACGATCAAGAAGGAAAAAGAGCGTTCCCTTCGCGACAGCGCCAATATGTATCAGCGAATTATCAAGTTCCTCCCTGAGCCGATTGTCCTGATCGACAACGGTGAAATTGTGTATGCCAACAAATTAGCAGTCAAGCTGATTGGTGCCGCGGATGACAGCGAGATGGTCGGAAGACCAATCTTTGATTATGTAGATCCGGCATACAGCCGTGCGCTGACAAAAGTACTGAACAAAGTAATCCATACCGATGATCCGACGAACTTTATCGAGAATAAGCTGCTGTGCAAGGACGGCCAGACCATTGACGTAGAGATGTCCAGCATCCGGATTCACAATTACCGTGGCAAAATGGTCATTTTGACCGTGATCCGGGATTTGACGGACCGGAAGCGGTCGGAGGAGATGCTTGTCCGCTCCGAGAAGCTTTCGGTGATCGGACAGCTGGCGGCGGGAGTGGCGCATGAAATCCGCAATCCGTTAACCGCGCTCAAAGGCTTTACCCAACTGCTCAAATCAAAGGCAGAGGGGAACTCCTTCTACTATGACATCATGACCAATGAGCTGGACCGGATTAATTTTATCGTAAATGAGTTTATGACGCTGGCGAAGCCGCATTTCTCCAAGTTCAGCACGCGCAGGCTGGATCATATTCTACACGCGGTTATATCCATTCTGGAGACACAGGCTATTCTGATGAACGTATCGATCCGAACGGAATTCGAGAACTGCATCCCGTCGATTTACTGCGACGAGAACCAGCTGAAGCAGGTCTTTATCAATATTATTAAAAACGCAATCGAAGCGATGCCATTGGGGGGACAAATTACGATATCGGCGGCGATGGAGCCGGATCAGGAGCGGGTGCGCCTGACGATCCGCGATGAAGGAATGGGTATCCCCGATTCGATTATCCGTCAGATCGGACAGCCGTTCATTACAACCAAGGAGAAGGGGACGGGGCTAGGCCTTATGATCAGCTCCCGGATCATCGAGGCTCATCAGGGTCTCATGCATATTTCGAGCGTTCCCGACGAGGGTACAACGATTGAGATCATTCTGCCGTTAAATATGGAAGAAGAAAAATAAACAGAAGGCTGAGCGTATTCGCTCAGCCTTCTGTTTATTTCATAGGAGAGACCGACCGGCGGATAATTAATTCCGCGGGCAGGACGATTTTTTTCCAGGGGCCGGCTTCATTCTTGTTCTGAATGCGGTCAATCAGCATTTGCATCCCCAAATAGCCGAATTGATAGGCTTGCTGCGCGGCAACCGTCATAAAGGGATCGACCTCCGAATAGGGGCCGAAATCATCAAAGCAAACGATCGAGATATCCTCGGGAATCCGGAGATTCCGCTTCCGGAGCAGGCGGATCGCTTCGATTGCCAGAACATTATTGCCGGCAACAAGAGCCGTAGGCTGCGGATCAAGCGAATCCATCCAGGCATCCATCTCCGACAGATCGGTGCGCGGGCCATAGCTTGTCTCGAAGACAATCTTCTCGTCATGTGCAAGCCCGTTCAGGATTAACGCTTCCCGGTATCCTTCGAGACGCAGGCGGGCGCTTGAGATCGTATCCGATCCGTTCACCAAGGCGATGCGGCAATGACCCTGCTGAACAAGGTGGTTAACTAATTGGCGGGCGCCTTCCTTGCTGTCACCAAGCACGATGTCGCATTCTACTCCCGGCACTTCGCGGTCCAGCAGGACAAACGGGATGTTATGCCGCTGCAGCGATTCGAGATGGGGCAGTGACGGATCACCGGCCGGAGCAATCATCACGCCGTCTACCCGGGTCGTCAGAATGGTGTTAATATAATCGGCTTCCTTCTCCAGACTCTCGTCGCTGTTGCCAAACAGCAGACGGTAGCCGTTCTTGGTGGCGGCATCCTCGGCTCCCCGCGATAACGTTGTATAGAAAGGGTTCGTAATATCGGTAATCAGCAGGAACAAGCTGCGGGTCTGCTGGAGGACAAGGCTCCGCGCCATCTGGTTCGGAACATAGTTCAGTTCTTCCATCACCTTTTTGACTTTAGCCCTCGTCTTCTCGCTTATTCGGCCTGTGTTATTGATAACTCTGGAAACGGTCATTGCGGATACGTTGGCTTTCTCCGCAATATCATAGATGGTAACCATGCATGACTACTCCTCATCGACAATTCATGCTTTTATCTTACAAGAGAAAACGATTGACAGCAACAGGTGGCCTTGCTAAATTAGAGTTATCGGTAACATTTTTATTTCTGGTTTTACTATCATTCACTCATTTGGAGGGGTATTAATGACGGACATCGCTTATCGCTTTCAGAATGGTTTTCCGAAGATCGGGATTCGCCCTACGATAGACGGGCGCCGCAAAGGCGTTCGTGAATCACTTGAAGTGCAAACGATGAACATGGCCAGATCGGTAGCTAATCTGATCGCCGAGCATCTTCGTTATCCGAACGGCGAACCGGTGGAATGTGTCATTGCAGATACGACGATTGGCGGTGTAGCAGAAGCAGCGGCATGCGCTGACAAATTCGCCCGCGAGAATGTTGGGGTATCGATAACGGTAACGCCATGCTGGTGCTATGGAACGGAAACGATGGATATGAATGCGGCCATTCCGAATGCGGTATGGGGCTTTAACGGAACGGAGCGCCCTGGCGCGGTCTATCTGGCAGCCGTTCTTGCAGGTTACGCACAGAAAGGCATTCCGGCATTTGGCATTTACGGCGAGGAGGTACAGGAAGCATCGGATACGTCAATTCCGGATGACGTGAGAGGCAAGCTCTTGTCGTTTGCAAAAGCGGGTCTTGCCGTTGCATATATGCGCGGCAAATCGTATCTGTCGATGGGATCGGTCTCGATGGGCATTGCGGGCTCGATTGTAAGCGATTCCTTTTTCCAGGAATATCTCGGCATGCGCACGGAATATATCGATATGTCCGAGTTTGTCCGCCGCTTCGAAGAGCAGATTTATGATCCTGCGGAATTTGAGAAAGCCTTGTCTTGGGTGAAGGAGAATTGCGTGGAAGGTCCGGACAACAACCCGGCTGCGATTCAAACCTCGCGCGAGAAGAAGGATCAGGATTGGGAGACCGTTGTGAAGATGGCGATTATCGCCCGCGACCTGATGATCGGCAACCCGCGTCTTGCCGAGCTTGGCTTTGGCGAAGAAGCAATGGGCCATAACGCGATTGTGTCCGGCTTCCAGGGTCAGCGCCAATGGACGGATCATTTCCCGAACGGCGACTTTATGGAAGCGATTCTGAACTCCTCGTTTGACTGGAACGGCATCCGCCCTCCATTTATCGTTGCGACGGAGAATGACAGCTTGAACGGTGTTGTCATGCTGTTTGGTTATCTGTTGACGAATACGCCGCAAATCTTCGCGGATGTGCGCACTTACTGGAGTCCGTCATCGGTTGAGCGTGTAACGGGGCATAAGCTTGAAGGCCTGGCAGCTAACGGAATCCTGCATCTGCTGAACTCCGGTTCGGCTACTCTGGACGGCAGCGGCGAGCAGCAGATTGACGGCAAGCCAGCGATGAAGCCTTTCTGGGAGATTACGGAGAAGGAAGCTGCGGATTGTCTTGCAGCCACTTCCTGGAGACCGGCAGGCGTTGAGTATTTCCGCGGCGGCGGCTTCTCCTCCGATTTCTTGTCCCGCGGCGGCATGCCGATGACGATGTCCCGGATCAACTTTGTAAAAGGCGTTGGGCCGGTGCTGCAAATTGCGGAAGGCTACTCAGTAGAGCTGCCAAGCGAGGTTCATGACAAACTCGACAACCGGACAGATCCAACTTGGCCAACCACCTGGTTCGCTCCGATTCTGACAGGCAAGGGAGCCTTCACTTCAGTCTACGACGTTATGGATAACTGGGGCGCTAACCATGGCTCGATCAGCTATGGCCATATCGGTGCAGAGCTGATTACGCTCGCTTCGATGCTGCGTATTCCGGTGAATATGCACAATGTTCCGGAAGAGAATATTTTCCGTCCGCGGGCTTGGGGATTGTTTGGTACGAACGACAAAGAGGCGGCTGATTACCGCGCTTGCTCGAACTTCGGGCCATTGTACAAATAAATTCTTTTTAGGGGATGAGCGGATTGGATATTCGGCAGGAGCTGTGTAAATACGCAAGAAAGACAGTGGCAAATAAGCTGGTCGTTGGGCCGGGCGGAAACATCAGTGCAAAGCACGAAGGGAAGATGTATCTGTCCCCAAGCGGCTTTGCGCTGGATGAGATTGAACCGGAGCAATGGGTAGCCGTTGATATTGAGACAGGTGCGGTGGAGGAGAACGGTCTTCGTCCTTCCTCCGAGGTGCTTATGCACTTGTACGCTTACCGGGCGAACCCTGCTATCGGCGCGATCGTGCATACGCATCCGCCTTATTGTATTGCTTTTACGCTGGTGGAAGAGGAGCTTCCGATTATGTTCCCGGACCAGGCGGCGCTTGTCGGCAAGACCGTCTATATTCCTTATGTACTGCCAACAACGGAAAAGCTGGCGGATGCTCTTGTCCCTAAGGTGAAGGAAGCAAGCAGCATTTTGCTTGGCAATCATGGTCTTGTGACGACGGGACGCAATCTGCGTGAAGCGTATTACCGGACGGAGGTTGTGGAGGAAAGCGCGAAGATCTTCCTTATTGCCAGCCAAGTCAAGGAGCCGAAGGTGTTGACGAAGGAAGAGTTCGAGGAGATTGCTTCGCTTGAGAGCGAAGCTTACCGGATTAAGCTGCTGCAGAAGCAGCAATAACATTTTGAGGCAGCTGCCGCTGCTAGGAGGGATACAGACATATGTTGCAAACAACCGTATTGGCGTTTGATCTTGGAGCGAGCAGCGGCAGGGCGCTGATTGGCAAGCTGACGAGAGCCGAAGACGGAGAGCGCAGGCTGGAAGTCGAAGAAATCCACCGTTTTCCGAATGTAGCCGTTCAGGTTGGACGTCATTTGCATTGGGATATTCTAAGGCTGCTGCAGGAGATGAAGCATGCGCTGCGCAAAGCGTTCCAGCTTGGGTTTAAGCCGGTTACCTTTGGCGTAGATACATGGGGCGTTGACTTTGGGCTCCTGGATGCCAATGGCGAGCTGCTAGGCAATCCTTATCATTATCGGGATCCTCATACGGAAGGACTGATTGAGGAGATTGAAGCCTTGTTTGGCAAAGAGGAGCTCTTCCGGCAGGGCGGTCTGCAGTTTATGCCGTTTAATACGATCTATCAGCTCTATGCGATGAAGAAGGCGGCTTCTCCTAAGCTGGAGGCTGCCAGAACGCTGCTTCTAACGCCTGATTTGCTCGTTTATTTGCTTACGGGACAGCGGGCTTGCGAATTTTCGATGGCGACCACCACGCAGCTTCTGCATCCTGAGAGCCGGCAGTGGAACACGTCTTTAATGGAGAAGCTGGGCATTCCGTCAGATGTATTCCTGGAGCCGGTCTATCCGGGCACGCGGATTGGTCCATTGTCGGAGGAAGTTTGCGAGGAGCTGGGCATTCCATCCGTTGAGGCTGTAGCGGTAGCAACGCATGATACGGAGTCGGCTGTAGCGGCTATTCCGGCCGGGGCAGGAGCATTTGTCTATTTGGTATGCGGCACCTGGTCACTGGTGGGGACAGAGCTTGATCAGCCCTTGCTGACGGCAGAAGCGATGGAGCTCGAGTTCTCGAATGAAGGCGGTGCAGGCGGCAAATACCAGCTCCTCAAAAATATTATGGGGCTATGGATATTGCAGGAGTGCAAACGGGAGTGGGATGAGCAGGGCAATGTCTATTCCTTTGCCGAATTGGCAAATATGGCTGAGCAAGAGGAAGCTTTCCGCAGTCTGATTAACCCGGATGATCTGCGCTTCTTTGGCCCGTCGAATATGACCGAGAAGGTAAGAAGCTATTGCCGCGAGTCGGGTCAGCCCGTTCCGATAACGGAGTCGGAGGTTGCGCGTTGTATTATGGACAGCCTTGCCCTCAGGTACAGATCTGCTCTGGAGCAGATCGAAAAGCTGACCGGCGAGCGCTACGGCGGCATGCATATGGTTGGCGGCGGTATTCAGAACAAGCTGCTTTGCCGCCTGACGGCTAATGCAATCGGACGCCCGGTATGGGCAGGGCCGGTGGAAGCAAGCGCGATTGGCAACATGCTGGCGCAGTTCATGGCGCTGGGGAAATGTACGGATCTTGCGGAGGCGCGGCAATTGTCTGCTGCTTCCTTCCCGGTCGACATTTACGAGCCGTCGGATATGGATATATGGAATGAGACCTACGAACGATTCAAGCAGCTGCTGTAGGCTGCCTAATTGGGAGGACCAAGTATGTTAAAGGGTATTCCGAAAATCATTTCACCCGAGCTGTTGAAGGTATTAGCCGAGATGGGGCATAGTGATGAAATCGTGCTTGCTGACGGCAATTTCCCGGCGGTGAGCCATGCGCAGCGTCTAGTCCGTTGTGACGGACATGGCGTACCGGAGCTGCTGGATGCGATCCTGCAGCTGTTCCCGCTCGATCAATATGTGGAAAAGCCGGCCGCTCTCATGCAGGTGATGCCCGGTGATCCGGCAGAAACGCCGATCTGGGGCGAGTACAAAGCGATTATTACGCGGCGCAGCGGCTTGGAAGAGCCGTTCGAGGAAGTGGAGCGGTTCGCGTTCTACGAGCGTGCGAAGAAGGCTTATGCCATCGTCGCAACAGGAGAAAGCGCCATTTACGCTAATCTGATCTTGAAAAAAGGCGTCATTTCATAATGTATGGCAAGAAGCTGTCCATCCGGACAGCTTCTTTGCATGGCTCGGACGCTGGTACTCGGAGCGCGCTATGAAAAAGTAAAGGCCGTACCAAGGTAAACAACCTTGGCACGGCCTATTTTCTATTAAGTCGTCTTGAACGTATACGATTTACGGGAAGCTTCGCGGTTCTTGGAATCATATACGATAACCTCGATTTTGTGGCTGCCGGCTTTCAGTTTGTCCGGCTGGATCGAGAAGGTGTACGGATACTGCTGACGCGTCAGCACAACAGCGCCGTCCAGCTTAATTACCACTTTGCTGATGTACGGATCATAGGTTTTTACCCACACAATGCCGGTAGCCGGTTTGCCGATCGTACCCTGGTTCGCGAACTTGCTTACCGTTTTTGCATAGCTGCTCGTACCTGATGCAACCTTGGACAAGTAATAAGGATCTTGAATCAACTTGCTGTAGGAGCTGAGCAAGGCCGGACTTTCCGTCAGGCTGAAGTTGTTTAAGCTCCGTTCCGCGCTGTAGGAATCCGTCAGAGTATTGAGACTGAACCAGTTGATTGATTTTACCCTCGGATATTTCAGCTTCGCACCATGGTAAAGCATGTTCATTTTCGTAATGGCAAAATTTACGGCCGAAGTATTGCCCGCTTTACTGAAATGCGTCGCTCCAAATTCGCTGATCATAATCGGCTTGCGGGAAGCGTAAAGCTTATAGGTATAATCAAGAGAGTCCAGCGGATTGACCTGGTCGGCAGGCTCTTTGACGTTGCCGTTGAAATATTTGACGCTATAGATGCTGAGGCCAACCCAATCGACATAATCATCACCAGGATAATAAGAGGCGATTTTTTGTTTCGGATTAGCTGCTGGCGACCAGACCATCGCGACATTTGGCGCTTCTTCCTTCATCACCTTCGAGACGAGGCGGAATTTCTCGATGTAGAGCGAAGGATTGCCGTTCCACTTCACCCAGCTGCCGTTCATCTCGGAGGCGAAACGGAGGAAGATCGGGATGCCTGCTGCTTTCGCGTCCCGCGCGAATTTGCGTAAATACGCGTCATCCTTCACGGCGCTCAGCCCGTTATCCGGCTGCAAGGCAATCTGAATAGCTCCGCCTGCTTTCTTGACCGTTTCTGCCCAATGATAGGGGAAGGCGCTGCCGTATTTATGATAATTGAAATATACGGCATGCTGCTTGCCGGACAGCTTGTTGAAGGCGCTGAACTTGCCGTCCTTTTGTTTCTCGACGCCGCTGTCTTTCTCGATATAAGCACCGATATACATCCCTGACGCAGGCTCAAACTTCGCCAAGCTGCCTGTTGTTGCCGCGGTTGAGCCTGCCTTTTCCAAATAGAGCTCAATCTGCGTATTGAGCGCGTCGGCTTTGGCGAGTACGGCATAATAGGTGTTCAGATCGCCTGTTTTTTCCCCAATGGCCTTATGGATCTTGGCTTCCCGATAATACGTATCGGCTGCTTTCTGGAATTGCTTGTCCGACGCATAGGCCTCGGCCAGCTTCCGCAAATATCCGGCCTGCACGGACTGGGCAACGGCCAGCTCAAATTCCTTAATCGCCAGTTTGATTTTGCCTTGATTCATATAAGCAACGCCATTCGTGTAATGCTTCCAGTGATGAACGGTGTCTGCTGCACTTACTGTCCGTGCCAGCGGTTGTACCGATAAGGCCAGAATAAACGCCATCAGAAGGATGATGCGCAATCCCCGCCAGATTTGCTTACGTGCGGTTGTCATTTGTAATGCCCTCCTTGTTTGTCCTATAGCTTGTTCTCTCTGCCTGGAATAGGCATTTCTTTCTACAGTTATCGGCTGAGTAATCGAACGTGTGAATAACTTGCCTGAAATGCGTACTTAAGTCCTATTAAATCTTTATACACGCGGACCCGGGAATATGAAACGGATTGTACTCCCAATAGATATAGCAACCTTTTTCTGGAAACGAAAGTCTAGTATGTAATATTGAAAAAGGGAGGCTTAACGGATGAAGCTTACCGCTGTATCCCTCACTGTTCTGACATTAATCATGGGCTGCGGTTCTGATGGAGGTCCAACAATGAGCTACACGCCTTCTGTGCCTTTGGCAGCGGAAACCTCTCCCGCTAATCCGTCACCTGCGTCCAAAGGGCATGACGATAAAGAGAGATTGCGAGCAGAGCTGGTTAAACATGACAACGGCTTCTCCTTTCCTTTACATATTTCGGAAGGAGCTGGCGGTTTTGGCACACAAACGCTGCTTGTCCCACATGAAGATCATCTTGTTGCCCATCTTGTAAAACGGACTGCATATGAGCCGGATGGCAAAAGATTTCAGCTTGATGTCGTCACCATTCAACCGGAGGAGCAGGACTATTATATTTATCCGGTGGCAGATGTTATCGTTCAGGATGATTATTCCGTCGACTCCATTGCCGGAGCTTACGGATTCACTGATCAGAATCAGCTTGTTCTGATTCAGCCGAAGGAGCGTGATGACGGGCAGGAAGGTGTGCAATACGATGTGATCGCACTCGATCCTTACACCGGCCGGATCAGGACAATTGCTGCGGATGCGGTTCCCGATGTGTCACCGGCCTTTTACGCGAAGGGATGGATGGATTCGTCCGGTCAGCTGTATTTGAACAGCTATTCCGATGGCCGTCTCTGGTCCGTAGATACAAGCAGCGGTCAAGTCCGCCTTATAGAGGGGGAATTCAAACATAGCTGGCCGTTGTATCTACTTAGCGCATCGCCAAGCGGCAATTTGTTCTGGCACGAACAAGAGGATAACTTCCGGTTGTACAATCGGAATGGGGAACAGCTCAAGGTGATTCCTCAAGCGCCCGGCTTTCATTCTTATCCGGCTTTCGAATGGAGTCCGGACAGCCGGCATGCAGCCTTAGCCTTTACTTTAAGTGACAGCCGGGACCATGTTCTGGGCGGAGAGGATGCCTATATCATTGCTCCGGAAGTCATTGCTTTCTATGATCAGACAGGGACGTTAACATGGGATGTTCAGGCAAAGCCCAAGGAAGGATTTACGAATGTGGACTGGAACGGTTGGCTTGCAGACGGTGAACAAGGCATTTTATCCTGGTACAGGCTGGACCGGTCTGAAGAAGGAGCAGCCCCTCACAAGGTTGATCTGAGCTACGCTTTGGCCGATGTGACAACGGGCAAACTTACTGAGCTGACACCGGCTAAAAGGCTGGAGGATCTGGAGAAACCAGTGCCGGTTGCAAGGCGAACTGCCGAGCCCCTGTTTATAGACCGCGAAGAAGAGCTTTACTGGTCGCCCGCGGAGGTACAGGCAAATGCCAATAGAAGTTATGTTCTGCTCTCACAGCCTGCGGACTCGCAGCTCATTTGGGCAACTTATGATTATAATGCGGGGCAGACAACGATTACCCGCTATGATCCGGTGAATCACGCCGCTTCAACTACCGTGTTTAACGAGCTGCTTGGGGAAGAACTTCAGTTAGTCAATGACACGCTTGTCGTTGATAACAAGATGAATTACAAATGGATTCATTGAGAAGAAAAGGCTAACAGCCTGCCCACGTATTTACCGGTGGCAGGCTATCTTTATGGTGCTGCTATATGAGTACCGCATCAGCTTCCGCTGGTTATGCGGGCATTCTGCTGTTGTTTGCATATGATCTTGCGTAAGCTGTCCCCGGATAAAAAGTAAACCCGCTCAAGGTCAGCGATTGACTGCCCCTTGCAATATTCCGCATAGATCTCATCATTGCGATCATTGATCCGCGCTTTGGTGCCGCTCAGCTGTCCCCAGCCGGCGCGCTCCTCGCTTTGTTTCGGAATGTAGAGCAATTCGCCATCAATATATTGCTGGATTTGCCTAAGCAGAGTCTGGGGAAGCACATCTTTCCCGTTTTTGTAACGCCCCATCGAGGCCCTCCTCTAATAGTTGATTCTTTTGGCTTTCGTTGGCTTGTTTAGCGTTAAACATGGCTAACCCTCCTCCTTTCATATTTTGCATTGCGATTATTATCAAATGGAAGGGGGAACCGAAGGCTCCCCCTATATGGGTATTCGCTTACGCGAATACCACCTCGTGGATCTGAATCATTTCGTTCAGCCTCCTTTCCGGTCATTTCGTCGGCCCGACATCTATATTAACGCATAGAAAGGCGGCATCCCGCAAGGTCAAAAACGGTTAAATTTGTATTTTGCCAAAAATGCCGTTCATATCACTCCAATATCCTCTTTAGCGGATAGAAGGCCGGCGAGGGTGGCAAACGCGCTGCTAGTTGACATTGGAAAGATATTTCAATAAGATTCACCTATCAGATAGGTATAAAGGAAGGTTGACATATGAATCGTAAAATCAAGAAGCAGCATACGCATGAACTCGTTTCGGAAGAAATTATCAAATATATTGCCGACAAGGGGCTGGAGGAAGGGGAAAAGCTTCCGTCCGTCGACGAGCTCGTTTCGTTGTTTGGGGTCGGCCGTTCTTCCTTGCGCGAAGCGCTGAGATATTTGGAAGCGGTTGAAATCGTCAAGGTCATTAACGGCAAGGGCATTTACGTAACCGATTCCGGTTCTTACCGGTACAGCGGAAAAGTGAAAATTGACAACGAAAAATCGTTTTTGCTTGATATTCTGGATGTCCGGAGGGCGCTGGAGGGCAAAGCCGTCGAGCTGGCCGCGAAACGGATAACGGATGGCAAAATCGAAGAGATGAAGGCATGTTTGGCGGAATACGATGCACGAAAACAGGAAGGTCTGGATACGTCGGCGATTGATTACGAATTCCATCAGCATATTTACGACGCCGCAGGCAATCCTCTTCTTCACAGCGTGTATGACTCCATATCGGAGCTGGTCAAAAAGTTTTTCTCGGGTCCGTTTGGAGTGAAAGAGCTGTTCGATAATACGTATCCGTTCCACCGCACCTTATTCGAAGGGATTGAAAGCCACGATTGGAAGCACGCGCTTAATGAATTTAACAAAATGATGGATATCATCGAAGAAACGATACGGGAGTATTGACAGAAAATTTAGATATTGACAATTCGTAAATGTCTCACTTATATTTAACCTATCAGACAGGTATACAGTATGATACTCATTAAGGGGGATTCCAATGCAACAAAAGTCTTGGAAGAAATCGCTGTTATCCGTATCTATGATTGGTTTGGCACTCAGTTTGACCGCGACGGCCTGCAGCTCGTCCGGATCCAAGAACGGCAATGGGGGAGACGACAAGGTAGTCACGCTGCGCATGATAGAAAGCTTAACGAGCCCTAACCGCACGGCCGTCATTCAAGAAAGCATAAAAGCATTTATGGATCAGAATCCAAACATTAAGGTCGAATTGATTTCACCGCCGTTTGATCAGGCTGACAACAAAATCAGAACGATGCTGAACGCAAAACAGGAGCTCGACGTGCTTGAGGTTCGCGACCTGAACGTGGCGGAATTCGTGAACAACGGCTACGTGGAACCGCTAAACGAATATACGAAAAGCTGGGATGACTTCAGCACCGTTACTTCCGTCGCCCAGTCCGTTGCTTCCGTCGGCGATAAGCTGTATTTTATCCCGAATGGACTGTATCAACGGCAGTTGTTTTACCGCGCGGACTGGCTGAAGGACGCGGGAATCACTGTTCCGGCTACATACGAGGAGCTGGTTGAAGCTTCCGTGAAGCTGACCGATCCTTCCAAGAACCGCTTTGGCTTCTCGTTCCGAGGAGGATCAGGCGCCAACGCTGTGCCGGATACGATGATTCAGGCGTACAGCTCGGATAAGATCAATATGGATGACGCCATGTTCCTGAAGGACGGCGGTACGATCTATTCGTCTCCTGAAGCGAAGGAAGCGGTTGAACAGTACGTGAAGCTGTATAAGGTAGGTTCGCCGCCGGACTCCATTAACTGGGGCTTCCAGGAACAAGTGCAGGCGTTCACCTCCGGCGTAACGGCATTCCTCTTGCAGGATCCGGATGTTATCCAAACGTTGACCGACAGCATGGAGGAAGGCACATGGGCAACCGCTCCGATGCCGAAGGGGCCGCAGGGCAAAGCGCTGATTTCCGCTGGCGGTGCGGGTTGGGGAATCCCATCCTACTCCAAAAACAAAGAAGCGGCCTGGAAGCTGATCAGCTTCCTGTCTTCGCCGGAAGAGAACACGAAGCTGTCCAAGAGCCACGGCACAGTACCGATTCATTCTTCCGCCACGGAGGATGCATTTTTCCAAAACGGACCTTACAAGACGCTGCTGGATATGACGAATCAACCGGATACATTCATCAACTTCAAGCCGCCTTTCCAATATCCAGCCAACGGACAATGGGGCACGGTCGCCATGGAGTCCGGGCAGAGGATGCTGCTGGGCAAGGCGAGCGTAGAAGATACGCTGAAAGAATGGGACGACTACTGGGTGAAAGCGAAAGCACAATTGAACAACTGATCGGTATAAGCGGTGGGCGGCAATCGATCCGCCCACCGCATTTTACTAGCGGGGAAGGTGTTTGGTGTGAGCAAGCAACGTACGTACATACTGCTTAGTTTGGTTCCGGCATTGGTATTGCTGCTGGTGTTCACGTTCTATCCTTTCTTGCAAGGGGTAGTGATGGCGTTTCAAAATTATGTGCTGTTTGATCTGACGAACGTTAAGTTCATTGGATTTCAAAATTTTGAGACCGCGTTTCAGGACGCAAAGTTTCTTGCGGCACTTGAGAACAGTGCGTATTGGGTGTTTTTTTCGCTAGTCCTGCAGTTTCTGATTGGTTTGTCGCTTGCGCTTATGCTGCGCAAGAACTTTAGAGGAAGAGGCGTCTATCAAGGCTTCGTTTTCTATTCCTGGGCATTGTCCGGTTTTCTAATCGGCCTGATCTGGAAGTGGATGTTCAACTCGCAGATCGGCGTCATTAACGATCTGCTCATGCGGGCAGGCCTCATCGATACGCGCATCGGCTTTCTCTCCGATCCGGATTGGGCCATGACGTCGGTCATCATTGCAAACGTCTGGTACGGCATTGCGTTTTTTGCGATTATGCTCCTGGCCGCGCTGCAATCGGTGCCCGCGGATCTGTACGAAGCGGCGGAGATGGATGGAGCCGGAGGGCTGCGCAAGTTCTTTAACGTAACGTTTCCGTATATACTGCCGACGGTTATTGCAACGACATTGCTTCGGGCGATCTGGATCTTCAACGATCCGTCCATCATCTATGGCCTAACGAACGGCGGGCCAGCCGGAACGACCCATATTCTCTCTTCGCTCATGCTGGAGAAGATCATCTATGGCGGGGATTACGGAATGGCAGCGGCGATTGGCGTTATCATGATCATCATTCTCATGCTGTATACCGTGTTTTATTTGTTTGCTACAAGATCGGAAAAGGCAGGTGATTTCTAGATGAAGCTGCGTTTGTTGACTAGTCTGAAGTCGCTGTATCTGGCTTTGTTTTTCCTGATCATGGTTTTCCCGTTGTATTGGATCGTGATCACTTCGCTGAAGCCGCGGAAGGAAATTTTTTCACTGCCGATTCGGTACTGGCCGGAGAGGTTTACGCTCGAAAACTACGCCAACATCTTTAAAGTATCGAAGTTTCATGTCTATATCGGCAACAGTCTGCTTGTTTCGGTAATCGCCGCCATCATCGTCATCTGTATTGCGACGTTAAGCGGCTATGTTATGGCCCGGTTTCAATTCCGGGGGCATAAGCAAATTATGATGGCTTTCTTCTCGACGCAAATGCTGCCCGGTTTTATTTCGCTGGCGCCGCTCTATCTATTGATGTCGGACATGAACCTGATCAACAACCGGTTGTCCTTGGTCCTTACCTATACGGTCATGCTCATTCCTTTCTCTACGATTATGCTGCGCGGTTTCTTCCAGCGGATCCCGAGCAGTCTGGAGGAAGCGGCGATGATTGACGGCTGCTCCCGTTTGACGGCATTGATTCGGGTAATCATTCCGGTGATGTTGCCGGGTATCGCGTCGACTTTTATTTTTGCATTCGTGCAAAATTGGAACGAGCTGTTTATGGCGGTCATGTTTCTTGACGACGAAAGCCTAAAGACGCTGCCCGTTGCGATGAACTCCTTCGTTATGAAGTTCGACGTGGATTGGGGTTCAATGTCCGCCGGCACCGTATTGTCGGTCATTCCAACTGTCGTACTGTTTGCATTCGCTCAGCGGTATATCGTGGAAGGGCTGACGCAAGGCGCCGAGAAAGGCTAGCGGTGGAATGTCACATACAAAGGAATGACACAAACAAAGGAATGTATACCTATGGAGAGAAAACAAATGGATGAAGGGCTGTACACCAAAGTGTCGCATGACGGAGTGGATACGAATCACCACGGCGCCGTCACCATCCCAATCTATCAAAATAGCCTGTTCGCGTTCGAGAACCATGAATCGTTCGATCAAGCCATGAAGGACGTATTGGCCGCCACCGTCTATTCCCGGGGCAACAACCCGACGGTACAATATTTGGAGAGTAAAATCGCCGATCTGGAAGCGGCCGAGAAGGCGCGCTGCTTCGCATCTGGGATGGCAGCCATTGCCGGCTCTTTGCACGCGCTCTTGCGATCGGGCGACCATGTGATCTGCGTCAATCAAGCCTACGGGCCAACGAGGCAGTTTTTGGACGAATTGTCCGAACGGTACCAGGTCGAAGTCACTTATGTCGATGGATGCCTGTTATCCGATTTCGAAGACGCTTTGCGGCCGAACACGCGCCTGATCTATTTGGAGAGCCCGACATCAGGGCTGTTCCAGCTGCAGGATCTGGAGGGAGTCTCGTCGCTTGCGAAACGGGCGGGAGCTCTCACGATGATTGACAGCAGCTGGGCGACGCCATGCTTCCAGCGTCCGCTAACTTGGGGCATTGATCTTGTCCTTCACTCGATGACCAAGTATTTTTCCGGACATAGCGACTGCCTGGGAGGCGTCGTTGCAGGGCGCGCGGACCTGATCGACGAAATTGCGAACAAGGGTTATATGCTGTTTGGCGGCGTCATGACTCCGCACACGGCCTCCCTCATGATACGGGGACTGCGAACGCTTCCGCTCAGGATGGAGAGACATCAGCGAAACGGCTTGATCATTGCGGAATATATGGAGAAACATCCGCTCGTGAACCGGGTGAATCATCCTGGCCTGCCTTCCCATCCGCAGCACGCTCTTGCGCGCAAGCAATTGGACGGATTCAGCAGCCTATTTTCCTTCGAGACGCAGGTGTCGGTAGAGTTACTGAAGAAATGGGCGGACGCTTTGCGTTATTTCCGGATCGGTGTAAGCTGGGGCGGGTTCGAAAGCCTGGTGACGGTCGGTCAAACGCCGGCGAGCCGTAATTTGGGGGGGACCAACCCTTCGGTAGCCCGGTTGTTCATCGGTCTGGAGGATCCTCAGACGCTGATCGAGGATATCGAGCAGGCTTGGAGGCAAGTGATCGAGGCATAGCCTAAGGAGATTACTAACGTTAAATGAATTTGCTTGAAAGTAAATAGTTGCAGGATATCACCCCGCCGCAGGCGGGTTCTTTTTTTTGCCCGTTATTAATCGTTTATTAGGAAATAATATACAAACTGCTGTCGAAAAGTAGTGGGTCATAGGCGCATGTGTTATTTTTATAAGTAGTTACTTAAGTCTATTTAAGGAGAATCCATGGAATGAAATCATCACTATCCATTATTGTTCGCTCAACAGAAATTGACGTCAATGGTCACGTAAACAACGCAAAATATTTGGAATATTTCGAATGGGGGCGTGAAGAATGGTACGAACAATGCGGGCTTCCCTATGAAACTTTCGAGAAAATGGATATACAAACGGTTACGGTGAACATTAACGTGAACTATAGAAGAGAGTGCAGACAAGGTGACAAACTAACTGTCACCTGTCAGCCCGAAAAAATAGGTCGTTCCAGTTACGTTTTGAAACAGGAAATCCAGGGCGAGCGCGGCGAAGTGCGCGCTGATGCATTCGTAACGAGCGTAACGATGGATCGCTTAACCCGCAAAAGCCGTGAAGTGCCTAATGAATTGAGGAAATTCTTTGAGCAAGAAAAGCAGCAGTAATCAGGAATAAACGGCCTCGTTCTTTAACCCGTAAGCTTCTAATACTCCTGTCAAAATCCGAATCATCTTCTCGACCTCTTCAGCTGTTACGATAAGCGGCGGCATTAAGCGGATTGTGTGGGCGTTAGGCGCGTTAATAAGGAGACCTTCCTTCATGCATTCCGCAGCAAGAACCGGGGCTGATCCAACAGGCACGTCAAATGCAAGTAGCAGTCCTTTGCCGCGAATCTGATTGACCGCATAATCCTTGGACAGCACCGTAAGCTTCTCTTGTATCAACGTGCCTTGATTAGCGGCATTCCCTGCCAGCCCGCGCTCAAGGATCTCGGTGACAACGGCGTGGCCGGCCGCCATGCCAAGAGGTGCAGCGCTGTAGGTACCGCCTTGATCGCCGGGCTCAAACAGATCATATTGGGCGGTGGTCAGCATGGCCGAGAGCGGGAATCCGCCTGCAATCCCTTTGGCCAGTGTCATCACATCCGGCTTCACGCCGTAATGCTCATAAGCAAACAGCTTGCCTGTTCTCCCAAGCCCCGTCTGCACTTCGTCGAAGATCAGCATAATGTTGTATACATCGCAAGCTTTGCGCAAGGCCCTTAAATAGGGGGCATCAACCGAGTGGACGCCGCCTTCACCCTGGACAAGCTCGAGCATAATCGCACAGGTACGGTCGCTGATGGCGGCGAAGCAGGCATCAAAGTCGTTGATCGGAACATGAATGAAGCCGGGAACCTTAGGCTCGAACAGAGGCTGGTAGGATGGCTTTCCGGTTGCGGACATGGTTGCCAGCGTTCTGCCGTGGAAGCTGTTTGTCATCGTAATAATCTCATAAGCACCGTTCAGACGGAGAGCGCCATGCTTGCGGGCAAGCTTTATGGCGCTTTCGTTCGCTTCGGCGCCGCTGCTGGCGAAGAATACCTTGTCAAAGCCGGAAATTTCCGTCAGGAGGTCCGCAAATTCAATCATGGGCTTGTTATAGAAACCCGGGCTTGCATGCACCAGCTGGCCGCTCTGATAAGTCAAAGCCTCTTGCAGGACGGAAGGAGAGTGCCCGAGACTGGTCACTGCCCAGCCCCCGATAAAGTCCAGGTAGGACTTGCCTTCGGTATCCCATAAATACATGCCTTCCCCTCGGGTCATTACAACATCAGGACGATTAGCCGTATATAGAAGCGATTGCTTGGCGGATGAGAGCAAACTGTCGGTTGTTTTGTTTAACGATTGCATGAATGGTCGAACCTCCATCTCTTACGTGATGTGAATTAATATACATCATAGTGAATAATAATTCAACAACCGGATGAGCCATTTGCAAAAAGATTATTTTCCTGCACCCGCGCATAAGAAGCGGCCAATCCGCATAAGCAGATTGGCCGCTGGCGTTCCATTATCCGATTATAATTTTGCCCTCCGGATGCCTGTAAAGCTCCTTCGCCTGGTTAGGTACCAAGGTATAAGCCAAGGTGAGCGGACCCATCCGTCCGACAAACATAACGATAATAATTAGTATTTTTCCGATATCGGTCAAGTTCGGGGTTAGTCCCATGGATAAACCCGTTGTCCCGAAGGCGGAGGTGACTTCGAACATGACGGTTAAGAAATCAGTCCTCTCCGTAGCCGTTAAAATCATCGTAAACAAGACAATAGTGGCTACCGATACCGCCGTAATCGTCAATGCTTTGTGAACGCGGTCCTTTGCTAACCGGCGCTTGAAGAAGACAACATCCTCCTTGCCCCGGATCATCGCGATAACCGCTCCGACCAGAATGGCAAACGTGGTTACCTTGATGCCGCCGCCTGCGGAGCCGGGAGAGGCCCCGATAAACATCAGAATGATAAGCAGGAACTGGCTGGCATTACGCATGTCCGCGATGTTCAGAGTATTCGCTCCGCCGGAGCGGGGCGAGATGGACTGGAACAGGGAGCTGTACAGCTTGCCGGACAAGCTCAGCGGCTCCAGTGTATTGGTGAATTCGAATATAAAGAGAAGCACCGCTCCTCCAAGGAACAAGATGCCGGAGGTGTTCAGCACCACCTTGGAATGCAGCGACAGCTTGCGGATCTTGGGATAATCAATCACTTCGGCCAGCACGATAAAACCGATACCGCCAAGGAAAATAAGCATCATCAGTACCGCATTAATGACCGGGTCATCCACATGATTGGTAAAGCTGTTAAAGGGACCATGAAGGGGGCCCATAATATCAAGCCCGGCATTCGTGAACAGGGATACGCTGTGGAAGACGCCATAATACAGGGCTTTATCAAACGGCATGATAGCTGACCAACGGATAGCGAGAATAAGCGCGCCTGTAAGTTCAATCGTAAAGGCATAGATCAGAACGCGGCGGATAAAACGGACAATACCTTCAAGCGAAGTATGGCTCATCGACTCCTGCAGCCATAGCCGCTCCCGGAGAGATATCCGCTTGCGAAAGGCAAGGGCGAATAAAGTCGCCATCGTCATAAAGCCAAGACCTCCAACCTGCATCAGCATCAGGATGACGACCTCGCCGAAGGTGGAGTAATGTGTTCCGGTATCCACAACAACAAGCCCGGTTACGCAAGCGGATGTTGTGGCTGTAAAGAATGCATCGATAAAAGGAGTATGTACACCGTCTTCCGAAGCGTACGGCAACGACAGCAGGATGGAGCCGATCAGAATAATAACAATAAAGCCTGCGGTCAGGATTTGGGGCGGACTAATTTTGGTCAATATGGATTTCTTCAACCGTAATCACCTTTCATGGAAGCATCGGCTTTAACCGAATTCTGAGTTCTTAAAATTATCTGGTATAATTAGTATAAATGCAAACGGTACAGGAGGACTACAACTTCATGAAATCAAGATATATTGCAAGTTTGTCACTAGCTATTATGCTTATTGGTTTTATTGTGACCAGATGGTGGCTTCCGGATAATTGGTGGATCCGGCTATTGGAGAGCGGCTTCGAGGCGGGATTGGTCGGCGGTATTGCGGACTGGTTTGCCGTCACTGCCCTTTTCCGGCATCCGTTTGGCATTCCCATTCCTCACACATCCCTCCTCCTGAAGAACAGGGATAAAATCGTTAATTCGCTTATTTCCGCTATGGAAAACGAACTGCTGAACAAGGAAAGCATCAGCAGAAAGCTGAAAGAGCTGAAGCTGTTCAAAGGAATCGCATCGGCAGCTACCGGCCTGATCGGCAAGCGCAAATTGCGGGTTGGGGTACTTCGGTTCGCCCAAGCTTCGCTTGAACAGATTCCGCTCGAGAAGCTAAGCGCCAAGATTCAAGAGCTTGCAGCCGATTATATCCGCAAGCAAGACATCGTTCCGGTTGTAGATAAACTGACGGACAAATTCGTCTATGACGGCTGGGATGAGAAGGCGCTGGATTTTGTGCTGGAGCAGGGCAAAGAATGGGTGAAGAAGCGGGAAACCGAGCAGTTTTTCGGAAGACTGGCCCACAGCAAGATGGAGGAGCTGCAGGTTGGCGGCTTTATGGGCTTTGCGGTACAGGCGTTTGTTGGCTTTATGAGTCCGGAGAAGCTTGGTCCACTCATTCAGGGCATGCTGTTATCCAGCATCAAGGAACTGGGCATGCCGGGCAATCCGAATCGGCAGAAGCTGCTTGATGAGCTGAAAAAACATGCTTTGGCTTTATCCGCAAACGAAGAGATGATGGCCAGACTGAAAGCAGGGCTGCAGTCCGGCGTTGAAAGCGTAGGGACGGAGCATTTTATCCATCTTCGTCTGGAGGAGCTTCGCCAGCTGGTGCTCGACAAGCTTGAGGAGGAATGCTTGAACGGCGGCCGTTCGCTCGTCAGAGGCTTCCGCTTCTTAATTGAGCAAGCAAGGAGCAGGGAAGAGCTTATTAACCGCTGGGAACAAGCCATTCTCGGCTACACCGTAAGCTGGATCGAGAAGAATCATTACCGGATCGGAATGCTTGTCCGCGATAATGTGAACCAAATGGATGATCAGGCACTGGTTCAAATGCTTGAGCAGAAGATCGGCAATGATCTGCAGTGGATCCGCGTGAATGGCGCGGTATGCGGCTTTATTGTCGGCATCATCCTGTTCTTCTTCTAAAGGAAGGACGCGTAGAAGGAGTAGTCCGTATTGCAAATGCAATTAAAGAACATTTCAAAATCTAAATTCGATGTTCAAGGGGAATGGTTGTTTCGGGAGATAGCAGCAGAGATACGTCCCAATGACCGAATTGCTCTTCTAGGAGGCTCCGGGCAAGGGAAAAGCACGCTGCTCCGCATTTTGTCGCTGCTTGAGCCGTTTGATCATGGAACGGTTCTTATGGATGGACGGTCAAGCACGGAATGGATGCCGCAAAGCTGGCGCAAGAAGGTTACTTACGTGGCGCAGAAGCCAATCATGCGAAGCGGCAGTATTGCGTTTAATCTTCAAACGGTCAGCATGCTTCACGGCGGCCCCTTCGAAGAAGAGCTGGCCCGCCGGTATATGGAGGCCGTGGAGCTTGGGCGGGCGGACTGGAATAAACAAGCAGCGGATCTCTCGGGCGGCGAACAGCAGCGGCTTGCGCTTGTCCGTTCACTTATGCTTCGACCCGAGATCCTGCTTCTGGATGAGATTACGTCTTCTCTTGATCCTGGGAGCAAGCAAGCAGTCGAGAAGCTTCTCTTGGAATGGGTATCTGAAGCAACCAACGGAGCAGCCAGATCCTACGTGTGGATAACCCATGATCTGGAGCAGGCCCGTGCTGTCAGCAACCAGGTATGGTTTATGGCAGAAGGCTGTTTGCTAGAGAGAACAGAGACGGCAGCGTTCTTCCAAAGTCCGGCTACTGAGCAGGCCAGGGTGTTCATTAGGGGCATACAGGAGGGAAAGAGGTAGAGCGATGAGTAATATGGCCCTCATTTGTACCTTATGTTTTGTTGCGGTTGCCGCATTTATATCCATGAGACAGAAGCTTGGATTGGAAAAGGAGATCCTGATCGGTACTTTACGATCTGCCATCCAGCTGTTGTTTATCGGTTATGTCCTGCATTTTATATTTGAGACAAGCCATCCTGCGTTTATCGTTATCATTATCTTGTGCATGATCCTGGTTGCTGCATGGAATGCGGGGGCAAAAGCGAGGCATGTCCGTGGTATCCGAAGCCGGATCGCCATAGCCCTTGCCTGTACGGAAGGGGTAACGATGGCGATTCTGCTGGGACTTGGAATCATTACTCCTACTCCGCAATATATCATTCCGGTCAGCGGGATTATTATCGGAAGCTCGATGATCGTATGCGGATTGTTGTTGAATCATATGAAGCGGGAGATGGAGACGGCAAGGGGGGAAATGGAGATGCTCCTTGCACTTGGCGCATCGGAAAAACAGGCCATTCACAGCTCCTTGCGGCGCTCCGTCAGAGCCAGCATGATTCCGACAATCGACGGAATGAAGACGGTAGGATTGGTACAGCTTCCCGGGATGATGACAGGGATGATTGTTGCCGGAGCTGATCCGGTTGAAGCGGTCCGGTATCAGATTTTGATTATGTTTGTTCTTGCCTCATCGGCGGCAATGACCGCTATGGTGCTAAGCTTAATCAGTTATAAATTATGGTTCACAAGAGATGCCAGGCTGCTGCCTTTATTGCCTGCAGAGAATCAGTGATGTTCGCACAATGCAGTACGGGTGACTCCCTGCCAAGGGGGTACCCGCATCCTGGATTTCATAACGAATAAATAGAGCTTCTGATGATTAACATCAAGGATGCGAATACCCGGGGCTTAAGGGGAAGGATACAGCCAGGAGACCCAATAGGCCAAACATACTAAAGTAAAGATGAGGGTTGGCGGTATAACCATAAACGTAACTTTTACATATTCTTTCCAACTGAGCTTCACTTTGTATTGTTTCAGAATATGCAGCCATAAGAGCGAAGCCAGAGTCCCGATCGGAAGCAGAAGCGATCCGATATCACTGCCGATAACACTTGCCAGGTAGGCGATTTTTAGTGTCAAGGGGTCCAGACCCATCTGGGTCAAGGTCAAAGTTCCAACCATTAGGGCAGGGTGGTTATTAAAGAGGGTAGACAAGAGCGAGATGAGCCCGCCCATTAATAAGCTGGCATTTAATAGATCCCCAGATACAAGAGGCTGGAATACATGAACGAGCAGACGGGTTAATCCGATATTGTTCAAGCCGTAAATGATGACATACATGCCAAAGGCGAAGATAAGAATATGCCATGGGATTTTGACCAGAACATCCTTCGGAGAGACTTTCAAATGAATCCAGCGCCAAGCCAGCAGGAGAAGCGACCCGGCAACGGCTATCCACTCTATCGGGATTTGAAAATAAGAACCGGCGAACAAGCTGATTCGAACGGCAAACACAAACAATAAAATGTTGAGCATAAAGCGGTTGCTGTATATGCGGCTGGAGCGTTCATCGGAGGAATGGCTGAGAGGATGGCTTGTAATCGGATGGCGCGGGATCGTGAACGTCTTCGGTATTTTTTTGGGCAGCTGGCGGTAAAAGTAAAAAAACATTAAGGTAACCAGAAATACCAGGCCAAGGCTTGCAGGGACAAACATCATTAAGGTATGCATGTACAAATCCATATGAACGATCTTCAGAGCAATCAGATTGACGATATTGCTGACACCGATTGGCGCGCTGGAAGCGGTGGCAACCAAGGCTCCGGATATTAAATAAGGGATCTTCTGACGGTTCTTCAGGCCAAGATGCTGCAGCATGATTAACAGGATGGGGGTTGTAATGAGGATACTTCCGTCGTTGTTGAAGAAAAGGGTCATCAGAAAACATAGGAGATTGACATACCAGAACAAACGGATCCCCGAGCCACGTGCCCGTACAGCTAGTCCTTCGGCTGCCCAAATAAAAAAGCCAAAGCTTTCAAGGACAATCGCCATGACGATTGTCGCCATAATCGTTATCGCAGCTCCGCTTACTGTTGTGCTGATTTGAACAAGATCCTGGAGGGATACCGCACCGCTTAATATAACGAGTACCGCACCTATGGTTGCAGGCACAGCCTCGTTGAGACCTCTTGGTCTCCAGAGGATAAGCAGTAAAGTAAAGGCAAACGAGATTAATGTAATTGAAACCGCAGCGGAATTTACCATTTGTAATCACCTCATTTCAGACTGGATGCTTTTGCGGTTTCCTTCCTCCTTTCATCGCGATTTTCTACTACAACTATCTCTAGCAGATATTGATAGTATATTTATATGAGCCTTATTATTGGGACGTACTGGTCATATGAATCTATTAATCTATAAATCCGCGATTGATATATAAAGAAAAAAGCCCGCCCTTTCCATAATGGAGAGGACAAGCTACTATAAATAAGAACTGTATTATTCAGAAAGGACAGCTGCCTGCTCCTTGCTGATCCAATCCTGTGACCACTTCTGTATTTCCCTTACGACAGGCTCCAGGGCGCGCCCTTTCTCTGTTAGGGAATACTCGATGCGGACGGGAATTTCCGGATAGACCACGCGGGTGACGATCCCTTCATTTTCCAAATCCTTGAAACGTTCGGATAACAGCCTGCCGCTGATGGGAAGCGCGGCTTGAACTGCGCAGAAACGCTGCGGTCCGGCTAACAGCTGATAAATAATTAGGCCGACCCAACGTTTTCCAATGAGATCCATCCCTTTCTGCACGCGCGGACAAAGGTCAGATTGCTCCATAGCGATCACCTCGATTGATTTCCACTCCATTATAGTCACAATAACAATTGAATACAAGCAAACTTTTGTAGAGCTTGTAACTTGACGTCACTTGTTTATGAATTTATAATTAGTTACTATTAGTAACGAAGTTTCTGCAATGATTTCCATTGTATCCAGAGCAGGCCATATGCGGATGAACCAGCAGCCTGTTGCGCGATTGCACAATTCTCAATATACTGGTATCTACTGCAAGAATTTGGTCAATCATACGTGGTTTATTATTCAGCTAAAAAAGAAGGTGCGGTATATGTCTAATCAACATATCTTATCGATATTAAAAAATAAAATCAAAACAATCGACAATGGTGACCATGCGATCCATGTTGTGGGTCCAATCAAGCTCCCTGTCGAGCTGGACGGAGAGACTGTCACGTTCCAGTGGTACAGCTGGCTGCGTCGTGATATTCAGAAAAGTGAATCCGTTGAAGAACTGATCACGGAACTGAATAACGTTCATTACGCGGAATTTCAGCAATCCAGTGTATTGGTCTACGGTGATTTCGAGCAAGAGGAAGAAGTGCTCATCCGAATGCACAGCATTTGTCACACCGGCGATATCTTTGGCAGTCAGCGCTGCGATTGCGGCTTCCAGCTCAAGCAATCCATGAGGATGATTATTGCTAATGGAGCAGGTGCATTGTTCTATCTGGCGAACCACGAAGGCCGTGGAATCGGCTTATTCAGCAAAGCGATGGCTTATCTGCTGCAAGAGGAAGGTCTAGATACCGTGGATGCGAATCTTGAGCTTGGTTTTGCCGAGGATGCCCGTGATTACAGCGAGGCCATTCATGTCCTCAAGCTGCTTCGCCAAGCTCCGGTATCCATTATTACGAATAATCCCCGTAAAGTGGAAGCCATGCGCGCCGCGGGGATGAACATTGTTTCCCGAGTACCGTTATGGGGAGAATCCTCCGTTCATAATGAGAAATATTTATCTACGAAGGTTGCCCGTTCCGGTCATTTCGAGCGGGAGCTCGCGGTAAAATAAGGAACAGGCCGGATATTCCGGCCTGTTTTTTTATTTGCTGACCGAAACCAATCGATCTGTCATGTCGTCTAATGGATATGCTCAATCTGGCATACACTATATGGAACGGAAGGTTGGGTGTATATGAAATCTCGTCTAAAACCATCTATATATATATTGCTGACGATAGGCATCACCATCGGATTGATGGGTTGCAGCACAGCTGAGCGGAATGAACAGGCCGCCCCGAATAAACGGACAACGACAGAGGCAGACGCGAAGGAGGCAGTTGAAACAAGCTCCGAGCAGGATGCTCTCATACATAAATTTAATACGGTGGTCAGCACGGCCAAGGAAGCCTCTGACATTGTATCCTTCTTGAACGAGAACCTGAACAAGGCAGGGCAAAATCATGCGGATCAGATGGTACGGGAGTTGTATGCCTTCTACAGCAAAGACCTGCAAACTTCCCAGGAGGCATTCTTTGGTGAGAATGTGCAAAATGTGCTGACGGAGATGGATTGGCCGATTACATCAGCAAATGCCGCATCCATTCAAGATGAGGCGGTCAGACAGCTGGTTGTGACCAAATTATCCGGCGGCTACAAGCTTGTATGGGTAGAAGGAACCATCTATCCGATCGTGGACTACAGCAACCAGCAGAAATACAGTATGTACTTGTCCAAGCCGTTAAACAGCTATATTGCCCTGAAGGCTGCTGAATCAAGCGAGCCGGCGGCCATGGATGCCGGACTTGTCATTGCTTGGGATGAGCTTGCCAACAGGGCGATTATGGCGGAAACCTTCCTTAACGATTATCCGGATTCCCCGGATTATAAGGAAGTGGAAGGCATTTATTTGGACAGCTATCTACGCATGTATATACAAGGGCTTGCGAATACTCCGATTTTCGATTCGGGCACCTTAAAGCTGGTACCGGAAGTGAAAGCAAGCTACGTGAAGCTGTCGAATGAAAATCCGAATTCCGTAACCGGCATCATGGCGGATCGTTTCCTGGAAATACTGGCTAAGTCAGATGATGTCGCAATGGTTCGGGGGCCGGGCGGAAAGCAGATGCTGCCAGAGGTGGACCAGTTCCAGAAAAACTACCGGCGGGTGGCGCAAAAGCTGTTGCAGGAAGCCTGAAGATCATCCAAAAAACGACAAAATTATTTTGCGTTCCTCATCCATTTCAAGTATGATTGGATGTAACATAAACGAACCAGAAGGAGAAGGACATGAACTCGAAAACTAGCCATTGTAAAATTGTCGATTGTACGGTCCGCGACGGCGGACTTGTGAACAACTGGGATTTCAGCGTTGAATTCGTTCAACATCTCTATAAAACCTTGAACGAAGCCGGCGTAGATTATATGGAAATCGGTTATAAAAACTCGCCAAAGCTGCTGAAAGGCGCTGACACGGCAGGCCCTTGGCGCTTCCTGGACGACAACTTCCTGAAGCAGGTCATCCCGAACAAAGGCAATACGAAGCTGTCCGCTCTTGTCGATATCGGACGTGTAGACGAGAATGACATTTTGCCGCGCAGTGAAAGCCTGCTTGACCTGATTCGCGTAGCCTGCTATATCCAGGACGTGGACAAGGCTCTTGAGCTGGTTCAGCTGTTCCATGACCGCGGTTATGAAACAACGCTTAACATCATGGCGCTCTCCAATGTAATGGAGAACCAGTTGATTGAAGCATTCGAACTGATCAAGGAAAGCGTAGTAGACGTTGTCTACATCGTTGACTCGTACGGCAGCCTGAAGCCTAACGACTACAGCTACCTGATCGATAAATTCCAGCATCATCTGCCTAACAAGCGTCTCGGCATCCACACGCATAACAACATGCAGCTTGCTTTCGCCAATACGCTGATTGCTGCTGAGAAGGGCATCGAACTGCTTGATGCTTCCGTATACGGCATGGGCCGCGCGGCAGGGAACTGCAACACGGAGCTGCTCGTAGCTAATCTGCAAAATGCGAAATACAACGTACGCCCGGTTCTCGATATGATCGAGAAATACATGATTCCGCTTCGTGAGAAAGAAGAGTGGGGTTACATCATTCCTTACATGATCACAGGAATGCTGGACGAGCATCCGCGTTCGGCAATGGCGCTTCGCGATTCCGAAGACAAAGATAATTGCGTGGACTTCTACGATCGTTTGACGACTCCGGAAGTTGCTCATAGCAAGTAGTGGTAGGGGCTGCCTTGGTTAAGGCAGCTTTTTTTATTTGGTTAATGCTGCTCAGGGGGATTTATTTATGCTCAGGACGGTATTGTATCACCTTCGGCTGGTGTTACCATTCTGAATATTGAATTTACTCGTCTAACGAGTATTCAGAATGGCAAAGGCAGACGCTGCGCTCCTTCAGGAGATACAATACCTCTCTTCGCACTCAACCTTCACACACAAACCCAAATAACTGGGCTGCCTAAAAATAGGCAGCCCCTTTTTGGGGGGAGGCGGTGGTTGGCGCCTGATGAGTAATCAGGCGCTCGGATGTGTGAGTATTTCGCGCGAGCGGGTGAATAGCGTGATTAGGATTGGCTAGAGATTAAGTAAGGGCAAAAGAAAAGGAGCTGCCAGTAACAGGCAACTCCTTGGGAAAGCAGATTTTACAGCGTCTTTTTCATGGTGACGTGGGGGATACCCTCTTCCATGAAGATATCGGATACGGTGTTGTAGCCGAGTTTGGAATAGAAAGGTTCGGCGTGAGTCTGGCCGTTCAGCTTGGCTTCCTTGAGACCTTCATCGCGGGCGATAGACTCCAAAGCTTCAACAACGGCACGGCCGAGACCGTATTTGCGGTGGGACTCGAGGACGCAGATCCGCTGCAGCTTCGCAACGCCATCCACATCTCTAAGGCGGCCTGTTGCTGCGGGCTCGCCATTATATAGGACGAGAACATGCTTGGCAGTTTCGTCGAATTCGTCGTATTCGTTTTCCGCTGGTACACCCTGCTCGTCCACAAATACTTTTTTGCGGATATCAAAGGCCGCCTGAAGATCTTGTTCGCTCGTAATCAGTCTTGAAGTAATAGTCATGTTGTTCTCGTTCTCCTTCCATATGTACAAGAGGCTTTTTAGGTTTCGCGGAGCTCTCCGTCTCCTCGAAGGGCAGCAGCCTGATGCGGCTCGTTCGGATGAAGATAAGCGGTCCCGTTAAAGGTTCGCCCGTCTTTTGCTGTTGCGTACAGCTCGACCCGAATATCCTCGCTTTGTCCAAACCATTGGAGCAGCTCGGCATCTTCTACGCCGTTCACATCTACATACCACAGCCTCGATCCGTAATCCGACACCAGTACCAGCTCAGCTGATTGAAACGGAAGCTCCTTCATCTGCTGCTGGTATACAATCTCAATGTCTTTTAGTTGAATAATTTCCATTCGTGCAGCCCTCCATGACTGGCATAGATCGGCTTCCGATATCGTCTGCCGGGATGCCTGCTATTGATTGTAATGTTGATCGCCGGTTAATGCAACAATCATCCAATCCCTAGCGTCTAATAGTAAAAAAAAGGGGGTTGTGGAAAATGCTAAGAGTTCATACGAGAAGCAAGCTCATGACCATGATTTTTTCGCTGTTCGTTATTCTGCTTATTCTAGGAGGCTGTTCTTCTTCTAGCGAAAATAACGCAGCTGCCAACAAAGGTGATTCAGCCCCAGGGACGGATACCGGCACATCCGAGTCAGCTGCTGACGACCGGGGGAACACGGTGGAGGATACGGCCGAGGAACCGGAAGCTCACAAGGAAGAGGTGCGCCGTCAGGGACGGACAGATGCTCCGATTCAGGCAGGGCAGCTCACGGCCGGCGAGTGGGATGATCTTGCCGCTTGGGAGAGGTTCAACAATTTATTGAACAGCCGTGAAGGCAGTGACAGCTCAACATATTGGGGCTTTGAGTTCTTTAATCGGCTGGAGGTATTGGTAACCTCGGACGGCAAGGCTGTATCCGACGCGACCGTGAAGCTGATCGGCCAGCAGAAGGAGACAGTCTGGTCAGCCAGAACTAATGCCGATGGCAAAGCGTATTTGTTCGCCGGTTTGTTCCCGGATAATCAGCAGCCTAATCAACGAACGCGTTACTCTGTGGAAGTGATGGCGGAACAGCAGAAGAAAAAGGTATCCAATATCGAAGTTCCGGGTCAAGGAGCTTTGAAGATCGATCTAGACGGCGAGCTGCCGGTCTCCGATCAGGTTGATGTTATGTTCGTTGTGGATACGACGGGCTCCATGCAGGATGAAATGGACTATTTGGAAGCGGAACTGAAGGATGTAATTACCCGGGTGGGGGATCAGCATGCGAATCAGCTGGATATAAAGATGAGCTCGAATTTTTACCGTGACATTCATGACGACTATGTGGTGAAGTCGAATCCTTTTACAGCCAATATTGATCAAGCGGTTCGTCTTATCGCCATGCAGAAGGCGCAGGGAGGCGGGGATTATCCCGAAGCGGTAGAGCAGGCTTTGCGGGATGCCGTCAGCGGGCATAAATGGAGTGAGGATGCGCGTGCCAGACTGCTCTTCCTTGTGCTTGACGCACCGCCTCATCATGAGACTCAGATTTTGCAGGAAATGCATAGCGCGATAACGGAAGCGGCCAAGGAAGGCATTCGTATTATTCCGGTCGCGTCAAGCGGGGTTGACGTGGATACAGAGTACTTGCTGCGGTTTGCGGCTGTTGCAACCGGAGGAACCTATTTATTCCTGACGGACGACAGCGGGATTGGCAGTGATCACCTGGAGCCGGCAGTAGGCGAATATGAGACAAAGCTGCTGAATGATCTGCTGGTTGAGGTTATCAACCGGTATGTGCAATGATGCGGACAGCAATAGCCAAATCAGACAGAAATATTGTGCTTCAGCTAAGAGGAGGTGTCCCGAGGGGCACTTCTTTTTCTGTTATAGGATGGCCGTTATAACGGATTTCTCTTACAATGGGTAAAAGACTAACGACGGGGGTGCAGATCATGTCAATTCAGGTAACACCGCTAGGTGACCGTGCAATCGTCCTTCAGCAGGATGACACGGCAGGCGCGGACGGCTGGAAGCAGATGGCTGACCTTGCATGGAAGTTGAAGCTGCAAGCCGAAGCGTGGATGATTGACATTGTTCCGGCTTACGAGACGGTAACGGTTCTGTACGACCCTGCTTTACTGTGGCTGGAGATCGAGAACGGACCGGAACCCGGCAGTCTCCTGCCCTATCAGCTGGCGGAACGGAAGCTGACCGCACTTATGGAGGACGGAAGGGCAGCGGCTGAACGGGAGATACAAGGACGCAGGATTGATCTGCCTACCTATTACGGAGGGAAACACGGCCCGGATGTGGAGGAGTCGGCAGCGCGCTCGGGTCTGACGGCGGATCAATTCATCGAGGAGCACTCCAAGGTGGAATATACGGTGGCCATGATCGGGTTTATGCCGGGCTTTCCATATTTGAGCGGTCTGCCAGAGAAGCTGGAGCAGCCGCGCAAATCAGCTCCACGCGCCGTAGTACCTGCGGGATCTGTTGGTATTGCCGGGAAGCAGACCGGGATTTATCCGCTCGCGACTCCCGGCGGCTGGCAGATTATCGGGTATACGCCAATTGTGATGTTCAACAAGGAACGAAGGGAGCCTGTGCTGCTTCGAGCAGGTGACCGCATCAGATTTATTCCTGTCTCCAATGACAGTTAACGACGGATCGAAGGAATAGAGGGGAAGTTGGAATGGGAATCCAAACGGTAAGTGCTCATGGCATGAAGGTGGTAAAAGCAGGCCTGCTTACGACGGTTCAGGATCTGGGGAGAATAGGCTATCGTTCCTCCGGCATTTCAACGGGCGGAGCGATGGACCGGTATGCCCTCCGGATGGCCAACCTTCTCGTTGGCAACGAGGAAGGGGCAGCAGGACTTGAGATAACGCTTGTTGGACCGGAGCTTGAGGTGGAGACAGATCTTCTGATTGCCGTTTGCGGCGCTTATCTGGAGCCAACCATCGATGGCGAAGAGCTGCCGATGTGGCGGCCGGTCTTTGTACCGCGCGGCGCGGTGCTCCGCTTTGGCGGCGCAATCAGCGGCTGCCGCGCATACATAGCGGCAGCGGGGGGCTTCGGCGTGCCGCGCGAGCTCGGCAGCCGCAGCACGGATGTGCGCGCCGCGCTGGGCGGGCTGGCCGGGCGGCGACTTGCCGCCGGCGATGCCCTGCCCTGCGGCGCAGGGCAGGGCGCAGCTGCCCCGTTCCAGTGGGCAGCTGCATGGGCCACGGCGCTGTCGCGGCAGGGCAAAGCCGCCGCCGCGACAGCGCCGGAAGCGGCCGGCCGCCGCCTGCCATGGGCTGCCGCGCCGTGGTTTGCGCCGCCGGGAGCCTACGGCGGCGGCGACGGCGAAGACGGCATCGTGCTTCGCGCGATGCCGGGGAGCGAATACGGGCAGTTTAGCGAAGCTGCCCGTGAAGCCTTGTTCCGGGAGCGGTATGCCGTCGCTCCCGCCTCGGACCGGATGGGGTGCCGCCTGACCGGCACCCCGCTCATAAGGCAGTCCCGTGCGGAGCTGCTCTCGCACGGGGTAACGCCCGGCGCCGTGCAGGTGCCGCCCGGCGGCGGGCCAATTATTCTTGCCGCCGACTGCCAGACGACCGGCGGCTACCCCAAAATCGCGCATGTCGCGACAGTCGACATGCCGCTTCTGGCCCAAGCGAAACCGGGTGATGCCATCCGGTTTCAGCTTGTCACCCTGGACGAAGCACAGCGGCTGGACCGCCGGCGGGAGCTGGACATCCGCTATCTGGTCGCTGCAATTCGCAGTCGTCAGCCATAAGCGAAAGGAGAACAAGCATGGCAATTATTAATCGCACGGTTGATCTCAACTGTGATTTCGGAGAAGGCTATGGCATCTATTCCTTCGGACAGGATGCAGAGCTTCTCCAATATGTAACAAGCGTGAATATCGCCTGCGGCTTTCATGCCGGTGATCCTCATACGATGAACACCGCAGTGAAGCAGGCTATGGCTGCCGGCGCTGCCATTGGCGCCCATCCCGGCCTGCCGGACCGGCTTGGCTTTGGCCGCCGGGCAATGCAGGTTACCGCTTCTGAGGTGTACGAGTTTGTCTTGTATCAGCTAGGCGCCCTGCAAGCCTTTGTTCGCGCGATAGGCGGCGAGCTTGCTCATCTGAAGCCGCATGGTGCCCTTTATCATATGGCCAATCAGGATAAGGCGGTCGCGGAAGCCATTGTCAGAGCTGCGATGGCTATTGATGATCAGCTTATCGTTTACGGCCAATCCGGCAGTCAGCTGCTGGATACGGCGATGTATTACGGCATGCCTTCCGCTTCCGAGGTGTTTGCGGACCGGACTTACGAGCCCGATGGCAGTCTGGCCTCCCGCAGCAAGCGAGGGGCTGTTCTGCAGGATGCAGACGAGGCTGCTTCGCAAGCGGTAGCGATGGCATTACAGGGAATCGCTTTTACCCCGGAAGGTGCACCGGTACGTGTACTGGCGGATACGATTTGCCTGCACGGCGATGGTCCTCACGCAGCCCTGTTTGCTTCCCGTATCCGGGAGGCGCTGATAAAAGCCGGCATTACCCTGCAAGCACCAGGCAGGTCATAAGGCATGCATTCACGGGACACGGTGACGGTATTCATATACGGCTCTTTACTGCCGGGCCTTATCAATCATTTTGTCGCAGCACCCTTTATCAGGAAAATGGAAGCTGGTATGATCATGGGCAGATTGGTGGATGCCGGGGCGTATCCTGCTGCGGTGAGGGACCAGACAGCCCGGAAGAACGGTTCGGTTATTCAAGGATTATGGCTAACAATTGACCGGGCAGGACTCGCTTTGCTCGATGAGCTGGAGGAGTTTTACGGCATCGAGGAAAAAAATGATTATGAACGGGTCTGGGTTCGTGATGACAAGAATCCGTTTACGCAGGGCTGGGTGTATATTTGGCCGGATGACCGAGGTTTTCCGCCGGTTCCCGGATCTTATTGGCCGGATTATTTGGATAACTTAACCAGTAAACCAAAGCTTTCATGATATGTTAATTTCCTGCTAGACTGGAAGCACATAATCTCCTAAAATTAGATATTATGTAGAGGCATGATCTAGGGCTAGGGGAGAGATTAACTATGACTGAAGATGGTATTACGGGAGAATTCTTTGAAGGTTATAAGGTCACATTCCCTATGGGACGGTATGATGTATCGGTCTATATGACGAAAGTTTATTATGAAGCCTGGAAATACTTCAGGGATGCCGAGATTACGGATGTTTGGGTGGAAGAGGTTAAGCTGGACTTGGTTAAATTTCTGAAATAAGCTATAAAGTTGGATCCGGGGAATGTACCTTTTGGGTATATTCTCTTTTTTTATGCTTCAAAAGTCTAAAAATCCCAGATTTTGTACTAGATCATCGTAGGTCAATTCTCCTAAAATAAGGAATGTTAATATCGTTAATTTATGGAATTAGTGGAAATAAAAACAAATCTCCGATCAGCAGCATGAATCGCAGCCGTTTTTAGTAACCATTACCCAATAAGAGGTGCAGTAATGAAGTTGACCGTAAGCAGGAAATTGTTCATTGGTTTTTTGACTGTGCTTGTCATCTTGACGGCAATTGTTTGTATCGGTTATTCCAAAATAACTTCGGTGGATCAAGCGTATGGGAAGTTGATTGATGATAAGGCGAAAAAATTATTATTGATCCAGGAGATGAACGTTGCGATCAAGAAGGAGCAGCTGAATGCCCGGGGATACTTGATCGTAAAGGATGAATCCTCCGCCCAAAATTTCAAGGAGGCTCATGTTAGCTTCCTGAAGCTAAGCGGTGATCTGAATGCCATCATTAAGCTTGCGAAAGCGAAGGAACTGCTTACAGAACTGATTGAGCTGGAAAATCAATTCCATGAAGTTGCGACTCAGGAGATGCAGCTGAAGGACCAGAATAAAACCGAAGGATATTTGATGCTGCTTACTACACAGGGACATGAGATTGCTTCGGCTTTTGACAGCAAGATGGATGAACTGACGGCTTATCAGCAGACGGTTATGAATGAGGGTCACACCGCAACGTCTGAGCAGATCGAGGGTATCAAAACCTCCATGCTGCTCCTTGGGGTGTTTGCTATTCTGATCGGGCTTGCGGTTGCGTTATACATAGGCAGAATCATTAGCAGACCGGTAGTGGAGCTGTCCAAAGCTGCGGAAAAAATAGCGGCGGGAGACCTGACTTCATCGGAGCTGGATGTGAAAAACAAAGATGAGATCGGAGATTTGGCGGTCTCCTTTAAGAAGATGCGCCGGAATTTGCGAGAGCTGATTCAGACCGTCAGCTCGAATGCGGGGCAGGTAGCGGCATCGGCTGAAGAACTGACGGCAAGTGCGGACCAGACCTCGCTTGCGACAGAGCAAATTGCAACCACTATGCAATCCGTCGCATCAGGGATAGAAAATCAGTTCAATACCGTGGAAGAAGCATCCAGGACGATTACCGAAATCTCGATTGGGGCGCAGGAGATTGCGCGTAACACGCAGATTGTTTCGGATACAACGCTTGATGCTTATTCAAAGGCTGCAGAAGGCACCGCCTCTATTCAGACCGTAATCGGGCAGATGAAGGCGATATCGCGTACGGTTAACGAGCTGTCCCAAGTTATTGGCTGTCTCGGTGCGAGCTCTCAGGAGATCGGACAAATCAGCAGTGTCATTAAGGGCCTGTCTACTCAAACCAATCTTCTTGCGCTTAATGCCGCGATTGAGGCAGCAAGAGCCGGTGAGCATGGGCGCGGATTTGCAATAGTAGCTGTTGAGGTGCGGAAATTAGCCGAGCAGTCGAGTCTGTCGGCCCAGCAAATATCCGGGTTAATTGAAACCATTCAGGAGGAGACGCAAAAAGCCGTTCAGTCGATGGAAGCAGCGACGGTTGAGGTCAGCGAGGGGCTTGGGATGGTTAATACCGCGGGAGAATCCTTCGGATCCATTCAGACGTCGGTGAATATCGTGTCGATCCAAATTCAGGAGGTATCCTCATCCGTTCAGCAAATGGCGGCCGGTGCCGAGCAGATGGTTCAATCGATGAAATCGATCACCGAAGTGTCGGAGCATACGGCTTCCGGCGCCCAGCAGGTATCCGCATCCGCGGAAGAACAGTTGGAAGCGATGAAAGGTATTTCCGGCGCTGCTTTGAATTTGTCCCAGATGGCAGAACAGTTGCAGTTGGAGATTGAGAAATTTAGGGTGTAACGCAGAAAACACGGATGATCTTTACCCGTGTTTTCTTGCGGACGAAATCCCGGATACGCTCTTTGTATCGGGGATTTTCGCTGGGGGCGGAAATAACGGATGGCAGTATATCCGATATTTCTCGCTGGCTTGAAATGTTGTAAAGGGCGGAAATAACGGATGGCAGTTAATCCACTAGTGGTGTTAGATATGTCATGTTGGTGAGCGCCACACTGGATTTCATCCAGCATAATCGACGTGAGAGCAGGTATTTGTCCGCGACATTGGAATTGATGCAGCATAATGAGCTCACGTAGCCCGGTATCCTCCTTTCATAGCCCTTTACGTTGGATGTAATCCATTCTGAGCATGCGATGGCAGCCTGCAAGGATAAATTTACTGGAGTAAATCCAACGTATGACCTCCACAGTTTTTATTGATGATCGACGGTTATGCCCTTCCGACCAAGAAAACCTCGGACGCTTCCCTGCAATTGAAGGCAGTGTCCGAGATTTCTTAATCAAATCAGGCCTGAACTGCAGGTCCCTTGCGTTCCGTCAGATGTCTTTTGACGCGAATAGCCATCAGAGAGGCAAAGAAGCAGGTGAAGCCTGCGATGACAAAAGCCTGCGAGTAGCTTCCGAGCCAGTCGCGCATTACTCCTGCGCCATAAGCGGCGGTTGAAGCACCGATCTGATGAGCCACCACGATCCAGCCAAAGATCATGCCGGATTTTTCCTTGCCGAATGTTTCACCGGCGAGCTTCGCCGTTGGCG
Source organism: Paenibacillus catalpae (assembly GCF_900112695.1). Lineage (GTDB taxonomy): Bacteria > Bacillota > Bacilli > Paenibacillales > Paenibacillaceae > Pristimantibacillus > Pristimantibacillus catalpae. The sequence continues at coordinate 262,157 of NZ_FOMT01000003.1, forward strand.
GCACGGTGGCGATCCAATCCAGGCCGTAGAACACCGAGAAAACAACAAGCATTGCCGGTGTGGCAGTAAGCGCGTAAGGAAGGAACAGCAAAGATAATCCTCTAAGGCCGTAATACCAGAACAGCAGCCACCGGCTGTCGAAGCGGTCAGACAACCAGCCGGAGATGGTCGTACCAAAGAGATCGAATATACCCATCATGGCAAGCAGTCCGGCAGCAGCCACTTCCACCATCCCATGATCACCGCAAGCCGCAATCAGATGAGTGCCGATCAGGCCGTTCGTGGAAAATCCGCAGAAGAAGAAGGTCCCGGCGAGCAGCCAGAACGTTTTATTTTTCATCGCATAAGCGAGATTCTGAATAGGAGACAGGAACAGATTACCCCGGAAAGGCGTTGGCTGTACAATCTCATCTGTCCCGTATGGAGCTGCACCCACCTCGGACGGATGATTCTTCATCCAGATCGCAACAATGACAAATACGGCTAGGATACCTGCAACGGCCGTATACATCGCATACCGCCAGCCGTAATCGGAGGTCATCTTGGCCAGCAGCGGCAGGAACAGCAGCTGTCCGGCAGCAGCGCTTGCCGTCAGCATCCCCACAACAAGCCCTTTTCTTTTGACAAACCACAGATTACTGACCGTTACACCAAGCACATTCGCCATCATGCCGGTCGCAAGACCAGAGACAAGCCCCCACAGCAGATCAAATTGCCACAAGGCAGTAATGAACGGAGTAAGCGCGAGACTGACGGCGAGTACCGACAAGGATAAGAGCACGACCTTGCGGATGCCGAAGCGAAGCAGCAGGGCGGCGGAGAATGGACCAACCAGACCGTATAGTAAAATGCCGATGGAGGCAACGCTGGATATTTCGCCTCTGCTCCAGCCAAATTCCTCCTGGAAGGGGATCATGAGCACGCTGGGCATTGAACGGATGCCTGCCGACACCAGCAGCGTAATGAATGTAAGGAGGACGATAATCCACCCGTAATAAAATTTACTTTTGACCTGATTCATGAAACCGCACCTCATCCTTTGTTTGTACATACAACTCTATTCCGAAAAAAGTTCCTGTTAAGGAACATGGTTTGGAGCTGTTTTGAACGGATTGAAAATGTTCAGAACGTTGACCGTTGAGCTGCGCTCACTTTTATCTCTCTAATTGCTCGCTAGTCGACTCCAGGGATTGTGTCAGCATCTTTGCTGCTTCAATTCCGAGAACAGCTTGATACGATTCTAGCAGCTGCTTGGAAGCGGCACGGATTGTGGGCTCAAGCTCCCTGCCTTTCTCAGTCGGATAGATAAGTACGGTTTTCCCTTGTACCTTGCGTTCTACAAGATGTTTGGCCTCCAGCTTATCGATGAACCGGGTAAGAGTAGAAGGGGTAATATACAGCTTTTCGGATAATTCCTTTTGCGTAATGCCTGGTTTGGCTACACAAAGCCGAATGACATAACCGTAGCCGGGTGCAAGCCCTGTTGTAGCAAATGCTTCGTCGGCCATACGCGTTACCGCTCTGCTCAGACGATTGGCCGTGAAATATAAACAGCTGTGCAAGAAAGCTTCATTATCGTCCGCAGCAGCTGCCGGATCAATGTCGTCGTTTCTCATATCCTATGCCCTCCTTGCTGTTTGATGATTTCTATTTTGTATGTACAACAAAAATAAATGGAAATGGATTCCCTGTCAATAGAAAAAACGCCCCCAAGCCAATAGCGGAGGCGTATCTTATTCTAATTACTTATCTTCCTCAGACTCATAAGCGATTAAGCTGATTGTTGAGCCGATCTGATCGGTCAGTTTTTGTTCCAATTGACGAATTTCTTCAAGTGCTTCAGTGCGGTCTGCGAGCTCTGCAAGTTTGAAATGGCCGTCTGTCACCGGTAGGTCCTCCCCTCATACCCTTTTTCTCATTGTGCTCGCGGCAGAACCTTCTTATACGAATTGTTCTTTCTGCAGGCGTCTAGTACACTTGGAGGGGAGTTCTTTTTCCATTACCCGGGAAATGTTATCCTCGTTAATGATTTATAACGTTAGTTAACGCTTGCGAGGTATGAATCGCTGTAATTGGCCGGAATACGGCCAATTAAATCCGCAATTCATTTAAGTTAATGCTTACGAAGCAAGAATCATCACGAACAGCCCAATCCCAGGCTGTTTGTGTGCTAATTCTTTTTAGGAGGGCACCATGTCCTATAAATCGCTGAAATTTTTAATTCTATGGATCCCTACGATTGTGGTTGGCTTCTGGGAATATGTCCGGCACGTCTTCCTGCTGCCGTACATTTCAATGGAGCTGGGCAACTTCCTGGCCCCGGTTCTTGTGTTTCTCTTTACTTTAACTTTATTGCGCGGGTTGTTTGCCAAGCTGGAACAGATGCAGGAGGCGCTTCAACGGGAGCGGGTTTCGAAAGCGGCTTTCCAGCAGAGGGAGCAGCTGGCACGCGAGCTGCATGACGGCATCTCCCAATCGCTCTTCCTGTTGTCGGTTAAGCTGGATAAGCTCGAGCACTCTGATTTAAATGACGATGCAAGACAAACAACCGTTCAGATCCGCCAAACGGTCAAGCATGTCTACGAAGATGTCCGGCAGTCGATCGCAAATTTGCAGTCGCCTTCCGTTGTCGTGGACGTTTCCTGGCTGAATGCGATTCATAGCGCAGCGTATGATCTGCTGCAAAACAGCGGGGTGCGCGTTCATCTGGATTGGCAGCTGCCGGAGGGTGCTTTAACGAATAAACAACTGGTAGAGCTGCAGGCGATTATCAGGGAAGCGCTTATGAATGTCCGCAAGTATGCACAGGCGACGGAAGTGCAGGTAATTAGTCATGAGCAAGGCGAAGCGGGGTTTTATTGCGAGGTCAGGGACAACGGAGTCGGGGCTCCGCCAAGCGAGCTTGAAGCAAAGGACCGGTACGGCGTAAGGATGATGAGGGACCGTGCGGAGCAGATGGGCTGGGCGTTTGATATTAGAAGTGCGGAACGTAAAGGGACAACGGTTCTTATTGAATCAGGAGGTGACAGAAAATGAATGGAGCAGGAACGCAAATTCGTGTTTTTCTGGTGGATGATCATCCGCATGGAAGGGAAGGCATGAGGGAAATTATCGGATTGGATCCGGAATTTATTGTGGTTGGGGAAGCAGCAAGCGGTGAAGAAGCAATTGCACGGATTGATGATGTTTTGCCCGATCTTGTGCTGATGGATATTAATATGCCCGGCATGGGCGGCCTCGAAGCAACGCAGCAGCTGAAGTTTCTGTATCCGTCTCTTAAGATTGTAATGGTGACGGTCTCGGATGATATTACTCATCTGTTCGAAGCCATCAAGCGGGGAGCTCAAGGATACTTGTTCAAGAACCTTTCGCCTTCCGCCTGGAGAGAATATCTCCGGGCTGTCGTGGATGATGAAGCGCCAATGTCAAAGGAAATTGCCTTCAAGCTGCTGCAGGAGTTTTCTTCGGCCGCCTCTTCGAACGGGACAAGCACAATCAAGCCAGGAGGATCTGCGGGTGCATTTGATCCTTCCGCCATGACAACGCCGCTTACCTCGCGTGAGAAGGATATTCTTGAGCGGGTTGTGACGGGAGAGTCCAACAAGGAAATTGCGACGGCCTTCGGGTTGTCTGAGCATACCGTCAAAAACCATCTCAAGAACATTTTGCAAAAGCTGCATCTCGACAACCGCGTCCAGCTTACCCGATATGCTTATGAGCAGGGACTGCTCAAAAAATAAGTTTGTCCTGCATTGAATGGTTGCAAGGAAATACGGAAATGCATATAATATAGATTATTGTGTCCAACAGCATCAAAGCTTTGATGGAGATAAGTAAGCAGAGCTTCCGTACAGGGAGAAGGCGCCATGGATTGCGAGCGTCTTTACGGGATTAGGCTGCCGAAGTTCACTCCGGAGCAGACGCCTGAACCGCTTAAAGCCATACGCCTAAAGCGAATTAGGGAAGGTCCGGTTCCCGCCGTTAACGGGGCTTGAGGGATTGTGATTATGCCTGTTTCATTTTTGAGCAGGGATAACTCGGCAATCCGAATTAGGGTGGTACCACGGTCTTTCGTCCCTTACGGGGAGGAAGGCCTTTTTTTTATGGTTTGATATTCGATGATGGAGGCGAGATTTTACGATGAAAGAACGTTTGGAAGCATTGCGCGCAGAAGCGCTGCAAGAACTGCAGCAGGTCGATAATCCGCAGCAGCTGAATGATTTGCGTGTAAAATACTTAGGAAAAAAAGGGGCGCTGACCGAGATTTTGCGCGGTATGGGCGGCTTAAGCGCTGAAGAGCGTCCTATTATCGGCCAAGTGGGTAACGATGTGCGCGCCGCTATTGAGACCGTCATTGACGAGAAGCAAAACGCATTCCTTGCGGCTGAAACGGAAAACCGTCTTCGCGCGGAAACCATTGACGTCACGCTGCCGGGCAAAGCTTTGCCAACTGGCGCTGTACATCCTCTGAACAAAGTCGCGCAGGAAATCGAAGATGTGTTTGTAGGTCTGGGTTATTCCATTGCCGAAGGTCCGGAAGTGGAAACTGACTACTTCAACTTCGAAGCTCTCAACCTTCCGAAGAACCACCCTGCCCGCGATATGCAGGATTCGTTCTATATTACGGAGGATATTCTGATGCGGACGCATACATCCCCGGTACAAGTGCGGACGATGCAGCAAATGAACGGCAAGCCGATCAAAGTCATCTGCCCGGGCAAAGTATACCGCCGCGATGATGACGACGCGACGCATTCGTTCCAGTTCAATCAAATTGAAGGACTTGTGGTTGGTCCTAACATCCGCATGAGCGATCTGAAAGGAACGCTGCTTCAATTTGTGCAGCAAATGTACGGCGAGCAGGCACAAATTCGTCTTCGCCCAAGCTTCTTCCCGTTCACGGAGCCAAGTGCGGAAGTTGACGTAACGTGCGTGCAATGCGGCGGCCATGGCTGCCGGATGTGTAAACAAACAGGCTGGCTCGAAATTCTCGGCTGCGGCATGGTTCATCCGCGCGTTCTCGAGATGGGCGGCTACGATCCCGCAGAGGTGAGCGGTTTTGCGTTCGGCATGGGCGTGGAACGTATTGCGCTTTTGAAATACGGCATCGATGATATCCGTCATTTCTATACGAACGATCAGCGGTTCTTAAGCCAATTCGCGAGAATGTAAGGGGAGGGGAAATAAGCGATGAAAGTATCATATCAATGGTTGAATAAATATATCGATTTGTCTGGCTTCACGGCTGAAGAGCTGGCGGAGAAAATGACGCGCGGCGGTATTGAGATCGACGGCGTGGAATCCTTGAATAAAGGCGTATCCGGCGTTGTTGTCGGTTACGTGAAATCTCGTGAGAAGCACCCGGATGCCGACAAGCTGAGCGTGTGTAAGATTGACGTTGGTACAGGCGAAGAGCTTCAAATCGTATGCGGAGCCAAAAACGTAGACGCCGGTCAAAAAGTACCGGTTGCGATGATTGGCGCGAAGCTGCCGGGAGATTTTGCGATCAAACGCGCGAAGCTGCGCGGCGTGGAATCGCAGGGGATGATCTGCTCGGCGAAGGAGCTTGGCATTAACGACAAGCTGCTGCCGAAAGAGCAGCAGGAAGGTATTCTTGTGCTGCCGGAAGCGACTCCGGTAGGTACGCCAATTGGGGATGTTCTTGGCATCAACGATGAAGTGCTTGAACTGGATCTGACGCCTAACCGTTCGGACTGCCTCAGCATGCTTGGCGTTGCTTATGAGATTGGCGCCTTGACGGGCCGCGAAGTGCGTTTGCCAGAGCCTGCGGTTAACCATGCAGCTGAACGCGCGGACAGCCATATCTCCGTATCGATCAGCGCGAAAGAGCAGTGCTCGCATTACAGCGCTCGTTACATTAAAGGCGTTAAGATCGGACCGTCTCCGCAATGGCTGCAAAACCGCCTGATCGCTGCGGGCATCCGTCCGATCAGCAACGTTGTGGACGTGACGAACTTTGTTATGCTCGAGTACGGCCAGCCGCTTCATGCTTTTGACGCGGATTCCATTACGACGGGCCGCATTGATGTACGTCTGGCTAATCCGGGCGAGAAGCTCGTAACGCTGGATGATCAAGAGCGTGCTCTTGAACCGCATATGCTTGTTATTACGGACGGTGAGAAAGCTGTTGCCCTTGCTGGCGTAATGGGCGGAGCGAACTCGGAAGTATCCGAGAAGACCGTTAACATTCTGCTTGAGTCGGCGAAGTTCGACGGCGGTACAGTCCGTAAAACCTCCCGCCAGCTTGGTCTCCGTTCCGAATCGAGCATCCGCTTCGAGAAGGAAGTGGATCCGGCCCGCGTCATTCCAGCCCTGAACCGTGCTGCTGCTCTTATTGCCGAGCTTGCCGATGGTCTTGTGGAAGAAGGAATCGTTGAGGTGGTAGCGAGTGAAGCTGCACCTGCCGTTGTTGATGTGACTCTTGCGAAAATCAACGGTTACCTGGGTACGGAGCTTTCACGCCTTGAAGTTCAAACGATTTTCGATCGTCTGCACTTTAGCTACCGTCTATCGGATGCGAATGATCTGTTCTCCGTAACGGTACCAACGCGCCGCGGCGATATTACGCGCGATGTTGACTTGATTGAAGAAGTAGCCCGCTTGTTCGGCTATGACAATATTCCAACGACTCCAATTCACGGTGACGTAACGCCTGGCGCGCTGACGAAGCCGCAGGCAATCCGCCGTGATCTGCGCAGAAGATTAACCGATGCCGGTCTGCATGAAGTCATCAGCTACTCGTTCACAGGCCCATCCCGTACAGAACTGTTCCCTGACCTGTCCGGCAAGGATCTGAAGCCGGTCAAGCTGGCGATGCCAATGAGCGAGGACCGCAGCGTTCTCCGTACAACGCTGATTGCGCAGCTGATCGAGACGGCCGTCTATAACCGCAACCGTAAAAACGAATCCTCTGCTATTTTCGAAATCGGCAGCGTCTTCCACACCGATGAAGAGCAGCTTACGCGTCTTCCGCAGGAGAAGCATCGCTTGGCTGTTCTGTTTACAGGCAACCGCGTAGATGCACAGTGGAACCGCAAATCGGCTCCGGTTGATTTTTACGATGCGAAAGGCGTTCTGGAGACGGTCATTGATGTTCTTGGTTTAACGGCCAGAGTGCGTTATGAATCGGCTCAACCGTTGAACTTCCATCCGGGCAGAACAGCGGCGGTTATCGTGGATACGGCGCATGGTCCGGAAACGATCGGTTATGTCGGCCAATTGCATCCAACTCTGCAGCATGAGAGCGATATTGCTGATACGTACGTGGTTGAGGTTGAACTGGGTAAATTGTATGAGCTGGCTGATTCCGACATTGAATACAAAGCTCTTCCTCGTTACCCGGCTATGCAGCGCGATATCGCTGTTGTGCTTGATCAGTCTGTTCCGGCAGCGAAGCTGACGGCAACGGCTTGGGCCGTTGCAGGCGAATTGCTCGAATCCGTTCGAGTGTTCGACGTGTTCACGGGCGAGAAGCTTGGCGCGGGTAAAAAGAGCGTTGCTTTGTCTCTCGTTTACCGTCATGAAGGCCGTACGCTGAACGATGAAGAAGTGACTGAACTGCATGGCAAAGTCGTTGCAGAGCTTGAACAATCTTTTGCGGCAGAATTAAGAAAGTAGGCAGGAAACCTTTTAAGTCGCATCGAAATAGTTCCTTGTGAACTTTCGATGCGGCTTTTTTTGTGTTTTTTCCCTCGAAAAGGTTCTGAAAGATGAGTTTTTTCACAGATTTGAAACTTTTATTGCTGGTTTTTGTTACATAGATGAAGGCAAATGGTCTGATTTGCTTAGCACGTTATAAAAATATGAAAAACGAATGCGGCCTCTCCATAGGACGAAGCAGTCGTTACACTTGATACGAGACATATTTAATAGGAGGTTACCCAGTATGGATACTGATCAAACCGTTGTTACCGTTGATATATACGGTCATCAATATAAACTAAAAGGCCACAACAATGCTGATTATATTAAAAGGGTAGCTGGCACGATTGACGATGCCATGAAAAAGCTCGCGATCGGCTCTCCTCGTCTTGATATGCCAAAGCTGGCTGTACTTGCTGCCGTGCAAATGACGGAGGAAGTGTTCCGTCTGCGCCGTGAAAACGATAATTTGCATGACGCGGAAGCAAAGCGTCTTGTGCTGGTGGATTTGCTGGAGCAGGCAAGCAGGCTGGAAATCTCGCTTCGCGAGGAGCTGGCTGCCGTTCAGCAGAAGTCGAAGGACGATCTCGAAGAGCTCCGCAGTGAATACGAGACAGAGCTTGCAGCGGTGAAAGCTGCTGCAGCTGAAGAACTTGCTGCGAAGCTGGAGGAAGCGGCCGAGCTTCTTGCATTAGCACAAGCTGAGGCAACGGAGGAGATCGAGCGTGTTCAGGCGCTTGCGGCAGAGCAGCTGGAGCAGGAGCTGGAGCTGGCCCAGGCAAAAGCGGAAGCTGAGCTGGAGCGTGAGCGTGCGAAGGCAGCAGAAGTGTTGGCTGACCAGCAGGCACAGGCTGCGCAGGAGCTGGATCGCGAACGCAGGAGAGCCGTAGAAGCGGCCGAAGAATTGGCGCTTTCGCAAGCGATGGCTGCGGAAGAGCTCGAAATCGAGCGTGCGAAAGCAGCGGAAGAGCTGGCGGAGCAGCTGGAGCGTGAGCGTGCAAGAGCAGCGGAAACGTTAGCGCAGCAGCAGGCGCAAGCGGCGCAGGAGCTGGAGCAGGAGCGCGCGAGAGCGGCGGAAGCAGCGGAAGAGCTGGCTTTGGCGCAAGCGCTTGCCGCGGAAGAGCTGGAACGCGAGCGTGCGAAAGCAGCGGAGGTATTGGCGCAGCAGCTGGAGCGTGAGCGTGCAAGAGCGGCTGAAGCGTTAGCGCAGCAGCAGGCGCAAGCAGCGCAGGAGCTGGAACGCGAGCGCGCGAGAGCGGCGGAAGCAGCGGACGAGCTGGCACTTTCGCAAGCGTTAGCTGCAGAGGAGCTCGAAAGTGAGCGTGCGAAAGCCGCGGAGCTGCTGGCGGAGCAGCAAGCGGCAGCGGCACAGGAGCTGGAGCGCGAGCGGGTGAGAGCGGTGGAAGCAGCGGAAGAGCTGGCTTTGGCGCAAGCTCTGGCAGCTGAGGAGCTGGAACGAGAGCGTGCGAAAGCGGCAGAAGAGCTGGCGGAGCAGCTGGAACGTGAGCGTTCGAGAGCAGCAGAGGCGTTAGCGCAGCAGCAGGCGGCAGCAGCGGAGCAGTTGGAGCGCGAGCGTGCAAGAGCGGCTGAAGCAGCGGAAGAGTTGGCACTGGCGCAAGCTCTGGCTGCGGAGGAACTCGAACGCGAGCGTGCGAAAGCCGCGGAAGAGCTGGCGGAGCAGCAAGCAGCAGCAGCTCAGGAGCTGGAGCGTGAGCGCATAAGAGCAGTGGAAGCAGCGGAAGAGCTGGCGCTGTCGCAAGCGCTGGCTGCTGAAGATATGGAGCGCGAGCGCGCGAAAGCGGCAGTAGAGCTCGCAGAGCGGCTGGAACGTGAGCGTGTAAGAGCCGCAGAGGCATTGGCTCAGCAGCAGGCGCAAGCGGCGCAGAAGCTTGAGCAAGAGCGCGCAAGAGCTGCAGAAGCCGCGGAGGAGTTGACACTGGCGCAAGCGCTGGCCGCGGAAGAGCTCGAACGCGAGCGTGCGAGAGCAGCGGAAGAGCTGGCAGAGCAATTGGAGCGTGAACGGGCAAGAGCCGCGGAGGCATTGGCTCAGCAACAAGCGGCAGCGGCGCAGGAGCTGGAGCGCGAGCGTGCAAGAGCGGCAGAAGCCGCGGACGAGCTGGCACTTTCGCAAGCTCTGGCTGCGGAAGAGCTCGAACGCGAACGGGCGAAGGCGGCAGAATTGTTGGCCGAGCAAGTCGGGCGCGAGCGTGCGAGAGCATCGCAAGTACTTGCCGAGCAGCAAGCGGCGGCAGCACGGGTACTTGAGCTGGAGCGCGCAAAAATGGCGGAAACAGCTGAGGAATTAGCGTTGGCGCAAGCACTGGCTGAGGAAGAGCTTGAACGCGAGCGTGCAAGAGCCGCGGAGGCGTTGACTGAAGAGCAATCAAAGGCAGCGCAAGAATTAGCGTTAGCCCAGGCACTGGCTGCAGAGGAGCTTGAGCATGAGCGTGTAAAAGCCGCCGAGCTGGCAGAGTTGTTAGAGCGCGAGCGCGCTAGAGCGGCGGAGGCAGCGGATGAACTTGCATTAGCGCAGGTACTGGCTGCGGAAGAGCTGGAACGTGAACGTATGAAAGCTGCGGAATTACTGGCCGAGCAGTTGGAACAAGAACGAGCAAGAACGGCACAAGCACTTACTGAGCAGCAAGCAGCAGCGGCGCAGGAGCTGGAGCGTGAACGCGCAAAAATGGCGGAAGCAGCAGATGAGCTGACATTGGCTCAGGTAATTGCTGCCGAAGAGCTGGAGCAAGAACGCGTCAAGGCCGTTGAGCTTGTTCAGTCGAAGGAGCAGCAGTGGCAGGAGCAGCTTGATCAACTGGAACAAACGTTGAGGGCTGATTTTGAACGCCGCCGTAACAGCTGGATTGAGGAACGTACAAGGCTCTTGACTAAAGTGTCTGAGCTTGAGCAAGCCTGGAACCAGGACAAGCAGTCGCATGAACTCCGCCTCCAAGCTGCAGATGATCATCTGATGCAGGCGATGGAGCAAGAAGAGGCGCTGCGCTCTTCCATTCAGGTGATGGAGCAGCAAGCGCAGGAGCTTGATCTGCAATATGCGGATGCCAAAGAGCAGCTGGAGGAAGTTTCCCGGCAATATGCGCTGTCGCTTGAAACAATCGGACAATTGGAACAGCAAGCTGCCAAGCAGCAAAATTTGCAAACGGCTGTTGAAGTTCTCGCTGCGGAACAAACAGAGAAGCTGCAGCATTTGCAGGAGCAATTTGACCTTCTTCAAGATGAAATGGAGAAACAGCAGCGTAAATTTGAAGCGGAACGCTCAGCTATTGAGCAGCTTCATGCGGATCGATATAGTGAGGCGGAGCGCCGTCTGGCAGAGCAGGCTCAGCAATTGACCGAAGCCTCCGCTATTTTCGAAGAGAAAGAGCTTGAGCTGGAAATTCAATTCGAAGAAGACAAGCAAAAGCTGGAACGCAAATATCAAGAACAGCAGGAACAGATTGAACTGCGTCATGCCGAGCAGCAATTTGAACTGAAGGAACGGTATGAGAAACGATACGCTGAACTTCAGCAGCAGCTGGAGGAATCCCAACTGTCGCAGCAAGAGCTGGAAAACCGGCTTCAAGTTCAACAGACAGCTACTGCGGAGCAGCATGAACAACAAATCACCGAGCTGGAGCAGCGTCATCAAGATCAGCTGCGCGCACTCGAGAAGCAGTTTGCCGAGCAGACCGAATGGCTGGAACTTCAGCATTTGGAGCAAATCGAATTGCTTGAACGCCAGCAGCAAGAGCTTAAGGCGGAGTGGGATGAACGGGAGCAGGAGCATTATCGCAAATTCGACCTGCAAAGACAGCAATACGAACACCGCTATGAAGAACGTCTGTCGGAGGCGGAAGAGCGGTATTCTGAGCTTCTGTCCAAGCAGGAAGAACAGCAGCATAATCTGCGCCTTCGAATCGAGGAGCTGGAAGCTGCGATGTCAGAAGCAGAGCTACGCGGACTTGAAAAGGAAGAACTGCTCACCCTTTCAATGAAACGCGAGAGCGAGCTTTTGGAGCAGCTTGAATATACAGCGGCTCGGGAGCGAATCACGGTACAGCAGATCGAGGCGGCGGCATCTCAAATCCAGAATTTAAGCGAGCAGCTTCAAGCCGAGCAGCAGCTTGTGCGGCAGGCGAAGCAAGAAGCAGAGCGTTTAACGGAGTTGGAACGTGCCCGCGAATCAGCAGAGAAGTCCCTTCTCGAACAGCTTGAGGCGGCACGCCTGGAAGCGGCTGCGGCTGCTGAGCTGCGCATGATGCTCGATGAGCGTTCGCAAACGTTGTCAGCCGAGCATCAGGAAGCATCCGGAGAAACAGAAGCTCTTCGCGAGGAATTAAGAGTTCTGTCCGTGAAGCATGAGAAGTTGGAGATTGAATACCGCAAGCTTCAAACCGAGTACAATGAATGGATTGAACTGATCGAGCACAGTTAAATAGGATAACGAAGAGCCATCCGCTTACAAGCGGATGGCTCTTTTGTTGTGCGAGATGGAACTGTGCGCGAAAAAGCCCGTTCCAATGACTTATCATTGGAACGGGCTTAATCAACATGTTAACCGTAGCTTACGATGGTGCCTGTTGGTCCGCCAACCGGCAGGCTGGCCAGTCGGTTGAGGTCCGGGGTAACGACAGCCGGATCTTTGCCCGTTGCGTGCATTTCGGTACGCAAGGTACCTGGATTATAGAGATTAACGAGGATGCCATGCTCATGCTCTTCGTCGGCTAGTGTGCGGGTCAGCGATTCCAGGCCTGCTTTTGCTGCGCTGTAGGCGGCATAACCGCCCGCCCCGTTCCAGGATAAGCCGGATGTTATATTGATAATACGGCCATATTTGCTTTTGCGCATTGCCGGGAGTACGGCTCGGGTCAGAAGGAATGGTCCTGTCAGATTAGTCGCCACTTGCGCATGCCAATCCTCTGAGGTTAATTCTAATACGGATCCGGGCTCAAGCACGGCAGCATTATTTAGTAAAACATGTATGGTACCCCATCGGTCAACGACCTGCTGGACTGCGGATTGTATTTGTTCTTCCTGCGTAATATCGGTAGGGATGATAAGTGCTTCTCGCCCAGTGGTCTGCTTGATCAACGCCGCAGTCTCCTGCAGCTTGCTCTCGCGGCGGCCCAGTAAAGCAACTTCGGCCCCCTCCTTCGCGAATGACAGGGAAGTTGCTCTGCCGAGTCCTGAACCTGCACCGCTTACGATGGCAATCCGTCCGTTTAATAAACTCATAAGATCATTCCCTTCTAAAATGAATAATCCCCAAAATAGCCATGTCCGAAGCTATAATGATTATTCATACTTCGTAAGCATCAGCCAATGAATAATCCCCAAAATAGCCATGTCCGAAGCTATAATGATTATTCATGCTTTGTAAGCATCAGCCAAGATGGATTTATGAATCATCTTATCAGACCGGAAGGTGTAAGGGGAAGAGCTGCGACCATCAGTCTTTCTTACCCTTTTGTAAAGGAATCATTATAATTCATATGTGCCTTGGCGTCCGTCCATGTCGTGAAAACAAAAAAGACCTCTTCGCAAAGAGGTCTTCATTATTCAACATGCGGTTTATTAAGCTGCTTCTACAATAAGCTTGGCCTTCATTTTCGAATGACCTTGGCCGCATGGAATATTGCATGTAATTTCGTATTCGCCGGCATCCAGCGTAACGGTTTTTGCCTTATTTTGAGTAAGTTTAAGGTTAGTCTTCTCAATTTCAACACCATGAACGCCATCGATTAGTTCGAGCTTCAGCGTCTGGCCTTTTTTGATGTGATATTCCGGCTGATCGAATTCCCAGCTGCTTGCTTTAATGACAACGTCTGCAACATCCGAGCTTGCTGCGTTTGATCCATCGTTATTGCCATTGCTGTTTGATCCGCAAGCGGCAACGACGAACACAAGGCACAACACAGATGCAAAAATGAGCCACTTCTTCATCAACAATACCCCTCCCATAACAAACTTGAAAAATAGAATTCTTTCCCTTATTGTAGCTTATCCCGAGCAGTTTTGCAGTGACAGTCCCGTGACAAATGAAAAAGCCCTTGACCATCGTTTCCGATAGGACAAGGGCTTTTGGTTGTGATCCTAGTCGCGATTGCGGTAATCGCTTCTGCCAGCTTCGTACGGGGTGCTGACCGGTATAAACAAGTCGATAATCCCAATGACAAGAGCGGCTAAAATCGCGCCAAGCCAAGTTACGGACACTCCACCAATGATAAACTGTGCAATCCAGATGACAGCTGCGCTGGCGATAAAACCAACGATTCCTCGTCCGAACGGGGTAACCCTTTTGCCGAAAATACCTTCAATGATCCAGCCGAGCGCCGCAATGACAAGAGCCAGCAGGAGAGCACTCCAGAATCCGCCGACACTGAACTGTGGAACGATCCAGCCTACAACCATTAATACAATGGCTGCAACGATAAAACGGACTACATGACCAAGAAAACTCATATCGTTAGCCTCCTTATGTTAGGTTAGCCTAAGTATGGTGCGCTTCTTTTCCCAGTTCTATTATGACCATTAATCGGGGAAACATGTATGAAACAAGATGTGACATCGTGCATCCTAAACCCTGATCAGCTATAATAAAAAGGCGAGAGGAGTGTTCACTTGGACAGCAAAATTTTATCCACTTTGGAATTTCATAAAATAACGAATAAATTAGTGCAGCATGCCGCTACATCGCTTGGAAAAAGCGTAGCGGAACAGCTTGCTCCAAACTCTGATCTGGAAGACGTCAAGCTCATGCTGCAGGCAACAGACGAGGCTTATAAGGCAGACCGGCTGAAGGGAAATGCGCCGTTCGGCGGTATTGTCAATATTAGTGCGTCCTTGCACCGTGCACGGATTGGCGGGACCTTGAACCCGGCCGAGCTGCTGGATATCGCAGCAACTGCCAGGGGAGCGCGGCGGGTGAAGAAGCATATCGACATTCTTCATGAAGATGATCCGATTCCGCTTCTGTTCCAATTGACCGAGCAATTGTCCGAGCACAAGCCGCTTGAGGATGCGATCTTTGACTGCATCGACGATCAGGGTGAAGTAATGGACAGCGCAAGCCCGGAGCTTGCATCCATACGCCGCGAGCTGCGCAGCGGGGAGTCTCGTATCCGTGAAAAGCTGGAGCAGATGATCCGTTCGTCCTCGGTACAAAAGATGCTGCAGGATGCGATTATTACGCTTCGGAATGACCGTTACGTCATTCCGGTCAAGCAGGAGTACCGTTCGCATTTTGGCGGTATCGTCCATGATCAGTCCGGTTCAGGGGCTACCCTGTTTATTGAGCCGGAAGCGATTGTATCCATGAATAACAAGCTGAGGGAAACGAAAGCTGCAGAGCTTCGTGAAATTGAGAAAATCCTGCAAAAGCTGACTGCCCGCGCTGCAGATTATGTAGAGGACCTGCTGTATAATCAGGATCTGCTCGGCAAACTGGACTTCGCTTATGCGAAAGCCCGGCTTGCTCATGAAATGAAAGCCACCTTGCCGCGCATGAATGACAGAGGCTTCCTCAAAATAAAACGGGGCCGTCATCCATTAATCGCGCCGGACAAGGTTGTGCCGCTTGATGTGGAGCTTGGCAATCAATTCACGGCAATTATTGTTACCGGCCCGAATACCGGGGGTAAAACCGTCTCGCTGAAGACAGTGGGATTGCTAAGCCTTATGGCGATGTCCGGATTGTTCGTTCCCGCGGAAGACGGCAGCCAGCTTTGCGTATTCGATTCCATCTATGCGGATATCGGCGATGAGCAAAGTATCGAGCAAAGCTTGAGTACGTTCTCCAGCCATATGACAAACATAATCCGGATTCTTGGAGCGATGACGTCGAAAAGTCTGGTGCTTCTTGACGAGCTTGGAGCAGGGACGGATCCGGCAGAAGGCTCGGCTCTTGCGATTGCAATCCTGGAGCATATCCATAAGCTTGACAGCCGAATTATCGCGACGACCCATTACAGCGAGCTGAAGGCTTATGCCTACAACCGTAAAGGTGTAATAAATGCAAGCATGGAGTTTGATGTAGCGACATTAAGTCCGACTTATCGTCTTCTTGTTGGTGTGCCTGGCCGCAGTAACGCCTTTGCGATCGCTGAACGCCTTGGTCTCAGCCAAGAGATTATCGATCATGCGCGCGGTGAGGTGAGTGAAGAAGATCTTCGCGTCGAGAATATGATTGCTTCACTCGAAGAGGATCGGCTTAGCGCCGAGTCTGAGCGTAATACGGCAGAGTCTATGCGGCGGGATATGGAAGCGCAGCGCGTGCGCCATGAGGCGGAGCTTCAACGCTTCGAAGAACAGCGCGACAAGATGCTGCAAAAGGCGCAAGAGGAAGCGAATGAGGCTGTTGCCAAAGCAAGACGAGAAGCAGATCAGATTATTGCAGATTTGCGCAAGCTTGCACTGGAAGAAGGGGCTTCCGTCAAGGAGCATAAGCTTATAGAAGCGAAGCGCAAATTGGAGGAGGCAGCACCGGAGCTTGCATCGAAGAAGAAGCGCCCGGCTGGTGGAGGAAGCGCGAAGAAACCTGCGAAGATTGGGGCAGGTGACGAGGTTATGGTCTACAGCCTCAATCAGAAGGGCACGGTCGTTGAGATTGGCGGTTCGGATGCTACCGTTCAGCTTGGCATTATGAAGATGAAGGTCGCCCTGGATGATCTGGAGCTGGTTAAGACAGTGGTGCAGGTCAATAAGCAGCAGCCCAAACAAACGACAAGCCTCAAACGTTCCAAAGACGATAATTTGAAGATGGAACTGGATCTTCGCGGCGCTAATCTGGAGGAAGCCATTATTGAGGTGGATCGTTTCCTTGATGAAACATATTTGGGCGGACTCGGCCAAGTATATATTATTCACGGGATAGGAACCGGCGTGCTTCGTGCCGGCATACAGCAATATTTGCGCAGACACAGTCTGGTGAAGAGTTACCGTCTTGGTCAATACGGCGAGGGTGGAGCAGGCGTAACGGTGGCGGAGCTGAAGTAGCTTCGCCGTCGACAAGCTTGCGGCGGAAGGAAGCAAGCAATAGGAGTGATAAAGATGGGTAATGAAGTCGATCGTCTGCTCAGCAATTCGTATGCGGCATCTCTCGTTTATGTATCGCTGGTAGTGCTGTCGCTTATCGTCTTTTTGTCCGTTTTTGAGCTTGTGACCCGTTATAATTGCTGGAAAGAGATCAAGAGCGGCAATTTATCGGTAGCCATGGCGACAAGCGGGAAAATATTCGGGATATGCAATATTTTCAGGTTTTCGATTGAAGCAAATGTTTCGGTGTATGAAAGTCTGATCTGGGGTATATTCGGCTTTATTATATTACTTGCTGCCTATTTATTATTTGAATTTCTTACCCCGGTATTTCGTATTGATGACGAAATTGCAAAGGATAACCGGGCTGTAGGATTTATTGCGATGGTTATTTCGATTTCTTTGTCTTATGTTATTGGAGCTGCGATTATTTTGTAGCTGGCATATGCTTTCGAAGTTAAGAATTGCTTCGCAATTCTTTAAGCGTATGCTTTCGAAGTTAAGAATTGCTTCGCAATTCTTTTTAGGAGGGCAGTCATGAAGTATTTTTGGGGGATATTGCTCGCGATTGCAATTATATTTTTTGGACTAGGCGTTATCTATATTATGAACAATTAAGCTTGCGGAGGTTATTGTAATGGAAGAGCAAAACATTTGTCCATGGTGTTACACCGAGATTGTGTGGGATGAGGAGATTGGACCGGAGAAACATTGTCCGCATTGCGAGAACGAGCTGAGCGGCTACCGGACGATGCAGATCGGGATCGACCGCGATGAGGATGATCGGGAAGAGGATTGGGACGAGAAGGAAGAAGCGAAGCAGGATGATTCTTATAACGAAGATTCCAATGAAGGTTTCCGCCAATTGAATGTTTCGTGGCTTGCAGCGGAGCAGACGATTCGTCAAATCACGGATAGTCAGGATGAAGCACCGGAATGCCCGACATGCCGTGAATTTATGCTGGAGGCGGGCAAACAAAGCGTAACGCTTCAGCCGACTATTCATGCGGCAACCGGCAAACCGGTTATACAATCGCCGTTTGAGACTGTAACGTATATTTGCCCTTCCTGCTTCCAGACCTCGACGGTTCTAGGTCCGGAAGCCCGCGATCAGATGCTGGCATTGCTCACGCCAAAAGAGTAATTATTGGTAAGCAAGCATGTACCCTGCTCATTCGGGAAACCTAACAGCGGATCACCATTGTTAGCTGATCCTTACGAAGCAAGAATTACACAAACAGCCTTGACGAAGCTAATAGTGTGGTAATTCTTTTTAGGAGGAATCGGATTGAAGCAGAGTCAATATGGCGTTAAGACCGGCGGACGCATGCCAAGCAGGTCGGTTGGCCGGAGCGTCACAGGTTCACGCCAAGGCGGAGGGCTGGGATCACAAGCCATCCTGCTGCTTGCCGTACAAGGATTGTTTGGTGTGGCAAGCGCGCTGTCCGGAACGTTTATCCCGGTCTATCTCTGGAAGGCAAGCCAGTCCTTTATGCTGATCGGCTTGTTCACGCTTGGACAATACGTCACAAGCGGGATCACCTTTTGGCTGGCAGGCAAATGGGTGAAGGAACATCATAAAATGTACAGCCTCCGTCTTGGCATCGTGCTGTCGGGGGCGTTTTATTTTACGGTATTGTTGCTTGGCCCTCAGGCCAAAACCTACGGCATACCTCTTGGCATGTTAAGTGGGATGGCGCTCGGCTTTTATTGGATGGCTTACAACGTCGTTTACTTTGAAATCACCGAACCGGATAACCGAGACCGGTTCAACGGAATCGCGGGTATTCTTGGTGCGTTATCGGGGATTATCGCCCCTTGGGTATCGGGTTTCCTGATCACCACCCTTCAGGGCGAGCGCGGATACAAGCTGATTTTTACCATATCGCTTGTTATCTTTGGCCTGTCTGTCGTTGGCAGCTTCTGGCTGACGAACCGGGGCGTACAGGGTGAAAAATATAAGTGGTTCCTGGGTTTCGAACAGCTTAAGGAAAACGGCAATCCCTGGCGGCGGATGTTCGCAGCAACGGTGGCGCAAGGCGTGCGCGAAGGCGTATTTATGTTCCTTATCGGACTGGTGATTTATATTGCAACCAAAAATGAAGGCAAGCTGGGCAACTTCTCCCTCATCACTTCTCTGGTTGCCTTAATCAGCTTCTGGTTTGTTGGAAAACGGCTCAAACCCAGTAACCGGAGGATCTCAATGCTGGCGGGCACTATTATGATCGGACTTGTCATTCTTCCGCTGTTCTATCACGTCAAATACAGCACGTTACTTATATTTGGTATCGGTACTTCGCTGTTTATCCCGCTATACATTATCCCGATGACATCGCGGGTATTTGATCTGATCGGTCATTCCGAGCAGAGCGCCAAAAACCGCGAGGAGCTGATCGTTCTCCGCGAAGCCGGTCTCATTGTAGGCCGTGTCATCGGCCTTGCCGCCTATCTTGTTGTCATTTCGATGACGCAGACACCGGCGGCTATCGTCACTTTAATGTTCTGTGTTGGCATTGTTCCGATAGCCGGATGGTTCTTTATCCGGCCCTTCCTTTCTGCCAACAATAAATTTCGTTAAGTGCTTTTAAAGTTTTCAGTCGTCCGAAAGTGCGTAGCGTGTCTATGAATGAGAAGCGTAGCGCTCGCCTTGTCCCTGAATTTCAACCGCAGAAGCTGACATGCGAAGCATAGCTCGATGGGATGACTGAAATCTACA
Source organism: Paenibacillus catalpae (assembly GCF_900112695.1). Classification (GTDB taxonomy): domain Bacteria; phylum Bacillota; class Bacilli; order Paenibacillales; family Paenibacillaceae; genus Pristimantibacillus; species Pristimantibacillus catalpae. The sequence continues at coordinate 281,565 of NZ_FOMT01000003.1, forward strand.
CGAAAAGGAGAATTTATGCCACGAATTGTATCTACCATCACCGACCTCATCGGCGATACGCCAGTCATCAAGCTTAACCGCCTGGTAGAAGCGGGAAGCGCTGATGTCTGCGTAAAGCTTGAGCGGTTCAACCCAAGCGGCAGCGTGAAAGACCGCGCCGCTGCAGCCCTTATACAGGCCGCCGAACAAGGCGGTCTGATCCGTCCCGGAAGCACCATTATCGAGCCGACCAGCGGAAACACCGGCATTGGCCTTGCGATGAACGCAGCTGCCAAAGGGTATAAGCTCATTCTGATCATGCCCGACAATATGTCGGCAGAACGGATTAAGCTGCTTCAGGCTTACGGGGCAGACGTTGTCCTGACACCAGCTGCAGAAAGAATGCCCGGAGCCATTCGCAAAGCTCTGGAGCTGCAGGCGCAAATTCCGGGCAGCTTTATTCCGAATCAATTCGAGAACCATGCTAACCCGGATATTCACCGCACGACAACAGCCGTTGAGATTCTCCGGCAAACCGAAGGCAAGCTTGATGCCTTTATTGCTACAGCCGGAACGGGGGGCACCATAACGGGTACCGGAGAAACGTTAAAGGCCGCTTTGCCTCATATACATATCGCCGTTGTAGAACCTGCGGGTTCACCCGTTTTGTCCGGAGGACAGCCTGGACCCCATAAGCTGGTCGGTACAAGCCCCGGTTTTGTACCTGCAATCCTGAATACACAAGTATATGATGAAATCATTCAGGTGGCCGATGAAGATGCCATTCGGACAATGAGAGGCCTCGCGCGTGAGGAAGGACTATTGCTTGGACCTTCCTCCGGTGCCTCGGTATGGGCAGCGATGCAGGTTGCCCGGAAGCTTGGACCGGGCAAACGCGTTTTGTGTATTGCTCCGGATACGGGTGAACGCTATTTGAGCATGAATCTATTTTAAGAAGAGAAAGCCCTTAAAGCTTATTTCCAAGCTTTAAGGGCTTCTTTTATGAGTCCCCGGCGTTCTCTTACATAATCGAGGATAAAGGATGGTTCATCGAGATACGTTTCAAAGCTGCTCTTACGCGTGAAATCATCACGGATCGCGGGCGTAATCTCCTTATACATCCGGTTAATGATAGGATCAATGCGTTCAACGGTAAAGGCTGTTTTTAATAGATTCTGCAGAATGACGCGGTATTTCTTGCGGCAGGATGAGAAGGTAAACAGCTTGGCGGTCAGATCATTATACCCTTGCAAGCGTACGAGGTTGCTGCCGCACGGCTTCCCGTAACAATTTCTCCCCCAGGTCCCCTCGTAATCCCAAGGGATAATCCTGTATTTGCGGGTATTCTTATGCTCATAAATCGCATAGTTCTGGTCGAAACCGTCATAATTGCCGGTCAGTACCGCTCCGGCGAGCCACAATAAATACTGGTTAATATCCAATCTCTTGGCGGTATAAACGCTCAGTTGTTTACTTGAAAGGGAATTAATATTGCGGATGAACCGAACGAGACGGTATTTGGTGTTAGATTGTCCCTTCACGATTTCATAACCGTCGAATAAGGAGCCCTTCTTACTTTTTGTATTCTGATCAATCAGGCTAAAGTCCGCACTGTCATTAACGGCATAAATGAGGGAGGTAAAGCCTATTCCGCGCTTTTTGAAGAACCGCTGGTCTACCGCTTCAATCTCTAAGTAAACCCCTTGCGGATAGCCGTTGATCTCAACGGAAATATGCTTGGTCTCTGGAGACGGTACGCCAATTGAGTTAAAGAACTGAAAGGACAAGGCGTTGCGGATCATGGAAGGATCATCAAACTCAGCGTTCCAGTGGAGTGTTTTGCCCCAGTCCAGTCTTATCTCGAAAGACTTCTTATTGTAATTACGCGTATGGCCGCCCCGAATACCGCATGTCGCTGAATAGTCTTTACCATCTATTTCAATACGGATCGGTTTAAACGATTTACTCCAAGGATTATTTTTGAGGTCTCTCAGATCATCCTCGTCAATGTCAATTTTGCGAATTGGGAGCTGTTCCACGGCATCACCCCTTAGACCGAAATCAAAGCCTATCGTGGCCGATAGGCTCCTGTGCTTATTTACCGTATTCGGAAAAGGGGGCGAATGACACCCTAAATGTCATTATTTTGTTTTTTTTGACCTTTTGAACGCATAAATGGTTACTAATCTAGTACCTCTCCTATACGGGATACATATAGATATATTACAAACCGTCACCAATGGTAGATGACTAGAGAGTGAAACACCAGCAAGATCAGCCTATTAGTGGTAGAAGGTCAATTGGATGGCACGGTTGTAAATCTATTAAGCAAGAATCATCGGAGGGATTTATTACATGTACGAATGCAATTGGCAGCAAGGAAACAACAGCCACAACAGCCACAAAAGCCACAAAAGCCACAGAAGCCACAGAAGCAATGGCAGCACTGGAAACACAGGAAACACAGGAAACACAGTCAGCGGCAATAGCGAACTTAAAAACCTGGTAGGCGAATTTGTCAGAATCAACCGTGGCGGGCCGGAATCTCTGGAAGGTAAACTACTTGCAGTAAAAAGCGACTACCTGGTGCTGTCGACAAGAGAAGGTGTTGTCTATGTTGACCTCGACCATGTCAAAAGCGTAACGGGATTTGCTAATCCAAAAAGCGGCGGCGTAAACAATGACTATATCAATGCCACTAACTTCAGAGGTGTCATTCGAGCATTAACGAAGGAATTCGTGCAAATCAACTGGGGCGGACCGGAGAAGATTGAAGGCTTCCTCGCGGAAGTACAAGGCAATACAGCACTGGTTGTAGCCAATAATCAAGTTGTATATCTCCTTGTTGATCATATCAAAACGATCAAAAAACTGGGCGGCAAATCGGGCGGTAACAAATCCGGAGGCAACAAAAACAGCAACCAATCCGGCGGCAACAAAAATAACAAATCTGGCGGCAATAAAAACAACAAATCAGGTTCGCAAACGCAAGGTCAATCCGGCGGCAACAAGAATAAAACAGGTGCTCAAGCGCAAGGACAATCGACAGGCAATAAATCGAGAAAATCCGGTGGCAGCAACCGCTCGAAAAAAGGCTAACCGATAGATGCCGGGCATGATTCTCTGTGCCTGGCATCAACTTCGGATACGCTTTTAAAAAGGAGGTCGAGCAGTTGAAGAACCGTCATCCTCTCTTAGATACACAGGTTGAACTCGTAATTTCCGGGAAGGCGGGTATAAGAGGGAAAATCATTGATTTTGGACCGGATATATTAGTGCTGTATAATGGCGTTCAGTTTTTCTATATTCCGCTTATTCACATGCAGCAGATGAGAGTTATTTACGATGATGAACAGAACTACAGCAGTACACCGGAGCTCCCTTTTGAGCCTTATAATGATTCCATCTCTTTTCGCAAAATTCTATTAAATTCCAAAGGAATGTTCTCTGAAATCTATATTACGGGTAATCAATCTATCCATGGATATGTTACGGCTGTTATGAATGATTTCTTTGTCTTCTATTCTCCTATCTACCATTCCGTCATGATTTCAATGCGTCATCTCAAGTACCTGGTTCCGTATAATGCTAATGTAACCCCATATTCTTTGTCCGCTGAACAATTCCCGTTAAAACCTACACCGTTAACCCTTGCCCGTACGTTCGACCAGCAGATTCGCAAACATATGGGACAGTTTGTTGTTATTGATCTCGGGGAGAACCCGAGAAAGACAGGCGTGCTCAAAAATATCGATCTTAACTTGCTTGAAATTGCGGATGCGAGCGGATCGTCGGTGTTTATCCATTACGATCATGTGAAAACCATTCATTTGCCTTAAACAAACAAAGCCCTTTGATCGTGACCAGCCGATCAAAGGGCTTATTTGTGCGTGAACAGAAATGCATTACTTTCCTGCCTTGGGGGAATGCTGGGAACGAAAGAAGGTGAATGTCTGTGCAGCTTGCTTCCAAACCTATCGGTTTATGGCCAATTGTTATGATGACTCTGCTTAGTGTTGGCCTTGCTAATCATGTCATTGTTGTTCCGATGCTGCTGGCCGAAGCTAAGAGGGACGCCTGGTTATGCATTCCGGTCGCGCTTATTATTGCCCTTCCGATTGCAGCTTTTCCTCTGCAGCGGGTCATGTTCAAGATGAACAGGGTGCGTTTTGACGAGTGGCTCAAGCAGCGTATTCCGGCCTTTTTTGTATGGCTGATTATTGCAATTATTAATCTCGCCTTGCTGTTTGTTGCCTTTGGTACATTAGTGGATGTTGTCGCCTGGACGTCGAACACTTATTTGCCGGAGACCCCGCAAATTGTAGTCTTGTTTATCTTTTGCTTTATAAGCATGTTTGCAGCTATGAACGGACTGCGCACGATTGCTTATGTTTCGTGTATCTTACTTCCCATTGTTGTTGGACTAGGGGATTTTGTGATGTCGGCTAATATGCCCGTCAAGGACTACCGGTATTTGCTTCCGATGCTCGAGATGGGGTTCTCCCCGATATTCAAGGGAGCTGTACATTCACTAAGCGCCTTTATGGAGCTGTCCTTCCTGCTGCTCATCCAACATGAGATGACGAAGAGCTTTAAGAAATGGCATCTTGTTCTTCTGACGATCATGCTTATGACGCTTACGATTGGTCCTACGATCGGAGCCATCACTTTGTTTGGACCAAACGAAGCCAGTCTCATGCGTTACCCGGCTTATTCCCAGTGGCGGCTCGTGAAGATCGGCAAATATTTCGAGCATGTTGATTTCTTTGCGGTCTTTCAATGGCTCTCTGGTGCCTTAATCCGAATCTCGCTGCCGCTCTATCTGATTCAGATTTATGGTCCGTTCAAGAAGCTGAAGCATAAGTGGATCAGCATGCTGATAACCGTTCTCTTGTTGATGGTTGCAAGCTTTACCGTTCTTATGAAAATGAAGTGGTATATGATTCTGATGCACGCTTATTTCTCGGTTGCCTGGATCGTATTCGGCATCCTTTTGCTGCTGCTGTGGGTGCTTTCGTTCCGAAATGTGAGGAAAACAGCAGAGCCGAAAGCTTAAGGGGGTTACAGCTATGAGTCGCGAGTCGAATGAGCAAGATCGCAAATGTGACCGTCTGGACATGATTTATGATGAGCTGGCGGGTTCCGGCGATGTCGTCAACCAAACGATTGAGGTCGGCGAGGATCCAAAGCGGGTATTCCGCATTCTCATGTGCAGCGGCATGGTAGATATGCAGACGGTATTTATCGCTTTATTGCCACAGCTGGACAAGCTTGCTGCAAATTTAAATAGAATTACTGGTCAGCCCAAACATGATGGCGACTTAAATGCTCGGGTCACAATGGAAAATAACCAATCGCAAAAAGAAGGCTTTTCGTTTGGCGCACGCTTGTCGCTCGACAATGAAAGGGAGATTGCGCATTTCTTCTCTAGCCTTTATTCGGGGAGTGTCATGGCCGTCGATGAAGCTACGCGATCCGTCTATTCCTTTGATATCGCCGGCATACCGGGCCGCCAGCCGGAAGAATCAACAATGGAGCTGTCCGTTAAAGGGCCGCGGGACGGGTTTGTTGAAGGAATAGCCACGAATATTGCGCTGATTCGCAGGAGGCTAAGGACACCGGATCTTTATGTGGAATATTTTAAAATCGGGAACGAATCGCAGACAGAGGTCTCCATGATGTTCATGAAAAGCAAAGCGGAAGCTTCTCTGGTCAAAGAAGCCAGGAAGAGGCTTCACGCCATTCATATTGAAGCGCTGTACAGCTCTTCCGAGCTGGAAGAACTGGTATCGGACAGGCCGAACAGCCTGTTTCCGCTGGTTGATTATATTGGTCGTCCTGACTATGTCGTTCAATCGCTTATGCAAGGCAGGGTATGTCTGCTGGTAGATGGTAATCCATCCGTTATTATTCTTCCGGGCAATCTGACGCTGCTCATCAAATCGCCCGAGGATGCTCACCTGCCCTATTATTACGTGTCGCTTGAAAGGATACTCCGCATTATCGGTTTTGTTCTTGCTATTTGTCTGCCGGGCTTTTGGATAGCGTTGTCCGCTTATAATACGGATCAAATTCCGTTCACTCTGCTGGCTACGGTAACCAATTCCCGGATCGGACTTCCGATATCCGCAACGATGGAAATGTTCCTTATGATGGGGATGTTCGAGTTATTCCGGGAGGCGGGTGTCAGGCTGCCGAGGCCAGTTGGCCAGACGGTGTCCGTTGTAGGCGGTCTTATAATCGGGGATGCCGCCATCCGGGCAGGCATAACCTCTCCGACCATGCTCGTGGCAGCGGCTATTGCGGCCGTCTCAACCTTTACGCTTGTGAACCAGACGTTAAGTGGTACAGTGAGCATTTTACGTTTTTTCGTGTTAATCCTCTCTTCGATCTTTGGGATATTCGGCTTCTTCGTTGGCGTGTTTATGATCCTGATCTATATGTGTTCGCTCGAAACGTTTAATCAGAATTATATGCAGCCGCTTGCCCCAATCAAATGGAGGGAGCTCATTACGGGATTACTGCAAAAGTCTTGGAAGTCCAGAGCCAAAGGTGAGAAACCATGACGGTTCATGCAAGCATGCGAAAGGTTATGAAGACTCTTAAAGTCAGCTTGGCATTGTGTGCGATGCTGATAACCGGAGGCTGCTGGGACGAGGTTAATCTTCAGGATGTCAGTTATATTTCTGCTATCGGTGTTGATTATGTAGACGATCACTTTATCGTGTATGCCCAGATGATTTCATTTGGCGTTATTGCCAAGCAGGAGGGCGCGCCGCCCCCAGGCAGCCCGATATGGATAGGGAAACATGAAGGGGATACCAATCTGGCCGCCATATTCAACCTGATGGATTCTTCGCAATACAAGCTGTCGCTCAATCATTTGAAGTCGGTCGTGATCCACGAGCGTGCTTTCAGCGAAATAGAGCAGATTATCGACAGCCTTAACCGCTTGAGTTCTACAAGATTCAATTCGCTTGTATTTGGGACCAAAACGGACATTAATGATTTGTTTACGATGGATATGTTATTTAACAAAACACCGTTAACGACTCCGCTCTACGCACCGCATATCGAGAATAATCAGAACAGTTATGTTAAGCCGATGACGCTTCAGACGTTAGTGCGCGGAGCGCTTGAGCCTGCAATGGTGGTAAAGCTGCCGTCGCTATCCCTTTTACCGGAAGATTGGGAGAACAACAAAAAGAGGCTGAGATTTTTAACCATTGACGGAACGTTTCTATTTAACGAAAAAAAATCAGTCGGCTTTGTATCACGAGAGAAATCCAAGGGTCTGGTCTGGACAAGCGAAGGATTCAGGCGTTCGCTCGTTCCGATTCGGGTTGATGATAGAAGAGCATCCGTTGTTATTGATACGGCCAAATCCAATGTTAAGGTTAACTGGGAAAACAATAAGCCCAAATTTGTGCTAAAGACAAATCTGACTGGACATTTGATTGAGGCATCCAGCGAATTTACGGATCAGGAGCTTGTTTCTAATGTGGAGCGGGTAGTAAAAGCGCAGATGGAGGATACCTTTTTGAAGGGATTAGCCATGAATGCTGATCTTTATGATTTGGAGCATGAGCTTTACCGGTATCACAATAAAGCATGGAGGCATCTGGTTCAAGAGGAATGGAAGCCTACACCGAAAGATTTGACTATCGAAGTGAAATACCGGATTACGAAGGAATCAGAGCTTCGGTCGAAATCGGAACTCCATTAGCATACATAATCCATGGAATTTCTGCCCATAATACGTATGCTTCCATAAATTTGGCATGAAGGAGACAAACTATATGCTTCAAGCTCTAACCGCGAAGGAACTGGAATATATCGCGGACTCGATGTCCAATGAAGACTTGCTGATTAAACAAAATGCACTGCTTGCTTCCCTTGCAACCAACCCGGCTTTAAGACAGGCTGGTATGGCTGAATTGCAAACCCATCAGCAGCATTATCAAACTTTGCTGCAGGCGCTGCAGCAGCACCAGCATCTGGCGCCTACACAGCCTCAATAAATTGGAATTGGGTCTTGCGAAGTAGTTTTCAATGAAAAATTAAAGGAGGACAAACAAATGTATCAACAGCACCATTTGCCGGATGAAGATTTGGCTTACACGGTTCTTTCTGATTTGAAGCGAGTTGTCCGTGAATATGCGACAGCGGCAACGGAGTCGACTTGTCCCGAAGTACGCCAGATGTTCACGCATCTGCTGAACAGCACGCTAAAGCTGCAAGGTAACCTGTTCCAGGCTATGCAGTCGCAAAATATGTACAGCACCGCATCTTCGGCTTTGCGCCAGGAAATTGACAAGCAAACGAAGGAATATCAGCAAACCCAGCAAAAAACGCAGCAGTATTTGCAGCAGCGTCTGGGCGGCAATCAGCCGTCTTTCCCGCAATACGGACAGTTCCAGCAACAGCAGCAGCACCAGTCGCATCAGCCTTATTACATGTAAAGACCCTTCGGGGTCTTTCGTTTTTTTTCTTTGCAGGAACCTTTAATTCGTTGTAAAATATTTTAATAACCGCAGTTTTGGAAGGAGTTTGACGATGAACGAACTACAGCTGAAAGTGCTGGAGCTGCTCAAGGAAGACGCGCGCCGTGACGCCGATCTGATCGCCGCCATGCTGAATGAGCCGGTCGAGAGCGTAAAGCAGGCGATTGCTTACATGGAAGAGGAACATATCATCGTTAAATATGCAACGGTTGTGAACTGGAGCAAGGTTGATGACGAGAAGGTTACGGCATTGATCGAGGTTCAAATTACACCTGAGCGCGGGCGTGGCTTTGAAGGCATTGCCGAGCGCATTTACTTATACCCGGAAGTGAAGTCGGTCTATCTGATGTCCGGAGCATATGACCTGCTTGTCGAGATTGAGGGTAAAAACTTGAAAGAGGTCGCCTCTTTTGTTTCCAATAAATTATCGCCGATCGACAAAGTACTGTCGACAAAAACGAACTTTATTTTGAAAAAATACAAACAGGACGGAATTATCTTCGAGGAGCATGAAGGTGACCATCGACTGATGATTTCGCCGTAAAGGATGAAGGCTATGATTAAAGACGAGGTAACATCCAATCATCGCCAATCGATGGCTGAGTATCTGTCGCCGCTTGCACGGAGCATTAAACCGTCAGGCATCCGGCGCTTTTTTGATTTGGTCAGTACCCGGAAGGATGTAATTACACTTGGTGTCGGAGAGCCGGATTTCGTAACGCCTTGGCATGTGCGTGATGCGGCTGTTTATGCACTGGAGAAAGGAAAGACGCAATATACCTCCAATGCGGGCATGCCGGAGCTGCGTGAAGCCATTGGACAATATTTGAACGATTCGTTTGCTGTTTCTTATAATCCTGCCAATGAAGTCTTGGTTACTGTTGGCGGCAGTGAAGCGATTGATCTTGCGCTGCGGGCGCTGATCAGCCCTGGCGACGAGATTCTCATTCCTGAGCCATGCTATATTTCCTATTCGCCAATTACGACGCTGAGCGGCGGCAAAGCCGTTGGCATTGAAACGTTTGCGAAAGATAATTTCAAGCTGAAGGCGGAATCGCTGCGCGCGGCGATTACACCTAAATCCAAAGTTCTTATTTTATGTTATCCAAGCAATCCAACCGGCGGCATTATGACTTATGAGGACTGGCTGCCGATTGCGAAGGTCGTTGAAGAGAACGATCTTATCGTTATTTCTGACGAAATCTACGCGGAGCTTACTTATGGCGCGAAGCATGTAAGCTTTGCTGCAATTCCGGGCATGAAGGACCGGACGCTTCTGGTGAGCGGCTTCTCCAAAGCTTTTGCAATGACCGGCTGGCGCATGGGTTATGCATGCGGTCATCAGGATCTGATTGGCGCTATGCTGAAGATTCATCAATATACCGTTATGTGTGCGCCAATTATGGCACAATACGCTGCGCTTGAGGCATTAACCCCTCATGGCCTGGAAGAGAAGGATCGGATGATGGAGTCTTACAACCAGCGCAGACGGCTTGTTGTGAAGGGATTCCGCGAGATTGGTCTTGAATGCCATGAACCGGAAGGTGCGTTCTACGCGTTCCCGTCTATTGTCTCAACCGGACTTACTTCCGAGCAATTCGCACAGCGGCTGCTGGAGGAAGGGAACGTTGCTGCTGTACCGGGTGATGTATTTGGCCTTGGCGGCGAAGGACATCTCCGCTGCTCCTATGCAACTTCTGTTGCCCAGCTTACCGAAGCGCTTGACCGGATCGGACAATTTGTCCGTAAGCTGAATCAGGGCTAATACGTATATGTTTGAAGCAGGCAGGGCACGTCCTTGCCTGTTTTTTTGTGAGCAGCGGAATCTTCGAAGGCAAGTTTATTTATGGTATAGTGTAAGGAATTAGCTTAACAGGAAAGGGCGGATCAGTTGTGAAAATATATACACGTACGGGAGATAAAGGCCAGACCTCTCTTATTGGAGGGCGCGTACGCAAAGACGATATCCGCGTGGAAGCTTACGGCACGATCGACGAGCTAAATGCTTTTGTCGGGCAGGCAGCGGCGGAGGCTGCAAGGCATGAGGAGCTTAAGGATTTGGCGGAGCTGCTCGTAGACATTATGCAGGAGCTGTTCGACTGCGGGTCGGATTTGGCGTATGCAAGTCCAGGAGCGCCTTTGAAGGTGACGGAAGAGGCGGCAGCCAGACTTGAAGCGATGATTGACCAATATACCGAGGAAGCGCCGGAAATAACGAGATTTATTTTGCCGGGAGGAAGCTCGGTCTCCGCGTTGCTGCATGTGTGCCGGACCGTATGCCGCCGCGCGGAGCGCCGCGTTGTAACGCTGGCCGCCGAGCATCCCGCTAATCCGGAAGTGCAGAAATATTTGAACCGTCTGTCAGACTTCTTCTTCGCTGCGGCAAGAGCGGCTAATGCAAAGCTTGACGTGCCTGACACCGATTATGTTCGGAGCGCGGAAGTATTCCGCAAGAAGTCCAAATGACGGCAGCGGATGTTGCAGGCTATTATAAAGCGCTGACCGTTGAGGTTGGCGCTGATATGGCAGGAAAAGACGTCAGAACGGTGCTGGAGAGGAAGCTTGGCGTCTCGCGCTCCCTTCTGTCCCGGCTCAAGCTGACGGAATACGGAATTACGATTAATGGCGTAAGGGCCTATACAACGGCTAAGGTTGCCGAGGGAGATCAGGTTGCGATCCGGATGGAGGAAGAGATTTCGGAAGATATTTTGCCGCAGGAGCTACCTCTATCGATCGTGTTTGAGGACGATTATTTGCTTGTCGTGAACAAACCGGCGGGTATTATTGTCCATCCGACAAAGGGGCATTACACCAATACGCTTGCCAACGGAATTGTGCATCATTGGCAGACACAGGGCGAGCGTGTCCGGTTCCGGCCTGTGCACCGATTGGATGAGGATACCTCGGGACTTGTCGTAATAGCGAAAAATCCATATATTCATCAGCAATTGTCCGAGCAGCTGCAGGCGGGAACGATTATGAAGATCTATTGCGCATACGTCTATGGGAAGCCAATACCTGCAGACGGTACGGTGGATGCTCCTATCGACCGCGATCCTGACGACCCTCATGTCAGAATCGTAACGCCTGAAGGTTATCCTTCGGTGACGCATTACAAGACGGTGGCTGTATTTGATGAAGGTCAAGCTTCGCGGGTACGGTTAAAGCTGGAGACCGGACGGACCCATCAGATTCGCGTTCATATGAAGCATATTGGCTGCCCGCTTATTGGAGACGGCAAGTACGGACTCCAGTCAGGCAGGGTTGACGAGTGGGAAACGATCGCTGGCCGTCAGGCTCTGCATGCGGAGACGCTTGGGCTGACGCATCCGATGACGAAGGAATGGGTGGAATGGACAGCAGCGCTGCCACCGGATTTATGGGCTCTGGAACAAGAATTAACATGAGCGATTATTAGATTAACCTGCTAACTAGGAGGATTTACACAAGATGAGCAAGCTGACTATTTATCAATATCCGAAATGCGGTACATGCCGCGAGGCCGTGAAATCATTGCAGGCGAAAGGCAATGAGCTGGAACTGAAGCATATCGTAGAAGAGACTCCAACGCCAGATGAATTGAGAGTGCTGGTCAAGAACAGCGGACTGGAGCTTAAGAAGTTCTTTAATACTTCAGGTGAAGTGTACAAGGCGCTTGGCCTGAAGGACAAGCTTGGCAGCATGAGCGAACAGGAGCAGCTGGAGCTGCTGGCTTCCAGCGGCATGTTAATCAAACGCCCGATTGTGACTGACGGCAACAAGGTGACGGTTGGCTATAAGGAAGAACAATACGAGCAAGTATGGAACGGGTGAGGATATGAACAAACCATGGCGTTCTGACCGTTTGTCCCAGCTTGGCTCTTCGATTTTCGCCGAGGTTGCGGAGTGGCGCGCCGAAGCCGCTGGCAAAGGCCGGGATATTATCAATCTGGGCATTGGCAGTCCGGACAAGCCTCCAACGGAGGCTGTTAGAAAAGCACTTAGCGATGCGGCGCTCCGTACCGATATATATGCCTATCCGGGAACGCATGGCAGTGCCGGCTTCCGCAGGCAGGCGGCTGCCTGGATGAAGCACCGGTTCGGAGTTAACTTGGATTCTGACAAGGAGCTTGTCTCCCTGATGGGTTCGCAGGACGGATTATCTCATCTGGCGATGTCGCTTTGTAATCCCGGCGATGTTGTGATTGTGCCGAATCCCGGTTATCCGATTTATAGGGCGGCACTGGCATTGGCAGGCGTCGAGCCTTATTTGCTGCCGCTGAAGGAAGAGAATCAATTCCTTCCGGAGCTGGATTCGGTGCCGATTGATGTGTGGCGGCGCGCCAAATTTATTTTGCTCAACTATCCGGGTAATCCGGTATCGGCAGTTGCCGATCTTGCTTTCTTCGAGCGTTTGCTAGCAAAAGCGAAGCAATACGGTGTGCTTGTCGTACATGACGCGGCCTATTCGGAGATGGCCTTTGACGGGCACGAGCCGCCAAGCATATTGGCAGTACCGGGTGCTCTGGAGGGAGCGGTAGAATTCCATTCCTTGTCCAAAAGCTTCAACATGGCCGGCTGCCGGATCGGCTTCCTAGCAGGCAACCGCGAAGCGGTAGGCGCTTTGCGCGAGCTGAAGGAGAATATCGATTACGGCGTATTTGGCGCCGTACAAGAAGCGGGCGTAGCAGCTCTGCAAGAAGCGATGTCTGCTTCTGCGCCGCCAAAAGCCGGCGTATTATATGAACAACGGCGTGACTCCTTCGTTGCGGCGTTGGCAGCAGGGGGCTGGGCAGTCGAGAAGCCAAAGGCAACAATGTTCATCTGGGCGAAGCTGCCGAAGCGCAGTGACGGAACGACATGGACCTCGCGCGAGTTTGCCCGCGGGTTGCTTGATCAAACGGGAGTAGTCGTGATCCCGGGCGAAGCGTTTGGCAGCGAAGGCGAAGGATTCGTGCGGATTGCGCTGGTCGAAGACGAAGCTCGTTTGCTTGAGGCTGCTCGTAGAATCGGGGAGTATGTTCGTTACTAGGTGCGCGCAATACGCAAGCCAATACTCTTCCGATCGCTGTGGTCTCGAATTTCTTGTTTTCAAGCCGCTTTAGCGGATGAAATTCGATGACCAAGGCGAACGCTAAATGCTTTCTGAAAGAAAGCTACTTCGTAAGCATAAACTTTGCTTCTTCAGAGTATTGGGGCTTGCTTCGCTTCGTCCAGCAATTTTATAGGGGCAGTCTCCATCACTTAGTAATTTGAGTGATGGAGTTTTCTTCACATGTCATCACTCGGAATATGAGTGATGACTAAACGCTGCCCAAACCCGTACAGGGTTTGGGGTTCATCTTAATGCAAATTCAGCGGGGAACGGAGCAAGGGAATGTTCTGGTGTAGGAGCGGTGAGCGGAGTAAGGGAATGTTCTTTGAGAAGCGGAGCGCTCGCCTTTGTGTCCGGATTCGGACCTTGCTCCGAATGTTCAAGGAATCCGGGCACAACAGCGATCGAAAGAACATTCCCTTACGCAGCGATCCCGGCGACTCCACCAAAGAAGAACATTCCCCAGCGCAGTGACCACAGCGCCCCCAGCTCCTCACCAGTCCAAATGCCAGCTTTTGCATTACAATGAACACCAAGACTACTGTACAATAGATCTATATTATGAAGTGAGGATGGCCTCCTAATGAACGAAAATAAAATTCTTATTGTAGACGGAATGGCGTTGCTTTTCCGGGCTTATTTTGCACAGCAATACAGTGCCAGACGGTTGGCTGACGGCACGCCGACGAATGCCATTTATGGTTTCATGCAATACCTGTTTGACGCAGTGAACCAGTTCCAGCCGACCCATGTGGCTTGCTGCTGGGATATGGGGAGCAAGACGTTCCGCACCGAAATGTATTCTAATTATAAAGCAAACCGGCCGGAAGCTCCGGAAGATTTGATCCCGCAATTCTCCCTCGTCAAAGATATCGTAGCTGCTCTTGGGATTCCGAATATCGGAATTGAAGGCTACGAAGCGGATGACTGTATCGGAACCGTCTCGAAGCAGCTCAGCGAGATGGCTCATGTGTACATCCTGACGGGCGATCATGATATGCTGCAGCTCGTAACCGACCGTATTCATGTTGTCATTATGAAAAAAGGCAGAGGCAACTATGCCGTCTACGATCTAGGCTTCCTTAAAGAAGAGAAAGGTATCCATCCTTTCCAAGTGATCGAGATGAAAGGCCTGACAGGCGACACTAGCGACAACTATCCGGGTGTTAAAGGCATCGGTGAAAAAACAGCCTTGAAGCTTCTTCAGGAGTTTGAATCCATCGACGGCATTTTAGGGAATCTGGATTCACTGTCCAAAAGCATTAAAGCGAAGATAGAAGCTGATCTCGACATGCTGCATCTATCCCGCACGCTTGCACGGATTAATATTGAAGTACCTGTAGCATGCAGCTTGGAAGAATGCGTATGGAGCGTTCCGGCTGAAGCAGAAGTTGTATTCGAGAAATATCGCCTGGCCTCATTATTAAAAATAATCATTTAACTTGAAGGCAGCTGTGCCAAACACAGCTGCCTTCTTTTTTACCAAATAATACTAAGTTTCTGTTTGGAAGAAAGGAAACTGGAAGGAAATGTCGAATTGGTAGGTTAGGCCTATATGGACTGAAAATAAACAACTTCTCCTGTGAGCATTGCCCCATTGGTCATTAACAGGGCAACAGCGCATAATGAGAGGGTTTTTGGTGCGAAATCCGGCAGAATTCGCGAGCAGTAGGGAAGACAACCGCTACGGGGGCAAGGGTCATCAGAACAACTAAGGAGGCGAATTATGAAAGGTGTTTTACGGAAATTAGGAATGGCGGTTATGACAGTAATGCTGGCATTAATCGTATTTAGGCTGCTGCCTGCACAAACGGGCTACGCTGCAACGCTGGCACCTATTCCGGTGTCGATTGATTATTTTGCAGATGAGTCTGGAACTTATCCAGACGGTGATGAGTACACTTCTTACGGGAATTGGGTAGGTACGCATTTCGAATTTGGGGTTTCCCAAACCGTTCTTCAATTTGATCTGAGCACAATCCCTATCTCGGATACGGTAACTAGTGCCTTGATTAAACTCTACGTATTGGATCCGGATTTTCCGATTGGAGGAACGGCAGACATAAATGTTTATGGGTCCAATAATGATAGTATATCTGAGAGCGCGAGTTCTTCGGTACCATCAAAGGACCAATTAATTGTTACGAAAACTTTTGACCGAAATATTCAAAATACGTTTATTACAATCGATATTGCAAGCTATATTAATAGCCAGCTAGCTTCGGGGGATAGTAAAGCAACATTGATCCTGACCGGCAGAGATATTTCGAGTACTCCAAATACCTCTAATGAAATTGCGATTGTCTCAAAAAGCCCCAATACACCTGCAGATAAAGCTGATAAAATACCAACTCTCAACGTAACGACATCAACCGTTCCAAAGGCGACGTCTGTAACGGTTCCAGGAAGCGGTACATACGTAGCCGGACAACCTCTTGATTTTACAGTTAACTTTGACCGTAATGTTACGGTAACCGGTACTCCTCAATTACCTTTAACGATTGGTTCATCAAACGTCAGCGCCAATTATGTGTCAGGCTCTGGTTCAAAAGCATTAACTTTCCGATACACGGTAACGAATAATCAGCTGGATACGGATGGTATTGCGCTAGGCAATTCAATCAACCTTAATAGTGGTTCGATTAATAATTCAACAACTGGTGAAGCTGCGATTCTTGCTCTCAATAATATTGGCTCATTAACCAATGTAAAAGTAGACTCGGTAGTACCAACGGTATCCTCCGTAACGGTCCCGGCGAATGCTACTTATGGCAGCGGACAAAGCCTGCAGTTTACGATGAAGTTTAATGAAGCTGTAACCGTGGCTGGCGGAACGCCAAGCCTTGGGCTCACCATTGGTTCGACAAACATCCAAGCGGCTTATTCAAGCGGTTCGGGGTCAGATTCCCTAGTATTCCGTTATACCTTGCAAGATGGGCAAAGCGATGCGAACGGAATTACCGTTGGGACCCTTGCTCTTAATACCGCAACTATTAAAGATGCTGCGGGTAATGCGGCCGATATGACGCTTAACAGCGTTGGCAGCACAACCGGCGTGCTGGTAGATACTGCAGCACCAACAGTCAGTTCAGTGGATGTACCAGTATCAGGTACATATAAAACGGGGGATCAGCTTCAATTCACGGTCCGCTATGACGAAAATGTAAACGTAACGGGCACTCCATACTTGCCTGTTACGATAGGCAGTTCATCCGTTCAGGCAAACTTTGTATCCGGTTCGGGGACGAAAAATCTCCTGTTCAGCTACACGGTACAAGCGGGCGACCTTGATTCC
Organism: Paenibacillus catalpae; assembly: GCF_900112695.1. GTDB lineage: Bacteria > Bacillota > Bacilli > Paenibacillales > Paenibacillaceae > Pristimantibacillus > Pristimantibacillus catalpae. The sequence continues at coordinate 298,417 of NZ_FOMT01000003.1, forward strand.
GATGGTATCCAGACAGGTTCAAGCCTGGTGTTGAATGGCGGAATCATTCGAGATGCAGCGAACAATAACGCGAGTCTTGCATTAGCGGGAATCGGCAGCAGCACGGTGCTGGTAGATGCTGTCGCCCCGATGGTAAACAGCGTAGCTGTACCAACGGCTAAAACCTACCTGGCCGGGCAGAATCTCGATTTTACCGTTCTCTATAATGAAAACGTGACGGTGACAGGAACCCCGTATTTGCCAGTAACGATTGGCAGTACAACCGTGCAGGCGAAATACCTGTCCGGGTCGGGAAGCAGTAATCTGGTGTTCCGTTACGTGATTCAGGCAGGTGACACGGATGCAAACGGGATTACTGTTGCCTCCGGCTTGAATTTGAATGGCGGTACCATAGATGACGCCGTTACGAATCATGCAAATGTAGCCTTGAATAGTGTTGGCGACACGACAGCGGTTCTCGTGGATGCTGTAGCTCCATCGGTTACCAGTGTTGATGTCCCAACAAGTCATACCTATGGGACAGCTTCCAATTTGGACTTTAAGATTCATTTTGATGAAAAAGTCGTTATTTCCGGCGGAACGCCATCCATTCCTGTAATGATTGGTTCCTCTTCGGTTCAAGCGGAATATTTATCCGGTACAGGTACGGATACGCTTGTATTCCGTTACGTTGTTCAAGCAGGCGACAATGATAATGATGGTATTGAAGTTGGCAGTTCCATTGTGCCCAATGGCAGTACGCTCATGGATGAAGCCGAAAATGCTGCAAGCCTGACGCTGGCTGGCGTTGGCAGTACAACAGCCGTTCAGGTTGATACGGCAGCACCGGCGGTAACGAGTGCAGATGTACCGGCAGCTGGCAGCTATAAATCAGGTGCAGAACTTTTTTTTACCATCCACTATAATGAGAGCGTTACGGTAACAGGAGCACCAACGTTGCCAGTCACAATCGGTTCTGCGGCTGTTCAAGCAACCTATGTATCCGGAACGGGATCCAATGCCCTATTATTCCGATATACGGTTCTTGATGGTCAGGAAGATGCGGATGGCATCCAAGTTGGCAGTACACTGGCACTGAATGGAGGAACGCTGAAGGATGCGGCAGGCAATGCGGCAGACCTGACCTTGACCGGCGTTGGCGATACCGGCGAAGTGCTGGTCGATGCGGTGGCACCGTCTGTTGCAAGTATTGAAGTACCTGCTGCTGGTATTTATAAAGAAGGCGACGACCTAATTATTAAAATTCATTATGATGAAAAAGTTGCCGTAACCGGTTCGCCTTACATCACGGTAACGATTGGCAGCACGACGGTTCATGCTGCTTATGCTTCTGGTACGGGCACGAATGCCATCGCCTTCAGCTATTCCGTGCAGCCCGGAGACGAGGACACAAACGGCATTGAATTGGGCGCGGTTGTTTTAAACGGCGGAGCGCTTAATGATGCAGCTGGCAATACCGCAAGCTTATCTCTGGCTTCTGCAGGAAGCACCAATGCTGTCCTGGTTGATACATCAGCACCAGCTGTTAGTAGTGTAGATGTACCTGATAACGGGATTTATAAAGCGGGAGACACTTTGGAGTTTAAGGTTCATTACGACGAAAAAGTTAACGTAACCGGCGGAACGCCATTCTTGCCGATTACAATTGGCTCCACAATTGTACAGGCTGCTTATGTGTCGGGCTCAGGAACAAACGCTCTTGTATTCCGCTATGAAGTACAAGCTGGAGATAACGACAATGACGGCATCGGGGCCGGAAGCTCCCTCCATTTGAATGGAGCGACTCTTCTGGACGCCGCAGGCAATGCAGCAGCTCTGACTCTATCGGGAACAGGAAGCACAAGCAGCATTCTTGTTGATACAACAGCACCTGCCGTCAGCAGTGTGCAGGTACCAAGCGTTGCGAACTACCATGAGGGTTCGGCTTTGAATTTTACGGTTCACTACAGTGAAAAAGTAAAGGTTACAGGAACACCGATTCTTCTCCTTACGATTGGTTCAGCTACCGCTCAAGCGGAATATGTATCGGGTTCGGATACCGATTCGTTGGTATTCAGCTATACCGTTCTATCCGGACAGCTGGATTTGGACGGAATCTCGGTTGGCAGCTCGGTGAACCTGAATGGAGGTACGATTAAAGATGCTGCAGGTAATATTGCAGATCTGACTCTTGTTTCAGTTGGTGATACGAGTGGCGTAATCGTTGATGCGATTGCTCCAGCTATTGAAAGTGTAGATCTGCCTGCTAATGATACTTATGTTGCAGGAGAGCATCTGGATTTCACCATTCACTATGACGAGGCAATAACGGTAACCGGAACGCCATCCATTTCGATTACTCTTGGTTCGGCTAGCGTACAAGCTCAATATGTATCCGGAACGGGAACAAAAGCATTGCTGTTCCGCTATACGGTACAAAACGGCGATTATGATCAGGATGGCATCGAAGTAGGAGCCTTAACTCTTAACGGCGGGACACTGAAGGATGCTACAGGCAATAACGCCGAGGCTGTACTTAGCGGTCTGGGCAGCACAGCTGCAGTAAAGGTGGATGCCGTTGCTTCGGCAGCAATAAGCCTGGATGTTCCGGCTGACGGAACCTATAAAGCAGACGAAGCATTAACGTTCACCGTTCATTATGATGAAGCGGTGTTTGTCGCCGATGGAACACCATACCTGTCTGTAACGATTGGCTCTGCACCCGTACAAGCCTCGTATAAGTCCGGGTCTGGCACAAAAGACCTGGTATTCCAATTCACGGTTGAAGCAGGTCAGGAAGATACCGACGGCATTGAAGTAGGCAGCACGGTAAATTTGGACGGTGCTTCCATTAAAGATGCGGCTGGAAATGCGGCTGGCCTTGCGTTTACGGGAGCAGGCAAGATTAGCACGGTACGCGTGGATGCCGTTGTGCCAACGGTAAGCAGCGTAAGTGTTCCGCCAAGTGGAACCTATAAAGAAGGAGATCATCTCAACTTTTCGGTTAACTTTAATGAGAATGTAGCTGTAAACGGCGGTACACCGTATTTAACCGTTACGATCGGTTCAACTCAAGTACATGCGCAGTATGTTTCGGGTACAGGAACAAGCAAGCTTGAATTCCTTTACGCGCTGCAAGCTGGAGAACTTGATGCAGATGGTATCCTGTTAGGCAGTACGATCTCTCTTAACGGCAGTTCGCTTAAAGATGCGGCTGGTAACGCTGCAGAATTGACTCTTCATCTTATTGGAAGCACAAACGAAGTGAAGGTTGACGGGATTGCCCCATCCATTGCAAGTGTAGTCTTGCCGGCGGATGATACGTACGTTGCTGGTGAGCATCTAGATTTCACAATTAATTATGATGAGGCGGTAGCCGTAACCGGAACGCCATCCATCTCGATCACTCTTGGTTCGGATACTGTGCAAGCCCAATATGTCTCGGGTACAGACACAGCCCTGCTGTTCCGCTACACGGTTCAAAATGGCGACAATGACTCAGACGGTATTGAAGCAGGAGCCTTAAATCTTAACGGCGGAACACTAAAAGACGCAGCAGGAAATAACGCCAAGATTGTTCTTAGCGGTTTGGGCAGCACGGCAGCGGTGAAGGTGGATGCCGTTGCTCCAAGCATCACGCAGGTGGATGTTCCAACGAACGGATCTTATAAAGAGGGAACAACCTTGCAATTCACGGTTCATTACAGTGAGCAAGTTAACGTATCCGCTGGTACTCCGAAGCTGGATGTAAGCCTTGACGCCAAAACCGTTCAAGCGGAGTATGTATCGGGATCGGGTACTAATGCCCTTGTGTTCCAATATAAAGTATTAGCTGGTGATGCGGATTCGGACGGTATCAAGCTTGCTGCAGGAATCTCCTTGAATGGAGCAGCAGTAACCGACCAAGCAGGCAATTCAGCTTCACTGACGCTTTCGAGTGCTGGCGATACAAGCGCCGTGCTGGTAGACACAACAGCACCGGTTGTAAGCCTCGTCAGCGTTCCGGCAGATGGAACGTACCACGCGGGAGCAAATCTTGATTTTATCGTGAAAGTAAGCGAACCTGTTATTCTTACTGGCACGGCGGGAACGCCATACATTCGAGTACAGGTAGGATCTGCTGTCGTCAATGCAGAATACCTCGAGGCTGTATCGTCAAGCGAACTCAAATTCCGCTACACGGTACGTCTGGAGGATCAGGATTCGGACGGAATAAGCATTGATTCCGACGCACTTGTCTTGAACGGGGCAATTATTACAGATGCTGCCGGCAACAGTCTCAGCACTACGCTTAACAGTATCGGTGCTGCCCAGAACGTCAAAGTCAGCAATAACTTTTCAATCGCGTTAAGCGAGACAAGCTGGACGAATAAAGACGTAACCGTCACAGTAACGACCGACCCGGACAACACGATTGAGTATAAGCTTGGCAGCGGCGGAACATGGACCAGCTATACGGCTCCGGTTGTGGTATCTCAGGAAGGACTAACGACATTTTACGCCAGAGTCATTGACCTTGGGAATCACACTAGCGAAGCCAAGTCAGCCGAAGTGAAGATAGATAAGACTGCTCCGGTTATCATGTTGATTGGCGATGATACGGTTACAGTTTACAGCGGAAACACTTATACGGAGCAAGGCGCCAACGTTCAGGATGCGAATCCGGCAGCACCTTTGGCAACCGTAACCGGAACAGTAGATACCGCAGCGCTGGGTACTTATACCCTGCATTATAACGCAGTTGATCTGGCGGGTAACCCGGCTGTAGAAGTGATTCGCACGGTTAAAGTAGTCAACAAGCCAGTCAGCAGCACCAATGTGCGCCAAGTAAGGGTTGAAGTTGGTGACCCGGATCACCCGCAAGTTGTTGTTGTCATCGATATTGTTCGCGAGATAATCGGCGGCAAGAAGGTCGACACCGTCATCATGAATGAGGACAAGATCAAACAAGCGGTCGAAAGCGCCATTGGCGCACATCAAGGAACCGTTAGAATTATCGTTGATGATATTCCTGGCGACCCTGCCGATCAGGTTAAAGTGAAGCTGACTGTCAATTCCATTAAATATCTGCTCGACAGCTCGATTCAAGTTGAGATTCAAACGGAGAATGCAACGCTTCATCTGTCTACCGAGGCTTTGGGGGCGATGAAAGGCAGTCAGGAGTTCTTCTTCGATATTATGCCGATCCGTAAAAAGGACGAGCAGGCAGCGATTAAAGATAGAACCGCTAATGCTGATGCTATTCGCAAAATCGTGAAGTCAGGCAATGTGAGCATAATCGGCATGCCGATGACGATCGAAACGAATTTGCCGAAAGTAGCTGTACAGGTTACATTCCCGCTGGATCCTAATGTGATTCCAAGCGATTTGAATCAAAGAAAACTGTTCCTCGCCAGCCTTGGCGTATACATTGAACACTCGGACGGCGATGAGGTATTCCAGCGCGGTAATATTATCTATAACGACAAAGGTTATCCGGTTGGCATCCAAATTGAAGTAAACAAGTTTAGTACGTTTACAATTGTTTCAGCAGAAGGAGCAGGTGTCCACCATGATGCTTATATGACCGGATATTCCGACGGTACGTTCCGTCCGAATCAGTCGGTGACAAGAGCGGAAATGAGCACCATGTTGTATCGTCTGCTGTCGGGCACACTTACGGGCAAAGGTTCCGTCACCGCCTTTAAGGACGTATCCAGTAATTATTGGGCGGCTGAAGCGATTCGCTGGGGACAGCAGGTTGGTCTTCTGAACGGTTATCCGGATCACAGCTTTAAGCCTAATGCGACGATTACGCGCGCTGAAATGGCAGCTATTATTGCCAAATGGCTGCAGCTTGATCCTGCTGCCGCAAATCCCGCGTTCCGCGATGCGAAAGGACACTGGGCTTCCGCCCAGATTGCTGCAGTAGCGAAGCTCGGCTACATGACCGGATATTCTGACGGTACATTCCGTCCGGACCAGTCTCTAACCCGTGCAGAAGCAGTCGTTATTATTAACCGGATTCTTGGCCGCGGTCCATTGAGCGGCGTGACAACGCCTACCTGGAAGGATGTACCGTCTTCGTTCTGGGCATTTGGAGCCATCGAAGAAGCATCAAGGACCCATGACGCGGCACGTGATTCTAGCGGAAAAGAAGAATATATTCCGGAATAAATCTATCTCAAAAACCGTCCCAGCCTACCTTAGTGCAGGGGCGGTTTTTCTCGAATTTATCGCTATTTTTATACATTAATTGACAGTATCCGTCTCTTGATTCTATAGTAGAATTGCACTATGTTTTTTCTAATATTTACTATCCGAAATATGGGGGTGCGATGCTGGTAATAGAATCAGCTTATCCTGAGGATGACAGCTTTTTGTTCGACGTGTATGCCGATACAAGACGCGAAGAGATGGAAGCCTGGGGATGGCCGCCGGGGGAGGCAGCAGCTTTTCTGCGCATGCAGTTTGAGCTTCAGACCAGATCATATGCCATGCAGTTCCCGGATGCCGTCACGCAGGTCATTACTCATGGAGAAGATAGAATTGGACGGATGATTGTGTCGAGGAACAGCTCTATTCATCTCATTGATATTTCTTTGCTGACTGCTTGCCGCAACAGGGGAATAGGATCGTTGGTATTGGAAAGCTTGCAGCAGGAAGCAGCGGCAGCGGGACTGCCCGTTAAGCTCAGCGTAATGGAGCACAATCCGGCAAAGCGGTTGTATGAAAGACTTGGCTTCAAGGTCATAGGGGAAGCTTTTCCGTATATTTCTATGTCCTGGCAGCCAGATACTAGAGAGGAGAAGTTAATATGAGTGATCAGTATATTGGGGAAATCCGCATGTTTGGCGGTAATTTTCCACCTCTTGGATGGGAATTTTGCAACGGGCAGCTGCTGCCAATCAGCCAATTTGATGCTTTGTTTATGCTGATTGGGACGACTTATGGCGGCGACGGCGTATCGACTTTTGCATTGCCGGATCTCCAAGGACGAATCCCTGTACATATGGGACGTAATAATGCGACAGGGACTACGTACGTGCTAGGCCAAAAGGCAGGCACGGAGACGGTTACCTTAACGGCAAATCAGATGCCGGCCCATACGCATATTCCAAACAGCTCAAACCTTGAAGGACAGACGAATAGTCCGGAAAATGCTTATTGGGCGAGCAGCTCGAAAATTCAATACGCCGATACAGCTCCAAACGCGACATTAAATCCGGCGGCTATCGGCGCTGCCGGAGGCAATCAGCCGCATGACAATATGATGCCATACGGTGCGGTCAGTTTTATTATTTCGACTGAAGGAATTTTCCCGCAACAAAACTAATAGAGGAGGATTCATTATGGCAGAACCGTTTCTTGGAGAAGTTCGAGTATTTCCTTTTGGCTTTGCTCCTAAAGGCTGGGCACAGTGTAACGGACAGCTTCTTTCAATTGCACAAAATCAGGCCTTATTCTCGCTTCTTGGCACATTCTATGGTGGAGATGGCGTGACGACCTTTGCTCTCCCCAATCTGCAGGGGCGCGTTCCGATTCATTTTTCGAATAATCATCCTTTGGGGCAAGTAGGCGGAGAGGAAGTTCATACGCTTACGATCAACGAAATGCCTCAACATACGCATCAGGCAACTGGCGCGACGGATGCGACGGACAACGATGCAGCAGGAAAAACCTGGGGGACTTCGCCAAACGTAACTCCATACAGCACGGTTTCAAATGCCCCCATGTCTCCTAACGCTATCGCTTCAGCAGGCGGCAGTCAGGCGCATGAGAACAGACAGCCTTATACGGTAGTCAATTACTGCATCGCATTGAACGGAATTTACCCGTCCAGAAACTAAGAGAGGGAGAGGCTGATTGATATGGATCCATACGTAGGAGAGATCAGGCTGTTTGCAGGAAACTTTGCCCCGAAAGGCTGGGCGTTTTGCAATGGGCAGATTTTGCCCATTTCCCAAAACACGGCTTTATTCTCGTTGCTTGGAGTCAATTATGGAGGAGATGGGAGAGTGACGTTTGCTCTGCCAAATCTTCAAGGACGCGCTCCGATGCATTGGGGCAATGGGCCGGGTTTGACGCCTAGAGATATAGGTGAAGTCGGAGGATCGGAGAGCGTTACTTTGCTTTCTTCCGAAATGCCGTCACATAATCATCTTGCTAATGCGCAAACCGTTCCCAATAAATCGGAAGCGAGTAATGATATTTGGGCAAATGCAGGTGCAGGCCGCGGCTCCTTCCAGAATTATTCGGATAAATTGGATAAGCCTTTTAATCCGATGGCGATTGGCGTGTCCGGCGGCTCGCAGCCGCATAACAATATGCAGCCGTATGTTGCCATGAATTATATTATTGCCCTGGAAGGCGTTTTCCCGCCTAGACACTAAGCGGCGAGACTAAGAAGAAAGCCCCGGCTAAGCTTAGCCGGGGCTTTCTTTTCATTATGGTTCATCCATCGCATCAGGGAGTGCGTCATAATCATCGTCGCCAGGATAATCACGGCCTAAATCTTCGTGCAGGGAGCTGTTCTCATAACCGTAAGGCTTGGAAGAACGCTGATCAATGCGCCAAGGCCTGCTTTTGCCCGTTGGCCCCGTGATGCTGGAGCCGTAGGAGCCGTCCGGAAACTCCTCATGCGCGAGATCATTCCTTTGTGATTCTACCGTCGATAAATCCGTATATTCGCTGCGGTCTTCGTTGCTAAACCGATCCACCGATATCTCCTCCTGAAATGGCGTAAGTTTGCGTTCGCCCTCTCAGTTTACCCTGGATTAATCGGTAAAATTCACCGTTCCTACTACAAAATATAAAAACTGGGCAAGGTCGGCCGCTTCTTCCTCTGTCAACTTGAAGGTGTATTCCAGATAGCCTTCCTCTTCCAGATCATCCGGTCCGATTATGGCGGTTCGTCCGGCTTGGAGGTCGGTAACCAGCTTCTTGCCATAGAACCTTGCCGTTGCCATAATAGCGAGGTCAAAGCGCTTCATGCTTGGCGTTATAAAGGTCACAAATCTGGTCGATGTATCTTCGGTTGTATCGGACATAAAATCAAAATCAGGCAGCAGCATGTTGTAAAGCCTCCACTAATCGTTTGCACACATTATACAATAAGAAAACGCTTGTAAGAAAGAGAACGTTATGATAGCATTAAAACTAATCGAATAAACGAACGTGAGGAAGCACCTCTCTTGCAAATTGCAGGAGGGGTGCTTTTTTTTGCGTTCAAGTTCATTCGTCCCGATATTCCAAATTAATAGAGGAGTGAAGCAAGCATGCATATCGTTTTTTTGAACACGTTTGAAAAGCCGGCCGAGGACGGTACAATCGTTAGCGGTAAGTTGTCCATCTGTGAGCGCGACGGGATTTGGGCTGTCTTATGGTCAGAGGGTGAAGAGGAAGCCGTCAGCTGGTTCGAAGGCACCTCATGGGAAGAGATGATGATCGCATTCCGCCATGGTGTTGCCGTGAAGATGGGCGAAGGCTATACGCCGGTTGTAGATGGCATGCTGGAGGAAAAGCGGGGCGGAGCCGGCAGCTTCCTGTCTATGCTGCAGTGTTACGGTGAGCTTCATGTAAAGCAGGAGCTGTTCGAAGCGCTTCGTGAATGGCGGCGCAAGAAAGCAGTATCGGAGAAACGTTCCGCTTATCTTGTCGCTACGAACCGGATGCTGTGGATGATCAGCGCTTTTGTCCCCTATACAACCGAGGAATTGCTGCAAATCCCGGGCTGGGGCGAGCAGAAGCACGCGGCTTATGGGCAGGAGCTGCTGGAGATTACAGCGCAGCATAGCCGTGAGACTGCGTTTCCGCTGAAATGGGTGGCAGAGAAGCTTGAGCCCTCTGTTTATACACAATGGATGTATAAGCAGAAGGAGGCACGTTACAAGAATGATATGATCCGGCAGCAGCAGAAGAAGCGGATCTTGAGCTTTGTGTTTGAGGGCGGTTCGATGGAGCAGCTGCAGTCGGAGCTGGAACTGCCCCGCCGTGAAATAATGGACCGGATTGAGCAGCTTGAGACGGAAGGCTACGACTTTGAACCGCTTATAGCAAGAGAGCTCGCTGATATGCCGGATTCGGAGAGAGAATTGATCTGGGAAACGTTCCGCCAGACCGGCGACCGCTATTTGAAACCTGTGCTGCAGCGTGTGTATGGCGAGGATAGCGTGAAGGAAAAGCAAATGGACGTGCTTTACGAACGGCTTCGTCTCGTTCGTCTTCACTACCGCAAATCGGCGAAGCAGCAAGCCATGTAATTGCTTGGAAGAGAAGCACCCTGTCAGGGTGCTTCCTTTATGCCGCCGTCCGGCCAGATCGGCTCAGCGTACCGGATCATGGCCCCGGAATCACATGGCAAACCGGTTTCATAGGATAGATTGCCGACCCGGTCAGCCGCTGTTTGACGAAGCTCCGGATGGCTGTTGCCGTTTCTTAAATAATGAAGAACAGCGGGGATAACAAGCAGCGCGTCATCCATAGCTCTATCCCATAGTGTCCAGGCCGTCTCATTATGAATAACCGATTTGTCAGAGGGATCAATCCATGGCTGACCTGCTTCGTTTAACACATCGTAAGGCACATGCTTGCGAAAAACGAAAGGTTCAATCTGGCCGAAGGTAACGGAGCGCTTGATTGCGGAAGGATCATGGAACAGCCGCTGTGCCCGGATCATATCCCGGACGGCGCTATTCCAGTCTTCCCCGCGGATAGCAGACGAAAGCCCGGAATAGAAGCTTGCCGTGATGGACTGGAAGGCCTGAACGATAGCCTCCGGCAGCTTGCCTCCCGTATCTATTTTCCTCCAGACCGGTGTCCTCCAGGTTTCTATTCCCCACAGCCGCCTCGCAATCAAAGTATCCATCATGACCTCGTAACGCTGATGATCCCATTTACGGAAGCCGGATCTGCTGAATACAAGCGGATGAATATGCCGGTCGAGCACATGATGAAGCACAAAGCCTATCGAATAGACGACGGCTGGGTCAGGGTGGTCAGCATCGGCTGAGCGACCGACAACCGAATCAAGCAGCTTCATAATGACAGGGCCGCAATCCCGGTTATGCATTTCTGTCCCGAGTTGAATCATAGGCGACTTGCCCTGCCAGGGCAGAAAGCGGTGATAAAACAAAAAGTCGGGTCCTTGGCAGCCCAAGTTAAATAAACGGCGCAGCGGCTCCGAGGAGATAAGGCCTGCCTCTTGCAGGCGATCAAGTACTTTTTGGCCAAAAATAAGATGGGTCCACACGTTAGGCATGGAAGAAAACCTCCGGATATTGTCAAAATTAGTATGATAAAGTGACCATTTACATAGGACTTAAGTTTCATTAATGAGAATATTAGTATACTTGTCCTACATATTTCAGTATAATGGAAATTAGAATAGACTACGTGCGAATTTTGTCGAAAAGGAGCGTTCCCGCTAATGAAGGCAGAATACATTAATCCGTTTCTTGAAGCCGCAACGATCGTCATTGAACAGGTGATCCAGATTCGGCCTTCCACCGGAAAGCTAGGCCTGAAGAAAATCGAATCGGTAGAAAATCATATTTGGATTCAGATTGGGATTAATGGACAAATGAATGGCGATATTGTATTTGGACTTAATGAGCAGGTGGCTCTGAAGATGGTCTCAGCCATGATGGGCGGATTTATTATTTCCGAGATGGATGAGATTGGCCGCAGTGCGATATCTGAGCTTGGCAATATGATTAGCGGCAATGCGAGCACCATGCTGTACAATCAAGGCGTTCATATAGACATTACGCCTCCGAGAATTATTCTGTCGGCAAGCGCTGAAGGCTTAACTGCCGGACAAGCTTTAACTGTACCTCTCATCATGGACGGCATCGGTGAATTTGATATCCAAGTGTTAGTCGCATCGTAACATAGAAGCAGGCTCCTTCGGGAGCTTTTTTTTTGCGTATCTTTTGCTAATCGGTGACTGATCAAGTACACTGAAGAGATAAAGATTGAGAGAAGCGGATGCAGGTGATGATGATTGCTTAAGGGGAAAATAGTCCTTATTTCCGGGGCTTCCAGCGGCATTGGAGCGGTCACGGCAAGACAGCTCGCAAAGCTTGGAGCAATCCCGATCTTGACCGGGCGTAGCCTGGAACGGCTTCGCAAGCACGCGGCAGGGATCGGTGCTGCTTGCCCGATGTATCAGATGGATGTAACGGATATGAAGCAGGTACAGCAGACAGTGGATCAGATTATAGCTAAGTACGGCAGAATCGATGTTCTGCTGAATAATGCGGGCTTTGGCAAATTTGAAACTTTTCTGGACGCAGAGGTAGAGAGCTTTGAACGGATGATGGATACCAACTTTATGGGAGTCGTCCGTTGTACCAAAGCCGTGCTGCCTTACATGCTGAAGCAGGGAAGCGGACATATTGTTAATATCGCTTCCATGGCGGGGAAGATCGGTTCATCGAAGTCTACCGGTTATTCGGCTACCAAGCATGCGGTGCTCGGCTTTACCAACTCGCTGCGCATGGAGCTGAACGGAACGAATATTACGGTATCCGCGGTGAATCCGGGTCCGATTCGTACAGAGTTTTTTGATGTTGCTGATCCTTCCGGAACTTATGTGAAGAATGTCAGCTGGTTTATGATGAAGCCTGAATATGTGGCAAGTCAAATTATTAAAGTGATGGAACGCAAGAAAGCCGAAGTGGATTTGCCCAAGACGGCGGCATTTGGCATTAAGCTTTATCAGCTGTTCCCGCGAATCGCCGACCGTGTATTCGGCGGCTGGTTTAATCGAAAATAGCGGTGAAATAAGAGAGGAACGTATATGAGTCAGAAAACATGGAATGAATTAGGCATTAATCAAACGCTTGGCGAGAAGCTGGAAGCGAGCAACATAAAAGTGCCTTCGGCTATTCAGGCCGAAGCAATCCCGACTTTATTGGAAGGACGGGATGTATCCGCGCGTTCACAGACGGGCTCGGGTAAGACGCTGGCGTATTTGCTGCCGATGCTGCAGCAGTTGAAAGCATCCTCGAGTGCCATTCAAGCGATCATTCTGGCGCCTACGCAGGAGCTTGCGATGCAAATTGTGCGCGTAGCGGACAGTTATGCCGAGCCGCTTGGACTACGTGTTCAGCAGCTTATCGGCGGTGCGGCGATGAAGCGTCAAATCGAGAAGCTGAAGCTCCGCCCGCAGATTGTCATTGGTACACCGGGGCGTATACACGAGCTGCTTAAGCTGCGCAAGCTGAAGCTGAGTGAGGTTCGTCATATCGTTATTGATGAAGCGGATCAGGTATTTGAGCTTGGTTCAACACGCGAAGTGGAGACCATTCTGTTCGCCATGAGTCAAGAACGCCAAATGGCGTTCTTCTCGGCGACTTATCCCGAAGTGATGTCACGCTTCGAGAAACGTTGGATGAAGGATCCCGTTCGAATTCAAATTTCGCCTGAACAACGGGTTTCGGAGACGATTACCAACTTCTATGTCGTGTGCGATAAACGGGACAAGCCGGATGTGGCAAGACGAATTGTTCGGTTGCTGAAGCCGGAATCGGCTCTTCTGTTCCTGAACGTAACCGAAAATATTGCGAATTGGGAAGCAAAGCTGAGCTATGAAGGCTTTACAGTGGAAACCTTGTACGGGGATTCGGATAAGCAGCGCCGTGCTGCAACCCTGCAAAGATTCCGTGAAGGCAAAATCCAGCTGCTTCTGGCGACCGATGTAGCGGCAAGAGGTCTGGACATTGAAGGCCTGCCGCTTGTTATTAACCTGGAACCGCCAATTGATGCGGATCACTATGTTCACCGTGCAGGACGTACCGGACGAATGGGCCGGACAGGGACGGTTGTTTCGCTTATTACGCCGCAAGAGCGGTTCATTATGGAAAAATTCCGCAAGTCGCTGCATATCGAGCTGCCGGAAAAAGCAATGTACAAGGGTGAATTTGTATTGCCAAGCGAGCTGCCTGATAAGGCCTCTGCGCGGCCGGCTCCCCGCAAAACTGCCGAGAAGTCCGAGGTAAACACGCGTTCCTATGTACCGCCGCAGAACAGCAAAGAGTGGGAAACGCTGCTCAAGGAATCAAAAAAGCCGAAGAAAGAAAATGCAGCGAAGCCCGAAGGCGCTGCTCCGGCGCCACGTCCGAAGCAGCCTGCGACCAAGCAGGAACGGCTTCGCGACAAGAAAGACAAGGGCGCTCCGAAATGGCTGAAGGCCAAACGTGAAGCTAAAGAAAACGAATAAAAAGAATTTTTTTTAAAAGCCACCCTCCCAAAACTTTAGACCTTCGACGAAACGTATAGGCGAAGGTACAAACGGAACATATTTCCGTAAACAAGTTTAAGGGAGAGTGGCTTTTTATGACGAAGCGTACGGTATGGAAAAAAACGGTGATTTCATCGCTTGCAGTTATGATGCTTGCTGGTGGTGCATCCTCGGCATTCGCAAACGGTGACGGCGGAAGAAAAGGCGACGATCGTGACGACAAGAAGCAAGAAAAAGAAGTAAAAGTGAACTGGAAATTCAAAGATGAAGACGATATGAAATGGGCGATGGAATATATTATGCGCCTTGCATCGAAGGGCGTATTTACAGGTTATGAGGACGGTACGTTCAAACCGCACCAAAAAATTTCCCGTATCGAGACACTTGTTGCGGCTGTTCGTCTGATGGGCCTTCGCGAACAAGCGGAATCCACGGAAGAAATGAGCACGAAGCTTAACTTCAAGGATGCAGACCTGCTCGCGAAAAAATATCCTTGGGCAGTTGGTTATGTGGCAGTAGCGGTTGAGAACGATCTGTTCTCCGAAACGGAAACTGCGGTAAATCCGCAGGCAAATGCAACTCGTCTATGGGCGGCAACGATTCTCGTTAAAGCGCTTAAATTGGAAGATGAGGCGAAGGCTCTCAATAATACACAGCTGGACTTCAAGGATGCGAAGAACATTCCTGCAGGTTCTGTCGGTTATGTTGCGCTTGCTATCAAGAAAGGCATTATTACAGGTTACAACGATAATACATTCCGTCCGAACCAGCCGGTATCCCGTGCAGAGCTTGCAGCCCTGCTTGACCGCACAGATAACGAAATTCCGGATAACGATGGACAAGCCATTACAGGCAAGCTGAAGGCAGCTGCTTCCAATGGTCAAATCACAATTACTCAAACAGACGGTACAGATTTGACGCTTAGCCTGGATCCGAATGTATTTATCTTTAGAGACGACAAGAAAGCAGCGGTAAGCGCCCTGAAAGCCGGCGATGAGATTCTTGTACGTACCTACCAGAACAAAGTCGTATTCATTGAGGTTACGAAAGAAGCAGTGGAAGAATCCACTCAGTTTGACGTAACAGGTAAAATCAATACGATCACTTATGACGCAAACGGCAAGCTGTCCACCATTTCCATTACGAAGCAAGAAGGAAATCAAACAACGGTAACGATCTATAATGTTGCGGCAAACGTACTGATTGCCGGTGACCGCAATAATCTGGTAACTGGTCATGATGTTAGAGTTACAGGTAATGCCGGCGTTATTGCAGGTATTACAATTATCTAATAGATACGATGAAGCAGGCATTCCCTTCCCTCGTGGAAAGGAATGCCTGTTTTTTTTGTTTTTTTTTGATATTAATGCTGTAATTCGGTATGCTTGTAAGAGATTATTTATCTTGTAATTGAAGGTGACGGAACATGAGTGAACCCATTCTGCAGGTTGCCGGCTTGACCGGCGGTTACAGCCCGCGTCGCCCTGTGCTTCATGATGTGACGTTCGAGGTTCGGGCAGGAGAAATGGTAGGTTTAATAGGTTTGAATGGTGCAGGCAAAAGTACCACGATCAAGCATGTACTAGGCCTTATGAAGCAGCATCAGGGGCTTGTGAAAGTGGATGGCGTTACGCTGGAGGAGAACGCGGAGCGGTACCGGTCTGCTTTTGCCTATGTGCCGGAAACGCCCGTGCTGTTTGATGAGCTGACGGTAGAAGAGCATTTGCGCCTGACCGGCATGGCCTATAATGTCGCGGAGCGGGAGTTCGGAGAGAGGCAGGAGCAGTTGCTGGACGAATTCCAAATGAAAGCTAAACGCACTGCTTTTGCTTCTCATCTGTCCAAGGGGATGAAGCAGAAGGTCATGATTATGAATGCCCTGCTCTCTGAGCCGCCGCTTTATATGATCGATGAACCTTTCCTGGGATTGGATCCGCTTGGCATCCGTTCCTTGCTGGAAAGGCTTGTTGAGGTGAAGAAGCGGGGGTCAGCGATCCTGATGAGCTCTCATATCCTGTCGACGGTGGAAGCTTATTGTGACCGGTTTATTATTTTGCATCAAGGCAGAGTGGCAGCGTACGGCACACTTGAAGAGGTATGCCAGGCAGCCGGAATTGAAGCGCGGGGCGGGGCGCTGGAGGATGCCTTCTATAAGCTTGTAACAGAGGGAAGCCAATGAGCGGAGCAGATCGATCCCTGGAGTCTCTATGGCTGAAGAGGTCGCGTGAATTCCGCAAAGAAGTTACTCCTTACTTCGGCTATATGGCACAAAGCGGATTTCCGCTATTTGTGTCGCTTATTGTACTGTCTTCGGCGTTTGGATACATTAAGCTGATCCGGGATTTGCCTAGCGATTTTCCGATTACGCTTGTTGGTACCATTGCCTTGTTTCTCATACTTAGCTGGAGTCCGCTTCGGAGCTGGTTAACGATGCCGGATCTTGTCTTTCATATGCCGCGGGAAGCGGAAATGAAGAGCTATTTGCGAAGAGCCTTCCGTCGTTCGGCGATGATGACTTCCTTGCTTGGCCTTGTTGTTCTTCTGCTTTATTGGCCGATTTACAGGCAAGGTGACGGAGAAGCAGGCTTTGGTATTCTGCTGCTCTTTGCGGCAGTTATTCGAGCAGCCAATCTGCTCGGAGCATGGCAAGAAAGGAAATTGGCCTGGTCAAGCGTCCGGCTGCTGCTCCGGCTGCTGCGCTGGGCAGCCAATGCTTTAGCGCTAGCTGTTTTACTGACAAGCGAGCCATGGCAGGCGGCGTTGTTCCTGCTGCTGCTCATTGCCCTATTTGCGGTGCTGTACCGGCTGCCAGACAAGCATACCTTCCCGTGGGAGCGGCTGATCGAAGAGGAATCCCGTACCCGGAGGAGCTACTATCTGTTTTTTGGCCTATTTATCGATGTTCCAACGCTGCCTTCCCGTACGGCTTCAAGAGCTTATCTGGCGTGGATCCTCCGGTATATTCCGAATCGGCATCGCCTGACTTACGTTTATTTGTATGCGGGGTCGCTCGTCCGGACGGAGATTGGCGGAATTGTGCTGCGGCTTGTTGTGTTATTCGCGCTTATCTTGTATTGGTTTGCGGAAGACGGATGGCTGTCAGGCTGGGGCGCTGCGGCGGCCTATATCGTTCTTCTTCAGCTTGTCGCTGTACAGCTGGGGGGACTCAGGCACGCTCACCGTTACTCCGTATGGCGGCATGTTTATCCGTTGCCGGATGCGGAGCGGGCAAGCAGTCTTCTGATCGTTGACCGATGGGCTATGGCGGCGGTTGCGTTATTGACGTGGCTCCCGGCTGCCATAATGCTGCTGCTTCAAGGCCTGGTTATTCCGGCAGTCTTCGCGCTGCTTGCCGCTTATGCACAAATCTTGTTCGTTCGCCCCGGCCGCCTTCGCCGTAAGCTGGTTGAAGATGCCGAGGAAGAATAATGGGGTGAAAAAAAGCTGTCCTCGATGAGGACAGCTTTTCTAAATTAACCGATTAGTTCGGTAACCGCTTTGTAGATGGTGTCGAACAGCTCTTCCAGATTCGGCTCCTCAATGCAGGAGAATGCTACGCGAAGATCGGTCTCGCCAAGCGCGATGGTCCCGATGCCGTATTCGTCGAGAAGCCGGGTGCGGACTTCTTCCGCCGATACGCCTTTCAGCTTAAGGCACATGAAGTATCCGGAGTTGAACGGATAGTAGCTCCATACATCGCCGTAACGTCCGCTGTCGAGCAGCGATTTTACTTTATTGGCGCGCTGCTTCATCACATCGTATTTTTCTGCCTTTTGCTCATCGAACTCAGCCGATTGCAACGCGCGAAGAACGAAGGTTTGCGATGGATGCGGACCGCTCGAGATTGTCGCACGGATGATGCCCATTGTTTTCTGCTCAAGTGCAACCAGAACTTTATCGGAAGGGTTAGCGTAAGTAATAAATCCAACGCGGAAGCCCCATACATATTCTTCTTTGGTAGCACCGTCTACTTTAACCGCAAGCACGCGAGGGTGCAGATCGGCGAGTTTGCCAAACAGCGACTCATGCAGCGAATCTTCAAAAAACAAACCGAAGTAGGCATCATCTGTAACCGCAACAACGTTAATGCCGGCTTCTGCCGCATCACGGATAGCCGCAACAATCTCTTCGCCTTCTTTAGGACCAGGCGAATAGCCTGTAGGGTTGTTCGGGAAGTTGAGAATGACAATCGCTTTGCCTTTGTCTTTCTGGCTGAGCAGAGCTTCGCGCAGACCGGCACTGTTGAAGCGGTACTCATCGTTATACAGCGGATATTCAACAATCTCGGCACCACGGCGAATGTTGAAGGTCAGTTCATAGTTTTCCCAATTCTTGTTCGGGATGATGACAGCATCGCCAGCATCGGCGAACAGGTCGGCAACAATACTCAGACCGTGTGTCAATGCATTTGTAGCGACAGGGTTGCTGAATTTTTTGCCTTCCAGGGACGGGTTTTCCTTGATCATCTTGGTGCGCCATGCGGAACGCAGCTCCGGCTTCCCTGCAGGCGGCGCGTATTCATATATATCTTTTGGTTCATAAGAGGATAACGTATCTTGAATAACTTTCAGGTGCATGGGCTGACCATTTTCAATTGCTATGCCGATTGTGGCGTTAAATTTCTTAGCCTTGGCCTTTGCTTCTGCGGATTGGCTGAGTATGCCTTCTTTCGGGAAATAAATCGCTTTTCCTAAAGCGGACAACATGTCGTAGACGTTCGGACTTTCGGCTTCGAGCGTCTCATTCAACTGCTGAGCAAGTGGGTTCATGGACTTCATTCCATCCTTCCGGGAAATCAATTCGTCATTTAACGCTTATCGGGTGCTATTATAACATTTTTTTAACAAAGCAAACCATTCTAAAATGCAAATTTTTTTGTCATTTGTGCAAACGGGCGGCTATACAAGCTTGCGCAAGAGATTCCGGCTGTTGTATGATGTCGGCAAGAACGCCATTTTTCGCGAAAAAGCTTAGGAAAAGCTACGAAAATACTATTTACGAAGGACGTATGCTTCCTATCAAGTATGCACTTGATTGAGTGAATCAAACGTTAGATTCTGCTTACGAAGTAATTTTGCTTACGATGTACGTTTGTTTCAAACCGAGCATAGCTCGGTTAAATGAACCAAACGTTTGATTATGCTTACGAAGTAATTTTGCTTAATAACAAAGACCGTTATTAAACAAAATTTTTAGGAGGATACCCATGCTGCACTTATCTCCGGATTCGTACATTAAATTGCCGCCTATTGCCAAGATCGTATGTGAACCGGGCTGGAAATGGCAGCGGCGGGAAAAGCCGATGGCGAACTATGATTTATTTTATGTATGGAGCGGCGAAGGGGAAGTGGAAGTAAACGGGACAACGTATCCGGTCGGGAAAGGAAGCTGCTTCCTGTTCAGACCGGGCGATTATACGAGTGCGACCCATAATCCGCAGAAGCCCCTTGTATTAACTTATATCCATTTTGACGTGCGTGAGCCGGTGCAGCTTGTGCCGGAGCGGTACCGGAAGTTAACGGATACGGTTGATTTCGAATATTTGCTGTCCAGGTATGTCCGGCTGTTCCTGGTTGAAACTTACGCGGCTGAGGAAGAGGCGCTGCTTGTGCTGAAGCAGCTGATGATTCATCTGCTGCGGGAGGACCGTGAGCTGCCGATTGAGCGGAAAGGAAGCAACCAGTTAACGGAGGCGATTCACGAGGTAGCGAACTATGTGAAGCAGCATCCAAGCGTAGCGCACCGGGTAGAGGATCTGGCGATGCGCGCACAGCTGTCTCCGCGGTATTTTTCCGTGAAATTCAAAGAAATGATCGGAATGTCCGTGCAGTCTTATATGATCCGCACGCGGATTGAAAGGGCTCAGCATCTGCTGATGCATGAAGGGATGAATGTAACAGAGGTTGCAGATGCGCTTGGCTACAGGGATATTTTCTTCTTCAGCAGACAGTTCAAGCAATATACGGGACGCAGTCCATCCGAGATCCGTTAAAAAAGGCGCCGCGGGGATAACTCCCGCGGCGCCTTTTGTTGAATAAATGCAGCCATTCGAGCAATAAATGGCTTCAATCGGCCTTCAAACATAAGTTGATTGGTAAAGTGCGATTGGGGCATTGAATGATCTTGAGAAGCGAAGCGTCCGCCTTTGCTCAGGGGATTCCCTCCTATAGAACAATTAAAGGAATCCCCGAGCAACAGCGGTCGAAAGAACATTCAATGCGTAATGAGCTACTTTACCTCAATCAACTTCCCCAGCATCTCACCCATACGTACCTTTAATCCGGGTGCGAGGTCCTGCCTGGGAACAAAGGTGTCGTCTTGCATCAGCAGGACAACCGTCGAACCGAATTCGAAATAGGCGAGCTCGTCACCTTTGACAGCCTGCTCACGAATCGGCTCCACGTAACGGATGCTGCTGACATTCATGGCGCCGACCTTGACGACCGCCGTTTCTCCTCCGTCATGCTTGATGTATGTAATAAGTCTCTCGTTCCGGCTGAGGACACGGCGCATACGGCGAAGGCCAAAGTCATTAACCGGATATACCTTGCCCGGAACATGCTCGCGTTCTACGATCCGCCCGTCTACCGGTGTATGGATACGGTGATAATCGGTTGGACTTAAGTACAAGACGATGTAATAGCCTTCGCGGTAATGATCCGTTCGGGGAGACCGGTTAAGCAGCTCCTCGATCGTATAATCCTGCCCTTTTACATTTACAATTGTACCGGCTTTAATGGGACCTGCTCCCGTTATTAAGGCATCCACCGGACTTATAAGGGCTGTAGTCTCATCATGTATAATCCGGGAGCCGGGCTTCAGGCGCCTTGTGAAAAACTCATTTAATGTGCTGTATGCATGCAGCGGTTTCTCCGCTTCTTCGATTTGAATATTGTACATGCTGGCGAATCTCGGAATCCATCCTCGGCTTGCTTTCGACTGCGCGAAGCGGCCGGTCAGTCTGGAAATCCATTTGCGCGAACTAAGCTCCGTCATGGCTTGAAACAACCATCCCATCATGCCCGCACCTTCACGTCCTTTCCTTGCATCTTTTCTTCGAACAGTGTGACACAACCGGCCTTACAAATCAATAGCGTAGGCATCCGCTCAACCTTGTGGCAATTTCGGAAGGGCTCGCGTATGCTAACTGCAAATTGATAACGAAGGAGGCCTTCCTTCGACATGTCGCCTGTGAAAGTGGCATTCGTTACACCAGGAGCCTATCCGATCCCATCGGGGAACAGCAGCTCTGTTGAACGGGTTGTTGAAAAATTCGTCCCTCTGCTGCGTCCTAGTGTTGAGCCTCGCATCTACGGAAAAATCGGTCGGAATTTGCCCCGCAGAAGCATGGTTAATGATGTTGTTTGCGAGAGATTTCATACAGCCAAAAGATCGGCTTATGTTGCGAACGTAGGACACGCCTTAAAGAAATTTGGCCCGCAAATTATACAAGTCGAGAATCGCCCGACTTATTTATTGAAACTGAAGCGTTCCAATCCAAAAGCTAAAATATGGCTTAATCTGCATTCCTCCACTTATATTAGTCCGAGGCATATCTCGGACACACAGCTTCGCAAGAGCTTTGCCCTTGCGGACCGGATAATCGTAAACAGTGAATTTCTACGGACCCTGGTGCTTGAGAAGGTGCCGGAAGCAAGGATGAAAATCCGCGTCGTATATCCGGGTGTGGAGACCCGGAGATTTCAATCCCGCTATACCGCAGAGGGCGAAGCGGCCCGCAGGCATCATCGGGAGCGTAAGGGCCTGGCTCACCGCAAAGTAGTGATGTTCCTCGGCAGGCTTATCCCGCTTAAAGGTGTACATCATTTGCTGTCCATTGTCCCTAGGCTTATTAAAGTTCATCCCGATCTCCTTGTTGTTATTGTGGGCAGCCCTTTCTATGGCTCTCACCGGACAACGGCTTATTCACGCAAGCTGATCAAGATGGGTGAGCGGTACAAGAAACATGTCCGGTTCGTGCCCTATGTTCCTTATTCGGAAGTGCCGGGCTGGTTCATGGCGGCTGACATTTCCGTGATGCCATCCGGGAAGCGTGAAGCATTCGGGCTGGTAAACGTAGAGGCAATGGCAACAGGACTGCCCGTTATTGCAACCCGCGCTGGCGGGATGCAAGAGATAATCCAGCACGGAGAGACCGGTTATCTGATCAACCAGAAGGAAATCAAGGCTGAATTGACCGAGAAGCTCCTATTATTGCTTCACAATGCTGCTCTGCGCCGGCAGATGGGGATAAAAAGCAGGCAGCGGGTAGAGCAGCTGTTTACATGGGAGCATACGGCGAAGCGGTGGTTAAAGATTCAAAGAAATGAAGTTGACCTCAAATTCCGCGATGACCCGGAACAGTTTGATGAACAAATATATATGGAGCCGCCTCCTGTGCCTGATCTAAATCAAGGTATCGCCTATGAGGATGAACAGGTCATCAGCTACGATATGGGCTTCATTAATCTCGAGCATTTAAAAGCTACTTCGCAAAAGGACGGCGGGTAAAACCTGCTGTCCTTTTGTCATGTTTACGCGCATCTCTCACCGCGAAGCATTGCATTGCAACAGAGGGGGCGAAGCCGAATCTGATTGGTCCAATCGGAAAACGGCAGTAGCGCGCCCATGGGTAGGAGCATATAGTGAAATAACTTTGAGGAGGAAGAAAGAAGGAGAGGTCAATGACTAAAGGAAAATCGTCGAAAAACGCCAAAGGGCGTAAGCCGAATTATTATGTCGATAATCCAAATGCCTCGGAATTAAAGTGGCTGGATGAATTAAACCGCAAGAAGAATACGGTGCAATCTAACAACCGCCTTGTCCCGCAGCCAAAGCCGGAAGAGACCAGGCCGGTCATTATTAATGCCATTGCTCCTGCCGAAAAGGCGCCTCAAGCGGAGACGTTTTTGATCCCTGCATTGACGGAAGAATTGATCCTTATTGCCGATGCCTCCTCATCGGCTGAAGTGAGCAGCGCTGAGACAGAGCGGCTTATAGAGGAGATTACTTCGTATAATGCGGATCCCGTGACGGAGCCGGAGCAGAAGCCAAATCTGCAACAAGAGCAGAAGCAGGCACTGGAGCAAGAATGGAAGCCGGAAATGAAACAAGAACAGGCGAAAGAGTTGAAGCAAGAGCCAACACCTGAGCCGACACCTGAGCCAACCTACGATCAGAAGCTCGATAAACTGGTGGAAAAGCAGGATCTGTATAAGCCGTTTCCGTTTATTTATTCGGATGATATCGTGGACGGTGCAGTGACCGGCAGCAAGCTTGCTCCTTATTCTGTCGACTCGGATAAAATGCGCCCAAGCAGCATCAATGCCTCCACAATTGCCGATTATGCCGTCAATAACATTCATCTTGCCCCGGGTGCGGTAACGGGAAATAAAGTTTCACCTTCTGCTATTACGGGCGATCATCTCTCGAACAGTTCCATTACGGGGGATAAAATCGTTGATTCCTCCATTAACGGCAGCAAGCTGGAGGACGGCAGCATCACATCCGAGAAGCTGGCCGACCGGACGATCGACTCCAGCAAAATCTCGGACGGTTCGATTACGTCGAGGCATCTCCAGCCTTTTCTCATTACAGAAGAGCTGATCGACAATCATGCCATCTCATCGGATAAAATCCAGAACAGCGCTGTACGCACAGAAAAAATCGCCAACGAAGCCATTACCAACTCGAAGCTTGGCGAAGCCTCCGTTACTCATTCCAAGCTGCGTGACGGAGCGATTACCGGCAGCAAGCTCGCCTCGGACACGATTGAATCCGTGCATCTGAAACAAGGACTGCTTCTGGCGGAGCATGTCTCGCTAGGAGCTATCCTGGGGAAGCACGTGGCTCCAGACGCCATCACGCAAGAGCATCTGGCGGAAGGGGCGGTAGGCACCGGAGCCCTTCAACCTCAATCCGTAAACGCCGAGCGGATCGCACCAAGGGCCGTTAATGCAACACATCTCCAGCAAGAGGCTGTAACGGGGGATCATATTGTAGGCGGACAAATCGGCAGCAAGCATCTTGCAGATCAAAGCGTCATCTCGATCAAGCTGGCGAATGAAGCCGTGCAAACCCGGCATGTCGGCCGCAGCAGCATTATTTCCGATCATATTGCCATCGGGCAAATTGAGCAGCGCCATATTGCTCATCAGGTGGTATCCCGTCAGCATTTGCAGTCCAGTTCGGTTGGCAGAGAGCAGCTGCAGGACGGTTCTGTAAAAGGAGAGAAGATTGCGCCTCAAGCGATTAATACCGAGCATCTGAGCGACTCTGCCGTAGGTACTCATCAGCTTGCGGATCAATCTGTAACCGACAAGAAAATCGCCGACGGTGCGGTTAAGAGCTCCAAGCTGGCTGCCGGATCTATCGAGAGCGGCCATCTGAAGAACGAGATCATTACTTTCCAGAAAATTGCGCCTGAAGCACTCCGGTCCTATCATTTCTCGGCAGGTGCGGTTACGGAGGATGCCATATCACCGGAAGCCATCTCCGGTGAACATCTGAAGCCAAAGCTCATTGAGAAGCAGCATTTTGCTAATCAGGCGGTAGGTACGGATGCGGTGCAGGATCTTTCCATTACAAGCGGCAAGATCGCATTTGGAGCCATTACCGAGTTCAACTTATCTCCGAATGCCGTTCATCCGCATCATTTGGCTGATCATAGCATCGGCTCCCAGAAACTTGCTCCGGAATCGGTCACAACCGATAAGCTTGCCGGGTCAAGCGTAACGGCTTCGAAGCTTGGCGAAGGCAGTGTGAATGAACAGCATATTGCACCGGGTGCGGTTAATTCCGATGCCATTCAGTCATCTTCGATTCGCAGCGGTCATGTACAGACTTCCTCTATAGACAGCGCGCATGTGAAGGACGGCGCTATACAGTCTGCTCATCTCGCAAGCGATGCGGTGACGGAGCAGCATTTGTCGGGCAGCAGCGTGAAGACGGATCATCTGTCTGACCAGTCGGTCACAACCAGGAAGCTGGCTCCCACATCAGTAACCAGCGAGAAGCTGGCGGACGCCAGCGTGACATCCTCTAAGCTAGCTGATGGCAGCGTGCTTTCAAATCATATTGCAGCCGATTCCATCCATTCAGAACTAATTCGCACGGGGGCGATTACGTCTGAGCATCTGCAGGCGGGAGCTATTCTTGCGGAGCATATGGGGTATCAGTCCGTTACCGAGATGAATCTGTCGTATGACATTGTGAATACGGACCATATTGCCGATCAGGCTGTTACGGCAAGCAAGCTGTCCAAGGATTCGGTCACGAGCGAGAAGCTGACGGATTCGAGCGTAATAACCTCCAAGCTGGCTGACGGAAGCGTTACGGCAAGCAAACTTGCGGAGGGATCGATCTATTCGGAGTTAATCCGTCCTTTATCAATTCAAGGGGATCATGTCGAGCCGCTCTCGATTCGTTCGGAGCATCTGAAGGACAGCGTTATCGAAGCTAACCATATTCGCAGCGGCGCAGTTGGCACGGATGCTCTGTCTAACCAGTCAATAACCGCCTCCAAGCTGACGACAGCGGCTATCCAATCCAGCCATATCGGAAATGAAACGGTGTTGAGCCGTCATCTGGCGAGTGATTCCGTCCTTGGCATTCATATTGGCGAAGGCAGTGTCCGTTCTGTCCATTTATCGGATGAAGCGGTCACGGAAGCCAAGCTGGCTCCGCTTAGCGTGGGAGAGGTCCACATTCAAGACGGATCGGTTAATGCAGAAGCGCTGCAAAATGACATTGTTGGTACAGAGCATCTCGTAGACGGGGCTGTTCAGGAATCCAAGCTTGCATCCTTATCCGTTAGTACCCGTCATATCCAGCTGCAATCGATTCAGGATAAGCATCTGACACCTGGAAGCGTGGATGAGAGCAAGCTGCAAAACGGCGCGGTGACTTCCTCCAAGCTGGCGGTCGACACGGTATCCGGCGATCATCTGCGGCTTGAGACCATCGCGAGCAAGCATATTAAGGCGGATTCGATTCTAAGCTATCATCTCCGCAAAGGAACGGTCTCCTTCGATCATTTGAGTGCGGATGTTCTGAATGAGTTTAAGCCTAAAAACATTGCAGAGGAACAGCTGGCCGAAGGCATTATTGGTTCCTCCAAGCTTGCGGATGGCAGTGTGATCACGAGCAAGCTGGCTGGCGAAAGTGTAACTACAGAGAAACTTGCCGATGACAGTGTGACGACAGGAAAGCTTGCGGATGGAAGCATTACGGGCAGCAAGCTGGCATTCGAGAGCGTTACGAGCGATAAGCTGGCAGGCGAGAGCATCACAAGCAGCAAGCTTGCAGCAGGCAGCGTGACAAGCGATAAGCTGGCTGATAACAGCATTACGGCCGGCAAGCTTGCAGATGGAAGCATGACAGGCAGCAAGCTTGCATTTGAGAGCATTACAGGTGATAAGCTGACTCCGGAAAGCGTCACAGGCAGCAAGCTTGCCGGCGGAAGCATTACGGGCGATAAGCTTGCTGATGAGAGCATTACTAGCCGCAAGCTGGCGGATGGAATTATCACAACCGGGAAATTCGCGGACGGCAGCATTACAGGCAGCAAGCTTGCGGGGGAGAGTATCACAGGCGACAAGCTGGCGGATGGAAGTATTACAAGCAGCAAGCTTGCCGATGAAAGCATCTCCTCCGAGAAGCTTCTTGACGAGAGCGTGACGGGCCGCAAGCTTGCCGACGAAAGCGTCATAACCGAGAAGCTTGCCGACGATAGTATCACTACCCGGAAGCTGGTTGATGAAAGTGTGACCGCCGATAAGCTCGCTGATGACAGCATCACCGCCGTTAAGTTGGCCAATCAGGCAGTAACGGGCAGCAAGCTGGCTGACGAGAGCGTAACCTCCGAGAAGCTTGCCGATGATAGTATTACAACCCGGAAGCTGGTTGATGAAAGTGTGACCAGCGATAAGCTTGCTGACGAAAGCGTAACAAGCATGAAGCTGGCCGACCTGGCTGTCACTGGCAGCAAGCTGGCGGGCGAGAGCATTACAACGGAGAAGCTGTCAGCAGGAAGTGTCACAGCCGATAAGCTTGCGACAGAGAGTGTAACCAGACGCAAGCTTGCCGATGAAAGCGTGACGACAGAGAAGCTTGCCGATGACAGTATCACGAGCCGCAAGTTGGCTGGTGAAAGTGTCACCTCCGAGAAGCTCGCGGACGGAAATGTCATCACGAGCAAGCTGGCCGACCTGGCTGTCACCGGCAGCAAGCTTGCCGATGAGAGTGTCTCAACCGGGAAGCTGGTCGATTATAGTATCTCAAGCCGCAAGCTTATTGATGAAAGTGTCACCTCCGAGAAGCTTGCTAACGAAAGTGTGATTACCGCCAAACTTGCCGATCAGGCTGTAACAGGAAGCAAGCTGGCTGACCTAAGCATTACAAGCGAGAAGCTGTCAGCAGGAAGTATTACAGCTGATAAGCTGGCGGTAGAGAGCATAACCGGCAGTAAACTCGCTGATGAAAGTGTCACAACCGAGAAGCTTGCCGATGACAGCATTACGAGCCGTAAACTGCTAGATGAAAGTGTAACCGCAGAGAAGCTGGCAGGCGAAAGCATCACGACCTTGAAGCTGGCTGACCTTGCGGTGACCAGCAGCAAGCTTGCCGATGAAAGTGTAACCGCTGAGAAGCTTGCCGACAACAGTATTACAACTCACAAGCTTGCCGACGATAGCATAACCGCCGGGAAGCTGGCGTTCGAGAGTGTCACATCGGATAAACTAGCAAGCGAAAGCATTACCACCAGTAAGCTCGCGGGCGGCAGTGTAACGAGTGAGAAACTAGCCGATTACAGCATCACAAGCGGTAAGCTGGCTGGTGAAAGTGTAACCGGCGATAAGCTGGCATCCGGAAGCATTACAACGGAGAAGCTGGCGGGCAGCAGTGTAACGAGTGAGAAGCTGGCCGATTACAGCATCACCGCCGAGAAGCTTGCCGACGAGATCATCACAACAGATAAACTGGTCGATGAAAGTGTGACGAGCGAGAAGCTGGCTGATGAGAGCGTAACAAGAGAGAAGCTTGCAGAAGGCAGTGTATGCGGCTGGCATGTAGCATCCGAGTCTATCACGATGGATAAATTGGCACCGGAGCTTGTGTCTGCCTTATTCCCGGCCGAAACCGAGGAGCCGGCTATAGAGCAGGCGGAAGTGGAAGCAGAGCCAGAGCCTTCCTTCATCCGCTCTACCGGATCCGGTCAGGTCATTCAGCAGTTTGGGCTGGCTCCGTATTCGTTCTTCAAAAAAGGAAAACAGCTGGAGATCGAGATTACGTTCGACGAGCCGTTCAGCAATTCAAATTATGTTGTTACCGCCATTTGCGATAACCCGGAATGTTATGTTTCCGTCTTTAGCAAATCTACGGGCAGTGCCATTCTCAACATTGTCCGTTCCAGAGGTTCATTTGAACCGGAGGGTTATATGAACTGGATAGCCATTGGCCGGTAAAATTCATAGTTTCAATAGGGGATTGGGAGCGCAAGTATACGCTCCTATCCTCTTTTTTATTTGGAGCGGGACAGACGTCTTGGAAGTTGTACAAATGCCGTTGCGCCAGCAGTCTGCATACATACTATGTGATGTACATCAAATCTTCTTTCACATTTTAATAGGCGTAAACTGAGGTGATTCAGTGGATGAAACGCGCGGAGCGATTGATAGGCAGCCGGGCCGGTGGCCGATCGACGGAGTACGGGATCCCCGCTTCTTTCAAGCCTCATCCTAATCCGGTCGTATCGGTGATTATCCCTGTTATGAACGAAAAATCGACCATCGGGCGCGTGATTCGCGAAGCTGCAAAAGTACATCCCCGGACAGAAGTCATTGTTGTTGCCAATGGTTCAACGGATGGTTCAATTGCAATTGCTAGAAAGATGGGAGCTAGAGTGCTGCAATATGATAAGCCTCTTGGTCATGACGTAGGCAGGACGATAGGGGCACTAGAGGCCAGAGGAGAGGTACTGCTCTTTATAGATGGAGATATGGTTATATCAGCTTCTCAATTACGCCCCTACATTCACGCCGTGAGAGAAAAAGGGGTAGACGCGGCATTAAACAACTATTCCGGTCCTGTCCGTAAGGCAAAGGTTCATAGTGTTGTACTGGCCAAACATGCCTTGAATGTTATTCTTCAAAGACCCGATCTGAAGGGCATATCGTTCACCGCCGTACCGCATGCGATTAGCCGCAGATGTCTGGATACGATAGGGGCTTCAGCCTTGTCTGTTCCTCCGCTGGCTCATGCGATGACTGTGAAACAGGGGCTTAAGGTAAGCGCGGTACACACCGTTAATGTCGGCAAAATAAATAAACCCCGGCCAGAGCGGGAGAAGAAAAATCCGCTCGAACGGTTAATTCTAGGCGATCATTTGGAGGCGATCTATTGGCTGCTGTCATGCACAGATGAACGGGGCGGGTTCGAGGATCGGCTGCGTAAGCGCGAGATGGCCTTGTAAGTCTGCACATGGTTAGGAGGATTGCACGATGAAAGCTGTAATATTGGCAGGTGGAACCGGTTCGCGGCTAATGCCATTAACTTCTTATATCAATAAGCATATGCTGCCAATCGGCAGACATCCGATGATCCATCACGGGATTCAAACCTTGCGTAAAGCAGGAATAAAGGAAATTCTAATCACTACTAACCGCCAGTCTGCAGGAATGTTTATTCAATATTTCGGCAGCGGTGAAGAGATGGCGGTGTCGCTTGCCTACCGGATTCAGGAAGGAGCCGGTGGCATTGCGGATGCCTTGCAGCTGGCAAGACCGTTTATTGCTGATGGGGAGAAGTTCCTTGTTCTTCTGGGTGACAATTTATTCGAAGAGGATTTGACTCCTTATATTCATGAATTTCAACAGCAGCAAGACGGAGCGATGGTGCTTCTCAAGGAGGTAGACGATCCTCACCGGTACGGTATACCAATCTTTCATCCAAACGGTGCGATTAAACACATTGTAGAGAAGCCTGAAAAGCCGCAATCGAATCTATCGGTTACCGGTTTATATATGTATAGTTCCGATGTCTTCCAGCGGATCGAGAATATCAGCCCTTCAAGCAGAGGTGAGCTTGAGATTACGGATTTGAATAATCTGTACGCTGCTGCCGGTCTCTTAACCTACCGGACGTTGTCCGGCTGGTGGATGGATGCGGGGACATTCGAGTCACTGAAGGAAGCATCCGCCCGATATTGGGATATAGAATACTAGACGGGAGAGATTATGAGTGAGACGCAAACCGCGGGGCATCCGTCGTCTCAAGCTCGCGCCATCGCAAGAGGGCAGGAGATCGGCCAACTATCAGGCCGGTTTGCAAGCGGGATACAATCAGGGACTACAGGCCGGTCAGAGCAGCTATCATTCTCTGTTCGAAGGAACGAGCATTATTATCCCGAGTTACAATCAAGTGGAGTATTTAAGAGGCTGCATCGACAGCATTATGGATAATACGGAGCAGCCTCATGAGATTATTGTCATCGATAACGCATCCACAGACGGAACAGCCGAATATTTGGAGCAGCTGGACGGTCAAGTGCGTTACCGGGTGCTGGATCAGAATTACGGCTTTGCCGGCGCAGTGAATATGGGTCTGATGATGGCCAAAGGGACTACGATGGTCATCCTCAATAACGATACCTTAATGACGGATAACTGGCTTGGCAATTTGCTGATCTGTCTGCA
The DNA here is from genome assembly GCF_900112695.1 of Paenibacillus catalpae. GTDB lineage: Bacteria > Bacillota > Bacilli > Paenibacillales > Paenibacillaceae > Pristimantibacillus > Pristimantibacillus catalpae. The sequence continues at coordinate 329,314 of NZ_FOMT01000003.1, forward strand.
CAGCGATCCTAAGATTGGAATGGTAGGTCCTGTCACCAATTATATTAGCGGTGATCAGCAGATTAAAGTGCCTTATGAGAGTATCGAGGATATGCCTGAATTCGCCAGACTAAACAATATTTCCGATCCAAAGCGCTGGGAAAGAACAGACAGGCTGCCGGGCTTCTGCCTCTTGTTCCGCAGGGAGCTGTGGGAGCAAATCGGGTTCCTGGATGAAGGGTTCGAATTCGGGAACTACGAAGATGATGATTATAATATTCGGACCAGGCTGCTCGGCTACTCCCTTGTTATTGCAAGAGATTGTTTTATTCATCATTTCGGAAGCGTCAGCATCAAAGCGCTGGGAGATCAGCTGGAACAGGTGACCACCCGGAATATGGTTTATTATATGACCAAATGGAATAACCCGTACGCATGGATTCATCAGGTTCGTGCAAGCGAGCCTCATATCCCTGCACTTGCCGCAAAGGGAGAAACAGCCTTTTACCCGGAAGGTGTTGTTGTGAAGGGAATTGGAGCGCAAGCCTATTGGATCGAAAATGGGGTTAAACGTCCGATTGAAGGCGAGTGGTCCGGACCGGTTATACGTCTGCCGCAAATTCTGATCCGCAGCTGGCCGATTGGCGATGCTCTTGCTGCCGGAGAAGCGGTATCCAAATGGCATTCGCTGCATTCCGTTCACAATGGCGCGCCATTGCATGGTCAGATCGCAAGCGGGCTGGACGGCTTCCTGTATTATCTGCAGAATGGCACGAAGCGGAAGATTATTACCGAAGCGGCGTCTGTCGCCTGGTACTTGCATGAGAGGGCCAAATATCCGCTGACGGTGGAACAGCTGCAGGCAATGCCGGAAGGGCTGCCTCTTATTCCTCCGGTCAAACTTCGTCAGGCTTTATAAGCTTTGGCTTTCCTGCTGCAAGTATCACCCGTTTTCGATGATGCATATGCTGGTATGACGACAACTGAACAGAGATGTTTTTGGCTGCAGAGGAGGGATTTGTGTTGCAGCAGATCGTAAACGAAATTATTGAACATTTATCTCATTCCCATAATCAAATGGCTCGTATGATCGATTCGAAGCGCCATGTTGTTGTAAGAATGGCTGAGGTTGTAAAGGCCATTCCCGACAACAATCCGAACTTCGGGGGCACGGAAGGGCTGCTCACGAACACGCAATCCCTGCTTGGGGGAATTGTTTCTTATTTGAACACGATTGCCGAATTGCAAGAGACCCTTGCAGCACAGCTGACGTTTACCGTTCGCGAACTACGCCTCGAGGAAGAAGAGTGAACGGCCGGAAGGAGGATGTTTGTCATGAATAGGGAGCAGGCTTATCGACGCATGCTTGGCGCAACAGCCAATATGCAGTGGAATATTGCGATGATGCTGGAGGCCAAAGCCGAAGAAGCAGAAAAAGCGCGCCATTGGATATGCAATCATATCACAGCGGCATCCTTCCTTGGCGATCAGACGCAGATCAAACAGACTGCCCAAATCAACGAACAGGTTATCGAAGTATTGGACGGCGTGAACAAAATGAGCCAAGGGATTCTCTCCGTTATGAAATCCGTATTGCCTAGATCAAATGATGGCGGAGGCGATGATGACGGGGATGACGAAGAGATGCTGTTCGGCATGGGTGATATGAATTGAATACGATCACGCAAAGAGAACAGGAAGTGAAGCTGCAGCTTCTCTCTTCCCTCGCCAGAAGCCAAACCGCCCTTGCCCGCATTCTGGATAGTATAGCCGGCATATCGGAGGCTTCCCCGGAGCTTGCCAGAAGTATTGCCGAGAATGTGAAACTATTGACATCCATGCAGAAGAATATAGCGGAATCCGTAACGGGGCTGACCATGCGCCATAAGCCAATGAAGCATGGAAGCCCCGGCGGTCCATGGCTTAATGCAAGAATTATCAGAAACCTCAAGATAAAGACGTCATTGCGAAGGAGGCGTTTGATATGAAAAAGAAGATTGCTTCTGCAGCCAAACGAAAAACCAAACGCAAGCCTCATGTCCGTACCAAACGCAAATTGAGCGGAGCACGAAAGACGACAAGCAAGAAGTCAGGCAAAGGCGCGATGAGCCGCCGGAAGTCATCGGTCAGAAAAAGAAGAAGAAAAAGCGCAAGCTTTGATCCCGTCAGCTATGATGACGGTTTTAACCAGACCTATAATGACGGTTATAACGCCGGATTTGCCAAAGGCTTCGAAGACGGGCACCAGATTGCCTATGAGACGCAGGTTTAATTGCAACTTACGATAGAGGTCTTAGATCTGCCTTGTTCATGCCCGGGATGGACAAATCAGGATTAAGGCTTTTTTTGTATAACGACGAGAAGCGGGCAGGTGAGTGGGAACTTTGGATACGGCAGCAGCTTCCTTCCAACAGGGCAGGCAGCATGGTTATTCAGCCGGATTTCATGCAGGATGGCGGGATGGAGCCTGCGAATGGGTAAAGTCGTCTCCCGTAGCTCCGATGCCGGAGCTCATGCCACTGCGTGTACTCTATATTCCGCAAGGGTCCTTAGGTTTTGAATCGATTGATTCCGGTATTGTCCAGGCGCTGCAGAGATGTGTCAGCGAGGTGCATCTGGGTTCGCAGGAAGGTTTGCTCCAGCAGGCTGCAGCCATTCAACCGGATATCATGCTTGTACTGAACGGACTTTACACCTTCCCGCCGGATCATCTGGAACAAATAGATGCAATCCGAGCACTCGGGATCAAGACGGTCATCTGGTTTGTGGATGACCCGTATATGACGGCTCACACCGTGCAAATCGCACCGCATTATGATGTTGTGTTAACCCATGAACGAGGCACGGTAGAGCTGTATCAGCAGCAAGGCTGCCCGCAGGTGTTTCATTTGCCGCTCGCGGTGAATGACGCCGTATTCCGGCCGTTTCGGGCAGAAAAGCAATATCAATATGAGGTTTGTTTTATAGGAGTAGCCTTCTGGAACCGGGTAGAGCTGATCGATTCCATTGCCGAGCAACTGTCCCGCCGGAAGCTGTTTATTGCCGGGGGGCATTGGGATCGTCTGCAGCGTTATTCGCTGCTCAAGCCTTATATCCATTTGGACGGCATTACACCTGAAGCAGCCGCCCATTATTATAACGGCTCCAAGATTGTGATTAATCTGCATCGTACAGACGTACCCGGGAAAGACAATCAGATTGATGCCCAAATGCCGGGACTGTCGATCAATCCAAGGACGTATGATGTATCGGCCTGCGCAACGCTGCAACTAACGGATATTCGGGATGATCTTATGACCCAGTACCGTCCAGGCTACGAGATTGAGACTTACAACGGCGCACAGGAGCTGGTGGAGAAGATTGATTATTATTTATCCCATGAGGAAGAACGGCTCCGTATTGCGATGAGAGGGATGTACCGGACTTTGCGCGATCATACGATGACTACGCGAATGGCTGTGTTATTGAATTTATTGAAGTAGGAGTGACGAATATGGCGCCAGGACTCAAAAGGAAGACTGATGAGGAGGCTGGACGAGCGGCAGGTTACCAAATGGGATGGGAGCATGGATACTGGTATGGGCTATGCGATGAGGCGATCAGCCGTATTCCGCAGGTCAATAAAGTATGGCCAATCCACGTGATGTACGTGGAAACGGGCAAAGGCTTTCCTTATTCCCCTATTGATGAAGCCGTAAAGGAGACCTTAGCTTCCCTAGTACAGCGGTTAACGGTCGTGAACGGCACGCAGCCGGTGGCGGAGCTTGCGATTGCTGACCGGCCGGATATGGTTATTGTGCTTGACGGGCTGCAGTTTGATGTCGGGCAGATTGCGGCTCTTAGGAATAACGGCATCCGTACAGCGATTTGGCTCACCGATGATCCTTATTATATGGACATTACAACTTCCATCGTCCCGCATTATGACACGGTGTTCACGCTGGAGAGAAATGCAGTGGACTATTATAAACAGCTTGGCTGTCAGAACGTCCATTATCTCCCTTTCTGCTTTCATCCCGCGCAATATCGCCCGACCAATCCCGACCGCTCCAGCCATAAGGAAATTACGTTTATTGGTTCTGCCTACTTGAACAGGGTTAACTATTTCAATGAATTAACTCCTTATTTGGCGGGGAAAAACACATTAATATCCGGCATATGGTGGGACCGATTAACCAAATATGATCTTCTCCGCTCCAAAATCAAGCTGAATCACTGGATGGGGCCGACAGACACGGCTCTCACTTATAATGCTTCCAAAATCGTTATTAATATGCATCGGGCCCATGATGATGCCCTGTATAACAGCAACAGAATCGGATTAACGGCGGTCTCGCCAAATCCGCGTACGTTCGAGATTGCAGCTTGCGCTGTTCTCCAGGTATGCGACAGCCGCGACGATCTCGCTTCGTTTTTCACGCCTGGGGTGGAGATCGTCACGTATTCCTCGCCGGCCGAGCTGGTGGAGAAGATGGAGTATTACCTGAAGCACGAGGATGAGAGGAAACAAATCGCCCTTCGCGGCATGTACAGGGCGTTCCGGGATCATACGTATGCGAACCGCCTTCATGCGATGCTGTCGATCTTATTCCCTACTCCGGCCCCCCCACCATTTCCGGCTCCATTAGATGGACCAGCGGAGCAGAACGCCGGACTGGGTTAATCCGCCGCCAAAACCATAGAGCAGCAGCAAATGTCCGGGCAACACACGGCCGTCACGGACAGCGGCATCAAGAGCAAGCGGAATGGATGCTGCAGATGTATTGCCGTAATGCTCAATGCTCGACAAAGCCTGCTGCTCGCTTATGCCGGTCCGTTCGCATAACGCGTCAATGATCCGCTGATTCGCGTTGTGCGGAACGAACCAGTTAATACTGGACGGAGTATAACCGCTGTCTTGCAATAATCCGGTAATTCCCTCAGATACATGGGTAAGCGCCCATTTGTATACTTCCCGGCCATTTTGTACAATGCGGCTGGTTGTATCTATATCTGCAGCGTTAATGACAGGGGACAAGCCGCTCCGGTAGACATGATGTCCGCCTGCGCCGTCTGTTTGGGCAGAGACCGCCAGAATATCGCCTGTGGCTCCCGCCTCCATCAATATGGCGCCAGCCCCGTCGCCAAACAGGATGCAGGTCGTACGGTCCTCGTAGTTCGTTACCTTGGACAAGGTTTCTCCGCCAATGACAAGAATCTTACGGTAAACACCGGAGAGGAGCAAACCATTCGCCAATTGAATCGCGGAAGTAAAGCCGGCGCAGGCTGCCTGAATATCAATCGCTCCGCAATGCGTGATGCCTAGTGCGGCCTGCACTTGAGCGGCAACGCTTGGGATCACATTATCCGGCGTAGAAGTGGCAACAATAATGTAGTCGACATCCTCAAGGTTAACCCCATACCGTTCCTGCATATTTCGAATTGCCCGAATACATAAGTCACTTGTGAACTGATCGTCTGCTGCAATGCGGCGTTCACGGATTCCGGTACGCTGCACGATCCATTCATCGGAAGTCTCAACGATGTGTTCCAAATCAACGTTCGATAAAATTTTGTCAGGTGTATAAGTGCCGATGGCTGTAATTGCTGCATTGGAGTGCAACTGCTTTTCCATGGTAAACAGCTCCTCTATTTTCTTTATTAGTACCTGGTTCTAATACTTGATATTAAATTACTGAAATGGAGCGGATTTGTCAAGCGGCATATTGGATAGGTTCCTCGTATCCGAGCACAATAAGTGACGGGTCAAAGCCTAACCAAACGAATGGAGGAGTGGCCAGTTCATGAAAAACAAATTCATTCTTCTTACAGCAAGTGTGGCTTTAGCAACGACGTTAGCGGGATGCGCAGCGAATCAGGGGGATATCGGCAACAAGAACATCCGTCCGAACAGTGTGCGATACGATGCTAACGGAAACATGATCCGTAATATGGCGGCTCCGGGTGCATTGAACGACAAGCGTTTCGCGAATGATCAAATGAACGAAATGAACCGCGTCAATGGCCGCCGTCTCAACAGCAATAACATTGTCGGCAGTCATAAAAATTATAAGATGGAAATGAGCGATGAAATCGCGAAGCGGCTTGTAGCTATGAATACGGTTAAGACCGCGAACGTCATGCTGACCGATAATAATGCTTATGTTGCCGTATCTTTCGAAGATCATACACGCGGCCTTAGTGCAAAAAGCTACAGCCGCACGAATTTGAGCAGCCCGATTACCGATGCGAACCGTCACATGAACGGAACGTACGGCTCTAACGGGAAATACGGCATGAACGGCATGAACGGCACGTATGGCATGAACGGTACGATGGGCGGACACGACAATAACGGCATTCGCGGCCTGAGCACTACCGATACCGGCGAAAGCCGTCTGACCGATCAAATCAAGAGTGATATCGCTGCAGAAGTGAAGCGTCTTCATCCAACGGTTCAAAATGTTTATGTATCCGCAAACCCGGATTTTGTGAACCGCATGAACAGCTATATGGGCGATGTACGACTTGGTCACCCGATTCAAGGCTTTGTATCCGAATTTAACGCGATGGTCGAGCGCATCTTCCCGGCTAATGCGACAAAGTTAAATTCGAGTAAGCATACCACTCCGTATATTTACGATCACCGTTAATCGCGGGCAATAAACAGGCATAAGAAAGGAGGGCTGTCCCAAAGGTCGTAATGACCTTAAGACAGCCCTCCTTTTATTATAAGCGCCCATTTTCCCTACATACAGCACCATTGCTATAGCCAATTCATACAATAATTTGACTGTATCCCTTAACCTTGTTAAACCATAAAAACCCGAGCAAGGAGGGGTGACAAACTTGAAGGGTAGCGACCATAAGAGCAAGTTTTTATTAACGCATCGTGAACGCGAGGTATTTGAGCTGCTGGTGCAGGATAAGACTACTAGAGATATTGCGCAGCAATTATTTATCAGCGAGAAAACCGTCCGCAACCATATCTCTAATGTCATGCAAAAATTGAACGTTAAAGGTCGTTCGCAAGCGGTTGTCGAGCTGATCAAGCTTGGGGAGTTGCAAATCTAACCATCCCATACTCGATACGGGCTATTCCATTTTCCCCGCTCCTTTCTATAAGGTGCGGGGGATTTACTTTGTAATCACTTTGTTTCAATTTCGACAAAGTTCTTTAATCTTAGACTAAGGTTTATTCGATACAATCATATGCATCAACCCCACAGTTGATACCATTTCTAGGACAGGCCCGCTTCCGCAAGCGGGCCCTTTTTTTGTTTCCTCAATAACCGTCCGTTTTGTGCCCAAGCTCTTCGGCTATTTCCATACCTTCGCGCGCAGGGAATGTGCCCTCGTGATCGGATTTCATCGCGGCAGACTTCTTAATGGCTTCGGCGACAAGACGGCCGTATTCCGGATCTGCCTGCGTCAGATTCGCTAGCATCTTCTCCTGGATGACAGGCGCGCAGGTCGACAATGCATCCCCCAGATTGTGAATGAGCTCGTCACGCTCCCACTGCTCCAGCTTCCGGAACGTATCGCCCGCCTGGCCAAAATCATTGGTCCGGTCGATTGTCTGTCTAACCAGCTCTGCATCATAATGCGGTTCATGCGGCTGGCCGGAGGCTTCAGCCTCTACAAGTCCGTTCAGGCTAGAAGGCTCGTAGTTGATATGCGGATTTTGTCCGGGCGCAACATCGACATAGAAAGCCATCTGGCCGTCGCGCTGATTGGTGGTCACCCGTTTCTTCGGCGCATTAATCGGCAGCTGCAGGTAGTTCGAGCCAACGCGGTAACGCTGGGTGTCGGAATAAGATAAGGTGCGGCCTTGCAGCATTTTGTCATCCGAGAAATCAAGTCCGTCGACCAGTACGCCTGTGCCGAATGCCGCTTGCTCCACTTCTGCAAAATAGTTCTCCGGATTTTTATTCAGCACCATCTTGCCGACCGGCACCATTGGGAATTTGTCTTCATCCCACAGCTTGGTATCGTCGAGCGGATCGAAATCAAGCTCCGGATGCTCCCCATCCTCCATGATTTGGACCTTCAGCTCCCAGGAAGGATAATCTCCCCGTTCAATGGCCTCATACAGATCCTGTGTAGCATGGTTGAAGTTCTTCGCCTGAATCTCTTCCGCTTCGGATTGAGTCAGGTTTTTGACGCCTTGCTGCGGATCCCAGTGATATTTGACCAGCACCGCTTCACCCTTTGCGTTCACCCATTTGTATGTATTCACACCGGAGCCTTGCATCTGACGGTAGTTAGCCGGTATGCCCCATGGCGAGAACAGGAACGTAATCATATGCGTCGCCTCCGGCGTATTCGAGACAAAGTCGAAGAAGCGCTCCATCGATTGAAGGTTCGTGACCGGATCGGGCTTGAAGGCATGAACCATATCAGGGAACTTCATCGCATCCCGGATGAAGAAGATCTTCAGGTTATTGCCGACCAGATCCCAGTTGCCGTCCTCGGTGTAAAACTTGGTTGCGAAGCCGCGAGGATCTCGGAGAGTCTCCGGCGAATGCCCGCCGTGGATAACACTGGAGAAGCGGACAAAGACAGGGGTCTGCTTGCCTTTTTCCTGGAACAGCTTGGCTCTTGTATAATTGCCGATCGGCTCATTGCCAAACGTACCATAAGCCTCGAAATAACCATGTGCGCCTGCACCGCGGGCATGCACGACACGCTCAGGAATACGTTCCCGGTCGAAGTGGGTGATCTTCTCGATAAACTGGTAGTTTTCGAGCGTCGCGGGACCGCGGTTGCCAACGGTTCTTGTATTCTGATTGTTGGATACCGGATGGCCTTGTCTTGTTGTCAGCGTCCTATCGGTTTCGCCGGCCCCTTTGCGGTTATCGGTTGCACCGCCTGCGCCGGTCGCATTAGTGCCGTTTGTATCATTACCAGACATTTTAATCTATCCTCCATTTCCATATTTACGTTGATTTGGCCGATTACTCCAATACTATTCCTCATTCCGTATGAGTTTATGAAAGGGCTGCTGTAAATATTGTCAAATGACTATCCCCCTATTCAAGCGAGGAGGTGCGTAGTACTGTATATAAAAACAGCCTGTATAGAGGGTGGAAGGGACGAAGGTCATGAACATACTGATCGTTGACGATGAGCCGCGGCACTTAAGAGGCATGGCCGGCATGATTCAATCGATGCGCCCGGCTGCGAAGGTTATGACTGCGAAAGACGGCGAAGCCGCGCTTGCTCTAGTAAGAGAAGAACGGCCGGATGTCGTGTTAAGCGATATCCAGATGCCGAATTTGGACGGTTTGTCGTTCCTGCAGCAGCTGAAGGAAGAAGAGCTGCAGTCCAAGGTCGTTATGGTATCGGCATACAATTTGTTTGAATATGCCCAAAAGGCCATTCGACACGGCGCCTTTGACTATTTGCTCAAGCCGATTGACCGGGATAAAGTAGAGGCGGTCCTGCAGAGGCTGGAGAAGGAGATCTCGGAGGAAGCCAGGCAGCGCGGTGAATCCGCTGATATAAGAAGCAAGCTTAAGCATGCTGAATCCGCTTACCGAAGCCGGATGCTTCATCAGTGGCTGATCGGGGAGCTGCAGCGGGACCAAGGTGCCGAGTTGGAAGAGTGGCCGATGCTGCAGCAAGTGAATGCCCTCCTGCTGACAGATATCAGAATGGTGGAGGCCGCGGAAGTCCATCCGCCGCAGCTGATGGAAGAGCTGCCTCGGCAGCTAAAAAAGCTCGGGGAGAAATTCGGACAAGTCTGCGTATTTCCTCTCCAGACGATGCAGCAAGGAGGCAGACTAGTTACTGCGCTCGCGCTCGAACCATTGTCTGGCCTGTCCACAGCTGAGCTTGCTGCCGCGCTGAAGGATTGTTCCTCTTCCTGGCAGCTGCATGGCAAGGTCATTCACGGGATGGCTATCAGGGCAGGTAAGGAAACTATTCCGGATTTGTATCACAGGGCGGAGAGGGCCCTGCATTATGCATTCCATGAGGAATGGCACGGAGTTGTATCTGCGGAGGAGCTTGCCGCAAAAGAGACGAAGGAGGCGCTCTACATGCTGGATGGGGAGCTTCTGTTCGAGGCTCTTCAAGAAGCTTCCCTGAACAAGGCGGAGGAGATGTGCCGTGAAGCGTTCAGGACTCTGGCAGCCGGAGGGTATACCGATCCTAAGCTGATGATTAATTATGCGGCATTAACCTTGATCAAGATCAAAAGCAGAACCTCGGGCATTATTGATCCGCATGTTGGAAGCGTACTCACGGAGGCAGCTTCCACATCTATTCCTTCCTGCAGCACGAGCAATGAGCTGCTGGAGCATCTGCTGTGCTGTCTGGCAGCTGTACACCAGGCGCTTGCGGAACGGAAGCAGGGCAGCGGTGATGCAGCCGTTGAGCAGTGCTTAAGCTGGATTCAGACCCATTATAATGAGGATCTTACGCTTGAGATGGCAGCCGAGCGGTTCCATTTCAATCCGTCTTATTTCAGCACCCTGATCAAAAGCCGTACTGGCCGTTCGTTCTCTGATCATCTGACAGAATCGCGGATACGGGAAGCGAAAGCGCTGCTTGCATCCGGGAAGCTCAAAATATACGAAATTGCGGAACGCTGCGGTTACCGGGATACGAAATATTTTACCCGAATCTTCAAACGGCAGGTTGGCTTGTCCCCGGAAGCTTATAAGCATACGGCTCGTCCATTGACCGGAGGCGATACACCATGACATTTAGGAAAAGGCTGCTGCTCAGCTATGTGACGCTGATTGCACTGCCGCTGCTTGTGCTCAGTTCACTATTCTACCGGACAAGTCTCAATGTAGTAACCGAGCAGGCGCAGAAAAACGTGTTCGATGTGGTCATGAAAAATAATGATGTGATCGACACAAAGCTCGGCATCGCGGATCAGAACAGCCGGGCGCTATTTGTGGACAAAGACTTATACCAGATCTTTAACGATCTCAATTCGGCAAATGAAGAAGAGCTGCTGGCGGCCGACCGTCAGATTTCAGCTATCTTAAGCAAATATTACTCTCTGAACGAGGATGTCTATTCGGCACAGCTGTGGACCTCTTATTACAGCTTCGGAAGCTCCGTGCAAATGCCGCTTGGCGATCCGGTACAGTCGGACGTCTATAAGGAAGCTGTTCGGGCGGGCGGGAAAATGGTCTGGTATCCGACGTATGACTTTATCCGGATGTTCGATCAGCCATGGCTTCAGGACGGGAATATCGACTTCCGTTATTTGTTCTCTGCCACAAGGCTGCTTAATTTCTCTCATATGGAGGACAGCTCGCTTGTAAAGCTGAAGCCGGATGTAGAACGTCCTGTGCTTACCATCAGCTTCAAATCAACCGTGATGGACAAACTCTTTGAGAAAAGCATTCCTGCCGGGTCTTCTTATATGGTTCTCGATCCGGATAATATTGTTGTTGCTTCAAGCGACAAAACGATGCTTACAAAACCGTTCACTGAAGACTGGGTTGATCCGTTCAGGGAGAAGAATAACGGTACAGCGCGGATTAAGATTAACGGGAATAATCAGATCGTCAGCTTCGCAAGGTCGGAAATTACCGGCTGGATGTCCATCGTGGTTACGCCGGAGTCTGCGCTTGTAAGCAGCCTGGTGCCGATTATCCGAACTTCGACGCTGGTTACCGCCATTGCCTTAAGCGTGGTTGCTCTGTTGTTTGCGTACTTTATCCTTAGCCGCATTACCGGCCCTATCAAAAAGCTGATGAGCGCCATGCGTTTGGTTGGGGAAGGGGATTTCGGGACTCATGTTGAGGTAAGGAGCCAAGATGAATTTGGGCTGCTTTCGCAGCGCTTTAACCGGATGAATGACCGGATCGCGATGCTGGTGAAAGAAAATTACGAAATTAAACTGAAAGAGAAAGAAGCGGAGATTCAGGCACTAAACATGCAGATGAATCCTCATTTTCTATACAACACCCTTAATATCATGAACTGGACAGCCATTGAGAACAATCAGGCGGAGCTGAGCAAGATGCTCGTCTGCCTGTCTAATATGCTGCATTATACGTCCCGGAAGGACTGGGGCGCTGTTCATCTGACGGAAGAACTGGAATGGATGCGCAATTATTTCTTCATCATGTCAGCGCGGTTCGAGGGCAAGTTCACGGTTGCTTATGAGATTGAGCCGGCGCTGTATGAGAATAAGGTGCCAAGGCTGCTGTTCCAGCCCTTTGTGGAAAATGCTATATTGCACGGATTCAGCGGGATGGATGAAGGCGGGATTATTACGATACGGGGCTGGTTTGAAGATGACAGCCGGTATTTCGAAATCCGCGACAACGGACGGGGAATCAGCAAGGAAGGGATAGACGCGATTCTATATAAGGAATCCGCATCCGTCGGAATTAAAAATACGATCTCGCGTATCCGGATGGCCTATGGCGACGAGTATGGCATCCACATTCACTCCTCTCCCGGCAAGGGAACAAGTATTGTGATCCATCTGCCGAACAAGACCCAATAAAAGTCCACCATTCTAGAAATGCTCGGGTTTTGTAAGCGTTATCTATCATCTACAATAAAAGCAATCATAGACTGCAGCTATGAGCCATGAGGATGGAAATTAGAGAGGGGCTCGAAAATGATGAATAGGAATCGATGGAAATACTCTTCCGCATTTATGGTTACGGTTCTATCAGCTGTGCTTGTCATGTCCGGCTGTACCAAGTCTGATAGTTCCAATGGGAATTCCTCATCCGGTAATAACACAAACAGTTCGGCAGACAGTGAAGGAACAGGTACTAAAAACGGCGAGAAAATTACACTGAAACTGACCGGATGGGGCGCACCGGCAGAGGTAGCGGCATACAAATCGGCCATTGCCAATTTCGAACAAACTCATCCGAACGTTAAAGTCGAATTTCAATCGATTAGCAGCAGTGATTACGATACGAAGCTGACGACGATGGTTGCCGGCAACGACGCGCCGGATGTAGCGATGATGGAGTCTGCGACGATTGCCTTCCCGCTCGCTGAAGAAGGCAAGTTCCTGAACTTGCAGGACTTCCTTGCTAACGATCAGCAGATTACACTCGACTCCATCGTTCCGAATATTACGTATTCCCAGGCGCCGGGCAATATTATCGGCATTGGCCCAGGCCCGGAAACATTCGGACTGTTCTATAACGCAGATGTATTTAAGGATGCAGGTATCGAACCGCCTCCTTCCGATATTTCGAAAGCATGGACCTGGGATCAGTTCGTCGAAGTTGCGAAACAGTTGACGCTTGATAATAAGGGACGTAATGCGACAGATCCGAATTTCGATCCTAAAAATATTAAACAGTTTGGTATTAACCTCCCGACATGGTGGGGGCAATACAGTAACTTTATCTATTCCAATGGTGGAGATTTCCTGTCAGCAGACGGCAAGACCTTCGCTCTTAATCAACCAGCGGCTGTAGAAGTCATTCAAAAGCTTGCTGATCTGATTAACGTGCATCACGTCGCTCCGTCTCCTCTGCAGTCGAAGAATATCCCGGGGACAAACGTGGCGCTGCAGACGAAGAAAGTAGCAATGGCTATCGATGGTCAATGGGCTACTTCATCGCTTGCTGAATCCAAGGTCAACTTTAACGTAGGTGTCCTGCCTGTGATGAAAGAACCAGTAACAACGGTTGTAGCTGGCATGTTCTCGATCTTCAAATCGACCAAGCATCCACAGGAAGCTTGGGAGCTCTTGAAGGCGCTGCTTGATCCGGAGGCATCGCTTGACATGCTGACGAACGGAACATGGATGCCAGCTCCTAAAGACTGGTATACCGACAGTGAGAAGCTTGCAAAGTGGACAAAAGATCTTCCTGCCCGTCCATCCGGCTATCAAGGTGCCATTATTGACATGCTGCTGAATCACAGCCATGCAACACCAACCGCTTATGTGAAGAATTTCAACAAAATTATGGATGTCGTGAATCCCGCTCTCGATAAAGTGTGGCTGGGTAAACAGTCGGCCCAGGAAGCGCTTGATTCCATTGCCGCGAAAGCACAGCAGCAGGTACAAGGCCGACGCGACGTCGAGTAAACAGTCTGCGGTAGTGGATGAAAGAAGAGGACAGCGGTTCTTGGCTCTTCAAGAACGTTGTCCTCTTTCATAGACAGGAGGGATACGGCATGGAAATGACGGCCAAAGATGTGACGCAAGCGGGGGCAAGAGCCGGGAAAAAATTCTCCAAACGGGAGAAGAAGGCGTTGTTCTATGGTCTGCTCTTTACAGCGCCGGCGGTACTCGGCTTTCTCATTTTTACACTAGGTCCGATGATCGCCAGTTTATATTTAAGCTTAACGGATTACAACGTATTCAAGGATACAACACACTTTATCGGTCTGGACAATTATACAAAGCTGTTCAGTGGTGAAGATGATCTGTTCTACAAGTCGCTTGGTACCACTTTTTATTTTGTTATTCTGCGCGTACCAGCGGTCATCATCATCTCGTTCTTCCTGGCCATTTTGCTGAATATGAACTTAAAGGGTCGTTCGCTGTTCCGGACGATTATCTATCTGCCAAGTATTGTTCCGGCGGTTGCCTCTTCGATGATCTGGCTGTGGCTGATGAACCCTGATCTAGGCTTGCTTAATACCGCTCTGGAATGGCTGCACCTGCCGACAAGCTCGTGGCTATTCGGAGAGGGCAGTGTTATCCCATCCGTCGTGCTTACGACTTTATGGGGAATCGGCGGGACGGTTATTATCTTCCTCGCCGGCTTGTCTGGTGTACCGAAGTCCTATTACGAAGCAATCGATGTAGACGGCGGCGGCTGGTACAGCAAGCTGCGCCATATTACCGTTCCAATGCTGACGCCAACGATCTTCTTCAATACGATCATGACGATTATCGGCTCTTTCCAGGTGTTCAGTGAAGCTTATATCCTGACCCAAGGCGGACCTAATAACAAAAGCTTGTTCTTTGTCTTCTACCTGTGGAGAACGGCTTTCCGTGATACGGAAATGGGCTATGCATCCGCACTTGCTTGGGTGCTGTTCGTTATCATTATGATCTTTACGGTGTTTATCTTCAAAACCTCGAAATCCTGGGTGCATTATGAGGGGGAGAGATAATGAGAGAATCCAGGCTAAAACTGACTGCGGGGTTTACTACCCTGCTGATTATTTCCGTGATGTTTATCGTGCCGTTTGTATGGCTGCTGCGCAGCTCGGTGATGGATCTGTCTCAAATTTTCATTATGCCGCCGCAGTGGATTCCGAAGCCCTTTCACTTTGAAAACTTCAAGGAAGCTATGACGGTCGTGCCGTTTGGCGCTTTCTTCAAAAATACGCTTATTATCGTAGCCGGTGTTTTGATCGGCACAGTCGTCTCCAGTACCATTGCTGCATTCGGCTTCTCCCGCATTAAGTGGAAGGGCCGCGATATGGTGTTTGCTATTCTGATGTCTGCAATGATGCTGCCAGGAGCGGTAACACTCATTCCAAGCTTTCTCGGCTGGAAGGAGCTTGGCTTCTACGATACGTTCTATCCGCTCATCCTTCCTTCGTATTTCGGCGGCGGTATATTTAATATCTTCCTGCTGCGTCAATTCTACATGTCGATTCCTCAGGACTTTGATGAGGCGGCGGTTGTGGACGGAGCGACTTATTTCCAAATCTATTGGCGGATTCTGCTGCCGCTCAGCCGTTCGGCTGTTATTGTTGTAGCGCTCTTTACATTCCTTGGATCATGGAATGACTTTATGGGGCCGCTTATTTATCTGAAGAGCGACAGCCGCTTTACGCTTGCGCTAGGTCTGCAGATGTTCCAGGGCAGCTATAACGCGCAGTGGGATTTGTTGATGGCGGCTTCTACAGCAGTTGTACTGCCTTGCGTTCTTGTCTTCTTGATCGGACAGAGGTTCTTCCTTGAGGGGATTACGCTGACCGGGCTTAAAGGATGAGGAGCATAACGATTAAAAGTTATGGCATAAGAAGCAAGCATCATCATAAATAGCGGGAATTACGCCTTTTGTGTGATCATTCCTTTTAGGAGGCACAAGCAATGAGCATGACGAAGCAGTCGAATGTGATAAAAGGCTGGCGGGGAGTCCCGTTTTCGGACGTATCCATCAGTGACGCTTTCTGGCGGCCGCGTCTTGAGACGCTAAAGAATGTAACGATTGGCGTCTGTCTCGATCAATGCGAGAAGACTAACCGAATCGCGAACTTTGCGCTTGCGGGCGGGCTCATCGAAGGCAAATACGAGGGCATGTACTACAATGATTCCGATGTATACAAGGTGCTCGAAGGCGCTGCATACTCGCTGATGACGGACCGTGATCCGAAGCTCGAAGCGGAGATCGACCGGATTATCGGATTGATCGAGGCTGCGCAGGAGAGCGATGGGTACTTATCTACGTATTACACGGTTGAAGCGCCGGACCAGAAGTGGACCGACATGGAGAAGCATGAAATGTACAACGGCGGCCATCTGATAGAAGCAGCGGTTGCTTATTACCAGGCAACAGGCAAGCGCCAGCTGCTTGATGTCGCCTGCCGTCTGGCGGATCATTATGACTCGATCTTTGGTCCGGGCAAGCGTCACTGGGCAGAAGGACATGAGGAGATCGAGCTGGCGCTTGTGAAGCTCTTTGGCGCGACAGGTGAGGAGCGTTACTGGAAGCTTGCGCTCTGGCTGCTGGAGGAACGCGGACACGGTCACGGGGTTGGCGCGATTTGGGATAAAGAGGACTGGGGACCGGCGTATTGCCAGGATGATGTTCCGGTCAGGGATATTCGTGAAGTGAAGGGGCATGCCGTACGGGCGATGTATCTCTATACGGCGATGGCAGATGTGGTTCTTGCCTCCGGAGATCCGGCTTATATGGAGGCGCTTGACCGGGTATGGGCGCATACGGTTGAACGGAACATGTACTTGACCGGCGGCATTGGACCATCCGTTCATAATGAAGGCTTTACGCATGATTACGACCTGCCTAACGAATCGGCCTATTGCGAGACCTGCGCGGCGATTGCGATGGCGTTCTGGAATCAACGGATGAATCTGCTTCATGGCGACGGAAAATATGCGGATATCGTGGAGCGGGAGCTGTTTAACGGGGCATTGTCCGGGATTTCGCTCTCCGGCGACCGGTTCTTCTATGTCAATCCGCTGGCTTCCAAAGGGGAGCATCACCGGGTGGAATGGTTCCACACCTCCTGCTGTCCAACGAACCTGGCGCGGTTTCTGCCGTCAATCGGCCAATACGTGTATGCAAGATCGGCAGACGGCATTGCGGTGAACCAATATTTGAGCAGTGAGACAAAGGTTGAATTACCGGGCGGCGGCAGCGTGCAAATCGCCCAGTCAACGGCTTATCCTTGGGATGGGCGGGTTGAAATCCGTTTGTCCCCGGATCAGGCAGACGAGTTTGCATTACGGCTTCGCCTGCCGGGCTGGTGTAGAAGCTACCGGATTCTGGCGCAGGGCGAACCGGTAACAGGAGCCGAAGCATTGGCGGAAAACGGTTATCTCGTATTGAAGCGGCATTGGTCCAAGGGCGATACCGTGGAGCTTGCGCTGGATATGCCGGTAGCCGCGGTGCGTTCCCGCGAAGAGGTAGAAGCAAACCGGGGACGGATCGCCTTCCAGCGCGGCCCGGTCGTGTATTGCATGGAACAAGTCGGGAATGAAGGACTCAGCTACGACGGCTTTGCCGTAAAAGCAACGGAGCCGTTTGTTGCCGAGTACACGGGAGACCAGCTTGGCGGAGTAACGATATTGCGAGGCAGAACAGAGGCGGGCCTTCCACTCGAACTTATCCCTTATTATGCCTGGGACAACAGAGATGCGGGTTTCATGCAGGTATGGGTACGGGAAGCGGAGGATCGCGGGCTATACCGGTAAACCTGCCGGCAAATAAAGTTAGTGCAAAAAAAAGAGCAGTCCGTACAGCCGTGTAACATGGCTGTATGGACTGCTCTTTTTTTGTGCTAATCATCATTCCGTCCATTTTTTTTAATGTTAATTGGACCGTGGGGAGAATATCTTGTAATAAACCCTGATGCTTTTCGTACATAAGGTAATCGGTGAAATCTATTTCTCAAGCCGATAGGGTTATGTTAAGATTATTAAATACAAATTTCACCAAACAGGCTGTGTAAAAAGCTCCTTATAATACTGATTTTTTTATGCTTACGAAGTAAGAATCGCCACAATTGGCCTGATACGGCCAATTTGTGTGCCCATTCTTTTTAGGAGGCTCCAATGGGAAAACTCTTTTTATTATTCGTTTTTTTTACTTGGATATTTGGAAATCCGATTATTGCTATTCTAGCTATTTTATTTATTGTATATGTGTTGGACCGCAAATTTATTGGTTTAACGCCAAGCTTGTTGAAGCCGATTCGCCGGTCTTCCCGGCTCAAAAAGCTGAAACGGCATATTACGCAGTCCCCTAACGACACGTCATCGAAGGTGGAGATTGCCCGGATTCTGATCGAAAAGAAGAAATACCGGGAAGCACTGAGCCTGCTCGAGCCGCTCGAGCAGATGCTGGATGAATCGGCGGAGTATTGGGATGATCTTGGCCTATGCCTGATGCAGACCGGACAATCGGAGGCAGGTGAAGCCGCCATGAGCAAGGCGTTGCTGCTTAATCCGAGGGTGAAATACGGCGCTCCTTATTTAAGGCTGGCCGCTTATTATTCGGAGCATGACGCGGAGAGAGCCCTGTCCTATATTGAAGCGTTTCAGGATATTCATTCATCCTCCTGTGAGGCCTACTATCGACTCGCCGACATTTACGAGCAGATGAACCGCAAAGAAGACGCGATGGAAGCCGTTCGGGAAGGACTCCGGATTTACCGGTCCCTGCCGCGGTACAAGAAACGTGTGGAGCGTAAATGGGCTTTGCGTCTCTTTATAAGGAAGACCCGCGGGTGATGGAAAGAACTTCTTGTTTGTTTTGCTATAAGCCATATTGTTGTTTCGGTGAAAATCATCCATAATCGAAGTACATTACGAGAGCTTAAAGGAGCATCATATGCCGCGCAATACTTGGCTCATGGCGATTAGCTTGAGCGTTATCATCGTTTTACTCAGCAATGCTGCTTATTATTTTCTGACCAAAAAAACGTTGGAAGATGCGCTTAACCATGAGATGCGGGCTGTTGCAAGGCAGATCGAATTTTCTGTCGAGCAATCCCGGCTTGGTGCCGAGAAGTTCCAGGATCAGATCGGACGGGAGCTTCGGATTGTTTCGATTGCGGCGCAGTATGCGCTGGATCCGGACGTGGAGAAGGTTACGAATGAACAGCTTAAGGAATTAAGCGCTAAGCTGGGTGTCGAACATATTACGTTGTTGAAGAGAACAGAGGACAATATCATCTTGTACAAGTCCTCGGATGAGAACGAGCTCGGCAAAGGGACGAAAACCTGGGATCCCTGGTATGTCGCCTTTAATCAGTTGTTTGATAATAAGCAGGTCAGCATCGATTGGCTGGGCCAGGCGCTTCCTAACTTTTGGAGCGGACCGTTTGAGGTCGCTTCCACGGACCCGGACAGCATCTACAAGTGGGGATATTATTACGACGGAACGACCAACTATATTATTGATCCGTACGTCAATTACACGGCACTGGCTGAATATGAGAAGCTGACAGGTATTAATGAACTGATAGATAAATCGATCGGCAGCAGTGATTCTTTACTGGAAGCGACCGTTATTAATCCAATGACCTTTGGCAAAGGATCCTTTGACACCGTGAATGAAGACGGTGAAATTCAAGGACATTTGCTGCAGAAGGATATCTTTTATGGAACGTACCGTTATAAGTCTGATCGAGATGTAGAGTATGTACGGAAAGCCTATAATACAGGTGAAAATATTTCTGTCAAAGCGAATATCGACGGCAAGCATGTGCTCAAAATGTTTATTCCGGTCACGACCGGCGATGAAGTTAATCTTGTCAATGAGAATGGCGAACCGATTCATGGCTATGTGCTTTCTCTGGTCTCCGACTATCAGGTTATTCAGGACAGATTGGACAGCCAGTTTCTGAACATCGCGATCGTAATCTTCCTGGTCACGGGTATCAGCATTCTTATTGTTGCCTTTGCGATGCAATATTTCCGTCAGTCCCGGGAGAAGGTCGTTGTGGTAACGCAGCAGACTTATGTCGATGAGATCAATAGCATGTTTCAGTCGATACGGGCGCAGCGGCATGACTTCCTGAATCATGTTCAGACGATCCATTCCCTTGCGGAGCTGAACAAATCCAAGGAGCTTGTCGCTTATACGAAAGAGCTTACCGGCGAAATCCGGCTCATGAACGATATTATCAATATCGGCAACCCTGCGATTGCGGCGCTGATCCGCTCGAAAATTTCGCAGGCGGAAAGCTGCCGGATTGCCTTTACCTGCTCTTTCAGCGGACTTAACCGGCTGGAAATGGGGATCAAGACGCTGGATGTGAACCGGATGCTTGGCAATTTGATCGATAACGCGTTTGATGAGGTTATGAAATACGGCGAGGAATGCCGTGAGGTGGAGCTGACAGGAAGCCAGATGGACGGCTTTATCGAATTCTGCATCAGTAACACCTGTGCGAATGCACACGAGATCAAGGAAAAGCCGTTGTTCGAAGCAGGCTTCTCGACCAAGGATGATGCCCACCAAGGGCTGGGCTTGTATACCGTTAAGTCGATTACGGAGCAATATAAGGGAACCATTCAGGTGAACACAGAGATCGAGAACAAAATTACGTTCTATATTCGTATCCCGCACTAATAATGCCTTATCATTCAGCAGTCCGTTTCCTCTTCAGGAGCGAAATGGGCTGCTTTTGTCTTTTCAGAGGGGGCATTTTTTGTGGTATACTAATAAGATGCTAGGTGAACGGAAGAGGGCGGGTGAACGATCTTGGCAAGTCTTGATAATAAGCTTCATACAGCGCTTGAACACAGTCTAGGGCAGCATTTGAACGAAGAAATCATTCGCCGCGGATGGGATTATTATCGGAGCGGCCAGGTGCTGAATGTCAAGCAGGCCGATGAAGAGACATTATACGGCGCCGTGCAGGGGTCGGATGTCTATTCGGTGCTGCTTGACTCGGATCATTTTCGATACAGCAAATGTACTTGTCCCTTTAATGATTATTGCAAACATATGGCGGCTGTCTATTTCGCTTATTGCCACAGCCTGGACGGGGAATCCGCGGCGAAAGCTGCTTATGACCGTATTCTGGGTGTTGAGGAGAAACCGCAGCGGTCGGTAACGGTAAGTGTGCCGAAGTTTAGCGGCCGGCATGTCCAGCCATCCGATGATGCCCCGCCGGAAGAATGGGGATTGTGGATGGAGGCGGAGTACGGCGAGACTTGGCGGAGCTGCCGTCATTCGCTTCATTCCCTGCAGCCGGTTCTGTCGGCACTTAAGGGAACAACGAAGCATTGGGACAAACGGAGCCAGCGTCTGCACTGGATGAGCGTTATTTTATTTGTGCTCGATCAGGCGGAGCAGGCCATCAAGACGGTCGATACGTTCAGCCGTTATTATCATGAAATGTCGTTTTTGCGCATGGCGGAGCCATGGGTAGAGCATTACTATACGCTGGCGCTTGAGCTTGAGCCGTCAGAGGTAACCGGCCAAGTCCGCAGTTGGCTGGATTACGTGGCGGGTTATGCGAAGAGCAAAGCAGTGAAAAACGAGCAGCAGTTGTTTGACTGGACCTATATTTATTTGGCGATATGCGAGCGGATGTCGCAAAATACCGAGTGGTATGAGCATGAGCTGGATGTGATTACGAAGGAAGAGCACCGGGATCCGGGAGAGCCGGTTAATTTGACCTTTGTGCATACGGCAGCTGCGATGCTCTGCTTCTTCGGAAGGAATGATGAAGCGGCGCTGGCGCATTTCGGCAGAACGGATTTCCAGCGCTCGCAGAAGGTGATCTATCCTTGCGTCGCGCAGCGTCTCGAAGAGGGAGACTGGGATGTTATCGGTCATTGGATGAGCTTCCTGCATGAGCATATTTCTAAGGTGAAAAATGCGAGGACGATTGGTCCGTTCATGACCTTGTGCAGAAGAGCAGATACCGATCAGCCGGATGAACCCCGCTGGACCCGGTATATGGTGGAGATGCTGCCCCACTCCTATTCCGATTTGTCGGACCACTGGCTGGCTGTAAAGAAATACGAGGAATGGGCGGATTTGCAGCTGCTTATTGGCATGAAGCCGGATGATCTGGGCATTCAGAATGTGCGTGAGGTTGCGAAGGTTGCGCCAAGCGTGATGATCCCGCTTTATCATCAGTCGATTGAGGAATCCATTAATTCACGCAACCGGCAGGGCTACCGGCTTGCAGTGAAAGAACTGAAAAAGCTTGAGAGGCTGTATAAAGCCGAAAAGCAAGCGGATAAGTGGGAGCGTTATATTGCTGGCATTGTAAGCAAGTATCAACGGCTTCGCGCGTTTCAGGAAGAGCTGTGGAAAGGAAAAATCGTAACATGAAATCATTCATCGGCGCTCGGACATTACTCGTGGACGGCTACTGGAAGCAAGGCGATAAAGCAGAAGAACATGCCATCCTGCTGGCGGCAGCAGACCGTGCTGAAAGTCCGGCAAGGCTGAAGCAGGTTCTCTTTGCCTGGCATCAGCCTTCCTGGTATGGTGCGGAAATAGAAGAAATCGATACGGAGGGCGGGAAAGCGCTAAAGCTGTCTCCGCTTCTCGCTGTCGATTATTTATCCTCACCGCAGCATGTACGGCTGCTGCAGGTGGAATGGACGGACCGGGTGCAAGGCTTGATGCATATGGCAGGCAAGCTTCGTCAGGCGCTGCTTGAGGGGTGGTTCCAGCCTGATTGGAGCGGCTGGTCGGAGTACCGGAGGGCTTGGAGGCTTGAAGTTCCCGCTGATGAGGCAGATTTTCAGGCAGAATGGGATCGGCTGGTACGGGAATTCAATATAATTGGCGCGGACCAATGGCTAAGCGAAGCCGTTGAAGAAATTCTCGCGCAAAATGATCATGCCGCAGGGGCATGGCGCAAAATTGCCGCAGCAGCGGGCGGAGAATCCGTATTGCTGCATAAGGCGTCGGATGAAGAGGACTGGTTGATTGCCCTTGGTCTTCATAAAGATACGATGCCGTTTAAGGTTGCCCTTCAGCTGGCGGAGCCGGTAGAAGGCGCGACCTGGCAGCTTCGGCCGGCTTTGCAGGACCGAAACGGCGGCCCGTGGATCCCGGTTGTGCCGTATAGAGGGCAATGGCAGGCTTTATTTGAACAGGATGGACCGCTGCCGGAAGATTGGACACCTCATCTCGAAGCCAGACTAGCGAAGGAGCACGGCAAGTGGCTCGCTGTATTGCCGGACTGGAGAGATGAAGTCGATCCGGAGCAGCTGCGAAGGCAGCTCACGGATAATGATGCCTGGTTCTTTATGGAGAAGGCGAGCCTGAAGCTGCTTGAGGCAGGTTGTCCTGTGCTGCTGCCTAGCTGGTGGGAAGCCGTCCGTTCTCGCCGTCTGAGGCTGAAAGCGAAGATGAAGTCTTCGGTTGGCTCGGATGCGCAGCCAATGTTTGGCCTGGATCAGATTGTTCAATTCGACTGGAAGATGGCGCTTGGCAATGTTGACTTGTCGGAGTCGGAGTTCATGCGGCTTGCCGAAGAGAACCGCAGGCTGATGAACATCGGAGGCGAGTGGGTCCATCTGGATCCGCAGGATGTAGCTCAGATCCGGGACTGGATGAAGCGGGTTGGCAAGCGTACGGGGCTGTCGTTCCGTGATGTGATGGAAATGCATTTGCTAGGCGGCTCTGTAATGGAAGATGGTGAGGATGCATCCATTGGTCTCCGCGCTGAGGTTGAGCTGAATGATCATTTAACGAGATGGCTCGAGCAGCTGCAGCATACGGCCGAGATTCCTCTGGTGGAAGTGCCAAGCAGCTTCCTGGGCTCCCTTCGTCCTTACCAGCTGCAAGGCGTATCCTGGATGCTGTTCCTCAGAAGGTTTGGTCTTGGCGGCGTACTTGCCGATGATATGGGTCTTGGCAAGACGATTCAGTTCATGGCGTATTTGTCCTATGTGAAGGAGCACGGAGACAAGAGCCGCGGGCCGTCTCTTCTGATTTGCCCCACTTCGGTCATTGGCAACTGGGAGAAGGAGCTGGAGAAGTTCGCTCCAACCCTTCAGGCCTACCTGCATTATGGACCGAAGAGGGAAAAAGGCGAGGCACTCCGGGAAGCGATCAAGGATGCCGATATTGTCATCACGTCCTACTCTCTTGCCCAAATTGATGAAGAAGAGCTGAATCAGATCGAGTGGGATGCCTTATGCCTGGATGAAGCTCAAAATATAAAAAATGTATATACCAAGCAGTCGGCTGCTATCCGCGCGCTGCCTGCGAATCACCGGATTGCGCTTACGGGTACGCCGATGGAGAACCGGCTGACCGA
This sequence comes from Paenibacillus catalpae, assembly GCF_900112695.1. GTDB lineage: Bacteria > Bacillota > Bacilli > Paenibacillales > Paenibacillaceae > Pristimantibacillus > Pristimantibacillus catalpae. The sequence goes on from NZ_FOMT01000003.1 coordinate 353,671, forward strand.
GCTGTGGTCGATCTATGATTTTATTAATCCCGGTTATCTCGGCAGCATTGGGGAGTTCCGCAAAGCGATTGTGCTGCCAATCGAGCGTAACCGCGATGAAGAGGTGATCAGCGGTCTGCAGCGGTGGGTGAAGCCGTTTATGCTCCGCAGAGTGAAGAAGGATCCTGCGATTCAGCTGTCGCTTCCGGACAAGAATGAAGCGAAGACTTACTTGACGTTAACGACAGAGCAAGGCGCGATCTACGAAAATATTGTTGCAGACCTGCTGGAGAAGCTGGATAAGCTTGGACCGATGCAGCGTCGCGGCCTAATTCTTGCATCGCTTACGCGGCTTAAGCAGCTATGCGACCATCCGGCCATGCTTGGTGAGGAACGCCAGCTCCAGCAGTGGGATGAGAACCGCTCGAATAAGGTAGCACGCCTTCTTGAGATGGTCGAGGAAATCGCATCCGAAGGAGAGCGCTGCCTGATCTTTACACAGTTTGTGGATATGGGCGAGCAGCTCAAGAAGCTGCTTGAAGAGCGTCTGGAGCTTCAGGTTCCGTACTTGCATGGCGGCGTGCCAAAGGCAAAGCGGGATGAAATGATCGAGAAGTTCCAGAATCCGGAAGAGCCGTGCTGTGCATTTGTTCTGTCGCTTAAGGCGGGCGGTACCGGTCTTAATCTGACCGCGGCCAATCATGTCTTCCATTTCGACCGCTGGTGGAATCCGGCTGTCGAGAATCAGGCGACAGACCGGGCATTCCGGATCGGGCAGACGAAGAAGGTGCAGGTCCACAAGTTTATTACGCTTGGCACGCTTGAGGAGAAGATCGATGAGATGATTGACCGCAAGCAGCAGCTTAACGAGCAGGTGGTAGGACAGTCGGAGCAATGGATTACCGAGCTGTCTACGGATGAACTGAAGGAGCTGTTCGCGCTCCGGAAAAACTGGTTAAAGGGATGAGGGGGATAAATGTCTGAGGAGAAGGACAAATGGGCCAAAGCGATGACCGAACGCCATACCGGTTCCCCTGAGCCTAATCAGCCAGATAAGGGGAGCGGCGATCAGGAGACGTCAGGTTCTGTACAAGGAAATGAAGAGTGGAGAGCTTTTTATGAGGCAATACGAGCTCATATTCAGGATATGCGTAAGTAATATGTAACCTAACATTACACAGTCTGTCGGAAATAGTAACCCGAGAGGCTGTGTTTTTTTATCCCTGTTTCGAAAAATAATAGAATTGTATCCCTCAACGGGCTTATTTTCGACCTCCCGAGCATTGAATGATGGAATCTATAATAAGGGTGCAAGGCAAACAAGCAACATTATATCGAGGAGGTCTTCTTAAATGAAAAAAAGCACTTTGCTCATCGCCACTTTACTTGCTTCATTCACCATGGTCGCTTCTGCTTGCGGATCAAACAATAACGGTGGCAACAACACTCCTGCAAGCTCGGAAGCTTCGCAAGAGCCGGCAGCTACAACGGAAGCAACGCCAAGTCCGGAAGCAAAGGATGTAACCTTATCGCTTCGCCATACGCAAATTAAAGAGACGAGCAAAAACCGCCTTAAAATTCTCGAGGATGTTGTTAAGAAAACACAAGATGAAAATCCTGGTCTTACCTTCAAGCTGGAAGGGATCGACGAAGTCGTCAACCGCGATCAAAAGCTGAAAGCGGAAATGACAGCAGGCAACCCGCCTGATATCTTCGAAGTATTCGGCGGCGCTGACCTGAACCTGTATGTAAAAGCAGGCCGCATGCTTGATCTGACGCCAATCATTGAAGAGCTTGGCATTAAAGACAAATTCGCAAGCCTCGACGAATTTACGGTTGACGGCAAAGTATATGGCCTGCCATTCGGCGGCTACTCGGAAGGTATTTTCTACAACAAGAAAATCTTCTCCGATCTGGGTCTCTCCGTTCCAACAACCTGGGATCAGCTGATTGAAGTTTCGGACAAAATCAAAGCGGCAAAAATCACGCCGCTCGGTCTGGCAGCAAAAGACGGCTGGGTAAACGGCATGCTCTGGAACACGGTTATGGAACGCAACGTCGGCATCGACGCCATCAACAAACTCGTTACCGGCGAAACCAAATGGACGGATGCAGGCTTTGTTAAAGGCTTCACCGACTATGCGGATCTTGTAAACCGCGACTACTTCACAAAAGGTGCACTGGGTCTTGCTTATGCCGACCAAGGTGCTCAATTGCTTTCCGGCAAAGCAGCGATGGTATTCACCGGCACATGGGATGCCAGCCGCTTCACAGGCGAAGAAGCAGGCGACCTGAAAGGTCAAATCGGCTACTTCAACTTCCCGTCGATCGCAGGCGGCGCAGGCGACCAAACGTCGATCAATGCATCGTACTCGAACGGCTTCGGCTTCTCGGCTAATCTGAACGAAGATCAAGTTGCAATGGTTAAGAAATTTATCACTAACTTCTATAGCGAAGAAATTCAAAAACGCACGCTTCTTGAAGATAAAGTACTTCCTTCCATGAAGCTGTCCGACCTTTCTGGCGTAGACCCGCTGATCTCTGAAGTACTGACGGTCATGGCAAACGCTTCGACTTCCTGGAAAGCTTATGACGCCATCGTTCAACCTGCTGTAGGCGCTGTTGTTAACGTAGGTCTGCAAGAGCTGATCGGCAAGGTGAGCAAGCCTGAGAAGGTAGCTAAGGATATTCAGGCCGCACAGGACAAAGCTAACGCTGCGAAGTAGCGCGGAAGTTTCATTCTTCCGATCGCCATTGCCACCGAATTTCTTCATTACAATCCGCATAGCGGATGAAATTCGGGTGGCAAAAGCGAACATTTCATTTCTCCAGAATGATACTTCCGCTCCGCTAGTGCGGCGTGAGAACATCCGAAACTACTTCACAGGCAAGGGAAATAGGAAGGGGAAAAAGCTAAGGTTTTTAGTGAACCTTAGCTTTTTTACAGGAAAGCAGGAGGCGAAGTTATGAACAAGGCTCTCAAAAATCCATTAACGTACATCGCGTTCATTATTCCAACGCTTGTATTGTATGCTTTGTTTTTTGTATATCCGGTTATCGTATCGTTTGTTTACGGATTCTTTCAATGGGACGGCATTACTGAAAAAGTGTTTATCGGAGTGGACAATTTCACCCGGCTGTGGAAAGACGATGTGTTCCTGAAATCGCTTGCGAACAATTTCTACTTTATGGCGTTCTCCCTAGTTGTGAATATTCCGCTCGTCTTCCTTATCTCGATTCTGATCAGTAAGGTTGGGCGTATGCGTGACTTCTACAAGTCGGCCGTATTTGTTCCTGTCGTTATCTCGACAGCCACGGTGGCTATATTGTTTGGCGTGTTGTACAACTACGATTCGGGTCTTATCAACCAGTTCATCCGTTTAGTCGCTCCTGACAGCTGGGCGCGTGAATGGCTGTCGGATCCAAAGCTTGCGATGCTCTCGATCCTGATTGCGAACGCATGGCAGAACATCGGCTTCTTTATTGTTCTCTGTCTCGCTGCGATTCTGAACATTCCGAAGGAAATCGTAGAAGCTTCAAAGATTGACGGCATAAATGGCTGGACGGAAACTTGGCTGATTACGCTCCCGCTTATCCGCCCTGTATTGTTCGTTATGCTGCTTCTTACGGTGTCCGGTACGATGAAAGTGCTTGATATCGTTCAGATCATGACGAACGGCGGTCCATTCCAATCCACGGAAGTAATGTCCACGTACATGCTGAAGGTTGGCTTCCGCTCAATGGAGCTTGGATACGGCAGTGCGATTGGCGTAACGATGTTTATTCTGATTCTCGTGCTCACGGGCATCCTGCAAAAACTGACGAAGCATGAGGAGGTGCAGTACTAATGAATGCAGCATTAACAGGTTTTCGCAAAGGAAAGTTCTGGATTCATTTTTCTCTGATTGTATATATCGTTGCCAGTCTGTTCCCGCTCGTCTGGCTGCTCATGTCTTCGTTCAAAACGAGCCGCGAGATTACGGTTAACACGTGGGCATTCCCGAAGCAGTTCAATTTCGATAACTACAGGCAGGCGTGGGAAACGGCAAAGATCGGTCTTTATGCCTGGAACAGCTTCTATGTTACGATTGTGGCCTGCCTGGTTACCCTGCTGTTCGCAGCGATGACTTCGTTTGCGTTAGCCCGTATGAAATACTCCCGGATGAACAAAGCGGTGTACCAGTTTATCCTGTTCGGACTGCTTGTTCCGCCGGGCGCCTTGTTCATTCCGCTGTACCGTTTGATCCAGCAAATGAGCCTTGGCGGCATCCATTTGTACAATTCGCATTTCGGCCTTATTTTGGTATACTGCACATATGCATTGCCCATAACCGTATTTATTATTTATGCTTTTATGTTATCGATACCCGGTGAACTTGAAGAAGCGGGGATTATGGATGGGCTTTCGGCGGGCGGATTGTTCGTGAAAGTCGTTCTGCCGATCTCTCTGCCGGCGCTTGTTACGGTTACCATTCTGAATTTCATCGGCAACTGGAATGAATACATTTTATCCCAATTATTTATAACATCCGAATCGCTTCGCACGCTGCCGACGGGTATGGCAAGCTTTAATGACGGCTACCGCACGAACTTTGCCGCATTGTCCGCTGCCGTCATCATGAGTATTATACCGGTGCTTGTTGTGTACTTCTTCTTGCAGAAGCAAATTATCGAAGGCATGACAGCGGGGAGCGTGAAGGGATAAGGACGATTGGAAGGGGCCCGCTAGATGAACTTGAGACCGAAACTGATGCTTGCGTTTATCCTTCTGGTCGTGTTTCCGATGATCGGACTTGGCATCGTGTCTTTTCTTAATACGGAAACCGTTCTGGAGAAGAAATACAGCGAGCAGACCGAGATATCGCTCAAGGCCGTCGGAGGAAATATCAAGTACTTCTTCAAGGAGCTTGATCAGCTCTCGGACGGTAATTTAACGAGCTCCGAGGTGCAGGATACGCTGAATTACAGTAAATATTATTCCAGAGATGATGCCAGCACCTTGATTGCCATCAACCAATCGGAAAAGGAAATGAAGCGGATTCTGTTCCAGCATCCGGCTGTCAGCTACGTGGTGCTGTACGCCATGGATGGAACGATGTTCCGCGCCTTCCGCAATGATCCAACGACGTTTCGGCCGATTGCGTTCGAAGCGTTGAAGGATCAGCCCCTCTATAATGAAACCATTCAGTTAGGCGGCCGTCCGAAGTGGATTGGCCCTTATGAGCATCAGGAGCTGACGGGGGTTGAGCCGCCGTTATTTACCCAGCTCCGGCTTGTCAAAGATTACGAAACGCTTGCCGATCTTGGCCTCATGATTACCCAGTATAAGACCGAAGAGGTCTATACGATGCTGAATACCTTCCTGAATCCGGAGGCGGAAGGCCCGAATGCCAGATATGTCATCGTGAACACCGAAGGACTTGTCATGCTGGACAGCGGCAAGCATTTCGAGGGGACGAACATTGCGGATTACTCGAGCGAGCTTCCTCAGAATACGACGGATTATTCAAGCTCCAGACTGCGCTTTAACGGAGATGACGCTCTAGTCTCTTCCTATAATCTGGGGTTTAACGGCTGGGTTCTGGTATCAGTGAAATCATGGGATTCGTTAACGAATGAGAATGAACGTTTTGTCCAATGGATTGGCATGATAACGATTCTTTGTCTATTGTCCGCGATCTTATTTAATATCTTCTTCGTGAACCGCGTAGCCAAAAGTATTATCAAGGTTGTCCGCAAAATGCGTCTTGTTGAGCAAGGGCTTCTGGATATTCGCGTAAATGCGCAGGGGAAGGATGAAACGGTGCTTCTTGCCAACAGCTTCAACAGCATGGTGGAGCGGATTGGCGAGCTGCTTACCGAAGTGCGCACGGAACAGGAGCGCAAGCAGCATGCCGAGATGATGCTGATGCAGGCGCAGATCAAGCCTCATTTCCTGTTTAATACACTGGAGTCCATCAATGCGCTTGCTGCCCAGAATGAAGGCGGGAAGATTATGATGATGGTGCGGCGTTTAAGCAATCTGCTGCGCACAAGCATGCATCATACGGAAGAAATTTTCCTCAGCCAGGAGATTGAGCATGTACGCAGTTACCTGGAAATTCAGAAGTACCGGTTCGAGGACTTATTTACTTATGAATTGAATGTATCGGAAGAAGCGTTTGACTATTCAATCCTCAAGCTGACGCTTCAGCCGCTTGTAGAGAATAGTATCCAGCATGGCTTTGAAGGGCTGGAAGACGGAGCAGGCATCATTACGATTGATGTCTCTGTCGAAGCTCATCAAGTGGTCATCATGGTCAGCGATAACGGACATGGCATGAACGAGCAGACGCTCAAAAAGTTCGCCGAAAGGAATCAGCAGCTGCCAAGCGGAAAACGGCGTAATGCCGCAGAGCTTGGAGAACGGCGGGGACTGGGGCTCCGCAATGTAGCGGATCGCCTTCGCATTCATTATGGTCCATCTTACGGATTAAGGATCTGCAGCGCAGAAGGATATGGCACAGTTATTCGCTGCACCATTCCGAAAAACAGAGGTGAACGATTATGAACGGCAAAGTATTGCTCGTAGATGATGAACCGCACATTACCCGTAATTTGGAGAAGGTTATTCCATGGGAGATGCTTGGCTTAACCGTTGGCGGAACAGCGAAAAACGGGATGGAGGCCCTTGAGCTTCTGGAGTCTGAATCGTTTGATCTTGTGTTATGTGATATCCGGATGCCGGTGATGGACGGACTGGAACTCGTTCGGCATATTCGGGAAAAAGGAACGGAAAGCGACATTATTATGCTGTCCGGCTATCAGGATTTTGCATATACCCGGGCTGCTATCCAATATGGCGTGAAGGATTATGTCTTAAAGCCTATCCCTTATGACGAATTAACGGGAGTTATTGCCCGGGTAATGGCCAATCAGCGTCAGAAGAAAAAGCAGCAAAGCGAGGAGCAGCAGAAGATCGGCCGGATGATAGACCTTGCGAGCGAGAAGATTTTATACGATATTCTGATGGATTATACGGAAGTGACAAGCGGCAACTGGCTGTTTAGCGGGGAAGAGCAGGAGCTGGATAAAAGGTATGTGCTGATTGTGCTTGATCTGGATGTAAGCTCGGAGCGAACGAAGGATTGGCGCGAATGGTCGGATAAAGAGCGGAAGCTGTGGAATTTCGCGGTATGTAATGTTCTTCGGGAGAGGCTGCAGCAGAATGGTCTTCATCATGCGGTTATTCAGATCCGCGACGGCGAATGGTGTGTGCTGATCGAGTGCGAGAAATCGCTGCCGTATGATTTGAAGCAGATTACCGCATGGACAGAGCTTTTGCTCACTGCGGTGAAAAATCACGTCAAGCTGTCGTTATACGCGGGTATTTACCGGGAATACGCTGATGTAACGGCTTTATCGCAAGCCTATAAGCTGGTTCAGCAGGGGATGCAGCTTACTCCTGTTCAAGAGCAGACGGCTGTCTACCCGGATGACCGTGTAGGCTCTTCGAGGGAAGATCAGGCGTTCTGGGATACATCCGAGAAGCTGATCGGAGCGGTTAAACGCGGCGATACAACGGTTGTTGACGATGAGCTCAAACGGCTGACGACACAGCTGCAGCGCATGAACGAAACCTCGCTTGGACGCTTCAAGCCGATGCTGCATTTCTTCGTGCTGAACCTGATGCGGGAGACGAAGGAAATGGGCATTTTCTCGCGCGAGCAGGAAGATCTGCTGTGGCTGAAGCTTGACCGGCGGTTTGGGATCAAGGATTTGCTGTCGGTTATCTTGCAGGTGACCAAGGCGGTTGCCGAGAAATCGACGGATAAGAAGAAGCAGTCGGAACGTTCGATGGCGGAAGCCAAATCATTCCTCAGCCGCAATTTGTACCGGGATTTGAGCGTGGAAGAGGCCGCATCCCATGTCGGTTTAAGCACCTCCTATTTCAGCTTGCTGTTTAAACAAACCTATAATGAGACTTTTATTGAGTATGTAACCCGTGAACGGATGGAGAAGGCGAAGTCGCTGCTGGCCGATACCATGAAAAGCATTGCGCAGATCGCCAAGGGAGTTGGTTACGCGGAACGGCGGTATTTTACGAAAGTATTTATGAAGTATACAGGGGAGAATCCAACGGATTACCGGAATAAGCATCAGCAGATTGTATCCGTTCAGGAGGAACAAGAAAGCTAGAGTACCGGGAAGAAGGGGACGGGGAAATGGGAGAGTTGAATTGGAACAGCTGGACGCTGCGGGAGAAGGTTGGTCAGCTGTTTGTATTTGGGTTTCACGGATATGAGCCAACCGGGGAGATTACTTCGTTAATCGAAAAATACGGCATTGGCGGAACGATTTATTTCGGGCGTAATGTGCGTGATGCGGAGCAGGTTCATCAATTGTCCAGCTCGCTGAAGCAGATTGCAGCTCATGCCGGCCGGCCTAATGTACTTGTCGCGATTGACCAGGAAGGCGGTATGGTAGCCCGTATTGTAGATGGCGTCACGTTGATGCCCGGCAATATGGCGATGGGCGCAACAGGCTCAGCGGAGGGAGCAGGTGAAACGGCACGCGTTTGCGGCGAAGAGCTTCGCTTGCTAGGTGTCACAATGAACTATGCGCCATGTTTGGATGTCAATAATAACCCGGATAATCCTGTTATTAACGTTCGATCCTATGGTGACCGTCCTCAGGTGGTTGGGGAACTGGGGAAAGCAGCTTTGCTGGGCTATCAGGTTTCTAAAGTTGCCGCAACGGTAAAACATTTTCCCGGTCATGGCGATACCTCGGTAGACTCGCATCATGATTTGCCGGTGCTGCCCCATGACCGGGAACGGCTTGATGCCATCGAGCTCGCGCCTTTCCGTGCCGCTATTGCGGCAGGAACTGCGGCTATTATGACGGCTCACGTCTGCTTGCCCGCGCTTGATCCATCGGGTAAACCGTCAACGTTGTCTCAGCCGGTATTAACAGGATTGCTCCGTGAGGAGCTTGGCTACAAAGGCGTCATTGTAACGGATTGCCTCGAAATGGACGCTATCGATAAATTTTACGGTCCGGAGAAAGGCGCGGTATTGGCGCTTCAAGCCGGTGCGGATATGGTGCTTGTCAGCCATACGTATGAGAAGCAGGTTGCTGCGCTTGAAGCCGTGGTTGCTGCTGTCGAGAACGGAGAGCTGTCGGAGGAGCGCATCAACGAATCGCTCGCACGGGTGATGCAGCTGAAGATGGACTATGAAGTGGAGGCACCTCTGGCATCATGGGAAAAAGCGGCCCAATTAATAGGGACAACGTCCAATAAAGCGGTGGCCCGAAAATGGAGTGAGGCGTCGGCGACACTTGTGAAAAACGAAGGCTCGCTGCTTCCGCTTCGCCGCGAAGCACGGACGCTTGTGCTGTGGCCGGATATTAAGCCGGTATCGGTTGCCGATGAGATGTTATCGGGTGACGGTACGCTTGGCGATTACTTGAAAGCCCGGCTTGGCCAAGTCGAGGAGCGTTTGATGAGCGGGAACGATCCGCTGGCGGGTCTCGATGCATTCAAGCAGATTGTTGTGGTTACTTATGATGCGACAAAACATCCGATTGAGCGCGAGATTGCCGAGCAGGTAATAGCATTGGCTGGTGACCGCACCGTTGCGGTGTCCGTCCGCAATCCGCTCGATTTGAAGGTATACCCGGACGTGAAGGCCTATTTGGCGGTATACGAATGCCGTCCGCTTGCTCTCGAATCGGCTGCCAAAGTATTAACCGGCGAGCTTGCGCCAACCGGCCAATTGCCGCTCGAATTATCCTCGCAATATCCGTTTGGGTGGAGCGAAACGCTGTAAATAGAACCGCCTCTGATGGTCATGGCTGACCGTTCAGGGGCTTTTTTTTCGTGTCGCATTTTCACAGTAACATGGAAGTAACTAAGTAAATCATTTTTCCCTACTTAAATCGGTCATTCCTCTGATGTATAATGAGTTGCAACTTATGCCGCACCAACTGCTACATATTCTCTATTAGAGGTGATAATCATGGAGTACCGGGTGTTAGGACGATCGGGTTTGAAAGTAAGCGAGATTAGCTTGGGCTGCTGGGCAATAGGCGGACCATCGTGGCGGGACGGTAGTCCCGTAGGCTGGTCTGGCAATGATGATAACGAATCGCTTGCAGGCTTGCGCAGAGCTCATGAGCTTGGCATCAATCATTTGGATACGGCTGATGTATATGGCGATGGCCATTCGGAGCGGGTGATTGGACAGTTTCTGAAGGATGTTCCGCGTGAATCGGTTGTTGTAGCCTCGAAAGTAGGGTGGTTCAGAGGGACTGCGCCTAACGCGATGCAACCTGTACATATCCGTCACCAATTGGAGCAGACGCTAACGAATCTGGGTACGGATTACGTTGATCTTTATTATTTTCATAATTCGAATTTTGGTCCGGATGATCAGTATCTGGAAGAAGCGGCCGACACGATGCGCGAGCTTCAAAAAGAAGGAAAAGTACGCGTTATTGGCCAATCGGCTTACAGCTATGCGGATTTTATGCGGGTATGCCCGGTAACACGTCCGGAGGTGCTGCAGTTTAATTATAACGCCTTCGGCAACGAGTTCGATCAGCAGGGAACCAACCTGTTCCAATGGGCGGAGCAAGAAAATCTCGGCATGGTGCTGTTTGGCCCCCTTGCTCAAGGGCTGCTGCTGGATAAATTTGATCCGGAGAATCCTCCTCAATTCGGAGAAGGGGATATTCGTTCGACGAATCAGTCCTACTCCAAGGAAAGGCTGCTCGAAATACGGAGACAGCTTCAGCCTCTTAAAGAGCATTTCGGCAGCGCTACACAAGAGCTGGTTCGGGCTGCGATACAATATGCTTTGGCGCAATCCCCCAATGCATGCGTGATTCCCGGGTTCAAGAATACCCGCCAAGTAGAATCAAATGCAGAGGCAGCAGGCAGACCCCTTCAAGCTCAGGAAGTGGAGCTAATCAAACAAGCCTTTCGCAGAGGCTAAAACCATAGAAAGCTCCCTCGCAAACCAATATGAAATGGGATGCGAGGGAGCTTCTTTTGTTATATCCATTGTCTTGGACCAATCGTATGGAAAGGAGGCCTTCGATCCGTATTAAGCGCGTCAAGGATACGGTTGTAGGTGAAATCACTTATTGGCCGCGGAAGATCGTCGGGCGTACAATAGCGGCATTCCAGAATTTCAGGGGAGTTCGGTATGGGCTGCTGATCTCCATCGCAGGCAGCAATAAAGACAAAATGATGCATATCATATGCCGGGTCATAATAGATGCCTGTCAGCGTACCGATCTCAACCTGTAAGCCGGTTTCCTCGAGAACTTCCCTTGCTGCAGTTTGCTGGACTGATTCATTGATCTCCGATTTTCCTCCGGGCAGATCCCAGTTGTTTTTGCCATAGCTGTGTTTAACAAGCAGAATTTTACCCTCTGCATTGGTAATAATAGCCGCAGCTCCCATCAGCTTGTCCGACAAATCTAATCACTCCTTGGGTGAAACTCATATAGATAAATGCCAATTTTTGGAATGTTGTTGCAGGATCACTATCGCTTTTTTCGACTAACTCAACTCATCCAGCGTCTTCCCAAGACTCGGCGCCATATTTGCAAGGAACCACTCGGTTTCGGGCAGCCCAAGCTGCTCGAGGGCGGCTTCCGTCTGTCCCTGAGCGACTAGAAACTCGCGGTTCCCGGTTGAAACCTCGGTTAAGCACTTCAAATATGCGTCTAGCAGGTCGGCGGCTTTTACGATTTTGTGCAGCAGCTGTTCTTCCTCGGACAATGTGCCTCCCGGCTTGCCAAGCAGCGGGGCGTACGAGTCTTGCAGCGGTTCCGGAACCATGCCAAGCAGCCGCTCGGCAGCCATTGCTTCAATCTCGCGGAAGCTCGCGAGCATCTTCGGATTATGATGCTTGACGGGAGTTGGAATATCGCCGGTGAATACCTCGGTCGCATCATGAAACAAGGCCAGCGTCACGGCGCGGTCTGCATTAAAGCTGCGGCCGAAAAAGCTGTTGCCGATCTCGCATAACATATGGGCAAGCAGCGCAACGTGGAAGGAATGCTCTGCTACGGTTTCCTTGGTTGTATTGCGCATCAGACTCCAGCGTTCAATATATTTAAGCCGGTACATATAAGCGAAAAAATGACTTTCCATTCGATCTAAGCGCTCCTCTCTCTTTTCCACTCCATTAAAGTGTTTTTCCTACTATATCCTACCATATCTGATAGGCGAGATGCGGAGTTCATCCTAACGAACCCTCACTAAGAACAGGATGATTCAGAAATTATATTTTTTTCTTGTTTTAATGAATAAAAATCATTAGAACTAAATAAGAGTTGTTTACAACAACTTTTATTTAGGCTTTTTTTGTCTTTACGACTATTAAATAATTGAAGGTAAAAGAAATTGCGAGCCATATTGGAAGATTACTGCGAGAGGCTTTTGGAAAAGGACCGCAATCTATTTTTGTAAATATCAGCCGCCCGTTTATTGTCATTTACTTAAGAAATTTTTTATCGCCAACGGAGAAGATTCTTCTTCAGCAAAATATAACGCAGGAAAACCAGAACAAGTCGAAGCTGCTGCAAGCGGAGAAACTGACCGCAGTCGGGCAGCTCGCGGCATCCATTGCCCATGAAATAAGAAATCCGCTTACGTCGCTAAAAGGATTTATCCATCTAATCGAACAAGCCGTTTCCGGGGTCAGCAAAAGTTATTTCGAAATTATGAAGGATGAGCTGAAAAGAATCGAGCTCATTACGAGTGAACTGCTTTATTTGGCCAAGCCGCAGGCTCAGGAATTCAAAGATGAACATATTGGCCAGATCATTCAGGATGTTATATTGCTCATGGGTTCACAAGCCTTAATGAATAATGTGGAGCTAAGAACTTCCCGTCTGGAGAATCTGCCTGTCGTCCATTGCGTCGGGGCACAGCTGAAGCAGGTATTTATCAATCTTATCAAAAATGCGATGGAAGCTATGCCGGATGGCGGCGCAATCGACATTGTTGCCTCCAGACCAAGCGCAGATATGATTGTGATACAAGTCAGAGATGAAGGCAAAGGAATTTCAGGAATTCCTCAAGAGCTCATTTCCAAAATCGGCTCCCCCTTTTATACCACCAAGGAAAACGGGAAGGGTCTTGGCATGATGGCTACGCAGCAAATCATTTTTTACCATAAAGGAACTCTGGAGATTTCGAGCAGAGAAGGCGAAGGGACAACCATTCATATTGCTTTACCGGCATTATAAGGAAGTTAACATGGCTCGAGTATGCTATTATAAAATCTATAATGTTGATCCACCATATTATAGAAGTGAGGGATGGCTTACGAGGGCGTTTGGACTAAGGTTTAATCAGTTTTTCGAACGATGGATGTTTCTGCTGATCCCGGGATCGCTCGTCCTGGGGTTTCTTTTTGCCGATATGCTTGCTCCGATGGTGGATGCCGTGCCTTATCTGTTTGCTTATGTTACTTTGACTATGGGGATTGGCTGCGGCCTTCGGCATTTATATGAGGTTATTAAAAAGCCAGGCATTCTCGTATGGACGTTAATTCTTGCCCATCTGGTCTCACCGCTCGTCGCATATGGGCTTGGTGCGCTGCTGTTCGGAGCGTCATCGCCATACGTCGTAGGGCTGGTCTTGTTTACGATTATCCCGCTTGGCGTATCCACAGTCCTGTGGGTAGGCATGTCGGGCGGCAGCGTGCCGCTCGTGCTTGCGATGGTCGTGCTGGATTCCGCATTAAGTCCGCTGGTCGTTCCTTACGGCATTCATTTGTTCTTCGATACAACCGTCGATATTGCGATAGGTCCCATTATGTTCGACTTGTTTGTTATTGTCGTATTGCCGACGATAGTTGGTGTAGCGCTGTATGAGATCAGCAAAGGGCGGATCCAGGAGAAGGTGAAGCCGGTGGCGATGCCGATCTCGAAGCTGTGTTTTGTGGCAGTTGTTGCCCTGAATGCCTCGGCGATTGCGCCGTATGTCGACCAGCTCAAACAGGACATGCTGAAGCTGATCCCGCTTGTTATTGTGCTGGTAGGGGTATGTTATGCAGTAGGGTTCCTCGGAACGGCTAAATATATGAGCAAGGATGTACAGGTAACGGTATCTTACGCTACGGGCATGCGCAATATTTCGCTGGGCATTGTCTTGGCTTTAGGTTATTTCAGCCCGCTGGCAGCGGTGCCGGTCGTTCTGTCCATTCTCGTTCAGCAGCCTCTTGCGACTGTACATCATTTTGTTTTACAGAAACTTAACAGAAACAAGACTGGCGAAGCAGCGTAAGCACATGTACGATAAAACGAGTGACTATGAGGCAAGAGGAGATGGGCTATAGCCATGAACAGCTTTCGTAACCGGCTTACTTTTACCATGATTATTATACTTGCGTTGTCCGTTACGGCAGCAGGTCTCTTCATGGCGAAGACGTTTAAGGATAATCATATTAATGCGCTTGAGGACAATATGATCCGCGAGATGCATATCATTCTGGCCAAAACCGAATGGAAAGAAGGAGATAAGGCAAGCCTGTTCCCTTATTTCACGAAGGAAGCTGAAACCCTCAGAACCTATGCGGATTCCCGGGTCACCTTTATTGCCGGCGACGGCACGGTTCTTGGCGATTCGGATCATGCCCCGGACACGATGGATAACCACAGCAACCGGATTGAGGTTATGGAGGCTCATAAAGAAGGTGTCGGACGAGCCATCCGGTACAGCGATACCTTGAAGGAAAATTTATTGTATGTAGCGATTACCGCTAATCCTTCTGACCCGAACTCCAACGTGATTCGGCTTGCAATGAGTTTGAATGAAGTGGATAAGAGCATTAATCAGTTGTGGACCGTATTAATTATCGGACTTCTGGTCTTGTTCATTGTTGCCGCTTTTATCAGCTATCGGATCGCACTTAGCTTAACCCGTCCGCTTGAACAAATTACGAAGGTTGCCCAGCGCATCAAGCAGCTCGATTATAAAGCGCGGGTGAAGGTCAGGAAGCAGGATGAGGTCGGCGAGCTTGGTCATGCGATTAATGCGATGGCAGAAAGCCTTGAAGTACAGATGACACGCATCCGGCAAAATGAAAGCCAGCTGGAAAGCGTCCTCGATAACATGATTAACGGAGTTATGATGATTGATCCTACCGGCCGGATTGTGCTCATGAGCAAGCGTGCGGAAGAGATTCTGGGCTTCTCGGCGCGTGAGTTGGTTGGACGCAATTATGCGGAGGCGAAGCAGCAGTACGAGCTGTCCCAGCTTATTCAAGAGGCATTAGCCAGCCGGGAGCATATAAAAGAGGAGATTACGTTCTACTTCCCGGAGGAGCGCCTCTTGGAGCTGAACCTTGTTCCGATTCATCAGGAAAACAACGAATTCAGCGGACTGCTGCTTGTTCTGCAGGACGTCACGGCAATAAGGCGCCTCGAGAGAATGCGCAGCGAGTTTGTGGCGAATGTGTCTCATGAGCTGAAGACGCCGATTGCCGCCGTAAAAGGCTTTGCCGAAACGCTGCTCGGCGGGGCCGTGAACGATGAGGAGACCGCACGTTCCTTCCTGCAAATCATATTTGATGAGAGCGACAGGCTGAACCGCTTGATCGGGGACATTCTGGCGCTGTCCAAAATCGAATCCAAACGTGTTCCGCTCTATTTCTCACCGGTAGAGCTTGATTCCTTCATGCTCAAGACCGTCACGATGATGGAGACGGAAGCAGCCCGTAAGTCAATTAAACTCGATTTGCAAATGGAAAACGGGCTTTATGTCGAAGCCGATGAGGACCGTTTGCGACAAATTATGATGAATGTGATCGCAAATGGCATAAACTATACTCCGGAGGGCGGCAAAGTCTCGGTTAACATTAGAAGTTTGGATGAGGATCATATCCGAATCCAGATCAGCGACACCGGCATCGGCATTCCGAAGAAGGATCTGCCGCGTATCTTTGAACGCTTCTACCGCGTGGATAAAGCAAGATCCCGCAGTTCAGGCGGCACAGGATTAGGCCTTTCGATCGTGAAGCATCTGATTGAGCTGCATAAAGGAACAATATCGGTTACAAGTGAGGTTGGAAACGGCTCAACCTTCGTTATCGAGCTGCCTGTTCTCCAGCAATAATCAGCCTGACTTAAAAATTTACCCATTCTTCATGAAATCGTGATAAAATAAGGTTGAAAAATTGTGTGTCCCAGGCTGGACAGGCTGGAGGTTATCATGTCGCATAAAGTGCTGGTTATTGAAGATGAACCAACATTAGCTCGGCTTTTGTCGTATAATCTGACGCAAGAAGGCTATACCACGACGGTTATTGATCATGGGGCGACAGGGCTGCAGACCGCTTTGCAGCGCACCTTTGATTTAATTATTCTGGATATCATGCTGCCAGGCTTGAATGGGTTTGAAATATTAACGCGCCTTCGTCAGAACGGCGTAAAGACTCCGATTATTATTTTGACGGCACGTAATGCGGAGGAAGAAGTCGTTCAAGGGCTGAAGCACGGTGCTGACGACTATATCACGAAGCCGTTTGGCGTTGCAGAATTGCTGGCTCGGGTATCGGCCGTATTGCGCCGGACACAGCTGGATGATGTGGTGCCGATTGAAACATCGGAGAAGGTTATTACAGCCGGAGACTTGTCGATCTATCCGGAGAAGTACGAAGTGATTCTTAACGGAGAGACCGTACCGCTTCGTCCGAAGGAATTCGAGGTTCTTCTGTACCTGGTTCAACGTCCCGGGATGGTCATTACCCGCGATGATCTGATGAATGTGGTATGGGGCTTTGATTACATCGGCGGCCAGCGTACGGTTGACGTTCACGTCAGCTCACTCCGCAAGAAGCTGGAATTAGGCCAGACGGTACAGATCGAATCGATTCGCGGCGTTGGTTATAAACTCGTTATGTCAAAAAAACTCGTCACACCAAAGGGATAAGGTGGACGAGTTTTTTTCGTGTGCCGCTATTGTCTGTTCCAATCGAGCATCTTGCGCTGGAATTGCTTGGGCGAGCAGTCATTGTATTTCTTGAACATTTTATAGAAGTGGGCCATGTTCGGCATGCCGATCCGCTCTCCAACCTCGGTAATGCTCAAATCCTTTGTCAGAAGAATACGTTCTGCCCATTTGATCTTCCGGTAGTTCACAAATTCGGTGAATGACATGCCAATCGTCTTTTTGAAAAATTTAACGAAGTAATAATAGCTCATATTGGCGATCCGGCATACCTCCTCCACCTGAATGCGGTCGGTCAGCCGGTTCTCGACGTAGTCCAGGACGGGCTTCAGCCGGAGACGGTCGAAGTCATCCTGCTCGGCGAGCATCTTCCGGTGATCGTTGCGCAGCAGCGTCAGGAGGATCTGCTTGATCAGAACGCTTACGGCAATCTCATAACCGGTCTCCTTGCGGTCTGCTTCATGATGAAGCTCGCGGATAAAGTCGCCGATCTGCTTCTTCACCTTGCTGTTCTCCTGGAAAATATAATTGGCCTGGCTAAGCGAATTCTCTGTTTCCGAGAAATAACGCATGTAAGCAATGGTGCTTTGATCGAAAAAGGGCTCGAGCTCGAACTGCAGCACGATATAATCGAGATTCCCGACGCTCTTGTCGCGATGCAGCTGCGAGGCGCCAATCATAATGATGTCGCCTGCTTCAAGGTGGTAGCTTTCTTCCTCAATGTCAACATCCAGCTTGCCTTTTATAATATAGAGCAGCTCAAGCTGCCGGTGATAATGCCAATTGGTGAAATCGTCATCCTTTCGAATCGGCTGCCAGACACGCAAGGATAACAAAGGGTTTTCATAGACAACTTTTTCGTTAAACGGCTCCACCCTTGCTGGTCCCACCTTACGTAGAAGTTTAGCTCTGCACATGCCGTCAAAGCGATATGCAGCCTTTCTTCATTGTAGTGGGCTTCAGCCTTAAAGGCAACCATTCGCCAAATCACTTTGGACATAGGTATAATAGAATCATAACCTGAGAGGAGTTGACGGCATGCGGCCAAAAGTATACATATCATCTAAAGTATCCGATGAGGTGAAAGCTTACCTCGATCAGTATTGTGAATGCGAAATGTGGCAGAATCCGGAGAGAGCCATTACCGGGCAGGAGCTTGCCGAACAAATCGGGGACGCAGAAGGGCTGATTGCAGCCGGCAATGCAATCAGCGAACGGCTGCTCAGTGCGGCGCCCAAGCTGAGAGCGGTCAGCAATATTTCGGTAGGCTACAATCATAATGATCTGGACGCCATGAAAAAGCGCGGTATTATCGGCACGCATACGCCTTATGTGCTGGACGATACGGTAGCGGATCTGACGCTTGCCCTTATGCTGGCGGCTGCCAGAAGAGTAACGGAGCTGCACAATCTGGTACGCGGCGGCGGCTGGCAGCGTGGTGTCGGCGAGCAGCTGTTTGGTCTTGATGTGCATCATGCAAAGCTTGGCATTATCGGCATGGGCCGGATTGGTGAAAAGATTGCGAAGCGGGCGAAATTCGGCTTTGACATGGAAGTCTCCTACTATAACCGCAGCCGCAAGCCGGACACGGAAGAACGGCTTGGCGTGAACTACCTGCCGCTGAATGACGTGCTGGAGCAGTCGGATTTTATCGTCCTGATGACACCGCTGACGGCGGAGACCAAGCATATGATTGGCGAAGAGCAGTTCAATCGGATGAAACGCAGCGCAATCTTTATCAACGTATCACGCGGCGAGACGGTTGATGAAGCGGCGCTGATCGAAACGCTGCGCAGCAAGCGGATTTATGCGGCGGGTCTGGATGTATACGAGAAGGAACCGGTCAGCCCGGACAATCCGCTGCTTCAGCTCGATAATGTCGTGACGCTGCCGCATATCGGCTCGGCTACGAAGAAGACGAGAGATGATATGGCGATGCTCGCTGCCCGCAACCTGGTGGATGCGTTATACGGCAGAGAGCCGCAATATGTGATACCGGAACTAAAGAACTAATCTCATAAAAGAGAAGGAGCCTCTGCTTGCTGCAGAGGCTTCCTTTATTTCAGGTCGTCACGGGCGGTTCGGCCGTTTCCAAACATTTTCGAAGGATTCACTTCGCTTTCTTTAGCAGTAATGGAGCTGGATATGAGCTTGAAGACCGATGTTTTGCTGCCCATGGACGATACATACCGCTCCAGGTGGCTCTTCGCGAGCGGCCGGTCGAAGTAGCCGGGAACATATTTGTTCAGCATCACCTGCATGGCCGCAGTTGCTTCGTCCCAATCGGTTACCTTCATGATGGTGCCGTAGATCACTGCGCTCATATAAGCGGTGTCGACATGGGCAGGCGTCGGGTCGGCAATGGTGCCATACTCTTCGCTGACGGTGAAGCAGGCTTCGGGGTTGTCAGCAATCATGTCGATTTTCCGTCCTTCGGAAGCCCCGTGGAAGTAGATGGCGTCATCCTTCCAGACGAAGTTTAACGGTACGACATAAGGAACATTGTCCGAGGCAAGACCAAGAAATCCGGTGCGTGCCTGCTCAAGGAAGGATTGGATTTTGCCTGTATCGGTGCAGGCTCTTTTTTGTAAGCGGATGGGAAACATCGTTCATTCCTGCCTTTCTGTCGGTTGATTGTGTTATTATTGTAGAAGGAATCTGTCCTTGTCAAAAGGTACAGTTTTGTTGAAAATAAGGGGTACAGATTGGAGGCAGCCATGTCATGATTAGCGTGACGCCGGAATTGGATAATGAAAGTAATATTCCGCTGTATCAGCAGCTTTTTATCTATTTGAAGAGACAGATTGAATCGGGCATGGTGCAGGAGAATGACCGTCTGCCCTCGATCCGCCAGCTGTCCTCTTATTTGTCCGTCAGCAAAAATACCGTCGAATCGGCTTATCAGCAGCTTCTGGCGGAAGGCTATATCCAGAGCAGGCTTCGCAGCGGATTATATGTTATGCCGCTGGATAAGCTCGAGAGGGCAGCAAGCCAGAAGCTCGCAAGTGCTGAGGCTGCACAAAAATCGGAAGAGATACCCCCTCATGCGATAAATTTCGAATACGGCGACGTAGAGCTGGAGCATTTTCCCGTACGGCTGTGGAAGAAATGTCTCGTGGATGCGCTGGAAGAATGTACAACGGAGGTATACGGCTACGGTGACCGACAAGGCCATGCGGGGCTTAGGGCGGAGATCGCCCGATATTTGTACCAGTCACGCGGAGTGGTATGCGCTCCGGATCAAATCTTCTTAAGTGCCGGGACACAGACAACGGTCAGCCTGCTCGCCCAGCTGCTGCCTTTGCCAGAGGAAATCGCGATGGAGGAGCCGGGTTATAACGGGGTCAGAACGGTGCTGCTGAATATGGGCCGGAAGATAATTCCGGTTCCGTTAGACCATGACGGGATTTCTGTCGAGCATTTGAGACACAGCGGCGCCAAGACCGTGTATGTGACGCCTTCTCATCAGTTTCCCATCGGTATGATTATGCCGGTCCAAAACCGGATCAAGCTGCTGCAGTGGGCGTATGAGCAAGACGGTTACATCATAGAGGATGACTTCGACAGCGAGCTTCGTTATCAAGGCCAGCCGATTCCGGCTCTCAAGGCTCTTGATACCGGCGACAAAGTTATTTATTTGGGAACATTCTCGAAATCGTTCCTGCCGGGTATACGTCTCAGTTATATGGTGCTTCCTGAGCGGGCGGCGCTGGACTACCGCAGCAAGCTGCAGGCATACAGCCAGTCTGTCTCGCCGTTAATTCAGGCGGCTATGTACCGGTTTATGAAGGAAGGGTACTTCGAAAGTCATATCCGCAAGATGAGAAAGCTGTACCAATCCCGGCATCGGACGCTCCTACGCGTGATTCAGGAACAGCTTGGCAGCCAGGTTGGGGTTATCGGTCAGCGATCGGGCATGCATCTCCTGCTGGATGTCTATGAGCGGTCAAGCGATAAGCTCGTGCAGCAGGCGCTGGAGCATGGGGTAATTGCATATACGCCAGAGAAGCACTGGCTGCATCCGGAGAATTGTCCGCCTTCCTTCATCATGCTTGGATTTGGCGGCCTGAGCGAGGAGAAGCTCCGGGAAGGAATTATTCGCCTCCGCAGGGCTTGGTTTCCCCAAGATGTGATACAATATGATATAAACAGATTAGGAAAGAGAAGTGAATTCTTTTGATTACCATTACGATTCCGGAACCGGATGTTACGATTTACAAGCAAGTGAACCCTGAGCTCAGCCATATTTACAACTTTACGGATTTTCATCTCATTACGCGTGAGAAAGGCGGCTTCTTTATTTTCTACAACTTCAAAGGCGATGTGCTGTTTGTTGGCAAAGCCAGGAAGCTGAGACCACGAATCAAGAAGCATTTTGAAGACAGCGTATCTCCAATGAAGAATTACCGTGATGAAGTGACCAAGATTGAGATTTATGTGAATGAAGATCCGGTGGAGCGGGAGATTTACGAGACGTACCTGATCAATAAATTCCAGGCGAAGTATAATGTGGACAAGGTATTGTTCCGTTAAAAAGCTTGCGCTAGAAGGTAAAGGCTGCTCAGCAATGAGGGCCTTTTTTTGATTTTTTTGATGGAATATGAGGATTTCGCTGAATGTTCTTTAGTTTCGGTAGTCCATGGAATCGAGGGATGAGATATAATGTAGCGGCTTGATCTATTCTCGAGGTGGAGAGGGGATTCGCTGATATGGAACAGGAGATCCGAAAGACGATTGTGGTTAATCAGCTTGGCTACCGGACTACGGATAGCAAGATCGCGGTTATTTCGGGAGAAAGCAGATCATTCCGATTAATAAACAAAACGACGGGGGAAGCCGTATGGGAAGGGCTGACCGGTACGGCACGGGAAGATGCTTCGAGCGGCTTGACGGTTTGCAGGGCGGATTTTTCGGACTGGAAGCTGGCGGGAGTATATAGTCTTGAGACAGATGGCGGACAAAGCTCGGACTTGTTTGTCATCGGGGAAGATGTATATGAAGCTGCTCATCAGGCCTTGTTGAAAGCGTTTTATTTCTTCCGTTGCGGAATTGATCTGGAGGAGACGTATGCCGGGGAGTGGAAGCATGGAAAATGCCACCTAACACCTGCGATCGTTTACGGTGAGGATGAAAGGCGAGTGGACGCATGGGGCGGATGGCATGATGCCGGCGACTACGGCAAATATGTTGGGCCGGGAGCGAAAGCGGTGGCGGATCTTCTGCTTGCCTATGAATATTATCCGGATGCCTTCACCAAAGCGGTGCCGCTGCCTGAAACGGACGGCGTAATGCCTGACGCGCTCCATGAATGCCGGTATGAGCTGGAATGGATGCAGCGCATGCAGGATACGGAATCCGGGGGCGTCTTCCACAAGCTGACTACGCTGCGGTTCCCTGCACCGGATACCATGCCCGAGGAAGATAACGATGAGCTGTATGTTTCGCCGGTCTCGGCAACGGCAACAGGCTGTTATGCAGCCATTATGGCGATGGCGGCACGCGTGTATGAGCCGTTTGATCAGGCGTTTGCGTCCGGTTGCCTGTCCGCTTCGGAGCGGGCATGGGAATGGCTGGTGCGTCATCCTGAATATCCGTGCTTCCGTAATCCGCCTGAGATCGTTACAGGGGAATATGGCGATAAGCAGGATGCTGATGAACGGTATTGGGCTGCGGCAGAGCTTTATCGAACGACGGGAGAAGAACGGTATCATACAGCATTCCGGCAGTTGGCGGAGCTTGCCTTCGACAAGTGTGAGCTGGGATGGGCAGACATGGGCGGTTACGGGACAATCTCTTATTTGTTGTCAGAGCGCGAGACAAACTCGGATTTGGCGGAGCAATTAAGGACTGGTCTGTTGAGCCGTGCAGAACAACTCGCTGCAGTATGCAGACAGGATGGGTTTGGCATTTCGCTGCGGCCTGAGCAGTACATATGGGGCAGCAATATGCTTGTGCTGAATCAGGCGATGCTGCTGTTGTTGGCAGATCGGGTGGCTCAGACGACTGCTTATGAGAATCTGGCTCTGGATCACATTCATTATTTATTCGGAAGGAACGCCGTAGGCATGAGTTACGTGACAGGGTTCGGAAGCCGTCCGGTCCGGCATCCGCATCATCGCCCGTCCGAAGGCGACGGCGTGGATGAGCCTGTACCGGGGCTTGTGTCCGGCGGGCCAAACCTTGGCCTTCAGGATGAATATGCCCGCGAGCATCTG
The DNA here is from genome assembly GCF_900112695.1 of Paenibacillus catalpae. Lineage (GTDB taxonomy): Bacteria > Bacillota > Bacilli > Paenibacillales > Paenibacillaceae > Pristimantibacillus > Pristimantibacillus catalpae. The sequence goes on from NZ_FOMT01000003.1 coordinate 376,819, forward strand.
AAGGGCAGGGCTCCTGCAGCTGCCTTCGCCGATGTGATGGAAAGCTACTCCACGAATGAAGTAACTATTTACTGGAACTCGCCGGCTGTGTTTGTATTGAGTCATTTTGTGTAAGGTAAGTGCTGCCTGGAAGTAAATAAGACCCTAAAGAGGGTCTTACGCTCTGAAAGTATCGTTATTAGAACAAATAAGACCCTTGAAGGGTCTTATTTGTTCTTGCCTTTGGTATGTTCCGTATCGAGCGAGGCTGCGCGAAAATCGTTAAGGTCCCTTGGGGACCTTAACGTCGAATAGATGGTATCTTGTACTAAGGTTAGGGTCCCTCAGGGATCTTAACCTCAGCTTCAGACATATCGCGGATCATCAATACCTGCTCCATCGTTGCCGTTAATCCCATTTCGGTCAGCAGCTCAACGAGCAACGTATGGGATGCCCGAATATTAAAGGCGGAACGCCGGCAAGTCTCGCCGGGCTGCCATACCTCATGCAAAGCGGCCAGCATAATATCCTTGGTATCGGTACGGCCGGCTGCGACCTCTAGCCGGTACAGGACGATGCCCGTTAACATGCCGTCCGGACTGAAGGTCCGCCGGTACAACGCATAACCTGCTGCCTCGCCGCCATCAAAGACGGCTACACTTTCGCCATCTTTCAAGCTAGGCAGGTCAGCCTGCCATACTTCGCCTGGAGAGTAGAGCGGAAGTCTTGCGGCTTCCGCCGCCATGCCGAGCGCAATCTGATAAGGATGCTCATACGTATCATCCATATCCGGAATGGGCTTCTCCGTCGACAGGATGAGAAGGCGGTCGACCTGCTCATACCCCATCCCCTCATATAGCCGAATAGCATTATCATTCTGCGATATCGCTTCAAGATTTGCCTGGCTGACGCCTAGTTCCTCATACAACTCGAGATTCCTTTGCATAAGGGCTTTGCCGATACCCTTGTTTCGGAAAGCGGGTACGATCGCTGTTCCACCGTTCCAAGCCAGCTTCCTGTCCTCTTGCTCGCGGAAACCGTTCATCACCAGTCCCGCGGGCTCACCGTCGACATAACAGGCGAAGGAGTGCTCAAGCGAGAGACCTTCCGTGGCAGTTCGGCTGATGAACCGCTCCAGCGGGATAGCTGCTGGAACGAAATAACCTTCAAAGGCTTGATTCCATAGCTCCGATACTTCCTTGATCGGAAGCTCGCTTAGGGGCCGGAACGTAATCGTCATGCTTCGGCCTCCTTACAGCGCTTTGTCGTCTACACTATCCAGCCAGCTGTCGATGCTGCCGATGACCGAAGTGACGCAGCCATCCTCGAACGGCGAGATGAGGCCGGCAACCTTAACCAGCTCGGTGAAGGAGAGGCTTCCGCCCTGGCGGCACAAGTTGAGGTAATCTGTCCATGCGGCAGTCCGGTCCTCGTGCATTCTTTTCCAGAACTGAAAGGCACAGATCTGCGCCAAGGTGTAGTCGATATAGTAGAACGGACTGCCGAAGACATGCCCTTGACGCTGCCAATAGGCACCGTGATCCAGATAGCTGTTTTCCTCATAGTCGCGGTGCGGCAAATATTTCTTCTCGATTTCCCGCCATGCCGCTTTGCGCTCGGCTGGCGTAGCATCCGGATTCTCATAGACGAAGTGCTGGAATTCGTCTACCGTTACGCCGTAAGGGAGGAAGAGCAGGGAGCCCGCCAGATGCTGGAACCGGTATTTATCCACATCCTCCTTGAAGAATAGGTCCATCCACGGCCAAGTGAAGAACTCCATACTCATCGAATGGATCTCACAGGCTTCGTAAGTCGGGAAGGCATATTCCGGTACGGCAAAGCTTCTGCTCTCATATACCTGGAAGGCGTGGCCGGCTTCATGCGTCAGGACGTCGATATCACCGGCAGTACCGTTAAAGTTGGAGAAAATAAACGGCGCGCCGTACTCGCTGATATACGTACAGTAACCGCCGCCTTGCTTGCCTTTTTTGGCAACCAGGTCCATTAGCCCGTTCTCCTGCATGAAGGTGAAAAATTCATCCGTCTCGGGCGACAGCTCGGCGTACATCCTGGCACCATTGTCAACGATCCATTCCGGGCTGCCTTTGGGCTTCGCATTCCCGGACAGGAAAGCGAGATTCTCATCGTAGTAGTAGAGCTGATCCACACCAATCCGCTGACGCTGGCGTTCCTTCAGCTTGGTTGCAACAGGCACGATATGCTCAAGCACCTGATTGCGGAAGTTTGCGACCATCTCCGCCGTATAATCGGTACGGCTCATACGCGCATAACCAAGCTCAACGAAATTCGCGAAGCCCAGCTTTTTCGCAATTCGGGTACGTACTTTCACAAGCTCATCATAGATCCGGTCGAACTCAGCCTCATTCTCCGCCATAAAGCCGGAGGAAGCTTCCGATGCAGCTTTGCGTACAGAGCGGTCAGTCGATTGCTGGAAAGGGGAGAGTTGGGACAACGTCCGTTCTTCACCGTCGAACATGATTTTGGCCGAAGCAATCAGCTTCGAGTATTCGGTAGACAGCTTGTTCTCCTGCTGGAGATCCTCGATGACCTCCGGGCTGAATGTCTTCAGCGACAGCTCGGCCAGCTGGAACAGCTGACGGCCCCATTTGTTCTCAAGCTCTGCACGGAATGGGGAATTGACCAACGCCCGGTAATAATCGGTTATGTATTCCTGTACGACAGGCCCGTTCTCGTCGAAGAAATCCTGTTCGGCTTTATAAAATTCATCGTTGGTATCAATCGAATGACGGATGCTCGCAATCTGCTGCATCGTGTCAAATTCGCTCCGCAGCTTATTCATGCCCGACATTGCGGCATCCTGCTCTTCGAAACGGCTTGCTGCATTAAACGCGGATAGAAGCTCCTTGAATTGTTTCTCGAAAGACGCTACTTCGGGACGTTCATAACGATACTCATTAAATTTCAATTGGATACACCTGCCCTCTCTTGATCAATAGTTTAGAAAATAGGAAATGGATGGTAGAACCATTGCCTTATGACTATTCGTTAGGATTAGCGGTTAATCCTGCTTCATCCGCAAGCGAAGAGGCTTCCTTCACCAATGCTCAGGCGAAGAGAAGCCTCTAATGAACGTATGTTCAGGATGGGCGGTTATTTCTTGGTCTTCAGCTCGAATTCCTCGCGAATTCTTGCAAGCAAAGCCGGATCGGCAACGACGTCATAAGCCGTTGCAGCGAGTGTCTTGGCGGCGAAGATCATCCGGTCAAGCGCACGCTCGGTCATCGCCGCATCACGGAATTCCACCGTGTGGAGAAGGAAGCGTTCCTCAACCATTTTCACATAAGGATGAATAGCGGGACAACGGACGGACACATTGCCAAGATCCAGCGAGCCGTGATCCTTTCCGGTCTCAATCTCTTCCGGCTTTACGCCTAATTCAAGCAGATTAGCCGTAAAGCATTCGGATAACGCCTCATTCGTAAGCAGCTCATCGTAGGAGAATTCGTAATTATTCATCTCCAGCCTGCAGCCGGTCTGCAGCGCTGCTCCTTCGGCGCAGCGGCGTACCTTCTCGGCCAGTTCATTCGTGTAAGCCCGGGTGGCGGAACGCACGTAAAACTGGGCGGAAGCATAGTCCGGAATGACGTTTGGCGCTTTGCCGCCGTTATCGATGATGCCATGGATGCGTGCATCGCTTCGGGTCTGCTGACGGAGCGCATTCACGCTGTTGAACAGCTGCAGAACGGCATCGAGCGCGTTAATGCCTTCATAAGGGCTTGCTGCCGCATGAGCCGGCTTGCCGAAATATTCGAACCGGATGGCGTCAAGCGCAAGCGAATCGCCGGATTTCTCGAATGTATAGTAGGGATGCGCCATAAGGGCAAAGTCGCAGTCGTCAAACAATCCGGCTTCGGACATCGGCACTTTAGCGCCTTTCGTTTCCTCAGCCGGGGTGCCGTAGACGCGGATTGTTCCGCCGTATTGATCCAGTACGGCCTTTAATCCGACCGCCGCCGCAATTCCCATCGTGCAGATCAGATGATGGCCGCAGGCATGGCCGATATCGGGCAAGGCATCATATTCGCAGAGGAAGGCGACTGTTGGACCCGGTTTGCCGGAAGAATAGGTTCCAATAAATGCAGTAGGGATGCCAAGCGTTCCCCGTTCTACCGAGAAGCCATGTCTCTCCAGCTCAGCGCACAGCATAGCGGCCGACTTGAATTCCTCGTGGCCAAGCTCCGGATTGGCGCCAATTGTCCGTGAGATTTGTTTGAATGATTCTGCATGGGATTCAATCGCATCCCATACAAGTTGTTTGCTGCTGCTTGTCATGGACAAGCCTCCTTCTCTATCTTATCCCCACCATTATAACTGAAACGCCTGAGGTGAACCAAAATCTAATGAATGCCATGCAGCTTCTTGAACTGCTCCGGACTCATCCCCTCCAGCTTCTTGAAGACCGTGGTGAAGTAGCTCGCGCTGTCGAAGCCAACCATCGAAGCGATCTCGTGCATCTTATTTTCTCTCCCGAGATACATCAGCTCCTTGCTGCGGTTAATGCGCTCACGGTTCACGTATTCCATCGGCCGCATGCCCATCAGCTGCTTGAAGAGGCGGCACAGATATTGCGGGGTAACGCCTATGCGTGAAGACAAGTCTTGAATGGTCATCACGCCGTCGATATGCTCTTCAATATATCGAATGACCGGATTGAGCCTGGTATAATACTGCTCCGCGGATTGAGTGCTCACTTGGACTACCTTCATCAGATCCAGCAGGAACAGATAAACAAGCTTGGAGCATTCGATTCCGAGAAAAGGAAGCCCGGATTCCGCCATAGCGGAAATACCCCGCAGATGAGCGACGATCATCTCGCTGTCGGTAACGGAATAGAGCCCGGGCTCTTTAATGCCGGCTTGCGCAAGCAAATCCTCGGCCAGGCTGCCGCCAAAGCTGATAAAATAAACATCCCAAGGCTCACGGACCGCATAATAACGGTGAGGAACACCGGGAAATAAGCAAAAGCCCTGACCGGCTTTCACCGTATATCGCTCTTCGCCGATCCACAATTCGCCCTCGCCGCCGGTTGCCTGCAGCCACTGGTAATGCGGAAAACCCTGCTGACGATCAATCGTCTCTTGATTATTCCAGTGTCCGATTATATCTACATAGAGGGGAAGCTTACGGTCGGAATCGGCCAGAATCGGAAATACCAATTTATCCATGATGGAGCCACTTCCAGTTTCATATTTTTAAAGTAATGTGAATATAATGTGATTTTATTGGATTTGAATGCGTATTACAATATTAATATCGTAATAGACATAACACTCGTATGGAGGTTAATAACAATGACTTTGAAGTTCCCGCCACTCAGCAACAAATTCCCGCAAATGCTCCATGGAGCGGATTATAACCCCGATCAATGGCTTGATTATCCTCATGTTCTGGAAGAAGATATCCGTCTGATGAAGCTGTCGAGCAGCAATGTGATGTCTGTCGGCATTTTCTCATGGGCAGCTTATGAGCCTGAAGAAGGCGTATATACGTTTGAATGGATGGACCAATTGCTTGACCGCTTTGCAGCGAACGGGATCTATGCTTTGCTGGCAACGCCAAGCGGTGCAAGACCAGCCTGGATGTCGCAAAAATATCCGGAGGTTCTTCGCGTAGAAGAGAACGGAATCCGCAACCTGCACGGCGCGCGCCATAACCACTGCTTCTCTTCGCCGGTATACCGCGCGAAGGTGCAGGAGATGAACCGCAAGCTGGCTGAACGTTACTCGGAGCATCCGGCGGTAATCGGCTGGCATATCTCCAATGAGTTTGGCGGCGAGTGCCATTGCAACTACTGTACAGAAGCCTTCCAACAGTGGCTGGAGAAGCGTTACGGCACGATCGAAGCATTGAACCATGCCTGGTGGACAACGTTCTGGGCACATAAATATACAAGCTTCAGCCAGATCGAAACCCCAACCTACCGCGGCGAAAAAGCCGTTCACGGCATGAATGTGGACTGGAGACGATTCGTAACCGACCAGACCGTCGATTTCTGCCGCAAGGAGATGGAGCCGCTGCGCGAGATTAATCCGGAGCTGCCGATTACTACAAACTTCATGCTGGACTTTGAGCCGCTGAACTATTGGAAGTTTGCCGATCTTCTCGACATGATCTCGTGGGATGCTTACCCGACCTGGCATGATGCGAAGGATCAAAGCGAGCTTGCGGCATGGATCGGCTTCAACCATGACGTGTTCCGTTCGCTAAAAGGCGGCAAGCCGTTTATGCTGATGGAAAGCACGCCAAGCATGACGAACTGGCAGCCTATCAGCAAGCTGAAGAAGCCGGGCATGCATTTGCTTGCGTCGATGCAGGCGGTTGCGCACGGCTCGGATACGGTTCAATATTTCCAATGGCGCAAAAGCCGCGGCTCCAGCGAGAAGCTGCATGGTGCGGTAGTAGATCATGTCGGTCATGAGAATACCCGCGTCTTCAAGGATGTTACGGACGTAGGTCAAGCACTGGAACAGCTCCAAGAAGTTGTCGGAACCTCGGTGAAGCCGCAAGTAGCGATCATCAATGACTGGGAGAACCGCTGGGCCGTGAAGGATTCGCAAGGCCCCCGCAACGGCGGCATCCATTATGAAGAAACATTGAAACGTCACTACCGTCCGCTCTGGGATATGGGCGTGCCCGTTGATATTATCGATTCGGAATGTGCGCTTGACTCGTACAAGCTTCTCATTGCCCCGATGCTGTACATGGTGCGTCCGGGTGTTGGCGAGCGAATTGAGGAGTTTGTGCGTAACGGCGGTACTTTCGTAGCTACGTACTGGTCCGGTATCGTAAACGAAAGCGACCTTTGCTTCCTTGACGGCTTCCCGGGACCGCTTCGCAAGACGCTTGGCATCTGGTCGGAGGAGATCGATTCCCTGCATGACGGCGAGACGAACCGTGTCGTGATGTCGGCAGGCAACAAGCTGGGGCTTCAAGGCGAGTACGAGGCTTATGAGCTGTGCGATCTGATCCACCTGGAAGGCGCAGAAGCATTGGCCGTATACGGCGATGACTTCTACGCTGGCCGTCCGGCCTTGACTGTGAACCAGCTTGGCGAAGGCAAAGCTTATTATGTGGCTTCCCGTAACAAGGAGCCGTTCTTTACCGACTTCTTCAAGAAGCTGGTGGAACAGGAAGGGCTGAAGCGTGTTATTGATACGGAGCTTCCGCACGGCGTGACGGCGCAATTACGCTCCGACGGCGAGCATGATTATGTGTTTGTGATGAACTTCAGCGAGACGGAGCAGCTTGTTAAGCTGGATGAGCAGGAGTACGAAGATGTACTGGCCGGCGGTAAAGCGGGTAATGAGCTGGCGCTTCCGCTCAATGGCGTGCGTATTCTGAAAAGAAAAGCAAGCTTCCATGCCTAAACCAGCTGCTTTCCGCAGCCTGTTCCAAGCCGGAAACTCAGCTTAAATGATAATAGATTGACATTTATTGCGCCATTCTCTATAATTTCTGTAATCTGATATAACTTATGCGACGAATGAGCGCAGTAGCGGCTTAATCCCTGTTCTAGAAAGCCGGGGGGCGATGGAACCCGGCACACATTAAGTCCCGCGAAATACACTCTGGAGCATCTCGGGTAATGCCGGGCGGAATTGGCGAACGATATCTCGCCCGAGAGCGGTATGAACGTTTGCGTGCGCGCGGCGTCTTCATGCAATTTGGGTGGTAACACGGTGATCAAATCGTCCCTATGTCTGTATAGACTAGGGGCGTTTTTTTATTTTTATTTAAAAAAAGGAGAGCTGACAATGAACATTATTGATGAACTGGAATGGCGAGATGCCATTAATCAACAAACCGATGAAGAGGGACTCCGCGCTTTGACAAACGAGAAGGCCGTCTCGCTATATTGCGGAGTCGATCCGACGGGAGACAGTATGCATATCGGCCACTTGATCCCATTCATGGTGCTCAAGCGATTCCAGTTGGCAGGCCACCGGCCTGTCATTCTGATCGGAGGCGCAACGGGAACGATTGGCGACCCAAGCGGCCGCACATCCGAGCGTTCTTTGCAGACGCTGGAGCAGATCCAGTCGAATGTCGAAGCGCTGGCTGCCCAGCTTCGCAAGCTGTTCCTCACCGAAGGCGACAACAATATCCGCATGGTTAATAACTATGACTGGACCCATAAGATCAACGTCATTGAGTTCTTGCGCGACTACGGCAAAAACTTCAGCGTCAATACGATGCTCGCGAAGGATGTCGTATCGAGCCGGCTCGATAGCGGCATTTCGTTTACGGAATTCTCGTACCAAATTTTGCAATCGCTCGATTTTCTTCACCTATACCGAGAAGAAGACGTGCAGCTGCAGATCGGGGGCTCCGACCAATGGGGCAATATTACGAGCGGCCTTGACCTGATCCGCAAGAAGGAAGGCAGCGAAGCGAAGGCGTTTGGCTTGACGATTCCGCTCATGCTGAAGGCTGACGGCACGAAGTTCGGCAAAACGGCAGGCGGCGCAATCTGGCTGGACCCGGATAAGACGACGCCTTATGAGTTCTACCAGTTCTGGGCGAATACCGACGACCGTGATGTTGTGAAATATTTGAAATACTTTACGTTCCTCTCCAAGGAAGAGATTGAAGGACTCGCCGAGAAAGTGAATACGGAGCCTCATAAGCGGGAAGCTCAGAAGAAGCTTGCCGAAGAGATGACTCGCTTTGTCCATAGCGAAGAGCTGCTGCAGCAAGCGCTGCGTATTACGGCCGCGTTGTTCAGCGGTGATATCAAGTCGCTCAGCGCAGACGAAATCGAGCAGGGCTTCAAGGAAATGCCGACATTCGAATCCGCGGGAGATGCGAAGAACATCGTTGATTGGCTGGTTGATCTCGGTATCGAGCCTTCCAAGCGTCAAGCGAGAGAGGATATCACAAACGGCGCTATCTCCATGAACGGCGAGCGCGTGACCGACCTTATGCTGGAGGTGTCCACGGAGCACGCAATCGGAGGACGCTTCATCATTATCCGCAAAGGCAAAAAAAATTACAGCTTGGTGAAGATAGCCTAGGTCTAAATCCCCCTGATTCTATCCTATTTTGGATGAAGCAGGGGGGTTTTTGTTGAGGCGTACTTGGAGCGGGTGCGGCAACTGGCATGTTAGACACACTAGTCCACATAGAATGGGAATATGGCCGGGCAGTTAGGCGGATTCTGAAAAATGAGGTGTGGACATGCTTCGTGGATATAAGGGATTTATTGTTGGTTTACTGATGGGCGGACTGCTCATGACGGCTTTGCCCTCGATGGCGGCTACGAACAAGACGACTTATTCGTTGACGGAAGCGGGTTATCCGATTGAAGTAAATGGTACGGTCTATACAGGCCAGGGACTGCCTGTCCTGAATTACAAAGGAAACACCTACGTGCCGCTTAGGGCGGTGGGGGATATGCTTGGCGCTTCTGTGGCATGGAATAACAAGCTGGGGAAGGTTGTTATTTCCTCAGAGCTGGCCCCATGCAATTCGGCGTTTTGTGACGTAAAAGTGAGCGGCTCGGGAGGTCATTATACCGTCTCCGGAAAAGGCAGAGTGTTCGAGGCGGTTATGCAATACGCGGTGGAAGACGGGCACAATTATTTGCTCGAAGGCCATCAAATGCTGAATGAGGGGGCGCCTGCCTGGTCGCCGTTCTCATTGGATATTATCCTCCCGCCAGAGCAGCTGCCTTCGAACGGGACGCTGATGCTCGAGCTGTTCGAATACAGCGCGGAGGACGGCTCGCGAATCAACGCGTTAAGCATCCCATTGGAGACGTTCGGCACTAACTAGTGAAAAAGCTGACTGCTTCAGCTGCTCTAAGACCGGAAACTGCAAGCAAAGCGCATAATGGCGCTTCAGCTTGCAGTTTTTTTGTTGGTTAGAAAAAAATGATGCTTCCGTCCTATCTTTTATTTGGCGAAAAGCAAGATTCATAAAATAATGTTAGGAGTGTCGCGATGTTAATATAACAAATGAGTCAAATTTGGTTGAAAAACCTCGAATTAAAACGAGTGTCCTCGAATTATAAATAAAAATAGTCATTTTCACTGTCATAAAGTCCAAGTTAGTCCTTGTAATGAAATATTGATTATATATAATGATTATATTAATATATTGAACAAGAATCCTTGATGCTCAATCCTTTTAATTTCGAGGGGGATGATCGCTGCCAGACCAACCAACATTCGCATCTGTAGAACACTTCATGATGAACCGCACTTTACATCCTTCACACTACCTATCACACACCCTAGTCGGCCCCTAGAACAATCACGAATCACTCATACCATTCCTGGAGGTGGAGCCATGATTCAAACTGCTTTATGGAAGCGGGTTTGGCGGCTTGGAGACGTCATTATGGAAGCGCCGCGATGAACAAGCGCTGAAGATTATTGACGATCTGCGTAATCAGATGAAGAAAACGGGCTACGACGACGCCGTTAAGTATATGAACGAAAAACTGAAGGGGAAAGAAATCGTTACCCTTCAAATGCCGAACTAACGGTTCGGATACAAAGGAGGCAGCTTAAGAGTGGGGAAGAAACACGAACGTGCCGAATGGACGGGATTTCAGGAATCTCGCCCCTACGGGCCGAAGTATGATTTAAGAACGGATTTCGTCATGGTGTATGGGCTGTCGGACCAGCTCGAGGAACGGATTGAAGGCTGGAGGAAAGCCGGCTATACGATTCATCTCATGACCGGTGTCTCATGGGGAGAATATCAGGATTATTTGTACGAAAAATTTGACGGCAGGAATCATTGGGACGAAGCCCAGATGGACCGGTTCGGCAACTATATTCAGCACGGCAAGGATGTGCCGTATATGGTTCCGACGGTCGCTTTCTCCGAGTATTTGGCAACCTATATCAAGAAAGCGATCGACTGCGGAGTCGAGGCCATCCATCTGGAGGAACCGGAATACTGGGCGCAGTCGGGCTATTCGGAGGCGTTCAAGCGAGAGTGGCTGACTTATTACGGGGAGCCGTGGACGGCTCCTCACCTCTCGCCGGATGCGCAATACCGGGCTTCGAAGCTGAAGGCTTATCTGTATTACCGGGCGCTGGACCGGCTCTGCGCACAGATGAAAGAATATGCCCTGGTTACCTATGACCGGCAGGTTCGTTTCTACGTGCCTACGCACAGCCTGATTAATTACACGCAATGGCGAATCATCAGCCCGGAGGCGCTGCTCGTCTCGATGCCTTCCTGCGATGGGTTCATTGCGCAGATTTGGACGGGAACGGCGAGAACGTCGAATGTGTATCAGGGCATCCGTAGGGAGCGCACCTTCGAGACGGCGTTCCTGGAATACGGCATTATGCAGGAGCTGACTCGGGGGACGGGAAGGGATATGTGGTTCCTGCATGATCCGATTGAAGACAATCCTCGTTATAGCTGGAGCGATTACCGCCATAACTACCGGGCAACGGTTGTCGCTTCCCTGCTTCATCCCGGCGTCTCGAAGTTCGAAGTATGTCCTTGGCCATGGCGGGTATTCACGTTGGGGTATCCGACCGAAGATGGTAAAGGAAAAGAAGTCATACCGGCAAGTTACAAGACCGTCCTTCTTACGGTCATGAACGTGCTCCGGGATCTTCACCACCACGTGGAAGAAGAAGATGACGCCTATACGAGAGGGATCGGCCTGCTCTTGTCCAATTCCGCTATGTATCAAAGAGGCGATGTCGTGCCTGAAGAGACGGAGCCGCTGACCAGCGACAAAAAAGCCGAGGGGATGACGACATCGGATATGCTGTCACCTGAGCAGCAGGAGCTGCTGGATTTTTCGGCGTTTTATGGTCTTGCTCTGCCGCTCGTGAAGGACGGCATCCCTCTGCGTCCGGTGCAGCTGGACAACGCGCTGACCTTCCCGGGGTATCTGGACGATTACAAAGTGCTTCTTCTCAGCTACGAGTACATGAAGCCCGAGCATGCGGGGCTGCATCAGGCGATTGCGGGATGGGTCAGAGACGGCGGCGTGCTCATCTATGTCGGCGACGGATCGGATGACTTCCATGGCGTGCGCGAGTGGTGGAACCGGGAAGGCAGCCGGAGAACCTATGAGCGGCCGGACCAGCATTTGTTCGAGACGCTGGGACTATCCGCCAATCAGGAGGACGGCGAATATGCAGCGGGTGCCGGATTTGTCATCGTGCGCCGCGTTCATCCAGCCGTTCTGTCGCGTACGAGCGAAGGCGCGGACATGGTCCGGGCATGCGTGCAGCAAGCGCTCACGCTCAGAGGCGAGGCCGAAGCGTACCGCACTAGCGGCATGCTTCGGATCAAGCGGGGGCCGTATGTTATCGCGCAAGCGCTTGACGAGACCAAGCATGAGGGAAATCAATTGGAGGGACTGTATATCGACCTGTTCGAGCATGATCTCCCGATACTCCATAACGTTGAATTGAAGCCGGGTCACAATTGCTTGTTATACGATCTGAACGCTGCGGAGGCAGCTAACGACGGCGGCATTCCGAAGATTCTTGTCAGCTCATCGCGCATTGAGGACGAAACGGCGGATGCGAAGACAATCACCTTCCGTTCGGAAAGCCCGTCAGAAATGACGGTCAGCACTCGCCTGCGCGTTTCTTCAGCTCCCGCTCAAGTAACGGCAGACGGCCTTAAGGCGGAACAAGTGTATGACGAAGCTTCCAGGACGCTCCTAATCCGGTATCCTGGCAAGCCGGAAGGTGTTCTGGTGGAAGTGGCGTGGAACTAAAGGATGATAGTTTAAAAAATAGCGGTGCATACCTGCACGGCTATTTTTTTGCTTTTGAACAGGTGATCAGGCCATTTTTAACGCTGCGATAACATTTCTATGAAATGGAATTGATGCTTAAGGCCTATATTTAGTAACAGGAGCCCATAGAGAAAGGTGAGAGACCATGACGAATGCTGTATTAGAACGTCAATCGAAAGAAAGACAAGTCGAACCTGCTCGTATCTCAACCCGCCTGTTAGAGTTTATCCGGATGGTGCCTGTAATTGCCGCATCCAGTTCCTGCAAAGACACCATTGCTTTATTTAAGGAGCATCCGGACAGCGAATGTGTAGTGATAAGCGGAGATGGAGCGGAGAAGGACAAGCCTGTAGGACTAATGATGCGTAATCAGTTTTTTATGCGACTCAGTCAGAGGTTTGGCGTGGATCTGTATTACGAAAAGCCGGTCTCGGAACTGATGGACCCTTCTCCTATGATCGTGGACCAAAGCTATTCCCCGCAGCAGCTCATCGATAATGCGCTGAAGCGTGAAGACAGCGTTCTATACAACTGTGTCATCGTAACGAAAGACGGTCTGGTAAAAGGGATCTTAACGGTCTCCGATCTGCTCCGCATGTCCAGACAGCTTCAGCAGGAAGCGGTGGACGGACAGGTGAAGACGATCAACAGCGTCGGAAGCCGGGTGAAAGAGATTGATCAGGCCGTAAGCTCGGTTCGGCAATCCGCACTGGATGGCAAGCAAATATCTGCGGATATGGTGGACTTGACGTTAAGCGGCAAGAATCAATTGGACAAGGTGACTGCTGCATTCGCCAAGCTGGCAGCCAATTCGATGCAGCAAGAGCAGCGGATGAATGAGCTGCAATCTGAAGCGGGCTCGATCAGCCATGTTTCCAAGCTCATCAAAGAGCTGGCGGAGCAAAGCAATCTGCTGGCGATTAACGCTTCTATTGAAGCAGCGCGTGCAGGCGAGCATGGCAGAGGCTTTGCTGTTGTAGCCGGTGAGGTTATGAAGCTGGCCAATGAAACGAAGCGTTCCGCTGAGTCCATTACGACTCTGACGAAGACGATTGTAGCGGCCATTGAGCAGACAGCTGGGCTTGCGCGGGAAGGCCGCGAAGAGGCGGTTGTCAGTGAAACCTGCGTTCATGAAGCAGGCAGTGTCTTCAGTCATTTGTTCCAGGCATCAGCAAACAGCAAGAGCAGCTCGGAGCAGATTGGCAAGCTTTCGGAGCAAGCTTACCAGCAGACGGTGCATGTGTCGCAGGAGATCGATAAGCTGCTGGGGTCCTATTTTTAACATGGAATTTACAAAACTTCAATACCCGATTTACAAACGGCTAGTAGGATAGATACGTCAGAGTAAAATTGCGTATTTCCGGTTATCGGATAGGTTACCCATTATAACTCAGGTTATGATTTCGAAATGAATGGCCAAGCCTCAGTATGAAACTCGTTCATCTGAGGCTGTTGTTCATTATCTATGCATATGCGGAGGAGAACGATCATGCAAACGACCTTATTGCAGACGAAGCCCTTAATTGACATTAACAAGCTGAACTTGTATTACGGAGCTTTCCATGCCTTGAAGGATGTTTCGCTCACCATTCCCGAGAAGGCGATTACCGCTTTTATCGGTCCTTCCGGCTGCGGCAAATCCACGCTGCTTCGGACGCTTAACCGGATGAACGATATGATTCCGGGCACAAGAATCGAAGGCAGCATCGCGATTGGCGGAACGGAAATTTATTCGAATGATGTAGACGTGGAGACCCTTCGCAAGAAGGTGGGTATGGTATTCCAACAGCCGAATCCGTTTCCGAAATCGATCTACGACAATGTGGCTTATGGCCCGCGCCTTCATGGCATTACGAGCAAGAAGCAACTGGACGAGATTGTGGAGACGAGTTTGAAGTCTGCCGTACTCTGGGATGAAGTGAAGGACTATATGAAGCGCTCGGCACTAAGCCTCTCGGGCGGTCAGCAGCAGCGGCTTTGTATTGCGCGTGCAATTGCGGTAAATCCGGATGTTCTGCTGATGGACGAAGCAACTTCGGCGCTTGACCCGATCTCGACACTAAAGATCGAAGAGCTGGCGCAAGAGCTGAAAGACCGTTATACGATTGTGATGGTTACGCATAACATGCATCAAGCAGCACGCGTTTCGAATCAAACGGTCTTTTTCTTGAACGGTGAGGTTGTGGAGTTCTCGGAAACGGAGAAGCTGTTCTCCAACCCGACTGATCAGCGGACAGAAGATTACATTAGCGGACGTTTCGGCTAAGACATAAGGGGGATTAGGAATATGATGGCAACGAGAAAAGAGTTTGACCATGGTTTGGAGCAGCTCCATAATCTGCTCGTAGAGATGGGCACATTCGTGGAAGAGGCGCTGGTGGATTCAATGAAGGCGCTCAGCGGCACGGATGTTGAGAAAGCAAGAGCTATCATTACGAATGACCAGCATCTGAACCATCTGGAGGACCAGATTACTGATCTTGGCTCCAAGCTGATTGCCACGCAGCAGCCGGTTGCCAAGGACCTGCGCCGGATTTTGGCTGCGTTCAAGATTGCGTCGGATCTCGAAAGAATGGGCGACCTTTGCGTGAACATTGCGAAGTTTGTTGTACGTCTCGAGGGACAATCACTCATCAAGCCCTTGATTGACTTGCCGCGTATGGCTGAGATCGTGCAGACCATGACTTATGAGTCGATTCAATCTTTTGTGCAGGAAAATGTGGACTTGGCTTACAAGCTGGCAACGGAAGATGATCAGGTTGATGCGCTTTGCGCCCAAATCTCTCGCGAGCTGCTGTCGCTTATGATGGAGAATCCGCGCAACATTACGCAGGCAACCGTCCTAAACCTTGTAGCCCGCAACATCGAGCGGATCGGTGACCATGCCACGAACATCGGCGAGAGTGTTGTTTATCTCGTGACAAACAAACGTCCGGATCTAAATATCCAGCATAATATTTAATCTTTTTATCACAACAAAAGGGACTGCCCATTTCGATGGTTGGTCCCTTTTGTGTTTGTCGGTACATCGAAAATTCAAAAGTGGCCGTGCAGAGGTGAGTACCCCGCACGGCCACTTTGTTTCCATTTACAGCAGTCGCTCGTAGAGCCAGAAAGCTCCGGCTGCAGCGATCAGAACGGACGCTGCTTGCACAGTCCGGTAGTAGCCTTTGTAGCGCTGGGCGTACCTGATGACCGGAACAGCAAGGGCTACAAGACAAAGCTGAATGAATTCAATCCCGATGTTGAAGCTTGCCAGATCAACCGCCACATATGGTTTGGGGATGTCCATGCCTAGCAGAATGTCAGCGAAGCCCATGCCATGAATCAATCCGAACGCGAAAGTGACAAGCCAACGGAATCGTATCTTTTTGAAGAAAATATTCTCAACGGCTACGTATATAATGCTTAATGCGATGATGGATTCAATAAACCTTGAAGGGAAATGCAAGATCTCGAGATAGGTCAAGGTTAGTGTAATACTGTGTGCAATGGTGAATGCGGTAATCGTAGCCGCATACTGCTTAAAGCTCTGTCTGCCCAGCAGAAGTGCGAGCAGGAACAGCAAATGGTCATAGCCACCTAAGATGTGATGCATGCCAAGCTTGAAGAAGGAGTACCAGGCGGAATCCTTGAAGCTGAATGAAGCCTTTGCATCGGTTGTTGCATTGGCGGTTACGGAAGACTGATTATCGAGTGCTGCTCCGGAAACGGAATCCTCGGCTTCCTGTCCTTGTTCCAGCTGCGGTTCTGTATGAATCATCGTCCAATCGCGTTCATTGCCGGTCAGTATGGCTTGACTGACATCGGCGCCGCTTTTTGCGATAAGCAGATTGGCATAGTTCGTATTGCTGTCATTGTAATAAAGGCCATCGTTTAAATGAACCGTTTCCCCATAAGGAACTGCCGGATAGATAAAATGGACGGTGACGTAGTTCATATCGTTCTTCTGCGTGAATTCGATGCCGGCATCTTCTCCAGCTTGATCCTGCTGTCCGACTTCGAGGTACATGGAATCCTCGATAAAGTGGATGATGGTTGCCTGATTAGCCGTTAATTCCACTTGATCCAGCTTACCGTCTCCATTTGTATCCACATCCACCTTCTCCAGAACGGATAACTCATCAATAGAAAAGTCCAGCTTTGTCTGATCCTGATCGAATGTAATCTCGGTATAGCTTGCGCTAAGAGGATGCGCACTAGCAGTCTTGGGTAAAGACATAACTGGTATCAGCGTGATCAAAAGCAACATTAAAAGTCGCTTAGTTATTGAAATTTTGTTCAGAAAAACAACCCCCAGATGCAGATGTGTTTAATAAAATTATAGGTCCGGCCGAAAACTTGTGTCAATTCATTTAGCGAGTAATAATAATATATTTACCTTAACTTAATATAAAAAAGGATTTTATTTACATAATTTAATATTGAAAATCAAGTTTAATAAAACAACATCATATGTTGATCTAGAGTTTACATTAAGATGTTATATTCAGGTGTGGTTTCGACAATATGTTGCAAGAAGGTGATCCAGGGGATTTGTATTCAGATCTTTTTGTAGTTGTTCAAGGGGAAAGTGAAATTTGAACATTTGTTCAAATAGGAGAGTGACATATGTTTATTTCTTTGTCAAGCAAAAAGAAGAAGTGGACAAGCATGCTGCTGATTGCTTCGATGTCGGCAGGATTGTTGTCCAGTGTAGGCGTTCCAAAGGTGCAGGCAGCCGCAGGAACAGCTGATCACGTAGTGATTAGCCAGGTGTATGGAGGCGGTGGGAATAGCGGAGCTCAGTATACGTACGATTTTATTGAATTGTACAACCCAACTGACGCTGATGTTCCTTTGCAAGGCTGGTCAGTACAATACACAAGTTCGACGGGGGTTTTTTCCAGCGCAAATATGACGCCGCTTTCGGGATCAATCAAGGCACACGGATATTACCTGATACAAGAAAAAAATGGAGCAGGTACTATTAAGGATTTGCCTGCTCCTGATGTAGCGGGTGGCTTAATCAACATGTCTGCTTCAGCCGGGAAAGTAGCGTTAGTGAAATCGATTACTCCTATTGGCAATACAGCAGGGGATACAGCTTTGCTTGGTAATGCTGACCTTGTTGATTTCCTTGGATATGGCAGTGATAATGACGTCAAGAACAACAAACAAGTAAACCAGTACGAAACAGCGGGGATTACTGTATTATCAAACTCAACGGCTGCCCTGCGTAAATCTTCAAGTACAGATACAACCGGTACGACAGGATTAGGTGCAGGCTACGATACGAATGATAACTCGTCAGATTTTATCATTACGGCTCCAGCCCCAAGAAACTCTGCATCGCCTCTTGAAGTTCCTCCAACAGATGGGGGGAGCGAGCTGCCAGCGAGCCCCAAAGCAGCAGGTAAAGAAATCAAGCTGCTAGCCGGCATGTTAACCGGATACGCTGGTGCAGCGTTGCCAAATTCCACAGTTAATGTCTATTCGGCGGATACACATACGCTGATCACGTCGACGACATCTAACGAAGACGGCGCCTTTGAAGCTCCGGTCGGAACAACTTCTTCGGTCATCGTCACTGTTCAAGAGACAGGCAAAGCCGAAAGTGTTGATCTGGTTATCAATGAGGCAGTTAAAGCATCTGCCGTCACTGTGAGCGGATATGTTATTGACGGCTCGAATGCTGGTACGATTGCCGGAACAGCCGGCGCGGCTGGCGCTATCATCTCCGTTTACTCGGATGAAGCACTAACTGCCAAGCTGTCGACAAGTGGTGGTGCCCAGTCGGTAACGGCAGGCAGCGACAAATCGTTCACTTTTAAGCTTAGCAATGCTCCAGCCACGGTCTATGTGACACAGCAGATCAATTCCGCAAACGGAAGAGGACTTGAAAGTGACGGTGTACAAACAGACAGTCTAGATACTTCGATTGTTACACCGATTAGTACACTCCATCAAGTCGATTCCGGAGGTAAAGCCATTTATGATGGTTCTATATTTACAATCGAAGGTGTTGTAACGGTTAGTAATAATGTGCTTGGAACCAACACGTATTACGTTCAAGATGAAGCATCTGGTGTGAACATCTACGGCGGCACAACTTCCGGTTTGACGATTGTGAAAGGCGATCGGCTGCGTATTACGGGAACAGTTGATTTTTATAACGGGCTGGTTGAACTCATACCTACACTAGTGGAGCGAGTTGGTACGGAAGCATTACTTCCGGAGCCTATTACATCCACAGTAACTGGACTTGCAAATTATGATACGGCTGAACCAATGGAAGGTAAGCTTGTAACCGTTACGGCTAAAGTGACCAATCCAGCAGCCAATGGTGCTAACTACAATGTATCCGTTCAAGATCCAAACGATCCGACCAAACTGATAACTGTCCGCGTCATTACTGCCGGAACGGGTATTGATACATTGTCATCGTTGCAAAAGGACAAAACCTACGTGATCACAGGGGTCCTGGGGCAATATGTTTCTTCCTCTCCTTACAAAACGGGCTACCAGCTGTTTCCGCGTTCTATAGCGGACATCGTGCCTACACTGTCAATTACACATACGCCTATCCAACAGACGTATATCAATGTGGATGTCCATGTAGAAGCTAGTGTAGATGGCGCCGCTTCGGTGAAGCTGTATTACCGTAAGGCAGGAACAACGGAATACACAGCTATTCCAATGATCCTGTCGGGAACAAGCTCGTACACCGGTACGATCTCGAAGGACGCGATCGGCAGCTCGAACTTCGAATACTACATTGAGGCTTCTTCTGCTGTTGCAACCAAGTCATCAGGTACGGCAGCAGCTCCATTCGCTGTAACTCTGACTTTAGATGCTGAAGGTCCGGAGTACTCTGGCGCTGTACCGGAACAGGGTTATCGTGCTGAAACTTACCGTCCTTCCATTGCTATCGAGCTGGATGATTTGAGCGGTATTGATCTGAATACGATCAGTCTTATTCTCGATGAGACTGACGTATCGGCTTCGATCACGAAGACTCCTGCTTCGACGTCGAATCAGCATGTGAAGGTGTCTTATTTGCCCACTGCTGATCTTGCTCTTGGCGCACATACCTTAAAGGTTGCTTCCAAAGATTTTGTTGGCAACGAAAGCTCCATCGAATGGTCCTTCGAAGTAAGCGAACCGTTCACAGGCGGCAATCATTACAAAGGAACAACCCATAACCATACCAACATCTCGCATGATGGTACAGGCTCGCCGGAAGATGCCCTGAAGGCTGCTCAGAAATACGGCTATGACTGGTTCGCTTTCTCTGATCATTCCCATGATATCGATGCTCCGGCATCGGGTACCTTTACCGACACGGTAAAGAACGAAGGCGAAATGGAGGAGAGAACAGGCGGTGCCGATTGGCAGTTGACGAAAACTCTTTCCAAGGAATATACGAAAAATAACGATTTTGTCGTATTCCCGGCATTCGAGATGACCTCAACAACATGGGGACATTCTAATGTTTTTGGTACGGAAAACTTCATTGATCGTAAAGAAAACGGCGGTATCTACAATACTGATGTTAATCAATATTATGCCTGGGTGCTGACGCATGACGAAGCGGTAGCCCAATTTAACCATCCGAATGATCCGAAGGGTTCCTTCAATAATATGAAGCCGAATGTTGAGGCAGAAAAGCTGTTTACAATGTTCGAGGTTGGCAATGGTTCGGGACACTACTCGTACGCGAATGCAGAGCAAACGTACTTCGGCGCGTTGGATCTTGGCTGGAAGATTGCTCCAACCTACGGGGAAGACAATCATGACGGCACATGGGGCCAAACGATGAAACGGACAGTTATCGTATCGGAGGATCTGTCGCCGGAGTCGCTTTTGGATTCGATGCGGAAGAGACGCGTGTATATGGTCGAAGATCCAAACATGACGCTGGAATTTATGGCTAACGGCATTTATATGGGCGGCGTAGCGGAAGGCTCCAAGCTGAACTTCAGCGTAAAAGGCAATGACACGGTCGCAGAGAACCGCTCCATGACCGAATATGACTATTTGCCTGCAGATTATGTTTCGAATGACAATGTTGCGAAGGTTGAACTGATCTCGAACGGTGGTAAAGTGGTTGACACTTACGTACCGGCTGATAGCTCCAAGTCCTTCGCATGGGAACCGTCCGTTGACGTAACGGGCGGACAGCAATGGTACATGATTCGTGTAACGCAGGCTGACGGTGAGCGTGCGTACTCGTCTCCAATCTGGTCGCAGGATACGGAAGTGGATGTCAAGATTTCTACGGCTGAAGTGGAAGGCGCTGCTCTCATTCAAGGCACGGAAGCAACGCTTAAAGCGGATATCAGCAATACAGGTACTAGCACACTTTCGAATCTGTCGGTGAAATTCTATTATGACAGCGAGGATGAAGCGCATCTGATTGGCACGAGCACAATTGTCTCGCTTGCGAGCAATACGATCTCCTCGGTTAGCGTGAAGTGGCCGGATCCTGTTGTTGGTGATCATAAGCTCATAGCCGTTGTGACCTCGCCTTCGGGAGACAATCCGGCAGACAACAAATTTACGATTGATGTTACGGTGAAAGCACCGCTTGGCATTAAAGTAGTGGTTGATGCAAGCCACCAGAACGAGAATACATCCAGTGATACAAACAGTACGTATAAAAATAAACTGGGCTTGTTCAAGCAAATGCTGGCGCAAGAAGGCTACACCGTTGTTGAAAATACTTTTCCAATAACAGCTGAGCTGCTGGCAGGGGTTAAAGTGCTCGTGGTGACCAACCCTGGCGTAGACTTTACGGCTGACGAGAATGCAGCAGTAAAAACCTTTGTTGACAGCGGCGGCTCGCTGTTTATGCTGGGTAAAAGTAATTTCAGCGCAGATCCAACGTTGAATAACGATCTGCTTGAGTCAATCGGCTCTACCATTCAAATTTCGAATGATGGAATTTACGATGATTCAGCAACGGGCAACTATTGGTCTACGCCTGCTACGGCCAAGCATGCGGTCAAGATGTTCCCTAACATCGTGGACAACGGCATCATGGACGGCGTTAACTGGCTGGAGTATTACAGCGGTTCGAGCTTGTTCAAGGTTGGCGGTGGACCGCTGACAAACAGCAGCTCGGTATCCATTCTGGCTGGCGGTAATGAAACGACTTACCAGACGACTGTGAAGGCGCCGACTTATTCGTACGACATCGTGTCCGACACAACAGGCGGCTCTGCAATCCCGGCAATGGCTTCCGAGGTTCTGCCTAACAACAGCCGAGTTATTGTTACTGGCATGAACGTAGTCAATGATTTGGAATGGGATAACACGTATGGCGACTACGGAAATAATGATTTTGGCCTGAATGCGATCAACTGGCTGGCAGGTCGCGGTACAACCGTATCGGACATTGGCTCAGCTCGTGCGCTTCCTGACGATAAGGACGTTGTTGTTCAGGGGGTTGTCACCACCGGAGCAGGCGTATTCTTTGATGCCTTCTACGTGCAGGACGCAACAGGCGGCATTATGGCGTTCAAGGAGGTGCCGGACGGCTCGCTGCAGCTTGGCGATACGGTTCGCGTGCATGGTAAGATCAAAACCTTCGAGAACAACAAAGAGCTTGAATTCGACTCATTTGCCAAGGATGTTGTTGTCGTTAAGCACGGCACGGCGCTTGCGCCAAAAGTCATAGCAACAGGGGACGCAAATCTCCCGGTTAATCAAGGCTTGCTTGTTAAAGTAAGAGGCTCCGTCACGAAAAAGTATGACGACAACTCCTATGTCATCAATGACGGCAGCGGAGAAATTCTGGTATTCACGGACGGCTATATCGTCAACCAATCCGGGCCGGTTCCAACAGCGGCAATCGGAGATCAGTTGGAAGCGGTTGGCCTGCTTGGCGGCTTCTCGGATGGGGTACGGATTCGTGTCCGGGATACGAAGGAACTGAAGGTCAGCGCAGTTCCGGAGAAGGACGTATCGATCAAAGAGCTTTCTGTCTTCGATAACACGAATGAAGTAGACAAATCTCCAGTTGTTGCTCCTGGGGTGAAGAACTATGCGGTTGAAGTAGAGAGCAGCACGAAACAATTACTGATGTATGTTGTTCCAACGGATGCTGAAGCAAAAGTAACCATTACCGGTGGAGTTCAGGATCCGAATGAGCCTATTAAGGCGATGTTCAACATTCCGGACAAGACCACAACATTTACCATAAAGGTCACTTCGCCAGATGGATCGGCTACCGAGACTTACACGCTAATCGTTACGAAAAAGGATGCGCCGGTTATTACGCCGCCTGCTGGTGGTGGAAGTACAACTGTACCTTCCAGTCCGCTTGAGGAAGCGTTGAGCAATGCAACCTCGTCGACGATTACGGTGAAGGTATCGGGTTCAATCTTTACGATCAGCGCGGCAGAGCTCGCGAAGTTCCTGGCTCAGAACAAAGTAGAGACAATCGTCTTTGAATCACAGACAGGCTCGTATATCTTTAATCCGGGTCAATATGACTGGAGCAAGCTCGCAGCATTACTTGGGCTCTCGCTGACGGATTTGCAATTGAAGCTTGAAATGAAGGAAGACGAGACGGCATCTGATGCTGCAAACAAAGCGGGAATGAAGGTTCTTGGTTCCGCCAGCTTCGAACTTAAAGGCGTGAAGAAGGATGGACAAGAGATCGTCCTTAACGATCTTGGCCATTACATCAAACATACCGTGAAGCTGGACAACCAGCCGAACGCTGGCCATACGGCAGTTGTTCGTGTAGATACGGACGCTAAAGGAAACACCGTCTATACACCGGTACCGTTTGTTATTAACGGAACGGAATTGTCGGTATTGAGCCGTACAGACGGCACGTTCCTGATCGTGCAAACAGATAAATCGTTTGAAGACACAACATCCCATTGGGCAAAAGACGAGATTAATGCGCTCGCTAATCTCCTGGTCGTAGACGGAGTAGGCGAAGGGTCGTTTGATCCGAACCGCTCCATCACGCGTGCTGAGTTCACTGCGCTGGTTGTTCGCCTGTTTGGTCTTGCGACGCCGGACGCTGCAGGAAGCAGCAAGTTTGAGGATGTTCAGTCTAATGATTGGTTCGCATCCGTTGTTGCTGCTGCGACAGGGGCTGGCCTCATTAACGGTTATGAAGATGGCGAGTTTAGACCGGATCAAACCATTACCCGCGAGGAAATGGCGGTTATTCTGTCCCGCGGTCTTACGTTCGCAGGTCACAAAGGTGATGCAGCAAGTGCCGGGGCTTTTGCAGACCAAAAAGATATTCCAGCTTGGGCGGCGGAAGCGATCAGCCAGCTTGCAGGATTTGGTATTGTGAACGGCAAACCTGGCAATGAGTTTGATCCGTCAGGCGAGGCAACGCGCGCAGAAAGCGCCGTGATGCTGTTCAGATTGCTGTCGATTCTGACGTTTGCGAAGTAACGGAATTGGTTAGAGTAAGCCGCCTGGGCAGAAGCCCCGGCGGCTTTCTTTTTACCCTGCCGATGGCGAGGAGATTGCTTCATAAATATGGTATGATAGAGGCTAGAAATGGTTAGGTGAGGTGTCGAAATGGACAAGTGGATATTAATTGACGGCAATAGTATCGCGAACCGTGCATTTTACGCGATGCCGCCGCTTACAAACTCAGCAGGTTTACATACGAATGCGGTATTTGGATTTACAACGATGCTGCTTAGATTGCTGGAAGAAGAGAAGCCGACACATGTGCTTGTTGCATTTGACGCGGGCAAAGTGGTGTTCCGGCATGAAGGCTATACGGAATATAAAGGCGGCCGTGCGAAAACTCCGCCTGAGCTGTCTGAGCAATTCCCGGTTATGAAGGATTTGTTGAAAGCGTTCGGTATCTCTCAATTCGAGCTGTCCGGCTATGAAGCCGATGATATTATCGGTACGCTGACGCGTATGGCCGACGAGCAGAACGTGCAGACCCTGGTTGTTACAGGCGATAAGGATATGCTGCAGCTGGCTTCGGATAATGTGACGATTGCGATTACACGCAAAGGGATCAGCGAAGTGGAGCAGTTCTCCCCGGCTGCCATTGATGAGAAATACGGGTTGAAGCCAATGCAAATCATTGACCTGAAAGGTCTGATGGGCGATGCTTCCGATAATATTCCGGGTATTCCGGGCGTTGGCGAGAAGACGGCGCTGAAGATGCTGCATGAATTCGGATCCGTCGAAGAAGTGCTGGCGAATACGGACAGCCTGAAAGGCAAGATGAAGGAAAAGGTCGAGACGCATAAAGACGATGCGATTATGAGTAAAAAGCTTGCAACGATCTTCCGTGAAGTGCCGCTTGAGCACGGCGTGGACGATATCCGTTATGACGGCTACCAGCCGGCGGTACTTGCAGATGCATTCCGCAAGCTGGAATTCAAATCGTTGATCGAGCGTCTGGATTTGAGCGGCGAAGGAGCGGACAGCGGGGAAGAAGCTGCCCTTGCCGTTGAACTGAATGTGGTCGTTATTGAATCGGATAATGACGGTGAAGCCTTGCAGACTATGCTGTCAGCCCTTCAGGAGGCAGGCGCGGATCATGGCTTATATGTAGAAGCGATTGGCGAGAACCCGCATCAGGCAGTCGTGTTGGGTCTTGCTGCAGCAGTTGGAGATACGGCGTATGTTGTGCCAATAGCTGCACTTCAGCAGCCGTTTGCTGCGGAGCTGCGCTCTTGGCTTGCTGATGAAGACAAGCCTAAGAACGGCTTCGATACGCATAAGATTGAGCTGGCTCTCGGTTGGAGCGGGATCGAATGGAAAGGCGCAGCCTTTGACGTGCAGCTTGCCGCTTATTTACTTGATCCGACAGATACGAACCTGACGCTGAATGCTTTATGCGACCGTTACGGCCAAGCTTCGGTGCCGCTGGATGAAGCGGTATACGGCAAAGGTGCCAAGTTCAAGGTGCCGGATACCGAGCTGCTGTACCGCCATCTTGCGGTGAAGGCAGATGCCGTTCGCAAGCTGACGGCCCTGGAGAGTGCCGATCTGGAGAAGAGAGGCATGAACAAGCTGTTTTATGAGCTGGAACAACCGTTATCTGTTATATTGGCCGGCATGGAGCGACAAGGGATTGAGGTCGAAAAAGCAGAGCTGGAACGTCTTGGCAGCGAACTTGAGAGCAAGCTGACATCAGCTGTAAGTGAAATTCACCGCTTGGCTGGTATGGAGTTCAATATTGGCTCACCTAAGCAGCTTGGCGAGGTTTTGTTTGAAATGCTGGGACTTCCCGTTCAGAAGAAGACGAAGACCGGTTACTCGACAGATGCGGAAGTGCTGGAGAAACTGGCGCCATATCATGAGATCGTTCCGCTAATCCTGCATTACCGTACTTTGTCTAAGCTGCAGTCAACGTATATCGAAGGTCTCCTGAAAGAGATCCGTCAGGAAACCGGCAAGATCCATACGTATTACCGCCAGACGATTGCGGCAACCGGACGCCTGAGCAGCCAGTTCCCGAATCTGCAGAACATTCCGATCCGCCTTGAGGAAGGCCGGCAGATCCGCAAGGCATTTGTTCCGTCCGAGCCGGGCTGGTATATTCTGGCGGCGGACTATTCGCAGATCGAACTGCGCGTTCTTGCCCATATTTCCGGCGATGAGCGGCTGAAGGAAGCTTTTATCCACGACATGGATATTCATACAAAGACGGCGATGGACGTATTTGGCGTGTCTGCCGATCAGGTGGATGCGAATATGCGCCGTTCGGCGAAGGCTGTTAACTTCGGCATTGTGTACGGAATCAGTGATTTTGGTTTATCACAGAACTTGAACATTACGCGTAAGGAAGCGGCGAAGTTTATCGAGCAGTACTTCGAAGTTTTCCAGGGCGTACGCAAGTATATGGACGATATCGTCATGCAGGCTCGCCGTGACGGCTTTGTAACGACATTGCTGGAGCGCCGCCGTTACCTGCCTGAGATTAAGGCATCCAACTTCAATCTCCGCTCCTTCGCAGAGCGTACGGCGATGAATACGCCGATCCAGGGGACTGCAGCCGATATTATCAAGCTGGCGATGGTGCGCATGGATGAGACCCTTCGCGAGCGCGGGCTGAAGAGCCGCATGCTGCTTCAGGTACATGACGAACTTGTCTTTGAAGTTCCTGAAGAAGAGCTTGAGCTCATGAAGGAGCTTGTGCCAAGTGTCATGGCGGGTGCGCTGCAGCTTGATGTACCGCTGAAGGCGGACGTGAACTACGGCGTCAACTGGTACGAAGCGAAGTAAAGGCTGACGCAGGATTGACAATCCTATCCTTCTCAAGCGAAGTTTCGCTTGCTCAATGTGGGAATAGCGAAGCTAACCCACCTGTGCGAAAGTTTCGCGTAAGCAAGGGATTGACAAACTATCCCTCTCAAGCGAAGTTTCGCTTGCTTAATGTGGGAATAGCGAAGCTAACCCACCTGTGCGAAAGTTTCGCGTAAGCAAGGGATTGACAAACTATCCCTCTCCTAAGCCGCTTCGAATCAGGTATAATGGGTGTTGAGGTGAGTAGACATGCCTGAATTGCCAGAGGTAGAAACGGTAAGAAGAACATTAATTGAGCTTGTCGCCGGTAAACGAATTGCTTCGGTGACAGTTAAGCTGCCGCGTATTATACAACGCCCTGCTGAGCCGGAGGCGTTCGCAGCGGCATTAGCCGGACGGACGATTCAGACCGTTGAACGGCGCGGAAAGTTTCTGAGAATTGTATTGGATGGTCTCGTGCTTGTCTCCCATCTTCGGATGGAAGGACGCTATGGCGTGTTCCCAAGCGATGAGCCGGTTGAACTTCATACCCATGTCCTGTTTCATTTTGATGATGGAACAGATTTGAGATATAAAGATGTACGCCAGTTTGGCACCATGCACCTGTTCGAACCTGGTACGGAGTTCGAGATGAAACCGCTGAATAAGCTGGGCCTGGAGCCTTTAGATAATGATGCTTTTTCAGCGGAGGCTTTACGAGGTCTGCTCGGAAAAAAAACGGGTCTTATCAAGCCGCTTCTGCTGAATCAGGAATATGTGGTGGGGCTTGGCAATATTTATGTGGATGAGGCTTTATTTCTTGCAGGCATTCATCCGGAGCGGACAGCCGATTCCTTAAAGAAGGCGGAATGGGTCCTTCTTCATGAGGCGATTGTTTCGACGCTCGCCAAGGCTGTCGCAGCAGGCGGTTCTTCCGTTAAATCGTATGTGAACGGGCAAGGGGAGATGGGCATGTTCCAGCACCAATTGCTTGTATACGGCAGGAAGAACGAGCCTTGCACGAATTGCGGCCGGTTAATTGAGAAATCCGTTGTAGGCGGCAGAGGAACGCATACTTGCGCGAGCTGCCAGCCATATCCGAAAGCCCGTAAAAAGGCTGTCCGGCAGGTTTAATGCACCCTAACCAATTCCCCGCATATGCTGTTGTTGTTACGAACAATAGGCGGATGTCTAGATAAGCGCGCTACAGCGTTAGGAAAAGACATCCCAGTGTGCGGGGAGGGCTGCGGGTTGTTCGCGCATTTTGCTTCATTGCTGGTGCTTGCTTTTGCTGTCAGTGTGGACGGCTTCGGAGTAGGCGTGACATACGGATTGCGGCGAATTAGAATACCGCTCTTGTCGGTTGTTATTATCGCATGTTGCTCAGGATTGGTTATTTTTTTATCGATGCTGGTTGGTTCTTGGATTACGGGGTATTTGTCTCCTTTTGTGGCAAAGCTGTTTGGGGCGGTTGTTCTTGTCGGCATTGGGACATGGGCGCTGCTGCAGCTAAGACGAAGCGGGCGTGAAGCTGCTGAAGGTCAGGCAGAAGGCGATGCCGAGCACGCAGCAGAAGCGGATTCGGACCCGTCTGACCGGTCTCATCCTGTTCTTGTTGTCATCGTTGAATTGAAGCGCCTGGGATTGGTTATACAAATATTGCGGACTCCGCAGGCCGCCGACGTGGATAAGTCGGGGACGATCTCTGCAGCCGAAGCGGTAATGCTGGGGGTTGCCCTGTCATTTGATGCTTTAGGCGCCGGTATCGGAGCTGCCATGATCGGGTTATCTCCGTTATTAACTCCAATTATGATCGCTGCGGCGAGTGCTATTTTTTTGCTTGGCGGGATGCGGTTTGGCTTCCGGTTCTCTAACTGGAAGGGTATGCAGGCGGTATCGGTGCTCCCGGGCATTTTATTGATAGTTATCGGAATTTGTAAGCTTTTATAAAGGAACAGGCAGGATCTATTTGAACGGGGTGAAAGCTAATGAAGATCGGTTTAACCGGCGGGATCGCTACCGGCAAAAGCACCGTTGCTGCCATGCTGGTAGAACGCGGTGCGCTGCTGGTCGATGCTGATCAGGTTGCGAGAGAGGTTGTTATGCCCGGCGAACCGGCTTTAGAGGCGGTCGCCTCTGCGTTTGGACAAGCTGTTATACATACGGACGGAACGCTTAACCGGAAAGCGCTGGGCGGAATTGTTTTTAACAACCGCGAATCGCTGGCACAGCTTGAGAGTATACTACATCCGGCCATTCGTAATCGCATGCAGCAGCAGATCAGGCAATATGAGGAGCAGTCTCAGTTGGTTGTAGCTGATATCCCTTTATTGTATGAGACAGGGCAGGAAGGACTGTATGACGGCATTATGGTCGTATACGTTCCTCAGCAGCTTCAGCTGAAACGGCTGATGGAGCGCAACGGTTTGCCAGAAGAAGAAGCATTACGTCGCATTGGACTTCAAATGGATATCGAGCAGAAGAGAAGCCGTGCGGATTGGGTAATTGATAATAGCGGTTCACTTGAAGAGACAAGACGACAGGTGGACGATTTTTGGAAAAGCAAGGATTTGCCATGAGGTGGTTAGTTCGAAAAAGAGTGCTGCTTCTTCTGCTCATCGGCCTCATTGGTGTGTTATTTCTGAATTCCAATTGGATTGCCCGCATGATGTATCCGATACAATTCAAGGAAGACATAAGTGCAAGTGCATCGAATTATGGCGTTGACCCACATCTGATTGCGGCAATTATCCGGACGGAAACGAACTATTCCACCGGACAGGTCTCGAAAAAAGGGGCACTTGGCCTCATGCAGATTATGCCCGATACGGCGGACTGGATCATTAAGCAGGCGGATTTCTCGAATGTAACCCGAGATATGCTGCAGAATCGGCCTGATGTCAGTATTGAAGTCGGAGCATGGTATTTACAATCCTTGCACAAACAATTTAACCAGAATTCCATAGCGGTTATCGCAGCTTATAATGCCGGTCCCGGCAATGTAAGAAAGTGGCTTGATTCAGGCAGATGGGACGGCAGGCTGGATACGGCGGATCAGATTCCGTACGGGGAAACCAGGCACTATGTACAACGCGTTATTTATTATTATAATAAGTACAAAGATCTTTATCCGGTTATCTAATTTAGACGAGAAGAAGCCTTGGCCGTCCGCCGCTTCAGGACGGAACAGCCAAAGCATCTGTTATACATGATGAAATCATTATTGACGGCCTGCAAGGGATTGTTCGGCAATTTGCACCAAGCGGCGAGTAATGTTACCCCCGATGTAGCCTGCGTCTTTAGTAAGCAGGTTGCCATAGTAACCGTCTTGCGACAACGCAATACCCAGCTCTTGAGCGACCTCGTATTTCATTTGGTCCAGTGCTGCAGTGGCTTGCGGTACAAGCAGTGTGCTGCTGTTGTTCGAGCTCATTGATGTTCACCTCCTTGCGGTTGGTAAATGTATTATGTGCGGAATTCGCAACTTCATTCAGGTAACGATTGGAAATTATTAAAATAATAAAAACAGGATTCGGAAGGAGTGAAAATGATGAAATGCCCATACTGCGATTTTGCAGGTACGAAGGTGCTTGATTCCAGACCAGCAAATGAGAACAAATCCATTCGCAGACGGCGCGAATGTGAGAAATGCAGCCGAAGGTTCACGACTTTCGAGATGATTGAGGAAACTCCGCTGATCGTTATCAAGAAAGGCGGCAGCCGGGAAGAATTCAGCCGTGACAAAATTCTCCGCGGCCTCATACGGGCTTGTGAGAAACGCCCAGTGTCCGTTGAACGTCTCGAGGTTATCGTCTCCGAAGTTGAGAAGGAGCTTCGTACTACTGCTCTTGCAGAAGTGGAGAGCCGTGATATCGGTGAGATCGTGATGAGCCAGTTGTATCCGGTGGACGAAGTCGCTTATGTGCGGTTTGCATCCGTCTACAGACAGTTCAAGGACATCGATATGTTCATGAAAGAGCTGAACAGCTTGTTGTCCAAGCATCCGATTAACATGAACAATCCAGGCAACATGTAGCTGAATGAGATAGTCCTTTCCTTAAGCAGCAGGGGAGGGCTATTTGCTCTTATGAAGGGAGAGGAGTGAGGTTATTCGTCACTTGACAGCATGTGGCGTTCAAGTGAAGGAGGGTCCCGTTGCCCGTACAGGGGCAATAGGCAAGATATCGTGTCCGTCTATACGTGACCCCGATCTCAAACGATGTAAATTAAGTTTGGGATAACTGCAAAGGGAAGGATTGACAGGCATCATTTTTCTATGCTATTATTTTGCTATTCTAGCATTTGGGGCCATAGCTCAGCTGGGAGAGCGCATCGCTGGCAGCGATGAGGTCAGGGGTTCGATCCCCCTTGGCTCCACCATAATAAAAACACTCAAAACCCTTGTGAATCAAGGGTTTTTCTTTATTTTTGGCAAGATGATAATTGGCGGTAAAGTACCTATTTTCGGTAATTGGGGACGGATTGGGGACGAAAAATTATTTGAAGCATTTAAGTGGTTTCTTTAAAACCAGCAAATATAAACGACAGCATAGTTAGAAAACAGCATATGGAGTGCAGATATTTTGTTAGTTAATTTTGAATTGACCGGTGAACGTTAGTTCAACCCATTTTAGAGAATCTGGCTTGGAAGCAGCAGCTACATTTTCATTTAACTATTGGGCAGGGACCCAGTTAAGTAT
Source organism: Paenibacillus catalpae (assembly GCF_900112695.1). Classification (GTDB taxonomy): domain Bacteria; phylum Bacillota; class Bacilli; order Paenibacillales; family Paenibacillaceae; genus Pristimantibacillus; species Pristimantibacillus catalpae. The sequence continues at coordinate 408,481 of NZ_FOMT01000003.1, forward strand.
TAATGAGTTTTTCTTGAATATCAGATGTTCGTTATAATATAGCTACTATGATAGGTTAATTGGAGGGGCACATGTTTCGGTCTTCAATGAAACTTGATGAAGTAAGAGTAATTGGCAGGGATAAAGCAGTGGAGCAATTGAAGTTCTTAGTAGTACAGCAAATTAGAGCAGCTGGTAAAGAGGAAAACAATTATAGCCGCTCTGTAGAAGAAAATGATAAAGACCTAATAGTATCTGCAATTCCAAAGTGATTTCAGATACAAAGCCGCTTTTTCTAGCTGCCAGGTTTGTTAAAAAAGCAAGTAGAAGAACGTAAAAAGAAGCTATTATAGAGACATGGCATATACTACTTAATCAGCAATAGAATAATTGTAGGTTATGTTATAAGGCGCACATAACCAAAACAGGCCTCCTTTCAGAGGTCTGTTTTTTATTGTGGTAATTTGGTTTTTGATTACATTAGCTCTTAGAATACTTTCTCAACCAGACGACAAGAGCTTCAATACAATTTCATATTTTGTTTAAGAAATTCTATACGGTCTAGAGAACCAAAGAGCTAAAGTTATTAAGCTAACGGGCAGGATAGTTCCAATTCATGGTAAAATAATCGTAGAGGGAATGAGATGAACCAAGCATAATGAGAGGTGAATGCATTGGAATTTGGCGAAGACTTAATAAAAGAGTTCTTAGAACATAAAGAAGCAAATCCAAACACATTTACTTGGTGGAGTTTTGTGAACATAAAATCTGATTTACAAACAGCACTCGGGTTTGCAAAGTTCTTCTATCCAGAAATCATAGAAGTTAATGGATGTTTTCTTCTGAAGGACAAATATGACGAACAAAGATTTCAAAGCTGGAAAGATGCCTGTAATAATAGCAAGAAGTGTATTGAACGAATGATGAATCTATACGAATTGGCTGACTTCTTTCATATCAATACTACCTTTGATGAGGGAGATGACATACAGGGGCAAGTCAAAGCATTAGGTGAAGCATTGAAGTTGTTTTGGTCAATGAGCTTCAGAGACAGATTTCCTGAACGCCAGATTGTCGTAGATATCTTTGTAGAGTATGACGACCAACTCTTTATCACCGTTTATGAAGAACTAAACAAATAACAATGTGAATTTGCAAACTAAGTAAATTAAGCAAACGGATACTATAGCTTAATCAATACAGTGGTGGCTGGTCAGGAGATAACTACGTATCTCTAAATGAACTGATTGCAATTAGTGGAAAATCACTTTTATGGGAAGCTGGTGGTGTATGAGCGTATCAAGTGAAAGTCGTAAAGGGGATAGAATTTATGTGATCGAAGGATTCATTGCAAAGATAGTCACTGATAATAAAGGACATTTTGATTTATTAAGATCAAATGAACTCGATATTGGCGATACAGTTGTTTTTTTAGACTGGAGTCTCGAAACAGTCGGAGATGAATTAGAGATCTTCATTCACTACGTTGATAATAATGGTGAAGAGTTAAAGGCGAAAGAAACCTATTTCGTTACCGAGGATGTTTGGAATAATCTCAGAGCTTATTTTACCAGTTTGAATTAAGCTAACGGCGAACTTTAGCTCAATAAAGACCGCGCGGTAGCTCGCAAAATGATGAGCTGCCGTTTTCTCAACTAAAGGGCAGATATGCTGAATGGTACAATGGTTGGGGATGGGAGGTGGGTCATATATATGAATTTTATATACTGGATAACAGTACCTGTGTACACGTTACTTTTAACATTTATCTTGTTGTTTGCAATTCTTGTCGTCTTTAAAAACTTAATGAAAAAAGAATCTTATAAATGGATAAATGAAAGATTCTCCGAGAAAACTCAAAAAGCTATTATATTTTTTGGAAGGGTAATATGTTTAGGCTTTATTGTACTTATTTTCAGTTATTCAATTCCTTATTGGAAAGATTCTAGTTTATTAATAACAGGGCATTGTAGTTATGACGAAGGGTCTCCAACTAATTTCTATCATAAATCAAAGGACCTAAATGACTATGTTGAATTAAATGGAAATCACGGAAAGTTGATTTCTTTTCTTTTTACCGCAAGGATGACTCCCGGAGTAAAATACAAAGTTAAATACTTACCTAATACAAATACGGGAATATACATTAAGAAGTTATAGGGCTTATTTAAAAAAGCACAAATATCGTTCAAACATAAAAGGATTGAACTAACTGGGAACGTTAGTTCAACCATCATGGAGTAGTATGTCGCAACGGCAGCTGCTCCTTTTTTATTAAGCTAAAGGGAGGATAGTTTAATAAGATTTACTTCCTTTGTATAATAATTAAGAAGTCTAATTACGAGGTGGTAAGGTGTCTATAAAAGGCTTGAATCACTTTTTATTTTCAGTTTCTAATTTAAAGAATTCTATTGAGTTTTATCAAAATGTTTTTGATGCAAAATTGTTAATTAAGGGTAGAGGTACTGCCTATTTTGATTTGAATGGAATGTGGATTGCCCTGAATGTAGAAAAAGATATTCCCCGTAATGAAATAAGCCAATCATACACTCATATAGCTTTTTCAATAGAAGAAGCTGACTTTGTAGAAATGTATGAGAAACTAATGGAATTGAATGTAAATATCTTGTCAGGTCGTCCAAGAGATGAAAAAGATAGGAAGTCTATTTATTTTACTGACCCAGATGGCCATAAGTTTGAGTTTCATACAGGTACTTTACAAGATAGAATAGATTACTACAAACAAGAAAAAGCACATATGGAGTTTTTCGATTAAAGGATTTCCTTGTTGAACTCCCTCGGTACGATTTAGTTTTCTCACGAATGCTCGCTTATTCGCAGGATTTCTCCCTTGCTAGAGATGCAGAAAGATAGTAAGAGAACCATTGTTGAAGACCAGAACAACATGAAGGCATGACGAAATAGAGGGGGAGGTTGTCGTCCCATATCCTTCCATATACTGCACGCATGCTCCACGCCGCCCCTGGAGGTTTTCACTCCCATGTCTCAACGGGTCTTTGCCCTCTCATTCCTTCGTTACGCCTGTCCAGAGGGTGGAGGCCGGTCTTGCTAACGGTACGGGTCGGTTAGAGCGTCCTCCTGGATGATGGGATTTTAAGGGCTATGACCCGTTGCGTACTCCCATCGTACCGAGGCGCTTTTCTTTTTGCAAAGATGAAATTAATCCATCTACAGGAATGCTAACGGGTAACGTTAGTTCAATAAAACATAATCTTCAGTGCTCATTGCTTAGCATTAGAATCAACGGTGATTTTGTACGAGGATATTGCTGCAGAAGAGAAAGCAAGAGCGACCTATCAATGGCTAATCGATATGACGGATGATGTGGATTTACAGGATGGACTAAAGTTTCTTCGTGAGCGAGAGATCGTTCATTCGTTGAGGTTTAGGGAAGCGGTTGAGATGATTAAGTCCGACTGGGGAACGAAAAAAGTATTTAAAGTGTAGGGTAAGAAATAATAACACCGAGCAATAATTAGACAGCAGTCGGTCTATGACCGACTGCTAGTTGCTTAATTGGCGTTAGGCTGGCAGTGTAGATGTGGAAACGGGAGATTAATCGACTAACCAAAACCAATAATTTAGATTCTTTACAACTAACTATTATAGTCGTATCCGTCGTATCCATAGTGTCGTGGATTACTGTACCAAAATAACCGGTCGGGAATGGGCGTGTGTATTTAACGAATGGCAAGTGTCGTTTAATTCCAAGTATTATATAAAGTTCTTTTAAAGACACCATGTTAAAAACTTTCTATAGTGTACTTTATTTTCAATTATCTCATTGTCGTATACCATTAGGTATAAGTGTTTAACTCGCGAGGCAAATTGTTGTACGAATTCATCCTGCTCAATTTCGTCAATCTTAAATCCGCTTACATCAATAAATAATTGGCCAATCATTTCTGGTGCTTTAGTAGCTTCTATTAGGTGATCAAAATAAACACTCTTAACAATTGAAATATCATGTTTTTCAATCTCAAAATAAGCGCTACTGCGAAAATCATCTTTGAAAGTTTTTTCAACAGATAAATGTTTTATATATTTATCAATTTGATCTTCTTCCAATATTTCAGCAAATGCTTCATAGGCAGATTCTTTGGCATAATCTGCTTGAATACTGATAGGTTTACCGTCAGAAGTTGTATTCACAAAAACATTCTTAAATACAAATGTAAATAAATCTATTTCCTCATATATGTTCTCCGTTATAAACCAAGAGGTTGATCCCGTCAATTCGGTAATCCCAAAGTCACGTTTCATAGAATAGTGATGAGCAAGGATTGCTTGTATGTTTATCATACTCTTAATAATACTTTTGATTTTCTCCTTGTCATCTATAGTTTTTGAGGTATAGCGATTAGTAGTGATCCTTTCAGTAGGTAACGTTTTTTGAGAGAATTGCTTCATCTCAGAAAAATTGATTCTTCTCATAAAACTCCCCTTCCTTTTAGAAAATAAGGTGAACTATGATTAATTATTATCACAGTTCACCTCTACATAAAAGTTTAATAATGCAAGTTTAATTAATTGGCCAAGTTTCAACGTCAGGTGTAGCCGCTAAAGTTCCGCTCTCGAGTAATGTAACACTTAAATTTGAAGCAGTAGTGCTAACTACACTTACATTCGCTGGAATGGAAAATGGTAGACCAACCCGTTGAGTAAATGTAGCTGCAGGAAAAGAATTCGTGAAAGAGGCACTTTTTTTACTAAAATATGTTTGAGGGAATAGTACACTTGTGTCAGCGACAGTAACCCGGGTTCAGCCCGCGCGGACGGAATGAAATGGAGGAGCACGGCGTCTGAATCTACCGCTAAAAGTCCTCGCCGAGTAAGCTTCGTCAGCCATTAAATAACAGATTCGGACATCCCATGATGAGGAGACAAGTCAAGCGCAGTCGGATCCCCCTTGGCTCCACCAAACACAAATATATAAAACGCCAAATTAAGGCGTGTTTTTTGTGATTGGTGAAGCCCATAAGGGGGCGAACCCGGGTTCAGTCCGCGCGGACGGAATGAAATGGAGGAGCACGGCGTCTGAATCTACCGCTAAAAGTCCTCGGCGAGTAAGCTTCGTCAGCCATTAAATAAGAAATTCGGACATCCCATGATGAGGAGACAAGTTATGCGCAGTCGGATCCCCCTTGGCTCCACCAAACACAAATATATAACACGCCAAATTAAGGCGTGTTTTTTTGTGTTTGGTGAAGCCCATAAGGGGGCGAACCCGGATTCAGTCCGCGCGGACGGAATGAAATGGAGGAGCACGGCGTCTGAATCTACCGCTAAAAGTCCTCGCCGAGTAAGCTTGTCAGCCATTAAATAAGAAATTCGGACATCCCATGATCAGGAGACAAGTTATGCGCAGTCGGATCCCCTTGGCTCCACCAAACACAAATATATAACACGCCAAATTAAGGCGTGTTTTTGTGTTCAGCCCGCGCGGACGGAAGAAATGGTCACAGCCGATTTATGGGGCAATTTTACATGGGTGGACAGTCATTGTCAAAAGTGGCGAAAGCCATTGAACTACTGGCTACAGAAGTTGCCCCTGTTGTTCGCAGAGAAATTCGCAAGAAACAAAATACGGTATAAAGAATGGAGAAGATAACAATGAAAATTGGAATAAACGGTGCAAGCGGTAATTTGGGTACAGCGACGGTAAAACATCTGTTGGAGCGTGCGGCAGGGGAGCATAGCGTAGTAGCGATCACGCGTTCACCCGAGAAAATGACTATGGGTGGTGTAGAAGCTCGCTTTGGTGATTACGATCAACCTGAATCGCTTATCGAGGCTTACAAAGGATTGGACCGACTGCTGCTTATCCCTTCGACCAGTTTACAATCTGGTGCACGATCGGCTCAAAACATTGCAGCCATTAATGCAGCTGTTGAAGCTGGTGTATCCCATATCGTCCTTGTTTCGTCTGTAGGAGCGCGAAATACAGAGCAACCGAACATTGCATTCGACTACTTTGCTAGTGAGCAGCATCTGATGCGCAAGGCTCCAAAGTGGAGCATTCTACGCATGAGCTACTACGCGGAGGCTCTCATCAATGAAGCTCAGATGTCATTAGCGCATGGCGTGCTCACAGGTCTTAGCGAAAACAAAGTCAGCTTTGTCTCCCGTGACGATTTAGCTGCAGCTGCAGCCGGATTGCTGATCAGCGAAGGTCATGATGGTTCAATCTACACAGGAACTGGACCAGTAAGCTTTACGGGTGCGGAGCGTGCTGAGCTCATAGCAAAAGTTAGCGGAAAACCGTTGGCATTCTTCACGCTTCCGATTGAGACACTGCAAGGTCAACTCGAGCAAGCTGGACTTCCGACTGCTGTCATTACAGCAATTGTAAGCATTCAACAAAACTTCTCTAACGGGGACTTCGATATCGTGACGGGGGATATCGAAAAACTCTCCGGCCGTCCAGCGCGTAGCCTTGAATCAATCTTGTCAGCGTCATTCCAGTAATCTAGACTATGGAATACAAAACAGGGGACAACTCTTAGAGTTGTCCCCTATTGATTTCAGACTAGGGAAAAAACTTTTCATTTTGCCTGTTGACAACAGCAGGAATATAAGTTATCTTTAAATCAAGATATTTAACTTAAAGACAAACGAAACAAATCTTCAAAGTCATACAACAGCAGTTCAAATCGATAGTAAAATGCGAAGTACAATGAGTATTCAGCATCGTCTGTTGTAAAGAAAGAATTTTTTATCTCCCATATCTTAAATTTAAGATAATTAAATTAAAGACAAAACAAACTAATCCAAGGAGTGATTCTTATGCTCAACCGTACTTCAGGCATTTACCATCGAAGTGTTGGAGCGTGTACGCTTTATCCGTCAGTAACTTAACTATTAATTTTTGAAATGAGGTGCAGATTATGATTGCCATTCTGGGACGTATTAACGAATTGAGCAGAAAACAGCATGCTGAAGGACTAAACGAGCAGGAGAAAAAAGAACAGACAAAGCTTCGCAATGAGTATTTGCAGCAGATTCGAGGCCAAGTTCACGATATGTTGTTGGGTGTCTCGGTAATCGATGACAACGGGCAAGACGTAACTCCGGCGAGGCTGGCAGCCGATAAAGCGAATTTGCCAAGGGATGACCGCTAGACGGATATTCTCAATACGATTATAGGGCAAGATTCGCTAAGAAACTTTAAGATCAACACTATAAAAATTTGGGAGATGAATGAAAATGATGGATTTGGGACTTCTTATTATTCGGGTAGTGGTAGGATTATTGTTTGTTGGTCATGGAGCACAGAAACTGTTCGGCCTGTTCGGGGGATATGGCCCGAAAGGGACAGGAGGCTGGATGGAATCGGTTGGCATTCGTCCTGGTGTTGTTATGGCTGTCTTTGCTGGAGTATTGGAACTGCTGGGCGGGGCATTGTTCGCCGCAGGGCTGTTCACAGTAGCAGCAGGAGTGATGATTGTAGTCACCATGGCAGGTGCTATAGTTAAAGTGCATCGGCCTAACGGCCTGTGGGCAACGGCAAACGGGTATGAATATCCACTGGTACTCGTTGCTGTAGCTATTGGCGTTGCGCTGACAGGAGCAGGAGCTTACTCACTGGATGCGCTGTTGTTCTAATGTGGGCACGAAATTATAATCAATAATACTGTGGTCTCTTACGGAGGACTCTAGTTGAATGAACAAGGAGCAGCTGCCCTGGCAGCTGCTCCTGTTTTATTAAAGTGTTTTTGCCGCAGAGTCCTAAATACATACCGAATAGACCTATCAGTCTCAACATTGGTGCTGTGGAGATGGGATGTGGAATGATCTTATAATTTTAACCTATAAAACGTATAGAAAATATAGAATTGTTCGATATACTTCGGTATCAATATTATGATTCTAATAAGTATAACATTCAACTGGGAGTCACAGACAATACGAAATAGCGCTTAGCAAGCGGTAATTCATAAGGAAAGGAAGTAGATTAGTGACACTATTCCAAGTAAACGAATGGCTGGACGAATACAATGACTATATGCTGCTCTATAGAATGTTCGGTGATCAAACCTATGTAAATGAAGCAGATGAAATTATGAAGAGCATGGAAAGATATGTTAGTAAAATGCTAATGCTTGAAAAATGTAAACTTACATTATAGGAGGCAAGGTTCACTTAGCTATTAACCGCCAACGCGATTTTGCCATTCCCCCAGTCTTGCCATTGCTGCTACTAATATTCGCTATATGCCGGAGTAGCGGACGAAATAGGCCTCCGTATTGCAGTCGACCTCCGCGAATCGGTTTTTTCATATTTTTAAACCACACCATAGTGTTCTCACGCACCAACCCTAAAATCTAGCAACCCTCACCTGAAATCTAGCGGATATATTATATGACGGGTTCTTTCATATAATGTTTACAAAGTCCATCAATAATACGATACGGCTCATCTAACTAAGAGGTGATACATAGTGGAATTGCGCCAGCTTGAATATTTTATTCAAATTTGCAAATCAGGAAGTTTCACCAAAGCCAAAGAAGAATTAGGTGTGACTCAGCCTACATTAAGTCAGCAAATGCGGGTTTTGGAAGGTGAATATAATATTCAACTGTTCGATCGGGTAAGCAGAGGGGTTGAAGTAACGGAAGCGGGAAAAATTCTCTTGAATAAGGGCAACGCTATTATGAAACTTCTTGAGGAGGCGCAAAATGAAATAGATGGCCGAAACAATAAATCCAGAGAAACGATTTCTATTGGGTGTTGTCCCGCCGAACTTGAATATCTGGCTCCTTACTTTATGAGATTCCACCAAAAATACCCGAATATTTTTTTGAAAATTATCGATGCAGAGGATGCCGAGAATAAAGTGTTAGAACAAAGGGTGGACATTGGAATCACCGCAAATCCGGTTAATCATGCTTCGGTCATTTCGACTCATTTGTATAGACAACAAATGGCGTTGTTGATTCATTCAGAACATCCCTTGGCCAATAAAACGTCGATTCCTTTTCGGTCTTTGAAGCATACGGATTCCATTATGTTTCGAGAACAAAACAAATCACTAATTGACAGTTATTGCTTCTCTAGTGGGTTTACCTTGAAGTCGATAATAGAAACTTCATCCACTTCAGTATTGACTCATTGGGTTCGTCATGGACTTGGAGCAGCTCTTTTACCGACATCTTTGCTCGAAAGTCTAAAAGACGATTCTTTGCACGTTGTCAAACTGGAAGGCCATATTCCTTACTGGGATATCTCTCTCGTGCATCTTAATTCCGTTAATATGAGATCCAATGCACGCTTATTCATTCAAGAGATGGATTCCTATGTAAGAGAGGTCGAGGTGAATCTTTTGTGTTCAGGCAGTTAGAATGTTTCATTCAAATTTGCATAGAGGGAAGCTTTACTAAGGCAGCAGAAGTTTTAATGATTTCACAACCTTCTTTAAGCCAACAAATCCGCTTTCTGGAGGAAGAAGTTGGAAGTCCTTTGTTCGAGAGAGTTGGTAGAGGGGTAAAGATTACAGCCGACGGGGAAATACTATACGAAAAAGCCCTTTCCGTGATGAGGCTCATAGAAGAATCGAAAAAAGAAACTTACGAGTTACGCTATTCTCTGGCAAATAAACTTTCAATAGGCATTTCGCCCATGGACTTTTTTAGTTTAATACCCCGTATTTTGAAATTCCATGAACAGCATCCGGACATTACATTGAAATTCGCCAGTGTGGAAAATACATCACAGCAATTATTGAATGGTAGTATCGATATTGGTATTACCGACCATTATAATCCAAACAAAGAAATTCATCTGATGCACCTGTATAAAGAGGAACAAGCGTTGGTCGTTTATGCGGATCATCCATGGGCAGATCGAACCTTTATTTCTTTTCGAGAGCTGGAAGATTTAGAAACATCCTTATTTGTTGGGGATAAAAGTTTAATCAAACATCTTCATTCATTCAGCACGAAAATCGCTAAATCCTTACAATCAAAGTTTGAGTCAACTTCCACGGCAATTCTTCTTTCTATGGTACTGCAAAAGATGGGGGTAGCTATTTTACCTGCATCTTTAATCGAAAGCTTTTCTGGTCAGCAATTGAAAATGATTCGTCTCATCGATCCAACGCCTGTTCGTGAGATTAAGCTTATTTTTAAAAAGCATCATTATAATAATCCCTCTGTTCAGAAATGTATCAATTTTTTTCTGGATAACTAGAACACCCACCTCTATTGAAAGCGAGCCAAGACGAAGGGATATTTCCTTGTCGTGCTCGCTTATTCTAGTTAGCGGCGCAGGAAATCTGATAGTATCCCTTCCTTAAGTGTAAGCCTTTTCCTTCCCTTTGCTTGCTATAACCATTATACTAGCAGTAAATTGAGGCTACTGAACAGCATAGTCCTGATTAACGTGGTAATATATCACATTTATGGGGCATTAAGTTCACTGCTAACGGCCGAAGGAGAATTAGGAATGGATCAAATGCGTAAATCAGCAATGCTGTTACTAACACTGATGATGTGTTGGACGTTAGCGGCTTGTTCTGGGAACACAGGCACATCGAGCAATGGCACTTCTAAGAATCATGCGAACTTCAACGCCAAGCTTAAGGAGGCAGATGCACCGCAAACGAAGCCCTCTCCTGATGAGCCTGCCTGGAAGCTGGACACGACACCGATTACGTTTGACTGGTATATCAATTTCGATTGGTTCACCAGCAAGTGGGGAGGCAACGCCGTTTCCGATTATATAACGAAGAAGACGGGCGTCAGCTTGAACTTTCTCGTGCCTGCTGGCGATGCCGGCGAGAAGCTCAACACGATGATGGCGGCAAGGTCGCTACCTGACTTTATCACGCTAGGCTGGTATGAGGATTCCGTGATGAAGATGATTAATGGGGATATGGTGCTTCCATTAAATGAGCTAGCGGATCAGTATGATCCTTATTTCTTCAAGGTCGCCGATCCCGCGAAGCTTAGCTGGTATACACAGGCTGACGGCAATGTGTACGGCTACCCTAATGCCTCTTCATCCCCTGGGGATTATCGAAAATATGGCCAGCTTTTTACGTCTAACCAAACCTTTGTTGTCCGGAAAGACATGTATGAAGCACTAGGGAAGCCGGATATGAGCACGCCAGAAGGTTTTCTTGGCGCTCTGAAGGCTGCGAAGGAGAAGTTTCCGGAAGTGGACGGCCAGCCGCTCATTCCTATCGGGCTGCATGAATTTACGGAAACCGGTAACTATTCGCTGGAAGCGTATCTTCAGAACTTCCTGGCCATCCCGCAGCAGAAAGACGGCAAATTGTACGACCGTCGAAGCGATCCAACCTATTTGAAATGGCTGAAGGTGTTCCGGCAAGCGAATGAGGACGGGTTAATGCCGACAGATGTCTATATTGATGAAAAACGACTGGAAAAAGATGAAAAAATATCGCAAGGGCGCTATTTTGCTATGCTGTATCAGTGGTCTGATTTTTCAGAGATTAACCAAAAGTTATATCAGAAGGACCCAAATAAGGTGTATATCGCGATTGATGGTCCGGCCAATGATGCGCATGATGCGCCAACACTTGCGGGAAATGGCGTTTCCGGCTGGACCGTGACGCTTATTTCGAAGAACGTTAAGGATAAAAAGCGTGCGATTGCTTTCCTCAGCTATTTGCTGAGCGAAGAGGGAAACAAGGATTTGTATTTGGGAGAGAAAGGCGTTACTTACGATACGATAGACGGCAAAGATCAGTTTTTTCCGGACGTAATGCATCTGCTCAACACCGATCGCCAAGCGTTTGATAAAAAATATGGCGGTTCTTATATGTATTGGATGCTGATGGATACAAACATGAATCTAGCATGGATGACGGGGATGGATGCTGATCCTGCCAAACAAATTGCCGATTGGACGAGAGGTAAGACAATCAGCATGGCCGAATTCGACAATCTGGATCCGGACCCGACGACGAAGGAAGGTATTGCGGAAGTCGAACAAACGCGGCTCTGGGCCGAGACGCTGCCGAAACTGCTGATGTCGGGGTCTGATGCTGAATTCGATCAACTGTTTAACGAATTCATGAAGACCATTACCGAGGCTCCGGAGTATGAGGCCATCGTAAATAGCCGACAAGCAGCCTATGAACGGAATGTACAAAAGCTGGAGTTGTCAATTAAATAATAGTTTTATAGAGGAAGCAGCAGGATGTGAAACAGGAGATGGGGCACCCGGCAATACGTTGGTTAATGGGCATTCGTGCATCTGCGTTTAAACTTTCGCTTCAGGTCAAGTTAATTCTGTCATTTATGTTTGTTATCTTCATACCGGTTATTCTATTCTCTTGGTATACGCTCAAAGAAGAATCCGCCAAGGCAATGGAAGAATTGATGAAGAACAACGAGAACGTACTGGCAGTCGAGAAGATAAATATTGAAAATAACGTGGAGCTGATGGGATGGACCAGTCAGCTTGCGTTATCTAATCGGGAAATGAACAATTATCTGCAAATTGAACAAACTCAGGATGCAGCGCATGTTTTTCATATTAAGAAAGATGTTGTCAACAGCTTTCAATATTTTCTGTTCAACAATCCTCGAATTGCAAATGTGCGGTTGTTCACGGACAACCTTTATGTGAATGAGATTTGGCCAGTCATCCTACAGGAATCACGTATTCAGGACAAGCCTTGGCATGAAGCCGTGATGAAGCAGAGCGGTTTGCCCTGGTGGGAGATACAGGATAGCGTAGCCCTCACCGGTTTGCCGTCCGAACCATCGCCGAATGAGCCCTTCATGACGTACTTGCAGGAATTCAAATATGCAGACAACAGAGCGCATAACGGGATTTTAGAAATATCGATGAAGCTGTCGAATTTCTTTTCTCGAACGTTCAGCAGTGTGCAGGACAGGAACTCCCAGTTGATTGTAGTAGCAAGGAGCGGACAGGTATTCAGCTTGGAGGCTTCACCTGTATTCGAGCAGCATAGCGCGGAGCAATTAATGAACAACGTGAAGCTGACGAGGAATACAGATTACGAGATGGTACAGTTCAAGGTTAACGGGCAGTCATACTTGGCCTTTCAAAGCTACATTCCATCGATCGACGTACATCTGGTCAATATGGTTAGTCTTGAGGACACAATGGAAGGCATTAACCACTCGAGAGTTCGTTATATGATACTCATTTCGTTACTAGTGGCATTTCTCGTACTGCTGTCTTACTCGATGCAGGCGATGATTTTGCGCAGGCTTAAGGTATTAAGAGAATCCATGCAACAGATGAGAAGCGGCAACTTCAACGTTGAGCTGCCGCCGATTACCGGAACCGATGAGGTAGGAGAGCTAGGCTTGCATTACAGTAAGCTCATTCTGAAGATTAACGAGCTTATTCAAGAACAGGCAGCTAGGCAGGCGGCAGGCAAAGAAGCCGAGCTTCGGGCTCTAAAGAACCAAATAGATTCCCACTTCCTCTACAATACGCTGGAGAACGTCAAGATGCTGGCGGAGATTGATGGGCAGTACCTTATATCGGACATCATGACCTCGCTAGGCGGTATGATGCGGTATTCAATGGAATGGCAGCAGGATCACGTGATGCTCAGCGATGAGATTCAGCAGGTCCAGCATTATGTATCCGTCATGAATATCCGTTATGATGGAAGACTTGATCTAAGGTTGTCGATTGCATCGGAATGCCTCAAGCAGGAATCGCTCAAAATGTCGCTGCAGCCCGCAGTAGAGAATGCAATCAAACATGGGATGAGCCGCATGCATTCCAGCGACGGAAATCTTGTCATTATGATCTCTGCCGTCCGGCGTGATCAAGCTTGCGTCATAGAGATTACGGACAGCGGCTGCGGCATACCGGAAGAGAAGCTGAGTTTATTGAATCGAATGCTACGAATGGAAGAGTCCGCTTACCAGGATGTCCGGCAATCATTCGTTCGCGAAAATAACCAGGACAGCAATGGGATTGGTCTTCGTAATGTGGACCAACGCTTAGTGATGAGCTATGGGACGGAATGCGGGATTCAGATCGAGAGTCAGGAAGGAAGCTATACGCGCATAATCATGACTTTGCCGTATCGGGTCCTTGGAGGGGGTTAGAAGACACTTATGATTAGCTTGCTGATCGTCGACGACGAGAAGATCATTCGTAGAGGCTTGGAATCGGTAATTGAGAGGCAGTTTCCTAATCTGTTCAACTACCGATTTGCAGAGAATGGACAAGAGGCGCTGGAGCTTCTTAGCCAGAAGCCTGCGGATATTATGTTTACAGATATCCGAATGCCAATTATGGATGGGATCGAACTACTCGAACAGCTGCAAGAGCATTCCGTAAGGCCCGAGATTGTACTGCTGTCTGGCTATAATCAGTTCGTATATGCGCAAAAAGCGATTCGCTTTGCTGTGAAGGATTATCTCGTGAAGCCTGTAATACGCGAGGAGTTGTTTGCCGTCCTGGAGCGAATGATTAAGGAAATAAGGATGAGAGAAGAGCGGGCAGACAAGGCGGGCGAAGATGCCAGCCTTGTTGCTGCCGAGCTGGTTACCCAGCATTTGACCCAGAAGGATGTTAGTGATGCGGTAACACAAAGCAAGCTGAAGCAAGCCGGCTTTAGCTTGTTGGATGAAAGATATACGTTGGGCTTGCTTACGCGGCGCGGTGGAGGATCAGAGCCTGGCAGAACGGATGCCGCTTCTTTCAGGCATCAAATCGCCGAGCTGTTACAAGGGCATATGGATTGGATGCTCACGCGTGATGGAGAAGGCGGAACGATTATGATCGTACGCGATCCGGTTATGTTCTACCAGTTATCGGAACGGTGGGCGGTCAGTGGTTATGATTCGCAGCTGCGAATCGCGATTAGCAAGTCTGTTCAAGGGATAGAGCAGATAAGGTGGGCATACAGCCAAGCGAAGCAAACCTTGAAATACAGTATTGTGCTTCCGGAGCTCGACGTGTTGGACTACACCAGCATAAATGAGCGCAATGAGCGGCATGTCGTTCCTATTGAGTTAATTCAAAGAATATTGAATCTCATGGGAATGGGACGCGGCGATGAAATCAAACAACTTCTCGCTCAAATCCTCGATATTCGCATTATTAGAAGCAGCGAGATCGGTTATCTGGAACGTATTAGCCAACTGCTCAACGAGGAACTGTTCGACAAGCTGTTCCGCATCTACGGGCATAAGATACTTGGCCTTTTAAGGACGTACGCCTGTGTTGGTCACATCGGAAACTTCGAGCGATTTGAAGACTATTACATAGCCGTCGAGCAGCTTCTCGATAGTCTGGATAGGTTCATCCAAGATCGGAGAGAGCAAGTTCCGACGGAACAAAATACGATGCAAAAAGTGCTCGCCTACTTGCAGACGCATTATGCCGACGATTTGAACATGGCGGTCGTGTCCAACCATTTCTCACTTAATTACTCGTATTTCAGCCAGGCCTTCCAAGAATATAGCGGTGAAAATTTCTCGAACTATGTTCGCCGGTTAAGGCTGGACAAGGCGAAGGAGCTGCTCGTGCACTCCGATTTGAAGGTGTACGAAATTAGTGAGCAGGTTGGATTCGAAAACGTGAAGCATTTTACGAGAATATTCAAGGATACCGAAGGCATCACAGCGCTGGAATTCCGAAGCCAACGCAGGCGGTTTAAAACTTAACAAACAAATGACCCACAAGAGTCACCTTGTTAAGGTGTCATTCTTATGGGTCACATTTCAACTGATGGTTCCGTGACGATTCATTCATTTATTTATTTATTTCTTATTAAGGAAATGAATTAAAGCGGTATTGAATTCTTCGGGATGAGTCGCGTTCAAACCATGAGGTCCACCTTCAATGACAACGAGTTGACTGCCCGCAACAGCTTCGTGGGAAAGTTGACCGCTTACCTCAAGCGTCACAATCGCATCGGAATCGCCATGGATAACAAGCAATGGGATATCAAATTTCGCCAAATCGTCACGGAAATCTGTTCGGCCGAAAGCATCAATACAATCCAGCGTCCCTTTTGGCGATGCATAAGAAGCAATATCAAGGTTGTAAGCACGGAAGGACTCGCTGACCAGGTCAGTTCTATCTCCAGCTTTATAGAAATTGTGAGTGAAGCTGTCAAGGAAGGCGACACGGTCCTTCTTCAAACCGTCTTGGAAGGCTTGAATGGTGGCCTCATCCAGACCGCCTTCCGGATGCTCGTCAGATTTATAAAAGAACGGAGGAACCGCTGCAGCGAGCACGGCTTTTTTGACACGGCTCGTTCCGTATGTGCCAATGTAACGGGCAACCTCCCCGCCACCCATCGAAAATCCGACCAGTGTTACATCCTTAAGGTCTAGATGTTTAATTAGCTTATGGAGATCCGTCGCAAACGTATCATAGTCGTAACCGTTCCACGGCTTTGAGGATTGTCCGAATCCGCGGCGGTCATAGGTAATTACGCGGTAACCTGCTTCGATGAGCGCTG
Source organism: Paenibacillus catalpae (assembly GCF_900112695.1). Taxonomy (GTDB): domain Bacteria; phylum Bacillota; class Bacilli; order Paenibacillales; family Paenibacillaceae; genus Pristimantibacillus; species Pristimantibacillus catalpae. The sequence goes on from NZ_FOMT01000003.1 coordinate 424,916, forward strand.
GAACTTGCCCCTCCCACGAGCGCCCGCTCAGTGGCCAGCCATGGATTAATATCACTGGTTTGCCTGCCCCAAGATCCTCAAAGTACAATTCAATGGGTTGTCCGTTTTCTGTTCCTACTGTTAATTTAGACATGCTTCATCCTTCACTCCTCTGATAATCGTCTCTCTATCGTTCACTCCATTTAAGCTGTTCCCCTTGGGAATAGGTTTATCCCCCGTGGCCGCCAAACATCGCTTGGGCGTAAACAAGACCCGCGCCATAGGCACCACCATGTTGCATAGCAATCTCCAAGACTGCATCATATGTTTCTTGACGTGCCCAATCGCGTTGATACTCAAGAAGAACAGACATCCAAGTAACGGGAATTGCTCCCGCTTGTATCATGCGTTGAACGGCAATGTCATGCGCCTCCGTGGTAGTGCCGCCTGAAGCGTCCGTTACAATGTATACTTCAAATCCATCTTTAATGGCTGAAACTGTAGGGAAAGCAAGACAAACTTCCGTCCAAAGCGCTGCCATGATGAGCTTTTTACGGCCCGTTTTCTTCACGGCTGCCAGGAAATTTTCATCTTCCCAAGAATTCATTGTTGTACGGTCAATTGGCTTATTGTCTGGAAATACCTCTTGAATTTGCGGATGAAGCGGGCCTGAAAAAGATTCCGCTGCTACAGTTGTTAGAATGGTGGGCGCATTGAAAACTTTGGCTGTCTTGGCCAATCCAACCGTATTGTTAATGATGGTTTGACGGTCGGCGCTTTGAACGCCAAAGAGCATTTGAGGCTGGTGGTCTACAAGAATAATGGCAGAATTATCAGCCGTAAGTAAATCCGTTTTCCCGTTAAACATAAATAAGATCCCTACCTTTTCCGGATATGATTACAACAGTTCAATAAATTGGAAATCCTGCTGCATGTACTCAGTCTATTGAAATGTAACTGTGCAAACAATTCTCAGTTTTCTATATGTTTCATAGGGAAAAGCTATATATATCAAAAGTTCTATAAATGATATCCATAAGCAAATCCTATGGCTGTTATAGAGAAAGCCTTATTGCTAGTAAAAATGTTGACTCTTAGACTTAAGAATAGCAGGCATCTAGTAGCAACATGACAATGATAAGAATGGAGGTAGAAGATATGAGTATGGGTTCTATGGGTTTTATGGGTTCTATGGTTCTGGCTCTTGCTGCAGGTATTGTAATTGGCGTTATTTTTCAATCGCTTAAGATCCCTTCGCCAGCACCGCCTTTTTTGGGACTGCTTGGTCTCGCAGGAATGTTTTTAGGCCAGCGGCTGATACCCTGGATACAGCAATTGCTAAACAACAAATAAATAATTTAAAGGGAGAGTGGAGTCATGTCCAAGAAAACGATAGATGTTGAAGCCAATTTGGTCATTCACAATGCCAGTATAGTAACGATGGACGATTCAAATCCTGCAGCAACGGCAGTTGCAATTAAGGACGGCCAATTCCTAGCTGTGGGTGATGATGCCGAAATCATGAAATATGTTGGATCATCTACTCAGGTTGTGAACGCAAACAAACGAATGTTAATACCGGGCTTGAACGATTCCCATATTCATCTCATTCGAGGCGGTCTCAACTATAACCTTGAGCTTCGTTGGGACGGAGTGCCATCCGTAGCGGATGCATTGCGTATGTTGAAGAAACAAGTGGATCGTACGCCAGCTCCTCATTGGGTCCGTGTTGTAGGCGGCTGGACAGAGTTCCAATTCATTGAACGCCGTATGCCAACTCTGGATGAAATCAATCGAATTGCTCCCGACACACCCGTTTTTATCCTCAATCTTTACCGTCAAGCTTTTCTGAACAAAGCTGCCTTGCGAGTAATTGGTTATACAAAAGATACGCCGAACCCGCCAGGCGGAGAAATCCAAAGGGATAGCAAAGGCAATCCAACAGGAATGCTCATCGCTAGGCCTAATGCTACGATTTTGTATGCTACCTTAGCTAAAGGGCCTAAGCTTTCATACGAGGACCAAATTAATTCAACTCGACTATTTATGAGGGAATTGAATCGATTTGGGGTCACAAGCGTTATTGACGCCGGCGGGGGCTTTCAGAACTATCCCGATGATTATCAGGTGTTTGACGAACTTGATAAACGTGAAGAAATTACGGTTCGCACGGCGTACAATTTATTCACGCAGCATCCCAAGAATGAATTGAGTGACTTTAAAGCATGGACCGCTTCATCGCAGCCGTACACGGGCAGTTCCTACTATCGTCATAACGGTGCCGGTGAAATGCTTGTTTATAGCGCGGCAGACTTTGAAGATTTTGTAGAGCCTCGTCCGGAGCTGCCTGCTGTACTGGAAGATGAGCTATTTGATGTTTCTCGGCACCTCGTTGAACAACGCTGGCCGTTTCGTCTTCATGCAACCTATGGAGAGTCCATTACGCGCTTCCTCGATGTATTTGAGCGCGTAAATAAAGAAGTGCCTTTCAAAGACTTGCGCTGGATTCTGGATCATGCCGAAACCATTCAGGAGAAGGATTTGGAGCGGGTTGTGGAATTAGGCGGTTCGATTGCCGTTCAAAGCCGAATGGCTTTCCAAGGCGAGTATTTCGTCGAAAGATATGGGGCCAAAGCAGCGGAAAATGCTCCTCCGATAACGAAGATGCTTAAGCATGGATTACGTGTCGGAGTAGGTACGGATGCGACAAGAGTAGCCAGTTATAATCCGTGGGTTGCCCTATACTGGTTAGTGACGGGTAAGACATTAGGCGGGTTAAGCCTGTACCCTGAATCCAATCGTGTAGAAAGGCATGAAGCTCTTCGCATGTATACGGCGGGGAATGCATGGTTTTCCAAAGAGGAAGATGTCAAAGGACAAATTAAAGAGGGTCATTATGCTGATTTTTCGATTCTTTCCGATAATTTCTTGCTTGTCCCCGAAGAGGCCATTAAAAAAATTGAATCGGTCTTCACGGTTGTAGGAGGCAAGATTGTCTACGGCACCAACGAATTCGAGTCTTTGTCGCCTCCGGCTCCGAAAGCCAGTCCTGACTGGTCTCCGCATAATGTCTTTGGCGGCTATTACAAGGAACCGCAATATGGAGGCGGATCAGGTGCCCATGCACCTAATCAGGTCCATCTTCATCATAAGTGTAACCATCACCATCATGGCAGCGGTTTCTGTGACCTGGATTGCTTTGTCTTCTAAAAATAGCTTGCTTGATTGAATGCTCCCCATACGGTAGACAGGTGAAATAAGAAAACCTGTTCCAGTATGGGGAGCTTTTTCGTGCATAGGAATAAACGTAATGCCACAGGCAAAAGGAATCGGCCTCATGTCCAATGTAATTCTAGACCGAGGCCGATTCCTTGATTTTATTGATTGATCGGGCTAATGGTTTCCTTTCGCTCTAAGCGAATAAATAATGGGACAACCGTGCTTAACAGCAGCAATCCGGCTAACACCTCGAAAGTAGGCCCATGACCTTGGGTATCGATCAAATAAATGGAGATGATAGGGCCAAGGGAGGCTCCAATAAAAAGCATAAACATATGGAAAGAAAGAGCACTGGCTCGTAACTCTCCGGCTAAAGTGCCTATTAATGATAACAAGGCGGGAAGGGCCATAGCTATGCCGGCAGTAAATATAATGCTTGTCGGGATCAATAATGCGAGGTTCTCCGAGATGCCTACCAGACCTAGACCAATACCGGCCATAATCAAACCGCACCACAGAACATTTTTCACGCCATACCTGGTAACGAGACCTCCATCAAACGGAGAAATGAACATACCGATGATACCTGCCGCGCGAACCCATAGGATTTCCTGATGGCTGAGACCGAAGAGAGGGCTGCTTAGATAACTTCCAATCGTGGAGAAAAAACCGACGAGTGCAATAAAGAGCGTTGAGGAAATGATGTAACAGATGGGCAAACTTTTTTTCCTGAAAATACCGCCAATGCGCTTTAGAGGAGTAAAAAAATCGTCCTTCGGCTTTTGTATTACATCCTTGGGTATACCTATTGTAATCAAAATAAGCGACACAAAATACACGATGCCAAGGATATAAAATACATCATTCCAGCTTAGTCCCATTACGATCGTGCTGCTATAGATCTGACCAACGATGCTGGCCATTAAAAAGGCGGTGCTTATAAACCCGAGGATCGTTACCCTTTTATTAGTCGGGAACATCTCCATTGCGTAGGCTAACACGGAAGGCGGAAACATGGATGCTGCCAATCCCTGTATAACCCTTAGGACGATAAGCCATTGAAACTCATGAACGGTTCCTATAAAAGGGGTTGATACCGTGAGTAAGCCTAACCCGGTTATCATCATTTTTTTTCGTCCATAACGATCGGAAAGCCCCCCGAACAGGAGTGCTCCACCGGCAAAAGCAAAAGAAAACGCGCTGCCTGCCCAAGCCGCTTCGGAAGAGGAGACCTGGAATACGTCCTCAAATACGGAGAACAGAGGGATCGTTAAATATAGGGAAGAGACGACAATTAATGAACACCAGAATAGAATAAGGGTTGTTAGATTATAACGAGGTGGAATTGGTTTTACGGCGTTATTCAAAAGTGGCCCCCCTTTTTTCAGCTGTATTGATGTCTTTCACATTTAAAAATACGTTGACAGCAAAAACAAGAATTCCACATCCGGCAACGGTTTCGCCCATGCGTTTTATAATCGATAACCATTCCTGATCATAGCCGTTTGCAATAAATGATAGCGAGATCAACATAATTGGCAAGCCTGTGCCATGCAGCCAGAAGTGCCATTTAGCTAGACGTGACTCTGCGGCTTTGGGAAAACGCAGATAAGTAAATCCGCAAAGGGCCAAGGTTGCCCATCCGAAAAGATTGGCGTGGGCATGAACGCTAGTTAGTGCAAAGTTCAATGTTGCACCCATGTAAATTCCAATGCCAATACCGAGAACAATATAAATAACCGCCATTTTTAGAAAACGTACTCCCATTCAAATTCTCCTTTATATTTGGTGTAACATAATCGTATAAACGGCGGTTCGCGCGATCAATATCGATCTTTCTATGTCTCGTATAGCATTTACTTATAATGAAGAATCCCCGTATACACAAGTTTGCCCGGTGTGTTATAGTGGGTCCTGGAATTTAGTGCTAAATTTGAAAGGGGCTTTTTTATGTCTGAAAAACTTACGGAAGTGCTAAACATTCAGATCGCGAACTGGAGTCTTCTGTTCACCAAACTGCATAACTATCATTGGTATGTCAAAGGTCCGCAGTTCTTCACTTTGCATTTGAAGTTTGAAGAACTATACACGGAAGCTGCGCTTCATGTAGACAATCTTGCCGAGCGTCTGCTGGCATTAGGCGGCAGCCCTGTAGCGACTTTGCATGGAGTTCTTGAAACCGCAACGGTAAAAGATGCAGTCGGTGACGAGAGCGCTACGGAGATGGTCCGCACGATTGTAGCCGATTTTGGAACTATTGTTGATGAGCTTAAAGAAGGGATGAGCATCGCTAATCGTGAAGACGATGAGACAACCGGTGATATGCTCTTGGCCATTCATTACTCACTTGAAAAGCATGTATGGATGTTGAAATCATTTTTAGGGTAATCGAGATCCGTTGTCTAATCTGCTATGTTATCCGCAAAAGCCTGGGGGAATCCCAGGCTTTTTTAATCGGAACAAAATGGATTGCTCGTGCCAAAGATATAGTAAATTCGCTATGCAAGTATAGAAAAAAGGGAATGGTTCGCTCGAACTCTTTTCTCTATGATTTGAATGAGGAGTATGTTCAGTTATTAGCATGATCGATAAATCAAACAGAAGGAGTTGGGGGAAATGGGTAATATCGCAATGAAAACAGGAGGGATCCATCATATTACTTGTTTCGTGAAGAATGCGCAGAGAAATGTAGATTTTTACGCCGGAGTTCTGGGTCTTCGTCTTGTAAAAAAAACAATTAACTTTGATGCACCTGAAGTATACCATTTGTACTTCGGCAACGAAAAAGGCAGCCCTGGAACCATTATTACGTTCTTTCCGCACGAATTTTCTAGTAAGGGCCGCATTGGAGGAGGACAAGTAGGTACAACAACATACGTAGTGCCAACAGGTGCACTTGATTTTTGGAAAGCACGCCTCACCGCATTCGATATTTCCTTCACGGAAAGTGCCCGTTTTTCCGAAAGCTATATCGAATTTTTAGATGTTGACGGTCTGCAGCTAGAGATTGTTGAACGGGAAGACGGTGCTCTCAATACGTGGTCATCCGGAGGTATTCCAACGGATAAGGCGATCAAAGGATTTGGGGGCGCGGTGCTATACAGCACGGTATCGACAGAGACCATGCAGGTACTTGAGGACGTCTTAGGTCTTCAAAAAGTAGGGCAGGATGGCGGCTTTATTCGCTATAAGGCTGAAGGGGACATCGGCAACCTCATTGACGTAAATGCGGAGCCCATGGAATGGGGGATCCCCGGTGCTGGCACCGTTCACCATATTGCGTGGCGAGCCAAGGATTTCGAAGACCATGAAGCTTGGAGAAGCCATGTGGAAAGAAGCGGTTTTCATCCTACGCCAATTATTGACCGACAGTATTTCCATGCCATCTATTTTCGCGAGCACGGCGGCATTTTGTTCGAAATCGCGACGGATCCGCCAGGGTTCGCGAATGATGAGCATGAAGATCATCTGGGCGAGGTATTAATGCTGCCAACATGGTTTGAAAACAGCCGTGCCGAAATCGAAAGGAACCTGCCCCCTATTCAAGTGCAGGAACTCAAGTCAATTAAGCAATGAAACACAATTTTCTTCACTCAAATAGGAGGGTATCATGAGTAAAATTGCAATATTTGGATTTGGGAGAATCGGCCGGCAATTACTTAGAGTAGCACTTCAGGAGAAGCTCTTTGTACCTTATTCGATCTCTGATATAAAAGATGAATCTATGCTTGCGGCTCTTTTTGAAGTGGATACGAATTATAAACGTTGGCCTGAAGAGGTCCTCGGCCGAGAAGGGGCTATCATCATAGGCGGCCGTGAAATCCGGTATTTGAATTCGTCCAATGAAGTGCCTAATTGGGGAGAACTAGGCGTTGAGTTGGTGGTTGACTGTACGGGACGTGCCGTAACCAGACCCGTCGCACAATTGCATTTGGATCGCGGCGCCAAGCGTGTGCTTGTCAGCGGGCCAAGCAAAAGTCTCGAAGACTGCGACGCCGTTTTGCTTAAAGGAATTAATCTCAGCAGCTTCGATCCGGAGAAGCATAAAATTATTAGTATGGCCAGCTGTACAACCAATGCGCTGGCACCTGTAGTGAAATTAGTTAGAGAAAATTACGGCATTAAATACGGCCTCTTTTCCACGGTTCATTCTTATACCAATACACAATCATTAACCGATCAGCCTATGAGGGATCGGCGGGATTCTTGGGCAGCAGCAGAAAATATCATCCCGTCATCCTCGGGAGCGGCGAAGGCTCTCAAGTTTATTTGGAGCGATCTCCAAATTACCGGAAAGGCATACCGAATTCCGACCCGCACAGGCAGCATTGCGGAGCTTAATCTGATAACAGAGAAATCATGCTCCGTTCAAGAGATCAATGAAATGTTCCGCCTTGCCGCGAGTGAAGGGGAACTTAAGGGAGTTCTGGATGTTTTGGAGGGTGAATGGGCCTCTTCCCGTATTGTAGGGGATTCTCATTCCTCTATTATTGATCTGCCATTAACGCAGGTGCAGGGAGAGCTTTTATCCGTAGCTGCTTGGTATGATAATGAGTGGGGTTACGCTTCCCGGCTAGCCGAAGTTGCTGCTTTTCTTGTCGCACAATAATTGGTTTGGAGCATTATATTACGCAAAAAAGAGCAGTTACTCCGGCTATCACTAGCCGCCAGTAACTGCTCTTTGTTTAATGAAGGGATTTATTAAGCCAGCTCTGTAACTCTTAAACCAAGTCCCTCGGCAACCGCATTTCCCCATTCAGGGTCCGCTTTATAAAAATGGGCGATTTGACGAAGCTTTATCTCTTCCTTCTCAACCGGTTTCATTGCGTTCACAATGTTATTGATCAAGCGCCGTCGCTCTTCTGCATGAAGTAACCGGTACAAGTCACCAGGTTGGGTGTAATGATCATTATGGTCATAAGGGACGCTGTCGGCTGAACCGGATACTTCAAACGAGGCTGTCTTGTATGCTTCAGATTCAATTGCTCCGCCGTAACTATTCGGTTCATAATATACGGCATTTCCCCCGTTGCGATCATAACGCATTTGACCATCACGCTGGTTATTATTCACTTCGGCGACAGGTTTATTAATAGGAAGCGTGTTGTGATTGGTGCCCACCCGATAGCGATGTGCATCGGCATAGGCGAACAAACGACCTTGAAGCATTTTATCAGGAGAAGCCTCAATACCAGGGACGAATGCTCCGGGTGAAAAAGCGGCTTGTTCCACCTCGGCGAAATAATTTTCCGGATTACGATCAAGTACCATGCGTCCAACCTCGATAAGAGGATAGTCTTTTTGCGACCAAACCTTTGTTACATCAAATGGGTCGAAACGATACGTATTCGCATCTTCCAGCGGCATCATTTGAACATACAACTTCCATGCGGGGAAGTTTTCTTTTTCTATGGCATGAAACAAATCCTCCATGTGATAATCCGGGTTCTCACCGGCCAGTTTGGCAGCTAGTTCGACATCCAGATTTTTTACTCCCTGCTCCGTTCTGAAATGATATTTTACCCAAACCCCTTGTCCACTTGCATTGACCCACTTAAACGTGTGGCTTCCATAACCATGCATGTGACGGAATGTAGCAGGTATGCCGCGATCAGACATCAGGATGGATACCTGGTGCAAGGACTCGGGAGACAGGGACCAGAAATCCCATACTGCGTTAGGGTTTTTCAGATGAGTTTGAGGGTGTCGTTTCTGCGTATGAATGAAATCTGGAAATTTAATGGCATCCCGTATGAAGAAGACAGGAGTGTTGTTTCCTACCAAGTCGTAGTTTCCTTCTTCGGTGTAAAACTTTACGGCGAAACCTCGAGGGTCACGTACGGTATCTGCAGAGCCGAGTTCGCCTGCAACGGTGGAGAAACGTACAAACACGGGCGTGCGTTTACCAACCTCGGACAAGAAATTGGCTTTTGTATAGGAAGATACATCATGGGTGACTTCAAAATATCCGTGAGCCCCGGCGCCTTTGGCATGAACTACACGTTCAGGGACTCGTTCGCGATTGAAATGAGCAAGCTTTTCAAGAAGATGAACGTCTTGAATGAGCGTTGGACCTCGAGAGCCGGCAGTCATGGAATTCTGGTTATCTCCAACTGGAGCTCCCCAACTTGTCGTTATTTGGCCATTCTTGATTTCCAAATTAATGCCTCCAATATATTAAATTAGTACAACCTAATAGGGTGGTGTCAGAAACATCTTAATATCCATTTTGGGCATCCATCAATATGGATCTATCTATATTTGACATAGCTATCGTTTATATCTTTCTTTATAAAGTCAGCGCAACAATAGGTGTGAAGCGGGTATTAACCATAGATATTAGAAAGTCCTATGACAGATATAAACAAAGGCATATTGATAGATTTAAATGGGAGGAATTAAGCTATTACCATCACAAGGAGGGGATAACGTGTTTCGTATAACATGGGTTTTCGGCATTATTGTTGCATATGTCATATTGCTAACAGCATGCGGAGCTAGTAAAAATGAAGAAGTTCAATCGGGATCTGGTGAAGGGTCAGAAACAATTGCGAATGAAGTCGTTATCACGGCAAAGAACTGGGAGTTTGATAAAGCTGAGTATCGAATTAAAAAAGGGGAAGCCGTTAAGCTAACTTTAGAGTCGGGCTCTGGCGTACACGGCATTGCATTTGAAGACCTTGAAATCAAAGAACTTCGCTCCGGTGATTCCAAGGTTGTGACAATAAATGAGGCGGGTACGTATGAATTCTCCTGTAATATAATGTGCGGCTCAGGCCACGCCAATATGAAGGCTAAACTGATAGTTGAATAAAATAGCTGTAACTTGCTTGGAAAATAGATCAATAGTGAGGTTTATTTGAAAATGATAACAGTGAAAGAACGGAATGGAATGACAGAAATTCCAAACGTACAGCATGTTAAAACTATGAATAACTTTGAATATGAACTAAATAATACCTTGTCCGGGAGTGAACTATCTGAACGGTTAACCCGATTGGCCGAACTTTTAAGAAATGGAGAAAAGTATTCTTTCAACTTGCGGATAAAAGGACAAGGCATTTAATATCACTAAATCCGATTTGGATTCGGGAAAAATAATCATAACAAAAAACACGCCTAATTTCAGGCGTGTTTTTTGTATTTGGTGGAGCCAAAAGTATTCTGCACTTCACTTTTTTCGCCGAAAACGGCTTCCGGGAAAATCGCATAGTGCTTGCCGGTGGGTGGAAAATGGTGAAGCAGCCGAAAAAATCCCGTTGAGCACGGGGGATGCCGCGTTTATTCTTATTCTGCCAACATTAGATGAAAGGAGTGTGGAGATGGGCGTTTTCTCGAAAGACAAAGATACGTTTATGGACAATGGAAAACCTGTCCGTCTGCTCTCCGGGGCGATGCATTATTTTCGGATTATTCCCGAGTATTGGCGGGACCGGCTGCTGAAGCTGAAAGCTTGCGGGCTGAATACTGTCGAAACGTATATCGCCTGGAATGTTCATGAACCAAAGGAAGGCGAGTTTCGATTCGATGGCATGGCCGACGTCTGCGCCTACATCGAGCTTGCGGGCAGCCTTGGCCTTCATGTCATCGTTCGTCCGAGTCCGTATATTTGCGCGGAGTTTGAATTCGGCGGATTACCTGCGTGGCTGCTAGCCGATTCCGATATGCAGCTTAGATGCAGCCATCCGGCGTTTCTGCGGAAGGTCGATGCGTATTATGACACACTCATTCCACGGCTATTGCAGCTGTTGTCCACGAACGGTGGTCCGATCATCGCCGTTCAGATCGAGAACGAATACGGCAGCTATGGCAATGACGCGAAGTACCTTGATTATCTGAAGCAAGCGTTGATTACGCGTGGAGTAGATACGCTGCTCTTTACTTCCGACGGACCGACAGACGCTCTGCTGCAAGGCGGTTCCGTCCCTGGCGTACTCGCAACGGCCAATTTCGGCTCGCATCCTACATCGTCCTTCGCCAAGTTGCAGGAGTATCAGCCGGACGGGCCGATCATGTGCATGGAGTATTGGAACGGCTGGTTCGACCATTGGGGTAAGCCGCATCATACGCGCGATGCCGCAGACGCCGCGGCTGTCCTCGAGGAGATGCTGTCGCTAGGCGCGTCGGTCAACTTCTATATGTTCCACGGCGGTACGAATTTTGGCTTTTATAACGGCGCGAATTGCCAGGAGCCGAATTTGTACGAGCCAACGATTACGAGCTACGACTACGACGCGCTGCTCGACGAGACAGGGCAGCCGACGGAGAAATATTTCGCTGCGCGTGATGTGATCGCCCGGTACACGGAGATGGCGAATTTGCCAGAGCTGCCGGCGCTGGCGCCTAGGCAAGCCTATGGCCGCGTCGAGCTGATAGAGCAGGCGGCCTTGTTCGGACAATTAGAAGCGCTCTCCGATCCTGTTCAGGTAGTTGCGCCGCTGCCAATGGAAAAGTTCGGACAGCAGTACGGCTTTATTTTGTATTCGACGAGAGTTTCCGGTCCAAGGCCGGAGGAGCGGCTGTTCATTCAAGAGGTTCGTGACAGGGCGCTCATCTTCGTAGACGGTGAGTACAAAGGCACGATCGAGCGGTCGCAGACGGTCCAATCGCTGCCGATTGCCATAACGCCGGGAGGCGCGAGGCTCGATATTCTAGTGGAGAACATGGGCAGGATCAACTACGGCCCTTACCTTAAAGATGCGAAGGGCATCACCGAAGGGGTGCGCCTCGGCTTCCAGTTTCTATTCGACTGGACAGTCCGGCCCTTGCCGCTTGCTGATTTGGCGAGGCTTAGCTACGACTGCCGGCAGTCGGCCTCCCAGGAGGGACCGCTCTTCTGCAGAGGAACGTTCCGCGCCGAAGCATGCGCCGATACATTCATTGACATGCAGGGCTGGACGAAAGGCGTCGTCTTCATCAACGGGTTCAATCTTGGCCGCTATTGGGAGCGAGGGCCGCAGCGGACATTATACGTACCTGCGCCGCTCCTGCGCACCGGCGACAATGAAATCGTCATTTTCGAGCTGCACCAAACACGGGAGTCCACGGTCGTCTTGACCGATGCGCCAATACTGGATTCCCTTGCAAACGATACGAGGAGGAATTAGCAATGAGCGAAGAGATGAAAGAAGCTGTACACGAGGTAGAGAACGGAGTCCACAATTACAGCAGTGAAACCGATTGGGTGAAGCCGGAGAACCCGGTGACGCTGGAACGGCTGGAATGGTTCAAGGATCAGAAGCTGGCTTTGATGATGCACTGGGGGCCATATTCTCAGATCGGCATGGTTGAATCGTGGATTCTGAGCGACGAGGACGGCGACTGGGCCAGAAACGACGTTGATTGGACGAATGATTATGAAGAAATGAAACGTGAATATTTCGATCTGGGCAAGACGTTTAATCCGATCCGCTTCGAGCCGGAGAAATGGGCGGAAGCGGCGGCTGAAGGCGGCTTCAAATATCTAATCTTTACGACCAAGCACCATGATGGCTTCTGTATGTGGGATACAAAAACGACGGATTACCGCATCACCGGAAGCGAGACACCATTCCATACGCACCGTTATGCTGACATATGCAAAAACCTCTTCGACGCGTTCCGTGACAAGGGACTAGCGATTTCTGCTTACTTCTCCAAAGCGGACTGGCACACGCCGACTTATTGGGCGCCAGACACAGAACGCGGCACGCATACGTGGCGTGGACCGTCGTACAATCCGAAGGAGAATCCGGAGCTGTGGGAGAAATTCGTGTCATTCACGCATGAACAAATTATGGAGCTGCTGACCAACTACGGCCGAATCGATATTTTATGGCTTGATGCCGGTTGGGTAAGAGAAGGCGGCCGAGTCAGCCAGGACATCCGTCTCGGCGAAGTCGTAGAGCGCGCACGTCAGACGCAGCCGTGGCTGCTCTCGGCCGACCGCACCGTCGGCGGCCCATACGAGAATTACGTCACGCCGGAGCAGACCATTCCAGAGCGTCCACTGAACGTACCGTGGGAGAGCTGTATTACGCTCGGAACTTCGTTCTCCTTCGGGTTCGATGACCGCTATAAATCCGCGCGGCAATTGGTAAACATCTTGATGGAGGTCGTCGCCAAGGGCGGCAATCTGGCCTTGAACGTTGGCCCGCAGCCGGACGGCAGATTGCCGAAGGGCGCACTCAGAAGCATGAAAGAGCTCGGCGCCTGGATGAAGGTGCATGGCGAAGCCGTGTACGGCACTCGCATTTGCGCACCGTACTTCACAGGTGAGTGCGCCTTCACGCGCAAAGGCGAGACGGTCTACTGCACGTACTTGTACGCAAGCGAGGATACGCCGGTTAATGCGACGATTTCCGTTCCGTACTCGGATGAGGTTTCGAAGGTCGAGCTAGTTGGCACTGATGAGCCTGTTGCGTTCACGCGCAGCGGCGAGGGAATGAACTTGCGGCTTCCGGCGAGTCAATTGAAAGGTGGCAAAGCGCCGATTGCGCATGTGTTCCGCTTGCTTCCTTAAGATAGGAACAGCGATGGTAGAGTGGCTGACGCATATCGTGTAAAATTAATTTTTTAAAGCTATCATGACAGGTAGCTCCGACAAATGGCGGGCGAGGGGAGGGATAACATGAATAGCAGTTGGTTTCGTAAATTACTTCTATCGTATCTTCCCGTGTTCGTTGTGGTCGTTACGATCCTGTTCGTCGTGTTCTTCCAATCGCTGAGCGAGCAGAATCGTAAGCAAGCGGTTAAAGCCAATGAGTTCTTGGCGGAGCAAGCCATAAGGATTACGGACAATTCCCTGAAGGCGCTCGATTATCAAATTTTGCGCGCTACGCTGTCATCCAGCGAACTGAAGCGATTCTTTGGGACGAACAGCAACGATGTATACGGCAGTATCCAGGCAAATAAGCTGATGGATGACTGGAAGCTGAATTACGCTATTATCGACTCGGCCTATTTGATTCGCTTGAAGGATCAGTTTATCCTGGGCGACGGATCGGCGCAGCAGTCGAAGTTTCTGGATCAATCGTTCATTCAGCCCTATATTGAGCAGCGCGTGCCGCTTGGCGAATGGTCGGGAAAAAGGAGCTTCAAGCCATACACAACGTCGGTGCCATCTGATGTCATCACGTACGTACAGGGGTACCCACAGTTTTCGACGGTGAAGCAAGGGTTCGTCGTCGTCAACGTCAGCTTGGCGAAGCTGAAGCAGACGATTGCGCCGATGTACAATCCGAATGTGACCTTCGTTCAGTTCAACGACAGCCAAGGAGGCATACTGATGAACGATGGCGACAAGCTGCTTAACAAACGAGGTATTCTGGGCAATTACGTCTCCACGTATACTGGCTGGAAAGCTGAAAGCGGTCTGGCAAGCGGCACACTGTCCGAGATTGCGCTAGACTTCTACAGCGCTTGGGTCATTATCGCGTTTGCCGTCGTACTGCTTGGCGTCATTTGGGTCGTTCATATTACGCGCCGCAATTACAAGCCGGTCAGCCAGCTCGTATCACTAATCCGGACGAGTGCGTTAATTAAGCCTGATACCGACATGGGTTTGCCCAGCAGCAACGAGTTCGGCTTCATCCAAGGTGCGCTGGAGCAGCTGATGGAGGAAACGACAAAGACGCGGCAGAAGAACAAGGAAACGATTATTTTGCAGAAGAAACACCGGTTCCAAGAGGTGGTCGAGGGGGCTGTCCCGATTCGCGAGACGGAGTGGCAGACGGATCTGCTCGCTTTTCACATCCAGCCAGCGGGCACTTTGGCCTTCATGCTGGAGCTGGAAATCGACCGTTATGCACAGTTTATCAAGCGCTACCAGCACCAGGATCAATCGATGCTCAAATTCGTTGTCTCCAGCGTCACGCAGGAAATCGCTACGATGAGCGGCGCTTCGGTGTGGGCGGAATGGATTGCGGACCGCAGGATGTCTGCAATTGTTTGGGTGCCTGACGACTCGGAGGGCGCGGCGTTAAGCGTGTTGATCGGGGAGCAGATCGTGGAGTGGGTGCGCGGCAATTTGAGCTTCTCCGTCACGATCGGCGTGCACGGCATGGCGTGCAATCTCGAGGAAATAAGACGATCGCACGAAATCGCGCGTGACCTGCTGCATTACAAAGCCGTGCTCGGGATGGGGCGGTTGCTTGACGCAGCGGAGCTGGAAAGAGCGAAGTTCCGCTCCCATGATTTTTTCGGCACCATTCAAGCGCTGGCGCAGGCGATTCGGCTTGCCGAGGGTGGATGGCGGAAGCCGATGGACGAGCTGTTCAGCCAGATGACGGATGCTGTCTCATCGCGTAAGGAAATCGAGAGCTTTATGCAGTTTCTCCACCAGCAGCTGAAACGGATGTTTATGGAGCTGCCCAAAGATTATCGCAATGTGTGGAAAGATACTAGCACGGAATTGCTGGAGCTGCTGGCCGATTGGGAGACGTTGGACGAATTGAAGCAGGGCTGCACGCTCATCTTCGAGGCGGCGGCCGCCAAGCTGACGGTCTTGAAAGATTCGCAGCGTACGCGGGCCGTTATCGGGGATATCCGGTCGTACATTGAAGATAATTATCCAAATCCGGAGCTGTCGCTCGATCATTTGAGCGATAAGTTCGCCATCAGCGCGAAGAACATCAGTAAGCTGTTTAAGGAGGAATCCGGCTGCAACTTCGTCGATTTCCTAATTGGGCTGCGGATGGACAAAGCGAAGCTGCTACTGCTGTCGACGGATCAGTCACTCCAGGAAATCAGCGGGGAAGTCGGTTATTTTAATTATAATTCCTTTAATCGTGCATTTAAGAACGTAGCAGGCATGTCACCAAGCGATTATCGCAAACAGCAGGCGGTACGGTAAATGGATTAAACCTTGAGTCTGCCGAAGTTGTCGGCAGACTCAAGGTTTTTTTGTTTGTTGCCCGACTGGACCAGCGAAAATCATGCATTGTAGAAAAATGTGGAGCCCGCATTTTTCACCGCCCACTATGCGCCAGGACAGCGCTCCGACGAAAATTGCATGCTCGCAGAATCTTACGAATTGCCGCTTCTTGAGGCGGCGGGCTAGAATCAGGCTATCGAACCGAGCGGGGCTTGGCAGGAAACATAATGCGGCCCGTCGCTTCGGATCATAAACGGATTCTGATAGAAGGAGTAATGCGGATGGTTCAAACCACATGGATGAGAATGAAGCGAAGTTGGGAGCTGTATCTCCTTGTCCTTCTGCCGGTGCTGTATCTAATCATATTTCAGTACATTCCGATGTTCGGGGTAATTATCGCCTTCAAAGATTTCAATATCATCAAAGGCATCTTGGGTAGCCCGTGGGTAGGCTTCAAACATTTTACCGACCTGTTCCAATCGCCGAACTTCCCGCTGTTAATTAAGAATACATTGCTGATCAGCCTGTATTCCTTGCTGGCGGGCTTCCCGATTCCGATTTTCCTGGCGCTGGCGTTAAACGAAATCCGGACGGGCTTCTTCAAGAAATCCGTACAGATGATCACGTATGCCCCCCATTTCATTTCGACCGTCGTTATGGTGTCGATCATTATCTTGATGCTTTCGCCACATGTTGGCGTAGTGGATCGGTTGTTCACGTTCTTCGGCTGGTCGGACACGAACTTCATGGGCGAGCCGAAATTGTTCAAATCGATTTACGTGTGGTCTGGTGTGTGGCAAGAAATGGGATACGCTTCTATTATCTATATCGCTGCTTTAGCCGGCGTCGATCCTTCGCTCTACGAAGCGGCGCGCATGGACGGAGCGTCCCGAATTAAGAAAATTCTCCATATCGATTTACCTTCCTTGCTTCCAATTGCCATTACCATGCTGATCCTGAGTTTGGGCAGCGTGATGGGGGTCGGCTTTGAGAAAATCTACTTGATGCAAAATTCGCTCAACGTGAGCACGTCAGAGGTTATTTCTACCTATGTCTATAAGGTCGGTCTCCTCGGCGCCAACTTCAGCTTCTCTTCTGCGGTGGGATTGTTCAATTCCATTATCAATTTGGTGCTTCTCGTCAGCGTTAATGCTATTGCTCGTAAAGTTTCAGAAAATAGTCTGTGGTAGAAAGGCGGCCGTCTATGTTGACCAAATCAAAAATCCGGGAACCGTTCGGCGACCGCGTCTTGCTCGTCACGATTTATGTTCTACTCGGCGCACTTACGCTGACGGTGCTTTACCCGCTGCTTTATATTCTCAGCTCGTCCCTCAGCTCTCCTAACGCCGTGGTATCTGGGCAAGTATGGCTGTATCCGGTAGAGTTCTCGCTCAAAGCTTATAAGTCGATTTTCCAAAGCTCGCAGTTAATGCTCGGTTACTATAATAGTATCGTTTACACGGTTGTTGGTACTTTCATCAACGTTTCGTTTACCGTATTGATGGCCTTCCCGCTGTCGCAGCGTATGATGGCAGGCCGCAAGTACATCATGATTCTGATGATGATCACGATGTTCTTCAGCGGTGGACTTATTCCAACCTATTTGTTGGTGAAAAATTTGCATCTGCTTGATACACGCTGGGCGTTGTGGCTTCCAAGCGCATTCTCGGTCTTCCAGGTCATTATCGCCAGAACCTTCTTCATGTCGTCGATTCCGACTGAATTGCAAGAGGCTGCGCAAATGGACGGCTGTCGGGATACGCGATATCTATGGAGCATTGTGCTGCCGCTGTCGAAGCCCATTCTCGCGGTTATGACATTGATGTACGCGGTAGGACATTGGAATGCTTACTTCGATGCCCTCATTTACTTGAGATCCGAGCATCTGTTCCCGCTGCAATATGTTCTTCGAAATATGTTGATTCTGAACGCAGCCGATCCGGAGATGTTAGCGAATACGGCTCAGAAGCTGCGGGATCAAGGCTTCGAGCAAGTGCTGAAATACGCGCTGATCGTCGTAGCTTGCGTACCTGTGCTCATTATGTACCCTTTTGTGCAAAAGCATTTCGTGAAAGGCGTCATGATCGGTTCCCTGAAAGGCTGATTTATGATGGAGGTTAATCTCGTAAATTCTAGGTGGAGGTGAGGCGGCAGGCGATTTAGCGCATTAACGGGACATGGCAGGGGGAGTCGTCCAAGCTGACGTTTGGGTGGCACAAGAGAACTTATACATTCCAAGGAGGAATCAATGCTATGAAAAAGTCCATCTGGGTATCGCTTATGCTTGTCATGATCATCAGCAGTTTTGTGCTCTCCGCATGTGGAAGTCAAGAAAACAATAACGGTTCGAATAGCGCGAATACGGAAGCTTCCGGCACGAACGCAGCGGACAAGCCGGCCAAGACGATCAATATCGGATTCTTCGCTCCGCAAGGGAAGGCGCCGCTCGAAGATAACGACTATACCAAATATATCGAACAGAAATTCAACGTCAACATTAAGTGGGATCTTGCGCCAACGGATGCGCTGGTGGACCGCAGACAGCTGCTGCTTGCGAGCGGCGACTATCCGGAAGTATTCCTGGAAGGCAAATTCACGAACTCTGATCTCATGACGTACGGCAAGCAAGGCGTACTCGTGCCGCTGAACGATCTGATCGACAAATACGCGCCGAATCTGAAAAAAATGATGGACGAGAAGCCGTATTTGAAAGAAGCGATGACGGCGCCAGACGGCAACATTTACGGTATTCCGCGCTTCAACGAATGCTACCACTGCACATTCTCGCAGAAATATTGGATCAACCAAGAATGGCTTGACAAGGTCGGCCTCAAAGTTCCGACCACAACAGACGAGCTCTACACCGTGCTGAAAGCGTTCAAGACGCAAGATCCAAACGGCAACGGCAAAGCGGATGAAATTCCGCTGACTGGCGCACCGAACAAATACGTATGGAACGGCAACATCGACTCGTTCCTGATGAATTCATTCATTTATAACGATAATGACAAGTACTTAACCATTGCGGACGGCAAAGTTGATTTTGCCGCGAACAAGCCGGAATGGAAGGAAGGCCTGGCGTACATGCACAAGCTGTACAGCGAAGGCTTGATCGACAAGGCATCCTTCACGCAGAACGATCAAGCGGTCGCCCAGCTCGGCAATCGCGAAGGCGACGAGGTCGTAGGCTCCATCACGACGGCGCTGCTCAGCTACCTGGTCGATACGTATGACGACACGAAACCACGGGCCAAGCATTGGGTCATTGTTCCGCCACTGAAAGGACCGGAAGGTGTTCAGCTTGCAGGCATGTCGCAGGGCTTTGGCGAATTCGCAATGGCCATTACGAACAAAGCAAGCGAAGAGCAGCAAATCGCAGCGATCAAAATCGCCGATTACGCATTTACCGAAGAAGGTGCATTGTACAGCGAATACGGTCTGAAAGAAGGCATTGGCTGGAATAAAGCGAAGGCGGATGAGAAGAACATCGAAGGTCAGCCTGCGAAATATAGCTTTGCCAACCTGGCGAAGGCTGACCCTAACGTCGTTCGTAATGACAGCTGGTCGCTGCTTGGACCAAAGGATCTGTCGAAGAGCTTCCGTGACCTGTTTGCGACAGCGCAAGATCCGCTCACTGGCGCAGGCTACGAGAAGCGTCTTGCAGACGCAACAAGCACGTATGCTCCATATGCACCAAAAGAATCCTACCCATCCAGCGCATTCGTCCGTCCTGAGGATACGGATACAATGGCGCAGCTGGCAACATCCATTAAAGATTATGTACAGTCCAATATGGCGCAATTCATTATCGGCGATAAGAACCTCGATAAGGATTGGGATTCCTATTTGAAAGGGTTTGATGGTTTAAACCTGCCGCAGTACATCAAGATTTATCAATTAGCGATTGAGAAAAATTAAGACAAAGATAACAGCAGAGGGGAGTATACCTTCGAGTATACTTCACTCTGCTTGTCTTCGGAGAGGAAGGCAGGTGTACCGATTGATGCGTTACAAAGACGCTGCGCTCCCGCCAGCCGAACGGGCGGACGATCTGCTTGCGCGCATGACGGCGGAAGAGAAGATCGGACAGATGACCCAGCCATTCGGTTGGAAAATGTATCATAAGCGGTCAGGCGGCACGATTGAGCTTGATGCCGAATTTCAAGCACGGATCAAGGAGGGCGGAATCGGTTCCTTGTACGGCACTCTGCGTGCGGATCCTTGGACAGAAGTGACGCTCGAGAACGGACTGTCACCGGAGGAAGGCGCCCGCGCTGTCAATGACATTCAGCGATATGCAATCGAGCATTCCCGGCTTGGTATCCCTATTCTGTTCGGCGAAGAATGCTCGCACGGCCATATGGCGATTGGTGCGACGGTGTTTCCGGTTCCGCTGCTCATTGGCAGTACTTGGAACGTGGATCTGTACCGCAAGATGTGCCGAGCCGTGGCGCTGGAAACCCGCAGTCAGGGCGGAGCTGCCACCTATTCGCCGGTGCTGGACGTTGTACGCGATCCGCGCTGGGGAAGAACCGAGGAGTGCTTCGGTGAAGATCCGTTCATGACCGGTGAGATGGCGGTTGCCGCCGTGCAGGGCTTGCAGGGCGAGCGTCTTGATGGGGAGGGCAGCTTAATTGCGACGCTGAAGCACTTTGTCGGCTACGGCCATTCTGAAGGGGGACGCAACGCTGGTCCTGTTCATATGGGAAAACGCGAGCTGCACGAAGTCGATTTGTTACCTTTCCGTAAGGGAGTCGAGGCGGGAGCGATGTCCATCATGCCGGCCTACAACGAGATTGACGGCATTCCTTGCACGTCGAATGAAGAACTGCTGAACGGGGTGCTGCGTCAACATTGGGGTTTCGAGGGCTTCGTCATTACTGACTGTGGTGCCGTCAATATGCTGGCTTCGGGCCATGATGTAGCCGAAGGCGGTGAAGAAGCTTCGGCGATCTCTGTGAAGGCGGGCATCGATATGGAAATGTCAGGCGCTATGTTCGCGGGGCATTTGCATCATGCATTGCAGAACGGCCTTGTCACCGAAGCTGATCTGGATCTCGCGGTACGCCGGATTCTTGAAGCTAAGTTTAAGCTTGGTCTATTCGAACGCCCTTATGTCAATCCGGAAGCGGCTGCACGCGTTATCGGCTGCCTGGAACATGCGGAGCTGGCGCGTGAGATCGCCCGCCAAGGCATCGTCCTCTTGAAGAACGAGGACAAGACACTTCCATTGTCTAAAACTCATGCCGGCAAAATCGCGATCATCGGCCCGAACGCCGACCATATCTACAACCAGCTCGGTGACTATACGTCGCCGCAGCCAAGAGAGCGTATCGTAACGTTGCTTGACGGAATCAAGGCCGCGCTCGGCGAGGAGGCTCCGGATCGCGTGCTCTATGCACCGGGCTGCCGGATTCAAGGCGATTCCCGTGAAGGCTTCGCTTCCGCGCTGTCCTGCGCCGAACAGGCGGACGTCGTCGTGCTAGCACTCGGCGGTTCCAGCGCCAGAGATTTCGGCGATGGTACGATTGATTTGCGTACAGGTGCATCCGTTGTATCGGGTCTGTCATGGAGCGACATGGAGTGTGGGGAAGGGATCGACCGCGCTAGCCTTCATCTGATGGGCGTTCAGCTGGAGCTGGCTCAGGCTATTCATAAGCTCGGCAAGCGGATGATCGTTGTTTATATTAACGGACGTCCGATCGTTGAACCTTGGCTTGAGGAGCAAGCCCATGCCATTATCGAAGCTTGGTATCCGGGACAGGAAGGGGGAACGGCGCTTGCCGAAATTCTATTCGGCGACGTCAATCCTTCGGGCAGGCTGACCTTGTCCGTGCCGAAGGATGTCGGCCAGCTGCCGGTGTACTATAACGCCAAACGAAGCCGTTCCAAACGGTATTTGGAAATGGATACGAAGCCTCTCTATCCGTTCGGGTACGGACTTAGCTACACAACATTTGCTTACAGTGAGCTGGAAGTATCTCCGGCAGTGATTATGCCGGATGGTGAAGCAACGGTTACCGTTAGAGTAACGAATACCGGCGAAGCCGCTGGGACCGAGGTCGTTCAATTGTATATTACCGACGTTGTCAGCTCGACAACGAGACCGACGAAGGAATTGAAGGGCTTCGAGCGCGTGTCGCTTGCGCCTGGTGAAACGAAGGCTGTGCAATTTACAGTCGGCAGGGAGCAACTGCTAATGCTGGATGCGCGGCTTAAGCCTGTCGTGGAGCCAGGTGTATTCAAGGTGACGGTAGGCAGCCATGCAGAAACAGGGAAGTGGGCAGCTTTGACTGTGCTGGGAAAGGGGTAACACACATGCATCGTATCAATCGATTCATTCGTCATTTATCGGAGCGCCGGTGGGCGGAGTCGCATCCGCTGCAGAACTGGAAAGTTAAGAAAACCCGTTATGGTCTTCCGGGCGAATACGAGACCCTCCCCGGCGGCGAGGAAAGTCAACAGACAGACATGCTGCTCGATGGGCAATATGGGATTACCTATTTTCTGACCAAGCAGATTACCATCCCGCAGGAATGGGAGCCCGGAACGGCTGGTTTGAGAATCAGCGGCGGCGGCGAGGGCTTGCTTCGCGTCAATGGGGCGTCCTATCAAGGCATCGACCGCAATCATAAAGTCGTTCCGTTGTATTTGGAAGGAGTGGGCCTAACGCCGCTGCTGGAATTTGAGCTGTTTGACCCGATTCCAGAGCCTGTCGATCCACTTAACAATCAGGCGCCGGTCAACCCACCTGTGACGAAGTTCGATGTAAAGCTTGTCCGATTAAACAAGGCGGCACAAAGCTTGCTTTATACCGTGCAGGCTGTTTATGAGACGATGATTCTGTTGCCCGAGCAGGACAATAACCGCGGGCGTCAGCTCGATGCGCTGTATGAAACCATGCAAGCCTGCGACGACTTGCACGAGGAAGGATGGCATAGTCAGGAGATTCTGTCGGCCATTGAACGACGTCTGGCTGACCGGATTACTACCATGTTCCCGATACTTCCGACACAGGGCAAGATGCATATGGTCGGGCAGTCTCATATCGACATCGCTTGGCTATGGCCGGTTAGGGAGACGGTCCGCAAAGTAAGCCGTACGTTCTCCACGATGACGTCGCTGATGGATGAGTACCCGGATTTCGTCTACTCTCAAAGCCAGCCGCTTCTGTATGCCTTTGTGAAAGAGCATGATCCCGCGCTGTATGCCAAAATCAAGAAGGCAGTCGCCGAAGGACGATGGGAGCTCGTCGGCGGCATGTGGGTGGAACCGGATTTGAACATTCCAAGCGGCGAATCGCTCGTCCGCCAAATCCTCCATGGTCAGCAATTTTACCGTGATGAATTCGGCAAAGGATCGGCGATCGAATGGCTGCCCGATACGTTCGGCTATTGCGCTTCGCTTCCGCAGATTCTGAAGCTTGCTGGCGTTGATTATTTCATGACGACCAAGCTGAATTGGAACGATACGAACAAGTTCCCGCATGAATTATTCCGCTGGATCGGTATCGACGGAACATCGATTGTTTCTTACCTAAGCCATGCGCTTAATGAGAATACGAGGCCAAAAAACGTGGCAGAGAGCTGGAACGCTTACAGACAGAAGGACAAGCTCAATGAGCTGATGCTTCTTTACGGACATGGCGACGGCGGGGGCGGCGTGACGCGCGACATGATTGAGCTCGTGCAGCGAAGTAGTCTAATGCCGGGTCTGCCTGCGGGCAGCTTCAGCACGGCT
Source organism: Paenibacillus catalpae (assembly GCF_900112695.1). Classification (GTDB taxonomy): domain Bacteria; phylum Bacillota; class Bacilli; order Paenibacillales; family Paenibacillaceae; genus Pristimantibacillus; species Pristimantibacillus catalpae. The sequence continues at coordinate 448,707 of NZ_FOMT01000003.1, forward strand.
GGCGCATTCTTCGAACAGGTCGGCCATGTTGCAGAGACGTTGCCGGAATGGCATGGTGACTTGTATCTGGAGCTGCACCGCGGCACGCTGACGACGCACGGCCGGAACAAGCGAAGCAACCGCAAAGCGGAAGCACTCTACCGCGAAGCGGAAATTTGGGGCACGCTGGCTCGCGCTTACACGGGCGCGGACATGGATGCCGAAGCGATGAACCGGGGCTGGAAGCTTATGCTGCTTAATCAGTTCCACGACATCATCCCGGGCACGGCGATTACGGAGACGTACGAGACCTCGGCCACGGAGTACGAGGAAATCTTCTCGCTTGGCGGCAAGGAGCTGGACCAAGCGCTGCTTGCGCTAGCGGGAGCGGTAGACGCGGTGGGCGAAGGAACGCCGTACATGGTGTTCAACAGCCTTGGCTGGGAGCGCGAAGACACGATTCTCATCACAGGCGGAGCGGAGCTTGCAGGAACCTGCGCCTATGATGAAGCGGGCTTCCGTCTGCCATGCGATTGGCTGTCGGATGAAGCGGCAGGAAGAGATCAACAAGGCGGGTTGATGGTGACGGTTCAGGCGATTCCAGCGTTTGGCTACAAGACGATCTGGCTGCGGCAAGCGGCTGGCAAAGAAGATCAGCAGCGGAGCGCTAGCCTGAACGAGACCGACTTGAGTGAATGGGAAACCGTGCATTACCGGCTGGAATTCAACGAACGAGGCGAGATCGTGCGCTGGTGGGACAAAGCGGCGCAGCGCGAACTGCTACGGCCGGGCGCCAAGGCGAACGAGCTGCAGTTTTTCCATGACAAGCCAACGTATTGGGATGCGTGGGACATCGATCCGAAGTACGAGCAGCAGCCAGCTGGACAGGCTGAGCTTATTGGGAAGCGGCTTATCTTGTCCGGCGACACAGCCGATATTATCCGGTTCGAGTGGAAGCTTGGACTGTCACTTATCACGCAGGATCTGATTCTCTATCCGAATCAGAAGCGCGTCGATTTCAAAACTCGCGTGTTATGGCGGGAAAACCACAAATTGCTGAAGGTAGCGTTCCCTATGGACATCTTGTCTACCAAAGCGGCGTACGAAATTCCGTTTGGTGCCTTGGAACGTCCAACGCACCGCAATACGAGCTGGGAGCAAGCGCAGTACGAAGTGTGCGGGCATCGATGGGCGGACATTTCGGAAGGTGGTTACGGGGTCAGCTTGCTGAACGACAGCAAGTACGGCTATGACGTTAAGAATAGCGTTCTTCGCCTTTCCTTGTTGCGTGCTCCGAAATGGCCGGATAACACGGCAGATCAAGGCGAGCATGAATTTACGTATGCGCTCTATCCGCATGAGCAGGATTGGCGCAGCGCCGAAGTCGTGCGTAGAGCAGCTGAGCTGAATCATCCGGCAACCTTGCTTCATTTGCCTGCAGGAAGCGGGAACGGCGCAGGCAAAGGCCGGCTGCCGTCGACGAATACGCTGATGCAACTTGAAAGCCGTACGGTTGTGCTCGACACGGTGAAGCCTGCGGAAAGCGGTGAGGGCATTGTGCTTCGGTTCTACGAATCGACCGGCAGTCGCGATAGGATCGTGTTCGAGCTGCCGCCGGCCACGAAACGTGCTAACGTTGTTAATTTGCTGGAAGATGTCATGGAAACCTGCAGCGTCGGCCCGAATGGTACAGTGGAGCTGATATTCAATCCGTTTGAGATCAAATCGATTCATTTGTTCTAGTATATTTTAATCATGGGAGAGGCGGTAACCGCGATGAAAATCGGATTAAGTACGTACAGCTTGCTTGGAGCTCTCAATTCCGGCGAAATGACGGTTCTGGACGCAATTGATTGGATTAAAGAGAACGGCGGGGAGCATATGGAAATCGTGCCGTACGGCTTCACACTCGTCGATAACCCGGAATTGACAGACGCGGTGCGAGAGAAGGCGAAGGCGGTCGGCATCGAGCTGTCGAATTATTCTATGCCGGCGAATTTCGTGCAGCCGGATGAACCGTCTTTCGAGGCGGAGATGGACCGCGTCAAAGCTCATGTTGATCTCGTTCACCGGCTCGGCATAAAGCATATGCGCCACGACGTGACGGCGTTCTCGATCGAGAAGGAGCAGACGACGATCGCCTGGTTCGAAGAGAGCCTGCCGCTTATCATCAAAGGCAGCCGGATTATCGCCGACTATGCAGCGCAATTCGGTATTACGACAACGATCGAGAATCACGGCTTCAGCGTTCAGGCGAGCGACCGGGTACAGCGGGTGCTGCAGGCGGTAGACCGTCCGAATTTCAAGACGACGCTCGACGTTGGCAATTTCATGTGCGTGGATGAGAATCCGGTCATCGGCGTTATGAAGAACTTGCCTTATGCATCTCTGGTGCATTTCAAAGATTTCTACTTCCGTTCGTTCGACGAGTCTCCCGGCGGCGGTGACTGGTTCCGCACAAGCAACGGCAACTATCTGCGCGGGGCGATCGTTGGGCATGGTGAGATTCCGCTGCGCCGCATCGTGAAGCTGATAAAAGGCTCCGGGTATGATGGCAACGTCACGGTCGAATTCGAAGGCATGGAAGAGTGCAAGATGGCTTCGCGGATCGCAATGGACAATCTTCGTCAGCTGTGGCAGGAAGCCTAAGAAAATTCGTTAATGGGGAAGGCGGATTTGAGCATGCAGACAGATAAGACGGAAGAATCGCGCATCGTGCCAACGGCCAAACAGTTGGCTTATCAGGATTGGGAGTTTGGTTTGTTCTTGCATTTCGGCTTGCGGACGTTCTATGAAGGCTATGCTGATTTCGACGAGCGGAAGATGACGCCTGCCGATTTCAATCCGGTCCAACTCGACTGCGAGCAGTGGATTCGGACAGCCAAGGAAGCGGGAATGGAATACGCGGTCCTGACTGCGAAGCATCACGATGGCTTCTCCAACTGGCCGTCCAAGTACAGCCGGTTCACGGTCGAAGCGTCGCCGTGGAAAGATGGCAAAGGCGACGTCGTGCGCGAATACGTTGACGCTTGCCGTAAGTACGGTGTAAAGGTGGGTTTGTATTACTCGCCTTACGATGGCTCGGCCGATTTCTATTCGCAGGATGCGCAGGCGTATGACGATTATTTCGTCAATCAAATTACTGAGCTGCTTAGTGATTACGGCGACATCGATATCCTGTGGTTCGACGGCTGCGGCTCCGAGAATCACGAATACGATTGGCCTCGGATTATCGGAACGATCCGCCGACTGCAGCCGAGTATTCTAATCTTCAACATGGGCGATCCGGATTTCCGCTGGATCGGCAACGAGGACGGCATTGCCCCAATTCCGTGCTGGAACACGGTCGAATCTGCCGACTTCTCGATCTACACGGAGAAGAAGGAACAATTCGGCAAACGGTTATGGCTGCCTGCGGAATGCGACGTGCAGATGCGGCAGAACGGCAGCACCTGGTTCTACAGTGACAATGACGAACACATGGTTAAGAGTGTGGACGAGCTGATGGGCCTCTATTACCTGTCCATTGGCCGTGGCACGAATCTGCTGCTCAACATCGGACCAAACCGCGAAGGCTTGCTGCCTGCCAAGGATACGGCGCATTTAACGGCGTTTGGAGACGAAATCCGTCGCCGCTTCGGTGGGCCAATCGCGTCGCTTGACGCATGTCGGCAGGAAGGGCGGCAATGGCGATACAAAGCTTCGATGCCGCATATCATTGATCACATTATCATCCAAGAGAATTTGACGGACGGCGAGTGCGTGCTCTCCTTCACCGTGTCGGTGCTATCGGCGAAGACCCATACGCCGGTAGCCGTCTACGAGGGTCGAAACATCGGCCATAAAGCGATTATCCGCATCCCAGCGGTCAAAGTGGCCGGAGTGATCGTGGAAGTGACGGCTTGCGACGGGGAGCCTGTTCTCCGTGAGCTGAGCTTCCACTATGCGGGGGACACCGATTCGTAGTTGCAAAGAAACCTAACGGCTTTTACGTTAGGTTTCTTTTTTAATTAAACATCTGCGTGAGATGTCATCATTGTGGCTTTGCGAACCAGAAATCCTTGGTGAGTGAGCGTTTATTGGTCTTGCGTGTTAACCATTACATATTCTCATTGTAATTGGAAATTATTAATAACTCTTCATAAAATTTATGAAGAACTTCTTAATTTTTGGCCTGTTCATTTTTATTGGGGATATGACGGATTTAACCTGCTTTCGAGCAGGTTTTTCCTTATGTAGATGACAGGTTATTTTCCAAAAATAAAGATTACTTTGACACGTAGAGTACTTTAGGGTAGTATTACTCTATCAGATAGAATAGTTAAGCAAGGAGGGCTCAGTATTATTAGGAGCGACATTATTCGCGGGCATTTGGATCCAATTATCTTACGCTTGATCCTGGAAAAGGATCGGTACGGATATGAAATTTCTAAAGAGATCAGCCTGCGAACGAAGGACAGATTCCAGATTAAAGAAGCGACCTTGTATGCGGTATTCCAAAGGCTTGAGAATAAGGAGCTTATTGAGTCATATTACGGAGATGTCTCTCATGGAGGACAGAGGAAATACTACCGAATAACAACATTAGGCAAGGCCTATTTGCGGGAAACGGTTAAAGAATGGCAGGAAATCAAGGAAATTATCGACGTGTTCATGGAGGGATTGATTTGAAATCAATAAAGCAGCATGTAGACGAATTGTTCAAGGGTATTCCGGAGAGCGAGAAAAAGAAGATCATCAAACAGGAAATTGTGGCTAACCTTCAGGAGAAGGTATTCGACTTGATGGAGCAGGGGAAGGAAGAAGAGGATGCGATCAACAAAGCGATTGTCGAGTTCGGAGACATCGAGGAGATCAAGCAGCAGCTTGGACACAAACTGCCTACAAGAAGGAATAACGCCAAATTAAATCTTGGTTTTTCGATCTGGGGCAGCCTTCTGATCATCGCACTTGTTGTATTCGTGAATTTCTATTATACCCCGGATGTGATCTGGTTCGTTTACCCGACATTTGCTGTTCTTTGGTGGCCGTTGTCCATGGTGTTTAATTGGTTGCGCTTAAGGTGAGGAGGTCGACCTAATGATAGATAGGCAGCAAGTGGGATTTGCCGCAATTGGCAGCTTGATGAGCATCTTGTTTTTTATGATCGTGAATTTCTTAACTACCCCAAGTGATATTTGGTTTATTTATCCGGCGTTTGTATTATTGTTCTGGCCGCTCAGCCTGGCATCCGTAAGAAAAGGCTATTACAAGCTGTATTCCTTGCTCGGAAGCCTGCTCGTTATCATCCTTATGCTTACGATTAACTATATGCAATCCCCCGAGTATCCGTGGTTCGTCTATGCCGTATTTCCGGTCATATGGTGGCCGATTGTGATGTATAGCGGGTCAAAAGCAAAGACGTTAACGTTCGCTGTAATTGCAGGCATAAGTGCGATTTTGTACTATTCGATCTTAAATGCTGTTATGTCGCCTGATTATCCTTGGGCCATATATCCTGCTTTTGCTGTGATCTGGTGGCCGCTTGCACTCTATTATGTCCGTAAGAAACAGTACTACAGCTTTTCCATCTCTGCCAGCTCACTAATGATTGCGTTCTTTATTACGGTCAATGTGGTTTCGTCTCCGGATACCATCTGGGCGATTTATCCGATCTTCGCCGTATTGTGGTGGCCGCTTAGCATGTACTATTTTCAGGTTAAGAGAATCAAGAACTGATCTAACCCAGATTAAATGGAATGTCCATAAGGACAGAGGGGAACTATATGCAAACATCCGTACGTCAACTGAAAAAGGACATGGCTCCTTATGAGAAATCAAATGCCAGGACCAGCATTCTACAGATCTTGAACACCATCTTGCCGTTTGTAGTGCTCTGGTATGTTGCCTATCTCTCGCTCTCCGTATCTTATTTGCTCACTTTAGCTATTGCGGTTGTCGCATCCGGATTCGTCGTTCGGACATTTATTATTTTCCACGATTGCTGTCACCAGTCCATGTTCAAGAGCAAGAGATTAAATGAAATAGTCGGAACGTTTACGGGCATTCTCACTTTCTTCCCTTATTATCAATGGAAGCATGCGCACTCCATTCATCATGCTACCAGCAGTAATCTGAATAAAAGGGGAATAGGGGACATATGGATCCTTACGGTAGAGGAGTATTTAACTTCTTCCGTATGGAAGCGTATAGGTTACAGATTGTATAGGAATCCTTTTGTTTTGTTCGTTCTTGGACCGTTCTACACGATTCTCATTGAAAATCGCTTCAACCGGAAAAATGCCAAAGCGAAAGAACGCATCAATTTGTATTTGACGAATTTGGGTATTGTGCTTCTGGCAGGACTGGTCTGTTGGGCTGTTGGCTGGCAAGCCTTTCTAATGGTTCAGCTTCCGATCTTCTATGTTTCCGGAGCAGCCGGTATCTGGTTGTTTTATGTGCAGCACCAATTCGAAGACAGCTACTTCGAGAACGAAGAAGAGTGGGATTATGTGAAGGCGGCAGTTGAAGGAAGCTCTTATTACAAGCTGCCTAAGCTGCTGCAATGGCTGACGGGGAATATCGGCTTCCACCATGTTCATCACCTGAGCCCTAGAGTGCCGAACTATTACTTGGAAGAAGCTCATAAGATGACGCCAGCTTTGCATAAGGTGACCACCATAACCATTGCCTCCAGCCTGCAGGCGATTCGATTCCGTCTCTGGGATGAGAGCAACAAGAGATTTGTGGGATTCAAAGAAATAAGCGAGAGAGTCAAAATGAAAGAGGCTGACTCAAAAGGCGTTCGCTCGCTAGAGAAAAAGCGTGCATAATCGATGAGGATTCTAAAAAAGCGATGCAGGGTGCTACCCCTGCATCGCTTTTTTGCGATTTTAGTCTCTCTCAGCTTTCTTCAGCAAGTTATGGGCAAGCGAAACTTATGGGATTTTCAGTTATTTTACCTTGTGAATTTGAGAAATTTGCTGCTTCCGGTATTCACCGGGCGATATCCCGATCTGCTTCTTGAACATCCGGTTGAAGGACGTTATATTAGCATATCCGACCTGCATGCTGATGTCCTGGATGGACATTTCGGTGACGACGAGCAGCTCCTTTGCCTTGCGGATGCGAATTTCGTTCAGATGGTCGCTGAAGTTCGCGCCGGTCTTCTCTTTTATAAATACGGATAAATATGCAGGGGACATGGTCAGCAGCTGAGACAAATAGGCAAGCGACAAATCTTGAGAGTAACGGGTGTTTAAAATATCCATCACAAGGGACGCGATCGGATCCTGATGCTGTTGAGCGTCTTTGATGAAGGCGGCGACATGCTCGAAAAGTTCTGCAAACGTATTCAAATAGTCCTGGATAGTTCCGCATTCATACAATTGCTTGATAATGGAGTAGACCGTCTCGGCCTCTTCGGCTTCCAAGTGCAGCGGTTCCAGCTTAACCCACACTTTGGCCGCCGTAAGGTTAGCTAAGTGCCGGTAGGCTTGTATTGCAGCTTTGCTTTTGACAAAGTGGTCAATCAATTGGGACACCATCTGCATAGCGCCTTCGGGGTTGCCCGATTGCAAAAAAGAGCTGAGCGCCTGCTCGTGCTTAGGACTTAAAAGTAGTGGGGGAGTAGTCTTCAGCTTGTCAATGACTTGAGTCTCCTCGGTCAAGTTCGCTTGCTTGGCCATCTCCTGCACTTGCTGATAGGCGGCGCCAAGCTCATTATAACGAACGGGCTGCGTACCGACTGCAATAATGACCTGGCAGCGGATATTCTCCCATTTCAAGACCGGTTTCAACGTATGCATGAATGAGGCGATTTTGTCGCGGGTGGTTCCATAGAAGACAGTGACGATACTATCTGTCTCGATCTGGAACGTATCTGTGTCGTTGAACCGCTCACTTATCCGAATATGGAGCGATTCGGCGATGCTGTGAAGGACATACTGCTGTTCATAGCTGGCGCAAGCTTCTTTTGGAAATCGAAAATGAAAGAGCACGACATGACAGCTTCGGTTGGCAGACAGCCGGTTGCTCCAATCTACACTCAAAACGCCGTTTATATTCCTTAGCCGGTTTAAACATTCCAAGCGAGATAGGGCAGAAAATTGGGTTGAATTCGAACCTAACTTCTTGAAGCTGTTAGAAGGCCCTTTCCGCGCAGACATTCTCATGAAAGGAATCCCACTTTCCAGTTGTATTTGTCCATTTATTCATTTTACTTCCAATAAGTGAGTCCTGAATTAAGATAATGTTATCGCAATGTCAAATAAGCGATAGACCCTGCTTAAGAAACTATGCATGAATTACTGACTTTTCGAGAATTCCGCTGATCTTCTAAAGAGTTGCATGCTATCGAATGAAATGTGAATAGGCATTCCACTTCTGCTGGATTAAAATGTCTGTGAATTAGGCAGCAGCAATCTTAATAGAAGCGGAGTGTGTGAGGAATGAACAGGTTGTTCAAACAGGTGCGGAGGCGGTTCATCGCGGGAACGATGACGGCAGTGCTTGTCGTAACGGGCTTGCCGATCGGCGCAACCGGAACGGCTAACGCAGAGGTACTACAGCTTGAACCGGAGCTATTGATTACGGAAATCGTAGCAAACTCTCCGAACTATACGCCTCCGGGCGGAAGTGGTACTGACGATAACGCTTGGGAATACGTCGAGCTGTACAATAACAGCGGCTCTGCAATCTCGCTTAATGACTACTATATTACCAGGGACAACTATAACGGCGGCTCTCATTACGAGTACCCCATTGAAGCTGGCCGTGTGCTTGAGCCTCAGCAGACGATTGTTGTAAGAGGACAAAGCAATGCTTCCGATCCTGCGACAGCAGAAGAGCATGACACTCTTGCATCGTTTAACTCGGTTTACCATACCGAGCTGTCGGACAATCAAGTCACCTATATGGACCAGTCCAGCGGAGGCAACCTCCCGAACACGGGTACGCAGACGGTAACGGTGAAACGGTCTTCGAATAATGAAACGGTTGTAGCCGCGAGATATAACGACGTGGATTCGACTGGAGCGCCGTTGATCAACTCCTCCAACAACATCGACGACAGCAATGGTAAAAGCATCGTATTTGCCTACAGTCCGCTTTCCGGAACAACGGCGATGACGAAGCTGTCATCCAAGCAAGCGCCAACGCCGGGAAGCCTGATTGCGGGACAACCGGTTGCGGATACGGGTGTTCCGGCGACGGCACCTCCCGTATTAAGTCACGTTCCGCAGACGACACCGATCCAGCCGCAAAATTATTCCGTAACGGCTGACGTGAGCAGCGATGGTACTTTGCTTTCTGCGAAGCTCTATTATAAAAAAGCGGAAGAATCTGCGTATACGCCAGTCCCGATCAGCGTCAAGGATGTTCAATCACTTACGGGCGTAATTCCGGAAAGCGCTATGCGGGGGACAAGCAAGATCGACTACTATATCGAAGCCTCGAACTCGGCTGGTACAACAAGAATCCCGTCTGCGGCCGACAGCTTCTACGAGCTGCAGATCGCACAGCCTGAGCAGCCTGAGGAACCAGAGCAGCCTCCGGTTCTGCTCATTTCGGAAATCGTGTTCAACACCCCGAATATCGGAAGCGGGGATGTGAACGCTTGGGAATACTTCGAAATTTACAACAACAGCAGTGAGCCAATCGCGCTGCAGGACTACCAAATCCAATATTTTAATGGTTCAGCATTAGCGTACGAGTGGACGTTCAGAGACAGCAAGACCATTCAGCCCAATCAGACGATGGTTGTGCGCGCTTATTACAGTGACGAACAAAACGGCTCGCTGGACAAGTTTAACGGAGCCTACAAGGTGTCGCTTACAGAGAGCGATCTCGTCTCGTTTGATCACCCGTCCGGTAATCTCATCAACACGAACGAGCACACGGTATCGATCGTGAAGAAGACCGGCGAAGCGGTCGAAACGATCGTGTCCGCGAAGTACAATGACGGTTGCCCGGCTGATGCGGCGACCAATTGCGATGATTTAAACAATACTTCCGTCATCTATAAGGTGGATGGCCAAAAGACCAGGCTGATGGAGAAGGCAGGAAGCAAGGTCGCCCCAACTCCAGGCTCGTTGGTTGCCGAACAGCTTTCGCCTCATATCGAGCATGCGCTGGCTGCGGGTTCCACTTTGGAAAAGGATCTTCCGATCTCCGCCGTCATTACGAGTGCGGCCGGCACGATTCAAGGCGCGAAGCTTTACTTCAAGACGGATAAGGATGCGGATTATACCTCCGTCAATATGACCGCGGGATCAGAAAACCGCTATAGCGCCGTCATTCCAAAGGAAGCATTTGATGCGGAAGCCGAGTACCTCTATTACTATATCGAGGCAATCGACGGCATCCATACGAGAAAGAATCCTTTCTCCGGCGATCCCTATGAAATCAAGGTGTTCCACTCGGTTACGGATGCTGCACCTTTGCTTCTGATCACGGAGCTCGTGCCAGATGACAAGGGCAGCGACATGTACGAGTACATCGAAATGTACAACAACACGGATCGCAGCGTTAATCTGAAGGACTATGCGATCTACTACGAATTTTCCCATGGCGCCACCATTAAGTGGGATTTGACGGAGGACTTTACCCTGCCTTCGAAGCAAACGGCGGTTATCTGGGTGAAATCCGATTTGAGTCTCGACAAGTCGCTGGCTGACTTTAATGCGCATTGGAGTTCGGTTACGGGTTCAACCGTGAGCCTGTCAGGCGCGCAAGTGACTTCTCTTTACTCGATCGGGATGGACAATACCAGCGAGGGACGTATCCTGGTTGCTCCGGATGCGGCCGATTGGGTCGGCCATTGGGGCGGCGCCATTTCGCAGGCTTGGTATAACGTTGCCAAGGATGAAGTGAACGATGATGGAAAAAGCGTTGTATACGAATATCCGAAAGGCGATCCGAACCCGCAATTCCTGAATCGGATGTTTGAGCGTTCCGCAGGTCAAACGGCTACGCCGGGCGTAATTGTCGAAGGACAGGTGCCTGAGATAACATCAGAGATTCCCGAGGATACAGCAAAGCCGGTAATCGCCTATGCAGCTCCATCAGGCAACCAGCCTTTCGGAAGCTTGAATGTTACGGCAACGATTACCGACGACGTCAAAGTGGACCGGGCTGCGCTCTTCTTCAAAAGAACGGGCGATTCCGCTTACCAGGAAGCTAACTTGCTTCGCTCGTCGACAAATTCGAATGAATACAGCGGCACGATAGCGATGGATAAAATTCTCGGAGCAGCCGCAATCGAATATTTCATCGAAGCAACGGACGGCCAGAACGTATCTCGTTCGACGGACGGCGGTACCGAGCCATACAAGGTGACGTTTGAACCGAAGAGCAAGCTGTGGCTCGATTTTGCTCCGAACAGCTTCTTGAAAGGCAATAGCCGCATTCAAGGCAATGCCCTCGATGCAGGTCGCACGTTAAGTTTGAAGGTGGACGGGCAGACCCTGGCTAGCGAGAAAGCGTTAAGTGACAATGCTTATCTGACTTTTAATGCCGACAATATGGAGAAGAGCTTCAATGATGGCTTGTACGTAAACGGGCAGCTGGTCTCCACGTTCCCTAACGTGTCCTACCTGGCTCCTCATGTCGCAACGGTACCGAAGAGTCTGCTGAAGCCGGGTAATAACGTGTTGCTCGTGACGGCAGGCAACAAGCTGGATCCACTAGGCAAGGAAGGCAATAACGATGACTATAAAATTGAGAACATCAAGCTTTTACTCGGCAATGGCGAGCAAGTAGCCGTTACGGCTAGAGGCAAGGTGCTCGACAAAGACCAATTTACGGCCGTCGATCCGGCAAAACGACAAAAGGTCGGCGACAGCACCGGATACTTCGAATATCTCGAGCTTACCGTTAACCTGCCTGAAGCGCTGTTCTACGGCGCAGCGTTGGAGCTTGACACGAAAACTTTGTCTGATGGCGAGCACACATTCGAGGTGTCCGACGCGGAAGCGGGAACGAAAGCAAGCGTATCCGCAATCGTCGACAACACGCTCCCGGTGTTCGACGAGTTCTCGATTAAAGATGGCGAAACGTACAGCGGCAATATTTCGCTGAATGCTAAAGCAACTGATACGACTTCCGGTATTGGCTCGACGACGGCAACCTTGGACGGCGCAGCCGTGACACTTCCGACTCAAGTAAAAGCATCTGAGCTCTCTGCCGGAGACCATGTATTCCGCGTTTCCGTCAAGGACAAGGCGGGTAACGAAGCGGTTCGCTCCGCAGCGTTCAGCGTCGGCAGCGAAATACCAAGCAACTCTTTTGAGCCGACGCCGGCGGATAACGCAACGAACGTTGGAACAAATGCGCAGCTTGGCGTAAAAGTAAGCGATCCGAACGGGGATGCGATGGATGTCAGCTTCCGCGAGGCATACCGTTACAATTACAGCAATCGCACGGATATCGAAGGCTTCTCCAATTCGACGGACCGTGAGCCTCCGCTCGAGCTAAGCCCGGCCGGCGAAACGGCGGTCTCCGCAGAAGCGATTAATCAGGTAAAGAGTGTTGACGGAACTTATTTTGTGACCGACGCGGACGGCCTGTTCCCTTATCAGCGTTATGACTTCAAGCTCGATCAAGAGCCTGGCGATATCGCGAACGTTGAAGTGGTCTGGAAAGGACACTCGCTGCCGGATCGTCAAGTAACGTTATATACTTGGAACTACAACACGAACAAATGGGTAAGAGCCACATCGGGCGTTGGAGCTGAAGACTTCGAACTGAAGGTGACAGTCAGCGCTGCGGACATGGTAAAAGATAAAACGATTCACGTGCTTGTACAGGATCTCGTACCGGCTGCCGAAGACGGAGTCGACTTCAGCTTCGCATGGGCGAGTGACACGCAATATTACTCCGATTCATATCCGGAGATTTACGACAAAGAAATGAAATACGTGGCGGACATGAAGGACGAGAAGAAAATTTCCTATCTCATTCATACCGGCGACTTGGTCGATGACTTCAACCGCCCGGACGAGTGGAAGGTTGCCAGCGACAGCATGAAGCGTCTGGAGGATGCCGGCGTTCCATATGGCGTCGTAACGGGCAACCATGACGTCAACCATGACGAATCCAATTACACCGAGTATTGGAAGTATTTTGGCCGCGAACGTTTCGAAGACCAGCCGTATTATGGCGACGATCTTAACAACAACCGTGACCACTACGATTTGATCTCGGTTAAGGGCCAGGATTTCCTGATTATGTACCTTGGCTGGAACATTCAGGACAATACGGTGGAATGGGCAAACGAGGTGCTTAAGAAGTATCCGGATCGCTACGTGATCATCGGTACCCACGAGTACATCTCTCCGACTGGCGCTTATTCCGGTCAAGGCGAGATGATCTGGAACGAAATCGTAGCGAAGAATGACAATGTTCGCATGGTGCTTTGCGGACACTTGCACGGCGTTGCCTATAACGTCAAGCATGTCGAAAACAGTGACCGCGTCGTTATCGAAATGCTGGCGGATTACCAATCCGGTCCGCAAGGCGGACAGGGCTACATGAGATTCCTGGAGTTCAATTTGGCCGCTAACCAAATCCATGTCACAACTTACTCGGCTTATATGAACGACAGCAATTTCTTCGAGGAGGAAGGCAAGGACGACTTCTTGCTGCCTTACAAGACACAAGACCCGAGTAAGCAGGTTGCCACCGATTTTATCGGAGTGAATGTCTACGGAAGCAAGGAGATTGGCAGCCAGGCCAATGTGGCAAGCGGCGGCACCGCGACCGCAAGCTGGCCGAACCGCTCGAGCAATACGGTCTATAATTGGTATGCGATTGCCACGGATAAGAACGGGGACAGCGCGACATCGGATATTTGGAGCTTCTTGACCGGCGGCACGTCCGTGCCTCCGACGACGCCAACGAATCCGACTACTCCGTCGAATCCTGAACCTGATTCCGGTGTAACGGTTATTTCTCCGAATGCGATTCCCGCAACGGGAGAAGTTACATTAAAGCCTGCAGCAGGTGCCAACGCGATTGCGCTTAGCGCAGATGCGCTTGCCAGAATTGGCAGCCGAGAAGTGAAAATCGAGACCGATAACAACGGTATTGTCATCATTCCAAATGCCGTTCTGCAGTCTCTCGGCGGAAAGCTGGGTAACGGAAGCGAACTGATTGTCAAGCTGGACAAAATGACGCAGACGTCGATCGATCAGGCAGAAGAGAACGCAGGAGCGAAATGGAAAGCGGAAATGGAAGCGAAGGGCGCTGCCTTGCAGCTTTCATTCAGCGAACGCAGCAAATCCGGCAGTCTGACTACCATTGGCACGCTGCCAAGCCCTGTCAAGATCGAATTGAAGGCAGATTCGATTAACAACGTCAAGCTTGCGGGCATTTACCGTATCGACGAGATCGGCAATGCCGTCTGGATCGGCGGCGAGTATGCGAACGGCAGCTTTACAGCTTCTGTTGATCAACCGGGCAAGTATATCGTCATGGAATACAGCAAGTCTTACAGTGACGTATCTTCAAGCAATTGGGCTTACGATTACGTACAGGAGCTTTCGTTCCGGGGGATCGTAAATGGCATCAGCGATAACAAGTTTGGCGCCAACCAGCCTACGACACGCGCGGAATTCGTAACCTTGCTCGCAAGGGCGCTTGGTCTTGCCGATTCTGCTTCAACGGCTTCGAAGTTCAAGGACGTTAAAGCGGGAAGCTGGTATGCGGATGCCGTAGGCGCTGCCGTTCAGGCGGGGATCGTAACAGGCATCACCGCTGACAGCTTCCAGCCGGACAAACGAATCAGTCGCGAAGAAATGGCGGTCCTGATCATTCGAGCTCTCGAGTACAAGCAAGGTACCCCTATAGCGGAATCAGACGGCGTTTCGTACAAGGATGCCGGCAAGATCAGCGCTTGGGCACAAGATGCGATCGATAAAGCGAACGCGCTTGGCATCATGACCGGCCGCGAGAACGGGCAATTCGCTCCGCAAGCGAATGCAACCCGCTTGGAAAGCGCCAAAGTGATCTACGAAATATTGGAACAATTGAAATAACGGGCAGTTTTCGCCGGGCCGGCGCATGGGAGCACTTGTCTCCTTAGCGCTGGCTCGGGTTTTACCAACCGTTATCGCTTGTCCAAGGAGGCTTTCGAATCCCATGAAAAAGGCGACTGCGTTTCTGGCCGTCTGTCTGTTCCTGTTCGGCATTGTTCCGCATGCGTACGCGCATATGAACACCTATGGTTATTCGGACATTAACGTAAATGGCGGGCAGCTTGAATACGATTTGTATTTGGATATAACGGAAGTGTCCCAGTGGATGGATATGCGTTCCGGCGGCGTGTTTATCATCGATCCAGACCAATCCTCTCCGGCAGAAGGAGAAGTGTCGTGGACGGAAGAAGATTTACGCCCTCTGATCGCGGATTCGCTTGTCTTACAGGCAGGCGGTGAAACTCTGGAGCCAAAGATTGGAGAAATTGCAACAAAAAATAGAAACAACGGCTTATGCTTGTTTATGAAGCTTACCTATCAGCTTCCAGACGGAGCTTCGGATTATAGAATCAACTATAACTTTTTCTTTGATACCGATCCGGCTCATCAAAACTTCGCGACTATCCGCGAAGCGGACTCTTCCAAGGATATCGTGTTTAACAGCGGGAATAAAACGGTGACCGAGATGCTTGGCGCATCTGCGGCGGATTCATCCAAAACGACGGTTGAGGTGCCAAACTGGCTCATGTCGATGTGGGAGTATTTACGAATTGGCGTCGAGCATATTTTGAGCGGAATCGATCATCTGCTCTTCATTGCCGCGCTTGTCATCGCGAAGCAGCGCAAACGGGATTACGTGAAGGTGCTGACGGCATTTACGATTGGGCACAGCTTGACGATCGCGCTCTCGGCCCTTGAGGTCGTGAATTTGCCCCCAGCATTCGTCGAGCCCGTCATTGCGCTAAGCATCGCCTATGTGGCGGTAGAGAATATTTGGCTCAAAAAGGTGAAGCGCCGTTGGATCATTGCCATGGGCTTCGGCTTGATCCATGGCTTTGGCTTCGCCGTGGTGCTGCGCGGCGCGATGAGCGACCGTTTCCTGTTGACCCTGTTTTCATTTAACGTTGGCGTCGAAATCGGCCAATTGGCCGTTCTGGCCGTACTGCTTCCGCTGCTCATTTGGATCGGCCGGTACAAAGCTTACAAGTACGCGAATTACGCAGCCTCCTCGTTCGTCGCTGTCATCGGACTGTATTGGTTTGTAACGCGTATTATCGAAGGGTAAGAATGAAAAAACCTCTTCTCCGCAAGGAGAAGAGGTTTTTTGTATTAAACGCCCTGAGCGATCATCGCGTCAGCGACTTTGACAAATCCGGCGATGTTAGCGCCGATCACCAGGTTGCCGGGCACGCCGTATACTTCGGAAGCTTTTACGCTTTCGCTATAGATGTTGTGCATAATCAGCTGCAGCTTGGCATCCACTTCATCCATCGTCCAGGACAGTCTTGCGCTGTTTTGCGCCATTTCGAGGGCCGAGACAGACACGCCGCCCGCGTTTGCTGCTTTCGCTGGAGCGAACAGGACCTTGTTGTCCAGGAAGACATCGATCGCCTCTAGTGTGGACGGCATATTAGCGCCTTCACCGACTGCTTTAACGCCGTTGCGAACAAGAAGTTCGGCTGAGGCTTTGTCGATTTCGTTTTGGGTTGCGCATGGCAGAGCGATATCGCAAGCAATCGTCCAAATGCCGGAGCAGCCTTCTACGTAGATGGCATCAGGATGCTCAAGCACGTAGTCTTTACATCTGCGGTTTTCGACTTCTTTCAAACGTTTAATTGTATCCAGATTAATGCCGGCTTCATGATAAATATAACCGCTGGAATCACTGCATGCTACGACTTTTGCGCCAAGCTGAATCGCTTTTTCCATCGCGTAGATCGATACGTTGCCGGATCCCGACACGACTACGGTGCTGCCATTAAAGCTGCGTCCCGCGCTTTTGAGCATTTCATCAACAAAGTATACGCAGCCATACCCGGTTGCTTCCTTGCGGCCAAGACTTCCTCCGTACCCGAGTCCTTTACCGGTTAAAACACCTGCTTCATAGGCGCCAACCAGCTTTTTATATTGCCCAAACATATAGCCGATTTCTCTGGCGCCAACGCCGATATCGCCAGCAGGAACATCCGTATCCGGACCAATATGCTTGCTGAGCTCGGTCATGAAGCTTTGGCAGAAGCGCATAATTTCCAGATCCGATTTGCCTTTTGGATCGAAATCAGCCCCGCCTTTACCGCCGCCGATAGACTGCCCGGTTAACGAGTTTTTGAAGATTTGCTCGAACCCCAGGAATTTGATGATGCTGGCATTTACGGAAGGATGGAAGCGTAATCCGCCTTTATAAGGGCCTATCGCATTGTTGAATTGAACGCGGAAACCGCGGTTTACTCTTACCTTGCCATTGTCGTCCGTCCAAGGTACTCTGAACGAAATGATCCGATCCGGCTCGACCAGTCGATCCAGAACAGCGTGCTCGATATATTTCGGGTTTTGGGAGAGTACGGGTATCAGGGAAAGGAACACTTCTTTTACAGCCTGATGAAATTCACCTTCACCCGGATTGCGTTTTTGAACCGTTTCAAATAACTGATCGATGTAATGGTGTGCAACCTCTGTATTTGCTTGCTCAACTTCCTGGACAATACTCATGACGAACAACACTCCTTATAATGGATGGATGACAATTCACTTCTCTTTGTTAATTTAGTAGTTTAATATTAATATTAAATAATTAATCGCAACAATATTCAGATAAGATAAAGTTGATGCGTTTTGCGCATGAAGAATAGGGGCTTAATTTGTGGAGATTAGACAAATGAGATATTTTGTGGAAGTTGCGAAGAGAGAACATGTGACAGAAGCCGCCAATGTCTTGCATGTTGCCCAATCCTCTGTCAGCAGACAGCTTGCTCAATTGGAAAGCGAATTAGGAGTAGATTTATTCATTCGCAAGGGACGGCGGGTAAAGTTAACCCCAATAGGAAAGATCCTGCTCAAGCGGGTAGAGCAGATGCTGAACATGATGAACGAGGCGGAAAGAGAAGTGAAGGAATATCTGGATCCGGAAAAAGGGGTCGTTCGCATTGCATTCCCGATCAGCTTGGCAGCGCATGTACTGCCAAAGGCCATATATGCCTTCCGGAAACGGTACCCGGAAGCGAAATTTCAAATGAGACAAGCTCTCTATCATGACCTGGTTGATGGGGTCATTAATGGTGAATTTAATCTGGCTATGATTGCCCCGCTGCCAAGCGAAGATAAACATGTCGAGCAAAAGCTGCTCTTCACAGAGCGGATTGTGGCGCTTCTGCCCATCCATCATCCGCTTGCTAACCAGTCCAGCATACAGCTGTGGGAGATGAAGGATGAGTCCTTTGTCACACTGCCGGAAGGGACGATTTTTCGGGAAATTGTATTAAACGCGTGCAGGGAAATCGGATTTACGCCTCATATTGCCTTTGAAGGGGATGATATCGATGCGTTAAAAGGGCTAGTGTCAGCAGGGCTCGGAATAGCGCTTATGCCCGAAGTCACCTTGGTTGAGAGCATTCCGCAATCAACGGTGAAGATCCCGATCGCAGACCCCGCCGTGACCCGAAGCATCGGCATTATTTGTCCAACTCAGCGCAAATTGCTTCCCACGGAGCAGTTGTTCTATCGTTTTCTTTCGGAATTTTACACACCGGATTACAAACTGTAAATATACAAAACTCCTTGATCCCAAGGAGTTTTTTTGTTTTTCAATCGGCACAGTCTAATCTGCTGCCAAGAATAATTGAGGCGGCTATGGTAAAAAATACATTTACCTATAATGCGATTCGAGGGAATGACATGGCTGACAATCAGAAAACAGAACCCAGGGATATGACCCAATTCCTAAAGCAATTGAAGCAGTCCAGCGATTTTAAAACGATCCAGCTCAGTATTGGCGACAAACAGCTGAGCATCTCTTATTTCAAAACCTTGATTGATGAGAAGCTGCTTCAGTCCCATGTCATTCTTCCCTTGCAGGAGCGTGCGCTGGATTTAGATTTCAGGCAGCTTGAGGACTTAAAAACTTGGATTCCGATTGAGGATATAGAAATGACGGGTCAGGTTGAGAGTATTCAAGCCAAGCTGTTGAAAGGCTGCGCAGTTGCGACACTCGATAAAGAGTTTTGCAAGTATGCTTTGATCGAATTGGCTAGTATAGAAGGACTTAGAAAAAACAATGATACCGAAAATGAATTTAGCGTTGTTGGACCCAAGGTAGGTTTCGTAGAGAGTATTGACACAAACATCGGCTTGTTACGAGCGCAAATCAACATTCCAACCTTGGTTGTCAAAGAAATCCTGGTTGGCACGACCTCCAAAACAAGAGTGGCCATTATTTATATTGATGGAGTGACCAATAAGCGAAACGTTAAAACGGTAGAGCAAAGGCTGGAGCAAATCGACTATGACGTTATTTTCGATACTTCCCAATTAGATCAGTTCATCTCGGACAACTCCCTGACACCGTTTCCTTTATTTTTGTCTACGGAACGCCGAGACCGGGTTGTATATGCGCTCATTACCGGACAAGTTGCGGTTGTTAGTGATGGATCACCTTATTTCATCACGGGTCCTTCCACCTTGTTTGATTTCTTCCTGTCGCCTGAAGATTACTATTTGCCCTGGATTTTAGGCTCCTTTTTCAGAATGATTCGTATTTTCGGCGTTATTTTTTCCTTATTTGCAACCTCCATGTATATCGCCATCACTACGTTTCACTATGAAGTCATTCCGAGGGATTTGCTCGAGCCGTTAATATTCTCCAGAAGAAATGTCCCTTTTCCGCCGCTCCTTGAAGTGCTTTTTCTGGAGATTACGATTGAGTTTCTCCGGGAGGCTGGAGCCAGGCTTCCAACGAAGATCGGTCAGACCTTAGGTATCGTAGGCGGTATCGTGATTGGTCAGGCTACAGTTCTGGCCGGTTTGACAAGTAATATTCTGGTTATTATCGTGGCCTTCTCGGCGCTGGCTTCGTTTGCTACGCCAATCTATAAGATGTCTAACGCGATTCGATTTTTGCGCTTTCCGATGATATTCGCCTCGTCGATTTGGGGAGCCCTGGGACTGTTTATAGGGATTGGTTTTCTTCTTGTCCACCTCACGCGTCTGACCTCATTAGGTATGCCGTATCTCGTCCCCATTCATCCATTAAGAGTACGGGATCTCAAAGACAGCTTTATACGTCCGTCGTATCAGTTTACTAACAAGCGGCCGAGCTATTTAAGACCTGATTCTTCAGTCAAGTACAAGCCCGGGAAGGTAAAGAGAAAGAACGATCTGGATAGAGAATGACTTAGGAAGGCGGGAATGATGGAGTTGAGAAGCAGAACCTTCCTGATTATTGTTCTAAGCATGCTGCTTACTGCGTGCGGAGATACAAACATTGTGAACAGTATCAAATTTGTCCAAACCATAGGTTACGATGCCGCTCAGAACGGGGTTACCAGCAGCGCGGTTATAGCCAATTACGAGGAACAGGGGAAGTCAAAGCTGGAATTTTACGTGACGGAGTCCAAGTCCGTATACGACAGCATGCCCAAGCTTAACATGAAGCTTGATTTCCCGATTGAATATGGGCAGCTGAGAATGGCATTATTCGGAGACAGCTTCGCACGAAATGGGATAACAACGGCAATCGAGAGTTTGATCCGTGACCCCAAAATATCCTCGAGAGTGCATCTTGGCGTTGCGGATAGAGCTGCGCTGGAGCTGCTCAATATTGGCGAGAATAGACGTGATCCGTATTTTTTGTCCGATATGATCGAACAGAATATGAAGTATGGTAATTTGCCGATGATGAATCTTCACTTAACCTTCTTTAATTATTACGGCACCGGAAGGGATTTCTTTCTGCCTCATTTTACGGTTGAACGAGACGAAATCAAGCTTGATGGCATAGCTCTGTTTAAAGGCGATAAGTTCAAAACCAAAATTGGCATAAGGGATTCCTTCTTGCTGAAAATGCTGCTGGAAGATTCTAAAAATGGGAGCATTATGGTTCCTATGACAAGTGCGGATCAAACCCGCGCGGAGTATTTCCTGATGAACAGCATTCACTCCAAACCTAACTATAAGGTGATACGTACTGGATATCCAGCCTCCGTTGCCATTCATGTGAAACTTAACGCTCAAGTCAAGGATGTCCCGCAATGGATTGATCTTACTTCGGAGGATCAGATCGCCTTGCTTGAAAAAAGCATAGAGGTCTATTGCGAAAGTGAAATACAGAAGTTTATCTCCTTATGCAAAAGAAACAACGTGGATCCGCTGGGCCTAGGGGATCTGTTTAGAAGCAAATCGAAGGAATGGAACTCGCAGGAGTTCGAGGAGCATTATAACGCATTAGCAACGACCGTTCATGTAAATGCCCGTATTATCCGAACTGGCGCAGGTGGTTAAGGCAGCATGCTATGCTCTTTGGGGAAGGTGACACAAGTTTGAGTAATGAAATCAGCGACAAATATACAATATCACCCCACTTAATTGTTTTTCCTCTCTATGTGAGCATGGTGGGAGTTGGAATAATGACTTACCAAAGAAGAGTAATTGAGCACGCCGGTTATAATGCATGGATCTCCGTTATGTTAACGGGGATTATCATGCATCTCCTCATATGGATGCTTTATAAGATATTATCATCAATCGAAGACTCGAATGATATCGTGACCATTAATCATAAGCTGTTCGGAAAGCTTTTGGGCAACCTGATCAACCTTGCGATTGTTCTGTATTTTGTTTTTGGGGCATTTGTTAAATTCAAGGTTTATATGGAAATGATTCAAGTGTGGTTATTTCCCAGTATGAACTTTCTACCCGTCAGTATTGTTATTGCTCTGCTTGTCTACTATGCGGTCTCTGGCGGAATCCGATCTGTGACGGGAATCTCGGTTTGGGCGACGATCATCTCATTAGTTTCCATCATTCCGCAGATATCTCTTACCTTTCCTTTTTTGCATCCGATGAACCTGCTGCCTCTGTTGAATCATTCGGCCTCGGATATTCTTCTCTCCTCAAAAGATATGGCATTTGAGTATCTGGGGGTTGAGACGCTGCTATTCCTGTATCCGTTTGTTAGGACACCCGAAAAGTCGCAAAAATGGGCGCATTTTATCATGTTATTGGTTACCTTACTGTATTTGATGATTTTGATCCTGGCCTTTATGTTTTTCACCGAAGAACAGCTGCGGCATACCATTTGGCCGACTCTAAATATGATTGGCATCTTTGAAGTCCCGCTGCTTCAAAGACTTGAATATATGGCCATTTCATTATGGTTTATTAAAATAATAGCCGGCATTTCCATCTTTATATGGGCGGCATGCCGTGGAATGAAAGTCGCTTTTCACCTAAGGCCGCGATTAAGTTTGATTGTTTTTCTCACCGCCATTACGGCTTTATGCCATTTCATTATCGACCACAGAACGGTTGAACGGGTGTCTGAAATCTATTCAAATATCGGCGTATACTTTCTTTATGCCTATATACCGTTTGTCTTTCTATGCGTGATGATTCGGAAAAAATTGATAAAGCCCATTTGACCTGCTGAAGGCGACATGGTAGCTATATGGCTAACGAATGACCGCTAATAAACCGATACTACAGGAGAACTCTAAATTCTATAGAGACAGGAGGATGATGATGGATATTCCGGCCCTTTCCGTTTCCATGTCGCACAGCAAGCTTATGAACGACGTAGGAATCAGCGTGCTCAAAATGGCTAAGGATCATACGACGCAGCAGTCGCAGCAGCTGGTGCAAATGATGATGCAAAGCGTGCAGCCCCACCTGGGCGGCCATATCGATTTGCGAGCGTAAGAATGTGATAAGAAGCTAGACCGCCTTTGCGCCTATAAGACGCGAGAGGCGGTTTTTTTAATTTGCATTTATTAAAAAAAAACGCTTTACAGGACACCAAAAGGTGTTATATTATAAAGACATAAAAGGACACCAAATGGTGTCTGATAAATCAAGCGAATAGGGAGCGGTTTAAACATGCATATTCTAGCCATTATTCTTCAAAGCTGGTTGCTTTTCTCCATGGCATTCTTTGGCGGGAGCAAGCTTGCGGGAGCAAAGCATCAGGTCGATTTGTTTAACGAAATTAGATTTCCTCAATGGTTCCGCGTCGTTACAGGCATCGTTCAAATAGCGGCTTGCGCAGGACTCATTATCGGTTATTGGAACGCGGAGATTGCTGCATGGACCGCTGTATTCATCGGAGTTATGATGCTGGTTGCGATCGTCTCGCACGTCAGAGTGAAACATCCGTTTGGAAAAGTATTTCCGGCCATCTTGAATCTTGCGATAGCCATTGCAGTAGTATGCTTGTATGCAAATGAACTGTCCAATCTGTTTGGATAATGACAAAAACCGTTACGCTGATCCTCTCAGTGCAACGGTTTTTTATTTTTACTAAATATTAATGAAAAAAGCATTTATAAGGGGTGAATATATGCAATTTTTAGGTCTTCTCCTTGCATAAAAATGGTAAAATAATCACTATATTTGAAGTGAAAATTAACCTAATCTAATAGTATTGAAGGAATTAACACAAGATTCATTTTGCAGCATAACGGTGATTAAGTAGTGATAGGTCTGTAGTGGATGAAATCAAATCATGTGAGGAGAGAGAAGACATGACAGAGAAAACCGTAGGCAAGAAGCTTGTGCTGGAACCCGAAGCATTGAAATTTGCGCAGGATACGGCAAACCCGCCGTATTTATTTGATCTTGGTCCAGAAAAGGGACGCGAAACGGTAGATAACGTTCAAGCCGGAGATGTTCCGAAGCTGCCTGTTGATATTACCGATCTGAACATTGACGGTGGACCAGGCGGGAAGGTTTCCGTTCGTATTCTTCGCGCTCCGAATACGACGAAGAAGCTGCCGGCCATACTATATATTCACGGAGCCGGCTGGGTATTCGGCAACGCCCATACCCACGATCGTCTCATCCGAGAGCTGGCGATAGGCGCGGAAGCGGCTGTTGTCTTCCCGAACTACAGTTTGTCGCCGGAAGCGAAATACCCGACGGCAATAGAAGAGATCTATGCAACCCTACAATGGATTGCGGAGAAAGGCGAAGAGCATGGCTTGGATACGAGCCGGCTGTATGTTGCCGGAGACAGTGTTGGCGGTAATATGACGGCGGCAATTACGCTGCTGGCCAAAGAACGTAAAGGCCCCGAGATTCACAAGCAGCTGCTGTTCTATCCGGTTACCGATGCAGGGAATGATACCGAATCCTACAAAGAATTTGCGACCGGATATTTCCTCCGCCGCGATGCAATGGCTTGGTTCTGGGATCAATATACGACAAGCCCAAGCGAGCGCGAAGAAATATACGCATCTCCGCTGCGCGCAACGACGGAACAGCTTGCGGGCTTGCCGCCTGCCCTGATCATAACGGCAGAAGCCGATGTCCTTCGTGATGAAGGCGAAGCCTATGCGAATAAACTTCGTGAGGCTGGTGTACGGGTTACGCAAGCGCGTTTCCAGGGAATCATTCATGATTTCGTCATGCTGAACGCCCTGGCGGATACTTCTGCTGCACGCGGCGCAATTATGCTCGCCAACGCTTGGCTGAAGGAATAGCATCTTTTACCCGACAGGAGGGATTGAACTTGACGAAGAAGATAGGTCTCATTGTCGGAAGCTTAAGGGAGCTTTCCTACAATGGCATGATAGCCGATACAATCCCGGAGTTAGTGGAGAACGCAGAATATGAACACATTGCAATAGCCGAGCTTCCCTTATACAACGCGGATCTGGATCATGGGGACGGGCCGGATGCGGTGAAGCTGTTCCGGGAAGCGATCAGGCGGTCAGACGGTATCATCATCCTTACCCCTGAATACAACTCAGGCACCCCAGGTGTACTCAAGAATGCGCTCGACTGGGCTTCGACCCCGACCAAAACCGCTGTGTTGATCAAAAAGCCTGTCGCTGTCGTTGGAGCTACACCCGGTGTGAAGGGGACTATTTTGTCGCAGCAGCAGGTCAGACAGACTCTCGAGGCAACACAGTCGTATGTGCTGCCTCATCAGAAAATGTACATTTCAGAAATCATCCATAAGGTGGATCAGGAAAGCCGTAAGCTTACCGATGAAACGACCAGAAAGTATTTGCAGCGTTATGTGCAGTCGTTTGTCCAATGGATCGATCAGGCCGATCGTTTGAATTCGTAAGATCCCGGCTTTCCTACCGGGTAAAATATGAAAGCGTAAATATGCGCGGGTAGGAGTATATCATGAACAATATTGCTATATTTGGATTCGGACGTATCGGAAGACAGCTTCTTCGAGTAGCCTTGCAGGATAAGCTGTTCGTGCCGGTGTCCATCTCGGATATTAAAGACGAAGCATCGCTTGCCGCCCTGTTCGAGGTAGATACGAATTATAAACGTTGGCCGGAGTCTGTAACAGGTTCAGAGGGGACAATCAAAATTGGCGACCGTTCTATCCTCTACCTAAACTCTTCGCAGGAAATTCCGAACTGGAGCGAGCTGGGCGTCGGGCTTGTCATCGACTGCACGGGACGGGCTGTGACAAGACAGGTTGCGCAGCTTCATCTGGATCGTGGCGCGAAACGCGTGCTTGTCAGCGGACCAAGCAAATCGCTTGAGGACTGTGACGCCGTTCTGCTGAAAGGAATCAATCTGGACAGCTTTGATCCGGAAAAGCATAAAATCATCAGCATGGCGAGCTGCACGACCAATGCGCTGGCCCCTGTCGTGAAGTTGGTCCGTGAAAATTATGGTATTCAGTATGGGCTGTTCTCCACGGTGCATTCATACACAAATACGCAATCGCTGACCGATCAGCCGATGAGAGACCGCAGAGACTCATGGGCAGCCGCGGAAAATATTATTCCTTCTTCTTCAGGCGCGGCAAAGGCGCTTAAGTTTATTTGGCCGGATCTGCAAATTACGGGGAAAGCTTACCGGATTCCAACACGTACCGGAAGTATCGCGGAGCTGAATCTGGTAACCGAGAAACCGTGCACGGCTCAAGAAATTAATGATATGTTCCGGCAAGCTGCACAGGCAGGACCTCTTAATGGAGTTCTCGATGTGCTGGAAGGGGAGTGGGCATCCTCGCGTATCGTAGGCGATTCCCATTCTTCGATTATTGACCTGCCGCTGACTCACGTGCAAGGCGGACTCTTATCTGTAGCCGCTTGGTATGATAATGAGTGGGGTTATGCATCACGCCTTGCTGAAGTAGCCGCATTTTTAAGCCGGAGTTAATCACACAAATACCGTGCCCCGCTTTCTCTAAGGAGAAGGCGGGTTTTTGTTTGTTTCTGGATCGATCGTATAATTGTCGCGATATGATAAGCAGTCTGTCGTGATCTTTCATTGGAAAGGAGTGAAAAACAAGTAGAATCAATAATGAAAATCATTATCAGAGATAAGGAAGAGGAGATATTACGTTGAAAAGACTTCATCAATCCGTTTATTATGCAACGTTGTTCATTTGTTTCATGCTGACGGCATGCAGCTCGGGAGGAAATAACGCAAACGCGCCAAGCAGCACGCCTTCATCATCTCCGCAGGCGGAAGCTCAAGATACTTCGGAGCCTGAAAGCGGCAATCCCTATCCAGTGACCATAAAGCATCTGAAAGGTGAATATACACTGGAGAAAAAGCCTGAGGTTATTGCCGTTCTGGATGCGAAATTCGCCGACCAGCTGATTGCGCTTGAGGAGAAGCCCGCGGGAAGTGTAAAAGCAGCTGGTTCGGATACGGATTTCCCGGAATATTTGAGGGATAAGCTGGGAGACGTGAAGCTGCTGGGCACACGGGATGAGCCTAATCTGGAAGCGGTGCTGGCCTTGCAGCCGGATTTGATTCTGATGACGGATTTTCAAGAGGCAGCTTACGGCAATATCAGTAAAATAGCGCCAACCGTTGTGCTGGACTTCGATGAGGATTGGCGCGTGACTTTGGAAACCATGGGTAAAATAGTGGGCAAGCAGGCACAAGCGAAGGCTGTAGAGCAAGCCTATGAAGAAAAAGCTTCCAAACTTAAAGAGCAGCTTGCTGCAAAGCTCGGCGATGAGACCGTTGCGCTTATTCGTCCAAGAACAGAAGGAATACGCGTTCACGCTCCGGATCATCGTACAGGAGCTATTCTTTATAAGGATTTGGGCTTGAACGTTCCGGCATTCGTTGCGGCGGCTGACGATACTTCCTATGAGATTTCGCTGGAAGCAGTTAGCGAGATTGGCGCTGACCATTACTTCTTATTATCGGATGCCATGTTTGCGGATTCGGTTAAGGAGCTGGAAAGCACGAATATATGGAAATCACTCGAGCCGGTGAAAAACAATCATGCGTATAAAGTGGACACCACATCATGGATTGCCTATTATGGACCAATTGCGAACAGCATGATTATCGAGCAAGCTGCGGAAGCCTTGCTAGGGAAAGAATAGGGGATGGATCCATTTCTGGCATCCGACGCCTGGAAAGAGCTTGCCAACGATTACAACCTGGCGGTTGGCGAGGTCCCTCAGCAAAGTCTCAAATCGCTGGCCTTAAGCGAGCTGCTGGAAGGGGAGTCCTGCAGAGCGTACATAAATTGGCTGATGAGGCATATAGGCGCTCCTAATTCCAGTGTTGCTGCCTCCATGCTTGTAAAAAGAATGGGCAGACTGCTCGTTGCTCCGGTGCTTAGTGCCATGTCCTATCATAATCAAGGGATTGGAATGAAGCTTGAGAACTGTCGATTGTTTCATCTCGACGATTCCTCCGCCGGAACGACTTTTCCTTTTATGACTCTTTCCGATATTAGCATCACCGCGCCTGACGATCATCCTAGAGAGACGTGGCGGGCTGAAGTGATCAGACAATTGTTCGCAGATCGCCTGACCCCGCTCATGAAGCATATAGCAGAAGCGGGTTCGGTATCGATGGCAATCCTGTGGGAAAATGTAATGGTTCGCATCGCTCCTGTATATGCTCACGATGAGAACCAGGACGAAGAATGGAATCAGCGAGTACGGGATGATTTTTTCTTTCTTGCCAATGAAGCTTCCGGCGAGCTGTACGGCATGAGGAAAAATCCGATAGCCTCCTTTACAGAGACAAGAGAAGACGATCGTCTTACGGGACGAAGCAAGCGATTGACCTGCTGTCTCTATTATCAAATGGCGCCTGAATACTGCCTAAAGTGCCCTAAGCTGTAACCTGCCGGACCTCTGTCATAAGAACCTTTCAATCTTTATGGAGTCTTACAATTGACTGTGAGAATCATTTTCAATTAAAATAGCAGAACAGGGAAAATGATACATAACAAGCGTGCAGCTCCATGATGACATAGGTTTGGAGAGGTGTTAGATGCCACTACAGGAACAATTATCGCTATGGAATGATATGGCGGTCAAAGTACTTGATGTTCAGCGAGAAAACTTGCTTCCAGGCAGCGATATTCGCCGGTATGACATACCGGCGAATATGCTGTTTTTTGCATGCAGCGGACACGGTAAACTGCTTGTAGACGGGATCTCACATACGATTAATCCCTTTTTTGTCTGCCACGCAGGCAAGGAGGCAGCTATCGATCTCGTGTCGGTTGCGGAGCCGATCGAATATATCGCCATCTATTATAAGGCCGAGCTCATTCCTTCCGGCGAAAGAGAGCACGACTCCGAGATTTCGCTTTTGCAGATTCCATTTGGGTTCAGCCCTGCCAAGCGGTTATCCTTGCATCAGGTGATGGAACAAATCGCGTCCAAATGGAGCATGAGGCAAGGAATGGAAGGCTTTCATGCCAATGCGCTTCTGCAGGGCTTGCTTTATGATCTGCTGAAGCAGCAGCTGACGATCGGCTATCAGACTCCTTCAGAGGCTGTCGGCATCGTGACGACTTATATTGATGCTCATTATCATAAGCCAATAAGACTGGATTTGTTGGCCGAGCTTGTGCATTGCAGCTCCAGACAGCTGCAAAGATGGTTTAATCAGCAGCTGGAGCTTGGACCGATGGAGTATGTGATCAAGGTCAGAATGAATCATGCGGCACAGCTGCTCCAGCATACCGGGGCGACAATTCAGGAAATTGCGCAAAGCATCGGGTATCGGGATATGTATTATTTTAGCAGGGCCTTTAAAAATTATTACGGGACCGCACCGCTTGATTTCCGTCGTGCTTCCCAATCTGATGCTGAAGTCATAAAGCATGCAAAAGGCGAGCTTCGCTTGCAGCAGCCGCCAAAGCGTATTGCGGTACTTGATGTACAGTACGCGGACCAGCTGTTCACGCTAAATGAATTTCCTGCCGGAAGCGTGGGGATAGGAGGCGGTGACATCTGCTGCTTCCCTGATTTTTTGCAAAATAGGCTGGGACAATTTACGGTGCTTGGGACATGTGAACAGGTTAATATGGAGGCTGTAGCCGCGCTTGCGCCCGATCTTATCATATGTACGGATTTGCATGAACAGCTTTACTCAAAGCTAAGCCAATTGGCTCCGACTCTGATGTTTCATCGAAATGAGGATTGGCGCAAGATCCTGGTCATTTTTGGCGTCATCACTGGCAAAAGGCAGAGGGCTGCCAAATATTGCTGGAGTACCGTGAGAAGACCGCAAAATTGTCTAGCCTGCTTGCTAAGAAGCTGCGGGGCCAGCATGTCGCGTTGATTCGTCCTCGTGACACGTCTATTCGCCTTCATACGGCAATTCATCGCACGGGCGCCGTTTTATATGCGGATTTGGGTTTGCCCGCGCCGTTTTATATAACAGGGGACTCTGTCTCGGATACCGCGTACCATATTTCACTGGAGGATCTGCCTGAAGTGAATGCCAGTCATTATTTTCTGCTGAGCAATGAAATGTTCAAGGAGCGGGTCACCGATATGCAGCAGAGCGTGGAGTGGAATTCGCTTAGCGCTGTGAAGGAGCATTGTGTATACACGGTGGATGCTTCGACCTGGATTGGGTCTTACGGTCCGACGGGAATTAACCGTATTGTGGATGAGGTAGCTCTATCCTTGCTTGGAGCATAGTCTGCACACCAAAATTGGACTAAACGTCCTATATTGACAACACGAAGTATTATGCTATATTAATCTCATGGTTTTACTTGGTATTTATTGGATTGACCGATCAAAAATAGGATTCGCTGACCGGGTAACTGGAAGCGCAGAGGACCAACACTTGTTGTGGTTAGCTGCGCTTTTTTTGTTTTCTGCCTGGCCTAAAGAGAAAGGGTGAGAGATATGCCGGCAAGTGAAAAAATCAGATTCGAGAAAGTAGCAAAGAGCTTTATCGTACGCGATCCAAAACAAAAGGGCGCGACGCAGCAATTCACTGCGGTGAAAGATTTGAGCTTCACCGTCAAGGAAGGCGAGTTCATTACGCTGGTAGGGCCAAGCGGATGCGGGAAATCCACTCTCCTTGATTTGATCAGCGGTTTATCAAGTCCAACAAGCGGGCGTATCTACATGGACGGCAAGGAGATTACAGGCCCCGGACTCGATCGGGGGATTGTTTTCCAGCAATATGCTTTATTCCCATGGAAGACGGCACGCGGCAATATCGAGTTTGGATTGGAGGCGAAGGGAGTTCCCAAGCACGAGCGCAAGGAATTAGCCGAGCATTTTCTGGCGTTAGTCGGACTTAGTGCTTTTGCCAACCGGTATCCGCATGAGCTGTCCGGAGGGATGAAGCAGCGCGTAGCGATTGCAAGAAGTCTTGCGTTCAACCCGGACGTTCTGTTAATGGATGAACCCTTCGCGGCACTGGATGCGCAAACGCGGGAAACCTTGCAAAGCGAGCTGCTTCGAATCTGGCAGAAAACGAAGAAGACGATTATTTTCATTACGCATGGGATCGATGAAGCGGTATACCTGGGGGAACGCGTTGTTGTTCTGACTCCGGGGCCAGGCACGGTGAAGAAGATTGTTGATATTCCTTTGAAGCACCGGCTGGATGATGCGGATATACGCTCGCACCCGGAATTTGTGAAGGCACGGCATGAAGTGTGGAGCTTGCTCCACGAGCTGGAGTATCAAGGTGCTTATATCTGATTGATAAGAGAGGAGTGCATTTGATTGGAGAATGTAAAAGCTGTTCCAAGACCCTTGCCGAGCAGAAGGATTAGAATTAACTTGTCACTGAACATACGAAAGCTGTTCAAACAGTCTATCGTGCTTGTCTTATTAGCCGTGGTATGGCAGTTTGCCCCGCTTACGGGAGTTGCAGATCCGGCCTTTTTACCGCCTTTCTCTGATGTCATTCAGGCACTGTGGAATTTGATCCTATCCGGCGAACTGTTTCATCACTTTGCAGCCAGCATGGTTCGTTCGTTAAGCGGCTTTGCTTTGGCACTGCTCGTCGCAATCCCGTTAGGCTTGACTATTGGCTGGTACCCTCTTGCCAGAGAGCTACTGAATCCGGTGATGGAATTGTTCCGAAACACAGCGGCATTAGCCTTGCTCCCGGTGTTTATGCTCATACTCGGAATCGGCGAAACATCCAAGATCGCAATTGTCCTGTTCGCATGCACCTGGCCGATTCTTCTGAATACAATCGCCGCTGTAGGCAACGTTGATCCTTTGCTGATCAAATCGGCCCGATCGATGAACATCTCCTCCTTCAAGCTGTTTATCAAGGTTATTCTGCCTGCGTCCGTACCGACTATCTTTACCGGCATCCGCATGGCGGGAACGGGAGCGATACTAGTGTTGATCGCTGCGGAGATGGTTGGTGCCAAGGAAGGTCTAGGTTACCTCATCACCTATTCGCAATATAACTTCGAGATTCCCGAGATGTTTGCGGGCATCCTCACGATTGCTTTGCTTGGCCTCTTAATTAATCAAGGATTAAGCATGATTGAGCGCAAGTTGTCCCGATGGAAGCAGCAGGTGAACGGGTAAATTTTTTTATGTCAAATGTTGATTAAAAATATAGGATTAGTATGAATAGGAGCGGGAAGTATGGCAAATAAACAAATGAAGCTTGGAGCGTTTTTTAATCTGCCGGGACATCATGTAGCCAGCTGGCGTTATCCTTCAACGGATCCCCGCCGAACCCTGGATCTGGAGTATTTGAAGGAGCTGGCACAAACGGCGGAGCGGGGCAAATTCGATATGATTTTTTTCGCCGATATCCTTGGTCTCAAACGTCTCGGGAATTTCGCGACCTCAACGGTTAAGCTTGATCCGCTTATTATTATCGCGGCACTTGCGGCAGTCACCCGTAATATCGGTCTAACCGCGACGCTGACGACCACTTATAATGAGCCGTTCCAGGTAGCGCGCAAGTTCGCGGCGATTGATCATCTGTCGGGAGGGCGTGCCGGGTGGAATGTGGTGACTTCCGGGAATGAGAAGGAGGCGTCGCTGTTTGGCAAGGAGAAGCATCTCGAGCATGCTCGCCGCTACGAGCGGGCAGAAGAATTCGTCGAGCTAACGAAGAAGCTGTGGTTCTCCATTGAACAAGAGGCGCTTGTTATCGATAAGGAGAAGGGCCAATTTCTGAACGTCGATAACGTTCATCCCGTGGATCATCAGGGGGAATGGTTCAAGGTACAAGGCTTGCTGGATGCCCCGTCATCACCGCAAGGACACCCCGTCATCGTGCAGGCGGGATCTTCGGAAGCGGGGAAAGAGCTTGCAGCGAAGACGGCGGAGGTGATTTTCACGGCATGGCAGACGCTGGAGGAAGCACAAGTCTTCTATCGGGATGTAAAAGGGCGTTTGGCGAAATACGGGCGCAAGCCGGACGATCTGAAAATTATGCCCGGCGTATTCATCACCGTTGCGAATACCGAAGCAGAAGCGATCGCGAAACGCAAAGAGTTAAACAGCTACATTTTGCCGGAGGTTGGTCTCGAGTACTTATCTAACTTTATTGGCGTGGATTTGAGCGGTTACGACGTGGACGCGCCGCTTCCTGCAAGCGGAGAGATCGAGGACAAGACGAACCCGCAGACTCGTACGAATATCATTCGTGCTTTGGCGGAACGGGAAGGCTTGGGAACGCTGCGTGAGGTTTACGAATTTATTGCGGGTGCGCGCGGTCATCGGGAAATTGTAGGCACGCCAGCTCAGATCGCGGATCAGTTAGAGGAATGGTTCTTAAATGATGGCGCGGACGGGTTTAATGTGATGCCGCCTACGTTCCCTGAAGGTTTGAACGACATTGTTGATCTTGTCATACCGGAATTACAACGCCGCGGATTATTCCGGACGGAATACGAAGGGGATACACTGCGCGGAAATCTAGGGTTGTCCATTCCCGTTAATCCGTACAAGAAGCAGCCGCAGCAAACGCATCAATAAAATGAGATTAGGTCGGGGGGTAGTCTTATGAAGAGACGATTTAAACAAACGAGTACATTCTTATTAACGCTTGGATTAGCCAGTGCGCTTCTGGCTGGCTGCGCGGACAGCAAAGCAAAGTCGGGCGAAGAGGATAAGGTGCTGCAGTACAATTCGTCACCTGGAAGCGTGTCGTTCCCGGAGCTGGCGAAGGATTTGGGGTACCTCGGCGATTTGGAGCTGGAATCGATCGGGAGTACCACCGGAGGGCCGGAAAGTATTCAGTTAACGGCGACCAAACAAATTGATTTCGGGTCTGCTTTTAACGGGGCAATTATCAAATCCATCTCGCAGAACGTCAAGATCAAATCGGTAATCGGCTCGTATGGCAGCGATAAGCACACGTATATCGGGGCTTATGTGCTTGAAGGCAGCCCTATCAAATCGCCTAAAGATTTTATAGGCAAAAAAGTAGGCGTTAATACGCTAGGCGCGCATTTGGAGTTCGTCACCAAGGATTATTTGCGCAAAGGCGGCTTGACCGAGAAGGAAATCGAGCAAGTGACGCTGGTGACGATCCCTTCCGCAAACGCGGAGCAAATTCTTCGCAGCAATCAGATCGATGTGATTTTATCCAGCGGCATAGCAAGAGACCGGGCTCTGGATAAGGGCGGGATCGTTGAGCTCTTTAAAGACATTGATGTTTATAAATCCGAGTTCACGGCAGGTGATTATTTCTTCCGGGAGGAGTACATCAAGAACAACCCTGATACCGTTAAGCAATTTGTTGAAGGGGTGGCAAAAGCTATTGAATGGGCTCGCACGACTCCGCGGGAAGAAGTCATCAAGCGGTTTGAGGAGATTATTAAGAAACGAGACCCGAACGAACCGACGGAGAACCTCAAATATTGGAAAAGCACGGGGATCGCTCAAGCTGGCGGCGTTATTGCGCCGGATGAATACCAGGTCTGGATTGACTGGCTGGTGGCAAACGGAGATCTGAAGAAAGGGCAAGTAAAGGCCGAGGATTTGTACACAAACGAATTTAATACTTACGCCAAAAAGTAACGGTATATCCAATAAAAAAAATGGAGTGGTGAAGATGACATTGAAACAAATGAAGCTTGGAGCATTTATCATGCTGCCTGGACATCATGTGGCAAGCTGGAGGCATCCTCATTCAGGAGCAGACCGTACCTTTGATCTGGCGTACTTAACGGAGATCGCCCGGACGGCAGAACGCGCGAAGTTCGACATGATTTTTTTCGCAGATGGGTTTGGTTCTAATCTGAACGAGCATTCCAGTTCTGCCCTTAAGCTGGATCCGGTTGTTCTAATCTCGGCACTTGGAGCCGTTACAGAGAACATCGGGTTAGCGGCCACATTAACAACAACGTATAACGAGCCTTTTCATGTCGCACGCAAATTCGGCTCTATTAACCACCTCTCGAACGGCCGCGCTGCCTGGAATGTTGTGACCTCTGCGAACGACAAGGAGTCCTTCCTGTTCGGCAAAGAGAAGCATCTGGAGCATGCGAGTCGGTATGAACGCGCGGAGGAATTTGTTGAACTTGTACAAAAGTTGTGGCAGTCCATTGAACCGGAAGCGCTTGTCATAGATAAAGAGAATGGGCGTTTCCTTGATGTTGATAAAGTTCATCCCGTTGATCACGAAGGCAAATGGTTTAAAGTAACCGGTACATTGGATTCTCCTTCGAATCCTCACGGGAATCCGGTCATCGTGCAGGCAGGGTCATCGGAAGCGGGGAAAGAGCTTGCCGCCAAGACCGCGGAAGTCATATTCACCGCCTGGCAGACGCTGGAGGAAGCACAAGCCTTCTATCGGGACGTCAAAGGACGCCTCGCCAACTATGGTCGTGATAAGGATGAGCTTAAAATCATGCCGGGCGTCTTCATTACGGTGGCGAGGACAGAAGAGGAGGCGCTGGCGAAGCAGAAGGAGTTGAACAGCTACATCCTGCCGGAAGTCGGATTAGCTTATCTGTCGGCATTCACCAATACCGATTTGTCCGGCTACGATGTAGATGGGCCGCTGCCTGAATTCGGCACGATTGAAGATAAGACGAATCCTCGCATACGCTACAATATTATCCGAGAAATTGCTGAACGCGAGCATTTAACAACGATCCGCGCCGTATATGAACGGATTGCCGGTGCGCGCGGACACCGCGAAATCGTCGGAACGCCTTCGCAGATTGCCGATCAGCTGGAGGAGTGGTTCCTAAACGAGGGAGCTGATGGCTTCAATATCATGTCGCCGTATTTCCCCGGCGGATTCGAAGATATTATCGAGCTCGTTATTCCCGAGCTGCAGCGGCGGGGCTTGTTCCGCACCGAATACGAGAGCCGAACGCTTCGTGGGAATTTAGGCTTGCCTCTTGCGGTCAAGAATCGGGAGAAGGATCGAACAGCGGTTGGTCATTAGTTCTTAGTACATAAATAACGCAGCCCAACAGGGCTGCGTTATTTATTTGGTATGGCCCTAGGTTATCTATATCCGCTGACGTCCGCAGGTTTACCAGCTTCCATAACCTCAACCAGATAAGGCATGCAATTTGGCCGGGAGCCATCCACATCCGTGAAGCCATAAACCTGCGCAAGCTGACCGCTCGAAAGGGATTGTCCATTCCAACGCGTAACATCGGGATCGCCTGCCAGCGCAGCAACAGCACGGCCCACATAGCGGGGGGATTCGGAAATTAGAAAGTGAGGCTCTTCGGACGCCGCATGCTGCCAGTTCTCTTCTGTCACCTTGAAATGCTCCAGCATGATCTCGGAACGAAGCCAGCCAGGCGTGAGGGAGACGGCTGCGCATTCATAAGGCTTAACCTCTTGAGCCAGCGCCCAAGCCATGCGAATAATAGAGGTTTTGGCCATATCGTAGTATATGGATAATCGGTAGTGCTCCTGATTGTATTCGGCGGTTCCGTCCGTCATCTCCACGATCAGCCCGTTCTTGCTCTTAATGAGGAGGGGGAGGGCATAATGATTCGTGATCAGATGGGTATCAATGGCGAGTCGCAGTAAACGGAATCCCTTCTCCAGCGAATGCTCCCACACGGGGACATTCCATTCAACGAGGTATTCGCCTCCCCAAATATCATTCACCAGAATATCTAGCCGTCCTTGTTCCTCCTCAATGCGGTTCACTAAGGCTTGCACCTGTTCAGGAACCAGGTGGTCCACCTGCACGGCTATACCTAGTCCGCCCGCCTTCGTTACAAGCTCCGCTGTCTCTTCAATTGTTTCCGGCCGGTTGTATTCGGAAAGCTGCGTCCTTGTCGTACGGCCGGTGACATACACCGTTGCGCCGGCTGCACCTAATTCAATAGCAATCCCGCGCCCGGCTCCCCGTGTTGCTCCTGCTACTAAAGCGATTTTTCCATGTAAAGGTTTCATCTCGTTGCCTGCCTCCTAAAAAGAATTGTGAAGCAATTCTTGCTTCGTAAGCATTCGCTTAAAGAATTGTGAAGCAATTCTTGCTTTATTGATTCTTTCGTGATTGTAATCTATAATGACGACATCTTTTGTCATATATAAAAATCTTTATAAAGCGAAGGTGAACATACAAATGAGGGCAGATCGTCTGCTTAGTATTATGATTTTGCTTCAGAATCATGAGATTATGACAACAAAGGAGCTTGCGAGCAAGCTGGAGGTATCGGATCGTACGATATTACGGGACATGGATGCGCTGAGTCTTGCCGGAGTACCTGTTGTAGCTGACCGTGGGAAAACAGGGGGATGGAGGCTGATGGATCACTACCGAAGTTATTTGAGTGGTCTGAAGCTGGAAGACACGAAGGCTTTATTTATCCTTCCCTCTGACCAAATGCTGAAGGATTTGGGCGTTGAGATAGACGGACTGGATATCCGCCAGAAGCTGCTGGCTTCCTTGCCCGGTTCAAGCAAGAGCGAAGCGCGGCACTACATGGAGAAGATTTATATGGATACGGGAACATGGAAACCTTCTAATGATAAGAATAAGGCTTTGCTCATGATTCAAAAAGCATTGTGGGAGGATGCCAAGCTTAACATCGTTTATCAGAAGACAAATGGCACCAGCTCACAAAGGGTTGTCAGTCCATTGGGACTCGTGGCAAAAGGCAGCTCCTGGTATCTGGTCGCGATGAATGACGAGGGAGATTATCGTAATTTCAAGGTGTCCAGAATCTTGGAGGCTGAAGCCGCAGCAGAGTTATTTACCAGACCTGCGCAGTTTGACTTGGCTGCATATTGGAAGCAAAGCAAGCTGAATTTTGCCGAGTCCCTTCCATCCTTGGAAGTAAAGGTTGCTGCGCATGCTTCTATTATTGGCCGTCTAACCTTCACGGACAGATTTGTAGAAAAGATAGATATGGAAACACGAGCCGAAGATGAGATGGTTTCCGCGACCCTCCGTTTTAATACGGAGCAGGAAGCCGTGGAATTTGTACTTGGTTTTGGAGGAGCAATGAGGCTGGTACAGCCGGAATATTTGATCGAGAAGGTCGTGCAGCAGGCGAAAGCTGTAATAGCCATATACGAATAGGTATCAGAATCGCATAAAGATTGCATAATGCGGTTTCGCTAACATGCAACTTTTAAGTTGCTTATGATTGACAGGCAACCAGAGGGTTGCTTATAATCGAAATATGAAATGGGACAGAGACACAATATTCAAAGCACTTGGCGACTCGACTCGGCGGCTTATGTTAGACGAACTATCCGAACGTAACGAGCAGACGATGTATGAACTAACGGTACGTCTGATTACAAAGCAC
Organism: Paenibacillus catalpae; assembly: GCF_900112695.1. Classification (GTDB taxonomy): domain Bacteria; phylum Bacillota; class Bacilli; order Paenibacillales; family Paenibacillaceae; genus Pristimantibacillus; species Pristimantibacillus catalpae. Next base: position 486,783 of record NZ_FOMT01000003.1, read on the forward strand.
GATCTCGCCATTTCGCGGCAAGCGATCGCTAAACATCTATCTGTTTTAGAAGATGCAGGACTCGTCAAATCAGAAAAAAAGGGGAAATTTCGAGTGGTTATTTTCAATAACGAGCCACTGAAAAATTTGCTGAAAGGGTGGATAGAGTAATTTTTAATTAAAAAATTCTATCGATTACGCTGCAAAAAATAAAAGGAGGAAAAGCATGATGAATATTATTGTTACCAGTCTATTTGTTCAAGATCAAGACAAGGCATTGGAATTTTATACAGAAACTCTGGGCTTTGTGAAAAAGCATGACGTACCCATGGGGAAATTCAGATGGATAGCGCTTGTTTCTCCCGATGCTCAAGAGGGTACCGAGCTTATACTTGAACCGAATGAACATCCTGCCGCCAAAGAATATCAGAAGAGGATATCTGCAGAAGGCATTCCGGCAACAATGTTTGGCGTTGCAGATATTCATATAGAGTACAATCGATTATTGGAGAACGGCGTGAAGTTTACAATGAAACCAACAAAAATGGGCGAGTTCACAATAGCTGTCTTCGACGATACATGCGGAAACTTAATTCAGATGATTCAGAAGTAAACAAATGACAAAACGTTGTGTCGCATATACAACTTGGGTCGCGTGAATTGCGGCCTTTTTATTTTGTGTATACAAGCTCTTGTCTTTTGCTCGGGACAAGAACTTGTATACATCTCAGTATGAGAAACAAGCAAGAGTGAGGCTACAGCGCTCTTATTTACCGTTAAATGCGCTTAGCATCCAAACGTGTTTTTCGAGCTTCTTATGGATGGCAAGCAGCATATCCGCTGTTGTTTCGTCACCGGCTTCTTCCGCGGCTTCCATGCCCTCTTTTAACTCTTCGGTAACAGACGAAAAGTCTTTAATCAGCTGGTCTACCATTTGTTCGGCCGTTTCCTTGCCGCTTGCTTCCTTGATTGTGGACTCTTCAAGGAAGTCGCTCATTCTGGCAATTGGCTGGCCCTTCACCGCGAGCAGACGCTCCGCGATTTCATCGACGTGCAGCGCGGCTTCCTCGTAGAGCTCCTGGAATTTTATGTGCAGCGTAAAGAATTGCGAACCTTTGACATACCAGTGATAGTTGTGAAGCTTCGTATAGAGAATGCTCCAGTTGGCGACCTGGCGGTTCAAGTGTTGCTGGATGGTTTTTGTTTTGGTAGTAGTCATCGTTCATTCTTCCCTTCCGTGTTAAATTGAATTATTCCTATCATTACACCTATCTGCGCCAAACGAAACAGCATCGGCAAGGTGCGTGCCGTGATTCAAATCCACCCGTGCTGTCTATAAGAAGGTAGAAAAGGTATAGGAGGAATGAACATGCCCTGGAATAAAGACGACTATCCGGATTCGCTCAAAAACTTCATGGCGCCGATCCGCAACAAGGCTATCGAGATAGCTAACGAGCTGTTGAAGGACGGCTATTCCGAAGGCCGTGCGATCTCAATCGCGACCGCCAAGGCCAAAGAATGGGGAGAAGGTCATCACGAGCAGATCCGCAAGAAAGGCCATTGACGGACTGCCATTCTGCACGGAAATCAAGCTGAACGGGCTGGGGTCTTGTCAATTGGACCAATCCGATCAGCCGGTCTGCCTGACAAGAAATAGTGAATACAACTTGAGAAACCGCGCAGAGCGCGGTTTTTTTGTTAGGTACGCACAAATTATTTGAGACAAAGTATTTTATTCATAAAAGTACATTGACGTATTATCGCATGATCAAAACCATATGCTTTGACGACGCAACAATGGATAAACTGACCTATGCACAGCTCAAAGGCATGGGAGCCGAATTGTCCAAAGTTACGGTTCGATAAAGGAGGGAAATCAAATGAAAAAGATGACAACGGGACAAAACAATAAAGGCTTCTCCGAAACAGGACTGCGCAGAATGCGCGACGTGCTGGCAAGGCATGTCGCGTCAGGGAAGATTCCTGGACTCGTCGCCTTGGTCAGCCGGCACGGTGAGACTCACGTCGAAGCGATCGGTACGATGCGCCATGACGGCGGTGCGCCGATGCGCCGGGACACGATCTTTCGGATGGCGTCTACTTCCAAGCCGGTCGCGGTCGCGCCGGTGATGATCCTGCTCGATGAGTGCAGGCTGCGGCTGGATGACCCCGTAGATCCGTGGCTGCCCGAACTTGCTGACCGGCGGGTGCTGAAACGGCCCGACGGTCCGCTGGACGACACCGTGCCGGCGCGTCGGCCGATCACCGTGCGGGATCTGTTGACCTCCACGTTCGGGCTCGGCATGGATATCACGTCGCTGGGCACTCCGATTATGGGCGCGATCTTCGAGCAGGGGCTCACGCCAGATCTACCGGTACCGATGCCCGAGCCGGAAGAGTGGATGCGCCGCCTCGGCACGCTTCCGCTGATGCACCAGCCCGGAGAGCGCTGGCAGTACCACATCAGCAACGATCTACTCGGCGTGCTCGTCGACAGGGTCACTGGCCAGTCGTTTGAGACGTTCCTGCGCGAACGCATCTTCGAACCCCTGGGCATGAAGGACACCGGTTTCCACGTGCCCGACAACAAGATCGACCGGCTTCCGCCCCTTTACGCCCCCAACCCGCAGACCGGAGAGTTCACCGTGTGGGACGAAGCCAAGGGGGGGCGCCACAGCCAGCCTCCCGCGTTCCAGGGCGGCGGAGGCGGACTTTGCTCCACTGTCGACGACTACCATGCATACTACCGGATGTTGCTGAATCACGGGATGCACGGGACCGAGCGGATTCTGTCTCGGCCCGCCGTCGAGCTGATGACCACCAACCGTCTCACGCCGGAGCAGCAAGCCGCCCGAAACGCTATGGCCAGAGACAACGTCCATTTGTCATTTGGTCAAGGGCAGCACGGCGGCTGGGGATTCGGAATGGCGGTACGCACCTACCGTGGTGACTACGCGTCCATCGGCCAGTTCGGCTGGGACGGCGGAAGCGGCACCTCGACCTATGCCGACCCGGACAATCAGCTCTTTGGAATGCTGCTCACCCAAGTCGGAATGTCAACCCCGGACTCAGCGCGGCTTATCCATGATTTCTGGACTACGGTCTATCAGGCAATCGAAGACTGATACGAAAGCTCCGCGATACTTAATTCGTACAAAAAGGCCGGTGAATGTCATCGGCCTTTTTGTGGCAGAACCAAGATGCGACACAGCTCCAACATACTATAATGATTGAAGAGAAAAACAGAATAGAGGGGGCGCTGGTATCCCCCTGATTAGAAAATGATTATAAGTACAATGATGAGTGTGAGAAAAACAATGCATATCATCGAGGCTATTTTGGTATAACGGAGAGCTCCTTCGGATAGTTCAGGCTCTTCGTTAATTCACCTCCCGGTCACTAATACGAACCCATTAACCATTTGTTGCGTATAACTTCAATGCTTATGATAAATCATTTCACCGGAAGAAGCGGCATGCGCGGCATCCAACGGGGCAGGATTATTTAAGAGATTAATTGAAATAATAGTAGGGATCAACTAAATAATAGGATGTAAGAAAGGTGACACATGGGGCTATCCGAAGAAATTCTACATTCATTTAATCTTAGCGGGGATATTGTGGCATTAGAAGGTGGGCAGAATACTTCTGTAAGAGTCAGCAATGCCGTATTAAAACCTGTGGATGATGTGAAGCACTGCGAATGGTTACTAAATGTTATGCACCAAATCAATCCTCAAGGTTATAGGGTATCCAAACCTATAAGAAGTAAATACGGTACTTTCGTAAGTAAAGGAGTGGCTTGCACTCATTATGAAACGGGCCAGGACATGAAAGGGCGCGTAGAAGAAAAGCTTCAGGTATCGAGGCTGCTCCACCGCGATCTGTCTACGGTAGCTACTATGGATTATCCTCCTGCCGACAATCCTTGGTCCAAGGGGCATCGAATAGCATGGCAATTAGATGAATTGCCAAGAGAACTGCCTAAAGAGATAAAGCTATGTTTAATTGATTTACTTGGAAGGGTAAGCCTAAAAAAGCGATATAAAGTACAGATTGTACATAGCGATTTATCGGGAAATATCCTTTTTGATCAAGGTCTAAGTCCGTTAGTCATTGATTTTTCACCAACTATTGCCCCGGTTGAATATGCGGAGGCCATTTTAGTTTGTGATTGTATCGCATGGCAAGGGAGCGAGGTTTCTGAGATTGCCCTTCTTCCGGTTGATGAACGATATAGAGAGATGATTATCCGGGCAATCATTTTCCGTTTGGCGGTTTCCGCTATTTTGTCAAAAGGTGATTATATTCAATTTTACGAGGAGTACCGGGCATTCAAACCCATTATTGAGTATATCGATTAGAGTTATATTGAACGGGACCCTCAAACCAGCTTCTATATTAATGCCCCTCCGAATCGTGAGCAGGAACCCATAACCCTTCGACGTAATTAATGCCAAAGCAAGAAGGAGAGATATTTATGATTGAAGACTGGAAACAAGTTGAGGAAGCATTGAGGAATATTGAGGTTGTTGGGCATGAGAACAATAAGCCTGTTTCCGTCATTGGTTTTTCGGAAAATCTGCGTTGCATCGGCATCGGAACGGATGCCGCGGTTTTTTATTACCCTGACACTCCTAATTACGCCTATAAAGTGTATTCCACTCAGTCATTAGAGAAAAAGGAAGTGGAGGCAGATATATATAAACGCTTAGAAGGATCATCGTATTTCCCCCATTGTTATGGAACGGGACCTAACTATCTGGTATTAAGTTTCGAACAAGGAGTTACCTTATATGACTGTCTTATACAAGGTGTCCGAGTTTCAGAGCAAGTGATCCAAGACGTTGAAAATGCCCGAGAGTTTGTCCGTAGTCAGGGGCTGAACCCAAGGGATATTCATCTGAAAAATGTTCTTTTGCAAGAGGGAAGAGGTAAAGTCCTTGATGTATCGGAATATATCAAGGAAGGTAACGATAGCCGTTGGGAACACTTGGTGTGGACCTACAAACATTTTTATCCCCTGATAAGCGAAATGCAGGTGCCAGCATGGATTTTGGAAACCATAACGAACTGGTATAACCGGATTGATGCGGCAAGCTTTGGAATAGAAGATTTCTCTAAACGTGTGAGTCAACTTTTCTTTGGAAAACGCAGCAAGTGAAGGGGGACAAGATGACCCTCCCAGACCAATTGCACTAGCTCATTACAAATGCAAATTAAGCAGCAGCCGGCCTTATTATTAAGGCCGGCTGCTTGTGTTCATAGAGTACCTGCATCTCTTGCCGATCAGAAAGAAGGGAAGATTGGACGATAATCACCTCGCCTTGATCGCGAGCCGCTTTGGAGAGACTAAGCTTTGAACAGGTCGAAGCAGTCGAGTTCACCGTAGCCATCGCCTTTGGAGAAGCGAATTTTGTTCCAGCCTGCATTTAGCGTTAGACGTGCGACCGAGGCGCCCCAGTTCTCCCAGCCTTTATTTGCAATATACAGGTTGCTTGTGCTTGTGTTATTGACTGTCATAACGAGGAATGACCAGTCCAATCCTGTTGTCCCATTGCCGGTGCGGGCGGACATCACATAATCTCCGGCAGTTGCCGCATATACGTCAAACTCTACATAACTGTTTGCCGTATCGATATGTCCGGCTTTGCTTCCGCCAGAGCCGTTCGGGCTGGAGGAAGCATAAGCGACGCCTCCGAATACACCTGCCTCTCCTTCGTAACGGCTGCGGACCGTGTCTCCTGAAGGAATGGCAATAGGCGTGTTAGGAGCTGCGGGAGCTCCGAGATTTGGAGTGTTATCCGTGTTCCAGGTGAACTTCTGTGCGCGGATTTCTCTATTCCATCCGCCTCCGGCGTATTTGGCCGTATGATAAACGATCCAATCTTCCGTACCGTCCGGTGATTTCGTGAAGGAATGATGTCCGGGACCGTATAAGCCGTTGCCGGATTGGAAGATCGGCTGGTTTCGTTTTGTCCATGATGAAGCCTGCAGAAGATTGCTGCCCGTATTCGCCGTAATGAGCCCTAAGCAATAACCATCAGTCCAGCTCCCGCTTGCAGAGTAGACGAGACTAACGACACCGTTGCGGACGATGACCTGAGGTCCTTCGTTAACGGAAGGGGAGGTATTGGTCTCCCATGAATAGGTTGGATGTGCAATTTCGACCCGCGCTGAGTCGATCGTCCATGGATTGCTCATATGGGCTATGTACAGCTTCTGCGAGACATTTGTTGTTCCTTCCCATCCCGACCAAATGAAATACAAATTATTATTTACCTGCAGTACAGTTCCGTCGATGGCCCAACGGTTGGTGGAATCCGTAATTTGTCCCTTATTGACCCATGTACCCGTCATTGGATCTGCAGAAGTGTTCTCCAATACGTACATGCGATGATTATCGTTGTTGCCGTCATCTTTGGCGTAATAGATGTACCAGGCATTGTTGATGTAATGAATTTCGGGAGCCCAGACGTTGCAGCATCCGGTTGAAATGACTTTCTTGGTGCCTGCATCTACCCCGGTAAGCGACTTGGACTTCCAGATCGTTACGTCACCGCCCGTCGTCTTCGTAAAGTAATAGAAGCCGTCGGTATGCTTGTAGATCCATGGGTCTGCGCCATCCTGAAAAATGACGTTGTAAAAGTTTCCGCTTTGCTTGGAGGGCGTTGCGCTTGCTGCTCCCGGAAGGACAAGAAGCAATAACAGGAATAATGCCAAACTTTTGATAGCGTTTACACGAAATTTCATCATTACACCAACCCTTCGCACTGAGTTTGTATTCAGGTATAGTTAATCATTTCCATTACGCGAGAAACAGGACATGATTTTAGATCGTCCGGACATTTTTTTGGTCAAGCCGTCGAGAATATCGTGGGAAATCGCTCCTCACGCCAAGCTTCAAGGCGTAACACTCGTTACTGTCATACATGATAGGAGACGCTCGCGTAACAACAAGAAATCAGCCTGTTGAGTAATCTCAACAGGCTGATTATATTTATATTTTTTTATTAGTTCGCTTGAAGATCGTAACGATCGGCATTCATGACTTTGACCCATGCCGCAGCAAAGTCACGTACAAACTTTTCTTGGTTATCGTCTTGGGCATACAGTTCCGCAATGGCACGCAGAACGGAGTTGGAGCCAAATACCAGGTCGACTCTGGTTGCTGTGCGGTCGACTCGGCCGGTCGTGCGGTTGCGTCCGTAGTAAACGCCGCCGTCTCTAGGCTCCCACGCAATATTCATGTCGAGCAGCTTCACAAAGAAGTCGTTCGTAAGCGTGCCAACACGTTCTGTAAACACGCCATGCTGGGTACCGCCGTAGTTCGTGCCAAGAACACGCAGGCCGCCAACTAGAGCAGTCATCTCCGGTGCGGTAAGGTTCAGCAGCTGAGCTTTGTCTACTAGGAGCTCTTCGGCACTTACACTGTACTGCTTCTTCAGATAATTGCGGAAGCCATCGGCAACGGGCTCCAGCACGGCAAAGCTGTCTACATCGGTTTGTTCCTGCGTCGCATCGCCGCGGCCCGGAGTGAAAGGAACCGTAATCGTAAAGCCAGCGTCTTGCGCGGCTTTTTCGACTGCGGCGCTGCCTCCCAGAACAATCAGATCGGCAAGACTGACTTTCTTGTCCAGCTCCTCTTGAATGCCCTCCAGGATGGTAAGCACTTTAGTAAGCTGCTGAGGCTGATTCACATCCCAATCCTGCTGCGGAGCAAGACGGATGCGGGCACCATTGGCACCGCCGCGCATATCGGAGATGCGGAAGGTGCTGGCCGAAGCCCATGCCGTTGTTACGAGCTCACTGATGGTAAGACCTGAATCCAATATTTTGGCCTTCAGTTCAGCTACTTCTTCATCGTTTAAAGTATAGTCGGCAGCCGGTACAACATCCTGCCAGATCAGCTCTTCTGTTGGAACCTCAGGGCCTAAGTATCTTGCACGGGGACCCATGTCGCGATGAGTCAGCTTGAACCATGCACGGGCAAAGGCATCGGCAAACTCTTCCGGATTCTCATGATAACGGCGGGCAATCTTCTCGTATGCAGGATCCACGCGCAGGGCCATGTCCGCGGTTGTCATCATCGTTGGAACACGGACGGATGCATCCTCTGCATCCGGTGCAAGATGATGCTCAGCCTGATCAATGGCAACCCAGATATGTGCACCGGCCGGGCTCTTCGAAAGCTCCCATTCATACCCGAACAGGATGTCAAAGAAGCCGTTATCCCATTGAGTTGGATTAGCTGTCCAGGCTCCTTCCACGCCGCTGGTAATGGCGTCGCGTCCTTTGCCGGAGCCATGCGTGCTCAGCCATCCAAGTCCTTGTGCTTCGAGTGGGGCAGCTTCAGGATCCGGACCAACAAGAGCGGCATCGCCCGCACCATGCGCCTTGCCAAATGTATGGCCGCCAGCAACCAGGGCAACCGTCTCTTCATCGTTCATTCCCATGCGTCCGAACGTTTCGCGAATGTCGCGGGCGCTGCCAAGCGGATCGGGCTTACCGTTAGGGCCTTCCGGATTGACATAAATCAAGCCCATTTGAACAGCTGCAAGCGGGTTTTCAAGATCGCGGTCACCTGTGTAACGATTGTCACCAAGCCATTCTCTTTCATTGCCCCAGTAGATATCTTCCTCCGGGTGCCAGACATCCGCTCGTCCTCCGCCAAAGCCAAATGTCTTGCCGCCCATGGATTCAATAGCGACATTGCCTGTCAGAATCATCAGGTCGGCCCAAGAGATCTTGTTGCCGTACTTTTGCTTGATTGGCCACAGAAGGCGTCGCGCCTTATCCAGGTTGCCGTTGTCCGGCCAGCTGTTAAGCGGAGCAAAACGCTGCGTGCCGCTGCCGGCGCCTCCGCGGCCATCGCCTGTCCGATATGTACCTGCGGAGTGCCAAGCCATACGGATAAAGAAAGGGCCGTAATGTCCAAAGTCGGCCGGCCACCATTCTTGACTGTCTGTCATTAAATTTCGAAGATCCTGTTTAAGAGCCTGGTAGTCCAGCTTCTTGAATTCTTCCGCGTAATCAAAGTCTTCACCCATAGGATTCGATTTTCTGTCATGCTGGTGCAGAATGCCCAGGTTGAGCTGGTTAGGCCACCAATCTCTATTTGAAGTACCACTAGATTTGAAACTTGTAGCACTTCCATGCATCACCGGGCACTTTCCTGCGTTAGAAGAAACAGTAGCGTCCATACGATCAGCTCCTATTAGTCTTATTAAAGTAGCAAACGAGAGAAAAAATTTGCACTTATCCTCTTTATAAAACGATATGAAACTGAAATCAATCTTAGATGTAAAATTTCATCCAATCTTCACGCAAATCTGACAATTTAACGGGGTTAAATGGTCTTCGAAACGAGAAAATCAAGTACCTCTCTTATATACTCCGCCGGAAACTCTATATTCGGCAAATGGACGGCGGGTAACATAACGAGCTTCGATCCTGGTACCGAGGCCGCGATCCATTCGCTGTGGCTTGGAAGAGTAACGGTATCGTATTGGCCGGCTATGACTAACGTCGGACGGTTGATCAATGTAACGGTCCGGCGCAAATCCAGATCTCGAATGGCGGCATAGGCGCCGGCAAGGCCTTGTTTAGGAGTGGCAAGCACCATGGCACGAAATGCCGCTGCGGCTTCACCCTCTGGCTCAATCATGTGACGAGGGAACCAGTTCCCGATGAACATGTCCGCGAAATCGGACATGTTCTCGGCTTGCTCTACGGAAGTAATCAGACTATCCCAAAGGGATGCAGGTCCCAGGTAAGAGGAGGTATTGGAAAGGATCAGCCGGTCAATCCGCTCGGGAGTATGGATGGCAAGCCATTGGCCAACCACTCCGCCTAATGAGAGTCCAAGAAAATGAACGCGTTTGATGCTGAGTGCTTCGAGCATTTCAACGACATCACGGCCAAACCGGTCAATTGAATATGCTCCTGCCGGGGCATCTGAAGCACCATGGCCGCGATAGTCATAACGCAGCACGCGGAAATGCTCGGATAACTCCGGGATTTGACCGTCCCACATATTCATCGAGGTAGCGATGGAATTCGCGAGAACCAGCACGGGCTTAGTCTCCGAACCATCCATTCGATAAGCCATACGAACCCCGTCACCCGTTGTGAAAAAGTTAACCCCGCGATTGCTCTTCATTTCGTTTTTAGTCATCGTCATCAATCTCCCTTGCGGATTAGTTTATTAATGACATTTTATTGAAGAAAACGTACACTTTAAATAAGATTAGTAAGGAAGTATAGGTCATGAAACTTAATTTTCACTTTGTTTTTGGTCATTAACTTTATGAAAATGAGGTGCTTTGTTTATGGACCAAATCGATTATAAAATCTTATCCGCACTGCATGATAACGCCCGGCTTCCAATTGCCGAGTTGAGCCGAATGATTTCGATGTCGCAGCCTGCTGTCACCGAAAGACTCCGCAAGCTGGAGGATCAGGAGGTGATAACAGGTTATCGGGCGGAGTTTTCCGCGGAAAAGCTGGGTAAGCATACAACTGCATTTGTTTTGTTTAAAACGAATCAATGCAAAGACTTTCTCGCGTTTAGCGAATCGTCCCCCGAAGTGATTGATGTATACAGAATTAGCGGGGAATACAATTATTTAATGAGGGTGGTAACCGAGACAAGCGGAACGTTGGCTCGATTTCTGGATGCCTGCAATAAGTACGGTTTTTCGTTGCCTTTAATTGTGCTGACAACCCCGTTCGAGAATAAAAGCCTGGCTCAGCCCTTATTAATCGCGAAAGAAATGCCATAATAACAAAAAAACGGCTATCTCAAAGTCATCATTGATAACGTTGAGATAGCCTCTATTTTATTGCTTCGTAATCATCCACGTGACCCCGTATGGATCAATCACTTCTCCGTAATAAGCGCCCCATGGCTGAAGAGCAAACGGGTATTTGCTTTCGCCGCCTTCGCTCAGCTTGGCATAAGCCGATGTGGCTTCGGATACATCGTCATAGCTAAGCGAGATGCAAATGCTGCGGTTATACGCTACCGGCTCGAAGGTGTCGGCCATCATTAACGGATTAGTACCGGCTACAGTTAAGCTTAGATGCATCACTTTATCCTTCATGATGTCCGGTGTACCGGGCGTCTCACCGTATGTAGTGAGGAACTGAATTTCGCCGCCCAGGGCCTGTACGTAAAACTCCGCTTGACCTCTTGCATCTTGCGACATCAAATAAGAATTCATTTTTGCTCCCATCATTGTTCAACAACCTCTCATATCGATTTTGTCTTTCTATATGTACGACGAATGAACAATGACATAATCGACAGGGAATAAAAAAATTTTTTAAATCGTTCATTTCCTTCAACTTTTACTGTCGAAACGGTTTCGATTCAGGGTAAGCCGTGCTACAATATAGGCACAAGTAAACCGCTTTACTTAGTTATGCCATTATTTGTGATAACGCTTACATGTAGAGTCGGGCGTGGCAGGAGGTTATTCATGCTCAAGCTTAACAATTGGTATTTACGGCTGCTCGTTTCTTATTTTCCGATTCTGGTGCTAACCGTATCCATGATCATCTTTTTGTCGTTTATCGCGGTTAATGAAATATCCCGCTCAGAGACGGCCAAGGCCGATAAAATCACGACAGGATATGTCGTAAACAGTGTGGAACGGGCAGTGCGCGAAGTGGAATTTAATGTATTGAAGGAAGCCGAGTCGAACAAGAGCTATGCGGCTTATTTGAATGGTGCATCCGAGTCCACAACGATTAAATATAATGTCGTCCATAGCTTGCGGTCGATGATCGAGAATAATGACTTGGTCGAGTCGATTTATTTGTACAGGCAGTCGGATAATACCGTGCTGACATCCAGCGGCATAACCGATCTGGCCGAGTTTGGCGATCGTGCATTTATCCAGAAGGCTAATGAAAACCGTGATTACCAGGGATGGTCGGGAAGCCGGAAATTCCAGGAATACGACGGGCTAAAGCCGGTTCAGGTCATTTCGATGTACAAGCAGACGCCGCTTCCGTTCGGGAAGGACGGCATTCTGGTCATTAACATTAATTTGTACAATGTAGAGCAATTAATCGGGAGCATGACCAATCATCAGGTCTCGTTCATGCGGATAACCGATGCGGCCATGCAGCCGATTTATCCGGGAGATGGCTCGGCTCCCGACGGAAAAGTGCTGACAACGCTCAGATCAGGGGCGCTGGGCTGGACGTTTGAGAGCGGTATTCAGGCCGGCCATTTGCTCAGCTGGGTATCGGTTGTTTCGTATGTATGGGTTATTATCGCGGTTCTGACGTTCGTGGTCGCGATCGTGTATATTATTTGGGTTACCCGGCGCAATTACAAGCCGATCAGGCTGATGATGAACCGGATTCAAGCGCTTCAATTGCGGGGGAGCGACGGCACCACGGTCAAGATGGACGATCTGACGATGATCGACCGCGCGCTCGAAAATCTGATCGTGCAGTCGGAGGATCATGAGAAGGAGCAGCGCGAAAGCGTTGTGCTTCAACGCAGGCAGCTGTTTAATGAGCTCATAAATGGACAGCGCAGTGATCAAATGATGGAACGGCTTCGCAGACTGAATCTTCTTCCGGATACGGGGCGGTTTGCGGTTATGGTTGTCAGACTGAACCGGTATGAGGATTTCCAGGCGGACAATACCCTTCATGAGCAGAACGTATTGAAATTCGCATTAGGCAATGTCATGCAGGAGCTCGCCAATAATGAAGGCCTGCAAGGTTGGGGAGAGTGGTCGGCATCCGATCGGATCACTTTTGTATTCGCTTCAGGCCACACCGGGACGCAGGTGCAGGATCAGCTTCGCCAAACGGCAATCGTTGCTAAGGAATGGGTAAGGGAGCATTTGCGCTTTAACCTGTCGATCGGAATCGGCTCCATCGTGAAGGACTGGAACGGAGTCGGAGATTCTTACCGCGATGCCTTAAGCGGCATGGAATATCAATTCGCCATCGGGCGAAATGCCGTTACTTTCAGCGGCGATATTCCGCAGGACCAGCCGCGCGGGATGTATAATTACATGCAGCAGTGTACGGCTTGCGTACAGGAATTCCGTCTGACGAATGAATCCTGGCGGGATACGTTCGAGCAGCTATTCAAGCACTTCGAAACAGATGTGATGAAGGATGAAGATATTTTATCGCTTATTCAGCTTTTCCTGCAGATGCTCAGCCGCGAGCTGAAGGAGCTGTCGGACACGTTAAACGAATGTCTGGATGGTGCCCGGATTTCAGAATTGCTCGTAAGTCTGAGAGGAGCATCAACGCTGCCGGAGATGAAAGAGCTCCTGTCGGATTATTTGATTCATGTCTATGATACGTATATAGCGATGAGCCAGGCCAAAGGCTATAAGACGATGATTACCGAGATAAGAGCCTACATTCAAGAGAACTTTGCCGACCCGGATTTGTCTCTCAAGCATTTGAGTGACCGCTTCGAAATATCCGGCAAATATGCCAGTCATCTGTTCAAGCTGGAATACGATATGAAGTTCGTGGATTTTCTTGTACAGCTTCGGATGCAGCAGGCGGAGCGTCTGCTCGCCGAAACGGAAGAGACGGTTCAAAATATTGCCCTTCAAGTTGGTTATGCTAACTCAATAACGTTCGGACGGGTGTTCAAGAGGTTGACCGGCGTAACGCCGGGCGAATTCCGCAAACTGAAGATGCGTCCTTCCACTATAGCATTGGGAGTACAGGACAATCGTGATGAAGCGACTGCAGAATGAAGACAATAACGATTTATTAATGATGACAGCGGCGGTCCGGATAAAGCAATTTATTCGCACCGCCGCTGTATTCTTTTTCACGGCTAACTCTAATGTTTATCTCGGGAAACGGCTTTAATATGGGCTTTTTGCATTGCGGTTTATATCGGGAAAATGATTTATTCTAAGCCTGAGAAGCCTTGCGGGGCAAAGGATTGGAGGAACGGTTTGCTGCGCCGAAACTGGTTTATTGTCACCATTGTGCAGTCCGTGTCATACTGAGGCCACTTCCCAAACACGGACCGACAGCAATGCTTGTAAGCGTGTTCAATCAACAACAACACCGGGTGCAGGAAGCAAACCTAAAAGGGATGAAAGAGGGGTTGGGATTTGAATGAAACCTAACAAAAGAGGAAGAAAAACAGCCAGCACTCTATTAACGGCTACGCTCGCAGGCACGATGCTGATCAGCGCATGCAGCAATAGCGGCGGCAACGAGAAAGCAAACGAATCAACAGGAGGCGAAGCGGCTTCCGGCGGCAAAGCATCTACACTTAAGGTTGAAGTATTCGACCGGGGCAATTCTCCTGCAGGTTCTTCTATTACAAAAAACTACTTAACACAGTTTGTACAGGATAAATTCGGCACTCCTAACAACATCAATGTGCAATTCGTGCCGATCCCGCGTTCGGAAGAGGTTCAAAAGCTGAACGTTCTTATGGCAAGCGGCAGCGACGTTCCGGATATCGTGTTCACGTATGATTCGGGTACCTTCTACCGTTACGCACAGCAAGGCGGTCTGACAGATCTGGGCGAGCTGCTTGATCAGTACGGTCCAAACCTGAAGAAGTTCCTGGGCGATGAAACACTGGCATACGGCCAATATGAAGGCAAGCAATTTGCTCTTCCGGCTAAACGCTCCCATCTGGGTAAATACTCTTCATTCGTCCGTCAGGATTGGCTCGAGAAGCTGAGTCTGCCAGTGCCGACTACAACAGATGAATTGTATGCGACGCTGAAAGCGTTTAAGGAAAAAGATCCGGGTCAAACCGGCGGAAAAGTGATTCCGCTTGGCATGTCGCTTGCACCGGCTCAATACGAGCCGCTGATCTGGTCCTTCATCGAGCCGGTAACGGATGAGCAGCGTTATACGCTGACACAGCAGCTTGGATCGCGTGATTATCCGGTATTGCTGCCAGGCTTCAAGGAAGCCCTGCAATTCATGAACAAACTGTATAACGAAGGACTTATGAGCGCTGATTTCAGCCTTGATGAAGACAAGAAGAAGCTTAATGAAGATGCTGCTAAAGGCCTCGTTGGATTCTTTAGCGAAGATGATATGAACCCGTTCTATCCGGACGGTCTGTACGCAACGCTCCAGAAGAATATTCCGGATGCAAAGTTATCCGCAGTGGATGTGTACACCAACTCGGAAGGCAAGCATCCGAAGCCGGAATACGCGCCAATCGGTATGTTCCTGATGATTCCGAAGAGCAGCCAGCATGCCGTGGAAGCAATCAAATACCTTGATTGGATGGCTTCGGAGGGCAACCTGTTTGATATGCAAAACGGCGTTGAAGGCGAGAACTATACGCTTCAGGATGGCGTTCCGATCGTGAAGGCCGATGCTGCGGATGAAGTGAAAAACCGAATCTATAACTATGGCGATATGGCGATTATCTCGAACGGCAAGCAGCTGGGCGATGCAGACAAGAACGTGGAAGCATATGTAGTCGGCATGCCGGAAGCTTTCCAGGAAGAAACGCGCAAAGCTTTGTCGGTCTCCAGATCCGATACCATCAAGCCGGTCTTGTTCGACCGTCCGATCGAGGCACAAGCGAAATACGGCACCGCTCTTCTTGATAAGTTCAACGAAATTATTGTAAAAACAACAATGGTAAAACCTGACCAATTCGAAAGCACGTTTGAATCCGTGATGAAGGATTATATGGCTAACGGCGGTCAAGCGATTTTGGATGAACGCACAAAAGCTTACGAGGCAATGAAATAAGACAGAATTGATGAAATGGCTTGGAGACGATGAGCGTCCTGGACGTTCACGTCTCCGGGCATGATCGTAAGTGGACAGGGGTGGATAGGATGAAAGGAACCGCTTATTTACGAAGATATTGGCAATTATATGCCTTGCTTATTTTACCGGTCAGTTACTTTATTGTTTTTAAATACGGTCCGATGTACGGCATTCTAATCGCGTTTAAAGATTTCAACTTCTTCCAAGGCATTAACGGCAGCGAGTGGATCGGCTTCGACGGATTCCGGGAAGTGTTTGCAATGCCCGACTTTTACAAGGTATTGCGCAATACATTGATGCTTAACTTCCTGGATTTAATCGTATCGTTCCCGGCTCCTCTATTCCTGGCCATTATGCTCTATGAGCTGAAAATAGTATGGTTCAAAAAGCTGTCGCAAACGATTTTGTACATTCCGCATTTTATTTCCTGGGTCATAATCGGCGGGATTGTCTACCAGGTATTTGGCACACAGTCCGGCATGATTAACAATATCATCACGTCCATCGGCTTTGATGCGATTCCGTTTCTGACGGACAAGAAAGACTGGCTGATCACTTATTTGGTTGTTGGCGTCTGGCAAAGCGCCGGATGGGGGACGATCATTTATCTTGCAGCTCTAACCGGTATTAATAAGGAGCTCTTTGAAGCAGCGGACGTGGATGGCGCAGGCCGTCTCAGAAAGATCTGGAGCATTACGCTTCCATCGCTGAAGCCAACGATTGTAACTCTGCTGATTATCAATCTGGGACATATGATTGCGATCGGATTTGAACGTCCTTACATTATTGGCAATACCGCCGTTAGGGATTATGCGGATGTGCTCAGCACCTTCGTCTACCGTATCGGCATTGAATCCGGCCAATATACGATTGCTACCGTCGTTGGTTTATTCCAGGCTATTGTCGGACTGGTCTTCGTGCTTGGCGCGAACTATACCTCCAAGAAACTGGCGGATCAAAGTATTCTATAAAAAACGATGCTATCGAAAACGAGAAAGGAGCGATAAGACATGAGAGATCGACACGCCAGCCGGACATTTGATGCGATTAATACGATCGCGATACTTTTCTTCGTGCTGCTATGTCTGGCTCCGTTTATTCATATAATTGCGATTTCCTTAAGCTCGTCGCGTGCCATTATGTCCGGCGAGGTTAGTATTCTACCAGTGGAAATCAATTGGGGTGCATACGAGCAGGTATTCTCGGATATGTCCATGATCCGTTCGCTTGGCTTCACGGTTATGCTGACGGTTCTGTTCACGGTATTTTGTATGCTGATGTCGATTGCGGCAGCGTATCCGCTTGCCAAGACCAAATTAAAAGGCCGCAAGAGCGTGATGTTTATTATCGTAATCACGATGTTCTTCAGCGGCGGCATTATCCCAGAATATATGCTGGTGCGCAATCTGAATCTGCTGGATTCCATCTGGTCCCTTGTACTGCCCGGACTCATCAGTCCGTTCTATCTCATCATCTTGATTACATTCTTTCAAAATATTCCCGACTCACTGGAGGAATCGGCGGAAATTGACGGCAGCTCTTATTTCCGCACGCTGGTCAGCATTATCGTGCCGCTGTCGATGCCGGTTATTGCAACGCTGAGCCTCTTCTATGCAGTAGGCCGCTGGAACGGTTTTACCGATACGCTGATGTATATTACAAGTCCGGAGATGTATCCGCTCCAGTTAAAGCTTTACCAGCTGGTTCAAAACAACATGGTCAGCGAATTGATGTCAGCAGAAGGCGCGAGCGGAGTCCAATTGCTGCAGCCGGAAAGCTTGAAAGCCGCAAGCGTTATCTTCGCAACCGTACCGATCCTGATCGTCTATCCGTGGCTGCAGCGTTATTTCGTAAGCGGCGTTATGCTTGGCGCGGTTAAAGGTTAAGCAAACAGGCGGCAATTCGCCGCTATTTATCTGGAGGGCTTGAGTGATGGGGAAGGACAAAGGACAATATTCGTTCTCAACATGCTGGAATATTAAGCGGCATCATACAGGCAGCGGAATGATCGAGGAGATCAAGGAGCTTGGCTTCCGCTATGTTGAGCTGAACTATAATGTGACAAATGAGCTGTTAACGACAATTGAGCCGATGATTGAACGGGCAGAAATCGGGGTGTCGAGCGTCCACAATACGTTCCCGCATGTAGCGGATCCCGATTACGGAACCGACTCGGTATTGCTGGGCTTCGACGACGAGGAGAAGCGCCAGCGCGCAATCGAGCTGCTGATTCGTTCAGCCGAATACGCGAACCGGTACGGGGCGAAGGCCGTTGTTGTTCATCCGGGAGAGGTTCCTTTCGACTACAACATCGATCAGGAGCTCAAGAAGATTTATAACGAGCAAGGCGCGGAATCGTCCGCTTACATCAAGCTTTGGAGCGAAATGATCGAGCGCAGGGAGTCATTAGCCGGCCACTATCTGCAACGGATCGGAGATAGTCTCGAGGAAGTATGCGACCGGATTGACGCAAAGGGCTGGGACGTATCGATCGGAATCGAAACACGCTCGCGCTGCTACCAGATGCCGACGCTTGGAGAAGCGAAATCGGTCTTCGACCGGCTGAAAGGCGCGAGGGTTGGTTTATGGTACGATTTTGGCCATGGCATGATGATGGAGCGAATGGGACTATACGATAATGCGCGGGAAATGGAAGCGATCAAGGATCATGTCGTCGGCATTCATATTCATGAAACGGTGGGCTTGTCGGATCACTGGTGCCCTTACGTGCACAGCGGCGATAGGAACTACTTTGACCGTTTCCTCCCGATTATCGCAGCGGCTCCCGTGAAGGTGTATGAGCTGAAGGCGGCATGTACGCCGGAGGAAATCGAACTCAGCCATGAACGGCTGCTCGATAAACTAGCGGCATTCGGGGGATAGAGCATGGACATCAAGCTCTTGGCAGCTTACGCACCGAGGTTATATTTGGATAAGAAGGAACCTTTCTATCCGGTACGGGTGGGAGTGACCAAGATTCGGCAGGGCGGGCATTCCCCGTCCTTTCCGCGCAGGTTTGAACATCTGGCGCGAGAAATTGAATATGTGATTGAATTCGCTATTTACTGGGATTATGACAGTCAGCATTTGTACGAGCTGGAGCATGTCTGGGTGCACGTGGATAAGGATGGCGCAGTTGCGGATGCGGAGGCAAGCTTCCATGGCAAATATATGAAGGCACTGCTTCCGGACCGATCAAACCTGGACGGGAAGACGGTAAGCCTCTATTCTCAGCCGGGAAAGCATGCTTTCTCGGCAATACCCATCCTATTCGAGCTGCTGCCCCATGCAAGAACCGCTACGGATCAGGACGCCGGATTGGATGGCCTGACCCTGCCGGATTGGTATAAGGCCAAGGGGCAGTACGACGACAAGACAAATGAGCTGGTACGAACCTATCAGCAAAAATATCACCGTTTTACGCCAACCTTCGAATTCGTCCCTTATGAACTCGCCGAGAAGGAGCTCTTGTTTGTTCCATGGGAAGAACTGTACGAGGAAATACCGGATCGAATCGAAGCGGAGCTGGCAACGATCAGGCATCGCTTAAAGGAACCTTTGGAAGGATGATTACAATGTACGAGAAGCTGGCAGCCGTCAACGACGGCTGGGTCAAACGAGGAGCAGATAATCAAATCATGGACAGTCAAAGCCGCTTCTATGGCGGAGTGGCTGATCCGGACAGCGGGATCCCTTTTGCAACCCATACGGGAACGTTAGCGGTCATGGCCATCTGGGGATGCGCCCTTGTTGATGAACAGTCCCGATATTATCATGACGAGCAGCTGCTGTACCGGCTGGAGTTGTCGGCCGCTTTTATTGTCCGCCAGCAGCATGCCGACGGCACGATTTCGCCGGGCTGGACGAATATGCATTCCCCTCCGGATACGGCTTTTGCCGTTGTTGGGCTTGCCCAGCTTTATGAGCTGCTGGAAAAGCATGACTGGGAGGCGTTGGTTTCCGTTCGCAGCCATATCCGCCGCTTCCTTGAGCAGTCCGTTCCGGCCATGCTGACCGGAGGCTGCCATACCCCTAATCACCGCTGGGTCCTGACGGCCGCCCTTGGTTTCCTGTACCGGCTGACCGGCATTGAAGAGCTTGTCGCGAGAGCGGATGCCTGGCTAGCCGAAGGGATCGATTGTACGGAAGACGGGGAATGGACCGAACGCAGCAACGGTATTTATAACGGGGTAAGCGACGTGATGCTGTATCATACGGCTGAGCTGCTTAGCCATCCCGAGCTCTTGGAGCCGGTTCGCCGCAACCTGCGAATGATGGCTTATCTGATCCATCCGGACGGGGAGGTGGTAACGGATTATTCCGGCCGGCAGGACTTTGGCCATCCATATGATATGTCCGGTTATTTGCTGGTATCCTGCCTGATGGCGGAGTATGACAAGGATCCGCTGTTTGCGGCGCTTGCAGAATTAGGAGCTGACTGTTCTACCCATCCGGGAGCGATTCCGAATAACGCTTTGCTAGGCTTGTTGCTTCACCCTGAATTGCGCGAAACTGCGGTTAAGCCGGGCAAATTGCCTGATCCATACAAGGTAGTCATTAACGGGCAATTCGACAGGAAGCATTATTTAAGCCAGATGGACTCGGCCGGACATGGCGGGAAGATCTACCACAGCCGTCTTCATCCCGAGTTTGGCGCTCCGGTTGCCCGGCAGCGGGATGGTCACACCAGTGTAACGGTTATGGCGGAAACTAATTCTTTCTTTGCGCTGCGGCATGGGAAAGCAAAGCTGCTTGGCGTACAGGTGAGCAGCACGTTTGAGCCGGGCTTTATCAAGATGAACGGGATGGAACAGCTGGATAACGGCTACCTGCTTTCCGGAACAGAGGCGAAAGGCTACTACGGTCCGATTGCAACCGACAGGCTGCCGGAATTTGCGGCAGGCCAGGTCAGTCCTTGGTATCTGCTTCCGCATCAGCTGCGTGAAGTTACGCATTTGCAGCAGCATCAGGTGCAAGTGGAGTTGACTGAAACCGGAGACGGCTGGAAACTTCGCGTAAGCTGCGACAAGCCGGATGTGCTGATGACCCAGATTTCCTTCATATTCGGGAAGGATGGGGAATTCAGCGGAGGTGAGCGGTCAACTGCCGAAGCGGGCTCCGAGTTTTGGAAGGACGGTACGGTGACCTTCAAGGCCGGCGACGACTGGATCGAGCTGGACGGCGGCGCGCACGAGCACCGGATGAAATCCATCCGCGGAGCTTCCTATCCGGCTGACTGCCAGACCCTTGTCGTAAACGTGCTAACGCCATATGAGCGGACGTTCCATATTCGACTGTCGCAATCAGCGGATGGTATGGGGAGGAACGGACAATGACCGTATATATAGAGCCCCGGGACAGCGCGAGGTATGCGTTTGGCGATGAGGAACGCCGCATTCTGGAGCTGGTGGCCAGCCGTTATGTCGGCGCCAATCCGCCAATTCCGTTTGCCTGTCGCGCCTTCTCGCATCAGGGCATTCTGCAAAATGAAGAAGGCTTGTACGACATGGAGCTGACTTCCCGCTGGCCGCAAGCGGCAAACGGCGATTACGCTTACGTGTACGGACTTGTGTGGAGCGACAATGAGCGCTCCATTGATTGTAATCTGGAGCCTATCGGTCCAATACGGTTATATATGAACGATCAGCCGTTATTCCGTACGTCTGCAGTGGAAGAGATGAAGCCGGATGCCCGCGTTGTTATTCCGATGCTGCTCGCCAAAGGGTGGAACCGGATTTTGATCGAAGCAAGGCGGACGCCTGCAGGCTTCGGCTGCCGATTTGGAGCAGATGAAGCGAAGGTGCGGATTTTGAACGTGCTTGCTCCATTTTCCGGCCGTGAAGGAAGTGCCGGATGGGTATTCTCGGAGCCGGTGAAGAAGTCCTGTTACGGAGAAGGGAATTTCCCTGATGATCGTCAGCCGGAAGAGGAGACTGGCATCCGCTGGCTTCCTCGCACGAAGTGGCGGGAAGAGGAGGAAGCAAAGCCGAACCTGGAGCGTCTGTACGGGAGTCCGGAGACAACGGTTGCCGGCTATGGCTGGACACAGCTTCCGGTATCGGGGGCAGCAGATTCTCTTGTGCTGGAAGGATGTGTATTTGGACCGGCTTCGGTGTGGCTGGACGGCAAGCTTGTGCTCAGTCTGGCTGAAGCGGGAGCTTTCCGTGAAAGTTTGAAGCCGGAGGATGGCAAAGGTCATCTATTGATCCGTACGGAAAGCGGTGCGCGGGGCTGGGGCTTCGAGCTGAGGGCTTCGGCAGACGGCAAGCCGCTTGCTTTGGAACAGCCTGTACACATTCACGGTTACGGCGGCTCATGGCTTTATGCCGGGCCAATTGCTGCAAATACGGAGCTGGATGCCTCTATGATAGGCCAGGTGTCTACCCTCCTGCCTGCTGCTGATCTTAACGGACAGCCTTCCGGCAGCACCTATTGGGAGCTGGATATGCCTCAGACCCGTCTTCGTCCGTTCTACGAGAACGCGATGCTGAGCAACAAATGGACCGTAGGAACTGCCACCAATTATGGCCGGTGGGATTATCCGCTTGGCGTCACCATGTATGGATTGCTGCGTACGGCGAGGGAATTAAACCGCGAGGATTGGTCCAATTATGCGCTGTCGCATATCCGCACTTGCACGGATATGTACGATTACTCCTTGTGGGACCGCCAGGAATACGGCTTCCCTAGCGTCAATCATCAACTGGTGCTGATGCGGATGCTGGACAATTGCGGCTCGTTTGGCTCTGCGATGCTGGAAGCACATTTGCAGGAAGGTGACGGCATATTCCGGCGTATTGCGGATAAGGTCGCGGACTTTATGCTGAAGCGGCTGGAACGTAGAGAGGACGGCGCCTTCTTCCGGCTGAGCGAAGGGGAGTATTTCGACAACACGCTTTGGGCAGATGATCTGTATATGAGCGGGCCTTTCCTGACTCGTTATGCGGTCATCAGCGGAAATCGTGAAGCGTTAGATGAAGCAGCACGGCAGTTTTTGCTGTTCCGACATTACCTGTTTATGGAAGAAGAACGGATTATGTCGCACGTGTATGATTTCAAATACGGCCAGGCCACCAGAGTGCCTTGGGGACGGGGCAACGGGTGGGTGTTGTTCTCCCTCTCCGAATTGCTTGAACGTTTGCCGGAAGATCATCCGAATCGCGATGCGCTGCTCGATTTCTTCCGGACGATGTGTTCCGGGGTTGCCGACCTACAGGGAAGCTCGGGCTTATGGAGACAGGTATTAAACGAACCGGAAGCCTATGAAGAAGCTTCTTGTACCGCGATGTTCGCTTACGCTTTCGCCCGCGGTATCCGCTTTGGCTGGCTGCCGGGCAATCGCGATTATGCGGCTGCGGCAAGGAAGGCGTGGAGGGGATTAACCGAAAAAGCGATTGACCGTTCGGGCAATGTGCACGGCGTATGCAGCGGCTCGAGGTACTCTTTCTCCCCGGATTATTATATGTACGACTTGCGCACGGTCGTTAACGATAATCATGGCATCGGCATTATGATGCTTGCCGGCGTGGAAGTCAGCTTGCTAAACGGTGCAAGAAAGCCTGCCGGTTAGCAAGCTCAGAAAGGGGGAGAAGCGTTGTTTGCAATTAAGCTTGGTGCGGCATTAGCCCTTGGTCTGCTGATCGGGGTGGACCGCCAGCTCCGGCATAAGCCCCTTGGGATCAAGACGAGTATGGTTATATCGGTCGCAAGCTGCCTCATTACGATGGTCTCCATTGAAGCGGCAGCTTCGCTTTCCCATCCGGGAATGACCAACATGGATCCAATGCGTCTGGCTGCGCAAATCGTGAGCGGCGTTGGCTTTATATGCGCCGGAGTTATTCTGAGGCGGAACAATGATGTGATTTCCGGCCTGACGACAGCCGCTATGGTTTGGTCCGCTTCGGCGCTTGGCATAGCGGCAGGTGCCGGCTTTTACAAGGAAGCTTTTACTGCAGCCGGCATTATTATTCTTGCCGTTAATCTGGTGCCGCTTGCCGTTCGCGCATTGGGTCCGTCGAAGCTGCGTGAGCGTGACGTATCGGTCTGCATGACCTTCGACCGTTCGGCGGAGCTCGGCGGAATGCTCGAGAACATCCGGTCCGATCATCAGATCAAGCATACAACAATCAAAGACATTGGAGATGGCCGAAAGGAAATCCGGCTCGTCCTGTCGTCCGGGGATCTCTATCCGACGACCTCTGTCTATGATGAGATGCGCCGTTTAAAGAATGTCCTCTCGGTTGAAGTAGAAAATATAAGTTCATAAGAGCAATTTTCATTTATTCCAGATAACCGTTGAAAGCGCTCTCCTTAACGCGCATAATGGACTTAAATATGTTACGTGCGAATGGAGACTGCCCATGATGAAAGCGACCATATATGATGTAGCTAAGGAAGCCGGCGTATCGATTGCAACGGTATCACTTGTCATTAACGGCAAAGGAAAAATCAGCGAAGAACGCCGGGAAGAGATCAGGCAGATCATGGTGCGCATGGGCTACAAGCCAAGCATGATTGCTACTGCCCTTACCGGCAAGAAGACGTATGCATTTGGTTTGCTCGTGCCGGACATCTCGAATCCTTTCTTCGCCGAGATTGCGAGGGCCGTTGAGGATGAAGGGCAGCGCCACGGATACAGCGTCTTTATTTGCAGCACGGATAACAAGGACGAGAAGGCCCGGCATTATGCCGCGCTGCTGCAGCAGAAGAATGTAGACGGCGTCATTATCAGCACGGGTATGAAAGAGCTGTCCGTATTGAACCCTTTACTCCAGGGCGGAGTTCCGGTTGCGCTGCTCGCCCGGGAATTTCCTTCGGTTGCGGTTCCGTCCGTTGTTGTGGACGATTATGCGGGAGGCGCAGCAGCGGCAGAGCATTTGATCTCGCTTGGCCATAGCCGGCTCGCGGTGCTGGCCGAACAGGAATCAATCAGCAGCAGCAGAGAACGCGTGCGTGGGTTTAGACAGACTGCCGAAGCAGCAGGCGTATTCCTGGAACCGCTATTCGTCGTCAGCTGCGGTCATAAAGACGGCAAGGACAGAGCGATGGAGCTGCTCCAAATGAAGGACCGTCCAACCGCGATCTTTTGCTGCAACGACCTTCTTGCGATTGGTGCACTGCGGGCGGCCAAGGAAATGGGCATGCGGATTCCGCAGGACTGCTCCATTATTGGATTTGACGATACGGTACTCGCTTCCGTAACGGATCCGCCGCTGACAACGATTGCCCAACCAATCGAACAGATGGGGCAGAAGGCTGTACAGCTTCTGGTCCGTCAGATCGGACAGCCGGGAGAAGAGGCCGAGAGAATTGTGCTCCCTCCATCTCTAACGATCCGGCAGTCGGCAGCGGTGCCAAGTAATGATTCCCGGTATAACCATCTGGATGAAAAAACCTCAGGCTGATTGTTCGGCTTGACTCAAAGGCCCGCGGGTTCGGAACACTTCCGGACTACGGGCCTTTATGATTGTTTTTATGAAGGACAAGTTACTGATATACTGGGGAAGAGGTGATTTTATGAGCATAGTACGGTTTGGCATTATAGGAGGCGGCTGGCGCAGCGAGTTTTTCCTGCGTATTGCAAAGGCTTTGCCCGAACTGTTTGAAGTCGCGGGCGTCGTCGTGCGCGATGGGGAGAAAGGCAAAGCATTCGAGCAGACATGGGGAGTGTCCACATTCCGCACGATCGAAGCGATGCTGGAAGGTGCGTCACTGTCGTTCGCGGTTGTCAGTGTACCGAGGAAGGTTGCGCCGGATGTGATACTGGAGCTCTCCAGCAGGGATGTTCCCGTGCTGTGCGAGACACCTCCTGCCGAGAAGCTGGAGGATCTCATTGCGTTATACCGGCAGGTCGGCGGAAAAGGGCGTATCCAGGTTGCGGAGCAGTATGCCTTCCAGCCGAATCATGCCGGGAGGCTGGCCATTGTCCGTTCCGGCAAGCTTGGCGAGGTGACGCAGGCACAAGTGTCGGCTGCGCACGATTATCATGGCATCAGCCTGATGCGCCGCTTCCTTGGCATTGGCTTCGAAAACGCGGCTATTCGTGCCACGTCCTTCACGTCGCCGATTATCGGGGGCCCAGGCCGTTCCGGTCCGCCGGAAGAGAGCCGCATCGTACAATCGCAGCAGGTTATGGCCTCCTTCGATTTTGGCGGAAAGTACGGCGTCTACGATTTTACCGGCGACCAGTATTTCTCGTGGATCCGTTCACCGCGTCTGCTTGTGAGAGGAGAACGGGGCGAAATTAACAACTTTGATGTCCGTTACCTGCTCGATCACCTGACCCCGGTCCATCTGCAGCTGACCCGTCAGCAAGCGGGTCTGGACGGCAATTTGGAAGGGTACTACTTGAAGAGCCTGCACTGCGGCGAACAGGTTGTCTACAGGAACACCACAGCGCCGGCGCGTTTGACCGACGACGAGATTGCAGTGGCTGCCTGCTTGGAACGGATGAGCGTCTATGCTGCCGGCGGAGAAGATTTCTATAGCCTGGCGGAAGCATGCCAGGATCATTATCTGGCATTAATGATGCAGCAATCCCTGCAATCTGGCGAGACGGTCACGACTGAGACCCAATGCTGGGCGGAGGATAATTAAGAAAAATTTTAGATTTGCCCTGCTTATTTTTTAAGCAATGCGTCTTATTCTGAATAAGTCAAGCAACTGGCTTATCAGAAAGGCAGGGATCAAGAATGAAGTACACAAAAGGAAGCATCCTATCGGTTCTCTTTTTATTTTATCTATACCTTTTGCTCAAGGTGATCTTATTTAAGTTCGGTTCGGTTAACATAGCGCATCTATGGCAGCAGCTTCACTGGACGTTAGAATATCCCGAATATATGCAATACGGGCTGCAGCGGGCTAATTTTACACCTTTCGAATCGATCTCACAAAACCTTCACCGGCTGTCGGATCGTAATGACCAGATTAATTTCTTTGGTAATATTGCCATATTCCTGCCTTGCGGAATTCTTGTTGGCCTATGGACGAAACATAGTACAACCATCTCCTTTCTTGGCGCGGTCACATTATCTTTTGGCATAAGCCTGGCATTGGAATGCTCGCAGTTCATCTTCGCTATGGGCAGCTTTGATGTCGATGATCTTATTCTGAACGGTCTCGGCGGGCTGTTAGGATGGTGGATTCTGTTTGTTATTCGCAGAGAAACAGCCCTTGCACAAGTCTAAAGACTTGAGCCAGGGCTGTTTTCTTAAGCGGCTTGTCGATTACGCAGAAGATTGTACTGCTGCATGGAGGAACGATAGAGGCAGAGAGCAGACCCCGGGAAGGCACAACGTTCACGGTGCGAATTCCGGATGAGAGATAAGGAGTAAAGGGAACAAGCAGCGTCTTCGCGCTGCTTGTTTTTGTTATAGACGTTGTAAACATCTTCTCAAATCGATAGAAATCTAATCGTTGTTACGTTTCTCCCTTTTTGCGCTGCCGGTAGAATGAAGGTGTAGATAAGGAGGAGGACATCCATGATAGCGAAGATGTATAAATACCGCTGGCAATACCTGATGATTTTGCCCGCGGTTGTGCTGCTGTTTCTATTCAACTATATTCCGATGCTGGGCATTCAGATTGCGTTCAAAAACTTCTCCATCGGCACATCGATCTGGGACAGCAGCTGGACTGGATTTGATAATTTCTCGTTTGTTCATGAGCCGCAATTCTGGAAGGTAGTTCAGAACACCCTTTATATTTCGGTTTTGAAATTTGTCTTTGGTTTCCCGATGCCGATTCTCCTCGCACTTATGATTAATGAAGTAACGCATCCGTTCTTCAAAAAATTCGTGCAATCGGTCAGCTATCTGCCGCATTTCTTCTCGTGGATAGTGGTGGCTTATATCCTGCAATCTTTCTTAACGCTAGACGGCGGACTTGTGAATGACCTCATTGGACGCGCTGGCGGAGAGCCCATCTTCTTCCTTGGCACGAATGAATGGTTCCGACCCATGATTGTATCCAGCGGACTATGGAAAGAGGTGGGTTGGAACACCATTCTCTACCTAGCGGCAATCTCCACCATTGATCCGCAGCTTTATGAAGCGGCGAAGGTTGAAGGAGCAGGGAAGTTTGCACAGATGCGGCATATTACATTTCCGGGCATTCTGCCAACGATATCGATTGTCCTGATCCTGAGCATACCGAGTTTAATTACGGTGGGGATGGATCAGATCTATCCGATGATGAATTCGGCAAACCAGGAAGTGGCCGATGTTCTCGATACCTATGTGCTTCGTAATGGGCTACAGCAAGGATATTTCGGAATGGCAACTGCGGTTGGTCTAGTGTCATCGCTCATTAGTCTCCTGCTCGTCGTGACGACGAACGCATTCTCCAAGAAAATCAACGGTGAGGGGCTGTGGTGACAGATGAAAGCAACGGCACTGGAACGAATCGGACAAGGAATTATCGTAATCCTCCTATTACTAATGTGCGTTTCCATTATATATCCATTTGTTTATATGCTGGCGATCTCGCTTAATACCGGGGCAGATGCCGCAAAGGGCGGTGTTTATCTCTGGCCGCGGTCATTTACCTGGATTAACTATGAAATTGTTCTTGGTAATCAGGTCATCCGCCATGCTTATTTGATTACCATTGCAAGAACGGTTGTGGGTACAATCGGCGGACTTGCTATTACCCTTGCGGCCGCTTACGGATTATCTTATAAACGTCTTCCGTTCCGTAACGGCATCTTAACTTATATTCTCTTGACCATGCTGTTTAGCGGGGGACTCATTCCCTTCTACATTCAATTGTTTAAACTTGGACTGACCAATACGTTTTGGGTGTATGTCATCCCGGGGCTCTTCTCAGCGTGGAATATGTTTGTTATGCAAAAGTTTATACAAGGCATTCCCGAAGCGTTGTTCGAGTCTGCCGAGCTGGACGGCGCCGGCCCCGTTCGGATTCTGATTCAGATTGTCGTGCCGCTGTCGAAGCCGATGCTTGCCGCTCTTGGACTCTTTACGGCTGTTGGTCATTGGAATGACTGGTTCTCGGGAGCCTTCTATGTGACCAGCCAGAATCTGATTCCGGTTCAAACCTTCCTGCAGCAGCTGCTGACAGCACAAGATTTGTCTGCGATCATGAGCTCGAATCAAAATCAGGAAGCGTTGGCACGGAGCTCGATGGATAATATTACGCTGATGTCGGTTAAGATGGCTACGGTTATGATCAGCGCGCTTCCGATTCTCGCGATTTATCCGTTCCTGCAGAAGTATTTCGCCAAAGGCGTTTTGATTGGTTCGGTCAAAGGCTGACTTGCTCTCGAATTCTAAGACTTTTCAACTTGGGTATAATTGATCTACCATATACCAATTGATTGATTCATATAAACAAGGGGAGGAAAAAAGCATGAAAATGAAAAAAAGCAGTATCGCAGCTCTAACCTTGGCGGCCACTTTAAGTATTACCGCAGGCTGCTCCGGCAATAGCAATGCAGATCAGAATAACACGGATAAACCGGCTAACTCTACAAATACGACAATGACGGACAACGGAGGCAAGTTCAAGCTTTGGCTGGGCTGGACGGCAACGGTTAATAATGACAGTCTGGTTCAGCAGTATTGGAAAACAGAGGAGCCTGGTGTAGACGTTCAGCTTGAAGCGACGCAGGGCGATGTTTTGACAGCGCTTAACCTGAAGCTTAATACGGGAGGCTTTGATGACGCGGCTATCTTCGGACGCAGCCAGGTTATTGACGATGCCATGAAGCGCTCTAACCTGCTCCAGCCTCTTGAGCAGTACTTTAATATGCCGGATAAATATCCAAGTCTGGCAGCCATTCCGAAGGAATATTTGGAGCAGATGAAAGACGCGGACGGACATATTTGGTCGATTCCTTCTTACTTCGATATCGACCCTTCCGAGCCATGGCCAGGCTGGTCATCCAGTGCATGGTTTATCCGGACGGATATTCTGGAGAAGGTTGGAATGACGGAGAAAGATCTTAGTACCCTTGATGGCGTAGAGACTTATCTGAAGAAAGCAGCGGAGCTTAAGGATGAGTCAGGCAAGAGCATGCTGCCTCTAGGTATTCTTACGGATAAGAACGATGAGAATGCGGTCCTGGCTGCATTCGGCGTGACGGTTGCATCGGCTGGCGGTGTTACTCCGGTGAAACAAGATGGCGACAACTTTGTCTTTATGTATGACAATCCAGGCTTCAAAGCTGCTTACAAGTGGATGAACAGTCTATATCGTGACAAGCTCGTTGATCCGGAGGCATTAACCGATAAGAGTGAACGCTACATCGAGAAGAACAAAAATGGCCGTTATGCCATGAACATCGGCAGCTTCTGGAATTTTGACGCTTCCTTATGGGAGCAGCTGGATGGCCCGACAGCACCAGGCTGGTTCTACAAACCGATTCCTTTCCCGCAGATTGAAGGCGTGAGCGGGCCAGGTGCTACGCAAATCATTAACCCTTATCCGGGATATGACACGTATATCAGTAAAAATACGAAAAACCTTGATGCGATTCTTAAGTTCTATGATTATACCTTAACACCAAAGCCGGAGCAGAACATGGTTGTGAATGAAGGACCGGTAGGCAAGTACTGGGACTGGGTGGATCAACCTTACGGCAAGTGGACATTTACGGATGAGAACTACAAAGCGCTGCGCAACTCGGGCGATCAGGCCAAGAAAGCGCAAGTGACGCCGGAGCTCTATATGACTTCGAACTACAGCAATGAATGGTATGCTTGGTGGACCAGCGAGCAATTTCATGCCGGCGGTGCCAAGACAGGGGAGTTCTCTCAAGACATTGCCAAGATGGGAGCTACTCGCGTCGCGGAAAATTATGATATGGTAAAAGCAAAAGCGGGCGGCGCTTGGGAGAAATACGCGCCTGAGCTGACCACCGTATATAAAGAGTATCGCGCGAAGCTGCTTATGGCGAAGGACGATGCCCAATTCGAGAAAGCATGGACGGAATTTACTTCTGCCCTTGAGAAACGGGGCCATTGGAGCGAGCTTAAGGCAGAATGGAATGAGTTATATCAAGCAATGAGCACGAAATAAGACAAGATAAACGCATATCGAGGAGCAGCCCTATTACGGGGATGCTCCCTTTGCAGTTTCCCGGCCGATTACAGA
The DNA here is from genome assembly GCF_900112695.1 of Paenibacillus catalpae. Taxonomy (GTDB): domain Bacteria; phylum Bacillota; class Bacilli; order Paenibacillales; family Paenibacillaceae; genus Pristimantibacillus; species Pristimantibacillus catalpae. Next base: position 517,634 of record NZ_FOMT01000003.1, read on the forward strand.
TTCCGGGCAAAGAATGGGAGAAATGCCTGATGCGACGCTGGATTGAGAGAAATACGATCCGATTGACCCGTAAGATGAGTCTGCGCGGCAAAATTGTTCTGCTCTACGGACTAATCGTGGTTATTCCTACGATTATTTTAGGAGTTGGCGCAGGATATTTGGCCCTTCAAAACGTCAGGGACAATTATATCGTCACCATTAATGAAGCCGTTCGTCAGACGACGCAGAGCGTTGAGTTCCGCAAGCAGAGCTACGATCTTCTTGCGAACCGGACGGGAACGGACGGAGAGCTTATTTCCAGGCTGAGCCGGACCTATGCGAGTTGGAATGAACAGCTCGAATCGGTGAATTACATTGATCGTTCTTTTCAGGTGATGAGCCGCTATTTGCCCGGTATTGAAAACTTTCGGATTTATCATGACAATGAGACGCTTACGGAGGATGGAGGATTGTTATGGAAACCGTCTGACAGACCGTTAAATCATACCGATGAGAAGTCCTGGTATGAAAGCGTAATGGCTTCGCCCATTGCCCTGCAATGGTCTGATGCACCCGGTGAACACGCACAGCTTGCGGTTTCCCGAAAAATTACGAACGCTACGGGCTATAGCTATGGTGCCATTTATATGCTTCTCGATTATAACAGCGTATTTGGCGAGCTGATGGACCGCCCTTTCAAAGGCTCAGGCAGTCTGTATTTATTAGATGAAAATGACCGGATTATCGCTGCCTCAGATCGTTCACTGATCGGCCAGCCGGTTGAAGCGACATCGCTGTCCGGGCTTTGGGCGAGCGTTGGCGGGGCCGAGAGCCTGACCAATAACGGCGAATATTTTACGGTTCGTCACATCAATGGCGAGTGGAAGGTCGCCGCGCTTATCCAAATGCGTCAAATGGAGAAGCAATCCGCCTTAATTGTGTACAGTATTGTTGCGATCACGGTCTTTTTCCTGTTTTTCTCCATGTTTCTGGTTATGATCGTTCTGAAAAACGTTGTTTTCCGTATTCATAAGCTGGGTCACCGGATGAGTGATATAGCCGAAGGGGATTTTGACGTAACCGTACAAAGCAGGAGCAGAGACGAGCTTGGGGATCTGGAGATGATGTTTAACCAGATGACGGGTAAGCTGGGCTCTGTTATTGAAATGCTAAGCAGCGCCAAATTACAAGAGAAGGAATCTTCATTCCGGGCACTCCAAGCTCAGATCAATCCGCACTTTATTTATAATTCGCTTAGTTTGCTTCAATGGCGTGCTCTTGATCAAGGAGATCAGACTCAGGTAGAGACGATTGAAGCGTTGACGACCTTTTACCGGTTCGCCCTTGACAATACGTCTAATGTGACGCTTATTCATAAAGAACTGGAGCATGTGAAGGCTTATCTGGATATCCAGCAGCTGCGCTATCCGGATCGTGTCCGTATCGATTGGGAGATTGACGAGGATGTGCTGGAACTCTACTCGATCAAGCTGATTTTGCAGCCTATCGTTGAGAATTCTTATATTCACGGCAAGATTTTTACCCGGCCTCATGCTAATATCGCAATTCGTATTCAACGATTAAATAATCAGGTTCAATATGAAGTCAGAGACAATGGTGTCGGGATGGATGCCGAGACGCTGGCCTTTATCCGGAATGGAAAAAAAGCGGGTAAAGGCAACGGGTTTGGATTGTTAAACATTAGAGAACGTCTTCATATGTATTTTGGCGACACCGGCTCCTTAAATGTCGAGAGTAACCCTGAGATTGGAACGGTCATTACGATCACAATGCCTGTCTATACGCATAAGCCTCATATTCAACGGGAGGGATAATCTTGCTGCAAGCACTTATTGTAGATGACGAGCCGTCACATGTTCATGGATTGGTTAAGCATATTCCTTGGACTAAGCTTGGTTACACGACCCCGCTCACAGCGGAGTCAGGTGAAGAGGCGATACCTATTCTTGAAGCGGGTCGAATCGATGTGCTGATAACCGATGTATCGATGCCCGGTATGAACGGCATTGAGCTTGCTGCTGAAGCCAAATTGATTCATCCGGACATTCAGATTCTGGTTATTAGCGGGTATAATGAATTCGAATTTGCGCAGGAAGCGATTGAAGTAGGGGCAAAGGGATATGTGCTCAAGCCTCTCAAATTATCTGAGATAGAACGTAAACTGACGGCTTTCAGGCAAACGATTGAGAGTATAACCCAAATCAATGAACAGACCGTAAAGCTCAAGGAAATAGTCTCGGACAGCCAGGGAATGCTGAAGGATACGTTTATCTTCGATATTCTGGAGGAAGAGCCGATGGAGGAGGAAGCCTTGCGCTCCTGGTGTCAGCTGCTCAATTTGCCGAACCGGCCAACGGAGGGAATCCAATTAATTACGGCTGTCCTCGATAACTATTCGGATTCTGCTGCCGGCAATGCCCAGAGCAAGCTAATGCTTGGTTCAGCTCTACTGCAATCTGCTTCAGTGGCTTTGCAAGATTTTGGCAACCTTCTGGTCTCGAAGGTTAGACCGGACCAGGTTGTGGTTATTCTTGTTAATCCGCCTATAGATAAAAGAAGCAGTATCGACAAACAAATGAAATTTGTCCAGGAATATATGCACAACAGCAATGGGGTATCGGTTACGGTTGGCATCAGCCGCCCGGGCTTTGACTGGCGGGAATTGAATCAGATTTTCAGGGAAGTGAATTTTACGATCGCCGATGCCAGGCAGAGCGGGAGCGGGCAGCTTGTCTATGTGGGGAGTACAGAGCAAAAGGCTTTTGAGGATTTCCGAATGCATGAGAATATGCTGCCCCAATTGTTAATGCTGGCTGAAAGTGACGATCCCGTTCTGTTAGTCGATAAAGTCGAACAGTCCTTTAAGGATTTGGAGAGGAGAGGCCATACCCTCGCTTATATTCAGTCTCTCAGCATAAGTCTGCTCGGCGAACTTTCGCGTAAAGTATGGCAGGATACAGAGGAGATTAATTTTCTGAACAAGCGTGCCTGGCACCGGCTGCTCGACTGTAAAACAACCGATATGATGAAGGACATTGTTATCGATTATATTCGTTCGGCTGTGATGCTTGTGAGGAAAGAACGCACGCTCCAGCAGCATCATTTGATCAGCCGTATCGTTTCTTATATGGAAGACCAACTGTCCAACAGCATGACCGTAAAGCAGCTCGCTGACCGGTTTCATCTCAGCGCTGGACACTTAAGCGTATTGTTCAAGAAAGAAACGGGACTGACGATTTCCGATTTTGTGAAAAACCTGAGAATGAAAAAGGCGAAGGAAATGCTGCAGGATCCTTCGATTAAGATATATGAAGTGGCAGAACGGGTAGGGTTTCAAACGCCGGCTTATTTTACCTATCAATTCAAGAAAAACGAAGGTTGTACACCACAGGAATATCGCGACCGGTTTTATGTTTAATATTTTTTTGCAGGAGCGGAATCTATCCGCTCTTTTTTTTCTTAAGTTCCGTACAGCTTCCGGTAAGTCTCCGGCGTCATGCCTTCCTTCTGGCGAAATGTGGATACGAAGTGGCTAGCATCACGGAATCCAACCGCCTCTCCAATTCGGCGCACGGTCCAATCCGGCCGGGAAGGCAGCCATTCCTTCGCCTTCCGAATCCTCAGCTGAATGAGATAGGAGTACGCGGTTTGGCCAAACAGCTCGCGGAATCTTTCGTTGAGCTGCCGTTCGCCGATGCCAAGCTGCGATGCCATATCAGCAAGTCCAATCTCCGGATTGGCGAATTCATGCTCCAGCCAGTCCAGCAGGACTTGTATCCGCTCCAGCCGTTTGGACATGGAAGGCCGGTTAGCAGTTCGCGCGTCTGTCCGGAGGAGAGTAAGGAATTGGTATAATGCAGCCGAGGACTGCCAGCCGGACGGGTCACTTCCCGTTTCGGCGAACGCCAGCATGCTGTAAAGCTGTTCGGGAATCCGGTCGCTGCCGGCTTCCCATTGAAAGCGTTCGGCGCTGCTCCAGCCGAATGATTGCACAATACTTGCAGCCAGGCTGCCTTGAAACGTAATATAGCCGGTCTGCCACCATCCGTTTTTTGCTTCGTATCGATGTGCGGTACCGGGAGCAAGAAGAACGCCTGATCTCTCTGTCATTTTCCAAAGCTGACCGTTTACCGTCAGCTCGCCTTCACCTTCAAGCGTCTGCAGCCAATGAAAATAGGGGTAGCCGTCCGGCCGGTCCAATGTCTCTTGATCGGGATTAAAGCCGATCGTCTCCAGCTGTAAAGGAAGCGGTTCCGAAGGGAATGCGGGAACGACGCGTCTCATCATAATGAACCTCCATATTTTTATATGCCAGATCGTTTATTTTATATGGGATGCGATAATGTTAAGGCTTACAATAAAAGAAGCTAATGCAGTTTTATCATATACAATAGAGGTGTGACAAGATGATAAATGAGAAGAAGCCAAAGATTTGGTACGGCGGAGATTACAATCCGGATCAATGGGAGAAGGATGTGTGGGACGAGGATTTGCGCATGTTCAAGCTTGCCGGAATCGATGTGGCCACGCTGAACGTATTCGCATGGGCGAAAAATCAGCCCGATGAGGATTCGTATGATTTCGGCTGGCTCGATGAAATGATGGACAAGCTTCATGCGGACGGCGTTGGCGTTTGTCTCGCAACAAGTACAGCTGCGCATCCGGCTTGGATGGCGCGCAAATACCCGGATGTCCTGCAAGTGGATTTCAACGGCAACAAACGCAAGTTTGGCGGACGCCATAACTCTTGCCCGAACAGCCCAACCTTCCGCAAGTATTCGGTGCGCATGGCAGAGAAGCTGGCTGAGAGGTACAAGGATCATCCGGCTTTGCTTATTTGGCATATTAACAACGAATACGGCGGTGCGGGCAATTGCTATTGCGACAACTGCGAAGCAGCATTCCGGGTATGGCTGAAGGAACGATACGGTACGATCGAAGCGGTAAACCGCGCGTGGAATACGGCTTTCTGGGGTCATATTTTCTATGACTTTGAAGATATCGTTCTGCCAAGCGGCCGCAGCGAGGAATGGCACGGCGCGAACGGCCGGACGGAGACGAACTTCCAAGGTCTCTCGCTGGATTACATGCGATTCCATTCCGACAGCCTGCTCGATTGCTATAAGCTCGAGTATGAAGCGGTCAAGAAGCATACACCGGAAATTCCGGTTACGACCAATCTGATGGGGGCTTTCAAGAAGCTCGATTATCATAAATGGGCGAAGCACATGGACGTTGTATCCTGGGATAACTACCCAAGGTTTGATACGCCGCATAGCTATACGGCTATGATGCATGATCTGATGCGCGGTCTGAAGGCCGGTCAGCCGTTTATGCTGATGGAGCAGACGCCAAGCCAGCAGAACTGGCAGCCCTACAACTCGCTTAAGCGTCCTGGCGTTATGCGGTTATGGAGCTATCAGGCGGTGGCCCGCGGTGCGGATACCGTCCTGTTCTTTCAGCTGCGCCGTTCGGTTGGGGCTTGCGAGAAGTATCATGGTGCCGTGATTGAGCATGTCGGGCATGAGCATACCCGCGTATTCCGCGAATGCGCGGAGCTTGGTGCAGAGCTTGGAAAGCTCGGCGACAAGCTCCTGGACTCCAGAATGAAAGCGAAAGTAGCGATTCTGTTTGACTGGGAAAACTGGTGGGCTATTGAAATGTCCAGCGGTCCAACGATTGCCCTCAAATATGTAACCGAAGCTCACAAGTTCTACGATGCGCTTTACCGGGCGGGAATTGCGGCCGATGTCGTCAGCGTGGAAGCGGACCTCAGCGATTATGATCTTGTCATCGCGCCAGTAATGTATATGGTGAAGCAGGGAGTTGCAGCTAAGCTTGAGAAATTCGTTGAAGCTGGCGGTTCGGTCATTTCGACTTACTTCAGCGGTATTGTTAACGAGACTGACCTCGTTACGCTGGGCGGTTATCCTGGCGAGCTCCGTAAGTTGTTTGGTATCTGGGCGGAAGAGATCGATGCCTTGCTTCCAACCCAGCGCAACCGGATTGTGCTGTCGGATAACGCGCTTGGTTCGAAGCCGGAATATGAGTGCGGGATGATCTGCGATCTAATCCACTCGGAAGGCGCCGAAGTGAAAGCGGTATACGGCGATGACTTCTATCGCGGCATGCCGGCCCTTACCGTCAACAAGTTTGGCGCAGGCGAGGCATGGTACTTGGCTACAAGTCCGGAAGCGGAATTCCTGCAGGAGTGGCTGCCTCAGCTATGCGCATCCCGCGGCATCAAACCTCTCGTACCTGCAACGCCTGAAGGCGTGGAAACGACAATCCGATCCAAAGACGGCCAGGATTACTTGTTTATCCTTAATCACAAAGCCGATTCTGTTACGGTGGAGCTTGGCGAACATTCCGGTATTAACCTGCTGACAGATGTTCCTGTCCAAGGTGGCAGCACAGAGCTTGCAGGCTATGATGTGCAAATCATCAAGCTGGAAAAATAAACAAACAGCGGCAGCCCAATGGCCGTGTAAGTTTAGATTTCGCCTTTGCTCGGGGATTCCAACCTTCGCTTATTCAATCAAGTAATCCCGGAGCAACAGCGCTCGGAAGAACATTTGAAATGCGCAGTCCATCGTTTACTGGTTTAATTTACAACGAAGACTTCCGGTATTCCGTAGGGGTAAGCCCTACGTTCTTTTTAAATGTGCTGTTGAACGAGTCGATGCTTGCGTAACCAACAAGCTCGGCAATGATGGCAATCTTTTGACTGCTTCCTCGCAGGAGCTCACAGCTTTTCCGAATGCGAAGACTTTGAAGATAAGCTCCATAGGATTGTCCCGTATGCTTCAAGAAGAGCCGTTGAAGCTGTCTCGAGCTCCATCCCGATACATGGGACAGCTCGGACAGCGTCACGGCTTTATTGAAGTTGTGCTCCAGATAATCAATGACCAGATGGAACCCTGCAGATTCATTTCGCTCATCTTCTTGAGCTTCGAATTTACGTCTATAAACCGTAACGATGAGTTGATTCAGCAAGGCATACAGCATTGTTTTGGAACCAAGCTTGTTAGCCGACATTTCCTGATGAAGCTGCAGCATCAGGCTCTCGATTGACCCGTCCCGATCAAAGACGGAATAGTACGATGAGGCGTTGTTCGTCAGAGAAGACAAGTGCTCCTGGATAGGCAGTTCTTGAAAGATTGACAGCTGATCCGCCAAATGGGGATCAAATAGGCAATTATAGACGACGGGCTGCTTACTGGACCGTTCCGATGAAGCGGGTCTGAACACATGAGCTACTCCAATCGGAATGACAAATAACAGTCCTTTGTGAATGGGAAATGTCTCCTGTCCGATATGATGAAAGCCATTCCCTTCGGCTACGTAACAAAACTCAATGAAATCATGAGCATGGTAGGGGACCAGAAAGTCTTCCGTAAACCGGTTGACCAGCATATGCAGATTTTCTTGCAAAAAATATTGGCGCTCAAATACCTCGTGTGTACGGTTCATCCTCTCATTCCTCGCACATTGATATACGATTAGTATAACGCGGCCATTGTCGTGATGTCATGATAACAGGGGTAAAATGTCCTTTTCGACCGGAAGATATGCTTGTGAAGCCGATATAATGGAAGCATAATGACTGGTTATTGCCTCCGTTTTTTTACAGAGCTGTGAAAGGATGAGAAGAAGATGCTGCAAACCCCAGAATGGATTTGGTACCCGGGAGATTTCGAGATTTATCATCATTTGCTGCTCAATACCCGGCGGGAAGAACGTTATCATCAATGGCCTGCTTTCTGGCGGCTCGACGACTGCTATCATAATGTTCGTTTCCGTAAAGAAGTCCTTTGCGATCATCCTGAAGAAATTACGGTGTATGCCCATGGCGTCGGACATGCTTGGGTGGACGGAATCAAGTATCCTTTTGGAAAGCCGATCCCCCTCACATCCGGCAGCCATAAGCTCGAGATTAGTGTGGCACGAACAGACGGCTTGCCTTGTATCTTTGTGGACGGAGTGCAGTGTGCCAGCAATTCGACCTGGGAGGCAAATGATTACAGCATCGATTGGCTGCCCGCCGGCTGCAACGGGTTGTACCGGAATAAAGAAGATGATCCTAAAGTATTCTTCTTTCAGTATGAGGAAATCCAGCCTGTATCCATTGAGCAAAGAGAAAACGGACTGCTGTATGATTACGGAAAAGAAACCTTTGCCCAACTAGCGTTCGAGAACATTCAAGCCGCTGGCGATATCCATCTTAATTATGGCGAATCGATAGAAGAAGCATTGGATACGGAACATAGTATTCTGATAGACACGGTTCCGGCCGGTAACGATTCCTATCGCTGCCCTGCCCGAGCATTCCGGTATTTATTTGTACAAGGGGCGGAGAAGGGGCAGTTTGAGCTTACTGCTTCGTATGAATATTTGCCGCTTGAGCAAAAAGGAACGTTCACCTGCTCGAATGATCAGATCAACCGGATCTGGGAGATGGCCGAATATACCCTTCACCTCAACAGCCGGGAGTTCTTTCTGGACGGAATCAAGCGGGATCGCTGGGTATGGTCGGGTGACGCATACCAGAGCTATCTGATTAATAACTATATTTATTTCGACCCGGAGATTACGAAGCGGACGATTATTGCCCTTCGCGGCAAGGACCCTATCGTCAGACATATTAATACGATCATGGATTACTCCTTCTACTGGGTCATGAGTATTTATGATTATTATCAAACAACGAGGGACATCGATTTTGTTGCCTTCATCTATCCACGAATGAAGTCCATGATGGAGTATTGCATCTCTCGAACAGATGAAGACGGGTTTATCCGCGGCAGAGAGGGAGATTGGGTATTCATCGACTGGGCGGAAATCGATAAGACCGGCGCAGTCTGCGCCGAGCAAATGCTGTATGCGGAAAGCTTAAAGGCCGCATGGGCTTGCGGAGAGCTGCTGGGCGCTGGCGAAGAACGTTATTTGGCAAGTTACAAGCAGTTAAAGAGCCGGATTGATGAGTGCTTCTGGGATGAAGAGCTGGGAGCGTACATCGACAGTTTCGAATCCGGGAAACGCAATGTCACGCGGCATGCGAATATATTTGCGTTGTTATGGGAGTTTGCGGACAACGAGCAGCGGGAGAGCATTATCACCAATGTTCTTCTCAATGACGAGGTTCCCCGGATCAGCACGCCGTACTTCAAGTTTTATGAACTCGAGGTCATGTGCAGGATCGGACGGTTGGATTATGTCTCAGCGCAAATTCAAAGTTATTGGGGCGGCATGATACAGCTGGATGCGACGACCTTCTGGGAGGAATATAACCCTGACATTACCGGTCCTGAGCGATTGGGCATGTACGGCGACCGTTACGGCAAAAGCTTATGCCATGCGTGGGGAGCAAGTCCCATTTATTTATTGGGACGGTATTACTTTGGCGTTTATCCAACGTCGGCAGGCTACGAGACCTTCGCCATTGAGCCGCAGCATGGCGGTTTGGAATGGTTAAAAGGAACCATTCCTGTAAACGGGGGAACGGTTACTGTTGCGCTGACGCAAGAAGTACTGGAGGTTATATCCGATCGGGCTGGTGGTACCGTTCGAATGAACGGACTGGAGTATCCTCTGCTGAAGGATATTCCTTTTAACCTAACCCTGAAATAGAAAACATGCGTAAGCCGGCCAGATTAAACTTGCCGGCTTATTTTCATTTTATAATCTATAAAATCAAATAGGGAAATAGACCCAGCGATTCTTTATAGTGTATAATTATCCAATATGAATCTGGTTAGGGACAATTAACGAAATAAAATTAAAGCGCTTTCATTATTAACATTAGTGCAACTCCATAGCGATCCTGATAGACGATAGGAGGACCGGCGGATGAAACGATTTCCCATGATGCTTCAGCTGATGTTGACCCTGATTTGTGTCATGGCTATTCCGACTGCCATTCTGACATGGTATAGCGGTACGCAAATTGTGGGGTACTCAGAAAGCGCCATTGCGGATACCTCGCTTGCGGGACTTCGCGCGAACCGCGAGCTTAACGAGAACGCTCTGAGTAATCTGTCGCAGGATGCGGTGCAGCTGGCCGGAACGAATATTTTCGACCGGATCCGAAGCTTCCAGACGTACTCGGAGCTTAACTCCGATTATAGTGATGTCAGCAGCGCACTCCAGGTACTTAATGAGCTCGTCAGCCTTAATCACCGCGTGGATGGCGTAAACTCCACCTACTTCCTGCTTGATGGAGCCGATTATGTTGTATCGACCGACCGGGGAATTACAAAGCTGGACCGGTATGAACCGGTTGACTGGATGGAGAAGGCGCTTGAAGGGCGGAGAGGGATTGGTGGGGTATGGTATCCCCGTCAATTGGAATCCGGGGATCAGGTTGTCTCCTACCTATTGCCACTGAATCGCTTGTCAACGACAACGCGCGGGACTATCGTCGTTAATTTGAGCGAAAGCCAGATCGCCAATTACCTAAGCTCGTCGGAACCGGGGGCCGAAGGATTCATGCTCCTGAAATCGGACGGTACTATTATTTCGCATAATGATAAGTCTTTGATTCTCACTGACGGCTATGAACAGCCTTATATCAAGCAAATCCTGAACGAGCCGGCAAGAGAAGGCCATGCCTTCCATGTGCTTGAAGGAGAGCGGCTGCTCTATACCTGGTCGCGTTCGGATCAACTCGGATGGTGGAATATTAACGTCTATTCCATGGATCAATTGATGACGAAGACGTTTAACCTGCAGCGGAGCATTATTTTTATTACGGGAATGATTATTATTGCAGGCACTATCCTTGCCGTTCTGCTTGCCACCTGGTTATCCCAACCGGTGCGGAAGCTCGTCCGAACCATGCGGGAACGCAGCGGTCTCGGCAGCACGAACAAGAACGAATTGGCCTTCCTGGAGTCAGCGTTCAGACGGATGCAGGAGGAAGAGGAAGGGCTGCACACACTGCTCCAGGAACGAGAGCAGGATACCCGGAGCTTGTCGATCCATCATTTGCTGCGCGGCGATGTGAAGAAACAGATCGCGGAGATGTTCCCTGAACGCTACTACACCGTTGCGGTTGTCTCCATCGATCGTTTCAGGAGGTATGTAAGCAAGAACAACCCGGAGACCCGAAGCTATAACCGCTATCTTCTGCTCTCGAAATGCGAGAGCCTGTTCCCGGAGGGAATCTATGCAAGGGGGATTTACCAAGGGGATGGCTGCTTTGTATTTATTATGAATTATGGACAAGAAGAGCTGGAGAATGGTTTGACTCAATTGAGAGGAACTCTTGTTCAAATCAGGGATACCGCACTTGATTTGCTGGGTCACTCCGTGACGACAGGCGTAAGCAGCCAGACGGAGTTTGGAGACAGCATGCCCGAACGGGTGGCGGAAGCAACGGAAGCGATCAAGCACCGCATGATCAAAGGAAGCGGATGTATTTTCCATTGGAAGCCGGAAGCCGAACGCAGCAAAAAATATATATACCCGACAAATAGCGAGCGGCGGATCGTTAATTTTCTGGAGCGCGCAGATCTGGACAGTATTCTTGCGGAGCTGGATACGGTCCGCAAGGATATCATTTCCGATGAATCGATCTCTTACGATAATATCTTGTTCATCTATAATCAGATCATTGGCGTCACAATCAAGCATCTTAGGGAAAACAATATCAGCACGTCTCGAATCTTTGCGGGCCGGGGCAATATTTATTCCGCTATTGCTTCCACTGACACGCTGGATGAACTGGAGAATTATCTTCATGACTTCTTCAAAGAGATCATTCAGCATCTGGAACGAAATACGGGAGAAGCAAATCACGGCGAGCGGATTATTCGTTATCTGGAGGAAAATTTCTGCAAGGAAATTGTATTCGAAGAGATGGCGAAGGAGATTGGGATCAGTTATTCCTATATGCGTAAGATCGTCTTTGAATTAACCGGCAAAAGCTTGATTGATTATACGAATCAATTGCGGATCGAGAAGGCAAAGCTGCTGCTCGTGGATTCAAAAATGACGATAACACAAATTGCTTCCGAAGTCGGTTATTACAACGTCCAGAGCTTTAACCGGTTTTTCCGCAAGTACGAAGGAATGCCTCCAAGCAGCTATAAGACATCAAGATCCAAGACCTCGTAAAGAACTTTAATAGCAAGGAACAGAGCTGTCGGAAGACAGCTTTTATTTTTGCTCATACCTATCAGAATTGATTATGATTCGCGGAGGAATGGGGAAAATGAGCCATTAACAATCAAAAATGACAGGAAGAATCATTACTCAAGATTTACCGATTGGAAATGGCGGGGGTATGATGAGGTCAGCCAACGGACAATGTCTAGTGCCAACAATAGACCGGGGGACGTTAATCGCTGAGGGGGTGAGAATGTGAAAATTGAAAGCGCTTCACGCCAAAATGAAACCGCTTTAAAAAATATCGGATTAGATAGACGCGGAATGATACATTACCTCCGGCGGGACTGGCAGCTTTATTTGCTTCTAATGATTCCGCTCGCTTTTGTACTGGTCTTCAAATACGCACCGATGTCCGGGCTCATCCTTGCATTTAAAAACTATAAAATTGCAAAAGGGTTCTGGGGCAGCGAGTGGGCAGGCTTTGAAATTTTCAGAGAAATATTCGCCAAGCATGACTTTGGCCGTGCCGTCCGCAACACGATAATGCTAAACGGTCTTGACCTGCTGTTCAGCTTTACGATGCCAATCGTGCTTGCGCTGCTGCTTAATGAGATCAGAAGCGTAAGGTTCAAGCGTATTAATCAAACCCTGCTATACCTGCCGCATTTTCTGTCCTGGATTATTATCGGTGCAATTGCTTACCAGCTGCTCAGCGAGAGTAATGGCGCGATCAATAATCTCATTGCCATGATGGGCGGCGACCGGATTCCGTTCCTTCAGGAAGATACTCATTGGCTGATTAGTTATCTGGCCATCGGCGTCTGGCAGAGCATGGGATGGGGAACCATCATCTACCTCGCTTCAATCAGCAGCATTAACCCGGAAATGTACGAAGCAGCCATCGTGGATGGCGCAGGGCGCTGGCGAAAGGTATGGAATGTTACGCTGCCATCAATCCGCGTGACCATTGTAACCTTGCTTATAATGAACCTTGGCAAAGTGATGGAAGGCTCATTCGAGCGGGTGTTTGCCCTGCAGAACAAGGCTACGACAGAGTATACGGTTACGATCCCGGTACTGGTGTACCGGTGGGGGATTGAGAGCGGGAACTTCAGCCGGGCTACCGCGCTTGGATTGTTCCAGGCTGTCATCGGGCTTGTGCTCGTACTCGCCGCCGACCGGATTGCGAAGAAGCTTGGCGAAGACGGACTTTTATAGCTCTATGCTTGCGAAGTAAGGATTCCCACAAAAAGCATGCGGCAATTCTTTTAAGATACGAGGTGAATCATGAAAACATCTGGCAGCACACTTGCTGTTTATCGCAAAAGGCGTTTTGACATTTGGGATGTGCTGATCCACCTCTCCCTGCTCATCGCCTCGCTGGCCTGTTTATTACCGTTCCTGCATGTTGTATCCAAGTCATTAAGTGAAGACGCTTTTGTTATTGCCAACAAAGTATTCATCTGGCCGGAAGGGTTCACTCTCGGCGCTTACGAGAAGATTTTCGCCGATGACAGTATTATTCGCTCTTTGTATGTGTCGGTCCTCGTTACCGTACTGTTTACGGTTCTTGGGATGATCATCACCATATGTGCGGCGTATCCTTTATCCCGCAAGCAGCTTAAGGGACGTACGGTACTGACCTTCATCTTTATGTTCACCCTGTACTTCAGCGGCGGCATTATTCCCGAGTACATGCTGATTAACAACTTAGGCATGCTGGATACAATCTGGTCGATCATACTGCCTCCGGCGTTTAGCGCATTCAACCTGCTTATTATGAAGACCGCGCTTTCGAGCAGTATACCGGACAGTCTGGAGGAGTCGGCACGAATTGACGGCGCGGGACATTTCCGCATTCTCGTCAGCATCGTTATTCCGCTGTCCAAACCCATCATTGCAACCTTGTCCCTCTTCTATGCCGTTGGACGCTGGAACACGTATCAGGATGCTCTATTCTACATCAAGCAGAATGTTGATCTGAGACCTCTGCAGCTAAAGCTGTATTACCTTGTGATTCAGGCGAGCGAAAGCTTCCAGCTGGAGTCTACACAGGTATCGCTAAGTAATCCCGAGGTGCTTAAAGCATCATGCGTTGTATTCGCAACCCTTCCGATTATTTGCGTGTATCCGTTTATCCAGAAGTATTTTGTCCAAGGCGTTATGCTTGGAGCGGTTAAGGAATAACCTCGAATGGAAAATAATGAAATGGGGGAACAAGCAATGAGAAAATTTACGTCCACGGTATTGGCTCTATTCGTGGCAGCTGGTCTCATGGCGGGCTGCACGGGTAATAACAACGGGAACGCAAACAGTTCTACTGAACCTTCTCCATCCGCAAGCAATACGGCCAGCAACGCGCCAAGCGACGCGGCCGAGGGCAAATATCCCGATTATTCGAAAGGTTTTCCAGAGAAAGTCACTCTTCAAATTCCGGTTTATGAACGCGCTTTCGAAGGCTGGAACGTAACCGACAACTACTATACGCGCTGGATTCAGAAGGAATTTGGCGATAAGTACAACATCGACGTCAAATTCGTGCCGATTACAAGAAACAGCGAAGTAACGGACTATGAGCAGCTGCTTGCTTCGCACAAGGCTCCGGACATCATTTTCCACTATGACATGCCTCAAGCACTTGCTTATTACGGCGAGGACGTTATGCAGGAGCTGGACTATGATGAAATCGCGAACTATGCTCCAACGTACTGGAAAAATATGAGCGAGACGATCAAGCAGTACGGTATCGTAGACGGCAAAAATGTATTCTTCTTTGCACAGCGTCCGGCAGTCGATAACTTCACCACGCTGATCCGCAAAGACTGGGTTGAAAAGGTTGGCATGAAAGTAGAGGATCTGACCTCCCTTGAGAAATATAACGAAATGCTGGAGAAATGGAAGGCGGCTGGACTTGGTATTGCCGGCGCATCCCTCTTGCAGAACAACTATACCTTCAACTATGCCTTCCGTGACTGGCCGATTGATCCGAAATACCGCGCGCTGTATTCCGATCTTGGTGTAGCGGACCTGACTACGAAGGAAACAGAGAAATACCTGAAGAACCTGAACTACCAATACAATCATGGTCTGATCGATAAAGAATTCTATCTGCGCAATGACGATGCGAAGACGAAAGCGGAATTTGTTGCAGGCAAGACAGGCACGTACGGCTTCTATCTCGCCAGCAATACCGACGTGCTGACAGCTACGCTGAAGAACAATCCGGATGCGCAATTTGCGGTACTTCCAGGTACGGCTGGAGTTCCGGAAGGCAACAAACCCCAAGGCCGTGCTTATTGGCCATTCGGCTTGATTATGGGTATGAACTATGAATCGACGGATGAGGAACGCGCTGCGGTATGGATGTACCTAGAATGGATGAGCCAGCCGGAGAACCTGTTCTACCTCCAGAACGGCGTTGAAGGTCAGAACTACACGCTGGATGCAGACGGTCTTGCCGTTAAGAATCCGGATTACAAAGGGGAATCCGTACTGTCCCAGAACAACAATAAAGACTATTTCGCACTCGTCAGTGAAGTTGTGCAATACACGGATCCGGCAGTAACGCGCAAAGCCTACTTGCAAAACTGGTCGCCTCCAGGCTATGAGTACCTGGCTGAAGATGTGCTGAACAACTTTGAGAAGTACGCGGAATTCCGTACTCCGGATGCGCTGTTCAGCGTTGTTCTCGAGAAAGTAAACGAGTACAAAGCCGATCTGAACTCCCTTTTCCAGGAGCTTTATGTGAAGATAGCTCTCGCGCCAGAGGATCAGTTCGATAAAGTCTATGAGGAAGCGAAGAAGACGTATCTGGATGCCGGCTATCAGGAAATTTTGGATGAGAAACAAAAAGCAATCGACGCAGGCCAATTTAAGTAATCTCTAGAACAACATTCAAGCCCCTGCCGCAAGCGGGGGTTTTGGATTTCCGGGAGGCATGGGGACATTGAAACTTAATGCAACTGCTGTAGATTTGAAGCAAATCGCGGGACAAGTGGTGGATTACACCTTCGGGATGGATCTGACATGGGATTGGCCTGGCGGCGTCGCCTTCTACGGGGTGAGCCGGGCGTTTGAAGCAACAGGCGAGACGGCTTATCTGGAACGCATGGCTGCCTGGGTGGATGAATATATCGAAGCGGGGCTGCCAAGCTGGACGGTGAATACCTGTGCTATGGGGCATATGCTTCTCACCTTGCATGAACATACGCAGGATCAAAAATATCTCGATATTATTATGAGCAAAGTGGATTATCTGGAGAATAAGGCGCTCCGCTTCGGAGACCGGGTGCTCCAGCATACGGTATCAGCGAAGAATGATTTCCCTGAGCAATGCTGGGCGGATACACTCTTCATGGCGGCGTATTTCCTGTTGAGGGTTGGTGTTATGCAGGGTCGCAAGGATCTGATTGAAGATGCCCTTCATCAATTCTATTGGCATATCAATTACTTGCAGGATGAAGAGGACGGCTTATGGTACCACGGCTACAACCATATCAATAAGGATCATATGTCCGGCATGTACTGGGCGCGCGCCAATGCATGGGCAGCTTATACGATGTCGCGGGCAGCAAGAGGAGTGCCGGAAGGCTATCTGTACCCTCCGATGATGCATATTTGGAGCGCCTTGCGGGATCAGCTTGCGGCCATCAAGAAGCTGCAGAAGGAGGACGGCCTTTGGGGAACGGTGCTCGACTATCCGGAGGCTTACGGCGAAGTATCCGCTACGGCAGGTATCGCAGCAGCAATGGTCATGCAGAATAACCCCCTTCATGGCAAGTATGTGCAGAAAGCATTGGACGGTGTACTTGCCAACATTGCGAGCAGCGGCAGGGTGCTGAATGTATCCGGCGGAACGGCCGTGATGAAGGACATTGACGGATATCTCGGCATCGATAAGAAGTGGGCGCAAGGCTGGGGGCAGGGGCTCGCGCTAGCGCTGCTGACGGCTGTGATCGAGAATGAAAAAAGAGCCGTCTAAGCAGAAAAAGATTGATTTGAACCGCAAGGGCTGTCGCCTTTGCGGTTTTGCTCGTTGCAGGAGTTATCCGGACTTACATTTTTGTAAATCTGCGTTCCGTCTTATGCAATTCATGCTGGCGTTTCTCCAGACTGCGATGCTCCATACCGGTGTAGTTATACCACTTCAGCTTGCGAATCCCCATTTTACGGAATGTTCCCCGAAATAAAATCTTGGTTACGGGATCGCCAAATATCCACTTGTACACGGCATTAGGCGTACTCATAACGGTTAACAAGGAGACGCCTTTAAGCTTAGGCATCAGGCTGTAAAAGGGACGGCCTCCCTTTCCTTCATCAAACAAAACGCCTTTCACAAATACTTTGTCGATAAAGCCTTTTGTAAGCGCGGGCATTGCTTCCCACCAGATCGGGAAAATAAAGATGATATGATCAGCTGCGATCAGCCGCTGTTGATACTGGAGGACAAGCGGGTCATTTGTTCTTCTCTGCCGCCACATCGCAAGATCATCTGCCGATGTGACCGGATTAAAGCCGTCAGCATGTAAATCAATGAGATCGATATGATGGCCATTCGCGGTTAAGCCGCGTGTTGCAGCTGCCAATAACGCAGCAGAGTAGCTTCTTTGATGAACGATATTTTCGGATGCGGCAGCTCCATAGGGATGATCAAAGACAATAACAATATTCACGAAGGGTCACCTCTGATTGAATTTTGTGAATCAATATTGATTCTTTGGAATCAATCATATTATTTTGTTTCCTGGAAGTCAATAATGTTTCTATGTATATTTATTTGGTGCCCGATCACTGATATACTACAAGCAGATGATGAATAAGGAGAGCATTCAATGACGCATTCCGCAGAAAAAGAAATCCTCCTGAACGAAATGCTAGTTCAGGTAGGTCTTATACAGAAGAAATTTCAATCTGAAGGCGAGGATGAAGAAAAGCGCTGGATGATGGCTCAAACGAAGGATCCCAAAGCTATTCAATTTCTAAAAGAAACATCGACGATTATGCTGCATGTGATCGATGCAATTGGTGAGATGCAGCCGGTTAACGGGATTGCGATCTCGAAGCACTTTGGCATTCCAAGAGGCAGCATATCGAAGCTTACGCGCAGGCTTGTTGAACAAGAGGTGATAAACAGCGAGAATTTGCCAGGCAATAAGAAAGAGGTATGGTTCTCCCTTACCCCCTTGGGCCAAAGCATTTATGATCTCCATAAGAATTTACACGCTCAAATTGGGCAAAATGTCCGGAAATTTCTCGGCAGGTATAGCATCGAGCAGATGAAATTTCTGTTGCAATGCATGAAGGATACGTCGCAAACCTCATGGGTTGCGGATGAGACGAAGGAGCGTAAAGAAGCGCCCCAGGAGACCTCCGCCATGAGCGACATGCTGGCGCTGCTTCAGCAATTAGACGACCGCAAGCTAAAGAAGGCGAAGGAGTTAATTCAGGTCGCTTTCTTTGATTAGTTGGAAGAGAAAAGCACGCCGTTTAATGGCGTGCTTTTTTAATTTATTACAAAACCTCACTTAATAAATTACATTTTATTAAAAATTCCAGCAGGTATAATTTTTTACAAGAGCTCACCTTATAAGGAAAGAGGGATTGATAATATTGAAAGCGGTTTTAGGCAGCGATAGTCAGCGTATCAAAATAAGGAGAACAAACCGAATCGTTCAAAACCTAAAAAGAGATTATTTGTTATATGCCCTCTTACTGCTGCCAATGGCGTATATCGCGATTTTTAAATATGCGCCAATCTACGGCGTGCTGATGGCCTTCCAGGATTACAACATTTTTCAGGGAATCAGCGGAAGCGAGTGGGTCGGGCTTGACGTATTCCAGTTCATCTTTCAGCAGGACAGCTTTTACCGCGCTTTAAAAAACACGCTTATTCTGAATCTTCTGGATTTGGCTGCAGGCTTCCCGGCACCTATTATACTGGCGATTTTGTTAAATGAACTCAGGTTTACGCGCTTTAAAAAATTAACGCAAACCGTTCTGTATCTGCCGCATTTTTTGTCCTGGGTCATTATCGGAGGCATGGTATACCTGATGTTCTCGTCGGGCGGCATGGCCAATACAATCTTGTCCGGCATTGGTCTTGGCAAAATGGAATTTCTCTCCGACAAAACAAACTGGCTAATCATGTATGTGGCCGTTGGGATATGGCAGAGTGCCGGCTGGGGGACAATTCTTTATTTGGCTGCTATGATCGGGATAAACAAGGATTTGTACGAGGCGGCAGACATCGACGGGAGCAGCAGACTTCGTAAAATCTGGCATATTACGTTGCCGGGCATCAAACCAACCATCATCATTCTGCTTATTTTACAGATCGGAAGAATGGTCTCGATCGGGTTCGACCGGCCGTTCGTAATGGGAAATTCTCTCGTCAGCGATTACTCCGATGTAATAAGCACTTATGTCTATCGGATCGGGATCGGCTCCGGCGATTTTTCGCAGGCAACGGCTGTCGGATTGTTCCAATCGGTTGTTGGACTGATATTTCTACTATCGGCCAATTACATTGCCAAAAAAATCGGCGAGCAAGGAATTTGGTAAAGGGCGTGAGTTTGTTGAGCAGATCAAAAACGAATCTCGTAGACATGCTGATTGTTTTATTCATAACGGTGGTTTCATTAACCTGTCTTGTTCCGTTCTTATATATGATAGCGCTTTCTTTCAGTTCGAATAATGCGATAATATCACAGAAGGTTTCGCTTTGGCCGGTAGAATTTACGCTTGAAACCTATAAAACGATCTTGAGCGATAACGACATGATTTATACCCTTGGTTATACCATTGTGCTTACCATTTTGTTTACCGCGTGCTGCATGTTCTTAACCATATGCGCAGCCTATCCGCTTACGAAGAAAAGATTGATGGGCAGAAATTTTATGTTAACCGCGATGGTGTTCACCATGTATTTCAGCGGAGGACTGATTCCGAGCTATATCCTGGTGAAAAACCTGGACATGATGAACACGATGAGCAGTCTGATTTTGCCTGGCGCATTGAGTGTTTTTAATATGATCATACTCAAAACCTTCTTCTCGTCTCTTCCGGAGAGCCTGGAAGAAGCGGCAGCCATTGACGGTTGTAATGAATGGGGCATTCTTGTCAAGGTTGTTCTTCCGTTATCCATGCCTTCAATAGCCACATTAAGCCTCTTTTACGCGGTTGACAGATGGAACGGCTTCCAGGATGCGCTGTTTTATATCACAGACAAGAACCTATATCCGATGCAATTAAAGCTGTATCAGATTATTACCGCCAACCAGCAGCTGGATTCGCAGCAAGGCGAAGGAAGCATGGGGGCGTTTATCGTTCCGGAATCCTTGAAGGCCGCAAGCGTCATGTTTGCTACCGTACCGATCTTGCTGGTCTATCCAAAGCTTCAGAAATATTTTGTTGACGGCGTGATGACGGGGGCTATTAAGGGATAAGGCAATCGAATGGAAAGGTGGTGATCGTTGCCTGATTGCCGGAATGTTATGAACAATTATTGGGGCCAAGTATGATTTCATAAAGACGACGACTAAGAAAAAGTGAGGTTGAAAACATGAACAAAAAAATGTTGGTGTTATTGCCCGTTCTTACTTTGTTAGCCAGCGGATTGGCAGGGTGCGGCGGCGATAACAATAATAAAGGGAACCAGCCGACCGAAGCATCGTCCGATTCAACAGAGACCAAAGGCACTTCAGGCACTCCGGTTACTCTTACGGTAGAAGTATTTGACAGAGGTATACAGGGACAGCCCGATTTGAACAATAATACCTGGACAAGGTATATTAATGAAAATTTCGGCAAGGCGAATAATGCAGTCGTGAAATTTGTTACGGTTCCGAGATCGCAGGAGATTGATAAGCTGAACGTCATGATGGCAGCGGACGAAGCGCCGGATATTTCCTTTACTTATGACAGCGCAACCGTATCCCGGTACGCAAAGATTAACGGGATTATGCCATTGGACGATCTGCTTGAGAAGTACGGCCAGGATCTGAAAAATTATCTGGGTGAGACCGTTCTTACTTACGGGCAATTCAACGGAAAACAGATGGCGATCCCCGCAAAACGAACCTCGCTGGCTTGGATCGGCAGTTTTATCCGGAAGGATTGGCTGGATAAATTAGGACTGCCTGTCCCGACAAACAGGGATGAATTGTATAATACTCTCGTTGCGTTCAGAGATCAAAATCCCGGAGGCGTAGACGGCGTTATTCCTTGGGGATTGGCGGCGACCGGCATGAATTACGGCACCGGCAATTTGGCCGAGTCTTTCTGGGGTGAGCAGTCGGAGGAGGAATTCGTAACCTCTCCGAATTGGTTAAAGCCCGGAAACAAGGAATCGCTGAAATTCCTCAACAAGCTGTACAACGAAAAGCTGATCAGCCCGGATTTTGCGCTGGACAAAACCGCAAAGCAGGCGGACGCAGATGTCACAAACGGCAAAGTCGGTTTTTTCAGCGCAAACTGGGATTACGCGTTCAGACAGAACATAAGCGAGCCGCTTAAAGCCAATGTGCCTGAAGCCAACTTTGTTCCGATCGATACGTTTAAAAACGATGAAGGCAAATACAAAAAAATGGTGTACAACGAAAATGGCGTCAATGTCTTTATTCCGAAGTCCAGTAAAAATGCAGAGCTGGCAATCAAATACTTAAACTGGATGGCGAACCCCGACGTGTTATTTTTCCTGCAATACGGGGAGGAGGGAGTTAACCACAAAATGGTTGACGGAATCCCGCAGGTTATTGCGCAAACCGGCGACAATATGCAAACCAGCCCCCAAAATCTCGACTATACCCTGGTGGTAAACGGCGTTGAGCTAGGAGATCAAGAGAAGAACATTAAGGCGCTTTCCGCTTCGTATTCCGGATTAGAAGAGACCGCGGTGCAATCTTACAAAATTAATACGACGGACGGTTACACCGCCTTCTTCTACGATACGCCAAATGAAGCCAACATCAAGTTCGGCAAGACGCTTGGGGATATGAACAAGCAAATGACGGATAAGCTGATTGTATGCAAGCCTTCGGAATTCGACAGCTTGTACGACAAGCTTGTTGACGAATATATGGCAGCAGGCGGCAAGGCTGTTATGGAAGAGAATATGAAAATTTACGAAGCGATGCAGGCAAACAAGAAGTGATATAATGGGTTAGCTTGCTGACAAGCCTATGGACTTAAGGGTCCATAGGCCTTTGTCTATATGAAATGAATAGCTATGATTCGTGCCTGGTTACTGGAATTCCCGCGATTATGACGAGAAGAACCTATTGGGAGGTACTTATGTATAGTGTCATTATTGTAGATGATGAGCCATGGGCGATTAAGGGAATAAGAAATGCCTTTGATTGGAGTAAACACGGATTTGAAATCACGGGTCAGTTCACGAGCGTTCATAAGGCATTTGAGTTTATATGCGAGGAAAGTCCCGATTTGATCGTTACAGACATTAGAATGCCTGAAATTTCCGGGCTGGAGCTAATGAGAATGACCAGAGAAAAGGGCAAGGATGCCGATTTTGTTGTTGTAAGCGGTTTTGCCGAATTTGCCTATGCGCAGGAAGCTATAAGATACGGGGCGCTTGATTATTTCTTAAAGCCTATCGATATTGAGCTGGCGGATTCTTTAATAAAAAAGCTGGCTGTTCATTTTGCTAACAAGAGAGGCAATCAAAATAACCTTATCCTGGAGGCATTAATATCGGCGGACAAAAATGAATTGAGCCGTTTAACCCGTTTCTTTGACTGTTTCTCGGAGAATGACTATTATCGCGCGCTGATCCTTTATTCTAATCGTGATAATATCAGCAGCAAAAAGAGGTTTGATGTTGAACATACCTTGGAAATAGAGCTGGGATCAAGGAAAACGCTATACATACTAAAAAGTGGCCAAATCACGAATTTGAAAGAGCTTAATTTTACGGGATCAGATATTAAAGCAGCAGGAATCAGCAGTATCTCAAATCATTACAAGGATTTTGCGAAGCTGATCAAAGAATCCGATCTGGCAGCATCCAAGGTTTTTTTGAATGAGGATGAAAAGGGCCTGTTCGAATACGAACAAAAGCTGAATATAGTCAAGCCTTTTATAGACAGCATATCCGTTATTATTCAGGAGAAACAGTTCGAAGCATTGGAAGATACCATGGGGAGGCTTAAAAACGACTTTAGCAAAAATAACGCAGGAATGGGGGAGGTTGTTTATTTATGGAATCAGGTGGTCAGCGTGTTGTTGGCTTCCTTCTACGAAGAGTTGAAAGACATGGAGCTGGGCTTCCTTAATTATTCCGAGCTCAAGGAGCGCTTTGAAAACTTTGAATCCTTATGCAGTTTTTTATATGATGTCCTTCTCTATATCAGGCAGTTGGACCGTCAATCCGTAAGTGAAGGCGATATCAGCTCCTATTTTACCCAGATGGTGAAATATATCGATAATCATTATTCAACCAAGTTGTATCTTAAAGATTTATCTGCAAAGTTTTTTCTTAATCAGGTGTATTGCTGCCAGCTTTTCAAGAAAAATTTGGGGAAAACCTTCTCGGAGTATGTTACGGAATTGCGAATAAACAAAGCCTGCGAGCTGTTGAAACATACGGCAATGTCAGTTGAGGAAGTGGCATTAAAGGTAGGAATTAGTGATTATTATTATTTCAATAAAGTATTCAAGAAGCAATGCGGAATAACTCCCGCCAAGTACAGAAAATGCTGATTTTTAAATTAACGAATCGGAGTGGGCGGCTTGAAGATCAGCAAACTGAAGCTCAAGCATCAGATCTTCCTTATCGTGTTATTTTCGGTCATCATCTTTACCTTTATGGAGGCTTATTTCTATTTCAGCTTTTATAATCTGACCCAGACAAGGGCTGCCAATTACGGAAACAAAATCATTGAGCAGACGCGCCAAAAGATCGATTCGGTGTTCAACGATATAAAAATCAGCACCAACATAGCCGTGGACAATAGAAAGATTCAGGAATTTACAACGGCTGAAGATGATTACACGAGAGATATTGATATAGGCAATTACGTCATCGATTTGATGGAATATATGAGATCCTTTAATTCCTATGTAAACGGAATAGTCATTAATGATAATGCAGGAAGAAAAGTTTACAGCATCGATACGAAAACCGGCGATATCTTTTTCTTGAATCAGTATCACGACTTTATCAACAAATACAAAAACGACAGCGAGGCGTTAAAAAAGGGAAGGTTTACGGATTTATTAAAGGACGAGAAAACCGGAAATGAATATTTCTTTTACGTGGTACCTATTATCGAATCGATAGGCGGCGTTCATTTTTCCAAAAGAACCGGTTTTTGTTCCATTATGGTCAATACCGGAAAGCTGCAGGAGTTGATTGAAAATACGGAGCTTACGCCGCATTCCACCTTGTATATTCTGAACAGCAGTAACGAAGTAATAGCTTCCAACCAGGCAAGCTTCCGCGGCGTTTTATTCGAAGACATCCTGTCCGCAGACCGGGAGAGCTTGACAAGCGGGGTGAAAACGAGGATTAACGGGGAGAAGGTTATCGTTCAGCAAAAAGGTCTGGAGCAGGCGGACGGGTGGAGTATCGTCAGCATTATTCCGGTCCATGAATTGACATCCGACATGAACCCTATTAAGAACAACAGTATTATTGCCGGAATCGGAATCATTTTGAGCCTCTTTATTCTGGGATATTTTTTTCTGAATAATTTGACGCGGCCGGTTATGGGTCTTGTAGCGGATATGAGGAAAATCGGCAAGCGGGAGGCCGGCTTCAGAGTAAAGGTCCGCTCAACGAATGAAGTTGGGGTATTGGCTTATGATATTAATCGCATGATCGACAAGATGGAGGATATGTCCAGTCATGTTATCCATACACAAGCAAGATTGTACGAATCGGAGCTTAACAAGAAGCAGGCGGAATTTTCTGCCCTGCAGAGTCAAATCAATCCGCATTTCCTCTACAATACTTTAAATTGCATTAGCAGCATCGGGCTGGAATACGGCAGCAAGGAAATTGCCCAGATCACCTCGTGCATGTCTAAAATTTTCCGATACAGCGTGAAAGAGGATGAACTGGTACGGATCAGCGAGGAAATCGAATGCATTAAGGCCTATTTGAATATTATCTCTATTCGATATGAAAACAAGTTTGCCATGGAAGTGCGGATAGATGAGAAGCTGCTCGACCTGCAAACACCCAAAATGATTTTGCAGCCTATTGTGGAGAACGCGGTTTATCATGGCCTTGAGAGAGTTGATGCAGGCGGACAGCTTAAGGTTACCGGCTATATTGATGCCAAAGGAGACATATGCTTTACTATAACGGACTCGGGAAGAGGGATGGAAGAGGAGAAGCTCGGGCACATAAAAGCAAAGCTGGATACGGAAGATCCGGATAGAGGGTCAGGGAAAAGCATTGGTCTATCGAATATAAACAACCGAATAAAGCTGCTGTTTGGAGAAGGCTACGGGGTGGTAGAAATCGTTAGCCGAATGGGGTACGGGACTGCTGTAACCGTTAAAATCCCGGCGCTGAAATAGAAACGACGAAGGCCTGAATGCCGCAAGCATTCAGGCCTTTCTCATGGCGTCATACTGATGCCATTTTGCCAGCCTGCGATATTTACGATTGGCGCTCCCCGGTTGCCGGTTTATTTTATGATTACAATGTCGGGAGTGCCCGTTATATTGCACCTGAGGGAGAGATTGAAGGGGATATTGAATTAAAGAGACAGTACCGGATCAAGCAGGGCGTCATGGACTATATGATAGAGAGTTCCATCAACATTAATGACGAGGTGCTGCAAAAGGAGCTTAGCCAAACCTCGGATGAGAAGATGAAGAATATCGTTGCGACAATTCAAAAGGAACAAAACGAGATCATTCGTAATGAATCTTCTTATGAGCTTCTTATTCAAGGCGTAGCGGGATCGGGCAAAACGTCGGTAGCGCTGCACCGAATTGCCTTTCTGCTATACAGGCACAAGGGGCTGCTAACTCCCGATAATATGCTGATTCTCTCGCCAAACAAAGTGTTCTCCGATTATATCTCGAATGTCCTTCCTGAGCTCGGCGAAGAACAGATAGCCGAAATCGGATTCGACGCCATTGCAGCCAGCGAGCTCGCCTCTGTATGCACCTTCCAGACATTCGACGAGCAGGTATCCGAGCTGGCTGTTTCCCCGGAACCTGATTTAATTGAGCGTATACGGTTTAAGGCTAACATGGCGTTTGTAACGGAAATGGACCGGTTTGTGAACGAGGTTGAGGAAAACTATTTTTGCCCGACAGATCTGTACATTGCCGATGTACATCTGACCAAACAGCAAATAGCAAATGCCTACGAAGCGGGCCAGTAACCTGCCATTCAAGCAACGGATAGATAGAACGGCAGTATTGATCGCCGCGGGAGCAAGGGACAGCAGTGGTGATAAAGCAGCGAAATCGACGTCAAACAAGATCAAAACAGCAGTTAAGAAGATGGTAAAAACGAATAAACTCCTTACCATATAACGGGACTTCTACGATTACCTTGGAAGGCCGGAGTTGTTCCGGTTCAAGAGCAGGAGAATGGTGGAATTCTCCGACGTTTTTCCGCTTGTCTATTTGAAAATCCGGCTTGAGGGCTCAACAAGATATGAAGCAGTCAAGCACCTGCTCGTGGATGAAATGCAGGATTATACGGCGGTTCAATATGCGGTTATCTCCTTATTGTTCAAATGCAAAAAAACAATTCTTGGCGACAGCTCGCAATCGGTTAATCCTTACTCCTCCTCATCCATCTCTGTGATTAAGCAGGTATTTCCCGGAGCAGACACGGTAGAGCTGCTCAAGAGTTACCGGTCAACCTACGAGATTATTCATTTCATTCAGAGGATTAATCCCAATAGCAAGATCATTCCGATAGAACGGCATGGCGATCAGCCGCGGATCATGCAAGCTTCTGATCATGCTGAAGAGCTTGTGCAAATTAACGAACGGATTAAGCAATTCGAGGAGTCCGGCAACCGCACGTTAGGGATCATTTGCAAGACGCAGGCTCAGGCGACACAGCTCTATGAGGAATTAAGCCAATCTCACGGGATGATCCATCTGCTTACTTTCAGCAGCGAAAGGTTTCAGGAAGGTATTATAATAACTTCTTCCCATATGGCAAAAGGGCTGGAATTCGACCATGTCATCGTTCCTTTTGTAAGCGAGTCTAATTACAACTCAGAACTGGATAGAAGCTTGCTATATATTGCTTGCTCGAGAGCGATGCATGCGTTGGCATTGACCTTTCATGGAGCATCCTGCCCGTTTATTTCGTAGAAAAGTTAATTGAAGATCGTATCGAAGATTGACTCAATTTTGCTAACAATATCAAACTGACCGTTATCGAATTTCCACATTACGATAGCTCCGATCATGGCTGCGGTATAGGCATCAAAAAGCTTTTTCGCAGGCTCCGTGGAATGAATTTCCTTCCTTTCAATCGCTTTACGGATCAAGTCTATGGATTGGCCCTCCGCATTCAAATAGGTGTGAAAATGCTCGCCGTCAAGCTCAAAGTCAGCCATAAGGATGTGATACATAAAGTCGTGACCGACTTGATGAAGGATAGCTGCGTAATCCAGCGTATGTTTCTTAAGGATTTGCTTGGGGGAAATTAAGCTTAGATCCAAGGAGATATTGGTAACCTGGGTGGAAAACCAAAATAATAGCAATTCGTTTTTACTAGTAAAGTGATGGTAAAAGGAACCTCGCGTTACTTTGAGCTGATTGCAAATCATGTTGATGCTGACTTGCTCGAAGCCAAGCTCTTTGAACATGCTTACGGCTACTTCACACATGTTTTCTTTCGTTGTAATCATCCGTTTCAACTCCTAAAACGTTTAGTTCATTTGACCAAGTACATTCTTGGTCATGAATTAAACGTACTTCGTAAGCGTAATCCTAAAACGTTTAGTTCATTTGACCAAGTACATTCTTGGTCATGAATTAAACGTACTTCGTAAGCGTAATCCTAAAGCGTTTAGTTCATTTGACCAAGTACATTCTTGGTCATGAATTAAACGTACTTCGTAAGCGGATTATAGCATAAAAAGAGAAAAAACCAGCTTAGTTTCTTGTTGCCGACCAAAAGAAAAGGCCAACCATTAGTCTCTGGTTGACCTAAGTTCCAATGGTATATTCATTACTTCGCAGTTTCCGGAATTGATCCGGCGTGATCCCTTGTGACTCTCGAAATTTGCGGATAAACGCATGCTGGATAAGGCCGCTGCCCGGTCCTTTGGCCGGTGTTGCGGGAACGACCGTCGCGGAATACGATCCAGTCGGGAACGATATTCACGCGATCAGGACGAAAAGCGGTCAAACGTATTCGTGCAGCCAGTGGTGCGATATTCTTGAGCCGGCAGGCGCGGAGACGATGGCCTGGTACGAAGACGACTTCTTTGCCGGCAAAGCGGCGGCTACGGTACGCGAGCTCGGCAAAGGAAAAGTTTATTATTTGGGCACGATTGCCGAGGAGAGCTTCTATCTGGAGCTTTTCCGGGAGGCCATTGACGAGGCCGGGGTAAACCGTCTTCCCGATCTTCCGGAAGGCGTGCAAGTTTCTGTGCGGAGTAAAGGTACCGCACGTTACATGTTTATTATGAACCTTACGCGGAAACGGCAGATTGTTTCTCTTGGCGGCGAATTTACTAGTCTCCAAGAAAGCAGCAAATAACCAGTAATAGCCGGAATAGAGAAATGGAACGGGAAGCGAAGGAACGATTTCGCTTCCCGTTCTGATTGTTTATTGTACGAATTGGGCGAGCATCTTCGGAAACTGTATCTCGTTCGATGCCTTAGTTGCTTGCTTATCTATGGCGGTTCCCGATATAACGTCCTGGAGGCATGCCTTCCGATTTCGTAAATTGCTTGGTAAAGGAATAAATATCCCCATAACCAAGACTAACGGCTACGTGTTTGATGGGGAGTCCGGAGAGGAGCATCATTTTGGCCTGTTTCATTAAATGTTCAATGTGGTACCGCTGAGGAGAAACTCCGGTCGTAGCTTTAAATAGCTTCCTGAAATTCTCATAGCCCATATTTACGGCTGCTGCGGCTTCCTTAATATCGTAATGGATATCATTGGCGCCACCGATCAGTTGGCAGGCCTTCGAAATTTTGTGATCATTGTGCTCTCTCTGAGTATGATGTACGCTGCCGTGCAAACGGATAATGAGCTCTTGAGCTCTCATCAGCAAATAGGGGAGACTTTCATCCACGGCGCCTTTAAGGGTGTTCAGCAGGGCGGCAAAATCATTCAAAACATCGCCTGTATGCCGCGTCTGTTGCACCTCTTGGTCGGAATTTATAATGCCGAGCGTTTTGAGGTAATGGTAGACAGGATAACCTATGCTGATATAAAACTCGATCCATTCCCCATTCGGCTCGATTTCGGTGGAGTGCAAACGATCGGGCAAACGCTGTACCAGATCTCCCGCTTTCATCGGAATAACGGTACCGTTCTTTGAGATAAATCGTCCGTTGCCTTGCAGGACCAATAAACAGCTGTAATATCCGATCTTGAAGTCATATTGGGAACGCTCCGCCGTTCTTTTTCTCATAAAGCCGCATGACAAAATGCCCTGGTCGAAATCGTCTCCGATACACCGGTATACGACATCGTTTTCCTTTATATGATCGAAATTCATATCGTCGCTGCACCTACCAAAATGGATAAATGAAATACCAGACCTAACATTTTATATGATGACTTGTCCTTATATTATAAGGGTATCGATTTTTATAGTACAACCAATTAAGACAATTAATGAGGAGGTTATTCGAAACGTATGAAGCTGAACAGAGACTGGGAGAATCCGCATGTCGCACACAAGAACCGTCATCCCATGCATGAACCGTATGGAATATACGAAACCGTGGAACAGGCGCTAAGCGGCGACCGGAGAGCGTCAAAATACGTAAAATGCTTAAACGGCACTTGGAAATTTAAAACGTTTTCATCTCCGGATGTAGTAACTGATGAGTTTTATCATCCTGCATATGACGTGTCCAAATGGGATGATATCCCTGTTCCTTCCAACTGGGAGTTGTTCGGATACGGGAAACCTATATACACTAATATTAAGTATCCCTTTGCGCGGAAGGGGGCGGACTCTCATCACGAAATTCAACTGAAGCAAGATGAATTTGTTTTGAATCCGCCTTATGTTCCGGAGGATAACCTCACCGGATGTTATGTCCTATCGTTCGAAATTCCTGAACATTTTAACGGCAGAGATTTGTTTATCGATTTTGCCGGTGTAGAATCCTGCTTTTATCTGTGGTTAAACGGGAAGTTCGTCGGTTATTCGCAGGACAGCAAGCTTAACGCTTCTTTTGATATTACCGATTACATCCAAGCGGGGCAGAACCATTTGGCCGTTCAGGTGATGCGATTCGGAGCCGGTTCTTATCTGGAGGATCAGGACTACTGGCATCTATCGGGTATTTTCAGAGATGTTCTGATTTATGCAAAACCGCGAATGCGAATTCATGATTATAAAATCGAAACGCTTTTCCCGGGTGATTATGACAATGCCGAATTAGCCGTGACGGTTTATCCTAATAATCAAGCAAGCTGTTATGGGGAAGCTTACGTGCGACTGTCTCTTTATGATCACGCTCGAAAATTGGTTACGCAATTTGAGACGCCGAAGTTTGCGGATTTCAGATCCTACCTGCAAGACAACTATGTGGCAAAAGTCAAACAAACCATTAAGAGTCCCCAATTGTGGAGCGACGAAATTCCTTACCTCTATAAATTGGTATTGGAAATGATTGACCCTGACGGAAATGTCGTTGACATCGAGAGTGCAAATGTCGGCTTCCGAGAAATCAGCATCGATAACACCGGGATATTGAAAATTAACGGCAAACGTCTCATCATTCGCGGAACCAACCTTCATGCATTCTGTCCCGAAACGGGGCGCGTGGTGTCGACGGAGTATATGAGTGAGCAGATCAAGATCATGAAATCGCTAAATATCAATGCGGTAAGAACGAGTCACTATCCGCATGCCGTCGAATGGTACGACCTTTGTGATGAACTGGGCATATATGTTGTGGATGAGGCCAATATTGAGACCCATGGCATCGGCGGCCAGCTCAGCGCATCTCCCGAATGGACGCATGCTTATATGGAACGTGCAGCACGGATGGTGCTAAGAGATAAAAATCATCCCTCGATCATTCTGTGGTCCTTGGGAAATGAGTCCGGTTACGGAGCGAACCATGCTGCCATGTACGGGTGGATGAAGGAATATGATAAAACAAGATATGTTCAGTATGAGTCCTTGAATCCTCCGGCCAATATTTCCGATATCATGGCGCCCATGTATCCTCAGAAGGATTGGATCGTGGATTGCATGACGAGCAGCGATGACTTGCGGCCGTTTATTATGTGTGAATATGCGTACGCGAAAAGCAACAGCAACGGGAATTTCAAGGAATTCTGGGACCTTATTTATAAATTCCCGCGGTTTCAGGGCGGCTTCATTTGGGATTTCCAGGATAAAGCGCTTGCCTTGCATGATGAATCTGGGAACAAAAAATATGTTTATGGCGGCGCCTTCCAGGAAGAGATTATTGATTCCGCGCCCGATATGTGCCTGAACGGCATTGTATTTCCGGATTTAACGCTGAAACCGGCTGCCTATGAAATTAAAAATGTACAAGCTCCCGTCCAGATCGATTATTTTGAACGGCCTTATGATGTTCCCGGTAATAAAAGTTATCGAATTTATAATCATTATACGCATCGGGACTTAAGCCACCTGGACATCGGTTGGGAACTTGTTTGCGACGGGAAGGTTGTGGAAAACGGTACATTACCCCGATTACACACGCCGGCCGGAGCTATCGAAAGACTTCAGGCACCATACGATCCAACCAAGGTCTCCGGGGAAGCGTTCCTGAATTTTTATGCTTATCTGAACGAGGATACCTATTATGCAAATAAGGGAATCTGTATCTATGCATGCCAGGTCGAGTTGAAAGATTCCGTATATAAAATACATACCGGGGATATTCAAAGCGGGAGCCTGGTATATGAAGAAGCTGCGGATCGAATTCATATCTATAATGAAAATACGAACGTGGTCTTCTCGAAAGAAACGGCAGAGTTCATTTCTGTCAGATACAATAATCAAGACTACTTTACGGGCGGAGCGAACAATTTCTATCGGCCGCCAACGGGGATAGACGCAGGTGTGCCTGGTGAGACGCTAAACTATGCAGATGATTGGAGAAGCCTCGGGCTGGACTCCGATCAGAAAGAGATCAAGCGTATCCGGGTATATGCGGCGCTTGCTTCCGTCAATATTCAGGTTCATGCTCTGTATCATGGATGCATTGAAACACAAACGGAGTATGCGATTGGCGGAAAAGGCATTGAAATTACTAACACTGTCGTGAATAACGCCAATGTCGATACCTTACCGAGAATCGGTCTGAGCTTTACCTTCCCTGCTGCCTGGAAAAGTATCAAATGGTATGGCCGCGGGCCATGGGAGAACTATGCGGACCGTAAAACGGCTGCCTTCGTCGGTATCTATGAAAGCTCTGTTGAAGAACAGCATGTTCCCTACATCGTGCCGGTTGAGTGCGGGGGCAAGGAAGATGTCCGTTATTTGTATGTGTCGGCGGATGACCGCAAGGTAAAAGTTACCTCGGCGGGTCACTTCCATTTTGACATCCATCAGTACAGCATCGGACAGTATGACAATGCCGCCTATGAGGACGAGCTTGGCACATCCGATTCTGTTTTCCTTCAAATCGATTACAAACATGCAGGTCTTGGTGGAGATACTGGATGGACCAAAAATATTCACGATGAATATAAAATCGAAAAGGGCATCTATGTATACAAGATTACTTTAGAGATCGTGGATTAAATTGTAGAGCCCCGAAAGCGAAGAATAGAAGTTAACCGCCGTCAGCCGCAAGCTGGCGGCTTTTTCGATTTATCAGGCTTTTTGCTATTTGCAATGCAGCACTTGAACGGGGATGAAAAAGATGCCGATTAAAGTTTTGCTGGTCGACGATGAACCGTTGGCCTTAGAGAATGTTTATGAACTGGTACCGTGGGAGGAGTATGGCTTCGAAGTCGCCGCACGCACGACAAGCGGAAGGACGGCCTTAAAGCTTTTCGAGCAGCATCGGCCGCAGATTGTTATTACGGATATCTCGATGTCTCCAATGGACGGACTCGAACTTGGAAGAATTATTCAGCAATTAGAACCGGCAACCAGATTGATTTTTCTGACTGCATATCGGGACTTTGATTATGCGAGGCAAGCGATCGAGATGAGGGCTGTCCATTATTTGCTGAAGCATGAAATCAGCCGAAATCGTCTGCTCGAGCAATTGCTTTTCCTCAGAAAAGAGATTGAAGCTGAAACGGATCAACGTGCGAGAGGCCAGCGGGAAGCGTTAAAGAGTTTCCTCGCAGGGAGTCTCCCGAAGGATGAAATTTCAAGGATCGATAGGCAGGAGGTCCGTATTCCAATCCTTGATCAAAATACCGGAACGTTCGGGCTGCTTTACTTCGAATGGGACACGGAGCTTCTGCTGGATGGTTCTCGCCGAGGAATGCCCTGGCCTGGTGTTAATCAGAGAACTGAAGTGGAGCAGGTGATTCGCTCACGGAACGATGAAGTCGTGGAAACGGCGATTGTCGAAGTTATGAACGGCGGTTATACGGTGTTATTAAAGCTGTCTGTTCCGAACAGCATCCTTCTCCTGCATCGTATTCTGCAGAAGGTGGCGGCGAGTCTGCTGGACGCGTTTATGAGAGACAATGGAAAAGCGCCTGTTATCATGATGGCCTCCTGCGCGGACAAAGAGGTTCTTCCCGCGTTGCAGGCGAAGCTGCGAGAACAGTATGACTATACGTTTTTTTTGCCTCCCCGCTCACTTTGTCTTCTGGAACAAGTTCCGCGTGAGGAAGAGCGGTTATTGGCAGAAGCAACTGACATTTGGACGGGGTATGCAACGGAGAAGATCTCGTTAAAAAAATATTTGAAAAAAATCATTGAACATTGCCGCATGGGTTCTCTTCATACGATGATTCGCTTGGCCCATGCCGAGTGGCAAAAGGATGCTGATCCCCGCGAGATCGTGCCTGCCCTTGGTTCGAACGCAGAACAAATCGCAGCTTCGTTGTATCGCATTGCGGAAGGCCGGGTGAAAAATAGAATGGAGAATTCACAAAACTATTCCCGCTGGGTGTCGAAAGCGATGGAATACGTGCGGGAGCATTACGACGATCCGGAATTGTCGTTGGAGAAGGTGGCCGGCAGCTTGCAGATCAGCAGCATTCATTTGCGAACGACCTTCAAGAGGGAGACCGGACAATCCTTGCTCGACTTTACGACAGATTACCGGATCGAGATGGCGAAGAAGCTGTTAAGAAAAGAAGAGTTAAAGGTCTATGAAGTCTCGGAGAAAGTAGGGTATAAGACCAGCCAGTACTTTAGTCAAGTCTTCCGCCGAGTGACCGGGATGCAGCCTAAGGATTACGCATTAAAGGAAGGTGAGGAGTGAACGGTGCGGAAGATTAAGAACAAGATATTAGGAAGCGTTATCCTTATCGTCACATTATCGCTAACAGCAATCAGCATCCTCGCTTATGAAAGCTTCTCCTCCATTCTGGAGGCACAGGCACTTAAGGAAGATACGATTCATTTGGAGCAGACAAACAATCAGCTCAATCAGCTCATTGATGACGTCCAGAAGTATGCGGCCAACATGGTAAATGATGAGCTGCTGCTTAAATTTGCTTCGAAGACAGAATACCCGTCGGTTTACGATGAACTGAGCGCCTACCGGGATGTCGTGACTCAATTGACGAAATTTAACGTGCTGCGCGATTATTTGCAGAGCTCGGCCATTGTTCGATCGGACGGTCGAGTGTTCTGGTCCGCCCTATATCTGGATCCCTACTTTGAGCAGCTTCTGCTCGAGGACTGGTTCACAGACGCGACGGCCAATTCGGTCAAGAGCGGGTTCACCGCCCCCCACTTTATACAGGATCAAGGTCCGAAGAAAGTTGTCACCTTCTTTATCCGCTTCGATCCGGAATATGGCGGTATGCTTTTGCTAAATATCGATTATTCGGCCTTCTCGGATCTATTCGATTATTTATCGCTCTCTTTCGACAAGGTTGCCTGGGTCGGGCCTCGCGGTTCCGTCATGTACAACCATGGGTGGGCGGACACTACTCCTCCGCTTCCGTCGGCTGAAGAAGAGGGAAGGCTCATCGTAAAGCAGCAAGATAACGCTTATCAACTTACCGGACGGCTGGACAAGACCGAATGGTCGGTGGTCACCTTTACCTCCAAGGACCGATTCTATGAATGGCTCGGCGACATCATTAAATACTGGGCCGTGTTTGTGGCGCTGTGCGTAGCGCTGTGTTTCGTCATGTTCCTTCCGATTATCTCCAGCATTGTCAGGCCGATTTCGCAAATGTCCAAAGCGATGAAGCAGGTGTCGATGGGCAATTTACAGGTTAGTCTGACCTTTCGCAGCAACGACGAGCTCTCGGTACTTGGCAGTGGCTTTCAGACGATGATCGGAAGTCTTCGGCGCCAGATGGCCGAGCGGGAAGAGCAGGAACGCAGGAACCGCAAGATGTCAGCCGAGCTGTTGTTTGCGCAGATCAATCCTCATTTTATTTACAATACACTCAATACCGTCGTGTATTTGGCTCGTAAGGGTAATCGCGAAGCTATCGAAGAAATGGTCGAGTCGTTTATCGGAATTTTGCAGGATGCCGTCCATATCGGAGAGACAGGCCAGTATGTAGCGGTGGAGCAGGAGATTGAACTGATCGATCATTATGTTAGGATCCAAAGATACCGTTATACGGAGAGGTTTCGGCTCGAGTGGGAGACCGAGGAGCAGGCAAAGCCAATTCGGATTCCCAAAAGCCTTATCCAACCGCTAGTGGAAAATGCGATTTTTCACGGATTTGCGGAGAAGGAGTCCCAAGGCTTAATTCGGATATCCGTTCGCTTGCTTGGGGAGCGGATTCAAATCAAGGTGAGGGATAACGGATGTGGGATGGCGACGGAGATCGCCAGAGCGGTTGAGGAGGGCTCACTGCCATCAACCAGAAGGCCAAGCGGAGGCATGAGACGCATCGGGCTGCGCAATATTCGCGAACGTATCGATTATTTGTACGGTGAAGCGGGGCGAATGACCGTTCAGTCCCGAGAAGGCCAAGGGACGGTTATTACCATCGAGCTTCCGGCTTCGGGACCTTCAGATTGAAACGGCTATCGTTTTTTGAACAAAACTATCGGATCGTCTCGTTGTTGCATCGGAACGCTCGGGATATAGTACCAATAGAGCAGAGGATGCCGTGCTAAAAGGGGATTCGACTGTATCATTAGACTAATAGGGGGAATAGCAAGGTGCTTAAATTTTGGCGTAACAAAATGTCGATGGCATTACTATGCATGACGATCATACTCGTGCTGGCAGGCTGTGGCTCGAACGGCGGCAACAGCTCTGGCGACAACGCAGGAAGTTCCGCAAATGCTTCTGCAAGCGCGAATGGCTCGACCGATCCGGAGTCCATCTCCGCCAAGCTGACCGTTTGGGGTTGGGACAAGGCCTGGTTCGAAGGCACGGCGCAGAAGTTCAATGAGAAATATCCAAATATCAAACTGAACTTTGTCGAGGTCTCGGCAGCGGATTACTTGAAGAAAATTCAAACCTCAATGGCCTCGGGCTCGGAGTTGCCGGATATCGTCTGGGCGGAATCAGCGTTTCGCGGTGCTCTTTACGAATTAAATATTCTGCAGAGCCTCACAGCCGAACCGTATAATTTCGATAAATCCAAATTGCTGGACTTTGAGCTTCCGTTACTGTCGGACAGCAAGGGCAATCTTGTCGGCCTGGAGCAATCAGGCTCCCCTGGTGCACTGGCTTATAAGCGCGATTTGGCCAAGCAGTACTTTGGGACGGACGATCCGAGCCAATTAGCCGGAATGTTTGCAGACTGGGATTCTTTTATCGCAAAGGGTAAGGAAGTGTACGAACAAAGCGGTGGCAAGACCTTCATGTTTGGTAGCTTGATGGACGCGTACACGGTATTATCCAACCAAGGAACCGTTCCGATCGTGGACGGCACAAGCGTGAATACAGGAGAAATGCTGAATTTGTTCACAAAGCTCCAATCCGTGAGGGACAATCAGAACGACGGCAAGCTCTGGATGTGGTCCCCGACCTGGAATTCATCCTACTCGCAGGACAACGTGATTTTCTACCCCGCGGCCAACTGGTCTCCGCAATTCGTCATCAAGCCTAACGATAAAAGCAGCGACGGACGCTGGGGATTAATGGTGCCTCCAGGAGGCGGGTATCCGTACGGCGGGACGACGATCGGCATTTGGAAGGACAGCAAAAACAAAGACGCCGCATGGATATATCTCAACTGGTTGCTCGGTTCGGACGAAGGGGCGCAGGCGAATTTCGAAGTATCCAACTATATCCTCCCTCTTAAATCTTTCTTCAGTGACACTTCCAAATTGTCATCTGGCGAGGATTCGTTCTTCGGCGGACAAGATCTTGGCAAATTCTGGGTAGATGAAGTGTTCCCAAGCATCAAGTCCAAGCCGGTCACCAAGTATGACCAGGATATCTACAGTTCGTCCGAGCTTGTTTTGCAAGTCATGTCGCAGGACCAAAGCTTTAATGCCGACAAGGCTCTGGCGAAATGGGAGGAGCAGCTCAAGAAAAACCATCCTGAACTCACTTTTGATTAGCGGTTATTAGAATATGGAAAGTGGGGAGGCCGGAAAAACCGGCAGCCCCTTCCTTGGATAGGAAGTGACTTAAAATGAGTAAGACTAGCGCGCTTAAAGGTAAAAACAAGTGGCCGTATCTGTTCATAACCCCTTATTTCTTGTCATACGGCGTACTAAGTTTATTTCCAATTCTATTTACGCTGTATATCAGCCTGACCGATTGGGATCTATATGGAAACCGCCATTTTATCGGGCTCGATAATTTTAAGCAGCTCTTCCTGCATGACTCGTTTTTCTGGAAGTCCATGCTTAATGTATTTCTGTTTCTTGCAGGCTATTTGCCAGCCCTTGTTCTATTCGGAATGTTAATCGCCAGTTTGATCGAAAGCAGGCTGATTCGACGCAAGACTATTTTTCGTCTTAGCTTCTTCAGCGCTTATATGACAACGCCGGTTGCGGTTGGCATCATCTTTTCATTGCTTTTTGATTGGCAAGGTGGTTTTATTAATAATCTTCTAACCGAAATGGGTTGGATAGATTCAAAGATCAACTGGCTTGGTTCCCCAGATTCGGCCAGGTGGATCGTCATTTTGATGATCTTTTGGAAGAACCTTGGTTACTTTGTTATGTTCTATACTGCAGGCATGGCAGGAATAGAGGCTTCCATATATGAAGCGGCCGTTATTGACGGGGCATCTTCCAAGGATGTTTTTTTCCGGATTACAATGCCATTACTAAAGCCTATAAACATGTTTCTCATCATAACATCGATTATCAGCGGGCTGCAGCTGGTCGAGGAACCAATGCTGCTGTTCAGCGGATGGGCGTCTGGAAGCAGCATGGTCGGAGGCCCCGAAGGTTCTGCCTTCACACCGATCTGGTATATGTTCGATGCATCATTTAACGGAAGTGCATTCAAATACGGAAAAGGCGCGGCAATCGCTTATTCGACATTTCTCTTTATTGCTCTATTCTCAGTTTTTGGAATGAAATGGATGAATAGAAGGGGGGAGGAACAATGAGAGCAGGCAAATGGTTAACGGTGTTGTCTCTGAGTTTTATCTCCCTTCTTTTTTTATTTCCTTTTTACTTGATGATCGTCATGGGAACCTATTATTCTGAGGATCTGTTCAAGAAACTTCCGCTCCTTCCATCTGGTTACTTCGTTGAGAATATGAAAACAATTTTGTCGGCGAATATCCTTCATAATTATTGGAACAGTTTCTATGTAGCGGTTCTGTTTACGTTCGTGACGGTGGGAGTAGCGGCGATAACGGGGTTTGCTTTCGGAAAATACGAATTTGCGGGAAAGAAATATTTGTATGGGTTTATACTCCTGACGATGATGATCCCGGGGCAACTCGGATTAATCGCGTATGTCATGGAGATGAAGTGGTTCCATCTTAACAATACTCACGCACCTCTCATTTTGGCTGGTCTTAACAATGCGTTTGGCGTCTTCTTTATGACGCAATTTGCCCGCTCGTCAGTGCCAGCTGAAGTCGTTGAGAGTGCCCGGATCGACGGTTGCTCGGAACCCGGGCTGTTCGTCCGCATCGTCGTTCCGTTCCTTTTGCCGGCAATCAGCACACTTGGACTGATTTCATTCCTTGGATCATGGAATAACTACTTGCTTCCATTAGTCACAATTAACAAGCCGGATTTATATACGATGCCGCTCGGAATTGCAAATTTATCCACGGTGTTTCGTACTGATTATTCAGCAAGTATTCTAGGGCTGACCTTAGGCACATTGCCGTTGATCGTTTTGTTTTTGTTCGGCTCCAAGACATTGGTTCAAGGATTGACGGGCGGTGCGGTCAAAGGTTGATTCAAGTGCGACCGTGAAGGATATGTAGCAAAGTTAAAAATAAAAACAAATCAGCGTTGCCATGAGAATTAATTCGGCAATGCTGATTTGTTTTTTCACCGCACCGTTAAGCTCGAGCATTAATTCATGGATGGAAAGAAGATCGAACCTCTCTTGTGAGTTAGCCTCTATCAATGTTATTAGTTTAGAATTTCCGGATGAGACCACTTGGTTGGAGTCACTTTACCAACATGGGCGCCGGCGTCCACGGGTATGGCAGAACCGCTGATATAACGGGCGAGATCGGAAGCCAGGAATAAGGCTACGTGAGCCACTTCCTTTGGATCGCCAAGCCTGCCGTTTGGCGACAGAATATTCGCATATTGCTGCACGACCTCCTCGGGCGCATCTCTCCAGATCGACGTCCGGATTGTGCCCGGGCATATAGCGTTAACGGTGATGTTATAGGCGGCATAATCTAGTGCGGCACTCTTCGTTAATCCTACAACGCCATGCTTGGATGACGTATAAATCGCCATGGCGCTGTTGCCCATGATACCGGCCAATGAAGCCACATTAATGACGAATCCGCCCGGGGATTTCGATTTCAGGATCGCCTCGATTCCAAATTTCATTCCCATAAATACTCCCTTAAGGTCGATAGCCGTAATTTTATCGAATTCTTCAATCGAGTATTCGTGGATGGGCCTGCTGTCGGCACTGATCCCTGCGTTATTCACGATGCCGTCTAGTCGGCCATAAGTCGTTACGGCAAAATCGATTAATCCCCTGACATCCTCTTCTAGACTTACGTCTGTTTTGAAAAAGACCGCTTCTCCGCCGCCGGTTATAATATCCTGAACAACTCCCAGTCCTTTATCGGCATTAATATCCGAAACAATAACTTTCATACCGTTCTCGGCATAACAAAGCGCGATCGCTTTCCCGAGCCCGTCTGCCGCACCGGTAACAATGGCAACTTTACCTTCTACGCTTGAGAAATCCGTCATGTAAAACACCCCCTCCATATTAAAACATACACATGTATGTTTTAATATGGATATTAGCTTTGCAAGGAAGGCCTGTCAAGCATGAGCCTTTCTTCAAGGGGGATATTTTGATTACTGGCCGATAAAGACTACAATAAATCATAAAAATGACCGTGTAAAAACTTAAAAATCACTATTGGATTATCGATTATGCTTAACTTGTATTTCCGTGTAATCGGTTACAAATAGGAGTAAAGGCAGGGCGACCATGGAGCAAAGAGGCTGGATGCGAAGGGCAGTTTCGATGATCAGAAATATGAGATTCCAGAACAAATTAATGGCGGGGTATCTTTTGGCCTGCGTGATTCCGCTGCTTGGCGTAAGCGTACTTATTTTTCATAAATCGGCGGAAGGGCTCGAGCAATCCTCCCAGGAATTCGCCTCCTTGTATACGTCCCAAATCAGGACGACATTAAACGAATTCATTGATGAATATGACAAGGTTACGAAATCTGTGCTGGTTGACAGCGAAGTCATCCACAATCTAGGGCAAGAGAAAAGCTTGTCCATGGACGAGCTGATTATTCAAAGAGTAGCTGTTCAAAGATTGCTAATGCGCGTCACTTTGCTTAAGCCGGCGATTGGTACCGCCATGTTAATCAGCCGGGATAACAATGTGTATCAATACACGACAACAACGAGCAGAGTGAACGAAAGCATG
Source organism: Paenibacillus catalpae (assembly GCF_900112695.1). GTDB lineage: Bacteria > Bacillota > Bacilli > Paenibacillales > Paenibacillaceae > Pristimantibacillus > Pristimantibacillus catalpae. Next base: position 559,055 of record NZ_FOMT01000003.1, read on the forward strand.
CTGTTATCCCGGGAGTGGTACAAGCGGCTCCGCAGCTCGGAGGATACGTTTTTTATTACCGGACTGCATGACCGTTCCTATTATGAGGATAAAGGAGCAGGAGCCGTCGTGACGGTAGGAAGAGTGTTGTTCAGCTCTGATGGGGCGTATGCGGGAATGCTTCTTATCGATCTGGATCCGTTCACGCTCCTGCAGCTTGATCCTGATTTTATATTGGCCCGGGACAAATACGGGATCAGTGTCATCATCAGCAATCGCGAGCAGGAAATCGTCTACCATTCCGATGCGGCCAGCGGCCGGCTGTCCTGGGAACAGGTGCTTGAATCCGGAGAGGAGTATATCAAGGGTGACAGCGGTGATGACCGGATTATCTTAACGGGAAGCACCACGCAGGAGAAGCTGTTTATCAAAACCGAGATACCCCGATCGAAGCTGCTGCAGAAGATCAATCAGATCAAAGCGATGACCGTGATCGCTATCCTGATGAGCTGTCTGGTCATCACGATCATTTCGCTTGGTTTGAGCTATACCATTACAAGGCCTATTAAGGCGCTCCGCAGAAGAATGAAGCAGGCGGAAACCGGACAATATTTGCCTATTGAGCATGTACAGTCTAACGACGAGATCGGAAGTCTGGTACACAGCTACAACAAAATGATTATTACGATTCGAACCTTGATTGAAGATGTCTACCTGGCCGAGATCAAGCAGCGTCAAGCGAAGCTCATCGCGCTTCAGAACCAGATCAATCCGCACATGCTGTACAATACTTTGGAATCGATCCGCATGAAGGCTTTGGTGAAGGACGACGAAGAGACAGCGGATATGATCAAAATTTTAGCCCGCATGTTCCGCTTAACCTTGGGGAAAGAAGGCAGGCACCATTCAGTGCAGCATGAATTGGAGTACACGGCCAATTATTTGCAGCTTCAGAATATCCGGTTTGATCATTCCTTCCATTTGCATATAAAGGTCCCGGATGAAATGCTGCGGTGCAGCATTATCCCTCTTGTATTCCAGCCGATCGTAGAAAACAGCATCAATCATGGATTTGAGGACTACAGCAGGCCTCTGAATATCGGGATTGAGGGCATCTGGACGGAAGAAGGGGAAATCCTGATCCGAATTACCGATGATGGCGCCGGGATTTCTTCAGAAAAGCATAAGGAGCTGCTTCATTTGCTGGAGGAGGCAGGTTCGGGCAAGCACAAGCTAGCTGACACCGGTCTGCCGGAAAATGAAGGATTAGGGCTGAAAAATATTGCCGAAAGGATCAAGCTCCATTACGGTGACCGGTATTACCTGACGATCCGCCCTGGACAGGACAGCCGCGGAACAACCGTGGAAATTTTAATCCCTGGGAATTAAATCATTGTTGGATAAGGAGAGATGTTTGAAATGCGGTTGATCTTGGTGGATGACGAAAAGGGCATTGTGGACGGTCTCAAAAAAATGATCAGCCGGTATATCCCGGAATGCGAAGTTGTCGGCACGGCTCACAACGGTGTGGACGGGTTCAAGCTTATTCAGAAAATGCACCCGGATATCGTTATTACGGATATTCGGATGCCTCAGGCAGACGGCCTCGATATGATCGGCATGCTGCAAGAAGCGAACGTTCAAACGAAGTTCATTCTGCTCAGCGGCTATGCCGACTTTGAATATGCCCGAAGAGGGATGCAGCTTGGCGTGCAGTTTTATATCAATAAACCGGTCGAGGAAGATGAATTGCGCGACTGTATGTATACGGTCATGAAAACCATACAAGCGGAAAAGGTGAAACGCCGGGAAGTAGATGATCTGAAGCAGGAGGTGCACAGCCTCATGCAAGAGAACGCCTTGCGGGATCTTCTGGATATCGGCAGCGAGAACGAGGACGTGATGGAAGAGCTGCTTCGGATTGCGCGCATTCCATCAGCGGGTACCTGGTTCGCCTGTATGCTGCTTGAATTTTATGGCCCTACGGACAACCTGAAAGACTCCGGCATTCAGCAGGTGCTCGACCAGATTGACCAGGTTCTTGAAAAATACCGCGGCGTATATCGGTTTCGCTATTCAGGTTCCCAGATTGCGGTAATCGTGTCGCAAGGCCGCTCTATCGGTTATGCGGACCTGGTGAGCTCGGTACATCGGCTGAAGGAGCAAGTCTATCAGCAAATCGAGCTGTCTATGACTGTCGGAGTTGGTACGGTTCAGAAAGGAGCCGCCGGTATCGGTTTGTCATTTGAGGAAGCCCGTCATGCGCTAAGCTATAAAGTGATCAAGGGGGCTAACGCCGTAATCGCCTATCCTGAAATTCATAATCTGACAGGACGGAGCCAGCCGGTTCCGGAGGTGATGATCACGAAGCTGGAAGCAGCGCTTGAAAATCTGGATGAGAGGGAAGGCGCAGGCATTATACGAGAGATCTTCCGGGTGATGGAAGCCAAAGCAGGCATGAGTCCCACGGATCTCCAGCTGCAGTGCTTAAACATCCTTTTGTCCAGCGTACGCAAAATGTCCTTCCAGCAGCTCCAGCAGAATGATTTCCTGGGCCGTCATATCCTGTCACTGGAGGGGATGTCCAGGTTTCAGACGTTGGAAAGTCTGGAGGAGTGGATGGTTGAAGTCATTCGAAAGATTATTGTATTTAAACAAGAGCATCATATTCCGAAGAAAAAGGATATTATCGCGGAGGTTAAGGAATACGTCTCCGAACATTACAACGAACCGATTACGCTGGCGGATTTGTCCGCGCGCTTTTTCATCAGTCCTTATTATTTAAGCCAGTTTTTCAAACAAAAAACGGGGGATACCTATGTCAATTATTTGACCCGGATTAGGATTGGCAAAGCGAAGGAACTGCTTGAGAAAACCGATTTGAAGGTATACGAGGTATGCCAGATGGTAGGCTACTCGGATACGCAGCATTTTGCGCGAATGTTTGAGAAACTAACCGGTTACAAACCAAGGGATTACCGTAAACAGCTGCCAAACGTATAATTTTGCTTGGCCAGTGGTTTTTTACTTAAAAATGACCTTGTTTATCCTTAAAAAAGCCCGATTGAGAGGGCTTACCCCTGGTTGTATAGTTACGATGTAAGCGAATTCAGTAAGCGAATTCAACATCAGGATACGGGGGGAACAACATATTGAAAGCAATTGCATTTCATCGAATGAAGGTCTATTGGCCTCTGTATGTCATGGCGATTCCGGGAATTATTTTTCTTATTGTATTTAAATACATTCCTCTGGCCGGCGCTGTAATCGCATTCAAGGATTATTCGGTTTTTAAAGGGTTTATGGATAGCCCTTGGGTAGGCTTCAAGCATTTTGAAACGCTGCTGAATCACCCGGACTTCGCCCGCGTGTTCGGCAACACGCTCATGCTGGGATTTCTCAAGCTTGTCCTGGTTTTCCCGGTGCCCGTGCTGCTGGCGCTGATGATCAACGAGATTCGCAAATCGGCACTGAAGAAAGGGATTCAGACCGCGCTTTATATCCCGCACTTCTTGTCCTGGGTTATTGTGGCCGGCATCGTGTTTGATTTCTTCTCGTTAAGCGGATTGTTTAACATTGTCCTCGGATGGTTTGACCACGAGCCGGTGCTGGCGATGCAGGACAGCGATTACTTCCGGCCCGTATATGTCATTTCCTCCATATGGAGAGACGCCGGCTGGGGAACCGTGGTGTATATGGCTGCGATCAGCGCCATTGATCCCCAGCTGTACGAATCGGCGATGATCGACGGAGCTTCCAAGTTCAGGCAGATGCGCCACATTACGTTCCCGCTGCTGCTGCCTACCGTATTGGTGCTCTTCCTTCTTGAAATCGGCAACTTCCTGGATCTGGGCTTCGACCAGGTATTCAATCTGATTACGCCGATGACCTACAACGTGGGAGATATTCTCGATACGTACGTCTTCCGGACAGGCATTCAGCAAGCGCAGTACAGCTTCGCAACGGCGGTTGGCCTATTCCAGTCGGTTATCGGATTTGTCCTGGTGTATATCTTCAACAGGGTGTCGAAGAAAGTATCGGATGGGGGGCTCTGGTAGACATGTTCGAATCGAGAAGCGAAAAAGTATTTGTTTCCGGCATTACGGTTATTCTCATCCTCTTGTCCGCCATTGCCGTCATTCCGCTCCTGTCCGTTATCGCCACTTCGCTCAGTTCCAAAAGCGCAGTGGATATGAACCTGGTCACCTTATGGCCTAAGCAATTTACCTTTGACTCCTGGGGGTATATTATCGACCGCCCTGACTTGTGGAGAGCTTTTTTCCTTACCTTGGGCTCGACAGTGATCGGAACGGCGCTGGCTCTTCTCATGACCGCGCTGCTTGCGTATCCGCTGTCTAAGACGAAGTCGGAGTTCGCCTGGGGCGGCGTAATCATGGTTGCCGTCGTCATTGCAATGATTTTCAAGGCGCCTATCGTACCTTACTTCCTGACCGTTCGAGGCATTGGACTTTATAATAATCCGCTTGTTCTGATCATTCCGCATATCCTGAATCCGTTCAACTTGATCATTATGCGGACATTCTTTAAGCAATTCTCCAAGGAGCTGGAGGAAGCGGCTTTACTTGAGGGATGCGGTTATTTTCGGATGCTGTTCCAGCTGGTGCTGCCTCTGTCCAAGGCCGTTCTTGCAACGCTTGCTTTATTCTATGGAGTATTGCTCTGGAATCAATTCCAGCATCCGCTCTTCTTCTTGCAAAATCCGGACTGGTTCCCTCTGCAAATCAAGATCCGCCAGTTCATTACGGATGACAGCGTGATTATGGCAGGCTCCGCATCGACGGCTGATTTGAACTATAACACGCGGACCTTAAGAGCAGCGACGGTTATCTTTGCGATTGTCCCGATTATTCTGGTCTATCCTTTCCTGCAAAAGTATTTCGTCAAAGGGGCTATGATTGGCTCCGTAAAAGGGTAAGGCATCATCTACGGTTTATAGGCGAACAGCCTTAAACATAGCATGCAAACAAACAAGGGGGAAAACAAATGAAGGCCAGAAAAATGGGGTTATTATTAGCAGCCGGCATCGTTGCGGTTACGGCTGTAACGGGCTGCAGCGGAAACGCAAAGAACTCATCCGCAAATTCCGGCAAGAATCAAACGGAGAGCGCGGACGGTACGGTCGACATTGAGGTGTGGGGGACCAATATCGGCTATAAGCCGGTTACGAAGGGTAGCAAGCTGTATGAATTTTATAAAGAAAAGCTTGGGGTTGGCGTTATTAACCCTTATGTGGAATGGAACGGAGGCACGAACTACCTCAACCAGCTGAACCTGAAGATCGCCGCTAACGAAATGCCGGATTTATTCATACCCCAACAGGGCATAGAGGACAATTTGGCCAAAAACGGCGCGATTGCGGATTTGACGGATTTGCTGCCTAAATATGCGCCAAACGTTTGGTCAGCCATTCCGGAGGATATTTGGAATGTCGTAAAAGCAAACGACCCAACCGGTCAAGGCCGAATTTATTATATTCCAAACATTGTGGAGTATGGTCGTTATGCGAGCATGATCCGCCAGGATTGGTTGGATAAGCTAGGCTTGTCGATGCCTAAGACGCAAGACGAATACGTAAAGGTGCTGGAAGCCTTCCGGGACAAGGATCCGAACGGAAACGGCCAAAAGGACGAGATTCCAACCGGCGGACGGGAGCAGGCCCGCTGGATGGATCATCTGTTTGCCATGTACGGGGTAGCGATGTTTGAAGGTTATCCGGACTGGGATATTTACGATGGTCAGCTTACTTACTCCGCGGTAACGCCAAATATGAAAGCTTCTCTGGAGTTTATAGCCAAGCTGTACAAGGAAGGCCTGATCGACAAGGAATCGCTGCTCAACACGAAGGATAAGTGGGAAGGCAAGATTCAGTCGGACAGGGTTGGGAATTATTTCCATTGGGTCGAACAAGGAAATCTGGTGTTCGAGAATCTGTATAAGAGCACGGGCGTAAAGGCGCAATATTCCGTTCTTCCTCTGCCCGAGGTTCCGGGATATAAGGGTTTCTACACGATGAAGAAGATCGCGAATCCGCAATGGCTGGTTAAGAACAACAAGGACCAAGACAAGCTTATGGCAACGTTGAAGCTGCTGAACAATATATACGACAAGAACAACTGGAAGGATCTGTACCTAGGCGTGGAAGGCATGCACTACGAAATGAAGGATGGCAAAGCCATCAAGCTGCCGGATGACAAGAGCACGCAAGAAAATCAAATTCTTAATCCGGTGAATAACGTATCGACATTAGACATGACCATTGATCTCTTTAACAGCACGGCATCGGAAGAGAATAAGTGGGAGATTGATCAAGTTACCCGCAACATGCAGGAAGCTCAGAAGTATGCCAAAGCGATTGCCGGCGCCGGACTGCCTGCAAACATTTACGACGGCTTCCCCGATATCAACAACCGAACTTTGTATGCGGAGTATGCGACCAAAATTATTATCGGGGAGTATCCGATCAGCAAGTTTGACGAGTTTGTAGATAAGTGGAACAAATCCGGCGGTGAAGAAGTAACGAAACGCGCAAGAGAATGGTACGAGAAAGTAAATAAATAGGCACTTTCAATCCGCCCGGCATCGATTCGAAGACGGGCGGACTTTTTTATCTTAACGGCAACAGGAGGCCTAATCATGAGTAATCGTCTTAAGGAAGTGCTTGAAGGTCAGGAACATAATTATATTCTTCCGTTTCTCTGGCAGCATGGGGAAGAAGAGTATAGAATTCGGGAAGAGATGGCACGTGTTCATGAGTCGGGAATCGGGGCGGTGTGCATCGAAGCCCGGCCGCATCCGGATTTTCTTGGTCCGAAGTGGTGGTCGGATTTGGATATTATTATGGATGAGGCAAGGCAACGCGGCATGAAGGTATGGCTGCTGGATGATGATCATTTCCCGACAGGGCATGCGGCAGGCCAAGTGAAGCAGGCTCCGGAAGAGTTTCATCGCAAGTTTTTGGCCGAGCGTTATATCGATACGGTTGGGCCGGCAAAAGGCACCTCCCTTTTGTTGGATACGCTGCTGATGAACGGACTTCGTCCGACATTCTCAACTGTAGAGTATGCTAAAGGTAGTAATAAGCTTATTTCGGTTGTAGCGGTGCAACGGAATCCTCTCGATGGGGCATTGCTTAGAGAATGTATGGATCTTACCGAACTTGTTACGGACGGTATCCTCTATTGGGATATCCCGGAAGGGTATTGGCGGGTATTTGTTATTTCAGAAAACAAAGATGGCGGAAGTATAGCTCAGGAGGATTACCTAAATCCGCTGGTTCGAGACTCCGTCCGCATTCTAATCGATACGGTGTATGAAACCGTCTATGAACGGTACAAGTCAGATTTCGGCAGCACCTTTGCCGGATTCTTTTCCGATGAACCCGGATTCTATAACGATAAAACGACCTTTGATTTCCAATCGAGACCGGGTAAAAAAGGAGTGCCGCTTCCTTGGAGCAATGAAGTGTCATCCCTGTTGGAACAGGCATTAGGCCAAGATTACTGCAAGCATCTTCATCTTCTCTGGCAGGAGGATTCAGAAGAGTATTTTAAAGTCGTTCGGTACACGTATATGAATATCGTCAGCAAGCTCTATGCGGACAATTTCTGCAACCAAATCGGAGAGTGGTGCAGAGCCCGCGGAGTAGAATATATCGGACATGTACTTGAAGATAACAACGTTCATGCAAGACTCGGGCCAGGCCCAGGCCATTTCTTCCGTTCGCTCTGGGGGCAGGATATGTCGGGGCTTGATGTGGTGCTGTGGCAGATCGTCCCGGGCTTTGATGAATTGAGCTTCCGCAACACTTCGGGGGAGACGGACAGTGAGTTCTTTCACTATGGACTTGCTAAGCTTGGCGTGTCGCTTGGGCACATTGATCCGAAAAAACAAGGCCGGACGATGTGCGAGGTGTATGGGGCATATGGCTGGACGGAAGGTCTGAAGCTGATGAAGTGGCTGACTGACCATATGCTGGTCCGGGGCGTTAACTATTTTGTTCCGCATGCCTTTACTCAGAAAGCCTTTCCGGATCCGGATTGTCCGCCGCATATGTATGCCGGCGGGAAAAATCCGCAGTACCGCTATTATAATCATTTGAATCGCTACATGAATCGGATTAGTCACCTGATTTCAGGCGGAAGACATGTGGCAACTGCGGCCGTTCTGTATCACGCTGAAGCTGAGTGGTCCGGGGAAGCGATGTATTTCCATAAACCAGTAAAGGCATTGATGCAGCATCAAATCGACTGCGATGTTCTTCCGGTTGACGTCCTATTGGAAGCGTCAAGCGTGAAGGACAACAAGCTGCTTGTAAATCAAGAGGATTATGAATGCCTGATTGTGCCTTATTCCGAAGCGCTTCCGGAATCGATGATTCGAGGCTTGGGTCAGTTTGCTGAACAAGGACTTGAGATTCTTTTCATCCAAGGACTGCCGTCAAGATCAAGTGAGGGCTCTGATGCTTCAGCCGAATTATCGTGGCTTGCCGATCATCCGAATGTGAAGCTGGTGTCTTTGGACAATCTAGCACAGGAGCTTATTGCAAGCGGTCATTACGATGTCAGAGTGGATCAATATCAGCCGTATCTTCGAAACTATCACTACCTTCATGATGGCCTGGAGGTGTTTATGTTCTTTAACGAACACCCGTATCAAACGATCGATACGAGGATTAATCTTCCGATCCAAGGGGATGTCTATGCCTATGATGCCTACCTGAATCGGATGACCAGAATTAAAGCAGATAGGAAAGATGGTAGAAGTACGGTGCAGCTGGTCCTTTCTCCATATGAATCTATCCTCATCCTCCACGGGGCGGATCTTGATAATTGCATCGCGATTCCACAACAAATAGCTGGAGCAGGCTTAGAGTTATCAGGTGAATGGACGGTTTCTATCGCTAATGCTGAACAGTACCCTAACTTCAAGGAATGGGGAAATCTGGCGGCGTTAACGACTATGAGCAGGCCTGACTATTTACCGCGATTCAGCGGCACGTTCCGATATGAAACGGAATTTGAATGGAAAGAATCCTCGGTCCAGGCTCACATAGAACTGGGAGAGGTTTATGAAACGGCGGAGGTATGGTTGAATGGCGAGCAGGCAGGAGTCCGCATATGCCCTCCTTACCGTCTGGAAATCAGCGGTCTGCTGAAGAAGGGCATAAACAAGCTTGTCATCGAAGTCACGAATACGCTTGCAAAAGACCAACGCGATTTTTTGTCGTCCTTTGCGCAGCAGGAGCCAAGTGGACTTATCGGACCAGTTACCGTGAGAAGAATTACAAAAACGTAAGATTATTTTTGAGGTGCTGTGAGAAACAGTGCCTTTTTTTATTTTCGAGTCCTTTTGAATATGTCGTCAAAACGTTAGTGTTGCGTCGTTAATGTGTTAGTTGTCCTTTGGTATCGGCTATAAAATGGGGCTATAACCGAAACTAAGGGGGAGTAAGCATGGGATTACTATTTCCAGATCATTTTTTATGGGGAGCATCAACGGCCGCCCATCAGGTAGAAGGCAATAATACGAATTCTGATTTTTGGCTGATGGAAAATTTGGAAGGGTCGTTGTTCAAGGAGCCATCAGGCAGCGCTGTAGACCACTATAACCGTTATAGGGAGGATATTGCGGCAATGGCCCGTTTGGGCCTGAATGCCTATCGGTTCTCCATTGAATGGGCTCGGATTGAGCCGGAGGAAGGGCGATTCGAACCGGCGGAAATCGAACATTACCGGGACATGCTGCTTGCATGTAAAGAATCGAATATCACACCAATCGTTACCCTGCATCATTTCAGCTCGCCTCAATGGTTAATCCGTGAAGGAGGCTGGGAATCGGCTCAAACGCCTGCACGGTTTGCCCGTTACTGTACGCATGTTATGCGTGAGTTAGGCGATTTGCTTCCGTACGTATGTACGATTAACGAAGCGAACATCTCCATTGGAATCAAAAAAATTATGAAGCGCATGCAAGCCCAAGCGAAAACCCCGGGAGCGCAGGTCGGCCTGAATACGGGAGACAACATGTCTCAAATGCAAAAATATTTTATGGCACTGAGCAAGGCATTTGGCCTGCCTCCAACCGAGGTCCATTCTTTCCTGGCTCCTCGCACTGAGAATGGCCTGACGACGATATTTCAAGCGCATAGGGAAGCAAAAGCGGCAATTCGACGGATTAGTCCGCTGACAAAGGTCGGAGTGACGCTGTCGCTTTACGACATACAAAGTGTGCCCGGCGGAGAAGAGCAAGCGGCACATGCCTGGCAGGAGGAGTTTCTTCAATTCCTCCCTTATCTGCAGGACGATGACTTTTTCGGGTTGCAAAACTATACGCGTGCCGTTTATGGACCGGAGGGAATTCTTCCTTTACCGGAAGGCGCCGAGATCACCCAGATGGGGAACGAATATTACCCGGAGGGGCTGGGAGCTGTTGTCCGATATGTCAGCAAGCAGCTAAATATTCCAATCATCATCACGGAGAACGGGATAGCAACGGATGATGATACGCGCCGTGTTGCCTTTATTGATCAAGCGTTGAAGGGCGTGCATGATTGTATTGCGGACGGCATTCAGGTGAATGGCTATATGCATTGGTCGCTGATGGATAATTTTGAGTGGCAGCTCGGGTTCTCCAAACGATTTGGACTTATTGAAGTGGACCGAACCAGTCAGGAACGGACAATAAAACCTAGCGGTATTCATCTGGGGAACATTGCGAAGAGGAACGCGATCCAATAGATTCATGGGGCCGTAGAGCCCGAAGGGGCTGAACGGGCGTTTGCCCGTTCAGTCTTTTTTAATTCTGAGGCCGTTTGTATTGAATCATCGAAAAGTCGATAAAACGTCAGGATGAGGTCGTCAGATTGTTAGTTGGATGTAACCGCATCCATTAAGATCGAAGTAAGAACTATCAAAGTCAATTACAGAAAGGAATGGATTTTGAATGGACACAGCGCTTGTACCGCAGGCGGGTATTCCGCACAAGAAAAAAAAGAATAAATACCGCAAATATGCGCCTCTACTAATCATGATGGTGCCCGGACTTCTATACCTGTTGTTCAATAACTATCTGCCGATGCTCGGGATCGCGATTGCTTTCAAAAAAATAAACTTCGCTAAAGGCTTGCTGGAAAGCGATTGGGTTGCTTTTGAAAATTTTAAGTACCTGTTTAAGACGTCAGACGCTTTTATCATTACTCGTAATACAATCCTCTATAATCTTCTGTTTATTGTTGTGGGAACTTTCTTGTCCTTTGCCTGTGCTATATTGCTGAACGAAATCAAAAACAAAGCCGTATTGAAGTTCTACCAAAGCATCATCACGCTGCCGCACTTGATTTCTATGGTTATCGTCAGCTATCTGGTCTACGCCCTCCTGAGTGCGGATACGGGATTTATGAATCATACGGTACTCCCTTGGTTTGGCATGAAGGATGGCATTTCGTGGTATACCGAAGAAAAGTACTGGCCGTGGATATTAACCTTGGTTCATTTCTGGAAAAGCGTCGGTTACTCCAGCATCGTCTTCTTTGCGGCGCTGCTTGGCATTGACGAGGAGTATTATGAAGCCGCGAGACTTGACGGTGCAAGCCGGCTCCAGCAGATCCGCCACATTACTTTGCCCATTCTGACACCGGTCATCATTATGCTGACGCTGCTTAGCATCGGACGTATCTTCTACTCGGATTTCGGCTTATTCTATCAGGTGCCAATGAACTCCGGAGCCTTATTTAACACAACGGCTACGATTGATACCTATGTATTCAAAGGGCTGATGGGCAGCGGCGATATTGGCATGTCTGCTGCGGCAGGCGTCTATCAATCGATCGTTGGATTCTTGCTCGTCATGCTTGCGAACTATATTGTGCGGCTGTACAGCAAAGACAGCGCATTGTTCTAAGCCTGTGCTTACGAAGCAGAATTGCTTCGCAATTCTTTTAGCTTATGCTTACGAAGCAAGAATTGCTTTGCAATTCTTTTAGCTTATGCTTACGAAGCAGAATTGCTTCGCAATTCTTTTAGCTTCACAATTCTTTTAGGAGGCAGACAACCATGAAGAACGAGAGTAGAGGCTTGACCTTATTCAGCCATATCATGATGTTCTTGTTCGCCGTATTTTGCATCGTCCCGTTCGTTCTGCTTATTTCCGCTTCGCTGACGGATCAGAATGATATCATCGCACACGGATACTCCTTCATCCCCCAAACATTCAGCACTTCAGCGTACGAGTACTTGTATGAGAGAGGGGCGGAAATCACCCGTGCTTACGGAGTTACGATCTTCGTGACGGTAGTTGGTACGGTACTTGGCTTAGCTATCACGACCTTATTGGCCTATCCGCTGTCCAGAAGTGTTACCCCTCATCGTAATCTGATTATGTTTATCGTCTTCTTCACGATGCTGTTTCAAGGCGGGCTTGTACCCTCCTACCTGGTATACACTCAGATTTTTGATATTAAAAATACGATTTGGGCCTTGATCATCCCCGGGCTTCTAATGAACGGATTTTACGTCATGCTGATGCGGACTTTCTTCCAATCGACTATTCCGGGCGCATTGATTGAATCTGCGCAAATGGATGGGGCTGGTGAATACAGAACCTTATGGTCCATCGTGCTTCCGTTGTCTACGCCCATACTGGCGACGATTGGCTTGTTTGAATGTATTATGTACTGGAACGACTGGCAGCTCGGGATGATTTACATCACCAACCCTAAGCTGTTCAGTATTCAAAACCTGCTTAACCGAATTATGCAGGACATCGATTTCATCAACACCAATTTGTCCAGCAATGCTAGCGATGTAATGCAGCAAATGCCTACCGATTCCGTAAAAATGGCCATTGCGGTAATCGGAGTGCTGCCTATCCTTGTAGCGTATCCTTTCTTCCAAAAATACTTTATCAAAGGCATCATGATTGGTGCCGTTAAAGGCTAAAGAACGAACAACTCCTAAAGTTCCATATTGAACGCCACAACTGAAAGATATGGTTGTGGCGTTAGTGCTTGCTAAACGTTTATGATAGATGCAAGACTTATTACCTATCCGCAAAAGGGGCCCGGAAGACATGAAAACTCCAATATTGTACTGGCAGCAAACCTCTCTTCGGTTCAAGTTGATCGTCAGCGTACTTATTATGACGACGCCTCTGATAGGGATGCTTATCTACAACAACTACTATGCGATTCATGTCGTCCGCGGCCAGGTTGCGGATTCCTATAAGAATACGTTAAAGCTGTATAAGAATCAGATCGATTCCAATCTTGACGATATCGACTCGTATATGAGTACGGTAGCCGGTTCCGGCTATGATTTGTTATCCCTTAGCCAGGCAGCGACGGATGGAGACTACTACTCTTCCAAGATTTATTTATTCAACAAACTAAGCCAGGAGATTAATTTGTTTGATCCGATTGGCTCCTTTTTTGTATATACCAAACATAGACAAGATTATTTGAATGTATCAAAGAGCGATCCCTATGCCATCAAGGAACATGACAGAATCCAAGAATTTATCATAGACTACATTCACGAAAGTCCATTTCCGCAGGGCGGTTCATCATCTAAAGTGTGGACGTCTGTCCGGATTGATGACGACAACTACCTGATCGATATTGTGCATGCCGGCGATGCCTACCTTGGAGCATGGATCAAAACCGATGAAATATTAACACCTCTCGATTCTCTTCAGATTGGTGAAGGGGGAGAGGCGTTGTTAGCCAATATGCAAAATGAACCTATTTCCAATTCAATTCTAGCAGGTAAATATGGGATCGAGCTTAAGCAAGATGTAAGCGAGTATTACATCTCGGGCACGAGAAAGAAATTTCTCGTTATAGGGGCGCCTTCAAATCGCGGAGACTTCAATACGGTTGCATTAGTGCCTGATGAATATATATTGGCAAAGCTCCCCTATCTTCAATACATTATTTGGTTTATTACGTTAGCAGCCTTTCTATTTGTCCCTATAGGACTTTATTCCATGAGGAGATCGATTCTGCTTCCTTTATATCGATTGCTGAGAACGATGAAGAAGGTCAGGGAAGGCGACTGGAGCAGCAGGGTAGAGCTGAGTCATACTTCCGGGGAATTTCAAATCATTGGCGGAGCGTTTAACGCCATGATGTCTGAGGTGGAACGCCTTCGCGTCAATGTATACGAGGAGCAGCTGAACAAGCAAAAAGAGGAGCTGCAGCGTCTGCAGCTGCAGGTCAATCCTCATTTTTTCCTGAACACGCTTAATATCATTTATAATCTGGCAAAGGTCAAAAATTATGATTTAATCCTGGAAATGACGATGTCGTTAATCGAATATTTCCGTTACATGTTCCGAAGCAATACCTCGTTCGTACCGCTCAGGGACGAGCTTGATCATACCCGGAATTATTTGAAGATTCAAAGTCTGCGGTTTCCGGAAAAACTGAAATGGGTGATTCATTCGCCCGAATATTTATCGGATGTGCCTATCCCGCCGCTAGTTATCCAATCCTTTGTCGAGAATGCGATTAAACATGCCGTTACGCTGGATGAGCCGCTCTCCATTGTTGTGAACATTGAATTTTTGACCGAGGAGCAAGGGTCCAGAATGAAAATAAGCATCAGGGATTCAGGGCAAGGATTTAATCGTGAACTGCTTGCAGAGCTGCAGGCAGGCAGAAGCGTTGCGAATGAACTTGGCGAACATACCGGAATCTGGAACGTGGAACGGCGAATAAGGCTTTTATACGGTGAAACGGCCTCGATCCAATATGATAACGATAAGGAGACAGGAGGAGCGAGGATTGAGATGATTATGCCTACAAATCCGGGAATGGAGGAAACAAGATGAATTACCAGCTGCTTATTGTAGACGACGAAGTTCTTGCCATTGAAGGGGTAAAGGCAGATCTCGATCTTCCTAAATTGGGCATCGCCAAGCTGCTTACTGCAATCAACATCCGGCAAGCTAAAGACTTGTTCGAAAGCGAAAGAATCGATATTCTGCTGTGCGATATCGAGATGCCTCAAGGAAGCGGATTTGATCTGTTGTCTTGGGTGCAAGAGCACTACCCGAACACGGCGACAATCTTCTTCACAAGCCATGCCAATTTCAAATACGCCAAGGAAGCGCTCCAGCTAGGGAGTCTGGATTATTTGCTCAAGCCTGTTCGAGCGGCCGACTTGGAGAATGCCATTCGAAAGGCGCAAGCCGTTATTGACCGAAGCAGCGAAATGAATAGAAACAGTCAATCCCACCAATTATGGCTTAAGCATCATACCTTTATAATCGAACGGTTCTGGGTAGATCTGATCAATCATTCTACACCAAGCAAGCCAGCCGCAATTAGAGATCAAGTGGAGCGTCATCATATTCCGATCAGCGATGAATCGGTCTTTCTTCCCATTCTGATTTCCATTAAGAGATGGAAGAAAGGGCTTGATCGAAGAGACGAGAAGATTCTTGAATACGCGCTTAGAAAATCCGCTGAAGAAATGTTAATCGGCGATCATTCAAACGGAATATGCTTTCCGCTCGATCGGGGAATGCTTCTGGTCATACTGGTCACAAACCGGGGAACGAGCTGGGATTATGACTACTTGATTAACGCTTTTCAACAATATACGGATTCATGCAACCATTATTTCTATTGTGACCTGTCCTGTTATTTCGGGAAGACGGTAGAAGCCTGTGAGATGGCGGACATGGTTGCGGAGTTGCGGCGTCGGGACCGGAACAATGTAGTCTTCGCAAACCAGCTTTTCTTGCATGATGATAATTGGAGCTCCATGCCGCCCGTAAAGCTTCCGGCACTCGGAGTAGTGGCTTCTCTGCTAAAGACGGGCACGAAGGATGCCGTTGTTCATGAAGTGGAAGCGATCGTAAACAACCTTGTCCATAATCAGGGGATAGATGCCGGGACTTTACATCAGTTCAATCAAAATTTCACGCAAGTCGTATACTCCTTTCTCAACCTAAGAGGTATTGAAGCGAATCAGTTATTCGGAGATGAAGAGTCAAGACAGATTTCGGAGTCGGCAGTCTTGTCCCTAACCAATATGATGGCATGGGTGCATCATGCGGTGAGTAAAGCGATGAACCATGCGGAGGTAGTAAAAGAAACCGAAAAGATCGTTCGAAGCGTCAAAAGCTATATTTCTCTTCATTTAGACCAGGATATGACGCGGGAAATGATCGCTGACCAGGTCTTTCTGCATCCGGATTATTTAACAAGAATTTTCAAGAAAGAAACGGGCTATGCTTTATCCGATTATATTGTACTGGAAAAAATAAAGGTTGCGAGGGAACTATTGTCTCAAACGGACCGCCCCGTAAGCTCAATAGCATCGACGCTCGGTTATACGAATTTCTCGTATTTTACAAAGCTGTTCAAAAAGCATGCCGGGATCGGGCCAATGGAATATAGAAATCAGTTCTCGGCTGCTAACAAGTCGTGAAAACGCTATTATGCGGTCGTTAGATTGCTAGTCGGTTAATGATGCACAGCGATATGATGAAGGAGTTCATTCATTATATTTTAGGGGGACATACGATGAATAAAAAAGCCAGACTAGCCACGCTGACGCTTGCCGCTGTCATGCTAACCGGAGTGGCGGCAGGATGCTCGTCATCCAAGAATGAAGGTAACAAGGGTACATCCTCAGAGCCGGCTTCGAGTGCAAGCGCAAGTCCAGCCAGCGCTACAAAAGATCCGTATGAGATTGCCATTGCCGTGCCGGTATTTGGTGCTGTCCCGAAGGATTTGCCAGCGGTACAAGAAGAAATCAGCAAAATCGCGCAAGCTAAAATGAATACAACGGTAAAGATCATACCTGTCAGTATCGGTGCGTGGGGCCAGCAGATGAATCTGATGACTTCCGGCCGCGAGAAGCTGGATTTGTTCTTTGAATTTGGTCAAGGTTATAGTGCCGATGTAGCTGCAGGAAAGATTATCCCGCTGGATGATCTCCTGAATCAATATGGAGAGGGAATCAAAAACCAGATTGCTCCGGAGTATTTGAATAGCGCCAAGATTAATGGGAAAATCTACGGAGCGCCTGTCTACAAGGATTATACGACAGGGGTTCCCGGGGTGCTTATGCGAAAAGATCTGGTAGACAAATATCAGATTGATGTAGCCTCTATCAAGACAATTGACGACCTGGATCAAGTCTATGAGACGATAAAAAAGAACGAGCCGACAATCGTTCCGCTTGGTGCCGGATTAACCCTGCCTTCGGATAAATATGTTTGGTACGATAAACTGGGAGACCGTTATGGGGTATTGCCCGGTTATGACAATGATCTTAAGGTTGTGAACCTCTTTGAAACCAAAGAGTATGAGGACTATCTGAATAAAATGCACAGCTGGGCGAAGGCAGGATACTTTAATAAGGATGCGGCTACGAGTCAAGTTGGGGGATTTGAACTGCTGAAAGCGGATAAAGCCTTTTCTTACTTTATCGGTCTTAAACCGGGCAACTTGGAATCGGAAACGAGAGCTGCGGGCAAAGAGCTTGTATTCGTGCCTTTAATGTCGGACATTTATGCAACTACATCCGATACCCTTGGAGGCTTGTGGACCATCTCCAGCAACTCCTCGAATCCTGAGCGAGTGATGATGTTTATGAATCTGATGTACACGGATAAGGATATCGCGAATTTATTCATTTTTGGCATTGAGGGAAAAGACTATGTGAAAGTAACCGACACCTCGATCGATTATCCGGAAGGGGTTGATTCGAAGACAGTCGGCTATAGCTTCCAAAGCTGGATGTATGCGAACCCTTCCATCGCTTATCTCATGAAATCGGACCATCAGGAAATGTGGAAATTAACGGCGGAAGCGAATCAGAACGCGATCAAATCGAAAGCGCTTGGCTTTGCCTTCAACTCGGAGCCAGTGAAGAATGAGATTACGGCTCTTAAGAATGTAACCGATCAATATGTAAAAGGTCTGGAAACGGGCACATTTGATCCGGCTGACAAGCTGCCGGAATTCAGAGCTAAACTGAAGGCAGCGGGCATCGATAAAGTCATTGCGGAAAAACAAAAGCAGCTTGATGCATGGGCAGCTGCAAACCAAAAGTAATAGTGATGAACCAGGCCTCCATTTAAGAGGCCTGGTTTTTATTTTTGCCTATTTGCCCCTAATCTGCGGAAGTCGGTAAAACGTTAGGGATAGGTCGTGAGATTGTTAGTGAGCGCTCCGTATTGTTTTTATAATCATAATAAATCATTAAGAACAAAGGAGCCTGATTATGATGTTATATCCTATCTTATCGGAAACCCGAAGCGTGATTGATCTTAGCGGAATATGGAACTTTAAATTGGACAAAGGAACCGGATTCCAGGAAGAGTGGTATAAGGAGGCTCTCTCGAATCCGATTAGGATGTCTGTACCTGGTTCTTTCAACGATGCCGGAGTTACAGGAGATATCCGCAACCATGTCGGATGGGTCTGGTATGAGAGAGATTTTACCGTACCGAATTTACTCCTCTCTCAACGAATCGTGCTGCGCTTCGGTTCTGCGACGCATAAAGCCAAGGTCTATGTGAATGGCGTTCTTGTCATAGAGCATGTAGGCGGCTTTACTCCTTTCGAGGCTGAAATCAACGAGCATTTGAGTACAGGGAATAACCGGTTGACCGTTGCCGTAAACAACATCGTGGACGAAACAACGCTGCCGATGGGAACGTACAGCGAATCGGAAGTTCCGGGAATAGGGAAAGTCGCCAAGAACAGCCCTTATTTCGACTTCTTCAATTATGCGGGTCTGCACAGGCCGGTCAAGATTTATACGACGCCTAAGTCCTATATCAAGGATGTCGTGATTGTTACGGATCTTAAGGATACGACGGGAATTGTCCGGTACGAGGCTGCGATTCAAGGGAATGCGCAGGTTAAGGCAACGATTGTTGATGAGCAGGGATCGCCGGTCGCAGCGGTTTATGGGGAGAGCGGTTCTTGCAGCATTGAGAACGTGTCTGTCTGGGAGCCTCTTGCCGCTTATCTGTACACGCTGAAGCTGGAATTGCTTCAAGACGGACAAGTAATCGACGTTTATGATCAACCGTTTGGCGTCCGGACGGTCGAAGTGAAAGACGGCAAGTTCCTCATTAATGACAAGCCTTTCTACTTTAAAGGATTCGGTAAGCACGAGGATACGCCTATTAATGGAAGAGGCCTTAATGAAGCTGCCAATGTGATGGATTTCCGGTTGATGAAGTGGATCGGAGCGAACTCCTTCCGTACGGCGCATTACCCTTATTCGGAGGAAGTGATGAGACTGGCTGACCGGGAGGGAATTGTAGTCATCGATGAAACCCCGGCGGTTGGTTTGCATCTTAATTTCAATGTGGTTGCGCATAGCAACGGAGCAAAGCGGAATACATGGGAAGTGCTGCAGACGCAAGAAGCGCATCAACAAGTAGTGCGAGAGCTCATCGCACGGGATAAAAACCATCCTAGCGTGGTGATGTGGTGTATTGCCAATGAACCGGCATCAGAAGAAGACGGTGCAGCAGAGTATTTCCAGCCGCTCGTGGAGCTCGCGAAAGCAATCGATCCGCAGAGAAGACCGGTTACAATCGTGACGCATATTGCGGCTACCCCTGACCGTGACAAAGTGGCGGAGTTGATCGATGTCATTTGCATTAACCGCTACTACGGCTGGTACGCATTACCCGGCGAATTTGAATCCGCCAAGTTGGCGCTTCGCGCTGAATTAAACGGCTGGAGCAAGCGCTGCCCAGGGAAGCCGGTTATGATGACGGAGTACGGAACAGATACGATCGCGGGACTTCATGATGTGGACCCCGTCATGTTCACGGAAGAGTATCAGGTTGAGTTTTACCGAGCGAATCATGAGGTGTTCGACGAATTTGAGCATTTTATCGGCGAGCAGGTTTGGAATTTCGCGGATTTCCAGACGAGCCAGAGCATTATCCGGGTTCAAGGGAATAAGAAAGGGATCTTCACCAGAGACCGGAAGCCAAAATATGCGGCGCATGAATTGCGCAAGAGATGGACAGCGATTCCGGACTTTCATTATAAAGGGTAGCTTGGGGAGGTAACCGACATGTTGGAAGTCGTATCGCTGCGAACGGAGTATTTGGACAATCCCTTGGGATTGGATGCGAGGAAGCCGCGTCTAGGCTGGAAGCTTAGATGTGATGGCAGGAATGTCATGCAAAGTGCCTATCACGTGCAAGCCTCTTCAGCCGAGAGCTTCAGTAACATGCTTTGGGACAGCGGAAAGGTAGAGACGAGCCAGTCGCAAGGCATCCGCTATGCCGGTCCGGAATTGAAGTCAATCCAGCGCGTTTATTGGCGGGTGAAGGTATGGAACAATCTTGGCGAAGAGTCACCGTTTAGCGAGCCGGTTTTTTTTGAAACGGGACTTCTTTATTCATCGGATTGGAAGGCAGCATGGATTGAACCGGAGAAAGAAATCGACATTCACGCTTATAAGCCGGCTCCGTATATCCGCAAGGAATTCACTGTCAAGAAAGGGCTTGTCTCGGCTAGAGCTTGCCTGACGGCGAAAGGACTGTACAGCTTTTTTATAAACGGTCACGAAGGGACGGATCATTTATTTACGCCGGGCTTCACCTCTTACTACAAACGGCACCAATATCAAGTCTATGATGTCACACATCTGCTGCGGGAAGGCGTTAATGCACTCGGCGCCATTCTTGGAGACGGCTGGTGGAGAGGAGCTACCGGCGGGGCAAGTCTAAAGAACAATTTTGGATATAAAGTAGCTTTTCTTGGGCAGATGGTGTTGGACTACGAGGATGGCAGCCGTGAGACTATCGGCAGTGATTCCTCTTTTAAAACTTCTACTGGGCCTTTGCTGAAATCAGACATGAAGGCCGGTGATCGGTTCGACGCCAGAATTTCCATTCAAGGCTGGAACCAGCCTGGTTTCGATGATTCCTCTTGGGGGAATGTTGAGGTCGCCGGAGACGGCTATGATAACCTGATTGCAACCCGCAGTGTACCGGTAAAACAAAAAGAGAAATTTGCGCCTAGCGTACTGCGGACCCCAAATGGTGAAACCGTGCTGGATTTCGGGCAGAATATCGCCGGCTGGGTTGAGATGAAGGTTCAAGGGGAAGCGGGAACGGAAGTCGTGTTAATCCATGGAGAGGCTTTGAACCGGGATGGTAACTTCACGCTTCATCATCTTGCAGAGCATGGAGAAATGGAAGATTTCCAAGAGGTTCGTTATATCCTTGCGGGTAATGGTGAAGAGCGCTATCATCCCCGGTTTTCGATCTTTGGTTTCCGATATGTCTTGGTTAAGAATTATCCGGGAGAGGTCAAACCGGAGAATTTTACGGCTGTGGCGGTTTATTCCGATTTGGAACAGACGGGTGACTTTATCTGTTCCAATCCGTTGATCAATCAACTCGTTTCCAACTCCAAGTGGAGCCAAAAGGGGAATTTCATGGAGGTTCCCACGGATTGCCCGACAAGGGAACGAGCCGCATGGGCCGGGGATGCGCAGGTGTTTAGCAGAACGGCTGCGGATTTCATGAATGTATATCCTTTCTTCGAGAAATGGATGGAAGACGTAGCGGCAGAGCAATTCCAGGACGGTTCAATCGGAAGTACGGTGCCAACTGTATTGGGACATCACAGTATGGAGGAATGGGAACGGGTATCCAAACAACATACGAATCCAATGATGGCTCTGCGCAGACCTAAGCCCGGAACTGCTGGAATGCTCGACGGCTCTTCGGGCTGGGGCGACGCGGCCGTGATCATCCCGTGGACCATATATCTCTGCTATGGGGACAAGGCCATTCTCGAGAATCAGTTCGATTCAGCGAAGGCATGGGTAGACTATATGGCCGTCTGCGCGAGAAACTCGAACGAACGGTTTATAAATACCCCGGCTTATCAGAACTATACGGATGGGGAGCTTGACGCGGACTATATTTGGGATACGAAATTCCACTGGGGAGAATGGCTGGAAGCCGACACTGAATTTAACGATTTGGCAGCGGTCATGAGCAAAACCCAAGGCTGTTATCCGGATGTTGCGACGGCTTATTACGCCTACTCCACCCGTCTATTAGCCGAAATGGCTTCGGTGCTGGAGAAGACGGAGGATGAGGCGAAATACCGCCAACTCTATGACAAAATCAAACGGGTCTATAATAAGTACTTCATTAAAGAAGATGGGAGTATTCTCGAAGACCGACAGGCGCCTAATGTCCGTACGCTCGCATTTGGTCTGGCCGAAGAAAATAAGCAGCAAGCCGTTGCCGATCGGCTTGCACAGCTGATTATTGAGCAGGACTATCATTTAAATACGGGCTTCCTGTCGACGCCATTTATTCTCCATACGCTCGCGGATAATGGGCATACCGATATTGCGTTCCGTTTGCTCGAGCAGGATACTTGTCCATCGTGGCTGTATGCCGTTAGCAAGGGAGCAACAACGATATGGGAGAGCTGGAGGGGCATGAAGCCAAACGGCGAATTATCGGGCTCCTTGAATCATTACTCTTACGGGGCTGTATGTGATTTCCTCTTTGCGTGTATTGCCGGTATTCGTCCGGTATGGGAGACGCCAGGTTACAAGCATTTCCGGCTAAAACCGCTCGTTGGAGGAACGCTGACGCACGCAAGGGCAACGTTTGAATCTCTTTACGGAACCATTCGCTCCAGCTGGGAGAAGGCAGGCGAACGAGTGACCTATCGTTTCGAGGTGCCGGTAAATACGACGGCTATGATTATGCTTCCCGGAACCCTGGATGATCGGATAAAAGTTACAGGCGAGTTCCCGGACGCTCGATATGAAGAGGGCCGTGTTGTATTTACGGCGGGGAGCGGCGACTATACTTTTACAATTTAGATGGAGTAAGCTTTCGAAGCAAGAACAACCCTATTGGCCAGACATGGCCCCTTGTACAAGTGCCCTGGCATAATAAACAAAAGCGAGTCTTGGCTGCCGCCAAGGCCTTTTCATTTTGCTATATGCTTGAATAAAATTTTTGTTAATTTTGTTGCAAATGCAACAAAATTAAATTAATATTGGTTAGTTAGGAAAGTTAGTAAAAGAAATTGACGGAGCTGAATGTATGAAGGAAATTCTGCGTGAAATTGGAATGATTGCCAGAGCGTTAGATTCTATAAGCAATATAGAATTTAAAGAATTTGACCTTACAAAAGGACAATACTTGTACCTTGTCCGTATATGCGAAAACCCGGGAATCATTCAAGAAAAGCTGGCCGAATTGATTAAGGTGGACCGTACAACCGCAGCTCGCGCTATTCAAAAGCTTGAGCTTAATGGCTTTATTGAAAAGAAAGATGATGAATGTAACAAAAAAATAAAAAAACTCTTCCCAACAGAGAAAGGGGAGGCGGTGTTTCCTTTTATTCTAAGAGAAAACGACCACTCTAACAGTGTTGCATTAGCGGGGTTTTCCGAGAGCGAAGCAGAAACCATATTTCATCTACTTCAAAGAGTAAGAAAAAACATAGAAATTGACTGGGAATTTGTTAAGAAGGGAAACAAGAGGGATTATTGATATTAGATAAGGAGCCGGATATACAAATGACTGTAACGATAAAAGAATGTACACGTGAAGACCTGCAGCTACTCCAAGAAATCAGTGTTGAAACATTCAACGATACCTTTAAAGATCAGAATTCTCCCGAGAATATGAAAGCCTATCTGGAAAGAGCCTTTAACTCTAATCAGCTGCAGAAGGAGTTATCCAATAGCTCTTCTGCATTCTATTTCATTTTTTGCAAGGAAGAAATTGCAGGATATTTAAAAGTAAATATGAACGATGCTCAATCTGAAAAGATGGGTGATGAGTCGCTCGAAATAGAGAGGATTTATATACGCAACAGCTATCAGAGAAAAGGACTTGGCAAATATCTCTTTAACAAAGCAATGGAGACAGCCATTAGACAAAACAAAAAGAAGATCTGGCTGGGCGTTTGGGAAAAGAATGAGAATGCCATTGATTTTTATAAAAAAATGGGGTTTGTTCAAACGGGAGCTCACTCGTTTTATATGGGTGATGAAGAACAAATAGACGTTATAATGACCAAAACGCCATGATACAATTACTGACCATTAGCAGTCCGGAAGTGTCTGTTCTCTCTTAACCTTTTGCTTGAGCATCTATTGGAATTATTGCTATAATTTCCTAATAGAGCTTAGTAATCGCAGCATGTAAAGGCAAAGGGGGATGGAAGATGGAGCTGTGTAATGAAAGTTTTATTGTCAGCATCGACCGTTTTAAGCCGCATACCTTTCAAGTTATTGAAGGAGATGGCATCTTTATATCGCATTCGCATGATTATGATGAGTTAACTCTTATCCTCGAAGGTGAAGGATACTATAGCTCTCCCGAACAAAATGCAAAAGTAAGTGCAGGCAATCTGATCTTAATTCCGCCCGGACTTCATCATGGCTTCGTATGTACCGTGCCTTGGAGAGGAGTATCCGTCCATTTCAAGCACGATCGGCTCCCGATTCAATGCCAATACCTGTTCCATGCCGGCTATGACCGTAACCGGATCCACATCATCCAGCTTGACGAGGAGGATACCCATTGGGCAGAAATAAGCATCAGCCAGCTGGAGAAGGAATGGAAGAAGGAGCAGGACAGCATCGATTCCCTAAATATTATGAGGATTGCTTTCGAAACGGCGGTTGTCTTATTCCAGCGGTATAAGGCTGATTGCCCCCATATGGCCGGTGGCAACGACCAGACGATTATACAGGAAGTTTTAAAGGAGATTCACGCAAGGTTCTATAGCCAGCTTACGGTGCATGAGCTCGCATCCAAGCATTATGTGTCGGAAAGTAATCTGCGCAAAAAATTTACGGAAGTGATCGGGCTGTCCCCCAAGCAATATATGATTAATCTTCGGATGGAAGAGGCCAAAAGGCTGCTGCGGCAGACCGATAAAGCGATTGAATCCATTTCCTCGGAGGTAGGGTTTACTTCATCCAGCAGGTTCTATGATTTCTTCGTCAAAGCAGTTGGCGTTACGCCGTTTGAATGGCGCAAACAACATATGAAATAACGTGTTTTTAAACCGTCTCCTGAAGGCGGTTTTTTTTCGACCGTCGAAACCGATTTGGCTATTCCTTATTTTGAGCAAAAAGTGAAGCGCTTTCGTAATTGCTCACGATGGTGAATCTCCTAGATAATAGGAAATGGAAAGAGTAATAAAGGATCTGGAAAAGGAGAGAGTAGATGGCACAAGATGATACGTTTACCAACCCTATTGTTGCAAGCGCTGCCGATCCTTGGGTGTATAAGCATACCGACGGTTATTATTACTTTATGTGTACGCGGGGGAGCCGTCTGGAACTGACCCGATCGACTAATTTAACAGGACTTGCAGAGGGACGCAAACAAACAATCTGGACACCGGAGCCGTGCGGCCCGTACAGCAGTAATTTGTGGGCACCGGAAATCCACTATTTGAACAACAAGTGGTACATTTACTACACGGCCAATGACGGAGGAGGGGATGAATCCCGCCGGATATGTGTATTGGAGAATGATCGGGCAAACCCGCTTGATGGCGAGTGGACTTGGAAGGGTGCACTGCAGACTCCTGTGCCTGGACTAGATGGAACGGTCCTGCATATGAAAGATCAGCTGTACTTCCTGTACGCCGGTTATGGTCACTACCCGGATTATGGTTCAGCGGTTTATATCATGCGGATGACAAATCCGTGGACATTAACCGGAGAACAGACCTTGCTTACGGCTCCAACCTTGGAATGGGAGAAGCAGGGCGGTATGGCGATAAATGAAGGTCCGGTTACGCTGAGGCGGAACGGAAGGGTATTTCTTATTTATTCGGCAAGCACCACCTGGTCCGAGGATTATGCACTAGGAATGCTTACGATGGATGAGGCGGCAGATCCGATGCTGGCAGAATCCTGGACGAAGACGATGGAGCCGGTGTTCCGCAAGAGCGTGGAGAACGGAGTCTATGCAACCGGGCACAACAGCTTTACCAAGTCGCCGGATGATCAGGAGGATTGGATCGTATTCCATGCCTTGCCTGCTCCTGGTGCCGATACGAAGCATCGTGCGACACGCATTCAGAAATTTGGCTGGAATCCGGATGGAACGCCTGATTTTGGTATTCCATATGGTGACACGCATGCTTTGAAGGTTCCTTCGGGCGAATAAAGAGCAGATATTTTTTTGCTAATTAATACATTTATTTTGTAACCAATTAGTTTTTTTGTGAATCAAAAGTGATTACGAACCCTGTTATTAAGGGGTTCCTTCACTTTAAGTTAGTTCTTTAGTTCTATTATTTAAAGATGAAAACGTTGACATTCCGGGGCAGCCAATCCTTTTAAAATGAAAACAGGGGGATAAAACATGGGAACGATGAAGAAACGCTTGCTTAACCTGTTACTGGTATCCGTACTAACCGGTTCTGCGCTTTCGGCCTGCAGCAACAACAATAACGATCCGAAGGAATCCGCGGATCCGGCAGCAACGACCGAAAGCTCGCAGGCACCTGCCGAGACGACAGCCTTCTCCGACATCAGCCCGACGATCCGCGGCAATAAAACTCCTACCCAAGAACAGATGGATGAAGTCAACAACACCTTAAACGATACTTACCTGGGTGATCTCTATGATGAGAAGATCCCAAGCCATTATGAAGCTTATCCCTATAAAAAGGATGTCACGCTGGATGTATGGCTGCCGGCCGACTCCAACATTCCGGAGATGAATAACCAGGTCGTCCAGAAGCAAGTAGAGAAATTAACCGGCATTAAAGTGAATTTCATTACGCCTCCGGTAGGCCAGGAAGCGGATGCTTTCACCCTGATGATGTCCTCCGGCGAGCTGCCGGACATTGTTATCGAGCCTGAACGTTATTCGGGCGGTCTGGAAGCAGGCGTCAAGGACGGAGCTTATCTGGATTTGACCGACCTGATGGAGAAGAATGCACCTAACTATTCGGAATGGCGCAACTCCGATGAGACAAGAAGGAAAACAACGGTAACCGACAGCGGCAAGCTCCTTGGCTTCTACGGCATCGCTCCCTATTCCGAATGGATGTGGTTCGGCATGCTGATCAAGAAGGAAGCATTGGAGAAGACGGGCCTCGAAGTGCCGAATACGATTGACGAATGGCATGCTTTCCTGACCAAAGCGAAGGAAGTTGGCTACAGCGAGCCGCTTAACTACGGCTCGACGTACGGCCAAATCTTTACCGGTATTATCAACGGCGCTTACGGCGTATGGGACTGGACGTTTATGGATGCGGACGGCAAAGTGCAATGGGGTCCTGCCCAGTCGAAAGCGAAGGAATACCTGGCGACCATGCAGCAATGGAATAAGGAAGGGCTGCTGAACCGCGACTGGGCAACGGCGGACTTCAACCAGCGGATGGCAAGTGCCATCTCGAATAAAACAGCGGTAATGATGGACTCTCCGGATACGATGTGGAGCTACTGGAAGCAGCAGAACAATATCGATTTCGTAGGCGCTTTGAATCCGGTTCTGAACGCTGGGGACAAAGCGGCAACAACGTACAAAAACTTCAAGAGAACGGGCAGATCGGCTGCGGTCACTACCCAGGCCGATGATGTGGAAGCGGCTATGGCTTGGCTCGATTTTGCTTACAGCAAGAAAGGCTGGGAAATACTGAACTACGGCGAATACGGCAAAGTCCATCTGGTTGACGAGACGGGCAAGCCTTACTTCCAGCCGGAAAGCTACATTTACAAAGATCCAGACGGCCAGCCGGTTGCAACAACGCTCGTGAAATACCGCATGCATTCGTGGCCGGATATCCGCGATGAGCATAACTCCAATCCGCTTATCGTGGCAGAAGGCAGCTATTCGGGCGACATCCGCAAATATTGGACGGAAAATATGGACACAAGCGTAGCCATGCCTCCGGTTACGTTCACAACGGAGGAGGCATCCCGTGAAGCCGAACTTGGCAACCAGCTGTCGACGCTGCGCGGTGAATATTTTGCCAAGATTATTTCGGGCAAGCTTCCGGTAGATGCGTACGACAAGTTCCTGAGCGAGGCGAAGAAGATGGGACTTGAAGAGTTCCTGAGCATCCATCAGGCTGCTCTTGACCGGTATAACGGTAGATAACGGCAGGTCCATACAGGAGACAAACGGGCATGGCCGCTTGCGGATTCCGCGGGCGGCTGTGCTCCTACCTGGGAAATAAGGCGGTGGATGTATGAGAACGGGTCAAATCATTAAAAAGGACTTCAGAAAAAACTGGTTTGCTTATATATTGGCGATTCCGGTTATTGCATGGTTTGCGATTTTCTGTTACGGACCGATGTGGGGATTGTTAATTGCGTTTAAGGATTTCAAGCCGCTGCTTGGTTTCGCGAACAGCGATTGGGTCGGGCTGAAGCACTTTATTGATTTCTTCGAAGGGCCCTATTTCTGGAGGGTTGTCAAAAACACGCTGCTCCTGAACGTTTGGGGCATTGCATTCGGATTTACT
The DNA here is from genome assembly GCF_900112695.1 of Paenibacillus catalpae. Taxonomy (GTDB): domain Bacteria; phylum Bacillota; class Bacilli; order Paenibacillales; family Paenibacillaceae; genus Pristimantibacillus; species Pristimantibacillus catalpae. The sequence goes on from NZ_FOMT01000003.1 coordinate 587,535, forward strand.
GCTCCGATTGTATTGGCGCTTATGCTGAATGAAATCCGTGACGGCAAGTTCAAGAAGCTGGTTCAGACGATCACGTACATGCCGCACTTTATCTCTCTGGTTGTCGTGTGCGGGATGATTCATATTTTTACGGCGGATGAAGGGGTTATTACGCAGCTGCTGCAGCTGATTACGGGTAAGGACTACACGTCGCTGCTGGGCTATTCCAATTTCTTCAGGCCGATCTATACGTTCTCCGACATTTGGCAGAGTATCGGCTGGTCCAGTATTATCTATCTCGCTGCTATGAGCTCTATTGATTCGACGCTGTACGAAGCAGCGGATATTGACGGGATCGGCAGGCTGGGGAAAATGTGGCATATTACGCTTCCGCAGATCAGCCCGGTTATCATTATTCTGTTTATTTTCGCGGTAGGCGGCATTATGGCATCCAGCTATGAGAAGATTATCCTTCTCTATAATCCTTTAACCTATGACAAGGCGGACGTCATTGCGTCCTATGTATACCGAAGAGGCTTGCGCGAGGCGAGCTTAAGCTATTCGACAGCTGTCGGTCTCATCAGCTCGCTGGTCAACTTTGCCCTTCTGTGGGCAACGAACAGGATAGCAAGCCGTAAATCCGATGTGAGCTTATGGTAGGAAAGGGGAGGCTATTGCGATGAAGTATTATTCGATAGGCAGCAGGGCATTTGATACGGTTATTTATGTGCTGCTTGCGGCTTTAACATTGTGCTGCCTTTATCCGATCGTCCATATTATATTCGCTTCCGTCAGCGATCCCGCGAGACTGGTAGCTCACAAAGGGGTTCTGCTCAAGCCGCTTGGACTTACGATGGACGGCTACAAGCTGATCTTCAAGGATAACAGTCTATTAGTCGGCTACAAGAATACCATTTTATATGTAGGACTCGGAACACTGGTGAATATGCTCATGACGATTATGGGGGCCTTTGTCTTATCGAGACGGGATATGTATTTCAAAAAATATATCATGATCATCATTACCATTACGATGTTTTTTGGCGGCGGATTAATTCCCTGGTTCTTATTAATGAAGGATATCGGCCTCTACAACAATCTGTGGGCGATGATATTGCCTACTGCTCTGAATACTTGGAATATGATCGTGCTCCGGACGGGCTTCCAGTCTATTCCGACGGAGCTGGAGGAAGCGGCCATTATTGATGGCGCAAGCCAGCTGAAGCTGCTCGTGAACGTCATTCTGCCGCTTTCCAAAGCGACTCTCGCCGTTATTTTTCTATACTATCTCGTTGGCAACTGGAACTCCTGGTTTAATGCGATGGTACTGCTCAAAGACCGTGATCAATTCCCGCTGCAGCTTCTGCTGAAGGAGATTCTAGTCGCCAATGATTCAACGGCTACCACGCAGGGCAGCGCCGGCGGCGTCATTATTGACAGTGCTTCGAGTGCAACCGCCTTCCGGGAGCTGGTGAAGTATTGCACGATCGTGTTCTCGACGCTGCCGATTCTGATGGTGTATCCGTTCCTTCAGAAATATTTTGTCAAAGGCGTCTATGTTGGTTCAATTAAAGGCTAAGTGCAAAGGAGCTTGCTAAATTATGAAACTGAATATTCCTCGTCCCGAATATCCGCGTCCTCAGTGGGTTCGGCCCGATTGGATTAACTTGAATGGGCAATGGCAGTTCGAAATTGACTATGGCAACAGCGGCAAAGAGCGCGGCTATCAGGAAGCGGGACATGCGCTGCCTGGTACGATTACGGTGCCTTTCTGCCCGGAGAGCAAGCTCTCCGGCGTAGAATACAAGGACTTTATGGCAGCGGTCTGGTACAGACGGGAAATCAGCCTGCCGGATAATTGGAAGAGCGGCCGGATTCTGCTGCACTTTGGCGCTGTTGATTATGAAGCGGAGGTGTGGGTGAACGGCACGGCGGTAGGCAAGCATCGCGGCGGTTATTCCTCCTTCAGCTTTGATATTACGTCAGCGGTTTCGCCGGGAAATAACATCATTACCGTATATGCTGCAGACGATATGCGTTCGGGAAGGCAGCCCCGCGGGAAACAAAGTGAAAGATTCTATTCGCATGGCTGCGACTATACACGTACGACGGGGATCTGGCAGACGGTATGGCTGGAGCATGTGCCGGAATCTTATTTGGCAAGCATGAAAATAGTTGCGGATCCGGATAATGCCTGCGCGCATTTGGATGTGCAGCTTGGCGGAAGCGTGGCAGAGGCGACTCTTGCTGTTGCGGCAGCGTATAATGGCGTAACCGTTGGTACGGTGAATATTGCTGTTACCGGCTTATCGGCGAAGCTTACGCTCCCGCTGTCTGAGCTTTATCTGTGGGAGCCGGGCAATCCCAAGCTGTATGATCTGGAGCTGAGTCTGATTCGGAATGGGAAGTCCGTTGATACCGTTCAGTCGTACTTTGGACTCCGCAGCGTGAAGCTTGACGGCATGGCCTTCCGGATTAACGGGAAATCCGTGTTCCAGCGTCTTGTGCTGGATCAGGGCTTTTATCCGGATGGCGTTTATACCGCTCCAAGCGACGAGGATCTTCGCAAGGATATTGAAATCTCCATGGGGCTTGGCTTTAACGGCGCAAGGCTGCATGAGAAAATGTTTGAGCCCCGTTTCCTGTACTGGGCGGATAAACTAGGCTACCTCGTATGGGGCGAGCATGCGAACTGGGGACTTGATATTACGACGCCGGAAGCGCTGGCCGGTTTTTTGCCGGAGTGGCTGGAAGGAATGGAACGGGATTTCAACCATCCCGCGCTGATCGGCTGGTGTCCGTTTAATGAGACATGGGACCGTGACGGCGCCAAGCAGAATGATGATGTGCTGCGCATTGTGTACGAAGTAACAAAACGGATGGATCCCACGCGTCCGGTCATCGATACAAGCGGCAACTTCCATGTCATAACCGACATATTTGACATTCATGACTATGACCAGAACCCGGAGAGCTTCCGTGCCCGATACGAATCGATGAAGACGGGCGGCGAGGTGCATAATACATTCCCGAACAGGCAGAGATATGAAGGCCAGCCTTATTTCATCAGCGAATACGGCGGCATTTGGTGGAATCCGGACCAGAAGGACGAGAAGTCCTGGGGTTACGGCGACAGGCCGGCTTCGGAGGAGGCGTTCCTAGCTCGTTATGCGGGCTTGACGGATACGCTGCTTGATCATCCGATGATGTTCGGATTCTGCTATACGCAGCTGTATGATGTGGAGCAGGAAGTAAATGGTCTTTATACGTATGACAGACGGGCAAAATTTGATCCGGAGCTGATTCGGCGCATTAACAGCCGCAAGGCGGCAATTGAGGATTAAACAAAAGCATAGAAATGGGCAGGAAGAGGCTTCCGGTTGACCGGAGGTCTCTTTATTTTGCTATTAATGGTGAAGCCGATCTGCTTCTAAAGACCCCGTTAGCGTTAAGAAGAACTATTTATATGGGAATTTTTGTCGAAGATATTGAAATGATATATATAATATATATAATATGTCTTGTGAGTTGGAAACAGCTACAGAGCACCGCTGGGAGGTGAGAAGTCAGCGTTTTGTTTTCGAACAAGAAGCATCACTATTTCATAATACGAGGTGTGGGACAATGATTCGAAAGTTAACGGCAATCAGTTTAGCAATTGTCAGTACGCTGTCATTCTCGGCTGGATCTTATGCACAGCCACAGCCGGCGGCACAAGGCTCCGCCATTTCATGGCCGGACAATCAACAGCTTACGACGTTCAAGCAGCCTAAACAGCTGGAGGTTGCGGACATTTATGATGCTCCGGGTGACGTAAAGCTGTTATTTGCCACTCTGGAGGGGATCGTGAACAGAAAGGAACCGCGAATCTACCTGCTGGAAAATAAAGAAGAAGGCAAATTCAAATGGCTGAATGATTTGAACGTGGATTACAAAGTGCGTGATGATTATTTCGACATTTTGAAGCAGTTCAAAAAGGAAGTTAAAGGTCTTATTATTTATGATCCTAACGTACCGGATTCCGTCAACGTGGCGACTACACTGGCCGGACTTCGTGACAGCGTGGCGGTTAGCCCCGAGCTCGCCGAAAAGCTGCAAGCAGCACCGTATAGCTTCAAGGTTATTGAGGATCTGCAAGGGAAGTTCAAAGACCGTATAGATGCTTATACCTGGCAGTATGAGAATCTGTGGAAGGAAACCACTCACCGGATGCTGGTTGGTCTGAGCCCGGAAGTATCGGCACGCCCACCGGCGAATCAGCCTGACACCTACAAGGTTGTAGCACAGGAACAGACGGAAGAGCGCGATGCGAAAAACCGCAAAGTGTATGATCTGGACCTGTCCCAATTTGTCGCGAAACCCGATGTGTACGTAAAGTTCGGTGATGCGTTCACGCAAGACGGCTGGGGTGCAGCGGTTCATGAAATTACGGTGAAGGCAGACGGAGAAACGATCGCTCATTTCTTGCCGGGCACTGCGGACGAGAAGGCGTATCTGTACGACCCGCAAGGTTCCCAAGTATCTACGGGAAGCGGCGGCCACCGTTTTGCTGATGGAGGCAACTACTTTACGTACAAGTTCACTCCGCCTGCGGATACAACAGAGCTGACGATGTCAGTCGAGATGTGGAACGAGTACAAGGTGAGCGCTACTAATGACCAGCCGTTCTCTTCCCAGACGAAGGAACCGTACGGTTACCTGCGCGATTATGCGGTAGCAAACAAAGCAATGGTCTTCTGGCTGGATTCGAATGATCCGGCAGAGAAAGAACTGTTTGAGAAAATTTTGTCCGATGTGAAGCCTGGAACGCCTTACTTGGGATGGTTCAGCAATGATTTCCAAGGTGAATTCAGCGGCGTAGAGATCGCTTCGAATCATGGGGTATACGTGCTCGCGGCTGACTGGTTCAGCAACCTGACCGTCTTCTCCGGTACAAAACCAAGCTTCTCGAAGCCGAAGGCTCCAAAGCCAGTGAAGCTGGATAATAAGATCTATGTAACATACACCTTCAGCGAAGGCGATAACCTGCAGTACAATCAGCATAGACTGCGGATCCTGTGGGATGACCCGAAACGCGGCCAGGTGCCGATCAACTGGACATCCAGCCCGCTGCTCTATGATGCAGCGCCAGTTATGCTGAACTACTTCTACGGAACGGCAACAGCGAATGATCAGATTATTGCCGGACCTTCCGGAGCAGGTTACTTCTATCCTGCTGCATGGCCGGAAAAGGCGTTCGCTGATTATCTGAAGATCTCGAAAGATTACATGAATAAATCCGGAATGAAAATTCCGTATGTGCTTAACCGCCTGAATGGTGAAAACCTGCCGCTAAGCGAAGCGAACAACGCGGCTTACCGTGACATCTATGACGTTCCGGGCCTCTTCATTGGCTGGGATAATTTCACTAAAGTAGACATTGTGGACGGTCTGCCAACTTCCAACATTCAAGGCGTGGGCAGCGCGAATGATGTGAAAAAAGCGCTTGCCGACGCAAAAGCGAAATGGGACGGCAAATCGCCGCTCTTCGTATCCCTTGGCATTCTGGCATGGGGCATGACGCCTACAGATCTGGCTAACATCACAGCCGAACTTGACCCTTCGTATCAAGTTGTCCTCGCCGATCAATTCTTCTCGCTGATCCGCGAAGCAAACGGACTGCCGAAGAAGTAATAAGGGATTTAAACGAAAGACCTCCGGATTCTCCGGAGGTCTTTCGTTATGCTTAAAGCTGCCAATAGCCGGTAACCAGACGGAAGCGAAGAAATTCTGCCGTGCAAACATGAAAACAAACAAATACGCCGTTCCGAATTTGTTTCATCCAGTGGATGAGACAGAAATCAAAACGGCGTATTTTTCACGCCCAACCTATTTATTAATCGTATAAATTAATAATAAATGAGAAACAATTCGTTCTTTTATGAGAAAAATGAAAGAATTTGTGGCTGATTTCAGCTTTTCTGTGAAAATGTTAATCCAAACTTCATATTTGCATGTGGTACAATTACCCAGAGCATGAATGGTTCAGGGCTTTATACCTACATAATCTTAAGGAGGTATATATGATCATACATAGCATGCAAAAATCTGTGAAGATCATGTCTTGTGTAATGGCTTTAGCGCTTCTCTGGCTTAGTGCTGGACCGTTGACCAGCGTTTCCGCAGCAGAAGCTGGGGCATCGGTAAGAGTGAATGGCGAGAATGCGAAGCTGGCTGATTCCATTATTACAAAGAAAGACAGAATGTATGTACCGGCGGCGCGTATTGCAAATATGCTGGGCGCGGAGTTCGGCTGGAACAAAGATAATGAAGAACTTACAATAGATACTGCCTATAATGATGAAGTCGTATTTGGTAATGGCGTACCGGTCGTTTATTTCAACGATACCCGCTACAAGATGGATGCGGCTCCATTCATGGAAGACGGAAGAATGTATGTGCCGCTCCGCCAGCTGGCTGAAGTGCTCCATGCCGATTTGACTTGGGATACCGACTCGAATATGGCGAAGCTGACTGAGGTAGAGCGTGCGGTTGTAACCGAGGAGATTGGTCTTGCCGAGATCAGCAAGGACAACGGAATCAGCACAACGGTTCTGCTCAAGCGCAACGGATTGAACAGCAAGGAACAGGTAAAGACCGGAACAAAACTGAAAGTCGTTATCCCGTCATTCCTGGATAATCCGGCTGCTTCGTTTACACAAAATGATTTAACGCTGCTCGCGAAGATTTCGCAGATTGAAGCAGGCAGAGGTTCATATGAAGGACAGCTTGCCATTGCGAATGTTATTCTGAACCGGGTGAAGGACTCGCGTTTTCCGGATTCCATTCATGATGTTATCTACTCCGGCAAGCAATTCCCGCCGGCTCATAACGGGCTGCTAGACAAGAGCAAGCCAAACGCGAGCTCGCTGCGCGCAGCCAAAGATGCCTTGAACGGGAAAAACAACGTCTATAACGCCGTTTATTTCTTTAATCCAAACGTCACTAGAGGGGCTTTCTGGAATAGCCTAGAGGTCGTAGCTTCAATTGGCGGCCACAGCTTCGCAAGATAAGTGAACATTAATTAAAAGAGATCGTTGTTCGGGAGACCGAGAACGGTCTCTTTTTGTTTTACCACATTGACACGCAAATGAATCCTGTACCCATAATTAGGCAAAGAATATAGCCATAATGGGTCATTTCGCAGCTTTATAAATAAAAGTGATTAATTCTACAGAATATCTTATAGACAATTTTCGACGAATACATTGAACCTAACGTAAGGCTGCGTTAGTATTTAAGTAGAGTAAAAACAGAGTATCGAAGTCGGATTTTATAGATTGATGTGAGGTGGATGTTGTTTGCAACTTCAAGTGACGAATAGTCCGTTTACAAGCGAGCAGGCAGAACTACTCAATAAGCTGCTCCCAACTTTATCAGGATCTCAAATGCAATGGCTGAGCGGTTATTTAGCTTTTTATGGCGCGGGCAATAACAGCGCCCTGGCGTCGGTAGCCGCGGGAGCTGCCGCTGTCGCTGAGGCACCTTTGGCACCTCTGGCAGCAGTACCTGATATCCCACAGGGTCCAAAAGAAGCAACGATTTTGTTCGGATCGCAAACCGGGAATGCGCAAAGACTGGCCGGACGTCTGGCTGAGAAGCTGAAAGGCCAAGGCTTTGAAGTAACGCTGTCGGCAATGAACCAGTACAAAACAAACAAATTAAAAGAAGTCGGGTATTTGTTTATTCTGGCAAGTACGCATGGCGAAGGTGATCCGCCGGATAACGCGTTAACCTTCTACGAATTCTTGAATGGAAAACGGGCGCCAAAGCTGGAAGGCACAAAGTTCTCCGTTCTGGCGCTTGGCGATACCTCGTATGAATTCTTCTGCAAAACAGGTGCTGATTTTGATACAAGACTCGCTGAGCTTGGTGCTGAGCGTATCGTTGATCGTGTAGACTGCGACGTTGATTTTGAAGATGCAGCATCCGGCTGGATTACTGCTGTTACTGGCGCGGTAAGCGCAACAGCTGCATCGGCAGCTCCACAAGGGGCAGCAGGCACGCAAGCTGCTGCACAGACTGGGGGAGAATCGGAGTATACGCGCGCGAATCCGTTTATGGCTGAAGTTCTGGAGAGCCTGAACCTGAACGGCAGAGGCTCGGACCGCGAAACCCGCCATCTGGAACTGTCGCTTGAAGGCTCGGGACTGACTTATGCCCCTGGCGATGCAGTTGGCGTATATGCGAAGAACGATCCTACATTAGTTGAAGAAATTATTGCACTCCAGAATTGGAACGCAGACGAGAAGGTTGTTACGGGCAAAGCAGGCGAGACCTCCTCGCTCCGTGAGGCGCTTCTCCATCATTATGAAATTACCGTATTAACGAAGCCGTTGCTGGAAAAAGCGGTTGCCTTCTCGGGCAACAGCAAGCTGGCGGAGCTCGTTAAGCCGGAAAATAAAGAAGACCTGAAGGCCTACCTGAACGGACGTGATCTGCTTGATCTGCTCCGCGATTATGCGCCATGGACGCTTGCGCCGGCTGATCTTGCAGCACTGCTCCGCAAGCTGCCGCCACGTCTCTATTCCATCGCAAGCAGCGTGAACGCTCATCCGGAGGAAGTTCATCTGACAATCCGGAAAGTGGAATACGAAGCTCATGGCCGCGACCGCAAAGGCGTATGCTCGGTATATGTGTCCGAGCGTTTGCAGCCGGGCGACAAGCTGCCGATCTTTATCCAGCAGAACCCGAACTTCAAGCCGCCGGTTAACTCTGAAACTCCGGTTATCATGGTAGGTCCCGGCACGGGTGTTGCTCCGTTCCGCGCATTCCTTGAAGAGCGCGAGGAGTCCGGTGCAGAAGGTCAAACTTGGCTGTTCTACGGCGACCGTCATTTCGTAACGGACTTCCTGTATCAAACAGACTGGCAGCGCATGCTGAAGGACGGCGTATTGTCGAAGCTGGACGTAGCGTTCTCCCGTGATTCGGATGAGAAGGTGTATGTACAGCACCGCATGCTTCAGAACGGCGAGGAACTGTACAAATGGCTGGAGAACGGCGCACACGTCTATGTGTGCGGCGACGAAAAGCATATGGCACATGACGTGCAATCCGCACTCTTGACCATTATTGGCCAATATGGCGGTAAATCTCCGGAAGAAGCGGCAGCTTACCTGTCCGCACTGCAAGACCAAGGACGTTACCAACGAGACGTATATTAAGCGTCAGATCAAAGACGCAGTGCAACAATAGATCAAGAGAGTATGAACCCATTCATATGGGCAAAGGAGCTAACAGCAATGGCAAAGAACCATAAAGTCGAGCCCATCGGCGGACCGCCGAGCGACGTGGAACATCTGAAATTGGAAAGTAACTATTTGCGCGGCTCGCTGACAGAATCGCTTTCGAACCGGATTACAGGCGGCCTCCCTGAGCTTGATAACCGTCTGCTTAAATTCCATGGCAGCTATATGCAAGACGACCGGGATTACCGGAACGAGCGTCAAAAACAGAAGCTCGAACCCTATTTCCAATTCATGCTTCGCGTTGTTACGCCTGGCGGTGTAGCAACTCCGGAACAATGGCTTGTTATGGACAGTCTGGCTGACAAGTACGGTACAGGAAGCCTGAAGCTGACGACGCGTCAAGCGTTCCAGCTGCATGGCGTATTGAAATGGAACCTGAAGAACACGATTCAAGAGATTCATCAAGCGATGCTTACAACTCTTGCGGCTTGCGGCGACGTTAGCCGTAACGTAATGTGTAATCCGAATCCGTATCAATCGGAGCTTCATAAAGAAGTATTCTACTGGTCCCAGCAGCTGACCTCTCATCTGGCGCCAAAAACGCCTGCTTATCATGAAATCTGGCTGGATGGCGAGAAAGTAGTAGACGGCGCGGAGCAAGGTGAAGTTGAACCGATTTACGGTCCGGTCTATCTGCCGCGTAAGTTCAAGATTGGTATTGCGGTACCGCCTTCGAATGACGTGGATGTCTATTCGCAGGATCTTGGCTTTATCGCTATCGTTGGAGAAGACGGCAAGCTTGCCGGCTTTAACGTCAGCGTTGGCGGCGGCATGGGAATGACTCATGGCGATACGGCAACATACCCGCAGCTTGCGAAAGTCATTGGTTTTATTACCCCTGATAAAGTGCTTGATTTGGCAGAGAAGGTTGTAACGATTCAACGTGACTACGGCAACCGTTCTGTACGTAAATATGCCCGGTTCAAATATACGATCGACCGTCACGGCCTTCCTTGGTTCATCGATGAGCTTCAAGACCGCTTGGGCTGGGAGCTTTCGCCTGCCCGTGAATTCCATTTCGAGCACACGGGCGACCGTTATGGCTGGATTAAAGGCACAGACGGCAAATGGAATCTGAACTTGTACGTTCAAGCCGGCCGTGTAGTAGATACAGAGGGCAACAAGCTGAGAACCGCGCTTCGTGAGATCGCGAAGATCCATACGGGTGATTTCCGCCTGACGGCTAACCAGAACCTGGTTATTGCGAATGTAACGCCGCAGAAGAAAACGAAGATCGTTGCATTGCTGAAGGAATACGGCATTGCGGAAGGCACGCAATATTCAGCACTCCGCCGCAGCGCATTGTCTTGCGTGGCCCTTCCGACTTGCGGCCTGGCAATGGCAGAAGCAGAACGTTATTTGCCGTCGCTGATTGACAGATTGGAGCCTGTTCTTGCTGAAGCCGGTCTCCAGGACAAAGAAATCAATATCCGCATGACGGGCTGCCCGAACGGCTGCGCTCGTCCGGCACTTGGCGAAATTTCGTTCATCGGCAAATCGCCAGGCAAGTACAACATGTACATGGGCGCGGGCTTCTCCGGCGACCGCCTGAGCAAGATGTACAAAGAGAACATCGGCGAAGACGAAATTATGGATACTCTTACACCGATCCTTCACCGTTATGCAGCAGAACGCAACCAAGGCGAGCACTTTGGCGACTTTGTTATCCGTGCGGGATACGTAAAGGCTGTAACTGACGGAACGAACTTCCACGAATAAATAACAAAAGCGGCACAGAGTTTCAGCTCTGTGCCGCTTTTTTGCATTAACCCTTATAGGGCAAGTTTAATACGGGGACCTGCAGGAAGTTCTGAATAGCGATAGCGCATGCGCCTAGCGAACAAGATTTTTTCCCGATGGTGGAGAGTTTGATTTCACGGTAATGGCTCACTCTGGAGTTCAAATTCGACTCGATGGCACGGAGGGAGTCCGGATAAATCCGCAGCAATTCACTGTCTAGTACCACGACCTCAGGGTTATAAATATTGATGATGTTATTTAATCCGATGGAGAGATAATACATGAACTGCTCCATGACGGACGTTACTTCCGGATCCTTATCCTTGATCCAGCGTTCGATTTGCTCGTAAGTGATCTCCGCTTCCGGCTTGTTGGCACGCAGGATTTGGAATACGCTCGTCTCGGAAGCATATTTCTCCCAGCAGCCTTTATTGCCGCAATTGCAAGGTTGGCCGCCCGGAACAACAATCATATGGCCGATCTCCCCGGCGAAACCATCCTGTCCCCGGAAGAAGGAGTGATTGATCATCATCCCCATCCCTATTCCGGAGTACAATGTCACGCTTAGCAGATCATCTGTCTCATGATGGAAAAAAACACGCTCTGCGAAAGCGCTGAGATTAGCGTTATTCTCGAGCTTTACTTCCAGGCCAAGCGCTTTCTCCAGATCGTTCTTAAGCGGCACATCATGCCAGTCAAAGGACGGGATGTAGTGAATCACTTCATCCGTTGATACAAGACCGTGGATGGCAATCACAATGCCGATAATACCGTATCGGCTTGCTGCAAACCCCTCCTGGTAGTGTTTGATTTGTGCGATCAGCAGGGAAAGAATATCCGGATAGGAAGTGGCCTGCAGCTTCATCGTCTCAGACTGGACGAGTGATCCTTGAAGATTCGAAATGGCAAAGGAAATCTGATCAAACTCCAGATCGATGCCTATCGCATAACCCGCCTCCGCATTGACCGATAACATAATCGGCTTGCGTCCTACCAGATTATATTCGATTTCTTTCTCTACCACTAATTCCTCGTCGAGCAGATCGGCTACTTGACCGGACACCGTCGCCCGGGTGAGGGCAGTTGCTTTGGACACATCGGCTCTGGACAGCATGCCTTCCTTCAGAATCTCTTTCAGAATCAGAGAACGATTCATTTTCTTTATATAAGAAGCATCGCCGGTAATCATTTGTGTTTCCTCCTAAAAAGAATTGTCACATGATTTTTGTGACAATTCTTGCATCGTAAGCATTAACCTAATTGACAATGAAGATGGTGCTTGTTACATTTATAATACAATTAATTCGTTTAATAAACAAACAAATTATTAGAGCGGTAAGGAGCGATGAGCAAGATGGGAATTTTGCAGGATTTGGTGAAGGATATTCCGATTCCACGCATGGCCAAGGTGAAGGTGAATTTCGATGATACGAAGATTGATGACATCGGAAGCGAGCTGCTGCCCAAGCTTCAGCGGGAAGAAATCTTAAGCCGCGTCAAACCGGGCATGGAGGTTGCCATCGCCGTAGGAAGCCGGGGGCTTGACCGTCTTGTGGAAATAACGGCGGTAACGGTACAGTTCCTGAAGAATGCCGGAGCGAAGCCGTTTATTGTGCCAAGCATGGGAAGCCATGGCGGTGCGACTGCAGAAGGGCAGCGCGAGGTATTGGCGCATCTTGGCGTAACGGAGGAAACCGTGAAATGCGAGATTCGCTCCTCGATGGAAGTTGTACAGCTCGGAGAGCTTCCGAATGGCCTGCCTGTGTACATCGATAAATTCGCCGCTGCTGCAGACGGCATTGTGGTCATTAACCGGGTTAAGCCGCATACGGCGTTTAGAGGCAATGTGGAAAGCGGTATCATGAAGATGATCAGCATTGGCCTTGGCAAGCAAAGGGGGGCGGAAGCCTGCCATCAGCTTGGCTTTAAGTATATGGCGGAGAACGTTCCGGCTATGGCGAAGCTCATTATGGAGCAGAAGCCGGTATTGTTTGGCGTGGCCTCGATCGAGAACGCTTTTGACAAAGTAAGATTCATCGAGACTCTCACTCCGGATGAAATTGTGGAACGGGAGCCGCAATTCCTTGCTCAGGCGAAGGAGCTGCTGCCTAAGTTGTTCTTCGATCAACTGGATGTTCTGATTATCGATCAGATTGGCAAGAACATCAGCGGCGACGGAATGGATCCAAATATTACGGGCCGTTATCCTACTCCTTATGCCCATGGCGGACCGGATGTGAACAAGATGGCCGTCCTCGACTTGACGCATCAGACGGAAGGTAACGCAAACGGCGTGGGAACGGCAGATTTTACAACGCAGCGTCTGGTAGACAAGATGGATTTGGAGAAAACGTATGCGAATGGCCTCACTTCAACAGTAGTGGCGCCAACGAAGATTGCGACAACGTTGCCGAATGACCGTGAAACGATTCAGGCTTCGATCAAGACGTGCAATATCTTGCATTTTGAACAGGTGAAGATGGTTAGGATCAAGAACACGCTGGAGATTGGCGAGATCGAAGTGTCGGAAGCGCTTCTCGAATACGTAAAGCATCATCCGCGGATGGAAGTTGTGAAAGACTTGTATGAGCTTGAGTTTGATCGAAACGGGAACTTGTTCTAGATCAGAGAAGATGGGGAGAGATTTGAAATGATGACGAACTTATTTGATTTGACGGGGAAAACAGCAGTCGTTATCGGCGGCAACAGCGTGCTTGGTTCTTCAATGGCTGCTGGTCTTGCTGCACATGGTGCGCATGTTGCCATTGTTGGACGCAATCTGGACAAAACCCAGGCGGTTGTGGACTCCATTATCAGCGAAGGCGGAAGCGCGAAAGCATTCCAGGCGGATGTCGTTTCGAAGGAGTCCTTGCTGCAGGTACAAGTGGAGATTGAGGCGTGGAGAGGCGGATGTGATATTTTGCTAAACGCGCCAGGCAAGAACAGTGCTACCCCATTCTTCGAGCTGGAGATGGAAGAGTGGGATGACATTATGGAGGTCAATCTGAAAGGGATTGTGCTCACCTGCCAAATCTTCGCGAAACGGATGATTGAACAGCAGCGGACGGGCAGCATCATTAACATCTCTTCCGTATCTTCTACGACACCTTTGTCCAGAGTGTTTACTTATTCCGTGTCCAAGGCAGGACTTAACAGCGTAACGCAGTTCCTGGCCCGTGAATTTGCCGAGCAAGGGATTCGGGTTAATGCCATCATTCCAGGGTTCTTCCCTGCTGAGCAGAATCGTAAAATATTAAGCGAGGAACGCGTCGCTTCCATCATGAAACATACGCCAATGAACCGGTTCGGAACACCGGAAGAGCTGCAGGGCGCAGCAGTATGGCTGGCTTCCGAGAAGGCATCGGGCTTCGTAACGGGAACATTGATCCGTGTGGACGGCGGCTTTGGCAGCATGACGATCTAGAAAGGGGAATGGACGTGCCGACTGATAAGTATGTGGCCCTGCAGGAGATTCTCCGCGAGATGGGATCGGTTGTTGTTGCCTTTTCCGGAGGGGTGGACAGTACCTTTCTGTTGAAAGCAGCAGTAGAAACACTTGGAGCCGGGAATGTACTGGCCGTTACAGCCGATTCAGAGACATACCCGACCAGCGAGCTGGAAGAAGCGAAGCAGTTAGCAAGGCTGATCGGCGTGCAGCATGAAGTGATCTCGACTTCGGAGCTGGCCATTCCGGGTTATGCGGAGAACAATAAGAACCGTTGTTATTTTTGCAAAAGCAGCTTGTTTGATCATCTGGTCCCGCTGCTGGAAGAGCGTTCTTTCGCCAATCTCGTATACGGGGTAATTGCTGATGATAAGAATGAACACCGTCCCGGCATGCAGGCGGCCAAGGAAAGAGGCGTGAGAGGCCCTCTGCTGGAGGCGGATTTATATAAACAAGAGATTAGAGATTTGTCGAATGCTTTTGGCTTGCCGACGTGGGATAAACCGTCGTTTGCCTGCCTGTCCTCCCGGATCGCCTATGGTGAACGGATTACGAATGAGAAGCTGCTGAAGGTGGAGCGTGCAGAGGCTTACTTGAAATCGCTGAATATTCGCCAGGTTCGCGTGCGTACCCATGACGAGATTGCTAGAATAGAGGTAGAACCTGGCGATATGCCGCTTGTTCTTACCCATCACGGGGCTATTGTCGAGCAGCTTCAAGCCTTTGGTTACAAGTATGTAACCCTTGATCTGCTGGGATACCGGAGCGGCAGCATGAATCGATCGCTAAATTTATAACTTTGGCCAAATTTAAGTTAGTATGGGTTGCAGCTCCTCTTAAGGACGGCGCAGCCGTTTACGCTTGGGGAAAAGGAAGGTTTATCGAATGTCAAAATACGTAATCGGGCTTGATCTGGGCACCACCAGCGCCAAAGCCTGTGTCTTTAACCGGGTTGGCCATCTCGTTGCGGAAGCGGAGGGGCTTGTTCTGTCCGACTATCCGCAGGTAGGCTGGGTACAGCAGGATGCTGCAGCTATTGAGCGTTCGGCAGTTCTAGCCGTGAAGCATGCGGTGCTGAAGGCAGGCATAGCCAAGGATGAGCTGTCAGCAATCGGCTTCTCCGCGGCCATGCATTCTCTTGTACCGGTGAGCGGGGAGGGCTTGCCCTTGTCTCCTGCGTTTATCTGGTCGGATGGAAGAGGGACTGATCAGGTTGACCGTTTGACGGAAGAGGAGCGCCAAAGATTCTATTCGAAAACAGGTACGCCTATTCATCCGATGGCACCATTCATGAAGCTGCTGTGGATGAAGGAAACCGGCTTCGAGCCGTACCATGCGGCCGCTTATTTCATGTCGATTAAGGAATATTTGATCTATTGCTGGTTCGGAAAAAGGGTCATAGATTACTCGATGGCTTCCGCTACCGGTTTGTTTAATCCGTCCACTCTGGCATGGGATGAGGAAATTTTGGAGCTGGCAGGCATTCAGGCTGCTCAGTTATCCGAAATTGTAGCTCCTGTGACGTTATTGGGAATGATTAAAGAAGAGATTGCAGATGAGATGGGCATTGCCTCTACGGTGCCTGCAGCCATTGGTGCTGCCGACGGCCAGCTGTCCAATCTGGGGATTGGCGCGCTGCTGCCGGGAGAGGTTGCCGTATCGGTGGGGACAAGCGGAGCGATCCGGCAGGTAACGAATGAGGCGAAGGTCAGCAGCCGAGGCGAAACGTTCTGTTATTCTTTTACCGAGGATTCCTATATTATTGGCGGTCCAACGAACAACGGGGGCATCGCGCTCCAATGGCTGAAACAGCTGCTGAACGATCAAGGCAGCTATGAGAGCTTCCTTGCGGAAGCGGGGCAGTCTGCGCCGGGAGCCGAGGGTCTGCTGTTCCTCCCGTACATTAACGGGGAGCGGGCACCGCTGTGGAATCAACGGGCAAGAGGTAATTTCTACGGAATGACCGTTGCGCATACGAAAGCGCATTACGTGCGTGCTGTGCTTGAAGGTATTACTTTTAATTTGTATCAGATTGGACGGGCTCTTGAGCAGCTTGCCGGTCCTTCCCGAAAAATATATGTCAACGGCGGCTTAGCGCGATCGCCAATCTGGCTTCAGATGATGGCAGATATTTTTGATGCGGAAATTTACGTGTCCGAGAATCATCACAGCGCAGCCTGGGGAGCCGCCTGGCTTGGGCTTGTTGCTATCGGGGAAGAGAAGGATCTGGCTTCTATCAAGCACAATATCCCGATGGGGGAAGCGGTGCTTCCTAATCGTGAGAACAGCCAGGTTTATAAAGCCGTTTATGATCGGTACGAGAAATTGGCAGCCGTTATTACAGCATTGTTTTAAAAGAGCAGATGATGGGGCTTAAGAGGTGAATAGATGCTTGAAGATGTGCTGAGACAGGTGCAGGACGGCAGGCTTAGTGTAGAGGATGCGGCTAAACAGCTGGCGACGTTCGAGAATCTCGGTTTTGCGAAGGTGGATCATCACCGGAAGAAACGCCAAGGGTTCCCGGAAATTGTATATGGCGAGGGCAAATCGGCAGACCAGATTATCGGGATTGCGAAAGCTTTGCAGGCGCAGAACCATGAGGTGCTCATTACCCGGATATCGCAGGAGAAGGCTGAGCAGCTTCAGAACGTATGCCCGGATTACAGGTATGATCCTGTAGCCAGACTGCTGTTCTGGAAGCATGCTGACCATAGGGAGAGCAGGCTTAAAGGATATATTGCCGTTGTGGCAGCGGGTACATCGGATCTGGCTGTTGCGGAAGAAGCAGCCGTAACGGCCGAAGTGCTTGGAAGCCATGTGCGCCGTTTCTACGATGTTGGCGTGGCGGGCATTCACCGTCTGCTGCATCATGCGGAAGAAATTCAGCAGGCGGCCGTTTCGGTTGTTGTGGCCGGGATGGAAGGCGCGCTGCCCAGCGTGGTAGGCGGGCTTGTCGCCCATCCGGTTATTGCGGTACCGACCAGTGTGGGCTACGGAGCCAGCTTTAACGGATTGTCGGCACTCCTTACCATGCTGAATTCATGCGCTTCCGGCATCAGCGTAGTCAACATAGATAACGGATTTGGCGGCGGCTATAACGCTGCCCTTATCCATCAGCTTATAAATAAAGGAGCCGCTGAATCATGAAAACCTTATATATTGACTGCTTCTCCGGCATTAGCGGAGACATGTTTATAGGCGCACTACTTGATGCAGGCGGTGACGCCGTTCAATTGCAGGAAGAACTGAAGAAGCTCCGGATCGGCGACGAGTATGAGCTGACCTGGAAGCATGTGATGAAGAACGGCATCAAAGCGCTCAAGTTTGATGTCGAGCTGAAGCATGAGGGGCATGGGCATAGCCATGCGCATGATCACGGGCACAGTCATGAACACGATCATGGGCACAGCCACGAGCACAATCATGGGCACAGCCACGAGCACAATCATGGGCACAGCCATGCGCATGCTCATGGTCACAGTCATGATCATGATCACGACCACACGCATGATCACGGTCATAGCCATAGCCACGATCACGGCCACCATGATCATCGCGCATACAAGGACATCGTCCAGCTTATCGAGAAGTCTGCTTTGTCTGACGCAGTCAAGCAAACAGCGCTTCAGATATTCAAGAAAATCGGAGAAGCGGAAGGAAAGATTCACGGCCTGCCGCTGGAACGGGTTCATTTTCACGAGGTAGGAGCCGTTGATTCGATCGTTGATATCGTTGGCGCTGCCATTCTGCTTCATCAGCTGAAGATCACAACGGTGAGATGCGCTCCCGTACCGGTTGGAGTCGGCAAAATCCGCATTGACCATGGCATTTATCCGGTTCCTGCGCCGGCAACTCTCGAAATGCTGAAAGGCATCCCTCTTGAGCAGTCGACAATCAGAGCGGAGCTGACTACGCCTACCGGAGCTGCGCTTGCTGCTGTCCTTGCAGAGAGCTTTGGACCAATGCCTTCCTTCAAGGTTGAGGTCATTGGTTATGGCGCAGGAACAAAAACGTTCCCCGAGCATCCTAATGTTTTGCGCGTCGTGATTGGCGAATAGCTTCTTTAGAATAGGAGTCAGGCGGAATGGAAAATCAGCCGGCATATGAGCATGAAGACAACGGAATGATCAAGATGGAAGTAAACCTGGATGATATTCCGGGCGAGTGGCTTGGCTACGTGATGGACTTGCTGTTTGAGGAAGGCGCTAACGATGTTTTTTATACCCCAATTTATATGAAGAAAAACAGACCGGGAACGATGCTCCAGCTGTTATGCGCTCAGGATAAAGCGGAGGCTATGAAGGACATCTTGTTCCGGGAGACTACGACGCTTGGCATCCGGTATTATCCGCTAACGGTACATCGGCTGGAGCGGGTGTTTGAGACGGTCATGACCGAGTGGGGCTCCGTCACCGTGAAAAAAGGCATCTACCGGGGAGAAGTCGTACAATGGGCGCCGGAATATGAGGATTGCAAACGAATTGCGAATTCTCTTGGCATTCCTCTTAAACAAGTTTATGATAGAGTTCGATTGGAACAAAATGGTTATAGAGAGATGGACAACAACATATAGGAGGCTAATGGGGATGGGGAGTTTAATAACGGTGCTGCTTCTTGGCCTGGTACTCGGAATCAAGCATTCGATTGAACCCGACCATATTATTGCCGTCTCAACGATGGTGAGCAACCAGAAAAAGCTGTGGCGTTCGACGCTGACGGGTATTTTCTGGGGGATTGGCCATACCAGCACTTTGTTTATTGTTGGTATGGTGCTCGTGCTGTTAAAGGGAGAGCTGCCTGAAGTATGGGCGATGTCTCTTGAATTTCTGGTAGGCATCATGTTGGTATATCTCGGTTACAAAAATTTTGTATCGGTTAAAACCGCTTACCAGCATTCGCATCAACACGAGAGAGCCTCCCTCGTAAAAGTGACGGTCATCGGATTTATACACGGTCTCGCCGGAAGTGCCGCGATGGTTCTTCTGACCTTGTCTACCGTTGAATCGGTATGGGAATGTGCGTTATACATTCTGGTGTTTGGTATAGGCACGATTACAGGCATGCTGATCTTTACAACAATATTAGGTATTCCTTTTGTATACAGCAAGTCGAACATAAGATGGAACCGCGGATTAATGAAAGCCGCCGGTACAGTGAGCTTTTTATTTGGCATTTATTATATGTACAACCTTGGGGTAACAGAGGGACTATTTGAGTTATGGGTGAAATAACGGCCTATAAAACGGACGGGAAGAGATCGTGGTAAGCCACGGTGTTTTCCCGTTTTTTTTGCGTTGCAATTAACGACAAACAGCACTCTTATATAGTCCAAAGGAACTGTTCACAAAACAGGAAATTTTGGTAAAATAGGTATTACCTTTAAATGGATGGTGATGATCAGATAGGTAAGCCAGATTATCTTGATACCAGTGGAGGAATGTAAAGCATGCTGCTTGAGGCCCATGTTGAGGTTAAAGATGGCGATCGCCATAGAGTGAAGCAGCTGCTGAAAGCATACCCGTCAATGAAAGCGGTAGTCGATATTTCCGTGTGGGATCATAGGGTTGACCAGAATGCAGAATATGCCGGAAAATGCAAAGCGATCGAACGGGCGCTGGAGGCGCTGCCTTATGAGGGGAAGGAAATTTTGACCCGGTGTTTTTTTGAGCAGAAAAAAGATAAATACATATATGAGTTTGTACTGAAGATACCAAAGAGCACTTATGATGTCTATAAATCAAGAGCGATACATACGATGTCCTCCATATTAAAAGCAGCCAATTTGATTTAGTTGACGATAAGAGAGCAAAAGCTTCCTACCGGGAGGCTTTTTTTTATTGGCTTTTTTAGCTGATACAACGCTAGTACTAACGCTGGATAAACAAAACTTAGGCATTCCTTGGGCAAATCTGATGCGCAACTGGTACAAGCGATGTACCGAAAATAAACCCTGCTCAGCTTACACTGATACAGATTACCTTCAAGAAGGGGCTGATCGATTTTGTTTGCTGATATGCATTCGATTGCGTCCTTTTGCGGGAAGCTTGTGAGCGCTGAATTGTACATCGGCGATGTTCCCGAGGAGAAGACAATCCCGGCGTTGGCTTTTCCGCCTCCCCGGATTGCAGACAGCCCGGGCAACCTGGCATCGTTCCGCAAGACGTACACGCTGGTCATCAAGGTGTTCGAAGGCAGCGACAGCAAAGCCTTCACCGCTGCGGAGAGCATTGCGGATGCAATCCGGTATCCCCGTTACCGGATTCCTTGCCTGACGGAGGACGGAACGGCAACGGGCGAGTTCATTCGGATCGACAAGCTGGACCTTCAGATGGGCGGCAGCGGTGAAGCTCATTTAACGCTGGAGTGGACGAGACAGATTGGCTTTGATAGGGAGACCTACGAGAAAGTGAATACCTTAACGGTTATGGAAAGGGTGAAAAGCGATGCCTAGACCAAGGAAAAGCGAGGTTCAGCCGCCACCGGCAATAGTGCCCGCAGAAGCGCTCGAAAGCGCACCGGCTGCAGCCGGACTGGAAACGGTAGAGACAAGATATTCGGCAGAAAGCCTGCGCCGTAACGCACGGCAGCTGTTCCAGGTTAATCCTGAAGTTGTAGATGGCGCTTTATATGGAACGAGCGGTCGGGAGCTTACCATTGCCGAAGCGCAGTCATTAATCAAGGCCTATATGCAAAGGGAGGTTCGTTAAGATGGCGGGAGGAACATGGATTCAAGGCGTGGAGAAGGTAAGACCCGGTCTGTATATGAATTTTAAGATTGCAGCGCTTGAGCGGATCAAATCCGGCGAGCGGGGAACGGTCACGATCCCGCTTGAACTAAGCTGGGGGCAGCCGCGTACGTTCCTGAAGATTGAGACGGACGGCGATGTACTTGATCTGCTTGGTTACGACATCAACGATCCGAAGGTAGTCAAAATACGTGAAGCCAAGAAGCGGGCAAAGACCTTGCTGGTTTACCGGCTGAATGAAGGGGAACGCGCGAAAGCAACATTTGGCACAGATGCTAACGTAACAACGGCAACGGCTGTACATACAGGTATCCGGGGCAATGATATTACGATTTCCTCAGAGGATGATCCATCCGGCGCCGCCAAAAAGCTGGTCAAGACGCTCGTAAGCGGCCGCGTTGTTGATCAGCAGCTTGTCAGCACCGCAGCCGAGCTGAAGGCAAATGCATGGGTAACCTTTTCCGGCACGGCTGGCGTCGACAAGACGGCAGGCGCTCCGCTGACAGGAGGAACAGACGGAACGGTGAAAGGCGAGGATCATACAGCGTATCTGGAAGCAACGGAGACTCAGCATTTTGACGTTATCGCTTATCCATTTTCCGATCCCGGTCTGAAAATTTCGTTTATCTCGTTTATCAAACGGATGCGCGAGGAAGAAGGCAAGAAGATTCAAGGCGTTATCGCATCGCCGGTGAATAACGGGGCATTTACGAACATTTCCGACTATGAAGGCATTGTCAGTGTCGGCAACGGGGTTGTGCTGCTGGACGGTACAACGCTTAGCGCGCTTGATGCTGTTGCTTGGGTAGCCGGAGCAACCGCTGGCGCTTCTATCATTCAGTCCAATACATACAGCGCTTATGAAGGAGCTGTTGACGCCAATCCGCGTCTGAAGAACAGCCAAGTCATCGAGGCGCTCAAAAAGGGCCAGTTCGTCTTTGTTCATGACGGCGTGAAGGTGAAAGTCGAGCAGGATATTAATTCCCTGGTTTCCTATTCGCAAACGCGGAACGGCCGCTTTTCCAAAAACCGCGTAGTCCGCGTCCTGGACGCGATCGCAAATGATTTTGCAAGTGTGGCGAACGACAGCTATATCGGCAAAATCGATAATAACGGGGATGGACATGCGCTTCTGAAGGCTGCTGCCAATCAGTATTTACGCGACCTCCAAGACGCCGGCGCGATCCAGAACGTTGATTTTATTAAAGACTTCGAGATTGATACGGTTCGCTCGGTAGGCGACGAAGTGTATGTCAATCTGGGCATTCAGCCGGTTGATAGCATGGAGAAATTTTTCTTTACGGTGGAGGTGCGATAAGCGATGGCAAAATTCCGTGCGGATAATACGATCAACGGCCGGGAAGCAAGACTGTTCATTGACAGTGAGGAAATCGGCTACGCCAAGTCGTTTGAGGCGACGATCGAGAAGAACAAGGTGGACGTGGCGGTTCTTGGCAACCGCTGGCTTGGCAAGAAGACGACCTCCTTAAGCGGAACGGGTACGCTGACCCTTTATAAAGTAACGACAAAGTTTTCGAAAATGCTGCTGGAATACGCAACAACGGGCAAGGATGTGTACTTCACGCTGCAAGGCGTGCTTGATGATCCGGGTGCCGGGCGCGGTACGGAGCGTATTACGCTGCTCAATTGCAATATTGATTCGGTGAAAATCGGCCAGTTCAACGTTGAAGCCGAGGTGTTGGAGGAAGAAATTCCGTTCACCTTTGAAGGGGCCGAAATACCGGAAGCGCTCAAGGACGGCTTTGAATAATCATTTCTAACTTGGAAGGGGAATGGACCATGACAACAGCAACGAAATCAATGAACGTGTTCATGAAGGGCAAAGCCAAGCAGGCGGTAATCGAGGAGATTATCGTATCGAGGCGTTATGAGGATGAAGAAGGCAATCCCATTCCTTTCCGCTTGAAGGCCGTAGATACAAAGCGCATTGAAGACTTGCAGGATGAGTGCACGGTACCGCAATTCAAGAAAGGCAAGAAAGTTGGCGAGGAAGTGGACTGGAAACGTTTCGCCTGCCGCCTGGCAGTAGAAACGACCGTTTATCCTGACTTCCGCGATCAGGAGCTGCTTAACAGCTATGGCCTCGTTGACCCTTGTGATCTGGTGAAGGAGATCTTGAATGTTGGCGGCGAATATGCCGAGCTTATTCAAGCGGTTCAGCGTGTCAACGGCTTTGATACAGACTTCGAAGAGCTGGTGGATGACGCAAAAAACTAATCCGCAGTGGTGATTATCATGCGCTGATTTCTCACCGGGTGTGGCAGAAGCATCATATTGCCCCCCAGGAGTTATGGCAGATGGATGATTACCACCGGGCGTTTATTTACGCTTCTGAATTCATTGAGATGGATGCGGAGCGTAAAGCTGCGCGTGCGCAAGGCCGAAGCGGAGCATAGCGCACTCACAGGGGAAGGAGGCGGTTATGAATGGCCGCCGCAGCCGCAATAACGAGCGCAGGAATTAAACTGGCTGTCAAAAAAGGCGCTAAGAAAAAGGGTGCCTCCGTTTTTCTTAACAGCTATAAATCTTTTAAGAAACAAGGCCTCGGGAAGCAGGCGATGGAGTCTATTTTTGGCAAGAAAACAGCTAAAGCGCCAGCCCAAGCCGCTGAAGAGAAGAAGCCAACGCTGGCCGATCATCTGAAAAGCATGCAAGAGGTATTTGGTGGCGTAGGTGAAAAGCTGAAAAGCTTTGGCACCTCCACTGTCGTGGCAGCAGCAGATCTCGAATCCGATAAAATCGGATTCGACTTTCTGGTCAGCAAGCTGAAGCCGCCCGGTGGCAAAGGCGGGAAAGGCAAGGGACCCGCAAGCGCGGCTGCTCTAGAGAAGTCCTTTGCCGATTACTGGACCGCACTTCGGGACAATGCTCAGACGACGGCATTCTCGGCAGATGATGTGCTTAAAGGCGGCATGCAGGCCATCAAGCTAACCAAAGGCGATACGGGCAAGGCGATGCAGCTTGTCAAGCTGGCGGAGGATATGGCTGGTTTTAACCCGGGCAAATCGGTCGCCGAAGCCATGGAAGCGATTGAAGCGGCAAACGGCAAAGATTACAAGAAGCTGGAGGAGTTCGGCTTTGAATTCAAGAAGGGCAGCTGGAACAAGTTCCTCTCCGATGCGGGCAAATGGTTCGATGGCGGCTCCAAAAAGCTGAATCAATCTGCAAACGGGATGTGGGAGATTGTCACCGAGGGACTCAAGGGTTCGCTGCAAAATGCGGGTGTCGCCGCACTGGATCAGGTGAAGCCGATTATGCAGCGGCTTGTGACCTGGCTGACGAACGGCGGCTTTAAGAAGCTGGAGAACCTTGCGGCGAAGACCGTTGATGTGCTGGTGAAGAGCTTCCTGTGGCTGGCCGATGTGCTGGGGCCGGTATTTGGCTGGCTGGAGAAGGCACTTGATTGGATAAGCGCCAACTTCGAGACATTAAGGCCAATTCTGAATGGACTTGTCGCAGCCTTTGCCGCTTTCACCGTTATCTCTACCGTTGCCTCTATCATCTCCGGAATTGGTGTCTTTATCGGCCTCTTATCCAATCCAATCTTCTGGATCGTTGCAGCTATCGGTCTGCTCACGGCAGCCTGGACCGGTAACTGGGGCGGCATACAAGACAAGACCAAGGCTGCTATTGCCTGGATTGTGTCGGCCTATAGCGGCTTCGTTAAATCGATCAAACAGTTTGTAGAGGATACAAAGCAGCTGTTCGCCGACCTTGGCGCCTGGATAAATCAACTTTGGCAAGACGCGGTATCCGGTGTAGAGCAGTTTGTGAGTCAGCTTGTAACAGGCACCATTACCCGCTGGAACCAGCTGGTCAATACCGTTACGCAGCTCGGCCAGCAGCTGAAGGCTTGGCTGTCCCAGACCTGGAGCAACATTGTAAAGGTAACGGATCAACTGTTAACGCAAGCCTGGCAGGCGGTTAGTTCGGCCTTTCAAGCCGTATGGACAACGGTCTCGGGTATTATGATGCGAATCTATCAATTCCATGCGCTCATTTGGAATGGAATGGGCAAGATCATCTCTGGAGCGGGATCGTTCATAATCGGTACGGTCCGTTCAGCCTTTAGGGCAGTGAGCGGGATCATTACAGCCGCTTTTGACACCATCGTTGGCATCGGTCAGGCAGCGATGGAGATGCTCCGCGGCATATTTGTTGGTGTCTGGCAAGGCGCGGCAGGTGATCATCTTGGGGCTGTTCAGACCATCCGCAACGCGGTCATGGGAGCAATCGGCAAGGTTGGAGGCTTGCTTACCGGCTTTGCCTCGAAGTCTATCGGTCATGCCAAATCCTTCGTGAGCGGATATGCATCCGGTCTTGGTCAGCTGTATCAGACCGTTCAGGATGCTGTAATGCCGGTATGGCAGGTCATCACCCAAACTTGGGACGATATCTCCCGCTTTGTTGTTGAGACGGCCAAGGCCATATGGTCAGGTCTCCAAGCGGTTGGAAACGCAATATCTACCTTTGCCCGAAAGGCTATTGATACGGCCATCGATGCCATCCAGAGCGGCTTCGGGCGCGCGAGGAGTTTTATTGGAACTTTCCGGCAATGGCTCGACGCCACCATTGATGGAATCATACAGTCGACTATTGAATCGTTTCATTCCTTCACCGAGTTTATGGAGTCAATCGGTCCGGCAATGAAGGAATTCCTTGATCGGGCATTCGATACCTTTGCAAACAAGGCGGTTGAGACCTTCTTCAACGTATTAAAAACGATTGATTCCACTATGCAGGAGCTATGGACGATTATTACGGGCACGTTGTCTAAGATTCGGGAGTTTTTCAGCAATGTCTTGGATACAGTCACAAATTCGGTCATGAATGCTTTTAGAACGATGTACAACTGGGCAGCAAATACGCTGAATGCCTTATGGGGAGTTATTTCTCCGGTGCTGTCCGGGATCGGGGAGTTCACCTTTCTGATGTGGGGGATTATCATTGGAGCTTTTGCCTGGGGAGTCCGAATCGTCTATGACCTGATGACCGGCTTTGCGCAGCAGGCGATGTCCTTTGGTACGCAATTTATGGAAAGTCTCATTCAAGGGATTCAGTCCATGTACGGAACGCTCTTCCAGACGGTGCAGCAAATATGGGATTCGATCAAATCAATCTTCGGCAGCGCGGCGGCAACGGTCAATATGTCGGTCACGCCAATTAACGGCAGCCACCGGAACGGCTTGAACCGGGTGCCGTTCAACGGTTATATCGCCCAGCTTCACCAAGGGGAAATGGTATTGACGTCGGAGCAGGCGGGTCAGTACCGCAGCGGTCAGCTGTCGGCCGAGCAGCAAAGCTCGATGCTGCAGCCGTACAGTCCGCCTGGCGCAGGCTCCGTCAATAATTCCAAGTCGGTGGAAATCGCGAATTTGGTTGGCGAAATCCATGTGCATGACGAGGCGGATGAGAATCGGTTTATCGAGAAGCTGAAGCGGATGCTGGAAGAGGATCTGTTAACGGAAGGAGAAGGCGTGTATGCCGGTTGAGTTCTGGTTCACCTATAACAACGGAGCGGAATCGCTCTGGCTGCCTGTCAATCCTTCCGAGCTCAAGGTGACCGCCGGCTCAGCGAATGAGACCGTAACCGTCCAGAAACTTGGGCAGGTGACGGTCATTCAGGATCCAGTGCTGAAGACGTACGAATTCTCTTCCCATTTTCCCCAGCATTACGGCCCGTATTGTGCCTATAAGGATATTCCCCCGCCGAAGAAGGGAATTGACCAGCTTGAATCATGGAAGTTCAGCGGCTTTCCGGTCCAGTTCGTTATTATCAATCCCGAAGGGCAGAAGCTGACGGTGGCGGTGACGATTGAGTCGCTGTCTTACCGGGAGATTGCGGGAGATATCGGCAGCATCTATTATGATCTGTCCCTTCGGGAGTTCAAGTATACGAAGCCGCGTACGATCGAGACCAAAGAAGAAAACGGGCAGAAGGTCGCGGAGATCAGCAGCAAGGGCCAGCGTCCGAATCAGACCGTTAAGCCCAAATCCTATACGGTCAAAAAAGGCGATACGTTATGGGCCATAGACCGGATGGTTGGCGTGCCATACGAGAATATCGCTGCGGCCAACGGCATTAAACCGCCTTACACGATCTATCCAAACCAAGTACTGGTGATTCCATGATTCGGGTGATGCTTGTCGATAACGGAACAACAACAGACGTCACCTCTCTTGTACAAAGCGCGGAATGGTCCGGCAGCTCGCAAAAGGCCGTTCGGAAGCTGACGGTCAGCCTGCTTCACGCCAAGGAAGGCGAAGCCAGCCTTGCGATGGTCGCCAACGGAACCGGCATTATGCTGCATGACGGCGAAGAGGAGCTCTTCCGCGGGATTGTATTTAACGCGGAATACAAGCCCGGCAAGCTGAGTCTTACCGCTTATGACCAGCTGATCTATCTGACGAACAACAAGGATTCTTACGTGTTCAAGAGCATGAAAGCCTCCGCCATCATAAGCAAGCTGTGCACCGACTTCTCCATTCCCGCCGGGACGATCGAAGATACGGGGCATGTCATCTCTTATCTGGTATGCGATGAAGAGACCTTGTTCGATATGGTGAAGAAGGCGCTGGCGATTACCTACCGGCAGAAAGGCATCCGTTACTCGCTTTATACCAAGGACGGGAAGGTGCAGCTTGTACCTTATAAGAAAAACAGCCGGAACTGGGTCATTGAGACAGGTATTAATCTCATCGATTACTCGTATGGGGAGTCAATTGAAGAGACGGTTACGAAGATCAAGCTGCAGGGCGGGGAAGAGAAGCAGACGATTATCGCTACGGCCGAGAACAAGTCGCTGCAGAAGCAATTTGGCGTCTTGCAGCATTATGAGAAGGTGAAGGAGAAGCAGAACCGGGCTCAGCTTCAGGAAGCGGCGGATCTCTTGCTCGCGGAGAAGGGGAAGGTCAAGAAGTCCCTTAAGCTGGATGAGGTTATTGGCATATCCGAAGTGATTTCCGGGACGGCGATTGTGGTCAAAGTACCGGAGCTTGGCATCGAGCAGACCTATGCGGTTGAGGAAGACAATCATCAGTTTAACGGGCGGTATCACAAGATGTCACTGACTTTAACCGAGATGACCTGAAACGGCATAGAAAGCAGGTGAAGCGCTTGTCGCTGGGAGAGCTGATTAAACAGCACAGCATGAAGAGCGCCCGGTCGCTGAAGATGCTCGAGCTGATGGAAGCGGAGGTCACGAAGGATCCGCCCGAGCTGGAGATCAAGCTGAAGGGCAGCGATAGGCTGATTATTCCGAAAGAGCTGATTGTGGTAGCCGAGCATCTGTGCGAGGTGAAGCAGAAGGTTAATCTGAATGCGGGCAGCAAGACGGAGATTGGCAAGCAGTCCTTTGACATGACAATTACCCAGATGCCTCATCCGCTGCCGCCGCCGAATAATACCCCGCATGATCATCCTTCCAAGCTTGAGGTCGCGTTGGCGGATAGGAGCTTTGATATGCAGGAAGGCGAGGTTCACTACATCAATGACGACAAGAAGGATGATCTGCTGAAGAAAGGCGATAAGGTGATGGTGATGACCTTTGAAGGCGGGCAGAAGTTTTTCATCATCGACCGGATTGTCCAATATTAACGAAGGCAGGTGTACCCGTGTCGCTAGGGGACTTGATCAAGCAGCATAGCGTCAAAAGCATTCAGGCCATGAAGCTGCCGGAGCTGATGGAAGCGGAGGTCGTCTCGGATCCGCCCGATCTGAAGATTAAGCTGAAGGGCAGCGATAAGCTGATCATTCCGAAGGAGCTGATCGTTGTTGCCGAGAAGCTGTGCCGGGTGAAGCGAAAAGTAAACCTGAAGAGCAGCGGAAAGACAACAATCGGAGCTCAGACCTTCAGCGGCAATACGGACCCGTCGCAAGCCATCCCGCACACCCATCCTTATTCCGTAGAGGTTAGTCTCAAGGACAAAGACTTCAGCCTGAAGGAAGGCGAAATCCATTACATTAATGACGACAAGAAGGACGATCTGCTTAAAAAAGGCGATAAGGTGATGGTCATTACGTTCGAAGGCGGACAAAAATTTTTTATTTTCGACCGCATCGTGACCTACTAGTCCCTTACAGGAAGGCGGAGAGCATATGGGGCTTACCCCCGATATCGGATTTCCGGATATCATCGTGAAGAAAAAGCCGGTCTTGCGCACCTACAGTCTTGATCTCGAGACAGGCGAAATCGGCAGACAAATCGATGGTCTGGATGCCATCAAGCAGTTTATACATAAAGCGATTCAAACAATCCGCTTCGCTTATCCCATATACTCGCACGATTATGGCTGCGAAGTGCAGCTGATGCTGGGCAAAGCCTATACCCAAGGCTTTATCCAGGTCGAGATGATTCGGATGATTACGGAAGCTCTCATCTACGATGAAAGAATTACCCGTGTCTATGATTTCGAGATCTTGTGGGAGAACGACGAAGTGAAGGCAGCCTTTAAGGTTGATTCTACGCAAGGCATGATCCGGTACGAAGGAGTGTTGTAGCTTGGACGGTACAAATACGCTTAGCTTTGAGTCGAAGCTGCAGCAGCTGCTGGACCGCGTCGACAACGGGCTGGACAAAAGCGAAGGCTCTATCATTTACGATGCGCTTGCACCAATTGCGATGCAGCTTTGGATTGAGGAGAGCAAGTTCCGCAGCATTCTGGAGCAGGCCTTTGCCGTCACCGCCGAAGGCAAATTCCTGGATCTTATCGCCAAGGATTACGGTCTTGACCGGACGCCAGCGGCAGCTGCATGGGTCGAGCTGACATTTACCGGTATTGTGAATGCCGTTATTCCGGAAGGGACAACGGTAGGCATCGAGAATTCGGATATTTCCTTTGCGACGACCGCGGAGGCTGTCATCGAAAGCCAGGGCTCCGCAAAGGTGACGGCCCGATGCAAGCAGCCCGGCGTAATTGGCAATGTCAATGCGGATACGATCCGTCTCTTGTTTGATCCGGTGAAGGACATTTGGACGGTTAACAATATAAACCCTGCTGTCGGCGGCTTGAATCAGGAGCCGGATGAATCGCTGCGGGGCCGTATTTTGTATCAGAAAAGAAATCCCGAGCATGGCGGGACCGAGTCGGATTACAAGCGCTGGGCATTGTCCGTTACCGGTGTTACCTACGCCGAAGCCATTAACTGCAGCCGCGGACTTGGTACCGTTGATGTGGTCGTCGGGGCGGATGGTGAATTGGAGCATGTATGTCTCGAGGTGCAGAAGCTGATTGAGCTGAAGAAGCCGCTTGGCGTTGATGTCATCGTGAAGCCGGTCATTCCGGAGCCGATGACCATTAAGGTGAAGGTGATCGGGCTTAATGAGGCAGCCGCAAAAAATGCGGTACATGCGTATTTGCGCAAGGTGGATATTGGCGGAACGATCTACCTGTCCAAGATTGTAGCGGCTTTAATTACAGCCGGTGCAACGGATGCTTCGATCATAGAGCCGCGGGAAAATCTCGAGCTGCCAATTGACCGGAGCCTTCAGGCGGAGGTGATTATTCTGTGACCTCGCCGCTTATTCAATATTTGCCTGACTATTATCACGAGAGCAGGCAGATGAATGCCATTATGGATGCAGCGGCGCCGGATATTCCTGATGTGGAAGGGCGACTGTTGCATTCGCTGTTTTTATCCGAATCGCCGGAAGAATGGCTGTATTTGTGGAAGCAGGAGCTGCAGGAGGAAGACCGCGGGGCGCTGCTTGCCAAGCTGCGTTCTTCCGGTACTTTAAACAGGGAGACGATTAATGCGCTTGGCTTGTCCGCTCTTGAGACATTCCGGTTAAGCCCGGATGACGGCTATACCTTATCCGGCGATGATGCGATGTTCCCGGACGGCGAGTTTTTTGGCCCGTTAATAACAGCCATCTACGTGAACCCGGAGCAGGTCGAGGTTGTTCGAAAGCTCATTCAGATCAGCGGCTTTGCGGGCTTCAACTATTGGCTGGCGGTCACGATGAAGCAGTACGTGAAGCTGGATACTCCAAAGACCGGTACATTGCGCAGCCTATATCCGGGGCCGGACCGGGAAACGAAGCTGAGTTATGAAGAGGTCAGCGGTTATAAGGTGAGTACTGGTATTGCAGCATCCCTGTACCTCGGCATCAGCAAAGCCGATGCACAGCGTGGTGCCTGGTGGTCGCCGGGAGTGTTCTTCACTGATCAGCTGTACTTTACAGAGAAGGAGCTGCGCATTCAGCAGTCCGCTGTAACCATTGTTCCAGCAAAATCTTAGGAGATGCTTACAAAGTAAGAATTATCGCACGGAAGCGTTTAGGAGGAGTCATACATGGGAGTGAGTTATACGGCTTCGGTTGCCGGGATGCGGGCGTTTCAGGCGCTTCATCTCGTTCGTACCGACAATATTTGGATCGGAATCGGCAAGCAGGAGCCATGGAATGAATCCGACAATGTGCCCGAGGTATCCGGCTCTTCACAGCTTAGCGAGCCGATCGGCTACAAGAAGGCCGAGAAGGTCCGTTTCGTCATACCCGATCCGGAGGGAGATATCGTCCAGTTCGAGCAGCGGTGGACGATCATTAGCGAAGAAGAGGCGATGCAGAGCCTTGTCCGCTGGGTCTATGTAGCTGCCTGGATAACAGGAACCGAACTGCCGGCTGTCAGTTACCGTCAGAGCGCTATTGTAACGGATCTTGTCCTGGCAGAAGCTACGCTGCCCGGAAAGCTTGCCGTTACCGCAGAGGAAGTAAGCAGCCACGGTTATGCGCTGGTCGTCAATAACCGTTCGCCGATTCATCGGACGGAAGACCAGCGGGAGTTTCTTGAATTTATTGTGGAATTCTAGGAGGAGCGCATAAATGAGTGTATACAATCGTTTCGCCCCGGACAAACGCTGGGTTGCTCTGCAGGCGCAAAGCGGCAGGCGGCTGCAATCGGCGGAATTAAACGAGATTCAGTCGCTCTCCCTTCACCGGGATAAGCGGATGGGCGACGTGATTTTTGGCTCAGGCCATATTATTGAAGGCGGACAGATCTATGTCCAGGATGACAAGAAGAAGGTCATTATTTTTCCGGCAACTGTCTATTTCGACGGTGTTATCCATGATATCGGCGAGAAGAGAATTCCGATTGCAGGCATTGGCGAAGAGATTATCGGCCTTAAGATCACGTATTCTACGGTCACCTATGAAATGCAAAAAGAGCTGCTTGATCCGGCAGTAGGGTACGCAAATTTTGGCTCGCCGGGTATGGACCGGCTGGTTGTAACTCCGGAATGGGTGCTGAATGACGCGGCCTCTATCCCGATGTACCGGCTGTCCGACGGGGAAGTGGTTACCGCCAAGGTTCCGCCGGAGCTCGAAGGCTTCACGCCAGTCCTCGCGAGAAGAACCTATGATACAAGCGGCAGCTTCCTGGTCTCGGGCATGGACGGTTTTATTGAACCGGCGGAAGGCGATTATGTGACGCTAGTTATAGAAGCCGGCAAAGCTTACGTGCTGGGCTACGAGATTAATAGACTGGTTCCGACCCGGATCAAGCTGAAGAAGTCGCAGGATTCACGCAGGGTATCGGATGAAGTGAAAACCTTCGTAGCCGGCACGACCCATTATTCGCTGAACAGCAAGCCGGTGAAGGCGATTCAGGAGATTACCGCAAGGGTGAAGCTCCCGGATATTAGCATGACAAGAGGCGGCTCTACTGCGCAGGATGCACTGCCCGCGGATGCTGTTGTTGATATTGTGAGCATCGTGCAAGGGGCGAAAACCTATGTAAAGGGCAAGGATTATCAGCTCACGGAGAACAGCGTGGACTGGTCGATTGGTACAGCCCGGCCGAGCATCGGCGAGACGTACAAAGTGACTTTCGAATATATGAAGCAGATGGTGCAGGGCACGGATTACAAGCTGGAAGAAGGGAAAAGCGAGGTTACCTGGCTTGGCGGCGACCTGCCGGTTGCCGGCTCCATCTTCAACGTTACATACGATTATTATTTATCCCGCAAAGATGTATTTTATCTGACTGCTGACGGGCAGATTCAGATTGTGACCGGCCAATCGGACGTTCATCCGCCTTCGCCTCCGGTACCGCCGGATGTTCTGGAGCTTGGCGAGCTGCAATATCCGCCCGCAAGCTCAGACGTTCTTGTTGTCAACAACAAGCCGAAGCGGCTGACGATGCTGGAGCTTCGCTCCCTGCTTGACCGGCTGGAGCGGGCGGAGTATAACCAGGCGATGCTGGAGCTGGACCGGACGGCCCAGATCTCCGATCCGGCCACATTCAAGAAGGGCTTTTTCACCGATAACTTCACGAACTTTGAGCGTGCCGATCTGGAGAGAGGCTTCGACGCCATGATAGATCCTGCTAATCAGACGCTGCAGCTTCCGGTGAATCAGCTGTTCGTGCAGATGGAAGTTGAAAGCCTGGATTCGGTGAAGCAGCATGAACGTCTCCTGACCCTTGATTATACGGAGCAGCTTATTATTGACCAGAGCTATGGGACCGAGGCTCTTAATGTCAATCCGTATCAGGTATTCGGCTCCCAGGCGACGATCCGGCTGACTCCTTCCCAGGATTCCTGGGTGGAAACTTCCTATGTCTATCAGACGGTATGGGGCTGGTGGGATGCGTGGTGGACCGGGAACCGGTCGGAGACCCGCGTCATTCTGGACGAGAACATTCCGTTCATCCGCCAGCGGATTGTCACCGTATACGGGGAAGGCTTCGAGCCAAACAGCAGCAACCTGCAGGCAACCTTCGACGGCGTGGAAGTATCCCTTGTTCCGGCTAACGGTTATGAAGCGGGGACCAAGCCGGGCACAATGAAGGCCAATGGCGCAGGCAAATTTATCGCTACCTTTGCCATTCCGCCTAATATCCGGACAGGTACGAGGGAAGTACGTATTTTTAACTACGTTTAGGAGGGGTAGAATTGGTCCAGATTCAGAATGAATCAAGAACATCTTATGTCGGTGTCGGCCGGAAGCAGATTATCGAGCAGACCTTCTGGCAGGTGCCGTGGTGGAATCAGATTGATCCGCTTGCCCAAACCTTTCTGCTGCCGGAGGAACGTTTCGTTACAAGTATAGAGCTGTTCTTCGAGACAAGGGATATGGATTCATCGGGAGGAAGCACCTATCATGCCAAGCCTGTTACCGTTCAGCTTCGTAATGTGGTAAACGGCTATCCGGGCACGACCGTGCTTGCCTCTAAAGTGCTTGAAGCAAGCTCGGTAAAGGTGTCGCTGAAGGGGGATGTGCCTACCAAGTTTGTATTTGGCGATCCGGTGCTACTTCAGCCGAATGTGGAGTATGCGGTTGTTGTATTAACTGGCTCCAGCCAATACCGGGTTTTTGTAGCGAGGATGAGCGGCAAGGATCTTGTCAGCGGCAATATCGTCTCCCGCCAGCCTTATACGGTTGGACTTCTATTCTCCAGCTCTAACGCTACAGCCTGGACCCCTCACCAGGACATGGATCTGAAGTTCCGGCTGTATGCGGCGGAGTTCAAGAGGCCGGCCGGGAAAATAAACTTCGGAGCTTTGCCGCTGCCGATTGCCGTATCCCAGCTGCTGCTCTCGACAAGCCAGGTAGTTCCGCAGGGCAGCAATTTGCAGTGGCAATGGTCGCCAAACGGCACGAGCTGGTATGCATTGAATGATGCAGGCGCAACCGCGCTTGGGACAATGACCGAGGATGTTTATGTCCGCGCTCTCCTGACAGGCAATGCCAAGAGCTCACCGGTTATCCAGACCAGTGCGATTGGTGCCGGTGCCTTGTCCTATAAGGCAAACGGAACGTATGTCAGCAAAGAATGGTTCACGAACGAGAATTTTACGAAGATTACCGTTTACGTCGATTTCCATACTCCGTCAGGCACTACGCAAAGCGTGGAGTACAGTATTGACGGGGGGAACGCCTGGGTAGCTTTCCCGACAGGCAGAGTGAGCCAGCAGCTTGGCGTTTATACGCAGTTCAAATATGAAGCAACGGTTGCTGCCTCGCAGAAAGTAAGGATCCGGATTAAACAGTCAAATTCGGTAAACAGCCAGGCGGAGACGCCGCGGGCGAAGCGGCTGATGGTAACGTTATCCTAAGAGGAGCGGGGGAGTGACGATGAGCAAGACGAACCGTATTAATTTGGATCCGGCTGCCCCGGACAGCTTGTATGCCGGCGCGCAGAAGGTGAATCAGGCACTGGATGAAACGGATGAGAAGCTCGAGCAGCTTAAGAAGGAAATGAACGTGAAGATCAGCAACGCGTTATGTCTGCAGTGGATGGGGGGATAGAAAATGGCTTATGAAGTCTATTCCGCAGTAGACCTGTATGCGGGACAGCCGGGGATGACACTGACGGATCTTGTGACGCTGCAGCAGAAGACGATCCTGAAAAGCATTGTTATACATAACACGACCAATATGGGAGCCAAGCTGAAGCTGTACATTATCCGTCCGGGCAAAACAGCCAGTGCGGAAACACAGCGGATAGGCACCAGCATCAGCGGTGAGGATACGGTGAAATTCTCTTTCGAAACGGTATTGCCGAAAGGGACAAAAATAGCCGCTTCTCAAGCAGTTGCCGGCGCTTTGTCGCTTGATATATCCGGAGTTGAGGTGATCCCGGGTGTATAGCTCCTTGAAAGGTCTTATGAGCGGCGGCGGCGGTACGGCTTCCATTCGGCGCGCATTCCCGGTTGCGCCGGGGGAGTCGATTGAGAAAGGCGACGTCGTTACCATTTTTAATAACGAGCTTTACCGGAATGCCGAGCTGCCTGTCGATGCATTGCCCCGGTTCAGTCCGGATGTTCTCTATCTGAACAGCGAGGAGTACAGCATGGTTCTCCATCCGATTGGCGGGAGCAGTTATCTGTATATCGGTACAACGCAAAAGCTTATATCCGTTTACCGGGTAGAGGCAGAAGAAGGCGGACTAATTGTATCCGCAGTAAAGATACTGCCGATCTATGGGATAGAAGGCATAAATCAGCTCCAATTCAAGCCGATCTCGGAAGAAATCGGCGTCCTTTGTTATTTGGAACACAATACCTCGTTATGGACGATGCAGACGATCAGGTGGAACGATAGTGGCCTGCAGCTTGGCGAGCCGTTCAGGACAGAGCTGTATTCAAGCTCAATGACCGCGATTGAGAGTTTGAGCGATAACAAGTTCCTCCTGGTATGGCATTGCACGAAAGCAGCGCCTTGGAGGTTAAAGGCATCTGTATGTAACATCGGCCAGAACGATCTCATCACCTTTGAAGGGGATGCCACCGAGATAGATTCCGCAGCAAACCTGACTTCGGAATTTGCCTTCAGCAAGCTTTCGGCAGGCATGTTCGCAACCAGCTATTGGGTAAAAGATTCGGAGACGAAGGGCACTCTTGTAACGAGAATGATGAATTGGAACGGCGAGATGCTTGCACTTGGCGAGAAGTCCGTCATCAGTACGGCAGGAAGCTGGCAAGCGGAGCTTAAGCATTGGGTGCTTTCTCCGGTCCATTTCATTTTGAGCATCAAGCTTGATACAACGTTGACCTTCCATCCCATCACCTTACGAGAGGCGGCGAATATTCCGGTTAACGGAGGGCCATCAACCGGCAATGTGACGGACTCCTTCTACGATGCGGTGAGAATATCGGATAACCGCTTCGTGACGGCTGTCTGCTATAAGGAATCCGGGGCACTGGTCCTGAATCTCTTTGATACCAAAGACGGGAACATCAAGCAGATTACAGGCAAAGCCGTCCTGACCTCGGTCAAAGGTATGTACAGCAATAAACTGACGCTGACTGCTGTCGGTCAGTCCTTGTTTGTGCTTACTTTTAACCATGAGCCTGAGCGGGATTATGCCTATACCCAGGCTTTAATGTTCAAGATGGCGCCTGACCAGAATATAATCGACGATCTCAACTGGAAAGAGCAGCTGATTAATATATGGGACAGAGGTGCCAATGCTTACAACTTCATCTATTGTCCTTATGCGGCAAGCGGGTTTATTGCCGCAGGCCAAGGCAGGTTGAAGCTGTTCCGCTGCGGGTGGTCTCCGGTCCGATTTATTAGCTCCGGCATCGGCGAATTTCATTCGGCAACCGGCGATCATAACTTAGTCAGCAGAAGCACGGCGTCTATAGTCTTGTCTAACGGCTATGTGGTTATCGCTTATCGGGAGCGGGATACGTGGCATGGCAAGCTGTCTGTTCTCCAGCCGGTTGAAGGCGGTTATATGCCGATACAATCCCATACGTTCTCTTACAGCCATGTCGATAATCTGTCCATCGTAGAGCTGGCAACCGGCGTGATAGCTCTTCAATATAAACAGCGCATTACGCCTTCCTATGATTCCAAGCAGTTGAACAGAGGGAGTTCGTACGAAGAGTTGAAACTATTAACGGGCAGTATTACAAGTACAGGACTCAGCGGAAAAACAACAACCGGCTTTAATGTGTCAGAGATGTATATCACCAGTCAATTTTTAAAGCTTGAAAACGGTTATTTGCTTCATGTTGGAGTAACTCCGAATTTCTCCGTTACAGCAAGAGTAATCCGCTTCCTGATTAGTGATGCCAGCGTGACTTTTACGCCTCTCGATCAGGTCGAGTACCTGGATTATCAAAGAATGAAGGCTACAGCCGCTTTGATTGGTCCAAATCAGGCCGCAATTCACACCGATTCCAATATGATTGTTGTAGAGGTAAGCGATAACGGCTTATTATGCAAGCTGGCAGATAAGTATTTCGAGCTAAATGACCGTACAACAAGAGGAATCATCGCCGATGGCAGAGGCGGGTTTATCCAGGTGACGACTCATAACACAAATGGGGAATTACTGGAGCTTACGCCATACCGTTTCGCTAACAATAAGCTGTTCCAGTATGCGGAGACAAGATCGGTAAATCGGAAAACTTCAGGCGTAAATATCGAAGTTGGTGCTGACGGCAAAGCCGCGGTATTCTATCAGGCCAGATGGGAGAACGGAAGGGGACCAACGCTTGCCGATCCGCATCAAACGATGTTTCTTGGTTTGCTCGATATGAACACGGGTTCAAATCCGGAAGACCGGCATTACCCGTTCCCATGCTCGGAAGGCACGCTGCCTGTATTTCTTCCGCTTGGCAGGCAGCAGTATTTCTGCATAGGCGCGGATCCGGATGGCAACCAGATCTATATGACCGCGTATAGTGACGGAGAACGTCTGTCCTATGGTAAGCCTTATTTGACACCGCTTGGGGTAGCCGTATCGGATGGCGCTGCTGGACAACATGTGGAAGTTGCTATTCGGGGAATTGTGGAGATTGCTTCCACGCTGCGGGCAGGCGCTTCTTATTACAATGGGCAGGACGGCAGCTTGTCTGACTATCCGACGGGAAGCAAAGTCGGAGTTGCCATCACGGAAAATGAACTCTTGATCGAATAATCGTAACAATCGGAAGGAGGTGCCTTGCATATGACGCAACAACTGAATAAACAGGCGTTTTTCGAATTTCTGTCGGCAACCGTCGTGAAGGTGTGGAAGGAAGGCTCGCCGCTGCTGCCAAGCGTAAGACTAGCGCAGAATTGGCTGGAGACCGGCGGGCGAATTCATGAATGGAATAATCTTGGCGGTTATAAGGTCGGCAGCGGAATACCTAATGCTTATTGGAAAGGCCGCACCGTCTGTACGTCCACTTGGGAGGTGTATGACGGGAAAAGGGTCACACAGAAGGCCGATTGGCGGGTTTATGATTCCGTCTATGATTTCTATAAAGACCAGGATCTGCTCTTTGCCAAGAGCCGATACGACCGCGTCCGGGCGGCGAAAACGCCGGAAGAGCAGACGGCAGCTCTGTATGCCTGCGGTTACGCTACCGATCCTGATTATGCCGCCAAGCTGTTGTCCATTATCAAGTCTAATAACTTGAGAGCTTTTGATTTCCAATTAGAAATCCAATCCGATACTCGGTCCGATAATAAATCAGAGGAAGTGGAAGAGGATATGGAATCCATTACGGTCTATGTCAACGGCAAAAAAATCGATGATGGCTTATATGATGATTCCAAAGGCATCACTTACGTTCCGGTTCGTACCTTGGCCGAAGCGCTTGGGGCGAAGGTGCAATGGAACGGGCAAGAGAAGCGGGTTGACCTTACGAAGAAATAGAAAGGATCTGCAATCGAAGAAGACGTTATCTCTCCAATGGCGGGAGGAACGTCTTCTTTTTTATATCATCATATATTCCCCCTCCTCTAAACCTTATAACGTTATAATATCCCCTCATAATGGAAATTTCCACCTTAGCAAATCCCCGTTCCTGTTCCATGATAGATTTACTAGAAATTAATAACTTTAATGACACTAACTAACATGGGGTGGTGAATGGGAAGATTGCTGACGCAATGGAGCGAATGATCTGCAGCGGAGTTTAGCAGCGAGCCGACTACAAATCCAGATTCTAATCCAAATCCAATAGAGGTGAAATCATTGCATTTATCCATGATGAGAAGATCTTTTTGGAATCTCCCCTTGTTATTAGTGATTTCGATACTGACCGGTATACTGGCGTTTGCCCCAAATGCTCATGCGGAGGAAGGGGCTGATGTTCCTGTGAAGACAGGGCCATCTAATCTGCGCGTTGCCAAAGATGATAATGGAGCGGATATCATTACGCATAACTCGGTTAAGATCGCATGGGATCTGCTCGGAGATGAAACCAATAACAATGATATCGATGTCTGGAATGCCGATACCCATGCGTGGATGACCTGGGGAGACCGGAGTAAACAGGAAATCGGCGGGTTAACGCCGGAAACGACTTACCGTGTATACATTACATGGTTCGCCGATCGGCCGTCGCTCGAATACAAGAGTAATGTCATCGAGTTTACGACAGCCCCGGATACAAGCGAATATCCGGAGCCGCCTCTTGCTCCGCCGGGACATCTGCATGCAACAGCGGTTACAGACTCGAGCATTACGCTGAAGTGGACCGGCAGTCCTGGAGCTAACGGCTATGATTTATATGTGAACGGCGGCTGGAAGCAGGGAGTGTGGGATGGATCAAATACGGTCACGTATACGCTTCCTGATGGCGGCAATACAGCCGGAACCGCGTATCAGTTCGAGGTTGGAGCCCAGAACCTGCCGAAGGTATCGGCAAACAGCAATGCCGTAAGCATTAGATGGGGCGAGCTTGCAGCTCCGAGCGGTCTGCAGGCGGTAACCGCAACAAGATCAACGGCATCACTCGGATGGGCGGAGACAGCGGGAGCCACGGGCTACGATATCTATGCGAACGGACAGCTTCTTGGCGTAAGCGACGATAACCGGTATGTGGCTTCCGGACTTCAAGAGGGAGTGAGCTACAGCTTTAAGGTTGTGGCGAAAAATACGCTTTGGCGTTCGCCGGAAAGCGGGGAGCTGACCGTAGTTCCCGGAGCTGATTATAATATCGTCTCGTATTATACGCTTTGGTCTCCGAGCAGCACAGGACGTAACTTCCACCCGTCAGATGTAGAAGTCTCTCAGATTACCCATGTGAATCTAGCCTTTGCCGATCTGTGCTGGAGAGGGTTTGGGTCGGGTGCTGCCGCCTGCCAGAACGCTTCGGTCCCAACGCAGACGGATTACGTCTTTGATAGAGAAATCATTGTTGGTGATCCTTCGTCGGATCTGGCGCTGTTCGAAGAATGGGCGGCGATCCGCGATGCGAATCCTCATCTGAAGCTGCTAATCTCGGTTGGCGGCTGGTCCTGGTCCAATAACTTCTCGAATATGGCAAGCACGGAAGAGACTCGGCGCGCCTTTGCCAATTCCGTCGTTAAATTTCTCCGGACTTACAAGCTGGACGGCGTAGATATCGACTGGGAGTATCCGGTGGAGGGCGGCGAGAATGATAATTCGCGAAGCCCGCTGGATAAGGAGAACTTCGGCCTGATGGCACAAGCTGTTCGGGAAGCACTGGATGCTGCCGGCTCGGAAGACGGCAAATATTATTTGCAGACGATTGCTTCGGGTCAAGGAGATAACTTTGTTGCTAATTCGGATTTGGGCCGGTCATCGGACTATCTGGATTTTATCAACATGATGACGTACGACTACAGCGGCAGCTGGGATACACTGGCGCATCATAACTCCCCGCTTTATTATGACAAGAATCATCCGAAGGATTACGCCAAACGGAACAACGTGCTTGGCGGTGTAATGGGCCATCTGAATGGCGGCGTGCCTAATTATAAAGTGAATATAGGCATTCCTTTCTATGGCAAAGGCTGGAACGGCTGCGAAGCGGGCGGCCAATATGCGGCCTGTACGGGTGCAGCACCGTTTGGCACATGGGAGAATGGTATTTTCGATTATACCGATATTGAAGAACATTACTTGAATCATGAAGGCTACGAGCATGCCTGGAATAATGAGGCCAAAGTCTCTTATCTGTACAATGCAGACAACGGCGTGTTCCTAACTTATAATGATGAATCTTCGATGATGTATATCGCGTCGCTTGCGAAGTCGCTCGATTTGTCCGGCGTGATGAGCTGGGATATTAGCGGTGACCGCAACCGGATACTTACAACGCGGCTGGCGAAGGATCTTCCTGTAACAGGTGTTCCCGATGCGGATGCCCTGTCTGCGCCAACCGGACTGGAGACCGTATCCATCAGCAGCCGCAGCCTGAAGGTGAAATGGAATGCCGCTGCAGAAGCGACTGCCTATGAGGTCTATGTAGATAAAGGATTAACGGGCACAACTGCAGGAACAGACTTTAATCTTACCGACCTCACACCGGATACGAATTATGCGATTGAGGTGCTGGCGATCAAGAAAGAAGGTGAAGCTCTTGTGAATGTATCGGCCTTCAGTAAGCCGCTCGCAACGAGAACCGCCCAGCTGTTGAATGCACCGTCTGAGCCTGCCGGTCAAGAGGGATTGGATACGCAAGTGACAAAAGAAGGCGAGAAGCTGCTTGTCAGCCTTCCAATGGATGCGGCACTGAAAGAAATTACTTCCTCTGTTTCATCCGAGTTCCCGATTATCGTTAAAGGGGAAGGCAAGCAGATCGAGTTGACGGTGGCAAAAGAAATAACGGCTGCAATAGCTGGCAAAGACAAGAAGTCGGTCATCATCGTACGCTGGCAGGGTTCGGCGTTCACCATTCCGGCAGCAGCCTTGCCAGCAGGGAGAGATATCCGTATCTCTATCGGAGCTCTGGCGTCTGGAGTGACCGAAACATGGGCGAAGCTGCTGCAGCAAGGCAGCATTACGCCTGTCGCAGCTCCGCTGGCGTTCATAATCGAAGGGAAGCAGGCTGACGGTACATTCGATGAGATCACGGACTTTGGAGCTTCTCTCCTCACCCATACTTTTATTGTGAAAG
The DNA here is from genome assembly GCF_900112695.1 of Paenibacillus catalpae. GTDB lineage: Bacteria > Bacillota > Bacilli > Paenibacillales > Paenibacillaceae > Pristimantibacillus > Pristimantibacillus catalpae. The sequence continues at coordinate 630,066 of NZ_FOMT01000003.1, forward strand.
GCTCCGATTTCAACAAAGCTCAAACAGCCGGGGTTGTTTATCTGCCGGAAACAGATGAGCTCAGGCCGGTTCCCATTCTGTTCACGGACAATGCCGATGGTTCTGTAACCATTGATCTGAAGCGAAATGGCAACAGCATTTACGGTCTGGTAAAGACAAATGTTTCCTTCACTGATACGCTGGCTGCATGGGCGCAGCAGGATGTATGGCAGGCAGCCGCAAAACTTCTTGTAAAAGCGGAATCGGGCGGCGAATTTGGCGGAGCACGAGAGCTGAACCGTGCAGAAGTGACTTCGCTGATCGTCAGAGCACTTGGCATTCTGCCTGATTATACTGCTGCGGGAACAGCATTTAAGGATGTATCTGCAGACTCTGCTCACGCTGCCGATGTTGCTGCGGCGAAGGCAGCAGGTCTGGTCAACGGCAAAGGGAATGGTCTCTTTGATCCAACAGCGTCCATTACCCGCGAGGAAACGGCAGTAATTGTGGCGAAGGCACTTGCGTACGCGGGGGTTGCCGCACAAGCTGATTCCAATACTTTGAACCGTTTCACAGACCGTACCAAAGTGTCCGGCTACGCGGCATCCTCTGTTGCGCTACTTGTTGAACGTGGAATTATGAACGGTGTGTCTGCAAGCCGTCTTGCTCCGCAAGCCCCCGTCACGAAAGAGCAGGCGACAGTGCTTGTCATGAAGGCACTCCGTTCCGCCGGACTGTCTAACTAATGGATGAACCGCCCGAGTGATCGGGCGGTTTTTGTGTTTTCATGCTGCGGACTTTACGGCAATACATCTGCAGACTGATTTAGCGGTAAACTATTTAGCTTAAGATTAGAACATCAATTTTCATATGCGTTTAAATTCAGTTTAAAAATGTACGTTAGGATCATGACATCAACAATTCTTGGGAGGAAACGGGAAATGGAATATAGACCGAACAATGGCGATTGGGCTGTTGAAGCGAATGGACTCGTCAAATTATTTGGCGATAACCGTGCGGTAGACGGTGTGGATATGAATGTGAAGGCAGGCTCGATCTACGGCGTGCTTGGTCCAAACGGGGCAGGTAAAACAACAACAATCCGCATGCTGGCAACGCTCCTTCGGCCGGATGCAGGCTCAGCCCGGATCTTTGGACATGATGTGGTGAAGGAATCGCAAATTGTCCGCCAGTTAATTGGCGTCACAGGGCAATATGCCTCGGTAGATGAATCGCTCAGCGCAACGGAGAACTTAATCATTTTCTCCAGGCTGCTTGGACTTGGACGTGCGGAATCGAAGAAGAAAGCGGCAGATCTGCTTGAGGAATTCGGACTCACTGAAGCGGCGAAGCGTCCGCTCAAAAACTTCTCAGGCGGTATGAGACGACGTCTGGATCTGGCAGCAAGCCTTATTGCGCAGCCTCCGCTTATTTTCCTCGATGAGCCTACAACAGGACTTGATCCTCGTACTCGCTCGCAAATGTGGGATACGATTCGCCGTTTGGTCAATACAGGTTCAACGGTTTTGCTGACCACCCAATATCTCGAAGAAGCCGATCAACTGGCCGACCGGATTGCCGTTATTGACCGCGGCAAAGTTGTGGCTGAAGGTACCGGTGATGAATTGAAACAATCGGTAGGGACATCGTCCCTGCATCTTAGAGTGGAGAATCAATCCGATATCGAGATTGCCCGGCAAACCGTGGAGCAGGTGCTGAAGGTTCCATCCACGTTGTCGAGCGAAGCAGCGAAGATTACTGCGCCGATGGCAAATGCGGATTTGATTACCGACCTTTTGATTGCCCTTCGCGAGAAAGGAATTACATTGTCCGAGGTCAGCGTGCAGAAGCCAACTCTCGACGAGGTGTTCCTGACGATTACGGGACATGGCGTTGAAGAGGATAAAACAAAAGATCCAAATAGAGCGGAGGCCGTAACGGTATGAGCACTTCAGTAAAAACAAGCCATCTAAAAAACCATACAAGCTTTATTCAATCCGTAAAGAATTCGCTAACGATGGCATATCGGGGCATACTCAAAATTAGGCGTACACCGGAGCAGCTATTTGATGTTACGCTGCAGCCGATTATTTTCACCTTGATGTTTACTTATATTTTTGGCGGAGCGATTTCCGGCGATGTACAAAGCTATTTGCCGGTTATTATTCCAGGCATTCTTGTCCAGACGGTAATCTCAACTTCCATCGTAACGGGAGTCCAGCTAAGGGAAGATATGGATAAAGGCGTATTCGACCGCTTCAAATCTCTTCCCATTGCGCGTATCGCCCCGCTTGCAGGAGCTTTATTGGCTGACACGATTCGGTATACGATTGCAACCGTACTCACGTTCGCTATGGGCTACATCATGGGCTACCGTCCTGACGGCGGCTTTGAAAATGTTCTTTTGTCCGCGCTGCTCGTTATCTTCGTATCTTGGTCGGTGAGCTGGATCTTTGCTTTCTTTGGTGTCATTGCACGCACGGCTTCCAGCGTACAAGGCATCTCTATGCTTGTATTATTCCCGTTAACCTTCCTGTCCAATGCATTTGTTCCGGTGGACACCATGCCGAAATGGCTGCAATGGTTCGTAAATATTAACCCGGTTACCCATGTCGTGTCTGCTGTCCGTGAATTAACGAATTCAGGTACAGCCGGCTGGGATCTCGGTATCTCTCTGATTGGTGCCGTTGCCATTGTTGCAGTCTTCGCTCCAATCACCGTTCGCGCTTATATGCGCCGGACATAAATAGTTTAAGAGGCGGTTTAGGACGAGAAGATTCAAGTCCTGAACCGCCTTTCCGTAAGCTCGATATTTAAGAAAGCAGGTATGAACAATGGCAAACGAACATTTGAGCAACAGCACAATCTTTCCTTTGGGACGAAAGGTTGATCCGAACTATTTTATCGGGGATGCGTACCTTCAGATGATCTTTACCGATCCAACGCCTCTCAACGCGCCGATCGGAAATGTAACCTTTGCTCCAGGCGCTCGCAATAACTGGCATTCCCATCAAGTTGGACAAGTATTGTTAGTGACTGGCGGTGAGGGCTGGTATCAGGAAGAAGGGAAACCGGCTCAACTGCTCAAAACGGGGGACGTCGTGAATATTCTCCCCAATGTGAAGCATTGGCATGGGGCAACGAAAGAAAGCTGGTTTGTCCATTTAGCCATTACACCGGGGCAAACGAATTGGCTGGAGCCCGTTGAAGATGAGTGGTATGAAAAGTTATAAATAACCGCCTCGGCTGATTGTCTAAACCAAACGGCGTGTCAAATGGGTTATCCATTTGTATGAAGTGCGAACGGGAGCATTCAGACCGTATGACAAGCACCCGGCCGAAATTCCGAAGACCGGATTCTAATTGGCCCTGCGGTTTACATTCCGTTTAACTAGCAGCGTTACTATAGCTGTGTAAGGAACAAACAAACCTACATGGATATAGGAGCTGGTCATGATGACAACAAATCAAACCAATAAACAAATCGCTATTATCGGTGGTGGCCCGGGCGGGCTTACGCTGGCTCTGATTTTGCAGAAGCATGGGATTTCAGCAACGGTATATGAACGTGAAGCACAGAATATCAACGCCCAGCGCGGAGGATCGCTCGATATTCATGAGGATTCCGGCCAGATGGCATTGAAGGAAGCCGGATTGCTTGAACCGTTCGAGGCGATTGCGCGTTACGAGGGTGAAGATTTCCGTCTGTTTGATAAAACCGGCAACGTCTATATGGACGAAAGAGCAGAGGATGGGGAAAAAGGCGGGCGTCCGGAGATTGACCGTGGAACGTTATGCGATCTGCTGCTGAATGCTTTACAGCCCGGTACAATCCGCTATGGTTATAAGCTGGCAGAGGCAATAGCGCTGGAAGATGGTCAGCATGAGCTTCATTTCGACAACGGCGTGAAGGAGATGGTTGATCTTGTAATTGGCGCTGATGGCGCCTTCTCCAAGCTTCGGCCGCTGCTGACGGATGCGAAGGCTATTTATTCGGGCTTATCAATGGTGGAACTGCACATGGATACGAAGGAACATCCGGATCAGGCTGCTTTTAATGCGAGAGGCAAAGTATTTGCGCTGGATGAGCACAAAGGTATACTTGCGCAATTAAACGGGGACGGTATGATAAAAGTTTATCTAACCTTCACGGCCGAACAAGATTGGCTTGATACGTGCGGCATAACGTTTGATCAGCCGAAGGAAGCGAAAAAGCAGCTGCTGGAGTATTTCGGCGACTGGGCGGCGCCGCTTCGGAACTATATCCTAAGGTCGAATGATATCGTTCTGCCAAGACGGATCTATATGCTGCCCGTTGGGCTGAAGTGGGAGCATAAGCCGGGTATTACGCTGATTGGAGATGCTGCGCATCTGATGTCCCCGTTTGCAGGCGAAGGCGTTAACCTGGCGATGCGCGATGCAGCGGAACTTGCGCTTGCCATTGCCCGTCATGATGATCTAGATCAGGCTATTCAAGCTTACGAGGAGAAAATGTATGAGTATTCTTCAAGCTCGGCGAAAGCTTCCGATGATAATCTGAAGCTGATGTTCTCCGAGAATGCCGCTTCGAATCTCAAAGCTTTGTTCGATGAGCTTCATGCGGAATATGCGCAATAATAGATGAGCCCGGGATTCTCATATCCCGGGCTTTCTTACATCAGGAGGACACATGCTTCTCCCGGTATTGTCCGGGTGTAATGCCCTCAAGCTTCCGGAAGGAGCGGATGAAATTTTGCGGATTGTTGTAGCATAGCCGGGCTGCGATATCTTTAACGGGCGTATCCGTCTCCCGCAGCCATTTCTTCGCCATGCTGAACCGGTAAGCGGCGAGATATTCGCTAAATGACGTGTTGGTTTCTTTGCGGAAGACGCTGCTCAAGTAGTTGGCGTTATAATTAAGCCTCGTGGCGCAGTCCTCGAGCGACAGATCGGTATCGTAATGATTATGGATCAGATCGATCATTTTCTCCGAAATATTGTGATATTGGGCATCCTGCCGGTCTGCAAAAATGTGTATCATCGGCTGAATGACCTTGTTCCAGAACCAGTCCTCGATTTCCTTGACCGTATTTAATTTCAGCAGCTCCTCGAATAAGGATCCCTTACCCTGACGAATCTGATTGAGACTAATGCCAGACTCCTGCTTCACGACTAACATACTGTTCAGCAACCGGACTAACGGCAGGTGATAATCCTGTGGTGACATTTCCGCGGAGAAAACAGGCACCAGGAAGCAGTGAAGAAGCTCCTTCGACTTCTCTTTGTCCGCTAATTTAATGGCATCGACAAGATCATTCTCCAGATGGTTCGGATACCGGATGTTCAAATAATGCTTGCCCTGGTTAAGGTTCTCGTATTGAATGACGATCCCTTCTCCAAGCTTCAGGCGGTGCTTAAGCGCGTCGAGTCCTTCCTGGTAGGCAAGAGAAATTTGGGTCATCGACTCGAATGGGAGGCTGATCCCGATGCTGATAGTCAGCTCCAGCAGGCTTTGGATTTGCTGCTGCAGATGCTCGGTTAATTCGAACAAGGCCGTCTTGAAGTCGACATTCTCAACGGATGTGCTGCCAAACAGCGTCACGACGGTATGATCGATCGTCACGGAACCCAGTCTATTCGGCTCGGGAATAAGCTCCTCGATCATATTATGAATAGCAAACAGCAGCAGCTCCGTATCCTGCTTCTCGTATCTTGTACCTTCAAGGGAATCGATCTGGATGGTGACCGCGGCCATCACATCCCATGCCTGAAGCTGCTCGCTGTAGCCGAATCTCTCCAGCTGTTCGGTCAGCTCATTATTTTTGACCTGACCTTGAAAGGCTTTTGCAAGAAACAAGGTGCGCACCTGCTTCAGATACTGCTGCAGCTCGCTCTCCAGCCGGGTTTTGGATTGGAATAACTGTTGGATTTGCTCGCCAATCGCCTGAAATTCATTCTTGCGCTTCTGCCGGATCTCCGGGGTCCGTACGTTCATTTGCTTCAGCAGCATTTCAATAGGCGAATACATCTTGCGGGAACCAAGCCAGGCAAGCAGCATCGTCACCAGCAGCATAAATAAACAGAGGACAAGGGTATAGATGCCGATTTTTTTCGATTCCTTCGTTAAACTCGCTATGGAAGTGAAGGATAGATAGATCCAGCCGCTCGAAGGGGACTTGTAATAGGTCACCGAATATTCCTGCTGATTAAGGAGCGACCGGAATTGCCCGGACGGCCCGGTCAGCTTCTGATCATCGTCAAACCCAACAACCGAGACATTCTTGCCGATCATGGAATGGTCAGGATGCAGCAGAATATGGTGCTTATCATCCAGCACCAGCGTTGTATCGCTCTGCTCCGGGTCATACTGAAGCAACGCCTGCAGGCTGCAGGACGGAATATTGGCCATGATCAGTCCGTATGGATTACGCTCGGTGACGGGCAGCTTTTTGATCAGGCTGATACTGTACTCACATCTGGAGCTGTCGGCGCTTTCTTCACTGTAGAACCAGGCAGAAGGATTCATGACCCAGGATGTATCGTTCTTGGAGTCGATAAGCCCGGTGAGCTGTTCATGATAAGGATACTGGTCAAAGCGGTATAAACCCGAGTTTTTGATCATCCAGTTATGCCGGTTATTAATCAGCACAACGTCTTCCAGCTTCGTATCGAACGATTGCATATGAAGAAGCTCATCGCGTAAATTGCCGTACAATTTGAAATCGCTTACATTTAACGGGCTGTTCATCGTCTGTTTCAGGACATTGGAGTTGATGACCTGATTTAACGTATGGTTGACAGTCGTCAAAATTTGCTCTACATTGGCATTAATTTGAACGAGCAGTTGATATTTTCCTTTATTTACATCCTTTTGAATTTCGCTTGAAGCCGTCACGTACGAGAAGATGCCGATAAACAAGACGGGAAGCGTACTTAACAAAAATCCGAAGATGGTCATTTTGGTCAGGAAACTGAACGAGCGCATGAATAACCAACACCTTATCATCGTTAATATTTCTTTATTGTAGGCCATGAACCATCACTTGGACAATAATCATTAGGTCCGGGAGTAATCATTATTACAGATTAAGGGGGAATCCGATGTTTCTTCATGATTATAAAGGCAGCCTGCCGGGTTGTGCCGGGATCCTGCTGGCGGCTGTGCTGCTTGGTTCCTGCATGGATACTCAAGGATCGAAGGCGCATAAGGATGGCCAATCCCGGCCGGTTATTACGATTATGGCGCCGCTTCATTTTCCGCAAGGCCCGGATTCCTCGTTAGTTGAGAAGATGGAAGAGATGACAGCTGCCAACCTCATTATTGACTGGGTTCCGGACGAAATCTATACGGATAAAATGAATGCGGCGCTAACGATGAACTCGCTAAAGCAAGCAACCTTCGTCAAGTATACCGATTATATCTTTCTGAAAAGCGCGATCCGCTCCGGCATGTTCTGGGAGGTTGGGCCGTATCTCGCTGAATTCCCGAATTTAAGGCGGCTGAATGCAAGCATTCTGAGTCAAACCGCTGTGGACGGAAAGATCTATGGTCTCTATACCGAGCGTCCCTCTTCCCGGCAAGGCGTGATTATCAGGGAAGATTGGCTGGATAATCTGAATCTGGAACCTCCCAAGACGATAGATCAGCTGTATAACGTGCTGAAGCAGTTTACATACGGTGACCCGGATCGGGACGGAAAACAGGATACGATAGGCCTCACTGACCGCAATGATCTTGTTTTTGGCGCATTTAAGACATTAAGCTCGTACTTCGGCACTCCGAACAACTGGATGGTAGATAATCATCGGATTGTTCCGGAATTCGAGACGTTGCCATACAAGGACACGATGGATTTCATGCGGAAATTGTACAAGGAGAAGCTGATCAACCAGGAATTTGTGGTGACAAGCAAAGACATCCAGCGGGATCTGTTGATCAGCGGCAAGGCAGGCGTATATATCGGCAGTATGACGGATGTCCAGCGATTGTCCAATGAGGCGAAGCAGGTAAATCCGGACGCAAGGTTTACCGTCGTGAACCGGATTGAAGGGCCGGACGGTTACAAGGTGTGGTCGATTCCGAATTTCAACGGCCTGTTTCTGTTCTCCAAGAGCGCAATCAAAACCGAGGAGGAGCTGAAGCAGGTGCTCGGGTTCTTCGACCGTACGATGGAGGAAGACACGGCTAATCTGATGAAATACGGCGTGGAGGGCAGGCATTATACATTAGACGGTAAGGAAGTGCTTCTGCCTGTAAAAAGCGAACAGCTTCGCATAAACGAGGTTGCTCCGCTATATTCGTTAATGATTGCCGACCTGAGCAATCCGAATCTGATGAAGGTTGCCCGGGAGGATCCGCTGCTTGCGCTGGCGGAGAAGCTGACCATCGATAATGAGAAGTTTATCGTCAAGGATCCGACGGTTAATCTGGAATCGGTTGCTTTTGATGAGCGGAGCGAGGAGTTAAACAAGATTATTATGGATGCGACCTATCATTATATTCTTGGGCAGATTGATCGGGCTGGCTTCGATCAGGAAGTTGAGAGATGGAAACGCAGCGGCGGAGAACAAATCATCGAGGAATTTACGCAGTCGTATTTTGAATAATAGAGCAGGGCCCGTCTCGTTCATGCGAGGCGGGCTTTTTAAATGCTCACTTGTGAAGGCCATAATCATTTTTGCAGATGCTCCCGCGAAGGCGGTTAATCTGCAGGAATGATTGTATCGGTACCAAGCGGTGCCAAGGTATGGTTGATCTGCAGCACAATACCTATTGATGGTGGAGGTCAATGAGCATGAACAAAAAGGGGTTTGCTATTCTGTTAGGAACCGTAATGAGCCTCAGCATGATGATGACAGCCTGCAGCAGCAACAATAACAGCGGTACAACAAACAATGGCGGGAACGAGGCAACGCCAACCGCAAGTGCGGAGACTTCGCCTGAAACGTCAGAGGCGGCAGCGGAGGAGCCGACAGAGATTACGATTATGCTCCCGCTTAACGTAGCCCAAACACCGCCGGATACGATCAAGAACGAGATTGAGAAGCTGACCCATACAAAGCTGACGTATCAATTTTTCCCGGCAGATACCTATGAAGATAAACTGAACACGACCTTGGCCACCGGCGGGCTTCCGCAAGTTACGTATTTGAAGAACCAGGCGACGTTCGTGCAAATGAAAGGGGCGATCCGTGACGGCCAGTTCTGGGAGATTGGGCCTTATCTCACGGAATTCCCGAATTTGAACAAGCTGAAGCCGCTTATTCTGAACAATACGAAGGTAGACGGCAAGCTGTACTCGCTTTATATCGGCCGGCCGCTTGCCCGTCAAGGGATTATTTACCGCAAGGACTGGGCGGATCATCTTGGCATAAAGACACCGGAAACGGTAGATGAAGTGATTGCGATGGCCAAAGCCTTCACCGAGAAGGATCCGGACGGCGATACGAAAGCAAACACAATTGGTCTTGCTGACCGGAATGATTTGATCTACGGGGCATTCAAGACGCTTGCTTCCTGGTATGCGACGCCAAATAACTGGGGGGAGAAGGACGGCCAGCTGCAGCCTGATTTTACTTTCCCTCAATATGTTGCAGCGATGGATGCGATGAAGCAAATCCGCGACGCCGGCGCGATGAACAAGGACTTTGCCGCAACGAGCAAAACGGATCAGATCAGCCTGTTTACAAGCGGCAAAGCCGGAATTTATATCGGATCGATGTCGGATGTCGATTCGCTGAACAAGGATCTGATCAAGAACGTTCCAACGGCTGTTGTGGATACCCTTGCTTTGATTAAGGGACCAAACGGCGAGCAGGCGACATGGGCTATTCCAGGCTATAACAATGTGGTCTTGTTCCCGAAATCCGCGATTAAAGACGAAGCAGAGCTGAAGAAAATATTAGCCTTCTTCGACAAGCAGATGACTCCCGAAGTGGCCAACATGATGTTCTGGGGTATTGAAGGCACTCACTATACCGTTCAGGACGGCAAGGCGAAAGTGACGGATGATTCGGATCTTATCGAGCGTGAAGTAAAAGGATACAAGGACAGCTTGATCGGCGAGACGGAGACAAACGGCATGTATGAAGGCTTCTATTCTCTTCCCGGACGCATTCATGCGGAAGAGTTCACGAAAGAGAACGAGAAAATCGCCATTATGGACCCTACAGCAGCACTTGATTCTCCAACCTATACGGATAAAGGTGTGGAATTGCAGACGATTATGACCGACGCTACTTACAAGTATATCTATGGGGAAATTGACAAGGCCGGCTTTGAGAAAGCGATCGCGGACTGGAAGAAGCGCGGCGGAGACAAAATTATCGAAGAGTTTAATGCGGCCTACAAGAAATAGGAGCTTAGCCGAAGAGGCTCGCTGATCCGTCAGCAGCCTCTTCGATCCACACATGCAGAGAGGAAGAAGCAGGATGAGGGAAGTGACCATTCGCCCGGCGCAGGTGCAGGCGCCAAGAACCGGAAGAGAGATCACGAGGCGTCTTCGCCGCAATATATGGCTGTATGTCATGGTGCTGCCGGGACTTCTCTATTTCTTAATCTTCAAATACGCACCGATGTTTGGACTGATTATTGCCTTCCAGGACTTTAAGCCGTTTAAAGGAATCAAAGGCAGCGAGTGGGTGGGGTTCGAGCATTTCAATCGCTTGTTTACGGAGCCGGATTTTCTGAACATATTGACCAATACGTTAATCCTGTTTGGGTTTAACCTTTTGTTTTATTTCCCCGTTCCCATTCTATTGGCATTGATGCTGAATGAACTACGTTTAAATGCTTTCAAAAGGCTGTTCCAAACGTTAATCTATCTGCCGCATTTCATGTCCTGGGTCATCATCGTATCGATCAGCTACGTCATGCTGACGATGGACGGCGGGATTGTAAACGCGGTACTTGAAGAGCTTGGACTCTCGAAAATTAATTTTCTGCTTAGTCCCGAATGGTTCCGTCCGACCTATATTATTCAGGTGATCTGGCGTGAAGCCGGATGGGGGACCATTATTTACCTGGCCGCCATGGCTGCCATTGATCCGCAGCTGTACGAAGCGGCACGGATGGACGGTGCGGGAAGGCTTCATCAAATCTGGCATATTACACTTCCGGCCATTCGCAGCGTCATTATCGTCTTGCTCATTCTGAAGATTGGTGATGTACTCGAGCTTGGATTTGAGCATGTTTATTTGCTGCTTAACTCCATGAATCGCGATGTGGCGGAAATTATAGATACCTATGTGTATACGGCAGGATTAAAGCAGGGGAAATTCAGTTACAGCACGGCTATCGGACTGTTCAAATCACTAGTCGGACTAGTTATGGTCATCGCCGCGAACAAGCTTTCCAAGAAATTCGGATCTGAAGGCATTTATTAAGAGATGGGGAGAGGGAATCAGCATGATCCAGGATCGAACCTTAGGAAGCCGGCTGTTTGGCATCGTGAACTTTACGCTGCTGGCGATTTTCTCGCTCGCCACCGTGCTTCCATTCATCCATGTCGTAGCCGGCTCATTAACGACCAGCGCGGAGATGGCAGTCAAAAAATTTATTATATTCCCGACAGATATAAGCTTTGAGGCATACCAGTTTGTGTTCTCGACCAATACAATATTTCGTGCCATTGCGGTATCTATTGCAGTAACCCTGATAGGAACAGCATTCAGCATGCTGGTGACCTCGATGATGGCGTACGGCTTGTCCCGCAAAGATCTGGACGGCCGCAAGCTCCTGATGTTTATGGTTGTGTTTACGATGCTGTTTAACGGCGGACTTATTCCTACCTTCCTGGTAGTAAAGGAGCTGCATTTGATTGATACGTATGCTGCGCTCATCCTTCCGCTGACGATCAGCGCCTTTAATATGATTATCCTCCGCAATTTCTTCCAGAACATCCCGGAAGGGCTTGAGGAATCGGCCAAGATGGACGGCTGCAGCGACTTCGGCATTCTGTTCCGGATTGTACTGCCGCTGTCGATGCCGGCTATTGCAACCATCTCGTTATTTTACGCGGTTACGTATTGGAACACCTATTTGAACGCGATCCTGTATTTGAACGACAGCAAAATGTGGCCGATACAGGTTCTGCTCCGCCAGATTGTTGTTCTCGCAAGCGGATTCGACTATAGCTCCAGTCTTGACGGAGCTGTGCCTCCGCCTGACCAGGCAGTCAAGATGGCCGTTATTGTTGTCGCCACGCTCCCGATATTGATCGTTTATCCTTTCCTGCAGAAGCATTTTGCCAAAGGCGCTCTGCTTGGTTCAATAAAGGGGTAATTGATCAGGCAAAAAACCACCTCGGTTGAGGTGGTTTTTTGCCGCCTGGAGCAGTGTGCAGGTTTGGATGAATATGTTAAAGTTCTAATAGGAAGGTTCGGTTAATTCATTGCATTGGAGTGAGTCGCGATTGAAAAAGGTTGTATGCCTTTGTCTTATACTTATCATAGCTCTCACGGGATGCAATCGTTCATTATCCCTGATGACGGAAGTCGAGCTTCCAAATCAGAATGAAGAGATTAGAACTTTTGTTGATCGGGTGAAAGACAAGAACGGGATTTATTTATATTCTGTTGTCGGTAAAGATGAGTACTTTATTGTGAACTACTCTGTTATACAGCAAGGTAAACAGGTGAAATTATTTAACGGTTCTCGTGCGGAGTTCCGTGAAGATGTGTTTACTATTCTCATGGACGAAATTGAAGTGAAGAATACTGAAGGGGATCATTCGAATTCACATTATCTCGACAACAAGCAATTAGGGTTGCATATTTATAAACTTGATAAGCAACAGACCACCAGCATAAAGGTGATCAAGAATGGAAGAGAAATTCCTATTGATAGGATTGGCAGCTGAGACAGGTTAGGAGGTTACAGCATGGAAGAAAAGAATGAGGAAATCAGCAAAGAAAATAAGGGCTCCAGTATATGCGAAGTGCTGCAAATATTGGGGGCCAAATGGGCTTTCCTCGTGCTGGAGGAGCTGATGAACGGGCCGCTCCGGTTTAATCAGCTTCAGCGGAATGTATCGATCGTGAAGACGCAGTCTTTGACCAATACAGTCCGCCATCTGGAAAGTAATGGCCTTGTTGTCCGTGAGGTGTTCCCGACAGTACCTGTAACGGTGGAGTACTCGCTGACGGAGAAGGGAAGGGATTTTCAAGCTGCGCTGAGAGAGATGGAGAAATGGGTTCAAAAATGGGGCGACTCGCCCAATCCCAGAATCAGCCGCTCATAAATAGAAGGTTTGCTTAAACCGCAAGAGCATTCTGCTCTTGCGGTTTTTTCTGTTCATTCACTTACCAAATGGTTAGTTACTCCAAATCAATGGATTATGCCAAAATAAATTGCGTTCTTACTAAAAGTAAGCAACCTCGATATAATCCAATTAACTCAAATAATCGATTGGTAAGGAAGGAAGTGTTGTTATGAATCGTTTGGTTATTTATCTCTTGATGATAGCGGTCTTCTTCACTGCAACCTCGGAGCTTGTGATCGCCGGAATTCTGAATGTATTAGCTGAGCAAATGCATATCTCCGTTAGTCTGGCCGGTCAGTTGATTACCGCTTATTCGCTCGCCTTTGCAATTGGAACACCTATTATTATCGCAACCACAGCCAAGTGGCCGAGGAAAAAGCTGCTGCTGACCGCGATGGCCGTTTTTATCGGAGGTAATTTTCTCTCGATTGCGGGCACCGGATTTGTATTGTTAATGGCCGCACGGATGCTGCTTGGCGTAAGCTCAGGGGTGTTCATAGTGGCAGCATTTAGTGCCGCGGCGAAGATGGTGCCGGTTGAAAAAATCGGTAGCGCGATGGGCACGATTATTCTCGGGTTCAGCAGCGCCATGATTCTGGGTGTTCCGCTTGGAGTTGCATTAACCAATATGTATAACTGGCAAATGATCTTTATGTTTCTTGGAGCAGGAGGCATTGTTATACTCATTGGTCTGGCGCTTCTGCTTCCCCAAATCGAAGGAGATGCCCCGGTTCCTTTCCGGCAGCAGTTAGCGGTATTAGCTAATCCTGTCATCTTCTTTGCCCTGCTGCTTGTGTTGTTCAGAGAAGCCGGTAATTCAGTGATGTTCACGTATATCGCCTCATTCCTTGGCGACATTCTCCACAGAAGCACGACTGAGATCGGGCTTATGATGCTGCTGTTCGGATTGGCCGGAGCGGTTGGTTCCCGGATCGGAGGCTCGGCCGTAGACAAATGGGGCAGCGCCAAATTAATAATGATAGGAGTGATGATTCATGTCATCGCACTCCTGCTGCTTCCACTCGCTGTCCATTCCTTCCCGGTTGCCATTACCCTGCTGTCTCTTTGGATTATGTCCATGTTCACATTAGGCCCGGCTACACAAACCTACTTTATCGAGCGTGCACCGCAATCGTCGAACCTCATCATCAGCTTGAACATATCCGTTACTCAAGTAGGCATCGCTGCAGGAGCAAGCGTTGGCGGGTTAGTCGTTAATTGGCAGGAGACGGTCCTGTACAATCCTCTAGCAGCCGGTATTGTCCTCATCCTTGCTCTGGCTTCAGCTGCTGTTTCCATTCGAAAAAGCAGGCAAAACCTCCCCCAAATTAAAGCATAATAGCTTTTAATAATAATGGCCGTGCAGATTAAAAATGCACGGCCATTTGTTTACTTCCCCAAAAAAACGGTTAAGAGCAAGCGGAGCATTTCGAATGATTCTTGAGAAGCGAAGCGCTCGCCTTTGTCTCCTGATTCCATCCTATGACAATTTATTTGGGGGAATCAGGAGACAACAGCGATCGAAAGAACATTCGAATGCGCAGCTGACCGTTAACCGTCCTTCACCCTCGCCCATGCAAAGCCTTATACTCCGACGGCGTGCATTTTTTATAGGTTTTAAACACCCGGTTGAAGGTGGGCAGGCTTCCAAAGCCGGATCTCATGGCGACTTCCATGATCGACAGATTAGGATCGGTCAGCAGCTTCTCCGCATGCATAATGCGGTGCTGGATCAGATAGTCGTAATAGGACAACCCCATATATTGCTTGAACATACGGGTGAAATGATATTTGCTGAAGCCGGACAGCTCGGCAAGCTCCTCCACACGAATATCCTCCGTGCAGCGCTCGTTCATATAGTTGCATACCTGCAAAAATTTATCGACGTATTTATGCTGCTTATGCCCTTTCGTACGTGGAAAACGGCGCTCCTCATGCATGAAATTACGGCCAAGCGTGACAAAGAAGCTAATGAGCTTGGCGTAAGCCGAAGCTTCCTTCAGCATCGTATGACTGAAATATTCATTCACCAGCTCCAGAAGCATGGGCCTCAGTAGTCCATGCAGCTCTTTGTTTTGCTCTGCCGTTAACAGGAGGCACGGGCGCAGCAAATGGAAGGTAGAGTCAAAGCCATTCAGAGAGTACAGCAGCGAGCAGTCGAACTGGAGGATCAACCTGGTCCCGGAATCGGGAGCAAAGATCTCATGAAGCTCCCCTGGCGGCAAAACCAGAATATCGTTCGGATAGAGGACATGCTTAGTCTCGTCAACGATAACGGTATAGATATTTTCCAGCGGCATGATGACTTCCACAGCGGTATGCCAATGGATCGGATAGTTCTCGACTTCCTTGTTCAGGAAAATCCTGATTCCTAGATGTTCACCGTAAGATACCGTTTCTTTGACTCCGTTAAGGATGGGGATCATGCATCACTCTTCCTCTCGTTAGTAACTAATCAGATAATGGCATCCTCTTCTTATAAAATCAATAAGTCTATCAAAAAAGGCAATATATGAGAAGTCGAAAGCTATATTTACGAAGAGGGGCCTATCAAATATCGCTATAATAAAGCCAATGAAAGCGAATACATTTGTCGGGAAATGACTTCTATTTTGCATTATTTCATCATGAAGTCCGCTTGACCATGCGACTAAAGTAGTTAAATATAGCTATTTTTAATCGGTCAGTAGACGAAATGGACTAGAGGAGAGTGGAGATAAATGGAAGGCTCAAGCAAAGTATTTGATGTCTCGCCGCTTTGGAAGCATGTCAGAAAAGAATGGAAGCTGTATTCCTTCCTTGTTCTTCCCATCATTTATTTTCTTATTTTCAAGTACGCCCCCATGATCGGAAATGTAATCGCTTTCCGGAAGTACAGGGGCGGTCCTAACTTTCTTGGTGCGGAATGGGTAGGGCTGCAATATTTCAAAATGTTCATGAAGGATCCTACCTTCTGGAGGGCCTTCTGGAACAATATCTTCTTAAGCGCTTCGTATTTGATTGTCCGCTTCCCGTTAACTTTAATATTTGCTCTTCTGATTAATGAGATCAGGAGGCTTAAGCTGAAGAAATTCGTTCAGACCGTTTCGTATCTGCCGCATTTTATATCAATGGTTATTTTGGCGGGGATGGTCAAGGAAATGCTTGCCGCATCAGGCCCGATTAACGCATTGCTTGGCAAGTTTGGCATCGAACCGATCTCGTTTATTTCTTTGCCTGAGTGGTTTCCGTCCATTTATATCTCCTCTGGCATATGGCAGGGCTTAGGCTGGGGAACGATCCTGTATCTGGCTGCCATGACCGGGATTAACACCGAGCTCTATGAAGCCGCCAGAATAGACGGCGCAAGCCGCTTCCGTCTCGCGTGGCATGTGACCATTCCAGGCATTCTGCCAACGATTATGACGCTTCTTATCCTGGATATCGGCGGTATTATGGGCTCGAACTTCGAGAAAGTCTTGCTCCTGTACAATCCGCTTACTTATGAAACGGCGGACGTTATATCCACCTACGTATACCGGATGGGTATTACCGGAGGGAACTTCAGCTTCGCAACCGCCGTTGGTTTGTTCGAAGGCGTCATTGGCTTAATTCTAGTGACGATGGCGAACACGATTTCCAAAAAAACGACGAAGTCCAGTCTGTGGTAGGAAGGAGTGCTTAACGTGAAGGTATCCGCATCTTCTCGCATTTTCCAAGGCTTTAATGCCTTGATCATGACGCTGGTCATATTCTTTACCCTATATCCGTTTATTTATCTGATTGCACAGTCCTTCAGCTCGGAGGCAGCGGTATATGCAGGCAAGGTATCCTTTTATCCGGTAGATTTCACGGCTCTTACTTATAAAGTGATCTTGAGCAAACCCGATTTCTTCCGGTATTACGGCAATACCCTGCTGTACGCCGCGGTTGGGACACTGATCTCGGTAACGGCAACAGCAGTGATGGCTTATCCGTTGTCGAAGGAAAAGCTGCGCCTTAACAAGTTCTTCATTCCGTTTGTCCTCTTCACCATGTATTTCGGCGGCGGACTTATCCCGAACTATATCCTGGTGGCAAAAACACTTGATATGCGTGACACGATTTGGGCTCTCGTTATTCCCGGTGCGATCAGCGCCTTTAACGTGATATTAATGAAAACCTTTTTCTCCAGCCTGCCTAACGAGCTCGAGGAATCGGCGAAGGTTGACGGTCTTGACGTGTATGGTATTTTTCTGCGGATTACGCTTCCGTTATCAAAGCCGATTATCGCTACGATGGTCTTGTTTGTTGTCGTAGGGATATGGAACAGCTGGTTCGATGCCTCGCTCTATATTCAATCGAAAGAGAAATGGCCGGTGGCGCTGTATTTGCGGCAGGTCATCGAAACGGCAATCAGCCCTACAGAGATTGGAGCGAGCTCTGAACAGACAACGCAGATCGCTGCTACCGTAAAATCTGCTGCCATGGTCTTAACCTCACTGCCTATTATTTGTATCTACCCGTTTGTGCAGAAGTATTTCGTGCAAGGGATGATGATTGGTTCCGTGAAAGGCTAACGCGATATAACCGGAACGGCCGTCAGGTGAGTTCTGTTATATAACTATTAAAAGGGAGGCACGACATGAAAAGATTCAGTAGAAGAATGGGAATGATTTTATCCGTCATAATGATCATGTTCGTAGTAGCAGCGTGCAGCGGCAATAATGGGAATTCCGGGGGCAATAACAAGCCCGCAGAATCAAATGCGGCATCTAACGATGCAACGCAATCGGAGAAGCCGGCAGAGGATTACGCATTTGGAGAGGACGTTACTTTCCATTCGAATGAGCCTGTTACTTACTCGATGATGTACAGCGACCACGAAGGCTACCCTTATAAAGAAGACTGGAGATTCTGGAGCGCAATCAAAGAAAAAACAAACGTGTCATTCGACCTTGCGATTACAGCGAGAACCGAATACGAGAATCAGAAATCGCTGCTCGTAAACAGCGGCGACGCGCCATATATCATTCCAAAAACATATGAAGAAGCAGCGTTTGTTGCCGGCGGTCAAATCGTGCCGATCAGCGACTATGTGCAGTACATGCCTAACTTTCAAAAAGCGGTAAAGAATTGGGGCATGGAAGAGGACCTGAAGGTGAAGCTGCAAGCCGACGGCAAATATTATGTTTTGCCTGGTTTGTGGGAATCGCCGGGCGGCGGCTACTCCTACATCATCCGCAAAGATATTTTCGAGAAAGCTGGCGTAGATCTGTCCAAGCAAACTTCTTGGACTTATGAAGACTTCTATGAAGCGATGAAAAAGGTAAAAGAATTCACAGGCAAGAAATATGTTCTGTCCGATACATCCAAAGGCGAATCCACCTTGAATATCGCTGCTGTTGAATACGGCGTAACAGCTGGCTGGGGCAAAGCGAACGGGATGCGGTTCAACCAGGATACCAAGCAGTTCGAATTCGCTGACAACACGCAAGACTACAAAGATTTCGTAACTTATTTCAATAAGCTGATTACAGAAGGCATTATGGATCCGGAATCGTTCACGCAAGAGGATGATGCCGCAAAATCCAAATTCTTCAAAGGCGACTCCTTTGTCGTTAACGGCAACTATCAGCTGCTTGCTGACTATCAGACGAAGATGGAAGATCCTAACGCCGAGCTGTATATGATTACGCAGCCAGGTGGTCCTAAAGGTCAGCTGCAGGTTGAAACCTCCCGTCTTGAGAACGGTGTTATGATCAGTCAGAACGCGCTGAAAGATTTGGGCGAAGAGGAGTTTATCAAGATGCTTCGTTTCGTTGACTGGCTCTGGTACTCGGAAGAAGGACAAACTCTTAGCCTGTGGGGCGTAGAAGGCGAGACTTATTCGAAGGATGCCAGCGGCAAGATTACGCTTAATTCGGATATTTCCTATAACGGCATGAATCCTACAGCAACGAAAAAATTGAACGTGGATTACGGCTTTGGCAGCGGCATGTTTGCTTACGGCGGTTCTTCCAACCTGAGAATGTCCAAAATGACGGAAGGCGAGAAAGATTTTGTCTCCCGTGTACTGAACGACCGTACGCCTCGCAAGCTGGCACCGCCTATCATGGCTAATCCAGATGAGAGCGAGCAATTGAATCTGATCTCCAAGCCGCTAATGGATTACGTTAATACAATGACGCTTAAATTCATTACCGGTCAAGAGAAGCTTGAGAACTGGGATAAATACGTGGAGCAAGTAAAAGCAAACGGCAGCGACCGTTATACGCAGATGGCAAACGAAATCTTCGAGAAAACAAAGAGCACTCTTGGATACTAAGAAATAAATAAAGGGCAGGACGAATCTTAACGGTTCGTCCTGCCCTTTAGGTTTGCCTCATATCCTTAGCCGAAACGGCCGGTAATGTAGTCATTGGTCCGTTGATTTGTAGGATTAGTGAAGATCGTTTCCGTTTTATCATACTCGACTACATGACCGTTCAGGAAGAAGGCGGTTTTGTCCGACACCCGTGCGGCCTGATGCATATTATGCGTAACGATAACGATGCTGTAATCCTGCTTCAGTTCCGAGATCAGCTCCTCGATCTTGGAGGTAGAGATAGGATCTAGTGCAGAAGCCGGTTCGTCCATCAGAATAACATCCGGCTTAACCGCGATCGTGCGGGCGATGCAGAGGCGTTGCTGCTGGCCGCCGGATAATGCCAGGGCGGATTTATGCAGGCGGTCCTTTGTCTCTTCCCAGATCGCCGCTTTCCGAAGCGACTGCTCTACGATCTCGTCCAGCTGCTTCTTGTTCTTGACCCCGTGATAACGCGGGCCGAAGGCGATATTCTCGTAAATCGATTTGTGGAACGGGTTGGGACGCTGCCATACCATGCCGATATTTTTGCGGAGCGCAACGACATCCGTATCCGAGCCGTTAATATTTTGGTCTTTCAGCCAAATATCCCCGGTCACCCGGCATGATGGAATCAAGTCGTTCATCCGGTTCAGGCTTCGTAAAAAGGTCGATTTGCCGCAGCCGGAAGGACCGATTAGAGCGGTAACTTCCTTCTCGGCAAAATCAAGCGAGACGTCGTGAACGGCATGTTTTTCTCCATAATGAACGTTTAATTGTTTGGCAGACAATGCGATATCTATCACGCTCAGGACCTCCTAAAATGAATTGCGAAGCAATTCATGCTTCGCAAGCATTCGCTTAATGAATTGCGAAGCAATTCATGCTTCGTAAGCATTCGCTTAATGAATTGCGAAGCATCCGCTTATTTAGACGCTGTGAATCTGTTGTGCATGTATCGTCCAAGCGCTCTTGCGCCCAAGTTGAACAGCAATACGGTAATGATAAGTACTGCCGAAGCGCCTGCAGCGATCTGCGTAGCATCAGGAGCAAGACCTTCCGAGTTGACCTTCCAGATATGAACGGCGAGCGTTTCGGCCGGTCTAAGCGGGTTGAGCGGCGAATCGTTGTGGAGCGGATTCCAGTCGCTGAAATCAAGACGCGGGCTGCTCATGCCGGCGGTGAACAGAAGCGCTGCCGCTTCCCCGAAGATCCGGCCTGCAGCCAGAATCGAACCGGAGAGTACGATAGGCAGAGCAATCGGAAGCTGGACGGAACGGATTGTTTTCCACTTGGAAATACCAAGGGCGAGACTTGCTTCTTTCTGCTGTACCGGTACGCTGCGGAGACCTTGTTCGGTAATCCGCACCATGAGCGGAAGGTTGAATATCGTAAGCGCAAGCGCGCCGGATAACAGGGAGAAGCCAAGGTTAAATTTATTAACGATAACAAGAAGGCCAAACAAACCAACGATAATCGAAGGGAAGGAAGACAATACTTCGACTACCAGACGGATAGCAGAAGTGATCTTGCCAGCCTTCGCATACTCGCTCATATAAATGCCGGCACCAATGCCAAGCGGTACGGTAATGATCATCGTTAACACGAGCAGGAACAGCGAGTTGAACAGCTGCGGGCCAATACCGCCGCCTTTGCGGATCGTTTCTGGCGGAGAGGTAAGGAAATGCCAGCTGATATGGCCAAGTCCCCGGAACAAAATGTAGCCCAGGAGTCCAAGCAGGGCGAGAGCAATTAAGCCGGTGATGAAAACAATAACGCCTGTTGCGATTTTATCTGCGGTTTTGGCACTCATAGCTTCTTCCTTCCTTCCAGCCAGCGAATAATAAAGACGAATACAAAGGTCATCAGCATCAGAATTAATGCAAGAGACCACAGGGCGTTATTTTGAACGGAGCCCATCGCCGTGTTACCCATGCTAAGTGTAATCGCGCTGGTTAGCGTTGAAGTTGATTCGAACAGGGAATTCGGGATATGGGGCGCGTTGCCGATAACCATTTGTACGGCGAGCGCTTCGCCAAATGCCCGGGCGATACCAAGTACTATGCCTGTCATCTGCGCGGGAAGCGTAGTCGGCAGGACGATGCGATATATCGTTTGCCAACGGGTTGCGCCAAGAGCATACGAGCCTTCTTTCAGGCCCGCGGGCAGGGAAGCCAGCGCATCCGTTGCTATAGTCGTAATTGTAGGTAATATCATAAAGGCGAGTACGAGCGAGCCTGCTGCGATCCCGACACCTTGTCCGGGGAACAGATCACGGAATAAAGGTACGATAACACTTAAGCCAACAAATCCGTATACAACGGATGGAATGCCGGCAAGCAGCTCAATAACAGGCTGCATAAACGTACGGCCGATTTTTGGGGAAAGCTCAACCATAAAGACTGCCGCGCAGAACCCAAGCGGAGCAGCGATGATGGCTGCAAGGATGGAAGTGCTGAACGATCCAAAGATAAATGGCAATGCGCCAAACATAGGCGGTTCGCCGTCTGGTTTCCATTTCAGTCCTGTTAACAAATCCTTTACATTTACGCCGTTTACGATAAAGGTGCTAAGTCCTTTTGACGCGACGAAGTAAACCATCGAAAAAATGGTGATGATAAGAAACAAGATGCAGATGAATGTATAAACTTTGCCAACCCATTCTTCCGCAAGATGCGGCGTGGCTACTTCTCGATCATTAGACTTCTTCATCGTGACCACCCTTTACTTAGTTTACATAGGCATGCAGTCAAGAGACGAGCTGGCCCGCCTCTTGACTGTGCCTTATTTATTTAAGTTGAATTATTTCGTTACAGCACCTGCAGCATCCCGTTTAACTTCCATTTTGCTGATTGGAATGTAGCCCATTTCAACGACATCGCCTTCGTCGTTTTGAACTTCTTCAGATACCATGTAGTCGAGGAAAGCTTTAGTAGCTGCGTCAGGCTCGCCTTTTGTATACATGTGCTCGTAAGCCCATACCGGGTAAGAACCGTTTGCTACGTTATCTACGTTAGCGTCAACGCCGTCGTATTTCAAAGCTGTTACCGAATCATCCAGGTAGGACAGAGCCAGGTAGCCGATAGCGCCAGGAGTTTCGCTTACGAGCTTCTTAACTGTACCGGAAGCATCCTCTTGGATCGAACCTTCAAGATCTTCTGTTTTAGTGCCAAGTGCGAATTTCTCGAAAGTTGCGCGTGTGCCGGAGCTCGAAGGACGGTTAACGATTTGGATTTTCGCATCTTTACCGCCAACGTCTTTCCAGTTCGTTACTTTGCCTGTGAAGATGTCAACCAGTTGTTGTTTAGTAAGATTGTCAACGCCTACGTCTTTATTTGTAACAGCAGCCATCGCTACAACAGCTACTTGATGGTCAACCAGTTCAGCCGCTTTGTCAGCGTCAAGCTTCTCTTCAGCGAATACGTCGGAGTTACCGATTTGTGCTTGGCCTTCGGATACTTGCGTCAGACCAGTACCGCTGCCGCCGCCTTGAACCTGAATCGATACGCCGGAGTTTTTCTCCATGAACTCTTTGGATACTTGATCAACAAGCGGTTGAAGTGCAGTGGAGCCGGATGCCAGAATCGAACCGGACAGATCAGCAGAAGCAGCGTTATTTGTTGGAGCATTGTTTGATGCTGCTGCGTTTCCGTTGTTGGCACCGTTATTCGTATTGTTGCCGCATGCTGCGAGCGATAACGACAATGTCAGTGCCATTGTGACGATCAGAGACTTTTTCATTTTGAGTAGGTTCCCCTTCCAAACTATCGTTTTTGTTTTTCCTTACAAGAGTCATTGTAGTAGGGCTACGTAAACAGAAAACCCTAATCATGTTAACGCAATGTAAATTTTTTTGAGCGTTGTAAAAATTGCTCGAATGGGACCGAATCCTCTATAGTAGGAAGGAAAGTTTCTATAGAGATGAGGGCGCATTTTGATGAAGGAATTACTGCTGGAGCAAGTACTGAATCAGGTGGAGAAACGGCAGGAGGAATTACTCGCTTTGCTAGCTGAATTGGTCGCATTCCCGACGGTAAGCCCGCCTGCGCGCAATACGATGCAGGCACAGCGGTTTATGGAGGAGCAGCTAAGCAGACTCGGCTTTGAGACCGAGCTGTGGGAAGTGTATCCGGGCGATCCGAATGTAACGGCTGTTCGAAAAGGAACGCACAGCGGAGCTTACCGCAGTCTGCTGCTGAACGGACATATCGATGTTGCTGAAGTAGGCGACACCTCGGAATGGTCGGTTGATCCGTTCCGCTTAACCATTCATAACGGAAGGGCCTACGGCCGCGGGACAGCGGATATGAAGGGCGGCCTTGCCGCACTGCTGTTTGCGGTCAAGCTTCTAATAGAAGCGAATATGGAGCTGAAGGGTGATTTGCTCTTCCAATCCGTTATTGGGGAAGAAGCCGGTGAAGCGGGTACAAGGGCCTGCATGGAGAGGGGCTGCGAAGCGGACTTTGCGATTGTGGCGGATACAAGTCAATTGTCTGTTCAAGGTCAAGGCGGGGTCATTACCGGCTGGGTGACGGTGCAAAGTCCGGTTACCCATCATGATGCGATGCGCTCGCGGATGATTCATGCAGGAGGCGGTCTGCATGGGGCAAACGCGATTGAGAAGATGGCCAAGCTGATTACCGGACTCCAGGAGCTCGAGAGGCACTGGGCGGTCACGAAGGCCTACCCGGGATTTCCACCGGGATCGAATACAATAAACCCCGCTGTTATAGAAGGCGGACGCCATGCGGCCTTTATCGCGGACCGATGCTCGTTATGGATAACGGTACATTTTTACCCGGATGAAGATTACGAGTCCGTAGCTGCCGAGATCGAGGAGCATTTGCTGCGCGTGGCCCAAGGCGATCCGTGGCTTCGGCTTAATCCGCCTGAATTCCGTTGGGGCGGCAGGTCGATGATTGAGGAGAGGGGAGAAATATTCCCTTCATTAAAGCTGGATCAGAATGACGATGGGGTTAAGGCATTGTTAACGAAACATCAGGCTGTTCTGAATCGCGAAGCGGAGGTTGGCATGAGTCCAACCGTTACGGATGCCGGCTGGATTGGACGGGCAGGAATTCCAACGGTCATTTATGGACCCGGGGAACTAGGTAAAGCGCATGCCGTGGACGAAAGCCTTGATCTAAAAGAGCTACTTGATTACACGAAGGTTATGATTGCTTTTATCGCGGACTGGTGCAACCGGGAGAAAGTGTAAAAGATGAAATTGAAGTTTTCAGCCATTATAATGAATACGGATGATAATAAACCAGAGGAGAGATCATAAGATGACTAACATCAATGAGTTTATTGCCGCATGGAGAAGCCACCGTAACGTATTGCATGACATGGTGGCGGATGTAACAACGGAGCAAATGTCCTTCAAACCTTGGGAAAAAGGCATGTCGATTGCAGAGCTTGTCCTACATATAACAGGATCGATGGACATGTTCGTGAAGACGGTACAAAACGGGGTATTTACGCCGGGCAGCAAGCAGGCCTTTACAACGGCGGATGAGCTGAGAGCTGGGGTAGCAGGGGCAACCGAGCAAACGGAAGCCATCCTTCGTTCCCTTACTCCGGAGCAGCTAACACAATCCATCGATTTCTTTGGCAATTCGCTTCCGGGCTTTGTTCTGCTGCAAAATGCGAAAGACCATGAAATTCATCATAAAGGCCAACTGTTTACTTATTTGCGTCTGGCAGGCATCGAGAAGCTTCCATTCTTCGTAAGCCGCGGATAGGACTGTTAAAGTATAGCACTGGACGGTGCAAAGCGCCGGATGGTATGATGCTTGAGGGTGATTACAAGATGAATAATGATACGACGAATACGAATAATAACGATAATACGGAAGTATGGGACTCCCTGATGAAGACGATTTTTCAGAGGGGACTAGCTGCCATAAGACCATTTTTCCCTAATGTAGAAGGTCTTATTGTGACGGATGAAAAGTTCGGCCAAATCTTCATCTACCGGGTAACGAATGATTTCAAGAAGTCGTATGACTGCGGCTTCTTCCTACGCGAACTGGCTGAACAGTTCCAGGACGGCGGCCGGGACGCAGGGGAATGGATGGCATCCTTCTTCTATGAGCTGATGAAGACGTCGAAGGGCGGCAGAGAGCTGCCAGGGCCGCATGAAAGCGAAGAAAAAGAAGAGGAATTTATCGATCATGTGTTGTTCCCGCATTGCCTTGGGGCGGTCAGTGAGGAATTTTCCCCTCTTCGTATTACGGGCAAAAGAGGGCTGGATGACAACCTTACGCCTGTCCTTGAGCTTGGATTTATGGATATTCCAACAGAGAAATGTGTCTTCCCGATTCATTATTTGTATAAAATGATGCAGTTGAACCGCGATCCTTCGGATACGCTTCTTATTGCACTCACCAAGCTGCGCCAGAAGCATGTTGTTGAGTAATCGCAGGCGTTGGGCCGTCCTTTAGGGCGGCTTTTCTTTATTGGGAATTGGACTAGACTGTTTAATTGGTGGAATGATATGATAATTACGGGTGAAGCGAATGAATAACGAGACGACAAACGAAGAGATCAAAGGCAATCAAGAAGAAGAGGCGAAGCAATTCGCGGAGCTGGTCAAAGCAGTCCAGCATAACGGCTTTGTCGCATTGAGACGGCATTTCGAAGACGTCCAAGGCCAAGTATTGAATCAAGAGCTTTATGGTCCCGTGTTTGTTTACAAAGTGAAGGATGAATCGGGCAGCGACTATGTATGCGGCTTCTTCCTTCGTGAGTTAATCGCGAATTTCCAGGCGGGTAACGATGAGGCAACAGAATGGATGGCTTCGTTTTTCTACGAGTTGATGAAATCCGAGGGGGGCAAACCACTTCCTGAGCCTCCTGCAAGCGAAGATGATGCCAAGGCTTTAATCGATCATGTACTCATCCCGCATTGCATTAAGGCTGTTGAAGAAGAATTCCCTGAGGAGAAGGTTCATGCAGGACTTGCCTGGAACGAAGAGCTTAAGGGTCCGGTGTTCGAAACGGGCTTCCCGGCTATCGTTGACGGCAATAATGTTTGCGCTTTCTCACTTCATCTGTTGTATACGCATCAGCTTCTGAATCGCGATCCTGCGGAATTGCTCCTGAAGGGATTGTACAAAATCCGCGCAGAGCATGGTTTGGATTAAAGAAAAAAGCGGCTCCTAACAAGGAGCTGCTTTTTTTATCCCAGCTCATTTATGGTATACTGTTTACATAGTAAGCAATTATGGGAAGACAAGTATGGAGGACAGTGGGATGGAGCATGACGATGAGGTTGAAGTGTTAAATAACCTGCCGCGTGGAGTCGCGCTGGCATGGGGGCTGGTGAAAGAATCCCAGAGAGGGCCAAAGCGCGAGCTGTCCATTGACCAGATCGTTGCCGCCGCGGTAGATCTGGCGGATCGCGAAGGGCTTGCGGCTGTCTCCATGAGCCGGGTTGCGGCTGCTTTAGGATTCACGGCCATGTCTCTTTACCGCTATGTACAAAGCAAAGATGATCTGCTGTTGTTGATGCAGGAAGCGGTCTGCCAATTCCCAGACCAGCCTGAAGAAATACTCGCCGATTGGCGAGAGGGGTTGCGTCTGTATGTACGGGCTTGCATTGAGGTATTCGTCAAGCATCCCTGGTATGCGGATATCCCGGTATCTGGAGTGCCTATCACCCCCAATAATCTGCTGATCGTAGATCTGGCTCTTCGGCCGTTGCGAAATCTTCCGCTTAATGACTATGAGAAGATGTCTACGGTACTGCTGTTGAGCAGCTACGCGCGTTCAACCGGTATGATACAGAGGGATATGGAGCGGGCGATTCAAGGAGGGGCAAGTCCGGGTTCATTCAGTGGTTTGGATTACACCAAGGCACTTAAGCTTCTTGTTAAGAAGGATCGTTATCCGGATCTGCAGCCTATTATCGAGTCAGGCGTATACACCGAGGAGAATCCGGCTGACAATCCGGTTGGCAACGACTTTGATTTTGGCCTGGAGCGGATTTTGGACGGCATTGAGCATTATCTGGCATCGAAATAATAAAAAGACATCGGCTTGATGGATTCCATCAGGCCGATGTCTTTTTTAGGTGGCTCCGTTAGCGGCGCCCTGCTTTTTTTCGGAAGGAGGAGATGCTCCATAAGAATGCTATAGCCAGGATAAGCAGGCACCAGCCGACTGCCCACCATGCGCTGTCGTTTAGCGGTGTGCCAGTGAGCAGACCCCGGATCGTCTCAATGACTGGGGTGATCGGCTGATGATTCGCTACGCCTTGCAGCCACGAAGGCATCGTATCTGTCGGAACGAAGGCACTGGACAAATAGGGGAGGAACAAGAGCGCAAAGCCATATCCGCTAGCAGCGGCAGGACTGCCGGCTACTAACCCGATAGCGGCGAATAACCAGGTGAAGGTTAGGATAAAGAGGGTAATAACGGCAATCGCGAGCACCCATTCGAGAAAGCTTGCGTTAGGCCGGAATCCGACTAGCAGGGCTACGCCAAAGACAACGCCGGTTGCGAATAAATTACGGGCCAGACTGGCTACGACATGGCCGGTTACAACACTGAGGCTTTTGATCGGCATTGTCCGGAATCGGTCGATGATGCCATTCGTCATATCATTGGATACATCCACGGCTGTACTTGAAGAGCCAAATCCTGCACAGAGCAAAATAATGCCGGGAACAACGTAATTCACGTAGTCTCCGCTCGAATCGATTGCTCCTCCGAATACGTAAGTGAAAAGAAGCATGAGCATAACCGGCAGCATGATGGCCATAAGCAGAGCTTCTGTATTGCGCAGGCTGTGACGAAGACTCCGGCTGATAAAGACGAGATTTGTCGTCATGAGGGATGCCGGCTTAACTGGTTTGTCCGCTGCTATCATACGTGTAACACCTCTTTCTTGTTTGCCGTCAAGGCAACAAATACATCATCCATGCTTGGTCTGCGGATATTGACCCGTGTCCCGGGCGGAACTGAATGGGCCAGGTCATTTAAAGTGCGGCTTATATCCTGAATGCTGCCTGTAGTTGGTACGGTATGGATGACTTCGTCATGGGCATTCAAAAGCTCAATGACTTCTCCTCCCACACGAGCCTTTAATTGCTCGGCGCTGCCGGATGCTACGATCCTTCCGCCATTGATAACGGCAATCTGGTCGGCAAGCTGATCGGCTTCTTCCAAATACTGCGTCGTAAGAAATATCGTCCTCCCTTGTCTCGCCAGCTGACTGATGATATCCCATAACGCCCGGCGGCTGATTGTATCAAGTCCGGTTGTAGGTTCATCCAGGAAAATAACAGGGCGGCTGACAACAAGACTGATTGCAAGATCCAGTCTGCGCCGCATGCCTCCCGAGAAGGTTTTTACCCGTTTCTTGGCTGCATCAACGAGATCAAATGCTTTCAGAAGCTCCATTGTACGCAACCGGGATTGTGCAGCGGTAAGGCCGGAAAGCCTGCCGATCATCCGTAAATTTTCCTCGGCGGATAAGACTTCATCTACTGCGGCGAATTGACCGGTCAGGCTGATGTTCTGCTTAACCTGATCCCGCTCTGTCAGGACATCATAACCTCCCACATTCACTTTTCCTTCATCAGGCGAGACCAAGGTAGACATAATATTAATCAGGGTTGTTTTGCCGGCTCCGTTAGGACCCAGTAAGGCAAAGACAGTTCCGGCAGGAACAGTCAGGTCAACGCCGCTTAGCACGGTTTGTTTGCCGAAGCTTTTACGTAGGCCCGAAATTTCAATCGCGGATTGTTTCACAACGAAACGCCTCATTTCTGTGTACGTCGTACACTGATTATTATATAAACAGTATATGAAATAAACATTAAAAGATGCAACGTTTTTTTATCTTCGAATATTCGCAGGCGGGGAAGGGGAATTCGTCTGTTTCAAAATAACCCTAATGGTGTAATAGATAATACGAGATCGAATACGGTTTCGAATACGAGAACGGAATAAAGGAGAGATAACAATGCCAAAGGAAAACACAGGTAGCGGTTTGCTGGTGGGTACGATTGTCGGGACAGCGGTAGGTGCTGTTGGGGCGCTTCTGCTTGCACCAAAATCAGGTGTGAAGCTGAGGGAGGATCTCTCGAATAAGTTCCAGGCTATTAGCCAGCGTACACAGGAACTTGCTTCGACAGCCCGAGATAAAACAAAGGATGTCTTATCAAGCGTAAGGGAAGAAGCATCGGATTTGTCCGAGCACGCCAAGAAATCCAATGAACATGTCATGGATGCCTTCAGCGCTGCAAAGGATGATGTAAAAGATAAGGTAGGATCGACCTCTAATTAATGTATGAGAGGGGATCGAAGGAAAGAGGCTGTCCGGTCAGGACAACCTCTTTTTTTTTTGCTCTCAATGAGCAGTGTAAAATTGTGCAGAGCAAAAGAAAACCGCCTGTCTCTTCAGAGACAGGCGGTTTTAAGTTCCGTTCATCCTTCTTCGCTTTGCTGCGGATGCAAGATCTGCTTGAGTTTATCCAGAGCACGCTTCTGGAAGCGGGATACGCTCATTTGGGATACGCCGAGCTGATCGGCAATTTCCCGTTGGGATTGGCCATGCTGGTAGACAAGCACCAATACCTTGCGTTCCTCTTCTTTTAATTGATCCAGAGCATCCTGGAGTGCCAGCTGATTATCGACATGACGGTAATCATCCGTCTGATCACTGATGACATCGCCAATGGTGGCACTGTCGCCTTCGCTTGAGAGCGGAGTATCGAGGGATACATACTGATAAGATTCCCGTGAAGACAAGACTTCGATGGTTTCCTCTACCGATAATCCCAGATATGCCGCGATTTCATCCATTTTCGGCGAACGCTCCAGCTTTGTTGTCAGCTCATCAATGGCTTTTTGAACAAGCAGCCCTTTTTCCTTCATATTTCTTGGCACCTGTATGTACCAGGATTTATCGCGCAAGTAGTTTTTGAGCTGACCGATGATGCTCTTCATCGCATAGCCTTCAAAAGGAACGCCTTTGTCACTGTCATATTGCTTGAACAACCGCAGCATAGACATTTGACCGACCTGGAATAGATCCTCATACAGATCCGGTCGGTTTCGCGATATTTTAGATACAGCCATACGGACCAGCGGTTCAAAATGCTGCAACAATGCCGTTGCGGCATCATTGCAGCTTACTTGTCTATATTGAAAAAGAAGATTTGTTATTTGCTGCTGATCCAGGCAGGATGATTGTGATTTCATGCCATCTCCTCTTTCCTACCAAGTCGCTTGGTTAGAATCACCTCGGTTCCCATTTCTGTGCGGACTTCCACTTGATCCATCAAAGCCTGCATCAGAAATAGACCGAGACCTCCCACATTAGCGTCACTTAAAGGCTTGTGATGCAATGAAGCATCGGCTATGACAGAAGGTTCATAAAAAAAGCTGCTGCCCGAGTCTTTCACCCTAATGTGAAGGGAGTCCTGCTGAACTTCAAATACAATTTCCATTATGCCATGGACACCACCGTCATAAGCATGAAGCACAACATTCGTGCATGCCTCTGTTACGGCTACCTTCATATCTTCAATTTCCTCGTAGGAAAAGCCTTCTTTTGCAGCTAACCCCGACAGGGTCAGCCGCACAATATCAATATAATCTGCTTGAGCCGGTATAGTTAAACTTATCCATGGTTTCATCATTTTCTCGTTCCTCTCCGCTAGTCCTATTATAGCCTATTGTTGTTTGAGTTTTCTCCAAATACGTACCGAGGATAAAATGCCATCTGTTATAGCGCTGGTGACTTTGCTGCTGCGATGTCCGGTTGCTTCATTGTCGTAGACTTCCCGATGCTGTTTGCTTTTCATCGTTGTCACAAGACTAACGGCCGTTTCCTTCATCACGCCGGTGAAGCTGTGGAGCGTCTGGCCGATATCGTGAACGGTGGCAAAGACAACATCCAAAGAGCGAAGCTTCGTACGGACATCACGAGTCATTTCATTTGTATTGTGGATCATTTCCTTCACGTCGCCGCTGATTTGCGACACATCGGTTCTGAGTTCTCCGACGGTTGATCGAACTTCCTCCAGGGTTGCTGTTAACGCTTTAATGGTCTGAATGAGGAAAAACATCAGAATAACGAAAGCAACCGTAATAACAGCAATAATGATTTGAATAAAGAGATCCATCTGCAATCACATCCTCTTTTCTCTTTAATTACCCTAGAAAAATGTAAGTGAAACAACAGATTCGAAGAGATGATAGTGGTATACTTATTAGAAAGAGATCAGGAGAAAAGGAGATTAGTATGCTTCGAGCCATCAAATTTAATATCAGGACGAAGATAGCGATCGGGTATTTCCTCATACTTGTTTGTCTTGGTGCCTCGATCTTGGCCGTAACCGACCGTATTGAGGCTCTGCAAACTGAAGTGGAGTCCATTACATCAAGAGATGTAGAAATTCATAATCTTATTGCATCTATTCAATATGACGCTATTAGTATGGAGACCGCTCAGCGGGGATTTATCATTACCGGCGACACAAGTTATCTGGAGCCTTATGATCTGGGCAAATCCCAATGGGAAGCCAATTACAATAGCCTGTATGCCTATATATCCGATAACCCGAGCACACAAAAGGCGCTTGAAGAGATCAAGCTGTCGATTCAGGAATGGATCAGCAAGACGGCAGAGCCGACCATTGCGATGAAGAAGGAAAACAGAAGTGCTGACATTATTGCCTTTTTCCAGGATGATGTCGGCAAGCAGCAGATGGACAGCCTCCGAGCGAAATTTGATGCTGTCGGGAATCAAGAGGTCCAATCGACAAGACTGCATATTATTGATCTGGAAAATAAAAACAGAATACTGACCATTGGGATCTATGTCCTGCTGCTGGCTGCGACGATTATTTCACTCATGATTGTTTCCTTTGTGTCGGGGTCCATTGTGAAGACCATTAAGCAGGTTGTAAGAACAATTACCGAGATCGCTTCTTCCGGAGGTGATTTGGGCACAAGGATTAAAGTGAATACGAATGACGAGATCAAGGAGCTTGGTGATGCAACGAACAGATTGCTCGCAAGTCTCGAAGCGCAAAGCTGGATTCAAGCGAAGGTAGCCGAAGTGGCGACAATGAACCAAGGAATTAATGATCTGGGGATATTGGCGAGATCCTTCCTGACCAAGGTAGCGCCAATGATCAATGCTTCTTACGGCGTATTTTATATCCGGAGAGGAGCAGGCGAGCAGCAGCGCTTGGAGAAGCTGGCATCCTATGCGGGTACCGGCGAAGAAGCCGGCAAGGAATCATTCCGTTTCGGAGAGGGTCTGGTTGGTCAATGCGCCTTGGAGAAACGTGTATTCCTTCTTAATCAGCCGGATCAAGCCCCGCTGATTACAACTGGACTTGTCCAGCTGGAGCCCCGCAGCATTCTGATGGTTCCAATTGAATATGAGGAGCGGCTCGAGGCCGTCATTGAATTTGCTTCCCTGCAGTCATTCACCACGCAGCATCTGAAGCTGCTGGAGGAGATTGAGCAGGACTTTGGCATTGCCGTCAATAATGTAGCTGGGCGGATGGAAGTAGAACGGCTGCTGAGCGAATCCCAGGTGCTGACGGAAGAGCTCCAGATGCAGCAGGAGGAAATGCGGATGACGACCGAACATCTGGAAGAGCAATACTTGGTCGCCGAGCAGAAAACAAAAGAGCTTGAGAAAGCGAAGGAAGAGTTAGAAGACTATTCCGAGCAGTTGCAGAAAAGCTCGCAATACAAAACCAACTTCCTGGCGAACATGTCACATGAGCTCCGGACACCGCTTAACAGCATTCTCATCTTGTCCCAGTTGCTGGCCGAGAATGAAAACCAGACATTAAATGATGACGAAGAAGGTTATGCTAAAGTTATTCACACTTCGGGTACGGACCTGCTTAAGCTGATTGATGACATTCTGGACCTGTCGAAGATTGAGGCAGGCAAAGTGGTTCTGACTATTGATGAGGTTAACCTTACTGAAATTCCGGAGATGATGAAGCTGACATTTAACCCGGTAGCAGAGAAAAAGGAACTTGCCTTTATCGTTGATATGGCCGATAATCTGCCAGATGTCTGGTATACGGACGGGCAGCGGTTGCAGCAAATTCTTAAAAACCTGTTGTCGAATGCTTTCAAGTTTACGGAAAAAGGCTCGGTTCATTTGCAGATTGAGCGGGCAGGTGACGAAACGCTGGCTATTTCGGTGACCGATACGGGGATCGGTATTCCAATGGATAAGCAAAAGCTGATCTTTGAAGCTTTCCAGCAGGTAGATGGCAATACGAACCGGCTCTATGGAGGAACCGGTCTTGGATTATCGATCACCAGTGAATTTGTGAAGCTTCTTGGCGGTTACATTAAGCTTAACAGTTCGGTTGGCAGAGGAAGCTGCTTTACCATTTATCTGCCTGAGCTAAGCCAAGAGAGGCTGGATACCATCCAGCTCGCTATGCAGGAATCGGCTGCCGCTGCCGAACAGCTTGGCGAGATCCCGGTACAGGAAGAGAGCGGGAATGAGACGGATTCTTCACGGATTAGCGAAAACGAACAAACAAGCGGATCGAATTTTGCCGGGAAGAAAGTGCTGCTGGTAGAGGATGATGCACGGAATGTATTCGCGCTTGTTCAGGCGCTCGAGAGCAAAAAGATGCAGGTAACCGTAGCGGGCAACGGCCGGCGCTGTATGGACATTTTGGAAGAAAATACGGACTTTGATCTTGTATTGATGGATATTATGATGCCGTTGATGGACGGATATGAAACGATGCGGGAAATACGCAAATTGCCGCAGCTGCAAGATATGCCAATTATCGCGCTTACCGCTAAAGCGATGAAATCCGACCGCGACAAATGTCTGGAAGCGGGAGCGTCGGATTATATCAGTAAGCCATTACAGATGGATCAGCTGTTCTCGCTTATGCGGGTGTGGCTGACGAAGCAGGTGAGCCATTGATGGATGATCATCCTTACAAGGACTTGCCTGAAGCGGCATTGGATGAGCTGCCGGTCACGGAATGGGAAAATATTGAGATCGAGCTGTTAATTGAAGGGATCTATCTGGCTTACGGGCATGATTTCCGCCATTACTTGCGCTCCTCTTTGCGGAGGCGTATTCGTAACCGGATGTGTCTCGACGGCGCGGATACGGTTACCGGGCTGCTCGGGAAAGTGCTTCATGAGCCGGGATACGTTAATAAGCTGGTCAACGATTTTTCGATTAAAGTAACGGAGATGTTCCGGGATCCTAGCTTTTTCAAGGCGTTCCGGGAAAGGGCTGTTCCTCTGCTGAGGAACAGCCCTGAAATTCGGATTTGGCATGCCGGCTGCTCAACGGGAGAAGAGGTCTACTCCATGGCGATCTTATTGCAGGAGGAAGGGCTTCTCGATAAAGCTAAGATTTATGCGACCGATATGAGCGAGCGTGCTATTGAGCAGGCGAAGGCAGGGAAGTTCCCGCTGAAGCGGATGCAGACGTTTACGAAGAACTATATGCAAGCCGGCGGTACCAAAGAGTTCTCGGCTTATTATACGACGGACCGGGATTATGCGATATTTGACCCTTCCTTGGCGGATCATATGATGTTTGCCCAGCATAATTTGGCTACGGACAGCACATTTAACGAATTCCATGTTATTCTCTGCCGCAATGTCATGATTTATTTCAATCCCGAGCTCCAGGACCGCGTCCACCGGCTGTTTCATGACAGCTTGACAGTTGACGGCATACTTGGCCTTGGCAGCATGGAATATTTGATAGCCCCTTGGAAGCATCACTACGAGGAATTGGCAGACGGAGAGCGTCTTTTCGTGAAGAAGCCTTAAAAGAATGAGGCCGTCTCAAAAGAGGTTCGCTCGCTAGAGTGTAAGCATAGATGATGACCTTCATGAGCATTTTAGAATGATAGCTGTCCCGGCCCATCACCGGGATAAGCTTTGGTGAAGAGATTCATATTTAAACGGTTGACTTAGTCGTTGATGACGCGAACGAGATGTATTTTCGGGGATATCTTCCTGCAAGTCCATGGCAAGGAAAGTTGATCCATGGCATATTCTTTGTACAAAAGAAGCCTCTCCTTTGTTGATGGTTGGTCGCACTTCCATTTAAATAAGGATTGGCTTCTTTTTGTTTGTCTTTTCGGCATTTCATTGACAGGTTAATGGCAAACGGAGCGTTTTAATGATTCTGGAGAAGCGTCAGCGTTCGCTTTTGTGAGGGGATTCCAACCTTACCAAGTTGATTCAAAGGAATCCTCGAGCAATGGCGATCGGAAGAACATTAAAATGCGCAGGTTGCTATTCAACCCAAATTTAAAAGAGGTGCCCTTAGTCATTTACATGACTTTTGGGACACCCCCATCTTCCCTATTGACTCACATATTTCGTCAGAATAACCTCTGTACCATTCTCATTAGATTGGACGGTTACCTCATCCATTAGAGCTTCCATTAGATAGAGACCAAGTCCGCCGACCGGCAGTTCGCTGATTTCGATCCCTTGAAGGGGAGGGGAAATCTCGTCAGTTTCTGAATCATGATGCTCGAATGGAGGGCCGTCATTTTTAACAATAATGGTTATGCCAGCCTCGGTCGGCTGGAAGCTGATATCAATCAGGCTGAAGCCTTCCTCCGCGGGACGTCCATGCAGAACGGCATTGGTGCAGGCTTCTGACACGGCAACCTTCATATCTTCAATGTCTTCATAGGAAAAAGACAACTTGGACGCAATACCGTAAAGGCATACTCTTACGATATCAATATAGTCGGCATGAGACGGAATTTGTAATCGTATCATGTCTATTTCTCTGTCCCTTCCGATAAGTATCCGGAGATGCCTGTTAAATCGAATAAGCGTTGAATGGACGGCGGGATTTCCGTAACGGAGAAAGGAGCGTTAATCCCGTCACGATACTTCAGTATGGATACAATAATCCCAATACCCGTACTGTCGATATACTTCAGCTCACGAAGATTCAAGACGAGATTAAGATCCGTCCGGTCCATAACCGGCTCCAATGCGGTTCTTAGCTGAGGCACGACGGATAAGTCGAGCTCACCGCCAAGCGATATCATGTAGCTGTCACGTGTTTCTTTTTGATCAATCTGGAATTGCTGAGACTTCATTCGATTCACTCCGATCATTAAAGTAAGGGTAGTTATACAGATGAAATATGATAATACGCGATAGATTCGAGCGTACCGTTGTCATAGTTAATGAACAGCTTCAGCACGTTCTCCTGGCGTTCATATACGATACCGTCATCGGCCTTATAATCCGGCTCGCCCAGCGCCTCAATTAATGCTTCTATGGAGACGGGGATTTCCTGATCATCAATCCAGATGGTATCCGCGCTTCCGCTAACCTTGATTTCTTCCATAATACCATCGCTGAACACGACATCCAGATTTGGATATTCATACGTTTCTAGCTCTGTAAAATAGTCATCATGGGTGACGCGGACAGGTTCGCCAAGCATTCGCTCGACTGTTATTTTATCATCGTAGAGTGTAAGTCCATTAACGGACTGCAGTTTGATGTCTGATAGGTCATAGTCCGCATGGGATACGGTTACCATTTCGTTTGGCGTAGGAGCAGTCTGCAGCTCATGAACGGGTTGAGGCAGGGCCATATAAGCGAGCGGCACGATGCCGATGATCCCTCCCGCAAGATAACATGCCAGGAATGTATTCTTCATATTGATCCCTCCAGCCTTTGTCATTAGCCTTACTATGGATTACCCGATAAGGGGGGAGTTGAAACAGGCTGGAGTAAAAATTATTTCGTATATAGAGTGACGAGGCAAATATCATCCTTTTGTATAGTGCCGTTATCATTCGGAATCATGGTAGCGACAAGCGCAGAAGGGTCCAGCCGCTGTTCATTTCGCATGAGGCTGATTAACGTCTCGTTTGAGATTTCGTGCCCGTCTGCCATCCCGTCAGTCAAGCCGTCGGTGTAGAGAACAATGCCGGCGTCCTGTTCATAATGAAACTTGCCTTTGCTGACCTTCAGCTTGTTAAATAAGCCGATGGCACTGCAGCAAGGCTCAAGCAGTGCGGGCTTGCCGTCCAGGAAGGCGATTCCGGGAGGATGCCCGGCGTTGACGTACTCGATTGTTTTTTCCTCCACATCAAGCACCAGATAAATCGCCGTAAAATAGTAACTCATTAATTCATCCTTCATATGCAGCTGATTCATGTAGCGGTTGAGCTCATGCATGACCTGCTCAATGTCGGAAATGCGCGTGATGGTATCACGCAGCACGGAAGAGATGTACATGCAGACCAGAGATGATGAAATGCCATGGCCCATCATATCAAGCAGAATGACACCATAACGATTCCTGTCAATCCGGTACCAGTTGTAAAAGTCACCGGCAAGCTCGGAAGAGGGCTGGTAGGCGGCATTGATTTTCAAATTCTCGTCATCAATGGCTGTGCTGAGAACACTAAGCTGCACCTGCTTGGCCAGCTCCAGCTCGGATTTCATTTTTTTGTCATGTTCCTTATGCCGGTCGATTTCATGCTTCAGCCGCAAGGCTGAGCGTATCCGTGCAAGAAGCTCCATCCGGTTGATCGGCTTCATCACATAGTCGCAGGCCCCGGCATCAAGGGCTTCGGCCATCTTGTTCGAATCTCCAACCGCGGTAACAAAT
The DNA here is from genome assembly GCF_900112695.1 of Paenibacillus catalpae. Classification (GTDB taxonomy): domain Bacteria; phylum Bacillota; class Bacilli; order Paenibacillales; family Paenibacillaceae; genus Pristimantibacillus; species Pristimantibacillus catalpae. The sequence goes on from NZ_FOMT01000003.1 coordinate 668,230, forward strand.
ATGATCGGAATGTCCTTGTAACGCTTGTCCTGCAATACGTTTCGGCATGCTTCAATTCCGTCGATGTCAGGCATCATCATATCCATAAGAATTAATTCCACATCCGAGTCTATTGAAGCAGCCGAGCCTTCTATACCAAGAATTCCATATAGTTCACGGGCTGATGAGGCTGTTAATAAATTCCGGTAACCGGCTTTATTCAGAATCGTCTGCACAATAAGCTGATTGGTCGCATTGTCGTCAACAATGATGATACTCATCCGGAGCACACCTTTCTTGCCTATTTTTTAACATTATTCTTTTTAACACTATACCATAGTTCAAAGACCTACCCATACGGATAGGTCTTTGTTTTTGAATGTTCGCTTGAACGAACATTTATAAGCGGTATTCCGGATAGTAATAGACCGAAGTGTCATAATCGTCATCCTTGTATTCCTTGCCGCCCCAGCCGATAACCAGAATTTTATCCCTGTCCATTTGCTGCTCAAGATGCTCGGCATATTGCTTGGAGATCCCGAGTGATCTCATCTTAGCGCGAAGCTCATCGCCGGTAGAGCGGAAGATGTTGGCGATTGCCGTTCCCACGCCTTCTGCGGATACACCGATTTGCTCGGCGTCCGTATTTTTGGCAATGCGTGCTGTACGGCCTTTATCGTGAGTCAGTACAAAGATGTTCTCCCTCGCATAGCCGTCGCGTTCGAAACGGTGAACCTGCTCTTGAACCTCCAGCATGTTATTAACCGTGTGTACTCTTGTCGTCATGGTTTGGGTTGTCATTGTAATTCCTCCTCGATTTTAGTTAAATGATTGGCTGTTGTTCTTGGTTATGCTCGTCTTCGTCCGAATATCAGGGATGCGATAAAGAGGACGATAAAGACTACGAATAAGATTTTCGCAATGCCGGCAAGCGCTGATGCGATGCCCAGGAATCCAAACAGGCCGGCGACGACTGCGAAGATGAAGAAGAGTAGTGCCCATCCTAACATATTAATCACCTTTCTTTCGATTGGGTTTTTCTTGCTGTTTTGTTTGTTTCGCTTGCTTGTCTTGCTTGATAGATACTTAACCAGGATGCCTGGAGATGAAACAGCTTCTGCAGCAAAAAGTCTAATCCGATAGGCTCAGGAATTTATCTTCATTAATATATCTACCTAAAAAACAGCCTGCACGGGTTAACGTGCAGGCTGTTTGACGTGCCAATCTATTAAAGACGGCCCAGATATTCCTTCAATCGACCAGGAAAATCGGTAATGATGCCTGTTACGCCGATGGAGACAAGACGGTCCCATTCGGCAGGATGATTGGATGTGTAAGGATAGATATGAAGCCCTGCGGCAACAGCGTCCTCGGCATCCTGAGCTCCGATGAGCCCGTGATGCGGATGAAGCGACCACACCTCTGTTTCCAGCAGCGCCGCGTACGAAGCATGATGAATGAGGTCGGCGGCATACAAGAGTCCGATGCGCAGCTCCGGCTCCGCCTGCTTCAGCCTGAGAAGCAGCTTATGGTCGAAAGAAGAGACGATGGTGCGCTCTAGTCGATTTTCGGCGCGGAGGTAGTCCAGCAGGATTTCGTCGAGGAGGGCTCCTGCGGAATCCTTCACTTCAACATTGATCTCAACGTCCTCCGGGAGGAGGTCGTACACTTCCTCCAGAAATGGGACTCGTTCTCCGGCAAAAGCAGGCGAGAACCAGCTTCCCGCATCCGCCTCGCGGATAACGTCCGAATGCAGGGAGCGGATCGCTCCGGAGCAGTCCGTCGTCCGGTCGAGCGTATCGTCATGGCAGACGATAAGCTTGCCGTCCATCGACAAATGAATGTCCAGTTCCACCATATGGCTTCCTTGCTCGGCCGCAAGCCTGAAGCTCGCCAGCGTATTCTCTGGTGCTTCTCCGGCCGCTCCTCTATGCCCGATTACGATTGGGCTGCTTGCATTTCTCTTCATGTCATGCTCGATTTCCACTGTCATCTTCCTGTTCCCTCCCAGTCGGGCATGCACGCGCTATTTTCGGCAATCCCGTTAGTCACCCTTTATCATATGCCTTCTTCGTGGGCTTGTCCCGCATGCATTTGAAAACTAAAAGAAATCTTTAGAAAGATATGGTTTCTTTCAATTAAGCGTTATCTCCTTTCCTAATCTTCATAAATTTATGACATTGAGGTTACAAATGGGAGTTATTGTTAGACTTGCCAAACCGAATCCGGCAAAACCATCTCTTGAAAGGGCGGTTGCAGTCACAAATGAACTCATCCCTCTATTCGGACAAGTCTAAACCAGTCTTGTCTCCGGTCTCCAAAGTCTCGGTCCGTACCCCGATTGCCGCAGGCAAGCTGAGGCGGATGCGGGAGCAGCTGCTAGGTTACCTGTTTCTATCGCCTAGTCTGGCTGTATTCCTCTTGTTTTTATTTTATCCGATGGCTCGCTCGGTCTATCTGAGCTTTCAGCTTACCGATCCCCGCGGCAGGGTTGCCGCTTACGCGGGCTGGGACAATTATTCGCGGATGATGGAATCGTCCGCTTTCTGGAACAGTCTTTGGATCACGGTCAAATTCACGCTGCTGACCGTGCCTGCCGGACTTGCCCTCGGCTTGCTATGCGCCAGCCTCGTGCATGCCGCCGGCAGAGGGAGCAAGATCTTCCGCTTCATCTTCTCGGTTCCGCTGGCTCTTTCCGTCGGAACGGCGTCTATCCTGTGGATGATCCTGTATCACCCGTCCCTTGGCATGCTCAACTACTTGCTTGAACAGATCGGCATCGGGCCGGTCCAATGGCTGACCGATCCGGCAGCAGCGCTTGGTTCCGTCTCGCTTATGACTATTTGGATGAACTCCGGGTTTCCGTTCGTCTTGCTCCTGGCCGCCATTCAAGGGCTCGACAACGATGTTATGGACAGCTCGCGAATCGATGGCGCTTCGATGTGGAGAACATTTTTCTCGATCAAGCTGCCGCTGCTGTCGCCGACGCTTTTCTTCCTCGCGGTCGTGTCGATTATGAGCGCCTTCCAATCGTTCGGACAAATCAATATCCTCACCAAGGGCGGCCCTGCCGGATCAACGGATGTGCTGGTGTACTCTATTTACCGGGAAGCCTTCATTAATTACCAGTTCGGAACCGGCAGCGCTCTGGCCATCGTCCTGTTCATCCTGATGCTTCTTCTGACGGCAGTACAATTCCTCGTGCTTGGAAAGAAGGTGCATTACCAGTGATGGCATCACGCAATCCGGTCCGTTTTTTCAGCCTTTACGGCTTACTCATTCTGCTGTCGCTGCTCGTGCTGGGACCGCTGTTGTACCTGCTTGCTCAGATCTTCATGACTCCGGCCGAAGCAGGTCAATATCCGCCCAAGCTGCTTCCTTCCGGTCTTCATACGGCAGAGCTGAAGAATGCGATCGAAACCGTGCCGATATTCGGCTTCATCTTCAACAGCTTTATTCTTGCGGTTGCGATTATGGTGCTCCAGGTGCTGACGGCGGCACTGGCCGCTTACGCATTTGTCTACATCCGGTTCTCCGGAAGCCGGTTCTGGTTCGCGCTGTTTATCAGCACGATGATGATTCCATGGGAAGTAACCATTATTCCTAACTATTTGACGGTCAAAAGCTGGGGATGGCTCGATTCGTTCCAAGGGCTCATTGTACCTTTTGCAGCCTCGGCGTTTGGGGTGTTCCTGCTCCGCCAGTTCTTCCTGCAGCTGCCACGTGAGCTGTTCGAGGCGGCGCGCATCGACGGCTGCGGACATTTCCGCCACTTCGTCTCCGTTGTGCTGCCGTTATCTGGCCCAGCCGCTGCATCGCTGGCCGTATACGTGTTCCTGAACGGATGGAACCAGTACCTGTGGCCGCTGCTCGTTACAAGCAGCGATGCCATGAGGACGGTCCAGATCGGAATCGCGATGCTGCAATTCGAGGAGCTGACGAGCTGGAATCTGGTGCTTTGCGGAGTGGCGCTTGTTCTGGTGCCATCGCTGGTACTGCTGGCGCTGGGCTTGAAGCCGCTTGTAAGAGGGATTACGGCCGGCGCGGTTAAAGGCTGATGAGGAACTTTAGTTCAATTCGGGTATTCGTCCTTCGGGACTAGCCATATATAGAAAACATTATTTTAAGGGAGAGAAAAGAAACCATGGTTAAACGCAATTGGAAAATGGTACTGCCTGTGGCGGCAATGCTTGTGCTGCCTTTATCAGCTTGCGCATCGAATCCGAACAACGGCGGAAATGAACCGTCGCCTACCGTTTCGGCTTCCAATACGGACACCGCAGCAAACGCTGGCGCAGCTTCCACCGAGCCGGCCAAAGAGCCTGTCAAAGTGGTCTGGTGGCATTCCATGAGCGGCGAGCTCGGAACGGCTGCGGACAAGCTCGTCAGCGATTTCAACGCTTCGCATCCCGATATTAAGGTAGAAGGCGTCTTCCAAGGCACTTATGACGAAAGCCTGAACAAGCTGAAGGCTTCCATGGATTCCAAGTCCGGCCCTTCCTTGATCCAGGTGTATGAGATTGGTTCGAAATTCATGATCGATTCCGGCGCCGTAACGCCGGTACAGCAGTTCATCGACGAGGAAAGCTATGACGTGTCTTCTCTGGAGCCGAATATCCGCAGCTACTATACGTTCGACGGCAAGCAGTACTCCATGCCTTTCAATACTTCCAATCCGATACTTTACTATAACAAGGATCTGTTCACAAAAGCCGGTCTTGATCCGAACAAGCCGCCTGCGACTTACCAAGAAGTAGCTGATGCTGCCAAGAAGCTGACCGGGGACGGCGTGACAGGAGCATCCTTCGCCATCTACGGCTGGTTCATGGAGCAGCTGCTCGCCAATCAGGGCAAGGATCTTGTAAATAACGGCAACGGCCGCGACAGCTCCGCTTCGGAATCGCTCGTGAACCAGGAAGCAGCAGTCAAGACGCTGACCTGGTGGAAGGGCATGGTTGATGACAAGTCTGTTCTGAATCTTGGACGCAAGACGGACGACACGAAAAAAGCGTTCCTGGCCGGCCAGATTGCCATGACGCTTGATTCGACGGCTTCGCTGCGCGGCATTGTTGACGGCGCAGCAGGCAAATTCGAAGTGGGTACGGCCTTCCTGCCGAAACCGGACGCTTCCTCCGAAGGCGGCGTCGTTGTCGGCGGAGCAAGCCTGTGGATTCTGAACAACAAGCCGGCGGAAGAGCAGAAAGCCGCTTGGGAATTCATCAAGTACTTGGCAGAGCCGGCAGTCCAAGCAGAGTGGCATATCAACACCGGCTACTTCCCGATTACAAGCAAAGCTTATGACGAGCAGATTGTAAAAGATAATCTGGCGAAGTATCCGCAGTTCCAGACAGCGGTAGACCAGCTTCATGCCTCCAAGCCGGGCACAGCAAGCCAAGGCGCCGTAATGGGCGTATTCCCGGAAGCGCGCCAGACGGTGGAAGGCGCGATCGAGGAAGCGTTCACGGGCAAGAAGGACGTTAAGGCTGCGCTTGATGATGCGGCAAAGCAGATTACCGAGAAAATCGGCATCTACAACAAGACGGTAGCGAAATAACTAGCGAAAGCTTTTGCAGCCTGGAACAGCCCTTGGGATCTATGCTCCCAAGGGCTGTTTTTAATTATGTTCAGAATTATCTGATAATAATGTTTCATCGAATCGATAGCTGGTTAAGTAATGACATGATAGCAATTCCAAATCGAAAAGGATGTGGGATCGATGGAGAAGCATAAGGTACATGTTAACGGCATCGATATGGTATATGAAGAATGTGGTCAAGAAAACGAAAAAACGATTATTCTGATTCACGGTTTTTGCGGCTCCTCCCATTACTGGCATAATGTTTGTCCGCTGTTGACCGAGCACTACCGTGTAATCATGCCGCAGCTGCGGGGTCATGGCGAGACATCGGTACCAGACAATATTTATACAATGGAAGCATTAGCTGATGATATAAATGGACTCGTAGAAAAATTGGGCATAGAAAAAACGGTTTTATTTGGCCATTCCCTTGGCGGCTATGTAACGCTGGCATTTGCTGATAAATACCCGGATAAGCTGTCCGGCTTTGGACTAATTCATTCCACGGCTCTGCCGGACACGGAAGAAATGAAGCGGAAAAGGTATCAAGATATCGCCTTCATCCAGAAGGAAGGGATCGAGCCTTATGTCCACGAGCTTATTCCGAAGCTGTTTAAGGAATCCAAGAGGCAGGATATGCCTGATGAGGTGGAAAAGGTTAAAGAGGCCGGACTCAAGATGTCTGCAAAGGGAGCTATTCATACGCTTGAAGGTATGATGATGAGGCCGGACCGCAGCGCGATGCTGCATGAAGCATGTTACCCCATTTTGCTGGTGGCAGGGGCGGATGATGAAGTCGTGTCTCCGGATGATACATTCTCCGTCAATGAACAGGAGACGCCAAAGACGACTTACGAGTACCCGCATATTCAAGAAAACACGTTCGAGGGCGTTGCTCATATGAGTCTGTTCGAGGCCCCAGAGCAGCTGGCCAGGGTCATTGCGAACTACCTCAGAACCCTTGGGGAGAAGGAGCCCGTGAGGGCATTGTAAGCCGGTGAATAAACAGAATAGAAGGATTGCCCGAATGGATCATTCCATTCGGGCATTTTTTCTGTAAAGGATGCATTTCTGCTTCCCTGGAAGTATGATTATATCGAATGCAAGTAAAGTGGGTGAAGAGATGACCGAAGAAACCGCAGCCCGTTGTCCAATCTGCAAGGAAGATAATAAATGCGGCAATCTGGCGGGAATACCGGCCGGATCGTGTTGGTGCAGCAAGGAAACCTTTCCGCAGGTGGTCTTTGAGCAAATACCGCCTGAATGGTTAGGGAAGGCATGTGTATGCCAGGCCTGTCTTCATAAGCTGAAGCAAGAATCGATGAAAGAGTCCGGGGGAATAAAGTGATGAATCCGATTATCCAATCAGAAGTAGAAGAGCTGCTTCGGGCTTTCGTTGGCGAGGAGATCCATGTCCATAGCGAAGCAACCTCTTACGTGTTTGTCCGCAATTTCAAGCTAAAGCTGACGCAGGCTTTTGTTGCTGGAGAGGGGCCTTTTAGGGTCGCTTTCCGTTTCGATCACATCGGCTGGCTGCGCATGGAAGCACTGACTCATTATGAGCTGGATCACGAAGACCGGTTATTGCTGGCCGGTTATGATGACAGAGGGCGCATGAATGTAGCCCTTCATCTTGGAAAGGAGCCGTTTGCAGAATGAGTACATCTACGAGAAAACTCCTTGCTGTATTTGCGCATCCCGATGATGAGTCATTTATTTGCGGCGGAACGTTAGCCAAATATGCAAGCAGCGGTGTCGAGATTACGCTCGTCAGCGCTACCAGAGGCGAGATGGGGCGAAGAATGGGCAATCCTCCTTACCTGAATCGTGAAACGATGGCGGCGGCACGGGAGCTGGAGCTGCGTGAAGCTTGTAAGTGTTTGGGGGTTCAACATCTTCAATTTTTCGATATCCGCGATAAAACGGTGGAGTTTGTTGACCCAGATCAATTGTCGGACCGTATTGCCGGATTAATTAGAGAAGTGGATCCCGATGTTATTCTCACCTTCCATGAGCAATGGGGCGGACATCCGGATCATTGCGCGATAGGCAAAGCGACGGCGGAAGCGCTCGCCCGTACGGGGTTGAAGAAAGCCCTGTATTACATATCCTTCGGGGACTCCTTGGCATATCCTGAATCCTTTGGATATACGAGAGAGGATATCTCTCAAATCAACATAAGCAAGTTTAAAAAAGCAAAGCTTGCCGCGTTCCGTGCTCACCGTTGCCAGACGGAGATGGATGAATGGGTATGGCTGCCGGATAAGCAGGCAATGAACCGATTGGGGGATTATGAGTATTTCATAAGAGGAAACGAAGAGGCGCTTCGAAGAGACCGGAGCGATCTGTTCTAGCACCTCATGAAACGATTATTGGGTGAATTCGCTTAAGGCTTCGGCTGCGAGATTCGATATAACCACATTGTCCATCGGCGGATTATGCAGTCCTGCCCGGACATCCCGGTAATACCGTTCTAATGGCAGTTGCCGGGATAAGCTGGTTCCGCCGACAATCCGCATCGCAAGATCTACGATCCGAATCGCATGATTTGTCACGATATATTTGGCAAGGCCAAGGTCCGCTTTCAGAGCGGGCCTGTTCGCCGTCTCTTGATCCCAGCGGTCCGCAACGGAATAAAGCATCGTATGAGCGGTGCGAAGCTCGATCTCCATCTCGCCAATCGAGTGCTGAACAGAAGGGAGGGCGGCAATTGGCTTCTCCATCGTATTTGGTTTGTACGAGTTGGCAAAATTCACGGCGAAGTCTCTAGCCGCCTGTGCGATACCTAAATAACATGCCGGGATATGCAGCATCCAGCCGCCGCCGTCATCCGAACCTTTGCCGTGAAGTCGGTTTGCGGTTGGTACAAAAGCCTGATCAAGCACAACATCATGGCTGCCGGTTGCCCGCATGCCAAGCGTATCCCAGGTCTCAATCAAGGACACCTGTTCTCCCCGCTCTACGAGAAAATCGCCAGTGCTTTCTTCATCAGGAATATAAGCTGTAACGACAAACCGGTCAAGGATCGGGGACAGCGTGCTGAAGGTTTTGCGGCCGGAAATCAGCCATCCGCCGTCAACAGCTGTTGCTGTAGTCTCGGGCTTGCCGCCCCGGCTTGGACTGCCGGAAGCCGCTTCGCTGGCGAAAGTATTAATCATCGCGCCGTCATTAACGACTGCTTCGCATAAATGGGCGAAGACGGGCTCCGGCCATTTCCGGGTTGTCCGCAGATGAAGAATCTGGCCCATATGCCAGCCAACTGCTAAAGCCGTTGAACCGTCACCATAAGCAATACGTTCTTGCAGCATAACGAGCTCATACAGAGAAATCTCATCGCCGCCGTAAGCTCGCGGCACGGTCAGCTTCAAGTACCCTGCCTCTTTCAAATCCGCAAAATTATCAAAAGGAAAGGAACCTTCCCGGTCATGCCGGGATGCTCTTTCCGCGAAACGAGCTGCTAATTGATCTGCTTGAGCCGCAAGGGCTCTCTCTTTCTCATTCCGAATATAGTGATCGATCCACCTGGCCATCCGTTGTCCACTCCTCTCTCCCTTATTATAGCAACTAGATAGAGGGAACAGGAAGCGGTTAGGCTTGAACGCCGATATGGGCGTTTGAAGCGAACCGGAACAAACCTTTATCCGTTAATTTGAGCTCGGGGATGACCGGAAGAGCCAAGAAGGATAAGGTCAGAAACGGATTAAACGTATCCGGAGCACCAATCGTGCGCAAGGTCTCATAAAGACTTTGCATCTCCGTATAGACCTCCTTATAGCTCTGCTCGGACAATAATCCGCCAACGGGCAAGGCCAGGGAAGCGAGCACCCGACCGTCCAGAGCAACGGCCAGACCGCCATTCATGGAGACGACATGCTCGATTGCGGTCAACATATCTTTATCGGACACACCGGCGCAAATGATATTATGCGAATCATGGGCAACCGACGATACGATGGCGCCTTTGCGTAATCCGAATCCTTTTACAATCGCGAGCCCGATATGGCCGGTTCTATGATGACGTTCTACGACCGCAAGCTTCAGCTGATCCCGTTCCACTGAGGCCAAAAACCGCTGCTCCTGGTCTCTCTGGACTTGTTCCTGCAGATGAAGGGTGACAAGCGAGTTCGGAATAATCCCGATCACATTGCAGAAGTCCGATTGAAGCGGGAGGTGAAGAGCATCCGGCTTCAGCGGCTTCATTCCGTTACGGATTACGGCAGCAGTCGAAGCACTGACTGAAGACGGGGAGATCGACTCAGGGAAAGCGGCTTCATTAAGCTCGCCGTTCTGGAATACACAAACACCTTCCTTATAGACTTGCCGGATAGACATGGAGCCGAGATCATCCAGAATAACAAGATCAGCTTTATAACCGGGTGCGATCGCCCCTTGATGACGGAGGCCGAAGCATTCGGCGGCATTTAGGGTAGCCATCTGGATAGCGGTAACCGGATCAAGTCCTTTGCTCACAGCAAGACGGATACTGTAATTGACGCTGCCTTCCTCGAGCAAATCATCAATCAATTTATCATCCGTCACAAAAAGACATCTCCGGCTGTTCTGCGGCGTGACGGCAGGGAGCAATGCTTCCAGATCCTTGGCAACCGTTCCTTCGCGAAGCATGAGGTACATCCCAAGCTCAAGGCGCTGCCGCGCTTCTTCGGCGTTGATCGCCTCGTGATCCGTGCGAATGCCTGCGGCCATGTAAAGGTTTAGCTGCTCACGTGAAATGCCGGCAGCATGGCCGTCGATATGGGCATGATGATCGGCTGCGTCTGCCAGTTTAGTGATCAGGCCGGGACTTCCTGCAGCAAGTGCAGGGAAGTCCATCACTTCAGCAAGTCCAAGCACCTTGGGGTGATGGAAGAAAGGGTGGAGCTCTTCGGCTTCCAGCACTGCGCCGCTTGTCTCGAAGGGAGTGGAAGGCACGCATGACGGCAGATTGACATAGATGTCGAGGGGAAGACCTTCGGATTGGTCAAGCATGTATTGGATCCCCTCCCTGCCCATTACGTTGGCAATCTCATGAGGATCGGTCACAACCGCAGTAACCCCGTGCTGAAGGACGACCTTCGCGAACTCCCGCGGCGTAAGCATCGAACTCTCGATATGTACATGACCGTCAATCAAGCCGGGAATAATCCATTGACCTGATGCATCAATGACGGTTTGGCCATCCTTGTACTCGCCGATTCCTGCTATCATGCCATCGACGACCGCAATATCGCCGGTCATGATGCTGCCAGTAAATACATTCACAATTTTCCCGTTTCGGATAACAAGGTCTGCCGCAGCACGTTTTGCTGTTACCTCAATTCGTTTAGACAGCCGGTCTTTTGTATTCATGTCTCCTATTCTCTCCTCTTTTCCATAAAATAAAAAAAACTCCCGATCACCATCGATGCTGAAATAAGCATGCTGGTAATCGGGAGTTTACGGTTCCCGGTAGAAACCCTCGACCCGTATTGCCGAGGTTATACGCAATATTAGTATCTATTGTAGGGGATGGATACCGGAAATTCAAAGCATTATTTTTCTGGAACTGCATGCTCTAATTGTTCATCAATCTTGCGCATCAATTCCGGGTCCTCGTACCAATCAAGCTTTTTGTCAATCTGCTTAAGGTTATTGTTCAGTTCCTGGATCTGTTCTAGCACCTTAAGTTTGTGGTCAGCAAGCATTTTTTTGCGCACCTCAATGGTTGCGCTTCCCTGCTTGCACCAATCGCTGTACTGCTTAATCTCCTTAATAGGCATTCCGGTGTCTTTCAGACAGCAGATAAGGGAGACCCATTCCAGATCCATCTCCGTAAAGATCCGGATGCCGGATTTATTGCGTGATACGAATGGGAGCAGACCTTCTTTGTCATAGTAGCGAAGCGTGTGGGCAGACAAGCCAAATTTGCTAGCAACTTCATTAATCGTAAAATTCATTTTTTTTCACCCTTTAGCTTGACTTAGAGTTAACTCGAAGGAGTAACCTCACTTTAGAACAACTGATCGCAATAATCAAGTGTTCAAATTACAGAGGTAAAAAGGAGAGGCTAACAATGGGAGCTAGTCATAAAATCGCACTTGTCACAGGAGGAAGCCGCGGCTTAGGGCGCAATTCGGCTATCGCTTTATCGAAGAAAGGAATCGACGTTATTGTGACTTATCTGTCCCGTTCGGAAGAAGCGGAAGAGGTCGTGAAGGAGATTGAGGCAAATGGCTGTAAAGCGGCCGCGCTTCAGCTTGATGCGGGCAATATTTCTTCCTTTGACAGCTTTGCCGCACAATTGGATGATCTTCTGAAGGAGAAGTGGGGCCGTGATCAAATCGACTTCCTGATCAACAACGCAGGGTTTGGCATCCATTCGCCGATTGCAACAACCACGGAGGAGCAGTTTGACAGCTTGATGAACGTTCATTTCAAAGGTGTCTTTTTCTTAACGCAAAAGCTGCTGCCTCGTATTGCAGATCAAGGCGGGATTGTCAATCTGTCTACAGGGTTAACGCGGTTTACGACGGACGGTTATGGCGCTTATGCCGCTATGAAAGGTGCTATTGAAGTGCTGACGAAATATATGGCGAAGGAATTGGGTAATCGCGGGATCAGGGTCAATCTAGTTGCGCCAGGTGCGATTGCGACGGATTTCGCAGGAGGATTCGTGAGGGATAATCAGGACATTCGTGGTCATCTCGGCTCGCTGACGGCACTTGGCCGTGTTGGCGAAGTTGATGATATTGGCGGTGTCGTAGCGGCTTTATGCACACCGGAGCTTGGCTGGGTGAATGCGCAGCGCATTGAAGCCTCGGGCGGTATGAACTTGTAAGGTGCTCGAAGGGTGTTGTTAGCATAATTCTCATATTTGAACTTATTGCTGGAGCCGGCTGCAAACCGGCTCCAGTTTCATTTACGGGGTCATATGCGTCGGAATCTGGCCTGCCGGATAAGGACCGTCCCAGCCCAGATAATAATGGCGGACTGGTTTAAGATCATCATTTAATTCATAGACTAGCGGAATGCCCGTTGGAATGTTCAGGTCTGCTATACCGTCAGGCGGAATTTGATCCAGGTATTTCACCAATGCCCGGAGGGTGTTGCCATGAGCGGCAATAAGCACGCGGCCTCCTGCGGAGATGACAGGGGCTATTTCGGCATTCCAGTATTTCAGCACACGTGCTTCCGTGTCCTCCAGATTTTCCGTTAACGGAACTTCACCATTCTTCAAGTCCTTGTACCGCGGATCAGCTGCCTCATAACGCAGGTCGGTTTTGTCCAGCGAGGGAGGGCGGATATCCACGGATCTTCGCCATATGTATACCTGGTCTTCCCCGTATTTCTCCGCTGTCTCGGCTTTGTTTAGTCCCTGCAGGGCGCCGTAATGCCGCTCATTTAACATCCAGCTCTTATGCTCAGGAATCCATAACAGGTCCATCTCATGAAGGATAATCCAGGATGTCCGAATGGCTCGCTTCAAGACGGAAGTATAGGCGGCATCGAAGACGTAGCCGTGCTTTTTTAATATTTTTCCCGCCTCTCTCGCTTCATCGAGCCCTTGAGTCGACAAGTCGACATCGGTCCAGCCCGTAAAACGGTTCTCAACATTCCAAACGCTTTGTCCGTGACGAATTAGGACGATATTTTTCAAGCAGATAACCTCCGCTCCTTCTGTTTTATCTATCTCTATAATGTTCCCTATGCAATAAAAAAACAAGCTGGCCTGATAGAAATCAGAGCCAGCCTTTAACTTTATTTGATCTTGAAACTTCAATAATGTAATATGAGTTAATCTTTACGTCAACGTTAACTTTGTGCTAGTAAAATGGAAGTTGGTTTAAACGTTGTCACAAAAAAAGGCCTCATCTCGTTACATGTGCAAACAGGAGAAGAGGAGAGGTTACGATGAAAGAACTGACTTGCATGATTGTTGGCGGGGGCTTTGCGGGCATTCACGCGGTAAAAGCGATACGGAAAGCTCACAAAGCAAACGGTGCTCCATATAAACTTAATCTGATTTTGTTTGATCAACAGCGAAGTCACTTGCGCAAAGTATTGTTGTTTCGCCCTGCGGTAAGCGAGCAGAATATTACGATTCCTTGGCAGCAAGTGCTGCAGGACGATGCCGTGTTTATCCAAGGCTCCGCCCTCGAAGTAGACGGCGTTCATAAGAAGTTGTTGTATCGTGACAGTGAGGGGCAGACCAAGGAGCATAGCTATGACGTGCTTGTGATGGCAATCGGGAGCATAGCCCGCCAGCCAGATCCAAATCAAGGAGGAATCCCGTTAACGGGAGTGGATGCCGCCGCTCGCATTCTTGAGTTATGGCAGAGCAATATGAAACGCGCAGCGATAGAAAACAAGAAGGAAGAAAGGCAAAGGCTGCTGACGGCAGCTGTTGCGGGAGCGGGAATATCCGGAGTGGAGACGGCTGCAGAACTTGCATATGCCATGAGGAACGAGGCGTCGGCTAACGGACTGGATCCTTCCGAGGTTAAAGTCCATCTCATCAATGCTCAGGAACGGCTGTTTCTTGAAGGCCCGGTCAAGGTAAGCTTAAAGCTGGATCAAGATCTGGCGGAATGCGGGGTTATCGTCCATCATAACCGGAGAGCGATTCGGGAGGAGGAAGGACGCCTTCAGTTATCCGAGGGGGATTCGCTGCCGGTAGGCTTAACGGTCTGGACGCTTGGTCTTGTGCCTAACCCGGCTCTACAGACAATGGGGCTGCCTGTTACCGAACAGGGGCAGGTTATTGTGGATGAGAGCTACAGGGTTCGCGGCAGGAGCGGCGTATATGCGATCGGTGACAATGCTTTTATTGTGGAGCAGGCAAGCGGCAAAGCATGCCAGATGACCTGTAAGGAAGCGATTCCGCAGGCGCAGCGGCTGGGCAAAATTATTGTCGCCGATTTGACAGGCAGCGAGGCGCCTAAGCATAAAGCGGTAATGGATGCCTTCACGATCGGACTTGGACCGGGACGGGGGATCATGTGGACGCGTAAATGGGGGCTTGATATAATCATTTCGGATAAGCTTGCCTACAAAATCAAATGCTTCGCTTGGGATTATGCCAGTATGCTGAAATCGTAAGGAGCTTGTGACATGGTAGAGCTATATACGCAGTATAAAAATCTGTTGTTCCGTCTCGCATACGAGCTGACAGGTTCAGCGGCCGATGCGGAAGATGCGGTTCAGGATGTGTTCGTCAAGGTACAGAAGGTTAGTGCGGAACGATTAAAGGAGCCTAAAGCTTATCTGTGCAAAATGATGACCAATCATTGTATCGACCTGCTCCGTTCCGCACGCAAGCGCCGGGAGCTTTATATCGGTCCATGGCTTCCAGAACCGGTATACGAGAGCAGCTTCGAGGACGCCGAGCATCATGATACCCTTTCTTATGCGATGCTGGTTCTGCTTGAGAGGCTAACGCCTGCGGAACGGGCTGTCTTCGTATTGCGCGAAGCACTTTGCTTTGATTATCCCGCTATTGCCGAGCTGATCGACAAAAGCGAGATGAACTGCCGCAAGCTTATGAGCAGGGCTAAAGCAAAGATGGGAATCGCAGAAGAGGAACTGCACAACCGGGGCAGGATCCGGCAGCAATGGCTGGAGCTGTTTGTTCAAGCATTGTCGCATGGCGAGGCGGAAGCTGTGCTATCTTTGCTTCATGAGGATGTGGTGCTTCTCTCTGACGGCGGCGGCAAAGTTCATGCAGCTATCCGGCCGATTGTGTCTTCCGGACGTGTGGCTCAGTTCCTTCTTGGCATTATTCGCAAAGCTCAGCACGAAGAGGGATTATCTGTGGAGTTTGCTGCACTGGGCGGCGGCACGGCTATTCTTGTCCGGCAAGGCGGCCATGTAACAACTGCGGTTTTTTTATCGATGAAGCAAGACAAGATTCAGGAAATTTATTTGGTCGTGAATCCGGAGAAGCTTATCAGGTTACAGGAACATTCGTAATCATTTGGATTTTGATGCCTCTTGGCGAATTATGCTGGAGGATGAGGATGAAGAATAACGGCAGCACAAAAAAACACGCCCGTTTCCGGGCGTGTTTTTTTGTATTATTTCGCAACCTTTTCGCGGTTGAGATAAACGGTTTCACCTGTGCGGGCGGATTCGTAAATCGCTTCCAAAATCTCCGTTACAACAAGTGCTTGCTCGGCTTTAACAACCAGATCCGTATCATTCAGGATCGCGTTGATCCAAGCCGCGCATTCAACATCGATATCGCGTTCCGATGCGCCGTCGTAGAAGGCTACGCCGCCAGCGGAGAGGTCAACTTCTTTCACGAACAAGCGGCTGTTTTCTTCGCCATTGATGCGGAGGCCGTTCTTCATGTCTGCTCCGCCTTCTGTACCGCAAAGCGTACATTTTGCTTCATCAATGTCCAGCGTATTCAGAGCCCAGCTTGCTTCAAGCGTGATCGTTGCGCCGTTCTCCATCTTAATGAATCCTACAGCTGAATCTTCAACCGTAAACTTGGCAGGATCCCATGGGCCCCAAGCGTTAGCGGCATTTTCTTTGGAACCAAGCTTGTGGAATACAGAGCCTGTAACGGATACCGGCTTGTAGTTATCCATCATCCAAAGCGTCAAATCAAGAGCGTGAGTACCGATATCGATGAGCGGTCCGCCACCTTGTTTCTCTTCGTCAAGGAATACGCCCCAAGTTGGAACTGCGCGGCGACGAATCGCATGTGCGCGTGCATAGTAGATTTCGCCAAGATCGCCTTGCTCGCATACTTTTTTCAGATATTGGCTGTCCGGACGGAAACGGTTATTGTAACCGATCGTCAGCTTTTTGCCGGTACGTTTGGCAGCATCCAGCATTGCTCTTGCTTCAGACGCCGTTTTAGCCATTGGCTTCTCGCACATAACATGCTTGCCGGCTTCCAGCGAGTCAATCGTAATAAAGGAATGGGAATCGTTTGGCGTTAATACATGCACGACATCGATAGACGGGTCTGCAATCAGCTCGCGGTAGTCCGAATATACTTTCGAGCCTTCTGTGCCGTATTTTTGCTGTGCTTCTGCAGCGCGTTCTTCCACGATGTCACAGAAAGCAACGATTTCTACATTCTTGTTTTTGCTAAGTGCAGGGAGATGTTTGCCATTGGCGATACCGCCGCAACCGATGATACCAATCTTCAATAATTTACTCATGTCCAGCCTCCGTTATAAGTAAAATATGTTTATGCCATTACTATAGGTTTGACCGATATTTGGAGTCAATAAGTCTGAAGAAATGTTCTTGTCTGTGTCGTTAAATTGTAGTCAGAATGTCTTTATGTTCTAGTTTTCCTTTAGGGAATGGTATGCTAACTTAGAATAAAGTCGCAAATATGAAGTGGTTGCAAATAATTGATCTGAGGAGTGGACGTTATATGATTAGAGTCGCAATGTTAAGCTATTGGCATGTTCATGCATGGGATTATACGAGAGAGGCGCAAGCGCATCCGGCTACGGAAATCGTAGCGGTATGGGATGAAATTCCGGCAAGAGGAGAAGAAGCTGCAAGCAAGTTAGGCGTACCTTTTATCTCGGATCTGGACCAATTGCTTGCAAGAGAAGATATTGACGGTGTCATTGTAGATACACCAACCAACATCCACCGCGATGTTATGGTGAAGGCGGCACAAGCCGGCAAGCATATCTTTACAGAAAAAGTGTTGGCGCTTACAACAAAAGAAGTAAATGAGATTGTAAATGCTGTTGAGGAAGCAGGCGTGAAGCTGACGGTTTCGCTGCCAAGACTAAATGATTGGTATACAGCATCTATTGAGAAGGTTCTTGAATCAGGCGATCTTGGAAAGGTAACGATGGTCCGTGTCCGCTTGTCACATAACGGCGCAACTGCCGGCTGGCTTCCGGAGCATTTCTACAGCCTTGAAGAATGCGGAGGCGGAGCACTGATCGATCTGGGCTGCCACCCGATGTATTTGACAAGACTGTTCCTGGGCGAATTGCCCGTTCAGGTTCAAGCTTCATATGGCTATGTAACCGGCAAAGACGTAGAGGACAACGCGATCTCAGTGCTGACTACGGGAAGCGGGGCAATTGGCATCGTAGAAGCAGGATTTGTTAACGCGCATTCCCCATTCACCATTGAAATTCATGGTACGGAAGGCTCGCTGCTGTACGGTACGCCGGATGCCAAAGTTCTGGTTCGCAGCAATAAGAACGGCGAGTCAGAGTGGACTGAAGCGGGGCAGGAAAGCGGCCGTATCAAAGCATTCGAGCAATGGGCGGACCACATTCAAAATGGCACAACAGCGGTAGACAATATCCGTATGGCGCAAGAGCTTACGATGCTGATGGAAGCTTCCAACCGCTCCGTTGCTGAGAAGCGGGCTGTACGTCTTGAAGAAATCCGCTAATAAGGTGGCCGGCATGGAAGAACGGGAGCTTAACGTGGAGCCCGACAGCAAGGTGAGTGTAAGACCGTATCCATATGCCGTTATGAAAGAAAAGATGGACGCGCTTGAACGGCTTGATCTGCATTTCAGGTGGGGCCGTTACGGAATCCGGGTCTTGAAATGGCATCTGACCAGTTTTAAGCCCGGACAGCTTATTAAATTCCATAAGCATTCGGAGTTTGAATTTCATTTTGTCCCCCGCGGCAAAGGAACCGTTACGCTGATCGACCATATTTATAAGCTAAACAGCGGGATGTTCTATTTAACCGGCCCGGGAGTTGTGCATCAGCAAACAGCGGATTCCAGGTCCGGGATGGAAGAGTTATGTCTTCATGTGGATATTACTCGCCTTCCGGAAGAAGAGGGTGCGGAAGAATGGGGAGCGGAGTGGGAGAATAAGGAGTCGGAAGCCTGCATGCAGGCTCTGAACGATTTTCCGCTTCGCCCGTTCATGGATCAGCATGATGCCATGTCCTGTTTCCTTCAGGCCTATTTAGCTTGGCGGTCCGGAGAGCTTGGCGCGTATACGACCATTCGGCAGTCGCTTATTCAAATTCTGCTCCGCGCAGCCAAAGCGACTGTAGACCGGGAAGGGCAGCAGATGCTTCCGTCACGGGATATCCAGGCGCATCGCTTCGAGATGGCGCAGCAATACATTTACGACAATTATGCAAGACCGCTTACGCTGCAGGAGGTTGCGGACCGTATCCAGATCAGCACCAGACAGCTGCAGCGCGTATTCCACCGTTATGGGGTCAGTTCATTCACCAGTTATTTGGAGGACTTCCGGCTTCAGCGCATTTGCGAGGAGCTTGTTGAGACCTCTAACACGGTTGAATCCATTGCGGTGAACCATGGCTTTACGAATACCAACTATTTGTTCCAGGTCTTCAAACGGAAGATGGGGATGACACCGCTGGCTTACCGCCAGAGCCGTCAATCCACGATGACGGAATAAGAGTGAAGAAGTACCGACGAGGGAGAATGCCGTAAGCGTCCAGTTCAATCGACGCAGCGGCGTTCTCCTTTTTGTTGCCCGATAGAGACCATCCCGCGCTGAAGCAGCCCTGAGCGGGGAGGCATGCTCTACCCAGGGAGGCGAAGCCGTTTACGCTTGTGTTATACTAAACAAAGTAAAGTGACTTCGTAAGGAAACAAGGTGAACAACTTGAATGACAGAGTGGTAATGCCCGTGTGGATGCTGGGCTTGTTTGTCGTTGTCATGAATACGACAATGTTTAACGTCTCAGTGCCAAGTATTATTACGGATCTAAGGATTTCATCCGATCTCGGATCATGGATTGTATCAAGCTACTCAATTGGTTATGCACTATCAACCGTGATCTACAGCCGTTTGTCGGACATTGCTCCAATTCGCAGGCTGGTTGCGATTGGGCTTCTCATACTAGGGCTTTCATCGGTGCTTGGTATCTTCGCCCATCATTTCGCTCTCTTGCTGACAGCAAGAATACTGCAATCGGCTGGAGCCGGCGCGATGGCCGGGCTTGGTCTTGTTCTGGCAAGCCGATATATCCCGATCGAGAGAAGAGGTAAGGCCATTTCGATGATAGCGGCCGGCAGCGCGATGGCGTTTGGGCTAGGCCCGATTGTTGGCGGTGTGATCAGCGAATACTTTGGATGGAATGGTCTGTTTGTCGTCACTTGCCTCGTACTCGTCATCCTTCCGATACTGCTGAAGCTGCTGCCGAAGGAAAATCCGAAGCCGGCAAAGTTTGATTATTTCGGTGCGGCATGGACCGTTATCAACGCAACGACTTTATTAATTGCAGTGACGCAGCAATCTTTGATCTGGTTTGTGGCGAGTATCGTTACGATCGCTTTGCATGTGCTGCATATTCGCAAAGCGAAAGGCGAAGGGACCTTCGTTAATCCGGAAGTATTCCGTCAGCCCGGATATAACCGGCTGCTAGTTGTCGGGTTCTGTCTGCTGATTATCAACTTGGGCAATTTGTTCCTGATGCCGCTTGTGCTGGCGAATTTATTCCACAAATCGGAGATGATGATTGGCTTCCTGATCGCTCCGGGTGCAATCCTATCGGCTATGCTGACACCGTTTGTCGGGCGATGGCTTGACCGGTACGGCAATGTCCGGTTCCTGTTCATCGGGACGGCCGTCTTGATGGTTGTGATGGCTTTGTTTATGACGGCACTAGGCAACTCGCCATTTATCATCATGTGTGGCTATCTGCTGTTCTCGCCAGCCTTTTCGGCAACGCTGGCTTCGCTTAATAATCAGACCTCCAGCATTTTGCCAAAGCATCTGATTGGTTCCGGGATGGGAATGATGCAGCTTTTTCAGTTTTTCGGAGGATCGTTGTCCGTGGCGATCTGCGGATTGCTGCTTCATAAGATGAGAAATATTTCTCTTGAGCACGCGTATAACCATGTGTACCAGCTGCTCTTCCTCTGTCCGGTAATTGCGATTGTCATGCTCGGTTGGTATTACTCATCCTATCGAAAAAAAGTACAGGCGCAAAATCTTATATAAGGTAGTTCCTATTACCCGGGTAATGAAGGAAAGCATAACAAAGGACGCAGCTGTCAGAGCTGCGTCCTTTGTTGTCTAAAAATATTTCTCCATCAATATGGATAACATCTGGATGCCAACTTCATTTTGCCCGCCTTCGGGAATGATAATGTCAGCGTACTTCTTGGACGGTTCAATAAATGCTTCGTGCATCGGCTTAACCGTCTTAAGGTACTGGTCGTGAATGGATTGAATCGAGCGGCCGCGCTCTTCAATATCCCTAAGCACCCGGCGCAAAATCCGCACATCGGGATCCGTGTCCACGAATACCTTAATGTCGAGCATCGCGCGCAAATTCTCGTCGGACAGAACATGAAGTCCTTCAATAACGACAATATTGCAAGCTTTAAGCTCCACGGTCTTTTCCTTGAAGCGGGAGTGGGAGGTGAAATCATAGACAGGTGCCTGAGCGGCTTCTCCGGATTTCAGCTGTTTCAAATGTTCGATCAATAAATCATTGTCGAATACAAGCGGATGATCATAATTTAGTCCTTCACGCTCCGCGAGCGTCAAATGGGGATGATCCTTGTAATAATTATCCTGCGAGATGAAGGTTACCTTCTCTGCGCCAAGACGTTCAATAACCGAACGCGCCACCGAGGTTTTCCCTGAGCCGGTGCCGCCGGCGATACCAATAATAAGCATAGTTGTTCTTAAAGCCCCCTAATGTATTAAGCCCATCAATTCAAGTATTGTATCACAGCGAAGCGCGAAAAACATCTGTCCGGCCGCGGTGCTTATTCAGAATCCCAAATGCTTTTTTATTCCGGATGTACAAGGACTTGAATACTTCAAAGTACGTATCGTAGGTTGCTTTATTTTCCCGATTTGGTTCGTAGGCAGCACGAACTTTAATTAAAGTCTTCGCTTCATCTATGCCGGGAATCAAGCTTAGTCCCACAGCTGCAGTAACGGCTGCCCCGATAGCTCCTGCATTTTGCGGACTGTCGACCGTCTCGATCGTCCGCCCGAGAATATCCGCGAGAATCTGACAGGTGAGAGGGGCAAGAGCGCCGCCTCCAACAAAACGGATCGCCTCGGAGGTTTTGACCTTCCGCTCCTGCGATTCCAGCTGCCACCTCAGATGATAGCAAATGCCCTCCAGTACGGCATGAATCAGCTCGGTTTTCCCCGTTTCAATACTGATGTTGAAAAATACCCCCCGCGCATTCGAATCCTCAAACGGACAGCGGTTTCCATGCAGCCAAGGCGTGAAGATGACGCCATTGCTTCCAGCGGGAACATCCCTGATTGCGTACATCATGTAATCGTATAGGCTGCGATACATCGTTTCCTGAGAATCGGAGATCTGCTTCTTCTCCAGATAGATGCCGATTTCATCAAGAGCCAGGTGATTTTTGACCCATTCCAGACATTTGCCCGCTGTCTCCAGCTCGCAGAAATAATGATAATGATGCGGCCTTGCGCCAACAATCGATGCGATCATGCTGGTTGCATCGATGATCTGCCGTTTAACAACCGTGGATACCCAGCCGGAGGTGCCGAGGTAAATATGGGTATCGCCTTCTTCAACGGCACCAGCCCCAACTCCAATGAGAGAGGCATCTCCGCCACCGCCAAACACCGGAGTGCCTTCTGCAAGCTGCAGCTCCATTGAGGCCTCGGCTGTCAACAATCCAGCTTTTTCGGTAGACGGGATAACTCTTGGGAAATGATCAAGATGCACGCCAAACATCCGGCACAATTCCTTGCTGAAACGGCCTTTTCGAGCGTCGAACAGCAAGGTGGCATACGCCGTATCCTCGGTCATGACATATTCGCCCGTACATTTGTACAGGAGATACTCTTTGACATCCAGCCATTTGTGAACGCGGCGGAAAACTTCAGGCTCATGACGCTGAACCCATTTGTACTTCCAGACGGGATCCTTCACGCTGGCCGGAACGGCGCGAGTAATGGCAAGCGACTTAAGCAGCTTGAAGACATTAGCCCCCGCCACCTGAATGCCATGCATGATCCCTTTGCGGTGTTCTTCGGAAGCGCGGGTATCCATATAACTCATGGCTTTCCGGACAGGCTGCCCCTCGTTGTCGACAAGAATCAAGCCCTGCATCTGGGCGCAGAACGATATCCCGCTTATTTGCGCAGCCGGAATAAGGCTGGCTTGCAGCACTTTCCCCGTCGTCTCCCGCATGGCGTTCCACCAGTCCGCCGGATCCTGCTCCGCGCCGCCGTTATCTAGAATGGTGAGCTCATAGCTATGCAAAGCGCTTGCGATAAGCGTGATTGATTCGGCCAGATGATAGAGACATGTCTTGACGCCGGATGTTCCTACATCATAGGTGAGTACGTAACTCATCGGTTGCACCTGCCTTTACATAGGCTGATTCTTATCTCCATCCTTGGGGGCCGGAGCCCGTAAGGATGACTCTTGAATGCGAAGCGTTACGGGAAGTAATATGGCGGTTAAAAGAACAAATAGCAGCATTGGCCAGACGATGGAATCCAAGGCGTCGTTTAATAGCTCAAACAGATAAACAAAAGCAATTCCAGATACCTGACCCATCAGCAGAATCATGCCCAGCGAGGTACCTTCCTGCACCGGGTAAGCCAGCTCCGAACCATGCTGAAAAAGAATCGGAGCAACGCCCATAATGGTAAAGCCGGCAAGACCGGCGATGACGGCTACGGGGAAGGTCTGTTCGGCAAAGGTAAGTCCAAGGTAAGCAGGGATGAGCAAGGTGATGGCCGCGATAAAAAAGGGCGCCCTGATCCGGTATTTATCCGATAGGATCGGCAGAACGACGGCGCCTATTATGCCAGCGACAATAAAGACGGCGCCAACAAGTCCGGCTTCCTCGGATGAAAATCCCCGAGGGGTTAGTATGGTTTCAAGCAGGGTGAGAATCGTGTTGAATATCCCAATCGAGATAAAGCTGATGAATAAGATAAGGAAATAGTTCTTGTTTGTCATAAGAAGTCTGATGGATTCGAATCGCAAAACCTCTTGATGAGGAGCGGCATGGGTGAGGGGAGCGGGAGGTTTTACCGGCACAAAGGCGGCGGCCAGGCATGAGGCAGCAATCGCAAAGACCGCAAACCACATGAACAGCTCCGGGATGCCGGCTGCTTTAGCAATGGCAGGAGCAAGAGCCATCGGAACGATAAAGCCGATATATTGGGCCAGCGTCAAAATGCCGGCTGCCGTGGATCTCTCCTGAAGCGGGAACCAGTCCGAGGCTACTTTGGTTGCGATATTCAGAAGAAACGGCTGCCCGATAGCCAGGATGAACTGGAAGATCAGGACAAGTGTGAAATCATCCGCAAACAAAGCCCGCAGCAAGCCAAACACGGCTGTTAGACCCGCGCCGATCAATAGAGAGGCTTTGTAGCCCCAGCGGTCTATCACCCATGAGGCGGGCAAGGAGAACAAAATAAACATAATCATAAAGCTCATGGAGCATAACGTGACAGCCATGCTGCCAACGCCGTAGTACTCCTCGGCAAGACTAGCAATCGGCGCAAGCGACAGCCACATCATTTCGGTCGATACGATGACCGGTACAATCGATAAAAGAATGATCCACTTCATCACGGAATGATCGATTCTTTTAATATAAATTCCACCTTTCGGCTAGGAGGTAACAGCAGACTGCTTGGAATATTTTTTCAAATACACCAAGCGCATCAAGAGGCTTTCCAAATAATGAATCGGTTTTACGCGGCCCAGCAGCTTGGCCCCGATATGGGCTTTGCCGTTTTTCTCCAGTACCATCCCTACGGCAAGGGCATCATCATAAGAGCTGCCGCAGCATAAAGCACCCTTACCGCGGATGATCACGGCTGAGGATTTTTTTAAGGCTGCCGAAATCTCCGACGGGGAGAGCTCCATACTCTTTGCCGATGTACCGATCAGTTGGGCGAAATCATCAAGCAGCGGCTTTAGCGGTTGGCCGGTATGAGAAAAGGCGATAATCTCCGGAATGCCGCTCCAGCGAATATGATTAATCTGCTTATGCGAGCGGTAAATTTGCTGATAGACCCAGGCTTCCTCCGGCATGCCGGCATCAAGCTCGTCATAACGGACCTGTATTTCTGTACCGGAATCGTCAAACAGAACAAATCCGTCTTCCAGCCTGCGGCTGTGATGGAGTTTGTGATCTGCCAGGGCTTCATCATATTTTGAAGCGGTATGACAAAGTCCTAGCGCAAAGCAGCTTAGCTGGGCAGGGTCTGCTTCCGGCTCCCCGGTTAAACTTTTATAGGTATCGTCTATATATTGCCGGCAGGCTGAATCAAGCTCAAGAGCGGCCTTGAATGCCTCCATATCGTTAGCGCCATAGCAGACCGCGCCGTGGTTTTTCAAAATAATAGCCCGATTGGAAGTGCGGGCAAGCGTGTTGGCAACATTACGCTGCAGCTTCTTGGTGCTTGGGAGGGCATAAGCGCCGCATAATACCTGACCGGCCAACAGACCATCATCGATCGGAATCGCATTTATATGACAGGCACTAATGACGGAGGCGTACTCCTGGTGGGTATGAATGACGAAATGTACATCCGGAAAGCGCTTGTAAATTTCGGCATGAACGCCTTTCTCGGAGGAAGGCTTAATGCTGCCGGTGTAGCTGCAGTCGGAGATTTGTACGGTTACGATATCTTCGGGCCCAAGTGACCGGTAATCCCGGCCGCTTGGCGTAATGACGAATTGCCCGCCATCGACGCGGTGGCTTACATTTCCCCATGTACGGGCAATCAGTCCGTATTCCAACAGCTTGAGTCCGGCTTGAATCACGCTTTGTTTGGCTTCTTCGACAGCAGTCATGGTCGTCCTCCTAACCATCGATCAAGGCTACGTTTTTGAAAATGTTATCGAAGCGCACAAGCACATCATCAATCATCTCTTCCGTATACGCGCCGCTTGTATAGAGCCGGCTTCCTGCCAGCGTTACAATACCTTCGGCCATATAGGCGGCGCCCATATGCTCCATTTCTTTTTTGCGTTTGGAGGTTTCGGAGAGTACCTTCGGAATTTGCCAAGGCTTCGACCAGTTGATGGCAAAATGCATGGTGCCTACCGTCTCGAGGTGGCAGATGGAGCCTTGGTTAAATGCAACAAACGGCAGCTTGTATTTGCCGATCAAGGCTTGCAGTCCTATTGTCAGCCGGTCGGCCATTTGTCCGGATCTTGGGATCGCGTTCGTCCGTTCAATCACGCATAGCGTATAATAGCCTGCCACGCAGCTCAGCGGATTGGCCGCCATTGTGCCGCCGACAAGCGCCTTTTTATGCTTGCTGCCAGCCTCGATGCCCGCGGACAAATATTTCATATATTCCTTCTTGCCGCCAAGTCCGCCCGCACCCGGATAACCGCCTGCGACAACCTTGCCAAAGATCGTCAGATCCGGCGAAACGCCATAATAGCCTTGTGCGCCAGACATGCCGATCCGAAACGCGGTAACCACCTCATCAAAGATCAGAAGAGCACCGTACTTGCGGCAGAGCTGCTCCACACCTTTGTTGAAGTCCAGATCAACCGGTCTTGTGCCGCTTTCCGGACCAACGGGCTCGATGAGAACGGCCGCCGTGCCGCCGCGCAGCTGATTGAAGCGGAACTTTCTTTCCAGATCCTGCAGATCGTTAGGGAAAAACTCTTGGGTATGTTTGAAAATATAACGCGGAACGCCATGTGCTTGTGTCCATTTGGAGCCGGGGATGCGGATGCCGTAAGCAAGCTGGTCGCTCCAGCCATGATAGGCGCCGCCCATCTTGATAATCTTTTTCTTGCCTGTCGCCAGGCGAGCTACCCGGATAGCAGCCATACACGCTTCGGTGCCGGAGCCCAGCATGCGGAACATCTCGACGGAATCGATGCTGTCGGCAATCTTTTTGCCTAATTTATATTCATATTCATGGAAAAGTCCGGTAGAGGGGCCGCAATCGTTCAGCAGAGCGATGACCTTCTCTCGCACTTCGGGCGGATTGCTTCCGAGTACGGTCGGGCCGCCGGCCTGCAAAAAATCATAATAACGGTTGCCGTCGATATCATGGAGGTAAGCGCCTTCAGCTTTCGTAAAGACGAGGGGGAACGGATGGTTAAAGGCCAGGTTATGCTGAACGCCGCCGGGAATTACGTCTTTGGCAACCTCAATCATTTCTTTCGACTTCACGCATTTCGCTTCAAAATAATCCTCTTCATACTTCTTCAGAGCATCGGGTTTAATCGAATAAATCGGCTGCTGAATGAGCCGGTCAAGCTGGCCCGTCACTGCCTTGACGTCGGGATAGCGGGAAATCGAAAAGGTCCGTTCCATATGTACCCTCCAATAATTCAATAATCGCTATAAAATGGAGAAAATTATGAAATTACTCACAATTCAAGTATATATAAATGGTTCAGAAGAAGGAACCAGTTTAGGTCATATCTCACAAAAATATATAACAGGATTAATGCATGTCTACTAATCTTTTTTAGCTTTTCTTTTTATGGAGGCAGCTGCATAATTGAAATTAATTCCAAATAGAAGCGGATTTGCTCAGGAAGCGGAAAGAATACTACAATAATAGACAAAAGGCTGCACCAGAAGGTGCAGCCTTTTTTTAGCCAAGCAATTTGCGTTTTAACACGGCTACCTGCTCATCGGTCAATCCAATCGTAAACAGATACTGTTCGCCGGACCCATATTTGCTGTACAAATGCTCAAGCATCATAACCATATTGTCTGGAGCGCTGCCCATGAAGCGTTCGAACATCTCAATGGCTGCCGCGTCTGCGCTGCCAAGATGCTTTCGGCGCATGTCGTCAACCATTGGAGCTAGACATTCTGCTGTCAGGCTATAGTCATTAATAATCGTGTCATGCGGTACGCCAGCGTTGTCGAGCAGCAGAGCGGAGATTACGCCGGTACGGTCTTTGCCAGCAGTACAGTGGTACAGCGATGCTTCTTCGGATTGCTGTGCAAGATGCTCAAAAACTTCACGAAGCTGATTTTGCGATTTATCCAACATATCGATGTAGAGCTCGCCCAAGCTTTGAACCTGCATCACGTCCGGTGTTGCGGGATTGATTAAACTCACATGATGATAAGTTACTTTCCCGGAACCAGCAAATACATTCGGATCCTTCTTCAGTTCCTGGGTGTGCCGAAGATCAATGACTTGCCTTACGTTCCGACCCAGTATATGCTGCTGATCGGCATCCGTCAGCTTGTGAAGACCATCCGCCCGGTAAAAGCGGCCCCATTTCGTTACTTGTCCATCTTTTGTCCCATATCCGCCAAGGTCCCGCATGTTATAAGCACCTTCCAGCGTTACAACACGCTGCATGCGAGATTCTTGAATGTTTGTCGTCATGAAAATCATCCCTTCACTTATCGTTTGGGTCTAAGTATGCAACTTGTATGTAAGTTGTGTGTAATCGTTAGTTTGAATATTTGTAAACCATAACAAATACAACCGGAAGCCGTTGCGGCCTCCGGTTGCGCTGTCTTGTAAATTATTTCATCAAGCCGCCAAGAATGAATTGTTCATGCACTTCGGCATACTGCTCGGTGACGGCAGCTTTGGCTGAGGCGATGTCACCGCTTTTTATAGCTTCATAGATCCGGCTGTTCGTTTGAGCAGAACGGCTGGGACGGTATTGCGGATATTTTTTGCGATAGTTTACGGTATGGAACACATAGCGGCCCCGGTAGAGCTCCATAATCTGCCGCATGCTTTCGTTATGAATAGTACTAAGGATCGTTTCGGTGAAATCCAGGGTACTGTTGTAATAGCTGTAAAAATCATCTTGCTCCATAGCTAATTGCTGCCGATCAAGAATTTGGCCTAAGGTATGGAGGTCAAAGGCAAGCTGGCGTTTCAGGGCTGTATCCAGGGCGAACAGCTGCATAGAGACGAGGACCTCATACATTTCGCTGAAATCATGGGCGGATACTTCCTTCACCATGACGCCTCGACCACGGAAGGTTCCCACAAGACCTTCCCGTTCTAACAAGGAGATAGCCGCGCGAATGGGCGTTCTGCTCATGCCAAGCAGACCGGCCAGCTCATTTTCCGATAACATGGAGCCGGGCATATATTCCGCACGCATGATCCGCTCACGAATTTCACGATAAGCAACGGTTTCCAGAGAAGTTGAAGACATAGTCTATTTTCCTTTGTCTGTTTTTAGTTTAATAGTAACAAAACCGTTATGTCTTGAAAATACTACAATGCTGATCGTAATTCATCATCTCGTGAGATCGAGACCGTCATGGACTGGCGAGCCCTGTACTCATAACGTCCCCAATCCTCTTTACTTCACCTGTCCTATAGACAGGCTCACTTTATAATTGCCGTACGTCAACAGCTCATCTAGAAAATCAGTCAGCTCCAGCTGTGAACGGGTGCGGACGCGCATCCAATAGCAGCCTTCCCCGCTGACGCGATGAGTTTCTTCAACATGACTGCTGCTGCTGGCGAAGGCTTGAAAAGCCTGATGAGCCGTACTTGATTTCATAAAGACAGTAACAAAGGCGTGGACGGTCAAACCGATTTTTTCCGGATTCCAAATGACGGTCGTACCCTCGATAATGCCAAGGTCTTGAAGCTTGCGGACGCGGGCGCCTACAGCCTGGCCGGTGAGATGTACCTGTTCCCCAATAGACTTATGGGTTTGGCTGGCATCTGCAATCAGGCAGTTCAGGATTTGTCTGTCGATCTCATCAATTCCGTTTGAACTTAACATATCGGGAGAAATCCTTTCATTGTGAAAATTAAAACGGCTATTTCATTTCACGCGGTTATTCGTCAGTTCTGCATTTTATTCTATGATTGTATCAGAATCGATTAGAAATGAGGGATACAAAATGAATATTCAATTGATACGTCATGCCACCATATGGCTGGAATACGCAGGGGTACAATTTCTTGTAGATCCAATGTTAAGCGAAGCTGGAGCAAATCCGCCAATTAGCAACTCGACGAATGACCGCCGGAATCCGCTGGTGCCGCTTCCTATCGATAAGGAAAAGCTGCTGCAGCCGGACGTCATTCTCGTTACGCATCTTCACGCCGATCATTGGGACACGGATGCGGCTGATGCATTGCCCAAATCAAAGCCGCTCTATTGTCAACCGGGAGACGCTGCAAGCATCTCGGCTCAGCAATTCTCCAGCGTTACGGAAATCGAGGAATCCATCTCCTATCAAGGGATTACGATTTCCAGAACAAGCGGTCAGCATGGGACAGGAGAGATCGGGAAGAGAATGGGGCAGGTATCCGGTTTTGTCCTGCAAGCGGAAGGAGAGCCGACGCTATATATCGCTGGAGATACCATTTGGTGCGATGAAGTAAAGCATGCGCTGGATACCTTCCAGCCGGATGTGACTGTAGTTAATGCAGGCGGTGCGCAATTTGCCGTTGGAGATCCAATTACGATGAATGCCGAGGACGTTATCCAAGTGTGCCGTTATGCTCCTAATAGCAAGGTTGTAGCGGTTCATATGGATACGATCAACCATTGTCTGGTGACAAGAGAGGATCTGGCCGATGCCTTGCAAATTGAAGGTCTGCTGGGTCAGGTCCTGATCCCGGCCGATGGCGAAAGTGTAATCGCAGACAAGTAATCTTCCATGATCCGGTTAAAAGCTTCCGGTGCATCCGCATTCGCGCAATGTCCGGCTCCCGGGATCTCAATCAGCTGCGAATGCGGCTCCAGCCGATGAAGCTCGCTTGCCGCTTCAAGGGCTATCTCGCGGTCGTGCTCTCCAACTATAAGGAGCATCGGGTAAGACACGGGTTCTGTTTTTGCCGTAAAAAAGGAGCCCATGCCGCTCATCGCCTGAAAGGACTGCCGCCGGAAGTGCCGGATGCCTTGCTCGAACAGCCTGCGCCCTTGCTCGGAATAACAGGAGACGTTCAGCACATATTGCTTGAACTTTGTCATCGAGAAGAGAATGTATCCGATCCATTTCAATCCTTCGGATTGCTGTTCTTTACGAATCCGCTTATTGGCTTTATGTATGGAATAACCTCCAACCATAATGACCGATCTCGCCTGCTCAGGATAACGGTCTGCAAAAGCTTGCGCGACAAGAGAGCCAAGAGAGACGCCGAGAAGATGGCAGGCATCTATCTGGTTGTCTGTCAGAATCCGGCTGATCATCCCCGGCATGTCTTTCATCGTAAGCTTTGATTTTGCAGCCGCTCCCAGCCCATGTCCAGGCAAGTTCAGAAGAATAAGCCGGTAATGCTCGATGAAATAAGGGATCTGTTCTTCAAATAAAGTGTAGTCTGCAAAAGCAGCATGAAGCATGACAATGGTTTCTTTGTCTTTGTTGCCGCTTATGCGGTAAGCAAATTCATGTTCTCCCAGTCTGCCCACCTTTTGATCGAAAGAAATCATCCGAATTTCCCCCTCTGGTCATTTCACAATAATTCCAGTTCAATGTTAACCGATCTTCTAACTTTACGCAGACGGAATGACCGTCATGTCAAAGCAGGGCGTTACACGTTCTGCTGGAGTGTAAAAAAAAGCGGCTGTGAACGTTCTTTCAGAACCTTTACAGCCGCTTTTTCCATTTATAAATCCCGTTCATCGGCACCTATTGCCAGAATTTCACGGATATCCGCCTCGGATAGTGAAGATAATTGTTCCTCGCCAGGCTGGATAATGTCGTCGATCATATTTTTCTTCCGCTGCTGCAAGGCGTACATCTTATCCTCGACCGTGCCATGGGCGGCCAGCCGGATCACCTGAACAACCTTGGTCTGCCCGATCCGGTGCGCCCGGTCCGCAGCCTGCTGCTCGACAGCGGGATTCCACCACAGATCGTATAAGATTACCGTATCGGCTCCGGTCAGATTAAGACCCGTCCCGCCGGCTTTAAGCGATGCGAGGAAAATGTCCTTCTCACCGTCATTAAACCGGTTGCACAGCTCAACCCGCTCAGAGGCCTTGGTACTGCCATCGAGATAGAAATAAGAAATGCCTTGCCGGACCAATTCTTTGCTGATGAGGCCGAGCATTTCTGTGAACTGAGAGAAGATCAGCATCCGTTTGCCGGTACTGCGGCATTCCTCAACAATCTCGAACAGCTGTTCAAACTTGGCTGAGCTTCCTTCGTAATCGGTGACGAATAGCGCAGGGTGGCAGCAGATTTGGCGCAGCCGCGTAAGGCCGGCCAATATTTTGATCCGGTTCTGATGAAAGCTCCGGTCATTGTCCAGATGCTTGACGGTTTCTGTACGCAGCTTGGCTAAATACGAGACATAAAGCTTCTTCTGCTCGGGCAGCAGGTTGGTCGCCTGAAGCGTTTCGATCTTCTCCGGCAGCTCCTTCAGCACGTCGGTCTTGAGTCGGCGGAGCAGGAAGGGGCGAGCTCGTCGGGCAATATCTTCTCTTGGCATATCCGAGAATGCTTTGCGGGCAGGGAACAGCTCCGGGAAAACAGCGCCAAAGATCGACCAGAGCTCTTCTATTTTATTCTCAAGCGGAGTGCCGGTTAAGCCGAACCGGTACTTGGCTTGCAGGGCTTTTACCGCTTGCGCCGTTTGGGTTGTATGATTTTTGAACGCCTGTGCCTCGTCCAGGATAACCGTATGATAGTAGCGTGTGACGTATAGATCGATATCCCGGCGAAGAAGCGGGTAGGACGTGACGATAACATCTACGCCGTTTAACGTCCTCAGCTTCGCCGCTCTCTCCGGCCTTGTGCCATCGGCAATGATCACTTGAAGCTCCGGCGCGAACTTCTTCAGTTCATTAAGCCAGTTATAGAGCAGAGAGGCTGGAGCGACGATAATCGCCGGCTGATCCAGCTGCCTGATCTCCGGCAGGGAGGACAGCAGGAAAGCGATGCTTTGAATGGTTTTGCCAAGTCCCATATCGTCAGCCAGAATCCCTCCGAACCGGTAATGGGCGAGCGTCTTCATCCATTGGAAGCCATATTTCTGATAATCTCTAAGCACGGGCTGAAGGCTAGCAGGAACCTCAAATTCCAGATGATCCGGGTTGCGGATATGAGCCAGCAGCTTGCGGAGCGATTTGCCAAGCTGAATCGTTCTTCCTTCATTCTCGAAATCGGCAAGATGAAGTCCGCGTGCCAGCGGGATGCGAAAGGCCGTGTGATTCAGCTCCGTTCTCAAGAAGCCTGTTTCATTAATAAGCCTGGTAATGGCTTCATACTCCTTGCCCTCCAGCGGCAGCAGCGCACCTTCCTGCAGGCGGTAATACCGGCGTTTCTCCACTATGGCGCGAAGCACATCGCGAATCTCGTTATCTGATATGCCAGTCAGCTCAAACTTGAAGTCCAGCCAGTTTGTCCGCTCATCCACTTCGACTTTAAGGACAGGCGGAGTATTGGGGACAACAATTCGTGTTTTCACGGCCGATGTCGCATGGACCTGAAGCAGCTTCTCCAGCTTCGGTATGGTATGCCGCAAAAATTCATATTCACTGTCTTCATCCTGCATGTAGTAGCCCAGCTCTGTGGTGATAAAGCCGCTTTGGTCCATGATATCGAGAATCTGATTTTCCCGCTCTCCTTCACGAAGCAGGATCCGGTCTGTGCTTTGGTACTCATTGTTGCCGGCAAGCGGATTAATCCGGACATCCCCGTATTGGAATTCCAGCTCGGCGAGCAGTCTGTCCCTTATCCGGTCAAGATAAAGCCTTGCGGTCAGGGGAGTCTGAACAATCTTCTCGGAAACACTCCGGGTCACTTTAACCTGCCCAAGCTTCATCAGCTCGGGAACAACCTTGTCCATAAACGGTTCAATCTGTTCGTGAGCAATAATGACATGCTTTCTGCGGGAAGCATCCAGCATATTCTTGAAATCTGCCAGCCGATTGCAGGAAGCTTCGGGAAGCTGCATCATCCGGCCTTCACTCAAAACCATATGGTAGGCTGTTAATACGATAATTTTGTCCAGTCCTTCGACATCCAGCTGAAAGCCATTCTCGTCATGCTCTCCAAATTCGAAACGGATCGGAGAGGTCTCATCACTTATTTGCAGACCTGCGGTGACGGTACCCTCCTGATCAATCAGCACGGAAGGACAAGCGGCGAGAAGGGGCAGGACATTAGGCCAATCCGCGGGAGGAATCATGAGCATCCGGTCGCTTTGTCTGCCTCTTGCCCGTCCGGTTAAGGGCTGTGCTCCTTCCTGGTATACCGCCTCGTTCCTGCTGATCCGGGCCAATTCACCGAGCATCGTATGATCTTCAGCATGGAAACGGTGCTCGGCAGGGTTAAAGGTGAAATGCTTGGAAAATGGCCTGGTTACATTCAATGCCATGCTCTCGATAAAGGCACGGATATCCGGTACGACGTAAAGCCTTTCAAGGCCAACCCGCAGCTCAATGCCAATCCGGTAATTCCGGTAACCGCTTGAGAAAATAACGCAGGTGAACTGGGCATCAACTGGAATCCTTGTGTCTCTAACAAAACGCGTGCTGCCTAAGATAGGAGGCTGTTTGCGGTCGCTATTGAACAGATCCAGAATGCTGGACGACAACAGCTGGTCGCTTGCCGAAATCCTGGCCAGATTAATCGCTTCTTCGGGCAGCTGAGGCAGCTCTAACAGATGCAGCAGCGCAGCTGCGACATGTTCGCAATATTTATCTTCGGGATCAAAGTCCGGGCAAGTGCAGGTTGCAACAATCTCGCCTCTGCTTACGGCTGCTGTTACAATCCGGTCGCGATTCGTCCTGACATTCGCTTCGCAGTAGGGTTTATCCGGGTCATACTGCAGAATCGTTACACCGCCTGCCTGCCAGATGGACTCTCCTTCTTCGAAGGCAAATCGGCCGCATAACACCCGGACATCATCATCTGTATATTGAAAGCTCATAGGCGAAAATCCTTTCTGAAACGCAAAACGCATGCTGTCCCCCTAAGGACGGTGCAGCCGTTTACGCTTGTTACTCGGTTAATTGTTGCAGCAAGCGCATCAGCTGGCTGCGTTCTTCAGGTGATAAAGAGGCAAGAACCCTGTCTGAAGACTCGCTCATGGCAAGCCTGGCTTTCTGCATAAGAGGTAGAGCTGTCTCCGACAACCGGATAAATGTTGCCCGGCGGTCATCCGGATCCGGCAGACGAACAATCAGCTTTTCCTGTTCAAGAGCATCTACGAATTGGGTAACGGTACGCGGCTTGATGCCAAGCTTCACGGCAATATCGCTCATGCGGATTTGTCCTGCTTCTGCGACAGAGACGAGGAAGCGCAGTCTTGGTCCTGACAAATATTCCGGTACCTCGAGAGCAGATAGATGAGATTCGAACTGGAGATGCAGCTGATGGGTGGTCCGGAGCAGCGTTTCCAGTACATGGCCTGCAGATGGTATCGTTTCAGATGTAGTCATAATTCCTCCTTGACTTTTGATGCATGAATTTCTATACTCGCAGTATCTCCCAATTAGTGAGTATACTCAATATGTGTACATTCTGTATATTGATTTTACATGATTTCGTTCATTATTCCAATAAGGAGGATTGGCTCAAATGATGCAAGCGATCCGTTATCATAAGCACGGGGGACCTGAAGTACTGCAGCTGGAGCAAGCTCCAAAGCCTGTTCCGCAAGATGGGGAAGTACTCGTTCGTATAGCTGCTGCTGGCGTTCTGCCCGTGGATTGGAAAATCCGCAAAGGATTATTTCCGATGCCTGTGAAGTTTCCGGTGATTCCGGGTACGGCATTTGCCGGTGTCATTGAAGGTGTAGGTCCGGGAGTCAACGGGCTTCAAATTGGTCAGGAGGTATTCGGCAGAAGCACAAACGGCACTTATGCAGAGTATACAACGGCTCCGGCAGACTCTGTAGCGGTAAAGCCGTTTTCCATCAGCTTTGCAGAAGCGGCAACGATCTCCGGCGGAGCAACGACGGCATGGTGTGCCATTAAGAATGCAGCCGTTAAAGCCGGGGACCGCGTATTTATTCATGGTGCCGGCGGTGGGGTAGGATTGTTCGCCGTTCAATTCGCCAAATGGAAAGGGGCCAATGTCATCGGAACGGCTGGCCCGTCAAATATTGATTTTATCCGATCTATTGGCGTGGATACGGCAATCGATTATACGGCAGGTCCTTTCGAAGTAGGGCTGGAGGGTCAAGTCGATTTTATGCTCGATACGATTGGCGGATCTACCCTAGAACGATCTTGGCCTCTAGTCAAGCAGGGTGGGGCGTTTCTTACCATTGCGGGGCAGCCTCCGATTGAGCGGGGGCAGAAGGAAGGCATTCGTGTTCTCCGGTCCGCAATTGCTGCCAAGCAGGATCTAATCGACATTGCGGAGCTGATGGAAAAGGGAATCGTTCAGACCAGCGTTCAAGCTGTATTTCCTTTGAGTGATGCCAGTCAGGCTCATATTCGTTCGGAGGAAGGCCATGGCCGGGGGCGTATTGTTCTTCGGTCAGGTAATTAATAGAAAAAGAGATCGAATCGGATGGATTTCACAGGGTTTATTGCGCTGATAACTTAATTTTACACGTTATATTCTTTAATTTATGTAGTTTACGATTACCCATTTACGATTAGAATGAAAAAGATGAATTAGAATCATCCAGTAGTTATGCGCGAAAAGGAGAATATAATCATGTCGAAACCAAATGAACCAATTGTCACGCATATTTTTACAGCAGATCCTTCTGCGCATGTATTTGAAGGCAAAATTTATATTTATCCTTCCCATGACCTTGATCATGACGGCCCTACCAACGATAACGGTGACCAGTACCAGATGGAAGACTACCATATTTTGTCCATGGATGATGTGAATTCGCCGGTTGTCGATCATGGTGAAGCTCTCCATGTGAAGGACGTGCCTTGGGCTTCGAAGCAAATGTGGGCACCGGATGCCGCATTCAAGAACAATACTTATTATTTGTACTTCCCTGCGAGAGATAAAGACGGCATTTTCCGTATAGGTGTAGCAACAAGCGCAACTCCGGCGGGACCATTCAAGGCAGAAGAAAACTATATCCCGGGCAGCTTCAGCATCGATCCTGCCGTTCTCGTTGATGAAGATAACAAAGCCTATATTTATTTCGGCGGACTTTGGGGCGGACAATTGGAGAAGTGGACAACCGGAGAGTTTGTAGCTGACGCTGCTGATCCGGATGTGAACGGACCTGCTCTTGGACCACGCGTAGCCGAATTAAGCGAAGATATGCTGACCTTCAAGACAGAACCAACGGAAATTGCCATCGTTGATGAAGAGGGAAATCCGCTGCTCGCAGGCGACGAAGACCGCAGATATTTCGAAGGTCCTTGGATGCACAAATATAACGGCAAATACTATTTGTCGTACTCTACTGGTTCGACCCATAAGCTTGTATATGCAATCGGCGACAATCCGCAAGGCCCATTCGTCTTCAAAGGCACTATTCTGACGCCGGTTATCGGCTGGACGACTCATCACTCTATTGTTGAGTTCCAGGACAAATGGTATTTGTTCTATCATGATGCATCGCTGTCCGGCGGTGTGGACCATAAGCGCAGCGTGAAGTTCACCGAGCTTAAGTATAATGAAGACGGCACAATTCAAACGATTGACCCTTACAACAACTAAAGGAAAGCACGGAGCAGATGCTCCGTGCTTTTTTTGTTTTTGATGATGAAATTTTTATGAGGTGCAGCAGTTGCAACATTTTAATCAGTAGTAAGTTGATTAGACTTCAGTAACTCCAGTGGCCCCGGTCGGCCCAGTAGCGCCAGTAGCGCCGGTCGCGCCGGTCGCGCCAGTGTCGCCAGTAGCGCCAGTAGCGCCGGTAGCACCAGTGTCGCCAGTGGCTCCGGTCACGCCGGTCGCGCCCGTGTCACCTGTAGCTCCGGTAACGCCGGTCGCGCCAGTGTCGCCAGTTGCTCCAGTCACGCCGGTCGCGCCAGTGTCGCCAGTTGCTCCGGTCACGCCGGTCGCGCCAGTGTCGCCAGTGGCTCCAGTAGCGCCGGTCACGCCGGTAGCACCAGTGTCGCCAGTAGCGCCAGTAGCGCCGGTCACGCCAGTCGCACCAGTGTCGCCAGTCGCACCAGTGTCGCCCGTAGCGCCGGTCGCCCCAGTAGCGCCAGTCGCACCGGTGTCGCCCGTAGCGCCGGTCGCTCCAGTAGCGCCAGTCGCACCAGTGTCGCCAGTGGCCCCGGTCACGCCGGTAGCACCCGTGTCACCAGTAGCTCCGGTCACGCCGGTCGCGCC
>NZ_FOMT01000003.1:705954-706337 GCF_900112695.1 Paenibacillus catalpae
GCTCCGGTCACGCCGGTAGCACCCGTGTCGCCAGTGGCTCCGGTCACGCCGGTAACGCCAGTGTCGCCAGTGGCTCCGGTCACGCCAGTAGCGCCAGTCGCACCAGTGTCGCCCGTAGCGCCGGTCGCGCCAGTAGCACCAGTGTCGCCCGTAGCGCCGGTCGCTCCAGTAGCGCCCGTAGCGCCGGTCGCTCCAGTAGCGCCAGTCGCACCAGTGTCGCCAGTGGCTCCAGTCACGCCGGTAGCACCAGTGTCGCCAGTGGCTCCGGTCACGCCGGTAGCGCCCGTGTCGCCAGTGGCTCCGGTCGCGCCCGTGTCGCCCGTATCGCCAGTAGCGCCGGTCGCGCCCGTGTCGCCCGTAGCTCCAGTCACGCCGGTCGCGCC
>NZ_FOMT01000003.1:706552-943211 GCF_900112695.1 Paenibacillus catalpae
GCTCCGGTTACGCCAGTCGCACCGGTGTCGCCGGTCGCGCCCGTGTCACCTGTAGCTCCGGTAACGCCAGTCGCGCCCGTGTCGCCCGTAGCTCCTGTCACGCCGGTCGCGCCCGTGTCGCCAGTGGCTCCGGTAACGCCAGTCGCACCGGTGTCGCCAGTGGCTCCAGTCACACCGGTCGCGCCAGTAACACCAGTGGCTCCAGTCACGCCGGTCGCTCCCGTGTCACCCGTAGCCCCGGTAACACCAGCGCCAGTAGCTCCAGTAGCTCCAGTAGCTCCAGTAGCTCCAGTAGCTCCAGTAGCTCCAGTAGCTCCAGTAGCTCCAGTTATCCCTGTTACCCCTGTCGCCCCGGTATCACCAGCGCCCGTGGCCCCTGTTGCCCCAGTGGCACCAGTTACTCCCGTTATCCCCGTTACCCCGGTCGCTCCGGTATCACCGGCACCGGTGGCTCCAGTAGCACCGGTTGGGCCAGCGGCCCCGTCTGCACCTGCAGGTCCCGCCGTCCCAGGAATGCCGTCAGCTCCAGCAGGCCCAGTCGCTCCGGTTGGTCCAACTGTTCCAGCAGGTCCAGCAGGTCCAGCAGGTCCTGCTGCCCCGGCAGCACCTGCTGGCCCGGCTGGACCTGCAACACCGGCCGGTCCTTGAGGCCCTGGCGGGCCAGCGGAAGGGGCAATGGCAGTAAAGGTAATGGCAAGCTGGCGGCTTATTGTACGTATTTGACCGATCAAGGCGTCCTTATCTCCTGCAGCAATATTAAATAACAGTCCATACGCCCAAAGTATATTTGTTAAATACTCACATAAAATGACTGTGCCAAGAGGAGAGAACGACGTTGTTTCAACATGGGAAATCAGATTTTCAAGAGCAGCAAGCAGGGTTGCTTGCTGCTCAACCTCAAAATCAATGTTTAATGCGAGTTGCCGAAGCTCTGCCAAAATGGTATTTAGCTGGGATATCCGGCTGGATGTAGGATTTTCGAGAACGCTTGGAAGCAGGTTGGACAAATCCGTCAGTAAATTGCGTAAGGAATTTAATTGTGATGCGGTAATCGGTATTATACCGTTGGCCATTCTTTCATTCACTCCTCTAGCTGCTCGATTGACGATTACCTATGACCTGGATTGCGGCAAGAGTTCTCCTTTCTCTTCACCTCATCGCACACCCTGATAATGGAATATTGAAAAATATGTTCCATAAATTAGTAATATTCTTTAAGCCTAAAGGAAATAAAGGGCATGTCCATCGAAAGCTGTCATTTACTCGGGGAAAAACACGAACGAAAGGGTGTTGGTCCATGATCAGCATTAGTCTCTGTCTTATCGTGAGGAATGAGGAGGATGTTCTGGCACGCTGCCTGGATTCGGTGAAAGGCATTGCGGATGAAATCATTGTGGTTGATACAGGATCCATAGACAGAACCAAGGAAATTGCCTCATCTTATACGTCCCGGATATATGACTTTGAATGGATTGAAGACTTCGCTGCCGCGCGCAACTTCGCATTTGGCAAGGCGACCTCCGAGTACATACTTTGGCTGGATGCGGACGATATTTTTATGGAAGAGGATCAGGTGATGCTGCTGGAGCTGAAGGCATCCCTTTCTCCCGAAGTGGACACCGTATCGATGTACTACCATTTGTCGAAGGATGAGAGCGGAATGGTAACAAACAGGCTGCGCCGCAACCGGTTAGTGAAGCGTGCCCGCCAGTTCCGGTGGATCGGCGCGGTTCATGAATATTTGGAGGTATATGGGGCAGCCCTTGCTTCTGAGATTGCCGTTACCCATGCCAGCACCAGGCATGACAGCGACAGGAATCTGCGGATTTATGAGCAGCGCCTGGCAAGAGGCGAAGAATTCAGTCCAAGAGACTTGTACTATTACGCGAATGAATTGAAGGATCACAGCCGTTATGAGAAAGCTATTCTGTATTACAACCGGTTCCTTCATTCGAAAAAAGGGTGGGTGGAGGATAACGTGGCCGCATGCGGCAAGCTGGCGGATTGTCATGCTGCGCTAGGCGATCAGCAGTTAGCTCTTGAATCCGCGCTCTCGTCTTTTCGCTACGGAAGCCCTCGGGCGGATAATTGCTGCCGGATCGGCTATTATCATCTGCAGTCGTGTGCCTATGAGAACGCCGCCTTCTGGTATGAATCCGCCTTACGGGCGCCAAGGCAGGAAGAGGCATGGTCGATGCAGAACACCTCCTGCTCCACCTGGCTGCCGCATCTTCAGCTATGTGTCTGTTACGACAAGCTTGGTCAGTGGCTGAAAGCGTATGAGCATAATGAAATCGCCCGGGCTT
The DNA here is from genome assembly GCF_900112695.1 of Paenibacillus catalpae. Taxonomy (GTDB): domain Bacteria; phylum Bacillota; class Bacilli; order Paenibacillales; family Paenibacillaceae; genus Pristimantibacillus; species Pristimantibacillus catalpae. The sequence continues at coordinate 708,859 of NZ_FOMT01000003.1, forward strand.
ACCGCCCCGATCACCCGTCGGTGCTGCATAATAAAACTTATTTGGAAGGGCTGTTACTATCGGATCAGTCATTGGACCGATCAAATGCCAGCCTTTCGCAAACCGCTCCATGATAACTGCCGGATTTCGGAGGCGGTGCGGCCCGTAGACTGCTTAAGCTGCCTGGCAAAATGATGCGAGGTCTTGAAGCCGCAGCGCAGCGCGATTTCGGTAACGGTAAGACCAGTATTCGTGAGCAGTTCTACCGCTTTCTGAATGCGGAAGCTCCACAAATATTGAAATGGCGTAGCTTGCTCATACTGCTTGAACAGGCGGACCAGATGCTCAGGAGAAACCTTTGCGACAGCGGCCATTTCCTTTAAAGTGACCTCTTCGGCATAATGCTCCCGAATCCAGGACAACGCGGAATAGATGGCGGGATGCTTCTCCTTCTGGTCCATGCTACGCTGGGATTCAACCGGGTACAGATGCAAGGCGGCAAGTCCAAGCTGCAGGATAACGGGATCAGATGGCGAGGCATCCCGCTGCAGACGGAGAAGGAGATCGGTGAGCCGGTTCATATCCTCCGTAAGGGGAAGGTATTCCGGCAGGCTGCGGAAGGCCTCCCGCGACTTTTCCTCCAGCTCTGGAACATGCAGGGCAATCCAGCGATGCCAGGTATCCTCGGTTTTGGAGAATGCGAATTGCTCTTCATGCCCGGGAAGAAGAAGGACGACATGACCTGGCTGAACATGAAGCTCCCTGCCGTCGATAGTGACGGACATCTCGCCGGTATACAGCATAACAAGCTGAATATCCTTCTGGATTCGCGGACCGAATTTTCCACCCGGCGGATAGACGACGGAGCCGGCGACAGCTGATATTACGTTCATAGAATCACCCCATAGCCTGATTGTAAGCTATGTAAACGATAAATATCAATCACAGATACAAATGTGTAATTGACAGCCATTGTCCGGACCATGGAGCGGGAGTACGATAAGGGTATCGCAAATCATTTTGAATCATAAAGGAGAATGAAAAGTGAATACGACTTATACGGCTCCTCTAACTCCCCTTTCGGAAGATCAGATTGTTTTTTTCAGAGAGAACGGCTATTTATTATGGAAGAACGGCATGTCCAGCGACTTGATCGATGCCTTTAACGGACACATCTACGAGATCAGGAACCAGTCGCCGATGCCGGAGTGGGCAGCATGTGATGAAGCGAAAAAATATTCGCTCCGGCTCTTTAATCCCCACAAGCATGACGGCATGTCCAGACAGCTGATGAAGCATGCGGTTGTCCGCGGAGCGCTGGCGCAATTGATGGGCAAAGAGGCAGTGTGCGTGCAAAGCATGTATTTCTACAAAGAACCGGGCTCTCCGGGACAGGCTGCTCATCAGGATTACTACTATATTAAGAATGATCCGATGACGATGATTGCGGCATGGACGGCGATGGAGGATCTGATCGATATCGAGAACGGCTGCCTATGGGTGATGCCGGGTACGCATAAGCTGGGGCTGCTGCCGCACGGCGCGGTCAAAAACATCGAAGAGCATGAGCCATGGACGGAGGAGACGGAAGGCGTAGATACGAGCAGGCAAGTACCGGTTGTGATGGAGAAGGGAGACATCTTGTTTTTCAGCGAGCTCCTAATCCACTCTTCCGGCAAAAACCGGAGCCTGGACAGATGGCGCCGTTCCTATGTCTGCCATTATATCCGGGAGGATTCCCATGTTCTCCACCGGGAAGATCTGCGCCAGAAATATCCATTATAATAAGAACACTGAAGGGAGCTGGAAAGCTCTCTTCTTTTTGCGTATAATTAGTTAACAACCGTAACGGTTCACAATAATAACTAAAGAAGGTGGCTTTGCGATGGCAGCGGATTCAATGGACATCTACCAATCTTTCTTCCGTATCACGCGTCAGTTGAAAAAGCTGGCTTTTCATAGCGCGGCTAATCTGGGGGTAACGGTTCACCAGATCAATATTCTGGAGTCGGTAAGGCTAAATCCGGGTCAGAAGCAGAAGGAATTGACGGAGCAGCTTGTTTTTGCAAAAAGCCGGGTTAGCGTACATATTGATCAGCTTGTCGAGAAAGGGCTTGTCGTCCGGGAGCCTTCCGAGCATGACCGGCGGGAAATTCAGTTATTTATAACACCGGCTGGTGAAGAACTTTGCCTGCTCTATCATCAGGAAGCGGCCTCGTATAAGGCCTTAAGACATGCGCTTGAGCAATTGCCGCAGGAGGATGTCGATAAGCTGCACAAGCTTCATCAGCAGATTTTGAATCATCTATAGAAAGAGGGAATCCCAATGTCCAAAATGTATGGAGGACCAGGGGGAATGGGCTTTAACAACATGAAGTACGACGACGGGGCGAAGCCAACGATTACGAAAGCGATGCTGGCCCGGATTGCTGCCTATTTTATCCCCTATTGGAAGCAGACGATTGTTGTTTTGTTTATCTTGCTCGTTTCGTCGGGATTAGGGCTCCTGCCGCCCATCTTTATTCAGCATATCGTCGATGATGCGCTGCCGAATAAAGATATGAGACTGCTGTTGGAGCTGGTTCTTATATCGCTCGCGGCAACCGTTGCTTCCGGCCTGCTAGGCGTTCTGCAAAGCTATCTCAACTCTTATATCTCGCAAAATATCGTGTACGATATGAAAAATCAGATGTACCGCCATTTGCAGAAGATGCCGATGCAGTTCTACTCTAACGTGAAGCAGGGCGAAGTCATAACGAGAATGACCAGCGATATTTCCGGAATTCAGGGAGTGTTTAACAGCACGGTCGTGAATTTCGCAAGCAACCTGTTTATACTGGCGACGACGCTTGGAACGTTGTTCGTCATGAACTGGAAGCTTGCTGTTCTGGGGATGTGCGTTGTGCCACTGTTTTTGTTTCCTACCCGGAAAATGGGCCGCGTCCGCTGGAGAATCGCGAAGCAGACGCAGGAGAAAATGTCTGAGCAAAACCATATCATTCAGGAGACGCTTAGTATAAGCGGCTATCTGCTGATGAAGCTGTTCACGAAAGAACGCAAGGAATATGAGGGCTTCAAAGCCGTGAACGGCGAATCAACGCGCCTGCAGATCAGGGAATCGATGGCTGGCCGCTGGTTTATGATGCTTCTCTCTACTTTCACAAGTATCGGACCGATGCTTATTTACTTGTACGGCGGTTATTTATATATCCAGGGCGAGATTTCGGTCGGGGAAATTATCAGCTTTGTTGCCCTCTTGGGCCGGATTTACGGGCCTTTCGGGCAAATGACAAACCTGTACGTTGATATCAACCGTTCCATCGCGCTGTTTGAGCGGATCTTCGATTATTTCGATATGGAACCGGTGATCGAGAACAAACCCGGGGCTCTGCCGGCAGATTTATCCGGGCAGGATATTGTGTTTGAGGATGTGAGCTTTGCGTATCAGCGAGACAAGCAGGCTTTGCGGCATATCTCGTTTACGGCTGCAGCGGGGAAGATGACGGCTCTTGTTGGACCAAGCGGAGCGGGGAAGACGACCATTACGAACCTGCTGCCGCGACTCTACGAGCGCGATTCAGGCAGCATACGGATCGGAAGCAAAGACATCCGGGAGATGACGCTGGAGTCTCTCCGTTCCCAGATTGGTCTGGTCATGCAGGACAGCTATCTGTTTAACGGGACGATCCGTGAAAACTTGATGTATGCAAGTGACGCGGCATCCGAAGAAGAAATGCAGGGGGCATGTAAAGCCGCCTATATTCATGATTTTATTATGGAGCTGCCGGAAAGTTATGACACGGTTGTAGGGAACCGGGGGATGAAGCTGTCGGGCGGAGAGAAGCAGAGAATCTCGATTGCGAGAGTGCTGCTCAAAAATCCGGCCATTATCATCATGGATGAAGCGACTTCTTCGCTTGATACCGTATCGGAGTACTATATCCGGAAGGCAATGAGCGTTCTTTTGCAGAATAAGACTAGTATCGTTATTGCGCACCGGTTGTCTACCATTATGGCGGCTGATCTGATTCTGGTTGTCCAGGACGGGACAATCGTCGAAGAGGGACGGCATGATGAACTGCTTAAGCTTGGCGGGGTATACAAAGACTTGCATGCCAAGCAGTTCGAACGGATGCAGCCGGAAAAGGAGGAGCTATGAGTATATATATCGCATTGCTGCGCGGCATTAATGTCGGCGGGAAAAACAAGATCAAGATGGCGGACTTGAGAGAGGCATTGACCTCAATCGGGTTGCGGGATGTTCAAACCTATATTCAGAGCGGTAACATTTTGTTTAAGTCGGAAGAGGATGAAGCAGCTTTGCGAAGCCGGATCGAGCAGCAGATTGAAACGGTGTTTGGTCTGCGCATTAAGGTTGTTATGCGGACGGCAGAGGAAATGCGTGCCATTGCTGCCAGTTGTCCGTTTACGGAAGAACAACTCGCGGCTGCGGCAGCAAGTGCGCAGGGCGAATCCTTGTATGTGTCGATGATGCTGGAAGAGCCGTCGGCCGAACAGCTTGAGAACCTCCGCATATTCGAGACGGAGGAAGAGATTTTTGGCAGCAAGGGACGGGATTTGTATTTTCTGTTTTATCAAACCGTCCGCAATTCCAAGCTTGCCGTCAAAGCGGAGAAGCTTGGCGTCCATTCCACGGTCCGCAATTGGAATACGATTAATAAGCTTGTCTCCCTATCGGATGGGATGCAATAAGGCTAATTTGTAATAGTGACCAGTCTGCTTGATCGAGCGGGCTGGTCACTTTTGTCGTTTCTGGATTATGTCTCCGTCATAACCCCGCCGTTCACATGCAGAACCTGGCCGGTAACAAAAGAGGAGTCATCCGAAGCGAGATAAATGTAAGTTGGTGCAAGCTCGAATGGCTGACCGGCGCGTTTCATTGGTGTCTCGAGGCCAAAGGTTTTGACATATTCGGCTGAATAGCTCGATACGATAAGCGGCGTCCAGACGGGACCCGGTGCAACGGCGTTTACCCTTATTCCACAGCTTACAAGCTGGAGCGACAAGGAGCGCGTAAAGGAGACAATAGCTCCTTTAGTCGAGGAATAGTCAACAAGCAAAGGTGCTCCTGCGTAGGCCGTAACGGATGCGGTGCTAATAATGGAGCTGCCGGCTTTAAGGTGAGGCAGCGCCGCCTTCGTCAGATAGAAGTGAGGGAAAATGTTCGTCCGGTACGTATCTTCCAGCTGCTCATTGGTTATGTCCGTAATACATTTCTGAGGAAATTGTACGGCTTGGTTCAATACGAGGATATCCAGACATCCATAGCATTCGATGGTCTTGTGTACGATTTCAGCCGAGAACTCAGGCTTTCTGAGGTCCCCTTCGATCAGCAAACAGCGTCCTCCGTATTTCTCCACCATCTGCTTTGTCGCCAGCGCATCCTCGCGTTCGTATAAATACACGATGGCCACATCTGCGCCTTCCTTGGAATAACCGATCGCAACGGCGCGCCCGATTCCGCTGTCACCGCCCGTAATAATCGCAACCTTTCCTTTCAGCTTGCCGCTGCCTTTATATTCAGGATTATCCGAGATAGGTACCGGATTCATGAGGTACTCCAGTCCAGGCTGCTGATTCTGGTGCTGAGGCGGGAAGGTAATAGGTACCTGTTTGCACTTCGTTTCCTGGCTGTAATAAGGATAAATTGGAATCATTGTTGTTCCTCCAAAACAGAAGAGTTTATACAGGATATTCACCTAATCCTTGCGAGGTGTTATGTTCGCCTATACCAGTGCATGGGTATTCACATACGCTAACGCAGGCATTAAATTACTTTTCTGAAAAGGAGTAATTTCAAATGACGAAAACAAATCGGGGATTTATTCCTCCGGGGCAGGGCGGATTCATACAGCCTGTACAGCCATGGGGCTGGCAGCCGCAACCTTGGGGCTGGGGGCCGCCTCCACGTCCGCCATGGTGGGGCTGGGGACCGCCGCCGCGTCCGCCATGGGGCGGTCCATGGGGAGGTCCAGGACCGTGGGGTCCAGGAGGCCCAGGCGGTCCTGGCTTTGGTCCGGGCGGTCCGGGCGGGCCAGGTTTTGGTCCGGGCGGTCCAGGCGGGCCAGGTTTTGGTCCGGGTGGTCCAGGCGGTCCAGGCGGTCCGCCGCCGCGTCCAAGGATTAGCCGAAATAAATAAATAATAAACGAAAAAGACCCTGATTGGGGTCTTTTTCGTTTTGTCTGGGGTATCTCGTTTAACGGATCTAATATCCTACTCAGGCTGCAGCGTCTCTCTCGCAAACGCGATCCATTCCCGCGTGGCATACGACAGGTAGCTGTCCCTGCGCCAGATAATGGCCAGATGCCAAGGGATAATCGGCGAGGTTAGCGGGATTACCCGCAGACGGTTCTGATCCAGTTCATTGCAGACCGCTTCAGGCAGAAGGGCAATGCCCAAATTTGCCGCCACCATCTCGCTGATGAAATCCCATTGCGTGCTTTTGTAGACGACATCCGGCAGGAATCCAAGTTTCTCGCATTCCGCAATAATCCGGTCATGCAGCGTAAAGTCTTCGTGGAACAGCAGGAAAGGCTCTTCCTTGAGTTCAATAAGCGAGACCTCATTCCGATTCGCGAGCTTATGCGAGGGAGGGACAATAAGCATCAGGTTTTGGCGCAAGAAACAAAAGGATTCGAACTTTTCCTCGTTAGTTGGCAGCAAAATAACCCCGATATCCAGTTCCCCCGAGCCTACGTCGGCTTCCACTTTTTTGGCCCCATGCTCAAATAGCTGCATCGTAATTTTGGGATATTTCTCCCGAAACTTTCCGATAATGCGGGGGAAGAAGGTGACGCCAACCATTGGCGGAAGGCCAATGCGGATATGGCCGACCTTCAGCTCCATTAATTCGGACAAGCGCGAGTTCATTTGACTAAAAGACAGGACCATTTGCTGGGCTTGCGTCAGCAGAATAGAGCCGGCATCGGTTAACGCGATTCTTTTGCCGGAACGTTCGAACAAGACGACTCCAAGCTCCTCTTCGAGGTTCTTGATCATCTTGCTGATCGTTGGCTGGGTGATGTAGAGGGATTGAGCGGCTTTCGTAAAGCTTTGGAAGCGGGCGGCTTCCACAAAATATTGCAAATGTCGGATATCCAATCGTCAGCTTCTCCTTAACCATAGATAAATGGAATGAAAAACATTCTGTAAATGTATTTTACCTATGAAAATGGCTGCTGTACACTTCCATTAAAGGGAGTTGGCTGTTATGCGTTACCTGACCAAATTAATGCTTCAAATTATGTTCTTTATTGGATTCTCATGGTTGATGAACCGGCTCGCAGAGTGGCTCCATCTTCCTGTTCCCGGCAGTATTCTGGGGATGATTCTGCTGTTCATGTTGCTGCAGGCAAAGATCATTCCGCGCAAATGTGTAGAATCCGGTTCGGATTGGCTGATTGCTACGATGCTGCTCTTTTTTATTCCGCCTGCCGTTGGCATCATCGGATACCGGCAGCTCATGATGAACGCCGGCGTTCAAATCGCCTTAGTAATTGCATTAGGCACCATTATCGTTATGCTATGCAGCGGACTTGTCGCCCAGCAGGTTGCTAAACGCAAGGAGGGATCACACGGATGATGATCGCGGCCGCAAGCTTGCTCATTACGGTTATCGTATATATACTAGCCAAAAAGCTGCACCGGCATATACCGCATATGCTCTTATCTCCATTAATTCTGACGCCGGCTGTGCTGATTCTGCTGCTGGCTGTGACGCAAACCAGTTATGCCGACTATAACGCGGGTGCTCACTGGTTGTCCGATATGCTGGGGCCGGCAACGATTGCTTTTGCCATTCCTTTATCCAGACATTATGATCTGATCAAGAAGCATGCTGCTCAAATTATGATCAGCGTATTAACCGGCTCTGCGGCAGCGGTTGCTTCTTCTTTATGGCTGGCAAAAGGATTGGGACTAAATGAGACAATCATATATAGTCTGATCCCGCATTCCGCAACAACTCCGATTGCGATGAATGTCTCCCAGTCCATTGGCGGCATTCCGACCATAACGGCGGTTGCCGTGATGGTGACAGGGATCTTTGGCTCTCTGATTGGGCCGCCCATTATTCAATTATTCCGCATTCGCAATGACGTTGCGCGAGGTGTTCTGTTAGGAACAAGCGCGCATGGAGCGGGGACGTCCAAGGCGTTTGAGCTTGGCAGTATATCTGGCACCGTATCCAGCGTGTCGATGATATTAGCGGCTATGATTACCTTATTTCTGACACCGCTCCTGTTGGGGCATTAGACCGGGAGGAATTACCATGCAGCCCTTATCGAAGCAGCAAACCTTTCTACTGATATTATTTCTGGTGCTGGTGTGGGGCATTAACTGGCCTCTTTCCAAATATGCGCTGCATTATATGCCGCCTGTTCTATTTTCTGGAGTCCGGACCTTGCTCGGCGGTTTGCTTCTCCTTACCGCAGCGGTTCCAAGATACTCTCGGTTGAACTTCCGGCAGACATGGTTCATCTATGTCATATCCGCCGTTGTCAATGTAGTACTGTATTACGGCCTGCAGACAATTGGCATTCAATATTTGCCTGCCGGATTGTTCTCGGCGATTGTATTCCTGCAGCCCGTTCTGGTCGGACTTTTCTCATGGTTGTGGCTTGGAGAGCTGATGAACGGGTTGAAACTAACGGGGCTGGTCCTTGGATTTGCCGGCGTAGCGGTTATATCCAGCGGGGCGAGCGGTACAACGGGGCATATTTCCGTAGCCGGTATTTTGCTGGCGCTTGGTTCAGCGCTTAGTTGGGCGCTTGGCACCATCTATGTGAAAAAATCAAGCAGCAGGGTAGATAACCTATGGCTGGTTACCCTCCAGCTGATCATTGGCGGATCGTTTATGACCGGACTTGGCTCCTTGACGGAAAGCTGGTCTGAAGTGGAATGGAACGGCAAATTTATTGCCAGCTTGTTATTTATCTCGATCTTTGTGATTGCGCTCGGCTGGCTTGTCTTCTATAAGCTGATGGACTCGGGGGAAGCGAGCAAGGTAGCCTCCTTTACCTTCCTTATTCCGCTTGTCGCGATCTTGATTGGCACGATGTTTCTGCATGAACCGTTCACTTATACGCTGCTTATTGGCCTTCTGCTGGTGCTCGGCAGTATTTATCTGGTGAATAGGCCGAGGCGTCTGAGCGTATTGCCTGGTTCGTAACCATAATAAAAACCGCCTTCGCAGGCGGTTTAGTTGTCTGACCGGATAAATTGATGATCATGAATATCCAGCATTTCGTAAGCTTTGCCGACCATATCCCGGTCTTTATCGAACAGATGGGTCGCTTTATCATAGATGCCGCTGGATTTGGCCACATGGTTCAATTGCTCCACCATAAACTCTGAATTGCAGAGGACAATAACCTTTTTGCTGTAGGCGGTAAGCTCCTGCTGGAATTGTACGGCTCTTTCCGCAACCTCCGGCGAATAGACGACAGGCTCGCCATCTGCCGTTTTCATGCCGCGGTGGTCCACCAGCACGTCCAGCTCATCTTTGCTATAAGCCGAACAGATGCCAAGCACTATGTTAGACATATATTCAACATCATGTTTCCCCGATGCCAGACCGTTCACCTGAAAGGAAAGCAGCTTCTTGTCCGGATCAAGCGTATATTGGATTCTATCTTTAAAAGGTACGATAAATTCCTTCGGCTGATAAGCCTGCGTGGGAGAGAACCGTTCACCCGAGAACAGATAGGCGACGCTTATTTGCAGGGCAGCCGCGATTTTCTCGATATTAATAATGCTGACATTCCGTTCTCCGCGTTCCACTCCGCTTATGTAACTCCGGTCCAGCCCAGCTCGATAGGCCAGATGCTCCTGAGACATTCCGCTCCGGGCCCGCAGCTCTTTGATTCTTTGTCCGAATTCGGTGCGAATATCCATCATGACAGCCCCCAGAATCTAGTATTCATCTATGAGATTATCTGCTATGTGACTTAAAGTCAACAGACGTATGCGCGTAATGGAGATATGATAGATTCAGTTCATTATCGTAGGAGGATTCTATGCCATTTATCCAAGTACGGGATATTCCGGTCAACTATCATATCTATCATTCGGATCCCTCAGCGGAAACCATCGTTTTAATACATGGCTTGGGGCTTGACCAAGAGATTTGGGAGCCCATTCTTCCCTATGTCAGGGAGCATTATCGGGTTGTTCTGCTGGATATGCGGGGACATGGCCGTACGGGGCGGGGAGAGACTCCCGTAAGCTGGGAGTTATTTACCGGGGACCTGCATATGCTGCTGACACAGCTGGAGCTGGGGCCGGTCCACCTGCTCGGACATGGCTTTGGTGCCAGCCTGGCTGTGAAGTTCAGCCTGCAGTATGCGGAGCTGGTGAAAAGCCTCATTCTGCTTTCAACGCCAGCCTTCTTACCAAGAAAAACAGTCGAGTCCATCGTCCATAGCCGCAAGCAGCTTACAAGTAATGGAACGATGCTGACTCTTGCAGAAAGCTTGGTAAACGGGTTGTTCAAGCTGCCCGGGGACAGTGTGTTATACGGAAAAATCATATCTGCCTATATGTCAGTATCGCCGGGGACATATTTTGATGCTCTGGAATTATACGCGGGGGCTCCGGTAAACGAGGACTTTGCGCATTTGGCCCATCCTACGCTGACTCTGGTTGGCGCCGATGATTCGATCACTTTGACTTCCAATGCCTTATCTTCACAGCTGCTCATGCATTCTTCCTTAATTGTCGTTCCGGATGCGAACAATACGTTATTTATAGATCAACCGCAATTTACGTTTGAACGTATACATGAGTTTATTGCGGATCCTTCGGCGGTGAAGACGGATTATACGTCCTTCGAATGTCATGTTGCGAAATATGTGATGCGTTACTTTAACGATGCTTTTGAACAAGTGCTAAACAAAAAGGCGTTACAGGCCTAAGCCTGTAACGCCTTTTTTACTCATAGGTCCAATAAAATCGGCAGCGTGATCAGGATGGTTGTTCCTTGATTGGACACGCTCTGATGGAGCTGCCTTTAAAGGAGATACTTTAAGGGCAGTTTTTTTATACATAAAGGTAACTTCACCAAGCATCCTTTCCTTACAGTATAATTGAACTTAATTGATTAAAGGACTGGTGAGGAATATGAACGTTGAACATACCATTTCGAATATCGTTGACCGTTTAAAACAAGTTAAAGGCGTAAGTGCGATAGTGCTCGGAGGCTCAAGAGCCAGAGGGACTGAAAGTCCCAATTCCGATATTGATATCGGGATCTACTATGATTCCGAAATAGGGCTGGACATTCCCGGGCTCCGTCAGGCTGCTGCTGCAATGGATGTTGAGCATAGAGAAAACGCAGTGACAGAATTAGGCGAATGGGGACCATGGATCAATGGTGGAGGGTGGTTGAAAATCAATCAAACGCCTGTCGATTTATTATTCCGTGACCAAAACAAAGTGTCACAAGTCATTGATCAATGTATTGGGGGAGATATCACCATTGATTATCAACCAGGACATCCCCACGGATTTGCCAACTCGATTTATTTGGCAGAGATTGCGCTATGTAAAGTGTTATGGGATCCATCGGGGGTTGCAGCTAGACTGAAAAACAGAACAATCTCATACCCGCCTGTTTTTAAAAAAGCAATCATTCAAAAATTTTTTTGGGAGGCGAACTTCTCTCTTGAAAATGGATATAAAGGGATCCACAAAAACGATTTATCATATATCGCTGGTTGTTGCTTCCGTTCGGCAGCTTGCTTGAATCAGGTATTGTTTGCTATTAATGAAGCTTACTTGATGAATGAAAAAGGAGCTGCTGCCATTGCCGATTCGTTTCGCATCGTGCCAAGCCGATACTCCTATAGAATGAATGAAATTTTCAGCTTATTAACAGAGAATCAAGTTAGTTTACACAAAGCTCTTAATGGGATGCGCGAACTTATTGAGGAAACAGACAAGCTAATGACTAAATCTTAAACTGGAAATGTACGAGGAAACCAAGATCTATGCCTCAGCCACTGGAGCAGGTAAAGCAGAGGATAGGTCGGTCTCGATAAAGGGAAGAAGAGCGCCAATGTAGCATTGGCGCTCTTTGTGACGTTATATTCGATGATATGACTTCAAAGTAATCAGGGTTTTAAGCGTTTTATACGCCCGCCACTCTAACCTTGCCATTTCACTTGGCGGCTCCCATTGAATTTGCAAACCAGTTCATAAGCCACCTCCAGGAATAGGACGATTGTTACATTTTACCATAATTAATCAACAACGAGAGATTTGAAATATGGTGAGAGAAGCTTCTTTTTTAATACAATCGATTTTTATATCCATCTGCAAGGCGGGCGGCTATAACCTCCGGGGTTGCTCCGTCCACGTTTGCATGCTCGGAGATGATCTTTGCCGGAGAGGGCAGATCCTCTTTGCTAAGCCAGGTTTCAGGCGTCCATAGCTGAGAGCGGAGGAAGGCTTTTGCACAATGCATGTAACATTCTTCAACCTCTACAATAATTCCGATAAGCGGATTGCGGTCTTTTACAGCCATTTTCTTCAATAGAGCTTCCTCTTTGGTGATATAGGCACGTCCATTGATTCGGAGAGTTTCGCCAAGACCCGGAATTAAAAATTGCAGACCGATATGAGGATTGGCAAGGATGTTCCGTAAAGAATCCATTCTTTTGTTGCCCGGACGTTCGGGAATAACCAAATGTTTATGATCGATAATATATACAAAGCCAGGATCATCACCTCGGGGAGACACGTCGCATTTCCCTTCTGAATCCGCTGTCGATAGCAATACGAAAGGCGATTTGGAAATAAAGTCCCTGCAGTTAGGATCAATCTCTGAAATCACTTTATGCAGGACCAATCCGCCTGGAAATCCGATCAGCGCACGCAAGTCAGCTTCGGTGTTTATGAATTGATTTCGGTCTATTGCATTCAAAAAAGGCCACCCTTTCATTGGAAAAATACTTAATAATTTTACCATATGATTGTTGGGAACCACACAAATATTTAGCTCAATGACTATTAGGCAGATTTTATGATGACTTGTGTGTTACTATATAGAAATGAAGAATGAATTACAGGGAATTGTCAACGACGCAAGTTAAGGATAATGTTGTAAAATCCGGTAATTATAAAAGGTGAAATAACAAAAGAACGGATGGGATCATTTGAGTCAACGTGGATTTAGCAATGAATTGCCCTCGAATTATGATGAATTAAAATCGGCAGCAAACCGGTCTAACTGGAGAGAGCGTCTGGATGCGGTCGAAGAGCTCGGACAGTGGAACAATCCCAAAATCATCGATGTATTAACGCATAGATTGAATAACGATGTCGTGTATAAAGTGCAAGAAGCTGCTTATCGTAAGCTGAAGGCATTTGGTGAGGATGTTCAACCGCCAGCACCCAAAAAAGGCGATCCGGTAAAAGGAACCACGAAAATTCTGGTTCGGATTAAGAAAAGCTTGCCGGAAGGTCATACTTATGAAGAGTTTAAAGAGAAGTTAAAAAAGATGCGACTTGATGTGTATGATGCATACGATGGTGAGAAGGGCAATGAATTTGATAGCTGGCTGGAATCAACCTGGACATCTTTATCCAAAAAATAAGGTAAAACGAAAGGAGTGTTATTTTGGGAAGACCAAAACCGATGTCTATGGAGGACCTGCTGAAGGACCTGCAAGGACAAAAAAACATGCAAGAAGATCCGAACAATATTTCGTTAGACAAATTGTTTAATGAATCGTTCATGAGAAAGTACTCGAGCTCCAATAGCTTTGCGGCATTTTTGGAGAAAGGCAACTTTCAAGCAACGACGCAGGCTGAGATTAAAAATCTCCATGAGGAATTGCTCGATCGTCACGTGGCAAGAGAAACAAAGTTTAACAGCTGGAAATCGATGCTGGACACAGCAAATTCGGAGTATAATAACTAATTTACAGCTTGATTCAAAAAAAGATCGGAAAGCACTCTGCTTTTCGATCTTTTTGTTTTCCATGCCTCATAACCGACATTGAAAGCGGTTTTGCAGAAGCGAACAGGGCATTACTTATTTTAACCAATGGCAGACCACTTGTATTCAACGGTCTTGATCCGTAGGTGAACGGAATTGTGGAGACGTGGTTCCTGGGCTCCTGCGCAATTATCCGCGCCCCTCGATCCGGCTTCGGTATTGCCGCGGCGTGCAGCCGAAACGCTGACGAAATAAAGTATTGAAATAGCTCAAGCTGTTAAAGCCGACATCCAGCGCAACCTCCATGATTTTCGCATCGGATTGGCGCAGCCGGTTCGCGGCCAGCTGAACGCGGTAGCTGTTCATATATTCGATTGGACTTTTGGTCGTTACTTTCTTGAAAAAACGGCAGAAATACGATTCGCTCATTCTTGCGTGACTGGCGAGCTGCTGAAGGGAAATCGGTTCATTATAATTTTGTTCAATAAACTCAATGACCGATTTCAAGCGGTCCATTCGGTAGCTCTCTTGCTCCTGCTTGGTGCGTATAGCGGGACCTCCGAGGTTCAATAATAGAGAAGCTATGCAATACAGATTTCCTTTAATGGTCAATTCGGAAGCCAGCTGCAGGTTGCGGTTGGCTTCTATGATTTGGTCAAGCAAAGTGAGCAAAGCGAGCTCGTCATCTGTCCCGCGGCGCAAATGCACGGGCACTTCATATGTTCGGTCGAGAAGGGGTGCCATATATCGCTCATACAGATGATCAATGGAACCGCTGCTGAACAAGCTTGCATGGAAGACAACAGCTGTAAAAGAACAGGGTTGTCCGCCGGCAACATTACCCGAATGAAGCACGCCGGAGTTAACGAAGATGGCTTCGCCGGTTTTGAGTTCATAGTCACTCATATCGACACGGAATACGGCAGATCCTTCGGTCACGACAAGCAGCTCAAGCTCGTCATGCCAGTGCAGATCGAGAAGTGGCGCATCAGGCGGACAAGTGATGTCGTAGAAGCTGACGGGATAGATCGGATTGCCATGCTTGCGTGATTCCTTCAGTAGGGATTTATCCATAATACAAACTCCTTGTGAGAATTAATTAAATGTCAAAATCGTGATAGTATTGGGCAAAATCTAGGCAGAGTTAATTCGAATAAGACAATATCATTATAACATAAGCGCTTACAGCAAGTTCAGGTACGATTCTGGAGCATGAAAGCTCAGAAAGCCTATTTCAGGAGGTATACGAATGAAATTTACAGATGGATATTGGCAAATACGCGAAGGCGTCAACATGCAGTTCCCGGTCGACGTTCGCGATGTCGTAGAGAAGAACGGTAAAGTAACGGCCTATTGCGCAACAAAGCCGATTCAAATTAAAGGGGACACGCTGAACGGTACGCTGCTCACAGCAGAGATCAGCTCTCCGATTCCGGATGTTATCCGCGTCCGCTGGATCCACCATGCAGGCAAGAAGCAGGTTGGACCCGACTTTGAAATCATTGAAAATGCAGAAACAAAGCCTGTGTTCGAGAACGGCGAAGAGTTTGCCACTTTGCAGAGCGGCGGACTGCAAGCAAGAATTCGCAAGTCGCCGTCATGGGGCCTTGAATTTTTCCAAAACGGCCGCAGACTGACAGGCACAGCGAACAAAGGTGCAGCTTGCATTAAAGATACAGACGGAACGCCTTATTTCCGAGAAATGCTTGATCTTGGCGTAGGCGAGCAAGTATATGGCCTTGGCGAGCGCTTCACGCCGTTTATCAAGAACGGTCAAGTCGTTGATTCCTGGAACGAAGACGGCGGCACAAGCTCCGAGCAAGCGTATAAAAACGTACCTTTCTACCTGTCCAGCGGAGGTTACGGCGTATTCGTCAATCATCCGGAACGCGTATCGTTCGAGATCGGATCTGAAGTCGTATCGAAGGTAGGCTTCAGCGTGCCGGGCGAGCATCTGGAATACTTCATCGTTGGCGGTAACACGCTGAAGGACGTGCTCGACAACTACACCAAATTAACAGGCAAACCGGCATTGCCGCCGGCTTGGTCGTTTGGCCTTTGGCTGACAACATCGTTCACCACTGACTATGATGAAGCTACCGTAAACAGCTTTATCGAAGGAATGGCAGAGCGTAATCTTCCGCTTCATGTCTTCCACTTCGACTGCTTCTGGATGAAAGAATATGAATGGTGCAACTTCGAGTGGGATGCCGACATGTTCCCGGATCCGGAAGGCATGCTTCGCCGTTTGAAAGAACGCGGTCTCCGCATCTGCGTATGGATCAACTCTTATATCGCGCAGAAATCGCCGCTGTTCCAGGAAGGCATGGAGAACGGCTATCTGGTTCGCACGAAAGACGGCAGCGTATGGCAATGGGACAAATGGCAAGCGGGCATGGGTCTGGTTGACTTCACGAACCCGGATGCCGTGAAATGGTTCAAAGGTCATCTGAAACGTCTGATGGATATGGGCGTTGATTGCTTCAAAACAGACTTCGGCGAGCGTATTCCGACTGACGTTGTCTACTTCGACGGCTCTGACCCGATGAAAATGCACAACTACTATACTCAGCTGTATAACAAAGCGGTATTTGAAGTGCTGGAAGAAAACCGCGGCAAAAACGAAGCCATGCTGTTTGCGCGTTCGGCTACTGCCGGCGGCCAGCAGTACCCGGTTCACTGGGGCGGGGACTGCTCGGCGAACTATGATTCGATGGCGGAATCGCTCCGCGGCGGCTTGTCGCTCGGCCTGTCGGGCTTTGGCTTCTGGAGCCATGATATCAGCGGCTTCGAACGGACAGCTCCACCGGATATCTACAAACGTTGGGTTGCATTCGGCATGCTCAGCTCGCACAGCCGTCTGCACGGCAATGAATCGTACCGCGTGCCTTGGCTGTTTGACGAGGAATCCGTTGATGTCCTTCGTTACTTCACCGAGCTTAAGAGCAGCTTGATGCCTTACCTGTTCAACCATGCGGTTGAAGCAACGGAGAAGGGTCTTCCTATGATGCGTGCGATGGTTCTGGAATTCCCGGAAGATCCAACCACTCATTATCTGGACCGCCAGTACATGCTCGGCGAGAACCTGCTTGTCGCTCCAATCTTCAACACGGAAGGTACAGTGAAATACTATGTACCGGCAGGCAAATGGACCAGCTTGATCGATGGCAAGACAATTGAAGGCGGTAAATGGGTAGAAGAGCATCACGGCTACAGCTCGATTCCGTTGCTCGTTCGTCCGAATACGCTTCTTGCGATCGGCAGCAACAACCAGAAGCCGGATTATGATTATGCGGATAACGTAACGCTGCACCTGTTCGAGCTGGAAGACGGGGCTACAGCTGCTGCTGTCATCCATGATCTGAACGGCAAGCCGCAGGCGACTGCAACAGCCGTTCGTACGGGAAGCACGATTGAGATCAGCTACGAGGGAACAGGCAAGCCATGGCAAGCTGTTCTGCGCGGCATTGAGCAAGCGACGTCTGTTGAGGGTGCCGACACAGAAAAAACGCCGGAGGGCATGAAGCTTACCCCTCAATCCGGTTCCAAGATTATTGTTAAGCTGTAATTAAATGATACGAAGTGAAAAGGGAAAAGCCGCTTGCTCCTAGGAGTAAGCGGCTGTTTGCCAATTTGCAGTGTTACACTAGTAAAAAAGTCCGGAGGGGCGTGAAGCTTGCGCGTCATCACCCTTCCGGTCTTGTCATACCCTATTTGCCGAAGCGGAACCAGCCTAGCTTCGTTTCGCCGTCGCCATGAACAACCAGATACACGCTGCGGTGACCGGCTGCTTGCTCAATCGAGCAGGAGGTCGTTTGCCAATTCGCTGAACCGGCTTGCAACGTGCAGCTGCCGGCTAGTTGACCGTCTGGAGCATCCAGACGAATCTCAATGGTTGCGCCATTAGCAGAGGAAGCTCTTACTTCAAAGAAGCCAATCTCTTCGCCAAGCGCAGCGTCATCGAAGCGAAGCCAAGCGCCGGATGCAGTTGCAGCAGCGCTGTCGCCGCCCTCAGTGTTGTCGCTGATGATGATATTCGAGTAGTCATCATAGTTAACGGCAGCCGTCACCTGGGACAGATTACGCGGCGGAATAATTTCACCTGCTACGCTTACTGTACCTTCCAGGCGGATATCGCCGGAGGATGCGCCAACGAGGAACGCATAGCTGCCTTGCTCAACACACATCTTGTTTCTGGTGACATCCCAGAAGGCGAGTGAGGAACGGTCCAGCTCGAAGCGTACTTCTGCAGATTCTCCAGCAGCAAGCGTCATGCGCTCGAACGATTGGAGTTGTCTGAGCGGACGTTTCACGCGGGATTCCAAAGCTTTTGTATAGAGCTGAACGACTTCTTCACCGTCAACATCGCTTGTATTCGTTACACGGAAGCTTACGGTAACGGAGTCTGCCGACTGTTCGAGCTTCAGGTCGTCATATTGGAAACGGCTGTAAGACAAACCATGGCCGAATGGATATAACGGTTGACCGGCAAAATATTGGTAAGTGCGTTCGCTTTTAATAATATCGTAGTCCATAAATTCGCCAAGCTGGTCGGCCGACTCATACCAGGTCATGTTAACGCGGCCAGCCGGATTATAATCGCCGAACAGGACATCCGCCAGGGCGCGGCCAAGCTCTTGGCCCGCATGCGACATATACAGGACGGCTGGAATGTTCTCTTGCACCCAAGGCATGGCAAACGGATAGCTGCCTACGATAACCACAACGGTATTCGGATTAACGGCATGGACTTCGCGGATCAGCTTTTCCTGATAAGCCGCAAGCGTCAGGTCAGGGCGGTCAATCGTCTCTTTGCCGTTAATGAGCGGGTGGTTACCGACAACAACAACAGCAACTTCCGAATGGCGGGCAGCAGCAACAGCTTCCTGCAAGCCGTCGGTTTCTTTTACTACCGCGAAAGGTTCGGCGAGAATTGCATCGCCGTCTTGCACTTCAAGAGCGCCGGTCTCGGCGTTAACCGTAACGGGACGGTTGTTCCAGGTCGTAAAGGTTACAACATTCTCGTCTTGCTGCGGGCGGACGTGGAACACTTCTTTCGTGAACCACTCCCAAATATGCTCGGAGGATGCGGTGATTTTCTCATCATCTGTTGTCAAATACAGCTTGTTGTTCTCCGCAACGATCGTATGGCTGTCCCAGCCCCAGTCGGTTGTTTCGAACAAATCGGCAGAATCGGAGCCTTGCGAATTGGCGGCAAGCGGATTTTTCTCGCCTTCCGTATGTTTCACATACTGGCCGTTTTTCAGCGATTTGAGCTTCACCCGGTCGCTGCCGGTAGCCAGCGTTACCGATTGATCAGGACCATTCATTTTTGCTTTGATGCCTTCAAACGGTGTAATGGCGTATGGCATCAGGCCGCTGTACCAGTCGCGGTAGACGATGCCGGCAAGCGGGCCGATTACGGCTGCTTTGGACAGCTTATCTGCTGAAAGCGGCAGGATGCCGTTATTTTTGAGCAGGACGATGCTTTTGCGTACCGACTCAAGAGCCAGCTCGGCATGCTCCGGCTTCATAATGACGGATTCATCGATAGCCGCATAAGGATTGCGTGATGCCGGATCAAATTCGCCTAGACGGAATCGGACACGGAACGTGTTACGGAGCGCATTGTCGAGATCATTTTCGGTCAGCATACCCTCTGCCAGAGCGTCTCGGATCGCCTGCTTCGAGATCGGGTGATCGTCGGTAATGCTGTCTACACCGGCTTTGATCGTCAGCGCAACCGCTTCTTTGTACGTATCAACATAATGATGATCATTAACCGTGCCCAGCACGTCACCAGCGTCGCTGACGACAAAACCGTTCATGCCCCAGTCCCGTTTAACAATGTTGTTCACGTCAGGATTGATGTTGGCAGGAACGCCGTTCACCGAGTTGTAGGCGGTCATCATGGAGAGCGCTCCGCCTTCCTTGAACGGAATTTCGAACGCTTTCAAATAGTACTCATGCTTATTGCGCGGATCCAGGCTGACCGAGCATTCTCCGCGGTTAATTTCGTTATTGTTGCCGATGAAATGCTTGAGGGATGCAACCGCCTTCACATAAAACGGATGGTCTCCTTGAATCCCTTGCGTGAGAGCGGCGGACATCTTGCCTGTCAGGTGCGGGTCTTCACCGTAAGCTTCTTCGGTACGGCCCCAGCGCGGATCACGTTCCATATCTACGGTTGGCGCCCACAGAGTCAGACCGTTATGGGCGGGGTTGCGGTGATAGAAGCCGCGGGCTTCATCGCCGATAGCGCCGCCGACTTTGCGGAGCAGCTCCTTATCCCAGGTACAAGCCAGACCAATCGGCTGAGGGAAGGTAGTTGCTTCACCCAGCCAGGCCATACCGTGCGCAGCCTCTGTTCCGTGTTTGTAGGCTTTTACGCCAAGATGAGTGATCTCGTCCTGGTATTGGCACATCAGATTGATTTTTTCTTCCAGGGTGAAACGGTTAACCAAATCATTAACGCGCTGCTCAAGCGGCAGGTCGGGGTTTTGAAATGGGAAGTTCTGCTCGGAATTTTGAGACATTACAAAAGTCAGCTCCTTTAATTGTAAGGGGTTTCAAAAATTCTAACATGCGGGCGCTCCAGTTCATACCCGAACAATTGGAGATAAAATCCCTGTACAATTAGCGGTTAAACCCCTAGAATGTAAACGCAATCAAATTTTTCATGATCGTAACAGGGGGCTTGCAAGATGTTTCAGATGTTCTCGCACCTGCTTAATAATGTGAAATTGAGAACAAAGCTCATCCTATCCTGTATCGTAGTTGTGTTCATCCCCATTCTGATTATTGGGGTGTTCCTGACAAACGAGCTGCGCAATATGGCATTGGATAATGCGATGGAGCAGACCCATACAAACGTACAGCGTGTTAAGGCAAGGACAACCGAGCTGATGAATGTGGCTTATGACAGTGCTTACCGTCTGGAGAACAGCCGGCTGGAGGCCGTGACGAACCGGCGTTATGAATCGACGTACGAGGTCGTTAAGGCTTACCGGGAATACACGGATTTTAACGAGATCCGCCAGCAGCATGATGAAGTGGCGAATATCCGGTTCTATATGGAAAATCCGACGATGCTTAATAACTGGGACTTCATACAGCCTGACAAGTCGATCAAGGACTCCGCGTGGTATAAGAAGGCATTGTCCCCGGGCAGCGGAGTGAACTGGTATTTTCTTGAGGACGAGCGCGACAAACGGAATTATTTGAGTCTGGTCCGGGAAATTAACTTCTCCAGTAATAATACAAGCGGCGTATTAGTCATTACGCTTAATATGACGATGCTGAACAGTATCTTGAATCAGGAATCCTTCGAGACGATGATTGTGGACGAGGAGAACCGCATCGTAGCGGCCAACCGGATTGGCAGGACGGGGAAAACGCTGCAGGAAATCGACTTCGAGCAAGGCATTACGGAGGAGAAAAGCGGTATGTATTCCGCGGATATCGACGGACAAGCCTCTCGGGTATTGATCGATGCAATTGTGCCGGAAGCAAGCGGGAATACGCTCCGCATTATCTCTGTATTTTCCGTAGATACCATTGTGGCTGATGCCAACCGGATTAATTCCCTCGCTCTTACCGTTATTTCTGTAAGTCTCATTATCGCGATATTTCTGATTATTGGCGTATCAACCATTATCACGAAGCGGATGCTCCGCTTAAGCAAGCATATTACGAAGGTGGCTACCGGCAAGCTGGATATCGTCATGCAGATTGACGGCAAGGATGAGATCGGCCAGCTGTCCAGGCAATTTAATTCCATGGTAGCGAGCATTAACGATCTGGTTGAGGAAGTTCAGGAAACGAACAAGATGAAGAGCCTGCTTGAATCCAAGCAAAATGAAATCAAGCTGAAGATGATGGCGAGCCAGATTAATCCCCACTTCCTGTTTAATGCGCTGGAGTCGATCCGGATGAAGGCTCATTTGAAAGGAGAAAAGGAAATATCGCAGGTTGTCCGCCTGCTTGGCAAGCTGATGAGGCGCAGCATTGAGGTGACGCAGCGGATGACTCATCTGGCTGACGAGATGGATATTGTACGCTGTTATCTGGATATTCAGAAATTCAGATATGAGGACCGGTTATCTTATGAACTCCATGTAGATCCGGCTGTCGAAAGGGTGTCTATTCCGCCTCTAATTATTCAGCCGCTTGTAGAGAATGCCGTTATTCATGGCTTCGAGAACAAGATGGAAGGCGGCAAAGTAACGGTCCGTGCGGCAAGGGAAGGCGATTACGTCCGGATTGATGTTATAGATAACGGAGCGGGAATGACCCGCGAAAAGATTGATAAACTGACCGAGCATTTGAATGAAACGGAAGATGCAGAGAATAACAGAATTGGTCTGCGCAACGTCCATTTGCGGCTGCAGCTGACGTACGGGCCGGAGCATGGGCTTCAATACGAGAGTGAACCGGGTATAGGGACGAAGGTCTCCTTCACCTTACCTTTTGGGGAGGATTTGTATGTATAAAGTAATGCTTGTAGACGATGAACCGATGATCCGGGAAGGACTTCGCACCTTGCTGGAATGGGAGAGCCTCGGCTATGAAGTTGTAGACACCGCAGCAAACGGCAAGGATGCCCTGCTTAAGTGTGAACAGCATGAATTGGATCTCATCATTGCGGATATTCGGATGCCGGAGATGAACGGGCTGGAGCTAATCAAGACGATCCGCGAGAATGGCGGTACGATGCATGTCCTGATTCTAAGCGGCTATGCCGATTTCGAATATGCCAAGCAGGCCATTGTCCAACGTATTGACGGTTATTTGTTAAAGCCTGTTGATGAAGATGAGCTGATGGATTACTTGAATTCGCTGAAGAAAGAGCTGGATCTTGAATATGAAGCCCGCCGGAAGCGGCAGGATGAGCATCAAGGAAATGCGGAGGAGAACTTGAAGCAGCTGCTTGCCCAAGGGAGCTTAGCCGGCAATGTGTCGCAGCCGCCAACGTCCCTGGATTGGAAGGAGTATGAACTGCTCCTGATCAAGACGTATGAACGAAGTGAAGAGGATACGGCAGGACTTGCCCAGCTCAAGCGCAGACTCTCCGAACGGCTTGAGCAATCCGGGGCAGGTCTCGCTATTGGAATGGAGCCGTATGTGCTCATCTTATTGAACAAATGCCTGGACAATGAAGCCTTCCGCCGTGACGTGCATGCGATGATTGCCGGTGCCTGCGAAGAATTCGCTTCAGACTTCACTGTCGTGTCTGGCGGCAAGGCAGCCCGCTATGCGGATCTCCCGGGCGTTTATCAGAAGGCGCTGGAACGGATGAAGTGCAGGTTCTTCCTGGAAGGCGGCAATATCATGCGGGAGGATATGCTGCAGACCGGAAGGATTTATGAAACGAAGCTTGACTGGACGGGGATTGCGGAGAAGCTGTATCTGGCTCTTGAGATTGTGAACAGGGATGCCATCCGGCAATTAATCGAAGAGTCCGCCGAAGCGATGAAGGCGATGGAATTCGGAGAAGCCGAAATCAAGGCAGCGTTTGTGGAATTGGTATCGGCTGTTCTCGATAAGCTCGCTTCCAAGCGCCCTGAGCTTCCGATCCGGGATTATCGTCTCCGGATTCCGGAGCTGTACCGGGAATACCGCTTCCATTCGCTGATCCGGCGGGTTACAGCCATTATTGAGGAGATTGCCGATTCTCTAGATAACAGTTCGGCGGATAAGCAGATCAACCGCATGATCGATCTTATTCACCGGAATTACAAGGAGAACCTCAAAATGGAGACGCTTGCCGAACTATTTAATTATAACAGCGCGTATCTTGGCAAGCTGTTCAAGCAGGTTACAGGGGAAAACTTCAACACGTATCTGGATAAAGTACGGATGGAACAAGCGAAAATCTTACTTGAGCAAGGACTAAAGGTGTATCAGGTTGCGGAAATGGTCGGCTACGCGAACGTTGATTATTTCCACAGCAAATTCCGCAAGTATGTCGGCTCTTCTCCGTCTGTTTACAAGAAGAGAGAATCGTAAGAAGAACGCGTGGTTTTCTCACCCCTGAGAAACCATGCGTTTTTTATATATCGTGAATCCGCTTACACTAATTTTTATATGATTTTATGCCAAATCCTTTGGGTACCGGAATCTCCCGTGAATCCGTTATCATAAATGCATAAGGCAGGAGGGATTCCGATGAAAGCGGTCACAACAAGCGTTCCGCAGCAGACGCACAAGAGAAAAAAAGAGAGTAATTTTTGGAGAACAGCTATCCGTAACAAATACTTATACATGATGTCGCTGCCTTTTGTAATCTGGGTGTTTGTTTTCAGCTATTATCCGCTTTGGGGCTGGACAATGGCCTTCCAGAAATTTAAACCGGCCAGATCTTTCTGGGAGCAGGATTGGGTAGGCTTCGATCAATTCAAAACCTTGTTCCAGGACGATACGTTCTACCTGGTTATGCGAAATACGCTCGCGATGAGTTTTATGGGCATTATCGCAGGCTTCGCAGTCCCGATTATATTCGCGGTCTTACTTAATGAAGTCCGGAGCATGGCATTCAAACGGTTCGCTCAAACGATATCGTATTTGCCTCACTTTGTATCCTGGGTTGTTGTGGCGGGTATCGTATCCAAGATGCTGTCGGCCGATCACGGTACAGTCAATGAGATTCTGATGTGGCTTGGTCTTATCGATACGCCGATTCAGTTCCTGGCGAAGCCGCATTACTTCTGGGGAATCGTAACCATCTCGGATGTGTGGAAAGAGATGGGCTGGAATACGATTATCTACCTCGCGGCTATTGCGGGGATCAGCCAAGAGATGTATGAAGCAGCAAGGGTAGACGGTGCGAACCGTATCCGCCAGATTTGGCACATTACGCTGCCGGGCATACGTTCGACGATTGTTATCCTGCTCATTATGTCGATCGGTCACTTGATTCAAATCGGCTTTGAGAAGCAGTTCCTGCTTGGCAACAATCTCGTTCGAGATTATTCGCAAGTCCTTGACTTGTATGCACTTGAATATGGCTTGCAGATGAGCCGTTACTCGTTTGGTACAGCCGTTAATATTTTCAACTCGGTAGTAAGTATTATCTTGCTCTTCGCAGCTAACGGACTGTTTAAGAAAATTACTAAAGAAAGCATCATGTAAAGGGGAGTGCAACCATGAAATCAAAAGGACTATTGGGCAGCGCGCCTCTGTCAGACCGGCTTCTGAGTGTGTTCGTATACGTATTTGTTCTCTTCGTTATGATCATCACTTTGTATCCGTTCCTGAACGTGCTTGCTCTTTCATTCAATGACTCTGTAGACAGTGTAAGAGGCGGAATTACGATCTTCCCGCGTGATTTGACTTGGGAAAACTATAAAGTAATCTTTTCCTTCAGCGGCTTGATTACCGGCTTTAAAATCTCCGTTCTCCGGACGGTGGCCGGTACGGTGGTTGGTCTGATCAGCGCTTCAATGCTCGCGTTCACGCTGAGCCGGCCGGATTTCCAGGGACGCAAATTCGTCTCCATATTCCTTGCGCTGACCATGTATGTATCAGGGGGATTGATTCCGGTATACTTCCTGATCCGCGACTTGAACATGATGGGAACGTTCGCTGTATATATTCTGCCAGGTCTCGTAAGTGCCTTTAACGTATTCGTTATCCGTTCCTTTATGGATGGCATCCCATATGCGCTGCAAGAGTCGGCCAAGCTCGACGGCGCGAATGACTTCACGATCTATTGGCGCATCATTCTTCCGATGGCGAAGCCGGCGCTTGCTACTATCGCGCTCTTCCTGGCGGTTGGACAATGGAATTCCTGGTTTGACACTTATCTGTACAACGGTTCGGCCGATCACTTAACAACGCTTCAGTTCGAGCTGATGAAAGTGCTGCAAAGTACAACAACGGGCAATAACGTGGACATCCACAATACGAACATGACACAGATGATGTCGACCGTCTCGCCTGAATCCGTAAAAATGGCGATTACCATCGTCGTTACCGTTCCAATCCTGCTGGTATATCCTTTCTTGCAAAGATACTTCGTTAAAGGGATGACATTAGGCGCAGTCAAAGGCTAGTCAAAAGGTTTAGAAGCGGTATTCCTGGGGAAACCCGTTAATACAATATGGATTTCATAAATATATAGGAGGGTTATTTCATGAATCAAATCAGTAAATGGTCAAGCCTGGCATTGTCTACGACGTTAGTTGCCGGATTGCTGGCTGGATGCGGCAGCAATAACAATAATGATGGAAACACTGCTAGTCCGGACTCCGGCAACAATACAGGTACGGAATCGGCTGCGCCGGAAGATACTTCGCCGCTCACATTGACGTATTACAGCGAAGATCCATCACCGAACTGGGCTAATATGCAGGACGAAATCGGTAAAAACCTTACAGAGAAAACAGGTATTACTCTTGATGCAGAATTCGCAGTAGGTGATGCGGTTCAAAAATCGTCCCTGATTGCGGCAAGCGGCGAGTACCCAGACCTGATCAGCGCCAAACAAAGCATCGCTAAATTTGTTGACGCAGGTGCTGTACTTGATTTAACTGATCTGATTGATAAACATGCTCCTAACCTGAAAAAATTGTTCGAAGGTCAAATGAGCCGTCTGAAATACAACGATGAAGACCAAGCCATTTATGTTATCCCTTCTTATAACGGCATTGGACAGACATCCTTCAACGCAGGCGGCGGCTTCGAGCTGCAGCACCGCGTTGTAAAAGAACTGGGCTACCCGCAAATTCGTACCGTTAAAGATTTCGAGAAAGCGATCAAAGACTACCTTGCCCTTCATCCAAAAGACGAGAACGGCAACCCGAATATCGGTCTGACGCTGAATGCTGACGACTGGCATATGTACATCTCGGTAACGAACCCTGCGTTTGCTACTACTGGCGGTTCGGATGACGGCGAATTCTATATCGACATTGATACGCAAGAAGTAACCTACCACTTCCGTCGTCCGGAAGAGAAAGAATACTTCAAATGGCTGAACCATATGAACGCTGAAGGCTTGCTGGACCCAGAGAGCTTCGTTCAAAAGTATGACCAATACAAAGCGAAAATCGCTTCCGGCCGCGTACTTGGTCTAATTGACCAAGACTGGGATTATGGTGACGGCGAGAAAGCTCTGAAGGCGGAAGGTAAATTTGATTACGGCTACGGTCATTATCCAGTTACTATGTCTGAAGAGTTCAAAGAAACTTCGTTCTGGCCAACTGGCTTCATGGCTGGCAGCGGCGTAGCGATCTCCGTAGACAATCCGGATCCGGTTCGTACAATTAAATTCCTTGACTACCTCGCTTCCGATGAAGGCCAAGTGCTTATGAACTGGGGTATTGAAGGCAAGCATTACAATGTCGTTGACGGCAAACGCGTTATTCCACAAGAAGTTAACGATCGTAAAATTAATGACGCAACAAACTTCACGAAAGAAACAGGCATTGGTCTTTACAACCTGCTTAGCGGCCACTACGGCGACGGCGTGAAAGATCCAAGCGGCAACTACTACACAACAAACTTCCCAGAGCAAATCGTAGCCGGCTTTAACGATGTAGAGAAAGAAGTTCTTAAAGCTTACAAAGCGACAACTTGGAAAGATCTGTTCCCTAAAGAAGAAGAGTTCAAAGTTAAGCCTTGGGGTGCAGCTTGGAACATTCCGGTTCCTGGCGACAGCGAAGCGGTAGTTATCGAGAAAAAACTGACAGACATTACTTGGAAACGTATTCCTGAAGCAATCTTGGCTAAACCGGCCGACTTTGATAAAATTTGGGATGCCTACCAGCAAGAGCTGGTCAAAGCTGATGTTGAGAAAGCAGAAAGCATCCGTGAAGATTTGGTTAAAGCACGCGTTAAACTTTGGAACGAATAATAAGATTTTGACGATAAGAGGGCCCGAATTTTGCGGGCTCTCTTTCGCGTCGGGAGACGGAGGATGAACGATGGGGACAACACGGGATTGGAAGCTATGGTATGAGCAGCCGGCATCAGTCTGGGAAGAAGCATTGCCGATTGGCAACGGCCGGATTGGCGGGATGCTATTCGCAGGTACGGAAACCGATCAGATTCTGCTGAATGAGGATACGTTGTGGGCCGGTTTTCAGCGCGATCCGATCAATTATGAAGCGCAAAGATACTTGGTTAAAGCAAGGCAGCTTATATTTTCCGGGAAATATGCGGAAGCCGAGAAATTGATTGAATCCACGATGCAAGGCCGGGACGTAGAGCCGTATTTGCCGCTTGGAGGCCTTTCCATTATTCGCCGTGAGGATTCCGATACTGCCTTATCGGCGTATCGGAGAGAGCTGCGCTTAAATGAGGGTATTGCTTCCGTTCATTATCGTGATGGGGATGCAAGCATTCATGGCGAATATTTCGCGAGCACGCCGGATCAAGTGCTGGTCGTCCGGTATGAGGCATCCGGTGGTGAGATGAACCGCGACATCGTGATTGATTCCTTGCTTCAATACAAGCTCGAGAATGCCGGTGACGGGCGTTTGCATCTGATCGGACAAGCTCCAAGCCATGTGGCCGGCAATTATCATAAAGATCATCCCATGGACGTTCTGTACGAGGAAGGACTTGGATTGCCGTTTGAGATTCGCGTGCAAGTGGAGACGGACGGAACGGTCAGCAGCGGCGAGAAAGCCGTGCAAGTCCGGCATGCAACGTATTTTAACTTGTATTTGGCTGCTGAGACAGGATTCGCCGGCTATAATCAGTCCCCGGATCATGAGGCTTGCTCGGCACGCTGCGATATCCAGCTTCAAGCTGCGGTTGCCCGCGGGTACGAAGCACTGCGTAAACGACATGCGGAAGATCACCGTTTGTTATTTGACCGCGTATCGTTCTCCTTGTCTAATCCAAATACAGAGGACAACAAGCCAACAGACCGCAGGCTCAATGAATATCAGATAACGAAACAGGATCCGCATTTGGAAGCGCTCTATTTCCATTACGGCCGTTATCTGCTAATGGGAAGCTCGAGACCGGGAACGCAACCTGCAAACCTGCAAGGGATCTGGAATCACCATGTTTCTCCTCCTTGGCATAGTGACTATACGATTAATATCAATACGCAAATGAACTATTGGCCGGCGGAAGTGTGCAACTTGAGTGAATGCCATGAACCGCTGTTTATGATGCTGCAGGAAATGAGCGAGAGCGGTTCGCGTACGGCACGAATCCATTATGGCAGCCGCGGCTGGACCGCCCATCATAATGTGGATTTATGGCGCATGACGACGCCAACCGGCGGAAGCGCAAGCTGGGCCTTCTGGCCGCTTGGCGGAGCATGGCTTGTCCGTCAGGTATGGGAAAGCTATTTGTACAACATGGATAAAGAGTTTCTCGGAGAGCAAGCATATCCGCTGCTGAAAGGCGCCGCCTTGTTCTGCCTGGATTGGCTGATTGAGGGCCCAGATGGCGTTCTAGTAACTAATCCGTCAACCTCGCCGGAAAATAAATTTTTGACCGCGGACGGAGAGGCATGCAGCGTATCGTTTGGTTCCACGATGGATATCGCCATTATCCGTGATTTGTTCCATAACTGTCTGGAGGCTATAGATGTACTTGGCAAGGAGGAGACGGCATTTCGTGACGAGCTCCTTGCGGCATTAGATCGTCTTCCGTCTTACAAGATTGGCCGCTATGGCCAGCTGCAGGAATGGTATGAGGATTTCGAGGAGAGCGAACCTGGCCATCGCCATGTCTCTCATTTGTATGGTGTTTATCCGGGCAAGGAGATCAATGAAGATACGCCGGAGCTGCTCGCTGCCGCGGTGGCTTCCCTGGACCGCAGACTTGCGAACGGCGGGGGACATACCGGCTGGAGCTGTGCATGGCTGCTCAATCTGTTTGCCCGTCTGAAGGATGACAAGCAGGCGTATGGCGCTGTTCAGACGCTGCTTGCAAGATCCACTTATCCTAATTTACTTGACGCTCACCCGCCTTTCCAGATTGATGGAAACTTCGGCGGCAGCGCTGGTATTGCCGAGCTGCTCATCCAAAGCCATCTGGGCTATATCGAACTGCTGCCTGTACTGCCAGCTGCTTGGGCAGATGGGCAAATCGGCGGCTTGAAGGCAAGAGGCGGTTATATTGTATCCATCGAGTGGGCTGACGGCAGGCTGAAGCAGGCGGTCATTGAGGCGAAGAAAAGCGGCTCCTGCACAATCAGGTATAAACGGCCGTTCCGTGTTGAGGATGACAAGGGAACTGCTATTGCTCTTGTGGATGGCGGATTCGAAGCCATGCAAGGCTGTACTTATTTCATTTTCACAGACGCCGATTCATAGAAAAATAGTTGTCCTGACTGGATGATTGCGGAAACAGGCTCCTCTCTCTGAAAATATGATGCTAGTAACGCTCATAGGAGAGAGGAGCTTTATCATGTCCATGAACAAGAAAGCGAGAATTAGCTTATCACCTCCGGAATTTACGTATTTCAACGAGATTAAGCATTCGGTTGGCAAGGATCCGCTTGTACGGGTCAGTCCTTTGCAGGATCATGGCGACGGTCA
Organism: Paenibacillus catalpae; assembly: GCF_900112695.1. Taxonomy (GTDB): domain Bacteria; phylum Bacillota; class Bacilli; order Paenibacillales; family Paenibacillaceae; genus Pristimantibacillus; species Pristimantibacillus catalpae. The sequence continues at coordinate 739,304 of NZ_FOMT01000003.1, forward strand.
ATTCCAGATTGTCCTACATGTTAAAGGGTTTAAGAAAGCCAAAGCATTAGCTACTCTCATTGTTCCCGAAAAAGTTATCGGCGAGATCAGCATTAAAGTGAAGGTAATGAGCAGCGGCAAGCAGGTCAGCCCGATTTCGCGCTCGCTGACGGCAAAGGAATTGGCCGCATTGCACCGAATCGCGTTCCGGACGAACCGCTTCTTCCGTTTTGTCGCCCTCCGGACGATATTTGGCACTACCTTTGTTTATCCGGTGTTTAAGATCAGAGTTGTGCAGTTCTTTAATGATGATCTGTCAGACTTCTACGGCAACTATAATCATGTAGCGGCCTTTGTCTTCCGCAACGTCCTGCACAATGAGATTAACGGGATTCCGATTCCATTCTCGACCGAGAAGAAGAACAAGTATGGCAAGAAATAACGATATACTTTTGAGCGGCTGTGCGGATTACCCGTCACAGCCGCTTTTGTTGTTATGCCCCCTTGCGAACGGGCATACCTGTCAAGTACATTGAGAGGTATACATTCAAGTGGAGGACTGAGCACTTATGCTGACCCGATGGTTCCGACGAATAACGCCTGACACGTTTAAAAACCGGATATTGCTTTCCCTCCTGATCTTCCTTCTTGTGCCTATCGCATTACTTTTCCTGTATAACTTCCGAGAGACGGAAGAACTGCTTCAACGGAATGCTTCGGACAAGAATATCGAGCAGCTCGAAGAGATCAAGACCGATCTTGTTGAATTAATGAGTCTTGTGATGAAGACAGGGATGCTGCTGGAGCAGGATTCTGTGCTTCGTCAGGTCATGCAGAAGCCGGAGCAATATGATGTCATTAACCGCAAAAAAATTGTTGAGAATAAATTCGCCGGCATCGAAAACAGCTTCTTCCTTACGGGAGCAACGGTTTATTACACCCTTATTGATTTGAAAGGAAACGCTTACACCTCCTATACGCCGGAGAACTCTCTGAATTACGAGGAGATCAGCTCGGAGCCTTGGGTACAGCAGCTGAAAAAGGAGGACGGACAGCGCTATATCTGGCAGACGAATGATCAATCGACAGAAATACGCGAGACGAAAGGCAACCGGATGCTCAGCCTTTATGAAGTGATGAGGGATGACGGACTGAAGCCTTTTGCGTATGGACGGTTCAGCATCGATTATGAGGAATGGTTTGCGGAGAAAACACAAGGCAGCGGCGGGGAAGGCGCCTACTTCCTGCTGGATGCCGGCGGAAATACGATACTTCAATCCGCATCCGGAGAGAGTGTGCCGTCCGTTGTAGCTGCGTCAATCGCAGCTGCCGGCCGGAGCGGGGAGGATGATTCCTCCTCCAAGTCGATTCTGGATAACCGGATGATGTATACGTACAGCAAGATTCAGGAGCTTGACGGTTATCTCGTCAAGAAGGTTCCTCTGTCTTTGCTGTTTAATGAAGTGGACAAGCAGAAAAAACGCTCTTTTGCCGTCTATTCCGTAATTCTGATCCTGTTTGTCATTATGATCTATTTCATCTCGTCTACGGTTACCGGACCGTTGAAGCTGCTTCAGCGCAAGATGGAGACGACGGTCAAATCCAATCTGAAGGCGAAGCTGCCGGAGCAGGGCCGGGGCGAAATACTGGCTCTGACCCGAAGCTTCAACTCTATGATTGCAGACATTAACGGTCTGCTGGAGCGGTTAAAGCTGGAGGAGCGGCAGAAGCAATTTGTAAGGTTCCAGGTGCTGCTGGGGCAGATGAATCCGCATTTTCTGCTGAATACGCTCAACACGATCAAGAGTATTGCGCTGGATAAAGACGAAGATGATATCTATGAAATATGCGTGGCGCTTGGTAAAATCCTGGAAACAACGCTTAATGCGGAGGCTGATCTTATTCTTCTGAAGGAGGAGATCGTCCTTATTGAATCTTACATGGATATCCAGCGGAAGCGGTTCGGCCATGGCATTGAGCTTCAATATGAGATTGAAGGCGAACTGGAATATGCGCTCATTCCGAAATTCTGCCTGCAGCCTTTAGTGGAAAATTCACTGCTTCATGGCTTTGGGCAGTCGCAGCGGGAAGGGCGTATCCTGATACGTGCCTCGAGCCGTAACAGGCTGTTGATTCTCGAAGTCATCGATAATGGAATTGGCATCAAGAAAGCGAAGGAAGTTCAGACAACCCGGAAACGGAAAAGCATTGGAATCCAAAACTTGCGGGAGAGCCTGGAGCTGATGTTCAAAAATCAGCCGTCAGGTCTCGTGCTGGAATCGTCAGAGGAAGGAACGCGGGTTACGATGCATTGCCCGCTGCTATTATCTAAACCTTATGTGAAGGAGGGGCATACCCATGTGGCGGACACTGATTGTTGAGGATGAGCAGCATGCAAGAGCAAGCTTGCGCAAACTGTTTGCGAAGGCGAACCTTCCGTTTGAGATTATAGGAGAGGCGATTAATGGCGAAGAAGGACTCGGGATGATCCGGGAGCTTCAGCCCGATGTTGTGATTTCGGATATCTTTATGCCTGTCATGGACGGTGTACGGTTGCTGCAGCTGACAAGGGAGGAAGGCCTCGAATGCCGGTTCGTTATGCTGACGGCAGTCAGTGAATTCGAGTACGCCCGCCAGGCGATAGAGTACGGAGCTTCAGGGTATTTGATGAAGCTTTCGCTTGATTTGACGGGACTGAAGCAAGCAATGGAGAAGGTGGCCGCTGAGCTTGCGAGAATGGAGAAGCTCCGCAAGGCGGACAAGTGGTTCCCGGAGAAGTCAGCGCAGGAGCCAACGGATCATCCGGAGATGAACCGGATTATTGCCTATATCGAGGAGCATTTCGCCGAGGACATTACGCTGAAGAGTTTGGCTGATTTTATCCGCATGGATGCCAGCTATGTCAGCGATTTGTTCAAGAAGAAGACCGGGACAACACTAACGCATTATATACAGAACCGCCGCATCCAGGCTGCCAAGATGCTGCTGGCTGAGACGGAGCGGACGGTAAGCGATATTGGCCGGAATGTCGGTTTTGAGAACGACAATTACTTTATCAAGATTTTTAAGCGGTGGTGCGGGGTGACGCCAAACGAGTATAGGAAAGAACAAAAAAACGTTCTATGAATGTCCAAACGCTGTTCATCCCCCGATCGCCGGGCTGGTGATAAAGTTAAAGACGTAGCAAATAGGCCAGTCATCTTCAAAAGGGGGAAGACGAATGAAACGAAAAGGTTGGTTAAAGGTAGTACTGATTGCGACTTTGGCGGCTTCAATTCTTGGAGCATGCGGAAGCAACGGCAACAGTAATGGGAATGCCGGGGCAAATAATGAATCACCGGCAGGCAGCTCGGGAGAAAAGGTGAAGCTCACGCTTTGGGGAGCCGTACCTGCCGAGGCAGGCCCGCAAGCCGTCATTGATACCTGGAATAAGGAAAATCCGGATATCCAGGTTGAATATGTCCGCTACGTCAATGATGATCCAGGCAATCTGAAGCTGGACACAGCGCTCATGACCGGCCAGGATGCAGACCTGTACATCAACTATACGCTCACCCGCTTGCAGAAGCGTGTTGACGCTGGCGTAGCATTGGATCTCAGCAGCAAAACCGATTACAACATCGATGACCAAATGGGTTCGGATGCCGCGCAATGGAAAATCAGCGACAAATATTACGGTATACCTACAAAGAAAAATATGGCGTTTATCTGGCTGAACAAAGATATGCTGGACGCAGCGGGACTTCCGATTCCGCCAGTGGATTGGACTTGGGATGACTTAAGAGAGTACGCGAACAAGCTGAAGAAAGACAAGGTATACGGACTTTTGCAGCATGATGCCGCATTTACGGCCACTATCGACGGAACGATTGCCGGTCTTGGCGTAACGAAGCCGGACGGAACTTCCAACTTCGACAATGATCTGTGGAAGAAGCAATTGCAAACGGTTCATGACATGATGTTTGCAGACAAGTCGACACCGGAGTATGGCGAGCAAGTAACGAGCAAGATGCCGGTTGATACGATGTTCCTGAAAGGCGAAGCGGCCATGCTGTCCGCAGGGGAATTTATTTTCCGCAATGCGAATGACCTGACAAACTTCCCGCATGACTTTAAGATTGCATTCGCAACGATTCCAAAAGTAACTGCTGACCAAAAGGATTACAAATATCCGGGCGGTTTGGGCGACGTGCTTTCCGTTAATGCGAAATCCAAGCATCAGGATGCTGCCTGGAAATTCGCGAAATGGTATGCGGACGGCGGTATGCTGCCAATGGCAAGCGGCGGCCGTATCCCGTCCTCGAAAAGCGTAGACGGCAAACAAGCCATGGATCTGCTGCTTAAAGGCGTAGAAGATAAGTACGATACGGAATCGATGAACAAAGTCGTATTTGGCCAGTTCCCTTCGTTCCAGTTGAGCGTACCGCAGCAGGCGCTTGATGCGCGTAAGGAAGAGTACGAGAAGTATTTCCTGAATGAGCAGGATTTGGATGCAGCGCTTAAAAATATGGCCAAACGTCACCAGGAATATATGAAGTAATCGAACCAGCCGAATACGGATAAAGCCCCCAAGAGAGAAGAAGGATCCCCCGCTTCCTTCTTCTCTCTTTGCTATATTCAGGAAGCTCTATACGATGAAGAAAGGCGGCGTTTTCTGTGAAAAGGAAAAGCTGGATTCAGAAGCAAGGCTGGATTGGCTATGTGTTTATTTTGCCTAATATGCTGGGCATACTGGCATTTTTTATTTTGCCGGCCCTGTTCTCATTTGGGATGATGTTTACGAATTATCAGTTCGCCAATCCAAACTGGAAGTTTACCGGCTTGGATAATATGACGCGTATGTTCGGCGATGATCAGTTCTATAAGTCAATCAAATATACGGTTATCTTCTTGCTGTCCGTGCCGATCTCGCTGGCACTTGCTTTTCTCGTTGCGCTTGTGCTGAACCGCAGCGTGTATTTAAAGGGGTTACTTAGAGGGATGTTTTTCCTTCCTTATATTTCAAGCGGCGTTGCCGTTGCTTTTGTCTGGATGCTGCTGTTCCAGCCGTCCCAAGGGCCGATTAATGAGGTGCTCCGTTTTATCGGCATTGTCTCGCCTCCGGGCTGGTTTGCGGATTCCGGCTCCGCGATGTACGCCATTGACGTGGTACAGATCTGGTTCATGTTAGGCTACAACATGATTATTTATTTGGCGGCCCTGCAGGAGATATCGACCGAACAGCTTGAAGCGGCGAGGATCGACGGTGCAGGGGGAGCGACTATTACATGGCGAATTGTATGGCCGCTTGTTAGTCCAACGACATTTATGCTGTTGATTACGGGTCTGATTATGACGGTCAAATCCTTCTCTCTTATCCAGGCGATTACGGGCGGCGGCCCAAGCGGAAGCACCACGATTCTGTCGCTGTTCGTCTACAAAACGGCATTCAGCTATTACGAGATGGGCTATGCGTCAACGATTTCCTGGTTCCTGTTCGCGGTTATTCTCGTCATTACCATCATCCAATGGGTCGGCCAAAAACGCTGGGTCCATTACTAGAGAGGAGCAAGCTCTATGATTGAAACCAATAAGAACCTCTCGTTTAAGCTTTCCGTCACAATCCTAATGCTGATCGCAGGGTTGTTTATGATTGTCCCTTTCTTATGGATGCTCAGCACATCCTTCCAGACCCCAAGCGAAGTATTCCGGCAATGGTTTCCTTCGAAGCTCGACTGGAGCAGCCATAAGCGGATCTGGACGGGAAGCTACAATTTTCTTCCTTATTATATAAATTCGCTTAAGATTGCCGTGATTGGCACAGCCGGTGCCGTCTTTATGTCTGCCCTTGCCGCTTACGGCTTCGCACGCACGGAATTTAAAGGAAGGGATACGCTCTTCATGGTATATTTATCCATGATGATGATCCCTCCTCAAGTCGTGTTTGTACCGAAGTTTATTATGTTTAACTGGCTCCATATTTACAACACGCATTGGGCACTAATCCTGCCGGCCATGTTCTCGATCTTTGGCGTATTTATGCTCCGCCAGTTTTTCCTCAGCATTCCGAAGGAGATTACGGAATCAGCGTTTCTTGACGGTGCCGGTCATTTCCGGATTTTCTTCAGGCTGGTATTGCCGCTTGCGAAGCCTGCGCTTGCGACGTTTGCCATTATTGATTTCTCCTGGCAATGGAATGATTATGAGAATGCGCTTGTGTTCCTGCAGAGTCCCAAGCTTTATACGATTCCTCTTGGCCTGCAGAATTTCGTTCTCGAGAATAACGTTGACTATAACGGCATGATGGCCGCTTCTTCGGCCGCCATCATTCCTATGATTCTAATTTTCCTGCTTGGTCAGAAATACATTATCCAAGGAGTGTCCAGTTCGGCCGTTAAAGGCTAATTAAAGGAGGCTTATTTCATGAGACAAGAGACAGTGAAATCCGACGTAACGGTTATTGGCGGAGGACTTTCCGGCATTTGTGCCGCAATTGCGGCGGCCAGATTGGGGCAAAAGGTTGCGCTCGTGCATAACCGTCCTGTACTTGGGGGAAATTCCAGCTCCGAGGTGCGCGTATGGGTATGCGGCGCAACAGGACATGGCGTAAACCGTTATGCCCGCGAGACCGGCATAATGGGAGAGTTGTTTATTCAGAACCAATACCGGAATCCGGAAGGCAATCCTTATCTGTGGGATGTAACGCTGCTGGAAGCGGTAAGAGCGGAGCCTAACCTGACGTTATTTATGAATACGGACGTCAGAGAAGTGGAAGCAGATGGCGAACTGGATGCCCGAATGATCCGGAATGTGACGGGCTGGATGATGGGGTCGGAGCGCGAGATTACGTTTGAGAGTCAGGTTTTCCTTGACTGTACAGGAGACGGACTTGTTGGCTTCCTGGCTGGAGCCGCATACCGGATTGGGCGTGAAGCCCGTCATGAGTTTGGAGAAGACTGGGCACCGGAAGTTGCGGACGATATTACGCTTGGCAGCACGCTGCTGTTTTATACGAAGGATACCGGCAAGCCTGTAAGGTTTGTTGCTCCTTCTTTTGCCAAAGACATCACAACCACCTCGATTCCGATCAAACGCGTCATCCGGAGCGGAGATTCCGGCTGCCATTACTGGTGGATAGAATGGGGCGGCGAGCTGGATACGGTTCATGAGAACGAGCGGATCCGGGATGAGTTATGGTCGGTTATTTATGGCATCTGGGATTACATTAAGAATTCCGGCCAGTTTGAAGCCGAGAATATGACTCTGGAGTGGGTAGGCTCGATTCCGGGCAAACGGGAATACCGACGGTTCCTCGGAGATACGATCCTGACGCAAAATGACGTGATCTCGCAGCGTCCGTTCGAAGACCGGATTGCCTTTGGCGGCTGGTCCATCGACCTGCATCCGCCGCAAGGGATGTATGCGACCGAAAGCGGCTCCAAGCATTTGCATGCCGATGGCATCTACCATATTCCGTTTGGCTCCTTATACTCCCGAAACGTAAGCAATCTGCTGTTTGCGGGGCGTAATGTCAGCGCATCGCATGTCGCTTTCGGGACAACCCGCGTCATGGCAACTTGTGCGGTGATGGGGGAAGCGGCTGGCGTTGGCGCTGCGTTGTCGGTGATCAAAGGCGTTACGCCGCGAGAGCTGCGCGAGCAGCATTTGACCGAGCTGCAGCAAACGATGCTGCGCACCGATGCCTCGATTATTGGTCTGCAAAACGTGGATCCGGCTGACCTTGCAAGGAAGGGAACCGTTACCGCTTCCAGCACGATGACCGGTATATGGCTCGATGAGCCTTCCGAAGCCTGCCCGCTTACGTCCGATATTGGATGGTTGTTCCCGGCGGAAGGGGGATTTGAAGGCTTAACGCTTCTGGCCTCCGCTTCGGAGTCAACAAGCCTGACCATTGAGCTATGGGATACGGGCCGACCTGAAAATTATGTGCCCGCCAACTTCAAACAAGTATTGACCATCCAGGTGGAAGCTGGCGAGAAGCAATGGCTGAATGTACCTGCAGACAGCTCCCTGTTTGGAATGGAGTCTTGCAACGTGTTTGTCATTGTTCGTGCGAATGAAGCGGCCAGCCTCTATACGTCAGCCGTTCCCGTTACCGGTGTGTTAGCGTTCGAGCGGGGAGTAAAGCCGATCGTCAGCTCCGATCTGGAGGATCATCAGCCGGATCAGCCTGTCATTGAATGGTCGATGAAACGCCTTGTCCGCAAGCCTTTCTGTTTTGCGGTTAGCACAAGCGCTTACGCGCCGGAAAAAGTGATCGACGGTTATGCGCGTCCTTATGGCGGCCCTCATACCTGGGTATCCCGGCCGCTTGCGGAAGGCCGTGAAGAATGGGTGGAGGTAGCACTTGAAGAGCCGGCGGATGTGAAGGAAATTCATCTTACTTTTAACGATGATGTGAATGAGGATCTTATTAATCTTCATCACCACGAGACTCCGTTCCTCATCATTCCCGAGGTTGTGAAATCATATGACGTTCAGGCCTGGGCGAATGGCGAATGGATTACCGTCGCGAGCGACAACGAGAACCGGACCCGCAAAAAGGTTCACACTCTTGATAAATCGGTCCGAACAGACCGGATCCGGGCTGTTGTGAAGGAAACAAACGGCGGTAAACGTGCCGAAGTCGTTGAAATACGCATTTATGAATAAGTTGTCTCATAGTATAGGTCAAGCCGGAGCGGCGAGCTGCTCCGGCTTTTTTTTAATTTTCTTTCGAAGAGGAATTGAAAAATGCGGAGCGGTATGTATAATGGAGTTAAGCGCTTAACTAATTTTACTTAACGATTGGCTGAAAATGTCGAATAAAGTCTTTATTTTTACTTAATTTTGTTTACATTAAGCGATTAACTATTTAGGAGGTACTATGACAACTATTCGATTGACGATGGCCCAGGCTTTAGTGCGGTTCCTTGATGCTCAGTATGTTTCAGTCGATGGCGAGGAAACGAAATTCGTTCAAGGCGTCATGGGGATATTCGGACATGGCAATGTGACGGGGATCGGCGAGGCATTGGAGTATAGCTCCGGCGGTCTTACCTTGATCCAGGGGAAAAACGAGCAGGGTATGGTGCACGCTGCCGCTGCCTTTGCCAAGCAGAAAAACCGCCTGCAAATTTACGCCTGCACTTCTTCCATCGGACCTGGCGCGCTGAATATGGTTACTGCTGCGGCTACCGCTACCGTAAACCGCATACCGGTGTTGTTATTGCCGGGAGACAACTTTGCATCCCGCCAGCCCGATCCGGTGCTTCAGCAGCTCGAAGTTGCGTCCGACTATTCGATCTCGGCGACGGATGCTTTCAAGTCGGTCAGCAAATATTGGGACCGCATCGTACGTCCCGAGCAGCTGATGTCGGCAGCACTTCAAGCGATGCGGGTGTTGACGGATCCGGCGGAGACCGGAGCTGTAACGTTAGCCCTTCCGCAGGATGTTCAGGCAGAAGCCTATGATTATCCGGAAGCCTTTTTTAGTAAGCGCATTCATTATATCGACCGCCGGCCGCCTGCAAGGGATGCGGTACAGCGTGCGGCAGAAATGCTTAAAGGAAAGAAGAGACCGCTTATTATCGCTGGCGGCGGAGTCTTGTACGCATCGGCAGTTAACGAGCTTCGGGAATTTGCGGAAACCTACGGTATCCCGGTTGCCGAGACGCAGGCGGGTAAAAGCGTATTGCCTTGGAATCATCCATTAAATGTAGGTGCTGTTGGTGTTACGGGCACGCTTGCTGCCAACTTGCTTGCCAAGGAAGCGGATGTCGTAATCGGGGTTGGGACCAGGTATTCGGATTTCACCACTTCATCCAAATCGGCCTTTACCAATGAAGAGGTTCAATTTATCAATATTAATGTAAGCACACTTGATTCTGCCAAGTGGGGCGGAGCTGCCTTGACTGGCGACGCCAAGCTGGGACTAACGCAACTTGCCGGCGCCCTGGCGGAATCCGGCTACCATTCTTCGTACAATGACAATGAAATTGCGGAGTTGAAAAAGACTTGGGACGCCGAGGTCGACCGGCTCTTTACCTTGGAGCATGAGCAAGGGCTTGCTCAAACCCATGCGCTTGGCGTTATTCAGAATACGATCGATCCAAGCTCTGTTATTGTTTGTGCGGCAGGCAGCCTGCCTGGTGACCTGCACCGCTTGTGGAGACCGGCAGAACCTAAGACGTACCATATGGAATACGGTTTTTCGTGTATGGGCTATGAGGTGAGCGGAGCATTCGGCGCGGCGCTGGCAACAGGCGGGGAACGGGAAGTATACGCCGTTGTTGGTGACGGAAGCTACTTCATGCTTCATTCCGAACTGATCACAAGTCTGCAGGAAGGCGTAAAAATAACGATTCTCCTGTTCGATAACCATGGTTTCCAGTGCATTCATAACCTGCAGCGCGGTCACGGAAGCGAAGGCTTCGGCAATGAGTTCCGCTACCGCGACTCTTCAACAGGCCGGTTGACCGGCAGCTATATGCCAATTGACTTTGCGGCTCATGCCCGCAGTCTCGGGGCTAAATCTTACAAGGTGTCTTCTGCGGAGGAGCTTAAAGCCGCTCTCCTGAAGGCCAAGCAAGAGACCGTATCTACCTTGATCGAAATTCCGGTCGTGCCGGGAACGAATACAGCAGGTTACGAGTCCTGGTGGAACGTTGGCGTACCGGAAGTATCGGTAAGCGATAAAGTGCTGGAAGCGCATCAGGACATGAAGCAGCGGATTCAAGCTGCAAGAATGATATAAGACGCTAAGGGAGCTGAGGCTGATGAAGACTTTGCCGTTTAAGATTGGCGCCCATCCGATCAATTGGGTCGGAGAAGACGTGAAGGAGCATGGTGCCGACACCACTTACGAACAGATCATGGACGATATGCAGCGGTTAGGCCTGACCGGTACCGAGATGGGACGCAAATATCCGACTGACACTGAAGTTCTGAAGCAGGAACTAAGAAAAAGAGACCTCCAGCTTGTATCCCAATGGAAATCGGTTTTGTTCTCGGATCCCGCCTATCGCGAGGAAGAGCTTGCGGCTTACGAGAAGCATGTCAAGTTCCTGAAAGAAATGGGCAGCACCGTAATCAGCACCTGCGAGGTAGGCGGATCGCTGCATTTTGATCCACGCCGCACGCCTAATGAGACGGAAGTGATCCCGCTTGATGAAGCAGACTGGAAAAACCTTGCCGAAGGGCTTAACGCAGCTGGTGCTCTAGCCAAACAACATGGCCTCAAGCTGACCTACCATCATCATGGCGGTACAGCAGTGGAAAGCCCGGAGGAAATCGACCGGCTGATGGAGCTGACCGATCCGGGCCTGGTTTATCTGTTGTTTGATACCGGCCATGCCTATTATGGCGGAGCTAATCCGCTTGAGGTGCTCCGCAAGCATTATAACCGGATCGCTTACATTCATCTGAAGGATGTCAGACAGTCCGTGCTGGATGAGGCGCGCGCTGAAAAGGCGGATTTTATCACCTGCATCCGCAAAGGCGTGTTTACGGTTCCGGGGACAGGCGATCTTGATTTCCAGCCGATTGTGGAGGAGCTGCTGGCCCGCGGCTATAACGGCTGGGCGATGCTGGAAGGCGAGCAGGACCCTGCAAAGTATCCGGCTTACGAGTTCGCTGCGAAGGCCATTGCTTATCTGGAGTCGCTACTACCAACGAAAGCGGGGGAATCTCAATGAACGACATCAAGTTTCCGGAGGGCCGGACGCTCGACTTCACGGCAATCGGCCGGCTTTGCATCGATCTGAATGCCAATGAAATCAACCGTCCCATGGAGCAGACAAGTACATTTACGAAATATGTAGGAGGATCTCCGGCCAATATTACGATTGGGATGTCGCGGTTTGACCTGAAGACCGCCTTTATCGGCAAAATTGCCAATGATCAGATGGGACGCTTCATCCGCACTTATCTGGAGCAGAATCAGATCGACACAAGCAATGTCGTTAACGACTACACGGGCGCCGTTACGGGGCTTGCTTTTACCGAGATTAAGAGTCCAACCGACTGCAGCATCTTGATGTACCGCGACAACGTTGCTGATTTGCTGCTTACACCAGGCGAAGTGGATGAGGAGATCATCGCCAGATCCAAGCTGCTTCTTATTTCCGGAACCGCGCTTGCTCAAAGCCCTTCGCGCGAGGCGGTGTTCCAGGCGCTTCAATACGCGAAGAAGCATGGTACGGTTATTGCCTTTGATCTGGACTACCGCCCTTATACATGGAAATCGCAAGAAGAAACGGCTGTTTATTATAATCTCGCGGCTGAGAAATGCGACATTATTCTGGGCACGCGGGAAGAGTTCGATATGATGGAATGCTTCGAGCAGGAGCATAGCGACCATAGCACGGCATCGAGATGGTTTAATCATTCCGCGCAAATCGTCATTATCAAGCATGGCAAAGAAGGCTCCATCGCTTACACGAAAGACGGGGCAAGCCACCGGGCCAAGTCGTTCCCGGCCAAGGTTATCAAGACGTTTGGCGCCGGCGACTCCTACGCTGCGGGCTTCCTGTACGGAGTCATGCAGGGCTGGACACTGGAGAAAAGCATGGAGTTCGGCAGCGCATCGGCCTGCATCGTTATTTCCAGCCACAGCTGTTCCGACGCTATGCCTAGAGCAGAGCAGGTTCATGAATATATTGCCCGCTGCGAACGCGGTGAAATTGTAGTCTGATTCGCAAATACGAGGAAGAGGTGCTCCTATGACGACACAAGTATTAAAAAACTGGATTGGCGGCCAATGGGTAGAGTCTGCGGCAAATCAAAATGATCCTGTCTACAATCCGGCCACGGAAGAAATTCTCGCCAATGTACCCTTGTCTACCAAAGAGGACGTAGATCTGGCGGTACAGACAGCGGCAGAAGCTTTCAAAGCATGGAGCCGTACGCCGGTACCGAAGAGAGCCCGGATTCTATTCAAATATCAGCAGCTCCTGGTCGAGAACTGGGAAGAGCTTGCGAAGCTGGTAACGCTGGAGAACGGCAAAAGCTACGGCGAAGCCTACGGCGAGGTTCAACGGGGAATCGAATGCGTGGAGTTTGCGGCAGGCGCTCCAAATTTGATGATGGGCAAACAGCTCCCCGATATCGCAACTAACCTGGAATCCGGCATGTACCGCTATCCGATTGGCGTAGTTGGCGGCATTACCCCGTTCAACTTCCCGATGATGGTTCCTTGCTGGATGTTCCCGCTCGCCATTGCCTGCGGCAACACTTTTGTCCTTAAGCCTTCCGAGCGGACGCCGCTTCTAGCTAACCGTCTGGCCGAGCTTTTCCATGAAGCCGGGCTGCCTGCAGGCGTGTTCAATATTGTTCATGGCGCTCATGATGTCGTTAACGGCATGCTGGAGCATCCGTCCATTAAAGCCATTTCATTCGTAGGATCCCAGCCCGTAGCGGAGTATGTGTACAAAACAGCTTCGGCACATGGGAAACGCGTACAGGCGCTTGCCGGCGCGAAGAACCACTCGATCGTGATGCCTGATGCGGATCTGAACCTGACCGTGAAAGAAATCGTAAACGCTGCTTTTGGTTCGGCAGGCGAACGCTGCATGGCTTGCTCCGTTGTTGTTGCCGTAGGCGAGATTGGCGATACGCTTGTCGGCAAGCTGCTCGAAGCGGCCGATAATCTTACGATCGGCAACGGCATGGAAGAAGGCATTTTCCTAGGTCCGGTTATCCGCGGTCCACACAAAGAACGGACGCTCAAATATATCGACATCGGGGAGAAAGAAGGCGCCTTGCTGGTCCGCGACGGACGGAAGGATGCGGCATCGAGCGGTCAGGGCTATTTTGTCGGGCCAACCATCTTTGATCAGGTGCAATGCGAAATGAAAATTTGGGAGGACGAGATTTTCGCTCCTGTCCTGTCGATCGTGCGGGTTGACACGCTGGATGAAGCGATCGAGCTGGCTAACCGATCCGATTTCGCGAATGGTGCATGTTTGTTCACCCAAAGCGGAGCGTCGATGCGCCAATTCCGTGAAACGATTGATGCGGGAATGCTGGGCGTTAACCTGGGTGTTCCGGCTCCAATGGCCTTCTTCCCGTTCTCCGGATGGAAGAAATCGTTCTATGGCGATCTGCATGCGAACGGAACCGATGGCGTCGAGTTCTTCACGCGCAAAAAAATGGTAACAACTCGCTGGTAACAGGAAAATACGGGAGGTCTACTCGATGTCTAAAGTGAAAATCGGCATCATCGGCGCTGGCCGAATTGGTAAAATACATGCAGAAAACTTGCTTAAGCACCCGGAGGTTGAGATTGTCGGGGTTAGCGATCTGTTCGCGGGACCGGAGCTGGAGGCATGGACGGCGGCAAGAGGAATTGATCTGCTGACCAAGGATGCAAACCAAATTATTGGGCATCCGGATATTGATGCGGTCTTTATTTGCTCCTCCACCGATACCCATGTGCCGCTGATTAAGCAGGCCGCGCAGGCCGGCAAGCATATTTTCTGCGAAAAGCCGGTAAGCATGTCGATTGCGGAAACGGCTGAAGCGATTGAGGCGGTTAAACAAGCCGGGGTCAAGCTGCAAATCGGCTTTAACCGCCGTTTCGATCATAACTTCAAGCGTGTAAGAGAGCATGTGGAAGCGGGAACCATCGGAGATCTGCATATTATCAAGATTACTTCACGCGATCCAAACCCGCCGTCCAAGGAATACATTCAAGTATCCGGCGGATTGTTTATGGATATGGCGATTCATGACTTCGATATCGCGCGTTTCGTCTCCGGCAGCGAGGTCGTAGAGGTCTATGCGCAGGGCGGTGTCCTGGTCGATCCCGTATTTGCGGAATGCGACGATATCGACACGGCTATCGTAACCTTGAAATTCGCAAGTGGTGCACTTGGCGTCATCGATAACAGCCGACAAGCTGTATATGGTTATGATCAGCGCGTGGAGGTGTTTGGATCCAAAGGCAGCGTAGCTATTGCCAATGACCATCCGAATACGGCTGTTGTTAGTACGGCTCAAGGAATTATCTCCGATAAACCATTGCATTTCTTCCTGGAGCGTTACATGGGAGCTTATGCGGATGAATCCAAGCAATTTATTGATAGTCTTGTTCTTGGAACTCCCCTGCCTGTAACAGGGGAAGACGGTTTGCAGGCGGAGCGGATCGCATTGGCTGCCAAGCTGTCCTGCAAGCTGAACCGTTCCATTAAGCTGGCAGAGCTTGACGAATTAATTCTGCAATCCGCCAAATCATAACGGAGGTATGCGAACATGTCCAAACTTATCGTCACTCCAGAGCAAACAGCAGGTTCTGACGGATCGATCCTCTCCATTACACCCGAATCGGCAGGCTGGGAGTATGTCGGTTTTGAGGTTCTCAGATTGCAAAAGGGCCAGATCGTTCATAGAGAGACAGAAGACAAGGAAGTATGTCTTGTTCTATTAAGCGGCATCGCAAATGTGAGCGCCGCAGGCCAAGAGTGGCCCGAAATCGGCCGCCGGATGAGCATCTTCGAAAAGATTCCGCCGTATTCGGTCTATGTTCCAAATGGCCAGTCGTATGGCATCGAGGCGCTGACAGAGGTAGAGGTTGCCATCTGTTCCGCCCCGGGTCACGGGAACTATGAAGCGCGCCTGATCATTCCCGAACAAGTAGGGACGGAGGTTCGCGGCTCGGGAAGCATGGAGCGTCTGGTCCATAACATTTTGCCGGAGCAAGAGCCAGCCGACAGCCTTCTGGTCGTCGAAGTGTTTACGCCTAGCGGCCACTGGTCCAGCTATCCGCCTCACAAGCATGATCGGGATAACCTGCCGGATGAGTCCTTGCTGGAGGAAACCTACTATTTCCGGACAGAGCCCGGGCAGGGTTATGCGATTCAACGGGTATATACGGATGACAGGGAGCTGGATGAGACGCTGGTCGTGAAGAACGGCGAAGCGGTGCTCGTTCCAAGAGGCTACCATCCGGTTGCTGCCCCTCCGGGCTATGAAGTCTATTACCTGAACGTGATGGCAGGTCCACGCCGCATATGGAAATTCTATAATGATCCTGATCATGAATGGATCGTGAAATCAACGATCAAGTAAAGCTCAGCCACTGGTGTGCCTTGACGGTTGCAACTGCTGATAGAAACACTCATAATAAGAAATCAGGGGGATAAGTGTCCCCCATCTTACTTTTCAGAGGGATTCGGCATGAAAGCAACGATATACGATGTGGCCAAGGAAGCAGGGGTCTCGATTGCCACTGTGTCCAATGCCATCAATGGAAAAGGCAACGTCAGCAAGAAGAGACGGGAACAAATTCTCAA
Source organism: Paenibacillus catalpae (assembly GCF_900112695.1). Lineage (GTDB taxonomy): Bacteria > Bacillota > Bacilli > Paenibacillales > Paenibacillaceae > Pristimantibacillus > Pristimantibacillus catalpae. The sequence goes on from NZ_FOMT01000003.1 coordinate 755,554, forward strand.
AATTATGGAACAGATGAACTACCAGCCAAACGTGAATGCTTCCGCCTTGATGGGGAAGAAGACCTATACGCTGGGATTGCTTATACCGGATATATCGAACCCTTTCTTTTCAGAGATTGCACGGGCTATTGAAGATCAGGCGCATCAGCTCGGCTATAGCGTCATCATGTGCAGTACGGACAACAAGGACGAAAGAGTAGAGAGATATATTGCGTTGCTGGAGCAAAAAAACGTCGACGGCATCCTTATTGGAACCGGTATCGACAATCTGGACATTCTGACCAACCTGCAGGCCAAACACATTCCCATTGTTATGATTTCCCGTGAAACAACGACTTTAGAGGTGGATACGGTTGTGGCCGACGACTTTGTTGGCGGCATAATGGCTGCGCAGCATCTGGCAGAGATGGGACATCGCAGCATCGCGATCCTGTCCGAGCAGTTAAAGGTGAGCAGCGCCCGTGAACGGATCCGCGGCTTCAAACAAGGGCTGCAGGATCTGCAGATTCCGTTTGATGACGATAACATCGTAATCTGTGATTATATGATTCAGGAAGGCCGCAGAGGCGCCGGCGAGCTGCTCGGCCGCGAAGATCGGCCAACCGCACTATTCTGTTGTAACGATGTACTTGCTATCGGAGCGATGCAGGAAGCGAGGAGCCTGGGGATTAAAGTTCCGGAAGAGCTCTCGATTGTTGGATTCGATGATACGATACTGGCAGCAGTCGTTGATCCGCCGCTTACAACGGTCGCACAGCCGATTATGAGTATGGCCAAACAAGCCTTCCAGTTAATGATCACTAATCTGGACGAGGAAGAACCGGTCAAGAAACGGATTGTGCTGCGGCCGGAAATCAATATCCGTCAGTCGACGGCCAGAGTGAAGAGTTGAGTGAATGCCTCCCGAATACAGGGGGCATTTTTCTTTTGTCATTAAAAAGGAAAATGTTCCAACAAAACCAAAAATCGTTCTATCATCATCCAAAATTCGTTCATCCCTTCGCATTGCGGGAGGTGTTACATTAAATGGCATAGTACGTGCCTATGTATCCATCCAGCGAGATTGTTGTTAGATCTGAATGCTCATCGTAATACCGAAATATGTTGTGGGGGCTATTTCGTGAACAGAAAAACCCAGATTAACCAGGCTATCGAACGCAAACGCGAGGAAATGCACCAAGTCTGTAACCGGCATGGGTTATCATCCTTGCTGGTGCTCCAAAAATCACGTGAACTGGACATGCTGCTTAATCAATATAAAAAAGTACAGCTGTGAATGCAAGCGGACAACATAAGTCCGTTCGCTCTTCTGCTTGTTGAACCCGTCAGGAGTCTGGACGGATTGGATGGCTTAAGTTCCGGTTAATTGGCTGGTTACAGAAGCCGAGTTGAACTTTATGATGAATCCACACACATCATAAAGCAAAGGGTGGTACAAATGACGGAATTGATCTCTTTTATTTTTCTGACACTAGCCTTCCTCTCCGGTCCGTTTCTGATCGTGTTATTTGGACGTATGGCGATTCGCGGCGAGGAGCTTCTTGAGGCGGAGAGTAAGCTTCATTAGTCTTATTCCATCGGTTAATTAGTAAATGACGTATGCTATTAGTCCGGATTGTGGACAGAGCATACGTCATTTTTTTATAGACAGCGTATCTCTTAAGGCTTGGGCAAACTTATCAATCCCCGGCTCGATCTCCTCTATAGAAGACCGGGCATAGGAGAATCTGACAAATCCCGGTTCTGTACCAAATACACTGCCTGGAATGAAAAGGACACCATTCTTGATACCATTGTTCAGCAGGCGATAGTCCTTTATTTCCTCATTGATTTTACACCAGAGATTCAACCCGCCTTTAGGCAATTGGAACGAAACCTCGCCTCCAAGCTTGCTGTACAGCACTTCGGCCATCAAGTCACGGCGGAGGCGCAAAGAATCTCTCAGTCGTTCCAAATGTGGATTAAGCGCTGAGGATTCAAGCAGATGAGCCGCTATCCATTGCGGGAAGATGCTAAGGCCAAAATCCATTTGCTGCCTTGCATCTGACAGACGCCGTATGACGGACTGCGGGGCAACCATCCAGCCTATCCGAAGACCGGAGGCAGCCACCTTCGATAAGGAACCGATATACAATACGCTGCCATTCCGATCCATAGCTTTAAGAGGAGGTGGCGCATCCTCGTCAAAGGAGGTCAGACTAAACGGATCATCCTCTACAATAGGAATTCCAAGCTGTTCGCAGCAGTTCAGAACCTCTGCTCTCCGTATTGGATTCATAACCATGCCTGTTGGGTTCTGATAATTCGGATTCAGAAATACCATACGGATTCGGTGCTGCTTATATAAAGCTCGGATATCATCCGGATTTACGCCATGCTCATCTATAGTCAATCCAAACAGTCGGATTCCTGCTGACTGAAACATGGGCAAAGAGTAACAATAGGATGGATTCTCAATGGCTATGGCATCACCGGGACTAAGCAGACATTGCGTTATGAGATATAAAGATTGCTGGGAGCCTGAAGTGATCAGAATAGACTCATCAGTTGCCGGAATACCCCGTTGCTCGTGCAGAAAAGAGGTTATCGTCATGCGAAGAGGGACATAGCCTTGAGGATCTCCGTATCCGAGCGGCTCGTTAAACGGCCGGGTCATCATTAACGTTCTGATCTCTTTGTTTGGCGACAGCTCGGGAGCCAATTCTCCGTTTGCCAAATTAATAAACGGTTCTCCGCTTTGAACGGATTCTCTTATCCTCCGCATAAAAGGCAAATTAGGCAGAAAGGTGCCGCCTTCCACATAATGGCTCCAATCCGGAGCTGGATCCATTCCCCATTTATGCCCGCAGACGCGGGTGCCGCTTCCCGCCATGCTCTCAACCATTCCGGAAGCGCGAATAATCTCATAGGCTTGTACAACAGTACTTCGATTTACTCCCAATTGCTCGGCCAGTTTGCGTTCGGAGGGCAGGAGGCTGCCGGGCGGGAGTTCTCCTAATGTAATCCGCTGCTCCAAATAATCTGCAATTTGCTGATACAACGGTTGTTTGCTGTCTCTGTCCGGTTTCCACATGTTCCTCACCTCTTTCGAGCGTTTGCTGCTTTTATCTGTTAGCTATACATTACTATAAAAAAGAGCGCTCCGTCTAAAAGGCATGTGCTCTTTCGTTGGATGCACATATTCGGAGCTCGATCTGAGGAAAGACAAGCTGAAGGATTATGCAGGCACCGTTACTTTCCTGTATGATTAACTGATAAGGAAAGGAAGGGTTTTTGCGATGGGCAGGCAAGCAATGATGGACTCGAATGGATGGAAATTTATCGTAACGCTTGTGACCGCCGCCTGCGGCGGAATGATCTTTAATCTTCTAAATACACCCATACCATGGCTGCTTGGGCCAATGATCGCGGTTCTGATTGGCACGAATATATGGAAGGGCAAATACAGATGGCCAGGCCAGATCCGCAATTCCGGCATGATTATTGTCGGCTATACGATTGGCTTATCCATGACGGGGACTGCGTTAAGGGAAATGGGTGAGCAGCTTCCGACCATGTGCCTGATGACCGTTATCCTGCTGTTATTATGCGGAGGCATTGCTTTCGCAGTATCCAAACTATCCGATACGGATTTCAAGACAGCCTTGCTAGGCAGTATCCCGGGAGGCTTATCACAAGTTCTGGCGCTGGCAGAGGAAACAAAAGGCGTTAATCTGACGGTAGTGACGGTGACGCAGGTAGTCAGGCTGATGATTATCGTCATTGGGATACCATTACTTGTGTTTAGTCCGGTCTTTGGACAGGTGCATGATGTTGCAACCGCAGCCGTTACGTTAACGACCAGGCATGATGATTGGGCAGGCTTGTTTCCGAACATTCTTATTTTCGCCCCGGTATGCGCCTTATGCGCGGTTGGAGGCAACCGGATCAACTTCCCGACGGCATTCCTGCTTGGTCCTGCCATTGCTACGGCAATCCTGCAGGGAATCGGGCTGCATGGTCCATCGCTTCCTTCCGGATTAATTAGCGCGGCGCAGCTTATGATCGGTACCTATGTGGGTCTGCTGCTTAAGCCAGATAAGCTTCAGCGGAAGGCAAGAACGTTTACTTTTGCCATTCTCAGCGGTCTGGTCCTTATGTTGTGTGCATGGGGGCTTTGCGAACTGCTGACTTTGCTTCATCCGGTATCAAGGTCTACCGCCTTGCTTAGTTTGGCGCCCGGAGGCATGGATCAAATGGGCATTCTGGCGCATGAGATTAATGCGGATTTGTCCATGGTGTCAGGGTATCAGTTATTCCGGACCTTTTTTATCTTCTTTGCGGTGCCGCCTCTGTTGCGTCTTATATTCCGTATAAGTCTGAAAGGCTCGCGCTCGGAGCAGCCGCAATAAACCTATAGATGGAGGAGGAAGCTGTTATGAAAATATTTGTTGCCGGCGCTGCCGGCGCCGTAGGCCGTTTGCTGCTGCCCTTGCTCGCAGAAGCCGGGCATGAAGTGATGGGAATGACAAGAAGCGTTTCGAAGATCACCCAAATCGAGCAGTCCGGGGCAAGGGCAGTTGTTGCCGATGTTTTTGACAGGGATAAACTGTTTGAGCTGCTTGCTGAGTATCATCCGGATGTTGTGATTCATCAACTGACCGCTCTAAGTGAATGGAACCTGGCGGATAACGCGAGAATCCGGATGGAAGGCACCCGCAATCTGGTTGATGCAGCCTTGGCGGCAGAGGTACCGCGGATGATCGTGCAAAGCATCTCTTGGGCTTATGAACCGGGTGCTGAGATTGCAACCGAAGAGGATCAACTGGATGAAGAAGCGCCAATGCCGAGAAAAGTGTCGGTAGACGGTGTTATTGCGATGGAGCGGGCAGCAGCCGAAATGCCGCATGCGGTTATTTTGCGGTACGGTGCTTTATATGGTCCCGGTACGTTCTATGAGCATAATAGCGGTATGTTCGCCAATCAGGTCAAAGAGGGCAAAGTGCCCGCTACCGATGGCAGGACCTCGTTCCTGCATACCGAGGATGCGGCTTTGGCTGCACTCCTTGCGCTTAATTGGCCGGCAGGTCCTGTCAATATCGTGGATGATGAGCCGGCTACCGGCAAGCTTTGGCTGCCGTTGTACGCGAATGCGCTTGGCGCGCCAGCGCCGGCGGTACAGGATGGTATGAACCGCGGAGAGCGGGGAGCCTCCAATAACAAGGCCAAACAGCAATACGGATGGACACCTAAATACCCGAGCTGGCGGCATGGTTTGTTAAGGACTTGAGTGCCAGACAGATCAGCTACACGAACGGAAGCTGCAGTGCTGCTGCTCCGGTTATTGGAGCAAGTAAACAATTCCATAAGATTTGCGAAAGCGCGGGAATGATTCGTTCCGGCGCTTTTTTTTATAGAGATACGACTACAGCATTAAAGGAAAGGAGCAGCGTATGAGAGTAGTCCAATACCCGCTGTGGTTGACGTGAAGTTAGGCCATATGCTATCGTTGACTTCGTTACTTATTTAGTAAATTAGTAAATAAGTATGAAGGAGATGAAGAACGAAATGGAAAAACAACGCAAGAGAGAGCTTGGTACCGCCTATGCCCAGTCGTTCCGCAGAATGGGCATCTATCAGATTCGAAATGTGGAGAACGGTAAAATTCTGGTTCTGGGTGCGATGGATTTAGATGGCGCGAAGAACCGGCTGGCCTTTATGCAGCAGACAAATATGAACACAGTCTTTGAATTGCAGCAAGATTGGAACAAGTACGGAGGAAGCTGCTTTGTCTTTGAGGAGCTCGATTCCATCAAGCCGCGTGAGGAGCACCTGAACGACCGTTCCGAGCTGAAAAAATATCAGGCGGAGGTAGATGCATTACTCGAGCTATGGATCGAGAAGCTGCAGCCTTATGACGAAAAAGGATATAACCGCCGGCCCCGTTCCAACTAAACAACCCGCAGCTTTCCTATTGGAGGCTGCGGGTTGTTCTCATCGTTTGACTCTATACTTCCCTTAACCTACAATCGGGTACAAGATACTTTTGCTGAATAATGGGCAGATGGGGGAATGACAAGATGCTGACTTATACGGACCAGCTCTTTGAAGGCGTGGATTTCAGCGGGGAGGACTTTAGGGAAGCCGAGCTGATGCGCTGTACGTTTAAAAAATGCAAATTCATTAATACGTCGTTTGAAGAAGCCTCAACGACTAGCTGCAGATTCGAAGAATGCGACTTTCACGGCGCCTCGCTTAATGCTTCGATTCATACCGAGTCCGCGTTTACAAACTGCAGCTTTGAAATGGCCAATCTGTTTGTATCCAAATTTACTGCGTGCAAAATGACCGGCTCGGACTTTACCCGTTCTGAGCTGAACGGGATTACGATTGTGAAGGGCGACTGGTCTTATACGAACCTCAGACATGTGAAGCTGGACAAACAGATCCTCAAAGAAGTCCGATTCGTAGAGGCGGACCTGATGGGAGCATCGCTGGAGAAATCCGATCTTCGGAAATGCGATCTGTCGCGGGCGAATCTGAATCAGACAAACCTTGGCGGCGCGGATTTGCGAGGGGCGGAGCTGGAGGGCGTGCCTTGGAGTACCGTTAATGTGAAGGGAGCACGAATGGATATAGCTCAAGCTATTACCCTGCTTAGATCGCTTGGCGCAAAGGTAGAGTGAAAGACGGACTGAAATCTGCTAGGATAGAGGTATTCTTCATACATAAGCTTATGCTTACGATGTAGAATTGCAAAAAACGCAATTCTTTAAGGAGGGCAAACATGTCAGAGTCCGCAGGTATTGCAAGCTTTCTTGAAACGGTGAATGTGGAATCCGGCGAACGCCGTGTACTTGCGCAGTTCAATTATTTAATCGAGGCGCCCAATTGGACAAGTGACGGCAAGACGCTCATTTATAACAGCAAGGGCCGGATTTACAGCTATGATATCGCAGAGGGGACCAGCAAAGAGATTCCTTCTTCCTTCGTGGTGCATTGCAATAATGACCATGTATTGTCTCCCGACCATACCCGCCTGGCCGTCAGCCATCATACGAAAGAAGACGGGCAGTCGCGTATTTATATTTTCCCGCTGGAAGGCGGAGATCCCATCCTCGTAACCCCGATGGGGCCAAGTTATCTGCATGGCTGGTCGCCGGATGGGCGTACACTTGCTTATTGCGCCGAGAGGAAGGGCCAATATGACATCTATACGATACCGGCTATTGGCGGTGAAGAGACGCAGCTGACAAATACGCCGGGACTCGACGACGGTCCGGAATATTCGCCTGACGGTGAGCATATCTGGTTCAACTCCGTACGAACCGGCCTCATGCAAGTGTGGCGGATGAAGGTGGACGGCAGCGAGCAGACGCAGATTACATTTGACGAGAGCAACAGCTGGTTCCCTCATATATCGCCGGACGGTAAGCAAGTAGCCTACATCACCTACCGGAAAGGCGACGTTGAACCGGGAGATCACCCGCCTAACAAGCAGGTCGAGATCCGCCTGATGTCAAGCGAGGGCGGGGAATACCGGACGCTTGTTCAGTTGTTTGGCGGGCAAGGGACGATTAACGTTAACTCTTGGTCTCCGGACAGCAAACAGCTTGCTTTTGTAAGCTATCGATTGCACTCATAATTCCTATAAGAAGCCACTTACTGTTTGATTGAAGATGACAGCAGGTGGCTTTTTCATTTTTAGCTTATTCTTTTTCAGTAAACGAACCAAAATCCGTCAATTTAATGTCATAGGTGAAATTGACCTCTGAACGGCTGAACGTTTCATCCCAATCCTCCTTCACCTGCTTCCAGACGGAAGGATATACAATAGCAAGCCGCTGGCCGAAGCCGGCAACATCTACTTTATACGTAGACTGCAGCTTTTTCATTAACCTCTGTATCATTTGTGTCAGTTTTTCCTCAACGATCTGACTGGTTTTCTCCGCATAGTAATTTGTTGAAGGGATGTTGTTTTTGTTCCAGGTTTCAATGAGGCGTCCTTCCACAGCGAGATTAACTTTAAATGATATTTTACCCTCATTCACAAAGGGGGTGATTTTACTTTTCATCGATTTAATCTCGTAAGCTAACGGCTGGTTGTCCCAGTCATAGGCTTTAATCGTACCGGCTTTCCCGTTGTTTGTCATCCATGCGAGACATTCCGCATCTTCCTGATTTAAGTTTCCGATCCAATGGCCGGAAGATCCTTTAATGATGCCAGCCCCGGAAAATTCGATTTCCCCGCCTCCTGACACCAGATTCTGCAGGACAAAGCTTTTTTTGGTCTTCATCAGCGCATCTAGTTTGGACAGGGTAACTGAATCAAGCACTTTGCTGGTTCTCATTTGATTTCGATACATGCCTGCAATATGGAATGAAGGTACTTCATTGCGTTCACTGGATTCAAGTGTTTCCTTGGCTTCACCCTGACTAATATACACCTTGGTGCTGGGACGAATATCGTTGTCGCGCAGGACAAAGTCAGTCACCTGCTCGATCGTTTGCTTTCTCAGAAGTTTGGACGATATGACAATGACCTTTAGATGGTGTCCGATAATCGGCTGGTCGAGACGGACGGAGAACTGGCGGAAGATTTCCAGAATGGAATCACCGCTGCCGGAGACATTCAGATAAGGTTTATTTGTACCCGTATTGCTTTTATCTTTTGTCCTTACGGTTTTCATCGGAACAATCTGGATGGTGGTCATTACTTTATTGTGCTTGGAATATTCCGCACCTTTCATTTCGAATTCCTTCTCAACAGGCGCCGGTTGTCCGATATCAATCGCCATGCCGGTGTACATCCCAAGATCTTCGATTTCTTTGCTGCTCCAACAGCCCGTCAATACGAAAGGAAGGAGAAGATACAGGAATAGCATTTTTAATTGTCTATATCTATACATGTTGTTTTAATCCTTTTTTTCGTAAGATCCATATAAACGAGAGCAGAACAGGCAGCATCAGGAACAGCGCTAGTCCCATCGAACCGATAGCGTCACCGAGGGCAAAAACATCTTGAATACTATTGGGTACCATAGCCGCCAGGAAAATCACTGGGACCATACCATAGATGACAGGAGTTACGGAAAATTTAAATAATTGGGATATTCCCAGCGAGGCTTGAAAAAAGAAACTACAGAAGTTGCAGAACATTTGCATCAGCCAGATAACCATTAAAGGAAATTCCAATCGTTCCACGAAAAAACCGGTAATTTCAAAGCTTCTGATTAAGTCTATCGTTGGCCACGTGCTATTGATGACCGAATCGATGGAGAGACCTCCAATAACGAAGACGATCGTTAGAAAATATAAGGCGAACGGGATGGCGATGCCTCCTATCATCGCTTTGACCGCTTGTTGGGGATGCTGCATAAAGGCAACCAGAGTCATAACAACCTCGGAGCCTGTATACACCAAGACAGATGACTTTAATCCATGAAGCACCGGGAGGACGCCGCTGCCGAGAACGGGGCGTAAATTGTTGAAATCAAATAAGCGAAGGCTAAATCCGAAAGAGACGAGCAGCACCAGTATGGTGATCGGAAATACGATTTGAAACACCCTGGCAATTGAATTAATGCCGCCTAAGACCAAATAAGTGCCTGCCCAAATAAATGGAATAATAACAGCCCAGATCGGCGTACCCTCCAGCAGGAAAAACAGCGTAACCTCGGCGAGCGATCGGATTTCAAAGCCCGCGACAAGGATAAAATAAACGACGAGCAACAGACAAAGTAACAGGCTAGGCAGTCTGCCGGCAATTCTGCCGGCATATTGAAAAACGGTCTGTCCAGGAAACTGTTGGGATAATTTGACCATCAGCAGAATAGTAAGCATGACGATAAAACCGCCAACCAGAATAGTCAGCCAGGAATCGGGAGTTCTCATTTCTTGGGTAATGCTGCGGGGCATGGTCAGAATTCCGGCGCCAAGCACAGTATTTGTTAGGAAGACAGCCGCTTGCGAAGTCGTGATTTTATCATCTGTACGAGTGAACAAGGCGAAGCCTCCTAACGATAAATGATTATTTGCGTTTGTTATTTCGTGTCTTAAGCATTGCCGGTCTCCGCTTCATAAGGGAAAGGGGGGCACGGAAAAAGAGATCCTTCCAGTCCGTTGCCCGGAAAGGAGATGCCGGGGTTAGATAAGGAACGCCAAAGCTCTTTAATTTGGTCAGATGACTGCACAATAACAAGAAGAACAGGATCGTTCCGAACATTCCGAGAAATGCTGCAAATATCATACCTATAAAACGCAGGATGCGAAGCGTGACTCCAGCGCTGTAAGTTGGAATCGAGAAGGAGGAAATTGCTGTTACCGCAACAACGATGACGAGGAAGGGACTGACAATCCCTGCTTGAACGGCTGCATCACCGATAATGAGACCCCCGACAATGCCCATGGCAGGTCCAATGGGCTTCGGCAATCGAATACCCGCCTCCCGCAATATTTCAATCGAAACTTCCAGGATAAGCACTTCAATCAGCGCGGGAAATGGAACGCCCTGCCTTGTCTCGATAATGGATAGAGCCAGCTCGGTCGGTATCAGACCGGGATGAAAGGCGATTAACGAAATATAGAGCGCGGGACCCATTAAAGCCACGAAGGCAGCGCCAAAACGCAGCATCCGTAGCAGGGAGCTCGGGATCCATCGCTCGTAATAATCTTCAGGAGTTTGCAAAAGCATGCTGAAGGTGACCGGGACGATTAAAGCAAAGGGTGTCCCATCAAGCAAAATAGCAATTCGTCCTTCCAGCAAAGCATTGATAACCCGGTCGGGACGCTCAGTATTCTGAACCTGTTGAAAAGGGCTTAAATAGTTATCTTCGATTAACTGCTCAATATAACCGGAATCTGCAAGAAAGTCAGCATTCAGGTTGCTGACTCGAGTCTGAACCTCCTGCAGCAGATCTGGATTGACGATATCCTTCATGTAGGCAAGCACAAGATCCTTCTGTAATCGCGTGCCGACGCGATAGCTTTTCATTTCCAGCTGGTCGCTAAAGCCCTGGCGGCGCAGCAAAGACGTATTTTCGCTCAATACCTCAGAGAAGCCGATTCTTGGACCTCGAATCAACGCTTCAGACACTGGCTCAGTAATGGATCGATTAGTACCGTTCGGAAATTCTATCAGCAGTCCATGCGGAATGCCTTCAATAAGCAGGCCGGCATGTCCGAACAGTACGGATCGGTTAAAGATATCGATATCGGATACTTTGCTCAGGTTGTTGAAAGGAAGCAATTCTTCAGACTTAACCGTTCCTGCCAGCAAGCCGTCTGTTGCTTCAAACATTAAAAACTCCATAATCCTCATATTAAGTACCCGCTCATTCTGCATGCCATCCACGCAAAACAGTGTACCCCGGGCATTTAGCTTCTTTATCGGGAGTTCTCTGGCATGCAAGTCGCTGTTGGAGCCAATTCTCGAATAGATCGCTTGCAAATCGGTCTGGTAATCTCCGCTGAAAGGCATGACTTCAGGAGTGGAGACTGAGCTTTGAATAGTCTTATTAGTTTCAAGATTCCTTCCGTTTCCAACGAATGAGTGAAGCTTCTTATACATCCTTGTAACCAAGATTGGAACGAGGAGCGCAATTAAAGCCTGACAAAAAACGCTCCAGCTTGGGATATGAACAACGACGGAAGATAGGAATGACAAGGATGGTATTCCCCCTAAGCTGTATTAAGCTATTGTGTCTTTCAAGTTTTCCAAAGTTTTCTTGATTTTAGTCACAAAAAAATATTATTAAACAGAAATTATCAGGCTGTCCAAACAAGCATGCTTCATATACTGGATAAATGTCCTGACCTGGTAGGCGATTAATTCATCCTTCCGGTAGGCCAAGCAAATATGGCGCTGCTGCACTTTCCCCGGCAGCTCGCGCAGCACAAGCTCCTTAGCTTCCACTTCTCTTTTCACGCTCCGCCACGGCAGAATGCCAATTCCGATCCCATGCTTGACGGATTCCTTAATCGTTTCAATTGCGCCAAGCTCCATGCCAACGGTCCATTCCAGCCCATTGTCTCTTGCCCACATATCGGATAATTCCCTTGAGGTTGAGCCATGCTCATGCAGGAGGAAGGATTGTCCCCGCAGATCGTCAATTGAAATGGTCGCTTGATGGGCGAGAGGGTGGCTGTAGGGCAGCACCAGCTTCAGATCATCATCGGCCAGCGGGATAATCTCCAGATCATCATGCGGGCGAACGATTAACGATACAACAGCTACATCAATATCGAATTCTCTCAGCAGCTTCATCACGGTACCGGCCTGCTTCACCGTTAGCTGAGGAATGACTTTGTCATAGCTGGACTGAAAAGCAGCCAGAAACGGCGGCAGGAAATACGTTGCAGGCGTATAGCTGGCGCCTATTTTTAATTGTCCGCGGCCTTGCTCCCGGTGCTCCTTCATCAGCTGGCTGGATTCATCCAATAACGCACAAATCCGTTTGGCATATGGTAACAGGGTTTGTCCCGCATCTGTCAGCCTAAGCTGCCGGGGATGCTTGTAGAACAGCTCTACACCAATGTCTTCCTCGAGTTTTTTCAGGTGAAAGCTGACGGTGGGCTGTTTAAGCTGAAGCTCGGCGGCTACCTCTGTTAAGGTGGACAAGCGGGCTGCATGGGCAAATACGCGAAGCTGCTGAATATTCATTTTTGGTTCATCTCCTTATCTCTTCTGCCATACTATAGATAATTTCGATGAACCTATCAATAAGGATAGATGTTATTTAATGTAATCTTATCATTCACTTAATCTTCCATTTACAATCCCTCGTTAATCTGAGAATGAAAGAAGAAGACATTGGAGGGGTAGAGAAATGGCAAAAGGTTATAGAATGAAGGGTTTTATGCTTGCAAGCGTATTGATGGCAACGGCAGCCCTGTCGGCGTGCGGAAATAACGGCAACAATGAGGCAAACACGGCAGCAACAAACAGTACAAACGCTGCAGCAACGACAGAAGCAAGCACCGAGCCAACGACCGAAGCTGCTGCGGAAAGCCCGGCTGCAGACGCGAGCAAGGATGAGCCGCTTGTCGTGTATTTGAATGACTTTGACGATATTATAAAGCCGATGTTTGAAGAGAAAACAGGCTATAAGCTGGAGATTGTCTCCGGCAACGGCGCAGAGATCGCTTCCCGCATCGAAGCCGAGAAAGGCAATCCGCATTGGGATGTTGTATGGATGGATTCGATGCCAACGATTGACCAAATGGGCAAAAACGGACAGCTGCTTGACAGCTGGCAGCCAAGCAACCTGGATGGTCTGACAGACTTTGCGAAAGGTCTTGTCCCTGCGAACAACACCTACTTCCCTACGGGTGAGCATGCTGCATCCGTTATCGTCTATAACACGAAAGCATTTGACGCAAACAGTGCTCCTAAAACCTGGGATGACCTGATTGATGCGAAGTTCAAAGGTGCAATCGGCATGGCCGATCCGGCAGTTGCGGCACCGGCATATCCATTTGTAGCGTGGTTCTTCCAGTCGGAAGGCATGGACCAAGGCAAAAGCTACTTCGACAGCCTGCTTAAGAACGGTGTGCATGTCTATCCGAAAAACCCGAACGTAGCCAAGGCTCTGACTGACGGTGAGATCAAGGCTGCAGCGCTTCAAGAAAGTAATGCTTACACGCTCAAAAACGCGGGCGAGCCTGTTGATATTATTTGGCCGGCGGAAGGCGCACCGGCTTCGGTACGCGTAGCAGCGATTCAAAAGGAGTCCAAGCATCAGGAAGCCGCAAAAGCATTTGTAGAGTTCCTGCTTGATCCGGCAACCCAGCAGGCACTGATTGATAAAGGTGACGAAAGCTACTTCGAACCATCGGTAAAAGGCGTTAACGCGAAGGCTGACCGTGCGGCAGATGCGAAGCTGGTTGTAGCGGAAGCGGGCTGGGCAGGCGAGCACGAGGGCGAAATTAAACAGTGGTTTGCAGATAAAGCGGTGAAATAATGCTGCGAATTTGGACGCAAGGAAACCGGACTGGCTGGCTCGTGCTGGCCGTCCTGTTTCTTCTTATTCTGCTGCCGCTTATTGCCGTTGTTATCCAAGTACTCCTGCCGGGAGTATTTTTTGGTCATTTCGAGCTGGGTAACCTATCGCTGCTGCTGGACGTATTCCGGCGGCCGCTTTGGTATGTTTCCTTGAAAAACTCCGTCATCCTGGGCATTGGAACGACATTGCTTGGGACGATTCTTGGCACGGCGATCGCCATGGCCAGATCGAATTGGGCCTTCCCGGGTGCAAAGCTGCTTGATTTTGCCGTATGGATTCTTATTATTACGCCTTCGTTTATATTGGCGCAGGGCTGGGTTATGTTTGCTTCCGCCGACGGGCTTGCTGCGCAGTGGCTGGGCTGGCATAGCCTGCATTCGTTTATTTTCCAACCGGTTGGTCTTATCGTGGTCATGACGCTCAGCAAATTCCCTCTCGCCTACTTAACGGTCTATTCGGCGCTCGAGTGGAAGGTTGACCGGCTGAGCGAGGCCGCTCGTTTGTCCGGCGGCTCAAGCTGGACGGTATGGCGGACGATTCAGGCTCCGCTCTTGATGCCGGCTATTTGTTCCGGCGCCATGCTGGTCTTTATGGATACGGTAGGCGACTTTGGTCTGCCGGCGTCGATCGCGACGATATTCCGGTTCCCGACCTTGCCTTATTCGATTTATTCGGCCTTGTATACGTCGCCGATCCGGTTCGATATGGCCGGGGCGTTATCCTTTTATCTCGTATTGCTCATTGCACTGGCGATGAGCGTTCAGCTGTATGCGATGCGGAAGTCACGGTATGATTTCCTGTCCTCGAGGGCTACACGGTCGGAACCTAAGAAACCGCGCAAGGGCGGGATTTATCTCGTTATCGGCAATATTGTATTTCTTGCAGTTGTGATCGGCATTCCATTTGGCTCTAACCTGCTAATGTCTATATCAGGAGGCTCATCGGCAGGCAAGGGACGTGAGCTGACGTTTGAACATTATAAAGCTTTGTTTGCCGGAAATAATGACATGCTGCTCGAAGGGCTGACCCATTCATTGGAGATCGCTGCCGTGGCCGCTGTTATCGGATTGTTCGTTGGTTTCCTTGTCGCTTATGTTCTCACATATTCGCAGTTCAAGCTGCGCAAGACGATTGACGTTATCTCGCTCGTATCGCTTGCTGTACCGGGAATCGTGCTGGGGATCGGTTATATCTTCATCTGGAACCAGGCCTGGCTCGAGAAGATTGGTCTGCTCCTGTACGGAACGCCATGGATTCTGATCCTTGCAAGCGTAGCGGGGGTTATCCCGGTTATTACAAGGGTAGTTGTCGGAGCGATGGCCAAGGTGCCAAGACAGCTGCTCGCGGCGGCGCAGATGCAAGGAGCATCCTTCAGCCAAAGGGTCGTTTCCATCCTGATGCCGTTGATCAAAGGGGCCATGCTGTATGCGGGACTTGCTGCGTTTGGGGCCAGCGTATTTGATCTGGCGATCTCTTCCATCCTGTATCCGCCTAATTTCATGACCCTTCCGGTCGTGATTAATAAAGCGTTTGAGGATCTGCAGTTCGGCTATGCGGCTGCTGCTACGCTGACTGGCGGAGGTCTCGTTATTCTCATCATAGCGGTCATGGAGCTGCTTATTAAACCTTCAAGAAAGCGGGTAAAATCATGACGAATACGATATTGGAAGTTGAGCGGCTGGGCAAATCTTTTGGCTCCCACATGGCTCTGAGAGATATTAATTTCTCCGTCAAGCAAGGCGAGATTATAAGCGTGCTTGGTCCGTCCGGCTGCGGCAAATCAACGCTGCTCCAGCTGATCGCGGGTCTTCAGCAGCCGGACGAGGGAGAGATTCGTCTGCGCGGAACGACGGTTGCATCGGTATCGAAGCTGTTAGCGCCGGAGAAACGCGGCATTAACATGGTGTTCCAGGACTATGCGTTATGGCCCCATATGACGATCTATGACAACATGGCTTATGGTCTCCGGAGGAAAAAGGTTCCCGCTGCCGCTATCCGCGAGCAGCTTGCCGAGCTTGTTGCCCTGCTGCATCTGGAAGGACTGGAGGACCGGCTTCCGCCGCAGTTATCCGGCGGACAGCAGCAGCGTGTAGCAATTGCGCGGGCGCTCGCGACCAAGCCGGATTTGCTGCTGCTGGATGAGCCGCTCTCCAATCTCGATATGCGTCTGCGAATCGAGATGCGTTCCGAGATGGCGTATTTGTTCCGCCAGCTTGGCACGACGGTATTCCACGTGACCCATGATCCGGATGAAGCCTTTGCGATGGCAGACCGTCTCATGATTATGCGTGCAGGCGCGGTTGATCAGATCGACCGCCCGCAAATCTGTTATGACCGCCCTGCAACCTTATCTGCCGCCATGCTGCTTGGGGCAGGCAACCGTCTGACGAGCAAGCTGGTAAGGGAAGGAGAGCATGCGACTGTGAAGATTGCCGGACACGAGATTGTTGGGACTACGCCGGGGTATTCGAAGGTGCTGCAGGCGGAGGCGGTTGATCTGTTATTCCGCCCGGATTCGGCGCTCTGGCAGTCCATCCCGACAGCGGCAGCCAACCAGCTGCCCGTCCATGTCCTGCACAGCGTATTTGAGGGCAAACGGTGGCGGGTGCTTGCAAAGACGGAGGACGGACAGCCGATCTCCTTCCTCCATGACGACTATTTGGATGCCGGACTGGAGGGGAGCCTGCATATCAGCGCTTCCGATGCGTTTGTATTCCCGAAGCAGTCGGCATAATGGGGTAAATAGAAAGAGACAACGGCGTGCAGTTCATGAACGCTGTTGTCTCTTTTTTTATTATGACTAGCACCATAAATGCGGATTAAAAGAAGTACGGCGGGTTTGGCTGCTGAAGATAACCGAACGGCTGTGGCGGGTATTGCTGCTGTGGATAGGGCTGATGTCCATAGGGCCCATATCCCTGCTGTTCATTGGGATAGGGGGAGTAGGGCTGCTGGGCTTCGGGCTCACGGGCCATTTGCTGCGGCTGGCAATTGGCTGGCGGGCCAATAACAGTCGTATCCGTAATAGGTGCAAGCGTTTCTTTGACCATTTGTTCATTCAAGCAATAGGTATGGGCAAGCACGCCGGGAGGCGTCAGACGAAGCATATCGGATACGCCGATGAACTCCGGAACCGGAGCGTCGAAGACGGCAAGCAGATGGGTATTATCAACGGTAGCAATTTCATAATGCGGCCAGCCTTGAGGCACATTGGCTACCTGGCCGGGGAGAATGGGGAAATTAAGCAGCTTTTTCGTAAAAGGGTTAATAATCGATACGACTGCCGAGCCGGAAATACAGTAGACCAGCTCGGAAGCATTTTGATGAATATGCGGCTCTACCACATTCGAACGGCTAAGGTATATATCCAGCAAAGATACATTGCCAAGGGTATTTAACTGTTCAATGGACAACGTGTTGATGAAGTTGCGGTTGTCTTTTTTGAACGTTGTATTCTTGTTCACGTCGTACCAGAACTGCACATTGGGGGAAGTAAAATCCATATAGGATACTGCCACTTGCTCTCCGCCTTTCATAAGGACATCAGGATTGAAGACTAATGGGATATCCTATGCTTACGCCCAATGAGACGTTCGCCTATCTTGTAGACGATGGCCTAGCATTAACCTCCCGCCATATTGTTCACTGCATCCTTGGGCGCATAGACGGATACATAATTGACCATGTCCTTCTTCTTCGAGATGGCGAATTTGATCTGGAAGGTTTCCGAGACGCTGTAAGAGTAATAAAGGTTATTGTCATCATAAGAAGGGGAGTCCGGTTTGCCTAATGCCTGCTCGATGCTTTTCCGCGTCAGCTTTTGCAATTCCGGATCACTTGATCTCACCTCAAAGATCTGGCTGCCTTTATTAAAGCCGAAGATGACCTTCCTGCTCTTATAGGTCCAGTAGTTGCCTTTGCCCGACCAAACGGTCTTGTCCGGCTTTCCCCAATCCTTTTCCACCTTATCTATGACGGTTGTATGGACCGGATATTTGACGCCTTCCATTTTGCCCCGTTTTGCAAGCTTATAAAGGGCTTGAACCTTTTTCTTCTGCTTGGCGATCGTTTCCGCCGTTGCTGTTGAAGACGCTGCATATGGCCTCTGAATAATCGGAGAAGGCGGAGCGGCATGAGGTGGATTAGGGTCAGGCGTCTGTTTGTACGTGTATGTCTGGCTGTTATCGCTATGGCTTGCTGAGCCGCAGCCTCCTAATATGAGGATAGAAGCGGCAAACAGCATAAACAGCATAAAGCCCATTCCGCTGAAAGGTATCCGGTTCAAAATGATCACTCCTAGACGTGATTTTTATCCAGACCTTATTTTTCCCTTTCGCATGAATGGGCATGCGCTATTATTTTTTTATGTTTTCCAAATAGGATTTGCCCGGATACTTGACGACCGGCCATTTCTCCTTCCGCAGAGCGTTCAGCAGCTCCGGTCCGACATGCAGATTATCTCTTACGAGATCTCTTGGGGTCAGCGCCATCCATTGGTTGAGGGAGACATCCATAAACCGGTCGCTCTTGAACATCTCGAGAAACCATAACGACTGGTCGCCGGTGTTCTGGATGTAATGCCCGTATGCAAAGGGAACATAGCCGACATCACCTGCGCGGTAGTCAAAGGTTCTGGCTGCTCCGTTGCCCGCGAAGACGGTCATTCGTCCTTGTCCGGTCAAATAATATTGCCATTCATCATTATTGGGATGCCAATGAAGCTCTCTCATCCCGCCCGGTTTAATCTCGACAAGCGCGGCGGCAATCGTCTTGGCGGCGTGAAAGTTGGTTGAATCTACAATCCTGACCGTACCGCCCGGCGTAACAATAGGAGTCTGCGCGAGCAGACGGTATTTGAAGCTTTGCGGAATGGTACCGTAAGGGGAGTGGACCTGCTGGCTTTCGAGGGATCCGGGAACCTCATCCTGGAAAATGTAGAGCTGATCCGACGGAATGGAGTCGAAGGCAGACTCGGGTACGCCAAAATTGGCGCATAACACATCCTTGGGCGTATGGGCGAACCAGTCGGAGATCGAGAGCGTGTTCAGATCGGAAAATTTGCCGTCGTCAAACACAAGCAGAAACTCACAGCCATGCTCCAGTCCCTGGATAGAATGCGGCAGTCCCGCCGGGAAAAACCACAAGTCGCCAGCTCCTACATCCGCAATGAAATTCCGCCCGTCCTGGTCAACCGACGTAATACGCGCGCTTCCCCAAATCATATAAGCCCATTCGGACTGCTGATGCCAATGAAGCTCACGGACGCCGCCTGGCGTCAAATACATATTTACACCGGCAAGGGTAGTAGCAATTGGCAGCTCGCGTACGGTAATCTCGCGAGACCAGCCTCCCTTGTTGAGCTGCATATGGGTATCGGAGAACGAAAATTTCAGGTTCGGCACAAGTCCATTATCGGTCACGGGAGGACGGAGCATATCGGGATTCTCCAAATCCCGCATAATATCGCGCGGGCCTAGATCAGGACCTCCGGCGCCATCGCTTGGCCGATATGGCTGCGGTACTGTAAAAGGCTCGCTTTTCCCATGCTTCGTGTCAGGGGATGCATTCGAACCGGCAAGAAGATTATTGGAAGCATCGGGATTGCTGCCGGTATTGGAGTCGTTCATACCATTCCCTCCTATATAAGCTATTCAAGCATGCATATGACAGAAGGGTTGGATATTATGAGGCAGGCCGGCAGAAAAAAAGCCGGGCAATCTGCCCGGCGGTTATCGTTTTAGAAATCTGCTGGTCCCATTTTGCCATCTTGGAAATCAACAAAAGCCTGGAACACTTCCTGACGGCTGTTCATCACGAACGGCCCTTGCTGGAAGACAGGCTCGTCTATGGGTTCGCCGCTCAGAACAATAACAACGGTATCATCCGTTTTTCCTTCGATCTCAATGGCTCCATCTGTATTCGTAAAAAGGATGAAGTCGCCTTCGGCTGCTGTTCTGTCGCCATTAATAACGGCGCTGCCTTTCAGCACCATAGCGGCTGTATTGTAAGACGAAGGCAGCTGGAAGCTTGCTTTCCCGCCTGCTTTGAATGAGATATCGAACAGATTAACCGGAGTGAAGGTTTGGGCAGGGCCGGTTACGCCATTGTAGCTGCCGGCAATGACACGAACCGTACCGCCGTCATCGGGAAGCTCGGCATAGCCCATATCCGTTTTCAACAGCTCCTGATATTTTGGCGGATGCATTTTGTGCGCGCGCGGAAGATTGACCCACAGCTGAATCATTTGGAACAAGCCGCCGCGCTCGGAGAAGCTTTTCTCATGATACTCCTTGTGCAGCAGTCCGGAGCCAGCCGTCATCCATTGCACGTCGCCGGGGCCGATAATGCCGTGGTTGCCCTTGTTGTCATGATGCTCGACATATCCTTCATAAGCAATCGTTACCGTCTCGAAGCCGCGGTGTGGATGTGCGCCAACGCCTTTAACCTGGGCACTTGGCGGGAATACGTAAGGCGCATTGTAATCCATCAGAATGAAAGGACTAAAGCGCTGGCCGAAATTCGTGCCCCCTGGAAAATAGTTGGATACCCGGAAGCCGTCGCCGACCATATGGACCGGAGGCCCTTGGAAGACGCCTTCTACTGCACGAAATGTTGTTGTCATGATCGAAGCACTCCTTTATATGAATATTTGTGAGTATTAATTATCTTAAAATAAAGATACTATAAAAAAGTAAGTATGTAAAGAGGGAATCATAAACAAAAAGACAGCTTCCACGCGGGCATTCAGTTGCCAGCAGCTGGGTGGGGAGAATGGCACTGTCTCATAAAGCACAAGCCTTATTGCGATCACAACCATCGAGTGCAAGAGTTCTTAAACAACAATGATACCATCGGGATAACATCTATAAAAAATATGGACATGAGAGGATGGAATGCATGCATTTATTCGCATAAGCACCCATTTAAATTGGAATAATATCTAAATTTTCGTAACATACTATGCCAAATTCTCCAATTAAGGAGGGGAAGTGATGCTGGACAATGACGCACCTGAACAACGGGAAAAACATTTGGATGTCTCACTTATAGATAATATCGCGACAATTAAGAATAAGCTTGGTGACAGTGATGATATTATTGTCAAAAAATTCAAGTGCATGCAAAATTGGCCTGCCGCAACGATTTATATCGATGGACTCGTGGATTCACAGCTGTTGCACAATTCAATTTTACAATCACTCCAATTAAAATTGGAGACTGGGATACATGATTCATCTGATTATTATGATCGCATCGAATATATCCAGCAGAATACGCTTGCTACAAATACCGATACCTTTTGTACATTTAAAGAACTTTATGACCATTTACTTTCTGGTCACGTTATACTGCTCCTAGATAACGAGACAAAGGGTTTATGGATTGATGTATCTGGTTTAAAGGAAAGAAGTGTAGGGGAGCCACAGTCCCATACCGTTGTGCGCGGGCCGATGGAAGGGTTTACTGAAAACCTTCGGACAAATACTGCCTTAATTCGAAGACGTATTCGTGATCCACGTCTTTGGATAGAATCAAGGAAAATAGGAAACGTCACTCATACTAGCGTGGCGTTTTTATATATTAAGGGCATTGCTGATGAAGGAATTATTGATGATCTGAGAAAAAGGCTTGACCAGATTGAAATTGACGGTATTCTTGAAAGCGGCTATATCGAAGAGTTAATTCAGGACAAAATCAAGACACCATTCCCTACGGTATACAATACGGAACGTCCAGATACCATTGCTGCTGGCCTGTTAGAAGGTAGAATTGCTATCGTAGTGGATGGTACTCCATTCGTACTATTGATTCCAGCGTTGTTTGTTCAATTTTTTCAATCACCGGAAGATTACTACCAACGGGCGGACATTAGTACGTTGGTTCGTCTCCTTCGTTATTTGTCTTTTTTTATCGCACTTCTTGCACCAGCGATGTATATTGCGATTTCGACATTTCACCTTGAGATGCTCCCAACAAATCTTATTATTAGCATTGCAGCTCAGAGGGAAGGTGTCCCGTTTCCTGCATTCATTGAGGCTATTCTTATGGAGATTACATACGAAATTTTACGGGAAGCAGGTGTGCGTATCCCTAGGACGATCGGACAAGCCGTTTCAATAGTCGGTACGCTTGTCATCGGACAGGCTGCTGTCGCAGCCGGTGTAGTGTCCGCAGCCATGGTGATCATCGTATCCATTACAGCGATTTCAAGTTATGTTATACCCGAAAACGGCCTATCTATTGCCATAAGGATGTTACGCTTTTGTATGATGTTTCTTGCTGCCTCGTTCGGCCTATTCGGAATCTGGATCGGCTTAATGGCCATCCTCTTCCATTTGACGACTCTAAAGTCGTTTGGTGTTCCATATATGAGTCCTTTCGGACCTTACATTGCCCCTGATATTAAAGACAGTATTTTTAGGATACCTTGGAAACGCATGAAGACGCTGCCTTTATACAATCCCAATATGGATAAGCTAGGGGGCAGGGGGAGCAAGCGCCTGAAGGTTGGTCGTTCCTCAAGAAGGAGAAGGACTTAATTCAAATAATCCTGGTAAAGATTTATCTGTTTACAGGATGTTGAAATCGATATGAATAAAGAGAGTTAGGAATCGCTGTCTCTCCCTAAAGGCTATGCCTAAAAACATTAAACGAGCTTTTTATGATGGGCTCGGTATCGAAGCGATTTATGTTATGCCAGGGATTAAACTATAAAATCAATGTTAGATCAAATATACTGTTGTTTACGAGGGGGATAGCTATGTTAAAAGTGTTAATTGTTGAAGATGAGATGTTTGTACGAATAGGCTTCAAAAATTCCGTGAACTGGGAGAAGTTCGGAATGATGGTTTGTGCCGACGTATCAAATGGACAAGAGGCTTGGGAAATATACTTGAAGATGAAACCAGATATTATTATTACGGATTTGAATATGCCGGTAATGAGCGGGATGGAGCTCATCGAGCAAATACGTCAAATAGATAATAAAACTCGAATCGTCATTCTTTCTTGCCTTGAAGAATTTTCATTAGTACAAAAAGCGATGCGCTACGGTGTATCTAATTATATTTTGAAACTAACAATGGAACCTGAAGAAATTGATGAGGTGTTGGTTAAGGTATCGGAGGAATATAAAAGCCACATGAGGCTTCAGGAAACCAAAGGTGTCATACATAATCCGGATACCCTTAAAGAAAATATCATCAACAATTTTCTTTTTTACCCTTTGTATTCTGAACAGGAATTTACAAACTTAGTCCTTAAACAAAAATTACGTCTCTCTCCTGAAAACTTGATTGTGTCTGTGATGGAAATTAACAATTTCGGTCTTACACGATCGAAATTCAAGGATAGTAAAGGGGAATTGATCCGGTACACCATACTAAATGTTTTAAATGAGATGCTGATTGAGTGGAATCGAGGCGAAGTTTTTGCTGAAAAAGAGGACAGGTACGTATTTCTCTTCAGTTTTATTGATGTTAACAGCCAAAAAGAGATCAGGGAAACACTCCTTGCCTTAATGGATCATATCCGGCGAGTTTTAAATAGATACTTTAACGTCTCGGTAACGTTTGGCATTAGTCGAAAGGGAAATCGTTATGGCGATTTAAAGGCTCTGTTATCAGAAGCAGCAGAAGCTGTTAGTTGGAAGTTTTTCCTTGGGACTGAACGGAGTTTATTTAAAGAAGAGTACAGATGGGATAATTTCCATCTACAGTCGCAAGAAAAAATGGAGAAACTGCTAACTCGCTGGGGAAATGTTTTGCCAGATAAACATGCGGAACGGAAAGCAATCGTCCAGTCGTTCTTTGACTCGGATGTCAAAGATCCGAAACTGTGGATTCAATTATTTGTTCGGTTGCTACTTATCGATTATAATCCTCTGCTTTCTATCGAAGCTAAAGCGTTGGATACGGTTTCTCTTGCAGCTGAACAAGTTTCCCAGTGTGAAACGTTGGAGGATTGCATTCAAACCGTGTATCGGTTGCTTGCAAGCATCGAGCAATGGAATCAGACAAGTCGACAGCTAAGTAAAGAGGTTGGAAAAGCAATAAAATATATACTGGCTCATTATCGTGAGAGCTGTTCCATTTCGGAACTTGCTGATACGCTGCAAGTGTCTCCGAATTATTTAAGTTCACTTTTTCGCAAAGAGACAGCGCTGACGTTTACCGACTACCTCACACAAGTAAGAATCGATAAAGCGAAGGAATTACTTTTGTCGACACAATTAAAATCATATGAAATCGCGGAGTTAACTGGATTTTCAGATGACAGTTATTTTAGTCGTACATTTAAAAATAAGACAGGCGTCAGGCCAAATGAGTTTCGAAAGATGAAAGTTCATGAGGAGAGAGGTCGGGACAATGCGCCATTTGTTGCAAAAGATTAAGGGGCCAGACAGCATTTGGTACTCGATTCGAGTTCGGTTAGTGCTAACACTAATGGGCATTATTTGCATCTTACTAGCGAGTATTTCTTACTACAGTTATTCAAGAACAGTAGATTTGATTGAAATTCGGACACAGGAGACGACTTACCGACAATTTCGACAAACCGAAAATAACTTGCAAAATTTTATGAATGAAGTGGATCAACTTTCAAAAACATTTTTATTAGATGACAGAGTTCAAAAAATACTACTTTGGGAGCCCTTATCTAAACCAGATTTTCTTGGTTTACAAAAGGATATTACGGATCGGGCTATGGAGTATTTCGCCAACTATGATTTTTTAGATTCCCTTTATATATTTGGAGAAACTGGTGTAGTGGTTGGTGGGACTCCACAAAAAAATCAAAGTATTGACGATCCCAATAAAACATATCCCTTTTACCATTCCGAATTGTATAAGCAAATAAAGGAGAAGTTCCCGGTTTTATTTTGGACTGGCGGACACATTTCCACTGATTTTTTACGTATTAATGATACAGTTTCTCGAGCCGAGCCAGAGTACATCATTACAGCAGTCCGGGGTGTAAAACCGATCGAATCCTCAAAAATGAGCGCTTCTATGGTCATTAATATTAAAGAAAGCAAAATGAGCTCCATCTATAGCGCTTTACAGGATTCGTCCAATAGCAAGATGTCAATCGTAGATGATTCGGGACGCATTATTTCAAGTAGTGATCCATCTGATATAGGTAAATCGCATCCGTACTTTAATAAATTTCAAGAGCAACAGGAGTTTGGGAGTTTCTCGGCATCCCGGAATGATAAACAAGAATTAGTGATTTTCTACCGTATGAGTAAAACGGGATGGTATTTGTGCAGTGAAGTACCAAAAGCCGAGTACTTAAAGGATATCGGGAAAATGAAGCAATTATATATTTTTATGTTTCTTATCTCGATCACTTTAATGAGTGTAAGCACCTCCTTTTGGATCAACCGGGTTATGCATCCCCTAAAAGAGCTTGTAAAAGGAATGAAAAACATCGGCCGAGGAAATCTCGGGCTTAAACTTCAACCGGTCGCAGATAAAGAAATACGCTATGTTATTGATCAGTTCAATTCCATGTCAGATAACATCGTCTCCTTGAAGCAAAAAAGCGAAACGGATGAACTGGAAAAACGCCGATTAGAAATTGAGATGCTGCGCGCACAGATTAATCCGCATTTTCTGTATAACACATTGAACACAATTAAATGGATGGCAGTCGTCATTGAAGCAGATAATATCCGGAAATGCGTAACGAGCCTTGGTAATTTGCTACGACCGATTTACTCGGATACTACTCCGATTTGTACGCTTAAAGAAGAAATTTCCTATGTCCAGGATTACATCAATATTATGAATTACCGTTTTGGCGATGAAATTACTTTTGAGATGGCAATCAGTGATCAAGATATGTACTGCAGTACACCGCGATTAATGCTTCAACCAATTATCGAAAATGCTTTGCTGCATGGAAGAATGAAAAAAGGATTGATTCGAATCGAGGCTAAAAAGGAGAAAGGGACGCTGCAATTCTCCATCAAGGATAACGGTGTTGGTATTGAGGAGACTGAAGTTAAAAAAATTAATGAGTACATTCGTACTGGTATGCGAATCGGGGATACCTCTAAGCAATCGGTAGGTTTATTGAACGTGAATAAAAGGATCCAGCTTCACTTCGGTGAAGGCTATGGCTTGCATTTGAAAAGTGTCCTCGGTGAAGGTACCGAAGTTATCGTAACGCTTCCTTATGAATCAGTCCAAAAATCGTAGAATTGTTCATGTATTGGCCCATCAATTCCTTTTAAGATAAATCTATAGAACGAGGAAAGGATCAGGAGGGGGCTAAGAACGTGTTTAAAACCACAACCAGAGGAATTAATTGGAATCGTCTGTCGCTATTGTTAATGATTTTACCATTTCTCATTTTAATTTTTCTCTTTAGTTACATTCCGCTGTTTGGTTGGTCATACGCATTTTTTGACTACAAGCCAGGACTCGGACTGCTTCACTCACCATTTGCAGGGCTAAAATACTTTCACTTGATGTTTTTTGAACAAGGAAGCGAGCTGCTGAGGGTGCTTCGTAATACATTTGCCTTGAGTTTCCTTGGCATCTTATTATCACCGCTTCCCGTTGTGTTTGCCGTATTGCTTAATGAACTTCGAAGTAAATCCTTTCGCAAGTTGGTGCAAACGGTTACAACCCTGCCGAATTTCGTGAGCTGGATCATTGTCTACTCCATCGTGGTTGCATTCTTTTCTACAGACGGTGTTGTGAACCAGTTATTGATGAAGTTGCATTGGATCAGTGAGCCAACCCAAATGTTGAGTAATTCAGAAGGAACGTGGCTGTTCCAAACTGCACTTGGTGTATGGAAATCACTGGGATGGAGTTCTATTATTTTCTTGGCTGCGATTGCAGGCATTGATGCAGAACTATACGATGCTGCCAAAGTAGATGGGGCAGGGCGATATCGATCGATATTTCACATTACGCTTCCTGGAATCATCCCCACCTTCTTTGTACTGTTGATCTTGAGTATATCGAACATTTTATCGGTCGGTTTTGAACAATATTTTGTTTTTTACAATCCGCTTGTTGCCGACAGAATTGAAACACTCGATTACTATGTGTACCGGATCGGAATCGCGACGAATGATGTTTCCTTCGGGACGGCGATTAGCATCGCGAAATCCATCGTCAGCATTACCTTATTGTTTTCAGTGAACTATCTGTCTAAAAAAATGCGGGGACAAGCCATTATCTAAACAGTTTTTTTGTGAGGTGAGCAGCGATGAGTAAAGTAAACAATCCCATCTTTGAAGTGTTAAACTATTTGATTCAAATCCTTTTTGTACTCATATGCTTATATCCGTTCTACTATATCTTCATTTATTCCATCAGTTCCCCCCAAGAAGCCATAAAAGGGGTTTACTTATTACCGACTAATCTTACTTTAAGCAACTACAGTCAAATTATGCAATTGGACAACATTTCGTGGTCATTTCTGATTTCAATGCTGCGAACGATTGTAGGAACGCTGGTCACCGTTTTTTCTTGCGCCTTATGTGCGTATATCGTCACGAAGCAAGAACTGCACTTCCGTAAAATCATTTATCGGTACATCGTGATCACCATGTACTTTAACGCTGGCTTAATTCCTTGGTACATTACGATGAAAATGATCGGGTTACAGAATAATTTCTTGCTTTATGTATTGCCTTCTGCAGTAGGAGCCTTTTACATCATTTTGCTCAAAACGTTTATTGAGCAACTCCCTGCTAGCTTAGAGGAGTCGGCTATGCTCGACGGTGCTAATTACTTCACTATTTTCCGTAAGATCGTATTCCCATTATCGATGCCCATTATTGCAACGATTGCTGTGTTTTCAGCTGTGTCTCAGTGGAATTCTTGGACGGATAACTATTTCTTGGTCTCAGATGAGCGTCTGCAAACGCTGCAAATGATTTTATATAATTACCTGAATGAAGCTCAAATCTTGGCAAGCAGCAACAATATTAACCTAAACGATGTGGGCTCAAACATGAAAAGATTAACGCCAGAGTCCATTAAGATGACCATTACCATGATTGTAACGGTGCCCATCATGCTAGTATATCCATTCTTACAGCGATATTTTGTAAAAGGCCTTATGCTAGGGGCTATTAAAGGGTAAATGAATCTGTATCGTTGGATGCTGCATCCTTACCATGGAAGGATGTTCATCATAGATTATTTGAAATCTTTTAAAGGGGGTAATCATTTTGTCGTACAAAAAAGGCTGGTATGGAGTAGTTAGCATGGCACTGGCGACAGCAATGGTGTTGAGCGGATGTGCAAGCAATACCGAAGCACCAGGGGATGAACAAAAGCCTCAAACAAATAATGGTGCAAACTCTGTTGCAAAACCCGTTACGATTAAAACAGTTTTAAAAGATGCAAATAAAGATTTCGAACAAACGGATATCTATAAAGAGATCGTAAAGCAAACCGGTGTTACATTTAAAATCGAATCGTATGACCCGAATAAATTTAAAGTGCAACTGGCAGGGGGAGACTTGCCTGATATCATTCAAGTGGATAGCAGCAATTACAAACAAATGATTGAGGGGAATCTAATTCTTCCTTTGGATGAATTGGTAAAGACACATGGGAAGGATCTCATGACGCCAACTTTCCAGCCGGGGCTGGACTTTAGCCGTAAATTCTGGAGTAACGGAAGCGAAAAGCTTTATTTCATTCCTAGTGGCCACGTTGGTCCATCCGGTTATGGAATGGAGCAATCCATTGGGTGGACGATACGTTGGGACTATTACAAAGAACTTGGCTATCCAGAAATCAAAAGTGAAGACGATATGTTGAATGTACTCGAGCAAATGGTGAAGAAGCATCCAAAGACGACTGATGGCAAACCTGTATATGGCGTCACCACCTGGAATGATTGGGGTCTTTGGGGATTGACGATGCCAATGGCAATACCATATGGGTATTTAAACTTGTCGACTTGGAGTGTTATTCCTAATGTATCAGGGGAATTGATTGATAACTACACGAACCCCGATAGTCCACTTTGGAAAACAGCTGGTTTCCTTTACAAAGCAAAACAAAAGGGAATCCTTGATCCTGACGTATTCACGAACAAAGTAAGCGACTTTGAGACCAAAATTACGAATGGGCAAATATTATTTAGTCCAATGGGATCCGGTGATGCTAACACTCATTTGGCTAAAGAAGGCCCGGATAAAGGCTTTATGGCTATTCCTTTGAATTTTGGTTATGTTTGGCAAGGAGCAAGTAATCCAACCGGATGGGATGGACGAGCCTACGCCATATCGAAGAATTCTAAAAACCCAGAACGCGCTATGGACTTAATTAATTTCCTAAACTCAGAGAA
The DNA here is from genome assembly GCF_900112695.1 of Paenibacillus catalpae. Classification (GTDB taxonomy): domain Bacteria; phylum Bacillota; class Bacilli; order Paenibacillales; family Paenibacillaceae; genus Pristimantibacillus; species Pristimantibacillus catalpae. The sequence goes on from NZ_FOMT01000003.1 coordinate 784,866, forward strand.
AGGCTCGCGCTTAATGGCTAGCGGTATCGAAGGTGTACACTGGGAAGTGGTAAACGGCAAGCCTCAATTAAAACAAGAAACGTTAGAGCTATATACACAAGGCGGAGATGCATGGTCAAAGATTGGGATCAGTGGATCTAACAACCAACAGGGACTAAGTAAATTTGCTCCTACAGCAGATGGCGGAATCGTTGGTTTGTTTAATACACCGGAATTCTTCCAGTCGAGGTTGAACCCGCTGCAAAAAGACTATGTTAGCCATTATAAGGTTACCTATCCTGCGGAGATTTTCAAGAAATATGTGGAAGAAGGAAAATTAAAAGATCAAAGCAGTTTTAACAATGCTTGGTTGTCTGCGATTGCTCAACCAGATGATGACATGAAACGACTTAACGCGCAGCTGGATGATATCCTCATAAAAGGAATACCAAAGGTTGTTTTAAACGCGAATAACGATGGTGATTTTGCAGCTAAGAAGCAAGAATTGATTGACACTCTTAAAAAAGCAGGTTCTGATAAATCATTTGCTTGGTGGCAACAAGCCTGGTCAGACGCAAAAACGGCAGTTGGAAATTAACTATTTATAGATTGAAAGGTGCATACAGCAATGAATCATACCGTACTAGCAACACCGTCAGAACAGCAACTTCGATGGCAAGACATGGAGCTTGGGATGTTTTTCCACTTTGGCATGAATACATTTTGCGATCGGGAGTGGGGGAACGGCATGGATTCGCCGGAGTTGTTTAACCCCACAGAGTTCGATGCGCTGCAATGGGTTCGCACAGCCAAAAAAGCGGGGTTTTCCTATGTGATACTAACCGCAAAACACCATGAAGGCTTCTGTCTATGGCCAACGAAAACGACTGATTACTCCGTGAAGTCGAGTCCGTGGCGAGATGGCCAAGGTGATGTCGTTCGCGAGGTTTCTGAAGCATGTAAGCAAGAGGGCATTCACTTCGGTATATACTTATCACCTTGGGATCGTCATGAGCCTTGCTATCCCGATAAGGAAGCTTATGACGACTTTTATACCGCTCAACTGACCGAGTTGCTCACACAGTATGGCCCGCTAGTTGAGGTTTGGTTCGATGGTGCAGGTTCACATGGCAGGGAATATGACTGGAGACGAATCATTGGTTTAGTGAGAGAGCATCAACCGGATGCGATTGTTTTCAACATGGGAATCCCAAACATTCGTTGGGTGGGCAATGAAGAGGGTATTGCCCCATATCCGTGCTGGAACACGGCAGAAGTTGCCAAATTCAACATGTATATTAATGATATGGTGACGTGGTTGCCGGAAACTCCAGCATGGGTACCTGCAGAGTGCGATGTACCGATCCGGAAGGACCACTGGTTCTGGCATCCGAACGATGAACAGTCCCTTCGCTCGCTGGATAATTTGATCGATATTTATTATCGATCAGTAGGACATGGTTGCAATTTGTTGCTTAATCTGGCTCCTGATAACAGAGGTCTTTTGGACGAACTGGACATTAAGCGGCTTATGGAACTGACTGATGAAATCAAAAGAAGATTCTCTAATCCGATCGCAGAGACGGAAGGAGAGGGAAGCACGATTGAACTCTCTTTTGAGTCTGAAAAGGAAGTTAATCATGTTATTCTAATGGAAGCGATAAGATATGGCGAACGTGTCCGTAACTACGTGCTCGAGGCCGAGCAGCAAGGAGAATGGGTGGAACTCGTCAGAGGAAGCGCTATTGGTCATAAAAAAATCGATAAGTTTGAAACCATTCGTACCAAGCAATTGCGGCTTCGTGTGACGGGCAGCTTTGATAAAGCAATGATACGGAATTTTGCAGCTTATTATTGTTAATTAATGAACTTAGAGAAGTGCGATTAGTCCACCAACTTATGGACTAATCGTATTTTCTTTTTCTGTAGGTTAGTCCGAATGTTGGTATTGGAGGTACATTTACTAAAACTTGGTGTGGAATACCGATGTCGTTTATTACATCTCATCTAGTGAATATGGAGGCACAGTAAATTCTTTAAGGCAGTATACTGTCGTTAAAATTGCTGAAATGAAAAACGTTCTACGTTAAGATAGATAGCGTTCCTATTTTATTAAAAAGAAGAGAGACCTTATTATGTGGAATTTCATCAAAGAACGCTTTCGGCAGTCGACCCTTCGGGCAAAACTGATACTCGCTTTGCATGTATTATCGTTATCCCTTTTGTCATCATCGGAGGGACTCTGTCCTGGTTGTACATGGATTCTAACCAATCCATGATCGTAGATGTGGCAGTGGAGAATAATAAACAGATTATCCGAAACATCGAAAAGTCGTTGCATCCAGTTCTGCAGTTGTCTATATACCCAGTTCAGGACAAGACGCTTTTCCAGATGATGCATAAGGATTATTCTTCTCGATTTGATCGACTCCGTCGTCATTTACCAAAGCAAGAACCAGATTATCATCGGTAGAAGTAACGATGATTATATGAACCATAGTTATTTAGAGAACGAATTTTCTAATGAGCTTTTCTTTAAAGTCATAATCAACAAGAGTGGAGAGTACTTGTCGATCGGCGTGCACCCCGACAAGCTTATGTCTCCTAACTCGAGGCCGGTCGTATCCGTCGGACGGGCGATTGTAGACCCGTATTCAAGGGAAGTGCTTGGTTTTATTCTGCTCAATATTAGCGTCGAGAAACTCAAGACGTTATGGGGCGAAATTCCTTTTACCGAGCATACTAGCTTCTATTTGGTGGATGACTATCACCGAATCATTTACAGCAAAAATAAAAAAGAGATTGGACAGCCCGCTGCAGATATTATTGGAGAAAATTACGTGCAGGTCAGCGAAGAACAACTTGAAAAGAGCAAAACCGAGACCACTTAATGATCGTCCCTACGTCTGATATAACAAACTGGAAGGCGGTTACGATCATTCCCAAAAACGAGCGGTTTGTCTTTGTAAATACGATAGTTCGATCGATCACCATCTCACTACTGGTGCTGCTTGGCTTGTCGATTTTGACGTCCATCTACATCGCAACCAGCATCACAAGGCCGCCCTTGAACCTTCATAAAAAGATGAAGCTGGTGGCTCAAGGGAATCTGGACGTGACTATCAATATTGAGCATGGAGAAGTTGGTAAGATCGGCAATACGATCGACTACATGCTTCAAGAGATTAGAAGGCTAATTGAGAAGATATATAGGGACGAAGAGGATAAGAGGCAGCTGGAGCTAATGGCGCTGCAATCGCATATTAAGCCCCATTTCATGTACAATACGTTGAATGCCATCAATTGGATGGCGAAAATTCAGGGGGCATCAGGTATCGAGGAGGTGCTTACGGCGTTCTCATCGGTCATTCGATTCACTACTAAGGCAGAGGATGATTTTGTCACCGTTGCCGAAGAGGTGGCATTTATTCGCGATTACACGAAAATTCTTGAATTTCGCTATTTTAATAAATCTGATGTTGCCTTCCACTACGATCCGCAGGTGGCATCCTGCTATACGCTCAAATTTTTATTACAGCCCTTGATTGAAAACTCTGTATTCCACGGCTTTGATGGGATTGCTTATAAGGGTCAACTGACCGTTGGAATCCATTAGGAAGCAGGCAATCTAATCATGAGAGTTTCGGATAACGGCATAGGCATGGAGCAGATAACACAGGAGGCAGCTTCAATAAGTCAATTTGCCGACCAGTTGAACGCGATAGGCGTAAAAAACATATGTAAACGAATCAAGCTGCATTTCGGTGACAATTATGGACTGGTCATTACAAGCATATCAAGAGACGGAACCGTAGCTACAATCGTTGTACCTGTTATCCGGAATGAGAAATTTATATGAGACTAAGTACTGGCGTTAAAACGCTATGGTCGGAGATGTTTCCATTTGAATTCAAACAGTTGTTGGCGGAATGTCCAGTAGTTTATTTACCTTTAGGTTTATGTGAACCTCACGGACAAGTGAGCGCTTTCGGTCTTGATACCATCAAGGCGGAATGGCTTTGTCAAAATGCTGCTTCAAGTGTTGGGGGAATCGTGGCACCCTCCATGGGTTATCACATCCACGAAACGGGGAACCATGCCAGATGGCTAGAAGATACGGTTGGTGGGTTGGTGAGGAAAATCCTCATATGACCAGTGTACACCTGCCATTTTTCTCAACTTTCTCCTGTATCAATTAAGATCTTTCGTCAATGCTGGTTTTCGCACGATTGTCATTATTTCTAGTCATAGTGGAGGAAATCAGTTTCGCCAGGCTGCAGACATCTTTATGAAACACGTTCCAGTTCAAATCTGGGTACGAAGCGATCCGGAATTGGTTCAAGGCTTGTACGAGGGGGATCATGCCGGTAAATACGAACTCTCACAGTTGATGTATATAAGACCGGATCTAGTGAATATGAAGGCAAGGAAACGCGAACTATTGCCTGAATCCGGTGGCAGGCTGGCATCGGGTGATGATGCAGAGGAAGCTAACCAGGATCTCGGAGAAAAGATCATGTTAGCATGTTTGGATTCTTTATGTAAGGAAGTAGAGAGTTTAGAAAACAGTACCCTTGTGGGGACAGATATACATGTTACCTTTGCTACTGTGGAACACATCTGGAGCGAAGTGCATAACCTTGCCACCGAATGGGTGACTTCCAAACCATTACTCAACCAGCAAGAGGTTTCATTGACATCTCGATGGAAATCATACGAGTATTTCAAATCAAATCTCACTAGACTAATTATCTTATTATACTTCCCTCAACTCTGCGGAATGTGGAGAAAGCACAGTGGAGAAAATCCCCTGTGCTTTTTCATTAGTTCGCCTCGATGGTTTTCAGCGCATAGTACTACTCCATGTGCGGCAGCAGGAGCCCGAGCAAGCATTTTGCGCGCCACGCCTTTCTTTCAGTTGGTTATGAATGCGGATTGTTACTGTCGTTATGCCGAACGACCCTCCAAGCAAGAGGGTAGTTTGTTATTGAAAGAAGGGGCTGTAAAAGCGAAACCAAAGGGCGGCTACTGGTTGACCGGTAGCCGCGTGTTTTAAATAGAAAACGGAACAATATCCAAAATCCATTGTTTGCAGTTAGATTAAACCTTGTTTCACTTCAATGGAATAACCATATTCCATGTTACACCATCAAACTCCCATGGCTTATTACCATTTCCTGTTGCAAGAAACAGGTGTGTAGGCTTGCCATCATGGAACAATAGATTAGGTCTCTCCAAATTGCATTGTTGACTATTTGTCCCATCATCCCACTTAACATTACGCGTATACGATAAAGGATTCGGGTGTACATCCCAATGGATACAATCCTTACTCGTGGCGTATACACCAGATCCCCATTCTCCAGTAAGACCATCGCTGTCGTTCTTATAATCATCCTTCATTAGTACATGAAACTGACCATCCTCATACCACAGATAGGGATCCTCTACATGGAAATCCTTGTTGTCAAATTGGAAGATTGGAAAATCGCTCAGTCGTTCAAAAGGTCCATCCGGCCGAGGTGCTTTAGCAATTCCAAGTTGCAAAGTCGCATTTGCGTATTCACGCGATTTATATATCATGTAAGTTGTACCGTCCGGCAATATAGCTGCGGATGGATTCGTCGTAATGGTACAATCCCAATGTCCAGGTTGCCTAGGTTCCAAAAGCGGAGTGTCTCTCCGTTTCCAAGGTCCATAAATGGACTTACTTGTAGCAAGACCAATCCTTTTGCGATTCCAAACCTCGAGCGCTCGAGAAGAGGATACCTTATCACCTACAGATGGTATGGGACCACCATAAGTAGTTCCAAAATAATACAGATAATAAGTACCATTCCAATATTTAATGGATGGATTATGCTGGTTAAGCGCATCAAAGTAGGAGCGATCACGCCGATCGAGTACGACTTCTTCAAATTGATAAGGACCTTCTGGTGTTTCGCTCACGGCTCTAACAATTTCACAATTGAATAACCAGTGGGGATCAAAACCAAGTTCTTTACGCCACCTCGATGCAAACATGTGATACTTGCCATCTTCTCCTTGAATGACCGAACCGCACCAAATATAATAATTCTCCATGCGAAACCCACCAAGTTTAGGAGCTGGGGACAGTCTATGAAAGATAGGGTTTTCCATAATAAATCCTCCTCGTTAGTAGATAGTAACAATTTAATAAACGCTTACATGTTAATTAGATTGATATTAGCATAGAAGTATTGGAGATGGAACATCGACAAAATGAAGAGAACTGTGTTATAATATCATATTTGATTGAAATAACTTTGATATAGTTAACATATTGCAAAATGGAAAAATATGATTGAATCAACTCTATAATAACAACAATGGTCCTTAAGGTGGTTGCGGAGATGAAGAAAATAAAAAAGGTAAATGTCCATGAACAAGTCTCAAAAGAAATTCAAAATTATATTCAACAGCATAATCTAAAGGAAGGGGATAAACTTCCCTCCGTAGAAGAACTTACGCAAATGTTCGGCGTGGGACGATCCTCTTTACGAGAGTCCATCATATATTTAGAAGCTATAAATGTTGTCCGAGTAGAAAATGGGAAGGGTATATTCGTAAGCGAAGATGTAGATATGTATCGGTTTTCCGGAAAGTTTAAAATTGAAAAAGAAAAGCGGTTTCTATTAGATATTCTAGATGTCCGTAGGGCTATGGAGGGAAAGGCTGTAGAATTAGCTGCACTTCGAATAACACCAACCCAAATTCAACTTTTAGAAGAATGCACGTTGGAGATGAAAACACTTAAAGAAAATAATCAAGATACCTCGTCGGTGGATTTTTCCTTCCACCGTACGATCATTCAGTCGGCTGCAAATCCTGTTCTCGAAAGTGTATTTGATTCAATGGTTGATCTGAATCAAAAGTTTTTTATAGACCCGCTTGGGAATAAGCAGCTGTTTGATGCAACTTATCCTTACCATTTTACGATTTTTGAAGCAATCAAAGCTCGCGACCCTAAGAAAGCCTTGGAAGAGTACATGAAGCATATGGATTGTATTGAACAGAGTATCCAGTCCGTTTAAAGAATAGGGTATAAAATTTTACCGGGAATTGCTTTCTTACTTAATTGTTGGGGACAATTTCCGGTATTATTAGCTGTTTCGTACAAAATCAATGCTTTATTTTTATACTTGACCATGCAAAAGGTATCATCTATACTCAACCTATCAGACAGGCTGAAAGTCTGATGGCTTTTTTTATTCATCACCTTTCATACAGGCTGAAAGTCTGACTGTATGAAAGATTAAAACAAAGGGGGATTTAATGTGATTGGAAACAAGAAAGCAGGGACATTATTCACTGTGATCATGTCCCTTGGACTTGCTGCTGGATGCGGGAATAGTGCCAATGATCCTGCAAAACCAAAAGATTCAAACGATCAGGTGACACTGCGTATGGTGGAAAGTATGACCAGCCCGAAACGTACTGAACTGTTAAAAGGAATGTTAGCTGAATTTGAAAAACAAAATCCTAACATCAAGGTCGAACTCGTTTCTCCACCATATGACCAAGCAGATAATAAAATTCGGACCATGCTACTTGCAAAACAGAAACTTGATGTAATCGAAGCAAGAGATCTTAATGTGGCTGAATATGTTAACAATGGATATCTACTTCAACTAGATGACTATTTGGCGGGTTGGAAAGATGCGGGGACATTCAGTTCTATACCTAAATCGGTTGGTTCCGTTTCGAATAAACTGTACTTCATTGCTAATGGGTTATATGAAAGACAAATGTTTTACCGTAAAGATTGGTTTGATGAAAAAGGGCTGAAAGCGCCAACAACCTATCAAGAAATGGTGGATACAGCAAAGAAAATAACGGACCCCTCAAAAAACCGGTATGGATTCTCATTTCGTGGCGGTGCGGGTTCAAATGGTATAACGGATAATATAATTCTTGCTTATAACGCTATTAATGTTAACTTGGAAGACTCTATGTTTCTGAAGAATGGAAAGACAATTTACTCAACTCCTGAGGCTCAACAAGCCATGGAAAAATACAAAGAGCTCTACAAAGAAGCATCTCCTCCAGACTCTATTAACTGGGGCTTCCAAGAACAGGTTCAAGCCTTTACTTCCGGTGTAACTGGTATTCTTCTGCAGGATCCTGATGTTATTCAATCTCTTCAGGAAAAGATGAAAGAAGGAACATGGGCAACAGCACCAATGCCAGTAGGACCAAGTGGAAAAGCTTTGATAGCTGCCGGTGGTGCAGGGTGGGGAATTGCCTCTTACTCTACACATAAAGATGAAGCATGGAAATTGATAGCCTTTTTATCCAGTCCAGAAGAAAATACGGTCTTCACTAAAAATTATGGCCTTGTTCCCATCCATTCATCAGCGGCAAATGATGAATTCTTTAAGAGTGGTCCCTATAAGACGCTTCTTGATATGACGAACAAACCCGATACGTTCTTAAATTATAAACCTCCTTTTCAGTACGCAGGGGCTGGTCAATGGGGCAATGTTTCTACTGAATCTCAACAAGCCTTTTTGTTTGACAAAACGACAACAGCGGATCTTTTGAAAACATGGGATGCCTACTGGGTGGATCAAAAAAGTAAGATCAAGAAATAATCATGATAAATGCGGGCGGCACTTGCTGCCCGTTCAATTTTACTCTAGGTGGTGTTGAAACTGCATAGTCGGAAATTTATTGCTTTTAGCTTGTTGCCATGTTTAATTTTAGTATTAGTTTTTACGTATTATCCCTTTCTAAAAGGCATTATCATGGCGTTTCAAGATTACAAACTATTCGATTTATCAAATGTCCGTTTCGTAGGTTTTAAAAATTTTGAGGATGTATTAAAGGATCCAAAATTTATCGGAGCCCTCGTTAATAGCCTTTATTGGGTCTTTTTCTCCTTATTTTTTCAATTTTTACTCGGGCTAGCACTAGCGTTACTGTTAAATAAGGCTTTTCGAGGCAGAGGGGTTTTACAGGGACTACTCTTTTATCCTTGGGCGCTATCGGGGTTTCTTATTGGACTTATCTGGAAATGGATGTTTAATTCACAAATTGGTGTTGTGAATGATTTGTTAATGAAAGCTGGAATCATTGACGAACGAATCGGTTTTTTATCGGATCCGAATTGGTCGATGTTCTCTGTTATCGTGGCAAATGTATGGTATGGGATTGCGTTTTTTGCCATTATGCTACTGGCAGCCTTACAATCGGTTCCTTCAGACTTGTATGAAGCAGCAGAGATGGATGGAGCAAATAAATTTACCAGGTTCTCCAACGTAACCCTGCCCTATATCATGCCTACCGTTATTACCACTACACTACTCAGAGTCATTTGGATCTTTAATGACCCAACCATTATCTATGGTCTAACCAACGGTGGCCCTGCAGGATCCACCCATATTCTTTCTTCTTTCATGTTAGATAAGATTATTAATGGGGGAGACTATGGTTCCGCATCTGCCGTTGGCGTTATTATGATCGTCATATTATTGCTGTACACCATTTTCTACTTATCGGCTACAAAGTCAGAAAAAGTGGGGGACTTCTAATGAGACTATCTATACTCGGAATTGGTAAGAAGATTAGCTTGTTACTTTACTTGGTTTTTATGATCTTTCCGCTCTATTGGATTGTTGTTACATCACTCAAACCTCAGGATGAGATATTTTCTTATCCTATCAAATATTGGCCAGTTCATTTGACCTTTCAAAATTACGTTAGTATCTTTAAAATTTCGAAGTTTCATATCTATATAGCAAATAGTTTGCTGATAGCTACGCTATCTGCATTAATCGTTCTTGCCATCTCCTTACTAGGGGCTTACGTATTGGCGCGTTTCCAATTTCGTGGTCATAAACAAGTTTTGATTTCCTTTTTCTTGACTCAGATGTTGCCAGGCTTTATTTCTTTAGCTCCTTTGTACTTATTAATGTCTCATTTACATCTAATCAATACTCGAGTATCCCTCATAGTGATGTATACAGTCAGTTTGATCCCTTTCTCCACAATCATTCTTAGAGGTTTTTTTCAGAGGATACCCGTGAGTTTGGAAGAGGCTGCAACTATTGATGGATGTACTCGATTCTCAGCGCTTTGGAGAATTATTATTCCCGTTATGTTACCAGGTATTGGGTCGACATTCATCTTTGCTTTTATACAAAATTGGAATGAATTATTTACGGCTGTCATGTTTGTTGATGATGAATCGTTAAAAACACTTCCTGTTGCGATGAACTCGTTTGTCATGAAGTTCGATATTGATTGGGGAGCGATGTCGGCAGGAACCGTTCTATCTGTATTTCCTACCGTTTTCTTATTTATCTTAGCTCAAAAATTTATTGTCCAAGGGCTTACACAAGGAGCAGAAAAAGGGTAATTCATTTTATTTGGGAAACTGGAGAGGAGGGAACAAACTATGCAGGAGAAAGAAGAAAGTATGTTTACCAGCGTTGCTGAAACTCCTTTTGACGAAAGACATTACGGGGCTATAAATCCTCCTATTTACCAGAATAGTTTGTTTGCGTTCAAAACACACCAAGAATTTGATCTGGCAATGAAAGATACCATGAAGAATCACGTGTACTCTAGAGGAAATAACCCCACTGTAGAATATCTAGAAAAAAAAATTGCGATGCTGGAATCAGGTGACGTTTCCAAATGCTTTGCTTCCGGAATGGCAGCGATTTCTTCAACCATTATGTCTGTCGTCAATCACGGTGACCATGTTGTTTGTGTTAGCCAAGCATACGGCCCAACGCGAGAGTTTCTCAGTGAGTTTTTATTTCGATTTGGTGTTTCGACGACTTTTGTAGATGGAAAATCGATGGAAGAATTAAAAAGTGCGACAAGAATAAATACCAAATTACTATATCTTGAAAGTCCGACTTCACTTTTGTTTGAACTTCAAGATCTATCTGCCTGTGCTGCGTTAGCAAAAAGCATTGGAGCGGTTACGATTATCGACAATACATGGGCGACACCTTGCCACCAAAAACCACTGACATTAGGTATTGACCTCGTTGTTCATTCCATCACGAAATACTTCTCAGGGCATAGTGATTGTATGGGGGGAGTAGTCGTTGGTTCCGATAAATTAGTAAGTAAAATAATTTTTAAAGAGTATATGCTACTTGGAGGGATTATGACTCCGCAAGTTGCAACAACTGTTACGAGAGGATTAAGAACATTGCCTTTGCGTATGGAACGTCATGAGAAAAGTGCGCTTATTGTTGCTGAACACTTAACTAAGCAAGCGTATGTTACACGGGTCAATCACCCCGGTTTGAATCAACATCCGCAGCATGAACTAGCATTACGACAAATGACCGGATTTAGTAGTTTGTTCTCGTTTGATTCTGATGAGCCTATTGAAAAATTAAAACAATTTGCTTCAAGTCTGAATTATTTTCGAATAGGGGTAAGCTGGGGGGGCTATGAAAGCCTAATCAGTGTAAATCAAATCGATCTCCAGCAAACGGGTCAGTATCGGAATGTTGTTCGAATATATGTTGGACTAGAGGACCCTGCAGATTTAATTGATGATATTGATAATGCTTGGAGACAAGTAAGTCTTTTTTAACAGTTTTAATAAGCCGGGGTTTTCTTCATTGTTCTGCTCTTCATATGAAGTAACTAGAGAGTTATTCGATACTAGTAAGTATATTGAGGATTTTCAAAAAGTCATTAAATTAAAATGCAAGGAGTGACATAGATGCCATACGAATCGAAACGAATTATGCTGCAGAAAGCTAAGAATGTACTTCCACGAATAAGACATGCCATCTATGAACCCGTATCGGCGATGAAAGTAACCGCATGGGTAACAGAAGAACCCGTGCCTTACGCCGAGCGGACAACCGGCTCTAAGATTGAGTTGGCGCCCGGCGATAAATGGGGTAACTTGTGGGATTGCGCCTGGTTCCGGTTTGAAGGGATTGTTCCGGAGGCTGTTGCCGGTCAAAAGATGGTCCTGCTCATCGATGTAAATGGAGAACTGTGCCTGCTAGACAAAGAAGGTTCGCCGATGCAAGGTCTGACCAATATAAACTCCGAGTTTGATTTCGAACTAGGTTTACCGGGTAAACGAGTCGTTGATCTCGGCACCTCTTCAGCGGGTCAACCTATCGATCTGTGGGCAGATGCCGGCTGTAACGATCTGTTCGGCAAATACCGCAGCGGCACGCTGAAGGAAGCCGACATTGCCATCTGTTACGAGGAAATCCGGCAACTGTATTACGACTATGAGGTACTGCTGGAGCTGGCGGAGCAATTAAACGAAAATACGGCAAGAAGAGAGCGTGTCATTCAAAACTTGTATGATGCTGCGCTTAAGTTGGAAGTTATTAATGAAGAAACGGTGCAGAAAGCTAGAGAAATTCTCGCCAAAGAGCTTGCTAAACGCGGGGGAGACCCGGTTGTTACGGTTAGTGCGATTGGTCATGCCCATATCGACCTTGCCTGGCTGTGGCCAATCCGGGAAACCATTCGAAAAGGCGCTCGTACTTTCTCCACCGTATTGAAGAACATGGAGAAATATCCCGATTATATGTTTGGCGCAAGCCAGCCGCAATTATATCAATGGATGAAAGAGTATTATCCGAAACTGTATGACCGGATTAAGGAGAGAATTCAAGAAGGGCGCTGGGAAGTACAGGGTGCCATGTGGGTAGAGCCGGATACGAATATTTCCGGCGGAGAGGCTCTTGTCCGCCAAATCCTATACGGCAAGCGGTTCTTCCAGCAGGAGTTTGGCCAAGAGATGAAAGTACTTTGGCTGCCAGACGTTTTTGGCTACTCCGCGAGCTTACCACAGCTCCTCCGGAAATCTGGCGTCGATTATATGATGACGCAAAAGCTTTCGTGGAACGTATACAATACGCATCCTCACCATAGCTTTGAGTGGGAGGGCATCGATGGCAGCAAAGTGCTGGCTCACCTTCCGCCGGAAGATACGTATAACAGTCCTGGAGCGCCAAGATCGCTTACGAAGATCGAAAACAGCTACCTCGACCGCAATGTATCCGAGCATGCACTTATGCTCTTTGGCATTGGGGACGGCGGCGGCGGACCGGGCGAAGAGCATCTGGAGCGGTTGGCACGCGAGCAGAACCTGCTGGGACTTCCTCCGGTTGTTCAGGAGTCATCTTTATCCTTCTTCCGTAAGCTTGAGCAGGAGAAAGAACGTTTCCAAACATACCGCGGCGAGCTTTATCTGGAGAAGCATCAAGGGACTCTGACCACACAGGCTCGGAACAAATGGTATAACCGCAAACTGGAGAAGGCGCTCAGAGAGCTTGAGTTTGCTGCTTCTTTGCTTCTGGCAATGGGTGTTAACCTGTATCCTTCCAAGGAACTTGAGACCATTTGGAAGGAAATGCTACTCTATCAATTCCATGATATTCTGCCGGGCTCTTCCATTACACGCGTGTTTGAGGAATCGCTTGAGCGCTACTCGGCTATGTATGATCGTACGAAGGAACTGCTTGCACAAACCTATGCCAAAGCTGCTAGTCTGACAGGAGCCGGCGAAGGGCGAGGTGTTGTCTTTAATTCCTTGCCTTGGGAACGTGAGGAGGTCGTCATGCATAAGGGGAGCCGTTATGCCGTGAAGGTTCCCGCGATGGGTTTTACCTTACTTACTGATGCGAAGCGATGGATGAAGGGACAAGGAGAAGCAGAACTTCGGGCTGAAGAGCGTTTGCTGGAGAACCAATACTTACGTGTAACCTTTGCCGAAGACGGCAGCATCGAATCGATCTACGATAAAGTGTTAGACAGAGAGTCCATTGCTTCAGGCAAACAGGGGAATGTATTTACGATCTATCATGATAAGGGTGATGCATGGGATTTCCCAAGGGATTACCGCGATACCGTTGCCGGTCGCATGAAACTGGAGGGGAGCTCTTTCTTTGTCGACGGACCGCAGGCGATTGTAGAGCACCTCTACGGGTTCGGCGAATCTACACTCGTACAACGCATTGTGCTGGATGAACTCGGAACCACTGTGCGTTTCGAGACGAAAGTCAATTGGAAGGAAACAGAGAAAATGCTTCGTGTCTCCTTCCCGGTGCATGTCATGACTGACCATGCCAATTGCGAGATTCAATTTGGCTATTTGAAACGCCCAACGACCCGCAATACGATGATCGAATTCGTGCGAGATGAGATTTGCGCGCATCAATATATTGATCTGTCGCAACCGGATTACGGCGTGGCGCTGATGAGCGACAGCAAATACGGTTACAGCGCGGAACGGAATGTGCTGGACATTAACTTGCTACGCAGCCCGAGCTACCCGGATCCCGTTGCAGACCGCGCGGAGCATCAATTTGTATATGCGGTTTATCCGCATCGCGGAGATTTTATTCAAGCCCAGGTATACCGAAAAGGCTATGAACTCAATACACCTTTAACCGTAGGGGAGTCTTCTTCCACTCATGCAGGAGCTAATGGGGAAGCATCATTTACTTCGCTTGTTCTCGTGGATAATCCGCATGTGATGGTAGAGGCCGTCAAGAAGGCAGAAGATTCGGATGATCTGATTATCCGATTGTATGAAACTTCTGGTACAATTGCGGAAACTTCAGTTACTTTTGGCATAACAGACCGGAAGCTTGAAGAAGTAGATTTAATGGAGAATCCAATAGGCGAGTCTGATGGCTGCTTGGTGTTCCAGCCGTTCGAAATCAAGACGCTTCGCGTCCTTCGTGGATAAAAGAATAGCTACAAGGGGGAAGTGAGCGTGATGACTTTCCCCCTTTTTTATTGCGTTTACTACATGGAAGGTTATCTACAATAAGATGGAATCGACATAAAGAACAGGGAACGCAAGAAGGGTCGCTTTTTTAAGAAGATCATATGTAATTCCAGTGGTGCTAGAAGAAGTCATGATGGACCAGTCTTTTGTGGCTAATCACACCAACCTTGCTCGCATCCCGTATCTTGGGACTGCCATAAGGGAGATTAAGGGGGCAATGTAATGAATTTGGAAACCGTTTACTTATTAGAGAAGCAGATTGAACATTATAAAAAAGAGCTTTCTAAGCTAGTAACAATTAACGGTAATAATTTACTTCACCCCAATGTTATTGAATTAAGTCAACGAATAGATCATTTATTGATATTATATTGGGAATTGACTTATCTAAATAACAAAAAGAAAAGAAAATAATACCGGGCGAAAAGAACCATTTAAATTATTGTTTTTCTGATACCACTTTCAAATAACTTCAAACTATTTTTGCTTAGTTAATCTTACTTACTCCTCGTCCTTCATATATGGATGACTATAGCCCATCTTATCTTCTCTGAAAAAGCGTAATAGCTTAAATTAAGCACACAATTAAATCATATTTGCACTGAATACAAACTAACGTACGAAGAACTCCTCGCCTGATAAAGACACTGACATTTTGAATAATTTTACATTCACAGTTTATACTATGAAATGCGGTTGTACCTCCTCTGAGTAGTACATGCCTAAGGTGGTCAGATATGTAGTCCAGAGTCCTTTAAATATTGTGAATACAGACAAATTAGTGAACATCGGATAACACGACTGAAAGTTGGTTTTCGAGGTGGGGAATTCCGTGATCCAAAGAGTATTTTTTATTATTCTGACTATGGCACTGTCTTCTTTAACAATAACAGGCTGCTGGGATCGGAAAGAATTAAACGAGGTTGGTATTGCTGTCGCAATAGGTGTAGATACCGCGCCAAAAGACCATCTTAAGGTGACTGCTCAGGTGGTAATTCCATCGGAAGTAGCCTCCAGTCAGTCCGCTGGTAAAGGCGGTACCAGTGTTACGGTTTATGAGGCTGTTGCGCCGACTTTGTTGCAGGCTATACAAAAAATGACTGAAATTAGCCCTCGAAGAGTTTATTTGGGACATATCAGGATGCTCATTTTTGGCGAAAGTTTTGCTCGAAAGGGTATCTCTGAAATAGTCGAAACGATGGTTCGGGAGCCAACGACCCGATCAGACTTCTATGTAGCAGTGGCCAAAGGAAAAAGAGCATCAGATATTTTGAAAGTTACAACCCCTATGGAGAGGATTCCTGCCAATAAGATGTTTGCTTCATTAGATGCTTCGTCGGAATCGTGGGCTCCTACAACCAAGGTGACTATAGATACATTAATGGACAACTTATTGAATAGTGGTTCCACTGTAATGACGGGAATACAGATGGTTGGAGATTTTCAGGACGGTGTAGGAGATAACGAAAAGAATATCGAACAGACACAACCGATTACCCGGTTACGTTTCTCAGGACTGGGGGTTTTTAAGAAGGACCGGTTGATTGGATGGCTTTCTGAAGAAGAAAGTAAAGGTTATAACTATTTTAAAAACCATATTAGAGAAACAGCTGGGTATCTTAATATGCCAGGAGGTGAACGTATTGGACTCCATTTAATTAGAAGCAAAACGGTTATCAAAGGATTAGTAGTGAAGGGCAGCCCTAAAATTCGAGTTAATGTAACGGCTTCACTTCGTTTGACGGAAGTTAAGGGAACGACGATGAAAATTAGTTCCCCACAAGACCTTCGGGATCTCGAACAAAGAAGTAGCGAAAGGATCATTGAGCTAATGGAATTAGCGGTTGACTCCGCGCGTAGAAGGTTTAGGATCGATATCTTCGGTTTCGGACAACTCATTCATGAATCAGATCCGAATGCTTGGAGGAGGCTAGAAAAAAATTGGGATGACACATTTATGACATTAGAAATTGATTACAATGTGAATACGAGAATTGGCAAGATGGGCGCTTTAATGGACACATTTCAGAAAAGTATGAAGGAGTGAATGTATTGTTGGCCTCCGCACTAGTCCTTTGTACTGCTTCTGCTATGGCTTTTCGGGAGTTACCTCGTCTATTCCGGCAAGGGCAGGGGAGAGAGGCTGTCGTTTTTCTATTGATGCTTATTCTAGGTGTTTATTTCAGCTTAATTGCTGTCAATGAGTTGAAAACACCTAGTCCCTTAAAGCTAATTGAGTATATTTATCATCCTGTAAATCAGTTTTTCAGTGGCTGGTTTTGATAAAAGAGGGGATAGTTTGCTGGAAAAAGAAAGACTTAGTTCAAGACAGTTGGTTGTTCTCATTTTTATGTGTACAGTAGGTGACATGTTTCAACTTTATCCTTCTCTACTTGCTTCCTTAGCACATCAGGATGCATGGATCTCTTCGTTACTAGGGATTATTGGAGGTTTATTTGTGATTGCCTGTCTGTATGCAGCAGATCGAATCTATCCGGACTTGTCGTTGATTGAAACATGCATGAAGGTACTTGGTGTTGTACCAGGGTTTATCCTTTCCATTTGGTATCTCTTTTACTTCCTGATGGTTTGTTCCTATCTTGTACGGGAGATTGGGGGGTTTCTGACTACACAGATCTTTATGTCTACCCCGCACAATGTTGTACATTTATTAATTATTTTACTAATGCTTTGGGCGATGAAGGCGGGAATAGAGGCTATTGGAAGAAGCAGCGAAATTATACTTCCTTTTTTTCTAATGGCAGCCGCCATTCTTGTTTTGTGTGTGCTACCACAAGTTGAATTCCATCGCTTGAAACCAGTTGGGGAACACGGGTTACTACCTATCATCCATGGGATGCTGACTGGATTTACGTTTCCATTTTGCGAAATGTCAGCGTTTCTTATGATTACTCCACATGTTAACAGACAACCTCATTTATCAAGGGACGTGCTGTTTGTAACGATTGCAGCCGGACTTATATTTTCAATTATTACAACGGTTTCTCTTACTGTCTTAGGTACAAATTTGACGGCATATAGCACCTATTCCATGTATGTGTTGGCTCAAAAGATTAGCATAGGTAATTTCTTGCAAAGAATTGAAGTGCTAATGGCTATTACTTATTTAATTACAACGTTTTTTAAAGTGGTCATATTTTTTTATGCCTTTACAATTGGCATAGCGCAGCTTTTTAAACTAAAACAAAAAAAACCTCTCTATTTTCCGGGAGGGCTTCTGATCTTTGGCTTGGCTTTTGTCATAGCTCCTGACGTACTTTATTACCTAAGAACGATTGTAACCCCATGGATGTATTGGGATTTGACCAATGGGGTACTTATACCACTATTCATTTCTTTGGTCTATATTGTTAAAAGAAAATTCAATAAACACCCTGTGCCTCACTAAGACGGGCGAAAGAATAACTTCAAGTTCAAAAAAATTGGATAAGAAAGAGTATCCTGTCTGTAATTACAGACAGGAACAGATGAATGATATTTATCAGACATCTACAAATAAGATATTAGATATCATTTTTTCGCATTTTTCATGATAGCTAAATGGCGGTATACTTTAAGAAGAAATCGCCGTGAAGTTCATAAGAGGCGAACAGTTAATACCAGTGATCAGTAAGGCTTTTGCTTCTGTACAGGGAATGGTGGCGGAACCGGCGGATATCAAATACCTAATTATTTGGATTCCTTTATGGTACGAAGATATCTATGCTTTCTTCTCATGCGATCATCCTTTGGCAAAAGTCGGAAAAATAACGTTAAATAATATTGCAGATGAACCGTTTATCGCAATGAAAAAAGGATCATACCGAAGATTACATTCGAAAGCGACGAAGTTGCGACTGCAGCAGGGCTTGTCGCAGCAGGTTTAGGTGTATCTCTCTTGGCGAATACGGCATTTAACAAAGATAAAATCGCAAAAGTTCGACTACATGAACCAAATTGTCAACGTAGTATTGGACTTGCTTCAATAGAAGGGCGATATTTATCGCCCGTTGCCTTAAAGTTTAAGCAATTTATCGTTGATTATTTTGAGCGAAATCAACTATAAATGACTAACATCGTCCGCGAATTTACAACATGAATGGAATGGACAGATTGGTGAGAAGGTCAACCAGAATTGGATGCTGTCCAAAGAGAAGAGGAATGCATAATGAGAAAACCTACCTTAATCGTACTACTCGGTGGGATAGCAGCTATGATGGTTGCGATGGGAATTGGAAGGTTCGCATTTACTCCTATCCTGCCGATTATGATGGAACATCATTTATTCTCAGCAACTGGTGCAGGGTATTTGGCTTCAAGCAATTATTTAGGATATTTATTAGGCGCTTTTGTTCTGACCTTAGTTCAGGTGAAAAATCGATCCATGCTATTATTTGTCGGACTAATCATAAGTATTGCAACAACGTGGGGAATGGGGGAATTTCATAGTCTCGAATTGTGGCTATTGCTTCGGTTCTTATCTGGTCTGGCAAGTGCTGTTGTGTTTGTCATCGCTTCAAGCATGATTATGGATCGAGTAACTTCCATGCAAGCCGGAATATTCTATGGGGGAGTGGGAGCAGGCGTGTTTCTGACCGGTATTTCTGTACCGTTGCTTGCTCATAACGGAGCATGGATTGACATCTGGAAAGGTCTTGGTCTAATCAGCCTCATCTTGGGATTGGTATCTTGGTACGGATTAGGTGGAATTCAAAAAGGTGCGAAATTGGTTTCAACTACTAATAACCCAACATCTCCTGCTATTCGACGAATCTTAATTTGTTTAACAATTGCCTATGGACTTGAAGGTTTGGGATACATTGTGACCGGTACTTATCTTGTCGCCTACGCTAAGTCGGTGTCAAGCATACCGAATATCGCGTCCCTTAGTTGGATGCTTGTTGGGATCGCTGCCGCACCTTCTTGTGTTATTTGGTCGATGCTTTCTTCTCAATGGGGGAAGAAGTGGATGTTGACCGTCGCTATGCTTCTACAATCCATAGGAATTGCACTTCCTGTCGTTTCTCCTTCTAAAGCTTCTATATTCGTAGGGGCTATCCTATTCGGTGCAACCTTTATGGGTATTACGATGTTGTTTGTTGCTTATGCCAAAGATATATACCCGCAGAATAACCGCAGAATAATCGGTTTATTGACTACGTCCTTTGGCCTCGGGCAAATTATCGGACCGCTTATTGCAGGTCATTTGATATCGGGCAATGGTAGTTACTTGACTGCTTTAATTGGAGCAGCTTTAATTGTATTCTTAGGTGCTATGAGCTTGCCACTTGGCATCGGTAGTGCTGACCGGCAGAGGCTAAAAATTGCAAGGTAGCGGAGAATTTCGCATCGCAAAAAAGCAATCGAACATAACAGTAGAGGGAGCTTGCCATATGGCAAGCTCCCTCTTTTTAAGCCTACTTTCCTATACCCCGGGGGTTAAAGCAACTTTTATACAGGATAGCAAATAATGGTGTTGAACTTCGTTTTCTCATCGGCAATGTTTTCATAGACATGAGGTTGATCCGCTGAAAAATGAATGGCGTCTCCCGCCTTCAATGCGTATGCTTCATCCTGGATACGTAGTTTCAACGCACCGCTGGTCATTAATATATATTCCTCGACGCCTTCATAATGGGCCTCAGAGGCATATGTACAACCAACGTCAATTTCAACGGAATAGATTTCAAATTGTTTATTTTGCTCAAAAGGAACGATGGGAAATGATCGGTATTTTCCGTCCTCCTCTAACAAGGGTTCGATCTCATCGAGGCGGATATGGGTTACTTTTGGGACATTATCCTCAATTAACGAAGTAAAGGAAATATGCAGTCCATTAACGATTTTCCACAAAATTGAAATGGTGGGATTTGAATCACCACGCTCTATTTGTCCGAGCATCGCTTTGCTGACGCCTGTAAGTTCTGCGACCTGATCCAGGCTAAGGGATCTTGCTTTACGAATATTTTGAAGGTTCTTTCCTATTTTTCTATGAATTTGTTGTTCTTGAGCCATGGATATGCTCCTCTCTTTCCAGTACATCAAGTATAAAGCAAATTTAGCATAGCTTCGAATTATTTTCAAATTTATCTGTACAATATATGGTCCATATGTATAATATATTGTATACGTTATAACGCACGAAATGATGTTATACTGTCCATTTTGCTTATAAGGGGGTATGTAAATGAAAGGTACGATGATCGGGTTAGTTAAAGAGGTAAGGGCACCTGGGGCGGTATTAAGGGAAATTCCGATTCCAGAGTGTGGCCCCGACGAAGTGCTTGTTAAGATAAAAGCAACCTCCATTTGCGGGACGGATGTACATATCTACAGATGGGACCAATGGGCGGAAAGCGTAGTCGTTACTCCGAATGTGTTTGGTCATGAATTCGCTGGTGTGGTTGAAAAGGTTGGCAGTCAAGTGAGTAATGTAAAAATGGGGGATCACGTTTCCGCAGAAGGTCATATGGTTTGTGGCGTTTGTAAGGCTTGTCGCACGGGAAACGCACACGTATGCCCGTATACAGTAAGCTTCGGCATCACTGCGCCAGGCTGTTTTGCGGAATATGCAGTTGTTAAGGCGTCGAATATCATTATCAATAAAAAAGATATGCCTTTTGAGATCGCATGTCTGCAGGATCCTCTCGGAAATGCCGTACAAACCGTTTTGTCAGGCGACATCGTGGGGAAGTCCGTCATCATTATCGGTACAGGTCCGATTGGTTTAATGGCAGTTACCGTTGCCAAGGCCAGTGGGGCAGGGATGGTGATAGCTGTGGATGTGAATCCGTATCGGTTGTTGCTTGCTAAGAAAATGGGTGCAGACTATACCATCAACAGCCGAGAAGAATCTATGGTCGATGCGATTCGCTCCTACACGGGAGGCGAAGGGGCTGAAGTTGTCCTAGAAATGTCAGGATTCCCCGATGCCATTCGTGATGGTTTTGAGGTATCCGCCTCCGCGGCTCGTGTATCTTTACTTGGCATACCAACGCAAGAGGTGCCTCTTGATTTATCGCGACATATCATTTTCAAAGGTTTACGAGTGGAAGGGATTACAGGACGACGCATGTACCAGACTTGGTATCAATTAAAAGGTCTATTAGAACAGAATCGTATTGATTTAAAACTACTAATTACCCATACCTTCTCGCTAGAAGATTATGAAAAAGCATTTGAACTGATGATATCAGGACAATGTGGAAAAATCGTTTTTTTACATGACACAGATGAATCTTTGTCATCATTAAAGGAGTGTGTGATCCATGGCTGATTGGAATACATTAGAGCAGGAGTTGGAGCAATTAAAGAAGGAAGGGCGTTATCGTCCTCTAACCGTATGGGAAAGCGGTTCAAATGCATGGATGACGTTGAAGGGACGCTCTGTTCTGCAAATGTCGTCTAACAATTATTTGGGGCTAACGAATCATCCTAGAATGAAAAAAGCGGCCATCCAGGCTATAGATAAATATGGAGTTGGAAGCGGTTCCGTGCGTACCATTACAGGTACGCTTGATATTCAACATTATTTTGAGCTTGAACTTGCACGATTTAAAGGAACTGAAGCTGCCCTTGTGTTTCAATCGGGTTTCACTGCCAATCAAGGTGTTCTAGGATCGCTGCTTGGAGCTGAGGATGTCGTGATTAGTGATGAGTTGAATCATGCAAGTATTATTGATGGCATTCGTTTGACGAAAGCGCACCGAAAGGTTTTTGCTCATAAAAACATGGATCAGTTGGAAGCAGCTTTACAAGCTAGCGCTGGCTTTAAGAAGCGTATTGTTGTGACGGACGGTGTATTCAGCATGGATGGCGACATCGCACCGCTGCCGACAATTGTAGAACTTGCTGAGAAATACGATGCATTTGTATACGTAGATGATGCTCATGCGAGCGGTGTGCTCGGTAAGAATGGGAAAGGTTCGACGGACCATTTTGGACTGCATGGTCGCGTACACATCCAAATCGGCACACTTTCGAAGGCTATTGGAGCTGTTGGAGGTTATGTTGCTTGTGATCAAATTCTTAAAGATTATCTAATCCATAAAGCGCGTCCTTTTCTATTCAGCACCTCCCAAGTGCCTGCGGTAACAGCTACTTGCTTTGCTGCAATTCGAGTGCTGCAGCAAAGTGGAGACCTTATCGAAAAACTTTGGGAAAATGCAACGTATTTTCGTTCAAAAGTGCAGGCGCTTGGGTTTAATACCGGAATGAGTGAAACACCGATTATACCAATTATCGTGGGGAATCCTGCGTTGACGATGAAATTCTCTGATTTGCTGTTGCAGGAAGGTGTCTTTGCTCAAGGAATTGTCTATCCGACCGTGGCGATGGATAAAGGACGTGTTCGTTTTATTATTACAGCTAAGCATACACGTGAGGATCTTGATTTTGCACTGAATGCGTTACATCATGCAGGAAGACAGCTTAGTCTTATATAGAAAAATCTAGGGACTAATTCTATGATGCCCATACTCATTCTTACAGTATTATTTCATGCATGGCATCCTGCTCGACTCGTGAAACAACCAATAAAAAGATAATAGGGGGATGGTTGGAAGAATGAATTGGGATCTAATCAGTATATTTGTTTTTGAATTTCTATTTGTAACTGTAATGACATTTAGATGGATTATTCTTGTAAAGGGCAAAAAGTACACCTCAGCGGCAATTTGTATTTTGGAGCAGTCCTTAAATATTGTTGCTCTAAGCATGGTAGTAACTCAATTTGATGACCCTTTGAGGATCATTGTTTACGCATTGGGCTATGCAACCGGATCCATTGCCGGTAGTATGATTGAAGAAAGACT
Source organism: Paenibacillus catalpae (assembly GCF_900112695.1). Taxonomy (GTDB): domain Bacteria; phylum Bacillota; class Bacilli; order Paenibacillales; family Paenibacillaceae; genus Pristimantibacillus; species Pristimantibacillus catalpae. The sequence continues at coordinate 808,419 of NZ_FOMT01000003.1, forward strand.
AGCACTAGGATATACTCAACTTCAAATTATCACATCCATTTCTACTAATTTGCCTCAGCAGCTGCGGGAACTTGGTGGTATCGGGGTTACCGAATGGACAGTTCTGGGAAAAGAACAAGAGCGGTTGATGATGATGGTTGTCATTCGTCGCAAGTGGGCGGTACGTCTGCTTGACAGAATTCAAGAAATTGAACCGGAAGCATTTATCGTGGAGATGGCGCCGCAAGCATATCGAGGGGGATATATACCCAGACAGGTAAAAACTAGATTTTTTTGAATAAAAACTACCTAATTAAATTCTAATCGCCTTGGGACACTGCACCGTAAGGCGATTTTTGATTTTATCAAATACCTTAAAAAGTAATTCTATCAGTGGTAGTGTTCTCAAAAGTGATTTATACGCAATATAGAAAAACTGGTTCACTAATAAACGAATGCATGATGAGAATGTACGTTAGGAACTGCGTATTTCTGTGCTAACGGAAGCAAGAAGTATCCATTTGAATATTGAACCAAAATGAATTCGTTGCCATGCAGGTTAAACCGTCAAAAACCGCTAATGAACATTATTTTAGAGTTTACAATCCACTGCGGTAGGCGTAATATTCCTCATATACCAGACAATAGCTTTCTATCAGGAGTGATCCTATTATATGATCTTGCACGCTGAGCCTTACTCTAGACCTAGACTCTTAGCCATTCATCAAAAAATAGCTTATGTCGAAATCTTTATCTGTCATCCTGTACGACCATACCCGAGCAAGAAGCCGGCCCCGCCGCCACGTGTCATTTGGCTCCATCTCTATAGTAGCGGCTGGTCAGGATGGGCATCCTGTCCGTTTCCATCTGCTTACAGCCATATTGACCCCGTACAGTGGGCATCAGTTTTCTCCAAATGGAAAGGCCTTTCCGTTGAAGAAAGTCTGGAGACCTTTTCTAACCATGACGATTCCCATGATATGATCAGAAATAAATTGGCAAAAACTGCCTTGCTAAATATGTTTGAAAATGTTGACCACAGGATAAAGCATAAAGTGCTTATGGATGAAGCGATATCTTATTGCTACTATCGAATTAATTAATAAAGGTATGATCAATAAACAGCCGTACAGTTCAACACTGTACGGCTGTTAGTCTATCCATTTTCACTTCGAGTTTAATAACGCTCTATTTTCATTTACTCTTTAAATTCAAAAGGTACTTCTCTGAATTCCTTTGGAGTAACGCCAAATTTTAGCCGAAAGGCACGGGAGAAATAAACGGTTTCCATTCCGACCTGTCTGGCAATTTCAGTTACAGGCCATTCAGGATGAGCTTTTAGCAGTCTGGCTGCGCCTAGTAATCGCTGCTTTTTCAAATATTGGAGCGGAGTCGTATGGTAAGTGCTAAGAAACAGCCTTGTCAGCTGTTTCCGCGAGTAACCAAGTTGCTCGGCTAAGCTGGTGATAGTCGTTTCGGGACGGTTCACATGATCGCGCAGGAAACGGGCAGCCGCATGGGCTACGGTGTTTGTACCTTGAAATTGACGGTCAGTTGAGCTCTTATGGCGCTGCTTCACTATTTCGGATAGGAAAGAGAGAAATAACTCGGATGACCGCCAGTAATCATGGTTGGCGCCAGACTGACACCATATTTGTTCAATTAGATCAAATAAACGGTCTGTTTGCTGTGCTATGAATAACTTGGGCACATCTCCCAACTTCCATGCGCGAAGCGCCTCGGCTTCTGCAGAGAAACTAATGAAGCCGACATTCCAAGGCTCATAGCCTTCTGAGATATATTCATGTGGTATATCTGCCGGTATATACAGAATTTGATTAGCGTTACAAATGTCCCATTTAGACTGTCCGAGTAGCCTAAACCTGCCTTTTCCGGAGAAAGTAACGATCAACTGGTAAGCCGAAAATCCTTCCATACGTACCGTCGCTTGCTGCTCTTCAGTTCCGACTGTATAGACGGAGAATAGAAGCCTCTCTTCTACATGCTCTGACAACACATTAGTTCGGAGTGTAAGCAGTTTCATCGTCATCCTCCTTCCGCATCCTATGTCCCTTTTATACTATAAAATGTCGCTTTTGGTTTCTACTACGAACAGTATATCAGAATTTATACTAGAGGATAGTAACACATGATAAAGGAGACGCAGATGATGATTAATATACCGAAGCTTTGGGAAAATCTTGAGGTCATGCATCTAAACAGAGAGGATGCTAGAACGGCTTTCGTACCGTATGCAGACGCTGAAGCGGCTGCTTCCGGCAAACGAGGACATTCACCATTTTATCGGACTTTGAATGGCAATTGGGCTTTTCGTTATTTTAACAGTGTCTATGATGTTAAAGAGCCGTTTTATGAAACGGATGCGAATGTAGGGAATTGGGATAGCCTTATTGTTCCTTCATGCTGGCAAACGAATGGATATGATCAAATGCAATATACAAACTTCAATTACCCGATCCCTTGTGATCCGCCATTCGTACCGGAGGAGAACCCGGCTGGCGCTTACGTGCGTGAATTCCATGTTCCTGACACTTGGATTGGTAAACAAACGCATATCGTATTTGAAGGTGTTAATTCCTGCTTCTACTTATGGGTGAACGGCCAACTCGTCGGCTATAGCCAAGGCAGTCGTGTGCCAGCGGAATTTGATCTGACGGCATTCGTAAAACCGGGTGCTAACAAGGTTGCCGTCCTCGTACTCAAATGGTGCGACGGAACGTATATTGAAGACCAGGATTGCTGGCGCTATACGGGTATTTTCCGCGATGTCTATCTGCTAGCCCGGGATGCGAAACGAATCCGAGATATTGAGCTCAAGCAGGACTCGAATGAGGATTTCTCTAAAGCGATAGTCAATGTCGCAATCGAGACGGCCGGCGGGGACGTCACGGTGAAATTGGAGCTAAACAATGCTGAAGGGGAAGTGATAGCATCTGGCGAGGGCAGTGTTCATGACTCAGGAACGATCGGTCTGGAGCTTGCTAATCCGATTCTCTGGAATGCGGAAAACCCATATTTGTATCGACTGGTTGTCCATGCAGGGGAAGAGGTTCTTTCATTTGCGGTAGGCTTCCGCCGAATCGAGATTATCGATGGTGTATTCCGTATTAATGGGGCGGCTGTGAAACTGAAAGGCGTAAATCGCCATGATTCTCATCCAGTGCTTGGCCAGACTATCCCAATCAATCATATGATCAAAGATTTGAATCTTATGAAACGTCACAACATCAATACGATCCGCACCTCTCATTATCCGAATGATCCGCGTTTCCTTGATTTGTGCGATGAATATGGTTTTTACGTTATTGATGAGGCCGATCTGGAATGCCATGGTATAGCAAGTGCGGCACCATGGAAACCGGGATCGTTCCATACACTGTCAACCAACTCGGCATGGCGCGATGCCTTTATTGACCGTGCGGTTCGTATGGTAGAGCGAGACAAAAATCATGCTTGTATCGTAATGTGGTCTATGGGCAATGAATCCGGTTATGGAGAAAACCATATCGCTATGCAGGATTGGACACGTCGCCGTGATCCTTCGCGTCCTGTTCATTACGAAGGTGCCGCACACGTGTATAAGGGCAATCCAAATGTCGAAACGCTTGATGTGAACAGTCGGATGTATGCTTCGGTAGAAGAAGTTCAACAATACGGTGCCGACCCTGCCAATACGAAGCCGTTATTCCTGTGCGAATACAGCCATGCGATGGGCAACGGCCCTGGCGACCTGAAAGAATATTGGGATGTGTTCTACGCTTATCCGAAATTAATGGGTGGTTGTGTATGGGAATGGAATGACCATGGGGCATTGACCTATACCGCTGAAGGTAAACCGTTCTACGCTTATGGCGGCGACTTTGGCGATAAGCCCAATGACGGTAATTTCTGCCTCGACGGTCTCGTCACACCGGATCGTAAACCGCATATCGGATTACTTGAGTTGAAGCAGGTCATTACACCTGTTGTAATTGAAGCTGTGGGTCAGCAGCAGGGATTGTACAAAGTGACCAATCTATACGATTTCATTGACCTGTCAGGCGTTGTCCTGCACTGGAAGCTCGAGAATACAGCCGGTCGCATACTGAAGCAAGGTCAAATTACGCAACTTGATATCCAGCCTAAGCAATATGGCACGATTCAATTGGACGAGGTGTCCTCCTATAAAGGTGGAGGCATCCTGACATTCTCCGTTAGACAGAAGAATGAGACGGTATGGGCTGAAGCTGGTTACGAATTATCTTTTGCCCAATTCGAATATGACGCTCCGCAGGCTCCTGCTGTACACGCGACTGTCCCCGCTATTACAGCAAAAGAAGAAGATGAGTCACTCCTATTGGAAGGAGAAGGGTTCCGCCATACCTTCAACCTGCGTAAAGGAACATTAACAGGCCTCTCCAAGCACGGTATCGAGTTGCTGACAGCCCCGGCTTCCTTCACGATCTGGAGAGCACCAACCGATAACGACCGGAATGTAAAAGTCAAATGGATCGCTGAAGGTTATGATCGTGTCGGCATGAAGGTGTATGGCACTTCTTGGTCGCAACCAGATGAGTCTACTGTAGAAGTAAAAGTAAGTTTTGCATTAAGTGGCTATATTTTCTACCCCATTCTAAAAGGCGAGGCCGTATGGCGTTTCGACGGCAATGGTGTAGCAACATTGTCCGTTTCTGTTGATGTGCGCGAAGAACTTGTGTTCCTGCCACGTTTTGGCCTACGTTTGGAAATGTCGGAAGCAACCGAAGAGATTGAATATGCCGGATTTGGTCCGCATGAGAGTTACGTGGACAAACGCCGCAGCGCGAAAAAAGGCGTGTATTTGACGATGGTTGACGATATGTTCGAGAATTACATATTCCCTCAGGAAAATGGTTCGAGATACGGTACGGAATGGATGGTCGCATCAAATGAACAAGGCATGGGCCTCAGATTTGAGCAGGTTAGTGGGGCTTTCTCCTTTAATGCAAGCCGCTATACTCCGGAAGAGTTGACAGAGAAGACTCATTCGCATCTTCTTAAGAAAAGTGGTAAGACAATTGTTCATGCTGATTACAAAATGAGCGGCGTAGGATCGAATTCCTGCGGTCCCGAGTTGCTTCAGCAATACCGTCTAGATGAGAAGTCGTTCACCTTCGACATCCGCATCGTTCCGGTATTCAAGGAAGATTATTAAAAGGCATTCTGGAAGGATGGAGCAGAGTGCTCCATCCATTATATTATTATTAACTAAATAACGGTTCCAGGATGCTCCTGTAACTAAAGATGCTTTCTGGGCGATGTCTACGCCTACGACAAGGTGAGAAACGGTAATGTTTTTAATGAGTTGATGTTGCTTGTCTTGTGCCTTAAACTTTATAGTAGAGCGACCTCCTGATGGGCTTTTTGAGGCTTTTGACCTCGTGCGTAACCCATCGTACAGAGGCGCTCATTTTTGTTCAAACTCCAAATTATTCGTTTTACAGGAATTCTAACGGGAGACAATAGCTCAACACACGATAGCAGCCGACGTAATAACCTGTTGTAACATTACTTATATGAAAATAAAGCTACCAGGTCCTTAATCGAGTCTGGTGTTAGATCCAGGCTTTGGGAATGTCGCTATTGATTTCAGCTTTTCGAATATCACTGTTTAATATTCAGTAAGTGCTTTGTATTTTTGTAGTTTTACCGATGTTTAAATGACTTTCGACTGTCTGTATCTATAAGTGTCAGGAAACAAAAAACATTCCTTATAAAGTGTGGGGTGAGTATTACCCATATAGTAATTGGAAAGGCACTTTGAAATAACTTCAGGAAATCTATGACCAAGCATTAAAAGATAGGGAAGATGAATTAATTAGAGAAAAAGAAGAGAAACAAATAAGAGAGCAGAAGCGACAGCAGATCAGCTTAGAAAATCTGCAGAAAGATTAAAGGAGTGATAAATAGTAAGTATGAGGTTTAAAATTCTGTTATTGTGACAATACTTCTAGGTATTAAGTGATTTTTGGAGGTTATTGTCCTGAGTCAACAACTAAGCTACGAGAAAACTCATCTCTTAATATCCAACTTTCTGAATGAGAGTAACGATAAAGTGTTTTGCTTTTTGACAGCAGAACATACAATTGGGAATTCTTTTGTACTTAAGAGGTACTGCAAGGATAATGTTTATGCAATTTATATGAATCTAATGTCTACTAGATCTACTAAATCGTTGATACTTCAATTGTTGCATGCGATAGAAGTTCCTTTTGTAAAACAATATCAAAATGATTACTTGGTCCACCTGTTATGTTCGGAACTGATGAGAAAGAAGATCTCTCACTTTGTTTTTGATAATATACAAGAATTAGAAGCTAGCAAAAATATCTTCGAGATATTCGAGTTATTAAGATATCTAAATATTAATACGGATGTTCAATACATTTGTGTAGGCTCTAACATGTCGGAGAGCTTATCTACAGAAATTACTAGGCGTAGCGAATTTTTAAACGTAATCTAATAAACTTAGAGTTCTCCGCTAATAAGAAATCCCGATCAGCACTGCTGATCGGGATTTTTGTGTTGAATTAATACTGCTTTAAGCTCTATACATTTCATGTATAAATATGCAAAGCGACATATGCGGATATTCTCAGAAATTAAGAAAACCGGGCTTATTATAAAGCTTTTTAGAAATCGCTTTCTCAGTAATTATGAAAGCGATTATTGATAAATCAAGCTTTTTCCTTAGTGTATTTTCAGCAATTCTGACGTCACACACCGACTGTGTGACGTCAGAATTATTGAGAAGAACATCAAAATTAAAGAGAAGAAATTTTCAAAAATACTAAGAAAATGCCTTGGGATGAATATTAATGCATTAATATGTATAATCAAGAGGGTTGATGTTTTGGAGTAAATTAACACAATATTAGAACATGAATTAGAACAGCATTTGTTGGATCAATTTATGGTTTCGGTTAAAAAGGGAAAAGTAGGAGATTTGTTAGGAAACGTCGAATTTCTAATATTATTGTCACATAGCTCTTTAGATAATAATGGAAGGTAAGTATGGGTTTGAGTATTGAAATGAAGCGAGCGCTCTCCCGTTATATTGGGAAAACGCTCGCTGTATTAACACGATTATCCACTAATCACCATAATTACCAAGGTAACTCTGTGTCCATATGATAGAACTTGCCTGTCGGTCCGTCCGAAGGCAACGTGGCAAGCATCACGCTTGTTTTACTGCCATCTTCAAGATTCATATCAGCGTATTTACCGCCCATCGGAGTCTTCACCCAACCAGGATAAGCAGAATTCACTTTGATTGGTGTTTCCTTAAGCTCATGTGCAAGATGAGTGGTAAAGGTATTCATAGCTGCCTTCGAGGCATCGTAAGCTAGAAGTTTGACATCGTAAATTGGAGCAGTGGGATTGGAATGCAGGGTATTCGATCCAAGCGCACTTGACACATTAACAATTCTTCCGGCAGGGGCTTTGCGAATCAACGGCAGCAGTAGCTGAGTTAATTCAACCATGCTGAAAAAATTGGCATCGAAGGTTTCACGCAAAACTGCCGGCGAAACTGTACTTGTTTCATTAATGGGCGCAAGATCCTCAATCTCTATCTGTATCCCGGCATTATTAATTAACATATCAAGCTTACCGTACCGCTGTTCAAAGAAATTGTAGGCAGCCTGAAGGTCTTCGGCTAGATTAACGTCCAATTTGATACTTTCAACCTGGATTCCCTCCGAACGAAGTGTATCCTCAGCAACTCTCCCTTTCTCCAAATCGCGCGATCCAATAACTACAGTGGCGCCAAGTTTGCCTAATTGGCGTGCTGTTTCCAATCCGATACCACGATTTCCTCCAGTAATAAAAGCAACCTTGCCGTCCATATTGTTCCCTTTTGTAGTCATTTTTTGTTATTCTCCTTCAAGATCTATTTTATATAGCCCTTTGACCTAGCCTTGATGATTATTAAGATTGGCCTCCACTTTAAATTAGTACCGCTTCGAATTATCGGGAATGATCATTCTAATTATGTTAAAAAAATTTTCCTTAGACTGCTAAAGCGGTTTAATGATGATTTCCTCCTTCTCGTTGTCTTTGTCGCTGTAATCACTACACGCAATTCAAGCAGCGCAATTCAAGCAGTGACAGTTCTACTGCCCTGTCCGCAAACCTATATTAACATATTGAGAACGATCGGTAAAGAATGATTTAGATTTTAATAAAAACAAACTAATAAGCAAAAAAAAGGCTCTGCTGAGTAAGCAGAGCTGAAATTATTTGGAGGCGTCGGCGAACAAACGAATCTTACCGAAATGGAAGTTCCAAGCAAATATTTTGATATCGTTAGAGACATTCCAGACGGACCGAGCAAGCTTGGCAACGTTGGATATGTCTATGCAAGCTTCGCCAAAGATCTTCGCGAAGGCACGCATGTAACACCTGATTTCGCGCATGCTGTTAAGCGCCACCGTTTGGCGGATGCGATTACGAAAGCGAATGAGACAGGTACAGCGCAGAAAGTAGATAACTCTAATCCGTTCAAAGGTTGATAAGAAATGTGGAACATCATCGGGTTATTGATGCATGCCTATATGACCGAGGCATTTACTTGTCGACGTTCTATTTCAACGAACTTGGTATCTTGACTTTAGTAACCGGCTTTGCTTTCTTGCTGCTGGGAATTTCCTATTTTCGTCGTTGTCATAATCTACGGTTCCGTTTATATGCTCGAGCATAATTCGATGTATCGCAGCCTAACGATCGGAGGTCGTGATAAATTGAAAACGTCCATGCAGAAGCTGCTGCAGGATACCTCAGCCGATGAGATTATTATCACGACCCAAATCTATGATCATAAAGACCGGCTTCGTAATTGGTTTCGAATCGCAGTTCTTATATATTTCAATATAAATTAACTCAAGTACCGAAGGAAGGGAGATCCATTCATGACGATATCTACAATGAAAGCCGCGATTTTGGAGCAATTTAAAGAACCTTTTACAATCAGAGAGACTCCACGGCCTGTTGCACGAAAGGGGGAGGTGCTTGTTAAAATCAAAGCGAGCGGTGTGAACCCACTTGATTTAAAAATACGCGATGGCGTAGCCGCACATACCCGTACAACGACCCCTGCAATTTTGGGGCTTGATATGGCAGGGATTGTCGAAGAAGTTGGAGAAGGTGTTTCTGGATTCGAACCTGGAGATGCTGTTTTCGGCATGACTGGCGGCGTCGGCGGTATTCAAGGTTCTTTGGCAGAGTTTGCCGCGGTGGATGCAGCTTTACTGGCTAAAATGCCGTTAAAAATGTCGATGCGAGAAGCAGCTGCATTGCCGTTGATCGCCATTACCGCATGGGAAGCTCTCATTGATCAAGCAAAGGTCCAGTCGGGACAAAAGGTGCTCATTCACGGTGGAGCGGGGGGCGTCGGTCATATTGGCATCCAGCTTGCCAAGATGCGAGGTGCTGAAGTGTTCGCGACCGGATCTGAAGCGAGTCAAACTGTCATCAAAGGCCTAGGTGCCACGCCAATCAATTATACGGTCGCATCGGTTGAAGACTATGTGCTAGCGCATACTGAAGGAGAAGGCTTCGACGTCGTGCTGGATACCGTAGGGGGCATAACGTTGGATAATTCTTTCCATGCCGTTAAAAAGTATACGGGTCACGTGGTAAGTATACTGGGCTGGGGAACGCATAGTCTCGCGCCTCTTTCTTTCCGTGCGGGAACGTATTCGGGTGTATTTACACTCATGCCTTTACTTACTGGCAATGGGCGCGCGCATCATGGCGAGATTCTCCGCGAAATTGCGGCATGTTATGACAAAGGTTTGTTAAAACCAATTTTGAACGAGCGGTTATTTACTTTTGATCAAATTGAGGATGCTTATCGCGCTATGGGTGAAAAGCAAGTCGGAAAAATTGTAGTGAGTATCGAGTAACGGATAAGGTAAATACGAAAGTCATAGCAGGTAGGTCATCCTATACATTAAAAAGTGCTGTCTGTGGTGTTTGTACGACAGCACTTTTTTTGTTTGTGTTTGTTCTTATAGCGTGCCATGTGTAAATCGACTACGACAAATTGTCGCTGTGAGGTGAGCGAGGTAAATCATGTTGGATATGTTCATTTCTAAGGTTCTGAACTCATCCTGTAGTAGTTGATTACCTAAAGGTCTAGTTCAGGTTCACAAACGTAATATGGAGTCAAAAGAAGAAGCAGAGGCGCTACTGATAGTGGGAATTTCTTGTTAAGCTACAATGAAAGAACGCAATTACCTCCATAATCTGAGGTATCGCATGAGCGTGTGTCTTACTTTGAGTTTATATCTAAAATGAACGCATTCAGTGAATTTCCAGCAGGTGATACTTGAGAACACTTCACCGGATCGTTACGCTAAACGGGAGACTTTAGTTCAACGTTCAGGAGCAGTTTGCCAAAGCGGAAACTGCTCTTTGTGTCGCTAATACGAGTGGGCAGGGATAGTTTAAGGGTTTGAGAAACTTTCCAATAAATACCTCGTCTAATAAGTGAAAGATAATTTTCATAAAAGTGAGTGTTGGTTCATGAAAATAACTGAATGGTCGGGGTTCTTGAAATTTAAGCTAATACTATTATTGTTTGGCGGCGTGCTTATCTTTTTAATTGCAGCATTATTCTATTTTTATGTACTTCGTGGAGTTCCCGTTAATCCTGACATCATTATAATTAACAAATCAGAAATAACGGACGGTAAATTGGTGTTTACCGGTATTACTGAATCCAGTGCATCAGCGTATAGCGGTTATACCATGCAAGAAAAAGACGGAAAGCTACTACTCACCATTAGATATGTAAGTGCCGACAAAGTGGCACCCAAATGGTGATTTTCGCATAGAGATTCCACAGAAAGATATTACAGCTATTCAGCAGGTTTATCTACAAGGTAAAGAAACAGTGAAAAACTAGTGTGGACAAGGGCTTCAACTAACAATGTATAACTATGCAAAGTGACATTTTGGGATATCCTTAGGAATTATGAAAACCAGGCTTCAATAAGCCATTTTCGGAAATTACTTTCTCAATAATTTTGAAAGTGACTCTTAATACATCAAGCTTTTCCGGTGCTATATTCTCAATAATTCTGACGTCACATTCCGACTTTATCCCATCATAGAGAAGTCAATTCTAGATAAAAAAGACTCCTTAGTAACGTTTAAGGATCCAAGCAGATCCAAAAACAGCCAAGGAGACTATTCTACCCAAAACGTTTACAAACATGCGAAGAGATATTATTGCACGAGGTATAAATATTCTAATAATTTTACCAACTAAAGTGCTTTTTACCGCCCAACGTGTCGGTAATATCAATTCTCAGATGGCGGATGCTCCACCGGCCACGCTTGTAACTACGGCCTTGATCGTCAATGAATTTCGCTAACGGTACGCTGGATTTGCCGGAAGTCATCATCGGTGCTTCATAGGTATACTTGCCGTCGATAGTGATTTTTGCATCAAACCATACAAATCCGGTTTCGTTTTGGACAATCAGATGGTTGTTCGTAAGGGAGATGTCGGCAATCGGAATCGAGCTTTTTGGAGCAGGAACGCATCCGGTCATTAACAAGACCAGAAAAACGATTGCCAAGCATGACGTAACGTTACTCCTCGTTGGTTTTCCAATGCTAGTCTGCAGGTTTGTCCGCATTATCTACGTTCCTCCCCATTGGATTCGACAGACAGGCCGAGGTCAAATAATAAATTGGGCGCTCCGGGATGGCCGCGGTGTACTTCAACAGCAATGACATTGGTCCCCTTTACAAGCTTGTTCAAATGGGCTTTTAAATCAACTCTGCGATAGAAGGTAAATTCATTCGGAATCGCGAGCGAGGAATCGGTTAGTACTCCGGTTAGAATGGCATCCCGAGAGACTTCCTGACCGTTTAGATAAACAACGTAACCATCCTCATAGGCGATATGCAAAAATAAATCAGACAATTTCTTCGGATCGCTATTCCATTCAAACGATTTGCGGAAATAATAGGTCGGAGACGAGCCGGACTCCAATTTGCTTTGAATATAAGTCTGAAGTTCTTTGTTATTCGTATAGCCCAAAGGAGATCTGCCGGTTTTCCAGTCGGAATCATCGTAGTCCGGACTGCGCCAATCGTATGACGGCAGGGGAACCGATTCCGTGTGGGAAGTTTCAATAATTGGACCTTCTCCCACCAAGTCCACCCCTTCCGGTAAGGCGGATTTGATTGAATCGTCACCCGGATGATAGTGCCATAAGGATTGAATGCCCACGAGGGAGATGTCCTGTTTCTCTTGTAATGTCGAAAGGTCCCACGAAGCCAGACTGTCCGCATTCAGTTCCAATTGATCCAGGACCTGTCCATGTTCTTTCTCTGCCTTAATGGTCAACGCATGATCATGCGCCTCCAGTACCGTAATGAAAGGCGTTTCATTCAGCTCGGACAAGTCCCACACTTTCCAGTCCTCATAGTTAGAGGTTTGATATTCGGATGGCTCTTGGGTAACTGCTAAATCAAGCACGTAGACGGAATTGCGGATGAATACCGCGCTTATGCCGGCTTCCCTGAATGCAGTCCAAACCTCGGGAAGCTTCGGATCTTCGCTTAGCCAAGCAAAGGCAAACGTTTGCTTATTTCCATTAATCGTCTTGCGGATCCAATCCAATTGTCCGTCTCCCGCATCTTTTAACCGATCGGCATTGAGGAAGAAGAGTCTGGCGGTTCCTTTCGTAATTGAGTAGACAGATTTCCCATAACCCGGAAGAGTTTCGGCAGGCACATGAGGATAAGCTTGGTTAAAGAGCTGTTCCGTTGTAGAACCGTCATAGACAGGGTAAAGCTGAAACGACTGCGCTTCCGGTTGCTGCTGCAACAATTGGTTGGACGCGGCAAAAAACGAAATGTCCCGGAATTGCTTGATCCATTCCCCGATTTCCCCTTCCTGCTGGCTGAAATATCCAAACCGAAACGATGCCCCGGCCGGGGCGCTTGACTTGGAGCCCTCCATTGGTACCCTTGTCCAATAGAACGAGCAAAACAGAATGCCAATCAACACGAGCATCGATAATGAAAGCTTATATTTGTATAAGGACGCCATAAGTCTAACCCTCTCCTCCCGGTAATGTGTTCGGCAGGGAAGGCCACCACAATATAGTGTGGTAGACTGCAGGCCAGAGAATGATCAGATTGGCAATAAAAGCAATCGTAAATCCGATTGTCCACGGCTTTAGATTGACCTCTTTTCGTCCGAGCGTCCAATGCAATATCGCCCATGTGCAGAGCCAGACGACGAGTCCAGCCGTTTCTTTTCCGGTGTAAGGACCGATGGCCCACCAAGAAGGGATCCAGGAACCCATCTTCAGCAAAATGGGATTAGCCTGCAGCGGATTGTAATAGCTCCATATGTGACTGACCGTTGTCGCAGCGATGCCAAGCCATACGGAAAGCAGGATGGCGGCGACTTCGCCCGTTTTTCGTTGTTTGGATTCTTTCACTTTTTTTCACTCCCTATCGACCAGGTTGCAATCATACCATTTTCAGTTTCGTCATGCCGATTCCGCACGCAAAGCCGATTAATAAACAGATCCAGAATAGCGTAACCAGCAAAGCGATGATTCCGGTAAGCGCCGAGCCCGCTGTGAGATTATGGCGAAACCGGCGCAATAAAAAGGCCGCCGCGATTCCTAAGGGGAGCGGGTACAGCGATACGAATTCTTTATATTCCATCACGATTAAATGCACCTCGGGGCTATGGTACATCAGCCACTGCTGGGGACCGTCCGGACCTCGGTAAGGAATGTAGAGCCAGTTGCCGAGCGCGATCGTTATCAGAACCAATAGGTTCGTGAGCCAGAGCACCCATTCCAGGTTGGCCGCGGCTCCCTGCTTGCCCCGCAGCATGGGATAGGTCAGGTGAAGCGCTTGGCAGCTCATGATCACGGTGACGGTCGCTCCTAATCCGTGCAGGACGGCCTCCAGCTTATGGTTGCTGTATCCGATGACATTAAACAAAGGGATTGATAAAAAAAGCAGTGCGGCTACGCTCGCTTGCGTAACCGCAAAATCTTTTGCAGTGAACATGGATTTCATCGGCTGTCCATCTCTTTCCTCTTGGGATGTGATGTCGATTATTGTAGAAAAGTATGATCAGAGGAATGTTAATGCTAGATTACGAAATTGTAAATGCCGCACCTTCTAATGCCGGGTGACGCGGTTTCAATGGTTAGAATTGGGTTACTTTAAAATTAATATTATCTTAAAATTTTAATTAATATTTTACTAGTATAATAATTTTGGCAGTTGGTTAACAGGAATATCTGTGAATTCCGCAATCCTTTCGTGGTACACAGGGAAAGCAAAGCATACTAGCAGATTAGGTGGTGTGCCGGACGTCAGCGGGGTAAGGAGGAGGTTCTAATTGGTTTTAGATTGAGTATGGAAGAGACCGAACAGGGGTTCCATGGTTCCGACTGCTAATGACAGAGAAGGGGATGACAAAGTGAAAGTTAAGTTAAAAGCCAAGTGGAAAGGTTTAACTTTGGCTCTATTTGTATGTACGGTTGTGTTTACTATTGGTGCTTACAACGTGTCGGCTGAAAGCACGATCGTTAAGGGGCCATACTTACTGTTCGAGGGACAAAACACCTCGATGAGCGTCATGTGGCAGACAAGCGATAACCAGTCGAATACGATCAAGTGGGGGACAGACACGACTTATTCGTTGGGGCAGGAGACCGTTCAAACGTACGGTGCCGACAACCAGCACAAGTACACAATCACCGGGCTGCAGCCGGGTACGAAGTATTACTATGAGGTAGCTGGTCAGACAGGTTCGTTCGTCGCTGCTCCTGCAAATGACGCTACTTCCGTGAAGTTTCTCTCTTACGGCGACAGCCGTACCCAACCGGAATATCAGGATAAGGTAGCCGACCTAGCTCGGAAGGCGTATGCCGAAGACCCGGCCTACCAATCGATTCTCTTGAACAGCGGGGATATTGCTTCAAGCGACTCCGAAAGCAACTGGACCGCTCAATATTTCGTGCCTGAATCGGCCTATCCACAGATGCACGCTCTCCAAACAGAGGTGCCGATGATGGGGGCAAGGGGCAATCATGAGGGCGTTGGTTCCGTTTATGAGAAGTACTACCCGTATCCGTACGTGGATGACTTCTACTGGTCCTTCGATTATGGTCCGGTCCATGTTTCGGTAATCGACGAATATGCGGACTTTAAGGAAGGCTCGGCACAGTATAACTGGCTGGAAAACGATCTTGCCACTACGGACAAGCCATGGAAAATCGTAATGGGCCATCAGCCTGCCTGGGGTGCCGGTACGCACGAGAACAATACCGATGTCCAAGAATACATTCACCCTCTCCTGAAGAAGTTCGGGGTGCCGCTGTATCTTAACGGACACAATCATAACTATGCCCGCGCCGAAGTTGACGGGATCGAGTACCTTACTTCCGGCGGCGGCGGCGCTCCATCGTACGATGTAAACCCAAGCTGGCCGAATATCGTCAAGGCTGACAAGTCGTACTTCTTGACTATGTTTGATGTTCAAGGGGATACCATGAAAGTGACTTCCAAGAGGATTGACGGCACGGAAATCGAGACCATCACGGTTCACAACACAACGCAGGAAGATTTGGATATTGCCAAGGCAACTCTTGCTGCGGATAAAGATACGCTGCAAACGGACGTGCCTGAAAGCAGCGTTAAGCTTGATTTGACGGCCGTTGACAGTAAGGATGCCAATGTGGATCTGTCGAATGCCAATATGAGCTACAAAACGGATAAACCCGATTTGGTTTCCATTGCATCGGAAGGAACAGTGACCGTCAAGAAGAAACCCGTGTTTAATGAATCGGTTCAGGTTTGGGCTGAGATCTATAACGCAGGCGAGATTGTGAAATCCAATACGGTAACGATCAATGTCAAAAATCCTGACGGTTTGGCTGAAGTAACGTTAGCATCGGATCACGATACGTTGACCGGCGATGCGAATTCTTCCGCTAAGTTAAGCTTATCGGCGAAGGACAATTTGGGAGCGGCCATGGATCTTTCTTCGGCCGAGGTCAAATACAAATCAAGCTCCGATGATATCGTAGCTATCTCTGCTGACGGCATTGTAACGGTGAAAAATAAGCCTCTTCGCGCAACGTCCGTAACGATTGAGGCGGAAGTTACCGTGCAAGGAATAACCGTTGACAGCAATAAGGTATCCATTCTGGTTGGCTCTTTGCCAAGCGGAGATTCCCATTTGCTCATATCGCCAATTAAGAGCCCTTATGACGATATGGAAGAAAAAGCGGACGGATCTCTGGATATGGATAGTTCCGATCTGGAAATTATCATGGAAGGCTCAACGGACAAACCGCAACAGATTGGTCTTCGGTTTGCTGGCCTCGCTCTTCCTAAAGGGGCAAAAATTGTTGATGCCTACGTTCAGTTTTCCGTTGACGAGCCAGATAACAACCTTAATCCGTTTAACGTGAATATTTATGCGGAAGCAGTTGCAAATTCGCTTCCGGATAAACCGGGTAATATTTCATCACGCGTGAAATCGAATGATTTTGTAAGCTGGAAGGATATACCGGAATGGACAGTCGAACACGAAGCCGGTCCGAACCAGCAAACTCCTAACCTGGCATCCTTGGTTCAGCAAATCGTAAATATGGATGATTGGAAGGAAGGGAACGCAATGACTTTCCTTCTCACCGGTCAGGGTACAAGATCCGCTGAATCCTTTGAAGGCGCAGGTAACAACGCGGATCAAGTTGCGCATCTCTATGTTGTCTATACAAATGCGGATACGACAACTCCGGGCGACGGAGGCACACCAGGCAACGGCGGAACACCGGGCAACGGTGGTACGCCAGGTAATGGAGGAACACCGGGCAACGGTGGTACACCAGGTAACGGAGGAACACCGGGCAATGGTGGTACACCAGGTAACGGCAGCGGCACACCGGGCAACGGCGGAACGCCTGTCATTCCGGCTAACCCGTTCAAAGACGTCGACTCGCATTACGATTGGGCGAAAGACGCCATTGCAGTGCTCGCCGATAAAGGCATTATTAACGGCACGACGTCCACAACCTTCGCCCCGGGCAAGCAAATTACGCGAGCAGACTTTATGGAAATGCTCGTCCGCATGCTGGACCTGAAGGCTGACGTAACGTCCAACTTCAGCGACGTGAAATCGAGCGACTATTACTATCAAGCGCTTGGCGTCGTTAAGGCGCTTGGCATCGCGAACGGAACGGGCGACAACGAGTTCAATCCGCGCGCGAACATCTCGCGTCAGGACATGATGGTTCTAATGAGCCGCGCGATGGAAGTGACCGGCAAGCTGGCCATGAACGGCGATCCGGCAGAGCTGAACGGCTTCAAGGATAAATCGAAGCTCGCGCCTTACGCGGTCGATGCGGCTGCCGATATGGTAAAAGCGGGCATCGTTCAAGGCAGCGCTTCGGTGCTGAATCCGACCGGTCAGGCAACACGGGCGGAAACCGCACAAATGATCTACCGTCTCTATCTGCTGCTGCAGAAGTAAGGCAGCCTACAAAATTAAACCAGAAGCATAATTAATGTAAATGGCGGCGTTAGGGTGTCTATCCTTTCGCCGCCATTGCATATGTTTTGAATGCATATGATTTACGAGACCTTAATATGAAATTAACGTTCGGCACACATCTATTTCATAGTATTAATAGGTAGGTACAAAGATATTGGTTTCAGCCTGATTTGCCTACTGGCAAGTGGTTATGGGCCGCACCTAACATAATGAAGAAATGAGTGCATCGTGATGCTTACAAAAGGATTCAGAAAACTAGCGGCATTGATCCTGGGAATCGCCTTATTGCTTGTCGGAGTTACCCCCATATTTGCTCACGACATGTACCTTGGAGCATCGAAATGGGCTTTTGGCAAGGATCGAATTCTGTCCACAATAGAGCTCGACCCCGCTATATTTCAACAATTGAAGGGGATTAAGGAGCTTGGATATGATCTTGAGAATCTCACCGATGATCAGCTCGGCGTTCTAACAAACGACATCCTTCAACCTTACATTGATGAGAAGCTATCTGTTTCCATCAATGACCGCGAGTATCCGATAAAGGTAGATCATTTAAAGAGAGAAGGAACATTTTGGGTCATATGGCTGAGAATCAATGATGTCGATTTCGATTGGACAGAAAACAAAGTAAAAATTAACTACCGTCTATTAGATGAAGAGACCAAAGGTCAGCATGTGAATATTGGCTATATCTATTTTACCGATGCGGATGACGATTCGGTTCAGGGGGTCTTCGATAAGACCCAGCCGGACTTGCAATATATATTTGACTCCAACAATGCTGTTTGGGAATTCTCGGATAAATCGGCCGCATTCTTGTCTGAAATCTCTACCTATTTCATACTTGGAATTAAACATATTTTAACCGGGTATGATCATATCGCATTTTTGCTTGCTTTGATTGTGATCGGACTGTCCGCCAAAGAGGCCTTGAAAATTATTACGGCATTTACCGTGGCGCACAGTATTACTTTGCTGCTGGCTGCCTTGCATATTGTCAATCTAAACGCGAAGTTTGTCGAAAGCGTCATTGCTCTATCCATCTGTTATATCGCGGTGGAAAACCTGTTCCTAAAGCAGATCAATTATCGATGGCTGGTCACCTTTATGTTCGGATTGGTGCATGGGTTTGGTTTTGCCAGCGTTCTTCAGGAATATGTCGCGGATAAATCGAATCTTGTTCGATCCGTCGTTTCGTTTAATGTCGGCGTAGAAATTGGACAGCTGATGATTCTATTAATCACGCTTCCTCTTCTCTATGCGATAAAGAAAAAGTTCTCTCTTGGAAGAATAACCACTGTATCTTCCGCGGCCATTTTTATTATTGGTTTCCTTTGGTTCGTCGATCGGATGTTCAATTTGCATCTTGTACCATTCTAAGCACAGGAAGAGAGAACCTCATGAATAAGAAAAGAGCGCATTACGTACTTGCTTCAATGGTGATGACGATTATAACCTTCATTACGATTTCCGGCACCAGCATGGCTCAAGGCAGCTCCGATGAACTCGTAAAGGAATACAGCAATAAAGCGAACCAATTTTTTGCTGCCAACGATTATGAGCAGGCGGCCATGACGCTGGAAGAGCTGCTCGCTAAGGAACCGGATCTGAACAATGAAATGGTGTACAAGCAATTAACTCATATTTACGACGATTACTTATTTGATTTTGAGAAGGCGTTGTTTTTTTATACAGCGTATCTGAACCACTTCCCCCAAGGTATTTTTTCGGATGACTTTCAGGGCAGAATAGCCTATCTCAATGAAAGACATTCCGATTGGCCGATCTTGCAACGTTTTAGACGCATTCAGTTGGAAGAAGATCATATGACCATGCAAGCAAAATTGGAGGAAGTGGAAACCATACTTTCGCAGCATGAGGACTCAGAGATTGCGCCCGACATGCAGCTCTACTTGGCTAACAAGTATTATGAAACGGCCGGCTACCAAGAGGCGAGAGAGCATGTGGAACAATACATGGATAGCTTCGGCAAAGGCGTCATATCAAGTGAGGACAGGGCCTCAGCCTTGCAGCTGTATGCCGACATTCTCGTTAAACAGCATCGTTTCGGCAAAGCCATTCGGGCTGTGGATCAGGCAATTGCGCTGAATGTCCCGGGTGAAGACTTTAATTACGCGTTAAAAAAAAGCGGGATTATCAAGCAGCGGAACATGCTGTATGGATTTATTGGTACTCTTTTGTATGCTTTCGTGGTGGTTGTATCGTTATTTTCGCTTCGATTTTGGCGGCATTTTCATTTACGCAGCTATGCAAGGCAGCTTGCCAGGCCGTTGCAACTGCTTGGCCTCATTACGCTGGGTCCTATTTTCACCTTGATCATCACGCGAGAACCGGAGACGAACATTCGGTTTTTCTGTTGGCTATTTGGCTTATCTGTCTTTTTTATGATCCTTACAAGACTGTTCGCCCCGTTCTTCATGAAATCAGGCCGAGTGGCTTATGTTAGCATGAGTGGCTTGCATATGGCGGCCGCTTCGTTTATGGCTTATTACGTGACGATTTACAGTGGAAGGCAGACAAGTATTAACGCGTTAATAGAAATTTATGCAGATCCACTGACAACGCTATCCCTATGGTTAATGTGGGGTTCCGTCATTGCGGTTTTATTAATCAATGCCATTTCTAGTTTTGTTTTCTCCAAAATAAAACTACTAGCTCATCAGGGGGGGGCATAAGGTGATCTCGGCTTTCACTTCATTTTTAAGACTAGGCATGGAACATATATTAACCGGCTATGACCATTTGTTATTTATTTTTTCTCTGTTAATTGCAAGGCAAACGATTAAACAATATGCGGCGGTGATTACGGCATTTACAATCGCGCACTGCTTAACCTTGACCTTAACGGTGCTTGACATTATTAATGTCCCATCTATTATCGTCGAACCAGCGATTGCCCTTAGCATTTGCTATGTTGCTATTGAGAATATTTTCAAAAAAGATGTGAAGAACCGCTGGATGATTACTTTTGTATTTGGTTTAATTCACGGAATGGGGTTTGCCGATTTATTAAAAGGGATGCATCTGGCAAAAAACTATTTAGCTTTTAATATATTTAGTTTCAATTTAGGAATAGAGGTTGCTCAGCTAGGAATCCTTGCCATCTTGTTGCCGCTTCTTCTCTTGATTCAGAAATGGAGATATTCAGTGAGAGCAGTCAATATATGCTCAGTGATAGCTTTTTTATTAGGTGGCTTGTGGTTAACCGAAAGAATACTTTAACACAACGGCAGCCGTTTGGCTGCCGTTTTTATTGAATTAAAGGGTAATTCCGACCATTAATGGGGGATTTCACGGATGACCTTAATTGCCTCCATTAACAATATTGCTGCCTTGCCTAGTAAGTGTTTGTCTTTATAAGCGATACCTATAGAGATGACAGGATTCAAGTCGGCAATTGGTCTTATAACCAATGAGCCTTCCTGTTCCAGACCACTGTAAATCGGTACAATCCCGATGCCGAACTCTGCCTTTACCATTTGTTGAATGACAAAGAAGCTTCCAACCTCCATGCAAGAAAATAGGTTTCGCCTCGTTGGATAAATAGCCGTTTCCCAAAGCTCTCGATAGACACAAGTCGGCTCTTTGACTAGTACGGTTAGCCCCGCGAGGTCGTTCGACGTGATGCTATCTTGCTCGGCTAATGGATGATTAATATTTAACATGACCCCTAATCTTTCCTCAATCAGCGGCTCAAACTCCAGCATGAGGTTTGAAGGTGGAGCTGCGCAAATGCCGAATTCCAGCTCGCCCGACCGAACCCTTTCCGCGATCGTTCGGCTGCCGCTTACTTCCATTGTTAACTCCACATTCGGTCGAATCTTGCAAAAGTCAGCTACAACGCTCGCTAGCTGCTGGCTTGCCACGGGCTCGATAGCGGCAAAACGCACCGAGCCGCTGTCTCCCGCAGCAATATCCGAGACGGTCTGTCTCATCGTTCCGATCGACTTCAGTAAAGCCGCGGCTTCATGATGGAGCCATCGGCCGGCTTCAGTCACGATCATGCGTTTTCCGTCGCGCACAAATAAAGAAACGCCAAGATCATCTTCGAGACGCTGAATCTGCAGAGTTACCGTAGAGGGTGCATATTGGAGTTCCTCGGCGGCTTTCAGAAAATGACCATGACGCACGCAAGCCTCGAAGGTCTTTAAAGCTCGAAAATCCATTGTCATCACCTTTGTTTGATTTTTTTAAACAATTTGTTCATATTATTCAATTTTACAAAACATTCCCGGGATTTTACAATAGGTTCAACGGTATCATGGTGGAAGGATACCTCAGAAGGGGGATTTATGATGACAAAACAGGTAATTACTCGCGGCAATCCATCGGTGTCTCACTGTGCCTTTACGTTTGATGACGGTCCGATGCGGATTCCTATTGACGCATGGCTCGATGCTTTGGAGCAGGGAGGCGCGTGCGGGACGTTTTTTTTAACAGGTGAGTGGTTCGATCGGTACCCGGCCAAAGCAAGAGAAATGCTGGCCAGAGGTCATGAGCTCACAACGCATACCTACCATCACCGCAGAATGGCAGATGTGACCAAAGCCGTATTCTTCGAAGAGCTGAAGATTGCTGAGCTCGCTTATCAAGAAGCAACGGGAAGGCCGGCTCCGACCTTCATGCGTTTTCCTTATGCCTCTTACCGGGAGGAGAATTTGGAATGGCTGCGGGAGTGGAAGTATCTGGTCGTCGAGGGGGAGGATACCGTCGACTGGTCTGGACCGCCAAGCGCGCAGCTTGTGGAGCGGGTGTTACCTAAGCTGATCAATGGGTCGATTTTTATGTTTCATGCCAATGAAATCGCCAAAGAGACGCCGCAAGCCGTTAAATCGCTTGTACTCCATACCCACGCCAAAGGTCTTGCCTTGGTTCCCGTATCCGAACTGCTTCATGCTAATGGCATCTCCACGGGCGAACGCAGGTGGCAAGTTCGCTTCAGACCGACTCTCCTAGGTTCTTTCCATAATGAGCAGTGGGAGTACGTAGCTGGGGACTATGAATTGCGGAAGCTGGCCGCCGATTCGCTTGAATGGGGGAATCCGAAAGCCCCTACAGGGTCCGGCGCCTATAATAAATGGCTACAAGAGCTCTCAACGCAGGTCCGGTCGGATGGAGAAACGCGTTTTGTCGCCCGCAGCTTTGCTGACCAATACTGGGCATACGTACGTGCTTCCGTCCACGGCGGCGCTCTGGTGCTGGAGGACTACGCTACGAAGGAAGCCCATGCGGATGCCTTAATATATATCCTACAATGGGCGGCTTACGAGGCATCGACCTTGGGGTGCGAGTGGATTACCAGCACACAGGACATGCGCCGTATTCACAAGCTGTGTGAACAGCTGGGCTTCGAAGCGGAAATTGTTTTGCAAGAAGGATAGCACCCAAGCAGAAGACATATATCCAGTAGAGCCACACCACAAGGTTATGACTAAGGTTCAGCGGAGAGTCGCGCAAATAGCTAGTGCGCTATATAAATTGATCGTCCTTTATTTGGGGGAAGGTTGGGATATGGGAACAAAATCCGCATTTAATCGGGTTACTCTATGGGCATCGTTTTTGTTTGTTGTCATACTCGGTTTTTCCCGGCTCTCCTACGGTATGTTCTTACCTGGGATACAGAGGGTGATCGGGGGGAGCTACGGACAGTTGGGTATATTGGGGACAGTTAACTTTATCGGTTATTTGGTCGGGACATTATGTCTTTCTCCCCTGATCTCGCGGTTTCCAGACCGCAAACATGTCATTAATCGGATGACGTGTTTAGTGCTCGGATTGACTTTGATCGGCTCGGCATTTAGTAATCATTTCACTCAACTTGGGCTTTGGCGGTTCGCAATTGGATTGTTATCTGCCTTCGCTACAGTGTTGGTCCTGTCCATTGCTATGGAGGCCGTTCGACCGGCGGAACGAGGAGTGGCATCGGGGCTTATATGGCTGGGCGGATCTGCCGGCATTCTAGTGACGGGTTTATTCGCTCCCTATACCATAGATCCTTCTCATTTACAGGGGTGGCGGTATGCTTGGGTGATCATGGGCGTATTTGGGGTTATTGCCGCGTTTGGCTTTGAGTTCGTCACCAGAAAAAGGGGATCCGAAAAAATACCCTCGCAGACCGAATTGAAGCCACGGGGAAAAGAAAGTGTAAATGTGTATCGTCTCCTGCTGGATCCGAAGAAGCACATGTTCCTAATCCTTTCTTATTTCTTCTTCGGCTCAGGATACATCATCTATTTCACGTATTTGAT
Source organism: Paenibacillus catalpae (assembly GCF_900112695.1). Taxonomy (GTDB): domain Bacteria; phylum Bacillota; class Bacilli; order Paenibacillales; family Paenibacillaceae; genus Pristimantibacillus; species Pristimantibacillus catalpae. The sequence continues at coordinate 832,263 of NZ_FOMT01000003.1, forward strand.
TCCGTATCTGGTGAGCAAAGGCATTCCGTCCCTCAATGCCGGGTTGATATGGTCCGCAATCGGATTTGCTGGTTTATTTAACGGATGGATCGGAGGCAAAGCCATTGATCGATGGCCGAGCGGGCATACGCTTGCGACGGGGTTAACCTTGGGAACGATTGGCGTGAGCGGGGTAATCACCAATAATATGATGTTTACCGCGCTCGGAGCAACCATGGTTGGACTGGTGTCCTTTATAACCCCGCCGCTGATGACGACTGCACTTCTTCGTCGTCATGTCCCTTACCACGCGTATGCGGCATGTCTTAGCATAGCCACTGCCTTTTTTGCCTCTGGACAGATTATCGGCCCCATCGTTGGAGGCTTGGTAGTCGAACGGTACGGCTTGCAATTCGGCGTAGCATCCAGCGCAATCTTTATGGCGATTGCCGCTGCGTTCGCCGGTTTGTATGGACAACAGCAACGAAAGCTTGAGATCCGTGATTTGCCTCTCAGCGGTTGAAAACAACGGATAGCAGCCGTTAAATTTCATGTCCGTTAGCGCCTACCGCTAAACCGTTTGATCGCTTCCTCGGTCACTGGCGCGAAGAGGTTAACCAGGTTGCCGTCGGGATCGCGAAACAGCACAGCACGGTTCCCCCATGGCATCGTAGTTGGCTCCTTTACCCACTCGTCGACAAACCGCTTCAAGCGCTCGTATTCGGCATCGACATCGTGGACACGGAACTCAATGATGACAGTGTGATTGTCGGCCGCCACTGCGGAACCAGCGCCGAACAGTTGCACCGTCTGGGAGTGGCCGATCGCCAGGGTGCACGAGGGCAGAACGAGTTCGGCAAAGACGGGCGCGGGGCGTTCCGCCGAAACACCCAAGACTTTCTCATAAAAATTAACGAGACGATCCACGTCGTCGGTAATGATACGTACAGAAGCAAAATTCACGAGATACCATCCTTCCTATAATAAATAATACAATACTGTTTCCTATCATTTTGGGCTAAAAATACTTCGCATTTATCTTCTACTCCTTTACGGTTACTAATCAGATTATAAAAACACGCTACTGACAACAGTATGTCAGTAGCGTTTAAAATTTTTTTGGCTTCCTCCCGAATTCGATTTCGGAATCCGTCAGTACACGATATGTCATAATTCTTATCTTTCCAGAACTAGCTCACATTACGGATTACAGTGATAATTGATAGGGTTGCTGAATTGATTGTCATATTCTACAGCATGAGGCTACCTTTTGTTCAACTAAAGGGGCATGTTATTTCATACCATTATAGAGCATTTTGCCCGGCGGCAGTTGATCTATTTTATTAAGCTAAAGGGCAGTTTAGCGTGGTGATTTCAGGGTTACATTTAGCACCACAAACATGGTAAAATTTACATATAAAATGATGCGAGAGGGGACTTGGAAATGAGCAAGAACAACATCCATGAAACCAATCCCGAAAAGGAATATTTGTACACTGACGATAACTATGTCGATGAGAACCTTCGCTCTATTCAAAATATTGAGGGTGGGGGACCACTGAGAAAAGTCGATTTACACTCAATGCCACGTCCTTTAAGGATTCTAGGTTACTTTTTATTTTCTATTATATTGTTAATGGGTGCTTCAGTAGTCTTGATTAGTTTTATTCGTTAAATTTGTTGAACTATCGGCGAACTTTAGTTCAATCAATAAAGCTGCAGCAGATCAGAGGATCCGCTGCAGCTTTTGTTTGTTGAATTGAAAGTAAAGGGCAATTTAGCGCAACTTAAAAGTAAATATGTGGTATGTAGTAAGAAAGGCTTGCTAGTTGTACTCACAGAAGAAAGAAACTTTGACAGGAGGGGTACAAAGATGAACGGAATAAAGTTGATGTGCTTAGGAATATTGTGTGTACTAATAGCATTGTATTTGAATTATTCTGGTATAGTTAGGGGTCAAAACGAAATTTATCTTGTTTTTGCAGGTGTAATTTTGGGGGTTACGGGTCTCTTTAAGAAGGACACATAAGATGATGGAAAGTTACGCTAACGGAGAACTTTAGCTCAATAAAGACAGCACGGCAGCCCAACTTACTGAGCTGCCGTTTTCTAAACTAATTGGTAGGATAATGATGACGAAGATATTTATTATCTATCCACTGAACTAAGGGAGAAATCTATGTCAAAAATCATTTTAGTTAGGGGTATGGCTGGAACTGGAAAATCAACATTAACGAATGAGCTTAGTAAGAGACTGAAATTGGTGGTACTGCATAAGGATGATATTTATGACGCTTCAGCAAGTGTTATTCAAGAACATAGTTCAAGGAACAAATTATGTTTTGATTTCCTCTTTAGATTATTACAGACGGTTATAGATGCAGATGCGAGCATCATTCTCGATTTCGGCTTTAATGACAATAACAGTGTATTAAGTTTAGACCAATGGGTAAGGGAAAGAGGGGGAGAATTAAAGATAATACATTGTATATGTAGTAATGAAACAATATGGTCGGAACGTCTGGCTGAACGAAGTGAAAATCCATTACCTAATCAATTGATTACAAATTTATCAGAGCTAAAGGAATATTACAGAAATTTAAGTGCTGAATATCTTGAAAACGAATTGGTCCTTGACACGGTCAAGGAATTAGAATCGCTGATTATTCAAGCCGAAACATTTGTCCTAGAACAAAATGCGCATTACGCTAACGGTGAACTTTAGTTCAGCAAACGATAGCAGCCGGCGTATTATGTTCGGCTGCGTTTTTGTTGAACTAAAGGGAGTATCGTTTAATGGTAGGATAATGAATAGAACAATAAGGGGGGATAGAAGTGCGGATGTATGCTCTACTTGAAGAGCCAGTGGAGAAAGTTAGAAAAGTTATGGTTTACGAATCAGATATCGGTGCGTATGTCTTTTTGTATGATACACAAGAAGATAAGAGTTGTATTGCTGATTTATGGTTTGAAACGCTCGCTGAAGCTCTCGATCATTGCCTGCAAGAATTCAATGTCATACAGTCACAGTGGCTTGTTATCAATGATCCTGAAGAAGGAGAATTTCACGATATTATTCGTTAAATCAAATTTGGCATTGAGCTAACGGGAGACGATAGTTGAAAAATGGAGCAGTTGGCAACTGCTCCATTTTAATATACTAACAATGAGCAAACTTAAGTGATTTATACTATTGCCTCTATGCCCAAAATTTCTTTTGTTTTCCCATCAATTTTAATCTTATACTCCTTGTGTTGTAATCCTGATTCTGTTTTCACAGTAATCACAATAAACCTGTAACTGGGATTCGTGTCTAAAATAAATGATCTATTAATTCCACCCTCTATTTGGCTTATGCGATAGCCTTCAGTCATAGGAGTTGTTTTTACAGCAATTTGAACAGCTTCTTGATAAGTTACTGAAGGTTTATTAAATATAAACAAAGCAAAGAAATAAGAACAAAGAAAGAAGCCAAATAGGATTATAAGTGTTCTTTTCATATTTGAAACCCCCGAGATGTTATACAGATATTTCTTTAATCATATGCAACTCCATCTCAAAGGTACTTGGTCCCATTCAATTACTGGTTAACATGACAGGGGACAGCTCATTAAGCTAAAGGAGAACATTAGTTGAACGAATAGGCGCCTCTATGATATCAAAAGTAAAAGCTCAGCTTAATCCGCTGAGCTTTTAATCTGCTGGACCACACTTAAAGTCTGCTGGAACTGCACCTATCTTATGGTTTAAAAGAGCTTCCTCCAGTTGGCTCCGCACCGAACCGAAGTTAAACAGCCTATTTATCATCCTCATTAGGTTATCGGCATTTCTCTGTTTATTTGCTCTCCCTCCGTTACGACATTGAATTTGCGACTTTAATGATTATCCGCTTCATTTTAACCGTACTTATCGCTTTCGAACCCATACCAAGCGTATACAAAAGACCACTATCGTAAAAGTACAGCCTTACGTAATCACTGTCAGAAGGAACATTATCGAAAGGACCTTCTAAGCGCTCTTCTTTAAAATAGGCTGTTCTCCCGTTCTCCAGCTTAATTTTGGATAGATGGATATCCTTTATCTCAGCAACTCCACTGATTACTTGCATATCGATTGATCCATCATGTCTGTGCTCCTGTGCATATGTAATAGCGAGAAGTCTCTTTCCCGCCAACCTGGTGTTAATCTGCTCGTAATTAGGTGGCAGCCAGGTTGGAGTAAGCACATGCTGACCTGTTTGCTGTTCATACGTTGAAATATCGCTTCTGATATTTGAATCGTATGGATAGCGGCTTCCGGCGTAAACAGCATTTGAACATAGAAGCGATAACATGGAAACCGTGACAAACATTCTTTTTAGCATCGTAATCATTCCTCCCTGTTGGCTGCTATACTGGCCTAACGTTTTAGTAGATCCTGGTAATTCGGTGGAAAGTCGGACTTTTTCGGATCCTTTAAGTGTTTCCAACTTATCAACTTAACGTTGTGGGGGTTAACAGGAGAGATGTCGAATGTAAGACGATCCTCTCCAACAGCTATATGAGGACCAACTGTAGGCACAACGTTTAAAGTAATTAAAAAGTGAAAGCCCCGAAATCCATTTACACGTTGCACGTCCTGAACATCAACAAAATAGGGATAAATTTCAGGTGAGGATTTCAACAATGGTGCATAGATTTCATCGATCTTCTGCTGCATATGTGGCAAAAGAAACAACATTAACATGTCTTGATACATTAATTCTTTTGAATCTTGTTCAGGCTTGTCAGGAGGAGTGTGGACGCTTCCGGCGTAAACAGCATGTGAAAATAGAAGCGATAACATGGAAACCGTAATAAGCATTCTTTTTAGCATCGTGGTTATACCGCCAACCTTTATTGAAGAAGTAATATATCTCGCTTTCTGCTTAATTCATTGAATTTGCGACTTTTATAAGAATTCGTTTCATCTTAGCCGAGCTAAAAGCTCTAGAAGCCATACTAAGCGTATAGAGTAGCTTGCCATCATAAAAATAAAGAAATACTTCTTCTGCTTCTCTAGGTACATAATGAAATGGGCGCAATCTATGTTCACCATAAAAGGCGGTCCTTCCATTACGCAGAGTCATCTGTCTGAAATGAACCGTATTAATGACTTCGCCATTTTGTACGAGCAATGAAATGATTCCATCGTGCTTGTGCGCCATTGCGTAGGAAATAGAGAAGTGATCTTCTTTTTCAGCATATTGGACGTTTACCTGGTCATATTCTGGAGGTATCCATGTAGGAATGAGGATGTCTTGACCAATATGATTTTCAAAAGATGAAATATCGCCATTGATTTTTTTGTCATACGGATAGATATTTTCAGCGTAGGCGACACTTGAGTTTAATAAAGTCAGAGACAAGACAGTGATTAGCATTATTCTAAACATTACGCCATGCCTCCGTTCTTGATGATATTACCGTTAATCAACGCCGACCTTATGTCGTTGTAAATAATCTCTTTAAGGGGGAATTTGGCAATTTTAGTTTGCCACCTATGAAATGTTTCTATTCATTATCATTAAAGGGCATTCGAAATGTAAAAATACAAACATGAACAAAGCAGCAGATCAGAGATCCGCTGCATTTGTTTGTTGTTGAAGTAACGGGCAGATTAGCGCAACAAAAGATAATTTCTAACGTCAAAATAGTACTTCCAAATATATGGGTGAAAACTTAACGTTTCTCCGTTTTTATGAATATTAGAAGGAGGTTTTATATCTGAAGCATTCTGTCATAATTATTCTATTTGTCATAATTATTACAATGGTTGGATGTCAAAGTGACACTGAAGAAGTACTAAAAGAGAAAATGTTCAATATTAAAGTACATACCTCGAACAATTTAAAAGCTAATCAGGTTTTTACTGTTAATAGTTCTTTAATTAATAATTCAAATAGCTCGTGGAAAATAGAGCACGGAGCAGGTATGTTCACTTATGAGGTTTATGATATGAAGGGTAAACTTGTCCAACAAGATGTAAAGGAAAGATTTGTGGATGCCATCGGATATATAACCACAATAGATCCAAATGACTCTTATAGTTATGATGAAGGGGAGCATGTTTCCCCGAAATATAACGAGCTTTTGTTACATGAAGGAAGTTATAAAGTCATTTCAAAGGCCAAATTCAGTATTAAAAAAGATGGGAAAGATTTTGTGTTTGAAATTAAATCAAAACCTTTAAAAATTGATGTTTATTAACCGGAGACGATAGTTGCATATTAAGATACTGGGAGACTATAGTTCAATCAATAAAGCTGCAGAAGATCTGAGGATCCGCTGCCGTTTCCATTGAAGTAACGGGCAGGTTAGTTCTATTATGTGGTAAAAGGAGTTGAGCGATAATTTTTTCAATAAGTTTGTCTTGGAATTAAACTTCATAGTAGAGCGTCCTCCTGGATGATGGGTTTTTTAGGGTTATGATCCGTTTCGTACTCCCATTGTACTGAGACTTTTTTCCTTTTTATAAAACAGCAGTCAACACCTGAAAAAGTTATTCCATTCCAACATGGACCTGAAAATTCACGATTAACTTAGGATAATATACTTCTCTCCAGTTTTTCAGTTCATCGAATGAAATCCGTGTTCGGAAATGCTGGCCGAAGCCGAATATATCAGTTTTGTTTTTCTGGGCTTGTTTAAAGATATCATTAAACCGCTGTTCAATCCTTTTTTCAAGCACTTCTTTGATGCGGTTATTCGACACGCCTTCTTCTTTTTCTAAAATGCTTATTTTTAGAGATAAATCGCTTGCTACCCGTGGTTCATTATTTTTCATTGATGGTTTGACTTTTAATGAGCTGTCAGTGACCACGATGGTGGAAAATCCTAAATTTTCTGTATTCCTTATGGTGGTGTGGTTTTGAAACAACCGAACGAGATGGTTTTCACTCGGGTTGATTCTCTCCGTTATTTTACCATTCTTCAATACAGCGGAGCCCTCAAAGTTTAGTATAGTGTCTTTTGCTGAATTCACGACGGGAACGGCTATGTCATTCGTATAAGAAAACAAACTCTGATAAACTTCCCAAATGCGGGTGTATGAGACCTCTGGTGCCCAGCCGGTCCCTTTATTAAAAAAGTCATATACAGCGGTTCCGGTGAAGCCTAATTTGCTAATATTAGAAAACATCTTCTCAATATTGTCATCCGTAATTGCAACCAAAGCGATAGACGGAATTTCTTTTGATATCATGAAATACTTAATTATTTTTATCCATTCCGGATGGTTAGCTGCCAAATGACTATCGATGACAATTAATTGCAATTGCGAGTAGTCAAGGGCATTCTCAGAGTTTGTCCGCATCTGTCCCAGAACACTTGAAACGGAATCACCTTTCCCCGTTACAATTCGCGTTTTTCCTTCTACATTAGTTATTGGAAGAGACAGGGTCACTCGGTATTCTTCATCGTGTTCTTTGGAAATGCCCATGACCAAAGGAAGGGCACGCTGATTGATTTCTTTTATATCCCAGCACCCACAGAGAAAGGTCAAAGACATCAGTACAACTATTGTTTTATAGGGTTTATTTTTTTTCATAACCTGTCGTCCTCTTTTCAACTAGAACACTATAGAGAAGAATGGTTAATGGGAGGATTACGATAAAATAAACATTAGTACATCCAATCAAGTAGATGAACTTTTCAATCCAGATCCGGTTCGGGACGCATGCTGCGAATATAAATGCGAGAAGAGAAAACGCACCAATCCAATAGGAGGCTTTACTTCTCTTCCAATTGACTAATTTTTGCATGATTTTCCCGACCATCCAGAACTGTACGGCAGTTAAGATGAGATTAAACCCAATTATGGATATACCAAAGAAGATCGTTTGCCGGTTAAAAACAAACCATCCTATGTCGACTGAATCCGCCGCCTCTTTTATGGGGAAAAGAAACGTGGCGACCGTTTCTTGTCCAAATATAAAGAGCGGAAAATACACACCAGTCAAAAAAAACAACAACACATACGCCCAGGCCGCAAAGAGTTGGCCAAGCTTCAAATTCTTTTCGGATGGGATGAATCCTATAAATAAGATCACCGAGAATCCCATAAGATAAAAAAATTTTACATTCCATAAGAAATCAAGTGATGAAGGCCAAGCCGGCAAAGCGTTATGAAAATCAAAATTTACCGTCGAGGAAGCGATAACAAATATCACTAATAAATTAATAGTGATAAAAAAAATGACGGATGTACGTAAAATGGTGCCTAAACCTTTTATCGCTGTATAAGTTGAAATAAAGAAGAGTAGAATTAATACCGCCAAATAAGGTGTTCGAATCAAGAAGATAGATGTTATGGTTTCGGTATGAGCGCGAAGATCCATCGCAGCAAGCGCAGTCAGATTGATCACATAGGGAAATAGAAAAATGAATGCCACCCATCTTCCCATTTTCAAAAATATATCGATCATATCTTCTTTTGGAAAGTAATTCAGTCCTTTTTTGTAGATCGTGATTAATATCAATTGCAGCAATCCATAAGAAAGCACGACTCCCCAATGACCGGTATTCGTTAACGAATAGGTGAGTCTAGGATACATAAAATAACCGAAACCCATATGCAAGATGATAAAAACGAATCCAATCTGTAACCTTTGCGTCACTTTATGTCTTCCTTTCCTTTCATTCGAAAAGTCATATAGGGAATATCGCAAGACGTTAAACTCGACAAATAGATGCTTATTAATGCTAATCCAACAATTAAACCTACGATGCCGTAAACAGATGCTAAAATAAATACAGGGTATTTTAACGACCGGATGTATAGAGCATTTTGCACACCTACGACGGCCGAGCTTGCAATCAACATAAAAGTAATCACGATTACTAATAAATTGCTGACTAATTTTGCTTCTACCATCGCTTGGCCAAGGACAACTCCGCCAACCATCGTAACGGTAGGGCCCACGCTTTTGGGGAGTCTTACAATTGCTTCGGTGATTAAATCAACTAAAATAGTCATGATAAGGGTTTCAAGTACAGGCGTTAATGGAATGCCTTCTCTGCTTTCCGCAATAAACAAGGCGAGATCAGTTTTTAAAATTTCAGGGTTAACCGAAGTTAGGGCTACATATAAAGCGGGAAGTACAAGTGTGGCAAATACTCCTAATCCTCTTAAGGCGCGGATCATTAGTGAAAGCCCAAAAGGGAGATTACGATCGTTTGCAGTATGCAACATGTCAGAAATAAGATGAGGAAAAACAAGCGCGAAGGGCTGATTTTCCAAAAAAAGAACGATTCTATTCTTTTTAAGAGAATGAATGGCCTGTACCGGCACTTCAGTTGCAAACAGATGACTGACAGGACTTAAGATGCGTTGACCCAAATGCTTATTCAGGTCGTCAATTGTTTCAATATCTGATTCAATTTGTTTTAACTGCTGGTCAACTTTTTCAATTAGAGCAGTTTGAGCTTTTCCTCTAATATACAGCATTGAAATTCTTTGCTTGGCGAGCTCTCCTACTTGGTAAGAGCACAGGCATAGGCGTTCAGTGCCCAGTCTTTTTCGAATCAGTCCTATATTAAGATCAATATCTTCTCCAAAGGCATCCAATGGACCTTGAATGGGACTTTCATTTCGGGGCTCCTCAATACTTCGTCTGAGGCTTTGGGGGACTGATTCCATAACAGCGTTTCTTCCGCTTTCAGAGATAAGCACGAGCTTTCCTTCCAAAACAGCTTTTTTTAATTGTGCCAAATCCACATCAAGCTTATCACTGAGGTTGAGGAAAAGTTCATGAATGGAAGCAGAACGTTCAGCCATTTGCCGAACATATAAGTTTGATTTGGTAAAATCAACAAGCGTGTTAAAACCTATAAGGAAAAATGCCGTGCCGTCAAATTGCGCGTCCTGAATGAAAAAATCATCTTGATCAGAGAACGCAGATTTCATTTCCTGAACTAAATTAATTATTTCAATCTGCCCCCTCAGAAGAATTTCATTATATTTTTGGCAGACATTGGGGTTTCTATACTCATTGATGGTTAGTTGAATTGGCATTAAGGGACTACGACAAGTGCAAGCAATTACTGCAGTTCTAGCATGAATAGGGACGACTTGGCTAGTCATCAGATAAATGCCAATATTGTTAAGTCCACCAAATGGCCGGAGAAACTGCATATGAATTCGGGAATGGGAACTATTTAAGCCAATGTAGTGGGCTTGTACATTTAAGGGACTTACCTGATGGAGCAAGATTCAGCCGAAATCAGATAGGAGGCCAATATCACTAATCCAAGTGATACGATCATACAAAGTTCAGTTTCCTTTCATTCGCTGCGGTTTAGGGAAGCAGTTGAGATGATTAAGTCCGGCTGGGGAACGAAAAAAGTATTTAAAGTATAAGGTAAGAACTAAAATCATAGAACAATAGTTAGGCAGCAGCAGCCTGTTCTAACAGGCTACTGTTTTTGCTAAGCTAATGGGCAGGATAGTTCCATTTATTGTTGAATTTAACATTAGACGGTCATAGGTATAGGTGTTTTAAGGAGCTGACGCAATGAATTACTTATTCAATCTCGCACGACATAAAGAAATCGAATATCATGATAACTTTTATGCAAAAACAGAACTTTTTCAACCTGGCAGCTGGCTTTCGCGACCTGTGAAAGTTGTTCTGGATAATTTGACGCAAATAGAAAAAGAGAATATTCAGGTCCTAGACCTTGGTTGTGGAGTCGGAAGAAATAGTATCCCGATTGCACAAAGTATTCAAGCGCATAAAGGAAAGATATATTGTATTGATTTATTGCCTTCGGCTATTCAATTATTAAACCAAAATGCGGAACAGTATGAAGTTACGGATACAATCATTTCACAAGCGAATGATGTGGAGAATTTTCTGATTAATAAAAATACATTCGACTATATTGTCGCTTGTTCTTGTTTAGAGCATGTTAGTTCAGAAGCAGCTTTTCAAGCTAAACTTGAAGAAATGAAAGCAGGAACAACAGTCGGCGGCATTAATTGCATATTAATGAGCACAGAAGTAAAGGAAATTGACGTGCTTACTGGAGAGGAACGGGAAGGCTTGATTGAATTAAACCTTTCAACAGAGAAAGCATTTACCTATCTTAGAGAGGTGTACGCTGACTGGAACATATCAATAGAAAAAAATGTCCAACAGGAAATTAAGGAAGAAAAGAATGGAAGAGAAATTATTTTTAGAAGCAATTGGATTACATTTGTAGCTCAAGTAAGAGATTAAGCTAAACAATCCTGTAGAGCTTAAGAAATGGGCTTTGTAAAAAAAGGAGCTCCTCGGTATGATGGGTTTGTCGAGAACACATCAGGGAGGAGCTCTTACTATGAAGTTTAAGGAAATAGATGCACAAAATCAACGGGTTGAACAAATTACTACCTCGCATCTTGTAATAGGGATCGATATGGCGAAAGAAATACATGTCGCACAAGCTGCAAATTTCCGCGGAATAGTGGTTTCGAAACGCCATCTCTCATTTTCCAATAGTATTGAAGGGTTTGAAAAACTGAGCCGCTGGATGAGTGAATTACAGCAGAAACATCGATTGAATAGGCTCATTATCGGCATGGAACCAACCGGACATTACTGGTTTAACTTGGCCAATTGGTTATCAGATAAAGATGTGCAGGTAGATTGATATACAACCTGGTATAGTTTTAACCGGGTTTACTGCCGACCCCAAAGAGAAATTATATAAAGTTGGAATTGAGTATGACCCGAGTCAATTAAGCAGTGAACAATTGAAACAAATTGTTACTGATTATCTCAGCTAACTGCTTCAAACTGGTCGATTTCTAACAATTGGGAAGAGATGCTTAAACCGTATCAATTGCGTATTGAAAAGTTAGGTGATGCTCAAAAAACACCTGTGATAGCTGAAAAAGACATCGATTCAACAGAAATAAAATGGCTATATGAATAAAATAGCACCGCAGGCGAATTAAACTACCGGGAAATTTTAATGTAATCGGAGCAAACAGCCAATTCAGTGTTTATAAGGAGTATTACCATGAAAACAGTTGTAAGGAAATCAGTAATTATTTATGGGATATTTGGATTTCTGATTGGGTTTGGAATGTTCATATATTCAATCAATTCAAATGAATTTTCATTCAATATGGGAAGTATTGAAGTTAAATGATACAAGAGTGGATTAATATCAATTTTAAGCATGCCAGTTATCATGGCATTAGTTGGTGCAGGTCACGGTGTTAAGCTCTGGTTCCCTATTGCTTACATTTATCGAAAGTTAAACAACAAAAGTAAAGGTTTTAAAGGAATCTAATGTCAATTTATCATCGTTAATTGAAGTGTCAAAGACCAACTCAGATGAGGAATTATGCACTTTCATATGTTGGTGAAAACGATGTAAAATATAGGTAGATGTAACCGTTCCTGTTTATTCATGGCATTATATTAGGTTCAGTGTATTATTGAAAATAATAGAAAAGAGGTCTGCATAATTATGTTAGAAATCTCTGTTATGACTTTCAATTTGCGCTATCCAGAAATCAATGATGGCTCCGATTATTGGCCGGAACGAATCGATAGAGCGACCGCCGTTATCAAAGAACATCATCCTATGCTTATCGGCACGCAGGAAGGCTATCACTCGATGCTCAAAGATTTGGAGGCTCAATTGAATGAATATGATTGGGTCGGGCAGGGTCGGTTCGGGGAGCATGAGAATGAGCACAATGCCATTTTTTATAACCGCGACGAGCTGACAATTGAAGAAAAAGGGCAGTTTTGGCTGTCAGAAACACCTGAGTCGGAAGCTTCGATTAGCTGGAATAGCTCGTTTCCGAGAATCTGTACGTGGGCGCGTTTCCTTCATCGAAAGTCAAATAAAGCCTTCTATTTTTACAACACCCATCTGGACCATCATAGCCAGGAAGCGAAAGGCCTTGGGATCCAAATAATAGAGAAATATATGGCTAGACAGCGTGCTTTAGATGGGCTTCCGGCGTTGCTTTCAGGGGATTTCAATTCGTTTCCTAGTGAATTCCCGATTCGATTTTTGCGAGGCGAGATCGAGGTTGACGGTAAGAAAAGCGATTTGAAGGACGCCTACTCCCTGATCAAGGGAAATCCGGGTCTAACATTCCATGGCTTTAAAGGCGGCGATTCGGGAGAACCGATCGACTATATATTTGCTACCCCCGAATTTGAAATATTGAAAGTGCAGATTGATCGCTGTCAGATAAACGGAGGGTATCCATCGGACCATTATCCAGTTGTGGCGAACTTCCAATTCTAGAAACGATCTACGGATGAAGAGTTACATAATAGCGATATCTTAGAAGGGGCCATCCCGCGCTAATGGGATGACGTAAAACGTCAGCCACTAACTTTCCAGTTTCTACTGCGAAATAATTTCATGGCTTGTCTTGATGAACCTCATGTACTATAAAACCATAACTTTTTGGAGTATAACTCAAGATTGGAAGGTAAAACGTAATCCTTTAACACTGCCTATTTTTTTCTCAAATTGGAACTGCAATAGGTGCAATTTTAGGTCTTATATACGCTAAACGAGGAACGATAATTCAGAACAACACTGCGGCAGCTGATCAAAGGATTAGCTGCCTCTTTTGTTGGAGTAAAGGGCAGAACACTTCCAATATGTGCTAATATGAATGGTAGCATTACGAACTGAAACTGGGAATTTCTGAGGTGAGTTATAAGTGGAGAATTATAAGTATCCAGAGTTGAACACTACATTGTTAGTTTTTCCACAACAGGTCAAATTGCAGATGAAGTTGGATTTGAAATATTGGCAAGACAATACATTGATATCGAAGGGTTTGACGCGTTTTCGGAATTAATAAAAGAAATAAAATTAACTGATGAGAGTGATGACTGGACTTACTTTGAGCATGTCATTGAGGATTTTGAAGTTGAAGGATTGGATATTGAAAAGCTTAAAGAAATGGCTAATATTGCGTTAAAGGTATATCAGAGTTTTTAAAGTTTATTTTTAAGCTATCTGGGAACTTTAGCATAATAAAATAATGTAGCAGTCGGTCATTGCCCACTATTGTAAGGTGTAGAATTATTTAATTTCCTCGCGCCTCTTTGTTATTATTTAGTAGATCCAGTGGACCGGAGGACAATATGAGATGGGAGGTTCATGCGTGACGGCACTCATGGTTGCTGCAGCTGACAAAGGAGAACGAAACAATGAAAAAGTACATACTCTTCGATCATGATGGTGTTCTGATTGATACTGAATTCTGGTATTACAAAGCGGGAGAACGTGCTCTGGCTGACATTGGATTTACCTTGGATAAAGATCAATACCTCCGCGACATGACCCAGTCATTCGGCACTTGGTCCCAAGCTAGGGCGGCAGGTATTGATGAACAGATCATCAGTAAGCAGCGTGAGGTCCGCAACGTCTATTATCAGGAATATCTAAGAACAGAAGCCATAGAGATTGAAGGCGTAGTTGAAACTCTATCCGAACTGTCAAAGTACGTCCGCATGGCCATCGTGACGACTGCAAAACGTGCGGATTTTCAACTTATTCATGAAAACCGCCAGATTACACAATTCATGGAATTCGTCCTTGTTCGCGAAGACTACGAGCGGACCAAGCCGCACCCGGAACCATACTTGACCGGCCTAAAGCGCTTCGGAGCTACCAAAGAAGAGACCCTGGTTGTAGAGGATTCAAACAGAGGGTTGAACTCAGCCGTGGCGGCTGGTATCGACTGTGCTATTGTCCATAACGACTTCACAAAAACACATGACTTCTCACAGGCCAGCTATCGAATCAAGACTCTTATTGAACTAAAGGACATTATCCTGACTGTAACGTAACCTGGGAGAGCATTCGCCAGCATGATATGGAATAATAATTCCATCTGCGCTGAATGTGGTAGTCTTCAAAAGTTTAAGCTGACCTTAACATAAGGGGCTTAAGCTAAACGGAAGACGATACTTTAACACGATAACCAATTGATTATATGGAGGTAAAAAGCAATGTACGAACATCTCGTCGTTTTCAAGTTTAATACTAATGTCACACCTGCTAAGCAACAGGAACTGCTGGGCCAATTGCTCGGGTTTCAGGGTCGTATTCCCGGAATTCTCGATATAAGTGCAGGCCTCAATGTAACTGAAGAAAAGGAAAATATACACGGTTACACGCTCGGATTACGAGTTACATTCGATAGCCTTGTATCACTTCGTTCATATGGACCTCATCCTGTCCATCAGGAATTTGTAAAATCACTAGATGGTCTGCTGGAAAATGTTATAGTAGTTGATTACCCAAAGGTCTAGTTCACGTTCACAAACACAATACTGTGTCAAAAGTAGAAGCAATTTAATAAAGGAGGTTAGTGAAATGGAACGAAAGAGCACTTTTAATGAGATAGCGCAGGAGTATGAAAAGTACAGACCACCGTATCCTGAGCAACTTTTTAAAGATATATTAGATTACTCAGATTTAAATACGAATGATGAGATACTTGAAATTGGCTGTGGTACTGGCCAAGCAACAAGAGGATTCGTGGATTCTGGATATTCTAATATAACCGCAATTGAATTAGGGGGGAATCTGGCGGAGCTTACTCGAGAGAGGTTTAAAGATAGACCAACCGTCAGAATCATAAATGCACAGTTTGAGACTTGGAATCATGATAATGCTCAATATAATTTGGCGATTTCGGGTACAGCGTTTCATTTCATTCAGCCGCAAGAACTCGGATACAAAAAAGTCTTCAATCTGCTTAGAAACCAAGGAACAGTCGCATTTTTTTGGACTGTCCATGTACCATCATACAATGAGCCATACAACGAGATTCGTGAAATTTATAGAAAGTATGCTCCCCAACTCGATGATTCTCATAACCCATCCATGGAACAGATTATTAAGGAAAGGTCAAATTTGACTCTACAGGATGGACTATTTAAGGACCTTGAAGTTAAACAATATACTTGGGATCACCTTTTTACAGCCAGTGAGTATATTGCTTTGTTAAATACGAATTCTAGGCATAGGTTAGTTCCAGAAGACATTCGTAATGAATTATTTGGAGAAATTAGAGAGGTTATTGAAAGAAACGGAGGAAACCTTCTAAAACCACAAGCAGTTGTTTCATTCTTGGCAAAAAAAGAAACCATGGAGATGGACTATTGAGGGATGGAGAACTATAGCTTAATATCCACCTATGAAGCTGCCGGCAGTATCGGCAGCTTTATCACGTTAACGGGGAGGATTGCGTAATAACAATACTCTTTACCTTTACATGATGTGATGGTTTAGAATGATTATAAATCAAAAATTGGAGGGATCACTATATAAGTAAGTTGTCAAGAAGGACAGGTGTGAATCTGCGTTCTTTAAGGTATTACGAAGAAAGGAAATTATTAAAGTTCATCAAGGCTTGCTTGGTTAAAGGGAAGCTCAACCGCTTATCGAATCTCAAAAACGATGATCAATGCCTTAACTTGTTTAGTCGCACACGTGATCGTATTAAAGCTGAGGTGGTAACATCACTCTGTTGAATCATTGAGTAGAGCAAAATTAAGCAACGCGAAGAGACGCAGCTGAGGAGCAACGATTATTGCGCCAACGGGAAACGATAGTTCCATTAATAAAGCTGCAGCAGATCAGAGGATCAGCTACAGCTTTGTTGAGGGCAGGATAGTACAATGCATCAAAATTTTGGTCTTCACGGGTTATGGGTCTCAAGTTCTTGTCAAATAAAGTTGTGGAAGTTCATGGTACGTGTATAATTATGTCTGTCTCGCGGAGCGGATCAGCGTAATAGCTCTATAACCTCTTGCTCAATTGGTTAAACGAAGAGACGACGGGTTAGCCTGACAAGGTAGAAACCACGGTACTCGTTGCCAGTTGGGGCATCTCGGTGCCGCTGTGCAGTGGAGCAGGGATCAGCAGAATCGCATGTCGGAGATAATGATACATCATGTATTGGAGGTTGCAGCGGCGGCGTTGGCACCTATATTGGGGGAATGACCCAATGCTCTCTACTAATTCGGAATTGCAGAAGAAAAATTTACCCATACACTGACCTTTAATACTAGAATTTGAGTGATGGATCGTTTATTAAAGGGAATTATGATGGTGAATATACTTAAATGGATAAATATTCCCCGGTCTATTGTGGGTCTATTCTTGCTCGTCATTGTGATTATTATTGTGATGAATAAAAGGAAATGAATTATGATAGAGGGCTGACCAGCAACCTTAGTATGTGAGTCCTTTTTTGCTACAGGGGAGAGTTTCTTGAAAGCAAAAAGCAACAGGCCCGATAAAACAACCTGCTGCCGGCTTTGCTCATATTCGTCTAATATTATAAATAATCATCAACTAATTCCAATCTCAGGCTTGGTCTATATTTTTATAGATATCTAGACTTATTCGTTATGCACTTACGCCTTGGTTCCATTTGTAGAAGCCATATCCCTGCCTCTCATAGAACTCTAAAAACCCATTTCCAGCTTGTATAGGTTCAAGTGTTACCTTAATCGATTTAGTAGTGTCACGCATATGAATGAGCTTACCCACCCATTCTCCATTTAACATATCTTCTTTCACCTGTTGCATAGTTTGACTTACGTACATGCAGTTCCACCTTTCCTGTGCCTCATATTTTTGTGACAGCAATCTCTTATACCCGCTAGCTTTAGCTATCATTTCAGGTATTCATAGTTTATGCCGCTACTCGATTATATAGAATGTGGCGGTTAAATATTGTCACTTTCCGTTGTCGCATATTAGGTAGTTTTATCGACTGTAAAGGGCAGAATAGTTACAAAAAATGGGATTTAAGTTATACTCGATATTACCAGTCAAGAAAATATAGGATATGGTTTATCTATGTACTGATTGTGGGAAACGAACAAAGTTGGAGTTTCTATTTTCATGGTACAGATGACACCACGAATCTTAAGGCTGTGGAAGAGAACGTATGGTATTCCGGAAGACTTGAACATACCGAACATAACCGAATAAAAGATGTTCATGCTTGTAATCTAGGATTTGATGGGAAGAGTTTGTCGCTGTAGAGAAGTTTAATTAGTAATTGAGGAAATGAGTTGGATTCGTTACGATCGTACGGATGACCGAGAATAGATTGAATACCGTCTAAAGTCCGCGATAATGCTGTGGTTGTCATTCAAATTTTAACTTTATCACCTTAGTCGAGATGAGAACTCATCAGGAAGCCAGTTATCAATGTCCTAAACTTGTTTGGCAAACGGAACTTGATAGGATGGTGCATTTTTTGCTGACTAGCTTTATAGTACAATACAACACGTCAGCGACCGGCAAGTAATAGTTGCTGTTTTGTTGAAGTAAAGGTCGGGATATTTAAAAATATGAGATACATAACACTCTCAATCATTTTTACCATTACTCTTTTAGTGGCATTTGCTTTCTTTTTCGGACCTTTTGGTAGTTTTGTATTACTAGTCGTTGCCGCAGGTGTTATTGGTCATTTGTTCTCATTAACAAAAAAATTAGATTCCAGGATTTATGAATTAGAAAAACTACAAGGAATCATTAAAGATGATGACTATAATTTGAGTAATGAAGAAATCGAAAAAGAGTTAGAACAGTATATTGATGAACAAAACGAAAATAAATAAACGTTATGGTTTATTTAAGATGACCACTACCTTATTCACGCATCGCTCCATTTGGCAAGACCCTTTGCGCTAACGAGCAAGATTGTTCAATAGCCAAACTGCTGAAGCTGCCGGATAACGATCGGCAGCTTTGTTGCGTAGTGCTTGGAAACCTAGCTAAACAGGAGCTCTTTCAATAATAGACGAGGTTTACAAAGTGAATATTGTAACCCTCGTCTTGTTTGCTTTTTTAGCTATCTTTCCCGCTGAGAGTCATGTCAACTACTCATCCCACCTGGAATGTAGAACACTTTGGCAGAAGTTGGGCCGTTTATATCCCGGAAGAAGCATTTCACAAATGTCGGCGTTAATCGTGCCGTATGTCGTTTCCGGTTTGTGTTTGAAGCCCTCCAAGAAGGCATGTAATATCTTGTGCTTAAAACTGTCCCGAGGAAAAGCCTTCACGATTTGCTCACGCGCTTCTGTGGAGATAAGATCGAAGTTCTTCCCCACCACATCATACCCCACGCCAAAATTCATAAGCGCCGCTTCGGCTTCCTTATACTCAACAATTCCTATCGTAGTATGAAGAGCTACAGCATCCCATACCAGCCGAATATTCTCTTCCGGAACGCCGCGGCTTTTAAGAAAATCACGAGCAGCATTAGCACCATCGACCTCAAAGCGTTTGTCATCGCTTCGGAATTTAGGGGTAAGTCCAATATCATGAAAAAGCGAACTAATATAAAGCAATTCGGGATCATATTTTATTTGATTAAGGTTACCCTTCATTGCTGCAAACAAGAATACCCGGTTCGAGTGATTCCACAATAGATCGTCGCCATGCTCGCGCAATAACTCAGCTGCTTCAACGGCTAGCTTACTGTCGGGAATCTTTATATCTGCGATAAAATTTGACATCGATTACATCCCTCTCTCTTCACATAATAACTTCAGACAATATTCTCGCTTCCTTGATTATCTCTGCCGACTTTAGAAGGCTAGGCAGTTACACTTTTCTTTGCTAGTCGTGCTGCTGCTTCCAGAACTTCTTGTTTTGCTTTCTCCAGCACATCTGCTTTGTCTAGCAAGTTTGTACCTTGGGCGCGGACAATCTGGTAATCCACGACGCCGAGGAAGTTAAACATCGATTTAAGGTACTTGTGCGAGAATTCGTTATCTGTGTACCAGTCGTTATTCGTGTAGATGCCGCCGCTTCCTTGAATCACTAGTAAACTCCGACCGTCCTTCAATAAGCCTACGCTACCGTTTTCCGTATATTTGAAGGTCTCGCGAGCGATCATGATGTTATCCATGTAATCCTTCAGTCGGGAAGGGATGTTAAAGTTGTGAAGTGGCATAATAATGACATATTTTTTTGCATTCTTGAATTGCTGCAAAATCTCATTCATCTTGCTGGTAACGCGTTTTTCATCGTCCGTCAATTCTTCACCGGAGGCAAATTTTCCCCAAGCACTTAAAACAGTACTGTTTACTTCCGGGATTTCTTCGCTATAAAGATCGATCTGTTCGATCGATTCGTTGGGATTCATCTTACGGTAGGCCTCAATAAAATGCTTGCCAACTTCAAGGCTAACAGAAGTAGGGGAATCTACAGTGGCATGTGCATTGATAACAAGCAGCTTTTCCATTCTTCCACTCCTAAATGTATGATTTCATAATTGGCGACAACATTAATCGCCGATTAGATTTGACTATAATATATAGCTACAAGAGGGCGAAGTCAAATTAATTTTTATGGTATGGTGTAAGGTTGACAATTGGCGTGGATATTATTAGGATTTAAAGTATTTACCCATGAAAAAAAATGGGAGGAGTTATTATGCAGTATAGTGTCGGAGTAGAATATGCACTCCATTGTCTGGTTTACTTAATTCCAAACGAATCAACGATTGGTATAAAGGAACTTGCATTCTTTCAAGGCATTCCAGAAACCTACTTATCAAAAATTTTCACAAAGCTGGCGAAGGCGGGTATTATCTCGTCGGTTCCTGGCGTTAAAGGCGGATTTAAACTTGCACGTGATCCGGATGAAATTTCATTTTGGGATGTGGTTGAGGCCGTAGAGGGAAAGAAGCCGATTTTTCAGTGCCAGAACATAAAGGATAAGGGGTATATATATCGCAGCCGCGATTGTTCCGACTGTACAGAACCCACGAGTTCCTGTTCGATTAACTTAGTTATGCTCGAAGCAGAAGAGACTATGCAAAATTATTTGCGAAGTAAGAAATTGTCTTGGCTGGAGGAAGAATTGGATCGTGTCTTGCCTGCGCAGACACGCAAGGAAACGCGGGCGTTTTTTGCGAAGGGTCATTCCATAAACGAAAGCGAATAGGGACGGCGTATATTCCCATAGAATAATTTGAACAAAGCCCAGGAATCGCAAGGAATGAGCAGCACCACTTTTTGTCGAAGTGTGAATGAAACGAGAAAAGTCTAACGCCGGCAGTCCACCAGGTCCAATAAAAAGGGAGATCGTCTGACCTCAGACGATCTCCCTCTCTTATGTGTTCTTATTTTATGGAAATGTCCATCTTCGATCCGGCTTCGCCGGAGAAAACAATGGCGCCATTCTTAGGCAGTACAATTGAATGATTGCCGCTGATGATGCTAAAAGTCACGCAAATTCCCTTATCGTCGTAAACGGCAAACGAACCGTTAGCAGGCAGCTTCACCTGCATGGTCTTGCCTGCCGCTTTGCCGGACACCGTGTACCACTTGGCAAGACCGCTGGCTGGAATTGTTGCCTTCGATTTGCCCCCCGCATAGATTGGCTTTACGGCATCTTCACTTTCATAGAGGCTGCCTGAAGAAACGAGGTACTCGATCCCATCCGCTTTGTAGAAGTTATACGCCTGGGTATCTCGTCCCGCCATCGTCGGAATTTGCAAGGTGCTTACTGAGGCATCCGGGCCGGTTATTTGCTGATCCAACACATAGCCGGGTGCTTCCTTCGACAAATCGACCTTGAGGATCGGCAGCATCAGATAAGCAAGCGACGAATATTTTTCATTCAACAAATAATATTTTTTGCCGTCGCGCTTCTTCCAGGCTGCAGCCGTCTCTGCCGGTAAATCGTTGGCTTCTAGCTTCTCTGCGGCGTATTGCGACAAAGCCGTTTGGCCAAGCCCTGGCAGCGAGGCATATGCCCGGATCCACAAGTACGTATGGCCGTTCGCCTCTTTCACGATGTTAAGTTTCGTATTCCCGTCCGCGCTCATGAACGAACCATCCGCCGTATACACATATTTTTCGGCCGGGCCTTCGGGCACCTGCACAGAGGATATGGACATGTCGCCTTCTCGGCTGATGCTTACCTGAATCGATTGGTTTGTCGATCCGTATAGTCCAGCTTCATTCATCATGTCCGCAGGCATTGCTGCTTTGACCGGCGCACCAAACGACTTCTCGGGCTTAATGTTGGTTATGGCACCTTTCTCCTTCAGCGCGCTGAGTAAGATTTCATTGGCGAGCAGCTGATCGGTCGTGCTGGCACCGCCAGATGAGAGAACGGCGACCGCCATGTTCTGCTCGGGAAGCACGACGAGCGAAGCATGATAGAGAATCGTGTCCCCGCCTTTCGTCAGTGCTTGAATGCCGTAATCGCCGAACGGGAACAGGTTGACACTATCCCAGCCGAGCCCGTAACTAACCGACGTATCCGCATCATCCGGCCACATTCCTCTCTTGTACTCCGATTGTCCCATGGCGGTGACGGATGCATCGGAGAGTATGCCTGCAGCCTGTCCGGAGAAGAGTTGCGAGAACCGGACTAAATCTTCCGCCGTAGAGTAGATGCCGCCGGTCCCGATGACATTGACCGACTCGTTCGGCAATTGTCCCTGATAAGTAGGGAAGTAGAGTCCCGCCATCTGGGAGCTATCAATCCGATCCAACGGCGTCTTGGTATTATTCATGCCAAGCGGCTGCGTAAAATAGCGATGGATAAAAGCGGTGAAGTCCATGCCGCTGATCTTCTCTACCAACAACTCTGCTAGCGTGAAGCCGTCGTTGCTATAAACCGAATAAGCACCCGGATCGGCCTTTAGCTTCTGATCGGCCAACTGCTTCAGCAACGTATCATGGGCATAGGTATCGTTGTCTTCGAATAAAAAAGCGTTCGTCAGCGTTGATCCGTATAGACCGGAGGAATGATTCAGCAGCATTCGCGGCGTAATCTGCTTGTAACGCTCGTCCTGCATCTTAAAGCTCGGGAGATACTGAACGACGGGCGTATCCAGATTGACCTTCCCTTCGTCCACCAGCTTCATCACGGCCGCTGCAACAAACATTTTGCTGGTCGACCCGATGCCATACATCGTTCTCTTCGTTAACGGTTGTTTCCCCTTCTCGTCGTTGCGGCCTGATTCGCCGGAGACGACAATGCTGCCGTGATCGATCAGCGCATACTGAACGCTCGTCGTATTGTAACTTCCCGTCAGCAGTGCGGCCTTCTCAGCCGCGACTTTCCGCGTAGCCTCATAGGCCGGCGTACCGCTCTGACCTGCGGCAATCGCTCCCGTTGGAACAAGCAACGTTACCGTCAGCGCCACTACCGGTATCCACATTCTTCTTTTTCGCATTAGAACCTCCTAAATTGGATTTAGCGAAGCCACCCGAATCGACCATCCTCCTTTGAAAGCATTCGCTTGGGCAGAGTCTCTCTTTAATACGAGCTACTCTTCCAAAAGATTCCTTTTATTTGAGAGAAACGGCGGATGTGTTAGATGAATGTGCAACGAAACTTTTTCAATTTGGAGGTAAATGTGCTGCTGAGCTGGCAGCTATCGCCCCATACATGAGTCAGGAGGTAATAGACGTTTGCTCACAAAAACTATTTAGTGAGGGAAATGGCGGTGCAGCCGAACTGCTGGCGATCTCCTCATTTATGAGTAAGCATGCCATTGACGCATGTGCTAAAGAAATTATTGAACGAGAAGATAAAGGGGGACTCGTTTTTATGGCCTCGGTCATGAGCGAGAATGCAATCGACGTACAAAAAGAGAGTGTTTTAGAAGGACTAAAAAAGCAGAAACAGCAGCCGTTTAATGAATTGTATCCCATGTGTTAGGTATTTTTAACAAATGGTATGCAATACACATTAAATCGGCTGCTGTTTTTGTTGAAGTAAAGGTTAAGATAGTTTAATTCAAAAAACATTGGTGTCGGTGTTTTATTAGCCCCGGATATATTAAACAATTTATTTCTTTGTTAGGTATTCGGATAATTGATTGAAGGTTCCGGTAAACCCTTCCTGAACGATCTCTTGTGAAGCCTCGAAGGTTTTGAGCTCTTCCTCTGTCGGGGATTCGGGAGCCACAATCATTGAAAGGGTTGTTGTTCCTTCACCCTCGATGAACGTCATGGAATTTAGGGTTTTCAAAGGCCAATTTGCGTCAAAGGGGGCACGCACAATGTTACCTTCTTCATCAGAAAAGAAACTAGTATAAATGATTTTCTCCGGTGCAACAATTTCACTGTACACAAATTTAACCCACATTATATCGCCGTCAGCAGGTTTCTGGCTATAGTGAAAGACACCGCCCGATCGGAAATCTGCTTTAGCAACATGAAACGTCCATCCTTTTGGCCCCCACCAGTTCTGTAGATGTTTTGATTCGGTGAATACCTTAAATACAAGTTCTCGTGGAGCATTAAAAGTATAGGTGATTTCGAATTGCGTTGACATTGTAATCCCTCCATTTTTTTTGTGCTTCTCTGTTATCCGAATATACCCCACAAAGAATATTCCTGTAAAGTAATATTTAATGTAGATTAAAAGCTAGTCAGAATTATCCCAGCGGAGCATCATAAAAAACGAGGACCCTGCGAATTAAATCGCGGAGTCCTCTTATAGTGGGAAGCGGTTTATAAATGCACTTCTAAAGCTAAGTCTTACTCAAAAAGTGTCGAAGCAGAAATCTCGAACTTTTTATCCTTCTTCGTGTTTTCATGGTAATCAACAACCTTTCGGAAACTAAAATTGTATTCCGGTTACCGCTGTTTTTTAATACCACTTCCCACTTATCATATGTTTACCCTTTTGTTATTGTTTTGAATCACTATGGGTAACTATGAAAATAAGATTTAGATTGACGATGCTTGATTAAGCTAACTGGTAGGATAGGGTTGAAACTGCAACTTTCATATGGGTCTTTACGTCTCTCATATCTAAATGGAAAATGAAGGGAGTTGATTTCAATTAAAAAAATTATTGTTTTATTTTCATTTTTTTGTCTTGTGTTCCTAATTGGTTGCGCTAAAGAAACAACGGAGCAAAATAATGTTAAACATATTGAATACCTTAAGTCGTTTGGTTGGCATATTGAGGAAAGAAGTAGTGAAAGAACACAAGATACAAAAAACTTTCTACCTGCAACTAACGCAGGTATTGATTTAAAGCCGTATAAAGAAATTTATATTACAACCTACTTGCTGAAAGAAAAACAAAAAACAGGAAAGAAAATATATGCTGACATTTATCAAATTAATGATGATATTATTGGAGGAGCAGGACATTTAGAGACTTGGGAGCCTGGAGATTTCTCTTTGAAGGATAAAGAAAGGTTAATCAACGAAGGAACAATAAATAGATAACGTGTTCTCCTTTATTATGCGCCCTCGAAATGATTCGGTTTCCTCACTCAGAATCATGAATTCGCAGGATTTCATCCTGTAGGAAAATTGGAGAGTATGATAAAGGTCATCGAAGAATTAAAAGTAATAATACAGGAGGTAAGTAATGGCGTATTTATTCTTGGCAATCTCTATCGTTGGGGAGTTAATCGGTACATCGATGCTTAAAGCATCCGAAGGGTTCACTAAACTGAATCCAACTCTCTTCACGGTTGTCGCATTTGGTTGTTCGTTCTTTTTCATCTCGCTTACGCTTAAAACACTACCCTTAAATATGACTTATGCGATCTGGTCAGGGGTAGGTACCGTTGCAACAGCTCTTATTTCTGTGTTGATCTGGAAAGAAAAAATAAACTTGGGAAGCATCGTCGGAATAGCTTTAATTGTTATGGGAGTGGTTGTATTAAACTTATTCGGTGCTGGACACGGCGAGACAAAGGACGCGACAGCTTCTGCAAGTTCGATTGTCGAGGAATAAGTTGAATGCATATTTCTGGTTAAACTAACGGATAAAAGGAAGTTCATTCAATCGATGAGACAAAGAGGGGAAACGAAAATGAAGACGATCAAATGCATGATGGATCACCTGTACTGGGCAGACGGACGCATCTTGGACGCGCTTGAGGAAAGTGAGACGAAGAACAAGGAACTTCTGAAGCTGGTTCGGCATGTCGCGGTGGCGGAACAAGTCTGGCTGTCCCGATTGCAGGGCAAGGGCAGCGCACAATATTCGTTGTGGGAGGAAGCCGAAGAATTGACGGTGATCCGGACGATGTTCGAAGAAAACGCCGAGCAATATCGTGTCTATATCGGAGGGCTTGAGGAATCCAAGTTGGACGAGATGATCGACTATGCAAGCCAGAGCGGGGTTCCGTTCCGTACGTCCGTTCGGGACATCCTGTTGCAGGTCCTTTTACATGGGCAATATCACCGCGGACAGATCAACCGGGCACTTCGGCTCGAATCGGCAGAGCCTGTCCAAGTCGATTACATCACGTTCGCGAGGCTCTAACAGGGCAGGGCATTACTCGGTTAGTATCGTATTAAGGAAATAGTAAAAAAGCTCTCGGGTGAATTCCCGGGAGCTTTTTTACATTCAGCGTTAGCCGCTGCAAGCTGTCTTCTTGTTTGTTAATCTTTGAGCTCCGGCACATGCTTTTCCACATAAGACCGAACCGCTTCCGCATCGTCCAGATCAAGCACTGCTTCCGAAAGAGAAGCAAGCTTCGAACGATGGAGACGGGATAGGAGCGCCCGGGCAGGGAGAACAGCGGACGCGCTCATGCTGAACTCATCTAGTCCCATACCGAGAAGGATCGGAAGCGCGACAGGCGTTCCGGCCATTTCTCCGCACATGCCAACCCATTTGTTTTCCTTGTGAGCGGCTCGAATGACCCGATCAATAAGCCGCAGAACGGGAGGATGGAGCGGATCGGACAAATAGCCAAGCTTCGGATTCATCCGGTCTGCTGCCATCGTGTACTGCACAAGATCATTGGTACCAATACTGAAGAAGTCGACCTCGCGGGCGAACCGGTCTGCCATTTGGGCAGCAGCCGGGATCTCGATCATAATACCGGCCTCGATCTGCTCGTTAAAGGCGATGTTCTCGCTCCTTAGCTCCTGTTTGGCCTGCTCCAGCAATGCTGTAGCCTGTCGCCATTCACCAAGCGTTGCGATCATCGGGAACATGATCTTCAGATTGCCATGAGCACTTGCCCGAAGCACCGCGCGAAGCTGCGTCTTGAACAGGTCCGGGCGGTCCAGACAAATCCTAATCGCACGATAGCCAAGGAACGGATTATCTTCCTTTTCAAGCTGCAGGCTTGGAAGCTCCTTGTCTCCGCCGATGTCCATCGTCCGGATGACGATAGGGGAGCCCGGGCCAAATGCTTCGGCTGCTTCCTTGTAGGCTTTGAACTGCTCCTCTTCAGTAGGCAGATCAGGACGGCCCATGTACAAGAATTCGGTACGGAATAAGCCAACGCCTTCGGCACCAAGCTCCTGTGCTTGACGGGCATCCTGTACGGAGCCGATATTCGCTACGAGCTCAACCTGATGTCCATCTGCGCTGACGGAAGGCTGGCCGCGATACTGATCGAGCAGGGCACGTTTACCTGCCGCTTGCTGTTGCAGCGCCTGATAACGGGCCAATTCTTCGTCTTTCGGATCCACCAGGACAAGTCCGGCGGCGCCGTCAACGATAATAAGCTGCCCGTTCTCAATATGCAGCGCCCCTTCACCTGCGCCAACGATCGCCGGAATGCCGACCGAACGGGCAATAATCGCAGAGTGAGAAGTCCGTCCGCCGGCTGCGGTTACAAATCCCCCAATAACGGACGGATCAAGCTGGGCGGTATCCGATGGTGTCAGATCGAAGGCGAACAGGATGGATTTCTCATTCGCAGCTGCTGACGAAGCTTGAAGGCCGTCTGATTCCGAGCGGTTGCCAAGCTTTCGGATAACTCGGCGGCTGACATCACGGACATCGGCTGCGCGTTCCCGCAAATACTCGTCATCCAATGCAGCGAGCATATCAGCTACTTCTTCGCCAGCTTCATTCATCGCAGCTTCCGCCTTATAGCGTTGACTGCGGATCCTCTCCTGCGCCGCACCAATAAGCTCTTCGTCTTCAAGCAGCATCAGATGGGCTTCGAATATTTCTGATTCCTTCTCACGGCCATCTGCCTTCATCCGATCAAGCAGAGCTTCAAGCTCGCCGCGAGCGGATGCAACGGCAGAATCGAACCGGGTGAGCTCGGCTGCCTCTTCGCCAGCCTCAATATAGGAAATTCCCTCTGGCACAACTTCTTCGCGAAGAATGACCGCACGGCCGATTGCGTAACCTTCCGATGCGGCGATTCCTTTAATCTTGGTTGCCATCATTGCGGTGCCTCCTTACTCTGCTTCTGCAGTAGCCAGTACAGCGCCAATAGCGTCAACCGCTGCTTCTGCTTTCTCTCCTTCGGCACTGACGGTTACGGTATCATTTTGCTTGGCACCGATCGACAATACGTTAACCAGGCTTTTTGCGCTGACTTTACGTCCGCCTTTCTCCAGATACACCGTACCTTCGCAAATCTTTGCCGCTTCAACAATTTTCTTGGCAGGACGGGCGTGGATGCCCGTCGGGTTCAGTACTACGTATGATTTCTCCACCATAAATCCTCCTAAAAAAGTGGCCCAATTCAGGCCGCTTGTGATGATTCTTTCTTCGAAAATATTAACCAAGAAATATATGTCTGAGTTACATGCGTTTTTTGATCTGTTCTTTCAAGCGCTCCGATTGGGTTCCGAATATTGCTTGAACCGCACCTTTGCCAAGACGCATAACGCCTGCCGCGCCAAGACGTTTCAATTCCGCATCATTAACGGCTTTATCATCTTTTACAATCAGGCGGAGGCGGGTAATGCATGCATCGATGCTTTCGATGTTGCCTGATCCGCCAAGTGCGGCAAGAACTTGCCCTGCTTTATCATCCCCTGCAGGAACATTCTCCTTACCGCCTTCTTCGACCAGTTCATCGTCTTCGCGTCCCGGTGTTTTCAGGTTCAGCTTCGCAATAACGACGCGGAACAGGAAGTAGTACACAACAGCGTACACGAGACCAATCGGGATAATCAGCCAGCCCTTCGTGGAGAGCGGGTAGTTAATCGCATAGTCAAGGAAACCGGCGGAGAAGCCAAAGCCATGATGTATGCCAAGCTCAACGACAAGCCAAGCCGAGATACCGGTTAATACGGCATGGATGACATACAGGACTGGTGCTACGAACATAAACGCGAATTCGAGCGGTTCGGTTATGCCTGTCAGGAACGAAGCAAGAGCCGAACCGATAAAGATAGAAGAGACAAGCTTGCGTTTTTCCGGTTTCGCCGAATGAATAATCGCAAAGGCAGCTGCCGGAAGAGCGAACATCATAATCGGGAAGAAGCCGGTCATGAACATCCCTGCAGTCGGATCGCCCGCGAAGAAGCGGTGCAGGTCGCCGTGAACGACATTGCCAGCAGCATCCGTGTAGTCGCCGATTTGGAACCAGGCAATTGAGTTAATCACGTGGTGCAGACCAAATGGAATAAGCAAGCGGTTGGCTGTCATGTAGATAAAGGCGCCGATACCGCCAAGGTCGACGATCCAGCGGCCGAAGATATCGAGCCACGATTGGACAGGTCCCCAAATGAGACCAAAGATCAGACCAACGATAACCATTGCAAACGAGGTAATAATCGGTACAAACCGTTTGCCGCCAAAGAAGCCGAGCCAGTCCGGCAGCTTAATATCATGGTACTTGTTATAGAAGTAGGAAGCGACAAGACCTGCAATAATACCGCCGAGTACGCCCATGTTAAGCGTCGTGTCTTTTTCGACGAGACCCGTAAATACCGTTGGGATTTTACTGAGTACGTTGGTAAGCACGAGGTACGCAATAACAGCGGCGAGCGTAGCTACCGCATCACCGGCCATCCCGATCGCCACGCCAATGGCGAAGATCAGAGGAAGGTTGTCAAAGATGGCGGAGCCGCCGGCGGCAAGGAAAGGCGCGATATATTGGTTCAGGAATTCGCCGAAGCTGCCAAACCCGAAATCTTTCACATAATCGATGTTGCCAAAACGAAGCAGAAGGGCTGCCGCAGGCAAAGCTGCGACAGGAAGCATTAGAGATTTACCGATCTTTTGCAAAAATGCGAGCATCTTATCTCACTCCATGTCAATAGTTTAGGTTTTCATAATAACCTTGATCGTATCCGGATCTCCGGCTTGTACGGTCGTGAAGGTACATTCCACTTTCTCTGCGCCGTCCTCGTTCGCCACGATAACCGGCGTTATAACGGGATAACCCGCGCTGCGGATTTTATCCAGGTCGCATTCGAGAAGGGTTTGACCTGCCTTGAAGGAATCGCCCGTATTCACGAGTGCCTTGAAGCCGTCGCCGTTCAGTGCAACGGTGTTGATGCCAACGTGAATGAGCAGCTGCAGCCCGGATGAATGCTCAATAATCAGTGCATGATGCGTATCGATCAGATGACTGACTACACCGTCAAACGGTGCAATAACGCGCCCTTCGGTTGGTTCAATGGCGACGCCATCTCCCATTAAGCCTTGCGCGAATGCTTCATCCGGCACCTCGCTAAGCGGAACAAGCTTGCCGCTGAGTGGTGCTGCTACACTAACGGAATTCGTTTTTTTGCCAAACCATTTCATATGATCTACTCCTTGCTATCCATGATGTTTTGTCTATGTCTATTTTTCTGCATCCACGGACCGGAATAACCGGTACAGATGCATGGCGAGATATCCGATTTCATCAGATGAGACCTTTTGGTTTAGTCTTTCTTCAATCATCTGTGCGATGAGCTTGGCATGCTCGTGTTCAGTAGGTATTTTGTTTCTGATCTCTGCAGCAAACGGATTTTCCGTTTCCTTGTTCTGCAGAATCCGCTCCATCATATAACGCAAATGCATGATCAGCCTTGCATAATCAGAGCTCTTCTTAGGCAGAGGCGCCTCGCGCCAGCCTTCGATTCTCTCGACGATCTCGTTCATCAGCTCCGTTAACTGAACCAGCTGTCCAGCGGTAACGGACCCTGCTGCCGAATACACGTGATACGTCAGAAATCCGACTTCATCTTCAGGGATGATGACATCAAATTTCTCGCTTATCATCTTGGCTGCTTTGGCTGCAATCTTGTACTCCTGGGGATAACACATCTTTGTTTCATACAGGAAAGGATTGACGATTTCCATGCCGTTTCTTAACCGGTAGACGACAAATTGAATATGGCTTGGTAAGGCAAAGTACACTTTCGGATCGACAGGAGTTCCCAGCCTTTCCCGAATTTCGTCAATGATCTGCTCGGAGATTTGGACCACTTCCGGGTCCAATTCCTCAAGCAGGGAGTGGTATTGCAACGCTTTATCCCGATCGTCCAGCCGGTAACGCTTCTCGATTCGCGGGTCTTCCGCATCAATATGTTTCTGGCCCTTGCATGAGAAGCCGATGCCTTTGCCAAACAGTACATACTCTCTCGACGAGTTCGGCTCCATCGTAAGTATGACGTTATTGCCAACGATCCGATCGATCCGAAGCTGTCCCGTAAGTCCCACGTCAATCCCTCCTCTCAGTAGTAAATTCCCCATAATGAGCACAAAAAAACCAAGGAAAGAGTCCACCCGTATTTCGGGCGGATACTATCCTTGGCTTATGCCTAGTCGAACTAGTAACATGCCAAAAGGCTTGTTATATATTTGGCTCGATATCACTATAAAACATGGAACCGTTTACGTCAATTGAAAAATATTCATTCCTCGTACTCCTCAACCGTGACTCTTGAGACCTGCTGTACGGTAGCCGCATTCGAGAGCAGCCTTACGCTAAGCATCATATCGGATTCGCTCGCAACAGCCATCATCCACAAGCTACCAGTTAAGGGCGGAGAACTCCTTGCAATCGGTATTCATATAGTAGTGCATAAGGGTATCTTTGGTAGTTTAGTAGAAGCTTGGGGGTGAAAAAGATGGCTACTCTTATTTCCCATTTCTACAATGAGGAGTATTTGCTGCCATGGTGGCTGATGCATCATATTCCCTTATTTGATCATGGAATTTTGATTAACCGCGGTTCTACAGACGGATCTGTCGAGATTATTCGGAAGCTGGCTCCTCATTGGGAGATCCGGAATTCCAGGGTGCCGGATTTTCATGCCGTTGAGGTGGACAAAGAAGTGATGGATATCGAGAAGAGGATATCCGGCTGGAAAATGGTGCTGAATACAACCGAATTCCTAGTAAGCCGTTACGGCAAGCAGCTGTTCCCTATTCTGGATTCTCTCGGCGGGAAAATGTATTCGATCCGGACAATTGTGATGGTTGATCCGCCCGGTTATTATAGGGATCCTGTCTACGATTTGCCGCTGGTCAAACAGCGTTATCATGGCGTATTTCCTCCCGATCCCCATGCTCTGTATATCGGAAGGTTCATTCATAGACACAAATCCGGTCATTATACGGCGGGCAGACATTGGACGACCAGGCCGTATGAGGTGTTTATAAACCCGACATTTATTATGAAATTTTCGTTCAGCCCATGGAATGGTCCTATGCGTGCAAGAAAGCTGCAGATCGGCCCAACGATTCCACATGCTGCGAAAACCCGCAACATAGGGGGGCATCATCTCTTTAATGCTCAGGAGCTCGAGGCGCGTTATATGGCATTTGCGACTATTACAGAAGATTTACGCCGTATTCCGGAATTCCGGTCTATAAGATTATGACAGAAGGCAGGAAGCAGGCGATGATGCATAAAGTAGCGGTGACCGGAGCAACCGGCTGGATTGGCCGGTATGTGGTTGCCCGGCTCCTGGAGAAAGGATATGAAGTTCATGCGACTTACCGAACAGCTCCTCTTCCGACCGGAGGGGTATGGCATCAGGTGAATCTGCTGAACGGAGATGAAGTTATCAGGTTTACCGAAGAAGTAAGACCCGATTCGTTAATTCATCTTGCCTGGGATGCGATTCCTCCAAAGTGTTACCGGTCCATTATCAATTATGAGTGGACGAGAAGCAGCATGACTCTTATCCATCATTTTGCCCTGAACGGCGGGAAGCGTGTAGTTGTAGCTGGAACCGGAGCAGAATATGCATGGGGAGAAGGGATGCTGTCGGAGTATGCATCACCCGATTCTTATGCAAACGCTTATGCAGCCAGTAAGAACAGCCTGCGAATCTGGCTGGAGTCCTACGCAGAGGCGGCCGGCTTCAGTGCGGCATGGGGCAGGTTGTTCCATATGTATGGCCCTCATGACCCCGGCAATCGGCTTGTTGCTTCCATGATTAAAGCTTTGCTGAACAAGCAGGAGGCATATTGCCAATATGGCATCCTCTATCGGGACTACCTGTATATCGAGGACGCGGCGAATGCATTGGTTGCTCTGTTCGAAAGCGGCAGTGAAGGGACGGTCAATATCGCGGCTGGACACTCCATACAGCTGCAGCAGCTTGTGAGGGAGATTGGAAGCATACTCGGAAGCGAGGAGAAAATCAGGTTTGGAGAGGAGCTTCCGACAGAACCGATATTTATAGGGGCAGATATCTCGAGATTGGTGAACGAAGTACAATGGAAACCCGCCTACTCACTGGCTGAGGGGCTGAAGAGGACAATGAAGTGGTATGCAGATCAGGCTGATTAATCCTGTTACTGCCTTAGCCGCTCTAAATTGGACGCTTCTTTTTTTTGCGTGTATGCTTGACGGGAGAAGCAGAATTAGGCACAATTACTTACTAGATACTAACTTACTATACGTATACTACTTACTTTACGTACATGAATAGGAATGGAAGCATAGCTAATCATTAGATTAGGAATCACGCTTAGCTGTGCTGAGGAGGACTTACGGATGGATTCATCAGGGTATGACGGGAAGTTTGAATTTGGCGTTTATACATTAGGCGATCTTGCGGTTGATCCCCGTACAGGCGGGCTTAAAAACGCAGGGGAACGCATTAAGGAAATAATTCATGCGGCTAAAGTCGCCGATGAAGCGGGAATTGACGTATTTGGCGTAGGCGAACACCATCGTCTTGACTTTGCCTTATCATCGCCGCCCGTACTTCTCGCGGCAATTGCGCAGGCGACATCCCGCATTCGTCTCACGAGCGCAACTACCGTGCTGGGCACGGCTGATCCTGTCCGGGTATTCGAAGACTTTGCGACGCTGGATCTGATCTCGAACGGTCGTGCAGAGATTATCGCCGGGCGGGGTGCTTATATAGAATCATTCCCATTGTTTGGCTTTGAGCTCGATGACTACAAAGAATTATTCACCGAGAAGCTGGAATTAATGAAACAGCTGAATGACTCCGAACGCATCACGTGGAGCGGTCGTCTTCGCAGTCCTCTACAGGATGCAGAGATTGCGCCACGCCCTGAGCAACCGGCCATTCCGGTATGGGTAGGCGTGGGCAGTACGGCGGAGAGCGCCGCTCTGGCCGGTCATCATGGCGCCGGTATGGCGCTTGCGCTGCTCGGAGGAGAGGCTTCCAAATATAAGCATCTGGTCGATTGTTATAAAGAAGCAGGCCTGGCAGCCGGCTTCCGGAACGAAGAGCTTAGAGTGGCTATAACGGGCCACTGTTACGCGGCGAAAACAACGGCACAGGCATTGGATGAATTTTATGCCGGCTATTCGACGTATTATTCGCAGTTCATGGGCGGCAAGGAGGACGGGAAGCCGCTCTCGCGTGAAGATTTCGAGAAGCTGGCGGGTTCGCTTGCTATTGGCAGTCCGCAGCTGATTGCCGAGAAAATTATTGAACAGCATAAGCTGTTTGGGCATTCCCGGTTTATGGCCCAGATGGACATCGGCGGTATGCCGCCTGGTCAAGTGGAAGCTTCAATCAGGCTGCTCGCCGAGGAAGTTGCGCCGATCGTCCGGGAGGCCCTGCAGATCAAGGTATAATCAAATCACTGCAAAATCTCACTATTCATACTAGACAACTCGGAAAAACAGCGTTATACTCAATCCAATCATTTTAAATCTAATGGAATAAGGATCTTCGGGGCAGGGTGAAATTCCTGACCGGCGGTAAACGCTATTCTCTGCCTTGCAGATGAAAGCAAAGCCCGCGACTCCCTGAGCTGACTAGCAGCAAGGGGACTGACTTGGTGAAACTCCAAGGCCGACGGTATAGTCCGGATGATAGAAGATCACTTGAATAAGCCTGCAGAAGGCGGGAAACCGCCGGTATGCATGTTTATTTGAGGCGGCCCCGATTCGTGAGTCTTTAAGCGGATCGGGGCTTTTTTTGTATAGCGTAAACGAATGCTCCTTCGAAGGAAGTCGCAGCCGTTACGCTTGCTCCGTCCTGTATTCAGAAAGGGAAAAAGTTATGAGCAACGTTACTGCAACACCAATGCTTCGTGCCAAATCGCCAGTAAGACCGGAGTTTTGGCTGGTTGTCCTAGGAGCTGCGCTTTGGGGCGTGGACCCGGTATTTCGTATTATTTTGTTAAAGACGATGACTTCGACGCAAATTGTCTTGCTTGAGCATGTCATCTTGTTCCTGGCCGCAGCGCCCGTGCTGTGGAAGCACCGGGCCGAGCTTCGCGGTGTCCGTCTCCGTCAGCTGGGTGCCTTACTGTTTGTATCCTGGGGCGGCTCCGCGCTTGCGACCATCCTGTTCACCCAAGGATTGGTACACGGTAATCCAAATGCGGTTCTGCTGCTGCAGAAGCTTCAGCCGCTCTTCGCCATTGTGATGGCACGGATTCTTCTGAAGGAGCTGCTGCCGAAAAAAATCGGACCCCTGCTCGTTATTGCATTAGTCGGAACATATTTGCTGACGTTTGGTTTTACGCTACCGTTTGGCCATATGAATGAGTTTGTACAGGTTGGCAGCCTGCTCTCGCTTGGCGCCGCTGCGTTATGGGGCGGTTCTACGGTGATGGGACGTTACCTGCTTGGCAGCATGAAATATGAGGCGGTTACTTCTCTGAGGTTTATATTGGCTTTGCCTCTGTTATTGGTCATTACCTGGTCTGAAGGGGCAGCATGGAAGCTGGCTGAGGGGACAGATCTTGGGGCTGTTATTGTCAATCTGCTGCTGCAGGCGCTTCTTCCGGGTCTCGTCAGCCTGCTCGTCTACTATAAAGGGTTAAGCGCGATTAAGGCCTCCTATGCGACGATTGCCGAGCTTAGCTTCCCGATGGTTGGTGTTGTTCTGAACTGGACGGTGTTCGGACAGGTAATTACCAGCGCGCAGCTTGTGGGCTTCGTATTTATTTGGTTCACCTTATTCTTCATCTCGAGACAGCAGAATTAAGAAGATGGATATGCGCCTCTAACCGCTTTCACATCAGATGAAATGCTGATATACTGCGGTTGGAGGTGTAGGAAATAATGGAGAATAGAACGATCAAGTGGGGCATTCTTGGCGCCGGCTGGATTGCATCCCAATTCGCACGTGATTTGGCGTTTGCCAAGGATGCTGAATTTGCAGCAGTTGGCTCCCGCTCGTTAGAAAAGGCGGAGGAATTCGCCGGTAAATTCGGCGCCAAACGCGCGTACGGAAGCTATGAGGAACTCTTGAATGATGCCGAGATCGATATTATTTATGTAGCGACTCCTCATCCATCCCACAGGGAAAACGTACTGCAATGTCTGCGCGCGGGCAAAGCGGTATTATGCGAAAAGCCCTTTACCGTCAATGCGAAGGAAGCAGAAGAAGTTGTACAGTTCGCAAGAGACAAACAGATCTTCTTGATGGAAGCGATGTGGACAAGATTTCTGCCGGTAATCCGCAAAGTCCGTGAATGGATTGCAGTAGGCCGGATCGGTGAAGTACGACTCTTAAAAGCGGACTTTGGCTTCCGTACCGGAATAAATCCGGAAGGACGTTTGTTTAACCCGCAGCTTGCCGGCGGGGCTTTGCTGGATGTCGGCGTTTATCCGCTCTCTTTTGCCTCCATGTTGTTTGGGGCTAATCCGAAACAGGTGCTCACTACGGCTCAACTGGGCGAGACCGGCGTTGACGAGGAATGCAGCATCTTGCTCTCCTATGAAGCTGGCCAAACGGCTATGTTGAATGCAGCAATCAGGCTCAATTCAGGCAGTGACGCTTACATAATCGGGACAGAAGGCTCTATCCGCATTCCTTCCTTCTTTAACGCCAAATCGGCGACCATTATTGCGGCAGATGGAACGGAAGAAACCTTTAACGACGACCGCACCACACTTGGTTATGTTTATGAAGCCGAGGCGGCAGGTCAATATCTTCGCGAAGGCAAGCTTGAGAGCGAAGTTATCACGCTCGACGAAACCCTTCAACTCATGCGGACGATGGACGGCATCCGTCAGCAATGGGGACTGCGTTATCCATTTGAATAATAGATATAAAGAAGGACCGGTTCTGTAAACTGGTCCTTTATTTATTACA
Source organism: Paenibacillus catalpae (assembly GCF_900112695.1). GTDB lineage: Bacteria > Bacillota > Bacilli > Paenibacillales > Paenibacillaceae > Pristimantibacillus > Pristimantibacillus catalpae. Next base: position 869,449 of record NZ_FOMT01000003.1, read on the forward strand.
ATAGAATAAAAAAGTGGCCCGCATTCGGGATACGGGCCCAAAGAGACAAGCTATATCAAATAGGGAGTATGGTTTATTATGTTCTGCCAAGATTAAACAAAGCTGAAAAGTACATTAGTTTCACATAAAAAAATAAAGACAAATGCCGGTGAAGCTGGAGTATAATGTTCATTATATTGTTTGCCACTTTTTGCGATAAAGGAGATTACATATGGAGAACATCAACTTCTGTCTGACGTGCGGAGATAAGCTTGAAGTACGCGAGATTGGCGGAGAAAACCGAAAAGCATGCCCTAGCTGCAGCTTTGTTCATTGGGGGAACTACAGCATCGGAGTAGGGGCTTGCGTTGTGAAAGACAACAAAGTGCTGCTCGTTCGCCGTGCCCAAGAACCGGGCAAAGGGTATTGGACAACGCCAGGCGGTTATATTGAACAGTTCGAGCAGATCAGAGGATCAATTGCCCGCGAAGTATGGGAAGAGACCCGCGTCCGCGCTATCGTAACCAAAATCATTGGCCTGCGTGACCGGCCTCATGCGGTTCATGATGTCTACATCACCTTCGAAATGGAATACATAGACGGCGTGCCTCGACCTGACGGCGTGGAGGTAGACGGCGCCGGCTTCTTCAGCCTCGAGGAGATGGAGTCGATGAACGTCGCAGACCTGACCGTCTGGCAGGTTAATATCGCCCTGAACGGCGGCGATGGGGGCCTTGAAGAAGACAAAAAACCAATCCGTGAAAGCCTCGCGAAATACGGGCTTTACCGGACAAAGTAAATAGCTAAATGACTAAAAACAAGAGCCCCGGAACTAAATCCGGGGCTCTTATCTATTTAATAAAGCGGTGATTATACGCTTTATTATTTTCTGCTTCCTCTCCCAAAACGAACAGCTAGAGGGAAAGGCTGTGGTGTGTTGGGGAGGGGTGGAGGGGGAAGTATCATCTGGAGGAGCGCAGCGTTTGCCTTTGGTATCGCGGGATTACAACTACTATAATTCAATCAGAATCCCACGAGACCAACAGCAACCGTAAGATGATACTTTTCCGTAATCCCCGACCTACCCAGCACCATCCACTCCCTACATTTGCTGCTTCGTCTTAAACAACGTGTTTATCGACCCGCCGTTATTAATAATCTGCAAAGCCGTAGCAAGCAGATCCGACATCGGCAGGACGACAAACTTGTCCGAATGGTTTGGATCAATGGCAATCGTGTCCGTGATCACAACCTCTTTAATGAAAGGATGCGACAGCTTCTCGAGTGCATTTTCCGAGAACAGGCCATGAGTCGCGCAGATGTAAGCATCGTTGGCACCGCGTTTATGCAGCGCTTCGACAACGTTGACAATCGTGCCGCCCGTATCAATCAAATCCTCAATAATAATCGGTGTCATGCCTTCAACTTCACCAATAATATGAGTGATTTTTGTTTTATTGTGGGCAGGGCGGTTTTTGATCATAATCGCAAACGGACAGTCCATATAGTTCGCGAGCTTTTCCGCCGTTGTAGCTCGTCCGGCATCCGGAGAGACGACGACGGGATTTTTGATATTCTTGCTCTTCAAATAATCGGTAATAAGATCAAGAGCCGTAATATGATCGACCGGTATTTCGAAAAAGCCTTGAATCGGATCGGCATGAAGATCGACCGTAATAAGACGGTCGGCACCAACCGTTGTAAGCACGTCCGCTACAAGCTTAGCGGAAATAGGCTCACGAGGGGCCGCTTTCCGTTCCTGGCGGGCGTAGCCGTAATAAGGCATTACAATATTGATCGTTTTAGCTGAAGCCCGTTTGGCCGCGTCAATCATAATCATAAGCTCGACGAGATGCTCATTCACGGGATGTGAGAGCGATTGTACGATATAGACATGGGCCGAGCGGATTGATTCTATATAGCGCAAGCTGATTTCTCCACTCGCCAGCCTCGAAATCTCAATGTCTCCAAGCGGAACATTGAGCTTCCTGCACAGCTCTTCCGCAAGCGGCCTATTAGATGATCCGGAAAAGATCTTTACATTTTGCATCCACTTGAATCTCCTTTTTCAGTCACAGATAGTCCCATTATAGCCTTTTCGGTTGCAAATTCAAAATGCCTTAACGACTATAATAGGAAAAACAGCCTTGAAAAGTCCTTTTCAGACCCTTCAAGACTGCTCAATCACCCGTTATTTGCTTACGATTTCCTGAATGGCTTTCCCCAGCTTGTCGAAGAGCTGGTCTTTATCAATCGATCCGCCTTGGTATTCTTGCATTGCAGCACCCCAGCCTTGCGGTACGCCGTCAGGGTAACGGCCCCAATGCCAGCCGCCTGCCGTTGCCGCTTGCTCCGATACCGCTACGCCCATTTGACCGATTTCATCGGCTGTAGGTTTGATCGAAGTAAGAGCAGGGATGAATTTAAATTCTTTTGTCAGGTACGTTTTGCCTGTGTCCGAAGTAACCATCCAGTTCAGGAATGCTTTCGCTTCTTCAGCGTTTTTGGATTTGCTGTTTACGATCCAGAAGTTCGCGGGACCTGTGTAGATATGCGCGTTGCCGCTGTCGTCAATAGGAATAGGGAGCAGGCCAACGTTCAGCTTCGCTACTTTGTCCACATCGCCTTGGATCCAGTTACCTTGCTGGATCATTGCCGTTTTACCGGAAGCAAAGTTTGCAACTTGTGTTGCGTAATCCGTAGTCAGCTTGTCTTTTTGGCTGTATTTGAAGACAACGTCAACGTAGTTAATCCATTTCTTGAATACATCATTGTCTTTGAAGTTTACGCTGCCGTCTTTTGTTCCGTTGACGAAGGCAATGGGATCCGGCTGTTCAGCAAGAGCGACGTTGATCGTGTGGTGACCAATCGACCACCATTCATTTGTTGTCGAGAATGGCGTGATGCCAGCTGCTTCAAGCTGTTTTGCCGCTGCTTCAAGCTCCGTCAATGTTTTCGGAAGAGTAGTGATGCCGGCTTTCTCAAACAAATCTTTGTTATAGAAAATGCCGTAGCCTTCGATGTTCATCGGCATGCCGAGCAGTTTGCCGTCTACTTGAGCAGGACCGGCTGCAGCCGGGATTACGTCCTTCGCCCATGCTTCGCCGGACAAGTCTGTTGCACGGTCATAGTAAGCTTCAAGCGCTGCATTACCTTCGGAGTTGAAGATTTCCGGTTCGGAGCCGGAAGCGATTTCCGCTTTCAGCAGCGCATTGTAGTCCTCGCCGCCGCCATGTGTTTCCACTTCGACTTTAACGCCGGTTTCTTTCTCATATTCTTCAGCCATACGGTTAAGCGCGTCGGCAATTTCCACTTTGAACTGGAATACCTTGATCGTTACGTTCTTTTTCGGAGTTGTAGTTGCTTCCGTTGTTGCATTTGCAGACTCGGCAGGCTTGTTGCTTGCTTCGGATCCCGAGTTATTGCTGTTGTTGCTGTTGTTACCGCAGCCGGCAGCCGTCAAAGTCAGGATTGCTGCAGCGAGAAGAATAGAAAGCTTTTTCATTTCGTTAACCTCCCCATTTGTGTGAAGACCGTTCTCTTTACAAGTTTGATTATATGGAAGCTTAAAGCCAAGAAACACAGACGTTTTTGTCGTGAAAAGTGCAAAATATTGATTTAGCCTTTAAGCGATCCCGAGGAGATCCCCTCGATAATATGTTTTTGCAGCATCAGGAACATGATAATAATAGGCATAATGCCCATGGTCAGACCGGCGAGAGCAAGATCCCATTGCTTCGTATATTGCCCAAAGAAGCGGGTAATCGCAAGCGGGATAGTCGTCAGATCCTTGTTCGAGCCAATGATAAGCACTGGCAGAAGGTAGTCATTCCAGATCCATAAGCCGTTCAAAATAATCACGGTCACGATAATCGGGCGAAGCAGCGGGAACACGATCCGCCAGAATACGCCGTAAGGCGAGCATCCGTCTACGACAGCCGCTTCTTCAATCTCAAGCGGGACGCTTTTGATAAAGCCATGGAACAGGAAGACAGAGAGCGATAAGCCAAAGCCGAGATAACAGATGACGATGCCAAACAGATTTGCTCGAAGCTCCAGGAAGCTGGTTACGCGCACAAGCTGCAGCATGACCGATTGGAATGGAATGATCATCGCCGAGATGAAGCAGGTGAACAGGATTTTGTTGAACACGGACGGTTTGCGGACAAGCCGGTAGCCGGTCATCGCGCTGATGATCACAATCCCTGTTACGCTGATTCCGGTAATGAGAATGGAATTCCACAGCGCTTTCGGAAACTTAATAATATCCCAAACCTTTGAGTAATTCGAGAACAGATACTTGTCCGGGAGAGAGGCGGCGTCCACCATAATCTCGCCGAGAGCTTTAACCGAATTGACGAGCACGAAGTAAAAAGGAGCTATGAAAAGCAGAGCAAGCAGGATTGCTGCAGCTGCAATGGCCCAAAGCCGTGAACGTGAAGCTGTCATTTAAGCTTCGACCTCCTTCCGTTTGGTCAGCCACACTTGGGTGACGGCAATGATGGAGACTGCAAAGAAGAACAGCATCGCTTTGGCGGTGCCAAGTCCATAACGGTTGTTGACCAGCGCCTCGGCATAAATGTTGTAAGCAAGCGATTGGGTGGAAGTACCCGGACCGCCTTTGGTCAGAGACAAGTTCAGGTCGAACATTTTGAAAGCACCGGAGGTAGTCAGGAACAAGCATACGGTAATCGCCGGCATAACAAGCGGCATAATGATTTTGCGTACCGTTTGCAGGTAAGTTGCACCATCAATCGTTGCTGCTTCCATCAGATCTTTCGGTACCCCGACAATCGCGGCGATATAGATAACCATCATATAGCCGGTTGTCTGCCAGACGAAGACGATTACGAGTCCCCAGAAGCCGGTCTCCGGCGTGCCGAGCCATGGAAGCTCGAAGAAGTGCCAGCCCGTCATTTCGCCGATGGTTTTGAAGCCTTTAGTAAAAATAAACTGCCAGATGTATCCAAGCAGGATACCGCCAATCATATTCGGCAGGAAGAAGATCGTGCGAAGCGTATTCCGACCCCGCATCGGGCGGGTTAACAGAAGTCCCAGAAGAAGGGCAAGGATATTCGTTACGACTACCGTAACGACCGTAAACTTGAGTGTAAATTTAAAGGCTGCCCAAAATTTGTCGTCATTTGTGAAGATACGGCGGACATTGTCCATGCCGATCCATTTCGCTTTGTCGAGGTCCAGGCCGTTCCATTCCGTGAAGGAAAAGTAGAAGCCAAGCAGGAACGGGATAAGCACAATAATCGTGAAGACGATCATACCCGGTCCGACAAATACAAGCTGCTGTATCCATTCGTTAGATCTTTTTCGTAAATTCAATTTGAGTCCCCCTTCGCAATGCGGCTTCCTTGTTGGTGTATAGCTAGACTATAAACAGTTATTGAAATTTGAACCACCGATAGATATGATGGGTTTGGTGTAAAATATTGACCTCGGAGGTAGGACGTCATGTTTGCGTTCGCAACAAGCATTAACCGGAAATTGATGGCGCTCTTGCTTGCCGTCACGATTATTCCGATCACCGTATCGATGATTATCTCGAATTATTACATCAAGGATAAGGTCACGCAGCAGTCGATTCATGAGAACCAGAACCTGCTTGCGCTAGGCAAAAATAATATTTTAGGCTATATGGACAAGGTCAATGAGAACTCGCTTGATGTGTATTTGAACATCAATAAGTCCAATTCCCTGTATGCCTTGATCGAGCGCGGCGAGTCGCCCAATGTGAATGTGCCGGTGTTTGATGAGAAGAACAATTTGCAGATTTACTCCCATATGCTCAACATTTATCAGTCCACAAACGGGATTCATCAAATTCAGCTGCAGATCGGGGAAGGCAAGCTGACGTACTTGATGGCAAGGGGATTTTTCCGCAGAGGAATCAATCAGCCGCTGGAATGGCCGGCAGGGCATGGTTCGGACTCCAAGCCATTCGTGGAGGCGACCCATACCAGCGCTCATTATAATTTGGATTGGAGTCATGCCGTTAAAGAGGAAAGCGTTTTCACGCTGCGGCGTCCAATTATTCGTACCCCAAGTGATGAAGTCATCGGCTATTTGTCCATGGATGTCAAATCGGATGAACTGAATCGGATTTGCCGGCAGCTGACGATGTCGAGCGAGGAGCAGCTGTATATTATCGACAGAAGCCGTAATTTTGTGTGCTCGGTGAACGGGAAGAAGGACCAGTCGCAGCTGAAATGGACGGATCAGGTATTGGCATCCAAGCAGGAGAACGGCGTGATCAAATGGAAGGATCAGTCATTTTCCGGCATTGTGATCTATGATACACTGAGTACCAATTATATGGATTGGGTAGTCGTGAAGCAGCTTCCTTACTCGTATTTGTACGAAAGCGCAACGGCAATCCGGACGATCAACACGTCTGTCATTGCAATCTTTATGGTGCTTGCGGTCATCGCCAGCTTCCTGGTCAGCTATCAGTTCACGAAGCCGATCAAGCGGCTTATCGGTCATATTAATCAGGTGCAGTCAGGGAATTTCAATGTCGCGGTGCCCGTCGACCGAAAGGATGAAATCGGGATATTGGCAAGGCGATTCAACACGATGATTCAGACGATCCGGGACTTGATCAATAGTGAATACCGGCTCGAAATCGCCAATAAGACGAATCAGCTGAGGGCCATGCAGGCGCAGATTAATCCGCATTTTCTATACAATGCCCTCCAGTCGATCGGGACGCTTGCTCTTCACGCCGGAGCTCCTAAGGTGTACACCTTGATTACGTCGATTGCGAAAATGATGCGTTACAACATGAACACCAGCGAGTCGATTGTTCCGTTTGCCATGGAGCTGAATCATGCCAAAGCGTATCTGGAGCTTCAGCAGCAGAGGTTTAACGAGCAGCTCACCGTGCATTACGATATTGATCCAGCCTCGCTCTCGGTACAGGTGCCGAAGATGCTGCTGCAGCCGCTAGTCGAGAATTATTTCAAGCACGGCTATGAAACCTCGGGAAGAAACGGTGTTCTAAGGCTCTTCTCGGAAGTGACCGATGGAGGAAGCTGGCTGACCATTCGAATCGAGGATAACGGCAGCGGGATGGATCCGGACAAGCTGCGAGAGCTGAGACAGCTGCTCTTCCGTTCAACGGGAGCGCTGCTGGAGGAGCAGAAGAGTATCGGGATCAGCAACGTGTGGATGCGGCTGAAGCTTTATTATAACGAGGAAGCGGAGATGAGCATCGACTCGGCGCCGTCTGGCGGATTTACCGTGACCCTGCGAATACCCGTGCAAGAGCTGGAGGAACGAGCATGAAAATACTCATAGTAGACGATGAACAGCATGTGCGTGAAGCGATTAAGCTGCTGATCGATTGGGAGCAGCTTGGGATTAAGGAAATCTATGAAGCCGATAACGGCGATACGGCCATTGCGCTGTTGGGGGAAATCCAGCCGGAGATCGTCATAACGGATATGCGGATGCCAAACCGGGATGGCGTGGAGCTGCTGGCCTGGATGAAGGAGCAGGGGCGCAAGAGCAAATCCATCGTCATCAGCGGTTATGATGATTTCCATCTGGTGCGCAGCTCGATGAAATACGGCGGGCAGGATTATCTGCTGAAGCCGATTGATCCGGAGCAGCTGATGGAAGCTCTCCAGAAGGCAAAGCATAGCTGGGAGCAGGAGGATCAGGCGCGCAGGCTTGACCAGCAGCGAAGCATTGAGATGAATCAGATTAAGCCTGTGTACAGGGACAAGCTGTTCTCGACCATGATCAGTGAAGCCGGATCTGGTGCAACCGTGACGGTTCCGGCGGTGCTGAAGGAGGAGTTCGGGCTTGTAGGCGTGGAGTTGTGTCAGGTCATTATTCTTAGCACGGGAATGCTGGAACCGCAGATTTCCCGCAAGTTTAGCGGTAATCGCGATTTGCTTACCTTTTGCCTGATTAATGTGTGCAACGAGATCTTAAAGCAAAAAAATGGCGGTTTCGCGTTTCGGTATTGGAACAGTGATCATGAGATTATTATTTTGCTTTGGCATCGGCTCGCGGAATGGGAATCTCTCTTGGCACTCATAACGGAAGGGATCATGAATTCCATTCATGGACGGTTCCATTATGGAGTTGGGCAGGCGCAGCCTTTTCCAAGCGGATTGTCTTTATCCTATCAGGCGGCACGTACGGCGCTTAAACAGCGTAACTTGCTGGAGGAGAACAGTTATATTCATAAGAGCGAACAAGGCTTTAAGGCAGGTGTTTATTCGTTAAGCATCGCTGCTTATGAAGAGCGGTTCCGGCTAGCGGTATGGAGCGGCAAAGAGAAGGATATCGAAACGGCGGTTGAGAGTTTCCTTGAGGCTGCCCGGTTACTGCCGGCGATTACGCAGGAACAGATCGAGCTATGGCGGTTTGAGTATGAGTCCATGCTGAGCCGCTGGCGGCAGGATCTGGCAGCAAAGCAGGAGGTACGGGCAAGCGCCGAACCTTCTCCGGGTCTGCCGTTATTACTACTGCTGGATGAGCAGGGGAGACTGTCGCTTGAGTTGTGCAGACGCGAGCTTATGAACGGGCTTACTGCGTTTGCGGCAATGGCCGGTGTTGGCGGCAACAAAGAGCACAGCATCATGCGCGATATTGCCAAATATATGGAGCAGCATTATAACCGCGAGGTTACGCTCCAGGATATATCCGAACGGTTCTACTTAAGCAGGGAGTATATTTCCCGCCGCTTCAAGCAGGAAATGGGGGAGAACGTATTCGACTATCTTGGCCGCATCCGGGTCGAGAAAGCGAAGCTGCTGCTGCAAAATCCGAATCTGAAGATCGCTCAGATCGCCGAGATGGTCGGCTATGACGATGATAAATATTTCAGCAAGGTGTTTAAGAAGTTTGAGGGGCAGTCGCCTAACCAGTACAGGAAATTGTGATGCGCACAGGTTAAGTAAGGTTATGCTGCAAACTACGAATTCAAATGTTCTTCCGATCGCTGTTGCTCGGGGATTCCTTGATTGGAATGGTTTAAGTGGGAATCCCCAAGCAAAGGCGAACGCTGCGCTTCTTCAGAATCATTTGAACTTCTCCGTTTTTATTTAACCTTCCTTAAAAAGTGCGATCACAATAAGAAAAAAGAATAAAAGAAAAAGGAGCTTGCTATTAGGCAGCTCCTTTTTTGATGGAGGATTGTTTTGTTAGTCAATCATGTTTTTTGTTGCTTGGTACATATTCTCGGCATATTTGTCGATGTCATCGCGAGACATTCGAAGACGATCTACGGAGGTGCCGTATCCGATTTCAGATTTGCCTTCTGCGAGACCTTGGAAGATACCGTCTGCGAAGGCCTCGAGAGGTTCTCCGTGTACATGAAGGCCCGCTCCGCCCAGATTGGTGTTTACCGCCGGAGGCGCAACTTCAATGACTTCAACCGATGTTTCCGAGAGCTGGAGTCTAAGACTCATCGTAAAGGAGTGGAGCGCCGCTTTTGTAGCCGAATAGATTGGTGCAATCGCGAACGGAGTAAAGGCCAGCCCGGATGAGACGTTAATGATAGCCGCATTTTCTTTTGCCGCGAAAACGGGTGCAAACAGCATCGAGAGGTGGAAAGGTGCTTCAATGTTCGTTGTGATTTCTTTACTGAAGGACTTCCAGTCCGTCTTCGCATCTGCTTGCAACACGCTGAAACGCTGCTGAATGCCTGCGTTGTTAACCAGCACATTTACTTCCGGATAGTTCTCCGTTACCCAATCAAACAAGGCGATTCGCTCGGCTTCATTTTCCAAATCACTGACACGGGTAATAAGGCCGGGAATTTTTTCTTCTGCATCTTGCAGGACATTCTCGCGCCGTCCCGTAATAATAACGGTGTTGCCGGCTTTCATAAAGCGTTCTGCAAAAGCGAGTCCAATTCCGGAGCTTCCGCCCGTAATAAGAATCGTGTTTCCTGAAAGTTTCATCGTAACGCCTCCTGAGTGTGTTTGATATAACGTGTAATTTTTACCTGGATTCCTTCTAGGGACTCTGTCATGAGCGAAATTTCAGCCAATACCGCCTGCTTGTGATGGTTTAGCATTTCGAGCCTCTGCTCAATCGTGCTGTCGCCTTCTATGACCCAATCGATATATTTCTTGATATCACTTATGGACATGTGTGTGTTCTTCAAACAGCCAACCGTTACAAGGAGTGAGATTTGATCCTCCGAGAATAATCGCCTTCCCGCTTCATCACGTTTGATTAACGGAAGTAAGCCTTTTTTTTCGTAAAAACGCAACGTTGATTCCGGAATATTTAATTTAGCCGCAGCTTCACCAATCGAATAATAGGTCATCTGGAGTCCTCCAATATGTTGTCGACGAAATTATCATACGACTTAAACCTTGGTTTAAGTCAAGCGGATTGGACAAATAAATTTTACATAATCATCATGCAGATTTTATAAACCACGCCATGTCCTTTTATATACTTATTTCGTCGGATTAAATGGACTAGGGTGGTAGAGCCAATGTTGAAAAAACGTGATCTGCATGAATGTCATTCCCTGTACAACTTGATGATTGACCCTGCGGTGTATCCTTACGTTCGTTACAAATATCAATCTTATGAGCAATACTTATTTACGACCAAACAGCTAATCGTTGAAGAAGAGCAGAAGACGTGCATCTCCAGAACGATTCTTAATGAAATGGGACATCCTATCGGCACCATTGAGTTATATAACATTGTGAATAGAACAGGCTTCCTGGCCACCTGGATTGGCATTCCTTACTTCGGACAGGGCTATAACCAAAGGGCGAAGGAATCCTTTTTTGCGGAGCTGTTCCTGGAGCATGAGATTGAAACGGTATATCTGAAAATCCGGAAACAAAATATACGATCGAAGAAGGCGGTTGAAAAATTACCGTATGCCCGATTGGCCAATGATCTCAGCCAGGAAGTGTATCAGTTAATCAATCAAACGGAAGAGATTTATGATTTGTATCAGGTGGAGCGGGCATGCTTCCTGGAGAATAGTGCCGGCTTGCAGCAGGATGTTGCCACCTAACAAAAAAACGCCACAGGGAGATGTAAATCCCGTGGCGTTTCCTATTTAGTGCCCTTTGCACTCCTCTGAACAATGGCGCTGGTGCTCCGCTTCGCATTCCTCACAGCAGATGTGGCGCTTGTCGCAGGTCACATTCGCGCAGTTCACGTAACGGTCTTCCGGTTTGCCGCAATGATGGCATTTGCCGATAATAACATCTTCCTCTGTCCGGTTAATCGGAACCGAAATCCGGTCGTCAAATACATAACATTTGCCGTCCCATAAATGGCCCTTCACTTCTTCGTCCTTGCCGTAGGTGACAATACCGCCCTCTAGCTGGGCAACATCCGAAAAGCCTTCCTCGAGGAGCACCGCTGTCAGCGTCTCACAGCGGATACCGCCCGTACAATACGTAAGGATCGGCTTATTCTTCGCATCTTCCGGCAGGTTCTTGCGGATCCATTCCGGGAACTCGCGGAACGACTCGACCGTAGGGCGAATCGCACCGCGGAAATGTCCGATATCGTATTCATAATCGTTACGTCCGTCTACGATAATGACATCATCGCGCTGCAGCTGCTCGTGAAATTCCTTTGGAGACAGCCGTTTGCCGGTCCGTACATTTGGATCCATCTTTTTGTTATAGCGCAGGGTAACAAGCTCGTTCTTATGGCGGACGAACAGCTTCTTGAACACATGCCCGTCAGCGTCATCGATCTTGTAGATGATATCCTTGAAGAGCGGATGCTCATTCATATACGCCCTATAAGCATCGGTCTGTTCCACTGTTCCGGAGCATGTACCGTTAATGCCTTGGTCGGAAATGAGAATGCGGCCCTTAACGCCAAGCTGCTTACAGAATCGAAGATGCTCGGCCGTTACTTGCTCAGGGTTCTCCACATGCACATATTTATAATAGAGCAGAATGCGGTAAGGTTTATTTTCGGTCATTGGCTTACTCTCCAAAAAACTGTTTGATTTCCTCTTGCACAGCTTCTTCTACCTGCTTGAGGCATTCTTCCTTGGTGCTTGCATAGATGCGTGTCTCATTTACCATGGCATATGGTCTTGCCCGGCACAAATTGCACATATTCAAACAATCCGTGCGCATAACGGCCGCTTCAGGGAATTTCTCTTCCAGCTCCTCGAGAGGCAGAAGTGCCATTTCGTTGCGGGTGCACACCTCAACAACAACTAACCCTAGTCCCATCGCTGATCACCGGCCCGACAAAACTTTTAATTGTCGTTTCGGCTCGTCGTTCACCTTGCACTCTGGCGAGCAGTAGCTCTCATGTTCAGCTTCACATTCAGGGCAGCAAATATGCTTGCGGTGGCAAAGATCGTCCGCGCAGTTGATGTAGCGGTCTTCCGCCTTGCCGCAGTGATAACACTTGCCGACGATAATATCTTCATCGGTCCGGTTGATCGGCACGGAAATACGCTCATCAAATACATAACATTTGCCGTCCCATAGATGACCTTTTACTTCTTCGTCTTTGCCGTAAGTGACGATGCCGCCGTCAAGCTGGGCAACATCCGAGAAGCCCTCTTCAAGAAGTACGGCCGTTAATGTCTCACAGCGGATGCCGCCTGTGCAGTAGGTCAGGACAGGCTTGCCCTTCGCATCTTCCGGCAGGTTCTTGCGGATCCATTCCGGAAACTCGCGGAAAGATTCGACCGTTGGGCGGATCGCGCCGCGGAAATGGCCGATATCATATTCATAATCGTTTCGGCCGTCGATAATAATAACGTCATCGCGCTGCAGTTGCTCATGAAATTCCTTCGGTGACAAATGCTTGCCCGTGCGCACATTAGGATCCAGCTTCTTGTCGTAACGAAGAGTAACGAGCTCTTTCTTATGACGGACGAATATTTTCTTGAATACATGGCCTTCGGATTCGTCAATTTTGTAGACCATATCGGCAAACAGCGGATTCTCGCGCATATGCGCCATATAAGCATCGGTCTGTTCAATCGTACCGGAGCAAGTGCCGTTAATGCCCTGCTCGGAGATTATAATGCGGCCTTTTACGCCAAGATCCTTACAGAATTGAAGATGCTCTGCGGTAAGCTCGGCAGGGTTATCGATATGGACATATTTATAGTACAAAAGGATACGATAAGGTTTGTTTTCGCTCATTTCTAACGCTCCATTTTATTAAGATTATCATTATATGTTAAAACTCTTAAATCACTTAGTCAACAGCGATTCGAAGGCATTCTGTTGACAATTCATCCCTATATTCTGGTCTTCTCATTGGTTCGTTACCTCTTTCAGGAAAATAGACGAACTGGCCGGTAAAGTCGCGTCTTTCCGGGTGACTACGCCTATGGCACGAGTAGGAAGGGACTCCGTTAACCGAACCTCGAATAATGTTCCGTCATCGAGCTCCTGCTGGGCAAACCGGCGGGTAATAAAAGCCGTGCCGTAACCGCGCTGCGCGAACTCGATGATCATCTCGGTACTCGTCAGCTCAATGTCCGGTTCTTTATATATGCCATGACCGGCAAGCCACTGCTCGACAAAGAGCCGGGTACTGCTGCCTGACGTGGGCAATAATAAAGGAAGCTCAAGCAGCTGCCGGACGGAGACCGGTTCAGAAGCCAATTCCTTAAAGGCCTGACCAACAAGGAAACAGTCTTGAATCGCCATAAGCGGCTTTATCGCCAGCTCCTGGTCGTCAAACGGCAAATGGACAAAACCTAAATCGATATTTTCTTCCTTCAGCTGTTTCGAGATTTCATTGGTCTTGCTTTGCTGAAGACGGATCCGTACCTGCGGGTGCTCCGCGTGAAAATGCTCGATATGAGGCAGCAGAATATGTTTAATAATCGGTCCGCTGGCTCCTATCCGAAGCTCGCCGCCATGCAGGTTGGCCAGCTCAAGCAGCTTCCGTTCTCCGCGTTCAATAAGCTGGAACGACTGTTCGATATAATCAAACAGCGCTTTGCCTGCAATGGTAAGCTTTACTCCCTTGGAGCCTCGGTCAAACAATTTGGCGCCAAGCGAATCCTCAAGCTGCTTGATGGCATAGCTAACAGACGGCTGGGTGATGTGAAGAATTTGAGCCGCCTTCGTAAAATTACCTGTTCGAGCCGTATATAAGAAGATCCGGTAGCTTTCTAAGTTATTCAGTCCGTTTGGCATAAACCCTCTCTATTGCAAGGCTATTGAATTGTGATTTCATTTATCGCACATTTGAAATTATAATGAATTTATAGAAGATAGTCAAAAGAGAAAGGTTGGTTTTTCATATGTCAGGAAGCAGCTTTGGCACTCATTTCAAAATGACAACGTTTGGCGAATCGCATGGCGAGGCAGTAGGGGTTATTATTGACGGGGTTACACCGGGAGTTGAGCTTACGGAAGCGGATATCCAGGTGCAGATGGACCGCCGCAAGCCGGGTCAATCCTCCGTTACGACGCCGCGTAAGGAATATGACATTATCCGCATTCTGTCTGGTGTATTCGAAGGGAAAACAACAGGCGCGCCGCTTGCCGTAATGCTGAATAATACAGATATGAAATCGAAAGATTATGAGTCGAACCGCCGTTTGTTCCGTCCGGGCCATGCGGATTTCACATACGTGCAAAAATACGGACACCGCGACCACCGCGGCAGCGGACGCGCTTCGGGTCGCGAGACAGCGGGCCGTGTAGCGGCGGGCGCTATCGCGCGCAAGCTGCTGGAACGCCGCGGGGTGTCGATCGTGGCTTACACAAAAGAAGCGGGCGGTGTTAAATGCGAGACGTTTGACGAAACCGTTATTGAGAAAAATCCGATGCGTGCGGCCGATCTGAATGCAGCGGAGAGAATGGTAAACCGCGTAGAAGAGCTGGCTGCAGCGGGCAATAGCTGCGGCGGCGTAGTGGAATGCATTATCCGCGGCGTGAAGCCGGGTATCGGTGAGCCGGCATTCGATAAGTTGGATGCGGAGCTCGCGAAAGCAATGCTGTCGATCGGCGCGGTAAAAGGCATCGAGTTTGGCGCAGGCTTTGCGGCAACAACGATGCTGGGCAGCGAGCATAACGACGGTATGGACGCTAATGGCTTCATGACTAACAATGCCGGCGGTATCGTGGGCGGTATCAGCACGGGGCAAGATATTGTTTTCCGTATCGCGGTGAAGCCAACCTCGTCAATTTCGCTTCCTCAACAAACCGTTGATGAAGACGGCGTTGAGCATACGATTCAAACGATTGGCCGTCATGATCCATGTATCTGCCCTCGAGTAGTACCGGTTGTTGAAGCGATGGCTTGCATGGTACTTGAAGATTTGTACAAACGCCATACCGCTCTTCATGATTAATTTTAACAACAAATACTACATCCCTCGCGAAAAATAAACTATAATGATGGATATTATGGTTTATCATGCAAGAAAGAAGGGGAATTGGACTTGACGCCTTTTGAATTTCTAACAACTTTGTTGTCCATTGTATTTATTGATCTGATTTTGGCTGGCGATAACGCAATTGTGATCGGGATGGCAGCAAAGCGGCTTCCGAAGGATACGCAAAAGAAAGCCATCCTGTACGGAACGGTCGGAGCCGTTGTGCTCCGGATTGTGGCAACTGTGCTTGTTGTCTATCTGCTCGAAATTCCATGGCTGCTTGTGGCAGGAGGGCTTATGCTTCTCTGGATCGCGTACAAGCTCCTTGTGCAGGAAGAGGACCATGGAAATGTCAAAGCGGGTAATACGCTATGGGGTTCCGTATGGACCATTGTTGTTGCGGATGCAGCGATGGGGTTGGATAACGTCATTGCAGTTGCGGGAGCCGCGCATGGTCATACGCTGCTCGTCGTGATTGGTCTGATCATCAGTATCCCAATCGTTGTATGGGGAAGCACCTTGTTTATCAAGCTGTTGACCAAGTTCCCTTGGATCATCTATGCCGGCTCAGCCGTGCTGGCGTATACGG
This sequence comes from Paenibacillus catalpae, assembly GCF_900112695.1. Classification (GTDB taxonomy): domain Bacteria; phylum Bacillota; class Bacilli; order Paenibacillales; family Paenibacillaceae; genus Pristimantibacillus; species Pristimantibacillus catalpae. The sequence goes on from NZ_FOMT01000003.1 coordinate 885,348, forward strand.
CTGCCAAGATGGTTACTCATGAACCGGTCTGGCAGGAGTGGTTCGAAGCTAATCAGGCTGTCAAATGGCTTGTAATCGCCATTGCAGTCGCAGCCGTGCTTGGCGCAGGCTTGTGGACGAATGAATGGAAGAAGAAGCATCCAACAGCGGCACATGAGTAAGGAATAAAGGGTTGTCCCAGAGAAGATATGGGACAACCCTTTTTTTGTCGTTCCTGAACTATCCGTACAGTCATTATCAAAAAAGCACTGATTTTTAAAGGTTTAGACCGGAAAATTGAGTAGAGATTTCCAAAAGAATCCCATATGATAGGGCTGGTCCAAATATTCGACGAGAAGAAAGCGCAGAGTGAAGTTCATGTAACAGACAGCAGACATCGGATAAGAAAGGAGGAGCTTGACCGGGATCCGTCTTTACCAATGACACTTAAGTTACTATGAATGGAGGCTAATAGGGATGCATCTTCTACGTAATAAACCGGCTTATGTTAAGTTGTTAATCGCTTTAATGGTCTTTACTTTATTACTCCCCTTGAACATCAACACGACTCCAGCATTTGCAGCTGACTCAGCTGTGGTTAATGAGGATTTCTCTACCTATCCTTTAGGTCCGCTCACAATTGGAAGCGGTAACAATTGGACGAAGGAAGGGACTGCTCCGGTAGTCGAGGTCGTTAATGATTCAACTGCTAATCAGAATTATGCCGCGATCAGCCATGATTTGACCGGCTCCTCTTATTTCGGACAACGGTTTGCGCCTCAGACCGGGGGCATGATCCTGCAGTTTGACCTCAATATGCCAACCAGCAAAGGCGGTACCTTCTGGGTGATGGAAGGGAAGGTTAATGCCACAAACGCAGCCGTCACGCGTATGGTGATGGATGGCGGAGCGTTTAAATTGCATAACGGCCCAACCCTCGTCACTTACGACACGACACACTGGTATCGTTTTACGATGATCTATAATATCCCTCAGAAAAAGTATGCTTTAACTATTCTTGATTTGACTACAGGCGATACAGTCACCTCGAATGAAAGCTTCTACAGTGCCAGAGAACGGATCAGCAGCTTCGGCTTCTTCACCAACGCCGGCGGAGGCCGTTACAATCTGGCTAATGTCAAAGTAACGGCGCTTGATCTCGCTCTTCAGAATATCAGGCTTAGCGCTGGAGACTTTATTCCTTCCTTCTCCTTTGATCCAACAATTAACAACTACAATATTGAGCTGCCCTATTCCTCGGATAACCTGACGGTTACGCCAACGGCGAGCAATGCAGATGGCGTCAGTCTGAAGGTCGGCGATTCAACGGTTGAAAGCGGTTCCTCCGTTACGGTCCCGATAAGCGGCTCCTCGTCATCCGTTGCTGTAAAGGTTGCTTCCAACGCCTATCCGGATGTGGCCCGTACGTACGCGATTAACGTTAATAAACTGGACAAGGCTCCGATAGTTACGGATCTGGCCGCGGAAGGGCGTGACGGCAAGGTGCTGATCGGCTGGAAGGCGCCGATTGATCCTGCCTACCAAGGGGTTAATATTTATACCGTAACTGAAGACGGTTCGGAAACGCTTGCCGCGGCAGCGCCAAAAGGAACTTACATGGCTGCTGTGGACGGTCTCAATAATGGCACTGAATATACGTTTTACGTCAAGGGTGTTTATGAGTATGAAGGCGAAGAGCCTTCGGAATCCGCTCCCGTAACCATTGCTGCAAAGCCGCAGCTGCTGCCTGCCCGTCAAATGGAGGATTTAGGGCGTGGTCTCGTTGCGATTGGGCAGGACGGCCATGTTTTCCTCTCTTGGCGCCTGCTTGGAACAGAGCCGGATAATCTCGGCTTTAACGTGTATCGTGACCGGGTGAAAATCAATTCCGCTCCCGTTATGAACAGCACGAACTATATCGATGAAGAAGGAACCGCCGATTCCTCATATTATGTCCGGGCTGTAGTGAACGGTGCGGAGCAGGGGCCATCCGAGACGGCACGGCCTTGGAATACCAATTATTTAAATGTGCCGCTTGATAAGCCTGCCGATGGAGTAACAAGTGCGGGTGAAGCTTATGCGTACCGTGCGAACGACGCATCCGTAGGCGATCTGGATGGAGACGGTGATTACGAGGTTGTCCTGAAATGGGATCCTAGCAATTCGAAGGACAACTCCCAATCCGGTATTACCGGCAATACGTATCTGGATGCTTATCAAATGGACGGAACGCGTTTGTGGAGGATCGACATGGGTCCAAACATCCGTTCCGGAGCGCATTATTTACATCCGATGGTCTATGATCTGGATGGAGACGGCAAAGCGGAGATTGCCGCGCGCACAGCTGACGGAACGATTGACGGGACGGGAGCCGTGATTGGCGACGCGTCAGCGGATTACCGAAATTCGGGCGGTTACGTGCTCGAAGGGCCGGAGTATTTCACGATTTTTGAAGGAACAACAGGTAAAGCGCTGGCTACCGAAGATTATGATCCGCCAAGAGGCAATATCGGAGACTGGGGAGATACGTACGGCAACCGGATTGACCGTTTTGGCGCAGCCATTGCTTATTTAGATGGTCAACGTCCAAGTCTTATTTTGCAGCGGGGCTACTATACCCGAATGGTATTAGTTGCGTACAACTGGAGAGACGGGGAACTAAGCAAGCTGTGGAAATACGATTCCCCGGCTAAGGCGTACGGACAAGGTAATCATCAGTTAAGCGTCGCGGACGTGGATAACGATGGCAAGGATGAAGTGATTACTGGTAATTCGGCAATTAATGAAGACGGGACTTTACTTTGGAGTACGAATTTGGGTCATGGCGATGCGATGCATCTGGGTGATTTGAATCCTTCTCATCTCGGGCTTGAGCTGTGGACGATGCACGAAGAGACCGGCGCCCCATATTCCGCCACCATGATCGATGCGCGGACAGGGAAGCCTTTATACGGACAGCCTCAGGTAGGTGCCGATACCGGCAGGGGCTTGTCGGCTGACGTGGATCCAAGATACGAAGGCGAGGAGTCCTGGGCAATTGACGCGACGAAGTCGGGAGCAACGGAAAGCAACTTGAACGGGTTTATGTTTAATAGCGAAGGGGAGAAAATTTCGACTCTCATACCAACGTCCAACTTTGCGATTTGGTGGGACGGCGATTTGAGCCGCGAGCTGCTGGATCATGATTGGAATGGGGCAACAGGCAACGGCGTTCCGAAAATTGACAAGTGGGATTATGAGAGCAATCAGCTCGTTCGGCTTGAAACGTTTAATGGAACGTCCTCCAATAATGGAACGAAAGGAAATCCGTCTCTGCAAGCCGACCTTATCGGCGATTGGAGAGAAGAAGTAGTTGTACGAACGGAGGACAGCAGCTCGCTTCGCATCTATTCAACGACGGATGTAACCGATCAAAAGCTTCGCACCCTGATGCATGATCCTATATACCGATTGGGCATCGCTTGGCAAAACACGGGCTACAATCAGCCGCCGCATACCGGCTTTTATCTGGGTAACGGAATGGAAACGCCGGAAGCGCCAAATATTTATGTAGTAGATACAACGGCGCCGGCAACAACGGATAATGCTCCTAGTGGATGGATGAACCATGATGTAACGGTTCAATTAACGGCTAACGATGCGGTATCCGGCGTTGCAGCCACTTACTATGCGCTCGATGGAGGCGCGAAACAGAAGGGAACGTCGATTCAGGTTACCGAGGATGGCGTTCATACCCTTGTTTATTGGAGCGAGGATCACGAAGGCAACGTAGAGGCTGCACATACGGTTACCATTCAAATGGATAAGACAGCCCCTGTTTTGAGCGTGACACTTGATAAAACGGAGCTGTGGCCAGCGAATCATAAGCTGGTTAATGTGAATGCAGGAGTAGAGGGTACTGATCATACGTCGGGCATTGCTTCCATTGTATTGACCTCGATTACAAGTAATGAACCACTTGCCGAAGGAGCAAACGCGGATATTCAGGGCGCCGATTTCGGCACCCTTGATCTGTTGTTCAACCTGCGGGCGGAGCATTCGGGGGAAGGAGATGGACGCACTTACACGATCACGTACACAGCAGTCGACAAAGCCGGTAATGTGACGGAAAACTCCGTTATCGTTGCAGTGCCTCATGATCAGTCTGACAAGAAAAAAATAGCAGGATAACAAAAAAGGTGAGCCGCTGAGGGCTCACCTTTTTCTATAGAAGGGATGAATTAGTTCTTAATCATTTGACGCAGAACTGTTTGCAGGATACCGCCGTTACGGTAGTAGTCAACGTCCACAAGGGAGTCGAGACGTACGATAACTTTGAATTCCAGCTGCGAACCGTCTGCGCGAGTTGCGATTACGGATACTTTGTCGCCAGGCTGAACTTCGTTCGACAGACCTACGATATCGAAGGTTTCGAAGCCAGTCAGACCAAGCGCTTGCCAGCCTTCGCCAGCTTGGAATTGAAGCGGAAGAACGCCCATGCCAACCAGGTTGGAACGGTGAATACGTTCGAAGCTCTCTGTAATTACGGCTTTAACGCCCAGGAGGAACGTACCTTTAGCAGCCCAGTCACGGGAGCTGCCTGTACCGTACTCTTTGCCGCCGAGTACAACCAGGTTTGTTTTGTCCGCTTGGTATTTCATCGAAGCTTCGTATACGGAAGTCACTTCGCCGGTAGGCTGGTAAGTCGAGAAGCCGCCTTCTGTGCCTGGAGCCATGTGGTTACGGATACGGATATTCGCGAATGTACCGCGAACCATAACTTCGTGATGACCGCGGCGGGAACCGTAGGAGTTGAAGTCTTTCTTCTCAACGCCGTTAGCGATCAGGTATTTACCGCCTGGAGCATCTGGACGGATGCTGCCTGCAGGGGAGATATGGTCAGTTGTAACCGAGTCGCCGAGAGCAAGCAGAGTTTTCGCTGCTTTAATGTCTTCAACGTCACGGATGCCGTCAGCAAGGCTGTCGAAGAACGGCGGGTTAGCGATGTAAGTGGATTTCGGATCCCACTCGTAAAGCTCGCCTTCCGGTACTGGAATTGCGTTCCAACGTTCGTTTTGCGTATATACGTTTTCGTATTTCGCGCGGAACATTTCCGGAGACAGCGAAGTGCTCATCGCGTCAGCGATTTCTTGGTTTGTTGGCCAGATGTCTTTCAGGAAGACAGGCTCCCCTTGCGGATCGAAGCCGATTGGCTCGCTTGCAAAGTCGATGTTAACTGTACCAGCAAGTGCGTAAGCAACAACCAGTGGCGGCGATGCCAGGTAGTTCGCTTTGATTTGCGCGTGAATACGGCCTTCAAAGTTACGGTTACCGGACAGTACGGCAGCAACAGTCATGTCGTTGTCAGCGATTGCTTGGCTAACGTCTTCTGGCAATGGACCGGAGTTACCGATACATGTAGCACAGCCGTAACCTGCAACGTGGAAGCCCAGAGCTTCAAGCGATTCAAGCAGACCGGCTTTTACGAGGTAATCCGTAACAACCAGGGAACCTGGAGTCAGCGAGCTCTTCACGTATTCCGGTTTCACGAGACCGCGAGCGACAGCTTTCTTCGCTACAAGACCTGCGCCAACCATTACGCTAGGGTTAGAAGTGTTCGTGCAGCTAGTGATAGCGGCGAGAACGACTGCGCCGGCTTTCATTTGGCTCACTTTGCCGTTAGCGTGGTTAATCGTAACGACTTCTTCTGTTTTCTCGTCAGACAGGCCATAGCCGCCTTTGTCGACTGGCTTGCGGACGATTTCGTTCCAAGCTTCTTTCATCGAAGTCAGCTCGATACGGTCTTGCGGACGTTTAGGACCAGCAAGGGATGGAACAACCGTCGACAGGTCGAGTTCAACAACTTCAGTGAAGACAGGGTCCGGCGTAGCGTCCGTACGGAACATGTTTTGAGCTTTGTAGTAAGCTTCAACCAGTTCGATTTGCTCTTCCGTGCGGCCAGTAGCGCGCAGGAAGTCGAGTGTAGTTGCGTCAACCGGGAAGAAACCGATTGTTGCGCCGTACTCAGGAGCCATGTTGGCAACTGTTGCACGGTCAGGAAGGCTGATGTTGGACAAGCCGGATCCGAAGAACTCAACGAATTTGCCGACAACGCCTTTTTTACGAAGCATTTGAGTGATAGTCAGGGCAAGGTCAGTCGCCGTAGCGCCTTCTGCCAGGCTGCCAGTCAATTTGAAGCCGATAACTTCAGGTGTTACGAAGTACAGCGGTTGGCCCAGCATGCCTGCTTCCGCTTCGATACCGCCAACGCCCCAGCCAACGATACCAAGACCGTTGATCATAGTCGTATGGGAGTCCGTACCTACAAGGGAATCAGGGAATACGAAAGTTTCGCCGTCAACCGTTTTTGTAGCAGCAACGGATGCCAGATACTCGAGGTTAACTTGGTGAACGATACCTGTATCCGGCGGTACAGCACGGAAATTATCGAATGCCGTTTGTGCCCAACGGAAGAAGCGGTAGCGCTCTGCGTTCCGTTCGAACTCGATGCGTTGGTTGATTTCAAGCGCGTCCGGGGAACCGAATGCGTCAACCATTACCGAGTGGTCGATTACGAGATCGACGGGTACAAGCGGGTTGATTTTTTTAGGGTCGCCGCCGGCTTTTTTAACCGTTTCGCGCATAGCTGCAAGGTCAACGACTACCGGTACACCGGTCAAGTCCTGCAGAACGATACGGGAAGGGATGAAAGGAATTTCTTTGTCATCGCGGTTAGCCGCCCAGTCAGCGAGTTGTTTTACATGCTCTTTTGTAATAGCACGGCCGTCAAATTGACGAACAGCGCCTTCGAGCAATACTTTGATCGAAAATGGAAGTTTGGAAATGTCGCCTAGTCCTTGGTTTTCAAGTCCTTGCAGGCTGTAGTAAGCATACGACTTGCCGCCGACTTCCAGGCTGGACCGTACGGAATAGTGGTCTTGATTTGCCATGTTCGGGTATTCCTCCTTGAATGGTGTTGACGATTTTGTTGTTTCATTCTGTGAAACTCTATTTCAAAAATCGTTATGACTCTATTATAGCTCGAGTTTTGGGGTTCGTAAAGCGGATTGAGACAGACATTGGCGGAATTTCACGGGTTTTCGTATGGAGTGGAAGGAAGAAGATTAATTGTTTTCCAGTAGTCACTTACTAATGTATAGCAGATGAAATAGAACTTCGTTATAATGGACAAGATGTCATTGTGAAAAGGAGAGTTAAACATGACCACAACGAAAAAGCTTGGCAACGTCAAGCTGTCTATATTAGATCTCGCGCCAATTGTTGAAGGCTCGACTGCTTCGGATGCCCTGCGCAACAGTCTGGATCTTGCCCGGCATGCCGAGAAATGGGGCTATACCCGATATTGGGTAGCCGAGCATCATAGTATGCCGGGTATTGCGAGCTCGGCCACCTCGCTTGTTATCGGACATATCGCCGGAGGCACTTCGACGATTCGGGTAGGCTCAGGCGGAATCATGCTGCCTAACCACGCGCCGCTTGTTATTGCGGAGCAGTTCGGCACTTTGGAGTCACTTTATCCCGGACGGATTGATCTTGGTCTTGGCCGCGCACCGGGCAGCGATCGTCAGACGATGATGGCGCTGCGCCGTGACTTGTATGGCGGGGAAGATTTCCCCGCGATGCTGGAGGAGCTTCGCGGCTATTTCCGCGGACCGGAATCGGAGCAGGCGGTACGAGCGGTGCCGGGTGAGGGCTTGGATGTGCCGATCTGGCTGCTTGGCTCCAGCGATTTCAGTGCACGGCTGGCAGGGCAGCTGGGCTTGCCGTTTGGCTTCGCCAGCCATTTCTCGCCGGACTTTACGCTGCCGGCACTCGATATTTACCGCAGCAGCTTCAAACCTTCGGCTTATCTGGATAAGCCTTATGCGATGGTTGGTGTGAATGCCATCGCTGCCGATACGGATGAGCATGCCGAGTGGCTCGGTACAACGCTGGAACAGCAATTCCTGAATCTGATTCGCGGCGGCGTACCAAGAAAAATTCAGCCCCCGGCTGATCTGGAAGGGTTCGCGAATCCGTATGAGCTGACGGCTGTACGCAATCAGCTGCGTACGGCAATGAAAGGAAGTCCGCAGACGGTAGAAACAAAGCTCAATGCATTCATTGAGCAGACACAAGCAGATGAAGTGATCATTAACTGTGCGATCTATGATCATGAGGAGCGGCTGAAATCCTACGAGCTGATTGCCAAGCTCGGGTTGAGCGGCAATTAGGAGTAAGCGGAGGTCACCGTGTGATTAAAGATGTACGGCATCGTTAAGCAGCATGAAAAGAGCATGTTGATCGGTCTTAACGATGCGCGACCTTCGTTAAGAGGCGGGGAGTCGCGAAGTATTCGCCAAATGGCCGAATTTTTCATCCTCGCTGATGCGGAGAAACACAAGAAAGCCTGAGTAGGCGAGCCTGCTCAGGCTTTTCATTTTATACCGCTTAGCGGAGGTTTGGAATTTCGACTTCCGGGCTTGTGTCTGCTTCATAATCGATACCGTCGGTTTCGAAGCCGAACAGTTGGAAGAATTCGCGGCGGTAGCCTTCGAGATCAGACAGCTCATATACGTTCTCCGTCGTAATCTCGCCCCACAGCTTGTCTACTTCAGCTTGCACGTCCGCGCGCATTTCCCAGTCATCCATGCGGATGAGGCCTTTTTCGTCAACTGGCGTTGGACCGTCGACATACAGGCGGGTTGCGAACATACGGTACATTTGCTCGATACAGCCTTCATGAATGCCTTTTTCCTTCATTACCTTGAAGAGGGCCGAGATGTACAATGGAACAACCGGAATCGCAGAACTCGACTGCGTAACCAAAGCTTTGGCAACCGCTACATAAGCGCGTCCGCCAGTAGGTGACAGCTGCTCGGTCAGGCGGTGAGCCGTAGCTTCCAGGTCGTTTTTCGCGCGGCCAATTGTGCCATCGCGGTAAACAGCATGCGTGATCTCCGGACCAACATACGAGTAAGCAAGGGTTGTTGCGCCCTCAGCCAATACGCCTGCGGCCTGCAACTCGTCGATCCACATTTGCCAGTCTTCGCCGCCCATAACGGTAATCGTCTGGCTGATTTCTTCTTCCGTAGCCGGTTCGATCGTAGCTTCTGTAACAACGCCGTTGTGGAAGTTAACCGTTTTGTTCGTATACGTTTGGCCAATCGGCTTAATAACCGAGTTAAACACTTCGCCAGTCTTCGGATGAACGCGGCGCGGTGCAGCTACGCTGTACACAACCAGATCAACCGAGCCGAGTTCTGTCCGAATCAGATCGATTGTTCTTGCTTTCGTCTCGTCGGAGAAAGCATCGCCGGAGAGGCTGAACGATTTCAAGCCGGCTTCTGCAGCTGCTTTCTCGAAAGCAGCGGAATTGTACCAGCCTGGTTTTGCCGTACGGGAGCCTTCGGCTCCTTTGCTGGTGAATACGCCAACCGTGTTGGCGCCTGCACCAAACGATGCCACGATACGCGATGCCAGTCCATAGCCGGTAGACGCGCCAATAACAAGCACGTTGCGGGGGCCTTCGAGTTTTGGCTGAGATTGTACATATTCCACTTGGCGCGCTACTTGCTCTGCGCATCCCGCCGGATGGGCGGTTGTGCAAATAAAGCCGCGAGATTTCGGTTTAATGATCATATGGTAAAATCCTTTCTTCATTAAAATCATAAGTATCAGGTTCTATCGCAATAAAACAAGCCATTTCTCATTTTACCGATTTTTAGCTCTAAAGGGAAGTTCACGCACAAAGGAATTCACAAAAAATAGGGCCAAGCCCATAGTAGCAGCTTATGCTGCAGGGTCAGCCCTTGTTGTTTAAGTATTTGGTGCAGCTCGAAGCTATGGCTCGGCTAGAAACGGCCGGCCATTTGCTGTTCGGCAATTTGAACAAGCCGTTTTGTAATCGATCCGCCGATAGAGCCTACCTCGCGAGTAGTCATATGACCGTAGTAACCGTCAGCGGGAAGCGTAATGCCAAGCTCCTGCGCGATCTCGTACTTTAATTGTTCGAGCGCGGCGCGAGCTCCAGGGATTAACAATGAGTTGCGGTTCGCCATTGGTTTTTTGCCTCCTTAAAAGAATCGTCACACGAAAGGTTAGGATTAGACTGTTCATGATGATTCTTGCATCGTAAGCATAAGCTTAAAGAATCGTCACACGAATGGTTAGGATTAGACTGTTCATGATGATTCTTGCATCGTAAGCATAAGCTCAAAAGAATCGTCACACGAATGGTTAGGATTAGACTGTTCATGATGATTCTTGCATCGTAAGCATAGGCTTAAAGAATCGTCACACGAAAGGTTAGCATCAGACTGTTCATGATGATTCTTGCATCGTAAGCATAAGCTTAAAGAATCGTCACACGAAAGGTTAGCATCAGACTGTTCATGATGATTCTTGACGTTATTATGCGAAGTGAAATAAAGGATTATTCGTTAATTTCTCCTTATTTTACCGATGATGGATGGTTTAAATGTCCGTGCATGACTGTAATTCGGCCAAGTTGCATAAACTGGATATATTCCATACTGTAGGAGACGTGATGCAGATGAAGGATCTGTTCGGAAGAGCCGTATCGTTTGGACTTGGGTTTGCGGTCACAAGTAAGGAGCAGGTTGAGAAGCTGGCGGAGGAATGGGTGCGAAAAGGGGAGATCACCAAAGCCGAGTCATCCGCTTATGTCGATGAATTGCTTCAAAAGGGCGAGGAAACGCGTAATAAAATAGAAGAGATGATCCGGGAACGCGTACAGTCGATCATCGGTGAAAGATACGTAACAAGGGAGCAGTACGAGCAGCTTGAGCAGCGGGTGGCGGCGCTGGAACATAAAGAAACACCTGCGGATTGAACTGAGGCGGATGTATGAGCGTAAGATCAAAATTCCGGCATTTGCAGCGTTATCGGGAGATTGCGGTCGCTTTTGTCCGTAACGGATTCGGGTTTATCGCCAAGGACTTGGGGCTGCCGGAAACGGGGCTGCTGCTGTATGGCGGTGAAAGACAAGGAATTCGAAGGCGCGGAGTGGGCGAGCGGCTTCGCATGTTTCTGGAGGAGCTTGGTCCGACCTTCGTAAAGCTTGGCCAAATGGCAAGTATCCGGCCCGACCTCATTCCTGCCGGAATTATCGCCGAGCTGGAGCGGTTGCAGGATCATGTTCAGCCTTTCTCGTATGCGGAAGCGGTACATATTATTGAAGATGAGCTTGGTTCGCCGATTGGCCGTTTATTTGCCGAATTTAGTGAAGAACCGCTGGCTTCCGCCTCGATCGGGCAGGTGTACCGGGCAAAGCTGATCGACGGCACTTTAGTGGCGGTTAAAGTGCAGCGTCCCTATATTCAGAAAATTATTGAGACGGATTTGGATATCTTGTCGGAGCTGGCGCGGGTAGCGGAGCATCGTTTGGAATGGGCGCGCAGCTATCGTCTTCGGGATATGATTGATGAGATTGCAAGAGCTCTCCGGTCTGAGCTTGATTATGGGCTTGAAGCCCGCAATGCGGAGCGGTTTGCCGCTCAGAGCGGCAAGCTTGACGGAATAATCATTCCCGCGGTTTATTGGGAGTATTCGAGCAAGCTGGTTCTGACGATGGATTATGTGGAAGGCATTAAGCTGTCTGACCGCGAGCGCCTCGACCAAGATGGCTATGATCACAAGAAACTTGCCGAACGGTATGCCAAGGCGATTTTTCACCAGGTGCTGGTGGACGGCTTCTTCCATGGGGATCCGCATCCGGGCAATGTGCTGGCTCTGCCTGACGGAAACCTGGCCTTTCTTGATTTTGGTATGGTCGGGCGGCTATCCCCGGATATGAAAAAGCATTTTGCTACCTTTGTTATTGGTCTGCGTAACCAAAGCACAAGCACGATTATCCGGGCGATTAACGGAATGGGCTTTATCCCCGATGATACTGACAGGAAGGCACTCCGGGCAGATGTGGATCAGATGAGGGAGAAATATTACAAGGTCCCGCTAAGCCAGGTGAAGATAGGCGAATCCGTGAACGAGCTGTTTGCGCTAGCTTTCCGCCATGGGATACGTATTCCGTCTGAGCTGACGCTGCTCGGGAAAACGTTCCTTACGATGGAAGGCGTGGTGACGGCGCTTGATCCAGCGTTTAGCGTATTTGATGTTGCCGAGCCGTTTGGCCGCAAGCTGGTAATTGAGAAGCTGGATCCGCGAAGGCTCGCACGCAAATGGGTGGATGATATTCCGGACTATCTGGAGCTGTTATCGGATGTTCCCCTCAGTCTGCGGAGTGTACTGAATACGATGCGCAAGGGCAGGCTGGGTCTGGATCTGGCGATCCCCGAGTTAAATGCGGTATTGAAAAAAATGGATCAGATCAGCAACCGGCTAAGCCTCAGCATTGTGCTGCTGTCGTTCAGTATCATTATGGTTGGCCTCATTATTGGCTCGTCGATGGGGCATCAGAGTACGGTGCTGTGGAATATACCGGCGATAGAGATCGGATTTGGGATTGCATCGATTCTGTTTGTATGGCTGATAGTGGCGATCATTCGGAGTCGGTAAATTACTAATTTCATTAGGGAATAACGGAATGTATCTCCTTGCTGTCCAACCGAATGTGAAACAGTTTATTATTCTGTCACACATTCGGTGGGGTTGCCAGTACTTTACATGAACAATTTATAAAAGTAGTAAAGTATATGACAAAGGCAAGCGCTGCGCTCCTCCACGAGATACATTGCCTCCATTCCATATCAATTTTTTGGGGAAGCCGTAAAAGGAGCAGGGGAAATTCCCTGCTCCTTTGCTTTTAAAGATTATAGTCTTCTGCTGTTGTAATACTTGATGAACAGACAGGACAGGAGAAGGATGATGATAGCTATGCCCGCTGTTATGGCTTCCCGGGAGTTATCCTGCTGGTCAGCCTGGGTACCCATTCCCATGCCGCCAAAGCCTCCGCCGCCCGGGAACCCATCCGGTGGCTGAACCATACCGCCAAATCCGCCGTCTTGGAAGTCTCCCGGCGGTTGTCCCATGTCGCCGCCCGGAAAGCCCATGCCGTCGCCACCTAGGAAGTCGTCAGGAGCTGCGCCTTGCTGCTGCGCGCCAGCGCCGTTGCCGCTTTGAGCCGCAACCGACACTGCGCCCTGCTGCTGCGCACCCGCGCCTTGCTGGCGGTTGCCGCCGCGCATGCCGCCACCGAAGCCGCTGCCGGAGCCGTCGCCGGAAGAGGCAATGGTGCCAGCGAGCTGCTTGGAAATATTGCTTACGGTGCTCGCATTGGTCGAGATCAGCGACTTAAGGCCAGCTTCATACTGCTCGTACGTATAAAACGAGGAAGGGTCTGCTTTGACATACGAGGCGATCATCGTGTTAAGCTCATTTACTCTTGCCTGGAATTTGGAATCGGACAAGTAGCCGTCGACCATCGTTTGAAGCATCTCATGGTACTTCTCTTTGTACTCGTCAACGGCGAGCAGCTTCGCGACCAGCGGCCGGTCGGCCACCGCGCTTTGGGTCGGCTCGTCGATCAACAGGCTGCTCGAGTTGGAATTGCCGCCTCCCATCATTTTTCCCATGCCTCCAAAGGCCATATTATAGTCCCAAGGCAGAATCGAGAAGACGCCGTCATCCTCGTACAAATAATAATTTTGCTTGTTGCCGCCAATGTAGCTGTCCATATTGTTCGTTGCAGCGTTTAAGGCAATATACCCTAAGGCATCATCGACATTGATATACTTCTCCAGATCGGTGCCGTTATTTAGCTCATTCAGCATATCGATCAGAATATCGTTATTGGAAGACTTGGACTTTTGCGCAAGACCCGGGTAAGAATCCAGCTTGTCATCAATCCAGAGCAGGTCGCTGCCCGTCCCCATGATCCCTTTGTATAGAGCACCATAGGCATTGCCGAAATTGCGGTTCAGATATTCATCCCCGACTTGTTCAACCGCGAGATAGAAGCCCCATGGCTCATCATTCACATATACATTTACGAACGAAAACTTTGGAGTCGGCAGGCCCATTTGCTCCGCCAGTTCATACGTAAGAAATTCCCGCATATAGGAAGCATCGCTGTAATTGTTGTTCAGGTTGATTTTGCTGATGCCGCCGAGCGTCTGGTTCACATACTCGTCAAAAGATAACTTGAAGCTGTATCGGTCAGAATCATCCATCTGCACAACGCTGAATAGGCTTAGATTGCCTTTGGCGCGAATGCCGACATTGTCGAAATGCTCCCCGTTATAATCCACGGATGCCGCATGGTATTCCTCCGCGCTGGCATTATCAATTATGTTCTGGAATTCATCCTTATCCATCGTAATTTTGACGTCAATAACCTTATCTTTCGGAAATACGTTCTCGTCTAAAAACTGCTCCTTCTTGGAGACAGCTTTGTTCTCGCCATTTTCTCCGTCATTATCAGATGCCGGCTTGGTGCCGCATCCGGTTATGCCAATGATCAGGATGATGGAGAAGAGCGATACTATAAACTTTGCTTTCATCTTAAGCACCATCCCGTCTATTACGATACATAGTCCCCGCTATAGCTGATCAGAACGGCATTGCGCACGCCGTCAATCTGGGACAGCTCATTCACAAAACGTCCCTCTTGATCGTTCAGGCGTACTTCAAGAGTAACTTCAATATTGCCTGCGGTAACGGTTTTTTGCTTCACGTTATAACGTTTGACCAGCTTGCCTACTTGATCATGAACGGCTTTCTCGGTCTGATCATCAGCGCAATGCACCACAAGCAGGAAAGGGGTTTCGACCTTGCCTCCCTTGACGAAGAGGAACAGAACAAGGCCAATAACAACAGAGCCAACGACCGCGAGAGTGAAGAAGCCTGCACCGGTTACGATACCTGCTGCTGCTGCCCAGAACAGGAAGATCAGGTCAGTCGGGTCTTTAATTGGAGTACGGAAACGAACGATCGAAAGCGCACCAACCATACCGAGGGACAGAACCAGGTTCGAGTTGACCGCAAGAATAACGACGGAAGTAATGATCGTCATCCCGATCAAGGACACGTTAAAGCTCTTGGAATACAGGACGCCGCTGAAAATTCTTTTATACAGCGTGTAAATAAAAAGTCCGATCAGAAAAGCGATACCTAGCGTAAGCAGCATTTTCCATATATCGATGCTGGTATTGAAGTTGTCGAGGACCGAGCTTTTGAAAAGGTCGGAAAACGTATTGGTGGTATCATTTGGGTTTGTTGTTGTATCCATTGGTTTAATAATCCTCCCACGAGTTATATTTCAGAAATTTGCGGCAAATGACGTACTTTGACGCCGACTGCCGGTTCAGGCCTTCAAGCTGCAGCACCGTCTGGATGTGGCCCGGAATATACTCATCGTATTTCACTTCCAGAATAATGAGATCTTCGTCAATCGCCTTAACCGGCGCCAGTTCGGGATCAAAAATATCTACCGCATGCAGACCCGTCCGCAGATCCTTATCGAACGTAATCCGGACGTTGCCGTTATGACAGACGTAAGGCTCCCGGACATAATCCACAATGACCTTCGGACGTAGCAGATTGTCATGCATTTCGTTATAAATCTCCATAAACAGCGGCTTGTCCGGTACATTAAGCACTTCATAATCGCCTGCCATGATCCGGTTGTACATCTCTCTGGTGAGAGGCGCCTTCAGCTTGGCAATATAGTCCATACGTTTGAGCTTTTTCTCGAAATGAATCACTTTATCTTTGCCGTTATAAATACGGATCCGGTATTTCTTCCGGTCACGGTAGCCGCCTAATTTGTCATGCAGAGCGGAATTACTGATATCATCAAAATACAAACTCCGGATATGGTATTCACCTGTCGGGCCGGCATGCTCATCAGGCAACATCAAATTTCTTAACCGCTGACGGATCGTGAAGTATTGCAGATGATTAATGAAAAATTTCAGCTCATGCCTGAATTTGATTTTGCTCATTATTACACCTCATTTCTCTCTCGTGTTCGTTTACATTATCTTAACAAAACTTATTGTATAGGCTGATTCTGATGACAATCTTAACGCTGGCTGAAAGAATGCTGAATGTCTGGATGGGCATAGAAAAAAGGCTATCCCTCATCTGTGGCATGAGTAGATAGCCCTTAACAAATAGTTAGGCGAGCGGCAGTCTGATCCGAAACGTACTGCCTGATCCTTGAACGCTGTTAACCTGGATAGAGCCTTGATGTATCTCTACCAGTGATTTGGTTATGGCAAGACCAAGACCTGCACCGCCGCTTTTGCGTGTGCGTGACGATTCGCTCCGGTAGAAGCGCTCGAACAGGTGGGGGAGATGCTCTTCTCCGATGCCGGATCCGTTGTCTGTCACGGTTATAACGGCTTCCTCATCCTCCGTATACAGTTTAAGAGACAGTACGCCGGCTGTCGGATCGGTATGCTGAACAGCATTAAGGAACAGATTCAGTACAGCCTGCTTGAGTTGATCGGGATGTCCGGACACCTGGATATCCGAAGAGTATATGTTCAGGCTACATTTTCGCTCCCCTCCCAGCAGACGTAGCTGGGGCTCCATCTCTAGTAATAGCTGGTCTAATCGGATATCGACCCGTTCGGGTGCCGGAGCTTGATCCAGCTTGGCGAGCAGCAGCAGATCCTCGACAAGCTTATTAATGCGTTTCGATTCCAGCTGCATGCTGGTTAAGGCTGAGCGAAGTTGATCGGGATTTGCGGCTGCGCCTCGAAGCAATACCTCAATAAAACCGTGAATAGACGTAAGCGGCGTCCGCAATTCATGGGAAGCATCCGCGATAAACTGTCTCATGCGCTCGGTGGTTTGCCGTTCTGCCTCAAAGGAATGGTCGAGACGCTCCAGCATCCCGTTAAAGGCGAATGCCAGCTGATCCATTTCCTGCTGTCCCTGATTCACAGGCAGTCTCTCGCTGAGGTTTGCGGCATCGGTCTGACTAACCGTCTGAACCATGCGGGACAACGGTTTGAGCGTACGTTGAAGAAGCGGGATGTAGAAGGAAAGACCGGCGGCCAGTGCAAGCACAGACAATCCGATAAAGATGGCAAGCTGGGTCATCAGGATCTGCTGCAGGGAAGCGGTATCCGTTCCGGCCTGTATAATCCCGTCCGGGCGGCCGGGAGGTCCCGTTACATGAAAGACAACAAGCTGCTGCGTGCCTTCGCTGTCCGTCATGATCCGGTAAGCTCCATGCTTATTGGGCCGCTGAATCATCTCCTTATATTGACTTGCAGATAAGGAGGGTGCCTTCAGTCCGTCCTTATTGGACAGATCCGTGAATTCCCCCTGGGAATTAATCGATGCAAGGGACAAGCCCGGCTGATAATAAAAAGGTGATGGAACAGGAGGCTGTCCTGGCGGAACAAAACCGGGCTTTCCGCCATCACCGTCCATGAGGCCGCCCTTGAACCATTCATAGGGCAGAGAGATCAATTGCGCTTCCAGCGCTTCTGCTTTATTTTTATACTGGAAATCCTTCATCAGCATATATTGCAAAATCCCGATCATAAGCAGAAGAGCAGCCAGCACAAACAGGGAACGCTGAAGAAGCTGAAATCGGAGGGAGCGGGGGGACCAGACGGATAGCCTCATGGCAGATCCATCCGGTACCCGACTCCACGGAGTGTACGGATAAGCCGGTGCTCCTTGTCGCCAAGCTTGTCCCGCAGTGAGCGGATATACACCTCAACGATATTTTCTTCTCCGCCAAACCGGTAGCCCCATACACTGTCCAGAATTTGCGCTTTGCTCAGAACAATGCCGTTATTCAGGACAATGTACTTTAGCAGCGCATATTCGGTAGGGGAGAGCTCTAATGTCTGCTCCTGGTAAATCAGTTCCTTCTTCAAATCGTTAATACGGAAAGGGCCATATGACGCCTCTCCCAGCAGACTTGGGAACTGGTTGCGAAGCCGGGCTTTAATCCGGGCAAACAGCTCTTCGAAGCTGAAGGGCTTTACTACATAATCATCGGCACCAAGGCTTAAGCCTTTCACCCGGTCCTCGATCTCATCCTTCGCGGTAAGCATAATGACAGCAACGTTCGCTCCGGTGTCTTTGACCGCCTGGCATACTTCGTAGCCGTTCATCTCCGGCATCATGACGTCCAGAATAAGAACATGGGGCTGAAATTCCTTAGCAAGCTGCAAAGCAGCTGCACCGTCCTGCGCCGTACGGATGTCGAACCCTTCATTTAACAGTCCCAGCTCAAGAAACTGTATAATATGCGGTTCATCATCGGCCAGCAATAATCGGATTCCGTTCATAATTGTGTTGCACCTCTTTTGTATTTCAAATCATTGTCTACTTATTATTAACGTTTTTAGCAGCATTTTCATTAATGGAAAATAAAAAAGCTGCCTTCCGTAACGGGAAGACAGCTGATGTGCTTTTGATTAGATAGACAGCTTCTGGCCTGGCTCGAGAAGCTGGCCTTTTAAGCCTTTTGCCTCCAAAGCTTGAACGAAGGCTTCCGCATCCTGGCGGATAATCGGGAACGAATTGTAATGGACCGGAATAGTCAGCTTGGCGCCAAACCATTCGGCTGCCTGAAGCGCGTCTTCAGGACCCATGGTGTAGTGATCGCCAATCGGAATAAGAGCCACGTCAATGTTATGGCGGTCGCCAATCATCTTCATATCGCCAAACAAAGCTGTGTCGCCGGCATGAAGGATCGTCTTGCCGTCCACCGTAACAATATAACCGCCCGGCATACCGCCATAGATAATACGCTGCTCTTCCGCGATCGTAATGCCCGAGCTGTGGAAGGCTTGAATCATCTTCGCTTTGGCGAAGCCCAGATCAACCGTGCCGCCGATGTTCATGCCAATGGTCTCAAGACCTTTCCAGGACATGTAGGTGGCCAGCTCTACGTTGGCGACTACAGGAGCATTATTCGCGCGGGCGATTGGCTCCGCATCAAGAATATGATCCATGTGGGCATGCGTCAGAAGGACGGAGTTTACTCTAATATCTTCCGGCTTGGTTACAGCCAGTTCATTACCTCTGAGGAACGGGTCGATAACAAGCGAGTTGTCACCTGAGGTAATTTGGACACAGGAATGCCCGTGAAAAATAATATCGGTCATTATAGCAGCTCCTTAACTGTTTTGTTGGACAAGTCTCGTGGTAAGTTTAATGCGTACGCTGGACGGATCGGTGACGTAGGCAGCGCCGTCCTGCTGCTGAACAGAAATGCCTGCGGCAAGAAGCCGTTCAAGGACCGAGGAAAGCTCGGCGGAATCAGGGAAGATGATGGTGAAGTAATCAAGACCCGTAGATTGAGGGGATGGAGCGGGGGCTCCGATTCCGGCCCATACATTAAGCCCGATATGGTGATGATAACCTCCGGCCGATATGAACAGTGCTCGCATCTGGGTGTAGTCCCCGACAATATCAAAGCCAAGCAAGCCGTTGTAGAATGCCCGTGATTCCGGAATGCCCACGGTATGCAGGTGGACATGACCCATAACGGTCTCAGGCGGCAGACCTTTCGTTATATCTTCTTCGCCAGCCTCCTGCAATAGACCTTCCCAATCGATTGGATCTGTCGCCATCACATAATCGCCGTTCGCATCACGTTTCCATTCGGAGCGTGGCCGGTCAGCATAGATTTCAATCCCGTTGTTATCAGGGTCGGAGATGTACAAGGCTTCGCTGACCAGATGATCCGCTTGACCGATAGGGATGCGGTGGGCAACCAGCCGTTTTAGGGCCAAACCCAGCTCTTTGCGGTTAGGAAGCAGCAAGGCGTAATGGTACAGCCCGGTTGTTCTTCTCCGCTCCGGTGCAATGATGGCATCCGGTATTTGCTCAAGCAGAACGAGAGCTGTCTTGCCATCAGCAGTCAAAACGGCTGTAAGGTCGGTCTGCTCCAGAATCTTCAGGCCTACAACCTCGGTATAGAAGCGTAATGATTGCGCAAGGCTGCTGATATTAAGCTTTACAGCGCCAAGGACGGTATCTGGATGGATGCTTATGGACATGATGAAGCCCTCCTTCTCTTGGTTACTTTTCGTAAATTAATATAGATAATATATTTAGTGTTGTCAAGTTATGGGTTCGTGAAGGCGGTGACTAGCGTGGGGGCCGGCAACTGGTTAATGCGTCATATGTACCTGAGTTAGTTTGGGATATTCTAGCTATTACGATACAACTGCCTGAAAAAAATAAAACCCGCGGAATCCGCGGGCTGCTCAATGAATTATTTAATAAGGCCGGCATGCACGAGACCGTTGCGGATCCCGCTGTCGCTGACATCAGTAGTAATGTAATTCGCGTATGGCTTCAGCTCTTCAACGGAGTTGCCCATTGCGATGCCGAGGCCAACAACCTCCAGCATTTCTTTATCGTTCAAGCCGTCGCCAAAAGCGACAGCTTCTTCCGGCGCAATGTTTAACAGCTTAAGCAAGGCTTTGATGCCTTGTGCCTTGGAGCCGTCGTTTGTAAGAACGTCCATTGCGGTATCGTGCCAGCGGATAAAGCGCAGACCCGGATTCGCCGATGCGTATAGATGTTCTTCGTCAGCGGTACAATGCAGGAAGATCTGATAGACGTCTTCGTTCTGCCAGAAGTTCGGATCAAAGCCTGGTTGCGCAACGCGCAAGGAAGCTACGGAATTAAACACATGCGGATGAGATTCGGTATTTCGGTAGAAAGAATCATGACCTTCGAACACAAGAGTGTGGCTGTTTGTAGAAGCATGGTTAACCAAGATTTCCACGTCTTCACGCGGAATAGGGCGCCGGTAGATCGCTTCTCCTTTGTACACCACATACGCGCCGTTTAGGCTGACATAAGAATCAATACCAAGCTGCTCGGCAATCGGAGCGAAAAAGTATGGCGCTCTGCCTGTAGCGATAACAGCAGGTACGCCGCTTGCTTGCAGGTCGCGGATCGCATCGATCGTATCCTGCGGTATTTGTTTTTCTTCATCCAATAACGTGCCGTCGATGTCAAAGAAAGCAATTTTATATGGCATAAGCTTACCTCTCCCATTCCTATTTACGGTTTCATCTTTATATGGACGTACTATACCATCGATTTCCGTTGTTAGGCAAGCTTCAAAGGCTGGAAGGTTCAACAACTTGATGTGAACATTTTGCATTAATCGGTGTAAAGAAGTAGGAGTTAAACGCATTATGCGATATAATCGTATGTGGGTTTCTATTATCGGGAAATAAGGAGAATGTACGCAATGGAAAAAACATTGATCTTCGGGCACAAAAATCCGGACACAGACACAATCTGCTCCGCGATTGCCTATGCGGAATTGAAAGCGAAACTTGGTTTTGACGTAGAAGCAGTACGCCTTGGCGACGTAAACGGCGAAACACAATATGCACTGGACTACTTCAAAACAGAAGCTCCTCGTTTTGTTGAGACCGTTGCAGGTGAAGTGAACAACGTCATTCTGGTCGACCATAACGAGCGCCAGCAAAGCGTTACTGATATCGAGAAAGTACGTGTAGTCGAAGTGATCGACCATCACCGTATCGCTAACTTCGAGACTGCAGGTCCTTTGTACTTCCGTGCTGAGCCTGTTGGCTGCACAGCTACAATCCTTAACAAGCTGTACAAAGAAAACGGCGTAGCGATCCGCAAAGAAATCGCAGGCCTGATGTTGTCCGCTATTATCTCTGACTCCCTTCTGTTCAAATCGCCTACTTGCACAGACCAAGACGTAGCAGCAGCTCGCGAGCTGGCTGAAATCGCTGGCGTTGACGCGGAAATTTACGGTCTGGAAATGCTGAAGGCGGGCGCGGATCTTCGCGACAAAACAATCGAGCAGCTTCTGTCGCTTGACGCGAAAGAATTCTCGATGGGCAGCGCAAAAGTGGAAATCGCTCAAGTAAACGCCGTTGATACAAACGACGTATTGGTTCGACAAGCGGATCTGGAAGCAGCAATCAACGAAACCATCGCGAAAAAAGGTCTCGACCTGTTCGTATTCGTTGTTACCGACATTCTGAATAGCGACTCGATCGCACTTGCTCTGGGTGCCAAAGCTAACGCTGTTGAGACAGCTTACAACGTAACGCTGGAAGGCAACAAAGCGCTTCTCAAAGGCGTTGTGTCGCGTAAATCGCAAATCGTTCCGGTTCTAACCGAAACTTTGAGCAAGTAATAACAGCTCGAAGTTTGCTGGTTCTAACCGAACCTTTGAGCAAGTAATAACAGCTCGAAGTTTGCTGGTTCTAACCGAACCTTTGAGCAAGTAATAACAGCTCGAAGTTTCTGGTTCTAACCGAAACTTTGAGCAAATAATGCGCTATATAATAGAAGAAAGAGGTTGTCCCTGGTGGACAACCTCTTTCTTTTGCTCTCGCTTATTTCAATCGCAGTACCATATTTTCCTCATCCCAGTATTGATCGCCGGCCTTCATGGCATTCCGTTCAATGCCGAATACCTCAAATCCGCAGCTGGCGTATAGGGCCTTCGCTGCGGCATTTTCCGAAATCACGGTCAGATTAATCTGCTCGAGCCCATCCAGAGTAGAAGCTTTTCTCACCAGCTCTGCAACCAGCCGCTTGCCAATCCCTTGACCGCGCGCCTCCGGTGCAACATACATCGCATAGATGTTTCCTTTGTGAATGATTTTGGGCTTGAATTCCCTGACGAAGGTCACACTGCCAACAAGCTTGCCTGCCTGAAAGGCGCCTAATGTAAACCGGCCATCCTCGGGCTTCAGCTGTTCACGGATTTCCTCAATGGGTCGTGCAGCTTGAATTTCATAGGTGGTAAGGAAAGCTTCGGGATTGCCCAGCAGGGATTGCAGCCGGAGCTTGTGGGATAGTTCCGCGTCACTTTCATTTAGTACTCTAATCTCCATCGTTTCCCCTCCGAATGGCTTATGCTGAAGTATTCTGTGCATCAAGTCTGCAATCCTCCGTCCAAACAAAAAAAGGGCTGAGCATCATCGCTCAGCCCTTTAATCTATTGTTTTAGCTCACTACGCGGCGCGCAGTCACATATTTATTCGCCCAATAAGAGCTGTTCATGTCAGTTACCGTTATGCCTTGGCTTGAAGAGCTGTGAAGAATTTTTTTCGAACCGGCATAAATGGCCACATGGCTGATGCTGATTCCATTCGTCTTGAAGAATACAAGATCGCCCGTGCTCAGTTCCGTCTTTGGAACCTTTTTGCCTACCTTAGCTTGCTCTGCTGCTGTACGAGGGAGGTTAACATCGAGCCCGGCGAACATGAATTTAGTGAAGGACGAGCAGTCAAAAGCATATGTAATGCCGACAGGGGCACCGTATTTGTAAGGTACGCCTAAGTAGTTTTTACCTTCGCTGATCAAGGCCAATGTTTTTTCTGTTGCAGCATTTGCATGATCGGTTGTTGTTGCAAGAGTGAAAGCCGAAGCGGCAATCGTAGCAAGTAAACTTAAGCTCATTATTTTTTTGAGGGATTTGAATTTGTTTTTCATGGTTGTATGGTTTCCTTTCGCTTGTAAATTCATCCGAATATAGATTCCATCTTGACTGGATTTACTATACCACATCCGAAACAGCATAAAATTTCCCAATTAGAGAGAAAGGTCAATGAATTGTAAAGAAAGACACCTTTATGAGAATTAAATGAGAATCCGTTTAGAAACGCTCTCATGAAAGTCTTATCATATTGACGGCTGAAGGATCGGTGCCATATAATTAGGTTGCCTATTATTATTAGTGCTAAAATAATTGGTAGCTTACATAATTAAAGGGTGAGGTGATCAAATGGCCGGCGGTGGAGAAGAGACCGCAGCGCGGAAACTGATTGAAGTGTTTATGCTGTTCAATAAGATGAACTGGAACCATCAGCCGCTGGATCTCAAACAGAAGCATAGTGAGCTTCGGCTGCTAGTTGTAATCAAGCGTATGGGCAAAGGGGACAAAGAAGGAATAAAAGTATCGGAATTAAGCAAGTTTCTTCGCGTAACCTCGCCAACTGTCACGCAGCTGCTTAACCAGTTGGAAGAGATGGGGCTTGTTGTTCGCAAAGAGGACCCAAAAGACAGAAGAGCGGTCCGTGTCTTTCTAACAGAAGAAGGCGATTTAACCGCCAAGAAAGCATTAAAGGGATTTCTAGATCGGATGAACGGCTTAATTGATTATTTGGGCGAAGAGGATACCGAAGAGTTGATCCGTCTGCTCAAGAAAACGACGACTTATTTCGAACAAATGAATCTGAACGATTCAGGTGGAGATGATTAATTCATGTTGAAATTATTCCGCTATTTAAAGCCGTTTCGGCTATTAGTAGTTGGTGTGTTAGTATTCGTCTTCCTGCAGACGCTATCGGACTTATATTTGCCGACCTTGATGGCTGATATTGTGGATAAAGGTGTTTCGCAGGGCGACAGGGCTTATATTTGGAAAATTGGCGGTTACATGCTGCTTGTTGCGGCAGCGGGCGGGATTTGCTCGGTGCTGGCCAGTTATTATTCATCAAAGTCCGCCATGGGGTTTGGGCGGGATGTCCGTACCAAGGTGTTCAGGCATGTCGAGAATTTCTCGCTGCAGGAATTTGATAAGATCGGGACTGCTTCACTGATTACCCGGACTACGAATGATATTACGCAGGTTCAGCAAGTGCTCATTATGATCTTGCGGATGATGATTACCGCGCCGATGATGTGTATCGGCGGTATTATTATGGCGATTTCGAAGGACGCGAAGCTGTCGCTTGTTTTTGTAGTTGTTATCCCGGTGCTGGCGGGAGCGATTTTCCTGGTTGTCCGTAAAGGCATTCCGCTGTTTAAGGCGATGCAGGTGAAGATCGATAAGCTGAATCTGGTTCTGCGCGAAGGTCTGACAGGGATTCGTGTAATTCGCTCGTTTGACCGGATCAGCTATGAGAATAAAAAGTTTGATGCAGCAAACGCGGATCTGACGGATACAGCGGTTCGTGTAAACAAAATTATGGCGGTTCTTATGCCGCTTATGATGCTCATTATGAACATTTCGACCATTGTCATTATCGCAATCGGCGGTATCCGTATTGACAATGGCAATATGGAGATTGGCTCTTTGATGGCTTTTATCCAGTACGGCATGCAAATTATGTTCTCGCTTCTGATGATGTCGATGATGCTCATTATGATTCCGCGTGCACAGGCATCGGCTGTACGTATTAATGAAGTGCTTGAAATGATACCAACATTGTCTGACAAAGACGTAACGAAAAAGAACAACGGCAAAGAAGGCTACGTTGAGTTTAAAGGGGTTACGTTCAGCTACCCGGGTGCCGAGCAGCCGGCATTGTCAGATATTTCGTTCCAGGCTGGACCCGGTGAGATAACCGCAATTATCGGCGGTACCGGAGCGGGCAAATCTACGCTGGTCAGCTTGATCCCCCGTTTCTATGATGTAGATGCCGGTCAAATCATCATCGACGGCATGGATATAAGAGACATGTCTCAAGAGGATCTTCGTCACAAAATCGGTTTTGTTCCGCAAAAGGCCGTTCTGTTCACCGGAACCGTGGCGGAAAATATCCGTTACGGCCATGAGGATGCTACGGATGAGGATGTTGCACATGCCGCGGCCATTGCGCAGGCTTCCGAATTTATCGGCAAAATGGAGCAGGGCTACGATTCGATGATCGCGCAAGGCGGAAATAACGTGTCCGGCGGTCAGAAGCAGCGCTTGTCCATAGCCCGCGCATTAGTGAGAAGACCGGAAGTCTATGTGTTTGACGACAGCTTCTCGGCGCTTGACTTCAAGACGGATGCGAAGCTTCGTGCGGCACTGAAGTCTGAAGTCGGCAATGCAACGGTTATGCTTGTCGCGCAGCGCGTAAGTACGGTCATGGATGCCGACCGCATCATCGTTCTGGATGAAGGGCGGATTGCTGGAATCGGCAACCACAGGGAACTTATGCAAACTTGCGAGGTTTACAAGGAGATTGTATCGTCGCAGCTGTCTGAGGAGGAGATCGCGTGAGCCAGCAAAAAGGAAATGGCCGACCGCCCGGCGGTCCCGGCAAAGGACCTGGCATGGGAGGACCCGGCGGGTTCGGGATGCCCGTGCAGAAGCCGAAAAATTTCAAAGGAACACTATTTCGTTTAATGGCTTATTTGAAGCCGCATCAAACCAAGCTCATGCTGGTACTGCTTACAGCAATACTTAGCACGGTGTTTAGCATCGTGAGCCCGAAAATTATGGGTAAAGCGATGACGAAGCTGTCCGAAGGCTTTTTTGGCAAGCAGACCGGCGGACCGGGGATTGATTTCGATGCGATCAATCAAATTTTGGTTATTCTCGTCGTCCTGTATCTCATCAGCTCCGTGTTCAGCTATATCCAGCAGTATTTGATGGCGGGCGTAGCGCAGAATACGGTTTATGATTTGCGCAAGCAGGTGAATGCGAAGTTTAACCGGCTGCCGCTTAAATATTTTGATTCCAAGTCTAACGGTGAAATATTAAGCCGTGTCGTGAATGACGTGGACAATATTGCCAACACCCTGCAGCAGAGCTTAACTCAGCTGATTACATCGGTCATTACATTGGTTGGTATTATTGTCATGATGCTCACGATCAGCCCGCTGATGACGTTAATCGTCTTCTTGACGATTCCGGTGAGCTTGGCCGCAACGGCTGTTATTGCCAAACGCTCGCAAAAATATTTCGTCAAACAGCAAGCGGAGCTTGGCAAACTAAACGGCCATGTGGAAGAGATGTACACCGGCCATAAGATCGTTAAAGCATTTGGCCGTGAGCGCCAATCGATCGAGAAGTTTAATGAAATGAATGATCAGCTCTATGATGCCGGCTGGCGTGCTCAATTCATCTCCGGTATTATTATGCCAATCATGAGCTTTATCGGTAATATCGGCTACGTCTTTGTCAGCATCGTTGGCGGTATTCTCGTAACGAAGCGCGCGATTGAAGTCGGTGATATTCTGGCTTTTATTCAATATACAAGACAATTCACCTGGCCAATTACGCAGCTGGCGAATATTTCGAACGTTATTCAATCAACAATCGCTTCTGCGGAACGCGTATTTGAAGTTCTGGATGAGGAAGAGGAAGTACCGGAGGCTAATCCGGCGAAAACCATTGCACGTCCGAAGGGTTCGGTGCATTTCAATCATGTGAAGTTTGGCTATACGGCTGACAAGACTTTGATCGATAACATGAACATCGACGTGCTGCCCGGTCAGACGGTTGCCATTGTTGGCCCAACAGGTGCAGGTAAAACAACGCTCGTTAACCTGCTCATGCGGTTCTACGAACTGAACGACGGGAAAATTACGATCGACGGCATGAACATTACGGATCTGAAACGCAGTAATTTGCGCGGCATGTTCGGAATGGTGCTGCAGGATACATGGCTCTTTAACGGAACGATCCGTGACAATATCGCTTATGGACGTGAAGGAGCAACGGAAGAGGATGTTGTAAACGCAGCTAAAGCCGCGCATGCGGATCACTTTATCCGGACGCTGCCGGATGGCTACGATACGATTCTGAATGAAGAAGCGTCCAATATTTCGCAAGGGCAGAAGCAGCTGCTTACGATTGCCCGGGCAATATTGGCTGATCCGTCCATTCTGATTCTTGACGAGGCAACCTCCAGTGTCGATACACGAACAGAGGTCTACATTCAGAAGGCGATGGGTCATCTGATGGAAGGCAGAACAAGCTTCGTTATCGCTCACCGCTTGTCGACGATCCGCGACGCCGATCTGATTCTTGTGATGAACCAGGGTTCGATTATCGAGCAGGGCACACATGAAGAGTTGCTTGTGCAAGGCGGGTTCTATGCGGATTTGTATAATAGCCAGTTTACGGGGAAGGCAATCGAGGCGGTGTAGGGTAATGGCTTTGGGAGAGGGCACTTCGGAAGCCTATGCTTTCCTCCATAGATACAAACCCTCCATCCCCTTACACCACGTATGCCCAAACAAAGCCTGCCCCCGCTCGTGGGGGCAGTAGAAGAAAGAGAAAGCGCTGTTTATTGCGCTTTCTCTTTTTATTTGAGTAAAATAAATTCCTCAATTGGCATGATATTTCCGTGATCATCATTAATATATAAGTTCCGGAGTTCCTGACGTAAAACAATTTTCAGTCTTTGTTCTCCTCGATATTTCATCATGCATCATCTCCGAAACTAACAACAATTTCAGTCGAGTCAATGACATCTGAACGAATTGCTCCCTCCTGTTTGATACTTGTCGGATGACAAGAACATTATCTCATTAAGGGCCGCGATTTACGCGGCTTCTTTATGTTATGGGATCAAGTTCTTGTCACAAGATAATGACAAGAACTTGATCTCATTCCCGACAGAACTGATTTATTGTATTTATGTAAGCTTATAGAAGCAATCATGTCATTAACATTTTTCAACGATGAAGACAATTGGACATCGTCTTTTTTTGAATTCATCTTAATCGAAACTGTGCAAGATCAATTGGTATTCTCAAAGTGGGGTGACACTTTAATATGGCACGATTTATTAAGCTAACGGGCAGCATTCCTATTATGAAGAAATACAAGATTTGAGAAACAAAAAGACTCCTTGGTATGATGTATGTGGGTCCCAGATGCTGGCCAGCGACCGGATCCAAATACAAACCAAGGAGAGTACAAAATGAATTTTACTCAAAATGAACGCATTAATCAAATCACTTCTTCTACATTAATTGTCGGTGTCGACATTGCAAAGTTCAAACATGTGGCCCGAGCGCAAGACTACCGCGGAGTCGAACTGGGGAGGACAATTACGTTTGAAAATAACCGAGAGGGCTTTGAATTGTTCGTTAGCTGGTTTCATAAAATTGCGACGGAGCAAGGGTTTAAGGACGTCGTTGTTGGCATGGAACCGACCGGCCATTACTGGCTGAACCTTGCGTGTTTCCTGCTAGAACAACAAGTTTTATGCGTCGTGGTTAATCCGTTACACGTGAAGAAAAGCAAAGAATTGGACGACAATTCGCCGACCAAGAACGACATTAAAGATGCCAAAGTCATTGCACAGCTCGTCAAAGACGGAAGATACGCCGTACCTAATCTGCCGCAGGGCATCTATGCCGAACTTAGGGAAGCGATGAAAATCCGCGATCATCTGTCCACTGACCTGCGTGTGGTGCAAGGCCGCGTTCATAATTGGTTGGATCGGTACTTTCCTGAGTTTCTCACGGTGTTTAAGGATTGGGAATGCAAGTCTGCACGCCAGATGCTCGGTCTTTGTTTGTTGCCGTATGAGCTGGTTTCTCAGTCAGAGGAATCCCTGCTGAGGCATCTCAGAGAGGTTGCCAAACGCGGTCTTGGTATAGAACGTATGAGGAGTTTGAAAGCAGCCGCAAGCCGATCCGTGGGTATAAGAGAAGGTGCAGCATTAGCAAAACTAGAGCTCAAGCTACTGTTAACACAGTACGAGCTGCTTGAAAGTAAGTTTGAAGAACTTGAAGTAAAGCTGGATGAGCTCCTGGAGCAAATCCCTCATGTGAAGCAATTACTGGCCATTAAAGGAATTGGTCGGGATAGCATCGCTGGTTTTCTCGCTGAAGTTGGTGACATTGAACGTTACCAACATCCTAAGCAAATTATTAAGCTGGCGGGCTTGAACCTAAAAGAAAATACCTCGGGTAAACACAAGGGACAGACGAAGATAACGAAGCGCGGTCGTAAGCGACTACGAGTGCTACTATTTCGCGTCATGATGCCACTGGTAGCAAAGAATTGTGCTTTTAAGGCATTACATCAGTACTATACAAAACGGCCAACCAATCCATTGAAAAAGATGCAGTCACTCATTGCGCTTTGCAGTAAGCTCATTCGGATTCTCTTTGGTGTCATAAAAAAGGGGCATTGGTTTAGTGAAGAAAAGATGTTGCAGGATATCCCCCGGTTCACGGAAGTATCGTTAGCAGCTTAGATTCACGTTTTTCATAGAAGAAGAAAGCCAATACAAAGTTACAGACAAATGAAGCACGGATGAGTCGGAACAAAACTAACATACGGACGAAGATCCTGTCGGGCAGCATATCCGACCTCCACCTCATGGATAGGTTGAATGAAGGAATGTGGGAGCGTAGACTCTGTGAGACATGGGAGGGTTGACCGCCATGAGCCAATGTGGAGATCCAAAGGTGCGACCATACATTTCCGAAATAGCCACTTTTTTAATGGAGTGGTTTAGGAGAGTGTATTCTTGCCTTTTATTCGCCCCAGAATTTACATCATCTTGAACTTCATCCCATCCACTTGTTGTTTTGTAGTTGTAGAAACACGTTATAATTCTACGAAAGCAGGAGCATTTAAGAGAAAAACGATTCTCCATAGAGGGAGGATAGTTCCAATTATGCTAAAATTAGGTTTATGGTGTATCGTTTTAATCTAAGAGCCATTAAGTATGAATTTTTACGGAGGTTTGGATATTTATGTTTCAATGGCTAGTGGAAATTGAAAAGCCTAATCTAGATGAAAGTATTTATCAAAGCTCCTTTCAAATGAAGAGGTTTGAATCCTCCTTGGAACCAACTGACATCAGTGAAGTGGGACAACTATTTGCTGCATATTCTGTGATAATTGGCTCTGATGCAATGACTCAAATTCCAACACCAAATGAGACTTCAATCAACCTAATTAGTACAGAAATCATACCGCATTATACAAATGTTAAAGGTGTTTACAATGACGGTGTGCTGCAAAGGATTAATGTAAGGGGATTAAAGCCAACTTCAAAAATGATTATAGAAAATAAGCTTAAAGACGGGATTTATCCAGTTGTAACAGATTTATATCGAAGCGATGACTTGAACCTGGCAACTTGGAGACGGAGTTTAAAGTATTTTTCTATTCGAAAAGAAGATATTATCCCACTAATTACTCGTGAAACTGAAAAGTTGCAACACTTTTTCCAAAACACATTTTTTGCTGATACAGGTTCTGTTTTTCTATCTCCCACAGGATGGCTTCTAGAAGAGAAATTACGTGAATCTGTCGCTATTCGTACTTTCGTTGTTTTTGCAAGTTCTCTTGTTCTCGTAGTTGATGAAGGCGATAATCGCATTGTCGGGCTTGATATTTACGCATAACCGATTAATCTAAAGAGGAACTTTAGTTCAACAACAAAACAGCTGCCGGCAATCATTCGGCAGCTGTTTATTCATAAGACTTCATTAACCTTAATGGCTTCGATTCTATATTCACACAGCTCTAAAAACGAACCTAAATCAAAGAGGAAGAGCTTGATTTCGTCGTATCTCTGGCTCTTACGTATAGTAAGGAATTCGAGAAAAATTAGCGTATCAGCTACTTGATGTGTTTTAAGTTTAAAAGCCTTAATTCTTCTATCTTCTCCCCAAGTCCAAAAAGATGCTAAAGAGGAAACCATGTTGGAATCTATGTCATCAAGCGGTTTATGAGTCTTTATTTCGATAGTAAATATTGTTCCCTTCTTATGTATGAAGTTGGGGGATTGGTAATATTTCAGTATCCCTGTCCACTCAAATTCTTTGTCTGTATAGTAGTCAAAATTATCTTTAGTCATCTTTTTGCCCCTTTATTAGCCCATTAATCAGATTAAATTACATCATCTAACACAATTCAATTTAGCATGCATTGTTTCGCTTTTATACTGGATATTTTTATCATCTGTGATTTCAACTAACGAGGAACGATAGTTCAACAGTGTGTATTTCTCAAAAAAAATGAAGAACCTAGATAAAATGAAGAGACCATAGCTCGTTGCTATGGTCTCTTTCTATGAAGCGCTCAGTAAATCATTTCAACTATCCGTCAACGTCTACCGCTGAACCGTTTGATCGCTTCCTCGGTCATCGGCGTGAAGAGGTTAACCAGATTGCCGTCGGGATCGCGAAACAACACAGTGCGGTTCCCCCACGGCATAGTGGTTGGTTCCTTTACCCACTCATCAACAAACGACTTCAAGCGCTCGTATTCGGCATCGACATCGTGGACGCGGAACTCGATGATGACAGTGTGATTGTCAGCCGCCACTGCTGAACCAGCGCCGAAATTTTCTTTAGACAATTGGAAGCCAATCTCTACTTTGTATACTTTAAAAGGCGACTGATCATACCTTTTCTTTAGTTATTCGGGGTACTGCGATGTTTTGAGAGTATTCTGTAATGCGTAAAGATGCACATTATTGGATCCGATCCTCAGATAAATACAGCTCTCTTGCAGTCCGAATGAAGAGTTTCACCCCGTGCGAAGACTCCTTTAAAGAAGGAACAGCCAGGTGAATCTCTCTAACGGGTTGCGGATCAATTGTCCTGACGCGAACATTAGGCGGCAGTGACGATAGTGACAAAGATGTTCTCGAAACGATCGAGACGCCAAGCCCTTCTTGAATCATACTCAACGCCGTGTTTATGTTGTGGCCGTTATATTTGGCGTGCAAAGTGGTTCCGAATTCTTTGAATAACTCGATAATCGGCGTTACAAAACCACCTTGGCACACAATCATAGGCTCATTATCTAAATCCGTTATATGAATTGTTTGACGACTTTGCAATGGATGATCATCCCGGTGGACCAGACATAATTCATCACGAAAGAAAGGAATCGTTTCAAGTTCGTTGCATGGCGGAATAATCCATCCGACATCGATTATTCTGGATTCTAGCCATTTTTTAATCTCTTCGATTGTCCCTTCAAACAGTTCGAATGTCAGCCCTGGGTGTTTCTCCCCAATGATTCGCAGTATTTTCGGCAAGAAGTGCGCGGACACAATTGGGAATACACCAACACGAACGGTGCCAACTTCAAAGCCTTTTTCAGCGGTCACCTCCTGCTCAACCTTATTAAATCCATTTAAAATCTCTCTGAATATGACAAGCAGGCGCGCGCCAATATCGGTAAGATGAATAACCCCGTTTCTTCGTTCCCGTATCATGAGAGTAACTCCTAATTCTGATTCAAGTGTAGAGATGGCGCGGCTTACAGCAGGTTGCGACATATGCAGTTGTTCCCCAGCCTTGGTAAAGCTACCGGTCTCAACGATCTTCACAAACAATATGAGTTGAGAAATATTCATAACAAATTTGATATCCCCTTAATGACAATAATGCATTTTATTTATTTTTTGAGGTATTGTACCATAAGTGAACACCATTATACAAAGGGGACTGATAATTCATGCAGCTTTCAAAAGCACATACTTTTTTGCTTTTAACGTTTTTAGTAGCGATGTGGGGGGTGAACTGGCCGTTATCTAAATATGCGCTCGAATTTGCAACACCATTGCTCTTCGCCGGTTTGAGGATCACGATCGGAGGTTTCATTTTGCTTCTGTTCGCTTTACCACGTTATAAATACATTAATTTGAAGGATACTTGGCATATTTACCTGATCTCCGCATTGCTAAATATTATTCTCTTTTTCGGCTTTCAAACGTTTGGACTGAATATGATGCCTGCCGGTTTATTTTCGACGATCGTTTTTATGCAACCCGTTTTACTTGGAATTGGAGCTTGGTTGTGGTTGGGTGAATCCATGAACGGTTTCAAAATAGTTGGCCTTATTCTAGGCTTCATAGGAGTTGCTGTTATCAGCATAACCGATGGCTCTAGTAATATTTCGATCCTTGGCATCTTGCTTGGTTTAGCCAGCACAATTACGTGGACATTCGGTACGATTTATATGAAGAAAACATCTACTAAAGTCGATGCGATCTGGTTGACTACTCTTCAGATGATCTTTGGTGGAATTGTATTGTTAGTTGCGGGGACAACCGTTGAGAATTGGACGGATATCATTTGGAATCAGCAATTCATCTCGACATTGTCGATTATTGCGGTCTTCTGTACGGCGCTAACCTGGCTTGTTTTCTTTTTGCTTGTCAGATCAGGCGAAGCCGGAAAAATCGGATCGTTTAACTTTCTGGTCCCACTCATTGCTATAGTGATCAGCGTTTTCTTTTTGGGAGAAACGATTACTACGAAGATGGTGGTGGGACTTGTTCTAATTATCTTAGGTATTGGACTGGTAAATCTCAAAATGAAATCACTGCAAAAGCATAGCAATATGCACAGGGGATAATACCTACCGTTCCGACGCCGGTAAATCCTCAAGAATCGTCGTAGATCATTGCGCTAACGGGGAACGTTAGTTCAGCCATCCACCGGAGCAGTTTGTCACAACGGCAGCTGCTCTTTTTTATTAAGCTAAAGGGCAGTTATGCTTAATAATCGCCTCTTCTTTTATTATAGGTTATTCAAATAAAAAGATAGGTTTTAATTATTTAACACTATAATGGTCATAGGTTATAATTACCATAAATTAGTTGGCGGAGGTGTGTGGAGATGAACGTATCTTGTACTGCAGCTGGTTTAATTGTAGAAGACGATCATGTTCTTCTTGTAAAAGTTACTTATGGCGCAAATAATGGGCGCTGGATGTTACCAGGAGGTTTTGTTGACGAAGGAGAAACATTTCAGGAAGCCGCAATAAGAGAAGTGCAAGAAGAAAGTGGATTGACAGCCAAAGTAAAAAGCCTTATTGGTATGAGAGATGGGATTAGAGCTATTCCGAATGGTAGTGAACATGGAATATATTTAGTATTTGAAATGGAAGTAACTTCGGGTACTGTTTGTAGCGATGGTAATGAGGTTTCTGAAGCTAGATTTATATTAGTAGAAGAAGCATTGCGAGATCCATTGGTAATCGATTTAACGAAAGAAATGATACTTGCATATCGTTTGAATAATAATGGGTTGCGTCAACTGCAGAAAGAAGTCCAAACTAACAATAGCTGGACTAAGTATGAAGTTTTAGCTTGAAATTCGATTGAGGCATTAAGCTATCGGAGAACGTTAGTTCAGAGCCCATCCAGGAGCAGCTCGCTACCACGGCAGCCTGCTTTTTTTGTCATTAAGCTGTTGGACAGAATAGTTTCAATATGTGGTATTATTTATTTGTAGTAAATAACTTATAAACACCATTAAAAGAAATTTACGATTTTAGTCTATACATTCTAATGTACTTATTACGGAAGAGGCGTCCGAGGAGATTATACACAAATAAACACGATATTTGATAAAATAACTAACCAATTGGAGAAAACCCATGAAACTGCGCATTCCGTTATATTTCACATGTGCGTGTATGATATCACTCTTTTCCAACACACTTATTGAGAAATGGGTACCTGACTTGAAGCCCCTTATCTTTGGTATACTTCTTGGGCTTTCTTTCTTCGTCGTTGAGAAGAGTGGCAAGTCAAATAAGCAAGTATCTAAACCACTAAGTATATTAATTATTGGATTAGTATTTGTCGTAGGTACGTCATTAAATTATTTTTATTATGCTTAAAACCATTAGAATTATCGGCATTGCTGGCAAGGAAGGATGAATGATTAAGCTAAAGGGGAACGATAGTTCCACAAGATACGACGGCAGCCAGCACATGATCGGCTGCCGTTGTTCTTTGAAGTAACGGGCAGGATAGCGTGGTAGTTTTATGGTATAAATGGTTAAGTGAAGTATGAATTGTCGTGGTATTTTGCAGCAATAATGCAGATTGAAGCGTTGATAAAAGGCTTTGAGAGGATATATCCAATGTCCAGTTCATTGGAAGGTAAAAGACATTATGGTGAGAAGGACTGCCTATTGACAGTCCTTCTGGGGGGTAACTCAGTAAACATATTGTTTCGGATAGAATGAGGCAAGAGGCGGATATGAGTAATATGGCTGGTAAGGCGGAGCAGGGAGATAGCAAGGGGGACAGCACCACCGCTGTCGCCCTATATCGTCCGTACAAATTCTACAACACAAGTCCAAGAGATTTTGTTTTTGTGAATTTAGATACTGCTGAGTCCTCCGATAACAATCCATACATGTGGAGAAATAGAGTATTAATAGCGATATATAATGTGACACATTATAAGTGTCCACGACAACAACATCTATACAATCAAAGTCGCATATACAGCGGCTTTTTTTATTTCTTGTATAGAAGTTCTTGTCGTCAGCTCAAGACAAGAACTTCTATACAAAGCCGTATTTAGACAAGAACTTCTATACAGCCCCGAGACCCCCGAAAAATGCACGATTTATTAAGCTAACGGGCAGTATAGTTGAATTTCTGATACAATCGCCATAGGCGATGCCAATGACTTTTTAGAAGGTGTTTAGAATTGAAGTACATGGAATATTTGAGGTCAAATAACGGAATCTTCCAAGAATATAGAAAACACCTTAGAAAATCATCAAACTCAACCAGTAGGGTCTGGATATATAGACATAATTAGTGACCCGATGTTAGTCGAGAGTCTTATAACTGAGCTCACCACGATTGGTATTGCCATTTACGGTGTATCTTGGTGGTGTTTTTGTTCAGAGGAAAATCGGGAGAGGTACGGTTGCCCTCATGGAATGGCAGGTCCTAAAAGTGTTTACAGAGAAGGTTGGTATAGTGAAATGGGGTTAGATTACGAGAGCTTTGACATCCCCCTAGACGTTTATGATAAGTTTGAACATAGTAGTGTTACTATTGAGGATGTAAGAACTCTAAATGATTCAATTAGAAATTACATTCAGAAGTTCTCACATGATAAGCGTTATGATAAATGCTTCAGTCCTGTGTTTTGGCTACATGTACCAAGGGAATGGAAGAGAATAAAGTACATGAAGCATTGAACTTTTTGTATAGAAGTTTTGTCGTGGTGTCAGATGACAACAACATCTATACAATCGAAGTCGCAAATACTGAGGCTTTTTTATTTTTTGTATAGAAGTTCTTGTCGTGAGCTCAAGACAAGAACTTCTATACAAAGCCGTATTAGGACAAGAACTTCTATACAAGGCCGTGATCCCCAAAAGCATCAGATCGAGTTATTAAACTCCCTCGGTACGATTTAGTTTTCTCACGAATGCTCGCTTATTCGCAGGATCTCACCAAAAGATAAATCATAAGCCGGATAGAATGGGGCGCGAGTCGTCTAAATGAGTAACCGGCGAGCATGCGGGAACAGAAGGGGCGAGTTTTCGCTCCTTTTTTGTTGGTCTGCTGCACGCTGCTCCACGCACCTCCGGAAGCTTTCACTCCCATTTCTCGACGGGTCGATGCCCTTTCATTCCTTCGTTACGCCTATCCAGAGGGTGGAGGCCGGTAATCCTAACGGTACGGGTCGATGCCCTTTTGTTTAATGCAATCCGGTACTCCGTGCAATCTTGAAATCCTGTGAATAAGCCAGTTTTTGTGCGGAGCGTGAAACGATTAAGCAACCTGTTTCATAGGAAGAGGAAGAGCTCGATCCGGTTCATAAGCCTCACCGTTGCGAGCTATGGCAACCAGAATACGAACCAGCTTGCCGCAAAGCTTCATCACTGAGCGCATTGGCTTCATGCTTTTCGTCTTTACATTCACTTCGTGCTGTCGTTT
Source organism: Paenibacillus catalpae (assembly GCF_900112695.1). Taxonomy (GTDB): domain Bacteria; phylum Bacillota; class Bacilli; order Paenibacillales; family Paenibacillaceae; genus Pristimantibacillus; species Pristimantibacillus catalpae. Next base: position 922,628 of record NZ_FOMT01000003.1, read on the forward strand.
AAACGTTTCATCGTTCATAATGAGGGCCATGGTTGCCATGAACAGGGCATGTCGAAGTCTTGGTCGGCCACGTTTGCTGATGGACAATTGTCCCTTCCACTTGCCCGAACTTGCTTCAGCTAGGTTGAGACCTGCATGCCAACGCATTGCCATGTGCATAGCCGCTGAGATCTCCAGCTTCACCTAGAATGCCGGCGACAGACAAGATACTCATCCCCTTCATTGCGAGCAGCGGTTTGGCCAGTGGAATACGGGCCAGAGCAGTCGCCACTTCATCCTCGATTACCTGTAGCTGCTCCATAGCCAGATCATATTCGGCCAGCAGCTGATGTATATGAAGCTTAAAGGCTTTCTCGGCATGCTTTGCGCCGACTGAGCGAGCTGCCAGCGCCAGCAGTTCACCAGCTCTTCGTTCACCACTGTGACGTTTCATGACTGTTCTCCAGCCGTTGATTACCTGGCGAATGGTGAGCTTTTGAAGATCAGCAGGCATTGGAAAGAGACGCAGTGTAGCGAGTGACCCGGAGCCAATGAGGTGTTTGTATACCTGCCTCAGCTCTGGAAACACAATGTCGACCCAGCGATGGATATGGTTCTTGACGCTGACAAGACGATGGACGATTGTCTCCCGGTTCACCATGAGCACTCGCAGTTCTAGGAACACTTTACTGGTTTCTTTAATGATAGTATAATAGCCGTTTTTCACCATGTCGGCGATAACCAAGGCATCCTTAATGTCGCTTTTGGAAGGTGTATTATCTCGGTTTTCCTTGTTCTTTTTGACGAGATGAGGGTTTACCAGCACGACCTCGAGGCTCCGGTCACTGAGCCAGGCAGCGAGGCTGAGCCAGTAGTGGCCGTTTGGTTCCATACCGATGATGGTGTCGTTTAGTTGGTGCGTTTCCTGCAAATCTTTCATCCACTGCAGCAGTTGGTTAAAGCCAGCATCGTTGTTGGAGAAGTGAAGCGGAGTGCCGAGTGTGATTCCACGGAAGTTGACAGCGCGAGCAACATGGGACTGCTGGGCGATGTCGATGCCGACGACAAGGTGCTGGGTTGAAATGCGTTCTAGTAGTTGATTTTGTTTGGCTTGAGCTTTAAAATTCAAGATAGAGCGACCTCCTTAAGATGGCTAAAGGGCTATGACCCGTGACTAACCCATCGTACCGGAGTCGCTCGTTTTAATGCAAAGTGCAAAATTAACGCTCTACAGGAATCCTAATTGGGTTTGTTAATTCAATTGAACAGCGGCAGTCTAGAACTTCATTTTTCAGTCCAAGGCTACCGCTGTTTTTATTTTAAAGAAAGTCTATTACTTACTATCCTATGACACCTGCAAGGGTGTTGTTTCAGTAATGGTTTCGTCTTCGCGGCAAAAACAATGCAACCAGAGCGCCGAGAAGAATACCCAATGCTGCTAGGTAGATAGCTGTCCGTTCGCCTGCGGCGACGGCTTCGAGCAGTACTTCCCCACTTTTTCCATGAATCCCCTCGTTGGCCACGGCGATTAGAATAGCAAGTCCCACAGCGTTGCCAATGTTTAACGTGGTTGAAGCAATCCCGGAAGCGACGCCTTGGTATTCTTCGGCTACGCCGCTCGATGCTGCGACCCACATGCCGGTCCAGGTAATACCTTGGCCAATCCCCGATATCACGAGTCCCGGAACGATGCTGAGATAATTACTTTCGATATGTGCGCCTATCGGAATCAGCAGCGTACCGGCAACGCCGATAAGCATGCCGATCAGCAGTGTACTTCGAGCCTCGAAACGGGTTGCCAGCCGTTCGCCGAGCTGAGTGCCCACGGCTATTGCCAGGGAAGGAATAAGAAAGGCGAGCCCAGTCATCAGAGCGCTGTATCCATGCACGTTCTGAAAGAGGATGGTAAGGAAATACGGCAGCGCGCCGAACGTCCCCATGAAAATAAAAGTAATCATGACACCCGCAGCCAAGCTGCGGTTGTGAAACAGATGAAGCGGCATTAAAGGGTCGACGCTTCGTGCTTGAATTACGGCAAAGACCACCAGTAGTATCAAGGAAAGGATGGCGCAAACCAAGATACTTGGGGAAGTCCAACCGAACTCGGGGCCCTGCACGAGAACATATACCAGGAGGGTGGCGCCTGTGGTCACTGTAACGGCACCGGGGATATCGAAGCGGCGCTTCTCTTCTTTCGACGCGTCGTGAGGGATGAGGAAGATGGCGGCCAATGCAACGATCCCCGCAAGCGGCACATTGACATAAAAGACGGCTTCCCAACCGAACCCATCAGTTAACAATCCCCCTAACAACGAACCGATCGTCAGTCCGCTGGCCCCGGCACCTCCCCATACGGCAAGCGCGCGATTCCGGCGGGGTCCCTCATCGAACAGTCTGTTGATGAGGGACAAGGTAGCCGGGAAAAGGAATGCGGCACCAACGCCTTGGATAGCTCGAGCGATAATAATGACCAGCGAGTTCCATGCAAGTCCACCGAGTAAGGACGATATCGCATAGAGGGCTAAAGCGAAAATAAACATCCGTTTATGTCCAATTAAATCGGCGGCGCGCCCCCCAAGAAGCAGGAATCCTCCGCAAAAAATCGTATACGCACTTACCACCCACTGCAACGACTGCTTAGAAAATCCGAGCGCTTGACCGATCTCCGGGAGGGCGACGAAGACGATGTTGATGTCAAGCGAATAGATGAGCTGGGCCAAGGCGAGCAGCGCTAGGATCCACCCTAAGGCTCGCTGTTTCGAGGCAGGGATATCGGGCGATGCGGGATGAAACCGGGCTTGCGGATCTGAAGACATGAATAGATCACTCCTATATTTCAAATTATTTTGAAATGTACTAGAGCGATTATATTTCAAATAAAATTGAAATGTCAAGGAATTTCTGATATAGTTTTTTCATGAGACAAAATGATGAAAATGCGGTAGCCAAAGCGGCTAAAGTACTCAGCGATCCAATAAGGCTAAAAATACTGATGCTGCTGAAAGAGGGCAGACAGCAGGGTTACCAGGCACCTGTTTGTTCGGCGTTCGCTAATGCGATCTGTCCGGAGGATCTGAAGCTTCGTTTGGGTGATATTTCGTCGTCCAAGCTGTCGTACCATCTGAAGGAATTGAAGGATGAAGGATTCATTCAGGAGTGCAGGGAGGGGAAGAGGATTTATTACCTCTTGAAGGTGGACCGTTTTAAGGTATTAATTGAATCGCTCCAAGGGTTTTATTAGACGTGCGAATAACGGACGGCAGCCATCGGCAGCTGTTTTCTTTCTCACAGGTAGATCGGCCAAAACCAACACGGAAAGTTTAACAGAATTTACGTCATAAGAAACCCGGATAAGCTTATACGGGTTTAGGAAGTCGAATGCTAAGCTGCTTTGTTATTTAAGTAATCGAGGGAGTTTAATGCGGGCTGCTGGCACGATCCGGCGGCCCGAGTTATCTCACGCATTTGCGTAGAGAGGTCGCTAATAGGATTATTGAATTATTTTAATAATTATCATAAGAAATGCTCAATGAGACGACCATAAACGCTCTATTAAAAGCCGCCCATTATTGAATGCGATAAGAAATTGTCAGAGGACAAGAACATATTTGCATTAGAAACCGCGAAGATCGCGGTTTTTTTGTTATAACGATATAAGTTCTTGTCCAAAGTCAAGGACGAAAACTTATATCGTTAACCGAAATGGACAAGAACTTATATCCTTAGCCGAATTAAAAAAAAAATCATGCCAGCAAATAACCCAGTAATAGTAGTTGTCGAGAGTTATTGCGATGATCATGTATCAGCGTCAAAAATCGCATTGTAGTTATAAATATCATTTTTTGGATCATCCCTAGACAGGCAGCGGACTATACCCGGAGTGACTGAAATGGAAAAGAGTTCATTTAAAAATTAGAAACGGCAGCCGTGATTGATATGCTCCCCCTACGGTAGACAGGTGAAAAAATAAAACCTGTTACTGTAAGGGGAGCTTTTTCATGGCCAGGGAAAAATATAATGCAATAGAGAAATTCAATATCATTGAAGAAGTTTCTAGGGGAGAAATTGGTTTTCTAGCTGCTTCTAAGAAATATAAGATTAACAAGACCACTTTAATGAGATGGCAGCGACGCTACAAATCGTCTGGTTATGAAGGACTGGAAAGCCGTAAAAGAAATCGGAGTTATAGTGCAGAGCTTAAACTTCTAGCGGTGAAAGATTATCTTGAGGGCGGATTGTCTCAATACCAGATTATAGATAAATACAAGATCTCAAGCACGAGACAGCTCTCCGACTGGATTAAGAAGTATAATGGTCATAGCAGCTTAAAAGCCTACAGAGGGGAAGCAAAAGCTATGACAAAGGGTCGCTCTACAACGTGGAAGGAACGGATCGAGATTGTTCAGTATTGCCTGATGAATCAGCATGACTACCAACAAACAGCGGAACAGTTCAAGGTTTCTTACCAACAAGTATACCAATGGGTGAAGAAGTTCGAGGATGGTGGTCAGGATGCGTTAAAAGATGGCCGAGGGAGAAAGAAAGCACCTGAAGAGCTAACAGATGCCGATCAACAGAAACTCAAAATGAAACAAATGGAGTATGAAATTGAGCGGCTTCGGGCCGAAAATGCATTCTTAAAAAAGTTAGAGGAACTCGAAAGAAGGCGACGCTAGGTCATAGACGACGAGAGACGACTTACCTTGCTGTTCAAGCACTTCACAAGGATGAGTCAATGAGTATACAGCTTCTCTGTGAGATTGCAGGAATTGCACGCTCAAGTTATTACAAGTGGTTAAGTCGCCAACCCAGCTCTCTTGAGCTGGAGAATGAACAGTTGGCTCAGGTGATGATGAACATCTACGAAAAAGTAGAGCGTACCTTTGGGTACCGTCAATTAACCCTACATATACGTAAACAAACTGGAAAACAGATTAACCATAAGCGCATATACCGGCTAATGAAGCTACAGGGGATTCAGTCCGTTATCCGTAGGAAGAAACCGAAATACATGCGTTCTACTCCACAACAGGTGGCAGAGAACCTTTTGAACCGAGAGTTTCAAGCAATAGCTCCAAATGAGAAGTGGGTAACAGATGTGACCGAATTCAAATATGGACAAGGTCAGAAAGCCTATTTAAGCGCTATTCTAGATCTCCATGATAAATCTATTGTCTCTTATGTTTTGGGACATTCAAATAACAATCCGCTGGTATTCCAAACCCTAGAACAAGCTGCCCAATTAGCTCCAGGAAGCAAACCGATGCTTCACAGTGATCGTGGTTTTCAATACACGTCGCTGGACTTCAAGAAGCTTTTGGACGAAAACAAGATGTCACAGAGCATGTCTAGAGTTGGTCGTTGTATCGATAACGGTCCAATGGAGTCGTTCTGGGGGACTTTAAAGTGCGAGAAATATTACTTACATAAATATGAAACTTTTGATGAGCTTAAGAAGGACATTGAGGACTACATCTTTTTTTATAATAAGCGATTACAAGCAAAATTAAACGGCCTTAGTCCGATGGAATTCAGGAACAAGGCCGCTTAACTGTTTTTATTATTTGTACTGTCTACTTGACGGGGTGCTGTTCAAATCGTCTGCCGTTATTTGTCGTCTTGTCAACTGTCATAAGCGTTTATCAGCAAGTTAATAAACTGCTCCAGCGCTGGAGTAATAAATTTATTTTTCGAAATCACGATTTGCGTATCGTTTTGATTGTGATCGTCGCGCTTCTCATTAACAAACTGGACGCTAAGCGCCGCTATCCGACCATAACGTAATGATATCGATGAGGAGGAAGTATCATGTCAGCAAACAAATAATATTCAAGCGCATCAACAAGACGTGGGTAAAGCCATTCATGGGTTATTATATGGGCAAGAACTGCATGAAGAAGGATTTCAGGTGAAAATTCTTTTTGACATCTCCCTTTTGCACAGTACAAGAAGGATGGATTCATCCCGATTGTGCTTTAAGCGTACATCTTATTACGAAACCATTATGGAGTTGGGGGCCGCTTCCGGCCTCTTTTTTACTTCGATGATAATTTTTAGTTTGAAAGAGGCCTCCATTACCGGGATGCATTTTCGAAATCTTGCTGTCTTATTCCGTATCCCTATACCCCGTCAAAGGCGTGTGATAAATTAATGGAAAATTGATCTTAGAGGAGAAGTGAGTTTGTTATGCATACGGTAATCGAACCTAAAATTCTTTACTTTGGCACCTCTGTCGTGCTTATAAGTACTATTAATGAAGACGGAACGCCAAATTTGGCTCCGATATCCTCTGCATGGTGGCTCAATCAATCGTGTATGCTGGGTATAAGCAGCAAGTCTCAGACCGTTCAGAACTTAATCCGTGAACAAGAGTGTGTACTTAATCTCCCATCCATTGACTTGATTCCTGCTGTTGAGCGGCTAACCCTATTAACAGGACGTAATCCGGTGCCAGAATCCAAAGCATTGAGAGGCTATAGGTATGAAGCAGATAAATTCGGTATCGCAGGGTTAACCCAACTTCCGTCACAACTTGTTGAAGCACCACGTGTCAAAGAATGCCCCGTCCATCTGGAAGCTAAATTTGTGAAGATACATCCATTCGAACAACCAAGTTCCCTTGCTGCCATTGAAGTACGTATCGAAAAAGTTCATATCGAAGATTTTCTTCTAATGAATGCTAACTCAAACTATGTCGATCCTTCGAAATGGAATCCGATGATTATGAATTTCTGCGAATATTTTGGTCTTGGCGAGCAACTATCTGAATCCAAATTAGCACCGGTATTCGGACCGTAATCTGTAAAATAGGCTTGTAAATAAAAGTGTAATAAACCCACTATCTGAATGGAGGTGCAGTAAGGTTGAGCCATAAACCTTTACTAGTCATCGTCGGTTCTGGACCAGGAGTAAGTGCCGGCATAGCTATGGAAGACCTCCGACAGGCACATATTGAATTCCACGGAGTTTGAAGAGGGGCTCTCGTGTATTCTCTACGTACCTTTTTTTTGTACGGTTGACCCAGCAGTCTTAATATAGGGATTCTCCGCCAGAGGATCCCTTTTTCTTCGAAATTTGTTTCGTTATGTGAAAAAAGTGCGTTTCAATGGGAGAGGGGATAGGTGGATGGAGTTCGCAGGCAAAGTTGTCGTGGTTACCGGTGCAGGTAGAGGCATTGGAGCAGCGCTGGCGTCTGCTTATGCCGCAGAAGGCGCAATAGTAGCGGCTGTTGATCGTGACAGCTCGTTAGTGAACGAGACGGTCAGCCAAATTACTGCTGCGGGTGGACAGGCGGCTTCTTTTACCGCAGATATCAGCAGACCAGAAGAGATTGAAGCGGTATTCAAGGCTATTGATGAGCGGTTCGGCGGCAGCATCGATGTGATGATCACACTATGGACTTAGAGGACCACATGCACGAGGCTCCGGATTCCGATGCCTCTCAAAAGCTGGCAAAGAGAATCAGCGAGTATGCTTCATTGTTATCTAATGGAGATGAACAACTTGCTGGGAAGTATTTTTTGGTGCTAGAAAGTGTATACTTGCGCCAACCACAATCCTTGACTGAATAAGGAGGGCTGCAGACATGTTACTGGATGAGAGGTATCTGACGCTATATGAACGTTTCGGCGGCGAATCGGCTCCTGTTGAGGTTACTCTGGAGGAATTGTCCGAGCTTCTATATTGCACTCCGCGTAATGCGAAGCTTATTCTGAAGAAGCTACAGAGCGAGCAGCTCATTGATTGGCTGCCGGGGTTGGGCAGAGGTCACCGGTCTAGAATCGTATTTCATACCGACAAGGAACCTTATTTGTTAGAATATGCCACACAGACGGCGGTACAAGGAGATTATAAACGGGCATTTGATCTTATCGCTCAATACGGAGATGGCACTAATGCCAAGGCCAAATTTTTAGAATGGCTGGACAATCAGTTTGGTTACAAAAAGGAAGAGGCTGGTGAGGGTGAGCAATGCCGGGATTCACTTACTTTTCCTATATTAAAAGCACCTCTAACTATTGATCCTGCCGACCTGCTATATTCCTTTGATTCCCACCTGATCCGCCAAATTTTTGACAGGCTGTTAAGGTTTGATGAGAAGCAGGGCAAAATTGTGCCGATGCTCGCCCATTACTGGTGTTCCAATTTCAATTCTACGGAATGGACATTTTATTTACGTAAGGGTGTCCGGTTCCATAATGGTCAAGAACTTACTTCGAGAGATGTACAATTCACACTGGAACGACTTTGGAAGGGAACCGCCAACAGCTGGCTGCTGCGTGAAGTCAAGAGTATAGAGACAATTGGCCCTCGCGTGCTGCGCATTAAGCTTAACCGGGTCAACAGGATCTTTGACCGTTTTATGTGCTCTGCTGCAGCTAGTATTCTTCCATTCCGTTTTGTTGGCATGGAAGAGGAAGCGTTTTGGAAGCAGCCGATCGGGACTGGGCCTTTCCAACTTACAAAGTGGATGAATGGACGAATCAGACTGGATGCCAATGAAAATTATTTTGAAGGTCGTCCTTATCTGGATGAAGTGGAAGTCGTAATCATGCCGGAAGACTGCAGTCAGGATATGGATTTCCTTGCGAAGGTTCATCATAGTCTGGATACGATGAGGATGGACCAGCGGGCAACACGGGAAGAGTGGCAGGAGCTCGAGAAGCTCTGCCAGGGTTGCGTTCTTCTGAATTGGAATGTCGCAGCAGAAGGGCCGCAGCAGTCTGAGGCCTTTCGTCAGGCTGTGCGCCAAATTCTTCACCCCGGTGATATGATTGCCGAGCTCGGGGGTGAAAGAGCGATCCCTGCTTTTGGATTCAGGCCGGAAGCAAGCAGCCCCCATGTTCCGGAACCGATAAAGCCTGAGCAAATCCGCAGTCTTCTGGTAGAATCCGGTTATGGCGGAGAGATTATGCGATTTGCTTTTCATCCTAAATATCATGAAGACGGTATATGGATCATGAACCGTTTGGCCGAATGGGGAATTCATACGGAAATGCTGCCATACGATTGCTTGATGCAAGTAGACTTCTGTATTTCCGGACTCGTATTCCCGGAGGATGAAGTTTGTGAAATTGAAGCGTATGAGCATCGCGATTGCGTCATGCAGAACTTTTTTGACACGGAATGGAAAACATGGATAATCAGCCGGATTGATGCGGCAGTAGCAGCCGATTCCACGGAGGAACGCCGAGCGCTGTTGAAGGAAATAGAAGAGACTCTCCGTCAGGAAGCATTGATCATATTCCTGCAACACAGGCGTTTAAGTACCTATCTGCATCCATCCGTACGCGGGGTAAGTTTGAATCCGCTCGGCTGGATTGACTTCAAGGATGTTTGGCTGGAGGAGCATGATTAATAGAAGAGGTTAATGCAACAACAAGATGGCAGCCGGCGTATTACGTTCGGCTGCGTTTTTGTTGAATTATTTCAACACAGAATTCTATCGACCGACTTGAAGGGTTCGTAAGAGCAATCCCCGCAATGATTGAACAATTGTCATGCGATCATATGAGGGCTCCGCGGTCCGAAGGGAAATGGTCCAAACTGCAAATCCTGGGTCATCGTTGCGATTCGGCTATTCATAATTTGATTCGGTTCATGTCGACTGATTCTGGTTTGCTCTGGGCCAGACGGCTTAGGCCGGTATTTGAAGTACGCACATTATTTTCAGGTACTTACCAAAAGGTAATCGTCGTCTTTACAATAACCGGCCAGAGTTCAGCATATTTTGGGTCGCGGAAATCGCGGCTTTTTTTGTTTTGTTTAAGAAAGCACACTCAATGATGAGCTATTTCATAAGCAGATATGACAATTGTCATGTCAGTTCATTCCTCAGATCACTGTGAGCACGTTCTTTACAGGAGTAAGATGATTACAGAAACAAATAAAAAAGTGAGGAGCATGAGGGATGATCATAGAGGTGAGAAATTTGATTAAGCGTTATAACGATTTTTTGGCACTGGACCATATCAGTTTTTCGATTAGGGAAGGGGAAATCTTTGGTTTGCTGGGTCCAAACGGAGCAGGCAAATCGACGACGATCAGCATCCTTTCAGGATTGACGGGATTTGACGGCGGAGAGGTTCTATTTCTGGGGAAAAAAATCGGCAGAAATGAGATGGACTCCAAGCGCGAGCTGGGGATTGTCCCCCAGGATATTGCCTTGTTCGAGGATTTGACCGCACAGGAGAATTTGGATTATTTTGGACGCTTGTATGGACTGAAAGGCAAACTGCTAAAGGACCGGGTCAAAGAGGCGCTCGCATTCACAGGCCTTACGGAACGGAGAAAAGATCGGCCTAAAGGTTTCTCGGGCGGGATGAAAAGGAGGCTCAATATCGCCTGCGCGATCCTGCACCACCCCAAATTAATTATTATGGATGAGCCCACGGTAGGCATTGATCCTCAATCAAGAAATCACATCATGCAATCGATAAAAGAACTGAACCGCATGGGTTCGACGATCATATACACCTCACATTATATGGAAGAGGTCGAAGAGATTTGTACGAAAGTTGCCGTTGTGGACCGTGGCCGGGTAATTGCTCAAGGTACGAAGGAAGACTTGAAATCACTTGTATCTTCGGAAGAGAAGATCATGGTCGAATTATCTACAGTTAATTTCACCATGGTGGAGGGCATCAAAAAAATCGAAAGTATCAGCGAGTGCGTTGTAAACGGGAACCGCTTAGATGTGGTAGGCAAGAAAGGTGAAAAAAATGTTAGCCGCATCATACAGGTCATATCCGAATCGGAAGCCGATATTCTGTCCTTAAATGTTGAGAAGCCAAGCCTGGAGGCCGTTTTCTTGACGTTGACCGGCAGGTCGCTCCGAGATTAATCAAGAGGGGAGGGAACGGAATGAAAGTATGGACGATTGCTTTTTATACGGCTTTGCGACATGTACGTGATGTTAAAGCGATGGCAGCCTTTCTGCTGTTGCCGCTGGTCATGATGCTGCTGCTCGGCACTATGCAAAGCAGCAAATTTACGCCAACCATGGTAGAGCCCGTGAATGTAGGGTTCCTCAACAAAGACGAAGGTGGAGTAGGTGCCGAACTCAAAAACTATTTGCTCTCTCAGAAGGTTCAGGGACTGGTTCATTTGGTTCCCGTTTCGGATCTTGCCGAGGGCAACGAATTTATGAGTACTGGTAAAATCAACAACTTGATCCATGTACCGATTCATCTATCTGAGAAGCTCCTGGATGGAGAGGAGGTACAGGTGGAGTTTTACGGTAATGAGGATCACCCCTTCGTCCAGCCTATCGTGGAAAGCGTTATCCGAATGAAAAATTTACTTTTAACCGTGGAACAAATAGAGAATCCGGCTGCAGGTGCAGCAGCCGATTCGGACATTCGTGAGGTGAATCTGGAAACGGCAGGGGAAATTCCGACCGGTGTTGATTATTATGCCATTACAACCATGTTTCAATTTCTGCTGCTTGGCGCACTATTTGGCGTATTTGCTGTAACGAAGGATATCGGCAATCACACTTACTCCAGATTATTAACCGCCCCCGTGTACGGCAGCCGGGTAACATTAGGTAAGCTGTTGGGCAGTTTGATCACTTTGTACGGGATTTCAATGTTTCTGTTTCTAGTATCCAAATATGTGTTTCGTGCGAACTGGGATACAAGTTTGTGGATAATTATGCTGGTTCTGCTCTTGTTCGCTGCAATTTCGGTTTCGTTAGGGATGATCATGGCGTATTTAACCAAAAGCACGATGATTTCTTCGCTTTCTCTCTTTATTCTTTCGTTTGTATTCACTCTGATCTCAGGCGGTATTACACCGATAGATGGAGCTGTATTTGACATGCTAAGCCGGTATGCGCCAAATTCATATGGTCAGAAAGTACTGTTTAGCAGTATTTATGATGGAAGCTTCATGTTATCTGGCCTGTTCGGTTTGATCTTTTATATGGGGATTACCGTCGTGCTGGCCATGGTTTCAGGAAGGAGGAGAGTGGCATGAGCATTTTCAAACATACGATAAAACGAATATTCCGGAATAAAATTCAGCTTATCTTCATTATTCTATTCCCGCTTGCTTACATGTCGCTTGGGTTAATAGACGATCAGCGGCCGCTTAAAGCGGCGATCATTGATCATGATCAAACGGAATTAACAGAGCGGCTAATTCGCGGCTTGGAGACAATGGCCGAGATGAAGGCCGTAAAAGAGGAAGATATCGAACGTGACCTAAAAGCTTTGAAGGTTGATTACGTTCTTGTGATCGATCAAGGGTTCACAGAGCAGCTCATCCGAGGGGAGAGCGGAGGGCTGAGCGAATATACCGTTAAGGAATCGAATGTGTCGCGGCCGTTAAGCTTCTATTTGAGACAGTGGGCGGATCAAGTCGGGACGATCGCCACGGCTGCCGATCATCAGTCCGATGCATTCTACACCTCTTACAAGCAATATGAGGATCGTGCTCCTCTCAAGCTGGATAATCGTCCTATTGAAAATCAACAGGAAGAGAAGTCGCGCAAGGTACTCGGTTTTCTTGTCATCCCTATGCTGTATACGTCATTGATTGCAGGACTGCAGATCATTTCGAACCGAAATAATCATACGCTATACCGGACACTAGCTGCGCCTGTCCGCATTCGCAGCTATATGCTCCAAATGATCGGGAGCTTTTTAGCTGTGGCTTTGATTCAACTCACCTTCGCCATGCTTGTATTGAAATGGGGCTACCGGGTTCCTATGAATGATTCGGAATGGGGGATATATGCGCTCCTGATATTGTTTTCGGTGGCTGCCGTCTCTTTCGGAGTGGCTGTCAGCTCCATCTCGAAATCGATCCTTCAAGCCTGTCTGATCGGCATCTGCCTCATTGAGCCGATTTCCATGCTGGGCGGGGCATACGGCCCGCTGGACTGGGCGCCGGACTTCGTCAAGACAATAAGCCAATTTACCCCTGTTTATTGGGTGATGGACGGAATCGATCAACTTTTGCACGGCCAGTCACTTCTTGAGCTTGGTAAGGAAGCGGTTATGATCATACTGTTCGCGATTATCTTTTTCCTATTCGGAACGATAAGGAAAACAGATATCGCCAAATAGGATCATTTGATATACTATCTCCAAATGTATTTGGAAAGGTCTGTCATGAACTATATTGTAAAAACCGTCATTTTCGGATTTCTGATCATCGAGTTGATCTTGGGAGGAGATATTCCTTATGAGCAACTCCTGATAGTCATGATTGCAATTGTCCTGCAGCTTGTAAAGGAACGATATTACGATTCCATTTGGTTAACCATCGCAATGCTCCTGCTTACTTGTGCAGGCATTGCGATGGACTTTCATTTCTCAATATGGTTTGCGGTCGTTATCTACGATTTTATGCTAAAAAAAGGATGGACCGGACCGCTTGCCGTTCTAGTATGTGTTGCCTTTTTCCTGACCTACGCACCGCAATTTTATTGGCTTGTTGTATTCATTTCCCTTTCCGGTATGCTGGCTTATCAGATCCGGAGGAAAAGGGTGGAGGCTAGCCTCTTTACTTTGACGCTTGACAATGAGCGGAGATTACGTTATGAGCTGGAGCAAGCGAAGGCGCAGCTTTTGCATGCCTCTAAAGAAATTGCCGGGATTACCGAGGTGAAAGAGCGCAACCGGATCGCACGCGAAATCCATGATAGTGTCGGGCATAATCTGACGGGTATTTTTATTCAACTGCAGGCTGCCCAAAAAATACATGACAAAGATGAGAACAAATCGAGGAGCATAGTCAAATCGTCCATCGATGGTCTAGCAAATACGATTGAACTGCTCAGGGATACCGTACATAATATCAAGCCGCGGGCAAGCCTCGGTGCGGATTACTTTCAAGGAATAATTGAAAACTATCAATTTTGTCCCGTGGATCTGCAACTGAGTGGAGACTTCAATAGTGTACCATCTGCACATTTGGAGCTTCTGAGCGCCACGATCAAGGAAGCACTGACCAATACGGCACGATATTCCCAAGCGACGAAGGTAGAAATAAAAATTGATGCGAATATGAACTATACCCGATTGTCCGTTAAGGATAACGGAATCGGCAGTGCAAACATCAAGGAAGGATTAGGGCTTAGCGGTATGAAGGAACGTACCCGCAACTTGGGCGGAAGTTTCAGTTTTCACTCGCTAGACGGATTTATGATCATATGTGTCATTCCAAGGCAGAAGGGAGGCGAAATGTTTGAGGGTACTTATCGTGGATGACGATGCATTAATTCGGGATGGACTCAAGATTTTGATGGAAATGGAGGACGATTTCGAAGTAATCGGTACGGCTGCCAATGGGCAGGAGGCTTTTGAGATGTGTCAACTGAACAGGCCTGACTTGGTGCTAATGGATATACGCATGCCTGTTATGGACGGCGTTCTGGGAACCCAACTAATCAAACGTCATTTTCAGAATATGAAGGTTGTGCTGTTGACAACCTTTAAGGATGATGAATATATCAAAGAAGCTGTAAAATCCGGAGCAGAAGGATACATATTGAAGAATCAGAGCTCTGACAGCATTATCGAAAGCCTTCGTGCAGTAGGAAAAGGAAATACCGTTTTTGAGAAAGAAGTCGCCCAAGCCTTATCCGGCTTACTGAAAGAAGATAAGAAGCCTGTATCAACTATAGGATTGAATCCTCGTGAACTGGAAGTGTTGGCGCTTGTTGCCAACGGATACTCCAATAAGGAGATTGCCGAGCTCTTATTCCTGAGTGAAGGAACCGTGCGAAATTATGTAACCACCCTTCTTGAAAAGCTTCAATTTCGCGACAGAACGCAGCTGGCAATTTTTTATCTTAAGCATCAATAGACGGCTATGGGCGGTGCAAAGAATGAAGAAGGGAGGATGCTATGCGAAAGTTTATCCGGCGCATTTATGACAAACTGACCCTAAGGGATAAAATTTCAATCTTAAATGTGATGATTATTTTGACCACGTTGTTGGTGCTCGGTTATTTCTCCAGCGATATTTCCAGCGAGATTATAACCGAAAAGACGGAAAAAAGCGCAGTCAGGGAGCTCGAGCTGATTCAGGGGACAATGTGGTCATCAATAACGGCAGCCCTAATGCGTCGGTCCAAAACCATGCAGGCATTCAGCCGGAATATTGGAATATGCTTCCCGATGTGATGGCCTGGGAAAGCGGCGTCCCTTGGACGGCGGAGGCGTATGGGAGCATCAAAGTTGCCGGCAATGTCCATTCCGATCTAACCGGCTTCGCTTATTCGATTCTGAAGAACGGCGCGACGGTTTGGAGCGGAACCGCTGCCGGTACTCAAGCCTCTTATCTTGTCCATATCGATGTGCTGCCCGGCGATATCGTTTCTTTTACGGCGCAAGGCAATGCGGCGTGGTCTTCCCTGATCAAAAACAGGAAGAGACGAAGATTAGCTCGCGGTATGCCGAGGCGTATGTGAAGCTCGGGCCGAATGATAAACCGGATTCCGTTCTACTTGGCATCAGTACGCCATTCGGAACGGAGCTGGAGCCGCTTGCTTCCAGCAGCGGCTACCGGGATTACCGAGTCTACATGGCTAGCGGTCTGCCTTATTCCGGTTTTGCCGGCGAACGAAAATACAGGGATTGGAGAATCTATTTAATCCCGGCAGGCGCAGCATCGCCGACGGAGCCTGAGATGAATGTGGCGCTGGGGAAACCAGTCACCACCTCGGATGCCGGTTCGCCCCAGTCCGGTTACGGGCCTGAGAAAGCGGTCGTCGGAATCGGCCCTTGGCTGCAGATTGATCTATTAGACGAATATGTGATCCGCAGAGTGCATGTGGACGACCGGCCTTATGACGGAGACGACGGAAGAACTTATTAGGACGGAATGCGCAAAAATTTTGAAATACGCGCATCCAACGATCCGAGCTTTCGGTCATACACCGTCTTAAGCGCGGTAGGCAACGTGCCGTATGCGGGAGAAACGTGGAGCTATAAGGTAACAGATCCGAATGCATTCCGTTACATCCGGTTCGCTAGAAACGATACGGGGTATGCATTCCTGTCGGAGCTGCGCGTGTACGGGGGAGAGCCTCCCGTCTTGGTCGAAGAGAACGCGGCGCAGGACAAGCCGGTCAGCACATCGGATACCGGGCCGTCTCTTGCCTGGTACGGTCCCGAAAAAGCGGTTGACGGGATTGGCGGCGATTGGAACAACGGCTGGCGCCTGTTACGTTCACGGGGATTAGTCCTTGGCTGCAAGTCGACCTGGGCGAACCTATTATGATCAGCCGAGTGCAGATAGACGATCGTCCGTATGACGGGCTGGACGGCAGGCCAGCTTGGGACGGTCCGCGCAAAAATTTTGAAATCCGGGCGTTCAACGATCCGAGCTTTGGCACCTATACCGTACTTGGCAGCGTCGGCGCCACCGCTTATCCGGGTCATGTATGGAGCCATGTAGTGACGAACACGAACGCTTACCGGTACATTCGGTACGTTAGGACAGATACGGGCTACGCCTCTTATCGGAGCTGCGCGTGTTCACGATGACGGAAGCAGATTAGAGAAACGACGGCAGCCGGCCACGCGATCGGTTGCCGTTGCTCGTTGAAACAACGGGCAGCATGGAAAAAACTGTGCTTAATCTTCCATACTATCTATCTTCGTTACCCTTCCTGTTCGTTGGTTGAACAAGAAGGGTAGCGCCATTTGATGTGAAAATTGATAATGTTCCCGTAGTGATCCGACTCAATATGGCAGCAGCCAGTCAGCAGCTCCTTTAGCATCTCACGCCCGCGCTGCACTCTTGATTTTGCCCCCGAATAGGAGATTCCAAGCTGTTCACTCAATTCTTTCTGGGAAATTCCTTTCAACATGGAGAGCTCCAAAGCTACCTTATATTTTTCCGGAAGCTGTTGAATAACTGATTCAAAGCAGGCGATGACCTCTTGGGCCAGATCTGGTTCATCGTATTCATCCGTCGTTAGATGTTGGTCGAGCAGCTCATCGTTCCATTTTTCTTTACGAAAATAATCCACCATACTGTTGCGAGCGATTTGATAGATCCAGGAAGTCAACTTCTGATCATCCTTTAGATCGTCTATATGATCATTTACCTTAATAAAGACTTGCTGTACGATGTCTTCGACATCGGCTTGATTATTGATTCGATTCGAGACGAATCTCTTGAGCTGAGGGTAATAATCGCTCCATATGACAGAAATCTCCAATAAAATTCTCCACCCTTGAAAAAAATTTAGTCAATTCTGCGTCCATGATCCATTTCCTGCGTCTTCCTATTGTAAAACAAACTTCAATAGAGGAGTAGATCGTATGTCAGTAAAACAAATTTTGTTAATTGGTGATGATTACCCTGGAGTCTGGCATCCTCTAGAGCAGGTGGCGCGGGAGTTGGAACAGATCTTGGAAGGTGAATTTCGATTGACCGTAACACAAAATTATGATGACTTATCGACGCTTGATGCCAATGAGTACGCGGCGTGTATCTCTTATGCGGATATCTGGACACGAACTTTGACATCCGAGCAAATTGCGGGTCTGCTAAAATTCGTAGCGGGCGGAGGCGGTCTGCTTGCCATTCATAACGGCATCTCATTGGCGGGCAGCTACGAACTGCTGCAGGTAATCGGTGCCAAGTTTATCACACATCCCCCTTATCAGCAGCTTCATTTTTATCGAACAACGAATGAGCATCCGTTGTTACAAGGAGTGGAGGATTTTACGATCGATGAGGAGCCGTATCAATTTGAATTCGATCCATACACACCTCGTACCGTTTTTCTGGAATTCGAGCACGCCGGGAAAAGATGGCCATCTGCGTGGGAGCAGCGTTATGGTTTAGGAAAGGTCGTCTATTTACATCCGGGTCATAGGGCAGATTCTTTTAGACCAGAAGCTATCAAACGGCTCATTCTAAATAGCGCTCGCTGGATTGCTAAACCCGAAGGAGAGTAATTAATATTTTTTTGGCCATTCAAGACTAATAAAAGTACGTCCGAATGGCCATAGTGACGATTGCAAAACATGCGGATTATCAACAAGCTGCTTGTGTTATCACAATAGGGACAGTCCCGCGGAGAGTTTAAAGTTCTGCGATGCTGTCCCTTTGGTTTGAAATCAATGGATGAGTGCTTCCCTGGGAGCCTTTATTACTTCCGCGTATTTTTCTGCTGCATGCGCCAAATCAGTATCCGTAGCTAGCATTACGCTGTACGCAACAAAGGCTGGAAGAAATGTACCGTTGCATTTCGTCAGTGTTCTTACGATTGGTCGCAAGATGTCGGACGACAAGAACATCTATACAACGGAAGCCGCATAAACTGTGGCTTTTTTGTTTTAAGTATAGAAGTTCTTGTCGTGAGCTCAAGACAAGAACTTCTATACAAAGCCGTATTAGGACAAGAACTTCTATACAGCCCTGTGATCCCTTTAAAAGCACGATTTATTAAGCTAACGGGCAGGATTCGGTAATAGAGTATCATGTCAAAACCGTGATAAAATGGTATGGTTTTATTATTCAAACAAAGTTGATGATACTTATACTATGATAGTTGTGTCGCAGCCAAACGTTGATCGTTTTATTGTTGTTCGAGTTGCTAAACTAGACATTTTCAAAACATACGGGAGGAGTGAAGCATCAGCATGAGAAGTAAAATAATTGTTATAGGAATACTTTTACTGTCACTAGCTTTTAACATGTATCAATGGAAAATGATAAAGTCGAATAAGCAAACGGAGCAAGCCTCTTTAAGCAGGAATATGTCGATACTAGGCTCTGATTTTATACAGGCAAGTTCTTCAATTGAAAATACCCTGACTGATACTAACAGGGACTTTCAAATTGGACGAGCCTCTGCTTTCTTAATGGACGCTAGCTTTAGAGCTGATGAGATGTATGCTCATGATAAAAATGATAATAGGATTCAGGCTTGGTATTATATTGGTCGTAGCATGGACAATTCACATAACAAAATGGTGAAGTTAATCACCAAAGCAAATTTGGATGAAAATGATGTTACTCAACTAAATAACATCAAACAATTGTTGGATGTATATATCGAAATGATGAAAAAAAGCAATGCGAATACTGGCTATATTGAATATCAATCTCTTCTTGAAGCTGAAAAAGCCGCAGATCAATTTAGTAAGTAGTAAGGTTAAGCTTTTATTTTGAACTAAACATTCCTGTAGAGCTAAGAAATGAGTTTTGACGATAATTGGTAAGGAGGATAAAAGTGAACAAAATTATGATAATTGTACTTGTTTTCATTCTGAGTATAACTATGGGATGTAGTCAAAATCATACAGACCCAGAAGTAAACAACAATAAGCAGTCATACCTAGAAGGAACCATTGAAGTTATTGATGCAAATAACATTACAATGTTGATAAGAAAAAATAGGTCAAAAATTCAGGATACGGATAAAGTTTGGCTAACACCAGGGCAATCCGTTGAGTTTGATACCTTTGAAAGAGGGCAAAGAATTAGAGCTTGGGTATCAGATTCATATATTGGATTATCAAGTCCTCCGCAAGTAACGGCTACTAAAATCGAAGTAATTCAGTAGGTAAAGCTATGAGGATGATTAAACTACCCCGAAAATTACTCTTAGCCCAGACCCAAAAATGGCAGCACGAAAACAAGCCCAGCTTTTACGGTTTTTAAAAACTGTGCTTCTTAGGGATTTATGAAAATTCGAAATGGTTATGAGGCCTCTGAGGCAGAAAGAGCAACCTGAAAACCAAGACTCTCAAGCCTGCGAACAGCTTGCTTCATAATGGTTTCTTGCTGTCGCTGTTCAAAGTAATGACTGCCTAAATCTTTGTAGTCCTCTTTGCGTGTGAGAAGGTAATACACAATAGCCATGATGGAGTGGGCGACTTCAATGAGTGCCGCTCGGAGATACTTATTGCCTTTGCGGGTTTTCGAGGATTTTCGTTTTCCGGCACTTTCATTTTGCCCTGGCACAAGGCCAGCCCATGAGCAGAGATGAGCGGCAGAAGGGAAGCGAGAACCAACATCGGTTCCAACCTCAGCCAAGATTTGTTCCGCCGTACGTCGGCCAATTCCCGGGATGGTATCTAATCGCTCAATGTCTTGCTGAAAAGGGTCGAGCCGTTTGGCTACCTCCGTGTCCAACTCAAGGATTTGTTCATTCAGAAAGTCAACGTGAGTAAGCATCGTTTTCAGCATGATCCGCTGGTGTGCACTCATGTTACCCCGTAAGGCTAATTCTAGCTCTTCTTTCTTTTTCTTTAAGGTTCGTCTTGCGAAGGCAGCCAGCTTTTCCGGATCTTCTTCACCCTCGATCATGGCCCCCATCATATCGCGGCTGCTCACGCCCATAATGTCGGAGACAACAGCAGCGAGCTTAATATTGGCGCCTTCCAGAACCTTCTGGACTCGGTTGTGTTCACGAGATCGTTCCTGAATCAGACTGCGACGGTAACGAACCCATTCACGAAGTTCGCGTTGGTTACGGTCAGGAATATAACTCGGCTTAAGCAGCCCGTGACGCAGCAAGTTGCAAATCCATTCTGCATCTTTCACGTCTGTCTTCCTGCCGGGGACCGCCTTGATATGCTGGGCGTTAACGACAAGAAACTGAATCTCCTCGGCTTCAAGCAGATTG
>NZ_FOMT01000002.1:0-254313 GCF_900112695.1 Paenibacillus catalpae
CCAGGAGCACCGCTGGGTAGCCAAGTACGGACGGGATAAGCGCTGAAAGCATCTAAGCGTGAAGCCCCCCTCAAGATGAGATTTCCCAATTAGTAAGACCCCTTGAAGACGACGAGGTTGATAGGTTCGGGGTGGAAGCACAGCAATGTGTGGAGCTGACGAATACTAATCGGTCGAGGGCTTATCCTAATAAATACGAAGTAGTAGTACTTCGAAAGCATAGGCTTTGAACTTAAGGAATTCAAACTTTCGCATCCAGTTTTCAAAGCGCAAGCTTTGAATATATTCCCTGATAGCTCAGTTGGTAGAGCACTCGACTGTTAATCGAGTTGTCACAGGTTCGAGTCCTGTTCGGGGAGCCATTTGCTCTCATAGCTCAGTAGGTAGAGTGCATCCATGGTAAGGATGAGGTCACCGGTTCGATCCCGGTTGAGAGCTCCAGAAGAATTTTGCAAGGCCCGTTGGTCAAGGGGTTAAGACACCTCCCTTTCACGGAGGTAACAGGGGTTCGAATCCCCTACGGGTCACCATATTTTTCTTATGTTGGTGGAAAAAAATTGCCTGTGGAGGCTTAGCTCAGCTGGGAGAGCATCTGCCTTACAAGCAGAGGGTCGGGGGTTCGATCCCCTCAGCCTCCACCATTACAGCTTTGGGGATTAGCCAAGCGGTAAGGCAACGGACTTTGACTCCGTCATTCCAAGGTTCGAATCCTTGATCCCCAGCCATTTTAATTAGAGCCATTAGCTCAGTTGGTAGAGCACCTGACTTTTAATCAGGGTGTCGAAGGTTCGAGTCCTTCATGGCTCACTTTCTTTACTAAGTTTCACCCATGCGCGTATGGCGGAATTGGCAGACGCACCAGACTTAGGATCTGGCGGGCGACCGTGGGGGTTCAAGTCCCTCTACGCGCACCATACTTAACGTCCAAACCTTCAGGAGATGTCCTGAAGGTTTTTTTGTGCTACATTGTAGCCATATAACTTATCTACAAAGGAGTTGTCCAAGATGAATGATACAATTACTTTACTACAACAGCATCGATCGATTCGCAAGTTTACGAAGGATCCGGTGACAGCCGAACAATTGGACGCCATTTTAGCAGCCGCACAGCAAGCCTCCACATCAAGCAATATGCAGGCTTATTCGGTTATTGGCATTACGGATAAAGCTCTACGCAGCGAGCTGGCCAAGCTGGCAGGCAACCAGGTTTATGTAGAAGAGAGCCCTGTTTTCCTGGTCTGGTGTGCGGATCTATACCGCTGGGAACAAGCAGCAGGTCGACATTATGAAGGAGAGATGCCAAGCACAACGGAAAATTTCATTATCGGTACCGTGGATGCATCTTTAGCGGCACAGAATGCGGCTGTCGCAGCGGAGTCTCTTGGGCTGGGCATCGTGTATATCGGCGGCATTCGTAATCAACCGCAACGCGTATCGGAGCTGCTGCAGCTGCCTCAGCATGTGTACCCGGTCTTTGGAATGTGTATAGGCGTTCCTGATCAAGCTCCGCTTGACCGGCCGCGCTTGCCCCGAAGCGCAGTTTATTTCGAGAATACTTATAAGCTCGACAACTTAAGTTCAGCTATTGATGCTTATGATGAGACGTTAAGTGCTTATATGAAAGCCAGATCGAATGGAAAGGCCGATACAACATGGTCACAGGCTATGGCGGGCAAAGCAGGGCCGGTACGCATTCATATGCGCTCCTTTTTACAGAAGCAAGGGTTTAAGCTCGAGTAAACTGGCTTGGCACTGAGGGACAGCGGAAGGGATATATGGACAAGTATCACATTTCTGTCATTGACATTGCATCTGAGAACGATTATCATTATACCTAGTTAATTGATAATTGTTATCACGGATGCGCTGCGTGCGCATAATAATTGAAACGATCTGCCTTACGGGCATCGGAAGGAGCGTGCAGGTCAAATGATTCGTCTTGCGACTTCGAATCTGGACATTGCTTATGATGATCGACTCATCGTTCAAAATTTAAATATTGCTATCCCTCAAGGTAAAATAACAGCCCTTGTCGGTTCTAATGGATCTGGTAAATCGACCATTCTGAAGACGATGGCTCGGTTGATGCATCCATCTAGTGGCAGTGTACTGCTGGACGGTAGATCGATTCATAAACAATCTACGAAAGAAGTGGCGAAACAGCTTGCGATTTTGCCGCAGAATCCGACAGCTCCGGACGGCTTGACGGTTGCCGAGCTTGTATCATATGGCCGTTTCCCTTATCAGAAGGGCTTTGGCTCGTTGACTAAAGAAGACCGCCGTATAATTCAATGGGCGATTGAAGCGACTGGCATGGGTGAATTCTCCGACCGTCCCGTAGATCAATTGTCAGGTGGTCAACGTCAGCGTGCATGGATTGCAATGGCACTTGCGCAAGAGACGGATATTTTGTTCCTTGATGAACCAACAACGTTCCTGGATATGGCCCATCAGCTTGAAGTTCTACATTTGCTTCAGAAGCTTAATGAGCTGAACAATCGTACGGTCGTAATGGTCGTACATGATTTGAATCATGCTTCCCGTTACGCACATCATATGGTTGCGATTAAGAAGGGTACTGTGGTAGGGGAAGGAACGCCTGCTGAAGTAATGACACCGGATATTTTGCGTGAGGTATTTAATATCGAGGCCGACATCGTTCCTGATCCGCGTACAGGAGTACCGCTATGCTTGCCTTATGCACTGGCTGGTGAATCGGCTGCTGATAAAGTGTTGGTTAACTCGCAGCCTGAACGTATATTAACCGCTGCAGGAGCATAAAAACATCGTAAAGCCGTGCTTGAAAAAGCGCGGCTTTTCCTTTTTAAATCACATCTTAAAAAAACTTTTATAAAGTAGTTGCATTTTGTTTTCGAAGGTGATATATTATTACTTGTCGCCGCGATGATAAACGAAGCGGACGATGTTGAAGAAAGCAGCATGCGGAAGTGGCTCAGCGGTAGAGCATCGCCTTGCCAAGGCGAGGGTCGCGGGTTCGATTCCCGTCTTCCGCTCCATAATGTGCGGCCTTAGCTCAGCTGGATAGAGCGTTTGACTACGAATCAAAAGGTCAGGAGTTCGAATCTCTTAGGCCGCGCCATTCTTCATCAAAATACTTATTGTCGGGATGTAGCTCAGCTTGGTAGAGCACCTGGTTTGGGACCAGGGGGTCGCATGTTCAAATCGTGTCATCCCGACCAGTTTAATACGCGGGTGTAGTTCAATGGTAGAACTTTAGCCTTCCAAGCTAATAGCGTGGGTTCGATTCCCATCACCCGCTCCAGAACTCAAACAATCTCCTTCTTCGGAAGGAGTTTTTATATTTTAAATCCTTATATTGGCAGTCCCCGCGGGGGCTGCCTTTCCTGCGTTGTTTAAAGAAAGTGGGCGCTTCGGGCTTCAACCGAGCGTCATTTTGTAGTATGATGATAGGAAGTTGAAAATGCGTTAAAGTACAGGAGGATCAGTATGTCGGACCAAGTAACATCGACTATATCGGCACAACACCGGCCGCAGGCTAACAATTTGCTGCGCAGAGACGTCCGTTTCCTAGGCAACATACTTGGGGAAGTGCTCGTCCATCAAGGCGGCCGCGAACTGCTGGATATCGTCGAGCAAATTCGTGAGACAAGTAAAGCGTTACGCGCAGAATTTGTGCCTGAGCTTTTTGAACAGTTTAAGACGACAATTGCATCATTAAGTCCCGAAATTCGCCATCAGGTGATCCGTGCATTTGCGATCTATTTCCAATTGGTCAACATTGCAGAGCAGAATCATCGTATTCGCCGCAAACGTGATTACGAGCGTTCCGCAGGGGAAAGTGTACAACGAGGTTCCATTGAGAGCGCCATTTCCGATTTGAAAGAGCGCAATATCGATATTGAAGGTGTTCAAGAAATCTTGAGCAACATTTCACTCGAGCTCGTGATGACTGCGCATCCAACGGAAGCGACGCGTCGTGCCGTGCTTGATATTCATCAGCGGATTGCTGAAGATGTAATGGAGCTTGATAATCCGACTCTGACTTACCGTGAGCGCGAGATCCTTCGGGACAAGCTGCTGAATGAAGTGCTTATTCTGTGGCAAACCGATGAGCTTCGTGACCGTAAGCCAACTGTTATTGATGAAGTGCGCAACGGGTTGTATTATTTCGACGAAACCTTGTTTGAAGTACTTCCTAACGTATATGAAGAATTGGAACGCAATCTTACTAAATATTATCCGGGCGAGTCCTGGCATGTACCAAGCTACCTGCGTTTTGGCTCATGGATCGGCGGAGACCGCGACGGGAACCCTTCCGTAACGGCGAAGGTAACATGGGAGACGCTGACGCTGAACCGCCAGCTTGCTATTAAGAAATATGAAGAAAAATTACATGAGCTTGTCAGCATTCTGAGCTTTAGCACGAACCTGGTACAAGTATCGGAAGAGCTGATTAACTCCATTAAGAAAGACCGTGAGCATGTTGAGCTCAAGTGCATCGACCTGTGGCGCAATGCGAAAGAGCCATATCGCATCAAGCTGGGCTTTATGCTTGAGAAGCTGGCGAATACGCGTGACGAGTCGCTCAAAGGCTCGCCAATGCGTTATAACAGCGCTAGTGAACTGCTTGAAGATCTGCACATTATTGACCGCAGCTTGCGTGGACATTTTGCTGATTATGTAGCGGATACGCATATTGGCAAGCTGGTACGCCAAGTTGAGCTGTTTGGCTTCCATATGCTCGCGCTTGATATCCGTCAACACAGCCAAGAGCATGAGAATGCGATGGCTGAAGTTTTGGCGAAGATGAACGTTGTTCCAAACTACGGTTCTCTTTCGGAAGAAGAGAAAATTGAATTGCTCGGCAAATTGCTGGAGGATCCTCGTCCGCTTACTTCGTCGCACCTTGATTACTCGGCGTCGACACGTGAATGTCTGGACGTTTATCACACCGTATACAAAGCTCAGCAGGAGTTTGGACCGGATTGTATTTCGACTTATCTGATTAGTATGACGCAAGGCGCAAGCGACATGCTGGAGGTTATGGTATTCGCAAAAGAGGTTGGCCTGTTCCGTAAGGAAGCAGACGGCAGCGTTCGTTGTACGCTGCAATCGGTACCTCTCTTCGAGACCATTGATGACCTTCATGCTGCCCCTGGCATTATGAAGCTGCTCTTCGAACTGCCGATCTATCGTCAAGCTGTTGCAGCAAGAGGCGACCTGCATGAAATCATGCTTGGTTACTCCGATAGCAACAAAGACGGCGGCGCGGTAACAGCGAACTGGGAGCTGCGCGTAGCACTTAATGATATTACTGCAACTGCCAGCGAATACGGCGTAAAGCTGAAGTTCTTCCATGGACGCGGCGGCGCACTTGGCCGTGGCGGCATGCCGCTTAACCGCAGTATTCTGGCACAACCGCCACATACTGTTGGCGGCGGCATCAAGATTACGGAACAAGGCGAAGTATTGTCTTCGCGTTATTCGATGCAAGGCATCGCATACCGCAGCCTTGAGCAAGCAACATGGGCGCTTATTACAGCGGCACGTCTTGCGAAATATCCGCAAGCACAAGATGATGCCGTGCTGAAAGAGTGGGAAGAGATTTCTCGTTCCATTTCCGAGACTGCATTGAACAAGTATCAGGATCTGATCTTCCGTGATCCGGACTTCCTGACTTACTTCAAAGAGTCTACTCCGCTTCCGGAGGTTGGCGAACTGAACATCGGTTCCCGTCCATCGAAACGGAAGAACAGCGACCGCTTTGAAGATCTGCGTGCGATTCCTTGGGTATTCGCTTGGACGCAAAGCCGTTACTTACTGCCAGCATGGTATGCGGCAGGTACAGCGCTTAAGCAATACGCGGGTGATGATGAACAGCGTCTGGCAACCTTGAAGACGATGTACGAGAAATTCCCGTTCTTCCGCTCGCTGATCGACAACCTGCAAATGGCTTTGGCTAAAGCAGATTTGACGATTGCGAAGGAATATGCGGATATGATCTCCGACAGCACGATTCGTGACCGTATCTTCACACAAATCGAGAACGAGTATAAGCTGACTTCGGATATGATTCTGAGCATTACAGGACAAGATGAGATTCTGGACAACGTACCAGTAATTCAGGAATCGATTCGTCTGCGTAATCCGTACGTTGATCCGCTCAGCTACATGCAAGTTCAACTACTGACAGAGCTGAGAGAACTGCGTGCGAAGGATGAAGATGATCCTGAGCTGCTCCGCGAAGTTCTTCTTACTATTAACGGAATTGCTGCGGGTCTGAGAAACACGGGCTAACAGCAAGTCCATATAACCGGGCAATTCGGCTTTCTCTAAGCCGGATTGCCCGGTTTTTTTGTTTGGATAGAAGACTATTATTTATCCTCCTTTAAAATCCGCTTAAGTTTGATTTAAGGTACAACCCTCATCATAGTAATCAAGCAAGCGACATCAATTGCAAATGCGATTGTAATGACAAAGGAGCGATTACAATGAATAACAACGAATTTGAAAATAACCACGTTAACTTCAATGATACAGATAAGACAGAATCTGCCGCGGAACATAAGCCTTACACTTATACTTATGGTCCTAACCGATCGGCAAACAGCCTTCGTGAGGCTTACGAGAATCAATTGCAGCTGATGGAAGGTACGGACGGCTCTTATGGAGGATCCGGCCGTGGCGGCAGGAAACAAGGAAAGAAATCGCAGGCAAAAGCAATGGTAGCCGCTTTCCTCGTTGGCGCGGTGGTAATCAGCGGCTTCATGTATGCGTCGGACCGGACGAACCTTTTTACCGGTAATGAGCAGGCTTCGGCAGCCACAACCCTGGCTAGTAATACGGCACAGCAAGATGCAGGTGTCAAAACCGCTTCGGCAAGCGTAGATGCTTCTATCGCGGATGTCTATAAAGCAGCCTCCCCTGCTGTCGTGAAGATTGAGAACTACACGGAGCCGGTTCAAAGCGGCGGAAGAGGTTTTGGAGGAAGAGGCGGCTGGCAGGGATTTGGTGAAGTACCGCAGGCTCAAAGCGAGAGCGGCCAATCTGATTCGACAGACAGCTCTCAGCTGCAACTGAGTGGAACGGGGACAGGGTTCTTTTTCGAATCATCCGGCTATATTCTAACCAATGACCATGTTGTTGCAGGCGCGGCTCAGGTGAAGGTTCAAGTGGAAGGCTACGATGAGTCATTTGTTGCAGAGGTTGTAGGAGAGAATGCGGATCAGGATTTGGCTGTACTGAAAATTACCGGAACAGAGGCATTCCCAACCTTGGCGATTGGAGACTCGGACCAGACGGCTATCGGCGATTGGGTGATTGCGATTGGCAACCCGTACGGATTTGATCATACTATGACGGTTGGTGTGCTCAGCGCGAAGGAACGTCCGATTACAATTAGTGAAGAAGATGGCAGCGAGCATCAATATGAACATCTGCTGCAGACCGACGCTTCGATTAATCCGGGCAACTCCGGCGGACCGCTCTTGAATGCGAAAGGCGAAGTGATCGGGATTAATACAGCTGTAAATGCGGAGGCACAAGGTATCGGTTTCGCTATTCCGACAAGCACGATTCAGGAAACATTAAAGCAATTGCTGGGCCGCAGCGTATAATGCACTTATTTTAATTATAGAAGGTTAGGGAGCGAAGAAGCCTATGTGCTTCTTCGCTTTGCTTTTGTGGCGGAAGTACCGATATAATAGACCAGATGTGAATGGGGGATTTTTTGTACGATGAAAACTTCATCTGGCTATTGGACAGCGGTTATAATGGTTATTATCGCTGCGGCATGCTACGGCATTATGTCGCCGGTACTAAAGTTATCTTATAATAACGGTTATACCTTTCAGCAAATTACGGTCCATCAGGTAGGAATGGGCGCAGCGCTGCTGTGGATTCTTATTCTGATCAGGCCACGCTCATGGAGCAGGCTGACTTTCAGCTTCAGACATTGGACGGCGTTAGCGTTAATCGGTATTTGCGGCCTGAGTATGACGACGGTCTTCTATAATCAAACGTTAGAGAAGCTGCATGCTTCTTTCTCAATTGTCTTGCTTTTTCAGTTCATGTGGATTACGATTTTGCTAGAAAGTTTGTGGAACCGGAAGTGGCCAACAAGATGGCAATGGATCGCCATAGCCATGGCCATGGCAGGAACGGTACTGGCTGCTGGACTGTTCCAGAATAAGCTGGCAGACATCGATTGGGCCGGTGTAGGGTTTGGACTTGCTTCGGCGGTAACCTACAGCCTATTTCTGTTTCTGACGGGCAGAGCAGCGCCTGATTATGATCCCGTCTTTAAGTCGGCTATTATGATGTCTTTTGGATTTCTTGTTATTGCGGTCTTATATGGCTATAAAGCATTTGATGGCGGTCCGGATCAAGAGTGGGGACTCATTGGTTGGGGATTTGTTTTGGGCCTGCTCGGGCAGGTTCTGCCGTCTGTCTTATTTAATGCCGGTATTCCGCGGGTCGGAAGCGGGCTGGCTTCCATGCTTGGAGCGATGGAGCTGCCCTTCGCGGTTGTCAGTGCCTGGCTTATTCTTGGGGAGCCGATATCCGTTAGCGGTATAGCGGGTATCGTGCTCATTCTGGGCGGCATTGTGCTTGCTGAGTACGGTGCGCGCCATGGGCGGATCATGCTTACGAAGTAAGAATTATCACAAAAAGCACGTGATAATTCTTTAGGATCATGCTTACGAAGTAAGAATTATCACAAAAAGCACGTGATAATTCTTTGTAGGAGGACAAAAAGTGAATGTATTGGAAGCCCGTCTCGCCCGGTTAGCGTTGAAAGGCGACCAGCGGGCATTTGCTGAGCTTGTAGGACTGTATCAGGACAAGCTGTTCCATATGGCCTACCGAATGTTATATAACCGCCAGGAGGCGGAAGACGTCGTTCAGGAAACCTTTCTGCGCGTCTATAAAAATCTGGAGCGATACGATGAGTCGCTTAAATTCTCCACGTGGATTTACCGGATCGCGACGAATCTTTGCATCGACCGGCTGAGAAAGCGGAAGCCGTCCTATTCGCTGGACGCCGAGTCCACGGATCATGAAGGGCTGGACGGCTACTCGATGATTCCAAGCGATGACCGTACGCCGGAGTCGGAGCTTCTGCTGTCGGAAACCCAGCGCATTATTCATGATTCGATTGATTCACTGCCTCCGAAATACAAGACCATAATGATGCTTCGCTATATTCAGGAGATGTCTCTGCAGGAGATTAGCGATGTACTTGATATGCCGGTGACGACGATCAAGACGCGTGTTCACCGCGGCAGGGAGTTTTTGCGGAAAAAGCTGGAGCATAAGCTGTAGGATAAGCGTAAACGGCTGCACCGTTCTTTGGTCTATGCTTAAGAGGTAAGCATACGTTTTTGTCGGCGAACAATTAGCCTTGTATAGGGAAGGCCTATACTTTTGTTATAGCTCAAAAAAAGTGAAACATCTGATGCGAGCTGTACGTACTCTATAAATGTGAAGAGCTTATGCGCGAGCAAACGAAAGAAAGGACTGGCTGCTATGAACTGCAACGTCGCGGTTGTATGGATGCATGATTATTTAGACGGCGATCTGCCGCGTGAAGATGCGCGAGAATTACAAACTCATTTGCACTCATGTCCCGCTTGCCTAGCCCGCTTTGAACAGCTGGAGAAGACAGAAGCGATAATGCTGGGTACAATTGAGCACAGCGTTTCTGTTCCGGATTATGATAAATCAGCGTTGACTGACCGTATTATGGCTCAACTGCCGAAACCGGCAATAACAAAAGAACGTCGCGGCTTGCTGCGGTACATTTACAAGTATCCGGGCCTTACTGCTGCCGCATTGTTTGTCCTTGTTATGCTCGGCAGTTTCGCTACAACATGGGATCAGGATTCGAAGCTGGTTGTATCCGGTGAAGATCTGCAGCAGGTTGTCATTAATGGAAACACGGTTACGGTTCCCGAAGGCGCTCATGTAAAGGGCAATTTGGTTGTTGAAAATGGAACGGCTGATGTGAAGGGTGAAGTAGATGGCAACGTTACAGTCATCGACGGCAGCCTGAATCTTGCATCAACCGGTTACATCACGGGACAAAGCCGAACCATCGATCAGGCGCTTGACTGGTTCTGGTACAAAGTGACGGAAACGTTCAGCGGATTGGCTAATTAGGACGAAACTGCCTCTCTTGCAGAGAGGCAGTTATTTTTTTTCTGAAAAAAAGGGTTTCCAATAGCATTTCTAGAAAATAATAAAGTTGAATCCAAACAAGCGTAAACGGCTGCGCCTGAAAGAATTGCTGCAAAAAGCATGTAGTAGGAGCACCATACGTTTCGAGGGTGAAATATAAGCACAGTATAGAGAAATCATATACCTTCTTATATTTTAAAGATGAGTGTCGTCGGCAATTTGGGGGTTGATCTATGAATTACTTCAATGATTTAACTTGGAATGGCTGGATTAAAGACATCATTGATGTCGGCATTGTTAGTTATATCATCTATAAACTGATTTTGCTCGTTAGGGGCACCAGAGCTGTCCAGCTATTAAAAGGGATACTGGTTCTGGTCGGAACCTGGGCGATCAGCACCTGGTTTAATCTGTATACGCTGAAATGGCTGATGAACCAGATGTTTACGTTTGGCGTCGTGTCCGTACTTATTATTTTTCAACCGGAGCTTCGGCGTGCGCTCGAGCAGTTAGGGCGCGGAAAGCTGTTTGCTCGTACATCATCGCTGGAGCGGGATATCGTTGCCGAACAGATCGAAAGTGTCATGAAGGCTGTTCAGCATATGGCTCAGCGAAGCGTTGGGGCATTGATCGTCTTTGAACGCAATACGGGAGTTAGCGAGCTGATTGAATCCGGGATTCAGATGGAATCGCGGATTACATCGGAGCTGCTCATTAATATTTTCACACCTAATACTCCGCTCCATGACGGGGCGGTTATTATCCGGGGCAATCATATTATGGCCGCCGGCTGTTATTTGCCGCTCTCGGAAAACCCGTTTATCAGCAAGGAGCTGGGTACCCGCCATCGTGCCGCTATCGGGGTGAGCGAGGTTAGTGACGCTGTAGCGGTGATCGTATCGGAGGAGACCGGACAAGTCTCTCTGGCGATTAACGGAATGATTGTACGCGATATTAAGGAAGAATCGCTTATTTCCAAGCTGTTCGAGGAGCTGACGCCAAAGCAGACGAACAGCAAGGAGCGGGCAACCGTTTCTTCGTTCCCGTTCTCCTTCTGGAAGCGGAAAGGAGGCCGCGATGGATAAGTGGTTAAGTCATCCGACGATGCTCAAAATTCTCTCTGTCGCGATCGCTTTGCTTTTGTGGGCGGTGGTCCATTTCGATCCGGAATCGACGCCGGCCACCGTTACTTCGAATTTGGATACCAAGGTCATTGAAGCTGCGTCTGTAATCCCGACAGGTCTGGATGAAACGAAATATGCACTCGTAAATGTTGAACCAACCGTCGTCCGGCTTGTTGTAGAAGGGCGCCGTGCCAGTCTCTTGACCTTGAAGGATGAAGATTATGTCGTGCATCTGGATTTAAGCCATGTAACGGCTGGCGAGCATGTCGTGCCGCTGACGTATGATTTGCCAAAAGGCATCAGTTTGATTGAAATGTCTCCGCGATCGGCTACTGTCGATATTGTAGAGATCGAGACGAAGACGTTTGATCTTGGGGTCGCAACGGATGGGACTCCTGCGAATGGTTATATAGCGGGAACACCAACGGTGAAATCAGGCACAACTGTGAACATAACGCTGCCGAAGGACGAGATGGCTCTTGTCGGGGCGGTACGCACAACCATTGATATTGAGGGCGCCGAGAAGACCGTCGTCAATAAGAAATCGCAAATCGTTGTGTATGATACGGAAGGCGAAGCGATGGAGCATGCAATCATCCGTCCTTCTACCGTAGAAGTGGAAGTGCCCGTTACTCCGCCGCTGAAGACGATGCCGCTGCAGATTGGGTTCACGGGAAGTCTGCCAGATGGTCTGAGTATTAGCTCAGTGAAGGCGGATATTGATAAAGTAGCCGTTTACGGCGACCAGAAGCTGCTGGATTCAATGGAAACATACACCGGCGGCGTTACGATTGACCTATCCAAGATTAAGGAATCCGGCACGGTAAAAGCAAAGGTCAATGCGGTTGGCGATGTGA
Organism: Paenibacillus catalpae; assembly: GCF_900112695.1. GTDB lineage: Bacteria > Bacillota > Bacilli > Paenibacillales > Paenibacillaceae > Pristimantibacillus > Pristimantibacillus catalpae. The sequence goes on from NZ_FOMT01000002.1 coordinate 12,143, forward strand.
AGATGGTCGAGCCGTCAGAAATAGACATAGAGGTCACAGTGGTTACTTCTCAGACATTAACGCTTGACCGGAGTGTAATCCTGAAGGACCTGCCGGAAGGGCTGGCAGCGGCTTTCAAAGATCCGGAAGACGGACACATCTCTATAGCGGTCCGTGGTGCGCCTAATATGCTTGCAGCTCTCCAGAACGATGATGTGCGTCTGGTAGCGGATCTGAGCGAGGCCAAGATTGGACGGGCAACCTTTACGCTTCTTGTAAAGCTGCCGCGATTTATTGATCTGGCCGATAGGTCTCAGAAATTCACTGTAACGCTCGACATCACGGACAAAAATGCAACCAGCGGGAACAACGCGGATGAAGGCAGCGGAAGCGAGGATGTTCCTGCTGGAGGCCAACCGGAAGGCTCTCCTAGTCATTCGCCGCCGCCTTCTACGGATCCGGGCTCGAATACCGATGCCGGCAATGGTGCTGATTCAGGCACAAATACCGGTTCCAATAACGGCTCGAATCCGGATCCGTCAACAGGAGCAGACGGCGATGCCGAACCGGATACCAGCCAATAACAGGCTGTACTTGGAAGCGGGAAAAGAGGTAATGAAAAGTAGTTCAAAAGCTGCCTCAGATCGAGTAGGATTAGGAATAGATCATACACAGCAGCAGATTTAACGACAAAAGGGGCATGAGATAATATGGGGAAATATTTTGGTACGGATGGAGTGCGCGGAGTTGCTAATCTTGAGCTGACTCCGGAGCTTGCTTATAAAATCGGCCGCTGCGGCGGTTATGTCTTAACAGGCCAGGCGGATAAGCCTAAGGTTGTTATCGGCCTGGATACACGGATCTCGGGTCCGATGCTGGAGGCGGCGCTTATTGCCGGGCTTCTGTCGATAGGCGCAAGCGTGATTCGTCTTGGCGTTGTGTCGACACCGGCAGTAGCCTACATTACGCGTGAACTTAAAGCGGATGCGGGCGTTATGATCTCGGCTTCGCATAATCCAGTTCAAGATAACGGCATTAAGTTCTTTGGCGGTGACGGCTTCAAGCTGTCCGATGAGACAGAGCTTGAGATCGAACGTCTGATTGATGCGGCAGCAGATGAGCTTCCTCGTCCAATCGGCGGCGATATCGGTTCCGTACTGAATGACGATGACGCGAAATACCGTTATTTGGAATACCTGAAAACAACCATAAAAGGCGATTTCGGCGGCCTGAAAATCGTCCTCGACTGCGCGCACGGCTCGGCTTACGAGCTGGCGCCTAAAGTGTTCCGCGAACTTGGCGCGGAGATTATTACGGTTGGCGCTGAGCCTGACGGCCGCAACATAAATGCGGGCGTTGGTTCGACGCATCCAGAATATTTGCGCGAGCAGGTATTGACGCATGGCGCGGATCTGGGCCTTTCGTTCGACGGCGATGCTGACCGTCTGATCGCGATTGACGACAAAGGCGAGGAAGTTGACGGCGACTATATCCTGTGCATCTGCGGCGATGCAATGAAGCGGGCTGGCAAGCTGAAAAACGACACGGTAGTTACTACCGTTATGGCGAACATCGGCTTCTTCAAAGCGACGCAGCGCATTGGCCTGAACACGGCTCAAACTGCCGTAGGCGACCGCTACGTGATGGAAGAAATGCGTCGCGGCGGCTTTAACCTCGGCGGCGAGCAGTCCGGTCATGTTATTTTCCTCGACTACAATACAACCGGTGACGGTATCTTAACCGCCTTGCAGCTGGTGGACACACTTGTGGCGTCGGGCCGTAAGCTGAGCGAGCTGAAAAACCTGATGAGCAAGTATCCGCAGGTGCTGGTCAACGTTCGCGTAGAAGACAAGAGCCTGTACGCAGGAAATGCTGCAATCGCGAGCGCCGTTGAGCAAGTGGAGCAGGAACTTGGCGATAACGGCCGCGTGCTTGTTCGCCCATCCGGCACGGAATCTTTGATCCGCGTTATGGCGGAAGGCCCGGAAAAAGATCAAATTGAAGACTATGTGGCTCGAATCGTTCATGTGGTGAAAGAGCAATTAGGCTAAACGTTAGCGGCCTTAAGCCTTAAGCAGGAACCGATGCCGACAAACGTAAAAGTCTCCACGATTCCGTGGAGACTTTTACATTTACGGCTAGGCCAATGAATATATAGGTAATGTAAGGGAATTCATTTGCTTTGAAAATCGGGACAAATGTAAGGCCGGGCTTGGGCAATTCGGACGAGAAGGCGTATATTCCTAGGAGAAAATACGGGCGTTGTTCGTCCTGCGCCTAAAGTTCAGGTTGCGAAACCGGTCGAAAGTGAATATGATAGAAAGTATGATTCCAGCAGGAAAGCGAGGATAGAGGTTAGATTAACGTTTCATAAGCGCCAGAGCTTGCGTGATGATTCGCCTTATGGAGTAAGAGGCATAAGGGATCATACGGGAAGCTGACGAGGTGAAGGTGTTCGAATTATTCGGCGGGGACCTTCCGGTTATTGCAAAGCCAACCGAAAGCCGATACGCAAAAGGATTGGGCGACCGATCTCACAAACGTTCGGCAGGCTGCACTTATTATAAGTTATATTTCGAGGTTTTAAAAAAACATGCTCCCGTATGTCTATGGTGCCGCCTGAGAGGTCGGCACGGGCAGTAGGGGAAATAACGCCTGTGCCGCATATAGGCTGGCAGCCGAGTCATAGTTGGGAGACAACTATTATTATCGGAGGTCTTTATATATGTGTGGTATTGTAGGATATATTGGTAAACGTGATTCTCAGGATATTTTGATCGAAGGGTTGAAGAAGCTGGAATACCGGGGTTATGACTCCGCCGGTATTGCGGTATTCACAACGAACGGTCTGGAAATCAAGAAATCTAAAGGCCGTCTGGCTGTGCTGGAGGATAAACTGCGTGATGAGCCGCTGCAAGGTTCGGTGGGTATCGGTCATACACGTTGGGCAACTCATGGCAAGCCATCGGACGTAAACTCGCATCCTCATACAGATAACTCGGCGAAGTTCTCGGTCGTGCATAACGGCATTGTCGAAAACTACCTGGATCTGAAAGATGAGCTGACTGCGAAAGGCCATCGTTTTGTGTCGGAGACTGACACGGAGGTTATCTCGCATCTGGTTGCTGACGAATACGACGGCAACATTGTCGAAGCGGTACAACGCGCTGTAAAACGTATGCGCGGCGCATTTGCGCTGGGCGTATTGACGGAATTTGAACCAGAGCGTCTGGTTGCGGTTCGTTTTGCAAGCCCGCTTGTTATCGGTGTTGGCGAAGGCGAGAACTTTATCGGTTCGGATATTCCGGCGATTTTGGAGCATACTCGAAATGTATACATCTTGAACGACGGCGAAATGGCTGTATTGACACGTAATGGTGTCGAACTGATGACGACAGAGGGCGAATTTATTTCCAAGGAAATATACCATGTCGATTGGGATCTTGTGACAGCAGAGAAAGCCGGATTTGATCATTTTATGCTGAAAGAGATTTACGAGCAGCCAAAGGCTTACCGCGACACCATGCTGGGCCGCATTGCGGAAGATGGCAAGTCCGTAAACCTGCAAGAGCTGAAGATGACGGAAGACTATGTGAAGACGATCCGCAAAGTGCATATCGTCGCTTGCGGTACGGCATACCATGCAGGTATGGTTGGTAAAACGGTCATTGAATCGCTCGCGCGCATCCCGGTTGAGACGGATGTAGCGTCCGAATACCGTTACCGTTCGCCAATCATTACGCCGGATACACTCGTAATCGTTGTAAGCCAATCGGGCGAAACAGCGGATACGCTGGCAGCCCTTCGTGAAGCAAAACGCAACGGTGCGCGCGTTCTGGCGATCACTAACGTTGTAGGCAGCTCGGTTGCCCGTGAAGCGGATGACGTACTCGTCACTTTGGCGGGTCCTGAGATCGCGGTAGCATCGACGAAAGCTTACACTTCGCAGCTGATCGTATTCTACCTGTTTGGTCTGCACCTGGCCGGCATTTTGGGTACGAAAGACGAAGCGACGGTTGCCGGCATCATCGCCGCTATGAACGAGCTTCCCGAGCAAGTAGAGAGCATTCTTGAGAACGCACCTGTGCTGAAGCAAGTAGCCGAGTCGATCTCCCATCATAAGAGCCTGTTCTTCATCGGCCGCGGCGTGGACTATGCAGTCGCACAAGAAGGCTCGCTGAAGCTGAAAGAAATCTCTTACATTCACTCCGAGGCTTATGCAGCTGGTGAGTTGAAGCATGGTACGCTGGCGCTGATCGAAGACGGCATTCCGGTTATCGCATTGGTAACCCAAGAAGAGCTGTATGAGAAAACGCTGAGCAACATTAAGGAAGTAAAAGCGCGCGGCGCTCATGTATTGGGTCTTGCGAATGCAGGCAGCGAAGTTGAGGTTGGCAAATCGGTTGACGAATTGTTCGCTATCCCGAAAACATTGCCGCTTCTTACACCGGCTCTGTCCGTTGTACCGCTGCAGCTGATCTCCTACTACGCATCGCTGGCACTTGGCCATGATGTAGATAAACCGCGTAACCTCGCGAAGAGCGTGACTGTGGAGTAGGAAGTTTTTGTTATCTGAAAAGTATTGTCAGTAGAAAATAAAGATTTAGACTGAAAAATAAAGTGTTAGACTCGGAAATAAAGTGTATTAGACTAAATACCACGACCCAAAATCGGCCTAAGAACGCTCCAACGTTCTTAGGCCGATGCTGTTTAAGCGGCATGCTTCCACACCGTTACTTTACGCGCTGTCCATCTAGCACAGCCTGAAGACGATCCAGGTTCTGCTCGTTGGAGTCTGGGCAATATGATTTTACTTGCTCGAATATTTTCTTGTCTTTGAACTGTTGACGGAATATCACACGAGTCCGATCAGCGTTATCGGTAAATGTCGCCGTCAACCGGAACTCAGGAGCGCCTTGATGTTCTAGTACGATACGTTTCCCCGACTCGATCTCAATAAACTTGTTCTCGTTCGGATAAACCTTGCCGTCCGGTCCGTGAAAGGTAAAGCGCCAGAAGCCGCCTTCTCGGAAGTCGAATTCGCGGAACGTGCTCGTGAAGCCGTTAGGCCCCCACCACTGCGCCAGAAGCTCCGGTTGCGCCCATGCCCGGTAAACCTCTTCCCTTGGGGAGTCGTACAAACGCGTATGGACAAACTCCAATTCACCGGGAGCCAGATCGGCATTGTCCTCCCCCGCAACGGATTCTCCAATCTGAGCAAGCGAATTGCCCAGCAGCTCTAGCAGCTCCCTCGACCCGTGTTCCCGATTCTCCACCGCATCGAGCCCATCGAAGAAGGTACCTTGCTCCGTGAAGGTCAGCTTCGTGCCGCCATCCGCGTCTGCAAGCTCAATCGTAGTAATGGACACCGAGAATCGCAAGCCGTTAAAGTCCATCACGTACGTATAAACAATCCGCTCGAGCGGAACGATCTCCTGATAAGTAGCGTCGAACGTGAACAATCCGCCGTCCGGTGCTTCGCCGCTGCTGAATTCCCGTCCGCCTACCCGGAATTCGAACACTTCCGGCTTCGTGAACCAACGTGCTTTGGCTTCGGCGTCAGCCATTGCTTCGTACACCTGCTTCCTGGATGCCGGATACGTTTTTTCAATTACGAATGTTCCATGGTTTACAAATTTTTCTTTCATGATCTTAATCCTCCTTGTTTTCTTCTTTTTTATGGTTTGTTTTCTCATCCCCGCCCGCTAAGAACATCCCCAGCAGGCCAAAACGTTGCTCCCAACTTTGTTGACGATTCAGGATCGGCTTCTCGTAGTCGTTCTTCATCGCTTGTAGCAGCGTGGTGAAATCATCTACCGACACCTGCTCCTTTCCTTTCATCAACTTAGACACGTGCCTTAGTTGATCCAGCAGCTTCTGCTGCCGCCGTATTTGCTCTTGCACTCGCTCGATCTGCATGCCGACGACCTCGAGCGGGTCAATTCCGCGGCCCGTCAGCGCCGCCTTCACTTCGTCGAGTGACAGGCCCAATTCCTTCAGCGATACAATTCGATAGAGTCGCGATAAATCCTCGTCGCCGTAGAGCCGGTGTCCCGATTCCGTGGCAGCCGACGGCGAGAGCAGCCCAATCTGGTCATAGAAGCGTAACGTGCGCACCGTTAGCCCCGTCAGCTTGGCCAGATCCCCAACCTTCAAATATCGTTTCATTGATCATCTCCGTTCTATGTCGCTGGCTCGAATGCTGGTAGCCTCATTATAAAACCTTACGTTACGTAAGGTGCAAGCGATTTGTTCACATTTTTTTGAAAAATAAAAAGAACCTTGCAGAAGTAAACAACATTCAAAAGTTCCGCAAACAGATAAGAACGTTTCAATGACAACGGCAGTCTATGACTCGGGTGACTCTATAAAATATCAATTTGTTAGGTTTACGAAATCAAGATAACATAATATGCTTAAGAAGATTCCTATTTTATACATACAAGTGGCGAAATGGTTATTATCATTGCTATTGTCATTTTGTTAGTTGAATGTGAAGGCGGTAACGAACATGCGGGAATACGATTACGAATATGCGGACTTTATCTACTACAGGCCAGGGGAGCTGGACAAGGCGTGCGGGCTGTGGCCGGTCCGGGCGGGAAGATGCCTGGCCAAGCCTCATTACAAGGTTGGACCCAAACGGATCGAGTGCTACAGCATTCATTTCGTGCGGGAGGGCGGGCTGCGCCTGGAATATGAGGGGAGGCAGGTCGAGCTTGCGAGGGGAGACCTCTTCGTCCTGTTCCCTGATCGGACGTATCATTACGACATGCTTCCGGCAGAACGCCCGCTTGAGATGCGCTGGCTGGCCATTGACGGTGAGAGGGTAAGGCCGCTGCTTCTGCTGGCAGGGCTTACGGAGGAAGAGCCATTCCGCAGAGGCGCCGTATCTTCGCGGGCTGAAGCAGCCGCGGACCAAGCTATCGATGCGCTGGAGCGGGTTCAGCGCTGGCGGCCGGCGGAGGCACTGGAGCTGCAAGGGCATCTGTGCGGGCTGCTTGCGGCCTTGATGCCGAATGAACCAACGCAGGATCCTGAGCTTGCGAGCTGGATTCATAAATGCGCGGAGTATATGGAGCTGCATGCGTCCGAAGGGATTACCGTCCAGCAGGCCGCTGACTTTGCGGGCGTACACCGTTCTTATTTCACTCAAGTGTTCACCGTGGAGATGGGGATGCCCCCGATGAAATATATGCAGAAGGTTCGGATGGAGAAGGCGAGGCGCCTCTTAATCGAGACCGCTGCATCGGTAACGGAGATCGGGCTGTCGCTTGGTTATCCGAATCTGTATACCTTCACCCGTGCCTTCAAAGTCTACTTTAAAGAATCTCCTCTGGCTTTAAGAAAGGCAAAGGCTTAGCCTGTTCAGGCACACTTTTCATGTAAGCGATTGCATTTTATCTCCGCAAAGGAGTTGACCGAAATGAAGCTGTCCACAATGAGGCGGTGGGTATCGCCCAGCTTGAGTATTCAAGGCAAAATTTTTCTGGCGTTCAGTCTCGTCGCGCTTCTCTCCATCGTTTCTATTTCCGTCATTGTCTACTTTAATATGCGGGAGACGATCAAGTCCAATGCGGTGACCTCGGTGTCGGACAGTATCCGTCAAGCCGACGAGTCCCTGAACATTATGCTTGAGGAGATCGATCGGCTTAATACGGTTGTCGTTACGAACAAAAACACCGTCATCGACACGCTCCTAAGCTCTTCGGAGGAAATAAGCTTCGAGTGGTTCCAGGAGCAGAAGCGAATAGAGGAATTTCTGTCATCCCTGGTTGCAAACAAGCCTTATATTGCGAGGATTGCCGTTGTTGGTTTAAACGGAAAGGTGTTTTTCACCGGAGGGCCGTGGCTGGATAAAAGCATTCTAGAAACTCCGATGATGGATTTCATGCTGCGCAACGGCTCCCGCCATGCTTATCTGAAGCAGACGGGCGTCACGGAGACAATTACGGTAGGCCGCGAAATTCGGTACGATCGCCAGACGATAGGCATAGTCATGGTCGATCTGAATTACGACTTTATCCGCAAGACATACGGCGTGAGGCCAACCGCCGACAGCATGCTGTATGTGCTTGATCAGCAGGACGAATTTGTGTACCGATCGGACCACACGCCAAGTTTTGCGCCTTCCGAGCAGCGAATCGTCGACATGAATCGGAAATTTGCGAAGCTTGGTAAGGTTGAAGGCGATGTGGAGGAGAAGGTCGTTGGCGGCAGGTCCTATATCGTGGTCAGCCGGCAATCGGATCATACGGGCTGGACGACGCTGGCGCTAATTCCTACGGATTCACTGCTCATCGAATCGGCCCGTTTGCTGAAGTTGATCATAGAAGCTTCGGCGATCGTCCTGCTAGTTGTCCTCATTGGCTCGCTGCAGGTGTCGTCGCGCATCACGATTAATATCCGGCGTCTGAAGTCCATGATGATGCTGGTGAAGGACGGCAATTTGACGTTCCCGAAGAAGGAGATAAGAACGAAGGACGAGGTGGGACAGCTGTACCACGTGTTTATTGGCATGGTGGAAGAGCTGAAGCGGTCATTCGAAGGGATACACATCAGTGAACAGGAGAAGCGGGAGGCCGAGCTGACCGCGCTCCAGGCGCAAATACGCCCTCATTTTCTATACAATTCGCTTAATACGATTAAATATTTGGCTAAGCTCAACGGAACACCGAACATAGAAGAGGTATCCGGCTCATTAATCAATTTGATGAGGGGCGTGCTGGGCAATTCCAACGAATATTTGACGGTGAGGGAGGAGCTGGATTACGTGCGCAGCTATATCTCTATCGTCAAATACAAATACATGGAGCCTATCCTTGTTCACGAAGAGATTGAAGATACGTCGTTATTAGATAGCCGTGTGCTGAAGCTTACGCTGCAGCCGATTGTGGAGAACGCCGTTCTGCACGGAATCGGTTCGAGGGACCAAGGCGGCTTCGTCACGATTCGGGTATACGAGGACAACCGCGATCTGATGATCGAGGTGACGGACAACGGCAAAGGAATGACGCCGGAGCAGATGGAGCAATTGCTGGGCGGGCCGGGTACAAAGCCAACCTCTTCCCGGTTCAGCGGAATGGGCGTGCGCAACGTGCATGAGAGAATCGTCCGTTCGTTTGAAGCCCCATACGGCATCAGGCTGTATAGTGAGCCCGGCTTGTATACGAAAGTCGAAATTCGTTTTCCCAATCTGCGGGCCCAGATAGGCGCCGGACAAGAGGTGAGCTAATGATGTATCGCGTGTTATTGGTAGACGACGAGCCGCTCGTTCGCAACGATCTGCGGTCTTTATTGGATTTTCGCAAAAATGGCTTCGAGATCTGCGGTGAGGCCCAAAGCGCGGAAACGGCATTGGCCATGATTGGGGAACAGCGTCCCGACGTGGCTATCCTCGATGTCAACATGCCGGGAATGAACGGCGTGGATTTGAACCGGATGATCAAGCAGCGGTATCCCACCGTCCAGACGATTATGCTCAGCAGCTATGACGATTACGACTACGTCCGGGACTGCCTGAAGAACGGCGCGGTAGATTATTTGCTGAAGCACCGGCTGGACAAGGAGACTTTGCTGGCGATGCTTGAAAAAGCAGTCCAGGCTGGCAAATCTTCCGAAGCCGCAGGTAATGCAGACGAATCGTCCCTCTTCCGTTCCGAGTTGGTCCGAAGCCAAATCGCTGACCTCGCAAGAGGCAAGGCAGAAGCCGCAAGGGAGCTGGAAGGTAGCATAAGGCGATACGGCATGTACTTGCAGGCAGATTTGTATGCGGCAGCGGTCCTGCAGATCGTTCCTTTCCTGCTGCTGACGGAATCGAATACCGATGTGCAGACGAACCGGCTGGTTCAGCAGGTTGTTGAGCTTATGCAGCAGAGCTTGGGAGACGCACGCGAGCGCACGGCAGCTTACGTGGAGGACGGGCGAATCGTCGTCGTGTTTGCCATACGGGAGCGAAGCGAGCACGCAGCCGCAACGGAAGCGGCCAGGAGCATGAGCAAGCTTGGCCACGCGCTAGAGATGTACTTGAATATAAAATCGATCTATGCGGTTGGGCATGTATGCAACAGCCTGTCGCAGCTTGGAGCAAGCTACGCCTCCGCGGAGCGGGCGCTCGACCCAAATTCACAGGCCGCTCATCCGAATCCAGAGCGCGGAAAAGGCATGCGCGAGAGCCGCGTTGCGCTTACGATTGAAGAGCAGAAGCAGCTGCTGCTTGCCATCGAGAGGCTGGACGGGCAAGGCGCGCAGCATCTGATCACTTCGGTATTCGAACCGCTTCGCGGACTTCCTTTGCATTCGCACGCGGTGCAGATGACGGTCAGCGAGCTGCTTCATATCGCAGATAAGGCGTTAAAAAAAGGGAACCGTTCCCCGCTTGGGACAACGAAGGATGCGGACCGCCTGCCATCGCGCGGCGAGCTTAACCGCCTTGGAAGCGTTGGCGAGCTGGAGAAGTGGCTTCAGTCATTCTATGTCGTCTTGCTGGTCCTGCTTAAGGAGCATCACGCGACCGGCAGCTATTCCCGTCATGTATCGCAGGCCATCGGTTTTATTCTGGAGCGGTATTCCGGCATCGTGACGCTTGAGCTAGCCGCGGGCTTCATCGGCTTAAATGCGTCATACCTGAGCCGGATCTTCAAGGAGGAGACGCAGTCGACGTTCTCCGAATACGTGAACCGGGTACGGGTCGACGCGGCGCGCAGGCTGCTGGAAAGCGGCCAATATACCATCAAGCAGGTCAGCGACCAGGTGGGCTTTTCCACGCACAACTATTTCTTCAAGGTGTTCAAGGAAGTGACGGGCATGACGCCGCAGGCGTATTGGAACAGTCTCGGAGATGGAAAGGCAGCGGCAAAAGATTCCGTAAAATATGTGGAGTAAATAGTCATATAAGTGTAACTCGGCGATACCGGCTGTATCTTATAATCGAGTAACACCGGCAGGAAACGCTTACAATTACCGGTGAATTGAAAGTCTGGAGGGTATATATACATGCGAAAAACATGGGGGAGATATGCTTTCGCCACAATGCTTGTTACCGGATTAATCGTATCCGGCTGCAGCAACGGGGGCAACGGCAACAGCAATAGCAATGAAAAAGGCGGCAATACGGGGGGCGCCAATTCATCAAGTACGGCCGACAATGCCGTAAAAACGGAAGGGTTTCCGATCGTCGATTCGCCAATCAAGCTGAAGATGTTTACCCGCGTCGCGCCCGTAAACGGTCCGTTCAAGGACATGCCCGTCTTCCAGGATTACGAGAAGATGAGCAACATCAAGGTCGATTTTATCGAAGCGCCAACCGATGGCTTTGCGGAGAAGAAAAACCTCTTGTTCGCATCCAATGAGCTTCCCGATGCGTTGTACCGTTCGGGTCTGACACAGCTGGAGACGGTTCGCTACGGATCTTCGGGACAACTGATCCCGCTGGAGAATCTGATTGATCAATACGCGCCGAACCTGAAAAGCCTCATGGAGCAATATCCGGAGATCCGCGCGGGCATCACGACGCCTGAGGGACATATTTATGCGATCCCGGGCATTGTTACGCTAGGCTCCGCGCGGACCGACAAGAGATGGATCAACAAGGCATGGCTGGATAAGCTGGGCCTGAAGGTGCCTGAGACGACCGACGACTTGTATGAAGTGCTGAAAGCTTTCCGCGACGGCGATCCAAACAGCAACGGGAAAGCGGACGAACTTCCGATGACCGCGCGAATCGGCATGCCAATCGTCTATCAAATGGCGGGAGCATTTGGACTTGATTCCCAGCTCGGCTACAACATTAATGTAGAAGGCGACAAGGTACATATCTGGAGCGGCGATGAGCAGTACAAAGAGCTGCTCGTGTATTTGAACAAACTCTACAAGGAAAAGCTGATCGACCCGGAGATTTTCTCCCACACCGAAGCGCAATATCTTGCCAAGCAGGGAACAGGCAATACGGGCTACTTCTTCGATCAGACGAACAATAACTTCCTGACCATTCAGGATCAGTATGTAGGCATTGCCCCGCAGGCAGGTCCTAACGGCGACCGCCTGCATAGCCAGATCGCTCCGGTGCCGCGCGACTACGGAGCATTTGCCATCACGTCCGTCAACAAATATCCGGAAGCAACCATGCGCTGGATCGACTACTTCTACAGCGATGAAGGCTCAACTCTGCTGCGTTTTGGCCGGGAAGGCGAGCACTATGATCTGAAGGACGGCATCCCGTACTACAAAGAGGAGCTCCTGTCCGTAGCGGGCGAACAAGCGAAAATTACGCCATACGCCGGCGGCGGCGCGCCTCATATTATCAGCGATAAGGTAGCTTCGTTCATCAACCCGCCTCAAGTACAAGAGGCTTACGAGCAGCTCGAGCCGTATTTGCCGAAAATCCGCTATGCGCCTCCGTTATTTGACGAAGAGACTGCTCAGAAGGTTAACGTGCTGCGCAATGACATCGACAAATATTTCGAAGAACAAAGCACGAAGTTCATCGTTGGGGCGCTCAGCTTCGACAAGTGGGACGAATTCCAGTCCACGCTGAAGAAAATGAACATTGCCGATCTTGAGAAGCTTTACCAGGATGCCTATGACAAAATGGCCAAATAAATGGGATAGCAAGAAGAGAGGGAGGGGCTGCTCATGGACAGCATGATAGAGAATGCGGGGGCAACCCCCGTTCCCGGCCGCAAGAGGCGGAGCGACGGACTGCTGCGAAAAATGGCGAAGCGGTATGATTTGTATCTCATGCTGCTGCCGCCGCTCGCTTTCTATTTAATCTTCCATTACGGGCCGCTGTACGGCCTTCAGATCGCTTTCAAAAACTTCAATCCTGCCAAAGGCATTATCGGCAGCCCATGGGAAGGCTTCGGCCATTTCGAACGGTTTTTTAACTCGTATTACTTCTGGCGGCTGCTGTGGAATACCGTATCCATCAACTTGTTCTCGCTCCTGATTGCATTTCCTGTTCCGATCCTGCTGGCGCTGCTCGTGAACGAAATCAAGAGCCGGGCTTACAGCAAATGGCTGCAAAATATTACGTACATTCCGCATTTTATCTCAGTCGTTGTTATCGTCGGCATCCTGAATGTATTTCTGTCGCCGAAGACGGGACCCATCAATCAACTGATTGAGGCGTTTGGCGGCACGCCGATTAATTTCCTGCAGGAAGCGGCCTGGTTCAAACCGATCTTTATCGGCTCGAACATCTGGCAGAGCATGGGATGGCAATCCATTATCTATATCGCTGCGCTCAGCGGGGTTAATCCCCAGCTGTACGAAGCGGCCAAGATGGACGGCGCTTCGCGGCTCCGCCGCATCTGGCACGTTTCGCTGCCTGGCATTATGCCGGTCATTGTCATCTTGCTCATTCTCGATATCGGTCACTTCATGAACATCGGCTTCGAGAAAATTTTGCTCATGCAGAACAACCTGAATCTGGAATCCAGCGACGTCATCTCCACGTTCGTCTATACGACGGGAATCTTGAAGGGCGAGTACAGCTACACGGCAGCCATCGGCCTGTTCAACTCGGTGATCAATCTCATGCTGCTGCTGCTCGTAAACCGTTTTGCCCGCAAGACGTCGGAGACGAGCCTATGGTAAGGAGGTAATCGCTTATGGAAAAGAGCATAAGTCCGTCGAATGAACGTTTGTTCGACGCAATTGTATATGTCATAGCCGCCATTATTATGGTCATTGTGTTGTATCCGCTGCTGTTTATTGTCAGCGCGTCGTTCAGCGACCCGGCCAAAGTACTAAACGGTGATGTGTGGCTGCTGCCGCAAGGTCTCAATGTCGAGGCTTACGCCAACATTTTGCAGAACGACAAGATCTGGACCGGCTACGGGAACTCGATTATGTATACCGTCATCGGAACCGTCATCAACATTATCATGACGATCCTCGCGGCGTATCCGCTGTCGAGACCCGACCTGCCCTTGCGCAATGGGATCATGGTTATGATTACGATGACAATGTTTTTCAGCGGAGGGCTTATTCCGAGTTATTTGCTGGTCAAAGACCTTGGCATGGTCGACACCATGTGGGCGCTGATCGTGCCGGGCGCTATCGCGACGTACAATCTTATCGTTATGCGTACGTATTTTCAAAATAGTATCCCTTGGGAGCTGCAGGAGGCGGCACATATGGACGGCTGCTCCAACTGGAGACTGCTCGTTAGCATCATCCTGCCGCTCTCAAAACCGATTTTGGCCGTTATGGTGCTGTTCTACGCGGTTGGCCACTGGAACTCGTTCTTCAATGCGCTTATTTATATCCGCGACGAAGGCAAATATCCGCTTCAGCTTGTACTCCGCGAAATATTGCTGATCAGTCAATCCGCCCAAACGGACGGGGGAAGCGTTGGTTTGGAGAAACAAATCCTGCTGTCCGAAAGCATTAAATTCGCGGTTATCATCGTGTCCAGCCTGCCCGTGCTGATCATGTATCCCCTTGTGCAGCGGCATTTCGTCAAAGGCGTCATGATTGGTTCCGTTAAAGGATAAGACGACTATACCTAACGATTTCATTGGAGGTTTATTTTGACTAATAACGCTAATATAACCGTCGATTGTGCCGGAGCGAGCCGGCATGCGGTCAACCCGTATTTGTTCGGACATTTCGTCGAGGACATCCGGGACCATATGGAAGCTATGCTGGCCTTCCCGCTCAAGGATATGGATTTCGAGAGCGAGTCCGAAACCAAGAGGGAAATATCGGGGAGCTGGTACGCTTATACGAACGGCCGCAATACCAAATACGCACTGGAGGCGCCTGCGCCAAAGCATTCGGGGCGAGCACAGCGCATCCGCTTGTTGAGCGACGATGAGGCATTTGCTGGTATCGCGCAGAAGGCTGCTCTCAATGGTCCGGCCGATTATAAGGTGAAGGTGGTTGCCCGGGCGTCCATTGAGCTGAAGCGGCTGGTGGTGGAAGCGGTGGACCGACATACGGAGGAAACGCTTGGTTCATTGGTCATCGAGCTTGCCGGCCATAACTGGCGGGAATATGAAGCGGACTTGTCCGTCTCCCGCACGTGCGCCGACGCCGAGCTTCGCGTCTACATTCCGGAGGATCATCCTCGCTGGACGGATCACGTGTCAACCGGCATGCTGTGGATCGACCATGTATCTCTACTTGCAGCCGACAGTATTGCCCTGGTGAAGCGCGAGGTCGTCGAAATGACGAGGGAGCTGAACGCCGGCATGATGAGGCTGGCTGGCAATTACATCAGCGCCTACCATTGGGAGCATGGCGTTGGTCCCGTGCTGGAGAGGCCGGTCATGTACAACGAGGCGTGGGGCGGCTGGACGAGCAAATATTTTGGCACGGACGAATTCATTGCCTTCTGCCGGGAGCTGCAGGTGGAGCCTCTCATTTGCGTGAATGACGGTTCCGGCACGCCTGAAGAGGCAGCGGCATGGATCGAGTATTGCAATGGCGCCGCCGACACACCGATGGGCGCCTTGCGCGCCGCGACCGGATATCCCGAGCCGTACGGCGTGAAATATTGGGAGATTGGCAATGAGGTATGGGGAGGGTGGCAGGTAGGGACCTGCTCAGCCGAAGAGTTCGCGGCGCGCACGGTATCGTTCGCTGAAGCGATGAAGGCGGCTGACCCGTCCATCGTGCTGTTGGCCTGCGGTCATTACGACCAGGCATGGAACAAGCCGGTGCTGGAGCAGGCCGGTGAGCTTATCGACTATTTGACCCTGCATATCTATCACGGCTACGGGCCTTTCGGTATGAACCGGAACACGCCTGCCGAGGATCGGTATAAGGCGATTGCGGCCTATCCCGAGTTCACGCGGCATTACTTGCAAGAGACGAAGGAGAGCATCAAGGCCAATCCGAAGCATGCTCATGTGAAAATCGCTATTACGGAATACAACACGATGTATTACCCGAATACCATCCGCAAGGGGCTGCCAAACGAGCATACGCTTGGCGCAGCGGTTGCTAATGCCGCCAATCTGAACGAAATGCTTCGTTCAAGCGATATGGTGCATATCGGCAGCTTCTCCGACTTGGTCAACGGCTGGCTGGGCGGCTGCATCCGGGTAGGCGATTATTATGCCGACCAATATTGCGGCAAGCAGTCCGGCTGGAGTAATCGGCCTCTCGACGTATACGGGACACCGACCTATGAGCTCATGAAGCTGTATGCGAACCAGGATTTGCGGCATATGCTTCCCGTGCAAGCGGACTGTGCTACGTTTGCCGTGCCGACAGTAAAGGAGACGCCGGTCAACCTGAACGGGCTGCCGGAGCTGGACATCGCGGCTGGCATTAACGGAGACGGCGATACCGTTACGGTATTTATCGTGAACCGCGGGCTGAACGAAGTGAATGCCGTACTGGATTTAGCTGCCTTCAACGCGGCGGAAGAGACGGTGCTGTACGAAATCACCGGCGAAGGCTACGACGAGATCAACAGCGTCTTCGAGCCGGAAAACGTGATGTGCAAGAGCCGGGCCGTTCCAACTGCCGAATGGCAGCGCGGCGTTCCGCTTCGCCCGTTTTCCATTTATGCAGCGGTATTTCAAGGCAAGGTATAGGAGCAGGAGGTACGGCATGACAACGAAATCATATAGCAAGGACTATCCCAGACCTCAACTCGTACGCGGCGATTGGCATAATCTGAACGGCGAATGGGACTTCCGCTTCGACGACGCGAACGCCGGCGAGCTCGAGAAGTGGCAGGAGACGTTCGAGGCCACTCACCGGATTACCGTACCATTCACATACGAAACAAAAGCCAGCGGTATCGGCGAGGAAAGCTTTCATTCTTATGTGTGGTACAGCAGAGTAATATCCGTTCCGGCAGAAGCGGCGGGCAAGCAGGCTATCCTGCATTTTCAGGCCGTGGACTACGATGCTAAGGTATGGATTAACGGCGAGCTGGCCGGAGGACATCAAGGCGGTTATGCGGCATTCTCCATCGACATGACGCCATATCTCAAGTTCGGAGAAGATAACCGGATAACGGTCAAGGTAACGGACAGCAATAGCTGCTACCAGCCGAGAGGCAAGCAGCGCTGGGTGCCGGACAACTTCGAATGCTTCTACGTCCAGACGACGGGCATCTGGCAGACGGTATGGATGGAATATGTAGAAGAGCAGAGGCTGGAATCGGTCAAAATAACGCCGGATCTCGACCGCCACATGGTTCGTTTCGATTATGAGGTGAATGGCGTTGAGGCTGGAAACGACCTGCTGCTGGAAGCCATAGTGACATTCAGGGGCCAGCCCGTGAAGCGGGTTGCGCTTGGGATTGACCGTCCGTGCCTTACGGTTGAGGTTGATCTTCACCATGAAGCAAACGGACCTTGGAAGCGGGCATATTGGACTCCGGCCCGTCCGAATTTGTACGACGTTGAGTTCGTCTTGAGCTCGGGCGGACGAGTCGTCGACCGGACGCTCTCCTATTTCGGCATGCGGAAAATATCCATCGAGAACGGAAAGGTGCTGCTCAACAACGCGCCAATCTACCAACGGCTTATTCTGGACCAAGGCTACTGGACGGACAGCCATCTGACGCCTCCCAGCGAAGAAGCGCTGACCAAGGATATCGACCTGATCCTGGCGATGGGCTACAACGGCGTGCGCAAGCATATGAAGATCGAGGATGCCCGTTTCCTGTATTGGTGCGACGTGAAGGGGCTGCTCGTCTGGTCGGAGATGGCGGCGACCTTCGAATTCCATGACCGCGCGGTTGAAGCTTTCACGAGGGAATGGCTTGAGATTATCAAGCAGCAGCATAACCATCCGAGCATTATTACGTGGGTGCCGTTCAACGAGTCGTGGGGCGTTGGCAACATCCTTCGCGACAAGCGGCAGCAGAAGTTCACGGAAGGCATCTATCATCTCACGAAATCATTCGATCCGCATCGCCCCGTCATCGTGAACGACGGCTGGGAGCATACCGTCTCGGATATTGTGTCGCTGCATGATTATGTCCAGACCGGGGACAGCTTCCTGAAGCGTTACCGGGACAATAAGGATGGCATCATGTCGGGCGAGATGACCTGCAACCATTGGAAATATGCCTTTGCCGAAGGCTACGGCTACCGGGGACAGCCGATCATCATCAGTGAGTTCGGCGGCATTGCGTTCAAGTCGGACAAGGGCTGGGGCTACGGGGAGCAGGTAGATTCGGTGGAAGCCTTCACGGAGCGGTTCAAGGGAATTACGCAGGCGATTAAGTCTGTCGATTATATTTGCGGATATTGCTATACGCAGGTGACCGACGTGCAGCAGGAGATTAACGGTTTGCTCACGGAGGACCGCGAGCCGAAAATTCCGCTTGAGGAAATTCGGGCTATTAACTTGGGCTGACCGCCCTTGGGCGGAGGAACCGGGTCTGCATCGTGCAGATCCGGTTTCTTTGCGGACCTGCCATTCGTCATTCTCAGACGAGAATCTCCCCGTAAGTTGGATTTCATCCAGTGAGATTAGGACAAGGGGAAGGACTCGGCGGCTACGTTGGATAAACTCCAGTGAAAGTAAACAGAATGAACCGCAGTCGTCCCAAATGGCCTGAGTATACGGTAGACAATCCAATGTAGATCGAGTTATAGGGCGAAAACGCCTCATTTTGCTGCATGAAATCCAATGTTGTTTTTCTTAGCTGTGCGCTTTCAAGCTGAAGAAGGATGCTGCCTGATTCAACCAGGCGTACATTGCAATAAATGCAGTACCTCTGCTTTGTTGTGTTATGGAAAATTCCGTGTAGTCGAAATAGAAAGGGCTATCCTACGTCACTTTTGCGACTTTTATGGGACAGCCCTTTCTGTTTATTCATCCTATGCGCCAGAAACTCGCGGCATCGGCATGACTTCTTTGCCAAGCTCGGCCCAAATGTACTTAAGCAGCAGCTCGGACTTCAGCGCTGCATATGCGGGATCGTCCCACAGGTTGTTAAGCTCGGTAGGGTCGATCTGTAAATCAAAGATTTCGCCGTAGGTTTGGTTGTAATAAACGGTTATTTTGTAGCGCTGGTCCACATACGTTTTCTGGTGAATCGTCGTTGGTTCATGACGGAATTCGCAGATGGCATGATCTCTGGCGGAGGAAGCCGTGCCTTTCCATACCTGGCTTTGATCTACGCCCGTCATCGCAGGCGGGATAGGGATACCGCAGAGCGACAGGAATGTAGGCGCCAGGTCAACGAGCGACTGGATAGCGTTGGAGGTTACTCCTGCCGGAACATGTCCCGGGTAGCTCACGATGAACGGCAGACGAATCAGGTCCTCGTAATGGAAGCCGCCTTTTGCCTGCAAGCCGTGTTGGCCGAAGAAATGACCATGATCCGTCGTAAAGACAACGATGGTATTGTCTGCGATCCCAAGCTCTTCGAGCTTATCCAGGATACTTCCGATATATTTATCCATTAAGCTGATCATGCCGTAGTAGACGGCAACCAGCTTTTTCTTATCGTAATCGGTAAGCTTTTTTTTCTCCCCGTATTCATAATAATGATGCGAACGGTAGCCGTGGATGCCTTTGCTCGTCTCATTCCAAGGTGAAAAGTCCGGATGATCCTCTTGGGTTAAGGCAAAATGAGGCGGGTTCTTGTCATGTTCGCCCGGCACAATCGCCGGAATGGTCAGTGAATCCGGATCGTACATCGTATCCCACGGCTCCGGCGCCAAATACTCCGGATGCGGATCAAAGAAGCTTGACCAGAGGAAGAACGGTTTGTCTTCTTCGTTGTACTGCTCCATCAGCGCATTCGTGCGTTCCGCAATCCATGCGTTGTAATGGTACTCCTCTGGAATCGGCCATTTGTAGGTAATAGCAGGATCCATGCTGCCCGTAGGCGGAAGGAAATAATCCCGCCAATTCGTGCAGCCTTTCTCCTCCATCCATAAGGCGTAATGTTGACCGACATGAGCTTCATTTGTATGGTTGCGAGTGAGCTCGACATGCTCGAAGCCGTAGAAGGGACCGTTGAAATGCTTCCATTTCTCCAAATCCTGCAGCACAGGATAGGCCTCTAATGAAGGATACTGTTCCGTTGAAGCCAGCGGCTGAAAATGAGCTTTGCCGACAAGCGCGGTCTTGTAGCCTGCGGCGCTAAAGTCCTCTCCCACACAGTGACGGTCTTCCATGAGCTTGGTTCCGAGCGTCCATGCGCCATGCTGGCTCGGGTATTGTCCCGTAATAATGGAGGCCCGGCTTGGCGTGCAAGTCGGGTTTGGGCAATAGGCTTTCGTAAAGGTTGTGCCCGACTGAATAAGCCGGTCCAAATTGGGCGTACTTAATTCCTTATTGAAATAACCCAGCGTGTTCCAGTGCTGTTGATCGCTTGTAATTAGCAAAATGTTTGGTTTTTTCAAGAAAAATTCGCCTCCTTGTCAATCATTGTAATGTAAAGGAAGTGATCGTAAAATAGCATCATGTATGGTTGATTTACCAATTTGTCAGGTTAAGGGGCGGATTGAGCTGAATACGTTCGTGAAAGGCGGCCACGAGACCGCCGAGTATATCTATTACGCGTTGAATGAGCTGGACAAGCAATGCTCCATTTGGCCGGTACGTGGCGGCAGCACGGAGACGAAGCAAGGCTACTATGTTGGACCAAAGCGGATCGAGAGCTACAGCCTGCACATCGTGAAGGATGGCTCGGTTCGCGTGGAGTGGGATGCTTCCAAAAGCGTGACGTTATCGGAAGGGGATATCTTCTGCTTATATCCCATGCGTACCTATACCTACTATGCGATCGAGGGACAGCCTCCGCCGAAAATGAACTGGATTGTCCTCGACGGCCCGCTTGCGGCAGAGATGCTCGCACTTACCGGATTAAGCTTGGAGAGTCCGTATCTGGAGGGCAAATGGACGCAGGAGGCGGAGCGTACGGTTAATGGCCTGTTTCGTCTGATGCGAGACACGGAGAAGGAAGCCGCCAATGTGCTGTCACTCGAAATGCAAAGTCTGCTCTATCGTCTTCTTGCAGCTTTATGCCGGACAGTTCCCAAATCGCAATCCTTGGAGACAGCAGACTGGGTTAAGCAAAGCATGTCCTATATCCGGCAGCACGCCTCGGAAGGCATCACGGTCCAGCAAGCGGCCAGGGCGGCAGGGGTAAATCGGACGTATTACTCGGTCGCTTTCGCAGAGAAGGCGGGCATGTCGCCGAGCGATTTCATCACGCAAGTACGGATGAATGCAGCGAAACGTCTCCTCGCCGAGACAGACGCTTCGATAACGGAAGTAGCGTATACGACCGGCTATTCCTCCTTATATGCGTTTACGCGAACCTTTAAAAATCGCCTTGGAGAGACCCCAACCGCTTATCGGGAAGCCAACTGGAAAGGGATGTAGTCCATACGCGGAAAAAGTGCGAGATTGAGAGAGTTTAGCTGCCTTTTGAATGGGAAATATACTATAATAAGAGGCTATGCCGCAAAATGACAGGAGGAGCGCTTTTTCAATGAATGAGAAAGTTGAGCAATTTTTCAGCAAACCAAGCAAGTGGCAGGAAGAATATCAGAAGTTAAGAGCTATCATACTGGAATGCGGGCTGGATGAAGATTATAAGTGGATGCACCCCTGTTACACGTTTGAGAATAAAAACATCGTATTAATTCATGGGTTTAAAGAATACTGCGCGGTTCTATTTCACAAAGGAGCCTTGCTGAAAGATCCTGAAGGAATTCTAATCCAACAAACCGAGAATGTACAGGCTGCACGTCAGATTCGGTTCACCAATGTGCAAGACATCGCCCAGAAGGAAGCTATTCTGAAGGCGTATGTTAAGGAAGCCATTGAAGTTGAAAAGTCGGGCTTGGAAGTGGAATTCAAACCAAATACGGAATACAGCGTAGCGGAAGAGCTCCAACATAAATTTGATGAAATGCCTGCCTTGAAGGAGGCTTTTGAGGAATTAACGCCGGGACGGCAAAGAGCGTACCTGCTCCATTTCTCTGCACCCAAACAATCCAAAACCCGTGTGGCCAGAGTGGAAAAATATATGCAGCACATTTTGGATGGTAAGGGATTAAATGATGAATAGACTTGATGTAATAGCTCGTTAATGGAGACCGTTCCTAAGAGGAATGGTCTTTTTTATTGCACTCTACATACTTATGCACAAATTTATACACAGATTAAGTGTGCGGTTTACTTGATTATTCTCGATTTTCTTTAATGTTATCCACTTATCCACAGAAGTTTTTATCCACATGGTTTTGCAGCTATTATTCACTTGACATAGTTGTGAGAACAGGTAAACAATGGAGAGAGCTCTTGGTCATTTGGCCGCTTAAGAGATTAATAGGCAGTCAAAATACATGGACGTAAGGTGGGAATGTAGAGTGACACTTCGGATTGGAATAGCTGGGACAGGTTGGTTCGGAAGAATGCATGCAGAGAAGCTTGCTGCGATGGAAAATGTCAGTGTCAGCGCGTTCTGCGGGACAAGTCTGGAAAAGGCGGAGACGGCAGCAAGACCATACAAGGAAGCACGCGGTTACGATTCCATTGAGGCTATGCTTGATGATAATAAACTTGATGCCGTTTACATTTGCACGCCTCCTTTTGCGCACGGTGAGATTGAACTGGCGCTTGTGGAGCGGGGAATACCCTTCCTGGTTGAGAAGCCGATTGGGGTAGACGAGGAGACGCCGTCTCGAATCCGGCAAGCGATTGCGGAGAAGGGACTGCTGACATCGGTAGGTTATCACTTCCGGTACATGGACAGCACCAATCACGCCAAGGAGCTCCTTGCTAACCGTACGCCGCTTATGGCATTGGGGCAATGGATGGGCTCGATGCCGGGCGTTTATTGGTGGCGCAAGATGGAAACCTCCGGCGGTCAGTTTGTCGAACAGACAACCCATATCGTTGACCTGATGCGTTATTTGCTTGGGGATGTGAATGAAGTTTATGCGGCGTATGGAGACAGGTATATGGCAAGCAAGGAAGATGGAGTTACGGTCCCTGATGTAGGTACGGTGACGATAAAGCTCGCCAGCGGAGCGGTTGCTACAATCAGCAACACGTGCGCGATTCCGGCTGGAGGTCATGCGGGCTTGCAGATCTACACCAATACGGGAGTGCTGCAGATTACCGGCGATGCTGTTGTTGATATCGAAGAGGATAAGAAAACCGAGTACAAAGCGTCGAATAATCCTTACGTTCGGGAAAATGAAGCTTTTCTTCATGCGGTTAGAACGGGAGACGGCAGCAGAATTCTCTCCAGATACGAAGATGCCTGGGAGACCCATCGCGTGACCATGGCGGCGAACGAATCAGCCAGAACAGGGCTGCCCGTTAAGCTGAGATAATTTTGCCGGAATTATTTTGCATCCCGTTAATTTGGTCGCTGTAATTTAATTGCTAGAGTTAAAGGTTAAGAGATACCTGTCGTTATTAACGGCAGGTATTTTTTTTGGCGTTACCTATTCATGAGATTAAACTTTAATTTCCTTCTCCCGCGCATAATCCTTCCCTCCTATATCGCTGGTAACAAAAACCAATAAAAGTGGAATTTTTACCAATACTGGTAGCCTTACGCCTGTCAAATATTGGTCCTATAATTATGAATGCGGTTACAAAAAAGGTTTTAAATAAAAGGGAGGCAAAGTATGAAACGTATGAAACGTGCTTTAATGGGGATCTCTACCATGCTTGTGATGACAACTGCTCTCGCAGCATGTGGCGGAAACTCGAACTCGAATTCAGACTCAAACTCTAGCCCTAGCCCAACTACATCTACAGCTACTGCATCTGAGGCGCCAGCAACAAATGACGGCAAGAAAGTCACGATCAATCTCTGGAGCTTCACGGATGAGATTCCGAACATGACGAAAAAGTACCTAGAAACTCATCCAGACGCGAATGTAGAGTTTAAAACAACCGTAATTGCAACAACTGACGGTGCTTATCAGCCTGCGCTTGACCAGGCTTTGGCCGGCGGCGGCAAGGATGCCCCGGATATCTTCGCAGCGGAAGCAGCGTTTGTTCTCAAGTATACGCAAGGGGATGCGTCCAGCTATGCAGCCAACTATGCTGACCTTGGTCTTGACGACCAACTGGTGAAGGATGCGGGCATTGCCCAATATTCCGTTGATATCGGCAGCAAAGATGGTCAATTGAAGGCTCTTGGTTATCAAGCAACAGGCGGCGGCTTCATCTATCGCCGTTCGATTGCCAAAGACGTATTCGGAACGGATGATCCGGCAGCTATCAAGAACGAAGTTGGCCCGGGCTGGGATAAGTACTTCGCTGCAGCTGACAAGCTGAAAGCGAAAGGCTACGCGATTGTTTCCGGCGACGGCGACATCTGGCACGCGATTGAGAACAGCTCGGACAAGGGCTGGATTGTGGACGGCAAGCTTCATATTGATCCAAAGCGTGAAGCATTCCTTGATTTCTCCAAGAAGCTGACTGACAACGGTTACAGCAACGGCACACAGGACTGGCAGGAAGCTTGGTATGCCGATATGTCCGGCACGGGTCCGAAGCCGGTATTCGGATTCTTTGGTCCAGCATGGCTTATTAACTACGTTATGAACGGTCAAGTAAAAGATACAAATGGAGACTGGGCTGTAACTGAGCCGACAACCGGCTTCTTCTGGGGCGGCACATGGCTTCTCGCGAACAAAGACGTAACGAAAGACGATGCGAAGAAGCAAGCGGTTGCTGACTTCATCAAATGGGTAACGCTCGATACGTCCGAAACAGGCCTCCAATACTACTGGGCTAACGGCACAATGAAAGAGGGCGAGCAAGGCACGAAGGACAGCGTTGCATCCTCCGTTGTTATGTCGAAGTCGAACGGCGAAGTTCCACTGCTTGGCGGACAAAACATGTTCGAGGCATTTGTTCCGGCTAACGCTAACGCTACGGGCAAAAACCTGACCCAATATGACGAATCGATCAATCTGATCTGGCGCGATCAAGTTCGTGCGTACGCCTCGGGCAGCAAGAGCCGCGAGCAAGCGCTCAAAGACTTCAAGCAAACCGTTACAGATCAACTCGGAATCGAAAGCGAATAAGAAGGCGCCGAAGGGGCGGGAGAGTTTCCCGCCTCTTTATATGAATTGATGAGGTGAGAGCATGCGCCGCAATGGAGTCAACTACTCGAAATACGGCTATATATTCAGTATTCCTTTTATCGTTATATTTCTGATTTTCTCCTTATACCCAACTTTATACACCGCAGTCATTGGGTTCACGGATATGAAGGGTGTCATCCCGAAACCGATTCACATTCTGGATAATCCGTTTCAGAACTTCAAAGATCTCATTATGGAGAATGTCTCTTTTAGACAGTCTCTTATTAATACTTTAATCCTGTGGATTGCCAACTTCATCCCCCAAATCGTGCTTGCGCTCTTGCTCACCGCCTGGTTCACCAACCGGCGCCTCAATATCAAGGGTCAAGGCGCGTTCAAAGTTTTGCTCTATATGCCGAATATAATCACGGCCAGTACGATAGCCGTGCTCTTCAGCACCTTGTTCGCTTATCCGATGGGTCCTGTGAATAGTTTGTTTCACGCGCTGGGGTGGTCGGACGCGCCGATCCAGTTCCTTCAGGACAAGAATACCGCGCGGGGTATTGTTTCGTTCATCCAATTCTGGATGTGGTACGGTAATACGATGATTGTCCTTATTGCAGGCGTTATGGGGATTAACCCGGCGCTCTTCGAGGCTGCTTCCATTGACGGCGCGAACGGGATTCAAACCTTCTTCCGCGTTACGCTGCCGAGTCTCCGAACGATCTTGCTTTACTCGCTGATTACATCCATGATAGGCGGACTGCAAATGTTCGATATTCCGCAGCTGTTCATTACTCCAGCGGGAGGACCGGACAATGCTACGCTTACCACCTCCGTGTTCATTTACGGGCAGGCATTCAAGGGAAGCTATATGTACAACAAGGCCGCAGCGGCTAGCATGATTATGTTCATCATTGCAGCTGTGCTGTCCCTCATTGTGTTCTACCTGATGCGCGACCGCAGTGAGGCAAAGCTCAAGAAACAACAAAAGATGATAAACAAGGCTGCCAAAGCAGCGGCAAGGGGGATGTAATTCATGGCGAATACGAATATGGAGAAAACATCCCGGGGCATAAACAAGACGATTATCTACATCGTTTGCATAGGCCTGTCGCTGCTTAGCATTCTTCCGTTCTGGATTATGTTCGTCAATGCCACGCGTTCTACGGCGGAAATTCAAAGCGGTCTATCCCTGCTGCCGTCCACACACTTCATGACCAACTGGGACGTACTGATCAGCAAAAGCTTCGATCCCCTTAAAGGGTTTCTGAACTCGCTGACCATCTCCGGTGCTTCTACAATCTGCGCGGTCTATTTCTCGTCTTTGACGGCTTACGGGCTCGTGGTATACAACTGGAAATGGCGTCAGCCGTTCTTCACTTTTATTATGTGCGTGATGCTGATTCCGGCACAGGCAAGCGCGATTGGCTTCTATCAGTTCATGTATCAAATGCACTGGACGAACAGCTTCCTGCCGCTCATTTTGCCTTCGATTGCAGCGCCGGCCATTGTATTCTTCATGCGCCAATACCTGCTCGCGACACTTTCGCTTGAGATCGTCGAGGCAGCGCGTGTAGACGGCTCAGGCGAGTTCGCTACCTTCAACAAGATCATCATGCCGATCATGATGCCGGCTGTGGCCACACAGGCTATCTTTGCTTTTGTTGGCAGCTGGAACAACCTGTTCATGCCGCTGATCCTGCTGACGGACAAATCGAAATATACGCTGCCGGTCATGGTAAGTTTGCTTCGCGGTGATATTTACAAGACGGAGTTCGGCTCGATCTATATGGGGCTGGCCTTGACGGCATTACCGCTCTTCGTCATATACTTCCTGTTATCCCGGTATATTATTGCTGGCGTAGCGCTGGGTGGCGTGAAGGAATAGCACTTTCGGAGAAAATAAGGGGGCTGTCTCATAAGTCATTAAAGATGACTTATGAGACAGCCCCTTTTAAATTTTTCACATTGGATTCGTGGAGCCGTCCTGTTTATATTCATTAGGCGTCATGCCAACCTCTTGCTTGAATATCTTCGCAAAGTAGGAATAGTTGGCATAGCCGGCCTTCTTCGCCACGGCGAACACCGATAGCTGCGTTGTTCGGAGCAGCTGCTTGGCAGCCTCGATTCGGGCCCCAATTACATAAGTTCCAAGAGAAACACCCGTTTCTTTTTTAAACAACCGAGCCAGATAATCGGGATGGAGGTAGACGACTTCCGCCAGACTGAGCCGGGTCAAGTCTTCTCCGTAGTGCGTATGGATATATTGCTTGATTTCCTCGGTCACCGATTTGGGCTGCTCGGCGAAATCCCGATACGACATAGCCGTGTGAACCAGATACCGCAGGTATGCCTCCATATCCTCAATGGAGTTCAAGGAATGGGCGAGCAGCCGTTCATTGGATTTTCCCTGGTACAGCTGATGGGCTTGAATGCCTTTAGACTTGAGGAAGGCGTAGACGAGCTGCATCATATCGAGCCGGAACAGGCCGAGCACAGAGGTGGAGCAATGATTCTGCTGTGCAGAATGGTTCAAATACAGGGTCGTTTCCCGCAGGAAATCATCAGGCAAGTTCCGCTCCAGGAGCTCCTCCAGCCGGGATAGATCCGGTGGTTTATAAGATTCATCTGTGGGCTTCAGACCATGCTCCGCAAAGAAAATTTGATTGCGCCGCTTGGCGATATCCTGATTGAGCTGCAGCAATTGCCGGATGTTCGGACTAATGCCCTCCAGCATACCCGGCATGGCGACGATGCAGCAGGCATCGCATTTCAGCGAGCGGTTCGCCTGCCGGATAAACGCGGAGCATAGCTCATCGAGCGTCTGGGAGTCAGGCGCTGCTTTCCATTTCAAGACGGCGATCCAGTTATGCAAGCTGTATTCCAGCACCGTCTCCACCGTAAATTGAGGATGCTGGAACAACTCGTACAAGACGTTAAGCAGCGCGAAATCGAACAGATTTTTCTCTTCGAGCCCCATACTGCCATCGTAAGGGAATAGATTAAGCAGCACCGGTTGAATGAGATCATTCATGCCGTACGATAGATGCTGCTCATCGACCGCACGAGAGATGTCCGCGGCCTTCAGAGGGCAGGAGACGCTGCCGCTGATCAGCTTGCGCCAGAAGTGCTCGAGAATCTTCGCTTGATTGCGCTGCCAGTAGTAACCCTCCTGAATGGCTTTCTCCTGTTGCTGCTGTTCGTTTGCCCGTTCGACAGCTTTCCGAATAATAAGCATCAGCTTATCGAATTGAATCGGCTTTAGAAAATATTCAAAGCTTCGCAGTTCAATCGCTTTCTGCGCATAATTAAAGTCCGCGTAGTTGGTCAGAAAGATAGCCTGTACGTTGTAGTTCTCCTCGCGAATCCACGCCAATAGCTCCAGACCGCTGCCTTGCGGCATTTCGATATCCGATATAAGAATTTGAATGGGATGGTTCATTAGAATTTCGCGCGCCTGAGCGACATTATGAGCGGTATAGACTGACTCGATGCCAAGCGACGTCCAATCGATCTTCTTCTCCAGCGCGGTCACGACAAAGTAGTCGTCATCTACAACTAATGCGTTCACGTAAGCGACACTCCATTCTCAATTGGTTTGGCCGGAAGCTCCGGAAGATAGAGGATAACGTTGGCGCCGCCGCTTTCTCGGTTCGAGAAATGGACCGACGCACGTTTATCGTACAAATATTCAAGACGCTGAACCGTATTCATAATGCCGATCTGCGTTCCATGCGTCTGATCGAGCGGCTGTCCCTGCTGCAGCTTCTCGAGAACATCTTGCGGGAAGCCGGGGCCAGTATCCGAAATCCGGATGACGGTCATTCTCTCGTCCTCTATAAGCTGTCGCTCTACGGTCAGGATGATCAGCGATTGATTGTCCCGCGACACCGCGTATTTAATGGCGTTCTCGATGAAGGTTTGCAGCACGAGCGGCGGAATGGGGGTGTCCTGCGTCAGCTCGCCTTGCTCGATCCGATAGAGGAACGAGCCCTGATAGCGGCTCCTCTGAATCTCGAGATAGACGCGGACATGCTCGATTTCGTCCTCCATCCGCACAAAGTCCTGGCCGTTCTGGAAAATATACCTGAAGTAGACCGATGTGGACAACGCCATCTGTTGAATTTCTTCGGTCATATCCATTTGCGCCATGCTGTGAATAGTCGTCAGGCAGTTCAGGAAAAAGTGCGGTTTGATCTGCAGCTTCGTGTAATCCAGCTGAATGCGCTGCTTCTCAATCTCGCGTTCGTAAATATCGATCTTATAGGTTTTGATCTGCTTCACCAGGTGTGCAAACTGCTTGTTGGCCTTCTCAAGCTCAACGATCTTGCTGCTCGCGATATCAAGCGGCTCTCCATCCTCCGTCCAGAAGGCAAGGTTGTACGAGAAGCTCTTGATCGGCTGCAGCACCTTGTTCTTGAAATACAACATGATAAAGCTCAAGCTGCAGGCGACAATGACAGCGAGCAGCATGATGAGCAGCTGAACGATCATTATTTTCTCAAACGCGCCGAATTGAATGTTGAGCTTGACGAAGAATGACGCATTGTCAAACTCGCCGTTGACGGTCGTTCTTGTTTGGAGCGTATTCCGAAACGAGGAGCGTTCTTGCTCCTCTTCAATATTAAGTAGCTTCCCTTTATTCGAGATCGGACTTGTTACCAGACTGCCGTCCTCGGCCCGCAAAGAGGCATAGCCGTTCTCTCCCAGATTGATCTGGCGGAGCGGGAGGATAAGATCGTCTGCCGCGATCAGGCAGATCATGTAGCTGTCATGATAAGGAACAATATTAACGATATAAAACTTCCCGGCCAACTGGATGGTTGACCACCGGGAATAGAACTGCTCGTATATGACCTTGTCTTTAATGAAAGCATTGATCTGCAGCTGCAGCTGCTGATATTCCTTGAAGGTCACCCTCATTGGGGCAATGTTAAGCATGACATTCTTCTTATTAAAGAAGAGAAAGAAATTATAGCTCTTGTCGTAGCTTTTCTGAAGCTCGACAAACCGCCTGTACAAAGCATCGTTTGCTTTGATAAATTCCGTTTCGTTAGTGTCGTGCGCATTCATCATTTTCACATTCTCGTCGTTAGCCAGCGTCCAGCCCATGAAGTGATTAATATAGGAAAAGTCTCTATTAATCCGGTTGATATACAAATAAGCGGTATCCCGCAAATCACGTGCGGACTGCTGCTTAACAATCGAGATCGACGCAAAGCTGATGATGAAATCCAGAATAAGCGCGGAAAAAGAAATGACGAGAATGATTTTGACGTAATGCTGAATCGGATATAGCTTGTTCTCCGCCTGTTTGGACATATGCCCCGCAACTCCCCGCTATTTGCCTCAAGTAATTGAAATCCTAGACGTTGTCTGATCATTATAATGCCGCTTTATGAAAATGCAACCGATTGCATACCTCAAAAACGCCGAATGTCTGGATAGTGACAGCAGAAAGTCTGGATTGTATGCCGCTTATGACCAGACAATCCTGCCCAGCAGCAAATTCTGCCAGGCATCACCCGGAAGGTCCGGAATGTGTTATTCATGATGTCCAACTTGCATCTTCCCCAGCAAGTATACTGAAGTCGTTGGAAGAGAGAGAAAGGAAA
The DNA here is from genome assembly GCF_900112695.1 of Paenibacillus catalpae. Taxonomy (GTDB): domain Bacteria; phylum Bacillota; class Bacilli; order Paenibacillales; family Paenibacillaceae; genus Pristimantibacillus; species Pristimantibacillus catalpae. The sequence goes on from NZ_FOMT01000002.1 coordinate 42,735, forward strand.
CGGTAAAAACAGCTAAGGGAGGTTCGGATTCTTGATAAACAGTTCATCCAGCGGCAATATGCAGCGCCAATTGCAAAGAATCGGCAGAAACTGGGGCTTGTACCTGCTCCTCTTGCCGGCTGTCGTCCTGCTGCTTTGTTTTACTTATAAGCCGATGTACGGGGTCATTATCGCGTTTAAAGATTTCAAGCCGGCGCTCGGCATTATGGACAGTCCATGGGTAGGTTTCAAATATTTCGAGAAGTTTTTTAACTCCTACCAATTCTCGGTCACCATCAAGAATACGGTATTCATCAGCTTGTACAGCTTCGTAACGTTCCCGCTGCCGATTGTATTCGCTATTCTTGTGAATCAGCTGCGGGCGAACCGGTTCAAACGGGTGTTCCAAACGGTTACTTATATGCCTCATTTCATTTCCACCATTGTTATCGTTGGTCTCATGATGATTCTACTGTCTCCGGGCAATGGCCTGATCGGCAGCATCTACCGCTTATTTGGCGCCGAAGCGCCAAACCTGATGGGTTCGGCCAGCATGTTCAGCAGCCTGTACGTCTGGTCTGATGTTTGGCAGCATACGGGATGGGACAGCATTATTTATCTCGCGGCCTTGTCTTCGGTGAGTCCAAGCTTGTATGAAGCAGCGACAGTGGACGGGGCAAGCCGGTGGCAAAAAATCCGTTACATCGACATTCCGATGCTCATCCCGACAGCTGTAACGCTATTGATCCTGCGGATCGGCGGATTGCTTGGCGTCGGCTTCGAGAAGGCGTACCTGCTGCAAAACAACTTGAATATTTCCGGCAGCGAGGTCATCTCGACGTACGTGTACAAGATTGGACTGCTCAGCTCCCAATACAGCTTCTCGGCGGCTATCAATCTATTTAATACGGTTATTAATTTCACATTGCTTATTCTGGTCAATTATATCTCGAAGAAATATTCCGAGAACAGTCTCTGGTAAGCCAATGCTTACGAAGTATGAATGGCTTCGCCATTCATTTTAAGGAGGAAAATACAGCTATGGAGGCTGCAACGAAATTAGCTCTGCAACCGAAGAAATCGGCGGGCAGCGACAAGATCATGGAGACGTTGTTGTACATTTGGGCCGTCATTGTGCTTATTATTGTCTTATATCCGCTTTATTTTATTATCATCGCATCCTTTAGTGATCCATCGGCTGTCGGAAGCGGGCAGGTATGGGTATTTCCGAAAGGGTTTACACTCGACGGTTATAAGGAATTACTGAATCATTCGAATATATGGGTCGGTTACCGGAACACGATCGTTTATACGGTTGTTGGTACCCTGATCGGGCTTGTCGTCAATGTTTCCGCCGGCTATGCCTTGTCGAGGAAGGATCTTGTCGGACGTAAGTTTCTGTCTCTGTTCTTCATCTTCACCATGTTCTTTAACGGCGGCCTCGTGCCGACATTCCTGACGATTCGTGATTTTCATCTGTATGATACGTTTCTCGTCATGGTGCTGCCGTTCTCCGTTGCCGTCTTCGATATCATCGTGGCGCGCACGTTCTTCCGGACGGGAATTCCGACGGAGTTATGGGAAGCGGCGCAAATTGACGGCTGCGGCAATCTTCGCTTTTATGCGCAAATGGTGCTGCCGCTCTCAAAGCCGATAATTGCCGTGCTTGCGTTATGGTTTGCGGTTGGACAATGGAATTCTTACTTTAACGCGCTTATCTATTTGCAGAACGAGAATCTGTATCCGCTGCAGCTGATTCTAAGGGATATCCTGGTGACCAATCAGATGCAGACCGCGCTCGGAACAGGGGAAGCGGCGCAAATCGCATTAAGGCTTGCCAACCTGCTTCGCTATTCCGTCATCATCGTCGCCACTGTCCCGATTATGTGCATCTACCCGTTTGTGCAAAAGCACTTCAACAAGGGGGTGATGATCGGCGCCGTGAAGGAGTAAGGAAAGAGCGGGGAATGACAAGTACTGTACTTATCATTTTATAAGGGGAGTTAGACATGACAATAATTTCGAAGAGCTATACGAGAAAAATGCTGTCCAGCCTTGCTTTGATTTCCGTATTGGGCACAACGGTGCTTGCAGGCTGCAGCAGCGATAAAAGTGCGAATAATGCCGCTTCGAATAATTCGGAAAAGAACTCGGCCAGCACGTCAGGAAGCAACTTCCATGCGGATGGCATGCCAATCGTCGACAAGCCGGTAACGCTGGATGTCCTTACGATTCGCTGGGGCAATATGGGCGATACCTTCACGAAGAATACCTGGCTGCAGGAGCTGGAGAAGAACTCGAACGTGAAAATCAATTGGCAGGTTATCTCCTCCAGCGATTGGGACGCCCAGAAATCCGTCATGCTGGCAAGCGGCAAGATGCCGGATGTGATCATCGGTAATTTGGCGTTTGGGGATTCCGATATTGTGAACAACCTTAGCATTTTCCGTCCGCTCGACGACTACATCGACAAATATATGCCGAATTTGAAAGCAGCTATGGAGGAGACGCCGGAGCTGAAGAAGCTGAGCACGTTCCCGGACGGCAAAATCTACTCGCTGCCGGCAAGACTGCCGTCGCGTCCTTACTCTTCTGTGCAGCCGGTCATTAACCGGGAATGGCTGGACAAATTGGGGCTGAAGGCGCCTGAAACGCTGGATGAATTGTACAACGTCCTGAAAGCATTCAAGGAGAAGGATCCAAACGGCAACGGCAAGGCCGATGAAATTCCATACAGCGATTCGAAGGATGTAGATATCAATCTGCTTGCTCCATTCGGCATCACGGATATCCGCGCCAACCATATGGTGATCAAGGACGGCAAGCCGGAATACTTCCCGACGTCGGAAGCGTACAAGGCGGGGATTGCCTGGGCAAATAAATTGTACTCCGAAGGCCTGATTGATCAAGAAACGTTCACGCAGGACGATACGATGCTGACGGCGAAACGGCAAAATCCGGATGCTGCCCTGATCGGGTTCTCCTATCAGTGGACGCCGGACGCGGTATTTGGCCAGTGGAGCAAGCAGTATGAGACCATTGCGCCGATCACCGGAACGGACGGGAAGAAATATCAGGTTGGCGAACCAAGTGGCATGAGCTTCCGCCGCAACGAGGTGCTGATCACGACTTCGAACGAACATCCGGAGGTAACCGCACGCTGGGCAGACCAGTTCTACACCGGCGAAGCAAGTATTCAAAACTTCTGGGGCGCTATCGGCACATCAATCGAGAAGAACAGCGACGGTACTTACACCTTGATGGATCCGCCGGACGGAACAAGCGCGGACGCTTGGTACTGGGACAGCTCCCTGCGGGATTTTGGTCCGAAGTACGCAAGCCCCGAATTCGAGAAGAACATCAAGCTTGATCCGACTAGCGGCGACGGTCTGAAGCTGCAGCTGGACAGTCTTGGCAAGGACTATGTGACGCAGCCGTTCCCGGACGTGATGTATACGATTGAGGAATATGCCGAGCTGCCGACACTCCTTACGGATATTGAAAGCTACATTAAGAGCACTCGCGCCAAATGGGTGACGAAGGGCGGCATCGACCAGGAGTGGGACGGTTACGTGAAGAAGCTGAACGACATGGGCCTTGCGAAGCTGATCAAAATTTACGAAGACGCGTACAACCGTTACATGAACATTGAATAACGTTTTGCTGCTGCCCTGCGTATGGACTGCAGGGCAGCAGCTTTTTAATCCACTACTATTATACAAATTCAGCATGGGATGCGAGGAGGAGCCAATATGACTGACAAGCTGCGAGTAACGGTATGGAATGAGAACCGCCATGAACGGACGAACCCGAAAGCGAAAGAGATTTACCCGGACGGGATTCATCAAGCTATCGCGCGTTTCTTGAACGAAGCGGGCATGGAAGCGGGAACGGCGACACTTGATGAAGCGGAGCATGGGCTGACCGATGAGAAACTGGCGAATACCGATGTGTTGATCTGGTGGGGACATCTTGCCCACGACGAAGTGCGTGATGAGATCGTCAGCAAGGTGAAGCAGCGCGTGCTGGACGGCATGGGGCTTATCGTTCTTCATTCCGGTCATTATTCCAAGATATTCAAAGCGTTAATGGGAACAAGCTGCAGCTTGAAATGGCGGGAAGCCGATGAGAAGGAGCGTCTCTGGGTTGTTGCGCCGGGACATCCAATTACGGAAGGAATCGGCGACTATATCGAGCTTGCGGAGGAGGAAATGTACGGCGAGCATTTCGATATTCCGGCGCCGGATGAGCTGATCTTCACAAGCTGGTTCGAGGGCGGCGAAGTATTCCGCAGCGGCTGCGCCTATACGCGCGGAAGCGGGAAGGTGTTCTATTTCAGACCCGGCCATGAAACGTATCCGACGTATCATAACCCGGCGATTCAGCGCGTTATCGTAAACGCAGCGAAGTGGGCGCAGCCCGTGAAGCGGGAGCTTCCTGTGCGCGGCAATGCGCAGCCGCTTGAGCTAATTGGCGCAAAGAGATAAGAAGCGAACGGCGAGCTTAGTAAAGTCACGGGGAGAGTAGGGGAAACGATGAAGAAATTTCGAATCGGATTGATTGGTCTTGGCGGCATGTCGCATTCGCATATCCGCTGGATGGCGGTGGAAGGCCGTTATGAGATTGTTGCGGTAAGCGATGTAAATGAAGTGGCACTGACGGAAAGAGGCGAGCAGCTCGGGATTCCGGCTGGCAAAAGATACGGCGATTTCGTTCAACTGGTCGAGGATCCGGATGTGGATGCAGTCGTGTCGGTGACGCCAAACAACGTCCACGCCGATATCGTTCGCGCCTGCCTGCAGGCGGGGAAGCCATTTTTGGCAGAGAAGCCGTTTACCCGCGTATTCCAGGAGGCGGAGGAGCTGCTGGAGCGGTATGAGCAGCAGCCAGTAAGCGCTATGATCGGGTTCAGCTACCGTTATACACCGGCATTCCGCTATGCGAGAGAGCTTGTGCGGGAAGGGAAGCTGGGCGCTGTGCGAAGCTTCTCCATCCAATACTTGCAAGACTGGGGAGCGGTATCGAAACATACGCCATATATTTGGCGGTTCAACAAAGACATTACCGGCACGGGAACGCTTGGCGATCTGGGCTCGCATATGATCGATATGGCACGGTTCCTCTTTGGCGAATTCAAGGAGCTGTCCGCGCAGATGCGCACGCTCGTTACCGAGCGCCCTGATCCGGCAACCGGTCAAATGGTGAAGATCGAGGTCGACGATTTCGTTAGCTTCCAAGCTCGAATGGAAGGGGATGAAGTCGGTATCTTCCAGTCATCGCGAAATGCGATCGGCTCGGGCAATCAACATGAAGTGTCGATCTACGGCGATGCCGGTACGCTGCATGCATCAACGCTGAATCCGGATCAGATTATTTGGATTCGCGAAGAGGCGCCGGGGCAGCTGGCGAAAGCGGTCATCGACGTGCCGGAGCGGTGCAGAGTGTCCCAGTACGGCGACTTCTTGTCGCTGCTGGATGGCATAGCCGGAGAAAGTCTTCCGGGCTTCATGGACGGCTACCGTAATCAAGAGGTGCTGGACGCGGTTATCCGCTCAAGCGAAGAGAAGCGGACGATTGAGTTGTAATGGTTAATGTACGAAAGCCTCTGCAAATGATCCCATTTGCAGAGGCTTTTTATTTTTATGCAAGGCTAAGCCACGGAAAAACTTGCGGGCTGGCGATCATTTGTTAAGCTTCAGTTTTCTTTATTGACTGAATCAATAGACGAGGAAATACGGTACGCTAATGATTCAATCTGCTTCCGCTCCGATTCAGTCAGCCCATTGACCGTAATCTGTTCAAGCTCTTTCCAGATTATATTCACTTTGGCTTCTAGGTTGCGGCCAGCTTCTGTAAGCCAAACGAGTGTTACGCGTCCATCTTCCGGAGAGCGGGTTCGTGTTACCAGTCCGGACTCTTCCAATCGTTTGACAGACTTGGCGACCGTAGAATGGTCTACACCGATGGTGCGTCCCAAGCTTTGCTGGGATTGACCATCGTTATCCCATAACTGCAAAAGCATGATTTCCTGTCCCGGAAATAATCCGATATCACGGAGCATTTGACCCGCCAGAGCCCGATGCGAACGTGCTAATGCAAAAATCGAAAAACTGACGGGATATCTCAGTCCGGCAGTTGGTGCGTTATATTGTTCCGTCCGTGCACTGTCATTTTGTTGCTCCATAAGTACAACCTCCAATCGTGACGCTATTATACCTGTGTAAATATAGCATGACAAGCTTGACTCTCAAATATAGGTTGCCGTCTACATAGTTAAAGAAATGCCTCGATATATGGTGCTAACGTTGGGTTGTAATATTTATTGCCATATATGTTGCCAACCACATAATACCATGTTATAGTAAATATGTTGCCGGCAACAAATATAATAATAAAGGAGTTACTAAAATGACAACAAAACTATGGAGTCCCACGACGGTTGGTCGAATGCAATTATCTCACCGCTTAGCATTGGCGCCGATGACGAGATCGCGGGCACTAAGCGATGGGTCCCCCACTGAGATTATGGCGGAATATTACGAACAGCGTGCATCACTTGGCTTGCTAATCAGCGAAGGTACGCAGCCGTCCGACGACGGGCAAGGATATATGAACTCACCTGGAATTTATACCGATGCGCATATAGAAGGGTGGAAGAAAGTAACTGATCGGGTACACGCTGCCGGAGGTCATTTGTTTATTCAGATCATGCATGCCGGTAGAATGTCTCATCCGGATAATACGCCGCATCATCGGCAGCCGGTTGCTCCATCTGCGATCGCTCCCGGAACACAGATCTATACCGTCACAGGCATGCAGGATATTCCCGATCCTCGCGAACTGACCTTGACTGAAATCAAACAGACGATTGAGGATCACCGCAAGGCAGCCTTAGCGGCGATTCGTGCCGGGGCCGATGGGGTGGAAATTCATGGGGCAAACGGATATTTGATTCAACAGTTTCTTTCTGAAAACAGTAATACGCGTACCGATGAGTACGGCGGATCCATTGAGAATAGGGTGCGCTTTGCTCTCGAAGTAACGAAAGCAATTGTTGAAGAAATCGGAGCAGATCGCACCGGCTTTCGTATTTCCCCAGGAAATACACTGGGCGGCATCAACGAAGGGAGCAGCGGCCCGCAAACGTACCGTTACCTAGTCAAGGAACTTGCAAAATTACATCTGGCCTATCTTCACATCTCTCAAAAGGAAGATGAAGCCTTGCTGCGCGATATCCGATCGACATGGGGATCGACTCTGCTGGTGAATCGCGGAGGACGTCCGCTCGATAATCTCGCCGCCGACATTGATGCAGGGCTTGCTGACGTGGCACCTATCGGCATCTGGGCACTGGCAAATCCCGATATAGTAAAACGAATCAAAACAGGCGCACCGCTGAATCAACCGGACCGAGCTACTATCTATGGCGCTGGGAGCCGCGGATATACCGATTATCCTGCATTAGACAATTTAACACCTATTCAAGCGGAGTAAAAGAAAGGTATAAGAGAGGGAGAGAGTACCTTTAATGCTAACGGTAATTTGTGGTGCAAAGCGGCTGAGAAAGCTCATCGGGAGAGATCCGGTGAGCTTTTTTATTGACACTTGAACCTGCACAGCTTACATTGTATCTATTCAAGTAATTAATTGAATAGTTGAGGTGGATGTCAGCTATGAAGATGGAGCGGGAAAGGAAAGACAAGTTGTATCGGGAGTTCGCCCGTATCGGCAAATGTTTATCAAGTCCAAAGCGCCTGGAACTGCTTGATTTGCTGGCTCAAGGGCCCAAATCGGTAGACCAGCTCGCCAAGTTGACAGGCATGAGTATAGCGAACGTATCTCAGCACTTGCAAACCTTGCATGAGTCCAGACTGGTTCGATTCAATAAGAAGGGCAATTTTGTCATTTATGAGATTGCGGAGCTTTCGGTGGCAGATTTTATGGTTTCCCTGCATCGTCTCAGCGAAAAGCAATTAATTGAGGTTCAGCAGCTAAAAGCAGAGGTTCTGCAAGAAAAGGCAGGCATGGAGCCGATTGCTTTGGAAGAGCTCCGTAAGAGGATGGATAGAGGAGAGGTTGTACTGATTGATGTACGGCCGGAAGAAGAATATGCGGCGGGTCATATTCCGGGTGCCATCTCGATACCTATAGAGGAGCTGGAACGATATCTGGAGACGCTGCCATTAGATAAGGAGATCGTGGCTTATTGCCGGGGACCATACTGTTTTTGGTCTGCGCAGGCCGTCGAAATTCTGAAGAGCAAGGGAATGAAAGCTTCACATCTGGTGGAAGGCGTGCACGAGTGGAAGCGATATGCGGCACACTCTTGAAAAATATAGATGAATCGAGGTGGTTCTAAGCGATGACGCATGAACCGCAAATACATACAGAAAGCCGGTTGAGTCCATACGCTGCTTCTGTAGAAATGCAGCAAAGGCTGTATAAACGGTCGCTCCTGATCGTTGTCTTGTCCCAAATCTTTGGAGGCGCGGGACTTGCCGCGGGTGTAACGGTCGGAGCGCTTCTGGCGCAGGATATGCTCGGGTCAGAGAGCCTTGCCGGTGTTCCTTCGGCATTGTTCACCCTTGGCTCTGCTGCGGCTGCCATGCTGGTCGGGCGTCTTTCTCAGCGATACGGACGCAGGCTTGGTCTTTCGGCAGGCTTTTTTACGGGAGGGATAGGAGCGCTTGGCGTTATACTCGCTGCCGTGAATAACAGTATATGGCTCTTGTTTATTTCTTTTGTTATTTATGGAGCGGGAACGGCCACAAACCTGCAGGCCCGGTATGCGGGCACGGATTTGGCAAGACCGGATCAGCGGGCCAAATCGATCAGTATTGCGATGGTCTCCACGACCTTGGGAGCCGTTGCCGGTCCTAATCTGGTCGATGTGACGGGTGATTTTGCGACTTCCGTTGGCGTACCGGCACTTGCGGGTCCGTTTATGCTGGGTGCGGCCGCTTTTATTCTGGCGGGCTTGGTCTTCTTTCTGTTCCTGCGTCCCGATCCCTTTATCGTGGCCAAAGCCTTGCACAATGCCCAATCCGCTATGCAAGGCAAGCCCGCGGATGCCGCTTACAGCCCCCGGAAGGGCAGCAACAAAGGCTTGATCGTTGGAGCAGCGGTTATGATTCTGACGCAAATCGTGATGGTTGCCATTATGACGATGACCCCCATCCATATGAAGCATCACGGACATAGCTTGAGTGACGTAGGATTAGTCATTGGCATTCATATCGGATTCATGTATTTTCCTTCGCTTATTACAGGCGTTCTTGCGGATAAAATCGGCCGTACGGCGATGTCCATCGCTTCGGGGGTTGTTCTGCTCTCTGCCGGACTTGTCGCAGCCGCAGCTCCTGCCGATTCGATGTTTGTCCTTATTGTCGCTCTTGCTTTGCTTGGGCTTGGCTGGAACTTTGGCTTGATCAGCGGAACGGCCATCATCGTGGATTCCGCAGATCCTGTCACGCGTGCCAAGACACAAGGAACGATTGATGTTCTTGTTGCCTTGTCGGGGGCTGCCGGCGGGGTATTGTCCGGCATGGTTGTATCGTCTACCAGTTACGCCACGCTGTCACTGGCCGGCGGGGCGCTTGCCTTGTTGCTTATTCCTGTCATTATATGGTCGATAAAAAAAGCATAATGGAACGAGGAATAGCGGTAGTCCAGATGGACTGCCGCTATTTTATTATACCCGGTTAATCGTTAAGGACGTTTATTACGACAAAGTATAGCTTAACAATGAACCGTTTGCCGCCGGAACTCGGTTAGAGGCTGAATCATTGGTGATGAACCCGACTCGGATGGCATTGCCCGAGCTTAGGCCGAGAGAAGACAGCGGAATCGCCAGCTCGATGACCGTATCGTTGCGGACGAACTGGGCTGCGCTGATCGTAGACGCGAGGCTCCAGGTCCAGCCGTTGTTGGTTCCGGTGTAGGCGAACAGGTTTTGATTTTCGAGCATGGTGTCCACGCCGCTGGCTGCCCAGTTGGCCGGGTTATAGCCGGTTGAAGAGTTATTGTCGGTGTTCAGATAAAACTGGCTTTTCACATTCAGACCGCTGCCTTGAACGAGCAGGTACAGATTCGTGCCGTCATTCTTTGCTTTCAGAGCAGTGATCGTTCCGGCCGAACTGCTGTTTAATGCCGATACGGCTCCCCAGTCACTCGCGCTGCCGTCGATCGTAATCGTTGTTGATGCTTGCGGAGTCGCGCTGACGACGGTTGATTTGGCCGATTCATTGCCGCTTGTATCCACCGCGCTGATTTGGAACGAATAAGAGGTGCCGTTGGTCAGTCCTGTCGCAGTGTAGGTCGTTCCGTTGAGAGGAGCGGAATTTAGCTTCGTTGTTCCCCGATAGACGTTATAGCCCTGCAGGTCGGATTCGGTGTTGGCCGACCAGGAGAGGGTAACCTGCGTATGGCCTGCTGCCGCGGCTAACCCGGCTGGTACCGCAGGAGGTGTCGAATCCGGCGTTGTTCCGCCTCCGCCCGTTCCGCTGCCTAAGGTATAACTCGGCAAAATGCCGCTGCTCCCAGGCAGCCGGTTCACTGTGGAGTCATTGCTGATATAGCCGGCTCGAATCGTGCTGCCGTTAGCAAGGCTAAGCGTACTAAGCGGAATAGACAGCTCAACGACATTGTTATTCCGCTGGAATTCGGAGGTGCCGAGCGTGCGAACCGACGTCCAGGACCAGCCCGCCGCCGTATTGCGGTAGACAATATTGTTCTCGATCATGTATTCGGCGCCGCTTTCTGCTCCGGATGCCGTCCAGCCTGCTGCGTTATAGCCGGTCAGCCGGTTGTTATCGGTGTCGAGGAACAGCTGGCCTTTCACATTCAGATTATTGCCTTGGACGAGCAGGTAGAGCTGACTGGTTGTATTGGACACTTTTAAAGCCTGAACATCGGAAGTGCCTGAAGCAAGCGCGGTGACTCCGCTCCATTCGGAAGCCGATCCGTCGATCGTTATAACCGTCGTTGAAGATCCGGTCGGCGTGACGGATACTGAGGAGCTTAACGGTGACTCCTGACCCGCACTGTTCACGGCGGATACCTGGAAGCTGTACGACGTGCCGTTTGTTAATCCAGTATTAGTGTAAGAGGTGCCGGTAATCGGCGAGCTGTTTACTTTTACGCCGTTCCGGTACACGTTATAGCCCGATAGATTAGGTCCCGAATTAGCTGTCCAGCTCAGAACCGCCTGACCGTTGCCGGCAGCTGCGGTCAGACCGGTTGGGGCCGTCGGCGCAACAGGGGCTGCAGGAGTAACGGATACCGAAGAGCTTAATGGCGACTGGACACCGTTTGTATTCACGGCTGCAACCTGGAAGCTGTAGCTGGTGCCGTTGGTCAGTCCTGTTGCCGTGTAGGAAGGGCTGGCGACAAGCGTGCTGTTGAGCTTTGTTCCGCCCCGATAGACGTTATAGCCCGCAAGATTGGATTCGGAGTTTGGACTCCAGCTTAAAGCCGCCTGCCCGTTGCCAGGCGAAGCCGTAAGACCGGTTGGCGTGCTTGGTACAGCAGGCGAGCCCGGAACGGTAAACTTGACGGAACTGCCGCCAAAGTTAGCTGTACGGAACCACATCCATATTTCTTGCCCCGCAAGCGCGCCTCCGAAAATATAATCCGAATCAAACATCAGCTCAACCGAATTGCCGGACTGCTTCGCTTGCACCGGCCATGCGTTGTTGCCGACGGTGGTGGTCGGGAACTTAAAGACATCGGCTTGACCGCTTACATGAGGCGCGAGATAAACCTTGTTCATGTTCTCGAAATAGATCCGCGAATCCGGAGTAATCGGCCAGGCTACGCCTTGCCAGCCAGTGGTGCCTTTCTTGTCGTAATCGAAGTAAAGCATTTCGCCCTGCATATTTAACGCCGATAAGGAGTCGATCTTCATGAGGAATTTGTCGCCTGCGAACTTGGTATATACCTTCGTGATGCCTTTGGCGTTGCCTCCGGCCGGATCATTAAAGATCGGCGTTTCATTCGCCCAGTCGCTGAACTGGCCGTCGATGTTGAAGCCGCCGTACAAATCGGTCGGGTGCGTGCCTGCGAGAGAGGAAGAAGGATGGCCGCTGGCGTCCAGCCAGTTTTTTGCATCATGATACATGTTGGCGAAATGGGTGGCGCCGCTGACATCGTAGCCCATGTAGTGGCTGTTGTTTACGATTTCGTTCATCCATTTGTTCGTGCCGGTTGAAGGGATGGTGAAGTCGCAAATGATGATGTTGAAGCCGTCGGATTGATTGGCCTGGGCGTTCATGTAGTCTTTCCAGAAGCCTCCGAAGTTGTCGCGGCTGCGGTAAGTAGAGGAGGCGGAATTCGTATTCCAGTTATCGGCGAATGCAGGGTTCTCGTCATAAAACTTGGAGCCTGATGTGATGTAGGGGTTGAAATACCAGGATTCTGTCAGAAAAATGTTGATCGCATGCCGGTAACGATCGGCGAATTGGGAGGTTCCTTCATCCGGGTTGAAATACCAGTAGCCCCGGTTGGCCGCTACGATTTTGGTCGGATCCACGGCTTTGACCGCTTCAACCAGCTCGACCATTCCTTTGGCTGTAAAGCCGAAGTTGCCGCGTGGTCCCCATGAGGTCGTTGGACCGGCGCCGCCAATCGGATCTGGCGTATCGACCGTGTCGAGGAATACGCCGTCATACCCGGCATCATGCTCCAGCTTGTCGGTCATGAACGTAATCAGCTTTTTCCACGTGGGATCTCCGCCGTTAATATAGCCTCCGCCATAGGTTTTGTTCTTGTCTGGAACGCCGTCTCCGGATTTCCAGTAACCTCCGTACATATATCGGGTGTCATTAATCCATGTTCCTTGCTGATCCAAATACCATGGCATCAAGCCGTTGTTGCCCCAGCTAAGGAGGTTGCCGGTAGAGGAATAGTCATTCGCAATGGATATGCCTGTATAGCTGTTATATCCGGAGTTATATGTGCCGTCTGGAATGGCGCCGCCCTCAACGTTTATGTAATTGCCCGAGCTGTTGTAGTTCCATGGGTTGGGACCGTGCAACGGGCCGCTTGGACCGCTGTAATTGGCCGGAAGCAGGCCGACATCCTTGCCGTTCTGAATTGTCATGTCCCCGGTAAAGCCGGTAAAAACACTGGAGGTGGCGAGTTCGCCAACCGACATATAAGCAAGCACGATTACATCGTCGGCCGTGCCGAGTATCCCGTCTACCCCTCGCTTCACTTCGTTTACCTGATTGGGAGTAAACGTCTCGAAATAGAATTGATTCTTTGCCACGTTAATAATGCGGATCGTTGGCTCCAGGATGACAAGATCATAAGTCTTCAGGGAGTCCAGCTGTGTCTGGGTGGCGGTGTTTGTGCCGTACCAGATCATAACCCGGCTGTATTCGCTAAGACCGGGTACTTTACCGTAGAGCGGATCCTTGCCGATAGCAGCATGGGCGGAAGGTGTCAGGCTTGGGGCTCTGAATGTCGGAAACAGAAGAAGCAGAACAAGGGATGTGATGAGCATTCGGCGAGCCAAACGATAAAAGGCTGTAGGCAAAATTGTCACTCCTCTTTTTCTTGAGAATAGAAACACTGCTTCAATACATTTGAAAATTCCGAAAATTCACCCCCTAAACGAATAAAGTATTTGGCGCAAAAAATGCGAAAAAATGAAGAGGAATTGTAAATCCTCATGCACCAACGACGCTATTATAATGCGGCAACAAAGCGATTACAATGATTAAATTCAAGCGTATTCCGAGAACAAGCTATCCATAACACGGATTAACAGTCCTAAAGTGAAAGTGGATAAGTTTTAAATCCAATTAAATATTTGCGGCAAACCATTTAAGTATTTTCCTAAAAATGATTGAAATTTGTGTAAATATTTACTAGAATGAGTGGCAACAAGCGCCTTGCGCTTAGTAGATAAAGGAGGCCGTATCTATCGGGGCAAACGTCTAGGGGAGTTCGTCGGTAATCGCTTCAACACAAACCGAAGGGATGGGGAAACGATGAGCAAGGAATGGACCATGGGGAAAAAGGCAGCGTTGACGGCATTGGCAGTCATGATGGGGGCGCTTCCGGCTGCCGGACTGCCGGCAGCAGCTGAAGCAGGGGCAGGCTCCGGGGCTGCACCGCTGTACGGCAATTTCGAGGATTGGGCTGGCGGCTATTCGGATCAGGCGACGGCCAGTAACCGGATGGAGCTGATTAAGGCGGTTAATCTGGACGGCAAGCTGTATGTCATGGCGAAGGGTCACGGGATGGACGGAACCAAGACGCTATACATAAATGCTGACAATGATGCGGCGACAGGAGCATTGATTGCAGGGTGGAAGGATTCTGCAGGTATCGATTACAAGATCGAGGATCGCGATGTGTATGCATTCGAGAACGGAGATTGGGTGCAGCAGGGGCAGGCACAGCTTACAGATGGCGATACGGTTGCAGAATACGAGATTGATTTAACCTCGCTTCCGGCGGCTGATCCTGCGGGCAAGATCAAGGTTGGCCTGCTGTCAGACGGTGCCATGCTGCCGGAGCTGGGCGAACTGATGGTCTCGGTGCAGCCACCTGCTTCGGGTGGTGCTGCGTTGGATGCTCCACCGCCGCCGGCCGATTTGACGATTGACGGCAACGGAGCGGAATGGGCTAATGTGCCTGAGCTGCTGCGAAGCGCCGACGGGAAAACAGCGGTGAAGTACGCGGTGTCAGCGGACGCTCTTCATATGCTGATTGAAGGACGTATCGATAATGGCGAATTTCCGGATTTGTGGGAGCATTTGCTGATCGACGTTGACCGCAAGCCGTCCACCGGCAATGCGATGTGGGCTTGGGCGAGTACGCTTGGTTCGGAATATCTCGTTCAGTCCGGTTTGCTGTACGAGACAAACGGCAGCGGCGGCTGGCAGGAAGCGGTTACCGGATTAAACTATGCCCGTTCGGGAACGGGCGATGCCAAAACCATCGAGTGGACGCTGCCCCTTGCCGACCTGCACGCCGGAGATTTGAAAGCCGTTCATATCGCTTTCTTAAGCAATGCTTATGCCATGCCGGACCCTGCCGGTGATCCGTCGGAGATCAGCCTTGTTGCGAAGCCGCAATTATTGGTGGATGGCGATACGTCGGATTGGGCCGGCATTCAGCCGCTGACGGTTACCGCAGACGGGCTCACAACGGTGAAGACATACGTGACGGACGGAAAGCTGTATGCACTCCTTGACGGTCGAATCGATAATGCCGAATTCCCGAATTTGTGGGAGCATTTGTTCCTCGACATAGACAAAGATCCTTCGACCGGTACCTCCAGCTGGGCATGGGCCGGGAAGCTTGGAGCCGAGTATCTGGTGCAGACGGCCATTCTGTATGCTTCTAACGGAAGCGGCGGCTGGGATCAGACGGATACGGCATTCCCTTATGTCAGCACGGGGACCGGCGATCATAAAGTGATTGAATGGTCCGTTCCGCTTGATGAGCTGGGGATTACCGATGAGCAGTCTATCCATGCCGGTTTCCTGAGCAACAGCTATGCTTCTCCTGACGCAAGCGGAGATCCGGCCGTTATTCCGATCCGCAGCAGCGGTTCGCTTATTGCGGTGGATGGTGACGACAGTGATTGGAGCGGGGTGGAGATCGGTGCTTCCGCTGGAAATGCCCCTTACCTGATGGACGCTGTTCAAGATGAAGAGAAGCTCTACGTCCGGGTGAAGGGGGAGAATCTGGATCTGCGGAGTGTTTATTATTTGAACACGGACGGCGATTCGGATACAGGGGCATCTGCCGGCTTATGGACGGAGGAGGGCTTCGATTACAAAATCGACCGCGGAGCCTTGTACGAATACCGGCAGCAGGACGGAGAATGGGTGAGCAAGGGGCCGGTCTATCTGGCGGTATCTGATGATTCCCTTGAAATTAATATTTATCTGGATCAGCTTGGACTTGATGAACCGGCAGCCATCGAACTTGGCTTCGTCAACCGCGGAATGCTACGGCTTCCGATGGGCGGTAACCCGCCGCTGACCGTAGATAACACGGTGCAGACTCAGGATGCTTCAGGCGTATTCTACCCGCGCCAAAGCTTTGAGCTGCTGAACAATCCTTATACGGGATGGGTAGCATGGGCGAAGGATTCCTCGAAGCCGGACGGAACGGCCTATCCGCAGCAGCACAGCATGGTGTATGCGGGCATATCGTGGCGCGAGCTCGAGCCGGTGAAAGGTCAATTTGACTGGGAAGGCATCGAGCAGAAATATCAGTTCGCCTATTGGGCTTCGCAGGGCAAACGGATTAATCTTCGGATCGTGCTGGATACGCCTACGGCTGATCCGTCCCATAAAGATATTCCGGATTGGCTGTATGACGAGCTGGCCGCAGAAGGGAATGCCGGCATTTGGTACGATACGCAGGAGGTTGGCTCGGGCTTTAGCCCGAATTACAACAGCTCTACACTGCTGGCCGAACATGAGCGGATGATCGCCAAAGTGGCCGAGCGCTATGATAATGATCCGCGGATTGCCTATGTTCAATTGGGAAGTCTGGGCCATTGGGGAGAATGGCATACTTGGCCAAGCGGCTCCGGCGTGTTTCCAAAGCTGAGTATATCTGACCAGTATGTTCAGCATTACTTGGACGCGTTTGAGAACAAGCAGATTGGCATGAGAAAGCCGTTCCCGATTGCAAGCGAGCAGCAGGTTGGTTTGTTTAACGATGTGTTTGGCATCAAATCCAGCACGGAAGAATGGGTTGGCTGGACGCAGAACGGCTGGGCGGGGATTGGCGAGTCCGTGGATGATCCGGCGGATGCGGCAGCCGCTCAAGCAGCGTCTGCCATGCCGGACTTCTGGAAATATGCGTATTCCGGCGGTGAGTTTGCCAACGGCAATCCGGAAAGCTGGCTGACCGATGATGCCATCATGGAATCGCTGCGTCAGATGCGGGTCAGCCATACCTCATGGCTTGGACCATCATCGCCGGCGCGTACCGCATATGGAACGGACATTCAATCCAACATCGAGACGATGCAGAAATTGATGGGCTACCGCTATGTAATTGAGGCCGTTAAGCATTCGGGCTCAGCCGCACGCGGGACATCCATCTCCGTAGAAACGGTTTTGAACAACAAAGGGGTTGCTCCGTTCTATCAGGATTGGAAGCTGGAATACAGCCTTGCTGACGCGAATGGAACGATCGTATACAAACAGCAGCAGGATACCGATTTGCGTTCGCTTCTGCCTGGCAGACATGTCATGGACAATCGGCTTGATTTGCCTTCGGCGCTCGCAGCAGGCAGCTATAAATTGAATGTTGCTGTTATTGATCCGGCAACGGACGCGCCGGGGATGAAGCTGGCGATTGAAGGGAAGCGCCCGGATGGCCGTTACGAGGTAGGATCTCTAACGGTTTCGGGCTCGCCTGGCAGCACGGGCGGCGTGAGCGGTTCAACGCCGGAAGACAGCAAGGTTCAACGCTTGAGTAACCCGGCTCTTACGGATGGAAAGCTTGCGGTTACTCTGCTTGCAGGCAAAGAACGTATTGAAGTGCCGCTTCAGGCTGCGGCTCTGAAAGGCAATCCGTCTATCGTTATTTCGAGCGGAGACACGAGCTGGGAAATACCCGGGGAGCTTCTCGCTAAGGCGAAGGAGCGGGCTGGCAGCAGTTCGGCCTGGCTGACTATCGATCTTGCGCCAACTGCCGATATAGCCACCTATGCGGCGAAGGATAAAGCTAAAGCGCAAGGAGTCGGGCAGGCGTTCACCGTAGGTGTTGCAATAGTAACGACAGCAGGGGAAACGCCGCTTGATTTCGCAACGTCGCCGATCAAGGTATCGGTAAAAACGGAAGCGGGCGCAGCAAATATCGTTAATCTCTATAACGTTCAAGGCGAACGCCTGAAGGCTGCCGCAGCGGTATTCCGCAACGGCTTGTTAACGGCACAAATGACAGAGCCGGGAACCTATCAATGGCTGCGGTACGAGAAGGCTTACAGCGATGTTGCAGCCGGTCATTGGGCGGCTTCGGCTATCCAAGCATTGGCTGCCAAGCAGGTAATGCAAGGCGTGGATGCCGACCGCTTTGCCCCTGACCGCTCTATTACGCGTGCGGAGCTTGCCGCTATGTTGGCGAGAATGCCGGGGCTTGGAATAGGCTCGGGGGATGGAGCAGAGCTTCCATTCAAGGATATTCCGGCACAGGCTTGGTACACAGAGGAGTTGAAAGAAGTATTGGCAGCAGGATTAATCAATGGTTATGGTGATACGTTCAGGCCAAATGCGGAGATCACGCGCGAGGAGCTGGCGGTCTTGGCGATCCGCGCGGCTTCGAAGGCTTCTGGCGGAGCTCTCTCCGGGACGGCTCGGAATAACGGGGATGGCGATTATCCGGATACCGATCAGATCAGCAGCTGGGCAAAGGACAGCGTGCATAAGGCAAAGCAGCTTGGTTTAATGATCGGCGATGAGGATGGCCGTTTCCGTCCGAAGGAAGGCGTGTCACGCGCGGAGGCTGCAGTGATTACACTCCGTCTGATGGAGATGTTGTTGAAATAAGGGTGAAATAGAAGGCCGTCCGGGCAACCGGACGGCCTTCTGTTTGAAATCTTAATAGCCAAACAATAATTTCAGGCAAAGTTTTATCGCAATTTGCCTAACGAACAATAAATTTGGCGCAAAATTTAAAATAATACCTTACTTTACGGTGTCATATTTCCATTATTTATGGAGTAAAAAGTTTAAACTTTTAGCCTATAACCCGCATGATCACTGAAAAAATTGATGAAAAAATATTTGGCGCAAATATGTTAGGTATTTTACCCAAAAATTGTTGACTTGTTGTGAAGGCTGCGTTATTATCAGAACATGAAAGCGAGTACTCGCCATGAGTTGTAACGATCTGGATCATATTTGGCGCAAAATTATCGATGGAGAGTGTAGACATGGAAAAACTGAGAATGGCATTTATCGGCGTAGGAGATATGGGCTCGCATCATTGCATCGGTTTTGATCTGCTGCCGGAATGCAAGGTGAACTATATTTGCGATATGAACCAGGCGAACGTTGAGCGTACGCTGGCAGAACTGAAGAACAGTAATCCGGTAATCGTGACGGACTACAAGGAGCTTTTACATAAAGAGGATATCGATGCGGTTGTGATCAGCGTTCCGAATTATTTGCACCGCGAGGTGGCTGTCGCTTTTCTCGAAGCCGGCAAGCATGTCTTTCTGGAAAAGCCTGTTGCGCACACGCTTGAAGACTGCAATGCCATTATCGAAGCAGCCGAGGCGAACAAACGTATCCTGCAGATCGGTCTTGTATACCGCTACTCCAACGTGTATCGGAGAATGGCCGAGGAGCTTGAGCGTGGACGTTTGGGCGATGTGAAGCTGATGTGGTGCAAGGAATTCCGCGATCCGTTCCCGCCGACGGAGTGGTTCTACGACAAGAACAAGTCGGGCGGCGCGCTGGTCGAGAAGGACTGCCATCACTTTGATATTTTCAACTGGATGATTGGTTCGAAGCCGCTGCGGGTGTTCGCAACTGGCGGACAGCACGTCATGAAGCAGGGGCAGCCGAATATGATTACGAATTCTTACAGCCATTATCCGGCCAAACCTATCGAGAATGTCTCGATTGTGGATCATGCCTGGGTAACGATTGAATACGAGAACGGCAGCAAGGCAAATTTGGGACTGTGCATGTATCTGAAGCCCCGCAATTTGATGGGGGATGGCCTTGAGATCGGGCTGATCGGCGAGAATGGCGGCCAGATGGTGGCAAAGAACGACAAGACGATCGATATCGTTGGCGGACAGAACTTCACCCGCGATCATCTGGATATCGACGTCACATCGGATTCGATTATGGGCGGGCATACCGGCGGTCAAACGCAGCGGATTGAATTCGTAAGGAGCGTTACGGAAGGCAAGCAGCCCTTTGCCTCCGCTTATGTCGGCAGAGATGCCCTGCTGATCGCGCTGGCAGCGGAGAAGTCGATTGTGGAAGAACGATACGTGTACGTGAATGAATTAATGAAGTAAGGGGGTGCCGGGATGAAAAGCAATTTGAGAAGATATGATACGCTTGTTTTCTTCTTGTTTATATCCCCTTGGATAATCGGTTTCTCGCTCTTTTTTCTTGTTCCTTTTGGTACTTCCGTGTTTTACGCGTTTACGGATGCCCGGCTGCCGGGAGCGGTGGACTACAACTTCGTGGGGTTGTCCAACTTTGTAGATATGGTGGGTAATCCGATTTTTAGCAAAAGCCTGCAGAACACCGCATACTTCGTCATTGTTGGCGTTCCCGTCGTAACGGCCGGCATGCTGCTGATCGCGCTGCTGCTTAATATGAACGTCAAAGGCATAGCCCTTTACCGGACCTTCTATTACTTGCCGACGCTTGTGCCAATCGTTGCAACCGTCATTATTTGGCGGCTTGTGTTTAACTCGGAATTTGGCATTCTGAATGCAGGGCTGTCCGTGCTGGGGATAGGCAAGACCGATTGGATGGGCAGCGAAGGCTTGATCAAGCCGGTTATTATTCTGCTGCAGGTATGGATCTCCGGAAGCGGGGTGCTCATCTTCCTGGCTGCTCTGAAGAATGTGCCGAAGCATCTGTATGAAGCGGTGCTCATTGATGGGGCAAACAAGGTTCAATCGTTCTTCCGAGTGACGCTTCCGATGATCAGCCCTTCCATTCTGTTCGTGGTCATTATTCAGACGATGTATAACTTTCAGATGTTCACCGAAGCGCTGCTGCTGACAAAGGGCGGACCGAATTATGCGGCTTACACCTTTGTCTATAACATCTACAAGTCGGCGTTTACGGATCTGAAATTCAGCATGGCGATGACGCAATCCATCTTCTTGTTCGCGCTGATCTCCCTTGTCACATTCGTACTGATGAAGCTGTCGAAGCGGTTTGTCTATTATGAAGGCGAGAAATAGAGGGGGGAAACAAGATGACCACGTCTAACAAACGTTTGATAAAGCAAACCGGCAAATATGCGCTTCTGACAGCTGCGCTGGTGCTGTTCGCCGGACCACTCGTATGGATGCTGTCTACGATGATGAAGACCAAGGCGGAAACATACAAGGTTCCTCCCGGTCTGCTGCCGGAATCTTTGAACTTCGAAGCGTTTCACAGGCTGTTCGATGTGCAGCCGCTCATGTGGAGATGGATCCAGAATTCATTCACGATTTCCGCTCTTGTTGTGCTCGGCGCGGTAATATCCAGCTCCATTGTGGCCTATGGCTTCTCACGCTTTTCAACGAAATACAAGGATCGGCTGTTCCCGATTGTCCTCATGACGCTGATGATTCCGCCGTCCATCCTGATGATCCCGTCCTACGTGCTGTTCACGAAGCTGCACTGGGTAGACACCTGGCTGCCGCTTATCGTCCCGGCATGGCTTGGCGGCGCGTATTACATCTTCTTGTTCCGGCAGTTTTTCATGACCATTCCGCAGGAGCTGGATGAAGCGACCTACCTCGACGGCGGGAACCGGTGGACCGTGTTCACCAAGGTCATTATGCCGCTGTCCAAACCTATTGTTGTGACAACCGTCATTTTTGCCTTCGTGAACTCATGGCTCGATTTTCTCGGACCGTTCCTTTATATCAAGAGCAACAGCATGTTCACCCTAAGCGTAGGTCTCCAGCTGCTGATCGGCCAGACGAGTCAGGACTTCCCGGCGCTTGCCGCCGGCGCTTTTATCAGCATTGTGCCAATTGGCCTGCTGTTCCTGTTCGCGCAACGCTACATTGTGGAAGGGGTGGTGCTCACGGGTTCGAAGGGTTAAGGTGGACAACGCGGGCAGGCATAAGATGTTCAATACTGCTGTTTTCAAAATAATCTAAAGGGGAACTGGATATGAAAACGAACAGAAAGTGGTTATTGGGTCTTTTTACGCTTATGTTATCAATGGTAATGATCATCTCCGGCTGCGGCAGCAACAATAATAATGGCGGTTCCGGCGAAGCGGCAAACGGTGAGCAAAGCAACAACGGCAGCGCGGAGCAGACAGAGAAACCTGCTGAGCCGGTTACGATCACCTACTCGCAGTGGGGAACGGCGGAAGAGCTGCAGCGTACGCAGGAGCTTTTAAATAAATTCATGGAAGCCTACCCGAACATTACGGTTAAGCTGGAAGGCAAGGACTGGGCCAGCTATTGGGATGGTCTGACGGCTAATGCCGCGGGCGGCACGCTTCCTGACGTGTTCAAAACCAGCTATGCTTTTATCGAGAAATACGGCGAGCTTGGCATCTTCAAAGAGCTTGACGGTTTGCTCGCTGACAAAGGCTTTGAACTTGGCAATATCGATGAAAGCCTTCTTGGTCTACATAAATACGGCGGCAAACAAGTATCTCTTCCAATTGATGCGAACGTGATCGTCTGGTACTACGATAAAGCGATCTTTGCGGATCCGAAGAAGAACCCGAAAGGCGCTCCGGTTCCATCCCTCGAACCAACCTGGGATGAAGTTCTGGACATCGCCACCAAGCTGACGATCGACAAAAACGGTAAAAACCCTGGGGAAGCCGGCTTTGACGGCGACAATATTGTGCAGTGGGGCATGTCCGTATCGCCAGGCTCCACGATGGACTGGTTCCTTGAACCGGAGCTGTGGTCCAATGGCGCGAAGCTCATGAATGATGACGGATCGCTTGCCCTGAATACGCCTGAAGCACGTGAAGTACTGGACTTCTTTATTGATGCAACGAAGAAACAAATCAATACAACGCCTGCTCAAATCGAAGGTCTGGGCGGCCAGGTGAACCTGGGGATTACAACCGGTAAAGTAGCCATGAACCCGGGCGGCAACTGGAACACAACAAACTTCAAAGAAGCCAAAGTGGATTACGGCATGACGTACCTGCCGAAATTCAAAGAGAACAAAACCGTCGTACAACCGGCTGGCATGGCAATTGCGAATAATACGAAGCATGAAGAAGCAGCTTATACCCTGCTTGCATGGCTGGCAGGTCCTGAAGGTCAAACGGAGCTGGCGAAGCAGGGCTATTCGATCCCGGCGAATAAAGCAGCATCCGATGCTTATATCGCAACCGCAGGTGAAGCGAATAAAATCTTCCTCGACGCGCAGCAATTCGGCATCATTTCGCCGTTCACAGTGAAGAAAACGGATCTGGTATGGACATATGGCGAGCAATCGCTTAAGAATCCGCTCGCTGGCGACGGTGACGTGGACGCGGCCATTAAAGATCTGGAATCGAAGCTGAAGTAAGAGGGGTTAGGAAAGAGCGGGGAGAAGAAGCGTCTGGTCGCTTCTTTTCCCTTTTTTGCTTAGGCCCAAAAGCCTGAAATGGCGGTGTTTCTTGACTATTGATGAATACGGCTTTACAATAGAATTTGCCGCAACTTTTGGTTAGTTGCCGCAATTATAGAGAGCATATATTCGATATAGGAATAGAGAGGAACGTATGATGGCCAAGTTAAAGGACATTGCAGAGCAGGTTGGGGTTTCCATCTCGACGGTATCGCGGGTCATGAAGAATGATTCCACACGTTCCGTCAGCGAAGAGACCCGTAAGAAAATTTGGGAAGCTGCGGAGAAGCTCGGCTACAAGGCGAACCGCGTGGAGAAAAAATCCGACAACAAGCTGATGGTTCATATCGGCTGCGTGGTTGCCATTCCTCAGAACAAATATAATAATCCCTACTTCTCTGTTATATTGGAGGGTATTGAGAAAGCGTTGACAGAGTCCGGCTTCCGGCTGGAATTTGTATACAGTATCGAGAATCAAGCGGATATTCAGCAGCTGCAATCGCTGGTGAAGGAGCACCGGATTGACGGCATGATTATTGTCGAGCGGATTGATGCCGATGCGTACCAGTGGATTAAACAAAATGTGAAAGCGGTTGTTGGCGTGGATTTGGCAGACAGAAATATTCCCGTCGTCTGTTACGACCGCGAAGCCGCGGCGAAGGAAGCCGTGCAGCATCTCATTAAACAGGGGCACAAGCAGATCGGCTATATCGGCGGTCCGGAGCTGAATGATCCTTTCCGGCAGGAGAAGCGTTTCCTCGGCTATCAGAGCGCGATGCGCGAAGCGGGACTTGAGCTGAATGACAACTGGGTTATTGATGTGAAATGGGATGTATCGTTAAGCTATGAGCTGACCAAGCAGGCGTTTGAGAAAAAAGGCTATTCGCCAACCGCGATCTTCGCGGCCAGTGATATGATGGCGATTGCCGCGATGCGTGCCGCAACGGAGCGGGGTCTTCGTATTCCGGAGGATATCGCGGTTGTTGGCGTCGATAATATCGAGATCTCCGAGTTCACCTCGCCGCCGCTGACGACGATTCATGTTCCGAAGCTTGAGATGGGGATGTTCGCCGTTAAGCTGCTGCTTGATTATTTGGATCACCAATATTCGCTGCCGGTGCGCATGACCATTCCGTACCGGATGGTATACCGCCGCTCTTCCGAGTCGCAGCAGCCGGCCGTTATTAGCGTGCAATAAGAGGCTGTCCCGAAAGCTATCTTTAATGATGGCATTGGGGCGCCTCTTTTTTTGTCTTTGACCCATTGCACTGGATACTTTGGAACTCCGCCGGTAACTTTCGTTATCAGGAACAAACTTCGGCTCAAATGAGCTGATTTTGCCGGCCGGAATGGAATCCAATGTAATACTGCGGATTTAAACTGCACGAAGTGCAGGATATTTGCCCGGAATGGTAGTTGCTCGAGAGATATACTGTACAAAATGCAGTATATTTCGTCTAATAAGCCCGGAACAGCCGATGTTGTCCGAATATCCTGCACTTCGTGCAGGATATTGCTGATTACTGAGCTTCAACGTTCCATTATACTGCATATTGTGCAACGTAGATGGATAGCGGGTTAAAAGCAAACTTGATCTTGATAGGCTGCAAATAGAGGTGTTTCACGTCTGCGCCCGTGCTTTGGCGGTACGCGCATAGTCCGACGGCGGCATGCCGGTCGCTTTCTTGAAATCGCGAGAGAAGTAATGAATGCTGCTGTAGCCAAGCATAGCGGATATCTCGGTGAAGTTGTACTGCTGCTCGCGGATCATCGTTTTTGCTTCTTCAATCTTCAGCTGCTTGAAGTAGTCCATCGGTCCAACGCCAGCCTGCGCATGGAAGACCTCCTTCAGCCGGCTTTTCCCGAGGTGCAGCTCTTTGCACAGTCTGTCGAGCGTCAGCTGCTCGGATAAATGCCCGCGCATGAATGCAATAATCCGCTCGGCCGTCTGCTGCTCCGCCTTCTCGGTCTGGAACGAAGCGGGCTTGCGCACGGCTTGGCGTTCGGCATCGTCCTGCTGCCGGATCAGTTGAATGAGCAGCGTCTCCAGGTAATTGCGCATGGCCTGCTCGCTGGCGAATGGTGCGCCTTCCCGTGTAATGAGCTCGTGGATATCGGAATTGTCGTATGGCGGCGCGAAGGAGTGGAAGCCTTCCTGCATAAGCAGCGACAGCAGATTCCGATCTTTTGTGCCGAGCTGCATCACCCGGTTCTCGAATCTTTCCATGCACGGGGAAGCGCATTCGAACGACAACACGAATAAGTTAGGCGGCTTATGCCGATGTCCTACATTCACCGTATGAAACTCCCCGGGTTTATGGAAGATGATCATGCCTTGCTCGAGCTGATGCGTAAGCTCATCCGCCCTTACCTCCACAGAACCCTTGTCCACATACAGCAGCTCCCAGAAGTCATGCTGCTCCCCTTCGAACACGTAACCTTTGGCAAACTCGAAATAATGGAATGAAATCAGCTTACGTACCGCAAGCATTTCCTTAAGCGTATGGCGAGCGAATTCCATCGGCCGACCACTCCTTTTTCAACATCGTTTGCATTAATTATAAATGCTTTTTGCTCTGTGCAAAAGGTCCGGCTGATTTGCTAAAGATGGGCTGTGCTTCGGCTATTATAATTGGCAGTATAAAGAGCTGAAGGAGGCTGCCCATCTTGAAAAAAGGGATTAATATCTGGTCATTTCCGGCAGGCATGCGTATAGAAGAAAGTATTGAATTAGCGAAGGATGCGGGCTTTGACGGCATCGAGCTGTCGATGAACGAGACAGGCCCGCTTAGTGCAGAGAGCAAAGAGGAGGAAGTCCGGGCTATCCGCCGTTTTGCGGATGATACGGGGATCGAGCTGTCGAGCCTTGCAAGCGGTTTGTATTGGGATTACCCGCCAACCAGCGAGAATTCGCAGGTGAGCAGTAAAGCATTTGATATCGCGAAAAAGCAGCTAGAGCATGCTGCCGCGCTAGGCGTAGATACGATCCTTATCGTGCCTGGAGCAGTTGGCGTTGATTTTATTCCGAATGCGCCGGTGGTGCCTTATGACCGTGCGTACGACAACGCACTTGCCTTCTTCACGAAGCTGGCGAAGGAAGCGGAAGCGGTGAAGGTATCGGTTGGCATCGAGAACGTATGGAACAAGTTCCTGCTGTCGCCGCTTGAAATGCGCGGATTCATAGATGCTGTTGGCTCCGACTATGTCGGCTCTTACTTCGATGTAGGCAATGTTGTCTATTCCGGCTATCCCGAGCATTGGATCTCGATTCTGAATCAGCGCATCAAGAAGGTGCATTT
The DNA here is from genome assembly GCF_900112695.1 of Paenibacillus catalpae. Classification (GTDB taxonomy): domain Bacteria; phylum Bacillota; class Bacilli; order Paenibacillales; family Paenibacillaceae; genus Pristimantibacillus; species Pristimantibacillus catalpae. The sequence continues at coordinate 69,274 of NZ_FOMT01000002.1, forward strand.
CAAGGATTACCGCCGTCAGGCAGGCGGGCTGCACGGGTTTGTGGATCTGCTTGCGGGGGACGTGGATTACCCGGTTGTTGTTCAGGCGCTGGAAGCGATCGGCTATAACGATTATGTGACGGCGGAGATGATCCCGCCATACACGCATCATACGAAACAAATCATCTACAACACATCGGCGGCAATGGATGCCATCTTGGGGAGGACGGAACGCTAATGCTGAAAATCGGACTAATCGGACTTGGTTTTATGGGCAAGACACATCTGGAGAATTATCTGCGTCTCGAGAGAGAAGGAGCACCGATTCGCGTTGTTGCGCTGTGTGATGTGGACGAAGTGAAGCTAAACGGCGGCGGCAGCGGCGGCAATATTGAGACATCCTCGGAGAACGAGATCGACTACAGCCGTTTCAGCAAATATACGTCCGTACAAGCCATGCTGGAGAGCGAGCAGCTGGATGCGGTAGATATTACGCTTCCTACCTTCCTGCACCGCGATGTGACTCTTCAATGTTTGAACAGCGGCGTTCACGTGCTCTGCGAGAAGCCGATGGCGATGAACGCGGAAGAGTGCGACATCATGATCGAAGCCGCTGAAGCAAGCGGCAAGCAGCTGATGATCGGGCAATGCCTGCGCTTCTGGCCGGCTTATGTCTACCTGCAGGAACTCGTTAGCAGCGGTAAGTTCGGCAATGTGACGAGCGCATATTTCTACCGCGGCGGCGGCACGCCTTCATGGGGACCATGGGTGCTGCAAAACGAGAAGGGCGGCGGCGCGTTGCTGGATATGCACGTGCATGACACCGACGTCGTGAACTGGCTGTTCGGCAAGCCCGAGGCGGTATCGTGCTACGGCAGAAACGTCATCCCGGGCAGCGGATACGACATTGTCTCCACCCATTACCGTTATGAAGATGATAAAATTGTGTCCGCCCAGGTGGATTGGACGCTAAATGGCGATTTTGGCTTCGAGATGGGCTACAAGGTTAACTTCGAGCATGGCAACGTGCAATTTGACGGTGCTGCCGTCAAGGTGAATCCGAATGACGGAGCGGGCTTTACTGCCGAGCTGCCGGAAGATCAAGGCTATTACTATCAACAGAAATATTTCACGGAAGCCCTTGTTCAAGGCTTGCCGCTCGATACGGCGACTCCGGAAAGCACAAAGGCAAGCATCGAGATCGTGACGGCGGAGCGGGAATCGGCGGACCAACGCGGCGCGTGGATTGCTGTACCTTAAAGGACTGCCATGGGCAAACATCATGAATTTCCTTATGCTTCAAACGCGGCCGGCTTCACGGATAAAGAGTGGGGCCGGCTGCTTCCGGCCGATGTCGCTTATCAGCAATGGCTGCATGTCGAGCAGCCGCCTGAGACGGAGGTTCGAGGGGGATACGACGAGGAGGCGCTGCACCTTCAGTTTAGGGTATACGAGGAAGCGCCAGTCATGAGGCATAGGCAGCATGGAGATCCGGTCTATCAGGACAGCTGCGTGGAATTTTTCCTGCAGCCGTTGCCTGCCCAGGATGACCGTTATCTTAACTTTGAACTAAACGCCGCGGGGATGCTGCTGCTCGAGATTGGTGAACAGGGACAGAAACGCAAACGGATTCTGCCCGAAGCGACCAGTCAGTTTGGCATACGCACGGCTCTTGGCTTGTGGAATCCGGAATGCCGCAGGATGTACTGGGAGCTTAACCTGCGTATTCCGTTTGCCTTTATTAAATACTGGTTTCCGGATTTTAAGGCCGAATCCGGAACGGTCATGAGAGGCAACTTCTACAAGTGCGGCGATCTGACGCCAGCCCCTCATTATTTGAGCTGGTCGCCGGTACAGTCGGATACGCCGAATTTTCACCGCAGCGACAGCTTCGGGACATTGGTTCTAATCTAAAGCGAAAAAACAAATAGACTCTCGAAATAGCGGTGCTTGTGCACCGCTATTTTTTGATTTCTACCCAAGCCGATCGTTATCGCTATTTGCGTTATAAGGATTCGTTAATATCGTTAACGAAGTTTTTTAGACCAATTTTGAGGAAATCTCAAAGTTATTCACATAGTTACCCACATATCAACCGGGTCAATATCCTAGAAAAGTGGATATTGAACAACTGTCGTCCACATATCCACAGGCTGCGTTATCCACACGTGATTAACAATTAGGGCCCTTAATTTATCTCTTCCGCAGCCTCAAGAAGTCTTCATGAAGAACATAGAAATAAGTTGAGGAGCTGACGCTTCGCTATATCGCAGAACGAATGAATTTTTACTACGCCCGATTCCTTCCGAATAACTGTTCTGGTGCTTAGATCAGATCCGTTAGATGGAGCTCTTTGTTGTAAGGGACGGAAGGCTCACCGCTACGCAGCCGCTGGACAAAATCCGGGTTGGCAAGCAGCGGTTTTCCAAACGCGGCCAGATCGATGACGCCTGCGCGGATCGCGCAGTCGGCCATATCGGCTGTTAGACCGCCAACACCGATAATGGCTCCGTTCCAGCGCTGCCGGACCATTTCGTGTAGGGTTAGGCTGCCCGATACCGCTTCATCGAATTTATTCGTTGAAGGATGCAGAATACGCAAGCCCACTTCGTGAAACATCGCTATAAAAGCATCCAATTCCGCTTCGGGCTCCTGCCACTGGAATGCCGGCTGATCGTCCTTCAATTCCGAGAAGCGGAGGCTGAGACGGTCCATGCCAATGACTTCGCCAACGGCGGCCAGTATCTCTTTCATAAATAACAAGCGTCCGGTTCTCCCGCCCCCATAGCGGTCGGTTCGATGATTGGTCGCATCCGAAGCAAACTGATCCACGAGATAGCCATGCGCGCCATGAATTTCCACACCATCAAAGCCTGCTTCCACGGCATGTCTCGCCGCCAGCTCATATTGCAGGACAACCTCGCGAATATCCTCTGTCGTCATCGCTTCAGGCATAGCGAAAGGCTTATGCAGCCGGTGTACCAGTCCCTCTGCCGGTATGGCTGACGGAGCTTGAGGCGGGTAACCTCCCGTCAGATCGGGATGCGTTAATCTGCCGACATGCCACAGCTGCGCAATGATGGTCCCGCCTTCCGCATGTACGGCATCGGTAACTTTACGCCAGCTGTCCGCCTGCTCCTTCATATATAAGCCCGGCACCCCAAACGTTCCTTTTCCCCGGGGGGATGGCGTAATGCCTTCAGTAATAATCAAACCAACTCCGTCTTTTGCTCTTCGCTGATAGTAAGCCGCAACATCAGCACCAACCGTACCGGCTTTATCATCTGCGAAGCTCCGCGTCATCGGGGCCATCGCAATTCGCGTACGAAGGCTCCAAGCGCCAACGGTAACCGGCTTCAGCAATTCCAAATTCGTCATGAATGGTTCTCTCCTCTTTGTGTTTTATAAGGTAAATTCTATATAATATCCTGGGAAGAACACATAGCGTTTTCAAATTGTTTAGTGGAATCCTTTTATAAAATCCTGTTCTTTCTGCTTGATCACCTTAATAATAAAGGGGAGAGTTTCATGGACGATTTAGATAAACAGCTATTGCTTGTACTGCAGGAGCAGGGCCGCATTTCCATGACAGACCTTGGCAAGGCCGTATCTTTGTCCCAGCCTGCCGTTACGGAGCGGGTGCGAAGGCTGGAGGAAAAGGGAATTATTGATCATTATCGGGCTGTCGTTACACCGGAGAAGATCAATAAGATGATCACGGCATTTGTTTTGTTTTATACGAAAGACTGCAACAAGTTCGTGGAGCATTGCCGGCAGACCACGGACGTCATTGAGCTGCACCGGATCAGCGGACATCAATATAACTTCCTCGTCAAGCTTGTCACCGAGTCGCTGCAGACGCTGGAGAGCACCATTAATGAGCTGGGAACATTCGGGGATTCGACGACACTTATCACTCTGTCTTCGCCGATTAAGCAGGATCCGCTTCTTCCATAATGCAAAAAAAAGCAGCCGATTGGCTGCTTTTTTTCTGTTTAAGAGGTTGGATTAACGAGGAAGCTCCACGACATCGGTTCACCAATGTCCATGTTGTCGCCCAATTGAACAAGCTGAACGGTCATCTGGTAGCTGCCTTCCACGGCTAATGTGCTGGTTAACGAAATATCGATTCCACCGCCTGCCAAATCCCATTTACCTGCCGTGCCTGCACCGGTGCTTGATAATTGCAGCAGAGCAGAGCCCTCATTGTTAGTTTCCATGACGATGGCATCAACATCCGCTTCGGAATCATGCGGTCTAATAAACAGACGCATGACCTGACCTGTAACCGGCTCGTTATCCGGGCCTGTCCATGTGATTCGATAGCCTACTTGGGCATCCTCTGCGAGACCATAGGCATTTGATTGGAATTTCCATAATTCCTCAACATTTTGATAGAATTCCACGTGCCCATAATCGAAGACGAAGGTCGCATTCGGAGTGACAGTCAGCGTACGCGTGAAGCTGCCCAGTACAACCGGATCTGCCCCGGCAACGTTAAGCAATTCTGTTTTCTCCGTATACTGTCCGGCATCCTTCAAGGTCGATCTGTAGTTGATCAGGGCATCCTCTGACGCTTGCAGCTCGCCTAGCTTATAGTTCTCATCAGATGATTTGCGCAAAATAAAGCTGCCCTCGGAGTTGGATTCGACCATCGATTCATTAAACTTCACAGGAATTCCGGTGACCGGCTGGCCATCCTTCTCGAGCGTAACCTTAACCTGCACTTCGGTATTCAAATCGATATGCTCTGTTCCAAAATACAGCGATTGGAAATAGTTGTTATGGCCTGCCCGGATCTCGGTAGCCGCGTCATCACTATAATGAATCTCTACCTTTGGCGTCGCCGGAGGCTCCGGCGTTGACGTTGGAGGCGGTGTGAAGACCGGTGTTGTAGGAGGGGCCCACACAGGCGGTGACGCACTCGTTACAATATAACCATTTTGCTGCATCTTTTTCTCAAGCTCTGCTTGCTGCTGAGCTTTCCGGAACTCTTCCTGCAGCTTATCGTTGAGCTGCCTTAGCAGGTCTTCTTCTGCTTTCTTTTTTAATTCCTCTAATGCCCTTTTGTTTGCTTCTTCCTGCTTCTTGCGCTGCTCCTCCAATTGATTCAGCTTCGAGCCAAGCTGGGCTTGCAGCTGTTCAAGCCTTTTCTGCTCTTCTTCAAGCTTTGCTTTCTTTTCCTCTTGGAGCTCTTTAAGCTTTGACTGCCGTTCTGCTTCCAAACGGGGATCTAAGCCAGCTGACGGATCCAGTGGTTTTACGGAGTCGAGGTCCAGCTTCTTACCGTCGCTGCCCGGCTTCTTGTTTGCTTCCTCAATAAGTTTGATTAGTTCTTCTTTGGATATTTTGTTCTTAGCTAAAGCATCCTTGGCTATATTGCCAATTAGCTGTTCGAAATTGTTTTGTAACTTATCCAGCATTTCCTGTGTTAACCAGTCTGGAATAGTCGGATCTTTCGGGGAACCCGCCTGCTTCTTGAGCCCCTCCAGATAAGCTTCGTTTTCCTTATCAATTTCGGCTTTGTTCCGCAAGATTTCCGCTAGGACATCCGGGGATGCCATCCGCACTAAATCCTCCACATTAATAAAGTTGACACTCAGATCAAGAGGCTCATCCTCGTCCTTGTCTAGTGTAATCTGCTGTGAAGGGTAGATATAAGTTGGCGGGCCAGATTGTTCGGTATTGCCGTTGCCGTTAGATACGGCTACCTTACCGCTGACTACAACTAATTTCGTCTGACCTGTTAATGGATCAACAGAGGTCATAAATTGTGTGCCGCGTACGGAATTGGTCATCTGGCCGGTCTGAACCTCGAATCGATCCGCCGAATGCGTTAAGTCAGCAACATGCGGGTAAATATGTCCGGCAACGACGTTTAGACGTGTAATGAGAATGCCTTCCGTACCGCGTAATTCGGTCGCAACCAATACAGTGCCCGATCCTACGGCTATTTCGTCGCCTTTATCCAGCGTGCGCAGCTGGGCAGTGGCTTTTGGTCCTGTTTCCAGCACGGCGCCTTCTCCAAGCTTCATGCCAACATAGGCATCTACGGTTAAGGCTCCGCCAAAGCTCACCTTGGATTCACCGCGAAGAGCCGTAATCTCCATTAATCTTGCTGAGCTCGGATCAGTCCGCTTAGCGTCTGCTGCAGCCGTGCCAGATACGGCAGCATGCTTTAGGTCCCGAATAATAACGAGCTTATCGCTGCCTGCCCATTGCACGTCCTTGCCCAGGATTTCTGCGAGCAGCCGAAGCGGCGCAATGACATGGCCTTTAAGGACGTAAGGAGCAACATCTGCCGTCAGAGTACGTTTTGCGCTTCCGGTTGTTTCGATAACAACATTCCGGTTACCGGGGGTCAGATAGATGGTCCGGCTGTCTTTTTTAAGCTGAATTCTTCCGTTATCGGCTTGAGCCAGGGTGAAGCCGAGGAGCTCGCCAACCGCACGGACCGGCAGCATTACCCGTCCTTGCTTGACCAGGGGAGCAACGTCGGAGGCAAGCAGCTTTTCGCCGTATGCTACAGCGATATTTCCTTTCTTCCATGCAGCAGGAGGCGTATAGCCTGTCCATTGCCGAATGGCGGCATTGTTGGTATCTGCAATCAGCAGTTTGCCGCTTTGCGTGACGGTCACATCTGATGGCGTATTCAATCGGGCTTCGCTTTCAATACCGTCGGAGAAGCTTCCTTCACCGTTTAATGCTCCAGCAAGGGTAGTTACTTTGCCATCCTTCAACTTACGAATGGCGTGATTGAGCGCATCCGCAATAATCAGTCCCTGTTCCTTCGACCATGCAAGACCGCGCGGCGAGTGAAAGCGTGCCGCTGCGGCCGCACCGTCTGCAAAGCCATAATCAGCATATAGAGCTCCTTGCGCATAAGCGGGCTCCGCGCCTGCTGCCGTTGTTACGCTTCCTTTGACGAAATTAATATAACGAATCGCCTGATTACCCGAGTCGCTTACATACAAATTTCCTTGCTCATCAAGTTCCAGTCCCGATGGTTCATTAAACTGCGCTTCTGCCAGCGAACCGTTCTTATAGCTGCCTGCAGGTACGGCTACGCCCGAACGCGGTTCAACAGCCCGTGTGGAAGCGGCGCCAATTGTTGTTACTTCGCCTTGAGGAGAGATACGGCGGATGACATGGTTTAACGTGTCAGCCACGTACAGGGTACCATCTGCTGCAATAGCCACATCCTGCGGGTGACTGAAGGAAGCAGCTTCGCCTTTGCCATTCTTGAAGCCCTGAACGCCGGAACCCGCCACGGTCGTGACATTTCCAGACTTGTCTATTTTTCGAATGGCGTTATTGCCTGCATCGGCCACAAAGACATCGCCTGCTGCGTTAACCGCAAGTCCCGCAGGCTGATTAAAGAATGCCAGCTTTGCTTGTCCGTCCAGCAGAGCTCCGGCAGGAAGACCATTCTCGTCCCGTTTATTAGACAAGGATGCGCCGGCAAAGATCTGGCTCTGGCCGTCCGCGATCCGTCTAATGGCATGATTAGCGGTATCCGCTATCAGGATGGAACCATCCTTCAGCTGAACAATCCCGCTTGGCTGGCGATAAGCATCTTCCAGCTCCGCCAATGCGTTCCGGTCTGGACCACCCGCAAGCGTCACTGTGCTGCCCAGCGGTAATCCGTTAACGGCTGTCCGGTCAGCCGCCGAAGCTATTCCGGCAAAGCTGGCCCCTCCTGCAAAATTTCCTATTAATAGAATAATTAATGCTATGAATCCAAGCTGCTTTCCTTTATACACGATAATCCCCCCGGTTCATACTATAAAATAGCAAACTTATTCTACCATAAATTAGTATTGTTAACGCGATTTATTACTAAGGGGATGAATAATACTTCAAACCGCAATACTACAGTCTGGGGCGGCCGTTTTCCATATTTTCCATCGTATGATAAGGTAGCTGTAGGGATATTCATCTTAAGGAGGTTGAAGATGAGGAACAGGGGCATATGGATCGGAGGAGTTGTAAGTTTGCTGCTGCTGGCCGGATGCGGTAACTCGGCGGATAATGAACCGAAGCCAACACCAACACCCGTGGTTACTGATTCGGCTGAAACAACGGCGCCAGGTACAGAAACACCGGAAGCGCAGCCTAGCGAAACGCCTGATGGAACGGCTATTGTAGATCTCAAGCTTAACCGTCTGGACAATGTGTTTGGGTTCGCGGGTGAGACCGGGGAGCAGCTGATTACTATTCCAATCGACAGCGGGACCGAACTCAACAATCCCGAGCAGTTTGACACGGCTGTAGGAAATGGCGGGGAGCTGATAGAGATCGAGTTTGTCCGCCATCAGGAGGCCAATGATCAGGATACGAACAGACAAACGATTAATAATTTCAATAATATGGACGGATATATTTATAAGGTGAAGGAGGGGACTCTCCTATCAAACAAGTCCTATATGTTAGCGAGGAAAGGCGTCGTTAGCAAAGGTTCATTAATGGAATTAACGAGTACGGAAGACGGGCAATATTCGCAGGCGGATGCCGATACGATTGCCCGCATTGAAGCTTTAAAAAAACGGAAAGTTACGGCGAGCAGCATTCTATCCGAATCGGCGAAAGAGAAAATAGCTTTATTTGTATTCGAACGTGAGGGGGATGAGATGCTGGCAAGCCTCGCTTACGTGAGCGGCGAAAAAGTGCTGTTCAAGGATTTCCCTGCAACCTATAACGAGTCGGGTACTTGGAGAGTAGACGGCGGAGATGATCCCGGACGTTTCGAGGTGCTGTTCCTTGCCCATTCGGACGAAGGACTGCTGCTCGGGATAGCTTGGGCTGGTGCGGAAGGCGAGAACCTATTTGTTTTACAAGAAGAAGAGGGTGCTCTTCAGGACACGAATTTGTTAAGCAATAGATATTGGGCTCCTTAATGGCCAATGGCTGCCTCCCAAGCGATGGGGGCAGCCATTGTGTCGTTATGACCAGCCGAAATCCAGTGTCTTTCCAGTCTCGGTATACGTCTTAATGTTGCTGAGCATCATCCACCAGTGCCCTTGCGTATTGGCCAAGGAGGGGTGATTCTCCGTCCATTCATCATTAATAAGCGTCAGCTTCGTGCAGTTGCCTACCGTCTCCAAGGTGAAGGTTACTCTTGATTCGAGCTCGGCATGGTTGTCCCTGTAAGAGGGTCCTGGATGCTCTACATAGCGGAGTACTTTGCCCGGAACGGCCTCAAGAATGGTGCCGTAAACATGCACCGTATTCTCGCCGTCGTTTCCGGGGCCGACATATTCGAAGGCTGCCCCGGGCTCTAAGGTCGAGTTCAATACGGTACCGAAAAAGGTGCTCCGGGTACCTTCCGGGCTGACGAGCGTCTGCCAGACTTGCTCGGGTGTTGCAAGGATATAGTATTCATATTTTAGTTCCATCTTTTTTGTGTCCTCCTCAGAACCTGTGATTTTATCCGGCGAATTTCTTCTAGGATGTATGGTAAACTCATTATAAAACGAGCTTTTTTCTAAGTATTGTAAAAACGCGACAAGAACGGGAGTGAAGGGATGAGCCATGCAGCAGCCCGGCCCAGTATGGGCGTTCTTGGACTTAACGGGGCGAGAGATCAGTTCCGGCTGGAGCGTTATCCGGCCTCGGAATTGTTGTCACCTTTTATCAAACATTATTGGATCGTCCAGTGGAATTTGGATCATGATGAACCTTATTGGCAGCATGTTGTGCCCAATCCCTGTGCCAATCTGGTGGTGGAGCAGGGCAAGACCTTTTTCTATGGGCCGGGCAAAGAGAAGTTCTCCTATCTGCTCAAGGGAAGCGGGATCGTCTTTGGCGTCAAGTTTCGGCCGGGAGGGCTGTATCCTTTTGTGAATAGGGAGCTGTCCGAATTGACTGTAAAACCGGTGGAGGTTGCTGCTATTTTAGGGATTGATGGTTCGGCGCTTGAAGCGCTTGTCCTTGCGCAGCCGGATGATCAGCGGATGATTCAAGTGGTGGATCAGCTATTGGCTGCCAAGCTCCCGCCTTATGATGACCATATTACGTTAGTGAATCAGATCATCGATTATGTGGCGGGCAACCGTGAAGTCTGCAAGGTAGAACAGGTTGCACGGGAGTATGATATGAACATCCGTCGCCTCCAGCGTTTGTTCGCCAAATATGTAGGCGTTAACCCCAAGTCGGTCATCCGATTGTATAGGCTGCAGAACGCCGCTGAGGCGATGGATCTTGGACAAGCCCAGGATTTAGCCTGGTTATCGGCAGAACTTGGGTATCACGATCAGGCGCATTTCAGCAAGGACTTCAAGGCGGTAATAGGGCGGTCACCGGAGCAGTATTTGACGGGCGTGTAAAGCCTTCTAATTAATGGAATTGTATTGTAGTTTAACGAAGAACGGGTTGTCGGTATGTCATATCGGCAGCCTTTTTCATTACGAATTTATGAGATGCGGGTGTGACTTGCAATGAGAAAACATGTTGCTGGATTGTTGGTATCAATTTGGTTCATTTTTTACGGGTTTTGGAAGCTGCATCATTTTTTTGCCCCTAAAATTGGACCCGTTGGCAACGGCCCTAGTGCTACACTGATTACAGTTATCTGGGTGTTGTTTGGCGTTACTGAATTTCTCGGTATAGCATGTGCAGCCTATTTTTGCTATCGTATTTTTACCCATAAAAAGTGATACTGGAATTCATGGCGGCAGCCTTCGGATGCGACGGCTGTCTTTTTTGTGTAAAATAGTAGATGGGTAAACAATCATAATTTTCTTTAAAACGAGTAAAATATATTGTAAAACGATAAATATTGTGTTACATTCGAATCGACAATAATGAAGTGAGGTGCATGTTTGTGGAACGGGGAACAACACTTTTTTTGAAGGTGACTGTGATCCTTATGGGGCTGCCGGTTCTTGCATTGTGTATTTTCGGATTGCCCGCGATAACGAAGGAAGCTACGGCTGCTTGGCCGGATTATTGGGTGTATCCGATTATCATTGCGATGTATCTATCGGCAATACCGTTTTATATTGCCTTGTATCAGGCATTCAAGCTGCTTGGCTATATTGACAAGAACCAGGCTTTCTCCGAATTATCAGTGAAGGCTCTAAAGAATATTAAGTACTGCGGTATTGCAATCTGTATTTTGTATGCGGCAGCCGAGCCATTCTTCTTTTTTATTGCGGATGAGGACGACGCCCCAGGTCTTATCGTAATCGGTTTAGTCGTTATCTTTGCTTCCTTGGTGATTGCCGTCTTTGCGGCCGTTCTTCAGAAGCTCCTGAAAAATGCCATCGATATAAAATCAGAAAACGATTTAACGATCTGAGGTGGAATAACATGGCGATTATAATTAATGTTGACGTAATGCTGGCCAAGAGGAAAATGAGTGTTACCGAGCTTTCGGAACGGGTTGGAATAACGATGGCCAATCTGTCCATTTTGAAAAATGGAAAGGCCAAGGCTATCCGCTTATCAACGTTAGAAGCGATTTGCAAAGCTTTGGATTGTCAGCCGGGGGATATTTTGGAGTACAGAATGGACGAAGAGAGTTCAGAGTAGTGGATGTAGAAGCAGCCAAGATTGGCTGCTTTTTTTTGTTGGAGAGGAGTTTGTAGGCTGTCAGAAACATCTCTCCGCAGCCTTTTTGAATCGCTTCGGCAGTTGCACACCCTAATTAAGCGAATTTAGCCGTGCTACGGATGGGATCTCGTTTATCTGGTCTGCGCCTGCTGCATGGCGCTCCATACTTCCCGATAATGCGGGCTGTGAATCAAGCCGATAATGTTGCCGAATGGATCAACCACCGATGCCGTGAACCAATTCACGCCGCGTTCCGTCAGCGGTTCGTACTCGGTGGCGCCGAGCTCTTTCAACCTCTCCAGCATGCAGGCCACGTCGTCCACGTGCCAATACAGCGTCGCGCCACCCGCCCCCGCCATATTAGCGGCCGGAGGCGCGTACTTTTTATCGATGATGCCGAGCTCGTTCTGATAATCGCCGATCCGGTACTCGATATATGCGGGAGTGTTCGGATTCGGGGCTTGAAAATAGGGCTCCGCTCCGAGAAGATTCGTATACCAAGCTCTCGCCTCATTCACGTCCTCCGCCCAGAAGCTAACGTTGGCCATTCCTCGTAAAGTCGTTGCGTTCGTCATTATTCATTTCTCCTTTATTATGGTAAATTGGATGGTATATAACCGATTGTAGGTGATGTCATGGGTACCGTATTACAAAAATCCGCATCCGGGTATAAGTCTCTCGGGCAAATGGATCCCGCCGGGTTCGAGCATCACATCGCGTTCGATACGTATCAGCCGCCAGATGGCTTAACGTCGTTCGTCCTCCATTTCTGGACGATTCGCTGGCACAACACGACGGGCCAGCCCTATATTTCCGAACAGGTCATGCACCGCCCCTACGTTGACGTATTCGTCTCCCATCAGGAATCGGGCATCCAGTGCACGTACCGGAACCGGCGGGACTACGAAGCGGCTGACAGCGGTCGCATTATCGGCGCGAGGTTTCATCCCGGCGCGTTCCACGCGTTCCGGAACGGGTCGCTGGCGGGTCTGCACAACGGGACGATTGCTTTGCAGGACATTTTCGCAGATGCCGATCAAGCTTTCGTTGAACGCACGCTCTCCTTGGACGATGCCGCCGCCGTCGGCGCGCTGGCTGATCTTTTGCAAGCCCGAAACCCGCAAGACGACCCTCAAATCGCGATCGTGAGCCGCATTATCGAGGCTATCGAAAAGGATGGCATGCAGACAGTGAAGGAAGTGGCGCAATGGTCCGGCATGAGCGAGAGGTGGCTCCAGCTGTTATTCCAGCAATACGTCGGTATCGGGATCAAGTGGCAGCTCCAAAGGAACAAACTGCTGCAAGCGGCTTCGTCCATTCGCGCATACGATGCCCCTGATTGGGCGGATATCGCTTACGAGCTTGGTTACAGCAGTCAGCAGCACTTCATCTCGGACTTCAAGCGCGTTCTGGGCAAGACGCCTGCGCAATACAAAAGAGAACTCCGCAACCCTGCATCGTCCGTACGCGATGAAGTTTAACGGACTACTTCCAGCTTGGCGATCACTTTCCTAAGCCGAGACGATCGGATGCCGGACGTCGCTGCTTTCAAAATAGGCAGAAACATGGCGTATTGGGCGCTCTTGTCTAGCCGGTGGAATGCCTGCTTCGCATGCGTATGCTCCTCTAACGCGGCCGCGAGATCCGGCGGAATCGCCGCCGTTTTTTGGGATTCGTATGCGGCATCCCATCGCCCGTCCGCCTGCGCGCGGTGAATCTCAGCGTAACCCGGCTCCTTCATTTGTCCGGTCTCGATCAACTGCTCCGCTTTCTTCACGTTGTCCAAAGACCAAGGGCTCTTCGAGCGCCGAGGAGAATACCGCTGCAGATAATATCGTTCGTCGAATGACCGCCGGTGACTGTCGATCCAGCCGTAACAAAGTGCGATATCGCCTGCCTCCTGAATGGTGAACGACGGGATTCCAGAGCTTTTTTTGGCGATCCGAAGCCATGCCTCGCCTTGCCGGTCGCTATGCTCCGCCAGCCATGAATCCCACTCCCTGGAGTTGGTAAAATCGATAAAATCCACCGCATCGGATATAGTCATTTGTCACATGCCCCTTTCGAATTTGTTTTGTTATTCATCTATCTGACTTAAAGATACCAACATGCATGCGCGGCGTATTACAAAAAACCGCAGAGTACGGCGCAACATCAACAAGCCGCCGAAAACGAGTGCGCGGTGAACAAATATGAAAATAAAAAAAAGCCCTGCCATCATCAAACGATGATAACAGGGCTTTTCGTATCGTTAAGCGTTAGTTTCAGTTGTTGCGCTATCTGTTCCCGCTGCGGTGTTCGGTTTCATCCCACCGCCACGATGGCCGCCAACACCTTTGAGCGGGAATTCACCGTTTACGATGCTTTGAGCTTGTTCAGCGGATGTCTCTTTTTTCGCAGCTGCTTCGTCTGCCGTTAATTTGCCATCGGTGACAGCTTGATCGATTTGAGCGTTGATGGCTGCTTCAATTTCACTGACTACAGTATCTTCACTAATTCCTTTCGCCTCAGCTATGGCAGCAATTGTTTTGCCGGCCTGCAGCTCGTCCTTTAATTCGTCTTCGGTTAAATTCAGCGCAGTCGCAACCTCGTCCAGACTGTACCCAAACCCGTTCTCTCTGCCGCCTCTACGTCCTTGAGCGAGTTGTTCGGAGGTAATCATAGTATCCAGGTTTGCAGAGAATTGATCCTTTTCAGCAGTTTGGTGCTCTTCGAAGGCCGTTGTCAGCGCTGCTTTGAGGTCATCATTTGAAACGCCTTGCTCTGCAGCAATTTCCGCAAGGGTGCTGCCTGCAGCAAGCTTCTCATTGAGCGTTTCACGATCAAGGTTAAGCAGCGTAAGTACGGAGTCGGAAATGAATTTAGTGCCAAATCCGCCGCGGCCGTGTTTGCCGTCAAATGATTTGGTGCTGCTGTCCGTTTGGACCTGCGCGGTTGTTGAAGTACCAGTTGTCGAAGCGGAGTCAGTTGCAGCAAATGCGCTTAATGGAACCATTACCGCCAGCGTAGCCGTAATCCCGATTGTTTTTAAGTATTTGTTCATTTCCTATTCCTCCTAGTATGTTTGTTTATTTGTGTTTGTCCTGCCGACAAGACCTATTATGGAACGGGTACCTTAAATGGAACTGAAATGATTAGACGTAAGACTGCTTCCTGCATGATAGGAAGCAGTCTTATTTGCATGAAAGGAGTGAGAATATCCGGATATCGCAATAGGTCATCCGAATATTCACTATTTCCGGTATCTCGAGAGGGCTATACTTTAGGCGTAAATCGACCAATTCTTAAAATGAAAAGAGGGAGGAACAAAAGTGGAGCAGACAAGGACGAAACGATGGGCCGCTCTGATGATTGCTGTGATGACCTTTTTGATGACCTTTGCGCCGTTGCCCGCCTCAAGGACAGCGGAAGCCTCGGGAAGCCCAAGTGCAGTAATCAGCGCATACGATCTGACGACACGCGGCGGGTGGAACGGCTCATACGGCCGCGACGGGTACGTGTTGTTTGGCTATGCAGGCAGAGATGCCGTGCCGTTGGAGAATCAGGGAGACTCAGGCAAGGAAATTGCTTTGTATGACAGCGACGTGGCCGTTAAACCGGCATACGTGCAGGAGCAAGAAGGCAGCATCTATCGCGTGACCGAAGGGGCGCGGGCATGGGTCAAGTCGGAAGATGCCGGCGCTAACGCAGCCGTGCTGGATCCGCCTTCCGGCAGCGCGCTTGCCAAGACCAATGCCTTTATTTCAAGAGGGACACCAGGCAGCGATGGAGATATAAGGCAGTTCGCCTTCACGCTTGAGGATAACGAGGAGCATTTGTTCTCGGTTTATTTTGCGGGGGACATGAACTACAAGTATTATGCGATAAAGGATTTGGACGGCAATAATCTCGTAAATACGTTCAGAGGAATGAAAACGCTTAACCCTCCGCTGGCCGATGCGCCAGGATTGCCGGAAGAGGTGGACAGCCTGGGAAATCAAGGCGCATACATCACGTTCAAAGTAAAAGGGAGCTTCGTCTTTGAAGTGATGGGGGCTTGGAGCGAAGGACCGTCCGGCATGTTCTTTGATCCCGTCTCCGGCGCGTCTGAGGTCAGCGTCGACAAATCGACCAAAGGGAATTGGATTGGAAATTATGGACAGGACGGACACATTCTGCTCGGGTATAACTATCCCGATGCCGTTCCGGGCGATAATCCGGCTTGGGGAACGTGGCTGTTTATGGATCCGACGATCTATGATTACGTGTCGGAGCCGGATTATCTGAATCAATTTACGTACAACGTCAACGGTAGCTTGTGGGCGAGAAGCTCGACAAACGACGAAGCCAGCTTAAGCGTTCCGGACGATGCCGGGTCTCCGGCCAAACATGACACTTATGGAGGTGGTGGTTCACCGGGGCAATTCAGCTTCGAGCTGAACGATCAGAATTGGCATCAATTCACGATCTATAGCAATGCGGTTCCGCAAAATCCGGTGGAGCTTGCCTTCCTGGACAACAATGGAAACGCGATGCTTCCGAACCAGTCGATAACGCCGGATGTATTTAGCGGCGGTGTTTATTTGACTTATATGGTCAAAGGCAGCTTTACGCTTCAGGTCATTAAAGCAGACAGCGACATGACCTTCGGTCCGCAGGCGTTTTTCTTCGACGAGCCTGCCGTTTACGACCTCTCGGGGCTGACCGGCGAGTATCAATCTCCGCGATCCGCTAAGCTGAGCTGGAGCGGCGGGGATGCGGACTCGATCGCGGTCATCGAACGTTCCATTCAGGCCGCGGGTCCTTTCGTGCAGGTAGGTACGACGGCGGCTGCGGACGGCACTTATGTCGATTCCAATCTGGGATCGAGCAGCACGTACTACTACAGATTGCGCGTCAAGGACGGACAACGTAATTCGTTGCCCGGCGACAGCGTCGTGTCCGTCGATATGCCGTCCTATCAAGCCACAGCCCTGCAATTTGAGTTGCCGGCCTATGAAGTGTCCGGCTCGGGATCTCTTGTCGAGCTTCAAGTAGCGTTGTCTTCCGGAGGAGTCCCGGTGAGCGGCAAAACGATCGCTTTCACCTTGTCGGGCAGAACGGTCGGGGACTATATTCCCGCCGCTTTAGGAACAGCCGTAACCAACAGCAACGGGCAGGCGACGCTCAGCATCACGCCTGAATATTCGGGAACCTTTACCGTCACGGCTTCGTTCGCTGCAGACGACGAGGATCAATTGGCGCAGGCGACCCAAGATGTGGCGTTGACGATTGGCAGCAAGGCTTGGGAGCTTCCGCCGGTCGTCTACAAGCTCTCGGATGCGGTGAAGCCGGGCGAACTGATTTCCATTAACGGCTATGGATTAAAAGCCGACGAGCCTGACGATATCCAGGTCGTCATGAAGACTTACAACGGCTCCTTGCCGGCATCGCCGCCGGCAGACGGAACGCCCGCGGCGATTAAGCAATACGATCAGCGCGACGGTTACTTCCTAGTAGCCGAGTTTCCAGCGCAGCTGTCTGAGGGAGTATACGCGGTCTGGATTAACAACGGACACGGATGGAGCAAGCCATCGTTACTAAACGCCGCCCGTCCGCTGTTCATCTCCGAATATGAAGCATGGGAAGGCCAGACGATCGATTTATCCGGACGCAACTTGATGGCAGAGCAGTTTGGACTGGACTCGGTTACGCGCTTGCGTCTCGTTAATGCCTCCCGTTCGGTCGAGCAGGAAATCGTGCAGTACTCGCCGTATTCCTTGCAATTTAACGTAAAGGCGCCAATCGGCAGCTATAAGGTAGAGGTGAGCAACAATGACGGCGCGATCTGGGCGCCGCTGGCCAGCGGACAAACGCTTCAAATTGTGGAAGAAGGCCGGGATCCGCTTGGCTTAGGCGTTGCTTGGGCAGACCGGTTCAATTGGGATAATCGGTATGACGTCACCGATTTCGGAGCCGTCGAGGGAGACGGCGAGGACGATACCGCTGCCGTGACGGACGCGATCGAGGAGGCTAAGGCTTCCGGCGGCGGAGTTGTGTTCTTTCCATCGGGCACCTACGTGCTGAGCCGGGTTCCGATGTATGCGGACATCGTGCTGCTCGGTGAAGACAAGAATTCGACGCATCTCGTCTATTCGGGTACGGGTGTCAATATGTTCGAATCCGAAGGCGATGGCGCTGTAGAAGGCCGTTACGGCGTGTCCGGATTTACGGTCGGACTTTCCGATAACGCCAAACGTCCGGATATGTTTTTCGCGTTCGGGCAGCCTTGGAGCGAAGCGGCCGGCAACATGGCATTGCGAACGGCCAGCGAAATGTTTATCGACAACATTAAGTTAGACTATACGCTGGATACCGGCTACGGGCAGGCGAATCCGGATCCTTACGCGGGCATGCGGGGGCTGGCCGTCGTCATTATCGGCAAAGAACGGTTTATCGTTCGCGACTCCGAGCTGAGCGGCTGGTCCGCGGGCATTACGCATGCTTATCTCAATGAATACACGACGTATTATAATAACAAGCTCAACTATGCGCACGAAGGCTACTTGCAGACCGTAGCCAACTACTCGTTCATGAAAGGCAACATCGTACACGGCCGCGGATGGGAAGCGGGATTGCTGAAGGATTCGCATGGCCTGTTCGCCCGCGCCAACGTGCATATGGAAGGCAATCAGGTATACGACGTGGGAAGCGATTATAACGATGGAGAAAGTTATGCGATAGACAGCCCGGGAGGGAACTTTAACTCGGGATACGTCATTCATGCAACCGAGAACACGCTGACGACAGCCTCGCTTGTGCCGCATCGGGACTACTCCATCATGTACAACACGCTGGGCGTGCAGATTACGGACGGCCGGGGAATGGGGCAATGGCGGGAAGTGGATAGCATCGACGGCAATGTCATCACGATTAAGGGCAGCTGGGATGTCGTTCCGGACGGAAACAGCGTCTTTACGCTTATTTCGCCCAATGACAATGTAACCATCTACAACAATTTTGCGGAAAATACGAGCAAGGGAATTTATATTTTTGGCAATGCGGTCGACACGGTGGTAGCCAACAACGAAGCGATCGATACGGAAGGCGCGTTTGTATGGACCGCGTTAATAAAGCAATCGGCGGCGCTTGTTACCGCGATGCATGTGGCGATCCGAGACAACGAGTTCGACGGCGTGTCGCCGAAAACCCGCACGGGCGGCATTCTGCTTAATACGCAGCGCTACGGATCCGAGGGCCGGTATTATTCGGTAGCCGCTTACAATATCGAAATACGCAACAATGCCCTTACGGGCGTGCCAAGCGCCGTGCCTAACAACTTGTCGGAGGCGCCGCAGGAATCCGGAATCGTATTCTGGTCGGGTCTCAAAAGTTCTGACTTGATTACGGACGGTTATAGCGGCGATGCGACCAATCTGCTTGTGCAGAACAACTTCCTAACGGACTTTAACCGGGGCATCAGCGTAACGTTAGGTGATTACGGCGTCATAACCACCGGCAATACGTTTGATAACGTAGGGAACGAATTGTATCATGCAGGCAAAGACCGGGTTGACGGAGAAGTCGAGAATCTGATTCAGCTGGAAGGCGAAGCTTCGGTGGATGCCGCTGATCTGGATCGGCTGTACCATGCGGAGCTCGCTCTTAACAGAAGCGCTTCGAGCTATACAAGCCAGACATGGGAGTTGTATTCCAGCAGCATGACTGCTGCCGGAGAATGGTTAGGCTTACCGTCGCCACGCAACATCGACATCAGTAACGCGCTGTATGCGCTTCGTTCTGCCGTGGCAGGTTTGAAGATTACTCCATCCTCTCCGGGCGAACCCGGTCAGCCGGGCAACGGCAGCATTCCGCAGCAGCCTGTTCAACCTGTAGAGCATTGGCCGGAGAAAGGGGAGGAAATCAGCTATACCGGACCTTATTTGTCCGCGAATAGCAAAGGTCTTCTCGAGCCCGACCGGAAGCTCACAAGGGGCGACGTGGCCGACATCATCTATAGTCTATACGGGAAACCCCAATCGAAGCTGGATACAGGAGTGCTGGGGAAATTCCGTGATGAAAGCTCCCTTCGCGAGTATGCGGCGGCCATCGCCTTCTGTACGCAGCTTGAATACGTGAACGGTTACCCGGACAACAGCTTTAAGCCCGAGCGATTAATTACGCGCGCGGAATTCCTATCGATGGCTCTCAAGCTCCGGAGTCTTCCTCCAGCCGAAGGCGATGCGCCATTCGCCGATATTGAAGGACATTGGGCCCAGTCGGCTCTGTATACGGCTTATAGCAACGGCATAATAACCGGTTATTCCGACGGCAGCTTCAAGCCGAACCAGACCATATCCAAAGCCGAGGCTGTTACCATTATAACCCGAATTCTGCAGCGCTCCTCGGAATGGACGGGAGAACAGACGTTTCCGGATCTGCCGGAGAGTCACTGGGCATACGGTCCGTTAATGAACGCAGCGCACGGGCAACAGAAATAATCATCCATTAAGCCAGGCGATAATCCTCCTCATTAGCCAAAATGAGGAGGATTTTTTTGCTGCATCAGAAAGCAAAAGTTTATCGATCACAAAAAACTCATTTTCACATATTCGAAGGGCTTCAATAGAAGTTTTTCTCATGCCGATGCTGAGAAACAAGCTATAATAAGAGAATAATAGAGCTCCGAATTCCGGCATCTATTCTCCTGATATGAACTGGATTTTGTGTGTATACCATCCTACCATTAGAATGAAAACGCTTAACTTTCGATAAGGGGGAGCGCTTATGTTCAAGCTGATCATTGTTGATGATAACAAATACGAAAGAATGGGCATCAAGCAAGCGGTTGACTGGGCATCGCTCGGAATCGAAGTCGTTGGCACCTTCGCTAACGGAGCGGATGCGCTCGCGAGCGTCGGCGAGCTTCATCCCGATCTGATCGTGACCGATATCGCCATGCCCATGATGAACGGGATCGTGCTGGCGGAGCGCGTGAGGGAGCAATATCCCGCTATAAAAATCATATTTACAAGTTGCCACAGCGACTTCGAATTCGCGAAATCGGCGGTTAACCTCGGCGTTTACGGTTACGTGCTTAAGCCGATTATCTCCGGAGAGCTGGAGACGGCAGTGCAGGGCGTGCTGGGGGAGATGACCGAACGGGAGCGGAGAGAGAGGGAAAGGTCCGGCATGCTGCGTCAGCTCGAGGGGATGCTCCCGCTCGTGCAGGAGCAGTTCTTTAAGGAGCTGCTGCTCGGCAATTTCCGTGACGAAGGAGACATTCGCGAGCGAATTGACTTCCTTCGCGTATCCATACCGGACAATTCGAGCTTCGCCATGCTTGCCCTGGACGTCAGGGAGGAAGCGGAGCCGACAAGCGGGGAGCTGTCCCACAGCGTCGTAGACACCTACTATCAATCGTATACGATCAAGAAGGCAGTTGGCGCGCTTGCGCAACGGGCAAGTTTTGAACCGGCCGCAGATGGAGAGGATACTTCGAACGAGGAAGCATCCCGCGAACGCCGCGTTTCGGCCTATCCGGTGCAGATGGCGGGAGACTCATTTGCCGTGCTCCTATTCGGTGAGCCCGATCAATTTTTGGAGACGGCGGTGGACCTGCATCTGATGATAACGGAGCGGCTGGACCGTTCCGTTATCATCGGCATGAGCCAGACTTCGGCTTCGCTCGCCGACATGGCGGAGCTATACCGCCAAGCCCGCCAAGCGGCTTTGACGACCTTCTACGAAGGGAGCAGCCCGATTATCGCGTATTCGGAGATCGAGGACCGGGCGGAGCGCAGCCCGTTCGACGCGGTGCCTGGACTCGAATCGTTATACGGGGACGTGAAGGCGCTGTTGTCTTACGGCGGAGAAGAAGGCATCGACGCATTTCTGGACAAATATTTGATCGTTCCCGGAGGCGGAGCCCCTAGCGAAAGCTACGTTAAGGTGTTCGTCTTTATGACGCTGAATCTGGCGAGCGTGCAGCTGGAAGAGGCGAACAAATCGTTTCGGCTTTTGCTTGGCGAGGAGCCGGCGGTCTGGAGCAGGGTTAACGGACTCTCATCGGTAAAGGAAGCGAGAGGGTGGCTCCGGCATATCTTAAAGGCGCTTCGGGAGCAGCTGACTGAGCGCAATCCGACCAAAAATCAGAAGGTCGTCGATCAAATACGCGAAATTATCGGGCATCGTTACAGCGAGCCGCTCACAATCGAGGATATTTCCAAATCCGTGTATCTGAGCGGACGGCACGCGAACCATATATTCAAGAAGGAGACGGGGCAGACGATCTTCGATTATCTGATCGACTACCGGATCGGCATTGCCAAGGGGCTGTTGAAGGAGCAAGACAGCAAGGTGGCACTAGTCGCGGAAGAAGTGGGGTACGTCAACACCTCGTATTTCTGTCTGGCCTTCAAAAAAAACGTCGGCATGACCCCGGCGGAATATAAAAACAAGGTTATGCTGCGATAAATCGCCGCATGTACCCTGAGAGGGGCTCGGCAGCATGTTTGGAAAGTGGAAATACCGTCACAAAATCGCGTCCATTATTTTTATCTTTTCGCTGATTCCGATGCTCATTCTAGGTTCGGTGCTGTTCTTCAACGTCTGGAATGAGAAGGTTGACGCCATCCTGGAGAAAAATGAAGCCCAGCTCGCCGGCAGCGTGGCGGGGGTCGATAATATGCTGACGTCTAACGTCGACAAGCTGCTGTTCATTAACAGCAACTTTTATATTAACAACTATCTCGAAACGAAGACCGATCAAAATCTGGTCGGCATTATTTCGTTTAACGATTATTTACAAAGCGTTGCCGGTGCAGTCAAGGCGGATATGTCGAACGACAGCGTTATTATCTATTCGCTCAGCGAGGATACGCTGAATGGCGACTATCTGCGCAGAATCGACTCAATGGGAAGCTTCGAGCCGGATGGGGGGATCCAGCTCCGGAGGGATATTCTGGCCTCGGATACGGGCAGCATCATTTGGAGACTGGCTACGCTAAAGGGACAAGGCTCTGCGGAGAATCGGACCTTTATCTATCTCTACAAAAAACTGGCGTCTCTCCGCGGACCGCTAGCCGTCACGGAAATCCGGGTGCCCTTCTCGTCCATTCGGAGATACTTCGATGTCGAGCTGCCGACAAACTCGACTATTGGATTCGAGTCCTCGATTGGAGGAGGACGGTTTCCCATTGCAGGTTTCGATACCGAAGGGGAAGCCAATGCCGCAGCCAATGCCAATGCCGCCGGCTCATCTCATCAGTACGAGATTCGGAATTCGCTCAAGTCGGGGATCGGGGAAATTGTAATGAAGATTCCCAGGTCGCTGGTCTTTCGGGAGCTGAAGTCTTATCTGATCGGAGCCGTTGCCATGTTGATCGGGGTCATGGTGATTCTGTTCCTAATGGTAGAGATCGTTTCGTTTTACTTAACCCGAAAGTTAGAGGTATTGTTCCGCCGCATGAATACGACCGTAGAAAATTTGCTGCATAATGAGAATTTGCAGTTCTCCACCACCGATGACGAGTTTAGCCGCATGGGCAGCGTCCTCCATGAGCTAATGGTTCGCGTGCGCGATTATTATCAGCGAATCAACGCTTATGAAACCGAGCGCACCGTGCTCGAAACCCAGCTTCTGCAAGAGCGCATTAATCCGCATTTTTTGTATAACACACTCTCCACCATGAGATGGTTGAGCGGGGACGAGCGCATTCGCGGCGTCATCGATTCCATGGTGCGTTATTACCGTATCGCGCTTAATAAAGGCAGCAGCATTATTACGATCGACCAAGAGCTGGAGATGATGAATGAATATTTGAAGCTGCAGAGATTCGCTTACGGCATCGACTTCGAATTCACGATTAGAATCGAGGAAGGGCTGGGCAATACGCCCATGCTGAAGCATCTGCTGCAGCCCGTCGTGGAGAATGCCGTATTGCACGGCATTAACGGGCGGGAGACCGGAGGCAGCATCGATATTCGCGTCGAACGGAAGGCTGGTCCGGAGTTGTCATCAGGCGAGGTATGGATCAAAATTTCCGACAATGGGGATGGCATCGATCCGGAGAAGCTCGGCAGCATACTGCGGGGCGAAACCGACAGCATGTATGGCGGTTACGGCATGATTAATACGAGAAAACGGATCGAGGTCTATTACGGGAAGCCGTATGACATCGATGTCGAGAGCGAGTCCGGCAACGGAACGACGGTGACGCTCCGCATACCGGCATCCGCGTAAAAGCCGGCAGCGCGGTTTGATACCGGCGGAAAAAAGAGGAGTCTTTCGCGAAAGCGAAAGGCTCTTTTTTGCGATCAGGCTTAAGATGATGTCCGAATTCAGCTATAGAAGCTCCGTTTATTTACTATATCAACTATTCGCAAAGGACTAGAATGAGAGCAACACCTACGAGGAGAGGAGCTGGAACAAACATTGCACAAAGAGATCATCTACAATCAATCTGCCAAGCCGACCGGCAGCAGGTTCATGCGGGCGCTGCGCAAAAACTCGTTCGGCTACATGCTCATGCTGCCGTCCATCGTGCTTACCTTCGTGTTCGCTTACGTGCCGATGCCGGGCATTATCGCCGCTTTCAAGGACTACAACATCTTCTTGGGGCTATGGAATAGCCCATGGGTCGGGCTCGAGCACGTCCGGGAAATCTTTGAGACGCCGATGCTGAGGCAGGCGATCTTTAATACGCTGGAGCTTAGCTTGCTGACGATTCTCGTAGGCTTCCCGGCACCGATCATTCTTGCTTTAATGATCAATGAGATCAAGGACGGCCTGTTCAAACGATCCGTGCAGACGCTCAGCTATTTGCCCCACTTCCTGTCCTGGATCGCCGTTGTTGGCCTTGCCTACTCGTTCTTCGATCTCTACGGTCCGCTTAACGATCTGTTGCTCAAGCTATCGGGCGGAGAAGGCGAGAGAATCATGTTTCTCTCCAAACAGGAGCTGTTCCTTCCGTTTCTTCTTCTGCTAAGCGTCTGGAAGGAAGTAGGCTGGGGAACGGTTGTATATCTGGCGGCCATTACTTCTATCGATCCGAGCTTGTACGAAGCGGCAAAGATCGACGGAGCCAACCGTTGGAAGCAGCATCTGTACATTACGTTGCCCGGACTTAAGATGACGACCATTCTGCTTCTGATTTTCACTCTTGGCACGTTGTTCAACAGCAACTTCGAGCTTGTCTACGGGATGCAAAACGCATTTATCAGCTATGACGTCATCTCGACGATCGTCTATTCGTCCGGCATTCAGCAGGGCAATTATTCGATGGCGGCAGCGGTGGGTTTCTTGCAAGGACTTGTGGCGCTTCTCTTGACTGTCGGAGCCAACACGATCTCCAAAAAAACGACCGGAATTTCGATCTGGTAAGGAGGATGCACCATTGAATCATGAATCGCTGTCGTACCGCATCTTCAAAGTCGGCAACGCCTCGTTGCTGATCCTCATCGTAGTCGCCATGGTGTTCCCGTATCTTAACGTTCTCGCTTACGCGCTCAACGATCCGATGGATTCTCAATTCGGCGGTCTTACCTTCTACCCGCGGGAGCTTTCGTTTGCCAACTTCGAGATGCTGCTTACGAACTCCGCCATTATTCAGTCGACGCTCATTTCCGTGCTCCGCGTCGTGATCGGCACGGCTTTCGCCCTGCTCATTCAGTACACCTGCGCCTACGCATTCACTCTGAAGGGGCTGCAGGGCAAGGGAATCATACTGATTTTTCTGATGATTCCGATGTATTTCGGGGGCGGACTCATTCCCGTCTATCTGCTTTATTCAAAAATGCACCTGCTCAATAACTTCCTGGTCTATATCCTCCCGGTTTCGTTCAGTTTGTACAACATGGTTATCATCCGTTCGTTCCTGTATACGATCCCCGACAGTCTTGCCGAATCGGCTCGGATTGACGGAGCGAACGAGTTTGTCATCATGCTGCGCATCTACGTGCCGTTATCGATGCCGATCCTTGCGGTTATGGCGTTATGGACGGCTGTTTATCACTGGAACGATTGGACCACGACGCTTTATTTCATCACGGATCAGAAATTAAACACGCTGCAGTATATTCTGATGCAGATTCTGAAGGAAGGCGAGCGGATGGCGAGCATGTTCCAGGAGGCGATTCGGGCAGGCATTACGTCCGGCGCGAATACCCAGCCTCAGGTGACGCCGCAGGCGATTCGGGCCGCGAACATTATATTGACGACCATTCCGATCGTTATCGTGTATCCGTTTCTTCAGAAACATTTTGTCAAAGGCATTACACTTGGAGCAGTTAAGGAATAGAGGCAGGAATAACCACGGTATGATGCCGGATTTGATAGGATGGTATAACAAACCCATGCACGAGTCCGGCATGATATAGATGCAAATTCATTCTAGGGGGAGTAAGCATGAAATTACGGATGCGCAATACGGTTACGCTGAGTACGGCCGCAGCTTTGCTGTTGTCGCTTGCGGCAGGGTGCACGAACGAAGGCAATACCCCGGCAGAAACGGCAGCTCCAGCCAACGCTACAAATGAAAACGTTTCCGGAGAGAAAGCCTATTACGACATGTACGATGAGGTGACCGACAGCTCCGAGCTGCCGGATTGGAAGGGCAAACAGCTCAAGCTGAAAATCTGGTATGCGCACGGCACGGGTGACGCCAAACGCCCGGTTCCGACGGAGGATATCGTAAGTCCGGAGATCAAGCGGGTAACGGGGATCGAGATCGACAAGGACGGCTCCTTCGATAACGGCGGGCAGGCAATCGACGTCAAACTCGGCATGATCAACGCGGCGAACGATTGGCCCGATCTCGCGTTCGTCACCGACTCCGGCATGGGCAGCCTCAAGGACATGTTCGCCGCGGGCAAAGCTTACGACTTGACGGACGCGATCGAGAAGTATGCTCCAAACCTGCAGAAGAGGCTGAGCTTCGAGACGTTCCCTTACGTCAAACGTTTTTCGACCAATAACGATCAGGATGGAAGCATTTATTCGTTCCCTACGCAGATGGGGGACCCTGACCGATCGATCAAAATGATGGATCCGTCGTTCGTCACTCCGAACGCGCTCGAAGGTACCGACCAATACGTCTGGGTGCGCGATGACCTCTTGAAGAAGCTGTACCCTGAGGCCAAGACGCAGGACGAGATCGATGCGCTGTTCGTCGAGAAAGGCGGCAAGTTCAGCAGAGAGGATATCTACGATGTTCCTGTTAAGACAACGGAAGACTTCACCAAGCTTCTGTACGATCTCCAAAATATAATCAAAACCGAGAACATCACGGAGAACGGCAAGCCGGTCGAAGTGAGCTACGCGTTTGGCGGTCAAGACAACTGGGGCACGCTGGCCGTTCTGGCCAACCTGTATGGCCGCATTCCGAAAGGCAGTAACTACTTCACGTACTTCGACAAAGAGACGCAGCAGATCGAATTTATGTTCCAGCAGCCGTTCTTCAAAAATATCGTCCACGACTTCAACAAACTCGTGCGCGATAAGGTCATGGATCCGAATTCGCTGGTCGAGAACAACGCGATGCATTTGGAGAAGCTGAACAACGGACAATACGCGGTTGCTTATCTGTACGATATTCCTGACGAGAATGTCATGAAAGCCGCGGGCAAATCTTACAGGTACCGCAAAGTATTCTTGGATTCGCCGGTCAACACGGATCAATTCATTTCGCCGATGGGCGGCGTCAAAAACAATATAGGCGTCGTCGTCTTCAAGGACAGCGTGAAAGAAGAGGACCTGCCGCAGGTCGTTCACTTCCTGGATTACATGGTATCCGAGGTCGGCGAGAAAATGTACACTTGGGGACCAAAGAGCGCGGGCTTGTTCGACGAGGTAGACGGCAAGCGCGTGTTCAAGGACAAGGAACTCGAGGATGCCATGGTTTACAACAAGGACAACGGCAAGTCACTCCATTACAACCTGGCGAATACAAGATTGGCCTCAACGAACATTTACGGCAGCGGCTGGCCATATTATCCGACCTACATGTGGGGCGGCTCCAAAGTTTCGCCGTTCTACAGCTACGATCGGGTGATATCGCCTTCCGAGGCGAGAAACTTCTTCGATCCGGGCAATTTGCCTAACAATTCGTACTCGGATCTAGGCATACCAATCAACAATGACATGCAGATCTGGAATTTCTTCGGCGTCGTGCCGGAAGCCGATCAATTCTGGAAAGGCCGTGACGCCTTCGAAAAAGCGTTGACCAAGACGCTTGCGGCTCGCGACGACGCGCATTTCGAAGAGCTGTGGAAGCAGTTCAGCGAAATCGCGACGAAAAACGGCGGCAACGAGGATTTGCGGAAAAAGATCGACGATTATTTCAAAACGACGAACAAAGATCAGCTTGAATCGCTGAAATAACGGCTGTTCAAGTAATCCAAACAACAATCCCCCTGCTCGTTAATCCATTAGCCTTAACAGGCGAGATTGACGAACGGGGGTTGTGTATACATAAACGGGTAACCGCTTACAGAACAAAAAACCAATCTGTCAGGAGGCTAATTGATGTACGCAACGTTTGGAAGGCAGTACCGCAAAGGATTGTCCCAGATTCTTATCCTAGCCATATTATTAACGCTGATAGCCGCGCTTGATACTCGGCCGGTTTATGCCGCAAACGCTCCGAAAATTCAACGGTTATCGGATGCGGTGCAGGCTGGCACAACGTTTACGATCACGGGGTGGGATATGACGGCATCCTCGCAAGACGTCGCGATCAAGCTGGATTCGACCAATACGTCTCCGGCTGCGCCGCCGGCTGACGCCCTGCACCCAGCCATTATCCAGAGCGACCAGAAAGGGAATTACGTCACGGTGACAATGCCTGGCGGGGCGGCCGCGGGTGTCTATAACGTATGGGTCAAAAACGCCACGGGCTGGAGCGCTCCGGCTAAGCTCAATGCGGCTCGCGCGCTCTGGATTTCCGAGAAACAAGCCTGGTCCGGCCAAAAAATCACGATCGTCGGCCGGAATTTCGCTGGCTCCGAATTTGGAGCAGGAAACGGAACCGTGGTTCGATTAAAAAACAGCTCAAACACGGTGAACCAGACCATCACATCCGGCAATGCGTATATGGCCGAGTTTTCTATCTCGTCTACCACACCGCTAGGCACGTACGACGTCGAGATCTCAAGCGACAGCGGCGTGCACTGGAGCAAGCCGAGCAGCGGGCAGCAGCTGCAGGTCGTCTCCGTGGGAAGCGACCCGCTGGGGCTTGGCGTTGCTTGGGCGGGCAACTTCAACTGGGCGAACCAAGTGAACGCGAGCTCGTACGGCGCAGCTCCTAACAGCGGGGTCGACGAGACTGCCGACATTCAGGCTGCCATCGACGCTGCGGGCACAAATCCGAACGGTGGCGTCGTGTATCTGACAGACGGAACGTACCGGATCACATCCTTGCATCTCTCGCGCAAAGTCGTCCTCCGCGGCCAGAGCCGGTCGGGTACAATATTGCAGTATATAGGGACGGGCGGCGCCACGGCTATCGATAGCAAAACGAACTTCGGTCAGGTCGGCGTAGCCAATCTGACGGTGACCATCGCTCCCGGCCACACGAGCCGTCCGGATATTTTCCTCATACTCGGCTCACCGTGGGAGGTATTGGACGGAAGCGGCAATCCGACCTATCCGGCAGGAAATGTATTGGAGCGAACGGCCGAGCAGATGTTCCTTAAAGGCGTGAAGATCGATTATGATCTTGGCACGAACGGCGCCTCTGGGCAGCGCGGCTTCCCGATGATGACGCTCGGCAAGGAACGTTTTCTCGTTGCGGACAGCGACTTCCGCGGTTTTGCGGGTTACGCTCACAACTATGTCAACCAATATTCTTCGTTTACGAACTCCTATATGGAATTCAGCTTCGGCGTCTACATTAATACGGCGGAATATTACATCGCGACGGGCAATACCCTCATCGGACATACCGCCGTTAATGCCGAGAAACACGGATTATCGGTGCGCGCCAACAACTACGTGGCGGACAATACGATCGTCGGCATGCGTTCCGTGGCGAGCGGGCTTGTGGTTGGGCACGAAAACGACGGCGAAGCGATCATGTCGGAAGCGCCGGGCGGTTATTTCAACTACGGAACGGTAAGCTCGGCAAGCGGACTTAACGTCACGGTCAGCGCAGATCGCGCGCTGGTCGCTCCGACCGTCATGTACAGCTATCCGGCCATCCAGATTATCGACGGTACGGGGCTCGGACAACTGCGCAGAGTAACGGGCATCTCAGGCAATACGATCACGGTTGACAAGGCATGGGACAAAATGCCGGACAGCACGAGCAAATGGACCCTTATCACGCCTAACGAACATACGACTGCCTACAACAATACGATCACCGATAACGACAAGGGCATTTGGTTGTTCGGCAATGCCTATGACAGCGTAGTCGCCAACAATACGTTCCTGGATTCGGAAGGCGTCTTTATCTGGAGCGTGAATGTCAAGAACGCGAACGAATCCAACCTGTCGCCCAACTACTTCAACCGGGTGACGGGAAATGTCCTGACGGGCGTTTCTCCGCTTAGCAAAAACTCGGGCGTGGGAGTCGCGTCGGAGCGATTCGACAACGGGGGCGGCCATTACTTCGCCGTTCAGGCGTTCGGCAACGAATTCAGGGGCAATGACTTGTCGGGGACAAACGAAACGCCGGTCGGCAACAGCATAACGGAAGCGCCGTCCTACAATACCGGTATCTATATCTCCACGGCGGATATCGGTTATTACGACGGCAATAACGACGTGAGCGTATCAGGAGACACGACAAATACGATCGTAGAGGACAATACCGTCCGGAATAAGGAGTATGCCGTCACTCTAACCCATAGCAGCTATGGCACGGTGCTTGCAGGAAACAAAACGGCCAATATTACCGGCAGCTTCGTCAGAGATACGGGCTCGCACAATACGCACAATGCCAATAACGCGGGAGCGGCAGCCTCTCAGTCTACTGCGGCTGCGCCTACTTTCACCCCGGCTGCGGGATCGTACAGCGCGCCGCAGACCGTGACGATCGCTTCATCGACGACCGGAGCGACGATCCGCTACACGACGGACGGCAGTACGCCGAATGCGGGCTCGCCGATTTACAGAACGCCGCTTACCATATCGCCTTCACAGACCGTAAAGGCGATGGCAAGCAAAGCGGGCATGCTGCAGTCAGCGGTATCGACGGCCGCTTACACGAACTCGGGCGGCGGTAACTTGACGCTGCAAGCGGAAAGCTATGCCGATATGAGCGGCATTGTCAATTTCGGCACCACGATAGGCGATCTTCATGACGGAGACTGGATCAAGTTTAGCAACGTGAATCTGGGAAGCGGATTTGCAACGCTGCGGACACGTTTCACGAACGGCGACGTGACGGCCAAGACGGCCGAGATCCGGCTGGACAGTCTGACGGGCACGCTCATTGGTTCGATATCGACGCCGCCGACGGGAGGCTGGAGCAATTGGGTGGAGACGACGAGTTCGCTCGCCGGGGCGAGCGGCACGCACGATATTTACATCAAGTTTTCCGGCATGACCGACTTCGACTGGTTCCGCTTCGAGGATAGCGTAAACGCTCCGACGCCGGTAACGATTCAAGCGGAAAGCTACAACAGCAGCAATAGCGTCTCCAACTATGTTACGACAATCGGAGGCTTGAATTCGGGATCTTGGGTGAAGTATAGCGGCGTCAACCTCGGCAGCGGCTTCACGCAGTTGAAATTCAGGTTCGCAAACGGCGAATCGACGACCAAGACGGCGACCGTGCACCTGGACAGCCTGACCGGTACGCAGATTGGCACCATCACGACGCCTGCTACGGGCGGATGGAGCAATTGGACGGAAGGAACGGCTTCGCTCACGCCTTCGAGCGGCATCCACGATATTTATATTTTGTTCTCGGGAGCGACGGACTTTGATTGGTTCCGATTCGAGTAAGGGAGAAGAAACAATGACAATGGCACCTATTATGCTGCTGATCGACTCTTCGATGGCGGCTCAACCTGACAGCATACGGCATGCCGTTGCCGATATCGCGGGACATGGCTTCGACGCCATTGCGCTTGAGTTTCGCAATTGCAGCTACAGCGAATTCGACGAGATCGGCCAGAGAGCCATGCGCACGGCGGAGGAGGAGGCCCGAAGGCACGGCCTCTCCTTCGTTCAGATTATACCCTGGCCGGGATTGCGGCTCCTCAAACATCATCCCGAGGCTAGACAGAAATGGATAAGCGAGCATGAAGGCTCCATTAGAAACGGCAAGCTCGAAATCAGGCTTAACGATCTCGAGTCTGCCGGACATACCGATATCCGGCCGGTATACGAAGGGATCGCCAAAGCGTTTCTCGTTAAGCGGGAAGGCGGAATTATTCGGGAGGCAAAAGATATTACCGCGGAATTAAGAGATGTCCGTCTGGTCATTACGAGCCGCTCCGATCTAAGCGGAAGGTATGGGGAGGACGGCGACGTGCTGCTCTATGCGTCCTACTCGACCGATTATCCCGATTTTGCGAGTGCTGACATGGCCGAGTCCATTGACGAAACGCTTGCTTGTTACCTTGGAATGAAGCTTGACGGCTTCGCCATCGACGAATTCGGAGCCGGCAGCAAGAAGGAAGACGTCTATCTAGGCGGAGCCGCTTTTTTGGAAGCTTTTCGTCATAGATACGGCTATGAATTTCTCGACCGGATTTATCTGATGCGACACAAGTCGGCGGACGATCGCTTGGGCAAGCTTCGTTTCGACTATTACAATTTGACGATGGAGCTGACGTACCGGATCCAGAAAGAGGTGAAGGAGCGTTACGAAAAGCAGCACGGAAAGGCTTCCTTTATGGGATTCCACAGCACGTGGTGGGGAGAAGGGAACTCCGGCGATCTGTGGGCGGGCAACATTGACTATTTTAAGCTGACGGATAACCTGAGCGGGGGTTTTGTCGATGCGCAATACGACGCGGAGCGGACGATGCTGTCCATGACGATGCTCGCGGAGTCGCTTGCTAAATATTCAAGCAGCGGACTGGCGTACAACATGTGCTGGGATCGGGAGCCGACGACCGGAAAAATGACGTATTACCATCGTCTGCTTGCCGCCCGCAACGTACGCTGGGTCGCTCATGCCTACGGGCATTCCGGACCGTTCGGACCGGGCTATCCGCATCACCCGACATGGGCGATAACTAACGGCTGCGTTGCCATGCAGAAGGCGATGCAGCGATTTGCCGGCAAAGCGGTCAGCCGTCCGCGGGTCGCCTTGATGTATGCATGGGAATCGGTCGCCTATCGCAACGATTCGTTTATGCATTATCATCGCCTAAGCATGAAAGCATTGCTGCATAAGCTGATGCTGCGTCACGTGGAGGTTGATGTCGTGCCTACCTTTGAAGAACATCTCTCGCGCTACGACGCGTTGATCGTGCTGTGGCCGGCCATGCTGCCGGAGGCTGCATGGGAGCGAATTCGGCGATATGGCGAGTTGGCCGGGAAACGGCTGATTATTATCGGGCTTCCTGCGGTTTGCACGACGGAAGGCAGGAATATTGCCGCTGAATTTGCGGAGCTTACCGGAACAGCGGTTCATGAGGGCGACCTCGGGGAAACCGACTATCCGGGCGAGTACGAATACGTGGCCTGGGATTTGTGGTTTACGAACGATCGGATTCCGATGAAGTGTTTTCCGCTTTCCGTTGCAAACGGAGCAGGCGATACCAAGGTGACGATCCGGCACGACGATCTGGCCATCGCGGCGCGAAGAGGCAATGTCGACTATTATTCGTTTGAGCTGCCGCTTACGCCATACTGCGAGTCTCTATTGCATGAGCTGGAAAAATACAAGGAGCTGCAGTTGTCTCCGGGCGTGCTTGCCAAAACCTCCTATGACGATGACGGCACCGTACTGACGTTGATTCCGCGTCTGGGCGAGGAGTTAAATGTTTCGTTCCATTACGACGGCATCAAATTTGATATTCATGGCAGAGGTCTAATCGGCCTTAGGATCACTAGCGGCCGGTTGGATGCAGCTATTGGGGAAGAGGGGGCGGAGCTGTACGCAAACGGCGTGCGGGTTGACGATTCGTTGTTCGAAAAGATTGCCAGGCTTGTACCGTAGAATCAGCAGCCGTACATCAACTAAAAAGGCAGCCGCTTAAAAAGCGGCTGCCTTTTCTTTTGCTTCTTATAGTGGTTCAGTCTTATGCTGCCCCGGCAGCGGCTTTGTCCGGCAAAGCCGTTCGGTGAAGACGGAGCCCCAGACGGAGACGCCAATTAGAGTAAGCGTTGCGATAATAGATAAGAGCAATGGCGAAATAAAGCTGTAGAGCAGGAATGAAGCAGCAAGCACGATGATCCCAACGGTATATGGGGTAGAGATGACACCGGCTGCAATTCGCGTAAACAGCATATTGCCGAGCAGATAGAGAGCCGGACCTGCCAATATGACCATAGCGGTCTTGAGCTCCAGGTGTCCCGTCGGATGCGCGAGCACCAGTTCATCGGCTACGGCAGACAGGATGATGCCTGCAACGAGCAGCAGATGCGTATAGGTGTAGGCGGAGCGGGCAACACGGCCGGGATCGTCGGAATGCGCGATAAAGTGATGGCCTGTTTTGGCTGTCATGTTGAAATAAATCCACCACATGGCGACGGAACTAAGGAATGCGACTGCAAAGGAGCCTAGGGTAAGAACATCCCATTCTAACTCGGCAAAGGTCGCTCCGGTAACAAGAATAGATTCGCCCAGCGCAATAATAATGAACAATCCGCATCTTTCCGCCATATGGGACCCTTCAACATCCCACACGGTAGTGGGTGTTTTTCCGAGCTTGGGTATCCAGAAGCCAAGAGAGGGGGAGAGGTATTCGATAAACAGCGCGATTACCCATAGGATAAGCCGATTCTCGTCATGCGCAATTCCTCCGGCAATCCAGAAGATCCCGGATAACGCCAGCCAACTGAGTATGCGGATAAAATTAATGCGCAGCTCGGTTGAGCCTTTTTGCAGGACCCAGACGGTATAAGCGGTTCTTCCCACCTGGAACAAGGTATAGGCACAAGCGAAATAAATGCCTGTCTTCTCGAAGGCTTCCGGCAAGGAGCTCGACATGATTAGTCCGACCAGCATAAGTCCGAAAAGCATAAACCGGACGCGTGTCGTTTCCGGATTCAGCCAGTTCATCACCCATGCCGTAAAGATCCAGACCCACCAGATGGCCATGGTCAGTATCCCGAGGTGAATAGCCCCTTCCAACGTGAAGTTTTTCAGGAAGGAATGGGATAACTGGGTCACCGCAAAGACAAAGATTAAGTCAAAAAACAATTCGATAAAGGATACCTTTCCTGAATCGCTGCTGCCCCTGCTGCGAAACAGCATAGAATTCGCTGCCAATCTCTTCATTCGTTCTCTCCTTTGGCCTATATTATTTCCATAGTTTTCGTCGATTGTAACATGTATTAATGGTTGAAGAAATCCCCATATGGGAATATTTCAAAAGGTGTTTCTTTTTGGTTTTCGCAAAAAATGGGTAATTAACTCTAGAAAGGAAATACTAGCGCAATGAACAGGAGGGATTGCAGTGTTATCGAAAGAGCTGTATAAGACAACGGTAAAAGCAGTTGGAGGCCGTGACGGCAGAATCGAATCGGAAGATGGTTTGCTGGCTATTAATGTGATTCATCCGAAGGAGCTGGGGGGCCCGGGAGGGGCGACCAATCCTGAGCAATTGTTTGGAGGCGGCTATGCGGCATGCTTTGAGAGCGCGCTAAATCTCGTATGCAGGGAAAGAAAAATCAAGCCGGACAGCACGTCAGTGACGGCGCATGTAACGCTTGGCAAAGATGCAGAAGACAATTTCGAGCTTGCCGTTACACTCGATATTTCCTTGGTTGGCGTGGACCGGGAACAAGCACAGGACATTGCCAAAGCGGCACATAATGTTTGTCCGTACTCGAGAGCGACTCGCGGCAATATCGACGTTCAGTTAAACGTGGTGTAATCATTGCCTTGAAGAATAAAGCCCATCCGATAGCCATATCGATGGGCTTTTCCATGTTTATATCCTTTTATGAAAAAGGGTTTCTCATATTCGGCACGAAATTCATATCTTCTGCCGAAATGATTAACCATCTTAAATCAACGCCTATTTAATCATTTTCCTTATCTGAATTAATTCATTGATGTAAAAGTCTATCTGCTGCTGCACGGATTCGGTCTGTCTCAATTGATCAACCTCGGATCGTGATTCGGAGAACATTTCTTCTTCTAATGCCCGAAGGGCTATGCCTGCGGCGATCGCGGCTATACCATCGCCTAAGGTGGCAATTATAGCGCCGATATATCCAAGCCGGGCGACGATGAGGTCGACGGAATCGCTATTTTGATTATTGCTGTCATTACTGTTGCTTTTATTGTTGCTCATGAATCACGGTCACCTCGCAAAAGCTTTATCTTATCCCCGATAACAGCCTATGCAGGAGTGGTTAGCGGGGTATGGGCGCAAGGATGAAGCCGAGAGAAGCGCTAAAAGCGGTAGACCAAGACTTGAAGTTCAAGTCCCGGTCTACCGCTTTTCATTGAGACATTAACGCTTATTTCGCTGCGTTCAAAGCTTCTTCCAGACGGTCCCAAGTTTCGGTAATGCCTTGCAGCATGCCCATGTCCATAACCGTTTTGAGCGCGTCGCCGGAAGAGTAGACAGCACGATTAACAAGCTTTGTAGTGCCGTCGCCCAGATCAACGAATTCCATTACGATATCGGTTGCAGGAAGTTCTTCGTTAATGTTGCCTTCAGCATCCGAGAAATAATCCATGTAGCTGAAGCTGTTTGGCTCGTCGATTTCCTTGTAAACGCCTTTACCCCAGGATTCCATGCCATAGAACTCGCCTTGGCTCTCATCCATGCACTTCATGCAGTAATGCCATACGCCGCCCGGACGGAAATCGATTGTACATACAGGAACTTCCCAGCCTCTAGGTCCCCACCAGCGTTTCAGATGCTCAGGCTCCTTGAACATCTTGAACACCAGCTCGCGTGGTGCCGCGAATACGCGCTCGAGCACCAGTACATTTTCGTTCTCTACTCTTGAAATCATTGCATTTGTCATTTGAAATCCTCCTCATGATTTGGTTTTGGATGCTGTAATTGTTCGCTCTTTTGCAGCTCCCGCAAGTAGTTCTCCAGGTTGTCGTACCGTTCTTCCATGATGCGGCGGAAGGAGTTAACCCATGAATCCAACGAATGGAAGGGCTCTGGCCGAAGCTTATAGAATCTGCGGTTGGCTTCAGCCTTCACTTCCACAATTCCGCTATCACTAAGCACCTTCAGATGCTTGGATGCTTGGGGCTGTCTAATCCCCAACCGGTCGGCAATTTCTCCTACTGTCAGGGGACCGTCTCGCAGCAGCTCAACGATGTTCATCCGATTGGGCTCAGACAATGCGCTCAGCGTCGTCATATCCAAACCCGGATAATGTCCTGACATGCCGTTCACCTCTTTATGTGTTAGTCTCTCCTGTTGTTGATTTAAATATACACCATAGGGAATATTCCTGTAAAGGAATACTTTAAAGTTTTTTGGAAAAATATTTTGCAAACCGCATCCTTCATATCAGCAACAAGCCTGAGAGTAAAAGCTGCGCCGTTTATAGACTCCCTAGGATCCACCTATACCCTTACCCCAAAAAGCGGCGGAAGTAACACGGTTAAAATGAGAGCAGCCGATTCTCGTGAATTAGCGTGCGAGCTGATTAACCCGTTTGGTACAACGATGACGCAGGGGTAACCGAAAGCCCGGTTATGAAAGTAACGGTAAAATAACATAGCTTCAAAGTGGCTGGCGGCTGATTATAGCAGTCTGTCCTTTGTTCTTTTTTGCCACCAACCTCTTGATCTAACCGTATGAGGGTATAATAAGTACAAAGGAAAAGGGGAGTATGGCTTTGGATGAAATCAACGAATAAGCAGAAAAAGATTTTATTACGTTCAATTGCATCTACAATAATCATATTGATTGTATTTGGCTGGATTGCGCAGCTCGTCAGCGGGCAGCGGATCGCGGCATTTGATAACAAAATAACGGATGCCGTACGAAGCGTGCATTCCGATACGATGACGTTCTGGATGAAAGGTTTCACAGAGCTTGGTTCTGAGATTTTTGTCATTCTTATGATTGTCGTCTTTGCAGCGGCATTGGCGGTTATCGGCTATCGGAGAGAGCTTATTTTTTATCTCGGCGTAATCGGAAGCTCAGCGCTGCTGAATCTGCTGCTGAAGGTTATTTTTCAACGGGCCAGACCGGATATTGACCGGATTGTTGAGGCGTCAGGCTTCAGCTTTCCAAGCGGACATTCAATGTCTGCGTTTACGTTATACGGCATGACGATCTATTTCCTGTGGAAGCATTTGAAGTACAGATGGATGCGAACGGCGGTTATTTTGATCGGAACCGTCATTATCGCAATGATCGGAATCAGCAGAATTTATCTTGGGGTTCATTATCCTAGCGATGTGATTGGCGGGTATTTGGTAAGCGCTGCATGGCTGATCATGAGTATCGGATTATATGAACGTTATCTGGAACAACGATGGCTTTCCCAAAAGTTTCGGCTTCAAGCGGAGAGAAATGGAGGACCGTCCCATACTTAGGATGGTCCTTTTTTACGTGGAGCCGATCATCTTTTCCTCCACATGAGCGGCTTCATCATCTGCAGCAGCGGAGTTGAGAATTTACGGCGCGGTTTTTTTAAATCTTCCTCATGCTTGACATAAAGTCCCGAGCGGATTGCCCGGTTGATCTCTTCCTGGCGCATTTTGTACAGCAGATCGGTGGTATGGTAATTATGATACGGCATATGAACATCCCCTTTATATGAGGCCTTGTGTACCTCGCTTGTGTTATTGATTTCATTATGCAGGTGAAAGAAAGAGGTAAAAAGTGTAGAATATGCTCAATAGATTTCCCCTTTTAGCGAGGTGAGGAATAACGATGTTAACAATCGAACGTTATTTGACGCTTTACGGACGGTTTGCAAGTGAGCTTGGAGCCGGGGCAGCGGCGGAAGCCTCCATCGAGCAAGTGGCTGAGGCGCTGTACTGCACGGAACGAAATGCCAAGCTTGTCCTCCGCAAACTGACGGAGGAAGGCTTCATCGAGTGGAAGGCCGGACGGGGCAGGGGCAACCGCTCGCATATTACCTTCCGGGAAGACCGGGAGAAGCTGCTTCTGGATCTGTCACGGCAATATGCCGAAGATGGCGAATACAATAAAGCCTTTCATCTTCTCCAAACCTTTGGGGAAGGAACGGCCGCGAACGAAAAATTTATGGAGTGGATGAGCGGAAGCTTTGGTTTCCACAAGCAGCTGGGGAAAGAGGCGGATATTCTTCGGCTGCCGATTACGAGGGTTATTATGACGCTGGACCCGGCGGAATGCGTTTTCTCGTTTGATTCCCATGTGATTCAGCAGATTTTCGACAAGCTTGTTGTGCTGGAGGAGAATACAGGACGAATCTTGCCGGGAATTGCCCATGATTGGGAGTGTAATGAGGACGCAACAATATGGACCTTTCACCTGAGGAAGGGTGTATTGTTCCATGACGGAACGGAGCTGACCGCCTCTGACGTTGTCTTCACCATGGAACGCCTAAGAAGCGGAAAGCTCAATAGCTGGATTATGCGGTCGCTTGGCAAAGTCGAGGCGGTGTCCAATCGGATTGTTCGTTTTCACTTGAATAGACCGAACTGGCTGTTTCTCAAATATGCCTGCTCCAACGTAATGGCTATCTTGCCCTCCGGTCTGCTGGGACAAAGCGAGGAATTGTTCTGGAAACGTCCCGTTGGCACGGGCCCATTCCAGATTGAAGAGTGGACCAGCGGAAGGCTGCTCCTTGGAGCGAATGTGCATTATTTTCAAGGCCGTCCTCACCTCGATCAGGTCGAGATCGTACCTGTACCCCCAAATGAGGCGCTTAAGGGACGAATGGTCACCTGGCAGCAGCTGATCTGTGATCCGAAGCAGCAGGCGGTTACGGTGGAGAACGGCTGGATCAAGCTTGAATCGAAGAATGTCTGCACAAGTATGCTCAGCTGGAACATGCAAAGGAAGGGACCGCAGCAGTCAGAGCTGTTCCGCCGCATTGTAGATCAGCTGCTTGACCGGAAGCTTATGATTCGCGAACTGGAAGGATACCGGTATTTGCCGGCGAATGGCTTTTTCCCTGAGTCGGAGCCTTCAACATCCGTCACGCCGCCAAATGACACTCCGATACCCCCGGATGAGCTGCGGAAGCTGATTGCCCGGCACGGCTTCGATCAATTCCCGGTTACGTTATGTGCGCATACCGTCCACTCGGCGGATGCCTTCTGGATTCAGAAGCAATGTATGGCGTATGGCATTGAAGTAAAGGTTCGTATTGAAGGGCAGGAGACTATCCATAGTGTCTTTGACGAGGTAGATGTTACGTTTCATTCGTTAGTCTTTCCGGAGGATGAAGTCAGCTTGATCGAGAGCTGCGAACAGGATAACAGCTTCTTGAAAAGACTGATGACGCCAGAGCTGTCGGCCTGGACCATCGAAAGATTTGATGAGGCGCTCGCGTTCAAAAATTCACCGGACCGAATGGCGATTTATGCAGAGATTGAAGAAAGACTTCGTGGAGAATACCAGGTATTATTTCTGCTTCATAACCGATTTTATACCGATTACCACCCAACGCTCAAAGGTGTCCGGATCAATTCGCTTGGATGGATAGATTTCAAGCATATATGGCGTGCCTGATTATGATCCCTCAACAGCCTGCTTCCGGCAGGCTTTTTTTCATGAATCAGTTGCTATTCCGCCGAGGCACGGGCAAGGCCCACCGTCAAAGCGCGGTTCGTCCACATGACTTGCTGTACTTCATCCGCTTGGATGGTCTGGCATTGCACAATGACCGTAACTTCTGCTGTATGCTTGCTTTGCCGTTTGTTCTTCTTGGAAAACAGGGCATTGATACCAAAACCCAGGCTGAAGCCGATAAAGGCAGAGATAATTCCCCAAATAATCGGCCCCCATGTCCATATAAATCCAAGGCTTGTTCCGATGACGGAGAACGCCGTCGCACATGCCATGCCAATCTCTATTCCCTTTGAATGTGAGCTTTCTTTTTGCGGTTGATCGGATTGATATTGCTTGGATGTCTGGTCCATGCAAACGACTAGCAGCCGCTCCCTGGCGATTCCTATACTCTCCAGCTTGGAAAGCGCATATTCAAGTTCAATGGAGTGTTGGAAGGTGGCGATAACAATCATATTTTTTCACCTGACTTACCAAAAATTTGTACGGCAGAGGAACTGTACCGGTTAAGCAGATACTGGCGTTGCTCCAGGCTGAACAGCAAATTATGTTCCTTGGCTTTCATATAAGCATGATAAATCGAACCGCCAATGACAGAGGGCATAAACAACAGCCAATGCGGCCGCAGCACCGAGACTGATTCGGCTAGATGGCCGGTTAGAATAGCGATAAGCGATTCATGAACATGAGACAACGCTAGATAGAGCCACCACCAGAACATGGCATAGAAGGCTAGGCCGATCCGATGATTGTACAGTTGGCCCATTCCAGGGAAGAAGAATGAAAACAGAGCTGCAACTAACGGACTTTTGGGCTGGATGTACTGCACTTCGGAGGCGAAGATTTTCATGCTTGGAAGGGGCTCTTTCTCAAGCTGGGCGATATGGTAAAGCTTGTTCTGATAGATGGAGGAACGATAGCTGTCCCACATGGCGATGAAATAAATAATGATATAGCCGAGAACATATTGGGGGGCCAGAATCGCTTTGGCTTCGGCAAATTTTCCGCAGAAGCTTAAAACGATAGCCTCATTGATATGACCCAGAGAATTGAAAGTAACTTCGGATAAGGTAAGAAAGGTTCCTCGCAGGTACTGATTCAGCAGCATATGCCCGAAGCCCGGGAAGGCAGCCGACCACCACATGATCATGTATGGACTGCGTATATTGAGCGATGTGATGCCAAACAGGCTTAACTTGGCCAAGGGACGGCGCGACGGGCTCATGTTGTTCATAGGTGCTCCCTTCCTATAATGCGATATATCCCGTTCAACAGTTGAATAATCACGATCTGGAACAAAATAAGCAGGATCACCGGCCAAATACCTGTAGTAAATAATAAGCGCTGCCAGATTAGCCAAAGGTATATACATCCTAATATACCAACTAACAGGGTTTTCCAAAGCCAGTTGCCCCGTAATGAAATTAACAGCGCAAATAAAACGGAATCGATATGGACGAATAGGGTAGCGAATGCAAGGTTGTCCCTGGAGGGATTCTCGAACCAGCCCGGCCGATATTCAATCTGTTGAAAGAAGATCATATAGAAAGAAAGGATAGATCCCTGCAGGGAAACATTGATGATGTAGAGCACGATTAATTGGAACAGGTAAGAGTGATTGGCATGGCACAGCATGTTCCAGAACCGTTTCCCCATAGAGAACAGCACCGTTAAGCCGATACCCGTATAAATGATTTTCCACCAATGATGCTCGAAAATGCCTAAGGAAATAAAGGTCTGTTCAACCCCCATAAAACCCGCTGCAATGAGCAATATCCACCAGAAACGAATGCCATATACCGCGATTAATGTACAGGTAGACGGAACGATCAGTCCATTCGATACGATAGCTCCAATGGCGCTGTCATAATAAGGATCCTCAAGTACTCCGGGCATATATACGTAGCTGTCCAGAATAATGAAGATGATCAGCTCGAAAATATAAACGGCTCCGGCAACAGCTATATAGAAGGGGATGATCTTGGGGTTCCTTGTTTTCATCCATGAGAAGGCAACAAACACGAAGCTGGCTAAAGTAAGGACGAGATAAGGGACAAAAGCAGGAATACGATCAACTCCAGATAAGCAGTATTTAGAGGCGGCAATGTTTATTTTTCCAATATCATCCTGACTTATTCCATTGATGTTCTCTTTAGGGATGAAGATGGGATGATAGCTTTAACATATAACCTTCAATTCACCGAAACATTCACGTAATCATTCGTCCATACAATAGGGTTTGTACCACAATTTACCTTATGGGAGAGTGAATTATGTACAAGAAACAAGCTTCACCACTGCAACGCATGGTGAAAACAGCTCTGGTCGGAACGGTTGCTGCCGCCATACTTGCCACTCCGTTTCTGCATTCGCAATCGGCATTTGCAGCAGTCGGCACACCTAACTATGAGGTTAAGCTGAATCTGGATCCTTCGCTGGTGCTGGATTCGAGCCACAATCTGGTCAGCAGCGTAAGAAGCGAGTTCGACACAGGCAGCTCCTACAAATCTTACAAAGTGCAGTACATGGATACGGCAACGCAAAGTATGCAAGGACAAGGCTGGAGCGAGCGGATCCGCAAGCGCAGCGATGAAAGCACGCACGAGATTCAATTCAAGAAACGGTACGATGTGGCGAGCGGCAACATTAACGCCGCTTTGACGCAAGCTGCCGGCGAAGGACTGGATTCGTCCTCGGGCTTTGATTTTCAGGTAGACTGGGGCTACTCCAAACAAACGCTTAGCGTTTCCTATGAGAAGGATGTTACGGTGTCCGGGTCCAGCGGCAGCGGACTTAATATGCCGAATCAAACCGTTTCCCGTACGGTGTCGGTCGCTAATCAGCCAAGCAAATTCGCCAACTGGACAAGCACTGGCTGGGGCACAGCACAGCTGAACAATTCCGTCGTGTACGGACCGGTTGATTTCAAGCGATATGAAGGTACGTTTGATGATCTTGACCTGGACATTGAAGTGTGGACGGTCATTAATGAAGCGAAGACGGGCAATGAGTACTGGGTCGAGGCATCCTTCAAGACGGATAGCTTTAGCGAAGCAAGCTCGACACGGACTGCCCTTATTAACGAGCTGAACAGCAAGGGCTGGCTGATCCCGCAGGACCTTCTTCGGACAAGCCAAATCATTGAACGTTACGCACCGGCACCGGCAGTGCCGGATACAACGGCTCCTGCAGCTCCAACAAATGCGTCAGCAACGGCCGCATCCAGCAGCCAGATCAATCTGAGCTGGACCGCTTCAACGGATAATGTCGGCGTAACCGGCTACGACGTGTACCGTAACGGAGCGCTGGCTGGTTCCTCGGCGGGTACCTCCTACAGCGACACGGGTCTTACGGCTTCTACAACCTATTCTTACACGGTAAAGGCGAAGGATGCAGCGGGTAATGTTTCGGCAGCCAGCAGCGCAGTCAGCGCTGCGACGTTAGCAGCGGGCAGCGGCGGAACGACTGGCGGAACCTATAACGTGAACGGCAGCACGGGTGCTTATATTGAGGCTG
The DNA here is from genome assembly GCF_900112695.1 of Paenibacillus catalpae. GTDB lineage: Bacteria > Bacillota > Bacilli > Paenibacillales > Paenibacillaceae > Pristimantibacillus > Pristimantibacillus catalpae. The sequence continues at coordinate 113,119 of NZ_FOMT01000002.1, forward strand.
AGAACTACTCGGCGAAAAATGGCACTTTCGTTCAAGCATCCTGCTCCGTATGCTCGAACGGCTTTGCTATGGAGACGGCTAACGGCTCCGGTGACAGCAATACGAACTATATCGCCTATACGATTAACGTGACCAACGGCGGCTCCTTCTACGTTCACCTGCTGAGCAGCGGCGTTGACACAAGCTCGGACAGCTTCACGGTTGCCATTGACAACGCGTCCGGCTCGCAAGTTACGACTACATCAAACGGCACATGGGCCTGGAAAAAATCAAGCAGTTCAATCTCGATCGCAAACGGCACGCATACGCTTTACATTAAAGTAAGAGAAGACGGCGCAAAGGCAGATAAAATCTACCTGTCGAAGTCGAGCACAGCGCCAACCGGACTTGGCGGAACGGCAGCAGTGCCGGTGAGCTAGCGGACATAGAGCGGACACTTTCCAAGGTGCCCGCTCTATTTTATATTCCCGAATGATAGATGGAGTAAGTAACTTCTAATACCGTCCTCGGCAAATAAGACCCTTTGAGGGTCTTATTTGCTTTGATTGCTCCACTCTAGCTATTAATAAAGCCTCCTAAGGCTGATTCCTGGGTATTAAAAAACGGAAACGTCAGCCGCATCACACGCGTATATGCCCAATAATGGCTATTGCTGAATATTTTTAAAACGATGGACGAATCTGCTAGAAATTAAACTTATATCCATAAATTGCTCGCTCCAGGATTTAACATTATTGTACAATGATAATGAGATGAGGAAATTCTTTCGGCAGAGAGGGGGTTCAATTGAGCGTGACCAGATACATAAAGCTGCTTGGCTTGACACTTGGTGTCGCAGCGTTGAATATTGTCATTTTCTCCCGCGGATTTATCGGGATCGAAATTGGCGACAATGCGCTTTCTTCGGCAATCGGCGTAACTTTTCTCGTCGCCAGCGCCATCACGCTGACCTATGGGTGTTACTCCCTCATATTTAAAGCCCCGGTAACTCTGCCGGTGAAGGAGATTAAGACGCATGACGATTATATTGAGGCATTATCGCGCTTCAGGCGTACTAAGGTTTTAGAAGAAGATATCGGTTTGGCTTTGCGTCAACTGGAACGAATGCGGAAGAAAAGGAACACGCTGCTCGATGTCTTGAAACAGCGATTCGATCCCGCTGAATTGAGCTATAAGAAGTTTTCTTCCGTCATCTACGAGGTGGAGAAGCTCTTCTACCTGAACGTCAGGAGCATCCTCAATCGGCTGCATGCATTCGATGCGTCGGAGTTCGAAAGCCTCTCGGGCCGGAAGCCGTCGTCGTTGTCGCAGGAGCTGCTGCAAGCCAGAAAAAACGTGTACGGCGAATACCTTTCCTTCACCAAGCAATCGCTGGGCACAAACGAGGAAATCCTGTTAAAGCTGGATCAGCTCATGCTGGAGATCTCCCGTTTGGATAGTTTGGAGCCAGGCGACATCGACAGCATGCCTTGCATGCAGGAAATCGACACGTTGATTAAACAAACCCAATACTACAAGAATTAAGAGGTGGCCTGGATGCAAAGAAAGAGTAAGTTTTTTTTGATCTCTACTGTTCTTCTGGCGGTCGTCTTCGGACTTGTTTATGCCGGGATAACCTTGACCTCCAATCTGGGTAAATCGAAAGCGGAGGTGACGGCAGAGAATGCCGGGGATCGTTTGAGCAAACTTTTCAAAAAAATTTCCCCGAATACCGAAATACCCGTAAAAGGCCAAATCGACTTGGATCCCGTCGATGTCGCCGCGTCCTTGCCCGACATCAGCAAGTTTCCCATCACGGTGAACAACACGAACGACAATTTCGTCGAGATTTTCTCTTCCACGGAAAAGTCGGGAACGGGCGTCGACGGATGGCTGACGGACGTCGCAACCGAGTTTAACAAAGCGAATATAACCGTGAACGGAAAACCCGCGTCGGTCAAGATTCGCAATATCGCCTCGGGCACGGCCGCGGACTATATTAAATCCGGCAAGTACGTCCCCGATGCTTTCACCCCTTCGAATGAACTATGGGGCGAAATGGTGCAGGCAAGCGGGGTTAACACAAAGCTCGTGACCAAACGTTTAGTTGGTAATGTTCCCGGAATCGTCATCGCCAAAGCGAAGTACGACGCCATGATCGACAAGTACGGCTCCGTCAATATCCAATCCGTCACGGAAGCCATCGCGAATAACGAGCTCTCCATGGGGTATACCGACCCCTTCGCGAGCTCCACGGGCCTCAATTTCCTCGTAACGGCACTTCATACCTTCGATAATACCAATATATTGAGCGATAAGGCGGTACAAGAGTTCGAAAAGTTCCAGTCCAATGTGCCGTTCATTGCCTCCACGACCATTCAAATGCGCGATGCGGCCAAGTCCGGCGCCCTGGACGGATTCGTCCTTGAATACCAGACTTTCGTCAACGCCGCGGATTTGAAGAGCGGGTACGTATTTACGCCGTTTGGGTTCAGACACGATAGTCCGCTCTACGCATTAGGCGATCTGCCGCAGGAGAAGCTGGATATTCTCAGGAAATTTGCTGAGTTCGTGACGCAAGACAAATATATGAAAACCGCGCAGGAAAAAGGATTTAACGGCCTTGAATCCTACAAGTCGGAACTCGCTCCCGTGGATGGCGACCTGCTTATATCCGCGCAGAAGGTATGGAAAGAGAAGAAGAATGGCAGTAAGCCGATCACGGCGGTTTTCGTCACCGACGTTTCCGGCAGTATGGACGGCGAGCCAATCAATCGTTTGAAAGAGTCGCTCTTGAAAGGACAGAAATACCTAGGGAGAGAGAACAGCATCGGTCTCGTCTCGTATTCGGACGGCGTTACCATCAAGCTGCCGATCGCGAAGTACGATGCGAATCAGCAGTCCTTGTTCGTCGGAGCAGTGAATAGTCTTCAGTCCGGTGGCGGGACGGCTACCTTCGACGGGATCGTCGTAGCGCTGAAGCTGCTCGAAGATCAATTGGCCATCGACCCGAATACCAAGCCCATCATCTTCGTCCTAAGCGACGGCGAGACAAACCAGGGCTATACGCTGAAAGACATCAAGGGATTAATCGAGACGTATAAGATTCCGATCTACACGATCGGCTACAACGCTAATATTCAAGCTCTGCAGAATATTTCCAGCATCAACGAAGCGGCCAGCATTAACGCGGATACGGACGATGTCGTGTACAAGATCGGCAATCTATTCAACGTGCAAATGTAAACATTCCAAGGGGGAATTTCAATGGCATTTTCGATGAACGTATCTAGTCCAGAGGAGCTGACGGCCGAGATCGAGCCTACAATAAGGCCATTACCGGAGGAAGAGGCTAAGCTGAAAGAAGAAGCAGATTCGAACGTCGAGATGATTATGGCGCTGGATGTCGAGTCCCTGGACCAGCGCAAAGAGATTCTTCGATCAATCGATGCCTATGGTCTGAACACCATGAAACGATCTTCCGACAAAAACACGCTGCTGCAGGTATCGGTAGGCAATCTTGCGAAATCGGGCGATGAGGGCGGCCCGGTTGCGAAGGGACTGGCCGAATTGCACACGCAGCTGAAAGATCTGGATCCGAGCATGATCGACTTTGCCAAGAAGGGATTTCTCGGCAAACTATTCAATCCGCTGCGGTCGTACTTTCTTAAGTTCGAGAAGGCCGACGATGTGATTGCCGATATTGTGGTGTCGCTGGATAAAGGCGGTGCCGTGCTCAGAAACGATAATACGACGCTGGAGCTCGAACAGCATGATATCCGAAAGCTAACCAAAACGCTCAAGAAGGAAATTCAACTTGGGATGCTTATGGACGAATCCATCGAAGCCCAGATCGAAGCGGCCAAAAGGAACGGTGAAGATCCCGAGAAGATTCGGTTCATAACCGAGGAAATCCTGTTCCCGATGCGCCAGCGCGTCATGGATTTGCAGCAAATGCTGGTCGTCAATCAGCAGGGGATCTTGGCATACGAGGTCGTCATCCGCAATAATAAGGAGCTCATTCGCGGCGTGGACCGAGCGAAGACCGTCACGATCTCTGCCTTGAAAATCGCCGTTACGGTGGCGAGCGCCTTGTATAATCAAGGCATCGTTCTCAAGAAAATCGAACTTTTGAATCAGACCACCACGAACCTAATCGCCGGCACCTCCCGAATGCTTAAGGACCAAGGAGTCGCCATCCAACAGCAAGCTATAGAAGCCACGGTCTCGGTCGATACCTTGAAACAAGCGTTTGCGGACGTACTATCTGCGTTCGATTCGATCAGCTCGTACAAACAGCAAGCACTTCCGAAAATGAGGGAAACTATCAACCAGTTCAGGACATTGGCCGACGATGGCGAGAAGCATATTTTGCGGCTTGAGAAGGGCAATGCTTTGGGGCTGTAAAGAAGCGTTCGGATTCCTTTGCTGATAGTATTGATGAACAGAATTGAGTTGGGGAAATTATTAATTCAATCACCGCCTTCATATGAGGCGGTTTTCTTTTGCTCAAAAATTAAAAAAAGGTCGAGCAGATTTGTGCTCAACCACATATCTATCTGGAAAATACCCACCGCAATCCGCTGTCGGATGACGAGCTTGCCCGACTGCTGGAGCGAAGTTGAGCTCTGCTACACTTTTGTGAGTCAGCGGTCTCTTTGACCAAAGTGACGAGGTAGTTAAGGTCCCTAAGGGACCTTAACTACCTTTAATAGTCCTGCCACAACGGCTTTAAGGTCCCTGAGGGACCTTAAGCTTTACCAACTAACCCCTAAACAGCCGAATTCGGGTGTCTACCGCGAGGATAAGGTCCCTCGGGGACCTTAACCACCTTTAATAGTCCTGTCACAACGGCTTTAAGGTCCCTGAGGGACCTTAAGCTCTCCAAACTAACCCATCAACAGCCGAATTCCAGTGTCTACCGTGAGGTTAAGGCCCCTGAAGGACCTTAACGTCTTTTTTCTGCCGGACTTGGCTCCGTCCTGTTTTCCTTGGTATAGTCAAATTATGACTACATCAAGGAATCGAGGTTTTTTATTATGTCTAGCAAAACAAACGCCTGCCGCAAGCTGGATGCCCTACCTATCAAATACACGCTGCACGAGTATGAATGGGATGAGGACCAGCTGGATGTGGATAGCGTTGCTGCAAAGGTCGGACTGCCTTCTAACCAACTCTATAAGACACTTGTGCTAAGAGGAGATAAGACGGGTGTAATCGCTGCTTGTATCCCGGGAGATAAAGAGCTTAATCTGAAAAGCCTGGCGCAAGTGAGCGGGAACAAGAAAGTAGAGATGGTCGCGGTCAAGGAGATTCAAGGGTTGACGGGATATATCAGAGGCGGGGTCTCCCCGCTTGGGATGAAGAAGAACTATCCGTTTTATTTACATGAATCGGTGATGTCGATGGAACTCGTCAGCATCAGCGCCGGCAGGCGGGGACTGCAAATTTTTCTCAGCGGCCCTGATCTGGCTGCAGCCTCAGAAGGCAAGCTTGTTGATATCGCGCATTAAGGCGGGGTTGAACGATCTCCGATACGGCAAGTCTACAACTATACGCTTGTTGGATGAAGGATCGGTGAGCCCAGTTGAAGAGTATTGGAAGAATAAGTGCGTTTGTAATGCTGTTCATTTTGCTGGCATGGGTATTGCTCCTAGTAGGCTGCTATGGAAAGGTAGAGGTGCAGAAAATCAAAGCGGAGCGGAATGCCGCACATTTTCTCAAAGCCGTTCAGCAGCAGAATTACGATGAGGCGGTCAGCCGATTCGGGGGTCCGCTCGACAGGGAAAGTCTGCAAAAACTTCAGCTCATGCGGTTAGTGAAGTACAGCGGGATTAAAGCCGTGTTTGATGACGGCTGCGTGTGCAGCGGTCGCGCAAGGCTGACTTTTCAGTCGGATGGTCCGGCTGTTACCTTAGATGCTGTCTTTGCGCTCAGAGAGGGCTATAAGGCCGGACAGATCTGCGCGGGGGCAACAAAAGAGCAGCGTTTGCTGATCCCGCAATTAGCCGAGTGGAACATAGCTGTCTGCGGGAGCGACTCATTTTAAGTGCTAGCGTTCTAGTCTCATGTTTTATAGTCTGTCCGTATGAATAACGTCATCGCATGATCACGCCGCTCATCCTATTGCGAGCTGTTTGTTGAGCTCAGCAAGCAGCCCCAAATCCTCGTCACTATCGATTCGGAGCCATGGATTTCCCCTGCAAAAAAACTTTTCAATATTTTTTAGTTCGGATGTCGATAATCTCATCGGCCGTTCGTCGATAAAGTAAGAAGCACAAAAACAACGGTTGGGAGAGATTGGAATGCATACAGTTCTTTCAAAGGATGGCACCAAAATTGCTTATGATAAAACAGGTCAGGGGCCGGCGCTTATATTGGTAGCAGGAGCGTTCAGCTATCGGAAGTTTCCGGGCCAGTTGGAGCTCGCCAAAGCGTTGTCCAGTCAATACACCGTCTACAATTATGACCGCCGCGGCCGGGGAGACAGCGGGGATGCCCCGTCTTATGCGATTGAACGCGAGATCGAGGATTTGGACGCGATGATTGAAGCAGCAGGCGGTTCCGCTTATGTCTGGGGATTATCCTCCGGTGCGGTGCTTGCTTTGGAAGCAGCAGCTAGCGGTTCTCCTATTACGAGGCTGGCACTGCATGAACCGCCGTTTATCGTCAATGAGGCTGATCCGAAACCGCCTAGTGATTTCACCGATTATGTAGGCAAGCTGATTGCGGAAGACCGGCGCGCGGAGGCAATCAAATATTTTATGACGAAAGGGATGGGGGCTCCGTCCTTCGTTATTCCGATGATGAGAATCATGCCCGGCGTATGGTCGAGACTGATGGCGGTTGCTCACACACTTCCTTATGATGCAGCGTTGCTTAAAGGTTATATCGGCGGTCAATCACTGCCTCAGGATAAGTGGACGAATGTCACAATCCCGACGCTGGTGCTTGAAGGCACCGAAAGCCCGGCTTCCCTGCGGCATGCTGCTCAGGAAACGGCAGAGGTGCTGCCAAACGCCAAGCTGATTAGCAAGAAAGGGCTGGGGCATACGAAAAAGCTGCATACCGCTATGATCACCCGGGAGCTGACTTCATTTTTTGCAGGTTAGGGAATTGCGCGTAACAGACAGGGAACGGACAACTTTTGGAGAAAAGAATTTTATAACGGCATGTCGATTCAGAAGCGATTCATTCGTCGTAAAAATAGAAGCAATATTAACTAATAACTGGAGGTTATGGATATGAGATTTATGATGATCGTGAAAGCAACAACGGATTCGGAAGCGGGCGTGCTGCCAAGCCAGGAGCTGATTGACGCTATGCAGAAATACAACGAGGAGCTTGTAAAAGCCGGTGTTATGCTCGCCGCGGACGGTCTCCATTCCAGCGCAAACGCTGTCCGGATTTCGTATCCGGAGCCGGGCGGTAAGCCGAAGTTGGTTGACGGTCCTTTTACGGAAGCGAAGGAAATGATCGCCGGTTATACGCTAATTGAGGTCAAATCGCGTGAAGAGGCGCTCGAATGGGCGCTGCGCATGCCGGATCCTCATGGCTTTGGACAGGGCGAAATCGAGCTCCGCCAAGTGTTTGAATTTGAAGAGCTGTTGGGCGACCCTGAATCACGGGCCAAAGAAGAAGAGCTTCGCAGACAGGCGCAGGAGTCCAAAAAAGCGTGAGCGTCTCCCAAACACATCGCACCATCGATACAATCTGGAGAATGGAGTCACCCAAGTTAATCGCAGGTTTAACACGTATGGTGCGGGATGTCGGATTGGCCGAGGATCTTGCCCAGGATGCTCTTGTTATTGCGCTGGATCGCTGGCCAAGCTCCGGCATCCCGGATAAACCGGGAGCCTGGCTGATGACAACCGCGAAGCGGCGTGCCCTTGATTTGCTGCGGCGGAATAAGCTTCGTGATCAGAAATACGTTGAGATAGCCCGGGAAATAGATTTATATACCGAGGATGATATCGATCGCGCGTTGGACGGGGAGATCGAGGATGATCTGCTGCGCCTGATCTTTATGACCTGCCACCCGGTGTTATCGCAGGATGCAAGAGTGGCGCTTACGCTTCGTTTGTTATGCGGCTTGACGACCGATGAGATTGCACGTTCTTTTCTGATAGCCGAGTCAACGGTGGCCCAAAGGATTGTCCGGGCCAAGCGCACGCTGAACATGGAGAAAGTTCCTTTTGAGGTTCCGGCAGGCAAAGAGCTTGGGGAGCGGTTATCCACGGTGCTTGAAGTGATCTATCTCATGTTTAATGAGGGTTATTCGGCCACCTCCGGGCAAAGCTGGACCCGGCCGCTTCTATGCCAGGAAGCGCTCAGACTGGGACGTGTTCTGGCTGCCATTGCACCAGGGGAGCCGGAAGCTCATGGTCTGGTAGCCTTGATGGAAATTCAATCTTCACGGCTGAAAACCCGCATCAATGCACAAGGAGAGCCGATTCTCCTGATGGATCAAAACCGGGCGTTATGGGATCAGCTGCTTATCCGACGCGGGCTTGCAGCCTTGGAACGGGCGCAAAGGCTTGGGCGGACGCTTGGCCCGTATGCTCTGCAGGCTTCTATTACAGCCTGCCATGCCGTGGCGCGTACACCGTCCGATACGGATTGGATTCGAATTGCGGCGCTTTACGAAGCGCTGCTGAGACAAACCCCGTCGCCTATTGTAGAGCTGAACCGAGCGGTTGCTATTGGTATGGCATTTGGTCCGGCATACGGGCTGCAGCTTGTGGAAGAACTGAATAAAGAACCTTCCCTGCAAGGCTACCATCTGCTGCCCAGCGTCCGGGGAGATCTGCTTGAAAAGCTGGGGCGTTTGGAGGAAGCAAGTGCAGAATTTGAACGTGCGGCAGCGATGACCCGAAACGTTCAGGAACAGGCGTTGCTGTTCAGGCGTGCGGCTGAATGCAAGCAGGAAGGAGAGCGGACATAATGCGTTATTTATTGATGATGCGCGCTACGGGTTTTACGGAGGCAGGAATGAACCCGGGCGGAACATACAAGGAGGCCGTGAAAGCTTACCGGCAGTCACTGGCCAAGGCAGGTGTGCTTCTTGCCGCGGAGGAACTGAGGCCGAGTTCGGCGGGAATAAGAGTGGTGTATCTGTCCGGCGGCGATGCACCGGAGGTTAGGCCGGGACCTTTTCCAATTGAGCAGGGGCTTATCGCGGGGATTACCTTAATTGATGTCGATACAGAAGAAGAAGCGCTGAACTGGGCGCTGCGTATGCCGATACCGTCAGGGCAAGGTTCATGTGGCATTGAACTCCGGAGGCTGGAGGATCGGGCGGTGCATCCGCGTGATCCAAGGCAGACTGCCATGGAGGCTGAATTAAAGGATTATCTGCAATTATAGGACAGTCAGCTATCGAATAGATGGTTGGTTATGGTAACATAAAGTTTGGCAATTACTCTACTATAGGGAGTGTATCGATTAATGATTAATCAGCTTGGACAAGTCATGCTGTACGTGAACGACCAGGACAAGGCACGTGAGTTTTGGACGGAGAAAGCAGGGTTTAAGGTTGTGGCTGAGGAAGAAGCGATGGGCCAGAAATGGATTGAGCTCGCTCCCGAAGGTGCGCAGACGTCGATCATTCTTCACGATAAAGAAGTGGTTGCTAAAATGTCGGTCGGAGTAAACCTGGGTACGCCGTCGTTAATGTTCTTCTCGGACAAGCTGGATGAGCTCTACAGCGACTTCAAGAATAAGAACGTTACAGTCGGAGAGCTTCTTGATCTGCCCTTCGGCCGGGTGTTTAACTTTGCCGATGAGGAAGACAACTATTTCGCGGTCATGGAAAGAAAATAAATGTTGTACCAGCCTTGATGGTCACGGATCATCAGGGCTTTTATGTTGAATGGACGGTAACGCTCGTCATCGCCGTCGCGGGGGGAATTTGGTAGGGGCTTCATAAAAGCATTCCGCCAGTTGTGTTTTACATTGGACTTTTTATAGTGAACGGAGAGTCTCCCAAATCGTATGAAATCAACAATAAAACACAAAATAGTCCTGTTAATTCTTTTCATTGTGGCTATGTATTTGGCTTTTAAGCCTAATGGGTTATGGTTTTTATCAACGGTTGATATGGCTGCTATCGCGAACAATACAGAGGATTACTCCGATCAGAACGGTTATGTATTGCATGAGACATACAAGGTGTCTATTAATCTTTCAGATTTGGAGAGTAACATTGGAAAAGACTTGTACAATGACGGTACCTATCGAATTTATGTAGATTGGGTCGATAACACTGGAAGTGCAAATTCAGGAGGATATAGAATAGGCTTCAGAGATGAGGGAAGCAAGATATATCTTTACAGGAAAAGGGTATGGTGGAGCTGACGGTTACGGACTTATATCTAAATATTTGGAGCAAGAAAAATTGAGCGCTTTTATAGGGCTCTTTTTTTCTGCCCTGACCCAAGTTTAGCCCCCCTTGGCGGATGGTCATAATGGGAAGGATAGACATTCATCTTGGGAGGAAGGCTCGCTTATGCACCGGCAACAGTTCCCGAATCGTTCGAGCGCCAATGACAACCAATTGCCGCCCGAGTACGCCAACATTCCAATAGACCCTGTGGTTGAAAATAATCTAATACGGCTGAAGCGCGATATGGGCGGCAGTGATGATCTGATCATGCGACAGATCCATAACACCGGGATCAACACGGCGGCCGCGGCGGTTGTTTACATTGACGGACTGTCTAACGCGATGGCTATTAATCAATACATTTTTGATGTCTTGGACTATTCCTTGCCCCGCTTTGGGGAGGATATGGAAACGCTTGATGCGGGGGCACTTGCGAAAAAACTGTTAAACGGGATGGGTCCCATCCGTACCATCTCCGACCTGGGCTTGCTTTATAAAAAGCTGCTGTCCGGCGAAGCCATTATTTTATTGCGCGGGCATAAATACGCATACAGTGCCGACATCCGGGAATGGAAGGGCAGGGACGTTACGGAGTCTACGAACCAGACGTCCGTGCGGGGTCCCCGGGAAAGCTTTACCGAGACTCTGCGTACCAATACATCACTGGTCCGGCGAAAAATCAAAGATCCCCGGCTCTGGCTTGAAACGGTTACCATCGGCCAACTCACCCAAACGGACGTGACCATTATGTACATAAACGGGTTGGCAAAGCCGGCTGTTCTGCAGATGGTCCGCGACAGGCTAAGTAAAATTCAGATCGACGGAATTCTCGACAGCGGATATATAGAGGAACAAATTGAGGACGGCAAATGGTCGCTGTTCCCTACGGTATTTAATACCGAACTTCCGGATAATGTGGCAGGCCAGCTGCTGGAAGGGAAAATAGCCATTCTGGTTGAAGGAACGCCTAACGTCCTTATTGCGCCAACCCAGCTCGTCACCTTTTTTCAATCGACGGAGGACTATTACCAGCGTTTCTTCTATGCGAGCTTATTGCGTGTTCTGAGATTCGGAAGCGTCTTTATCTCGCTGTTTTTCCCGTCTCTCTATATTGCGATCACCACCTTTCATCGGGATATGCTGCCCGCATCCCTGCTCATCTCTTTGGCAGCGCAGCGGGAAGGCGTACCGTTTCCGGCCTTTTTCGAGGCGATGATTATGGAGATCACTTTCGAGATTTTAAGGGAAGCAGGTTTGCGCATGCCGCGCGCGATCGGTCAAGCGGTATCCGTCGTGGGTACGCTTGTAATCGGACAGGCAGCGGTAGAAGCGGGAATCGTATCCGCGGCGATGGTTATTGTCGTATCGATTACCGCGATTTCCACTTTCACGGTTCCGGCATACAGCATGTCGATACCGATACGTGTTCTGCGTTTTGTTTTCATGGGGGTGGCGGCAAGCTTTGGCCTGTTTGGGATCATTATGGGCTTCTTTGTCCTCATGCTCCATCTGTGCGCTTTGCGTTCCTTTGGAGAGCCGTTTATGGCTCCGCTGGCGCCATACAAACAAACGGATATGCAGGACGCCTTGTTCCGTTTGCCAAGATGGCTCGCGTTCAAACGGCCGGATACCTCACTCGAAGCCAACTCGAGCAGAATCCGCAAGAGTTAAGGAGGCAACATCATGCTCTACAAATTTGCCATTTCGATGCTTTGCCTTATTATGCTGACAGGCTGCTGGAGCAGAAGGGAGCTGAACGAGCTTCTGATTGTGCTGGGGATGGGGATAGATTGGGAGGACGGACATTATCTTGTTTCGTACCAGGTTGTAAACCCGAGCGAGATCTCCAATCAGCAAAAAAGGGGGGATCGTCCGCCGAGCACTCTTTTTCAGGGAAGAGGAAGAACGTTGTTTGAGGCGGCCAGATCGGTTACCACCGAAGCACCGCGCAAGGTGTACTTAGGGCATCTGCAAATGTATGTTATCGGCGAGGAAGCAGCTAGAAGAGGCATCAACGAGTTAATAGACGTCACCGCCCGCGATAATGAAACACGGATGGATTTCAATATTATCATCGCAAAAGGAAACAAAGCGGAGGATGTTCTGAAGGTGTATACGCCGCTGGAGAAGCTGCCGAGCTACAGCATGCAGCAGTCGCTGCAGACCTCCGAGAAGAATTGGGCGCCAACCATTGCCGTGACGTTGGATGAAGTCATAAATAGTCTCTCTTCGCAAGGGAGCGAGCTTGCTTTGACCGGCATACGGATCATTGGCAGCCCTGAAGTAGGAGCAACAAAACAAAACGTAGAGAAATTTATGCCGCCGAGCCGATTGCATTATTCAGGTATTGCAGCGTTCAAGGAGGATAAGCTCATTGGCTGGCTAAACGAAAGGGAGAGCAGGGGCTATACCGATATTACGAATAATCTGGATAGTACTACGATCGCTGTACCATGCGGGGAACAGCGATATTTAGGGATAGAGGTGACCTCCTCCGATTCCAAAATCAAAACAAAGGTTGTAGGCGGAAATCCGGAGGTCGAAGTATCCATCCGAACGGAAGCAAATATCGTCGAGAGATCGTGCAAGGATGTTGACTTATCCAAGCCTGAAACGATCGAGCAAATAGAGGCTAAGACGAAGCAAATCATTCAATCCAATGTTGAAGATGCCGTTTCACGGGCCAAGGGGATGAAGTCGGATGTTTTTGGCTTTGGCACCCAGATGGAGAAGGAGCATCCCGCTTTCTGGAACCAGGTCAAGGATCGATGGGGCGATGAATATTTTCCGGAAATTAAGGTTGATTACAAAATCCAGCTGTTTATCCGGAATACCGGCACGGCAATGAATAGCACGATCAGATAAGGAAAGGGGAGCAGCAAGAAATGGCATCCGTAATTGCTATTTTGGCTTTAGCGGCAGGCACCTTCTGGCTGGAAGCGCCCGGTCTTATCCGCCGGAAGCAATTCCGCGAGCTAGTTATATTCCTTGTGCTTCTTTTGGCGGGAAGTGCATTGTGTAGTGCTTTGATACTTCAAGTGAAGCTCCCCAATCCGTTTATGCTAATTAAATGGATGTACGGATGGACCGGGGGGACAACAACGATGTAGAGGGAAAGGGGGAGGTCAAGTATGCCGATTTATAAGAATAGTAAAATATCGGTCAGACAGTTTTGCATCCTTATCATGATCGGAACGGTTGGCGATTCCATCCTTATTATGCCTACTATTACGGCGGCCTCCTCCAAGCAGGACGCCTGGCTGTCCATGCTGCTTGCCTTTATTGTCGGGCTTGCCACAGGAGGATTGTTCGCCACTATTGCCAATAAGCTTCATCGGTTAAGCCTGTATGAAGCGATCCGGCAAAGGCTCGGGGTATGGTTCGGGGGCTTCTTATTCCTTCTCTTCTTGTTCTCCTCGTTTATGTGTTGCCTAACACTGCTTAGCGAAATGAGCCAATTTATGACAACGCAGTTGATGCCGGAGACTCCGGTTACGGCAATCATTTTGTTCTTTTCAACGGTCGTTATCATTGCTTACCGGTATGGGATCGAAGCTTATGCGAGAATGGGCGAGCTGCTGTTTCCGGTCTTTATGGGGCTGTTTGTGATGCTTGTTGTCTTCCTGTTGCCCCAAGTGGATTGGCCGAATGTTCAACCGATTATGGCGAAGGGTATCTTTCCGATTATGAACGGGGCGCTGCCTGCCTATTGTACGGGGTTCGTTGAAATGGTTGTGCTGCTTATGCTTGTGCCGTATGTTACGGGCAGCAGTAAGCTGACGAAACCGATAATGACGGGTTTTGCGGTAGGGGGCATGGTCCTATTCCTGGTTGTACTCCTCTGCGTCCTTGTACTCGGGCCAAGCCTGATGGAGAGCAAATATTATCCAACCTTTGTTCTCGCCCAGAAAATTATGATCGGTCACTTTTTTGAGCGGATAGAGGCGGTCATGGCCTTTTTGTGGATTATTACGGTGTTTTACAAAACCCTGCTTCATTTCTTCACGATTACGACAGGCCTTGCGCAGGTGTTTCAACTGCAGGAGAGCAAGATGCTGACCATACCCCTGGGCATGATTTTGTTGGTCGGCACGGTTGTGGGTACACCCAATATCGTCATTTATAACAAGATTTTGATTGAGTATTATCCGTGGTTTGACTTGACATTTTTCCTTGTGCTGCCGCTCATTATTCTGATTCTCTTACTTGCGTTTAAGCAGAAAAAGCAGCAGAAAGAGGAGCAACAGCAACAGCAGCAACAGCAGCAACAGCAGCAACAGCAGCAACAGCAGCAGAAAAATTAGGCAAATTATTTCCGGAAAACTATTGCTCCAGAAGCGGGACCATGATAAGATGTGTCTATAAATAATAAAATATGAAATATGAAATATGAAATATTATTGAGGTGACTCGAATGGCCCGCTACAATTCCGAAGAAGAAGTTCTCGCCCATTACGATCCGAAGAAATACCGGACGCCGGATGGCTATACAAGCGATATTGCCGTATTTACGATTATCAGCGAGCCAATTGCGCCAAACAAGCCGCCGAAGCGGACGTTAAAGCTGATGCTGATCCGCCGGTCACGGCTGGATATTCAAGGGAATCCCAATATTGAAGGCGGGAAATGGGCGCTTCCCGGAGGATTTATCGATCCAGAGGAGATTGCCTATGAAGCGGCCAAACGCGAACTGTCCGAAGAGACGGGGGTAGAGGGCATTCATATCCAGCATTACGGGGTATATGATAAGCTCGGCCGGGATAAGCGAGGCTGGATCATATCGAATGCCCACTACGCTATCGTGCCGGAGGATTACCTCGAGAAGCGGAAAGCCGCGGATGACGCCGAGGATGTTGCGCTTTTTACCATCGAGGAGCTCAAGGAGCTGGAGCTTGCCTTCGATCACCGCCAAGTGATCGCCGATGCGTATGAGATCATTCGCAGGCATATGCTGCTCTCGACCGTCGCCCGCAACTTCCTGCCGCAGGAATTTACGTTAAGCGAACTGCAAAGCGTGCTGCTGACCGTTACGGACAGCCCGAAGGTGGCCAAATATTCAACGTTCCGCAACCGTGCCGAAAGGCTTCCGTTCATTGAAGTAGTGAAGACAAACGGTGAAAACAAAACAACATCCAGAAACTCCAAACGTCCATCGATTTTGTACCGTTTCAAAGAGGGAGAACCTCTGGAGTCCATCTACTTCTAAGGTATTGTCACAATACCTGTTCTTTTTAGTAATAATATTTCATAAAACATGAAATAAGGAATAAAGGGAGAGACTCCGAAATGAAAACAAATCATCAGCTGCTTGTTACTCCGCTTCACCGTTTGTTCCAAGAGCAAGAGATTGGCGGCAAAAGCAGCATCACAATTAATGCTGTGCTGACTGAAGCGGCGAAGGAGCAGCTTCCACCTGCAGAGTCAGATGAGGATCGGATCCTGCTTCTTGTTATTGATCAGCAGAACAGCTTCATCGAAGGAGGGGACTTGGGGGTTCCCGGTTCGGTCCAGGATACTGTCCGTCTTGGAAAGTTTGTGTACCAAAATTTGCATAAAATCACACAAATTGCACTCACCAAAGATGTCCATACGCCGCTTCAAATTTTCCATCCTTGCTGGTGGCTGGACCGGAACGGACAACATCCCGTGCCCGTCGAAACGGTCATTACGGTAGAGTCCGTGATAAATGGGGATTGGACGCCGGTCTATTCGCCGGCGAGGAGCCTGGCTTATCTTCATGAGCTTAAGGCGGGCGGGAAGAGAGAGCTCAGAATCTGGCCGTACCACTGTCTGGAGGGGACAAACGGCGTGGAATTCGAAAGCCAGTTCATGAATCTGGTCTACTTCCATACGGTGGCCAGAAGAAGCACGCCGGTTATTCTGGCGAAAGGGCAGGACCCGCTTAGCGAAATGTATGGCGCGTTCTACCGGGAGGATGGCGTGGCAAGCGCAGCGAACCGGGCATTCCTGGACGGAATGCCGGATTACAATAAAATTTATATCGCAGGCCAGGCACTTTCGCACTGCGTGCTTGATACGCTGAAGCATATTTTGGAGCATCATGCGGATAACCGGGCATTCACGGAAAGCATTCATCTGCTGACGGATTGCTCGAGCCCGATTCCGGGTACGGAAGGGTTGACGGTTACAGCTATAGAGGAATTAGCGAACCGATACGGCATTCGGCTTATGACAGCGGAAGGCCTGACTATATAAGCATAACTGGAGGTAACGGGAGATGGATGACTTGAAGGCAATGAAGAAGGAATACGCGGACGACAGCCTTGCCTTGCATACGGATTTATACCAGGTGAACATGGTGGAGACGTATTGGGCGGAAGGGATGAGCCAGCGGAAAGCGGTATTTGAACTCTTTTTCCGCAAGCTGCCTTTCGGTAACGGTTATGCGATATTTGCAGGACTTGAGCGGATTATTGAATTTGTGCAAGGCTTTGCGTTTACAGCATCGGATCTTGCTTATCTTCAGGAGGAGCTCGGTTACGAAGAGGATTTCCTGGCTTACCTAGGGCAGCTGCGCTTTAACGGGAAAATTACCGCGATGCGCGAAGGGGAGCTGGTCTTCGGCAACGAAGCGATTCTCCGTGTAGAGGGTACGCTGGCTGAAGCCCAGTTCATCGAGACCGCGCTGCTTAACATCGTGAATTATCAGACGCTTATTGCGACGAAGGCATCGAGAATCCGTAATGTGGTAGGAGAAGGCGCGCCGCTCTTGGAGTTCGGGACACGCCGGGCTCATGAAATGGACGCTGCACTATGGGGCTCGCGGGCTGCGATTATCGGCGGCTGCGATGCGACTTCGAATGTGCGCTGCGGCAAACGGTTTGGCGCGAAGGTGTCGGGTACGCATGCCCATGCGATGGTGCAGGCCATGCTTGATGAATACGAAGCCTTCTACCGTTACGCCAAACGTCAGAAGCAAATGAACCGCAAATGCGTCTTTCTTATCGATACGTACGATACGCTCAAATCGGGCATTCATAACGCCATCCGCGTAGTGAAGGAGCTTGATATTAAAGACTTGTTCGAAGGCGTCCGGCTGGATTCGGGGGACCTGGCTTATCTGTCGAAGGAGGTCCGCAAGCTGCTTAATAAAGCGGGATTCCAAGAGACGAGAATATATGCCTCGAATGATCTCGACGAACACACGATTATGAATTTGCAGTCGCAAGGAGCCGTGATCGACGCCTGGGGAATCGGAACAAAGCTCATTACGGCGTATGATCAGCCGGCTTTAGGCGCAGTCTATAAAATTGTGGCGATAGAAGATGAAACTGGAAATATGGTCGATACGATCAAAATTTCGGGCAATCCCGAGAAAGTAACAACGCCGGGGATGAAGAAGCTATACCGAATCATTAATCTGGTGAATCATCGCTCGGAGGGCGACTACATTGCACTGGAAGAGGAGAAACCGCAGGAGGAAGGGCGGCTCAAGATGTTCCATCCGGTGTACACCTATATCAGCAAATTCGTGGCGGATTATGAGGCGAGGGAGCTTCATACGGATATTTTCGTAGGCGGCAAGCTGGTGTATGAAGTGCCTCAGCTGTATGAGGTACAGGCGTTTGCCAAGGGGAATCTGGATTTGCTCTGGGATGAATACAAGCGGAATCAGAATCCCGAGGCTTACCCGGTAGACTTAAGCCAACGCTGCTGGGATAACAAGATGAATCTCATCCATGCGATGAAGGAAAAAGCGGAAGGGGTGGCCAAAGCGACATGACAACAACCAAACCTCGGAAGATTGGCATTTACGGCTCGTCGTTCGACCCGGTTACGAATGTGCATTTGTGGACGGCATCGACTGTGGCGCACCGCAAAAACCTGGATTTAGTGATCTTCCTGCCTTCCTCCGGCATGAGGCATGACAAGAAGACCAATACGAGCGACGAGCACCGGGTGAATATGATTAAGCTTGCCATCCAGGATAATCCGAGATTCGTCATGGATCCGTATGAGCTTCATGTACTGGCCGGGATGCAGTATACGTTCCATACGATGAGGCATTTTCGCGAGAAATACCCGGATGATGAGCTCTATTTCATTATGGGAGCAGATCTGCTGGTCGATATTGCGGATGGAAAATGGTCGCATGAGAAGGAATTGATTGAGGAAAATAAGTTCATCATAATGGCACGTAATGGAATTGATATGACGGAAGCGATCTCCCGGTCGCCGCTGCTTCGCAATCATGACGATGGCCGGTTCCAGCTGATGAGCAAAGGTCTGGCGATGGAGATCAGCTCCACCTACATCCGGGATGAGTTCAGCCGGGGCGGGGAACCACGGTATTTATTGCCGGATGCCTGCTATGACTATATTAAGAAAAACGGGCTTTACCGCATTTAAGAAAACCGATTAAAGGAGGCGCATGGCGATGACCTTGCAGCAGCAGATTATTGAGAAATTGGGTGTAAAAACGCAGATCGACGCGCAGGAAGAAATTCGGAGAACCATTGATTTTATAAAGGATTATATGACCTTTGCCAGAAAAACAGCCTTGGTGCTTGGCATTTCGGGCGGACAGGATTCGACGCTTGCCGGCAAGCTTTGCCAGATGGCGGTGAATGAATTAAACGATGAAGAAGGAGTAAAGACCTACCGGTTCATTCCTGTCCGGCTGCCTTACGGCATTCAGAAGGATGAGCAGGATGCTCAGGATGCCATTGCTTTTATCGGGGCGGAAGGCTTCATCACGATCAATATTAAAGCGGCCGTTGATGCCGGGGCAGCGGAATATGAAGCTCGGACAGGGAAGAAACTTAGCGACTTCACAAAGGGCAACCGGAAGGCAAGAGAGCGGATGATCGCGCAGTTCGAGATCGCTGCTGAAGAGAACGGACTCGTTATCGGCACAGACCATGCAGCTGAGGCCATTACAGGCTTTTATACAAAATTCGGCGATGGCGCGGCGGACTTGACTCCGCTCTACCGGCTGAACAAACGGCAGGGAAGACAGATTTTGAAGGAGCTTGGCTGCCCGGAGCATCTGTACCTGAAGACCCCTACTGCCGACCTCGAGGAGAATAAGCCGCAGCTGGCCGATGAAGTCGCGCTGGGCGTGACTTACGATGATATCGACAACTACCTGGAAGGCAAGGAAATTGGCGAAGAGAGCCGTCAAAAGATTGAAAATTGGTATACCCGGACGATTCATAAACGGGAGCAGCCGGTGACGGTTTTTGACCGTTGGTGGAAGAAAACCGAAGGAAAATAAGAGTGAACACAAGAAGCCTATCCGTCCAATCTCGAGGATAGCCGGTCTACAGATTATCGACCGAGCTATCCCGAGTGGGATAGGCTTCTTGTCATGTAAACAGGGTTAAAAGTATAGGTCGTTAATACTAAATACAAATAATTGTAAGAGATTGTTTTTATTTTCGAAAAAATCTGCTATTCTACTGGTGATCAGCTAATGGATTGGGGAGTGAGAACTTTTGAAACCGGTTACAGTGTATGATATTGCGAAGGAAGCGAATGTATCGGTTGCAACGGTATCGCGAGTTTTGAACAATACCGCCCCTGTGAAAAAGTCAACGAGAGATCGCATCGTAGAATTGATGAACAAGTACCAGTTTCAGCCTAATGCATTAGCCCGAAGCTTGTCCAAGAAGGAAACAGGGATGATCGGCATTATTTTGCCGGACATTACGAATCCCTTTTTCCCGACAGTTCTGGCTGGTTTTGAGCAGGAGGCGCGGAACAAGGGTTACACGTTCTTTCTATGCGATACCGTATCGACGAACGGGGATTCGAAGGAACAGTACGAACGCGAATCGCAATATCTTGGTCTGCTGATGGAAAAGCAAGTAGACGGCATCGTCATGATCGGCGGCCGGATTAATCTGGCCAGGCCAAGCGAGGCGATGGTCAGCGAGGTCGTTGATATCAGCAAGCGTGTGCCAACCCTGCTCATTAATGGCAATCTGCCCGGGCAAAATATTCACTCTGTCTGCGTGGATGAAAGGGAGGGAGCCGAGCTTGCAACGCAGCATTTGATCGATTTGGGTCATCGGGATATTGGCTTTGCGGGGGGCTACCAGAGCATGGCCAACACCCTTCAACGTGTGCAAGGTTTTGTTAAGACCATGGAGAAGAACGGGCTTAAAATCCGGAGAGAATGGATCTTGGATGGCGGGTTTACGGTGGAGAAGGGCAAGCTGTTTATGAATTATTTGCTACGTATGCCTGAGAGGCCAACGGCGTTATTTTGCGCGAATGACCTGGTGGCAATCGGTGCGCTTAAGGCTGCTTATAATGCCGGTTTACGTGTACCGCAGGACTTGTCGCTGGTCGGCTTTGATGATGTGCCTTATGCGTCCAACAGCATTCCGGAGCTGACGACCGTCTCTCTCAAATGCTATGACATCGGGAAATATGCTGCCGAGCAGCTGCATAAGATGATTACCAAAAGCAAAGTCAGCAAAAAGACGAAGATCAGACCGGAACTGGTTATTCGAGAGTCGACTGCTCCTCCTAATGTTTCAGGGTCAAAGGGACCAAATTGAAGATCAGATAAATATTTCAAAAAACTTTCTTGACAACGCTTTCATGTCTGATTTAGAATCAAGGTGTCAAAGCAATCCACTGTTCGAATAAAAATGAAACCCGTTTCAATGTAACCGGCTATCATCATATATTTCAAATGAAATGCACGTAAGAATACCGTAATTATGACAGTTAATGTTGTTTCGGATCGAATGTGTATTTTATTTTTACCAAAAAATGAAACGGGTTTCATGAAACGGGATACATATTGTGATAGATCGGGGGGTGTCTCATGAGTTTAGATACACAGAAGATATCGGCTGTTCAATTCGATGCTGATGCTGTACGCATTCATGGAGAGCCAAAGCTTCTCCTAAGCGCTTCGCTCTTTTACTTCCGGATTCCGAGGCTTTTGTGGAAGGAACGGATGGAACAGCTTAAGGCTTATGGCTATAACAGCATCGATGTCTACTTCCCTTGGAACTATCACGAATTAAGGGAAGGCGAGTGGGACTTCACCGGTGAGCGTGATGTCGAAGCCTTCCTCTCCGCAGCAAGAGATACGGGATTATGGGTTATCGCAAGACCGGGACCGTATATTTGCTCCGAATGGGATGGCGGTGCTCTTCCGGCTTATCTGCTCGCACAGGGAATAGAGATACGCCAGAATGATCCGATATTTCTCTCCCGAGTAGCCAGCTGGTTCGACCGCATTATACCTCTTCTCAAAGCCTACCAGGCGGGAGAGGGTGGAACGGTCATCGCGGTTCAACTCGACAATGAGCTTGACTTCTACGACTGTAAAGATCCGGAAGGATATATTGGCGCATTACGAGATTTGACTCTTGGCCATGGCATCTCGGTTCCTCTCTTTGCTTGTGCAGGTCAAGGCGGATTGCTGCAAGCAGCAGGAATTGCGGAAGGCGTAGCTCCAACCTGCAACTTCTACCCGGATAACCGTGATCCTGAATTCGAGCAGAAAGTGCTTCATTACGGCGGAATTCTGGAGGAGCTTGGTTATCCGCTCCTGGTTACAGAAACGAACCGTGCGCATTACCTGCTTCGCCGCTTGCTTGGCTGCGGTGCCAAGCTTCTTGGACCTTACCTTCAGGTATCGGGTACAGACTTTGGCTTCACGAATGCCACGAATAACTGGGGTAAGCCGCTCGCTTTCATGACATCGGATTATGACTTCGGAGGAATGATCTCACCGGAAGGCCATATCCGCGATGAAGCTTATGAAGGGAAGCTGCTTGGCAGAATGATCGAAGCTTACGGCAGTAAGCTGGCAGAAGCCAAGGCAGTTGGCGCAGCAGATGAGAAGCTCGTACGCACCGGTCAATGGAATAATATCGCAGGCCCGTATGTATTGGAGTTGAAGGGCGGCGGCCAGTTGTTATTCCTGACGAACCTGGATGACGAGGATAAGGAACTAGCCATAACCGGGTCCCATTCCTTTATTCTGCGGGGAGGACGATCGCTGGCACTGCCCCGCCAGGTTCCGTTATCGGGCTGGGGAATAGAAGGAATACTGGAGCAGTCAACAGCCGAGCTTTACTTCGTGAAGCAGGCATCCACCAAGCTGGTGCTCGCTTTCCATACAGAGAGCGCGGGACAAATTCAGCTTAGCGGTCAAGGAATGGCTTCTGTTGAAGCGGAAAATTGCCAGGCGGAGCTTCAGGATGGACAGCTAAGCATCATCTTTGAAGGATTAACGGATGTGGTATGCCGAGTAAAAGACGATAATGGTTCCCTTTTGACGATCGTTATCCACGATAAAGATAAAGCGCTTTATATGGATGATGTGGATGAAGAAGGATTATCGAGCACCCACTCTTTAAATAGTCCTTCAGCGGATGAAGCGCAGAAGGAAGTTACCGATTGGCAGCTTAGCTCTATGGATGGCGCGGTGCCGATGACTTCGCTGGATTCCAGGCAGTCAAGGGACCATGCAATCTACCTGGAGCAAAGCGATATTTACAGAGGTTATGCCTGGTATGAAGCGACCGTTTCACCGCATGACTCAGATCAAGCACATGGGGTGCTCATCAAGAATGGCAGTGATGTAATCTCGCTCTATGCGGATGGTCGCTATTTGGGAACTACTGTTCCAGGCGGCAGCAGCAGTTATCTTCCGGTGAAAGAACGGCTGGAGCAAGGCAAGCTGACAGCCCGCACGGAAATATGGGGACATTCCAACTTTGATGACTCCAGATTGCCAGGCTTAAAGCTCAATGCTTTGAAAGGGCTTACAGGAATGACGCTTGTGACGAAGCAGCACGATCTGAGCCGTAATTGGAGCGTATATCGGGCAGCAGATCGTACGCTTCGTGAGGAGCTTACTGCAGAGGTCGACCGGAAGCTATGGCCGGTTGTTAATCTGGGAGGCTGGTTATCGCCGGATCATCCCGCCTTCGAATATTACCGGAAGAGCTTTATTCCGGGGGAGCGGGCAAACAGCTGGACGCTTCACTTTGAAGGAATGCAGTCGATGGCGAAGGTGTTTGTAAACGGCGAGCTGATAGGAGATGTTCATCCTTTTGATCCTTATCTTGATTTATCCTCGCATCTCACAGCTGGACAGACGGCAGAGCTTGCCATATTCCTCGAGAGAGTAATCGGACTTCCTGCCGGAAGAAGAGCTGTCATGTACGAGGGAGTTAAGGCATCCGATTGGATCATCAGCGGAGCCGAAGAGCCGGAGCTGTCAGCCCATGCGAAAGCCTTACGCGCACAGTCGCAGGATGCGATATTGCCGGTGCGGCTGGAGCCGGGTCAGACGGCATGGTTGTACGGTACCGTTCAGAATTCAGATAACGGCAAGGGTTGGCGCGCAATGGTCTCGGGATCAGGCCTTAAGTTGACGGTGTTTCTCGAAGGACGCCTTGTTGGACGGATCTGGACGCCTTGTGAAGAAGGCCGGCCGGTCATCACCGGAGGCAGCCAGCAATCGGTATACCTGCCGGGCGTGTGGTTCGAGAAGAAGGAAGGCGAAATTGACCTCTTCTTGGAGGCAGTCGATCAAGCCGGGCCTTGCAGGCTGGATGCCATTAGGCTTCAACCGGTCTAGCCCGATATTATGCTAATGCTTACGAAGTATGAATGGTCACAAAAAGCACGTGACCATTCATTGGCTAATGCTTACGAAGTATGAATGGTCACAAAAAGCACGTGACCATTCATTTAAGGAGGTACTCAAATGGAAAAAGTTATACAACCTGCTATCCAAAGTAAGCCGCGTACGGAAAGCTCCGGCAGACTAAGACGTTTTTGGAACAACAAAACATTGCTTCTGATGTGTTTACCGGCAATTGCATTCTTTATCGTATTTGCCTATCTGCCGATGCCAGGCGTGTATCTGGCGTTCATTCAGTACAATTACGCGGACGGCATATTCAAGAGCCCGTTTGTCGCCTTCGATAACTTCCGCTTCCTCGTTATGAACGGAGATTTGTGGCGGCTGACCTTCAATACGGTAGCCTACAACCTTGTGTTTATCGTACTGGGTAACGTATTGCAAATATTCGTGGCGATTCTGCTTAATGAGCTGCGCCGCAAATGGTTCAAGAAGGTCGCACAAACACTGATGTTTCTGCCTCACTTCATCTCAGCCGTATTGATCGGTCTGATTGCTTACAACATTCTCAGCTATGATTACGGTCTGCTGAACCATGTACTCGCATCGTTTGGAATGGATCCGGTTAAGACCTACTCGAATGCTGCGATCTGGCCATTCATTATCGTATTCACCTTCTTGTGGCAGTCCACAGGATACGGCTCTATTGTTTACTTTGCAGCCATTATGGGACTTGATAACGAGATTATTGAAGCTTCCGAAATCGATGGCGCAAACGCTTTCCAACGGATTATTTACATCATCATCCCATGGCTGAAGCCAACGTTTATTATTTTGCTTCTCTTCTCTCTCGGCGGCATTCTGAAAGGCAACTTCGGTTTGTTCTACAATCTGGTTGGCGCGAACAATACGCAGTTGTACGCAACAACGGATATTATTGAAACTTATGTATTCCGTTCGCTTATGACCAACTTCAACTTCTCTATCGGTAGTGCAGTAAGCTTATATCAATCGGTGTTTGGCTTCGTTATCGTTATAACGGCCAACTGGCTCGTTAAGAAGGCGTCGCCAGAAAACTCGTTATTCTAGGGGGTGCTGACATGGAAGAAAATATTGTAGAATCCAGAAGCATTCGGACTGATGCGAGCGAAGTCATAGTCAGATGGTTTGGCTATATCGTGATTTCCATCTTTGCACTTAGCTGTTTGCTGCCGTTCCTTCTCATTCTGGGTACATCGTTTACTACGGAGTCGGCCATTAAGAAATTTGGCTTTAACTTCTGGCCCAAGGAATTTAGTACCTTTGCTTACAAAATCGTATTTGAGAATCCCGATATTATCGTGGGCTCTTATATCGTAACAATCGCTATAACCGTGGTAGGTACGGCAGTTGGCTTGTTCCTCGTAGCGATGACCGGCTATGCGCTGCAACGCCCGGACTTTGGTTACCGGAACGGGATCTCGTTCTTTATCTACTTCACAACCTTGTTCTCCGGCGGTCTTGTTCCTTTCTATCTGCTTGTTACGCAATATTTGAGCCTGAAGGACAATTACATGGCGGTGTTGCTGCCAGGGCTTCTCAGCCCATTCCTGATCATTATGATGAAGAGCTTCGTCCGCTCGATCCCGCATGCGATTACAGAGTCGGCCAAGATTGACGGAGCAGGAGACTTTACCATTTTTATCCGCCTGATTCTGCCGATGACGACTCCGGCGCTTGCAACGATTGGTTTGTTCATCGCGCTGGGTTACTGGAATGAATGGTATAACTCAATGCTGTTCCTTTCGCCTAATATGGAATATCGTCCACTGCAGCTGTTCTTATATAACGTAGTTACCAGTGCCGATTTTGTCCGCAACTCTGCTGCAGCCTCCAATGTTTCGCTTCGGGATGTGCCGCTTGAGTCCATGAAAATGGCAACAGCTGTTGTAGCAACTGGACCTGTCATTATGTTCTACCCATTCGTACAGCGTTACTTTATTAAAGGTATTACTGTAGGCGCAGTTAAAGGCTGATGTGCCGAAGGCCGAAGAGGCCTCTTCACATAATGGGCATGGCCCAATATTGAAAAACAAAGGGGAGACGTGCATGTTTAAGAAAAGTTCTGCAATCTTGCTGTCTATTTTGATGGCTTCCAGCTTGGCAGCCTGCTCCGGTAATAACAACAAAGATAATAAACCAGCAGATTCCGCTAAACCAAGCAACAGCGCAAGCACAAACACAGAAGGATCAACAAACACTGGCGGCGACGTGGATACCTCCAAGTTCGTTAAAATTACCTATATGGTGCTTGGCAACAAGCCGACGAACGGACAGTTTGAGAAAGTACTTGGTGAAGTCAACAAAATCATGAAGGAAAAAATCAATGCAGAACTGGAATGGAAATGGATTGAATGGACGGACTGGCAAACGAAATACAACCTTGCGCTTGCTTCCGGTGAACCAATCGACTTGATTACAATCGGTACGGACTGGCTCGATACATGGGGTAACGCGCAACGCGGCGCCTTCATGAACCTGGATGATCTGCTTCCTAAATATGCACCTCAAACCTTTAACTCAATCCCTGCGGAAGATTGGGCAGAAAGCAAATACAACGGCAAAATCGTTCTGATCCCTGAAAATGATTACACACAATGGGTTAACCATGGCTTCTTCTACCGCGGCGACTGGGCGAAAGAAGCAGGCATTACAGAGCCAATTAAAGATTGGGAAGGCATTGGCACATATCTGCAATACATCAAAGACAACATGCCTGATGTAATACCTTGGGACGCTGTTTCAGGAACTAGTACATTCGGCGGTTTCAACGCTTCCTATTCGGATAATCTTGAGTTGCCGATCTCGACCGGTTACCTGCCAGTATTTACAGCCAAATCGTTCGATGAGAAATTTACAATTAACAGCCCTGTATTCGAAGATACAATGGTGAAATATGCAACAATGATGAAAGAATGGGCCGACAAAGGCTTCTGGCGTGAAGACGTGCTGAACAACAAAAATGATACGCGTGCTTCCCTGCGTGCCGGCTTGACCGGTATGGACCAGCATCATACGCAAACGTTTGGCGGTCTTCGTGTACAAATGGATAAAGACCAACCGGGCTCTGAGCTGCAAATGTTCCCGTTCAACCGTACTAGAGGCACTAACCTGACTGAGTTGTCCATCACTCACGGCGGTACTTCGGTCGGTGCAAAATCCAAAAACCCAGAGCGTGCTCTGATGGCTTACGATCTGATTCGTAACGATGAACAAATTTACCACTTGATCAACTACGGTATCGAAGGCGTTCAATATGAAGTTGTTGATGGCAAACGTCAACAGCCAGCAGGCTATGACGAGACTAAAGACGGCTTCTATGCAGACTTCTGGGGCGGCCGTGTTGACAAATTCGAAATTCCAAGCGTAACAACATGGGATCAACTCGAAGAAACGCTGTATGCTGAGTATGACAAAATCAAAAAGCCTTACCCTTACGGCCAATTCGTATTCGACAAAACACCGGTTGAAGCCGAGCTGACAGCGATTACGCAAGTAACGGGCGAGATGGGTCCAGCTATTTCCTATGGTAAAGCAGGCGACCCTGTTAAAGCGGTTGAAGAATTCCGTAACAAGCTGAAAACAGCTGGTTACGACAAGGTTCTTGCTGAACTGCAAAAACAAATGGATGCATACAAAAAGCTGATTGAAGGTTAATAAGTAAGGAAAAAAGCCGGGATTGGACGTAAATCGTCCGATCCCGGTTTTTTCTTTATTTTGCCGGGATTAGAATATCGATTTGTGAATCACTTTGATCTAACGAATGAATGTCACTCCAGTATTCAATATCAAGGGGTCTTTCGCCAAACGTTTGGTTAATATATTCATAAGTATTGCCAATCTCCGACTCGGCACCTCGATGGACGATTTTGATAAATTGGCCTGGAGGCAAGGTATAGGTCATCATGTCGGCTGGAATATCTTCATAGGCACTTACTTCAAAGGCGACTACATGCTGGTAGGGGACGTCAAACGTCCATTGTCCGTCACAGGGATAAATCTGAATTAAATGAATACCCGCTGCTTTCCGGTGCTTGATGTCATTCTTCCGTTCCGCCAGGTTCTCGCGCAGGATGCCAACAATTCTGGTTTCCAGAACATGATTGAGGCTTTCAGTTATGGAGTAACCAACCAGCTTGGTCTCCTCTTTTTCAATTCTATCGATCTGGTAAGTGCTCATTTTTTATATCCCTCCAGGGCACATGGTAAATATAACCATAAATAGAATACCGAATATATGTTCGCTTGTAAAGAGGGAGTTTTAGGGTTTGTATTAACGTTTACGTTGACGTAAATGTTGAAGAGGAGTATGCTAAATGTAGAAACAACGTTTGAAACAGCATGGAAGTGGGGAACAAAAGGTTAGGGACTACATTTTGAAGGAGGCACCAGTTATGTATAATCATATCCTGATTCCCGTTGACGGCTCTCAGAAGGCGAATAAGGCGCTTGATCATGCCATACAATTAGTTAAATCTATGGGGCGAGACATCCCGTTGTCCGTTATTCATATCACCGACAGAATTGCGATGAATGAGGCTTTTGTTTATGTGGACGTGGGAGAGATGCTGGATAAGGAAGAAAACGAAATCCTTTCCACGGCCGCAGAACAGCTGAAGGCCTCCGGGGTTTCTTACACGCTGCTTAGGGCAAATGGAGACCCTGCTACTATGATCAGCCGAACGGCCAAGGAACGCGGAGTTGACCTGATTATAATGGGCAGCCGCGGTGTAGGACTTGTCTCGGAAATCCTGCTCGGCAGCGTCAGCCATGGTGTATCCCAGCATGCGCATTGCCCGGTTCTGATTGTGAAATAAAATATCATTTAAAAAGGCTGCCTGCGGGCAGCCTTTTTTGCTGTGCAACTCTTAAAGATATTTCACAACGTTCATGTTCCAGAAAACAGCTGAAACAGCTTGAAAACGCGCAAAAGAAGATGCCTTAACGATGTGCTGCATCGTTAAGCAGCATGATCATACAATTTGGAAGATCGGTTGGATCGGAATAAACTCCACGGGCACATCCTTATATTGCTGCTTCAATTCTACGCTCAAGGCACGCATGCCCGGTTCTTCACTTTCAGCGTGGCCGAGGGTGAGCAAAGCTTTCGAACGGCCTTGATACGCGGCATCCCGGATATATTCCGGGGTCTCCCATTCGGGTCCCTCCCCAACAATCAGCAGGTCAAGATCATGCTCTCGCATCAAAGGAATTGCTGTTGAAGCGCCTCCCCGATAGCCAACAAGTAGGCCGACGCGGCTGCATGGGGCGGAGAGTTCTCCCGTCAAACGGAGGAAAGGCATCCCCAGCTTTCGCTTCACATGCGCGGCGACATCGGAGACCGTCATGGACGGAAGCTCAACAATCGCTGCAACAGGCAGCATTTCCGTTAAGTGTGCTTCCCAGTCGAGTGCGGCAAGCAGGCCCGTCATAATGATATCCGGCTGCTTCCGATGGCAGTAATCATGATAACGGAAAATCGCGATTCCGCTATCCTCGATTAACTTCTGTTTTGGCGCATAGATCGGATCGTTCTCGATTAGCTTTTCTTCATGACGATGGCTGTAAGAGAGCGGCTCATGAGTGATGAGAAGATTAGCTCCTGATGCAACGGCCCGTTCAATAACTTGCTGGGTGGGCATAAAGGAAACCGCAATTCCCCGTACCTCCGTATCCGGATAGCCTGCCATCAGAATATCTACCGTGTTGCTGATCGGAGGGACCGATGAGCATAATTGATCTATAATGGCCTGAACAGTTAGTGGCATAAACTAGGATCCTTTCTTGCTGCTTGGATAGATTTTCTCGCCTTTTTCCAGCATCTCAATGAATTGCGCTATACGCTTCATCCGTGTTTCCTGCTTCTTCGCATTATGAATGCGGAACAGAATGGCATAGCGGTTCTGCTTGTCCAGCGTTTCAAAGAATTGTTGAGCCTTCTCATGGCGGGCCAGCTCGAGAGCAAAATCCTCAGGAACAGTGGCGTTTGACTGCGATTCATATGCTTTATCCCATAGTCCGTTCTGCTTAGCAGTTTCAATGGCTTTGATGCCGCTTGGCTGCATTTTGCCTGCAGCGATAAGGGCTTCGACTTTATCTTTATTAATCTGCGACCAGATGCTTTTTGGCCCTCTTGGCGAAAACCGCTGAAGCCAGCTTTCTTCGTCGTGCGTTTTTTTATGGCTGTCGATCCAGCCGTAGCATAATGCGATATCGAGTGCCTCATGATAGGTAATCGATGGGCGGGAGGCATTCTTTTTGGAAAGCTGCAGCCAGATGCCGGATGATTGATCATACTGTTCTGCAAGCCATTCCTCGAATTCCGGCGGGCCCGGGAAGAAGAGAATAGGCTGTTCTAATTTACTCATCGTCAGAGTCTCCTTTATGCCGTTTCCTTACAATATTATAGCATTGGCATGGGGAACGTATAAGTCTTGAGTTTACAAACTTTTCCTATAAAATGAAATTTACGAAAGAGGGGGATAAAGGATGAGCAATGTTAGAGCAATCCGCGAAGAAGAGCTTCAAGAGCTATTGGACTTATATCATTATTTAAATTCGGATGATCCGAAGCTTCAGGCGGCAGATGTACAGGAACTGTGGAACCGGATCCAACAGGACCGCAACATGCACCATCTCGTTGTAGAAGATAACGACCGGATAGCGGCAGCCTGTGTCCTCGTTCTTGTTCCGAATTTAACTAGAGGAGCAAGGCCATATGGCCTGATTGAAAATGTGGTCACCCATCCCGACTTCCGCAGGAAAGGTTACGGAACCCGCGTGCTGCAGGAAGCTCTCGCAATCGCTTGGGAACAGAACTGCTATAAGGTTATGCTGCTGACGAGCTCCAGGCAGGAAGGCACGATAGAGTTTTACGAAAAGGCCGGTTTTGTTCGGGGGATTAAGACGGGATTTATCGCAAAGCCTTCAACCTGAGGTTAGGAGGGTTAAATTGAAACAGGCTAAACAATTAACGACCCTTCGTTTTCCGCTATTCGAATTGATTCTCGGTTTGGGGTCAGCGCAAAAAGAGCACAACAGGCATACGAATACGTATGCCTGTTGTGCTCCAAAGGCTGAACGTGTTAGATATTCACTAAAAGCGTTGGCCCGAAAAGATATTCAGAGTTGTTCATTGCGTTTAAGCAGCTTCACTCAGGGATTCACGATCTACATCTATGCCAGAAGTAACGGCACCATCGATCGAAAACGGTAAGACGATCGTTTTTGTTCCATCGGCTGCAATCACTTTAAGACTATGGCCTGTTGTAATAACTTCGGTTGAAGCAACAGCATGGCCACTACCATCTACAACGGAAATCGTTTGGACACCATCCAGGGATATTAACTCGTCTAAAACATTTGCAACCGTAGTTCCGGCTTTAATGTCAATTGCACTTCCTGAAATGGAGGTAATATGCGTGCTTGTATAGGCAATATCTACGGCTGTGTCAGAGACAATGCTCGGGAAAACATAGGATTGCGTTAAATTTGCCTGTACGGAACTATCGAACTTGGTACTGCCATTTGCGTCAGGATACACAGTTGCCGTTTGCGTTTTATAGTTTTTATTGAACGTTTTAACACCGATGTTGCTAAAATGATAACTTGAGTTACCTCTAACTTGTACAGCACTGCCGATTAACCCGCCTTGTAAAATATTTAGGTTGCTTAAGTTAATGTCAGTTCCATTATCAACAACAATCGCAAACCGGTCATTTCTTAATGTGTCTTCATATTTTATTGAACTGTCTTGAATCGTGACATGATCTACATATTTCATGAGTATTCCATAGGCAGGGAATACACTCGCATTTGGATAGGACGACGTTCGATAGTTACCCCCGTTTTTAGCTTCAGCTATAACTTCCGTTGTGTTTGATACAACGGGCTTAGAAGCAGGTTTTGCAGGATTAAAGGACGCCGTAAGTTCAAGGTTTTTAATCGTAATATTGCGAACGGGATACGTTTCTCCATCCACAATCGTTCCAACTGAACCAACGTCAACCTGGCCTGCGGATCCGGTGCTTGGAAACCGTTTATATCCTTGAATCACAATGGGGAATGCTCCGTCTCCTCCTGCGTTCTTAGATAAAATAGCTCCATCAACCGTTACGTTTGAAATCGAACCGGGTCTTCTTATTCCAAGAGGCAGCCTTGCTGTTTGAAGACTTCCATCTTCGTCAAGCCCGGCGCCTTCAAAGCGAGGAGACACGCCGAAAGCAATACCGCCGGATGTGTTTTCTAAATGTAAATCGGATAAGGTTACGTTACTTACGTTTGAACCGTCGTTAACCCAGATGGCAACACCGGTTTTGTTCGCATTTGTCGTAAGACTTAAATTTTTCGCCGTTATATTTTCCATATCTCCAACGGTTTCCGAGCCTAACTGGAATACATTTCCGCCTGCGATGTCACCGGCAACAATTTTTTCAATATCGTTGTTAGAAACGTGTCTAATAAATCCTAAAGAGAAGTCGCTTCCTAATTTTGCAACGTCATTGCTGGATTTCAAAGTTGTAATGTTATAAGCGGATGCGTCGTTATTTTGCATAAAGTTGAATGTGTCTCTTTGACGACCGGAAGTAGAGTCGGGCAATAATATATTTTGAACTCTAATGTTATCGCAGCCGGTTGTTAGTACAGAAAACCAGCCGCCTTGTTCGATGGTTAAAAGATGATCCTCATCCATTCCGCCAACCACGATATTTTTGGATAGTTTGAACGAAATGGTTTTGGTTCCGTTACCAGGAACGTAAGGATCACTATATCCCGTATATAGATTCATATTTCCGTATATTTTGGCCGAATTCCCGATAATTTTTATATTCTCTACGCGAACGCCCCACATAAGAGCATCTTCCCAATAGCCATGACCGTCATCCTGCCCCAATGCGAAGGGATAATTTAAAGGGGCTTCTCTTGAGTCGATATGGTCTAATGCGATAAGCTGAGCGTTTTTGTCAAAATATAAATGTACGTTGCTTCTTAAATGGATGCTGTTAGAGGCAAAGTTCGAGTCTCCTTTGAAGTAAACCGTTCCGCCGCCATTTTTGCTTGCTGCAACAATTGCCGCATTGATAGCGGCAGCATTATCCGACCCGGTATATTTAATGATGTCACCAGCGCTGTCCGATACCTTTGCGTCGGCCACAGCACCAAAATTCGTTACGTCATATTTGCCTGAATAATAGCTTACCATGTTTGAACTTCCATCGGATGTAACTAGCTTAAAGGAGTAGTTTGTCTCCGGTAATAGGTTCGAGAGTACCGCTTGTTGTGATTTTAGAACGGTTCCTGTGTTCACCCAAGTTAAACCTTTGTCTAAACTTGCATAAACGCTTGCTTGTTTATTCAATGAATCAGCTTCCAGCACAACGGTTGTTGGGGTGTTATAGGAGACATCAGCAGCTTTTCTAACTAAATTGGTTGCATTAGCAGCGATATTGAATTTTACCGTCCCTGTTTCCGTATAATCCGCTTCGCGAGGTGTTCCTGAATAAGCCTTGCCGCTAAAAGTTGCGCTGAAGTTTCCGCCATGACTTGGCATTTTTTTGTTTTTCAAAACAAGCGTAACATCAACGCCATTGTATGCGCTAAAATCAGTATCCTTTATAGAAACCGTTTTTCCACCGTCCGTTATGGCCACTTTTGTTCGTAAATCTTCATTTGAATTTATATCTCTAACCCAGTTTCTTCCCGAATGGTTATAGTCTTTTGCGGAAGCGATAGCCGCATCATTTAATTGTACGAAGCCGCGGCCAATTAAATCAAACGTATCGGTAGGAGAAACTGTTATTCCATCCGGCAAATGAAAGGTTAACGTGCCGTACAAATATTTTCTTTCCGGAGTGGTTTTATTGATGGAATATTCCAATATTACATCCTGGGTTTGACCTGCTGTATATTGCTGCAGGTTTGCTTTTAAAGTTGATAGTTGGATGGTATACGATTTGGATGTTCCGTCTTCAGCAACTACAGTTAGTCTATCATTATTTAAGATTTCATCAGATAACCTTTTTTCGTTTCCCGAACGATCTGTAACGGAATAATGTTGAATCGAATGGTCCGTTGAATCGATTTCAGCAAGCAATTGTTCAACATCATATTGAGGGATCATATAAATAGAGCTATTTGCGTTGTCGATGCTTGATAGATGAATGGCGTTATTTAGCATTCTAAGATTAGTGTTAGAAGAATTTGCCGGTTTGAAAGCAGCTTTTTTCAAAGAAATTTTAGAATTACTAATTTGCAGCCCGTAAGATTTAGCTTTATTTACGGCAGGTAAATTCGTTATCGCGTAGGCTATTCCATCAGTGCCTTTGAGCACACTAATTTTAGCATGAGACAAATCTAGTTTATCCTTTCCATCATTTATTGAAATATAAGGTGGAACACTGCCGCTTGTAATATTCAATAGATCTATCGTTGAAGATGTTTTAAACGAAAATGTGTCCGACACTCTTACGTTAGACGAAAATCCCAACGGAGTTATTTTCTTAGACTGTCCATGATTATCCTGTTTTACCGGTTTCAAGCTGTCGCTAAGTTGCGGATTAGACGCAGCCCATGCACCGTAAGCCAGACTAAACAACATGGTTAGAGCAACAATAGTGGATAAAAGCAATTTTCTTTTCAACTTTACTCAC
This sequence comes from Paenibacillus catalpae, assembly GCF_900112695.1. Classification (GTDB taxonomy): domain Bacteria; phylum Bacillota; class Bacilli; order Paenibacillales; family Paenibacillaceae; genus Pristimantibacillus; species Pristimantibacillus catalpae. The sequence goes on from NZ_FOMT01000002.1 coordinate 147,755, forward strand.
TTCTTTCTATTTATTTATATAGTAATAATAGAATAGTTCAGTTTTGTTTGATGATTGTTAATTAGGAAGTATTGAAAATGTAAATTCGCCCTTTTCATCAATAAATGAGCACAAACGCCTAGTTTATTTGGTTCAAAATAGCCACGCCGCGGCGCTTTTTATCCTCCATACTCAGGTTAATAGGCGGGGTGAGTTTAACGCTTACAATCTAGGAGGCTTAAATGAATGAAGTTAAATGACGTGGAAGTCGTGCGGGATGGACATGTCTGGGATCAGATTACCTGAATCCGGAAAAACTATCTTCACATATCGTTCCGATTTGGTGTGATTGGAATCACACCGGCGGGAGGGCACTCTTCCGTATACTTGGAGCATAACAAGTTAAGAAAGCGGGGAGAGCTTCATGCTAAGTGAAAAAACGATAGCGATCATTAAATCGACTGTACCGGTGCTTGAGGTTCACGGAACGGCTATTACGAAACGGTTCTATCAATTATTGTTTACCAGTCATCCCGAGCTTATGAATGTATTTAATCATGCGAATCAAAGACAAGGCAAACAGCAGACCGCACTAGCGAATGCCGTTTATGCAGCCGCAAAATATATTGACAAGCTTGAGACCATCCTGCCGGCTGTCAAGCAAATCGCACATAAACACCGCAGTCTTGGCATTACAGCAGAGCAATATCCGATTGTCGGGCAAAATCTGCTGCAAGCGATCAAAGAGGTGCTGGGCGATGCTGCAACCGATGAAATTCTGAATGCATGGGCCGAAGCCTACGGCGTGATCGCGAGTGTGTTTATCAGTGTGGAAACGGAGATGTATAAGGAAGCGGAGGAGCAGCACGGAGGGTGGGCCGGTTACCGGGAATTCCGGGTGGAGCGCAAGGTGCGGGAGAGCAGCGTTATTACATCCTTTTATCTGGTGCCGCAGGATGGAGGAGCAATCGCTTCGTTTGAACCAGGGCAATATGTGAGCGTGAAGTTGGATATTCCAGGTGAGACAAACACCCATATCCGCCAATACAGCCTGTCGGATGCGCCGGGCAAGCCTTATTACCGAATCTCGGTCAAACGGGAGGATGCTCTGCCAGGGAAGCCTGCCGGTGTTGTTTCGGTATACCTGCATGAACAGGTGAAGGAAGGCGATGTGCTCTTGCTGTCTGCGCCTGCCGGTCATTTCACGCTTGATCTGAAGGATGCCCGTCCGGTTGTTCTGATCAGCGGGGGCGTAGGCTTGACGCCAATGGTCAGCATGCTGAATACGCTTGCGGATACGAAATCTGACCGTCAGGTTACCTTTATCCATGCGGCTCAGAGCGGAGACTTCCATGCTCTGAAGCAGCAGGTAGAGGAAAAGGTAAACCAAACATCCGGAGCAACGGCTCACTGGTGTTATGCCCAGCCTACGGCGCAGGATACGGGAGTATTCCATAAGGAAGGTTATATCGACCTGCCGTGGCTGCAGGAGATCATTCCGTCGAAGGATGCTGCGTTCTATTTCTGCGGACCAACTCCGTTTATGGCTCATATCAACCGCCTGCTTCTGCAGTGGGGAGTTCCTGCAGCAGATATCCATTACGAATTCTTTGGTCCAGCCGGCAGTCTTGACGAGGAATCGGAAAAAGCGGCCGTTACAAACTAAATACCGTACGGATGATCATTTTCAGCCCTCTTTCTTGGCACGCAGCAGCCGGTTAATGGTCTCCCGCCGGAGGCCGATAAACTGCCCAATCTCATCTTGGGTCAGGACATCGGTCAGCGCTTCCGGCGAGATATAATGATCGAACCAGGCTTCAAGCTTCCGCAGCTTGTCCGCCGGTGCGATTGCGGTTAATTGATCAATCCTTTGCTGCATCATACGCAGCTTGTCCTGCAGTTGCAGGGCAATGGAGCGGTACCGGTCGGGTTGCTGCTCCAGCTCCTGATACCAAGAGGCAGCGGGAAGAACATCCACTTCGCAGGTCACAAGGGCGATTGCGGTGCCGAAGTAGGGGTTAGGAGTAATGAGAGAATGATGCGGAATGATTTCATCCGGTACAATGATGTTCACCAGAATTTGCGAGCCGTCAGGGTGAACTCGTAAGATTTTGAGCAGCCCGCTGCGAAGGTGGAAGAGTGGTCCCGACTCACCCTGCAGAAATAACCTCTCGCCTTTATGCAAGATCATAAGGTGCGAAGCCTCCATTAATATACAAGCGAAGCCTGAAGTTATGGGCTTTGCTTTTTTTGTTTTCATTATACGACAGTTTGCCTTGGGATGTTGCATTCCCTTCCAGATCATGTATCCTGATTAAGAGAACTTACGTTCGATGAGGAGGGTTATCTTGCGACGGCTTAAGAACGAACAGGATATCATTCAACTCGTGATGGAAGACGAGTGGATGATGGAGGTTTTACATGCGGCAAAGGCTTTGAATCTGCCCGATTCGTGGGTATGTGCCGGCTTTGTAAGGTCCAAGGTATGGGATTATCTGCACGGTTATACGGAACGCTTCTCGCTGCCGGATGTGGACGTGATTTATTATGATCCTTCCGCGCCGGATGAAGTCTTGGAGAAAGTACTGGAAGAGCGCCTGAGAGAGAAACACCCCGACATTCCTTGGTCGGTCAAAAACCAGGCGAGAATGCATCTTGTCAATAATGACGATATTCAACCATATACCTCATCCGTTGATGCGATGTCCAAGTTTCCGGAGACGGTCACCGCGCTAGGGTTAACGTTAGATGAACACGGCAGGGTTGTTCTGTCTGCGCCTTGCGGAATCGAGGATCTGCTCGGCTTTGTTATCCGTCCGACGGCTCATTTTGAACAATCGACGGCACTTATGCAGATCTATGAGAAGCGTCTTGCGAAGAAAAACTGGAAGAGCAGATGGAGCAAGGTCGAAATATCGGTCAACGACAATGGAAGTCATCTCAATCGGAGGCGTGACATATAATGAGTAATCTGATGCAGGTCAGGGTTAAGCTGCTTGCGCAAGACGGATTCCCCGATGCCGGCAGCTATAAAGGTCTGAAGAATAATATCGGATTGTAAATCGAAGTCATACTCTATGAAAAATCTTAATAATATGTAATTAAGAGAGGGATATCCCTCTCTTTTTCTAACTTTACGAACGCCTGTTTATGCTTGTTTTATCTTTTTCATTATAGTAGTTATATGCCTTCCCCAATAACTCAGCGAGCATCAAGCTATTCTCCTCGCCTAAATGCTCAATCAGGCCGCCAAGATGCTGGTTAAACTGCTCATCCGCCGCTTTTGTAATCTGCTCTCCTTTAGGGGTCAGCTCGATTCCCACGGAACGTCTGTCGTCCGGATCCACTGTTCGTTTCACAAGCCCGTCTGCCATCAGTTTTTTGATAAGCTGAGTGACGGTAGGGGTGGTGACCAGCAGCTTCTTGCTGATATCGGACACTTTGATCTTGGGATTTCCGTCATCCGTATTCGCCATGATACAAAACAAAATGCGAAGCTCGCTCCGGTTAAGCCCGTTAAACGACTTCTGTCTCCATTCGGCTTTTGTAAAGCGCGTAAATGATTCCCTCAAACGTTGTATGATCTCCAGCTGGTTATCTTTGTCCATACCTGCTCCAATCCGTAAGTTGTTAATTGTTTATACTTGAAATATATCATATTTCTCATTATTATGATTATAGTTAAGTTGGTAAACTAAATATTTATCACCAAAATAATGGGGTGGTACAAATGGTTAACGTAGGAGTAATGGGTACAGGGTACGTTGGACTTGTCCATGGTGCTGTGCTTTCCAGTTATGGTTTCCGGGTTACCTGCATGGACGTATACGAGGCCAAGATCGATCGTCTGAACCAAGGCATTTCTCCGATTTATGAGCCAGGGCTGGAAGAGCTGCTGCATAGCGGCCTCCGCAATGGGAATCTAAGCTTTACCACAAGCGCTCAGCAAGTCGTGCAGTCGAGCGATATCCTGTTTATTGCAGTAGGAACGCCTGCTAAGGAAGACGGCAGCGCGGATCTTTCGTATGTCCGGGGATTCATCCGTCCGTCAATGGTTCCAATACTACCCAGTCGGCGCAAGTGAGCACGGGTATCCATTGCGGGAGGCACAATGAAGACGTATTGCGTAACCGGGGGAGCGGGTTTTATCGGCTCCCATCTATGCGAGCAGCTGTTGGCTCAAGGCCACCGTGTCATTAATATCGATAATTTCAATGACGTATACGACTATAAAACCAAAATCAGGAATATCCTGAGTAGTACAGGGTCGGTATTTCCACATCTCTATTCAGAGGATAAGCCGGGGGATTTGGCCAAGCTTCAGACCGTCGTAGAATCGGATCATTACCGGCTGGTTGTGGCAGATATCCGAAGCATGGACGAGCTGGATGCCGTGTTCGATAGCGAGAAGATTGATGCGGTTATTCATTTGGCGGCAATGGCGGGTGTACGGCCTTCCATTGAGGATCCGCTGTTGTACGAGGATGTAAATGTGAAGGGAACCCTTCATATTCTGGAGGCGATGCGCAAGCATGGCGTCCGCAAATGGCTTTGCGCGTCTTCCTCTTCTGTGTACGGGAACAACAAGAAGGTTCCTTTTTCCGAGGAGGATATCGTCGATTTCAGCATTTCTCCTTACGCGGCGACCAAGAAGGCCTGTGAGGTGCTGGGGCATACCTTCTACCATCTGCATCATATCGATACGATTATGCTGCGGTTTTTCACCGTCTATGGAGAGCGGCAGCGGCCGGATCTGGCCATTCACAAATTCGTGAAGATGCTCGACCGGGGCGAAGAGCTGACGATGTACGGCGAAGGCACTACGAGGCGAGACTACACGTATATCGGCGATATTATTGCGGGTATTCTGGGCGCTTTATCGTACGTGGAACAGAAGGATCGCGTCTATGAAGTTGTGAATCTGGGCACGAACCGAACCATTACGCTCCGAGATTTGATTGCAAGCTTGGAACAGGAGATTGGCACAAAAGCTCTTATTTGCACGTTGCCTAATCAGCCGGGAGATGTGGAGCAGACCTATGCAGACGTATCCAAAGCGAATCGGCTGTTCGGCTACCGGCCACAGACCGATTTTGCCGAAGGAATACACAAGTTTGTTACATGGTACAGGGGGAATAGACATGGTTAAATTATCGGTCGTTGCGCCAATTTATAACGAAGAAGAAAATATTAAGCTGCTGCATGAATCGATTACAAACGCGGTGAAAGAAAAAGTAGAAAGCTATGAAATCGTGCTTGTAAACGATGGCAGTAAGGACCGAAGCGCTCTTCTGCTGGATGAGCTGGTGCAGCAGGATCCTCATGTGAGGGTGATACATTTCGAGAAAAACTGCGGCCAGACGGCGGCGATCTACGCTGGACTGAAGGGCTCGACCGGCGAGCTCGTGGCGCTGATAGACGCGGATCTTCAGACCGATCCACGGGATATTTTTAAGCTGATGCCGTACATTCCGAATATGGATTTCGTGAACGGCAAACGCGTAAGACGGAGAGACACCGTCGTGAAGAAGGTCTCGTCCCGTGTCGGCAACGGCGTGCGCAACTGGCTGACAGGCGATCAAATCTACGATACCGGCTGCCCGATGAAGCTGATGAAGCGCGAAGTGGCGGACAGCTATTACTTATACGAGGGACAGCACCGGTTCCTGCCGACTTTGGCGAAAATCAACGGATTTAAGGTGGTTGAGGTAGCCGTATCCCATCAGGAAAGACAGCACGGCGTATCCAAATACGGTGTATTTAATCGGGCTTTTGTAGGCCTCATGGATGCGATCGTTATTGGCTGGCTCCGCAAACGGGTCATTCGCTATCAGATTAAAGGCCATTAATCATGTGGTGGCATTCGATAATAGGAAATGTGTCGGCCGGCAACATGGGATGGATTATCTTTGGTTTTATCGGACAGATCATGTTTACGATGCGGTTTATTACCCAATGGCTTGCGAGCGAGAAAGCGAAGAAGACCGTCGTTCCGCAGTCCTTCTGGATCTACAGCATTCTGGGCAGCGCGGTTTTGTCCATCTACGCGATCTACCGCAGGGATCCGGTCTTTCTGCTTGGCCAGCTGCCGAGCGTCTTTATCTACTTTCGCAATATTATGCTGAACCGCAAGTCGGAGGTACAACCAGCGAACAGCAATTCGCTGGATGTGTAATGCGGGGGCAGGACTGCCCGGAAATCGGGCGAATGGGAAGCACTTAAGGCCCCTAAGGGACCTTAAGTGTTTTATTTTTGCGTGCGCGGAGCTAGATAGGGCCCTTGAGGAATCTTATCTCCCATGTAAGGCCGAGTACGCCTGGAGCTGGGGCTTGTGGCTAAGGGCTGACTTTTTATTGGCCGACCGAACAGGGTACCGGGGTTATCTGATCGGGACCGGACAAGCACAAGATATCTTGGCATAAAACGCTAAATATTGGCATGTTCTTCCTATATCCAGCGGCAGTATACTAAACCGTGCATGGCGATGAAAGCGTTGCCAGCAATCGTTGATTGAGGAAGGAGGGTTGTAGGGAGGCAAATCATGCGATTGAACTCCAGCCAAGAATAGCCAAGAACAATGAGGTAGATTAGGGAGGAAATAGACGAATGTATATGATGTATCGGGAACGGGCGGCGAGAAAGCTGCTTCTACTAACGTTGTGCGCGGTCATGCTGGTTTCGCTCGTATCGTTCTTGTTTATCCGTGAGGCACATGCCGCAGGCTCTTATCTTTTATCGCAAAATAAAACCGCATACGCCTCTTCCGTGGAAGGCGGCAATGCGGCCAATCTGGCAGTAGACGGCTCAACCGGCACCCGCTGGGGAAGCCAGTGGGGCGTAGATCCGCAATGGCTTTATGTCGATCTTGGTGCGAATGCCACGATTGACCGCGTGAAGATTAACTGGGAAGGCGCTTATGCGACGGCTTATAAAATCCAGGTATCCAGTGACGAATCAACCTGGAACGATGTCTATTCGACAACGGCCGGAGACGGCGGTGTTGATGATCTGACTCTTGCGGGAAGCGGCCGTTATGTCAGAGTGTACGGCACGCAGCGCGCTCTTGCCGCTTATGGCTATTCGATTCTGGAATTTGAAGTATACGGTACAGGCGGTTCAACGGCTCCTCCGGTGGTGTACGGTCCAAACGTTGCGCTTAACAAACCGGTGACTGCATCTTCGACTGAAAATTCCGCTTATTTGCCGCCGGGCTCGACAGTGGCGGCTAATGCGGTAGACGGCAACGCAGCAACACGCTGGTCGTCGAATGCAACGGACAGTGAATGGATCTACGTTGACCTTGGCTCCTCTCACCAGATCGGTCGTGTCGTGCTGAACTGGGAAGCAGCAGCCGGACGGGCTTATGATGTTCAAGTATCGAATAACGGCACGCAATGGACAACCGTCTATCGCGAGCTTCACTTTGCGGGCGGAAAACAAGAGATCCCGCTATATACAAACGGGCGTTACGTTCGGATGAACGGCATCGGACGCGCAACAAGCTTTGGCTACTCGCTGCTTGAGCTTGAGGTATATGATTATATCGCAGGTCAGCCGCAGCCGGTTTATACGATTCCGGCACTGCCTACACCTAGTGCGGTGCAATCGGGCTCCGGCAGCTATCTAATGAATGACATCCATATGCCGCAACCGAAATATCCGGCGAACAAATCCTCTAACATTCAGACGCCAATTCCTTCGAATGACTGGTGGCAATCGATTCTGATCAAACCATATGGCGACTATCTGGTGACCCTGCCGCTGAAAGCGAAGTACTTCCAGCAAGGTCTTGGCATCCTGAATCCGGGAGCAGGCTGGCTGTCTTCGGATGGCAGAGCGGTAAATGCCGACGGCAATCCGGATTTGTATGTAATGTCAAACAGCATCAATACTTCCAAGATTCAAACCCGTGTAACCGGGTATGGAGACTGGTCCGTGGATGCGGTTGTAAGTGACGATGCGACGGACAAAATGAAATCCACCTTCGTCAAAGGTTCTCCTTACGTTTACAATACCTTCGCTGACCCGAACTCGGTAGAGATTTACTCTTCGTTGATTACGCAGCTGTTTGACGACAACGGAAACTCCGTTCTGACAACGGAAGGCGCAACCCTGACAACCGACCACATCGGCGTGAAGCTGGTGAATACGGATGGCAGCGGCGCTTCCCATACCCGTTACTATGGAATTTTTGCTCCTGCAGGAACGGTGTTTAAGAAGGTTGGAGCTAAGGTTAAAATCCAGCTTGGCAGCGGCGGAAACTATCTGTCCATCGCAGCTATGCCGGCTGCTTCGAACCTGAACTACTATTACCAGCATGCTTATGCATTCGTAACGGATACCAAAGTGAACTACAACTATAACGAATCAACCTCGCAAGTGACAACGGATTACACCTTGACGACGGCGCTGAAGCGCACGGGCTTCTCGAATCAGGCGCTCACCACGCTGCTTCCGCATCAATGGAAAGTGTCTTCGACTCCGCTTACGGCGCTGACCTATCCATCCGTCCGCGGGACATTGAAAGTTCGTGAAGGCAATGCCTTTACGACGGTTGACCGGTTCTACGGCATCGTGCCGCAATTCACAGAGCCGACGGATTCCGCTTATGACAGATCGCTGATGGTGTCCTACCTGAAAGCGCTGGATGAAGAAACCACCAGCAATCTGATGGCTGCCGATGCTTACTGGCAAGGCAAGAAGCTTCATCCGCTTGCGATGGGCGCCCTGGCAGCCAATGAGCTTGGCGAGACGGCTTACCGGGATAAATTCCTGTCGCGGATCAAGTCCATTTTGACCGACTGGTATACGTACACGAATGGTGAACAGGATTACTTCCTGTACTATAACTCCGATTGGGGTACGACGTATTACAAATCCAGTGAGTTTGGCGCGAACAACGGCATTACGGACCATCACTTCACGTATGGCTACTATGTATTTGCTTCCGCTGTACTGGCAACCTTCGATAATGATTTCAAGACCCAATACGGGCCGATGATCGATCATCTTGTCCGGGACTATGCGAACCCTTCGCGTACGGATTCCATGTTCCCGTTCTTCCGCAGCTTTGACCCTTATGAAGGCCATTCATGGGCAGGCGGCTATGCGGATAATGACAACGGCAACAACCAGGAAGCGGCAGGCGAATCCTTGTTTGGCTGGGTTGGCCAATATATGTGGGCGCTGACGAACGGGGATACGGCATTCCGCAACGCTGCGATCTACGGCTTTACGACCGAGCTGAACGCGGTGATGCAATACTGGTTCAACTACGACGGCGACAACTGGATTCCGCAGTATACGCACAAAACAGTTGGACAAGTGTATGGGGCATCAAACTTCTATGGTACTTTCTTTAACGGGGATCCGGTTTATGTATACGGCATCCATTGGCTGCCGACGGCGGAATATTTGACAAGCTACAGCCTTGTACCGGGCAAAGCGGCTGGTCTGTACAGCGGCTTTGTAGCGGACAATGGCGGTCCGGAAACAGATTGGTACCATATCGTATGGCCGATCCAGGCGTTAAGCGACCCGCAGGCGGTCATTAACAAATGGAGCGCGACAAGCATGCAGAAGAACGAAATTTTCAATACCTACTGGTTCATCCATAACATGCAGACGCTTGGCACCCGCACGAAGGACGTCTGGGCAACCGGCTGGACAAGCGCAACGGTGTACAAGAAAGGAAGCGCATATACCGCTCAAATCTGGAACCCGACGGCAAGCCCTGTAACGGTAACGTTCAAGAACGCTGCCGGAACGACGGGTACGGCTGTCGTGGCAGCCAAATCGCTGGTTTCGGTAAATCCGATGGTGAACACCAATACGGGCGATAACTGGGCTCCAATTGGCAGCGGCGGAGATAACGGCGGTGACAACGGCAATGGCGGCAACAATGGAACCGATACTAACGTTGCACTGAATAAGACGGTAACGGTATCATCGACGGAAGCTCCCTTTGCCGGATCTAATGCGGTGGATGGCAATGCGCAAACCCGCTGGTCATCGGCTGCAAATGCAGATCCGCAATTGCTTACCATTGATCTTGGTTCCTCGCAGCAGCTAAGCCGAGTGAAGCTGAGCTGGGAGACGGCGTACGGCAAATCGTACAAGGTTCAAGTATCGGCGGACGGCTCAAGCTGGTCTGACATTTATACAACAACAACCGGTGACGGCGGAACCGATGACTTCAACGTAACGGGAACAGGGCGTTATGTCCGGATTAATATGACCGAGCGCGGCACAATATATGGCTACTCGCTGTTTGAGGTTGAAGTATACGGCCATGCGGCAACAGCCTCGAACTCTACGCTCTTGTCGACAGGCAAGACGGCAACAGCTTCATCTTATCAGGAACCGTTTGTTCCTGCTTCGGCGGTGGACAATGACCCTGGCACGCGCTGGGGATCGGTGACAGGCGCTGATCCGCAGTGGATTACAGTGGATCTTGGGCAAAGCCGTACGGTGACCAGCATCAAGCTGAAATGGGAGACGGCATATGCCAAGTCGTTCAAGCTGCAAATTTCGGCGGACGGCAACAGCTGGACCGACCTGTACAGCACAACTACGGGCACGGGCAGCGATCTTGATCAGAATGTAAACGGCAGCGGCCGATATGTACGCATGCTGGGCACGGAGCGCGGCACCCAATGGGGTTACTCGCTTTGGAGCTTTGATGTTTACGGGTATTAATCCTTAATAATCGATTGAATCGTGAACCCTGCAACCAATTGGTTGCAGGGTTTTCTTTGCTAGTGGAAATCTAAAAATTGAAAATAAGCCTTAATTGCTCTTGCTTTAATTTGATATTTAGATTATTATCTAAATATCAAATGATTCGTAAGAGGGTGAGCCACTTGAATGATGCTTTTAAGGCGTTGTCTGACCCAACCCGTCGTCAAATTCTTCAGATGCTGAGGGAACAGGATTTATCCGCCGGACAAATTGCCGATCAGTTTAATATTTCTAAGCCAAGTATTTCTCATCATTTGAACTTGCTTAAGCAAGCGAAGCTCGTTACAGAAGAACGGCAAGGCCAGAACCGGGTGTACTCGCTTAATATGACCGTCGTGCAGGAAGCGATGGGCTGGTTCCTCGGGATGCTCGGTACGAAAGGGGAATGAATAGACATGAATGAAACGACAAAACAAACCGTATTTTGGTCAAAGCAGGATTGGATCTTGCTCTTCGTTAATGCTGCTATCTTCGGGATTGTGTTTCTCCTATTTAATCATCAGCTTCCGGATGTAGTGGGCAGTCATTACAATATTAACGGCGAGCAGGACGGTACGATGGCTAAATCCAACATGTGGCTTGTATACGCAGGTATTGGCATTGTGCTGCCCGTCTTCCTATCGGTGATAAGAACCGTAGACCCGCGCCGTGATAATTATGCCCGATTTAGCGGTTATTACATGCTGATGCGGTGGACCGTCAGCCTGTTTATCCATGGAGCCTTTGTGCTGATGATGCTGCAAAATCTCGATTATGATCTGCCTTTTGTTAATATCGTTATTGGCGGATTGGGTGTAATGTGGATGGTCATTGGCAACCGGATGGGTCAGCTCCGCAGCAACTTCTTTGTCGGGATCAAGACGCCTTGGGCGATTTCCGACGAGAACAATTGGCGCATGACGCACCGAATAGGCGCGAGGTTATGGTTTATTGCGGGGATTTTGATGCTTCTGGGAGCTTGCCTGCTGCCTGCGAAGTGGCTCATTGTAGTTCTGGCGATTGGTATTCTGCTAAGTGTCGTTGTACCGTACCTGTACTCGTATCTTTTGCATGCTGGAGCGAAAAAGAAGGCGTAAATGAGAAGCAGCTTTGCGGGGGCTATCCCAACAAAGCTGCTTTTCTTGGTTTATATGCTTGGGGAAAACGCTGAAGCATCCTACATTAGACTTACTCCAGTAAAATGAGGTTACACTGGAGGTCGTCCGGTACTACGTTGGATTTACTCCAATAAAAATGCACAAGCCCGGCTTCCTCCTCTGAAATGATTGGATTATACGGCATGTAATCCAATGTAGCTTAAGTTACTGGGCGAAAACGGTGCATTACGCTGCATGAATTCCAACGCAGCCAGACAGCGATTTTCTCGAAAGCAAGAGCATCTTTCGAGAAAACGCTTGGGAAACCGCGATTTTCTCGAAAGCAAAAGCGTCTTTCGAGAAAACGCTTGGGGAACCGCGATTTTCTCGAAAGCAAAAGCATCTTTCGAGAAAACGCTTGGAGAGCCGCGATTTTTCAGAAAGCCAAAAGCAGCTTTCTGAAAAACGCTTGGGAAACTGCGATTTTCTCGAAAGCAAAAGCATCTTTCGAGAAAACGCTTGGGAACCGCGATTTTTCAGAAAACCAAAAGCAGCTTTCTGAAAAACGCTTAAGCCACACCGAAAGTGATTTTTCTAACCAAATAATCGACTTTCTCTGACATAGCTTCGTCATTGATCTGGGCAAGCACTTCTGGCTTGAACAGCTGCTGCTTCTTGATCAGATAATAGTCCCAGATTGCGTTACGCAGCGTCAAATTATTCCTCATCAAATAATGCGGATCGAGAAGCTTTTGCAGGATAAGCTCATCTTGCAAAATATACAGCATGGCATTCAAATCATTCATATACCCTTCCGCAATTCCACGTTCATAAAATTCCCGCAGACGGCCGTTGCGATCACTGATCGCAACTTCAATCGAAGCCATCAATTGCGGATATACCTCGCGCAAATCCTGGAAAAAGGGCTCCGTTCCATAGTTTGCAATAAGAAGCGTCTGGGAGAAGGTGGACTGAAAGCCCTGGACATATGCCTCGGCGCTTCCTTCCATCAGCTTAGCTTCATCACACACCACATATTTAATATATAGGGCCGTTAATCGTTCTATAATCTCGTCACGAGAAGGAAAGTACTTATATAAGGTCGCTTTGGACAAATCCATTGTCTTGGCGATGTCATCCATGCGAAGTCCCTGAAAGCCGTTTGTCTTAACGGGATGCAGAAGCTTTATTACATATTTGTTTTTGGTTGTTTCATCCGTGTATCGGCAGCTCTGCGTTTCGTTATTGGTTGTCTCCATGAAGCATTCAACCTCTCTTCCTATGTAAGAAGTATACACGAATATTAGGGAATATGAAATTGGTCAAACTAAACTAATTTTATGTAAATGAGTTTACTTTGGATAGGTTTTGCAGTATGATCATTTCTACAAACGGCCCATTGGCCAATATAGACAGGAGTAGAGGAACTAATGAGTACATCATCTAACCAGGATATCCGATTCTGGCCGATTATGATTGCTATATTTTTTGGCGCGTTCCTGAGTATTCTCGGGATAAGTACGATTAATGTCGCGCTTACGATTTTTATGCAGGACTTCCATTCGGATTTGAGCACGGTGCAGTGGACACTAACCGGCTTTATGCTTTCCCTCGGTACGATAGCACCGTTGTCGGGCTATCTGGGGGATAAATTCGGGTATAAAAATGTGTATCTTTATGCCATGATCGGCTTCGTCATTTTCTCCTTATTGTGCGGCTTCGCCTGGAATGCCGGATCGCTCATTGCCTTCCGGATTATTCAAGGCATCTTTACGGGGCTTGTAATGCCTGCGACAATGACGATTATTTTTCAAATCATTCCAAAAGAAAGACAACCGTTTGCCGTTAGTATCTGGGGCTTGTCCGGCATGCTGGCACCGGCATTCGGGCCAACACTCAGCGGCTGGCTGATTCAGCAGTTCAACTGGCGCTGGATTTTCTTTATGAACGTGCCAATCGGTATTGTGGCGATCTTGTTTATTATTGCGATGATTCCGGATGTACGAATCGGCGCGGTCAAACTATTGGATAAGCTTGGTCTCACGACCGTTGTGCTCAGCAGCGTATCGCTGCTGCTGGCCTTGAGTGAAGGGCGGCAGTGGGGCTGGGATTCCGCCAAAGTGCTGGGCTTGTTCGGATTGGGTGCTCTTATGCTGATTGTCTTCATCTGGCATGAGCTTCGAACGGAAAATCCTTTGCTTAACCTGCGAGTATTCGGCAATTACCGGTTCTCGATTACGTTAGTGGCCAACACGATCATTACAATTAGCCTCTACTCGGGTACCTTGCTTGTACCGTTATTCCTGCAAAATGTACAGCAGATTACACCGATGGAAACGGGACTAATCCTGCTTCCTTCATCGCTGGTTATGGCGCTTGCCATGCCGCTCGCAGGTAAGCTGTATCCGATGGTTGGCGCCAAATGGATGACAATCGGCGGACTTGTCCTTATCATAATCGGAAGCTATGAGATGACCCATCTGCACACGGACAGCTCGCACTTCTATGTGATCTTCTGGATGGCTGTCCGTAACCTGGGCGTATCGTTTGCAGCTGCTGCGACAAGCACTGCCGGCATGGAGGAGATTCAGCCGCAGATGGTAGGGCATGCCTCCTCGGTAACGAACTGGGTCCGCAACGTAGGCGGCTCATTCGCCATTGCCTTGTTTACTTCGCTGCTGGCCTCGCACACGATTACGCATGTTGCCGATCTGACGCAATCCGGCGCGGAAAATGCTGCGGTTATTCCGCTGTTTGCCTTTACGCTTAGCGTGAACGATGTCTTTACGATCGCGACCTATATTGCCGTTATCGCGATTCCGTTTACACTGGTGATCCGCAAGCAATCAAAGCGTGCGAAGAACGTTACGGCTGCTGCGTAAATAAAAGAACGATAGGATGGAAGCATCATGGCCTTTATAAGGCCATGGTGCTTTTTTTAGTGAAAAGTAGGCTGTCCCTCCTAAGTACCGCACACCTTTTACGTCTGAGGTACGGAATTTACAGTCATGTATTGACAGTCAAAATTCTCCATGCTAATCTTATATCACAGTTAATCAATAGGAATTAACAAGATTAATAAAACGGTCCACCGTTCTAACGGAGGCATTCTCACATCATTTGAGGATGCCTCCTTTTTGTTTGTTACTTGTCCTGCACGATGATTCGGTGAAAGCGGTGATGAATGATGAGCAGTCAAGCTGCAACAGCAGGCAAAACGCCAAGCAAGCTGGCGCTTACGGGGCTAGCCCTTGTCTTTCCGGTAACCTTACTGGTCTTATGGCAGGTATTGGGGCATTACGGTTACATCTCGGAATTGCTGTTCCCGACACCATATACGATTGTGGAATCGGCAATTTCCCTGGCTGCTTCCGGAGACTTATGGACGAATATTCGCGTAAGCGTGACGAGAGCATTGTTCGGCTTTGCGCTTGGCGGTTCGCTCGGATTAGTGTTTGGCATAGCTGTCGGATTATTCCGCCGGACGGAGAAGCTGCTGGATCCTGCTATCCAAATGATCCGGATGATCCCAAGTCTTGCTGTAGTGCCGCTGTTTATTTTATGGTTCGGGATCGGAGAGGAATCCAAAGTGCTGCTAATCGCCAAAAGTGCCTTTTTCCCGCTGTATATCAATACGTTTCTCGGGATCCGCAATGTGGACAATAAGCTGTTTGAAGTGGCAAGAGTGCTTGGTTTCAGCCGCTTTAAGCAAGTGACAAGGCTCATATTGCCTGCAGCGCTCCCTAATATTATTCTGGGCGCACGCTTGTCGATTGGATTGTCCTGGCTTGGTCTGGTTGTTGCGGAGCTGATTGCTTCGACCTCGGGGATCGGTTATATGATGTCGGATGCCAGGCAGTTTGCCGATACGCCGGTCGTCTTTGTGGGCATCTTTATATTCGCCATACTGGGGTTGTTCACCGACACGCTGCTCGCAGTAATCGAGCGCCGGCTGCTCCGATGGAAGGACCGCTATAACGGATAGACAGGAGGTTGGGAAAAATGAGCAATTCACTCGAAGCTATCGTTCCTCCACAAGCAGCACCGGAAGCCAAGCTTGAAGCGGGGCTGACCGGAGGGAGGAAAGCCGGTGGTAAGGCAAGGCGCAGATGGCAGCCATCCAAGCTGGCAGCGACTATATTTAAGGACATTGTGATAGGGGCAGCCATCCCTGCCGTTCTCCTTATTCTGTGGCAGATTGCCGCATCGGCCGGATACATCTCTCCCATGTTCATGCCGTCGCCGGGTTCTATTCTGAAAGCATTCTGGGCGCTTGCGACATCGGAAAATCTTCTTCACCATCTATTCGTCAGCATGGGCCGCGCCGGTCTTGGCTTCCTCATCGGAGGAGCTGCAGGGCTGCTGCTCGGGTTGCTGACAGGGCTCTTCCGGAAAGCCCAGTATCTGCTTGATCCCAGCATTCAGTTATTGCGGCTTGTCCCGCATCTTGCCATTGCCCCGCTCATTATCCTGTGGTTCGGTTTCGGAGAAACCTCCAAAATCGCCATTATCGTAACAGGCTCGTTCTTCCCGCTGTACATCAATACGTTTCTTGGCATCCGGAATGTGGACAATAAGCTGTTTGAAGTGTCACGAATATTGGGCTTTAGTCCGCTCAGACGAATGACCAGACTGATTCTCCCGGCCTCGCTTCCCGATATTCTGATCGGTGTGCGCATCTCGCTTGCCGTGTCATGGATCGGACTTGTCGTAGCGGAGCTAATCGGCTCCCGGTCAGGGATCGGCTTCCTCATTAATGAGGCAAAGCAGAACTCGGAGACTTCCGTTATATTCGTTGGCATTATTATCTTTGCTATTATTGGCAAGCTGATTGATTCGTTAATGAAAGGTCTTGAGATTCGCTGGCTGAACTGGCGTGACGGCTATAAGGGTTAGTGTTTTACTGGCATTCAAGGCTGTTCGCGCTGGTTAAGCTTTCTAACGCAATAATAGTCTAAATATTCAATTAATTAGTTCATGAGGGGGATAAGGAAATGTCGATTTTATTGTCAAGCGGTACTATTCAATTGCAAGCGGATGTACTGGTTATCGGAGGCGGACCTGCCGGGACATGGGCGGCTATTACAGCAGCTTCACAAGGGGCAAAAGTTATTCTGGCCGACAAAGGGTATTGCGGCTCAAGCGGAGCAACGGCACCTTCGGGCACCGGCGTCTGGTATGTGAAGCCGGATCAGCAGCTGCGGGAGGAGGCGAAGGCCAGCCGTTACGAAATGGGCGGCCGGCTTGCCGAGCACCGCTGGATGGACCGCGTGCTCGACCGGACGTACGAGAATATGAACCGGCTGGGTCATGCGGGATATCCTTTCCCGATGGATGACGACGGCAATCTGCATAAGCGTGGGCTGCAAGGACCTGAATATATGCGGTTGATGAGGAAGCTTGTGAAGAAAGCTGGCGTGAAAATACTGGATCACAGCCCGGCCCTAGAGCTGCTTGTTGATGAACACGGGGTTGGCGGCGCATCCGGCGTGCAGACGCAAACTGGTGATGCCTGGACCGTTCATGCAGGTGCTGTTGTGATCGCAACCGGCGGATGTGCTTTTCTTAGCAAGGCGCTTGGCTGTAACGTCCTGACCGGTGACGGGTATTTGTTAGCCGCTGAGACGGGCGCCCAGCTTTCGGGAATGGAGTTTTCGAACGCCTATGCGATCTGCCCGACGTTCTCCTCGGTTACGAAGACAGCTTATTACTCCTACGCTTCTTTTTATTATGAGGACGGTACGCCGGTGGAGGGAGCGGGCTCGAAGCGCGGGCGTTCCGTTATTGCCCGCAAGCTGCTGGAAGGCCGCCAAGTGTATGCGAAGCTGGATCTTGCTCCGGAAGAGATCAAACCGCTGCTTCGGGTAAATCAGACGAATTTCTTCCTGCCGTTTGACCGACGCGGAATTGATCCGTTTACGGATTTGTTCCCGGTAACATTGAGACTGGAAGGTACTGTCCGCGGAACAGGCGGTATCCGCATTACCGACGAGTCCTGCGCTACTTCGGTTCCCGGCTTGTATGCCGCTGGAGATGCTGCAACACGCGAGTTGATCTGCGGCGGCTTTACCGGCGGCGGCAGCCATAATGCGGCATGGGCGATGTCCTCCGGATCATTCGCCGGAGAGGGTGCTGCCGCATATGTGAAGAAGCTTGGCGGCCATGCGGCTGACCGGCAGCTGCAAAGTGTTTCTACCTCCGTTATTTCAAGTACTGCTTCAGCATCTCCATCCAGAACGGAGGAGATTGTCCAAGCGGTTCAGGAGGAGGTTGCGCCTTATGACCGCAATCTGTTCCGTACAGAGCAAGGACTGAAGAATTCGCTGCAGCGGCTTGACGGGCTGTGGAAGGACCAGCGAAATCAAGTGGTGGAGCGTTCGGCAAACGGTGTAAAAGCACGCGAGGCAGCGGCGATGACCGCTACGGCAAGATGGATGTATAATTCCGCGCTTGCCCGGACGGAGACGCGCGGCATGCATAAGCGCGAAGATTTTCCAACGCTCGACGCAGGCCAGCATTACCGGCTGATCAGCGGTGGACTTGATCAGGTATGGGTAAAGCCGGAAGCGGTTCAAGAAGCTCCGGAGAAGAAGGAGGTTATCTTACCATGATTGAGGTCGTTAGCGAATCCCGGTGCGTTTCCTGCAATCAGTGCGTATCGGTATGCCCGACAAATGTGTTCGACCGCGGCGATGACGGGATTCCTGTCATCGCGAGGCAGGATGAATGCCAGACCTGCTTCATGTGCGAGCTTTATTGCCCGGTTGATGCGTTATATGTCGCACCGGATTCGGAAAAGGTCATCGGCATTTCGGAACAAGAAGCGGAGCACCTGCTCGGCGGATACCGGGAAAAGGTCGGCTGGGGCAAAGGCAGAACGCCAGTCGCTTCGCATGACTACATGTACCGGATATCAAAGTTCGCAAGCTTTTAATGATCATACGTAACCACTGAGAGGGGGCTGTTTTATGAGCAGAGACAAAGAAAGAAGCTTACGCGGGCCGGTCAGACTGGCCCTAATCGCAGTGCTGATTATGGCAACGGCATGGCTGCAGGCTTGCGGGGCGAATGGCAGTTCGAACTCGAACTCGAAGGACAAGAATGCGGGTGCTTCAACAGGGACCGAGACGACAACAGCTGCAGCCGATACGGAAAGCAAAGTGCCGTCTGTCTTGAACTATGGTTATATCGGAAGCAATGATAAGAATCTTCCCGGCGGAGCGGAAGGCTGGGGCTTTTATAAAGGCATTATTCAAGAGGAATTGAAAAAATACGGCATCGAAGAAGTGAAGCTGACAGGCTTTCCGAACGGTCCGGACCAGACGGAGTCGCTGATCAGCGGCAGGCTAGATTTTGGCGGCTTGGGTGATACACCGGCGATTATCGCTCACGGTTCCGGCGCAAAGACCAGATTGATTAATCAAACGAACATAACGAATGTTGGTTATCTGATCTCGGGTCCTGACGGTCCAAAGACGGTTGAGGAGCTGAAGGGCAAGACGATTGCGATTCAAAAAGGCTCCTACATGCATCGTTATGTCGTTGGCTTGCTGAAGCAGGCTGGCGTAAAGGATTACAAGCTGGTCCATATGCTTGCACCGGACGGTCAGGCTGCACTTGCTAGAGGTGATGTGGACGCGATGACAAACTCCGGATTTAACGCGGAGAAGCAGTTAGCTCAAGGCTATACGTTAATCGACGATTCCTCGAAGCATCCTGAACTGCATGGAACAAGCGTAACGGTCGTATCGGAGAGCTATCTGGAGAAATTTCCGGATTTTCCGAAAGCATGGAATGAAGCGCGTCTGAAGGCTATTGAAGATTTGAAGCAGCATGAGGAAGAGTACTATCAGTTTATAGCCGACCTGAACAAAACAACCGTTGAACTCGCGAAGAAAATAAGCCCGATCAGCTATATCACGGAAGAGCCTTTCCCGGCTGACGGTATTACGCGGATTACCGGCACGAAGGATTTCCTGGTTGAGGAAGGGCTGGCGAAGAAGGATTACAAGATTGAAGATTGGGAAGTGAAGTAAGGTGTTGCTTTAATAAAAAGTAGGCGCCTGAAGGCCTGGGGAATCGACAGATACCCCGGGCTTTGTTTGTGTTTATGCGATTAGCGAAAAAGTACAGGATGATCCGAGTATTAGAGGCAGAAGCCGTCCGGCGGAGGACGCCAGCGAGTCGCTATCGCCAGAGCGCTCATGAATGATCCGACCGTGATGCTTGCGGACGAACCGACTGCAAGTCTCGATGCTAGCCGCGGAATGGATGTCGTGCGCATGATTGCCGGCGAAGTTAAGGAGCAAGGGAAAGCCGCTATCATGGTCATCCACGATGAACGGCTGCTGCCGCTATGCGACCGTGTTCTTTATCTGGAAGACGGTGCCTGTTGAACGTTAAACGGGTGCAAAAGTTTGTCGTGAACGGAAGGCGAACGGGGCTACGTTGGATTTTATGTAGTATAAACTCCGTCTTCGCTCGGGAACTTCTGCTACGTTGGATTTCATGTAGGATAACCAGCTCAATTCAGCGCTAAAGGCTCAACTCTGCGGTTTTTTAATGGAGGAAATCCAACGTAGGTAAGCCTCCGCTTCATATTGTCAGCTTTTACTGGAGTAAATCCAATGTGCAAGGCTTCGGAGTAAGTGATCCCCCACAGCCCTGCTCTTTTTTTGAACCTATTTCATTATTGCGCTCGTTCTATTCTATATGGTAATTTCTGAGAGTAGGGAGGAGCATAACACTAATGATGAACAGAGGATTGAAAATAACCGGAATTGTCCTATTCCTTCTACTCGCTGTTGCAGGGCTGATTGTATGGAAGTATGACTTCCCCAAGAAGATTAAACTCACTTATCCGGCAGTGGAGTTCAGGCCGGGCCACCCGTCGTCGGTGGACAAAACAACGATAACAATCAAGGGAACCTTGCACCGCAGGCTGTTCCATGATGAAAGATTCACAGGGCATATTGAAATCGCCAAGTATGATGTGACGAAATCAAGGATGGCACCAATCATATTCCAGAAAGATACACTTGGCGGATGGGGCAATTTAGCTTATTTCGTTTATGCATTTAAACCATCAGGCGCTGTCAAAAAGTTGGATATTGTCCAGTTAAGTTCCATTTGGAAAACGGGTAAATTCGAAAATGTAAAGCTGCAACTCTATGAACGGGTAGAAGCTGATCTAGGTTCTGGAAAATACATTCAAATCATGGCCCCCGCCACCGATTACGATAGTGCCCTCGCCCTTGAGCAACAGTATAAAGACCGGGACCAATACTAATCCTGTATCAAAAACAGAGCGAAGCTTGCGCCAGCCACCAAGGCCGCCGCAAGCTTCGCTCTTGTTTGTTACGCAGCTATTTGCTACAATATTTATTGTAGTTTAGTAAATTTATTAACTAAATTTTTAGTGAATGAGGCATATATGGCTACGATTAAACAAATTGCGAGCGAAGCGGGCGTCTCGCCTGCGACGGTATCCCGGGTGCTGAATAATGATTTATCGCTGAGCGTCAGTGAAGAGACGCGCAGCCGCATCTTTAGTATTGCCGAACAGCTGCAATATAAGCCGGCACGCCTCAAGCGAATGAAACAGGATCAACTGCTTTCGACGTTAAAGATTGGACTGGTCATGTGGTCAACGCTTGAAGATGAGCACAGCGATCCGTACTTCGGCGCGATCCGGCGCGGGATTGAGACCAGGTGTGAGGAGCTTGGCATTGCGATTGATAAGGTCATTCGTGGCGTGCTCAAGACAGAGCAGACGCCGCTTACCGAGCTGGATGGGCTTATTGTCGTTGGATCCGTTGACGACCAGGAGATTTACCGGCTCTACCCTCACCGCGAAAGAGTGATCTTCGTCAACCACGATCTGACGCCCGATGACTGCGATTCCGTTCAGCTTAACTTCGCGCAGGCGATGAAGGAAGTGCTTCGTCATTTGCATGAACTTGGGCATACGGAGATTGGTTTTATCGGAGGCAGCTCGGATTCGGGCCTGCAGCGGGAAGAAGGGCAGTATGAGGATCCGCGGACGAGAATATTTGCCGAGCTGCAGAAGAAGCGGGGGAATTACAACCCGGAGCTGATGTATCTGGCGGATTGGTCTTCGAATGGCGGTTATGAGACGATGCTTCGGATGCTGGATGACGGACACCGGCCTTCGGCTTGTTTTATTGCCAGCGATCCGATGGCGGTTGGAGCGCTTCGCGCGCTTCATGAACGGGGCTTAAGGGTTCCGGAGGATATGGCGATTATCGGCTTCGACGATATCGAAGTATCGGCTTTTCTCACGCCGCCGCTTACGACGGTACGTGTCCATACCGAATTGATGGGCCGCACGGCGGTGCAGCTGCTGCTCGAACGCGTAGAGGGAAGAGAAATTACATCGCATATTACGATTAACACCAAGCTGGTCGTCCGGGAGAGCAGCGGAAGCAGCAAATAGCAAATACCACTTTTATCCCCTTTGAGGAGGAACATGACAATGGCTATTTTTTATGATCAGGAATTGCGTTTATTTCATCTGCAGTCGAAGAATACAAGCTATGCCTTCCAAATTCTGAAGCAAGGTTATCCCGCACACATCTATTGGGGCAAGAAGGTAAGAGGCTTGCAGCTCGACCGTCTTCTTCAAATTCAGGAAAGAGCATCGTTTAGCCCGAACCCTGATCAAGGCCAGCTTAATCTGTCGCTGGACGCGCTGCCGCAGGAATTCCCTTCGTACGGCGCTTCCGATTTCCGTTCGCCGGCTTACCAGGTGAAGCTGCCTAACGGCTCGACGATTTGTGAGCTGACGTATGATTCCCACGCGATCTACAGCGGGAAAAAGAAGCTCGAAGGCCTGCCGGCTGTTTATGTCGAGTCGGACTCGGAAGCAGAGACGCTTGAGCTGACGCTTAAGGATGATATGACCGGACTTACTGCTGTATTATCCTATACCGTATTCGAGGATCATGACGCGATTACGCGTTCCGTGAAGTTTATCAATAACGGCGAGATGACGCTGGATCTGCAGCGCGCGCTTAGCATGAGCGTTGATTTTATCCACGACCGCTTCGAAATGCTGCAATTGTCCGGCGCGTGGGCACGCGAGCGTTATGTGCATAAGCGGAAGCTTGAGCCTGGCATGCAATCGGTAGAGAGCCGCCGCGGTTCCTCCAGCCATATGCAAAACCCGTTCCTCGCTTTGCTGAGCGAAGGGGCAACGGAGGATCATGGCGATGTGTATGGCGTGAACCTGGTCTACAGCGGCA
This sequence comes from Paenibacillus catalpae, assembly GCF_900112695.1. Classification (GTDB taxonomy): domain Bacteria; phylum Bacillota; class Bacilli; order Paenibacillales; family Paenibacillaceae; genus Pristimantibacillus; species Pristimantibacillus catalpae. The sequence goes on from NZ_FOMT01000002.1 coordinate 170,814, forward strand.
GCTTTATTGCAGGCGTTGAAGTGGATCAGTTCCACTCGTCGCGCCTCTTTATCGGGATTAATCCGTTTGATTTCAACTGGAAGCTGGAAGCCGGACAGCAATTCCAAACGCCGGAAGCGGTTATGGTCTTCTCTTCCGAAGGTCTTGGCGGCATGTCCCGCACGTATCATGAGCTGTACCGTACAAGGCTGACGCGCGGCGAGTTCCGGGATAAGGCACGTCCGATTCTCGTAAATAACTGGGAAGCAACGTACTTCAACTTCAACGCCGACAAAATCGAAGCGATCGCAACGGCCGGCAAAGAGCTCGGCATCGAAATGTTTGTCCTCGATGACGGCTGGTTTGGCAAACGGAATGCCGATACAACCTCGCTTGGCGACTGGTTCGTTGACCGCAACAAGCTTCCGAACGGACTGGAGGATCTGGTTGCCCGGGTGAAACGTCTGGATATGCAGTTTGGCCTGTGGTTCGAGCCGGAGATGGTCTCGCCGGAGAGCGAGCTGTACAAGGCGCATCCGGACTGGTGTCTGCATGTTGAAGGCCGCCGCAGATCGCAAGGCCGCAATCAGCTTATTCTCGACTTCTCCCGCCAGGACGTTAGAGATTACATCGTGAAGACGGTGTCTGATATTCTGTCCAGCGCGCCAATTACGTATGTCAAATGGGACATGAACCGCAACATGACGGAGATCGGTTCCGCCCTTCTGCCGGCAGACCGCCAGCGCGAAACGGCTCACCGCTATATGCTTGGGCTGTATGAAGTATTGGAGACCATCACTTCGTCGTTCCCGCACATCCTGTTCGAGAGCTGCTCGGGCGGCGGCGGACGGTTTGATCCGGGTATGCTGTACTACATGCCGCAAACCTGGACCAGCGATAATACCGATGCGGTATCCCGTCTGAAAATCCAATACGGCACCAGCATCGTTTATCCGATCAGCACAATGGGTGCCCATGTATCGGCGATTCCGAACCATCAGGTAGGCCGTAAGGCATCCCTGGAGACCAGGGGCAATGTGGCTTTGTCGGGTAACTTTGGCTACGAGCTGGACTTGACTGTCTTCACGGATGAAGAGAAGGAAGCTGTGAAAAAACAGGTTGCCCTGTACAAAGAAGTGCGCCATCTGGTGCAATTCGGCGACTTCTACCGTTTGCTCAGTCCGTTCGAAGGTAATGATACGGCTTGGATGTTCGTATCGAAGGATAAGAGCGAAGCATTTGTTGTGTATGTATCGGTCCTCCAAGAGCCAAATGCCAAGCTGGATCGCTTCCGCCTGAAAGGCCTTGACCCGAACCGTGATTATGTACTGGACGGCGAAGAGGGTGCGTACGGCGGCGACGAGCTGCTCAATGCCGGCCTGCAGACACCAAGGTTCCATGGCGATTACTCGAGCAAGGTGTACCGTTTCACAGCGGTAAAATAAAGCTAGAAGATCCTGAAGGGATATCCTTTCAGGATCTTTTTTTTACTATAAAGAGTTGTATAAATTAAACTGGCGAGCATATGTATAGGGCGGGGAACGAGTATAATAAAAGAAAGATAATTGGGAATTAAAGGAGGATATGATGAAGGTGAACCTGCGCAGCTATTCGTTTGGCCGGACGATGCCAACCAAAAGCCTGACAGCACTGCTGATCGCTTTCATGCTGACTCCTCTGCTGTTTACTTTTCATGCGGTGCTCCAGAAGCGTTATTCCCAATCGGTGATTGAAGACCGGATTTTCACGCAGAACGGTTACCGCATTACAAGCCAGCAGCACTCCGTGAAGCTGGATTTCCGGATCGATCCAGCTTATATTCCGAGGAAGCAAGGGGAGGTATTCCAGCCTCATCAATTGATCTACGCTAGCAATCATACGAGAATCTATCTGGAGACGGTGGCCTGGTACAATCCGCCCAAGAACTCTGACAATGTCTATATCATCTTAAAGTTTGATCCTACATATCTGTACAGCAAGGGCAGCTTTGTGACGGACACGATATTTAATGAGGATAATTCTTATGGGAATGTCATGTTTATGCCGGACTATTACACCGACGATGGCAGCGTACTTCCGATTAATGACGGGAACGGCAGCCGGGAGGTTTTTATTCCTGTGGAGCAGCTTGAAGGTCTCAGCGGGGGATTAAACCTGAGGTTTGAAGGATTTAACCTGGTGAAATATGAGCGGGTGTAGAGGGGACCAGAGCCTTTATGCTGACTACGTTGCACGAAATACAGCATAATTACCCGAATTAGCTAGGGTGATAGAGCTACATTGCACAAAATGCAGCATAATTGCCGCCAATCAGCCGGAATGAGCGGAATGCAACCGATTATACTGTAAAAAATACAACGCAGCAGCAGGTGCAACTTATTTTCACCCGATTATCCTGCATAATGTGCAGGATATTGCAAATAAGGAGAGTGCCATATGATCATCCAACGCTTAGAGCTCTACACGCAAGTTTTGACGGAGCAAAAGAACTTCTATACCCGGGTGCTGGGCATGCAAATGATCGGGGAAACAGCGGATTCCTTCACTGTCCAAGCCGGGTATACTCGGTTAACGTTTAAGCAGGCTAATGAAAGAAATATCTATCATTTTGCCTTTAATATCGAGGAGAACAAGTGGGAGTCAGCGATTAACTATGTGAAGGAACGGACCCCGCTGCTGAGCGAAGGGGAGGATGAGGTTTTTCATTTTGAGGACTGGAATGCCCATGCCTGTTACTTCTATGATGCCGGAGGCAATATTGTTGAATTTATTGCACGGCATAACCTTGTCAGCCAATCGGCTGGACCATTCTCGATTCAGGATCTAACAGGCATCAGTGAGCTTGGCATGCCGGTAGAAGCTGTCGCGGACATTGTTCAATATTGCTCGAATGAACTGGACCTTGCGCCTTGGCGCGGCAACGGGACAACCTTCCAGCCCGTAGGCGACGAGCATGGCCTGTTTATTGTGGCCACGGTAGACCGTACATGGTATCCAACGCAGGAAGAAGCGGAGATTGCTCCGTTCTCGATCACGATAGCCGGGCCATCCGATCGGAAAGTTGTTATACCCGGCTATCCCTATGAGATCACGACCTCCAGCTCTCCCGTATCCCTTAGCCCTCATTGAAACTTCTTCTTGTACTCGCTTGGGGGAATACCAACCGTACTGCGGAAGATCCGGCTGAAGTAGAGCGGATTATCGTAGCCGACAACGGCTGCGACCTCCTTCACATGAAGGGAGGACTCGGAGAGCAGTTTTTTTGCTTCATTCATTCGGATCTCGGTAATATATTTCATCGGCGTCATGCCGGTAACTTCCTTAAACTTATGAATAAACCGGAATACGCTTAGGCTGCATTCTCCGGCCAGATCAGAGATGCTTAAGTTCCGGCTATATTTCTCGTGAATGAAAGCAATCATTTGATTAATGTCGGGATGCCGGCCTTGCGTACCGGGTTCATCGGTCGTTTGCAGCCTTCTTCCGAGCAAGGTGAGCATCTCGTACAAATAAGCGGTTGTTAGATGCAGACCAAGCGGCATATGGCTGTTTAGTTCCTGTACGATTTTCTTGAATAGCCCGATTACTTCATCCATGATCCCAACCGTATGGACAGACTGATTCAGGAGACCAAATTGCTGCAAGTAATCATGGGCGCCATAACCGGTAAAATGAATCCAATAAGCCTCCGTTCCATCCTCCGCTTTGTAGCTGTAATATTGTGGCTGACCAGGTATATAGATGACCAGGTTGCCGCTTGCAACCTCGATCGTCTCATGGCCAAATCGAAACGTTCCTTTTCCCTGGGTAATATAGATCAGCTGGTAATCCACTCTGCCTTGATCGCGGCTGCGAGATAAGCTTTTCGTCAGCAGCTTCTGATAGCCGCACCAATTAACGGCAAGAAATTGTTCTTTATTCTCAATGCCAAATTCATGCCAGCTATGCGCATCGCCGGAAATACTGATCAAGAGACTCACGCTCCCGCAACAATTTTGTGTATGTTTACAGCAATTTGATTCATTCTATATTCCCTATTATAGCTCTATAATCTAGGTGAATCGCAACTAAAGGGAATGCGAAAGGGGAAAGCGGATGGACAAGGGGCGTATCATTCAAACGATTAATCTGGACTGGAAGTTTCACAGAGGCGAAGAGCCGCGTGCCTGGTATAAAGGGTTAGACGATTCGGACTGGCGTCAGGTTACGATTCCTCATGACTGGTCAGTCGAAGAGCCCTTCTCGGAGGAGCATTCCAGCGGAACGGGCTATTTGCCCGGCGGCATCGGCTGGTATAGAAAAGCAATAACCCTCCCTCCCGCGCTCCAAGGCAAACGCGTCTACATTACTTTTGAAGGCGTTTACAATAACTCGCAGGTTTGGTGCAACAGCTATTATATCGGCAAACGGCCTTATGGCTACAGCTCTTTTACTTATGATATAACGGATTTTGTTTCTTTTGGAGACCAGGGGAATGTGATTTCGGTGAAGGTTGACCATAAGGATATCGCGGATTCCAGATGGTTTACCGGCTCCGGTATTTACAGGGATGTATACGTGACGGTTACGGATCAGGTTCATATCGATACGTACGGAGTGTTCGTTACAACACCCGCGGTATCGGAAGAGCAGGCTACGGTTGCTGTAAACGTAAAAATATCGAATGGTACGGCCAAGGAGGAGTCGGTCCAAATTCGGAATGTCCTCCTCGATCAGTCGGGGCAAGTCGTACAAGCCGTGAACAGCAGCATGACGGTACCGGGCGATTCCGCAAAAGAGACGGAACAGACGATTATCGTAGCGAATCCGAAGCTGTGGTCGCCGGACAGCCCGTATCTTTATACGGTCAGAACGGAAGTAAGCCGAGACGGCGAGCTGATCGATCATGTCGAGACGCCGGCCGGTATCCGCTGGTTCGAATTTGATCCGGCTAACGGCTTCTTCTTAAATGGCGTGAATATGAAAATGAAGGGCGTATGCGTCCACCACGATGCAGGCGGCTTAGGTGCCGCTGTCCCGGCAAAAGTATGGGTCCGCCGGCTGGAAGCGCTGAAGGAAATGGGCTGCAACGCAATCCGCATGAGCCACAATCCGCCGGCTTCCAATCTGCTTGATCTATGCGACCAGATGGGCTTCCTTGTTATCGATGAAGCGTTTGATGAATGGGAAGGCGTCAAGAATAAATGGTCGACGGGCCATAACGTGTATCCGCCGAAGCATTTTGGCTATTATGAGGATTTTCCGCAATGGGGCGAGATTGACCTGAAGGAAATGGTACTGCGCGACCGGAACCATCCGTCGATCATTATGTGGAGTGTCGGCAATGAAGTCGACTATCCGAATGACCCGTATTGCCATCCTTATTTCGAGACGATGACCGGCAATAATGATGCGAACAAACCGGCTGCGGAGCGTCAGTACGATCCGAACAAGCCTAATGCAGACCGGCTGGCGACGATTGCCAGACGGCTTGCGAAAGCGGTCAAGGAATGTGATACGACACGGCCGGTTACGGCAGCGCTTGCTTTTCCGGAGCTGTCCAACCTGACGGGATATGCAGAGGCTCTCGACATTGTCGGCTACAACTACAAGGAGCATCTGTATGAGGGAGATCTCCGGAAATTCCCGGACCGGGTCACCTACGGCAGCGAAAACAGCTCCAGCCTTGAAGCATGGCTGGCTGTCAGAGATAACGACGCGATCAGCGGCCAATACATCTGGACCGGCATCGATTATTTGGGCGAGGCCAAGGGCTGGCCGGTACGGGTAGCCGGAGCCGGATTCCTGGACACGGCGGGCTTTAAGAAAACAAGCTATTATTACCGCCAAAGCTTGTGGAGCGACAAGCCGGTTGTCTTCCTGGCTGCGATGAAGGCTGAGCAATCTGATAAGGGCTCAAGAAGATGGACGGGCGGCGCTCCTCATTGGAACTGGGAAGCGGGCGAGCTGCTCAAGGTCAGCTGCCATACGAACTGCGAAGAAGTGGAATTGTTCCTGAACGGGCGGTCGCTTGGCGTGAAGAAGCTGGCGGATGCTCCGCAGCTGTACCTGAACTGGGAGATTGCTTATGAAGAAGGCATGCTGGAAGCGGTGGCGAAAGGCAAGGACGGAGAGACCCATGCTTGCATACTTAGCACAGTCGCTGAACCGGCATTGCTGCAGGCAAACGCGGATGCTGCCGAGCTTCAGGCCGATGGCCAGGATATCGCTCATATCGAGATTCAGATCACGGATGAAGAAGGTCGTCCCGTCTATTTGGCGGACCATCCGATCGCAGTAAGCATTGAAGGCCCGGGTGAAATTATCGGGATGGAGAATGGCGATATTCAAGACCTGGAGCCATACAGCTCACGGGTACGCAAAGCCCATCGCGGCAAGCTTCTGGCCTATGTTAGAACAACAACAGAGGCAGGAGAGATTGTGGTAACAGCAGCGGCAGATGGACTCCAGTCATCAAAGGTAACCATTACAGCAATAGAAATTACAGAACCCGTAAACGCATAAGCAGGCATCATCACCTACTTTATATTTCAGGAGGCAGCTGATACATGAACGCTTTTAACGGATTAGGCATGGGACTTGGCAATTTGGCACGGGTATCTAACGCAGTAACGAGATCAATCTCACCGGAAAATTTCACAGGCGAGAAGGGCAAAGGCGCCATGGCTTCAGAGGGAACGGGCGCCCATGCGGCTCGTGACCTCGGCGTAGGCTGGAAGGTATCCCCTTCCGTCAAGATCGAAGGGCATGAAGAGTTTACGATGGGGGTCATTGACGGCCCCGGCGTCATTCAGAATATATGGCTGACTTGCCCTCATCAAGCGGTCAGATCGCTTATCTTCCAGATATATTGGGATGAAGAAGAGGATCCGTCCGTCTGCGTGCCGGTTGGCGATTTCTTCTGCAACGGCTGGGGAGAACGTGCGTTAGTTAACGCGCTGCCAATCTCGGTTAATCCGGCGGGCGGCTTCAACAGCTATTGGGAGATGCCTTTCCGCAAGAAAGCCCGGATTGTGATGACCAATCTGTCGCATGAATCCACCTTCCTGTATTACCAGATCAACTACACGCTGACGGACATTCCTGACGATATGGCCTATTTCCACGCTCAGTGGCGCCGCAGCAATCCGGTTCAATATAAGGATGTCCATACGATTGTTGACGGGATTAAAGGTAAAGGGCATTATGTAGGCACTTATCTCGCTTGGCAGGTGAACAGCAACAACTGGTGGGGAGAGGGCGAGCTGAAGTTCTACATGGATGGCGACAAGGACTATCCAACGATCTGCAGCACGGGCACGGAGGATTATTTCGGCGGCGCCTGGAACTGGGATATGAACGGGCAGTATGTGACGTATTCCACGCCTTTCCTCGGCATGCATCAGGCCATTAAGGCCGACGGATTGTACAAGGCGAATCAGCGCTTTGGCATGTACCGGTTCCATGTAATGGACCCGATCCGCTTCGAGGATGATCTGAAAGTAACGGTGCAGGCGCTCGGCTGGCGCTCGCATGGACGTTATTTGCCGCTTCAGGATGATATCGCATCGGTTGCGTATTGGTATCAGCTTGAGCCGCATACCCCGCATCCGGCAATGCCAAGCATGGACGATTTGGAGATTATTTAGGTCATAAAACAGGCTGACTTCCATGTCCCGCTATCGGGGATTGAAGTCAGCCTTTTCTTTTACCAATCGACTAGTTCGGATTGATATTGCTCAAATAACTTCCGCAGTCCTTCTGCGCTTCGATCCGATGCAGCATGAATCGCCTGAATTAACTCGTTGATCCGGGTTGTCATGATCAGGAGATATCGTGCAGGCTCAGCCTTCGGATTCCAGTAGGTATGAGCCGTTCCCCGCGGAACCATTACGGCTCCGCCGGCACTCGCCTCCACGATCTGGTCGCCGATTTGGAAGCCAAGCGTCCCTTCCAGCACATACCACGCTTCATCATCCTCGCGATGAATATGGAGCGGAGCAATTCGCATAGGCTCCGTCCCTTCCGCACAGCCTTCTGCTATCCACTCGGCCATGACCAGGTTCGCCCCTTCCGTTGCAAGCAGGTGTCCCGCTAATGGTGAAGTTATAGCCTTATTCATATCGATTGCCCCTTTCGAAGATCACGCGGAGATAAGCCGCGTAATTGGCGGAACAGCTTCGAGAAGCTGTTAATGCTGCTGCAGCCGATCTCGGCGGCAATCTCCGTGACGCTCATGGATGTATTCTTCAACAAATATTCCGCTTTATTAATCCGGTTAAGATTCAGGTATTGCACAAACGTTTGGCCAGTCACCTTCTTGAACATCCGGCAAAAATGATACGGGCTCATATGAACGAGCGATGCGGCCTGCTCCACGGTTACACGTTCGGCAATATCTGACTCCAAACGGGTGAGCAGCTCCTTGAACCGGTCCATCTTCACGCGAAAAGCGTTCATCTCCGAATCGCTGCGCTGCATCACGGTAAATTCTCGGCTTAGCCAGGTGAAGAGCAGCTGGCAATACGACCGGACCGCAAGCTCGTAACCATAGCGCTTCTGCTCGAATTCTGCTGCCAGCTGCATGGTTGTCTGTTTCAAAAGCGGATACCAAGGGTCTGTCTGCTCAATCCGGCTCGCGATCATGGACATGCCGTTTGTATAAGGGGCGACCAGATCGACGATATGCGGTTCCTTGAGACCAAGTATGGACGGATTAAACACCAAAGCGTACACCGTGAACGGTTCATTCGGATAGAGAGAGGTGGCAGAATGGAGCTCGCCGCTGTTGACGAACAGCATGTCGCCGGGCTTGGTCGGGAACGGCCGTCCCCCGATTTGGTAGAGCACTTCACCGCTCTCGACGTAGATCAGCTCGAAATGCTCATGCCAGTGCAGACGCAGCGAACACCCAATTCCGAAGGTCGGGTGAAACACATTAATCGGCAGAGCCGGATCGGTCATGAGGGTATTTTCCCATAATTCTCTTCGCATAGCAGCTGCCTCCGGCAATCAGATTAGCAAGATCGGGATAATAAATAACAAGAAGTATTAAGACATTGATAAGCGAAAGCTCTATATTGATTTATGTTATCACACTTATTTGCCGTTGGGGATATCGGATGGTTTGAAGCAAAATCGTTTAAACAGGGCTGGGAGGCAGTTAACATCTATGACCGACTTAAATAAGGACAGACCGATCACGTTATACGCACTCGCTTGGCCGATTGCCATCGAGTTGATTTTACAATTTCTCATGGGCACTGTAGATTCCCTGATGGTCAGCCGCTTAGGGGACAATGCGGTGTCGGCCGTAGGAGTATCCAATCAGGTCATGCGTTCCCTGCTTACGATCTTTGTATTGATTAACGGAGGGGCAGGGATCGTTATTGCGCGCCGATGGGGAGCGGGCGACCCGCATACCGCAAGACGCGCGGCGGCTATGGCGATCAAGGTTGGGCTAATCGGCGGCGTGGTTGTCAGCCTGCTGTTTGCTTTTGGCTCGGGTACGATTGTACATCTGATGGGTACGCCAGCCGAAGTGGTGCCGCAGGCGACCACTTATATGACGTTTATCGGCGGCTGCTCGATCCTGACGGAGCTAAATATGATGCTGACCGTAATGATCCGTAATACTGGCAATACACGTGGTCCAATGATGATCGCTGTCGGAATGAACGTGGTTCACGTCTTGCTGAACTATGTATTTATATTTGGCGAGCTTGGTTTTCCGCAGATGGGGATTGAGGGGATTGGCCTCTCAACGATTATCAGCCGCCTGCTTGCGGTTATCGTTGGGGTATGGCTGCTGCTCCGTTCCTTCCCGAGCCCATTTCAGCGGAGCGATTGGCGCGGGTTTGACCGTCCGCTGCTGAAGGAGATGATCGGCATAGGCCTGCCGAATCTGGGGAATGCGGCATCCTGGGGATATTCCCAGATTGTTACGCTTGCGATCGTCTCATCGATGGGAGCAGCCCAGCTCGCGGCCTTCTCCTACTTTAACATTATCCAGCAGCTGCCTTGGCTGATAGGCAATTCGATCGGAATGGCGGTACAGATTCAATGCGGCCAGCTGTATGGCGGGAGGCGGTATGACGAGGTTTACCGGGCTCCTTACCGGGCTGCTGCGATCGGAATGGTCCCAACGTTTGTGCTTGCCGTACTGCTATACATGTTCGGAAATACAACGATCGGTTGGTTTACTTCCGATAAGGACATTACCGGCATCCTGCTGCCGCTGTTTCTCTGGTGTATGATTTGGCAGCCAATGCGGACATGGACGTATTCGTTCATCCAGTCCTTGACGGCGATCGGAGAAGCCAGATTTGTTGCACTGAGCAGCGTGCTGGGGATGTGGATCTTCGCCACGGGCGGCGCTTATGTGTTTGGCGTTGTGCTTGATATGGGGATCATGGGCGTACTGGTCGGCTTGCTGCTCGATGAATTATTCCGTGCCGTCCTCGTTGGAACCCGCTGGATCCGCCGCCGCAAGCTTCCCCGGCAGCAGGCCGAGCCTGCTTCTGCGATACGGGCGCTGTAGATAGAAAGGTGCAATAAAGCCATTCCTGCGGGAGTGGCTTTTTGTTGTAACGGCTTTCCTAGAGATCAGTTGGCTGTTGTTCTGCGTTCGGGTAACCAGCTTGGCGTACGTTGGAAAACGTACAGTTAAATTACGCTGTAATGCCCGCGTAACCTTGCCACGTTGGAATTGATCCAACCCAATTGGCGCGCAGCCGTTCAAGCTGAACTTTATACAGTAATTTCATTGGATGGAATCCAATCTGAGATTTCCATTATCGGGTAAACAAGCAATCAGGTTGGACAAAATCCACTCTAGAAGTGCTGGTCTTTTCAATCTGGAAATTAGAGGAATATGGAAGCAGTTGATTGAAGTATAAGAGTTATTTATGAAGAACCTGTAGAGGATCATTAAAGCCGCGTTATGCCGATGAATTCAATGTTGGTTATGACGGTAACGGCTTTTCACTAGAATAGGGGGTTTCCATTTGCTGCCATCAGATTACCCGGAAAATCACGGCTTGTCCTCCCGGGCACTCTATGACCTGTTCGGCCAAATCGAGCAGCGTGAACTGCATCTAAACAGCTTTATGCTGCTGCAGGACGGGAAAGTGACTGCTGAGTTTTGGCGGGAGCTTTACCGTAAGGAGATTCCGCAGCTGCTCTATTCCTTAAGCAAAAGCTTCACGTCGATTGCCGTCGGCATCGCCTGGGACAAGGGGTTGCTTGATCTCGATGATCCGGTCATTCTGTATTTTCCGGATAAGATGCCGGATGTCGTATCGCCGAAGCTCGCCCGAATGAAGATCCGTCATCTGCTCTCCATGACCGCAGGCCATGACTATAATATCTATGCTGCGGTTGAGGCGGAGCAGGATTGGGCCGCCGCCTTCCTTGCCCAGGAAGTGGCACTGGAGCCAGGAACTCATTACCTGTACAGTACGCATTCTACTTATATGCTGTCGGCTATAATAGAGCGGGTGACGGGGCAGTCGCTCGTGGATTTTCTGATGCCGTCTTTGTTCGAGCCTCTTAGCATACCAAGACCTGAATGGGAGACCTGTCCGTTAGGCGTAACCGCCGGGGGAATGGGGCTGAGTCTTACGACGGAAAGTGTAGCGAAGTTTGGATTGATGCTGCTCGATAACGGGATCTATGAGGGCAAAAGGATCGTCTCGGAGCGATACCTCGCGCTTGCGACAGCCGAGCAAAGCGATAACCGCATGGCCAACGCCGGAAAAATCGACTCCATGCAAGGCTACGGCTATCAGTTTCATATGTGCCGCCGGGGCTGTTACCGGGGTGACGGCTCTTTTGGTCAAATGTGTTTTGTCGCTCCGAAGGAGAAGATCGTTATTGCGATGACGGCAAGCTTCCGCAGTATGCGTGAGCTGCAGATCATGCTTGATCTCATCTACGAGCATCTCTTGGACCGGCTGGAGATAGAGGAGACAGCTATATCAGAATCCGAACCCAAGTCCCTTCAACACCAACTTAGCCGAATGACCAAGCTGTACCTGCCATCAGCTCATCCACTATCGAGTGATCCCGGTATCCATCTGCCTAACCGGAGATACAGCCTGTCGGATAACGCCCACGGGCTCCGGGAACTCGCATTTATGGAGGGAGCAAACGAACGCCAGACAGAACTCCAGTTTATCTACAGGGACAGTCGGCGGAATAAGAGGCTGCAGTTCTCTTTTTCAAAGCCATTCCTGTCTAAATCTCTTTTCACCAAAGACTTGTCCGATCACGAGCAGACCGTAATTGCTTATGCGACTTGGGAGACCAGCCATCAGCTGAAACTCACGCTCTACTATATAGAGACGCCTTATGTCGTCACTTATCGGTTGGTTTTCCTCGACAAGACGCTGGAGCTTCAGTTCCACATCAATGTGTCGCTTAACATCCCGAATTTTACAGCTCACGGTGCACTTATTCCGCAGTCATTTTCTGTATCGTAGTTGACACTCAAAATCCCGATATTATATAGTTAAAGCAAGGATTAGCACTCTAACTTAGAGAGTGCTAACATACTCATTACGATATTGGAAGGAGAACATCACACGAATGGAAAAGCAACAGTTCAAAGCGGAATCGAAACGGCTGCTGGAGATGATGATCAACTCCATTTATACGCAGCGCGAAATTTTCTTAAGAGAGCTTATCTCGAATGCCAGCGATGCGATTGATAAAATCTACTACAAAGCACTGACTGATGATCAACTGGTATTTAACAAGGAGAGCTATTACATAAAGGTAACCGTCGATAAGGCTAACCGCACGCTGACCCTGTCAGACACGGGGATTGGCATGACGCAGGAGGAGCTGGAGAACAACCTCGGCGTTATTGCGAAGAGCGGATCGCTCGCGTTCAAGAAGGAGAACGAAGCGAAGGACGGCCATAACATTATCGGCCAGTTTGGCGTGGGCTTCTACTCTGCGTTTATGGTCGCGGACAAAGTTGAAGTCATCAGCCGCGCACTGGGCGCTGACGAGGCGTTCAAATGGGAGTCGGAAGGCGCGGACGGCTACACCATCTCCACTGCGGACAAAGGAACGGTCGGCACGGACATCATCATGACGATCAAGCCAAACACCGAAGACGACAACTACGATGAGTTCCTGGAAGAGTACCGCCTGAGAGCCATCATCAAGAAATATTCCGATTTCATCCGTTACCCGATCAAGATGGATATGAAGGGCCAGCGTCCGAAGGAAGGCAGCGAAGGCGAGTTCGAGGAATATCAAGAGGAACAAACCGTTAACAGCATGGTGCCGATCTGGCGGAAAAATAAAAGCGAGCTGACGCAGGAAGACTACGACAACTTCTACTTCGAGAAGCGCTACGGCTTCGACAAGCCGCTTAAGCATCTCCATATCAGTGCGGACGGCGCGGTGGTTTATAACGCGATTCTCTTTATTCCGGAGAATACGCCATTCGATTATTACACGAAGGAATTCGAGAAAGGCCTGGAGCTTTACTCGAACGGCGTCCTCATTATGGACAAATGCGGCGACCTGCTTCCGGACTATTTTGGCTTCGTCAAAGGGATGGTCGATTCCGAGGATCTGTCGCTTAACATTTCCCGGGAACTGCTCCAGCATGACCGTCAATTGCAGCTTATCGCGAAGAACATCAAGAACAAGATCAAGAGTACGCTGCAAAGCCTCCTGAAGGATGAGCGCGAGAAGTACGAAAGCTTCTACACGTCGTTTGGCCGTCAACTGAAGTTTGGCGTATACAACGACTACGGCGCCAACAAGGATACGCTGCAGGATCTTCTTCTGTTCTACTCTTCGAAGGAGAAGAAGCAGGTTACGCTTGATGAATACGTATCGCGTATGCCGGAAGACCAGAAGTTCATTTACTACGCATCAGGCGAGTCGATCGACCGTCTGGAGAAGCTGCCTCAAGCCGAGATTGTAACGGACAAAGGCTATGAGCTGCTCTACTTCACGGACGACATCGACGAGTTCGCGATCAAGATGATCAATACGTACAAAGATAAATCGTTCAAGAACGTGTCGAGCGGCGATCTGGGCATCGAGGCAGACGAAGCCGACAAGCAGACGGAAGAAGAAGTAAACGAGAACAAGGACCTGTTCACTTCCATGAAGGAATTCCTTGGCGACAAAGTAACGGGCGTCAAAGCTTCGAAACGTCTGAAATCCCATCCGGTCTGCCTGTCGTCCGAAGGCGAAGTGACGATCGAGATGGAGAAGGTGCTGAAGGCGATGCCTAACGGCCAGGACGTGAAAGCGGACAAAGTGCTGGAGATCAACGTGAACCATGACGTGTTCAAGGCGCTGAAGGACGCTTACGCAAGCGATAAAACAAAGCTGAATCTCTATACGAACCTTCTGTACAACCAGGCACTTCTTATCGAAGGCTTGACGGTGCAGGATCCGGTAGAGTTTACGAACGATATTTGCAAGATCATGGTGTAACCGCCGCCTGAGCAAAAGCAGCGGAAGCCGGCCAAAGGGACATTCCTTTGGCCGGCTTTTTTGCATTTCGTTCTAACATGAACCTGCCACACATAAGCTTGTATCACTATGGTAGCGTTTTCGTGAAACGGCGTCTCTGAATCTATCAAATAACGCTAGCAAGCTACTTTTCAAAAAGGGAGATGGTTAGCCAATGATTTATGCTGAGCCGGGCAAGCAGGATTCGAAGATTACGTTTAAGAAGAGGTACGACAACTACATAGGGGGAAGGTGGACGCCCCCAACACAAGGCCAATATTTCGAAAATGTTTCTCCGGTGAACAACGCCGCATTCTGCGAGGTGGCCCGTTCGACATCGGAGGATATTGAGCTCGCGCTTGACGCGGCGCATGCGGCAAAAGCCGCCTGGGGACGGACATCGGCGGCGGAGCGCGCCAATATCCTGAACAAGATTGCCGACCGGATCGAGAGCAATCTGGAGCTGCTAGCCGTTGCGGAGACCTGGGATAACGGCAAGCCGATCCGTGAATGTCACGCAGCGGACCTGCCGCTTGCCATCGATCACTTCCGGTATTTTGCAGGCTGTATCCGCGCGCAGGAAGGGTCGCTCAGCCAGCTCGACAACGATACGGTCGCTTACCATTATCATGAGCCGCTAGGCGTCGTTGGCCAGATCATTCCTTGGAATTTCCCGCTGCTGATGGCAACGTGGAAGCTTGCGCCCGCGCTTGCGGCCGGCAACTGCGTCGTCTTGAAGCCGGCTGAGCAGACACCTGCCTCCATCTGCGTGTTAATGGAACTGATCGAAGATTTGCTGCCTGCCGGCGTAGTGAATATCGTAAACGGTTTTGGTCTGGAAGCGGGCAAACCATTGGCATCAAGCAATCGGATTGCGAAAATCGCCTTCACAGGCGAAACAACAACCGGCCGCCTCATTATGCAATATGCCTCGCAGAACCTCATTCCTGTGACCCTGGAGCTGGGCGGCAAATCGCCAAACATCTTCTTCGAGGACATTATGGCGAAGGACGATGCTCTCTTCGACAAAGCGCTCGAAGGCTTTACGCTGTTTGCGCTGAACCAGGGGGAGGTATGTACATGCCCGTCACGCGCGCTTATTCAGGAGTCGATCTACGACAGCTTTATGGAGAAGGCGCTGCGGCGTGTCGCATCCATTAAGCAGGGCAATCCGCTCGACACGGATACCATGATTGGTGCGCAGGTCTCTACCGAGCAGATGGAGAAAATATTAAGCTACATCGACATTGGCCGCCAGGAAGGCGCCGAATGTTTGATTGGCGGGGGACGCGCCGCGCTTTCGGGCGATATTGCGCAAGGCTACTATATTCAGCCGACGGTGCTTCGCGGAGACAACAGCATGCGCATTTTCCAGGAAGAGATCTTTGGGCCGGTTGTTGCGGTCACGACGTTCCGTTCACAGGAAGAGGCGCTCGCGATCGCTAATGATACGTTGTACGGTCTTGGAGCAGGAGTCTGGACACGGGACATTAATGCGGCCTTCCGCATGGGCAGACAGATCGAAGCAGGGCGCGTCTGGACGAACTGCTACCATGCTTATCCGGCACATGCCGCATTTGGCGGCTACAAAATGTCCGGCGTCGGTCGCGAGAATCATAAGATGATGCTGTCGCATTACCAGCAGACGAAAAACCTGCTCGTCAGCTACAGCCCTGATGCGCTAGGCTTTTTCTAATATGGCAGCGGAATCTGTGCTGAAGGTGCTTGCCACAAACAGCGCGCTTGAATTGATCGGGAAGCTTCGGGCGAAGCATGGCGACGTGATGTTTCATCAATCGGGCGGTTGTTGCGATGGCAGCTCCCCGATGTGCTTTCCGCTAGGCGAGTTCCTGATCGGTGATCAGGATGTAAGGCTTGGCGAGATTGGCGGAGCTCCCTTCTATATGAGCAGGGCGCAATACGAGTATTGGAAAAATACGCAGCTCATCATCGACGTTGTCCCCGGGAGGGGCGGAATGTTCTCGCTGGAAGGGCCGGAAGGCTTAAGATTCCTGACGAGATCCCGCGTCTTTACTTCGGAGGAGCTGCGCAGCTTAGGTCTCCTGTAAGAGAGAAAAAGGTCTCCGCTTTGCCTTCACCAGGCACTGCAGAGACCTTTTTCACGCCCGGAAGAAGAGATTAGTTCTCTAATTCCTCGCTGTATGCGCCGACGCGGTAATCATCGGTCTTCTCGCCGTCTTCCCAAATCTCGACGAACAGCGCATCGCAGTTCTCGAAATCCTCCGCCTTCAGCGCGAGCACTCTTTCCTCGTCATCGCCGACATATACATTTTCCATCCCGTCTTCCGTGAACGAGACAACCACATAAATTTTCATTCTTGCTGGCCCTCCATTGCACTTGTTATTGAAGCAGTATACCATAAAGGGCTTATCTCGCCACATCCGGCTTCATGAGATTATTGCCATAATTTGAATCAGCCCCGGAAAAATGGGTAATAGTAGTGGAAGAGTTAGGAACGGGGGGATTCAAGATGAAGTTTACGCCCGAGCAGCGGATTACGCTGCATGGCTTTAATAATTTGACGAAGTCGCTTAGCTTCAATATGTACGATATCTGCTTTACGAAGACGAAGGAAGAGCGCGAGGCTTACATTGCCTACATCGATGAACAGTACAATTCGGATCGCCTGACGAAAATTTTGAAGCAGGTAGCCGATATCATCGGCGCGCACGTGCTGAATATTGCGAAGCAGGATTATGTACCGCAGGGTGCCAGCGTAACGATCCTCGTCTCGGAAGGACCCATTGTTGAGGTGCCGAACGAATCGACGTATGACGAGTCGCCGGGGCCGCTTCCGGACAATGTTGTGCTCCAGCTCGACAAAAGCCATATTACCGTTCATACGTATCCCGAATATCATCCGAGCGAAGGAATCAGTACATTCCGTGCAGATATCGACGTTGCCACCTGCGGAGAGATTTCGCCGCTCAAGGCGCTTAATTATTTGATTCATTCGTTTGATACGGACATTATGACGATTGATTACCGGGTGAGGGGTTTTACAAGGGATATTAGCGGCAACAAGCTGTTTATCGACCATGATATCAACTCGATCCAGAACTATATTCCGGATGAAGTGATCGATCAATATGACATGATTGACGTGAACGTGTATCAGGAAAATATTTTCCACACCAAATGCAAGCTGCGGGAATTCGACCTCAATAACTACCTGTTCGGTTATACGAAGGACAAGCTGAGCATGGACGAGCAGATGGAGATTACGGAGCGGCTGAAGGACGAGATGTATGAGATCTTTTACGGGAAAAATATTAAATGAGGTTAGAGACCGGGGGAACAGGCTTCTCCCGGTTTTTTGGCGCGTTCAATCGGCCGATTAAATTCCAAGCCCTGATATAAGTTCCGTTTCGCCTTGTGGTATGATTAAGCAAATTCATTTTTTTGGGGGGAGAACCATTTATGGCAATAGAGATCGAACGGAAATTTCTTCTGGCGGTACCTTATGAGTCTATCGGAGACCGTATTCAGGTGCGCTCGGAGCAGCGGATCGAACAGACTTACTTGGCATTGGAGGCCGATCAGGAGCTGCGCGTGCGCCGGATTACGGATGTGGGCAGCGGGGAAGTGACGTATACGCACACGTTCAAGAAAGGCTTCGGCATTAAACGCGAGGAAGTGGAATACTCGATTAATGCGGGGCTGTACGAGCAGGTTGTGAAGGCGTTTGGAGCGGTTGCCCTGACGAAAAACCGGATCACGGCGGACTGGAACGGTGTCGTGATCGAGATCGATATTTACGACCAGATTCAGTTGACCGTGCTTGAGGTCGAGTTCGACTCCGAAGAAGCGGCCAATGCGTTTGTCGCACCGGACTGGTTCGGCGAGGACATCAGCAGCTCGAAGGAATACAGCAACAAGACCGTCTGGAAGCAGCTGCAGCAGAAGTAGGAGGCGGAAGAGATGCGGAAGCTTGTGTTTTTCGTTGGCGGCGCGGGGGCGGGGAAAACAACGCTGGCCAAGTCGCTCGCCCGTAAGCGCGGCGCGGCTGTATTTGATATGGACACGCTCCTGCGGCCTGCTGCCGTTCAGATTATGACAATTGCCGGACTTGATCCGTACGACCGCGACTCGGAAGAGTATAAGCTGCTGTGCCGGGATCTGGGCTACCGGATGACGATGGACGCAGCGCTTGAAAATATCGACGTAGGCACGGATGCCTTCGTTATTGGCCCGTTCACGAAAGAAACAAGCGATCCGGCCTGGATCGTGCAGGAACTGGCCTCGATTGGCGCTACTCTGCATGATGTGGATGTGAAGGCGATTATTGTTTATTTGCAGGATGATAGCCTTCATTATAGCCGGATCGAGCAGCGAGGGCTGGCGACGGATCAATATAAGCTGGGACATTGGGATTCCTTTAGCCGCTCGCTTGGGCGAAGGGCGCTAGCTTGGGAGCTGCCTGAATCGTCGGTATTGTACTATGACAACTCCCGGGCTTTTGACGAAGCGGCGCTGGAGCGTTTGGAAAGGTTCGTGTATGGCGATGTTATTTGATCCAACGATATATGATAATTTAAAGGTTGCCTTGGAGAACCAGCTATACGATTTGGACAACCTAGATGAACGAGTACGGGTTGTGAATCGCGCAGACCGGCTCGATATGGCGGTTATGTCCCGTGAGTTTGCGCTGCAGTTTGTGCTGGCCGGCGAGGATCGGGCGAAGCGGATTATAGGCGAGATCAAGCTGGATAGCTCGCTTCGTGACCTGGCAACCGAGCTGCTGGAGCTGCAAGAGGGCGATCCGCCGGGCTGCAGTCTACGACTGTTGTTCCATCTGACGGTGGGGGACGTGGAGGCGGAGTGCCCGCGAATCGAAGCAGCAGTGCGCGAACTGTGGGGGACGGAGCTGTCGGTCACCCAGACACTCCTTTTTGTATATGGCGTGGAGCGCGGCAACTGCGGATGCCGGGATACGGTCGAGCTCCGCTTCAACCGCCGCATTGACGAGGAGCAAATGAATGATTTGCCCGAGCTGCTCGAGCATATGCTGCTGACGCTTGAAGCGCTGGAGCATATTTAAAGCTGGCAGAAGATAAGACCCTGTGAGGGTCTTATTAGCGTTTGACGGGTGAATCCGGCATATCTTAAGATGGCGGACCCCTCGATAAGACCCTAGCAGGGTCCTAAATGGTATATGTAGCTGGAATGAAGGGGAATAAGACCTTGGCAGGGTCTTATCCGATAGCGGAAGTAGTGTGGACGGGCGGAATGGTGGAAGAGGCGGCGAGATAAGACCCTGCTAGTGTCTTATTGGGCTCCTGGATTGCTGTTGGTGCGGACGGAAGCAACTCTAACTAGCGAGGTTAAGATCCCTGAGGGACCTTAACCTGCCCCACGAGGGCGAAAAGAAAGTCTTTAAGGTCCCTGAGGGACCTTAAGTACTCGCAGAATGCCCGAAACTCCGCGGCTAGAGGCTATTTTCAAGAGGTTAAGATCCCTGAGGGGCCTGAACCTGCCCCACGAATGCAATAAGAAAGGCTTTAAGGTCCCTCATGGACCTTAAATACACGCAAAATGCCCGAAACTGCGCGGCTAGAGGCTATTTTCAATGGGTTAAGGTCTCTGAGGGACCTTTACCTACCGCGCACGTGTAAAAGAAAACCGTTAACCTCCCTCTGGGACCTTAACGGCGAAACCGGGGGAGAGGCCGAACTAGTGACCTCACCCCGGGTGGCAGCAACCTCGGGCTGCGGATGGTGCCGCGGAATGCGGGCAACCGCAGGCCATACCCGGCCAAGCCGCCCCTACAGCGGCAGATCGCGCTTGCTGAAGGCGATAATGCCTGAGGCGAAGCAGGCGAGGCCAATCGCGAGCAGCACCAGCGAGGCGAGCAGCGGATCCCCGCTGCCTGCAGCGATATCGCTTGGCCGGTAGAGCGAGAAGATCGAGCCGTACCTCAGCCATTCGACGCTGCCGCTGATTTTGCCGAGCATATCGAAAGCGAACATCCCGATGATGATAAACCCGGAGGTACCAAGCGCCTTCTTCTCATCATTCATAACCGAAGAGATAAGGAACGTGATGCCGCTTGCCGCGATGAACAGCATCCAGGCCACCACGTTCATCTCGATGTATCTCGCTCCGTTGAATGCAAACTTTTCCCCGATAAACCAGACATATCCGAGCAGGCCGGCACCTGTTGTCACCAGAATAATGAGCAACAATCCTGTGGACAGTACGCTTGCTTGTGTAACCGCAACCTGCCTGCGGGTTGTTGGCGTTGACAACAGATAGGACATTGAGCCTTGATCCACCAAACGGGCCATCAGCCCGGTCGACAGCATAATGCTGAATATGGACAGAAGCAGGGGCAATATCAGCCCGTAATATTCGCCGGAGATAAAAGCTTCCATACTGCCAAAGCCGCCTTGAATATTGAAGGCATTTACGAGCCCCTCGGGCATTGATTTAAGCAGCTCGTTAAGGGCTCCCGTATTATCCGCAATGCCGGGATACAGCCAGAACATAAGCAGAATATAGAACGCTGATCCAAAGGCGTAATTGCTCATGCCCTTCGCATGAATCTTCATCATTTGCTTGAACAATGCGAGGTTCATCCGGCAACAGCCCCTTTCCCGGCATCGTTCCGATCGTAATACTGCATGAAGACGTCCTCGAGATTTTGCGCGGTAATATCCAGGCTGCGCACCTTATATTTCGCAGCTTCATGAATCAGCTCGTTATAATTGCCCTGTACGGCGACTATGACGTTTCTTCCGTCATGAGACTCGACCGGCACATGGCCGTCACGCACAAACGCCTCTGCATCCTCCGAATGCTCGAACACGATCACAACCAGCTTCCGCTGCATCGATTGCAGCTCATGAATATTGTTCGTCGCCACCAGACGGCCGTCCTTAATAATGGCGGCGCGGTCACAGGTCCTCTCAATCTCGGGAAAGCTGTGTGAGGACATAAGAAAAGTGGTCCCCCGGGCTTTCTCCTCCACCACAAGCTCAATGAACAGCTGCTGCATAAGCGGATCTAGGCCGGAGGTCGGCTCATCCAGAATAATCAGCTCCGGGCTGTGCATAAATGCGGCGACAATGCCGACCTTTTGCTTCATCCCTTTGGACATTTTCCGGATCGGGGTCGTCACATCGAACTGGAGTCGGTCGATCAGCTGCTTACGCTTGGCCGTGCTGTCCACGCGCTGCATACGGGCCAGAAAATCAAGAAACTCCTTGCCCGTCATACCTTCGATAAAAGCAATTTCCCCCGGCAAATAACCGACCAGCTTCTGCACGATGCCCTGCTGCTTCCACGTATCAAGCCCTTTAATGGACGCGCTCCCGCGGTCGGGCTTCATGAAACCCATAATATGGCGGATCGTCGTGGATTTCCCGGCACCGTTAGGTCCAATAAAGCCAAACACTTCACCTTGCTCGACGGTAAAGGACACATCGGAAATCCCTTTTCCGCCAGGAAAAAGCTTCGTTAAACCGTCTACGACCAGCATGCTGACCGCACCTCTTTTCGAAATAAATATGAAATATATATAGTTCATGATTTCATAATTATGATAGGCTCGGTCAAAGGAGAAGTCAATGGGTTATGAAATATTTATGTGGTATAATTTCATTAAATTCATACAAGAGCCGGAGGGTAACATGAACGGATTTGAAAAAAGAGCCGAGCAGCTCAAAGCCAAGATCAGAGCTGCCGTTTTCAATATGCTGCAAACCTGCGAGCCTAAAAATATCCGCATCGCCGACATTGCTTCCGAAGCAGGAGTATCGCAGGTGACGATCTATAACTATTTTGGCAGCAAGGAGGATCTTATCCGGGATGTCTTCATGCAATATGTATCGGAGCATGTGGATGACTTTGAGGTTTTTATGAGCCAAGGTCCCACGTTCCAGCAGTTCGTTCAGTATGTGGTCCTTGCCGATAAGGAAGCCTTCCGCAGATTCTCGCCGGAATTCATTCAACAGATGATGAGCGGGGATCCGGAGTTTGCCAAATATATCGACGAGGTCACGCAGCAGAGAGCCATGCCTCTCATGCTTGCATTTATAGAAGAATGCAAACGGAAAGGGCAAATATCGGATAAAGTATCCACCGAGATGATCCTGACCTATGTGAATATGTTTGTATCGCAATCCCAAAAGCTGCTGGAGCAGGCGCAGCAAAGCGGGAAGGGAGAGCAATTTTTCGAAGAGTTTCTTCACTTGTTCTTCTACGGCGTCTGCGGGATTGAGCCCGGGTCTTAAGCTGCAAGGGATACCAACAGCAACGTAATAATTGCTATTACGCCCCGGCTATTGGTACAATACACCGTATTAGAGATAACAAGGGAGCTGTATCGATTGACGAAAGCGAAGAAGAGCGGCATCGGGCAAGGAACGGGCAAGAAGGGCTGGAGCCGCTGGGATAAAGCAGCACAGAAGAAGAGCGCGAAGCGTGTATTCAGCAAGGGGCCAAAGGCCGGTGCAGACAAGAAGGACGCGGCTAAAGGCAACGGTGGAGCCGGAGGCGGAGAATAATAGGTTATTGCCTAATATTCACAGATCCGTTATAGTGAGTGTAATTGCATAATGCGTGCGGGTGCTGGATCAAGTCCGGCTGAGATAGGCAACTTGTTTGTCTGACCGTTAATCTGAACCAGGTAATGCTGGCGTAGAGAACCGATCGAATTGTCGCCATTCGTGTATTCTCGAATGGCTTTTTCTGTTGTTCGAACGCCCTCGCGTTTAGTTACCTAAGGTTACTAAAACGAAGGAGTGACAAGAAATAATGAAGACACAAACCCAAACCGGCAAGTTTACCGGGAGATTGTACGAAAGCTCGAAGGATATCTGGGAACAAAGTCACCGTCATCCTTTTCTGGAAGAGCTGAAGGCAGGGACGCTGGATCCCGCAAAGTTTATTTATTACCTCAAACAAGACTACGTCTACTTAATCGATTATGCCAGAATGTTCGCTTACGGCAGCATTAAGGCAAATGACCTCCTTACGATGGGGAAGTTCTCCGAGCTGTGCCATTCCATTCTTAACGTGGAGATGGGACTGCACCGTCAATATGCCGAGAGATTTGGCGTCTCGCGGGAAGAGCTGGAGAGTGCCGAGCCGTCGCCTACCACAATTGCTTATACCAAATATCTACTTGATGTTGCCGCGCATGGCTCCCTCGCAGAGGTTGCGGCAGCCGTACTGCCATGCATGTGGAGCTACCGGGAGATTGGCGTCTTGTTCGCGGACGTGCCTGGCGCGCTTGATCATCCGCTCTACCGCGACTGGATTCTGATGTACAGCTCTGAGGAGTTTGGGGAGTTAACCGACTGGTGCATTGGTATCATGGATCAATTGGCGGAAGGCTTGCCGGAGCCGGAACTGGTTAAGCTCGAGCAGCATTTCATCATGGCATCCAAGCTTGAGTATATGTTCTGGGATATGGCCTACAGAGAGGAAGAGTGGCCCGTGTGAGCAGGCAGCATGTAACCGCGGAGCCGCCGCGAGCGGGCTTATCGGTGCAAGGCTTAACGTACCGCTTTGATGGTGAAGAGCCGCTGTTCGAAGGGCTTGATCTGGAAGTGCCTCAGGGTCAATTCGTCAGTATTGTAGCCGCAAGCGGCATGGGCAAAACAACCTTGTTCCGTCTGCTCGCCGGCCTGCTCCAGCCGGATTCCGGCACGATCAAGACAGCCTCAGCCGGTCTTGTTCATCAAGAGCAGGGCGCCGGCCGCCGCACCATTGGCTATATGCCGCAGCGGGACTGCCTGATGCCTTGGCGGACGGTGCTGGATAACGCCGCCATTGGACTTGAGCTCGCCGGCGTGTCGAAGCGCGAAGCAAGGCGCAGGGTGCTGGAGCTGCTGCCGGAGCTTGGACTTGCAGGCACGGAAGCTAAGTATCCGCATGAGCTGTCCGGAGGAATGCGGCAGAGAGTATCCTTTCTCCGCTCCTTGCTCGCCGGCGGGGATCTGCTTCTGCTCGACGAACCGTTCAGCGCGCTGGATGCGATGACCCGGGTGAGCATGCAGCAGTGGTTGCTGCAGGTGTGGGAGAAGCACCGGAAGACGATCCTGTTCATCACGCATGATATTGACGAAGCGCTGCTGCTCTCGGATCAGGTGCTTGTTGCCGCATCCAGGCCGATTACGAGGCTGGAGCCGCTCGAAGTTGATTTGCCCCGTCCACGTGATTATGAGACCACGCTGGATGAGCGGTTCGTTTATTTGAAGCGCCAATTGCTAAGGCAGCTGGGACGGATTGCTCCCTCTGGGGAAGGGGGAGGCGTATTATGAAGATGCTGAAGGAGAAGCTGCCGATTCTCCTGTTCATTCTATTGCTGGCATTATGCTGGGAGCTTGGAACGCGTGTATTTGATATTCCGCCGTATATTATCCCACGGCTTTCGGATGTTTTTGCCGCACTGGAACAGCACGCGGCGCTTCTGGGCAAGCATTTTGCCCTGACGCTGTGGGAAGCGCTGCTTGGTCTCGCTTTCTCGGTTATTTTCGGAGTATTATCAGCGATCTGGATCGACAGCTCGAGTCTTGCGCGCAAAACGATTTATCCGTTAATTGTAGCTTCGCAGACCGTTCCGATTATCGCACTGTCACCGATTATGGTGATGTGGTTCGGCTATGAGATCGGAAGCAAGATTGCAGTCGTTATCCTATTTACGTTTTTCCCGGTTGCGGTAAATACGGCGGACGGCTTCCGTACGGCCGATCGCGAGATTGGAGAACTGCTTCGCTCCATGGGGGCAGGCAAAGCGCAGTTGTTTCTCAAGTGGAAAATCCCATCCGCGCTGCCGTCCTTCTTCACCGGACTTAAGATGGCAGCCGCCATCAGCGTGGGCGGCGCGACGCTTGGGGAGTGGCTTGGGGGGGAATCGGGGCTTGGCGTATATACGAAGCGGGCGGCGAATATGCTTCGCGGCGATGATGTTTTCGCGGGAGTGCTGCTGCTGTCGCTAATGGGAATTGCCTTGTTTGTTGCAGCACAATTCATAGAGAGACTGGTGCTTGGGCGCCGTCAAAATTAGATGATTCATATGGCTAAGTATTAGCCATATGAAAGGCAATTCTTTAAGCAAATGCTTACGAAGCAAGAATCGCCAAAATGGCTAAGTATTAGCCAAATGATAAGCAATTCTTTAAGCAAATGCTTACGAAGCAAGAATCGCCAAAATGGCTAAGTATTAGCCAAATGATAAGCAATTCTTTTGAGGAGGAAGTTATACTTATGTTATGGACTAATAAATTTTCTAAATCAGGAATAGCCGTAGGGCTGGCATTCACATTACTTCTGTCGGCTTGTTCTTCGGAGAAGGACAACAGCGGTTCCGGAAGCAACACTGCGCAAAAGGCGGAAGAGTTAATCGTATTACTGGATTGGTATCCGAATGCGGTACATACGTTTTTGTACGCGGCGGAGGAGCAGGGGTATTTTGAAGAAGAAGGACTTAAGGTTAAGCTCCAGACGCCGGCCGATACGAATGACGCCCTGAAGCTGGTCGCTACGGGCAAAGCCGATCTGGCTATCAGCTACCAAATGCAAGTCGCGGTCGCGCGTTCGGAGGAGATTCCGGTTGTGTCCGTTGGAGCGCTTGTCCGTCATCCGCTCAATCAGCTGTTTGTCCCGGAGGCTTCTGGCATTAAGAGCCCTAAGGATCTTGTCGGCAAAAAAGTCGGCTATCCGTCCGTTCCACTTGATGAAGCACTTGTTAACACGATGGTGGAGGCGGATGGAGGGGATTCGTCGAAATTAGATTATGTCGATATCGGCTGGGATTTGATACCGGCCATGACGACGAACCGCGTTGACGGTATTATCGGGGGCTATATCAATCATGAGAAGCTGCTGCTGGAGAAAGAAGGCGAGAAGCTTACCGCGTTTAACCCGGCAGATTATGGCGTTCCGGATTATTACGAGCTGGTGCTGACGGCAAGCGAGAAAGGGCTGGACAGCAGAAGCGATGCGATCAAACGGTTCCTCGCTGCCGCGGCCAAAGGTCAGGCGTATACCGCAAGCCATCCGGATGAAGCGCTGAAGCTCCTGCTCGATAAGCAGAGCACCGACTTCCCGCTGGATGCGGATATCGAGAAGCAAAGCCTGGATATTCTGCTTCCCCTGATGGATGCGGGCAAGGGGCCGTTTGGCAGTCAGTCGGAAGATTCCTGGAACAAGGTGATCAGCTGGCTGACGGAGCATGGTCAGATCAAGAAGCCGGTGAAGGCGGCGGATGCTTTCCGCAATTTGTAGGCAATATTGGTTGACGCTTACGAAGTAAGAATCGCCACAATGGCCTTAAAGAGGCCATTTGTGTGTCAATTCTTTTTAGGAGGTTTGGCAGATGGATGAGAGACTGGAGAGATATTCAAGACAAATGCTGTTTGCGCCAATCGGTGAGCAAGGTCAGCAAAAGCTGAGCGAAAGCTCGGTATGTGTCATCGGAATGGGTGCGCTTGGCACCGTCCTGGCCAATCATATGGTCCGGGCGGGTGTCGGACGGGTCCGCATTGTAGACCGGGATTACGTGGAGAAAAGCAATCTGCAGCGCCAGATGCTGTACGACGAGGACGATGTGCGCGAGGGCTATCCAAAAGCAATTGCCGCCGAGCGCAAGCTTCGCCGGATTAATTCCGATGTGCAGATCGAGGCGATTGTAGCCGATGTCACCGTCCACAACATTGATGATTTGCTGGAAGGAATGGATCTCGTGCTGGACGGTACGGATAACTTCCAGACCCGGTTCCTGCTGAACGATGCCTGCTTCCGCCGAGGTATTCCGTTCACGTACGGGGGAGCCGTCAGCTCGCGCGGCATGAGCGCTATTCTGGTGCCGGGCAAAACGCCATGCCTGCGCTGCTTCCTCCCTTCGGCTGACAGCGGCGGCCAAACCTGCGATACGATTGGCGTTATTGCGCCTGTAGTTGATATTGTCGCCTCCTACCAGGCGGTAGAGGCGCTAAAATATTTGGTTGAAGCAGAGGGGGCCAGACGCAGCAGTCTGGTTACCTTTGATCTATGGAGCAACTACTATTACGAAATGAAGCTGGGTGAAGCGGCGAAGGAATGCCCTTGCTGCCAGCTGAAGGAATATCCGGCGCTGCAGATGACGGAAACGGATCAGACGGTGTCTTTATGCGGACGCAGCACCGTTCAGATCAGCGGACACGGACCGCTGGATCTGGGGCAATGGCGCAAACGGCTGGAACCTGCTGCAGCGAAGGTAGAGCTGAACGCATACTTGCTTAAGGCGGAGCTGCCGGAAGGCGAACGGCTTGTGTTGTTCCCTGACGGCAGGGTGCTTGTGCAGGGGACAGAGGATATTGTCCGCGCCAAGACACTGTACGCTAGATATATCGGTTATTAAACATAGAGGAGATGAGAGCAGGATGAAGGAGTTTCGTCTGTATGCGATAACGGGAGAACAATTCCATCCGGGCCGCGACATGCTGGAAGTGATGGAGGAAGCGATCAAGGGCGGTGTGGACATCATCCAGCTGCGGGACAAAGACAGCAGCCCGGATGAGGTGCTGCGCAAGGCGAAGGAGCTGCGCGAGCTGACTTGGAAGTACGGCGTGACGTTTATCGTGAACGATTACATCGACATTGCGCTGGAAGTAGACGCCGACGGTGTCCATCTTGGTCAAAATGACGTCTCGCTCACAGAAGCAAGGCGGCGTGTCGGAGACAAGATTATCGGCATTTCCACACATGCGATTGAGGAAGCGCTGCTTGCAGAAGAGCAGGGTGCCGACTATATCGGCGTCGGGCCGGTTTTCCCGACAAAAACAAAGGTTGATGTCGTTGACCCGGTAACGGTTGCGTATGTACAGCAGGTGGCGCAGCGGATCCAAATTCCTTTTGTTGCGATCGGCGGGATCAAGCTCAGCAACGTGGATGAAGTAATTGCAGCGGGAGCAACCCGGATTTGCGCGGTAAGCGAAATTGTCGGAAGCTCCGATGTTGCGGGCACCTGCCAGGCCTTCCTCCGCAAGCTGGAAGGAGCGGGAGAATCTCATGCAGCTGATCGTTAACGGCGAGGCGAAGGAACTGGAAGCCCGCACCATTCAAGATGTCATTAATCATTTTGGCTTGGAAGGGCGGCCGGTCGTTGTGGAAGCGGGTGGAGAGATTATTACGAAGGACCAGTGGCTGGACATGGAAGTAAGGCCGTTGATGAAGATCGAACTGGTTCATTTTGTCGGGGGAGGCTGAGCGTAGGATGAAGAAGGATGTATGGCATATCGGGGGACATGAGCTCACTTCGCGGTTTTTTATCGGGACGGGATTATTCCCGAGCCCTTATGTGCAGAAGGAAGCGATCCGCGAATCGGGAGCGGAAGTGCTGACCTTTGCGATTCGCCGGATTAATCTGGCTTCAACAGAGGACGATTCCATCCTTCAGCATGTAGAAGGGGAGTCATTCCGTTTCCTGCCGAATACGTCCGGTGCGAGCACAGCCGAGGAAGCCGTGCGTATCGCACGGCTGGCGCGGGCTTCCGGGCTTAGCGACTGGATCAAGGTAGAGATCAGTGCCAATGAACGTACGCTGCTGCCGGATCCGCTGGAAACGCTGAAGGCAACGGAAATTCTCGTGAAGGAAGGCTTCACGGTGCTTCCCTATACATCAGATGATCCGATTCTGTGCAAAAGGCTGGAGGAAGCAGGCGCAGCGGCCGTAATGCCTGGCGCCGCCCCTATCGGCACAGGACTTGGTATTCTGAACCCGTATAATATCGGCCTGATTGTCGAGGAAGCGAAGGTTCCGATTATCGTGGACGCGGGTCTTGGATCCGTAGCGGATGTGGCACAAGCGATGGAGCTTGGCGTTTCGGGCGTACTGATGAATACGCCTGTCGCGAAGGCGAAGGACCCGGTTGGTATGGCCCGGGCCATGAGGCTGGCGATTGAATCGGGCCGTCTCTCGTATTTGTCGGGACGGATCTCGAAGAAACGTTATGCATCGGCTAGCAGCGGGCAAGAGCAGTTTATTGTGAAATAACCCGCCGACTATGGGATAGAAAGCTGGTTTAACCATGGGAGAAACAATAGTTATTATGGGCGGAGGCGTTGTTGGTCTCTCCTGCGCTTTCGAGCTTCAGAAGCGTGGTCATCAAGCGATTGTTCTGGAGATTGGCCGCTGCGGCGGGCAGGCTTCCGGGGCAGCAGCCGGGATGCTGGCTCCTTACTCGGAGAACGTGGAAGGGCCGGATGACTTCTTCCGTCTATGCAGGGAAAGTCTGGAGCTGTATCCTTCCTGGCGGGATGAGGTCAGGAAGGTGTCCGGACGGGCGTTTGAGTATACCGGATCGGGCAGTCTCTATATTGCCTATCATGAAGCGGACCGCCTTGCGCTGGAGGGAAGACGCCTCTGGCAAAATGAGCATGGCTCCGGCGGCATCGTGCTGGAGGGGGATGAGCTGTTCCGTCAGGAGCCGATGCTCTCCCGTGAAGTAAAGGCGGCTCTGTATACACCGGAGGAGAGCCATGTCTACGCGCCGGACTACGTTCTGGCGCTTGAGCATGCCTGCCGGTTAACCGGCGTTCAGATCTATGAGCAGCTTGGCAAGGTCAGCGTGGAAGAATGGCGCAGCGATCTGATCGTTACTTCGCAGGATGGCCGCAGCTTTACCGGCGACAGGCTGGTCGTCTGCTCCGGCGCATGGGCACAGGAGCTGGAAGAGGTATTTGGCATCCGGATTCCGGTGTATCCGATCCGCGGTCAGAT
The DNA here is from genome assembly GCF_900112695.1 of Paenibacillus catalpae. Taxonomy (GTDB): domain Bacteria; phylum Bacillota; class Bacilli; order Paenibacillales; family Paenibacillaceae; genus Pristimantibacillus; species Pristimantibacillus catalpae. Next base: position 200,990 of record NZ_FOMT01000002.1, read on the forward strand.
CTGTGCGTATGAAGCGGAAGTGAAACCGGTTCAGCATATGGTGTTCTGTAATCAAGGCTATCTCGTTGCGAAAACAAACGGCACGCTTGTTTGCGGAGCTTCCGAGGATGTGGCAGGCTTTGATACCAGCGTAACGGAACGGGGGATTGAAAGGCTGCGCAAATGGAACAAGCAGGCGTTCCCGTTTCTGGCGGAGCAGGAGCCGTTCCACCGGTGGGCCGGGCTCCGGCCTTCGACGCAGGACGGCTTCCCGCTGCTTGGACCGCTGCAGGAATCCGCAGGCCGCGTGGTCATGGCGGCCGGTCATTACCGCAACGGCATTCTGCTCAGCCCGGTAACGGCACAGGTGGTCGCCGACTATATCGATAAGGGCGGCAGGCTGCCGGCGTTTGCGCCGGAACGGTTTACCACATAAGAATTTATAAATTTTCCGAGCAAGTCGGAAGAAAAAATTCTTATTGGCGATAAAACCTGCCTTTAAACGCGGTCGCACATCATTGAGAGGCTTCGATAGAGGTTTTCTCACCTACTAAACGATAAATGGGGTGAAATAGAAATGGCGGAGTACATAAAGAGGCATGTCGCACGGGCATTAACGATTGCCGGCTCGGACAGCGGCGGCGGAGCCGGTATCCAGGCGGATTTGAAGACCTTCCAGGAGCTGGGCGCCTACGGGATGTCTGCTCTGACGGCGATCACCGCGCAAAATACGCTTGGCGTACAAGGCGTATATCCGCTTGCCAAGGAAGCGGTGAAGGAGCAGATTCACTCTGTCGGCAGCGATATCGGAGTGGATGCGCTGAAGACCGGCATGCTGTTCAGCGCCGAGATTATCGAGGAAGTGGCAGAGGCCATTGCTTACTTCGGCTGGTCCAAGGTTGTTGTTGACCCCGTTATGATCGCAAAGGGCGGCGCATCGCTTTTGCAGGCAGATGCCGTTCGGTCACTGACCAAGAAGCTGCTTCCACTTACGATGATTGTCACTCCTAACATTCCGGAGGCGGAATATCTGACCGGCATGGCGATTCGTAACAAAGCAGATAAGCTGGAGGCAGCAAAGAAGCTGTTCAGCTTTGGTACCCGGTATGTCCTTATCAAAGGCGGTCATGAAGCCGGTGATGAGGCAGTGGATCTTTTGTTCGAAGGCAGCGGTTATACCGAACTGTCGGGCAAGCGGATTGATACCTCACGCACGCATGGAACCGGCTGTACCTATTCGGCTGCTCTAACAGCCGGGCTTGCTCAAGGGCTTGGCATCGTGGAAGCCGTGCAGCAGGCGAAAGCTTATATTCAAGCAGCTATTGAGGATGGCATCATCATCGGCAGCGGGCATGGACCAACGAACCATTGGGCCTATCGCAAGAGAGGTCTTGTCTCCAGGTAGCAGGACAAGTTATGTCCTAATTTCATGCTTCTTATCATACATATGTGATAGAGGAGCGTGAATAAGGTGGAAGATAAGACGGTCAAGCGGTATTATCAGCTCAAGCAGAAGCAGAAGGAAATTGAGCAGGAATTATCCGAGCTGCGCGGCGTAATTGTACAGCATTGCGCAGAACTGGATGTTTCCGAGCTCGAGGTCGGAAGCTATAAAGTGAAGATTATCGCCCAGGAACGGAAGGAATTCGATGAGGCAAAGCTGTTCGCCGCTCTGCCGGATGCTGAAGTATGGCGGCTGCTCTCGAAGCCCGACACCTCGAAGATCGCCGGACTTATTAAGTTGAATGTCATATCGGAAGATACGATCAAGGATACGTATTCGGTGAAGCACTTATCTCTTCTACAGGTGGATAAAAGATGATAAATCCCGCCCAGTCCGACGGCAAACTCAGTGAATGAGCTTCCATCGAACATGGGCTATTTTTTTACAGATTAATTATTGACAATATTAAGAATTGTGAGATAATTACAATAAGCTTAGTTCTCGGCGATGCCGAGAAGCGGGGAAACCAATCTTTTGGGGCGAATCAGCCGGTCTTTGGCTGTAGGGAACCATCTATCCCGAGTCCGTCAGCTAACCTCGTCAGCTTTGAGATGGGTCTTTTGCGAACCAATTGCAAATGATAGACCCTTGAAGGGTCTTTTTCTGTTTTAAAGGCCCATAACGCACGCAGACCATGTCCATGCTCTGTGCTGCAGGGGTCTTTTTTTATTTTCATGGGGGTGGGATGGGACTTCCCGGCATAGGTGACGTTTTTAATAACCTTTTGGAGGGATGCGAGATGGTGCAACCAATTGCCGATAACGGTAGAACAACGGGTCTGTCGGAGGCGGAAAGAGAACGGCTGAAGAAGCATTTTCGCGTCAATGATTATTACTTAAATTTGATTGACTGGGATGATCCGAAGGATCCGATCCGCAAGCATTTGGTTGCAAGTGCGGGTGAGGCCCACCACGGAACCCGGGAAGATGATCGGGAAGCGTACGGCTTTATGCATCTTTATCAATCCATGGTCTTGCTCCCTGTATCCCAGGCGGCAGAAGGACTGGCATATATCGCCGAACATAACGAAATTCATAAGGTTGTATTGACGGGGGGAGACTGTCTGATGCTTGGCACCTCCAAGCTGCGCTGGATCATTGAGCAGCTGCGGGAGATCGAGCATGTCGGCACGATCAGACTGGATTCACGCCTTCCCGTTTTTAATCCGATGCGGATTTATGAAGATCAGGAGCTATTAGATTTGATCCATAAGAACTCCAGTCCGGAGAAACGGATTTATGTGATGACAACAATTAACCACCCGAGAGAAATAACGGCGGAAGCAAAGAAGGCCTTTAATGCCCTTCATCAGGCGGGAGCCGTTGTCATGAATCAGACCCCCATTGTCAAAGGCGTAAATAATGACCCTCTCCTCCTCGTTAAGCTGATCGATCAGTTGTCGCAGGCAGGGGTAACGCCATATTCCTTTGTCATTAACCGTCCTAATCCTTCGTATCCCGAATCCAATCTGTCCCTGCAAACGATCTATTCCATTGTCCAGCAAGCAAAAGAGCTTACCGCAGAGCTTGGTCAGAAAATCAGACTGCAGATGGCGCATACCGATGGCAAGATTGAGCTGCTTGATATAGAAGGCGGCAAAGCCTATGTGAAATACCACCATTATAAAGAAGAGGGAAGCGGCCAGTTCATGATGCTGGACTGTCCTCCTGAAGCATCGTGGCTGGATGATTTGTCGGGACATGACGATCATATCTTCTATTTGTCCGGCAGTCCCAAGGTGAATAAAGGATGTTCATAAGGTGAAAGAGAAGTAAGAAGGGATAGCAATTCACATCCCGGGAGGCTTCTATTAATGAGAGAATACAGCCAGGAACTTGTGAACGCCCTGCAGGCTCAGCAGGAAGAAGCGGACATGAACGGAACGCAGGTTATTGTGAAAGTAAATCCGGAAGAGACAAGAGCAGGTTATCTGGATCCCTATGAGCTGAAGATTATGATGAAATGGGCTCAGCAGGAAGCTCCTGCCGCGCCGCAATCGCCGGAGGGACGGCTTCAGCTTATTCGTGATTCGATGGGGTTTCCGAACCGGAATTTGAATACGGTGGAGATCTATACAGGCTATGAGCGTATAAAGCTTGGCGATAATGAGGTTGGACTATGGCGTTATTATCCGCGAAAGTCGATGCGAAAGCCGGATAAACCTTGCCTGATTTATATTCACGGCGGAGGCTGGATCGGCGGGACGGTGTTTGCCGTCGAGAACCCTTGCCGGCTGATCGCGGAGCTTGCGGACGCCGTCGTGTTTAATATTGATTATTCGTTGGCGCCGGAGCATCAATTCCCTAACGGGTTTAACGATTGCTTTAATGCCGTTCAATATATTTACGAGCATGCGGAGGAATACGGGATTGACCGGAATCGTATTGCCGTTGGCGGCGATAGTGCAGGCGGGAATCTGACGGCTGCCGTTGCGAATAAAGACCGGGACCTGGGTACACATATGGTTGCCCAGCAGGTGTTGATCTACCCGTGTGTAACGTTCCTCAATGGGGTGAACGGTTATCAGTGGGAGCTGTCCGAGTTCGAGATGTCGGATGAACAAAGAGCGATGATTGACCCGATGCTGGGTATTGGCAGGCCTACGGAAGCCGATCCTGAACTCAGAAAAGGGTGGGAGCTCTATCTGCCAAGCGAAGAGGATGTCCGCAGTCCATATGCCAGTCCGCTTCTGGGAGACAGCAAGGGATTGCCGCGTACGCTATGTATCGGAGCAGAATTTGACGGGCTGCGTATTCAGTCGGAGTTATACAGCAGGCAGCTGGCAGCGGCCGGCGTCCCCGTGAAGACGATCCGGTATAAGGGCTGCACGCATGCATTTATTGACCGTCTGGGCTTTGTGCCGCAGGCGGAAGACTTATGTATCGAAATTGCAAATGCCCTGAAAGCACTTTAATAGAAGAAATAGATCCGGAAAGCCCGTTCTTCCTTATTGGAAGAGCGGGCTTTTTGTGAGAAAATATGAAAATTACGGATTATAGCATAGAAGATTGCGGGCAACAAGTAAGAAAATACTCATCAAAGGCTCATTAATTCTCAGAAAGAGGTTAAACCTTAAGAAACGCCTAGTTTTCAGCATTCTTAACGCTTTCATTTACCGCTCGTTGCCAATTTTTGCGGGTATTAAGTGGGTCAAGACCTCCTTATAATTAGCCTTATCACCAAAGATAGGGAGTGAACAACAAATGAAATTCACGACAAAAATTGCGATGCTCTTGGTGGCAATTACATTACCGGTTACTGCGCTGTTGCATACGACAGCAGATGCTGCTTCGATGTCCGCAGACGCGAAAAGAGCAAAAATTGTCTCCACTGCATTAAAATTGAAAGGTAAAGTCAACTATGTAAGCTGGCAGAACCGTCAAGAGAAGAGAGCACCTTACGCAACAGATTGCTCCGGCTTCACAGCACTTGTATATAGACTTGCTGATGTTGGCGTTAAACTGGTTAACCGTGACGATGATGATCAAGCTAAAGTAGGTACTAAAGTAGGTTACGGCAACTTCAAAAAAGGCGACCTTCTGTTCTTCTGGAACAGCGGCTCGAAAAACCATAGCGACGTAGGCCATGTCGGCATCTACGTCGGCGACGGTAAAATGATTCACAACGCAAGCCCTTCGAAGGACGTTATTGTATCGAGCATTAACTCGAGCTATTATAAAGAGCGTTTCATCGTGGGACGTCGCGTAATTAAATAGGTCCTATTATCTCAGTTTTGATGCAAACTGCGCATTCGAATGTTCTTTCGACCGCTGTTGCTTGGGTATTCCTTGAACAAGCAGTTGTGGGAATCTCCGAGCAAGGGCGGGCTAAAAGCTTTCTGCAAGAAAGCTACTTCGGAAGCATAATCTTCGCTTCTCAAGAATCATTCGACTGACTCCGTTTCGGAATAAACTGAAGATAAAAAGACAATATTTAATTGCTTAAAAGAGACAGAAAAAGGCCGTACGGAGTAATCCGTACGGCCTTTTCTTTGCGGTTATATGATCTCCGCGTTAACGGAGGCGGGATCTTTGACGATATGCTGGCGGACATGCTGGAGCATCCGCTTCATGCGAACGGCTTCGGCGCTGGCAGGGTCCAGCTTCTTCAAATGGGAAGTAAGAGGGAAGACCCGGAAAGCGCTTCTGCCTCCTGACTTGCTGATTCGCGTCCAGGTTGGGATAAAGTCGGCTTTTTTGATACGGATAGTTCCGTCGTCGAGCTTGCGTACTTGAAGCTGAGTGATGAGTCCGGTTAAGGTATGGTCATTGTAATAAAGGCGGGTGGAGATAATATTACCGAGGGAATAGATAGCGAATTTGCGGATGCCCGAACCGCTGTTATAGAAGACGGCCGGCTGGATCGTATGCGAGTGGGCTCCCAGAATAATATCCGCTCCATGTTTGAATAATAATTGCACCATGTCTTTTTGCTTCTGCACCGGATGATTCGCGTATTCTCTCCCCATATGCAGGCATACGATAATCAAATCGACCTTTTTGGCCTTCAGCCTTTTCACGTCTGAGACCATTTTGTCCGGATTGATGAGGTCAACCGCCCATTTATGGTCAGAGGGAACGGGAATTTTGTTGGTTGTTTTGGTATAGGCGAGGAAGCCGATCTTAATGCCTTTCACTTCCTTGATGACAAGATGCTGCGCTTCGCTTGGCGTCCGGTAAGTCCCGGTATGGGCGATTCCTTTGGCATCCAGTATTCTGAGCGTACGCTTCAGTCCGTTAATGCCGTTGTCCATGCAATGATTATTGGCGGTCGAGACAAAGTCGAAGCCAAGGTTTTTCAGCGTATCGGCGAAAGCATCCGGGCAGTTAAACATCGGCCAGTTCGTGCGCGGATGCCGCTTCACGACGTTGTAAGCATCCTCGGATGTTTTGCCTGCGAATACAGTCTCCAGGTTGCCGATTGTCAGATCGGCGTTACGCAGATAAGGCGCGATCGGCTCAAACAAGTGGTCAAAGGAATAGCCCTTCTCCCCTTTGCAGGAATTAATAATTCGCGTCTTCATCAGGAAATCCCCGACCGCGGCTATCGTTATTTCCGTGCTCATGATTCATCTCCGTTATTTGGTTTTTGGATGCAGACTGCGGGCGTATTGGAAATGGGTGTGCAGGCTTTGCTCCCACGCTTTTTGCCCATAGAGCTGCCGCATAATCAATTTACCAGGCTTGATGTTAATCTCGAGCAGCCATAGCTTGCCTTGCGTATCGACAGCGAGGTCAATTCCAAGCTCGCAGAGCCGGGAGCGGTAAGATCTCTCCGTGAAACCGGGGATATATTCCGCGAGTTCGCGAACGGATTTGGCGAGTGCTTCACCTTTCTCATCGCCAAATTCTTTCTTCAGATAAGAGCTTGCTTCATAAGCATGGCCGCCGCTCTTCAGGTTGGAGGTTATCCGGCCTTTCTGTGCTTCACGTACAGCAATCCCCGTTGTTTGCCAGTTTCCCTCGCTTTTCTTCAGCATCAGCGCCCGAATATCGAATATAATACCTTGCTTGTTCCGGATATCGATCCACTGCTGCATCAAATGCCGTTCCTTGCTCAGTGCTCTTCTGATCATCGTGCGAAGACCAGGGGCACCCATCATTTGCGTATGCTCGCCGTTGCTCTGCACCTTGAACTGGTCCTTCTCCAGCGTAACGCGTACGATGCCTCTGCCGCCCCAGCCGTTAATCGGCTTCAGCATGACGCTCTTATACTTTTTCACAAAAGCTATAAAGTTGTTCGAATCCTTCACCGGTTCGGTAGGAAGCAGATAAGGCTTCAGAACGGGTGAGGCGATCAGATGCTTCTGAATTCGGATCTTGTTGCCGATGCCATAACCGGTAAATGGGAAAGCGGGGGCTTTTTTGACCAGTGTGGCCCTTGTGCTTTGCGATCCCGTGTAAAAACCGATATCCATATTGATCTTTGGAAAAGGTAACGTTTGCTTGTTCCAGGTCCCGCCGTTATATACGTAGCCTGTAATTCTTCTGGTTGTCAGATTCACATCTTTAGGGGTGTATACGAGAATACCGCTAAATTTCTCGGCGAGAGCTGATTTGGCATGTCTTGCAAAGCTGCCCGGATGGCCGATCCGATGCGTCATGATTCCTAAGATGTCGCTCATCTTTCTTTCTCCTGTCCTGTGGCTTTAGCTGTAATCGGAACTGTGTATTATCATATGAAGCAAGGCAATTGTCCGGTATGGATAAACGCCTATTCCTTGAGGAGCGGGCGGGTGCGGAAGGTACTTTTTGCATGCTGAAGGAATAGTATGGAGCAAGCGACTAGCCTCATGCAGAAGGACATGTAACTGCTGTTCATCAATGGAGGAGATTCCACCATGAAAGGCTATATGATTAAATATCCAGGCAGAAAATGGTTAAAGCATGTAGCGTTGTCAGGTGAAGATGAGCTCCGCGATTACTTACCGGATACGGAGCAATTTACACCTAAAGGTTTTGTCAGCATGATTGATCTTTACCCCGTCCTGTTCGTAAAGCCGGATCTTGGCATGAAGGGGCAGGGCGTTATGAAGATCTACCATAAGGATGACCGCATTGTCATTCGGACGGAGAGTGCCCGTTATTCCTTCCGTACTGTGAAGTTTGCCGCCATTAAGCTGAAGCAATTGATCGGATCGAAACGATATATTATGCAGCAGGGCATCGACCTCGTTCAGATTGGCGGGAACCCGATTGATTTTCGCATCCTTATGCATTTGAAGAAAGATGAGACGTGGAAGTATTTTGGCGTGATGGGCAAGGTCGCGGCACCTAACCGGTTCGTAACCAACCACAGCAGCGGGGGAAGAGCAATCCGGCTCCATCATGCGCTGGGTGTTACGAAGCAGGAGTGCGAGCCATGGGAGAAGAAGCTTCGGGAGCTGGCGTTTAAAGTCGCGCGCGGGATGAAAAAGCATTTTCCGCTGATCACCGAGCTTGGCCTTGATATCGCTATCGATAAGCAGCACCGCGTCTGGCTGCTGGAAGCCAATACCAGACCTCAGTTCCAGCTGTTCCGCTACCATTCCAATCCCAAGCTGTACGCGCAGATTGCCTCTTCGGTTAAACATATCCGGGCAGACGGTTAGAGGCGGGGAGAAGATCGCGGAAGGGAGCTTGCTTGGCGGAAATCTCATTATGGATGAGTTTTTCCGCCGGGTAAGCTCTTTTTAGGCTTTATATGGGTCGATCTGAGTCGAAAATTTTACTTTTGGGGATGCGTTAAAGTAAGATGGATACATAAGAATTAACGTGAGATTACCGTGGTATGGAGGGAATTCCCATTACGAACATGATGTTGGATGATGCGATGATGATGCTCAAGCTGACAAGCCGGACTTTTTATATTCCTATCAGCAAGCTTGTGCCTGAATTAAGAGAAGCGGTATCGTCCGCTTACCTGTGCATGAGGGCGATTGACGAGGTGGAGGACGACGAGAAATTGCCGGCTCCGATCAAGAAAGAGCTGCTGCTTGGGGCAGCGGAAGCGATGAAAGCGTCAAACGTTGAGGAAGCGCTTCACCTGGTATGGCAGCCGCACCGGGATAAGCTCCCGGAAGTAACGCTGCGAATGAACGAATGGGCGCAGCTGTGCCCGGCTAGCATTGCGCCTACCGTATACAACTACATTAGGATGATGGCTGAACAAATGGCAGATTGGGTAGGGACCTCGTGGCATATCCGCACGGAAGAGGACCTGGACAAATACACGTATAGTGTTGCCGGCATGGTTGGCGAGATGCTGTCTGATATTTGGCGCTGGTATGACGGAACGGAGACGGACCGTGACAAAGCAGTTGCGTTTGGCCGCGGCCTGCAAGCGGTTAATATTATGCGCAACCGGGCGGAGGATAAGGAGCGTGGGGTTGATTTCTTCCCGGACGGTTGGGATTTGAAGGACATGCTTCGTTACACCCGCCGCAACCTTAAGCTGGCGGATGAGTATCTCGCAGATTTGAAAAAAGGCCCTGCACGCAGCTTCTGCCAAATTCCGTTGTCGCTTGCCCATGCGACCGTTAACCTGATTGCCGTTGGCGGCAATAAACTTACGCGGGATGCCGTGCTGAAGATCGTCAGCAAGATCAAGTAACCCCATATAAAGAAAGTGCCCCGCAGCATCGGGCTGCGGGGCTAAGTATTTATATTATTAAAAGGGGGGTTGAGTCCTATTATAGGCAATCTTCATTAAAGGAAGATGAACATTAGATTTCGAGTATGTTACAAATATTAACCAAACAATTCCAATCTCCCAGGTGAGCCTATGGCCGCCATCCACTTAAAGCACATGTGGTTTCCAAGGGGGATATTTTTATAGTAAGATGGGTTTGTTATGATTCGGATGCAGGGAGAGAAGCAGCTATGAACGATTTGATGAAGACATTGCTGGCACAAGAAGAGGAGCTTCAGTTCGATTCTTTCACCAACGAGGACGCACTGCAATTAGGCAACATCGTTGTGCAGCACGCGAAGGACGTTATCGGCAAAGGCATCGCCATACATATCGAGAATGATGAGCATCCGCTTTATACCCACTATATGGCGGGTACTTCAAAAGATAATATTTATTGGGTAAATACGAAGAAAAATGTTGTGAACCATTTTGGCCACAGCTCTTTATATGTTGGCGAGATGTTCCGTGACCAAGGGACAACGTTCCCGGAAAGCTCTGGACTTCCATTGTCCGAATACCAAGGCGAAGGCGGATCATTCCCGATCATCGTCCGCGGCCAAGGCAAGGTTGGGACGATTACCGTTTCCGGCTTGACTGGTGAAGAAGATCATCAAGCTGCGGTAGACGGCATCCGCAAGTTTTTGGCGAAGTAAATGAATTTGTAATAAAAAAAGAACACCTCCGTTTAATCTTCAGGATTAGTTTAGGAGGTGTTTTTCCTTTTGCGTAATGAGAGGAGCGGCATGGATGAGGGCAATGGCTATTTTTCTCGATTTTTATGGGACGTTAGTACATGAGGATGATGATATTTTGCCGCCTATTTATGAGCAAATCCGGACAAGGGCGGCGGTCGCATGCGAGGAGAAGGAAATAGGTGAACACTGGTGGAAGACGCTCTCCGGTTTGTTTGCCGTCAGTTATGGAGAACGGTTCAAGGCACAGCGTGAGCTGGGCCTTCAGTCTCTCACGGAGACGGTGGAGCTTTTCCGGTCTGACTGTTCGGCGGAAGAGCTGATCCGGCAGCAGTTTGAACATTGGATAAAGCCGGAGCTATACGAGGATACACTTCCTTTTCTCTCGACTTTTAGTCATCTTCCGATTTATATTTTATCTAATATCGATACAGCAGATATTGCCGCTGCTGCTGCTTTTCATGGCATTACGGTGACCGATATCGTGACGAGCGAAGATGTGCGGGCCTATAAGCCGCGTCCGGAATTATTCCTTGAAGGAATGAAGCGTTGCGGCTTAACGCCTTCGGAGATCGTGCATATTGGGGATTCTTATACCAGTGATGTCGTCGGAGCAAGCGCGCTTGGTATACAGACCATATGGCTGAATCGGCTACATAAGCGGCAGCCGCAAGGGGCTGAACCGGGTTATATATGCCACGATTTAAAAGCAGCCGAGCAATGGCTGCTGCAAATACGAAGCGAAATTTAAGTGACATGATTTCGATGTATGAATCCTCACAATGACCTGAACATGGCCATTTGAGTGACAAATCATTTTAGGAGGACGACAATGATAGACAGGCCGCTTACAGGAGCTGGAGCAGCCTATGAGCACAGCAAGCTGCTCGTGGACAGCTACCGGAGATGGACAGGCCGGGATTTGGTGCCGGCAGAGAAGAGTGACGGGATAAGCTTGGAGGAGCAGCTCTTTACGGCTCCAAGGGTTATATTGTCGCATGGCACGGAGAGCGATCCGGTGTTGAATTACGGCAACCGATTGGCGCTGAAGCTATGGGAGATGGAGTGGGAGCAGCTGACCAGCACGCCGTCGCGCTTGACGGCCGAACCGATGGAGCGGGCGGAACGGGATCACTTTTTCACACAGGTTACGGCGAATGGTTATATCGATAACTATACCGGTATTCGAATCTCCCGCACGGGCCGGAGGTTTTACATTGTGAATGCAACGGTGTGGAATCTAGTGGATGAGCAAGGCATATACCGGGGGCAGGCAGCAACCTTTCAGGATTACAAGTACATATAGGGTTTCCGTTTGGGCGCTGGCCTTACTTGTGGATCGGAGCTGTTGGATTTCTGTTTTTTTATATAGGTTTGTATGTCCTATAATAGGTTTGTATGTCATATAAATCTTTAATTATTATGGCTTGTCCCGTCATTTGTATGGTTACAAGCTGTGGAAACGGCATTTATACTTATATGAAGATAACTGACTGGAGAGGTGCTTATTATGTTGATTCAGGCTATTGACACGGCAAGCAAAGTTGTTGCGTTTACGTTTGATGACGGACCAAATCCGGTGTATACCCCGCAGTTGCTTGAGATTTTCGCTGAAGCGGGGGGCAAGGCGACCTTCTATATGATTGGTGAACAGATCGCCGCTCATCCTGAGGTGGCGAAGCTTGTCCATGAGCAGGGGCATGAGATTGGAAACCATACGTACACGCATCCCAATATGACGGAGCTGCCTGATGAGGAGATCGAGAGCGAGCTCGCGCGGACGGAGGAGCTTATTAAGAAAATAACAGGCTCGCGTGCGGCGACGATGCGTCTGCCTTATTTAGCGGGGGACGAAAGAGTGCATGCGATCCTTGCGCGTAATGGTTACCCGTCCATTGGCGCCTTGAATATGGATGCGAAAGATTGGGATATGCCTGGCGTTGATCACATTCTGGACAGTTCGCGTAAAGAAGTGCGTAATGGCAGTATTCTGATCTTCCACGACGGATATGGCGACCGTTCGCAGTCAGTTGAAGCGATTCGTGTTCTTACGCAAGAGCTTACAGCCAGCGGCTATCGTCTTGTTACTGTCAGGGAGTTACTTCAGATGGCGAAGTAGAGGGAAGATGGCTTTACAGATGTGCGACATCGTTAAGACCTAAAAAAGCCACGGCTTACGCTGCAATCTGCAGTCGAAGCCGTGGCTTTTTGTATTATTCCGTTGTAGGCGGGCGTTTGCCTCTCTGCAAATCTTTGATTGAGTAGCCAAAGTCCATTTGCAGGTGGGGGTAATCCTTGAAGCTTGTCCAATCTCCGCCCCATGTGAAACCAAGCTTTTTGGCAGCGGAGACGACTTCCATCCAGTCGGTCTTCCCGTTGCCGTTCCCGTCATATTCCATATCCCAGATCACATCGCCATCCGGCTTCACCAGCGCAAAATCAACCGCAAGGCCATAGTTATGGTAGGAAGCGCCGCCTTTGACATTGGTCACGACTTGTCCGGGCTCGGAACGGCCTTGCTTGTAAAGCACGTTCTGCTCTTCGCTTGAGCGGAAATCGTCCGTAATCAGAATCTTTATGCCAATTTTTCCGGTTTGGGCAACAAGCGAATCTGCCTTCTCCGCAACAATCGGGTTAAGGCCAGTGATCGTGGTGCTGCGTGATGGAGCTTGTTCCGGGGCAGGCGCGGAACGTTCCTGTACCGATTCAATCCATCTCCAGCCCATTAAGATAATCGCGATCAAAACCAGCGAGGTCGTTAAACGGCTTCTTTTTTGCTTCTGCGCAGGCGTTACATACGGCGGACTTATCCGTCCGGCGGTCGTTTGCTGACGCGCCATAGGTTCGGGCATCTTTTAAAGTCTCCTCTCCAAGCTGTCTCTCTCTTAATCTATAACTCTCTCTATTAGCATGCGCAATTATGTACGCTCGTAAACAATCGGATTGTCCTATTGTAGCATAATTGGTCTTAAGCTACCCCCGTCCAGGGTAGGGGAATGCACTCGCATGCATGTCTTGTCAGGATGAGGGGATCCGGGCTTGGCCTGATCGAGGAGGCGATTTGCCCGAAGGGGAAGGGAGGCAGATGGAACAATAAAGCGAGATGATGTGAGTGGTCACGAAACCGGGTAAGTCTGCATGATTGCTTTTGCTTTAGAAGCAGCTTCCTTATGGACTCCCAATCCTGCTCCCTGGAAAATACAAAAGGCCCATCGAAATGGGCCTTTTGCTTGCGCTATATGGTGCATATCCTGTTGTGATGATTAGTGCTTATAAGCTAGGGATTAATAAAATTTACCAAAGCCGCAACCGCAAATTATGATCACCAACAGTATAAAAAGCACCAGGATGAAACCTGTAGAGTTAACACCACCAACGTAACCGGACATTATACATGCACCTCCTTACGTCTTGAATACTCTATAACTTATGACGATTTGCGCCAAGGTGTTTGGGTGTTTGTTCCTAAGGCATCTGACCAATTATAAATGCAGCTCTATGATGCTTGTACCGGAGCGACATATGCCGCGCATATGAATTCCCATTTTCTTGCCGATGTGCACCTGCTTGAACTTTGATACCATTAGAGAATCATGTTCCATAAAGCTTCATGCTTACGATGCAAGAATCATCACGAACAGCCTCAGCCTAGTCTGGCTGGCTGTTTGTGTGATCATTCTTTAAGCTCATGCTTACGACGCAAGAATCATCACGAACAGCCTAGCCTATTCTGGCTGGCTGTTTGTGTGATCATTCTTTAAGCTCATTGCTTACGATGCAAGAATCATCACGAACAGCCCAGCCTATTCTGGCTGGCTGTTTGTGTGATCATTCTTTTTAGGAGGGCATTCTCTTGATTGCTAGCAAGTTTAAGAGATGGCTCGCAGGCGCTGCGGCTTTGTCCTGTCTCTTCGGAGCCGTGCCGGCCGTAGATGCAGCAAGCGCGGACAAGCTGCCTTTCGACGATATTGCGGGAAGCTTCGCGAAAGACGCCATTATACGTTTATATGACAAACAACTATTATCGGGCACTTCTGATAGAATCTTCTCACCGAAAAAGCCCGTTACACGGGCGGAATTCATTACGATTCTGGACCGTGTCCTGGGCATCACGCCCGTCCATAGCGCTATTAGCCCTTTTAAGGATATGACGGAAAAAGCGTGGTATTACGATGCCGTAACGGCAGCAGTCCAGATTGGTCTCGTGGATGGCACAAGCGCGCATACCTTTGAGCCCGCAAAGCCTGTAACCAGGCAGGAAGCGGCGGCCATGCTTGTTCGGGCCTTTAAGCAGTCGGGTATCGAGGGCGATACTTCCGGTTATGCCGATGCGGATGAGATTGCGGCCTGGGCGGATACGGCGGTTGGCGCTGTCCGGACGCTTGACCTGATGAACGGCGATGCGAATGACAAGTTTCATCCGGCGGACGGGATGACCAGGCAGGAAACAGCGGCAGTTATTGACCGTGCGCTGCAAAAGGTGAAATGGGCCTCTGCCCTTGCCAAGCCGCAGAATGCAACCCGCATTCAATTCGGCTGGCAGTATGGTCAGACGGCAGCGCAATATGAGCAGTCCGTGGTTCAAGCTAAAGTAACAACCTTGTCGCCAAGATGGTACTTCTTCGATCCGGCCGGGGGAGTGTCAGACTATACGGATCAATCGCTCGTGAACTGGGCATCCAAAAACAAAAGACAAATATGGGCGATGGTCGGCAACCGATCTAGTCAGGAAGTGACGCATCAGAACCTGTCCAACGTGACCTATCGTACGAAGGTGGAAGAGCATCTCACGAGCTATGTGCAGAAGTATGGCCTCAAAGGGCTAAACATTGATTTTGAAAATCTTGCTCCCGCGGACCGCAGCTATATGACGCTATTTATCAGCGAGCTCAGCGCGAAGCTGCACAAGATTGGAGCAGTCGTCTCGGTCTGCGTCTCCCCGGATCTCGGCAGTGACTGGACGGAAGGCTTTGATTATCAGGCGCTTGGGGCCGCGGCAGATTACATCGTGATGATGGCTTACGACGAGCACTGGAGCACCAGTCCGAAGGCAGGCTCTGTCGCTTCGATGCCTTATGTGAACAATGCCGTAACCAAACTGCTGAAGGTGGTGCCGGCAAACAAAGTGATTCTGGCGCTTCCTTATTATAATCGGGATTGGAAGATCAATAAGGACGGCAGTGTAACCGCAACGGAACTAACGCTGATTGAGCAAAATAATCTTATCGCCAAGCGTTCGCTCTTGCCGGTATGGGATGCCACGGTGCAGCAATATACGGTCTCCTATTCGCTTAACGGGCTTAAACATCAGATCTGGATTGAAGATGGCCGCTCGCTTGCAGCCAAATACAAAACGGCAATGGACCATAATTTGGCCGGCTTAGCCTACTGGTATATGGGCGGAGCAAGTCCGGATATTTACACAAGCCTCAGCAATGCGGAACGGTTCTACGGATTAACTTTTTATTAGGTTATGGATTCACGCCATTATTTATTAACATTATTGTCTTGTCTTGTCTAAGAACCACGCGGAAGGCGAAAGACGCCTGGCGTGGTTCTTTTGCTTGAGGCCATTTTATGCCATGATAAGCTTATGCTTACGAAGTAAGAACTCCCGCCAGAAGCGGCGGCAATTCTTTTTAGCTTATGCTTACGAAGTAAAAATCGCCGCCAAAAAGCGGCGGCCATTCTTTTAGCTTGTGCTTACGAAGTAAGAATCGCCGCCAAAAAGCGGCGGCAATTCTTTTTAAGAGGTGATGGGGTGTATTCTGATATTCAATTCGCGGGCGACCGGCCGGTATCGATGCAGGTCAAGGATTATATGAAACGGCTTATGATAACGGGCGCGCTGCAGGCGAATCAGAAGCTCCCGTCCACACGAGAGTTAAGTCTGCTGATGAATGTCAGCCGCAATACGATCGTGACCGCATATGCGGATCTGGTGGAAGAAGGATTTATTTACGCCGTTAAAGGCAAAGGCAACTTCGTCACGCAATCGGCGGGCGGTTTTGCCGCGGAAGAGGGCGGCGGCAAGCAGCTGGACTGGAGCGAGCGAATCAATGATATGGCACGCACAGCCGAGGAGCATGATCTGATGAAGCATGGCATCCGTGCGAAGCGGGGGGCTATTTCTTTTACAAGCATCGCTCCGGATGAGAAGCTGTTTGACCTTCATAATGTGAAGCGCGCATTCCTCGACCGGATGTCGCTTGAGGGCAATATTATTCTTAATTACGGATATGCCAAGGGCTATAAGCCGCTGATCGAGTTCCTGATGCGTTACATGGAGAACAAAGGCATCGATCTGGCCGGCAAAGACATGCTCATTACAAACGGCTTTACGGAAGGGTTCGATCTTGTCCTGTCGGCGCTTGGGAAGCGCAGCGGACACGCGTTATGCGAGAACCCGACTCATCATACCGCCATAAAAAATTTAAAGATGCACCAATTCGCCATCACCGGCGTAGATATGGAGCCTGACGGCATTAGCCTAGAACAGCTGGAAGAGAAGCTTGGCAGCCAGGAATATGACCTCGCTTATCTTGTTCCTTCGTACCATAACCCGACCGGAATCGTTATGTCTCATGAGAAGCGGGCGGAAACGGTACGGATGCTGAACGACCGCCAAATTCCGATTATCGAGGACGGCTTTAATGAAGAGCTGCGTTATTCCGGCGCTCATGTGGCTCCCCTTCTCGCTTATGGCGGCAATCGCAATAACGGAACAATCTACTTAGGCAGCTTTTCCAAAATTCTGTTCCCCGGCCTGCGTGTCGGATGGATTCTCGCGGATAAGGAGCTGATCGACTACCTGGAAAGCGTAAAACGTGCGCGCACGATTCATACGTCGACACTCGATCAGTCGCTGCTGTATCAATATCTTCATAACGGCAACTTTGAGAAATACCTGAAGCGGGCGAAGGCGGAGTACAAGCGCAAATACGAGCTGGCTGTAGAGAGCTGCAAGACGTATTTGCCGCTTAAAAGGCTGTCGGGCGACGGCGGGCTTCACCTCTTCGTCGAGTTCGAGGAGTCGTTCTCCACTCGGGAGCTGCTTCAGGCCAGCACCGAGCAAGGCGTGCTGTTCACGCCAGGCGATATTTTCTATACGGACGGCGGCGGGCGGCATACGATGCGGCTTGGCTTCTCCCGGGTATCCGATGAGAATATCGTCAAAGGGATTCAAATCATAGGCGACGCTGCGAAGGTTATTTTAGGGCGCTAAGCAAGTTTGAAGTCATTTTGTTTCTAGAACTTTTTACAATGTAAAATTCTTATCTCACAAAATTTGAGCCTATGCTTTCGAAGTAATTTTGTTTCGGAACTTTTTACGATGTAAAATTTTTATCTCACAAAATTTAAGTCTATGCTTTCGAAGTAATTTTGTTTCTAGAACTTTTTACGATGTAAAATTCTTACTTCACAAAATTTTTAGGAGGTCAAAACACATCATGATGAAAATCGGAGTTATTATGGGCGGTATTTCGTCCGAAAGAGAAATTTCCTTATTAACAGGGCAAGAAATGATCGCGAATCTGGATCGCAGCAAATACGAGGTATTGCCGATCGAGATTAACACCAAGCGCGACTTAATTGATAAAACGGCCGGTATCGACCTTGCGCTTCTCGCGCTTCATGGCAAATACGGCGAAGACGGCACGGTGCAAGGCACGCTGGAATCGCTTGGCATTCCTTACACGGGCTGCGGCGTATTGTCGAGCAGCGTGAGCATGGATAAGGAATTGGCGAAAAAGCTGATCCGCTTTGACGGCATTCTCACAGCTGACTGGATCAACGTCGCCAGCATGGAGGAGCTTGCGGCGGCAAACGTGGAGCGCCTAGGCCTGCCGGTTGTCGTGAAGCCAAACTCGGGCGGTTCGAGTATTGCCACGCGTCTGGTCAAGTCGCATGAAGAGATTGCGGAAGCGGTAGCGGAAGCACTCAAATGGGATGATTCCGTGATGATCGAGCAATTCGTTGGCGGCGATGAGATTACATGCGCCGTGCTGAACGGCAAGCTGCTTCCGATCGTATCGATTCAAGCGAACTCGGAGTTTTTCGATTTCGACTCCAAGTACCAGGACGGCGGAGCAACAGAGGAAATTATTGAATTGCCGGCTGACGTTCACGCCCGCGTCGAAGCGTCTGCGCTTGGCTGCTACAAAGCATTGAAATGCAGCGTTTATGCGCGTATCGATATGATCATTAAAGACGGCGTTCCGTACGTCCTGGAGGCCAATACGCTGCCGGGTCTGACGAAGAACAGCCTGCTGCCGAAGGCGGCCAAAGCGGCTGGTATCACTTTCAGCGAGCTGCTTGATAACATCATCGATTATTCTCTTGAGGAGCGGAAAGAGAAATAGTCGGCCAGGGAGAGGATTAACCATGCTGACGAAGAGCACATGGGTGTCGCCGCTAGTTCGCGATTTGCCGCCATCGGGCATTCGCAAGTTTTTTAACGCGGCTGAGGGAAACAAGGAAATCATATCGCTGGGAGTTGGGGAACCCGACTTTGCAACGCCCAAGGCTGCCAGAGAGGCCTGTATCCGGGCACTGGAGCGGGGCAGGACGATGTATACGCCTAACGAAGGGCTTATGGAGCTTCGGGAAGAGATTGCCGCGTATATGCACGGAAGCTTTGGCGTCAGCTATGAACCGGCCAAGGAAATACTGGTTACGGTAGGCGGCAGCGAGGCGATAGACCTGGCGATGCGGGCGATTCTCGAGCCCGGCGATGAAATGATTATTCCGGTACCCGGTTACATTGCTTATGCACCAATCTGCACGCTGAACGGAGGGGTACCGGTCCCCTTGGAGATGACGGCGGCCCAATCGTTCAAGCTGACGGCAGAAGCGCTGCGGCAGGCGATAACCACAAGATCCAAGGTGCTCTTCGTCAACTTCCCGAGCAATCCGACAGGGGCTGTCATGAGCTATGAAGATTGGCTCCCGATCACCAAGCTTGTAGAGGAGCATAACCTCATCGTTTTGTCCGATGAAATTTATGCGGAGCTCACCTATGAAGGCAAGCATGTCAGCTTCGCCTCCTTGCCGGGGATGAAGGAACGGACCGTTGTGATCAGCGGCTTCTCCAAAGCTTTTGCCATGACGGGTATGCGGGTTGGGTATGCTTGCGGCGGCCAGGAGCTGATCGCGGCGATGACCAAGATCCATCAGTACACGGCACTATGCGCGCCGATTGTCGGCCAGGTTGCGGCGATCGAATGCCTGCGCAACTGCATGGAGGATAAAGATGAAATGGTGGAGGCGTTTAACCAGCGACGGCGAATGTTTGTTAAGGGATTAAGCGAGCTTGGGTTAATCTGCCGTGATCCGCAGGGAGCGTTTTATGCGTTTCCTTCCATCGCCTCAACCGGGCTCACTTCCGAGCAGTTCGCTCAGCGGCTGCTGCAGGAAGCGAAGGTGGCTTCTGTACCGGGCTCCGTGTTTGGTTCGGGCGGCGAGGGCTTCATCCGCTGCTCGTATGCTTCATCGGCATCGAACCTGACGGAAGCCATGGAGCGTATTGGCCGTTGGATGAGGACAGCGATGTAGATGGTGCCAGTCCCATCAGCGGCAGGCCGATAAGCTGCTGGATGTTACGTTGTATAAAGTGCAATGTATTCAGCAAAAAAGGCAGCGATGGCTGCTCTACGTTGCACAGAATGCTGTATATTTCCCTCTGATGCGCCCTTTTGGGCTAATTGGGGTTGAATATCCTGCACAACGTACAGGGTAGGACGACTTTTAGGACCTAAACGCACCAATATACTGCATTACATGCAATGAAGCCGAAGAACTGACGGCGGACACTTTTACATACAGGTTATTCCGGCTAACTGGCCTATCACAGGTTTGTTATGCGGGAGTAACCTGTATTTGTTTTGGGGTAAAAGGGCTAATATTTGCAGAATAATCGACAGATATGTTAGGTTGAAGAGAAAGAAGTTGAAGAGAAAAAGAGAGCAGGTTATCTGGAAAGGCGGTGAATCAATTGCCTATACATATCGGACTTGCGGGCTGGGGAGATCAGGACAGGCTGTACGGCCCTGGCGTCAAAGCAAAGGATCGGCTGAAGGAATACGCGAAGCATTTCCCGCTGGTGGAGGTGGACAGCAGCTTTTACGCGATACAGCCCCCGGAGCGGTTTGCGAAGTGGACGGAGGAGACGCCGGAGTCGCTTCATTTTATCGTCAAAGCCTACCAAGGGATGACCGGTCATCAGCGCGGTCCGGCTGCAGCGGCAGCAGCGAATGATCCGGACAGCACCTTCGCTGCTTTCCGGGAATCTCTAAAGCCGGTTATCGATGCGGGGCGACTCCGGGCGGCATTGTTTCAATACCCGCCATGGTTTGATTGCACACGGGATAATGTGCGTGTGCTTCGTGAAACGAAGCGCCGGATGGAGGGGGTCCCTGTCGCTCTTGAGTTCCGCCATCAAAGCTGGTTCACCGAGGATTACCGGGAGCGTACGCTGGACTTCATGCGCCAGGAGGGCTGGATGCACAGCGTCTGTGATGAGCCGCAGGCGGGCTTAGGCTCGATTCCGACGGTGCTTGAAGCAACGGATGCCGCCATGACGGTCGTCCGGTTCCACGGCCGCAACGCAAGCGGCTGGAATCAAGGCGGTGCGCCGAACTGGCGGGATGTCCGTTATTTGTACCGGTATAAGGAGGACGAGCTTAAGGAGTGGGCAGAGAAGCTTCTTCAGCTGCAAGAGCAGAGCGATCATATTTGCGTTATCTTCAACAATAACTCCGGCGGCGATGCGGCGGATAACGCGAAGCAGATGATGGCGCTGCTCGGGCAACTGCGTCCGGACGGGCGGGATCCGCTGGAGCCGCGGGAAGAACCGCCGCAGTATGAGCAGCTTGATCTGTTCTGATTTTTTTAAGAGGAAGACGAAAGAGGCAGTCCCTGTGCGGAAAAATAAAGCTTTATACGTTATAGCGCTTGTCGTATCCATCGTATTTATCGGCTATACAACCTATTCGAACTTTATCTATGACCCGGAAGCGAGCCGGTTCCTAAGTCATAAAACCGATCTAAAGCATGTCTCGCTGTGGCTGACGATCATGGATGTACATATTGTGGCCGCTTGTACGGCTATGGCAGCAGGGCTGATCAACTTTGCGAGGAGGATCAGGGAGAGAAGCCCGAAGCTTCACCGGACGATCGGCTATCTCTACGTATTGGCGGTAGCCATCGTTGATCTGACCTCCGGCTACATGGCGCCGTCTTCGACCGGAGGAAGAGCAAACAGCATCGCCTTTAATTTTATTAATATGATATGGCTTGTCATCACCGTGATTGCGGTTGTGAAGATTCGCAAGAAAAAGATCGCCGAGCACCGCAAATGGATGATCCGAAGCTATGTGTTTGTCTTCACCAATTTGTTTATCCACCTCATTACGACTGCTTTTCACAAAGGCTTCGGCATGGCTTATACCGCCAGCTATACGATTGGAGTGTACAGCTCGATCGTGCTGTTGCTTGTGCTCGCGGAGCTGGTCATCAGACGAATAAACCCGGATAGGCCGTGAATGCGGCTGATTCGGGTTTTTTCTTTTTTAGAAGGAATGAAACTAATGCTCTGCCTGCATTGTCTAATGAGTGAGAGGTGACCAAATTGGAAAATAACTACTGGCGTTATATGGACCGTATGGATGCCGCCGGATTAAGAGAACTGATGGATGCGTACGGTCAGGATGTATGGAATCTCGCCTATGTGATCACCAGAAGGCATGATCTGGCCGATGATATTGCGCAGGATGTGTTTCTGAAGGTGTATCAGAGCATTGGTGCTTTCCGAGGGGCTTCGTCTATACGAACCTGGCTGCTCGCTTTAACAAGAAATACGGCAATTAATTATAAAAGAACGGCTTTTATGCGCAGGGTGCTGCTTGTCGGCAGAACGGCTGCTCATGAGGGTAAGAGCCCTTCGGCCGAGCAGGAAGCGATGGAACAGGAATTGACATCGGAGATATGGAGCGCTGTCCTGGAGCTGCCGGTTAAGCTGCGCGAGGTACTTGTCCTGCATGCCAGATACGAGATGACGACGAAGGAAATTGCAGACGCCTTAGAGCTGCCGGAAGGCACGGTTAAAACAAGACTGTCGAGGGCGCGCAAGCGGATGAGCAGCAAATGGAAGGAGAGTGCCGCGTATGAATGAGAAGCAGCCGGAATGGTACCGTGACCTGCAGAAGGGACCGTATGAACAGCCGACTTTTACGGCGGATAAGAAGGAGGCAGTCGTACGTCAGGCGGTAGCGATCACCCGCGGGGAGAAGAGGGGCAATAACCGCTTGATTCGTTTTTCCTGGACTGCTGTATCACTGATCATTATTGCCGTTATTGCGGTATTTGCTTTCCGCGAGGGCGGAGGAGCACCGGGAGGAAGCGGGGGAAAAGGAGCAACCGTTTCACCGGATCCTAGTCCAACTTCCCAGCCGTCGCCGGATGTTTCGCCAAATCCTCCGGCCCAGGAGAAGGAACACTTTATCGTGAATCCTTCCAGCACGGAAGGTTACTTGAAGGATGCTATACCTTTCTCAACAGAAGAGGTGCAGAACATTTGGGTGAAGGAAACGATGCTCCCTGCTGAACGTATGTATGTTATCCTGCAGAACTTGAATTGGCTGGAGCTGACGAGGGCGGCTTCCGATAACAAGGCTCTAAGCGTGGAGACATTAATTCGTCTTGAGACCGCTGATGCGGTATACGAGATTCCTTACGATGTGAACACGAATGAGTACGCTCTGGGAGACCGCCGGTATTACGCGGATGATCAGGTGATGCTGCTTATGCACGGCCTGCTGCAGCCGGACTCGAAGCTTGCGGAGCTCGACAGGATGTTCGAGCAGGCTCGACTGGAGATGGAGGTCCATGAGGGAGGAATCGACGAGAGCTTTTCTTATAAAGGAGAGAGGCTGACGGTGGCCGAAAAATCCTATATCGAATGGGAGCCTCTGCTGCTGTTTAGAAGCAGTGTGCAGCCGACTTTACTCGGGCATTATTATGATGACGCCGTTCAGAAAATAGGCAATGTAACCGAATATGGCGACGGAATTATGCAGTTGAACCGGAACATCGTCTTTATGGACAGCAATTATGCGACTCCGGACGGCCTGACGGTTGGCATGACGAAAGAGGATGTACGGCGGAAGCTCGGCAAGCCGAATTTGGAGCTTGAATCCCAATGGAGCTATAAAATTGGCGACTATATGAAATTCCATCTTTATTTTGACCACAATAAGATTAAGTGCATCATGCTCAGTCAGCCTCTGTAACTTTAGGGATGAGGAGAGATGGGGATGAAAAAGAGGTTTTTAACCGTTGTTCTGTTGACGGCAGGGGCGTTCTTGCTGGCCTCCTGCGACGGCGATAAGCCAGCTGTAAAAACAGGCGGCACGCAGGTAACAGGGGAACAGGCTTCCTATAGAGTTATGGCGGAGAAGCTGCAGGCTCCGTGGGTTATCGCTTTTGACGGCGATGTCATTTATATTAGCGAGCGGGACGGCAATATTGTGCGGGTCGCTGACGGCAGGTCGACGCGGATGCCGGTCCAATTCCTGAAGAATGTGCATGCCCAGGGCGAGGGGGGATTTTTGGGCTTTGTGCTGGCTCCGGATTTTCAGAAATCAAATGAGGCTTATGCCTACCATACGTATGAAGAAAACGGAGAAATTCTGAACCGTATTATCGTGCTGAAGCTGGAGAATAACGCTTGGACCGAATCGAGGGCGCTGCTTGAAGGTATTCCGGGTTCGTTTAATCATGACGGCGGACGGATGGCGATTGGGCCGGACGGGTTGCTTTACGTGACGACAGGGGATGCCGGACAAGATGAGCTGGCACAGGATAAGAACAGTCTGGCAGGCAAAATATTGCGGATGAAGCTGGACGGCTCGATTCCAAGCGGCAATCCTTTTCCCGATTCTTACGTTTACTCTTATGGACACCGGAACCCGCAAGGATTAGCCTGGAGCAGCTCGGGAATGATGTTTGTCGCTGAGCACGGACCATCGGGCAATCCCGGCGGGCATGACGAGATTAATAGTATCGTTCCCGGCGGCAATTACGGTTGGCCGGTTGTCATTGGCGGGCAGCACCGGGATGGCATGATCGATCCGGTCTATCATACAGGCGAGGGTACGATTGCTCCTTCGGGCATAGCGATGGACGCGGGAAATAATCTGCTTATTGCCACTCTTCGGGGAGAGAAGCTGCTCCAGTACAATACGCTGACGAAAAAGATGGCTGCCGTGCTTCAGAACGAAGGCAGGCTGAGGGATGTCCGTGTTCATGACGGCGGAATATATGTCATTACGAATAATACCGATGGCAGAGGGACACCATCTGATAGGGATGATCGCCTTTTGCTTTTGGCGAAATAAGGCTGTTGACAGGAAACCATATGGTTTCCTATAATAAAAAGCGAAACCAAATGGTTTCCTAATGAAGTGAACAGAGTGAATGATCATAATCGGAGGTAGGAATCATGAGTAACGGAATGAACACATTGCCTGACGTACGTCAGACGGTTGAAGTGAATGCACCCATTCAAAAGGTTTGGAATGCGGTAACAACAAGAGGGGGGATTTCAGCCTGGTTCATGTCGCCAAGCGAAAGCTTTAAGCCGGAGATCGGCTGTGAATTCCATCTGGAGGCCGGCCAGTTCGGCCAGTCCCCTTGTAAAGTGACGGAGGTTGACCCGCCGAACCGTTTGACTTTTAACTGGGGCAGGGACTGGACGCTGACCTTTGAATTGAAAGAGCTTGACGGCGGCAAAACCGAATTTACGCTGATCCATGGCGGATGGGACGCAGACAAGGTTACGGAGTTTAACCAACCGCATCCACAAGTTCGCGAGCATATGGCCGGCGGCTGGGTTGGCATCATGAAGAAGTTTGTCAGCGTCGTCGAAGCCGGGTAATATGGCCACAGAGCCAAAGCATGACGTCTTCCAGGCGATTGCCGATCCGACCCGCCGTAGTCTGCTGCAGCTGCTTGTAGATCAGGAGATGCCGGTTAATGTCATCAGCGGTCATTATTCAATGAGCCGGACAGCAGTATCGAAGCATCTGCGCGTACTGCAGGAAGCAGGGCTTGTGAAGGAGCGCAAGGTTGGGCGCGAGACGCGTTACCGGCTGGAGCCGGAGCCGCTGCTTGAGCTGAAGCGCTGGCTCAGCTACTACGAGCGGTTCTGGGAAAACAAGCTCCAGGCGCTCAAACGCTTCGTCGAAGAGGACATGCCGGCGGGAGAGCCGTCAGGCCCGCTGAAGATTGTAGAAGGCAAACCCGAGGAATAAAGGCCCAAGCCGCGATTGGACGAGCTAACGCTCCGACGGTCGCGGTTTTTTGTGTTAGTGCCAGATGGATAGCTGGAGAGCTGAGAGGGCGAAACGACCCTTCAGATGCGGCAGAGCAGCAGATAGGGAGCTGAGAGGACGAAATCGACCGCTCACCCAAGCTTTCCATTGAACGAGCAAACTAAGTTGGTGCTGCTCGCTCCCTATGAAAGTTTCGCTCCATACTGGAAATTAACAAGCCTGCTGGCTTACAATAGACGGGATAAGTGAGCGGCTTAAGATCATTAGGCCAGTCGGGTGATAATTCTTAAGATTATGCTTTCGAAGCAAGAATCATCACGACCTGCGGTTGGGTGATAATTCTTAAGATTATGCTTTCGAAGCAAGAATCATCACGACCGGCCTATATTAGGCCAGTCGGGTGATAATTCTTTTTAGGAGTGAGCGTTGTGAGTAAAATTATGTTTACAGGCGGCGGATCGGCAGGGCACGTGACGGTAAACCTGGCGTTGATCCCCCATTTTATACAAGAAGGCTGGTCGGTAGACTACATAGGCTCGGAGGCGGGTATTGAGAAGCAGCTCATTGAGCCGCTTCAAAATGTGCGCTACCACGGCATAGCAACGGGCAAGCTGCGCCGATATCTGGACTGGCAGAACGTGAAGGACCCGTTCAAGGTCATCAAGGGCGCCTTCCAGGCTTACCGGATTATAAAGAAGCAAAAACCCGACGTGCTGTTCTCGAAGGGAGGCTTCGTATCCGTACCGGTTGTCATTGGCGCGCGGCTGAACAAGGTGCCGGTGCTGATTCATGAATCGGATCTGACGCCGGGGCTGGCGAACAAGATCGCGATTCCTTTTGCTGCGGGAGTATGCACCACTTTCCCGGAGACGAAGCAGCATCTTCCGGCAGGCAAGTCGCATTATGTTGGAGCGGTCATCCGCGACCAGCTCAAAGCAGGCGATGCGGCACGCGGCCGAAAATTCGCAGGCTTCGTATCTACGAAGCCGGTGCTGCTCATTATGGGAGGCAGCCTTGGTGCCCGCAAGATCAATCAGGCCGTTCGGGCATCGCTTGGCAAGCTGACGGAGAAGTTCCAGATCATCCACCTGTGCGGCAAAGGTCAGGTCGACCAATCCCTTCAATCCCCGCAGTACAAACAGTTCGAATACGTGAACGAGGAGCTGCCGGATTTGCTTGCCATGTCGGATGTGATCATTTCGCGAGCGGGCTCGAACTCGATCTTCGAGTTCCTGTACCTGCGCAAGCCGATGCTGCTTATTCCGCTCACGAAGGAAGCGAGCAGGGGGGACCAGATCCTGAATGCCCGTTCGTTCCAGTCGGCAGGCTTCTGCGACGTGCTCTACGAGGAGAATATGACGCCGGAGACGCTTGTATCCAGTGTGACCGACTTGTACGCGAACCGCGATAAGTACATTGACAACATGCAGAAAAATGACCGCAAGGACGCTTTGTCCCAGCTCATCGATCTGATCAAGAACACGGCGAAATAATCGCCCGATAACCCCGAATGACCGCTATTAACCAGCAAGTATGTCTTGTGGTAATGGCGGTCTTTTTCTATAATAGGGGGAAGGTTAGGCAATAGTAGGAGGGAATTACAGATGGAATATATCAGTACTCGCGGTAATGTGGGCAAAATCGGCTTTGTCGACGCGTTTCTTATGGGTCTTGCGGACGACGGCGGTCTTCTCGTGCCTTATGAAATTCCGGTCGTTTCCGCGGCTAAGCTGAAAGAATGGCAGGAGCTCAGCTATCAGGAGCTGGTGCTTGAAATTTTCTCGCTTTATACGAATAATGAAATTCCTTATGAAGATCTGAAAAAAATGGTATATGACGGCTATGCGACGTTCCGCCATCCGGAAGTGACGCCGGTCCATAAGCTGAGCGATGAGCTCTATTTGCTGGAACTGTTCCATGGTCCTACTTTTGCATTCAAGGACATTGCGCTCCAGTTCATGGGCCAATTATATACGTACGTGTCCAGCAAACAGAACAAGAAGATTCATATTCTGGGCGCAACCTCCGGCGACACCGGCGCTTCGGCCATTGAAGGTGTCAAAGGCAAGGAAGGCATTAAGATCTGCATCCTGCATCCGAACGGCAAAGTAAGTAAAGTGCAGGAGCTACAAATGACGACGGTACAAGAGGACAACGTTCTGAACCTGTCCGTTGAAGGCAATTTCGATGACTGCCAGCGCATCATCAAAGACCTGTTTGCTGATCTGGAGTTCAAGTCGGCTAACCATCTGTGCGCGATTAACTCGATCAACTTCGTGCGCATCATGGCGCAAACGGTCTACTACTTCTATTCCTACTTCCAAGTAGCGAAGCAAACGGGCAACTCGGACGCAAAAGTGAACTTTAGCGTACCAACAGGCAACTTTGGCGACATCTTTGCGGGATATCTGGCCAAGCGTATGGGTCTGCCGGTTGATAAGCTGATTCTGGCGACTAACGAAAACAACATTCTGGAGCGTTTCATCAAGGAAGGCGTGTACAAGCCGGGCGATTTCCGTTCGACATACAGCCCGTCGATGGACATTCAGGTGGCTAGCAACTTCGAACGTTACCTCTACTATGTACTGGGCGGAAATCCGGAGCAAATCCGTTCCATCATGGACGGCTTCAAATCGGATGGGCAAATCGTTGTATCCGGCGATGCGCTCCGCAAGGTACAGGAAGAGTTCGCTGCGCATGGCGTGCAAGGCCAAGAATGCCTTGACACCATCGCTTCTTATAACAAAGAGACAGGCTATCTGCTGGATCCGCACTCCGCATGCGGTGTAGCGGCATCGAACCAATACGCAGAAGCTGGCACGGTAACGATCTCGCTGGCAACGGCACATCCGGCGAAATTCAACGAAGCGATTGAGTTGGTTGGCATTGAGCAAGAGTTCCCTGAGCAAATTCAGGCGCTCTTTAATAAACCGCAGCGTCAGACGCTTGTTGACGGCACGCAGGAAGCTGTCGTTCAGGAAATCGTGAAATTCTACAACGCTTAAATGAGAAAAAAGGGCTGCTCCGTTCAACCGGCATGAAACATCCGGTTCGTTCGGAACAGCCCTTTTTTAGGTTAACGGATCAGCTTCGAGTCTGCTCCAGCTCAAGCAGCGCCGTCTTCATCGGAAGACCTCCGCGGTAGCCGGTCATGGAGCCGGTCTTGCCGACAATACGATGGCAAGGCAGGACGATCAGAAGCGGATTGGCGCCCACGGCGGCGCCTACCGCACGGGCGGCCTGCGGACGGCCGATGTTCTCTGCAAGATCGGAGTAAGCAGCCGTGCTGCCATACTGGACCTCGCTCATCGCCTGCCATACTCTTTGCTGGAACGGAGTGCCGACCAGATCAAGCGGCAGCGTAAAGACATCCAGACTACCCTGAAAGTATTTCGAGAACTCATGCGTATAACGCTCCATCTCGGTATCATGGCGGACGAGCTCATATTCCGGCATGCGCGCTTCGGCCCATTCGGCCAGCTCGTCGAAGGAAGCGCCTTGCGAGCCTACATAACAAAGGCCGTTATCCGTCGCGGCCAAATGCAGATTCCAGTCATCATGCTGAAGCAGGGTCCAATATAAATGTTTTGTCATGGCTCTCGTTTCGCTCCTCGGTATTGGGTTGGGGTAAGTCCGGTTATGCCTTGAAACCTCGTTGCAAAATGGGCCGCGTTCGCAAAGCCGACCTGTCCTGCAATATCGGTAACGGCTAAGTCCGTTGAGGCAAGAAGCTTCATCGCCTCCCGGATCCGGATTTGCTGAATATAGGCCGCGGGCGTTAAGCCCGTTAGTCTTTTGAACGTGCGCTGCAGATGATAGGGGCTGAGATGAAGCACATCGGAAAGCAGCGTTAAAGGCAGGGCTTCCTGATAATGGGCTTCAATATAGGCACATGCCTGCGCTGCCCACTCTTCATCCGGAAGCTGCTGCTGGACGGGCTTGCATCGTTTGCACGGACGGAATTGTTCGGAAAGGGCCTCCCTGGCCGTATGGAAAATTCGGACATGCGAGCGGTTTGGAGGCTTGGATTTACAGGACGGCCGGCAAAAGATTCCCGTTGTCTTTACTCCATAATACCATTGCCCATCATAAGACCTGTCATTCGACAGAACGGCAAGCCATTTGTCCTCCGGAATGCCGGCTATATCGCTATTACCCATTTTGGATCACCTCTAGGCTCAGTATACCTCGAATAGCCCACAATCCGTAAGCAAGCAGGAATGAAAGCGCAAGATTACGAAAGCAGCCTGAAGGCTTTGTATGGTTGAATGGATGGAGTAGAATGGAATAAGTTCATGCTTGCGAAGCCATTATTATAGGAGAATGTCCATGACAAAAGACAAATCGGTGTTGCAGCATATCGGGTTACCGGAACCGTTTAACTACGATGAGACAATCAGTTACCTGCAACGATCGCCAAATGAGCCGCTCTACCAAGTGGAAGGCAATGCCGTGTATCGGCTAATTCCAATGGGCAGCGATGAAGAGCCTGCGGCTGTTGAGATCCGAAAGTCCGGCGAGGGCGGACTGCTGGTGAGATATATGGGTGAGACAAAAGTCAGCTTGGAGCAGCAGAGGAAGGCGGAAGCTTATATCCGTGAATGGTTTGATTTCGATACGGATTTGCTGCCATTTTATGAGATGGCCCGTCAGGACCCGCTGTTAAGTCAAACCATCGACCGCTTATACGGCCTGCGGAATATTGGAATCCCGGATCTGTTCGAGGCGTTATGCTGGGGCATTATCGGGCAGCAGATTAACCTGACCTTCGCGTATAAGCTGAAGCAGCGGTTCGTGGAGGCATACGGCCATAGTGTGGAGCACGAGGGAAGAACGTTCTGGCAGTTCCCTGTTCCGGAAGTGGTCGCTGCGTTAAAGCCGGAGGATATGGCGCCTATGCAGATGTCAGTCAAAAAATCCGAGTATCTCATTGGCGTTGCCGAGTTGATGGCGGATGGTTCATTAAACAAGCAGAAGCTGCTGGAGCTTGGAGATACCGGTTCTATTGAAAAGCAGCTGACAAGCATTCGCGGCATCGGACCATGGACGGCTCATTATGCATTGATGCGCTGCCTGCGGCTACCGGATGCTTTTCCGATTGCGGATGTAGGTCTGCATAACTCGATTAAAGCTTTGACCGGCAGCGATGTTAAGCCCACGATCACGGAGATTAAGCGGATCGCGGAAGGCTGGAAAGGCTGGGAGTCGTACGCGACATTTTATTTATGGCGGATGCTGTATTAAGGAAGGGGAATGGATCGGGATGAAGTTTGATGGAAAAGTGGTTGTCATTACGGGGGCGGGCAAAGGAATCGGGGCAGCGCTGGCCGAAGCGTATGCAGCCGAAGGCGCTCGTGTTGCGGCACTTGATCGCGATGCTGAGCTGGTGGAGCAGACCGTAAGCCGCGTAACGGCGTCAGGCGGGCAGGCCGCTATCTATACGGCGGATATCAGCAGACCGAAAGAGATTGAGGCTGTTTTTACGGCGATTGAGGAGCAGTTTGGACGAATTGATGTGCTGATCAATAATGCGGGCTTGGGCATCTGGAAATCCCCTTATGATCTGGCTTTGGATGAATGGGATTATGTGCTGAATACGAACCTGCGGGGGACATTCCTGTGTGCCAAAGAAGCGGCCAAACGGATGCGTGGATATGGTGGAGGGGCAATCGTGAATCTGGCTTCGACACGTGCGCTGATGTCCGAGCCGAATTCGGAGGCTTATGCAGCGTCAAAAGGCGGGATCGTCGCGCTGACGCATGCGCTCGCCGTTTCGTTAGGACCCGATCATATCCGGGTGAACGCCATTAGCCCGGGCTGGATCGAGACCGGGGATTACGATGCACTGCATCCGGAGGATCACACACAGCATCCGGCTGGACGAGTCGGCAGGCCGGATGACATTACCCGCGCATGCTTTTATCTGACCGATCCGGCGAATGATTTCGTAACCGGCATGAATATGGTCGTCGACGGCGGCATGACGCGGAAAATGATCTACGAGGAGTAAGGTGACCTGTATGTTATGCTTGGTCCAAAATGTACATGGCGGCACATCCGGTGAAACGTCGATAGTGGCATGACCGCTGAAGCGGCATTAAAGTAGTCTGGTGGAACAAAGATTGTGAATGACTAATCTAAGCTGAGTTTTGCACTCCGAACAAGGGGGGACAGGCGGTCGACCGAGCCACGTTTTCAATGTCCAGCGGAACGCTGTTAGGCCATCCTCCACGATTACGTTGGATTTCATGCAACCTAATTAGTCTTGAACCGGGGTTAAAGCTGCCACGTTGGATGTTGTCCAACGAAATCAGCTGTTTTTGAAGCAAAGAGGCGATTAGAGCGCATTACGCTGGATGGAATCCAACGTAGCCTCTATTCGCCTCTTTAGTCTGGCAATTTTACTGGATGGAATCCAATGTAGCCCGAAGCGCAATAAAGGGGCTACATCGATTCAACCTCTTGCGCCATACTTATCCTTGAAGCCCAAACGCCTCAGCAATGAGACGATACGACTTCAAGCGAGCCTCGAAGTTATGAATCGAGCTCATAACAAGCACCTCATCCGCCTGGTATTGCTCGGCCATCTGCAGAATACCGGCTTTTACTTGCTCCGGAGTACCGATAATTCGGCGCTCGCGAGCGCGGTTAATCCGGTACAGATCGGACTCCGTATACGGATAATCGTAGGCGGTTTGCACGGACGGGAAGCTGATCTGATCGATGCCGTTCTCCAGCAGCAGGAAGAACAAGTCCGTGCTGAGCGCGAGCTCGTTCGCTTCTTCCTGCGTGTCTGCGCAGATCGCAAGCACGGCAATCATCGAATGGGGCTTATCATTAATGACGGAAGGCTCGAAGTTTTCCAGGTAATGCTTCATTGCAGTCTCGCCGCCCGGCGTCCCGAAGAACTGCGCGAAGGCATAGCTTGTGCCGAGCTGGGCTGCAATACGTGCACTCTCATAGCTGGAGCCAAGCAGCCAAACTTCCGGGATCTCCTCGATCGCAGGAGCGGCATGCAGATTGGCAAATGGATGGCCTTCCGGCTGTTTTCCTCGCAAGTATCCGATTAAATCCATAATTTGCTGCGGATACTTGTTAATGTCCACAAACTTGTTTTCCTGCAGAGCTCTTGTCGCCATCGGCATACCGCCCGGCGCTCGGCCAAGGCCGACATCAATCCTGCCGGGATGAAGGGCCTCCAGAAGCTTGAAATTCTCCGCGACTTTGTAGGAGCTGTAATGCGGCAGCATAATGCCGCCGGAACCGACGCGAATGCGTGAAGTGGCTGCTGCCAGATGGGCGATCAGAATTTCAGGGCTGGAGAAGGACAACATTCTTCCGGCGTGATGCTCGGAGATCCAGTACCGGCCGTATCCCAGCTTGTCGGCTTCTTGTGCCAGACGGGTTGTGTCAGCCAAGGTGGCGGCTGCGTTTAGTCCTTCGTTAATATGTGACTGGTCGAGAATACCCAGTTTGATCATGAGTGCGGCGCACCTCCCGTGCAATAAGTATATCCAACCTTGATTATACTCTAAATTGCGAACTGTTACAAAAATAAGTACAGTAGGCGTGATGGCCGCATCCCAAGGCGCAAATATTGACTTCAGGCGCTATAAAGGGTATTATTACACAAGCTTGAATACGAATAGTAAGGGTGAAAATCTTGAATTCGAAACTTCAAATTAAGAGCGTAACCTTAGCGGACAAAGACTTGAAATCCGGTTTATTCCAGTACATTATGACGCTTGCCGACGGCTCCAGAGCAAGACTTTTCTACAGCAACAAACCAGAGTGGCATCTGACAGGCGTAACCCGTCTGCTCAACGTTCCATGCCCGCTGTGCATGAAAGACTACTACTGCGGCTGCTTTGAGAAAAATGCAGAGCTGTTCGACCGTCAAGTGAATGAGAACGATTTTATTCCTGCATCCATGAGAGCTTAGGCTTTTTAGAGTGATTGAACAAACGGCTTCGTTTAAGCGTGAATCCGCTGCCCATTAGGGCGGCATCGGTTCAACGTTTAACGAAGCCGTTTTGTTATTCTTGGACAAAGCCGTTTTGTTTTGCAGCCTATTTTATTCCCGAGCTCCGCCTTCCACGATATCGAAGAAATAATGGGCAAGATCATCACAGGCGGAGGTTGGATCCAAAGATTGCGGTGCGCAGACTTGCAGGAGTGTGGCAGTTACCGGAAGCTGATCATTGCTTATCGGGTAAACGCCTTTCTCGTCAATTCCAAAGTTATTTTCGCCTTTCATCGCATAACTTCCTTGCATGCTATCGAGGGAAAGCTCTAGCTTCACATACTGATGATCTCCGCCGGTTGGCTTCAAATCCATCAACTTCAGGGTTTGTATCCGCTCAATGAAATGCTCCGCCATCATCTGCCTGGGGAACTGTACCCACCCGTCCGTTTTGTAGCGTTTGACCTCCACGGATTGATCCTCTGCACGGTACGTGGCAGACGTATGAAGGAAGCGGTCGGGTGCCGAATCAGGCTCTACGAATTCAAATTTCAGCTGCTTTATCTGACCATTTCCCGCGAGGACTGTCTCGAAGCTCTCAATTCTGGCATTATGGTTGACGGGCGAGCGGGCGGCAATCATTTTCCACACACCGTCAACCCCAAGCTCCTCCACCGATATATTTCGCATTGTCGTGTTCCGTAATTCGGGAGTCATCTTATTTTCAATCCAGGGTACAACCAGCTGCAACGCAAACATCAGCAAACCAAGCAGGGCAGCCTTATGTTTAACCGCGAGATTGGGCCTTGGCCTTCGGAAAAATAACAGGTATGCAGCAAAGCCTAGCGGGAGCCGCATGCTATTGATCGTGAATGTAAATCCTCCCAGCAGCATATGGCCGACGAGCTTCCATCCCAATCCGTTCTCGGGATCTGTGCGCTTGCGGTAAAGCATGACCAGAATGCCGATAACCAGCACGGTGAAGACGATGGGAAGCAAAATCCCGTAATACGAAGTGTTATATTTCTGGTATCCATACAAGTAAAAGCCGGAGAAGCGGACATTAGCCCCCTGCGAAAACTTGTCGAGCTCTGTCTCATTAATAGAAACCGAAGTTAAATTTCCCGGCCCCTCGCCTGCGCCATAAGTCCCGCCGAGTAAGTCTTCTCCGGTTGCATCCGTTATTATCCATTTGGGGTTTCCTGTACCTGTAAAAGGGTCGTTCGCCAGATGAGAAATCGACAGAAGCTGGCCGGAGGTTCTGCCTGGATGAGGAACAACATTCAATTGAATATAAAATTCCGTGTCGCGCCTGACGATCTTCTCCAGAATGATGTCCGAATCGAATTTTTTTGCAATAACCAGATCAAGCTTTGTCTCCCCGATCTCCTTCGGAATCCATTCCGGCTTCAGAAAGAAATCTACCGACATTTCCGCCTTAACAAGTGAGAGGCTATATCCTTTTTGGTTAATAATCCGATCGTAAACCGCCTCACTGCGGTTATGGTAAAGCCAGGATGCCGTGCACAGAATACTAAGCAAAAGAGCAAGTATCGAGATTTGTAAAATTATTTTCTTGTTCAACCTCACCATTCCCCGCTTTCTGTCCGGCCATAGAAGATAAACCTATCACTATATACAATGGAAAAACAAGGAAGGTTGCGGTGGGTTGTAAAATAACTCCCTTTAGCACTTACATCTCCTTCAAAGCCTTAACTCCAAGCATATGGAGCCCATCCTCGACGCATTCGGCCGTCAGGCGGACAAGCGCCAGCTTTGCGCTTTGCTCGGCAGTGTTGCCGGTAATGATCTTCTCATGATGGTAGAACCGGTTAAACGTCTGAGCGAGCTCAATCAAATAACGGGCGACAACGGATGGTTCATATCGCTGGGCTGCTTGGACGAGCACATCCGGGTAGCGCATCAAAGACTTCACCAGCTGCCAAGAGTAGTCGCCTTCGGTGTGCAGGTAATCGGCAGCTTCACTTTGAACTTGCTCCCCCGAATTTCCGCTTGCTGCCTTCCGCAGCAGGCTTTGCGTTCTGGCATAGGTATACTGTACGTACGGCCCGGTCTCGCCCTCAAAATTAACGACATCCTCTAGCGAGAAGTTCACCTCATGCAGCCGAGAGTGCAGCAGGTCTCCAAAGATGACGGCTCCAACGCCAACCGCTTCCGCAACCTCGTTCTTGCCGGAGAGGGTCGGATTTTTCTCTTCAATGATGCGTAGAGCATGCGATGCGGCTTCATCCAGAACATCCTCTAGGAAGACGACCTTGCCTCTGCGGGTAGACATTTTTTGCCCGTCCATCAGCATGAGTCCAAACGGGATGTGCTTGCAGGATTTAGCCCAGTCGAATCCCATTCGATTGAGCACCAGGAACAGCTGACGGAAATGGAGGGATTGCTCCGCACCTACCACATACAGCAGCTCCTCGCCTTGCATCTGGTCATGACGGTAAATCGCGGTTGCAAGATCACGGGTTGCATAGATGGACGAGCCGTCGGATTTTTTGATGATGCAAGGAGGAAGCCCTTCTTCATCCAGACGTACCACTAACGCGCCGTCGCTCTCTTCGAGCAATCCGAGCTGTGAGAGCTGATCCACCACGGCATCCATTTTATCGTTATAGAAGCTTTCCCCAAGATAGTGATCGAAGGCAACGCCAAGGCGGTCGTAGAGCTTATTAAAAGCTGCAAGGCTGTCCTCAATGAACATGCTCCAATAGCGGCGGGCTTCCGGGTCTCCGGTCTCCAGCTTGACGAACCATTCCCGTGCTTCCGTCTCGAGTTCCGGCCGGAGCTTTGCTTCTTCATGAAAACGGACATACAGCTCAAGATACGCTTTGATCGGATCTTCGGCTTTGTCCGCGGGACCACCCCAATGCAGATAAGCGGTAATCATTTTGCCGAATTGAGTACCCCAGTCCCCTAGGTGATTGACGTTAACTGTTTCGTAGCCTGCCTTGCCAAGCAGGTTGTAAAGTGCGTTGCCAATCATTGTAGAGCGCAGATGTCCGATGCCAAACGGCTTTGCGATGTTAGGGGAGGACATGTCGATAATGACGCGTTTGCCTTTGCCAATTTCCGGTATTTGCGCTCCGCCATTCTTCACGAATTGTCCTATCACCGCTGCGCGGTTGAACTTGAAATTAAGGTATGGACCGGCAGCGGATGTCGTCCACAGGCTGTTGCTTGGCAGGGAAGTTGCCAGCTGTCCGGCAATTTGCGCCGGGCTTTGCTTCATCAGCTTCGACAGGGCAAAGCAGGGGAAGGCGACGTCTCCAAGCTGCTCGTTAGGCGGAAATTCCAGAAGCTCCGCAATTTGCTGGCTGGATAGGGAGCAGTGCTCCGCAAGACTGGCGGCAATCATTTCTTTTAACATAAAGGTAAGCCTCCTGAAAAAATGGTAGCAAAAATAAAAACATAAAACCCCCGTCTCGTAAGAGACGGGGGTTAATCCCGCGGTGCCACTCTTGTTGCTTATAGGCAGGCAGAGGTATTAAATAAACGCGCTGCTATAAGCATCTCGCCGTTGTAACGGTACTGAACCGGGCAGGCCTACTGAAAATCGGTTCGGCGAGCCATCTCCCGGGTCCTCTTCGCAAAATGCGCCATCGCCGGCTTTCACCAACCCGGCTCGCTGCTTATGGTTATCATCCTGCTACTGTCCCGTTCCTCGATGTTATATAACGACCATCATACTTTATGTTATCTGAATAATCAATCTATTGCATCGTACGTTGGCTAAGAATTTGAATAAACGACTGGCAGGCCACAAAAGTCCGCATCACCGTAATCGGCTCGCCATCCTTATACAGGGCCATGGCAGGAACGGCGCGCAGCTCAAGCGGAGCGGCTGTCTGCGGGAACAGATCGATGTTAACCGAAGCAACGGTCATCTCGCCGCGAAGAGAAGGGATGGCGACCTCGAGCTGTCCGGCAATCGTATGGCAGGGGGTGCAGAAGGTACTTCGGTACAGAACAAGCACAGAGCCTCCGCTTGCGATTGCTTCCTGCAGCTGTTGATCAGTGAACTGGTTCAAAGACATAAGGTACGTTATCTCCCGGTTAGTAAGAATAAGATGATGCCCTCCATTGTATCATCCCAGCTTCAACTGCTCAATTGCTCCGCGAATGATACGGCAGGAAAAAGCCATCCGTTCATCTTCCTCCGGCGTCAAATTAAGCTCAACGATTTCTTTGACGCCGCTGCGTGTAATGATGGCCGGAACGCCTGCCGCAATGCCCGTCTGGTTGTATTCCTGCTCGAGGATGGAGGAGACGGCGATGATGCGGTGTTCATCGTTCAGAACGGAACGGGTAATGTAGGCCAGCGCATTGCCGATGCCGTAGTGGGTGGAGCCCATGCGGGTGTAAATTTCCCAGCCTGCGTTCTTGGTCTGCTCGGCAATTTCGTTCAGCTTGAGATGACCGAACCTGACCGGATGCTGGGTCAGAATATCCCGAATCGGCTTGCCGCCAATCGTCACATGCGACCATGCCGGGAATTGGGATTCTCCGTGTTCACCCAGCACGTAGCCGTGTACGCTGCGCGGATCGACGGAAAAATGCTCGCAGAGCAGTGTTTTAAGCCGGGCAGAGTCAATGGATGTGCCGGATCCTATAACCTGACTACGGGGTAGTCCTGACAGTTTCCACACGACATAAGTAACCACGTCAACCGGATTAGCCGCCGCGAGAAAAATACCGTTAAACCCGCTGCCCATAATCCGCGGAATGATATGACCATAGATGTCGGAGACCGCGCTTAGCATGCCCATCCGGTCCTGGCCCTTTGGCGGATAACCCCCGGCCGACAGAATAACGACGTCCATATCCGAGCAATCCTCATACGTGCCGGTATAGATTTTTGTGCGGGAATGGACGAAATCCATGCCATGCGACATGTCGAGCGCTTGTGCCCCTGCGCGGTCCTGTGTCCGTCCAATAAGCATGATCTCATCGCAAATCGACTGATTAATAAGGGAATACGCGCAACTTGAACCCACGTTGCCAACCCCGACGATCGCTACCTTGCGCGCTTTGCTTCTCATGCTCATCCAGCCCCTTACCCCAAGTGTTGTTACTTCTAGTATATGGGCTTGCATACCAATCATGTGACGGCGAAGTTACGGTCATGTTTGTCTTTCTTCCATATCGCATAGGCGGACGAACATAGGCTGTGAGAATGGCGCTTTCCGCCGCGCGACCATGCCAAAAGTCTTGCCCGCAGAAAGCGAAGATTAGTGTTTATGCGACCAAAAACTCCATGATACTACATAATACGACAAACATATTTAATATATTATATAGAGTAAAGAAAATGATGTGGGCTAGATAATGAAAGATATACCGATATTTTGTTTAAAAATCCAGCTTTTTTGCTCGAATACCCCCTAAAATCGTTCGTAGGTAGCATTGATTATATATATTAAATATATTATATTATCATATATGAAACCGCTTTCACTTTATGGGGGAGAGTTAACCGATTCCGCGATTGAAGTAGCAAGTTGCTTTAAGCCTAAGTTATTGCTTACGAAGTTTGAATTGTACCACTGGCAGAGCCTGGCCGTGGGTGTGTTAGTCATCTTAGGAGGTGGAAGAGACAATGATTGTGAATGAGGCAAAAGTCGAAGTCATGCCGATACCGAAAAAAAAGAGTCAAACTTGGTCAAGAGTTTGGAGTTTCAGGCATGCTTACTTGTTTATGCTTCCAGCTGTTATTTGGTATCTGGTGTTCAGCTATTATCCGATGTATGGCGTTTTGATTGCATTTAAAGATTTTAAGTACAACCTCGGAATAATGGGAAGTCCATGGGAGGGACTGCGGTACTTCAAGCAGTTCTTGAATGATTCCAGTTTTTATTCGGTCCTCAAAAATACATTGTCGATCAGCGGACTTAAGCTGCTGTTCGGTTTTCCAGCACCGCTTGTTCTCGCCTTAATGCTTAACGCCGTGATGCGCAGCAAAATAAAGCGGATCTTCCAAACGATTTCTTACTTGCCCCACTTTGTATCCTGGGTTGTTGTCGTAACCCTGATGCAAAAGATTCTTTCTCCCAACGTTGGTCTTGTGAATGACATCCGTGAAAAAATGGGACTCGATTCGATCTTTTTTATGGGAATGCCGTCCTTATTTTATCCTCTGGTCATCACTTCTGATATCTGGAAGGGGATCGGGTGGGGATCAATCATTTATTTGGCCGCACTCACCAACATTGATCCACATTTGTATGAAGCCGCGGAAATGGACGGGGCGGGCCGCTGGAGCAAGCTGTTCAAAATCACGCTGCCAACCTTGGTGCCTACGATCGGTATTCTGCTGATCTTCTCCTTAAGCGGCATTCTGAATGCCGGGTTTGACCAAATATGGCTAATGCAGACGCCTGCTACATTAAGCGTCTCTGAGATATTGGACACCTACGTGCTCAAGACGGGTATCCAGCAAGGACAATTCGCTTATTCCACGGCGATCGGCTTGTTCAAATCGGCTATTTCGCTGATCCTCATTATAACGGTTAACAAGATAGCGAAAAAGGTAAGCGACGTATCTTTATGGTGAGAAAACGATCTCTACATGAATCTAAAAGATTATGCTAATTCATTTTAGGATTATGCTTTCGAAGTATGAATCATCACAATGACCAGGATGGTCATTTGGGTGACAATTCATTTGAGAGGATGCTTACGAAGTATGAATTGCTTCACAATTCATTTCAGGAGGTGCGGGAATGGGCACGAGAAGAATGTCGACAGCCGATAAAATTTATTCGAGCTTGAATTACACCGTGCTGCTCATATTTTGCCTGACGGCACTCTACCCCTTTATTTATTTTTTAGCGCTTTCGTTCAATGACGGCTATGACGCCATGAAAGGCGGCATTTACTTCTACCCTCGAGTTTTTACGCTTGAGAACTACTCCAAGGCGTTTAATAATCCGCAGGTCTTAAATGCCTTTGCGATTTCCATTTCGCGGACTTTTATCGTTACCCTATGTTCCGTCATGCTGACTTCATTGCTCGCATATGGCCTTTCCCGGAAAGGTCTGCCCGGAAGGAAATATATCGTCTTTTT
The DNA here is from genome assembly GCF_900112695.1 of Paenibacillus catalpae. Lineage (GTDB taxonomy): Bacteria > Bacillota > Bacilli > Paenibacillales > Paenibacillaceae > Pristimantibacillus > Pristimantibacillus catalpae. Next base: position 241,713 of record NZ_FOMT01000002.1, read on the forward strand.
CTTCTTCTTTACGACCTTGTTCAGCGGCGGATTGATTCCGACTTTCATTTTGTACCGGCAAATTCATATTATCGATACGTATTGGGTGCTCGTGCTGCCCGTGCTGTATGACTTTTTTAACGCGATTGTGATGAAGACGTTCTTTGACGGGATCCCGCCAAGCTTGTCGGAGTCGGCCCGAATCGATGGGGCAAGCGAAATGCAGGTGTTTGCTCGAATCATTCTCCCGCTGTCCATGCCGGTACTCGCAACCATATCTTTGTTTGTAGGGGTTGGCGTATGGAACGACTGGTTTACCGGACAGTTCTTCATCTCGAAAGAAAACCTTCAGCCTGCGGCGACGTTTCTGAACAAGATGATAAGCGAAGCGTCCTTCCAGACCATGACGGGTTCAGGCGGCGGTTCGTCTATTCAGAACATGAGCCAATCCCAAATGGAGCTGCGGGGCGTAACGCCGGAAGCGCTGCGAATGACATTTGTCATCATCATTACCACTCCGATCCTCTGCGTGTATCCGTTCCTTCAAAGGTTCTTCGTAAAGGGTGTACTGGTAGGTTCGCTCAAAGAGTAGACGCGAGGGGATATAAGAGGCATTGCCTTTTATATATACAATTAAAAAATGAGAGGGGCTTGTCAAATGCGTAAAACCAGATTGAAAGGTTCAATTGGCCTTGCGGTTGCGATCCCGGTACTTGCGTTGTCGATGACGGCGTGCAGCGGTAATGGGGGGAACAACGAACCAAATGCGACGGCAGGAAACGCAACGAACACGGGGCAAAAAGAAACGGATGCACCCAAGCAGGTCACGTTATCCTTTCTGAGCGCCTGGAATGGCGGCGGAGCGGGCTTCCCGCAAGACCAGGTGAACAATCCGGTAGCAAAAGCGATAAGAGAGAAGACTGGCGTCACGCTCAAGATGGAATCGATCACGACAAGCGAAGTCGAGAAGCTGAATACGATGTTCGCTTCCGGCACGGTTCCGGATATCGTAAACGCTCCGTACTGGTCGACGACTGGCGGCGAAGGTCAAGTTATCAAGAAAGCCGCTCTGGAAGGCCAGCTTCTTGATTTAACACCCTATCTCGATAAATATCCGAATGTTAAGAGACTGGTCACAACCGGCATTGCCAAGGACTTTGCCGAGTTTGACATGAACAGTCCCGATCTGGAAGGCAAGCAGTATATTATTCCAACGGAAACGCCTGACGGTTCAATCGAAAGCATTCATAACTGGAATTATGGGCTTTTTGCCCGCGGAGATATTTTGAAGGCGCTGAATGTAAATGCGGCGGATATTGATACGCAGGAAGAGCTTTACGACTTGCTGGAGAAGATCAAAAACGGCAATTTCAAAGATATCAGCGGCAAGCCGGTGATCCCTGCCGGCACGATGCACAACGGTTGGGATTCCAGCCAATTCACGAAAGGGTGGACGGGTTACAATATTTCGGACTTCCGCGAGGAAGACGGCAAGCTGACCTTCTGGGCTTTATCCAAAGACGAGGAAGACAAGATGCTGTATATGCGCAAATTGATCAAGGACGGATTATTTGATCTTGAAGCGTTCAGCAATACCGACACGACAGCCAAAGAGAAGCTGACTACCGGCAAGCTGGCCGTATTTGGTGCTCAACCTCTGCTCCTCGATCTGCAAAAAACGCTGTATAAGACCAATCCGGAAATGCAATACGAGCTGCTTGGTCCTATGAAGAATAAGAACGGTGAAATCGCGACGCAGGTTGAGAAGCCGGGACGTTCCGGATTCCCTGCCATCTTCTTGAGCGCGAAGATCAAAGACCCGGATGCCGCACTTCGTTATCTTGATTTCGTAAACAGCGACGAAGGCCGCCTGCTCGCTTACTGGGGTATTGAGGGCAAGAATTATACGATGGTAGACGGAAAGCCGCAATGGATTCCGGACGTGAAAAAGCAATTTGATGAGAACCCGGACTTGAAGCGCGACGAGGGACTTAACTTCCTTCCGGGAAGATTCATCGGCGCATTCTCCGATACGGTGACATGGCCGAAAACGGATGATCAAAAAACGCAATGGGATAAGCTGGAGGAAAGCTTCTCGGCGAAAATGCCGATTAAAATTATTGATAAAGTAAGCGCGACTTATCTTGAAAGAGAATGGCCGAAATATCAGCAATATCGCGACAAGATAGGCGGCTTTGATTTTAACGCGGAATTGCAGAAAGCCTACTTCGCGAAATCGGATGAAGAAGCTTTGAAAATCCTTCATAACGCCCAAGAGAAATTCAAGGATGCCGGTGTCGAGGAAATGACCGAGTTTGTCGCTCAAAAAGCCGCAGAACGGGATGACATTGGCTACTAGGATACAAGAAGAATAAAATAAATAAACCGCCCGATAACTCGGGCGGTTTATTGTGTCATTGCTCAATTAGTATCTATTATGCGCGTCGTCACCGTCGCCGCGATATGCGGCCGGAGCCCATGCGGATCTTCGGCGCCGATCTCTTTGGCTTGGTGAAGACCGACTTCTTCTTCGTCGAAGAAGAGTCGCCGGTAATGACCTTGCCGGTCGAACCGGAGGAACCGCCGCTGCTGCCGGTGCCGACCGCAGAGGAATCGGCGTTCTTCGAACGTTTGAAGATCTTGCCGGTGCGGTTTACCGTCATTGGCGGTGCATTTTTCAAATCCTGATCGGTTGGCTTATGGTAGGTGGTCTGCGGTTTATAGACATCTTTCTGGGAGTAACCGCGATAATTGCCATGCCCGTACCTGCCGTTATCGAACAGATCGCTCAGCACGCTGGCAAGCAGGTAACCTTCCAGGAAGCTGCTGCTGTAATTATTGCGCACATATTCCTTGGAGTCGATCTCGATCAACGTATCCGCCGGATCATCAGGAGCCTGCTGGATCTGGATGACCTCATCGTTGTAGACGAGGAACATCCGCTCCGTGCTTTCCGCAGACTGCTGCTCCGGCTTCTTCTTATCGATAAGCTGCTGCGCGACCTCCGGAACGGTCTGGTCCGCTGCCCGGTAGACGTAAGATGTCTGGTTGCCCGAGCCGTTCACCGATTCAAGCGGATACTGCTCCTTTACGGTGTCGGAGATGGCGCAGGCTGCGAGCATTGGAACGATGAAACTGATTAATACTATGATTTTGATGCTATGAAGCCACCATTTCTTGCTCATCATGCTTCCTCCTAAAAAGAATTGCGAAGCAATTCTTACTTCGTAAGCATTAACTTAAAGAATTGCCGCATGCTTTTTGTGGCAATTCTACTTCGTAAGCAATCGCTAAAGAATTGCGAAGCAATTCTTACTTCGTGCCTTATGCGCCACGGATCACGCGGACATCAGCGGGGAGCACCGATTCGCCAACGTACAGCATGAAGCGTCCGTCCAGCCATTCCACGCGGAGCAGCTTCATATCGTCGGATTGATACTGCCATACATATTGCTCGCCGCCTTGCATGAACGGCGTTTTGCCGCTTGCCGCAATAACACCGGAGAAGTTCTCCTCCATATGGTATGCCCGGTCGTCGAGCTCAAGGGTTGTCGGCACCTCGTCAAAGGTATCGAGTCTTCCGTCAATCTGCTCGTACAAGGCATATACCGTTCTTTCCCGTTCCTCAATCGAGAGGTAGCGGATGTCTGTTCCGTCCTGCAGCGTCAGAACAACCGCATTCCGGCTGCGGTTCCGGCTGCTGCCTGTCACTTGATATGTCACCAGGGAGACTTCGCATACATCGCCCGGTGCCAGGGATAGAATGCTTTTCTCCGCTTTGACCGGTTCGGGCTTCGCCATAATATTTTTAATCCGTTTAAAAATACTCATCTAGGTTTACTCCTTCGTACGATTGTTCTTTTACACCGATCCGATGATCAGCGCGCCTGCGATATGAAGGGAACCAGCGATCAGCGCATAGCCGATCTTGCCCTCGTGAATGCCTTTATCCAGCTGAATGCCTGCAACAGCACCAAAAATAATACGGAAAATCGCTTCAACAATCAGAAGAGTAATAAACGATACAAGCGAAATGACAAGGGCTTCCCACATGTACGTTGCCTGTCCGATCGACGAGGCTAGAATATACGCCTGCGCACCCAGCTTCATCACAAATCGGATCGTTACAGCAATATTACCATCTTTCATTTCCTTAAAATCATGGTATTTCGTGGACAATGAGTCTAAGTACATGAGAACAAACAGCAGTAGCGCCCCAGCACCCGTCCACACCGGAATTTGCAATAAATCCGTCCAAGTCATGAATCTTTCCCCCAATAAAGTAGTAGAACCGCAAAATCCGCCGGCGCTGCCGTAAAAGCGATCGCGCCGGCGGACATCATACGTCAGTCCATTTTATTCCATGCGTAACTGGGCTATTCCTTCTTCTCGTATTGCTTGAGCAGGGCGGCAAGCTCATCTTCAACCGCTTTGTCCTTGCCAAGAGCCGCGAACTCGTCGTCAAGCGATTTGCCTTTGGATTGAGCCAGCTCGTTGCTTGCTTCGGCGCGAGCTTCCGCTTGAAGCATTTTTTCTTCCATGCGCTTCAGACCTGCAGATGCAGAATCGGAGCTGAAGCCAGCGAGCGATTTGTTGATATGCTCTTGCGCTTTCGCTGCTTGGTAACGGGCAACAAGCGTCTCGCGTTTATTCTTCATCTCGGTCAATGCTTTACGCATTTCGTCGAGCTTCGCACGCAGGTTGTCGGCCATTGCCTTGTTATTATCAAAGCTTGTTTTGTATTCGGCAGCTTTTGCTTCAGCCGATTTTTTCTCTTCAAGCGCCCGGCGGGCGAGGTCGATGTTCTGGGCTTGCGCTGCGATATGAGCCTGCTCGCCGCGTTTTTCTACCAGTTGAGCTTGCTCTTCATACAACTGCTTGAATTTTTTTTCGAGGGCAATTTGAGCGGCTACCGCTTTCTCAGCATCCTCAAGATCTTCTTGCATGTCACGGATATATTGGTCAGTCAGCTTGATCGGATCTTCCGCTTTCTCAATCAGAGCATATACATTCGATAAAGTAAGGTCGCGCAGTCGTTTGAAAATAGACATTTTAGACATCCTCCCGCAATTTTCAATTTTCAATATTGGATCTTGGAACTTATAACACCTACTTACGATTATACGCTTGAATTAGTTTCATTTCGATAGCTCGGGAAAAACTGGTCCGCCAGTGTGATTGAACCGAATTAACAATGTTTGGTAAAATGGAGCGGCAAGTTATTCCATCATACGAGGGAGATGAGCAGAAATGAGTCATGAAATCATTCGTCAATATGAATATCATATTTGGGCTAATAATCGGCTGTTCGATCATTTGAAGCAGCTTCCCGAGGAAGTGTATTCGTCAGAGGTGCAAAGCGTGTTCCCGTCTGTAGCTGCGGTGATGGAGCATTTGTATGTCAGGGACGAGATGTGGCTTGCCGTCATAACAGGGGAGAGCACGGATCTTGTTTCATTGGTGACCCGCCTGACGGAGGAGGTTAAGGGGCTCACAGCCTCTTCACTGGAAGAGCGATACAACCGCATTGCAGACCGTTTCCGCGATTATATGGCTGGTGTTGATGATCTGGACAAAGTCACCTCCATTACGCATCCGCGGGCTGGTTCCATGAATGCCCCTATATCCGGGCTGATTCAGCATGTTGTGAATCACGGAACGTATCATCGGGGGAACGTGACGGCTATACTAAGACAACAAGGTCACCCGGGAGTTGCAACGGATTATATATATTTTTTGTATAGCCAATTCAACTAATCCACAGGCTTATCCACATTATCAACATGTCTAATCCCCAATAATATGGAGGTTTACACAAAGTTAATAACATATCCACAGCAGAGGATGTCCACATAAAGACCTAGTCCGTAAGTCAGGTCATACATGCAAAAATGTAGAGATTTGTCGGAGGTTCTCACTTGAGATCATGGATTCGTTTGGAGTGGCTGATGGTTATCGCTGCAGCCATTGTCTTATTGCAGCTATTATTTCTCAGCCCAATCGGCGTTGCGAATAATGGCGACTTTTACCGCATGATGCTTGCTGGCGGCATTGATTTCGCCGATCCCGGCGAATCCTACCGGGACAAGTTTTTCGGGTATTTCCATAGCGTGTATCATTATGGACCGTTTTCGATCGGGAGTTATGTTTCCTCTCAAATTATCCCGGTCTTTATAGCGGGAATGGTCGGCAGGCTGGTCGATCCGCAGCAGTTCGACATTCGGATTTTGTCGCTTCTGTATACCATTCTGTATATCGCGGCTTTGTATGTAATCGTCAAATATAATAAGCAGCGTTCGATCGCTTTTAATACTGTCCTTATGGCATGCCTATTGCTCGTGTTTCTGGATATTGGGTACGCGGCTTATTTCAATTCGTTTTTCGGAGAAGCGGTAACGTTAATCTTTATGCTGCTTACCTTTGGACTTGCGCTGGCTGTGATCCGATCGGACAAGCCATCGATCTGGCTGCTTACTACATTTTTCTTATCTGCGGTATGTCTCATCGGCACGAAGCTGCAAAATGCGCCCATCGGCCTTTTGCTCCTGCTCTTGGGCCTGCGCTTCTGGAAACTGCGTACCGACCGGCCATGGAGAAGAACGGTAGGGGCTTGGTCCGCCGTTGTTCTGCTTGCAACGGTTACGATGTATACCGCCGCACCTAATGAGCTGAAGCATATTAACCTGTATCAGACCGTGTTCTTCGGCGTTCTGAAGAATTCGCCGGAACCGGCGGCGGACCTCAGGGAGCTTGGCCTTCCTGAAGCGTTTAAGGTAAACGCAGGGACGAATTTTTTTCAAGCAGATTCGGTTATCAGGCAAGATGATCCCCGTATTCTCGAAGCGCTGAAGGGGATTAGTCATAAAGATGTACTGCTCTATTATGTGAAGCATCCGGGCAGGTTCAAGCAAAAGCTGGAGCGTGCCGCGGAGAACGGGATGAGCATCCGGCCGCTTTATCTGGGCAGCTATGAGAAGGAGGCGGGCAAGCCTTACGGTGCGGTCAGTTATACTTATAGCGCCTGGAGTACGTTCAAGCTGAAGCATATGCCAAATAACCTTGGGTTTGTTGCGGCCTTCGCCGCTGTCTATCTCATTATTCTTGGGGTGGAATATGTAAGGCGAGGATCGGTGCGGCAGCGGCTGTATCTGGAAGCGTTGCTGGTGCTGGCGTTGGCCGGAATATTTGGCTTTGCGGTTCCGTTGGTTGGAGATGGTGAAGCGGATCTTGGCAAGCATCTGTTTCTGTTTAACGTCTGCTTCGATATGATGATGGTCGTTAGTGTGCTTTATGTGGTACATAGAATAGCAAGGCTTATTTCAGCGAAAAACTAAAGGCAGACAGCAGGGCTGTTCGGATGGAGAATCGTCTCCATGACGAGCAGCCCTGCTTTGTTTCTCGCTTACTTAACCTTGTGCGCCCGGACGGATACGGACGACGCCAATCTCGGAAGCGTTGATGGCAAACGCGTTGCCGCCTTGGTTAATAACGGCTTTTGCCGATTGACCAACACGGACGTTAGTTGTGCCAGAGCTCCATTTGACAACGTTTTTGTCAGCGGATTTTGTTCTTTTACGACCCATTCCAATCACCTCCTCGTCTGGCTTGGACGAATGAAGAGGCGGATTACCGTTTGCGTTTCTTTTGCTTCGCCAGCTGTTTCATAATTTGCACGTTTACGGCATTGCTCGCAAGCACGTTTCCGGCTTCAGCGGTTGCCGAAGCACTTTGATAAATATTAATGACGATGTAGTTGTTATGGCCGACACGGTACTTGTATGTTTTCACATTCTGATGAATCAAAGGGAGGCCTCCTCCTGATAGAGTGGAACTTGTTGTAGTCTATGAGAGATAGATAGATTCTGTCGCGGCTAATGGTAGGAATTGATGATGGCTTGCGCAGGAAAGTATCGGATGGGAAATTGATGAAGGTTACGCAGGAAAGTATCGAAGGGAGGAAATTGATCGGGTTACGCAGGAAAGTATCTCCTTCCGGTTGCTGTTGTTATCTTGATATTCTAATTGAATGTTCAGCGGTTATATCAAGACAACAAAGGCAAGCGCTTCGCTCCTCCACGAGATACTATTCCTACTCCACCTATCAATTGGAGGGGGGACAAAAAAGGGTGGAACAGGTTTTGAAATCCTGTTCCACCCTCTATTTCTTTATTAATTAATCGATAGGATACAAAGAGAAAATATCTCCTGGAAGAGTGTAACGCTTGCCTTTGAAATCGGGATAAAACCTTAACCCTCTACAATCCGATATCACGATTTCAACAGCAATTGGAAGGAGATATTTTCTCTGCAGGATCACGATCGATTCCCCCCACGATTAGAACGCCCAGTTGCCGTTCACAAGGATGGGCTCGCGGGTGCCGTCTTCGGTGATGCCGTAAAGATTGAGCTCGGCGGAGCCGACCATAAAGTCGGTATGCGCCATACTTTGGTTCAGCCCTCTTTCCAGCAGCTCTTCGCGCGACAAGCCGGCGCCGCCTTTGATGCAGGAAGCATACGCGCTGCCCAGCGCCAGATGGCAGGAAGCATTTTCGTCGAAAATTGTTTTATAGAATAAAATGTTCGAATCCGAAATTGGCGATGTATGCGGCACCAGAGCGACTTCACCGAGGAATTTTGCCGCATCATCGGTATCGAGCAGGCCTTTGATAGCTTCTTCGCCTTGCTCTGCCTTGAAATCGACAACACGGCCGTTTTCGAAGGTGAACGAGAAGTTATCCACGATGTTGCCGTTATAGCTGAGCGGCTTTGTGCTGGAGATCGTTCCGTTCACGCCGGTACGAAGCGGAGCCGAGTAGACTTCTTCCGTTGGCAGGTTTGGTACGAACCAGGTGCCTTGCTCATTTTGCTTGCTGCCGCCGAGCCAAATCTGATCTTTTGGCATTTCGAGCGTCAGGTCAGTGCCCGGGGCTACATAGTGGAGATATTTGTAGGCTTTATCGTTTAAGTATTTCGCTTTGGATTTCAGCTGTTTAATATGCTCTTCCCAAGCTGCGATTGGATCAGGCTGATCGGCACGCACCATTTGGAAGATGGTATCCCATAGCTTTGTAACCTGCTCTTCCTGCGGAAGATCCGGGAAGACTTTGGCTGCCCAGGCAGCGGAAGGGGCTGTCGCCAGCGACCAAGTAAATTTGAAGGACTGCGCCATTTGACGGTATTTCTCGCTTGCCGTTCGAGCCGTGCGGTCAGCCGTACGGATGCGCTCCTGCGGCACGCCGCGTAGCAGATCGGGATCGGCGGAACCGATGGTAATGGAGGCAGCGCCTTTTTCAGCCATCTCGGTTTTTTCTCCGGCTGACCATTTTGGCTCCTCCAGGAAGGATTCGAGTGGCGCAAGATCATAATGAATGCGGGATACGGCGTCGTCATGCCAGAATACCTTCACTTGATAAGCGCCGGCTTCGTACGCTTTTTTCACAACGAGTCGAACGAGCTCAGGCGCGTCAATTGTCGCATTAACCATAACTGATTGCCCTTGTTGTATGTTTGCTCCGATTTTTACGATGATGTCCGCATAGTTGTTTAATTTTTGCTCAAAAGTCAGCATGGGCTTCATTCCTCTCTCGCTTAAGTTATGTATAGTTTCCTGTGGATCCTATAGCTATAGTATGAACTTATTTCGTGCGGATTTCAAAAGGATAGAGGTCAGCTTGGTTTGGTTCAAAGACGGGTCGGCGTTATAATAGCTAGGTAGGCGTTAACTGAGAAACGGAGTGAAGAAGCATGGAATCGATCTGGCAAAAAAGAAAAGGGCAGCTGGCTGCTTATTTGAAAGAGAACGGCATTGATATCGCCTTTATTACGTCTTCGACGAATGTATATTATTTCACGGGCTTTTACTGCAACCCGCATGAGCGTTTTCTGGCATTGGCGCTGGATGCGCGAACCGGCGAGGAGACGCTGTATATGCCGTTGCTGGATCTCTCGGGGGCTGAGCCGTTTGGCGGGAACGGCAAGCTGGTTCCTATCTCGGATACGGAGAATGCTTATGAGGTGCTGAAGCAGCATACGGCCTCGGGAGTAACCGTTGCGGGAATTGAGAAGGAAGCCGTATCGATCGCGAAGGCCGAACGGCTGCAGGAAGCTCTCGGCGGGGCACGCTTCGTTGATCTGGAAGACTTCATTCTGTCGCTGCGCACGAATAAAAGCGAAGAAGAAATCAGCAAGGTGCAGGATGCCGTTATTATGGTGGAAAAGGTCGTTGCCCACGCCGCTTCCCATGTGAAGCTTGGCATGACGGAGCTCGAACTGACGGCGGAAATTGAGTACCAGATGCGCAAGCTTGGCGCAGACCGCCCGGCGTTTGAATCCATCGTGCTTACTGGCGCCAGATCCGCACTTCCACATGGCACTCCAGGATATGAAACCATTAAGCATGGCGACTTCGTGCTGATTGATATTGGTGTGCAAGCTGGCGGTTACTGCTCGGATATTACAAGAACGTTCGTGATGGGCGAGGCTTCAAAAGAGCAGCGGGCCATCTATGATACGGTATTGGCAGCCAATATAGCAGGTATAGCGGCATCGAAGGCTGGCGTTACCCTGGCTTCCGTTGATAAGGCTGCACGTGATGTTATTGAGCAGAAGGGTTTTGGGCCGCTGTTCACACACCGCCTTGGTCATGGTTTTGGCATGGATGTGCATGAGCAGCCTTCGGTCTCCGGGCAAAACCAGTCGATTATTGAGCCGGGCCTGCTGTTTACGATTGAGCCGGGTATTTACGATCCGGTGATCGGCGGCGTCCGGATTGAGGATGATGTATACATTCAAGCGGATGGCTCCGTACGAGTGCTGACCAGTTATCCGAAAGAGCTGATTTTGCTGGGGAACTAAGTTCGGGGGGGAATGAGAGCTGCTGAATTGGTGCTGACGGATCCCATCCATGCGTACCTTGCAGTTAATACAGGATAATGTGGTGAAATAGGGAGTAGTGGCAGGATATGCTGTAGGGAATGCAGTATATTTCGCTATTTGGGGTTAGATTGGCACGTACGGAGCCAGATATGCTGCATTCCGTGCAGGATATCTGAGGTAGCTGGGCGGATATGGACTAATATGCTGTATTCTGTGCAATGTAAGCTAAGCGTCCACATGTACCTTACGGATGCTTACATGTCGCCTCGCCTTCACAGGGGCTGTCTTACATCTCATACGTTGGATTCACTCCAGTATAAGTGAAAGAAATGAGCCTCAATAGACCAAAATAAGCTGATTATACTGTAGACAATCCAGTATAGATCGAGTTACCGGGGAAAACGCCGCATTATACTGCACCAAATCCAATGTAGCTCTTTCCGCGTTGAGCAGTGAGGAATCCAGTAGAAAATATAACGGGCTAATGACTCGGGGACAGCCCCATTTGCTATTGGAACCGACAAAACCGGAAGTCCTCGTGCCTTGCTGCTGAACCCATAGCAATCGAAAAAGTCTCATGCCCTCTGCAAGCCCAATGGCTGCCTGAATTGATATTTGCTTGCCGACAAACATAAATCCCCCACGGGTTCCGTAGTAGGGGATTTGATATTTGCTTGCCGACAAACATAAATCCCCCACGATTCCGTGGGGGATTTATGTTTGCGGCTACTTCAACACATTCTTCAAAACCAACATCAGATTGGCCGGTTTCTCGGCCAGTCGGCGAGTGTAATACGGGTACCACATCGTGCCGTACGGGACGTAACAGCGGACGCGGTAGCCCTCCTGCGCAAGCTCGGCTTGCTTGCCCATCCGAAGGCCGTAGAGCATCTGGAATTCAAAGGCATCCTTCGAAATGTTGTTCGCCGCGGCGAATTCCTTGGTGAAGTTAATAACCTTGTCGTCATGGGAAGCAACAGCCGTGTATAACCCGTTCGACAGGCGATGCGCAATAAGCTTCTTGAAGTTGTTGAGCACCTGACCCGCACTCTGATAAGCGACCTCCGGAGGCTCTTTATACGCGCCTTTTACCAGCCTTAGATTAACCTTCTCCTTGCTCAGAGCCTTCACGTCTTCCTCCGAACGGTGCAGGTACGCCTGAATGACGGTACCGACATTTGTCATCCAGCCGGCATGAAGCTTCCGTACCAGATCAATGGTTGCCTGCGTATAAGGCGTATCCTCCATATCCAGCCGGACAAAAATCCGGCTGTATTTCGCCTCCGACACTACCGCCCGGATATTGGCGTGACATTGCTCCTTATCCAAAGAGAGGCCGAATTGCGTAGGCTTTAGCGAAACGTTAGCGTTTACTTTTCGCTTCGCAATCTCGCGAACAATCTTTAAGTACTCATCCCGGTAGCCTTCAGCCTCCTTAAGATCCCTGATTCCTTCTCCCAGATGGTCCAGCGTTACCATGATGCCCTGCCCGTTCAGCTCCTCCGTCCGATTCATCGCTTCTTCCAGATCGTCGCCGGCGATGAATTTGGAAGCGAGCTTGCGGCCATAGCGGATGGATAGATGCTCCACAAGCTTGTTGTTCGTGATGGTCAACAGTGTTCGGCGGTAAAGGCCTGCACCCATTGTCTATCGCTCCTTTCTATATGACTTCCAGATTGCTCCGCTTATCCAAGACTTTCGGTTTTCCGAAAAGTCTTTCATGGCTCCGCCTATTCAAGACTTTCGG
>NZ_FOMT01000002.1:254478-1101875 GCF_900112695.1 Paenibacillus catalpae
TATTCAAGACTTTCGGTTTTCCGAAAAGTCTTTCATTGCTTCGCCTATTCAAGACTTTCGGTTAAGACATAACGTTCTGTCGGATGAACTATAAATGGAATAGTGAGCATGTATCGAAGGGGGATGAGGGTATGAGGGCAACATTTAAGAACGAACCGTTTACGAACTTCCAGATCGAGTCGAATAATAAAGCTTACGATGCAGCGCTGGCGCTGGTGAGATCAAAGCTGGGACGGGAGTATCCGCTTGTTATCGGGGGACGCCGGATTACGACGAATCGAACCTTGCTTTCTACAAATCCGGCAGCCAAAAACCAGGTGATCGGCGTTGTGTCGCAAGCCGACGCCAGTCTTGCGGAGGAAGCGGTTCAGACGGCAGCGCGCACCTTCGACAGCTGGAAGCATACCGAGCCGAATGAACGGGCCAGGTATTTATATAGAGCAGCGGCACTGCTGCGGCGGCGCAAGCATGAGTTCTCCGCGTGGATGACGGTGGAAGCGGGCAAGACACGCGCGGAGGCCGATGCGGATACGGCGGAAGCGATTGATTTTATGGAATTTTATGCGCGTGAGCTGCAGCGTATTAGCAAGCCGCAGCCTCTTACTCCTCTTGATGAAGAGGAGAATCAACTTTATTATATTCCGCTTGGCGTCGGTATTGTCATACCGCCATGGAATTTCCCGTTGGCAATTATGGCGGGCATGACCACGGCAGCACTTGTGTGCGGGAACACGGTTGTCCTGAAGCCGGCAAGCCCGACTTCGGTCATTGCAGCGCAGTTTGTGGATCTGCTTGAGGAGGCCGGCGTTCCTGCTGGCGTTGTCAATTATTTACCGGGGCCGGGCAGCGAGGTCGGGGATTATCTTGTTGATCATCCGCTTACGAGGTTCGTCAGTTTTACCGGTTCCCGCGAGGTGGGACTGCGGATTAATGAACGAGCCGCGAAGACGCAGCCGGGGCAAAAATGGATCAAGCGTGTTATTGCCGAGATGGGCGGGAAAGATGCGATTATCGTTGACGATGATGCGGATCTTGACCTGGCCGCGGATTCCATTGTCGCTGCGGCATTTGGATTCTCCGGGCAAAAATGCTCCGCTTGCTCCAGAGCGATCGTTCACGAAACGGTGTATGACGAGGTGCTTGCGAAGGTTATCGAGCGGACGCACCGTCTTACGGTAGGAGATCCCGCAGATGCTTCAACGAACGTAGGAGCGGTTATTGATGATAAGGCATTCCGCAAAATACAGGAATATATCGAGATTGGCAAAAAGGAAGGGCAGCTGGTCGCCGGCGGAGCGTCCGATGATTCAGTGGGCTATTTTATCGAGCCTACGATATTTGCAGACGTGGACGCGAACGCCCGCATCTCGCAAGAAGAGATTTTTGGCCCGGTGCTTGCCTTTACGAAAGCCAAGTCCTTCGAGGAGGCGCTCCAGCTGGCGAACAATACCGATTTCGGCTTAACGGGCGCGGTCATATCGAAGAACCGTTCGCATCTGGAGCTGGCGCGGCGTGATTTTATGGCAGGCAATCTGTACTTGAACCGTAAGTGTACCGGTGCTCTGGTTGGTGCCCATCCGTTTGGCGGGTTCAACATGTCGGGTACAGACTCGAAGGCAGGCGGACGTGACTATTTGCTGCTGTTTACACAGGCCAAAATCGTATCGGAGCGCTTTTAAACAAAGGGAGTTTGGCTCCGCGCCACGAATAGAATACAATAAGTGATAGCGAGTACTTGGGATTGCGGGAAAAAGGGGATCGATAACAATGACGCAGCAGGAAACGTATATTATCGCGCTTGACCAAGGAACGACAAGCACACGTGCGATTTTGTTCGATAAAGAGGGAGCTCCGCGCGCTGTTGCTCAAACAGCCGTAGATTGCACCTTCCCTCATCCGGGCTGGGTCGAACAGGACGCCGGGCAGCTGTGGGAAACGTCGCTGCAGGTCATCCGCGAGCTGCTTGCGACGGAGGAGCTAACGGCGGATCGGATCGCCGCGATTGGAATATCGAATCAGCGGGAGACGTCCATCATTTGGGATAAGGCAACGGGACAACCGATCTATAACGCGGTGGTGTGGCAGTCGCGCCAGACATCGGGTATTTGTGAAGCGTTGAAAGAATCCGGCCATGAATTAGCGATCCGGGAGAAAACCGGACTGCTGATCGATCCGTATTTCTCCGGAACAAAGGTAAAATGGATGTTGAATGAAGTGGAGGGCGCCCGTGAAAAAGCGGCTGCAGGAGAGCTGTTATTCGGCACGGTGGACAGCTGGCTGATCTGGAAGCTGACAGGCGGCGCGGTCCATGTAACAGATTATTCGAATGCGTCGCGGACGCTGCTGTATAACATCCACGAGCTGAAGTGGGATGAAGAGCTTCTGGAATGGCTCGATGTTCCAGCTTCGATGCTGCCCGAGGTTCGCTCTTCTTCCGAAGTGTACGGCACGACGGAAGCGTCCCTGTTCGGGGGACCAATTCCCCTTGCAGGCGCTGCCGGTGATCAGCAATCGGCATTGTTTGGGCATGGCTGCTTTGAGAAAGGCGAAGCCAAAAACACGTACGGCACCGGCTGTTTCATGCTCATGAACACGGGTGCTGAACCAATCCGTTCGGAGCACGGACTGCTGACGACAATCGCCTGGGGAATTGACGGGCAGGTGGAATATGCGCTTGAAGGCAGTGTCTTTGTGGCGGGTTCGGCCGTGCAATGGCTGCGCGACAGCATGGAATTGATCGAAACGTCCGAGGAAAGCGAACGGCTTGCCGCGTCGGTTGACTCGACGGAAGGCGTTTATGTCGTGCCGGCTTTTGTTGGTCTGGGTACCCCGTATTGGGACAGCGATGTGCGCGGTGCGGCCTTTGGCATGACACGGGGGACTAAGCGCGAGCATTTTGTCCGGGCTACACTGGAATCGATTGCTTACCAGACGAAGGATGTGCTGGATGCGATGGAACAGTCGGCGGGTATTCCGCTTCAGTCGTTATGCGTTGACGGCGGTGCCATCCGCAACAATCTGCTGATGCAGTTCCAAAGCGACTTGCTGGAAGTACCGGTTGAAAGGCCGGTCGTAAGCGAGACGACAGCGCTTGGTGCGGCTTATTTGGCGGGGCTTGCGGTAGGCTATTGGCAGGGCCGCGAAGAGATTCTGGAGCAGCGGCGGCTGGACAGCGTGTTTGAGCCGGCAATGGCGCCGGAGAGAGTGAGCGAATTGTATGCCGGCTGGCAGAAGGCCGTGAAGGCCGCATTAGTTTTTCGATAAGAGATAGAGGGGAAGACCGTGGCAGTTCTTCATGATGCGTAATAGCATAATGAAGAATGTTCGCGGTTTTCTTTTTAGCATAAGCGATAGGAGCGGTTCGTAAATGGCAAGCGGGATCGGTAAGGAATTTAGCGGAGGTCTTAATGCGATACAGAGGGAAAAGCAGTTGGGCAGCATGTTCGGGCAGGAATTCGATCTGTTAATAATCGGCGGCGGCATCACGGGAGCGGGAATAGCGCTTGATGCGGCAACGCGGGGGCTCAAGACGGCGCTTGTGGAGATGCAGGATTTTGCCGCGGGCACGTCAAGCCGTTCCACCAAGCTGGTGCATGGCGGCTTGCGGTATTTGAAGCAGCTTGAGATCGGAGTTGTAGCGGAGGTCGGCAAGGAGCGTGCGATCGTGTACGAGAACGGACCGCATGTGACGACGCCGGAGCGGATGCTGCTGCCTATCTATAAAGGCGGTTCATTCGGAATGTTCAGCACTTCGCTGGGACTTCGCCTGTACGATTTCCTGGCTGGGGTGAAGCGAGGCGAGAGACGGAAGATGCTTGGAGTGGACGAGACGGCCCGGCGCGAACCGCTTCTGAAGCAGCAGGGGCTGAAGGGCGGCGGATATTACGTCGAGTACCGGACGGATGATGCGCGGCTGACGATAGAGGTGCTCAAAAAAGCCGTCGAGCTTGGCGTATGCGCCATCTCTTATGTGAAGGCCGAATCGCTGCTGTATGAGAATGAGCAGGTTGCAGGAGCCGAGCTGCGGGATCAGCTGTCGGGCAGGATCGGGCAAGTGAAGGCGAAGGTCACGATTAATGCGGCCGGTCCCTGGGTCGATACGATCCGGGAGAAGGACGGCTCGAAGACGGGCAAAACGCTTCATCATACAAAAGGCGCCCATCTGGTCTTCGACCAGAAACGGTTCCCGCTGGAGCAGGCGATCTACTTCGACTCGGCCGATGGAAGGATGCTGTTTGCCATTCCGCGTGACGGTAAGACGTATATCGGCACAACCGATACCGATTACCGGTCCGATCTCGCTCATCCGCGGATAACAGCTGCAGACCGGCAATATATTTTGAAGGCGGCAAACGAGATGTTCCCGTCGCTTCAGTTGAACGTTGAGGATGTCGAATCGAGCTGGGCAGGCGTACGGCCGCTTATCCATCAGGAGGGGAAAAGTCCATCCGAGATTTCCCGGCGCGATGAGGTGCTGCTGTCACCGTCGGGCCTGCTCTCCATGGCAGGCGGCAAGCTGACAGGCTACCGGAAAATGGCCGAGACCGTCATGGATCAGGCAGCAGCCCGGCTTGCCAAAGCTGGACGGGGAAGTATCGGCGAGAGCAAGACGAAGACGCTTCCGGTCTCGGGCGGCGAGGTTGGCGGGTCGGAGGGGTTTTTAAAGTTTATCGCGGATAAAAAGGCGGCGGCTGTCTCGGCAGGCCTTTCCGAAACGGACGCAGAGCGCCTTGTGAAGCGTTTTGGCTCGAATATCGATACGGTGCTTGGGCTTATGCCCGAAGCTCAGGAAGAAGCGATCCGCCGCAAGCTGCCGGTTACGCTTCTTCTGGAGCTGCTCTATGCCATCCGCCATGAAATGGCGTGCAAGCCGGTTGATTTCTGGATCCGTCGCAGCGGCAGCCTCCTCTTCGACCGCAGCCGGGTGATCCGCTGGAAGGATAGCGTTCACAGCTATATGGCGGAGCTGCTCGGGTGGCCAGCCGGAATCAGCAAATCCTATGCCGACGAGCTGGAGCGGGAGCTGCAGTTCGCGGTGACTCCTTCGGAGTAGGGGAGTGCACCAGGTTCGGTAGGCTACACTGGATGGGCAAATGCTTCATTCACAAAGAGGCAAGCGGCTGTGCCTGGGCGAAAGCCCTGTGCGGCCGCCTTTTTCTTTTTCACGATACCGCTTAACTACCCCTTTTTCTCATTGCCGTCCTCTTACTCTCGTGACTATAATAAAAGCGCATACAATTCCAATCCTGATAGGTACTAGGGGGAACAGCCTTGTATACGATATTGCTGGTTGATGATGAAGCGGTCGTGAGGGAAGGCATCAGGGAGCGCATCCCGTGGGAGGAGCTTGGCTTTCAATGCGTAGCCGATTGCGAGAACGGCGTGCAGGCGCTGGAGGAGATTGAACGGCTGCGGCCGCATATCGTGCTGACGGATATTAATATGCCGTTTATGGACGGGCTTGCCTTATCCCGCGAAGTAATGGAACGTTATCCGGATACGAAAGTCGTCATTCTGACCGGCTACGACGATTTCGAATACGCGCAGCAGGCGCTTAAGCTGAAGGTGAAGGATTTTATCCTGAAGCCGGTAACGGCTGCCGAGCTCTCGGCGATGCTGCACAAGCTCCGTCTGGAGCTGGATGAGGAGAAGAAGGAGCGCGAGGATCTGGTCCGGCTGCAAAGCCAGTTGAATGAGAGCATGCCGCTCCTTAAGGAACGCTTCCTCGAGCGGATGTCGACGATGGCGTTAAGCGAGAGGGAGATCACTTCGCGGCTGCACTATTTTCAGCTGCAGCTGCCAGGACCTTTCTATCTTGGGCTGGCGATAGATACCGATCGATTGGAAGAGCAGACAGGAGTGGATACGGATCGGGAGCTGCTGAGGTTCGCCGTATACAATATTGCACAGGAAATTATTAGTCCGGAGCCGGGGGCCGCTGTCTTCCGGAGCAGAGAAGAGCGGGTAATGGCGATCCTTGGCGGCAAGCGCGAAGAGCTGCTTCAAGAGAAGGCGCAGGAGCTGGCCGAGAAGATCCGGCAATCGGCGGTTCAATTCCTGAAGCTGACGGTATCGATTGGAATCGGGACAACCGTCCAAGGCTATAGCCGGATCAGAGAATCCTGCAAGGCCGCGGTTGCTGCGCTGGATTACCGGCTTGTCCTTGGCGATAACAGCGTGATCAGCATTCTGGACATGGAGAAACGCCGAAGCGCACCGGCGGGGCATCCCGCGGAGTTCGACCGTGAATTGATCGCGGGCATCAAGACGGGGACAGCCGATGAAGTAGAGCGTGCGATTGAAGCGCTGATCCGGCATAACAAAGCGGAGCTTACAAGCCTTGACCATTGTTATTTGCGCATCCAGAAGACGATTCTCGCGGTTATGCAGGCACTTGGAGATATCGGCTGCAAGGAGTCCGATGTGTTCGGGAAGGGCGTGAACCCGATGACTGAAATTTACCGGTTCAGGACGATGGAGGAGATCGGGGAATGGCTGAAGACGGCCTGCCGCCAAGCGGTTCATAGCGTTACGGCAGCGCGTAATGATCAATGCCGCTCACAGATCGAGGAAGCCATTTCCTATTTGCAGACGCATTATGTAAACGAGGATCTGTCGGTAAAGGCCGTGTGCAAGCACGTACATATGAGCGTCAGTTATTTCAGCGCTGCTTTTAAGGCACAAACCGGCAGGACCTTTGTCGAGTATGTCACCGCGATCCGGATGGACAAGGCGAAGGAGCTGCTGAAGTTCACCGGCCTTAGAACCTATGAGATTGCTGCGAAAACCGGCTACAGCGACGCGCAATATTTCAGCGTTCTGTTCAAGAAGCATACGGGAGAATCACCAACCGATTACCGTCATCGGACGGCTGCGGAACAGGCATGAGGTGCATAGATGGAATTATTTAAATTCAAAAGCATTCAGACCAATATTGCTGCCGCCTCCGCTTGTCTTATTCTCTTAACGGCTGTTCTGCTCGGCGTGATCTCCTACCAGCTGTCGGCCTCTTCCGTCCGCGAGACGGCACAGGATTATACGGCGGAGCTGATCCGCCAGGTGAATGCCAATATTCAGACGTACATCACCAGCATGGAAAATATATCGATGCTCGCGCTCAGCAATGAGGATGTCCGCGAGCTGGTGGGCGAAGCGGGCAATGACGGGACAAGCGCGGAGGAGCTTGCCCGCGAGCAGCGGATCTCGGCTTATTTTCACTCGATTCTCGCTTCCCGCAAAGATATTGCCTCGATTAACGTAATTGGCTACAACGGCCGATTCGTTTCAGACCGCGAGCAGGCGGAGCTGAATCCAAGCGTGAGGCTGGAGGAGCAGCCCTGGTACAAGAGCGCGCAGGAAGCATCCGGCCGCATTGTTGTCTCTTCCTCCCATGTTCAGCATATGTTCAAGGATGAATATGACTGGGTCGTATCCCTCAGCCGGGAGCTGTGGAGCAAGGACCAGACGGAGCCGCGCGGCGTGCTGCTCGTGGACCTTAACTTCAGTGTCATCAACGACACGCTGAATAACATCGATCTGAGCAAGCGCGGGTATGTGTTTATCGTCGATGAGGACGGTAATATCGTGTACCATCCGCAGCAGCAGCTCATCTACAGCAACCTGAAGTCGGAAAAAATCGACGAGGTGCTGGCAAAGGGCAGCGGCAGCTTTATGACCGATGAAGGCAAAACGAGCCGCATCTATACGATTCAGAATACCGGCTTCGGCTGGAAAATCGTCGGGGTATCCTACGCCAACGAGCTGATCGGCAATAAGCGCGAAATGCAGCTGTCGATGGTGGCGGCGGGGATCTTTTGCCTGATCGTGGGCTTATTGCTCGCCGTCTTTATCTCGCGCAACCTTTCCCGTCCAATCAAGCAGCTGCAGGAGCATATGAAGAAGGTGGAGAAGGGGATCTTCAACATCCGCGTGCCGATCGGCAATCCGAGGGAAATCGCTTCGCTTGCCCGGACGTTTAACCTGATGGTCGTCAAGATCGAAGAGCTGATGAGCCAGGTCGTCCGGGAGCAGGAAATTAAGCGGAAGAGCGAGCTGACAGCGCTGCAGGCGCAGATTAATCCTCACTTTTTGTACAATACGCTGGATTCGATTATTTGGATGGCGGAGGGGAAGAAGACGGACGAGGTTGTCTTGATGACCTCCGCTTTGGCGAGGCTGTTCCGTTCCTCCATCAGCAGAGGGCAGGAGCTGGTCTCTATTCGGACGGAGATCGAGCATGTTGCGAACTACCTGACGATCCAGAAAATCCGGTACAAGGACAAGCTGGATTTCCACATTGATGTGGATCAGGACATTTACCACTACCGCACGCTGAAGGTACTGCTGCAGCCGCTGCTGGAGAACGCGATCTACCATGGCATTAAAAATAAGATCGGGACGGGAACGATTCAGGTGACCGGAGGCAAGCGGGAAGGTTATATCTGGTTTGAAGTGAGCGATAACGGGGTGGGCATGGAGGCGGATACGCTCCGTTCCATTCTTGAACCGCGGCGCAGCGACCGGGAAAGCAAAGGGGTCGGGGTCGTGAATGTCCACGAGCGGATTCAGCTTTATTTTGGCAAGGAGTATGGCCTGTCTTACGCCAGCATCCCGGACGAGGGAACGACGGTAACGGTTCGGATTGCGGCCATTGAGGGCGAAGAGTATGCCGGAGGTGTTGGCGCATGAGTGAATACCGGCGCAGGTCGGCATCGGCGGTACTTGCCGCCATTCTTATCCTGGCTGCTGTCTTTGGCATCTATAAGTGGGTGTCAGCCCAACGGACGGATAAGACCGTCGACATCATTGTCACGATAAAAGCAAAGGGACAAATGATTGATTTCTGGAAGGTACTTATTACCGGCGTTGAGGATGCTGCAAATGAATTTGGTGCGAATGTCTCCATTATCGGCCCTCCTTCAGAGATGGAGATCGACGCACAGATTGAGCAGCTGGAGCAGGCGATCCGGGAGAAGCCCGATGCCATTGTGATGGCCGCCACCGATTACAACCGGCTTGTACCCATTGCCCGGGAGATTGCCAAGGCAGGCATTAAGCTAATAACCGTGGATTCTAGCATTAACAGCGGAGAAGCGCTCAGCTTTATCGCAACGGATAATATCGCCGCAGGGGAAAAAGCCGGGGAGGAAATGGCCAAGCTGCTGCCTGATTCAGGAGCCTCGAAAATCGCGATTATGAGCTATGTATACGGAACTTCGTCCCAAATGGAGCGGGAGAAGGGAGTGCGCGAGTGGCTGGACGGCAACACCCGGATTGAAGTGGTTGATACGTTGTACAGTGAAGGTAAACCTGACAAAGCTTATGAATTGACAAAGGAGCTGCTCTCCAAAGATCCGGGCATTAAAGGAATTGTTGGACTTAACGAACCTTCAACCGTTGGCGCCGGCCGGGCGATTCGGGAGCTTGGACTTAGCGGCAAAGTAAAGCTGGTCGGCTTCGACAGCTCGGTGGATGAAGTGAAGCTGATCGAAGGCGGCGTGCTGCAGGCGACGATCGTCCAGAAGCCGTACAATATGGGCTATTTAAGCGTAAAGACCGCCATTGAGGCTGTACGCGGGCAGAAGTTCCCGAAGTGGATTGATACGGAATCGGTCATTATTAACAAAGACAATTTGTATACGGAACAAAATCAGAAGCTGCTCTTCCCCTTTGTGGGAGAGTAGCTTTTTTCTTGCGAGAAACAGATGTTTTTCAACTATTCAAATACATTATTCCATTCTGGCAAGGAGCCCCGCCGCCTTACAATGAGTGTAGTTAACAGCGGGATGGAGTGGTGCAGGCATGAAGGACATACTCGTTCACATGGAAGGGATCAACAAGTATTTTCCCGGCGTTCAGGCCTTGCAGGACTGCCGCTTCGAATTAAGGCGGGGCGAGGTGCACGCGCTGGTCGGCGAGAATGGAGCCGGCAAGTCTACCATGATGAAAGTGCTGACGGGAGTCTACCAGAAGGACGCGGGAAGCATAACGTACGGCGGAATGGAAGTCGAGATTGCAAGCTCCAAAACGGCGCAGAAGCTGGGCATTTCGATTATCCATCAAGAGCTGAATCTGGCCCCCGATCTGACGGTTGCCCAGAACATTTATATCGGCCGGGAGCCGCGGCGGGCTTTGCGGCTGTTCCTCGATGAACGGGAGCTGAAGCGCAAGGTTGAACGGTTATTCGAAAGGCTCAACATGGACCTGGATCCGGATGAGGCGGTTGCCAATCTCACCGTAGCGAAGCAGCAGATGGTCGAAATCGCAAAGGCATTGTCTTACGACGCCAAGGTGCTGATTATGGACGAACCTACCGCGGCGCTCAGCGATTCCGAGATAGATGATCTGTTTGTCATCATTAATCAGCTGAGGAGTAGCGGAGTTGGCATCGTCTATATCTCGCACCGGATGGATGAGCTGAAGCGGATTACCGACCGGATCACCGTCATGCGGGACGGACGTTATATCGATACCGTATCGACGGCTTCCGTAACGAACGAGCAGATTATCGCGATGATGGTCGGGCGCGAGATTTATGACAGCACGAAGCAAAGCCGGATCGCGGAGAACAGCGAGACCGTGCTGGAAGTGAAGGGGCTTAGCCGCAAAGGGGCGCTTCACAACATTAATTTCAAGCTCCGCAAAGGCGAAATCATCGGTTTCGCTGGTCTTATTGGTGCCGGACGGACTGAGGTAGCAAGGGCAATCTTTGGCGCCGATCCGATAGATGCGGGGGAGATTGCCGTACATGGCCGCAAGGTTGTGCTGAAGCAGCCTTATGATGCGGTCCAGGCAGGGATAGGCTACTTGTCCGAAGACCGCAAGCGTTACGGCTGTATCGTGGAGATGGATGTGAAGACAAACGTAGCTGTCGCCTCGCTAAGAAAGTATGTGAATCCAATTGGCTGGGTGAACCGGACCAAGATCGCGAATGCTGCCGATCAGATCGTCGACATGCTGAAGGTGAAGACGCCGCATATTGACCAGGACGTCAAATTCCTCTCAGGCGGCAATCAGCAGAAGGTTGTCATCGGCAAATGGTTGACTCGCGACTGCGATATCCTGATCTTTGATGAACCAACGCGAGGAATTGATGTCGGGGCAAAAAGCGAGATTTACAAGCTGCTAAACGATCTTGCGGCCCGGGGTAAATCGATCATTATGATCTCCTCGGAGCTTCCCGAGATCCTGCGGATGAGCCACCGCATTATCGTCATGTGCGAAGGGCGGATTACCGGTGAGCTCGACCGGGAGGAAGCTACGCAGGAGCAGATTATGCGCTACGCCACATTACGGGCTTGATGACCACTAACGCTACCAGTTACAAGGGGTGATTCTCAATGAAAATGCAGCCAAAAGCCGAAATGGCTCAGCTTGGCGGCAAGCAGACCGCGCTTCTTCTGAAGCCGGGCGTTCTGCAACAGGTGCTTGCTTTTGCCAGCTTAATCGTCCTTATTCTCGTCTTCACTTTCTCTTCCAGCAACTTCTTTCAGTTCTCGAATATCGTTGGCATTCTGCTCTCGACCGCGGTTACGGGCGTTCTGGCGCTAGGCTCAACGTTTGTCATCATTACGGGCGGCATTGACCTGTCGGTCGGCACGGTGATGACATTAAGCGCGGTAATGACCGGAGTATTCATTACGTATTGGGGCCTTCCGGTTCCGCTGGGCATTGTTGGCGGTATCCTGACGGGTGCCGTATGCGGCCTGCTGTCCGGAGTGATGGTCGCCAGGCTCAAGATCCCGCCTTTTATCGCGACGCTTGCCATGATGATGATCGCCAAAGGCCTGGCTCTTGTCATCTCCGGCACAAAGCCAATCTACTTCAACGATGATCCGGTGTTCAGCGAAGTGTCGCAAGGCTCGTTCTTTGACGAGATTATCCCGGGCTTCGCAATCCCGAATGCGGTTGTCATCTTCTTCATCGCCGCGATTATCGGAAGCATTCTTTTATCCAGGACGATTGTCGGCCGTTATAACTTTGCCCTCGGCAGCAACGAAGAAGCAACAAGGCTGTCGGGCGTAAACGTGAACTACTGGAAAATCGTGATCTATACGATCACCGGTATCTTCACCGGTCTTGCCGGTATTCTGATTGCCTCCCGGTTGAATTCCGCCCAGCCTGCTCTTGGCTCCGGTTACGAGCTTGAAGCGATCGCTGCCGTTGTTATCGGAGGCACCTCGCTTAGCGGCGGGAAAGGCACCATCGTAGGTACGGTTATCGGTGCGCTTATTATGAGCGTGCTCACCAATGGCCTTCGGATCCTGTCCGTTCCGCAGGAATGGCAGACCGTTGTGGTAGGCATTGTTATCCTGCTCGCCGTTTATGCGGACATCCTGCGCCGCCGCAAAGCGTAGCTCGCTAGAAGCTCTGTCTGGCTGATGCTTCAGAATCCAGAACGAGAGATTCTATATAGGCCTTATAAATCCAAATCAAAGGGGAGATTTCGGTGAAGAAGTTTACGGCATTGCTGCTTGCTCTGTTGATGACGGTTGTTGTGCTGAGCGCCTGCGGTTCGAATAACTCGAACAATTCAGGCAGCAAGTCCAGCGGCGGGAATGGTTCGACCAAAGCAAGCGGGGACAAGATTTATATTCCGGTCATTTCGAAAGGGTTCCAGCATCAATTCTGGCAGGCGGTCAAGGCCGGAGCCGAGAAAGCCGCAGCCGAATTCAGCGTAGAGATTACATTCGAGGGTCCGGAGACTGAAGCGCAAGTCGATAAACAGATCGAAATGCTGCAGGCCGCTCTCGACAAGAAGCCTAGCGCGATTGGGTTTGCCGCTCTCGACAGCCAGGCTTCGATTCCTCTGCTGCAAAAGGCGAAGGATGCAGGCATTCCGGTCATCGCCTTCGACTCCGGTGTAGACAGCGACATTCCGGTTACAACAGCATCAACGGATAACGTAGCCGCGGCTGCTCTTGCAGCGGACAAAATGGCTGAGCTTATCGGCGGCTCGGGCGAGATTGGCGTGATCGTCCATGACCAGACATCCGTTACCGGCGTTGACCGCCGCGACGGCTTCGTGAACCGGATGAAAGAGAAATATCCCGATATTAAGATTGTCGACATTCAATACGGCGGCGGCGACCACCTGAAATCGACGGACCTTGCCAAAGCGATGATCCAGGCGCATCCGAATCTGAAAGGCTTCTTCGGCTCGAATGAAGGCTCCGCCGTGGGCGTCATAAATGCCGTAACCGAGCTGAAGAAGGAAGGCCAAATTACGGTAATCGGCTTTGACTCCGGCAAGGCGCAGCTGGATGCGATTAAGAGCGGCGTGATGGCCGGCGCCATTACGCAAAATCCGGTAGGCATCGGTTATGAAACCGTCAAAGCGGCAGTAGAGGCGATCCGCGGCGAGAAGGTGGAATCCACGATCGACACAGGCTTCTATTACTACGATAAGTCGAATATGGATAACGAAGAAATCAAAGCGGTATTGTACGAATAATCAGGCAGGAAAAGGACAAAAAATAGCAGCCGGATGTCAATTAAATTGACGCCGGCTGCTACTTTTTTACCATTGTTTTTTGAAAAGACCTGAGGATTGTGTTAACCTAAAAAGAAAAGGCTGGAGGTCACGATGGCAAAAGCGCATAAAAAATTATCTGCATTAGAGATGTTTAAAAGGGCTGTTTTTATCACGATTGGGTCTGTATTAATGGGTGTTGCACTGGAATTATTCCTCGTACCTAATGATGTAATCGACGGTGGTATCACCGGTATTTCCATTATGGTATCCGAATTAACGCACTTGCCCCTTGGTCTATTCATATTCCTCTTGAACATTCCATTCCTGTTCATTGGCTTTAAGCAAATCGGCAAAACCTTTGCCATTTCCACTTTATACGGTATCGCGGTTATGTCCATCACGACGCAGTTGCTTCACCATGTACACGCATTTACGGAAGAAAAGCTGCTTGCCGTTCTATTCGGCGGTATCATTCTTGGTGCCGGTGTAGGTCTTGCGATCCGCTTTGGCGGTTCCCTTGACGGCACGGAGATTGTTGCGATACTTGCATCCAAGAAATTCGGCATGCCGGTCGGACAGATCATTATGATCGTCAACGTCTTTATCTTTATTCTCGCCGGATTTGTGTTTGAATGGAATTCCGCGATGTATTCGATGGTTACTTATTATCTGGCAACAAAAGTCATGGACATCGTTGTTGAAGGTATTGAGGAATCGAAATCCGTCACGATTATTTCCAGCAATTATGAAGAAATCGCCGAGACTATCATGACCCGGCTTGGCCGCAGCACAACGTATATCCAGGCACGCGGCGGCTATTCCAGAGAAGAGACGCAAATGGTGTATTGCGTAGTCAGCCGTCTGGAAGTGGCAAAGCTGAAAGCCATAGTTCATGACATCGATACAAAAGCGTTTATTGCTATTGAGAATGTAGCCGATGTACAGGGCGGCGGTTTCACGAAGAAAAGCATTCACTAAGCTTGATTAGAGCTCTTTAGCACAGCAGTGAGCCGGTCCGGGTAATCGGTAATGATGCCTGCGACTCCTGCTTGGATCAGACGAATCATCTCGGCCGGTTCATTAACGGTAAATACGTTATAGATCACCTCATGCCCGGCTGCTTCTGCCACCCAATCCGGCAGTACGGCGTAATGCGAGGCATGCAGGGCGGTTGCCCCAATGGATAAAGCATATTTCCACGGGCGGTATAAGCCTTCCATATACAAAATGCCAGTTGGAATGTCCGGCGCAAGCCGTTTGCATTCGATAAGCGAATAGTGGTTAAAGCTGGAGAGTATCACCTGATCCTCCATCCCGTAAGCGCGAACGGTCTCGATTACCTTTTGCTCCATTCCGGGGTAAGGGACGATGCCGTTTTTTAATTCGATGTTTATGAAGGTTTGAGTCTGCTTGGCAAGGTCGAGCAACTGCTCGAGCGTAGGAATCCGTTCATCCTTGAACGATGGAGAGAACCAGCTGCCGGCATCCAGCTCCAGCAAATCGCCCGATTGCACATCTGCTACAAGGGAATTTACGCCGGTTGTCCGTTTCAGCTTCTCATCATGGATGAGCACAAGCTTGCCGTCCTTCGTCATTTGCACATCGGTCTCGATCCCTGTAGCGCCAAGCTTGATCGCCTGTTCGAAGGCGATCATCGTATTCTCCGGATAACTGCCGGAAGCTCCGCGGTGCGCATAATTAACGAGTGTTGTCATAACCGTTCTCCCACTCCCATCTCCATCATAAGATTGAATTAATCTAACTTTACTTTCGAATTGTTTGCGGTGTATTAATCTCTATCATTCTTATGTTGAATTTGCCGATTGCATACCCCTAGGGGGTATGATATGATAAAGCTAAACCATACCCCCTGGAGGTATTTAAGATGATTGAACAAGAGAAGTCAGAGCATTGCCATTCCGATCAGCCGGACCAGCAAGGTGCCGAGCGGAAGAGCCATCATTCCGATAAAATGAAGTCTAACCTCGTATCGCGCCTGAACCGGATTGAAGGACAAATCCGCGGTGTGAAGGCAATGATTGAGAAGGATACGTATTGTGACGATGTGCTGAATCAGATTGCTGCCGTGCAGTCGGCGCTGAACGGTGTCGGGAAGCTTCTGCTGGAAGGTCATCTGAAAAGCTGCGTGATTGAACGCATTCAGGCGGGAGAAAGTGAAGTGATTGACGAGCTGCTCGTCACCGTAAATAAATTAATGAAATAAGACTAGGAGGGAATACATTATGGCGAACGTTACATTGAAGGTAGAAGGCATGTCCTGCGGACATTGCGTAAGCGCAGTAGAGAAGGCCGTTACCGGAGCAGGAGCAAGCGGATCGGTTGATCTGGCTGCGGGTAAAGTAACCGTACAATATGATGAGAAGAAAGTATCGCTTGATGCGATCAAGGGCGCTATCGAAGAGCAAGGCTACGATGTCGTTTAACTAGTCTATAGTGAGGCGTTGTCAGCTCCGAAGGAGTCTGATAGCGCCTTTTATTTTAGCCCGCCGGCCGATATACTCTAATCTCCGAAAGGGTTTTACAGATACCCGAACTTCCACCAACTACCTCCATAGGGTGCTGATGCTCGTACGCTGTACGTTATGCAGGATAATGAGGCAATTTCGGTTGATGTCAGGTCATACGTTGTATGAAATACAGTATAATTGAACGAAAAAGCTCATTTTGCCCGTTCTGCTCCATTTATACTGTATTCCTTGCAATGCAGCTCCAGAATGATAAACGGCAGGTACGATTATCCTGCATAAAATACAGCCTGGGCTCAATCAATCAGCCAGCTAACCGGTTGTCCGCCAAACAAAAAAGGGGTCCGTTAGCCCCCAGTCTCGCCCCTTGCGCAAAATTTAAAAAGCCTTCAAATCCGCTCATCCCAGCGGGTTTGGGGGCTTTTTTGTGCTTTCGGCGGTGATTATCGGATATCGGCAGTGGGTATATTGATAGGGACAATGGAAGGAGCGAACAGAGGCACATGCAACGAAAACGAAACCGAAAAAACCGAAATCGCACGCTACATATTGGACTTATGGCGGTTCTCTTATCCGCTTCGTATACAACAACAGGCAACACAGGCTGGGCAGCTTCTGGCGGCTCTAATACGGCGACCTCTGCTCATACAAGCTTTGGTCAAGCCGGCACCCGAACCGCTGATAGAGAGACCGAATCCCATCACCATCATCATGCTCATGAAGAGGGACAGAAGCAAGCAGCATCCGTTCAATGGAGCTTCTCACCAGAGCAGCCGCAAGCCGGCGAGCGTACAGCTATTCAGCTTGCTATAGTGGATGCACATGGTCAACCGGTTAAAAGCTTTGCTAGGAACCACGAGAAGGAGATTCATCTCATTGCGGTAAGCGGCGATCTGACAGAGTTTCAGCATCTGCATCCAGTGGATCAAGGAGCGGGCCGTTTTACCGTTGATACCGTCTTCCCGAAAGGCGGCAAGTATAAATTGTTTGCTGATTTTATCCCGGCAGGTGGAAGTCATCAGGTAGCGGAGACCGAATTCGAAGCTGGCGGTAAGACGGCAGCCTCAGAGCCGCTTGTACCGGACAAGCAGCTCGTTCAGACCGTGGCCGGCACACAGGTTTCTTTGCTAACCAGTCAGCTGCAAGCCGGACGAGAGACTGCGCTGGCCTTCTCCTTCAAGGACGCCAAAACCGGTAAGCCGGTGCAGGATATGGAGCCGTATCTCGGCGCAGCCGGGCACGTGGTTATCATCAGCGAGAATCTGAACCATTATCTTCATGTCCATCCGAAGGAGGGACAGACGGCAGGACCTGAAGCTATATTCGAGACCGGGTTTCCTGCTCCCGGCCTTTATAAGGTTTGGGGCCAGTTCCAGCGTCACGGCGATAATTTTGTTACTTCCTTTACGATAAAAGTCGGGGAATAAGCATAGCTGCCGCTGCCCTTGAGCAACCTAGGTCAATAATGGAAGTGAAGGGATGGTTTGTGAGCCATGAATGAGAAGGTTATCTCGATTCTGGAAGGTAAAATCCGGCATGTCGACAGCGAGGATGGGGAGATTTATCTGGTCGGCCCAATCAAGCTGCCAGTTAACTTGGAGGACGAAACGGTTATTTTTCATTGGTACTGCTGGCTGCTCTGCAAGGAAGAAGCAGATAAACTCGAGGACATCATTGATAAGCTGTCCGGCGCTAACCTGGCTGAAATGCAGCAGTCGAGCGTGCTTGTATACGGAGACTTCGAGCATGCCGACGAGGCGTTTATCCGGATGCACAGCATTTGTCATACGGGAGATATATTCGGCAGCAAGCGCTGCGATTGCGGCTACCAGCTGCATCAGTCGATGAAGATGATTGTGGCGCATGAGGCGGGGGCGCTCTTTTACCTCGCGAATCATGAAGGACGCGGCATTGGGCTGTTCAGTAAAGCAATGGCTTACCTGCTGCAGGAGCAGGGCTATGATACGGTCGAGGCGAACCTGAATTTGGGGTTTGTGGATGATGCCCGCAACTACAGCGATGCGATCCGGGTACTGCGATCCTTAAGACCAAAGAACAAGCCGGTCACGCTAATTACGAATAATCCCCGCAAGCTGGATGCGCTGCGCTCCGCCGGTCTTGACGTCGCCGACCGGATTCCGCTGTGGGGCGATGTGTCGGAGTATAACGAGAAATATTTGCAGACCAAGATCAACCGTTCGGGCCATCTGGTCAGCGGCTGTCCGGAGCAGTAATCGTCTTGGGAGTATCGTCCAAAATACGAAAGTCCTGTGATATAATCCAAGGAAAAGGGCTGGAAGCGGGGCAGATCACGTGACTTGGCAGACGAATCGGGACGGGGAAGTACCGGAAGTGAAGCGTGAAATCGTACTGGAAAATTTTCGGCTCGCGTTTCAGCTGGTGGGCACGCATTGGCGGACAGTTGATAAAGGCTGGTCCTACATGGAGCATCAGCATCCGCTGCTGGAGTTAAATGTTGTGCTTCAGGGCAGACAGTTGACAGTGGTGTCCGGGGAAGAGTATACCCAGAACGCAGGTGATCTGCTGCTGATCCGGCCGGATGAGGTTCATAAGAGCCGCAATGCCGGGAATGAGCCAATGACTTATTTCGCCCTTCATCTGGATGTGGATGATCCGGATTTATATTATTTGCTGGGGCGGATTGAGCAACGCTTGTTCCAGGCGGACTCGCCGATTGTCCTGCAGTTAATGCCTCATATCGATGAGCTGATGGAGATTTGCTTAAGTGACCCGGACAATGACATGATCAGGCGGCTGGACATCCGGGTGAAGGTCATGCAGGTGCTGCTGATTCTGACGATGGAAGCGAGACGCTTAACGCAGCCGCATCCGGGCAGAAACGGCAGGCCGCAGGGCGAATATTCGGTTCCGTTAATACGCCATCGCGAACAGATCTCGCTGGAGAAGAAAGTACAGATGTTATTTTCCGAGCCGTACATGCGGGATGTCCAGATGGATGAGGCAACGCTGCCTTCTTTCCGCTGGGCGGGCGTGTTTACGTTCCAGATTGAGGACAAGGCTTTCTGGCAGTCGACGGACCGCTTCTGGATGAAGGAGCAGCTGACGGAGAACATGAGGGAGCTTGGGACGGTAGTTGTTATAGAAGACGGACCGTTCATGAATGCCGCCGTACTCACCTCCAAACACTCCGTACCGAATATGGAAGAGATCGTGCTGAAGAAAAAAAGAATGCTGGAAGGGCGCCTCGGCATCCCGATCAAGCTGGGGTTCGGCGGTATTACGGCAACCGTATCGGAGCTCAGGTCTCTGTACCGGAACAGTCTCCGCCAGCTGGGGCATGCAGGGGATGAGGATGAGAAGCTGCTCCGCTATGAATTTGTCAGCCGCATTATTCGATCGGCGATGCAGATTATGGAGACCGAGTATGGGAATAAAGAGCTGTCGCTAGTCACTCTGGCGACGCGGCTTGGCGTAACGTCAAACTATTTAAGCGGGCAATTCAGCGCTCAGACGGGGGCGACATTCACGCATCATTTGACGAGTATCCGGATTCGCCAGGCCAAACGGCTGATGCGGGAGACCAATATGAAGATCTATCAGGTTGGCGAACGGGTTGGCTATACCGATCATGCCTACTTCAGCCGTTTATTTAAAATGATGGTAGGAGTAAGTCCCGCCAAATACCGTCTGTCCGAGCAATCATCTTAAATGGTTTGTGAGACTGGCAGCAGCCTTCGGGAAATCGGGGGCTGTTATAAATTTCATCATTTTAGCAAACGCTTACATTTCACCTTAAAATAATCCAACAAATCATATTTCTGTCGCATTGCTGATGGTTTGACCCTATGTGACACTGGGGTTAGATGGTTAACGTCTGAAAGGTGGTGCTACTCATGTACAAGGTGCTGGTCGTCGATGATGAACCGTTCATGCTGGAGGGCTGGAGGACCATGGTGGATTGGGAGAAGTATGGCTTCCGGCTTTGCTGGGCGGTATCGGACGGCAAGGAAGCACTGGAGGTAATGGAGCAGGAAGTGCCCGATCTCGTATTTACTGATCTTCAAATGCCGGTTATGGATGGACTTGAACTGATCAGGCAAATGAAACAACGCCATAGGCTTGAGCATATAACGACGGCAATTGTCAGCGGCTACTCACGGTTTGATGCTGCACAGTTCGCGATCCGTCATCAGATTGAGCAGTATTTATTGAAGCCGCTGATTGAAGAAGAGATACATGAGCTGCTGAATTCCCTCCGCTTGTCACTGGACCAGCGTAAAGCAGCGGATAGCCTGGCGAGTGAGAAAGAGTCCCTGCACACCGTATTTGCAAGGGCGCTTCAGGATGAGAGTGAGCATGCGCGCTCGGCGCTGCTGCAGCTGCTGGACTGTCCTAATGATGTGCCTGGAAGACTGCTCCTCTTAGATGCCGGCAAGACGGCTGCGCCAAGCAAGGAAGAGGTTGAAGCAGTTTCGGCAGGATTGTCGGCAGGCATTTGCTGTTTCGAGGATGCCGCAGGTTCCGCATTGCTGATGGTCTGGTCGCGGCAAATGGACAGCTCGGAAGCCGGGCTGGATTCGGATGTTCGGATGATCGCAGCCAGGCTGGCTGGCGAATATCCGTCGTGTTCGATTTACGTCAGCGGGAGAACACGGGGCTGGCAGCATCTGCGGCAATTGCACAAGCAGCTGCTGGAGCTTCGCGGCAGAAGCTTGTATAAGGGACAGTCCGGTATCTGCTGGCATGAGCAGGTTCAAGAACAGGTGCAGTGGCGGTGGGAGGATGCGGCAAGCCGGGCGGCGGCTTTGCTAAATTCCGTAGACCGTAACGAAGCTGCCGCTATAGGAAGTGCTGTACATGCACTAGCCGAGTTTATTGCTGGGACAGCCGATCCGGCTGGCAGTATGGCGGCATGCCTCTCTTATTTGCAGGGCGGACTGCTGCGTGCTTATCATCAAGCTGGCGGTGATCCCATACACCCGCCGGATTGGCTATTGCCTCAATACGGCTGGCAGGCGAATGTGCGGGAACAGTTAACGGCGGTTTGCCTGAAGGCTGCCGGGCAGATTGAAGAGCTGAATGGCAAGCGTCCGGAAGGACGGCTTCAAGAGGCTGTTGCTTATGTGACTGCCCATTACCGGGAGAAGCTGCAGCTTAAAGAACTGGCGGAGCTGTTCCGGCTCAATCCGGTTTATTTGGGCCAGCAATTCAAACGGGTGACCGGTTATTGCTTTAATGATTACATGCATCTCCTGCGGATTAAGGAAGCGAAGAAGCTGCTGCTTCGGACTGATCTGAAGGTATCCGCAATTGCCAGTGAGCTCGGCTATCACAGCACGGAATATTTCGGCTCTGTCTTTAAATCACTTACGAAAGTATCGCCCTCGGCTTACAAATCGAATCAAAAAGGTGATTGGCGCGATGATGAACCGGCTATTTTCTAATAAAATCAACGATATTCCCCTGAATCTGAAATTCCTTATGATCTACGTGTTATGCATCCTCATCCCGATTATCGGCATCAACGTTTTTTTCTATCAGCAGAACTCGGATAATATCCGGATACGCGAGCAAGAGAATTTGCGCAAGTCGATGGACCGCGCAGCGGCGGAGCTGCACAGCATGATCGACGAAAGCGTCGCGGTCAGCCACTCGATCGAAGGCGACGATTCGCTGAATGAAGTATTGGACAAAACGTATGACAGCCCCGTCTCTTCCTATGAAAGCTACGACAGCGTACTGCGCAACAAGCTGAAGCGCTATATGCCCGTTTACCCGAACATCCTGGAAATCCGGATCTACACGTACAACCGGTCCATTCAGACCGGAAGCAATTATTATGTCATCAACCAGGCGGAAGAAAACAGCCCATGGCTGCAACCGCTGCTGAGAGAGCCGGGTCATGCTTTTCGCGTAGTCGCTTATACCGAAACGTCAGGGACAACGGCAGGCCCCTCCAAAAAAATGAGTGTCATCAGCGATATGGATCAAGGCTTCAGCATTGTAAAGCCGGATTATCGGAAGTTCCTTCGGGTCGATCTGAATGTGGACAAAATTTACGATATTTTGAGCAGGGAAAGCGACAGCCTGGGCCTGCAGCTGGTGAATGAGCATAATGAGATCGTCGCCGAAACGGGGGACCGCAATAGGCCCGTCCATGCCGCGGATACGGCGGAATGGGGCTCGGGCGATGTCTTTGTCTCGAACCTTGGAACGGTCAGCTACGTGCAGGGCTGGAAGCTGGTCGGACGGGCAAATAATGACCGGATTACCGGTCTCCTGGACGAATCGAGGCGGTCGATCCTATGGCTCGCGGTTATTAGCACGCTTATTCCTTCCCTTCTTATTTTCGTTATGCTCCGTTCCTACCACTACCGGATCAAGAAGCTGGCCCGCCATATGGACCGCGTACGCAATGAGCGCTTCGACCAGGTGATGCTGCCGGAAGGAAAAGATGAGATTGGCGGCCTTATTAATGCCTACAATGTGATGACGATGAAGATTAACATGCTCATTAATGATGTCTATAAGCTGGAAATTCATCAGAAGAGTCTTGAGGTCGAGCGGGTACGGATGGAGATGAATATGCTTCAAAGCCAGATGAATCCTCATTTCCTGTTTAATACGCTTAATGCTCTGCTCGTTGTGGCGACGAAAAACGGCTACAAGGATGTTACGGAAATTATTAAAAGCCTGTCGCTTCTTCTCCGAAGACTGCTCAGACGGGCCGATGACCTGGTGCCGTTGAAGGAAGAGCTGCAGTTCACGCTCATGTATCTGCAGATTGAGAAGTTCCGGTTCGGTGAACGGTTTGATTATGTTGTTGATATCGACCCGCATGCCAGCGAGATTAAGGTGCCGATCATGAGCATTCAGCCGCTTGCCGAGAATGCCTGCAAGCATGGGCTGCAGGCGATTAAGGGCGGAGGGATCGTCCGGATCGAAGCCCGGATGTCCGAACGGGGCTTAACCGTCTCCGTATCGGATAACGGAATTGGCATGGATCAGGCGGTGCTTGACCGGCTGCAGCAGGCTGTACGTTCGGAGCAGGGGATGGAAGGTCATGTCGGTCTGCGCAATGTGTACCGCAGACTCGAGCTTTTCTACCACGAAAGCGTACAGTTTCGGATGATGAGCGGCCCGGAAGGCGGACTCACCGTAAGCTACCAGATACCGCTTCAGCAGCTCGAGCAAGCCCAGGCGAAGCCGGGTGCCGCCTCGTAAATCGAAAGGGGGAGCAAGATGTACCGTGTCCTGCTTGTTGATGATGAACCTTTTGCCATTGAAGGGCTCCAATTATTGATTGATTGGGAGAAGAACGGATTTGCGGTCGAATCCGTATGCGGGGATGGGGAGGAAGCGGCCCGGGTCATCCGCCAATCGAAGCCCGACTTGGTTGTTACCGATATTCGCATGCCTTCGATGGACGGATTAGAGCTGATTGAGCAGATGAGGCTGGAAGGCCATATGCAGACGAAGTTTGTGGTGATGAGCGGTTACAGCGATTTCGAATATGCACGAAGAGCACTTCAGCTTGGCGTCTCTCATTATTTGACGAAACCGATTATGAGCGACGAAGCGGATGAAGTGCTCGAGAGTTTAAATAAAGTTCTGGAAGAAGAGACCCGGAAGAGGCAGGCCGTCCGGCATACGGAGCGGTATGCGCAGCGCCGGGCTCTGCTCGCGCTGATCCGCGGCGAGGAACTATCCGAGACAGAGCAGGGCTCTATTGAACGTATTTCCGAAGGTGTCAAGGGCTGGGTGTATATGCGCGTGGAGCTGGATGAATCAGAGCTGGCTAATGCGATTGAAGCGGCCCAGGAGATGTTGGAAACGGAATCCGGTATGTCCGGATCAGTGGGTTATATAGTAGAGCAGGAGCTGGCCTCCTTTGGCTTGGCCTGCATGCTGCGGGATGACAGCAAGTCGGCCGTGCGTGAGCTCGCGGAGCTTGTCTACGGACGGCTTCGTAAAGCTATGAGCGGAAGCTTCAGCTTAGTCGTCGGCAGCGCCGTGAATGAGCCGGACGACTTAAGCAGCTCTTACCGCCATATGCTGCAAGCAAGCGCGTACCTCTTTTTTGACCGGAGGCAGAAACCTCTCTATTACGAGGATATTAAAGAACAGGACTTTGGATATGATTCGCATTTGTGGGAAGCGGCAGAAGGGATCATAGAGGCCGTTGAAACGAATGATGAGCAGCAAATCATCGAGCGCCTGCAGCGGATCTTCGATCATTTTGCCAGGCAGATGACGATGCCTTCCCTGATCTCGGCTTTCTCGACGCATATTATGGTGCAATGCTCCGGCATCTGCAAAGAGCTTGGCGGAGATGCGGAGCAACTGCTTGAACGTACCGGCTCTCCGCTTATTGGAGCGCATGAGCATTCGTTGCTCAAGCTGCAAGCCTTCCTGCTTTCCTTTTGCTTGTTGTGCCGAGAGGAACTGTCCGCTCTTCGCAACAGGCAGCAAGGAGGGACGATCGCCAAGGTAGAAGAGTATTTGCGCCAGCATTACCGCGAGTCCATAACGGTGAAGGAGATCGCGGAGATTTATTATATGAACCCGGTCTATCTGGGGCAAGCCTTTACGCGGAAATACGGGGTCAGCATTCACGAGTATATTCATCGTCTGCGCATGGATGAGGCGAAGGAGCAGCTTCATAAACAGGAGATTTCAGGGGCAGCACTTGCGGAGGGCCTTGGCTACTGCAGCTATCAGCACTTCTTGAAGCAATTCGAGAAGCGGTACGGGATGAAGCTCGCCGAGTATAAAAAAACAATAATGGACCTTAAATCATAGGGGGATAATGCTTAACTCTGATTATGATGTAAACGCATACATCTGCTTCATAATGAAGAAGCAAGCACACAATTCGTAGGAGGAGAAGCAAATGGGGGTTAAAGGAAAAAAACCATTATTGACATCCATGGCCGTTGCGGTTGCCTTGAGCATGACGCTTGCTGCCTGCAGCAACGGCGGCAGCAATAACGGGAACAGCAACGCATCTGCTGCACCGTCTAATGCAGCTACTAACAGCGGCAATGCAGCAAGTCCGGAAGCTACGGAAGAAGCGCTTAAGCCGATTGAAATTTCAGCGTTTATGGGTGCGCCAGGTCAAGCGCCAACTCCGGATAACAAACTGTTCAAGGCCATAAAAGATGAGCTTGGCATTACGTTCAAACAGGAATTCCTGGTTGGCGATCTGGAGCAAAAGCTGGGCGTTATGATTGCCGGCGGCGACTATCCGGACCTGATCACGGCGGATCCGAAGCTCGTATCGGCCGGTGCGGTTATTCCGCTTGAAGATCTCATTGAGCAATATGCTCCTAAGCTGAAAGAGCACTACGCAAAATATTGGAATCGGATGAAGGATCCTTCCGACGGTCATATTTACTGGCTGCCGAACTACGGCGCTTACCAAGGCGAGGTGAATGAAACCTGGTACAGCGGTCCGGCATTCTGGATTCAAAAGGCCGTTCTGAAGGAGTTTGGCTATCCAAAGCTTCAAACGCTTGATGAATACATGGACCTGATTCGTCAATATGCAGCGAAATATCCGGAGATCGACGGTCAGAAAACGATTGGCTTTACGACTCTTGCTTCGGACTGGCGGACATTTGGCCTGCTTAATGCTCCAGAGCATCTGACAGGACATCCGAATGACGGCGGCGTAATTGTCGATAACGGCGTGGCCAGCGTATTTGCCGACAAGGATATTTCGAAAACGTATTACAAAGAGCTGAACGCCCTGTACAACGAAGGGTTGATGGACAAAGAAGCCTTCACGCAAAACTATGACCAGTATCTGGCGAAGCTGACCACAGGCAGCGTGCTTGGTATGTTCGACCAGCACTGGAACTTCCAAACCGCTGAAGACTCCTTGAATACACAAAACAAATCGGAACGCACTTATGTAGGAATCCCGCTTGTTTATGACACAAGCATTAAAGACTACTATCGTGACCGTGCTGTTATCAACTTAAACAACGGCTTTGGTATTTCCGTTGACGCGAAGGATCCTAAGCGCATCATTCAGGCGCTTGAACAACTGATGGACGAGAAATATCAGAAGATGTTCACTTGGGGCGAAGAAGGCGTTGACTATCAAGTTGGGGCAGACGGCAAATATACACGGACGCCTGAGCAGCGTACACAATATGATGACCCGGCATGGAAACTGGCTAATCTCGGCAACGGCATCTTCACTTACCTGCCTAAAATTGAAGGTACGCTGAGCGACGGCAATGCAACATCACCGGGCGGCGACCCGCAAGAGTTCTATGACAGCCTGAAAGATGTCGACAAAGAAGTACTGTCCGCCTACGGACATAAAACATGGACCGATTTCTTCTCGGCACCGCCAGATAACCCGGTTTACTACCCGGCTTGGCAGATCGACCTGATTGACGGTTCAGATGCTTCGATCGCCAATAAGAAGATGACGGATGCGTCTCTCAAATTCTTGCCTCGCGCGATTATGTCGAAACCGGATCAATTCGATAAAGTATGGCAGGACTACGTGGACGAGTATAAGAAAATCAACGTGAAAGCTTACGAGGACCGCATTAACGAGCAGATCCAATGGCGTATCCAGAACTGGTCGGCCCAATAAGACATTAAGCAGCAGAAAGCGGAAGGGATGAAGCAGACTGCCTCATGCCTTCCGCTTTATCTTTGGAGTGGAGGAAGAGAGATGGCGAAACCCGTTGATGCATTAGCTTTAGAGGCGGCTGTCCAGCCGAAGAAGACCCGCAAATCCAGGCGGTTCAAAAACCAGGGTCAGCTGATGTGGATGTCGCTGCCCGTACTCATTTATGTCATGCTCTTCTCGTATTACCCGATTTGGGGATGGACGATGGCTTTTCAGAATTACAAGCCGGCCAAATCTTTTGCACAGCAGGAGTGGGTAGGTTTAAAGCAGTTCAAGTTCCTGTTTACCGATGAAGGCTTTCTGCGAGTTCTTCGCAATACGATTGGCATGAGCGCCATTAATATGGTGCTGGGATTCGTAACGGCGATTGTCTTTGCGATATTGTTAAATGAAGTGAAGAACAAGCTGTTCAAGCGTTCGATTCAGACGATTTCGTATTTGCCGCATTTTCTGTCGTGGATTATCGTTACGGGGATCGTTGCAAGTTCGCTATCCGTAGATGGCGGTATCGTTAATGAGGTACTCATGAAGCTGGGCTTTATTCATGAACCAATCCTGTGGCTTAGCGAACCTAAATATTTCTGGGGCATTGTTGGCGCATCGCATGTTTGGAAAGAAGTCGGTTGGAATGCAATCATCTATTTGGCGGCGATTACCTCTATTGATCCCTCGCTGTACGAGGCGGCAGAGATCGACGGAGCTAACCGTTACCATAAGATGTGGTATATAACACTCCCGGGCATCAAGTCTATCGTTATTATTTTGCTCATCATGAACCTGGGCTGGATTCTGGAAGCGGGCTTTGAAGTGCAGTATTTGCTTGGTAATGGCGTTGTTGTCGACTGGTCGGAGACGATTGATATCTTCGTACTGAAATACGGGCTCAAGCAGGGCAACTACTCGCTGGCTACCGCAGCCGGCATATTCAAGACGGTTGTCAGCATCACGCTCATCTATGCGGCCAATACGCTAGCGAAGCGGTTCGGCGAAGAAAGGCTTATTTGATTAGGCTTATGCTTACGATGCAACAATTATCATTAATAGCCCAAACTAGGCTATTAAAGTGTTAGGGGGATAACATGAGAAAAAGAACAGTTCAGCTTGAGCCAGCGGTATTTAATACAGTGAATGCAATTATCATGATTATGCTGGCCGTTGTTACACTCTACCCCTTCTTGAATACGCTTGCCGTATCCTTTAACGCGGGGCTTGATACGATTCGGGGCGGCATCTATATTTGGCCGAGAATGTGGACCCTTCAGAACTACAAGGCAGTATTCATTACAGGAACCGTGTTTAACGCATTCTACATCTCGGTTGCCCGTACGATATTGGCAACGGTGCTCAGCCTGTTCCTTACTACGATGCTGGCGTATACCGTCAGCCGGAAGGAATATGCTTTCCGTAAGCCGATTACGATTATGATCGTCATGACGATGTATTTTAACGCGGGACTGATCCCGTATTACTTCCTGATCAAGGATCTTCACCTGCTGAATAACTTCCTGGTCTATATTGTTCCCGGCCTGGTCAGCGCCTTTAACATGATCGTTATCCGTACCTATATCGGGACATTGTCCGAGAGCTTGATTGAATCGGCCAAAGTGGACGGGGCAGGCGATTTCCGTATCTTCATGCAGGTCATTCTTCCGCTGTGCCAGCCGGTGCTGGCAACGGTCGCGCTGTTCGTAGCAGTAGGACAATGGAACTCCTGGTTCGACACGTTCCTGTTCACCTCCTCGAAGCAGGAGCTCAGCACGCTCCAATACGAGCTGATGAAGCTTCTCTCGTCGGCGATGAACTCGAACAGCAATCCGGCGCTTCAGAACGGTGCCGATCCAAACGCGGCCAAAGCGATGGTCACGCCCCTCTCGATCCGCGCAGCAATCACGATTGTCGCATCCGTGCCTATCCTGATCGTATACCCGTTCCTGCAAAAATACTTTGTTGTCGGCATGCAGCTCGGCAGCGTAAAAGAATAAGCATCACGCGAATTGGACCATCCTAAAAGGGTGGTCTTTTTTTGGTTAAAGAGGCAAACTACGCATTTGAAATGTTCTTCCGATCGCCATTGCTCGAGATTTCCTTGAATCAACGAAGATCGTTGGAATCCTCGAGCAAAAGCGAACGCTAAAAGCTTTCTGAAAGAAAGCTGCTTCGGAAGCATATACTGCCGCTTCTCCAGAATCATTCGAAATGCTCCTTTTGCCTTTTAACCTTTTTTGTTTAATAAAGGACTTCAGCTCAGTTTCGAAGCTTACTGAACTTGATTAAAAAGCTGAAACATGGCCGAGGTGCCTCTAGTCTCCACCTGAGAGGCTGAAAACAGCCTAACAGAGCTTGTTGGGGTAGGTTTGCAGGGTGTGAAAGGCTGATTTCAGCCTTACAGCAGGTAGTACAATACGGCAGTCAGGGTCATCTGACTGCCGTACTGGCTACAATCGAAGAAATTGGGGGGCAACAGCGATCGGAAGGACGTTATTTCCGCGCAGTGGCTGTTACCTTCAACCAAAGCGTTCCCGCACAGCTAACACACTCACCTTAGTAAATCTCTACATTATTAGGATTATTACGGCCAACTTCTTTGCTTAATTCCTCGAATGATTTCACTTTGCCATGTGTCGGATGCTGCGAATGCTTGCGCTGGCGCCAGGCGTTCTCGCGTCGGTTTTTTGGCGATGTCATGGTTATTACCTCCCTTCATAAGCAATAGGTTGGCGTTTTAAGCGGTGAATCATGCAGAAGATAACGGTCATCATAATTTAGGCGATTTAGGAAATGATAACCTCTAATAATGAACGGTGGTGACAACAATGCCGACGAAAGCGAAAAAAGCCAAAAGCTTGCCCGAAGGGCGATTGGATCATCACTCAATTGATCAATTCGAGGACGTTCCCATTCGATCAACCATAGACGAGAACAACAAAATTATGGAGGAGTTGTTCAAGGACAGCTCGGATATTGTTCTCCGTAAATTCGAAATCGAGAACGGTCCGAAAGCGATGCTTTGTTACGTTGACGGTATGGTAACAACTAGTGCCGTTGATGATGCATTAAAGGCGCTGATGATACTCGAGGGCAACGCTTTTACCGTTGATCAAATTACCGAGCAGACGCTTCCCGTTGCCCAGGCTTCGAAAATCCAGTTTTTTAAAGAGCTCCTGACCAATCTTTTATCAGGCGACAGTGTTCTGTTTGTAGACGGGCAGGATACAGCGGTATGCCTGGGGCTTCGCGGCGGAATACGGCGCAGCGTGGCCGAGCCGGAGACGGAAACCGTCGTAAGGGGGCCAAGGGAGGGCTTTAATGAGCATCTTCGCACGAATACATCCCTTGTGCGAAGCAAGATCAAGTCTCCCCGGTTAAAGATGAAGTCCTTCGTAATCGGTACGGAGACCCAAACGAATGTCATACTTACCTATATGGCTG
Source organism: Paenibacillus catalpae (assembly GCF_900112695.1). Taxonomy (GTDB): domain Bacteria; phylum Bacillota; class Bacilli; order Paenibacillales; family Paenibacillaceae; genus Pristimantibacillus; species Pristimantibacillus catalpae. The sequence continues at coordinate 284,504 of NZ_FOMT01000002.1, forward strand.
GAATTGTCGATCCAAGGCTGCTGGAAGAAGTGGAGAACCGCTTAAGCGACATCAGGATCGACGGCGTACTGGAAAGCGGCTATATCGAGGAGTTTATTCAAGATCAGGGCTATTCGCCTTTTCCGCAGGTGCAAACAACGGAGCGTCCAGATACGGTAGCGGCAGCTATTCTGGAAGGACGTGTTGCTATTATGGTTGATGGAACTCCATTTGCTTTGATAGCTCCTTTTGGATTCTGGCAATGGCTGCAAGCCAGCGAGGATTATTATGAGCGTTTTATGGCTTCCACCTTATTGCGGTGGCTCAGGCTAATCAGTCTGTTTTTCGCGTTGTTATCACCAGCTTTATATATTGCGGTTTCAACGTATCATCCGGAAATGATTCCTACGAATCTGCTGCTAAGTATTGCGGCTTCACGGGAAGCGATCCCTTTTCCGGCTGTGGTAGAAGCTCTCATTATGGAGCTTGCCTTTGAAGCCCTGCGGGAAGCGGGCGTCCGGCTTCCCCGGATCGTTGGTCAAGCGGTCAGTATTTTGGGTGCGCTGGTTGTCGGACAGGCGGCCGTTCAGGCAGGCATCGTTTCGGCAGCGATGGTTATCGTTGTGTCCATGACGGGGATTGCTTCATTTACACTCCCTCGTTACAATGCTTCCATTTCGATACGGATGCTGCGCTTTCCATTAATGCTGCTGGCTTCTGTATTCGGGCTGCTTGGCATTATGATTGGCGTCATGGTTATTGTAGGGCATTTATCGAAGATCACGACATTTGGGGTTCCTTATCTTGCCCCTGTTACGCCGCTTGAGGTTTCCGATCTAAAAGATGTTATGGTCCGCGCGCCTTGGTGGAAGATGAACAAGCGGCCGAAATATTTGGGTAACCGAAATGTCCGCCGTCAGCGCCCACAGTCCTGATCAAGCAGAGAGGAGTATCGAATACAGCTATGAAAATGAGTAAAGTATGGCGTGTGCTTTCCATAAGCATGTGTATGGGGATGCTCCTCATTCTTACGGGCTGCTGGGACCGCCGCGAGATTAATGACGTCGCGTTTGTACTGGCCAGTGCAATAGATAAAGAAGGAGATAGTATCCGGGTTAGTGTGCTTATTCCGCTGCCGGGCAATATGGGAAGCAGCGCTGGCGGTGGAGGCGGTTCAGGCGGGCAAAAGCCGTTTACGATCAAGACCGAAACAGGCAATACCGTCCGCGAAGCAGTCTCAAAGCTTCAATTCCAATTGCCGAGACATCTGTTTTTCGGCCATCGGCGTGTCATCATCATCGGTGAACAGCTGGCAAGGGAGGAAGGAGTAGACACTATCTTCGATGGGGTTACACGTACACCGGAAAACCGGTTAACCGCTTTTATTGCGATTTCTGATGGCAAAGCACAGGATGTGCTTAACGCTGACACACGACTTGAGCGCTTCTCAGCCGAGTCAATGAGGGAGCTCCTTCAATCGGAAGCGAGCGTTCGTATCTCCTTAAAGGATGTCGTGGGCAAAATTATTTCTATAGGCGAGGATGCTTTTTTTCCGTACATAGAGAAAGTGAAGACGAAGATTAAAGGCCAGGAATCGGAAGATATTCTGATAGAGGGATTTGTACTGACGCATAACGGTAAAATGACCGGAACAGTAAAAGGGAATGCGGCGATTGGTCTCCGGCTGCTTAATCATTCATTCCGTAAATATGATGAAACGTTTAATGATGCGGGCAACTTTTTGACGGTAGCGATTACGGAGGCTGATATCAAGATTAAGCCTGTAATGAAGAACGGGGAGTTGTCCTTCCGTATTCACTCGATGGTCAAAGCAAGCGTGAATGAGGACCTTGATCCGAATAGGAATTACGACGACTACGAGACGCGCAAGCAAATTGAGCAAATCGTTTCACAGCGTGTGGAAGATAATATCAAGCTTGCTATTAAGAAGATGCAGCAGAGTAATAGCGACGCCATCGGTTTTGGCCTGCATGCGTACCGTGCTTACCCTCAAATCTGGACCAAACAATACCGCAAGGATTGGGAGACGATTTTCCCGGAGATGAAGTTCGAAGTGACGGCAAAGGCTAACCTTTATCGGTTTGGCATGAGCAGCGAGAACCTGGGAAGGAAGGATCAGTAGGATGGACATCGGATTTATTACACTAACGATCCTTCTTCTCATCGGTACAACCGTTGTCAAATGGAAGCACATGAAGAATACATCAAGCAAGGTGTTGTATTTCACCATAGTAGGATTAATTGCCGTGTTAATTATCTTCTGCGTTAATTATAAAGCTTACTCCATCCTGAATGTCACTATCATACGGGAAATGGTGATGGGGATGTATAATCTGATGAGAGGACAGGGGGGCTAATATGCAAGACCGCATGAAAGTATCCGCACTGCAGATGGCACTGCTGGTTGGATCACTGCTTATTGCTTCCAATATGAATACAATGCCGACAGCCATTACGATGGCTGCTGAACAAGATGCCTGGTACGCCTATCTTTTTCCGATCCCGTATGGGATCGGAATGGCTTATCTGATGTGGAGGCTGGCTCGCTTTAGTCCTGGCAAAAATATGTACGAAATCATGCAGCACGCCTGCGGCAAATGGTTAGGGGGACTGCTTAACGGGATCTTGATTGTCTATCTATCGATGGATTTAATCAGTCAGCTTCGGATCTACAGTGATTTCTTCAGTTCCTCCATTCTGCTGCGGACGCCTCAAATCTATATTCTGCTTATGACGATGCTTCTGCTTGTCTATTATGCAGGAGGCTCCATGGAGCATTTGTTTCGGACAAACGTGGTGTTTGTCTCTTTATTTCTGGCCCTCTACATGTTAACTCCGATGTTCCTGCTTAATGAGATTGATATGAACAAGCTCAAGCCATCACTTAGCAGCGGTATATTCCAGCCGCTAAAAGGCGGAATACTTGCGTTTGGCTCTTTCACGGATCTTATCATCTTTGGAGCCTTTCTTCATCATGTGAGAAGACCGCGGGATATTTATATTGCGATGAAAATGGGCGTGATTTACTCCGCGTTTATGCTTACGATTTGGTTATTTTGCGTGGTCAGCGTCATTAGTCCGATTCTCTCCTCACGGATGCTGTATATCGGCTGGATTCTCGTGCAGCAGATTCATATTACTGATTTCCTGGACAGGATTGACTTATTCCTGATCTCCATGTTCGTCCCGGTGCTCCTCATTAAGTACGCGGCCCTGTATATTGCGGTTTTGACGGGGATTGCTTCCTACACGAAGCAGAAAAAATTCGACTTTATCAATCTGCCGATGGGCATTGTAATCACGATCCTGTCGGCCATTACTTTCGATAATACGGATGAAGTATCGGTGTTCTATGCATTTGGCCTCCTGCCGATATCGGTTGGTGTACAGATCCTGTTCCTTGCGGGCTTATTTATTGGGCTTGGGGTTCGGAAGAAGAAAAGTATACCTTCCGATATGAAAGCATCCGGTTACAGTATTGGGGTGTGGCTGACGCTTGCGGGAGGGATAGCAACGATAATCTCGGGTGCATTGGTCGGGAATCAGCGGGGTTATTACGGCAGTATCTGTGCGAGTCTGTTCGTCATTTTCCTTGTGCTGTGTGTATTTTTGAGTATAAAAGAGTACACTACCGGGATTCGCGGAAAGGTATAGAAATGGATAGCGGCACCCTGATTAGGGTGCCGCTGATTTGTGTAACGTATATTTAACCTTGGCGGCAGTACTTGTACTTCATACAGCATCATGCTGGCCGCGTGGTTCATATCCCTTGTTAATTGCAACAAGATTTTGTGTGAGATGCTCATCTTGCGCATACTTTTGGGTTGCTTTGTGTAACGGACAAAGCAGCTTGTAAGCATACTTTAAAACAACGAAAGCCCTGCCTCTCTTCCGTCCTTGCGGCTCCTAGACCGCGCCAGTGTGAATCAAAGTTCTTACTGTTCGTAAGGATTGGAATTAACAGAAAAAGAAAAATCTAATTCGAGGAATTCATGAAATTTTTCTGTTTTTGGAGGGATATACAGGGGTTAAATATAACACAACTTTTTTAGTATAAACGTATTCGCCAGATAAAGCAAGTAAAAGTAAGAAATTGTTAGGTCCACTTCGCTGCCCACAGCTTCATTTGCTTCAGGATATGATGCAAATCCTCGCCTTTTGGCGTAAGCGTATATTCAACTGTAACGGGAACGGTCGGGAATACGTGCCGCTCCAGCACCCCTTTTTCCTCCAGGTGACGGAGTGTCGTTGTCAACGCGCGAGGGCTGACCGCCGGAATCAGGCGCTGCAGCTCGCCGAATCTTCTTGTACCGCAGAACAGCTCTCTGATCACAAGAAATGCCCATTTGCCGCCGATAACATCCAGCGTCTTCTCGATATTGCATTCAATTGTAACAGGTTCTTTCGGAATGTAATTATTCGCGTTCATGATCATTAAAGCTCCTTTCTTTCCTAACGATCCAAAGTTACCTTCAGTATAGTATATATAATAGAAATAAGAAATTAAAAAACAGCACTGTTATTAATTTCATTCCTTCATTTAAATAAGGTATGATGGGTTCAGATTTAGTGAAGGGATGGAAGGTATGAAGCTCTATTTGCTTAGAGGGTATAATTTCTTTTATTTCTCCATGTTCGCGATGTTCCTTTCCTTCCTGCCGATATACTTTGCCGAGAAGGGGATGACCGCTTCCGAGATTGGCATCATTTTAGGGACTGGAAGCATAATTGGCGTGGTCTCCCAGCCTTTGTGGGGGATGATCAGTGATCGATATAAAACGGTCAAAGTTGTGCTGCTCATTTTGCTGGCTGCGTCTATTTGTCTTGGGATGGTGCTGTTCTCGGTATCGCTTATGCCCGCAGCTTTTGCGCTGACGGCCATGATGTATTTCTTCCTGATGCCAGCCGATCCATTAACGGAGAGCATGAATTACCGTATCGCGGAAAGAGCAGGTGTCAGCTTTGGTTCCGTCCGGATGTATGGCGCGCTTGGTTATGCAGTTGCTTCCTATATAATAGGGTACATTGGGGATCAATACGGGATGGGCAGCTTCGCGTATATGTATGGCATCTATGGAATCGTTACGTTGCTGCTTTGCGCCATGCTGCCGGAAACTCCGGCGACAGGGAAACCCGTAGCCTGGATGGATATGGTGCCCTTCTTCCAGGATAGACGAACCGTACAGTTTCTGCTGTTAGTGCTTCTGATTGCGATTCCTCATCGGATGAATGACAGCTATGTAGGCTTATACGTACAGAGCCTCGGCGGCGGGGTAGGGATGGTTGGCATGGCCTGGTTCATTATGACGCTGGTGGAGGTTGCGTTCTTTGCGCTGATTCACCGCTTCATCAAGCCGGGCAAAGAGCTGCTGGTCATTTCGATTGCTGCAGGCTTTTATGTACTCCGCTTTGCGCTTTCTGCCTGGTGGGATCATCCGGTTGCGATAGTGGGGCTGCAGCTCCTGCAGGGAGTTTCCTTCGTGCTGTTCTATGCGGCATCCATTCAATATCTGTACACGTTAATTCCGGAGCAATGGAAAGCCACCGGACAAACGATTCTCGCGATGCTGCTGTTTGGTATATCGAGCATCATTTCCTCAACGGTTGGCGGATGGCTGTTCGATTGGATAGGGGGACCTGCACTCTATGCCTGTATGTCGGCATTATCCTTCATCGGGGCATGCTGCGGCTTGCTCATTCAGCGCAATGTCAGTCAAATCAAAAAGGGAATCCGTCACCCTGAAACTTAGATTGTCAAGAAACCAATCTGAGTTTCAGGGGGGGCCGGATTCCATTCTTTTTTTCTTTATATAATAGGAAGAGATTTTTTTGGCGCGATTATTGAGTAGGGATGATGGACTGTCCGCCTTTGTGTTTCGCTCGGATATTTTCGTCATCCTTCATCTTCTGAGGCATAATATCCCCGCCTGCGAACTGGTACTTCACCAAAGTGTTGAAGTCATTCAGCCACGGGGTTAAGGAATGATTCATCCAAGCCTGCTTGGCATACTCATTCAGCTCATTCACGTAGTCCATATTGGCAGAGATGTGTACTTCCTGAACAGTTGGTGCAAGCTCCCTTACCTTAATGGCAACAGTCTGCTTGAGCTCATCGGACAACATGCTGTGATCATTAACCGTAAACAAGGAGTTATACGGCGTCACCAGATGCCGGTTATCCCAGCGCTGACTGCCGGTGTCATGGTTGTATACCCCTTCGCTTGCGCCGCTGCGGTCTTGCTCGTCTGTATGGCCGGTGCTTTTAGTTCCGACAGCAGTCCAGTCCAGCGCCAGTCCAACGTAGGCGTTTTTGTCGGTAAGCATAACGATGGCAGAGCCTACACCGCCGAGCTTGGATACTTCATTAGAGATCGTGTTGCTGTATTCAAAAAAGGCGTTGTCATGCTGGTAAGGATTGTTTGCGGAAGAGGTACCGTATAATTTGCCGCCAAGCATCTTGGCGTCTCCGGCTTTCCGGCTTCCGTAATCATGGTCGCTGCTTTGGATGCGCTTCTCATAGCCGCAGGCTGCAGTCATGCTGATTAGTAAACAAGAAATCATCAGTAATCCGGCTACTCGTTTGTTCATGGGGAATCAGCCTCCATTCGGGCGGTTATAGGAATAGCTTCTGTAGGGAACGATGAAATATACGCTTCGAACCCCATACATAATTGACCATGGGTTTGGTGCACAATGTAGGGTAAGGAAACCTGTTCATAAGCATGTTTTGAATCCCTTTTTCAAAGCCGGGAAACCTTGAAAAACCTGAGTTTTTGACAGCTTTGAGAACAATTTGTGAACTCTCTGTGGAACATTGACAAATAAGTACAGCAACTTTATATTTAATTAAGTGATTTAGTTCCAGTAGTTGTCATAACATCTGTGAAACACGCAGTTTGCCGCATTATTACTAAGATGATAGCATCTGCGAAAACGTCAAAAGTGGGGTTGATTATTGATGAATCGGTGGCAGTTTTTTAGAAAGCTTGCGCCGCTTCTGGCCTTGATGGTGCTTGTGCTGTCGGCATGCGGACGGAGTGACCTGTCCACGCTGAGGCCCCAAGGTCCTGTAGCGGAAGAGCAATTCGGACTGATGAAGCTGGCGATCTCGATCATGTTAATCGTGATTGTTGTCGTGTTTGCGATTTCTTTCTATGTAATTATTCGTTTCCGCAGACGTCCTGGCGACAAAACGATTCCGAAACAAGTAGAAGGTAGCCACAAACTGGAGATTATTTGGACAGTCATTCCGATTATCCTGCTGATTATCCTTGGCGTACCGACTATTCAATCGGTATTTAACCTCTCAAAGGATCATACAAAAGATCCGGATGCGGTTAAAGTTATCGTTACGTCTCACCAATATTGGTGGGAATTCGAGTATCCTGAGCTCGGAATCAAGACTGCACAAGAGTTAGTTATTCCAAAGGGTAAGACGATCTCCATCGAAGCCAAATCCGCAGACGTTCTTCACTCGTTCTGGATTCCTTCGCTTGCAGGTAAAGTCGATACAAACCCGGGAGCTAACGTAAACATTATGTACTTCTCGGCTGATAAAGAAGGCGTTTACTTAGGTAAATGTGCCGAGCTTTGCGGACCTTCGCACGGCCTTATGGACTTTAAAGTAAAATCGGTGGACGAGGCTTCGTTCGACCGGTGGGCAGCAGCATTGCAAGCTCCGGTTGCGCTTCCAAGCGATCCGGCAATTAAAGAAGCCTTTGTTAGCAAATGTCTGACTTGCCACGCAGTAGGCGATCAAGGCGGTCCGGCATATCCTAACCTGACAGGCATAGGCAGCCGTGAGACTGTTGGTGGTATTCTCGTTAACACTGATGATCCGAAGTATTCCAACGAGGGTTCGACTTATGACAACATGCATCGCTGGATCGAAGATCCGTCGGCTGTAAAACCTGGCTCGCAGATGCCTAAGGTTGATTTAACGCAACAAGAGCTTGACGGAATTTCGAAATACTTATCGGAACTTACTCTCGACTACGAACAATAATCATCGGTGATTAAAGGAGGTACCTACCTTGGCTCATGGACATACGGTTAAACGCCGTACCGGTCTGATGGATTGGTTAACGACTGTTGACCACAAAAAAATCGGTATTTTGTATTTAATCGCCGGAGGTTTTTTCTTCCTCGTCGGCGGTTTAGAAGCCATACTAATTCGGATTCAGCTATGGAAACCGCTTAATGATTTCGTTAGTGCGGATACATATAATGAGCTGTTAACGATGCATGGTACTACCATGATCTTCCTTGCAGCGATGCCGGTCATATTCGCTCTGATGAATGCGATCGTGCCGCTGCAAATTGGTGCGCGTGACGTTGCGTACCCATTCGTTAATGCTCTCGGTTTCTGGACGTTCTTCTTTGGCGCAGTATTGCTGAATGTAAGCTGGTTTACTGGCGCTGCACCGGACGGCGGGTGGACAGCCTATGCGCCGCTTTCCGGCACAACATTTAACGGTGATCATGGTTTTGATTACTACGTACTTGGCCTGCAGATTGCCGGTATCGGTACTCTGGTCGGCGGTATCAACTTCCTGGTAACAATCATTAATATGCGCGCTCCGGGAATGACCTTCATGCGCATGCCGATGTTTACATGGTCTGTATTCATTACTTCGGCACTGATCCTGTTTGCATTCCCTGCATTGACAGTTGGCCTTGCGGCCCTGATGTTTGACCGCATATTTGACGCAAACTTCTTCGATCCTTCGGGCGGCGGCAACGCAGTTCTCTGGGAGCATATTTTCTGGATCTTCGGGCATCCTGAGGTTTATATCCTGATCCTGCCGGCATTCGGTGTTATCTCCGAAGTTGTCAGCACGTTCTCTCGTAAACGTCTGTTTGGATACAGCTCGATGGTCTTCGCTACCATCCTGATCGGCTTCCTCGGCTTCATGGTTTGGGCGCATCACATGTTCACGACAGGTCTCGGACCAGTTGCGAACGGTTTGTTCTCCATCGCAACGATGCTGATCGCGGTACCAACAGGTATCAAGATCTTTAACTGGCTGTTCACCCTGTGGGGCGGCTCGATTACATTTACAGCAGCGAACCTGTTCGCTGTAGGCTTTATCCCGACGTTCGTAATGGGCGGCGTAACCGGCGTTATGCTGGCTGCTGCACCTGCCGACTTCCAGTACCACGATTCCTACTTCGTCGTAGCACATTTCCACTATGTTATCGTAGGTGGCCTTGTACTGGGCTTGTTCGCGGGTCTGCACTACTGGTGGCCTAAGATGTTCGGCCGCATGCTGAATGAAGGTCTTGCAAAGCTGACGTTCTGGACATTCTTTATCGGCTTCCATCTCACGTTCTTCGTACAGCATTTCCTTGGTCTGATGGGCATGCCTCGCCGGATCTGGACTTACCTGGATGGACTGGGCTTCAACGAAATGAACTTGATCAGTACAATCGGCGCATTGCTGATGGGTCTTGGCACTATCTTCTTCCTTCTGAACGTTGTGATCACAGCATTCAAACCGAAGGATGCAGCAAACGATCCTTGGGAAGACGGCCGTACGCTGGAGTGGACGATTTCCTCGCCTGCACCGGAATACAACTTCAAGCAAACACCGCTTGTTCGCGGTTATGATGCATACTGGAAAGAAAAAATGGACGGCAATACGGAAATGACACCGGCAGAGCCAATTGGCTCGATCCATATGCCATCTCCATCCATTCTGCCGCTGTTCATGTCGATCGGCTTGTTCATCACAGGTCTTGGTCTCATGTACTCCCATGGCGAATGGGGTAAAATTGCAGGTATTGAAGCAGGTTATGTAGTAGGCGGAATTGGTCTGATCATTACGTTCGCTTGTATGATTATCCGTTCCCTGATCGACGATCATGGCTTCCATATCGAACCGGAAGAATTGCAAGATAAGGGGGTAAAAGCATGAGTGCACATTCCCATACTGAAGGCCAATTGCCTCATGAGCCTGAAAAAGCAACCCTCGAGGGTCGCAATAAGATTCTTGGCTTCTGGTTATTCCTAGGTGCGGAAACGGTATTGTTCGGAACGCTGTTCTCGGCGTTCCTGGCACTCCGTGATCAAGTCTTGGATGGCCCGCCCGCGCATGAGCTGTTTGATCTTAAACTCGTTGCGATTGCTACCGCTTTGCTGTTGACATCTTCCCTGACAAGCGTGTTCGCAACTCAGGCGCTTCATCAGCATAAGCGTAAAGCGTTGATTAATTGGCTGATCGTAACCGTTATTCTGGGGCTTGGATTCCTTGGCCTTGAGATTTACGAGTTCACGCATTATGTCCATGAAGGTCATGGCTTTACAACGAGTGCATTCAGTTCTTCGTTCTATACGCTTGTTGGCTTCCACGGTGCCCACGTTGCCTTCGGTATCGTATGGATCTGTCTCTTGATCGGACAATTGATGAAGAAGGGCCTGACGGTCGTAACAGCTCCTAAAGCGTACGTAGCCGGCATCTACTGGCACTTTATCGATGTTGTCTGGGTATTTATCTTCACCGTCGTTTACCTGATGGGAAAGGTGGGCTAATCCATGGCGAGCAATCATTCCACGGAGGAACAACGTCCGGTACGCCATAAGGTTGAAGGACCAAAGAAGCACATCATTGGCTTTATCTTCTCGGTCCTGCTGACACTGATCGCTTTCGCGGCAGTTGCCGGCGGCGAGATTAACACCGACTTCATCTACATCATTCTTATCGGCTGCGCAATCTTGCAAGTATTTGTACAGATGGCGTTCTGGATGCATATGAAGGATCGCGGACATACTTGGGCGATTATCGGTATCCTGTTCGGCGTATTCGTTGTATTCACCTGTGTTATCATGGCCGAATATTGGGCTTGGTGGTAACATTATTGCATAATTGAAAAGAGGAGGGTTCCCAGTAGTCGGGTCCCTCCTCTTTTGCAGATATTTGAAAGGAGCTGCCATCCATGCTAGGCTTACAGTATTTCAGCTTTGAAGAGTTGTGGACCCCATGGTTTATGTTCTTCATGATCGCCGTTGTGATTCTTTACTTCTATTTGATCGGACCATGGCGGGAGAAGCATGCACCGCACGCAGATAAGGCAACAGTCTGGCAGAAAATCATGTTTGTGGCCGCAGCGCTCATGTTCTACCTAGTGCAGGGAGGGCCTTTCAGTTTGATGGGCCACATGATGTTTACGTTCCATATGATTGATATGTCCGTCTCTTATTTAATTGTGCCTCCCATGCTGCTGCTCTCGGTTCCCAGCTTCATCTGGCGGAAAATGTTTGCTGCCCAGGCTTGGAAGAAGCTTAGCTTTATGATGCATCCGATTGCAAGCATCTTGACGTTTAATATGCTATTCTCACTCTATCATGTACCGCTTATTAATGATTATGTCATGACGCATTTTATGCTGCATCGTATTGTCTATTTGATCCTGCTTGTCGCAGCTCTGTTAATGTGGGCTCAGATTGCCAATCCGGTTCCGGAATGGAACCGCCTGACCGATCTGAAGAAGATGGCTTACGTGTTTGCAAACGGCGTACTGCTGACACCGGCTTGTGCTTTTATTATCTTCGCGAGCACTCCGATGTATGCGGTCTATAGCGATTCCGGAACCTGGGTGAAGGCAATGGGTTATTGTGTGAGTGATCCTTCGCAGCTTCTAGTGCTGTTTGATGGTCCTCAATTCTTTAATCTTCTCTCAAGTCCGGAAGAGGATCAACAGCTTGGCGGTATCGTCATGAAGCTGCTGCAAGAGTTCATGTACGGCGTCATCTTGGCCTATATCTTCTTCCATTGGTTCAAACGAGAGCATAAGGATGACGATGTAACAAATGTGACAAATGAAGTGCCAAATGAGTTGCCCAACTTGAACAAAGGCACGGTATAATAGAGCAGACGATGTTTCGTTGCGTGATAATTCTTGGTCAGATTATGTGATAATTCTTTTTAGGTGGGATAGCTATTGGACAAGTACACAATTTTCCCTACGATCAGTACGAGCTTTATCGTCATAAGCGCGATTCTGGTCGCGATCGGCTGGAATCTGGCTATTAAGCGGAAGCTCGATCAACATAAGAAGGTTATGATTGCAGCGGCTATTGCAGCGATCATATTCTTTATTATCTACTCGTCCCGGACCATTCTTGTTGGCAATACCGAATGGGGCGGACCGGATGGCTTGAAGCCTTACTACTTAACATTCTTGTTATTCCACATCGTCCTTGCTACAGTGGCAGCGGTGTTCGGCATTACAACGCTTGTGCTTGGTTTCAAGAGCAGATTCGCGAAGCACAGGAAGTGGGGAAGAGTTACCTCGATTATTTGGTTCTTTACAGCGATTACAGGTGTTGCCGTGTATATCCTGCTGTATATGATGTATCCGGGTGGCCATACCAAGCCGATGATTGATGCGATTTTTGGTTAATAACTCGTTTTAAAAATGAGCGTAGATCTCATTGGGGAGTCATCCTCAGTGGGACCTGCGCTTTTTTTATAATCATAATTGCATTTTTGGTAATATCTGTTGACTCTGTGCTTAGTCGTGTATATACTGTGTATAAGGATATACACAGTATAATGACTGTGCTTGAGAGGAGAGGGACATTTGAATACTCGGCAAGGCGCCTGGCATATTGCAAAACATGAGCTTTCGCGGGATTGGATCGGAATTGTGTTTACGGTCATTTTTTGTCTCTATCTAGCATTTATAACGATTGCAGTCTATAACGACGAAGAAGGAATAATGTCATGGCTCCTCGATATGATCTTTCTCGTTTCATTCCCGAGTCTAGCATTTGTCATGAATAAGACAACAATGCGCTTCTGGAGGGAGGACACCTATACCGGCAAGCTGGCAGAATGGCGGACGCTTCCGATTCCGCTCTCTCATCTGGTTATAGGCAGACTGCTTCAGCTTGTTATGGTGCTGACACTGGTACTTACGATATTTTTCACGACTCAATATATAATGGTTGAACGATTGAATGAGCAGATATCCATTGGAGCCTATATTTTGTTTGCCTTGTTCTGGTACTTCTACGCGTTATCGATGGCAGTAGCTCATGTGTACTTTGAAATCGGTCATACCGGAAAAGCATATGCCTTGTTCTGCTACATCAATGTTGCAGTGTTTGTACTGATTTCAGTGGCAATTGGCATCGCTAAAGCCGGTCTAGTACAGGGCTTGCTGGATGAACTTCAGAAGGGGCATTGGTGGTATACGGCAGTAGCATTTGCGGTGTGTGCCATAACCTTATACTCGGGCTATACGATCATCAAGCGACGGCTTAAGCAGCGTCATTATACGAACAAGAAAATCTCGATTAGCTCTTAGTTGGAAGAGGGTGAAGCTGTGTGGCTGCCAATTCAAATTAACGAACAAAGCGCGGAACCGCTCTATTATCAGATTGAAGTGCAGTTAAGAGCGCTGATCGTAAGCGGGCAGCTGGATGAAGGAACCTTATTGCCCTCGATCCGGGAGCTTGCGCAGCTGCTGAAGTGCAGTATTATAACCGTCCGCAGGGTATATCAGGATCTGGAGAATGAAGGGCTGCTCCGGACGAAGCAAGGCACCGGAACATATGTGGCCCGGATTGAGCAAAATGCGATGGACCGTTATCGACTAGATGCAGTAATGGAAAGCTTAGAGGCGGCCGTTGATGCCGGTAAGCTCGTACAATGCACGAAGGAAGAACTTACGAAGCTGTTTCAGGAAGTTCTGAATCGAAAATTTGGAGGGTGAACGATGACCGACAATGCAGTAAGTTTGACGGAGGTCGAGCTGAGACGGCCGCATTTTCAACTGGGGCCAATTCGTCTTGAAGTACCAAAGGGTTATGTGACGGCAATAGTAGGGCCAAACGGCTCCGGCAAAAGCTCGACGTTCCGGCTCATTCTGGATTTGATTAAACCCGACAAGGGGAACATCAAACTTCTGGGACAGAACATTTCGGAAGAGGAAGACTGGCAGACGAAGAGCAAGGTCGGTTATTTGCCGGAGCTGTTTTCCCCGCATGATGATAAGCTGAAAGCTTCCTCAAAGACGGATTTTGTGAAGAAATGGTATGCCGACTGGGATGTGAACCGCTATCAGGAGCTGCTAAGGCTGTTCGAGGTAGACGACAGCATCAAGCTGGGCAAGATGTCCAAGGGGATGCGGCGAAAGTATGAACTAGCCTTGGTACTGTCGCATCACCCGGAGCTGCTGCTTCTGGATGAACCATCTTCGGGGCTTGATCCGTTGGCATGGAGAACGATGATTGATGTACTTCACCGCTATATGGAGCCGGGTGACCGTACAATCCTGATGGCTTCCCATATTGTCGAGGAAGTGAAGCGTCTTGCCGATTATATCGTATTTATGGTGCATGGGCGGGTGCTGGGTGTTTACGAGAAGGATGAGCTCTTTGGAAGCTGGCATGCTTTCTATGTGCACGGGGAGCAAGTAAGCCGCAAGCTGGTCCAGGCCATGCCGGGACAATGCGCGATTGAAGAAGCAGGCGGAGGCATGCTTCGCGTTATTACGCGGAAGGCCCCTGATGCCGAAGCCTGGTGCGGGCATGAAGGGATCACGATATCGCATCGGCAGGCGCTGCAGTTGGATGATATTTTGGCCATATTGGTGGAGCAGGAACGGGCGCGGCTCAGATCATAATCTTGAGAATGCTTTCGAAGCAAGAATCATCACGAACAGCTAATCTAGCTGTTTGTGTGATAATTCTTTAAGCTTATGCTTTCGAAGTAAGAATCATCACGAACAGCTAATCTAGCTGTTTGTGTGATAATTCTTTAAGCTTATGCTTTCGAAGTAAGAATCATCACGAACAGCTAATCTAGCTGTTTGTGTGATAATTCTTTTTAGGGGGAAGAGAAGATGAAGCCATTAGTAGTAGAACGCGTTCATAAGCAGTATGGAGAAAAAACAGCGGTTAACGGGATCAGCTTTGAGGTTGAACAAGGAGAAATATACGGATTGCTGGGAGCAAACGGGGCCGGCAAAACAACCACGATGCGGATGGTGCTTGGACTGATCTATCCGGATGAAGGCAAGATTTTATATCATGGAAAGCCTTATACGAAAGAGCAGCTGAGCATGCTAGGTTACTTGCCGGAAGAACGCGGGCTATACCCAAGAGTACAAGTAAGCGATCAGTTGATTTACCTGGCGCAGCTGCGCGGGATGTCGAAGAATGATGCAGACGTTAGCCTGAAGCAGTGGCTGGACCGGTTCGAGGTACCGGAATATTACAATAAGAGAGTCGAGGAGTTGTCCAAGGGTAATCAGCAAAAAATCCAGTTTATTGCCTCGGTTATTCATCGTCCCCGTATTGTTATCCTGGATGAGGCCTTTAGCGGCCTGGACCCGGTTAATGTAGAATTGCTCAAGTCCACGGTTAAAGAGCTGCGGGATTCCGGAACATCTATGCTGTTCTCGACGCACCGGATGGAGCATGTTGAGGAGCTGTGCCGCAACATTACGATTCTTCACCGCTCTAATCCGGTTCTGCAAGGTAGCCTGAGGGATATTAAGAAACGTTATCCCCGCGAAAAGGTTGTGCTGCGCACGGAGGGCGAGGTTACAGGACTTGAAGGAGTCAGCGGCGTAATTGGAGTTCAGAAGCATGAATACGGCTATGAGGTTGGGATTGCCGAGGAAGCTGCGGCAGCGAATATATTGCGCCATGCCCTTGAGCGGACGACCATTCACAAGTTTGAGATTATGGAGCCGACGTTAAACGAGATCTTTATTAAAGCGGTGGGCGGTGATCTGCATGAATAGTTTCTGGACGGTAGCAGGCTTTACGATGAAAAATAAGTTTAAAGGAAAATCTTTTCTAATTACTACTTTAATCTTTGTTGTAATTTTGTGTGTTTTAGCGAATTTGCCTTATATCATCTCCTTGTTCGACAAGAACAGCGATAAACCGGTTAGTATCGGTTATGCGATTGATGCAAGAGCCGTCGAAGGAACCAAGATTGCGGAGCAGCTAAGGAACAGTTATGCAGGGCAGGAGAAGCCGGCAATCAAGCTGACTGAATACCCGGATGCAGGCTCTACCGAGCAGAATGAGAAGGTGCTCAAGGATGCTGTAGCAGACAAGAAGATCAAGGGTTATCTCTTGTTTGGTCCGGTAAACGAGACGGGCTTGCCTACGGTGACATACAAATCCGAGAAGCTGCTTGATGAGAAGACTTCACAGGCTTTGGAGCAGGGTATTCAGATCGTTAAGACCGATATTGTGCTGAAGGACAGCGGCTTAACCGATGAGCAAAAATCGATGCTGCTAAGTCCGGTCGTCATTAATACGATGCAAATTGCTGCAAGTGATGGTGCAGGTGGAGCAGGCAACGGCAAAACGGAGGCACAGCAAGGTGTTGATATGGGCTTTGTAACTCTCCTCCTGATGCTGTTATTCTTCGGCATTATGATTTCGGGCCAAATGATTGCCTCGGAAATTACGGCAGAAAAGAGCTCCCGCGTCATGGAGATTATCGTGACGAGCGTATCTCCGCTGAAGCAAATGTTTGGTAAAATATTTGGCATGTTTGTTGTTGGTCTGACGCAGATAGTCATCTATGTCGCGGTTGTCTTTATCAACATCAACCTGCCGCATAATAACTCGGCGTTCTTGCAATATGATATTGATCTGTCAAAGGTTGATCCTCTTTTGCTGGTATATGGATTGCTGTTCTATGTAATGGGCTTCCTGATCTATGCGACCTTGTTCGCTGCAGTTGGCTCGATCGTAAGCCGGACAGAGGATTTGGGCCAAGCGGTTATGCCAATTACGATGCTGTCGCTGGCTGGCTTCTATATCACGACATTCAGTATTTCAAATCCGGATACGATGCTCGTCAAAGTCACGTCGTTTATCCCATTCTTCTCGCCGTTCGTCATGCTGCTTCGAGTAGGTCTCTCTAACCCGCCAATCTGGCAGGTTATAGTATCGATTGGCATCCTGCTCGTAAGCATCTATGCTGCCGGCTGGGTATCGGCGAAGATTTACCGCACCGGCGTCCTGCTGTACGGTAAACGTCCTAGCTGGAAAGAGTTGCGAAAAGCGATGAAGGCATATAAGGTTTAAAAAACTAAGTAAGATTAGTTGTGAGTAACGGTTATAGATTAGACAGTTTACAAGATAAGACAAGACAATTCACAGGATAAAACAAGACAATTTACAAGATAAATTAAGACATTGTACACTATAGTTTCAGCACAAATGAGTGGACCGACAAAACATTAAGGAGGCAGATGTAATTCATGCCAGCTGCTGTCGTTTTGTATAGTGCTATATGGCCTTTTTGAGCTGATTAATAATAAATGTCTAATTGTCCGAGCATACGGAATATTTACTGCAGATATTATGACTGATTAAAAATCCCCAGACTAAAGATTCGATAGTCTGGGGATTCTTCCGTTATTCAGGTCTATTTCGCGCATTCGGATCTGCAACAAAATCGGTCTTGTAGTCTGTATATTTTAGTTCTGTTACCATACCGGCAGAGGCATGATGCAAATCATGACAATGGAACATCCAATTCCCTGGGTTATTTGCTTCGAAGGCCACCACGTATTCTTCTCCTGGTCGAACGTTTAATGTATCTTTGAAGACTGGGGATCCCTGTAGCGGTTCTCCATTTTTACTTAGAATTTGGAAGAAGTGTCCGTGCAGATGCATCGGATGATCTTCTGTTTTGGAATTATTCGCGAGGCGTACTTTTACCGTATCTCCCTTTTTGACAGTCAGAGCATCGGTATCCGGAAATGTCTTATTGTTAATTGTATAGACCATATTCCCATTTTTCATTTCGGTGTTCAGATTCATCGTATATTCTAGCGTATATTTTTGATCCAACGCGAATGTATTCTTACCTGCCTGCCCGTACATAGCCAAGTCAACAGCAGGGAGATTCTCGGTAGCGTTAGATTTATCGAATTCAGCTGAAATACCTTCATAAGCGATAATTGCTCTCATTCCCAATGCAGCTTGGTTATCGCTGTGATCTTCGATTAACCACTGTCCTGGGTTATTGGCGACAAATTCAATATCATATCGCTCACCTGGAGCGATACTTACCAAATTATCTTTCAAAATGCCTGGGTTGTTTATAGGCTGTCCATCAGTTGCGATTACTTTGAATTCATGTCCGTGTAAATGAATTTGATGGGATAAATACCCTGCATTTATCAATCGGAGTCGCACTTTTTCTCCTCGCTTAACAGGAAGCTGATCCACAAGCGAGCCTGACTTACCATTTATGCTAAACAGGTCGTACATGCTCATATCATCTCCCATGGACATGGAACTCATCTCATCGTTCATATTAGAAGAACTGCCGTCATTCATATTCATTCCGCTATGATCCATGCCGGACATGTTCATATCAGACATTCCCATTCCTGAGCTTATCCACTCATCCAGCATAAGCGTATAATCGCGATCCGCTTTTTCTTCATTGGTGCCTAAGACAATGAATGACCCGTACAAACCACGATCCAACTGATTCACGCTATCCTGATGGGAGTGGTACCAATATGTGCCGGGTACATCAGCTATAAACTCATACGTATAGGTTTGGCCAGGTTGAACCGCATTCTGCGTGACTCCAGGAATACCGTCCATATTATTTGGAACAGGAACACCATGCCAATGAATGGTGACCGGTTCGGGCAACTCGTTTTTCAAATTAATTTTTATTCTATCTCCTTGCTTAACCCGAATTTGTGGCCCAGGAACAGAGTTGTTAAATGTCCAAACGGGCAAGGTTTTGCCTGGAGCAATTTCCTGGTTACTTTGAGTGGCAACCAAATTAAATTCTTTACCCGTTAAAACAGCTGTTTTTTCTGTCTGGGCGTTCGTTGTTTTCGAGGATTCGTTTATCCCCCCCATATTCATTTTCGAATGATCCATCTCCACAGTTGAACCGGTACACCCAGCTAAGATGACAGATAAAGCGCCGATTATAATTGTGCACTTAAGTTTCCAGCCAATTCTCATTATTTGATCTTCCTTTCCATTTAAAATGTTCATTTGAACAGGATGATCAAATCATAACTGATACATATGTAGAACTTTTGAGGAAGAAATATCTTTTGTGAGAAAAATCGCTGAAGCATAGAAATTATTGAGATAGTTGACATTAACACAATGAATAACCGGATTCTATATATAACGAAGTATTTTTTATACACAAAAAGACTTTACTTGTGGAATCGTCTTCACAAGATCATCACAAGTGAATATTATTATATTTGATGTGGACAAACTTATCGGTTTTGAGGAGCGCTAATGAAAAAGTCACTCGTTCTATGTATGATTGTAGTTTCTCTTCTTTTACTTGCAGGCTGTTCTTCAGGAAAATCAATGACTCTGATGCACATTCATGGTCTTGGTTACTCCAGTGACGGGAAGCAGATATTAATCCCAGCCCACGATGGATTGGTTAGCTATGAGAATGGTAAATGGAATCACGGTGCAGGTGAAAAGCGTGATTATATGGGATTTAATGCGGTTGACACTGGGTATTATAGCAGTGGACATCCAGCAGAAGGGTCACGTGAGAAAAACCCATTAGGTATTGTGAAAAGCTCTGATGACGGTAAAACGATTGAAATGCTTGATTTGTATGGGGTAGAAGATTTTCACGGTATGGCTGTTGGTTATAAGACTCACGCGATTTATGTGTTCAACCCTAGTCTAAACCCTAAAATGAGTTCAGTCGGGCTATATTATTCTTTAGATGACGCAAAAACGTGGACAAAAAGTAATATGGGTGGGGTCAACGGAGAGGTCCTAGCAGTTGCGGCTCACCCAAACGATCCGGCTATAGTTGCGCTTGTTACCAAAGAAGGGCTTTACTTATCAAAAGATAGCGGTAATCATTTTGAAAAAGCTCCAGTGACTTTTCAAGTAACAGGTATCTCGTTTGATATGGCTGGGCAATTAATGATTGGTGGGCAAAAAGAGTTGATTATTGAAAATGCAAACCCATCAATGCCAAAGCTGGATCAAGACGATGCTGTGCAATACCTCGTACAGAGCCCGACAAACGATAAAGAAATCGTAGTTGCTACTTATAAAAAGAATGTTTTTATTAGCAATGACAAGGGGGCAACTTGGACCCAAATTGTGAACGAAGGATCTACAATAACAAAGCAAAACGACTAGAGTCTCTCAAAGTTCCCTGTTCTTCGGGCAGTGAAATGGTTTTGGAAATAATTTAAAACGCCTATTGATATACCCTGTGGGGGTATGGTATATTGAAAATGTAAGGAGGTTATGCTAATGGAATCACATGATGAAATGAAACTTGAAGAAACGTGTTGCCATACTGACAGTAATCGCAAGAGCCACCATTCTGAAAAAACAAAGAGCAATCTTACCTCTAGATTAAACCGTATCGAAGGACAAATTCGCGGCATTAAAGGTCTAATTGAAAAGGATACGTATTGTGACGACGTACTGAATCAAATCGCTGCAGTGCAATCCGCGCTGAATAGTGTTGGGAAAATTCTGCTAGAACATCACATGAACAGCTGCGTAATCGAACGGATTCAAGAAGGGGACAATGAAGTTATTAAAGAACTCATGGTTACCATGAATAAATTGATCAAATAATAAAGGAGAGCTGCGATATGCAAACAATAACGCTTAAGGTAGAAGGAATGTCCTGCGGGCATTGCGTTAATTCGGTTGAAGGTGCGGTAAAACAAATTGGTGCTTCCGGTAAAGTTGATTTGACGGCGGGATCCGTAACGGTTCAGTTTGATGAGTCCAAAGTGTCCCTCGATGCGATCAAAGAAGCAATTGAAGAGCAAGGATACGATGTAGCGAATTGATTTAATGAGCCGCCATCGTGCGGCTCTACCGTACTGTCTATTTTTTTTAATTAATATATACCCCCACCGGGTATATTATCGAAGGGTGAACTGAAGGTGGAAAAACAATTGGAACAACAACAGACGACGCTTCAAATAGCAGGGATGACGTGTGCTGCTTGCGCGAACCGTATTGAAAAAGGATTAAGGAAACTGGAAGGAGTGTCTGATGCCAACGTGAATTTTGCATTAGAGAAAGCTTCGGTCACTTATAACCCTAGTCAGACTAATATACCGGCCATGGAGCAAAAAATTGAAGCCCTTGGTTACAGCACAGTTAAAGAAGAAGTCGATTTTAAGCTGGTCGGCATGACCTGCGCAGCCTGCGCGGCACGTATTGAGAAAGGCTTAAGCAAAATGCCAGGTGTAAACAAGGCCACCGTCAATTTTGCGCTAGAAACCGCGCATGTCGAGTACAATGCAGAGCAAGTATCTATAGCGGATATGACAAAAAAAGTCGATCAACTCGGTTACAAAGCCATTCGTAAAGAAGAGGAAGCGGCAGCGGGAGGCTACAAACAAAAAGAAATCCGCCACAAAAAGCTGCAGCTGGTGGTATCCGCCGTGTTATCCCTGCCTCTTCTGTGGGCAATGGTCAGTCATTTTTCATTTACGTCGTGGATTTATTTGCCTGAATTTTTGATGAACCCTTGGGTGCAGCTTGTTCTGGCAACCCCGGTTCAATTCATCATTGGCCGACAGTTTTATGTGGGAGCCTATAAAGCGCTCCGGAACAAAAGCGCGAATATGGACGTTCTCGTGTCGCTTGGCACCTCCGCTGCATATTTCTACAGCTTGTACTTAACGATTCAGTGGGCGACAACAACAGGCGCACACCGCCATGCTCCAGATATGTACTACGAAACCAGCGCGATCTTGATTACATTAATTATTTTGGGCAAATTGTTCGAAATTCTTGCTAAGGGGCGCACATCGGAAGCGATCAAGAAACTGATGGGGCTGCAGGCAAAAACGGCGCTCGTTATTCGCGATGGCCAAGAAATGACTGTCCCGATCGAAGAAGTCATCATCGGAGATATCGTCCTTGTCAGACCTGGCGACAAGATCCCGGTGGACGGAGAAGTAGTAGAGGGGATTTCCGCCATAGACGAATCCATGCTGACCGGTGAAAGTATTCCGGTAGAGAAAAGAGCCGGTGATGCTGTCATCGGAGCAACTGTGAACAAAAACGGCAGCTTGAAAATTAAAGCTACCCGAGTCGGAAAAGAGACGGCTTTGGCTCAAATCATCAAGGTCGTAGAAGAAGCGCAAGGCTCTAAGGCGCCGATTCAGCGCATAGCTGACGTGATCTCCGGTAATTTTGTACCGATCGTAGTTGGAATCGCGGTTGTAACGTTCCTGATCTGGTTTATATGGGTAACGCCGGGCGATTTCGCCGCCGCCCTGGAAAAGGCGATTGCCGTGCTCGTTATCGCTTGCCCATGCGCATTAGGTCTTGCTACGCCGACATCGATTATGGCCGGATCGGGCCGCGCAGCGGAATTCGGTATCTTGTTCAAAGGCGGCGAGCATCTGGAATCGATGCAAAAAGTAGAGACCATCGTACTCGATAAAACGGGAACAGTGACGAAAGGCAAACCGGAGTTGACGGATGTGCGTATTGAGGGCCTTGACGAGACAGAAGCGCTTCGTCTGATCGGGTCAGCTGAAAAGCAATCGGAGCATCCGTTAGCGGAAGCGATTGTTGCGGGCATTACCGCCAAGGGCATTACGCTGACTGCAACAGAGCATTTTGAAGCGATTCCCGGATATGGCATCCGGGCGATGATAGAAGGCAAGGAAGTACTGGTCGGCACGCGCAAGTTGCTGCAGCGCGAAAATATACCATTTGGGAAAACAACAGAGACGATGGAGCAACTGGAGTCCGAAGGCAAAACGGCTATGTTGATCGCGATAGATAAGCGGTACGCCGGAATTGTAGCCGTCGCCGATACGATCAAGGAAACGTCGAAAGAAGCGATTACCAAGCTGAAACAGCTGGGCATTGAAGTAATTATGATTACTGGTGATAACAAGCGGACGGCTCAGGCGATCGCAAATGAGGTTGGTATCGATCATGTGCTTGCCGAAGTGCTGCCGGAAGGCAAGGCGGAGGAAGTCAAAAAACTGCAGGCTCAAGGCAAAAAGGTAGCGATGGTAGGCGATGGCATTAACGATGCGCCGGCTCTGGCAACCGCAGATGTAGGTATCGCGATAGGAACGGGAACGGATATCGCTATGGAAGCCGCGGATGTGACGCTTATGCGTGGCGAGCTTACTAGTATTGCTGACGCCATTTTCATCAGCCGCAAGACGATGGCCAATATCAAGCAAAACTTGTTCTGGGCGCTTGGCTACAATACGCTTGGCATACCAATCGCAGCTATTGGACTTCTCGCACCATGGGTCGCAGGTGCTGCGATGGCGCTTAGCTCAGTATCGGTTGTGTTGAATGCGCTGCGGCTGCAGCGAGTCAAACTGTAAATTCGTATTGGGAGAGGATCATATGGGGAGGATGAAATTTGCAGTCACGCCAGGCTTTGAAGTTGGAGGGTCTATTTTTAAACCTGAGCAGCTTGCACTTCTCGGATCATTGGGGAGAATGCTAAAATTGAACTTACAAACTTTAAGCAACTTTATGTGGAGATGGATGAGGAACGCTTAGAAGAAGTCAAGAAGGAGCTGGCGGAGAAAGGGCTGGAAATATACCCATCAGGATTTGTAACAAAAAGTCTTATAACCTGTAACTTTTGCCGAGGTGCTGAAGATGCCGGGGTTGAGATTGCACAAAAGTTAAATCGCATGATTGCGGGAATACCAATGCCGTCGCCGCTAAAAATCGGGTACGCCGGTTGTGCCCTCGGTACGAGCGAACCGCTCGCTTTTGCAGAATTGTTCGTTACAGGGGTAGATGCGGAACAGATGATGAATATTGTTCAGAGGCTCGTTGCGTATTTTCAAGCAAACGGAAAAAACAAGGAAAAGTTCATCAAGTTTATAGGGCGGATTTCTATTGAAGAGTTACGTAATGCAGTTTCCAGTTAAGTTAACCGGGGGTTTTTATGAAGACAATACTGGTTGTAGACGATGAAGAAAAGATTCGTGAGGTCGTTGTCTCCTATTTACAAAAAGACGGATTTCAAACGATTGAAGCGGATAAAGGAAATAAAGCTCTTGATTTGGTGCGTGACGGAAATATTGATCTTGTTATTTTAGATCTCATGCTTCCGGATCTGTCGGGAGAGGAAGTATGCAAGTCGATTCGGCAGGTCTCTACGATACCGATTATTATGTTAACGGCCAAGGTAACGGAGGATGATCGTGTGCAAGGACTATCCCTCGGCGCAGATGATTACGTAATAAAACCGTTTAGCACGCGTGAATTGATTGCCAGAGTTAAGGCAAATCTGCGCCGCGCACATGACGATACTTTGCTCGCGGAAACCATATCGTTTAAAGGTGGGGATCTTACCATCCACCCCTTAAGGCATAAAGTTTTTAAAAACAGCAGTCCTGTAGCTCTTACGCCAAATGAATATAAATTATTGCTGACTTTTGCAAGGCATCCAGGCAGAACCTTTACGCGAGAAGAACTTGTTGAAAAGGTGCTTGGATTCGATTTCGAAGGTGATGCACGTGCCATTGATCAGCATGTCAAAAACCTTAGACAAAAGATAGAATCTGACCCTAAAAACCCTGAGTATGTGATTACCGTTTTTGCTGTAGGTTACCGGTTTGCCGGGGGCGAATCCGAATGAAGGGATTATACGCTCGAATCGCAATTGCGTGCATTGGCATTGCTTCTGGGGTTCTGATCATTTCGACGATTACGTTTATCCTTGAAACCCACTATCACCTTTCATTGTATCAGCATCAATCTCAGGATATGAATATGACTTCAACGCCGGCGTTTGATACGCATTTTGAGCAGGCACTTGTTCAATCGGTTTTGTGGACAGCAATATTCGGTATAGTTCTTGCGATCGTGATCAGCCTCTTTGTGGCAAAGCGAATAACGGCACCACTTATTCAGATGAGAAGTGTTGCTGAACGAATGGCCAAAGGTGAGCTTACTTCCCGTACGGAAGTACACGGTAAAGATGAATTGGCTGATCTCGGCCACTCACTTAACTATTTAGCTGAGCAACTGCTGCTTCAGGAACAGCTGCGGAAAACAATGACGGCCGATGTAGCCCATGAATTAAGAACGCCGCTTGCAACGCTTAAAAGCCATATGGAAGCTATTATCGAAGGTGTTTGGGAACCAACGCCTAAGCGGTTGGAGTCTTGTTTTGAAGAGATTGAGCGACTCCGATTCTTAGTTGGCGATTTGGAGCAATTGACCGAAGTGGAATCGCCAAATTTCAAACTGAATTTCAAAGAGGAGAACATTAATTCTGTTGTTCACCATCATATTGGAGCCAGCCAAGCCGCTTTCAAAAAAAAGGGAGTGGAATTGTTATTTCAAGATCAAGGGAATGTCCATGCTCATATAGATAGGCTGCGCTTTGGGCAAATTATGGCTAATCTACTCAGCAATGCCTTGAAATTTACACCAAAAGGTGGAAATGTTACGGTTGCAGTAACAGAACAAGGACAAATGGTTTGTATCTCGGTAACGGATACTGGAGTCGGGATTGACGCAAAGGAACTTGCATTTGTTTTTGAACGCTTTTATCGCGCAGACAAGTCCCGAGACCGAAAATCCGGGGGCAGTGGCATTGGATTAACGATTGTAAAAAAGTTAGTAGAAGCGCATGGAGGTACAATTGAAATCGGCAGCCAAAAAGACAAAGGAACCACGGTGGAGTTTCATTTGCCTAAGTCACAGTGATCGTTCTCACAAGATCTACACAACTGTTTATTAGAATGAATGGAGATTAAAATTATCGCCAGTGGAAGGGGTTAATCTAATGAAGAAGATAGTTATACTTGGAGCTACAGTTATCCTAGCTTTTGCTTTAAGCGCTTGCGGTAAAAGCTCGGACCAAGGGCAGAATCACCAGGGAATGAATATGAACCATGGCATGGACATGGAACACTCATCTTCAGATAAGCTTCCTGCAGGGCTAAAAGATGCCACAAATCCAAAATTTAAAGTGGGGAGTCAAGCTGTCATACAAGACGACCATATGCCTGGAATGAAAGGCGCGGTTGCAACCATCGTTGGTGCCTATGACACTACGGTTTATACCGTTTCGTATGTTCCAACTACAGGCGGAGAAAAGGTTACGAATCATAAGTGGGTTGTTCAAGAGGAAATTATGAATGCGGGTGATCAACCATTTGCTAAAGGCGATGAAGTAACGTTAATGGCTGACCATATGAAGGGCATGAATGGAGCTAAGGCAACGATTGATTCTGCCGAGCAAACAACCGTTTATGTGGTGGATTATACACCGACAACGGGTGGCGCTCCGGTTAAAAACCATAAATGGGTGACAGAGAGCGAGCTTTCTGTAAAATAAAATGGTGACGACATACACTTGGGGTCAGTTCAACAAAATGGCAAAGTCATAACACTTGCAGAGGTTCTTTTTAAGGTTAATCTGCCCGGTTGCATAGACTGGGCTTAAGTTTTTAACATTAAACTTAAGGAGGATGACTATGGATAGCCTTCGGTTCGACCCTGAAAAAAAAGATCAATTGGATTCACTAGAACGGAGAAAGTTATTACCAGCTGATAAACTTTTGAACCTACTTCCAATTGAAAAGAATCATGTAGTACTGGATTTAGGGGCAGGAACAGGTTATTTCACTATTCCGGTATCACATATGACGCAGGGAACCGTATATGCGTTAGATATTGAATCGGAGATGTTGGATCACTTAAAAGGTAATATCCAAGACCAGCACATTTCAAACATTCAGTTGCTTGAAGCGTCCGTGGCAGAAATCCCTTTACCAAATAACTCGATCGATATCATTATCGCATCATTGGTACTACATGCGGTGAAACCATTGTCAGCAGGACTATCCGAGATTGTGCGTGTTATGAAAGAAGGCGCTCATATACTTTGTTTCGATTGGGATACGAAGGATAGCCCCATTGGACCTGAAATGGGCATTCGGGTGTCATCATCAGATATGGAAAAAGCATTGACAGATGCCGGCCTAACCGTTATGAAACATGTGACACCTACAGAGTATCTGTACATTTTTATTGCTAAAAAATAGAGAAAATGAGCAGCCCATTTTTATATTGGCTGCTTTTTTTGGCATAGGAGAAATTCTAAGGAGGCAAACGTGAAAAAGTGGTTGCCAGTCATCATTTATGTAATCGTCATTATGCTTATTCTTATGAATAAAGAACAGTTTATAACTTGGATTCAACGAAGAGATTCAACAAACATTATGGTAATTTTGATAATAGCAACGTTGTTTGCTTTGTTCCCAGTTGTTCCTTATGGGTTAGTTGCTGGGGCTCTTGGGGCGAAATTTGGTTTTTTTACGGGTGGCGTTATTAATATCCTGGCATCATCCTGTGCCGCATTTATCATGTTTTTAATTTTCCGCTACACATTTTCCGGACCTGCAAGAAGAATTATTGTGCGATATAAAAGAGTCGAACGTTTCACCAAAATGTTCGAAGCCAACGCATTTTTGGCAGTGTTATTCGCTCGCCTCATCCCCATTATTCCAGCGCAAGTTGTAAATATTTATTCAGCAATTAGCCGAATCAAATTTATTACTTTCACCCTAGCGACGGTCTTGGGTAAAATCCCTATAATGATGACGTTCGCTTTACTGGGCGATCAATTTTTTACGAACACGACTAATTCCGTTATTACGGTCGCTCTATATTTAGGATTTCTTCTACTGGTTTATGTTATATATGTCCGACGAATACGTGCTTAAGATTTTGAAATTGATGCAACAATCATGTCTCTATTGGTCTGAACGTTACTGGTAAGCAAGTTGGTTCCAGTGAAGAAGAGATAGGCAACACAAACTACTTGAGAGAAATTCTGCAAGTTCGTAGATCGGGTTTCGCTTGAAAAGTTGAAGAATACCAACGGCTGACTTGAATAAAATATGCAAAAGAATGCAAAGGAGAGGACTTAAGATGAATGAACCTTTAAAAATCTACACGATACCGACCTGAAGTGATTGCAACTATGCCAAACGCTACTATAGTAGGCAAACAAGTGAAAATATAATAGCTGCAAAAGAGCATTTTGAAAATGACGCAACGGATTTAATATTATAAATCAACCATCGAGCTATCATGATTGATCCATCCTAGTTAATAGATCACGTTTTCCACTAACCCATAAGCCCAAAATAATAAAAAAGACTATCCAGACCCACCAATATATTATTGATTCGAAAAATGTCTATGATAAAGGCCATTGAGTTTGCAAGACAAAAAAGTTATAAGGAAGCAATTCATGAGATAAGCAAGCAATTGAACACAGACGACTGCCAAAGGCAAGCCATCTTGATTATTCAGCAAATGTTAAATGCATATACGGAATATAGCAGTAGCTCAATTATGGATTTCTATGAATTAATAAAAACCACAACTTCATTTCAATTACCTAGGTTCCAAAGTAGAAGTGATGGTCCAACGTTAGCCGAATCTTTTTATAGGGGTACTAAATACTCTGATCTAGCTCTACTTATCAAGAATCAAGAAAAAGTAGGATGCGATCGAACTATTCACCAAGCAAAGGGCAGCGAGTTCAAAAATGTATTAGTCGTTGTAAAACCAAAACCTAATACAAACTATGATGAGAATAGAGATTTGGGTTTCTTGCTGAACCCAGATATAAACAATGAAGAGCACAGAGTTTATTATGTAGCTGTAAGTCGAGCTCAAGAGAATCTTTATCTTTATATTCCGAGCCTATCAGTAACTGCTGCGGGCAGGTTGGACGGGGTTTGTGAAATTAAGTATTTATAAGGTTACTCTCATTTATAAGCAGCTACTTTAGTGAAATGAATAAGGATAACTTTGATGGATGGAATAAAAATAAAGTTGTAGAGTGACTAGGGAGTAAAGGTTGAAGGACTTCATGAATTAAATTTTATGTCGTGGCAATCCAAGCACTACCGACAAAAATTAAACTAAAGGAGCTATGAACTTGACAGCTTTGTCTTTTATCTTTTCTACTTTAGGTATTATTGTCACATTAGTAGGTTCATTAGAAGCCGCTATGGGTTTTATTGGGACAAGAAATAAGGATTTGTTCGGACAAGCGAGTACATATTGGTCATTTAATCCTGAGTTATATGAGTCTCTTGTACAACAACGTGACAAAACAATCGGAGGATTTGTATTAATCTTTTTAGGTACAATACTTCAGTTACTATCTGTTACTGTTAACGGCAAAATCACTGTCAATATTGATAGGGCCTATTATCTGATATTATTGATTATATCGTCGATCGTTATTTTTTTAATTACTGAACTCGTAATTAAGCTAGTTTCAAATCGAAATATTAATTTGTTCTTAGTACCGCGTTATTATAAAGAGTATCGAGCTAATGTAGAAGCACTAAAAGGTGCTACTGAAGAAATCTCAATAAAAAGTAAAAAAGCAAATATAGAGAACTATCTTAATAAATTAGGTAAGAGATTAAGAGTTAATAAAGACAAATACTTCGAAGATCCAAATAAGTTTGAAGTAGAAGTGATTAGAAGGGCAAATAATTATCCAAGTGAATTTAAAGAGGAGTGAAGAATAACTCGAATCGTCACTCTGATGTTAATACGGTATTGTGGATGGATATTTGATGAAATAACTTTACTCGGTTATTCCATTGTGACTTCCATGCACAGATGTTTGAAAAACAGCAATAGCTGTGGCCTCAATCGGACGTATTAATAATCTCAACTCTTCATGTTGAGATATTTGAGTCGATTAGGAGAAGAACTAACATTACCAGACTATTATTAACAGCAGCTGATTACTTGTCAGCTGCTGTTCTATTATGCTAACGGGCGTTTAGTGCAACTTAAAACTTAAGAGTAAATGTGGTATGTATAAGAAGGGGTGTTTAGTTGTCAGTTGTATAAAAAGACTGCCGTTTCTCAACTAAAGTGCATGTTCATTGTTACTATCAGGATAAAGGGGAGTATCTGGTTTATAACTGTTAAATCAACAAAAAGTCTTCTTTTATAGAAGAAATTGTCTAGTTTATTCTTGTAAAACACGCGGTTTTTGGAGCTATTCTGTCTCGTTTATAACCGTTACCCACAAGATTAGTGATGATGAATGAGTAAAGGTTATAGTTGAGACACATTACGGGATAAAGTGAAACAATTTTCAATACAGGTTTGAGACAATTCAGAGAACCAGTAGTGGCAGAAAGCCTTGTTACTACTGGTATTTTTTGTTTTTGTGTATAAGTGTCATGTGACTATGGCGTAACTTGTTCCGAAGTAACAAACTGCGATTTTTAAGCGCGTATCAATCTTGGAAAAGTAAAGTTTTAAGACTGAAAAATATAGAGGGAGGATAATTCAATCATTTTATCGAACACCTAGGCAATGGGGGGAATTACGACACTTTGAAAAGTTTAAAGGAATAAACGGCAAACGCACACAACGACAAGGAGTGAAGTTATGAAATTATTGCTTACATCTGCAGGCATTAATAACAAAAGCATTCACGACGCGCTAGTTGACATGCTGGGCAAGCCGATCGCCGACTCCAATGCCCTATGCATCCCCACCGCGATGTACGGACACCCCTGGGTCGGCCCCGGCGTTAAAGCCTGGGAGTTCATCAGCGGGAATTCCGAGAATCACATGGTCGAACTGGGCTGGAAGTCCGTCGGCGTGCTGGAGCTCACAGCGCTGCCAAGCATCAACAAAGACCGCTGGGTGCCGCTGGTTCGGGAGACGGACGTCTTACTGGTAGGGGGCGGGGACGCTCTCTACCTGTGCCACTGGATGCGGCAGTCCGGACTGGCAGACCTCTTGCCGTCGCTGCAGGCCGTTTATGTGGGAATGAGCGCCGGGAGTATGGTGATGGCACCAAACATTGGGGAATTCTTCGTTGGCTGGACTCCACCTACCGGTGGTGATGAAACGCTGAGTCTGGTTGATTTTGCAATATTTCCGCATCTGGACCACGAGATGCTGCCAGGTAACACCATGGCTGCTGCAGAGAGATGGGCCGCTGGGATGCGAGGGCCGACGTATGCGATTGATGATCAGACCGCCATCAAAGTAATCGACGAAGCAGTCGAAGTTGTTTCCGAAGGGAATTGGAAACATTTTTTGACCTGATTAACTCCGATATGCAGTTAACGGGGGAACAATAGATCAGCTACACGAAAGCAGCCGGAGTATCACGTTCGGCTGCTTCTTTGTTGAACTGAAGGGCAAGATAGTTCCAATATGTGGCAAGATAATGCAAAGACTGATTGATGTGGTTGTTTGGACCTTAATGATTACATCTCGGTTAAAGGAGAGGATACCAATATTTAAGTTTTTAAAGGTTTTGTTTTTATTAACTTTATCATTGTTGATAATTACTGGATATAGTTCTGAACAATCATACAAAACTCCTGAACAAGCATTCGCATCATCAAATATTGAATCCAAAATGGATAATGGGGTCAGGGATGGTTGAAAAGAGTACCGAACCATCAATTTCTTTTTCATGGGCTAATCTAGACCAAATGAAAAAAGCAGGAAAAGGGTACCTTTTATTCTGGGGAAGCGTAAACAACGAAGAGATAGATAGATTACACATCACTTATAATAATGATTGGGATCTTAATGAAGATGCTTTATTTTTTGATTCGGATCTTGGCTTTAGAATTTGGTATGTTGTTTCAACAAATTATTACGGAACAGTACCAGGAATTAAAGCAACGGGCTATGATAAAGAAGGGAAAATTGTATTTCAGAATTAAAATCTACTCATTCTTATTTAAGTTATATATCCTTACTGTTACGCTAACGGGCACGATAGCACAATAAATATCTTTGATGAAGCTGCCAGCACGATCGACAGCCGATCCGGGAATTCATCGGTCTCATGGATCTCGATCAGATCGCGACAACCCGGTTAATTACACAGCCTGCCGGCGAGATCCTGCAGGCTGTTCAGCTAACGAGAACTATAGCTCAACCAATAAAGCTGCAGCAGATTGGAGGATCTGTTGCAGCTTTTGTTGAAGTAAAGGGCAGGTAGCTGAATGAATTCGCTCGTGAATATCACGTTATACGAAATCACAATAAAATAATAAGTTAGCAACTCAAGGAGGATTATATGAAGACCGTCATCTATATGGTTAGGCATGCCGAATCACCATACACTGAAGGAACCGAAAGAACAAGAGGACTCACCATTAAAGGCAAGGGGGATGTTGAAAAAGTTACAGAGATTCTTAAAAAGGAAGAAATAGATGTTATTATATCTAGCCCGTATAACCGAGCAATCCTGAGTGTTGAGGGATTGGCACAATACTTAGGATTAGATATCAAAACATTTGAAGACCTCAGGGAAAGGTATTTTGCTGGAGAAATTATTGATAATGCTGAGTTAATGTCAGCTATTAATGAGAAATTTTATGATTTTGAATATTCTTTACCGGGTGGTGAGTCTAATTTTGATTGCCAGAATAGATCGATGTCCGTGTTGAAAAACATATTAAAAGAACACTCTGGGAAAAAAATAGCTATTGGAACACATGGACTTGTAATGACTTTAATGATGAATTATTTTGATTCAAGTTATGGTTTGGATTTTTTAAATCAATTAAAGAAACCAGATATATATAAATTGATTTTTGAAGATTTAGAATTGAAAGAAGTAATAAGACTGTGGGATGAGGATTTTGGATTAAACTACCACTGAGTCTATGTCAATCCAGACTTACAGTTTTTAACTTCCAATGTGTAAGTATAGGTGCTAATATTTATAAAACAATTAATTTCTCGCTTAATTGTGAAATTATGGAGGTTTAAATGAAGAAAACAGTATTAGTATGTGTAAGTGTAATGAGTGGCGCTTTAATGATTGGTCCAATGAGTTCTTATGGCGCAAATGATGATTATGATGCATATGGTGGAGTAAACGGTTTGCTTTCTGAGGGTAGATTATATGCCCCTCTCCGTAGTATGGCGACGAATAATCTATTCCGATACGATGAACAACTTGATAAATATCTTGAAGTGAAAATAAATTGGAATCAGAAGACAAAAACTGCTTCATTAACTAAGGGCGGGAAGACTTTTAATGCTACTGTTGGTAATGGAGTATTGTTGAGAAATGGTGCGGTGTATGTACAATTTAGAGCTTTAAGTAACTTCTTCTATCCGAACGACTATATCAAATGGGATACATCTACTTTGACAGGAAATTCTGAGCACATTACGGTTTATGCTCGTCCATTGACAGATAATCAAGCATTGACTCTTGCAACAAATGCGATGTCCAATAAGAAACACTGGATTCAATTTCATAAAAATAACGTAGAAATAGGTCTTCCTGAGTCAGAGTATATTCAATGGAATAAAAGTCTTACTAAATTTAAAGCGGTCTTTAATTCAAATGGGATTGTTGGCGATTATGACTATAGCTATGGAATTGGAGCTGAGATGACTAAGAAGGTTAATGATTGGACTATTACTTCATTTAATTATTTCGATAGTACAAGAATATATTATCCTTAATCATCACCTGATCAACCGCTAGCCCGGTCATTAGTGGATAGGCGTTAAAAAAGGAACACTTCTTCATTGATGGTGATGTCCTTACTCGATTACGTGATAATATTTGGTTAAATCGTGAAGCGCATGTACAAGAGAGCCGTATGGGAAAGCATCCCTACGGCTCTTTAATTTTTGGCTTTGTTATACCGTGTGATGTTGATTTTCCTATTAAGCTAACGGGCAGGTTAGTAACAAAATGTTACCTGATGATTAAAACCGCCCGATCTCATATTGGCAATCAAGTTCA
The DNA here is from genome assembly GCF_900112695.1 of Paenibacillus catalpae. GTDB lineage: Bacteria > Bacillota > Bacilli > Paenibacillales > Paenibacillaceae > Pristimantibacillus > Pristimantibacillus catalpae. Next base: position 318,283 of record NZ_FOMT01000002.1, read on the forward strand.
CTCGAAGGGGTATACTTAGCTAATGAAGAAATCACTAACCTTTCGACAGGTCACTGGCGAAAGTGCATATGTTTGTGTCGCATGGACTATACGGAAAGGCTTTCGCCGGCATGCATGGATGCAATCGATGCGATGATGCCATATCATCGAGACTTATATAAGAGGAGAATAACAATGACAACAATGTTTAATGAGTTTCCACTTACGGTTACAATCGGCGGTGAGTTGACCGTAAACAGGATCGGGTACGGTGCGATGCAGCTGACCGGACCGAAGGTCTGGGGCGAATACCCTGACCGTAATAAAGGGATCGCGTTGCTACGTGAGGTGATCAACCAGGGAGTCAATTTCATTGATACTGCCGATGTATACGGCCCGCACTCCAACGAGGAGCTAATCCGCGAGGCTCTGCACCCTTATCCGGAGAACTTGGTGATCGCCACCAAGGGCGGCTTCGTTCGGGGCGGTCCCGATTACACCGACATGAGTGCCGTAGGAAACCGGTATTACATACGTCAATGTGCGTACATGAGCATGCGGCGTTTGGGTATCGACCACATCGACCTCTACTATTTGCACACACCGACGATGACCGACGTGCCTTTCGAGGAGATCATCGATACACTTGCAGGAATGCGAAAGGAAGGTCTAATCAGGCAAATAGGCCTGTCCAACATCAGTGCAGACCAGCTTCGGATTGCAATGAGCATCACCGAGATCGCCGCTGTCACGGCGCATTACAATATCGGTATCCGGCTTGGAGCAGAGTTGATCAAGGCGGCAGACAAGGCCGGAATCGTCTTCTCGCCGTGGCACCCGGCTGCCGTGCCGTCAGGCGAGGAAGGCAAAAGGTTCCGCGACGTTCTGAACCCCATTGCGGAGAAATATCGCGCCACAATCCAGCAAACCGCTCTAGCTTGGCAGCTGCATCGTTCGCCTCGGATGCTGCCAATCCCCGGGACGACTAGCATCGATCACCTCAAGGAGAATCTCGTTGCTGCAAGCCTCTGCTTGTTGCCGGAAGAGGTAAATGCGATCACCAGGCTTGTCCCTGAAGACGAATGAGGGGTTAAGCTCTCATTTGTTGGTGCTTCAAATAACACTATGTCACGCATCGGTCGGCTATTCGCCCTTGGTTCGGGTCGTTAAGCTAACGGGAACTTTAGCTCAATAAGACAGCACGGCAGCTCACACGTGATGAGCTGCCGTTTTCTCAACTAAGGCAAACTTAATAGTTGAACGTATTCATTTATGTGACTATGAGGATGCAGTGTAATTAAGCAAACGGACAGTAAATTGGCGAAAGTTATTTTTTAACCACAGGTACCCAAAATTCGCCGTAGAAAGTGCCCTCGCCGTTATCTTTGCGATAGGTGGCATTTGGACCGCCGATATAAGCATAATCCGTGATCTGGGATAAGACTTCGCCAAAAGCAAGGTATGTCAACTGATCAAACAAAGTTTCCTTGTCGCCATTTCCCGCGACCACGATGTACTCGCTCTCCGGAAACTCGATAATGCGCGTTGCGTCTGCCACTGACTTTCCAGCTTCCACCGCGAAATAATTCCACGGCTTGCCTTGATAAACCTCGTTCACTGACCATTCGCGCTCATCTTTTGCAGCGTCTTTGAGCTTAGTAAATCGCCCGTCAGCCTTGAGCCTGCCCCAAAACTCGGCTTTTTCCTTTTGCAGAGCTGTCATGTCTTGAAAATTGGACTGGATTGAAAAACCGTAAGCGGTCAATGTGAATGATTTTTTGTGTTCAATTGTGTATTCTGCCATGTGGGCTCCTTTCAAATTACACTAAGATTAGTCTTCAATTTTTTTTGCGCGAAGCCACATTTCACCGTAGAATTCACCGTTTTCAGCTGCTTTGACGAAGGTTGAGTTACCAGGACCTACATATTTGTAGTCTGTAATTTCTTGCAGCATGCCGCCGAAAACTTTGCCTGTGATTTCATCGGCAAGGCTGTCTTTATCAGCGCCTGTGCCAGGCACAACGAGGTAGTCGCCAGCGAGGAATTCGAGGACGACCGCGTCTTCCACATTAAAATCACCCATCACGCCGAAGCCGCGCCAAGCCTTGCCATCGATCACATAATTGATTTGATATTGTTGCCCGTCAGCCAGAGCGAGAAGTTCAGCAAGCTTGCCATTTTCAGTGATTTCAGCCTTTTTCGCTGCCGTTTTTGCTGCATTGCCTGCCCAGTCGTTGAAGTCCTCAAATGATACACCGAAAGCCGTCATTTTGTAGTTTTCCGAGATCGTTTTGATTGAGTAGTTAGACATTTTGTTCTCTCCTTCGTGGATTTACTTTTACAAGATTGATTCTATTTGCCGAATGTATCAAAAAATGATACTTTTTTGATACAATAAAATCATGAAGAAAACAGAACGAGTAAACCTAATCATGCGCTACATCAATAACCGCGCACATTTTACGATTGCCGAGATTCAGAGGGAGTTCAAGATTTCCCGTGCGACGGCGATCCGCGACATTAACGAGATTCAGGCGATGGGTTTTCCACTGACGACCGAGCTGGGGCGTGGTGGAGGTTACCATGTCCTACAAAATCAGTATTTGCCCGCAGCACGTTTCACGCCAGATGAGCTGAAGGCGATATTTATCAGTTTTATCGCTTCGAAAAATTCACAGCTGCCTTATCTGCAAAATCGCCGCTCCATCACTGAAAAACTCATCGGCATCGCGTCGCAAACGCAGCAAGACGAGCTAATCGAGCTGAATAATATTTTGCTTTTCGAAAATACCAATCCTGCTAATCCGAATCTTTTGGAGCTCGATGATACAGCGCCTCCGGAACTAAACCAGTTGATTTCTCTTGCTGTGCGAGATAAGCATTTACGCATGACCTATGAGCCGAGTCCTGGCTGGCCACAGTTACTGGACGTTTTTTTGCTTCATATTTTTAACTCGAACGCCCAGTGGCTGGTCGAGGTTTATGATTTTGATACGGATGAGTTTCGTTATTTGCCTGTTGATTTGCTGCGGGATTCTGCCATTTCTGAGCATGAGATGAAGTACTCTGAGCAAGAGATTTTAAACAAAAAACGGATTGGTGCACGTCAGTCCAATCTTGTCGTGAAGCTTGATACGACTGGGATTCAACGCTTTAAACGCATGCACCCGCCGGGGATTATTTTGTCCTTTACTGGAATGTTTCAATCGAGCGGGATTTTTAATGTTCAGTTGGATGTGACCGATGTTGAGGCGCTGTCTTATTACGCGGATTGGCTTTTGTTTTTGGGGAAAGGAGTCGTGTTTGAGCGTATTCCTGAAGAGCTGCGCTTGATTTTGGAGGATCGTTTAACCAATTTAAGATTTTCTTGAATGAGCAAAAAGAAAACAAGAATTAATAAGCAACCGCCAAATGACTAGATGCTAATAACTCTTGCCGTTCTAATCTTTCCACCTCATCATCATGTAAAGCTGCTCGACGCTTTAGGAGTTCATATGTCTCGCTCCACTCGTCAGGGTATCTTGTTCGTTGAATTCGCTTATTCAGTTCTCCAAGGGCATGCTCTACGTTATTTCTAAATTGTTTCCATATCATCTTAGCTTTGTAATAGTCACCATTATTACGATTAGCATTTACTACGTCATAACAGAGCTTGTCTTTCTTGGATATCTCCATACTAATTTCATCAACTTTAAAAAGAATTTCTCTTTTGAGTTTGGCGTCATTCTCTATAGTTGCGATCATTTCGGCCATAATAGCAATGATATTTTGATTATTTTGAGCTGAGTGATTAATACTTTTAGCGAGTTGGGTAGTCATAGATTTTTCCCTCCTAGTAACGGGGAGCGTTTTATAAGGTGCTATTACCATTCTGGTTTTATATCATACTGTTCGTTAGAAGGGGCTTTTTTTAGTCACTAAGCAAGTGATTAAGAATAATTACATTTCTGGATTTCGTTGTGTTACTCAATAAAGGGGAGATAGTTTGTTATAAAAAGAGACCATTCTGCAAAACGAGAAATGGAATGGGCCAAGGGGGGAAGAGGAAAAGTCATTCGGTATAAAGAATTCCAACCAGGTCAAGGAGCTTGGGCATTATCGTACTTATTGACTGGCAGAGTTAATGAATATGCCGGAAGGGTATTGGCAAACGAGACTGTAGTTATACCTCAATGGTTAGAGTTAAATAGTGTGTATATTGGTGAAGGGTTACCTTATAATCAAAGGTTTGGAATACGCGATAAAACAATTCGACAACAACTGATGGCTGGCGATGGTAGTTACACTGTTGAGGAAATTGTTGAGCTATTAGACTTAGCTCCTTCTAGATTAGATCGAACAATTAAACATATAAGTAACGAAGATGGAATGCGTCTGTAGGGATTGGTTTGGCTCACCAAAGAGTTATTTATTGTTTTCCTTGGTTTGATAGTCATTTTAAACACATTAATCGAGTAAGGCTGAGACATTGTTCAAGTGTATTAAAAACGCACCAGACCATCACAATTATTCCGTCAGACGATCCATCATATTTAGAAAATATTGCTGATGAATTCATATTTCTTTAGGCATCACAAACATCAGGAGAAGACTTCGATAACAATGTATAATTAGCCTTTCTGGATGGAGATAATATTGAAGTCAATTGTTCTGCCGAAGAACGTTGACGTGAAGATATGGACGGTAGACATTCACAAATGTCTACCGTCTTTTCTTTGATATTGGGTGCTAAGATGATTTCCTTGTCTTGTCTAAACGAACGGGCAGGATAGCTTAACATGAAGACTAATTTCATCTGACATTCATTCAATGGGATACCTTTCGCGTATGAATTCAAGAAATATATTCGAAACGGGGGTAAGTCTCTTATCTTTTTTCCAAACTACTCCAATCGAAAGGTCGCATTTCGGTTCATTCACCTTTAACCAGACTAACGGATGATTTTGAAGTCCTAACGTTTTTGGCAACAAGGCGACTCCAAATCCAGCAGAAACCAGGCCGGCAACCGTATCCAACTCATCTACCTGAAATACGGTTTCGGTTGAATCTGCGTTGTTTCGAACAACTTATTGATTGTGAAGCTTAGTCCGCAGGATGATTTTAACCCGATATAAGGCTCCTCCTGCAGTTCTTCCAAACTTATGCTGCTTTTGCTAACCAGTGTCATTAACTCGTGATTGGAACTCTGATGCAATTCGAATCTGACGTCAGCGTATCGTTCCCGGAATGAACCGAGCAAGGATGGAATGAGCTTGGCTCCGAGCATATGAAGGAAACACAGAGAGATTATTCCCGTCGAAGGATTGATTAAATTCGCAATCTCTTGCTTGCTCTTCTCAATTTGCATGACAACAAGCTTGGCCCGTTCCAAAAAAAGGCGTCCATATCGATTCAAAACCAAGTTGCGGCCGCTGCGTTCAAATAAAGTCACGCCTAACTCTTTCTCCAGAGCTGCGATGGAACGACTTAAAGCAGGCTGAGTTAGGGATAGTTCTTCCGCAGCAGCTGCATGTCGAGGAGTCCGGCAATGCTCATGGCCTGCCTTTATTCATGGTGGATCGCAGAGTCACTTATGTTGGAATAAGCAGATTTATTCTGAGCTCGCTTCGGATTTTCGGTTGGTCACTATGGATTTGCGGGGTCATGGTCTTTCGGAGAAACCAAAAAACGGGTATGATGATGCGCAGTTATGGGCGGATGATATTTACGCCATCATTCAGGAGTTGAATTTAATACAGCCGATATTAATCGGTTGGTCGTCGCGGGAATTCCAATTCTCGATTATATCCGTGTTTATGGAGAGAAAGATATTGGGGGCATCTGTTTTGTCGGGGCTATAACCCGGCTAGGCAGGGAAGCTTCTATGGTTTATTTGGGTGGCGCCACGCTGCAGTTTTCAACAAGTTTTTTTTCAGATGAACCGATGATAAGAGTAAATGCACTAGATCAGTGGTTGAAGCAATGTGTTCATCACAAAGAGCTATCACAAGAGGAGCATTATTTCTTTCTCGGATGTAATGTAGTCGTTCCGGCTTATGTTCATCAAGGAATCTTCACCAGGCAAGTGACGAATGACGATCTGTTAGCATCCCTTACCAAGCCAGTCCTAGTAGCACAAGGAATGCACGATCGAACAGTCAATCTTGGAGTCGGGCAGCGAATCGCTGGAATAACTGGGATACGTTAGCTGGTGACGTTCTCAACCAGTCGAAACATCCATACTTGCAGGCGCTGCTGTCCGCTGTTCCAACTCCTGATCCCGAAGTTGCCAGGGCGATGTCGGAGCGGCCGCTGCGCAGTCTTGGAGATGCCAAGCGCCGCAGGGAGAAGAGATGAAGGAATGTAACCTCAAGCTGCAAACTGTACCGTATACTTTCCCATACATGATTTGCAAGTTAGTTCCAATATGTGTATCCCGAGTTTTTGAAGTCAGGCATAGAGGAGAGTGTGGTTAGTGGTTAATGAAAGAAGGCCATCCATTAGAGGATGGCCTTCAAACTGCTGATATGAGCGCACCAGAACATCGCCTTTTGACTCGCGATAATTAGGTCACGGGCTTTATTACTTTTCCATCATTTGAAGCAGATCTGCCAGTACCTTCGCTGTCTCGCCCCTTGTCGTGTTGTTGGAAGGCGCAAAGAGATTGTTCGGCATGCCGTGAATAATACCGGCACGTTGTGCTTTCTTGACTGCATCGATAGCGTAAACGGAAATTTTTGCTTCGTCGCCGAAAGGCGCTGGCATATCCGCTGAATTCTCCAGCTTGTAGCCGAGCAAATCCGTCATACGCACCAGGATGACAGCCATTTGTTCGCGCGTAATATTTTTGTTCGGCGCGAATGTTGCATCGTTCATTCCGAGCACGATTCCGTTCTTGTTCGCCCAGGCGACATAAGGCGCATACCATGCGTTTGCGCTGACGTCGGCAAATGTGCTGCTTGTGTAAGCTGACACGTCCGCTTTGGCAACGCCTGCAATCAGTTTCACGAACTCGCCTCTTGTGATCGCTTTATTCGGCATGAACTCATGCTCGCTGACACCTTGAACGATGTCTTTGTGAGCCAGGTAGTAAATGGACGATTTTGCCCAGTGGCTGTTGGAATCCGTAAAGTCGACCAATTTCTGCGTTGTCAGCACGTACTCCGCAGCTTCGGACGAAGTGAACGGGATGGATACGCGGCCGTCCTCGTCCACCGTGAACTCGCCTTGCAGCACCGGTGTTTTGTCCGCGGCGTGAATGGCGTACAAGAATACTTTCTTATTCTCGTAGTTGTCGCCTGCGTTCACTTGCAGCGTCATTTTGCCCGGCAGAGTGCCTTGATGGTTCAAAGCAAGGCCCAATGCGACCTGCTCCGGATTCACCTGTACAGGTGTCGCTACCTTGCCGATTGATGCTTGAGGAGTAAGCTTCACGCCTAGATCAAGCGAATCCGCGATGGCAGGATTCGTGATGTCTTCAGCGCGAACCGTCCATTGATAATTGCTGCCGACGAATGTCATCGTTTTACCTTGCGCTTTGCTCAATTTCTGGAACACATCGGCAGGAACCGCACTGTTCTTCGACAAATCATAGGTTTCGTCGTCAGTTGATGGATTACCCGGAATGGAACCGGTGCTTTCCCGAACCACCGTTAGAGCGGCGACAGCCTGCAAACCGCCGAATTTGGCCGTGATTTCTTCTTCGCCTGCGTTCACGCCTGTCAGTCTTCCTTCTTCATCTGCCTCCACGTTGCCGTTCTTAAACGTGAATGCTACGTCTTTCGGATTCAGCGCATAGACGGCGCCGTAAGCGTCGGTCGCTTTGATCGTCGGAATGAAGGTATGGCCGACTTTGACGACAGAGTCAACAAGCAGTTCCAGTTTGACCGGCTTCACACCTGCCGGATCAACTGTTTCGACCGCGACGGTGTTGCTCTTGCCGCCTGAGGTTCCCGTGATTGCGGCCGTTCCTAGTGCATGGAAAGTCACAACGCCGTTTTTATCCACGCTTGCGATTTTCTCATCGCTGGAGCTCCATGCGATATTGACAAGCTCATGCGTGTTCAGCTGAGCCACATACTGGCTCGGATATACCCTGAAGTCCCCGTATAGATCCATTTGAACCTGGGACCCGACGATGGCCTTCATTTTGCCGGAAAGAATCGCATCGTTTTTAACATAAACGCTTGATAACAACGGATCGAAGCCGTAATTCATTTTTCCGTTCGCAACCGATATGGTACCATTGCCCAGCAAATCCCCATCCGTGTGAGAGACGTAGGTTTTATTTGCCGCGTTGCCGCCGATAAAGTATTTAACACCGTCTACATCCCAAGATTGCAGCGTATGCAGATGTCCGAACAACGTGAAGACTTCCACGTTCTGATGCTGCTTCTTGTAGTTGCCCAAGATGGACTCCATTTTGGCTACGTCTTCAGGGTTCATCTCGTGCGCGGTGCCGAACGTATCTCTCGAGACGACATGGCTGACGACAAGCACGTTTGGCTTCGTGTTCTTAGCAAGCACTTCCTCCAGATAATGAAATTCCGTAGAGTCGGATTCGGTAATGCTCTGAATAAAGGCGCTATTCAGGAAAATGATTTGCATATCCCCGAATTCAAATTGCATTGTCGGGGAGCCGAAGGTTTTAAAATAAATGTCCAAGGTGTTCTTAAACGCTTCGTGATTGCCGGCCAGTACGAAGAAAGGCTTCGCTCCAAACCATTTCGTGGACTCGGCCGCACTGTCATACTGCGCCTGAGACCCGTCATCGACAATATCGCCTGTGTGAATAATGAGCGACGAGTCGCTTGCTGCAGCCCGTTTAAAGATCGGCTCGGCAAAAGGCGACAAGTGCGTATCCGGAATGACCGAAATGCTGAAGTTATCGGTGTCTTTCGGCTGCGCGATCGAAGCGATGTTCAGTTCATCCGAATACGCAGGCATCTTATTGCCCGCATTGTCTGTCGCATTGATGGTCAGCGTATACTTGCCGTCCGGCAGATTGCTTTGAGGTTCAGCATAGCCCCAACCGGTATTCGCATCGTAGTAGACGGGCAGAACGATGTCGTTAAGCTTGACCGAAATATTTTCGCTCGCCACTTTCGACTTCTCGTCGAGCAGGTTGAACGTTACCCGGGGCTCCGGAATCTTGACTGTCACATCGGAAGTCGGCGTCACCTTCGTGATTGTCGGTGCGTCCGTGTCCGGCGTCAGGTCGACATGATACGTTTTATCGATCCATGGAACCGATTGGTTGGAGGCCAGGTCATAAGCTTCTACAAAAACGTTGTAATCGCCTGCGGCTAAATTCTCGAGTTTGAAGCTGAGCAGGCCTGTTGTTTCATCGAACGTGTACGCCTGATCCGTATTGTTGACCTTGACCGTGATTCGGTCACGATTGACCCCGGACAGCTTGTCTTTGATGACAGTTGAGAAATTGATTGTATTGCTGTACACATTGCTCGACGAAGGGGTGGTTTCCGTAAATTCAGGACCGCTGAAATCCGTCACTTCATCGGTGTATAGGAACTTCATATCGTCGAAATAAATCGAACCCGTGTAAGGCGCCTTCGATTTGTCCGTTTCAACCGAGTACAGATAGTTCAGTCTAATCGGCAGCTGCCAGCCCTGAGGAATGGCTACCTCAACATACTTCCAGCCGACCCAGTTGACGTCCTGGGTTTCGCTTGTCAGGTCCACTGTCTTGTTGGCATTGCTGCCGTCTTTGAAAATCGCTCTAAGCCAAGGTGCTTTGCCGTCTCCGTATACCCAAACTCCGAATTTCTTCGGATAAACGTCGGTTTTATATGTGGAGTCCATTTGCGCGGCGAGTTCGTCCGGCCATTTGCTTCCCGTGTACCAGTGCGGAATCCAGTTTAAGGTTCCGTTCAATTGTTTGGTCCAAAGGGAAAAATCATAGTCCAATTTAAAGCTGTTCTTACCCGAATGCTTGATGTCCGAGGAAAGGCTCAGCATCGTGCTGTTTCCGGCGCTTCCCGCATACTGGTTGACATTGCCGTAGCCGTAACCGCCGAGGTTATAGCCCTCGATCGGATAAGTTTCAAAATCGTCGATGACCTGTTCCTTCAGCCCGACCGAGATGGAAGCCGTAATGGTCTGGCTGCCGATCGTCGCCGTCAGCGTTCCGGAGCCGTGCTCCGCAGTTGCCGTAACAAGGCCGCTCTCGCTAACCGTCCCGATATTTCCTGTTAAGGTCCACGCGGCCTGCGAAGGATCCACGATCACCTTGCCGCCGGAGGCATCAAAAGCGATAAATTCAAATTGGCGCGTTTCGTCCTTCTTCATGACCACGCTGGTGTTGGCCGTAAAAGCGATCGAAGCGAACGAATCCACGACATTCACTTTCGCGCTGCCCTTGACGCCGTTAACGACGGCTGTCACTTCACCGCTACCCGGTTCCTTTGGCGCGGTATAGTGTCCTTTTTCATCGATGGTGCCAAGCGTCGTTTCCCATGTTACCGGATTGGCGGCGTTATCGATGATGTTTCCGAACTCATCCGTTACCCGATAGGAGAAATCGTATCCGGAGCCTTGATAAAGCGTAACGTTCTTATCCACGACCACGTTGCCGACATTGCCAGTCCTGGTTGCGGTGCTGGCGAACAGCAAAGAACTCGTGACCACCCGCGAACTGTTATCACTCGGATGGTTGACGGTAACCGGACGATCGCCGCCTGCTTTGCGGACAATCATCTCGGTCGAGCCGCCGCCGTCCAGGTTCAGCGCATTTATGGCTCCGTTATCTACCAAATATTTGGCGAGATCGGGAAGCGAGGTACCGATACTGTCGTTGAACGCCGTGCTCGGCTTGTCGACCGTCACGACAATAAGGCTTCCGTCCGCTCGGATGCCGAGTGCCGTCCGTGCATTGGGACCTGTCGTGAACGCAGTTTTGTCGGGCATCTCATCAGCCGTCAGCGCGCGCCCGTCACGTACAAGCCACGTGTTGAAGGCAACGGACGTTGCGAGGTTATTGTTGAGCGTCCCGTCAACGAATGAGTCATAGCGGAAATTCACTTCGTCTCCCTTTGCCATCGCTTCGATCGCGGCCTTCTTGTCCCCGTAACCCGCCAATGCGACATACCCTTCGGGAATTTCAAAGCCGTCGGCCGTATAAATGTTCTCAACCGAACCGCTATACTCTTGACCGGGAATAACGCCGGTGAAATTGTCGACGCGAACCAATGCAAATGCGGCATTTCCTTGGGCGTCTCCGTAGAAGTGCGTCAGTTTATGATCTCTTGTAATGTCGGCCGTATCGATGACAAACGCGTTGGACACGCCTTGATTTCGATTGAACAAGTCAACGTCATAATCCGTTTGATTTACTGTTACCGAACCTTCCACATGCAGAGGGCTAATTCCGGGCTTCTTGTCTTGGTTCATATAGAAGCTGGTGCGGTAGGAACCGGATTTCTCGTCCGGTCCCTGGCTCGTAATAAGCTCCCCATCCTTCAGCATCATGCCGAGCGGCATCCCCGTGCTCATATCGTACATATCGGCGTTGACGCCTGCTACAATCTGATTGCCTTTCAAAATCTCCCGCTGCGCTTGATCGCCGATCGTTTCCATAGCATTAACGGTATCCGCCGCCTTGCCGGAAAGGATGGTCGTATAGCTGTCGGCAGGATTGATCTCCAGCTTATTCACTCTCATGCGATTGCCGGTATTGTAATAATTGCTAATATCTTCTTCGGTATATTGAATGCCGCTGGATATTTTCTCATTCGTTAAAACATGCATATTGTCTGTTGGCGCAGATTCAGCTCGTACAGCTACAGAACCAAAGGTCAAATTGAAGGCAGCTGTAACGGTTAAAGCAATCGCCGTTGTGATCTTGTACTTGTTGATTAAATTTCCCACAGGGTCCATCATCCTTACTTTGTTTATTTGTCGTGACTTGATTGTTTCGTGACTCCACTCCTGACATTAGTACGATTCATTTTGTATACGCTGGTGAATTCTCCCTCTCTATGTAAATTCCTAAACCAAGCAATTCTATCAATACTTTGTCAAGGGGATGTCAAAATCATATTAAGTTCTCATGTTACACAGGTTCCCATAAAAATTTCATAGTCAAATAGATAGCCAAGTAGGAAGGAGGGCGAGAATAATAATATGCTGGGAAAATAAGGAGGAGGTTGGGTGGTGGGGGATCAGCTAACTGGGAACATTAGTCCAAAACAAAAACCGGCAGCAGATCAGTGATCCGCTGCCGGTTTTTGTTGAAGTAAAGGGAGTTGAATTAAAACGAACAATCCTATCATTAACCCATTTTTCTATAAATAGTTTTTAGTCTAGCCAATAGCTGGCTATTAGTCCATGCTGATGAAAAACAACTCGCGTACACTGTACAATCTTTATAGGAGGTGTCGTGTTGAGTCCCGCTATAAAAAAACGGTGCAAAAAGAAACCCATTATTGTATGCCATCCAAAGGGCAAAAAAAAGAAACGTCATCCGCATAAGAAGCATGTTTGTATAAAGTGCCCCCCGCTAAACGGACAGGAATTATTAAGAGGACTTGGGGGAGCAATTGCAGAGGCTGGGCCTCAAGGACTTGCAGGAGCGCTTGGACCTCAAGGATTAACAGGCCTTGTGGGAGCAATCGGCGCACTTGGTCCTGAAGGACTTGCAGGAGCACTTGGACCCCAAGGAGCAGCAGGCCTTGCAGGAGCGATTGGCGCGCTTGGACCCCAAGGACTCGCAGGAGCACTTGGAACCCAAGGAGTAGCAGGCCTTGTAGGAGCGATTGGTTCACTTGGACCTGAAGGACTTGCAGGAGCACTTGGACCCCAAGGATTAGCGGGGCTTGCAGGAGCAATTGGCGCAGCTGGAGTGACGGGTCTAACAGGAGCAACGGGACCAGCGGGACCAGCGGGACCAGCGGGACCTGCAGGGCCGACAGGCGGAGTATTAGGCTTTGCGGACTTCTTTGCCTTGATGCCTCCTGACAATGCAGCAACTGTGGCTCCTAATACGGACGTTAGTTTTCCGCAAGATGGCCCAATTAGCGGGACAGCAATTACCCGTTTAAATGCGAGCTCATTTAACTTGGCTGCAATTGGCACATATCAGGTTTTGTTTCAGGTAAACGTAAACGAAGCGGGTCAATTGCTTTTAACGCTAAATGGCGCTGACCTAGCTTATACGGTGGTTGGGCGTGCAACAGGAACATCTCAAATAGTAGGAATGGCGCTTGTGCAAACAACGGTCATTAATTCAGTACTCACAGTTCGAAATCCTGCAGGTAATGCCGCGGCACTCACAATTACTCCATTAGCTGGAGGGACCAGGTCGGATTCCGCACATCTTGTTATTATGCAGATCGCATAGAGGGTAAAAATCTATAATGGCTTAGTTTTTGGACGCATCCTCCGTATACACCTTATAGAAGGGGAGATGGGATGCTCTCTATCTGACATAGAGAGTATCCCTGTTAGATATTTAGCTGGAAAAGGTACATAAATTAGATTGATGAATACAAAGAGTTTAGTGAGTACATGACTGACGGCAGCTGGATTAACCAGTTGCTTTTTTTTTATGGGAGTAACGAGGCACACCGTAACCTTCGAACGGAAGGAGGCGTATAAAAGGAAAACATATGAATGGCGAAGAAGTCGAAGAAAGGGTGCAGAGCTTTGTCGAATAGAGCAAAGAGATTTCTTAAGTTATTTGCCAAAAATCTTAAAGAAGCCAAGGGACCAGGTCAATATAGCGCTAATGGGATTACGGTTATTTGTGTTCATTGTAATTACAATAGATTTGAAAAGGTTATGCACAGTTAAATACGGCTTTGTTGAGTTTCCTTAACCTTGATTTTGCTAATCGTTCAGTGAATCTATTAACTTGCGACCGTTGTGGTTATGTTCATTGGTTTAATAAAGAAATCACGAGAGTATATGACTGAATGGTAACATAGGCACCAGGGCTCGGTGTTTTATTGTCGGGGAAGGGAACGGTCTGGATGGACCGCTTCACTTTCGAAGTTGTTGATGAGCGTGTACCCACAACCAATTTGGAATTGACAACCGATCTGCTCGACGAGCCGATGAACCTCTCGTTTGAGGAAATTTAAAAAGAGAGGATGATGTTAATAGGGGTCTGTACCTTTTAGAGGTACAGACTTTTTGTTGTTTTAAAGGAAATAGCTGGATTACAAGTGAGCTGCGGCGCATGATTGACTGGATACAATAATAAACGATATAATTTCCTTGTTGTGCAAAAATTTTCTCAAGAATGGGAGGGAGCTCATATCAAACTTAAAGAAATTGCAAAAAAAGCAAATGTCTCAATTAGCACCGTCTCCAGAATCATTAACAACCAGGGCAACTTCAGCGAGGAAACCCGCAGAAAAGTATTGGATATTGCGAATGAACATTTAAAGCCGGGGACCGCTCCCTCCAAGCTCGTAGGCATATCCTATAATATAGTCGTGATCGTACCGGGCGATAATGACTTCTTCGATAATGACCCGTCTACCTCTGCGGACTTGAATCACTTAAAGGATGAATTTGAAGCATACGGTCATCAGATTCATATTGTGAAGCATTACACGGACTTGCAGTCCTCTCCGGCCTATAAGCTATTGGGCGAGGAAAAAGTGGACGCAGCGATCATATTTGACCCGTTTGTTGGCGATAAGATGTTTGAAGAATTTAATAGACTCGGAATTCCGTATGTGTTTACGAATGGAAGAACCTATAAGACCGGTCAGAACTATATTGACTACGATAACCGAAAAGGCGCTTATGAGGTTATTCGGTATCTGCATGGTTTGGGGCATCGGCAAATCGGGATGATTGCGGGGCCGAAGAATCATCTGGTTAATTTAAACCGGCTGGACGGCTGCAAAGACGCGTTTCGTGATTTGGAAATGCCGTGGAGCGACACCAATGTTGTAATGGGTGCATTCGATCCCGCGCATGGTTATGAGTCAGCGAAACAATTGATGAGCGATCAGTCGTCTGTAACGGCGATTTTCGCCTTTAACGATATCATTGCTTATGGGGCTATGAAGGCATTGGCTGAGATGAACCTCCGTATTCCCAAGGACGTCTCCTTGGTGGGTTTTGATGATTTAAAGCTATCGGAATTCATGGTTCCGCCATTAACGACCGTTCGACGGTTTAGATATGATATTAGCTCAATCATCGTAAAAGTGCTGACGGAATGGATAACGAACAAGAATATTTCAGAGGTATACATTAGTCTTAAGACCGAGATCATAGAGCGGGAATCATGCTCAAAAGTGGCGAACAAGCTGTAACATGCTCTCTCCCGAATGAACCAAATAGCCGTTCTCAGATCATTCGCTGATCTGGGGACGGCTATTTGCGTTTTCAGTGATTGACGAAGTAATCGATGGTAGAATATACTAAGAACGCAAAATAGTTGCGCAACTTATTTGCATAAATTTTCACTACTCGAGGAGGGATGATTGATGAAGGGCATTTATTCAAGTCCATTTGTGAAAGCGTTTACGGTACTGTTGTCATTCGTGTTACTGACAGGAGGTTCATTTGCACTGCCGTTTCCTGGCAAAGCGTCGGCAGCGGTTGGTCCAATCACTGCGAATTTAACGGAAACACAAGAGGCGTTCAAAAATCCTCTAAAGGGATTTAGGCCTACTCGCTTTATGAATGACACAGGGTTTTCCAATCATGAATACGGTACTGTGTTTAAGCACTACATCAAATACACCGATTTGGAGAATGCGGCGTCCGACTCCGTCCAGAAGATTAAGGATTGGAGCAATACGGCGTGGGCTGGGATTGAAAGTCAGAATAAAAAGGTCATCCCTCGCGTATTCATCGTCTACCCGAACGGAGGAGAGTATTGGCCGCAAGGCGTTCCTCATGGAGACGTGACTACACAATGGACGACGGAAACATTGAAAAGCCGTCTGACGGCTTTCATCCAGAAGCTTGGTCAAGCTTGGGATAATGACCCGAGAGTCGCCTATATCGAGTTAGGTTTGTGGGGGAATTGGGGAGAGCATCATATTTGGCCGGATAAGCTTGCCGACGGGACTGACCGGATGCCGCTCACCTTCCAGACCGCGTTAGGCGACGCTGCTTCGCAAGCTTTCCAAAACAAGAAAGTACAGGTGAGGTATCCCGATACCTTCCAAAATTACAACTTCGGATTCCTGTGGGATTCATTCGCATTAATCGATGACCTGTCAGGCGGGGAAGGCATTGTTGCAAGAAATGTCTGGAGAACGCAGGTTAACGGAGGCGAGGTTGCCTACGATTGGGGACAGAAGCAAATTCAGCCGGGTGATTCTCCCAATGACACGTTAAGCGATCCGAACCATCGGAACTATGTCATCGACTGGATCAAAAAAACACATACAACAAGTCTCGGATGGATTGATCTGTACGATGCGGGCAATTCCGCCGTTTCGCAAGGAGCCGCTTTAATGCAGAAGGAATTCGGCTATCGATTCGTCATCAACCAGGCTACATATTCCGGCAGCGTGCAGCCAGGGGGGGCGATGAACGTGTCCTTTTCCGTTGTGAACAAAGGGGCGGCGCCGTTCTATTATAACTGGCCTGTGGAAGCCAGCTTGCTGAGAAGCGATCGTACGGTTGCCTGGAAAGGCATTTTCAACGGCGTGGATATACGGAACTGGATGCCGGGTGACGATTGGAACGCCGCGACGCGTCAATACAATCAAGCGCCTGCCGTTCAACAAGTCTCCGGTGCATTTACCATTCCATCCAATATGCCGGCGGGAACATATACTTTGGCACTTTCCATTCTGGACCCTTACGGTTATAAGCCAAGCGCCAGATTTGCCAATACGAATTATTATACAGGCGGCAGAACTCCGGTTGGTAAAGTGGGCATCGGTATGGATCCCGCTGACCAGAACATCGGGCCTTTCGATCAGCTGAAGCCGGATAATACGCTTTCGTATAACCTGACCCAAACGCCATATGACGGCGGCTATAGCGGCGGAGGAAGCGCGGATACTCAAGCGCCAACGGTTCCAGGGAATCTGGCAGTAAGCGGGACGACTTCAAGCAGTGTCAGTCTGACATGGTCGGCTTCAACCGACAACGTAGGTGTGACCAGTTATGATATTTACCGCGGAGGCGCACTCGCAGGTTCCGCAAACGGCAATACCTTTACGGATACCGGCCTAAGCCCCAATACGAGTTACAGCTACGCAGTCAGAGCCAAGGATGGAGCGGGGAACGTATCCGGCGCAAGCAGCTCTGTTAGTGCGACCACTAACGCTTCCGGCGGAGGCGGTACTTTGACGGCCTATGAAGCAGAGGCTGCTGCGAATACGCGGACTGGGGCAGCGATTATTTCCTCGTGCAGTACCTGTTCAGGAGGCTCGAAAGTGGGGTATGTCGGGAACAATGACGGCACTTTGCAATTCAACGGAATAAGTGCGTCGGCAGCAGGAACGTATACGATGACCGTGTCTTACCTCAGCGGCGAGGCTCGTTCCGCTCAAATACGAGTGAACGGTGGATCGCCTTCTACACTCAACATGCCGAGCACGGGAAGCTGGACCGCAATTGGCACCGCTACGGCGCAAGTACAGCTGAATGCAGGCAATAACACCATCCATTTCTCTAATCCGACGGGATGGGCACCTGACTTTGACCGCATTCAGATTAGCGGCGGCGGTAGCAGCGGTGATACGCAAGCGCCAACGACCCCAACCAATCTGAGCGTGCCTGGAAAAACATCGAGCAGCGTCAGCTTAGCATGGACCGCTTCGACGGACAATGTCGGCGTTACGCAGTATGTCATCTACAGAAACGGAAATCAAGCGGGCACGTCAGCTTCAACCAGCTTCACGGATACCGGATTAAATGCCAACACGGCATATACGTATACGGTGAAAGCGAGAGACGCAGCGGGTAATCTGTCGGCGGCCAGCGCAGCGGTTAATGTAACGACAAATGCCGGAGGCGGAACCAATGTCTTGCTGGTGGATAACTTCGACAACTCGCCAAGCTGGCCGGGAAGCAACGATCTTGGCAAATGGTCAGGCGCAAACAGTTTCCTGAACAATGCAGGCGTAATTGACTCAGGGGCATTGAAGCTGGAGTACAACAACAACGGATGGTTAGGCACGGATATTACCCAAAACATCGGCGGTTACTCGAAGATGGTGATTCGCATCAAAGGCGCAAATGGCGGCGAGCAGAATCATATCCAGCTTACGCTCGGCGGAGTGACCCAGACACTGGCGGATTTCAGCGGGGATGCGATTACAACAAGCTACAAGGATGTGGATATCGATTTGGTGTCAAAAGGGGTAGATCGTACCACCCCTGGCCAATTGACGATGACATTTTGGCACGGAGGCAACAGCTCCGTCTGGATAGACGAGATTCGTTTCGAATAATACAGGGCAAACATGAAAAGAGAGGCAGCATTATGCGGCCTCTCTTTTTAGCTGATTTTAGTGGAGTAAATCCAACGTAATGGAGTTGCAATCGACATAGTCCCTATCATTTAGGCGAATCCGGAATAATCCCTTATTTTACTGCAGTATCGCTTAGAGAGGATGATGCAAGAGATTGACGGAACAGCTTCATGTCTACAACGGCGCCGCCATTCAGCCTGGATTCCTCGGCAGCGAAGGCCATGAGATGACTTTCCAGAGAGGCTTGCGCTGAGGTTAAGGTATCGATATAACGTTCATTCCGGAGGTCGGACAGAAATTGCCGCATGATCCCGTCGTCGCCGCCTTGATGTCCGCTTTGGCCGGTTGGAATTTGAATGACAGACTGCGTGCCGGTTGAGAACTCAAACAGATCGATACGGCCGCTTAACAAATCGCCGCGAATTTCTCCTTTGGTCCCCATCACCTGGACGATACGATTAATATCACGCGTAAACCCGCTCATGCTGAACATAACGGTAACGCCATTTTCGAATTCCATATTTACCGTTTGATGATCCACGACATTATTATCCGTCCGATAGACGCATTTGCCATAGGGACCTCCCAGTATGGCGTTCATTCGATTCGTTTCGGTAGGCGGATCCGCTATGAGTGCTGCAAAATGATTGGATTCAATGTCCTGCATATAAAATCGTAAGGCCGAATAAGGACAGACAGATTCAACTGCGCAGCCATCCGTACATCGGTCAGTCGAGCCCGCGGGCGCATTGTCGATCCGGAAATGGCTTAACGAACCAAAGGAACTGACCTTTGTGCAGTCTGCATCCACAATCCAGCGGATCAGATCCATGTCGTGGCAAGACTTGGCTAATATCATTGGACTTGATAGAGCATCGTTCCGCCAATTGCCTCGAACAAAGCTATGGGCGTAGTGGAGGTAACCGACGTTTTCATTATGTTGAATGGACATGACGTCTCCGATAGAACCGTCACTGATGAGCTGCTTCATTTTTTGCCAAAAAGGGGTGTATCTCGAAACGTGACAGATCGAGAGCAAACGCCCTTCTTCGCGAGCGACTTTCTCCATTTCGACGCATTCATCAGGGCTGTTGGACATCGGTTTTTCAAGTAAGACATGATACCCCTTACGGAGTGCGGCAACCGTAGGCTCGTAATGCATCTGATCCTGCGTGCAGATAAGGAGCGCATCACAGAGCTTGGGCTCGTTCAAAAGCTCTTCCCATGTGGAATAGAGCTGCTCTGAAGTCAGGTTTAAGGCATCCGCAAATCTTTGTCTTCTCTCTTCGTTTGGTTCGGCAACGGCGACCACTTCTACCTCGCGGGGAAACCTCTGAACATACGGCATATAGGACAAGAAACCTCGTGCTCCTGCTCCTATTACAGCTAATTTGATTGTTTTCATAGGCTTTGATCTCCTCAAAGTAAGGATTATATTTTTCGATACCATGGCAAGCGAGAAAGAGGCGCCTGAACTTCAAGCTGGATAGGGCCTTCGACTACGCTTTCGTCATCTCCGAGCCATCGGCCTTCCGGGAATTGGATCATGCGAGCCGTCTGTCCTTTGGCCAACACCGGGGCCACAAGAATAGAGTCGCCAACCATGAATTGATCCTGAATTGTATGATAGCCTTGGCGCGGAAAAACAAATTCCATGCTGCGCATGATAGGAAGACCGGTTTCCGCTGCTTCGCTTGCAAGCTCGGAGAGCAGTGGGCCTAACTTCGTTCTGATCTGGACGGCGTCCATGCACCAGGACAATTCCTCGCCGTTTAATACTCGCCAAGGCGCCATGGAAAACTGCATGGCAGGAAATAGTGCCGAACCTTGCACATAACGAACAAATAGTTCGGAATCAAAACGGAATTCCGGTGAATTGATGTCTCCATCGAGCCCTCCGCCAATCATATCCGGGCAATTATACGCATAGCCCATGAGGCCTTGAGCAATCGCATTAGGAATCAATCCCCCAAGTCCAGTCGCATCCCAGGCATGCGCTTTATCGCGTTGCCGCTGGATGAGCGCTTGCCCTCCAAGCTTCCAACACATGCGCAATTCGCTGAGGGAGTATCCGATGCCGAGTCGAGCGTATGATTCGCAATCTTCCATGGGAAGGACGGGACGCGACCATGCGACTTCCTGCGAAACGTCATTTAGCAGGCCGGGCAGTATGGGTTCTCCCGCGTCAAGCTTGAATCCGTCAACTCCGTAATCTTGGGTCAGCCTGTCCAGCTGCTGCTTGAACCAAGCGGCTCCTTCCCCGCTTGTATAGTCGACAACCGCGCTATAGCCATTCCACCATCTCCGCAGGACAGGTGCTCCATCCGCATGCTTCATTAAGAGGCCCTTGCCGAGTAATTGCCGGAACGTGATACTGTCGGGACTCACATACGGGCATACCCAGAGCATGATTTTAAACCCTAACTCGTGCAGAGTCTCTATCATCCCGGCGGGATCGGGGAATCGATGCTTGTTAAAGTCCCACGTTCCGTAGTCTTGCATCCAGTTATCGTCAATGATTAACACGCCTGGGGGGAAGCCGTGCTCAATAATAGAATTCGCATAATTAAGAAGTTTGTCCTGTGTCGGTTCGTAAAACATCTCTACCCATGTGCAATATTGAGGCGCCATAAAAGCCAGCTTGTCGGGCGTAACGCCGGAAGGCGCGAAATGGTTGCTGCAGGCATGGCGGTAAGCGCCTTGAAGGGTAACATGGCCTTCTTCGATCGCGAGCTTTTGTTTATGATCGATAGTAAGGTAGCCATCATTAAAGGTGAAGGCAAACGGCTCCTCGCACCAAATATATCTTCCCCTATTAGAAAGCAATAAGGGGGCAGCTTGATTATCATCCGTCAAACGCAAATCGCGCGAATGCGGCCGATCGCCAAACGGCATAAGATGTCCTTCATTTATAACGCCTCCCCACCAGAATTCTCCTGGCTCTCTTTGCAATACAGTGATCGTCATCGCAGACACTCCCAATCTGTGTTATGAAATAATTTGCGCAATTATTTATTGATATTATGGATGAATCCGTATTCGAATGCAAACCTTTTTTCATCTTAATAATTAGGCATAAAATCTTAAAAAAGAGGCATTTAAAGCGGTTGTACAAATCGATTAAACTTAACGTGTAAAGAGGCAGAACGGTTTGCAGTTTACGCAAATTTTTGCCTAAACAAATTCATTAGGGGGATGTCAAATGGTGAAAAGAAACAAATTTTCATTCACGCTAGCGCTTGTCATGATGGTTCTGTCCTTAGTAACGGCTGCATGCAGCAGCAACTCGAACAACACGCCGAATAACAAACCGGACAACAGTGCAAGCAGCAATGCCGGGGAAGCGACTGAAGCACCCAAAAAGAACGTAACGCTTACCTATGCCATTTGGGATAAAATTCAGCAGCCGGCAATGGAAGCCATTGCTACAGAGTTTACGGCACAAAATCCCAATATTAAGGTGAAGGTCGAAGTTATTCCGTGGGGCGATTATTGGACAAAAATGTCCGCTGCTGCTCCTGCCGGAACGCTGCCTGATGTTTTCTGGATGCACGGAGGTCAATTCGTCACCTATGCAACGGGCAAATTCATCGAGCCGATCACAAGCAAGGTTGAGGCCGGAGAGATTGATCTGAATAATTATGCAGCGAACCTTGCTTCCATTTATACGCTGAACGGCGAGAACTATGGCATCCCTAAGGATTTTGACACGATCGGCTTGGCCTACAACAAAGAGCTGTTCGATCAAGCGGGCATTCCTTATCCGGACGACACTTGGACTTATGCAAAGCTGGCCGAGGTTGCCAAGCAGCTGAGCCAGCCTGACAAAGGCATCTATGGATTTGGAGCAAAGATGGATACGCAAACCGGCTATTGGAACGATATTTTGGCTAACGGCGGTAAAATTATTTCCGATGATATGAGCAAGTCGGGGTACGATGATCCGGCTTCCATCGAAGCTTTGCAAGCCCGTTATCAAATGACGGTTGACGGCGCTTCTCCAACTCATCAACAAATGACGGATATGGAAGCAACAGAGATGTTCAAATCCGGCAAATTAGCGATGATCTTCGACGGATCATGGCGGATCAGCGATATTGATAGCAGCGACATTATTAAGGGGAAATGGGATTGGGCGAAATTGCCTATGGGCAAGGCGAAAAGAGCCAATATCATTAACGGCCTCGGCAACGTGATGTCTGCAAGCGGTAAAAACAAGGAAGAAGCTTGGCAGTTCCTGAAATTCCTGGGATCCCAAAAAGCAGCTGAAATTACGGCGGAAATGGGTGCCGCTATCCCGGCATTCAACGGCACGCAGGACGCATGGCTGACGTCGAGACCGCATTTGAATCTGAAAGTATTCACCGAACAAGTTGCGGATGCAACACCGTATCCAAGCGGTTCGATGGCGTATCCGGTATGGTTCGCGAAAGAGCCTGAGATTATGTCCCAGGTATGGGGCGGAGCCCTCTCGGTGGAAGAAGGCGCGAAGAAAGTCGCTGAGATGATGAATCAAGCAATCGCGGATACGAAATAAGCGTACTGAACAAAGGTAAGAGATTCAGGAGACGTTCCTAGCGATTAGGAACGTCTCGAATGAATAGGGAGTGGTGAAATTGAATTCCAGAAGCAGATATGTGTGGGCCTATTTCATGATTGCGCCAACTCTCATAGGCACATTGGTTTTCTGGGGTTGGCCGGTTGTTCAATCGATTTTGCTGGGATTCCAGCATTCTTCAAATTTCGGAACCGTTAACCATTGGGTTGGATTTGATAACTATGTCAAGTTAGTCCATGACGAAGAGTTTTGGCAGAATTTACGCAATACCCTGCTTTATGTGGCTATGTTTGTGCCTGTTACGCTGGTGCTCTCTACCTTGTTTGCCGTCCTGCTAAATACGAAGATTAAAGGGGTTTCCCTTTATCGTGTTATTTTTTTCTTGCCTCAAGTGACCATGCCCGCCGCGGCAGCGATGGTATGGGTTGTCTTATTCGCCCAGGACTTCGGACTTATCAACCATTTATTGGGGACGCGTATGGCATGGCTGTCTAATGGCCATTATGCCATGCTCGTGCTCGTTATCGTTGGCGTGTGGGGGGCAATCGGCATGAATATGCTGCTGATTCTCGCAGGCTTGCAAGGGATACCGAAATCCCTTTATGAAGCGGCGGATATTGACGGCGCCAAGAGATTTAACAAGTTTAGATTCATTACGATTCCCATGTTAACGCCAACCCTGTTTTTCACAAGCATCATTCTATTAATTGGAGCTACGCAAATCTTCGACTCTATCTATCTGATTATCGGAAAGACGAATGTTGCGCTTCCGTCGGTTCGCTCGCTTGTTTATGCCTATTACCAGAACAGCTTCATTTATAATGATCGCAATTATGGCGCTGCCATTATCAATGTATTGCTGGTGATTAACCTTGCGCTGACAGGCATCCAATTTGCATTTCAGAAAAAATGGGTCTACTACGACTAAGGAAGGGGGAAGACCTAAATATGCACAGCTTATCGCCTAAGAAGATCAACCTGGTTGTTCATATCATTCTTATTATCAGCGCCATCGCCATGCTCGTTCCATTTGTATGGATGGTACTGACTTCGCTGAAGACAACGACGGAAGCTACGCAAATTCCAATCCGTTATTTTCCGGATGCCCCCAGCTTAAGAGGATATATTGAGGCGATCAAGCAATCGGAGTTTCCGCATTATTACCTGAATACGGTTATATCAGCGGTAATGAAGACCGTATTTCCGGTTATTTTTAGTTCGATGGCGGCGTATGCCTTTGCCCGGATACGGTTTCCGGGAAGCTCTCTGCTCTTTATCTTGATTCTCTCGGTCATGATGGTGCCAAATCCCGTTTTCTATACGCCGCAATACATGATGATGAGTGAATTGGGACTCGTTAATACCGTTACCGCGCTTTGGATTGCCTCGTTAATCAGCCCTTTTGCTACTTTTCTTCTAAGACAATTTTTTATGGGTATATCCAAGGAATTGGAAGAAGCATCCGTTCTGGATGGCTGCAATCCGTTTCAAATTTATTGGCATATCATGCTTCCTTTAGTCAGGTCGGCTTTGGTAGCCATTGTTATTATTCAACTGCAATGGGCATGGAATGAGCTGCAATGGCCGCTTATTATTAATAGCTCTCCAGAGAAGATGACCTTGTCATCAGGCATAGCGACGCTAGTATCCATGTTTGGGACCGATTACCCGGTGTTAATGGCAGGTGCCTTTATGGCTGTCGTTCCGATGATTATCCTCTTCTTTATATTCCAAAAACAATTTATTGAAGGCATCGCCTTCAGCGCGACAAAAGGATAAAAGGCATCCGGACTTCTTCGAGTCCGGATTAACCTGTTTTTCTCACTGGATGTTGGCCATAGGCAGAAAAGTAAACCTCTTATTGACAGCGCTTTCAAATAGGAAGAGGAGGATTTTGATGAAGCTATTTTCCGTGCACGATATTGGGAAGACATCATTCAAAGTTATGCTCATTGTAAGCTTGTTATTGGGCACGCTCTTTGGGAATGCCGCGAGCAAAGTAAGTGCGGATCCGAACCCGGCGCGCGTACCTGCTAATCCGTATCCCAGCCCAGCGGTGGATAGTGCTCTAACCAAGCATGATCTGACCTATGCCCCAAGCCCGCTGGACAATCCGCTGAAAGGATTCGCGCCGTTCTATCCGTGGGAAACGGAGACTTCCTTCCCGCACAGCTTGGAATGGTATTATGTCCCGCTGAAAGCGGTGATGAATGGCCCGAATTCCTATACATTCGATGCTGGTCTTGAGCCGGCGCTAAATGCCATTGCGGCAAGAGGGAATCAGGCGGCGATTAGAGTCTATCTTGAGTATCCGGGAAAAGAGGATGCCATACCGGCGTTTATTCACGATAGCAGCGTTGCCATGCGTCATAACGATACCTTTAACCAAGATGAGCCTGATTATGACGATCCATTAATGGTAACGTATTTGACAAACTTTATTAGAGCTTTCGGAGCAGAGTATGACGGAGATCCGCGCATTGGATTTATTCATATGGGCCTCGTTGGTTTATGGGGGGAGTGGCATACTTACCCTTACGATGAAGATGCTGCAGACGGATTGCCGAACTACATGCCGAGTACGGAAACGATCGGGAAGCTTTTCACCGAATATGATGCGGCCTTCGATTACACGAAGATTGAAGTCCGATATCCCGGCCTGCCTGGCGCATCGGAGTACAACATGGGCTATCATGATGACTCCTTCGGATATAAGGAAGGCGATCCGCTGCAAAGCGTGACGCAGCCGGAGAGCATGGGCGGAGCCTATTATTCGTTCTTGACCAAGATGCTGGAAGCCGGTTCGGAGAACAAATGGATAACGGAATCGGTTGGCGGAGAAGTGCGTCCGGAAATTCAGAGCAATTTCTTTACCGGCGGCGCTAATGTGGATGACGCCATGGATGATATTGAATTGACTCATGCGACGTGGATGATCAACCAAGGCGGTATCAGCAACTATCATGCTAATGACGCTGCCGTTGCCGCGGGCGTGAGAAAGATGGGCTACGATCTGAATGTGAAGAGCGCCTATTATAATGATATTGCTCAAGGTGACCCGCTTAAGGTTGGCGTAACCATTCAGAATAACGGCGTTGCTCCCTTCACTTATCCTTGGAAGGTAGAACTGGGAGTAAAGAATGCATCAGGAAAGCTTGTGAAAGAGTGGGATACAACCTGGGATATGACAAAGGTAATGCCTTTGGAGATCAGAACGTATCCGGAATGGAATGTATCTGGTGATCCGAAATATGTTCCATTCGGTGAACCCTATTATTTCGATACGACTATTGCTGCTCCGGACTTGAATGACGGTTACTACTATTTAGTGATGAAAGTCGTTAATCCGTTAGAGGAAATGAGCAGCAAGGCGAAAAGAGTAGGATTTGCGAATACGGATCAAGACAGCGAAGGTTGGCTGAATTTGGGGTCAGTGCGGATAGGGGATTGCGCTTCACCTTGCTTGGAGCCTCCAACTTCGCCGCCGGCCCCGCCAAAGCGCCTGCTTGTGGATGATTACGACGGGACTCCAGCCTGGTCCGGAAGCACTCAAAATGATCTGAACCAATGGACGGGATCAAGCAATTTTGCAAATGGGAGCGGCGCTGGTGTTGTAGAAGACGGCGCATTAACGCTGCAGGTTCAGAATATGTCACGGATGGAGACCAATATCGGAAGAAATCTTGCAGATACGAGCAAACTGGTCATTCGGGTGAAAGGGGCCGCCGGAGGCGAAGAGAATCAGGTCAATGTCAGTATTGGCGGCGTGACGAAAACACTTGGTCAATTCAGCGGCGATACGATAACGACAAGCTATAAAGATCTCGTAATCGACTTGCCTGCTCAAGGAGTAGATCTATCGCAAACGATCTGGAGCATTGCGATCTCGCAAGCTGCTTGGGGGACTACAGGAACGATCTCTATCGATGAAATCTACTTTACGGATAAAGTTGAATCAGATACGGATCCTGGTACGGATCCAGGCACTGATCCTGGTTCAGGTTCAGACAAACCGGGGCTCATAGACGATTTCGAATCCTATGCGGATAACGCTTCTCTTGGGCAAGCATGGACGGAAGCGTGGTCCGACAAGCCGGGCTCCGTTACGAGAGTGCTTGGCCAATCGAGCGGAAGCAAGGGCCTAAAGCTTTCGACTGCAATTGCCGATTCAGAGTGGTCGAATATTATCCATTCCATTCCTTCAGGCAAGAGAGATTGGTCCAAGTATGACGGACTAAGCTTCTGGGTGGACAATACAACAAACGACAATAAAAATTTCAGCTTGAATGTCGCGCTTCAAACGCCTGCAGCCAAAGGCGAGTTTGGGTTAAAAGAAGGCGGGTCAGCTTTAACGATCTCACCTGATGGAAGCTGGCACCCTGCGGCATTTAACGGAAGCTCGCTTAATGTGCCCGCGGGTTTCAAAGGCGTTGTGAAAATCGCTTGGGATCAATTCGTTCAATCCGCATGGCAGTGCGACGGTGTTCAGGCAGAATGCGCAGCGGCGCTTGATTCAAGCGAAGTAACCGGGCTTCAGTTCGGATACCCGCCAGCGGGCTATAGTCATAACGTCATCACCATCGATGACATTATGCTCTACCGGGCAGATAAAATATTGGACGATTTCGAATCGTATGCGGACGATGCTGCTTTGCACAATATTTGGCGGATAGACTGGGAATCCGGAGAGCCGTCTACGCTTCGAACGATTGACCAAGTGAACTTCTCGAATGGCAGTCAATCGATGAAATTTTCCGTGTCCCCTCCTCCGGGCCAATCGGCATCCGATTGGGTAAACATTAAACGCATGGCATTTAACGGGACAGATAAGGATTGGTCCGCATTTGACGGACTCACATTCTGGGTCAACAATATATCGCCAAGCAGCAAAGCTATGGACCTGAATATCTCGCTGGTAACAGATGCGCCTAAAGGTGAGTTCTCCTTGAAACAAGGAGGAAACGTACAGCTCTACGATGCGGAAGACGGCTGGAAGTCAACCACCCTTGGCGGAGGCTCCCTATCTATCGCTGCAGGTTACAAAGGAATGGTTCGAATTCCTTGGAGCGCATTCGTCCAGTCGGCATGGCAAGGCTGCAATGCTTGCGACGCCGAGTTCGACTCGAGCAAGGTTCTTCAAATTCAATTCGGCTTTGGACCAAAAAATCAATCTGACAATGTTCTCAGCATCGACCAGATTGGCCTCTATGCACTAGCCGGCAGAACAAGCGGATCAGGAGGAGGCCCAACAACAGATCCTGTTGACCACCCGGCTCCGCCAGCTTGGGCATCACCAGCAGGAACGCAGGCACTTGCGTATCAAAATGCTCCTGTAGATAATCCGTTGAAAGGCTTCCTGCCTTTCTACGATGCAGCTGAGGAAGCTTATTTTACAGAAGGCGATGATTGGCGAGACCGGCCGACACAGCTGCCTTACAGCTTGGAGTTCTTCTACCTTCCGCTTAATAAACTGATGAACAACCTGAATGACTTTAATTGGACGGAGCTGGACAAACGGCTTGACGCAGTAGCGTCCAGAGGCAATCATGCCGTATTTAGGGTCTATCTGGATTATCCGAATAAGCCTTCGGGTATACCGCAGTTCCTAATCGATGAAGGGCTTGAGACGTATGCCTATTCGGAATACAACAATGGTAAGGATGCCACGAGCTTAGCGCCGAATTATAATGACGAGCGTTTAATGGGAGCCTTAGACAATTTCATTGGGGCGCTTGGAGCGCGATATGACGGCGATCCTCGCATCGGATCTTTGATGATCGGATTGATTGGCTTCTGGGGGGAATGGCATACCTATCCTTATGACGGGAATATCAAATCGCCAAACCTGATGCCGTCCGATGCTAATCTGAAGCGGGTTCTTACCGCTATGGACGATGCGTTTAACGAAACGCAGCTCGTGTTGCGATATCCGATGGACAACAGCATCTTAAAAACCAAAAATTTCGATGTCGGCTATCATGATGATTCCTTTGCTTTCCAGACGCTTCCGCCAAGCCTCGGAGGGCAGGGCTGGCACTTCTGGGGAAGAGTCAACGACGCAGGGGTAACGGATTTCTGGAAAACGAACAGCATGGGCGGAGAGATGAGACCGGAAATTCAAGTGAAGATGTGGAACAATGATCCGCCAGTATACAATGAACCATCGACGCCAATCGAGGGTGCCCAAGGTGAAGATTACTACACAAGTCTGGGCTTGACCCATGCATCCTGGTTAATTGCGCAAGGAATATTCCAAACTCCGCTGGAGTCCGCGGCATTAGCAAGAGCTACGGAAGGATCACGCAGCATGGGCTATGAATATTATGTGCCCGCTGCCTATCTGGATGCATCGGATGGAAGCTTGAAGGTAGGAGTAGAGCTTGAGAACAAAGGAGTAGCGCCGTTCTACTACAACTGGAAGGTAGAGCTTGCTGCCAAATCAGAAGATGGCATTGTAAAAGTATGGGAACCGGGTTGGGATCTGAAAGACGTTCTTCCTAATACGAATGGATTCGATAACAATAAGCTGTTTGAATCCACTAGCAATCCGGAATTAAGCAATGGAAGTTATCAAATAGTAATGCGTTATGTGAATCCGTTAGAGCAAATCAATGCGGACGCCAAGAAATTCCGCTTCGCTAATGCGGAGCAGAATAGTGACGGTTGGCTGAGTCTGGGTCGTGTAGACGTATCGAACAGTGCTGCCGAGGCCCCAATAAGGGTTACGGGTTTAACGGCGAATACGGCCGGCCAGATACAATTGTCCCCAGACTCCAGCGCCCAAGTTAATGTTTCAGTCGTTCCTGCAGATGCTAGCAATACTAGAGTAGTGTGGTCTTCGGCTAACCATAAAGTTGCCTATGTATCTGCCACTGGCCTGGTCAAGGCTGTTGGCGTCGGCAGTACCGTTATTACGGCTAAGTCGTCTGACGGCAATGTGGAAAAGCAATTTCAGGTGACGGTTGCGTCTGGTTCAACTTCGAATCCGTCCACTGGGGGCACTACTTCTGAACCAGCTCCAGAGTTTACGGAGAACGGAATCAAGCTGGGACAAAATGCGGTAACGATTACTCCGTCAACAAATGGCGTAACCGAAGCAACCATTGACTCGAAGAAGCTTCAAGATGCCTTCCGTGCTCTTCACAACCATTCAAAATCGAATTCCGTTATTATCGAATTGAAAAATAACGGCGGAAGCGTGAAGGTCAATGTGCCGTCATCTGCACTTGCGGGGAATGAGCTGCTGGATGCATCAATCCTTGTACAGACGGATTTCGGAAGCTATAAGGTTCCTGTCCAAGCTTTAGGCCTCACAGCATTAGCGCAAAAGCTGGGCGCAAGCCCTGAAGAGATGACGATAAGTATCGTCATCGACAAAGTTGCAGGCCGTACGTCGGATCTGTTGGCTGAACAGGCAAGTAAAGAAGGGCTGACCTTGCTTGCCCCTGCCCTGGATTACAAAATTTTTGCTCAAGCAAACGGACAGTCAATCGAAATAACCAGCTTCGGCAGCACCTACGTCGAGAGATCAGTTAGGGTGCCGGGAACCATTGATCAAGCGAACACGACCGCACTTCTATTCGACCCGGATACAGGGACATTCACCTTTGTTCCATCGGTACTTCAGGATAACGGGGGACATTCCGAAGTTGTAATCAAACGAAATGGGAACAGCATTTATGCGGTGGTATCTAGCTCGGGCAGCAAAACGTTCGCTGATCTGAAAGGCCACTGGGCAAAATCGGATATCGAGCTGCTGGCCTCCAAGCGGATTATAAACGGTACCGCGCCTAACCGCTTCTCACCGGACAAAGCGATTACTCGCGCAGAGTTCACGGCCCTGCTTGTTCGCTCCCTTGGACTCCGTACTCCGGCTACGTCCGCCGCTTTTAGCGACGTAGCCATGGGGGACTGGTTCGCTGACGCGATTGCAACAGCGGTTGATGCGGGAATCATTAACGGCTATACGGATGGTTCATTTAAACCAAATGAACGAATCACCCGTGAACAAATGGCCGTTATGTTAGCCAGAGCTCTGAACTATGTGAACAAATCGGTTCAAGTAAATGAAAATGTTCTAGGCAGCTATACGGATAAAGGCTCGATTAGCGCTTGGGCTAAATCTTCGATAGCGGAATTGCTAACTGCTCAAATAATGAAAGGGAAATCGGAAACGACAATCGATCCCGCTGCGATTGCAAGCCGAGCTGAAGCCGCTGTTATGATCAAACGGTTCTTGCAGTTTGTGCAATTTATGAACTAAATATTGGAATGAATAATGGAGCACATGAGGTTAGCATGCATGTGCTCCTGTTCTATGACGGAAGCGTATTCACGTTAATAGAATTAGTGTAGACTAGCAGGGAGACTCTATGGTGAAGGGGAAGCGTTATAAAATGAAGCCTGCTGCTGTTATTGGTACGGTTGCGATACTTCTCGTATTTCTTGCGTACATCTTATTTAACCACTATTTTGGCCCAGGCCTATCAGGTACGCAAGGGTCCCATAATGCCGATACATCGGATAACAAAGGAGAAGACAAGCCAGAAACATTTGTCACGTTAAAAGTGATCATGCCAGGCGACCAATCGGCTCGCATGGGCGACTTCGTTGAGAACGAACTGAACGACCGGCTGAAGAAAGATTTGAATATGAATCTTGAACTGACGTATATCCCATGGTCGAACTACCAACAAAAACTGGAGCTCGCCTTATCCACGGGAGAAGATTACGATTTGTTCTGGTACGGCGCACCGTTTGTCTCTGTCTATTACACCAAAGGTTATATTCAACCATTAGATGAGCTTCTGGTCCAATACGGACAGGATCTTATTCAACATATACCCGATGAGAATTTCAAGCAGAACCGAATTGACGAGAAGCTTTGGGCGATACCGTCTCAAGCCTTTACGTCCGCCGGGAAATTCTCCTCTGTCATGGTCCGCCAGGATTTGCTGGAGAAGGTCGGCATGACAGACATCAAGACAATCGCCGATTTAGAACGGTTTTATCAAAGCATGCACGCGATAGATCCTAGTTATTACGGTTATTTGGAAACCGATCGCGGGCATGAATTGTTGTGGCGCGAATTAACGGATCGAAACTATTCTTCATTGGACGAGCGAATGTTATTTATGGTGGATGAGGATTCCGGAGAGATATTAAGCTATGTGGAATCTGACTTATACAAAAAAGTAGCTCAATTACGCGAGTCATGGGTGAATATGGGGATGATTGACAAGAATCTTGTAGGCAATCCTGCTGCAAAGATTGATCAGGAGAATGCGGGCAAGCTCCTTTTCCGTGTAGGTGCGGTCTCCAGAGCGATGGAAAATCTGCAAACGGCGCGGAATGCCGATCCGAATGCGAGACTCCGCGAGTATTATCTTGCAAAGGAGAAGCCAAAGTATATTACCACTCCAAGCAATGAAGCCTTTATGATTACTTCCGCATCGGAAAATCCCGAACGCGCGATGATGTTTATGAATTGGATTCTGCATAGCAAAGAAAATTACAATTTTATTATTTATGGGGTAGAGGGAAAGGATTACGAACTGGACAACGGTAAAATCAAGCAATTGACCAATGATCAGCTGATGTACGAATGGATGTGGCGGAACAAGGACTATTTTATCGCGCCTGCCCGTGTAGAAGATGACATTATCGTTGATATGCTTAAGAACGACGAGAATTCTCGCATTTCCAAACTATTCGGTTTTCATTTCAACGAGGCTCCGGTTAAGAATGAAATTGCGCAAGTCATGGCGGTCTATAAGGAAAAATTCGAGCCTATCACTTTTGGATTGGCCAGTTATGATCCATATTATGAGGATGCCATCGCAGCTCTCAAGAAGGCAGGCTTTGACATTGTTTTTTCCGAATTGAAAAAGCAGTTCTCGAAATTCCAACTCCAGGCCCGAGGTTGAGAGGACGATCGATCATGAGCAGATTTAACATATTCACCAAGTTGATAGCGACTTTGTTAATTTTACTTATCCCGATCCTGCTCCTGTTTGCCGTGTCCAATCGAACAAGCACGGATGTATTGACGGACGAGATTATTAAGGTGAAGCGATATCAAATTGAAACGTTCGCCAATCAATTGGATGAGTTGTTTTTCCGGCTGGATACCTATAAGAAAATGCTGTACGAAAGCACGGATGTGCGAAATTTAGCCTATCCTGATTTGCTTGACGATGTCTTAGGCAAATATCGAATCAATCGAACCGTTTCTGAAGAAATCAATCGGCTTGCCGGTTATGGCGATTGGAAAGCGGTGATTGCCGTTCTCTATCCTAAGACCGGAATCGTCATCAAAAGCAACTCCAGCCTGAATGCGCTTCCGAAAGAACTTCCCTCACAAGATACCTTTTGGCAATACTATTCCGATTCCAATGAGGAATACTTCATGGAAGTACTGTCCTACCCCGAGAATTCATTGGAGTCAGGCGAGGCGCATATGCGAGTCGTGCTTAAATTCGGCGTCGGGGCGCTTCGAAGCGCCTTATCCGAATTTAAAGCGAATGGTTCGGGGGATCCGTTTCTATACCATCCTGGAGCAGACCCTATTTATAATTACTCGGTTAATGTGAAGCAAATTGACGAATTTCTACCCCGGCTTAAGGGGATTGATCCCTCGAAAGAAAGCGGATATATGTTGCTTAAATCCGACAAAACGAAGTATCAGGTTCATTATCAAAAACTGGAATCATTAGGCTGGTATCTTGTTGACTACGTACCAATCAGTCATATTATGGCGCCAATCAGCCGGAACCAGACCATGTTTTATGTCATAAGCGGCATGCTTCTGTTTATGGGGGCTTATCTTGCCTTTGTGATGTATCGCAATATTCAGATTCCCTTCCGGAAAATGATCCGGAACATGAATTTGATCGAAAAAGGGATTTATTCCGTACGGATGACAGACAAGCCCAAAGGGGAATACCGGTTTCTTTATGACCGATTTAACTCCATGGCGTCAAAAATAGAAGAACTGATTGTGGATGTGTATAAAGAACAGCTTCGGTCGAAGGATGCGACGCTCAAACAGCTGCAATCGCAGATTAACCCGCACTTTCTGTACAACACGCTTGCTTATATCAAGAGCATGATTGAGCTGGGTGAAAACAAAGCCGCCATTTCAATGACCATGAATTTGAGCAAATATTACCGATATACGACCAAGACGGGAAACAAGATGGTAGGGCTGAGAGAGGAACTGGACTTAATTCATTTCTATTTGGAAATCCATTGCATGCTCAGAGACGACTTTGAATTTCATATCGAGATCGAGCCGCAGATGGAGGATCTCGAAGTTCCAAGGTTAATTGTACAGCCGCTTGTCGAGAATGTGATTCTGCATTCATTCAACAATCATTCGGAATACGGAATGATTCAAATAAGGTGCTGGAGTGAAGATGGGATGAACCATGTGGCCGTTGAGGATACGGGCACTGGAGTGGATTATTCCATGATCGAGTCGATCCGAAAGAAGATCTATTCGAGCAGTGAAGAGATAGAATCCGGGCTAAAAAATGTTCATCAACGTCTGCGGTTAATGTACGGCGGCGACTCAGGCTTACAGCTTAGTCAATCCCATTTAGGGGGACTTTGCGTCCAATTAAGTTGGAGCAGTAAGGAAAGTGTATCCTGATCGAAGCCGAATGCTTTCGAGGTAAGAATCATCACACACAGCCTGAATATGGCTGTAAGGGTGACAATTCTTTTTAGGGGGAATGAATGTGTACGAAATATTGATCGTGGACGATCACACACACCTGGTTGACAGTCTGGCGATCGGACTGCCGTGGGAGCAAATGGGGATCTCCAATGTTTATAAAGCCTATTCCGGCGAAGAGGCTCTGGAGCTGTTGAATTACCGTTCCGTTGATATTGTCGTAACGGATATCCATATGAACGGAATGACCGGGCTTGAATTGATCGCCCGAATAAACGAGAAATGGAAAAACACGAAGGCGGTTATTATAACCGGCTATGATGAATTTCAATATGCGAGAGAAGCGCTTCAACAGCAGGTATGCGATTATCTGCTCAAGCCGGTATCAAACGAGGAACTGGAGCAAACCCTTCGCAATATTATTGAACGGATTACGGAAGAAGGAAACGAGCTCTTAAATCAGCAGAAATTTGTTTACCGTTTTCGGGAAAGCTTGCCCAAATTAAGAGAGATGTTCTTGTTTGACTTAATATCCGGCAAAAATTACCCCCTGTCAGATTTGAAGGATAAGATCCATTTATATGGGCTTCCCTTTTCTGTTGACAGGGAGGCCATCCTCTTATGCATGAGAGTGGAGGAGGATTATTCGAATACGGATCTTTATAGTCTCTCGTTGATCGAATATGCCATGTTTAACATTGTAGAAGAAGTTTTCACGAATAAATTTAATGTGATGTATTGTAAAGATTCGCATGATTACCTGATTTTCCTGGTGCAACCCAATCAAGCAGAACCATCGGGCAAAGACAGCTCTGCTTCGATAGAAGATTTGGCAAGACTCTCCCAACATCAAATCAAATTGTATTTAAAGTCGAAAGTTTCCATTGTACTGAGCAATTCGGGAGGATTCCCAAAAGACATCATGCCGATGTATCACTCAGCTTTATCGATCTATACCGATTATATCGGCTATCAGACGGAAAGTTTTTTTCATGTGGCGCAAACAAAGGAAGTTTTCGACATTCAGCCGCTTGCGGAGCTTTATCGTTCCCAAACGTTTATGGAGTTAATTGATTTCGAGCAGTGGACGGCATTTGAGAGCAAGCTGAACCGGATATTTGATGAGCTGGAAGGCGCAGGCAGCGGAGCCCGCGAATACGGGGTTGAAATCTACGTCACCTTGCTGCAAGCATACTCCTATTATTTGCACAAGAAAGGGAAACGGATCTTTGAGGTGTTTGGAAGAGATATCGAGAAGATGTTGAAAATTGATGCCAGTTGGAGCGTGGAGCCGTTAAAAGAATGGGCCTTCGGCAGCTATGTTCAAATCAAAGCTTACAGCGACAGACGTTCGGACAATATACGATCTGACTTAATGGAACGAATCCGCCGATTCATACAAAACAACATCATCGACATAACCCTTCAAACGGTAGCCGACCATGTCAATCTGCATCCTGTCTATGTATCCAACCTATTCAAGCAGGAGGCAGGAGAAAATTTCTCGAACTATGTGCTTCGCCTGCGAATGGAGAAAGCGGTTCAATTGCTCAAGCACAAGGATCTGAGGATCAGTCAAATCGCGCATGAAGTCGGCTATCAGAAGCCGCAGTATTTCATTAAGTTGTTTAAAACCCAATACGGGATGACGCCTCAAGAGTTCAAGAACAGCTTGTAGTGCGGACATGCGGGGACAGAAACAAGTCTGGAGGAGTAATCTATTTATGCATTTAAATGAGTTTTGTAAAGGAATTCAATTAGGAGAGGAAGCCAGCCGAATCATTTTTGATTTCCGCCTAGAAGAAGAGGAATATGCGAAGTTAAAACAGCATTTTCAAACGGACCGCCATTCGTTCTTCCGTTATGTTACGGGAGCAGCGGGATACAGGCAAATGCTGTTGTATCTTTTTGCGAGATTTGCTGTGGATGCTTATGAAGAATACCGGATTCGGGGTATTGAAGATCAGATATATTTCGATACCTTCAAGGATATCCGGATTTGGAGCGAGGTCTGCTACCGGGATTACGGCGAGTATGGCATAGAAGAGTACAACTGGCTTCAGGAGCATGTCAGGCTCCAATTATTTCGTTTGGGGAGACTGCAGTTTCAACCCGTGGCATTTGACGGAGAGAACTTGAAGGCAGGAGAATACTCGGTGGAAAAGCATCAGCTCGTGCTGAATATTCACATTCCGGAGGGGGAACCTTTAACTCCGCAAGAGGTGTCTCATTCTTTCCTTTTAGCCAGGAAGTTTTTCAGGGGAATTCCCGCTGTTTATATTTGCCGCTCTTGGCTGCTATACCCCGGTCTAAATAAGGTATTGAAGGCGGAGTCGAATATCCTGAGGTTCCAGCAGCTATTCCGTATTTATGAAGTGGATGAAGAATCAAGGGAAGCGGAGCAAAGAATTTTTAATCGGCTGGAGACAAGTCCGGATAAATACGGGGAAGAAACGAGCTTGCGGCGAGCAGCAAAAGCCCTATTAAGCAATAGCGGAACACTTGGGAGCGGATGCGGCGTCCATATACCGTGCCTGACAACGACAGGAGATTGGCCGGATGCGGCGACTATTTAATCGTGCTATTATTTAATAGACATTTCCATTAATGAGTCAGCCACACTGGGAGGAGATTCAGCAATGAAATTTGGGGTAAGCACTTATAGCTATTATCAAGCGTTGCAATCAGGGGAGATGGACGTTCTTGGTGTCATTGATACCGTAGCGGAAATAGGCGGGGAGCATGTCGAGATTGTTCCGCTTGGTTTTAATTTGACCGAAAACCCGCAATTGATCGAAGATGTTCGCCGCAGAGCGGAAGAGAAGGGCATTATCCTCTCGAATTACCTGATTGGCGCGAATTTTGCCGGCAAGAGTGAAGCGGAATACGAGCGGGAGATCGAACGCGTAAAACGGGAAGTGGATATCGCGGCGAAGCTTGGCGTCTTATTGATGCGTCACGATGTTGCTTCGTCACCTGACACCTCAATTCGTCATTTCAATAACGAGCTGCCCAAGCTGGCCGAGGCTTGCCGCCGAATCGCGGACTACGCGGCTGCGAAGGGCATTACGACTAGCGTGGAGAACCATGGCTATTTTCTGCAGGCAAGCGACCGCGTGCAGACACTCATCCATGCAACGGACCGGACGAACTTCAGAACAACTCTGGATATAGGCAACTTTCTTTGCGTTGACGAGAATCCGGCCTCTGGCGTTTCGAATAACATAGCATACGCTTCAATGGTACATATTAAAGATTTCTATGTGCGTCATCCCGAAAGCAACCTGGGAGAGGGCTGGTTCCGTTCCGCCAATGGCAATTATTTGCGGGGGGCTATCGTTGGTCATGGGGATATCGACATGCGGCGCGTGCTTGGCATCGTTAAGCAATCGGGCTATGACGGCTATATTTCCGTCGAGTTCGAGGGTCTGGAGCCTTGCCGATTTGCCGTGCAGCAGGGCCTCAACCAATTGAAAAAGATTTGGGGAACACTTTAAATTTCAGACTTCGAATAATGGAAGATAACCTTTTCAACAAAGAAACAAGCTGGCTTTCGGTATTATACCGGAGCCAGCTTGTTTCGTTTGCTCTGCCATTAGCCGGCTAGGTAAATTTGTTTTCCGCTATTCCATTTTTAAGTAGAAGTGTATAATCACTACTATAAAATATAGACCGGGAATGTAGGGGGAAACCATGTTATCACTTAGAGATCGCTTTAAACACGAGCTTTTTGTGAATCAGAATAGCGAGCTGACTCAGCTGATGTTAAACCGCATTTTGAATATGAAATCGGAATTCGTCTGTATTACAACTTTCCATGACGGCGAATTTGTTTATGCCAATGATCCGGTTTTTCAACGGTTAGGTTATGGTGATGACGAGCTGTTTGAGCTGGATGTCTTTGACTTGGGAATCTGGACAAATGTGGACCAGAGAGAGAAGATTACATCTGCTTTGCTGGACGGAGGAATCATTCAGGATTTGGAGATTGACGTTAAAGACAAGAACAATAATGTCGTAACCTGCGTGCTGAATCTGGAACTGATACACATCCTGGATATGCCATGCATACTCATTGCCGGAAGAGACATCACAATCGTTAAAGCTATGGAAAGAAATAAATATGAGGAAATGAAAGAAGAGCTGCTGCAGACCATCCGTTTGGTTAACGGCTTTGTTGTACAAATGAAGATGAGAGAAGACGGCGAGCTTTATTACGTCCTGGCCGAAGGGAGAATGGCAGAAGAGATCGGATATACCACCGCAAACAGCTATGGCAAAACGGTTCGGGAAATTTTCCCCCATCTCTACGAGAAGGAAGGAAAATATTACGATCAAATTCTCCAAGGCGAAACGATCAGTTTTGAAACCGAGATGTATGGGAGAAGTCTGTTTAAGACCCTTAGTCCTTATTACAATCAAGGAAACGTTACGGGAATCATAGCAACTGCAGTAGATATATCCGAGCGCAAAAACATGGAAAAGATGCTGCGCTTATCGGAGATGAATGCCGCACTCGGCGAACTGGCTGTCGGGGTGGCGCATGAAATACGTAATCCTCTGACGGGTATTAGAGGCTTTGTCCATCTCATCGGGGAAACCTTGAGAAGAAACGGTATCGTGAAAGAGCAGGAATATGTGAGCTTGATTTTAACGGAGTTGTCCCGGATCAATGAACTGGTCAGCGAGATGTTATGGCTTCGCAAGCCCAAAGAGAGCAGTATGGAACGGATAGACATGACGAAGTTAATTCATGATATTCTCCCGCTCATTCAAGTGGATACGAATATGAAAAATATTCATTTGGATACTTACGGGATTGCTCATAGTAAATCGGTTATAGCCAATATGTCTCTGTTAAAGCAGGTCATTCTTAATCTGTGTAAAAATAGCATTGAAGCCATGGAGACAGGAGGAACGCTGGTCCTGGGTCTTAGAGAAGGGCATCAGTCGGTGACCATCTTTGTACAAGACTCCGGCCCCGGAATCTCCGCTGAAGTGATGGACAAGCTGTTTACTCCATTTTTCACGACGAAACAGACCGGTAATGGCCTTGGCCTATTCATTTCCAAGCAAATTATCGTTGAAATGGGCGGGGAATTGGCGATTTGCTCCACTTCAACAGGCACAGTAGCGTCCGTCACTTTTCCGGGGGAAATATAGGAGTGTTCAATTGGCCGATTCGGGGTTTGGCTGCTCTAAACCATTGCAAACAAAGGATGCAGACAAGAGCAATATCCATGACATCTCCGCCATAATACATAAGCAAACCAGCGGTTTCGGCTTGAGTTAACGGAACTCCATGAGGCGGGTAAGCATAGATGTGCTTGGAAAGAATGCCATGGCTTGCGGAAGCCATTACGAATACGGCTGCCCGAAGCAAGAAAGGGACCCGGTGGCGGATCGGATCGATATAGATCAATGATATTGTAAACAGATAGCCTGCCAAGAAAATATGAATATGCACGATCAGATAGATAGGGATACTCTCGTGCATAAGAGAGAACAGATCAGTCATGTATAAGCACCAAAGCCCTCCCATATGAAGGGATGATGCAACAACGGGATGGGTTAATAGGCGCGATAGCCAGCTCCCGAGAAATCTTGAAAACCGTCTTGCCGCAGGTGGGGCAAGTGTTCGCAGTAAGAGGGTCATCGGCGCAGCCATCGCCATAAGCAATGGTGCCAGCATTCCCAATAGCATATGGACAGCCATGTGAGCTTCGAAATGGACATGGGCACGATTGGCCAGGGGACCGGATACGCAAATTGTCGCCATAAGAGATCCCAAAGTCCAGCAAAGTGTGCGGCTGATCGGCCACGGCTTGTGATACCGATTGGATAGCCTTGCAGCAAGGATATACAAGACCAAAGCGAGCACAAACGGAAAGGCCAGAAACAGCTGGGGTATGATCCCGCCGATTGGATGAACGTTATTCGTGGTCATAGGTGGAGGCTTCTCCATGCTCGTGTCTGCCGCGCGAACGAACCGCAAGAAATAGACCGTTTAATATCATTAAACAGGCCGCTATATTCCAAATCAGATCATAGATAAATACATGGTCTACATAACGAATTTGGTGCAGCCGCATCAGCTTGTGCTGGATGGTTCCGTCGTATAGTTGAAAAAAACCTGCCCCGAGCTGGACCCCTCCGCACCATCTGCTAAGCAATAGGGCATGTTTTCTTCGGAGATCAGCCAGAATAAACAGTCCGCCAATAGTCGCGATCCAGCTAAAAGCATGAAACAATCCATCCGAGGCGAGTCCAATATCCGTTGTAGACTTGTCGTAAAAATGGTGCCAATGCAAGAGTTGATGGAAAACCGTCTCGTCTATAAAGGCAACCATGCCAAGTCCAAATAAAATGCCTGACCATAGATTACGGCTTTTGTAAGGGATATCCTTGGACCTCTGTTTTGTGCGATTACTCATCTGGTTCCCCCTTTGATGGTTTTAAAAAATCCGCGGGGTCCGCGGATTTTTCATGTTCTTATTCAACTTACTCGCTTTGCGTTTCGACGATTTCTTCCAGAACAGAGGAGTGCTCGTGGCTGGCTGCAAGAACCTCTTGATCCGTCTGGTTAGTGCCTTGCATCGCTTCGGCAGCTTCTGCTTGGCGATTTAATTGCTTTTCCACTTGTCCAATTCCATGTGCACCTTGATGGCCGCGGCTGCTTGTCAATTGTCTCTCCACCTTCCTCATTGTCATACCGCCGACAGGATCATCGGCCTAGGGTAGTATATCCAAGAACTCCCTTTTTCATCAGGCAGGGCAGGATGATCTTGGTATGGCCGCCGCTAGACCAGAATGATGATGGGCAGAATCATGGGTCTTCGCTTCGTCTTGGCATACAAGAATTTCCCGACCGATTCCTTAATGCTTTGCTTATAGAGATTCCAAGGCTTATGGAGATTGTTATCCTGAAGCTGTTCCATTTCGTTTAACGTAATCCGGTGGACTTCCTCCATTAAACCTTCCGATTCTTTCACAAATACAAATCCGCGGGAGATAATATCCGGTCCCGATACGATTTTATTGTCCGATTTTCCAACCGTAATAACGATGATTAGAATCCCGTCCGCAGACAGCACCTTGCGATCGCGCAAGACGACATTTCCTACATCGCCTATTCCTAGACCGTCGACGTACGTGTCGCCATTGGATACCTTTCTTTCCTGTAAAGCCTCCGACCCGGCGAAATCCACAACGTCTCCATTGTTCAGGATATAAATATTGCTCGCATTGACCCCGACGGATTCGGCTAACTGACGGTGCAGATGAAGCATACGGTATTCGCCGTGAAT
Source organism: Paenibacillus catalpae (assembly GCF_900112695.1). Classification (GTDB taxonomy): domain Bacteria; phylum Bacillota; class Bacilli; order Paenibacillales; family Paenibacillaceae; genus Pristimantibacillus; species Pristimantibacillus catalpae. The sequence goes on from NZ_FOMT01000002.1 coordinate 360,202, forward strand.
GGGAATAAAATATTGAGGCTTCATTAAAGTGAGCATCAGCTTCAGCTCTTCCTGACTGGCGTGGCCGGATACATGCATTCCCGTACTTGAGCCTGGGCCGTAGATGACGCTTGCCTTCCTCTCGAACAGATTATCCACGATACGCGCCACATTGCGTTCGTTCCCCGGAATAGGGGAAGAGGCAAAAATAACGGTATCGCCCGGGTGGACGGCAAGCTGCCGGTGATTGCCGCTGGCAATACGTCCTAACGCAGCCATTGGCTCTCCTTGACTGCCTGTACACATAACGGTGATTTCGTTTCTCTTATATTTGTTCACATCCGCGATATCTACCAGCATCGTCTGAGGCATATTCAGATAGCCCAATGTGGAGGCAATGTCAACAACGTTGACCATGCTTCTGCCGGCTAAAGCGATTTTCCGATCCGTTTTGGCCGCGGCGTCTATAATTTGCTGAAGCCTATGGACATTGGAGGCGAAGGTTGTGATATAAATCATCCCTTCCGCATTGTAGAAGGCTTCCTGAATGTTAGCTCCGACCAGACGCTCGGAAGGAGTAAATCCCGGACGCTCTGCATTGGTACTCTCGGACAAGAGGGCTAATACGCCGTTTTTCCCGATTTCCGCCATTTTGTGAATATCGGCATACTGGTTATTGACCGGAGTCAGATCAAACTTGAAATCTCCGGTATGAACTACCGTCCCTTGAGGCGTGTGGAAAACAACCCCGAGGCAATCCGGAATACTATGATTGGTGCTGAAAAAGCTGATCGGCACGCTGCCCAAGGTGATCTCGGACTGTGAATCAATCTGGTGAAGAGTTGTCGTGCCAAGCAATCCATGCTCCTTCAGCTTTCCCTTTATTAAGCCGAGCGTTAACCTCGTTGCATAGATTGGCATATTCAACTGCTTGATCACGTAAGGGATTCCGCCTATATGATCCTCATGACCATGCGTAACAACGAGCCCTCTTACTTTGTCCTCATTTTCAATGAGATAACTGATATCCGGTATGATGACATCGATGCCTAACAAGCTTTCATCCGGAAACTTTGAACCGCAGTCTACAACAATAAGATCATCACCGCATTGAATGACGTACATGTTTTTCCCGATTTCGTTAACCCCGCCAAGCGGGATAATTGATAATTTATGATTTGTTGTCATGAACCATCCGCCAATCCATTTTTGTTATTTTTTCCTTGTTCCGTTGGTTTTCCCGTTCCTAAGGCCCATTATTCTTGGCGAGAATTGATTAATAGGCGAAGTTTAGGTATGATATAGGAACAAATGTTCCTATTATTATTGAAGAGAGGGGATTGCCATGGTCATCGAAATCAGAGATATCGTATCCAAGAGCATCCTAAGCGAAGCCAAGGGATACTTGGATATAGGCTTTACCCATTCCCTTAATCCATATAGCGGATGTGCGTTTGCCTGCAAATATTGCTACGTCAGAGAGATGCCCATTCAGAAATTCAAGCAAATCCCATGGGGAGAATGGGTAGATATCAAATCAAATGCGGCGGATATATACCGGAAGGAAGTAATCAAGCTTCGCCGGAAGAACAAGCCGATTCATATCTTTATGTCCTCGGCAACAGATCCTTATCAGCCCATCGAGCGGGAAGCGGGAATTACCCGGCGGATTTTGCAGGAAATGCTGGAGTATCCTCCCGATCTGATTCAAATTCAGACGCGAAGCCCGCTTATATTGAAGGATCTGGACATTATCGCGGAGCTTAAGGACAAATGCGAGGTTCTAGTATCGATGACGATAGAGACGGATCGTGAAGATATGAAGCAGCTGTTCGCCCCTTATGCGCCAGGCATCAAGCTGCGTTTGAAGGCGCTGAGAGACGTTCATGATGCCGGAATTATGACGCAGGCTGCTATCTCTCCCGTGCTGCCGTTTACGCCTGATTTTCCGAAGACACTCGAGGGGATAGCTGATCGGATCTGGATTGATACGCTTAGCATCGGAGATGGCTCAATGGGGAAAAGGTCGAAGCGGCTGGGGATGCCCCAGCTGTTTGATGATCATGATCTTACGGATTGGTACCGGAGTGATATTCATGTGCGGGTGGAGACGTATTTCCGCTCCTTCTACCCGACAGAGATGATTCATGTGTCGAAGAGCGAGGCATTTCCACTCCGCTAGCAGAGAAGAAGAGACCGCCTCATAAGGGATTCACTTGCTAAAGAAACGGTCAAGGAGCGGCTTCTTTTCGGTTTGTCCTTAAGGGGTTTGATTGACAGGTTAATGGCAAAACGGAGCATTTTAATGATTCTGGAGAAGCGATAGCGTTCGCTTTTGTGAAGGGATTCCAACCCTACCTCGTTAATTCAAGGAATCCCTGAGCAATGGCGATTGGAAGAACATTAAAATGCGTAGTTTGCTATATAACCCGAACAGGGGTGTCCCATTGTCATTTTCATGGTACACCTTTTTGTGTATCCCGATAGAAAGAAGTCTGCTATTATGCATTGAAAAAGGCAGAACCTGCCATTAAACTAGGAGTTGATATGGACGGAATGAATCAAAAAGCACAGGTTGTTTTATAAGAGGGGGAGGAAGACCAATGTTGTTGGGACAAGAAGCGAAGCTGGTCATGATTGGAGATTCCATTACGGATTGCGAACGGGCAAGACCTAGAGGTGAAGGGCTGTTCGGAGCTATTGGCAAAGGTTACGTTTCGCTGGTAGATGCCCTGCTGACGGCGACATATCCGGAGCTCGGCATTCGCGTTGTGAACATGGGGTCAAGCGGCAATAACGTTCGCGACCTGGAGGAACGCTGGCAGACGGATGTGCTGGATCTGAAGCCGGACTGGCTGTCGATTATGATTGGCACTAACGATGTCTGGAGGCAATATGATATGCCGGCTCAAACCGAGCAGCATGTCTATATAGAAGAATATGAAGAAAAACTGGAGTCGCTTGTGAAGCGCACGCGGCCACAGCTGCAAGGACTGGTGTTAATGACGCCATTTTATATTGAGCCCAATGAGGCAGATCCGATGCGCAGCACGATGGATCAATACGGCGAGGTCGTCAAGCGGATTGCTTCCAAGTACGACGCCAGGTTTGTTGATACGCAAGCAGCGTTTAACCGGGTTCTCGCTCATATTTATCCGGCAACACTGGCATGGGACCGGGTTCATCCGAATATGTCGGGACATGCGGTTCTCGCTCGAGCTTTCCTGCAAGTGATAGAATACGATTACAACCGCGGCTTGTAAATAGGGAAAGGGACCACTGACAGCAGTGGTCCCTTCTTTGTCTAACGGCTTAGTGAGCCCGACTAGGTTTAGCCTTAATGTCTTTATTATCTTTTGCGCTTGTAGACTTGTTAAGCTCGGCAATCAGCTTGTCGCCTTCGACGTCGAGGTTCGGCAAGATGCGGTCGAGCCATTTTGGCATACCCCATGCTTTGTCGCCAAAGACAGCCATAATGGCCGGAACAAGCGCCATGCGAACGAAGAAGGCATCGATCAGAATACCGATGGTAAGGGCAAAGCCGATCTGCTTCAGCATAATATCTTCCGTCAGGATAAAGCCGGCGAAGACGGAGACCATGATGACGGCAGCTGCCACAACGACGCGGCTTGCTTGCTTGTATCCATCGATAACACTCGAAGTTCCTTTATGCCCGTGCACGTAAGCTTCCCGCATGGAGCTGACAAGGAATACTTGATAGTCCATTGCAAGACCGTACAGAATGCCGGATACCATAATCGGCATAAAGCTGAGAAGCGGGCCGCCGGTATCAAAGCCAAACAAGTCATGCAGCCAGCCCCATTGGAAGACCGCCGTTGTAACACCGAAGGTAGCGAGAATACTAAGCAGGAAGCCAATCGTAGCTTTCACCGGAACGATAATCGACCGGAAGACGAGCAGCAGAATGATCAGCGACAGGATGAGAATGATGCCGATATAGATCGGGAACACCTCGGCCAGCTTCGCGGACATGTCAATGTTGATCGCGGTGAAGCCGGTCACGCCTAGCGTCACTTTATTGTTTTGCGAGATGCTGGAGTCATGATCACGAAGCTCCTGAACGAGATTGTTTGTTGCTTCGTCCGTTGGACCAGACTTCGGAATGACACTAATGATGCCGATGTCCCCGGTTTGGTTAATCCCCATTGGAGAAACGACCGCGACATCGTCATGCTGCTGGATATCCTGTACAAGCTTGCCCAGCAATTCTGGCGTAACTTTGTCGGAAGAGTTCGCAGGTTCAGCAACCAGAAGCAACGGAGAGTTAAAGCCTTCCCCAAAGCCAGCCGAGATGGCGTCATAACTTTGTCTTGCTGCCGTATCCAGGTTCGCCGTGTCGCCGGAAGGCATGCCAAGCTTCATATCGGCAGCAGGAATGGCTGCTGTACCAAGGATTACGATAACACCAAGAATCACGAGCCAGCGGCGTTTCACCACTCCGTTCGCCCAGCGGTGTGCCGTTCCTTGACGGGCTACCTTCTCTTGCTCTTTGTTTTTCTGACGTGCTTTGTCCGAGCAGATTCGCTCTCCTACAAGACCAAGCAGTGCCGGCAGCAGCGTCAGCGCTACCAGGACGTTAATGAAGACACTCGCTGCAGCGACCAGCGCCATCGCAGTCAAGAAATCAATATTCATAACAACCATGCCGCATAATGCGATAATAACGGTTAGTCCGGCGAAGAATACCGCACTGCCGGCAGTGCCGACCGCTCTGCTCGCCGCTTCGCGTGCGCTTAAACCTTGATCCATGATCATGCGGCGCTGACGGTTCACGATAAATAGGGAATAGTCGATGCCGACTGCCAAACCAACCATCATGGCAAGAGCTGGAGTGATATCGGTCATCGGAATGAATTTGGAGAGGGAATAAGCGCCCCCTACACTAATGCCTACACCAAGAAGTGCCGTCACAAGCGGAAGACCGGCTGCAACAACAGAGCCAAGCGTAATAAAGAGAACGACCGCTGCAACCACAATGCCGATGCCTTCGGTAGCGCCTATTGCGGGCTTGCCAACAAGCGTGTCGCTTGGCAATGCTTTAATCCCCAAGTTTGCTTGCTCAACAGCCGTAACGTCATCAACGACCGAGTCAATAACCTCTTGCGGCAGCGACATCTGCTGAACGGTGAACTGGAATTGGAACAAGGCTACGTTGCCGTCGGACGAGATCATAACGCCAGGCACCGGATTGCCATCCACGATCAGAGGACCATATGGAGCCTGCTGAGCTGCAGATGTCTGATCCGTGTTTGCGCCTTGTGCGTCTTGTGTGTCTTGTGCGCCGCCGGCAGCAGCTCCGGATTGAGCAGCGTCAGTAGCTGTTGCACCAGCCGCCGCAGCTATTTCAGCCGGATTAATGACATAGTCAATGCCATACACATCATTGATCGATTTCATAACGGCGGCTATGCGTTCCGGGGTATCCAGACGTTCGCCTTGAGGAGCCGTGAACACAACGCTCGCTTGCCCGCCGGATGCTTCAGGCAGTTCTTTGGCCAACTGGTCTAATACCTTTTGCGCTTCGGTGCCTTTAATCTTCATCTCAGAGCTGGTGTGAATGCCATTAATGCCAATCAAGGCACCAACAATACCGAGAATAGCGACCCAGGCGATGATGAAATGCCAGGGCTTGTTATAAGCGGTTTTGCCTATTTTGTACAGGAAAGTAGACATAACAGTAAGTTTCTCCTTTTATATAGGGGATAATATGGCAGTACTGCAATCAGAAACCGTTCTTTAAGTAACCGAACATTTCGTCTAAATATTGATCCAGAGGGATGGAATCCGGCGACTCCTCGCTTGCCTGACCGGGGAACAGGATGTTGCTGCTGCCATACATCATGGGAAGCGCAGCGCCATATGCGGCGCCAACGAGCAGCTGGATGTATCCTTTCGGATAATGTTCCTCGAATAGATCAAACAGTAATTGCTGGGCAAGCCCTTGATGGCTGTGAAGAGCGCTAAGGATATAAGGCGCGAGCGTAGAATGCTTCTCGGAGAGCTTGACGAGATCACGCGTTTTTTTGAACAGTCCAGCGGTAAGCTCCATCCTGACCAGATGCTCCATGACTTCTAGCGGGGTGGAGTTTTCCGGCAGATTCTCGAACAGATGCTGAACCTCATCCACATTATTGAACGCAGAGGCGCCCATTACAACCGCTTCCTCCTTACAGGAGAAATGGTTCGCAAACGTTCTTCTCGAATATCCCGCACGCTGTACAACATCCTCAACAACAAAGCCATCCAGTCCAAGTTCCATCGCCAGATCAAACGCGGCTTCGGCCAGTGCATTTGCCGTTGCCTCTCTTTTGACATCACGCAAGCTTTGTTTGTTCATGGTTCTTCGGCCGTATGCCTTCACCTCGATTCTATTAGCTGTATTTATTATATTATTGCCCAATGGGCAATAATGCACAATGGGAAGAGTTTGACGGTTTTGTGGCAGAATGGAACCCGGGTCATCCGATCGAAGCCGATGTACTATTCTTGTTGCGAACGCCCTGTTTATGTGATGACCAACAACATTCAATAAAACGAAAGACCAGGGAATCGTTTTCCCTGGTCTTTCCCGTTACTCCACACCAAACCCGATTGAATCGAGCCACTCCACGCATAAGTTGAACCAATGGGCGCAGTGCGGATTAGGCGTATTCACTTCGGTGTTGCACATGGACAGCCCGTGCTGTCCTTTATTAAAGATATGGCATTCGAAAGGTACCTGATGTTTGCGCAGAGCGCTGATTAGGAGCAAGGCATTCTCGACTGTTACAGCAGGATCATCCTCCGTGTGCCAGATGAAGGTCGGAGGCGTTTCGCTGTTCACCCGCTTGTCGATTGAGAAGAATTCGGCCGCCGCATCATCCTCGTGAGAACCGCTCAGGTTATAGAACGAACCCCGATGCGCGAATTCGCCGGAGGAGATGACGGGATACCCCAAGATTATGGCATTAGGCTTCCCAATATCCCGGGTGCGGTTCAACCGCTCCATTAGCGCGGGTTCATTCCACATGGTTCCTGTTGATGCCGCCAGATGTCCGCCTGCCGAGAAGCCGCATACCGCAATTTTATCCTCTGCAATACGCCACTCCTCTGCACGTTCCTTAAAAAGTCGAATGGACTCGAACGCTTCGATCATGGGCTGCATATCCCTTGCGTCTTCCCCGCAGGAATATCGCAGAACAGCCGCGTGATAGCCGGCATTGTAGAAGGCAATGGCAACCGGTTCTGCTTCCCGTTCGGATACGATTCCGTACCCTCCCCCTGGAGTTATCAAAATAATGGGACGTGCTTTGTCACTCAATTCCATAATGTCATGAAGATAGACGGTAAGAGCAGCCTTTTTGCCGTGCTCAAGTTTAATCGTTTCCAGCTTCATTATGATCATGTCCTCCTGATATCGGATCTTGAATCGATAACAACACTCTCCAAGTTTAGCGCATAATCAGGCTGGCTTCTCGCTCGATTTTGTGCATTTTAAGAGGACCTAAGCAGATTTTGTCCTAAGCTAGATAAGCCCGATTCCGGCTATGAACAGGATTCCGAACGCCGTAGGATAAGGGGCTCCCGAGACTTTCTCGGCAGTCTGAGAGAGAGGGTGCCCGACATGGGCACCCTCTCTATTTCTGCAAACTAACGCTTCAGCAAATCCTCGCGCACCGGCGTGAACACATCGAGCAGTACCGATGCTTCCAGCGCGGTTACCCCATGCCTCGCTTCGCTCGGAATGCAGATGGTATCGCCTGCAGCGAGCACGGTTTCCACGCCGTTGATGCGGAAAGCGATCCTTCCCTTCATGCAATAGCTCATCTGTTCATGCGGATGGCTGTGCTCATAGCCTTCAGCCCCCGGTTCAAAATGCACCTCCATCATCATCAGGCTGTCGCCTGCCTGCTTGATGCACCGGGTAACGCCCGGCTCCGCATTTTCCCATACTCCGATATTACTCATAGCCTGTTCACTCTCCCTAACCTTGATGTCTTCATGCCCATACGTGAAGTGTAGCGCAGTTTGCCTCGTCTTGGCAGTGCTAATCAGAAGGAACTAAAAAAACCACAAAAAATTATAAAATTACTCAAATACGGCTCACCGGCTCACACCGCTACAATAAAAGCGCAGGCCATCGTGCCTTACAAACCGTAGGGGGAGGATAAATGAAAACGCTTAAAAAAATTGCGCTGGCTATCGACACTGTGCTGGAATCCATTACGCTGATCGGTCTATTGACGATGATCATAGTCGTAACGGTGCAAGTGTTCACCCGCAAGGTGTTCAGCTTTGTATTTCACAGCTCGGAAGAAATTACGATGCTGCTGATGGTCTGGTTTTCGTTCCTCGGCATCGCATTTGGCTTCCGGGAGCATCTGCATATGGGGATTGATTCTTTTACATCCAAGCTGCCGAAGGCTGTTAACCTCGTACTGGATAAATTGATAGGCTTAACGATCTTTGCCTTTGGCGTGTACCTCATCTATTACGGCTGGGACTTTACGAAGCTGATGAGCGAATCCGAGCTTCCGGCAACCGGCTGGCCGAATAGTCTCTTGTATCTTGTCATGCCAATTACCGGCGTGTTGGTCTGCATCTACGCGATTCTTCAATTAATAGGAATCGACACCAGAAGGCACCGGCAAATAGGAGGGCATGAATAATGGACAGCACGGCAATTGCCACATGTATTCTGGCGGGGAGCTTTATCCTGTTCGTCCTGCTGAGATTTCCGATTGCGCTTGGTCTGGCAGGCTCCTCGATTCTCACTTTACTGTATCTGAAGGTGCCGCTCGCGACCGTCGGGCAGACGATGATTCAAGGCATGAACTCGTACTCCCTCTTAACGATCCCGTTCTTTATTCTGGCCGGGCAGATCATGAGCGAGGGGAAAATGGCGCTGCGCCTCATTAATCTGGCTCAGCTATTTGTGGGAGGCATCCGCGGCGGGCTGGCTATGGTGAATTGCGTGGCCTGCATGTTTTTTGGCAATATATCCGGCTCGGCGATCGCGGACGTGTCCTCCATCGGATCGGTTATGATCCCGTCAATGAAGAAGAAGGGATACGATACCGATTATTCGGTGGGGGTCACCGTATCCTCAGCCATTCAAGGCGTTGTTGTTCCTCCCAGCCATAATCTCGTATTGTATTCCCTTGCGGCAGGCGGAGGGATCTCGATTACAAGCCTGTTCCTTGCAGGAATTGTACCCGGCATTCTGATGTGTATTTCGCTAATGGCAACCAGCTACGTCTTCGCTGTAAAACGCGGGTATGAGAAGGGGGACCCCGTATCCCGCAAAGATATTCCGCGTATTCTGCGCGACGGCTTTATGTCGCTGCTCACGGCGGTTATTATCCTTGGCGGCATCTTTTCCGGCTGGTTTACCGCAACGGAGAGCGGAGCGATCGCTTGTCTTTATGCATTTGTGCTGACGTTCTTTATATACCGCGATATTCCGCTCAAGCGAATGACCGTGATATTAAAAAGAACGTTCCGGACCGTATCGATGGTATTGTTCCTGATCGCGGCCTCCGCTGCGTTCAGCTGGGTGCTTGCTTATTTGCAGGTACCGGGCATGATTACCGATTGGATGCTTACCATCTCGGATAATCCGATTCTGATCCTGCTTATCATTAACGTTGTCCTGCTGCTGCTTGGCGCGCCGATGGATATGGCGCCGCTCATCCTGATTATGACGCCAATTCTTCTGCCTGTTGTGACGTCTATCGGGATGGACCCGGTTCATTTCGGCATTATCCTTATGCTGAACCTTGGCATCGGCCTGCTTACCCCTCCGGTTGGTACCGTATTGTTCGTAGGCGCGGCAATTGGCAACATCTCTATCTCGCAGGCGACCAAAGCGATGATGCCGTTTTTCTACGTGTTATGTATCGTCCTTCTCATCCTGACCTATATACCGGGAATTGTCATGTGGCTGCCGAATTTGGTCCAGTAGCGGCTTGCAGTTGGAATGATTTACATGAAGTAAATCATGTATGCGCTTTCCATGAGGGAAAGGCGTATCGTATAATTCAAAAATAGAGGAGCGATTATGTCATGAACAAACGTACATGGGGATCCGTTCTCGCCGTATCCATGCTTGCCATTATACTTGCTGGCTGCAGTTCCAATACGAAAGAAACGATTGACAGCACGAATGCGGGAGCCAGCGCCTCCGAAGGACCCAAGTATACGTTCCGCCTGGCGGATACGCATCCGGAGGGTTATCCGACGGTAGTTGGCGACCGGAAGTTTGCGGAGCTCGTGAATGAAAAGTCTGGGGGCCGAATCAAAGTGGAGGTATTCCCAGCCTCCCAGCTTGGTGAAGAAAAGGCCGTTATCGAGCAGGTTCAGCTTGGCGCCATTGAGCTTACCCGTGTCAGCACAGGCGCGATGGGCGGCTTTAATAAGGAATATGAAGTATTTAGTCTTCCGTATATTTTCAACAGCGACGAGCATCTGTGGAAGTTCCTCGAGAGCGACAAGGGTTCAGCTCTGCTCGACAGCCTGGAATCCTCCCGTATGAAGGGCCTTGCGTATTACAGCTCCGGCGCCCGTAATTTCTATTCGACGAAGCCTCTTGCCGGCATCGCGGATATGAAGGGGCTGAAGGTACGCGTTATTCAAAATAAAGTGAATATCGATCTGATGGAAGCGCTTGGAGCGAATGCAACGCCGATGGCTTACGGTGAAGTGTTTGGCGCTTTGCAGACCGGAGTTATTGATGCAGCAGAGAACAATTATCCGAGCTATGATACGTCGAACCACTACCAGCAGGCTAAAAACCTGATTTTGGATCAGCATCAGCGCGTTCCGGAAGTGCTTCTAATCAGCAAGATTACTTGGGATAAGCTTTCGGATGCGGATAAAAAGATCATTAGCGAAGCGGCGCAGGAGTCGGTAGCGACGCAGCGCGCGGAATGGGACCGGTTCGAGAAGCAATCGGAGGAGAAGATTAAAGCAGCCGGCGTCACGATTACCGAAGTGACGGATTTCACCCCTTGGAGAGAAGCGGTGAAGCCGGTTATTGAGAAGTACCGCGCGGATTACAGCGATATTCTGGACGCGATCAAGAAAGCCGAATAACAAGTGAAGCGAGGCTGACTCCCGGTTTCCTTCTGCTCGGACGGATTTGGCGACGCGTCAATTCAGGGGGAACCGGTTATGCGCCTCAAACAATCCTATCGCTTCGGGCAAGCGCTGTTTAAAATACTGTTTTTGAAGGATCGGCCGCTGTCCGTTAAGCTGCTCGTATTTTTGGCCCTGCTTGTAGTTGTGCCCTTAACCGTTGTTGGACTGATCTCCTACAGCAACTCGTCGGCAAGCCTGAAGGACGCCGCCAGCCGCAGCAGCTGGCAAATTATCGAGCAGGTGAAATCGCATATCGAGTACTACATCCGTGATTTCGAGATTGACTCCATCAAGCTGCTGAATCAGCCGGAGATGAAGAGTATCGTCATGACGGGCAGTCCGGATGAAATCCAGAAGGCCCGTCCCTCTATTGTGCAGCTGTTTAAGGATGTCGCTTATTCCCGGCCTGACATCTCCCGCATCACCTTGCTGCTGGAGAACAGGGCTATATTTGATTCCGGCAGCGATACCGATATGCGTTATGCTGCTCAGCTGGAGCGAGAGCCTTGGTACGATACCGTTCCGATGAACGGAGATATCAAGCTGATCAGCCGTCTGTCCAGCCGAAGCGGAAGGGATTCGGAGCCGGTCATCTCGATTGTGAAGCGAATTATTGATTCCCGGACACTGGAGCCTGTCGGCATGCTGATCATGGACATTAACTTCAAGCGGATTCAGGAAATCGCCTATAACGTTACCGTTGGCCGTTCCGGCTATATGGCGATTCTGGATGAAAAGGGGCTGTACATCTATCATCCGGATCCATCCATGATTGGCCAAAAGGCGGATTTCCGTTACACCGACTGGATGCTGCGGCAGGACGACGGTTATTTCCAGAGCGGAAAAGGACCGTTTTACACGTTTAACCGCTCCTCCTATTTGAATTGGCATCTGGTAACCATCATGCCTAATGAAGAGTTGAACCGGGGCGTTGCTTATATCGGACGCACGATCTGGCTTGCCGTGCTGATTACGCTGCTGATGGCGTATTTGCTGGCGGTTGGCTTTGCGGCCAGTATTGTTGCTCCAATTCGCAAGCTTCAGTTTTTCATGAAGCGGGTGAAGGACGGCAATTTCTCGGAGCGGGCAAAGGTTGAATCCAAGGACGAAATCGGTATTCTCACGAATGACTTCAATCAGATGGTCGAGAAGGTGGAGCAGTTGATGAAGGAGGTCTATACCGCCAAGCTGCGGGAGGCTGATCTGTCGCTCAGGCAGAAGGAATCGGAGCTTAAAGTGCTGCAATCGCAGGTGAACCCGCATTTTCTGTATAATTCGCTGGAAACGGTGAGGGGCATGGCGCTTGAGCATGGCATTACGGATATTTCCAAGCTGGTCACCTCCCTTGCAAAGATGCTCCGCTATAATCTGGGGCATGCATCCCCGGTTGTAACGCTTCGCGAAGAGCTTGCGATCTGCAGTATGTATCTGGGCATTCAGAAGTACCGTTTTGAGGATAAGCTGCATTTCCGGTTTGAGGTGCCCGATGAGGCGCTCGAGCAATACATTCCGAAGTTCTCGCTGCAGCCGCTGGTGGAAAATTGCGTCATTCATGGCACAGAAACGGGTACTTCCAGAGTGACGATTACGATATCCGCTATGTTAAACGGCTCTGATTATACGGTTATGGTGGAGGATTCGGGCTCCGGAATAGAAGCCGATCATTTGCGGCATATCGAGCGCGATTTGCGGGAAAAGGAGCTGTCGACCGACGGCGCGCATATCGGCATTATTAATGTCCACCGCCGCATCATGCATCTGTGCGGGGAGCGGTACGGCTTAAGGCTCGCCAGTAAATCCGGGAAAGGGACTACCGTTACGATAACTTTGCCGCTGAAGGAGGAAGGCAGTCATGACGCGATCTCCGTATAGCGTACTAGTGGTGGAAGACGAGCGCTGGGTAAGGGTCGTTCTGCGGGAGGTGCTCCGGGAGACGGGGCTTCCTTTTCAGATTGTGCAGGAATGCACGAACGGTCTGGAAGCATTGGATTGGCTGCAGGGAAATACAACGGACATTGTGCTGGCGGATGTGAAGATGCCTGTGATGGACGGTGTTTCCTTTATCGAGCAGCTTGCCGGATTAACGAATAGCCCTTCCGTTGTCTTTATAAGCGGTTATGATGATTTCCAGGCGGCGCGCAAGGCGCTGCGCTGCGGGGTTATTGATTATCTAATGAAGCCGGTTGAAGCCGAAGAGCTGGCGGAGACGCTTGGCAAATGGATGAAGGAGCAAGAGCGGAAGAAAGAAACAGACCGGAGCACCGCCGCTCTATGTACGGAGGAAGGACATGGCGAGATTATGGAGCGGGTGCTCCGGCTCATTCATGAACGTCCCGGGCATGTCAGCTTGGCAGGAATTGCAGCCCAGGTTCATATGAATGCCAGCTACTTAAGCCAATACTTCAAGCAGCATACAGGTCGCAACTTTACGGATTACGTGGCGGGGCTGCGGCTCGAAGAAGCGAAGATGCTGGTTGCCCGCACCTCGCTGCGCATCTCGGAAATCGCGGAAAGGCTGGGGTACAGCGATATCGCCTATTTCAGCAGCACGTTCAAGAAAACAACCGGCAAAAGCCCGCTCGATTTCCGCAGGCAGGAGCAAGTGCTGCGGCATTAACAACTTCCGGCGTCTGAAAGCCCGGCGTTCCTTCGGGGACGCCGGGCTTTGGTGCGGAAATGAGATCATTCGCCGGAATAAAGTCTATTGTCTCTACCTGGAGTGGGCGGAGGGCACGTATCCGATGCCGCACGGAGTCATCCATGTCCGGCATAAGCGTGCGGTGGATGGAAGCATCCGCACGGAATATACCGTCCCAGCCGGTGTTAGCTGCCCAGCACTTTAACCTCCCATAGGGTTGGGGTATACCAGTTGCCCGGATTATTCCAGAGCACGGCGTTAACGAGCTGAATTCTTATATACCGCGCTGTAATGTTAAGGGTGTCGGTTGTGAAGCCGTACGTTTTATTCGACGTCCGGTCAATGGTCGTGTAGCTGGTGCCGTTGGTGCTGTATTCGATTTTATACTGGTGATAGCCCTCTGAGCCTTTTACCATATACCAGGAAATATCAATCTCCCTGACATTCTTGGAGGAGCCCAGATCGACCTGCCACCAGGAAGGCCAGGTAGCGGCGGATGCCTTCCAGCTTGTTTGGTAGTTGCCGTCATTGGCGTTGCTCGGCGCGTAGCCGGAGGCGGATGAGCTGGCGGTTGCTGTCTTGCCCTGCGACAGATTGGTCAGCGTGGAAGGATAGGTGATGCTGCCGGTGGCCGCATCCAGATTCCAGCTGCTGTACCATTCCAGAGAGGCCGTGCCGCTTGAGCCGTTTAAGGTTAACGGCAGCCAGATATACCTGGAATCTCCAAGCGCGCTCGAATTCCACCTGTCTGCCATATACAGATACGAGGTCGCGGACGTTCCTTGAATTGGCAGAATAAACGTTGATTGTGAAGCAAAGGTTGACGGGTTCCCTAACGGCGCAACGGCCGTCCATGGACCGGCCATCGAGGTGGCCGTCGAATATCCGCCCTGATTCGGATACCAGCCGGATGCCTGCGAGGTAATGAGGAAGTATTTGCCGCCTTGCTTCACAACGGCCGGAGCCTCTCTGTAGCCGTTATCCGAATACCAGGTTTTGAAGGAAGCGACGCTGAGATAATCGGAGCTGAGCTGGAAAATTGCCATCGTGTCATTGGCCCCGCCATTTTTGTTGGAAGCGGAGACGAGGTAGGCGGTTCCGTCATCATCCTTGAAAACGGTCATATCCCTGGATTCATAATTCATCGGCCGGAAGCTGCCGTGATATGTATAGCTTCCGCAGACGGAGCTGCTCGACGCAACGGCTACACGGCCGAGGCTGTAATCCGTGCCATTTTCATAATGCATCCACATGACGTATTTGCCGGTCGAGGAGTTATAAATGATTTTCGGGCGTTCAACTTTGCTTGAGGCAAGCTCTGCCGCGGATGTATTCTTGAGCGGATAGCTGACCCATGCCCAATTTTTCAGGTCAGTCGAGGAATAGCACACGACATTCGAAAAATTATGCGAGTTGTTCAGCCTATCCTCGCCAATCCAGTAATAGGTGGAGCCGGCTTTAATAATGCTTCCTCCGTGGGCTTGAATGGTGCCTCCGGTTGTATCGTACCATACCGGTCCATTCGTAATGTTAACGCTTGCAGCATGACTCGCGTTAGGCAGCGCCGCAACAAACAGGGCTAACAGTAAAGCCACACTGACCATAAGCTTGGATAATCGGCTAACTTGACTCATCTTTTAACAGCCTCCGCTCTCATCGGTTTTGTTCCTATCGGTTGCACAAGAATCATGAAACCCGTTTCATCACTCCCTTCAGCTGGTCAAGACGGTTTGCTGCACGCCGGCCGACTGTACTATGTTTACAAGCGCTTTCACGGAATATGACTAGTTCATTGGGAGTGTTTTCAGGAATCGAATATGGCGGAAAAAGGTCAAAATTTTACACATGCCAGGCAAAAGTTGTCGCTCTTCCGGCGCCATCATTCGATTACGATGGGAGAAAGCCAGACGAAAGGGCGAGTAGATATGTGGAAGATAGCGATAGAAGAGGCAATCGCCACCATAACGCGCAATATGAATAGATTCGGAGAGGCCTACCCTCATGTAGGGGATGGCGGTCATTATACGTTAATAGAGAATAACGATTGGACCAACGGATTTTGGAGCGGGCTGCTGTGGCTGGGCTATGAGTATTCGGGAGAAGAGAGATTAAGTGAGGCGGCAAGGAAGACAACAGCATGCTTCCGCCGGAGGCTGGAGGACAATGTCGTTCTGGATCATCATGATATCGGCTTCCTCTACTCGTTATCCGCCAAGGCGCAATGGATCGTGGAAAAAGACGAATCCGCCAAGCGGCTTGCCTTGCAGGCGGCCGATAGAATGATGAAGCGTTGGCGGGAGCCGGGAGGCTTTTTCCAGGCATGGGGTCAAAAAGGGGATCCCGTGGAGGGCGGTAGGATCATCATCGACTGCCTGCTGAATCTGCCGCTTCTCTATTGGGCCTCTGAGCAGACGGGGAGTCCAGTCTACCGGGAGGCTGCCAAGGCACAGGCGGAGAAAAGCAGAAGGTATCTCGTAAGAGGGGATGACAGCTCCTATCATACGTTTTTCTTCAACCAGCTGACCGGGGAACCGGTTGGCGGCGCAACCCATCAGGGATATAGCAACGGCTCCACCTGGTCGCGCGGGCAGGCGTGGGGGATTTACGGCTTTGCGTTGTCGTACCGTTATACCCGTGATTCGCTGTTTCTCGAAACATCAAAAAGGATGGCGGTTTACTTCCTGCAGCATCTGCCGGAAGACGGCGTCGCTTATTGGGATTTTCATCTGCCGCCGGGGCAGCAGTTGTACAGGGACAGCTCGGCCTCCGCTATTGCCGCTGCGGGCCTTGTGGAGTTATTGTCGCATCTGGACGAACAGGATGCTTTGTATTCCTGTTTGCAGAGCGGCTTAATACGTTCGATGAAAGCACTGGTGCAGCATTATTCGACGATTGGCGATAAGGACGCGGAAGGTCTTCTGAAGCATGGCTCCTATCATGTGCGGGGCGGGCAGGCGCCGGATGATTATATGATTTGGGGAGACTACTTCTACCTGGAAGCTTTGCTTCGGCTTGAGAGAGGAATAAGCGGCTATTGGCATGAGAGGGAACGGAGCTAGCCAATCATTGGAGATGTTCCCGCTTAAGGGATACTGATACAATGAAGGTATATCGTATGGGGAGAACTGCCATGACGAGATTGACCTACTACCGAAGAATCCAACTGTCCTTTCTCTTATTTATTATTTTTCCGATTCTCGCCGTTTCCGTTATTTCATATACGCTATTAAAACAAAACATGATAGAGAAGTTTCAGATCAGCAACAGCAGCATGCTTAACGTTATTGTCGGGGAAATTGACCGGACGATCGACGATGTGACCTTCGCTTCGCATTATATTGTGAATGATAACGAATTACGGGCTTCCCTCAACCTGTTTGCGGATACGGGCAGGCTTAATACGTATACCGACTATACGCGGTTTATGCGGATCAAGGACAGCTTTTCGCTCATCACGTCAAAGCCGCTGAACAACAGCATTCATATGTATCTGGTTAATCGCGCGAACTTTATTTTGTCGCCGGATTCGGAGAATTTGGCGGCGATCAACAGCAAGCTGGTGCCGCTCCTTAAGAACGTGAATGCTTCGAAGCCGATCGTTCTGCAGTACCTTGGCCTCCTGCAGGATAGTCCGGATGAAGAGGGCACCTATTATCTTGCCAGAGTTATTGGCGATGGCGGCGGCAAGCCCTATACGGCTGTTCTGCTTGTTGGCATTGAGGCCTCTTATTTCGAAAAGCTGCTGGAGAGAGTCGAATTCGGGCAGATTGCCCTGTTTGACGGGGACGGCAAGCGGATTGCCGGCAGCCCGGATGTCGTACTCCAATCAGGAAGCAAGTCAGAATCGGATTTCCGGTCGCAGATTACGCTCGACAAGAGCGATTGGAAGCTCGCCTATGAGACCTCCGAGGATTCGCTTTTTGGCCAAATCTCACGAGCCTTTTATATCGGTATCGGGCTTGTTCTGGTCTTTACGCTGCTGTTTTCGATTATTTCGCTCTTCTTTGCCAGAAGACTGCATAGTCCGATTCAAAAGCTGCAGCGGGTCGCCCGCCAGTTCGCCTTGGGCAACCGCGATATGCGGCTTGAGGTGAAAGGCAAGGACGATATTGCGGAGCTCAGCCATTCCTTCAACCAGATGCTCGATGAGATCGAGGTGCTCATTACCAACATTGAGCAGGAGCAGGAGCAAAAGCGCGTGATGGAGCTTGAGGCGCTTTTTATGCAGATCCGTCCGCATTTTCTGATCAATACTCTTAATTCGATCAAATGCAGTCTTATTCTTAGCAAGGACCAAGTGCATAGCGGCATTGTCGACTCGTTAATGAATCTGCTGCGGGCCTATCTGAAGGTTAATACGCCATCCTCGCTGGAGGAAGAGTGCCGGCTGCTTGGTTATTACGTCGATATAATGAAGGTCCGAAGCGAAATGCCGCTATCCATTGAAGCCCGCATCGAACCGGAGCTGAAGAGCTTTATTGTGCCGAAGCTGGTTCTTCAGCCTATAGTCGAGAATGCGATTGTGCACGGTCTGGACGAGAAAGACGAGCTTCATATCGTTGTTCATGCTTACCGGGAGCAAGGCCGTATTTATATGACCATCGAAGACGATGGCTGCGGCATGGACGAAGAGCAGCTTGCCTGGCTAAACAGGCAATTAAACGCTTCCCCGGACATAGACCCGGACGCGGAGGATTATGTCCCTTACGAGCGGGTAGGGCTGAGGAACGTCATTCAGCGTCTCAAGCTGACGTACGGCTCCGCGGAGATGAAGCTGCGCTCCAATGCCGCAGGCGGCATTACCGTTATTTTGGCTATTCCGATTCCAAGTCCGTCCGGACAGGAGGTATCCCATGTATAAAGTCATGCTGATTGATGATGATGTCCCGATGCTTAAAGTGCTGCAGCAGATGATTGAATGGGAGCAGCTTGATTTGCATGTGGCCGGAAGCACGTTCTCGAGCGTAAAGGCACTGCATCTGTTCAAGGAGACGATGCCGGATATCGTCATTACGGATATCGGGCTGCCGAAGAAGAACGGAATCGAGCTGGCCGCGGAATTTGTGTCAATAAAGCCGGGCGTGAGAATTATATTTCTGACCTGCCACGAGGAATTTCATTATGCCCAGCAGGCGGTGAAGCTGGATGCCGACGATTATTTGATCAAGGATCAATTGACGGCCGACCAGTTGGAGGAGAGCCTTCGCAAATCGGTTACCCGTCTGAAGGGACGGAAGACGGAAGAAGGCGCGGGTTCCGATGCCTATAGCATCGAGCTGCAAAAACGCGCGTTATTCCAGATGATTATGGACGGGACGGATCTGGAAAAGACGCGTGCTTATGCGTCCCGCATTGGGATCGAGTGGCCGTATGCGTGCTTTATGATGGGGATGATTCATCTTCGTTATTCGGATTACGAGCTGCTCTATAACCGGAGCAACATTCCGCTGATCCGTTACGCGATTTACAATATTGCCCTGGAAATTGCCCAGTCCTATAAAGGGATTACGCCGTTTATCGATCAGGAGCATTTTATGGTGCTGTACAATTACCGCCAGAACCTGGCGGGGAATGATCAGGCGTATCTGCATTCGTATTTGGACGAGCTGCTTCGTCAAGTGACGGCCTACCTTAGGCTTACGCTGCAGGCCGTTCTCGTCACCGACAAGCTTGTCCTGCAGGCGGCCGGTTCCGTCTACCAGCAGATTAGGAGCGGCAAGCCGGAATTTTACCGGATAGGCCAGGTGGCCGCGGCTTCGTCCTCGCAGCTGCTCGGCCAGCTCTTTTACCCGTTACCGCAGGACTTTAACGCGGCATTCCGCGGCGGGCTTGAGCGCACTATTCTGGAGAAGAATGCCGAGGAGATGCGCGGCGTATTGCTCCGCTTCGGACAGGAAGCGGCAAACCGCAGGATCGAGCCGGAGGAATGGACGGAGGCGCTTGTCCAACTGCTTCGCGAAGCCGAAATCCTGTTTCCGCGGAGAAAAGCGGAAGAGGATGTCTACTCTTATATCGGCGCGGCAAGAACGATGGAGGACGCGCTGGAGCTGGCGATTGGCCGGCTGGAGCGTCTCGCCCAGGAGCAGTCTGGCCATGCCGGAGGCTCCGCCAAATCGCGGGAGCCGCGGCTTCAGGTCATTCAAGCCTTTATCGACAATCATCTTTCGGACAACATCACGTCTATCGATATCGCGCAGTACCTGTATTTGAACCCGAGCTACTTCTCCCGTTATTTCAAGCGTCTGACGGGGCTTAGCTTCACGGACTATGTGCACCAGTACAAAATGAAGATCGCCGCCAACATGCTGAAGAGCTCCGGCCAGACGCTCGAGACGCTTGCCGTTGGGCTTGGTTATTCCGACCGCGCGTATTTCTCGAAGGTGTTCAAGAAGTATATCGGCTTCACACCAAGCCAGTTCAAGCAAAAGCATCAGCTGGTCCGCAAACTCTAATGTCACTAACAATAGTATTAACTGATCGGTAACCCCTCTTTCTAAAATGCCGCTCCTAGCAGCGGCATTTTGCATGCTTGGGTCATTTCTGGTTTTTACGTTGCAGCGTCATACAGCATAATGCCGCCTATTGACCTAGTAACACGAATTATGTTGTATTTTTTGCAGTATATTTCTCTCAAAACTGCCTAACAAGCCCAATTCAGTCCATTATGCTGCATTTCGTACATCGTACGCACCCGAAGTGCACGATTTGAGCGTATTAGGGTGTAATTTATGCAATGTAGGTTGAGTGGGAGGGGCTGATAAGAGTAGTCTAGCCAATACCCAAGCCATTGCTTGATCCGGAAAAGGCCGTGCCTAGAGCGCGGCTTTTTCACGTAACCGGCACTTATCTCGCCCTCAAAAAGGTCAAAATCCTCCCTGTATCGGGTCAGAATACTTCGCTTACAAACCGGCTAGATCCATTATTATGATCTCAACATAAGAGTTGAGGTGATTGTATGGAAGTCGTCAAACAAACGGCGGGCACCGGCCATGCGGCTGCAGCCAAGAAAAGATTTTGGACGCCGTCACGCAGAGAGGCGCTGGTCGGCTGGTTATTCCTCATTCCCGAAATTGTCGGGATGCTGCTGTTAAACGTCTTTGCCTTAGGGTTCTCCTTATATTTGAGCTTCTCCAAATGGGACATGTTGTCCGGCCTTCCCGGTATCGAATGGATCGGGCTTGGCAACTACAAGGAGCTGTTCCATGATCCGGCCATTCTGGAGGCGCTGAAAAACAATCTGCTGTACACCGTCATGACGGTGCCGATTCCAATCGCGATTGCGCTGGTGCTGGCCGTTGTTATCAACAACAGCGTTTTTCTGAAAAGCTACTTCAAGGTTGTTTTCTTTATCCCGTACATCTCGTCGATCATCGCGATTGCCGCGGTATGGAGCGCCTTGCTGCATCCGTCCCTCGGCCCGATTAACCAGCTGTTGATGCAGCTTGGCATAGACTCGCCGCCCAAATGGCTGGTGGATCCGAAGACCTCGCTGCTCTCCATCGCGATCATCGGCACATGGGCGAGCCTGGGTTACACGATTATCATTTATACGGCCGGTCTGACCAACATCTCGAACGAGATTTACGAGGCTTCCGAGATTGACGGAGCGTCTCCGCTGAAGAAGTTTTTCCGGATTACGGTGCCTCTGCTGCGTCCAACGACCTTTTTCCTTGCGATTACGATGCTGATCGGCTCATTTAAGGTGTTTGACATCATCTCGTATCTAACGGAGGGCGGTCCTAACAATTCGTCTACCGTACTGGTGTACCGGATCTACGAAGAAGGCTTCCGCAATTATGATATGGGCTATGCCTCGGCGATCTCCTGGCTGCTCTTCGCCATTATCGGCATCATTACGGCGGCGACGTGGAAGCTTGGGAAGGAATAAGAAAAGGAGGGATTACCTGTGACAACAAAGCTGTCAAAAAGCATCATTACTGTCTTGCTGGGAGCATTCTCTCTGATGTTCCTGACCCCGCTGGTCTGGATGGTCTCGTCTGCCCTGAAGTTCGAGAAGGATGTCATGCGCTTCCCAATCCAGTGGATTCCGGAGAAAATCAACGTAATCTACAACTTCAAATCGGTCTGGATGGGGCGCGTTCCGTTTTACGATTTCTACTGGAACTCCCTGAAGGTTGCCATCATCACAACGGTTATTACGCTGCTGATCTCGTCGATGTCGGCTTACGCGCTGACGAAGCTGCGCTTCCGTGGACGTCACATGATCTTTCTGGCGATGCTGTCCTTTATGATCATTCCGGATCAAGCGACGCTGATCCCTCGGTTTCTCATCATCCGCTGGCTGGGGCTTTACGATACGCATGCCGCGATTATTCTGATGAGCATGTTCTCGATCTACTTCACGTTCCTGCTGCGGCAGTTCATGTCCGATATCAGCGATGAATATTTGGAGGCGGCGCGCATCGACGGGGCTGGACATCTGCGGACGTTCTTCTCGATTATGATTCCGCTCTGCCGGCCGGTGCTGGCGACAGTGGCGATCATCAAGTTCATCTGGACCTGGAACGATTACCAGAATCCGCTTATTTTCCTCCTGAGCAAAAAGCTGTACACCATTCCGCTGGGCATTACGCTGTTCCGGGATGATTACACGAATAACTATGCGATTATGATGATGGCAGCATTGTCGGCGATTATCCCCCTTCTGGCTATCTTCATTATCATGCAGAAGCAGGTCATTAACGGGATTGCGCTAGGCGGCGTGAAAGGGTAAGGTAGTCAAAAAAGTACTCGTTACACCTCAAAATTATACACTTGGCAAAATGGGACGATCGTTATACTGGGTGTGTAGTCATTATAAAGTTCTAGGGGGAAGCAGAAATGAAACAAGCAAAACGCAAGTTTACGGCGGTGGCAGGCTTGCTGCTGGCCGGCACGGTTGCGCTCAGCGCATGCGGAGGCAACAACTCGGCGAATTCGGGTAGCGAAGGCTCATCCGGATCAGGCAAGTCGGAACCCGTAACGATTAAGTATTACAACTGGGATAACGAAGCCCAAGCGGTGACAACCGACGCGATGCTGGACAAATTCATGACGGAGAATCCGGATATTAAAGTCGAGCATGTCGTGCTGGTACCGGGCGATTCCGTTGAAATGCTGAAAAAGCTGGACTTCCTGATCTCGTCGGGCGAGGCGGTTGACGTTGTAGCCATGCCGAGCCTTGGGGCAGTCTATGAACGTGCGACAAGAGGAGCGCTTGCTCCGTTGAACGATTTCTATAAACAAGAAAATCTGGTGCCGGAAGACGAGTATTATGTAAACCCTAAAATTGACGGCAACTATTACGGCATGCAGCTGACTTCAAGCTTCAACTACGTGCTGCTGAATAAGGATGCGCTCGATGAAGCGGGCCTGCCGGTTCCAACCTACGGCTGGACCTGGGATGACTATCGCGACTATGCCAAGAAGCTGACCAAAGGCGAAGGCGTGGACAAGCGCTACGGTACGTACTTCCATACGTGGGAGCTGTACATGAACGCGCCGGCTCAGACGGTGATGAAGGATCCGTTCCGTTACGAAGACGGCTCAACGATCCTGTCCGACCCTTCTTACAAATACTTCTTCCAGCTCCGCAAGGATATGGAGAACGTCGACAAATCGGCCAAGCCTTATGCCGATGTGCTTGCAGCCAAGCTGAATTACCGGACGGAATTCTTTAACGAGCAGGCAGCGATGATTCTGACGGGCAGCTTTACGATTCCGGATGTAGGCAACCAGGAGCAGTACCCGCATACGTTCAAGACGGCATTTGCACCCGTACCTCTGCCTCCAAAAGGCGCCGAGCCGAAGGATTACGAAGGAGGCAAATATTTCACAAGCGGAAACTCGGTTGTTATGGGGGAGAACTCCAAGCATAAAGATGCTTCGTTTAAGCTGATGCGCTTCATGACAACTTCGGATTTCGACAAGCGCACCGAGTTCTCCGGCTGGAAAAAGGCGGACAACAAAGCGATGCTGGACCGCATCATTGGCGAGAACAAAGAGCTGTACGACGTGGATTCGCTGCAAAGCACGCTGTTTGGCGACGACATCAAATACCTGGACGCCTCCAGCGTCATAACGGTATCGACATCCGAACTGACCAAGGTTATCGACGACGGCTTCAGCAAGTTTATGCTAAGCAACGAATCGATCGACGATGTGCAGAAGTGGATGGTTGATCAAGCAACGAAAATAATTAATGAGAAAGAAAGCAAATAATCGCTCATAAGCTAACGGAAGAGAGCTTCGGAGACAACCTACCGGTTGCTCCGGGGTTTTCTTTCTTTACTGGGCAAGTGGAGGGATCGAAGTGAGCCGGTTAACGTGGAAGGATCAAAAGTATTGGCTGGACGGCGAGGAGGTCCTGATTTTATCTGGGGCGATTCATTACTTCCGGGTTGTCCCGGAGTATTGGGAGGACAGGCTGCTGAAGCTGAAGGCGTGCGGCTTCAATACGGTGGAGACATACATTCCTTGGAACCTGCACGAGCCCCGGGAGGGAAGCTTCCGCTTCGACGGGATTGCGGATGTCGTCCAGTTTATTAAGGCGGCAGGCAAGCTTGGTCTGCATGTGATTGTCCGTCCGAGCCCTTATATTTGCGCGGAGTGGGAGTTTGGGGGACTGCCTGCCTGGCTGCTGAAATCGTCCATGGGACTGCGCTGCATGGATAACGAATACTTGGAAAAAGTCGACCGCTACTATGACGAGCTGATTCCGCGCCTGCTGCCGCTGCTGGATTCGCAGGGTGGTCCCGTCATCGCTATGCAGGTTGAGAATGAATATGGAAGCTATGGCAATGACACTGCTTATTTGGCTTACTTGCGGGATGGCTTGATCCGACGGGGAGTCGACTGTCTGCTGTTCACCTCGGACGGCCCAACGGACGAGATGCTGCTAGGCGGCACGGTAGAGGGACTGCATGCAACGGTTAACTTCGGTTCGCGGGTAGAGGAGTCCTTCGGGAAATACCGGGAGTACCGGCAGGACGAGCCGCTCATGGTGATGGAGTACTGGCTTGGCTGGTTCGACCATTGGCGGAAGCCGCATCATGTACGGGATGCAGCGGACGTTGCACAGGTATTGGACGAAATGCTGCAGCAAGGGGCATCCGTAAATCTGTACATGTTCCATGGCGGGACGAACTTCGGTTATTACAGCGGAGCCAACTACGGCGAGCATTATGAACCAACGATAACAAGCTATGATTACGATGCGCCTCTTACGGAGTGGGGGGACGTAACCGACAAATACAAAGCCATTCGCGGCGTGCTCGAAAAGCATGGCATACCGGAAGGAGCACCGTTCCCCGCTCCGATTCCTAAGAAAGCGTACGGCAAAGTCGCTTTGACGCAGCGGGGGGAATTGCTGGATCAGCTCGAGCAGGTATCCGCTGGACAGATACAATCCGTCAGTATCCGGCCTATGGAGCATTTCGATCAGGCGTATGGTTTTATTTTGTATTCGACGCAGGTTAAAGGGCCAAGAACCAGACAAAAGCTGCATCTTCGCGAGGTGCGCGACCGAGCTCAGGTATTCCTGGACGGCAAGTTGATTGGCGTCGTGGAGCGGTGGAATCCGCAGCCAATCGAGATCTCGATTCCAAGAGAAGGGGCAAGACTGGACGTGCTCGTTGAAAATATGGGCCGCGTCAATTATGGGCCTTATCTGCGCGATCATAAAGGAATAACCGAAGGCATTCTGATCGATAACCAGTTCCAGTCGAACTGGACAGTTACCTTGCTGCCGCTTGAGTCTGAGCAGATCGCTCGGATCCAATATGGAGCCGTGCAGGAGCGGGAGCTAGCCAAGCAGCCTGATGGACGTCCGGCCTTTTATCGGGGATTTGTTGATGTTGACGAGCCTGCGGATACGTTCCTCCGGTTTGACGGCTGGCAAAAGGGAATCGCCTGGATCAACGGCTTCCAGCTTGGCCGGTATTGGGAAGCGGGACCGCAGCGCGCGTTATATGTGCCGGGTCCGTTGCTGCGCAAAGGGGAAAACGAAATTATTATATTCGAGCTGCATGGCATAAACGGACTTCCCGAAGTAACGTTAACGGACGTACCCGACCTTGGTGAGACGGCTGCGGTTGACGAGCAGGTGTTGAACTTTGTGCAGGAAGAATAGGCAGAGAGCGGGCAGCATCCAAGCCTGATCGGAAGCCCTGATGCTTAGTCGCTAGAATCATTACGAAATCTTGAATTGAGGCCGAAGAACGGCTTGTTAATTAGGATGAAGCTAAGATTCTAAACAGCTGGCACCAGCTGTAATCTATTCGATGTTGAGAGGACGGAACAGGATCATGCATTCTTTTTTAAATAGACCCCTTCCAACAGAGCATCAGCTACTGTGGCAGGACTTCGAGCTTGGATTTTTTTGTCATTTCGGGATGAATACGTTCTGTGATCAAGAATGGGGTGACGGGAGTGATTCGCCTCGTATATTTAACCCAACAGAGCTGGATGCCCGCCAGTGGGTACGTACAGCCAAGCGAGCGGGCTTCCGATATTTCGTGTTGACTGCAAAGCATCACGACGGCTTTTGCTTATGGCCAACGTTGACAACGGATTATTCTGTTGCTTCCAGTCCCTGGAAGGAAGGCGATGGCGATGTCGTGAAGGAATGCGCTGAGGCATGCCGTGAGGAAGGAATCGGATTCGGACTATACTTATCGCCATGGGACCGTCATGAGCCTTGTTATTCGGATAAAGCAGCCTATGATGACTTCTATCTGCGGCAATTGGAAGAGCTTATAACCGGTTATGGACCGCTAGTAGAAATATGGTTCGACGGAGCGGGCTCTGAGGGCAGAGAGTATGACTGGAGCCGGATTATGAGCCTGGTCAAGCAGCATCAGCCCGGTGCCATGATTTTTAATATGGGAGCACCTACAATTCGGTGGGTTGGCAACGAGGACGGAGTGGCACCGTATCCATCATGGAATACGGCGGAATCGGCAAGAGTCAGCATGTTCAGTGATGCCTCCTTAAACTGGCTGCCTGAGACTCCAGGCTGGGTTCCGGCGGAATGTGACGTGCCAATTCGTAAAGATCGCTGGTTCTGGCATCCCGATGAGGAAGGACTTCTGCTGTCCCTGGATAGTCTGATGGATATTTATTATCGTTCCGTCGGCCATGGCGCGACTCTTCTACTGAATGTGGCGCCGGACAATCGCGGGCTTCTGCCAGATGCTGACGTTGAGCGGGTAATTGCGTTCGGTGATGAGATTAGCCGCAGGTTGGGCAAGGCCCTTGCACAAACCGTAGATCAAGAAGGCCAATTCATTATTCTTGGACTTG
The DNA here is from genome assembly GCF_900112695.1 of Paenibacillus catalpae. Taxonomy (GTDB): domain Bacteria; phylum Bacillota; class Bacilli; order Paenibacillales; family Paenibacillaceae; genus Pristimantibacillus; species Pristimantibacillus catalpae. The sequence continues at coordinate 387,260 of NZ_FOMT01000002.1, forward strand.
AGCCAAATACGGTTGTAGAGCATGTAGTAATCATGGAGGACATTCGATACGGAGAATGTGTGCGAGCCTATGTAATAGAGGCATGGTACAGTGGGGAATGGAATGAGATTATTCGAGGCAGCGCGATCGGGCATAAGAAGATTGATCGTATCGCACCTTCTTCAATAGATGGTTTGCGTTTACGAATATTAGAATCTGACGATAAACCCAAAATAAGATCGTTTGCAGTATATGGAAGCAACGAATGACCGGTTATTAGGATGAACCTTGTGTATTCCATGCTCGTCCTCCACAAGAAAATCGCGAAATTGCCCACAATTTGCTGAAGAAAGCTGCAAAGGATCAAAATCGAAAAATAGCGTTGCAGGGCTAGCCCTTTGCAACGCTATTTTTTATGAGAATTAATTCTTATTTTACTGATGCGAGCCGTTTCTCCAGCGAGCAAACCCCTTAGTGAGCGGCCTCTTTTGACGTTAACTTGAAGTTTTTTACAATCCCGCTATTCCCTAAATCCGATTAATCCTATAAGATAAAATTAATTTAATTTCAAGTATAGATAAAGTCTATCGATAAGGTCGCGGAGGGATTACCTATGAATATTGAGAACATCGAAGCTTTTGTGTATGTCAATCATTACGGCAGCTTTAATAAAGCGGCGGAGGTGCTCTTCCTCTCCCAGCCATCCGTTACCGCCCGCATTCAGACGCTGGAGAGGGAGCTCGACTGCCGGCTGTTCGACCGGCTTGGCAAGCAAATTATGCTGACGGAGAAGGGCAAGCAGTTCCTGCCGTATGCTCAGCAGATTCTTCAAACGATTCAAAAAGGCCGTCTCCATCTGCAGGAGAAGGGAGCCCGTCCTCAGGAGCTTCGGATCGGAAGCACCGTATCGGTCTCCAATTATCTAATTCCCGATCTGCTGCCGAGATTACATCGGTTATTCCCCCGATTAACCTTCAAATTAACGACGGCTCCTTCGGATGATCTGGTCAAAAAGCTGCTCGACCGGGAGATCGATCTCGCTTTTGTAAGAAAGCTTGTTCATCCATCCTTACAGTCGTTTTCCTACTATGAAGATCCTATCCGCCTCTATGTCTATGAAGGACATCCCTTCGCCGAGGAAGGGCGGGTGTCGATCGATGTCATCCGTGATCAGCCGCTGGTTTTCTTCGAATGCGGCTCGCTCGACTGGCTGCGGCTTCACCGCGTATTCGAGCATTTGGAGCAGCCTCCCCATATCGTTTTTCATGCGGATAATTCCGAAACGGCCAAGAAGCTGGTGCTGCAGAAAGCCGGCATCTGTTTCCTTCCGGGCTTATGCGCGAAGGAGGAAGTAAGCAAGGGCAGGCTCATTCCGATCGAGATTGAAGAGACGAAAGGGATATCTCTGCAGACGAATCTGGTTGCGCTGACCGGAGAGAATGAAGAGTTTATTCAAGCGTTGCTGCCAAAGAACAATTTAAGCTTTTACAGCATTTAGATTAATCAATCGATCAATAGAGAAAGTCTATTAGCGCGGGTAGGCGGATAGATGATACATTTATATCATCTTAATCCTTACTAAGTTTATAGGAATTATATTATTAGAGTGATGAGGGGTGTAACTATGAGTGAATTGTTTAGGCAAGCCGGTGTGGAAGATGCAGAGCGTCTGCGCGAAGTAACCTATGAAGCCTATTCGCTCATTCGGGAGCTGGAGCTGAAATGGCCGGCGGCGAATGCCGATCTGGATCAAATACGGGACAACATTACACAGAATGAATGTTACGTGCTGGAGGCGGACGGCATCATCGTAGCGACCATTACGTTGTCGAAGACCGATGAGGTCAAGGCGATTACGGACCTGCCGTTTATTAAATGGTTTGCTGTCCATCCAAGCGAGCAGGGCAAAGGGTACGGAGATAAGCTGCTCAACTGGGTCGAGAATACGATCATTCGCGACAAGGAAGGCGCACCTGCCGTGACGCTTGGAACCGCCGAGAAGCATCCATGGCTGCTGCCGATGTACCAGCGCAGAGGCTATGAGAGCATCCGATCCTTCGATGCGGGCAATGGCGACGGACCGATGCATCTGCTCCGCAAGATTGTAAACCCAGAGCTGTTCGAGCAAGTAAACGGAGAACAAGCGGCAGCACAGTAAGCCCGGCAAAATCGGGGGGAAGACCTACAAATAATCGATGAAAAGACGGGGGTATCTCAATATGAAGAAAAAAGTGTTAGTCTTTACAGCTGCATTATCGTTAGTTCTGGTGGCAGCAGGCTGCGGCTCGAACAATAAATCGGACAATACGCAAGCGCAAAACGGCAATAAAGCCGCTGCGAATGCTTCCGCTTCCAGCAATGCCGGCGGCGAGGTGAAAAAGGTTGTCATCGGTACAGGTACCGGCTTCCCGCAAGTATGCTTTATCGACGAGAACGGCAAGCTGACAGGCTTTGATGTCGAGCTTATTAAGGAAATCGACAATCGCCTGCCGCAATATGAATTCGACATTCAAACGATGGAATTCTCGAACCTGCTTTTAAGCCTGGAGACAAACAAAATCGATCTTGTTGCGCATGAAATGGAGAAAAATCCGGAACGCGAAGCGAAATACCTGTTCAATACAGAGCCTTATGCGCACTGGAGAAATAAAATTATTGTCCCGCAAGACAACAACACCATCCACTCCCTTGATGATCTGGCAGGCAAGAAGGTGCTGGTTGGCGCAACAAGCGCACAAGCGCAAATCCTTGAGAACTACAACAAAGATCATGACAAAAAAATCAACATCGTGTACCAGAACGGTGCAGCCAATGATACGGTCAGCCAACTTACGACCGGCCGCGTAGACGCTACTTTAGCAGCAGACTTTACGTTGTCGCTGATTGATCCGCAAACCAAGCTGAAGACAACCGGCGATGACCTGTCAGAGGCGGATATCCTGTTCGTGCTTCGCAAGGGCGATCCGGCAAGCCAAGAGCTGTCCGATGCGGTGGACGTTGCTCTGAAGGAGCTTAAAGCAGACGGCACGCTTGGCAAATTGAGCACGGAATGGCTGGGCGGCGACTTTACGGCTGACAGCTCCAAATAGACTTGTGATTTAGAGAGTATTGAGAGGTGAGACCGCAGGATGGAGTATGGCTTCGATATTAATTATGTCTTCGATTTTATTCCCAAGCTGCTGAGTACGCTGAATATTACCCTGTTAATCGTGGCAGGAGCTATTGGGCTCGGACTGATCATCGGATTCCTGGTAGCACTTCCCCGCCTTTACAACGTACCGGTGCTTCGGAATGTATCGATGGTATACGTTTCCTTCTTCCGGGGTACCCCGATTCTCATTCAGCTGTTTCTGTTCTATTACGGGCTTCCGGAAATTCTGAAGCTTGTCTCTGTCGATATTTCGAAGGTTCCCGTCATTTATTTCGTTATTTTAACGTTTGGTCTTAATGTTGCTGCTTATGTATCGGAGACGATCCGGGCAGCTGTACAGGCGGTTAACCGGGGGCAGGTGGAAGCCGCTTATGCCGTTGGCATGACCGGGTACCAGGCCTTTACCCGGATCGTGCTGCCGCAGGCGGTCGCGATTGCGATTCCGGTATTCGCCAATCTCGTTATTGCGATGCTGAAGGATACTTCGCTTGCCTTTACGCTAGGCGTAATGGAGATGACGGGCAAGGCTCAAACGCTTGGCTCCCTATCCCAGCATTTTATCGAAACCTATATTGCTCTGGCCCTTATCTATCTCGTTATGAGCATTGCGCTGGAACGGCTCATGCTTGCAGCAGAGCGCCGCTTATCCCGCCATCTGCGCCGGGATTCCAATGAGAAGAACCGGTTCTTTACCAGAAAACGCAAACGGCTCACCTTGGGTCGCCTGACCGGTGAACTCAAGCTGGACAACAAGGAGGTGCCTCGCTATGAAGCTTGATCCTTCCTTTATATGGACCGCGTTTCTGCAGCTATGGTCAGCTGTTCCGACTACGCTGCTCATAACGCTGGTATCCGTATCTGTCGGATTTGTAATCGGTACTATAACGGCACTTGCCCGGATTTACCGGATTCCGGTGCTGTCCCAGCTGTCGAGCGGTTATGTGACCTTTATCCGCGGAACACCGATGCTGACGCATCTGCTTCTTATTTATTTTGGTCTGCCGATGCTTGTAGACGGCCTTTCGACGCATTACGGTCTTGGGTGGAATTCCGCCAAGATCCCGATGATCGGCTTCGCTTACATTTCATTCTCCATTACGGCCGGCGCCTATTTGTCCGAGGTTGTCCGCTCCGGCTTGCTTGCGGTTGACCGCGGACAGATGGAGGCAGCCTGGTCGGTTGGCATGACAACGCCGCAGGCGCTTCGCCGGATTGTGTTTCCTCAAGCATTGGCGGCAAGCCTGCCGAATCTGTCGAACTCGGTCATCGGTATGCTGCACGGCTCGACGCTTGCTTTTACCGTGTCGGTTGTTGACCTGAACGCCAAGGCGCAGATCGTGGCTTCAACGAATTGGAAGTTCTTTGAATCCTACGTGGCTGCGGCTTTAATCTTCTGGGGATTAACGATCCTGATTGAACGTTTTACCGGCCTTATTGAGAAAAGAATCCGCGTGTACAGCAAGGGAGGGGTAGCATGATCAAGCTAAGCGGTATCCGCAAGTCGTTTGGACGCCATGAAGTGCTTCAAGGCATTGATCTTACCGTTAATAAAGGCGAAGTCGTTGCCATTCTGGGGCCAAGCGGCTCCGGCAAAACAACGCTTCTGCGCTGCATTAATTATTTGGAGAAGCCAAGCGATGGAGAGATCCGGATCGGCGATTTCTCCCTTGACGTGAGGCATGCGGGTAAAAAAGATATCTATGCGCTGCGCCAGCGCTCGGCCATGGTCTTCCAGCAATACAATCTGTTCAGCCACAAAACGGCACTCGAGAATGTAATCGAAGGGCTGATTGTAGTGAAGAAGGTAGGCAAGGAAGAGGCGCGCAAACGCGGCATCGAGCTGCTCGAGAAAGTTGGCCTCGGCGCTAAGCTGGACGCTTATCCGAGCCAGCTGTCGGGCGGCCAGCAGCAGCGTGTCGGCATTGCGAGGGCGCTTGCGCTTGAGCCTGAAGTGATTTTGTTCGATGAGCCAACATCCGCTCTGGACCCTGAACTGGTAGGCGAAGTGCTGGCGGTTATCCGCCGAATTGCCAAGGAAGGCATTACGATGATTATCGTCACCCATGAGATGGGCTTTGCTCAGGATGTAGCGAATCATGTGGTGTTTATGGACGGCGGGGTTATCGTCGAAGAAGGGGATCCAGCCGAGCTGTTCGGCAATCCGAAGGAAGAGCGGACCAAGCAGTTCCTGAAGCGTTTTACATCGGAATACAGCTATTCGATCTAGTAGTCGGGCCTATCCGGACTTTTAATTCTTTTTAGGAGGTAAACGGCATGTCCATTACAATAAGCATTTTGGATCAAAGTCCGGTCTATCCGGGCGAGACCACAACAGAGGCATTCGCTCATACGGTAGCTCTGGCACAAAAAGCAGAAGCGCTTGGCTTCCGCCGGTTCTGGGTATCGGAGCATCATGATTCCGAGTATGTAGCGGGCTCTTCGCCTGAAGTTCTGATCTCCTATTTGCTTGCACGCACGAATCAAATCCGCATTGGCTCCGGCGGTATTATGCTGCAGCATTACAGCCCTTATAAGGTAGCGGAGAACTTTCATGTTCTCGCATCGCTTGCCCCTGGCCGGGTTGATCTTGGCGTAGGGCGTGCCCCGGGCGGACTGCCGCGCAGTACGCAGGCGCTTCAGCGTAACCTCGTAAACCAGCAGTCGCTTACGGACAAAATCATTGAGCTTCGCGGCTACGTGGATGGACGCACCGATGAGGAAGGACCGCTTGCCGGACTGAAGGCGACGCCGATCCCGGCTGTTGCACCGGAGCTGCATGTGCTGGGTGCTTCTGCTGACAGCGCAGAGCTGGCTGCAAGCCTTGGCCTGCCTTATGTATTCTCCCTCTTTATCGGAGGAGACGAGCAGGCGGCTATTGATTCGGTTATTAAATACAAGAATGCCTTTAATTATGAATTTGGATCTGCCCCGCAAGCGATTCTGGCACTCTCTGCAATCGTCGCGGATACGGATGAAGAAGCGGTCAGCCTGATTCCTCCGCAAAAGCTGGTGAAAGTGCATTTGGCCAGCGGGCGCAAGGTCACCCTTGGCACGGTTGAGCAGGCGGAAGCCTATGGCCAGCAAGCCGGCGAGCCGTACACGATTGAAGAGAAAGAGCCGCTTATCGCAGCAGGCTCGAAGGAAAAGGTGCGCAGCAAGCTGCTTGCCCTGCAGGAAGCTGCAGGGGTAGATGAGTTTATTGTAACAACCAATATTACGCCGTTCGAGAAACGGATCCGCTCTTATGAGCTGCTGAGCGAGGCGTTTGCCGAGGTAACGGCTTAACCGTTTGGCGCAGGAGGTGGACAAATGAGTAACGAAACAAGGACCCGCAGCGCTGCTGCGCTGTCAGGCCGTTTGACCGATATCCGCAGGGAGCTGCACCGGAATCCGGAGCTGTCCCATGAGGAGTTTGAAACAACCATTCGAATCCGGAATTGGCTTGAAGCAGCCGGTATCCGGATCGCGAGCTACGCTCTGAAGACAGGCGTCATCGCGGAGATCGGAGCGGGCAAACCCGTTATTGCGCTTCGGGCTGATATCGATGCGCTGCCGATTCAGGAGGAGACGGGCCTGCCGTTTGCTTCGGCTGCCCCGGGCAAGATGCATGCCTGCGGACATGATTTCCATACGGCAGCGATTATCGGAGCCGCTTACTTATTGAAGGAACGCGAGCATGAGCTTAAAGGCACTATCCGGCTGATCTTCCAGCCGGCAGAAGAGAAAGCGAAGGGCGCGCGGCAAGTTATTGCCAGTGGGGCATTAGAAGGTGTGCAGGCGATATTCGGCCTCCATAATAAGCCGGATCTGCCCGTTGGCACCATTGGCATTAAAGGCGGTCCGCTTATGGCGGCTGCCGACGGTTTTGTTGTAGAAGTAGCAGGGCACGGCTCTCATGCGGCCGTTCCGGAAGCCGGTAATGATCCGGTTGTAACGGCATCCCATATCGTGACCGCGCTGCAGTCGATTGTCAGTCGTAATGTAGGAGCGCTCGACAGTGCCGTTATCAGCGTGACGAAGCTGAACAGCGGTACCGCATGGAATGTCATACCGGAGAAGGCTGTGCTTGAAGGCACCATTCGCACTTTTGATCCGGACGTCCGCCGCCGGGTGCGTGAACGGTTTGATCAGGTAACAGCGGGTGTTGCCGCCGCTTTTGACACAACGGCAGTTGTCCGCTGGATTGAAGGTCCTCCTCCGGTTCATAACGATGAAGGACTGGCTGAGCTGGCCTGGCAGGAAGCCGAGCAATTGGAGCTGCTTCCGGTCAATCCTGTACCTTCGCTGGCAGGAGAAGACTTTGCGGCTTACCAGCAGCTGGTGCCGGGGCTGTTCGTCTTTATAGGAACGGACGGACCAAGAGAGTGGCATCACCCTGCATTTGATCTTGATGAACGCGCGCTGCCGGTGGCAGCTGATTTCTTTGCCGGAACGGCTATTCGGGCACTTGAACAATTTGCGGCTGAGGAACCGGTCTAGTACCGGGAAGCCCATAACATGGAGGGATTCGAATGAGTGCAATCGATATTCAAGCCTACCTGGATACGCATCTGGAGCTGACTCAGGCGATCGCAGGATTAGATGATGTTCAGCTGAAATGGAAAGAAACCGAAGCGAAATGGAGCGTAACCGAGGTGCTCTCTCATTTGGCCGATCACAATATTGTCGTGTCCTTCCGCATTCGTGACATCCTAGCGGATACGAAAGCCCAGCTTCCTGCTTTTAATCAAGACCTTTGGGTGTCAGGTCAGCATTCCAATGACGGCAATGCATCCGATATTTTGAACGCGTTCTGGGCGCTGCTGCAGTACAACGGCCTGCTGTTTGGCCGGCTGAGCGAGCAGGATCTGGATAAGACGGGCATTAACTTCAAGGGCGAAACAGTCCGTGTCCGTGACATTATTCAAGGCTTCACGAAGCATGTCCATCATCATCTGGGGCAGATCGACAGGATCAAAACAGCTTACCAAGCGCACAGCAAGGTAGCTCAAGGAGGCAATGTATAATGGCGGCACGCAAACAATTAAAGCTGGGCGCGATGCTTCATGGCGTCGGCAGCAGCACATCGCTTTGGAGACATCCGGAGATTCCATCCGATGCAAGCGTGAACTTCGAGCTTTACAAATCATGGGTGGAGAAAGCCGAGGCAGGCAAGTTTGACTTGGCGTTTATTGCGGATGGTCTGTATATTAATGAAAAATCGATTCCGCATTTCCTGAATCGCTTCGAGCCGATCACCATTCTAAGCGCGCTGGCCGCAGTCAGCAAGCGTATCGGTCTTGTTGGCACGCTGTCCACTTCGTACAGCGAGCCATTTACGGTTGCGCGCCAGTTCGGTTCGCTTGATGTGATCAGCGGCGGCCGTGCCGGCTGGAATATCGTTACTTCCCCGCTTGAAGGCTCCGCTCTGAACTACGGCAAGAAGGAGCATCCGGATCATGACAAGCGTTACCGGATCGCGACGGAATATCTGGAAGTGACGCGCGGCCTCTGGGATTCCTGGGAGGATGATGCTTTTGTCCGCGACAAAGAGTCCGGCGTATTCTTTGATCCGGCCAAGATGCATGCGCTGAATCATGAAGGCGAGTTCTTCTCGGTGAAAGGCCCTCTTAACATTGCCCGCTCGAAGCAGGGGCATCCGGTTATCTTTCAGGCGGGAGCATCCGAAGTTGGCAAGGATTATGCGGCGAAGCATGCGGATGCGATCTTCACCGGCCATGATTCGGTTGAAGACGCGGCCGCGTTCTATCAGGACGTGAAGCGCCGTGCGGCGGCATTCGGTCGTAACCCGGACAATGTTCTGGTCTTCCCGGGCATCGGTCCGATTATCGGCAGCACGGAGGAAGAGGCGGAGCGCAAATATCAGGAGGTTGTGGACCTCGTATCGGCGGAAAATGCGCTCATCTACATGGGACGATTCTTCGAGCATCATGACTTCTCCCAATACGATCTGGACGCGCCGTTCCCTGAGCTGGGAGATCTCGGCCGCAACAGCTTCCAAAGCGGTACGGACAAGATCAAAGCGAATGCGAAGGAGAAAGGTCTGACGCTCCGTCAGGTGGCCTTGCAGGTTGCAACACCCCGTCCGATCTTCATCGGTACACCGGAACAAGTAGCAGGCCGGGTACAGGAATGGTTCGAAGCCGGTGCCGCAGACGGATTTATGGTGGGTTCCTCGGTGCCGCACGGGCTTGAGGATTTTATTGAACAGGTTGTTCCGATTCTGCAGGAGCGCGGTTTGTTCCGCACGGAGTATGAAGGTGATACGCTGCGCGGCAATCTTGGCTTGCCGATTCCGGCTAACCGTTATGCGAAAGCGGCTGAGCACGTTTGAGCCTGAGTACAAATAAGGAAGCAATAGCTGAGATGCTGGCGTATGCAGGCTCGCTGCATGAGGAGCTTGTCGCGATTCGCCGCGACCTGCACCGCCATCCGGAGCTGCTGTACGATACCGATCGTACAGCGGCATTGGTCGCACGGCTGCTGCAAGAATGGGGGATCGACGTCCAAACAGGCGTCGGCCCCCATTTTGGCAAAGGTGTAGTTGGGGTGCTTCGCGGCGGACTGGAGGGCGACCGGTCGATCCTGCTGCGGGCGGATATGGACGCTCTACCCATTACGGAATTAAATGATATTGATTATAAATCCGAGATCGATGGTGTCATGCATGCCTGCGGCCATGATGCCCATACCGCTATGCTGCTTGGCGCTGCTAAGACGCTTTCGGCCTATCGGGACCACTTCGCCGGTGAAATCCGGTTTGTCTTCCAGCCTGCCGAGGAAGGGGCAATGCGAAGTCCGCTTGACGGACGCCTGCTCTCCGGCGGGAGGGATATGATCGAGGCGGGAATACTTAATGGCGTTGACCGCTGTTATGCCCTGCATGTATGGCCGGAGCTTGATGCGGGAACCATCGGCATCCATCCGCATTATGCGATGGCGGCCTCTTCCCATTTCCACGTGACGTTTCATGGGACAAACGGGCATCACAGCTCGCCTCATCTTGCGGCGGATGCCATTCAGATGACGGCAGCCTATATTGCCGGAGTGAATGGCATGATGGCGAACGGTATTGATCCGCTGGAGCAGGCTGTACTAGCATTTGGAACCGTGCGTGCTGGCACGGTGATTAATGCAATTGCCGAACAGAGTGTCATTACCGGGACATTCCGTGCCTTCAGCAAGCAGACGGTTGCTGCCATTACGGCAGGTCTGGAAAGACATGCACAAGCGGTGTCTCTTTCCTACGGCGGCTTCTACAATATTGCCCTTCGCGAGGGGATTGCCGTCGTGAATGACAGCGATGCGGTTGAAGAGGTTGTCCGCGCGGGTGCAGCCGTGTTAGGAGAAGAGAATGTGCTGAGGCAGCCTACGCCAAGCCTGGCTGGTGAGGATTTCGGCTGGTACTTGGACCAAGTGCCGGGAGCCTTTATTTTGCTCGGCTGTCGTAATGAATCGCGTGGATTTCAAGATGGACTGCATCGTCCCAAGTTCAATCTGGATGAAGCGATTCTGGTTCATGGAACCAGACTGCTTGTTCAGCTTGCTGCCGGATCATAGAGATGGGGAAACACCGATCGCCATTGGCTTTTGGTGTTTTATTGCTTTTATAGCTTAACCCATAGATGATTACTAACTGTCGATAGAAGACATTTATATGATATTGTGCAGCCGGAAGCCGGGTGTTAGAGTATTGCCAAGATTAATCCCTATTAAACAAATGGGATAAACGTAATTTTGAGACAAACAAATTTGGATAAGGGTGGAGTGTATATGTCGAAGAAAAGAGCGCTGAAATTGGGAGCTATTATTCATGGTGTTGGAGGAAGCAGCTCAGGCTGGAGACATCCCGATATTCCGGCGGATGCAAGCGTCAATATCGGCTTCTATAAGCAGCAGGCTCTTAAGGCAGAAGAAGGCAAGTTCGATTTCCTCTTTATTGCAGACGGTCTGTACATTACGGAAAAATCCATCCCTCACTTCTTGAACCGCTTCGAGCCTATTACGATTCTGTCGGCACTTGGCGCCGTTACATCCAACATAGGCCTTGTGGGAACCTTATCGACTTCGTATAGCGAGCCGTTTACGGTAGCACGTCAATTCTCGTCCATCGATCATATCAGCGGCGGCCGCGCAGGCTGGAATGTCGTTACTTCCCCGCTTGAAGGCAGTGCGCTTAATTTTGGAGGCAAACCGCATCCCGAGCATAGCGAGCGTTACCGGATTGCAGAGGAATATTTGGAGGTCGCGAAGGGCCTTTGGGATTCCTGGGAGGACGACGCTTTTGTCCGTGATAAAGAAAGCGGTGTGTTCTTCGATCCCGAGAAGCTGCACCGGCTGAATCACCAAGGCGAGTTCTTCTCCGTGCAAGGACCGCTCAATATCGCAAGATCGAAGCAGGGCCAGCCTGTTGTCTTCCAGGCAGGATCATCTGAAAGCGGACGTAATCTTGCCGCTAAGACAGCGGATGCCGTATTTACGGGCCCGGAATCGATCGAGGATGCGAAAGAGTTCTACCGCGATGTGAAGCGGCGTATCGCAGACAATGGCCGGAATCCGGAGCATACGCTTATTTTCCCGGGCATCGGACCTATTATCGGACGCACGCAGGAAGAGGCGGAAGAGAAGTACCGTCAGATTGCGGATCTGGTGACGATCGAAAAGGCGCTCGACCACCTGGGAAGATTTTTCGAGCATCATGACTTCTCGCAATATGAGCTGGATGCACCGTTCCCGGATCTTGGCGATTTCGGCTCCAACAGCTTCCGCAGCACAACCGACCGGATCAAGCGCCGCGCCAAGGAGCAAGGGCTTACGCTTCGCGAAGTCGCTCTGCAAGCGGCTACTCCGCGCAATGCTTTTATCGGAACGCCGGAATTTGTAGCCGATAAGGTACAGGAGTGGTTTGAAGAGGAAGCGGCGGACGGGTTCATTATTGCATCGGCTACACCACGCGGGTTGGATGATTTTGTCGAGCTGGTTGTACCGATTCTGCAGGAGCGCGGGTTGTACCGTACCGAGTATGAAGCAGATACGCTTCGCGGCAATCTTGGCATTCCGGTTCCGGAGAACCGTTATACAGCAGCTCGCAAACAAGCCGGCGTTACTGTTAACTAACCCATTAGGAGAGATACCATGAATAGAAGCAGATTCGTAAGAAGACCATTCCAAACTTCGACTGCCTTGCTGCTGGTACTAACACTGTTGCTGTCAGCATGCGCGTCGAATAAGGGAAGCAACAATAACAGTGGTCAGCCAGCAGCGCAGCAATCTGATGCGCCAGCTGCAACGGAAATCAAGCAAGGGGGAGTGCTCACTTACGCGCTGGCCACTTCGCCGGATTCGCTTGATCCTCACCGCAGCGGGCTCGCTGTTGCCGTGCGCGTCATTCGTACGATCTATGATTCGCTGGTTGTACAGCTGCCGGACAATTCCATCAAGCCTTGGCTTGCCACCTCATGGGCAATCTCGGATGACGGATTGAGCTATACCTTCAAGCTTCGTCAGGACGTGAAGTTCCAGGACGGTACCCCGTTTAATGCAGAAGCGGTCAAATATAACTTCGACCGTATTCTGGATCCGGCTACGAAAGCGGCCAATGCGGCTGCCTTGCTCGCACCGTACCAGTCGTCGGAAGTCATTGACGAGTACACGGTTAAGCTGAACCTGGCTACTCCGTCACGCGCTTTCCTTGGCAATCTGAGCCAGGCGCTGCTTGGTATCGTATCCCCGACGGCGGCGAAGAAGGACGGTGACCAGTTTGGTCTGAATCCGGTGGGTACGGGACCATTCAAGTTTGTGAAATGGGAACAAAATGCGGAAATCCAGGTGGCGAAAAACGCTGACTATAACTGGGCGCCGGAGCTTGTAACGAATACCGGTGCGCCTTATCTGGACGGTATTATCTTTAAGATTGTGCCGGAAGAAGCCACCAGGATCGGCAGCGTGCAAAGCGGCCAGGTATTGGCGGCAGAGACGGTTCCTCCGCAAAATATCGTTGCCTTAAAAGGCGATTCAAAAGTTCAGCTGCTTGAAGCCAATACGGTTGGTCTGCCTTATACGCTGTTCTTCAATCAGGAGCATGCGCCTTGGAACGATGTAAAAGCCAGACAGGCGGTACAGCTGGCCGTTGATGTCGACAGTATTGTGAAGACCTTGTATCTGGGTACATATGACCGTGCATGGTCGCCGCTTACACCGGGCACCTTCGGCTATGATCCAACGCTTGAGAATGGCGTGAAGCCTGATCTGGAGAAGGCGGGAGCGCTGCTTGACGAGATTGGCTGGGTAAAAGGGGCGGACGGCATCCGGGAGAAGGATGGCAAGAAGCTTACCTTGCATTACGTGGACGGAACGCCAAACCGCGAGAAGCGCAACGATATTGCGGTTATTATCCAGCAGCAGCTGAAGGCGCTTGGCATTGCCGTTGAAGTGGAGATTACGAAGGATGTCCGGACGGTTGTCTACACAAACGGCGATTATGATCTTTATGGCAACAGCCAGGTGAACTCCGATCCAAACGCGCTGTATCCGTTCTATCACACAACCGATCCGAAAGCCCAAAAGTCGCTCACTCGTTTATCCAATCCGGAGATCGACAAGCTGCTTGAGCAAGGACGCGTAGAGACGGATGATACCAAACGCGCGGACATTTATAAGCAAATTCAGCATTATATTATCGACCAGGCTGTCATTCTTCCGATTTACGTATTCCCGTATACGGTAGCAGCGGATAAATCCGTGCAAGGACTCGTGTTTGATTCGCTTGGGTACCCGTTGTTTAACGGAGTCTCGATTAGTTCTTAAATCTAAGGGAGGCGGCTCGCCATGTTTATAGTCGGACGTATTCTCTCCTCCTTGCTAGTCATTGCGGGCAGCTTGGTGCTAGTATTCGCGATTCTGTATGTGCTCCCCGGCGACCCGACGGACAACATGATTGATCCGTCGGTTGCCACAGCCGAACAGATAGCAAATCTGAAGCAACAGCTTGGTGTTGATCAGCCCTTCTATATTCAGTTCACCCGGTATATAAGCGATATGGTGCGGGGAGATTTCGGGAACTCTCTACTGAATTCCGAGCCGGTATTGGATAAAATACTGGAGCATTTCCCCGCAACCCTGGCGCTGACGGCGGCAAGCGCGCTGGTCTCGATTACGATCGGCCTTGTCCTCGGCGTTCTGTCCGCTATTCACCGTAATGGCCCTATTGATTTTATTGCCCGCCTCGTCGGATTGTTCGGCATCTCGATGCCGACCTTCTGGTCGGGCATTCTGCTTATTGTGCTGTTCAGTCTGCAGCTCGGCTGGTTTCCTGCTATGGGCTCTGACGGATGGAAGACGATTGTGCTTCCGGCGCTCACGCTTGGCATAGTTGGGGCTGGCTTTATTGTAAGGATGGTGCGGAGCAGCATGCTGGACATTATCGATGAGCATTTTATGCTGACGCTGCGTTCCAAGGGATTATCCGAGCGGGCTGTTATGTATAAGCATGCACTGCGCAACGCGCTGATCCCCGCGGTGACGATGATTGGCATGCTGATTGGAGAGATGCTGGCGGGCACGGTTGTTATCGAGACCGTATTCTCCCGCCAAGGTATTGGACGGATTATCGGAGATGCGTTAATGGCGAAGGATTTGCCGGTTGTGCAGGGCGTTATCTTTATCACCGCAGTGATCTATGTCCTGGTGAACCTGCTGGTCGACTTGTCCTATTCGGTTATCGATCCGAGAGTAAGGCGCTCTGCGTGAAGAGAAAAGGAGAAAGGAGCTGAGAACCTATGCGTGAAGCGGCTACGGCAAGTACGATCTGGTACAAACGAAACCGCGCTGCGGCAATCCGTTTCAAAAGACTGTCGGCGAACAATCTGTTTCTGATCGCAGCGGCTGCAGTTATCTTGTTTATCGCTGCCTGCGCGGTTGTACCGTCCTTCATCGCACCCTATTCCCCTACCGAGATGTTAACGGACAGCATTATGCAGCCGCCTAGTGCTGCGCATGTGTTCGGGACGGACTATTTTGGCCGGGATATATTCAGCGTTGTTGTATATGGCAGCAGAGATTCCCTGTTTATCGGTTTCGCTTCCGTTCTTGTCGGTGGGCTGGCAGGCGGAGCTATTGGCGCTTTGTCCGGTTATGCGGGAGGCTGGATTGACGCGGTGCTGATGCGCTTCAACGACATTCTGATGACAATCCCGGGCATTCTGCTTGCGCTGGCTATCGCGGGCGCGCTTGGCAAAAGTCTGTTTAACATTGTGCTGGCCGTGGCCGTAGCCTCGATACCGGGTTATGCGCGTATTATGCGTTCCCAGATTATGAGTATAAAAGGGCGGACGTTTATTCTGGCCTCACAGGCGGCCGGCGCTTCACCGCTCCATATTTTCTGGAAGCATGTACTGCCAAACTCCCTTTCACCGCTTCTTGTTATGGCGACTATCGGCATAGGGACGTCGATTCTTACCGGTTCGGGTCTTAGCTTCCTTGGTCTTGGCGTTCTGAAGGAAGTGCCGGATTGGGGAACCTTGCTGTCTCAGGGACGCGGTTATTTGACGGTTGCCTGGTGGATCTGTACCTTTCCGGGTCTTGCTATCACGATGTTTGTACTGGCTGTTAATATGATCGGCGACAGGCTGAGAGATCGTCTTGATCCGAAGAGAAGCGCGAGATAGGAAGGGGGAACCGTATTGGAAGCTTTGTTAGATATCCAGGAGCTGTCTGTTGGTTTCCGGACGAAAAACGGCCTGCTGGAGGCCATTACGAATATATCCTTCTCGATACAGCCTGGTGAAACGGTATGTCTCGTTGGCGAGTCCGGCAGCGGCAAGACGGTTACTTCCAAGGCTATTATGCGGCTGATCGATTACGAGAACGGCTCGATCACCCGCGGAAGCATAGTCCTGCGGGGACGGGATATTGCAACGCTGCCTGAAGCAGAGCTGCGGCAATTACGCGGGAAACGGGTGGCCATGGTCTTCCAGGAACCAATGGCTGCGTTTGACCCCGTCTTCACGATCGGGCAGCAAATTGTCGAGACGATTATGCAGCATGAGCGAGTCAGCCGGCGTGAAGCATGGGACCGGGGGATAGAGCTGCTCAGCCGCGTTGGGATACCGGAGCCTGCGATCCGCATGAAGCAATATCCCGGCGAGCTGTCCGGCGGCATGCTTCAGCGGGCCATGATTGCGATGGCGCTCTCCTGCAGTCCGGAACTGCTCATCGCCGATGAGCCAACAACGGCCCTGGATGTGACCATTCAGGCTCAAATCCTGAAGCTGCTCCAGGAATTACAGCAGGAGCTTGGGATGTCTATTCTCCTTATTACTCATGATCTTGGCATAGCCGCCGAGATGGCGGATCGTATTGTCGTTATGTATGCCGGCCGGATCGTCGAGCAGGGTACAGCGGCAGAGCTGTTTGCGAGGCCGCGTCATCCGTATACGAGAGGACTGCTGCAATCAATTCCGCCACTGGACAGTGTAAGGGGAGAACGGTTGTATGCGATTCAGGGGTCTATTCCCTCATTAGCAGCGCTGCCGGTCGGCTGTTTGTTTCATCCCCGCTGCGAGTATGCGACGGAGCGCTGCAAGGAGGAAGCACCTCCGCTCGTTGAAAGCAGCGGCAGCGGCGTGGCCTGTTGGCATGAGGAGCGGGTTGCCGCTGCAGTTGTTAAGGCAAGTCATTCTAACTCTATTCGAGTTCGAGTGGAGGAGCTGCTTGAAGGGAATTCAGTCGATGCTGCCTCCCGCAAGGACAGCGAGATTCTATTTGAAGCAGAGCATCTGCATAAATATTATCCGGTGAAGCGTAAAAGCTTTACCGCTCCACGTACGTTCATCCGGGCGGTAGACGATGTTTCGTTCTCCATTCGGAGAAACGAAACGTTTGGTCTCGTAGGCGAATCGGGCAGCGGCAAATCTACGCTTGGCAGGATTCTTTTACAGATGGAGCAGGCTACTTCGGGGAAGGTGCTGTTTCAGGGCAAGGATTTGACCGGACTTAACGGCCCGCAGCTTCGTCCGTTAAGGAGGGATATGCAGGTCATCTTCCAGGATCCGTACGGCTCCTTGAACCCGAGATGGACGATTGGCGACAGCATTGCAGAGCCGCTTAAGGTGCATGGCGAATGGTCCGCCAATGAGCGCCGGACACGCGTAGAGGAGCTGCTGCAGCTGGTTGGCCTGGATCCGTCGAGCTCCGGCAAATACCCGCATGAGTTCTCCGGCGGCCAGCGGCAGCGCATCGGCATTGCCCGGGCAATTGCGCTGAGCCCAAGCTTTATTCTTGCCGATGAGGCGGTATCCGCCCTTGATGTGTCGGTTCAGGCGCAAATCGTAAATTTGCTTCAGGAGCTCCAGCAGAAGCTTGGGCTGACTTATTTGTTCATCGCGCATGGCTTACAGATTGTAAGACATATTTCGGACCGGATCGGCGTTATGTATCTAGGCAAGCTTGTTGAAATTGCACCTAGTGATGAATTGTTCCGCCAGCCTGCTCACCCTTACACGAAGCTGCTAATTGAATCCATTCCGCAGCCCGTTCCGGGTCAGCATAGCAGCTCTGCCTTTATCCAAGGCGAAATACCGTCGCCGGCCAATCCGCCAAGCGGCTGCCGGTTCCACCCCCGTTGCCCGTTCGCAACGGAAAGATGCAGGAAGGAGCAGCCGGAGCTTCGCCCATTGGGCGAGGATCGTTTTGCGGCTTGCCACTATACTCTTATATGAAGCAAATGGAGCAGCAGGAGCCGGCGGCTTCCTATCCGGCGTTCTGGCCGGTGCTGGCAGCTATATTTATAGGTTCCTTTGTCGGGATGTATCATGTTGTTTCCCTTAACGTATCACTCCCCGGATTTATCCGGATATTTGACACAGAGCTGCAGACAGTCCAGTGGATGATGACGGGTTTTACCCTGGCCAGCGGCATTGTAATTCCAATAAGCGGTTATGCCATGGAAAGGTTCGGCTGCAAGCGGGTGTTTCTATTCGCAATCGGCGGAATTACAATCAGCTCGTTTCTATGTGCTCAGTCTTGGAATATTGAGGCACTAATTGCCTTTCGTATTATACAGGGATTATTCTGCGGGCTTATCCAGCCGGTGTCGCTCGCTTTAATTTACCGGTCGATCCGGGTGGAGAAGCAATCCTTTGCCCTTAGCGTATGGTCATTCTCCACGGTGCTGGGGACGGCCATCGGCCCGTCGCTCAGCGGCTGGCTGCAAAGCTTTGACTGGCATCTTATTTTCCTGATTACCGTACCGGTTGGAATCGTAGCGTGGATTGTAGGTACGGTTGTGCTTCCAAAGGATTTGGCCAACGTTTCCGCGAGATTGGATTGGCCCGGATTGCTGCTCGCAACGGCGGGAAGCCTTGCGCTTCTTCTGCTGTTCGGTAATATGAACGTTTGGGGCTGGGACAGCTTGCTGACCTGGACCATGCTGGTAGCCGGAGTTGGCTGCTTTGTTCTCTTTGTTTGGCAGGAGCGCCGCAGCGATCATCCTCTATTGCAGCTTCGGCTGCTGCTTAACCCGAGGTTCGCATTAAGTCTTATGGCATCGCTTATCTTATCGTTTGGCCTCTATTCGGTGGTTTATTTCATGCCTTTGTTATTAGTCGAGATGAAAGGCTTATCTCCGTTCCGGGTTGGTCTTTTGTTCCTTCCCGCAGCGGGATGCTTAACGGTCGCCACGTTTGCCGCGGGCAGGTGGTATAACAGAGTCGGACCGGCAAAGCTCATTATGATCGGCTGTTCGATCTTGGTCGTAAGCACCTATTATTTCAGCCGGATGCCGCCGGAGACCAGTCTGGTTGCCATTATGATCTGGCTTGCCGTCCGCAATACCGGCACGGGTCTTGCCTCAACGCCTGCAACTAATGCGAGCATGTCGTCTGTTCCGCAGGAGTGGATCGGACATGCGTCGGCTTTGCTGAATTGGTTAAGACAGGTGTTCAGTGCAATGGCGCTAGGGGTATGTACCTCGATGTTTTACTGGCGGATGGGGATACATCAGGCGGAAGCAGGCGGCGTAGGAGAGGGAACTAGCCAATACCGCCTTGCTTACATGCATAGCATTCATGATGTTTTTCTCGTATCAAGCATCATAGTGGCCTGTGCAATTCCAATTGCGCTGCTGCTTGGCAGACGAATGACGGCGTCGCTAACGACACCGAAGGAGAGTGAAAGCTTATGAAATTTATATGGTTCAGCCTGGTTATGAATTTGATGAATCCGGTGACCGGCGAACGGTTTACAACAAGCGAGAAGATTGAAAATATAATCAAGCAGGCGGAACTTACGGAGAGGCTGGGCTTTGACGGATATGGGATCGGGGAGCGGCATGGAGCCCCATTCCTTTCTTCGTCGCCGCCGCTGCTGCTTACCGCGATTGCGGCAAGAACCTCCCGTATCCGACTGCTTACGGCTGTAACCGTTCTTAGCGTGCTCGATCCGGTAAGGGTGGCTGAGGATTATGCGACACTTGATCACCTGTCCGGCGGAAGGCTGGAGATGATTATCGGGAAAGGCAATGATCCCCGGCATTATCCGCTGTTTGGCATCACGGAGGAAGAGCAGTGGAATTCGTTGGAGGAGCGATACGAATTGCTGCGGCGTTTATGGCAGGAAGAGGAGGTCACTTGGCAGGGCCAGTACCGTCCGCTGCTTCATCAGGTGACCACGCAACCAAGACCGCTGCAGAATCCGATTCCGATCTGGCACGGGAGCGCGTCGAGTACCCGGTCTACCGAGCTTGCTGCCCGTTACGGCGAGCCGATATTTTCCTCGAACAGCTTCCATCCGCAGGCGAAATATAAAGATCTGATCGATCATTATCGCGAGAGGCTGGCTTTCTATGGGCATGATCCGCAGAAAGCGGTAGTTGGTGCCGGTGCAGGCAGCTTATATATTGCGAATACGACGGAAGAGGCTATCAAGCGGTATCGCCCCTACTACGAGGCATTCCAGCGACGGCAGCTGCCCAGCATAATCAATCGCCGTTTACGTCATTGGAAGACAATATCGCCAGAGGTCCAAGCTTGATCGGAAGTCCGGAGCAGATTATTGAGAAAATATTAAACTATCAGGCGGCCTTCGGCCATCAGGTGTTGTCCCTCAGTGTAGACGGCTTATCCGAAGCAGAGCAGCGCGAGCAGATGGAGCGGTTCGCTGCGGACATTGCCCCCGTGCTGCGCCGGGAAGTGCCAAGCACCGTGTGGGAGGAGCAAGGGAAGGGAATACCGGTATAACCCTTTTTATGAATAACGAAAAGCCCCTATCCCAGGATAGGGGCTTACTGTTGTTTCCGCTAGCCGGTTTAAACCGGCTCCTCAGCTTTATCGAATCCCCGCAGTAGACTCCCTGACAAGCGGTTTCGTAAAGATATGCGACACTTGATAAGGCTGTTCCGGATCATTAATTCTAGAGAGAAGCATTTCTGCAGCCTTCACGCCC
The DNA here is from genome assembly GCF_900112695.1 of Paenibacillus catalpae. Lineage (GTDB taxonomy): Bacteria > Bacillota > Bacilli > Paenibacillales > Paenibacillaceae > Pristimantibacillus > Pristimantibacillus catalpae. The sequence continues at coordinate 407,829 of NZ_FOMT01000002.1, forward strand.
ATTTCGTTGCTGTATATATGAACGGTTGTAAGATGGGGCTCGACAATCATTGACTCCGGCCCGTTATCGAAGCCGCAGATTGCGACATCATGAGGAACGGAGATGTTCTTGTTCTTAAGCACCTTCATGAAACTGACGGCAATAAAATCATTGGCACAAATAAAGGCGGAAGGCAGGTTCTGCATCTCATTGAGGCGTTCCTCCAGCCAGGTCGGCTTAGAAAAGAAGAGGCGGTCATCGTCTACTATACATTGGCCAAGATCAAGCGGTATTCCGGCTTCGCTGAGAGCACGGTTGAATCCCAGCCAGCGTTCATTAAAGCTGAGACAGTGGTTATAATCCCCTATAAATCCGAAGCTGGAATATCCGCTTGCGATCAGCTTCTTTGTAAGCTGATAGATACTGTGCTGATTTTCCATCAGAAGAATATCCGCTTTGAATTCGGGATAACATACCGTGGAAGCGCAGTCTATAAATATAGTAGGCACGCCAAGGCTTGTAATAATTTCGCTATAAGCCGGGTTAAACATTTCAATACAGATAATGCCGTCTACATTCGATACATCGAAATTGTTAGGCAGCGATAATGAGTCCTGATCCATTTCTCTAATAATATGAAAAGACAGATTATAGCCCTCGGCGCTGATCCGCTTCTCCAAGCCGCTGATCAGCGTTGAGCCGAAATGGGAAGTATTCGGAAGATTAGCCGTCAATAACGCGATATTCCCTGAATTTTTGGATAAAAGCTGCTCGCTCTCCAGATAAGAAAATTGCTTGTATTTTAACTCAATGGCTTTTTTGATTACTTTATTGCGTGTTTCCTCCGGAATTTCACTTCTGCCATTTAATGCCTTGGAGGCGGTATTCCTGGATATGCCAAGCGCGTCGGCGATATCTTGAATGGTTACTTTTTCCTTTGTCATGCAGGTTTGCTCACCTCTTGCGATCTTTGTTCTCCTATTAATGTGATTTTGTAAACCAAATTCATTCATATAGGTAACACAAATGTATAATAGTTTGCGACAAATAGCAATGTAAATCTTACAAATGCACAATTATATTTACAAATGTATCAATTGAATATGGTCATAAGTAATTTAAAATGTGCAAAATAAGTGTGTAATTCCTTTTGGGGATGATATATTACTTAGACTTTTATTGAATCCTTCGTCCTATTTCCAATTAAAACCAACCTTATGTCAAAAGTGAAGGAGTTTTTATTTGATTTTTGAACAATTTAACTTTCCAAATGCGCAATTTATTTTTTACAAAATGTATTGACGTTTGCATGGTCGTTTGATAAATTGTAAATGCAGCAAGCAAACAAAAAGGCTAACAATGAAAGCCCTTACTGCACAAACATAGAACACTTTTGTAAATGGACGGAGGTAAGTCTAACACAATGGAAGCCAAACAGGCTCAAGCAGCAGCAAAGTCCGGTAACGCAACCCTTGATTATTGGAGGAAGCATTACTTTCTCTACATCCTGATCGCTCCGGCACTTATTCTGACACTGGTATTCAAATATGGTCCGATGTATGGGGCCGTTATTGCCTTTAAGGACTTCAGTCCGATCAAGGGCATCATGGGAAGCGACTGGGTAGGGCTGTATAACTTCGAGAAGTTTCTGTCGTCACCGAATTTCGATGTTATTTTTATGAATACGCTTAAATTAAGCTTTTTCGGCCTTATTCTCGGATTTCCGATCCCCATTCTTCTTGCACTTATGCTGAATCAGATCAGGCATACCGGCGCTAAGAAAAATATTCAGCTATTCTTGTACGCCCCTAACTTCATTTCGGTTGTTGTTGTGGTCGGGATGCTGTTTATCTTCCTGTCCCCGACAGGTCCGATTAACCATTTGATTACCCTAATAACAGGCGAACCCGTGATGTTCATGTCGCGTCCTGAGTATTTCCGTGGCATCTACATTTTGTCGGATATTTGGACCGGAGCGGGCTGGGCTTCCATTATATATGTAGCTGCGCTTGCAAACGTTGATCCGGAGCTTCATCATGCGGCCAATCTGGACGGGGCAAACCTGCTTCAGCGCATCCGGCATATCGATCTGCCGACGATTCGCCCTATTATGGCGATTGTATTTATTTTAGCGGCCGGCGGTATTATGTCGATTGGTTTTGAGAAGGCTTATCTGATGCAGACAGCCATGAACCTTCCGACCTCGGAGATTATTCCAACCTATGTGTACAAAATCGGGTTGCAATCCGGTGATTATGCTTATTCTGCGGCAGTTGGATTATTTAATTCCGTGATTAACGTCCTGCTTCTTATTACTGTTAATTTCATTGTCAAAAGGCTGAACGAGGGCGATGGCCTCTACTAAGAAAGGAGATGAATACATGGCTATCAAGCATTCCAGACTGGATCGCTTACTTCTTATATTAAACGGAATCTTCCTGACGCTTGCAGTACTCGTCGTCGTTATTCCTCTGCTTTACGTGGTGGTCGCTTCCTTGATGGATCCGTCCGCCCTGCTGAGCAGGGGCTTGTCCTTCAAGCTCTCGGACTGGTCTCTTGAAGGGTATAAAAAGATTTTGTCCAATCCGGCGATGATTCGCGGCTTCGGAAATGCCGTCTTCTATGCTGTTTCTTTTTCCGTCCTGACGGTTGTCGTCTCCGTCTGTGCCGGATACTCCCTGTCGGATAACCGGCTGAAAGGGAAGGGGTTGTTCATGACCCTATTCATCATCACGATGTTCTTCAGCGGAGGGCTTATACCTACTTATTTACTTGTGAAAAATCTGGGCCTGCTCAATACCGTATGGGCTGTCATTATACCGGGCGCCGTAAACGTATGGAATATCATCCTGTCGCGGACCTTTTTCAAAGGAGTGCCTTTGGAGCTGAAGGAAGCAGCCAATGTGGATGGAGCCTCGGAGATGCGGATCTTCATGCAGGTCGTCCTGCCGCTGTCGAAGCCAATCGTCTTTGTTCTTGCTCTGTACGCTTTCGTCGGGCAGTGGAACTCCTACTTCGATGCGATGATTTATCTTGATAATCCGACTCTTCATCCGCTTCAGCTTGTCCTTCGTTCGATTCTGATTCAGAACCAGGTCGATCCGGGCATGATCAGCGATCAGCTGGCGGCAGCTGAACTGAAGCGATTGTCGGAAATTATCAAATATGCAGCTATTGTTGTATCCAGCTTGCCGCTTATTATTATGTATCCGTTCTTCCAGAAGTACTTCGAGAAAGGTGTCATGGTCGGTTCCCTCAAGTAGGGACAGATCTTCACATACGCATGGCCATGCGAGAGATAGAATTTATTCATTCATTATTATTGGGAGGTCATCGGTAATGAGTACAATGAACAAGTCCAAATTAGTGACCAGAACAGCCACAGCTTCGGCTCTTGCTTCAATCCTTCTTCTGTCAGCCTGCAGCGGCGGAGGCGGAGGCAGTGCTGCCAGCAAGAAACAGGATCCGAGCGGGAAAGTAACCCTTAATTTTATTACGCAGAGCTCTGCTATTGCACCGGCTGATCCGAATGACAAGCTTGTTAATAAAAGGCTTGAAGAGAAAACGAATGTTCATATCAACTGGAAGAACTTTACGAACGATGTCTTTGTTGAGAAAAGAAATCTTGCTGTAGCAAGCGGCGATCTGCCGGATGCGATCTTTAATGCAGATTACAGCGATTATGAGCTTCTGAAGCTTGCTAAGGATGGTTCGATCATTCCGCTTAACGATCTGATTGATCAATATATGCCTAACTTCAAGAAAGTACTGGAAGAGGCTCCTGAGTATAAAAGCATGATTACCGCTCCGGACGGCAAAATTTATGCCTTCCCTTGGATTGAGGAGCTTGGAAGCGGCAAGGAAAGAATTCAGGCCGTGGACAGCATGCCTTGGATAAACGTGGAGTGGCTGAAGAAGCTTAATCTGAAGATACCGACCACAACGGAAGAATTGAAGAAAGTGTTGATTGCCTTTAAGACACAGGACCCGAACGGCAACGGCCAAGCAGATGAAATACCATTGTCCTTCATTAATAAGCCAGGTGCAGAGGATCTGGCCTTCTTGTTCGCTTCCTTTGGATTAGGCGAGAATCCTGACCACGCGGTTGTATCGAATGACGGCAAAGTTATTTTTACAGCTGCGGATGAGGGCTACAAGAAAGCAGTTTCCTTTGTGAACGAGCTCTACAAAGAAGGCCTGATCGATATTGAAGCTTATACCCAAGACTGGAGCACTTATCTGGCGAAAGGTAAGGATCAGAAATACGGACTGTACTTCTCGTGGGATAAAGCGAATATTACCGGTGCAAATGATTCCTATGAAGTAATGCCTCCGATTGCAGGACCTGACGGCGAGATTAATGTAACAAGAACAAACGGCCTTGGTCTTGGCCGCGGCAAGATGGTTGTTACAAGCGCGAACAAGAACCTGGAAACAACGGCGAAATGGGTCGATCAGCTCTATGATCCGATTCAATCGGTACAGGATAACTGGGGAACCTACGGCGATGATAAGCAGCAAAATATTTTCGAATACGATGAAGCAAGCAATATGCTGAAGCATCTGCCGCTTGAAGGTACAGCACCGGTAGAGCTTCGTGAGAAAACAAGCATAGGCGGACCACTCGCGATTCTGGATTCCTACTATGGCAAATATACGACTATGCCGGATGATGCGAAGGGCCGGATGGATATTATCAAAAATATTATGGCTCCGCATATGAAAGCTGACAATGTGATGCCTAGCGTATTTAACTCTATTGAAGAGCTTGACCGTCTTACAACGATTGAAACAGATCTGTTCGCATACGTGCTTAGAATGCGTACCGAATGGTACCAGAATGGCAAAGTTAGTGAGCAATGGGATGATTATCTGAAAGAGCTGGACCGTCTTGGTCTGCAGGAATGGCTCAAGATCAAACAAGGCGGTTACGACAGAGCGACCAAAGGTTAGTTGCGTTCCGCAGCGGAAAAGGGCCGTGTTCCGGCAGGGGGAACCTGCCGGGCAGGCCTTCTTTTTTGAATGAAAGAGATAAAAACAGAAGCAAGGGAGAGGAGCTATCATGTCTATTATGGCTAAACAAAACTTCAGAGGTGCGTACCATATCTCGCCTCAAGTGAACTGGATGAACGATCCGAACGGGATGGTCTATTACGAGGGCGAATATCACTTATTTTATCAGCATTATCCTTATGGAGACACTCATGGACCTATGTACTGGGGGCATGTGGTGAGCAAGGATCTGGTCACTTGGGAGGAACTGGACATTGCTCTGGCGCCGGATGAGCATGGCATGATTTTTTCCGGCAGCGCAGTAGTCGATTGGAACAATACATCGGGGCTGTTCCCGGATGGCCCGGGATTGGTTGCGATATTCACCCACCATCTGGAGGTCCAAGGGAGCCATCCGATTCAACGTCAGAGCTTGGCTTACAGCACGGACAAAGGAAGAACCTGGGTGAAGTATGCCGGCAATCCGGTGCTCGCGCATGAGACGTTTGTCGACTTCCGCGATCCGAAGGTTTTCTGGCATGAGGAGACGAATCGCTGGGTAATGATTATTGCCTGTGGCCAGACGGTATGTCTCTATCATTCTCCTAATCTGATTAACTGGACACTTGGCAGCGAGTTTGGTGACGGAATCGGATCGCATGACGGCGTATGGGAATGCCCGGATCTTTTCCCGCTGGCTATCGACGGGAATGCTGCGAATTCGAAATGGGTTATGATTGTGAGCATCGGTGCGGATCCGGCCTTCGCGGAAGGATCAAGAACGCAATATTTCACCGGAGATTTTGACGGAATTACCTTTACGCCGGATGCTGCTTCCTCGGAAGTGAGATGGGTGGACCATGGACGCGACAACTATGCCGGTGTCACATGGTCGGATATTCCTGAATCGGATGGCAGACGTCTGATGATTGGTTGGATGAGCAATTGGCAATATGCCAATCAGACACCTACCGAAGGCTTCCGGGGAGCGATGACGGTTGTAAGGGAAATGTCGCTGGAAACAAGAGAGGGAGTTGTTACCCTGGTGCAGAAGCCGGCTGCAGAGCTGGAATCAATCAGGAAGCCTGTTCTTGCGCTGCAAGGAGCGACAGCTGCTGAAGCAGAACAGATGTTACAAAAGCTGCAGCTTGTCAGTTATGAACTCCATGCCGAGCTTTCAACGGATCATTCGTCTGGCTTTAGGATCCGGACCGGGGCGGCTAACGGGACAGTTGTTGGTTTCGATGCTGCAACGGACTGCGTTTATGTAGACCGTACCAACTCGGGCGAGCACAGTTTCCATCCGCTATTCCGCAGCATTCAAGCAGCGAAGATTGTATCTGCCGGCGACAGCATAGATCTCCGCATCTTTGTTGACGCTGCATCTGTGGAGGTATTCGCTAATAACGGGCAGGCCGTTATTACGGATCTCATTTATCCGGATGCAGATGCGACGGGCATCTCGTTCTTCTCGGAGCAAGCTAATGTGGTTCTCTCTTCCTTGAGCATTTATGAGCTCATTCCGCATACTGCGGGCAAGGGCGAATAAGAGGAGGCACAGGTTATGCGTATTGGAGCGGTTGAAGCAGGCGGTACCAAATTTGTTTGTGGTGTTGGCAATGAGCATGGCGTGATCGAGCATTCAGTCAGCTTTCCGACAGAGCAGCCAGAGGTGACGCTGGGCAAAGTGATTGACTATTTTCGGGAAAACCAGGTAGAGGCCATTGGCATTGGATCGTTCGGACCGATTGGACTTCATCCGGGTAGCCCTTCGTATGGCTTCGTGACAACAACGCCAAAGCCCGGCTGGGCAGATTTTGACTTCCTCGGAACATTGAAGCAGCAATTTGATGTTCCTTATGGCTGGGATACCGACGTTAATGCGGCTGCCTATGGAGAAGCGGTATGGGGTGCTGCGAAAGATTTGCAGAGTTGTCTGTACTATACGATTGGTACTGGCGTTGGTATCGGGGTATATGCTGAGGGCCAACTGGTCCATGGACTTGTCCATCCTGAAGGCGGACATGTGCCGGTCAAGAGGCACCCGGAAGACAGCTTCCAGGGGTTATGTCCTTATCATGGCGATTGCCTGGAGGGCATGGCGGCTGGTCCGGCTCTCGAGGCCCGTTGGGAGCAGAAGGGGGATCAGCTTCCGGCAGACCATACGGCATGGGAAATGGAAGCTTATTATATCGCCCAATCCATTACCGGAGCTATCCTGATGCTCTCGCCGCAGAAGATTATACTTGGCGGTGGCGTTATGAAGCAGATGCAGCTGTTCCCTCTTATCCAGGAAGCGGTGAAACGTAATTTGAACGGCTACGTTAGTGCAGCCGAGATTACAGAGCATATCGACCGCTATATCGTACCGCCGGGACTAGGGCAGCAAGCCGGGTTATGCGGTGCACTGGCGCTTGGTCTGCAGGCTTATCAGCAGGCGCATGCGAGGGAAGGTGCATTGTAACAGACAAGAACAGCGGGTTTGCCGGGGCAGTTGCGGCAATCCCTTGGTTCTTTTGCGGGATATGAGATGTGAGCATCTATAAGAAAAGAGGGATGATGATGAAGGGAAAGAGTAGGTCGAAGAGTTGGGCAGCAGCAATGATGCTTTCAAGTGTGCTGGCTATTTCCTCCGTCGCAGCAACGGTTAATCCTGCAGAAGGCTGGGCGGCTAATACCAAAGCAGATGCAAGCATACAGGCGGAGACAGCTCCGGACAATCTTGTAAGCGCAACCAACACAGAGACGAATTTAACAAACTGGCAGGTGAAAGGAAGTGGACATCTGGAAAATACAGAGGAGGGATTACTGCTGACATCCAATCCGAAGGAGAATGTAATGGCAATATCCGGTGTTGCGGCGGATAACTTCGTATATGAGGCGGATGTGAAAGTAACCGACATGAAGGCGGATGCCACGTTGGTGTTCCGATCTAATGAAGATGGCTGGGCTTCTTATATGCTGCAAATCGTTCCAGCTGCAGGACTTATTCGCCTTAGAGATGCGGCAAGTGATACAGCATTGAAGGAAGAACGGCAGGTTGAACTCCAAGCAGGCGAAATTTATCATCTGAAAGTCATTGCAAGCGGAAGCCGCTTGAAGGTGTACTGGGATAGCCAATACAAGCCTGTTATCGATGTAAATGACACCGCTTACACAAAAGGTTTTCTTGGACTAAATGTATGGGACGGCTCGGCATTATTCCAAAATATAAAAGTGAGCGAGCTGAAGAGTAATCTGGGGACGGCTGTTTATACCTCAGGCAGCTGGGAGCCGGATCTGAAAGGCTGGCAAGGAGCAGCTGAAGCCGGGTCGGCCGTTCAGGTCTATAGTCAGGAGGCGGCAGACTTCGTGTATGAAGGCGATATCTCCTTTGATTCCGGGCAGTCTGAAGCAGCCCTTGCTTTCAGGATGAATGATGCAGGTACACAAGGGTATTTGGCTTCCTTGAAGAAGGAAGGCAGCGGCGTTGTTGCACGTCTAATGACCATGGACGGCACCGTAATCGGTGCTTCAGGACAGGTATATCCGACGCAGGATGAGGCAAGGCATCATCTGGAGATTACAGCCAACGGCAGCCGAATGACCTTATATGTAGACGGCTACGCGGACGCGGCCGTTCAAGCAGTCGACAGCCGCTACACGAAAGGGCATACAGGGCTGGCCGTCTTGGCAGGCAATGGTTATTTTCAAAATGTGTATATGGTTCCGGCCTCCGACTATTACACGGAAAATTACCGTCCGGATTATCACTATTCACCGGCCCGCGGTTCTGCGAGTGATCCTAACGGGCTTGTCTATTATGAAGGGGAATACCATCTGTTTCATCAGGATGGAGGGACCTGGGCGCACGCGGTCAGCGATGATCTAGTACATTGGAAAAGGCTGCCGATAGCCTTGCCTTGGAATGATAACGGGCATGTCTGGTCCGGCTCGGCGGTTGCTGATCTGAATAATGCTTCCGGTCTTTTTACAGGCTCGGGAGGAAGTGGCTTGATAGCTTACTATACCTCTTATAACCCTGACGCTTATAACGGTAATCAGCGTATCGGGCTTGCCTATAGCACCGATCAAGGACGGACATGGCAATATTCGACTGAGCATCCGATCGTTATTGAGAATCCAGGCAAGCAGGGCGGGGATCCGGGCGGCTGGGATTTCCGCGATCCGAAGGTGGTCAGAGATGAGGCCAATCACAGGTGGATCATGGTTGTTTCCGGTGGTGATCATATCCGCTTCTTTACCTCGACAAACCTGATTGACTGGACACATACTGACAGCTTTGGATATGGCGGTTATGTGCGAGGCGGCGTATGGGAATGTCCGGACCTGTTCGAATTGTCTGTGGAAGGGACAGAAGAGAAGAAGTGGGTGCTGATGATCAGCACCGGTGCCAATCCCGCAACAGAAGGCTCCGATGCGGAATATTTCATCGGCGAGCTGACGGTAGAGGGCAAATTTGTTAATGATAATGCGGCAGGAGAAGTACTAAGAACCGATTACGGTAAGGAATTTTACGCTTCGATGTCCTTCTCGGATTTGCCGGATAACCGGAGAATTATGCTTGCCTGGATGACGAATTGGGACTATCCGTTTGCCTTTCCTACTGAAGGCTGGAAGGGTGAGCTTACGATTCCAAGAGAGCTGACGCTTCGGAACACAAGTGACGGTGTGCGGCTTGTTCAGGCTCCTGTTCATGAACTGCAGTCTTTACGCACGACGATGTATACGGCAACGAATAAGCGGGTAACGGCAGACAGTGCCAATCTTCTTAAGGACTTGTCGGCAGGAGCCTTTGAAATCGAAGCCGAGATTGAGATCATGGCCGGCAGTGCTGTAACGGAATTTGGCTTTAATGTAAGGGAAGGGGCCGAAGGCAACAAAACGCTTGCGGGCTATCGTGTCCTAGATCAACAAATGTTTATTGACCGGAGTCAATCCGGCGTGACGGACTTCTCCAGCAAATTCTCTACTTATCAGGAAGCACCGCTCGAACAGGCAGCCAAGAGGGTGAAAATGAATATCTTTGTAGATGACTCCTCGATTGAGCTGTTTGGCAATGACGGTGAGGTTGTGTTCTCCGATGTTATTTTTCCCGATCCGGCAAGTCGCAGCATGAGCTTCTATACGAAAGGCGGACCGGTTACGGTTGTATCACTAAAGGTACATGCGCTAGCAGATACCTGGAATGAGCTGAAGGATGCTGGCACCCGAATTGTCATGGACACGAGTGACAGAGAGCTTGGCCCCGGTCAAAGCGAAACGCTGTATGCGGCGGCTGATGGGGGCAAGAGTAAAAAGCAGCGGCTGAAGTGGGTATCCAGTAATTCTGGGGTAGTGAGAATTAGCTCATCAGAGCAAGGCAAGGCAATACTTAAGGCAGGCAGTCCGGGAGAAGCCATTATTAAAGTGTCCACCCCGGATGGCAAAGCTTACGCGAGTACAGTGGTCCGGGTGTATGCCGGGCAATTCGTTACGAATCTGACCGGCTGGAAGCCGGACCTGTCGCTGCCGAGCTGGGTAGTGACGGAGAATGGTATTCGGGGCAGCTACTCGAGCGATGCGAATTATATCGCCCAAGAGACGGCAGGCAATTTCAGCTATGCAGCGGATGTAACGCTTGGCAAGGAAGGGGGGGCAGGTTCGGTTCTGTTCCGTGCAAGCGCTGACGGTCGCAGCGGATATTACTTTAATCTTGATCCGAATATGAAGGCATACCGGCTGTTCTATAAGGTTGACGGTGCTTTCGAAGACCGGATGGTGCTTGCGCGTGTACCTGCTTTCCTGCAGCGGGGTGTTACTTATCATGTGAATATTGAAGCAAAAGGCCCTCATCTTATCATCTCCGTCAACGGACAACGCATCATGGATGTTCAGGACGGAAGCTTTGCAGAAGGACATTTCGGCATGAATGTGTTTGGAGGCCAGGCGTCCTATCAGAATGTTATGGCTAGCAATATGGAAGGGGCTGATCTGACTTCCGCTGTCTTGACGAACGAAGTGACAGGCAAGTCCCTCTATGTTAACGGGCAGCAGAATGGTGAGCCTGTGGTCATTCAGGCGGGGGGAACTTCCGCATGGACGTTTGTACCGACAGGTGATGAACAGGGCTCCTATTCGATTCGGGCGGAAGGCGGAAAGGCGCTTGACCTCAATACAGGACAGAATACGATACAGCTCTACAGTTACCTCGGCTACAATAACCAGCGGTGGATCATTACCCCGAATTCGAATGGGACAGTAACGATTACATCCGTTCACAACGGCAAGGCGCTTGAAGTGTCGGAGGATGGTAAAGCACTTACGGTGAATGATGTACTAGCAGGGCGGTCGCAGCAGGAATGGAGAATGGAACAATTATAGACTGGGAAATGTTGGATAATAGGGGAGGCAGCGATCAGTGTGATCGCTGCCTCCCTTTTATTTAATGATAAGCAGGCGTCTCAATTCCGCAAGGTCCGCCGTCCGGATTGGCTTCCAGCGACAGCTCCGTGCCGTCCGCTTTGTAGAGCGGGTTATACCAATGCGAGATCGAAAGCGCGCTGCTGTTCGCATAGTGGGAAATAAACGCCCGCCGGAAGCGCTCCTTCGACTTGTTGCGGTAAGAGCCGTGAATCAGATTGCCGTTAAAGAACAGGATATCGCCAGGCTCCATGATAGCTGCGATTGGCTTATCTTCTTTTGGCGGCTTCACGTAGTGAGTGGTGAACGATTCGTTAGAATCGGACTCTTCCGGACAAACGATGTCATACGTATTCGTCTTCGGAACGAGCAGCATGCAGCCGTTCTCCTCGTCGCAGCGGTCGATAGCCGCCCATGCCGCAATACAGTTGCCGGGCTCCACCTTCAGGTAGAAGTTATCCTGATGCAGTGCTTGACCGCGCGATCCCGGAGGCTTGTAGTAGAACATGCTTTGCGCAGCTAATGCTTCCTCTCCGTACAAATCATGCATAATATCGAGGACGCCCGGATGCAGCATATAGCTTTTGCTCAGCTCATTGAAGCGGTGCGGGTGCATGACCCGAGGATAGCGGCGAAGCGGATCCTCTTGCTCTCCATTCAGGACCGGCTCGAAATAGCCGGGTACCGGCGTATGGCTGATTTTCTCGAATTCAGCCTTGATTTCCTCAATCTCTTCTTTGTTCCAGACGCCGCGTACAATAACATAACCTTCGGTTTCAAACTGCTTCATTTGCTCTTCCGTGAGCACCTTAAGTGACTGGTTCATTTGTATTGCCCCTCTCCTTGGTGGTTGCTGCTTCTTGTCTCTAATTGTAAGGAGTATCGGGGAAGGGTTGAAGTCGGAATTATGCTCATTACTGCTTGGATTCTGCTATGTGACTGGACGAATGGCGCGCCGCGCAGTACCCTTAAGGTAATAAGATCATGCGGGGTGGAAGCTTTGGTGGATGAATCGGCGGATGAATTAAAGAACGGCGTTTTTACAGGATATTTTCGCGAAAATGATTCCTATACCATTGCGCGTCCAGCCGGAAGAGAGGACTGGCTGCTGGTTTATACGCTGGAGGGGCAGGGGTATTTCCGGACGCCCGCAGGAGAGAAAATAAGCAAAGCAGGTGAACTGATACTGCTCCGTAAAAGGATTCCTCATACTTATGGCACCGTAAAAGGAGAGACGTGGAACTTTATGTGGGTGCACTTCAACCGGCTGCCCGAGCTGTCTTTGCTGCCGGATGAGGAGATCCTGCACTGCCCGCTGCCCTCAAGCGAGCTGCAGCGCCGGGTGCTTCGTACATTCCGGTCTCTGCTGCATGACTCGAGGGGACAGGGCGGATTCTGGCAGGAGCTGTGCGACAATCAGCTAAGTGCCTTGATTCTGCTGATGGCCGGCCAGCTGGCGGATAAGCTCGATTACCGGGTCAGCCAGGTGATACGGATCTTGTCCGCGCAAATGCAGGAGCCATTATCCATTAATGAGCTGGCGGCGCGGGTAGGTTTGTCTGCTTCCCGGCTGTCGCATCTGTTCAAGGCAGAGACCGGCAGGTCTATTGTCGATACGCTCAATCATATGCGCCTTGAGCAGGCGGCGCTGCTTATGCTGAAAGCTGGCCGTACAGCAGGAGAGGCGGCCTTTGACGTTGGTTTCCAGAGCTATAATCATTTCGCCGCCTTGTTCCGCAGGAGATATGGCTGCGGGCCGGCGGAGTATAAGCGAAAGACGGATTTTACACCCTCGCCTTGAACTGGCTTGGCGTCGCGCCAACGAATTTCTTGAACTGCCGCATGAAATGCGTCTCATGCTCGTATCCGCAGCTTGCGGCGATGGCCGAAACGGATAGGGTACTGTTCTTGAGCAGGTATTTGGCGAGCTCCAATCTGCCGTTAATCATATCGTTAACAACGGAGCAGCCGAAAATATCTTTATAGAGATGCTGAAAGTAAGATTTGCTGAGGTGAACGCGGTCAGCCAGCATCTCTACTGTCACATGGCTTTGCGGCGAGTTATACAGCTCGTCCCGCAGCTCGGAGAACTGCCTGATGTAACGCCCCGGTCTCTCGGGATGCTGGGAAAGCTCATGCAGATTGCTCAGCTTCATCAGAAGCGACCGGATGTCGGTATCCAGAATCCGGTCCCTCAAATGCCCGCCCTGCTTCTGAACCCGGTGAAGCTCCATAATACTTCTGGAGATCAGCATCGGATCAACCGCCTGGACAGGCGTATCAAGCGGGAAATTCAATTCGGCAAGGAGATCCTTTAATTCTTCCCCCCGGCAATGAAACCAATCGTTAATAAAAGGCAGCTCAAACTCTGCATAGGAATGGGGCGTCTCCGGCTGGAACAGGATAAACGAATCGCTGTCCACGAGGATACGTTCACCTCTTATAATCACTTCGGATTTCTTCTTGAACAAGACAAAAGCATAGTCTCCCGAACCATGCGGCCGGATAATCGAAATGCCGTTCGGATGGACAAAGCGGTAGCCGCAGCTGTCTAATCGAATGATCGAAAACAGCTCCTTTCATCAAAAAAAGCAGGATAGGTCAGTTTTTTCTCATTATAGTGAATTGTAGGCGCTTTCTCAATCCCATACAATCTTTAGTAGAGGCATTAAAAATCGTCCTGTTCGTGATGGGAGCTGAAGCAAACATGACAATCACAGAATCTGTCAGCAAGAGAGAACGGGATGGCTGCAAGGGATGCTCGGCTGACGTCCGGGTGACAGGCGAACAGATCGAGCGACTTTTATCCAAAATAAAAGCCGATGCCCGTGTGTCCGATGAGCTTTATGCGAAGCGGCTGTCAGCATGCGGGGGTTGTGCGAGCTTGGCTTATGACACGACTTGCATGCATTGCGGCTGTCTCGTTCAGGTTCGCGCGAAGCTGAAGGACAAGGGATGCCCTCATCCTCAGCAGGCTGTTCGAGAGCAATGGGAAGCTATCTACTAAGTTCTTGCTTACGAAGTAAGAATCATCACGAACAACCATCCGGTTGTTTGTGTAATAATTCTTTTTAGGAGGAAATAAAGGATGAATAAAGCGGTTGTACATACGGACTGGAGTATTGGCACCATTAACAAGAACATCTATGGCCATTTTGCAGAGCATCTTGGCAGATGTATTTATGAAGGCTTGTGGGTAGGGGAAGATTCGGATATTCCGAACACGGACGGTCTTCGTAATGACGTCATTGAAGCGCTGCGCAAGCTGAAAGTACCTGTTCTGCGCTGGCCGGGCGGCTGTTTTGCCGATGAATATCACTGGAAGGACGGCATTGGTCCACGCGAGACGCGGAAGAGAATGGTTAATACCCATTGGGGCGGCGTTGTTGAGAATAATCATTTCGGTACGCATGAGTTCTTCCGTCTATGCGAGCTTGTTGGAGCGGAGCCGTATATTTGCGGCAACGTAGGCAGCGGATCAATTCAGGAAATGTCTGAATGGATGGAGTACATGACCTTCGACGGCGATTCCCCGATGGCGAATCTGCGCCGGCAGAATGGTCAGGAAAAGCCTTGGAAGCTGAAATATTTTGGCGTTGGCAACGAGAACTGGGGATGCGGCGGCGAGATGCTTCCGGAGCATTATGCGGATCTGTACCGCAACTTCCAGACGTATGTCCGCCAATACGGCGACAATAAGCTGTACAAAATCGCAGGTGGAGCAAATTCAGACGATTACCGTTGGACTGATGTGCTTATGAACAAGGCAGAACGCTTCATGAGTGGTCTGAGCCTTCATTATTACACAGTGCCAGGAACTTGGGCTGACAAAGGCTCTGCAACTGAATTTGACGAGAACGACTGGTTTGTGACGATGAAAAAAGCTGCTCATATGGACGAGCTGCTCACCCGACATAGCACGGTGATGGACCGTTATGATCCAAACAAACGTGTTGGCCTTATTGTGGATGAGTGGGGAACTTGGTTCAATGTCGAGCCGGGCACGAATCCGGGCTTCCTGTACCAGCAAAGCACCATGCGTGATGCACTAGTAGCCGCGGTTAACCTGCATATTTTCCATAAGCATTGCGACCGGGTGCAGATGGCGAACATTGCGCAAATGGTTAACGTCCTGCAGGCGGTTGTATTGACCGAAGGCGACAAGATGCTGCTTACGCCTACGTACCATGTGCTTGAAATGTACAATGTTCATCAAGATGCGGAGTCGCTTGCGATTCACGGCCAGTTCGGCAAAGTTAATGCCGACGGCAAGGAGCTTGATCAAGTTGGCGTTACCGCGTCCAAGAAAGACGGCGTAATCCATGTCAGCCTGTACAACCTGCATCCGTCCGAGCAGTCGGAGATCAGTCTCGAGCTTCGCGGCACTGAAGGAAGCTTTAACTGCACGGGCAAGCTGCTTGCCGCGGATAGCGTTCAAGCGCATAACACCTTTGAAGCTCCGGAAACGGTCAACGTGAAGCCGTTCTACGAAGCGAAGATTGAGGATGGCAAGTTGAGCCTTAATCTGCCTGCCGCTTCGGTTGTAACATTGCGAATCGAGCAATAATCGAGCGAAACTAGAAGCCGTTAAGACCCCGCCAGGGTCTTAACGGCTTTTTAAAATTACCCCTCGCTAGCTGATTAAGCGGTGAAAGTGGCGGATTCGCGGGCGCTTAAGGTCCCTGAGGGACCTTAAGTCAGCGTAGGAAGCCTCTGCGTGGTGATTTAAGGCCCTTTAGGGACCTTAAATCGCAGGGATTGTCCGAATAAATGGTGAAAAGGGCGAGTTCGCGGGCGCTTAAGGTCCCTGAGGAACCTTAAGTCAGCGCCTGACGCCTCAGCGTGGCAAGTTAAGGCCCTTTAGGGACCTTAAATCGCAGGGATTGGCCGATTAAACGGTGAAAATGGCGGGTTTGCGGCGCTAAAGGTCCCTGAGGACCTTAAGTCAGCGTAGGAAGCCTCTGCGAGGCAAGTTAAGACCCTTTAGGGACCTTAACTCACAGAGATCGGCCGAATAAATGGTGAAAAGGGTGGGTTCGCGAGCAGTTAAGGTCCCTAAGGGACCTTAAGTCAGCGCCTGACGCCTCAGCGTGGCAAGTGAGGGACCTAAACTCGTCGTATGATTCCTCTCCGTGGCTAGTTAAGGCCCTTAAGGGACCTTAACTCGCAGGATTGGCCAAATAAATGGTGAAAAGGGTGGGTTCGCGACCCTCGCAGGGTCTTATTTCAAACAGCGTCAAGTCTGTTAACCTTTCAAGTTACTCCCTGTCGTAATGGCACGGTCTTGGAAGTTCTCGACGGAGGCGCTTTTCTCGTAGAAATGCGGGACGTTGTCCTGAATGCCTTTCCGTGTATAGAACGGGTCATCGGCGCGAAGCGGGAAGGTTACCTTTTCCCCGGTGCTGGCCGACTTGTAGATGCCGAGTATGAGCTCCAGCGTTGCACGGCCGCTATGTCCGTCAATTAATAACGTTTCACCGGACTCAATAGCGGTCAATACATTATTGATCTGACCGACATGCCCTTCATAGGCTACCTCCGGCAAATGATCATAGTACGCTTGAATCTCCGATGAGAGAGCCTGATTAGGAGTGGGGAAGCCGTTATCCATCGAGCTGGATGCAACCAGCTTCCATGGAGCGGAGATTCTTGCCTGTTTGCCTTGGAAAATAAGCTGCTGTTCCTCGCCATGATGGACAACGGAGCTGGTAATCTGCCCAAGCCCGCCGCCGGCGAACTTCAGCATGGCAATCGAGAGATCCTCAACCTCCGCATTATCATGCGAGGTATTGCTCATAAAGGCCTGCAGCTCGGTTGGCCGGCCCATCATCCAGAGCAGCGCATCGATATGATGCACGGCATGATTCAGCGTGCAGCCGCCGCCTTCTTTCTCCCAAGTCCCTCGCCACCACAGATCATAATAGCAATGGCCGCGCCACCAGTAGGAATCTACCTGCGAATGGACAACAGGGCCAATCATCCCGCTGTCCAGCACAGCCTTCAGCTTCATCATTGGCGTGCGGAAACGGTTCTGGGCGACAATCGACAGCAGCTTGCCGCTTTCCTCCGCCGCCTTGTTCATCGCATCACATTCCTCGAGCGAAGAGGCCATCGGTTTTTCCACCAATACATGCTTGCCCGCCTGCAGAAATTCCACGGCCAGCTCCGCATGGGTGTAAGGAGGGGTACAGATCGAGACAAGATCGATATCCTGCCCGAGCAATTCCCTATAATCGCCGTAAGCCTTCGCTTCGGCAAGCTGGCTTTGCGCAATGCGGTTCTCTGCCTTGTCTTTATAAATATCCGAGACAGCAACTACCTGGCATCTCTCCGGGAACTTCAGATAAGCGTCAATATGAGCCCTGCTGATTGCTCCGGCTCCAATAATAGCGACTTTTAACATAACAAGATCATCTCCTATTCCATGCGGACTGCAAGATTTTGGGATAATACGCTAAGCTCGGCAACCTTGAAGGCATGCTCCTGCGTCATCGCATTCTCGGTACGGTGGATGCAGTCGAGAATAAGCTGGCCGAAGAACGGGAAGCCAACCTGACCTCTGACGGAAAAATGATATTCTCCCTCGTGATTGGCCATATACACCTGATCCCCTTCGGGACTGCGGGCAAGGTCGACGTATTTGCGGATTTCGATATAACCGTCTGTTCCGAGAATAAGCGTCCGGCCGTCGCCCCATGTGCTGAGACCGTCAGGAGTAAGCCAGTCCACGCGGAAGTAGGAAGCGGCGCCGTTATCGCCCGTCAGCATCACATCGCCGTAATCCTCAAGCTCGGGATATTGCTTATGATGGTAGTTGGCAATTCGGGACTGCGCGACGGTCGCATCTTTGGCCCCTGTATAGTAGAGAAACTGCTCGATTTGATGGCTGCCGATATCGCACAGAATACCGCCGTATTTCTCCCGTTCAAAGAACCATGCCGGTCTGGACTTGGCATTCGTCCGATGTGGTCCCCAGCCCATGACCTGAACAACCCGACCGATTGCCCCTTGCTCTATCAATTGACCCGCGAACACGGCGCCTTCGTTATGGAGCCGTTCGCCATAGTAAACCATGTATTTGCGTCCGGTCTCAGAAGCCACCCGCTTGGCGTCTTCAAGCTGCTCCAAGGTCGTCAGCGGTGCTTTGTCGGTAAAATAATCCTTGCCTGCCTGCATGACCCGAAGGCCAAGCGCACAACGTTCGAAGGTAATAGCCGCCGATGCAACCAGCCGGATGCGGGAATCTGCGAAAATCTCTTCTTCTGATGCGGCTGCTCTTACATGAGGATACCGCTCTACAAATCTAGCTACCTTCATCGGATCGGGATCATACACGGAAACAAGTTCTCCGCCTGCTTCGATTAGTCCGTTGCACATGCCGTAGACATGTCCGTGATCCAGAGCAATTGCTGCAAACTGGAATTCCCCGGGCGCAACTACCGGATTTGGTTTTCCTTGCGGTGCATAGTTCATGCCATCTGCCGTATTCAAGCGACTAACATCTCCTTTAGTGGAATTGCTTCTAGAATATATGGAAAATGAGCTGCTTTGTCGTTCGATTTTGCGGTAAAATGTTTGTATCTTGCGGTAATCTCGTGAAGGGCGGGAAAACAGGTTGATACAGACAAAATGGTTTCAGTACGAGTATCGCAGAACGTCAACGGAATACTTCCGCGAGGTCTTTCATGCCCATTCCCAAATGGAGCTTACGTATGTGCATGAGGGCCGGGGGCTGCTCATTATCGACGGGAAATCGTATTCGATCGAGCCCCATACGCTGCTTGTTTTTCCGCCGTTCCAGATGCACCGGATTCAGATTCAGGTGACGGAAGAGGAGCCTTTTATTCGAAGCGTGCTGCTGTTCGAGCCGGCTGTTCTGCATGGCTACCTGAATGATTTTCCGAGTTTGAAGGGCTTCTTCCAGCGGTTAATGCTGCAGCAGGCGAATATCCATCCGGTGAATGCAATGGCGGAGACGGAGCCGTTTGTGGCTCTGCTCAAGCAGTTCAGTACGGCAATGCTCAACATGAGAGAGGCGGATTTCGAGGAGAATATGGGCGTCTTCCTGCTCAGTCTTGTGCATCAGCTGAAACAAAGCCCGGATGGGGAATCTGCTTATCTGAAAAAACATAACCACCGCGTAGAAGACATCATCGGGTGGATTGAGAAGCATTATATGGAGCCGTTCCGGCTGGAGGAGCTGGCAAGCGTGCTTCATTTGTCTCCGTACCATGTAGCTCATCTGTTCAAAGAATCGACGGGTACGACAATTGTTGCGTATACCCAGGCGACCCGAATCCGGCATGCCTGCTCGCTGCTGCGCAAGACAACCTTGCCCTTATCGGAAGTCGGTTATCGGGTAGGGATTGCGAATCCTTCGTATTTCAGTAAAATTTTCCGCCAAATCATGGGCGTAGCACCGCTAAATTATAGGCAGCATTTGATCAAATAGCAGTAGAAAGTGGAAATAATAGGGAAGTATTGCTACGATGATTATAGAACTCTATAGAACAGGCGGTGTCCGCGCGCATGAGCAAAGCACGAAAGGTTCAAATGTTTATCGCAACAACTCTGGACGGTTATATTGCAACAAACGAGGATTCGTTGGAATGGCTGTTTGAGGTGGAAGGCGAAGGAGATAACGGTTATTCGGAGTTTTACGAAAAGGTAGATACCGTGGTGATGGGGCGCCGGACGTACGACTGGCTGATGGAGCAGGACCCTGAGGAATTTCCTTATATAAAGAAAGAGTGTTATGTCTTCTCGAGATCGCTCGCCGGACAAAAGAATGAGTATGCGATTTATGTAGATGATAACGCCAACACGTTTGTAGAGCAGCTGCGCCACAAGGACGGCAAGAACATCTGGATCGTGGGCGGAGGTGCTTTGCTGGAAGACTTCCTGCAGCATAAGCTGATCGACGAGCTCTACATTACCGTTGCTCCGGTCCTGCTTGGCGGCGGGATTCCGCTCTTCCAGGGAGAGTATGGGCAGCAGAAGCTTAAGTTGCTCGGAACCAGAACATTTAATCAGTTTGTAGAGCTTCATTATGAGGTGAAGAGATGATACTTTTCCAAGAAAAAGAGATCAGTCTCCGCTTGCTCGAGCCGGAGGATGCGGGGCTGCTGGTCCGATGGCTGAGCGACCCGGTTGTGCTGGAGTATTATGAAGGCAGGGACAGGCCGCATGATGCGGAGCTGGTACAGAAGCATTTTTACGAGGATCGGGAAGAAATCACGCCTTGCATCATCCAATTCCAAGGCGCCGACATCGGCTATCTGCAATTCTATGAGATTGTGGAAGAGGAGAGGGAGACGTATGGTCTCTCGGACGATTCTGGTGTGATCTACGGGATGGATCAGTTTATTGGCGAGCCCGGCTATTGGAACAAAGGAATTGGCTCGGAGCTGATCAAGGAAACCGTCCGTTTTTTGACCGGAGAGCGGGGAGCACGGAAGATCGTCATGGACCCGCAGGCCTGGAACACGAGAGCGTTAAGGGTGTATGAGAAGAACGGCTTCAAGAAAATAAAGCTGCTGGAGAAGCATGAATGGCATGAGGGAGAATACCGGGACTGCTGGCTGATCGTGTATGACGCATAACACACTTGATGCCCATTTTTATAGTGCAAAATGCGCAAACGGTTGCTCAAAATTTTGTCATTTCTGTCGAAAAGTAAATTTCTTCTACCTCCCCATTGACTGTAAAGCGTTTTCATAATAGGATGGAAATAACTAATACATGCTGATAAATGCCTAATTTAAGGGCAATGCATTCCGGTTTTTGCTGAAAATGCCGGAACAACCCCGCTATCTCTTCTAACCCAAGGGATAGCTTTTTTTATCAGCAGGAAAGGAGTTTCTACGTCTATTTGTGCAATCGTTTGCTCATATCATATCATTTGTATGCTTATGTTTGCGAAGCAGTAATCGAACAACTAGCATAGCCAGAGCCAGATAAGTTGCCATTCTTTTAAGGAGGTTTACGCGCATATGATGAGGCATGTAAGGAGCAGGAAACAGACAAGAATATGGTCGCTGCTGTTGGCTGTCATGATGGTTATTCAGGTGGTGGGGCTGATGCCTAAACAGGTTCATGCGAGCGCGGTCAGCGGGACGTATGCCGAGGATGGAACGATTCATTTTGTCCTGCCGAAGTCCGCGGTCAGTATTACGGCCAAAGGTGACTTCAACAGTTGGGGCGATCCGGCTGTTGCGCTGACGGATGAGGACGGGGACGGTACTTATACCGCAGAAGTAACCGGTGACGAGCCTAACAAAGCTTACGGCTACAAGTTTCTGGTGAACGGCAACTGGCTGGATGATCCGAATCTGAGCGTTACTTCAGACGAGAACAGCATCATTCATCTCAGCTATATGCCGCATTTCAAGGTGGCGGGAAGCTTTGATGCCAATGCTTTTGTAGATCAGCATGAGATGGTGCTTAGTGAAGGCAACTATACGTTTGCGGCAGATTCGCTGGCAGACGGCACTTATACGTATAAATTTATTTCGGCGGCAGACGGGGTGCCAAACATTTGGTTCCTTGATCCTGTGAATAATGCGACTTCGAACGGGAACAGCGAAATTCTCGTTGGTGAACCGCCAGTTGACGCACCAAAGGCGGACGTGTTTGCGAATCAGCCCGGCGGCAGCAACAAATGGGTGGTAGTTGGCTCCTTCCAGGGCTGGAACAACGCTTCGACGGAAACCCGGATGAGCCATCTGGTTGGCGAGTTCTATGCGTATTCGACCGTGCTCGATCCGGGACGTTATGAGTTCAAGCTGGTACGCCAAGGGACATGGGATGGATACTCGGATAACGGCAACAATTATATTTTTGAACTCGCCGCTCGATCGAAGGTGAATTTCTATCTGAATGATGAGCTCGGACAAGTTCGGATCAGCGTGCCGGGGGCAAGCGGCATCTCGCAATATGTACCTGCCCTGGCTGCGGCGGAATGGCCTCGTCTTGTCGGAGATATTCAGACCCAATTCGGGGAGCCCGAGTGGGCACCGGATCAAGCGAACCAAATGTTCGTTGACTACAACTTCGACGGTTCGGTCTATAAGCTGCAGCGCACGCTGCCGGCCGGCCGTTATGAGATGAAGGTAATACAAGGCGACAACTGGTCGGTTAACAATTACGGAGCTGGAAGCGACAATTTCATTCTGACAACGCTTGATCCGGCTGATATTACATTCAGTACGGTGCTTGCAGAGCGTGCGATTGTGACGAACTACAAACCGGCGGACAGCCAGTTTGATGGGATGATTAAGCGGGATAAGCTGCTGTTTGACTCCCGGTCGGTTACTTACAAGAAGCCTTTTGGCGCTATTAAAGAAGGCATCGAGGATGTGACTCTACGTATTGCAACGGAAGCAGGCGACGCACAGGTTGTGCGTGTTGAACTGAGCAATCCGGAAGGCATGGCCTCGGCGTTTGATATGCACAAAGCCACTTCTTTTGATGACAAGGATTATTGGGAAGTGACGATTCCCGGAGCCGCGTTCCAGGGAATTGGCGTATGGGGCTATAAGTTTATCTTGATCGACGGAACCGCAAAGATCGAATTCGGCGATGACGGCTCACGAGGCGGCACGGGCACTACAGCAGACGAAGGCGTACTGCCTTACGATCTGACCGTCTATGATAAAGATTTTACGACGCCGGATTGGATGAAGAATGCTGTTGTGTATCAGATTTTCCCTGACCGGTTCTACGACGGGGAGAAATCAAATAACCGCGCGAAGACAGAGGACGGCTATCGCGGCCCTGTCGAAGGCGAAGAGACGACTGCGGGCGTAACCTCGAAAGGCGGTTATGAGCTGCAATACTTCGACGGCGGAGTGACGAATGATCCGACGCCGGATCAGGTTGAGGGCACATGGACTACGGCGCCGGAAAATCCGGACCGGATTACACCGGAGCAAAAGCCGTACTTCCCGGATGCCAAGTCTGACGGTGTCTGGACGAATGAGTTTTACGGCGGCGACATTCAAGGGGCATCACAAAAGCTCGACTACCTGAAGTCAATTGGCGTAAACGTGATTTACTTCAACCCGGTTGCCTGGGCAGCCTCGAACCATAAATATGATGCAACGGATTACGAGCATCTTGATCCGATGTTTGGCGAGCCGGTGTACAATACGCCTGGCGATCCAAGCTCCGGTCTGGATTACGAAGCAACAAGGGTTGCTTCCGACCGCGTATTTACGGATTTTGCGAAAAAAGCGCATGACATGGGGATCAAGCTGATCGTTGACGGCGTGTTTAACCATGTCGGCGATGACTCGATTTATTTTGACCGTTATGAGAAATATCCGGAGATTGGCGCTTACGAGTTCTGGGCGAAAGTGTATGACAAGGTCAACGACAATGGTGCAACGCTGGAAGCGGCGAAGCAGCAGGTCATTGATTCCTTTACGGCTCAGATTAACCCGGCGACAGGAGAGCATTATGCTTATCCGGAAGATTTTGATTTTACAACATGGTTTACGGTATCCAATGAAAAGCTAGACGGGCATTACAAATATGAGGGCTGGTGGGGCTACGATTCCTTGCCCGTCATCGATGCTCCGGCACCGGCAGCAGGCGATGACGAAGGTCTTGAAGGCAACCATGAATGGAACGTGCAGGGCTACCGCGACCTTGTCGTCGGCCATGATCTGACCGGCAAATCGGATGAAGAAGCTTCGGCTATGATGCAGGAAGCGAACTCGCAGCGTTGGGGCTGGATGGGAGCGAACGGCTGGCGTCTTGACGTAGCGCCTGACGTGTCGCCTGGTACCTGGCAGAAATTCCGCGAAGCGGTGAAGTCAACGGAAGGGCGCAAGGACAGTAACGGCGAGACCATTCCCGAGCCTATTATTCTTGGTGAAGAGTGGGGCGTCGCAACGAAGTTCCTGCTTGGGGACCAGTTCGATTCCGTTATGAACTACCGCTTCCGCGGTGCGCTTCAAAGTTTTATTATTAGCGGCAACGCCCAACAGTTTAATGATGCGCTGGAGTCGATCCGCGAGGATTATCCCGCTGAAGCCTGGCAAGTAATGCTGAACCTGGTCGACTCCCATGATACCATCCGCTCGATTACGAAATACGATAAGCCGGAATGGGAAGAGGAGCATTTGGCCATTGCGCCGGAGTCTTCCGACAAAGCATTGCAAATGCAAGCTTTAACGGCGATTTTCCAAATGGGCTACCCGGGCGCTCCAACGATATATTACGGCGATGAGGTTGGTCTGACCGGTACAAAAGATCCGGATTCCCGCCGTACGTTCCCATGGGAGCGTGTAGCCGGCACAAACGGTACGTATGAAGGCGTCGGGCGATATGCATCATTGTTCGACACGTATCAGAAAGCAGGAAGCGTTCGCGATAACCATGAGGTCTTCCGTACAGGCGAGCTGAAGACGGCTTACAATACGGGGGACGTGATCGCTTATGCGCGTAAAAATGACAGCCAGGGCGGCCTGGTTGTGGTCAACCGCGGTTCGTTGGACGCGACGATCGAGGCAGATGCGGCAGGCTTCTTGCCGGAGGGTCTGATGCTTGAGGATCAGCTGGGCAGCGGTATTGAAGCATCGGTCGCAGGCGGCAAAATCTCATTAACGGTAAAAGCGATGACTGGTCTTATGATGGTCTCTACTACAGAGCTTGTGCAGGTACCTCAAGTGAAAAATGTTCATGCTGCAGGCGGCAACGGGCAAGTGACGCTGACTTGGGATGCTTCGGCCGGAGCGACCGGCTATAATGTGTACCGAGCAGCGATTGAAGGCGGTCAGCTGCAGCTGGTTGGACAACAGGCCGATCCAGGCTGGACCGATTCGGATGTCGTCAACGGCAAGAAATATTACTACACCGTAACGGCTGTAACGGAGGACGGCGAAAGCCCGCTTAGCGAATACGCGGCGGCAACCCCATCATTCCCGGTCGAAAGCATAGCGGTGACGAAGCAATCGGAGGAAGTGACATTAGGCGTTGGCCACAAGACTTCCGAGATTGAAGTAACGATTGATATTCCCGGTCTGACTGATCATGAAGCTTATGCCGGCAAAGAAGCGCCAAACGTAATCGCACGCCTTGCTTTCTATAAGGATGGCGCAAACAAAGCGAATGCAGAAGATACAAAGCTTCGTTACAAAGCGGATACGGAAGACGGCAAAAAGGTATACTGGGCGGCTTTTGAACCAACGGAAGCGGGAACGTATCACTATTTTGCCAAGGTATCAACGGATAATGGCGAGTCATATTCGGAATCGGCTGATGCTGCCGTGACCGTCCGGGCGGACAGCTCGGATACTGCGGCTCCGATAGCGCCGGTGCTTGCGGATATTGCGGTAGAATCGAACCGCGTTCTGCTGAACTGGACGGAGGATGCCGAAGAAACGACGGTGGATCATTTTGACATTTACCGGAAGACTGCGGATTCGGATTTTGTGAAAATAGCTTCGGCCGCGAAGACAGCTGTGTCGTATGTGGACTTCACGATCAGCAATGATACGGCGTACACGTATAAAGTAGCTGCCGTAGACAGCGCGTATAACCGCGCTTTCTCAGGCGAGCAGTCCGTTACGCCAAAGCTGGTTATGGTCGATGTGAAGCTCCGCGTTCATTTGCCAAGCTACACGCCGGTTCAAGACGATATTTACTTGGCGGGCGATCTGAACGGCTGGAATTCATCGGGCAATAAGCTCAATGTTCCAAGCGGTGCCACAACACGTGATGTGGTGGAATACAGCTTCAAAATGATGGCCGGTAAAACCATTCAATACAAATATACCCGCGGTACATGGGAGACCGAGGCGTTCACCTCGCATACCCGAGTAGCGAATGATACCGTTGATGCCGGCAACTATGCGTATTCTTCGACGGATACGAATATGAGGCTGACGATTAAGAATCAGGGCGGCAATGCGATGGTTGTTGACGATTATGTGCTGCGCTGGGTGGATATGCCGATGATCGTCACGATGCCGCGTATCTCTTATGGCGAAGATATTTCCTATGAGACAAACGAGGAGTCGTTTACCTTGCGCTCGAATGTGCCGTACGGCGTGGACTTCACGATTAACGGGCAGCCATTAGCAGACGGCGCAATGGATGCTTACGGCAATGTGCTTGTAGAAAATATGCCGCTTAAGTCAGGCGTGAACCGTTTTACGCTTCACATTGAACCAAGCGCGGAGACGCTGGCGCAGGAGTGGTATACCGATAAAGGCCGTGCCAGCCAAGCGACCAAAACGATAGAGCTGGTCATTACGAGGGACGGTGGCGATGATGGAAGCGGCAACGGCAATGGTAACGGCACTGGTGGCAGCGGTGGAGTAACGCCGGATAACACGACTGTAACGGTGAGCGAGCAGCAGCTGAAGGATGCGGTCAAACAGTCTGGAGACGGCAAGGTTACGATTGCTGTTGAAGGGAAGTCGGAAGTTCTCTTGCCGGTGAATACAGCGGAGCTGCTTGGCGGTAAGCCGCTGGAGCTGAAGCAGGGAGATCTGACACTGCTTGTGCCAAGTGCGATGCTGCAAGAGTTGGTTAAGCAGGCAGGAGCAGGCTCTTCCTCGCATATCGTTCTGCAGCTTAAGCCTCTGGATGAGAAAGCTCAGGCTGCGCTACTGTCCAAAGCAGCTGCGGCAGGTGACGTGGAACTGAAATCAATATCGTCCGTATTTGACTTCCGCCTTGCCTTGGTGGACAGCAGCGGAAAGGAAACGGCTGGGCTCAGCACGTTTGAACAGCCGCTTAAGCTGACATTTAAGCTGGATGATGAAGCCAATAAGAAACTGACCGGCATTTACTATGTGGCGGATAACGGCAAGCTGGAATATGCCGGCGGGAAATTAAATGCAGACGGCACAATGACCGCGGACATTTATCATTTCTCCAAATATGCGGCATTGGAATATGTAAAGCAGTTCGTTGACGTATCCGTATCCCACTGGGCTGCGGGGATGATTAAGGAGCTGACTGCTCAGCATATTGTGACGGGTGTAACGGCAGACCGATTTGAGCCGGAGCGCAGCGTTACCCGTGCAGAGTTTGCGGCACTGCTCGTTCGCGCGATGGATTTGGCGGCGGCGAAGCCGGCCGGATTCAAGGATGTAGCGGCTGGCAGCTGGTACGCGGATAGCGTTAATGCGGCTTCCGAAGCGGGCATCATCCGTGGCCGCACGGCAACAACCTTTGCGCCAAATGAGGTAATCACACGTGAAGAGATGGCTGTAATGCTCATGCGTGCGTATGAAGGGAAGAGCGGCAAGAAAGTGGAAGGCAGCGGGGAAGTAACCGCCTTTACCGACTCGGCTGCAATTCATGATTGGGCCAAAGCGTCCATTGAAGCAGCCGTGAAGCTGGGCTTCGTGAGCGGCAAGGGCCAAGGCCAATTCGACCCGCAAGGCAACACTACCCGCGCCGAAAGCGCGAAAGTGATTTACAAGCTGCTAGGATTATAGACGGAAAAGCTGTCCCTCTTGGGGGACAGCTTTTTTGTTATCTCACATACGGATTTTGTCGGATCATCTGCACGAGGTTCTTAGCCGAGGCAGGAAGTGATTCATTCTTGCGGGTACAGATGGCAATCGTGTTCTTAAGATTAATGCCTTCAACATACACGCGGGCGAGCTCGCCGCGCTCGACGTATTCGCGTACGACGAGGGAAGAGACGAAGTTTGCGCCATAACCTGCGACGACGGCAGTAATCGCTTCATGCAGTCCGTTAAATTGCAGGGAGATGGTTGGAACGGAAGAGTTATATGTGCGGCATAGTGATAAAAGCCTCTCCCGCGTAGAGCTCCCTTCCTCCCGCATTACAAATGGCTCCTTCATCATCTCGGGCAGCGTTACTTGTTGATTGGCGTACCGGTGGCCCGGCGCAACGACAAACCATAGCTCGTCCTGGAACAGCTCTTCCGTCTGAATCGCGTCCGGATAATTCTCGGCGATTCCTCCAAATATCGCGATATCGGCTTCTACATCCAGCAGTTGCTGTAATGCCCCACTGGAGTTGGTTGTTGTAATGTTCATCTCCACCTGCTCGAATTGCTGCTTGAACTTGGCGATCCAGGCGGGGATCAGGAAATGGGCAGGCAAATAAGTGGCGGCAAGCCGAATGCTGCCGATGGTGCCGCTGCGATAATTTAACGCAAACTGCTCGATCTGATGCTCCACGGCAAATAGTCTTTTGGCCAGCACGGCAAGCTCTTCACCAGCATCAGTTAAGGCGATTCCCCTTCCTTGAGGCTTTAAGAGGGAGAGCATCAGCTCTTTTTCAAACTTCTTGATTTGTGCCGTAATCGCAGGCTGGCTGATATTCAGCAGCTCCGAAGCGCGGGTTACACTTCCGACCGAGGCAATGGTATGGAACAAGCGCAAGGCATGCAAGTTCAAGGCTAAGAGCTCCTTTCTAAACTCATATACTTCATTTATAAGTTAAAGAAAAACATATATTATTCTTATCATTATAACTCGCTTACTATAGAAGTAGAAGTTATCCCACAGCGAGGAGAAGTGGTAGGTATGAATTCATTACACACTTGGGAAAAGGTTGATGCTTACATCACGAAGCGTCTTATTCAGCAGGATTCTACTTTAGAGCAGGTGCTGTTGAACAATGAGCAAGCTGATCTGCCTGCTATTGATGTAGCACCTAATCAAGGGAAGCTGCTCAATCTTTACGCACAAATGATAGGTGCAACACGCATATTGGAGATTGGAACGCTTGGCGGCTACAGTACAATCTGGATGGCAAGAGCGCTGCCGGAGCATGGCCGGCTCATTACCTTGGAGCTAGATCCCCATCATGCAGCGATCGCGGGTCAAAATATAGCGCTAGCCGGGCTAAGTCAACGGGTAGACATAAGAGTCGGAGAGGCATTGGAGCAATTAGCGAAGCTGGAGGAGGAAGGGACGGCGCCGTTTGATCTCATTTTTATTGATGCCGACAAACCGAATAACCCTCACTATCTGCAATGGGCACTGCGATTTTCCCGTCCCGGCACGGTTATTATTGGCGATAATGTCGTTCGAGATGGAGAAGTAACGAACAAACACAGCACGGATCCCCGTGTGCAGGGCGTGCGTAAATTTATGGATCTGCTGGCCGACGACCCGCGCATAACGGCAACAGCCATCCAGACGGTTGGAGCTAAAGGCTATGATGGTTTTGTGATGGGCATTGTGCAGGGATAGCTCCGCCCGATTTGGTCTAACCTCATCGTTTCCGTTACAATAAAAGAAACGAAACCGAAGGAGTGGAGGCAAGATGGATCACTTTCGCGCATTAGTAGCTGACAGTAATGGGGAGGAGCAGCCAAAGCTTGCGATCAGAAGTCTGACCGCAGCGGACCTGCCTGAAGGAGAAGTAACCGTTCGAGTAGCCTACTCCAGCGTTAATTATAAAGATGGCATGGTTGGCATTTTGGGGAGAATGGTGAAGAGTTACCCTCATATCCCGGGAATTGATCTATCCGGAACGGTAGCCGAATCAAGCGATTCGCGCTATCGGCCGGGCGATGAGGTTATTGTGACAAGCTACGGTCTTGGCGTTACGCAACATGGCGGCTACAGCGAGCTGGCGCGTGTTCCTGCAAGCTGGGTTGTACCTTTGCCAACCGGACTGACACTCCGCGAAGCTATGATTCTTGGAACGGCGGGTTTTACAGCGGCATTATCCGTTCAGCGGCTTGAAGACAATGGACTGTCGCCGGGCAATGGCCCGGTTGTTGTTGCAGGTGCGAGCGGCGGAGTGGGCAGTGTTGCGGTTAATATTCTTGCCAAACGAGGATACGAGGTAACGGCGAGCACGGGCAGATTAAGCGAAGAAGCGTATTTGAAGGAGCTTGGCGCTGCGCATGTCATCCACCGGGATGAACTGACAGAATCGGAGCGCAAGCCGGTTCGGCGTCCCCAATGGGCAGCAGCCGTTGATCCGGTTGGAGGGAAAACCCTGTCCTACCTGCTCAGTACTCTGCAATACGGCGGTTCTGTCGCAACAAGCGGATTAACTGGCGGGATCGAGGTCGAGACCTCTGTATATCCTTTTATACTAAGAGGGGTGAATTGGCTGGGTATCGACTCGGTAGAATGCCCGATGGAGCTTCGCCGCAGGGTGTGGGAACGGCTTGGATCTGATCTTAAGCCAACGATGCTCAGCTCCGCGATCGTAAATGAAATAACATTGGAGCAGCTTCCGGAAGAGCTTGCTCATATTTTGCAAGGTCAGGTGCGCGGCAGAACAATTATAAAGCTCGGCTAAAAACAGAAGACCCGCATGAACAGCCCTGCCATGTATCGGCTGTTCATGCGGGTTTGTTTCATTTTTTCCAGTTCTGCTCAATAAATTCATCGCGGCCGGATTGGGCGCGGTCTTCCTTGTAATGCTTCGGATTCTTCTTATGGAAATCCTGATGGTAATCTTCCGCCGGATAGAACGTCTCGGCCTCCCGGATCTCCGTCACAATGGGCTTATCGAAGCGGCCGGACTGCTCGATCGCAAGCTTGGAAGCAAGAGCAAGCTCACGCTGCTCCTCATTATGATAAAAGATGGCGGTACGGTATTGGCTCCCGCGATCCTGGAACTGTCCTTCGGCATCGGTTGGATCGATCTGAGGCCAGAACAGCTCAAGCAGGCGTTCATAGGGGAATACCGCCGGGTCGAATGTAATCTGAACGACCTCGAGATGACCGGTTGTCCCTTTTTTGACTTCCTCATAAGTTGGGTCAGCAAAATGGCCGCCCATATAGCCGGATACAATTCCGTGAATACCGGGAAGCTCCTCGAATGGCGTAACCATACACCAGAAGCATCCTCCGGCAAAAGTAGCATGCGTTAGTGGCATCTTACCTAACCCTTTCTTGTTGCGACTTGCTTGCCTTTCTTCCTAAAAAGAATGATCGCACAAACAGCTAAGAATAGGCTGCTCGTGATGATTCTTCCCTCTTTAAGCATAAGCTAAAAGTAACTTGTCCCGCGCAAGAAGTCAATTTCACCATACCGATCAAACACGCTAATAAGCCTCATTGCGTCCATATTCAGCGGGACAGCGATGAGGCTTACGATTTTAAGCGATGGCTCCGTCTCTAATATATAGAACCCGGTCTGCGTACGACGCCACCGCCTGATCATGGGTGATCAGGATAATGGTGTGGCCTTCGGCATGCAGCTTGGCTAGCAGGGCCATGATTTCTTTTCCTGTATGTGAATCGAGCGCACCTGTAGGTTCATCCGCGAGCAGTATCGAAGGATTTGTTGCAAGCGCTCTCGCAATTGCGACCCTTTGCTGCTGGCCCCCCGACAATTCCGCCGGGCGATGGTGCAGATGTCCGCTCAGCCCAACCGATTCGAGCGTCTCCAGAACCGCTTGCTTCCTCTGGTTTGCAGGGACTCCCCGGTAGATTAACGGAAGCTCCACATTATCATAGGCCGTTAAACTTGGTATCAGATTATAATTTTGAAAAATAAAACCGATCCGCCTGTTCCTTACATCCGCCAGTTGGTTATCGCTCATTGCTGATACCCGTCTGCCTTCCAGCATATAAGTACCGCTGTCGGCAGTATCCAGGCAGCCCATGATATTCATGAGCGTTGATTTACCGGAGCCGGACGGTCCCTGAATCGCAACAAACTCGCCTTGCTGCACTTCCAGGGAAATATGCTGCAGCGCGGTAAAACGCTGCCCGCCCATGCGGTAATGCTTCGTAATCTGCTCCATTTGAACGATGGCCATGTTTTGATCCCTCCTAAAAGAATTGACGAACGCTTTTGCGGCAATTCTTACTACGTAAGCATTGACTTAAAGAATTGACGAACGCTTTTTGCGGCAATTCTTACTACGTAAGCATTGACCTACTATAGAGGCTATTCAAACAGCTTGTTCAAAATATCAGAAAGTATCAGTTTTCCGGCTTGTTTCTTAATAAGGTCTGCGGGCATTCAGCCTGCGCAGCTGCATAATGCGATTGTACATCGTTTTGGTCGGGAGTTTCTCGAAAGGAATGGCTTCAGGGGTTGTATTTACTTCCAGAATCCAGGGATGCATCCGATGATCCAGCGCAATATCGAAGCCAAGCTCGGTTAAGAACGGATACTTTGCCTTGAGCAAATGCGCACAGTCGACGCATAAGCTATGCAGCTCGGCATGCAGCTTCTTGGCGAGCTCTGCACCGCCATGGGCCGCAATAACGGAGTTATAGGTGTACACATCCGCGCCTAGCGCACCGTTCGTTACGGCCATTCCGGGTTGAGCCACCCGAGCAAGCATGCCGGTAATTTGCCAATTCCGGTTCTCGTTCAACTGCACCTCGATGCGCAGGTCGTAAATCCGGTTTTTGAATCTCGACAAATGAATGCCCCGTTGAACGAGGTATGTGGTGCCTTGGATTTTGTTTTTTAAGGAATGGAATAATTGCGGCCACGTCAGATTTCTTCTCTTTCTGGCACCGAGCTGATAGGAATAAGTGCCGTTCTTATGTTCAACGCGCATAACGCCGACGCCATGGGAGCCGGAATTTGGCTTGACATAGACCATTTGATAGAGCTGGAGCATTCTTTTCAAAGAGTTTTCACTAAACAGGAGAGTATGCGGAACATGACTGCGGATTGAAGCTTTTTGATTAAGAACAACGGTTTTAGCCCATTTGTTATAGACGCCTCTTCTTTTTCTCATAGGGAAACTATCTTCCTCCGTCTTTCTGACATGATAGTCTTACAGAGATAACATATGCTTGCCTTTTCTTTTGCGAGTGGGCTTTATGCGGGGCGATTCTGTTTTGGGGCGCATAGGATGGAAGAATGATAGACCGAAATGGAGGATGCTTCATGCCTATTTCTATGAATAATGTCTCTCTCCGCGCCAAATGGGAGGAAGTGAGACAGCTGTATCCTTGGTATAAAGAGATGACCGGGGATAGTAACGATTTCAATTGGGAGGACGTTCCGCTGCTCACCCAGGACAGATTACTTCCCTATTACGAGAGTGATGAGGTTCCGCAGGATTGGAATGTATACCGGACATCAGGTACAAGCGGCAATAAACGCAAGGCAATCTACTACGACGCGATAGATGAAGAAGCCTATATTCAGTATAAAAAAGAGATGTTCGCGGAGCTCCTTAAAGGTTATAACGCATCCCGCGCGCTGAGCGATATGGGGACAGGTCATGCGGAGGCTACAGCCGTACAAATATTTGAGGAACTGGGTCTTGCTTGTGAGTCGGTTCCGTTTGGCTTGCCTGCTGCGGCCCATCTGATCCGGATTGCCGACTATAAGCCGGATATGCTGTATACCATGCCTTCTCTTATGGATGGCATGCTGCGCGTTGCTCCGCCGGATTTCAATTGGGGTTTGCAAGGCGTCATACTGGTCGGGGAACCGGCACCTCCTGCATGGAGGCAGCGGGTAGCGGAGCGGCTCGGCATCACGGAGCATGATGTGATGGATACACTGGGCAGCATCGAGATTGGAACGATTGCTTATTATGACCGGTCAATCGGAAGGTATGTCGTCATGGATGGCGTTTTCGCAGAAGGCGTCACCCCAGCCGAGGCGGGCTTGCCTGAAGTAGAGCTTCCTGAAGGCGAGCAGCTGCTTGTGTTGACCTCTCTCGTACGGCGGCGTTTCCCTGCTCTTCGTTTTGTCACTTATGATGTAGTGCGGGATTTAAGAGTGGAGCAGCGGGACGGAAAGCTGATCACTACCTTTGAGGCCATAGTGAAGCGGGTTGGGCCGGAGCTGAAGCATGGGGAAAAAATCAGCGTTTACGATATCGAGAACGCAATCTTCAAGCATGTCGGGCAAGCGGTTGTGAAGGTGCTGGTGAATGGCAATAAGCTGCAGGTTCGGATTACAACGACGGATAACCTGAATGAGGAAGTAAAAGCTGCGGTTCGTGATGAGCTGCACAGCACGATTCCGGCTATTGGAGCGATGGTTCGCGGCGGTCTTCTGGAGCAGATGGATGTTCTGTTTTATGGCAAGGATACGGATTCCTCCTTATCGGAGGGAACGGGGAAGAAGCCGATTAAGCAGAAAAAGCTGTTTGTGCAGCAAGCCAGCGAAGGAAGGGATCGTGAATGAGCCTTTACGATAATGTGGCTTCCATGATCGGCAATACTCCAATGGTGAAGCTTGGGAGGCTGTTCGAGCATGCCGGATTTGACGTATACGCCAAGCTGGAGATGCATAATCCCGGCGGCAGCGTGAAGGATCGTCCCGCGAAAGCGATGCTGCAGGCAGCACTTGAGGAAGGCCGCATTAAGCCCGGCTCCGTTATTGTGGAGTCCAGCTCCGGCAATCTGGCTGTAGGGCTTGCACAGCTGTGCAACACGATGGGCTTCACGTTTATTTGTGTCGTGGATCCAAAGACGACGGAAGCGAATCTTCGCGTCCTTCGGGCATATGGCGCGAGAATTGATCTGGTTGAGAAGCCGGACCCCGAGACAGGAGAGTTCGTTCCTGCAAGACTTGCCCGTGTACGCCGCTGGTTGAAGAGGCTGCCGGATGCTTTCTGGCCGAATCAGTATGGCAATAAAAACAATGCTTTGTCCCACCAGCAGACGACGATGGCGGAGATAGCCGCCGATCTTCCGGGGCTGGACTATTTGTTTTGCGGCGTTAGTACCTGCGGAACAATCCGGGGATGTGTGGACTATATCCAGTCTAATGGACTCCGGACGAAGGTGATAGCGGTTGATGCGGAGGGCAGCATTATTTTCGGAGGGGAGAAAGGGAAGGTTACCCGCATGCTGCCTGGGCTGGGTGCCGGGATTAAGCCGGGGCTCTGTCCGGATGAGGGGATTCATGAGGTTGTTAGAGTGAATGACCGGGACTGTATTGCCGGCTGCAGGAAGCTGGTTCGCATGGAATCCATCCTTGCTGGAGGGTCCTCTGGCGGAGTGATAGCGGCTGTCGAAAAATTTAGTCCGTTCATCGAGCCCGGCTCAACCTGTGCGGTGCTGCTGCCGGACCGGGGAGAACGATATTTGAATACCGTTTACGACGATGTCTGGGTGTCACGGTTATTCGGCAACAGCTTTGCAGCCAGTCTTCATAAGCAAGGAGGAGTGATCAAGAGATGATTTATTTGAACGAACACAATTTGGAGCAGATCGGCATTGATTGGCCGGCACTTGCGTCTCTTATTGAAGAAGCTGCCGCTGCATTCGCAGCAGGGGAGTGTGCGCAGCCGATCAAGCCCTACCTGAAGTATGGCGATGAACGCAACCGCATTATTGCGATGCCGGCTTATGTCAGCCGTCCGGTCCGCGCGGCGGGTCTGAAGTGGATTGCCAGCTTTCCTGGCAATATTGATATCGGATTGCCGAGAGCAAACAGTGTAACGATTCTGAATGACCCGGATACCGGCGTTCCCGTCGCTATGGTGCAGGGCAGTCTTATCAGTGCGATCCGCACGGCGGCTGTCAGTGGCGCTTTATTGCGCAAGCTGGTTGCCGGAGGGGAGAAGCCGCTGCGTGTGGCGCTGATCGGCATGGGACCAATCGGGCGAATGCATGTGCATATGCTGAATGGTCTGCTTGGCGACCGGATTAGCCGGATTACCGCTTTTGACCGGCGGGATGTTGATGTGGAGGAATGGCTGAACGGTGTTCCGTCCGTCATTCCTGTCGAGAAGGCGGCGTCCTGGCAGGAGGCATACCGCGGAGCGGATGTCGTGTTCACCTGTACGGCCGCGCCGGAGAGGTATATTGACGAAGCTGCCAAGCCGGATGCCATCCTGATGCATGTCTCGCTCCGCGATTATAATTTGGATGCCTTGGGCAATGTAGGAACCGTCATCGTCGACAGCTGGGAGGAAATCTGCCGGGCGGATACGGACACGGAGCGTCTTCATCTGTATGCCGGCCTGCAGGCTGAGAGTACGATGACTTTGGCCGATGCGCTGGCGCTTCCGCAGGAGCGGGTGATTCGTCCGGAAGGACCAACCTTGTTTACGCCGATGGGTCTTGCGGTATTCGATGTTGCGGTAGCGGCGCATTATGCCGAGGCGGCGAAGCGGCTTGGAGTAGGCTTGAGACTGGAATAGAGGAGCGGGCACTGGGGATTATTTTTCGAAAAGCTTTATAAGATCAGTACAGACAAGGTTGTTCAATCAAACCGCAAAAATGCCTGCAAGAAAGTATTTGGACTGTTCTAGATACAAAAATAGCAGCCTGGGCATGTAGCCCAGGCTGTTTTCTATTTCCTATTATTTAGCTGCTCGCAAGTAGAAACGGCTCGAGTTCTCCCAGATGCCGCCCGGCTCCAGGCTGACAAGACCAATCTCGTCTGCAGGCAGGTCAACATTTGGCGCATTAACCAGGTTAAGCTGCGGTTCGGGGCAGAAGAAGCCTTTGGTGCTGTTGTTGTTCCACACCATCCATTGCTTGAAGGCAGTGCCAACATCGTATACAAGCGACACTTGCTCGCGGGCATCCGTCAGCACCATTTGGTTGCGGCCGTTACGCGGCTCTGCCGTGTAATGGTTGTCCATGGCTTCCCAATACGTAGGAACGCCGGTGGTTTGGATGGCTTGCTCTCCTTCTGACAACGGAAGGAATTGGCCGGTAGGCAGCATGCGCTCGCTCATTTCCCAACGCTTGCCGATCGTTATCGTGAAGGAACAGTCTTCCGGCTTGCTGTTAGGCGCGAACGGAGCGTTAACAGCAGTATGGAATGCGACCATACAAGGCATAGCGTCTTGTCCTTCATTATGTACGGAAATATGCTGAAGAAGTCCTGTATCGTTTAAGGCATAACGAAGACGAAGGGTAAATACATGCGGCAGGAATTCGAAGATCGGATGCTTCTCGTCTACCGACAGTTTTAGAGAGACATAGCTTTCCGTTTTGTTTACGCCATAATCTTCAACGGTCCAGACTGCTGTATGGGCAAAGCCATGCAGATGGTTGCCGGTTTTCGGCTCGTTGATCGGGAAGGTATACGTTCTGCCATTAAATTCAAAACGGCCGTCTTCATAACGGTTAGGCGGGAACAATACCGGAATGCCATGAACGCCGGGGCTTGCCTTGAAAGCTTCCATTTCTTGCTCGGCAGGCTCGCGGAGAATATGATAACCTTTGCTTGTGTCGCGGAAGGCGATCAGATTCGCGCCAACTTCCGGCAGCACAGCAGCTTCATAAGAGCCCCATTGGAGCCATACAGCTTTCTCGCCTTGGTATAATTCCTCAAATGCTTTTCCTTGCGTGCTCATGATACTGCCTCCTTATTATCAACCTTCCATTAGAATAACAGGATGGTCTTGAACAGACAACCGCCGCATTCCCGGAATGGAAATGCGGCGGTTGTCTGTTCAAGTCGAGCTTATGGCGTTATTCGCAGCTCGTTGTTAATTTCGCGCTGTGTGAATAGCTGCTGCAGCACGTATTGTTTACGTCTAGGTACCGGTACTTGCTTCGATTCATGATACTCGGAGCCAAAGTATACGACGCCGCCGGCAATGGACTTGATCTTGCCGATATTAATGTAGCAATTCGTATTCACCGGATAAAAGCTGCTATTTGCGGTTAGCTGCTGAATCTGCTCGGCAGTCATTCTCTTCTTTATGTTGTAGTTTCTGCCGTGAAAGCTGACTAAACCAAGAGTACCAAGCTTGAAGTAAAGCACATCCGATTCCAGTTCGAAATCCTCATAGACATTCCGGCCGCTCAGCGTAGTATTCATCATTCCGATTCCCCCTTAGAAATGTGAACTACTGATTTGATAGCGCTTACATTATATCACGCCTATTCATGGATGAAAAGACATTTTTTCTAAAGGCATTGTGAAGACGATTGGCATGTGCTATGTTCACTTTACTGTACACTACTGATTGTACTCTAATGAAGAAAGGTTGTTGAGGAATGAGCAAGAACCAGACTTTTGAAGACACTTTATACATTGGCTCTTACGGAACGGAGTCGGAAGCAACAATTCGCGTTTGCGCTTTTGACGGTGCAGCAGGCACGATTACCGTCAAACAGGAAGTTGCCGGAGTTCAGAATGCATCCTATTTGGCTGTGGACCCAGCGGGCCGCCATCTGTATGCCGTAAGCGAAACCGGCCAGACCGGAGCCGAAGCGGGAGGTTCCGTCGTATCCTTTGCGGTTGAAGAGGGAAGCGGGACGCTGACAGAGCTGAACCGCCAGCTGTCGCATGGCGCAGATCCTTGTTACATAACGGTTGATGCCGATCATCACGCTGTTCTAGTCGCCAACTATACGGGAGGCAACGCAGCACTTCTTCCTATTAAAGGAGACGGTACAATTGCACCGGCAACATCGGTTGTCCGGGAGGATGCACCGCTTGGTTCAATTACAGCACGTCAGGACGCTCCTCACGCCCACGCCATTGTTGTAAACGGCAATTATGTTTATGTAAATGATCTGGGCACTGATCTTATTCATACCTTCAAGATTGAAGACGGAACCCGGCTTGTGAAGCAAAGCTCGTGCAAGCTTCATTCAGGCGCGGGCCCACGCCATATTGTTTTCCACCAGAGCTTGTCATGCGCTTATGTGATGAATGAGCTGGATTCCACAATTACGTTGCTGAGCGTATCGGACAACGGGGAGCTGGCGCCGGTTCAAACGGTATCCGCATTGCCGGAAGGCTTCTCCGGTTACAATGATGCAGCAGATATTCATCTGTCGCCATCCGGCCGTTACTTGTACAGCTCGAACCGCGGTCATAACAGCATCGCTGTGTTTGCTGTAGATCAAGCGGATGGCAGCCTGACGCTTATTCAGAATGCTTCCTGTGAAGGCGATGCGCCTCGTAACTTCCTGGTGCTTCCCGGCGGCAGCCAGCTGCTTGTTGCCAATCAGAAGACGGGCAATATCGTATTATTCACGGTTAATCAAGAGACGGGGCTTATTCAATCAGAAGGTACTATACTCGAAGTGCCAAGCCCGGTATGCATACGTTTAGGTGCTGCCAAGCAGCTTGGATAAAAGAAAGAAGGAATTCGAATGTCCGCTAGCAATTCGGCGAAAATCTCTCCGGCTGTCAAGCTGGGGACGGTGTACTCTATTCTTTTTGCCATCAGCTCTGTCCATTTGCTTAATGATGCGATGCAATCGGTCGTATCGGCATTATTCCCGATTTTCGAAGATTCGCTTGGTTTAAAATTCGGCCAGATTGGCTGGATCGCTTTTACCCTTAACATGACCTCTTCGGTGCTGCAGCCGGCCGTAGGCTTATTGTCGGATAAGAAGCCTGCGCCTTGGATGCTTCCGGTCGGGATGGCCTGCAGCCTTGTCGGCATGGTTGGCCTTGCTTATGCGCCAAGCTTCTGGATGCTGCTGCTCGCGGTTGTCTTCGTAGGTTTTGGTTCGGCCGTATTTCACCCGGAGGGATCCCGTGTCGTATTCTTTGCTGCGGGTGAACGCCGCGGTCTTGCGCAGTCGATCTATCAGGTTGGGGGCAACTTCGGCCAGGCGCTTGCTCCGCTGATGACGATCTATATTTTTGTTCCGCTTGGTCAGCGTGGCGCAGTTCTTGGTACCTTCTTGGCCATTGCCGCAATTATCGTATTGCTCAGAGTTGTTCCATGGTACGGGGCACAGCTTGCAGCGAATGGTGCGCTCGTTAAGAAAAAGGCTGGTGCCGCCCCGGCGGTAAAGCCTTACAGCAACAAAGTGATTGCCTTCGCTCTGACGCTGCTGCTTGTTCTCGTCTTTGCACGTTCTTGGTACGCGGCCGGAATCAGCAGCTTTTACAATTTCTATATGCAGGATAATTACGGCTTGTCCATTAAAGCAGCCCAGGTACCGCTCTTTATCTTTATGGCGGCGGGTGTGCTGGGCACCTTCCTCGGAGGGATTTTGTCCGACCGGTTTGGCCGGAAACGGATGATGCTCTTCTCGATTGCCGGCTCTGCGCCATTCGCCCTGCTGCTGCCGCATGTATCGCTTGGCTGGGTTTATCCGGTTATCTTCTTGCTTGGATTTATCCTGCAATCGGGCTTCTCGGTCAGCGTCGTTTATGCGCAGGAGCTTCTGCCGGGCAAGGTAGGCATGGCGTCAGGACTCATTACGGGTCTTGCCTTTGGTATGGGCGGACTTGGTTCGATCGTACTCGGAACCGCAGCTGATCACTACGGCATTCTGGATACGATGGTTGTCTGCAGCTTCCTTCCGTTGATCGGCCTATTATCTATTTTGCTTCCGAAAGATCGTAGAGAATAAAGATGACAAAAGTTTGGCTTCGAGTCAAAAATCAGGGTATTGCCAGGCTGGTAAGGAGACTGCCGCAATCGAACGTGTTTTGCTGGCACCGGGGCGCTGTCGCGTGACCATTAAGGCCGAAGGCGGTCCTCTGACAGTTGAGTGGGTTAGGCTGGAGGCCTAGTAATATTCTATTAAACGGTAACATTTGACAAAAAATGATAGTATACGCTATTATAAAAATAATTTTTGAGCGAAGCACGCCAAAAGCCTTACGGGTTTTTTGTGTGCTTTTTTGCTATACAAATATGCGTATGCGGGGGAAGCAGGCAATAACCAGGGGCTTAAGAGAGCTTGAAAATCGTAGAGGAGATGATAGATTGTGAGAAAAGCATGGGTTTCTATTGTACTGGCAAGTGCGGTTACGGCGGGGAGTATTGTTGGATTGGGATTGACCGGTAGCGGACAAAGTGCCGAGGCAGCAGCCAAGCCTTCGTTCACCGATATTGACGGACATTGGGCGGAATCATCCATTGAGACGGCGGTTCAAGCGGGCATATTGAATGGTTATTCAGATGGCACATATAAACCGAACAATACGATTACCCGTGCTGAGCTGCTAAAAATGATGGCTATGACATTCAAGGTTGAAGTGGGTACGGGGGGTTCCACCTGGTATGCGCCTTATCAAACAGCTCTGGCAAAAGCCGGTGTCTATATGGAAGGTGACTATCCGGGTAATCTGAACAATCCTGCGACACGTAACGAAATGGCCAAGCTGGCCGTGCGGGGCGAGTATGCGGAATACCGGAACAAAAAGCTGAGCGCAGCAGAGCTGATGTTCCGCGCGGTGAACAAGGGGATTTTGTCCCGTTCCGGGACGAAGGCAGAGACAATTAACACAGAAGGCACGACGACTCGTGCGGAAGCCGCGGTACTAGTAACACGGTTGCTTAAGCTGGCTAACGGCGGAATGCTGACGGTTGACCAAGGTGCGTCCAGCGCAGCGGAGATTGCTTGGCATCGGCATAATATGATTACGATGTTTAATCAGAATGATCTGGTGAAGCTGCCTTATTCGGTGGATATAAGTAAGAAGTATAACGTGACGATTGATAAGTTGATTATCCTGGATCCTGCAGATACGAAGGGGTATTATGCGGAGTATTTGAAAGGGACAACATATTTCCCGGCAGACCAATCACTTAAGCCAAGTGATCAGTATATCTTCGCTTATAAAATAATCGGAAAAAACCTAGTAGCTGATGGTTCGGGACAAATTATGCGTACAAGCTTTGAAATGTATACAGAAGGTAATACAGGTACAATTTTGCTAGGAGATCCATTTGTTTATGAAGATGGTAAATTAATTGAAAGAGCGGGATTATTCTATAACAATCAAGAGTTTGCTTTCCACAAAATGAACAGTACAGCACACAACTTTGTCTTTAAGACAGTTTCTAAGAAATATATCCAAT
Source organism: Paenibacillus catalpae (assembly GCF_900112695.1). Taxonomy (GTDB): domain Bacteria; phylum Bacillota; class Bacilli; order Paenibacillales; family Paenibacillaceae; genus Pristimantibacillus; species Pristimantibacillus catalpae. Next base: position 449,843 of record NZ_FOMT01000002.1, read on the forward strand.
CTCAAATTCAGAAATATGGCGGGGTATCAATTCATTTAATCCCTTATAATGTAGCGCTAGGAAGTGGAGAACAAATTTATCTGACGGGTGTCAAAGGTAAATGAATGATTTCAAAAAATTAACACTATCGATCATTCTTGTATTAGCTATATTAAGTAGTTTGTTCAATATCGCTCCAAAAGCTAACGCTGCGACTAGTCAATCAGTAGCACAAACTAAATCGTTAACATTTAAATCGAGTGAGAAATATAACGCGAGCGCTACTCTGCCAAACATATCTGTTTCTTTGTCTGTACCTGCAGGATACAAACCCAAATCATATCAGTTGTGGATGATGGTAGCAAATAGTAGCGGAAAGTTAACACTAACTCAACAATCAACTGGGGCGGTTAGTAGTAACAATTTAGTATTAAATAATGTAAAGGGAACGAAAATTAAACTTACTGCTAGTGGACAGCCTTCAGAAATGTACGCTGTAATCAATCGAAGATCAAATGGTAAGCAGTGGATTATTGAAGGGAATGGAGTAGGTCCTTATAATGTAACGCCTCAGTCTGGTGATTCATGCTGGAGTGGAAATTTGTCAGTTTGTGCAGGATATTTGCCAGCAAAAGATGATAATGGAGTAATGATTAGTAATAAAATCAGAACAGAAGATGGGCGAATTCTTTCCGTAAGTGATGGAGTAAGTAGTCCTGTATATTTTACCTCACCAATTGATAGCTCAGATGTTTATAAAACAGGATTAGTACAGGATTCGGTTACTGTTACAAAAGCGACACCGTCCGGATATGCGCAACATAGAGTAGAGAGTTTTGGAAAAGGCACAACTGGTAAAGGTCTGTTGTCGGTATCTATACCTCCGGTTAAATCTTCAATTCTTGACAATGCAGATTGTTCAGGATGTTCAGGTAATGCAATCGCTAAACAATATACAATGGAAACAAAATTGGATTGGTCAGCAGAATCCTATTATTACGAGGGCGAAGTCCGAGTCACCTACGAACCAATCCCACCGACCAATACACCAACCGTATCCTGCGATTGCTCAGCCGAACCTGACAACATCACTTTCGCCGACAAAGACGTTCCAGTCACGGCAACGCTGACGGCTTCTCTCTCCGGAAAAGGAACAAAGGCTGTCAAGAACTGGACGGTCTATGGCCGAGCTGAAGGCGGCAGTCAATATACAACTGTAACCGTAGGGTATGGATTAGATAAGATCGAGCAGAAGTTTAACTTCACTATAGCCAAGACAAAGCTTGATGGAGTAGACAGTTATACGGAGACTTGGGTGATGCGAGCACGTGTGAATTTCACCGATGGTACAACGGCCGAGCAGCCGATTGAATGTACGACGACCGTGACAAAGCCGGGAGCGGAGACGCCAAATCCCGGAGCAACACCAACTCCGCCGCCGGCTCCACCTGTCACTGCGGATATTGAGTTTATACCTAAAACCATTATTACAGGTGACACATCAACACTAGATAATAACTCTGATGGTTATTCATCCATGAGCTGGACGTTCACAAGCAACTTGCAAGAGGTCATAACGGATGACAGTCAATATCGATACCCTAATGTGAAGTTTGACAAACCTGGCTTCTACCAAGCAAAAATAATGGTTACCAACGGCACAGAGACGAAGTGGGACACAGCTTCGCTGCAGGTCCTTAATCCAAAGCCGGTTGCCGTGGTAACAGGGCCAACTAAGGTGATTCAAGGACGGGATTTTTCGAGCATCTTCCATCTATATAATTCTTACACACCGCTAGCTGATCGTGGCGTAACCATTGATTTTACTAAGGATCAAATGCGATACAAGAAGGTCAGTGATCCTGGATATACCGTTGGCTGGCCATCAAAAGGGCCAAGCGTTCTTGGTGATTATTCTGTAGAAGGCAAGGTTTTCGATTCTCATGGACGCGAGAGTGATTGGGGGACCCATCTCTTCGAAGTTGTTCCCGATCAGCCGCCAATCGTAAGCATCATGGCTCCGGAACAGACTTACCGATTTAACGAATCTATGGTCTATATTGATGCGGAAAGCGTGGATGGCGATAAACTCGCAAGCATGGAAATCGAAGAACGATATGACCATGATAATGATGGAAACTATGAAGAAGAGCCTTGGACAACCGTATATACTGGTCCATTTAAGGATACTTATCCCGTCACTTATACGAGTGTAGGGAAGAGACAATATCGGGTAAGCGTCACAGAGGATTATGGATTATCGGCTACTTCTGAGATAGCTGCAACAAATGTCCTTAATTATGCACCATTTGTTGATTTTGAAGTGTATGGTCTGACGCAGCAGCCAGATCAAGGGGATGACAGCGCACCGGAAGACTTAGCATATACAGGCGAGTCCATTATTCGGTCATGGAAGTTAATCCAACCTTATACGACGAGCACCAATACACCAATTGGCTGGAAAGCGAACAGCGGTGCATTACAAACCAAGAATGCCAAGATGGCTGATTTCTTTATTAAGTATCCGAATATGGGTTTAGGCGCGAATAGCCGGTCTAAATACGAATTAGCAAGTGATTTGACAAATTTACCAGGCTGGGGATTACCAACCGGTACGGTAGCTGTTCCGTATATCTATGCTGGTCATCGGTTGTATTCTCGTGAAGGTGACTACATGGTTGAACGGAATGCCAAAAACGGAACGGAACTAAGAAAGTTTTCTTTGAGTGCGGTTAGCGGTTTTGACTATTTAGGAGCAGACAAAAATGAGAATTTTTATTACGGCGCGAATGTAGATCCGGCCTCTGGTAAATATGCGGTTAAAAAGATCAATAATCAAGGAGAACTGGTTGGCAGCTACGATATTCCAACTCACGTCGGCAATTATAACATGTTGACCTTTGAAGTCTCTGATGACGGGAAATACATTTATAGTTCATGGCGGTTTAGAAATCCAAGCGATAATTACTATTACACCATCCACGCCATAAAGTATTCCATGGTGGACAAGTCCATTCAGTGGGATGTTAAGACGGGGGATTTGGAGTACAGTCCTACCTTCTTGCAGAACTATAAAGGGGTTATCGATTCGGATGGTGACTTCTATTTAACGTGGACTACGCAAACGACCTATGATGGTTATGAGTTTTATGCGATGGCTGTCAATGGCAATACGGGAGCCATGGGATATCAATCGAGAGGGACTTACAACGCTGATATATCCTATATGGTTGCTACACCTGAATTCGACTATCGCGGAGATGCAGCCAAATATTTATATTTCACGGTTTCAGGTTACGCCCAGTATTCAAAAGACAGTAGTATGGGGACTAGTATTTATGGTTTTATGTTTAATAAAAAAACAGGATACCTGTCCAGGATTAGTTACCCTGATCTCCCTGATCCCACATCTTACGGCCTTGAATCTTGGAATACGTGCGAAACGTGGTGCGATAAGATGAGCTGGGAGGATACCTGGGGAGTAGGCACTCCCATTATTTATCCGGACGGTTCCGTTTACGCAACGGTTCGCTATGCGTGGGGAGATTATAAATTTGACAAGTATTTAAACCTGATCAAGAAGAACACGGAAGGTAACTTGATTCCGAATACAAAAGCTTTTTTAATGCCAAGCGGTAATATTGCTTTTCCGGATAATGGAGCGTATGCGGTATATGGTGGAGCCTATACACCTTACGTTTCAATTACAGCAAACGGAAGGGCTCCTATTGATCAGAATTATAACTACTATGGCAGTAAAACGTATCACAGTGAGGTTACGGATACGAAAGGTGACTGGCTAAGCAGCGCCTTAAAAGATCCGACCTTAAACACGTCGATTTTACCTGATGGATCTTTTTATGGATTTTCGAAGCCTGGTTCAGGATCTGGTATTCAGTATGTATTTCCATTTGTATCTGCAAGCGGCAAGAGCGATTATCCAAAAGTAATCGATAATAACACCATTGAAGTTGTTGATTCAACTTGGGCTGGCCTATGGTATGATCCGGCAACTAAGCTGAAGAACGATCGTCTTTCCTTCAATGTTGCTGTCAATGACGCAACAAATGATAAGCCGGTTGGTGCTGCAATTCATGTTCAGGACGGCAAGAATATGTACGCAGCGGAGTGGACCAGGGACAGGCTTACACTATACAAGGTTGGAGCAGGCTCAAAAACGGTGCTTCAATCAGTGGATTTTCCAAGAGCTCCATTCATCACGTATCCGTTTGAACTTGAAGCCAGCAACGGCAGTTTGCGAGTCTACATCAATCACGCCAAATTAATTGAAATTTCAGACAAAACGTACAAACAAGGCTCGGCAGGTATCATGTCTATTGGTCAGCAGCAAGCGAAGTTCAGTGATGTGAAGATTAAAAACTACGGAGACTATTACGTAGAAGAGACTAAAGAATCTGTTCTGGTCGGAGAAGAGATCAAGTACGACATACTCTTTGACGACATCGAGAAGGATCCGGAGAAGTTAGAAAATTGGACCTATCAGCATGATCCAAATTATTTCGCCAACTCGCTTGGGTTAAGTGTATTTGACGGCAAAACCTTCGATACAAAGCTTTCAACGCTGGATAGGCCGGGCCTCTATAACATTACGTTTAAGGCAAAAGATAGTCCGGGAATGGATGAGTATGCGGCATGGTCTGAACCGGTAACGAAACAAATTTACGTTCACCGCCGGCCGATTGCGCAACCAGATGTCCGGTTCACTGGTATTGTGTATCCGGAAGGGGAGACGCTTAACTACACAACCTACGATACTTCTTATGACCCGGATATTCCGGATTACCTGGCAGATCGATCATTTCGGACGCGATGGGCAGATGAAACAGCTTGGACGCCCGGAAAGCGGGAGCTATACACCAGGCCTGGCGTGGAACTCATTATTCAGGAGCAAGTGCAGGATGGTTTTGGGGTATGGTCCTATTGGGTTGAAACGAGGGTCTACAAGGATGCACTCCCGCCTGCCAATCAGCACCGGCCGCAGATGATCATTACGTACCCAAGCGGCACTTTGTCCAGTCCCACTTTGCTTGGCGGCGAGCCAACCTTGCAGTGGACATACAACGATGCTGATCATGATCCGCAGGAGCAGTTCCGCTTGAAAGTCTCCTATGCGGACAACGGAGCAACGATAATGGAAGGCACGTATCCGGGTAACGACACGTCTTTCATTCTGGATGAAGGAATCCAGCAGGGGCGGAAAGTAAAAGTACAGGGCCGTGTCTATTCAAAAGGGTATTGGTCGGATGACAGCAATATCGTGTACTTTATACTGAATACGCCGCCTGTGACGCATCTGCTTTCTTTTAACGGGGCAAAAGCTTCTGCACCGGTCTATACAAATAATAATCGGCCGCAGCTTAAAGTGTCCGTGACAGATGCGGATGGACAGCCGTCGTCTAAAGTAGATTACGAAATCTTCTACAACGCTACTTCAGAGCTGGTGGCAGATACGAATAATGCAGTCAGCACAACAACCTACACGCCTCCCGCGCTGCAGGAAGGTCTTCATAACTGGAGGGCTAGAGCGAGCGACAACTTCGCTTGGGGCGGTTATTCGGAAAATGGCTATTTCTTCGTAGATACCGTTCCTCCGGATGATACGAATGAACAGCTGGAGATAAAGCCTACCTCGGTAAAAGTCACCTTTAACCCGTTCAGCGATGCAGCCCCGTCATCGGGTCATGCCTCTAGAGCGTTCTATATGCAAAAGGTTAATGAAGACGGTTCAACTACCAACATTGACTTGAATGGCAACGGAACAGCGGAATATAACATTCCTCTTCCGAATGGAACAACCAGTTACACGGTGGGAGGACTACTAACCGGAGCTAAATATCGGCTGATGGTCGTAGACTGGGACGTAGCGGGAAATATGGGGCAGTATCAATATATTTATTTCACAACGAACCGCCCGCCAACCGCTGATTTTGACTGGTCGCCAAAGCCTGTCTATGAAGGAGATACGACAGCTTTCACCACTGCGGTAGACGATCCGGATGGAAATGATCTGTCCATCATGTACAAGCTGACAAGTCCAAGCGGCGTAGCCAGAAGTTTCAACTATACGTACAAGAGGCCATATCCGACAAGCGGTCCAAGCTATCGGATGATGGAAACAGGGGAGTGGACGATGCTGCTCACCGTAAGTGACGGCATGGAAACGGTACAAACCGAGAAAAAAGTGAAGGTGCTTGCCCTTGGACTAACAGGCTACGTGAAGCATACGGAGCAATGGGATGATTACCGGAAGGAATTTAACAAGAAAGAGAGCGGCAACGAGAATTCGCCTCGGGGATATAACGTATTCTGGGCCGGAGAGAAATTCCTTCTCTCAGCGGCAACAACGGCTACGGGAACAGCTGCCAAAGCGGACCGGGTTGAGGTGAAGATGAAAAGCTACTCCACCTCACTAACCTCTACGAATAGTTCTCGTTCCAGCTGGCAAGGCGAGCTTTGGGAAAACGCGTTCTCGGATTTCAAGAAAGGACCGCTAAACTTTGAGTTTACTGCTTATTACAATAATGGGATTGTGAAGCGGGACACCGTGACAATACAGATTGAAGGAAATGTCTACGATATTGTAGGCGTGCATCGGTTGAAATAGTGAAACGAAATAAGACCCTGCGAGGGTCTTATTTCGTTTATGCAGCAGCTATAAGTTGACGGATACAAGGGTCCCATGGATGTGAGTCGTGATCAGACGCCTTGAACCTCCCGGCTTATCCGGCTTTTATTTTCGTGAAAAACTTGCTGATCGCATAATACGCTGCGCCGCGGACAGCGGATTGATCCTGCAGCTCCGCGAACAAAATCTTGAGCCGCTCGCGGTGATAAGGCAGTGTCCGGCGGGCGACCGAGGACTGAACCGCTTCCTCCAGCCAAGTCTTCGCACGGCTCATCCGGTTGCCGATAATAACGACATCCGGGTTAAATACGTTGACGATATTTGAAATGCCCGCACCCATATATTCGCCAATCTTATAGAACAAAGCGCGGACCTCTTCATTGCCGGCATCTGCCGCTTCCAGCAGATCCTCAAGACTATCGAATCCAAGCGGAGCAGCCTGCTCGAGCAACGCATTCTCCGAAGCATACAGCTCCCAGCAGCCTTCATTCCCGCAGCGGCACGGCTTGCCGCTATATTCAATGGACAGATGCCCAAGCTCGCCGGAGAAGCCGGTCGCCCCTTTATATAATTCTTTATTAAGTATGATACCTGTACCAATACCAATCCCGACACTGACATAGATTTGATGAGCGATGCCGCGACCGATGCCGTATTTCTGCTCGCCTTGTGCGCCGGCGTTTGCTTCATTATCAATGGTAACAGGAAGCTGGAAGCGTTCCTCCAGCATGTGCTGCAGCTCGACATCCCGCCATTCCAGATTTGGAGCAAACAGAATTGAACCTTGATCATCCACGATACCCGGCACACCAATGCCGATTCCTACAATGCCATATGGACTAACCGGTGCTTTGCCAATTAGTTTTTCTATACATTGAACCAGTTCCTTCAGGGTAAACTCAAGCTGATGCTTCTTGAGGCTCTTCTGCAGCTCGGCAACAACATTGCCCTCAAGGTCGGAAAGCACTCCGCGAATGTAGTTAACGCCAAGGTCGATGCCTACGGCATAACCGGCTTGTCCATTGAACAGGAGCATAACCGGTTTGCGGCCGCCGCTCGATTCCCCGGGACCAATCTCTATAATAAGATCGCTGTCGATCAAATCTTGAACCAAGTTGGAGACCGTTGCTTTGTTCAACCCTGTAAGCTCGGAAATCTGCGCCCTTGAGAGGGGGGCGTTTTTCAGCACGGCTTCCAGCACGATGGATGTATTTATCTTTTTAATAAGGGTCAAATCGCCTGTCGTTGTTACTTTCAACTGCAATTGCCTCCGTCCATGTCGTCCATTCAGCCTATTGTATCAGAATTTGCCTGCGTTTGGCTGTTGAAAATATTTTAACATAAAAACTTAGTTTGTTTAATAGACAAACTAAGTTACCCATGCTATATTATTGGTGAGCGTTTTCAAAACACATTTAGCTAACGAGAAGATTGAACTTATACTCGTACATTTTAAAGGAGGATATTCATCTCATGACGTATTTCGCTAACATCGGCAAGATCCAATTCGAAGGCAAAGGCTCCGACAATCCGCTTGCATTCAAACACTATGATCCAAAACAAGTGGTTCTGGGCAAAACGATGGAAGAGCATCTCCGCTTCGCAGTTGCTTACTGGCACACTTTTAACGCAAACGGTACGGATCCATTCGGTAATGCAACGATGTTCCGCGGCTGGGACAAATTCGACGGCCTTGACCGTTCGAAAGCACGCGTAGAAGCAAACTTCGAATTCCTTGATAAAATCGGCGCGCCGTTCTATGCATTCCATGACGTGGATATCGCTCCTGAAGGTGCAACCCTGCAAGAATCGAACAAAAACCTCGACGTAATCGTCGCTATGCTGAAAGACCAACAACAACAATCCGGCAAAAAATTGCTATGGAATACAGTTAACATGTTCTCGAACCCGCGTTATGTTCACGGTGCAGGCACGACTTGCAACGCCGACGTATACGCGTACGCTGGCGCACAACTGAAGAAAGGTCTTGAAGTTGGTAAAGAGCTGGGCGCGGAAAACTATGTATTCTGGGGCGGCCGTGAAGGCTACGAGAACCTTCTGAACACAGATATGGGCTTCGAGCTTGACAACCTGGCTCGTCTGTACCACATGGCAATCGCTTATGCGAAAGAAATCGGCTTCGACGCACAATTCTTGATCGAGCCTAAGCCAAAAGAGCCAACTAAACACCAATATGACTTCGACTCCGCTACAACTATTGCATTCTTGCAAAAATACGGCCTGAAAGACTACTTCAAGCTGAACCTTGAAGCAAACCATGCAACACTTGCCGGCCATACTTTCGAGCATGAAATCCGTACAGCCGCAATCAATGGCATGCTGGGCTCGCTTGACGCTAACCAAGGCGACCTGCTTCTTGGCTGGGATACTGACGAATTCCCAACTGACCTGTACTCGACTACACTGACGATGTTTGAAGTTCTGAAAGCCGGCGGTCTGACACGCGGCGGCGTTAACTTCGACGCAAAAGTACGTCGTGGTTCGTTCGAAGCAGAAGATCTCTTCCTGGCTCACATCGCCGGTATGGATTCCTTCGCTTGGGGTCTGAAAGCAGCTGCGAAGCTGATCGAAGAAAGAATCTTCGACAATATCGTTGAAGATCGCTACAGCAGCTTCAAAACAGGAATCGGCGCTGACGTTGTTGCAGGTAAAGCATCCCTGGCTTCCCTGGAAGCTTACGCTATGCAAAACAATCCAATCGTTAACAAATCCGGCAAGCAAGAGCGCATGAGACTGATGCTCAGCGAAGTTATCTTCAGCGTTTAATCGCTGAAAGTAACCGGATAACGGGAGGATAATGTCAATGAGTTATGTGGTAGGTATAGATTTAGGTACTAGTGCTGTAAAGGCACTGCTCGTTGACAAGAACGGAACGGTAGCTGCGGAAGCATCCCGCAGCTATCCGCTGTTCCACGAGCATTCCGGCTGGAGCGAGCAAAAGCCGGAAGACTGGGTGACCGCTACGATTGAAGCGCTTCATGAGCTTGCATCGTCTAACGGTATCTCTGCGAAGCAGATCGAAGGCATCAGCTTCTCCGGTCAAATGCACGGTCTTGTGCTGCTGAACGAAGAAAACAAGCCTGTCCGCAACGCTATTCTGTGGAATGATACGCGTACGACTGAGCAATGCCGTGAGATCGAGCGTACGCTTGGCGACAAGCTGCTTGGCATTACTCGCAACCCGGCGCTTGAAGGCTTCACGCTGCCGAAGATTTTGTGGGTTCGTCAATACGAGCTGCAAGCCTTTGAGCAAGCGAAGCTGTTTGTGCTGCCGAAGGACTATGTTCGTTATGCATTAACAGGCGAGCTGCACATGGATTATTCCGATGCTGCAGGTACTTTGATGCTTGATGTAGCGGCAAAAGAATGGAGCAGCGATGTGCTGTCCGCATTTGGATTGCCGGCAAGCTTCTGCCCGCCGCTGGTAGAGTCGCATGGCCTCGTAGGCACATTGCTGCCAGCAATTGCAGAGCGCACTGGCCTGGAGCCATCAACGAAAGTATTTGCCGGCGGTGCCGACAATGCTTGCGGCGCGATTGGCGCTGGCATCTTGTCCGAAGGCTTGACGCTGTCGAGTATCGGTACATCCGGCGTTATTCTCGCTTATGAGAATGACAAGAACAAGGACTTCCAAGGCAAGGTTCATTTCTTCAACCACGGCAAAGAGAACTCCTTCTATGCGATGGGCGTTACTTTGGCGGCAGGCTACAGTCTGAGCTGGTTCAAGAAAACCTTTGCTCCAAACGAATCGTTTGATGAAATGCTGCAAGGAGTAGGCGAAGTTAAACCTGGTGCAGGCGGACTGATCTTCACGCCTTACCTCGTTGGCGAACGTACGCCGCATGCCGATCCGGCAATCCGCGCCAGCTTTATTGGCGTAGACGGCTCGCATGAGCGCATTCATTTTGCCCGTGCGGTAATGGAGGGAATTACGTTCTCTCTAAACGAATCCGTTGACATGTTCCGAAGCGTTGGCAAGACGGTTGATAAAGTCGTCTCCATCGGCGGCGGCGCGCAAAATCCGGTATGGCTGCAAATGCAGGCGGATATCTTCAACGCGACCGTTGTCGCGCTGGAGAACGAGCAAGGCCCGGGCCTTGGAGCGGCTATGCTCGCGGCTTATGGCTGCGGCTGGTTTGAAAGCCTGGAGGCTTGCGCGGACAAATTCGTGAAGCATGCTGCTTCGTATGAGCCGCAGCCAGAGGCTGTTGAGACGTACAAAGGGCTCTTCCGGATTTATCAGCAAGTGTATGCACAAACGCGCGGCATGAACGAAGCGCTTGTTGCTTACCGGGGTTAATAGCTTTCATTAATATCGCGAGTTGATACCGTTTTTTCCGGGTTCCCCCGGAAGGAGCGGTTCTTTTTTGCAGGTAGTACGTTGGATTTCGTCCAGCATAATGGCGTGCCGAGGTCCGGTAACGGCTTCTACATTGGATTCTATCCAACTGGAAGGAGCACATTTGGGTTGGAAGGCATTATGGCATACTCACTGGATGAAATCCAACGAAGTTGACTAAGTCGGAACCACAGCTGCACGGGATCCTAGCAGGATGGAATACATGAAAAGAGGCTGTACCCAGCTATAAAGGGTACGGCCTCTCTTTTGCATCAATAGCGGATTAAGATTTGCTTTCGGATACAACTTCTTCCTTCGAATCGGATACTAATTCCTTCGCGGAGGTCTTGAATTCATGAAGCGTGCGGCCTACTGCACGGCCAAGCTCAGGCAGCTTAGAAGGTCCAAAAATGATTAATACCACAACTAAAATCATCATGAGACCCGGGAAACCAACGTTTTGTAACATACGATCATCTCCGTTCGATTTTTATTAGTCTTTTTTATGATTACTTGGGTAAGTGGCAACGGCTTCAATCTCGATCAGCCAATCCGAGTTGACCAGACCGCCTACGCCAACGGTAGAGCGGGCAGTCTTGGTCGGATTTTCTTTTGTATTGAAATATTTGGCGTAAGCTTTGTTCCAGCCGTCAAAATCGAATTTGCCGTCTTTAGCGGCATCGGGCGCTATGTATACGCGCAGATAAGTGACGTCCTTCATTGAGAGACCTTGCTCTTTCAGCAATGTTTCAATATTTTTCAGAACGCTGAGGCCTTGCGTCTCTGTATTGCCATAACGTTCGTAGATCGTCTTGCCATCCTTGTTAATGACAGAAGGTACCGTGCCGCTTGTCTCGAAGGTTGCGGCACCTGCCGGCATAGCAACGGCACTTGAGATCGAGGACGAGGGGTTACCGTAAAATTCAGGCTCGTGAATCGGGGCGAGCGGATATTTATTTGGCGTAACCGCGGCATATACGCTTGCCGTAGCTGCAAGGCAAGAGATAATGACCGCACCGGCGATAACTTTCATTTTTCCAGTCATCTTCATAATTGACCCCTCCTAGGTTATTCCTTCATGACGCGTTCATGGATGTCCGTGACAACCTCGCGCGCCGATTCAATACCGCCTGCCATCCAGGCTGTAATGTAGCTGATATGCTCGCCGGCAAGATAGACGCGGCGGTCAGGCTTGCAGAGCACCGGATAGTTGATCTTGCGGTCATCAGCCGAGTAGGAGACCCAAGCACCTTCGTTGTATTTGGTCGTCTTCCAGTTGACGGAAAACGAGGATTCGAACTCTTTGTAATATTGCGGGTGAATTTTGCCGCCTTGAGCAAGAGCGTGCGCTTCGCGCTCCTTAAAGGATAAAGCGCCAATCTTATCCGCGTTGGAGCCTTGGGCGTAATAACCGAGCAGAAGACCCTTCTTGGCAAAATAATTCGTTGGCGGGTAATAGATCGAAGAGATGTCCATATTCGTCAGCGTATTGCCGCCGTAGATTTGATCGTCTTCCTCCCAGAACCGGCGCTTGAACTGCAGGCCGATTTTGCCGGCGCTGGCGTATTTCGTATTGTTGATCGCATTGGTCATTTCCGGAGACAAATCATGCTTGATGTTCTTCAGCACGGACAGCGGAATCGTGCAAATGAGGTAATCGCCCTCGATCTGCTTCGTTTCGCCATTCAAGAGATCCTTGTAGGTGACTTGTACCTGGTTGCCGACATGCTTGAATTCACTCACTTCGGAGTGGAATTTGATCCGGTTGCCAAGGCGCTTCTCGAACGCTTGCGGAATCGCGTCCATCCCGCCGACCGGATGGAACATCATCATTTGCTGGTCGTAGCTGTATTCACTGGAGAAAAAGTTGCCGAAGCCGGAATTAATAATAGCCTTCATGTCAAACGGATCGCGTATGACACCGGCATCAAGTCTGGAGCCCGGTTCATCCTTGTAACCGCCGCGGGATGAGCCTTTATAGAACAGATCCGCATCGAGGTTGCCTTCGGAGCGGAGATAAGCGACGATTTTCTCCTTTTCTTCCGCTGTAACAGGCAGGTCCAGTCCAGGCTGATTGATGGATTTGGCGAGCAGCTCGTTTACGTAGCCTCTCACATCGGCTTTTGCGGCCCGTTTGCGTACACGGGTATTGGATAATGCACCAACATTCTCATTGTAATAATAGGCACTCTCATTCACGTTGTTGAATGGCTCCATTGCGATTCCAAACTCTCGGCAATAGTCCATCGTAACGTGGAACTGCGGGATACGCATCGGACCGGCATTGAGGTACATGCCGTCATCGAATCGTGCAACCTGCTTTTGTCCGCCGATCTCCGTCACCGTTGTTCCGCGGCGTACCGACCAGTTCCGTCCTCCGGAACGGGCGCGTGCTTCAAGAATCGTACAATTATAGCCTGCTTTGCCGAGCTCATAAGCAGCTGTCAGGCCGGCGATACCGGCGCCGAGGATAACGATTTTTTTGCCTGAACGGTTCGTACCCTTGAGGTCCCAGCCGGATGGAGGTTCGTACTCGGCTGCTTTAAGTGTCTCTGGCGTAAATAACCCCATCGTTCCCATTACACTAAATACAGCGGCGGCCCCGCCGATTTTGCCGACTGTCGTCAGAAATTGTCTGCGTGACAGTTCATTGGGTGTCTCCTTCGATTCCATGCCCCTTCAGCTCCTTCACTTGATCGTTTGCCCGTCTCGGAAAGAAATGTAGCATGAATTTTCGACTCGCCGCCAATATTTTGTTAGGAAGTCTGACATAAATAAAATTTATATGTCCAATAAAATTAATTAATTAAATAACAGCCGATAGGTAATTATAACCATTTATAGTTGTGAATTGAGACCGTAAGTTTCATAAAAACACAAGGATTTCAAGCAATTGAACACTCTTAATGTTCATTTTGTTCCATTGTTACATCCCGTAACGGACAAGCAGACCAGGGCAATCAGTCCCATTGACGAAGAGAGAGCACACTGATAAATTCGTAGCGAGAGGTTTAATGTCAGGTTATATTACATATCCGTTTGCGGGAGGCGTTAGACGATGAAGGACAAAGTGATGAGTATTGGAATCGTTAGCGACTTAACTGGTTTGACGGAAAGACAAATTCGATATTATGAGGAGAAACAGTTGGTTTTCCCGGTCAGGACTAAAGGGGGCGCACGCAAGTATTCATTTGCGGATGTAGATCGGCTGAAGGAGATTAATGACAAGCTGAGGGATGGCTTTCATACCTTTGAGCTGAGAAAACCCGGAAGGTTGTGCGGCGAATGAAAAGAAATGAAGAGACAATGACGCTGCTTGCTCATCTGACCGAGCTGCGTAGCCGGATCTGGCGGAGCCTGGCAGTCGTATTGTTATCGCTTGGGGGCGGGTTGTATGTATCTCCGAAGGTGCTCCGTTATTTGAAGAGCATACCGCCGGGTTCCGAGATGACCTGGAATGTATTCTCGCCTTGGGACGGCATCCGAATGTATATGTCGGTTGCGCTTGTAATCGCGCTGGCGGTATCGCTGCCGTATATTTTGTATCAGCTGTGGGGCTTTGTGAAGCAAGGGCTTCATCCAACGGAGCAGACAGCGGCTTTACGCTATGTTCCGTATAGCGTAATCTGCTTCTTCACGGGTCTGGCGTTTGGTTATTTTGTCGTCTTCCCGATGAGCTTCTCGTTCACTTCCAAGATAACGAAAAGTATGGAGCTTGTAGAGACATATGGCGTAGCGCAGTATTTCGGCTTTATGTTTAATATTATTCTCCCGCTTGCCATCGCCTTTGAACTTCCGGTTGTCGTTATGTTCCTGACGAAGATCGGGATTCTGACACCCAAGGCGCTTCATAAAATGCGGAGGTATGCATATCTGGTGCTTGTTATTGTAGCCAGCCTGATCTCGCCTCCCGAGCTTATCTCTCATCTGTTAGTATTTATTCCGCTTGTGGTACTGTACGAGATTAGCGTATTGCTGTCCCGCATTGTATACGGACGAAGGAAAGCAGCGGCGGTGGCCGAAGCTTCCGGAGCATAGATAGGTAATTCATTAGCAGTCTCGGCTTAATGCCGGGGCTGCTTTTGTTATGTTTTCGCCTTAATTATGGAAGAAAGAGGCCATTTATTTAAAGCTTTTACTTTTTATCCGCTAATTCGCCTGCTGCAGACATAATGCGAGCAAGTACGGCAAAAAGACGGTTTTACTGCATGCTTAAGACGTTGGTTGTTATTTGTATGTAAGATATACTAACATCATAGTCGAGCGGGTCCAGAGGAGGGCTTTATATGCAGCAAACATTCAGGAACAAGCGGAAGTGGAGAATCTCATTGAGCCAGAGACTGACCTTATCCTTCCTTGCGATCGTCATTCTTATGGCGGTGAACGGCATGCTCAGCTTTGACCGGATGGGGAAGCTTACGAATAACGCGCAGGAAATATCACAGGTATGGCTCGCCAATATTAAGGCTATCAACGAGATCAATTATTTGAACGAGCATATGCTGACCATTCAATACAAGATGGCGGGAGAGAGCAATGCATTGAAGCGCAAAATGCTGGAGGAGGACGGCGAATATACCGTTGTCATTTTGCAGCAGAAGCTGCAGGCATTCATGTCTCTTCCGAAAACAGGCGATGATATGAACTTGTCCCGTAACCTGGAGGGAGAATGGAAGGCTTATCTGGCTTTGTACCGGAATGTGATCCGATACTCGAACCAGCAGGACGAGAAGCAAGTCGGCGATGCCTTGATGGCATCGGAGCAGTCCTTCAGCACGATGCAGTCTTACATTAATACGCTAATCCGGATGAATGAGGAAGGGGCGAAGGCTGCGGAGAAATCAAGCGAAAGCATTAACCGTGAGGCGGTATTGACGATTGCCTGCGGTCTTGGCGCTGCCTTGATCCTGATTCTGGCCCTTCTGTATTATGTGCGCAGAACCATATCGCTTCCAATTAAGCGCTCATCGGAAGTGCTTGCTGAAGTGGCAGGCGGCTCCTTGACGGTAACCATTCCCAAGGTCAGAAACCGGGACGAGATTGGTGTCATGGTGCATGCGCTTGAAGATATGGTCGAATCACTTCGCAAGGCGATGCAAAGCGTACAGGCGGCATCAACCAATATTTCGGCTTCGTCGGAAGAGATGCTTGCAGCATCTGAACAGAATGCCGGTGCGGTCGAACAGGCGTCAACGATGTTCCGGGAAGCGGCATCGGGTTCGCAGGAGCAGCTGGACAGCTTTGAGGAAATTGGCCGTTCAACCGAAGAGATGGCACATGGGACACAGCGGATCGCGGAGAGCAGCTCGGTCGCGGCAGAGCTGTCGTCAAAGGCGGAGCGGCAGGCGAAGGAAGGAGCAGAGACTATCAGTCAAGCCGTCCAAACGATGGCCGTCATTGACGAAACGGTTCGATCGGCTGCTGAACATGTGAAGCTGCTCGAGAGCCGTATGAACAACATAGGCAAGATAACCGATTTCATCGGTTCAATATCCAAACAGACGAATCTGCTCGCGCTTAATGCGGCTATTGAAGCAGCAAGAGCCGGAGAAGCAGGTAAGGGATTTGCTGTCGTGGCGGAAGAGGTGCGCAAGCTGTCGGTTCAAACCGCGTCCTCGGTCTCCGACATTGCCGGCGTTATCGGGAAGATTAAAGAAGATACCATTCTGACCGTGGATAAAATGAACGCAAGCCGTGCGGAAACGATAAAGGGGCTGGAAAATGTCAATGCGGCTGGCCGTTCATTTCGTCAAATTACGGCTGCAGCCGGCGATGTATCCGGCAAGATTGAGGAAGTTGCCGCTGCTGCCGAGCAGCTTGCCGCAAACTCGGAGGAAGTGTCGGCTTCCATTGACCAGCTGACTGAGATTGCCCGCCGAACTTATGATATGGCAAGAACGGTCGCGGTTAGTGCAGACAAACAAACCGCCTCTGCCGAAGAAATTGCTTCAGCTGCGGGCGGTTTGACGGAGATTGCGCAGGATTTGAATGATCTGGTTATGAAGTTCCGTTTTTAAAGACGTTTACTAACGGCTAAAGACGTTTGCCAACGGCTAATAACGTTTAAAGCCGCTCCAAATCGTTTCCGGCTTAACCCCCAGCTCTCCGGCTATTAATTCAGCCGTGAGGCGCTGGGGCTTTTTGATTTTACCGTTGCGAATCTTGGAGATGGTTGTAAGGGAAATAAGCGTGGACTGAGCCAGGGACGTCGCGGTAATGTTCTTGTTCAGCATAAGCATGCGGAGCTTGTAGGCGGCGTCTTCTTCCCGGGCCGGCTGCAATATTCCGGTCAGCAGGATGACGTAGCTTTTGAATTCTTTGTTGCCGGAGTAGAAGGGCTTAATCACAGCTGTTGTCATCCGCAATTGATCTCCAACGAATAGACGGATATCCGCATGTTCGGTTGTTCCGTGGGTACGCGAGTATTCCATGATGCGGCGAAGCGATTTGCGGCTTTCTTCCGCCACGTGGTCGAATACGACTTGATTAATCAGGTTGGCGCCCCGCTGTTTGAATGGGGAGTAATATCTGGTGGCGCTTGTAATCCGGAATTGATCGGACACTCCAATGCTCATCAGAATCTGATTATCCATGGCGAATTCCTCGATATACTTCTCCTCTGAATAGTCTTTGCAGATAATAATATAGCAAGTTTGCTGGCTGGAGGGCAGCCGGCGGCAGGTGAATCGTACGGGAATAGACGCTGTTGTCTTGGAGATCAGCTCTTGTTCGACAGTCTGCTCGTTGTCGTCGCCAAGCTGAGTCATGAGTCCGCCAAACGTATATCCTCTTCTTAATAATCCGTCAGGATCGGCATCCGCCAATTCTGCTTTCTTATATCCGGTCAACTTAGTGAAGGCATAATTGATGTCACGTATATACCAGCGGTTATGCTCAAGCTCGACGATAAACATCGGATCAGCTAATAAATAAAACACATTATCCATCGCTCTGTCACCTTCCTGGAAGTTATTGATTGGATCACCAATCTAATATAACATATAGTGTCAAGAAAACTAACGCGTAATAGTATAACTTAAATTATATAAACTTTTGTTGAAATGACAACAGCTTTTAATCATAAATTTCGGTAAAGTTAGGGAATCCTAATATTCGAGAGCCTATTGAAGGAGATGAGACGATGAGTTCGGCCATTTTATTTGATTTCGCAGACTCCTTTAGCGCTGCGCTGGCACGGGATACCCTGCAGGAGCTGGGTTATGAACCTCTCATGCATGAGGGGAACCGCCTTCATATTCATGTGGATGGAACCGATTTGACTTCAGCACTGGAAATTGCCATGTCTCACGGAGGTCAGCTGGTGGAACAGTCTGCGATCCAGAATGGGGCAGTCACTGATTCCGCGTATTCCATGAACGCGATCACGATTCCGGCACATATCGTCAATGAGGACTGGGTCGGGGCAGAGGAAGCCTCGGGGCTGCATAACCGGGATGATGATGCGGATACAAGCAATGAGTTTTTGCCCGATCCGGGAGAATACGGACATTTCTCCGGGGATGTACACATTTAATCAAGGAAAAGGAAAAGCGCGGCGTCAGCTGCTTAAAGCAGCCGATGCCGCGCTTGTTCCTGCGCTGTGGCCCGTCGTAAATGCGGCCGTAATATTGTAGCCTCCCGTATAACCGTGGATATCGAGCACCTCTCCGCAGAAGTAAAGCCCCTGGACAAGCTTCGACTGCATCGTCTTCGGATCAATCTCCTTCAGATGTACTCCGCCCCCGGTTACAAAAGCTTCTTCGATTGATAAAGTCCCGTTTACAGCCACAGGGAATTGCTTTATTCGTTTTGCCAGCTCGCGCCATGGCTCTCTTGGAATATTATCGTACGTAATATCGCCGTTGATCTCGCATTGGTGGAGCAAAAGCTCCAGCAGCCGTTCCTGCAAATAGCCGCGCAGCACGTTTTTGATAGCCTTTTTAGGCTCGAGCTTGGACAGCTTTAAGGTCTCTTCGTAAATCTCCGCTTCCGATTGGCCAGGCATCAAATCAATAGTGACTAATACGGTACGTTTGCCGTCTTCGCTTTCAGAAGCTTTCTTAAGCTCCTTAACGACAAACTGGCTGCAGCGCAGCGCCGCAGGTCCCGATAAGCCAAAGTGGGTGAAGATCATATCTCCGTCATGGGAGACAAGCTTCTTGTTCTTGGCATTCCAGACGGTAAGGGTAACATCGCGCAGCGACAATCCCTGCAGCTCCTTGCTCCGAATCCACGGCTCAGCCGACGTGAGAGGAACCTCCGTCGGGTACAGATCCGTAATCGTATGCCCGGCTTTTTTCGCCCATGGATAGCCGTCACCGGTGGAACCTGTATGAGGAACGGATTTGCCGCCCGTAGCGATAATAACGGCCTTGGTGTTGATGATTTCGTTAGAAGCAAGCCGGATGCCCGTAACAACACCGTCCTCGTACATCACTTCTTTCACCGGCATATTCGTGCGGATCTCGACACCTTGCTCTCTCACCTTGCGGATCAATGCATCAACAACCGTCTTCGCCTTGTCTGACACTGGGAACATCCGTCCGCGGTCTTCTTCCTTCAAGGCAATGCCCATGCCTTCAAAAAAGGCGATAATCTCCCGGTTGCCGAATTGATTCAAGGCGCTGAACAGAAACCGCCCGTTTCCCGGAATATTACGGATTAATTCATCCATTTCATTCGCGTTGGTTACATTGCACCGGCCTCCGCCGGAAATCCCCAGCTTGCGGCCGAGCTTGTCTCCTTTATCAATGAGGAGGGTAGACGCGCCGGCTCCGCTGGCTGCCACAGCAGCCATCAATCCGGACGGTCCGCCGCCGATAATAATAACATCAAACATGGTTCGCATTGCTCCTGACTTCATACTTTTTCTTCTTTTTGTATTGTAACATTCTTTTTTGAAATTTAAGAATGCATAAGTTCATTTTTCCGCAAATGAAATATAATGATGACAAGTTAACCTAAAAGGAGCGGAGCGCGGATGAAACGGACGGACTGGCGGTTCAGCGGAGCAAACGGCACTGACATTTACGCAAGAGAGTGGCTTCCTGACGGGAAAGAGCCAAAGGGCGTTATATGTATTGTGCACGGAATGGGTGAGCATGGGGAACGATATTCGGCGGTAGCGGAGAGACTGACGGGCGAAGGCTATGCGGTGCTTGCCCATGATCAGGAGGGACATGGCCTTTCTGCCGGACAAAGGGGACATCTTTCATCTATAGAAACAGCTGTTCATAATGCGGGGCTCTTGCTGGAGCAAGCCGGAACGCGCCATCCGCAGCTTCCGTCCTTTCTTTACGGCCACAGCATGGGAGGCAATGTTGCCCTTAATTGCGCGCTTCGGCTGCAGCCAAACATCGAAGGTCTCATCCTGAGCAGTCCTTGGCTGCGGCTTGCCAAAGGCCCCAATGCTGTAATGAAGGCACTTGCCCGGCTTCTTGTGCGGGTTATGCCAAAGCTGTCGTTATCCACCGGGATCAGCCCGGATGATCTATATCGCCCAGGCTACGAGCACGCCATAACGTTCTTGGGCGATCCGTTATGCCATAGCTCCATCACGATCCGGACCTTCCATATCATGACCGATGCCGGCGAGTGGGCGATCGCGCATAGCAAGGAGCTTCAAGTTCCCGTATTGCTGCTGCATGGCACGGGGGATAAGGTAACTTCCTTTGAAGCAAGCAAAGAGGTAGCGGAGCATCTCGGAGACAGGTGTAAATTTGTTGCGTATGAAGGCGGTTATCATGAGCTGCATAATGATATTTTTGCCGTACATTTATTAAATATTGTTACTAACTGGATAACTAGGCGATTGTAAAATACTGAGAGTTGTGATTTAATCGGACTATCAGATGAATAGGTAAAGACAGGTTAATTTAATATAACATGAGTGATTCGTTGTTGGGGAGACTGATCGTCCGTGTTGAAAGAATTGATGTTACAATTCTTTATTACGCTAGTACCTGCCTTTGCCTTCCAGTTATGGCATAATTCAAGCCGTAATTGGCGGAAAATTCCCGTGATGATGGGGTTATCCAACTGTGTGGCTATGGCACTTTGCATGATTTTTACGAAAGACTATCACGGATGCGAACTGAATTTCCGGCTTTTGCCCTTATTAATCGGTTCATTGTACGGAGGGCCCTACTATCTTCTATTATTAAGCGGCGTATATACGGCGCTTCGAATAGAATATCTCGATAGTATAGGGGAAACGGTTGTATTTGTTGTTTTTATCATTATATATATTGCCGTATTACTGGCTGTCCATGGTCCCTTCCAGCGGGCTGACCGGCGCCGCAAGATCAGGATCGTGATGATGCTCATTTCGGGCATGTGTGCTTTTGTTATCCTTTCTTTTGTCGTGGCCGTTGTCACGACCGGTATGCCCGTGACGTTGGAGTTTGTTCTGCTTACTCTTCTTACCGTTGTTATGACGATGATCTCGGCATGGATCTCGGTCTACGCGGTAGAAAGCTTCAAGGAGAATGCCCAGCTGCATTATGAAGTGACGCGGATGTCTCTGAGCTACCAGCAGGAAGTGGAGAAGCTGGAGCAGTTTATTGATCAGACGAAGATTGCGGTCATTCTGGTGAATCAATATGGCAAAATCACTCATCTGAACGAGATGGGCGTTCAAATGCTCGCCGGTGGCCAAAATATCATCGGTCAATACTTCTATGATTTCTTTGGTGACGGAAAGCAGGATACGAATGTGAAGCTGCTTCGCGAGGCGCTTAATGGACATAGTCTAGTGCGGGAGCTTCCCCAAGTGGAGAACGGCCGGACCTTGCTGAAGACGGCCTTCTGCATTCGCAATCTGCAAACGGATGCAGTGACCGGGGCCGTTCTGACCGCGCATGATATTTCGGAATTGTCACTGCTCCGGAGCGAGGTGGGACGGATGGAGCGCCTCAGCCTGATTGGGCAGATGGCGGCCAGCATTACCCACGAGATCCGTAATCCGATGGCCGTAATCCGCGGTTTCGTGCAGCTTATGCGGGAGCGAAGTCCGGATAATCAGCAGACCTACTTCGGGATTGTGATGGACGAGCTGGACCGGGCGAACACGATCATTAGCGACTTTCTGTCGCTAGCCCAAAACCGGGCGCTAACGATGGAGGAAGGCTCGCTGCATGATATTATCCGGGAAATGATTCCGCTCTTGAATGCGGATGCCAATCTGCGGGGCCAGACGATCGAAGTGGAGCTATGCGACTTTATTCCGTCCATTCAACTGAATGAGAAAGAGATCAAGCAGCTGCTTCTGAACCTGGCGCGCAACGGTATGGAAGCAATGAACGAGAAGGGCTGTTTGTCGATACATACCTCTTACCTGGCCGATAAAGAAGAAATTGTGCTTCGGATACAAGATCAAGGCGTAGGCATATCCGAAGAGCAGAAGCAGCGTATCTTTGATCCGTTCTTCTCGACCAAGACGCAAGGAACAGGACTTGGACTTCCTCTTTGCGTCAGCATCGCGGAGCGCCATAATGGGCGAATTGACGTTGAATCGGAGCAGGGAGTCGGAACGAGCTTTATCGTCTCGTTCATCCGGCAGTCGGCGTGAGAAGGGACATAAAGCTTGTGCCTAACGTGCATACTATCGTTTGAAGATCAGTCATATACAGGAGGACTTCTACGATGGCAAAAAACAAAAATGGCAACTCAATGGAGCAAACCGAGCAAGAAAACAAAAATAAAGCTGGGGCAGCCGCTCCAGGAGAAGCGGGCTTTGATAAAAAGCTGGATGGGCCAAACCGCCCTTCGATTTAAGGGTAAAGGTGATGGGCAAGGGCAAAGAGGACGATCCGTCACTTGATCCGTTCGAAATCTCTTTTCTCCCGGAATTCCGTGAGGGCAGAGGCCCGCGCGAACCGTTCGTTAACGAGCATGGCGTTGTAATTGGGGATCATCATTATGATTCGCCGGACTCTCCGCTTAATCAGTGGAGTACCGACACGGACCCGGCCGTAATGGCGGGGGACCAGTGGGTTCATCCTTATAAGGATATCGGGTTTCTAACCGCCGAGAACCGGGATTATTTCGAACGGGGAATTCCGCCTCAGGCGGGTATCTTTATGCATCAGGACAAGAATAGCGCTTACCGGGCAGGAGATCGTATTCCCAACTCGGAGGAAGTACAGCAAAAGCAACCGGAGTGAGTGCGCTCCGGTTGCTTTATTTTCATAACGGGCGGTATAATAGTAACTAAAATTAGGTTATTACAAAGGAGTGTGCTTCAAATGTCGATGTCATTTGAAAGATATATGCTGGATATGGTTCAACCTATGCGTGACGACTTGACCCGAATCGGGATCAAAGAGCTTCGTACCCCTGAAGAAGTAGCGGATTCGCTGCCGGATGCAAAAGGAACAACTCTCGTAGTCGTTAACTCGGTTTGCGGCTGTGCTGCAGGTCAATGCCGTCCAGGCGTTGCTGAAGCTCTGCAGCATGACATTACACCAGATCACCTGTATACCGTATTTGCAGGTCAAGATAAAGAAGCAACGGCGAAAGCACGCGAGTACTTCGCGCCATACCCGCCATCTTCCCCGTCAATCGCTCTGATGAAAGACGGCGAGCTTGTGCATTTCATCGAACGTCATCAAATCGAGAACCGTTCCGCAGCGGAAATTGCGGCTGATCTGACGAACGCATTTGACCGTTACTGCCGTTAATCGGCAGTTGGAGCAGGGAGAGACAAGTGCTATGAGTTTACAACAGGAAATAATCGAGCGCTTCGGCGTCCAGTCGGAGATTGATCCCGCTGCGGAAATCCGGAAGCGCGTTGACTTCTTGAAGGAGTACGTTAAGAAGTCGGGCACAACGGGCCTATTGATTGCGATTAGCGGCGGTATCGACAGCGCGGTTACGACTGGCCTGTGCAAGATGGCAACGGATGAATTGTCTGCTGAGACCGGCCGGGAATATATGACGCTCGGCGTATTTCAGCCTTATGGGGAGCAAGTGGATATTCAGGACAGCTATGCTACAGCGGAAGCCTTCCATCTGAAGCATAAGGTGGAGACGAATATTGGCGAAGCGGTGGATGAGATTGCGCTTGAGACCGAGCATGCGCTCAAGGCAATCGGAATCTCGCGTCACTTAAGCCGCGGCGGCAAGGGCAATGTAAAGGCAAGAACGCGGATGGTTGTTCAATACGCGCTTGCTTTTGACCTTAATTTGCTTGTTGTTGGTACGGATCATGCGTCCGAGGCGATCACCGGCTTCTTCACGAAATGGGGCGACGGTGCGGTCGATATTACGCCGCTCAGCTCGCTGAACAAACGCCAGGTCCGCCAGCTCGCAAGCGTGCTTGGCGTACCGCAAAGTATTCTCGACAAAGCACCAACCGCAGGGCTTTGGGATGGACAGACCGACGAGTCGGAGCTGGGCATTCTCTATGACGAGAACAGCGCTTATCTCGAAGGGAAAGAAATCGGAGCGGAAGCGAAAGCGAAGCTCGAGAAGCAATATCTGCGTACTGAGCATAAGCGTTCCCCGATTCCGGGAATCTGATCCAGACGATGATTGCAGGGATCGGGCATGATGTGACGGACATGGACCGGATTACCGTGCTGCTTGCGGGCAAAGCGGGTGAACGGTTCCTGAACCGCATATTGACGAGTCGGGAACGGGATCTAGCCGGCAGCTATGAGAGCAAGCGTCTGGCGCAATTTACGGCAG
The DNA here is from genome assembly GCF_900112695.1 of Paenibacillus catalpae. Taxonomy (GTDB): domain Bacteria; phylum Bacillota; class Bacilli; order Paenibacillales; family Paenibacillaceae; genus Pristimantibacillus; species Pristimantibacillus catalpae. The sequence goes on from NZ_FOMT01000002.1 coordinate 474,517, forward strand.
GAAGATTTGCGGCGAAGGAAGCTGTGGTCAAGGCTTTAGGCTGCGGGATCGGAGCCAAGGTCGGCTTTGCCGATATTGATATTTTGCGCGGACCTGAGGGGAAACCGGAATGTTATTTGTCCGGGGCAGCCTGGGAGCGGCTTGAATTGGCGTCTGAGAGGTACCGTATTCATATTACGATTACACATGATCGCACAATCGCATCTGCAGTAGCGATTATGGAACAGATATAATAGAAAAAGGCTGATCGTCAAGCGGCTGCTGGAGCTGCTTATCGGATCAGCCTTTTTCTGTTTGTATAACGGAAGGCTACTTCTTGCCTGCAAGCCAAGCGGCAAGGCCGGCAATCTGCTCGTCCGTCAGACGTTCTTCGAAGGGCGGCATAGAGCCTCCGCCATGCTTGATTTGCTCAGCCATTTCCTGTTCGGTCATACGTGCGCCAACCTGCTGCAGGTTGGTCTGCGCTCCCATTCGTCCTTGCAGGTCAGAGCCGTGACAGCTGACACAATTCGCTTTGTAGACAGCTCCTGTCTTCTCCGGTGCATCCATATGACGGGTTGAGATGGAAGATCCGTTGCTGCCGCTATTCCCGCAGCCTGCAAGAAGAACAGCAACCGTGGCAGCGGCGACTAAGGATTTTATAAACATGTACAGTTCCTTCTTTCTTATGTCCAGTTTAAAATAAATCTAAATAGATGATTTAACTTCCAATATGATTTTGTCGCCATAGCTTATATAATAGAGTAAATAATTTGCGAAAACTAGACAAGACAACAGGGGTAGTCATGGATACGAATGAAAGAATATTACAACGGCAAATTGCTCTGCTTGATCCAGAGGTTATTATGGCTGCTTATTCCGTGAAAGATGTTGGCTGGACCGACAATCGGGACGGTATCGACTTTTATCGGTTTTGTTATTTGCAAGAAGGAACAGCCGTTGTGATAATGAATGGCAAGACCTATGACGTAGAACCAAAGAAATTGTATTTGTTACGGCCTAAATTGTTTGAAACCTATGAAGTAATCATGCAGAAGAAAGCAAAGATTTACTGGTGCAATTTCCGGGTGGAAACACAGGATTTTAAGTATATCAAGCTGCTCAGGCTGCCGCTTTCCTCCTCTATTCCAATTGAGGATGAGCAGTATGTGATCAGCATTGTAGAGCGGATGATTCAGGCCCATTCTCAAGAGACGATTACCAGCAGCTTGAAATTAAAAGCAGCAATACTGGAGTTATTGTCTTATTACATTGATAACAGTGCATTAAGGCTATCCAAGGATCCTTATTATGAATGCCTTGAAGGCGGAGCGAAATGGACCGAAGTCATTGATTACATCGAGAAGAATTTGCACCATAACATTCAGATTGAAGATTTGGCAAAGGTAGCGTATCTTCATCCGAACTATTTGATTACGTCTTTCCGAACGATTATGGGCTGCTCCCCTATCCAATATGTAACGGAGCGGCGTCTGGAGCTGGCGAAGAAGCTGCTGAAGGAGACCGATCTCCCGATTTCCGAAATTGCAGGCAGGGTGGGGATGCTTAATCATTATCTGCCGAGACTGCTCAAGCGACAGACGGGAATTACTCCTAAGCAATATCGTCGCTTTATGCGGGCTGAACTTTTAAGGGCGCAAGAAGGCAAGGTAAATAAAGAGGTGACAGAATAGTGGAAGCCATTAATAATGAAGTGGCCAAAGCCTACTTCAGCCAAGAGCTGCTTACCTGGTATAGAAGGATAAAGCGGGATTTGCCATGGCGGATGAATCAGGATCCATACCGGGTATGGGTGTCTGAGATTATGCTGCAGCAGACCCGTGTAGACACGGTTATTCCTTACTATGAGCGGTTCATGAACAAGTTTCCGACCGTGCGCGCGCTTGCTGAAGCGCCGGAGCCGGAAGTGCTGAAATGCTGGGAGGGACTTGGCTATTATTCGCGTGCCCGGAACCTGCAGGCTGGAGCGCGCGAAGTGGTGGAACGGTACGGTGGCGTTGTGCCGGATGACAAAACAGCGGTTGCTGGCTTAAAAGGCGTTGGCCCCTATACAACCGGGGCTATTATGAGCATTGCCTTTAATCGCGCGGAGCCTGCGGTTGACGGCAATGTCATGAGGGTTCTGTCCAGATATTTCTGTCTGGAGGAGGATATTGCGAAGCCGGCCACACGAGTTGGTATTGAAAAGCTAGCGGTATCTCTGATTCCGGAAGGGGCTGCAGGGGATTTCAATCAGGCACTGATGGAGCTGGGAGCGCTTGTCTGTACGCCAAAATCGCCAAGCTGCCTGCCATGTCCGGTAATGGAGCATTGCGCGGCGCGGCTGGCCGGCCGGGAAACAGAGCTGCCGATCAAGACCAAGGCGAAGCCGCCTCGTCCGGAAAAACGGGTAGCTGTCATTATTACCGGCACTGGCGTAAATGAAGGCAAGATTCTGGTCCGGCAGCGCCCGGAGACCGGATTGCTTGCTCAGATGTGGGAGTTGCCTCATCTGCTCGTGCCGAAGGACCGGGAGTCCGTTATTGAAGCTGCTGGGGAAGAAGGCGGTTTGAGCGCGGCAGAAGCCGGGGAATGGTTAACCCGCTCGATGGATGAGGAAACTGGCCTTCTTATCCGTCCGCGGCGCTGGTTCATGGATTCGGATCATATCTTCAGCCATATTCATTGGAAAATGCGGATTTACCTGGCTGATCTTGGTGCTCATGCGGAGCTGGCAGATGCTGCTGGCGCAAGCTTGGCTGCGGAGACGGCTGCTGCTTACGAAGCTGAAGGCAAACAAGGGGAATACCGCTGGATTGGTCCGGCGGATATGGAGACATTAGCTTTTCCGAATCTATTCCTCCGCATATTGCGGGATTATTGGACGTAAAGGGGACAATAACATGAGTAAGATGCTGGATTTGCTGCTTGAGAATAAGATTGTTGCGATACTGCGGGGAATTGAAGACTCTGATGCGGATGCGGCCGGACAAGCTTTGATTGATGGCGGTATTCGTATGATGGAGATTACGATGAACACGCCTGGCGCAGCGGTGATGATTAAACGCTGGCGCAGCCGGTTCGACGGGCAGGCGGCAGTAGGAGCCGGCACTGTGCTTGATGTGGAGATGGCGAAGACCGCAGTCGATGCAGGGGCGCAGTTCCTTATTTCGCCGAATCTGGATGAAGAGGTTGTCCGTTACGGACATGAGAATGGCGTATCGGTATGGCCCGGCGTTATGACGCCAACAGAAATCGTGAAAGCCTGGAAGGCCGGTGCCGAAGCGGTAAAGCTGTTCCCGATGGGAACGCTTGGCACCAAATACTTAACGGAAATCCGCGGACCGCTTGATTCCATTCCGATTATGGCGACCGGCGGCGTGGATCTTCATAATATCGCCGACTATTTTGCCGCAGGCGCCAATGCTGTCGGAATGGGAGGCAAGCTGCTGAACCTGGAATGGGTCCGTGAAGGCAGGTTTGACCTGATCACCGACCGGGCACGCCAGTTTGTGGAGGCCGTCCGTTCTTTGTAGAATTTAGTTGTGTTTGTGTCCGATATGACGGTCCAGCCACAGCTTGGATTGCTCCAGCATCTTGAGCGTGACGTGATGATTGACTCCGCTGTATTCAATCATATGAAGTTGCTCGGATGATACATGGGACATGTTAGTCATGAAATACCGCTGGCTGTCGATCGGAACGGTTGTATCTTCTTTGCCGTGAAGCAGCAAGAGCGCCCGCTGATCCTCAAACGTTAATTGCGTAAAAGGGTCATGGGCTTTAAGCGCCGTTCTCTCCTCTGGAGTGAGCGGCGTTTTTCCCATATATTCAAGGTATTTCTCCTCGAATCTCAGCCACGCACAGGAGCCGTTGATAACGACGCCCGCTTGCAAGGAGGCATGTTTGGCAAAGGTGCCTGCAGCGATAAAACCTCCGGCCGAATGCCCGATGATGCCGATACAGCCGCTCGATGCAGAGAGCTCGTCTATGATCGACCGGGCTTCTTTTACCCCTTGCAGTACAATCTCCAGGAACTGCTTCTCTAATACTTCCGGATTCGCATAATCCAGCTTGCCGCGTTGTCCGTGATGCAGCAGCTCCGGAACAACAACTTTATATCCCCAGCCTGCGATCAACGATGCAAAGAACTGGTAGCTTTCCATGGAAGAACCCCAGCCATGATATAAGAGAACGGTGCCGATTGGCTGCCCGGCAGGCTCCACGAGCAGGCAGGGCACATCTGCAATACTGATTTGATTAGGATTCATAATTCCCCTCCGACAAGTATCAATCACTTCATTAGACTATCATCATTTCCCGCGAAAAGCTTCCTAAACTTCGATGACTTTATAAAAAACAAAGAGCCTGCGGCACGGGGGCCGCAGGCTGCAAGAGAGAAATATAATAAAGGGGGGTCATGTCTATTATTATAGTTTGTGTAAATGAAAGGAATCTGAGTGCAGTGTTACAGGAAGATTACAATGTAGTGACTCTATGAGCATTTACTCAGATAGGGAATCATTTTTCACAGAATGTTTCAACCGTCCATAAAGAGTGTAATAACTAGGCACTGAATAGGATTGGACGCGGATAACAGCTATTCTCAAGCAAGCAACACCTTAATCTTGTACATATGGCATTTTTTGCGCACTATTCGGAAAGTCTAAACGTAAGAAAATTCGGAGGTTGAACAATAGATGATCCGATTCGAGAACGTCAAAAAAACATACGATGACGGCTTTGAAGCATTAAAAACAATAAATCTGGAGATTAAAGAGGGCGAATTGACGGTATTGATTGGTCCCAGCGGCTGCGGCAAGTCCACCCTCATGAAGCATATTAACCGCCTGAACAATCCGACGAGCGGCAAAATCTATATTCGGGACAAGGACATCTCCAGTATTGATCCCGTTGAGCTGCGCAGAAGCATCGGCTATGTTATTCAAAATGTCGGTCTATTCCCGCATATGAATATCGCGAAGAATGTAGCGGTCGTGCCAAGACTGCTGAAGTGGGATAAAGAGGTTACCGCGGGCAAGGTTGATGAGCTTCTCAGCATGGTAAATCTGAACCCTGATGTCTACCGCAATCGGTACCCTTCGGAGCTGAGCGGTGGACAGCAGCAGCGGATTGGCGTTATCCGAGCGCTTGCAGCTGACCCTGACGTTATTTTGCTGGATGAGCCGTTTAGCGCACTTGATCCGATAAGCCGGGAACAGCTTCAGGATGAGTTGATCCGCCTTCAGCAGGAGCTGAAGAAGACGATTGTATTCGTAACGCATGATATGGATGAAGCGATCAAAATCGCCGATACAATCGTTCTGATGAAGGATGGCAAGGTTGTGCAAACCGGTTCACCTGAGCATATTTTGAGGCATCCGGCGAATGAGTTTGTCACAAGCTTTATTGGAAAGAAGCATCTGACGAGCGATACGCTTGACCCTGGCCTAACCGTTGATGACGTCATGTCGCTCAACCCGGTTACGGCTTCTCCTGAACGAGGGATGGCGGCAGCGATCCAATTCATGGAGAGGCATCGGGTCGACTCCTTGATTATTGTTGGTAAAAAAAGAGAGCTGCTCGGTTATGTTTCTATATTCAACGTACTGAAAGGATATAGACATGAAGACACTCGTCTCGCCGATATCATGAAGCCTTTTGTTCATGTGGTGGAATCCGGTTCCTCGGTTGCGCTTGCCTTGACGCTGATGAATGAGCACGGCTTGCCTTACGTGCCTGTTGTCCGGGATGGACATCTGGCAGGACTGGTTACGAGGGGGAGTGTCGTGCGGCATATGGCAGAGATCTATAATCCTGATGAAATGAGTCTGGAGGAGCTTACTGCGGAAGCGGAGAAGCTGAAGGAGGAAGCTCCGAGTGAGCCGGCAGAGACCCATCAAGATGATGAAAGGGGAGAGCGCTCATGATGGACTGGCTGTCTGAATATGCTTCCTTCTTGACGAGCAGGCAGGAGGATATTCTAATTGCTCTTCGCGATCATATTTATATTTCTGCCCTTTCGATCATCCTGGGTGCGATTGTTGCGATCCCTGCCGGAGTATGGCTTGCGGGAAGCCGGATGGGCTGGCTTAACAGCGTTGTATTTACCATTGCCAATGTGCTGCAGACGATTCCGAGCCTGGCGCTGCTCGCCATATTGATTCCGCTGCTTGGAATCGGACGTGCGCCAGCTGTCTTCGCGCTGTTTCTCTATTCGATTATGCCGATTATGCGCAACACGTACTCCGGCTTCAAGGCCGTTGATCCTAATGTGATGGAAGCGGCCCGCGGGATGGGCTACAGCCGCATGCAGCGACTTCTCCGCGTGCAGCTCCCGCTGTCTTTCCCGTACATTATGTCGGGGCTGCGCGTCACAACGGTATATATTATCAGCTGGGCAACGCTTGCGACATTAATTGGAGCCGGCGGTCTGGGACAGCTCATCTTCTCCGGTATGGGTGTCAATAAGAAGGAACTGATTGTAACCGGAGCTATTCTGGCCGTTATTCTCGCGCTTGCGGCAGATTTTCTGCTGGGACTCGCGGAGAAATGGGTGACGGCCAAGACGAGAAGCGCACCGGCATCCGGTACGGTATGACAGCAGGAGGAATTGGAAATGCGACATAGGCAGATGCCAATACGGATGAAAGGCATGGCAAGACATGCAACATTCGCGCCGCTAGCCGCTGCGTTAATCGCTGTTTGTGTCTTTCTATCAGGCTGCGGTAACGGCAACAGGATTATCATCGGGACGCAGACCTTCTCTGAACCAAAGATCCTCGCGAATATGTATAAGCTCCTCATTGAGGATCGGACGAATATGAAGGTGAAGGTTATGCCTGATCTGGCGACAAGCACGGTTGTGCTTGATGCCTTAACAAGGGATGACATTCAGATGGCGTCGCTCTATTCGGGGATCATTCTGGATAATTATTTCCCGATTGAGCGCACGAATGACCGGGCCAGTATTTTGAAGCAGGCACAAGAGGGCTTCGATAAGCATTACGGGCTCAAATGGTTTGATTCCTATGGCTTCGAGAATACGTATGCGTTCACGGTCCGCAAGGAGCTGGCGGAGAAGGAGCAGCTTCATCAAATATCGGATGTGAAGGACAAGGCACAGTCGATGAGACTTGGCGTCGATACGTCGTGGCTGGAACGTGAAGGTGACGGCTATGAGGATTTTCAGAAGGTGTATGGCATAACGTTTGGCAAGGTATATCCGATGGAGGTTGCGCTTGTCTACAATGCGATTGCAACCAATAAAATGGACATCGTAGTCGCTTATTCCACAGACGCACGCCTCAAGCAGTACGAGCTCGTTACGCTCGAGGATGACAAGCATTTCTTCCCGCCTTACGATGCTTCTCCTGTTATTCGCAAGGAAGTATTGGAGAAGCACCCGGAGCTGCAGGAGGTCATTGACCTTCTCATCGGCAAGCTGGATGCCAAGACAATGATTGATCTGAACTACGAGGTTGATGTAAATAAACGGAATGAGAAAAGGGTAGCCGAGGAGTATTTGAAAAAGGTTGGATTGCTGAAGTAATGGAGTGAAGCGAGATGGAATTGTTTTTCCGCTATGTGCGAGAAAATTGGGTTGATCTGCTTGTATTCACAGGGCAGCATATTATGATGGTGCTGATTGGCTTGCTGCTAGCGCTTGTCGTTGGCATTCCTCTTGGGATAATGGCATCGCGAAACCGGGTGAGCGCGCGGATTATTCTAACGGTAGCGAATATCATACAAGTATTCCCGAGTCTGGCGCTCCTGGTGCTCTTGATGGTTGCCTTTGGGCTTGGGACAACAACCGTTGTTGTTGGATTGTTCTTATATTCGCTGCTTCCGGTCATTCGGAATACGTATGTCGGGTTAACCCAGGTGGATAAGTCTATTATGGAGGCTGGAAAAGGCGTCGGAATGAGCCCGCTGCAAATTATGATCAATGTCCAGCTGCCGCTAGCCCTGCCATTTATGCTGACGGGAATACGAATCGCAGCGGTTATTGCAATTGGTGTAGCAACCATAGCCCCGCTTGTTGGCGGAGACGGTTTGGGACGAGAAATTTATTCGGGTATTAACATGAATAACTCCGCTCGTCTGTACGCAGGAGCTATTCCTGCCGCAATTCTTGCACTGCTTGCTGACTTAGCGCTGGAGCGCCTGCAGAATGCGACCCGAGTTGCCGGAAGATAGATAAAAGAGAAACCAGCGTCTGTTCCAGATGCTGGTTTCTCTTTGCTTTCAATGCTTATTAATTGTCCGGCTGCCGCTTGTTGGAGTTCTCCAGATTTTTGAAAAAACCGATTTTTTCGTCGATTCTATCCAGCGACCTTTCGAGCTCCGCCATTTGTTCGACAACTTTCCTGCGGTAACTCTCTATGAATTCCCGCCTTGCTGTTAGGGTAGGAACTTCTTCGCTATTGTTGAAGGAGGCATACTCCTGCATCTCCCGGATAGACATCCCGATTGTCCGAAAATAATTGAGAACCTGGAACCATACGATATCGGATTCAGAATACTGGCGATATCCATTATCGTCCCGTGCAATCCCATCAATTAAACCGATTTGCTCATAATACCGCAAGGTGTGAATGCTTAACCCGGTTCTTTCAGAGACTTGTCTGCTCGAATAATATTTTTCCATTTTTTAATTATAGCATCGAATGAAAAGGTATTGCTATCGAGTGCGCTCTATACTTTATTCTTACCTTTGTAAGTGAATCATTTCATTCCGGGAGGTATTTATAAATGCGTATTTTTGTCACTGGAGCTACCGGTTTTATCGGATCGGCGGTTGTTCGCGAGCTTCTCGCCGCAGGGCACGAGGTTGTCGGGCTTGCCCGTTCGGATAAGGCAGTCGAAGCATTAAAAGCCAATGGAGCGGATGTACATCGGGGATCCCTGGATGACCTTGAGAGCCTGCGTGACGGAGTCGCCGCGGCGGACGGCGTCATTCACCTCGCTTTCAATCACGATTTCTTGAATTTTGCGGCTTCTGCCGAGACGGATCGGCTGGCGACCGAGGCGATCGGAGCAGCACTGAAAGGAACAGGAAAGCCGTTCGTGGGTACCTCGGGTACGTTAATGCTTCCAGCAGGACGCCTTGGGACGGAAGAGGATGCTCCGATTCCGACTACGCCTCGGCGTTCCGAACAAACAGCAATGAAGCTGGTTGAGCAGGGAGTGCGGTCATCGGTTGTTCGCCTGGCACCGTCTGTACACGGCCTTGGTGATCATGGTTTCGTCAAGGCTCTTATCGACATCGCCCGCAGCAAAGGCATCTCTGCTTATATCGGCGACGGGTCTAACCACTGGCCGGCCGTGCATCGCCTTGATGCCGCGCGATTGTACCGGCTGGCGGTGGAAGCCGCACCGGCTGGCGCACGTTTGCATGGGGTTGGCGATGAAGGTATTCCGTTCCGTGATATCGCGGGTGTTATCGGCCGCCATCTAGACCTGCCGGTAGTTGGTATTTCCCCGGAAGAGGCAGACAGTCACTTTGGCTGGCTTTCCTTCGCCGCCAAAGCCGACAACATGGCGTCGAGTACGCTGACCCAAGAAAGCTTGAACTGGCGTCCTGTACATGTTGGATTGATCCAGGATCTTGAAGAGGGGCATTATTTCAATTAACCATGCTTGCGTGTAATAGGCAAACAACCTCCAAGCCCGTTCAGGGCTTGGAGGTTGTTTGCTGTTCATTAACTACTTCAAATTGATTTTTTTGATTTTCTCCATATCGATCTTTGGTTCGCGCGTAATGGTGAGTAAGCCGTTAACTTCCTGCTGAACGTCGGTCAGCTGCGTATAGCAGTAGCCGCTGACGTAATCCAGGTTCTTGATCGCTTGGGTGATGCCTTCATATCGGGCCAGGAAATCTTCTTCGTTCTTCACCTGGTTGCCGTAGCCCCATCCAGACTCGCTCGTAAAGGCGATACCACCGTATTCACTGATGATAACAGGCTGCCCTTGGTAGCTGTACCCGTTAGCGAACGGGTAACGGTATTTATCATGGGCGAAGTCATTGCTGAGCAGCGCGTCCTTATCTTTATAACGCGCTTCGAGCACGGAACCAAGCTCCTCATAATCATGCAGCGTAATGATATCCGAGATGGTGTGCTCCCAGCCGTCATTAACAACAACAGGTCTCATCTGGTCATACGACTTGGTCAAATGATAGATCGACTCCGTGAACTGCTGCTGCTTCCGGTCCGTGAATATTTGTCCGACGCCCCATGATTCATTAAAAGGTACCCAAGTCACAATACTTGGATGGTTGTAATGCTGGCGGACAACTTCCATCCATTCTTTGGTGAACCGTTCTACCGCATCGTCCCCAAACTCGTAAGTGGCAGCGATCTCCGACCAGACGAGCAGGCCCTTGCGGTCAGCCCAGTACAGGTATCTCGGATCCTCAAGCTTCTGATGCTTGCGCACGCCGTTGAAGCCAAGCGCCAGCGTTTTCTCGATATCTTCAATAATCGCTTCCTCAGAAGGCGGCGTCAGATGAGTATCTTCCCAGTAGCCTTGATCAAGCAGAAGGCGCTGATAAAGCGGCTGCTTGTTCAGTAAGATGCGGTCGCCTTTAATTTGGATGCGGCGCATGCCGAAGTAACTGTACACGCTGTCGACCGGCTGGCCGTCTTTCTTCAGAATAACCTCTACGTCGTACAAATTCGGATGATTCGGGTGCCAAGAATGAATCTTCCATTCGTTAACGTCGTTCATGACGCTCATTTCCACCTTCAGGAACGTGCGGTCTACATTCGTTTCAGAAGAGCGGATGAGCTTCCCGTCATATCGAATAATCGTTTGCAGGGTAAGGTTGTCGAAGGAGCGGACGGTGCTGCCCAGCTCGTATTCGAACGTTACCGATGCTTCCTCAAGCTTAGGCGTAATCTTAGCTCTGTTTACATGGTATACATCAACGTATTCGAGCCAAACAGACTGCCAGATGCCCGTTGTTTGTACATACCAGCACCCGTAGTTCTTGTCCGTCCAGCGCTGCTTGCCGCGCGGCTGCATCGTGCTGTTGCCGTCTTCGACCCGGACTATGATGCGGTTGTCTCCGCCAAGCTGTACAGCATCTGTAATATCCAACGAGAACGCGGCATATCCGCCTTCATGCGAACCGATATATACGCCGTTTACCCATACCTTAGCCAAATAATCGACAGCTTGGAAATGGAGGATTACGCGCTTGTCTCCGATTTCCTTCGGAATGGCTACATTCCGTTCGTACCATACGCATGGATGGAATTTCTCCTCGCCGATGCCGCTTGCTTTTGTTTCATAGGTGAACGGAACCTGAATCTTCCGGTCTGCATCCAACTTGCTGTACCACTTGCTGCGCTCTCCTTCAAACGAATCGTCGAAGCGGAAGCTCCATTCACCATTTAATAATTGCCATTCGTCGCGTACCCATTGCGGCCGTGGATAATCCTTCACATACTTGTGCGTGCTTGTCATCCTTCTTTCTCTCCCTTTAGTTAACAATTTGGTTGATATAATAAATAACTTCTTAATGAATTTATTCATATTATGCTAAATTAATAGCATTACGTCAACTAAAATGTTGTTTTATTAACTAACAAGTTAATTAATTATGTAATTAGCTTATTGGTGGTAGAATGAGGAAAACGAATAGAGGTGAAGGGATTATGGAGAAACCCTTGTTAATCATAATCAATGGATTTCCCGGTGCGGGCAAGACGACTTTGGCCAAGCGGCTTTCAAAAGATTTGCGGCTGCCCTTATTGTCCCGGGACGGTATCTATGAGACCCTTTTTGACGCTTTAGATTGTAAGACCAACGGCTCTCCTCCCTTGCTGGCTCCGGCAGCATTTACGTTTTTATATTCTTTTGCCGGCACTTTGCTGGCGGCAGGCCAATCCTTAATAATCGAAGGATTCTTCGGACGGCCGGAATTAAGAACTGCGGAGTTTCTTGAATTGAAGCAGGTTTATGATTTTGAACCGTTTCAAGTGATGTGCAGAGCTGATGGAGAGGTGCTGCTGGAACGTTACTTCGCGCGCATGGGATCAGCAGAACGGCATATTGGCCATCAAGATCTGGAATGGATTGAACAGGAAGGCAATAAAGAGAGGCTTTTGCATGAGAAGCTTGAGCCTTTGTCGATTGGCGGAACGGTTATCGAGATGACTACAACAAGCGATACGGGTTATGCGGATTTGCTCAAGCGACTGAGATCGGCACTTGAGAGAAGTAAATAGCAGGATTCGATGAGTGAAGAGCAGGATCGATACTGCCTCTCCTTAAGCTCAGTAAATATACTAGAGAATAGATTCATTTAGGGGGAGAGCGCGTGACAAAAGATAATCGAATTCCAAGGCTTGATGTGCAGATGTCATGGTGGGGAATGTCTGGATTGGCTGCAGCCGCGGGACACAGTACCGAGGAACAGGTGGAGATGATAGCGGAAGCGGGCTTTGACGGCATCAACGGATTTATCCCGGCTCCACAGGAAGAAGAGAAATGGAGACGGCTCCTCGAGCGTTACGACTTATCTTTTAGCGTTAATGCGTACCCGAAAACCGCTGAAGACATGGAGAGTTTCCTGATCAAAGCGAAAGCATATGGCGGCATCCAACATATCAATGTTCAAGTACTGACGCCATTCTTGATAGACGAGCCGGCTGTTCAGTTGCTCAGCACGATTGATGCGTTATCGGGGCAGGCCGGAATCCAGACCTATATCGAGACGCACCGCGGCACGATAACTCAGGATTTATTGCGTACGATTCAATATATCAAGGCACTGGATTCTTTGCGTTTGACGATCGATCTGTCGCATTATGTGGTGGCTGGCGAGATGCATATGATATCGGAGGAAGCGGAGCAGCTGATCCAGACGGTTCTGACCCGCAGTTCGGCGTTCCATGCCAGGGTGTCGAACGGAGAGCAGGTGCAGGTTGACGTAGGAAAAGATGGACAGCACCCGATGATGACGCACTTCGAACGCTGGTGGAGCGATGGCATGAGGAATTGGCGATCGGAAGCGGGAGAGGGAGCTGTTCTTCCGTTTGTTGTGGAGCTTGGCCCGCCGTCCTATGCGATTACGACAGATGAATACGCGGGACGCACCAATGAAATTAGCAACCGCTGGGAGCAGTCGTTGTTCTTTATGAGAACGGCCAGAAGGCTTTGGTCGGAGGTCGGAAACGATTAACTTGTGTATAAAGGAGAGTTATGGTGACGGACAGAAAGTATTGGATGGATACCTTGGTTCGCATTGCACATCCTGTACTAGATGCATTATCCGAACGGCGGCTTCGTACGGTTATGCCGGTCGAAGCGTTGAAGGAGGGCCGGAGCGACTACACGTATTTGGAAGCACTGGGGCGGACGCTAGCCGGAATTGCGCCGTGGCTCGAGACAGGGCCTCGTACAGGTGACGAAGGTGAGCTTCGAGACCATATGGCAGCTATGGTAAGACGGGCAATCGATGCGGCAACGGATCCGGCTTCGCCTGACTTCATGAATTTTGATAAGGGCGGACAGCCCTTGGTTGATGCAGCTTTTCTCGCAAATGCGGTTCTTCGCGCGCCAAATGAGCTATATGAGCAGTTAGAGCCGAAGGTAAAGGAGAATTTGATATCTGCTTTGCTGGCAACGCGGGTTATTCGCCCCGCTTTCAGTAATTGGCTGCTATTTAGCGCCATGATTGAAGCTGCATTATATCGGATAGGCGCACAATGGGACCGCATGCGTATCGATTATGCGCTGCGGCAGCATGAGCAATGGTACGCAGGTGACGGGGTCTATGGAGACGGCCCTGCCTTTCATTGGGACTATTACAACAGCTTTGTCATTCAACCTATGCTGGTTGAAGTGTTGGATGCCGTCCACGATCAATACGGGGATTGGTCAGACCTTCGAAGCAAGGTGCAGACAAGGGCCGTTCGTTATGCAGCCGTTCAGGAACGGTTGATTTCGCCGGAAGGGACATTTCCGCCAATCGGGAGATCGCTTGCTTATCGGTTTGGCGCGTTCCAGCATTTATCCTTGATGGCATTAAGGGAACAGCTCCCGGAGGAGCTTGAGCCTGCTCAAGTCCGCTGCGCGCTGACGGCGGTCATGAAGAGGCAGATCGAGATGCCGGGCACGTTCGACGACAACGGCTGGCTTCGGATCGGATTTGCCGGGAGTCAGCCGGAAATCGGTGAAGAGTACATTTCTACGGGAAGCTTGTACTTGTGCACGACGGTATTTCTTGCTCTGGGACTGCCGCCTGAAGCCGATTTCTGGCAAGGGGAGGCCGATTGGAGCGCCAGGAAAATATGGTCCGGAGGCGAAGCGCCGAGGGATAAGGCGATTTCGGGCTAATGCGTTACGTGCTGGTTGCCCTCTATATCCTTATTGTACAGGTCCATTTTCTTCATGAGATCTGTTACAATAACGACTAAAGAGGTGAGATCATGCTGGATTCAATCGATAATCTTATATTGCTCAGGCTGTCTCAGAACAGCCGGATTTCATATACCGACCTGGCCAAGGAAGTGGGCTTGTCGGGGGTTGCGGTGAAAGAACGGATTGACAGGCTTGTGAATCAGGGAATCATCGAGCAGTTCTCGATTGTCATCAATGCCGAGAAGCTGGGGAAAAAAATATCCGCTTACTTGGAGCTTGAGGTAGAGCCGGCGCATCTGGATGAAATTCTGGAATTGCTTAAGGCGAATGAACGCGTGGTGGTTCTCTACGAAATGACCGGACCTTGCCTTCTGCACGTTCATTATCTGGTGGAGGATATGGACGAGGTGGATCGTTTCATGCACGAATCCATCTACTCGTTAAAAGGGATATTGCGCGTCGAGAATCAGATTCTGCTTAAGCGTCACAAAAATCAGGATGGCTTAAATATTTAGAAAGAGAACCGCCGGGAACTAGAAGCCCGGCGGTTCCTTTTTTTATAAGGGAATAATTAGTTCGTTTTCGACAATACGGATTTGTAGAAGCTTGCAAAATAGTCGCTGACTACGGCTTTCTCATCCAATAGAAGCACAGGTGCGATCAGCTTCATTTTTTCTCCGTTGTAAGTTGCAGTGGCATCTCCAATCTTCATGACAAGCTTGTTGCCGTTGTAGCTAATGGTGATGGCTTGCTTCGCGTTATTCCAGCCGATCTTTGCTCCAAAACTTTCAAAGCTGCTACGCAGTCCTACGGTCTGTTGCTCTGCCTCGCCGAATTGCCCTTTGCCGATTACCGCATGAACACCCCAATTGCCGTCAACCACTTGCGTAATGCCGAAATCCGTGGAGACCGACATGAGGGAGTAGGCTTCGTCCTCGGTCAGATCCATGCCTTTCATCAGAAAATCCTTCGTTTTATGCGCAGCATCCTTCATCGCTTTATCGATAGAAGAATTGTTGTAGATGTCCTTCTGCGCATTATCCCCAAGCTCTGCCAAGTGGTTGGCGTAGCTGAAGCCGTGCACGACCCATTCATTCTCATTCTCAAGCAGCGGGTAATTGAGGTCGCTCAGCTTTTTGTCTAGATCCGCTTTCTTATGAAGAATGACTTGAATATCGCCGGTCACTGATGTCTCGATTGCCGTTCCGTTGATCTCCGAATCCCCTTGGCCAGCATGTGGGTCACCTACCGACAGCAGCGCGCCTGGTACGGAAACCGGATAGTACATGGATGCGCCTTCGGTTACGCGCCAATCATCCACATTGCCGCCGAAGTAGGAAGGCGGGACGGAGTCAACAATATCCGCTTCTTTCGGAGCGACGCCCATCGTGCCAAAATGCAGCCTTACCGGTACCTTCACGCCTTTCAGTACACTATAATTCTCCTCAACCGTATCGTGATCTACAATGACGCCGGGATAATCGATTGTCGGATGTACTTTGCCGTCCGGATCGGTTTGCGGTGTCCACCTGAAGCTGTAAAGCGCGGTGGCATAATCTGTGACGCCGTCAGATTCCATCTCATAGATCGTGACAACCTCGCGCTTCTTTGGTTCTTCTGCCATATCTCCGTATAAGTAACCCCAGTTGGCGGCTGCGTTGACGCCATAGGTTTTGCCTTCATGCTTTTCGTTGCCGTTAGGCCGGAGCTTCATGTCTAATATTTTCACTTCCAGAACATCGCCCGGTTCTGCTCCATCGACAGCGATAGGTCCTGTCATAATATGTACGCCGGGTCCGCGCAGATCTTCGTTCTTCTCTACACTATCCCAGTGAAAAATATCCTCCACGCCGGCATCGCCTTCTATCATTCTCTCGTAATCATCACCGGAATGATGGGTAATCGCTTCGACAGTTACGATGTCGCCGGAATTGACCGTAAGCACCGGATCGCCTTTGCCGATATTCCCCCAACGGACATTGTCCGCATTGGCGGCAAGATAATGTGTTTTTGGCAGTGATTTCGTGTTAGCATTCGCTACATAAAGCGGCGAACCAAGTGTTGTTAAAGCAGATAAAGCCATAATAACCTTCCATGACATCCTTTTCCCCATAATCAAGTCTCCTTTTTTATTAATACGTGTAAGTTTTCCTAACATGTTAGTGAGACTGAGTATAGCAGAAGGTATTGGAATTAACAATATAAAGTTTTATGCGTATATGAATTAAATATATTAAGAATCTGCGCCCATATGGTTTATATATTTAATTCATACTTGAAGCGGGATATAGACTCGACTGCTGCCGGCTTGCAAATATAGCACAATAGGTCAATTCAAAGCATAAAAAGTGATTATCAAGCTGTCCTGTTATATCCTAATATGTAGGGGTTAAGGTTAGTTGTACCGGTTAATAGGAACTGGAGAGATTACGAGGAGGATTGACCAAATGTCATTGGATTATGAAGCGTATCTTTTTGTGCATTTTACCGGCGAGCATGAGGATGGCGAGCAGGTTTATTTCTCTGTAAGCAAGGACGGACTTCACTGGAATGACCTGAATCCAGGCAAGCCTGTTTTACAATCCGGCATTGGCGAAAAGGGAGTACGCGATCCTTTTATTATCCGTTCTCCATTGGACAACAAATTTTACATCATTGCGACGGATTTGCGCATTGCAAATGATAAGGGTTGGGATGCGGCTCAGCATCGCGGCAGCCGCTCGATTATCGTCTGGGAGTCTTCGGATCTTGTGAATTGGTCGAAGGAGAGAAGCGTGGAGATTGATCTTCCCGATGCAGGCTGCGTCTGGGCGCCGGAGACGATCTTTGACGAGGAAGCGGGAGAGCATCTCATGTTCTGGGCATCCATGGTGAAAGCAGGAGAGAGCGATCCTAAGCAGATTATTTACAGCTCCAGAACAACGGATTTTATCAGCTTCACGAAGCCCGAGAAATATATCGAACGCGGCAATCATGTGATTGATACGACCATTATCAGGGAAGGGAATACGTATTACCGGTACTCGAAGGACGAAACAACGAAGTGCATTACGGTTGAGCGCAGCAATTCGTTATCCCGTTCGTCCTTCCAAGAGCTGCATTTTCCTGTATTGGACAAGCTGTTTGGAGTAGAAGGGCCGGAGGTATTCAAATTCAATGACCGTAACGAATGGTGCCTGATGGTTGATCAATATGCCACAGGCAAGGGGTATCTGCCGCTTATTACCGAAGACTTGTCCAGCGGACAGTTCCGTGTGCTGAATCCGGAAGAGTATAACCTCGGGGCAACAAAGAAGAGACACGGATCTTTCCTGAATCTGACCGGAACGGAATATAAGGCCTTATTGGAAGCCTGGGGGACAAAGGGGAAATAAGACAAAAAGCTTAGCGTGGAGCAATCCATGCTAAGCTTTTTTCGTTCACCCAGTTATCCGGCTGCAACAATCACCTTTATGTCGTATTCGGTGCATATTTTTCCAAAGGGGACGGGCAGCTCGGCATCGGTGATCAGTACGTCGATGTCGTCAAACGGGCATACCCGGTGAAAAAGCGTTTTCTCGAATTTGGAGGAATCGGCCAGAAGTATAACCTGATTTGCCCGCTTGATCATTTCCCGTTTCAGGTAAGCTTCTTCCACAGTAGGGGCAAACAAGCCTTCGGCTGTAATGCCGCATGTACCGAGGAAAAGCTTGTCTACCCGGATGTCGCTGAGCATCTCGATCGTGCGTGGTCCAAAGGCATAACGATGCCAGGCATGAAGCTCACCGCCAAGCATATGGGTTCTTGTCTGCGGCTTGTCGCACAGGATGGCAGCGATATCGATCGAATTGGTGACAACAACGTTATCCTGAGAGGGCATAAATTCGGCGATATATTGCGTTGTTGTTCCCGTATCCAGCATCAAATAGTCACCGCTCTGAATAAGTGACGTTGCAGCCAGGGCGATGGAGCGCTTGCTGCCTGCATCGGTGAGCCGCTCTTTGTAGCTGCTAATTTGCTTGGTCATCGAAGGCAAAATAGCGCCGCCGCGTACGCGGACGATTAGGCCGTCCGATTCCATCCGGACAAGATCCCGCCTTGCTGTATCATAAGAGACCTCGTATTTCGTACAAATGTCTTCCATGCTTATATTGTGATTCCGTTTCAAATAATCGACGATCGATTGTATCCGTTCCTCTTGCGTCATTCTATGCCCACCTTATTCATACATTCTTCTTTCATTATAAGCATCCGGGGAATTTGGACACAAGGAAAATATGATTTTTAGTAAGTGTTTTGCTTAAAATAATAAGTATATTAATTACATTCTGTTGAATATATGCACATCTTCACTTATACTGATTAAAGAAAATGGCGGTAAAGGAGTGCTCGGAAATGAACAAAGTGAACGTAGGATTAGTCGGATTCGGATTATCGGGACAAGTCTTTCATGCACCAATTATTCAGTCTGTCGAGGGAATGGAAATCGTGAAGGTGGTCTCAAGCAACCCGGATAAAGTGGGACAGTATTTGCCGGACGCCTCAGTCGTAACCTCGTTAGAGGAATTGTTGTTTGATGAACATATTGATCTTGTTGTCATTACATCGCCTAATCAGACGCATTATCCATATGCTAAGCAAGCCTTGCTCGCTGGCAAACACGTGATTGTTGAGAAGCCTTTTGTCATCTCATCGGAAGAAGCAGAAGATCTGATCGAGACGGCCAAGCTGCAGAATAAGAAACTTAGCGTATATCAGAACCGGAGATGGGATAATGATTTTCTCACGGTGAAGAGCCTTATTGCTTCCGGTAAACTGGGGGATATCGCTTCCTACGAGACGCATTATGACCGTTTCCGGCCGCAAGTATCGGACAGATGGAGAGAGAAAGCGGGGCCGGGCTCCGGTATGCTCTATGATCTTGGTGCACACTTGATTGATCAAACGCTGCATCTGTTCGGAAAGCCGGCAAGCGTATATGCCGATCTGCTCGTGCAAAGAACAGGCTCCGAGGTCGTTGATTATTTCCATCTGATACTGACGTATGAGAACATGCGGGTCATTCTCCATAGCGGTTCGCTTGTCATGCAGCATGGTCCAAGATTCCAGGTGCACGGCAGTCAGGGCAGCTTTATCAAGTACGGGCTGGATTCACAAGAGGATATGCTTCGGCGAGGCGGCCTGCCGGGCCAGCCTGATTGGGGCAAGGACCGGGAAGATTGGTATGGCGATCTCACGTTAACGGTTGACGGCCAAGCGGTAACAAGCAAGGTGCCGACGCAACAAGGAAGCTATGAACGCTTCTATGAAGGCATGTATCAAGCGATAACAGACAACAAGCCTGTACCGGTTGATGCGGCAGATGCGATGAATACGATTAGAGTCATTGAGCTTGCGATTCAAAGTAGCAGGGAGAAAAGAGTTTTGCCTTTTAATTAAATAACACAAGCAGAAAAGCGCTTAACATGGCGGAGTCCATGCTAAGCGCTTTTTGTGCTTTATGCGATTACTTCATATACTTGCGATCGATGTAGGTAAGCTTGCTGACAATGTCCTGATAGTAGTTGCCGAAGCCTGAGCCGTAGATGGTCAGTCCGCCTATGTTCTTCGCGTCTTCCCTGACCTCCAGCCTGAGGTCCCACTGCAGCCGTCTAATGTCGACGTTGTCGATCGTATAGTCTGATACCTTTGTTCCTTCGATGAATGTGCCGTCGTTATTGATACGGATATGGACGAGCAAGCCATACTGATTCATCTCGATATTCCACCACTCTGGTGTATACTTGCCGCGCGTGCCGCCGAAGTCGCCGGGGCTTGTCCATTTGCCGATCGGGAAGCCGTTGAACGTGAAGGAGATGTCGGATGGCCAATGCTCGTTGGACAGCGGGGCCTCTGAAGCGAGCTCCATCGTGAGCTCAAGCTCTTCAGGCTCTTCCTCGGGCATCAGGAAGTTTGGAATTTTGTACGAAATAAAGCCTTTCAAGAACCACAAAATCTTAGCGTCGACACGTTCCTGGTCGAGGAAATAACGCGGGTCGTCGAAGCCGTCGCCGATGATTTTGTACTTGGAAGCCAGGCCGCACGTAGGCTTGACGTCGAAATCGGTGAAATGTCCGATGGAGATGTTGGAAATATGGAAGTTGCGCGGAATCATTCCTTTGCTCGGGAACACGAGCTCGATCCGGTCGGCTACTAGCGTGCAAAGCTTTTGTGATGCGCCCTTGCCAGGAATCATCTCCGTGCGGACCAAGTCAGCCCGTTCAAGCTTCTTGACGTGCATCGTAATGATCGAGTTGCTAAGTCCAAGTGCGGAGGCCAAGTCTTTCATAATCATCGGCTCTTGTCCGAGCAGCTCGATGATCTTAATCCGGACGTTGCTGGCCAAAGCCTCGAATAAGGGGAGATTATTCTCCGATACAATTGTTTCCATGTGACCTCTTTTTATAGTTCATTTTATTATTAAATATACCTCATCCGATTGAGTTCTGACAAGAGTACACAACAATCATTTAAATTTTTGAATTAAATTACGAAGAACTTAACAAAAATATGAAACACTTTATAGAAAATCGTTGACAAAATGAATCGTGCGTTTTAACATGCTAAATATCACAGTCATCTACGAAATACTTCACATTTATGTAAAATACTTAAGCGGCAACTGTAAATCATTCGTATCATTTGCAGGAAGCAGCCACGCATTCGGAAGGGAGGGTACTTTTTTTCGGAGTGAATATGTAAGCGCTGTTATGGGGGTTGTCAATTCGCTTTACTAATCATGAGGAGGTTTTGAAACAGATGAAAAAGAGTTCGATTATGATGCTTACGCTGATCACTGCGCTAACGGTTACGGCGTGCAGCAGCAACAACGGAGGAAACAACGGCACGGCGGGCAATAACGCTGCAGGCAGCAATGCAGCTGCAAGCAGTAACACTAACGCGGCAAATAAAGAAAGCGAGCAGCCGCCAGCCGAGAAGGTTGAAATCTCCATCTCGTCGTGGGGAGCTCCGGACGAACGCAAGGTGTTCGAGGCGGTACTCGACGAATTCCAGAAAGCGAATCCGAACATCAAAGTTAAATTCATTCACATTCCTAACGATTATACAACGAAAATGAATACGATGATTGCCGGCAACTCAGCACCGGATGTCATCTTCACAAGCGATGGCGACTTCCCGCGCTGGGTGAAGCAGGGCGCATTCCTTGACATCACGCAGTACGTTGAAGCAAGCGATAAGCTGGACTTGAATGACATGTGGGAAGGCGGTCTGAACCGTTACCGTTACGACGGCAAGATTACGGGAACGGGCAGCTACTATGCACTTCCGAAAGATATCGGCCCTACGGTTATGTACTATAACAAAACGATATTCGACAAGCTGGGCGTTCCATATCCGAGTGCAGAGAAGCCTATGAACTGGGAGCAAGCGCTTGAGATGTGGAAGAAGCTTACCGTCGACGAGAACGGTGACGGCAAGACAGACATCTTCGGTGCAGGTCCAATCTGGTGGGAGGGCTTCGTCTGGGGCAACAGCGGAGCAGTGCTGAGTGATGACCGCAAACAATTCACACTGAACGAGACGGCTGCTGCCGATGCGATGCAATTTATTTATGATCTTACGAATACACACAAAGTCGTGCCAGATTCAAGGGCGCTGCAATCGATGAACGATGGTCAAATGTTCGAAGCAGGCAAGCTTGCGACGATTACGGGCGGCCGCTGGATGGTGCCTACATACCGCAAGCTGAAGTTCGATTGGGACGTTGCACCGATCCCATCCAACAATGGTAGCTGGACGAACGGCTGGTCAGGATCGGTTGGTCTCGGCGTCAATGCGAAGTCGAAGCACCCGGAAGCAGCCTTCAAGCTGGTTGAATTCTTCTCAGGTATTGAAGGTCAGACGAAGATGACGGAGCTCGGCTTCCAAATTCCGAACTTCAAATCCATGTCCGACGATGAAGTATACACGCAACCTGGCCAAAAGCCGGAGCATTCGGAAGTGTTCATTAAAGCTGGCGAAGGCCAACAGGCAGGTACGTGGACGTATCTGCCGAACAGCAAATGGCTTGATACCCTTAACCAAAACCTCAGCAAGTTCTGGACCGGCAAAGAATCGGCAGTCGACTTCTTCACGAAGCTGAAGCCGCAGGTTGAGAAAGATCTGAAAGAAGGCAATCCGGAGCTCTTTCAGTAATTTATAACGTGAAGCTGCAACGCGTACGCCGCGCGGACACGTTGCAGTTTCATTTTACCGGAACAAATCAAGAAAGGGGGCAGCCCTGATGAGTGCCAATACCGTCAAGCCGGCGAAGCGAAAGTCGCTCTACCGCAGTGAGAAGTGGTGGGGTTTCCTGTTTATCGCCCCGCCGTTCATCGGCGTGCTTGTATTTTTACTTTATCCGTTTGTGAATTCACTTTATATGAGCTTTACAACATTTAATTTCGGGCAACCTGCTGATTTTACGGGGGTTGCTAACTATAAACGGGCGCTCACCAATGATCCGCTCGTATGGAAGACGCTATGGAATACGTTCTACGCGGCACTTGGTGTACCGGTTAGCATGATCGTCTCGCTAATCATCGCGCTGCTGCTTGATCGGAAGCTTCGCGGCAGAAACTTCTTCCGGATGATGTTCTTCCTGCCGACGATTTGCTCCATGGTTGCGCTGGCGATGATCTGGCAGTGGATCTTTAATGCCGACTTCGGCCTGCTCAACTACTACCTTAGCGAGCTCGGCCTGAACCCGCCGGCATGGCTAGTCGATGAGAAATGGGCGATGATCGCCATTATCATCCAAGGTGTCTGGGGCGGTATGGGCGTCAGCATCATTTTGTATCTGGCAGCGCTTGGCAATGTCCCGTCTTCCTTATATGAAGCGGCTACGGTCGATGGCGCGGGCGGCTGGAACAAATTCATCCACATTACAGTTCCGGGGATTTCGCCGGTAACGTTTTTTGTCCTGATCACTTCGCTCATTGGTGCGCTGCAGGACTTCCCTCGGTTCCAGCTGCTTACAGGCGGCGGCCCGAATTACTCAACAACAACAATTGTGTATTACTTGTACACCATTGCCTTTGAGTACAGTGAAATGGGCTATGCGTCTGCAATTGCCTGGTTCATCGGCATCATTATTATGTTCGTCATTCTGATCAACTTCCTGCTGTCCAAGCGATGGGTCCACTACAACTAAGGCCCTGTTCTTACGAAGTAAGAATTACCATAAATGGCTAAAGATAAGCCAGTTAGTGTTGCAATTCTTTAGGTTTATGCTTACGAAGTAAGAATTACCATAAACGGCTTATGATAAGCCAGTTAGTGTTGCAATTCTTTTTAGGAGGGATACAAATTCATGAGTACAACAACGGCAACCGGCCGCAAAGTGAAAACAGGTGCTACGCTCGCCAATACGGTCGTCTACCTGTTAATGATCATCGGCGGTGTCATCATGGCAGTGCCCTTCCTGTGGATGCTGTCTACGTCGCTTAAGCCGGACGGCGAGGTGTTCTCGTATCCGCCGCAGTGGATACCTTCAACCTTTGCTTGGGACAACTACAAGCTAATTTTCACTGATGCACATATGATTCGAGGCTTCTTCAATACGATGATCGTAGTTATTCCAACCCTTGTGATCGGCCTATTCGCCTGTGCACTGTCTGCCTACGCGTTCGCGAAGCTGCGGTTCCCGGGGCGTGACAAGCTGTTCATGACACTCGTCGGCACGATGGTTATTCCCGGTGCGGTTATGATGATTCCGGCCTTTATTATGTTCAAGACGTTCGGCTGGACGGACAGCTGGAAGCCGCTCATTATTCCAGGCATGTTCGGTGCGCCGATGACGATTTTCTTCTTCCGCCAATTCATTAAGCAGCTCCCCGACGAGCTTGAAGATGCAGCGAAGATTGACGGAATGAACCCGTTTGGGATTTTTATGAAAATTATTATTCCGCTTACGAAGCCGGCCTTGATTACACAAGGTATTCTGTCCTTCAACGCGGGGTACAACGATTATCTTGGACCGCTCATCTACTTGAACACGCCGGAGAAATATACGCTCCAGCTCGAGCTTGCGTCCTTCTCGTCCTACTACGTAACGGAATGGACGCTTATTATGGCGGGCGCAGTTGTTGCGCTCATACCAACGCTTATTTTGTTTGCATTCGCACAGCGTTTCTTCATTGAAGGGATTGCCCTCACGGGTATTAAAGGATAGGAATTGATTTCTACATATATAAAGGAGATAGACCAACGATGACCACTTTCAAAGTAGTTGTACACACGGACTGGACGGTAGGCACGATCGACCGTCACATCTACGGACATTTCGCGGAGCATTTGGGCCGCTGCATTTATGAAGGATTGTGGGTCGGCGAAGATTCGTCGATTCCGAATACGAAAGGCATTCGCAATGACGTGCTTGAAGCACTTCGCAAGCTGAACATTCCGAACCTACGCTGGCCGGGCGGCTGCTTTGCAGACGAATACCATTGGAAGGACGGCGTAGGCCCGCGGGAATTGCGGAAGCGGATGGTCAACACGCATTGGGGCGGCGTTGTAGAAAATAATCATTTTGGTACGCATGAGTTTTTCCAGCTGTGTGAGCTGCTGGATACGGAGCCATACATCTGCGGCAATGTCGGCAGCGGCACGGTGCAGGAGATGAGCGAGTGGGTTGAATATATGACGTTCGGCGGCGAATCGCCGATGGCGAACTGGCGGAAGGAAAACGGACGCGAGCAGCCGTGGAAGTTGAAATATTTTGGCGTTGGCAATGAGAACTGGGGCTGCGGCGGCAATATGCACCCGGAATATTACGCGGACTTATACCGCAATTATCAGACTTACGTCAGACAATACGGCGACAACCGAATTTATAAGGTGGCAGGCGGCGCCAACATCGACGATTATCGTTGGACGGAAGTGCTTATGCGTAAAGCGGGCCATCTTATGGACGGTTTGAGCCTTCATTATTATACGATCCCGGGTAGATGGGAAGAGAAGAAATCGGCACTCGAATTTGACGAGCAGGTCTGGGCAGAAACGATGGCCAAGGCATTCCATATGGACGAATTGATTACGCGCCACAGCACGATTATGGATCAGTATGATCCGGAGAAGCGCGTTGGTCTAATTATCGATGAATGGGGCACTTGGTTCCTGACAGAGCCGGGGACAAATCCGGGCTTTCTGTTCCAGCAGAACACGATGCGCGATGCGCTGGTTGCCGCGATTCACCTGCATGTCTTCCACAAGCACTGCAGCCGGGTCCATATGGCGAATCTTGCTCAAATGGTTAACGTGCTGCAAGCCGTTATCCTGACAGAAGGGGAGCAAATGCTGCTCACGCCAACCTATCATGTACTCGAAATGTTCAAGGTGCATCAGGATGCCGATGCGCTTGCCATTCACGGCTCGTTCGGGGAATACGAGGGCTTCGGCAAGAAGATGCCGCAGGTGACGGTATCCGCATCGGTTAAGGATGGCGTTATCAGCGTCAGCCTGGCGAACCTTGATCCGAATCATGCAGCCGAGATGAACGTTGAGCTCCGCGGCTCGTCTTCCGGTTATACGGTAAGCGGCTCACTTCTCGCAGCAGATGATATTCATGCCCATAACACATTTGATCAGCCTAACCGGGTTGCGCAGCAATCGCTTGATGGAGCGCAATGGGCGGACGGCATACTGTCCGTGAAGCTTCCTCCGGCATCGGTGGCGGTCGTGGGGCTGACACCTAACGTTTGATGGCGCGCGCGGCTGGAAGATACCGTGGACTGCGAGTGGGGATCGGAACGGCTTTGACCGCCATGCTGCTGCTCGCCGGCTGTAGTGATGCGGGGAACAGCGGGGCAGGAAAAGTGGAGAATACAACACCGGTGTTTAATGAAGCATCTGTACATGATCCGTCCGTCATTCGGGCGGAGGACGGTACTTATTATGTATTCGGCTCACATCTGGCGGCAGCAAAGTCAACCGACTTGATGAGCTGGGAGCTCGTTGCATCCGGCGCGGCTGACGGCAATCCGCTCATTCCGAATGTGACGGAGGAATTGCGTGAAACGTTCGAATGGGCACAGACCGATACGCTTTGGGCTGCGGACGTCATCCAGCTTGCAGACGGCAAGTATTACATGTACTACAACGCATGCCGCGGCGATTCACCGCTCTCGGCAATGGGTGTAGCAGTGGCGGCTGACATCGAAGGGCCGTATAAGGATCTGGGCATTATTCTGAAGTCCGGCATGTGGGGCGAGCCGAGTGAGGATGGCGAGATTTACGACGCCACTATTCATCCGAATGTCGTCGATCCCGATGTCTTTTTCGATAAGGACGGCAAGCTGTGGATGGTGTACGGCTCCTATTCAGGCGGTATTTTCATTCTGGAGATGGATGAGAAGACAGGTAAGCCCCTGCCAGGCCAAGGGTACGGCAAGAAGCTGCTTGGCGGCAACCATAGCCGGATCGAAGGTCCGTATATGCTGTACAGTCCGGACACGGACTATTACTACCTGTTCCTGTCGTATGGCGGACTCGATGCCGCAGGCGGCTACAACATACGGGTTGCACGTTCGAAAAATCCGGACGGTCCGTTCGTCGATGCAGAAGGAAAAGATATGATTGAGGCGAAGGCGGATCCGTCGCTTCCCCTGTTCGATGACCGGTCCGTTGAGCCGTTCGGCACAAAGCTGATGGGCAACCATCTGTGGAAGGATCCGGCGGATGAGGGACGCGAAGGCGGCTACGTATCGCCTGGCCATAACTCAGCTTACTACGATGAGGAGAGCGGAAGCTATTATCTAATCTTCCATTCGCGGTTCCCGTACAGTGGGGAGAAGCACGAGATTCGTGTGCACCAGTTCTTCCTGAACGAGGAAGGCTGGCCTGTTGTTGTGCCGTTCCAGTACGCCGGTGAGACACTCAGGAAAGTCGACAAGGATGCAGCTGCGGGAGAGTATGAGCTTGTGAATCACGGGAAAGACATTTCGGCCGAACTGAAGGAATCCGCAGCGATTCGGCTAGAGAAGGACGGTACCGTGGCTGGCGCGGTAAGCGGTGAATGGGAGTTAACCGGGGAAGCCGGTCTTCATCTGACGGTGGACGGCATGGCTTATGACGGATATTTGCTCCGGTCTTGGGATGAAACAGCGGAGGTATGGACGGAGACGTTCACCGTCCTGTCGGAGGATGGCACCGCTCTGTGGGGTGCAAGACGATAACATTGCTGAAAATAGAGAGGGAGAGAGACGATGACTGAACAAAAAACGATGAAGGCGACGGAACAACCTATTATATTGCAGCGGGCTGATCCTTGGGTTTACAAGCATGAAGACGGGTTTTACTACTTTACAGCATCCGTTCCGGAATATGACCGGATCGAAGTGAGACGGGCAAGCACAATTGCGGGTCTTGCGGAAGCGGAGCCGGTTGTTGCTTGGCGGAGGCATGCGTCCGGCATGATGAGTGCAAATATTTGGGCGCCGGAAATCCATTTTATCGACGGCAAGTGGTATATCTACTTCGCCGCTGCCCGCACAACTGAGACAAACGATGGGCTGTTCGATCACCGTATGTTCGTGCTGGAGAACGAGTCGGCAAATCCGCTCGAAGGCGAATGGGTAGAGAAAGGCCAAATCAAGACGATGTGGGAATCATTCGCACTTGATGCGACGACATTCGAGCACTACGGCATCCGTTATCTCGTATGGGCGCAGAAAGATCCGGACATCAAGGGCAACTCCAATCTGTACATCGCACCGCTCGCGAATCCATGGACGTTGGCGTCGGATGGCGTCATGCTGACGAAACCAGAGTACGACTGGGAAGTGATCGGCTTCCTCGTGAACGAGGGTGCGGCTGTTGTTAAGCGTAATGGGCGTATCTTCATCTCCTATTCAGGAAGCGCGACGAATCATCATTACTGCATGGGTCTGCTTGAAGCATCGGAAGAGGCTGACTTGATGGACCCGGCCTCGTGGACAAAGTCGCCGCAGCCGGTGCTGAAGACGGACGAGGAACGCGGTCTGTTCGGACCGGGTCACAACAGCTTCACGAAATCGGAAGACGGCCAAGATGATATCCTCATCTTCCACGCCCGCACGTACAAGGAGATTGTTGGTGATCCGCTGTACGATCCGAACCGTCATACGTTCGTCCGCAAGCTGCAGTGGAGCGAGGATGGCAAGCCGGTATTCGAATAGCTATAAAATATAGCACAATAGGTCAATTCATAGTGTAGCGTCAATTGTTGTTGACTCGCTAGAGGGCGTAGCCCAAGCGAAGGCGCGGGAGCTCAACGATCAGGAACAGAATCTCTTGCATAACGATCATTGTACATCTTTTCAAATGCAGCTTTCGTATCAGGAACACTGAATCCACGAATAAAGGATGATTGGAATGATTGAGGGGAGAATGTTTGAAATGAGAAAATCGTATAAGCTGATTTTGTCCATGTTAATTTTCACGTTAATGATTCCTGTTACCGCTATGGGAAGCGGGGAAACCGCTGCATCTGGCAATAAGACTGGTGCAAGTGGCGAGCCGGCTGCACCAACGTACAGCGATGTGTCGGTTCATGATCCTTCGATCGTCAGAGACGGCGACAACTTCTATGTTTTTGGCTCTCATATTGAGGCTGCCAAATCAACGGATCTGATGAATTGGACGACGTTTACGAACGGATATACAACACCAAACAACGTGATTTACGGGGATCTATCGCAAAATCTTGCGACGTCCTTTAAGTGGGCCGGGGAAAATGATTCCGACAGCAAAGGCGGCTTCTCTGTCTGGGCGCCGGATGTGTTCTGGAATGACAGCTATGTTAATGCGGATGGAACGAAGGGTGCCTATATGATTTATTATTGTACCTCATCGACTTACATCCGCTCGGCAATTGGTTTTGGCGTGTCCCAGAACATCGAGGGTCCGTATACGTATGTGGATACTCTCGTTTATTCCGGCTTTACAGCAGGTGAGGCTTATGATGCCAACAGCGTCATTAATAAGAAATGGACAAACACGAATATCCCACAGTTGATTGAGGACGGGAAACTGAGCGGCTCTAGCGATAAATGGTTTAATAGCGATGGCACTTTCTCCAACATTACGTATCCTAACGCTATTGACCCGCAGCTCATGTTTGACGAGAACGGTAAGCTTTGGATGTCCTATGGTTCATGGTCAGGCGGAATATTTACCCTGCAGATCGATCCGGCAACAGGCAAGGCTGTTTATCCGGGTAAGGACTCCGTTACCACAGACGGCAGACTGGTTGACCGTTATTTCGGAACGAAGATCGCCGGCGGCTACTACAAATCCGGAGAAGGTCCTTACATGGTCTACAACAAAGAAACGGACTACTATTATCTGTTTGATACGATCGGATGGCTGGGTGCGGACGGCGGTTACAATATGAGATTGTACCGTTCCAAGAATCCGCTTGGTCCTTTCGTGGACGCAGCAGGGGAAAGCGCCGTACTTCAAGGTGACACGGACGTTTCGGCCTTTGGCAACAAGCTGATGGGGAACTTCCTGTTTAAGCGTGAAGTGGGCGATCCAGGCACAGGAATTGGCTACGGCTATGTTTCGTCAGGACATAACTCGTTCTATCAGGATCCAGATACCGGAAAAATGTTTCTAGTCTTCCATTCCAGGTTTCCGCAGGAAGGCGAGAACCATGAAGTACGCGTGCATCAGATGTTTATGAATAAGGACGGCTGGCTTGTCACAGCGCCATACCGTTATTCGGGCGAATCCCTTGAGAAGGTGAATCGCGAGGATCTGATCGGCGAATATAAATTTATTAATCATGGCAAAGGAACAACGGCCGACCTTGTAGAGTCCAGTTACATTACGCTGAACAAGAACAATAAAGTGACGGGCGATGCTGCGGGGACCTGGAAATCGACTGGTCATAACGAAGCAGAGCTGACTCTGGACGGCAAAACGTACAAAGGTGTGTTCGTGAAAGGGTGGGATCCTGAATCCGAACAATTCGTCATGACATTTACAGCAATGTCTGATGAAGGGGTAACCATCTGGGGCAGCAAGCAGGAGGATAAGACAGACTCGCAAGTCGTTGCGGACATTATTGCAGATTTGAATATAGGGGATACCAGCCGCGTGATTGCGAATCTGAATCTTCCTTCTGAAGGCATGCGTCATACTCCAATTACGTGGACATCCAACAATCCGGATGTTGTGTCGGCAGCAGGTGTTGTCGTTCGTCCAGACTCCGGCTCGGCTGCAACAGCCGTAACGCTGACCGCTTCCGTCACGAAGGGAGCCGTTACAAGCTCGAAGAGCTTTGACTTAACGGTGCTTCCGTATGAAGATGCCACACTTGTAGCCCAATATTCATTTGAGAACGATTTGACGGAATCAACCGGCGGCTACGGTGCTGGTACAGTAACCGGCAATCGAATTGACATTACGGGCGGCACTATCTCGTATACGGCTGGCGTTAATGGCCAAGCAGCTATATTAGACGGCAATTCCGGCGTACGCTTACCTAATAAGCTGATCGACAGCAATCAATATTCGGTATCACTGTGGGTAAAGCCCGAACAGTTGACTACCTATACCACAACCTTCTTTGGCGCCAAGGATGGCTTTAACTGGGTGAGCCTTGTTCCTAAAGGTCCTGTTGGCGATAATACGATGGTATGGTCCGGCAGCAGTGTCTGGTATGACGGGATCGCTGGACTCACAATTCCAACTGGTACCTGGACACATCTTGCTTATTCCGTAGATAACGGGACTTTATCCGTATATGTCAACGGAGAGCTGAAGTTCACTGGCTCGAACTTCCCGGATATTTTCACCGGAACCAATTCAGTCTTCAGCCTTGGTGTTAACTGGTGGGATACTCCGTTCAAAGGACAACTTGATGAACTGCAGGTTTATGAAGGAGCGCTTAGCCCGCCTCAAATAGTGGAATTGGCAGGATAAAGGGCAATAGCAGAAAGGTTGTCCCATAGGGGCAACCTTTCTTTGTTGTGAATGAGGGAAGAAACCAAGCTCTGCGAGACTTTAAGGCCCCCAAGTGACCTTAAATTGAGAAACATCTCTCGTGGAATTTGTCTATGATATCTATCCTGGATTCCAGAAAAATCAACGATATGAAGCTTATCTTTTTGTGCATTTTACCGGAGAGCAAAGGATGGAGAGCATTATAAGCCAGGACGGTCTTCATTGGAATGACTTGAATATTGGTCAGCCTGGATTGAAATCCGCCATCGGGGAAAAGGATTATTTCCAACAGGGGGCAGGAATATGTAACCATCAACGTTCGGATGCGATTGCAAAGTATGCCTTCATCGCTTACAATACTGAATAAACGTTCAGTATTGTGTCGGGTATCGATCTACTGGATAGAGGTGAAGCCATAAGTGAATAAGAAACAGCAGCAAACCGAGCAGACGAAGAGGAAAATAGCCGATGCCGCGCGGGCTTTGTTCGTTCAGAAGGGTTACAAGGCGACTTCGATTGAAGATATTGTGAAGGCGACCGGCTGCAGTGCCGGCAACATCTATTATCATTTCAAGAGCAAGGAAGGACTGTTCCTGCATCTGATCGAGGATTGGAATACCGAGTGGGAAGAGACTTGGCTTGCGAAGGAGCCGCTGTACGCGACAACGATTGATAAGCTGTATGGAATGGCTGAGCATCTGGCGCATGATCAGCTTAATCATCCGCTTACCAAGGCGGTTGACGAGTTCTTCTACAACGCGGAGAAAAATACGGAAGTGGAAGAGCGCATCAATGAGATGGTAAAAGGTTATATTGATTTTAACCGGAATTTGCTGCAGCGGGGTATCAACAACGGAGAATTCGAAACCACGAACGTAACCGGACTCGCCATTATTCTGGACAGTCTGATGTATGGCCTTAATCAGCATACGCGAAGAATGGATAGGGATGAAGCTCTGGCGGCTTACCGGCTGGCTATGGATGTGTTCCTGCACGGCATCGCCAAACCGGCCCGCTAGGCCTTTTTTTCTGCAATAATCTAGAATGAATATTCAGTATTATGACAGCATGAAATCGGGGGAATAAAGAATGACGTTATTGCTTAAAAATCGGGGAGCTTTGCTTATCCTGATGTTTAATTTATTGCTAGTCTTCACGGGGATCGGGCTTGTTATCCCGATTATGCCGAAGTTCATGGAGACGCTGGGCATTACCGGAGGTATAGTTGGCCTTCTGGTTGCTGCCTTTTCGCTGACGCAGCTTCTATTCTCGCCGCTTGCCGGGAGATTATCCGACAAGTTCGGCAGGAAAAGAATGATTGTTATCGGCATGATCGTATTTGCGGTCTCCGAAGCCCTGTTTGGGTTCGCAGAATCTCCGGTCCTCTTATTTGTGTCGAGGCTGCTAGGCGGCATTAGCGCGGCTATGATTATGCCGGCCGTTATGGCGTATGCGGCAGATATTACGACCAAGGAAGAACGGGCAGCGGGGATGGGGCTCATTAATGCGGCGATTACAACCGGATTTATCATTGGTCCCGGCATTGGCGGTTATATCGCCGAGTTTGGCATCCGGGTGCCTTTTTATGCCGCAGGTGTCGCAGGGTTAATTGCAGCATTTATCAATTTGTTTATTCTTCCGGAGTCCAGGCCAGTTCAAGAAGAAGCAGCGGATGCTCCTGCTCCTGCTTTCAAGAAACAACAGAGCGGGTTCATTACGCAATTGCGCTATTCTTATCGGGAGCCGTATTTCTTGAGCTTGATTATCGTCTTTGTGATGTCCTTTGGACTTGCTAATTTCGAGACCGTATTTGGATTGTTCGTCGATCATAAATTCAGCTACGGGCCTAAGGATATCGCCTTTATCATTACGTTTGGTTCGATCGCCGGAGCCGTTGTTCAGGTCACCGTCTTCAGTTGGATCCTGAAGACGTTCGGCGAGCGGAGGGTCATCTCCATCTGCCTTCTTTTTGCCGGGCTGTTTATCGTTCTGACCTTGTTCGTCCATCAATTCTGGATGGTATTTGCCGTTACGTTTATTATCTTCCTCGCCATCGATATTCTTCGTCCGGCGATTAGCACACAGATGTCCATGGTCGCCAAGGACCAGCAGGGCTATGTGGCGGGTCTCAACTCGGCCTTCACCAGCCTTGGCAATATTGCCGGGCCAATCATTGCGGGATTCCTGTTTGATGTGGATATTAATTATCCTTATGCGTTAGCCTGCCTGGTTCTTCTCGTCTGCTTCGCGTTAACGTTAAGCGATAGAAAACGAAGCCTGCAGAGCGCGCAATCATAAGGCTGCTTTCCAACAGCTGATGCCGGTCGTTTTATTGCCGGCGTCAGCTTTTTTTAGGTTAAGAGTCATTGAAAAATACTTGCGTCATCATTGAAATATAATGACCTAATGGGCAAAATGAGAGAAGCTGATAATAGGCAGCGCGGTTTGGAAGGAGCAGCCCATGAATAGATTCAAGAAGATTATTAAAAGCAAACCATTTATCGTTATGGCTTTGCTCGTTGTATTGGTCTTTTTAAATAATACTTCCTTATTTATTAAACCGTCAGGCGAAGCCCCGGTATTGCTTGCCCATCGCGGACTGGCGCAAACCTTCACGATGGAGGACATTCAGAATGATACCTGCACAGCGGAGCGGATCTACGAACCGGAGTACTCTTATTTAGAAAATACGATTCCGTCTATGGAGGCTGCATTGGATGCCGGAGCAGATATCGTCGAGTTTGACGTACATATAACGAAGGACGATCAATTTGCCGTTTTCCACGACTGGACATTGGACTGCCGCACAAACGCCAAAGGCGTCACCCGGGATTATACGATGGATGAATTGAAGCAATTCGATATTGGCTACGGGTACACCGCTGACGGAGGCAAAACCTATCCTTTCCGAGGGAAAGGAGTTAATCTAATGCCTTCGTTAACAGAGGTATTAGCTCATTTTCCGGATCAATTCCTGCTTATCGATGTAAAAAGCAATGATCCGGAGGAAGGCAAGCTCCTGGCTCGCTATTTGTCCGAACTTCCGGAGGATCGCAGAAGCAAGCTGGCCGTCTATGGAGGAGATGAACCTATTGCAGCCTTGAAGGAAGAGCTCCCCGATATGCGGGTGATGTCCAAAGCCACCATGAAGAAATGCTTAATTCCTTATCTGGCCGTTGGATGGACGGGGTATATGCCCGCAGCATGTAAAAACACGGAATTACATATTCCCGAGAAGATTGCTCCGTTCTTATGGGGATGGCCAAACAAGTTCCTGGATCGCATGGAGCATGCAGATACCCGGGTTGTTATCGTTGGCGGGAATGGCAGTGATTTCTCCAGCGGCTTTGATGCCTTGGAAGATTTGAAACGCCTGCCCGAGGGATATTCAGGAGTGATCTGGACCAATCGGATTGACCGGATTGCTCCGGCGTATAACCGGTAGTACCCGGCCAGGATATACAGCTCTGTTCTCAAGTTGAGCAGAGCTGTTTCTTTTTTTACAAATCCGATCAAACGGGTTGGAGAAGGAGAACAAACATAGCCCGCCAACATATGCTGATCATAGCAACACATTGTGGCAGCAAGAGAGGAGCATACGTACAGATGGGCAGAGAGTTTACGGCGCTGTTTGACGAATGGTCGGAATCTTATGATCGTACGGTTGCCGGGGAAGATGTGGAATATCGTGAAGTATTTGCGGGATATGACCGCATCCTCGAAGCAGTAGCGGAGAGGGTCAGCGGGACAGTGGTAGAGTTTGGG
This sequence comes from Paenibacillus catalpae, assembly GCF_900112695.1. Taxonomy (GTDB): domain Bacteria; phylum Bacillota; class Bacilli; order Paenibacillales; family Paenibacillaceae; genus Pristimantibacillus; species Pristimantibacillus catalpae. The sequence continues at coordinate 509,581 of NZ_FOMT01000002.1, forward strand.
GTAGGCACGGGCAATTTGACGGAGAAATTGCTTAAGGTGAGCGAAAAAGTGTTCGGGATAGAGCCTTCGGAAGGGATGCGCCGTGAGGTGCTGAAGCGGGGACTCCCGATTAAGCTTCTGGACGGCGATTTTCTGGAGTTTCCGCAGCTGCCCGTTCGGATTGATGCGATTGTGAGCACGTATGCTTTTCACCATTTGACCGATGCGGAAAAAGAACGTGCGATTGCCCTCTACAGCAGTTTGCTGGCGCCTGGTGGGCGCGTAGTGTTTGCAGATACTTCATTCGCAAGCGCGGAGGAGCGGCAGGAGATTGAACAATCCGCGCTGGATGCCGGATTTTTGAATTTGTATCAGGATTTGCGCACGGAGTATTATACGTCACTTGAGATCTTGAATAAGCTGTTTATGGAGCAAGGATTTACGGTCAGCTTTACCCGCCTCAACCGTTATGTCTGGCTGCTCGAAGCGGTCAAGCTGGGCTAGATCAACTGCACATCCAGAGGGGACAGCAGAGGAGAGATGCTTACATGGCTATATATCGCAATGTCCGTGAGCTGATCGGGAATACGCCAATCGTTGAACTGACTCAGTTTTCATTGCCAGCAGGAGTCCGGTTATTCGCCAAGCTGGAGATGATGAATCCGGGGGGAAGCGTGAAGGATCGTCTGGGGCTTGCGCTGCTTAGTGATGCGGCGGAGCGGGGAGTGCTAAAGCCCGGAGGAACAATCATAGAGCCAACAGCGGGAAATACCGGAATTGGTCTGGCGCTTGCCGCTGTTGGGTCAGGATATAAAGTCATATTTGTCGTACCCGAGAAATTCAGCATGGAGAAGCAGACGCTGATGCGCGCGCTTGGCGCGGAAGTCGTCAATACAAGAGCTGAGGACGGAATGCTGGGAGCAATCAGCAAGGCCGAAGAGCTTGTAAAGACTATTCCCGGGGCGTATACACCTGCGCAATTCTCGAATCCGGCGAACCCGTCTGCCTATTATTCAACGCTTGGTCCGGAGCTGTGGCAGGAGCTGGACGGGGAAATTGATATCTTTGTGGCGGGTGCGGGAACGGGTGGTACGTTTATGGGGACGGCACGTTATTTGAAGGAACAGAGCCCTTCTGTGAAGACGGTTATCGTTGAGCCGGAGGGCTCGACATTGGCAGGCGGCAAGTCAGGTCCGCACCGGACGGAAGGCATTGGCGTCGAGAAGCTGGCTCCGTTTATGGACCCGACTTATTTCGATGCGATTCATACGATTAAGGACGATATTGCTTTTGCCCGTGTGAAGGAGCTGGCAGAGCTGGAAGGACTGCTGGTCGGCAGCTCTTCGGGTGCTGCGCTTGAGGCATCGCTAAGGGAAGCGGAGCTGGCGCCTTACGGCAGCCGGATTGTTACCATATTCCCGGACGGGAGCGAAAGGTATCTCAGCAAGCAGATCTACGGGGAGTAGAGGAGGCGGCTTTAAGTTGAAGCGATTAACGAAGCTGATTCACGGCGGTACGCCGGTTGACCCGCATACCGGTGCGGTCAGCGTACCGATCTACCAGACGAGCACGTACAAGCAGGATGATATTGGCGTTCATCGTGGCTATGAATATTCCCGCACGGGCAATCCGACAAGGCATGCGCTGGAGGAGCTGATCAGGGAGCTGGAGGGAGGAGCGCGCGGACTCGCCTTCAGCTCCGGCATGGCGGCTATTCATACCGTGCTCTCCCGACTGGACAGCGGTGACCATCTGCTTGTAACCGACGATGTCTACGGCGGAACGTTCCGAATCGTCACCCGGGTGCTGGCGCGGCTTGGCATCGAAGCCACCTTTGTGGACACGGCGGATTTGGATGCATTGAGCGAGGCGTTGCGTCCGAATACCAAAGCTCTGCTGGTAGAGACACCTACCAATCCGCTGCTGAAGTTGACGGATATCGCTGCCGTGTCTGCTTGGACGAAGACGCACGGCCTGCTGTTTATCGTGGATAACACGTTTGGCACGCCGTATTGGCAGACACCGCTTGAGCTCGGCGCAGATGTAGTTGTCCATTCGGCAACCAAATATTTGGGCGGACACAGCGATGTTGTTGCAGGGCTGGTCGTTACGGCAGATGAGAAGCTGGGCGAGGAGCTGCATTACATTCAGAATGCGGTTGGCGGAGTGCTTGGGCCGCATGATTCGTGGCTGCTGATGCGCGGGATGAAGACATTAGGGCTGCGCATGGAAGCGCATGAGGCGAATGCCCGCGCGATCGCGGCTTTTCTCGCGGAGCATCCTGCTGTCCGCAAAGTCTATTATCCCGGCCTGCCGGAGCATCCGCAGCATGAGCTGGCGAAGCGGCAGGCGCTTGGGTTCGGTGGGATGATCTCCTTTGATGCGGGAGGCGAGGAGCGTGTGGCGGAGGTGCTGCGGAAGGTGCGGTATTTCACGCTTGCCGAGAGCCTGGGTGCCGTGGAAAGCCTTATCTCCGTCCCCGCCCGCATGACGCATGCGTCGATTCCAAAGGAACGGAGAGAGCTGCTTGGCATTACAGACGGCCTGATCCGGATCTCAGTGGGGATCGAAGACCGGGAAGATCTGATCGCGGATCTGGCGCAGAGCCTGGGATAGTAGGGAAGAAGGAAAAGGGCTGTTCCGGGCCGATGCCGGCTTGCGGAGCAGCCCTATTTCTGCGCTGTAAGAATCTGTAAGCGCAAAAAGGCTTCTTACAGTTTCAAGTGAAAAAAAAGTATTAAATAAAGTGTTAGACCATGATGGCATTAAGCTAACGGGCAGTTTAGCGCAGAAGAAACGTAGTAAAAAAGGAAAAAGAAGGAGTTTCTAGAATGTGTAAATTAACCAAAATGCCTATTTATTGGAATGCCTACCCTCTCTACGAAAAATAACCAGAATGGATATAGGCTAGAATCCCTGGGATTTATATAGCTAGAGTTAAATTGGATCAGTCTATAGAGTCAAGACAATTTTGCTTAGTAATAACGAAAATGACCTTATCGGGGGACCAGATGTGAAAACCTCTTTAAAAATATTCTACCTCATTTCTGCTGCAGCAGTTGGCTTCGGTTGCTTTATAGCATTCGTGTTCATTATCTTTAATACTGGCGACGGATTTATGAGCACTGATAATGAACCGGCTGCTATCGGGGTAGCTTTCTTGGCAGTTGTAGGGGGGACAGTCTATTTATTTCTCGGACGACTCATTTACAAGTCGTACAAATATATAGGCACAGTGTTGTTAATCATCATCATTTCAGCTTTTCTATCTTTACCAATTATGCAAGCTTTGCCCGATGTCTTGGAGGCTTACCATGGATATCGTGCTAAACCATATGTGGAAAGGTACTTGGGTGAACTGAAACCGACCCTTGTCGGGAAAATTGAACCACTCGAATTCGATTACGACAAAAGCATGTCTTATACTCTAGATGACTGGGGTGATCAGATTTGGATTGAGTTAAAAAAGGAAAAAGCGACGCTATCATCTGAGGACTTAGAAAAGGTGATAGGCGCATTACCTCCTGCCAAGTATGATCTGAGGGTAATTATAAATTATGAGAATTTAAAGGATCCAAATTATCAGAATACACTCGATTTTATGATTCGTAGTGATCCAACTGATCCGCCGTATTGTGATTCTTACGACTATGAGCATAAGCCGTGTGATCAAGTGAGAGAAATTTTGGATAGCCGAGATTAACGAGAAACACTAGTGGAGGAACTGTCAAGGTGTGGCAGTTCCTCTTTTGATTTATTGAAGTAAACCAACAAATAGCCATACGACACCTGACAGTCATCATTTGCTGCGCCTTATGAATGTGTTAGTTATACGTGATACAAAGGATTTGACCAGATGGATCGACTTTGAATTGGATTATTATAGCCTGATTATTAACACAATGAGAATCTATGATCCATTGCTATGGATGTATATTCAAATCCTACCAGTGAAAACAAACAATAAAAAAAATACGTAGACCAGTATGTAGCGTAGCTCAATTTAAAATATAAAACAAAAATCAGCGTTTCCGATTAAACCGGTAACGCTGATTTTTAACCGGTACGAAGAGCGAGGAGAAGCATTCATGTATGTATAGAAGTCGTCCGACAATAAATATGTCGGACGACAAGAACATCTATACAACGAAAGTCGCATAAAGTGCGGCTTTTTTATTTATTGTATAGAAGTTCTTGTCGTGATCACAAAACAAGAACTTCTATATATTGCCGTATAAGGACAAGAACTTCTATACATAAACGACAAGAGCACAACCAAGTTCTACCCGAGCGGCTCGTGAAGAGATGATCTTCATGCTGATGCGAGCATATGGCAAGCTGTATGGCGTAGCGCAAACCGTAACGGCGTCAGCGTTCGATGATGAATCGCAAGTGTCAGCTTGGGCGGTAGACGCGGTCAGACCGGCAGCGGCGATGCAACTGATCAGAGGACGCAAATTCTGGTTAAGCTACTATCGGGGGAATTTAGTTGAGTTAATAAGGAGCAGACTGCACTTTGTATGCTCCATTTCTCACTTATCTTGTCTCTCGATGAAGCGTCATCTTTTTATGAGAAGGACAATACTTGCTAAGCTCCAGGCGGCTCGGATTATTTTTCTTGTTTTTCATTGTCGTGTAATTACGGGCACCGCATTCCGTACATGCTAAAGTAATGATCACTCGCATGATGATTATCACCTTCCTTTATTACCATATTATGTATGAGCTCAACCACGTGATCAGCACGAAATAAAGAATATTCCGGAATTCATCTTATTTTATTTAGGACATGAAAAAGCATCAACTACTCAAATTTATGCCCAGCTGCGCGGGGAACGTAGAAGAGAGTTGTATCGTCGCGGCGAACGACAAGAACATCTATACAATCCCGTGATCCCCGGGAAACACGAATTATTAAACGGGCAGGATAACGCAACAAACTCCACGGATATACGTCTAAATACTGGAAGTATATTTAGGGATTTGTAGCGTTTTGTCCAAGAACTTACAGAAAAAAATAAAGCAATTCCACACACCGTGCGAAATTATCAATATACATAAGTATCGCTCCAGAGTTCATATTCTGCTTTTTTGCGAGGGTTAATAATACTGTTTGGATGGACCGATACCCGCTCGTAGACCTCCAAAGGCAATGTCGTATGAAAGGTGGTAAAGGCAATAGCAACACTTATTGTTCCAATCGACTGGTTTAAAAAGCAAAATGGGAGGGTTAAATTCACACTTATAACCTTACTGTTAATAGCCGCCGTTGTTTTCTTCGCAATAGCTTCATCATTAATACTGGCTGCGTTCCGACTTACTTATCGTCATTGGGTCATATCGGTAGGCTTTTTCCTGTTGCTACTTTTGGTTGCCGCAGTTTCTTGTGGACTTATAGCTTGTCTACAAATGTACAAGAAAAGGTTCGCAGTGTTGATTCGTACGGTCGGGACGATAGCACTGTTGGCAGCTGTTGGCTTTGGATGTTTTTGGGGGTGTTTCGTTTCAATATTTTATACTGCCAGTATCGAGGAGCAGATGGTTGAGCGGGATGGCACAAAAATGCTTGCCGAAGTAAGTTCGTTTTTGGATGTAGATGTGTATTACTACGACTATAAAAACTGGTTTGTTCGAAGTGAAAAATACAGGATTCATGAGTGGTACGGAGACGGTGGATATAACCCACTTAAAAATGAATTAATGCCAGAACCGATAACAGTAACGTACTACGATGAAAATGGAAATCGCATAGGCGGGGCAGGACATTAGATGAGGTAAAGCCATTAATCTATCGGGAGGACTATAGCTGAATGAACACTTCGGCAGATGCTCAGATGATCGGCTATCGTTTTCATTGAAGAAAAGGGCAGGCACTAACAATATATGGTGTCAAGTGAGTACCGACATACGTGGGATATAAATGAAATATAGGGGTAGAGAGGATAACATTAATAAATGAAATATTTAACAAGGCTCATTCTTTCCGTTCGCTTGCATAATGGAAGTCACTTCTTCTTGGAGATGAACCCATTTGTTTAATTCGGCACTGTAGAGCTGTTGGAAATATGCTTCTGAGAATGTTTCCGCTTGTTTTTCTTCCTCTAAAGGTAAATGAAAGCTTACTTTTTGAAAAAGCTCGTACCATTCTTTCCGTGAATACTGGGCATTTACAAACGAACACAGGCCGCCATTGGGTGGACGAGGCGTTAAAACGGGACCCTGAGCATCATCTAGGCTGGTATGTCCGCGTTTCGTTGTTTTATGAGACCGGCAACGAGGCGGCTTTTCACGAGGCAGTCCATGAAGCGCTGCGAATTGATCCTTACGAGGCTCATTATTATTACTTGCGGGCTAATCAGCTGAACAAGAAGGGCAAGTTCAAGGAAGCGAAGGAACAAATCGAGGTTGCTCTGGAGCTGGAACCCGAGAATCCGCAAATTACAAGGAAGCATTGCTCGGGAACGATGTCGTATCCAGAGAAGTCGAGCGGGGAGCTCTCCGTTATGGCGCGGAAGAACCGATTGTGCTGATGTACTTAGCCTGGTCTGCCGCCAGACGAGGGGATTATAAGCTGCATGAGACTTATATGCGAAGCGCGGTGCGGTTAAATCCGGACGAGAAGCAGTACCAGGATGAGTACCTGGAGTCGCTTCAGAATCAATATGTACTCTACCGGATTTGTTAGTGGCCTAATAAATTATTTCGTAAAATGAAGCCTTGGCAAGTTTTCGTGCTGTGGGCAGTATGCTGGTTATTGTTCAAGCCACTTGTCCTTATCTTTATTATCCTTCATCTCGTCGCCCACTGGTCGACCAAAGCAATCGTTCATGTGAAGATTTTTGGCTGGCGCAGACGGCGGACATAAGCCTAATACGGAACCCATGCAAAAACCGGATCGATTCTCTAAAGGAGAATGATCCGGTTTTTCTGCTAAAGTCTGAATGAATTGGTAAGACAGATATGATTGACAATTAATTATCCTAAAGTTAGAATAAATAATATTAGGATAATTAATTAGCCGAAATAACACCTAGATAGGAGGATGCAGATTGTCCGAACGCGATGCAGAAGGAATGGAACTTGATCTAAAGCTAATTCGCGTATTGAGAAATATGGTAAAAGAGTTGTACGCGAGCTTGGAGCATGATATCGAAAGCTACGGGCTTAGTACTGAGAATTTTCGCATTCTAGAGCTTCTCTATAACAGGGGTCCTCACCCAATCCAGAAGATCAGCGATACCTTTGCTATTCCTAGCGGGAGTATCACCTATGTGGTGGACAAGCTTGAAAAAAAGGGGTTGGTGGAACGGATTCCTATTCCAGGAGACCGTAGAAAAACGAATGTCTCCTTAACGGCTGCTGGTCGAAGCAGCTTTGACAGTATTTTTCCAAAGCATGCTCAATTTATTTCCGAGCAGTTGTCTTTCGCGACCGACGAGGAGAAGCTCGAGTTAATCGATGTAATGAAGAAGATCGGTTACGGCATCAAAAACCGTGACAACACAGACAATCAGAAACAGGAGGGCTAAACATGGAAATAGGGGTAGATACCTTTGTGGAGACAACACCTGATGTTGTAACAGGTGAAACCATCAGTCATGCGGAACGTCTGCGTCAGGTAGTTGAGGAAATCGTTCTTGCTGATAAGGTTGGGCTAGATGTTTTTGGGGTTGGCGAGCATCATCGGAAGGAATTTGGAGATTCTGCAACCGCCGTTATTCTGGCGGCTGCAGCTCCAATGACCAAGAACATTCGCTTAACGAGCTCGGTTACCGTACTTTCTGCGGCAGATCCGGTCCGTTTATTCCAGCAATTTGCAACGCTTGACGGTATTTCGAATGGGAGAGCCGAAATAATAGCAGGCCGTGGGTCAATGGTTGATGCTTTCCCTTTGTTTGGCTATAACTTAAATGATTACGATGCGTTATTCGAGGAAAAGTTAGAGCTTTTATTGAAATTGAGGGAATCGGAAAAGGTAACTTGGAAAGGCGGATTCCGACCGGCCTTTAAGGATCTGGGAATTTACCCGCGACCTGTTCAGAGTAAACTGCCTGTATGGCTTGGCAGTGGCGGTAATGCCGGATCTGTAATAAGGGCAGGGCAGCTGGGGCTGCCGCTTGTATTAGCCATTATCGGAGGGAGTCCGTTAAACTTTGCTCCCCTAGTGCCGCTTTATAAGAAAGCAGCCGAACGAGCCGGACACGATGTGTCGAAGCTACAGATAGCCGTACATTCACTCGGGTATGTCGCAGAGAGCAACTCGCTTGCGGTTGATCAATATTTTCCGCCTACTCAGGCTTCCTTTAATTATTTCGCCAAAGAGCGCGGTTGGGCGCCATATACACGTGCACAATTCGATGCTTCCCGTTCCTTAGAGGGGGCCTTATACCTTGGTGATCCGGAAACAGTGGCTAACAAGATTCTATTTATGCGCAAACATCTAGGCTTCAGCCGGTTTTTCATGCATTTACCGGTTGGAACCATGCCGCATGAGGAAGTTATGAAGGCAATCGAATTACTGGGAACAGAAGTGGCTCCTCGCGTTCGGGAAGAAGTGGCTAAGTTGGAGACTGAAGGGACAGGAGCAAGAGCGTAAATTGTTCAATTAATAAATTAAGATAGAAAAAAAGGGAGAGAAATGCAATGCATATTTTATCTGTTGTACTTCAAGTTATTTTGGGATTAGGATTTTTAATGTTTGGTTTTATGAAGTTTGGTTCTAAACAAATGGTAGAGGGATTTAACCATTACGGTTACTCGAGTTGGTTCAGAGTGTTTACCGGTATCGTAGAAGTTGTGTCCTCCATTTTGGTCATTGCGGGGATCTGGAACGAATCATTAGCTGCTTGGGGAAGCGTAATCATTCTTATTACGATGATTGGGGCGATAATGACCCACATTAAAATCAATGACAATGTCAAACAGATGAGTATGCCAATCATGTTGTTTATTATGGGACTCGTTGTTTTTCTCATCAATTATGATGCGCTGATTTGAAATCTCATTTTGACCAAAATAGATACAGATTGATGAATAAAAAGCATTGATTACTGCGATATTATACTTGGTAATTTGATGGATAAGGAGGAATTATTCATGGGTATTCTAGATAAGAAGATTGTATTGATTACAGGTACAGGCGGAGGTATGGGGCGGGTCGCCGCTCTTACCTTCGCTAGAGAAGGCGCGAAAGTGATCGGCTGCGATATCAATCCTGAAGCCAATAACGAAACAGTCGAACTAGTAAAGAGCGCCGGCGGAGAGATGACCGGTATTGCGCCAAGCAATCTGACCGACCCGGAACAAGCTAAGCAAGTAGTGGAAGAGGCCGTAAAAGCCTATGGCGGTCTTGACGTTCTGTACAACAATGCGGCTATGCAGAGATTTGGTCCAATGCCGGATTTCTCGATTGAGGACTGGCGGACAACCATCTCCGGCGAGCTTGATATTCCATTCTTTATGTCCAAATACGCATGGCCTCACCTGGTTAACCGCGGGGGCGGCGTTATCATTAACATCGCTTCGGTTGCCGGCATGATAGCAGGTGAAACCCCTCCAATGGTAGCACATTGCGCTGCTAAAGCAGGCGTCATCGGTATGACCCGTCAGCTTGCGCTGGAAGGTGCACCTCATGGTATACGTGCGGTGGCAATCAGTTCCGGTCCGGTTCTTACGCCTGCCAGTGACCGTGATCTGGGTGATAATCAGGCGGCCCGCGCTGCAATCACAAGCAAGACGCTGCTTAAGCGTTTTGGTAAACCCGAAGAGATCGTGGAGCTTGCGGCATTTCTGTCGTCTGATCGAGCAGCCTATATCACTGGCGTTAACTATGCGGTTGACGGCGGAGCATCAGCTTGGTGATATCCAAAAGCCAAGTGAATTCATAAGATATTAATGAAAAGACCGACCTGGATTTGGATCACCAGGTTGGTCTTTGATTTATTTATAATGGGAAAAATTATAAAAGCATTATACAAAAAACAACCCCAAGATTAGAACTAAAAATAAACTCAAGACAAGAGAATTAACTGAAGATCTAAAAACATGAAGATGAATAGACTATAGACTAGATTGTAGGGAATGTTGGCTGTCGGACGACAACAACATATATACAACGGAAGCCGCATAAACTGCGGCTTTTTTATTTTTTGTATAGAAGTTCTTGTCGTGAACTCAAGACAAGAACTTCTATACAAAGCCGTATTGGGACAAGAACTTCTATACAATGCCGTGATCCCCAAAAACCGCAGCTCGAGTTATTAAACGAACGGGCAGTTTAGCGCAACACTCACTTTGATAGGCGCCAAATAAAAAAGGAAATGTCCCGTCGGAACATTTCCTTTTGGTTATCCGAATATCTTTTCCAACGCTTCTCTTTGAATTGGTTTAACATCAATAATTGGGCGAATTTGTTTTGCTTTTGAGATAGCGTCCTCTACATTTTCAGCGATACCCAACTTCAGAAGAGTACCGGCTGCCACTGTACCCGTACGTCCTTTTCCAGCACCGCAATGGAAGGCAACTTTTTTACCATTCCGATAAGCATTTACTACCTCGTCTATAGCTTGCTTGAACGCAACATGTTGGTTTTCTGGTGAATTATCACCAAGCGAGATGGGCACATGCTGTGCCTTAGATTCTGCATAGGCACGACCATCTGCCTCACCGCGTAAGTCAACGATGACATCAATATTTTCGTTTTTCTCCATTGCTTCTACGTCTGCAGCTCCACCCATAAAGATTTTCTCTTCATGAAGAGAGTGATAGTTCTTTTCCATGATGTTAACACTCCATTGCATCTTTTATTTTTTTCTGAAGCTCGTAAATGATACCGAAACTGGTGCAGAAGGAGGGGCGCAGCAAAGCGAAAGATCACGAGCTTCACCAGCTGATTCAAATTCAGAATCTTCTTTCGTGTAGAAGATCTCCCATGCGTTTCCGTCAGGATCATATACCCATACCTTATCTTGTACAGCATAACAGCAGGTTGTATTCATTTCATCAATTAACAGTAAGCCTGATTCACGAAGTCTTTCTCCCATCGCCAACACTTCTTCAGTATCATTAACCTGAAAGCCAAGGTGGTTTAACACGCCATTTTTTTCAAAAGGACGTACGTTTAAGGAGAAATGTAAGGCCGGATTATCCAGTTCAAACTTAGCGTAGATATCTTTGATTTTCGACGGCTCTGTTCCGAAGAAACTCCGATAGAAGGCAAGGGACTTTTCAAGATCAGAGCAATTGACTGCTACATGCATTCTTTTAATCGAAGCAGACATTTATTCACCATCTCTAACGAACTGTTCAATTCGAGACTTAATTGAATCTCTGACCGTGCGGAATTGCTCCATAATTTCTTCTTCTGTACCTGTCGCTTTGGCAGGGTCATCAAAACCCCAATGCCATTTGATAACGTTAGGATTCATAATGACAGGGCAGTGTTCATCTGCATGACCACAAAGAGTAATGACATAAGTTGCACGATTCAATATTTCTGGATCAATAACATCAGAGCTATTACCGCTAATATCTACACCGGCATCTTTCATCACTTGAACGGCTCTAGGATTCAAACCATGCGCCTCAAGACCAGCACTTTTTACTTCGTACTTATCTCCACCGATTGCATTCAAAAAACCATCAGCGATTTGGCTGCGGCATGAATTCCCTGTACATAGAAAATAAACAAGTGGTTTGTTAGACATTTTTAAAACTCCTTTAAATTGTAATTTTTGATTATCAGCCTACAACTTTTAACCATAGATACAGCCCACTTAAAGTAATAAACAAAACAGGAACCGTTAGGATAATACCCGTTTTAAAGTAAGCTCCCCAAGAGATCTTAACTCCCTTACTCGACAACACGTGCAGCCAAAGCAAGGTAGCGAGTGAACCAATAGGAGTAATTTTCGGACCTAAGTCAGAGCCAATCACATTTGCATACACGAAAGCTTCATGAAGCACGCCTGTAGAATTCGTATTATGAATAGCAAGTGCATTTATCATGACTGTTGGCATATTGTTCATGATCGAAGAGAGGATAGCAGCTATGAAACCAGATCCTACTGTGGCTACAAATAAGCCTTGATCGCCAACCCATTTAAATACATCGCCTAGCTCATCAGTCAGTCCAACATTTCTAAGTCCATATACAACGACATACATCCCGATAGAGAATGTGACAACTGCCCATGGCGCCCCTTTTACAAGCTTCCAAGTATGGATCTCCCGGCTCTGACGGGCAAGTAGCAAGAAGATGATAGCTGCAATACCAGCGATAATAGATACCGGTACATTAATGAACTCACTTGTTAAATAAGCGATTAGAAGAACGGCAAGGATAATCCAGGAAATCTTAAATAGTCGCTTGTCTTTGATCGCGTCAACCGGTTTCTTCAATTGTGCCAGGTCATATTGCTTAGGTATGCTTTTTCGGTAGAAGAAAAAGAGCACAAGTAAGCTCGCAGCAACAGAGAAGAGAGTAGGAACGATCATACGACTAGCATATTCCGCGAATCCTACGCCGAAAAAGTCTGATGACACAATATTCACCAAGTTACTAACGACAAGCGGTAGGGAAGCCGTATCGGAAATAAATCCACTTGCCATAATAAAAGGAAGAATCATACGTTCATCAAACTTTAACGCCCGGACCATGGCCAGAACAATTGGCGTTAAGATAAGAGCCGCACCATCGTTTGCGAAAAAAGCAGCTACTGCCGCACCTAATAAAATGACATACACAAACATCAAATGACCGTTTCCTTTGGCAGCTCTAGCCATGTGAAGCGCTGCCCATTCAAAGAAACCAATCTCATCAAGAATGAGCGAAATTAGAATGACCGCGACGAACGCAAGAGTAGCGTTCCAAACAATTTGGGTAACGTCCCACACGTCATGAAAATTTACAACTCCAAAGATGAGTGCGATTACAGCTCCGCCACATGCAGACCAACCGATATTAAGACCTTTTGGCTGCCAGATGACGAATACTAAGGTAACTAAAAAAATGATTGATGCAATAGCCAGCATAATGCCTCCTGGTTTAAGTACAGCCTTTAACTGTATTGATTTTCTCTTGCATAGATGGAAGTTGATCAATCAACTGCTTCAAATAATTCTTGTCATCTAAGTTCAATGAATAGTAAATCCACTGACTACGGCGCTCCTCGTTAATTAGACCGCCCATTCTTAGTTTTTTAAGATGTTGGCTAATATTCGGTTGAGTTGTTTCTAAAATTTCAACGATATCACAGACGCACATCTCTCGGTGCCGTAAAAGCGCCATAATGGATAACCTAGTTTTATCGGAGAGAAGCTTAAGCTCATCGGACATCTCCTCAATCGATTGCATATTTTGCCCCCTTTCCATAACTAGCTTTCTAATTACAGGGTAATTATATACGCGATCAATTATATAAGTAAATAGTTATATCAGTAATTACTTATTTAACTTGGGGTTAACAAAAGTTAATGTCCAGATAACAAAGTAGACCTATAATAAAAAGCTTCTGCATTTAGCAGAAGCTTCTCATCACTTTAACATCCTCTATCCGTTTTGCATGATGTAGATTCATTTTTTGGACTGCAGCAGCCACTACTAATAGTGGTCACTTCGATTGGCCGAATAGTCACCTTCTTCGGGGCAGGCGTACAGCAACTATTGTTGTTATCACTTATTTCTTGTGACCTGGACACAGAGCAGACGCCAGTCTCCGGGAGATGAAGTTGCACTTCACGAGCTGCTATAAAATCACCTGCTAGTGCAGCAACAACACTACGAACTTGTTCAAAGCCTGTAGCTAGCAGGAATGTCGGAGCTCGACCGTAACTTTTCGATCCCACAATATAAAAATCTTTTTCAGGCTGACGAAGTTCCGCTTCACCATGAGGGCGCACAGTGCCACAGCTATGAATATTAGGATCAATCAAGTCAGCAAGTTGTGGGACGGACTCCACAGCAGTATCAGCTGCATATCGCAATTCAGAAAGGAACGAGAAATCAGGTCTTGCTCCCGTTGCTACAATAACCTCATCGATTTTATCAAGAGAGTATGCCTTATCTAATTTAGTGCCATGTAGTGATAAGGTTTCTGATTCTTTTCTGAGTTCATCAATAAGAAATGGGGTATGAACCTGTACATTGCCCTGTTGTACATATTGGTTAGCTCGGGTACCTAGTGCTCCGCGAGCCGGCAGCCCATCATTTTCTCCGCCGCCAAAGGCATCCGAAACCTTTTGCTTTCTTAGTACCCAATGGATTGTTGTTTCCGGGATCTCCATTTTCAACTCATTTAACAATGTGAGTGATTGAATGGCCGAGTGACCACTGCCTACAACAACGATGTTCTTCCGTGCATATCGTCCTTTATCTGCACCCAGAATATCTGGGATACCATACTGAATGTGATCTTTATTATTGATCTCGCCTTCAGCAGGATGACCACTTGTGCTCATCGGGTTAGGTGTGAGCCATGTGCCGGTGGCGTCAATGACAGCAGAAGCTTCTTTACGCAATAACTTACCGTGCTGCTCATATTCAATAATAAAGGGGGCAAGATCCCGGCCGGCCGTTTTCATTTTATCGAATCCTTTTCGATAGATAGCTTTAACCGATGATTGAAGATGAATAAAGGGTTGTAATTGTTTTAGCTGAGATAGTGGTAATAGGTACTCATTAATTAATTCCAGCCCCGTAGGCATGTGATCTTTTACTGGAGCGTGCCACCCAGACTCCATAAGGAGCTCCTTAGCAGCTGTATCTATGTTAAATTCCCAAGGGGAGAACATCCTTACATGTTTCCAACTAAGTACAGAGGACGCGATATGAGTGCCTCTTTCAAATAAAATAAAGGGCATATTCCTTTTTACAAGTTGTGCAGCAGCAGCTAATGCTACTGGCCCGCCACCGATAATAGCTGTTGGTAATGGTTTATTCATTTTGTACTTCCTCCCTAGATTTTATTTGCAATTTGCAAATATATGATAAAAAGTAAACCTCCATTATTTTGGAGGCACACAACATGCTGCTGATTTTTGCATAGCATCATTAAACAATTGAATGGAGCGTAGAACTGTTTCTCGTTCAAAATGACTCATTGTTGACAGGACGCCATTCAGTTGAGTATTTACAGTAAGGTTAATCGCATTTTCAACGCTTAATCCTTCAGGTGTTAGCGATAAAATATTGATTCGTTGGTCAGAAGGGTGCGGCGTTTTCTTTACTAATCCTTTATCAGTCAAGGTTTTAACCTGTCTGCTAAAAGTGGTGATGTCCATTCCAAGAGCCCCAGCAATATCCTGCATGGAGGGATTATGCTGACGATTAATTTCATAAAGAATATGACTTTGTACAAGTGATACCTCTTGGCCGCAGCAGGAATCGCAGCATTGTTCGTTTAACAAACCAAAATTTCGGGACAGGATCTGAAACATAGTTCTCACATTTTCCATTTGCATGACCTCCTGAATCAGTTATAGCATTTATATTTGCAAATTGCAAGTAATTGTGTATAATCAATTTTAAAATTACCAGAAGCAGGAGGTTTCTAAAATGTTAGATCTCATTATTATTGGGGCTGGACCGTACGGGATATCGGTAGCAGCACATGCCGCTGCAAAGAAACTAAGCTACAAACTGTTTGGATATCCCATGGATTTCTGGAAGAATCAGATGCCACAAAACATGTACATTCGAACGCCGCATGACCTGGTTAGTTTTTCTGATCCTGAAGGGGAATACACTATTCAACTGTTTGCGAAAGAAACAAATACAGACCTCGAATCTCCTTTGCCACGCACCGTATTTGTACGCTATGCCTTTTGGTTTGTTGAAAGGGCTGGGATCCAGTTCACATCAGAGCTTGTTCGTAATGTAAGCTACAATGGATCGTTTTATACGATTACGGCAGAGTCGGGTGATAAGTTGGAGGCTAAAAACGTTGTAATAGCAACAGGGGTTAAAGATTTTCAATTTATCCCGTCACTGTACAGCGAATTGCCTGAGTCCTATGTGTCCCATACTTTAGGTTATACCAGCTTTGATGAGTTTCGTGACAAATATGTTGTCGTTGTTGGAAGCGGACAGAGTGCTTGGGAGGCTGCAGCTTTATTATACCAGGCTAAATCAAAGGTTAAGCTCCTGTATAGGAAAAAGAGGCATGTATACGGCGGAAGTCGGATAGGCGAATTGATCTTAAGAAGAATAGGTGATTTTTTTTATAAGCTCCCACGACCCTTAAAAAGACTGCTATGGAAAGCCGGTTCAGTAACCGTACCTATTGCACGCTTTTTAAAACCGTTAGTTGAAGAGAAGGTACCTGTGTTTGCAAACATAACTATAAATCAGGTGAGGGTAGTAAATAACAAAGTACAGCTAAAATTCACTAATGGTGATGAAACATACGCTGATCATATTATCGTTGCATCCGGCTTTAAAATTGATATAGATAAGTTACCCTTTGTTGAAGACCACCTAAAAAAACAGATTGTTAGAGAAGAAGAGAATGGAGCATTTCCGAAACTAAATCAGAACTTTGAAAGCAATCTGAAAGGGCTATTCTTCGCAGGGCCTTTATCTGCACATAGTCATGGTCCTACATTTCGATTTATACTTGGGTTAGGCAAAGCTTCAAAAACGATTATACGCTCTATAACGAAACAGGAGGAGAGCTAATGCCGGCGATACTCGTCAGACATGCAACATTAATGGATCTAAAAGATGTGTTATCCATATATAATCAAGGAATTGAAGACCGTATTGCCACTCTTGAAGTTGAACCAAAAGATATCAGCTATATGGAAAGCTGGTACAATGGCCGCAGTGAGCGATATTCAGTTCTAGTTGCTGTTAAAGGGGATGCAATTGTAGGGTGGGCATCCTTAAATAAGTATTCTCCCCGTTCTGCTTATGATGGTGTGGCTGATTTGTCAATCTACATTCAAAGAGATCACCGAGGGCAGGGGATTGGAAGTATATTGCTTGCTGCTCTTGAAGACGCTGCCTTACAAAATGGTTTTTATAAGATTGTTCTTTTTACTTTCCCATTCAACAGCTTAGGTCAAGGATTATATCGTAAACAAGGATACCGCGAAGTGGGCATCTTTATTAAGCAAGGGATTATAGACGGTAATTTTGTAGATGTCATGGCTATGGAGAAGATATTGAACTAACGGCGAACTATAGTTCAATCAATAAAGCTGCAGCAGACAGGTGGATCTGCTGCAGCTTTTGTTAAAGTAAAGGGCAGGATAGTGGGGTATTACAAAGGGCTTCCGGTTATGTTTTAATGTAGCGGCCGAGTCAGATCAATCTGTTCGTAAAAAAACTATTGATTATGACAGGAGTTGTCACCATTAAAGTTTACACTATCAGGGAGAGATCAATCCTAAAGGTTGAAGGAGCTGTATAACCATGGAAGTACAATTGACCCCGTTTATTATGCTGGACGGAGGCGCCCGGGAGGCGATCGCCTTTTACGAGCAAGCGCTGGACGCGAAGGTAGTATTCAAGCAGACCTTCGGCGAAGCGCCCGGAGAAGCCGGACAAGCGGTGCCGGAGCAGGCGAGGGACCGATTGGCCCATTCCGTCCTGAAGATCGGAGGAACGGATCTGTTCGTCGCCGATACCGATCCGGGGGCTCGGTTCGCGCAGGGCAATCAGGTGAACATCTGCATAACCGTCGCCGATAAGGAGCAAGCCAGGAAGTATTATGAGGCGCTGAAGGAGGGCGGGCAGGTGGATCTCCCCCTGCAGGAGATCCACTTCAGCCCCGCGTACGGGATAGTGACCGACATATTCGGCGTCACCTTCCAGATTTTCACGAAGAGGGCGTAATGGAGTGGCGTCTTTGATTGCGCTAACGGGAAACGTTAGTTCCATACAACTACGAGCAGCAGCCGCAAGTCAGTGGCTGCTATTTTTATGGAAGTAAAGAGCATTTTCTTTAATTGGCAGCTGTTATTAATAAAATCGGGTACGAGTTTTTAGAGTGTATTTCATTGAATGAACATGAACTAATGAAATATGAACCGTTGGCAGGATCATACGCGGTGGTTAGATTTGATGCTAAATATCTTATTTGTTTTAATACATGGAGAGAACAGTGGGAATTACCTGCTGGAGGAAGAAATGATGGTGAAACAGCTAAAGAATGCGCT
The DNA here is from genome assembly GCF_900112695.1 of Paenibacillus catalpae. Lineage (GTDB taxonomy): Bacteria > Bacillota > Bacilli > Paenibacillales > Paenibacillaceae > Pristimantibacillus > Pristimantibacillus catalpae. Next base: position 527,719 of record NZ_FOMT01000002.1, read on the forward strand.
ATACGGGAGCTTTTTGAGGAAACAGCGCAGGTTGTTCACGATATGGATTTTAAAGGCTTATTGAAGGTTAGAAAACCTGATGGAGCAATAAAATATAATCCAATTTACTTTGCTGATCTGGAATACATAGCTCCCTTTTTTTGCAAAGTAGCTCATTACGCTAAAGGGGAACGTTAGTTCGGAATAACACAGCAGCAGCCGGTAAGGGGATCAGCTGCTGTTTTTGTTGAAGTAAAATGGCATTAGAGCGTGGTATTATGGGGAAAACAGTATAGAAAACAGGAGAACTAGCGTTCATGATTGAGAACATAAAGATGTGGGCTAAACAACTTAAAAGGAAGGTTTTTGTACTTTATTTTGCATATAAGGATAATCGAACTCCTTTGTATGCAAAAGTATTTGCCATATTTGTTGTTGCATACGCATTTAGCCCAATTGACTTGATACCAGATTTTATACCCATATTAGGATATCTGGATGATGTAATACTTGTTCCACTTGGCGTAGCGATATCATTGAAAATGATACCTGGTAATGTCATTCAGGAGTGTACAGTAAAAGCCGAGGAACGAATGAAGAATGGAAAACCGAAAAATTGGCTTGTTGGAAGTATAATTATTTTGGTGTGGATTGTAGCTTTTATTTGGATTTCTTTTACCGCATACCGTTATTGGTTCAACTAACTGGGAACGATAGTTTGAATTAAAAGGATATGGCTACAGCTGTGGCGGATACTTTTTCATTTGTACAAAAATGAGTTTAAATTGAGAGAGTTCAATAGAGCGGCAGTCTGGAGTTATTTCTCGCCCAAGATTAGCCGTTTTGTTTTTTTGGACAAGATGTATATTAAAAAGTAATTATAAAGGGAGAAATTGATTATGAAGGTTAAGAAAACAGTTAAGTTAATTGATTTAGTTGGTGAAATTGAGATGCAAATAGACGATACTTTTACTTATATTAATTCAGCAACAGGAGAAGTTTTTATGCTTACAAGAGAAGAAATTGGAGCGGCTGAAGATGAAGATCCACTCGAGAAATTTCCTGAATGGCAAAGAGAGAACATCGAAAAAGCAATCCAGGTTCTTGAAGATGAAAACGGGATTTATATCGACTTTACATTAAGAAACGACTTCAATGAATATGAACTCATGGAAGATTTTATTGGGGCTTTAGAAGATGAAAAAATTCGAGAAAAACTGTTTGAGGAAATTCAAGGGCGAGGAGCATTCCGAAGATTCAAAGATTCCATTATTGAACAAGGTGTTGATAAGCAATGGTATGACTACAAAGAAAGAAAAATAAAGGAATTAGTAATTGGATGGTGTAAGGCTCACGATATTGAAATTCAGTATTAAGCTGTCGATGCCGCCCTTCGAGATGTGGATCCGGCGTTGGCCCAGTATATGCCGGGCAAAGATGGATCTGGCATGGTGCCTTGGGGCATTCACGTCATCGAACCAAAGAAAATCAAATCCTGCACGTTCAAAACTTCATTCATACGCCATTATTTTCGCGATTTGGGCTGCCTGAGCAAATTGACCAATGAATTTCGTCATTGACTTACGTCTATATCATTGAGAATAACCAAACAACGAATATCATGAGAGAGGTGTCTATTTAAAATGGAAACGAGTCAACCGACGAAAGTAACCGTGCAGGCCGTCATTCAAGCCCCTGTCGAGAAGGTATGGCGCTATTGGACCGAGCCGGATCACATCACGAATTGGAATCAAGCGTCCGAGGAGTGGCATGCGCCGAGAGCCGAAAACGATCTGCGGGTCGGCGGCAAGTTTCTGACACGGATGGAAGCGAAGGATGGCAGCATGGGCTTTGATTTTGGCGGCGTCTACGATGTCGTGAATCGGCATGAGGCGATCGGCTACACCATGGAAGACGGAAGAAGAGTGGATATTGCTTTCGTCGATCAAGGGGATGAGACGAAGGTCATTGAAACGTTCGACGCGGAAAGCTCCAATCCCGTCGAGTTCCAGCAAGCAGGCTGGCAAGCAATCATGGAAAATTTCAAAGTCTATACCGAACAAAACTAATCATCGCGAAGAAGACGCCGGGGAAGATGCCCGGCGTCTTTCTTTTTGAACCCTAGTACGACGTGCTCTCCGTTAGCCTTAACCTTGTGCCGCATCCATGTTCATGTAGTTAATGGCCCACAGATGGCCGTCCAAGTCCACGAAGCCCCAATGATACATGAACCCATGATCTTCAGGTTCAGCGTGCAATTTCCCGCCCAAGGAGACCGCGGTATTCACGATTTCATCGACCTTTTCCCGGCTCTCGAAGGCCAATGCGATCGTCATCTGAGCATACTTGCTCGTATCGACGGATTCCTTCTCCGTGAGCGTATTAAAGAATGCTTGATTGATCAGCATGACCTGCAGGTTGTCGCCGATCACGATGGCTACCGAATTCTCGTTCTCGGGGAATTGCGGGTTGAGCTCAAATCCGAGTCCGGTGAAGAACGCTTTCGATTGTTCTACGTTTTTTACAGGCAGGTTGAAGCTCGTGAATGCGGACGTTAATGCCATTTTCAAAACACCTCTTCGTCAAATTAGTTTGTGTTCATTTATGCCTTCGTTTATATAGACGACAGCCGATCCGGGAATTCATCGGTCTCATGGATTCGGAAGCGTAAATTTTGAAAAATAAATTGGTATTGAGTTCGGATACGCCATTCCCGTAAGGTTGCTTATTCTTATTGTGCAGGGATAAAGATTGAACCTCTCTAAAAAAGAATTCGTCTGAATATATGACTATTAAAGGGTACCGAAGGGCGAAAGCACCCCAATACAAAATATTTTTTTGGGAGGGATTGACATCATAAGGTCAATCGGATATATTTGTTACATACCAACCGAATGTATGGAAGGAGAAGACGAATGGCAAGGAATAAATATCCTGAAGAAACAATCAATCAAATCCTAACCGTAGCTCTTAACCTGTTCATTCAAAAAGGATACGAGCAGACCTCCATTCAGGATATCATCAACGAGCTGGGTGGGTTGACAAAAGGGGCGATTTACCATCACTTCAAGTCGAAAGAGGAGATCTTGGAAGCCGTCACCAACCATTTGTTCAAGGGTGTTGACGAGATGCTGTCCGGTGTCCGGGACGACAATGGGCTGAACGGACTGGAAAAGCTTCGCAAAATTTCCCGCGTCTCACTCGACAATCCCGCCCAAGACGAAATGGCATCGGTGGCTCCGAACCTCTTACGCAATCCGAAGATGCTGGCGGCACAGATCGAGAACATCATCGAAAAAGCCGTACCCGTCTATATCCAGCCCATCATCGAACAGGGTATGCGAGACGGATCGATCCGAACCGATTATCCAAGGGAGCTTAGCGAAGCGTTAATGATTCTCACCAATATATGGCTAAACCCGGCGGTCATTCCAGCTTCGCCCGAGATGATGTTGCGCAAGTTAAGGTTTTTCGATGAAATACTGAAAGGCCTGGGGCTTGACCTGTTCGATGAGCAAATATTTCAACGATACGAGGAACTGTTTCGTATGTCAGCTAGAGAAGTCAGCATAGAGAAGTAAACTGTCGAAAGGCAGCTTATTTTTCACCTATACATACCGTCGGTTGGTATGTATAGGTGATCCGGGTTAAAAGCGTAGTATAGAAAACTTATTATAAGGAGATGTGAATGTTATGAATCAGAAATTAACAATGACTTCCCGCTCGCAGGAACGTAATGTAGTGACCAACTTTAGCGGAAGCAACCTAGCGAAGAGCGACTTAGCAGGCGTTACGGCCCATAAAGGACAGTTTAACGGCAGCGCGCTGCATGGTTCCGACTTTTCGGGGGCGGATTTGACCGGCAGTTCGTTTAAGGGCAGCGATGTACGCCATGCCATTTTTGATGGCGCGAATCTAACGGACTGCAGCTTGTTAGCGCTTGACCTTTCGAATGCAAGCTTCAACAAGTCGATTCTTGTACGAACCAATTTCAATAGTTCGCAGCTTGACGGAGCTAAATTCACGGGAGTTAGACTGACCGACGTCACGTTAGCGACGACCGATCTTAAGACAACGATATTTGAAGGCTGTTTATTTGACGGGGTTGATTTCAAGTACTCAGATCTGAGCGGGCAGCGTTTCGACGGACAGACGTTTATCGGCGTTAAGTTTGACCGGGCGGCATTAAGCAACGCTTCGTTCAAGGGCGCTACATTAAAAAATGTTTCTTTCCACCCGGGTTTTACTCTGACTAAGAAATACTATCGCTTGATCAAAACCATCTGCTTTGACAACGCAACGATGGATAAACTGACATTTGCTGCTCTCAAAGGCATGGATGCTAATTTGTCAAAAGTCACAGTCATTTAATATAAGGGAGGTAACCAAATGAAAACCGTACAAACCAAGACCATTCAAGTAAAAGGACTGCAAAAAACCTACAAGCAGCTTCATGTCTTAAAGGGCGTAGATTTTGAGGTGGAAAAGGGCAGTATTTTCGCCCTGCTCGGCTCCAACGGGGCGGGCAAGACAACGACCGTCAAAATCCTCACCACGCTGCTCAAACCGGACAGCGGAACCGCCACCGTGTGCGGCTTTGATGTTGCATCAAAGCCGGACCATGTGCGGCAGTCGATCAGTTTGACCGGGCAATTCGCCGCGGTTGACGAGATTTTGACCGGGCGGGAGAATCTTATTATGATCGCCAAGCTGCGGCATCTTAAAAATCCGCGTCAGGTTGCGGACGATATGCTTAAACGCTTCGGCTTGACGGATGCCGCGGACCGAAAAGCATCTACTTATTCGGGCGGTATGCGCCGCAGGCTCGACATCGCCTTGAGCCTTGTGGGAAAACCGCAGGTTATTTTCCTCGACGAGCCGACTACCGGACTTGACCCCGAGGCTCGCATCGAGGTTTGGAAGATCGTCAAGGAGCTGGCGGGCGGCGGCACCACGGTATTCTTGACCACGCAGTATTTGGATGAGGCTGAGCAGCTTGCCGATCGAATTGCCATTCTGCACGAGGGTAGGATTATTGCCAATGGCACGCTTGAGGAACTGAAAAAGCTGTTTCCGCCAGCAAAGGCGGAGTACGTGGAAAAACAACCTTCATTGGAAGAGATCTTCCTTGCAATCATCGGTAAAAAGGAGGCAATGTAAAAATGGAAACAGTGAAGAAACATTTTTTCAGCGATATGGGTGTTATGCTTGGACGTTCCATGCGCCATATTTTCCGCAGCATGGACACCATCGTCACGGTCTGCATCACTCCGATTGCGATGATGCTGCTGTTCGTCTATGTGTTTGGTGGAGCAATCCAGACCGGTACGGATAACTATGTGAACTACCTGTTGCCCGGTATCCTGCTGATTGCGATTGCAAGCGGTATAGCCTATACGTCGTACCGCCTATTTCTGGATAAGCAACGGGGCATCATTGAGCGGTTCCACACCATGCCGATAACGCGTTCCGCCGTGCTGTGGGGGCATGTTCTGACCTCGGTGGTATCCAACGTCATTTCGCTTATCGTCATCATTCTCGTAGCGCTCGTGATGGGTTTCCGCTCGTCGGCGGGGGTGCTGCCATGGCTTGCCGTAGCCGGTATACTCGTGCTGTTTACGCTGGCTTTGACTTGGGTTGCAGCGATTGCCGGACTGTCCGCAAAATCGGTGGAAGGCGCAAGCGCATTTTCCTATCCGCTTATCTTCCTGCCGTTTATCAGCTCGGCGTTTGTGCCGACTGAGTCAATGCCGACTGTCGTTCGCGCCTTTGCAGAGAACCAGCCGGTGACCTCGATCGTGGAAGCGATTCGTGCGCTGCTATCAGATCAACCGGTGGGCAATGATATATGGGTCGCGCTTGCATGGTGCGTCGGAATCACGGTCGTGGCATATATCTTTGCCATGAGGGCGTATAAAAAGCGGGTGTAAGAATATCTCTACAAATGGGAAACATGTGGGCCCAAGACGGCTCGCGAGGCTATGGCTTCGCGGGCTGTTTGCTTTGGGTGGATCGTTTCAAGCGGAATACCGTTAGCAATACTTCAGTTCTTTAATACTAAAGGGCAGATTAATTTAAGAAGTCCAGTTTTTATTCTATTTTATCCCCAAACTTCTTCCCGAAATGTTCCATTAAATCAATAATGGGGATTAGTTCCTCTCCTTTCAATGTTAATGAATATTCAACACGCGGAGGTACCTCTGGATAAATTTTGCGATTAATTAAGCCATCCGCTTCTAATTCTCGAAGTTGTTTTGTTAGGGATCCTTGTGAAATTCCCCCTAAATGAGTCTTAATTTCATTATATCGACGAGGGTTAAATTTTAAAAACCAAAGAATTAGATACTTCCAACGTCCCGAAAGTATGTTTTGAGTATAGGCAATGCCATATAGCTCTCTATGATCTTTCTTACATTCTTCACTAAATTCATCCTCATTTATTCTAGACACCTTAATCACTCATTTCTGCTGTTAGGTACGAAAAAGTGTACTATGTCCATTTTTATTGCCTTCTTCAAATATCCGAGCAACGTATATATAGTAGTACATGTATACAGATTACTCAATCAAGGGACCATGAAATAGGATATTGGAGGAATGGAAATGAGATTTGGAATTATAGGTGCAGGACCAATCGGATCTAATATTGCGAAAAAATTGGTTGATAATGGACATGATGTCAAGATTGCAGACGCTCGTGGGATTGAACGCTTGGAAGGGAAAAATCTTACAGGAACACCTGTGATCGTAGAAGATGTCATTAACAATATCGATGTTCTTATAACATCGATCCCTTTCTATGCATTGCCAAGCATTCGCAACATTATAGATAAAGTTGGGGAGGAAGTCGTCGTTGTAGACACTTCAAATTATTATCCTCAAATCAGCGGTACAATCGAAGACGTGGAGAATGGAATGGTTGAAAGTGTTTGGGTGTCCAATCATTTGGGAAGACCCATCATTAAAGCGTTCAACAATTTCTTAGCCTATACGTTAGAGCATCATGGAACTCCCGAAGGGACGGATGGACGCATTGCTATAGCGGTTGCTGGCGATGACCTATCCCATAAACAAATCATCATGGGTGTAGCAAACGATCTTGGCTTCGATGCCGTAGATAGCGGTTCTTTAAGCGATTCGTGGAGACAACAGCCAGGAACCCCAGCGTACTGCACCGAACTTACAAAAGAGGAACTAGCTATAGCCTTAACAAAAGCGAATAAAGAAAAAGCGCCGCTTCTGCGCGAAAAGGTCATGGAAAAGCTGATAGCTTCAGGTGGAACATTTTCCATTCATGATGTTGTTAAAGCAAATAGAGAAGTATTCAATTCATAAATTACAAATCCCTGTACCTTCAACTAACAGAGAACGTTAGTTTGAGTCCATCCAGGAGCAGTTTGCCACCGCGGCAGCTGCTCCTTCGTCGTTAAGTTAAATGATTGGGTAGTTGAAGTAAAGGGCAGATTACTTCAAAAAGCTTTGAAATAACAGGATAATTATGGTACAAATTTGTTGAGGTTAATTAGGTATGTGCGACTGGCGAAAACGTGGAGTACCACAAGGAAGCACATATTTCATACGCCGTTCGCCTGGGCAAAGTGTTTGATCTTAGATCAGATGCTTTTTTTATTTCCCATTCTTGAAAGGGTAGGTGTTATGAAATGAAAATTGCTTATGTTCTATTTGACAAGATGACAACGTTAGATTTTGTTGGTTTTTACGATGCGGTATCCTGGTTAAGAATTCTAAATGTCAAAGAAGGAGTTTCGTGGGATCTCTGTGCAAACAAAGATGAAATTACAGACGATCGAGGTATGACAATAAAAATTAAGCATATTTATCCAGATTTATCTGGGTATGATTTAATATTTATCCCAGGTGGTATGCCTACTAGAGAACTGAGATATGATACCAAGTTTGTTTCATGGATTCAAAGTGCTCATGATGTACAGTACAAAGTATCTGTCTGCACAGGTGCATTACTTTTAGGGGCTGCAGGATTCTTAAATGGTAAATTGGCAACAACGAATCCATCTGCATATGATTTGTTGACTCCTTATTGCTCAGAGGTTGTTAAGGCTCGTATTGTACGGGATGGAGATACTTTTACAGGTGGCGGTGTATCAGCTTCTATTGATTTAGGTTTGTACCTTGTTGAGTCATTAACGAATGCGGATGTGGTGAAAAAGGTTCAAAAGATGATGGATTATCCGTATTATAGGGCGGGGAATTTAACTTATGTTTTCATGCCACACGAATAACACTTTCATAAACTTCTAAAAACTAAAAGTTTATCTTTTATAGCGGGTTGCCCGCCGCGAGATTATGCCCTTGCTGATCGTAAAATCACCAAGAATAGGGACTGCAGACTACAGTCCCTATTCGACTTTAATCTATTAATCTTCTTGCCAGGAACGACTACCAGATCAATGTCCCTCCGGTTCTAACCTAGTTTCTGCGAACCATTGAACCACACGGATTTGATCGACAGGGTATCCGAAATATTAGTGGTCGGATCACCGTTTATGAGAACAAGATCAGCACGCGCACCTTCGGTAATCCGGCCTCGATCATGAAGACCAAAACAACGGGCCGGTTTGGAAGTAGCCGACTGAAGAGCTTCGATCGGAGTGAACCCAGCCTTCACCAGAAGCTGCATTTCGTGGTGGACACTGGCTCCATGAGCAAGCCCACCAAGGTTCGGAACGGGAACCGGCGCGACATCCGTCCCTACAAGAATATCAACTCCGGCACGGTGAAGATCCATTACATTCTTAAAGCTATTTTCCATATTGCCTTGTGGGAACGTATTGAAGCTTGAGTTCAAAATATCGATCCAATCCGGACTTAATCTGGAATGAACCCGCGGATCTTTCGCCAATTCCGATGCCGTATTTCCAATAATCGATGAATTCAACACCAAACACGGTGTAACAAAAGCTCCTGAATCCGCTATGGATTTAACTAATTCGGACGTGAACTCAGGTCTATCGATAAACAAGTGGCCCAAACCGTCGACTCCAAAATCGATGGCTGCTTTCGATGAAAGAGCCGTCAAGACGTGGGCGATGACCAACTTATCGAATTTGTGGGCTTCAGACACGGCTGTTTTTAGAATCTCATCGCTTAGAACAGGCAAGCCAGGCGCATTCATGACCGTTCCTTCTTCGATCATGATCTTAATATAGTCAGCTCCATTCTCCACTTGGGTATGCACATGTTTGATCGCTTCTTCAACTGTCGTCACTTGCGGTATTTCTTCGTGATCGTGAGCGTATGCGGCCAACATTGCTTCCCTGTCTTCCTCCGATAACTTCTCTAGTTCCTTTAATATAAACTCCGGTATTTCATCTCCATCCGGCAGTAATTCATCTGGGTGTCCACCGGGAGCGGTAATTGCTGTACCGGCAGAACGGACGTCCGCGACGTCATCCGCATTTTTCAACTGAATTTCGCGCCCTCTTTTAGTGAAATCGCCATTCATTTCGAGTTCTGTTGTAACGCCGAATTTTAAGGCATCTCGTAATCCGCCGATTGAGGTATGGACATGTGCATCAATCAGACCAGGTATTAGTGTCGTATTTTCACCATCGATAATCGTTGCATCGGCTGGAATGTTTCCGCCCACTGAAATAATGGACTCCCCTTTAATGACAATATGTCTGGGAGCAATAATTTGATATCCATCAAAGATTCGTACATTTGTAATCGCCGTAATTTGTTCTAATGCAGCATTTTGATTTACTTTCTCCATTTCAATTCCTCCTAGATTGCGACTCGACACTTCGGAGTATAACTGTTAGAAAACTAACTGTCAATAAGCTAACATTTATTTGACAATCCTATAGGATCACTGTATATTTTAGCTACTTACAATTAGATTCCTAACAATTACAGAGGGGACGATGGGACGATCATGCATTCCCGAAAAGATACGCCATATATGGATTTGTTTCAAATTATCGGTCTTAAGTTAAAGAAAAGAGCGGACGAGAGTATAAAAGAGCTAGGATTAAGTTCTCAACAAGGAAAAGTAATCGATTATATTTATGAGAACCAAAATAATCATATTATTCAAAAGGATCTTGCAGACCGGTTTCATCTACGTGGGGCGAGCATTACAAGCATGCTTCAAGGTCTAGAGCAAAAAGGGTTCATCGAGCGCAAAATCCCGGCCAATAATGAACGGCAAAAAAATATATATGTATTACCAAAAGCGGTTGAATTGATTGAAGGTTTTAATAACTCATTCCAAAAGGTGGAGGATGAGATCGTTCAAGTCCTTAATGACGAGGAGCAGCAAATCTTAAAAAAATTGCTGATCAGAATAAATGAACGCATATAAAGAAGAGGATCCCAATGAGATTATGGATGCAACTAGAAATATGTCGGACGACAAGAACATATATACAACGAAAGTCGCATATACCGCGGCTTTTTTATTTTTTGTATAGAAGTGTTGTCCTTTCCTAATATTTTCGGTCATTGCAAGCCCTATAGATGAACCCAATTTGCTACAGCTGACAGGAAATGAGGAAGCAAAAACATTTTTGAAGGCGGTTGGCCGCTGCCGTTTTGTTGTTGAAGTAAAGGGCAGGTTAATTGAATGGAATTACAGTTGAACTTGAATATAGGAAAGGGATATCGTTTACACGATCACCTGTAATGAATAAAGAAGATGATACGAAAAAAAGAAGTCGACCATTTCGTTGGTCGACTTCTTTTTTTCTATTGTGCGGTCAAAATTTGTGGGCCTTCAGCCGTGATAGCGATTGTATGCTCATATTGGGCGGCAAGCTTGTTATCCATCGTCCGTGCGGTCCAGCCGTCCGGATCGATTGTCATGAAGTAAGTACCTTCGGTGATCATGGGTTCAATCGTGAACACCATGCCTTCCTTGAGACGGAGGCCTTTTCCGGGCTTGCCGACATGCACATAAGTCGGCTCCTCGTGCAGGTCGCGGCCGATGCCATGGGCAAGAAGATCGCGCACGACACCGAAGCCGTGTGATTCCGCATGCTGCTGAATCGAGCTCGTCACGTCGCCGAGCCGATTGCCGGGCTGCGCCTGCTCGATGCCCAGGTCAAGACATTCCTTCGTGACACGCATCAGCTTCTCGGCAGTCGGCGAGATTTGCCCGACCGCATAACTCCAGGCCGAATCGCCGAGCCAGCCATCGAGTTCAGCGACCGTGTCGATCGTCACGATATCGCCTTCTTCGAGTGGCTTATTGCTAGGGAAGCCATGTGCGATCACATCGTTGGCGGAGGCACAGGTCGCGTATTGATAGCCCTTATAGCCTTTCTGGTATGGCTTTGCGCCGTACTTCAACATAATGTCCTCAAAAATGCGATCAATCTCGTTGGTGGTAATGCCCGGTTTGATAAGCGGGGCGATTGTACGATGGCATTCCGCCACTACTTGGCATGCCTTCCGGATAGCCTCAATTTCATACTTGCTTTTTAAAATGACCATGTTCGTATCAGGACTCCTTCGTAATAGCTTGCAAGGCGAGACGGGCAATTCGATCGATGTCAAGGTCAGAATTGCCTGCATAATAGTACAGTCCACAGCAGCCGATCAGCACAGCAAGCATATGGTCAACGCTATCGTCTTCGCACTGAGCGATCGATTGAAGTGGAACGTACAGACGTTCCGTAAATCGTCTCTTTGCGTGGTAGCGATCCTTCTCAGGCAAGCCTGCGTAATGTTCCGCCGCCATTTTGTAGACAAGATATGCACGGGCGTCTGATTGCCACAGCCGGAGGAGCGCTTTGCAATAGGTCAACACCTGCCAGTCATCGGGGTGGCTGCCGCTGATGTTCGCCCATTCCACGATAACTTGCTCGCATCTGTCAAAGCCGCTGCACAACACATCTTCTATTAATAAATGCCGGTTGGGGTAATAATGATATACTGTGCCGTAACCAAGCCCTGCTTCACGGGCGACGTCGCGAATATCAAAGCTACCTCCCGTGCGAAAGTAAGATCGCGCGGCGACGTCCAGGATCTGTTCTCTGCGCTGTATACGTATGAGCTCATTTTGTTCTTTGGTACGGGGGGACATAAGCGTGAGAACCTCCTTATATAGACCTGCATATTTGTCGATATAAAGATTTTAGCGCATATGGCAGAGTAATGCAAAAGATCTGTAGGTGTTCGATGAAATGAAGTATTAAGTTGTGAGCTGTCATAATACCTTATATGTTTAGCTATGGGGCAAGAAGTCAATTAGGGTTAAGTTCAACTAACCAGAGACGATAGCTTAAGTAAGAAACACCGACGCCAACTTTGAATCCGGCATTGAGAAAATATCGTAGGAATAATATTGGAAAGAGCAAACTTAAAAGACCTCCGTCAAGAGGTCTTTTGTTTTATATTTTAGAGGAATATCGTTAGCCAGCTGTCGTGAAGGCAAGAAGCTTGTAATGATTAGTAGTACCCTTTTCCAGTGCCTACACCACCTACCTGTGGGCCGTAACCGCCTCCCCAGCCGCCAACAAAGCCACATCCGCAGACGATAATCACCAGCAAGATGAACAGTACTAGAATTCCGCCAACTTGATTTCCATGGCCAAATCCTGACATAATTCACAACACCTCCTCACGTCTGGAGTATACTTTATAATATGTGTGGTGAGGTAAGGTGCTTGGGTATTTGCCTCAAAGGCATTCATTTAATTCCATTTGCCCCTCCGTTACGAAGGTCATGGAAGGTTAAATGTCCGGGGGAATGCATGCAAAGTTTAGGTGTTATTGAAGTGAGCAATTCGAAGGATGGTGAAATACCATTTATCAGATATTTCAACTCTGGAATTGTACTTTAAAGGAAAAGCAAATGAGGTATATAGAGTCATAGGAGAATTATTAATCGAACATCAGAAAATAACAGAAGGCTGGATTGATTTTCAACGCTTTATGAAAGGATAGCTTGATTGGCTATTAAATCAAAACCAAGGACTTTTAGCACAGGTCCAGGAAAAGTTATTACTACATATGCGAAAGTCCTGGAAAAGCATCAACTAAATCCAACTGAAATTAAGATTGGTTCGAATGATGAAACGTTTAAGGTAGCAATTTTAGGGGAATCTTTTATTATTTGTAGGGAAGTAGAATTCAAGAGAGTTTTATAATATTACGCGTACTACGTATTCAATCTTAATTGGAGTATCTGTTGCAGCTTTTGTTGGAGTAAGGGCGGCAGATCGCTATAGACATTGTGGTAGCAGAACACGTCAAATAACCTTCATCACTTGATGAAGGTTATTTGACGTTCATGATACCCTTGCTCTAGACGTTGCTTGTTTGTATCTGGCCATATTACAAACCGATTTAAGCGTTGCGCGAAACCTCCGGCTTCCGGGCATCCGTCCTTCCCCACAGTTGCCAACGCAGCACAATTCCGATGAAACCAATTATTCCAACCGCGAGCCCGGCGATCAAGAACGTGCGGCTCACCCCCATGAGACCGATCAGCGCACCGCCGCTGAGCGGAGCGATGACGAAGATGACGCTAGTCAAGGATTCAAATATGCCGCTGACGCGGCCTACGGCTTCGGGTGGCGTTTCCTTCTGCAAAATGTAGTTCATGCCCGAGGAGGTAAAGCCGGTACCGATCCCTCCAATAAAGAATACCAGCAGCATGAGCCAAAGTGGACTGTCTTGTCGGAAAGCACCGGCTGCCGCGAACATCAGGCCGATCAACGTCACGCCCCCTCCGAGCAGCAGTCCATACGCCGTAAGCTCTTGGTACCGGCGAAGCCAAGTTACGCTCGCGAGTCCGCCAGCCCCGATCGCGGTCACGAGCCAACCCATCAACTCGGGTTGTTCCGGGGCAATCTCGCGGAAGAGGACGGCGAATTGGGCATCAATCATTTGGATGCCGGCCAGCCCGATCAAGCTGAAGAGAAGACTCATGCGCAAGATGCGGCTGTGCCAGAGAAGGCGCCATCCTTCACGCCATTCGCCCCGCAGTCCCCCCTTCTCCCTGATTGGTGATGCAGCGGCCGGTACCCGCCCATCGGCGGCGGGGACAAGCAGGAGCAAGAAGGCGGACACGACGTAGCAGCCCGCATTCACCGCCATACTGACGGAGGGGGTGAATGTGGATGCCACGGAGGCGCCAAGCAAAGGCCCTAGTATTTTGGAAAGCTGGAAGACGGCTCCGTTAAGAGAGGTTGCCTGCAAGAGCTGATCCTGCGCAACAACTGCCCGAGTCATCGATTGTTGTGCGGGATAGTGGAAGACGCGGGCGGTTGATCGGATTGCGATCAAGCCGAGCAGTAATCCCGCGTTAGGGGCGAAGATGAGCATGACGGTTAATCCCGAGCGCAGGAGATCGGTGGCGATCATCAGGTTCCGTTTGTTCCAGCGATCCGCCAAAATACCTGCCAACTGGCTGAATGCAATGCTGGGCACGGCAAAACAAAGAGGTAGCAGCGCGATCGTCATCGCATCCGCCTTCCAGATGAAGCCGAGAAGAATCGTGACTGCCATAAAGTCGAAATAATCGCCGAAGGCCGAGAGGCCGTAGGCGGCGAACATTTTTGCGAACGAGCGGTTTTTTCTTAACATCGGAACGGCAAACCCCCTGATTGAAATCGTTATGATCCAATCGTAGCAGGGGAATGTCAGAGAATGATCAGAGATGTTTTATAAGCAAATGCTCCGTTCGAGGCAGCAGTTCTTCAAAGCGGTAACGGACAGCAAGCTGGTCCCGCTGCCGTTGATAGGCTAACCGATAAGTTTCGTCGCACTCGTGGATGGAGAGAAATCGCAGCAATGTATTTAAGCTAAAAAGCAGATGGGGGAGAAATTCCGTATGGCGGAGCGTCTCCAACCCTTCATCCAATATAAGTCTCGCGGCGGGAATATCGCCTTGCCGGTATAGGAGCATTGCCATGGCCACGAGATAAGCTCCCCGCTCGCGCTTGATCGGATGACTTATCAGGAGCTCGTCGCATTCGCGTAGCTTGGCGTCCGCAGTCTCTAGCTTCTCCGTCCATATTGCCAGATAAATCTCCTGCAGCAGAAAGACCGCCTTGAAGCTAGGGGAGTTGAGTCCTTCAATCTCCTGCCGGATCTCTTCGAGAGCATTACGCGCATGATCCGGCCTGCCGGCTTCCGTATAGAGGTTAACGAGGCTTAGCTGCAAGTCATATCGCCATTCCAATGTGTCGGCCCTGGCAAGAAGCTTTACGAAGTAAGGGAGCGTAGCTGCGGGCTCCGGTTGAATGAGGGAGTGGATATATACGGCATACGTCAGCTTCTGCCAAAGGGAAATGTGGTCCATTGTTAGGAGCCATTCAAAATCACTGCGTATAAAACGGAGATAGGCGTCATTATAAGGGTCGCCCGGCAAGCTGAGAACCTCACGGTTCTCCGCCAGCAGCTGCATGGCTGCTCCCATGCCAAGGCCGTGATACCTGGAAAATAAACGCTTCACGTCAAACGCGAACTCTTCGTCGAAGCATAGCGGATTATCTTTCGACTCGGGAGCGTGGCGCACGAGCTTGTAGCCCTGACCGCGGACGGTCTCCACGCGGAACAGATGGTTCCACCCGGCCAATTTTCTCCGAATGCGGTAGATGTGGTCGTCCACGGTCCGGTCGGTCGGGGCTTCCATCGGCCATACGGCATCAAGCAAAGCCTCCCGGGTGAACGAGCGTCCGGCATGCTCGTATAGAAATTGGAAGAGCACGAACTCCTTGGGCAGGAGATGAACGCGTTCTCCCGCGTATGCGATTTGATAAGTATCCGAATTGAAATGAATCATGTGAAACTCCCTGCCCTTTCATTACGCATGCCAATACTTCTTTTCTTGATGATGGCATGGCGGTTCGGAGAAAGCAAGCGAATGTCTTCCTTCCATTGCAGATGGTATGTTGAGGCAGCAACTGGCATCGTTTTATTGAGCTAACAGTGAACATAGTAGCGGAATATACTAGTTAGTAATTAGGTTGGTAGGTTAATGAAGGAGTTTGATTCCTTGAATTCGGTTATTATTCATAAAGCCCCATGTGGCCAGCAGGCCACGCCGAAGCTGCGGCGAAGTTATGCCGCAATGCTTCGTATTTCATTGTCGATCATGCCGGGCATACGGTGAACATAGAGAAGCCCAAGGCGGGTTAATCGGGAAATCTTGAAATTCATACATAGTTAAGGTATTGATCAATAGTTAAAGGGATCTTTAGGACGAAATTCTTTTAATATCCCGTTTTAAAGAGAAATCGCGGTGTAACGATAGGTAGACTTGAGATAACGGTATAATGCCACTAAGCGCCAATTAATGGCGTTTTCTTTTTATGCAGTTACTGTAGCTCTAACTCTAAATGCACAACGACAGTTTTTTTGGGGCGTGGTTGTTTGTTGGGTTTACCAATTATTTCCTTTGTTTAAGCATGAAGCGAGGTGTATAATCCGTTCAGATATCGGAGATAGAAGTGGGGAATTGGGTATGAACAACGGGTTGGTCAACGCCATTATTGCGTATATCATGTGGGGGGTTCTCCCGCTATATTGGAAGCTGTTTAACGACGTGCCGGCAGGAGAAATTTTGTCGCATCGGGTTGTCTGGTCGTTCGTCTTCATGGGTATTCTTGTTGCCGTCCAGCGCCGCTGGGGCGACATGAAGCGAATTGCATCTAGCCGTTCGCTCCTGCTGTCACTTGCCGCCAGCGGACTGCTGATCGCGGCGAATTGGCTCATCTTCATATGGGCGGTCAACAACGGCCATGTCGTAGAGACAAGTCTCGGCTATTATTTGAACCCGTTGCTGAACGTGCTGTTGGCGGTCGTCTTCCTTCGCGAGAAGCCAAACCGTGGCCAATGGCTCGCAATTGCCATTGCTGGTTCCGCAGTGCTCATCATCGCCATCGACTACGGGAGGTTCCCGTGGGTCGCGATTTCGCTGGCCGCGTCGTTCGGCTTGTACGGCTTCGCTAAGAAAAAGATCGGGCAAGACGCTTCTGTAGGCTTGCTGTCGGAGACGGCAGTCGTCCTGCCCATTGCGCTCGGCTACTGGATCTACTTGGCAGCCGCGGGCAAGACGACGGCATGGACGCTGCCCGCGTCCACGTTCGTCGAACTGCTTCTGTCAGGCGTGGTTACAGCGCTGCCGCTGCTCTTCTTTGCGCGGGCTGCCGCCCGGATGGCGCTGTCCGCACTTGGATTCGTACAGTACATTGGGCCGACGATTATGTTGTTATTGAGCATATTCGTATTCAAGGAATCGGTCTCTCCGGTGCTGCTCGTCGGCTTCGCGCTCATCTGGACATCGCTTGTCGTATACGCTGTGGCATCAGTTCGCGGCACGAGATTAGCGAAGGCGAGTTAACGGCAAAGGCGCTCAGGCACCGTCAAAAACAAAATGGCCATTTTGTTTTCGTAAGCTTAACAGGCGACATCAGAGAGTATTTAATACATTGGACTTCTATTCGGTTTGGCGGAACGACTCGGTAATAAATAAGTGACGTAAGGGTCAGGGCGACCCTCGGTACGGAAAAGAACCGGCAGCGGATCAGTGATCCGCTGCCGGTTTATTATTTGGAGGAGCTTTTTCACCTTAAGGATATCCCTGCAAACGTTGTTGCGGTTGGCAATCCTTGTACAGTGCTTCGCGAAATTAACGAGCACGATTCAGTGAACAAAGGAGCAGTTTGCCGGCGGCAGCTGCTCCTATTTTTCATTGAAGTAACAGGCAGGATAACGTAATAATAGACATGTATTTTCTGCGCAAAATGAAGCCACCTAAGGATACGGTTTGTATTTCAACTTGCATTTAATATATGTATGCGATATATTGCATGTATGAAAACGAAAAAGTAAGGATGATAACAATGCCAGTACCTAAAGGTTTTGTCTCGCCTGCACGGATGTCCGCTAAAGAACGGGTCTTCTCCCAAATTCAACGCTGGATTATCGATGGCACGTTGCAACCTGGTGAAAAACTTATCGATGCTGAATTGGCCGAGTCGCTTGGCGTAAGCCGCACACCTATTCGGGAAGCTTTTCAGCTACTCGAAGTACAGGGGCTCGTTTCCATGCATCCTGGAAAAGAAACAAAAGTAACGGAAATTGAGAAGGACGACATCTTTAAGATGTATTCGACAATGGCAGTTCTTCAGGCATTAGCAGCAGAAATTGCCGCAAAAGTGATAGTTCCTGAGCAGATCGAGCAACTGCGCGCGATTAATTTAGAATTTGCTAATGCTATTAAGAGTGGTCAAGCTTACCAAGCAATGGAGGTGGATGAACAGTTTCATAATCTCATTGTGGAGCTTTCCGATAATTCTTACGTCGCTTCATTCAGCGCATCGCTTCAGATACATAAACGACGCTTTAAATATGTGTTCCTAAAGCAGCCGGTTACTGCGACACAAGCTTCAGTTGATGAGCATGCTTTGATTATTACAGCTTTCGAAAAGAACGATAGTGAACTCGCTCAAGAAATTATGAAGCAAAATTTCATTCGTCCGATGCAGGAGCTACACGGACTACTTTAAACAGACAGGGGCAAAGAAAGATGGCGAACAAAAAAGATCTTCGTATTCGTAGCAAGGTAATCAGCGAGGGTGTCAATCGGGTACCGAATAGAGCGATGCTCCGCGCTGTTGGTTTTACTGATGAAGATTTCAAAAAGCCGATGATTGGCGTAGCTAGTACTTGGAGTGAGGTAACCCCATGTAATATGCACATAAATGAATTAGCAATTCAAGCCAAGCAAGGGGTGCGCGATCATGGTGGCGCTCCGCTGATTTTCAATACGATTACAGTTTCTGATGGCATTTCAATGGGGCATGGAGGCATGCTGTTCTCGTTACCAAGTAGGGAAGCCATTGCGGATTCTATTGAGATTGTAACAGGAGCCGAACGCTTTGACGGTCTCGTGGCGATCGGTGGGTGCGATAAAAACACGCCTGCCTGTTTGATGGCAATCGGGCGGATGAATATTCCTTCCGTTTACGTATACGGCGGAACGATTCAACCGGGTAATCTCGACGGTAAAAACGTCGATATCGTTACGGCCTTTGAAGCAGTCGGCCTATATCATGATGGAAAAATGACGGATGAACAGCTCCACAAGGTAGAATGCAGCGTTTGTCCGGGTCCAGGCTCCTGTGGTGGCATGTATACCGCCAATACAATGGCCGCAGCGGCAGAAGCCATGGGCATGTGCCTTCCCGGTTCATCCTCTACGCCAGCAATCTCGCCTGACAAAGCGGCAGAATGTGCCGCGGCAGGCAGACAAGTCATATCTCTGCTGGAACGTGATATCTACCCCAAAGATATCATGACGAAAAAAGCGTTTGAGAATGCGATTACTGTGGTTATGGCTCTAGGCGGTTCAACAAATGCGTTTCTGCATCTGCTCGCCATTGCACACTCGGTAGGCGTTGATTTGGCATTAGATGATTTTGAGCGAATCCGCCTGCGTGTTCCCCACCTGGCTGACCTGAAGCCAAGTGGCCGACATGCCATGCAGGATTTAAATGATGTTGGTGGCATACCGGGAGTAATGAAGTTGTTGCTCGCTGAGGGTCTTCTTCATGGTGATTGCCTGACGGTGACTGGTAAAACTTTAGCAGAGAATCTAGCCGAGGCAGCTCCACTTCGAAACGACCAGGAGATTATTCGCCCATTGGATAAGCCACTGAAACCGAATGGACCATTGGTTGTACTCAGAGGTAACCTAGCTCCTGAAGGTGCCGTTGCCAAAATGTCAGGTATGAAAAAGCTGCGGTTTGTCGGACCTGCAAAGGTGTATGACAGCGAGGACGAAGCAACGGAAGCAATCTTGAGAAATGAAATCCATAAAGGGGATGTATTGGTCATTCGCTATTGCGGCCCTAAGGGCGGGCCAGGAATGCCGGAGATGCTATCTGTTACGGCACTAATTGTAGGTAAAGGTCTTGGTGGAGAAGTTGCCCTTATTACGGATGGCAGGTTCTCTGGCGGCTCGCATGGATTTGTGGTCGGTCATGTATCGCCTGAAGCACAAGTAGGTGGACCAATCGCGTTGCTGAGAAACGGGGATACTATTACCATCGACAGCGAGACGCAGCAGATCACATTTGATGTCACTGAAGAGGAGTTAGCTGAGCGGGCGCAAGTATGGGTACAGCCTCCACTTAAAGTAAATTCAGGTGTACTAGTAAAGTATGCAAGGCTAGTTTCTTCAGCATCTAAAGGTGCAGTAACTGATATCTCCGAATAAGGTGTAATTCTACCGGCAGTTGAATAAAGCGGATGTGACAATTCAACCAGCGCTTGATAGGATTGCGTTTGCGGAAATGCTATGCTGTTTTCGACAGTGCGCACTGTACATTTTGTTTTATCGGAGGTATATGATGCTCGACTTGCGTAAAATTGGAGCTTATATTTCGAAGCTTCGCAAAGACCAGGATCTGACCCAATTGGAACTTGCCGATCAACTGAATGTAAGTCATCAAGCGGTATCGAAATGGGAACGGGGCGACTCGCTACCGGATATCGGAACGCTTCCGCAGTTTGCGAGGTTATTCGGCAAAACGGTAGACGACATTTTAAATGCAGGAGACAACGTAGAAAATCGGGAGCACCGGCACCTAGGAACGATCGTTAAGGAGATCGCAGAGAACAGGCCGGTACAAGTTGCAGAGATGGTCAATACCGGAGAGGTGAAGGTGGAAGAGCTTGTACAAGTAGCGCCGTTTGTAAAGGCAAGCGCTCTGAATAAGGTTACAGAACGATTAGACAACAGCGTCCTTAAGTTAGACGTGATCATGCGGCTGGCTCCGTTCCTTGGAACAGATACATTGGATGAACTGGTTCGTCAGGCAGAAGAGGGAGAAATTGTGTGGAATGCCATTACTGGACTCGCTCCGTTCGTCAGCAGCGACACATTAAGCCGACTGGTAGATAAATCGATTGACGGTTCCTTAGAAGTGCACAATCTTGTTGCAATTGCCCCGTTTCTTGGAAGAGAACATGTAGATCGGTTGGTACAAGAAGCCGAAGAGGGCAGCTTGAGCTGGCATTCCGTTCAAGGGCTGGCCCCCTTTATTAGCAGAGAAACATTAAGTCGTTTGGTAGACCGGGTTGTAGATGGCACCATTGATGCGAACCGGATCATAAGCCTCGCACCTTTTCTGGACAGGGAGCAAGTGGATCGGTTAGTACAAGAAGCCGAAGAGGGCAGCTTGAGCTGGCATTCCGTTCAAGGGCTGGCACCCTTTATTAGCAGAGAAACATTAAGTCGTTTGGTAGACCGGGTTGTAGACGGCACCATCGATGCGAACCGGATCGTAAGCCTCGCACCTTTTCTGGACAGGGAAAATCTCGAGAAGTTGATTGGTGGAGTCGAAGCGGAACAGCTTAGCCCGGATCTGCTGGCAAGTCTTGCTCATTTCGTCGATCAAGGGACATTGAGCAGAATGGTGAAAAACTTATTAAATAAAGTAAAGTAGACATGTATATCGGATATCGGAGATTGGATGCATAGACCGTCGGCGATTCCCAAAGCTACCGGCTTGAGCTTTTTGTTTGATTTTCGGATCATTGCGAACCAGCAATAGCAAATGACCGAGCCACGATAAAATTTGTCGATATAAAGATGTTGAAACGAAAGTTGAATAGCTAAACTGTTGGAGCTGCCGGTCTTACACCGGCAGCTTTTGTTGCGTTAAACGGACAGTTTAACTCGAAGGAGTACATTGATCTTTGAAGAAGTGACGCCAAGCAACAAGATATTCCCTTATTATGGGGGTAAGTATTAGCTGGTTTTTATTGAACTATAGTTCCCTACGTCATTAGGTTTCTCCAGATATTCATTTCGAATACACACGTTGGACACAGGAACCTCCTATACTTCAACTTGTAAGAACAAATTGGAGGTGCTGGCCGTAAGGTTAAAACAAGGGGTCCCATCGTCAGCAGGGATGCTGTCCGTTATCATTATTCTGATTTACGCTAGGTCAATTGAAACCTTTGCTGTCGAAGATTCGTTTAGTAGTAAACTAATTAAAATTGATGGGTTACTATGAAAGGATGTTATATATGAAATTCAAACAACACAAAAGACTTGGGCTGGCCCTTGCTACAGCATTATTAGCTTCTCCGTTGGTCATGTCGCTGCCAGCAGGTCATGCAGCTGCGGCTGTTACCAAAGCGAAATTCAGCATCATAGATCAATCTTTTAGCATTGAGGGAGTTAAGAGTAACATTGGTACCATCAACAGCGACGGCTCCACTTATATTGCTCTGCGAAACTTGAATAAGGCGTTAGGATTAGGAACAAACTTCGATAAAACGACTCAAGTGGTTACCGTTACCGGGCACAACCGGACCATGAAGCTGGATCTGAAAAACAACACCGCAACGTTAAACGGACAAGTCATTACTGGCCTGCAAGTGATTACACAGGATAATACGTCATATCTGCCACTACGCTCTTTGTTGGAACGCATGGGTTATGAAGTGACATACACATCAGGTTCCAAACAAATCGGCATTAAAGCTATTGCCGAGAACAAGTTGACGATCCAAGCTCACTCGTTAAGTGATAACAGCGGCGGCAAGAAGCGTTTCGTTTATTACCCTGTGATTTCTGGCATGGACAATACTGAAGTACAGACCAAAATCAATGCGCTGTTGAAGCAAGAGGCTGAGAAGACAATAGCCTTATCGAGCCAGCATAATGAGTATGACACTATCAGCAACAGCAATCTTAAGGGAGCATTCGAAGTTACGTACAACGAAAAAGGAAAGCTAAGTCTATACACTTACTACAGCATCGATTCAGGCGGAGCGCATGACCTCCATAGTCTCGTCCCTCATACGTTTGATCTAAACACAGGGAACCAATTTTCCTTAAAGGATGTAACTGAAGGTAAGGCAAACTATGTAACGATCATTAACGATCGGATCAAAAAACAAATCAAAGACCGTAAGCTTGACGTGATCACACCTTTTAAAACGATTAAGGCAGATCAAGACTTTTACCTAAGCCATAACGGAGTGGTCATTTATTTTACCGAAGGTGAGTTAATGGGAGCTGCACAGGGCTTACCTAGGTTCGTTATTCCTTTCTCGGCATTTAAATAGTTCACTGATATCCAGGAGTAGTTTGCCGCCATGGCAACTGCTCCTTTTTAAGCTAAAAGGCAGTTTGTTTAATGGATTAGAAGTTTGGAAGGAATTAGTAATTCCTGATAGAATAAATATGAAAATGATCCGGTAATAATTTGTACATATAAGGAGATAAAACTATGGCAAAAAACAAATTACTAAGAATGGACAATGTTGGCATCGTTGTAGAATCCCTTGATAACGCAATCTCTTTCTTCGAGGAGATTGGCTTGAAGCTCGAAGGGCGAGCTACTGTCGAAGGTGAATGGGCTGGCCGCGTAACAGGGCTGGGTTCACAGTGTGTAGAGATTGCTATGATGGTTACCCCAGATGGCCACAGCCGGATTGAACTTTCTCGATTTCTCACCCCGCCTACGATATCAGATCACCGAACTGCTCCTGTAAATGCCCTCGGTTATCTACGCGTCATGTTCACCGTTGAAGACATTGACGAATTGGTATCGAGACTCGCTAAGCATGGTGCTCAGCTCGTTGGCGAAGTGGTTCAGTACGAGAACTCGTATCGGCTCTGCTACATTCGTGGAAATGAAGGACATCTAATCGGTTTGGCGGAACAACTCGGTAATAAATAAGTGACGTTTAAAAGAAGACTTAACGGAAATATATACATTACTAGAGTAGGGTGCATCATATAAACACCGCGTTCACGCTCCGGGTCTGGGCGACCCTCGGTCCCGGAAACTAGGAGCGAGGAAGTAATTGCGGTGACACATCCGCACCGACTAGCCCTATCGCTGCCGGCACGCGATTGGCAGCTAAGATATTGCAGCGACAACACCACCTTGGGAAACTAACCAAGGCGGTGTTTTTTGTTACAAGAAAATAATGGAGGAGATATAAATGGAGCTTCTTGTTCCTTTTAAATTTATATCTCTTATGGAGAATTTAAGACAAGTCTACCTTAAGGACTGTACTTTTTTTGAAACTCCTTATCCAATAACATAATTTCTGCTTTTTGGCTTACGGCATGGTCCCCAAGTTTTACATCAATTATAAAGTCATTGCTTAGCATCCGTCGGTAGTGTGTAATTATGTCGCTGTCATCCCACTCTCCCAGTACCCTCGTTTCGGCTGGGATCACCGGAATTCCGGCTTGTTCTACTAGATGAAGGTTTTGTTTAATATCTGAGGCTATCTTTCTTAGCACACTTTCACTTCTTGCTGTCTCTATATCGACCATACCGTCTTTTGTATAGAAATGCTTGTTTACAATAGCCAACGCCGCATGCGAAACATGGAATGCTTGAATATCATTCTGTATCTCATAATGCAAATCTGCTAATTCAAATATTTTGGCAAGTTCCTTTACTCTTTCGGTCCTCAGTCCATTAACTTCACCAAAAATGGTTCCTTGATGTTTTTCGGAACCGAATTGCGCGTATAGAACGCCTTCTTTCATGTCTCCACCTGCACCAGGGAATCCTGGGAGTAACCGCTCGCCCACGATTTCAAGCCAACTGTCATATTGGATGGTATTAGTCAAGGTGACAATGGTTTTACTCTTATTATTTTTGACTGCAGACAGGGCAGATTCGACCTGATCATATCGTACGGGCATAAAGATGAAATCATAAATGTCGTCGTTATCAAGTTTTTCGATTGTATTTATTGATATTTGTTTCAGGGTCCCCTTATCGTTGTATGTTAGTCCGTTCCTTCTCAGCGTATCCAGTCTTTTTCCTCTTGCTAGTAGGGTGACGTCCAGTCCGTACTGTGCAAATCTGAGCGCATATACACTGCCAATCACACCAGCGCCGAATATTAAAAGTCTATTTTGTTTGGTGTTCATTGTTGATCCGTCCTTTCAGGATTATGATCACAGATTGCTTAAGCAACAACTGTTAGATAAGATATTAGTACCACATTCATATCAATTCAACCGGCAGATGAAGTGGAAAGTTGCATAACCAACACATATTGATATTTGATGTTTAATATGGGGGCAGGGATATGGTAAATCAGCAGGATCCAAGGGTTTTGCGCACAAGGCAGTTAATAAGGGAAGCATTCCGAGAATTGTTACAGAGTAAAGGATTCGATTCCATAACCATAAATGATATCGCACAGAAGGCTACCATTAACCGAGCAACCTTCTATGCCCATTATTTAGATAAGTATGCTTTGCTGGAAGAGATCACAGAACAGGCTTTTCGCGAGATGATTCCAGAAGAAGTGATGGATGCACTTGAGTTTACAGATGAAATATGTGATCAACTGATCTTGCTCACACACCGCTACCTCATAGATTTTCATCAGAAATGCAGAATGGATTCCAAATCGATGGCTACGATTGTAGATGAAAAAATAAAGGAAATGTTGAAACAGACAATAGTAAGTATTTTATTGAAAAGGGATAACTTCTATAGAGAAGACCGTTACCATGCAGAGATCATTTCGGCCATGACAGGCTCGGCCATTTATGGCGCTGCACTACATTGGTTAACAGTCGGAAAAATGGATCAGACCGATTCGCTTTTAAACATTGTTCGTCCTTATGTTATGAACGGTCTTGAGTTGTATCGCAATTGAGGTGTTTTTGAACTAACGAGGAATGATAGTTCAATTAAAGCTGCAGCAGATCTGAGATCTGCTGCAGCTTTTGTTTTGTTAAAGTATAGGGCTGGTTAGTTTAAACAAAGTTGTGGGCTTGAGGAGCCTAGGCCGTAACTAATTTTTAAAGAGTAAAGATTGGCCCGTAAATCGGGTGTTGACCTGGAGGTGGCTCCAGCCTCTAGAATAATAATATCCGGAGCAGAGAGAGGTGGCGATCAAATGTATTCCATCGGGCAAGCGGCGGAGTTGACTGGTTTCAGCATCGATACGCTCAGGTATTACGAGAAGATTGGTTTGACGAAGCAGCCCGACAGAGGGCCGGGGGGGCTGAGGTTGTATAGTGAAGAAGACGTACGGTTGCTTACTTCCTTGCACTGCCTGAAAAAGACGGGATTGACGCTAGAAGAAATGAAGAACTTTCTGCAGGAAGGACGATGCTTCGCGAATCCGTTGTTTCCGTTAAGTGCCGAAGACAGGGAGGTTATCGCGAGCCGAACGCACATTCTCTCTGAACATCTGGCCAAAATGGAGGATCAGTACTTAGCGCTAGCGAGCGTAATCAGGCAGACCAAAGAAAAGTTGGATTTTTACAATGGGATATTGGAAAAGGAGGCATCGATAAAATGAAAATCGCTTCTATCGGTTCTGGGAATATGGGCGGGACATTAGGAAAGAGATGGGCCGCATTTGGGCATCAGGTGATGTTTGGATCGCGGGATCCGCATAGCGAGAGGATGAAGCTCTTGCTTCAGGTCGCGGGCGATAACGCACAGGCTGGCACCGTCAAGGAAGCGGTCACGTTCGCCGAGGTGATTCTGCTTGCAGTGTTACCCGGTGATGTGGAGCGCACGCTTGCCCAGGCGGGGGATCTGGACGGCAAGATACTCATCAACTGCACTAACAGATACGACGGCATGTCCGCGGACTTAGAGGTGAGGCATCTTGCTAGGAATGCTCGCGTTGTCCGTGCTTTTCACACACTGCCCTGGGAAGTGCTTGCAAGCCCGCGATATGAAACGGGTCTCGCGACTGCTTTCTTGAGCGGGGATGACCCCGCAGCAGTGACAGCTGTCGCAAAATTGGCAGCCGATATCGGACTCGATCCGGTAGACGTTAGCGGCTCGGACGCTATGGCAAAGGTGGAGGTGGCGATCGGGACACTTTGGAGTGTACTCGCTCCCAAGTTCGGACGGGAATACAGCCTTGCCGTACTAAGACGTTAGTGGTAGGAAGTTGATGCGATCTTGTACAAAACTGATTTTTGGTCATATGGTAGTGAAATCGTTTAAGATAAATATTGTTGTATGCGTAGATTCAAACTCCCCGGTACGTATCCCTTTTCTAGGGTACTGCGCGCTCTAACAATGGTTGAATAGCTAAAATGGTTAGTGAGCGTCAAATAGCCCACATCCTGGCTAGCAGGTGTGGGCCATTTGACGCTCACTAATTTTGAAAGTTCGAATTCAACGAACCTACAATCGGCGCTATATAAAAGACGGACCGTTCATATAAACTCTTCATCCTCATTTGTAATTCAAATTATCAACTCTTTTCATCTTATCATAGATAAGTGATGGAGCCATAGGCTCCAGAAGATTGTCCAAATGAATTAGGTTACTTAGTAGCGGCTAAGAAAATTACTTATAAAATAAATTAGACAAGGAAATGGATTGGTGTCAGCTAACGGGAAAGTGCGGTAGGGGTATCTAAAGGGAAGTTAATATTTGACTTCTAAAATAATTGTCGGATGACAAGAACATTATTTCATTAACTGCCGCGTAAATCGCGGTATTTTACTTTATGGGATAAAGTTCTTGTAGAGCCGAATGACAAGAACGCTGCAACAGCGCCTCTCCCGAGCGGGAGAGGCGCTGCTCGCTTAGATAAACTGCCTTACATCGTTGTTGCGGCTGAAGCGATAGATGGCGACCAGTGTGAACACGGCAGCGAAGGCGACGAGAATGGCCAAGTTGAGCCCGAGACTTCCGATCGCTTGACCGTCCTGCAGCTTCGTAATCGTGTCGAGAAGCCAGTGTTGCGGGAGGAAGCTCGAAATTTTCTGAACGGTATCCGGCATAATCTCGGCTGGGAAGAAGCAGCCGGCAAGCAGACAGGTCGGAGTAATGATCAGCGTCTGCAGAGCGCTGGCCCCTCTGCTGTTCTTCGAGAATGCGGTGAGCAGCAGGGCGAGGCTGATGGCGACGAGCGAGAACAGGAGGAGCGCGCCGAGCAAATCTCCGAACGGAACACCGGAGTCGATGCCGAAGGCGTACTTCAAGATCAACAGCGTAATGACGATCTGCAGCACCTGGATGATGAAGGTAACCAGCACGTTCGCGAGCACGAATCCCCGGGCCGATAACGGAGATGAGAGCAGACGGAGGAAGGTGCGGTCTTCTCTCTCTTTAAGAATAAGCCCGCACATGTTGACCGCGGAGGAGAGGAGGAACATCAGCAGGAAGCCGATCGATTGATACGTCATATCCTTAAATCTCGCGGTATCTTTAAGCGACTCCGAGTCGAACTTGAAGCTGGAATTTTTGTAATCCGCAAAGATGGCGTCGAACGCATCTGCGTCGTTCTTCGTCACTTGGCCAATTGCGGCGACGTTAACAAGATAGCCGTCAAGAAGTGCCTTCACGTAAGAAGTTACTTCCGCGCCTTTGGCGGAAACGAGGCGCAGATGGGCCGGATGACCATCCTGGACGCTGTCCGCGAATCCTTCCTCGAAGATAAGGCCGCTGTCCAGCTTTCCGGAAGCGATGTCCTTGTTTATGGAGGCTTCATCCGTCATCGTGATTTTCACGTTGTTCAGCCCTTCGACGAAATGAATCGCATCTTGCGTCAGCGTCTTCTCGCCGTCTTGGTTGAGGATGCCGACGTGTAAGCTGCCGCCGCTGGAGCTTCCGTAGATCAGCATGGAGAGCAGGACGGCGGCGATTGGCAATCCGAAGTAGACGATCCAGCTCGATCTCTTGCGAAAGGTTGAGTGGAGCAGCCTGCGAGCAATCCAAAGAATGTTAGTCATGTCAGAACGCCTCCCGTTTACGCATCGTAATGGCGACGAATGCAAGGAACGCTGCCGCTATCGCGGTATTAAGCCCGATGACCGGGAACACGGCTTGCAAGTCGTCGTTATAGATCAAGCTCATCAACGCTTCATTCGCCCAGCGAAGAGGCGAGACGTTCGCGATTGCGCCGAAGACGCCGGATGCCTCGTCGACAGGGAAGTAGGCTCCGCCGATCATGGATGCTACTTGAACGAAGATCATCATGACGGCGTTGACCGCATCGTCTTTAAATAGGTAGGCGATGCCAAGGCCGAAGCTGACCGCCAGCAGAACTTCGGTGAACAACAGGAGAAATACAAAGCCGAGGTGTTGGCCCCAGTTGGCGTTGAACGCGTATTTGCTGAACACGACGACCGCGAGAATGCACAGGAAGTTGATGATGGTGCTAGCAATCACCTTACCCGCGAAGATCTCCATCTTCCCGATGGGGGCGGCGACCAGTCGGAGCGCCGTCTTCCGCTTCACCTCGCCACGAATGAGCCAGCTAGCCGACATGCAGGCATAGAAGGCAATCATTGTCGATTCCGCAATCGCGTAATAATCGATGGAGCCCGGTTTACGGTCTGGATCGATCGAGAACTCCTGGACGAACGAACCGGCCGACATCGATCCCGCGATGATGGCTTGCGCCGCTTCGGGATCGTTTTTTACAGCTGCCGCGGCCAAGCTATACTTGTCGGCGAACGAGGTTAGCATGCCTTGGATGATATTACTCGAAATTGTCTGACGGCTGCTTCCGTAGAAGTGAACGCCATTGTCGTCGATCTCCGCGTAAGCCGTAAATTGATTATTCTGAACCGCTTCCTTGCCGTCGATGCCGTTCGCGGCGGGCGTCAACTCGACGCCTTCTTTGCCGATCGCTTGAGCGAAGCCGTTCCAATAGCTTTGCAGCTGCTGACTCTGGGCGGTATTTTTAACAAGCAGCTTCATATCTCCGACTGCGACTCCGTTATGGAAGGCGTTCGTTAGCGCCGTTCCGAGGATCAATATAAGCACGATCGGAAAAGCAAGCATAAAGATCAGGGTGCGCTTATCCCGCAAACTTTTCTTGATCTCGAATAATGCAATGTTCAGCACGTTCACGTTCCTCGTCCTCCTTAGTCGCGCAGGTTCCGGCCGGTTAAGGTCAGAAATACCGTCTCCAGATTTGGCGCTTGCTCTTCGACCGAGCTGATCTCGACCTGATCGCGAATCAACTGCTGGATAACCCAATTGAGATTGTTAATCTCGCCTTTCGACACGATCTTGACCGTTTGTTCTTCCAACCGAACGGAATTGACGCCAGTGGTTCGCTTCAGTGCATCCAGGTCAAGACGCTCGGCGTTCTTCACGCCGATCCAGGTCTCCTTCGTATCGGTGATGATCGACTTGAGTTGCTCCTTTGTTCCCTCCGCGATGATCTTGCCGTGGTCGACGATCGCGATACGGGTACATAGATCTTCGACCTCTTCCATATAGTGACTCGTATAGATGACCGAGCAGCCCATCTGATTCAGCTTCTTCACCGAGTTCAAAATGTAATTGCGAGACTGAGGATCGATACCCACGGTCGGTTCGTCCATGATGATCAGCTTGGGGTGGTGGGCGATGGCGCAGGCGATGTTGAGGCGCCGCTTCATGCCCCCGGAGAAACTCTTCGGCAGAGCTTTGTGCTTGTCGCCGAGACCGACGAACTCCAGCGCCTCCTCCGTGCGTTCCTTCAGCAGCGACCCGCGGAGACCGTACAGTCCGGCGAAGAAGCTCACATTCTCGTAGGCGGTCATCTCTTCGTAGATTGCGAGATCCTGCGGTACAATGCCGATGTTCATCTTGGAGAATTTGTTCTCCTTCACGATGTTTCTGCCGAGAACTTGGATTTCTCCCTTCGTGATCCGCAGCAGTGAGGAGATCATGTTAATCGTCGTGCTCTTGCCCGCGCCATTCGCTCCGAGGAAGCCGAAGATTTCTCCTTCGCTAACGCTAAGGTTCATGTTGTCGACGGCGATGAAGTCGCCGAATTTTTTGGTCAGGTTGCGGATTTCCAATACGTTCATCCGTATCACTCCGTTTTCGTTAATGTTCATGGCTTTATTCTAATAAAAAAGGATGACCTCATGTCAGTGCATAAGTTCACCCTTTGCATATGAGAAATTTCATGTTTGAAGCGTGAGTTCTTTCATCCGCCCTTCTGAAGGGGCAAGAGAGTGGTCACGCGGAAGCCCTTGGCACCGTCGACGATGACGGTTCCCCCCGCGGACGCTGCTCTCTCCTCCATGCCGACGATGCCCAGCCCTTTGACGATTTTGCCCGCGCCTCTGCCGTTGTCGGCGACGACGGACTGGATCATGCGGTTCAGCACGCGAATCTCGAACTCGATGGCGGTCGCCCCTCCGTACTTCAGCGAATTGGTGACCGCCTCCGTCGCGTTCTCATGGATGATCTTCCACTGAAGAGGCGTGATCACATCCAGATCTCCCGCATGGGTGACGGTCGCGTTTATCGAGTGATTGGCGGACAACTCGTCCACGAACAGCCGAAGCCGGTGGATGCCAAGCTCCTCCGACCGGGGCTTCATATCTTTAAGAGTAAGGCGGATCCGCTCCAGCCCCTCCTTGGAGATGGTGATTGCGTTGCCGAGAAGCTCGGAGGCTTTATCCGGATTCGCGCCAAGCAGACGCCTGGACGCTTCCATCTGGATAAGCGCCCCGGCCATCGCGTGGCCGACTTCGTCGTGAATCTGCTGCGACAGCCGATTGCGCTCCTCCAGCTTGATTGTGTACTTGGATTGGCGAATATACTCCTCGTTCATGCTAAGGGATTGCTTCAGACGCTGCAGATCGAGGCGAAGCGTCTCCTTCTCCTCGCCGATCTTCTCGAGTTTCTCCGTATGAACCCGCAAGGCATAGTAGAGAAGAAGGCTTAAGGAGGTTGAGAGAAGATAGACCGGAATCTCGTCGTTTGGAATGAGGAACAGCGGCACAAGTCCAAGCAGCAGGGCGAAGCGGTTTCTTCCTCCCAGCAGCAGCACAATCTCATAGAGATTGACGGGCAGCAGAAGGATAAAAATCGTATTCATACGAAAGGCGAGCAGAGCGACCAGTACGGCCGAAGCGACCGATCCCAGCAGCTGAAACCGTCTTTGCTTTTTCAGAATCGGAATGGCCATGTTCACGCATAAATAGGACAAGTAGGCTAGCATCTCCCACGGAGATGCTCCGCGCACGACGGAATAAGAGACGAAAATGACGTAGAAAAGCAACGCAGCCTTGTTGCCAATGATCCAAAATTCCATGTCGCGACTCCCTAATCTTCGGATTGCTTGACTTCACCCGTCAAATAATAGATCGCAATCTGCGTTCTGTGCTCAAGTCCCGTCTTGTTCAGGATGGACGTGATGTAATTGGCGGCAGTGCCTTCGGAGATGAACAACTTCTTCGAGATTTCCTTATTAGAGAGCCCTTTAGCGATCTGTGCCATGATGTCGAGCTCCCGCTCCGTGAACAGGCTGCGGTCAATTCGATCCGAACCGGAGGACGGAGCGGCAGCGGGTTGAACCGGATCGAAAGCGGCAGCATGACCGTTATGCTGCTCATGGCCGGTCTGAGGTTTCAATTGCGCACCAGTCAACAGATTGGATTTGATCGTATTCAGAACGACGTCTTGGAGAACGTGATGGTCGTTATAGACGCTCTTTATGGCATCCCGGATTCTTTCGGGGTCGTTGTTCTTGAGGAGGTACCCTCTGGCGCCCGACCGCACTGCCTCGAGAATGTATTCGTCATCGTCGAACGTGGTAAGGATCAGCGGCTTGGCCTTCGTCTGCTCTGTCAAGAGACGGGTTGCCTCGACGCCGTTCATGTTCGGCATTCGCACGTCGAGCAGGGCGACGTCCACTTCGTGCGAGCGGCAATATTCGACCGCCTCCGCTCCGTCGCCGACGGTGGCGACCACATCGAATTCGTCGAACGTGGTGAGGATGATCTTCATTCCTTCACGGATAAACGAATTATCATCCGCGATCAGCACTTTTATTTTCAATGGATAGAGCCTCCTCATGAACTTGCTTGCGCAGCGTATACATTAATACAAGAATATACCAATCGCGTGTTATCCGACAATCGAATAGCCTAAGAATCTTTAGCATAAAATCGATAGGAGCGAACGCCGGTTAGTTTAAGGAGAGGTTGATCACTAACATGGATAAAATATTAGAAGCGCTTCTCGGAGGAGTTAAGAAGCAATATTCGAAATCTAAAGC
This sequence comes from Paenibacillus catalpae, assembly GCF_900112695.1. Taxonomy (GTDB): domain Bacteria; phylum Bacillota; class Bacilli; order Paenibacillales; family Paenibacillaceae; genus Pristimantibacillus; species Pristimantibacillus catalpae. The sequence continues at coordinate 560,686 of NZ_FOMT01000002.1, forward strand.
AATGATTCCACCAAAGGTATATGATGTATCACCTCAAAGCCAGAAAGAAATATTCGACATGAAATTCCCTGGGCTTTATATTTTTTATGGCCAGACGAGCTATTGCTCCAAACAAAAGGTACTTTACATAGGAATATCCGGAGCAAAAGGTGGTGTCGGGATAGGAGTTCAAAATCAAATCAACAAACGTAAATCGGATCCTGATTTTCAAAAAAACATGAAAGAGTTGGGTTATGATGGAGTAATTCACTATGACACGGCTAGTTTCCTAGACAGTACGAAGGCGACAGTACTATTAGAAGAGATACATATCGTTGAGTTTGAAGGGAAAGAAAACCTGAAGCTAGTTGAGATGTTCCTTTGCATCGAAGAAGAACCCCTTTTCTGTAATAGGCATATTACTGAACCGATGAAAGATCGGCATAAACGCTATATGGAAGAGTGTGAGGACGAGGTACTCCAAGCCGATTAAACATGAATATGAAAGATGATATAATTCATTGAATTCAAAGCTATATACACCCACGACGAAGCTGCCGCAATTATCGGCGGCTTCGTCACGTTAACTGGCAGTTTGACGCGACTTTCAATCAAAGAAAAAGTATAAAACTACATGGAGACTTACACCGAGGAACGTTAGCTGAGGGGCTTGTTTCCGAACCTTAAGCTTTTAGATGATCTGAAATCGTATTTATCAATACGGAGGGTTGCCTGATGGAGAAAGAGATACGATTAATAGAGGAAAGTGATTACGAAAAGGCGTATACATTTCAGTGCGAGTATTTGGATAGAGAGAACTTTGAGGATTTTATGCAGCGAGTGAAAAGTGATCCTGACTTGTACTTCGTAACAGTGGATGGCAGTGAAGTGGTTGGTATTTGCTATGGAAGTCCGTCTAAGAGAAATGATTCAGTCATTAATTTGAATGGGATCGCGGTTAATCTGGATGTTACTAAGAAATATGCTAGAGTTGGGCTGGGAACAAACATGATGCGGATCTTTGAAACGGCTGTGAAGAAAAGAAGCTATTATATAATTGGCGTAGGTTCAGCGGACGATCCAAAAGTGGAAGCTTTTTATTTAAAAAATGGATTTAAACCAACGGAATTGGTAGTCAAAGGTTCAAATCTGGAGGAAATTGAGAGAGTCCGCGTAATTGACTATGAAAGCGGGATTTTACGAAGAGAAGAACTAAGACGTAAATATAATCCAAGAGAAGTGATCTTCGTTTTAGAAAAGGATTTAGAATGAATGACTTCAAGGGGGGCTGTGAAATTGAAAAAATGGAGTATTGCACTCATTGTCTCGCTGCTCATGTTTGTCTTGCAAACGGGGTGTACGGGTGGCACGCAAAACCCAGGGAAAGAGGTATCGAACAAGGCGGAGAATGCCAAGCCAGCAACCAGCAAAGCGGAGGAGAATACGCTGTCTCCCAAGCCAACTACGGCTGCTTTGCCAGCGGCTACGCCGGCCCCGAAGCTGCCGAAGCGTGACCCGCAGTCAGCGCCGCTTGACGTATTTCAACAGGCGAAACAGCTCGGGAGAGGTGTCAATCTTGGCAATGCACTTGAAGCTCCGATAGAAGGGCAATGGGGAATCATTTTACAGGAAAGCGACTTCAAGACGATCAAGGATGCAGGCTTCGAAACGGTCCGCGTTCCGATCAAGTGGTCGGCGCATGCGGACGCGGAGGCTCCTTACGCTATTGATGCCGAGTTTTTCGAACGCATTGATTGGGTCGTCGACCAGGCGCTGAAGCAGGGGCTGAACGTGGTTCTTGACATGCACCATTTCGATGAGATCTATCTGAATCCAGATGAGCAGGAGGCTCGTTTTCTGGCGCTGTGGAAGCAAATCTCGTCACGGTACAAGGAGCTTCCCAGCAATGTGTATTTTGAGCTGCTCAATGAACCAAACGGTTCTCTGACCTGGTCAAAATGGAATAGAATGCTGAAGAAAGCGCTCGATACGATTCGAAGCGAGGATCAGTGGCATACGGTCATTATCGGCTCCGTCAACTGGAACAATTATGCTGATCTTGTGTCGCTAGACATTCCGGTTAACGAACACAACGTTATCGTTACATTCCATTATTACGATCCTTTTCCCTTCACTCACCAGGGAGCAGAATGGGCAGGTCCAGAAATCGGAACCAGCGGCGTTATTTGGCCAGGTCCCCCGGCGCAGAAGGTTGAACCAGTCACTTCCGCCAAGCAGGTGAAGTGGGTGGACGATTGGTTCCAGGATTACAATACGAAACCGGTGGAAACGAATCCAGCAGGTCCCAATTCGATTGTGGAAGCATTCGATAAGGTGAACAATTGGGCAAAGGAGCACCATCGCCCGATCTATCTTGGCGAATTCGGCGCGTACAGCAAAGCCGATATGCCTTCACGAGCACGATGGACGACTTTTGTGCGAGAGGAAGCGGAGAAGCGCGGTTTCAGCTGGGCTTATTGGGAATATAGCTCGGGCTTCGGCGTATTCGACCCAATCGCTAATCAGTATCAGAAGGAATTGCTGGAAGCGCTTATTCCTCATAAGGAATAGTAAGGAATAAGATGCAATAAGCTTCGGAATAAAGCATAATAATTTGTCGGTTGAGTCCGAATGAAGTCCGCGTAAATCGCGGGCTTTTTTATTTAGTGGGATCAAGTTCTTGTCACTTAGAAACTTATTTATATCAGTAAAAAATGATTGAGCTCGCTCGAGGAACCATAGCTCAATACAACGCCTACGACGTAGCTGCCGGCATTATCGGCAGTTTTACTTTGCGGCAAATGCCATTAACAATCTCCACGCCTTAGGCTTGATCAATGGCTATGGCGACGGCACTTTCAAGCCAAACCAGGTCATCACGAGTGCGGAGGCGCCTGATGCGAACACATCGCGCGAAGAGGCCGTCGTGCTTGTTCTCCGCACGCTTGGCAAAGCGTTGGAGCTTGACTTGAAGCTGTAAATGATATAATTCTCTAAATTTAGAAGAATAGGCGGTGAAGGGGCCCTCCCTTCACCATTTTTTATAGGGTAGCTCCTATTTTACAAAAACAACGTATTCGCTTAACGGACAGGCAATACTCCCCCGTTAGGATGGGATAGATTACCGAACGATTACGATAGCGGAAGGAGTGCAATTATGAGATTAATCTTAATGGGAGATTTGCATTACCACGACATCGACGAGGCCGTAGAAGGTCTGCGCGAGGCACGAGCTGCATTTTACGAGACGTACTTGGGGCGTTTTCTGGAAATGGATGCTAACTATCATATTTCGCTCGGCGATTTGACAAACTACGGAACGGTGTCGGAGCTGCGGGAGGTATACGAGATTCTCGGCAGCAAGGAAAGATCGTTCATCCATGTGCTGGGCAACCACGACCTGTACGCGCAAAAGAAGATGGACGTGCTGAGAATGACCGGTCAGAAGGAATATCACGCGATTGACGCCGGCAAAGCTATTCTGGTGTTTCTGAATACCGCGAAGGAAATGGACTTCGAGGATTGGGGCGGATGGATTGACGAGGAACAGCTGCACTGGTTCGAGCAGACTGTTAAAACTTCCGGCTCAAAGCCGATGCTCGTCTTTGCTCATCATCCGGTGTTCGAAACCACGGCGAGGTCCGAGAAGGAGAAAGGCTCGATTCATCCGGACATTGATATGTGGTCCATCCTTAAGCAGAAGCAAGGACAAGGTCTCTTCTTCAACGGCCATACGCATGTCGATTCGATCATCCGGCAGCATAATTGGACCTTCGTACAGCTGTCCGCCGGGCTCGACCAGCACGGCTTCAGGATCGTCGATATGAAGGAAGATGAAATCCGAATCATGGCCGTCGATGTCACCGATGCAGCACTAACGGATCATGCTCCGATTCTGCATCGGCATATGAAGCATTTCGGGCATAATCCCGACGCGCGGGGAATGGATGCGGACCGTGAGACAATCGTCAACCTATTGACGACCGTGCAAGGAGGATAACCGATGGCAAGCTCGACCCCGCATGACCTGTTCCTCAAACGGCTGCACGAGCATCGGATGATTGCTTCCATCAAGGAGCCGAAGCATATCGAAACGGCTTTGGCGCGGAGCGACCGGCTGAGCGGCATCTTCCTGCTGACTGGCCATATCGGCGTGATAAAGGGATACGTGGATGTCTTCAAGATGCATGGGCTTCCGGTCTTCCTGCATTTGGAGAAAATCGGCGGGCTGAACACGGACATTTACGGGCTGGAATATTTGGCGAAGGTGATCAAGCCCACAGGCATTATATCGACCAAGACGAGCGTGGTGAAGACCGCAAGGAAGATGGGGCTGCTTACGATCCAGCGTTTTTTTCTCATTGATACCGAAGGGCTGGACAATATCGCCAAAAGCTTAAGCCAGACTGAGCCTGACGTCATCGAGGTAATGCCTGCCCGCATTCCGGAGGTTATCAGCATGGTTAAAACCATCACTTCCTTGCCGGTGATTACCGGGGGCTTGCTGTTTGATGAAGAACAGGCGCTTGCCTGCCTGCAAAGCGGAGCGGCCGCCATTTCTTCTTCCAATGCCGAGCTTTGGAGGAAGCGCTATCTCCAAGAGGAAAAATTACGGAGATTCATATAATCTTAGTAAAGCGAAGACATTGCGTTAATACTTGTCCCTTAGTATTCAAAGTGAAAAGTAAATAGCAATTGGTTGGAGCATTGGAGAAACCTTAACCCGCCGCGGACGAAAGACCGCGGTTGGATTAAGGTTTCTTTTTTGCAGCTCAAGCTCTTTAACACAAAAAAATTATTGGAGGAACTAACCATGATGAAAAAGTTTACCGCCCTTATGCTTGCGACCGTTATGACCGCTACGCTCGCCGCTTGCGGATCGAACGGAGCGGCAGGCAGCCAAGCGACGAGCAGTCCGAGCGAAGCTGGCGCGAACGGAGGCTCATCCAAAAAAATCGTCATTAAGTATTGGTATGCGTTCGGAGACAAAATCGAAGAAGCAAAGCTGCATTTGGTAGAGGGATTTAATGACTCGCAAGACCGCATCGAAGTTGTAGCGGAGCATCAAGGCGATTACGAAGATCTGCATGCGAAGGTACAGGCAGCTTTCGCAGCAGGCAACGCTCCGGCTGTGACGGATCTCGAAAGTTCTTCAACCGGCGTGTTCGCGCGCTCCGGCATGCTTGAGGAGCTGACCGCTTTCGCGGAGAGGGACAATGCCGAGCTGCAGCTCGAGGATTTCAATCCCGGTCTGATGGGGAATGCCTACGTGGACGAGAAGCTTTACGGCCTTCCGTTCATGCGCAGCACCCCGATTCTGTATAAGAATGTCACGCTGCTGAAGGAGGCCGGCCTCGATCCGGAAGGTCCGAAGTCATGGGACGAGCTGGAGCAATACTCCCGCGTGCTGAAGGAGAAGGGCAAAACCGGAATGACGGTTCCTGCCGACATCTGGTTCTATGAAGCGCTTGTCGCCCAAAGCGGCGGCAAAATGCTGAGCGATGACGGCAAATCCGCCGCATTCAATAGCCCAGAGGGCGTAGCTCCGGTTGAGTTCTGGAAGAAGATGGTTGGCGAGGGGCTCTTCAAAATTCCGGTCGGCGACGAAGCGGGCGCAACGGCGGACAAAGACTGGGCGAACCAGTTGTCTGCCTTCAAGTTCGCCTCCACCGCAGGCGTAAACGGAAGCTTGGAAATCGCAAAAGGCAACGGCTTTGAGATGAAGACGTCGTTCATGCCGGCGAACAAAGACTACGGCGTGCCGACAGGCGGCTGCCAGCTAGTCATAACCGCCAAGCAGTCCGACGAAGAGAAGGAAGCGGCATGGGAATTTTTGAAGTGGATGACGAGCAAGGAAAACACGATTTATCAGCATAAAAACGTCGGTTACTTGCCGACCCGTCTGTCCGCCCTCGAAAGCGAAGATCTGAAGGCGCATTTCAAAGAGTTCCCGCAGTACAAGGTAGCCGTCGACCAATTGGAGTATGCAAGGCCTCGCCCGATGGAGAGCGCCTATCCGGAAGTAACGAAAATCATTAGAGAAGCGATCGAAAAATCGATTCTCGATCCAAAAACGAACCCTCAGGATGCAATGAACGAGGCAGCCGATAAGGCGAATAAGCTGCTGAACAAATAAACCGTCTCCGGGAGCTGAGGATTTGCTTACAAGGTTTGGCGAAAAATGGTTATCCGAAATTAGAGTCGTCATATTCGATATGGACGGCACGCTTTATCAGGAGGACACGTTCCTTGAACGTTATATCCGCTACATGCTGGAGGGAACGGAGCATGAGCGGGAATCCAATGCCGCTGTGAAGGCTGGAAGAGCTATTTTAACGGGGGAGCATCCTTTCCAATTTGGTCATTTCTATCATAAAGCGGACCGTCTTGCGCTCTTGCGGCATCAAGACAGCTTTATTCAAGGCTACACCTGGGACGGGGAGTGCATTGGGGAATTAGCCAGCGGTTATGGTCCATTGACGCGGCAGGCCGAACAGTTGATTCCGATTGGCGATCCATGGGGCATTGCCTCCGTCATCGGACACAAATACCGGCTTGCCGAAGAGAAGATGGCGGCGGCGTTCGTCCGCGTCCGCGAGGAGATGATACGGGAGCCGTACCGGTTCTCTTTTAACCGGGATTTGTTTCGGGCGATTGAAGAGCTGAAGGGCTGCAAACGGGTGCTGATGACCAACACGTATCTGGAATCGGGCAACGCATTTCTGGACTATATGGGAATCCGGGACTTGTTCGAGGAAGTGTACTGCGGAGCCCAGAAGCCTCATGGAATCCGAAGCTACTTCGAGTCGCTGCTGAAACAGGGCTGGGAGGCGCAAGAAATATTGTCGATCGGCGACAATCCGTGGAACGACCTGCACCCGGTGAAAGGGCTCGGCGGGCGGACTTGTTTTATATCTCCGTACCCAAGCAGCGACAGCGAAAGCTGGGATTTGCGGTTGACAACGGTGGATGAGCTGGCAGAGCTGATGCGGGCAATGCAACAAAGCATAACGAGGGGGAGACGGCCAGATGGCGAAGATCGAGCTGAGAAACATAAGCAAAAAGTTCAAGGATGACACGGTCATTCCCAATTTGAATCTGACGATCAAGGACGGTTCGTTCACGGTGCTCGTAGGCCCTTCCGGCTGCGGGAAATCGACGACGCTCCGCATGGTGGCCGGGCTGGAGCAGCAATCCGACGGGGACATTTGGATCGACGACAAGTGCGTAAACGATACGCCGCCCGGGCTGCGGGACGTGGCCATGGTGTTCCAGAACTATGCCTTGTATCCGACGATGACGGTTCGCGGCAATATCGAATTCGGCCTGAAAAATCGCGGCGTGGCAAAAACGGACCGCAACACGCTTGTGACGGATATTTCCGAAATTGTCGGCCTTGCTCCTTATCTGGACAAGAAACCCCAGCAGCTGTCCGGCGGCCAGCGTCAGCGGGTTGCCCTCGCTCGCGCGATGGTAAAGCAGCCGAAGGTGTTTATTCTGGATGAGCCGCTGTCCAATCTGGACGCGAAGCTTCGAGGCCAGATGCGAACGGAGCTTATTCAGCTTCATAAACGGCTCGGCACGACGTTCGTCTACGTGACGCATGACCAGGTGGAGGCGATGTCGATGGGGGACCAGATCGTTGTCATGAATAAAGGCGTCATTCAGCAGGCCGATTCGCCAATGAAGCTGTACCATGACCCGGAGAACCTCTTCACGGCCGAATTTATCGGAACGCCTGCGATGAATACCATGAGCATGAAGGATGTGCGCGGGCTGGATGTGCAAGCGAACGGGTATATCGCCTCTTTGGGCTTTCGTCCGGAGCAGGCGCTGCTAAATGCGGGCCCTGAGGTGCGGGGTCATGTCATCGAAGGCGAAATCGTGACCCGCGAGAGTCTTGGCGCCGAGCAGATTTATCAGATTCGAACAGGCGGAGGCGTCTTTTTCGTCAAAACATTTCTGGCGCCTCTCGCAACCGCGGACCGGGTGAAGGTGACGATTCCCTATGAGCATCTTTATTACTTCGGACCCGGCGGGGAGAGGCTTCGCGCGGGAATAGAGGCGGGCGCAAAACAATTGGTTCAAGCCGGAGGAATCTGAACATGACCTTATGGGCGAAACTGCGGCCTTACGGGATGGTGGCGCCGGCTATCCTCGTATTCTCTCTGTTTTTCATTTATCCGATATTTTACATGATCTATCTCAGCATGTTCGATTGGAACTTCGTAAGTCCGACTAAGGCTTTTGTTGGCCTGCAGAACTTTCAGGACCTTCTGTCGGAAGAGGACTTCCGAAAGGTGCTGACTAATACGTCGATTTATACGATTCTTACCGTTACATTGACGACCGGCCTAGCGCTGCTGCTGGCTCTGTGGCTGAACAAGAGAAACATCTTCCACGGCTTCGTACAGGGTGCGATCTTCAGTCCGCATATCATCTCGCTCGTCTCCATCTCCCTCCTCTGGAGCTGGCTGATGGATCCCGAGTACGGACTGTTGAACTGGGTCATCGGGCTCGTCGGGTTCGGCAAGCTGCAATGGCTGTCCCACCCGAGCACGGCACTTGTCTCGCTTGTAATGGTCGCCGTCTGGAAGGGAGTCGGCTATAACGCGCTCGTATTTATCGCCGGGCTGCAAAGCATTCCGGCCGATATTTATGAGGCGGCTTCGCTGGATCGCTCCAAGCCGTGGACCACATTCACGAAACTGATTCTGCCAATGCTGTCGCCGACGATCTTCTTTCTCGTCATCATCAACATGATCGGCTCGTTTCAAGTGTTCGAGACGATTGCCATCATGACGCAGGGCGGACCGATCAATTCGACCAATACGCTTGTCTACTATATCTACGAAAACGGCTTCCGCTTCTTCAAGATCGGCTATGCCTCCGCAGCTGGCGTTATCCTGCTTATCATTGTCGGTATCCTGACGATCGTATATTTCAAGCTGTTGTCGAATCGCGTTCATTACCGTTAGAAAGTGGTGACCATGTTGAAATCCGTTAACGATACGATCAGCGGCGTTCCGATCGGAGCCGCGGCCAAGAATGATCGCGTGTTTGTGCGCAGCAAGCGGCAAGCGCTGCGCAGAACGCTGCGCGCCATTCTCCAAGTTGTCAATTATGCCGGATTGCTGGGGCTCGTTCTTGTCTTCGCCATGCCGTTCGGGTGGATGCTGTCCACCTCGCTGAAGACGCTGCCGGAGACGATGATCTTCCCGCCGGAGTGGATCCCGCACAACTTCGTCTGGCAAAACTTTGCCGATGCCTGGAACACGGGGCCGTTCCTCAGTTACTTCGTGAACAGCGTCGTTATCGCGGTCGGCATTCTTGTCCTGCAGATGCTCACGTGCATCCCGGCCGCGTACGCCTTCGCGCGCTATAAATTTAAAGGCTCGGGCTTCCTTTTCGGCATAGTTATGGTCACGCTCATGATTCCGGGACAGCTCATCTTCCTTCCCGTCTATCTGGAGCTAAGCGCATTTAAGCTGTTGAACACGCATCTTGGCCTGATTCTCCCGTTCGCGTCAAGCGCTTTTGGCATCTTCCTGCTGCGGCAGGCGTTCAAGCAAATATCCGAGGAGCTGCTGGAGGCGGCGCGTCTCGATCAGGCCGCCGAATGGAAGATCATCCTGCAGATTATGGTGCCGATGGTGAAGCCGGTGCTCGTTACCTTCGCGCTGTTCAGCTTCATCGCCCATTGGAATGACTATTTCTGGCCGCTCGTCATGACAACGAACGAGACCGCCCGCACGCTGCCGCTTGGCATCGCGAAGATCCGGGAAGTGGAGGGCGTTGCAACGTGGAATATTCTGATGGCCGGCAACCTCATTCTGGTTGCGCCGATTCTGGCCGTATTCTTCCTGTCGCAGCGGCAGATCATCAAGGCATTCGTCTATAACGGCGTCAAATAAAACACGGAAGGCTGGGATATTCAATGATTACCATTGTTGCGCACCGCGGTTGTTCAGGACATGCCCCCGAAAATACGATGGCCGCGTTTAAGCTGGCGATGACCGATCCAGGCATCGCGATCATCGAGCTGGACGTACATTTGTCCAAGGACGGCGTGCCCGTCGTCATGCACGATGCCGCGCTGGACCGGACGTCCAACGGGAAAGGACCGATTCAAGCTTATTCGCTCGAGGAGCTCCGCACGTTCGACGCGGGCAGCTGGTTCGCGCCCGAATTCGCCGGCGAGCGAATTCCAACGCTGGAAGAAGTGCTTAAGCTTGCCAAAGGACGCATTCAGCTGCATGTCGAGTTAAAGGCGCTGGGCGGCGAGTATCCGGGGATCGAGGAAGCGGTCATTGCAGACATCCGGAGACAAGGCATGGAGGAAGAGGTTGTTCTCTCCTCGTTTAACCACGATTCCATGAAGAAGGCGAATGAGCTTGCGCCCTCCATCCGCACTGGACTTATTTTTCTCGGAAAACCGACGCTTTTGCTTGAACAGCTTCGCTATACGGGCGCGGCCAGCGTATCGATGCATCACGCCTTCGCAACGCGCAGCCTGGTCGACGAGATGGCTGAGCACGGCATCGACTTTGGCGTATGGACGGTTGATGACGCCGAAACACTTGCCTGTCTGACGGAGAAGTATCCGAACTTGCGCATAACGACCAACTACCCGGACCGGCTGCTGCACATCATCCGGCAGGATGTTCTATCATCCTGAGAAGAGACGCACAGGAGAGGAGAGGGAAACAGCGATGGCCATCCGAATAACCTCCCATGCCAAGCTTAAAGTTGTATTGCTTTTGCTGCTTTTGGGTAGTTCAGCGCTCCTCACGTCCGCGTCGTATTTGACGTATCCATCGAACGTGCCGCTCATTGTCGCGCATCGCGGGGCATCGGGCTATGCGCCGGAGAATACGATGGCTTCCTTCGAACTCGCGGAGCAGCTCGGAGCCGATTATATCGAGCTGGACGTCCGTCTCAGCAAGGACGGCGAGCTTGTCGTCATTCATGACGTCAACTTGGACCGAACGACGAACGGCACGGGTATTGTTGACGACTACACCGTAAACGAGCTTCGTCGCTTTGATGCGGGGAGTTTCTTTGATCCCGGCTACTCGGGCGAGACAATATCAACGCTCGAGGAGGTGCTGGATCGGTTTGGCGGCAGGATCGGGCTGCTCATCGAAACCAAGGATCCCGAGCGGTACCCCGGGCTCGAGCGGAAGCTGGCGGAGGAATTGAAGCGGCATCGCGGGCTCAAAGACATTATGCTGCAGTCGTTTGACTTTGACTCGTCAAAGCGAATGCACGAGCTGCTGCCGGACGTGCCGGTCGCCGTGCTTGTCCACGAGGACAAGTACCCGCTCTCCGGTGACATGCTGGATGAACTGGCCTCCTACGCTTCTTATATTAACTGTAAGGTCGACCAGTTGGATTGGAAGGCGGTCGCCGACATCCATAAACGAGGCGGGAAGGTAATGGCGTGGACGGTGCGGACCGAGAAGGACATGAAGCGGGCGAAGAAGCTTGGGGTAGACGGAATTATTACCGACTATCCGGCTTGACCGGAAGACTGCCGGAATGCGAAACGGGGCCGTAACCGAGGTCTGTTAAGACTCGGTTACGGCCCGTTTGCTTTTTTGCTGTTGTCTTTGAAGAAAATTTAGAAATCCACTTGATCCTTACGTAACGTAATGATTTATAGTGAACGTAAGAGCAAGAGGAAACACAGGCCTACTGCCAACAAATCGAACAATTAATTTCCAAATCGGAGGAGAAACAAACATGAGAAAACTCGTATTGTTCATGCATGTGTCGCTGGATGGGTATGCGTCGGATTCGAACGGAGGACTAGATTGGATTCCGTACAACGAGGAATTAGAAAAATACGCCGAGGAGGTCGTAGCCGAAGTCGGCTCTCCTGTATACGGACGCAACACGTATCGGATGATGGAGAGCTACTGGCCCTCGATGCTGGACAATCCGGATGCATCAAGGCACAGTATGGAGCATGCTAAATGGCTGCAGGATGTTAAGAAGATCGTCATTTCCGGCTCGATGGACAATGTGGAATGGAACAATACGATGCTGATCAAGGACAATATCGCTGAGGAAATCAGGGCGCTCAAGGAGCAGCCTGGCAAAAACCTCGTTATCTTCGGCAGTCCGGGGGCGGCGAAGACGTTGCTTGAGCTCGGCCTGATCGACGAATTCTTGCTGACGATTTGTCCGGTCATTTTGGGCGGCGGAAAATCGGCATTCCACGGCAACGGTGAGAAAATCAGGCTGAAGCTGCTGTCCAGCCGAACGCTCAAGTCGGGCATTATCGCGGCCCGCTATGAGTTGGAGAAATAGCCGTGCGTACAAGATGTTCCACTAGCGGGAAACCATAGGCTAATAGCGTTTAAAATAAGCAGATTCTAATCCCTATTAGTTTATTCTAATTGGCATAACGCGTCTGATTATTCTACCATAGGTACATAACCTTTTTTTCTGCTCCTCTAAGCTGCCGGGTAACCGCTCTTGAGGAGCTTTTTATTGTTTAAGCACCACGTGTCGGAACGAATAGAGCATTTGCCCCATTAAAAGTCGCTTAAGTTTTTTTCAGCCAATTTCCAACATTGACCATCCCCCTTAAACAGCTTAATATGGTAACAAATAGTGAAGGTGGGATATGTGCAGTGATGATGATGACTGTGTTCCTGAGAGAGGTTAAAGGTTAATTATTAACCGAATAACGTACGGCCGTGATTAAAGCACTCTGCTGCTTGTAGTGGGGTTTGCTTTGCTGCGTTCGTACCACCTCTTATGAACACCATTATCATCACTGCTTCCGTAACGAATGAGCGAGATAAAGATTTTTACTTTATTTCGACTTCGCTGCGTTCGAAAAGCCGTGGATGAACAATGTTCATTCACGGCTTTTCTCTGTCCGATCCCTATTTTATTTGTTTTTGCTGACTCAAGAATAGACTTTAATATACAGGAGATGGAACAATGACTGCTTACGAGAAACCTGGTTTGGACATAAGAGAAATCGAAACCGTATTACTGAAAATTCTTGGACCCGGTGCGGCCGAAATTACGCCATTGACCGGCGGCAATTTGAGCAGCGTGTATTCCTTCGTCCACGGAGGCAAAGGTTATGTCGTGAAATTTAGCGATCTGGAAGGAGCGTACAAGACGGAAAGCTATGTCTCTGACTTGCTGGCAGGTCAGGGCATCCCTTTTCCAAAATGTTTCGCGTTGGGGAAAACCGGCCGGTTGGCTTACATGATCATGGAGAGAATGGACGGGCGCAATCTAGGCGATTACACGGCAGAGGAACAGGCCCGTCAATTACCTGAACTTATCGGCATCTTGAGCAAAATGGCAGCTGTGGACGTTAGGGCAACGAACGGGTATGGGTGGATCGGGTCTGACGGTAATGGAGTTTACGATTCCTGGAAGGAATTCGTCGTTGCCTTCAATGCGGAAGATCAGACGGGGACGTTCTGGGAGAACTGGCACGACTTGTATCGAATGTCTTGCCTGGAGAGAGACGTATTTGAAGAAATCTATAACCGCTTGTTGGCTTATGTTCAGTATAACGAACTGCACAGAGGCTTTATCCACGGGGATTTCCACCAGTGGAATATTTTGTCCGACGGTAGACGGATCACCGGTATTATTGATGGGAACTGCCTATATGGCGATTCTCTTGTGGATCTGGCGATTCTCGATCGACATATGCCGTCAAATGGCGTCATTCAGGCGTATCAAGACTATCAAGCGAAAGTTGGAATCCCCATTCCTTATTTTAAGGAGAGGCTGCTCGGCGCCTATTATTTCAAGGGACTCGATGGACTTCGATTTTACGCCAAGATGGGATGGAGTGACGCCTATAAAGGTACGCGACATTTCCTATTAAATCTGAAAGCTTGACGAGCAGGAATTTAACAGCAAGGCGAACTGTCACCAAAAGAAGCTTGCAACGGCAGAAGTATGCGCGTATGTGTTCGGATCCTCGTTACCACGTTAACCGTCGGAACGGGGATCCCCTTGCCGCTGCCCATTCCGGTAGACCATAGGCGTCATGCCGTATTGCTCGGCAAATATGCGGTAGAAAAATCCGAGGCTGCTGTAACCGACAGCCTGCGCGATGTCCTCAATAGGCTTGTCCGTATTGGCTAGCAGGCCGGCTGCATGAATCAGACGTTGAGTTTTTACCAGTTCGATAAAGGTTTTGCCGGTTCTTTTCTTAAGCATATTGCCCAGGTAATTGGCATTAAAGCTAAACGCTTTGGACAGCTGGGTAAGCGTGCAGTCGCGGAAGTTCTGTTCGATATAATCGAGGACCTGGATCAGATCCGCTTTGGCCGCCCCATGCTGGCTTTCGTTATTGGTTCGGACCGCATAAACCCGCATCAGCTCTGTGAAGACCAGCATGATATAGTTATAGATCATCTCCTCTGCATAAGCCCGGCTGCCGAACGCTTCGCACATCAGGCTCCGCATAAACCATTGCAGCTCCCCATGCCCCTCGGATTCAAATACGATATACCGGTTATGATTCGTGTTCTCCGTAATCGCATTCGCCAGAAAGTCGGACACTATGCCCCTTGATCCAAATCGGCTCAGAAAGGAAGAGGTGAACGTATTTTTCTTCATAATGATATTAATCAGAATATCATTATCCCCCATAGCTTCGATGCTGTGCACGACCTCGGAATCAAGCAGACATACCTGCCCCTCCCTTAGGACAACCTCCTGTCCATTAATCCACTGCCTGCAGCTCCCCGAGTAGATATAGTTCAGTTCAATAAAATTGTGATAATGCAAAGGCATCGGCGCAAAGCGGTTGTGCTTGCGGATATGAATCGGTCCATTCGTGAAAAAAGGCGAGTCCGGCATCCGGAAGGGAAGATTCTCCTCCCTCTGAGGCGGTGCGGACGGAATATCATTGATGTTCTTTTTCGACTCAAGCTGTTTGGCCTCAGTCTCGTTTATTTCCCTCAAATAACTGTCTAGCTGGCGATGGTTCATAGCAGCCTCCTCTATCCCAATCGTGGACAAGCATCATCTGTAAAAAGGAGAATGATAACCGTAAATACGGAATTGTTAGGTGCCTTGGAAAGCGTTTTAATAAGGATATCGCGATAACAGGCTATATGCAATCGGAGAATGCCAGACCTAGATGAAAAGGGATGATCAGATAATGAAGCCATGGATGAATACAACAATGGACACCAATCAAAGAGTAAAAGAACTGCTTACTGCCATGACGCTTGATGATAAGCTTGCCTTGATGCACGGTGGTACGCCTTCTGAAGAATGGGGCATTCCAACCCTGAAGCTGAATGATGGCCCCGGCGGCGTGACCGGACCGCATGAACGGGTTGGGACGCAGCTTCCTGCTCCAATTGCGCTGGGCGCCGCATTTGACGATGAAGCTTCTCATCGGTACGGAGAGATCATAGGCAAGGAAGCGCAGGATCGCGGAACGTCGCTTTTGCTTGGACCTACCGTTAATATCGCGCGCACCCCGCTTAATGGACGGACGTTTGAAGGCTATGGCGAGGATCCGCTGCTGTCGGCGGTCACCGGAACGGCCGTTATTCAGGGCATACAGGAGCAAGGGGTAATGACCTGCGTCAAGCATTATGCGGCTAACAATCAGGAAGAGGACCGTATGGTCCAGAACAGCATCATTGATGAGCGGACGCTGCGCGAGATTTACCTCCCGGCGTTTGAAGCAGCCGTTAAAGAAGGGAAAGCCGCCTCCATCATGTCTTCCTACAACAAAATAAACGGGACCTACGGGTCGGAGAATCATGCCTTGCTGACGCAGGTGTTAAGGGATAACTGGGCATTTGACGGCTTTGTTGTTTCCGATTTTCTGGCTACGCAAAGCACCGTCCGCTCCATCTATGCCGGTCTGGATTATGAGCTGACGATTCCGTTTAAACGGTATTACGGTGAACCGCTCAAAGCAGCGGTGGAGAGCGGACAGGTACCGGTGAAGATGATCGATGAGAGTGCCGGGCGCATATTGAGGAAAATGTTTGAGTTTGGTCTGTTCGATAAGGGACAGATGAACGAGAAAAGCAGTGATGCGGGAAGCTTGAGGCATGAAAAGGATGCTTTGCGCCTCGCGGAAGAGTCGATTGTCCTGCTCAAAAACGATGACGCCATGCTGCCGCTTGCGTCATCCGGCTCCATCGCGGTTATTGGACAGGCGGCCGTTAACCTGATCGCTTCGGGCGGAGGCAGTGCCCATGTGCCATGCTCAGATATCCTTACTCCTTTGCAAGCAATCCGATCCCATGCCGGTACGGCCGGAAAAATAAGCTATGCGCCAGGTACAGCCCCTGTTCCAACGGGCCCATCCTTTATCTACCCTTCGCCGAATGCGGCGCATACGATTCCGGCAGAAGCCTTCGAGAATGGGCTGCAGATGGAAGGTTACCTTTCAGCAGATCTGAGTGGCGAGACGGTGCACAAGCAAGTGCTGCCAACTCTTCATCTGAACTGGCAGTTTGACGGTGTCCCGCATACCGCATCGGCTAAGTGGACCGGCACGCTGCTTCCACAGGAAACGGCTGACTATACCTTTTATATGCCGGCGTCCGGAGGAACGCGTTTGTTCATCGATGGCGAGCTTGTGATTGACAATTGGAATTTCCGTTCCCTTTACGTAACGGGGGTAAAGCGGCTCGAAGCAGGCAGCCGCGTCAGCGTGGAGGTTCATTATCGGTCCAATAACGGTGAGGCTGCAGCGTTGCCCTCCATTGCACTTCAATGGTATGCCGGAACGGACGAAAATCGAATGGAAGAGGCCGCTGCGGCCGCTGCAGAAGCTGATGCCGCCGTCGTATTCGTAAACGATTATATGACCGAGAACTTCGACAAACCGGATCTGAGGCTGCCCGGCGCCCAAGACCGGTTAATCGAAGCGGTAGCCGCAGCCAATCCGAACACGGTTGTTGTATTAAATACCGGCGGTCCGGTTGCGATGCCATGGCTCAGTAAGGTTAAAGCCGTTGTTGAAGCTTGGTATCCCGGGCAGCAAGGCGGCGAGGCGATTGCGAACGTGCTTTTTGGCGATACGAATCCTTCCGGCCATCTACCGGTCAGCTTCCCGGAATCCGAAGAACAAGGGCCAATCATGACAAAAGGGCAATATCCGGGTATTGGACTCGATACGGTTTATTCGGAAAAGCTCGATGTCGGCTACCGCTGGTTTGCTGCGGCAGGGGAGAAGCCGCTCTTCCCGTTTGGCCACGGACTTTCATATACTTCGTTCGGCTACGGAGACCTGCGAATCGAACAAATCAATCATGCAGGAATGCCATGCTTACAGGTTGCATTCGAAATCGTCAACGAGGGACCGCGTGACGGCAAAGCGGTACCGCAGCTGTACCTTCAATTCCCGGCAGCAGCCGGAGAGCCGCCGCTGCAGCTGAAAGGCTTCGCCAAGGTTATGGTTCCGGCAGGCCAGACCGCCCAAGCAGTCATGCGGCTTAACCCAAGAGCCTTCAGCATTTGGAGCACGGCTCAGAACAAATGGACGGTTCCCGAAGGCGAGTTTACGGTCTTGATCGGCGAGTCTTCCGAGCAGATCGTTCGGAAGGCATCCATCGTTCCAGCAACAGAATTTGCGAAAGCAGCAGAGAACTGTGAGAGTGTATTGCACGGATTGAAGCGGCATACGAAAGAGTTCTGATTCCCCGGATAGATTTTCCTATGGAGCACTTTCGATCCTGGTCGTCTATCCATGCCTGCAGCGTTTCTTCATAAGCGGCGGCATCGTACTGGGGAGCTTAAAAGAATAGAACAAAAGAGGCTGTGCAGTACAAAACCTGCACAGCCTCTTTCTGCTGTTAACCCCAGCAGGATTTTATTGACCATCCAAAAAATCCTGACACCCCATCCAAAAAAAGGCGCCGTGATAATTGGTTTGTATTCGTTTACAATAAATGAAACAACCATTAGACGGCCAAATCGGGCCACAGGAGCTAAAGAGAATGCGCTCATTTTCCCTAACCTCGCTTCTAAGGCAATATCGTCCCCGCAGACTTCGTACGCGGATCCTTCTTGCCGTCGTCTTGTTGTCCGTACCGCCGCTTATTATTCTCGGGACAATATCGGTCAACATTTCGAAGGATACAATCGTTCATAACCATCTGGACAATAATGAACATAACCTGAAGACAGCAAGCGAAGTCGCGGACCTGCTGTTTCGCAACGTCATAAATATGCATCGATTAATACTGGCCAATGACCAACTGCGCGAGGAATTAAAGGCAAGTGCAGAGGACGGGGGACATATGCTGGATATCCGCACGGCCAACCGTCTGCAAAATCTGGTCGTACGCAATTTGATCGATACCCGGCATATTGATTCCATCTGTTTGTTTGACAGGGGCTATCATTCGGTATGTTATGGAAGCGTGGATGCCAATGCCGGTATTTACGAGGATGAATCAAGCAGAGCGATGATCGGTCAGACGGATTGGTACAAAAGTACGGCTGCCGCAAACGGCAAGGAAGTGTTCTTCAGCTACAATGTTCTACAGTCTATTAATTCGGACACAACCGGCCAGTCATTCTCCAGTGTGAAGCTGCTTCGCGATCCGGCGAATTTTCGTCCGATCGGGCTGCTCGTTATCAATTTGAAAAGCACGATATTCGAGCAGGCGATGAATGACGAAGAGGACAGCGGGTTCGTCGTATTGGATACGGGCACCGGAGTGACCCGCAGCGTATATTCGCAAAATCCCTCCATCTCTGACCTGATCGACCGCGAGGATGGCGAAGCGAGGGTGCTCCAAAACCTGCATCAGCATGGTTATTTGACGGTAGGCTACCGCAATTCGACCACGGACTGGACCTTTCTTCATGTGGTAAAGGCCAAGGTGCTTCTGCAGGATTCGAACCGCATTACAACGGTCACGATGCTGATCGCTGCTATCATTGCCTTGGTTGCCATTCTCTTGTCGCTGTTTGTATCGGGCAGCATCACCCGGCCGCTGCTTCAGCTCAAGAAAATGATGGTCGACTGGTCCAAGGGCTCTGGAGCCTCCGTTCAAGTCATTTCGTTCGAGGAAGACGAGGTTGGCGCCATCGGGGAGACGTTCCGGAAAATCTCCTCGGAGAACAAGCAGCTGAGCGAAAGGCTGATCCACTCCCAGCTGAAGGAGAAGGAAGCGGAGCTTAGAACGCTTCAGGCGCAGATTAAGCCGCATTTTTTGTACAACACGCTGGATTCGATTTATTGGATGGCCATCCTGCAAAATAATAAGGATATTGCGAAAATGACAGTCGCTTTGTCCGAAAGCTTCAAAATCAGCTTGAATAAAGGGAAGGAAACGATTCCTGTATTCAGGGAGCTTGAACATATTGAGCATTACATGACGATTCAGAACCTGCGCTACAAATCGCGCTTCCGCTATTCGGTGGAGGTGGATGAGGCGCTGATGGGGATTGAGATTCTTAAGCTTATCCTCCAGCCTCTTGTTGAGAACGCGATCTATCACGGCTTGGAGCCGAAGATTGGCGAAGGAACGATCCGGCTGACAGGAAGAATGGAAGAAAGCACCGCAATCTTTACGGTAGAAGACGATGGCGTCGGCATGGAGGATGTCCGTGCAACAGAAACGGGATACGGACTTGTCAATGTCAGGGAGCGCATCATGCTTTACTACGGAGATCGCAGTTCCCTTCAAGTAAGCAGCGAACCCGGAAAAGGGACGATCGTCGAGATTCGTTTCCGGCCAAATGAATTCAGAGAGGGATGAGAGCTATGTTAACTGCCGTTATTTTCGACGACGAATATATCGTGACACAAGGACTGCAAGTGATGGTTGACTGGTCCCGTTACGGCATTGAGCTAATTGGCACAGCCTCTGACGGAATCTCCGCTCTGCAGATGGTCCGGGAGCTGCAGCCTGATATTGTGATGACGGACATTCGCATGCCCGGCTTAACGGGACTTCAGTTAATCGAAGAGATTGCCAAGGAAAAGCCGGAAACCGCATGTATCGTGTTCAGCGGGTTTAACGAATTCGAGTATATCCGTACGGCGTTAAAGCTTGGCGTCATCGATTACTTGGATAAGCCGATTACGCTTGAGAAAATCGATGAGGCCATGCGGCGGACGATTGCCCGAATTGGCCGTCAGCAGGAGCATGTCCAGATGAAGACGCAGCTGGCGGCTAATAAAGAAGCTTTGCTTGAGAAGGCAACGCTTGATTTATTGCTGCTTGGCGAGGAAGCCGTTCCAGCCTGGAGGACAGCCTTTGGGGAAGGGGATGCGAAGCAGGCCGCAGCTGTAACCGTGCTTGCAGCTACTGGCAAAGGGGAGTGGCTGGACGAGCATCCTTCCTATCGGAGCATCCCCTTTTATTACGAGAAGATGTGGATTATGGTCGTTATCCATTTCATGATGCCCGCCGATTATTTATGGGAGCATCTGACGCTTCTCTCACCGCAAATGCAGGAGACGATTGGCTCCGGGCAAACCTACGCCAATATCGCCGAAGCAGGCCAAAGCTATAAGGAAGCCGTCCGCGCCTTGCGCTATGGCGTTTTTCTTGAGGAGAAAGGATGGAACAGGTTCGAGCATGCGGAGGACACCTTTCCTCACGGATTAACCGAGTGCGAAGAAGAAATTGTATTCTGCATGCGAACAGGCAATAAAGAGGGGTTGCTTCGCTTGCTTGATGAGTATAAGCATTGTATGGAAGCTGAGCGCCTGAGTCCTGAGCTGGTCGAGCAGGAGGTGACGAAGCTGGCCTACATCGGCTATCAGGTTGCGATGGAATCAGGCGAAGATGTCAGAACAAGCGCCCGTCCGATCGTCCCCCATTGGGAGCTCGGCGAGATGTCATCAAGAGACCGGATGTTCCAGTGGCTTCGGGAGCAGATGGAGCAGCTTCATAATTTCATGAAGGAAGATAAGCAGGCAACAAAGCATAATGCGATCGAGAAAGCGCTGGCTTTTATCGACAAACATTATCTGGAGTCGTTCACCCTTCAGGAAGTGGCCGAGCATGTGGGTATGAATGCGACCTATTTGAGCCTGCTGTTCAAGGAGAAGGTAGGACTCTCGTATATTAAGTATGTAACGAAGCTTCGTATGGAGCAGGCCAAGATTTTGCTGCATAAAGGCATGCTTGTCAATGACGTCAGCAAGAAGGTGGGCTATTATAATTACCGGCATTTCACCGAACTGTTCAAGAAGTATACCGGCGTGACGCCGGGCCAGTTCCGAGAGGGGCATGGCATGGCCAGGGTCAACGAGATACCTGGCAACGACGAACAGGAGGTGGGCGATCATGATTAAGCCTGCTGCTGCGACATTTGGCCTTATTGCGGCTTGCTGCGTACTTCTTGCCTCCTGCGGCGGCCGCTCCTATATTTCAGAAAAGCAGAACACGATCTCCGATCCCGTCCGGGTTATTCATTATGTGTCATCGGATCTGGAGGAGCAGCAGCCTAGAATGATAAGCGAGCAGGCCCGTGAATATGAGAAGCAGCATCCTAACATCAAATATGAGTTTGAGAATGTCAATACATCGGATCTTGTGCAAAAAATTCAGCTGCTTGCCGCAAGTAACGATCTGCCGGAAATTTTCTCCTATGAATCGGGGAGACAGCTCGAGCAGCTGGCCGATAACGGATTTATTCTTGATATTGAAAAGCTGTTTCGCGAGATTGGCCTGCAAAACGAGCTGAATCCCGCAGCCGTCAAGCTGCTCAAATCAATGGTACGGAACAAAGGGCTGTATGCGCTCCCGCTTGAGATTAATATCGAAGGCTTCTGGTACAACAAGGATATGTTCGCCAAATACGGATTAGCCGAGCCGGAGACTTGGGATGATCTTCTGCATGCGGCAGAGATCTTCCATTCCAATGGCATTCAGCCCTTTGCACTCTCAGGCGCGCAGAAGTGGCCGATTACCCGTCTTATCAACGGTTATGTGATCCGTAAATACGGGTACGATGCGATGCAGCGAGTAGAACGTAAAGAATTGAAGGTAACCGAGCCGGGCTTTGTTGAAGCAGCTGCGATTGTACAGCATATGGCACAGCAGGGCTACTTCGGAAAGCATGTGAACATGACGGAGATGGATGAAGCGTCAGCTTTATTTCTCGAGGGAAAAGCGGCGATGTTTTATACGGGAAGCTGGAGCCTGAGGGATTTCAACAGTTCTCTCAAGAATCATATCGGGATGGATGCAATCGGTTTGTTTAATATTCCGCTTGTTCCCGGCGGCAAAGGAACCAAGGACGATTGGATGATGAATGCGGGGCTTACGACTTCCCTGTCGGCTGCTGCTTACGATGACACGATGAAGGATTGGCTGAAGGCGGTATTTACCGGTTACGGCGATAAAGCGATGGAAGAAAGCGGCGTTATCACGGGCTTTAATGTGCAGCGTTTGCCATCCGATGTGCCGAAGCTGACGCAAATGGTGCAGTCCACGATCGACAGCGTCAAGAACGGCGCTTTATGGTTTGAGGCATTGTTTGATTCGGACGCACAGACAATCGCCTGGAATAACGCGCAGTTGCTTATCTCAAGCAAAGACTATACGCCGGAGATGTATATGCAGGATCTTCAGGCGGCCTTGGATGAACAACAATAAGAAGAGAAAGCAAGATCCCGCAGACCTTACCCTGGCATGCGGGATCTTGCTGTTGCTTAACCTTTAACCGCACCTGCCGTCATGCCTGCCACGATCTTCTTGTTGAAGAAGATAAAGAGAACAAGCGGCGGAAGCGAGATCAGAATAATATCGGCGAAC
This sequence comes from Paenibacillus catalpae, assembly GCF_900112695.1. GTDB lineage: Bacteria > Bacillota > Bacilli > Paenibacillales > Paenibacillaceae > Pristimantibacillus > Pristimantibacillus catalpae. The sequence continues at coordinate 583,416 of NZ_FOMT01000002.1, forward strand.
AGCAGGTTCCAGGAAGTATTGAACATGCTCGTGAAGTTATAAAGCGTCAGCTGAATCGTCGCGTTTTTCGCTCCCGGGAAGAAGTAGAGCGGGTTGACGAAGTCGTTATATATACCGACGGAAGACAAGACGACAACCGTTGAGGTGACGGGCATAAGGAGCGGGAAGACCATCTGGAAGAACATCCGCATGCTGCCGCAGCCATCCACGATAGCGGCTTCATCAATCTCTCTTGGAATGGTGGCCATAAAGCTGCGGTACAGCAGCACGGCAAATGAAATGCCAAGCGCGACCTCGACAAGCACGATCCCGGTCATTGTTTTGAACAGGTGAATGGAATCAAGCACCCAGATGGTCGGAACGACAGCAGGCGGAATCATAAGCCCGGCCATGACGAGAAACTGGATGATTCCTGACCAGCGGTCAGTGCGGCGCTGCAGCACATAGCCGGTCATGGCGCTTACCACAATCAGAACAGCGATCGACAGCAGGGTGATCAGCGTACTGTTGATGAATGAACGAACCACCATATGGTCTTGAGCGATCAGAACTTCCCTATAGTTCGACCATTGAATGGCCGTAGGCCAGCTGAGGTCCAGGAGAGCGGCGTCCGTCTTGTTTTTCAAGGAATTGATAATGACAAAGAAGAACGGTACCCAGAAGATGACGATGGACAAGATGACCGCAATAACTTCGAATATAATTCGTTTAGTGCCTTTCAACTTCATTATAAATCGACCTCCCTTTTCGACAGAAGCTTAAGCAGAGGGAAGGCCAGCAGAGATACGCCGATAAAGAGAATGACGTTGCCCGCCGTCGAGAGGCCGTAGAAGCCTCCTTGATATTGTTTATAAATGATAGAAGCGATCAAGTCTGTACTGAAGCCTGGTCCGCCCTTGGTCATCGCCCATACGAGATCGAAGGAGCGCAAGCCTCCGATAAAGGCAAGAATAATGACGGAGTTCATAGCCGGTGCTACAAGCGGATTTGTAATATGCCGGAACCGGTCCCAGGCGTTGCCGCCGTCGATCTGAAGCGCTTCGTAATATTCCTCAGGAATGGACATAATGCCCGCGATAAAAATAACAGTAGCCATACCGACGCCTTTCCATACATCAACGAGAGCGACGGACAGGAGGGCGATGTTCTGGTTGCCAAGCCAGTCAGGACCGGCAATGCCGGCAACGGCAAGGGCTTTGTTAATGAGGCCTTGTGTCGGATGCATCATGCTGCTGAACGCGATGCCAACGGCAATCGTAGACAGCAAAGTCGGGAAAAAGACGACGGAGCGCAGGTATCCTTTAATCCGAAGACCGGATGTGAGGGCTACCCCAAGCAGCAAGCCAAAGACTACCTTAAGACCGCAGGTAACTACGGCGTAAATAATCGTATTGCGGAAGCCGATATTCAGCGACGATTCCGAGAAGAACGTTTTATAATTGTCAAATCCGATGTATTCCCAGTCTACCAGGTCCCATCTCGTCATACTGAAGAAGAAGGACATGATCGTAGGGAGCAGGAACAAAACAAAATAGATGATGCCTGCCGGCAACAAAAACTTATACGTATACAAACGTTTGTAAGTCTTCGTTATGGAAGCCTTCTGCATGGTGAATCTCTCCCATCTTGCTATCTTTAGAAAAAGCCCTGTCCTGCCGCGTTCGTGCAGGGCAGGGCTTGATGTTGTTGCTTTAGGCTAAGTTTTTATCACCAGCCTTGGATGCCTAATTGCTTCGCTTGCTTCTCAACGTCTTTGTCATAGGCTTTGGCATTGTCTTCAGCCGATTTCATGCCTGCGCCAACTTCAACAGTCAGCTGCGGCAGGTTTGGTCCTTTCAGCGGAGACAGGAACTCGAGAGCAGGCGCATTGTTGCCGTTATCGAAGTAAGGCATCATTTCCTTAACGCCCTCGTAAGCATCATCCGGCAGTGTAGCACCTTTGATTACGTAAGGACCTTCTGGCTTCGCTTTCGTTGCTTGAATCGCCATGCCTTCAGGGGAAGCGAAGAAGTTGATCCATTTTTTCGCTGCTTCAATGTTTTTGCCGTCTTTGTAGATCGAGATCGCTGCAGGCATCCATACCGTCAGAGCGGTTTTGTCCGCACTGTCAGCTGGCTGTGCGAATACGCCGATGTCACTGATTTTGTCCGGGTAAGTCGCAAAGATGTTAGACAGTGCAAAGGTTAGCATAGGGTACTGAACGCCAGTGCCGTCAACGAGCATTTTGAGCGCTTGGTCATAAGTCGTTGCGAGATAATCCTTGTTCATAAAGTCCTTCATTTCGGACAGCTTCTGGAAGCTGCGCAATGCTGCGGGAGTGTCTGCGAATTTCGCTTTGTTGTTGGTGAAGTCGTCTGCGAAAGCAGGAGCATCCGCCTGTACGTTCGCATAGTCGGCCAGAACGATCAGCTGGGAAGTCCAGCTGTCTTTGTAGGAACCGATTACGGCTGTTTTGCCGGCTGCCTTGATTTTCTCGCTATTTGCCTTCAGCTCATCCCAGGTTTTAGGTACGGACAAGCCAAGCTCAGCGTATACCTTCTTGTTGTAGAGCCAAGCGCCGGCTTGCGATGCGCCGCTTGGAGCCGCATATGCCTTGCCGTCAACGGAGACCGTTGGGAGGAAGGAATCCATCACATTTTGCATGAATGGTTCGTTTGTCAGGTCAACGAAATATTTCTCGGGCTTTAATGCTTTGAACAAGGAGCCGGAGTTGTAGAAGCTAAGGTCGCTCATCTCGCCTGTGGCCAGTCTTGTTTTAACGAGGTTGTCGCCTTCGTCGCCGCCTGGGCGGAGATCGAATTCGGTTTTGATGTTATAACGTTTCTCGATTTCATCGGCTACCGCTTTGATGCCCTCGGTCGAAGTCTGGTTGTCGATCATCAGCTTCAAGGTAACCGTTTTTTCATATCTTTCCGAAGCGGTGTCATTCGAAGCTGCCGGAGATTCAGCCGCTGCGTTCTGGCTTGCTTCCGGCGATTTATTGGCATTTGCATTTGCTGCCGTGTTATTGCCGTTATTGTTGCTGCCGCATGCCGTCAAAGCGGAAGTGAGGAGCACTGCCCCTGTCAGAGCAAGAATTGTTTTCTTTTTAGTTTGAGCCATTCAGATATACCCTCCTTGTCATGTTCGAGCGTAATCAAGCTTGCTGGATAGAATATTTGGTTGTACGGGTTCCGGAGCCCTGTGGACCTAAGTGTAAAGGCTTTCATAATGACTGATAAGCGCCGCATTTTTTTGTCGGTGTCTGATTTTTTTGGCCGTCCAGTAACGGCGCGGGGTTTCGCTTGAGGATCCAAATTAATCGTACATGAACCTAAAAATAGCTGACGTTCCTTCGCATCGATTACTCAGCGTAAAGAAAGAAGGGTGCCCATTCCAAGGGCACCCTTCTTTCGTCCTTTATTTGCGCGTTTACTAGCTCCTGTTTGCTTTCCTGTACTCTCTAGGCGTCAATCCGGTATATCTCTTGAACAAATCATTAAAGTAGGGAGTGTTCTGATAGCCTACGGCAGCGGAAATATCGGTTATCCGGATCTCGCTGCTCACCAGCAGCCGGCACGCTGCTTGAATTCGAATATTTTGCAGATATCCGGAGAAAGTCTCGCCTGTATATTGCACGAACAGGCGTTGAACCTGCCGCTCTCCGACGCCAAGCAGGGAGGACAGCTGACTGAGCGTAAATGGCATCGCGTAATCTCTCTGCAGCAAAGCTAAAATCTGATCCATGCTGGAGTTAAGGGACTGTACCTGCGGATTCGTATGACCGGATTGGAGTCTGCTGATATAGATAAGCAGCTGCAATAGCCCGGTGTGCAGGGCAGCTTCCCTTCCCGGCCGTTCGACTGAGAATTCCCGGTGCAGGTAGGAATAATAATGCTGAACTTCTCCGGTAAGATCCTTGTAACGCGTAATATGATGCAAATTCAAAAGCACCTCCAACTCGCTGCCTCCCGGAAAGCTGTTAAGAAGGTTCCGTGCAGCCTCCATGGTAACGATGCAGTTGTACACGATCAACGGGCGCTTCTTATCCAGCGAGGCCGGCCTGAACACATGGGAGGCGCCCATCGGGATGACGAACAGGTCACCGCGCGACACATTAGAGACATCGTTCCCGACATGATGGGTTCCGAGCCCTTCGCTGACATAGCTGATTTCAAGGAAATCATGATGATGCTCCGTGAGCTCGTAGGACTCCACATTGCGGTTCACAAATATGGAAAGCTTGTCGTCAAAATATTGTTCACCGCTTAACAGCCTTACCGTACGTTTCGTCATACCATCCACCCTCATTTGTCGGGATAACGTTGATATTGTCGTGAAAGCAGAATTATACATGCCATTCCTTAGCGAAAGCAAGAGGATCATCACCGGTTATATCGCTCCTGACGGATGTCGGAATAATAGAAAAGGATGTCGCATTTACCTGATTTTTTTTCGAACGATAAAATTTATGATTAAGGCAAACAGCCGGACTTTCTGAGAGGGGATCTATTCATGTTAATCAATCAATCGATGGTCGATAAAGCGGAATCATTAATGCCGGAGCTTATTAGTTCTGTAGCCGAACCAAAGGCAGTTGTGGACATTGTTGCCGATGAGTCGGCCTTTCAAGGCTGGAGGGTAGACCAGGCGGTAGATCAGGAATGGAAGGAGAAGGTGCTTGGAAAAGGAGACAGCTTCATCCTCGATTTCCAAGATCATCTCGTCGGATATATCCGTTTGAGAATCAAGCCTGTCGGCAGTCCGCCGGATGCACCGCTGAAGCTGAAGCTTACGATTGGCGAAATGCCGTGTGAAATTGCGGAGCCATTCGATACTTACAACGGTTGGCTCAGCAGCTCCTGGCTGCAGGAGGAGACTATCTTTGTAGACGTGCTGCCAGCGGAAATCAAGCTTCCGAGACGTTACACATTCCGGTTTGTTAAGGTTGATGTTCTGGATACGTCGGTGAAATATAAGGTATCGTTCGAGGAAGTGAATTGTACGGCAGTAACTTCGGGAGATGTATCGAGCATTAAGCCGCTTCCTGACCAGCTCTCCGAGGAATTAGCGCTCATGGACCGGATCGCGATCAAAACATTGCAGGACTGCATGCAATCGGTATTCGAGGATGGACCAAAACGGGACCGGCGTCTATGGATTGGCGACTTAAGGCTGCAGGCGCAGGCGAACTATCTGACGTTTAATAACCATGATTTGGTGAAGCGTTGTCTGTATCTTTTCGCCGGTATGCGTCTCCCGGATGGCGCAGTTGGGGCATGTGTATTCGAGAAGCCGCATGCTCATGTGGACGATACGAGGTTGTACGATTACTCGCTGTTTTTCGTAGCTTGTCTGTATGATTATTATGAAGCATCCAAGGATATGGCGACTCTTCAGGAGCTGTGGCCGATTGCGTTGGAGCAAATGGAGATAGCTGCTCAGCGGCTGGAGGAAGATGGAGTTGTACGTGACGACGAGACCTGGTGGAGCTTTATTGACTGGCATCCTGAACTGAACAAGCAGGCGCCAACGCAAGGTGTCTTGATTTACTGTTTGAAGCAGGGCTTGGAGCTGGCACGTGTCCTTAGCGAGTCTGACAAGCAGCAGTACATCGAAAGTCTGATTGAACGGACATCCGCAGCAGCGGTTAAGCATCTGTGGGATGAGGAGAAAGGCTTCTTCGTCAGCGGCTCGGAACGCCAGATTTCATGGGCATCGCAAATCTGGCTGGTGCTGGCTGAAGTGCTGCCCGCGGAGGAGAATGCAACGCTGCTGAACCGTTTGTTCGAGGAGCAGCCGGCAATCGGAATGACTACTCCATACATGTACCATCATCTAATCGAAGCCTTGTTCACGGTTGGCAGCAGAGAGAAAGCACTCGAGCAGATGCAGGCCTATTGGGGTGAAATGATTAAGGACGGAGCGGATACATTCTGGGAGTTGTATAACCCTGAGGATAAGAAGCTGTCGCCATACGGCAGCAACCTGATCAACAGCTACTGTCATGCGTGGAGCTGCACGCCTACTTATTTCATTCGTAAGTACCTGCTCTAATGCGAGGAGAGTGCCCTCGGCTTCCATCGGGAAGCGAGAAAGGGCTGCTTTTACATGATGTCACTTCACGGAACGTCGGTCGGCTTTTTCGAGCTCGTGAAAAAGAAATAGACTATGTTTTGCATAAAGTAGATTAGTTAATGGGTTAGAAAAGAGCTGTCTCCCATGCCTGCTTGAGGCTTGGGGACAGCTCTATCTGTTACACCTAGCGGCGGCGAAGAGCCGTCGTGTTAATAACGCCGTACCGGAACAGCAGCTTGCTGCCTAGCCAGCCGACAATACGGTCAGTCAGGAAGCCCATTAGGCCAAGGCTGATCAAGCCAACAAAAATCCAGTCTGTGCGGAAATAAAGCCGGGAGTTCCAGATGAGGAATCCAACGCCTTCATTAGCCGCGATCATTTCGGCACCGATAATGGCCATATACGAGGTACCCATTGCAAGCCGGATGCCGGTGAAGATGTAGGGGGTAGTAGCCGGAATGACAACATGAAGCAGGATCTGCCATTCGGAAGCGCCCATGCTTCTTGCGGAGCGGATCCGATCTTCTTCAATCGCTAGTACTCCCGTTAACGTATTAATGATGACAATAAACAAGGTTGCGTACATAATAAGGGCAATTTTAGACTGCTCTCCAATCCCGAACCACACCAGGAATAAGGTGATAAAAGCAATCGGGGGAATGAAGCGGACGAAGTTCAGGAACGGCTCCGCAAAGACGCGGATAGCCGTTACCTTGCCAATCGTCAGCCCAATCGGAATAGCTAACAGACTGCCTAGTGCCCAGCCGGCGAATACCCGGTAGAAGCTGATGCCGATATACTGCATAAGCGAGCCATCGCTCAGCAGCTCCTGCGCTCCTTGCCAGGTAGCTATCGGACCAGGGATAATATCCGGACCATATATCCATGCGCCAATCTGCCAGACGATGAACGTAATCAGCCAGAGCAGAGGGATAGTCACCCATTTTTTCTGCAAAATCTTCATGGATACAGTCCTCCTTCCAGCTCGGCATCAAAGTGAGATTGAATACGGCGGTGCAGCTCATTCAGCTCCGTAGATGCCGGGTCGCGCGGATAGGCAAGAGGCACCTGATAGATGCTGGAGATGCGTGCATTTGGTCCGGTAGACATGACGGCAATCCGCTGCCCAAGCAGCAGAGCCTCCTGGATATCATGGGTAACGAAAATGACCGTTTTCCCTGTTTCCCGCCAAATCTGGCTTAGTTCCTTCTGCATAATTCTTCGTGTCATCGCGTCAAGCGCACCAAACGGTTCGTCCATGAGCAGAATCGCCGGGTCATTCGCTAATACTCGGGCAAGCTGAACGCGTTGCTTCATACCGCCGGACAATTCACGCGGGAATTTGTTCTCGTGGCCAAATAATCCGACAAGACGGATATACCGGTCCGAGATTTCTTTCCGCTCGTTTTTCGGCAGCTTCTTCATCTTCAGGCCAAACTCCACGTTCTGCCGTACCGTCAGCCAAGGGAAGAGGGAGGAGTCTGCCTGCTGGAAGACGACCGCTCTTTCCTTGCCGGGCTTATCGATCTCGTCGGACCCGACGCGCAGACTGCCTCCCGTCTTGGAGACAAAACCGGCAATCATATTCAGCAAAGTGGACTTGCCGCAGCCGCTTGGTCCGAGAAGGACGAAGAATTCTCCGCCCTTTACGACCAGATCAATATCTTTAATGATGTAGTGAACGGAACCGCCGGCACCCGGCTTCAGCTCGGAATAGCTTTTGTTCAGCCGTTCGATTGTTATCGTATTTGGAGATGGACTTGGGTTTTGCATTTGTCATCTCTCCTTTACTCTTGCTTATAAGTGAACGAATCAGGAAGAGCTTGTTGTAAACCGCCCAAACTCAGCTTATCGGCCAAGTTGAAGTCTTGTTTGATAATGCCGGCGCCAACCATATAGTCTTTCTGGTTCGTCAGGCTGTCGAAGGACTCTTGGGTGAAGCCGATGTTCCAGTTGTTTGTTGCCAGATCCCGGATGGTGGCTTCCTTCGGCTGCTTCGTTTCCTTGAACAGGATATCTGCCGTTTCGTCCGGATTCGCCGCAATATATTTGGAGGTTTCATCCAAGGCTTTAAGGAAATTCGCAATCGCCTGCGGATGATCTTTAATCAAGGAATTAGGAGCGATAAGGGTGCCGCCGATCCGAATGGATGTTTTGGACATATCAGTCAACTCGTGAACGCCTTCAATCGCTTTGAACTTATCAATAAGCGTTGCTCCAACAACCCAGGTTGCGTCAATTTCGCCTTTTTTGAGTGCGACAAAAGCCTCGTCGAAGCCGCCTTGCCCAATTTGCTTCGTGTCATCAACCGCTACGCCGTTATCCTTCAGATAAACTTCCCACAGATAGGGCAGGAACGTGCCGCGAAGCGTGCTCAGCTTCTTGCCTTTCAAATCTGCTGCCGATTGAATGTCATCACGGACGAACAGCTTCCACTGGGCTGCCGAAGCTTCCGTATCTGTACCCGTCGCGCCAATAATGGAAAATTCGCCTTTGCTAACCGCATTCAGAGACGGAAAATCCGCGCCCCAGCCAATATCAGCCTGCTTGATGAATAAGGAGTTAATGCCTTCGGCAGGTGTAGCAAAAGTAATAATTTCGGCATCAATGCCGTATTTCTCGAGGAAGCCTTTGTTCTTTGCAACACGGAATACGGGATTGGTCGAAGTGTCGGCAATCTTGATTTTGATCGGATCGGCGGCTGCCTCTGTCTGCTGGCTGTTCGTAGAGTTTGCCTCAGCGGCTGCCGGCTTATTGTCCTTGCCGCCGCATGCGGCAAGGGTGAACGTAACGGCTAGAACCGTAGCAATGATACCAAACTTTTTCATCTGTCATTCCCCTCAGCTTTCTTCTCCGGAATCGGCCGTACTTGGTTTCTCCTCGGTGGTCGCAACGCAGAACGCACCTTCGCCATATTCCCCGGTTCCTACGACTTCGACAACCGAGCTCGTTCCTCTATCAGCGGCGCCAGGCACGCGGTAATCGGCAACGTCGATCGGAATGATCGCTTCTTCCACCGGTTTCTCAAGCTGAGGCACCCACTCATAAGGAACCCGGTAAGCTCGGTAGACCATATTGGCATTAATTTTGTTTTTGTACGGAGAAATGTACTCCCAGACTAATTCATGCTCTCTTGTAACCTCGAAGATCCGGCCGTCGGCGCCTTCCGTAATAAGCGTATTGCCGTTTGGCAGACGTTGAGCCGAGCTGATATACGGGCTGTAGAAACGATAGGAGTCGAGCGGAGCCATAAATCCGGCTTCTGTCGGCGTGTACTGCCATTCAATCTCGAGGGTCACCGGATTGATCTCCAGGATACGCGAGTGGTCGCGCACAGCATTCTTGATTCCATATGGAGATGCGGGGTTTGGCAGGCCATAACCGCCCCAGCCGCCGTTATCGAATACGAGAAGATTGCCTTCTCCAGGCAGACCTTGCGGAATAATGTGGGCATGATGCTGGCCGATAATCCAGCCGAGATGCTTCACTTCAGGCTTCGAGTAATCCGGTCCAAGCTGCCATACAATTTTGCCGGTTTGGCGGTCCGTTATGGCAATAATATTGGATTCCCTAGCATCCCAGATGATGTTGTCCGGATGGAAACGCTCGTCGCCGGCATCATAAAATTTATTTGGTCCAACCCATGATGCGGAGTTGATATGCATCCAGTCGCCGCCTGTATCACCGCCGAAGTGGCGGCCGTTTGGATCGCGGAACAGGACGTTTTTCGCTGCTTCATCAAATCCAAGCTCTTCAAAATGATCGCTTACCGCCCATTGCCAGAGGATGTTGCCTTCCCAGTCCACTTCGATAATGACGTCATCGAGCAGCTCTTTGTCGGAAATCTCAGGCTTAGTGACGTTGCGGTGAGCCAGAATGAGGGTACGGCCGCCATTTGCCTGCGGTTCCTGTCCCGGTGCATAATAACCGACAGGATTGCCTTCGCGCTGGTAATCATGATGCGCGCGTGCCATCCACTCCGGCTCATAGCCCGGATCCTCTATGTATTCCAGGCGGTTGAATCTCCATACGATCTCGCCGTTCCAATTCACTTGTACAAGGTCGGCTTCATCCTGAAAGCCATACTTCGGATCACGTTCCTTGGTGCTGCCCACCACATAACCGCCCGGCAAAATTTTGTTCGGGAAGCCGCGGAGTCCCTTCCACAGATGCACCTCTTTGCCGCTCATATCAATCAGTAAAGCACCAACGTTTGCTGCTTGGAAAATCGTGTAGCCGCTCCATGCTTTCTCGGGCAAATAAACCGTTGCTCCAGTTGGATAAATAGTGGGATGTCCCATGTTCAACACTCCTTAAATGATTAAATGGAATAGATTAATAATTCAGAAAATAATTTTGCTTCGGCTTTGAGGACGGCGGAGTTTTTGGTTTTGCATCCGCTTGTTGTTCGGTCTTTTCGGTTAATTGCTCTTCATATTCTTTGACCATTGCCATGTAACGTTCCGAGAAGCCCTCCAGATTGGCATAGATACGTTCAAAAATTTCCCTCTGACAGGCGAGTTCTTCCTCGTTAAAGCTGCCAAAGATGAGACTTACGCCACGCTTTCCAAGCTCCGGATACCGGTCTAACAGCTGCCGGCCTTCCTCTGTAACGTCCAGCCATACATTCCTTCGGTCGTCCGGCATACGCCGCCGTTCTGCAAAACCTTTCGCTTCAAGCTTGTCGCATAACGCCGTAATGGCGCCGGAGGTCAGATCAAGCTGCTCCGCGAGATCTCCAAGCTTCTGTATACCGCCCAACTGAATACTCCGAAGAATAAGCAAGCCGGGCAGGGCGATGTCTTCAACGGAAATTTTGTCTCGCTCCTTCACGAATCTTCGGACCATACGCCTGAACAGCCAATCAATTTCTTCCATTTGAGAGATGAGATCTGCCATGTTTTGTTGTTGTTACCTCCTCCAAGAAGACAAAAAAGGCCGCAACATACGTCCTGTGTTCAGGTACGGTTGTTGGGCCTTTGGTTATCCAATCGGCTTTATGAAATTAGTTCAACGTTAAAACAATGAACGTTGAAGGATTATGGATTGATCTTAACCCCATAATTCCGACAAGTCAAGTGGTATTTAAAAATAAATATTAGACTTTATGAATCTCCCTGAATTGAATAGGTGTCATGCCCTCGAGGCTTTTGAAGCATTTGCTGAAGTAACTGGTTTGGGAGAAGCCTGTCTCAAGAGCAATGAGCTTAATCGACAGGCTGGTTGAAGCAAGCAGCCGCTTCGCTTGCAGGATCCGTGCTTCCATCAGAAATTCCGAAAAAGACATCCCAAACGTCTTGTTAAATCTGCGGCTGAAATAATGCGGACTGAATCCCGCGATGGCAGCTGCCTGCTCCAGCGTGAAGGGCTCGCTGCAATGGGCACGGATATAATTGGCGGCGGCGCGTATCTTGTCAGCAGCCTGGTTCACCGACACATTAAGCTGGGCGGCCGTCGTTTGAATTCGGGTCAGCAGCTCGTATAAAGTAGAGGCCGACGCGTATTCGTCATCCACTTCATAACTTCTGCCCAGCTCCAGCAATTTTTCCATTAATGACTCTACAGGAGCGGAATCGGATAATTGAAATAGCCATGGTTCGTCCAAGCCTTTTCCGTCTAATAATTCCTCCAGATGAGTACCGAAAAAATGAACCCAGCGAATATTCCAGGGATCCCGGTCATCCGAGTAGTATGTCTGCCTAAGGCCTGGTCCGTACAGAAATCCTTGCCCCTTTGTCAGCTCATACGTCATGCTTTCTGTTTGCAGGTAGCCCTTGCCGTCCAGCACAAGATGAAGATTGTAGTAGCGGTCGAGGTTATTTTCGGTGGTGGCATACTCGCGGTTGACGGCATGTTCGGGAAAATCGCTGTACCCGCCGATAAAATCAGGGAAGCAGCTATGTCTTGGGAAGATAGGCTTCGGAAGGAAAATATGCTCTTTCATGTAACACCTCTCGCAACGCAATATTTTCACATCATATTTATAGATAAAGGAATATACGGCTGTTAACGGATAACCATATGACAATATATTAATACACTTCGCATATTTTTGTCATATCCATGCGGAAGTGGCGTCCACTAAAATAGAGGTAGATGCAAGATACGTTGGGAGGATGTCACAATGGCAAAATCAATTCAGATGGAAGAATTAACGCTTGGTGTTTGTTACTATCCGGAGCATTGGCCGGAGGAACTGTGGGAAGATGACTTCCGCCGCATGCGGGAGTTGAATATCTCTGTTATTCGGATGGCGGAGTTTGCCTGGGCGATGCTTGAGCCGGAGGAAGGCGTGTATGACTTCAGCTTTTTCACGCGGGTCATGGACCTGGCACACAGCTATGGCTTGAAAGTAATTCTTGGAACGCCAACGGCAACGCCGCCCGCGTGGCTGACTCATAAATATCCGGAAGTATTAAACGCCCATCAGAACGGTGAGCTGATCAAGCACGGCATGAGACGTCATTACAATTATTCCAGCTCGAAATACCGGGAGCTTTGCGAACGGATCGTGCGGAATATGGTGAATGCATACAAGGATCATCCCGCGGTAATTGGCTGGCAGATCGATAATGAGTTCAACTGCGAGAAAAATGTGTTCTATGCCGAGGCTGATCATGCCGCATTCCGCGTGTGGCTTAAAGAGAAGTACGGGACTTTGGACAATTTGAATAAAGCGTGGGGAACGGTCTTCTGGAGTCAGACTTACACAGCTTGGGAGCAATTGCACCTCTCTCAGACCGAGTCGCCGAATCCGCATCTGGCCTTGGACGAGAAGCGGTTTATCTCGGATAATGTCATCTCTTTCGCTAGGCTTCAAGCCAATATTATCCGGGAGCTGGCGCCGCAGCATTGGGTGACGACAAACGGTTTGTTCGGCCATCTGGACAGTCATGAGCTGACGGATGAGCTGCTCGACTTTTTCTCGTATGATTCGTATCCGCAGTTTTCAACCATCTTCCCGGGCCAAGATGAAAAGCCGCTTATGGACCGCGGATGGAGCATGAGCCTTTCTAATGTTCGTTCTATCTCGCCAAACTTCTGCGTGATGGAGCAGCAAGCGGGGCCGGGCGGCTGGGTAGACCGTATCGAGATGGGATCCCCAAGACCCGGACAAATCCGATTATGGTCGTATCAATCGGTTCTTCATGGTACAGATCTGCTCGTCTACTTCCGGTGGCGTACGGCAACGTTTGGCACGGAAATTTACTGGCATGGCATCAATGATTACCACAATCGGCCGAATCGACGGGTTCGCGAGGTGGCGCAGGTTGGCGGGGAATTTGCCAAGATAGGTGCAGCTATCGCCGGAACGCAGTATCAAGCGGATGTTGCCATCATGCAGGACTATGACAACAACTGGGATGCCGAAATGGACAAATGGCATGGCCCGCTGCAATGGCAGAGCAAAGGCTCCTGGTATAAGCAGCTGCAGTACCGTCATATTCCGGCGGATGTCATTACCCTGCGTCCGAACACCAGCTTGGAAGATTTAACGCAGTATAAAGTAATCGTTTATCCGCATCCGGCGATTATGACCGATGACACGGCTGAGCTTCTAACGCGGTATGTGGAGCAGGGCGGCAAGCTGTTCTTTGGCGCCCGCACGGGGTACAAGGATCCGTCAGGACAATGCTATATGCGTCCATTCCCGGGGCCGGTTGCCGAGCTCTGCGGCATCACGGTGGAGGACTTTACGTTAGTCAAAGGCTCGATCCGCGCTGCTGAGCTGCAGTGGGAAGGCCGATTGTCTTCGGGGACGCAAGCGGTAGGCTTTAACGAGGTTCTGCATGTGGAAAATCCTGAAGTCAAGGTTGCAGCTGAGTACGCAACGGAATATTACCAAGGTGAGCCGGCGTTAACCCGGCGTCCTCTTGGCAAAGGCGAGGTTTGGTATTACGGTGCCGCGTACAGCGAACCGGTAGTGGATGCTATCCTGGACGAATTAGGCCTAACCTCTCCAATCGCAGATTGGGTGGATGTTCCGGCTGATGTGGAGCTTGGCATTCGGGCTTCGGAGAATGCTTCATATGCCTTCTTGTTGAACTACTCGGATCAGTCCGTCACCATTCAGGTCAAGCAAAGAGCAGTGGATCTTCTCACAGGAGAAACATTGGAAAATGAGGTTGAGATGCCAGCGTACGGCGTTATAATATTGGCGCTTCAATAATGATAGAGCCCCCGCGGGAATAGTCCCGCGGGGGCTTGCTGCATTTATAAACAAAGAGCCTGCGGCAATCAGCCGCAGGCTATAAAAGAGAATATATTAAAGGGGGGTCTTGTCCTTTATTATAGGAGCCGATAATGAAAGGAACCTGAGTGGAATATTACAAGAAGGTTACAAATAGATGGTTGCAGTTGGTTTAATAAATAGATGTGGGAAAACAAAGTTCTTTAACTGAAAATAAAGTTTTTTAATGAAAAATAAAGTTCTTTAATTCAGGGGAATATTCTAATTGTCTTGAAAATAATGTTCTTTAATCATGATATGCCTTTTTTGTTGTTTAGCACAGAGTTTCTTGGGAATTGCTGCCGCAGATAGTGTACAAGATGGTTCACCTTACGATTAATGGCAAGTAAAATATCTCGACGGGAAGGGTATATCAGCAAAGCTGCTATGCCTAGATTGTTGAGAAACCTTTGCCTTCTCAAAAAGGCATAGGTTTTTCTTTTTATCTTACAGGGGGGAGAATTAATGGGATCAACTCCCGTTAATTCTTCCTCTCCGAGAGAGCGAACTTTTTTATGTTCTGATCGGCTGCCATCATCATCAGTGCTTGCTCAGTCGCATTTCGCAAGTTTCTCAAACTGCAGTGTAGCGGCTGTAAATGCGCCTTCTGAAACCCCAACTACAATTAATACTTATTTACATATCGTCATGATGCGTCACATACTTGGGGAATAATAATGTGATGATTTGCTTGACCTGTTGATTGTTCAACGAGTACGCGACCTCGGTACTTTTTCGTTTCACTCCAACCACACCGAAGGTACGAAGTTTCTGAAGATGTGTTGATACTGTCGATTGCGGCAATCCCATACAATCCTGCAGGAATGAGACGTTACAGCTATTTTGTTCGGCCAGCACCTTTACAATACGCAGTCGGACAGGATGGCTGATTGCTTTTAAAAGATTAGCGGCTATCTTAATTTCTTCTTTTGTAGGATCCATAAGCGCTCTCCTTTCGCTATATCGTAATATAATGACATAAAAACAACGGTGAAAGTGATCTTCATCACCCCAATATAGGTTATTCCTTATAGGGGTTGACGAATGATTAGCTTTCACATATAGTATCAATATACCCATACGGGTATAGGTAAAAATGTAACTTACGTGGAAGGAGAAAGTCAATTGTAAATACTCTTTTTTTTGGCCAAATTAATACCCTACGGGGTATTTCGATTGGTTAAAAAGAGCAATCTACATTTGGCATTCCCGATAAAACACAGAAAGGAGGAAATCTCTTGGATATAGCTTGGATTCTGACGTTATTTACAATTGGGTTTGCCGGATCTCTAATTTCCGGGATGGTCGGGATCGGAGGTTCCATTATTAAGTACCCGATGCTACTTTACATTCCACCGGCACTAGGCTTCATCGCTTTTACAGCACAGGAGGTATCCGCGATTAGTGCAGTACAAGTATTCTTTGCTTCGTTAGCCGGAATATTCGCCTTTCGAAAGGGAGGATATATCAATAAATCCCTCGTGTTATATATGGGAATTGCCATTGTGGCCGGTAGTTTTGCCGGCGGTTACGGCTCGAAGTTTCTGCCTGATGAAGCGATTAACCTAACGTATGCCGTGCTTGCGCTTGTAGCTGGGATTATGATGTTCCTTCCCAAAAAGGGAGACGACAAAGCCGATTACACGAAGTTAAGCTTCAACAAGACGCTAGCGGCAAGTTTGGCCGGTCTAATTGGAATATTATCTGGTATTGTTGGCGCGGCTGGAGCATTCATCATAGTTCCCATTATGCTCGTCGTTTTGCGCATTCCTACACGCGTTGCCATTGCTTCGTCACTTGCGATTACCTTTATTTCCTCGATCGGCTCAACTGCGGGGAAGCTTATGGGTGGCCACATGCTGCTCATCCCATCGATCGTCATGGTAGTAGCAAGCACAATCGCATCGCCACTTGGTGCCGTGATTAGTAAGAAGCTTAATACGAAAGTATTGCAATGGATTCTCGCGGCACTCATTGTTGCTACTGTCGTAAAAATATGGCTTGATATTTTGACTTAAAGGGGGGATACACGATGCAGTCGAATCAGGTCCGTTTGCAGCTACCGTTTGAAGTGAAGGAGCGGTTGAAACGTAGCGAGAAATTTACCATTCTCGACGTACGCGAACAGGATGAATGGGAATCAGGACATATACCGCAAGCGAAGCATATCCCGCTAGGCCAACTTGAGTCACGGCTCAACGAACTCGATCCAAATCAGGAGACAGTGGTCGTATGCCGAAGTGGAGGTAGAAGTTATGTTGCGTGTGAATTTTTGTCGGCTATGAACTATAACGTAATCAATATGCCAGGCGGAATGACCGCGTGGCAAGGAGATATTAAACAAAGAAAATAATCATTGTGGGAGGAAGTTTATCACCATGACAACGACACTTAAGGTTGACCGGATACTCGAATGTGAAGGCTTGGCGTGCCCGCTGCCGGTTGTTAAGACGAAAAAAGCGATTGAAGAACTGAACACCGGAGAGGTACTGGAAATAAAGGCAACCGATAAAGGCTCTGTAGCGGATCTGCAAAGCTGGGCTAAACGGACCGGACATCAGTATATCGGGTTTAAGGAAGAAACTGGAATATTCCGCCATTTTATTCGTAAAGCAGATCCGACAGAAACCAAAGAGGATGTGAAATTCCAATACACGGCCTCATTGGATGAAATTAACAACAAACTCGCTTCCGGTGAAAAGCTGAATATTCTTGATGTACGTGAACCAGCTGAGTATGCATTCGGTCGTATTCCCGGAGCGATATCGATCCCCGCAGGAGAGCTGGAGGCTCGTTATAATGAGTTAGATCGGGACAAAGAATTTCATGTTATCTGCCGTACTGGAAGCCGGAGCGATATGGTATGTCGTACCCTGGCTGACAAAGGCTTTTCAAGGCTCAAGAATGTCATTCCAGGTATGACCGAGTGGGCAGGAGACGTAGAGAAGGATGTTTAAATAGCAAAGTAATTTAAACCCTGGTAATACCATTTAACTACAATTATAGAATTGGAGGTAACAACAATGTCAAACAAACTCGCGATTATTGCCAGCAACGGTGGCTTGTTCGATGCTTATAAAGTATTCAACATTGCAACAGCAGCTGCCGCTACCGACACAGAAGTAGCCATTTTCTTTACCTTCGAGGGTTTGAACCTTATTCATAAAGAGGCTTATGGACAATTGAGCATGCCGGTCGGCAAGGAGCGCCTCGAGCAAGGCTTCAAGGCAGCAAATGTTCCCTCCATACCTGAACTCGTAAGCATGGCTCAAGAAATGGGTGTTAAGATTATCGCTTGTCAGATGACGATGGATGTCATGAATCTTAAGAAGGAAGATTTTATTGATGGAATTGAAGTAGGTGGAGCTGTAACTTTCCTTGACTTTGCGCAAGACGCTAACGTGACTTTAACTTTCTAATAATCTAACCTATAGGGAGGTTAAAAAGATGACAACAAATACAGTAACGAAGTTGTCGGCTAAGGAAGTCGCACAACTTGTACTTGAAGGTAAAGAACTGTTTATTATCGATGTACGCAATGAGACGGATTTTGCCGATTGGAAAATTGAAGGTCGCAGTGTGGAGATTATCAACATCCCATACTTTGATTTGATCGATGGCGTAGATCCAGCTCTTGATCAAATTCCGGATGGCAAACCAGTACTCGTCGTTTGTGCAAAGGAAGGCTCGTCGATATTTGTTGCTGAAAAAATTGCTGAAGCAGGCAGAAGCAATGTGTCTTATCTTGAAGGTGGCATGAAATCTTGGAGCGAATACTTGGAGCCGGTTAAAGTTGCCGATTTGACAGCAGGTGGAGAGCTATATCAATTTGTTCGGATCGGTAAAGGTTGTCTGTCTTATGTTGTGCTGTCCGAAGGCGAAGCTACCATCATTGATACGAGCCGGATGATTGACCAGTATGAAGTCTTCCTGCAATCGAAGGGCGTCAAGCTGGTGCATACAATTGATACCCATCTGCATGCCGACCATATTTCTGGAGGCCGGGCACTAGCAGAAAAGTACGGCTCGACATATCACTTGCCTGAGAAGGATGCAGGGGAAGTCACGTTCTACTATGAGAAACTTGAAGAAGGCAAAGATATTACTGTAGGAGGCGAACGGATTATCGTGCATCCAATCTACTCACCGGGACATACAATTGGCTCGACGTCGTTTATTATCGACAACAGATATCTATTATCCGGTGACATTTTGTTCATTGAATCTATCGGCCGTCCAGACTTGGCAGGACTTGCTGAGGATTGGGTCGGTGATCTCCGTGAGACGCTGTACAGTCGGTATAAAAATTTGTCTGAGGATTTAATTGTATTGCCAGCACACTTCGGTAAAATTACCGAGCTTGGCGAGAAGGGACTTGTATCCGGTCGACTCGGCGACCTCTATAAGCAAAACCCTGGCCTAAACATCACTGACGAGGGAGAATTCCGTAAAACAGTCACTGAAAACTTGCCGCCGCAGCCGAATGCTTACCAGGAAATCCGACAAACAAATATGGGTAAAATCAATCCGAATGAAGAAGAGCAACGTGAGATGGAAATCGGACCAAACCGGTGTGCCGTTCATGATAACTAAATTTTTTGGGGGAATAAAACTATGATCAGTGATAAAGTTTTAGATGCAACTGGATTAGCATGTCCAATGCCGATTGTGAAAACGAAGAAGTCTATCGACGAACTATCTTCTGGGCAAGTACTGGAGGTTCACGCTACCGATAAAGGTGCTCAAAATGATCTAACAGCTTGGGCTAAAAAGACGGGGCATGAAATTTTAGACAGCAAGGAAGAAGAAGGAATATACAAATTTTGGATTAGAAAAGCATGAAAAAGCAGGGGGGAATGACCACAAGTCATCCTCCTTCTTTACTACTGCATTTTTATGCAAAGCTATCCTACCCCTCTGAGTATAGAATCAGTTGTATGTTCGCAGAGACAAAGAGGGGATGACGGTTTGATTATATTGATAATCTTCGTCGAGCTGCTGTTCTTACTAGTTGTTTTTCTAAAGTGGTTACCGGTCAAGTGGCTCTCCTTTATCGATGATTTTCAATTGATTGACCGAATGACTCTAACTGATTGACTATGTATAGTATATTTTTTTTTTTCAAAATCAGAACCCTTACCCGTATATGTATTTTAGAAAGGATGATATTATAAAATGACACAAACTGAAAAATCAACGATCGTGTTATTCAGTGGAGATCTGGATAAGGCAATCGCTGCTTTTATAATTGCAAACGGAGCAGCTGCTTACGACCATGAGGTAACAATTTTCTTCACGTTTTGGGGGCTCAACACACTACGAAAAGATCAGCCCGTTTCGGTTAAAAAGGGATTGTTGGAAAAGGCATTTTCATGGATGATGCCGCGTGGTTCCAAAAAACTAGGTTTATCACGTATGAATTTCGCAGGCGCTGGTCCGGCTATGATCAAGCATGTGATGAAAAAGCACAATGCACTGAGCCTGCCGCAGTTAATCGAATTGGCGCAAGCGCAAGGCGTTAAGCTCGTCGCGTGCACGATGACGATGGATTTGCTGGGGCTAACACAAGACGAGCTGCTGGACGGCATTGAATACGCCGGCGTTGCAGCTTATCTAGGAGACGCGACGGAAGCGAGGGTCAACTTGTTCATCTAAGCTCAATTACTGTCCATCATCGTATGTGGTATATTGTAAGCTTAGGGAACTTTGTTCATAATATACCTATTTACTTAATACGAGAGGGTGGGCATTCATGAAATATGATGATGATGTGAAACGCAGATTGAAACGTATAGAGGGACAAGTTCGAGGCGTTCTTAACATGATGGAAGAAAATAAAGACTGCAAGGATGTCGTAGGTCAGCTTTCGGCGATTCGGAACGCAGCGGATAAGGCGATTGCCTATATCGTTGCGGTTAATTTGGAGCAATGTCTTGTTGAACAGATGGAACAAGGTCAGGAAACGGGGCAGGTAGTGAAGCAAGCTGTTGAACTGCTTATCAAAAGCAGATAATTCACATGTAGAGAATGAGGGCGAAGATGAATACATCAACGATAATTAACGTTCTTATTGCTTTAGTCGTCATTTGGTTGATTTATAAACAATTTGCTTCAGTTAAAGGGGTACGTTCAATAGGCTCGAAAGAGTTCGAACAGGAGCAAAAATCCACTCAGGATGCCATTCTAATTGACGTTCGCGAACCGCATGAATTTAAGTCGGGGCATATTCCAGGGGCGAAAAATCTTCCGCTATCCCAATTAAAAATCAGAATTAACGAAGTCCCAAAGGATAAACCTATATTTGTTTATTGTCAGAGCGGAATGAGAAGCAAAAGGGCTGCAGTCTCTTTTAGTAAAAACGGTATTGCTCATATTGTGAATTTAGAAGGCGGCATCATGGCTTGGCAAGGGTCAGTGCGGAAATAAGGTGAAGAGTCCCTACAAAATAGGGACTTCTTTTTTTGCGATATTTATTGCAGCTTAGGGTAATAATACGTTTAATCATGAAAAAATGAGTTTAAAAGATATCGCAGGGGGTTCAAAATGTTTCACTACACGGTACAAACGAATAAATCTGTCGATGAAGCTATCGGTGCACTGGAACTTTCGTTAAGGGTAGAACAATTTAGTGTTCTCTGGCGATTTAATATTCAAGATAAATTAAATAAGAAGGGAATTGAATTTAACCAACGCTACGAAGTGCTTGAGGTGTGCAATCCGGTTGAAGCGAAGAAGGTGTTAGCCGAGAATGTATTAAACGGTTATTTCTTGCCATGTAAGATCACAGTGTACGAGCATGCAAGTGTGACAAATATTGGATTACCGAAGCCATCACACTTGATCGGAATGGTTGGAGAGGAATCGGTCGCTGCTCTCCGGAAAACGGCTCTAGATATCGAGCGCCGCCTGATTTTGTGTATAAATAAAAGCATCTGAAGGGTGGATCAGCCTAGAATGAGGAGAACTATCTTATGATGCAGGTAAATGTCAGACGCACAAGAACATCTATACCACGACAGTCGCTTACACAGCTGTCGAACGACAACAACATCTATAGAATGGAAGTCGCATAAACTGCGGCTTTTTTTGTTTTAAGGATTTTCATCGCGCTAGCGATCGCTTCCGTACGAGTTATCGTCGATAAAGAGCAAATAAAGAGAGCGATGCGTTCTGTATGCATCGCTCTCTTTATTTGACCTGACCACTTACTCCTCGTCCTCCACCAGTTCAACCACCACAGGATCCGATTCTACCTGAAATACCGGTCCGTCCACCTCCAATCGGAACGACGCAACAGCCTGATTCGTGACTTTCTCTCCTTCATTTACGCTGGACGGACGCGCAGAGAATGTAACCGTTATCTCCTCGCTAGGGCGGATCGTGCCTAGCAAAATCAGCTCAGGACGAGCACCCGATCGCGTTTGGCCATTTACTTTCACACTGTCCGGAATAAAGACCAACGGCTGCTGCAAAACATCAGATAGCCGCAAGTCAATGATCGGCAATTGTCCTCTGTTCACGACAACAATCGTGTACGTAATTATTTCTCCTAGGGTGGCCTCAACGGGAGAAGCCGATTTGCCCACCGTCACGGGCGGTGGAACGACTGGCGGGATAACAGGAGGGACAACAGGCGGAACCACGATAATAATTTCCGATGAATCGCTCTCTTCCGGCGCTTCGACGGAAACAACGGTTGCAACGTTAGAAATGACGGTGCCGTTTGCAGCGTCAAGCGGTATGGTGAACGAACGTGTTATTGTGACCGTTTGTCCCGGCTCGAGTACGGCAATCGTCTCGATCATGCCGAGCAGCGGATCGGAAACCGCAATACCCGTAACGGTGACAAAGCCGGTGTTGGCAACACGAATGGTATACACCACCGTATCACCTGGGGCAGCAGTCGTCCGATTCACCGTTTTATCGATTTCCACTCTTGGAACCGGCGGTGTAATGGCCGTGATCACTTCGTTGGACGAAATTTCGCCTGTATTGATTTCCCCTCCGGCTACGCTCTGGTACTCGAACTGTACGAGCGCTTCATTTCGGATCAGCCCATCCTCAGGAAACGATACGACAATCGCCTGATAAGTCACGATGATCGTATCATCGGGCGCCAACGTGCCCAGGCTGATGCCGGTAACCGGATCACCCGGCCTCGGTTCGCCATCTACTGTAATGCTTCCGGGCAGAAATACCGTATCGTTTGGGAGGCTGTCTAGCAGAAATACCGTTTCCGCAGACACAGTGCCTGTATTGCTTATGACGACCGTATAGGTGAGTACCTGCCCGAGTCCAGCAATATCAGCATCAACATCTTTGCCGACCGTCACACGGGGTGAATTAATATCGATAAAGATACCGACGGCAATAACCGAGTAGCCGTCATTCGTTGTACGAAGCTGGAATGCAGCGGATGTTTGGTTATTCAGCAGCGAGGCCGAGATGTCTACGTTCGTAATATCCCAGCTCTGTCTACCGCCTACAATTTGAGTGCCGGGCTCTCCGTTAATCTGATTTCGGTCACCGAAAGTGCCCGACGTATCCAGATTGCCGCTGTCTTCATTAATTTGGGAGGCAAAGAAGTTGTTCGAGAAGTTGTTCGGCCCCGAAAGCAGCGTTAAGTTCGCCGCATCCGGCCCGAACAGCACTTGGTCCCCCACTTTATTAGCGTCTCCGTCTTGCGCGCATAGCGCCATACGTCCGCTGACGGGACCTTCAACCGGAGTGACAAAACCGGACAACGTCGTTGTGACGGAAGGGTCGCTGCCAAATGCGATCTCAACGATACCGACATTAAGGCTTAAATTACGGAACGGCATATCAGGGTCTCGATAGACGACACAAAGCGTCCATCCGCAGCTGTTCGCCGTACTGTTGCCAAAATCAATATTTCCGACCACGCTTCCGACGGTATAGACGCCGGCGCCACCGGATTGAATTTGAGAGGTTACATTAGCAGAACGAAAGTAATTGTCTGTTGCGTTGCGATGGGAGATTTGTGCGGTAGACGGATCAGGGGCGATCGTATAGGTGATTCCCGCAGGTGTAGTCAGTGTGACCGATTTATTAATAAAGGCAACGTAATTGTTCGTTCCCCCGGTAACAGCATAAGTGCCTGCCCACACGAGCTCCGCATAGATAACTTCACTTTCGGCGGGAATACGCAATATTGCGCTGGCGCTGTTGAGGTTATAATCGGAGGTCGTGCCCGCCGGATAACTTCCGAACTGCATCGATGTATCAATGGTGGTGAAAGCTCCGATGTAATCGCGGGTTCCAGGCACGCCGTCCGTCGATGAGCGACTGAGTCCAAGCGTATTCCCGGTAAACGTAATGGCTCCTGTGTCGTTTCCGCTGAATCGAACAATAAATGGCATGTCTTACTGCCTCATTTCGTTATTTTATTATGCCTCACAGTATGTTTAAAGGCATTTACTGGTGACATTAAAAAATAATGGCTGAGCTCATGACAAGAACTTCTATACAATCCCGTGATCCCCGGGAATACACGAGTTATTAAACTAACGGTCAGGATTGCTTAATAAAATGCTAAAGGGTTATTTTAATGGGTGATGAACGAAAATCACTGCACATTGTCAGGTTTTTATTATTGTTCGATTTCTGTTGACTATATGGCAAATAGCCAAGTGGAGGGAGATGGTTAGTGGAATTAAAGAATAACGAGGGGACAATTTTATTGAATGTATTGTGCTGAAAGTAACGGAGGAACAGAAGCGCTTTATCTCCTCCAATCAACATACACTCGCTGAAGCTTAAGCAAGGGATAGTTAATATGGATAATGAACAGTCCAACAAGTGGTGGAAATTAGTTTTTAGTGTTATTAATGTCTTCGATGAAGGAAAGATACCTTATAGCTTTGATGCGTCAACTTCGCTTTTTGTGCATGGCATAGAAGATTTCGATATGGATGATTTAGATATTATGATTCAGTGGAATTACTGAAACTGCCCATAAGTTATTTCAAAAAAATAATCCTAGTCCAATAAATAAAGGCGGGTTTTGGCAATTCAACTTCTATGTTGATGGAATGGAAGTACATATTATGTCGTCAGAACAAATAACTTGCTTAGAGAAAGATGACGAACGTGTCGCGATTGAAAAGGAGAGTATTATCATATGGTCGAAATCAATTCACTTTTATCGTCGGCATACGAAGAATCCCCGTCTTATTGAATTAATTGATAATTTCATTATGAGTAAGGAGTAACTGAGGCTATTTACACTAACGGAGAACTTTAGTTCAACACACGAAGAAGAAGGGCGCGATCCGCAGCCTAAAAAATAGGGAGGCGTAATATTGATCTGCGAGAAGAAGACTAAGCGGCTTGATAGTGTGCGAGCTCTAGTTCATGAAATGCTTCTTCCAATTACGATAGACAAGATGGATTCAATCCAGAGCGTGGTGATATTGTCATTTTCGAGAAGCTTCTTTCTGATAATTCTCACGATCATATCGGAATTGTTTTAGCTTGTGATGACAACAAAATTAGTTCAATTTCCCAATCTGAAAAATTCAGCTGTTGCCGCCAGTGCCTTTCACTCATTGGAGAAGATGTTCATCACTGAGGTTTGAGCACTTTTGTTTGTTTTGATTCTGCTTGATGTTCTGGTTGACAATTTAGCATTAAACAAACAACTTTATTTTCAATTCGGGCTTATTACTGGCCCTGATTAAACAACTTTATTTTCACAAATTCAGCCGTGTTGTTTGTAGAATCTCATTCCATTAAATAACTTTAATTTCTTTGTCGTCGGTTTTTAGTACCTGCAAACCTTTGATTTTACTGGGTCTCAGTTAAAGAACTTTATTTCTCCTCTCCAACTTGACCTCATTCCCGATGGATAGTAGGTAGGAGACCCAATTTTGAAAAGCCAATTAGATGAATTTATTCAAATCCCATTTTTGATTAAATTCCAGATGCGTTCGAACCTGTCTTGGTAGTCTGGTAAATTCCATGATTCTTTGAATGACGGGAGGCTAAACACCGCAAACGCAGATAAAATCGCCTCTGCCCGTTCAAAGTGAGGATCTTGATAGTCCATGAATCCGTCAATAATTTGGTAGGAATCCCATAGAACTTCTCGTAATACTAATGGATTGCTATCTACATATTGTGTATTCAAAGCAAACATTTTGGGATTTTCGTTATACGCACGTTTTTTTGCGTTAACAAATGCCCAGAGCCAATCGTGAAGCAAGTCCCGCGCATTCAAATTAGTCATATCTAATCTAATTTGTTCTGAAATCATTCGGGTGAACCAACTTTTGGACACGGCTACCCACAGTTCCTGCTTATTTTTGAAGTGTTTATACAGTGCTGCATGGGTGATATTTAATTCATCCGAAATTTGAGAGAGAGTCACTTCGGGTTTATCTGTGCGTTCAATTAACGCTTCTGCTGTTTCGATGATGAGCTCTTGTGTGATTTTAGCCATGAGATTTGCCGATGAATACGGGGATTTTAAAAGCATATCATTTGCCTTCAAGCACCCGCGTAACACCGTGTTGTCCCCCTTCTTTATAAAAAATTCTTTAATACCTGTTTGTATATTTGCCCATATCTTAGCATAATGGCGAATAAGTAACAAATGTTGACTTTTGTAACCATCGATAGTATGCTTGGTGTGAAAGTTACAAAAACAAAATATTGTTACTTATTATCCGACGCATAGGAGGCCGTTAATTATGAAAGCAGCACAGATTAGTAAATATTCAAAAAAGTTCATAGTAGAAGTTAACGAAATTCCAGTCCCGGAAATAAATGACTACGAAGTATTGGTCAAGGTGAAAGCAGCAGCGGTTAATCATTTGGAATTACTCATCGGTACCGGGAGCGTGAGGCTGATTCAGGATTATGAGTTCCCATTGACACTCGGAAACGAACTGACGGGTGTTATTGAAAGAGTCGGTAAGAAGGTTCAGGGTTTCAAAGTTGGCGATACAATTTATTCACGCCTGCCACTACAAAAAATTGGTGCCTTTGCGGAATATGCAGCAATTAATGCGGATGCCATTGGACATTTACCCTCTAATCTCGATTTTGTAACTGGGGCTGCTGCACCCTTAACCGGTTTGACGGCCTATCAAGGTTTACATGAAGAATTAGCTGCCAAATCCGGCGAAACGGTGTTTATCCCCGGGGGCTCAGGGTCATTTGGCCAAATGGCGATTCCTATCGCCAAGAGCATGGGACTCGAGGTTATCGTCAGTGGAAATCCACAAGCGCGTGGACGGACAATAGCGGCTGGAGCAGACCGATACATTGATTACACGACTGAGAACTATTGGGAACAACTTAGTGATGTTGATTATGTAATTGATACCTTGGGACCAAGCGAATTTAATCATGAACTGTCAATTATTAAAGCAGGAGGTCGCCTTCTTTCTCTGCGAACCGGTCCTAACAAACGGTTTGCTCGAAATCTAGGCTTGTCAGGTTGGAAACAAAAGCTCTTCACCATTGCCGGAGCTAAGTATGATTACAAAGCGAAGAAAAAGAATATTCAATATCATTTCATTTTTGTTCGCAGTGATGGCGAACAATTAAAGAAAATCACCAAGATTATTGAAGATAACGGAATTGTACCAGCGGTGGACCCGACAGAATTCTACATTGAAGATATTAATGAAGCACTGAAGCTTGTTGCTACAGGTCATCCTAAAGGAAAAGTCATTATCCGATTTTAAGGAGAGCACCCAGTGAAGGCAGCACAAATTTCTGGATATTACCGGTGTCCAAGATTTTAATAAAGGTGATCTCGTGTACACTATGCCACCGCTAGATACAATGGGAGCGTTTGCGGAATATGTCGCAGTAGAGGCAACTATTGTGGCTAAAATGTCGAATAATCTTTCCTTTAAAGAAGCAGCGGCCGTACCATTGTCTGCTTTGACGATCATCCAGGCATTAGATGTTTTAGGTGCTCGACAAGACAGTAAATTATTTATCTCTGGAGGAACGGGGGGCTTGGGGCAGATTGCCATACCTTACGCGAAGTAACAAGGACTGTTTGTGACGGTTAGTGGTAGTAAATCCGCGCGTGCTTTGGCTACTCGACTCGGGGCAACGATGAAGCTTTTTTGGGAATAGGGTTATGAAAAGACTTCTCTGTCGGATCTAGTTGAGCATATGGGAATTCATCGGAGAAGTTTGTAAGACACGTTTGGTTTCTAATATCATTGAGAAATTAAGTTCTAATACATGAAGAGATTCATTTTTTTTGTTGATTGTAGAATGATCATTCTCAAGTACCGAAACACCCCTCCTCCAAATTTATACCAAAAATCTTAACTAAAGAATAAAAGGAGCAACTAACATGAAAGTTTCTGAACAAGTCGCATTTGTCACGGGTGCCAACCGAGGTCTTGGACGTTATCTTACGCTTGAACTTCTATCCAGAGGGGCAAAGGTTTATGCTGCAGCCAGAAATCCAGAGTCCATTGATATTCCGGGTGTAATACCTGTGAAACTGGATATCACAAACCCTCAAGAGGTGGTTGAAGCTGCTAAGGCCGCTAAGGATGTGACTATTTTAATTAACAACGCGGGATCGTCTACAGGTGCTTCTTTACTTGAAGGAGATCTAGAACAAATCCATTTGGAATTTGACACACATTTCTTTGGCACACTTTCCATGATTCATTCTTTTGCACCGATTTTGGCAAATAACGGCGGTGGCTCGATTCTGAATATACTTTCTGTATTATCTTGGTATAGTTCGGGAACTGTTGGCGCTTATACGTCTGCGAAAGCTGCAGAATGGGCATTGACGAATGACCTACGTATAAATCTGTATCCTCAAAATATCCGAGTAGCTGGATTACATGTTGGCTTTATGGAGACAGACATGACATCGGGATTAGAGGTTCCAAAAGTAAACCCTATAGACGTAGCAAAAGCTGCAATCGATGGTATTGAATCTGACAATTTTGAAATTATTGCGGATGATGTGAGTCGCAAAGTCCAAAGTGGGCTTGCCTTTGGTGTAGCTGCGTTATACCCCCACCTAAAATAGGGTCTAGCAAGCAATACTGTACTGATAGCCGGTGCATCGGGGCGGTATTGACAAAGAACTAGTCGGACCGATTCGCCAAAGGTCGCGAGGAACAATGACTGAACTCATAAATAATTTAAGGGGAGTTTGAAAATGGATAAATTGTGGAGCAAGACAAAGATCGGAAATTTGGAATTGCCGCATCGTTTAGCGATGGCGCCAATGACACGTAGTAGAGCGCAAGATGATGGTACACCAGGCGAGCTAAGCGCCCTTTATTATTCTCAAAGAGCATCAATGGGATTAATTATTAGTGAAGGTACACAGCCTTCAGAAGATGGCCAAGGTTACTTGAATTCACCTGGTATCTATACTGAAAAGCAAATTGAAGGCTGGAAAAAAGTTACTGATGCTGTTCATGCTGCAGGTGGATACATGTTTATCCAGTTGATGCATGTTGGTCGTATGTCACATCCTGATAATACCACGCATCATCGTCAAGCGGTTGCACCTTCAGCAATTGCACCTGGATTAGAAATGTTTACTGCTAAAGGGAAGCAGGAAATCCCTGTTCCACGTGCGTTAAGTGAAAAGGATATTCAAACGACAATTTCGGACTTCCGAAAAGCAGCAGTTGCGGCTATTGAAGCAGGGGCTGATGGTGTTGAAATTCATGGAGCCAATGGCTATTTAATAAATCAATTCTTTGGAGAGAATTCTAATAGACGAACTGATAAATATGGAGGATCTATAGAGAATCGTGTTCGCTTTGCTATTGAAGTAACGAAAGCAATCGTCGACGAAATTGGAGGGGATAAAACAGGCTTCCGTATTTCTCCAGGAACCCCTCTTGGCGGGATTGATGAAGGCGAACAAAGTTATGAACTTTATCTCCACCTTGTTAGAGAATTATCCCAGTTTAATTTAGCATATCTACACGTTATGCATTTAGGGAATGAAACACTTCTTCGTGAAATCCGTTCAATATGGGAAAATCCATTATTGGTCAATCGAGCTGGAAGAGCACTAAAAGATATTAGTATAGATATTGATAATGGCATTGCTGACATGGTACCAGTTGGTGTCTGGTCATTAGCTAATCCGGATTTAGTAGAACGTCTAAAAAAAGAAGCTCCCTTGAATGAAGTTGAACACACTACACTATACTCTGGCACCGGGAGTGCAGGCTATACGGACTATCCTACTTTGAACGATCTAGAATCTCATCAGCAGTAAGAATACCATATAAACGAAAGCCGTAAGCAGGATTCATAATGCTTGCGGTTTTTTTTATTATAACAGCGGCCGGCAGCAAAGTGAGCATGTGCTAAAGTTCTTATCATTTATGTTGCATTAGTCTTGTCATCCGACGACAAAAGCGATAG
Organism: Paenibacillus catalpae; assembly: GCF_900112695.1. GTDB lineage: Bacteria > Bacillota > Bacilli > Paenibacillales > Paenibacillaceae > Pristimantibacillus > Pristimantibacillus catalpae. The sequence continues at coordinate 613,108 of NZ_FOMT01000002.1, forward strand.
CATGGAAAACTGTTTAATTGTTACAATAATATTGTATTAAAAACTGAAAACGCAAAAATTTCATTGAATAATTCAATATATTTGAAACAAACTGTTGACTTTGCCTGGAAAATGCCGATATACTCTCGATATATTAGATTAATTGGATAAAATGAGGTGATGAGATAACGGTGGTGTAAGGGGGAAATCATCACGAACAGTCATTAATGAAAGCGCTTTAATTAATTCGATGAGGTGATAAGTTTGATGTTGAAACGAAGTTTAATGGCTATTCTATGTGTGCTGCTCTTGATTGCCCCTCAGGCGGCATTCGCCTATAAGAATCCGGCATCGCTGCCAGACGAATGGGGACAATATGGACTTGGCGACCCTTATGTGCTGAAGTTTAACGGTACCTATTATTTGTATGTGAGCACGAGAGATACTGATATCGGGGTCAAAGTGTGGAGCTCGCCAGACCTTGTCAACTGGAGCTATGGAGGATTGGCCGCAACCGATCCGGTCACGAAGGGAGCCTACGCTCCCGAAGTCGTTTATTGGAACGGATATTTCTACATGTATACCTCTCCTGCCGGTAATGGTCATTACGTGCTGCGCAGCGAGAGCCCGACCGGTCCGTTCACGGTGCAGACGGGCAATTTGGGCCATTCGATCGATGGCAACGTCTTCATTGACGATGATGGCAAGTGGTATTTCTATCATGCGAACGGAGCGGGAATTCTCGCGGCTGCGATGCCTACGCCGACGACGATCGGCAACAGCGTCAATACAGGTGCAAGCATGAACGGTTGGACGGAAGGTTCTACAATGTTCAAGCGCAACGGAAAATACTATATGACGTATACCGGCAACCATGTATTCAGCAAAGGCTATCGGGTCGACTACGCGGTCAGCACAAACCCGCTCACGGGATTCGTGCGTGATGCGGATAACCCGATTCTGATCAGTACGGAAGGTCCGACAGTCGGTCTCGGCCATAATACGGTCGTCGTTGGCCCGAACCTGGATGCCCGCTATATCATCTACCATAATCTCGAAGGACCGGGCATTGTCGGACCTCTTCGGCATATGGGGATGGACCGGATCGTGTTCAACGGGGATAAAATGTCGGTGCTAGGACCGACGACAACTGAGCAGCCGGATCCGGAGATGCCGGATTTCGAGGACCGGTTCAATGGCGCGGAACTCAGCCCGGCGTGGACGAATGCGGACGGTGGCAGCTGGAGCGTTGATTCCGGCTATCTTCGGCAGCAAACCGCCGGTACTAGCAGACTGGTGACCACTTCTGCGGCCGGCAGCAGCTATACGGCAGAATTTAACCTGCAGCTGGCTGAGTTGAGCAATACCGGCAGCCCGCGGCTTGGAGTCGTATTCTCCTACAAGGGCGATAACGATTTCGGCACAGCGCTGTTAGATCCGTCGAGCAATTCGCTGCAGACGCAGTTCCGGGTGAACGGTGCTGATCTGGGATGGGTGGCGAGCCCGCTGCCGGAAGGGTACGATTATACGAAGCTGCACAATATCCGGGTTGAGAAAGCAGGAGATACGTTCAAGATCTACGTCGACGGCATGCTGAAGCAGACGCGCAGCGTGATGCTTGGCGGCGGCAGCATCGGTTACGTCACGGAGAATGCGAAGGCGAATTTCGGTTATGCCGCTTTCAGCAACGACGTGAACGGCAGCAGCGATTTTGACGCCGCGAAACCGGTTCCAGGCCAAGTCGAGGCCGTTCATTACCTGTCAGGCGGTGAAGGAGTCGGGTATCATGACCAGACGCCGGATACAATCGGCGATTACCGCGGAGAAGGCATGGATACGGGCAAAGCAGACGACGGCACCTCACATATCACCGCTTTCGAGAATGGCGAATGGCTGCAATACCGGCTGAACATCTCGGAAACAGGCAAATACGATATCGATCTTTCTTATGCGGAAGCAGCCCTGGGCAGCAAGGTACAGCTCACTCTGGATGGTGGACAGCCGCTTGGCGAGTTTGAGCTGGCAGGAGTTAATGACGCTGCTGATGCAGGATGGCAAACCGCACAGCTGAACGGGGTAGAACTGCCGGCAGGTGTGCATACCTTGAAGGTCGCAGCCGTATCGGGCACTATCTCGCTGGATAAGCTGACGTTCCACCGGCACGCGGACGTTCCGGTTCTTTATGAGAACTTCGATGACGGCCAGGATGACGGCTGGAAACGGTATGAAGGTTTCTGGAGCGTGAAGAGCGACATTGCCGAGGAGGAGCAGCCTTACGACGCTTATCATCCGATCCCGGGTGCGATTGGTACGGTCCACTATATCTCCGGCGGCGAAGGTGTCGGTTATCATGAGAATACACTCGAAAACATCGGCGGCCAGTACCGGGGAGATTCGGTCGACATTCGTTCCAATCCGGCCGGCGGCGGTTACAACGTAGGCTGGAACCAGACGGGCGAATGGCTGAAGTTTAACATTGACGTAGCGGAAGCCGGATCCTATAACGCAGAATTCAAAGTGGCTACTACGCTGGATGGAGGTCAGATCCGGCTTTGGCTGGACGATACGACGGATCTTACCGGCATCGTGGACATTCCGAAGACCGGTGACTGGAACATCTGGAATGTGGTGCTCAAATCCGGTGTTACACTGCCGGCAGGCAAGCATACGCTGAAAGCCGAGACGGTCCGCGGAGAATTTGATTTTGCAGGTATAGCGCTGACGAGGATGGATCAGCCGATACCAGTACCCGGTGTCATCGAAGCCGAGCATTACAAGCCCGGCGGTGAAGGCGTAGGCTACTATGATTTGACTCCTGCGAACATTGGGGGCAAATACCGCAGCGATAAGGTCGACATTCGCTCCGCTGCATCGGGCGATCAGATCGTAGGCTGGAATCAAACAGGCGAATGGCTGAAGTACAACATCCGCGTCGCGGAAGAGGGACTGTACGATCTCGACTTGTGGGCAGCTACAACGTTCACGGATGCACAAGTCCGGCTATGGCTGGATGACACGACTGATTTGACAGGCGTACTGAGCGTTCCTGCTTCCGGCGACTGGAATAAGTGGAAATCGGTGACGAAATCCGGTATCCTGCTGCCGGCCGGCGATCATGAACTGAAGGTCGAAATTGTCAAAGGCGAGTTTGACATGACAAGACTGTCGCTCACCCAATTCGATAAGCCGCACGTGCTGCCCGGATTTATCCAGGCTGCTGATTATAAGGCAGGCGGCGAAGGATCGGGCTACCATGATCTGACTCCGGCTAACATCGGTACGGAATACCGAAATGATTCGGTCGATATCCGCCGGAATGCGGGCGGCAGCTACAATGTGGGGTGGAACGCTACCGGCGAATGGCTGGCCTACAACGTAGATATTGCCGAGGCTGGCGTGTACAACGTCGATTTCGTGACCGCTACATCGACGGACGGCGCGAAGGTCCGGCTGTGGCTCGACGGCGCAACCGATCTAACCGGTGAAGTCGATATTCCGAATTCCGTCACCTGGGAGAACTGGGCGACAACAACAAAGCAAGGCATCTATCTCCCGGCGGGCGCACATACCTTGAAGGTAGAAACCGTGAAAGGTGAATTCGACTTCCAAGGAATACGGATTCATCAGAATCCGGTCGAACCGAAGGTTGTTCATACAGGCGAATATCAGGCAGCAGTCGGCAGCTTCGCGAAGACAACGATCGGGGATGCCAATTGGTCGGATTACAGCATAGAGTCCGATATCAAGCTGATTAGCGATTCTGGTGACGGAGGCATTCTGTTCCGTGTGAATAACCCGGCTCACGGCAAAGAATTGAATCAGAACAATGCGAACTTCGTGCAAGGATATGTCGCGTACCTGAACAATCAGGGCGTTCATCTCGGCAAGCTGAATTACAGCTGGACCTATTTGACAGGGGTGCCGCTCGAGGTGAAGACAGGCGAATGGAAGCATATGAAAGTCGTTGCACAGGGTACCCGCATTCAAGTGTATGTCGATGATATGAGCAAGCCGGTTATCGACTATACAGATACTAGCGGCAGTCCATTCACGCACGGCAAGGTCGGCATGCGGACATTCATGAATGAAACGAGCTACGATAATTTCACGGTTCTGCCTGCCCCTATTCATGCTCCTGCCATCGGCAAGCTGCTGGATTGGTTTGGCTCAGCCGGACAGTTAGACGAGAAGACCCGGAAGCAGCTGGATAAGGAGCTTGATCATGCAGCCGATGCGGTCAGCAAGAAGAAGCCGGACTGGAAGCAGGGGATCAAGCATCTGGAGAATTTGCTGAAGCAGCTGAATAAAGAGAAGCAGCAGGAAGAGATTTCGAATCAAGCAAAGACAACGCTCAATCGGAGCGTTAACGCACTCATTGAGGCGTGGAGCGAAAATCTGGGCAAGTAGCCGACAATGCCTCAGCCAAAGCGGCGACTAATTAATAATCACGTCCCTGTACCGAAGGAGCTTCGGTGCGGGGACTTTTGCGTTATTGAATAAGAAATTATGAAGGTAGTATTATTTTCTCTCACCAGCCGTTAAGCCTATTTTTAAAAGAAATACAATTATTCAATTGACATACTCTAGGGGGGTATTGTATAGTTCAATTGCGAGGTGATCATTTTGGCAAACCAAAAGGAAGCTGCAATGAACGAAATCAATGATGTCTGCTGCTCTTCAGATAACGAAAGAAAGAGTCATCATTCGGATAAAATGAAGGGGAGTTTAATCTCTCGGTTAAATCGAATTGAAGGACAAATTCGCGGAGTGAAAGCCATGATCGAACGCGATACTTATTGTGATGATGTGTTGAATCAAATCGCTGCAATTCAGTCGGCTTTAAACGGTGTAGGAAAACTGCTGCTCGAGGGCCATATGAAAAGTTGCGTGGTGGAGCGTATTCAGGCTGGGGAAAATGAAGTCATTGACGAGCTATTGATTACGGTAAATAAATTAATGAAATAATTTGACTTGGAGGGATTATCAATGAAACAAGTAATAATGAATGTTAACGGAATGTCTTGTCAACATTGTGTGAATTCTATTGAGAAAGTGATCAAAGAAATCGGAGGTTCTGCTCTTGTAGATCTGTCAAATAACAAAGTGACCGTGGAATATGACGAAAATAAATTGTCCATGGGTGATATTAAAACAGCGATTGAAGAACAAGGGTATGACGTTGTGGGTTAAATAATCTGGCCACGCTGGTGGCCCTTTTTTTCACAAATTTTAATACCCCCATGGGGTATATATGAATAAGGGTGATAAAATGATGCAAAGCACTGAAGCACAGCAAAACAAGCAGGCAACATTGCAAATAACAGGCATGACATGCGCAGCATGTGCAAATCGAATAGAGAAAGGTTTAAATAAAATGGAGGGAGTTACCGGGGCAAATGTAAACTTTGCTCTTGAAAAAGCGTCTGTGACCTACAATCCGGATAAAGTGAGCCTCCCTCTAATTGAGAAGAAAATCCAGGATATCGGCTACGATACTGTAAAAGAAGCTGTTGATTTTGACATTGGCGGCATGACTTGCGCAGCGTGTGCTGCGCGAATTGAGAAGGGGCTTAACAAAATGGCTGGCGTAACGAATGCGACCGTAAACCTGGCTTTAGAAACAGCTCGGGTCGAATATTTGCCGGCAGAAGTATCCACTTTGGATATCATGAAAAAAGTAGAGAAGATCGGATATACGGCAAAAGTTAAACAGGAGCAGCAAGGGACAGAAGACCATCGAAAAAAAGAAATTAAAGCGCAGCGAAAAAGGTTCTTGTTGTCGGCGGTCTTATCGCTGCCGCTGCTTTGGGCGATGGTTGGACATTTTTCATTTACGTCTTGGATCTGGGTGCCGGATTTGTTTATGAACCCTTGGTTCCAACTGCTGCTAGCTACTCCAGTTCAATTTATCATTGGTCGTACTTTTTATATGGGTGCATATAAAGCGCTTCGCGGAGGAAGCGCCAATATGGATGTGCTTGTGGCCCTTGGTACATCTGCAGCCTATTTCTACAGTTTGTATTTGACGATAGATTGGTCCAACGAAACACATGCTCATCACACGCCAGCCATGTATTATGAGACCAGCGCGGTACTCATTACGCTAATCGTCCTTGGAAAGTTGTTCGAAGCTTTAGCAAAAGGCCGGTCATCGGAAGCGATAAAATCGTTAATGGGCCTGCAAGCGAAAACAGCTTTAGTGATTCGAGAAGGGCAGGAAGTCGTTATTCCAATTGATGACGTGGCCGTGGGTGATGTTATCATCGTAAAGCCCGGCGAAAAAGTACCAGTTGACGGCATTGTATTGGAAGGCTCCTCCACGGTGGATGAATCTATGCTCACTGGTGAAAGCATGCCAATCAGCAAAAAGAAGGACGATTTTGTAAACGGGGCAACAATCAATAAAAACGGTATGCTTCGGATTCAAGCGGAAAGGGTCGGGAAAGAAACGGCTCTTGCTCAAATTATTAAAGTTGTTGAGCAGGCACAAGGATTAAAAGCCCCAATCCAACGTATAGCTGATGTGATATCAGGTACTTTTGTGCCAATTGTCGTCGGAATTGCAGTCGCCACTTTCCTGGTATGGATTTTTATAATTGATCCTAACGATTTCGCCGGAGCTCTTGAAAAGGCTATTGCGATACTTGTAATTGCATGCCCATGCGCACTTGGTTTAGCCACCCCAACTTCAATAATGGCGGGGTCTGGTCGCGCCGCAGAATTTGGTATCTTGTTTAAGAGTGGAGAACATCTGGAATCAACACAGAAATTAACCACAATTGTATTGGACAAAACAGGAACAGTGACAAAAGGCAAACCTGAACTTACAGACGTAATCGTTGCTTCATCCATTCCAGAGGAAGAGTTTCTTGCTTTCATAGCCTCTGCCGAGAAAAACTCAGAACATCCGCTTGCGGAAGCCATCGTTACTGGTGTACGGGAACGAAACATCGCTTTCTTAGAACCTGAAGCATTCGAAGCAATTCCGGGATTTGGCATTCGTTCAGTTGTGAGTGGGAAAGAGGTGCTTATCGGAACACGTAAATGGATGGCCCATAATCAGATACAGGTAGATACGGCCATTGATCAAATGTCTGTGCTGGAAGAGTTGGGAAAAACGGCAATGCTGGTTGCCATTGACGGTCATTATTCCGGTCTAGTTGCCGTTGCCGATACCATCAAGGATAGCTCAAAGCGTGCAGTTGAGCGGCTGAAAGAGATGGGGCTTGAGGTGATCATGATTACTGGTGACAATGAACGAACAGCAAAGGCAATTGCCAATCAGGTTGGAATTGAGCATGTGCTTGCGGAGGTTTTGCCAGAAGGCAAGGCAGTAGAAATAAGGAAGCTGCAGCAGGCAGGCAAAAAAGTAGCCATGGTTGGCGACGGCATCAACGATGCCCCTGCACTGGCAACAGCCGATGTTGGTATGGCCATTGGTACGGGTACCGACGTGGCTATGGAAGCAGCTGATGTGACGCTGATGCGTGGTGACTTGAACAGCATTCCGGATGCTATCTTGATGAGCCAGAAAACGATGACCAATATAAAGCAGAATCTTTTCTGGGCACTCACTTATAACGTGATCGGCATCCCGATTGCAGCAGCCGGCTTCTTGGCTCCGTGGCTAGCAGGGGCGGCGATGGCCTTCAGCTCCGTGTCTGTAGTGCTTAATGCACTCCGTTTGCAACGGGTAAAATTATAAGAGGGAGCGTGGATAGATTGGGGTACAAGAAGTTTGCAGTTTCTCCGGGCTTCGAGGAAGGCGGCTCTCTCTTTAAGCCTGAACAACTCGCTATGCTTGGTTCCATAGTGGGTGCTGATGCTAAGATTGAACTAACCACTTTTAAGCAATTGTATGTGGAATTGGACGAAAACCTATTCGAAGCCGTACAAGACCAATTAAGGCTGACAGGTTTGGACATTCAACCAGCAGGATTCTATACCAAGAACTTAATTGCCTGCAATTTTTGCAGGGGAGCTGAAGACGCTGGTTTAAATCTGGCGAAAAGGTTGGATCAGGCTGTTGCCGGAAAAGAGGTACCAAGTCCATTAAAAATCGGATTTGCCGGATGTGCACTTGGTACGAGCGAACCTTTGCTAAAAGATATCTCAGTGATCAAAATGAATAAAGTTTACGATGTATATGTCGGTGGCGAAGCTAAGGGGATAAAAGCCCGTCTTGGACAGCTATTCGTTTCTAGCCTTCCTGAAGATCAAGTCATTCCCGTTGTTACTGGCCTGATTAAGGTTTTTCAAGAGCAGGGCAAAAAGAAAGAGAAGTTTTCGAAATTCGTGCAACGTTTAACAATTGAAGAGTTACGCAAAGTAACTGGTACTTGTCTTAATTATTAATCTGATAATCACTAGGAGGCTAGCTTAAAATGAAAAGAACAACGATATTAATCATGATTGCAATCGTAATGCTTGCAGTATTAAGCGCATGTGGAAAAAACGCGGTGAATTCCAATATGGAACATTCCGAAATGAACCATTCCGGTTCGGGTGAAGTACCCGCAGGTTTAAAAGAGGAAATAAACCCTACCTATAAACCTGGAAGTCAAGCAGTTATACAAGATGATCACATGCCAGGGATGAAAGGTGCAACGGCAACGATTGTTGGAGCATATAAAACAACAGCGTATGTGGTGGATTATACGCCTACAAATGGCGGGGAAAAAGTGAACGATCATAAATGGGTAATTCAACAAGAAATAAAAGACGCGGGGGAAAAGGATCTACAACCAGGTGCTCAAGTTATCCTTGATGCTGATCATATGCCTGGGATGAAGGGAGCAGCAGGTGAGATTGTATCTGCTGAGAAAACTACTGTGTACATGGTTGATTACACACCAACAACTGGCGGAGCACCGGTAAAAAATCATATGTGGGTAACGGAAAGTGAGTTGTCACCATTAGTAGAATGATTTACCGATGATGGATGGATATAACCGATTTCATTTAAATCCCGCTTCGTCAAAGGAGTGGGATTTTGTTTGTGACTCTTTTTTAGTGCGCCAAGCATAGGAACCGATTACTATTGCGTATTCCATAAGACACAACAGACAGCTGCGGATAATCAATAGGCAGCTGTCTTGTTGTTAAACGTGTGGGTAGGATAGCTAATAACTTATATGGAATAAACGGGAGGATCATATTAAACTGAGGTAGTTAAGAAAAAATTGCGAAGGGTGAAAAAAGGAGATATTGTATGAGCAATCGTGAACGAATTAAAATAGTCTTTTTATATGGTGTTTTCATCTGTTACCTATTTTTGTTAATTAAAATATTATTCTTATCGAGAGTATCGATTTCGGAGCTATTTAACAGCCAAAGGACTTTAGTTAGATCAATTAATCTCATTCCTTTCAATAGCATAAGTGAATTTATATCCGGCAGCTCTGCTAACTTAAAACAATTCGCTTTTGGTAATGTGGTTGGCAATATACTTATTTTTATTCCCCTTGGTGTATATGTGGCATTATTTAAGAGCAATAAAAAAGTAATAATCAATCTGTTGTTTATATGTATGGTAAGTTTATTTGTTGAAGTCATTCAAGGGCTATTAGGCATTGGAGCAGCAGATATTGATGATATCATTCTAAATGGTTTAGGTGGATGGATTGGTATCGTAGTTTATAAGTCTTTATTATTTGTAATACGAGATAAAAAGAAAGTACAAACTGTAATAACCGTACTATCTGCCATCGTAGGGTTACCAGTTATATACTTCTTATTATTCATGATAAAAATGAGGTTCTGAATATCTTTATTGCACGTGCTCAACTTTGCTTCCTTGCAAGGTTGGGTACTTTTTTTGTTATGTATACACTTTACAAAGTTTGTCCAGTGGTCTAATGTATGCATATAGATCATTTACGTTTTTTGTCTAATTGGTGAAGCTCGAACCACAGCGGTGGCCGATCGAGGGGTTACATTACAATTACTTGGCACTTATGTTTGGAAAAAGAAATGGTGGAGGAGATTGAATTGTCGTCAATGCAAAATCTAATCGTTAATAACTTAATTCGCGCTTATGAAAGACTAGGCGAACTCAGTCAGCTGCTCACCTTTATTAAAACGGATCGCACACAACGCTTTGAATCTGATGTCCCTTTTGAATTATTCAATAGTGTAGTTAACTATGAGCATTCTGAAGGGATCGACCTTATAGAAGAAATCAAAGCCATTAAGTCAATGTACCATAATCGCGGCCAGAAATTGCGTTGGCTGACTTACTCTCACAAGCCTGATGAAGTCGTTAATCAAGCACTTGCAGCTAATGATTTGAAGCAGAGCGACGTGCTTTTCGGCTTGGGACTTGATCTGGATGGATGGCGGTTGGATTTACCGGAAATACCGGGTCTTGAGGTTCGACCTGTACGGGAACCTCAAGAGTTGGAGGACTATAGAAAGACCATTCTGGCCGGATTTAGCATTCCAGAGCCGATGGCAGATATTTTTTGCAAAGTGTTTGTAGATGGCCCCAGTCAGAATTCGTCCATGATTCAACATTATATTGCTTACTTGGACGGCGTGCCTGTGACTACGCTCAGTACCTTTATCGATGGCGATGTCGCAGGAATCTATAGCATTGCAACGGTAGAAGCCTACCGCTCTAGAGGAATGGCTCAAGCGGTGCTAACACATGCATTAGATGTCGTACAACAAAAAGGCGCGAAGCTGGCGGTTATCCATGCAACCCCGATGGGACGAAAGGTTTATCAAAGGGTTGGGTTCAAGGAAGAACTGACGATCACCATTCATTCCAGCTAGTAACACGACGTCGATTTTAATGCCAGAAACTGATCCTTCCGGAATTGACCGCTCAAAGACTGCCGACTATCGGCAGTCTTTTTCTATTGGACCAGGTATTGGCTGAGTCAAGAGGGGAGCCTTCGGCCGGATGGAGCAGGCACATCGGAGGTCCATCCCAGGAATCGGTTTGGTGATGTCGATTCTATGGAGTAGCTATACTCGAGGTAACATGCTGATAATATTTTCACTTCTTTCAGACGGGAAGCGGTCGTTCTATAATGGATCAGGAGTCTAGTTTTATATATAGAGTGTCGCTTAATATTTAAATGCCGAAGGGTCGTGGACTATGCGTTCTGATATTCAGCCTGCCAATTACCGGGTTCCGCTTTTTTGTGCAGTTACTTTGTTATTCTGGTTCTCGATGTATACCTGTGTTCCAATTTTAACCGCATATGTAGAAAGCGTGGGTGCATCGAATAAGATGGCAGGACTGATCGTAGGGATGTACGGGCTAAGCCAAATGCTGTTACGTATTCCGGTTGGCATCCTGAGTGATCGGATTCATAAACGGAAGCTGTTTATAATGATCGGGTTATTGTTCTCTACCCTGTCAGGGGCAGGTATTCTATTGACGCATGATCTAAACTGGATCCTATTCCTTAGAGTTGCGGCGGGGATCGCGGCTTCGACATGGGTGGACTTTACAATTCTTTTTGCCAGCTACTACGCCAATGACGAAACGACCCGTGCCATGGGAACGATTGCCGTAAATAATTCTTTGGGACAGATGCTGGGGATATTATGCGGGGGATGGTTTGCGGATCAATATGGCTGGGAGTCGGCTTTTCTTATTGGAGCCGCTGTTGGATTGGTTGGGATGGCGGGTTCTTTCTTCATCGTGGAGAAGTTCGATGATCAGGCGGCTCCTATAACCCTGCAGGGGATACAAGAGGTGGCAAGTGACCGCACTCTTCTAACCGTCTCGTTTCTCTCGATTTTATTTCAAATGCTGACGTTTGCAACCGTCTTCGGTTTTACCCCCGTGTTTGCCCAGTCACTTGGGGCAACCAAGCTGGATATGGGGCTGCTTACATTCTGTTCAACTTTGCCTACAGCACTTGCTTCCTGGATAGGCGGCAGGCATTTGGCCCGTAAGCTTGGAGAACGAAGGGTTATTATTCTAGGGTTCATTCTGAGCGGCTTGTTTACGGTCTTTATTCCTTTTACCAGCTCCTTATGGTTTCTTATTGTGACCCAATCACTTGCCGGCTTTGGCAGGGGCTTTACGTCTCCCGTTCTTATGTCTCTTTGCATCAAGCATATGGTGCCGGAGAAACGAGCTACGGCTATGGGATTCTATCAAGCGATCTATGGATTGGGCATGTTCATGGGTCCTTTATTTATGGGAGCTGCGGGGGATTGGCTAACCTTGCGGGAGGGCTTTGTAATCGTTGGATTGCTGGGGTGTGTGACTGCTTTACTAGGGCAAGTGATGCTAAGAAAACTGCCTGGTATTGGCATATCATTGAGTATAGCATCAGGTACCTCTTCAAAAAACGCATGATAGAATGTTTTTTCAAAATAGTACTTGATTAAAACGGAACTATAACCGAAGAAGGCGGTGAAATGGATGGGGAAACCTATAACATTCAGCATCATAGGCGGTGGAAGCTTTCGCGCACAATATTTTCTAAGAATTGCACAGGCACTTCCTGAGCAATTTCGTGTTAGCGGAATGGTCATTCGTGATGAATCCAAGGGCAGGGCGATGGAAGAGTTATGGAAAGTGACTAGTTACCGGACACTGGATCAGCTCTTGGTTAATGAACAACCGGACTTTGTTGTACTATCTATCCATGCATCTGCCGCTATCGATTATATGCTGCAGCTGGCAGAACGAGGAATTCCTGTACTTACTGAAACACCTCCCGCACCTGATCTGGACGGTTTACTGCAGCTCCACGACAAGCTTACCCGTCAAGGTGCGCGAATTCAAGTTGCTGAACAGTACCAGTTTCATCCTATACAGGAAGCCCGGCATAACTTTATTATGTCTGGACAGTTAGGCAATGTTAATCAAGTGACGGTATCCATATCTCATTTATATCATGCAGTAAGCTTAATTCGGAAAATGCTGGGAGTGCGCTTTGAAGAAGTCACCATAAAGGGAATGAAGTTTGAATCCGATTGGGTCGCTGGACCGAACCGAAGCGGTCCGCCTGTAGAAGATAAATTAATCAAGTCGGAGAGAGATTTAGCTTGGTTGAATTTTGGCGGAAAGCTGGGGATTTACGATTTCACCAAGGATCAACATCGTTCATGGACCCGTTCGAACCATTTATGCGTACGGGGGGAGCGGGGGGAAATATTCGATAATCGGATCAGCATACAAGATCCTTCCTGCATACAGATTCAAATGGAATTAAAGCGAATGAATAAAGGTGAGTATGAGAACGCGGAAGGCTACTTCCTTAAAGGAATTATGGCTGGTGAACGATGGGTATACGAAAACCCCTACATTCCTGCTAGGCTTTATGATGATGAAATTGCTATTGCTGTCTGTTTGGAGAAGATGGCCGTTTATGCCGAGGGAGGACCCGGATTTTATGGTCTTCCGGAAGCTTCGCAGGACCACTATATCGGATTGCTGATTGAGCAGGCCATTAGATCCGGGGAGACAGTAGTATCAATTCGACAACCATGGGCTGATAACGAATGATAACAACCGCATTACTATGACATTCAGCTCGTCGGTATTTCGAGGAGCAGAGAAACCGCCCTGAGAAGGGCGGTTTCTCTTGTTTATCACGCAGCAATTTCTGATAACCATACTATTGCATTGTGTACACCTTCGAATTCATGGTACAGCAATGTTGTTGTATCCTTTTCAGTAGCTTCTCTATTCAAACCGCTGTGGGAGACTGAATTCGTTGGGTTAACAGCAGCTGTGTATTGAATGCCTGCATTCAATAGTCTGGGGAGCCACTCATCATACAACCATTTCATATCTTCTTCCAAGGTCAATAGATGACTGTTATCAAATAAAACTTTCTTTGCATTCTTAACGACAGCCAATTCAATCAATTTATCTAAAGGTTCGCGGAAATCGTCCCCTATAGCAAAGGAATTCCACCGAATCACAACAGATTCAATTACATCATCCCAAAAAATGTGAGCCTTTTTATAGTAATGTCCCATCATAATTCTCTCCTTCATCCATTTCATGTGTTTTGATAGTTTCACTATAATACGAAAAGGCATCATATACGTAATTAATATATTTTAGATTTGCTATAGACGTCATTTATACCCTGAATCCGCAATTGTTCTATTTTACCTAACACTGTAACAGCTGTAACTTTTAAATTAATCATTACGTCTAGATAGTTACATCTGAGCAGAGAAAGGAAGAATATAAATGATAAATAGAAAAAATCTCATGCTGTCCAGTCTTGTATTTGCGACCGTCATTTCTGCAAGCAGCGCGCCATTAGCATACGGAGCCGAGAGTAAATCTGCCTCGCCTTCTGCCGTTACTTTTAAAATAAACGATGTTCATTATAGTAATAGCACCGGTAAGCATAGCCTGCTTTCAGCCCCTTTTGTTAAGAACGGAAGTACGATGGTTCCCGTCAGAGCTGCTGCTGAATCTCTAGGCGCGTCGATAAATTGGAATAACAAGAACCAGAGGATTACCTTGTCGGGCGCAGGCTTCGGCAGTATTCAGTTCACTTTGAATTCATCCTATGCGGTGAATGCCAAGGGAGAGAAAATCAAGCTGCCCGAGCAAGTGCGCCAGGCAAAGGGCACCGTGTTCGTCCCTGCCCGGTCGTTGGCAACACTGATGGGCGTCCGTCTGCAATGGGAGCCTGCAACCGATACGATCACTCTCGCAAATCAAGCGCAAACGCCTGGTTCAATAAACTTCAATTATCCATTTGCCAAGGATACGGAAGGATGGAAGGGGGGCTTTGCCGATATGCCGGTCGATTATGATAAAGAGATTTACGAACTGGACTTTGCCCGTAACTTACTTCCCGTCCAAAACAATACCGCTAATTATGGTCTGAAGCTTTCGGGGCATAATCGCAGCGATGATCTGTTTATGTATCTTTCCAAAGGCATGGAAGGGTTCAAACCAAATGCTTCCTATAACGTTAATTTGAAGTTTGCGATGTATACCGACGCGGGAGGAGGAATGATCGGAATTGGCGGCTCTCCAGCTGAATCCGTATTCCTGAAGGCTGGTATTCTTGCGAACGAACCGTTATCTGTTCCAACCTCTTCCGAAGGATCGCAATACTACAGAATGAACGTGGACATCGGCAGTCAAGGAACCGGCGGCAAGGACGTCAAGGTAATTGGCAATGCTGCTAAGCCTGATGTGGAGAAGGATGGTTATCAGCGTGTTGAGTTTGATTACAGCGCCAAGGTGACGGCAAATGCCAAGGGCGAGATTTTTATTCTTATTGGCGCGGATTCAGGATTCGAAGGGCTGACTACCCTTTACTTTGACGATATCAAAGTAACCGCTCAGGCCGCCTCATCCGGGCAATAACATGCAAATAGCTTTGGCTATTAAGCCGGCTTAACTTACCCAAAAGTGCTTGCCATTCCATTAATGGCAAGCACTTTTTTGCATGGTAAGAATAAAGGTAAATAGCTTGTTTATTCCGAAAAGCGAGCAAATAAGAAAGCCCACAACGACGACATCATGAGAGACAGAGGAAGCGCAGGCTTCCTTTTATTAAAGTGAACCCATTTCCAGGCATGTTTATCAATTTGTTTGAGTTCCCAATTTTTAAGTCTCATCTGCTCTTCAAAGAAAAAAGGATGATTTAACAACGTATTCACTTCCCTTTTATAATAATGGTCAATCCAACGATTTCCATTATTATAAAAAAGAAAGTATGACAGCATAGTGTCACACTTCTCCGTAACGGTCCAACATTTTTTCGATTTTCTCTTTGATCCGAAGTCTGAGCATTGGTGGTTCGAGCACAACGGCGTCCTCGCCGAAGGTAAGCAGCTTTTGAATCAGCCAGTCGGTGTCGATGGGTTGGACAATGGTTAGCGTAAGTGTTCCGTTTTCATTGAACTGCTTCTCGTCCAGATAAAATTCGTCGAGCACCTTGGCAAGTGAACCAGCCGTGAAAAGAATGACGGCATGTTCAGTCTGGTCGTGATCATAGACGCCGCCTGAGAAAATATTATCGGCATGGACCGTGTGCTTCCGTTCGAACACTTCCTCCAAGGCAGTTAGCTCCGACATTCTCGTCAGCTTGAACAACCGATAATCGCTACGCGAACGGCAGTAACCATATAAATACCAAGTGTCGTATTTAAGCACCAGACTGACAGGCTCAACGATTCGGTCCTGCCGTTCTTCCTTGGCATTAATGTAATGAAAGTGGACGAGCTGACCGGCATTAATAGCCGAGCGGAGAGTTCGGAGCAGACAGGCATAAGATCTCCAGCTTCCTAGATCCATCGTCAGGCTCGGGGTCTTGCTGCTATCGGTCTGCACGGTCTTCAGGCGTTGAATCGTCTCCTGAACCCGCTCATCTTGAAATATGGTTGTTGTGCTGTTCAGAAGGGTAATTAAAGAGGCAATATCGTCGGAACCTAGAAGGCTTTTGTCCATCTTGTATTCCTCCATGATCCCATAACCGCCGTTTACGCCTTGATAGGACACAACAGGAATACCGGCTGCGCAGATTGCCTCTATGTCCCTGTAAATGGTTCTTTGCGAGACGCCGTATTTGTATGACAATTCCGATGCAGAAACGACTTCATTGTTCAGCAGCAAATAGGTAATGGATATCAGTCTTTCCAGCTTCAAGAAAGAATCACCACCTTTTCATCTCGAATAATCGAAATAATCTCCTGCAGCTCGGGTACATGCTTATGCTTGCTTTTATAACCGATAAACAGCTCGTTATTAACTGTTAAACTATCGAAGCAAGTTTGAAGGTTGGTATTCGAATTCTCGAACAGATAGGTAGGGGCAACACTGATGCCTGCTCCCGCCTCGACAGCTTTGATAACAGCATGCATATTGGGAATCACATGCTTCGGCTTAATAAGAGGCCTCCTCTTGAAGTGCTCTCTCCAGAGACGTCTAATCATGGGGAGCTCCAGCCCGTATGAAATCCATTTTTGCTGGGACAGCCATTCTTCCTTTTCTTTTAGAGTGTGAAGAACCGGAATGGCAGCAGCAGCTGGAGCGATGATTGAGAACGTCTCCTCCATAAGCCATTCATATTCAATGCCGGGAACGGCGAATTTCTTGGGAGTAATAATCAGCTCGACCTGATCTTCCTTCAAAAGCTCGATTAATTGATCAGCTGTTCCGAAATAAGAAACGCTGCATATGCCGGAATCCGTAAGCTTGGGAAGGAGACGCTCCTGGAAATACTCCAGGGACAAGCCGATGCGAAACACCTTGTTATTCGGCAGGGAGGTGGATTTGAGCCCCGCGGTTGCTTCCTCCAGCGATTCAACCAGCGGAGCCAGCCGGGAATAGAGCTCTTTCCCCCGTTCAGTCGCGACAAGCCTTCGGGACACCCGGGCGAATAAAGCCTCGCCTACTTCCGCTTCCAAGGCAGCGAGGTGCTGACTCATAGCCGGCTGCGTCATCATTCTGGTCTTGGCCGCTTCGGAAACGGAATGATGCTTATAGATTGCGATAAAGCTTCGATACCATTCAAAATCAACCATCGTTTTATTCATCCTCCGAACATTATCAATAAATTGAATTATAAATATATTTATGGATCATTACAATTTATATAATTCGTTTTATTGTTATGGTGGATGTATAATGGCTCAGTATCATCCATTTGATAAAGCCATGTCATGAGTCGTCCAAAGCTGGGTACATTATTAAAGTAGTTGGCAAGGGATTCATGGACTGAATAGAGGAGAGATTAAATTTGAAGCACTTATTTACTCCATACGAGATCAAAGGCTTGTCCCTTAAAAATCGTGTCGTTATGCCGCCGATGTGCCAGTACTCGGTAACGAATAAAGACGGTATCGCAAACGACTGGCATTATACCCATTACGTCAGCCGCGCCGTTGGCGGCACGGGTTTAATCATTATTGAGATGACCGATGTTGAACCGGATGGCCGTATCTCCGATTATGATCTTGGTTTATGGTCCGATGAACAGATTCCGGCCTTAGCCCGCATTATTGAAGCCAGCCATCAGCACGGAGCAAAAGTAGGGATCCAGATTGCACATGCGGGACGTAAAGCGGAAGATGCGGATGTGCCTGTAGCTCCGTCTGCCATTCCTTTTGATGAGAAATCCAAGACTCCTAGAGCACTGACTACGCAAGAAGTAGAAGAGATGGTTGAGAAGTTCCGGCTGGCGGTACGTCGTGCGGTACAGGCGGGAGTAGATACGATTGAGCTTCATGGTGCTCACGGCTACTTGATTCATCAATTTGTTTCGCCGCTGACGAACAAGAGAACGGATAAGTACGGGCAAGACTTGACGCTGTTTGGCAAAGAAGTCATCAAAGCCGCCAAAAGCGAAATGCCTGCCGATATGCCGCTCATTATGCGGATTTCTGCTAGGGAATATGTAGAAGGCGGCTATGGCATTCATGATAGTATCGCATTTGCCAAGGAATTTCAAAAGGCTGGGGTTGATATCTTCCATATCAGTGCAGGCGGAGAGGGTCAAATTGCCGCTGCAGGAAGACCGGGAACACATGCCGCTTATCAGGTGCCGCTTGCTAGAGCAATTAGAGAAGCGCTCAACGTACCGGTTATCGCGGTAGGCAGACTGGATGAGCCAATTCTCGCCAACTCGGTGATCGGCAACGAAGATGCGGATCTTGTAGCCGTGGGTAGAGGCATGCTGCGAAATCCTCATTGGGTTCTGGAAGCAGCAACCGTTCTTCATAAAGAAATCGATCTGCCTAGACAATATGCGTTTGGATTCCCAAAGGTTTAAAATAACTTCATTACCAAAAGCGGTGCAGAGAACAATCTGCACCGCTTTTTTTTGCTTTGCACGATCCTTTGATCACTGTCTTTTTCTATGGGGTAAACATAAACGGAGCCTTTGAATGGTTCTGTAGAAGAAGATTGTGCTTCCGAAGCAGCTTTCTTGCAGAAAGCTTTTAAGTGGTCGCTTTTGCTCTGAGGATTCCACCACTTTGAATTCTATTCAAAGGAATCCTCGAGCAATGGCGATCGGAAGAACATTCAAATGCGCAGTTTGCGATTTACCCTATTTTTTTATAAAAAACAACCAGAAATCAAAGGATTAGCTTCTACGAAGCTGCCCACCCGATCTTTTACAATACAGATATACCATTTAAGAAAAGCAGGTGAGGCATTTGATTAAAAGCAGCCGCTGGAAGCTGGCGCGCAGCAATTGGGATATGTATGTGCTGCTCATACCAGGATTAATCTTCTTACTATTGTTCAAATATACGCCGATGTACGGTGTTGTCATCGCGTTTCAGGAATTCAATATTTTCAGCGGCATCGGAGGCAGCGAGTGGGTTGGCCTAGAGCAATTTCAGAAGCTGGTTCGCTCCGAAGACTTCTTCCAGGTGCTGACGAACACCCTGCTCATCAGCATGTATAAGATCGTACTCCTGTTCCCGGTACCGATCGTTGTTGCGCTCTTGCTCAACGAGGTTCGGAAAATGCTGTTCAAGCGCACGATCCAAACGATCATATACTTGCCCCATTTTCTATCGTGGGTGATCATCTCCGGGTTGTTTGTCACGCTGCTGGCTCCGACAGACGGACTGGTCAACCAGATTATTATGGCCTTTGGAGGCGAGCCGATCTCGTTCCTGCAAGATAATTCGTTCTTCCGAAGCGTTGTCGTGTTCACGGCGGGTTGGAAGGAAATCGGCTGGAATGCTATTATCTTTATCGCTGCCATCGCGGGCATCGATCAGGAGCAATACGAAGCAGCATCGATCGACGGCGCCGGCCGGATTCGCAAGATGATGTCGATAACGCTTCCTGGCATTATGCCAACGATTGTTCTGATGTTCATTCTTCGGATCGGAAGCCTGCTCGAAGCCGGCACCGAGCAGATTCTGACCATGTATAATCCGCTCGTATACGAAACCGGAGATGTTATCGGAACTTATGTCTACCGGATGGGCCTTGGCCAGCAGGATTACAGCTTCAGCACGGCGGTTGGCCTGTTTAACTCCGTTGTCGGATTTATCCTTATTATTAGCGGCAACATGCTCAGCAAGAAGTTCTTGAAGAGAAGTATCTGGTAAGGGGGCAATACCATGCACAGCAGAAAAATCGGTGATTATGTACTCGATATCTTCATTTATGTGAGTTTGATTGCGATGGGCTTGTCTACGCTGGTTCCTTTCATCACCGTGTTATCGAAGTCGGTTAGTGAAGAATGGGCGATTACATCCGGGAAAGTTAATTTGTTCCCTGTAGGCTTTCAGCTTGATACGCTGCAATATGTCGTAACGAATAACCAGTTTCTCCACGCGCTGCTCATTTCAGTTCTGGTGGCAGTTGTAGGAACGCTCGCTTCACTTATTGTGACAGCCATGACGGCTTACCCGCTTTCGAAGCGGGAGCTGCCCGGCGTAGGCATCATCATTATCCTGTTTGTCTTTACGATGATGTTTAACGGCGGCATTATTCCAAGCTATCTGCTCATCCGGCAGCTGGATCTGATTGATAACCTAGGTTCTCTCATACTGCCCGGATTAATCAGCGTGTTTAATATGCTCGTCATCAAAAGCTACTTCGAAAGTCTTCCGCAAAGCCTTGAGGAGTCTGCCAAGCTTGACGGCGCGCGCAACTACACGATTTTGTTCCGCATTATTCTGCCGCTCAGCGGTCCCGTTCTTGCTACAATCGGGTTATTCTATGCGGTTTATTATTGGAATGATTACTTCCATCCGATGCTCTACATTAACAGCACGTCGCTTAAGCCGCTGCAGCTGTATTTGCAGGATATTGTGATGAACGCGGATTCCTCAAGCTTCAAGATGAGCGCGGAGGACATGATGAATGTTCCTGCGGAAGGAGTAAGGGCAGCTACGGTTATTGCTTCTACCATTCCGATTCTGCTGGTGTACCCGTTCCTGCAGAAGTATTTCATCAAGGGTGTGCTGATTGGCTCTGTCAAAGGCTGAGTCGCTCGCATTGATTCTTGCGGCTGTTCGGCAATAATGCGGCTAACCGCAAGATTAATGATAAATAATATATTTACAGGAGGGTCATGCAATGAAACAAATGACAAAAAAGCTTTCACTTGCAGCAACAACGGTTGTTCTGGCTAGCTCTTTAGCTGCATGCTCGTCGAATAACAATGGTAATGATGCAGCAGCATCGAATGCGCCTCAGGCATCTAATAATGCGGAAGCATCGAATTCCGGAGGCAATCTTCCAACCTTGAAACGTTTGGATGTCTTCCAGGGCGAAGATTATGCCAACTACCCGGTAGCGAAGCTGCTGGAAGAAAAAACGGGCTACAAGGTGCAGTACGATATGCTTCCTCAGGATAATCCGGCCCAGAAGCTGAATCTGCTCATGGCCTCCGGCGAGCCTTATGACATCGTTACCTCGTACATCGATATGGCGTTGTATTCCGATTATGCGAAAAAAGGTGCACTTATTGATCTGACTCCTTTGATTGACCAATTTGGTCCTAACATCAAGAATGCCATCTCGCAGCAATCGATGGATGCGCTCAAGGTTGACGGCAAGCTGTACGCCATTCCGAACATCATTACCTATCCTGTAGGCACGGGCATTCTGATTCGTACCGACTGGCTCGATAAGGTTGGCATGAAGATGCCGACAACAACTGAGGAATTTGAAGCTGTTCTTCAGGCATTCAAGGACAAAGACCCAGGCGGCAACGGCAGCCAGAACGTTCCTTTTACCATTAAAGGCGACTTGCCAATGATCGATGATCTTGTAGGCGCTTTCGGAATGCCAAACCCGTGGAATAACGTGGACGGGCAGCTTGTTCCGCGTGTTCTCGACCCGGCCTTCCCGGATTATGTGAAGTATGTTTCCGAACTCTATGCCGGTGGTTTGCTCGACAAAGAATTTGTTGTAAATAAAGACGCTACCGCAAAAGAAAAATTCTCAAGCGGCAAAGCCGGGGCTATTGCCATTCACTGGGCTGACATTCCGGGCGTAGCCGATGCACTTGCAAAAGCAGCGCCTGACGCGAAGTTTTCGTACGTGCCGGCTCTTAAAGGTCCAAGCGGCAAGTCCGGCTTTGGAGCCAACCAAGGCTTTGACCGTCTGAGCTTTGTCCCGAAAGCCTCCAAGAATCCAGAGGACGCAGTTAAATGGATCAATGCAAGCCTTGAACCGGCGACATTTAAAGAGCTTGCCATCGGTGTAGAAGGCACTCACTATACGGTTGATAACGGCTCGTACACGCCAATTCTGCCGATCTTTAACGACGAGCGCAACCTGGCAAATAACTACATGGTAGGAACGGACGAAGCCAACTATCCGCAATACTGGCAGGCACGCGTGCGCAAAAATCCGGTGATGTTCGAAGCGTTTGACACGCTCAACAACAAGACAGCCGACTCGGATAAAATTCTTAACGAGCTCAGCGTAGCGCCGTACTTGGAAAACTACTCGAAAAACAATCTGAAGCTTGAGACCATGGCGGGCGACTATACGGTCAAGCTCATTGCGGGCAGCGAAAAGCTGGAGGGCTTGGGCGACTTCCAGAAGAAGTTTAATGCCGAAGGCGGAGAAGCAAGCGCCAAAGAAGTTAACGCTTGGTACGCTTCGAAATAATCAAAAAATTTAGCGGGGAGGGCTTCCTATAAAGCCCTCTGCCGTGTTCCTTTGGAGAGGGGAAATGGATGATGACTACTTATTCTTTTTCGCGGGAAATTGAGACTTACAAACAGGCGGACGTCGTTATTATTGGCGGGGGGCCAGCCGGTACAGCGGCTGCTATAAGCGCAGCCCGCTGCGGCAAGAAAGTCGTAATATTGGAAAAAACAGCCCAGCTTGGCGGCATGGGGACAATCGCTAACGTCAGTATTTTTATGCCAATCGGCAATGTGACCGGCATTTACCGCGAGCTGATTGCCGAGATGCTGGCCGAGTCGCTTCCGGCAGGCCATGATGAATCGATTGCTCCGCAATATTCTCCCTTTATGCTGCGCCATTATTTGAATGAGAAGATGAAGAAAGAAAAGGTGGATGTCTACTTCCACTGTGAATTTATCGGCACGATTCGGGAAGGCAGCAAGCTGAAGGCGGTTATCGTATCGACCCGCGAAGGGCTGAAAGCGTTCGAAGGCGAATGCTTTATCGATTGCACGGGTGATGCACGCGTAGCGATTGATGCCGGCGTTCCTTACACAACCGGCCGCGAGAGCGATGGACTGACACAGCCGATGACGCTCATGTTTATGATGCAGGACACGGGCAAGCCGGTAACGCCGATTTTGCCGGAAGGCTGCTATGAATATAAGGACGTATCCGACCTGCCTCAAGGCAGAAGACTGTATTGGGAGCAGAACAACGACGGCTCGCTGCTCGTCAACATGTCGCGCGTCAAAGCTAACGGGGCCAAGATCGAGGACGTGAACTACGCGGAGACGGAAGCGCTCAAACAGGTGTATTCCATTGCTTATTACCTTCAGAAAACCGGCTTTGAGAACTATGCCTTAACCCATATCGCACCGCAGACGGGTACCCGCGAGACGAACCAGATCGTGGGCCTCTACACCCTTAACGAGCAGGATCTGACCAGCGGCGCGAGATTCGCGGACGTTGTTGCGCAGACGAATTACGAGATTGATATTCATAGTCCGGATGCTCAGAAGACAACCGATGAACGGAAAATCGACGGCTATGACATTCCATACCGCTGCATGGTGCCGGAGTCTTTGGATAATCTGCTTATAGCAGGCCGTTCGATTTCCGCAACACACGTAGCGATGTCCTCGATGCGCGTGCAAGCAACCTGTTATGCGCTTGGGCAGGCTGCGGGTATTGCGGCTTCACTCTCCATCGGCAGCGCTGTCCGCATGCAAAATATATCCATAGACAAACTACATGATATATTGGAAGATCAAGGTGTAAAGTTCAAGAAATAGCTTGAACCGATTAAGAAGGAGGACATTCCATGTACAAGCTGCTTATTGTTGATGACGAGATTACCGTCAGAACGGGCTTGCAATCTTACTTCAACTGGTCCTCTTTTGGTATCGGGATTATGGGCGAGGCCGATGACGGGGATGTTGCCTTCGAGATGATCGAAAGGGAAACACCCGATCTTGTCCTGACGGATGTCCGCATGCCGAATATGGACGGAATTACGTTGTCCCGCCTGATTAATGAACATTATCCACAGGTCAAAATCATTTTTGTCAGCGGGCATGATGATGCTGATTACTTGAAGTCGGCCATGAAGGTCAGCGCGGTCGACTATATTTTCAAACCGGTAAATCTCGAGGAGCTAAGCGCTGTCCTGAAGCGTGTCGTTAGCGATCTGGATGAAGCGCGCGCCGAGCAGCAGAGGAAGGAAGAGCTGCAGGTCAGGCTGAAGGAAGGAATGCCGCTGCTGCGGGAGAAGTTCCTGTTGTCGCTGATCAACAGCGGCGTGCATAAGCAGGACATTCGCGAGAGAGTCCAGTTTCTCGAGCTGAACCTGCCTGAGGATGCTCCTTATTGGGTGATCGTCATCTCGGTGGACGATCTGCCCGATGTGGAAAGCGTCCGAAGCGAGAAGGACCGGCAGCTGCTCTGGTATTCAATTAACAACATCTGCCAGGAGCTGATCGACACTCATATGGACGGCTATGTCTTTGAGCATCATACGGGTGAATTTGCCGGTATTCTGCGCATGAATAGGGACAGCGAGGGATTAAGAGATGCCGCGGAGGTTCTGCTTGAGCTGGCCGGCAAGATCCGCGATAATCTCGAGCGTTGGCTGAAGATCAGCGTTACCATTGGGGTCAGCGACCGGGTAACGGGTCTTGGCAGTCTTGCCAATTGCTATAAGCAAGCCCGAGAAGCGGTCAATCATAAATGGTATTTGGGGAAAAACCGCATCATTACGATGGACAGTCTGGAAAGCCCGGAGCAGCATAGCGGAAGCTCTAGCCGGTATGAGTTTGTCTATAACGAGGAGCTTGCCTCCGCGCTTAAAGCGGCGGATTCGAACAAGCTGCATGAGGTGCTGGACTCAATCTTCGCGGATTTGAATCGTAACCGCCCGGACGGCTTGAAGTATGGACGCAACGTCTGCATGCAAATTTTTCTGGCCGCAGGTCAGCTGCTGCTGGAATTAAATGTGCAGTCCGAAGAGCTGGAAGCGGCAGAAGCATCGGTCTGGGAGTCGCTGTTAGACCGGGAGACGCTGGGTGAAATCAGGCATATTCTTGAATCGTATTTATCGGCTGCCTGCGAGCGGATCGGCGAGAAACGCACGGGCAAGGTAGCCAATCTTGTCGAGCGCGTCCGGGCTATCATCGACCGGAACTATGCCGACGGCAGCTTGACGGTAACGGACATCGGCAAGGAGGTTTTCCTGACTCCGACCTACGTGAGCCTGTTGTTCAAGCAAGAGTCGGGACAGACGATAGGCGAATATATGACGCAGGTACGGGTGGAGAAAGCGAAGGAAATGCTGCGTGATCCGCAATACAAGTTCTACGACATCTGTTATGCGATCGGGTATACGGATCCGAGCTATTTTACCAAGCTGTTCAAGAAGATGACCGGCGTAACGCCAAGCGTCTACAGGGAGAAATATGTTTAGGCCGGCAGGGAAGGCGCATGCGGTAAAGCGCCCATACAGGAATGAAGGTGGCGGATGGTTCCGTCACCTTCTTCGCCGTATTGCTATTCCTCGTCAATGGCTGATCGCTTACTTCGTGCTCATTGTGATACCGGCAGCCGTTATTTTGTACGGTTATTATGAACGCTCTACTACGATTCTGAAGAATGAAGTCATGCGGACGATGCAGCTGACGCTGGAGCAGGCAGGCAGCAATTTATCCTACAGGCTGCAGCATATCGAGGAGATCAGCGATGCGGCCTTCATGAATAATAAATTACACCAGTACTTATCGGTCAGTGATACCGACCAGCTTATAAATACCCAGCTCGAGGTCGTCAAGGATTTGCGGAATCTGGTCGAGTCGGTACAATCCAATTCGGACGTATTCCGTGTCCGTCTGTTCGTGGACAAGTCGAAGCTCTACGCGGGGGAGAAGGTAAACTTTTTCCCGCTCGACAGCTTGATGGAGAAGCCATGGTATAACGATATTATCGCGGCCAACGGCAGCATAGTCTGGAGCGGCATATATCAGCAGTCTTATTTGGAAGCCGGAAATGTTGATGTATTGTCGTCTGCCCGCATGCTGCGTGATCCCCAGCATTATGATCAAATTTCGGGAGTCATGATGATCGACGTGAAGGAGAAGATGGTCTCCGATCTGTTATCTGCTCTTGAATTCGCGTCCGGAACGCAGGTCTACCTGGTGGATTCGGCAGGCACCGTTATTGATCACCCCGACCGCGCACGGATTGGAACGCGGATAGATAACGAGATGAGAGACCGGCTGAATGCCAGCCGGGATAGTGACGGTCATGCTTTCCGGCTGAGCAAGGCTTCGGATGAAGTGATGTTCACGACGATCTCGCCTACGAACTGGAAGCTGGTGGCGCAAAGCAACGGGGGCCAGCTGTCGCCGCAGGCGGTGAAGCTGACTCAGCGTTCAAGCTTGACTTCCCTTTTGGAATATTTTGCATTGTTCACGCTGCTGCCTTTTGTTCTGCTCGCCATTATCGTTCGGGGAATGAACCAAAGGGTGAGGAAAGTAATCACGGTCATCCGCAGGGAGGGCACCGATAGTCTGGAAGAGCTGCCCGTCGTATCAAACAGTGACTTCCTCGTACTGGAACGAAGCGTAGATCATCTGATCCTGCGTGTGCGCAAGCTTGTTGAAGAAAAGTATCTGGCCGAGATTCACGAACGCGAAGCACAGCTTCAGGCGCTTCAGGCGCAGATTAATCCTCATTTTCTGTACAATACGCTTGATATGATCAACTGGATCGCCATCGGCAAAGGGGCGTCGGACATCAGTCAGATGATCGACAGCCTCGCGAAATATTTCCGCTTAAGTCTTAACAAAGGCAAGAGCATCGTCAGCGTAGAGGACGAGGTCCGGCTGGCAGAGGTTTACCTGAACATCCAGCAGAACCGGTTCCCGAATACGTTTGAAGTCCTGATTGAGGTGGAGCCGGGCATCGCAAGCTGCCAGATTCCGAAGCTGATTTTGCAGCCGATTGTTGAAAACGCGCTATTGCACGGTATCCGAAAAATGAAGCATAAACGCGGCCTGATCTCCATTATCGTCAAGGAGGAGAACGGGGATCTGATGATTACGATATCAGACAACGGTATCGGGATGGATGAGGAGCGTACCCGTCAGCTGCTAAGGGCAGCACCTCAGCCCGAGGAGAGAACGGACGGCGTGGGCAGCTCATACGGCTTGTTTAATGTGAACGAGCGCATCAAGCTGTACGCGGGGGATCACTATGGACTGGAGATTGCCTCGGAGCTTGGAGTCGGAACAACGGTAACGATCCGCTTGCGCGCGGAACAGCCGGAAGGCCGTTCATAACGGCAGATAAGCAAGTAAGATGCAGCAGCCAATCAAACGATTGGCTGCCTTACCTCTATTGACTCCGGTAGCGCTTTTTTGCGCGTAAGAGCCACCTCATGCTAAATAAACGTGTAAGATGGTTCTTTTACTCTTTCCCCATACCTGTCATGATCAATTTGAGTTCGTAAACAACGAGTCATGATGATGTTCAGAGGAGGAAATGATAATGAATCACCAAATTCCATTTCAACAAGTGGATGTATTTACAAATGTTCGATTTAAAGGGAATCCGGTAGCCGTGGTTCTGGATGGAGATGAGTTATCAACGGAAGAGATGCAGGCTATAGCAAATTGGACGAACCTATCTGAAACCACTTTTATTTGCACGCCAACAGACCCGCGGGCTGACTATAAACTGCGCATTTTTACCCCAAACAGTGAGCTTCCTTTTGCAGGACACCCCACTATAGGGTCGGCTTTTGCTGTACTAAAACATGGTTATAAACCGAGGACAGAAGGGTGCTTGGTACAGGAATGCGGCAGCGGGTTAGTTGCGATTCATATTGATGAAAACAAACTATTCCTTACATTGCCTGAGCCTAATGTACAGAGCATACAGCCTGCTGATTTGGCTGCACTTTCAGATGCTTTGGGAATCCCGTCCGATCATATAAAAACAAGTGCAAGGATTAACGTTGGAGCAGTATGGCTTACGCTGCAGCTTTCTCATGCAGACGAGGTGCGAAGCCTGCGCCCCGACATGGCAGCACTTGCTGCACGGATTCCTTCAGGAGTGACGGGTGTTACCGTATTTGGCCTGGATTCCGGAAATACGGATTCTGATCTGGAGGTGCGGTCTTTTGCCCCAAATGAAGGAATAGAGGAAGATCCCGTGTGCGGCAGCGGTAATGGATGTGTGGCAACGCTTGTTAGAAATCTTGAACTATTAAACAAATCGAACTATGTTGCTAGTCAAGGACACTGTGTGGGGCGAGACGGAAAGGTCGAAGTTCGAATTCAAGATAACGGAAAAATCTTAATCGGCGGTTATGCAGTTACATGTATCGAAGGTACGTTAAACATTTAATCAGATATTTATAGTTTAAAATCTCATTCAAAACCTTACACCGGCAGCTGACATGATCAGCTCCCGGTTTTTTGTTTAAAGCGGCGACCTTGAAAAAACACAAGCGCGATTAAAACGATTCCATTGTTGGCTTCCCCCTCAAGCGGCTAGGATAAGAGTATGCACACAAGCTTATTTCGAAGACGAAGGAGGGACCGCTCTTGTTCGGTTTCATGTGGAAGTACCGGACGTTATATCTCATTTCGATCCCGGGCATTCTTTATTTTCTCGTGTTCAAGTACTTACCGCTCCTTGGATCGGTGATTGCGTTTCAGAACTACAACCTGTTCGCCGGCTTCAGCGGCAGCCCATGGGTAGGCCTCGAGCATTTCAATCGAATGTTCCAGCATTACGATTTTCTTCGCATCTTGAGAAACACGCTTATGCTTGGTGCCCTCGACATCCTGATCGCCTTCACGGCACCTATCATTCTGGCGCTGCTTCTGAACGAAGTCCGGCTCGTTCTGTATAAGAAGATCGTTCAAACGGTAGTCTACGCGCCGCACTTTCTGTCGTGGGTGATTGTCAGCGGGATTTTCACGGGAATGTTGTCTCCTTCTTCCGGTATCGTAAACGTCATTCTTGGCTGGTTTGGTGTCGAGCCGATCTACTTCCTCGGCGAAAACTCGTATATCCGTACCATATTGGTTGGCTCAGGCTTGTGGCGCGACGTTGGCTGGGGAACGATTATCTATTTGGCTGCCTTGACCGGCATCAATCCCGAGCTGTACGAGGCATCCGAAATCGACGGCGCGGGCCGCTGGAAGCAGACGATCAAGATTACAATTCCGTCTTTGCTGCCCGTCATAACCGTACTGTTCCTGCTGAAGATTGGCGACTTTATGGATTACGGCTTCGAACGCGTATTTGTCTTCCAGAACCCGCTGAACATCACGAACAGCGAAATTCTGGACACGTATATATACAAAGCCGGATTGAAGCAGATGCAGTACAGCTATGCAACGGCGATCGGACTGTTCAAATCAGTCGTCGGCTTGTTCCTGCTAGTTATCGCCAATACATTAAGCCGCAAGGCAACCGGAGAATCGTTGTATTAGGTGAACGCTTTCGAAGTATGAATCATCATGATGATCGCAGTACGGTCATTGTGGTCATCATTCATTTTAGGAGGGGTGGCCGTGATCAGGCGTGAGCATTGGAGCAGAAAATGGTTCCTTATCGCGAATTATGTGTTTTTGGCAGGATTGTCGCTTACCATGCTTCTGCCGTTCTTGAACGTCATCGCGCAGTCGCTGAGTGGAGCGGCGGCAATTGACCGGGGAGACGTCATGTTCTGGCCCGTCGATTTCACGCTCAATTATTACCGGTATGTGTTCGATGATGTCTCCATATGGCGGGCGTTTGGCATTACCGTATATATTACGGTGCTCGGCACGCTTATTAACCTAGCTGCTACTTCGTCGCTCGCTTATCCACTGTCTAGAACGGAATATGTCGGACGTAAATACGTGCTCCTGTTCGTCTTAATGACGATGATCTTTACGGCGCCGCTCATTCCTCAGTTCATTCTCATGAGAGAGATCCATCTCATCAATACACTTTGGGCGCTTATGATCCCGACGGCAATCAGCGCGTTTAACCTGATCGTGCTCCGCTCCTTTTTTGTTCAAATCCCGACCGAGCTTATCGACAGCGCGAGGATTGACGGCTGCGGGGAATTGCGAATACTTTGGAGCTTGATGCTGCCGCTGTCCAAGCCCGCGCTTGCGACGGTGGGTATCTTCTATTCCGTGACCAACTGGAACAAATATATGGACGCCTTGTACTACTTGAATGACCGCAGGCTATACCCGCTGCAGGTTAAGCTGAGGGAGCTGCTCATTAACGACGATCTGGTCGACACGGGCAATCTGCCATTCGATATTGCTTCGCAGTCGGTGCAAGGCGTCCAGATGGCCGTCATTCTTGTGGCGACCGTTCCGATTATTATGCTGTACCCGTTCATGCAGCGATATTTTATTAAAGGCATGCTGATCGGCTCTATCAAATCTTAGTCGAAGAAGCAGCCCACAGTAAAAAATGACAAACCGAGCTTAACAAACTCCATTGTGGCCGCGCATCATTCGTATCTATACTGAGGCTATAGTTTTGAAAGCGCTCTATCGATATATTTTCGACTGAGGAGATGAGGGGATTTATGAGAAAACTGTTCGTACTCGCCACGATTGCTGCACTATCCGTCTCGGTGATGGCTGGCTGCTCCAAGAACAACAATGAACCATCCAAGGCGGCGAATAACCCGTCTAATACAGCAGCTCACAACAAGCCTGAAGAAACGCCGGCTGCCAAGCCAGCCAAGTTCTCGATTTCCATGCGGACGCTTAACGTGCCCTACGTGGAACAGAATCCTGACATCAACAAGGACAAATACGTGCTTGCGCTTGAAAAAATGACGAATACCGATCTCGATATCAGGCTGATTCCTCACAACGAGTATCAGGACAAGATGATTCAAATGTTCGCGACAAACGACATTCCGGACGTTGTTCAAGGCAGCGGGGGCATTAGCGGGCAGGAGCTGGCGGGTGCCGTACAAAACGGCGTGTTCCTGCCGCTGAACGATCTGCTGGAGCAGTATGGGCAGAACCTGCTTAAGCTTCTCCCGAAAGAGGCATGGGATCGGCTGACAGACGCGAAAACGGGCAACATCTACGGCATTCCGGAAGTGTTAAGCAATCCGTCGAGAAGGGCAACCTGGATCCGGACCGACCTGCTTGAGAAAGCGGGCAAACAAATTCCAACAACCGTCGAGGAAACAATCGACGTGCTGCGGGCGTTCAAAGAGCTTGGGGTCGAGCATCCGTACATGGGCCGCAAAAACTTCAAGTATGCGGATACCTTCTTTGGTTCCTACGATGTTTTTGGCTATCTGAATCAATTCAAGCTGTTCCCGGACGGTCAAGTAAAGCCGAGCTTCTTCGATGCCGATGCCATGAAGAAAGCAATCGGGACATACAAAACCATGTTTGATGAAGGCTTGATCAGCAAAGAATTCGCGACGATTGAAAGCGCGGATTTCAAAAGCATCGTAACGAGCGGCAAAGCGGGCATGTGGTCAATGAATGCCAATGAGCTTCCGATCTGGGGCACGCAGCTGATGACTAATGTTCCGGGTGCCAAGGTAGCGCTTATTCCTTCGCCTGTCGGCGACGATGGCAAAGGCGGTTATGCGTACTACAATCCGGTAACGCGTTCTTACTTCATCAATGTAAACGCAAAGGACAAAGCGGCTGAGATCGTGAAGTTTTTCGACTGGATGGTCAGTGAACAAGCCGAGCTGTTCTTCAGCTACGGGATTGAAGGCGAAGACTACCAAAATGATGGCGGCACAATCGCGTACACCCCGCCTACGGATGAGGCAGGCACGAACAAGCAGCGGTTCCTGAACTACTGGCTGTGGATGGTGCAGGACACAACCTACAACAAGCGCATTGCTGAACTATCCGAGCCAGGAAAGCAAATGGTTGACGCGTTCGACAACCTGCTGACGAAGGAGGGCCGCGGCGGGATTGAGTTTGATCCGCGTCTCGAAGCACTTGTGAAATACCCGGATTTGAGCCCGCTGTCCGATCAGCTTCCGCCGCTTGTGCTCGAACACGTACTGAAAATGGTGTACGGCAAAGAGTCTATTGATAGTTATGACAAGGTACTCGAGGAGTACTTATCCAAGGGCGGAAAAGAATTAATAGAGGAAGCAACAGCCCGTTACAACAGCAAAGAAAACGCTTTCGAATAATGCTCGCGGGAAGCGTGCGCATGAACTAGAATGACAGTAAGAGATTTGGATGCTCTCCGTGCCCGGTATATATTTGCGAGCCGGGGAGCATCTTGCTCCATAAACGCTTTGCACCTGAAGCAGCAATGCTTCCGCTCGCAAACGAGGAGGACAGATCCATGTACCGCATTTTAGTCGTCGACGACGAACCGATGATTCGCAAAGGACTGCAGAAGCTGATTGGAGAGTCTGATCACTCGATATGTCATGCCGAAACGGCGGATAACGGGGTAGACGCACTCGAGAAAATCGCGGCAAGCCGCCCCGACCTTCTGTTTACCGATATCAAGATGCCAAAGATGGACGGTCTGGAGTTATGCCGGCAAGTGAATGAACGTTTTCCCGATTTGCCCGTTGTTGTCATTTCGGGTTATGGCGATTTCGAATATGCCAGGCAATGCATGTCCTTTGGCGTAAAGGAATATTTGCTCAAGCCGGTGACAAAGGCAGCTGTGAGCAAGGCGGTATCGAAGCTGATCGCAGGGCTTGAAGCCCGGCGGCAAACGGCGTATATTCCGCTGTCCAAGACGGAAGAGTGGCTGAATCAGCTGCAGGACGGTATCTGGCATCTGCAGCCGGAGTCGATCAAGACGGTAATGGCAGGCATGGAGCAGTACTGCGCGGCCAGCATGCTGGATGCCCGGATGCTCAGCGAATTGACGCAAGATTTGGCGGGCAAACTGGCGGATCGCTTGAACGCGCGTCATGTGTACCCGTTCGAAGCGCCGAGGAGACCAGCGGAGCGGGATGCCGCTGCTTTCGCCTGGCTCTGCGAAACGGCGATGGGGATGATGGAGCAATTGCGAATCAAACGAAAAGGCAACCTGAAAGAACCGGTTGAAGAGGCCAAAGCTTATATTGAGAAACATCTGAACCGCGAATTGTCGCTGGAGGAAGTGGCCGACAAGCTTGGTCTCAGCGCTTCGTATTTCAGTCAGCTATTCAAGCAAATGACGGGCGAAACGTTTGTGCAATACCGGACGAAACGGCGGATGGAGAAAGCCAAGCTGCTGCTCTCGATGCCTCACCATAAAATTACGGATGTTTCCGCCGAAGTCGGATTTGCCGATCACCCGCACTTCACGAAAACGTTCAAGAAGTACAGCGGGCTGACGCCTTCCGAATACCGGGAATCGCTGGGGATCAAAGGATGAAGCCAAGCCTCTCCAGGGAGCTTTTCTTTTATTTTCTGATTGTCATTTTATTCTCCTTGTCCACGGTCGGCATCTTTACGTATCTCAAATCATCCGCGGCGATCGACAAGCAGGTAGAGAAATATATTTCCACGGTCATTGAGAACGCAGGCGCGCAAACGGATCTTCAACTTGAAACGTTCGAACGGGTGAGCAACTCCATTCTGTCCCAGCAGTCCGTCAAGCAGTTTCTGGATATGGATCCAAAGGACAGCTACGAATATTACCACTTCACGAAAACGATCAGGCAAGACGTGTTCCAGAAAATCTTCATTACTTACCCGACTCAGATTCATATGATCTATATTTTGGGAGACCATGGCCTGTCGATTTTCGATCAGAACCAAAGCTTCTCTTCCATGACCGTTGATCCGTCGCCCCGGTATGAGGAATTGAAGGCGAAGACGCCGGATAACGGCGGAATCGCGATATTAAACACGGCGCTCATGGACGGAGAGCGTGTCGTCACCATTGCCCGCAAAATCAGGGGTTACTCGTCTTACGCGGTGAAAGGCATTCTTGCCATCGAGCTGAACGAAAGCGAGCTGTCGACGTTATGGAACAATGTGGATCTCGGCGAGAACGGCTTCTTCTTCATACTGGACGCTGAAGGCTCCGTCGTCTACTCGCCGGACGGCGGCACGCGGAGCGAGGTCGCAAGTACGGATCTTGGACAGCGGATTGCAAGCGGCGGGAATACGCGGTTCATCGAGAAGGTAAGCGGGAAGGACATGCTGATCGTCTCGCATAAATCAGGTTATTCCTCATGGAGTCTTGCGGTTGCTTTGCCGCTCGATGAGCTGCGGGAACCGATTTCCGGGATTCGGTCCACGACGATAACGGTTGGCCTCGCGACTCTTGCCATCGCGTTGTTCCTCGCTTACCGGTTCGGCTATTCGATCGTTCGTCCGATTCGGACGCTAAAGAACGGCATGCGCCAGACGGAGAAGGGAAACTGGATTCGGATTGAGAGCAAACGGCGAAATGACGAGATCGGCGGGCTGATTCACAGCTACAATCTCATGGTCAGCCGGCTTTCGGACATGATTGAACGGGTGTACGATACGGAACTGACCAACCAAAAGACGCAGCTCCAGCTTCAGGCCATTGAACTAGAGAGGCATAAAGCGGAGTTTCAGGCGCTTCAGCTGCAAATTAATCCTCACTTTTTGTACAACACGCTGGAGACCATCAATTGTTACGCAATCGTACAGGATTCCGGCGAAATTTCAGAAATGGTCGAGGCGATGGCTTATATGCTTCGTTACTCGATTCAGACCAACCTCGAAGAAGTGACTTTGGCCAATGAGCTGAATCATGTTCGCAATTACATGATCATTCAGAAGCACCGTATCGGACATGAGTTCGAAATCGAAGTTTTGACGCCGCCATCGCTGCTTCTGTCAAGAATGGTCAGGCTGACGCTGCAGCCCATCGTGGAGAACATTTTTCAGCATGCATTTGTGGACGGGTTCGAAACCCGGCATTACATTCGAATCGATACCCGCCTGGAAGACGGCGAGCTGCTTGTTATCGTGGAGGACAATGGAGTTGGCATGACGGAAGAGAAGCTCGCGAAATTGAGGAAAAGACTAGATCGGAACCGGCTGGTCGAAGAGGCGGCAGCAAGTCACGGACGCCGCGGCGGGATTGGGCTGGTGAATGTTCACCGGCGGATACAGATGGTTTTTGGCGATGAATACGGGCTTCGCATCGACAGCTCGCTTGGCGAAGGGACGCGAATCGTACTAAGAATGCCGAGCGAAGTCAGGCTGCAATGGAGACCGGAGCTCGAGCTTATGAATGCGTAGAAGACGAGAGGGGAAGGCGATTGGTATGGCAATTGATCTGACAGGGAAAGTTGCGCTTGTAACGGGAGCGAGCGGCGGGATTGGGCGAGCGATTGCGGTCGCTCTGGCCTCATCAGGAGCGAAAGTCATTCTTAACTATTTGAATAGCCGGGAAGCAGCCGAAGAGGCGGCCGCTTCCATTCGGGATAGCGGGGGAGAAGCAGTCGCGATTCAGGCCGACGTTTCGAAGGCCGAGGAGGCGGAGCGACTTGTCGGCGAGGCAGAAAGCGCGTTTGGCCGTTCTGTCGATTTGCTCATTAATAATGCGGGTCATCTCGTGCAGCGGATTCCTAACGAGGAAATGACCGAGGAGTTATACGAACGCATCATGGACGTGAATCTGAAGAGCGCCGTGTTCGTCGCGAAAGCAGTCATTCCGGGCATGAAAGCGGCCGGGGGCGGAAGCATCGTGAACATGACGTCCGTCGCCGCCCACAACGGGGGAGGACCGGGTGCCTCGATTTATGCCGCGAGCAAAGCCGCCGTACTGTCGTATACGAAAGGACTTGCCAAAGAGCTGGCTGCCAGCGGCATTCGCGTCAATGCCATATCGCCTGGATTTATCGGGAACACGGCATTCCATGCGACATTCACATCAGCTGCGGCAAGAGAAGCAACCATTCAAAGCATCCCTCTGCAGAGGGAAGGTACCCCTGAAGACGTGGCGGGGGTTGCCTTATTTCTCGTCTCCGATCTATCGGCCTATCTGACCGGGGAGACGATCGAGGTAAATGGCGGCATGTTCATGCGATAATCGCTGGGCAACAAATTTGACGAGCGGAGAGAGGGATCGCCATGGGGAAGCTATTCGAACCGGTCAGCGGATTGTTGACCGTACCTTATGAACCAAACGAGAAATCGGAGCTAAAGGAGAATCCGCCAAGGTTCACCTGGATGCCGGCGAAGCCTGAAGATGACCGGTACCTCCTGCAGATTTCTTCTTCTTCAGAATTTGAGGCGGATTCGACGGAGCAGGTTGGACCGCTTCCTTTTAACTTCTATACGCCTGATCATGTGTTTGAGCCGGGGACGTATTATTGGCGGTATGCTTTGGCGGAAGAGGCAGGAGCGGCGGCACAATTTTGCTGGAGTGAGGTGAGGTCGTTCGTTGTGCCGGAACATTTGCCATCGACGCCGCTGCCAACGCGGGAGACGAGATATGCGGATACGGACGTTGCGCATCCCCGGCTTTGGCTGCAGCCCGGCCGAGTCGAAGCGCTCCGGGAACGCATCCGCAAGGATGCTGCCGTCTGCGGTTGGGACGTTTTCTACGAGAAATCCGTTAGGCCATGGATGGAAAAGAAGCTCATTCCTGAACCGGAGAGGTACCCGGACAACAAACGCGTCGCGAAGCTCTGGCGCAAAATGTATATGGACTGCCAGGAAACCCTGTATGCCATTCGCCATCTGAGCGTGGCGGGCGTGCTGCTTGAGGATGCGGACATTTTGGAACAGGCGAAGCGCTGGCTGCTGCACGTCGTTTCCTGGGATCCGGGAGGAACAACCTCACGGGATTACAACGACGAAGCCGCGTTCCGGATTGCCGGAGCCGTGGCGTGGGGATATGACTGGCTGCACGGGATTTTGTCGGAGGAGGAGCGGGCAGCGGTTCGCGCGAATTTGCTCATCCGCACGGAGCAGGTCGCCCATCATGTCATTGATAGATCCCGGATTCACCGCGTCCCTTATGACAGCCATGCGGTTAGGTCGCTGTCTTCCGTGCTTGTGCCGGCATGCATCGCCATGCTGCATGAGGAGCCGAAAGCACGGGAATGGCTCGATTATGCGCTGGAATATTATGCTTGTCTATACTCCCCGTGGGGCGGGCAGGACGGCGGTTGGGCAGAAGGTCCGATGTACTGGACGACCGGTCTTGCGTACTTAATCGATGCCTTGAATTTGATTCGCCAGTATGTCGATATCGATTTGTTCAAGAGACCCTTCTTCACGCGTACAGGAGATTTTCCGCTTTATGTGAACAGCCCGGGTACGGTAAGAGCGAGCTTTGGCGACCAGTCCAGTCTCGGTGAACCACCAAGCCTAAAGACAGCCTACAATATCCGCCAATTCGCGGGATTGACGGGCAACGGGCTATACCAATGGTATTACGAGCAGGTGAAAGAGCAGGATAAAGACGCCGACACGAAGTTTTATAATTATGGATGGTGGGATTTCCGGTTCGACGACCTTCTCTACAACCATGATTATCCGGCCGTTCAGCCCGTCGTTCCCGTACCGGAGAGCATCGAGCCCGTCAAGTGGTTCCGCGATGTCGGCTGGGTTGCCTTTCATCGCAGGATGGATGATCCGGACGAACATATCCAGTTACTCGTCAAGAGCAGTCCATATGGATCGCTTAGCCACAGTCACGGCGATCAGAACGGGTTCCTGCTTCATGCGTACGGCGAACCGCTCGCCATCGACAGCGGCTATTACATTGCATTCGGAAGTACAATGCACCGGAATTGGCGAAGACAGACCATCTCGAAGAATGGTCTGCTCATTGATGGTAAAGGTCAATACGCAGGCACGGACAAGGTGCTTTGCAAGGAGGCTTGCGGCCTGGTCGAGGAGGTCCTATCGAAGCCCGGGTTCGCCAGCGTCCGGATGAACGCAACGTCAGCTTACCGGGAGACCGTGCCGTATTTGAAGCGTTACGTCCGTGAGGTTCATTGGCTGGATGATTCATACGCCGTCATCGTAGATAGCGTAGACCTTGACCGGCCGGGGCGAGTTTCCTGGCTTATGCATACGCTTCATCAGATGGAATTGAAAGGGCAGGTGTTTCGGGTAGTCGGGACCAAAGCAGAGATGGAGGGCCGGTTTGTTTACGTATCCTCCGGCGACATGACGCTCAGCCAGCATGATCAGTTCACGGATGTAGATCCGTCCGAGTATGAAGGGCTGCCCAGCCAATGGCATTTGCGGGCAGAAACGAAGGAAACTCAGAGTCATCGCATCGTTACGCTGCTCGTGCCGATGAAGAAGGGCGATGACAAGTTTGTCTCTTATTTCATTGACGATCAGGATCACGGCATTCATTTATATTTCACGAATGAGAAGGGCACGACGCGTATGATTGAGGTGCCGAAAGCGTATTGACGGAAGAGGGGATGCGTTTATGAGTAACATTGGAGTATGGGAAGCGGCGGAGCCGGGTGTAAAACGTAATATTTTGTGCGCCGAGGGCGGTCTGATGATGATGGAGGTCCACTTCGAGAGCGGTGCAGAAGGCTATGAGCATCAGCATCCTCACGAGCAGATGTCCTATTGCTTGAAAGGAGCGATAGCGTTTACGATCGACGGAATCGTGACGGTAATCAAGCAAGGGGAGACCATCTATATCCCGAGCAACGCCATTCACGGCGCGAAAGCGCTGGAGCCTTCCGCGCTTCTGGACACGTTTACGCCGATTCGCCGGGATTTACTGATGCTAGAGTAGGCGAGAAGCCTGTTCGTCCAATTAAATATTCTTTGCAGCAGAAGCCGCATCAAATGCGGCTTCTTTATTTTGATAGAGAAGGACTTGCGATGAAACGTTTGACATTCATTGATTACAAATGTAATATGACTACAACAGTAGTCAACAAGGAGGCTTGAATTCCATGAAAGAAATGCCGAGAATTTCGGATGCGGAGTGGGAGGTTATGAAGGTGCTATGGGCAAAATCGCCGATGACCGCAGGTGAAGTAATTGAGTCCCTGGCAGACATAACGGATTGGAGTCCCAAGACGATCAGAACCTTACTAACCAGATTGGTCCAGAAAGAAGTAATAACCTTCGATTCTAACAGCAAGCCATATGTCTATTCTCCGCTTGTTGCGGAAGAAGAAAGCACTCGGGCTGAAACGCAATCGTTTCTGAAACGGCTGTACGGAGGAGGAGCATTAAAGCCGATGTTGGTTAACTTCCTCAAGTACGAACAATTGTCCAAGGAAGACATTCAAGAGCTGAAGAGCATTCTGGACGAAAGAAAGGAATAAGCCGGATGATTTCTCTTCTAACTGACCTATTAACCTGGATCATATCCACGACGCTGATGGCCAGCGTATTAGCCGTTATTATTTTAGCTGCGAAATGGTTGCTGAGAGATAAATTAAAGCCCAGGTGGACATATTTGCTGTGGCTTCTCCTGGTTCTGAGGTTATTGCTGCCGTGGATGCCTGAGAGCTCATTTAGTGTCTTCAATATCTACCATACTCTTTCGGAGAACAGCCAGACATTAGAAAATTACGAAACTTCATTATCACCTGCAGTTGAATCAGGATATGAGACCCCGACACAAGTTCAAGTCGATCCGGCAGCGAGTGATTCGACTGCAGCAAAGCAGATCTCACTCTTTCAAATCGCGTCGATCGTTTGGATAGTTGGCATGCTAGCATTCCTTGGTTTTATGATCAGGGCAAACGCACGGTTCGCCGCGAAAATAAAAACGGAGCCGAATGTTAAGGATCAGGGGATAAATAGATGTTTTGAACGCAGCAAAGATGAAATGAACGTACGCCGAAGTATACCCTTAATCCAGACGAATCGAGTATCCAGCCCGACCTTGTTCGGGTTACTGAAACCGAAATTGTTGATACCTGATTCCGCTCTAAGTGCCTTGAATGAAGCGGAGCTGCGGTTCGTGTTCTTGCATGAATTGTCGCACGTCCGTCGAAACGATATTGCCGTGAATGGGTTGATGAATATATTGCTTGCTATACATTGGTTTAATCCCTTTCTTTGGTATGCGTACCGCAAAATGCGAGTAGATCAGGAAATGGCATGTGACGCACTGGCCTTAACGAGAATAAAGCCGGAGGAGTCCAAAGAATACGCCTTAACAATCATCAAACTGCTAGAGTTATTCATAAAACCTGTTCATTTGGCAGGAGCTGCAAGTATTTCACCAAATAAAAAAGAACTCAAGAGGAGACTGATTATGATCACATCATCTCCGAAGAACTCCTATAAATGGTCTCTGCTTGGTCTTGCAGTCATCTTATTGTTAGGTGGCGCTGCATTAACCAATGCCAACACGGCAGATAACGGTAAGTACGCTCTTGAGGACACAAATAAATCCGCGCCTGCAACAATAGAAGAGCTTGCTTCGGTATGGGCAAATGCGCTTCAAACACGAGATGGAAGACCCCGTTATGAAATGATGTCTGCAAAAGCGAAAGAAAAGTTCATACAAGAACAGATCGTTAGGAGTGGAGAGGACTGGAATTATAATATTGGCGTGTCGAGTCCTTGGGTTGTTGATTATGAGAGTAAGATTGACGGTATGAATGTTACGATCACTTATTTAACGAAAACAAGCGAACCGTCCTATTATAAAACGGAGGAATCTCTTACCTTTGCTAAGGAGAACGGTAAACTTGTTGTTGAGGATTATGAAACCGTCTTTGAAGGTCAGGTAAAATGAAACAGCTGCGCAAATAGGGAGGGAGATCACTGTTGAGAAAAGCTTTAGTTATCATTTGTATGGCAATCGCAGTTGCCGGGACTACGTTGTACATCATTAAACAGAAAGAAGCTAAAGAAAGACAGATATTGCAACAGAATCTCATCACAACTATTGAAGATAAGCGGAGCGGAAATGATGTTATTGATATTGATTTAAAGCAGATCAACAGTTTCGCTTGGAATAATGTATATATCTTCACCCCATATATGGATGAAGACTCCATTAATAAGCAGTTAGGTTTTAAATGGTCAAAAGCTGACTTGGTTGCATACTCCGACAGCTACAGCCTAGTTGTCTTTGTTAAAGGTAAAAAGGTCGTGCGATATGTGTTACTGCCTAGAAGGTATGGCGATTTTATGATTGAGCATAAAAACGAATTTAAGCCCAGCGAGACACTGAAAATTAAACCATTGAATTTTGGTAACGGAGAACAATAAATCAATACCCATGTACAGCAGTCGGTTAAGATAATCGGCTGCTGTTTTCATTTGCATTAGTTGGGAGTTAATGCCAGTTTATGTTAAAGTGGAAAGATAGTCATGGAATCGTCAGCCGTTTGAAGATGACCTTAAATTGATAAGACTGAGAATGTATATAGATTAAGAATGTAAATGTATCAACGGCAACTAATCTAGGAGGGAAATCCCGTAATGGAATCGGAAAGTAAGCAGAACAGCTTTATTGATTTATTAAAGAAAGGAAACACATCATCAGCCGCCGCTGCACTCGGTAACACAGGAATTGCAATCATCAAAGGATTTGCTGCTATAACTACGGGTAGCGGGGCAATGTTTGCATCAACCATGCATTCCATCGCAGACGCAGTGAACCAGGCTTTTGTATTTGCGGGCAGTGTCTTAGCGGAGAAGAAACCCACTAGGCGATTTCCAACCGGGTTCGGGCGTGTCATTAACTTATTCTGTATGGTTGCAGTTATTGTAGTAACCGTTATGGCATATGAGACCCTTCTAGAAGGGTTTCATTTATTAGCATATCCTTCGGCAGAATCTCATGGTTTTTGGTTAAACGTGATTGTATTGCTCTTATCCGTCACGGTAGATGGATTTGTATTAATAAAAGCAACCAAGGAGATCATTCACGAGACTCGAGTAGAAGCTAAGGGGCTTGCAATCTTTCCGCAAGCCTTTAAAAATGTCGGCCGGGCAGCGCCTCCAACTCGTTTAGTCTTCTTCGAGGATCTGGTTGCTACAACCGGTGCTTTCTTAGCACTGCTTGCGGTAATCGTCACATCATTGACCAGCTTTGCACTGCTTGATGGGATTTCTACTCTTCTTATCGGATTATTGATGATTGGAGTTGCATTTAAAGTGGGTTACGATAATATGGTCGGACTTATTGGTGTTTCTGCTCCGAGAGATGTTGAAGATAAAATTGCTAAGATTATTTTTTCAAATACCTATGTTACAGATATTTATCAAATGCGAATTCTTCAAGAGGGACGCTATTATCATGTAGAGGGTCTGATAGAGCTGCGGGCAGGTCTAACCCTTGCCGACGCGGACGATATTAAATTCCGAATTAGAGATAGTCTTCTTGTGGAATCTGAAATTGCGGATGTAACGATAGGGATAATTGAAGATAACGGGGTAAAGAACTGGAACCCTGAGCCTGTTAATCCTTAATGCCAAATTAGCGCCGTATAGGCGCATATACAATAAGGGAGTGAATAATGTGGTTATAACTTATGAGGAGATTACCCGGAAAGGCGTTGGAGTACTAAATGAGGATGCCATTATTTCTCATCCCAAAGCAAATTTGTATGGGGCTTTGGACGGAGTATCTTCCCTGGTACCCTATGTTAATTCCAAAAAGGAAACGGGCGGCTTCATTGCGGCTAATCTGGTGAAAAACTATTTCGAATCTCTAACTGAGCCCGGAAGTTTAAAGGATCACGTGACCGAGGTGAATAATCTCCTAAGGGAACAAATGATTCTCGCCAATATCAATCTCGAGAAGAAAGAAGAACTTTGGGGAGCAGCCCTGGCAATCCTACGCGTTCATGATGATGGTGTGGAGTTTATACAGACAGGGGATTGCATGATTCTAGCGGTGTACGATAATGAGGAGGTTCGCCCATTAACCTGGAGACAAGTTTCTCACCTTGAAGCTTCAGCATTCGCTAAATGGCAGGAAGGAATAACTAAAGGCTTAAACAGCCGGAAAGAGCTTCATGAAACCGTTATTGCTACGATAGTGCAGAATCGGTATCGGTCTAATACTGATGGCGGTTATGGAGTATTAAACGGGGAAAAGGATGCAGTTCGTTTTTTTGAATACGGGAAAATTAATCTGACGTGTTTAAAGCATATTATTTTATTGACTGACGGGATGTTTTTGCCAACAAATATCGTGCCCGAACAAAACTCGTATTGGAGCTTTGTTGCCCATAGCATATTGGATAAGGGCTTAACGCTTTATACTCGGGAGTTAATTGAGCTTGAAGAATGTGATCCCGAATGTATGAACCATGTCCGCTTTAAGAAATCGGATGACAAGACCGCAATTGTGATTAATTTTCAATAATGGAGCCAGTGAATGAGCTTGTAGTAAATGGAGGGGCTTACCATTTTAGTTTGTAATAGCGATAATCAGTCGCCTTTTTTTTTATTTATGTAAAGGGCAGGAAACTTGCAAGAACATGCTGAATTAAAATATGTAATTTATGTATGATAATTCTTTTTAAATTTAATAAGCAGGTGAAAAATGGGATTATTCGATTTTTTAAAAAAACAGAAAAATGCTGAACGATTAATAAGAACAGCAGATATTCAAAATGTTGAGAATTTTTCATCGTTGCAAGAATTATTGGAACGTTACGGTGGCATTGCTCTTGAGAAACAACTAGCAATGACAGAGTCAATCGGCAGCCTTGACTGGAGCGTTAATATGAGTGCCGGAACAGCAACATTTGGTGATGATTTAACTTTCCCGATTCAAATCTTGGGTAGTGTTTCTCACCAATCAAATACTTGGTTATGGGCTTGGGCAAACGCTCAGGCACAGATTTCCTCAAACAGTTTGACACAAGCTATTCAATTGAAAGCTTACGGGAATAAGAACAACATTCCTGAACTGAGTGAAAAGACAATCCCTGTGACCAATAATGAAGGACATGTTATTGCAAGCATTGCTTCCGGAATGTTTAAAAACCGTTTCTATTATGCAGGCAACTATGGTGCCGGAACAGCATTCTTCACTATTGATGTAACAGAAGAAGATTTAAAGGAACAACCCGAATCGGTATTGACCGTATTTCCGCAACTGATTATGACATTTGAACTCAATCATAGAAAAGCATTAAGCTTTTATTTGAAAGACAAAGGCTTTGAGGTTTATGAATCGAAGAATGACAGTCTAACAGGCATTTCTGCTAAACTTACGGTTACCGCGCATTTCGATGAGCTTAATCGAATGATCAACCTGGAAGCAACTCATAAATAAAAGTGTTAGTCATTGATCTACAGCAGCCGGCAGATCCCGGCTGCTGTTTTCATTAAAGGAACGAGCGCTTTTTGACAGGCTGCGCAGACCCCTATCAGAAAATAAACATGGACAGTAGCCCATTTATATACGGCGATTATGAATATGGAAGAGGCGCAAGGAGTTGCCGAA
Source organism: Paenibacillus catalpae (assembly GCF_900112695.1). GTDB lineage: Bacteria > Bacillota > Bacilli > Paenibacillales > Paenibacillaceae > Pristimantibacillus > Pristimantibacillus catalpae. The sequence continues at coordinate 657,518 of NZ_FOMT01000002.1, forward strand.
GAACTTAAACAAATCAAATCTCCATACGATGATAAATAGAATGGGGTCTATGCTGCAACAAAACTAGGTTAACTCCGTCTATTATTTACATGTGGGAAATTCCACCATCCGGACGGAGTGATAAAATGTGGAAAATTACATCCAGGTTCTTCCTGATTTACTTGGTCGTGTTTGGTACTTGGTTTATGTTCGAGCACGAAACTGTCCATGCCTGCTCTTGTGCGGCTCCCCCTAACATAGAAGATCAGTTGAATCTTAAAACTGCCATTTTTACGGGTAAGGTAGTGAGTTTAACCCAGCCGGTTAAAGGAAAACTAATGTCTACTGCAGATCCTGTAAAAGTTCAATTCGAAGTGAAAACGGTATGGAAGGGAGAATTGAGCTCTCAAACCACTGTTTACACAGCGATGAGTTCAGAAAGTTGCGGATATGAGGAATTTGATGTGGATGAAGAATTTATCGTGTTTGCTTACGGGGATCCAGATCATCTTGAAACAGGAATTTGTGAAGGGAACAAGACGATTGCAGCCGCCCAGGAAGACCTTAAAGCCCTGGGAGCAGGATATGAACCAGCCAAGATAACACTGCATCAAAAAGATTCTTCGGATATTACCTCCAATAACAAAGAATTTAATAGCTCATTAGTCATAGCTCCGGCCGTTTTTCTTTCATTGCTGATCCTGCTGGCCATAACCTTAAAAAGGCGGGGGCGTTAATTAACATCTTTTGCGAAAAAAGCAGCCCTGTCCGGCAACGTCGAACCGTTGCGGGCAGGGCTGTTTATATATCAATGATAGACGTGCATTATTTTACCGTAATCCGAATTGAAGCGGTTTTGCCGCCGAAGGCTGCTTTAATCGTCGCGCTGCCTTTGCGGACCGCCGTAATTTTGCCTTCCTTAACCGTCGCGACCGACGTATTGGATGAAGTCCATACGGAGCTATCTGTTGCGTTCACCGGGCTGCCCGTATAGTAGATCGCCTGCACGTTGACCGTCAGCGTGTCGCCAGCTGACAACTGCGCGGATTTGCTGGATGCCTGCAGCGATTTCAGCTTTGGCGTGACGGTGACAGAAACTTTAACCGTCTTGCCTTGATAGGTACCCTTCACTGTGGTTGTCCCCACGTTGAGCGCCTTAACGGATGAGGAGCCGCTAATTGTTGCGATCTTCTCGCTTCCGACAACCCAGTTCATCTTGGTTCCGATGGATATCTTCTTGCCGCTCTTGTAGTAACCCGTGACCTTGATCGACTTGGAACGCCCCGGATTCAGCTCGAGCTTCGTGGGTTCGACGACCAGCTTTACAATCTCTTCTTCGATCTTGACGCGAACGGTGACGGTTTTAGTCAAGTAAGTACCCGTCAAGGTTACGGTTGACGATTCCAGACCTTTCATCGTTTCCTCTAATAGCACGATGTTGTCGGAGGTCGTGTTCCATTCGATCGCTTCCGAAATATCTTCTTCTTCGCCATCCTCATAGACGACAGTTACCTTAGGAAGCTCGGTAGCTTTGCCTAAAATAACGCTCAAGTCCTTAGCTTCGGCCATTAGCTTGATCGGCTTCAAATGAACGGCAAGCTCAACTTCGACTCTCAGATCCTGCACGGTTCCCGTGAAGATCGTCTTTCCGAGCTGTTTGGCCGTCCAGATGCCATCCTTGAGATCGGCGATTTCATCATCAGAAACCGTCCATTTCACCAGCTTCGAGACGTCGACGCTCGTGCCGTCAAACGTGGTTGCCGTTACTTTCGGCAGCTCGCCTTCGATGCCCTTGAAGCCGTCGATCGTCGTTTTTTCAACCTTCAGCTTGGTAATGCTCGGATATATGGTTACATCTATGCTGCGGCTTACGCCCCGGTAAGACACCGTAATCTTCGTTGTGCCAATCGCCTTCGGTGTCACCTTGCCCTGCGATACGGTAGCGATTGTGACGTCGGACGATGTCCAGTCACCTGCGGTTGTAATGTCCGATGTAACGTTCGAATTGCTAAGCACCTCGGCTTTGATCTGCAGAGGCGCGTCCTGCAATTGCATATGGAATTCCTTGTCGGGAGCGATCTTGATGGACTGGTATGGCGTCCGAACAACAACGGTAAGTGTGTCGGTTACTCCCAGATGGGACACCGTGACGGTTGTTTTGCCTGCGCCAACTGCGGTAATAATACCTTTGCTCACAGTCAGCACCTTCGTGTTGGAGCTTGTCCATTTGGCTTCGCTCGTCACATCTTGCGTTCCGCCTGAGTTTGGCACGGCGGTTGCTTTCAGCAGGTAATCATCGCCGCCAACCTCGAGCTCCAGCAGATTATTGGCCGGTTCGGGACTGATTGAAACAGACTTGTAAGGCGATGAAACTGTCAGTTTGATCGAGTCCGATTTGCCTTTATACTTTGCCGTAATGGTAGCCGTCCCCGCACCAACGAGCGTGATGCGGCCTTCGTCGACGGTGGCAACGGATGAGCTGGTCGTGCTCCACGTCGCGTCGTCGCTAATGTTCTGGCCGTCTCCGTCGAGCGTGAAGACAAGCGATTGCCCGAGAAGCACATCCGTGGCCGCAGGAGCAGCTTGACTATTTTGCATAATCGTGACTTGGTCGTACACATAATCCGAAGATGCTTTAATGGAAATGGAGAAGCCTTTATAGGTAGCGGAGATCGTAGCTGTTCCTTTGCCTACGCCGCTTAACACGCCTTTTTCGACTTTGACGATAGAGCTGTTGGATGATTTCCATGCTGCGTCTGCCGTTACATCTTTTTTGGATGCCGAACCCGATAGAGACGCGAGCACGGTGAGATCGACTTTGTCGTCCTCCACGGACATTTCCAGTGACGACGTGCCGCTATTGTAATCCGATTCCGCGTAGCTCCATTCGATGCCGGTAACGGTATCCTCCGCCGCATAGACGGCTCCGGCCAGACTTCCCATGACAAGCGTCATGGCTAATGCGGCTGCCAGCCATTTGCGGGCAAACTTAAGCGACAGGATTCTCTTGCTGTTTTCTTTCACTACATCCCTTCCCTTTCCTTGGAAAATGTTTCTTCCTTCCATTGATAACGGCATTTGATCGGCGAAAATGAACCCAAACGCCGAACTTTTACTATATGTAAACATAAAGAAGAAGCCGACGGCCGGCTTTCGCCCTATGGAAAACTTTGCATCAAGCCTCTTAACGCATGGCAAGTAACTTTAGTTGCAGCCAGCCAATGAAGTGGATAGCACTTCTTCCTTTAGGTGAAGTGTTCTACGGAGAGGATTTAACAAGGGAGACAGCTATAAGCTTGCGATAAAATGAGCAGGGACAAACATAAAAAAAGCAGCGGTCAAAGGACAGTTCTCGTCCATGACCGCTGCTTTATTTCGTTTACTTCAACACAACCGACAATCCCGTGAAAATAACGCCAAGCGCATAAGCGCCGGCATCGGGATAACCGATGCTCCGTTCGCCCACGGTGCCTGCGCGGCCCATCCGGGCAACGATTATTTCGGTCTGCCTGGCGCCTTCAACCGCTGCTTCGGCAGCCGCAATTCCGGCAGCCTTCAGCTCGGTTCCCGCAACAGCTGCTGCCTTCCAGCTGTCCGCATAAGGGATAAGCGCGTCGATCAGCGTCTTGTCGCCCACAACCGCACCTCGGCCAAATGACCTTTCGCCGGTTGCCTGGATGCCTTTCACTACCGCATCAAGCAGCTCTGCCACCTCTGCTGCAGACAGCTCTGTCTTGCCTTCGGCATACTTGCCGCCGGCACGGAAAGCCGAGCCCCAGATCGGGCCCGACGCCCCGCCGCAATGCTCCATAATAATCAGCGAACAGGCATGCAGGAAGCTGCCGATATCATGGGACTCGCGGACAATCTCCGTCCATTCCGCCTTTAATTGCTTGAAGCCTTTCGCAACACTCATGCCAAAATCACCGTCGCCGGCATGGGAATCCAGATCGCAGAATGGCACTTCATTCTCGATAATAATCTCGCTCATCTTATCGATGAGATAGATCATATTGTGCAGCGAGAGCTTGTCATCCTGCACAACGGCATAATCTTCGCCGGTTTCTACCCGGTAAGACACCGTCTCACTCTGTTGCACGGATTCCTCGAGCGCCACATAGGACACCGGCTCCGAAGCTCCGCCGCGTACGATGAGAGCAGGCGTATCGCATTCTTCATTGAGCAGCTGCTTCAACTGCTCATCCAATTTCATGATGGACAGGGAAGCTCCCGCCATATCGATGCTGGTCATGTAGTTGCCGACAAACACCCTGTTTACAGGGATGCCCTTGGCATGCAATTCCCGCATTACGGCATTGTTCAGCAGGTACAGCTCCTGAAGCGGAGTTCCGCCAAAGCCGTTAACAAGCACGGCAACTTCCTCTGCAGAACCAGCGCTCATATCCAGGCTTGCAAGCAGCTCAGTGACCATACGCTGTGCCAGTTCATCAGCGGAAATCCGCTTTTCTCTGCGGATGCCCGGCTCGCCGTGGATGCCAACGCCATATTCCATCTCATCTTCGCCGATTGCGAACGTTGGCGTGCCTTTGGCAGGAACGGTACAGGAGGTAAAAGCAAATCCGATGCTGCGGACATGGGCAATTGCATTCTCAGCTGCAGCTTTTACTTCTGCAAGGCTTTTGCCCGCTTCCGCAGCAGCGCCGGCAATCTTGTGAACAAGAACCGTGCCGGCAACGCCGCGGCGTCCAACCGTATAGAGGCTGTCTTCCACCGCAATGTCGTCATCCACTTTGACATAGTCGACCTGAATGCCGTCTTCTGCAGCCAGATGGGCGGCATTCTTGAAGTTCATCATGTCGCCGCTGTAGTTCTTGATAATAAGCAGCGTGCCTTTATCGCTTGCTGTCGATTTGATCGCTTGGTACACCTGAATTTGGGAAGGGGAAGCAAATACATCCCCGCATACTGCCGCATCAAGCATGCCTTTGCCGATAAATCCGGCATGGGCGGGCTCATGGCCGCTGCCGCCGCCGCTGATCAGCGTCACTTTTGCAGCATTAATGTTCTGTTTCTTGATTACTTTATATTTGGAGTTGAAGGCAAGGCCAGGATGCGCAATGACAAGTCCATTACACATCTCGCGGACAAGCGTCTCCGGCTGATTGATGATCTTCTTCATCTTACGACTTCCTTCCTTGTTTGAAAGCCTGGCCGAGCTGGTCAGCAACCATGATCGCCGCGGCTACAGCTTCCTCTGTAATCGGGAATGGCATAGCATGAATCGATTCCTCCGGAATGCAGGCAAGCGCGGCAACCTTCGCAAGCTCCTCATCCGTAATGCTGTCTACGCCGATGTCGGACAGACATACCGGCAGACCTACAGCCGCGCAGAACGCAAGCACTTCATTGACTTCTTCCTTCGGTGCATTTTCCAGAACGAGCTGGGCAATCGTGCTGAAGGCAACCTTCTCGCCGTGGAAGTAATGATGAGTGCCATCCAGAACGGTCAGGCCGTTATGGATGGCATGGGCCGCGGCAAGACCGCCGCTTTCGAAGCCAAGACCGGAGAGCAAAATGTTTGTCTCAATGATGTTCTCAAGCGCAGTTGTTACTTTATTGCTGTCGCAGGCCAATTTCGCCTGAACCCCATCTTCCAGCAATGTCTCATAGCAGAGCTTCGCAAGCGCTTGGGCCGCTTTGGTTCCGCGGGCAATCGGTGCTGCACCGGCATGTACGCCGTTTGGCAGTCCGGCATTAACCTTGGAGAAGGAGCGGGACGTTGCTCTGGCTTCAAAATAAGTCGACAGCGCGTCACCCATGCCGGATACGAGGAAGCGGGCAGGAGCATTGGCAATAACCGTCGTATCAATCATCACGACGCTTGGGCTGGATTTGAAGTAAGCATAATCCTCGAATGCACCGTCATTGGTGTAAATAACGGCCGAATGGCTTGTTGGCGCATCGGTTGCCGCAATCGTTGGAACGATAATAAGCGCATCGCCTTCCGCGACGCATTTGGCCGTATCAATCGCTTTTCCGCCGCCAAGGCCAATGGTGCAGGAGCAGTTTTTCTCCCGGGCAAGCTCTTTGAGACGTGCAATCTCTTCGCGGGAGCATTCGCCGCGGAATCCGCTTTCAACCAGCGTAATATGGAATTTATTAGAAGTAAAGTCCAGCTTGTCCTTTACGCGTTTCACATCTTCGGGATGGGCAATAAGAAGGGCGGAATTACCGTAGGTTTGAACGAAAAAGCCAAGGTTAAGCAGTTCGTTTTCACCTTGTACGTATTTGCTTGGACTAATAAATGCTTTTCTCATTATGGAGCCTCCTAAAAAGAATTGTCACACAAGCGGCCAAGTTCTGGCCGCATGTGATGATTCTTGCGTCGTAAGCATGAGCTAAAAAGAATTGTCACACAAGCGGCCAAGTTCTGGCCGCATGTGATGATTCTTTGACTACTGCCATTATAAGATTAGGAGGAGGGAGAAGCATTGTACGTTAAGCGCAAAATAAAGCAGTTTTCGATGGTGTTTTTATGCACAAATCTTCCTGGAATTGTACTATTTTGTCCTGGCAGAGCGATCTAGTATAATGGGTTTAATGCTTCCGAAGCAAGAATCATCACAATTGTGCTGAATAAGGCCAATTAATTGGGTGATCATTCCTTTTAAGGTTTGGAGCGATTCCGATGAACGCAAGATATGATCTGAAACAAATTATGGATATCGACAAATGGCATAAGCTTCAGGATTCGATGTCTCTTGTGACGAAGATGGCGATTATTACGGTGGACTATAAAGGGATTCCGGTATCGAAGCATAGCGAATGCCAGGCATTTTGCCGCGAGGTGAGGAAGGATTCCACGTTATCCTCCTATTGCCAGAAATGCGATGCGCGGGGAGGGCTGGAGGCGGTCCGGTCGAACAAGCCGTATATTTATCAGTGTCATTTTCAAATTCTTGATATCGCGATTCCGATTGTGGTGGATGATCAATATATCGGTGCGGTGATGGCGGGGCAGGTCAAGCTTCGTGATCCCGATGTGCCGATTGAGCAGATTGTAACCAGGCCTCCCAATGTGGAGACGGATAAAAAGTTTAAAGCACTTCAGGAGGAATATCAGTCGCTGCCGGTATTGTCCTTCGAAGAGGTAACGCGAATTGCCGACATGCTGTTCCACCTGTGCAACTATATCGTCGAGGAAGCCATCCGCAAGAGCGACATGCTTCAAATGTACCGGGACTCCTTGTCGCTTGAGCATCCGGCGGCAGCCCCGATGCAAACCATCAATTCCAAGTATGAGCATATACAGGCGCTGCAAAGCGAGCTGTCGAATACGCTGATTGAGAAGAAGCTCAAGAAGTCCTCTAGCGTCTACCAGTCTGGCAATTCCCTGCTGCAGCCGTCTTTTGATTATATATACCGCCATAAGCATGAGAATGCGGATTTGAAGGAAATGGCCGTGTTATGCCATGTGAGCCCGAGTTATTTCAGCCGGATATTCACGAAGGAGACGGGGGAGAATTTCTCGGTATTTGTCCCGCATCTGAAAATTGGATGGGCGAAGGAGCTGCTGGAGACAACCGAGCTGTCCGTTGCCCAGATCAGCGATGAGCTTGGATTCGCGGACGCGGGTTATTTTATCAAGACGTTCAAGAAGTTCGAAAGCCTTACACCCAACGCTTACCGGAAAATCTACCGGGACAAGGCTTAAGCTTCGCTTGAATATTCCGGAATGAAACGCATCTCGCAGCCAAAAAACAACGGCGAAGCCGTTTCACCTTGTCCCTTTGTAATAAGCAGGGGATAGTCCGACGTATTTCTTGAACATTTTGCTGAAATAATAAATGTCGCTAAAGCCGACCAGCTCGGCAATCTCGCCAACGCTCAAAGGGGTGTTCTGCAGCAGCTCCCGGGCCTGATTTACCCTTACTTTATTGACGTAATGAGTAATGGAATAGCCGGTAATTTTGTTGAACGTCCGGTTCATATGATCAAAATTGCAGTCAAAGCGGGCTTCGATATCGGAGCCCGTTATTTTGTCCGGATAATGATGATGGATGTAGTCGAGCAGCTCGTAAGCTTTGACGGCCCCTTTGGTAGTCCGCTTACGGGAGCTTTGCAGATGCTCCAGCAGATAGGCGCGGGACAGCTCGATGAACAGCTCCGACAGCTTAAGTGCCGTCAGCCCGCGGTTGTAGTTTTTCCTCCGGTAGAGCTGCCCCATCTCATTCAAATGGTTAAATACCTGGCTGCGTATGTTTTTATCGGCAAGATTGAAGTGCTTCGGAAAAGAATAGCTGCTGCCGGGCTCCATATCCCTTTCCTGGTCCTCCAGAATAAATCCCCTCGCATAAGCCTCTATATCATCGATCTGAACATGCTGAATATCCGAATGCAAGAAGTGAATGTAATAATAATCGCATACGTGCTTCTCGAAGCCTTCATGATCCAGATTCGGCTCCAGCATAAACACATCGCCGCTCCGCAGGGCATAACGCACCCCATCCTCCTCCATATGCAGCTCTCCGCTCTTGATAATGTAGAGAATATATTCATTCACATTCCGTTTGAAATGGATCCAAGGGCTTGTATAAGCAACAAAGCCCAAAAAGGTAATGCGGGGTATAAGCTCCATGTTTACTGCCAGCACTGCAACAATCCCCTTTCATAAAAGTCGCTATTATACAAAAAGTGTCTCTATCCGCCATTTTCAAATATTCTATCACAAGCTAATCTGATGGTGTGGTTTTTAATCCGGTAATCGTTGGGATGGTGTGTATGGGGAAATTAAAAATCGGTATTATCGGACTTGGCGGCATTGCCGACTTTCATAGCGAAGGCATATTGGCAAGCGGGGAAGCGGAGATTTGGGCGATCTGTGACGAAGACGCCGAACGTCTGGCCGCAAGACGAGTGCAGTGGAATATTCCCGAGGAACGGGCTTACTTAAGTTATTCCGAGCTGCTCCAAAACCCGGACGTGGATGCCGTCACGATTGGCACGCCTACCGTGAGCCACTTCGCGATTGCGATGGCAGCCATTGAGCACAGCAAGCCTTTTGCGCTGGAAAAGCCGGTTGGCATGAACGCGGAGGAAGCGGCTGCTCTACGGGCTGCTCTGCAGAACAATCCGCTGCCGCATATGATTTGCTTCTCTTACCGCTATAAAGCGGCAGCCCGTTACGCGAAGCAGCTGATTGAAGAGGGAAGGCTTGGCACGATCAACCATGTGTACAGCCAGTATTTGCAGGATTGGGGCATTCATGAAGACATTCCGCTCGTCTGGCGGTTCGTGAAGTCTATTACGGGCTCCGGAGCATTTGGCGATTTGGGCTGCCATATGCTTGATCTGACCCGCTTCCTCGTCGGCAATACAGAGCGTGTGATTGCGGATGCCGGAACGATTATCAATCGGCGGAATTTGCTGGACGGCTCCGGCCAAGGCGAGGTGGACGTTGATGATTTCTGCCATGTCCTCTCCCGCATGGAAGGCGGCATATCCGCTTCGATGATGATCTCCCGCTTCGCCTATGGACGGGGCAATGATCAGCATATTGAAATTTATGGTACGAAAGGCGCTCTTGTCTATAACCTGGATGCCGACGATTCGCTTCTGGTGAAGTTCAAGGAGGACGGAGACGAGTTGTTCCGCCGGGTTGAGATTCCAGACCACTGCCGGACAGGTCAAATGCAGTCGTTCTTTCATCTCTTGAACGGACGCGGCGACGGTCAGGATGCAACGATGGAAGACGGTTATATCAATCAGGTTGCCGTAGACGCGATTATCCAATCTTTTACCGAAGAACGATGGATTTCAATTCAATAGCAAATAGGAGGCTGTAACTGCAATGAAACAAATTAAAGTAACCGTATGGAACGAATATCGTCATGAGAGACACAATGAGCATGTGGCAGGCATCTATCCGGAAGGCATTCATAATGCAATCGGCGGATACCTGAAAACAATCGAAGGCCTTGAAGTCGGAACAGCTACACTTGATGAGCCGGAGCATGGCCTCACCGATGAAGTGTTAAATAACACGGACGTGCTGATCTGGTGGGGGCATCTGGCCCATCATGAAGTGCGGGATGATATTGCGGAGAAGGTAAGAGACCGGGTGCTGCAGGGCATGGGCCTTATCGTCCTTCACTCCGGCCATGCCTCCAAGGTATTCGAGAAGCTGCTTGGTACCAAGACCGGCGCACTCAAATGGCGGGATGACGGCGAGAAGGAACGGATCTGGGTTATTGAGCACGGCCACCCGATTGCGGACGGGCTTGGCGAGTATATCGAGATTCCCAAGGAAGAAATGTACGGTGAGCGCTTCGAGATTCCGGCACCGGATGAGCTTGTTTTCATCTCCTGGTTCGAAGGCGGCGAAGTATTCCGCAGCGGCTGCTGCTACCGCAGAGGCAAAGGCAAGCTGTTCTACTTCCGTCCGGGTCATGAGACCTTCCCGATCTATCATCAGCCGGAGATTCTGCATGTGATCAAGAATGCCGTACATTGGGCAGCGCCGACACAAGGAGCAGCAGCATCGTATGGACGAGTGGAACCAATCGAAAAAATAAGTAAATAATTTACTAATGCCCAGATATAAGAGGGTATAGGTTTACTCTATACAGGGCTTATATTTCACCGCGAAACGTAAGCTGCACCTCCTAACAAAGGTGCAGCCGTTTACGCTTCGATTGACAGTTAGTTTTTCATGGCCATATACTCTGAGGTAACCGGTTGATTGAAACGGGAAGTACGGTCCCAAGCCTTATTGTTCCGCATGAGATTGTGGAGCGTCAGACGGTCAAGGATTTGCGTATATAAAACAGGAAATGCGTGGCGGGCCATAGCAAGAGGTCTGTCACGCATTTTCTGCTCTTAGATTGGGTTCGGGAGGATCAACCATGTTTGCCAAATCCATCAAAAAAACAAGAAAGCTGAGCTCCCGGTTTGTTCTGCTGTTCTCGGCCGTTACGCTGCCGCTCCTGATCATTCTGTTTGCGGTCGGGCATTACGCGCAGGATGTCGTCCTGACGCAGGTCGCGAATTCGTATCAGAATCTGGTTAATTCCAATCTGAACATGATCGACCGGAGTCTGGATGATATTACGACCAATATGGTCTATAACGTGGATCATGACGAGAACTTTCAGAAGTTCGGACAGACGGGGCTGTCGGACTCGGAATATTATTTTGCCCAGATGGAGCTCATTCAGAGAAACTCCGCCTACCGCTCTTATTACCATACGGTAGATATGTTCTATGTCTACTCGGTGCCAAACCAAGTGCTTGCGACGACTAATGTGATTACCGATACCGATCATGATCAGGTCAGCAGCTGGATTACAGAGACGCTGAACAGCCCGGAAGCTTTGCGCCCGCTTATGTATCAATGGACGATCGTGCAGATTGGACAGGAGTATTATTTGCACCGGGTCGTCAGCGATGATACGAGTAATAACGCCTATATCGGGGCGTTAATCAGCATGAATACGTTAAAGCTGCCGCTTAAGGACGTACGCACCGGCGGGGATGTGCTCTTTGCCGGCAATGACGGCATGATCTTGTCAAAGCCGTCGGACAGCTTAAGCAAGGATTTCCGGCTTCCGGCCGACAAGCTGGCGCAAAATACTTCTTTCTCCTATTCGGATGGCGGCAGGAAGCTGTTCATCATTACAAGCCAATCGCCGCTTAGCGGAATCAGCATGGCGGTTGTTCTGCCATATTCGGATCTGTTGAAAGGGCTGAAGCAGTTCCAGACGGTCATTAACCTGCTGCCGCTCTTTGCGCTGGTCATTCTGCTTATCTATCTTTTTGTATTCCGGCGGATCATCCTGACGCCGATTCTTCAGCTGCTTGGCACGATCCGGCGCGTGAAGGACGGGGATATGGAGATGAAGCTGCCCGAATCGCCTATCACCGAATTTGATATTATCAACCATACCTTCAACAACATGATGGATGAAATCAAGGACTTGAAGATCGACGTGTATGAGGAGCGGCTGAATGCGCAGAAGGCAGAGCTCAAGCATCTGCAGACGCAGATTAATCCGCATTTCTTCCTCAATACGATGAACATTATTTTTCAGCTGGCAGACTTGAAGCGCTATGAGCTGGTGAAGAAAACGGTGCGCCATATGGTTGGCTACTTCCGGTTTATGCTGGGCACAAGCCGGGATACAATCACGCTGTCGCAGGAGCTGGAGCATATCCGCAACTACCTGGAGATTCAGAAGATGCGTTATCAGGATTCCTTCGACTTCGAGATCGGGTGTGCGGAGGAGCTTCTGGATGCCCGGATTCCTTCGCTGCTGGTACAGCCGTTTGTAGAAAATGCGATGCTTCACGGCATGAGCGTAAAAGGGGAGCCGTTCCTTCTTCAGATTACGGCGGCGCGGGCGGAAGACTCTGCCGAACGGATGTTAATCGAAGTGAAGGATAACGGCAAAGGCATGAGTCCCGAGCTGATGGAGGAGCTGGCATCGGATCAATACAAGCCAGCCTCGGATGACAATCATATCGGGATTTGGAATGTGAAGAAGCGGGCGGCGATGCGGTACGCAAGTCTTGCCCGGATCAGCTTCCAGCCTAATGATCCCAAAGGGTTGGCCGTACGGCTGCTTTTACCTATAGATCTTACGAAGGAGCAGGATGAACATGGCGCAGATGCTGGTCGTTGATGATGAGAAATTTGCCGTGGACGGCATTTGCGAATGCAACGACTGGTCGATGCTTGGTATCGACGTTGTGCATACCGCCAATCATGCCGATGCGGCAAGAGTGATTTTGAAGGAGCACCGCATTGATATCCTCATTTGCGATATCGAGATGCCAGACGAGGACGGATTGTCGCTTGTCCGCTGGGTGAAGGAGCATTCGCCGCATACGGAATCGCTCTTTCTTACCTGTCATTCGGAGTTTACTTACGCCAAGCAGGCGATTAATCTCGGCAGCTTTGATTATTTGCTGAAGCCGATTGACGGCGAGGAGCTTGTCCATGCGGTCTCCCTTATGCTGCAGGCGGTGAAGGAGAAGGAAGAAAGCATTCAGCATCATGCGCAGTACCACAGATACGTGGAGCTGTGGCGGAAGCAGCAGCCGCTCTTAGCCGAGCGTTTCTGGCAGGATCTCTTGTCCCGCCGGCTGCTGTCGTTCGGGGATTTTCTCGAGCGGGGACTGCAGGATGCCCAGATCGAGCTTGCGGCTGACGGCCGGGTCATGCCGGTTCTGATCAGCATTGAGGAATGGCAGAAGACGCTCGATGCCCGGGATCAGGAGATTATGGAGTACGCGGTGAAGAAAGCAGCCGATGAAATGTTTCTGTCCGAATATGCGGGAGAGGTCATTACTGACCGCAGCGGGGTCCTGTTCGTAATGGTTTACACGGCAGGGGCTTCCCGGCCGGCGAATGGCTGGGTGGAGATTGGCAGAAGGTTTATTGAGGTGTGCCGGGACTATTTCTATTGCCAGGTGACCTGCTATATCGGGAAATTCGTCAGCCTGCAGGAAGTGTCCGGATTATGCGAAGGGCTTAAGAACAGAGAGCGGCATAACGTAAAGGAGCCGCAATCGGTTATCTTGTACGTGCCTCAGGGAACAGGAGGCGCCGAGCAGTTGTCTGTTCCGGACAAGATCAACGTGCCGGAATGGTCCTCCTATATGTTGAACAGGGAGCGGGACAAGGTGATTGCCCTTATTCACCGGAGCGTGGATAAGCTTGAAGCCCGCAAAATCCATCAGAATCAGCTTGAAACGTATTATCATGACACGCTGCAGGTCGTATACAGCTTTATGCACGTGAAAGGGATCAGTCCAAGTCAGGTGCCGAACTTCCCGCTTTGGGCATCTGCCCAAATCCGCAGCTTGTTCCAATACAGGCATTGGGCGGAAAATATGATCTCCACTGTTATGGATGTTGCTTTCTCTGCCGTCGAGAGCGACGGCGTTGTGCAGAAGTCGATCCAGTATATGAAAGAAAAGGTGGAGGAGGATATCTCGCGTGAGGATGTCGCCGCACATGTCCACTTGAATCCGGCTTATTTGTCCCGTCTGTTCAAGAAGCAGACCGGTCAGAACCTGATCGATTACCTCATTGAAACGAAGATGACGAGGGCAAGACAGCTGCTCGATTCGAAGGGAATGACGGTCAGCGCGATTGCGCAGCAGGTCGGATATTCGAATTTTTCGCATTTCACGAAGATGTTCAAGAAGCAATATGGGGTTAATCCGCAAGAATACCGCAATGTCACAAAACGACTAGACTAAGGTTACAAAAACGGTAGGGGGGTCTGCCGGGCGGCCGTATACTTGAAGACATACAACAAACAAGTAGGTGAAACATATGCCCGTGCTAAGACAGCTGCTGAAGCACCGCGCCTTGGTCATTCTCGCGATTCCCGGCATCATCATGCTGTTTATTAACAACTATCTCCCGATGTTCGGCATATTCCTTGCGTTCAAGGATTTGAACTATACGAAGGGTGTATGGGGAAGTGACTGGGTGGGGCTGCAAAACTTCAAGTTTTTGTTCGCCTCGAACGATGCCTGGATGATTATCAAGCACACCATTCTGTACAACGCTGTTTTTCTCCTCATTAACACGGTGCTGGCAGTATTGCTGGCGATTCTGCTTAATGAGGTCAGACGGAAGGTTCTCTCGAAGTTCTTCCAAAGTGCCGCGATTCTTCCAAACTTTGTGTCGATGGTTATTGTGGGCTATCTCGTCTACGGCTTCCTGAATCCGGAGCTTGGCTTTATCAACAAATCGATTCTGGAGCCCATGGATAAAGAACCGATCGCCTGGTACGCCGAACCCGACTATTGGCCGTATATCCTGACGATCGTGAATACGTGGAAAACAGTCGGCTACTCCGCCATCGTGTATCTGGCTGCCATCATTGGCATCGACCAGGAGTATTACGAGGCTGCCCGTATTGACGGGGCAAGCAAGTGGAAGCAGATGACGAGCATTACGGTTCCTCTTATTACACCGGTTATTATCATTCTTACGCTGCTTGCGGTCGGCCGGATCTTTAATGCGGATTTTGGCTTGTTCTATCAAGCAACGATGGCTTCGGGCATGCTGAAGGAAACAACCGAGGTTATCGATACCTACGTGTACAACGCTTTGCTGGTAACCGGCGATACGGGGCTGGCATCGTCCGCAGGTCTTCTTCAATCGGTCGTTGGCTTTGTGCTTGTCATAACGGTCAACTATGTGGTGAAGAAAATCAGCAAAGAAAACGCGTTGTTCTAGGGGGCCCAGCATGAAGACAAATAATCGTACGAATCCGTTTATTATTTTGTTCCTGACCGTGTTCAGCCTGTCCTGTCTTATCCCTTTCTGGCTTGTCTTTATGGTATCCGTGACCAATGAAAAGGATCTGACAAGACATGGCTACAGCTTCTGGCCGAACCATTTCGATTGGGAAGCCTACCGTTACCTGCTCCATGATTCCGCGAATATCGCGAGGGCTTACGGAGTGACGATTACCGTTACGGTAATAGGAGTTGTCGTCAGCCTTCTTATTACTTCAGCCATGGCTTATTCTTTGTCCCGAACAGAGTTTCCGTATCGGAATGCCTTGAGCTTCTACGTGTTCTTCACCATGCTGTTCTCTGGAGGCCTGCTGCCATGGTATCTGGTGTATACCCGGTTCCTGCATGTGCAAGATACGCTGCTCGCTCTTATCATTCCGGGGTTAATAGGCGGCTTCAACATCTTTATTATCCGGACGTTCTTCACAAACAGCATTCCGCCGTCTCTGGTGGAGTCAGCCAAGATTGACGGGGCCAGCGAATACCGGACGTATTTCAGCATCATTATTCCGCTGTCTCTGCCGGTTATGGCGACGATTGGGCTGTTCACGATCGTATCCTACTGGAACGACTGGTTCACAAGTCTGGTGTTCATTAATAACGAGAAGCTGTATTCGCTGCAGTACTTGCTGAACAAGACGTTAATGAACGCTTCATTCCTGCAAAGCATAGCGAATAAGGCTTACAGTAATACCGCCAACGTAACGCAGCCGCTGGAATCGATCCGGATGGCTATGGCAATGGTTGCCATCGGTCCGCTTGTATTTGTGTTCCCGTTCCTGCAGAAATACTTTATTAAAGGGTTAACGGTAGGGGCAGTAAAAGGCTAAATCCGATCCGTCGGTTTAGTATATAGATCCATCAATTTGGGGAGGTCACTTGAATGAAGCTTGTTAAACACAGTTCGGCTGTCCTGATGTCGGTCATTCTTATCCTTGTGCTGGCTTTGACAGGATGCTCGGGCAATAACAAAACAAATGATGAAGCTTCACATGCAAACGCAGCAAAAGAGACAAATGCGTCCAGCGAGCCGGCAGCAACAGGCGGCGATGCGAAAAAGCTTGATCCGTATGAAGTGGTGATGGTCTATCCGGATGCGCCGCAAAGCGATCTCGCTTCGGTTCAGACGGCGATGAACGATTACTTGAATGCCGCATACCCTGAGCTGAGCATGACGGTTAAGCTGAATCCGATTGATTGGGGCGCATGGGGTGATAAGACGAATCTGATGATGGCGTCTAATGAGAAGTTCGACCTGTTCTTCACGGCAGACTGGTTAGGCTATAACCAGCAGGTATTGAAGGGCGGCCTGCTGCCGCTGGATGATCTGCTGGCCGAATACGGTCCGGACATTGAAGCGGTAGAGAAAGATTTCCATGAGCCGGCCAAACGCGGCGGCAAGCTGTACGGCATTCATACCCACCAGGAGCTTGGCGGCTCGCAGGGTATCTACCTCGACAAAGCGCTGGTCGACAAATACAGTATGGATCTGTCCGCGCTGAAATCCGGCAAAGTAGAAGATTTGGAGCTGTTGCTTCAAACGATTAAAGAGAATGAGCCGGACGTAACGCCGCTTGTTGCGCCAAGCTTCCCGCTGGATGCGTATTATACATCCGGCACGCTGGATACCATTGCCAGCGCGGCAGCCATTAATATTTTGGATACGGATCCCAGCAGCTATGATGTAGTCAACTTCTACGAAACACCGCGTTACAAAGAGCTGGCTGATCTGATGTACAAATGGTTCAAAGCGGGTTATGTCAATAAAGACGCTTTGACACCGGGCCTTGATGCGTGGAAAAAAATCCAGGCGGGCAAAGGCTTCGCTCTTGTAGGCGATATGGAGATTCTGGCGGACATGGAGATTGGCTCGGTATCGAAAGCGCCTAATGCCTCCATTAAAGCTGGCCGTGAGATGATCCAGATTCCGCTCAACATCGACAGATTGCAGACGGGCAAAATGACAGCAACGATGCAGGCGATCTCCAAAACGTCGAAGGATCCTGCCCGTGCGATGATGCTGCTTAACCTGTTCTTCAAGGATCAGAAGCTGCTGACCTTGTTCAACTTTGGCGTAGAAGGCAAGCATTATGCGCTGAAGAACGGTCAGATCGCGCTGCCTGAAGGCAAAACAACAAATGATGTGGGCTTCTATCACGATATTATGTGGCAGATTGGCAACCAAATGCTGAACTACACCCGTGAAGGGGAAGACCCAAACAAATACAAAAACTACGAGAAGTTTAACGAGATGATCTCGAGCCGTGCGGCACGCACCTTTGGCTTCATCTTTGATCCGGAGCCGGTGAAAAACGAGATTATCGCGATCGACAATGCCAACAAGGCTTTTGTTGACGGTCTGAAATCCGGCCAGCTGAATCCGGAAGAAAACCTGCCTAAGCTGCTTGCGAAGCAAAAAGCGGCCGGCGTAGACAAAGTCATCGCCGAGGCGCAGAAGCAAATTGACGCTTGGCGTGCGGCGAACGGGAAGTAATAGTCTGATAGGAAAGAGAAGGAAGAGCTGTTCCGGCAGGTCATAGAGATGACCGCTGGGCAGCTTTTTTTGTATTTAGACTTAGTGGCCTCCAGTGCTCTATTAGCACGTTGGAATTTTGTCCAATTCATTCGGTTAGTTGGCGGATCCTTAGCCGTCTTCGCTGGATTCCATCCAACATAATCAGGCTGAAAGGCGGTTACTTAGGCGAATGAAGTTCATTTTGCTGCATGGAATCCAACGTAGCGGAACGAATAAAGCTCAATGAATGATTTATGTTGGATGAAATCCACCTTAGCGTTAGAAGGACAGACCACTATACCCGGTTCCATATGATATAGTGAGAGAGAATACATATGGATGAGGAGGGAGCATGAACAATGAATATCCTTATTACAGGCGCCAGCCGGGGGCTAGGTTTGGAAATGGCGGCAGAGGCGCTTGAGCGTGGGCATCAGGTCATTGCAGGTGTACGTGATCCAGAAGGACCAAGCAAGCTGACTTCTCTGGTCGAGCAATATGGATCATTGCTTGAGCTGGCAAAGCTTGATGTTACAAATGAGGCGGGACTAGCTGAATTGGCTGATTTATTGAAGCAGCATGACAGGCCGCTAGGTGCAATTATCAATAATGCCGCAATTCTCGTTGAACGGAATACTCCAATTGAGAAGCTGAATATCGAGGAAGTTGCCAGAACGTTTGACATTAACCTATTTGGACCCATGCGCGTGGTGAAGCATTTCCTTCCGCTTATCACGGAGCCGAATGGAGCCATTATTAATATTTCTTCTGAGGCTGGCAGCATCAGCAATGCTTATCCGGGGGATTATCCTTACGGCATTTCGAAGACAGCAATGAATATGTTTACGCAGCAGCTGCTCTCCGCTGTGAAGGAGCGGGGCATCCAGGTATTGAGCGTTCACCCGGGCTGGATGAAGACGGACATGGGCGGAGAGAATGCTCCAACGAATCCGCGTCAAAGCGCGAAGGGAATCCTCGATTTGATCGAAGGCCGCATTGTACCGGAGACCCGCTTTAACTTTGTAGATTATACAGGCAAGGAAATGCCAATCTAACCGATACGCCCCCTCTTCTTCCTCTGCGGAAGTTGATATGTCAATCCATCTTGGCAAATGGAATATATCATGATATATTGTTATATATATTGAACACTTGTCAGGTGGAAGACGGGGGAACGAACTGGATGAACGAATCATCGAAACCGATGTATGAGCGGATTTTCGAAGCACTCCGCGAGGATATTATTGAGAAGAAATATGAACCGGGCGACCGTGTTCCTTCCGAGAAGGAGCTTGGCGATGAATATAATGTAAGCCGGATTACGAGCAAGAAAGCGCTGGAGCTGCTGGCTAGCGAAGGTTACATTGTCCGGCAGCCCGGGCGCGGTTCATTCGTGTCTGAACAGCCGGCGCCGCAGGCGAAGCAGGCTGTGCAAGCAGCAGGGGCACCGGCTCAGAGGTCGCGCAAGGAAGACGGCAGGCTGCTGATTGGTCTGGTCATTACCGACTTTGCGGACAGCTACGGCAACGGGCTCATCTACGGCATGGAGGAGGCTTCGCGCCAGCATAACTGTTATCTGGTTCTTCGCCGTACATTTGGTATTCCGGCTCTAGAGGAGGAAGCAATCAAAGGGCTTCTTGAGCTTGGAGTAGACGGACTTATTATTTTCCCGGCGCAGGGCGAATACTTTAATGCGGAGATTCTGAAGCTGGTCATTAACCAATTCCCGTTTGTGCTGGTAGACCGCCATCTGAAAGGGATTTCAGCGAGCTCTATTGCAACGGACAATGTAGGTGCAGCGAAGGATGGTACAAACCATTTGTTTAAGCTTGGGCACAAATCGATTGCCTTCCTGACCCCTCCGCCGGTTGATACAACCGCGATTGAGGAGCGGATTGAAGGGTTTATTCAAGCCCATGCGGAGAAAGGGATTGTTGTCGACCGGGAGATCTGGATGGAGAATATTACTTCTACGCTTCCCAAGCATAATACGGAGGAGAATAAGCAGAAGGATATTCAGAAAATTATTGACCATCTGAATAAGCATACGCACATTACTGCGCTGTTTGCGACCGAATTCAATATTGGTCAGATTGCGTTTCAGGCCGTGCAGCAGATGGGCAAGTCCGTACCGGAGGATTATTCCATTGTCTGCTTCGACTGTCCGGAGACCAACGGGCGTTATCCTTTCACTCACCTGAGCCAGAACCAGCATGAGATGGGGCGCGTAGCCTTCGAGAATGTGCTCAAGTTGCATGGCGGACAATCCGTGCCAAGCAAAATTCTGCTGGACGCTTCACTTGTCATTAGCGACTCGACAGGTCCGGTTAATCTATAAGCATTAGTATTCAAGCCTCCGATCAGGAGGCTTTTTTTGCGTTTAGCCAGGGGGCCCCTTGTCCGAATAACAAAAAAACGTTAGAGCACAATATTTGGTAAGGGGTAAGCCGCAGGAACAACTATCAAGCGCTAGTATAAGATCCGAATAGAGGAGCAGTTCATGTGCATTTAATTCTTGGCGTCATTACCGTATTGGCAGCTTGGAGATATGGCGATTGGAGGCATTGGCAGAAGTATCATCAGACGATGATGTATTTTGCGCTCGGCAACCTGCTGTATAACTTCCTAACCGCCAGCCACTTCCTTTGGAAGCTGAAGCCTGACTTTTTTCCTAATCATAGTTTGACGGAAATGATGTATACCTTTGTTGTTTTCCCCGCTACAGCGTTAATGTTTCTCTCAAATTATCCTGAGCAAAAGAAGAAAGTGATCGTCCACTACTTGAAATGGATTGGGATCTATGTCGGAGTCGAATGGGTTTTTATGCTGACCGATCGTATCGTTTATCAATATGAGTGGAATCTTTACTGGTCCATATTTTTCGACTTCACCATGTTTCCTTTGCTTCGGATCTTCTATAAGAAACCGCTGCTTGCTTACGGAATCACGTTTATACTGTGCTTATTTTATATCTGGTATTTCAAGATACCCGTTAATGTTCCTGTTGAAGAAAGGTGATAGACCGCTTTTTCGCTGCGGCAAAGGATTTGTCGAAAAATGTCCTGCTTTCCCAAAGCCTCCCTTCGGAGGCTTTTTTTGTGCGCCATAAGTCCTGCTTAAATAGTATGAAAGATTGGTATAAACAATATAGAAAAATACATATTGACATACCATATACATGCCAATATAATAGCAATATCAAATGAAAGCGTTTTATAAAAAGGTTTACGGAAACAAGGAGGCACAATTGTTATGACACAATCGACAGAAATCCCCGCATCTTTAACGCGGCTGGTGGATCTAATCAAGGAGAAAACGCCGGATCATCCGAATTGGGCCGCTATATTTGAGAAGGCGATCCACAATACGCTGCAAACAACCATTCAGCGGATGCCGGACGGCACGACATTTGTTATAACAGGTGATATACCAGCTATGTGGCTCCGCGATTCTGCCGCTCAGCTTCGTCCGTTTCTCGTGCTGGCTTCTGAGGATGCCGATCTGGCTGATCTCATCGAAGGTCTGGTACGGAGACAAATGGCTTCGATCCTGATTGACCCTTATGCGAATGCTTTCAACAACGGGCCAACCGGCAAAGGCCATCAGGATGATTTGACCGATACAGGCCCTGCCATCTGGGAACGCAAATACGAAATTGACTCGCTTTGCTACCCGCTGCAGCTCAGCTATCTGCTGTGGAAAAATACCGGCCGGACCTCGCAATTCGATGACACGTTCAGACAGGCGGCAGAGGCAATCCTGAATCTATGGACGACCGAGCAAAACCATGAAACAGCTTCGCCTTACACGTTCCAGCGCTTTAACTGCGCACCGACAGATACGCTCCTGCGTGAAGGCAAAGGGACAAAGACGGGCTATACGGGAATGACATGGAGCGGCTTCCGCCCAAGCGACGATGCTTGTATATACGGCTATCTCATTCCAGCGAATATGTTTGCGGTTGTCGTTCTGGGCTATCTGAAGGAAATTGCGGAGGAGGTGCTTGGCGACCAGCAGCTTGCAGCACGCGCAGCTAAGCTTGGCACGGAAATCGATCAAGGCATCCAAACCTACGGCGTAACCGAGCATCCTCAATTTGGAAAAATTTACGCATATGAAACAGACGGATTAGGCCATTACAATTTTATGGATGATGCGAATGTGCCAAGTCTCTTATCGATTCCTTATCTCGGCTATACCTCGGAGAAGGATCCCGTCTACCGCAATACGCGCAGCTTCGTCTTGAGCAGCAGCAACCCTTATTACTTCGAGGGAGAAGCAGCAGCCGGAATCGGCAGCCCGCATACGCCTGACCAATACATCTGGCATATTGCGCTGGCGATGCAGGGTTTAACGACGGAAGAGCGTTCCGAGAAAGAGCGGCTGCTCAGCCTCATGGAGGCGACAACGGCAGGCACCGGCTTCATGCATGAAGGGTTCCATGTAGATGATCCGTATCAGTTTAGCCGTCCGTGGTTCTCCTGGGCGAACATGATGTTCAGCGAGCTTCTGCTTGATTATTGCGGAATTAAAGTACAGACGAAATGATAGCGGTTTCACGGAAAGACTTGCCTTAAGGCGGCTTTCTTCGAAATAGAAAGTGCAACTAAAAAAGGGAGGCATGAAAAGTGAAAAAATGGATCACGATGATGGCCTTGATTACGGTCGTAGCAACAGCCGGCTGCGCAAACACATCTACAAGCAGCAACGGCAACAGCAATGCGAATGCAAACAGCGGGACAAATGAGCAGACGGACAACGCATCAGGAAATGCAGGAGGCGGCAAGGCAGTTGAGATTACGTTCTGGGGTGACTGGGCTGGCGACGGCCAGAAGCAGTTCCAAACGATGGTTGATGCTTTTAACAAGTCGCAGGACAAAATCCATGTCAAATACATGCTGCAGCAGGATTTGATCACGAAATTCCTGACGGCTGCCACATCCGGCGGCGCACCGGACGTTCTGCTCTGGGACAGATGGCGTACACCGCTGTATGCACCGAAAAATGTCCTTCACCCGATCGATGATTTCATGACGCAAGACGGCTTGAACAAGGATGATTTCTACGGCGAAGCACTGAAGGAATTAACCAATAGCGACAAGCTGTACGGTCTTCCTTTAACCGTTGACGCCCGCGCTCTTTTCTATAACAAAAAGCTTCTGAACGATGCAGGCGTAACACAGCCTCCTACGACATGGGATGAGCTTGAGCAGGCTGCGATCAAAACGACCAAATGGAATGGCAGCAAGCTTGAGGTGGCAGGCTTCTCGCTTGGCGACAATGGCCTCTTTAATATGTATCTCCAACAGGCGGGCGGCCAAATGCTGACCGAAGACGGCAAAACAAACTTTAACAATGAAAAGGGCCTGGCGGTGCTTGATTTCTGGAACCGCATGCTGAACGACGACAAAGTGTATAAAGTCGGCTTCGAGCAAGGTCTTGGCGAAGGAACGGATGCCTTCGCGACCGGCAAGGTTGCCATGACTTATAACGGTCCATGGATGCTCAGCACGTACAAGAAATACGGCAAAGATCTGGACTTCGGGGTTGTGCCGCCTCCGGCAGGACCAAACGGTGACAAGGGCGGCGTGATGGGCGGCTTTGGCCTTGTTATTCCGGAAGCCTCGAAGCATCAGGCAGAGGCATGGGAGTTCATCAAATGGTGGACGGCTAACAAAGACAATGCCTTGATGTGGGCAAAAACAAGTCTTAACATCCCGGGCTACAAACCGGCGCTGGATGATCCGTTCTTCCAGGATGATCCGCTTTATAAGCCGTTCCTTGATACGCTTGAATTCGCTAAAGTTCGTCCGTCTCACCCTGGCTATTCCGTAATGGAGACTGAAGCGCTTATTCCGAACCTGGAGCTCTACCAGCAGAAGAAGCAAAACGCTGAAGATACGCTTAAGAAAGCGCAGCAGCGTGGAGACCAGCAGCTCGCAGATAACGAAGACGTGAAATAATAACGCTACTTAGCAGCACTATAAAAGGAAGGATAAAGGGAGGGAGACCTCCCTTTATCCCTTCTCACACAAGGAAAGGAGGAGTGCTGATGTCTTCAATGGGTAAGCTGAACCAACATCAGGCCCGCATGGCCTATCTGTTTATAACGCCAACCATGCTGCTGTTTATTGCTTTTACCATTATTCCGGTCATCATGGCGCTCTATTTAAGTTTTACGAATTATGACGTGGTGAGCCGGATGGAGTTCGTTAAATTCGACAACTACAAAAAGATGCTTGAAGATGATTTGTATTGGACGACGTTCAAGAACGTATTCTTCTACGCGGTCGTCTTTGTACCGCTGAATATCATCATTTCCTTGCTGCTTGCCATGCTGCTTAACTTCAAGCGGTTTGGCGTCAAGCTGTTCCGCACAATGAACTATCTCCCGACGCTGACTTCTTCTGTGGCGGCGGCAACCGTTTGGATCTGGCTGCTTCATCCGGAATTCGGACTTGTCAATAACCTGCTAAGTTATGTCGGAATTACAGGTCCGGCATGGCTCGCTCAGACGGAGACGGCGATGTTCTCCATTATTATGGTGACCTTATGGCAGTCGGTGGGCTCCAATATGGTCATCTATATTGCCGGCCTGCAAGGCGTACCGGACTATTTGTATGAATCCGCGAAGCTGGATGGGGCAACGGCTTTCGACCGGTTCCGCTACATTACATGGCCGCAGCTTCGGCCGACAACCTTCCTTGTCAGCACGATGGCGATTATCGGGGCGCTTCAGATGTTTGACCAGGCCTTTGTTCTGACGCAAGGCGGTCCGGGCAACGTGACTAAGACGCCGGTATACCTGATTTACAATCAGGGCTTCAACCAGCTCAAGATGGGTTATGCTTCAGCCCAGGCATTCGTGCTGGCAGTGGCGATTCTGATCTTTTCTTTCATTAACATGCGCATTAACAAATCCGAAGAACCAATTGTGTAAGGAGGCAAGCATATGTCACAGCCAACTGTTACATCTGTTACAACGCGTACGCCTAAGCTGCCTTCTTACGCCGTAAGAAAGGTAGTGGCGACCGTATTGTTCTATGTCGTCACGGTAGCCATAGCAATAGCGATGTTTTTACCTTTTTTCTGGAGTCTGATCACATCGTTCAAACCAAGTAATGAAATCTTCGCGGTGCCGATCAAGTGGATTCCGTCAACGCTTACTTTGGAGCATTACAAAGCGGCGTTTACAACGGTGCCGTTTGCCGGATATTTCGCCAACTCGTTTATCCTGGCCACGGCCGGAGTGTTATGTAATTTATTCTTTGGTTCCATCAGCGGCTACGCCTTTGCCAAGCTGAACTTCAAGATGAGTAAGCCGCTCTTCCGTATATTGCTGGCGGCGATGATGATTCCTGGGATCGTGACGATGATCCCGAGCTTCTACGTGCTGAAGCATTTTCCGCTTATCGGCGGCAATGACATTCTAGGAGGCGGAGGCAACGGCTTCCTGAATTCCTTCTGGGGGATTATCCTGCCGGGAGCATCGGGTTCCTTCGCGGTCTTCTTCATGCGGCAGTTCTTCCTGACACTGCCTTCCGACATGATGGAGATGGCGCGGATCGAGGGCGCCGGAGAGTTTCGTATTTTCTGGAATATCTACCTGCCGCTAACGAAGCCGGCGCTTGCGACGCTCGCTATCTTCACCTTCCAGGGAGGCTGGAATAACTTCCTGTGGCCGATGATCATCCTGAATGATCCGGCTAAAGCGACGATACAGATGGGACTGCAGGCTTTCTCGTTTAACCATCAGACCGACTTCGGGCCAATGATGGCGGGGGCGCTCATTGCGATTTTACCGATTCTCGTCTTGTTCCTCCTGCTTCAGAAGTATTTTGTGCAAGGTATTGCGTTTACGGGAACTAAAGGATAAGCGGGGGAATCGATTTTGTTGCAAAAGAAGCTGATAGCCGGAGTGGCAGTGCTGCTTATTATGGCGGCGGCTGTCATCTGGCAGCTGTCGCAGAAGGACGGGCCTTCCGCTTCCTCCGCCTTGTGGCAGGAGCGGGCAGACGAGGCGCAGCTGGAACTGGCTGCTTCGTTCTGGGATGAGAAACGCAGTTTGTTCAACAATGCCGCGCCGTGTATTGCGCAGCTGTGCACCGACCCTTTCAATTACTGGTGGCTGGCTCATGCGGTTGATGTGCTTGTTGATGGATATGAGCGTACAGATGATAAACGATTTACCGAGCAGATTGCCAAGCTTTATCAGGGATTGCTGGACCGTAATGCCGGAGTCATGATTAACGATTACTACGATGATATGGAATGGATGGCCCTTGCCTGGCTGAGAGCCTATGACGCAACCAAGGATGAGCGGTATAAGCAGGCTTCGCTTGATCTGTGGGAGGAAATCAAAGGCGGCTGGAACGATGAGATGGGCGGTGGCATCGCCTGGCGCAAGGAGCAGATCGATTACAAGAATACACCTGCGAATGCACCCGCTGTTATCCTGGCAGCACGGCTGTATGGACATTTTCATAACGAAGAAGATCTGGAATGGGCCAAGAAGATTTACGACTGGCAAAAGAAAACGCTTGTTGATCCGGAAACCGGACTTGTGTGGGACGGCATTAACCGGACTGGTGACGGCAATATCGATAAGGACTGGCAGTTCACGTACGGCCAAGGCGTGTACATCGGGGCTGGCACCGAGCTGTACCGCGCAACAGAAGAGCAGGCGTATCTGGAGGATGCCCGCCTGACGGCGGCTAATCTGAAGAACATGTTCCTGACTCCGGCTACCGGCATGCTTCCTTCGGAAGGCGAAGGGGACGGAGGCTTATTTAAGGGCGTACTAGTCCGCTATTTAGGTGAACTCATTGCCGCAGATCCGGGTAATCCAAAGCGGAAGGAACTGATCGGCATGCTTAAGACGAATGCCGACAGCTTATGGCAATACGGCAAAGCAGAAGACAAAGCGTTGTTCAGCTATTCATGGACACAGACGCCGGACGCCGTGGTGCAATTAAGCACGGAATTAAGCGGAATCATGCTGCTCGAGCAGATGGCCGTATTAGAGAAAAACGGACAATTAGATTAGGCAGAAGATACGGGGAGAGTGAGAGCTATGATGTGGGCAGCAAGGGCGGAAGAAGCGCAGCAGGCATTGGAGCAGTTATATTGGAATCCATCGATTAACATGTACGACATTGAGATCCCATGCCCGGACGGTGCTTGCAATACGATTTTTCATTACTGGTGGATGGCGCATGCGGTAGATGCACTGGCGGACGGATTGAACCGCACGGGCAGCCCGGCTTACCGGGAGCGGCTCGATGCTTTCTATGAAGGTATTCTGCAGCGCAACGAAGGGGCTTGGCCAAATGAGCTGTATGACGACATGGAATGGATGGCGATTGCCTGGCTGAGGGCTTATCAGGCAACGGGAGTGGAGAAGTATAAGGCGGCGGCCCTCCTATTATGGGACGATATCCAGACCGGATGGAATGATCATGCGGGCGGAGGAATCGCTTGGCAGAAATCGCAGCTGGATTATAAAAACACCCCTGCGAATGCTCCTGCCGCCATTCTGGCAGCACGTCTGTATCAAGCGTTTGGCAGGGAAGAAGATTTGGCTTGGGCAAACAACATTTATAACTGGCTGAAGGCTAAGCTTGTTGATCCGGCTACCGGCTTTGTGTGGGATGGCATGAACCGTACCGGAGACGGCTCGATCGATAAGGACTGGAAATTTACGTACTGTCAGGGCGTCTTTATTGGTGCGGGAGTAGAATTGTACCGGATTACGGGAGACGCGGGTTATTTGCAGGATGCCGAGCGCACGGCAAAGGCAGCCCAAGATGAACTGCTGCGCGGCGGATTATGGCCTGATGAAGGCAACGGGGACGGCGGATTGTTCAAAGGCATTCTTGTTCGTTATCTTGGAGAGCTTGCATCCGTATCGGCGGAGAGGGCAGAGCTGGCGCAGCTTCTGGAGCAGCAGGGGCAGACGCTTTGGGCGCAAGGCGCTGATCCGGCGCGCAAGGTATTCAGCACGTCCTGGGGTGTTCAGCCGGAAGAGCGCGTTACACTCAGCACGCAGCTGAGCGGCATTATGCTGCTGGAGCAGCTTGCGCTGCTGGAGAAGCGCGGTCTGACAAGCGAGGCACAAACAGAGGAGGTACAGTCATAATGGCAGCACAAGGCATATGGGCGGAACGCGCGGCGGCCGCGCAGCAAGACTTCAAGCGTTTGTTCTGGAATGAAGAACGCGGCGTAATGGATCAGGTGGTTCCCTGCAGAGGGACCTGCAACGACCACTGGATTTATTGGTGGCATGCGCATGTGGTAGATGTGCTGGTCGATGCGCTTCAGCGCACGGAAGCAAGCGAGGATGAGGTGCTGCTGGAGCGGGCATTCCGCGGCGCGAAGAAGTGGAACGGCGACACGCTTCTGCATAATTACTATGATGATATGGAATGGATGGCGTTGGCGCTGCTGCGTGCCTATCGGACGACAGGGAAGCCCTTCTATAAGGAAGGCGCGCTTGAGCTGTGGGAAGACATCAAGACGGCCTGGAACGACAATATGGGCGGCGGCATGGCTTGGAAGAAGGATCAGCTGGATTACAAGAATACGCCGGCTAATGCTCCTGCCTCTATTTTGGCTGCCCGAATCTATCAAATGGACCGCCGGGAAGAAGATTTGGAGTGGGCTTTACGAATTTATCAATTCAACAAGGAACGGCTTGTTGATCCGGAGACCGGCTTTGTCTGGGACGGCATGAACCGGCTTGGCGACGGCCAGATCGATTATGACTGGAAATACACGTATTGCCAAGGCGTATTTATTGGCGCCGGCATTGAGTTGTATAACTGTACCGGGGATGAGAACTATCTGGTTGATGCACAGAGAACCGCAGCAGCAACCGTCCAGGAACTGGTAGATCCAGAGACGGGCATGCTGCCGCGCGAAGGAAATGATGATTGCGGGCTCTTCAAAGGAATTCTTATCCGTTATCTCGTTAATCTCATCCACATTCAGCCTGATTTGGCGCTGCCATGGGTTAATCTGATCCGGCATAATGCCATCTCTTTATGGGAGCAGGGTCGTTCAGAGGCCGGATTGTTCAGCTTGTCCTGGGCAGGAGAGCCGGAGCCGGAAGTCCAGCTCAGCGGCCAGCTTAGCGGAGTTATGCTGCTTGAAGCGATGGCGGAGCTGGAGAGAACGAAAGTCCTCGAGTCTAAGTAAAGGGCTAGTGCTGCTGCCGGTACTGCAAGCGGAATTGCTTTGGGGTCTTGCCGGTACGCCTGTGGAAGCAGCGGACGAAATACGGGAAGGAGCCAAAGCCTGTCTCTTCCGCAATAGCGCCAACGGGATCATTCGTATGAATGAGCAGCCGTTTCGCTTGTTCAATCCGAAATTGGGTTACATAGTCTAGCGGCGTGCAGCCAAACGTTCTTTTCATGCATAAGGCGATATAGTTCGGATGAAAATGCAGCTCCTCCGCCATCCGCTTATAACTGAGCGGGTCGCGGTAAGATTTGCGCAAATAGAGAGCCGCCTCCTCGGCAAGCTGAAGATGAGAGCTTTGTGCCGTATCTTCCTTGCTGTCCTCCTGTAGACGAAGCAGAATAGCGTGGAACTGCTGCTGCTCTTGCCAGCGGGAGTTGCCGGAGGGGTTCTCATACAGCCGAAGGAGCTCGCCGAATTGCTCTTCCGTCAGCCCAAGGCTTTGTACCGAGCCTGATCGCGGCAAATAAAACGAGAAATACTCAATAGGGGAATAGAGAGGCTCCTGCTCAGGCGGCAGGGGCTCTTTTTCGTAGGGCTCGGGATGCCACTGTCCGGTTGTTTGAAAATGCAGCCAGTAGAAATGCGTCTCTTCCTTGCAGGGCGAGACGGTGTGATGCTCCAAATCCGGGCGCAGTATGCCGAAATGGCCGGCTGGCAAGGTGAGCTCATGCTCCCCTTCCATCAAATATAAACAGCCTCTGGTCACGAACAAGAGGTCAAATACGCCAATGCTGCTGCGACCTGGATGCTTCCTGCCGATGCTGTACGTATCTTGGCCAATCTGGATGAAGTGGGGCATAGGCGGACATTCAAAATGAAACATTATGATTCTCCTCATATTGCGGAATTATGGTTCCAGTATAAGTAAATACAAGGGATTCGTAAATATGTGAATATTCCTATTATGTTGTAATCGGATAAATAGTAGTTGCGATTGTCTATCCAGCGGCAGGCGGCTATAGTGGTATATTCGAAGGAGTTGCAACAGAACAAGGAGGGAATCTAACAATGAAGAGTGCATTTGAGGCTCTGCCGCTTGGCAGCATTCGAGCGGAAGGGTGGCTGTACAACCAGCTTCGGATTCAGGCGGATGGATTAACGGGGCATCTGGAGGAGCATTGGGCGGATGTAGGCCCTGATAACGGATGGATCGGCGGAAACGGTGAAAGCTGGGAGCGTGGTCCGTATTATTTGGACGGATTGCTGCCGCTTGCCTATATATTGAACGACAAGAAGCTGATCGCTAAGGCGGGCCGCTGGGTAGAATGGGCGTTAAATAGTCAGCAGGAGAACGGCATGTTTGGACCAAAGCGGATCGAAACCGTAAATAATGACGTGGACAAGGAGCAGGATTGGTGGCATTACATGATCATGCTCAAGGTGCTGACGCAATATGAGGAAGCGACAGGTGATTCGCGCGTTATTCCGTTTCTGACGAGATTCGCAGAATATGTGTCCGGACAGATCGAAACCCAGCCTTTGCGCGGATGGGCGAAGGCCCGCGGAGCGGAGCTGCTGCTTTGCCTCGTGTGGCTGTATAAGCGGACGAAGAAGGAAGAGCTGCTGGAGCTTGCTTCCATTGTGAAGGAACAGACAACGGACTGGACCGATATTTTTTATGATTTTCCGTTCTGGCGGAAGGTAGAGCAGTGGGATTGGAGAACGCATGTGGTGAATGTGGCCATGGGGATCAAAACGCCAGGAGTTCTCTATGAATTGACAGAGGACAGCCGTGAGCTGGAGGCGGTGTACCGCGGGATTGACAGTCTGATGACCTATCACGGGCAAGCGCATGGCATGTTCTCGGGCGATGAATGGCTGTCTGGAACACACCCGAGCCAAGGCGTCGAATTATGCGCGGTTGTTGAGTATATGTATTCGCTCGAACAGCTGTCACGGATTTCAGGAGACGGCAAATTCGCCGACATTCTGGAAAAAGTAGCCTTCAACGCATTGCCTGCCGCTATTTCTGCGGACTGGACCTCTCATCAATATGACCAGCAAGTGAATCAGATTATTTGCAATGTAGCGCCGCGCGCCTGGAGCAACGGTCCTTATGCCAATGTGTTTGGCCTGGAGCCGAATTTCGGCTGCTGCACAGCGAATATGCATCAAGGCTGGCCGAAGCTGGCCTCGCATTTATGGATGCAGGACAATGAAGGCGGACTGGCGGCGGTATCTTATGCCCCTTGTTTCTTACGTACAGCCGTTGCCGGAGATGTGCAGGCAGAGATTCGAGTATCCGGAGAATATCCATTCCGGGAACGGGTAAGGATGGATATCCAGTTGGATCGTCCGGCAAACTTCCGGATCCAGCTGCGAATTCCGGGATGGTGCCATTCACCGGCTATTACAGTGAATGGAGCAGAAATTCCGGTTGCCAATAAACAAGGATATGCTACAATTGACCGCGAATGGCAAACGGGAGATTGTATACAGCTGTCGCTGCCGATGGAGCCGAGAACCGTGTCCCGCAATCTGTTTGCCGTGAGCGTGGAACGCGGACCTCTTGTTTATGCCCTTCCCATAGAAGAAAACTGGCAGCTTCTGCGGAGGCGCGAACGGTTCCATGATCATGAGCTGTATCCGGCCTCGCCTTGGAAATACGGCTTGCTTGCGGATACCTCCTTTAAGGCTGTCGTAAGCGAGGGAGATTTGCCTTACCAGCCGTTCCTGGCGGTTGATTCCCCCATTAAGCTGGAGGCGCAAGGCAAGCTGGTGCCGGATTGGCGGATGGAAGGCAATAATGCGGGAACCCCGCCGCTTGCTCCAGAGACCGATGAACAGCCAGTGGTCGATCTCGAGCTTGTACCGTATGGCGGAGCCAAGCTTCGAATTGGAGAATTCCCGCTGATTGGCGAGCGAAAGTCCGCAAGAACCTGATGCTTAGTTATGAACCTGGACATTACGACAAAGGAGTATGAGGAAACGATGAATCAAGCGAATGAAGGATTATTTCATGGCGAGCGTGCCATATGGCTTCGCTGGGGACGATATGAAGCAGCGCTGCTTCCGGAGATTGGCGGCAATCTGATCGCATTCCGGGACGCAGAAGAGGAATACCGCTTCCTGCATGAGCCAACGCCGGAAGAGATGGAGAGCTTCAAGGCAAGACCTATGATTCACGGTATTCCTGTGCTATTCCCGCCGAACCGTTATGAGGACGGCAAATTCCCCTGGGGCGGCCAGACCCTTCAGTTCCCTGTAAACGAGCCGGCTACGGGCAATCATCTGCACGGTTTTCTCTATCAAACGCCATGGCAGGTAGAAGACTACGGATCGACAAAGACAGAAAGCTATGTTGTTGTATCCGTTCAGGTGGATGAGAACCATCCTTCCTATGCAAGCTTCCCGTTCCACTATACGATCCGCCTTCGTTACTCCTTAAGCGAGAACGGACTGCTGCAGCAGGTTGCGGTTCGTAATGACGGGCAATCGGATATGCCATGCCTGCTTGCTTTCCATACATCGGTTAATGCACCGTTCGTGCCGGGAGGACAAGCTCAGGATTACCGCATCCGCATGACAATCGGCGAGCGTTGGGAGCTGAATGAGCGTATGCTTCCTACCAAGGCCTATCAGCCGTTGAAGGAAGAGGAGCTCCAAATGCAAGGCGAAGGCGTATATCCATTCTTTGAAGCGATGGACAATCATTACACATCCCGTCCGCAGAACGGACGTAACCGGATGGAGCTTGCGGATACAAAGGCGAATATCAAGCTGGTCTATGATGTGGGCACGTCCTATAAGCAATGGATGATCTGGAATAACAATGCGACGGAAGGCTTCTTCTGTCCGGAGCCGCAGATTAACCTGGTAAATGCGCCTAACGTTGATCTGGATGCAGATGAGATCGGCCTGTTAAGTCTCGCGCCTGGAGAGATCTTCGAGGAATCCAGCAGACTGTATGTAATAAAAGGTTAGTCTAACATAAGGAGCTGTCTCAGAAGCCAATAGCTGATGAGGCAGTTTTTTTATGTCTCAGTACATTTCCAATATATGTTACAATCGAGGGGTGGAGAGAAGAAGAGAGGCAGACGCCGCTCACCCTAATAGGATTAGGAGGAGTTTCAAAGATGTCTAAGCGGATTCTGCTCATAGAGGATGATATCGACATCAGCCAGTTAATCGAAAGCCACCTCAAACAGGAGAACTACAACGTTTATACGGCATATGACGGCGAAGAAGCCGAATTGCTTTTTCGGCAGGAGAAGTTTGATTTAATTTTGCTCGATTTAATGCTGCCCAAGATTAGCGGCATGGATTTGCTCAAGCAAATCCGGGAAACCAGCGTTGTTCCTGTCTTGATTATTTCTGCCAAGGGCAGCGATCTTGATAAGGCTTTGGGACTGGGTTTTGGTGCGGACGATTATATAAGCAAACCCTTTTCGATGATTGAATTGACAGCCAGAGTGCAGGCGGCCATACGAAGATCAACGCAATATTCGGAAGTGGATAACAAGCCGGAAGAGACTAGAGCGATTACCTATAAGGATCTTACTCTTGATTTACATACATTCTCCGCGATCGTAGGCGGCAAGAGCATGCAGCTTACGGCCAAGGAATTTCATATTTTAAAGCTGTTCCTCACCAATCGCAGCAGAGTATACACCAAGGAGCAGATCTATCAGTTAATTTGGGAGGACGATTACTACGGCAACGAGAACGTCATCAATGTTCATATCCGTAGATTGCGGGAGAAGATCGAAGAGGATCCGTCATCTCCCCGGTACATCAAGACAATCTGGGGAATCGGATACAAGTTGGGCGAATAAGCTATGATTCTAATCTTATCATTTGCAATTGTCGTATTGGTCTCAATCATTGTCTGGCAATGGTACTCCGGCAGGAAGCTTAAGAGTAATGTGCAAGAAATAACAGATAAAATCTCTGACATCATTATGCAAGAAACGGCTGAGAAAGTGCTGGTGACTTCCGGTCAGAACACGGTTCGACAGCTTCTTGTCCAGATTAACAGACTGCTCGATTACAATCAGAAGGTCATAGCGGATTATGCGAGAACGAAGGAGAGTCAGCGGAAGCTGATCTCCAACATGTCCCATGATTTAAAGACGCCGCTGACGGTCATTCTTGGCTATACAGAAAAACTGAATCAAGATAAACAGCTATCCAAGAAAGAGGAACAGCAGGTGCTGCAGCGGCTGAACGAGAAGGTGAACGCAATGATTGCGTTAATTAATCAATTTTTTGACCTGGTCAAGCTCGAGGCCGAGGATTATGCGATTCCGTTAAGCAAAATATCCCTTAGCGAGATTAGCCGGCAAAGCGTGCTCGATTTCTATGACCTGCTGTCGTCACGAAACATACGGGTTGAGATTGATATTCCGAACCGCCCCTTCTATATTCTGGCCAACCGGGATGCGCTGCATCGGATATTAAGTAACCTCATCTCCAATTCCATCCATTATGGAAGTGACGGGGGAGTGCTCGGGGTAACGGTTCGGGAGGAAGGTGATTATGTAGCGGTCGATGTTTGGGATCGGGGAAAAGGGATTGCGGAGGCGCACCGGGACCGCGTATTCGAGAGGCTCTACACGTTGGATGATGCCAGAAACCCGAACTTCCAAGGAAGCGGGCTGGGGCTAAGCATTTCCAAACGGTTAACGGAGGAGATGCAGGGAACGATAGCTCTGAGCAGCACGCCGTATCACAAAACCACCTTTACCTGCAAATTCAGGCCATTATCCTATTAAGAGATGTTCAGCTGCTGCCGAACATCTCTTTTTTTTCTTCCAACCTCTAATTAAGAAACATGTAAGGAATGGGAAAGGAAAAATCGACATTCTCTAGTCTAGAATAAAAATAACAAAACGAAACCGAGTCGAAACCGCGGGAGGAATCAGACAATGAATGCGATCATTCAAACCTATGGGCTGACTAGAGAGGTAAAAGGAAGAACGATTGTCTCGAACGTTAATCTGAATTTAAAAAGAGGCGAAATTTATGGTCTGCTTGGACCAAATGGCGCAGGCAAAACGACGATTATGAAAATGCTCACCGGACTTATTCTTCCAACCTCCGGAGAAATTACGTTGTTTGGCAAAAAGCTTGCTGAAGATTCGAAAGAAAGCTTAAAGCGAGTCGGGAGTATTATCGAATACCCGCTCTTCCTCGAACATTTGACGGCCATGGAAAATTTGAAGATTCATTGCGAATACTTGGGTTTTTATGACGAGATGGCGATTCGTCAGGCATTGGACCTGGTTCAATTGAAAGGAATTGAAGGGAAGAAGGTGAAGGAGTTCTCGCTGGGCATGAAGCAGCGCCTGGGTATTGCGCGGGCTGCGATTACGAAGCCGGAATTGATCGTGCTCGATGAGCCGACCAACGGCTTGGATCCAATCGGCATTAAAGATATGAGAGATCTCGTTCAAACGCTGAACAAGGAATATGGCATTACGTTCCTCCTCTCCAGCCATATTCTTGCTGAAATTGAACAAATGGCGGACAGAATTGGCGTCATTCAGCAAGGAAAGCTCGTGGATGAGTTCACCTTGTCGGACATTCGGCAGCGGCGGACCGAATATCTGGAGCTGGTGACTCCGGATGTGCGGAGAGCCGCGGTGCTGCTTGAGCAGGAGCTTCAAATTTTCAATATCAAAATTGTCCAGGACAATCGGATCCGGATTTATGACGCTAACGTATCCGCAGGGCAAATATCCAGGCTGCTGGTCTCGCGGGATATTGAACTGGAGGAGATTCAGAAGAATACAAGCACGCTGGAGGATTATTTTTACAATCAAATTCAAGGAGGAGCTAAGCATGCTAAAGCTGATTGAATTGGAATGGAGAAAGCTGGAGCGGAAGAAAGTCATCGGCGAAGTCGTTATCTATTGGGCCATTCTTATGTTTCTGCCCGTATTCTTTCTCCAAGTTGTATTTGCCGATATGCCCGAAGTGACCTATGCCGAAAGCTATGCCGCTATGATGAAGCTGATGCTTCCAATCCAGATGGGGTTCCTTCTATTCGGAGCGTCATTGATCAACCACGTATTTATTGAACCATATAAAAATAAAACGATGGCCTTATTCTTCGGCTATCCGCTTAGCCGCAAGAAACTGTTCACGGCCAAAGCCCTGTTCATCGTATCGGCAGTTTTCTTCTGCACGGTCGTCTCCTTTCTGCTGTCGGGCATCACGACTTATGCGATTGACCTGGCCTTTGATGTCATAGACGGAACACCGACAGCGCCAGATCTGATGGCCTTTGGAGTCCGTACGATCATTCATTCGGCCGCGGTCGCCTTCGCTTCGTTGATTCCGCTGTTTTTGTTTGGGATTTGGAGAAGGGCGGTCATCCCAACGGTTGTTTGTGCGATTTTTCTCATGCAGTTTCCTAATTTTCTGGGGCTTCTGCGTATTGCATTGAACCCGGACCTTTTATATGCTCTACTCAGCGTTCTTGGTGCAATAAGTGCTTACCTTTCCGTTAAGCTGGTGAATAAGATCGGGGATGTATAGTCCATTCAAAAGCAAAAAACCAAGACATGTAGTATACAAGTCTTGGTTTTTTGTACAGGAACGCTATTCGTAAGTCAAGCTGTCCAGAATTTCCTTCACGTTAAGCTCAGCACAAGCCATGGACGTATCGGCTACGCCGTAATACATCTTCACCACATCGCCATCGACCAATGCGCCGCAAGAGAAGACAACGTCTCCGAAGAATCCGTTCATCTCATAATCGGTTTCCGGCTCCATGATGGGATGATTGGAGCGGGCAATTACTTTGGAAGGATCGTTCAGATCCAGCAGCAGGGCACCCATGCAGTAGCGGTGATCCAGCGTTGCGCCGTGGTATAACTCCAGCCAGCCTTTTTCGGTGCGGAACGGTACGGCCCCGCCGCCCATGCGGCCGCTGTCCCACATGCCGTCGCGCAGACCCGCGAGATGTTTATGGTTGCCCCAATAGACGAGATTATCGGATTCGGCGATCCACATTTCCGGATTGCCTGTGCTCTTGGTCGTTGGACGGTGCAAGGCATAGTATTTGCCGTTAATTTTCTCAGGGAAGATCAATACGTCCTTGTTGTCCGGTCCGAAAATCATCCCGTGATGCGTAAAGTTCACAAAATCCTGGGTCGAAACCATGGATTCGCCTACGCCTACCGGAGATACAGCGGAAAAATAGATATAATACGTATCGCCGATCTGCGTCACGCGCGGGTCTTCGATACCGAAGCTTTCCAGCGATTGTGCAGGATACACAAGCGGCTTGTCATCGATCGTAAAGTGATGTCCATCGGTACTGCGTGCTACCCGAATATAGGACAAGGAAGTCAAATATTCGAAGGTAGCGCTGTGATTCACATTGCGAATAACACGCGGGTCGGAGAAATCATAACGCGCATCATCCGTACGGAATTCCAGAATGTCCAGCTCTTGCGTAGCTGCATTAAATACGGGAGCTTTGACAATCATCGGATCGTTACTGATCGGACGCTCAGCGACCCGGAGCAGCAGTAAAACTTCACCGTTATATTCCGCGACGCCTGCATTAAAAGCGCCAATTACTTCAAAACCTTCATGATACGGCTTCACGTCAGCCGGTGTAACCAGAGGGTTCTCCTCATATCTGTATATATTCATGTTGTTTGCCCCTATCCAATAAGCATTATTTATTTTGTTCGAACTTGAGGAACGGATCGTGGATGGTGATGCGATGCGCTTCCGCATCGCTGATTCCGGCATAGAGGTCGGCCGTTCCATCCGAATGGCGAACGAGCCCCCCGCTAAATACGACGTCGGCCAGATCCGGGCGCTTGGTTTCACCCGGCAGGAATTCAGCGCGTACAGCAATCAGTTCCATATCGCTGAACTCGCCTGTCTGCGGATCGAGTGCAAACACCATCGGATAATAGTGACGGTCTCCGGCTTCGTCAAAGCTGGCGACATGGCCAAGCACGCCGACAAGTCCATTGTTCAGGATGTGCAACTCGTTGGCACCGCCCCATTCCGCGTCAATGAATTGATCTGCCAGAAGGGGAGCATCGTTAACTAGTTCTACCGTCACACCGGCGAGCGAGCTTACCTTTGTAAATCCGATTTTGCCTCGGCCGCCTTTTTCGCCTTGAGGACGAGTGAACACGCCAATTTCGCCGCTGGCCAGTTCCACAAGACGCAAATCCTTCATGGCATCGGGGCCGGTGAAGAAAGGAGAAAGCCCATTTAGCGATTTGCCTTTTCTGAATACGGTTCTCCACATTAACGCATTGTCCATTGCAGGGTGAGGGAAAGTCTCAACGCCGCCCAGAACCAGCTCGCCATGAATGAAGGTGAAGAACGGATCCTGAAGGGTAAAGACGGGCGCTCCTTCTTTGGGTACCCAAGTGCCGTTCTGCTCTACGAAAAAGTGGATTTCCGAATGCTCGCTGTCCCGGGATTCCACACGACCTGCAATTACGGTGACTCCATCAATTCGAAATGGTGCCGAGATATTATAAACGTCTTTGTCACCTACGCCCGAAAATGAAAGTTTTACCGGATTCAGAATCGTAGATTTCTTATCTTGGTATTCCTGCAGCAGCGTTGCGCATGTTTTAACTGCGGATTTCTTCAATGCCAAAGTAAATGCCTCCTAAGATAAACAAGAAATAATTGCGATTTAGTTAACCCAGACAACCGCTGTATGAGGCGGGATTTCGACCACAGATTCACCGAGCGGCAAGATTTCTTGGCTTGCCGCACGAAGCGCCAGCTTACTGCCCGACCAATCGAACAGGTCCAGCCGGAGCGGCTCGCTCCCAAATTGGAGCACAACGACGGCCTCATCGCTGCCGCAGCGTTTGGTATATACGATTGCCGCCCCGTTCAACTGTTCCAACTTGACGTATTCGCCGATGGAGAGGGCGGGGTGCTGCTTTCGGAGAGCCAGCAGTCTTTTGTAGAAAGCATAAATAGAGTCCGTCTGCTTCTGCTGAGCTGCCGTATGAATCTGATCGTGGCCCGGTCCCATCCCGATCCAAGGTGCTTGATCCGAGAAGCCGCCGTAGCGATCTCCGTTCCACTGCATGGGGGAGCGGGAGTAATCGCGGCTTTTAGCCCGGGCCAAGCGTAAAGCTTCTTCTTCCGTTAAGCCATTCTCAATAGCAGCTTTGTAGTGGCCAAGTCCCTGTATATCCCTCATGTCCTCAATCCGGTGAGCGTTATAGTTCCTCATTCCGATCTCGTCGCCATAGTAGATAAAAGGAACACCTTTAGCCGTTAATAGGAGAGCTGCCATCAGCTTGGCTCTCTGTTCTTCAAGCTCCATATCGCCCTCGCCAAATCTCGATATATGGCGCTGCATATCATGGCTGCTGAAGAATAAGGTAGGGAGCTGCTCGGAAGTATGCCGTTCTTCCATTAATTTGATCTCTCTGAACAGATCCTCCGGCCGAAAGTTCTCCTGACTTCCCAGGTTGAAGTTAAACACCACATCGAGAAGGCCGCTGCCGCTGTAAAGGCGCAAGATATCCATATCTTCGGAGCCAACCTCGCCTACCATAAAAATGCCTTCGCGCTTATGCACATAACGGCAAATGTCGCCGATCGCCTCCAGAATCCCGTCCTGGTTCTGATCGTAGAGATGAACCTGTTCTCCATTCGCATCTACCGGATTATCCTGAAAATCACCGGACACCTTAAGAAAATTGATGACATCCAGCCGGAATCCGTCGATTCCCTTATCCAGCCAAAACCCCATAACGTCCTTCATCGCTTGCCGGACTTCCGGGTTGGCCCAATTCAGATCAACCTGTTCCTTGGCAAAGGCATGGTAATAATACTGCTTCGTGCTTTCATCCCATTCCCAAGCGCTTCCTCCAAAAAACGACTCCCAGTTGTTCGGGGCCTTTTGATAGTCAGGAGACTTCCAGATATACCAGTCACGCTTCGCGGACAGGATAGAAGATCTGGATTCCTGAAACCAGGCATGGGCAGATGACGTGTGGTTCAGCACGAGATCCACAATAACCCGGATGCCCCGCTCATGGGCTTCATGAATGAAGGAATCGAAATCTTCCATCGTACCGTACTCCGGATCGACGGCATAATAATCCGAAATATCGTAGCCGTTATCGATCTTGGGCGATTGGTAGAAGGGGGTCAGCCAAACGCCGCCGATGCCTAGTTCCTTCAGGTAATCCAGCTTGGAGGTGATGCCGGGAAAATCTCCGATGCCATCTCCATTGCCGTCGCAGAAGCTGGGCATATAAATTTCATAAAAGACGGTTTCTTGCCACCACTTTTTGTGATTTCTGTTCATATGTCTCCACCCCGTATTATTTGAGACTGAACTGCATGCCTTCTTTGAACTTTTTGCCGAAGATTGCAAACATGATGATAATCGGTACGGTGAGCAGAACGGATGCCGCATAGAGCGGTCCCGGGTAACTGCCGTAAGGGCCGAACATCTGGGACAAGAGTACGTTGAGCGTGAGCATGTTGTCGCTGCGGACAACGATCATATCCCATAGAAGCTCGGTCCAGCGTTCCATCAGCAAGAAGAGGAAGATGACCGCCGTAATGGACTTGGACATAGGCATCATGATTTTGTACAAAATCTTGAAGTCCGAAGCGCCATCCAGCTTGGCAGCTTCAATAAAGGCATCCGGAACGGCTTTAAAGAAGTTGGTGTACATGAAGATCGCCCATAGGCTGACGGCCTTTGGAATGATCATCGCCCAATACGTGTCGTAAAGCCCAACCTTCTGAATAATGAGGAAGTTGGGAATCAGCAGAATGATCGCCGGGAAGAACATATGGAACAGCACGAAATTGTTCACGGTGTCGCGGCCCCGGAATTTCAATTTGGCCAGGGCATAGGCCACCATGATGCCGAACAACATCATAAGGAAGGTGGAGGCAATCGACACGAACACGCTGTTAAAGAAGGCATTCATCCACGGCCGGGCAATGCCGACGTCACCGCCGGTAAGAAGCCACTCATAAGATTTGAATGAGAATTTGCTTGGAATGAACTGTCTGTCCACTTGCGTCCAATCGGCAAACGAGTTAAGCACCATATACAAATAGGGGTACACCATGACGAGAAGCAGAAGGGTTGCCAGTACATAGCGCACCGCGAGACGACGTTTACTATTTTTCTTAGACCCAACCATTTCGTTTCCCCCAGCTTTCCAGCAGTTTGCGAATAATGAAGATGGAGATGAACGTTACGATGGAAGCCATAATGGCAATCGCAGACGCATACCCAGCTTGCAAATTCGTAAAGGCTTGATTGAAGATTTCCATCTGCCATGTATTCGTTGCAAAGTTTGGCCCTCCGCCTGTCAACTGGTAAACTTCCGTGAAGATACCGAAGGTTACGCCAAATGCGAGAATAAGGGTTGTATACAGGGCAGGGTACAAGAGCGGCAGCGTAATTTTCCAGAATCGCTGTCGGTCGGTCACCCCGTCAATGGCAGCTGCTTCATAGACTTCCTTGTCAATGCTTTCGAGACCCGAAGTCAGAATCAAGGCATAATAACCGGTGAACTTCCAGGCCAAAATCAGACCAACAATAAAGAGCGCCGAGAATGGCGAGCCGAGCCAGTCGATATTAATCCCGAAGGTGCTTCTCAAAAATTTATTGATCGGGCTATTGTAAGACAGAAAGCCTTGTACAATCAGGGACGCAACAACGCCTGAAGACAGATACGGCAGGAAGAATCCGATCAGATAAACGCTTTTGAACTTGGGCAATCCTTGGATAACAACGGCCACGGCGAGCGACATGACGATGACCAGAGGCACGAACAGCATCATGAACTTGTAGGTAACCCAGAAGGAGGCTTGTACCCCGGGTGCTTCTAAGGCTTTCCGAAAGTTATCCACCCCTACAAAATCATATTCGGGAGCGATTAGGTCCCAATTCGTAAAAGAAAGGTACAGGGACCAAAGGAGCGGCCCCAGGAAAAATACAAGCCCGAAAATAATGTAGGGACTGGCAAAAAGCCAGCCCAACTTATTGTTTTGCTTATTAATCATTATTGAAGTTCACCTTCAATCGCTTTCTTCATGTTATTCCAACCGGTTTGCGGATCAATTTCCCCGCGGATGACCTTGGTAAAAGCTTCCTGTCCGATCAAGGTTTGAAGCTCATTGAATTTAGGGTTGTCCATAGCTGGAACACCTTTGGACACCGCTTCTGCATAAGGAGCCAGTTCCGGTTTCCCGGCGAGAATCTTCTTGAAGCCTTCCAATTGGTTCAGATCATCCCGTGCCGGAGGGAGGTTGGTTTGCTCAAACCATTTCACATCATGATCCGGAGTGGAATAAACCCACTTCAGGAATTCGGCAGCTGCCTGCTTTGATGCTTCCGGAGCACTGGAGAAGATAACCAGACCTTTTGCATCCGCATAGGTTTTCGCATTCGCCGGATCCATATCATCCGGTACCGGAGGCAGGGTCAGCGTGAAGTTCTCTCCATATTTCAGTTCAGGATATTTCGTTTTCCACAGATCGAATGTCCATGGACCGATATCGGTGAACACGCCAACGCCCGTTTCGAACGGATCGGTTGCATTCTGAGACAATATACCGTCAGCTTTACGAAGATTATCAACGAAAGTCAGCATTTCAACGCCGGCTTTATCGTCGGCGACAAAGTTTTGTCCTTCAATAAACTTATTGCCGTCTGAAGCCGCGTTGTAGAGCAAGAAGAAGTCAAACCAGCGTTTCCAAGCGGTAGGGTCCGCAAGGTCGGCGCCTTTCGTCCACATATATTTATCTGGATATTTAGCCTTCAGCTTCGCCGTAGCTTCCAGAACTTCACTGTATGTTTGCGGCGGCTCATTATAACCGATCTCTTTCAGGAGATCCGTACGCCATCCAATAAGCATCGGGTTTGAGTAGATCGGCAATACATATTGATGACCATCGGCGAATTGCCAAGGGGCGATCGTTTCGGACATGTTGCGGGATTCAACGATTTCCTTGAATTGCGGCAGCTCATCAAGAGCTACGAGCGCTTTGCTATTGGATAACTGAGCGGCGAAACCGCGGTTTATATTCTCAGCAATTGTCGGCGCGTTCTTGCCGGCAATGGCAGCTTGAATGCTTGCTTCAGAGCTTGGCGATTCTTTAATCGCGCTAACGTTAACCTTTACATCAGGATTTACGGTTTTGTACTCTTTGGCCATCTCCTGCCAAAATGCTTGCTGCGTCGGGTTAGGTGCCGCCCAGAATTCGATGGTAGTTACGCCTTC
The DNA here is from genome assembly GCF_900112695.1 of Paenibacillus catalpae. GTDB lineage: Bacteria > Bacillota > Bacilli > Paenibacillales > Paenibacillaceae > Pristimantibacillus > Pristimantibacillus catalpae. The sequence continues at coordinate 700,739 of NZ_FOMT01000002.1, forward strand.
TGCGCTTTGACCGCTATTGCCGCCGCTGCCGCAAGCGGAGAGCACCGTTCCGCCTGCCAATGTGAGTGCTAGAAGCAAAGAATATCTTGATTTTTTCATAATGACCTTTCCTCCTAAATACATGATGTAATCAACTGTATAAGTTGACAAAGCAAATCTAGTAACGTTACAAAATGTAATTACTAATTACTGAAAGCGTTATATCCACATTATTATTCATGAATAATAGTTTTGTCAACGACTAAACCAGCGAAAGTGGATGGAACTATTTCCTTTGGGTAGAAAAGGTCACTTTACATAATTTATTTGTAACGTTAAAATAATTTTTGTAATGTTTGAGCGGGAGCTTTCAAAATTCTGCTTTTTTTCGGTATAGTATGATGAGAATCCATTCGTTCTATACAACTATTCTTACTGTGAAGAGAAAGGAACGTTATCCTTGACCAAGCCAAAAGTTACGATGCAGGATATCGCAGACCACTTGCAAATCTCCAAAAATTCGGTTTCGCAAGCACTTACGGGTAAAGGCGGTGTCAGCGAGGAGACGCGCAAGCTTATTATTCAAACGGCTGATGAGCTCGGCTACGTCTATCCCGGAACTCGCAAGCGATCCTCGGATCAGGAGGACAAGGAAGAGGCTGCAGGCAGTATTGCTTTGGTAGCAACGGATTTTGCCTTCTCTTTGCGGGGCTTTTTCGGGGAAATTTACCTTACAATAGAAAACGAAGTGCAAAAGAGAGGGAAAAAGCTGCTGATTCAATCTATTTCCCAGCAGATGATGAAGGATCGGACGCTGCCCCCATTTATAGAGGGAAGAGAAGTGGACGGGATCTTGATCCTCTCGCATCTTAGTACCGAATATATGAACTCGTTGATCGATACAGGGATTCCAACCGTGCTCATCGATCATCATCATCCGGATGTGCATGCCGATGCTATTCTTACGAACAACCGATTCAGCGCCTATCATGTCGTGAAGTATCTCTATGAGCTGGGACATATACGCATTGGCTATATCGGCAACATGTCCTTTTCACCCAGTTATTATGAACGTCTGGAAGGATTCAGGCTTGCCCATCATGAACTCGGCATGGAGATGCACCCTAAATGGATTATTAGCGATGCCCTTGAAGATCAGGAATTCATGGAGACGCGGCTGCAGGGGCTGGAGGAGCAGCCTACAGCCTGGTTCTGCGTGAATGACGGTCTTGGGTTTATCGTGAATTCGACCCTTTATAAAATGGGTTATAAGATTCCGGCCGATATTTCCATTGTGAGCTTTGATAATGGACAGCTTTCCAGATTGGCTACACCGAGGACAACCACAATGGGAGTGGATCTTGGGTTATTCGGAAGAACGGCGATCCGGCAGCTCTTCTGGCGGATGCAGCAGCCGGATGCGCCGCATATGGAGCTGCTGCTGCCGACAACGCTCATTGAACGCGAATCAACATCTGTTCCACGCATTTAACTTAAATGGGTGTTTCCGTAAGGGACACTGAAAAACATGCCGCGTTTGAATTGGCTATTAACCAGCCAAGGCAAGCGCGGCTAATTTTATATGTTGAACCCATCATTATTTATCATTCAGAAAAAGTGTAATAAAAAATAAAATTATATTTTGTTACAAATAAACTAGACAAATTAGAGCGATCGCGCTAATCTTATTGTAAGAAACTTATTCGATATAGAGGAAGAAGGGACTTTGCGTTGTTAGAATTAACGATAGACGAGCCCGATCGTCTCGTAAAGGTTGCGCATGCTCTCAGTACACATACAAGAATCGGCATCATCAAGCTGCTGCTTGCCAAACCAAACCTGAACATTATCGAAATCGCAGAAGCGCTTCATATTCCTGTCTCAACGGCGGCAACCAATGTGAAGGTGCTGGAGGAGGCGGAGCTGATTTTGACCGAGCTGCAGCCGGCGTCCCGCGGGGCGATGAAGGTCTGCAGCCGAAATTTTGACGATGTGCGCATGATACTTAATCCGATTGCCTTTTACCAGAATACGAGCAAAGCGGTGGAAGTCGAAATGCCGATTGGCCATTTCATCAACTTTGATATCCTTCCCACCTGCGGAATGGCAAATACGACAGGCATGCTGTTTACGGAGGACGAGCCGGACAACTTTTATCATCCGGACAGCCGTACAGCAGAGATCATCTGGTTCCGCAAAGGCTGGATTGAGTACCGGTTCCCGAAGAAGGTTCCGCCTGGCGCCAAAGTGAAATCACTCGAATTCTCGCTTGAATTATGCTCGGAAGCGCCGAACTATAATAACGACTGGCCGTCGGAAATTACCGTGTGGGTGAATGATGTGGAGATAGGCTCCTGGATTTCGCCGGGTGATTTCGGAGACCATCGGGGCAAGCTTAATCCCCCATGGTGGAATGACTCCAGCACCCAGCACGGGCTGCTCAAAACTTGGGCAGTGGACGAAAGCCGCAGCACCGTCGACAATGAGAAAAGCGGGATGACGACGCTTCGGGATTTGCATCTGGATCAGAAGCCGTATATTACTTTCCGGATCGGACTGAAACAGGATGCGAAGCATCAGGGAGGAATGAATCTGTTTGGCAAATCGTTTGGCGATTATGCGCAGGGTATTATTATGCGCATGCAATACGAATAACTAGATAGATCGTCCAATTGTTTCAGATGTTTTGTGAGAACAAAGGCATCTGGAACTTTTTTGTTGAATGATACAGTTTTATTGAAAGAAAGCGTTGACATTACGAATTTTGGATTGTATATTTTGTTTATAAACAAATAAGTTGAAACAAATTAAAAAATATGTCGGTATTGTCGAGCCTGATTCAAGGAACGCTAGCGGGGGCCGGTCAGACTGTACATAAGGGGCAGAGCTTATTTGTTTACGGGTTACTGGGAATCGTTCATTCATTATGAAGGGGGAAGGAACAAATGGCGACATGGAAAAGCGGTAAGGTATGGATGGCCGCAGTGCTTTGCTTCATTATTGTCCTTACGGGCTGCAGCTCCAATAACGGAGGCAGCAAGGAAAACTCGAACAGCGGAAAAAACAACAGCGCGAATACGGCAGAGCAGAGTCCTTCGAATGCAGGAACAGCAGGTGAAGGTGCGGATGCAGGTGCTGACGCGAAGTCCAATATTGAATTTATGGGCTGGGGCGGCGATACCGAGAAGGCTGTCTTCCAAACGCTGATCGATGCTTATATGAAGAAATACCCGAACAAAAAGGTAAAGTACACGGTTGTACCTCCAGGCGAGTACTATCAGAAGCTTGATACATTGATCGCAGCGAAGAAAACGCCGGATGTATTTTATGCAGGCGGCGCGAACTTCAACAAGCTTGTAAGCAGCGGCGTATTGATGAACCTGCAGTCATTGCTTGAATCGAGCAGCCTGGTCGATCAGAACAATGTATGGCCGGCAGCGCTGGACCGTTACCGTTATGACGGCACGGCATCCGGTCAAGGCGATATTTACGGCTTGCCGAAGGATGTTGGCCCTTGGGCATTTGCTTACAACAAGGATCTGTTTGATAAGGCAGGTCTTCCGTATCCAAGTGCAAAAGCCGGCGAATACACATGGGATGATATGATTGCCGACGCGAAGAAGCTGACTGTAGCTAACGAACGCGGTAAAATCGATACCTTTGGCGTAGCAGGCTATTCCACGGAATCTGCCGTATGGGCCAATGGCGGCGATTGGACAGACGGAAAAGGCAACATCACAATCGACACTCCTGAATTTGCGCAAGCGATGCAATTTGTTGCTGACCTTAACCTTGTTCATAAAGTAAGTCCTTCCCCGGATGACGAGAAAGCACAAAATGGCTATGCGCGCTTCGTAGCTGGCAAGATTGCGATGTTCCCGATGGGACCATGGGATCAGCCGGGCTTCTGGGATCTGCCATTCAACTGGGATATCGCGGCATGGCCAGCCAGCCCGAATACAGGCAAGACAGCAACATGGCTCGGCTCGCTTGGCTTTGTCGTATCGGCCAAAACCGAGTTCCCTGATGACGCCTTCCGCCTTGCTGCATACCTCAGCCTTGATCAAGACTCGCAAAGACAAAACTATGAGCTGGGTCAAGCGGTACCAAACCTGATGGATATGGCAAAAGGCGAGTTCTTGCAAATGGATAAAAAACCGGAGACCCGTCAAGTGTTCCTTGATATTATTTCCGACTATGGCCGTCCTCCAATTGAGAACACCTCGAAAAACACGAAATGGCTCGATACGTTCTGGCAGGACGCAAGTGCTGTCTGGACTGGCAAGCAAAGCGCAGCTGACTTTGTGAAGGCTGAACAGCCGAAGCTGCAAAAACTGTTTGACGAAAGCAATAAGTAAGCAGGTTGAACTTGCCGAGTTAAAGGGGCAAAGATGACAGCCGAAGGGCAGCGTCTTTGCCCCTCTCACCTTCGGCCAGGGAGGATTAATAATGAAGAAAACAATAACCGGATACCGGCGCAAAGAAATCATCTGGTCTCTTATATTCGTCACACCGCCCGTACTCGGGTTTCTGATCTTCGGACTGGCGCCGCTGCTCACTTCATTTGGTCTCAGCTTTATGTCCTGGGATATGCTGACGCCTTCAGAGGTAGTAGGTTTCGATAATTTTAATTACATGTTTAATGACGAGAAGTTTTATAAGTCGCTCTACAATACCGTTTTCCTGCTCCTCGGTATTCCGCTTGGCATGATCGTCTCCATGATTCTTGCCATTATGATGAACCGCAAGCTTGCAGGCATCTCGATTTTTCGGACGATCTATTATATCCCTGTCATCTCGCCGATCATTGCCGTTTCCCTCCTGTGGCAGTGGATGCTGAATTATGATTACGGCTTGGTAAACGAGTTTATTTGGAAAGTCTTTGGAACGCAGGGGCCGAACTGGCTGGGTGATCCGAACTGGGTAAAACCATCCTTCATTATTATGGGATTATGGGGCGGTGTAGGCGGCACGATGGTGCTGTATTTGGCCGGACTCCAAGGCATTTCTTCAACCTATTACGAAGCAGCAGAAGTTGACGGGGCTTCCCGTTGGCACCAATTCAGGCATATTACGCTTCCGCTTTTGTCGCCGATTCACTTCTATGTGGTTGTCATGGGCATTATCGGCACGTTCCAGTCCTTTAGCCAAATGTACATTCTGGCTGCAGACGGCGGACCGGAATACAGCGGTGCGACAATTGTGTATTACATTTTCCAAGAAGCGTTCAAATATTTCAACATGGGTTATGCAAGCTCGGTTGCCTGGGTGCTTGGCATCCTTATATTTATCATTACATTGGTACAATTCCGCTTGTCCAAGCGGTGGGTGTACCAGGATTAGGAGGCCGCTACGCAATGGCTAATCAACGCCGTCTTATAAATACGATGATCTACGTGCTGCTGCTTGCGGGTTCCGTTATTATGCTGGGCCCGCTTGTATGGACCGTATCGACTTCGCTGAAAACACAGCAGCATGTGTTTGATGTACCGCCGCAATGGATTCCCGAACCGTTGACCTGGCTCAACTATAAGGATGTATGGTCGAAGGCACCGCTATTATACGGCTTTATGAACAGCGCCATAGTCGTTGTTACTGTTCTTACTGTCGGTTTGTTCGTCGCAGCGATGGCTGCTTATGCCTTCTCCAAGTTTGAATTCCCGTTCAAGGAATGGATCTTTATGGCGCTTCTCGGAACGATGATGATTCCGTATTCAGTCGTAATGATTCCGCAGTATATCGGGTTCTCCGAGCTGGGCTGGGTGGATACGCTTGCCCCTCTCATTGTTCCGGGGTTATTCGGCAATATCGTGACGATCTTCTTCTTCCGGCAGTTTATGCAGGGCTCGATTCCGAACGATCTGATCGATGCGGCCAAAATCGACGGCTGCGGCTACTTCCGGACATTTACAACCGTAGCGCTTCCGATTGCGAAGCCGGCGATCGCCGCACAAGCCGCGCTTGGTTTTATGGGCATCTGGAATGACTTTATGGGTCCGCTGATTTACCTGCATACGCCAGAGCGTCAAACGATTCAGGTTCTTATCGCAAGCATGCAGTCCAACTATATTTCCACTTCAAACTACCCGTCTCTGATGGCGGCATCGATTGTTGCCCTTGTGCCGGTCGTTATCGTGTTCTTTATGGCGCAGCGTTATTTCATCGAATCGATGGCAATCAGCGGTATTAAGGGGTAATGACATGAGCGCATGGCAAATGAAACGATCCCTGATCGGCTTTGGCATCGCGGTTGTACTGGCAGCAGGAGGAGGGGGGATATGGATGATGACGCAGAAGCAGGATGAAGCGAAGGTCAGAGAAGGCTTAACGCTGGACCGGACCTACCAGAATCCCATGATGCTGGATCAGGAATGGGAGGATTACGGCATCGGCGATCCTTATGTGCTCCGCTATAACGGCAAGTATTACTTATATTGCAGCACGAAGGACTGGCGGGTCGGCATTAAAGCCTGGAGCTCCGATGATCTGGTGAACTGGAGCTACGAGGGGCTGGTAACGGAAGAGCCGCTCACCGAAGGTGCTTATGCGCCTGAGGTTGTCTATTGGAACGGTTCCTTCTATATGTATACCTCTCCGGCAGGCAAAGGCCATTATGTGCTGCAAAGCGACAGTCCGACAGGACCGTTCACCGTCAAGACCGACAATCTTGGACTTACCATTGACGGCTCCGTTTTTATTGACGATGATGCCAAGTGGTATTTCACTCATGCGGAATCCGGCGGGATTATGGCAAGCCCTATGAGCGATCCCTATACGATCGAGGCAGGCGATAAGCTGAATACGTCGCTTGGGCATTGGACGGAAGGCTCGATGATCATTAAGCGAAACGGCGTTTATTTCATGACTTATACCGGCAATCATGTTTTCTCCAAGGGCTACCGCGTGAACTACGCAGTGGCGCATGAGTCGCCGACAGGCCTTTATACGATTCCTGATAACAACCCTATTATAATGTCGACAGATACAGATTTTAACGGCCTTGGCCATAGTGCGACGGTTCTTGGACCGGATATGGACTCGTATTACATCGTTTATCACAATTTGGCCGGCAAGTCAGCCGAAGGGCCGCCGGTAAGAAAGCTCAATATGGATCGGTTAACTTTCAACGGGGATAAAATGTCCGTGCTTGGTCCAACGCATGGCATGCCTGCTCAGGCGCCGGAACTTCCGGCGTTCCGGGATCCGCTGGGCGACAGCCCAGGGGCCGAGAAATGGCAACCGGCAGACGTTTCCGGAGCAGATGAGTCTTGGGTAACGACTGTTTCAACGGAAGAACGGTTTACCGCGGAGTATAACGTTGTCGTGGACAACGGGCAGTCCGTTCCGTCTTCCGGTGAATTGGAGACGATCTTCTCCTATACCGATGAAGACAATTACCGCAGTGTCCGGATTAATCCGGGCAGACGTTCCATTTCTTTGTCGGATACGGAAACGGGACAAGAGGTTCAGCAAGCATCATTGCCTGAAGGCATGGACTTCTCCAAGCTGCATACGGTTCGGGTAGAAGCGGACCAAAACGGAACACGGGTGTATTGGGATGGGCTTTTACTTCTCGATAATCAGCAGCTGACGGCAAAAGCCGGACGGATCGGTTATGCCTGGAAAGGCGGACTGAAGCCGGAGCTTCATTACACTGCGTTCACGAATGAAGCGGGCGGCAGCAGCGACAATAAAGCGATTAAGCAAGTACCGGGCACGAAGGAAGCTGTTCATGCCGCATCTATTGGTCAAGAAGGCATCACGGTTCATCGGGAAGGAACTCCTGACGGCAGCTACTCGGCTGAGCTGAGTGGCCCGGAAGCCGAGCTGGCATTCCCGGTATATGTACGAGCGGATGGTGACTATACCGTTGCCGCGATGGTATCGGATGCTTCAGCCGGCTCGACGCTAGAGGTGGAGGCCGGCGGCGTAAAACGGTCCGTGAAGCTGAAAGCGGAGGCATTCGCAACCGAGGACGATTCTTCGGAATGGATGAAGGTTCCGCTTGGAAAATTCTCATTAAAGCAAGGACTGCAGTGGCTGACCGTTGCGAAGGGGAAGGGCAGCCCGGACATCAGGTTCATCGAAACGAGTGAAGCGGCTGTATTAGAAGGCGAGCAGGAGGTCAGCTTCGACCCGGATTCAACTTTTGGTGATTGGCGGGTAGACAACGGGACGACTGGACTGCTGCTGGACGGCAATAATGCGATGATGTTTGGCGGGGATACCCGGTGGACCGATATGGATCTTAGCGTCCAGGTTACGCAGACCGAAACAGCGGAAGGCGAAGCTTCGATTCTGCTGCGTACAACGATGGAATCCTCGTTCCGCGATCAGGTAGCAGATTCTTTCATCGGCTATGAGCTGGCTCTGCGCAACGGCAGAATCATCTTGCGAAAGGTCAGCTATGAAGTAAATCAGGAGCTGACTTCTGGCGTGCTTGAGCTGGAGAACGGCATAGCCCGCGAGATTCGAATCAAGCTGGATGGCACCAAAATCAGCGTGTATGACGGCGATCAGAAGGAACCGCTTCTTGAATGGACGGACCGGAACGCGTTTTTGCATGGCCGGGTAGGCTTAAGAACAAGCTCGTCAGGCTGGCAGTTCAGCCATATGAAAGTATCAGCGGAATAACTAACTTTTTTCATAAATACAACGCAGCAAATGAAGCGTAACAGGGAGCAGGGAAACCGTATGACAACCAAAATGTACATCAAAAACTACCCGCGGCCGCAATTCGCCCGCGAGCAATGGATCGATCTGAACGGAGAATGGAATTTTGCATTTGATGATGCGAATACGGGCGAAGCTGGTTTGCCTTCTCAATTCACCGGCGATTTGAAAATCAACGTACCTTTTACGTATGAGACGCAGGCAAGCGGAATTGGCGATGAAAGGCATCATCCTTATGTGTGGTATAACCGTACGCTTGATATTCCGGCGGATGCGGAAGGCTCGCAAGTGCTGCTGCATTTCCAGGCTGTAGATTATGTTGCAAAGGTATGGGTGAACGGCACTTACGTAGGTTCGCATCAAGGCGGCTATGCGGCATTCTCCTTTGATATTACGCCGTATATTACCGCTGGCGGAGAGAATCAGCTGACGGTCAAGGCAGAAGACAGCCAAGACGCCACGCAGCCGCGCGGCAAGCAGCGCTGGGTGAAGGATAATTTCGAGTGCTTCTACGTGCAGACAACAGGGATCTGGCAGTCGGTATGGATGGAGTTTGTGTCTCCCGTCCATGTAGACTCTGTTAAGATCACCCCGGATATCGACAATCGTACCGTTCGGTTCGAATACCAGGTAGAAGGTGACTATTCGGCCTCCGATATTCGTCTGGAGACGGTCATCAGCCTGAAAGGCAAGCAGGTCAAGCAGCTGAGTATGATCATTGACCGCCCATGGCTGCAGCTTGATGCCGATCTCGTTCATGAGGTGAACGGACCATGGAAGCACAGCAACTGGTCGCCGCAGCATCCGAATCTGTATGATGTGGAGTTTATTTTGTATAAGGGCGATACCAAGCTGGATCACGTCTATTCCTACTTCGGCATGAGAAAGATCTCGATCGAAAAAGGCCGTGTTCTGCTTAATAATGCGCCGCTCTATCAACGGCTTATATTGGATCAGGGTTATTGGCCGGAGAGCCATCTGACCCCGCCTTCGGAAGAAGCTTTGATCGAAGACATCGATCTTATCCTGGCGATGGGCTATAACGGCGTACGCAAGCATATGAAGGTGGAAGACGCGCGGTTCCTGTACTGGTGCGATGTGAAAGGCCTGCTCGTCTGGTCTGAAATGGCTGCTACCTTTGAATTTAATGATAACGCCGTTCATAAATTCACCAAGGAATGGATGGAGGTTGTGCGCCAGCAGTACAATCATCCTTCGATCATCACTTGGGTTCCATTTAATGAATCCTGGGGCGTCATGAATATTAAGAAGGATAAGAAGCAGCAGAAGTTCACCGAAGCGATCTATCATTTGACCAAAAGCTTTGATCCGTATCGTCCGGTCATTACGAATGACGGCTGGGAGCATACGGTGTCCGATATTCTGACCCTTCACGACTATGTCGAGACGGGGGAAGAGTTCGAGAAGCGCTACAGCAACAAGGACGAAATATTGAACAACGAGCGTTCCTTCAACCAATGGAAGTATGCTTTTGCAGAGGGTTATGAGTACAAGGGACAGCCAGTTATTGTAAGCGAGTTCGGCGGGATCGCCTTCCAGACTGAAGCAGGCTGGGGGTATGGCAATCAGGTAAGCTCCGATGAAGCATTCCTGAACCGGTTCCGCAATATTCATCAGGCGATTAAGGACAGAGATTACATCGTCGGCTACTGCTATACCCAGATAACCGATGTCCAGCAGGAAGTGAACGGGCTCTTGACAGCGGACCGCAAGCCGAAAATCCCGCTCGAGAAGATCCGTGAAGTTAATCTGTTGTAAAAGAAATCCCCTCCCGATAAGTAAACGGGAGGGGATTTTGCTGTGCTTTTTATTATTTCGCGGAAGCAACTTGTGTGCTGTCATTCGGCGACTTGACTTCGCTCTTGCTCCATTTCGGCAGAGAAGCGACATATTCATCAGACATGCTGATCAAACGATGTGCTCTCGTATAGGTGTCTTCGGTATCCTGCGGAATTGTTGTTGAGCCGCCTGCGAGCGGGTACGTGCTGCCGTCAGCATAACCGGAGCCCGGTATAAATGCGCCTTTATCCGAGATGAACGAACCGGAAGGCAGATAATAACGTTGTGGCAGGATGTTGCTTGTATGATTGAGCAGATCCTGGCCGAAATGGACTTGGTCCTTGATGGACACGCCAATCAAATTAGATAAGGTCGGGAAAATATCCGATTGTCCGCCGACCTGCGGGAATTCCTGGTGAGGTTCATTTGGCACGGACATAATGAGCGGGATATTCATCATATCCGGCAGCGTGTAGTCACGGCCGTAAATTTCTTTCATCAGCTTCTTCTCATCGTTATCGAGCGAGTAAATCGGAAGGCCTTGATGGTCGCCGTACAGTACGATGACGCTGTTATCCCAGACCCCGTTTTTCTTCAGCTCGTCAATGAACTGGCCTAGGGCGTAATCCGCATAATTCTGTGATTCAATATAGTCTCCGACGAGCGTGTCTTTATAACGCTCCGGCAGCTCCATCTTATATTTGCTCTCCGGGATACGGAATGGATGATGACCGGACATGGAGATCAGCTGAGCATAAAACGGCTGGCCGGTTTGCTGCATGCGCGCAAGCTCATCAGCCGACTTCGCATACAGAACCTCATCGGACGGACCAAAGGCAACGGGGTCTTCTTTGCCAAAGAACCGGTCATCATAATATTTGCCCCAGCCAAGTGCTTTATACAGCTGATCGCGGTTCCAGAACATTACACTGTTCGTATGGAAGGTAGCCGTTTGATAACCGTTAGCGGCAAAAGCCTTCGGCATGCTTGGCAGCTCTTTATCGGCATAAACCTCGGAAGCCGCGCCGTTTGGCGGTACGTAAAGCGATGTATTCACAACAAACTCCGCGTCTGCTGTGTTGCCCTGGCCGACCTGCTGGAAGAAATGCGGGAAGTAGAAATGATCGGCAGCCAGCTTGTTCATGTTCGGCGTAATTTCCTGACCGTCGATTTTCAAGTTAATCAGGAAGTTTTGGAAAGCCTCAAGCTGAATGATAATGACATTTTTTCCTTTGGCCGCTTCCCAGTATGCAGGCTGAGCGGGCTGGGCGCTTCCTTTTTCCTGCTCGACCATAGCCGGAGTTACTTCCTCCGCATTAATCGGCAAGTCTTTGGAAGGAGCAAACGTTGCGTAAAGCTCATAGTTCAGGATCCCCATGTTCTTCGCCTGCTGGAATTCATTCATATCCTGGCGGTAAGGGATAATGGCTGTTGCGCATGCGGCAACAGCCAGCACTTGTCCGGCTACGAACCAGGTGCGTCTGCCTTTAACCGACAGGGTGCGGCTCCAGGTACGGAATCGCTTGTTGCTTGCATACAGAATGAACAAGGCAACAATGTCGGTGAAGATAAACAGGAAATACGGATCCATAAGGGAGATTACGCTGCTGTTTACCTCCCCGACCTGATTGACCTGCCGCAATTCATGATAAGTAACAATAACGCCGAAATACTTGTAGTACATAATAACGGCAAAATAAATTCCGGTCAGAATCAAGTCGCAAATCAGATAAGTCATGAACTTCTTTCTGTAGGCGAACGATTCAATCAAGCAGAAAATAAATCCAATAGATGAAATGCCGGTCAGCAGCATTTTGACAATATCCCCAGTCCCGCCATCAAACACGATGATCCAGACGAGAAGCATTTTTAAAATCATGATGATGGAAAAGACAATAGAGGGCTTATTAAGAAGCGCTTTCCACCGATACCCGTTACTCAAAACCAATCGTCTCCCTTTCCTTCAGTTAACGGCTGCCGCATCTTGCCGAAAGCAGCTCGCGACTTGCGCGTTAGTAATAGGTTTGTTTAATTTCTCGCTTACATGCATGGTAAACAGACGAAAAAGTGCTGCGGGGATTTGACGGGCGTACATCTGCCTCCGAGCACGGTGTGAAAACTCTCAAATATGACTTATAATTACAGCTGTTTATTATTACTTTACTACTATAATTCATTGCTATAATCAAATGCAAGATGACCAAATGCCACTCCAACAATTACATGATTACCCTATCAATTATTTAACACGAAATCTTATCTTGCCATAGTGAAAAAGAGTCCGTTATGATAAGTACACGACTTACAATTTTATATTTTAGGTACTGCTGTGTTTATAACGTTAGGGAATCGCATAAAATGAAGAAAGTAACTAATATTCCCGAAAGCGGGAGGTACCTATGCGAAAAACAGGTTGGAAGATAACGGCAGTTGCAGCCCTTCTTGCTGCATCCATTGGTTTGAACATGAAATCCGATCTGTTCTCTGTATTTGCGTCAGCCTCAAGTAGCGGCGGCACGATAGATCAGCTCGAAGAGGAGCTGGCATCTCATTTCCAAAGCAGATCCGAGCATTTTACTCTTCAATATAAAGGAGACAAGCACAAGCTTTCTGACGGGCTGCAGAATACAATCAATGTGGCGTTGTCCCAGGATGATTATACGGCTTATATTCTTGACTCCTATTTATATACGATTCGCAGCTGGGGCAATCTGTCCACGATTAAGCTGGAGGCCAGATACCGCGAGACAACGGAGCAGACCGCCGTTGTTGACGAAATGGTAAGTAAAGCAATCTCCCGGATTATTACCCCGCAGATGAATGAGCACGAGAAAGTGAAGGCCATTCACGACTGGGTTGTCGACAAGCTGCAGTATGACGAGACCTTGAAGCATTACACCGCATACGATGCCCTGACGACGGGAACGGCCGTATGTCAAGGTTATTCGCTGCTCGCTTATAAAATGCTCAAAGCTTCCGGTATTCCGGTTCTGATTGCAGAAGGCAAAGTGAAAACGGGCGATCATGCTTGGAATATGGTGGAGCTAAGTGGCAATTGGTACCATCTGGATATGACCTGGGATGATCCGGTTGTGAAGCAGGCTGGCACGCAGCAGGCGGAATCCCGTCTCAGCTACAACTATTATTTAAAAACGGATGAAGAGATGCGCGCTGATCATCAATGGGTGAAATCCTATCCGGCAGCGACGCAATCGTACAGCAGCGAGCTGAGCAGGCTGGAGAGCACGGACAGCGCGAAAGCGGACGTTTACGAGAAGCTCACGACTGATCTTGGTTTGCATTGGGCGGAGCCTGAGCATACCGTTGCAAGTCTCGTCGAACTGGAGCAGGATATCCGCGAGGCCGTGATGGAGGAGCAGACCAGCATGCATTTCCGTTATCTCCATGGCTCAGAGCTGGCAACGGATCTTCCGACAGCGTTCAAGCAGGCGCATGTATCTGTCCGCTACTCGGCCCATTATGAGCCTTACGGCAACGACGGTTCGATGCTTGTGCAGGTGCAGCTGGATTATCAATAAAAAATGAAGAGCCGTATCCCTTGCAGCTAATCTGCTTGGGATACGGCTCTTATTTGGCTTTAGCCTATTGCTGCTCGCGGTTACGGGCGGCGGTCATTTGCTGCCATACCGATCCTGCCGCTTCCTCGCCGCGCTCAATACGCTCCAGCGCGATCTGAGCCTGAAGCTGGATCTCGAACTCGGCATCCTTCGCCGCCTCGCGCAGTGCCTCTACGGCGCTCTCATCGCCGGCTTCATACAAGAAGCGTGCGGCACGCCAGCGGACAAGCTTGTTCGGATCGCGTAGCGCTTCAATCATCGGTCCGGTAGCGGCGGGATCGCCCCAATCGGACAACGTATCGCCTGCGGTACGGCGCACGGATACGGATTTGTCGCGCAGCGCCTCGAACAAGTACGGCATGGCCTCCGGTGTGCGAAGATCGCCGAGGTATACAACAGCAAGCCGGCGGATTGACATGTTCTCGTCATGAAGGGCTCTGGCGATCAGCGGCAGCAGTTCCGGTTCCGGCGACATTCTCTCCATTGCGGCGTAGCGGATTTGCCATTCCGGCGAATCCAGCCGTTCCGAGATTTCTTCGGCAGACAAAGGCGCCGGTCTTGCAGGTGCGGCAGGTTCTTCGCCCGGACCAAGCGCCTGGGCTGCGGCAATCAGCTCCTGCAGCCGGTCAGTTGTGTAAGCAGCATCAAGCTCCTTCACGATCTCGGCAGCAATCTCTTCAAGCTCGCCATAACGGATGCCGAATTCCTCCAGCATCCGCTCGCGGATCATCGAAGCACCGGCTGCCTCGGATACGGCATCGGCGAATTTAGGCGGCAGCGCGGAGCGGGCTTCACGCTCGCCGTTCTTCACGCGCACCTGCATCGGAATTCCTCGAAACATTTGCACAAGTACATGGGCCTCGCCATAACTTTCGGCGGCAAGAGCAGCTCCTCCTGCGGCATCGTCGCCGTCACTGCCGCCTTGCAGCAGTGCTCTTGCATCGGCGAGAATTCGTGCCCAGTCCGCATTGGATACGCGGTCCAGCGCGATGAAGTCGGCCGTGCGGAAGATACTCCGCACTCCTTCAATGGCAAGCAGCGAGCGGAGCGGCTCCGGTGCGGAGTCCGACTCTTTTTTCGTATAGGATTGTCTGACGCCGCGCGGGAGCGATTCATCCACATTCAGCTTCATGGAATTTGGGCTTGGGGTTGGTTCTATCGAAATAAGTTTCATGATCTTTATGCCTCCCGTTCACTAACTTGAGCTTATAATCATAGTGTACATGAAAAAAACAGCTTTCGCGAATACCGCTGACTAACTCATAAAAGTTGATTGGACATTCCCAAGTTGGTATCTTTAAACTACAGGACAAGACAATCAGGAGGGATGAACGGTGAGGCAGCATAAATTTAAGAACATCGAGCCGGTGCCGCTGCATAATTCCATGAAGCAATTAAAAAGATGGCGGCAAGAGCGGCTTCGTAAAATAAAAACGAAGGATTATTCGTATTCTGTTCCTAACGTAGAGCCGGACCTGAACTTTTTGCATCAGAACCGGACCATGCCTTCTTTGACATGGATCGGGCATTCGACCTTCTTCATTCAGCTTGCCGGTAAGAACATCATGACGGATCCGGTCTGGGCCGGGCAGATGGCTTTCCAGAGAAGATTGGCACCGCCGGGTATACCGATTGATGATGTACCCCCTGTTGATATCGTCCTTATCTCCCATTCCCATTACGATCATCTCCATATCCAATCGCTGCGCCGGCTTCAGGGCAGCAAGCTGATGCTTGTCCCGGCTGGACTTCGTTCGAAGCTTAGGCTGAAGGGGTTTACGAATGTCAAAGAGCTTCATTGGTGGGAGTCGGTTGTGATTGACGGCATCCGTATTACCTTTGTGCCTTCCCAGCATTGGACCCGGCGCAACCTGTGGGACATGAACAGCTCCCATTGGGGAGGTTGGATCATGGAGCCGGTTGAAGATGATTCGAAGGATCCGACGATATATTTTGCAGGGGACAGCGGTTATTTCCCCGGCTTCAAGGAGATCGGCAGCCGTTTCCGTATTGATGTGGCGCTTATGCCAATTGGAGCTTATGAGCCGGAATGGTTTATGGGTCCGCAGCATGTAACGCCGGAGGAAGCGCTTCAGGCATTCGAGGATACCGGGGCCAAATGGTTTGTTCCCATGCATTACGGTGCGTTCAAGCTTGCCGATGATACGCCGCGCGAGGCGCTTGACCGGCTCGAGAATGATCGGGTTAGACGGGATCTCGAAGAGCAGCGGATCAAGATTCTGCCTCATGGCGAGACCTGGCGCTGTCCGAATCGTGAAAATAGCAAACGAGAACAAGAGTAAGCCAAATAAGCACAATGACTCTCCAGGGCCGGAGAGCTATACTTATGATATACAAACGTACGTCTTTAGGAGGAAACTAGATAATATGAGTCAGCCTATCCGTCTTGGCATAATTGGTGCAGGGGCTATTGGTAAAGTCCATTTGGAAACATTCGCGAAGGTAGGGGCAGATTCGGTCTATGTGAGCGCAATTACAGATGCTTATTTACCGCTTGCCGCACAAAGAGCAGAGGAGTTTGGCGTGAAGACGGTTCATCCGAATCCGCAGGCTTTGCTTGAGGATCCGGAGATTGATGCCGTTGTGATCGGCGTGCCGAACCAGTTCCATGCTCCGCTTGCAATCGAAGCGTTAAAGCAGGGCAAGCATGTTTTGCTCGAGAAGCCGATGGCGATTGATGCCGAGGCTGCGCGGACGATCTATGAAGCGCAGAAGTCTTCGGGCAAAGTGCTGATGATGGCGCAGCAAATGCGCTGGACCGGCATTAACCGTGCAATTAAAGCCCGGATTGAGAACGGCGATTTGGGCCGCATATATAATGTGAAGACAGGTTGGTTCCGCAAAAAAGGAATCCCGGGCTGGGGCTCGTGGTTTACCCGCAAAGACATGGCAGGCGGCGGACCGCTTATCGATATCGGTGTTCATATGCTTGATCTGGCCCTTTATCTGATGGGCAATCCAAAGCCAGTGTCCGTCTACGGCTCCACCTATGCCGAGTTTGGTCCGGAGCGCCGCGGCATCGGCACCTGGGGAACGCCAAACTGGGAAGGCTATTATGACGTTGAAGACCTAGCAACTGCGCTTATCAAGCTGGACAACGGCGCAACGCTGTCGCTTGAAGTGAGCTGGGCTGCGCATTCGGCAGGCATGAGCCAAGATCCGTTCGTGCATCTGATGGGCAAGGAAGGCGGCGCAGCGCTGATTGGCAATGACGGCAAATTCGTCACCCATGAAGGCGACGAGGTGGTGGAGTCCAACATCGATCCGCTCGAAGGCGAAGAAGACCGCGTGCTGCTTAGCAAGCATTTCATCGAATGCATTAACGAAGGCAAAGAGCCGATTTCCTCCGCGCTTTCGGGCTATACCAACAGCCGTATTCTGGATGCGATCTATGAATCATCCCGCAGCGGCCATGAAGTGAAGTTGAACTGGGATTAAAAAGAGCGGCCGTGGACACGGCCGCTTTTTTGTTGTTATCGTCATTCGTTTAGTGCAAGCGGAGCGATAAGAAGAACATTTGAATGCGCAGTTTGCCATTTAAACTGCATTTATCTTTTCCCATTGGGTGTAATTGAACGTTCAGACTGTGGTATAATGGTTCGAGATAAATTGAGTTTGGAAAAGAAGGACGGGATTAAATAAAATGATTAGTACAAGCGGCATAACACTTCGCTTCGGGAAGAAGCCACTGTTCGAAGATGTAAATATTAAATTTACGCCAGGCAACTGCTATGGCTTGATTGGTGCCAATGGCGCCGGTAAATCGACGTTTCTGAAAATTTTGTCCGGCGAGGTTGAACAGTCCAGCGGCGAAGTTCATATTACGCCGGGCGAACGCCTTGCCGTATTGAAGCAGAACCATTTCGAATACGATGAGTTCGCCGTGCTCGAAACGGTAATTATGGGCCATAAGAAGCTTTATGACGTGATGAAAGAGAAAGACGCTCTTTATGCTAAAGCAGACTTCACGGACGAAGACGGCATGCGTGCAGGCGAGCTTGAAGCTGAATTCGCCGACATGAACGGCTGGGAAGCAGAATCGCAAGCAGCTGAGATGCTGAACGGTCTGGGCATCACTCCTGATCTGCATGACAAGAAGATGGCTGAGCTGGGCGGCAACGAGAAAGTCCGCGTCTTGCTGGCACAAGCCTTGTTTGGCGAACCAAACATCCTGCTGCTCGATGAGCCTACCAACCATTTGGACATCGAATCCATCCGCTGGCTGGAAGATTTCTTGTCCGGCTACGAAGGCACTGTCGTTGTAGTCAGCCATGATCGTCACTTCCTGAATACGGTATGTACGCACATTGCGGATATCGACTTTGGCAAAATCCAGATGTACGTGGGCAACTATGACTTCTGGTATGAGTCCAGCCAGCTGGCTCTCGCTCTTCAACGCGGCGAGAACAAGAAGAAAGAGGATAAGATCAAAGAACTGCAGGCATTTATTCAACGCTTCAGCGCGAATAAATCCAAATCCAAGCAAGCGACTTCCCGTAAGAAATTGCTGGACAAAATTACGCTCGACGACATTCGTCCATCGAACCGTAAATATCCTTTCATCAACTTCAAGGGCGAGCGCGAAGCGGGCAAATCCCTGCTGCTTGTTGAAGGTCTGACGAAGACAATCGACGGCGAGAAAGTGATCGATAACCTGACGATTGCCGTGAACAAAGGCGACAAAATCGCTTTTGTTGGTCCTAACGGCCTTCCTAAAACGGTATTGTTCCAACTGCTCATGGGCGAGATGGAAGCTGATTCCGGTACGTACCAATGGGGCGTTACAACAACGCAAGGCTACTTCCCGAAAGACAATGCGCCTTACTTCGACGGCGTTGAGCTGAACCTTGTGGAGTGGCTTCGCCAATACTCCAAAGATCCGGACGAAACGTTTATCCGCGGATTCCTCGGCCGTATGCTGTTCTCCGGCGACGATGCGATGAAGAAAGCAACTGTTCTGTCCGGTGGCGAGAAAGTACGCTGTATGCTTTCCAAAATCATGTTAAGCGGTGCAAACGTGCTTGTCCTCGATGAGCCTACGAACCACTTGGACCTTGAGTCCATTACGGCGCTTAACAATGGTTTAACAGATACGGACTGCACGGTTCTGTTCACATCGCATGACCATCAATTCGTGCAAACAATCGCGAACCGCATCATGGAGATCACGCCTAACGGTTTGATCGACAGAATGATGACTTATGACGAGTACCTCGAGAGCGATGAGATTAAAGCTCTCCGCGAGCGTATGTACGCGGTATAAATAATCAATATTGAGCCGTACGATTTCAAATTCGTACGGCTTTTTGTTTTTTTATATTTTATATGAATTTGCTTTTTGTAAGGAGATCACCTATCTGTGCGGAGTAAAAGGTTTGAGCCGGAGAAGCGCAGCGTTCGCCTTTGTTCCCGGATTTCAACCGCTTAGCCCATTGATTAAAGAAATACGGGGAACAACAGCGATTGGAGGTCCAAACCTTTTACGCAGCACGATGGAGTCCCGAGCAATAGCAATCCCTTATTATAAGTTTCCTCCATGCATAAAAGTGCGTATATGGTAAACACTGTTTCTCTAGACCCACATCCATTTGTTCGGGTATGATAACTCATATTGCATTCATGGATTAATGATGAAATGAGGTTAGGGGATATAAATGAATCAGTATGAAGAGATCAAGCAGGGCGAGAAGGGAGCCTTGGTCAGCATCGGCGCGTATATCGGGCTGTCGGCCATCAAGCTTGGCGCCGGCTATTGGTTCGCCTCTGGAGCGCTCGTTGCGGACGGGTTTAATAACCTGACGGATATTGTAGCATCGGCAGCCGTACTGATCGGCCTGCGAATATCGCAGAAGCCGCCTGATAAGGATCATCCATACGGACATTTTCGAGCGGAGACGATTGCGGCTCTGATTGCCTCGTTTATTATGGCTACGGTAGGTTTGCAGGTTATTATCAATACGGTACGCTCCTTATTCTCGGAAGAGCAAACGGTGCCCTCACTGACTTCTGCGTGGGTCGCTTTGTTTGCTGCTGTCTGCATGGGGATTGTTTATGTCTATAACCGCAGGTTGGCCAACCGGATTAACAATCAGGCTCTGCATGCGGCGGCCAAAGATAATTTATCGGATGCGCTCGTCAGTGTTGGTGCAGCGATCGGTATTATTGGCGCCCAGTTTGGCATGCCTTGGCTTGACCCGGTAGCCGCGCTTGTAGTGGGCGGTATCATCTGCAAGACGGCTTGGGAAATCTTCTACAGCTCGACCCATGCGCTTACGGACGGCTTTGATGCCAATGAACTGATGACGCTCCGTTCTACTATTGAACGGACCAAAGGCGTCGAATCGATAAAAGATATTAAGGCCCGCGTACATGGAAGCAATGTTCTGATCGATGTCATTGTGCAGGTTGATCCCGGCTTGTCGCTTATCGAGAGCCATCGGATCAGCGATGAGATTGAGCAGCGGATGGAGGGGAAGCATAACATTATGAGCGTTCATGTGCATGTGGAGCCCCATGAATCCGGCACAGCGGTTGGTACTCCGCAATCATAAGTCCCAAAATAAAAACCTTAGCCGTCCCGGCTAAGGTTTTTATTTTGGGATCGTCATCCGTATTTCTTCATCATCTTGAGGAATTTATTGGCCGTAAGCGCCGGTGTGCCGGCATTCAGGCGGAATACTTCATCGGAACCCGGTCTATTGATGCCTGGATGTGTAGTGAAGAATAAAGCGACGCCTGCATTTTTCTCAAGCTGCTTGGCTGTGGAGTTAAAGGCGCCGAACGGAAAAGCGATCATCTGACGGGTATTATTGAGCTCTTCCTTCAAACGTTTCTCCATCAGCTGCGCATCAGCTGCAACGCGAGCCGTATATTCCTTTTTGGTTTCGACCCGGCCTTTATCTTTCAGGTAGATTTGATTGGTTAGCATAGGGCCTTTCTTATGTCCTTTTTTATCGAGCGGAACATAGTCATGCTGATTGTAAGTATGGCTGTAGAAGCTGAAGCCCTCGGCTTTAAGCTTGCGCATGGTATCCCAGGACAAATGCTTGGTGTGTACATTTTGTTTGTCGCTGCTTGCGCCAATAATGAAATGAGTGGCGACAAAATTATTTTTCTTCAATATCGGTACCGCATATAGGTTAAAGCTTTCATAGCCGTCATCGAAGGTAATGACGACTGCATTATCCGGTACCTTTCCCTTGTTCTGCATGAAGTCCATAAACTGCTCAACACTGATGACATTGTAGCCGTTCTCTTTCAGAAGCTTCATATGGGTGCCGAACCGGCTGGGGGAAATCGTTGCCCCGCTTTCCTTCATATCAATATGATGGTACATGAGGACAATAACCTTGTTTTTGTAATGTGCAGGTTTGTTATTAGCAGCGTTCAGCTGATACTGAGACACTGGCCAAGTGATCGCAATGGCGATGACGAGGAGTGCAGCAATCACTTTCATTCTCAAACTTATTTCCTCCTACAGATGAATTACGCGTCCAGCTGTCTTTCCGGAAGAACCGGCTGTGCAGGCCGTTTTTTCGGCCTTGGCAGATTACCGAAGGCAATCCAGTTAAACGGCACATAGCGGGCGAAGAAGCCAACAACGATCCAGGATCCAATGAGGGCGAGCGCAAAGCCTCCAAGATACCAGAAATGAAGCAGCCAAGCCGTTCCCGTATCAAGCGGATATTGCCGGTAGACGAGCAGGAAAAATGGATGAATCAGATAAATGCCAAACGATAATGCACCAAGCCTTGCAATTAGACGGGTTAGGACCTTTGGCAGTTTTCTGGATAAAATAAAGGATAATTGAATTAATACAAGGGCCGTAAGCACCCCATGAATATTCCAAACGAGATCGAACAATGTAGTATTAAACGAATCGCGGTGGAGTCTGGTTTCGTAATACAGGTACACATGCGTTAATCCGGCAGCGATCCAGCAAACCCATAAGGCAATCCATGTGGCTACGCGGGCTGCGGTAGCATGTTCTCTTGCAATGATAACCCACTGTTTTATTTTCGGATAATAGATTCCGAGAGCTGCTCCAAGCAGATAATACGAGAAATAAGAGAATGACCAGCTGCCTCGGTTAGGAACCGGTGTCTCCAGGCCGTATTTATTAAGCATGAAGAAGCCCCACTGGAGGGCAATGCCCGTTGGAATCGCCCATTTGACCGTGCGCGGATATTTTTTCATCAGCCACAGGAACAACGGGAACATGAGATAAAACTGAATATTGATGTACACGAAATACAAATGCGTATAGGCCTTGCCGGTTAATATTTTATCGATGAAAATATCAAATTCCGTTGATAACGAACGGTCCGGGTAATAAGTGAAATGCAGAATTGTAAAGTAAAACAAAGAGAAGACCAGATACGGAATAATAATGTACAGCAGACGCTTCTTATAAAAGCTTCCAAGCAATTGCTTGTCCAAAGGCCGGGAGTAATAATTATAGAAGAGGACAAAACTGCTTAGAAAGATAAAGGTTGTTGTACCGATTTTCATGAAAATATTGAAAAAGTTATAAAGAAAAAAATAATTCGAATTTACCATATCAACAGTGGCAAACGAGGTTGAGTGAACGGACAGAACACCGATAATGGCCATTGCCCGTACGAGAAGCAGCTCAGGGATATTTTCCCTTTTCTGCAATGATGCTAAAGCCTTAGCCATTCGTTAAACATCCTTCCTGCGGTGTCATACTATTAAACTATTAACCTAGTTATTATAGTATAAACGGACAGGCATGCACAACAATTTGTCTTAATCTCCCATTCGAGATTAAGACAAAATTGTATTATATCGCTTTCCTTATTCCCGTGGTCTTCTGCGGGCTGCGCCGCTGTCCTGCGCGGCTTGGATGACCCGGCGGCGAACTTCTTCGACAACTCTCGTATTAAATACGCTTGGAATAATATAGATTCTGCTTAACTCATCCTCGCTGATGACGGAGGCGATGGCTTCTGCGGCGGCGAGCTTCATTTGCTCGTTGATGGTGACCGCGCGGCTGTCCAGCGCTCCTCGGAAGATGCCGGGAAAGCAGAGAACATTGTTAATTTGATTTGGATAATCGCTCCTTCCCGTAGCCATGACAGCAACAATATCCTCGGCAAGCTCGGGCCGAATTTCGGGCTCGGGATTGGCCATGGCGAACACAATGGGATCAGGTGCCATGGATTCAATATGCTCTCTGGTCAAAATGCCGCCAGCCGACACCCCTATAAATACATCGGCATTTGCGAGCGCTTCTTTTAGCCCTCCGCTGATACGGGCTTCATTTGTATGCTGTGCATACCACTGCCACATTGGATGGCTGTAAGTACGATCTGCTGTCAGAATGCCTTCGCGGTCAACGCCGATTATATGCTTTGCACCGCCTGCCAGAAGCATTTTCGTACATGCCGTCCCGGCAGCGCCAATCCCGCACACGACAAACCGCGTATCCTCAATATTTCGTTTCGTCAACTTTAAGGAATTCAGAAGTCCTGCGTACAGCACGACGGCTGTCCCGTGCTGATCATCGTGGAAAACCGGAATATCAAGCTCGTCGCGGAGCCTGCGCTCAATCTCGAAGCAGCGCGGTGCCGATATATCCTCCAGATTAATACCGCCGAATGCAGGGGCGAGATGCTTGATGGAGGCAATAATCTGCTCGGTATCCTGCGTATCGAGGCAGATGGGGAAAGCATCCACGTCCGCAAATTGCTTGAACAGCATCGCTTTGCCTTCCATCACGGGCATTGCCGCATAAGGGCCGATATTGCCCAGGCCAAGCACTGCGCTCCCGTCGGAGACGACGGCAACCGTATTGCGTTTGATGGTGAGAGTGAATGCCTTCTTGGGATCGGCTTCAATGGCTTGGCAGACCCTCGCGACATCCGGCGTATACACGCGTGATAAATCATCCCGGTTTTGTATGGGGGTTTTGGGCTGTATCGTTATTTTTCCGCCAAGATGCAAAAGAAAAGTGCGGTCGGACACATGCCGGAGGCGAATGCCCGGCACGCTCTGAAGAGCGGCTTGCAGCCGTTCGGCAGCACCGGCTTCCGCAATCTTGACCGTCAAGTCCCGTATGCTAATCTGCTTGTCGGTTTGAATAACGTCAATGGCTACAATATCGCCGCCTGCCGCTTCAATGGCGGAGACGGCTTTGCCGAAATACGCCTGCTGGGTATCGATCTCGAGACGCAGAATGATTGTTTTTCCGTCCATGCTCCGTTCCTTCATCCTAATCCGCTCCCTTTGCTATTCGACTGCGATCTACGTATCCTTCTCTATAATAACAATAACCGGAAAAGGTTTGTACTATTCGAACGGGGGAGGATTTTGTGCAAGCAAAAAGCCGTCATTGCAACAGCTGCAAGACGGCTTTCGGACAAGTAAGCGGATTATATTCTTCGTTTCTTTTGTTAATCAAAGCTTGGCGGTAACGAGAAGATGTTTCTGTCTGCTGAATTGCAGCCATCCATCTGTCGACCGTTTCGGTCGTCTCCAGCATCTCGCCGAAGCCGTTCCTGATGAAGTACTCGCAATTCTGCTCTTCCTGTCCGGGAATCGGCTCATAGAACAACATCGGGATGCCTTTGCTCATGCCCTCTGTACAGGTCATGCCTCCCGGCTTTGTTACAAGCACATCCGCTACGTCCATCAGCTTGCTTACTTCTTTGGTGAATCCGATAACCCGGATGTTCTCGTGCTTGAACCTCGGGTTCGCAAGCATCTTTTCTTTCACTTTATCATTGTTTCCCACGCAAAAAATAAACTGAATGCGATCGCGCCATTTCGTCATATATTCCAGCAGGCTGTCCTCGTACATAAGTCCCCAGCCGCCGCCCATAATAAGGACGGTAGGCAGCTCCTTCAGGCCAAACTGCTGTCTGATCTCTGCTCTGTCATAGCTTTTCCAGAAATGAGGATGAACAGGAATGCCGGTGACATCGATCCGGTTATCGGGAACACCGTGGTTAATGAGCTTGTCCTTCACGAGGGAGGACGATACCAGAAATTTGTTTACCTCCTGGTTCACCCACGAACCGTGCGCATCATAATCGGTTATGACGGTGCAGAGCTTAATGTTGAGGCCAAGCCGCTTCAGCCGGCTGACAACCGCGTTCGGAACAGGATGCGTGCAGATAACAAGGTCCGGCTTAAGCTGGGCGATGACCTGCGAGGTATGGGTATAAAACATCCGGTGAAGCGCAAGCTGCATGAATCGATTAAGCGATTTTTTATAATTGCTGCGGTACATCAAGCCAACCATCTTCGGCTGCTTGCTTACCGTTTTGCGATAGGCGGAAATGATTAAAGGTCCTAGCACGGGATTAAGAAAATTGCCCAGCTCCATCACGCGGGTCTGTATATCCGGGTTGAGCTGGCGCAGGCCTGCTGCCAACGCATGCGCGGCTTGCGTGTGCCCTGATCCGAATCCTTCGGAGAGCAGGAGCACTCTTTTCTTACGCATAATGTCACCTACTTTTCTAGTTCCATATTACGACTCTGCTCGATTTAAAACAAGTCATCCTGCTATTGAAGTTGCAGGTGCGATAGTCCTATATCGGGCTGCCCGCGCCGCAAACGTATAGATCATGGTTGATTTGCAAGAAAATATTCTTATATGATAGGGTGAATTGCTGCTGGGTAAATAAATATTGTTCAAAGTACTAAGCGGTATTATAGCACATTGGAAATAAGTAGCGAGCATTCAAATGTGCAAATTAGGCACGGAAATTAAAGGCTATGCTTACGAAGCAAGAATTGCTTCATAATTCTTTTTAGGAGGACTCTACATATGCAAGAGATAAATCGTGATTTTATCGTTCCCGGCGCGATTGCCAAGGCGGATGTAAGATCAGGACAGTATATTGGTGAAATTGTTGAAGTGAACGGGCCGCGTGCTGTATTTAAGGTGCTGGCGGTATTGAAGCATCCCGAACAGGGGGATCTGCATCATCCCTATAACCCGGATGTTGCGATGTTCCATGAGCGCAGAGCTTTGAGCTATACGGAGAAAACAAATGTGCCGCTTCGGGATCTGAAGCCGTTTGACGGGGATGTGCCGGATTACAATGTCTCGCTGCATGAGGCGGTTGCCGCCCAGATCGCCGCGCTGGACCGTCTGATGCGCTGGTCCGCGCGCGGGCTGGAGCTCTTGAAGGAGTTACGAAAGGAATATAAGTAACTAAAATAATTTCTTCTACTATATGAGCCGCTTTGCGGACTGCGGCATTTATTTATTAATGAAGGCGGTTTGCATGGTGCTGCGGTAAGTGACCTGGAGGCCAAGTGCTTCAGACAAGGCGGCAAGCGGCAAATAGGTTTTGGTTTCCTTGCCTGATTTAAGCAGGAATGCTGGCGGTGTAGTCAGCTTGACCTTCTTGCCGTCGATCGTTACATAAGCGGAACCAATCGTAAAGATGACTTTATGGCTGTTATAGGTGACGGTTGCGCTTTGGGCTGCATTATTCCAGCCCAGTTTCGCGCCTAAGGCGTCCGTAATATCCCTCATCGCTACAAAGCTCCGGTTGCTGCGGAGAACGGGAGGAGCGGATCCGGCAGGCAGTTCTTTGCCGTCTACTACAACAGACATTTGAACATTAGCCAGACGCGGGCGGACAGTCCGGTAATCCCCCCAAATCGTATTCGCAAACGCGCGTCCCATTGCCGCATAACCCTTATGATTCGGGTGGATATCACCTTCGGCAATGGAAGTGAACTCAAGCTCATGGCCTACAAACAAGCTGCTGACATCAGCGATTTGCAGCTTGATACCGTCTTTCGACACTCGGGTGCTGACTTGATCTAGCTTGCTCCGCAGCTTGGTTACGCCGTCAAGCAGGAGCTTGCGTTTAGCTTCGGGGTACAGCTCGATCGTGGCAGAGCCGAACTTCACCGGGGCCGGAACCGGCAGATATTGATCCGAGATAACCAGTTGCGCTTCCGGATTTAGGGCCGCTATCGTTCGGATCGAGGCTTCGAGATCTTTTTCATACTGATCCAATACGGTTTGGATATATGTAGTAACTTCCTCGGCTGTTGCGCCGGAGTCCAGCTTGCTCATAACGGGAATAAGATCATTTCCTCCGATCGTTAGAACGATTAGGTCCGCAGATTGTATGGATTTAGCCATTTGAGCCGTTTGTCCGACAAGGTTGTCCTTGCGCGGATCCTGCAGATTTTTCTGAATGTCATCGGGCTTGACGGATCGCCCCCCGGAGACGGCCTGGAGCAGCAGATTTAGTCCTTCAGCCTTGAGTCCGATAATCCCGTAATTGACATATTCCGCACGAAGGCCGTGGAATAACGCCTGCTCGTACACTTGCTCGACATAACCGTAAGGAATGGATTTCTCGGTATAACCATGCTCATATCCGGCGGTCAGGGAGTCGCCAAGCGCGACTATCTGATAAGGCTCAGGCTCTCCGGATGCTGCTGCTCTGGATGACCCTCCCCAGGCTGATACAGTTAAGATGATAAAGGCCAGTATTGCACATGCGAATTGAAATTTCCTTGATTTGCTATACAAATGTTCATCCCCCTTTTGATAAAATGTTAGGCATAGTATAAGAACACGAACAATGTGCTGTAAAGTAAAGTTTTATCACATTCATAAAAATATTAAATTGATTCCCTTTTAGCCTGATGTTAAAATAATATAATAACCGCAATGGCGGAACACGGCCCGGAACATGGTCAATCTTAAACGAAAGCTTCATGATGCTAATTATTTTCCACCAGATACGAACGATTTCCTTTAAAAGCTACGGAAAAGTTTGTGTCCGCGGAAAGTTGGCATTAAGCCATCACGTTTAAGCTCGAAAGAATGGCAAGCGACAGGCCGATGCGCCTCGATTGCTGCCGTTCGATATACCGTTATTGAGCTATGCTTGCCCAAAAATCTTCTGATAGAAAGGTTGCACACGATGAAAGAGAAAATTTTTGGATTACCGCCGAAACAAGGTCTATATGATCCGCGCTATGAAAAAGACGCATGCGGCATGGGATTTGTGGCAAACATCAAGGGAAGAAAATCGCATACTGTCATTCGTCAGGCGCTGACATTGCTCGAGAATATGGAGCATCGCGGCGGTCAAGGCAGCGAACCAAATACGGGGGACGGCGCAGGTATTCTGCTTCAAATTCCGCATGATTTCTTCACACGTGAACTGAAAAAGCTTGAGATTGACCTTCCGCAAGAAGGAGAATATGCAGTCGGCCTATTGTTTATGCCGCATGATGAAGCGATCCGCAGCTCGTTTGAGCGTGAACTGGAGAACATTATCCTGGAAGAGGGCCAAACGTTGATCGGCTGGCGTACGGTTCCAACGGATGATTCGAAGCTTGGCCAATCCGCTTTGTCGGTGAAGCCGTTCGTTCGCCAAGTGTTTATCGCTAAGAACCCTGGGCTTCAGGACGAATTGTCCTTTGAGCGCAAGCTGTACGTCATCCGCAAGCGTGCGGAACTTGCGATCCGTTTCGGAGGCAAAGAAGGCGGAGAGATGTTCTACTTCACAAGCCTTTCGAGCAAGAAGATCGTATACAAAGGGATGTTGACAACGGAGCAAGTACGCTCGTTCTATCTGGAGCTGAACGACGAGTCTGTCGTGTCGGCTATGGCGCTTGTTCACTCCCGTTTCAGCACGAACACCTTCCCGAGCTGGGAGCGTGCGCATCCGTTCCATTACCTGATCCACAACGGCGAGATCAATACGCTGCGCGGCAACATCAACTGGATGCATGCCCGTCAGACGTTGTTCGAGACCGAGCTGTTCGGCAGCGATATGGAGAAAGTAAAACCGGTAATCAGTCCGGATGGTTCAGATACGGCGATGTTCGACAACGCACTCGAATTCTTGCATTTGTCCGGCCGTTCCTTGCCGCATGTTGCGATGATGATGGTACCGGAACCTTGGTCGAACCATGAAAGCATGGACGACAAGAAAAAAGCATTCTACGAATACCACAGCACCCTGATGGAGCCGTGGGACGGACCTGCCGCAATGGCGATTACGAACGGTACGCAAATCTGCGCTTACTTGGACCGTAACGGCCTGCGCCCAGCCCGTTATTATGTAACGAAAGACGATCATATCATTCTCGGTTCCGAAGCCGGCACTGTCGAAATTGCTCCCGAAGAGATTTTGTACAAAGACCGTCTCCGTCCGGGCCGCATGCTCGTTGTAGATACGAAAGAAGGCCGCATCATTTCCGACGAGGAAGTGAAAGCGCAAATCGCGGCTGAACAGCCTTACCGTGAATGGCTCGACGAGCATCTTGTAGACCTTGAAGCGTTGCCGGACGCGCCTGAGCTTCCTGAACTGGATCATGCTACGGTGCAGCAGCGTCAGCAGGCATTCGGCTACACCTTCGAAGATGTTCGCAAAGTGCTTGAACCAATGGCAAGCAGCGGCCAAGAGCCTATTGCTTCCATGGGTTACGATGCGCCGCTTGCCGTATTGTCGGAACGTCCGCAGCGTCTGTTCAACTACTTCAAGCAGTTGTTCGCGCAAGTAACGAATCCGCCGATTGACGCAATTCGTGAAGAAATCGTTACAGCCGTTGGCACAACGATCGGGCCTGAGCGCAACCTGCTGAAGCCTGAACCGGAAAGCGCGCGCCATATCAAGCTGGATACGCCAATTCTGTCGAACGAGCAGTTCGCGAAGCTACGCCATGTACGCCGTCCAGGCTTCAAGTCGATTACGCTTCCGATCTTCTTCCCGGCGGCTGAAGGCGAAGAAGGACTCCGTTCCGCACTTAAGCTGATGCGCGAAGCGGCAGACCGCGTTATTGAAAAAGGTCATAATATTCTTATTTTGTCTGACCGCGGTCTTGATAAAGACAATGCTGCGATTCCATCGCTGCTTGCCGTATCTGCCCTGCACCATCACTTAATCCGTCAAGGCACAAGAACGAAGGTTGCGATTCTGCTTGAATCCGGCGATCCGCGCGAAGTGCATCATTATGCGCTGCTGCTCGGTTACGGCGTCAATGCGGTTAACCCATACCTGGCGTTCGAGACGCTTGATGATATGATCCGCCAAGGCATGCTGAGCAATATCTCGCATGAGAAGGCTGTTAAGAACTACATTAAAGCTGCTACGAAGGGCGTAACAAAAGTATTGTCCAAGATGGGTATCTCGACGATTCAGTCGTACCGCGGCGCGCAAATTTTCGAAGCGCTTGGTCTGCAAGAAGAGCTGATCAACGAGTACTTCACATGGACGCCATCGCGTATCGGCGGTATTGGTCTGGATATCATCGCCCAAGAAGCGCTGAAATGTCATAACAAAGCTTACGCTGACCAAGAGGGCGGGGAGAAAGAGCTCGACTCCGGCGGCGATTATCAATGGCGCAAAGACGGCGAAGACCATTTGTTCAGCCCGCAAACCATTCATACGCTGCAAATGGCATCCCGTAAGAACGACTATAAGCTGTACAAGAAGTTCTCGAACATGGTGCAAGGCGAGGACAAGAAGCATATGATGCTTCGTTCGCTGCTCCAGTTCAAGGATGGGCGTCAATCGGTGCCGATCGAGGAAGTCGAGCCGGTAGAATCCATCTTCAAACGTTTCAAAACAGGCGCAATGTCGTTTGGTTCGATCAGTAAAGAAGCGCATGAAAGCCTCGCTATCGCAATGAACCGTATTGGCGGCAAATCCAATACAGGCGAGGGCGGCGAAGATCCTGCACGCTTTATCCCTGATGCGAACGGCGATTCCCGCCGGAGCGCGATCAAACAGGTTGCATCGGGCCGCTTCGGCGTAACGAGCAACTACCTTGTGAATGCGGATGAGATTCAAATCAAGATGGCGCAAGGCGCGAAACCGGGTGAAGGCGGTCAGCTTCCAGGACGCAAGGTTTATCCTTGGGTTGCTGAAGTTCGCGGTTCAACTCCGGGTGTAGGCCTGATCTCGCCGCCTCCGCATCATGATATTTATTCGATTGAGGACCTTGCCGAACTGATTCACGATCTGAAAAACGCGAATCCTCGCGCTCGCATTAACGTGAAGCTGGTATCCGAGGTTGGCGTAGGCACAATCGCTGCCGGCGTTGCTAAAGCACGCGCAGACGTAATCATGGTCAGCGGCTATGACGGGGGTACTGGCGCATCACCAATGAACTCGATTCGCCACGCGGGTCTGCCATGGGAGCTTGGTCTTGCAGAAACGCATCAAACGTTGATGCTGAACAATCTGCGTGACCGTGTCGTTATCGAAACCGATGGTAAAATGATGAACGGCCGCGACGTTGCGATTGCAATCCTTCTTGGTGCTGAAGAGTATGGTTTCTCGACTGCTCCACTTGTCGTACTAGGCTGCATTATGATGCGCGTATGTCAGCTCGATACTTGTCCGGTTGGCGTTGCAACACAAAACCCAGAGCTTCGCGCTAAATTTATGGGCGATCCAAGCCATGTCGTGAACTATCTTCACTTCATTGCGCAGGAGCTTCGTGAAATTATGGCAGAGCTTGGCTTCCGTACTATTCAAGAAATGGTTGGCCGTGTCGACGTTCTCGAATCGAAAAACCTGGTTGATCATTATAAAGCAAAAGGAATTGATCTTAGCCTTCTGCTGCATTCCCCGGATGTACCGCAAGACGCAGCGCGTCATAACGTACAAGAGCAAAACCATGGACTCGAGCTGTCGCTCGACATGCAAGAGCTTGTTCCTGGAGCAGCAGCGGCACTGGAAAGCGGCGAACGTGTTCGCGGCACATTCCCGATCTGCAATACAAACCGTGTAGTGGGTACAATTCTCGGCAGCGAAGTAACCCGCCGTTACGGCGCGAAAGGCTTGCCTGAAGATACAATCTCCTACCACTTCGTTGGTACTGCCGGTCAAAGCTTTGGAGCATTCGTTCCGAAGGGCATCACGCTCTCGCTTGAAGGCGACTCCAATGACTATGTTGGCAAAGGCCTCTCCGGTGGTAAAATTATCGTTGCTCCATCTCCGAAAGCTACATTCGTGGCCGAAGAGAACGTCATTATCGGCAACACGGCGCTTTACGGTGCAACGGATGGTGAAGTATACATCCGCGGTATCGCAGGCGAACGCTTCGCGGTTCGGAACTCCGGCGTGAAGGTTGTTGTTGAGGGCGTAGGCGATCATGGCTGTGAATATATGACTGGCGGCCGGGTTGTTATTCTCGGCAGCACAGGCCGGAACTTTGCGGCAGGTATGTCCGGCGGCATTGCTTACATCTACGACGAGCATGGCGACTTCTACAAGAACTGCAACATTGAGATGGTTCTGCTGGAGCGTCTTGAGACAGAAGAAGATGTTGCTGAGCTTCGCGGCCTGCTAGAGCGTCATGTGGATTACACGGGCTCTGCAGTTGGCTCGCGTGTTCTGAGCGATTGGAATTTATCGATCACGAAATTCGTGAAGGTTATTCCGAAGGATTACAAAAAAATGATGGAGCATATCCGCAAAGCGGAAGATGCAGGACTGACTGACGACAAAGCGCTTCTTGCTGCTTTTGAAGCAAGCATGAAAGAGCTGGCTCGTACAGGAGGATAAAGGGAAACAGGCTGGGCAGTTGCTCAGCCTGTTTTTTTTTGTAGAGAGTGGTGGCTGTGTACTCTGGATGCCGGGAAAGTATCTCCTTACGGTACACCGAATGAGAGACAGTTCAATACGCCTGTCTCTCATTCGGTGTCGCTGTTGAAATCGTGGGACTTTGATTAGAAGTTGAGGCTGTCCCACGATTTCAAAGGCGAACGTTGCACTCCTCCAGGAGATACTTTTCCTCTATCCACTCGCAGCCACCACTCAAAAAAAGGCAGGCTAAGCAAAAAGCCGCTCGCCTGAATGAGATAGGACAGGGGAGGGGAATGTGGAACCATTCCCTCAATTTCCTAGTGAGAAACACCTCACAAAACAATTAAAATATATTGTAAAACGATAAATTAGACATTATAATATCACTGAGTCTACACGGATGAGGTGGTTGTTATGAATCGTGCATCAACTTTGTTTTTGAAAATTACGGTGATTATATTGGCAATGCCTGCGATTGCTGTATGTGTTATAGCGATGATTGCTTTAATTCGAGATAACCCTGATCAATTTCCAGGTAAAATGCATGTATCCGATATCGGTTTTTTTGCTGCCGTAATTCCTTATTTCATCGCATTGTATATGGCCTTGAAATTACTCGGTTACATTGATAACAATATCGCTTTTTCAGAGCTGTCCGTCAGAGCATTAAAGAAGATTAAATATTGTGGTCTCAGTATCGGCATGATTTTTGTGGTGATGCTGCCAGTCGTGTTCATTACGGCCAGACAGGAAGAGGCGCCTGGGATTATAGTAGTCGGTTTAGCAGTAACCTTTGCTTCGTTTGTTATAGCTATCTTTGGCGCGCTGCTGGAACGATTATTGCAGAACGCTATTCGACTGAAGTCGGAAAATGAGCTGACGGTTTGAGAGAAGATACAATAATCTTTCAGAAAGGAGGGCATTCAGTGATCTACATAGAGACCCCAAGATTGCGATTGCGTGACTGGCGAGAGGCAGATCTGGGGCCGTTTATTCGGATGAACGAGGATGAAAAGGTAATGGAGTATTTTCCAAAGACCTTGTCGGAAGAAGAAACAATAGCGTTCTATGAGGTAATTACGAATGAGTTTAAAGACTTGGGGTATGGCTTATATGCGGTGGAGACGAAGGAGAACAATGCGTTTATTGGTTTTATTGGTTTCCATCAAGCAACCTTTGAAGCTGATTTTACACCATGTGTGGAGATTGGCTGGCGGCTGACCAAGGAAGCTTGGGGCAAAGGATACGCAACAGAGGGAGCGGATGCTTGTTTGCAGTATGGCTTTGATAAACTTGGTTTTACGGATGTCTATAGCTTTACAGCTGAGATTAATAAAGGTTCAAAGAATGTGATGAAGAAGATTGGAATGCGCTTTATTCAAACGTTTGAGCATCCAAGGGTAGAGAAGAACAGCCGGCTAAGCAAACATGTTTTGTTTCACGTCAATCACATAAAATAACCGTCTCATTGCGAGACGGTTATTTTATGTTTTGGACTTGCATAGGATGTAAGCAGTAAGGAACGAGAGCTGAAGGGAGATGGTGATCCCAATCACCATAAGCATACCTTCATCACCCTCAGGTGAAATGATAATCGCCAATGCAAAGAAGACAATGACCGTAAGAAGAACGATGCCGATGAATGCGGCAAACATTCTTAGTCGCCTGAGACCGTTGGATCTTGAATGCATGTCGCCTCCCTAATAATGTTTAATTATTCCAGTTCCATGTTTGTCTACTTTACATGAGATCCCCGTTGATGTCGATATCCAATTATGAAAAAAAGGTTAGGAGCATCCTCTATCTGCTTCTAACCTTTCGCTAACCATTTGCTTAAAAAATTTACAAAGGCTTCCATAAAAATCGACTCGCTTTTCTTTAAAAGATGGTCATATATTCCTATTTTCGACAAAAAAAGAACTAAACCTACCACAACTTCCGACATATTCCAGCTATATTGTTAGGTATAATAACATTATTGTTTCACTTTATTAGGAGTAGGAGTCGGATAAGATGAGAGAAGCAGAGATGCAAGCAACAAGCACTGAAGATAAACGTACTGAGCTAAATATTAGAGAAATATTAATTCAGTTGGATATTCCGCAAGAAAAATGGCCTACGGATCTTATCCAGCCCTAACAATTGCCGCAGCCCTAGTTCATCATACGTTCTGCCCGAACAAAGGCAATGAACCGTTTCGTTTCTTCTGCAGTAAGCTTCCGACCATCCACACTCAAATTGTACTTCTCCAGCAGCTCTTCGTCAGAAAGCTCCAGATGATCGACAAAGCTTCTAATATCTTCGCTTAACGCCGCCTGAGTATTCTGCGTTCTTCCTACCAAATAATCTATCGATACATGATACAGGTCAGCAAACTTTGCTAGCGTCTCCGTATCAGGCTCTCTGCGGTTCTTCTCATAATGAGATAATGCAGCCCTGGATATGCCGAGCTTTGCGGCGGTTTGCTCCTGTGTCCACTTTTTTTCTTCCCTCAAGCCAGCAATTCGGTTCCCTATATTCATCCTATATCCTCCTAAAATGACTGACTTCCGCTACACCTATATTAATACGGAAACGTAAATATTTCATTTGTTGCAACGAAACGTCGCAAAAAATCCGTAATAAAGTTATTTTCGCTTGACATGTTACATAACGTATCGTAAAGTGAAAGAAATGCAAGATACAAATTGTATCATTTAGTTATTGTTAACACAATTCGCTGTCTTTATTCCTCCCTATGAAGAAGGAGATGCTTCAACATGGGTGCCGACCCTTTTATACAAAGGTCCAATATCCGTATTCACCTCCACGAAGGAATAACCGCCCGTGCAGGTCTTCTGAATGAGCAGGGCCTCTTGCTTACAGCTTCAACATGCTCTGTGCTGATCTTGAACATTAGCAGGCAGGGGCTAAGCTTTTTGTCCGGATTGCGTTTTCCTGTGCATAAAGGCTACCTGATGGATTTCCAGATGAATATTTCCGGTGTTGCCTTTAATCTGCGCGGTCATGTCGTATGGCGCAACACAAGGGATAACCAATACGAATACGGCATTACCTTCTACCCTCCTAACCGGCTTCGGTCCGTGCTGGTCCGCATGCTGAATCAGGAGCTGCTTCGTCAAAGCCCGCAGCAGTATAAGATCCACGCTTTATATCGCGCATTAAGTCATAAGGCATTCTAATAAAAGCTGGCAGGTGGTTAACCATGCAACAATCCACGATTGAAAAAAGCAAGCTGATTACAACGATTAATCCCGATTCACCAATTGCTGAAGCGTACCGCTCCCTGCGCACGAATATTCTTTTCTCCTCCATCGATGAGCCTGTAAAAACGTTAATGGTAACGTCCTGCCAGTCCGGTGACGGCAAATCAACAACCATAGCGAATCTCGCCGTAGCTTTCTCGCAGGAGGGCAAACGCGTGCTTCTCATTGATGCGGATTTGCGCCGGCCATCGCTTCATACGTTTTTCATGCAGTCCAATCAGACCGGATTATCGAATGTACTGGCGAACCAGATGGAATGGCAGGATGCGGTTCATTCCACTTCTATTGACAATTTATTCTTTATCGCTTCCGGACCCACTCCTCCCAATCCATCCGAAATGCTGGGCTCCAAAAAAATGAATCAGTTCATCGAAGAGCTGACCGCTCATTACGATATGATCCTGTTTGATGCACCGCCTTCTCTTGTCGTGACAGACGGACTTGTGCTTGCATCCAAATGCGACGGAGTTGTTGCCGTCATTAGTGTTGGCATGACAAAACGCCAGCAAGCGAAAAAAATGTACGCCAGTCTTGAGCATGTCAAAGCGAGACTGCTGGGTGTGGTACTCAACAATAAGAAAAAGAAAAGCAAGGAACAGCCGTATTACACCTACTACGGTACAAACAGGAGGATGTAATGGGAGAGCAGCAAGTGAGACTCGTTTTATTAGCCGGCGGTCAAGGCAGACGGATGTGGCCGCTTTCTCATGCTAAGCGTGCGAAGCAGCTTCTTCCTTTGCTGCCTGGAGCAGAAGGTGATAGAGAGTCTTTGCTGCAAAGGCTGTGGCGTCAGCTGGGCCAAGTTGGCATGCAACAGGATACGTTTATTGCGATCGGCCATAATCAGGCGGAGGCTTTGCGTAATCAGATTTCCTTCAGCCTGAATGTAATTCGGGAGCCAGAGGCTAAAGGGATCTTTCCTGCTGTTGCGCTTGCCGCATCCTATCTTTATTCCGTTGCGTCCATGCCTCTCCATGAGACGGTTGCTGTAGTGCCGTCGGACTTGTATCTGGAGGAAGAAGAATGGCTTGAGGCGCTGAAGGAGCTGCCCGAGCAGCTTCGCAGGCATCAGCTTAACCATGTCATAACCAGCGACGGAAGCGGCATTGTCGTCTTTCGACTGGAGAGTGTTATTTCAGCCTTGGCGGAAGAAGGACTGCCGATTTCCTACGAACAACTTTACCGGCGTTACGAAGGGATTCACAGCAAGCTGGAAATGGTTATGACCCGGTTATTCGAAGGAAGTCCTACCTTCCGAATGCCGGAGTTGCCTTGCCATCGCATTAACAGCTGGAACAGTCTTGCTGCTGCTCTGCCGGAAAACGCTTCTATTTATAATGATTCGGCAGTTCCTGTAATTATGATGGGGCTGAAAGATATTACGGTAGCTATATCTGCAACAGGAATTCTCATTGCTGACCAGAGAGCTGTTATGCAGCCAGAAAAGCTCCTGAATCCTTGTGCGGATGAGCAGCTGCCGCTGGTACCCGGTTACGAAGCCGGTAATTGGGGGAGTGCGGTTGTCATAAACTGCACATACGATGAAGACGGGCAGCAATCCATAACAAGAAAGCTCGAGGTTAACGAGGGCGGATATTTGAATTACGTTTTTTATATGAAACGGAAACAGATTTGGACGGTGCTGGCTGGTGTTGGAGAGCTGATCCGCAATGAGGAAAGAACCATCGTTCGGACTGGTGATGTCATTGAGATCATGCCGGGGCAAAGACATACCGTTCACGCCAGATCCAGACTCTCGATTCTGGAGGTCCATTTCGGAACAGCATTAATGGAAGATGACCGGATTGTTCTGGCTGATCATTGGGAGGAAGTTAGTCCTGCCATGTAGAGAGTAAGCTGTTGCGGTAAAGAAAAAGGGGGAAGTGGAGTATGAAACGGGGCTGGAAAAGAGCGCTGATCGGCATTGGAGCCGGATTCGTCATTATTGCTGCCGGTACGGCCGGATATGTTTGGCATCTATACGGCTCGGTGAAAGAAACGGCAGATAAGATTTATGAACCGATTCAGCCAACGGTATATGTAAGCAAGGACCCGGAGGTTACCGTTAAGCCGCAGCAGGCTGTACAGGCTCTCATAGAAAAACGTCATCCGTTTACCGTTATGGTCATGGGCGTTGATGAGCGGGAGAATGATAAAGGCCGATCCGATACCTTGATCGTGCTTGCCGTTAACCCGGAGAAGAAATCCATCCTCATGTTCAATATCCCGAGGGATACAAGAACTGAGATTATCGGGCACGGGACTACGGATAAAATCAATCATGCTTACGCCTTTGGCGGAGTAACGATGGCGAAAAATACGGTAGAGCATTTCCTCGATTATCCGATCGACTACTATATCCGGATTAACATGGAAGGCTTCGAGCATTTGATTGATATCCTTGGCGGAGTCGAAGTGAACAATCCTTTTACGTTTTATTACGGGGAGCATCAATTTAATCAAGGCAAGATTAAGTTAAATGGCGAGCTGGCACTCCTATATTCCAGAATGCGTTATGAGGATCCAAGAGGGGATCAGGGCCGAAATGCCCGGCAGCGGGAAATATTAGTGGAGGTCATGAAGAGCTCCCTTCAATTCTCGAACATTACGCAGGTTCAAAAAATATTAAAAGAGCTTGGCACAAGCGTCAAAACAAACATTACATTTGAAGAAATGAAAACTTTTATGACTGATTACCGGGAAGATTTGGGCAACATCGATACGGTAGAAATAAGCGGCTCGGGTAGTACGATTAATCAAGTGTGGTACTTGATTGTAAGCAGGGAAGAGCGGGAACGGATTCATGATCTGCTGAAGGAACAAATGGATATCGACCAGACGGCGTCTTAACAGGACGCTGTTTTTATTCCAATAACTGTAAACGCTTACAAGCGAACAGACGACAAATTAAATACAAGTATTGACAACTTTCGCTAAATCCAATAAAGTAAAGATACGAATTGTAACAACTTGGAGAAATTGCTACAGTAAGTATATCGACATGGAAGCGGGGAAAGTAATGATGGTACAACTGGAAGAATGTTTTTATTGTGTGGGCTGCGGAAAAATGGTGCGGATGTATGAGGCAAAGTCTCTTTTTCGGACCGGCTTTTTCCGTGTTATCCTTCCCCTCGGCTGCTGCTCGGGCTGTTCACAAGTTTAAATAAAGACTTAATGGATAGAACGCTTTCCCTCACACTTTTAATTCGCTATAATAGACGCACGATACATAGAACTAGATTTTGGAAAAAGTGTATGCAATGAATCATACAAATCGTTGCATTCATTTTAGGAGGGCAAAGGGTATTATGGAGCAACCGATCGTACAGCTGCAGCAGGTTACGAAGCGGATCGGGAAGAAGACGATTATTAATAATCTGACGCTTGATCTGCCGCTTGGCGAAGTATTTGGTTTTCTCGGGCCAAACGGTGCCGGTAAAACAACGACGATCCGTATGATGGTAGGTCTCATGGCTATGACCTCCGGTGAAATCAAAATCGGCGGCTACAGCATCCGCAGCCAGTATCAGCAGGCAATCCGAAATGTAGGGGCAATTGTTGAGAATCCGGAGATGTACAAGTATTTGACCGGGTATCAGAATCTTGTCCATTTTGCACGAATGATTGAAGGGGTTACGCCTGAGCGCATTCAGGAGGTCATTGACCTTGTTGGTCTGGAATCCCGTATTCATGATAAGGTCAAGACATATTCCTTAGGGATGCGACAAAGACTTGGGGTAGCCCAAGCTATCCTTCACCGTCCGAAGCTGCTTATCCTCGATGAGCCAACGAACGGGCTGGATCCGGCAGGCATTCGCGAGCTGCGTGATTATCTTCGCCAGCTGTCCAAGGATGAAGGGATTGCTGTATTCGTCTCCAGTCACTTGCTGTCAGAGATGGAGCTTATGTGTGACCGCGTTGCGATTATTCAGAACGGCAAGCTGATCGATGTGCGGACCATTAATCAAGGCGGTCTGGATGTCGAGAGCAATGTCCAAATGCTGTTTGAGGTAGATAAGCAGGCCGAAGCGATTGCAGTCGCGGCGGAGCTTGGCAAAGATGCGTTCAGGGAAGGCGACAGTCTTGTCATTGAAGCGAACCGCGAATTTGCTGCAGACTTTAATGCAAGATTGGTTGCTGCGGGCATTAAGGTATACGGCATCCGCGTTCAAACCAAGTCGCTTGAAGATCAATTCCTCGAAGTAACGGGGGGGGAACGCATTGTTTAATTTTATGAAGCTTGTTCAGAACGAAAATATGAAAATTTATCGCCGTCCCCGTACCTATGTCATGCTGGGTTTATTGCTTGCTTTAATCGCGGCGATTTCCATTATTGGTTATTTCGTTGATGATAATCACACCGCCTCCGCGTGGAGCATGATCATGACGGAAGTGATGATTTCGTATATGCTTGTTACGGTATTCACGATTATTATCGCATCATCCAGCGTGGCGGATGAATTCACAAGCGGAACGATCAAGCTGCTGCTGATTCGTCCCTGGACAAGATCCAAGGTGCTGCTGTCCAAGTACATCGCGGTTCTGCTGTATGCGCTTGGGATGGTTGTCGTGATGCTGGTGTTTACTGTCATCCTGAACATGATCCTGTTCGGATACACGAATGAGACGGCATCGGAAGTCATTTCTCCTTTGGTCTCGGGATCTGTTATGGCTTATCTGCTGAAGTACAGCTTTCTGAAATATGTGTCGCTTGTCGTCACCACTACGCTTGCCTTTATGCTTGCGACAGTGTCCCGCAGCGGCGCTTTGGCAATCGGCTTGTCGCTGTTCCTGATTCTAGGGGTTAATTCCTTCTCGCCTCTATTGGCTTCACTTAAATATAAGTGGGCGGATTATATCTTGTTTATTCATCTTGACCTTACGCAATATTTGAACGATACCCCAATGCGGGATGGAACGACACTGGGCTTCTCTGTCCTGGTGCTGGCGATTTACTATGCCATCTTTGTAGGTCTCGCGTGGTATGTATTTAAGAAGAGAGATGTAGCAGCGTAAAACCAAATTAGATAAAAACTCCCGTTCGGTTCCTCTTCCAAGAGGATCCAAACGGGAGTTTTTTAGCTTCGATAGAGGTTTTCTCATACCGCCTGGCGCGCTTTTTCCTTCTCGCGGCTTTGTTCCTTGGAAGGTTGGGTTGAGCTGCTTCCGCTCCCCGTCTCTGACAGCGGGCGGGTACGCGTCTCATTTGGTCGCTCCATATGGCAGCTCCCGTTTAACATGCCGCCGTCCTGAACAATAATGCCTTGGGCAGAGATGCTGCCGGTCAGTTGACCGGTTGCTGTAATGGTCAGCCTTCCTTTTGCCACTACTTCACCATACACTTTGCCGGCAATGGTAATGTCCCTGGCTGTTATGTTGGAGCGTGCCATGCCGTTCTCTCCGATAATGACATCTCCCAGACACTCGATATCTCCGCTGTGCTCTCCCTCGATGCGGAGGTTTGCCTCGCTGATCAGCTTGCCCTCGATATGCGTGCCAAGACCAATTAACGTATCGGTCGTCGAAACGCGCTTGTTGTCTTTAAACATGGGGATAGGTTGATCCTCCTTCCATTCCGGCCATGATTAGAACGTTCTATTGACTTTTATTCTCGCAAAGCTCGAAACATGACAGAATTATATGGAATTGATGAGAGAAAAATGGCGTATGCCCGTGGGTCAGTACGAGCTTGCCGAATATATATAATATAGTTGAGTTCTGATATAACAGGATGGTGAAGCATGAACGTAATGGAAACAAGGCTGCCGGGAGTTAAGCTGCTGGAGCCTCCTGTATATGGCGATCACAGAGGTTTTTTCACGGAGAGCTATAACGAGAAGACGGCGCGTGAGAATGGAATCATCCATTCCTTTGTACAGGATAATCATTCCTTGTCGGTGGAAGCGGGAGTTCTTCGGGGGATGCATTATCAGCTTCAGCCCAAAGCGCAGACGAAGCTGGTCCGAGTCACGGCAGGAGCGATTTATGATGTTGTTGTAGATATACGACAAGGCTCGCCAACCTTCGGGCAATGGCAGGGCTTTATTCTAAGCGCAGCGAATAAGAGACAGCTGCTGGTGCCGCAAGGCTTCGCCCACGGCTTCTGTACGCTGGTACCAAGCTGTGAAGTACAGTATAAGGTGGACGCTTTGTATTCCGCAGAGCATGACAGAGGTATTGCCTGGGACGATCCGGCGCTAAGTATAGACTGGCCGGTCTCTAAGCCGATATTGTCGGATAAAGATGCCAAGCATCCACGGCTTGCCCAGGCAGAAATCAATTTTGTATATGAGGGGTGAGCATTCCTAAATGAAACTGTTAATTACAGGCGGGGCGGGGTTTATAGGGAGCAACTTCGTTCATTATATGTTAAGCCGTTACCCCGGCTATGAAATCATTAATGTCGATTCCTTAACGTATGCGGGCAATCCAGAAAATTTGCGGCAGGTTGAGAACCATCCGAACTATACATTTGTGAAAGCAGATATTGCCGATCAGGCGGCGCTTACTCCGCTCTTTGAATCCGGTATTGACGCGGTCATTAACTTTGCCGCGGAATCCCATGTTGACCGCAGCATTTTGCAGCCGGGACTATTCGTGCATACGAATGTTATTGGAACGCAGACGCTGCTTGATTTGTCCAAAACGTATCAGGTGGCCAAATATGTGCAGGTATCCACGGATGAAGTATACGGTACGCTTGGGGCTGAGGGACTATTTACGGAAGAAACTCCGCTTGCACCAAACAGTCCGTATTCGGCCAGCAAAGCCGGGGCTGATCTGCTCGTCCGCGCTTATTACGAGACCTTCGGTCTGCCGGCGGTTATTACGCGCTGCTCGAATAACTATGGACCTTATCAATTTCCGGAAAAGCTTATTCCGCTTATGATCCAAAATGCGCTGCAGGATAAGCAGCTGCCGGTATACGGAGACGGCCTTCAGGTAAGAGACTGGCTGTATGTGGAGGATCATTGCAGGGCGATTGATCTTGTTCTTCATCAAGGCAGGACCGGGCAAGTATACAATATCGGCGGCAGCAATGAACGAACGAATCTTCATGTCGTGCAAACGATTCTGCAGGAGCTGGGCAAGCCGGAATCGCTGATCCGTCATGTAGAAGACCGTCTGGGCCATGACCGCCGGTATGCGATTGATGCAAGCAAAATCAAAAATGAGCTTGGCTGGACGCCGCAGCACAATTTCGAGGAAGGCATCAAAGCGACAATTGCCTGGTATCTGCAGAATGAGCAGTGGCTGGAGCAGGTTGTATCCGGCGCTTATATGAACTATTACGATACGCAGTATGCGAAAAGGCTGGAGTCCAAATGACCGGTTCACAAGAGCAGAGAAAGCTGAAGGTAGCGGTTACGGGAGCAAACGGACAGCTCGGACGGGAGCTTGTCATGCTGGAGACCGGCGGTAAATTCGAGATGATAGGACTCGATCGCACAGCGCTGGATATCACAGATCTGGAGCAATGCAGAAGGGTATTTGCCCTCCTTCGTCCGGATGCCATTATTCATTGCGCTGCTTATACAGCAGTAGATCAGGCGGAAGCGGAGCCGGATGAAGCATTCCGGATCAATGCGGCAGGCACCCGTAATGTGGCCGTGGCAGCCAGAGAGATTGGCGCCAAGCTATGCGCGGTCAGTACCGATTATGTATTTGATGGAACGGGGACGGCTCCCTACAAGGAATATGACCGAACCAATCCGCAAACGGTATACGGACAATCCAAGCTGGCCGGGGAGCAGGCGGTCATCAGCCTTCATGACCGATATTTTATCGTCAGAACATCCTGGGTATTTGGGGGTTACGGCAATAATTTCGTCAAAACAATGCTGAAGCTTGCCTCAGACAGAGATCAGTTGACCGTTGTAGCCGATCAATGGGGCTCGCCCACCTATACCCGGGACTTGGCGTTATTCATGCTGGAGCTCATTCAAACCGACTTTTACGGTATATATCATGCATCTAACAGCGGTATTTGCTCCTGGTACGAATTTGCGCAGGCGATCATGGAAGAGAGCGGGAGCCGCACACGGATCGAGCCGTGCACGACAGCTGAGTTTCCCCGTCCTGCCCCTCGCCCGCATTATTCGGTGATGGATCACAGTGCCATCCGCAGCAATAGCCTCACTCCGCTGCAGCCTTGGCGGGATGCGCTGAAGCATTATTTATTAAATACCGGAACCAAGAAGTAACAGCCTGTCCCCGAGATGCTCGGCGGAACAGGCTGTTTTGCATCTCAAAGTATATGCTCTAGTCCGGTCGACCAAACTAGGGTGAATGGGTTTTTAGTAATGGGGTGCGTGGATGATCGGTTGGCTCACTGCAATTATTATGCTTCTTCTGTTATATAGCGTTCAGCCCGCGGTCATTCTGTGGATGGAAAGGCGAATACCGG
This sequence comes from Paenibacillus catalpae, assembly GCF_900112695.1. GTDB lineage: Bacteria > Bacillota > Bacilli > Paenibacillales > Paenibacillaceae > Pristimantibacillus > Pristimantibacillus catalpae. The sequence goes on from NZ_FOMT01000002.1 coordinate 745,011, forward strand.
CTAGGGCTGCCGCATGGATCGTGCTTGCTTTAGTGCTCCCTTTTCTAGGCTTTGCCGGATATTGGATGATTGGGCGCTCCAGGAGAGTGAAGGCAGGTCAGGATATTTCAAGAGAATACGAGCAGGCTGCCGAACGGCTGTCGATTTGTGCAACCAGTCCCGGAGAGCTTGGTCAGACAGGTATGCTGGAGCAGGAAAAGCTGCTTCGTCTGCTGCATGTCTGTTCCGGCAGGCCTGTAACGCTGGGCAACCAGGTGAAGGTGCTGACAAACGGGCGGGAGACATTTGCTTCTATCCTGGAAGAGATGGGGCAGGCTCTTCATCATATTCATCTGGACTATTATACGATCCGCGATGACGGAATCGGACGGCAGTTCTTGGATCTGCTCACGGCTAAAGCAAGGGCAGGCATCGAAGTGCGCGTTCTTTATGACGGGATAGGCAGCGTCAATTTGAGTAAAAGGTATATCCGCGAGCTTAAGCAGTCAGGCGTGCAGGTCAGCTGCTTTTTACCGGCCAGAGTCGCGTTGCTCAAGCGGCTGCTGAACAGCCGCAATCATAGCAAAATCGTTGTTATTGACGGTAAAATCGGATTTGTAGGCGGCATCAATATCGGTGATGAATATTTGGGCAAGGATAAGAGGCTTGGCTTTTGGCGGGATACGCAGCTGCGGCTTGAAGGGGACTCCGTCTATTTCCTGCAGGAGCTGTTCATGAAAGACTGGGAGCTTGCGGCCAAGGAGCGACTGCCGGTGCATGCCGGTTACATGCCTGAGCATGATCCGGATGATGCTTTGCAGGAGCCGGTTCTTATTGTATCAAGCGGCCCGGACCGAAGCGGGGAGCCGATTCTGGAGACGGCCTTTGCTGCCGTGAAAGCGGCTAAGTCGAGTGTTTATATTTCAACGCCTTATTTTATACCGGATGAGAGTCTGCTGGCCATATTGGGGAGTGCCGCGAAGAGCGGGGTAGATGTGCGGCTGATTATACCTGGCATTGCAGATACGCAGCTTGTCTTGTGGGCGACCTTGTCGTTTGTAGAACGGATGCTGGAAGCAGGGGTCCGGGTGTACCGGTATGAGAAAGGCTTCATCCATGCGAAAGTCATGATTGTGGATGAGCTGCTTGCTGTTGTCGGAACGGCTAATATGGATATGAGAAGCTTTCACAGCAATTTCGAGCAGAACGCCGTGCTGTTTGATCCCGGGACAATCAAGCATTTGAAGCAGGATTATGAACAGGATCTGCTCGACAGCAGAGAGCTGGACCTGGCCGGCTTCCGGCAAAGACGGAAAAAGGAAAAGGCAGCGGAAGCCGCTGCCCGATTGTTGTCGCCTCTTTTATAAAGGGGCGGCTTATTTGGATGTGTTTATAAAGCTCAGTACATGCCCTAAATCCTGAGGCTTGACCAGATCAATCAAATCACCGTAACGCTGCAGACGGTCTGCAATATTCAATAGATGGAAGTCGGCTGGCTTGATGCCCCCGGCATACACCTCGTCCCACTTCAAAGGCGTTGAGACCGGGGCGCCATAACGTGCTCTAGGCGTATATGGGGCTGCGATCGTTTTGCCTCTGTAATGCTGCAGGTAGTCGACGTAAATCAGGTCGCCGCGATTTTTGGTCAGCCGTTCCACGGTGAACAGCTGCGGATAAGCGCGGGACAAGTAATCGCCGACAAATTGGCCCAAGCCTCTTAGCTGATCAAAGCTGTATTTCTGCTGCACCGGCACGATAATTTGAACGCCGGTTGCTCCGGAGGTTTTGGGAACGGACTCGATATTCAGTGATTCCAGCAGCTTTCCTACAAGCGCGGCGGCTTCGATGATGCGCGGTTCTTCCTCTCGGGAAGGATCAAGGTCCAGAATCCACTCCGTCGGGTAATCGGGATTGCTGATCCGGTCGAAGGAAGCATGGAACTCCAGGCAGGCCAAATTGCCAAGCCAGAGCAAGGTCGGCAGGTTGTCGAGATGCACATACGAGATATTCTCGCTGCGGGCGATATGAACGAAATCAGGTCTGGGCTCCGGGCAGTTTTTTTGATAAAACGACTTGTCGGCATAGCCATGCGGATAACGGATGGTCGTCAAATAACGGTCCTTGCAGTGCTTCAGCAAAAAAGGAGACAGAAAAGCAAGTCTCTCAAGATACATAGATTTGGTAATCCCGTGCTCCGGCCAAAGCGGCTTATCCGGATTTGTAATCTTTATTTCCTGTCCTTCCACCATGACGGTTGCAGGCTTCTTGGCAGATGAGCTTGTTCGGTTCATGAGCGCCCTCCTGACGGGTTGAGACCAAAGGATACGAGCTTCGGATGCCGCAGCAGTCCGGCGGATGTCAGCTCAAGGCCGGTTACCCGGCAGGGAAGCGGGGAGGGGAGCCATACAATGCTCTCACCCTTCAGCTCAGCAGGCAAAGCTGGGAAAGGCATTGGCCATGAAGGAGCATCAATTCTCCGCAGCTGAAGCATTTGGCCCAGCGCCTCGCGCATTGCTTCATCAAGACCAAGCGATACACTGCCGATGAAGCGGCCTTGATCCGACATAATCAGGCTGGCCGCACGGCCATCGCGGCGCTTTACGCCAACAATGCCAACATCGAGCAGCAGAGCCCGTTTTTTCTTCAGCCAATCGCGATGTGCTTTGCCTTCTTTGTATGGACTGTCAAGCCTCTTGCTGACGATCCCTTCCCACTGATGATCATCAACCCATTTCCAAAGCGATTCTGCATCGGTATAGAGATCAGCCGTAAGAAGCCGGTCAGAGCGTACCGGCTTCATCTTTGCCATAAGCCGTTCGTGGCGCTCGGCATAAGGCAGAGCGCGCAAGTCTTGATCCCCATCTTGCAGCAGATCAAAGAGGACGTACAATACTTTCCCTTTCGCGGAGGAGGAAGAAGGCTCCGCGCCAAAGCTTCGTTCACGGCTTAATACCATTTGGAAATTCGGGCGCTCACCGTCCCAATAGACGACCTCGCCGTCCAGCATGCACGGACCAAGCTTATCAGCCTGCTCTTGCAGCGTCCGGTGAATTTCCGGATAGACCGTATTTTTGTTCAGCAGTCTCCGCGAATACAGATCAATCCTCCCGTCATCATTGATCGTCGCGACGATACGGACGCCGTCCCATTTGATCTGATAGATCCAGCCGGACTCCCGGGGGATGCGGTCATCCGCAACGGGTATCATCGGCTCCGCAGGAAGCGAGAACACAGTCATTAAGAGATCTCCGTTGCTTTAGGCTTCTTCGTTCTAGGCTTGCGCGGCTTCACAACCGGCTGATCTGCAGCGGTAGCAGCGTCCGCCGGAGTGCCGGCACCTGCAACTGCTTTGCCCGCGCCGGTATCTAGACCAACTCCGCCTGGCGGCAGCTTGGCTGCATCGAGGCTGGCCTGAAGGGCAGCCATCAGGTCAAGCACATTCGTTTGCTCCTGTTGCGGCGCCACGCGGATTTCTTGGCCGGCAACCTTATTATTGATAGCCTCCAGCATATTCGCCCGGTAATCATCCGTATATTTGGTTGGCTCAAACGGCGTAGACAGCTGCTCGATCAGGAGCTTGGCCATCGTGAGCTCTTTTTCGTTTACATTAACCGATTCCGGCAAACCGGGGACATGGGAAATGGAGCGGATCTCATCCGGGAAAAAGATCGTCTCCATCGCCAGGCAGTTATCGATGACACGAATGGCAGCGAGGCTGCTTTTAGACCGGATCGACACTTTGGCTACGCCGATCTTGCCCGTATCGGCCATCGCCTGGAGCAATAAGCCATAAGCGTTGCCCCCGGCCTGGTCAGGCGATAAATAATAAGTCTTCTGGAAATAGACCGGATCAATCTCCTCCAGTGCGACAAAATCCAGGATCTGAATGGTGTGCGACTTTTCTCCCGCTAACTGCTCGAGCTCATCCTTTTCAAAAAGGACATAACGGCCTTTCTCATATTCATAACCTTTAATGATATCGTCCCATCCCGCCTCTACATCACAATTCGGACAGCGCCGTACATAAGCGATTGGGCTGCCGCAAGGCTTGTGAATCATGCGAAGCGAAATATCCTTATCCTCCGTTGCCGTAAACATCTTGACGGGTACATGGACAAGCCCGAAGCTGATTGCGCCTTTCCACACAGTATGCATCTGGTATCTCCTCCTAAAATGAATTATCACCCAAATGGCCAAGCTTCAGGCCATTGTGATGATTCATTGCTTCGAAAGCATTAACCTAAAATGGATGTTGAAGCCTTCTTTATATCTTTTATTGTTCCCGCAATGCATGAGAATCAATCAAATCGGGCATATTTTGCTTGAACCAACAATGCTTGCAGCAGGGAGGAGTGAACCGACTATGATGGAATTCGATGATATCGAGAACAATGAGAAGCCGCCGGCAGACAAATGGGATGAAGGCCGCGACAACTACTTTATGGATATTGACCGCATGGTGAATGAGGGCTTAGGCGGAGGCACCGTGTCCCCGCATAACGGGTTAATCGATGAATCAACAACCGATTATATCGTTCCGGAATCAAAGGACGAGCTATAGTAAGTTTGAAGGAGGCAATGAATCAAATGGATGTAAACCGCGCCAAACAGATTTACAGCTCAGATTCCACAATCAAGGTTCATTTGGAAAACGGCGATTCCGTATGGATTGAGCATATAGATGAAGCGAATGGAACGGCTACCGTAAAAGTTGAGGGCAACCCGACTGACACGAAGACCGTATCCGTAGACCAGCTGCAGGAAAGATAAAAGTTGTTAAAATTCCGGAACCGGACGGCTTACTATAAGCTGTCCGGTTTTTTTGTTGGAAAAAAATGAAACTTTTTAACCATGGCCGTCGTTTATAGATAGTTGTATGATTTTGGAAGTTGTTCAAATTTTAGAGAGAGAGGAACGTGTAAAACGATGAAAAGATCAATGAAAGGCAAGTTGCTTGCAACGGTTCTATCGCTTAGTTTGCTTCCGTTTGGAGGGCTTGCTTATGCAGCGGATTCTTCCTTTACATCGACGTCTGTTATCTCCAGTTCTTCGGGAGCAACAGCTGCTTCGGGCGGTGTCCTTGACGAGAGCCAGGCGAAAATATCGAAGGACGAAGCCGTTGAACGGTTCAAGAAGCTGTTCCCGGATTTATTCAAGGATGCTGAGGTCGTTAGCGTTGACCTTGGCAACCCCAATCAATATCCGCCAAGCAATGAAATGATTTGGACCATTCAGTGGAGCATATCCGTCGAGAACGGTACCCATGGCTTTGACTCGGCTATTGATGCGATTACCGGGGATATCATTACATACTATAATCCCCTTCCCAAGGAAGAAGCTTATTACCCGGCTAAAGTATCGAGGGAAGAGGCGGAGAAGATTGCCAAGCAATTCATATCGGTCGCGTCCCCATCCTTAAAGACGGCTGACAAGCTTCAGCTCAAGCCAATAGAGAGCGATTATCCGCAAGCTTTATTTGGCTCGGTACAATATTCTTTCAGTTATCAAGTTCAAGTAAACGGCATCCCGTCGAGCAACAGCCAAATTCAAGTGGTCATTGACGGAAACGGGAAAATAACGGATTATCGCGGTTTCGGCTCTCGTACAGATTATCCTTCCTCTGAAACAACGCTGACAGCTGAGCAGGCTGCCGAAAAAATGAAAAAAGATTTAAAGCTCCAATTGGCCTACATTCCCGGCGCTGACTATTACACGAACCGGACGAATACATCGGCTTACCGTCTTGGCTATATTGCCACTGGCGGGATTGGTCTGATTGATGCGAAATCCGGAAAATACTTTGATGAGCAGGGTCAGCAGGCAGATTCCCTTCCAAGCTCCGGTTATTCCGCGATTACTTCTTCAGCAGCGCCATTCCAGCCGCATAAGGGAGAGGAACTGACAAAGGAAGAAGCATTGGAGATTGTGTCCGCAATCACCGGATCTGATGTCTCGGAGGATACTATCCAAGCATCAAGTAGCGACAGGAATGGTCGTAAAACGTGGTCCTTGTGGTTGGGTGATCCGTTCAACGGACCGCAAGGCCGCGCCGAAGTAGATGCGGCAACAGGGCAGCTCATAGAATTTTATACTTATTCCTATCCCTCCGGGAATTCTTCTGCTCAGGAAACGGCAAAACCGGCCATCTCGGAAGCGGATGCTAAAACAAAAGCCCAAGATCTCGTAACAAAGCTGTATCCGAACGCTTCGGGCAGCTTGAAGCTGATTGACCGTTCGGGAACAGTCTCATATAGTCCGGATACGGCCTATATGTTCAGCTTCCAACAGTTTTATAAAGACAAACCGGTCCAGTTGTCCAACGTTCAGATTAACCTTGACGGACAAGGCAATCTGACACAGTATTATGCGACGACAACACCGACGGATAAGCTAAGCGAGCTGGATTCGTTAACTGCGAAGATCAGTGAGGATGAGGCGCTTAAGCTGTACCGCGATGCCATTAGTACGGAACTGCAGTATACAACAATTGGGGGCAACTATGTTGGAGGCAAGCTTCAAGAGCAGCAAACGAAGCTTGTGTATACTCCGGTTATCAAAGAATTGGAGAACACTGGCGTTATCCTAAACGCGGTAACTGGCAAGCTGGAACAGCAGTTTGATTTCTATGGCACGACGGCAGAGAAGGGCGAGCTGCCGGCGGACGCGAAGAAGCATTGGGCATCCAAATCGCTGCAGACGATGTTTGATTACGGCATTATTAAACCGGATTCCGATGGACTCATTCATCCTGACAAAACCGTTAATAACGGAGACTGGATCAACATGCTGCAGGCCGGCTTTACAGGAGGAATCAATTACATTACTTCAGACAAACAGCGGTTTGCCGATATTCCGGTCGGCAGCGAATATGCTCAAGCCGTAGAGTATTTGGTGCAAAGGGGCTTCCTGAAAGCTTCTCCAACGCAAAAGCTGCACCCTGAGCTGGGTTTAACCCGCGGAGACTTGGCCGTATGGCTGACGAAGCTGCTCAAATATGAGAAGTTGTCCGAATTTATGGCAAGTGGTACCGATGTGTCCAAGCTGAAGGATGCTGCCCAAATCAAGAACAAGGGCGCAGTAACAATCGCTATGAAGCTGGGGCTGCTTACAGCGGACAAAGGGAAGTTTAATCCGAATGCGCCGGTTACAAGAGCGCAGATCAGTATCGTTCTGCTAAGACTTGCAACGCTGCAGGACAAAGTAGACACGCCAATTATGAATAACAATAATTACTAATAGCCAAGAAAGCTGCCGATAACCCGGCAGCTTTTTTAATGTGATGAGTCCTGCCCTCAATTTACGGATATATGCAAGAGCTGCTGAAGCGAAGCTTAAGAGGGTATGGAGATAACTCACATAGAAAAGCTGCCGAACGGGTTCGGCAGCTTTTCTATTGGCTTGTATTAACCGCCGAAAGCATCCCGGAATGCCCAGCGAAGCTTGGCGACATCAACCTCCCACAGCTCGGCGATTTCGCTCGCGACGTTCTCGTCCCACCAATCGGACAGAACCTTGCGGTTTTTCTCATTTTCGGCAATAAAGATCAGGTTCTGAATAACCTTTTTATAATACAGGGTTTCAGCCTGCTCCATTTTCTCTTTTGACACCCATACCTTTAACCGTTTGACGGTTCGATATAGTTCATTGCTGCAGGCGCGGCGAATCTTTCGTGCGGACGGCAGGCCGGAGGTATGCTTTTGGGTTGTAGTTGACTTCATCGTGAACCGACTCCTCTCTAACTCAAAATATGCGGCTGAGTTTGAGACGGTCACTTAATGAACAACGTATTACCGTTTGTTAATGGACTTCGATGTAGCCGACCATGGGACCGCCATTGTTCATATCGGTATGGACCTGGCATATAATGGTGAAGGTACCGGCTTGTTCAGGCGTAAACCGGACAACCGTTGTTTGTCCTTTCTTCACCTCGCCCTTAATGCCTAGACCTTCGATGACAAAAGGATGGCTGCTGCCGTTGACGCCGCTTATGCGAAGCTCGACCGGCTCGCCCTTGCGAAGGCTGATGCTGCCCGGATCCCAGCGGTATACTTCCAGTTTTTTGCCGTCTGCGGTAGTTGAGCTGAATTCGCCGGTTACAAGCTGGATAGTCTGTACCTTTGCCGGCTGGGTGCTTGCGGGACGCGTTCTATCCCAGCTTAAATAGACGGCTGCCAGGAGGATGATAAGCAGGGCAAATACAAACAGCTGAACATGCTTTTTATTAATAATAAACACTCTCGACATAAGGATCCCTCCTCTTTCATAGTTCAACGGGGCTGAATTTGAAGTTATGCTAGTCTATGCGGAGGCTTGTACCTGCATGACTATTGCGCTTTCACGACAATGCCCGACTATAGGCGGGTGGATGCTTATCGGCTCCATATGGTAGAATACATTCAATTGCTATTATTTAGGATGGGGAAGGCGGTAGGAAATGGATTTTATTAAGGATATATTGCATGAAGTTCTTTTATGGATTGAAAGCCTTGGTTATTTCGGCATACTAATTGGATTACTAATAGAGGTTATACCAAGTGAAATTGTATTGGGCTATGGCGGATATTTAGTATCAGAGGGGAAAATATCCTATCTTGGCGCAGTTATTTTCGGAGTGCTTGGTGCGGTAGGGCAGAACTGGATTCTATACGCCTTTGGAAGATACGGCGGCCGTCCGCTGGTAGAGAAGTACGGGAAATACATAAAGATCAAGACGAAGCATGTGGATATAGCGGAAAACTGGTTCAAGAAATATGGAGCCGGCATCGTATTTACAGCCCGATTCGTTCCGGTTATGCGGCAGGTTATTTCCATCCCGGCAGGAATGGCGAAGATGAATTTTACCCTGTTTACGGTTTTGACGGCTCTTGCCTCCATTCCTTGGACGATATTATTTGTTCATTTGGGCAAAACATTAGGTGAGAACTGGGAAGATATCGATCAGAAGGCTGCTCAGTATGTACAACCGGCCATTCTGATTGCGATAGCGTTGCTTATTGTCTATGTGGTCTACAAGTTTATTCGTTCCAAGGGTAAATCCGTATAATAAATGAGGATGAAGAAAGAGGGATGAACATGAGCAGAAGCGTTGCAGAGAAATTAAACAAAGGCATCACGCCGCAGCAGTTTGTTGAAGGGATGACCAAGAATAAGGAAGCCTTCCAAGGCTGGTATGACAAATTTGAATGGGCGGACAAAAACGACCGCGAGTTTTTCGAATCGCTGAAGAGCCGTAATGATCTGCGCGTCTTTATTCTGATGGCTGACTGGTGCGGCGATGTTGTTCGTAATATTCCGGTTGTGTTTCGCGCTCTTGAGACAGGAGAAGTTCCGGTTGAAGTGCTCATCATGGAAGAAAACATCGATACAATGGACCAATTCCTGACGATGGGAGGACGTTCTGTACCGGTCGTTATCTTGACGGATGCAGAAGGTCAGGTGATTCATGGCACTTGGGGTCCAAGGCCTACATATGTACAGGAGCCGATGGTGCTCTTCAAGAAGGAGAATCCGGATCGTGAAGCAGCGGATTACCAGGAAAAGCTTGCGGTAACCCGTCAGGAGATTATGCGCCGATACGGAGAAGGCACCGGTTATCACGCTCTTGTCGTACAAGAACTGAGAGCTTTAATAGAATCGATTTAACGGATCAGATTGGAGCAACATGGAATGCGTATTGAAACGTTTAACTTAGGCCCGCTGCAAACCAATGCTTATTTATTAACGGAAAAAAACGAGCAGACCGGCGAAGAACGCGGGATTGTTATTGATCCGGGTATGGGGCCAAAGAGGCTCCTGGACCGGATCGCAGGAGTGAAGATTGAAGCCATCCTGCTGACTCATGCCCATTTTGATCATATGGGTGGCGTGGAGGATGTAAGGAAGGCCGCAGGTTGCCCGGTGTACATCCATGATCTTGAGGCAGATTGGCTGACCGATGCGCGCAAGAACGGCTCGCTGCGCTGGTCGGACGTTACGCCGCCGCTTACGACAGGTCCGGCTGAATTCGCGCTGGATGAAGGACAGACGCTGAATTTCATCGGCCATTCGTTCAAAGTGCTCCACACGCCGGGTCATTCTCCCGGAAGTGTAAGCTTCCTTTGCGGTAATGACATCTTCTCAGGCGATGTTCTGTTCAAGCAATCGGTCGGACGGACTGACCTTCCGGGCGGCCGGGAACGGGATTTGTTCGATTCCATACAATTGAAGCTGTATAAGCTTCCGCCTGAAGTTACGGTATATCCGGGACATGGTCCCAAAACAACGATTGGTTTTGAGATGGCGAATAATCCATTTGTGAGATAAGCCCCTTATTGAACCGCTGGCTGATATGGCCGGCGGTTCCTTGCATTTCAGGATTCATTCCCGGAAATATGGAAAAGCGGATTCAAATCTGAGACAATACAGGTATGGACTTTTTGTAAAAGTAGAAGTTTGAAGGGATGGTGCAGTTGTTTGGCGGATACTAAGGTGAAGCACGTGGAAGAGGAAGCAGGCAGCACAGGCAAACGGACATCCGAGCAGATTGCTGCAGAGAATGAACAGATCATTAAAGGCATGGCATCGCAGCTGTCAATTCCAATAACGAAGGTGAAAGCGGCTGTAGCTTTGCTGGACGAAGGAAATACAATTCCGTTTATCGCACGCTACCGGAAAGAGATGACCGGAGAACTGGATGAGAATGACCTGCGGGCGATTGAAGAACGGCTGCAATATATGCGTAATCTGGAAGATCGCAAACGTGAAGTTATTCGTCTTATAGATGAGCAGGGTAAGCTGACCGACGAGCTTCGCAGCTCGATTGTGGCTGCAGGCAAGCTGCAGGAAGTGGAAGACCTGTACCGCCCTTACCGGCAAAAGCGGAAGACACGTGCCAGCGTAGCGAAGGAACGCGGCTTGGAGCCGCTTGCGCTGTGGCTGTGGGCACAGCCACGCCAAGGCGAGCCGCATGCAGAAGCGGCCAAATACATAAGCGAAGACAAAGGGGTAGCCTCAGCTGAAGAGGCCCTTCATGGCGCTATGGATATCCTGGCAGAAAATATAGCGGATGATGCGGCAATTCGCTCATGGGTGCGGAAGCATACCTTTGACCAGGCGCTGCTTCGTACCGAAGCGAAAAATGCAGATTCCGAATCGGTCTACGAGATGTACTACAGCTATCAGGAGCCGGTCCGCAAGCTGCCTCCGCATCGCGTATTGGCGATCAACCGCGGGGAGCGGGAGGATGTGCTTCGCGTCACATTCGAGCTCTCGACAGAACGGATTCATGAATTTATCCAGCGCAAGGTGCTTCGCCAGCAGACCGCTCCAGCTGTACGAGATGTATTAATTGCGGTCATCGAGGATGCTTATAAACGGCTGATCGCCCCGTCCATTGAACGGGAAGTACGCGGCGAGCTGACGGAGAAGGCGGAGGAGCATGCGATCTCCATCTTCTCGGAAAATCTGCGCAACCTTCTTCTGCAGCCTCCCGTGCGGGGCAATGTGGTATTGGGGGTCGATCCGGCGTACCGGACAGGCTGTAAGCTTGCGGTTATCGATGATACCGGCAAGCTGATGGAAGTAGCCGTTACTTATCCGACCCCTCCCAACAATAAAGTCGCTGAAGCCGAGCGAACCATTAATGGTCTTATTGACCGTTACGGTGTTACCCTTATCGTTATCGGCAACGGGACAGCCTCCCGCGAAACGGAGCAGTTTATTGCCGGACTGATTGGCAAACGGAAGGCTGCCGGACAAACCGTGCAGAAATACATTATCGTAAGCGAGGCTGGGGCGAGTGTCTATTCCGCTTCCAAGCTGGCTGCTGAAGAATTTCCTGATCTGGATGTTGCGGAACGGAGCGCTGTCTCTATTGCACGCCGTCTGCAGGATCCGCTGGCAGAGCTCGTCAAGATTGAGCCAAAAGCGATCGGCGTCGGACAATACCAGCATGACGTCAGCCAGAAGCGGCTGGATGAAAGCCTTGGAGGGGTAGTAGAATCTGCCGTTAACCATGTTGGCGTAGACGTGAATACCGCTTCAGCTTCTCTGCTCTCTTATGTGGCGGGGATTAATGCGACGATTGCCAAAAATATCGTCAAATACCGGGAGGAAAACGGCCGGTTCGCGAAACGCGGCCAGCTGCAGAAGGTACCGCGGCTTGGCGCCAAATCCTACGAGCAGTGCATCGGCTTCCTTCGGATTCCGGAAGCAGCAAATCCGCTGGACCGTACGCCGATTCACCCGGAATCTTATGATGTCGTGGATAAATTGTTTGGCCAGCTCGGCCTGAAGCAAAGCCAGCTTGGTACCGATGAGCTGAAAGAAAAGCTTTCTGTTGTTGATCCTTCTGCTCTTGCAGATTCGTTAGGTGTAGGTGTTCCTACGTTAAAGGATATTATCGACAGCCTGCTTCGTCCGGGACGTGATCCGCGTGAGGAGCTGCCTCCTCCGATTTTCCATACCGATGTTCTGAATATTGAAGATCTGACGCCAGGGATGGAATTGCAAGGTACCGTACGCAACGTGATTGACTTTGGCGCCTTTATCGATATCGGCATTAAGAATGATGGTCTTGTCCATATTTCTCAGCTGAGTGATAAATTTGTGAAGCATCCGATGGATGTTGTATCGGTAGGCGACAATGTCACGGTATGGGTGCTTGGCGTTGACCTGAAGAAAGGACGAGTGTCCCTTACCATGCGCAAGCAGGCATAATTTCGGGCTTGCTGGTTCGCTATAATGGACCCTATAATACAGATGTGCCTCTAAGATCCTACTTAAGGAAGGAGAGGATGGACATCATTACTCAACCTGTTAATCAAACGGATAAAGAACGTTGCAGCAGCGCTCCTAACCACAAATGGTTTGGTCTATCCCTGCAGGCACTTGTTGTGCTTTCCCATAAGCCTAATGCTTGTACCAGCGCAGAGCTTGCCGGTCATCTAAAGACAGAAGCAACGATGCTGCGCCGTGTGCTTGCCAAGCTTGCCCGTGAGCAGCTCCTTGAGACACGGGAAGGCCGCGATGGAGGATACCGCTTGAAGCGCGTCCCGGACAAGATTACTCTCGCAGATGTTTATTTGGCTCTGCGCGTAGGTGAGCCGTTATGCAGCGGCATGATCGACACAACAGGCATCCATGACTTTGGACAGGAGATGCGGGTTGCTTTTATGGAAATAACAGATGAAGTGGAACGGAGAACGATCGAAGTACTTAGTCAGGTCACGATTGCCCAGCTTTCTGAACGCATCTGCACGTTGAAACGTATGGATTTGTATAAATAAAAACGAGCGGCGGGAAAATAGTCACAATAGACCAGTTGACTTTCCGCCGTTTCGATTTTATACTGTTATCAAAGTTGTTACAGATTCGAACGTATTACTTACAGCATAGAAGGCATATGAGTTCAACTATAACTGTGATAAATTGTTCGCAGTTTAATCTGTGGTTCATTCTTCACAGTCGTCCTCTTTATGTCTTTTTTTGATTTTAACTGAGCAATCTGGAACACAGATAAACTTATTTGGAGGGAACCAACAATGACTATCGAAACACAAGTAAAAGATTTTACTGAAGTATTAACATCCCGTCGTTCTGTTCGTCATTATGATCCATCTTTCAAAATCTCGGACGAAGAAATTAAAGAAATTTTGGAACTGGCGACGAAAGCACCATCCTCGGCTAATACACAATCCTGGCGTTTCCTCGTTATTACAGACCAAGCATTGAAAGATCAGCTGCTGCCAATCGCTAATAATCAGCAGCAGGTTGTTGATGCATCAGCGGTTGTTGTTATTCTTGGTGATCTGGAAATGTACACCAAGCTTGGCGAGATCAATGAGGCGGCTGTTAATGCTGGTTACATGACAGAAGAGGTTGCACAACGCTTCACGGAGAACTACCAGAAGCTGCTCACATCCATTCCGAAGGAGCGTCTGACCGAAATGGTTGCGTTTGACGCCGGGCTTGTATCGATGCAAATTATGCTCGCAGCAAGATCGAAAGGATATGACACTGTACCGATGGGTGGTTATGACCGCGCTAAGCTGAAAGCCTTCTTCGAAATTCCGGATCGTTACCTGCCGCTTCTTGTATTGCCAATCGGCAAAGCGAAAGAAGAAGGCCGTCCGACGGTACGCCTTCCGCTTGATGAGATTACGTTCTGGAACGGCGTGAAGTAATCGTAGATAATAAAAACTCCCGCAGCTATCAGCTGGCGGGAGTTTTTGCACTGGTATTTAATGTAGTGTTATTTCGGGACGGCTGTCGTCTTCGTTTTTCGTCGTTTGCTTGCTCCGATAGAAATACCAGCATTCATTCAGCAGCTTGATCTGCCTAAGGTCTTTCTTCTGGAAAGCACGCATCATTTGATTGCAGAGCCATTGAGGCATTCATATCTACTCCTTCCGGCCATACCTGATGTACTAATACGATATGGGGAAGGGCGAATGTCCGTGCAGGTCCTACTTAGACTTCTTCTTCCTCGTACCACTGTTCAAGCTGAGCTTGCAGGGCACGGATCTCGGTGAGCAGCGCAATCAGCGGGTAAGCCGACTCCTTCACAGCCGCAAAATCACGTTCCAGTTCATTAATGTAGTCAAGACCCGAAACGATTCGGACCGTGCTGTCATGCAGCTCCACATTGTCGCATTCAGCAACAGCGTACGGCAGCTGAGGCACGCGTTCAGCAGTCAGCTTGTCGATCTCTTTATGGAGGCGCAGATTAAGCGCGCTGAGCTGGTAAGCATGGGATTCCGGCATCTCAACAAAGAAAATGTTGCTGCCGCCGTTCATAAGGACGTAACGCATAGTAGGCATAGTGTAAATAAACTCCCCTCGTTGGCGCAGGTTTCTATAATGATTGCTACTTGACAGTGTAGCCTATGATCGCTTTAAAATTCAAGTAGTGGGGGCGAATACAATGACAATTACGATGGATGATCAAACACTGCAGCGGTGGGTGGAGCGCGTATCGCTCGAAAGCTTTGGAAGGCCGTTTCTTCACCGGGCAACTTTTAACCGGAGACTTACGGCAACCGGCGGACGTTATTTTACGAAATCGCACAATATTGAGATCAGTCCGCGTCAGCTTGAAGCGTTTGGCGTAGAGGAAACCGAAAAAATTATTAAGCATGAGCTATGCCATTATCATCTTCATATTATGAAGAGAGGATACCAGCATAGAGATGAAGACTTCAAAAAAATGCTCGCATATGTGGGCGGGTCCCGTTACTGCAAATCGCTTCCGGAAAGAGCCGCAAAGGCGCAGGCGCCTTATAAATACAAGCTTGTATGCCATAGCTGCGGTACCGAATATCCGCGTAAAAGAAGGCTTGATCCAGCCCGTTATGCATGCGGAAAATGTCGCGGAAAACTTTTTTTAAAAAACGCTTGACCTTCGGAAATGACCGTGATATATTATTACTTGTCGCCGCGGTAATTGAGCGGTTGGAACGAATGAAAAAACAAGTGATTCAAAGCATTCCCTGATAGCTCAGTTGGTAGAGCACTCGACTGTTAATCGAGTTGTCACAGGTTCGAGTCCTGTTCGGGGAGCCATGGAGAGATACCCAAGTGGCTCAAGGGGACCCTCTGCTAAGGGGTTAGACTGCGTAAGTGGTGCGAGGGTTCGAATCCCTCTCTCTCCGCCATAATTTTCTTGGTGGACAAGTCGCTCGAGAGAGATGACAATAGGAACAAGAAGTAAGGCCCGTTGGTCAAGGGGTTAAGACACCTCCCTTTCACGGAGGTAACAGGGGTTCGAATCCCCTACGGGTCACCAATTTCCTCAATGAGTGAAGCAAGCTCTCAAGAGTGCGTTTTACAACATGAGAGCCATTAGCTCAGTTGGTAGAGCACCTGACTTTTAATCAGGGTGTCGAAGGTTCGAGTCCTTCATGGCTCACCATTTACTTCTTCCCTCGAAGTAAGATGGTATGAAGGAAAAGATTCTTAAAATGTGCGGTAGTGGTGGAATGGCAGACACGCTATCTTGAGGGGGTAGTGGGTGTATACCCGTGGAGGTTCGAGTCCTCTCTACCGCACCATAACTTAAATGATCCAATCCCTTACGATGTAAGGGATTTTTTTATTTGTCCTTATAATCGGATATATACTTTGGACTTTCGGATAAGCATGGCTATAATAAAAAGAATACGGAATGTACGATAAGGAGTGATAACGGCATGATCAAAGTGCTGGTTGTGGATGATGAAATCAGCATCTCCAGCGCGATAGCTTACGCGCTGCAGCGTGAGGGATTTACGGTGGAGACGGCCGGGGATGGAATGGAGGCGCTCGAGAGAGTTGCAGCATTCAAGCCGGACGTTATGGTTCTGGATGTGATGATGCCCAAGATGAATGGCTACGAGGTGTGCCGAAAGCTGGAGGCGGGTAACAGACCGGCCATCATGCTGCTCACCGTTAAAAACGATATTGTTGATAAAGTGCTTGGGCTTGAGCTTGGGGCCGATGATTACATGACCAAACCGTTTGATATTCGGGAAGTGGTCGCACGGGTAAAGGCTCTGCACAGGCGCCGACAAATTGAATCGCCTGAACAGGATTCCGACAAAGAAGGAAAACTGGAGCTTGGCGGGATAGCCATCGAGCTGCTAAGCCGTACCGTTAAGATTGATGGTCAGATGGTGGATCTGACGCCTAAGGAATTTGATTTGCTGGCGCTGCTGGCGAAGCATCCTGACCGGGTATATACCCGGGAGGCACTGCTCGAACAGGTGTGGGATATGGATTTTGCAGGTGGGACGCGTACGGTAGATATTCATGTTCAGCGGCTGCGCAAGAAGCTTGGCGATTGGCAGGGTTTGATTCAGACCGTTTACGGAATCGGTTATAAAAGCACGAGGACATTATCATGACCCGATCAGCCGTTTCCCGGCATAAGTTCAGGATCGGCCTTAAAGGGAAAATTACCTTTTTTCTGGCGCTTCTGCTTGCATTTGTTGTGGTGCTTCTAAGCATGCTTGTGCTTGCGGGTATTCGCGAGGATCAACAGAGGCGGATGGAGCAAAGCTTTGCCCAGCTGGCGAATTCGGCTAATCTGCGTGTCCGCTCGGAATATTTGACTGGTGAACGGGTGTCGCCGGATGAATTCATGGAACGTAACGCCCAAAGCCTGGCGGTAGATCTCGGTGGGCAAAGCGGAATGGCGGTTACGTTATACAGTGCTGCCGGAGTGTTTGCCGGGACATCGCTGCCGGTTCAGCCGCTGACCGATGTCAAGGATGCACTTGCTCATACGGCCAAAGGTCAAGCGGCGTATATTACGCTCGGCAATCAGATTTTGTATCTGGCACCGCTCTACAATGCCGATCAATTTCTGGGTACCGTACAATTCCACGGCTCGCTTCAAGAACAGAAAATGTTCTACCGTCATATTCGCGACTTGTTTATAGGGACGGGGGCTGCCGTATTGGCAGCTGGTCTCCTGCTTGGTTATTTGTACGTATGGCGGCAAGTGTATATCCTTGGGAAGCTGAATCAGGCTGCCCGGGATATCGGGGAAGGCCGTTATCTGGACAAGCCGCCGGTCCGCCGGCTGGATGAGGTTGGCGAGCTGGCTGAAGGGATTTACGATATGAGCGGCAGCATTGCCTCCTATGTCAGCGAATTAAACGAAGAGAAACAAAAGCTGCTGACCGCTATTCAGAGACTGCAGGAGCTGGAGCAGCAGCAAAAGCAGTTCATCGGCAATATCAGTCATGAGCTGAAAACCCCATTAACTTCTATCCTTGCGTACTCCGATCTGCTTGGCATGTACAGCGATGATCCGGTTCTGCTGCAGAATGCCCGTACCCAGATCAGCAAGGAAGCGGAGCGGTTGTATGCGCTGATCGAGAAAGCTCTTCAGCTCTCATCCATGGATATTTATGATTTTAAGACGAATGCTGCCAGGTTTGAGGTGAAGCCACTGCTGGAGGAGGCTTTAGGCCGTCTGCATATCAAAGCGGAAAAGCAAAGGATTTCGCTTTCTTCCGATTTGATCAATGATCAGGTATGGGCGGATCAAGATAACCTTATGCATATGGTAACGAATTTGCTGAGTAATGCTATCAAATATAATCGTCCCGGAGGGTGGGTACGGCTATCCAACCGTTCGGAAATTGCGTCCTCCGGTGAACGCCGTGTTATTATCGAGGTTGCGGATAATGGCATCGGTATCCCTGAGGAGCTTCAGAGCCGAATCTTTGATCCTTTCTATACGGTTAGTGACGATCGTTCCCGGGAAACCGGAGGCACGGGGCTTGGCCTCGCCTTGGTGAGAAGCCTGGCCGAGAAGCAGCATGGTTCAGTGAAATTGGCCGAATCTGGACCTGAGGGCTCCAGATTTGTTATCACCTTGCCCGGTGATCCTATAGAAATAGGGTCTCAAGAAAAATGAACAACAGCCTGGACTTTGTACAGTCTGGGCTGTTTGTGTTTTTGGATAACTTATAATAAGGTTACAAGTTGGATACAATTCAGAGATGTTTTCGACATAAGGGCCTTCTATACTGAGAGAAACTTGTTGTATAGTCCGGGGGGATCAGCGATGAAACGGATCATAAAATTAGGCGCAGTGCTGTCACTCGCAGCAGCGCTTGCGGCGTGTTCCTCTGTTCAGAATGGGGATCTTGCGAATAATGGTAATAATACGAATAAACACGGGGAGTTGACGGTCGTAAAAGGCCCCGAGCAAAAGCCGAATCAGGATATTGTTGTGCAGAGCATTCACCGGTTCGAAGGAGCCAGCATGGACAAATGGCTGTCAGACGATCAGGTACAGCTCATGTACACCAAGCTCGTCAAGCAGGCTACGGCTACCGAAGAGGCTCAATACGAGTACAATACCATAAAGGTAGATTTAAGCAATAATGAGCAAAAATCTCCGGCTGAGCCTGCTAAGGATGATGGAACCTTTGAGAAGGAGCAGCCATCCCCGGACGGTAAGTATGTTTTCGTCCAGCATTGGAAGGATAAATATACGGCACGTAACTTCATGAAGGAAGTCAGCACCGGGACAATAACTGAAATTAAGGGAAGCAACTATTTGGAAATTGGCGGCTGGCTGAATAATACTTCTTATATTCTTGCGGCAGGTTCGATGAGCGGCATTGGCGATATCCGGCAGATCACAGTTGACGGAACCGTGACATTGCTGAAGCTTGATGATCCGCAACTGGGGGATCAGCCGTTTATCAATTTTGGCACCGGCCAGGGACGTATTTATTATACAGACAGCAATCAGACCTTGAAGCAATTCGCACCTGGCGAGCCGAAACCAACTGAGCTGGTCAAACATGCGATGAAGTTCCAGGTATCGCCGGACGGCAAACATCTCGCGGTTGAAATTCAGCAAGCAGCTGGGAAGATTGGCAGCGAGCTTCGCATATTTGATTCGAACGGAGGAGCGGAAGGATTATCGATTGCAAAAGGCGATTTGCTTCCTTACATCGAATGGTCTCCTGATTCCTCCAAGCTGGCGGCAGCAGTGTATACCGAAAATCAGAGCGGGATGAACGGGGTATATATTTTTGATTCGGCAACCGGCAAAGTTTCTCCGATCGGACCAAGTTATTTCCCGCAATATCCGCTGAGCTGGAATCCGTCAGGTACACGGCTTGGTGTGTCGGTCGCCGATAAGGACGGTATGCCTGTTACTCATATTGTTGATTTCAAATAATAAGAATCCGGATCAATTGATCCGGATTTTTTTATGCCGAAAACTGTTACATGTTCGATACAAGCCCGATATGTTTTGGAGATATCGGCTTACTATACTGAGTTCATCAACAAGAACAACAACAAATCAACGAAGGAGCGGGCAGCATGAATTAATCAAAATTGAATCGGGCGAGGCAAAATTGTTTACAGGTTCGTTACAAGCTCGAAATGGTTTCGAGATATCGCCTCTATATACTGAAGTCAGTAAGGAGCTTCAAACAAGCGCAAAACAGGTTATAAGGTGTCAGAGAGATAAAAAGGTTAGAAGTTAGAAGAAAAGCACAAAACACAAACCAACTCTAAAGGAGATAATAAAAATGAACAAGAACATTAAAAGAACAGTAGCAACCATGATGATCGCAGGGATGACCGTTTCCGGAGCAGCTGGTGTATATGCCGGAACAAATATGGAGAAGATTAATGCGTTTCTGAATCACAGCATCGGCTTTAAAATCAACGGAAGCACTTATATTCCTAAAGATGAGAACGGCAATAAGCTTGCGCCAATCACGTATCATGACACGACTTATCTGCCGGTTCGCGCTCTCTCCAATGCGTTGAACACACCAATCCAATATGACAGCAAAACAAATACAATCTACATTGGTACAAGCACAACCGATCAATGGGTACTGACAAACTACACAGCAGCTCAACTCGATGAGATCAAGAAAGCATTTGCCGGGTTTGACGGGTTCGAAACGGCTTATGCCCCGCAAATGATGATCAAAGGCGACGCTTTGCTAAAGGCAGCAGCAACGGCGGATGGCGTGAACCTGCTCTTCAAAAACATGACGGTGAACGTATCGCCACGTGACTACTCGCATGATTATGACGGTACAACCGTGATTTTATCCAACGGTGCAACGGCAAAATGGTATACACAAGGCAAGACTTCCATGCTGAGCGTAAAAGTAGATGACCGTTACGTAACCGTAAGCTCCCCGAACGGGAAGCTGAGCAAATCCCAGCTGGAAAAAGCAGCGGTAAGCGTAACAAAAGTAGGCGCTATCCAAACGGATCTGGTAAAAGTATCGTACACAGCGGCCCAGCTCGATGAGCTCAAAAAGGCGTTTGCCGGCTTTGACGGATTTGAAACGGCTTATGCCCCGCAAATGATGGTAAATGGCGATGTTCTGCAAAAAACAGTGGCTACCGCAGACGGCGTGAACATTGTCTTCGAGAATATGACGGTAAACGTATCGCCGCGTGATTACTCCCATGACTACGAAGGTACAACCGTAACTTTATCAAATGGTGCGAAAGCAAAATGGTACAAAATAGGCGATACCTTGATGCTGACGGTGAAAGTGGATGACCGTTATGTCACTTTGAGCTCTCCAAATGCTAATCTGACTCAAGCGCGGCTGGAGAAAGTAGCCGTTACAGTAACAAAAGTAGGGGCTGCTCAAACCGACCTGGCGACTGTCACGTATACAGCTGCTCAAACAAAAGCGATTAAAGAGGAGTATGCGAAATTTGACGGCTTCACTGCCGCTTACGCTCCAACAAAAATGGCAAAAGACGATGCGTTCCAAAAAGTGGCGAGCGGAGATTCGGTTATCTTCTGGTTCAAGCACATGAACGTTCAAATCTCGCCGCGAGACTACTCGTTTGGTTATGACAGCACGAATGTAACGCTGCCAAACGGCGTGAAAGCAAAATGGTTTACACCAAGCGACACGGCGATGCTGACTTTCCAAATTGACGACCGTTATGTAACGATCAGCTCGGCGGATAACAGCCTGACTAAGGCTCAAATCGAGCAAATCGCTACTGGCGTAGCTAAATTGAAATAATCAGGCACTCCTGAACACCCTGTACAGCTTCGATAGCTGTACAGGGTGTTTTTGTTTTGTTCCCGAAATGTTTGCAGGTTTGTTACAAGCCCGAAACGGTTTGGAGATATCGCCTCAATATACTGATAACTAATCAGGTTATCATCTATAGGGGGAATAAGTTGTGAGAATGAAAGTGATTGCTGCACTCCTCGTTATCGCCATTGCGATCACTTGGCCGGTGTCCCAGTATGAGCTGAACGCAGCCGTTAACAAGCCTGCACATTATAAGAATAAGGTTATTGTCCTCATGTATCATCATATTGACGGGAAGGAAAGCGAAGCAACGATCTCCCCGAGCCGGTTCGGTACGCAGATGAAGCTTCTGAAGGAGAACGGCTATAATGTCATTAGTGTGGAACAATTCCTGGACTTCATGCAGAAGAAAGCAAAGGTGCCGGATAATGCAGTCGTCATTACCTTTGATGACGGCTACGAAAGCTTTGACCAATATGCGGTTCCGATTATGAAAAAATATCATTTTGTCGCCACTCACTTCATCATCGGATCGAGCAGTGACAAACAGAATGTGCAAACGAAGCATTTGAACTGGGATACGATGCGCAAGCTTAAAGCCGAGGGCTTCAGCTTTTACAGCCATACGTATAATCAGCATGACTACGCTCCGCTCGATAAGAAAGGCCGCAAAACAGGACCTAAGCTGAGCAATCCGATCTATTTGAAGGACAAAGGCCGGGCAGAGACTCAGAAGGAATACCTGGCTCGCGTGGAGGCTGATGCACAGCTGATGGAAAAACGTCTGAAAACAGAACTGAATAACACTTATCAGATGATCGCTTTCCCGTATGGCGTATTTAACCGGGCAGCCAAGCAGCTTGAGAAAAATGCAGGTGTTACGCTATTCTTCACCACACAGCCAGGCATTAACAAACCGGGCTCCGATGAAGTATTCCGCCTGAATGCCGGAACACCCGCACTCACGGGCAGCAAGTTTCTCGGCATGATGAAGAAATACGGATAATTCCGAACAAAAAAGTTTTTGTTTGGTTCCTAGGGACAAGCAGAGCTATAATGAAGGAGGAATCTATTGTATATCATTGGAATACCGGGAGGGCTTATTCGTGAAATTAGTCAACTTCAGGGAAAAGGAAGCTTCTGCTTCTTATCGTTTGGGAGTATATACCGATAAAGGTATTGTGGATGCTGGCGATATAACCATAAACGGTCTATTGCAAGGTGGAGAGACAGCATTAAGTAACCTTCAACAGCATCTTGCGGAGCTCAAGGAAGAGCAAGTGCGTTACCTGAATGAGTCGGAGGTTGTTTACGGACCATGTGTGCCGGAGCCAGGGAAAATCATTTGTATCGGCCTTAATTACCGCAAGCACGCGGAGGAGACGAATATGCCGCTGCCCGAATATCCGATCCTCTTCAGCAAATTCAACAACGCGCTTGCCGCGCATGGTGAGGATGTGCCTCTGCCAAAGTCGACGCAAAAGGTTGATTATGAGGCAGAGCTTGCGATTGTAATCGGACGCACGGCGAAAAATGTATCGGTGGATAAAGCCCTTGATTATGTATTTGGATATTGTGCCTCTAATGACCTGTCAGCCCGCGATCTGCAGACGCGGACAAGCCAGTGGCTTGCCGGCAAATCCTGCGATAAATTCGCGCCTATCGGGCCGTATCTCGTCTCCAAGGATGAGGTAGGCGACCCGAATGCTTTGCGAATCAGCTGTAGCGTAAATGGAGAAGTGCGTCAGGACTCGAATACGTCGGATATGATTTTTAACTGCAAGGAGATTGTCAGCTATATTTCGCAATGCATGACCTTGTCTCCAGGAGACATCATTCTGACGGGTACGCCGGAAGGCGTCGTGATGGGATATCCGCCGGAGAAGCAGGTGTATCTTCAAGCCGGGGATGTCGTAACGATCGAGATTGAGAAGCTGGGCGCACTTACGAACCGGATGGTTGCAGTACAGGAATAACGAGCTAAAAACCGTCTTAGCCATAAACCAGGGCTAAGACGGTTTTTTTCTCATAAGCTTGCTTAACTTCTCTTCCGTATCGCTGTCCGGCGCCGGCGTATAAATGCTGCAGCGTAGATCCGATCCGCCTTGCAGCTGCAGGGATGTCAAATGGAAAAGCATTTTCCCCGCTTTCGCATGCCGGAATTCCAGAACTACCTCGGGCGCTGTACGAACCTCGCTATGCTCCCACAGCTCCTGAAAATCCGGATGCAGCTCCTTCATTTCCTTCAGAAACTGGTCATACCAGTTATCCTCTACGTATTGCCCGTAATAAGCCCGGAAGATGGACAGAAACCCGCTCGCGAACTGCTTCCAATTAACCGCAAGACGGCGAAGCTCCTGCCTTGTAAATATAAGCTTGATCATATTTCGCTCCGATTCGGGAATCTGGGCAAAATCGACAAAGACATGGGCAGCAGCTTCATTCCAGCCGACAATTTGGCAGCGGCGGTCAGAGATGATGGAGGGGCATTGTCTTAATTCCTGCAGAATTTTGCGTAATGGCGGACTGACCGCATCCGATGAATAGGAGGGCAGCTCAGCAGTACCGGATGCTCCTGCTCCGGGCTCCAACGCAAGGCCGTGCAAATAGTTGCGTTCATCATGCGTAAGCCGCAGGGCAGAAGCAATGGCGTCAAGGACATTGGGGGAGGCCTGAATGTCCCGTCCCTGTTCCAGCCAGGTATACCAGGTCGTACTTACGCCAGCCAGAGCTGCAACCTCTTCCCGTCTGAGGCCTGGTGTCCTTCTCCGGCTGCCGGGAGGGTAACCGACCTCCTCCGGCGTGAGCTTGGCCCGCTGGGCTTTAAGAAAGCTGGAAAGCGCGGCGAGCCGCGTCTTATGATTCATAATGATTCATACCTCCGAATCGGTTAATCCTGTTACTCATTATACTAGGATAAACGACAACTTGTAATAGGATACTTGCTGTGGCAACATGATTTAATATCAGGTACTAATTTTGAGGTGCAGCCACCTGATAAAGTGAATGCTTACGAGGTAAGAATCATCACAAACAGCGAGAATCGCGCTATTTGTGTGATCATTCTTTTAAGGAGTGTTAAACCTATGGAACGTGTAGTTATTACGGGAATGGGCGTTATCTCGCCGCTAGGGAAAACGGTTGATGAGTTATGGAGCCGCATGAAGCGGGGCGAGTCGGGAATTTCGCGGATAGATGCTTTTGATACAGAAAGGCTGAAAACAAAAATAGCAGGGACGGTTGCTGATTTCGATCCGGAAGGATTGTTTGGCCGCAAAGAAGCAAGAAAGATGGACCGTTTCGTGCAATTTGCCGTTGCCGCCGCCGATCAGGCGATTGCACATGCAGGCCTCAAGCTGGATGAGATGGACCGGGACCGCATTGGGGTCTATGTCGGCTCGGGGATTGGCGGATTAAGCACCTTAATGGAGCAGGACGAAATCTTGCGCACACGCGGACCTGAACGCGTAAGTCCGATGCTGGTGCCGATGATGATTGCCAATATGGCTGCAGCTTCAATTAGTATCAGGTACCAATTAACGGGTCCAACCTTGGCGCCGGTTACAGCCTGCTCAATCGGCAATACCGCGATTGGTGAAGCGATGAGGCTCATTCGGCTTGGTGTGGCGGATGTGGTTATTGCGGGAGGGGCAGAGGCAACGGTAAACGAGCTGTCGCTTGCAAGCTTTGGCAATGCGCAGGCTATATCTTCCCGGAATGAGGATCCGACGAAAGCAAGCCGGCCGTTTGATCAGGGCCGAGACGGTTTTGTGATGTCGGAGGGAGCGGGTATTGTTGTGCTAGAGTCACTTGCTCATGCGAAGAAACGGCAGGCGGAAATTTTTGGCGAGGTGGTTGGTTACGGGGCAAGCTCCGATGCTTATCACATTGTTGCGACACATCCGGAAGGGACAGGGGCGTACACGGCCATGCGGACTGCCCTTGCAGATGCGGGAATTCAACCTTCCGATGTGGATATCATCAGCGCGCATGCGACAAGCACGGGACTTGGGGACCGCTCGGAGGGCCAGGCGATCAGCCGGTTATTCGGCGAAGAGGCCAGCCGTATTGCGGTTACGGCAAATAAGTCGATGCTGGGTCATATGTTAGGAGCGGCAGGCGGCGTTGAGGCGATTGCCCTCATTCAGAGTCTGCGCGAAGGAATCGTGCCGCCGACCATTAACCTTGAGCAGCTTGATCCGGAATGCGGTTTGGTTAATGTTCCAACAACAGCACAATCCGCTCTGCTGAACATCGGTTTATCCAATTCATTCGGCTTCGGCGGACATAACGCCGTTATTGTGCTGAGACGGTTCGAGGGCTGAAGCATCGCCGTAACGGGCTAATGATTTATGCGCTGCTTCACGCAGCCGATACTTCATATAGGGATGGTCGGCAACGCGGACGCGCAGGCCGAGGAACCGAAGCTTTGACAGCACATATTCCGTCTCGTCGCCCAGAAAAGTCAGCTTGATCGTATAAGTATCAGATAGCTCATCGTAATGTACCTGCTTGTCAAAACAGGAGAAAGCATACAATATCCGGGACAGCTCTCTGTTATAAGCCGGAATAATCTCAATCATGGCGTGCTGCATGCGCTTATCCCGTTGTCTGGCCAGCGCGTCTGCCGCCTGATTGAAAAACTCCTCGCTTACCGGCATTTCTTCAACACTGCTGATACTGCGCAATCTGGTCGACATCAGTGAGCGGGTTCTCCGGTTGTACCAGAGCAAATACCACTCTCTCTTCACCATGGAGTATTCCAGCTTGTAAGGAACACCGGCCTGGCGGGGGAGCAGATGACCGTCTTTACGGAAATAGTGGAGCTGCATGCCCGATTTCTTCACAATCATCTGTCTTAACGTCCGGAGCATGGGATGATACAGGGAAGACGTGGTGCTCGCGGCTTTTTCTATAATGATGGTCCGGAAATTACCGGTATGGGGCTGTTCATCCGATCCGCTGAGGCTTTGCTGAAGCTTATGCAGGGTATCTGCTTCGATCGCAGCGACAGCATCCGGATGCTCCAGCATCATCAGCAGCCAGCGGCGTTCCTGTGCGGTAACGGCAAGGGCACCATGCTCATCAAGCTGTGCCATCATCCGGTAATTGAATATTTTTTCGAACAGGTTCATAGTAAGCCGCAAGCTCCTTCCATTCTTTAATAAACTCCCGCCTTAATGCCGCGGGCTCAAGTACCTCACAGCTGGATCCAAAGCTGCGAAGCCAAGGCTTGATCTCCTGCGTGCCGTTTACCGTAATCTCGAACAGGAATGAAACGTCATCCTCCTCCGTAATGACACCCCACTGTCCTTGCAGCAGCACCCGGTCTTTAATGAAGTTTCGTTTTGCCCCATCCGGGTTGAAAAATCTTACTTTCACCTCAACCGGTCTGCCCATATCAACGAGCCAGCTGTACCTTGTATTCCGCTCAAGCGAAGCGAGCTTTGTCATGTACTCGTCTTCCGTCACAAATCCGCTTTCCTCCAGCTGCGTAATGCCTTCCATTCGGAAAATCGCTACACCGGATCGTCCTGCGCTATAGCCAAGCAGATACCAGCGTCCATATTGATGGTCGTAAGCGATCTTCAGCGGCAGCATCTCGGCAAGTCTGCCTTCCGACTCTTTGGTGAACATCGGATTTGTATTTTTGGACTGATAGCTCTGGTTGGATTTGGGCGTGAAGTAGTGGAAGCTCAGCTTCCGTCTGGCCTCAATCGCCTGCATGATCGTATAGAGATGCGCTTCGTCCAGAATGCGCGAATGATAGTGGTACTTATATAAGAACAGATCACTTGCCCCGTCCGGCAGCTGCCGGCGCTTCATCGCTTTTTTAAGACTGTCCCTCAATAGATAACCCTGGACGGAAGGGACCTGCGTGTTGGCCATCACATCTACAAAAGCATACAGGTCCGATAATTCTTCGTCGGAGAGCATGGTTACGAAATCATTGTGCGCGGTATATTTCTGCGGTCTTCCGCCCGGAAGCCGCCTGATAACGCCTGCCTGCTCCAAATATTTGAGATCGGAGCGGATTGTTTTCTCATCTGGCAGAGCCAGCTCTCCCGGCATTCCTTCGCTGCAAAGCTCGAGAAGCTCCATTGAAGTAAGCGACTGCTCCTGCAGGGAAGCGATGAGGAGGGATAAGCGGTAGCTCTCAGATTCCTTGAGTGATTTGGAACGGAAAAGGAAGAGCAGAAGAGGGTCTGCCGATTCGTAATAACTGGTTCGCAGCATGTCTGCCATTGCTTTATTTTGTTCATCAGCTGTCTGCTGCTGGACGGTTCCGGCAATGTCCTTTAAGCGCCGGATCGTCTTGTCGAAGGTATGTACAGAGATGCCGAGCCGGTCGGCGAACTGCTGACGGTTATAAGCGCCGCTGGTCAGCACCAGCATTCGCAGAAACTGGATTTCTTTATCAAAGCTTTCTTTTGCCACGGTTCATGAGGCCCCTTTCAACCGGAAGAGGTAGTTACCTCTATTGTAACAAGGGCTGGCGAAACGGGATACGCTTTGGAGGGACTTTCTCCAGGGAAAGTTAGTTAGAGTGTTCCGAAGTAACTCGTCTAATCCTGGTCTCTGCCGCAATGTACGTTGGATTCACTACAGTAACTTCGAGGCGATTTGCTGCTTGCGTTCCTCTACGCTGGATTTCATCCAACCTAATCATGCTTTTTGGTATTCGCCATACTTCCACCATGTTCCTGAAACCGAGCATCGATTTTAATGAGGTTGTAAAGCAAACGGCCGGGCCGAACCGGGCGGGGATGTCGATGATCATCCCGCAGTACCCGTGCAGTCTCTGTACGCGGTATGCTGTCGGACTTGGTACGTACTTTACTCAATTATTGCGGAGGTTCGAATCCTCCATCGTCCTTGGGAGACGATTCTGGTAGAGCGATGACTCGACTTTTAATCGAGATCAATCAAACTCAAAGCGAACATGTTGTTTTGGAGAAAATGCTCAGCAGGCTCTAACAGCTGCACCATACGCCGAGGCTCTGCAGTCCGCGGATACCGGACGGAAGATAACTGCATCCAGGGCTGCTGCCAAACGTACCGCAGGCAGGCTCAAGCAAGACGGTCTGCTGCGCTGCCGGAGGAGTCAGCCGGTCGAGCAGGGATGCCATTCTTAAGCGGAACTCCGCTTCGGGTTCGGGAGCATTTTCGCCAATCAACGCAAAATCAAAGGAGGTTATACACCTATGACGACATATATAAACAAAATTACGATTCAAAACGATCAGCGTGGACTGCTGTTTAAGGACGGAAGCTACGTAAGGCTGCTTGGTCCGGGCAAACACCGCTTTCCCTATTTCTCGAAAATGACGGTAACGGTAATGGATGTAACCAAGCCGTTTGTCGTGCCTGGCAAGGAGCTTGCATTGTTCCTGCATGATGACGGACTGCTTGAGGAGCTTCACATCATTGACGTTGCCGATGACGAATATGTGCTTCATTACGAAGACGGCAGAAGCAGCGGCCTTCTGAAGGCAGGCAAGTACGCCTACTGGAAGTCGGCGATCAAGCATGCTTTCACTCGCCTGAATACCCGGAATATCGAGCTCCCAGCATCCTTAAATGCCGCAGATCTGTTGAAGCTGAATGCGTTCTACAGCACCCATGAGGTGGCGGGTCATGAGAAAGGCTTCCTGTTCTATGATAATGTGCTGCAGAGGGAGCTTGGTCCGGGCAAATACCGGTTCTGGCGTACGCCGGTTTCGGTTGCGGTACAAACGGTGGATATGCGCCGCCAGCAGCTGGATCTGACCGGACAGGAAATGATGACGGAGGATAAAGTGACCCTTCGCTTAAATTTTGTCAGCCAATACGTCATGAAGGATCCGCTCAAAGCGATGGAGATCAGGGGCTTCGAAGAACAGCTGTACATTCAGCTTCAATTAATCCTGCGGGAATATGTAGGGACGATGAAGCTGGATGAGCTGCTGCGCACGAAACAGGAGATTGGCGCTTTTGTGCTGGAGAGGCTGGCGGTAAGAAGCGGGGAATACGGAGTTGCGTTTCTTAGCGCGGGCGTGAAGGACATCATCCTGCCCGGTGAAGTGAAGGACATTATGAATACCGTACTTCTTGCGGAGAAAAAAGCACAAGCTAATCTCATTACGCGCCGCGAGGAAACGGCATCCACGAGAAGCCTTCTGAATACGGCGAAGCTGATGGATGAGAATGCCACGCTGTACCGCTTGAAGGAGCTCGAGTTCCTGGAAAAAATATGCGATAACGTCGGAAGCGTTTCGCTCACGGGCGGGGGCAATCTGGTTGAGCAGTTAAATCAGCTGCTTGGCGGCAAACGTTCGGGTTAGGGGGGAGCAGTGTTATGGATGAGCATTACCGGTTAAAAATCGAGGCCGAGCTCGCACGTATCGAGGAGGAAGACAATATCCGCATCCTGTACGCCTGCGAGTCCGGCTCCCGCGCTTGGGGTTTCCCGTCGAAGGACAGCGACTACGACGTCCGCTTCCTTTATGTACGGCCGGTGGAATGTTATTTGTCGATCAGGGAACGAAGGGATGTAATCGAACGTCCCATCAGCGGGATGCTGGATATAAACGGCTGGGATCTGCGTAAGGCATTAGCCCTGTTCAGCAAATCGAACCCGCCACTTCTGGAATGGCTGCAATCGCCGATCAGGTACATGGAGCCTTATACGACAGCCGAACGAATCCGAAGCTTTTCCACCGCAACCTTTTCGCCAAAGTCCTGTATGTTCCATTATCTCCATATGGCGAAGGGCAATTACCGGGAATATTTGCAGGGCGATACGGTCCGAGTGAAAAAGTACTTCTATGTACTTCGTCCGCTGCTGGCCTGCAGCTGGATTGAGAAATATAATGAAATGCCGCCTATGCTGTTCGAGGAGCTTGTAGAGGATTTAATCCCGGGTGACAGCGAGCTTTATGACATTATTCAACGTCTTCTCCTCAGAAAACGTGCAGGCGAAGAGCTGAGTATGGAGCCGCGTATCCAGCAGCTTAACGACTATCTGGAGGGCCAAATCCTTTATTTCGAGCAGGCTGCAAAAGGCTTGGACACAGCAGAAGGTCTCACTGATGAACAGCTGGATAAGCTGTTTCGGGATGCCCTGCTGGAGGCATGGGGAAAAGTAAGTGTATAATGGTGGTAGAAGAGGAGGGGTGCCGGATGCCAAGAGAAATTCGGGTCAGCGAGCTTGCCGCGCTTAAGGAAATTGCAGAAATGCTGAACACAACCAATGATATGGATCAGATGTTAAACGACGTGCTGGTAAAGCTGCTGGAAGTGACCGATTTTACGACCGGCTGGATATTCTTAATTGATGACGATGTGCCGGGAAATACTTGCGCGGCCCATCACAACCTGCCTCCTGCCTTAACCGCCGGCAACTATGCGCTTATGTGCGGGGAAGACTGCTGGTGCGTAGAGCGTTACCGGCAGAATAAGCTTACCCATGCTGTTAATATTATTGAATGCAAGCGAATTACGTATGCAGTAACCCATCAGCTGGGCAGCACAGAAGGGATCACTCATCATGCTACGGTACCGCTTAAAGCCGGCAAAGACCGGTTTGGTCTGCTGAACGTGGCACAGGCGGGCAAGGAAAAGTTCACCGAGGAGGAGCTTGCTCTGCTGCAGGCTATCGCGCTCCAGATCGGAACGGCCATTAATCGGATTCGCTTGTATCAGACACAGGAACGGAATGCGGTGCTGTATGCAAAGCTCGGAGATGTGATCCAGCGGATTAACGGTGTGCAGGATATCAATCAGCTGCCGATCAAGGCAGTGCAATATATTGGAGACGCCTTCGGCTGGCCGAATGTCTCCTTATTTATGTTTGACGGGCAGCAGCTCTCTCTGCGCGCCTTATATTCGAACGGGCAGGTCACGAAAGAATGGCAGTCACTTGCTGTTGATCAAGCAGGCCCGATCGGCGCAGCCCTCCTAGATAATCGGTTTGTCATTGAATCCTCCTGCATGGAGGGTAACATGCTGGAATCGGTTGGCATTCCGCCGTACCGATCGGCAGCCGCCATTCCGCTTCGGGTGCGCAACCGCACGATTGGCGTCATGTTTATAAGCAGTCCGGATCAGCGGCAGTTCGATGACCTCAATGAGGATTTTATGTATTCGCTGGGAGATCATTTTACGTTATGCGTAGAAAACCTGCGCATTTATGAGCACCGGAGCGAGCTTACGCGAATGGAGGAACGGAACAGGATGGCGCGCGACTTGCATGATTCCGTTGTTCAAAAGGTATTCTCCTTATCCTTCCTCGCGAAAGGCGCGGAAAATGTGCTTGCCGGGCGTGACCCTGTCGTTCAGCGGTCGCTGCATGAAATCCAACAGCTGTCGCAGGAGGCGCTGAAGGAGATGCGCACATTGATCTGGCAGCTGCATCCGGCAGGTCTCGAGAATGGACTGCTGCCAGCGCTTAAGCAATACGGGCTGGGACTTAATTTGGCTATTTTTGATCGGACAGACGGGGTTAAGGAGCTCCCGCGCGCGATTGAAGAAGCATTCTGGAGAATTGGCCAGGAGGCTTTAAAT
This sequence comes from Paenibacillus catalpae, assembly GCF_900112695.1. Lineage (GTDB taxonomy): Bacteria > Bacillota > Bacilli > Paenibacillales > Paenibacillaceae > Pristimantibacillus > Pristimantibacillus catalpae. The sequence continues at coordinate 777,053 of NZ_FOMT01000002.1, forward strand.
AATGTTAGGAAGCATTCCGGGACGGAGACTGCTTATATTCGGCTGATCAAGCAGCAGGATGGGGCAGCGGTTCTGGAGGTCAGGGACGAAGGGTCTGGCTTTCAGGTTGACCGAAAAAAAGGCCGTCAGACGATGGGGATGCGATCGATGCGGGAGCGGGCTGAGGCGCTTGGCGGTTCATTAACGATTACAAGCGGACGGGGAAAACCGACTATTGTCAGAGCGATTATTCCGCTTGAATCGGTTCAGTCGCATTGTGAGGAAGAGAAGGGAAGCAGCGGTGATTACTTATTATGAAAATCAAAATTTTGCTTGTAGACGATCATCAAATTGTATTGAAAGGGATATCGTTCTTTCTGTCGATGCAGCCGGATTTTGAATTAGTCGGAGAGGCGCAAAACGGACGGGAGGCGGTGGACAAGGCGGGCGAGCTGCAGCCGGACATCGTCTTGATGGATTTGAATATGCCGGTTATGGACGGGATTGAGGCGAGCGCCCTGATTAAGGAGCAGCATCCGCATATCAAGGTGCTGGTGCTGACCAGCTTTTCCGATCAAAGCCATATTGTACCCGCTTTGCATACCGGCGCAATCGGCTATATGTTGAAGGATGTGGAGCCGGATCAGCTCGCCGAAGCGATTAGAAGCGCTTATAAGGGGAATATCCAGCTTCATCCGGATATATCACGGGCGCTGCTCAGCCGTATGGAACCGGAACTGAATGTTGAGCCGGTCAGACTGCAACCGAATAAGGATAAGGCGCTTGACGTTTTGACGCCAAGGGAGCTTGAAGTATTGGAGCTGCTGACGAAGGGGTTGAGCAACAAGGATATTGCCCAGACGCTTATTGTCGCGGAAAAGACAGTAAAGACGCATGTCAGCAGCATTCTCAGCAAGCTGGATTTTACCGATCGTACGCAGGCCGCGCTGTTTGCGGCACCCCTCTTTCAGAATAAAGGACAGATGGCATAAATCGTCTCAGCCTAAAGTCGTAAGACCGGTCTTGCTCTATTTTTCCGCCTAATTGCCGATGATGGCGAATGTAAAACTCTATAAGATAAAGGTAGTTACAAAAAGTTAACTACACATTATTTTATGGAGGGAATTAATAAGATGAGTACTGTACTGTTCGTAAAAGCAAATGACCGTGGAGATATCGCTGTCAGCGTTAAGCTGTATGACGCTTTTCTCGCTAGCTATAAAGCAACTCACCCGCAAGATACTGTAATTGAGCTGGACCTGTTCAAAGAGGAACTGCCTTACCTGAATGCAAACCTGATCAACGGCGGCTTCAAAGCAGCTCAAGGCCTTGAGCTGACTGCGGAAGAGCAAACAGCTGTAAGCATTGCAGACAAATACCTGAATCAATTTATCGCTGCGGATAAAGTGGTATTTGGCTTCCCGCTTTGGAACTTCACAATTCCAGCTGTTCTGCACACTTACATTGACTACTTGAACCGTGCAGGCAAAACATTCAAATATACGGCTAACGGCCCGGTTGGTCTTCAAGGCGACAAAAAAGTTGCTCTCTTGAACGCTCGCGGCGGCGTATATTCCGAAGGTCCTTACGCTGCAGCTGAGATGTCCCTTAACTATGTGAAGAACATCATGGGCTTCTTCGGCGTAACGAACTTCGAAACAGTTATCGTTGAAGGCCATAACCAGTTCAGCGACAAAGCCGAATCCATTATTGCTGAAGGCGTAGCGAAAGCTGAGAAGGTTGCCGTTAGCTTCTAATATCAGTTTTCATAAATAAGTGTAAAATCCCACATTTTTTCCTCAAACGAGGTAAAATGTGGGATTTTTATCTCTTTATACGACAAATTTTGACAAGTCTCCGGTGCGGAAGTACAATAATATAGGACTTTTGATACAGCTAGATGCTAGTGACGGAGAGGGTAGCGGATGGACAAACAGTTTTTTGCGGAGATGAGAAAGATCAGTCACGAGGACGAGCTTAGATCTAAGCTGCTGCTGCATGGCGTCAAACGGATTCTGGAGGAAAAGCAGGAGAAGCGGAAAAAGGGCTTGCTTGGTTTTCTGAGAAGAAAAGACAACAACCTATAAGAAAGTACATACATATACAGTCAGGTGATTTCACCTGGCTGATTTTTTTATACCCCAGCACACAAACCTTTTATGCATCTTCATAGTATGAATATAACTATAGACAGGAGATAAGCTGTAAAGGAAGTGAGGCGTATGTTCGAGACGGTTCAAGTCGATATGATTCCGGCCGGGCGGGCTAATCGTCCCGGAGCTCCGCTAGACGGGCCTTATTTTATTACCATTCATGATACGGCTAATCCGGGTAGAGGCGCAAATGCCCTCATGCATGCCAAGTATTTGAAAGGCGATGCGGCGGCAGCACTGCCCGTATCCTGGCATTTTACCGTTGACGATACGCGGGTTGTGCAGCATTTGCCGGTGACAGAGCATGGCTGGCATGCCGGTGACGGAAGCAAGGGACAGGGCAATCTAAGCTCAATTGGCATCGAGATCTGCGAGAATGAGGATGGCAACCGCACGGATGCAGAAGCGCGGGCCGCGCGGCTCGTTGGCGATCTTCTGTATAAGCTGAAGCTTCCGATCGAAGCGGTTGTCCAGCACAACCATTGGAGCGGGAAAAACTGTCCGCATATTATCCGGGCGCGCAAGAACGGCTGGGAAGTTTTTCTTGATCAGGTGCAGACTCAGCTGAACGAACATTTAGGGGAGGTAGATGTACCGATGACAGAAGCGGAAAGGAAGCAATTCGAAGCGTTGGCTGCCCGAGTAGCGGAGCTGGAAGAGCAGCATAACATGAAGGTTCCGACATGGGCGCAGCCTGCTGTAGACCGGGCGATTGCGCTTGGACTTATCGAAGCCCCGGCAGACGGCAGCTCCCGTGACTTTTTCAGAATTTTGACGATCATGTACAGGCGGGGGTTACTAAACGATAAATAATGGCAGTCCGGGTGTTGAGCCCGCACGAAAACCCCTGGACGCTTGCGGCCAGGGGTTTTTACTGCCTTAACTATTTCCTCATGAAACACGTCGAACCCGGCGCTTTTGCCTGAGCTTCGCTGTGACTAAAGGTTTTAATTCCAGCAATTCAATAAGCTCCTCTTGCGTGAACGGCTTTTCCCTGCCCCATTGTTTAACCTTGACCATATAGGGGCTGCCGGGATTCTTCATATGGTAGAACCCGGGTATACGCATAACTCTCGATAGGTTTGTGATCATCGGATCGGAATTGAAGGTTTGGGCTAATGCTTTTTGAATGGGAACGAATTTGCTTATGTCTCCGCCTTGCAAGACCCAATAGATATGATAACCGTTTTTCGTTTCGACGATCATCGTATCCTTGATGCGGTCTCCATGCTTGTTTATAAATTGTTTTTTTAGCGTCGCTACTCGCTGTAGTGTCCGTTGAGCTAAAAGGCGATAGTGGCCGTTTTTATTTTGGGTGATAGTAATGGATTGAAGCCGCTCTGAAGGGTCGGAGAGAATGGAGTCGATCTTCTGCTGAGCCTGCTCTTTCGTTTTGCAAAGCGCCGAAATTTTGTTCAAATCAACATCGATGAACTGTGCTCTGATGGCTTTGAACGGACTATCTTTCGTCGTTTCCCGGCTGTTAATCTCCATAAAAACGGCATAGCCTTTTTTATTTAGCCACAGTGCATTTACAGGCTTGTTTCTCCTTGAAAAAAGCTTGATCTGGGGAACCAGTCTCTCCAAGGAATGAAAAGGCTTATGCAAGGTAATTGCGGGAAGCTCGGTAGCAACGCTAAAGCCCCGGTTTTTGCCTTTAGCGTCATTGATTAATAAGAAATGCAATTGATCGCTTGGCTTGCAGCCAAGTTTTTCAATAAACCGGTAGGCATGACTGGAATATAGCTGCACAGGTTTGAAAACTTTCGCTCGGCTTTGCGTCATTAACCACATCTCCTTGTAAGCTCGCGTAATCTGGGAGGTTCGTATCTAAACAATCATATTCTGACAAGATGTTATTCGTGTAAAATGACGTACCCATTTTTCCGTATTTCTTCCCTGGCATGACAAAAGCCAGCCGCATGCGGCCGGCTTTTAGCATTTAGTTAATCATGGACGATTTTTCTTGAAAACTTGGCCGCGAATTTCCCCGTCCGGATTTTGAATGGTGTGCACATTGATGTAGGCGTTGCCTCTTTCGAATTCACGGATAAGATCGCCGATCGTTTTTCCGCTTAGAGGACCTTCCAGATCGCTGCCGGTCAAAGTTCCCCGGATAATGCCGCGTTTAACGGAAATGCCGAATTTCGACGGGCCGAACAGAAAGGCGACTACAGGACCGTTTACGCCTGCTTGTCCAAGATGAATGTGGGCTGCTGTCACTTTTTTAATGTTTCGGACAACAAGTTTGAAAGACAACTGGTTGCCGCTGCCGCTCAGCTGAAAAACGGCAAATCCTGTAGCATTGGTTCGTACGGGAGGGACTTCGTTTCTACCATTCAAAATAGCTTTAAACCTCTTCATAGCTTTTCACTCCTCTTCATTAATACAATAGTTTATTGCCAGCGGGAGAGGATGGCTTGTTCGACTGCCTAAAAATGATGAAAGGTTTGCTTTTATATTATTTTGCTTGCGATAAGGGCAGCCGAAAAAGAGCCGGGTGAGCACGGATCCCCATGCCATCCGGCTCTCCGCCTCACAACAACCACAGTTAAATACAAAAATCACCCTCCGAGAACAACCACAGTTAAATGAAGCCCGTTATTGGCTCATTAGAATCAAGCGCTTTCACAACTCTACGTGCTAGAATGAAGAAAGAGATTCCTTATTTCATCAAGCATGGAGAGGGTGTAATCATGGTACGTATCGGTATCGTTGGTTTAGGAAATATGGGAACGGGGCATGCCCGTTATTTGATTACAGGAGGCGTCAAAGGCGCTGAACTGACAGCAGTATCCGACGTTCGTCCGGAGCGTTTGGCAGAGGTAAAGGCAGAGTGGGGCCACCATATTCAAGGTTTTCTCAGCCCGCAGAAAATGTTCGAATCCGGTACAGTTGACGGTGTTATTATTTGTACGCCGCATTACGATCACCCGGAGCAGGCGATTGCGGCACTAAACGCGGGACTGCATGTATTGATTGAGAAACCAGCTGGTGTCTATACGCGCGCGGTACGCGAGATGAACGAAGCGGCGGCGAAGAGCGAAAAAGTATTCGGCATTATGTACAATCAGCGCACGAATCCGCTTTATGCAAAGCTCAAAGAACTGATTGCTTCCGGCGAGCTGGGCGAAGTGCGCCGCACGAACTGGATTATTACGGACTGGTACCGCTCGCAAAGCTACTATAACTCCGGCGGCTGGCGCGCAACCTGGGCCGGCGAAGGCGGCGGCGTTCTGATTAACCAGGATCCGCATCAGCTGGATCTGTGGCAGTGGACAACGGGTCTTATGCCCAAACGCGTCCGAGCATTCTGCCAATTCGGCAAGCACCGCGATATTGAAGTGGAAAATGACGTTACCGCTTATGTGGAATACGAGAACGGAGCTACCGGCGTATTTGTCACTTCGACCTTTGAATCCCCGGGTACAAACCGATTTGAGATTTCGGGCGACCGCGGCAAAATCGTGATCGAGGACAACAAGCTGACCTTCCATCGTCTGCGTGTATCGGAGTCCGAATTTAATGAGACCTACACAGGCGGCTTTGGCCAGCCGGAATGCTGGAAGTTCGAAATTCCGATCAGCGGCGGCGGAGGCAGCCATCAGGAAATTACGCAAAACTGGGCCGATGCAATCAATAAAGGAACGCCGCTTATCGCACCGGGTGAAGAAGGCATCAAGGGCCTCATGATCTCGAACGCGATGCTGCTGTCCACTTGGACGGATAACTGGGTTGATCTGCCGATCGATGAAGATTTGTTCTATGACAAGCTTCAAGAGCAAATCGCCAAATCCGACTCGAAGAAAAATGCGAACGAATACCATACGCTGGATGTTTCCGGCACGCACTAATCAGGAGGTGAAATATGTCTTCAGCTAATGGAATGAATTATGCGCCGCAGGGGAAGCCGCGTCCGGTTGCCGGGCAAGGGGATTTCGTCTTCGCCGCCATGTCTCTTGACCATGGTCATATTTACGGAATGTGCAACGGCCTGCGCGAAGCGGGCGGCACTTTGAAATGGGTTTACGATCCGGATCCTGCCAAGATAGAGGTTTTCTGCCGGGCCTATCCGGAAGTGCGTGTCGCGCTTTCCCAGGAACAAATTCTTCAGGATAATGAAGTGCAGCTGGTAGCTGCAGCAGCGGTAACGAATGAGCGCGGGCCGCTTGGCGTGAAAGTGATGAAGCACGGCAAGCATTATTTCACGGATAAAGCGCCGTTCACGACGCTGGATCAATTGGCCGATGCCAAGAAGACGGCGGCAGAGACCGGCAAAAAATATTCGGTTTATTACAGCGAGCGTCTTCATGTGGAAAGCGCGGAATTCGCGGGGCAGCTTGTTAAAGACGGCGCGATCGGGCGCGTCCTGCAGGTCATTGGATTAGGCCCACACCGCCTTAATGCGCACATGCGCCCGGAATGGTTTTTCGAGAAGGAAAAATACGGCGGGATCTTGTGCGACATCGGCAGCCATCAGATCGAGCAGTTCCTGTATTATACTGGCGCGAAGGATGCTAAGGTTCAGAGCAGCAAGGTAGCCAACTATAATAACAAGCAGTATCCGGAGCTTGAGGATTATGGGGATGCTACCCTTATCGGCGATAACGGTGCAACTAACTACTTCCGCGTCGACTGGTTTACGCCGGATGGCTTGTCAACCTGGGGTGACGGCAGAACGATGATTCTGGGCACCAACGGCTATATTGAGCTGCGCAAATACGTGGACATCGCCAGAAGCAAGACGGGAGATCATCTGTTCCTGGTGAACGGCGAAGGCGAACATAAGATTGAAGTGAAGGACCAGGTTGGCTTCCCTTACTTTGGAGCCCTCATTCTTGATATATTAAACGGAACGGATCTTGCCATGCCGCAGGAGCATACATTCAAAGCAGCCGAGTTATGCCTTGAAGCGCAAAGACAGGCTGTACGGATCGAATAGAACAACTATAAGCGAAAGAAGGTTTCTGAACCATGAAGCTGTCTATTTTTACAGTAGCAACACCAGAGCTTTCCCCGGAACAGTTAGTTAGCGTTGCACGCGAAGCCGGCATCGACGGCATTGAATGGCGGTATAAGGAAGCTCCTGAAAATGCATCGGAGCAAAAGCCGTCCTTCTGGGGAAATAACCTGTGCACATTGCTGCCTTCCGGCGGCGAAGAAATGGCAGACCGTTTCCGTGAAGCAGCGGCTTCGCAGGGCTTAAGCTCGATAAGCGTAACGCCTTACTTGACGGCTGGCGATTTGGATGCAACGGAGGATGTGCTCCGCAAAGCTAAACGTGTAGGGGCACAATTTATCCGCCTCGGCGTTCCCGGTTATGACCGTTCCCGTCCCTTCGGTGAACTGTTCACTTTGACACGCCAATATTTGAAGGATGCAGAGGGTCTATGCCGCAAGTACGGCATTAAAGGTCTGGTGGAGACGCATCATCAGACCATTGCTCCAAGCGCATCGGCAGCTTACCGCCTTGTGGAAGGACTTGATCCTTCCTTCATCGGCGTCTTGTTTGATCCGGGCAACATGGTGCATGAAGGCTTCGAGAACTACCGGATGGGCATGGAGATACTTGGCCCTTATCTCGCTCATGTCCATGTGAAGAATGCAGGCTTTGTAACGGACGGAACAGCCGAAGACGGCAGCGTGCGCTGGAAGTCGGAGTGGAGCGGAATTAAGGAAGGCATTGTGCCTTGGAAGCAGGTCATTGCGGATCTGAAAGCGGTTGGCTATGACGGTTATCTCGGCGTTGAGGATTTCAGCGGTCAATTCCCTGAAACCCAGCAAATGTTGAAGCATTTTGTTGCGTACATGCGCGAGCTGCTGCAAGCCGAGGCCTAATATGCTGGATTTGCATTACTGGTCAGACCAACCGATGGAGCCGTTTTTTCACTCCCATATGTTCTACGAGGTTTACTATTTCCATAGCGGCAAATGCAATTATCTGATTGGCGACCAGATTTATGAGCTTGCTCCAGGTGATTTGATCATTATGTATGGGATGACCCTGCACTGCGCCAAGACGGATCCATCGGTCGAATATATCCGTTCGATTATCCATTTCGAGCCCACTTCGCTGCAGCCTTACATCGAGTTGCCGCATGCCCAGAATATACTGCAGCCGTTCCAGCAACTGAACAATTACCGGCTGCGTCTGCGCGGAGAGGATAAAGCGGAAGTCGAACGGATCCTGGCCAGGATGCATGAGTATCAGAAACGCCGCGATACAATTGGCGACAACCGGCTCAGGCTTGCTTTTGTTGATTTGCTGTATATGATTCTTGATCATTGCGAGCAGCCGCTGCTTAACCGGAACAGGCAGGAATACAGCTCTGAGAAGGAAGCTACGGTGCAGCGCATTATTTCGGTGCTGGAGGAGAATTATACGGATGACCTTAATATGGAGCTGCTTGAGGAGCGGCTGCATTTAAGCAAATCCTATCTCTCCAAGCTGTTTAAGGAAGTGACCGGTGTCACGATCTTTCATTATATTTATACAAGAAGGATCAATGAAGCGAAGATTCTGTTCCTTATGCAGCCCGAGTTGTCGGTGACGGAGGTATGCTTCCGTCTTGGCTTCAAGCACCTGGCTCATTTCAGCAGACTGTTCAAGCAGTATGCCGGCATGCCGCCGGAGCAATTCCGCAAACGAGAGCACACGTAAGTAAGAGAACTAAAAAGGTACGATTCTGGTGAAGCGTCAGCGTTCGATTTTGTAGAATTATGGTAATTTAGAGAGGCTTTGCAAGGATTCTCCTTCTTTACGATACAAGTAAAGTCAGGTCGATTAGACGCTAACAGATGATGTTTTTCGAACTTACGCCATTACTCTCCGCATGGGCAATTGGCTAGCGGGGACGTTCGTAGGAACAGGAACGGAGATTCAGAAGGCTTCGGTTTGTACCGAAGCTTTTTTGTTTTTGTTATGTTTTGAACATTTCATAAGTTATAAAATTTGAAAACGAAAACAAACATTAAAAGTTAAGCGCCAGGCATCAGAAAAAGTTTTACACATATATAGGTAATATCCAGTATGTCGGGGAGGATATCAAAAACCCTATGTTACCTATTGAAAAATATTTCGGTAAGTTAGAACTCGTCTATTCATTTTATGGGGCTATGCCTACAGGCGTTAGTGTATCAGAAACCGGGCGTATCTTCGTTTGCTTTCCGAAATGGGGAGATGACGTTAGATTTACGGTAGCGGAAATTGTTGAGGGTCAGTTGCAGCCTTATCCTAATTTAGAAACGAATTTGTTAAACCCTTTGAATATCACTATGTCCTTCATCAGTGTCCAAAGCGTATTTGCTGATGGAAGGGGAACCCTGTGGGTACTGGATACGGCTGCACCAAATTTTTCTGAACCTATTAAAGGAGGGGCAAAACTAGTCGCTATAGATCTAAATACAAATACAATAAGAAAAGTATATACGTTTGCAGAAGATGCAGTTTTGCCGACAACGTATCTGAATGATGTACGATTTGATTTTCGAGTTGGTAAATCAGGTTTTGCCTATATAACGGATTCTTCTTCAAAAGGTCCAGGCGCTATTATAGTCGTAAATTTAGAAAATGGAAATGCGTTTAGACGGTTAAATGGAGCAAATTCAACATCACCCGATCCGTATTTTTTACCAAAAGTGGAAGGTAAAATTTTGATGAATCGAAACACAGATGGTTCGACATCTCCCTTTCGATTGGCCTCTGACGGTATAGCGATTTCCCCTGATGGAAAAATTATATTTTTTTGTCCATTAACCAGTCGTCATCTATACTCGATCTCAACAGAAGCCCTGAGAGACAGTACGATACCGGATTTCAATTTACGTTATCATGTGCAGTATTGGGGAGAAAAAGGTGCGTCTGACGGAATGATCACCGATGCAAAAGGAAACGTTTACGCCGGAGACTATGAAAACGATAGTATTCGAAAGATATTGCCGAATGGAATAATGGAAACCATCGCACATGATCCGAGAATTTTATGGCCGGATACTTTTTCTATTGGTCCGGATCGATACTTATATGTTATTGTAAACCAACTACATCGGCAGGCAAGATTTCATTATGGAAAAGACCTGCGACAAAAACCTTATAGTTTACTTCGTATAAAAATTGATGAATTACCTGCTCCTACCTTTTGATATTCACTTTACAAAATTTGATTCTACTAACGGGGAACGTTAGTTGAGAATAACAAAATGGCAGCTGATCCAGATGATCAGTTGCCATTTTTATTACCCATCCCTAGAAGGCCTTAACGACTATGTTAAATCCTTTAACCAAGCAGCAAGTGCCTCGCCAATTTCATGAGGTGAATCTTCCTGGGGATAATGAAGTCCACGGACGGTGATCTCCGTTTGCATTGGCCAGGTACGGCAGAATTCAACATGTGATGTCGGCATAGTGCCTGGATCACAGTTGACGAAGAGTTTAGGGACCGAGCTCTGTGCCAACCACTCTCCGTACGTGGTAACAATGTCCGTCACATCAGCCGGATTTCCATCAAACGGAAGTTGTCGCGGCCAGGTTAACGTCGGGCGGCGTCCTTCACCAGGCAACGAGAATGGCCGACGATATTCGGTCATCTCTTCCTCCGTCAACTTACGCAGAATGCCGATTGGAAGGTTAGTCTCGATGAAAGAGTTGTGTTCTAACACCATCTGTTCACCTTCCTCGGATCGTAATGCCTGGAAAATTTTCCGTCCCCGTTCCGGGAGCTCGCTCCAACTACGAGGTTTTATGATTCCCTCCATGTAGGTGATTCCTTTAACTGCCTCCGGATGGCGGTACGCCCAATCAAATCCCAGGGCCGACCCCCAATCGTGCACCACAAAAGTAACCTGCTTACGAACACCAAGTTGATCCAAAAGGGCATCGAGATAGCGACGATTCTCTTCAAAGGTGTATGAGTTGGAATCACTATGGGGGATTTTCTCGGAATCGCCCATACCTATGAGGTCAGGAGCAATGCAACGACCGAAATCTTGAGCATAAGGAAGAATTTCACGCCAGAGATAAGAGGAAGTAGGGTTGCCGTGTAGGAAGACAATCGGATCGCCACTTCCTTCATCTACGTAGGCCATCTCTAGACCAAGCACTCGTTGACGTTTTTTTTCGTAGGGAAAATTCGGTTTAACCATTCAGAATCTCACCTTTCTTTTATTAGACTTGTTAAATGTAAATGCCTACATTGATGAATGCAAGCACATACTTACATTTATATTCTGAGAAAAGCCCCCTTCGGGGCTGCTCTTAGAGAAACCAATAACTAAGGGCTAAGTGCCTTAGTAAATACACTTACGCTTTCTTCAATAAACACGTCCAGCGTATCTTCCGAGACCGCTTCTTTGGCATTTAGTCTACTGATGAAAGCCCCGTAATTCATCCACATAAACGATAATGCTTGGATTTCAGGATTTGAGGAGACCACTTTGCCTTTTGATGACATTGTCGTTAGATAATCAGTGAGCAAATTTTTCAAGTGCTTCGGGTTGCGCGAAGCCTCTTGTAGAACAGAGTCAGGTAGAGTACTGCTTCCTTTAAGCGCGATTGAAATTAGTTTTCTGTTCCGGTTCATGATGTTATGATACGTTCGACTCACTGTGAGCAGATCCTCTTGCAGATGTCCTTTAAGACCCTCGTTAAAAAGCCTAGTCATCTCATTGCCATAGTGGAACCTGCTGAAGGCGGCCTCAAGCAATTTTTCTTTCGTTCCAAAATGCCGAAATAAAGTGACTTCGTTCACTCCGGCAGCTAGCGCGATTTCTTTGGTCGTTGTACCGTCATATCCTTTTTCTGCCATGAGGTTGATGGATGCCAGCAATATTTTTTCTGTAGTTGGATTAGCGCTCATGAGTTCACCCCCGTAATGCAAGTGCTTGCTTTCATTTTATTTTAGATTACATGTAATTAAATGTCAATACAGAGGAGATAGAACCGCTGTTGACTAATTCTTACTTTAGGCTTACTCAGTATTGATGGAAAGTTGAGGAAACATTTTGAGAATGATCAACGCATCATTGAAAGGCAAAAAGGAAACTGTAAGGAACCCCCAGAGTGCAATAATAACATACTCATACATGGGAATTAGACATATACAATTAGTTAGAATGCCTGGAACTCAATTAAGCTAATAGAGAACTTTAGCTCAACAACAAGTCAGCTGCCGAAGATCAATCGGCAGCCGTTTTCATTGAACGATGGGCAGTTTTGAGTGGTAATTATGTTATAATTTACAGCATTACGTGGAGATTGTTAAACGATGAAGCATCAATAGAAAAATGGATTTTTTTAAAAATGACTTTTAAGAATGGGGACAGATATGACTTCTATCGTCATGGATATTGGGTTGCTGGAAGTATTCCCATGTTTGGGGGATGTTTGCCCCGAGGATTGGGCTGAAGCAAAGCCGGAGATACGGACATTCTCCGCCAAATCTCGTATCTTTAATCGGGAAGAAGCAAGGTCCTACGGCATGTTCTTACTGAAGGGTAGTACCCGCATCAGCCAAATCGGAAAAGATGGAAGCGAGCGGGTTGTCAATAAACTTAATCCTGGCGAAATATGTGCGCTCCTTGTACTAAGCGGTCTGAGCGGACGAGACTACCCAGCCGTCATCGAGGCTGAGACTGAGGTTGAAGCACTGTTTGTATCCAAAATCAGCTTCTTACACTGGGTGCAAGAATACGAGTCGATCCGTAAAACCGTGTTCGGTAACCTGCTTGAAGGAATTATGAATATGGGCGAACAGCTTCAAGCGAGACAGACCAAACCGCTGGAAATGCGGTTGGCTGAAGCACTGCTGAGTTCCACGTCAGAGCAGCGGCCGATGCTGCGAATGACGCATTATGAGCTTGCTTCTGAAATTGGTACTGCCCGTGAAGTTGTGAGCCGCACGTTGCAACGATTTCGGCGTCAGGGATGGGTGGAGATAGGACGAGGTTGGGTAAAAATCACCTGCCGCACTAAATTGGAGGAGCTATCGGTGACTAGGTCACAGAAGCGGTAATGCTATTCTGGTAAATTGGATTAGTAATTAAATTCCAAGTGCAGGAGGTATCATCGATGACTCACCAGCTTCAGCAGGGCATGATTGCCCCAACATTCCAGACTGTCGACCACAACGGCAATTCTATATCCTTTGAAAATTTTCGTGGCCGCAGAGTACTGCTCGCCTTTATGCGATTCTCCGCTTGCGCTCTTTGTAATTTGAGGGTGCATCATTTTATCAACAGATATCCCGATTGGCAGTGCCAAGGTATGGATGTTATCGCCTTCTTCGAATCACCAGAGGCGAATATGCGAACATACGTCGGAACTCAAAACGCTCCATTTCCACTCGTCGCCGACCCGAAAGCACACTTGTACGATTTGTTTGGTGTTGAGACATCTGAAGAGAAAGTACGTATGACAATGGCCGATGAGCACACAAAAATGTTCGCTTATGAAGCTGCTGCTGCCGGCTTTGCACTCACCCCAGAGGAAGGTTCAAATTTTAATCGAATACCTGCTGATTTTTTGATTGATGAGAATGGTATTGTGCGGTTTGCACATTATCGGCAGCTTCACTACGTTAACGGGCAGAATAGTTCCAATACGTGGTTGAATAACTTATGGTTCCTTTGTGCTGAAGGATGGCTAACGAGGAACATTAGTTTAAAACAACAAACCGGCAGCAGATCAGAGATCCGCTGCCGGTTTGTTATTGAAGTAAAGGGCAGATTAGCTTAACGAAATTTTTATCCAACAATATGAAAAATAATAGTTGACCTTGACACAGTGTCAACCTTTTAAGATAAAGCAGAAGGGAGGATGTATATGCAATGAAAGAAAAATTACAAATTAAAAATACCTTAAACCGAGAACGGAACACTGGCGACGATCGCCCGCAGGTGACCGTGCTCGGCCTTGGCCCAATGGGACGTGCCTTGGCTAGGGCTTTCCTAAAGGCCGGACATCAGACGACCGTCTGGAACCGATCGCCCGGCAAAGCCGGTGAGCTGATCGAACAAGGTGCGATCCTCGCGGAGTCCGCTGCCGAAGCCGTCACGGCTAGCCCGCTAACGATCGTCTGCGTTCTCGATTATGACGCCGTGAATGCGATCGTTGGTCCGATTGACGGCGCTCTGAGAGGACGCACGTTGGTGAATCTGACGGCCGACTCACCGATTCGTGCTCGCCAAATGGCCGAATGGGCAGCGCCACACGGGATTCAATACCTCGACGGGGCGATCATGACTCCGACGACGACGATCGGCCAAAGTTCGGCCTTCGTTCTGTATAGCGGGTCGGAGTCCGTCTATCAAGCTCATCGAGAAACCTTGAGCAGCATAGGCGGCACTTCAGTGCACCTAGGAGAGGATCCGGGCCGGGCTGCGGCATACGATGTGTCGCTTTTAGATATTTTTTGGACGTCTATGAGCGGTTATATACATGCCCTCACAATGGCGAAGGCGGAGAACATAACTGCGAAAGAACTGCTTCCATTCGCCCAAGGTATTAGTAATATTCTTCCGGATATTATGGCTGGACTGGCCGAGCAAGTCGATAATGGGCAATACCCGGGATATGACTCCAACCTTTTTTCGGCAGCCGCGGGTATGAAGCATATTATTGATACCTCACAAGCGCATGGCATCGATACCAGCGTACTGATTGCAGCAAACGATATTGCCAGGCGTGCGATCGACGCCGGTCACGGTACGGACGGGTATGCTTTTCTAACTGAAGTTATTCGAAAGTAACGGGGTTAAGCCCAGTAGGCAAAGGCTACTTCTTTCCTTTTCTAGCGGAAAAGCCCGGTCCAAAGATGGAACGGACTTTCCGCTAGAATGTTGATTTGCTTGTTGGCCTGGTAGAACCGCTTACCGTTCTATTCAGCGATTGCCGGACTCTCATCTGTTCAATGCGTTGGTCCAACCGATGCTGAACGGAAGTCAGCGTTTGAATCTGTTGGATTATTTCTTTGCGTTTTTCCTCATAGGCTTCGAGCATTTCCTCACAGAAACCATCGCTATCGGTATATGAGTCGTACTCATCATGGCACTTCAAAATTTCAAGAATTTCGTTTGTCGACATCCCAAGCTCCAAATAAATCTGGATTGTGTTGATTCGCTTGATGTCGGCCTCGTCGAATTCTCGATAATCATTATCTAATCGCCTTGCAGCGAGCAGGTTTTTCTTTTCGTAATATCTGATCGATCGGGCGCTGACACCGGTTGCTTTCGAAAGTTGGCTTATCTTCATCGGATTACTCCTTTCATAGATGTGTTACACAAATCCCATTATATAGGTATCATCCCCTTTCTTAAATGCTGGCAAGACATTTTTATACATTTCGCAATTGAAAGGTTGTTCCTTGATTTCATTCACCTTTTTGTCATCAATCATTGAGCTAACGAAGAACGTTAGTTGAGATCAATATGATAGCAGCCGGCTTACATGCTCGGTTGCTTTTTTGTTGAACTAAAGGGCAAGATAGCTCAATGACGTGACGAATTATTTGAGTAACACGACTAGCGGGGGTTAGAATGGATAAGGAGACAGTCTGGCAAAGTATTTGGCAGAAAGTCGAAAATGATGGACAATCCAGTTTGAACAAATATGAAAGAATATGGTTAAACGTTGATGGATTAATCGGTGATGTGAACGGAGGCGGCTTGATTAGTTTCTTTTATAATCATGGTGCTGACAATTATAAGGAAACTATCGAGGACCTAGAAACAATCGGGGCAGAATCTGCAATTACATTAGTAAACAATATTGGTTCTATGTTCCCTGATGGGGTACCTCCTGTAAATATTGAAGAACGGAATGAGATAATCGATTCATGGGAGCATGATGAACTGAATGAGTTCTTCGAAAACCTGGATGAACAGTTTTATGCAATTATGGATGACTTAGAAAATAAGCTAGAGCCAGTCATTGCAGAAGCAATAAAGCTAGCTGACGAGTAACAGTATATATTGATGTCGTTCAACTAACGGAAACAATAGCTTAACAACCGAGTGCAGCCGGCGTATTACGTCTAGCTGCTTTTTGTTTGACTAAAGGGCAGGATAGCGCTATCTCTTCAAGAATAATTTATTCAATTAAATCTAACAAATGGAGTGAGAATAGTTTGAGTTTAATGCGAATACAAATTCCTGCAGGTTAAGCGATTTCTTATAACAAGTTTCATGATGTTGAACCAGTTCTTGATGATGGGGAAGAAGATTTTTTAAGTAATTGGTATTACTTCACAGAAGATATATTGCAGATTCGAAAACTCGAAAATGTAGATGGAAGACACGTTATTCCTGAGTGTAATACATTTATCATTGACTTAGGCTGGTACCCTGATAGTAAATTATCTGGAGAATACATACTTGTAGAAGTACTTGAAGAGGAGTGGAACGTAATAAAAACAATGCGTTCTAAAAGTAGATTTGAAATTAGAGATACACTTGAAATTTGGTTGCGTGAACTTAATAATAATCAAACAGAAGATGGTTTTTAAGTCTTAGTCATTCCGCTAACGAGGAACTTTAGTTCAACAATCCAGGAGCAGTTTGCTACCGCGGGAGCCTCTTTGTGTCGGAATGCAATGCGGTCAACAAAATGGAGGTGTACCTTTTGAAGAAGTTTCGCGGTAAAAAAAGATACTTCAGAAAACTATGGTCATCGGTGGAAAACTTTCAGGCACATGTTGACGATGATTCTTGGTATGATTATTGGCATAGACATCTCGACTTCTGGGGCTTAGGAAATGACAGTTTAAAAATAAGAAGGGCACACATTAAAGCGTATATCTTACTCTATACAAGAATTTTAAACCAACTTGAGCAACTAAATATGCCGTATCAATCATGGGTATGTATTCATGATGAAGATACGGGAGCTGATGCAGTCTACATACACACACCAAACCCTAATGCGGACGATTTTCCAGCGAACTTTGATTTTCTTAAATTGGATTGTAAGCCTCCAAATGCCTTTTCTGACCTTATAGATACAGCCCAATTTAATATTGGATATTATGAATCTGAGCATGAACGTGTTTATTACATACAATCAAAAAACATCAAATTTCACTAATTCTGTTATTAAGCTATCGAGGAACGTTAGTTCCATACAACTACAAGCAGCAGCCGCAAGTAAGCGGCTGCTATTTTTATGGAAGTAACGGAGGATAGATGAATTTTGTGAATATATTTCAGGTATGCGAACGATAAAAAAAATAAGTTTAACTTTTAAGATTAAAGACGTGCTACAGTCTTCAGAGTTCACTGAATTCGTTAAAGGAAGTAGAAAAAAGAGGTCGAACCAGTAAGTGAACAGGGAATCTTGCTAGGCCTGACAGACATCCAATGCAAGTGACGATCTATTCTTTAGTGCTAAGTGACAACAAGTGTTTTAGATTGTCATCAATAAATTGATTATCGGCACTGTTGATTCCACGACCGGCAAAATGGCCCCAGATCGATTGGATTGGTTTCAAGACAGCATTAGGTATACGCTTAGCTTCGTATTCATTATCGTCCGCTGTGCAGAAGAGATCCGTGCTTCCCGGCATGATACAGGCAAGAGCTTTTATGCTCTGAAGTGCTTTATTAAAGTCTCCGTTATAGGAGGGGTTTGCACTAATATCTGCATGTTGGCCTGTCCATAACATTGCCAGAACATTATGAGGATCCATATTCATAAAGCTATCTTCCCAGACACCAGCTACAAAATCCTCCAATGTATCAAATCCCATCTCACGGTAAAGCTCTTCTCTATAAAACGCATGTGATAGTCCCCATCCCGCATACACCCGACCAACGGCACGCATGTCTGTAGAACTTAGTTGGTTTAATTTACTTGAGTCGAAGCCGACTGCAGATAGCAGTGAGGCTTTTACACCTTCCAGCACTACATATGTGTGAGGCCAAGGTTTGGCGATGCCTCCGAAAGGTGCGATTCGTTCAACCATCTCCGGGTTACTTGCCCCCCATTGAAATGCCTGAATGCCGCCCATCGACCACCCGACGACGAGAGCAATCTTTTGAATACCGAATTTTTCGGTCAGCAGTTGGTGCTGGAATCGAACGTTATCATAGATGGTTACCTGTGGAAAGTTAGCCCGATCAAATGGAGGAGGCGTGTTACTGGGAGAGGAAGATAGCCCATTGCCCAGCAAATTGGGAACGATAATAAAATATTTCTCTGGATCGAGTGCCATCCCGCTGCCAATGAGCCATTCATTCTGAACATGCTGATCCCCAAAAGCCGTTGGATAGACAATAACATTATCCTTCTGTTCATTTAATTTTCCGTATGTTTTATAAGCAAGAAAAGCATTTGGTAACGTCACTCCTGATTGTAAGAGTACATCACCCAAACTAAAAATTTCATAGTCCATCGTATAGTCGCTCCCTTCAAAATGAAAAACCACATGTTCACTGTGATTTCTTGTGCTCAGTATAGAGCTGTGATACTCTCAATAAAAGTGAATAGAATTCAAAATAGCATTCAATAAAATTGAAAGATGAAGGGGGAGCATCGGATGGAATTGCGTCAACTGAATACGTTTTGTACGGTTGCAACAACATTGAATTTCACGCGGGCAGCAGAAGTGCTGAGCTACGTTCCTTCCAACGTCACGATGCAAATTAAAGCATTGGAAGATGAGCTAGGTGTTCGCCTCTTTGATCGGTTGGGCAAGCAACTCGCGCTCACAACTGCGGGTAAACGCTTTTTAACACACGCCCAAGGCGTTCTTGAAAAAATGGACGAAGCTCGTAGTGCTGTCCATGATAATGAAAAACTAAGTGGTACCTTAACGATAAGTGCGAATGAGGTTATTTGCTCCTACCGGCTTCCACCTGTCTTCCAACGGTTTCGTTCGCAGCATCCGGGAGTTCGTCTAATCTTCCGCTCAGTTCCGAATCAAGAGCTCAAGCAAACGCTCTTTGAGGGAACCACGGATATTGTTTATATGTTGGATGAACCCATTCGCTCGAGTGGACTTTCCGTGGAACCTTTGCTGGAAGAACATTTCCGATTGTTAGCTGCTCCAGATCACCCACTCGCCAAACGAACTGTGCTTCAGTTGGAAGATTTTCACGGAGAAGTATTCCTGACGAATGAAAAGGGTTGTCCTTATCGAACTATGTTTGATCGATCATTTGAGAAAGAGGGCATTGATAGCATTACATATTTAGAGTTTCAAAGTGCTGAAGCCATTAAACAATGTGCAATTTCAGGAATCGGTATTGCCTTTCTTCCTGAGATCGTCGCGGAATCCGAAGTTGAACGCGGAGAACTTGTTGTCCTCCCATGGCAAATTCCGGGCTTGCAGGTATATACACAGATGTTGTGGCATAAAGACAAGTGGCTTTCACCAATCATGTTATCTTTCATAGAAGCAACCAACGCAGTTTTTGGTTCACAGAATGAGAAACTAGTTTTTCCGACCAATGGCAAGAACTTAACTCCATAGCTGAAAAGGTTAAGAACACATGGACCCATGTCGATTAGAATATTAATCTGTTTCGTTAAGCTAACTGGGAAACGTTAGTAGATTAATTAGGGAACAGGTCTGAAGGGGAGGTGTCTCTATGAATGAGAATCTTAAGTCATTTATGGAAGAGCCGTGGTTGGTAATAACGGACAATATGGCGGAGGAACTAAATATTGAGTTGCACAGAGAGTTATCTCAAAACTAGTTAGGCAAAAAACCTCTTGCCAAAACTAATGGTATTAGTTATTATAAAACTAACGATATTAGTTTATGAGCGAAGGTGGTTAATTAATTATGAAAATGACACGCTATGAACAGGTTTATCAGCTCACTTATTTGCCTAATGTATTCCCCGTTAATTGTTACCTGGTGGAGGAAGAGAAAAGCTTAACGTTAATTGACGCTGCAATGCCAAATAATGCGGCAGCTATCCTGAAAGCCGCCGAGCAGATCGGCAAGCCGATTACACGGATTGTACTAACTCATGCGCATAGTGATCATATCGGAGCATTGGATGCATTGAAGAAGCAGCTGTCCGATGTGACGGTCTATATTTCCGCACGTGATTCCCGTCTGCTTAATGGTGACCGCTCGCTGGATCCTACTGAGGCAGATACGCCTATCCGTGGCGGCGTGCCCAAGCCGGGCAAAATTGCAACTCGGCCGGATGTGCTGCTGCAGGACGGAGACCGGGTTGGCTCGCTGCTTGCCGTCTCAACACCTGGACATACGCCTGGATCCATGTCCTTTCTCGATTCACGCAGTCATGCTCTCATTGCGGGAGATGCCTTGCAGACTCGGGGAGGAATTGCAGTAAGCGGTCAAATGATGCCGTGGTTTCCCTTCCCTGCAATGGCTACGTGGAATAACATCGAATCCCTTCGCAGTGCGATGAAGCTGCTTAAACTGAAGCCAACGCTGCTTGCTGTCGGACACGGGAAGATGCTTGAAAATCCGGAGGCTGCGATGGAGCAGGCCATTAAGACGGCATCCCGCAAGCTTGATGCGGTATTGATGCATGAATAACGGTCATTAACTATACGAAATTAAGGGGCGAATACGACATGTCACCAAGAATAGGATTGGATTTGCAAACCATCATACAGAAGGCTGCCATGCTGGCCGATGAGAACGGACTGGAATCCGTGACTCTGGCCTCGCTGTCGCAGGAGCTCGGTGTCCGTTCCCCATCGTTATATAATCATGTGGAAGGATTAAGCGGTCTTAAGGAGAAGCTTGCCCTGCATGGGCTGAAGAGTCTGCATGATAAGCTGCTCCGGGCTGCAGCCGGCAGATCGGGGGATGATGCCGTGTTTGCTATAGGGCTCGCCTATATACGCTTCGCGAGAGAACATCCAGGCTTGTATGAGGCAACGCTGCCGGCTCAGCATACGGAGAATGAGGAGCTGCTTAAAATAAGCGAAGAGCTTATACAGCTTATTATTCAAGTAATGCATCATGCTTATGAGATGAA
Organism: Paenibacillus catalpae; assembly: GCF_900112695.1. Lineage (GTDB taxonomy): Bacteria > Bacillota > Bacilli > Paenibacillales > Paenibacillaceae > Pristimantibacillus > Pristimantibacillus catalpae. Next base: position 798,142 of record NZ_FOMT01000002.1, read on the forward strand.
GCAGGAAGATACGATTCATCTCGTAAGAGGCTTCCGCAGCTTTATGCATGGCTTTGCCACTCTGGAAAGAAGCGGAGGATTTGGGCTGCCGGTTAATCTGGATGAGAGCATTCAGTTTGTCCTGCGGACTTATCTGACCGGCATCCGTGAAAATTTCCGTTCTTAGCCGGAAGCGCCCTTATATGACCGGGCGATCCCTTTACGATAGTCATCGGGCGATTGTCCGGTAAATTTTTTGAAGGTCTGACTGAAATGCGAGACGTATTTGAACCCAACCTCAAAAGCTGTTTCCGTAATGGAGCGGTCCGGGTTCATGGTGAACAGCATTTTGGCCTGATTGATTCGGCGCTGATAGAGATAATGGAACAAGGTAATACCTGTCGTTTCCTTGAAGATTTTAACCAGATAATGCTTGTTCAAATGCATATAGAAGGCGATATCCTCAAGCTGAAGATCCTCGCGGTAATGCTCCTCGATATAAGCGATAAGCTTCTGCACATTCTGATGCTTGATGCTCTTCGGCGGTGAAGCTTGTCCATAGCTGGGCATGCTCTCGAATTCGTAAATAAGCAGCAGCAGCTCCTGAAAACAGAGAATTAACCGGTCATGCGACAGCGGATCTTTGCTTTGACGAAGCTGGCATAACCGCTCCAGCAGCGGCTCTATCCTGGCCTGCTCCTCCGGTTTCAGTGAAATAAGACGGTTTGTTTGTCTTTCGAAGGGAAGGAGCAGCGGTACTAGAAAAGGCGGCTGGAATAGGCCTGAAGCAAAAGCCGGATCAAAATGGACAACCGTCCGGCAGTATTCATAACGGTTATCGATGGACGGATAATGCAGAGTCATCCCGTTCATAAGAATGAGGTTGCCGGGAGCAAGCTCATAGATGCTGTCGCCGATCAGCAGCTTGCATTTGCCGCTGTGGAAATAATAAATTTCATATTCCAGATGGGAATGGAAGTCGGTCGGAATCTGGGATGTATTATACATAGCTTCAATAGGAAGCGCGTATCGTTCTTGATTGCTCATGCTTTCCTCCACGCGTTTGTTTAAGCTGCAGTTCCATTATACTGCGCTGCCGCCGAATACACCAACCACATATAAATGGGGAGACCATCAACGATAACCGGATAGAAGCGATTCGCCTCTCGCGGTGGTACGATGAGTATAGGACAAGTCGAGGAGGATAATCGTAATGATCAAGGAAGATTTGGCTATTGAATCCATTAGTACCATGAAGGAAACCGTGGAACGGCTCGCCATGACGATGCCGGTGACGGATATGCATACCCATTTATTTTCTGCTGATTTCGGCAATTTGCTCCTGTGGGGCATAGATGAGCTTCTTATATATCATTATCTTATTTCGGAGTCGTTCCGCTGGTCGGATGATCAGGAATCGTATGAGGCATTCTGGGCAATGTCGAAGCGGGAGCAGGCCGACTGGATATGGAACAAGCTGTTTATCGAACATTCGCCAATTAGTGAAGCAGCTAACGGTTTTATAACGATTCTGCACCGCCTGGGATTAGACGTTTCTTCGCGTAATCTGAATGACTACCGCGAGGCGCTTGCCAACCGCACAACCGCACAGCAGGTGGATGAAGTGCTTCGGATTTCGAACGTGAAGCATGTCCTCATGACCAATGATCCGTTTGATCCCGAAGAACGTGACGTGTGGCTGAACCGCGGAGGCAATAAGGATTCCCGTTTCTGGGCAGCTCTTCGGGTAGACACCTTGCTCAATGACTGGCCCAATGCGGTTGTACAGCTGCAATCGCTTGGTTATGACGCTGCTGAGCAATGGACTGAGCGGACGAAGGTAGAAGTACGCCGCTTTCTGTCGGAATGGATTGTGCGCATGGATGCTTTATATTTGGCTGTATCGATGCCTGGAGATTTCGTCTATCCGGCTGAAGATCACCGTACCCGCATGATTGATGAAGCAATGGTACCGGTCTGTCAGGAGCACGGCATTCCGTTTGCCCTTATGATTGGCGTTCGCCGCCGCGTTAATCCGGAGCTTCGTCTTGCCGGAGATATGAGCATGGATTCGGATGTAACCGCAGTCGAAGCTTTGTGCAGAAACTACCCTACGCAAAAATTCCTCATTACCATGCTCGCCCGCAGCAATCAGCATGAACTGACGGTGCTTGCGCGGAAGTTCCGCAACCTGATGGTATTTGGCTGCTGGTGGTTCCTTCACATCGAATCGATGGTGGAGGAGATGACGAAGTTCCGGCTTGAGCTGCTGGGCACATCAGTGATCCCTCAGCATTCGGATTGCAGGGTGTTTGAGCAGCTGATCTACAAGTGGGAGCATTCGCGACGTATTATCGGCCAGGTGCTGGCTTCGAAATATGAGCGTTTATACAACAGCGGCTGGAAGGTCACAGAGGAAGAGATCAAGCGTGATCTGGACGATTTGTTCAACCGGAATTTCTGGCGCTTCCTTGGCAAGGAACAGCCTCAGTAAGGAATCAGCGAAGCAGACGAAGGCCTGCTTCTTTTTGCGTGCCTGTACTCTGCAGATCATGGGAAAAATATCGAATCTCTGAAAGGTTGCGCCATATACTGTTGTAATGCTACAGGAATGGAGGCGACTCAACGTGACCGATAAACGATTGCCGCGCAGCTCCCTTCTTTCAATCGGCGGTATGTTATTTCCAATTGTTGTACATGGCATTCATTTGCTGCTTCCACTGCTGCTGACGGGCGGTATAAGCGCATTAGAATGGTCAAATATGCAGCACCACAACGGCGGGATGAACGGCATGATGGATGATCCGTTTATGGACGGCATTATGATGGGAATCATGATCATCTCGGTCGGATTTACCGTAGGGTATCTGGTCCGGATCTGGCGGCTGCGGGATTGCAGCCGTACAGCAGCCTGGTGTTATACAGGCACTTCCGTAGCCTGTTTTGCCTTGCTGCTTATATTGATGTAATGAGGGTGCCCTTGGTCAGGTGCGGACTTTTTTATCTGGGCGGATATGCTGCTGAAATTGATTGTTGCGCTTTCCGAAATTCTCTGCTCTAATGGTTGAAGAAAGATAGACAAGAAATGGGATAGTGGAGCGAAAGGATTGCAGCGAGATGGAAAGAAAGGGCAGTGTCTATAAACTTGGCATGCAGATGATGCCGCGTGTTTGGTTTAATGCGAAGATCGACTTCAGTGCAACCTTATTATTTAGTATTTTTAACGTCGTCTTAAATCAATTTTTTATGCCTTTCGCTATTCAGGAAGGGGCTAATAATCTGCAGGTTGGACTCCTGTCCGCGGCACCGGCAGTTGGTCTCTTGTTCTCGCCGATCTGGGCGGCCTGGATTGAGAAGACAGGGAATCCCAAGCCGTTTGTTATTATTCCGAATGTGATTGGCAGGCTGCTGATTATATTCCCGGCCTTATTTGCTTATCCGTCTGTTTACGTTGCAACCGCGCTTGTCTTCCAGATTTTAATGGGGATTCAGGCTCCGGCTTATGCGTCTCTGGTTGCGCGGATGTACCCGTCTGATGTTAGAGGCCGGCTGATGGGTTATGTGCGGGTAGCGAGCGGAGCACTAATGATTCCTCTTGCTTATATCGTTGGGACATGGGCCGATGCGGCGGGGCCGTCTGGCCCGTTGATTACAGCATCTATTTTTGGAGTAGCTTCAATTATCTTATTTCATTCGCTTCGGCTGCCCAAGCAGCTTAAGCCTGTACATACAACGCGAACAGCGGCAAAGTTCTCGCTGCGAGATCAATGGGCGCTCGTGTCGGGGAACCGCAAGCTAGCTGTATTTCTAGCGGCTACTACGTTTGCGGGCTTTGGCAATATGCTGTCCAATCCGCTGTACCAGATTATACAGGTTCAGGTGCTTGAGCTGAGCAATGTTCAGATCGGCTATGCCCGTATTTCTTATTTTGCAGGCCTCTTGCTCACATATCTGATTGCAGGACGGTTAATTGACCGGATTGATATCAAACATGTACTATTATGCGGGATTAGCGCGTATGCGATTGTTCCGATGTTATATGGCTTATGGGGAACCTATTCCGCCGTTATTGTAGGGAATGGGATTCAAGGAGTAGGCGAGGCGATATGGGATATCGGCATCCTTGCCTTTGTATCCAGATTGGCTCCGGGCAGGGAAGCAACCGTGTTTGGCGTGCATCTTATGTTGTTTGGAGTACGCGGAACGTTGGGTCCGCTGCTGGGAGCGGGTTTGTCAGACAGTGTGTCATTAACCATGCTGCTCGTCATTGCTTCGATTTGCGGATGGATCGGAACGGCCATGTTCCTGTTTGGTAACCGAAAAGAACTACATCATGGGGAAGCCTCAAGCTGACCCTGATGGAAGGAAGGACCTGCGCTCAGGTCCTTTTTTTGTTTCGTTAAGCTTGCCTTCTTTATCTATATATCGTAATATTACGATATAACAATTTAGTGAGGTTGAGGTGAGAAAATGGATAACAACTTTAAAGCTTATGACGATGCGGCCGAAATGCTGAAGGCATTGGCGCATCCGGTACGGCTGTGCATGGTGAAAGGGCTGCTTCAAAAAGGCCGCTGCAATGTATCGTTTATGCAGGAATGTCTGGATCTGCCGCAATCTACCGTGTCCCAGCATTTGCAGAAGCTGCGAAGCGCCGGCATTGTAGCTGCCGAGCGAAGCGGGCTGGAAATTCATTATACAATCGCTTCTCCGAAGATCGCGAAATTGATCCAGGCGATGTTCGGTGACGATGAGTCTTAATTCCTCTTACCAACAATAGTTCCTACACAACAGGAGGTTTACAGCATGAGTAAAAAAGTGATTATTGTCGGAGGTGTCGCCGGCGGAGCTTCCGCTGCGGCAAGATTGCGCAGGCTGGATGAGCAGGCGCATATTATGATGTTCGAACGGAATGACTACATTTCGTTTGCGAACTGCGGTTTGCCTTACTATATCGGCGGCTCGATCAAGGAGCGCAGCAAGCTTCTCGTTCAAACGCCGGAAGCAATGTTTAAACGATTCAATATCGATATCCGGACACAAAGTGAAATTACAGCCATTAATCCGTCAGCCAAAACGGTAACGGTACGCAACCTCGAAAGCGGAGAGCAATATGAGGAAAGCTATGACCAAATGATTCTGTCGCCAGGCGCAAAGCCTATCCGTCCGGATGTTCCGGGAGCCGATCTTCCTTTTATTGTTTCTCTCCGCAATCTTGCGGATACGGACCGTATTAAGGAAAAAGTGACCGACTCGGAGACGCGTTCGGCTGTTGTGCTTGGCGGAGGTTTTATTGGAATCGAGATGGCGGAGAACCTGAAGGAGCTTGGCCTTCATGTTACTTTGGTTCAATCCGGCAATCAGATTTTATCGCCGTTTGATGCGGAGATGGCTGGTCTATTAGCGAAAGAAATGGAGGATAACGGGGTACAGCTGCGGTTTAATGAGCAGGTGCGATCGTTCACCCAGAAAAGCCAGAACCGGGTTGAGCTCCACCTTGCATCAGGTTCCGTTCTCGAGACTGAGCTTGTCATATCGGCAATCGGGGTTACTCCTGATACGGCTTTCCTTCAAGGCAGCGGCCTTGCCTTTGGAGCACGCGGGCATATTGTGGTGAACGAGCATATGGAGACAAACCTGCCGGACATTTATGCCGTTGGCGATGCGGTTGAGGTAACGGATTTCGTGAGCGGCAGACAGACGGCGATTCCGCTTGCGGGTCCGGCTAATAAACAGGGTCGAATCGCGGCGGATAACGCAGCGGGACGGAAGACAGCCTTTAACGGGACTCAAGGCACGTCGATCATAAAAGTATTTGGCCTTACGGGCGCATTGACCGGCAGTAATGAGAAGTCGCTCCGCTCTCAAGGTATCCCCTATCAGGTCACTTATGTGCATCCGAATTCGCATGCCGGTTATTACCCGGGCGCCGTTCCGATGTCGCTGAAGCTGCTCTTTGATAAGGAAGGGCGGATTCTGGGCGCACAGGCGGTTGGTCGTGATGGCGTGGATAAACGGATTGACACCATTGCAACGGTCATGCGCTTGAGTGGAACGGTTACGGATCTGACGGAGCTTGAGCTGGCCTATGCGCCGCCATTTTCTTCGGCGAAGGATCCGGTCAACATGGCAGGTTATACGGCAGAAAATATTTTGTCAGGCCTCACGGATGTATTTACTGTGGAGCAATTAGCTGACCGTGATGTGCAGAATTCCTATCTTGTTGACGTGAGATCCAAGATGGAGCATGACAATGGCCATATCCCCGGCTCTGTCCTTCTTCCGGTTGATGAGCTTCGCGGACGCCTTGATGAGCTGGACCGCAATAAAGAGATATGGGTATATTGCCAGGTAGGGCTGCGCGGTTATACGGCTTCGCGCATTTTACGGCAAAATGGCTTTAAGGTGAGGAACTTAACCGGCGGTTATAAGACGTACAAGCTGACTCAATTTACGCCAAAGCGCCATGAAAATCAGCCTCCGGCAGCAGCTCTTGAAACGATTGCTGCCGGGAGCAAAGAATCAGCAGCGGCGTCAGCTTCCGCGAGTCCTGTTCTGCAGGCGGATGCCACTTTGGATGCTTGCGGCTTATGCTGCCCGGGTCCGCTTATTCAGGTTAAACAGCGGATGGATGAGCTTAAGGCGGAAGATGTCCTCAAAGTAACCGCGACAGATGCGGGCTTTTACGAAGATATTAAAGCTTGGGCCGGCATGACGCACAACCGGGTAGAGAAGCTGACCAAGCATAAGGACGGCATGATTGAAGCCTTTGTTCGGAAGGGAGAAGGACCCGGATCAGAATCTGATAGGGCAGCAGCCCAAAGCTCGGATAACAGCACGATGATCGTCTTCAGCGGTGATCTCGACAAGGCGATTGCTTCGTTTATCATTGCCAACGGCGCAGCATCCAGCGGTAAAAAAGTAACGATGTTCTTTACGTTCTGGGGATTAAACGTTATCCGCAAATCGGAGAAGGTGCCGGTATCCAAAAATCTGATCGGCCGCATGTTTGGCATGATGATGCCGCGCGGCAGCCGCAAGCTGGGCTTGTCCAGAATGAATATGATGGGCATGGGCTCCAGAATGATACGTGGTGTCATGAAGAGCAATAACGTATCCTCGCTTGAGGAACTTATTGAGACAGCAATTGCTCAAGGCGTTGAAGTTGTAGCCTGCCAAATGTCGATGGATTTGATGGGAATCAAGCAAGAGGAGCTGATTGACGGCGTGAAAATCGCGGGAGTAGGTTATTATTTGGGCCAAGCCGATCAATCCGGCATTAACCTGTTTATTTAATGAGGGCATGTTCATTTCTCGTTCATAATGGTCTGCTACAATGCAATCAAAATGCCATAGAGGGGAATACGAGAGATGAACAACTGGAAAATCGTACTAAGCGCTTTCGCGATATCGGTTGCTTTGGCGGGCTGCGGCTCTAAGTCTGATGACGCAGACACGACCGGCGGGGCTGAAGCACAAGTCCAGCAGCAGAACCAGCAAAGTCAAGGGCAGCAGGGCGCTCAAGGCAGAGCGATGATGAGAACAATCGGAAAAATCAAGTCAATCAATGGTCAGACCATCACAATCTATAAATCATCGTTCCAAACACCGGAGGGAGGCAGGCAACAGGGCACCCCTCCGCTAGGCGAAGCCCCGCAAGGGGATGCAGCCGCACCTAACGGCAATCCTCCAGCTGGAGATCAGGCGGCAGAGGGCAATGGGGGCGGGTTCCAGCGGAACATGGAAAACATGTTCTCCGATGAGACGATGGACATAACGGTAACGGACGCTACCAAGATTGTTTCGGTTACCTTTACGGACGGCAATATGACGGAAACGGACAAGACGCTTGCCGACTTGAAGGCCGATGATATGATTACCGTGCAGCTAAAAGACGATACGCAGGAAGCGGAGTCCATTCGTCTTGGCGGTTTTGGCGGAGGCGGAGGCCGCGGCGGACAGTTCCAGAACGGCGGAGGAACTCAGGACGGGCAGCAGCAGACCGAACAGCAGACCACCGCAAAATAAAAGCAACAAGGAAGAAGCATCGGCAACGGGGGATGCTTCTTCCTTGTTTTTATTAAAAACAAAAAACTGCCCCGAACATCAAGGCAGTTCTATACAAGCTATGGGTTTAATACAATGAGATCGTTAAAGTGTCTTTCTCATATAGGGAGTGAAGTGTCGCCTCACTGCCGTTGATTTCAACGCTGATCAGAGATTTGATACAATTTTTTAAGGCATTTTTGCCCGTTGTAAGCTTGCGGTTCAGTACATCAGATAATTTCTCGATTGCTTTTTTATTCGTATCAGTTAAGTAAACGGGAATTGTGCGATTATTAAATAAAATCATTGTTTTCATGGGGGAATGCCTCCATTCCATTAATAGACTTTGATATAACATATACGGATTAAACGTATAGAAAGTTTCGCCCGAATATTATTTAGCTTACTGTATGAACCTATTCTAAGCTATAAAGATTAAGATAAACTTAAAAAATGGTTATGATTTCTTTACAAATCGAGGGAGTTTTCCATCCTGAAGGAAAAGGCGGACAAGCCTTTGAACGCTAAATCGGAAGAAATGGCAAAATCGCATAAGAAAAGAGTAATAAGACAACTGTTTTTTTGTTTCCTGCTGCCCGTATAATGAGTTACGTAGGACTAGGTGATACAATACAAACAGCTACAATGAATTGAATGATAAAGGAGTGCTTAACAGGTGACACGTCCGGGTATCGGTTTACAGTTGTATACGCTTCGTGAAGAAACGGCTCAAGATTTTGAAGGTACATTGCGCAAAGTTGCTGCAATGGGCTATGAAGGCGTTGAATTTGCTGGGTACGGAGATATTCCCGCCGCACAAATGAAAGCGCTGCTAGATGAGCTTGGTCTGGTTGCGATCGGCAACCACGTGCCTCTGGTGAATCTTGAAACAAAGATTGAAGAGGAAATTGCTTATTTGACTACAATCGGAGCGAAATACGCGATCTGCCCTTGGCTCCCTGTTGAAGTCCGCGATTCAGAAGCTTGGAAGAAGCATATTGTAAACTTCGCGGAATACGGTAAGCGATTCCAAGAAGCAGGCATTATTTTCTGCTACCACAATCACGAGTTCGAATTCGAAGTTGAGATTGATGGACAAATCGTATTCGATAAGCTGTATGAAACCGTTGGCGCCGATCTGCTGCAAGTGGAAATGGATCTGGGCTGGGTCCAATACGCGGGCCGCGATACGCTTGAATACATCTCGAAATATGCCGGCAGACTGCCGCTTGTTCACTTGAAAGACTTCGTTAAAAACACAGAAAAAGCAGAAATCGACACGGTTGAACTTGGCCGCGGCGATCTGGATCTGCTGCCGCTTATTCAACGTTCCGAGGAATCGGACGTGAAATGGCTTATCGTCGAGCAGGACCGTTGCGCGAATCCTCCGATTCAATCGGTTGAGGAAAGCATGAACTGGCTGAAAACTAACTATCTGAACAAATAATTTCAACTTTTGAATATAGAAGAGGCAGGGGAAAAGAATGAGTAAAGTAAGAGTAGCAGTAATCGGTTGCGGTTCCATCTCCAAACATCGTCACATTCCTGAGTATGCTGACAACAGCAATGTAGAGCTTGTGGCATTCGTGGATCCGGTAATCGAGCGTGCAGAAGAATATGCAGCAAAGCATGGCGGAAAAGCTTATGCTGACTATGAAACCATGCTGGCAGAAGTTAAGCCGGACGCAGTAAGCGTATGTACGCCTAACTATCTGCATGCTCCAATGTCGATTGCTGCAGCAAACGCTGGCGCACATGTCCTTGTTGAGAAGCCAATGGCTGTAACAGATGAAGAAGCAGCTGCTATGAACGAAGCAGCAGCGAAAAACGGCGTGAAACTCATGGTTGGACACAACCAACGCCTGATGCCTCCACACGTGAAAGCGAAGCAAATCCTTGACTCCGGCGTACTTGGCAAAGTGCTGACTTTCCGCACTTCGTTTGGCCACCCTGGTCCGGACGGCTGGAGCATTGACGGTGCAGGAAGCTGGTTCTTCCGTAAGAACGAAGCGATCATGGGTGCTATGGGCGATCTTGGCGTGCACAAATCCGACCTGATCCGCTACCTGCTGAGCGATGAAGTTTCTGAAGTTGCAGCATTTATCGCAACCATCGACAAACCAGGCGACGTAGACGACAACGCCAACGTAATTGTCCGCATGAAGAGCGGCGCAATTGGTTCCCTTGTAGCAAGCTGGACTTATTACAAGGGCGAAGACAACAGCACAGTGCTGTGGTGTGAAAAAGGCGTTATGAAAATTGGCACGCATCCGGAAGATCAAGTTATTGTTGAGCTTCGCGACGGTTCTGTTGAGAAACATAAAGTAGGCGAAATCTCGACGAACACAAAACAACTGTCTAGCGGCATCGTTGATGCGTTCATCGATTCGATCATTAATGATACGGTTCCCGCTATTTCGGGCGAAGAAGGCCGCAAATCGCTGAAAGTTATTCTTAGCGCGTTTGAATCGCAAGCAACTGGCCAATTCATCAAAGTGAATTAATCGATATATATAGAAGAAACTCCTCGAGGGATCGCCTGAAACGGTGATTTCTCGGGGAGTTTTTTGTTGTTTTGCGACAATTTGAAATCGCTTTCTTAAAGGATTCTAATGTTTCGCGCTGCATGAATTGAAATATTCTGACTTTTTATCAAAAGGCTCAACAGCCGCCTGAATTTGCGGTTTTAGCCAAAAGTGAGCACATTCTCATAAACGTGCTGAAGCCCCTGTTTTTACAGTGAAAACGCACTGCTTCCCAGTTTTTGTGTCATGAAACAAGTTCGAAACACATGTTACGATAAGTGGCGTCGGAGGGCAAGTGGTTAACTAGCCAAGCCAATTAAGCTTTTATCCCATATACATTCCTGAGGAGGATGATTTCATGAAGATGCAAACATTACGAGTAGGTGTCGCTAGCTTAGCAGCAGCAGCTTTGATCAGTGTAGGTGTAACGACTCCAACTGCAGGTGCAGCACCAGCTGTGAAGACTTACTCCACAACTTTAAATAATGTTTCGATGGATCAGATCAATGAAATTGCGAAGCAATACGGAATTGACCTGAGCAAGATTACTTTCGGCGGTATTACAATTAAATTGCCGACTGAAATAACAAAACCAAGCACAGGCACTGGTAACACAGGCAACACGACTACACCAACAACGCCTGCGAAACCAACAACACCTGCAAAACCAACAACGCCAGCAAAACCAACAACACCTGCAAAACCAACAACGCCAGCAAAACCAACAACACCAAGCACTGGTTCCGGTAACACAGGCAACACTGGTTCCGGCAACACTGGTTCTGGTACAGTATCGCAAAGCGAATTTGCATCCCAGGTTGTAACGCTTGTTAATAAAGAACGTGCTAATGCGGGTCTTAAGGCCCTGACATCTGACGCTCTCTTGACGAAAGTTGCAACAGCGAAAGCAAAAGACATGTACGACAACAACTACTTTGACCATAACTCCCCAACTTACGGTTCGCCGTTTGATATGATGAAATCGTTTGGCGTGACTTACAACTACGCTGGCGAGAACATCGCAATGGGTCAAAAATCGCCAACGGAAGTAATGACTGCTTGGATGAACAGTGCTGGTCACCGCGCTAACATTCTGAACGCTAATTACACGAAAATCGGCGTAGCTTACGTGAACGGCGAATGGGTTCAAGAATTCACTGGCTAGTAGTAAATTGATTCGGAATAATCGCAGCGTCAGGCGATTCCGCCTGACGCTCTTTATTTTAAATACGATACTTAGATTACGCATTAAACCAGGGGGTTAACAACATATGAAGAAAGCTTCGATCATGACTACAACAGTACTCGGCTTATCTCTTCTTTTTGCCACAGGATCGGTTCATGCGGCCAGCAAAACACATACGGCTGTGGAGGGCGATACGTTCTGGAAGCTCTCGCAGAAATATCAGGTATCCGTTGATAAGCTCATGAAAGCAAACTCAAAGATTAATCCTTTAAATATATACTCCGGTCTTAAGATTGTCATTCCAACGACAGCAGCTAAAGCCAAAACAACAACGGCTGCTGCTAAAAAGACAACAACAGCTAAGGCAACTACGGTTACAGCGCAAAGCGTAACAGCTAAGGATGGCACCATTCATACCTTCAGCAAGCAGATTACGGTTAAAGCAACGGCATACAGCGGCGCAGCAGAAGAGAATGGCGGCTGGGCAGGTCTTGACTACTTCGGCAATAAGCTTAAAGTAGGCACAGTTGCCGTTGACCCTAAGGTTATTCCGCTTGGCACAAAGCTTTACGTTACGGGCTATAACTCTGATGGTCTTCCAACAGGCGGTATGGTTGCGACGGCAACCGACGTTGGCGGCGCGATCAAAGGCAATCGTATCGATATTTACTTGCCGGGCACTCCTGCTGAGGTAAGCAAATTTGGCATTCAAAACGTAAAAGTATATGTCCTGAAGTAAAGATTGGATAACCGGAAGCCTTGCTGCTTCCGGTTATTTCATTTTATCGGCAGGTTGATTGAGCATCTCTGGCAGCGTCACGAACTTATAGCCTTTTTTCCTAAGCTGCGAGATAAGAACTGGCAACGCCTGAATAGTTCCGGTAAGATCCTGTCCGTATCCGCCGCCTGCATGCTGCAGGACAATGGAGCCTGGCTGCAGGGTCTTTTTTATATTGTGCAAAACGATCCCGCTGTTCGGATTATTCCGCCAATCCACGGAATCCACATCCCAATTGACAACGGTGTAGCCGCTTTTTCTCGACCATGCTACTTGATCCGGAAGCATCTCGCCATACGGCGGCCGTACGAAGCGGGGATGGTACCCGATAATCTTGCTTACAATGGCATCCGTCCGCCAGATTTGGGTATGAAATTCCCGGGAATTCAGCTGCGACATGACAGCATGATTATAAGAATGATTGCCTATGGTATGCCCTTCTCGATGTATCCGCCGGACCAGTGCCGGATGCTTCACCGCGCGGGAACCAACAACAAAGAAAGTGGCGCAAACATCATAGCTCGCAAGAATATCCAATATCTGAGGAGTGAACCTCGGATCAGGTGCATCATCAAAAGTCAGGGCTATCTGTTTGGCGTTTCTTGGGCCATTTAAGATAAAAGAATCGGGAAACTGCTTATGCATCTTTACCCATGACATGCCGGCTGCTTTTTGTTTTTTCGGCTTTGAAGGGGAAGAGGCTTGGGCTTGTTCCATAGAAGCAAATAACAGAACGATGGATAATACCATGAGAAACCATCGCTTCTTTCTGCCGGGCTTAGACGGCATCAATTTCATTCGTTTAGTGCCTCCGTTTCGCGTTTCGTATGTAATCCGTTAAGCTATTTTTCCCGTTCCTCAAGGGATCATGCGCAATCACAAAAACAGCCGCATCCAGAAGCCTGGATGCGGCTGTTATGCTTCCTTTATCCTATTTCATTTTGAACACTTGAATCGTGCGCTGAAGCTGTGTGGCCATGTTGAGCATACGCTCTGTCTCTTGGACGACGCCTTGAACAGATGCAATCTGCTCGTTCATAGAGGCGGATACCTGCTCTGTACCAGCTGCGGATTCCTCGGTAATAGCGGATATATTCTGGATGGCATCCGAAATTTTGCGGGCGCTCTCCAGCATTTGATCGCTTTCGCTTGCAAAGGCAGCAATCTGCTCGGTTATAAACTGAACGCTTTGAACAATCTCCGCAAATACCATCTCGGACTCGCGGATCCGTTCTGTCTGTATCTTAACGACTTCTTCATTCACCTTCATATGATTAATCGTTTGCTTGATGCCTTGATCGATACTCTTCACAAGACTGAATACTTCCTTGGTGGAAGCCGTTGATTCTTCTGCGAGCTTGCGTACTTCCTGGGCAACTACTGCAAAGCCGCGGCCGTGCTCGCCCGCACGGGCAGCCTCAATGGAAGCGTTAAGCGAGAGAAGGTTGGTCTGCTCGGCAATATCGGAGATTGCCGTTGTCATAGCTGTGATGCCTTGTGCCTTCCGGGCCAGATCGGTAATCGTCTCCGATACCTTCTCTGTTGCTTCTACGTTACGGCGCATCCCTTCGGATTGCGCTTCGAGTGCTTCTCGTCCTTTATCAACAAGACCCAGGGTGAGCTCGGAGCGTTCGTTCATTTCTTTCGTCGCATGGGCATAGTTCGCGACCTTCTTCTCGATCTCGGCAATGGATTCACTCATGTCCGCGACATCCTCGGATATTTCATTTGCTCCCGTTGCCAATTCGTTGGAGGAGGCGGCAACCTGCTCCATTGCAATCTGAATGTGATTGTTTTTATCAAAAATATTTCGGCTTGTTTCCGATACATGCCTTGTAATATTGGAGGTTTCGGTCAAAATATCGCGCAGCTTGTCCACCATGCTGTTAAAGGCATGTCCAACTTCGCCAAGAGACGCATTTGAAGCGGTATCAATTCTTTGCGTGAAATCGCCCTTGGAGATTCGGAACGCCGCGTTTGACATTTCTTCAAACGAGGAGCTTAACGCCCTTTCGATAAAACCGACAGTCGGATAAGCAATGATAGCTAATACCGCCGTTACGATAATACCGGCAAGGAAGGAGCCGCCGCTAAATAAAATAACCAGGTTCAGTGCAATTGCAACCAGCGCCAAATTGAAATAAATGGAGGTCATCAGCTTACTTCTAACGGATAAGGAATAGTACCATTGGCTCATTATGTAAGCGCTCCTTTTTATAGAATAACCATATTATAGCATCAGCGTTGAAATTGGTCTATAAATGTCGAATGAGATCGAGACTTTTTGACTAAAGAAAAATATGTAATTGCGTGATAATTGTAAAAAATTATAATTTACTATATTGTCAATTTATTGAAAAGATTTTATAATCAGACCTGAGAACTAGTTGGTAACAACTATTTACAACATTATCAGGGTAGAAAGGAGGAGAAATTATATGAATTTAGATGCTATGCCATTGGCACGGCAAGTTGATTTTGTATTTCGCCAATTAGAAGAGGAACTTACACATGCAGTTGGGGGAACGGTTCACATTCACATTCGGAATAATGCTGTCGGCAAATTTGGCCTTCGTCACAATCCGATTGAGAGTCGAAACGGCAAACTGGAGCAAGACGAAGAGGGAGGCATGACACCGACGCAGGTCCAGGCGTTTCGCAAACTTGCGATTGATGCTTTGAAATTGAGAAGGAATTGGACGCATGGCGAAATTATGTACGATTTCGCTGTCCGGCAGAACGCGGGCACCTGGTCGGCTAGCATCTGCTACGAATCGAATTATAATACAGCTAATTGGAGTTATCGTTATCAGCAGCCGAAGCAGCCGATGCTGCGGGAAAAGAGCAGCGATAATGCCGGCTTTGATTTTTAGGCGATAGCCATTTTAATCCTTATAAACAGCCGTGCAGATTATTCTGCACGGCTGTTTTGTCGCATTTCGCTATTTAACCTCATGGCTTCCCGAATGAAGATGCGGAATTCCGCTGCTGTTTACTTCATGCTCCTGTGCTGCTGCAGGGAGCAGAAATCCAAGCAGCAGGGGCAGCAGGAATAACCCATAGACAAGAATGCTTTTGAGAGGAGACATCGAGTGGTCGTGATCATGATCATGGTGGTCATGATGGTGGTGCTTGTGAGGGGAATCATGGCCGCATTCATCACAATCAGCAGCATGAGGCCGATGACTCAGAGCAAGGAAGGCTTGGTGAACGGCTGCTGCATTTAGTACGATGGCCGACAGCTTGACGTACAGCTCCATCCGGGGAGCAATATATAGCGGGAGCTGACCTAACCGGTCTAGATAGATGATCAGGAAAGCGAAGGCGGCAAGAAAGCCTGCCCTTATCCAGTTATGATTCATCGGAGCACCTCCAGCAGCCATACGCTAGCCAGTACCAGCGTAAAGGTCAAGATGGTAATCGAAAGGACGATCCGTATCCGGAAAGCGGATAGCATCATCAGCATATTTTTCAAATCGATCATGGGACCAAACACAAGGAAGGCAAGCAGCGGACCATGCTCAAACATCCCTCCAAACGAAGCGGCAATAAAGGCGTCCGAGGTGGAGCAGATCGAGAGCAGGAAGGCCAGCCCCATCATAAAGAAATAGGAGAGGACAGGCTGATCTGCAACCGATTCGAAGGCCTGGCGGTCAATAAAGGATTGGATCACAGCCGTAAGCAGCGCGCCAAAGATTAAATATTTGCCCATATCGAAAAACTCATCGGATGCATGTCCTAGTGTTGAGGACAGCCTGCCGCTTTTCTTAACCGGCTCATGTCTTTCATGAATATGATGGTGATGGTCGTGATCATGATTGTGGTCGTGCTTATGGTGATGATGATTGTCGGCAGATGTTCCTTTCAAGGGGCTGCTCTTCATAAACCGGTGCAGGAGCAGACCAATGATGATGGATACGATAAAGGCAATGATAAGCCGGTCATAGGCCATTTGCGGATCCGTACGAAAAGCGGCGTAGGTGGACGTAAAGACGATAGGGTTAATAATGGGTCCGGCAAGCAAATAAACAATCCCGATATAAGCAGGCATGCCTTTGCGGATTAACCGCCTCACAACGGGAATCATGCCGCATTCGCATAATGGAAATACGAGTCCCAGCAATGCGCCAAAGAGGATGCCGATGATATGATGTCTAGGCGTCAGCTTCTGGATCATTTCGTCGGTAACGAATACTTGAAGCAGGGCAGAGAAAATAACGCCAAGCAGAATGAATGGAAAAGCTTCTAATATAATGCTTAAAAATACAATTTTGAACTCTTGTGCGCCATCGGACTCAAGAAGAGCAAGGGACCAGGGTTGTCCAGCCAATATAAGGCAGATCATAACAAGACATCCGATACCCAGTATCGGGGTCCCGAACCGGAATAATATGTTCAGCATAGGCCAACCTCTCTTTAACGATAAGAATCACATTGGTAATCAGCTTATGCGCGGCAAGAGCGGGATAGGACAACTTTTTGGATCGGGCTTGACATGGCAGTAGAGACTTGCGCTATAATCAGGGTACGAAATGCGATGATGGGAACAAGTAAGCTCAGGTGTTAATGCATGCAGAGAGCTGGCGGAGGGTGCAAGCCAGTGCAAGCCTGATTGCCGAATGGATCCTGGAGCGGAAAGCGGAACACAGCCCCTTGAGGTGCTGTCTATGCTTCTCCGGCAGTTCCCCGTTACGGAACAATGAAGGCTTGTTGCTTGTAGCCCGGCTCTGATGGATATCGGATAGATGCGGGAGGCAATAAGTAAATTAGGGTGGCACCACGGTCCCTCGTCCCTTGCGGCGGGGGATTTTTTGCGTTCAGATACGCATTTGAGCAAATCATTTAAAGCAAAGAAAAGGGGATGAACGTTCATGAAAAAAGTACTTTCAGGCATTCAGCCGAGCGGTCAGCTGACACTGGGCAACTACATCGGCGCCATGCAAAACTTTGTGAAGCTGCAGGAAACGGAAGAATGCTTCTTTATGGTTGTTGACCTTCACGCGATTACCGTGCCGCAGGAACCCGAGATGCTGCGCGAGCAGTCCGAATCGGTTGCGGCATTGTTCATTGCGGCCGGCATTGATCCGGCAAAAGCGAATATTTTCGTACAATCCCATGTACGTGCTCACGCCGAGCTGGGTTGGATCTTAACGACGCTTACCGGTATGGGAGAGCTTGAGCGCATGACGCAATTCAAGGATAAATCGGCTGGCAAAGAATCGGTTGGCGCAGGTCTGTTTGTGTATCCTTCGCTGATGGCCGCAGATATTCTCGTCTACAATGCTGACCTTGTGCCGGTAGGCGATGACCAAAAGCAGCATTTGGAGCTTACCCGTGATCTGGCGAACCGGTTTAACTCGAGATTTGGGGATTATTTCACGATTCCGGAGCCGTATATTCCGAAGGTTGGCGCACGGATCATGTCACTTGATGATGCAAGCAAGAAGATGAGTAAGAGTAACCCGAACGTTGGCAGTTTTATTGCCCTTCTTGACGAGCCGAGTGTGATTCGCAAAAAAATTAGCCGTGCAACGACCGATTCCGGCCGCGAAGTAAAATATGATCCGGCGAACAAACCGGAGATCAGCAACCTGATCACCATTTACTCGCATTGTGCTAACCTTTCCATCGCAGAGGTTGAAGCTCGTTATGAAGGCCAAGGCTATGGCCCGTTCAAGAAGGATCTTGCGGAGCATGTCGTAAATGTTCTTGAGCCGCTTCAGCAAAAGTATAAATCGATTCGCGAATCCGGCGAAATTCATGAGATTCTGAAGCAGGGTGCAGCACGGGCATCCGAGCTTGCAGACCGCACGCTTGCCGATGTGAAGGAAAAGATGGGCTTCCTTGTACCTCGCGGTTAATAAAAAACAAAGGCTGACGCATTAGGCGTCAGCCTTTGTTTTCGTTTTGGCGGCGTAATCTTGCTTTTACAACAAAGCCGCCTCCGATCATGCAGAGCGTGAGTATCCCAAACAGGATAGCCAGCCATGCATTGAAAGACATCGAGATTGCGGTGGCGCACATAAGCAGAACAGAGACAACAGCGAACAATAAAGATAGTGGTTTAGACAAGGTATTAACTCTCCTTTACGGCCGTAAATATTATTTTTTGAGGTTAGCATAATTTGCGTTAACATGCTCATAATAAGTTTGCAAGCTTGCAAAACATCACAGTGCTCAACTGAAGGGAGATTATCATCATGGCTAGCAACAAATCGAGCAATCAATTAGTGGTTCCACAAGCACAGCAAGCTCTTAACCAAATGAAAATGGAAGCAGCTTCGGAGCTTGGCGTACAAATTCCAGCCGACGGTTACTACGGTAACGTTACATCGCGCGAAACAGGTGCGTTGGGTGGATATATTACTAAGAAACTTGTCCAAATCGCTGAACAACAATTGTCCGGCGGCGGCTTCCGCTAATTGTTATTAATACACAATGCTTCAAGAGGAAGCCACAAAGCTCAAGGGTTAACCCCTTGAGCTTTTTCTCATGTTGTCTTTAGACATACAAAAGAAAAGCCCCTTCTATTGTGCGCCAGGGACTTTCCTTCCGTCAAGCTTGCTAATACGTGTTCATGCGCAGCCGCTTCATTAACCGGTCATCACTTAACCATCCGACATAAGAACCAACTGTTTCATATTCCTTGTTCATAAGCAGAACAGCAACAAACGGATATTGCTTGCGGTGCCGGTATCTGACGTCTGACCAGCGGACTTCATATCCCCAGGCATGCTCTTTCACTTCTGCACAGGCAAATTTCGTGAAGTATAGAAAGGATCGGATCGCATTATCATTCCTGGATTTGGCAACGGCAGGATGGTCGGAGCACCGTACGTTGTCCAGCCATCTAAGCTTGCTGCCCTTAAGATCACCGACGACAAAGCTTCCGTCCGCTGCACGCTTGACGATATTCCAGTGGGACAGCGAAATCGTTGGAATCGCCACGTAAGCCTTTGTCCCGTCCGGCTCCGGATCAAGTTTGGGGAGCTTGCGAAGGGTGCTTCTGTGAGCAAGCGTCCTCCATGTATAATAAACGATGGTAATCAAGTAGAGCAGCGGGAAGATAGCAACGGGGCTGGCGAGGCCAAATGCCCAGATCAGAATCGCACCGACATGGGTAGCGAATATGACGGGGTCAAAGATATGGATAATATTCCATGAGATCCACTTCTCTGTAAAAGGCCGCATTGCCTGTGTGCCGTACGTATTAAATAAGTCGGTAAATACATGAACACAGACAGCGAGCAGTACCCAGGATCCGATATGCAGCCAGGGAAGACTGCCGCGGTAAAACAGCTGGAGAAGACCGGTAATGAGGATCGTCCAGATCGCGATAGCCGGCAAGGAATGTGAGATGCCGCGGTGGTTCCGGATATAGCTGGCATTTCCTTTCAGCCGCAAGAAGGTATCAAAGTCCGGAGCCTGGGAGCCGACAATGGTTCCGATTAAGACAGCAGTAAAAATGGTTGTGTTGTTAGCGACCACGGGATCGATGCAGGCCAGTCCGGCCAATCCGATGCCCATGACAAGATGCGTGCCTGTGTCCATGGCGAGACCTCCTAAAATGAATTGCCACACAAAGGCTGATAAACAGCCGATGTGCGATTCATGCTTCGAAAGCATAAGCTTAATGAATTGCCACACAAAGGCTGATTATCAGCCGGTGTGCGATTCATGCTTCGTAAGCATAAGCTTAATGAATTGCCACACAAAGGCTGATAAACAGCCGGTGTGCGATTCATGCTTCGTAAGCATAAGCTTAATGAATTGTCGCACAAAATTTTGCTGAACTTTTGGATTCAATTATGATGTAGTATCAACGGAGATGCATCACTTTATCAGTGGCAAAAGAAAGGGGCAATGACCGATGTATATTTGCTTTGCGGAATACAAAATCGCGGATGGCAACAGGAATGCTTTTTTAGCCTATGCCAATGCATTAATGAGGGAATCGGGGAATCAAGTCCAATTATATGAAGGAACGGATCAATTGAACTTATTTGTGGAGATCTGGACAACGGCCACCGAGGAGGAGGCTGAAGCCATAAAAAAAGAACGCTGCGAAGAGCGTTCTCCTTGGTACCGGATCGCCGAATGGATTCCCGGCGGTGCGGACAAAATGCATGTATGGACATTCAAGCCGGCGGGGGGTGGCCCGAATGCCGGGTAGAACTTAACCTTCGCGGCTGGTCAGCGGTGTTGTGTTCGTGATCATGCCGCCTTGGAACGGATACTCATAATTAATCTCGCCGTCAAACGTTACATAATCCAGGTTCAAAGTCAGCAGCAGATAACGCATGCCAGTGGAAGGATCGCTAATAATAATATGGTCGCGGCCGGCTGCTTCAATAATACCGCGGAATACTTTGGCGTTCCATTCACGGTTGTTCTCGTAAGTCATGTAGAATGTAGCCATTTTACCGCGGTTAAGACGCAAAATGTTCTCTACATAAGACTCTTCAACCGGAACCGTTACAATGTTTCCGCCTGTTGGAGTAATGACCGAACCGTTTGGTACTGGCGGAATCGATTGCGCGCCGAAAGTTCCCGGCATCATGGGCATTGACATAGGCATTTGCATAGGCATTTGCATAGGCATGTTTGGCATTGTAGCGGCCGGCATCACGGCATTAGGGAAGCCGCCTCCGTGACCGCCACCTCCAAATGGGCTGACGCCGCCGCCATAACCGCCCGTGTTTGCCGGGCTTACTGCATTTTTGTAACCATAACCGTAAGACATGCTGTTGATCCTCGCTTTCAATCTTTGAAATTTGTTGATCGATCAGTACACTCTTGGACAATCGTCTCTTGTCGGGATGTAGAAGCAGTGGGCTTTATACCGGCCGCTGTTCGTCTGATCCCACCATGTGCCTGGGCAATCTCCGGAAGGGCGGAAAAACCACAGCGCATTGGATGCGGGACGCTGGCGCTCGCCGTTGATAACGCGTCTGGCTAATGCGATATCCCTGTCGCGTGCACTCTGATAGAAATAACCTTTCAGCGTAGCCTCGAAGCCGCCAGGTCTTTGGTACACCATTTGCTGAATGGTGCGGATATCCTTGAAGTCGAGACAGTTGCCCAGAACACGATTGACGCCGACATTGCCGACCATCAGCATGCCAAGCTCACCTTCGCCCTCTGCTTCGGCACGCATCAGTCTGGCGAGCATCTTCACCTGTTCATCATTAACTTTGATGACTGCCATATGTTCGCCCCTTCACTTCCCTTCACATACAAAAGAGTGGGCATTTGACTACATACCTATAGTATTGAAAGGCGGGCAAAAGGGTTCCAGATTTATTGTCACAATTTGAGTGGCGAATTGATGAACAATGGCGCCCGACATTGTCATGGAACCTATTTTTCTGTATGATTAAGAACGATTCATCAATGAAAATGTATAGGCGCGCTGCTGCGTGCTTTGTTGCATAACTCGGGAGGCTCGCTTCGTGTTGAAAGATTTAATTGCACTAACCAAACCACGGCTGCTCCGGCTTAATGTATTTGCCGCGATTGGCGGCTTCTGGGTCGCTTCCAAATGGGATATTGAATGGCTGACGCTGCTTTGGGTTGTTATTGGCTCAGCGATTACAATAGGTTCCGCTTGTGTTATTAATAACTATTGGGACCGTGAACTTGATCAGAAGATGGAGCGTACGAAGGAACGCGCATTGCCGATGGGCCGTTTGCAGCCCGGCTTTGTTCTAGGTTACGGTATTGTGCTTGGTATTATAGGTCTTACGGTATTGTTTGTCCTGGTTAATCCGGTTACCGGCTGGCTTGGTTTTCTGGGCTGGTTTGTCTATATCTTCATTTATACGATGTGGCTCAAACGCACGTCCACGTGGAGCACGTCGATTGGCGGCATTTCCGGGGCTATGCCTCCGGTGCTTGGCTATTGTGCCGTAACCAATGAAGTGGATATGGGAGCATGGCTTCTGTTTGCGTTCCTCTTCCTGTGGCAGCCGGCGCATTTCTGGTCGCTTGCGATCCGCCGGGTGGAGGAGTACCGCACCGCAGGCTTCCCGCTGCTTCCTGTTGTGAAGGGGATTAAACGGACGAAGCTGCAAATGATTCCTTATGTGGTGCTTCTTATTCCTACCTGCGTGCTGCTGTACACCTATGATTATACGGGAATTGTATTCTTGATCCTGTCCGTTATTGCCGGGATTGTATGGGCTGTTCATACGATTCGGGGACTAAAAGCGGAAAATACCGAGAAATGGGCGAAGGTAAACTTCCTTATTTCCGTTAACTATTTGATGGTGGTTTTTATTGTCATGATGGCAAATACCGTGAAGTAATCTCTTAGTGATTATGAGGTAATTCTTTTTAGAGGAGGACGAGAAACGGAAATGGCATTTCTAAAAAAACACAGCTTTAAATTTGCCGTATTGGCGCTTTGTTTGGCAATGGGCATTTATTTATTCATTACAAACTACTCGCAGTCGAGCGGCGGCAGTAAAATGCCCGTTCAAATGGCTGCTCCGTCATTTGCTATGAATGATATTGACGGGAATGAGGTTTCGCTTGAGTCTACCAACGGCAAAGCCAGACTGGTGTATTTCTATTTTGCAAGCTGCCCCGATGTCTGTCCTCCAACCACGTTTATGATCTCCGAAGTGGAGGATCAGCTGAGAGAGGCCGGAATCCTTGGAACGAAGGCAGAACTGATTTCGATTACCTTCGATCCGACTCATGATACGCCCGATGTAATTCGGGACTTTGCGACCCGCAACTTCGCGCAGCTGGAGGACGGCGGCTGGGAGTTCCTGCGAGGAAATGACGAGGAAGCGACGCTGAAGCTGGCAAGGGACTTTGGCGTGAGCGTGAAAAGGGAAAACGATACATTCATACATATGAATGTTATAACGCTCGTTGACAAGAAGGGCCAAATACGCAAATGGATTAACGGCAGCGACGAATCGCTCACACCGGAAAGCATGGTGGCGGATTTGAAGCAGCTCGCGAAGGAATAAGCGATGGACATATTTTGGCATATATTATGGAGCAATGTACTGCCGCTCACATTGATGATAGCTGTTGGCTTCACAATGCAGCGGCTTTTTTCTTTGGATATCAAAACCTTATCAAAGCTGAACTTTTATGTATTTTCTCCCGCTGTTATTTTTAATCTGCTCTATACGACGGATATATCCGCAAGCCTGATTGGGCAAGTGCTGCTGTTCGTTGCTTTGTTTATGACTTTGCAGGCTGTCGCCGTAGAGTCGGTCGTCCGCTTGCGCGGGCTGGAGGGAGGCATGCGCGGCGCCATGCGCAACAGCGTCTTGTTCTATAACAGTGCCAATTACGGGATACCGCTTAATCAGCTGGCTTTTTCGGCTAATCCGTATACCTTGTCGATTCAGATTATTGTTATGGTTACGCAGTCGTTGCTCCCGAATACATACGGTATTTATAGTGTCAATTCGCATAAGATGAGCTTCCGGTCTACGCTTCGCACCATATTGTCACAGCCGATTATCTATGTTATTCCGATCGCGTTTCTGCTGCACGGCTTCCAGGTGCAGCTGCCGCAGTCTATTGAAACGCCGATAACGTATCTGTCTGACGCCTTTATTGGTACAGCGCTTGTAACGCTAGGAGTGCAGTTGGGCAATATGAAGTGGGAGCTTAACCCGGTCTTGATCAAAAACGTTCTGCTCGCAAACGGACTGCGCCTGATTGCAGGACCGGCACTAGCAGCCCTGGTGGTATGGGTGCTAGGGTTTTTCTTTACTATCGACCATTTGATGGCGGCAGCTCTTATCGTATCCTCATCCGTTCCAACATCGCTCAGCAGTGTTCTGCTCGCAGTCGAATTTGATAATGAGCCGGAATTCGCCTCGCAGGCGGTATTCCTCTCGACCCTTATCAGCATTATTACTGTAGCTGTTGTTATATTCCTTCTTCATATTTAACAGGGTATTGGATGTATGACTCGAGGCCGGCCTTCTCAAATTGTTCAATCAGGTAATCTTCAGGCGTATGCTCCACACCAGGGTAACCCCGCCTTGTATAGATGTGCTCGGCGTCCGGGAACAGATCGCGGAGTATACCGCGGATCCGTTTGCCGGAGGAGTCATTATCCGTGAAAATATAAACATCCTTGTCTCCGACTTGCTTACGCAGCTTCTCCAGCTGGACGGTACCGGGCGTGCCGAAGGTGCAGAAGATCGGAACGGATTCATCAAGTACCCGCCGAATACGGCTCTTGTCGTTTTTGCCTTCCACAATAATGGCGATATCCATAACAGTCACCAGCCTTTTATTCTGTAGGTTCTTACATGTAGTGTAGCGATATTCACTTGCCGGGAGCAAGAAAAAATTGCTAAATAAAAAGGGGACGGAGCATATAGCTCCGTCCCTTTTTCATTGTATACGAAGGGGAATCTTAATGGCAGATTGTGCAGATGATGATAACGAGCAGGATGAACAATACGAGGATGGACCCCACATTGTTAAAGCCGCCACCGCGATGATCGCTTACAGGTGAAACATGAATTTCAGACATCTAAGTCACCCCTCTCGAGCAATCTTCAAGGTCATGTCGGCCCGGCAATCGTCCTTGCGGAGCAACTGTCATGGATGGCCACCTGACATAGTGCATTATATGCCCGGGTGAGCAGATGGCCTTGTGCATTCACCTAGACTTGGGAAAAATGGGTGTGAGCGTAGTTTTTCTGCGGTGGAAGGGCAGGAAGCAGACGCCAATCATCAGGCCCAGGAAGGCCAAATAGTACGGTGACAGATTATCGCGCAGTTGGCCGGCAAGCATCGGACCAAGGAAAGCTCCCACAGAATAAGCAATCGACAGGACCGAGAAGGTCCGTCCGTATCTGGCACCGCCGCTGAGCTCGATCAGAAGCGTCGATATCGCCGGAAGAATAATGCCTTTGGCCATCCCGACAAAGAGAAGCAGCATGGCGAAAGGAAGCGGCGTATGAGCGGCAATCGTAAAATAGACAAGAGCCAGCCCGAGGGCTCCCCATAACGTTCGGTAGTAGGAAGACAGCTTGTTAAGGAACAGCATACTTAATGTAATCAAAGCTCCCAGGCTGACAACGGAGAACAAGATCCCCGTTTCCATCATCCCTTCCGTGGAGGTAGACATGAGCGGCAGCTCGAAGGACAGAATGCCCTGCGCGCAGCTAATGGCAACCGGCAGAAGAAACACCAGCCAAGGGATCGGAGTCCCCTCCGCAATGGCCGGCTTTTTGCTGTCTGACGACGTTGGCTCCACTTTTTCAGCCGGAGCGGCCTTAATGTCGCGTATGAAGAATAATGCGCACACGGCGGTAACGATGAGTACCCAGCCGAGTAAATAAAAGGCGGTAGTAAATCCGATCTTCGCAACCATATACGCACCGGCTGCCGGAGATACGACGGTAGCCAGCGTATGGACAAGTCCGTTACCGGCCATATACTTTCCTTGCTTGGTTACATCGCTCGAGATGCGGGCCAGCAGGGCCAGGCAGGCAGGTGACAGAAAGGCTAGTACAAATCCGCTGATCGAGCGGAGTACCAGCAGCTGCCAGGGATCAGTTACCTTCGACTGGAAGAGAAGCACGATCCCTGCCCCCATGAGACTAAAGACGATAAACAGCCTGCTGCCAAACCGGTCAACCCCATATCCGGCCATAATATTGCCTGGCAGATGAGTGATGGAGTACATCCCCATCATCAGCCCGATGAAGGAGGGTGCCGCACCAAGGGAAATCGCGAATGGGGTAAGAATCGGATATTGCGCATGCAGATCAAAGAAAGCAACAAACAGAAACAGATAAAGCCAGATTGCGGTTTTCAACAGGCACGTCCTCCTTGCCATAACCTCTTAATCTACTTGTACGTCAAAGGTGGACAGGATATGTCTCCTTGCTGTTTACGGTGCCTTACGTTTACGGCATATTATGGGTGGGTTATAATGTTTGATAATAGGACATTGCACGAGTTATAATAGGGCTAATGCTTACGAAGTAAGAATTACCACAGTAGGCAAAATCCCGCCTACTTGTGTGATAATTCTTTTAGGGGGATTGTTTTTGGAAAATTACTTTGATTTTTCCGGCTATGATTGGGAGGCCTGGAGCACCTTCTTGCAGGATCATTGGCTTGTGCTCGTCATTGCTCTTGTTGTATTACTCTTGATTATCAGAGTCGTGAAGACATTCGTGAAATGGGCATTAGTGCTCGTCATTGTAGTCGGCATTGTGGCTTACAGCGGCTATACGCTGGAGGATGTGAAATCGATCGGCACACAGGCGATCGACAGCCTGAAGCAGGAAGCTGTGTCGGCGATGGCGGGAGAAGTAGAGAAAGCAACGTTTACCTCCAATTCGGATGGAAGCTTTACCGTAAAGACAGAGAATATTGAGCTGACGGGTGTTCCCGGCTCAGGTGAAGTAAGCGTAAAGTTCCGCGGCAAATCGGTAGGTACGATGAAGATAGATTCAACTATTCAGGCTCTTATTGATCAGGCGAAGGCAAATGGCAAAGTATAGATAGACAAGTACAATGAAGTAGTTAGAGGCAAGGAGGGGTGAACATGATGGAATGGTTTCGTGCAGGGACGGTCTGGGAACCGGTCTCGCTGATCGTTCTTCTCCTTCTGCTTGTTTCGCTGCTGCAAGGAATGAGAAGGGGCGCGTCGGGTTCAGCGAGGCGTCTTTTCTTTTTTGTATGGGACGGCGTTATCATGATTGTCTGTCTTGTGCTTGCCGGGCAAATTGCCGGAGGCTTGTCCCCGAAAGCAGCGGATTGGCTGAGCGCACATGTGGAAGTTCCGCAGCGGGAACTTGGTGCAACTTCGCAGGCCTGGTATACGTTTATTACAAGTCTGCGTGATTTCGCGCTGCTCCGATACGGGATTCTGTTCCTCCTGTCGTATTTGCTGCTCCGGTTAGCAGCTTCGTTTCTTGTTCCTCTGCTGGAGATGCTTTTTGCCGCCAGACAGCGCCCCGGCAGACATGAGAGTATGGACCGTCTTCCAGGAGGAAGGGCGGCAAGCCGTGCGGCCGGTGCCGTATTTGGTACCGTTCACGGCGCGGGACGGGCATTCGTATTTGTAGCTGCCCTCTTTATTTATGTGTCGCTTGCGCCTAACGGACTGTGGTCCGGAACGATCCAGCAGTCACCATTGTACATGAAGGCATCGGCTGTGCTTGAGCCGGTTGCCGGCGATATGCTGACCGGACGCGGACCTGTTCTCGCCGAAGCGGTACAGGCGGAGTTTCAGAATGTCCTGCAGCGCAAATACGAGATTATTGACTACAATATCCCGGCAGATATTGAGCAGGCAGCCCTTCAGATTACGAAGGACAAGAGCGGTGAGGAAGAGAAGGCGCGCGCCTTGTATGACTGGCTGGGCAGCAGGATTGCGTATGATTGGGACAAGGCTGACAATTATGTAGACAATGGGGTTTGGAAAGAGCAGACGCCGGAAGAAACGTTTGAAACCCGCAAAGGGGTCTGTATCGACGTTGCCCGGCTGTATGCGGTTATGGCACGCGCGTCCGGTCTAGAAGTAAAGGTTGTTACCGGCACGGGACTGGACGGGAACGGAGGCTCCGGTCCGCATGCGTGGAATGAAGTGAAAATTGGCGGAGAGAATGGATCCTGGATTCCGCTGGATGCGACATGGGCGTCTTCCGGCGACTGGTTTAACCCGGATAATTTCGACAAGACCCATATCCGGGCTGTATAAGTTAGATTTAGACAAGAGGTGAACAGGCTTGCATGATGATCCGCAGAAACGGGAAATAACGAATCGTCGTCATTTCTCGTTTCGTTTGAATTTATTCTTTTTTATCGTATTTGGACTCTTTAGCGTTCTTATTATTCAGCTTGCTATTCTCCAGTTTGTGGAAGGCCCAAAGCTTAGCGCACAGGGCAGCCAAAAGAGTACGAGGAGCGTCAAAATCGCGCCGATCCGGGGCAATATATACGATTCGTCCGGTACTCCGATAGCTTATTCGACATCTACGCAGTCGCTTTACTTTACGATTTCTCCCGACTTCAAGGACGGGGATGCGGAAGCGATAGCCGCGAAGCTTGAAGCGGTGTTTAATGAAGTCGGTGATAAAGATCCGGAAAAGGCCATGACGACCGAAGACATTATTCGGCAGATGGACCTGGATTTCCGGCGGAATACGATCTCTACTCCGCGCCGGATCAAGACCGGTTTGACCAATAAAGAGATTGCCTACTTTATGGAGCACCGCGATGAATTCAAAGGCATAGATATTGTTGAGGAAAGCGTTCGTAACTACAGCAAAGATACGGTAGCCGTTCAGCTTGTAGGATATTTGAAGAAATTCAGAGGTGTCCGTGATTCCCTTGATTTCTATAAAGCAAAAGGGAACGAGGAGGATCCGCAGCTTCAATATCTGGATGACGAGGACGTTGGTTTTGACGGTCTTGAATACATGTATCAGGATATATTGCGGGGCAAGAACGGCCTGAAGACGTATCCGGTTAATAATGCCGAGCGGATTATTGGTCCCGTACAGATTACGAACCCGAAAAAGGGCGATGATCTGTATTTGACGATCAACCGTAATGTGCAGTTAACGACGGAACAGGCTATTGTCGACCAGATCCAAAAAATCAGAACGTCGTCAAATAAGTCCGAGCGTGCCGAATATGCCAAAATCGGCTTTGCCGTCGCTATGGAAGTGAATACCGGTAAAGTCGTTGCGATGGCGAGCATGCCGGATTACGATCCTAACATTTGGTTTGGCGGCAGAATCAGCAATGAAGACTACAAAAACTTCGAATCCGTCTTGAACAACGGTACGATCAGAGAGGTATTCCCTCATTATGAAACGGAGAAAGAGCGGAATCAGCATCCGTCCTCGCTCGTGCCTCCGGGCTCGACGATGAAGCCTTTATCGATTCTGATCGGTTTAAACGAGAAGCTGTTTACGACTTCGAGCACATACTTTGACAACGGAGCCTTCTTCTTTGGTTCAACGGGCCATGAAGTGCGGATCGGCAACGCCTCGAACCATGCTTACGGCTTGCTGGACCCGGCCTCGGCGATTGCCCATTCCTCCAACCCGTTTATGGCGAAGATGGTGGGCAACAATATGTATGAGAAATACGGCAAAAAAGGCGTCGATGTATGGGATAACTACATGAAGCAATTTGGGCTTGGCGTTCTGACCGGCAGCGGTCTGAGAGGCGAATCCAAAGGCACTATTGACTACTACCACGAAGCCGAAACAGCAAGCTCCCAGTCCGCCCTGGTGCGGGCTTCATTTGGTCAGCAGGCGCGTTACACGCCGCTGCAGCTGGTGCAATATGCGTCCATGCTGGCTAATCAGGGCAAGCGGATGAAGCCGCAATTCGTGAACCAGATTAAAGACGCGGAAGGGAACGTTGTGCAGACATTTAAGCCTGAGGTGCTTAACACCGTTGATCTCCCAGACTCTTATTGGAATGAAATTGAGGAAGGCATGTCCAAGGTTAACGTGCAAGGATTCGACGGCGTAACGTACACGTATGAAAGAAAGACGGGTACAGCCCAGTCTGACGTGGCCGGCCGCCGCGCGGATAATGCGGTATTTATCGCTTATGCGCCAAGAGAGAATCCGAAGCTGGCTGTTGCGGTTGTTATACCGGACGGTGAGTTTGGCGGCTGGGGTGCTGCTCCAATTGCCCGGAAAATTTTTGATGCCTATGATTACGAGGTTGGCTTGAACGGTACGCCGGGCAAGCAGAAGGATCAGGCGAATAATTCGGCAAACGCAGGAACGACAGGCACTGCAAACCAGCCATAAGGATGACCATAAGAAGCTGTTTCTGAAGATTCGAAAAAGAATCTTTAGAGACGGCTTTTTTTTTTTGAAACTTTTTAAAAAGAAATTTCGTATAAATGTTGCATCAGAGAAACATTTTTGAATACAATAAAAAAAGAGGCGTTAAGCTAACTAATGTTCGTCCATGCAAAACTTAAGGATGGGGGAAAGGGTATGCGGTTTTCCAAAAAGCCAAACTCCGCGATTAAGCGGTTTATTATGACCATTTTATTTCTGGCTGTAAGTGCTCTTCTGATGACCGCTTGCGGAGCCGGGCAAGACGACGGCGCTGCAGGCGGAGGTAAGCTTAAGGTTACAGCTACAACCGGCATGATTGCTGACGTGGCGCAGGAGGTAGGCGGCGAAGATGTTGTTGTTACCGGCTTGATGGGGTCAGGAGTTGACCCTCATCTCTATAAGGCGTCGTATGGCGATGTGAAGAAGCTGGATCGGGCGGACATTATTTTATATAACGGGCTGCATCTGGAAGGGAAAATGGCGGAGATGTTCGAGAAGCTGGAGAAGCGTAAACCAACCGTTGCGATATCTTCGCGCATACCGGAGTCCGAATTGCGTTCATTCCCCGGCGGAGGGAGCCAGTCGCATGACCCGCATATCTGGTTTAATGTGAAAATGATGATTTCGGCAACAGAGGTTATTCGTGACTCCCTGATCGAGAAGGATCCGGAGCATGCCGACGTTTACTCGCAGCGCGCTGCTGCCTATATCGGGAAGCTGGAGGAGCTGGACCGTTATGCCCGCGAGCAGATCGCATCGATTCCCGAAGAAAGAAGGATACTGGTTACCGCACATGATGCCTTTGGTTATTTCGGTGATGAGTATGGGCTTGAGGTAACCGGTCTGCAGGGGATGAACACGATGTCCGAGTATGGCTCCAAAGATGTCAGCTCGTTGCGTGATTTCCTTGTTGAGAACAAGATAAAAGCGGTCTTTATCGAATCCAGCGTGCCGAAAAAAGCGATTGAATCGGTCATTGAAGGAGCACGTTCGATGGGGCATGAGGTGACGATCGGCGGCGAGCTGTTCTCCGATGCGATGGGCGAAGCCGGTACCGAGGAAGGAACCTATATCGGAATGGTTAGACATAATGTAGATACCGTTGTTCACGCGTTGAAATAACAAAAGAAAGGAAGTGTTGGTGATGTCGAAAGCAAAGGTACAGTCTGCAGCATCTGTAATGGAGCGGGAGGGTGCTGCTCCTCCATTAACGATCAACGGGCTGAGCGCAGCCTACCAGAAGAAACCGGTACTACGCGGCGTCTCTTTCACCGTGACGGAAGGTGAGCTTATAGGAGTTATCGGTCCTAACGGCGCCGGCAAATCGACCATGATGAAGGCGGCTCTTGGCCTTATTCCGAGCCTTAGCGGCGATGTGCTGGTGTACGGCAAACCTTATAAGCAGCAGCGCAAGCTGGTCGGTTATGTACCGCAGCGTGAATCCGTCGATTGGGACTTTCCGACGAATGCGCTTGATGTGGTGATGATGGGCCGTTACGGACATCTTGGCCTGTTCGGAAGACCAGGCGCGAAGGAACGCGCCATTGCGATGGAATGTCTGGCCAAGGTCGGAATGGCCGACTTTGCATCACGTCAGATCAGCCAGCTGTCCGGCGGACAGCAGCAGCGGGTATTTCTGGCGCGCGCGCTGGCACAGGATGCGAGCTTGTACTTCATGGATGAACCGTTCGCGGGTGTGGATGCCGCAACGGAGAAAGCCATTATTACCCTTCTTCAGGAGCTGAAGCAGCAAGGGAAGACGGTAATTGTCGTTCATCATGACCTTGCGACGGTGGAGGAATATTTCGATTCCGTCCTGCTGCTGAACGTAGAACTAGTCGCTTACGGCAAGACAAAGGATGTATTTACACAAGAGTTGCTGCAGCATACTTATGGCGGCCGATTGGCGTTTCTTGACCGGAACAGCCTGCTTAAGACGGACATCACGGAAGGGTGAGTGAGCAGATATGAATACGCTATGGACGCTTCTCCAGGATCCGAACATGCAGTGGATTCTGATCAGCTGCACCCTGCTTGGTCTCAGCAGCGGCATTATCGGCTGCTTCTCCTATTTGCGGAAGCAGAGCCTGATGGGCGATACGCTTGCACATGCGGCATTGCCCGGCATTTGCATTGCTTTTATGCTGACGGGTACGAAGTCTATTCTGTATTTCCTGATCGGTGCGGGTCTGGCAGGTGTGGCAGCGACCTTTGGTATCGGCTGGATTACGCGGCATTCCCGGATTAAGCATGACGCGGCGATGGGCATTGTTTTATCCTCCTTCTTTGGACTTGGCATTGTGCTGCTCACCCTTGTACAGCATGGGGGCTACGGCAATCAGGCGGGGCTTGATAAATTTCTGTTTGGCCAGGCGGCATCGATGGTTGGTTCCGACGTGCTCACTCTGTCGATCGTCAGCCTGATTCTGGTTTCGGTCTGTTATTTCTTATTTAAGCAGTTCAAGCTGGTATCCTTTGATCCCGGCTTTGCCAAGGGGATCGGTTATCCGGTCGCTTTTTACGAGCAGCTTACCATGCTCCTCATGGTTGTTGCGGTTGTAGTAGGCATTCAGGCGGTTGGCGTTATACTCGTCGCTTCCCTGATCATCACCCCGGCGGTATCCGCCCGGTACTGGACGGACCGGCTTGGCGTGATGGTAGTTGTATCCGGCATATTTGGTGCGATAAGTGGCGCAACAGGTGCAATAGCCAGCTCTACCGCGGCGAGTCTGCCAACAGGGCCGCTTACCGTACTTGCCGCAACCGCGTTGTTTGGACTTTCGCTGTTGCTTGGCTCCAAGCGGGGGATTATCGTGCGGAGGCTTGTGCGGCAACGAATGAAACGGTCGCTCGGATTCGGATATGAGGAGCAGGCAGCAACGGCATCCGTTCCGGATGAACGGGTAAACAAGGAGGCGGCATTATGAGCGACTTCTGGATTTTACTAACGGGCGTGCTCGTTGCGAGCTGCAGCGGCATACTTGGCACCTTCCTTGTTCTGCGCAAAATGGCGATGATCGGCGATGCAATCAGCCATTCCGTCATGCCGGGTATCGTTATTGCTTTTCTGCTGAGCGGTTCGCGGGATTCTCTTCTAATGATGGTTGCGGCGATGGCCTGCGGATTATTTGCCGTATTCCTCATACAGCTGTTTCAGAATAAAGGGGTGCAGGCCGATGCGTCGATCGGGGTTGTATTCACCGCACTGTTCGCCATTGGCGTTCTCTTGGTCAGCCTGTTCGCCAGACAGGTGCATCTCGACCAGGATGCGATTCTGTACGGGGAAATCGCCTACGTCCACTGGAATACCTGGGTAGTGAACGGGATTGACCTCGGGCCAAAAGCGGTATGGCTGCTTGGCATAACTCTGATTATCATTGTAGCGGTCATCAGTCTGTTCTATAAGCAATTCAAGCTCTGCTCCTTTGATCCCGCGCTTGCTGCCGCCTGCGGCATTCCGGTTGCGCTGTTCCATTACCTTCTGATGGGCATGGTATCGATGGCAACGGTCAGTTCCTTCGAAAGCGTAGGAGCGATTCTGGTCGTCGGGATGCTGATCATTCCGGCTGCTACGGCATATCTGTTGACGGACCGGCTGAGCCGGATGATTTTGCTCAGTGTAGGTGTGGGCATTCTAAGCGTGTTTGGCGGTTATGGTGCTGCCGTTGTGCTGGATGCTTCCATCGCCGGCTGTATCGTTTGCGCAGCAGCTGTACTGTTCGTGCTGGCCTTCCTGTTCTCGCCGTCTCATGGCATTGTCGCGAAGAAGCTTCGCCTCCGCAAGCTTGCGGCTTAATTAGCAATACGCTCAAGCCCGGCCCCTCTGTAACGGAGGGGCCGGGCTTCATTCTGCTTCTAATAACAGGTTGCCTGTTTAACCCATGACTTAAGGGATAGTTTTGCTTGAGACCGGCTCAGCACAAAGTTGAACCTTTCTTACACGTCCCAACGTTTAGTACAATAGGCGGCTTTTTAAACGGCTTCATTTGGAATCTTCCTAATCTGTGCTAAAATATTGCATAGTAGAAACAGGCAGGAGGATTTATCGATGGGGAATTACAAATTAGTCGCACTGGACATGGACGGCACTTTGCTGAACGAGCAAAGCGAGATCAGCAAGGAGAATGCGGAATGGATCCAGCGGGCGCTTGATGCCGGTATAACGGTAAGCTTCTCGACCGGTCGCGGCTTCCGCGGGGCGCTTCCGTTTGCGGAGCAGCTGAAGCTGGAGACGCCAATGATTACGGTGAACGGCAGCGAGATTTGGCAGAAGCCGCACGTGCTGCATAAACGCACCTTGCTGAGCCCGGTATACATCAAGCAGCTGCATGAGCTGGCCCTAAGGCATGAAGGCACCTGGTTCTGGGCGTACTCGACGAATGGCATTTACAATCTGGAGAAATGGATCGATCCGTCGACGACGTATGAAGACCATCACTGGCTCAAGTTCGGTTACTACACGGAGGACGATGTTGTCCGGGGTCGTATCCTGCAGGAAGTAACGGAATGGGATGCGCTCGAGATTACGAACTCTTCGCCGCAGAATCTGGAGCTGAATGCCAAAGGCATCACGAAGGCCAGCGCGATCCGCGAATTATGCAGCATGCTGGGTATTGAGATGTCGCAGGTGGTTGCTGCAGGAGACAGCTTGAATGATATTGCGGCGATCCGTGAAGCGGGACTTGGGGTAGCGATGGGCAATGCGCAGCAGGCGGTAAAGGATGCGGCAGATGTGGTGACGCTCACCAACAATGAGAACGGCGTCGCCGAAATCATCAAACAATATGTATTGAAAGGTTGATGCCTAAGTGGATATTTTAGGCTGGTCGCTGGTTGTCATTTTATTTGTAGTCGGGATGGCCGGGGCCATCTGGCCGATTCTGCCGGGAGTATTTGCGATATACGGCGCATTCTTCGTGTACGGCTTCTTCTTCACGTTCGAACCGTTTGGCTGGGTATTCTGGACGGTGCAGACCTTGATTCTGGTCGTTCTGGTTATAGCCGACCATGCGGTCAGCGCATGGGGGGTTCACCGGTTTGGCGGCTCCAAGGCGTCCATTATAGGCAGTACGATTGGACTTATACTTGGTCCATTCGTCATTCCTGCCTTTGGCCTGATTATTGGTCCGTTTGCCGGGGCTGTTATCGGCGAACTGGCTGTAGGCTCGAATATCGAGAAGTCGTTTAAAGTCGGCATCGGCTCACTGGTTGGCTTATTAACCAGCGTCGTTGTCAAAATCATTCTTCAAGCAGCAATGATCGTGCTATTTATTATTTGGTTAATGTCCAATTAGGGAGATGAACAGGAATGGTAAAAGTTACAGTATGGAATGAGTTTTTGCATGAGAAAGAGCATGAAGAGGTAAGAAACATTTATCCTGACGGCATACATAACGCGATTGCCGAAGGAATCCGCACATCTGAAATCGAGATTCAAACCGCAACCCTGGAAGAACCGGAGCACGGACTCACCGAGGAAAAGCTGAACAATACCGACGTTCTGATCTGGTGGGGACATATGGGCCATGACCGCGTTGACGATGCAATCGTGGAGCGGGTGCATCAGCGCGTGATGGACGGCATGGGTCTTATTGTTTTGCACTCCGGCCATTTTTCGAAAATTTTCAAAAAGCTGATGGGCACCGGTTGTGATCTGAAATGGCGCGAAGCGGGCGAGAAGGAACGGATCTGGACCGTTAATCCGGCCCATCCGATTGCAGCGGGCATTCCGGAATACGTCACGATTGATCATGAAGAAATGTACGGCGAGCACTTCGACATTCCGGCTCCGGATGAGCTTGTATTCGTCAGCTGGTTCGAAGGCGGAGAAGTGTTCCGCAGCGGCTGCACCTTCTTCCGCGGCCAAGGCAAAGTGTTCTACTTCCGTCCGGGGCATGAGACACACCCGACCTATTACCACCCGCATGTCCTTCAGATCATCCGTAACGGCGTGAAGTGGGCTGCACCATCCGAAGCAGGCAAGCCTGTGCGCGGCAACCATCAGCCGCTCGAGCCGATTAAAGGCCAAGCTTAATTCTAATTGGGCCAGTAATTATAGAAAGAGTAGGACATCATGAAAAAAGATTCTCTTATAAAAGGCACGCTAATTCTGGCGGCGGCCGCGCTGATTGCCCGGTTCCTCGGCATTTTCCAACGGGTGCCGCTTGACCACATCTTAACCGAAAACGGTGGTCTCTATTTTGCGGTAGCGAACAACGTGTACTTGACGCTTCTTGTGGTAGCTACAGGCGGGCTTCCAAGCGCGATCAGCAAAATGGTATCCGAACGGTACGCGCTCGGCCGGGAACATGAAGCAAAACGCGTCTATCAGGCAGCGTTGATGTTTGGTATCGTAACGGGCGTAATCCTCACGATCGCCCTGTACGCAGCGGCGCCGTATTACGCTATTCATATTGCCAAGACGCCCGGTGCGGAGGTGGCTATCCGCGCGGTTGCGCCAACTCTGCTTATCTTCCCGATTATCGCGATGATGAGGGGCTACTTCCAAGGCCGTCAGCTCATGATGGCAGGCGGTATGTCTCAAATTATCGAGCAGATTTTACGCGTAATCGTTGGTGTTGCACTCGCTTACTACGTCGTATCGATCGTGGATTGGGGCGAAAAATGGGGCGCAGCCGCAGCGTCGTTTGGCAACGTTATTGGCGGAGTCGGCGCTTTGCTCGTCATGATCTATTATGGACGAAAGCTGCGCCGGGGCGACCTGGCGGAGCGCAAGGCAGTGGACATTGAGGCGGTTAAAGCCGCATCGAAAATTCCTTTCCGCTCGATTTACCGTGAGATTTTTACGATGTCTATCCCGATTGTTATTACAGCAATGACCGTGCAAATTATTTATACCTTTGATTCGTCCTTATTTGTCCGTTTGACGGAGACCTATTATGGCTATCATGAAGCGCTTCTGGTGCTGAGAGACCTCAGCTTCAAAGCACAGACGGTTGCGGGTATTCCGCCGATTCTCGCCATTGCGCTCAGCACCTCGATTATTCCGGTCATATCGTCGGCTTATTCCTTGCGCAATATGGCCGAGGTGCAGCGCCAGACTGCTCTTGTCATGCGCATCGTGCTGTTTACCGGCGTGCCGGCAGCCCTTTGCCTTGCAGCAGCATCTTATTCCGTAACAGGCCTCATCTTTACTGGACCAAGAGGTTACGGAATTGTAGCTGCGCTCACAGCAGGGACGATCTTCCAGATTACGATGATGACAAGCAACTCGATTCTGTTCGGTTTAGGCAAGGCACGTATTCCGATGATGAATACTTTCGTCGGAATCGGGCTGAAAATTCTGTGCAGCTACGCCCTCGCTCCGATCTATGGCGTATATGGCGTTATTATGGCGACAAGTGTCTGCTTCGTCATTATGACATGGATGAATCTCGAAGCGATCAGAAGAGAAGTGAAGTTTACGGTGCTGGGCAGCCGCTGGCCTTCCTATATCGTAACCATTGTTATATCGGTAGCCGCAGGCTGGGGGACTGAGGTGGGCATTCGCCGCCTGACGGACAGCTGGCCGGACAAGCTGACGTATCTTATCTCTGCCATAGCAGCCGGCGCTGTGATCGGAGTCCTGTATCTTGTTCTGCTGGTTCTGCTTCGTGTCGTCACGATGGAGGATGCGAAGTCCTTCCCGGGTCCGCTGCGCAAGCTGTTTGTCCTGCTTCTGAAGGTGCTTGGACGTTCAAAGCCTCAGAAATCGTGATATAAATTCTTAATTTCCATACATTTACAACCCCCCTGAACCTCAGTTACAATAGATAGGATTATAGGTCTATTAATCTATCTATTACTGGCAGTGAAGGGAGATTTGCAAATGAAGAGTATGAAAAGATTCAAGAGGGGGATCATTCTGATTTTGTCGCTTGCGCTGGTAATCGTGGCAGGCTGTCAAGCGATTCAGGGTGTAGACTTTAACACCGTGCTCAAAAACACGTTTAAAGTGACCTCCGCCGAAAGCAAGCAATCGGTAGAACTCAAGCTTCTTATGAATGAAGAAGCCTATGAGGGAATGCCTGAAGAAGAAATCGCTCTTATGAAATTATTCTCGAGTTTGAAGATTCAGTTAGATAGCGTGAAAATTCAGGATGCAAGTCATGCTTCCTATGCGGGCAAGCTGATTGTCGGCGATAATGTAAGCATCGGCTTCTCGATCAAGCAGTCGGATACAACGGCGGTCATCGAAGTGGAAGGCGCTAAGCTTCCGATCGTGATTGACGTAACAGGCTCTGGTATTGGATCGATGCTGGGCACGGCTGAGCTTGATGCTGCGGCAGCAGACTCCGATGAAG
This sequence comes from Paenibacillus catalpae, assembly GCF_900112695.1. Taxonomy (GTDB): domain Bacteria; phylum Bacillota; class Bacilli; order Paenibacillales; family Paenibacillaceae; genus Pristimantibacillus; species Pristimantibacillus catalpae. The sequence continues at coordinate 836,778 of NZ_FOMT01000002.1, forward strand.
AGGCCGTGACGGCGATTGGCAAAGAAATTATGGACAGCGCGACATCCTTCTTCATCGATAATCTGCCTAACCCGGATAAACTCTCGGTTAATGCGGTACAAGAACCCATTAACGGGGTGACCACCTCGCTGTTCCATGTGAAGGCTGAACTGAGCGGCACGGAAATTTGGGCTTGGGTGAAGAAATACGTAGATGTTCTTGCGAGCGACCGTGATGGGCTTGAATCGTTCGTGAAGCAGATCGTTGCGATTATGAACAGCCATCCGGAATTGTTTGAGGAAATGGGTGTAGATCCATTCGAACAATCAGGTCTGGATATGCCGACAACCGAAGATATGATTAAAGAAATGACTGATGAGCTGGAAGCGTTGTTTGTGTCCCTGCAGGATGAGCTGAAAGCCATGGAAGAAGAAGGCGGCGAAGATCTTAAGCATATCTTCAATAACGACTCTTCGATTAAAGCAGAGCTTTATGTAGACAGCAAAATGGATATCCGCAAGCAGGCAATCGACTTGACGCTTAAGCCTAGCGAGCAAGCTTTGTTCCCGCTCGACGGACTTTCGCTGCACGTGGAGAGTGAGATGTGGAACGTAAATGGCAAGGTAGAGGCAGATGTGCCCGTAGTTCCTGAGAAAGCTGTTTATTCACATGAACTTGATGCGATGCAAGGCTATCAATTCCTCCGTTTGTTTGACAAGCAGTCCGCAGCGTACGGTTTGCTCGACCAGCTTCAAATCGGCAAGCAAACAGTGGAGCTCCCGGTTGATTACTCCCGATATCCGGCAATTGTGACTCCTAAGTATGTGACGATTGTTCCGCTTCGGACCGTTGCTGAACAGCTTGGAGCAACGGTTAAATATGATAAAAAGACCAAAAGTGTAACAGTCTATGATGAAGTGGCGAATACTACAATCGTCCTGAAGGAAGGCTCTGACCGTGTAACGGTCAACGGAAAAGCAAAGACATGGTCGTTTGTAACCAAATCCGTTGACGGCACGTTGTATGTAGCTGGCCGCGACTTCGCTAATGCGCTTGGCGCGAAAGTCCGTTGGGATGACAGCTGGGGCAGTGATGTGTTCGTCATTGAACGTGAAGTGCATTAATCATTCCGTATAATGGGGAGGATGACAACCATGAACAAACTAACAACAGACGCAGCCTTCCGGGAAGCCGTACAAGGCGATGGCATTACAGTTGCGGTATTCAAAACAACCTGGTGCCCGGATTGCCACTACATCGATCCGTTTATGCCGGATGTCGAGCAGCAGTACAGCGGTAAAATCTCGTTCTACGAAATTGACCGCGATGATCTGCCTGATCTTTGCTCCGAGCTGAACATTCTCGGTATTCCAAGCTTTATCGCGTTCCGAAATGGCAAGGAACTGATCCGGTTCGTCAGCAAGCTTCGCAAGACAAGGGACGAAATCGAACAGTTTCTGGACCGTGCGGTACAGGTTGCAGATGCTCTTCCAAACGGATAGAAATCATTAAATTGTGCGGCTCATGGAGTTCATCCTGAGCCGCACTTTTTGTTCAAACGCATCATTGCCACGGAACTGTCACACCCTAGGAAGTGTCACATTTTCAACATGGCTTTTGACCCCTATAATCGCTATAATGAGGTGACAACAAAACCCGAAATAAGGTGATTTTATTATGGTTACCGGCCGTTTTCGCGCGCTTGCTCTCGCATCGTGCATCGGAATGCTTTTTGTTCTGCTTGCCGGAGCACTTGTTACAAATACCGGATCCGGACGCGGATGCGGTGATGATTGGCCGCTGTGCAACGGTGAATTTATTCCCGCGTATACAATGGAAACCGCGATCGAATTTTCGCATCGTCTGATTACCGGATTTGAAGGTATGCTCGTTGTGGCAGCCTTTGTCGCCATATACCTGCTGTTCCGAAAAAATAATACGGATTACAAAGAGCCGCTGATCTATGCGAGCGGAGCTCTGTTCTTCACGATTATTCAAGCGCTTATGGGCGCTGCAGCAGTCGTATGGTATCAGTCCGACGCCGTTATGGCTATTCATTTTGGCATTTCCTTAATTGCATTTGCATTTACTTTGCTGCTTGTCGTTTGGTCTTATCGTGTGAAGAACGGGAAGCCGGTGGAACTGGTCATACCTCGTGCAATATTTCCGCGCATGCTGGCTGTCTCCATTTTCTGTTATATTGTCGTTTACCTCGGTGCTTTTATCCGTCATACGGATTCTGCAGGCGGCTGCCTCGGATGGCCGCTATGCAACGGCGAGGTTGTACCGGAGCTAGAGGGAGCAACAGCAGCAGTCTTTATTCATCGTGTAGGAGCACTTATTTTTGGTCTTGCTATAATCGGGCTTTATGTCCATGTACGCAAAATCAGCGGCAAAGGCGAAGGTCTTACGAAATCTGCCGGCTGGGCGCTAATCCTCGTCATTGCTCAGATTCTGAGCGGTGCGCTGCTGACGAAGACAATCGGCAACGAGGACTGGTTCCTGTTTACGAACCTGCTTCATAATTTAATTATAACGGGCTTGTTTGGAATATTAAGTGATATGTTGATACGTTCCTGGCGGCTGCGGGAAGGACGGGTAAAAACGTGAGTTTTCAGAACCTGCGTGAATTTGTAGAGGTATTAAAAAGGGAGAAGGACTTGCTCGTTATTGACGCGCAAGTAGACCCCAATCTCGAACTGGCGGAAATTCACCGCCGTGTTATAGAAGAGGAAGGACCGGCACTGCTTTTCACGAATGTGAAGGGCAGTCCTTTTCCCGTTCTGACGAATATGTTCGGGACAAGCCGCCGTGTTGATCTCGCCTTTGGACCACGTCCCGAAGAGATCATGAAGCAGATTGTTGGAGCAGCGGACCGGATTATGCCTCCAACGCCCAAAGCTTTATGGGGTGAGAAGAAGCTGATTTGGGACATGCTTAAGGTAGGTATGAAAGAAGTGCCGAGCGGTACTGCTCCGATCCTTCAAGTATTAAAGCGTCAAAATCCGCTGGCCGGAGTCCCGCGGGTTACAAGCTGGCAGGAGGATGGCGGTCCGTTTATTACTTTGCCTCTTGTCTATACGGAGAGCTTAAAATCCCGTAAAGCGCATAATCTAGGAATGTACCGCATGCAGATTTACGATGATTCAACAACCGGCATGCATTGGCAAATACATAAAGGCGGCGGCTTCCACTACCATGAAGCGGAAAAGCGGAATGAAGCGCTCCCGGTGTCCGTCTTCCTTGGCGGTCCGCCTGCACTGATTGCTTCTGCGATTGCGCCGCTTCCGGAGCATCTGCCGGAGCTGCTGATGGCTTCGCTTATTCTGGGCGGCAAGCTGCCTGTCGTATCCGATCCTCACAGTAAACACCGGATTCCTGCGGAAGCTGAATTCGTGATCAGCGGTCAAGTGCCTCCGCATATCCGGCGACCGGAAGGTCCGTTTGGCGATCACTTTGGTTACTACTCGCTTGTTCATGACTTCCCGGTGTTTAATGTGAATCACGTATGGCATCGCAAGGATGCGATCTATCCGGCGACGATTGTTGGCAAGCCTCGTCAGGAAGATTATTATCTTGGCGAGTACCTGCAGCGTCTTCTGGCCCCTGCATTCCCGATGGTAATGCCGGGTGTGAATGAGCTGTGGGCTTACGCGGAAGCCGGCGTACACGCGCTTGCAGCCGCTGTGGTGCGGGAATCCTATTCGCGCGAGGCACTATCGACGGCCTTCAGCATTCTTGGCCAAGGTCAGCTGACTTTGACCAAATTCCTGATGCTGACCGATCAGCCGATCGACCTGTCACGGTTTGACGTACTGCTTGAGACCGTTCTTGAACGGTTCCAGCCGCAGACGGATCTGTTTGTCTTTGATGAAACATCCCATGATACACTCGACTATACAAGCGGCAAATTTAATCATGGCAGTAAAGCGGTTATGCTGGGCGTAGGCGAGCCGGTGAGACAGCTGCCGTCAAGCTATGAAGAAGGCGTTATTGAAGAAATCAGCAACGCACAGGTATACTGCCGCGGATGTTTGGTTGTATCCGGCGCATCCTATGAAGCAGAGCCGCAGCTTGCGGAGCGACTGCTTGCAAGGCTGTCGGAGCGCGGAACGGAATGGCCGATGGTTGTGCTGGTAGATGATGCCAACATTGCGCATGGACAAACGTCGTTCTTATGGACGGTGTTTACCCGGTTTAATCCGGCGGATGATATTTATGCGAATGCCGAAATTCGCCGCCATCATTTTGGCTACAAGCTGCCAATCGTTATTGATGCAAGAATGAAGCCGGGTTATCCGGCGGAGCTGTTCCCGCGCGAGGATATTACCGAGCTGGTTGACCGCAGATGGAACGAATACTTCTAATCACTTAAGTGGCAAGAGAGGCGGTAATGATCGATGCTGCGTTTTCTATTTGATGAACCGGAACGGGAGCCGGAAGGCCGTCTTGGAGAGACGATGCAGCTGATGAATCAGTTCGTAGCGCATCTGCATGAGAAGATCGAAGCAGGCAAGGATGCGGACCATAAGCTGCGTACCTACGAAGTGTGGACGAAGGGACTCTTTGCTTCTTTGAACGAGATCGAGCAGAGCTGCTATGCTGCGCGACGCTTCAAGGAGCAAATCAAGGCCCCTTCCGTGAGCCAGATGTCAGAGGAAGAAAAGCTGGTGTATCAGCGGTACGTCTATTTTGACAAAAATGCATTTATCCGTATTTTTGCCCTGCTCGATAAGCTGAGCATCCTGCTGAATGACATGCTTGATATGAAGACGGAACGGATTAAGCCTCATTTCTCCTACTTCACCGTTCTGCGCAATATGCGTGACAAGAAGGCTCATCCGGATTTGACCTGGAAGCTGAACGACATCAAGGAGAGTCTCAAGGAACCGATGGGGCGGCTGAGGAAGCGCCGTAACACCGAGATTCATTACATGAATACGGAAATGCAGGATGATCTCGCTCAGAGTCATAAAATGTACGGACAGGAAGTTCAGCTTGAAAATATTGAGGCGCAGTCCGAGGATCTTCAGCATGGCTTGCAAATGGTAACAGGATCATTACGCCTTACCTTTGATTATGCTTGCAAATTAATACGAACCAGGTAGGCTTATTATCGCGAGGAGGAGTGCTCGTGGAGCTGATGGGCAGAACGGCGCTTGTAACCGGAAGCGCCAAAGGGCTTGGCAAACGGACTGCACTGCAGCTCGCAAGTCTTGGCTGCAGCATCGTGTTAAACTACCTGGGAAGCAGGCAGGAGGCGCTGGAGCTTCAGCGTGAGATTGAACAGATCGGCGTAAGAGCAATCGCTATACAAGGCGATATTTCCGTTCCGGCAGGTGTGGCGAAGCTGGCTGCAGAAGCGGAAGCCTGGAACGGGGGCATTGATATTCTCGTGAACAATGCGGGTCCGTTTATACGGGAGCGCCGTTTGTTCGCGGATTACAGTGAGGAATCCATCACTCAACTCTTGAACGGCAATCTGCTTGGGGTTATGCTGCTTGATCGCAAGCTGCTCTCAGGCATGCGCGAGAGGGGCTGGGGACGTATTATCCACCTTGGCTTCGGTCATGCGGATGAAGCGAGAGCATGGCCGCACAGGGCCGTGTATGCCGCTGCAAAGACGGGACTCGTCTCCTTCACCAAGTCACTGGCGGTTGAAGAGGCGCCGTACGGAATTACCGTGAATATGATTGGACCCGGAGATATCCGCGGCCTGAACAAGGAGCGGACGATTGTGGAGGCTGCCTATGACAGGGATATGGAATCGCCGGTCGGCAGGCCGGGAACCGGTGAAGATATAGCAAGAGTCATCGGCTTCCTGTGCCAGCCCAGTTCTGATTTTCTAACGGGCAGCATTATTAACGTAACCGGCGGCTTTGATGCCATTCGTTCGAACATTATCGGTTTATAAGGAAACAAAAAAAGAGTCTTGCCCGCGATAAGCGGGCAAGACTCTTTGTGTTTAAGCTTAGAATACCTGAACAACTTCCTGTACGCCTTCAACCTCTTCGAGCAGAGCGCGCTCGATGCCGGCTTTCAGCGTAATCGTGGAACTTGGGCAGCTTCCGCATGCGCCCATCAGACGCAGTTTAACGATACCGTCCTCTACGTCTACCAGTTCTACGTCACCGCCGTCGCGTTGCAGGAACGGACGCAATTTATCCAGTACGTCCAGTACTTCATCGTACATTGTATCTTGTGCTTGACTCATTGCAATCATCTCCCTTCTCCCCTATTATAGTACAAAGTGCAACGATTGAAAATGGATATCAACCGTTAAGGCCAGGTGATTAAAAATTGTCAAAACCGCTTATCGAGTTCTGCAACGGCAATATGCATCACGGAACCGAAGAAATCATGAAGCAGCTCAAGCAAAATAATCAGCTGAAGGTGATCGAATACGGATGTCTTGGCAACTGCGGTGAATGTTATTTGAAGCCATTCGCGTTAGTTGACGGCAGGATTATCGCTGCCGATTCCATAGAGGAATTGGATCAACGTATTCGAGAAACCATCAGCATAAAGCTAAAGCCATAATATAATATCCGATTATCCGCTATTTAAGACTAGCCGAAATGGCGTTTCGATTTCCAGAGTATACCGCTCTTGATCAAACGCGGAATTTTTCCCATCATTGGCGTGCTGCCCATGAGGCCAAAGCCGCTTTTCTTGCCAAGGGAACCCATTACACCTTTTAACTTGAGTTTGCCAAGCTTAGGCGTTTTGTTGTTCCAAATGGCATGAATAACTTCTGCAATTTGCTTGCCTTGCGCACCGGCTGCTTGACCGCTTGGCGAGAAAGGCAGGGATGCGCAGTCACCGCAAATAAAGACATCATTATAGTCCGGCAATTGATGGTATTCATTCACAATAAGCCGGCCTTGTTTGTCCTTTGGCAGATTCATGCGCTGAACAATCTCAACAGGCTGAATGCCGGCTGTCCATACCGTTACGTCTGTCAGGATCGTTTGATTCGCGTTTGAATCATGCAATACCCCTTGCTCAAGACGACACAAGGATATATGGCTGAGCATCTCAACATCATGCTCTCTGAACCAGGAAGCCACAAACTTCTGCAGCGATCCAGGGAAGGCCGACATGACGCTTGGTCCGCGGTCAATGATGCGGATGTTCAGGTCGGAACGGCTTTCGCGCAGCTCGGCTGCCACCTCAACCCCGCTAAGACCGCCGCCGATAATGGACACTTGGCCATAAGGCTTCACGTCGTTCAGCAGCTGGTATGTTTTGCGTGCATTCGAGAGCGTTTGAATGCTTGTTGAGAACTCTTCCGCACCTTCGATGCCATGGTAATTATCGGTACAGCCAAGTCCAACGACGAGCCATTCGTAATCGATTGGATCTTGACCTTCGAGATAGACAAGCTTGTTGTCCAAATCGATATCTGTAATTTCTCCGTAACGTGTTGTTAAACGCGGATCCTGCGGGAACTTAACGCGGATCTCAAGATCAGATACCGTTCCGGCAGCAAGTGCATAATACTCGGTTTTAAGGCCTTGATAAGGCATGCGGTCAATAAGAATGACTTCTACGTCGATTGGCAGCTGTTTCTCGATGACATCTGCTGCGATCGCCTGGCCGCCGTAACCGCCGCCCAAAATAACAAATTTTCTCATATGATTTCCCTACCCAACTCCAAAATGATGAATGACTTGTTGTGTGCCTAATATGTGCGTCTAGCCGCGTGATTACTCATATACTTTAATTTCGTTATAGAACGTATCTCTCTCCACTGGGATACGTCCGGCTCCTTTAATGAGCCATAAGAGGTCCTCACGCGTGATGCCTTCCGGCGTTAGCGCGCCTGCCGAATGGCTGATTCTTTCTTTTACAATCGTGCCATGAGCGTCTGAAGCGCCCATCGTCAGCGCAACCTGAGTCAGCTGCGTGCCGATGTTAATGAAGTAAGCTTTAATATGCTGAATGTTATCCAGCATCAGACGGCTGATCGCTATTGTCTTCAAATCCTCGTAGGCCGAGTTGCGACGACGAATCCCGGCTTTCGGATTGATCGGCTGCATGGACAACGGAATGAAAACCTGGAAGCCGTTTGTTTCATCCTGAAGCTCGCGGATCTGCATCATGTGACGGATGCGGTCCTCATGGGATTCAATCGAACCGTACAGCATCGTTGTATGCGTGCGCAGGCCAAGATTATGAGCAGTGCGGTGCACCTCTAAATATTGGCTGACATCGGCTTTGTCAACGCGCATTTTTTTGCGGTAATGATCGGATAATATTTCTGCGCCTCCGCCTGTCAGCGATTTAAGGCCGACTTTCATCAGTTCTTCCAATACTTCCTTGTAGCTTAAGCCGCTAATACGCGAGAAAAAGTCGATCTCCGCAGCTGTGTAGGCTTTGAGCGTGACTTCAGGGAAGCGCTCATGCAAGGCCTTCAGGGAATCGACGTAATATTGGAACGGAACATGTGGGTTATGCCCGCCTACAATATGGAATTCTCGTACACCAGGGTGGAAGTGCTGCTCAACGTACTCAATCATTTCCTGACCGGACAAGGTGTAAGCGCCCGGAGCGCCCTCGTCTTTGCGGAAATTACAAAATGCACAATGCGCTTCGCAGACATTCGTAAAGTACAAGCTCATGTTTTCGATAAAATAAACTTTCTTTCCGTTCTTCTGAAGATTGACTTCATTAGCTAGTTGCCCAATTGTAAGCAGATCATCCGATTGATACAGGAATACACCGTCTTCCAGTGTAAGGCGCTCTCCGTTTCGGACTTTGTCGATGATCGACTGCATTTGCTTATTATCAGATGGAATGATGACGTTCATCTTGGCAACCTCCTTTTTCTCAAAAGTTAGTTCAGGATCTAGTGCGCGGCATGCTGCCATTTATCGTTCTTGTGACGAGTAGATTCATTTCGGCGATGCCTTTGTGAAAAAAATAACTTGCTCATCCGATTAAGAAAGCTTCCATTATTATAAACCCGTACGTAAAAGGCGGCAACACCTAAAGTCTTCAACTCGCGGCAAGCAGCAGGCACACATCTCTTGAGGAAGCGCGGGAAGAGGAGTATACTACAACTATAACGATACATTTTATCTTGTTTATCATAGAGGAGGGACGAGGCATGATCACTATTAGTGAATCGGCAACTGACAAAATAAAAGAAATGCTCGAGGAGGAAGGAACTCCCGGACTATTCCTGCGCATTGGCGTAAAGGAAGGCGGCTGCACAGGCTTCTCCTACGGCATGGGCTTTGATGATGAAGAGCATGAGAACGACAAGGCGATGGAAGTCGCGGACCTGAAAGTGGTTGTAGACGACGACAGCTTGAAATATTTGAATGGTCTTATTATCGACTGGAAAGAATCCGCAATGGGCGGCGGCTTCACGATCGAGAACCCGAACGCAACAGCAACTTGCGGCTGCGGATCATCGTTCCGTACAGCAGCTGCGGCTGGTAAACCGGATAGCGACTGCTGAGCACGCCTGTGCTCAGCTTTTTTTTGTGGCCGGGGCAGGCTGCGCAAAAGAATGTTCTTCCAATCGCCATTGTTACCGTAATCTTTGAATTTATCGTACAAGGTACGATTCCGGTAACAAAAGCGAGCACTCCGTTTTTCTAGAACATTCTTTTGCTCCGCCTGTACGGCGAAGTTAAAAAGCATTCGCAAAAGGCTAAGCTCAGCCAGCCTTTTGTTCACCTTTTTAGACAGGTCGCAAACACAACCTGTCTCTAAATAAATCTAACCGGCGTCCTATTTAATGGACGCCGGTTTTTGTTTAAAAAAAGAAGTCGCAGCGGAACGGAGGAAGTGAATGCTTTTTAGGAGCGAAGCGTCCGCCTTTGTATTCGGATTGAAACCTTGAAAACATTGTTCCAATTAATCCGAATACAACAGCGGTCGAAAAAGCATTCACTTACGTAGTGGCCATTACGACCTCTGCATCTTACGAGAATTCAGCCAAAGCGGAATACGGAACACGAGATTGATCAACAGAACGAAGAACACGAGTACCGCGGCCGCCTTCTGCGCGATCTCCTGGGCGTCCGGAACAATCGCTTCGGACTGAACATACCACAGGTGCACGGCAAGTGTCTCGCCCGGAGAGAAGAGGCTGAAATCCCACATTTCGCCGGAGGTTGTCACACCGGCAGTCAGAATAATAACGGCGCTTTCGCCAAAGGCGCGGCCAGCTACAAGACAGATCCCGGTAATAATTCCGTTCATAGCTGCAGGGATCAAGGCGCGAATAATCGTCTGTAAATGTGTGGCCCCCAGCGCAAAGGAGGCGTTCTTCAGTTCCTTCGGTACGGCACGAATCGATTCTTCCGTGACGCGGGTAAGAACAGGCAGGTTCAGGAAGGCCAGACTGACGGCACCGCCGAGAATCGTCAAGCCAATATCGAACATCTCCACGAACAGCGCTATGCCAAACAAACCAAAGATGATCGAAGGGACGGAAGCGAGTCCCTCTACGCAAATCCTTACAAACGAGATCAGCTTATTGTCCGGCGCAAACTCCGCGAGATAAATGCCTGCCGCCATGCCAAGCGGAATAGAGATCAGCAGCGACAGGAACAGGATATAGAAAGAGTTCAGCAGGGCAGGTCCAATACCGCCGCCCTCATCGATTTCGCTTGGCAGACCAAACAGGAAGTTCCAGGAGAGCTTGGGCAAGCCGTCTTTCAGAATTAGAAAGAGAAGCCCCAGGATAAACAGGACCACAACAATGCCAACGGTCCAGACTAGAACCGTAAAGAAGCGGTTATTAAAGCTGTTGATTCCTCTTTTTCCGCGGAACGGATTGACGGTGTTTACATTACTCATTGCTGTGCTCCTTTCCGCTGCAGCCAGCGTACGCCAACAATCATAAGAAGGGAGATTGCAAGCAACAGGAAGCCCATAAAGTACAAGGCATAGTTCCATGTTGAGTCAAAAGGAACGTTAGCAATCTGCATTACGATGTTGCTCGTCAGGACAGAGGTTGGTTTAAGAAGGCTGTCTGCAAATTGCGGGGTATTGCCGATAACCATAACAACGGCCATCGTCTCACCGATGGCGCGGGCCATTCCCAAAATGACGGCATACATGATGCCGCTGCGCGCGGAAGGGATAAGCACCTTCCATACGGTTTGGAAACGGGTAGCCCCAAGGGCATACGAAGCATCGCTAAATTTCTTGGGAACTGCAGTGATCGAATCATCGCTGATCCGGCTGATCGTTGGAAGCACCATAATGGTCAGCACGAGGGAAGCGGCGAGCAGGCCGTCACCCATGCCGGTACCCGTAACATCACGGATGAGCGGAATAAGGACGGTCAGGCCAAGGTAGCCGTACACAACCGATGGGATACCGACGAGCAGGTCCATCACCGGACGAAGCGTGTTTTTCAGCCAAGACGGAACAAAGGTTGACAGAAACACGGCAATCAAGAGCGAGAGCGGGACGGAAATAACCAAGGTCAGCAAAGTAAGGGCAAACGTACCGAATATGAACAGGAGAGCACCGTACTGTTCGGTCTCCGGGCTCCATTCAGTCGAAAGGAAAAATTCGGAGAAGGATACATCTCCAAAAGTCAGTATACCTGTGCGGAACATCAAGAGAAGAATGAGGAACAAGATAAGGCAGACAAACCCGGCGCAGGCAATACAAACATAACGGAACAAGCGGTTCATTACAAAAAGGCGTTTCTTTCGGTCAAACGGCTTGCCGCTTCCCGTCAAAAGACTGCCGCCCAGATCGATCTGGCCCGCAGTTGATGAGGTATCTAACATAAATACGATCGGCTCCTTTGGTAGCAAGCAGCCGCCTTGTCGCTTCGCGAAAGACGGCCGCCGTTACCTGTATTAAATTAGTTAAATTATTTCATTGCCGAGATCGGGATGAACTTCAGCTTTTTCAGCGAACCGTTCTGGAACTTCGTGCTTTGAACATATTTGATGAACTCTTTTACTACGCCTGTTGGTTGGCCTTTTGTCATGTAGTAGCCGTAGCCCCAAACTTTATATTTGCCGTTAATGATGTTATCGATAGTTGGAGCAACACCGTTAATGCTTACAGCCGTCATTTTTGTCGTAATGTAAGCGAAGTCTACGAAACCGATGGCATTAGGCGTGGATTCGATTGTTGTTTTCATATCGCCGCTCGATTTTACTTCTTTGTAGTTATCGCCTTTTGTCATGAAGGCAGTACCCATAAGAGCTTTTTGCTGGAAGTTAACGCGCGTGCCGGAGCCAAACGTACGGTTAACAACGATAATGTCAGCATCTTTGCCGCCTACTTCTTTCCAGTTCGTAACTTTGCCGGAGAAGATGTCTTGCAGCTGTTTTGTAGTCAGGTTTGTTGCCGTTACGTTCTTGTTTACTACTGCCGCGAAAGGAATAACAGCAACCTTGTTAGCGACTTGGCCCGTGAAAGCTTCGAAGCCAGGAGCTGGTTTCGTTGCATCCCAGTCAATGGCGCCGATATCCGCGATTCCTTTGCGGACCGATTGTGGACCAGTGATGGAGCCTGCCGCCGAAGCGGAAATTTTAACCTTCGGATTCAGCTTCTTGAATTCATTAGCCGCTTGAAGAGTGAGCGGAAGAAGAGCGGATGAACCGTTGATTACGATTTTGCCGGACAGCTTGCTGGCTGCTTCTGTTTTAGCAGGGGCTTGGACAGAGCCAAGGCCGATCGTTGCGATAAGAGCGGCTACCGTAGCCGCTTTGAGCCAATTGAGTTTCATTGTTTTATTTTCCTCCTAAAATGAATTGTGAAGCCATTCATACTTCGTAAGCATGTGCGTATGAATTGTCACACAAATGGCCTAATTCTGGCCTTTTGTGATGACTCTTGCTTCGTAAGCATCATCTAATGAATGGTTTAGCGGGTAATCGTTGTGAATTTGCCATTAACCGGAACAGCCAGCTGGCCGCTGCTGATAGCTGCGATATCGCCTTTGCCCGAAACAATCAGCTCGGTTACGTTATCAGATACTCCGTACAGCTTGCTTGCAGTACCGGTTGCAGGATCAAGAGCGCTAATGCTGTTAGCTTCGCCTTTTGCCGTGAGCAGGATCAGCTTGCCTTCAGCTTGATTCAGTTGGTATACATCTTCCGCGCTGTAGACGCTTGCTGCCGCTAAAGTAGCTGTATCTACCGAAGCGACGCTGCCTACCGCATCGTCGTTGATGCTTACGAAGTAAGCTTTCGAACCGTCAGCGGACAGCTCCAGGAACGCCTTGTCGCTCGTGTCTTTCGTCAACTGAACCGGTTTGTTATCCGATTTAGCCGAGTCGTAGAAATAAGCTTGCGTTTCTGTTCCTGTAGGATCGATGTTGACGTCATCTTTGTCTACATCTGTGCTGTCCCCAGTTACAACCGGCTGTTTAATCAGGAGGTAAGCAACTTTAGTGCCGTCAGCGGATACCGTAAGGTTGGCTTTGTAGTCCACTTTATCTTCCAGTACTTTTGTTACGGCGCCGTCAGCAAGGCTAAGCTTGCAAATCACGGAGTTCTTGTCCCCTTGGAAGAAGAAGATCGAGCTGCCGTCAGCCGAGAATTGCATTTCGTTTTTGATTGATGTGTCTGTGCTTACTTTTGTAGATTGCTTTGTGCTAAGGTCAATGACGTTAACGGTGCCGTCAGCTTCGGAATAAGCGGCTTTCGAACCATCCGGGGACACGATCAGTTCCGATGTGTCAGACGAAGTGAGCAGAAGTTCATTTTTACCTGTCGCAGCATCAACCAGGTAATCTTCGCGGCCAGTATCGACAGTTTTCGATGCGATCAGCTTCGAAGCATTCACCCAAGTCACTTGATCAACGTTCTCAAGGAATTTGATCGAGGTGATATTGCCGTTCGAGTAGCCAACACCCAGCTTGGTAAGGAAGCTTACCGGCTCAACAAAAGCTGTACCGTTCACAGTCACCGCATCACTAAGGTTAACGACGTTGTGATTCAATTGAACAGTAATGGTGCTGCCTGTCACATTCAGTGAAGCTTCAAGAGCTTTCGCCAGGTCGCGAACGGATGCGAGCGTTACACCTTGCGCGTCAATCGTGCGGATAGCGGCAGGTTGGCCGTTGACGGAAACTGTTATCGAACCGATTTGAACCGCTTGTGCCGATTGTACGGCCGATTGTGCCATTACTGGTGTAACAGCTGCTGCTCCAATTGCTGTTGCGAGCACGGAAATGACTACTGCTTTTTTCATGTGTAGTTCGTCACCTTTCTTATTTTCGAATAATTGCTAGGTCCGACGGCCCTTCGCCGGTATGTATGATTGGCCTTGATTTTTACCCCCGTCAAGCCGCGTCGGAACTATTTCGGTTGCAAAGTTAGTCTAACAGCGGATTATTATCCCATTATTTAGAAAATGTAATGATTTTGTGAAGATAGTCCTAGGTTGATTGGGAGGGGGTAAATTGCTATCCTAAAATGACATGGGTTTCTTTTTACAGAAGTATCCATTAATAGGATGCTGTAAGGAATGAGGAGGATTATCGGTATGTATCGGATATTTATCATCGAGGATGATGACAAAATAGGAGCTATTCTGAAATCAACGATGGAGAAATACGGGTTTGAGGCGGAAAGAGCCGTTCACTTCAAGGATCTGCTTGGAGAGTTTACAGCCTATGACCCGCATCTGGTTCTGCTGGACATCAATCTGCCGTATTTCGACGGCTTTTATTGGTGCAGACAAATACGGACAAGATCTAACGTTCCGATTCTGTTCATTTCCGCCCGTGAAGGAGAGATGGATCAGGTGATGGCCATTGAAAATGGCGGGGACGATTATCTTCCGAAGCCAATCCATCTGGATCTTCTGCTTGCGAAGGTAAAGGGCGCTTTGCGGCGGGCATACGGAGAATACGCTGCCGCTTCGGCTGCTACAGCTGCTTCGGCGGCTGAACTTGAATTGTACAGCCTGCGGTTAAATCTTAGCCGCAATGAGCTGGAGTGGCGGGGGGAGCGGACGGAGCTGACCAAGAACGAGCGGCTGCTCGCTGAGGCTTTTATGAAAAGGCCGGATGAAATTGTAGCAAGAGAACAGCTTCTCGAAGCATTATGGGATGATGTTCAATTTGTTGATGACAATACATTAACCGTTAACGTCACCCGTCTGCGCAAGAAGCTCGAGGAAATTGGAATTATAAAAGCGATTGAGACGGTTCGCGGACAAGGCTACCGGCTGAATGCCGAAGCGCTGCGGGAGGCAGGAGCATGATTCGTGCTTACCTCTGGGACCGGAAATTTATAATCGCACTTTACCTGTTAGGCTGTCTGCTGGCTTGTGCGATGTTTTTGCTGGACAAGCTGCGTTATGAGGGCAGAGCGGATGCAGGGCTTGTCTACTATTATGCCGAGCTGGCTTTCTTTCTGCTTATCGCAGGGCTAACGGTCGATTTTCTTCGCCAGCGGAATTATTATAAACAGCTTCAGGATGCCATTGATCATGGAACAGAGCTTAAAGCCTCTATGGGGATTACATCCGGCATTACGAGAGAGCAGTTGGCTGTACAGCGGCTGCTTGCCGCGCAGTATGGCGCCTATTTGACGGAACTCAGCCAATACCGCAGACAGCAGGAGCAGTATAATCATTTTGTCCTGCAATGGGTCCATCATATGAAGACGCCCGTATCTGTTATTGATCTGCTGGTGCAGGAGGCGCTGCAGGAGCGGGCTGTGGAGCAAGCTGACAAGGAGAGGCTTCAAAGCATCAGGGAAGAGGCGGGCAGGATGACAAGAGGGCTGGATATGATGCTGCATACGGCAAGGCTCGACAAGATTGAATTTGATCTGCATCTCCGCTCCGTTCCTCTGCATGAGGCTGCCCGAAGCGTCATTAATGCTCACAAGCAGCTCTGCATCAGGCATGCGATCTTTCCCAGGATTGAGGGGGAGGCAGTTGCCGAGACGGATGAGAAATGGCTGACGTTTATTCTGAACCAGCTGATTGGCAATGCGATTAAATATTCGAAGAGAAAGCCGGGATCGAAGAAACTCGTCATCCGCATTGAACAGGAAACGGATTTAAGTGCGACCAGGCTGTCTATTATAGATGAAGGAATTGGAATTGAGGCTCATGATCTGCCGCGCATTTTTGATCCGTTCTTCACAGGGGAAAACGGACGTGCCGTTGAGGAGTCAACGGGTATGGGGCTATATCTGACCAAGCAGGTATGCAGCCGTCTCGGCCATGAGCTATCTGTCGAATCGAAAGTTGGTGCCGGTACGACAGTTGCGGTTATTTTCCGCCCCGAAGGAATCCACTTGCTGCGTTAAGTGATGCAACATGACAAAATCGTAAGGTTTGAAGCCTCCATTTGAAAGGTAAATCGATGGGTTCATGATGGCGCGTGGCGGTATACTGAGTCCATAATCAAAACAAAACGAACCAGTGTGAATCATAGGGAGGCTATTACGATGAGCGTATTGCAAACGAAAGGGATTGGAAAGATTTATCATTCAAAGGGGAACCTGTCCTACCGGGCGCTTGAGGATATTGATCTGAACATAGAAGCGGGAGAGTTTGTTGGCGTTATGGGTCCTTCGGGGAGCGGGAAGACGACACTTCTTAATCTGCTGGCAACGATTGACCGTCCAACTTCGGGTGAGCTTGAAATTAACGGCGTGCAGCCCGCCAAGCTTAGCGACAAGAAGCTGGCCTTGTTCCGCCGAAGAGAGCTTGGCTTTGTTTTCCAGGACTTTAACCTGCTGGATACGATGACGATTAAGGAAAACATTATTTTGCCGCTGGTGCTGGAGGGTGTTGCGCCGCGTGTGATTGAAGAGAAGCTGAAGCCGCTCGCGATTATGTTGAATATTGAAGCGATCTTGGACAAGCGGACTTATGAAGTATCGGGCGGACAGAAGCAGCGTGCCGCTATTGCCCGGGCAATCATCCATCAGCCTGCTCTTGTACTTGCCGACGAGCTGACCGGTAACCTGGACTCCAAGGCAGCGAAGGATGTTATGGACGCCTTGAAGGATATGAACGAAAGGCTTCGCGCGACTGTCCTGATGGTTACTCATGACCCGTTCTCTGCAAGCTATTGTCAACGGATTGTCTTTATCAAAGACGGCAAGCTGTTCTCGGAAATCCGGAGAGGGACAAACCGTCAGGCTTTCTTCCAGCAGATCCTGGATGCTTTGAGTGTATTGGGAGGTAATTTCGATGACGTTCCGTTCGCTCGCGCTTAGTAATATGAAGGGGAATTGGCGTTCCTACAGCGCCTTTTTCCTCAGCTGCGTGTTCTCCGTACTTATCTTTTATATGTACTCGTCGTTTATTTTTCACCCGGATGTAGTAAACGGACATATTCAGCAGGCGGCGAAGGTGAGAAGGGGGATGATGTTCTGCCTCTATATAATAGGCATCTTCTCGTTCCTGTTTGTCCTCTATTCCAATTCAGCCTTTCTGAAGACAAGGAAGCAGGAATTCGGCCTGTTGTCTTTGTTCGGGATGACCAAAGCCCAGCTTAGAAAGCTGGTTATCTATGAAAGCATTGCTATTGCTCTTCTGTCCATCGGGACGGGTATCGGACTAGGCATGTTGTTCAGCAAGCTGTTTTTCATGGCGTTATCGGTGTTTCTTAAAGTATCAGACCCTATACCGTTTGCGGCACCGCTTAAGGCAATCGGAATGACCGGACTTGGTTTTTTTGTTTTATTCGTAGCTATTGCGGTATTGACTTCGCTCCGGATCGGCAAAGCCGAGCTGGTCGAGCTGTTCAGTGCAGGCCGTAAACCAAAGGGGCAGCTACTGTTCTCGCCTTGGCTTGTTGCGCTGGCTCTTGTATCGCTTGGTTCGGGGTATGTAATGGCGATTATGCTGGATCCGTTTAACTTCTTCTATATGGCGCTGCTTATACTTGTAACGGTGACGATCGGAACCTATTTTCTGTTCACGCAGTTCAGCGTGCTCCTTATCCGGTTTCTGCAAAAGCGTCATTCCGTCTTCTACAACCGGACGAATATGGTCGTGCTTTCACAGCTTGGCTATAAGCTGAAGGATAACGCGCGGATTCTGTTTATGGTATCCATTATGAGTGCGGTCATCTTAACCGCGTCAGGTACGTTTTATTTGATGCAGATCAGCGCTAAACAACAGATTTTTCAGTACTATCCGTATGCGGTAGCCGTGATGGAGAAAGGGCTTCAAAGCCATGAGGTTATTGATCCGGATGGGCTGAAGACGCATCTTCGTGAGGCCGGCCATCCGGTTACGGATGAGAAGATTGTCGTCGGCGCAAGCGTCGCAAGCATTAAGCTGACACGAAGCACTGGTGATAATATCGAGTATAATCCGGATACGATGATGATCTCGGAGTCCGACTATAACCGTTTGGCCGAGGCGCAAGGAAAGAAGAATATTGATTTGAAGCCGGGTACGGTAGCGATGCCGGGATCCTTCAGCCCTCCTATTGAACGGTTTCAGGGGACTGTGCAGGGCACTGCTTTTGATTATGCCGTATCGACCGACCTTTCAGACAGCGTGATGAACCAGACGGATATGAACTGGATGACTGTTATTGTGGAGGACAGCGACTATAAGCTGCTTCTTGCAAATGTGCCGGAAAGCGAGCAGCTTGTCTGGTACGGGTATGAAGTGAAGGACTGGGAAAATGCAGGCTCAGCTATTAAGAAGCTGCAAGTGCCGGAAGATCTTGAAGGACAAATTAACCGCAACCGGGCTGATAACTTCGCAAATATGAAAGAAACAAGCTCGCTGACGCTGTTTATCGGCTTGTTCATCAGTCTGCTGTTCTTTATTGCATCGGGCAGCTTGATTTACTTCAAAATGTTTACGGAATTGCAGGAGGATCAGGCGCAGTTTAACGCGCTCAAACGGATTGGCATGACGAAGCAGGAGATACGTAAAATAACGGTGACACAGATCGCAATTATTTTTTATCTGCCTTGCCTGGTCGGAATGATTCATGCGTTGTTCGCCATGAAAGCGCTCGACGGACTGATGGGATCAAGCGTGTGGCTGTATTCGCTTGTCATAATCGGGATCTTCGTTGTTATGCAGACGATCTACTTCCTGCTGGCAAGCATGAGCTATTCCAAAGGCTTGAATAGAGAAACGGCCAGCGCTTAATGCGCCGGCCGTTTTTTTTATCAAATCGTATTCTGCTGTTCCAGCCAAGCGGTGCGTTTGCTCTGCAAGCCGACTAGTATTCCTTCCGCCGCTTTGTACTCGGATTGAAGTTTATTGACGACGATTCTTACCTGATGAGCCGCTTCAGAGGTTCTTTCCTGCGTCTCTTTAATCCGTTGCTGGACGATCCAGTCGGTAATCAGTCCGTCGAACCAGTAGTCCCCGAATTTCAGCAGGCCGCTGATATCGATGTGAATGTCGAGGTTTTGCTTTAAGTCTGCAAGCTCATCCCGGAAGCTTTTGAGCTCATGATTGGCTGCCGCAATAGACGCTTTGGCATCATCAATATGTTCATGCTTGATATGAGTAGAAATAAGTCCGCCGTTGCCCCAAGTATCCCAATTGCCCCAGTTGATCGCTTTATCCAGACTGTTGATTGCGGGCTCTAAGGAGGCAAGCACTCGCCTGCCTGCCGAGAACGCTTCATTCAGCTCGCGCACGACAGCTTTTTGGGCTGCAATATCGTTCTCCATGGCCATCAGTTCAGTGGCTTTGTCGGGCATAGTTCTAAGCGCTTGTTCCTGTTCACTAAGAAGCCTGTAATAGTCCTTCTCAGCGCTTTGGTTAGACGTCATGATCAAACCAGCTTGAATAATATCTTCCTTGAGCTTGTCGCGTTCTTGCTGGGCCTCCTGAAGCTTCAAAGCAACGGAAAGCGCCTGCTGTCGTTCCAATTCCAACTGCTCGTCTTTGCTGCGAAGCAGCGTATGGAACAGATTTGTCAAAGTCATCTTGGTCAGCTTATCTACATCGGCCTGCTCCGTTGCAAGATCGAGCTCCAATCGTATAATTTGCCTTTCCAGCTCATTTAATCGGGAGCGAAATTGACTTTGCCTGCGTACCGCTTTGTCCAGCTCATATTTGCGTTCCTTCGCCGAGGCTAGTCGATCAAATAAGGAATCTGTCATAAGTAGGAATTCCCTCCTGGAATAGGGTGACTGTTTTCAGCTCTATACGGGACGGGGCTGATTAGGTTTCATACTGTGTTGACAGGGTTATTGCTCCGGCTTGAATTCGAGCTCGACTTGAATGATCTCGGAACGGCTGCCCAGCCGGATTGGCGGTCCCCAGGAGCCAAATCCCGATGATACGATAGCATGCAGGCTGCCTTTCAGCTTATAGCCCCAATCCAGCTCGAATATACGGCGGGTGATCAGATGGTTAGGTGCCATTTGCCCGCGGTGGGTATGGCCGGACAAGGACAGGTCAATGCCGTTTAACGCCGCCTGCTCCAGATCCGAAGGCTGATGGTCCATCATAATAAGCGGCAGAGCTTTATTTACCGTCGCTGTCAGCTCGCTGATGGGCAGCCGGCCTTCCGGATCACTTGACCGCGCGGCCAAATCTTTACGGCCAATGATGTAGAAGCTGTCTTGAATGAGGATTTTCTCGTCGAGCAGTACACGGATACCGATGGCATTCATCTCGGCGATATATTGCTCAATATGTCCGCCGATGTATTCATGGTTGCCCAGTACAGCATAGACACCAAGCGGCGCCTTGAGCTTGCTCATCGTGGCGGCCATATTGCGGCGGATGAACGGATCGATGCTGTCGTCAATCACATCGCCTGGCAGAAGGATCAGGTCGGGCTTCATTTCTTCCATATGGCGGACGAGCCGTTCAAGATGCTTGTTGCCAACGACCGTGCCCAGATGAATGTCCGAGGCGACACCGATCCGGAGCTTTTGGAAAGAGCCGGCCTGCTTCGGAATCGTTAGTTTGTAGGTTCGGACGATAGGCGTCCACGCGTTCCAGGCACCCCGAATGAGAATCGAAGCCAAGAGAATAAAGGCAACTGTGCCGACAGAAGCTACGGCTGTTTTGTATTCAACAGAGGCAAGGGTAAGCAGCCAGACGATCAGATCCGCGAGCGGCAATATAATCAGGGAGTACTGCATGACGGCGAACCAATAGGAGCCGAAATATTTGAGGGAATAAGCCATTTGGCGGATCGGCGAGGCCGAATGCTGTCCTAACCGTCCGAGGATCCAGGAGAAGGAGAGGATTCCGACAATGATGCCGTACGGCAAGGCATGCTCCAGATTAAACAGCGAGGATAGGTATTCCCACCCGTTCCAGCCGATGTACCCGTTCACCAAGCCGAATATCAGAAGGAAAACTGCAATAACAGGAATAAATCTAGCTTTCACTTGGAATACACCTTGCTTCCATTTATAGGTTGAGTTCACTTGTGAAACTACTATAGCATAACGGCAATTGCCGGGTAAAATCACACCTGCCCGCATTGGTTTCCATGCCATTTTTCTAGTATACTTGTACAAGAATTTACGGCATTCGCATGTATGGAGAGAGGGATTAGGAATGAAGTCATTAGTGCTCGCGGAAAAGCCAAGCGTAGCAAAGGAAATTGCACGCGTACTGGGCTGCAGCAGCAAAAATAAAAGCTATATGGAAGGTCCGGATTATGTGGTCACCTGGGCTTTGGGACATCTGGTTACTCTCGCAGAGCCGGAGGATTATGATCCGAAATACAAGACTTGGAACCTTGAGGATTTGCCTTTGCTGCCGAATAAAATGAACCTGAAAGTGATGCGCGAAACGTCGCATCAATATAAGGCGGTTGCGCAGCTGTGCAAGCGTCCGGATATCGGTGAACTGATTATCGCCACCGATGCGGGGCGGGAAGGCGAGCTTGTGGCAAGATGGATTATGGAGCTTGTCCATTGGCGCAAGCCGTTCAAGCGGCTGTGGATTTCGTCCCAGACGGACAAAGCGATCAAGGACGGCTTCAAGGCGCTTAAGCCTGGCCATCAATATAATAACCTGTATGCGTCGGCGGTCTGCCGGGCGGAAGCGGACTGGCTTGTAGGCCTGAATGTAACAAGGGCCCTGACGGTGAAGTACAATGCCCAGCTTGCTGCCGGCCGCGTGCAGACGCCTACGCTTGGCGCGCTGATGGATCGCGAGAAGGAGATCAACCAATTCCAGTCGCAGCCTTATTGGACCGTTACAGCCGACCTGGGCGCGTTCCAGGCGGTATGGCGCCAGAATGATTCCCATGACGGCAGATTGTGGGACAAGAATGATGCTGAGGCTGTTGTGGCGCGTCTGCAAGGAAAGAACGCCAAGGTCGACAAGCTGCGCACGACCCTGAAGTCCGAGCCTCACCCGCAAGCCTTTGATCTCACCGAGCTGCAGCGGGAAGCGAACAAGCGGTTTGGCTTCTCCGCGAAAATGACGTCAAACGTCCTGCAGAAGCTGTACGAGCAGCATAAGCTCGTAACTTATCCGCGTACCGATTCTCGTTATCTGTCGAGTGATATCGTGTCAACGCTTAAGGGGCGTCTTGAAAGCGTGGCGGTAGGACCTTATGCGCCGCTTGCCCGGAAGCTGCTGCGGGGACAGCTGACCGTTACGAAGCGGTTCGTTGACGACAGCAAGGTTAGCGACCACCATGCCATTATCCCTACGGATGAGTACGTGAATTTATCTGCGCTGAGCAACGATGAGCGTAAGCTGTACGATCTGATCGCGCGCCGTTTTATCGCTCTATTCTATCCGCCATATACGTATGATGAGACAAGTGTCGTGCTTGCGATCGGTGAAGATAAGCTGTATGCGAAAGGGAAAATCCAGAAGGATATCGGCTGGAAGGAGCTTTATGCAGGCGGTGATTCGAGATTTGCGGCTGATGATGACGATGAGGACGAGAATGACCGGAGCGAGGACAAAAGCACGCCGGAGCAGCTGCTGCCTTCGCTCGTTCAGGGTCAGCCAGTTCCGGTCAAGCAGAGCCGCTTGAAGGAGCTGCGCACCATGCCTCCTGCCCGTTATACGGAAGCCTCGCTGCTCACGAAGATGGAGAAGCACAGTCTAGGCACACCGGCTACACGCGCGGATATCATCGAGAAGCTGCTCTCTACCGAAACGATCGAGAGATCACAAAACCGTCTTATTCCGACAGGCAAAGGCAAGCAGCTTATTGAGCTTGTCGTAGATGAACTTCGCAGTCCTGAGCTTACGGCCAAATGGGAACGGGAGCTTGAGCAGATTGCGCTTGGCAAAGGGGATGCCAAGCAATTTATGACGGGTATCCGGGAGCAAGCCAGCAAATGGGTGACGGCTGTAAAGAATGAAACAAAAGAGTATAAGCCGCATAATTTAACCCATTCGCGTTGTCCGGAATGCGGCAAGCTTCTGATGGAAGTGAAAGGCAAACGCGGCAAGTCGCTCGTCTGCTCCGACCGCGGATGCAGCTACCGCCGTCAGGCTGAGCCGTCACTGTCGAATAAGCGTTGTCCGCAATGCCATAAGAAGATGGAGATTCATAACGGCAAGGCAGGCAAATATGCGCAATGCAGGCCATGCAATGTTATTGAGATGCTTGGC
Organism: Paenibacillus catalpae; assembly: GCF_900112695.1. Taxonomy (GTDB): domain Bacteria; phylum Bacillota; class Bacilli; order Paenibacillales; family Paenibacillaceae; genus Pristimantibacillus; species Pristimantibacillus catalpae. The sequence continues at coordinate 860,253 of NZ_FOMT01000002.1, forward strand.
GACAAGCAGGGCGGCAGAGTTAATAAGCATCAGCAGAAAAAAATGATCGAGCAGTACAGCGATAATGTATCGTTATCAAACAGTCTTGCCGATGCTCTGAAGGCGGCAATGAACAAACAGGATAATGAATAAGTAAACAGGAGGGAGTACAGCTAATTGAGCTGTTGCTCCCTTTTTTACCCCTTAGGAAGGGGCAGCCGTTTACGCTTGCCTTGGACAATCATCCAAGAGACAAACGTTACTCTATCATATGCTATCAGTAGGAAAGGAGATTGATAGCATGGATGATCAACTAGGCCGGCCAGTCCCTGACAAATGGGCGAAGCAGGCGGCGCTGCTCGCTAACCCTTCTATTGCCCCTCATATCCCACCGACCAAGCGATACAATGCCGGCAATCTAAGAAGTATGCTAGGTAAGCATCAAATGGTTGTTATTAAGCCGGTAGTGGGTACGGGAGGACATGGCGTTATTAAGGTTTGGAAGTCGGGCGCAGGCTACAGCTACACTTCTCATTCGACAACCCATGAATTTACAAGCTTTGCGGCGTTAAAGTCAGCACTCGACAAGAAACGTAAAAACCGTCCTTATCTGATCCAGAAAGGAATTCGTCTGGCCAAGGTTGGTGGACGTCCAATCGATTACCGAGTGAAATATGTGAAGACGGAAGCGGGATGGGAATACCGTTCCATGGTCGGCAGGATTGCAAAACCGGGATTATTCGTCACGAACCTATGCCAGGGCGGCACGATGGTTACGGCAGCGGAAGGGATTCGCAGATCGTTGTCTCCATCTCTGGTTGGTGCGAAAAAGCAGAAAATGCGGGACTTGACCGTAATGTCAACGAGGATGCTGGAGGAAAGGTTCCCTGGCGTTGCCACGCTAGGTTTTGATTACGGCATTGATGTTAACGGAAAGATATGGATCTTTGAGGTGAATACGAGGCCGCAATAATGCGATTATCCAGCTTATAAAACCCGTTTGGGTTTATTTTTTTTTCAGGCCGAACCTACAAGCTTATGAACAGATTTTCAATATATTCCATTAATGGGTCAAGAAAATTCGATTAAAGTTTTTTATCGGCTTTTGGAAAAAAAAGGCTGTGTATAAAAGTATCCACATCATCCACTAAGGAAAATCCTCATTATTCGACGTATATTCACATCTCATGCACAGCCTGTCCACAAGGGGATGTGCATAAGAGGAGCCATTGTTGAGAGGAATAGGGCATGTTACGATGGGAACAGCTTAGGAAACTTTAGGAAGAAAGGAAGTGTCCAGTAATGGAGCTGCTGTCAGACGAGCTACTGGAAGACACCTACCTTGCCGCCATTCAGTACAATCTGGAAGACGACTTCATCCGAATGCTGCTGATTGAGATGAAGCGAAGGCAACTAAACAAGTCCGTTGTATCAAATGTCGTTTAACGGGATGATCCCCATTCCGTAACGGCAGCCTCAACCGTCCGCTCACAGGACGGGCAGTACACAATATGCATGCAGTTCTTTTCATCGGCCGATTGATTTAACCATGTCGTCTCTGTCTCTAATGGCACATAAGGTGCGTAAGGACCAACCCAGTCTGTCATTCGGCCCCAATCTTCCATCGCTTGACCACAATTGGCGCAGGCTGCATTCAGCGGCTGCATGCCATTGCATACAGGACAAAACATAAGGGTATCCTCCTTGGCTTCGTGCAACATGCTTGCACTTGAATGAATCGCCAACGTTAGGATACCCTTGTCATTTTCATTTTACCACATGGAATTAATATGTTTGTGCTACAGCTTCATGTTGCTGCTATGTCCGGGAGAGAGCTTCGCATCCGGATCAATATAGACCTTGGCATTATTAATGGCGGTTGGTGCTTCCCCAAAGCCTACGGCAATCAGCTTGAGCTTGCCTGGATAAGTCGTAATGTCCCCTGCGGCGAAGATGCCGCTGACACTTGTCTCCATCCGTGTATCGACGACGATGGAGCCGCCCTGAATTTCTATGCCCCACTCGGCAATTGGACCAAGAGATGAGACAAAGCCATAATTGACGATTACCGCATCTACTTCGATCTCGGTTTCTTCCTTCGATTTAACATCGGCAAGGGTTACACGACGAATACGGCCATCGCCATGAAGGGATGTAATCTCTTTTGGCGTCAGAACTTTGACCTTAGAGTTGATCAGATTTTGTACGCTATGCTCGTGTGCTCGGAACTTGTCGCGGCGATGCACGAGTGTGACGCTTTCGGCGATCGGCTCGAGCATAAGCGCCCAGTCCACCGCAGAATCTCCGCCTCCTGTGAGTAGAACCTTCTGTCCTCTGAACCGGTTCAGATCCCCTACAAAATAGTAGAGATTGCTCTTCTCGTATTGCACGGCTTCGGGAAGCTCCAGCCTGCGCGGCTCAAAGGCGCCGACGCCGGCAGTAATAATAACCGCTTTTGCATAATGTACAGCTTTATTGGTAATCACTTCAAATAAACGTTCGCTCTGTTTGTTGACTTCAACTACTTTCTCTTCCAACAATACTTCCGGCTGGAATAAGCCGATCTGCTCAATTAATCGATCAACAAGCTCCCCGGCTGTAACTTTTGGAAATCCGGCCACGTCATATATGTACTTCTCCGGATAAAGGGCTGCGAGCTGACCTCCAAGCTGGGGCATGCTCTCAATGATTTTGACGGATGCATGGCGCATTCCGCCGTAAAAGGCCGCGAACAGGCCGGCAGGTCCGCCGCCAATAATGATAATATCTACAAGGTTATCGGGCTTCTGAACGGATGACATGGAAAGACACCTCCAGTAAATTGATGATCTGCTTCCTATTATATGCCTGCCGTTTCGAAGAAGGAAATATTTAATTTGTATGCTGCTCTAAAGTTTTTCGTATATTTTGCTCTTGAAGTTTACGTAAAAACTATGTAATATTTCTGATGTATTGTATGTATGGCGCCGGATTTGGACCAGTCGACAGAGAAGAAAGATGACTGAAACACGATGTTGAGGCGTATAATCGGAGCGATAAATCAGACCAAAAAATGACACAATTCGCTGGTAAAGAAATATAGATCCAGCACGGATTGTGTAATTTTTCACAAACAAAAAGACACATAAACAAGCTAAGGAATGGATGGGATCATACGATGAGCAACATACCCAAAATTGTCATCTTAGGAGCTGGCTACGGCGGCGTGCTTACTGCGCTGCGGTTGCAAAAAGAACTTAACTATAACGAGGCTGACGTCACATTAGTGAATAAGCACGACTATCATTATATTACTACGCATTTGCATATGCCGGCTGCAGGAACGGATAATCCTGAGAATGCGCGCGTCAGCATCTCGAAGCTGATTGACGAATTCAAGATCGACTTCGTGAAATCGACAGTCGTACAAATTCGCCCGCAGGATAAAAAGGTTATCCTTGAGGATGGAACCCTTTCGTATGATTACCTTGTCATCGGTCTTGGCGGCGAGCCGGAAACCTTTGGCATTCCGGGACTTGGCGAGTACGCGATGAACATTCGCAGCATTAACTCTGTCCGCCTGATCCGTGAGCATATTGAATATCAATTTGCACGCTTCAAGCGTGAACCGCATCGCACGGACTATCTGACCTTTATCGTAGGCGGAGCCGGCTTTACCGGTATCGAATTCGTTGGCGAGCTGTCCGATCGCATTCCTGAGCTGTGCAAGCAGTTTGATGTGGATCCGGCACTTGTGAAAATTTATAATATCGAAGCTGCACCAACCGCACTGCCTGGATTTGACCCTGAGCTCGTGGAATACGCCATGGACGTATTAACGAAAAAAGGCGTAACGTTCCGCATCGGAACAGCGATCAAAGAGTGCACCCCTGACGGTGTAGTCGTTGGTGAAGGCGAAGAAATCAAATCGCAGACGGTCATTTGGACCGGCGGTATCCGCGGCAACCGTCTGATTGAGGATGCAGGCTTTGAAACGATGCGCGGACGCGTGAAAGTGGATGACAACCTGCGTGCTCCCGGCCATGAGAATATTTATATCGTTGGCGATAACTCCCTGATGTTTAATGAGGAAGGCCGCCCGTATCCGCCAACAGCGCAAATTGCGATGCAGCAAGGTGTTGTATGTGCGCATAACCTGATTGCCTCAATCCGCAACCAGCCGCTGAAGTCGTTCGTGTTCAGCAACAAAGGCACGGTGGCATCGCTGGGCAAAGGGGAAGCGATCGGTATCGCTTTCGGCAAGAAGTACAAAGGCCGCATGGCGGCTTGGCTTAAAAAGATGATCGACCTGCGTTATTTGTTCATCATCGGCGGTATTCCGCTTGTGCTGCGTAAAGGGAAGTTCCTGTAATGCGTCATTGCAGCGTTCAAGTCCGCGGATTATTGACCCGGGATGAGCTCGACCGTTACAATGCGCTGATGGAAGTCGGATCGTTCCTGGAGTCCCAGCAGCGTTATGATTTGTCGTATACGGTGCAAAAAGAAGTGGACATTCTCATCATGCCCGCCATCGAGCGGCTAAAGGAAAAAGGCCGCGAGCGCGACCGCGCAACCGAACTCTATCTCGAACAAAAACGTCTCGGCCTTCTGGACGAGGACGACGAAGATTAATAAGAAAAAGGCTTTCGCTTCGGCGAAAGCCTTTTTTATTTTGTGCTTGCATGCATTTCCGATTTCTAGCTGCCTTCTCTAGTGGAGAGTCAATGGAGGAAGCTGGCCGACAGCTCAAACACGGGCGAGCTTAATAACCTATAAACAAACGCCACCGGAATTACCCGGTGGCGTTACACTGTTATAACAAAAAGGTTAGACGAGGATGGAGCAGCTCAAATGATTCTGGAGAAGCGTAGCGTTCGCCTTTGTTCACGGATTCCAACCTATAACAATTGAAATCAAGGAATCCGTGAACAACAGCGATCGGAAGAACATTTGACTGCGGAGATCCTCCAGCTAACCGCCCGCTTACAGCGACAGCATCGCCTTAAACTTTTCATCCGTCAACAGATTCCCCACAAAGAATTCGCCAAAATCGCCATAACGAGCGCTCACTTCATCAAAGCGCATCTCGTAGACGAGTTTTTTGAATTGAAGCGCATCGTCGGCAAACAGCGTTACGCCCCATTCCCAATCATCGAAGCCAACGGAGCCGGTGATGATCTGTTTGACTTTGCCCGCATATTTGCGGCCGATCATGCCATGGCTGCGCATCATCGTGCGGCGGTCGTCCATGCTGAGCATGTACCAGTTATCATTGCCCGAGCGGCGTTTGTTCATCGGATAGAAGCAAATATGTCTTGCTTTCGGAAGAGTTGGCTTCAGACGCGCAACAACCTCCGGATTTTGCATTGGGTCGCTGCCCGGGGAATTCACGTAGTTGCTAAGCTCAACTACGCTCACATAAGAGTGAGCCGGCTGTGTGAACTCGGCAAACAGCGTTTTGTTAAATGCGGTTTCAATGTCGTTTAGCTCTTCCAGCGTTTCGCGCAGGTGCATAAAGACGAAATCGGCTTTTTGGCCTACGATCGAATATACAGCTGTGCTGCCTTGCTTGTTGTCATCTACGTTGCTCCATTCCTTCAGGAAGGATTGAAGCTCGTCCAGCGCCTGACTGCGCTCTTTATCGGTTGCAAGCCGCCATGCTGCCCAATCCATCGAACGGAAATCATGCAGCGCGTACCAGCCTTCTAATGTAATGGCTACTTCACTCATTGGTAAATTCTCCTCTCGTCTCATTGCTTTTAACATTGTATCGTATATAATTCAGCTAGAGCAAATGGCGGACTTGTGACAAATAGACAACGTTGATTGACTTCCTTATTTCCATTATTTAAACTGATAAGCGAGACTTTCCATAAGGAGAAGAGGACATGCTTCAATTAATTGTAGCTACGGTGCTGTTTCTGGTCATGATGTTCGGCATCGGCTTTATACTTAACATGCTTCTCAAAACAACCTGGTTTCCCATTTATGTATTCATAATTATACTGCTACCGCTCGGCATTTGGTCGACATGGGACGAATCGGTTTCGTTTGTCGATAATTTCACGGAGTTTACATATGTCGATGTTATTCCGGTTATAGGCGCCCTGGCTGGGGCGTATGTCAGCGGCTGGGCCATTCGCGCATTGCGCCGCGGCGGTTATAAAATGTTCTAACAACAAAGCGGCTCTCGTTATCCCGGATCGGGATGGCGGGGCCGTTTTTCAATCGGTTTTGCGCTTGCTCCTCATATTTCTAGTTTTGTATTCGACCCCGGCCCTTCTTTTTATGTTAAAATGATAGAAAGTATGAATGAGATGGAGAGATGCAATTGCGCATCGGTAATCTACTGCAATTTACGGAGCATCACCGTTACTACATTTTTCGCGATTTTTCACTAAGCAGCTTGGACTATAAAATGTTGTCGCTTATCTATCAGCCGATGATAGGCGCTTTTGCTATTGCCTTCTACCAACAACTGTATCATGGCATAACAGAAGGCACATCCGGTTACTCAACCATTGAGACTCAGCGTAAACTGTTCCTGGGACTTGGACTTGATATGAATGAACGAGGCAGAAAATATCTGATTGACCAGGCCTCGCGGCTCGAAGCGGTTGGACTTCTGCAGACGTCGCGGGTTGGTATGCCGGATCAGGCGGACGTGATGTATGAATATGAGCTCTCGCAGCCTATGTCGCCAAGCGAGTTTTTCCGCAATCAGCATTTGACCCTGCTGCTTCGGGACAAGATCGGCAAGTACGCGGTTATTTCGCTTCGCGAATCGTTTGGGGCACAGGAGCCTGACGAGCTTGCGCAGAAGCAGCTGACCAAAGAAAACATATCCGTTCCTTTCTACGAGTTGTTCCAGTTGAACATACAATCGGTTGACCAGGAACTGGAGCAGGCGTTGACGGAGGTTGCGCCAACACGACAAGCCGCGCCTCGAGCACAGCTGGAGACGGCAGGTATTCCTTATGGCGAGATCATCCTGCGTTTTCCGCGTAATTCGGCGAACCGGAGTTATGTAGAGCGGATGCGCGGCAATGCCGAGCAGCTCGCCCAAGTCAATTATGTCGCTTATAAATACAATCTATCCGTAGCGGATATTTGCCGATTACTGGATGAGGACGATATTTTCGTTCAAACAACCGGTGAGTTAATCGTAGACGAGCTGCAGCTTCGGGCCAATCAGCTGTACCGTCAGGATAAGAAACGCGAAGGGGACCGGCAGCGGACGGTTGCCCGCGTGCAGGCGGCAACGGTTCAACCGAATGAAGCAGACGGAGATCTCGTCGAGTTTGACGTACAGGAAGAATATTATTTGCATGTTCCAAGCCAATTGGCGGGGAAATGTGATGTGCAGCAATATAACATGCTCATGCGGAATGAGCCTCACACCAAGTTTTTGCAGAAGTTTTTCCCAGGGGCAGTACCGGACTGGATCGAAAGATCGTTCGAACGAATTGACCTTAATTATAAGCTCCCCGCACCGGTTATAAACGTACTTATTCATTATGTAATAGGCATGAATGATGCGCAGCGCGTAACGAAGACCTTCCTGGAAGCCGTTGTGTCCAATATGCTCGTCAAGCAGGTGGACACGTTCGAGAAGGCTGTGCTTTATGTAAGGGAGCAGGCTGAAGTCGAAGCGGATAAGGAACGCCGGAATGCCAGGGCAGCCGGACAGTCAGGTGCAAGAGGAACTACGCGCAGCAATGCGCGAGGCGGTATTTCACGCAAGCCGTCTATTCCGATTGTGCAGGATGAAGGGGCAGGCGATACGGCTATTTCGCCGGAGAAGCTGGAGCAGATGCGCAGGCTGGCCAGAAAACTGGATGGCAAAGGTTAGAACATAAGGCGGGGTGAATACGAATGGAATCGCTTGGTGAAATGTTGAAATCATGGCCTGGCGGAAAGTCAATGACCGATCAAGCGCAGCAAAAGCTTGGAGAGCTTATGGCGGACCCTCTTGTTGAGCGTCTGTTCGTCAAGCACCCTGAGCTGGATGAGCGTGCGGTACGGATGAATATGAACCGTGTATATCAATACGTGAAGGAATACCGGAACTGCTCGAATTGTCCGGGGCTAAGCCAATGTCCCAATGATTTCGAGGGTCATTATACATTGCTCTCATGCGAGACGGTTAACGATCAAGTGCAGTTGATTGACCGGAAGGTGTCCTGCAAGAAATTTATTGCAAAGCGCAGCGAAGAGCAGATCAAGAATCGGATCCGTAGTTTTTATGTCGATGAGACAGCACTAAATAACGGCTATTCGGCCGATGAAATTTTGTTTAACGATCCGAAGCGGACGGAAGCGGCCTACCAGATTCTCGCTTATATCGATAAGACGAAGGAAGAGGGCTTACAGAAGGAAGGTTTATACCTGGCGGGCAAATTTGGCACGGGTAAGACATTCCTGATGTGTTATCTGCTTCATGAGCTTGCGAAAGCGGGCTACTCCGGAGCTATCGTGTACATGCCGGAGTTCGTAGAGGACTTGAAATCTATGATGCATGATCAGGCGAAGCTTCGCGAGACGGTAGAGATGATGAAAGAGACCGATCTTCTTATTTTTGATGATATGGGAGCCGAGAACTTGAATCCGTGGGTACGGGACCATGTGCTGGGATCCATTCTGAACTACCGGATGAACCGCAAACCTACTTTATATACCTCCAATTATGAGTTGGATGCGTTGGAGAAGCATTTCAGCTTTACAAGCAAAGACGGCGATGAACAGCATAAAGGAGAGCGTCTGATGAACCGGATCAAACCTTACGTTCAGGTTGTGATGGTCACGGGTGAGAATAAGCGGGGACGCAAGTAAAAGGAAGAGGCTGCACATTTGTTCAAATGTGCAGCCTCTTTTTGTGAAAATACTTTAACTATTTACCGCGTTAATAACTTGTAGTATACTCTCCTCAGGGGAGGTGAGAAAATGTTACATACTTGGAAAAATAAAGTTCAAGATGTACATCTTTGTAAGTTCATATCGGTGACCGTGAATTCAGAATGAACGGATGTTTCAATTTCAATTAGATTATGTATCCATTGTAAACGGAAAGCAATAGTTATGATCAAAATAGTCAGAAAAATTAAAAGATTTGAACAAATAGAAAAGAGCGGATCAATCTGACACTAGCAAACGGATAGAATAACGTGCAAATTAGAGGAGGAGATAGGATGATTACACGAAAGAAATCGATGAAGTTTTTGTTTCTATTAAGTATATTGGCTATCGTCATTTCAGGCTGTTCCAGCAACAATAACGGTAATAGCTCGAATTCCCCATCACCTTCTGCGACAACAGCAGATGAATCGGCCTCTCCTTCCACAGAACCATCTGAAGATCCCAACACGCCTAAAGTAGGCGGAACCTTAACGGTAAGTACATTCTCCGATATCGTTTCGGTTAATCCAATTTTCGTAAATGATACGTCATCAGGCGATATGCAGTATTTGTTGTTCGCCCAGTTGTATGACCTTGACCGCGACGGTAACCTGGTTGTACAGCCATGGTCGATCGCTTCTGAGCTTCCTCAAATCTCTGAAGACGGTAAAACGTACACGGTAAAAATGAAAAATACGGCCAAATGGAGTGACGGTCAGCCGATCACTGCAGAAGATTTGGTCTTTACCATTAATACGATTATTAACCCTAAGGCAGGTGCACCGGGGATCAGCCTTTATGACAAGGTTGATAAAGTCGAGAAGGTCGACGACTACACCGTTAAATTTACGCTCAAGCAAGTATACGCACCATTCCAATATTCCTTGATGGTGAATCCGGTGCCAAGCCATATCCTGAAGGATGTGAAGCCGGAGGAGTTGCAGGCTAATCCATACGGTAAAGACCCTGCTAAGACGGTTACAAGCGGTCCTTGGAAATGGTCGGAATGGAAGACCGGTCAATATGTAAGTCTCGAAGCCGATCCGAATTACTGGGGCGAAGTGAAGCCGAATATTCAGAAAGTCGTTTACAAAATTTATGCGGATCAAAATACCGAGGTTCAAGCACTGATCAAAGGCGATGTGGATACAACGCTTGCGATTCCAATTACGCAGCTAGAAGCAGTTGAGAAAAATGACAAGATCACTGTCATTAAAGGAGCCACTTCAACCTACGAATATATCAGCTTCAACTTTGACGCAAACAACTTCCCTGATAAATTCATTCCTTTCAACTCGCAAAAAAGCCGCCAAGCCATTGCCTATGCACTTAACCGCCAAGGTATGGTTGATAATGTCTTGAAAGGGACAGGTGCACTGATGAACGCGCCATTCCTGCCAGGCTCCTGGTCAGACCCTGGCGACAAAGCGGTTAACTATGCCTATGACGCTGAGAAAGCGAAAGCCTTGCTTGCCGAAGACGGATGGGTACCGGGCAAAGACGGCATTCTCGAAAAAGACGGCCACCGTTTCTCCTTCGAGCTGCAATACAACGCTGGCAACAGCCGCCGTGAAGCCGTATCCCAAATTATTCAGCAGAATCTGAAAGACGTTGGTATTGAAGTGAAGCCAACAGCGATTGACTTCGCAACCTGGATTGATCAAAACATCACGCCGGGCAAATATCCTGCTATTCTCCTTGGCTGGTCGCTTAGCAATCCGGATCCGGACGGCGAAAGCATCTTCTCGTCGAAATACTTCCCGCCAGCTGGACAAAACAACGGCTGGTACAAGAACGAAAAGCTCGACAAGCTGTGGGTTGACGGTTACTCCGTTGTAGACCAAGCTGCACGTAAAGAGATTTACAACCAAATCGCAACTGAAATCTCGACTGATCTGCCTTACGTATTCCTGTATCAATACGGCAATCCGCAAGGTGTCGGACCTAAAGTGAAATTCGCTCCGGAGGATGCTCCGGAACCAACTCATCAAACCGGTTACTTCTACCACATGATCAAATGGTGGCTAGCCGAATAACAGCGTAAAATTCGATCGTTTACAGGAGAAGAGGGCGTGGCCCTCTTCTTCCTTGTAAACTTAATTGTCGCAAAAGGCGCGGCAATTCTTAAGTGAATGCTTACGAAGTAGAATTGCCGCAAAAGGCGCGGCAATTCTTTTAGGAGGATGGGCAAATGACCGAGTTTTTTATTCGCCGAACGCTTCAGTCCGTCTTGGTGCTATTCCTGATTACGCTCGTGACATTCGGGCTTATCCATGCCGCTCCGGGAGGACCTTTTCAAATGATGCTGGCACCGGGCTTATCTCCGGAAGCCATGAAGGTACAAGCACATAATATGGGGCTGGATCAGCCTCTTCCTATGCAATACTTACATTGGTTAGGCAACTTGCTGCAAGGTGACTTGGGTTATACGTTTAAGAATCATGTACCGATTGGCCAGGTGATTTGGCCAACCGTAAAAAACACGTTTATTCTGATGGGAGTGGCATGGCTGCTGACCCTCATTATTGCTATCCCATGGGGCATCTACAACAGCACGAAGGAATACAGTCTGTCCGATCAAACGGCCTCCTTTATTTCGTATATCGGATTTGCGATGCCGACCTTCTGGTTCGGGATCATTCTACAGCAGATCTTCTCGATAAAGCTGGACTGGCTACCGTTAGCCGATATGTACGCCATGGACAAGGAAGGTCAGCTTGGCGACCTGATGATGCATCTCATTCTCCCGGTGACCGTTCTGACGCTTAGCTTCCTGGCTGCTTATGTGAAGTATTCGCGCTCCAGCATGATGGAGGTGCTTGATAAAGATTATATCCGTACCGCACGGGCAAAAGGGGTGCGGGAAGGCAAGGTTATTTACAAGCACGCTCTCCGTAACGCGTTAATTCCTGTCATTACGATTGTAGCGCTTGACCTGCCGCTGCTTGTTGCCGGCGCGGCCTTAACCGAAAGTGTGTTCAATTGGCCGGGAATGGGACGTTTATTCGTACAGATGGCGGTTGCACGCGAGTACTCCGTTCTAATGGCCATTACTCTTTTAACGGCTGTTATTGTCATTATCGGCAATCTGATCGCCGATCTGCTATACGCGGTTGTTGATCCACGTGTGCAGCTTGGAAAGAGAGGGGGAAGATCGGCATGAGCGAAGCAAACATGCAAACCTCTGCCGTTATCCCGCCGGTTGACGTGCAGGCGGTTAAACCGCTCAAACGCCCTCCCGGACCTTGGCGAACGGCATGGACCAAGTTTCGCCGCAATCCCTATGCGATGAGCGGCCTGGTTGTTCTTCTTATTTTTGTGATTTGCGGGGCATTCGCTCCGTGGTTTACCAAATATGACCCGGCAAAAATTGATTTGATGTTCGCTAATTTGAAGGCAGGTACTGACGGTCATCTGCTGGGAACAGATGAGATGGGCCGCGACATTTTCGCCCGATTGCTCTATAGCGCACGGATCTCCTTGGCTGTCGGATTTTCCGTTGCGGCCGGATCAGTCATTATTGGAACCTTGATTGGATCCATCTCCGGTTATTTTGGAGGATTTATCGATACCTGCTTTATGCGGCTGGTAGACGTGATGAATTCAATTCCATTATTATTCCTGAACATTCTCGTGCTTGCGATCTTTGGTACCGAATTCCGTTACATGATCATGGTTCTTATTCTAACGAGCTGGATGAGTGTAGCACGGCTTGTGCGGGGCACGTTCCTGCAGCTCCGCGAAATGCAATATGTGGAAGCGGCAAGGGCTATCGGAGTGTCGAACTTCGGTATCATATTCCGGCATTTGCTCCGCAATGCCAGCTTCCCGATCATCGTAAATGCGACATTAATGGTAGGTGCAGCAATCTTAAGCGAATCGGCCTTGTCTTATCTTGGTTTAGGTATTCAAGCGCCTCAAACCAGCTGGGGTCTAATGCTGACAAACGCACGCGAGTTTATGCTTGTTGATCCGTTGCAATCGGTGTATCCGGGTGTCTGCATTCTTCTTGTAGTACTTGCCGTTAATTTTATTGGCGACGGCATTCAGGACTCATTGAACCCGCGGCAGAAAATGTCCGAGAGGAGAATCGACAGATGGCGGAAAAGCTTCTTGAAATCGAAAATCTAACAGCCGGTTTTCTCACGGTAGGCGGAACGGTAAAGGCCACCGAGCATGTATCGCTCTCTCTCGATAAAGGGCAGACCGTTTGTCTTGTAGGGGAGTCCGGCAGCGGGAAAAGCGTCACTTCGCTAGCTATCATGCGGCTTATTGATTACAGCGGAGGTGCGATTCTTGAAGGCAGCATCCGGTTCCAGGGCGAAGATCTGACGAAGCGGAGCCAGGATGAAATGATCCGGATACGCGGCAATAAAATCGCTATGATTTTTCAGGATCCGATGTCTTCCCTTAATCCGGTCTATACCGTAGGAGATCAGATTGCCGAGAGCATCATGCTTCACCGGAAGAAGGGAAAGAAGGAAGCCCATAAAATGGCGGTTGATATGCTCCGGCTGGTCGGCATTCCGGCCCCCGAAATCCGGGCGAAGCAATATCCGCATGAGCTGTCCGGAGGGATGTGTCAGCGGGTCGTTATTGCGATCGCTTTGGCCTGCGACCCGGATTTGCTTATTGCCGATGAACCAACAACTGCGCTGGATGTAACGGTACAGGCCCAAATCCTCGACCTGCTTCGAAGCCTGCAGAAGGAGCTTGGCATGTCCATCCTGCTTATTACGCATGACATGGGCGTTGCCGCCGAGATGGCGGACCGTATAGCGGTCATGTATGCCGGCATTATTGTGGAAGAAGGCAGTGCAAACGATATATTCGCTCGCCCGAGTCACCCCTATACAGAGGGATTGTTGAAGTCTGTGCCTGGCTTGGATGGATCAAGAGGCGATGAGTTGTATACGATTCGGGGCAATATTCCGGGACTTAGCCAGCTTCCGGTGGGATGCCGTTTCCATCCGCGTTGTCCGCATGCGAAGGATATTTGCCGGGAGAAGTCACCGCCGGCATTCAGGGTAACAGAAGGTCATCACGCCTCTTGCTGGATGTACATGGAGGAAGGCGGAGCAGCAGCTTGGAAAAATGAATCGAAGCCCGAGGTGAGCCGATGAACGCGGAATATGTACTTGAGCTGCGCGGAGTCAAAAAATATTTCCCCATTCGGTCCGGTCTTCTGAACCGGGTGGTTGGACAGGTCAAAGCGGTGGATGATGTGACGCTGTCGATCCGCAAAGGAGAGACGTTTGGTCTCGTTGGCGAATCGGGCTGCGGCAAATCAACGCTTGGCCGGGTTGTGCTTAATCTTCATAAGGCGACGGAAGGCGAAGTCAACTTCAACGGTACCGATGTACAGAAGCTGAGCGGGCAGGAGCTGCGCCGGCTGCGCAAGCAGATGCAGATTATTTTCCAGGATCCGTTTGGCTCGCTTAATCCGCGGTTTCTGGTAAAGGATATTATCGGAGAACCGCTCAGGCTGCACGAGCGGATGACGGAGAGGGAGATCGACAGCCGTGTCGTGGAGCTGATGGAGCTGGTTGGCCTTGATGCTACCCGCAGAAACCGTTATCCGCAGGAGTTCTCCGGCGGACAGCGGCAGCGTATCGGCATTGCGCGGGCTATCGCTCTAAATCCCGAGTTTATTGTAGCGGATGAAGCGGTGTCTGCCCTCGACGTATCGGTGCAGTCGCAGGTGATTAACCTGCTCATGAAGCTGCAGCGCGAGCTGGGCTTGACCTTCCTCTTTATTGCTCATGGGCTTAACGTCGTCCGGCATATCTCAGACCGGGTTGGTGTTATGTATCTGGGAAAAATCGTTGAGGTTGCCCCAACGGAGGAGCTGTTCGCAAAGCCGCTCCATCCCTATACCGCAGCTCTCTTGTCGGCGATTCCAAGGCCGGATCCAACCCGGAAGCGGGAGAGAATCGTGCTGCAAGGGGATGTGCCGTCTCCTGCGAATCCTCCTTCGGGCTGCCGCTTTCACCCGCGGTGCCCGGCTGCACAAGCAAAATGCAGCATGGAGGAGCCGCAGCTGAGGGAGCTGGCGGATGGAAGGCAAGTCGCCTGCCATTTCCCGCTGGATGCAAGTCTAATTGGATAAAGGTACAAGGCTGGGCTTATGCCCGGCCTTTTTGTTTGGCTTTTTACTTATAAGGATGGCTTATAGTTGTAATAAATAATTTCCAATTTTCTATTGACAGATGATTGGGCGGGCTGGTAATATTCATCCATAACCAACTAAACAGGTAGGAATAATACTGACTACCCGGACCACCGGATGCTGACATTATTCAACTGTCAATAAAAATAGGGGTGTGTTGACTAATGAAGAGATTAGCTATCGTCCGTTCGTTTGTACTTATTCTTACTTTTACCCTGGTGCTCGCAGCATGCGGCAACAATTCCAACTCCAATTCAAATTCAACTAATAGTGGAAATAAAGAAACTCCT
This sequence comes from Paenibacillus catalpae, assembly GCF_900112695.1. Classification (GTDB taxonomy): domain Bacteria; phylum Bacillota; class Bacilli; order Paenibacillales; family Paenibacillaceae; genus Pristimantibacillus; species Pristimantibacillus catalpae. The sequence goes on from NZ_FOMT01000002.1 coordinate 875,565, forward strand.
GCAGCTTCCAATGCAGGCACTGCATCGGAAGCTCCAAGCGAAAAACCGAAAGATCCGGTTGAATTGCTTAACGTATCTTATGACCCGACTCGTGAACTCTATGAAAAATATAATGAAGCATTCTCGAAATACTGGAAAGACAAAACTGGCCAGGAAGTAACAATCAAGCAATCCCATGGCGGCTCCGGCAAACAAGCGCGTGCCGTTATAGATGGTCTGAAAGCAGACGTAGTAACTCTGGCGCTTGGTTACGACATTGACGCACTGGTAGAACCGGGCTTGATCAAACCTGACTGGCAGACAAAATTCGAACATAACAGCGCACCTTACACGTCCACCATCGTATTCCTTGTCCGCAAAGGCAATCCAAAAGGCATTAACGACTGGAGCGACCTGATCAAGGACGGCGTTGAAGTGATTACGCCAAGTCCGAAAACTTCGGGCGGCGCACGCTGGAACTACCTCGCGGCTTGGGGTTACGCCTTGAAGAAAAACAACAACGACGAAGCAAAAGCGCAAGAGTTTGTGAAAGAGCTGTTTAAACATGTCCCTGTTCTGGATTCCGGCGCACGCGGCGCAACTACGACATTCGTAGAAAAAGGCATCGGCGACGTATTACTCGCTTGGGAGAATGAAGCCTACCTGTCAGTCAAAGAACTTGGTCCGGATAAATTCGATATCGTTTATCCATCGATCAGCATCCTTGCAGAGCCTCCGGTTGCCGTTGTTGATAAAGTTGCCGATGAACGAGGTACAAGAGAAGTAGCTGAAGCTTACCTGCAATACCTGTACTCTGATGAAGGTCAAGAAATTGCAGCGCAGAATTATTACCGTCCAATCAACGAAACGATCGCTGCGAAATACAAAGATCAGTTTAAGGACCTCGAGCTGATTACCATTGACGACTTTGGCGGCTGGAAGACCGCTCAAGAGAAGCACTTTAATGACGGCGGCATCTTCGACAAGATTTACACGCCAGGCTCTTAAATGATGGTGACCATAGATGAACGGAGCTGACTTCACATGAAAGGTTCCAAAGCAAAAAAGTCTAAAAACGTACTGCCGGGCTTTGGCCTGTCGATGGGCTTCACCATTGCTTACCTGAGCTTGATCGTTCTAATCCCTCTCGCCGGTGTGTTTGTGAAAACAACCGGCCTGAGCTGGAACGAGTTCTGGGCGGTTATCACGAATCCCCGCGTAATCGCCTCCTACCGGATCAGCTTTACAACTTCCGTTCTCGCCGCTTTAACGAATCTGGTGTTTGGGCTTCTTGTAGCCTGGGTGCTGGTCCGTTATCGTTTCCCCGGGAAAAAGATTATCGACAGCCTCGTCGATTTGCCGTTTGCTCTTCCGACGGCCGTGGCAGGAATTGCGTTAACCGCGATCTATGCGCCAAACGGCTGGGTAGGCTCGCTGCTTGAGCCGCTTGGACTGAAGGTCGCTTATACGCAGCTTGGCATTACGATTGCGTTAATTTTTATCGGTATACCTTTTGTTGTCCGAACCGTCCAGCCTGTCCTGCAAGATTTCGAGAAAGATACGGAGGAAGCGGCGGTAATGCTGGGCGCTTACAGGTGGCGTACATTTTGGAAGGTGATTTTCCCGGAGCTGCTGCCTGCGTTGTTAACGGGGTTCACGCTGGCTTTCGCCAGGGGAATCGGGGAATATGGTTCCGTCGTGTTTATCTCCGGCAACATGCCGATGAAAACCGAAATTGCACCGCTCCTTATCATGACGAAGCTTGAGCAATTTGATTATAAGGGTGCTACTGCAATAGCGCTGGTAATGCTTATTATATCCTTCTTGCTTCTGCTGCTTATCAATTTCATGCAATGGCGCATTAGCCGCCGTACGATTGCGGAATAGGGGAGGGATAATAAGATGGCAGGAGCCGTTACCGCGCATTTGTCTCAGGAAGCATCGAAAAGGCCGAAACATATTACCGAGTCGGCCGGAGTTAGATGGCTATTAATCAGTATTGCTTTAGTATTCCTAAGTCTGGCCGTTGTCATGCCCCTTGTATCCGTATTTATTGAAGCATTCAAGAAAGGCTTTGATGTCTACAAGGCGGCGATTACCGATCCCGATGCTTTGTCGGCCTTACGGTTAACTTTGTTTGTTGCTCTGATTGCCGTACCTCTTAATGCGGTATTTGGTATCTCGGCGGCATGGGCGATCAGCAAGTTCCGCTTTAAAGGAAAGAATTTTCTTATTACATTGATAGATCTGCCGTTTGCCGTATCGCCTGTCATTTCAGGAATGATATATATCTTATTGTTTGGAGCGCAAGGCTTCCTTGGACCTTGGCTCGACAAGCATGATATTCAAATCGTATTTGCTCTTCCAGGCATCGTTCTTGCCACCATTTTTGTAACGGTTCCGTTTGTTGCCCGTGAGCTCATTCCGCTCATGCAGGCACAAGGGGTACAGGAAGAAGAAGCCGCAGCCGTTCTTGGTGCAAAAGGCTGGCAAATCTTCTGGCGTATTACGCTGCCCAATATCAAATGGGGCCTGCTTTATGGCGTAATCCTCAGCAATGCCCGCGCGATGGGGGAGTTTGGCGCTGTATCCGTCGTATCCGGCCATATAAGGGGAGAGACGAATACGCTGCCTCTTCATATTGAGATCCTTTATAATGAGTACCAGTTTTCCGCTTCCTTTGCGGTAGCTTCCCTGCTCGTTATGCTGGCGGTTCTAACCTTGCTTGTGAAAGCCTTATTTGAATGGAAAACCAATCAAGGCGCATCCCACGAAAAGCTGAACTAAATTTTTTTACTATTAAAACCGAGTAAATCGGTTGATTATGGAGGGGTTAATAATGGCAAAACCTTTGGAAGTAGATCAGTTGTGGTTGGACCGGATTCTCGAGCAAGTTAATGGGTTGCAGTATGGTTCTGTCAATATTACCGTACATGATGGACGTATTGTTCAAATCGACCGTACCGAGCGTACGCGATACGATCAGCCTTCGCATAAGCAGGGGCAGTCGGATCAGCAAAAGGCAGGAAGTGGCGATCAGCTGCGTGCAGTTGCTCAATAAGACATGAAAAAAGCTCCGTATCGGTTATCCGATACGGAGCTTTTTTTTGTTACGAGATGATGAATTTCACAATGACAGCAGCAGCGAAGATTACGGTCATGAAACCGAGCATTCCGCCAAAGCCCATCACAACGTCCATCAAGTCGTGGCGCGGTTCTTCGTTCACATGTTCGCGCGGATCACGTACATTTTCCACTATGGATTACGCCTCCCTTGAAGACCATTCAGCTTATAATAGTATACCCAACTTTACGAATAATTGTAAAGCAATTGATTGACAAATATAAGGCGAAACATGCGTTCGATATGATAAAATAAAAGAATATATGCACAGCCTAGAGCTTATGCTTTCGAAGTAAGAATCACCACCAACCGGCCAGCGTTCGGCCAATCGTGTGGCAATTCTTGTAGGAGGGGAACCATGGATCAGCAACAACAGAATACAGCCATCAGCCGGGCAGAAGCCGAAGAGCTAATCCGCAACAAATTAGCGCTGCTTCCAGACCAGCCAGGCTGTTATTTAATGAAGAACGGGGAAGGAACAATTATATATGTAGGCAAAGCGAAGGTGCTGAAAAATCGCGTCCGCTCCTACTTTAACGGCAGTCATAACGGCAAGACCCAACGGCTTGTATCGGAAATTCGCGATTTTGATTATATTATTACCTCAAGCAATATGGAAGCACTTATCCTGGAATGTAACCTGATTAAGCAATATCATCCGCGGTATAACGTCCTGCTGAAGGATGATAAGACTTTTCCATATATTAAGATTACGAATGAGACACATCCGCGTCTGGAGGTTACACGGCGTGTCGTGAAGGATAAGGGCAAATATTTCGGACCGTATCCAAACGCCTATGCCGCACAGCAGACGAAAAAGCTGCTTGACCGGATTTATCCGCTTCGCAAATGCGGGACGTTGCCTGATAAAGTCTGTTTATATTATCATATCGGCCAATGTATTGCTCCTTGCGAGTTTGAAGTGGAGCCCGGGCAATACGAGACGATGGTACAGGAGATTACGAAATTCCTTAACGGCGGTCATGATGTGGTGAAAGCAGATCTTCAGCGCAAGATGGAAGCAGCGGCCGAGGAGCTTAATTTCGAGCGGGCCAAGGAATACCGCGATCAGATCATCAATATTGATGCAGTTATCGAGAAGCAGAAGATTACGATGAATGACGCCCTCGACCGCGATATATTCGGGTATGCGGTGGAGAAGGGCTGGATGTGTGTTCAGATCCTGTATATGCGCCAAGGTAAAATGATTGAGCGCCGCGGCACGACGTTCCCTTATTACGGGGAAGAGTATGATGACTTCATGACGTTCGTCACACAGTACTATAGCGATAACCCGGCGCTGCCGAAGCAAATCCTGCTGCCTCTCCCGGCTTCCGAAGAAGAAGAGAGCGCAGAGATGACGTCTAACTCCGCGGATGAATTTGCAACTATGCTGCATAACTGGTTAAAAGTGAAGGTTTTAATGCCGCAGCGCGGACGGAAGAGCGAAGCCGTATCGATGGCGATCGACAATGCCAAGATTGCGCTTGCCGATAAATTCCGACTTATTGAACGTGATGAGGAGAGAAGCATCCGGGCATCGGAAGGACTGGCAGAATGGCTTGGACTGCCGGAGGTTCGCCGAATTGAAGCGTTTGATAACTCAAACATTCAGGGCACGAATCCGGTCTCGGCGATGGTTGTTTTTACGGATGGCAAACCCGACAAGAAGGAATATCGCAAGTACAAGGTGAAGACCGTAGTTGGAGCGGATGATTACGAGACGATGCGGGAGGTTGTTCGCCGCCGTTACGAAAGAATGCTGAAGGAGCAGCTAACGCCTCCGGATTTGATCGTAATTGACGGAGGTAAAGGACAAATCTCGGCAGCTCTTGATATCCTGCATAACGAGCTTGGGCTTTATATTCCGGTATGCGGGCTTGTCAAGGATGCCAAGCATAAGACGGCTCAGTTAATGACCGGTGATCCCCCGGAAGTAGTGCCGCTGCCAAGGGACAGTCAGGAGTTCTATCTGCTGCAGCGAATTCAGGATGAGGTCCACCGTTTTGCGATCTCCTTCCACCGTGAGCAGCGCGGCAAGTCGATGATTGCTTCGCAGCTGGATGCGATTCCCGGAATCGGAGAAAAACGCCGCAAACTCTTGCTTAAGCATTTTGGCTCGATCAAGAAGATCAGGGAAGCATCAATCGAGGACTTCAAGCCGCTGTCGATTGGCGAGAAGCTGGCTTCGGAAATTATTGCCGCATTAAATGACAACGAAAAGGAACAAGAAAAGGAAAAGGAATGAACCTCATTCCCTGAACCTATACACAAACAGTGAAGGGAATGTAGGGGAACCTCATTCCTCTGAACCTATAAACAAACAGTGAAGGGAATGTAGGGGAACCTCATTCCCTGAACCTATAAACAGTAAAAGGAATGTAGGGTACTCTACATTCCTTTTACTATATTATTAATTATTGCTTATTTACCTTTACCGCTTTTATTGCCTTTATTCGCTCCGCCTTTGCTGCCTGAGGATTTAGCGCCTCCAGATTTGCTGCTTCCGGCTTTATCCGCACCAGCTTTATTCGCTCCGTGTTTGCCGCCTGAGGATTTGCCTCCTCCAGATTTAGCGCCTCCAGACTTAGCGCCTCCAGACTTAGCGCCTCCAGACTTAGCGCCTCCAGACTTAGCGCCTCCAGACTTAGCTCCTCTGGATTTGCTGCTTCCAGCTTTATCCGCTCCGGCTTTACCGCCTCCAGATTTAGCTCCTCCGGATTTGCTGTTTCCGCCTTTAGCGCCTGCGGATTTATTGCCTCCGGATTTACCACCTTCAGCTTTTTCCGCTCCAGCTTTGTTGCCTCCAGATTTGCCTTTTCCACCTTTGCCGCCTCCGGCTTTTTTAGCTGCGGCTTTGTTCGCTCCTGCACTTCTGCCGCCAGGGCTTTGGCTGCCAGGGCTTTGGCTGCCAGGGCTTTGGTTGCCGGGGCTTTGATTATCAGGGCTTTGGTTGCCAGGGCTTTGGTTGCCAGGGCTTTGGTTGCCAGGGCTTTGGTTGCCGGGGCTTTGGTTACCAGGGCTTTGGTTGCCGGGACTTTGGTTGCCAGGGCTTTGGTTGCTGCCAGGGCTTTGGTTGTTTGGCAATTCTATCACTCCTCATGAACGTAATACTAGATTATATGAAGAGTGCTAGAGTTACTCTTGTACAGGAGTGGACATACGAACGAAATAGTTCCTTGTCCAATTTTATTACAGTGCGATGCTTGTAATTTTGTTGAGAGGCACATAAACGATATAAGTCGTTTTGTAGCTCACAGCAGAGAACGTAGCATTTCCGTTTTGGAAGCCTGCCCATTTCGCTTTATCGAGATCTTTCCCGTTATCCAGCGTCACGCGTTGAATAACTTGTCCGAGCGACAGCTTGCTAAGGATGCTGTATGCATATTCAGCATTGTTTTTTCCGTTTGCTTTTTCCCCTTGATTGTACGGAATTGCTGAATTGTCATGACAGCCTGAGGATTTGTGCTGGTCGCAGTTGCCCGACGATTTGTGCTGATAGCAGCTGTTAGATTTGTTTTCGCATTTGCATGAGGACTTATGCTGCCAGCAACTCTTACCTGAAGATTTGTGTTCGCCCGACTTTTTCTTTCCTGAGGATTTGTGAGAATAGCCGCCTGATTTTTTACCCGATTGTTTATTGCACTTTTGGCTTGAGCATTGTTTGCGACAATTGCTATAACCGCTTACTTTGATTGACAATCCTATCACCTCCATTTTCTTTGACTTAATAGATTATATTAATTTGGATAGAGTTGCTCTTGGACAAAGTTACCGTTTCTATTAAATGGGCTTGCCCCAACCTTTTTGGAGCCAAGTAAACGCAAAAAAGGAATGCATCCTATGCGGATGCATTCCTTTTATTTGAGCTTGCCGGGCCAGTCAGACGGGTATCTGACGGCGGTTATGCCAATACCTGATGACCCATGCGACGATGACAGGCAGCACAGCATAGATCAGAGCGGCCGTTATATTCACGCCTCCGCCAACGCTGACGAGCTCAAAGCCCATAATCAGGCTGTCGAGTATGGCATGGGTGAATACAGCTGTTATAAAGCCGTATCGGAGGAAAATAAGGCAGAAAACAGTTCCCAGAATAACAAGCTCTACGATCCGCGTATAGAACGGGAAGATCGGATAGCCGACATGGCCCAGCGCCCACATGATGGTCGGAATAAGCGTGGCGATAAACGTATTTTTGAACCACTTCTTAAACAAGGCAATACCGAACAACCGGAAGATGGCTTCTTCGGAAATAGCGGCGCACCATGCCATCATCGGCATGAGCCACAGCATGTTCGTATTATAAGAGGATTGCGTAGCATCACTGGTTGCCCAAGAACCGGCCAGGAACTTCATGGCAATCATAATAATCGCCTGACAGCCCAGAATGATTGCCGCAAAAAGATATGACAGCCAGACGCTGCGCCAGACATGATCGCCATAGCCGCGTTCACGGAAGCCCGGCCATAACGGACGTTTCTGAGAGCGCCACATCCCGTCACCGGCGACGAGGGCAAAGTAGACAGCCAGGCCAACCGGAATGAGCAGCACAACGGTAATAATAATAGTTGCGTTAAGCTCGGCGTCAGAGCGGCTCTGCTCGCCAAAGCTAGCCAGGATGCCATCCAGTACATTCAGATTGTTATAAATGTAGAATACGATAAATACCAGGCTGATAAATAAACCGCGTCTGAAGGTTGTGTGTCTCCGGTACAAGATCGCATATATAATGGATAAAACAAGCGAGATAAAGCACATATAAGCAAGACTGACAACGGATAATGCACTGCCCGTCTTTTTCTGGCTTTCCACATACGTTATGTAGTCAGCTGGAGCCTGGAAAGCAGTCTTGTACCTAGTAATGACGGCTTTATCATCCATGAGTCCAACCCCAATGACCAGCTCCAGGGAAGCATCTCCGAGCTTATAGCCGTCCGGATGCAGAACCGCATCTCCATCATCATTAATGTACAAGCTCTCCAATTCTTCGGGGCGGAAGCCTTTGGTCTCGGCAAAAGCTTTCGCTGACGTTTGAATCAGCTGATCATTATCGGAAGCCGCCGCGCCGAGCCAATGCCAGCCTGCAATGCTGCCGTTTGTCATATGGACATAGACATAGGCTTTGGAGCCGTCCTCCATATCCAGATTGACCTGAAACGTATCTGTCGGGAATTTGGCATCATACTTTTTCTCAAACGAGTCGAGCAGATCCTTCTTGGAGAAATAACCATTCGCCAAACTGTCGGTCTGATAGATCGTATGAGCGGATACAGCGGATACGCCAAATTGCTGCTTAACGAAATTTTCGGCCGTTAATGCGGCTTCACTCTTGGCGATGACATCAGGTGTTGAGCTCGAGAAAAGCTGGTCTCCCGCGGCCGGGCCGATCTGTGTGAAGATAAAAATAATTGCACCTGCTACGGCTGCCCACAGGAATCGTTTCCAATCTTGAGGGGCGATGGAAGGGATCATACCTAACCTCCATTTCAATTTCAGACAATCCTTAACTATTGTAACAATACCACTATTAACTTGAATTATCCAATGCGGGCGAAAGTAGAGGATGCGAACGGAAAGCGGTGAAATAAGGACTTGCAGCCAGCAAGTGACCATTTGCTCCATGCGATTGAACGTTTTTGAACGAATACCGCTTAATTATCGCTTACGTTCATTTTGATGTACCTGTCATTTGGGCGTATAATCGTTAACGTCATACAAATCGAATAGCAACAGCCGAATTTCGCTATCGAAAACGGGGGAACCAAACCGCTGTACAGTGCAATCCGTCAGCATGGGGTGAATTTCGAGCATCCGCTCGAATAGGGCTGCCTTTCCAGGCCCGAATCCGTCAGCTAACCTCGTAGGCTGTGTGGAACAGGACTCATCTTAGCATTGGGGTTCCCGTGCTTTTTTTTATGCCCAAATAGAGAGATGTCCATGATAAAGGAGAGAAACATGTCCAACTATTTTAATATCCTGAAGTGGTCGCCTCCCCGGATCCTTGTTTTTGGCTTTGCGATGATCATCGTGCTTGGTGCCTTTCTGCTGACCTTGCCTTTTGCTTCAAACGATGGTTCGCGGCTTCCTTTCATTGATGCTCTGTTTACAGCAACCTCGGCGACCTGCGTGACCGGCCTTGTAGTCGTGGATACAGGTACATACTTCTCTATCTTTGGCAAAATCATTATTCTTGCACTGATTCAAATCGGCGGTTTGGGCTTCATGACGATGGCTACGCTGATTGCGCTTGTGCTGCGCAAGAAGATCTCGCTGAAGGAACGGCTAATCCTGCAGGAAGCGATGAACCAGACAAGTATGGAGGGAATCGTCCGGTTAATCCGGAGGGTTATTATTTATTCCCTGACGATCGAGTTGATTGGCGCTGTTTTGTTCACCATTCGTTTTGCCTTTGATATGCCGTTTGGCAGAGCCGTATGGTTTGGCTTCTTCCATTCGATTTCGTTCTTTAATAATGCAGGCTTTGATATCTTTGGCCATTTCCGCAGCTTAACGATGTATGTGAGCGATCCGCTTGTAAATATCGTATCCATGCTGCTTATCATATTTGGCGGACTAGGTTTTGTTGTAATGGCGGATTTACTGGAGTTTCGGAAGAACAAGCGGTTGTCGCTGCACAGTAAAGTCGTGTTATCCACGACCGGAACATTGATTGCCGTCGGTGCCATCGTCATCTTTATATTCGAGCTGTCGAACAGCAAGACCCTTGGTTCTCTGGATTGGGGAGGTAAAATCCTGTCATCCTTCTTCCAGTCCGTTACGCCAAGAACGGCTGGCGCCAATACGCTGGATTATACCCAGATGCGGCAGGCGACCGTGTTTTTTACAATCATCCTGATGTTTATCGGGGCATCTCCCGGCTCGACTGGCGGGGGAATCAAGACAACGACCTTTACAACGATGGTCGGGGCGGTTATCGCGATGATCCGCGGGCGCGAGGATATTGTTCTTTTCCATTACAGACTTGGAAAAGACCGCATCTTCAAGGCACTGACAATTACGATGCTGTCGCTTACCCTTGTTATATTTGTAACGATGCTGCTGTCAACAACCGAAGACCAGCAGTTTCTGAAAATTTTATTCGAAACAACGTCGGCCTTTGGTACGGTTGGCCTTACGGCCGGCATTACGCCCGAGCTGACATATTTCGGGAAGATTGTTATTGCCATAACCATGTTCGCCGGCAGGCTGGGCCCGCTTACGCTTGCTTACGCGCTTGGACCTAAAACAGAGAAAGAGCTGTACCGGTATCCGGAAGGCAAAATTACGATTGGATAGGGGAATAGAGAGCAAGAATGAAAAACAATCAATTTGTGATCGTAGGTTTAGGGCGATTTGGCTCGAGTCTTGGAAGAGAGCTTATTAAGCTGGGCTATGAGGTGCTCGGGATCGACCGTGATGAGGAAGCTGTCCAGGAAATGAGCAATGTACTGACGTACACGGTTTCGGCCGATTGCACCGATGAAGAGACACTGCGATCACTTGGTGTTCGTAACTTCGACTGCGGCGTTGTGGCCATTGGCGATGACATTCAGGCCAGCATTTTGACGACTATTTTATTGAAGGATCTGGGCGTGAAGCGGGTTGTAGCGAAAGCGATGAGCGAGCTGCACGGACGCGTGCTGGAGAAGATTGGAGTCGACCGGGTGGTCTATCCGGAACGGGATATGGGGATCCGGGTGGCCCATCAGCTGGTCTCGCCAAACCTGCTTGATTATATTGAGCTGTCGAAGGAATACACGATTGCCGAGCTTTCGGTACCAAATTGCCTGAATGGCAAATCCCTTAATGAATTGAATTTGCGGGCCCGTTTCGGGTGCAGCATCGTAGCCATTAACAAGCCTTCCGGTATTATTATTGCTCCTACGGCGACGGATGTTGTGACGGAAAAGGACGTCATGGTTGTGATCGGAACAAACGACCAGATTGATCAGTTTGAAGAAACCATAATCAGGTGATGATAAGGACAGTGGGCGCAGTTAGCGTTCTCTGTCCTTTTTGCATGGCAGGCGCTGGTGAAGGGGATGGACGATGGGTCTTTGATGGGGCGGGATGGCTCGGTGGGACGGGGTATCTCTTTCGGCCGCTATTGTCATTCCTTTGCTCTGAATAGGTTTACATAGGTGCTTGCAAAGGAAGTGACAAAGGCGGACGCTTCGCTCCTCCAGAGATACCCCTTTCCCACCTCGCCCGCGGCACCCATCGAATCCCAAACGTCATCCCCGCTGCGCGGGAATGCAAAGAAGGGCAGTGAAGCGCTAAAAAGCGCAATCACTGTCCTCCCCTGCGGGGAGAGGGGCGAAAAGAGAAGAGCAAAGCAAAGAGCAAAGCAAAGACAAAGAGCACTTTACTGGCCCAGCTCCGAAATCCACCTGCGGACAGCAGGATGAAGATCGGAAGGGTCATTATGGATCAGGCAAGTCGTTCGCTTGGTATCTTCAAGCTCGCGGATAGGGACGACGATCAGCTCGTTGTCGGCTAGAAGCTGCTTGCGCATATAAGAATGCGGGAGAAGAGTAGCCGCGCGACAAGTGTGCAGAAGACGCACGATCGCTTCGAAGGAGTCGATCTCCATCCGGACATCGGGCTGAAGATGGTATTTGGCGAATACTTCGTCCGTTAATTTGCGGTACCAGGTTCCTTTGGAGAACAGAATCATCGGTAGACCATTTAAATCTTCTATTGTAAGAGAATCCTGATTGGTGACAGATACACTTGTCGGAATAACAAGAAGCAGGTGATCGTCAAACAGCGGAACACAATGAAGCTGGGAGTCTTCAATCATCGAAGCAACGATGGCTATATCCGCTTTATTGTCGCGGACAAGCGAGACAATCTCATGGGTTTTGCCGGTTACGGCCTTAATATCAAACTCCGGGTGGCTGGCGTTTAACGTCTTGATGAAATCGGGTAATGTAGTCTGAAGGGTCGTCAAGCTTGCACCAATCGTTATGGAAGTTTTGCCTGCAGCGGTATATTCTGCAACGGAGTCCATATAACGGCGGTGCAGCTTGCGCAGATTGACCGCATACTCGTAGGTCAACTGACCGACACGGGTCAGCTCAAGCCGTTTTCCGACACGTTCAAACAGCTTGGCTCCGATCTCTTCCTCAAGCTTGGCAATCTTGCGGGATAGAGCCGGCTGGGACAAATTAAGCAGACTTGCTGCTTTGTTCATGCTGGAATGCTCCACTATTGCAGCAAACATATTAAATTCTTCGATCATCTTGATCTCTCCGATCGCTTATGTGAAATTGTTATAATAAATTATAATAAATATGCAATTCCATTATAAGTCCAAAAGGAGTAGGATTAAAGAGGTAGCATACACGGAAAGTTCACAATTTTTATTCCCCAGAGTATTTTGCGGGGGACCCCGCTGTGAAAACCGGAAGAAGGGGTAAATCTTTCGTGCTTGATGTCGACTTTTGTTGACGGACGAATGAGCCGGGGGTACAATGTAGAATGGTTTGTCAAGAGTAAAAATGTCATGGAGCACTGGAAAGGAGAAGTATTAATGAAAGGAAATTCGTACTACTGGCGCAAGCTTCACTCTTTGCTTGGGGTGATTCCGCTCGGTGGGTTTATCATCGTACATGCGCTGGCCAATTTTCAGGCGTATGAACGGGGACCGGAAGGCTTCTCGAAAGCCGTTGGTTTTATTAACGACCTGCCTATTGTAACGCTGCTGGAGATCTTCGGTATCTATCTGCCGATCTTGTTCCACGGTATTTACGGCTTGTACATGGCTTATCAGTCGAACCTCAACTCGGGACGTTTCAAATATGAACGTAACTGGGCGTTTACGCTTCAGCGTATTACAGGGGTTATTACCTTCATCTTTATTTTCTGGCATGTGTTCGAGACCCGCGTGCAAGTCGCGCTCGGCAACATCACGCATGAAGAGCTTGGCTCGACGATGCATGATATCGCAACGAACCCTGCTTTGTTTATCCTGTACCTCATCGGTATTCTGTCTGCGGTATTCCACTTCAGCAACGGCCTTTGGGCATTCCTGATCAGCTGGGGTATTACTGTATCTCCGAAAGCTCAAAAGGTTTCGGCGAACATCTGCATGGTTATCTTTGTGCTTGTAGCCGCGCTGTTCATTCTGTCGCTCGTAGCTTTCACAGGAGACGAGTTCAAGGAAGCAGCAAGTGCCGCATTGGCATTGACCAATATCGGTTAGTAGTATTTAGACAAGGAGCGAAACGTTATGGCTAAAAATAAAATTATCGTCGTAGGTGGCGGCCTTGCAGGTTTGATGGCAACCGTTAAAGCGGCGGAAGCGGGCGTGCATGTGGATTTGTTCTCCCTCGTGCCGGTAAAACGTTCCCATTCCGTTTGCGCGCAAGGCGGCATTAACGGCGCTGTTAATACAAAAGGCGAAGGCGACTCCCCTTGGGAGCACTTTGACGATACCGTATACGGCGGTGACTTCCTCGCCAACCAGCCGCCGGTAAAAGCAATGTGTGAAGCTGCACCTGGCATTATTCACTTGATGGACCGTATGGGCGTTATGTTCAGCCGTACACCAGAGGGTCTGCTTGACTTCCGTCGTTTCGGCGGTACGCAATATCACCGTACGGCATTCGCAGGCGCGACAACCGGCCAGCAGCTGCTGTACGCACTGGACGAGCAAGTTCGTCGCTGGGAAGCTGCCGGTCTCGTAACGAAATACGAGCATTGGGAATTCCTTGGCTCTGTACTGGATGACGAAGGCATCTGCCGCGGTATTTCGGCACAAAGCCTGCGTACGATGGAAGTACATACTTTCGTCGGCGACGCCGTTATTCTTGCATCCGGCGGCCCTGGCATTATCTTCGGCAAAACAACGAACTCCGTTATTAATACAGGTACTGCGGCAAGTGCGGTTTACCAGCAAGGCGTTCATTATGCGAACGGCGAATTTATTCAAATTCATCCAACGGCTATCCCGGGCGATGACAAGCTGCGCCTCATGTCCGAATCGGCACGTGGTGAAGGCGGCCGGATCTGGACGTACAAAGACGGCAAGCCTTGGTACTTCCTTGAAGAGAAATACCCTGCATACGGCAACCTTGTTCCGCGCGATATCGCAACACGCGAAATCTTCAGCGTCTGCGTTGATGAGAAGCTTGGCATCAACGGCGAGAACATGGTATATCTCGATCTGTCCCATAAAGATCCGAAGGAGCTTGATGTTAAGCTTGGCGGTATCATTGAGATTTACGAGAAATTCATGGGTGATGACCCGCGTAAAATTCCGATGAAGATCTTCCCTGCGGTTCACTATTCGATGGGCGGCATGTGGGTTGACTATAACCAAATGACGAACATTCCTGGTCTCTTCGCAGCAGGCGAATGTGATTACCAATTCCATGGCGCGAACCGTCTTGGCGCGAACTCCCTGCTCTCGGCTATCTTCGGCGGCATGGTAGCTGGCCCGAAAGCGGTTGAGTATATCAAAGGCCTCAAGAAATCGGCTGAAGATGTTGCTTCTTCGGTATTCGACCGCGAGAAGAAACGCCATACCGAGAAATACAACAACATTCTAAGCATGAACGGCACGGAAAATGCTTACGTCCTCCACAAGGAGCTTGGCGAGTGGATGACGAACAATATGACCGTTGTACGGTTCAATGACAAGCTGAAGCAAACGATCGACAAGATCAAAGAGCTGAAGCAGCGTTACCAGAACATCAACATCAATGATACGGCGCAATGGAATAACTCCAGCGTAGCGTTCACGCGTCAATTGTGGAACATGCTTGAGCTGTCCGAAGCGATGACACTGGGTGCATTGCTCCGTGACGAAAGCCGCGGCGCGCATTACAAGCCGGACTTCCCGGATCGTAATGACGAGGACTTCCTCAAAACAACAAAAGCAACCTGGACTCCTGAAGGTCCGCAAATCTCGTATGAGGAAGTTGATACATCCCTCATTAAACCGCGTAAACGCGACTATACAGCTAACAAGAAGAAAGGAGAATAACAATGGCTCAAACGACAGCAACAAAAACCGTAAAGTTCGTTATTACCCGCCAAGATGGACCAGACTCCGCGCCTTACACAGAAGAGTTTGAGATTCCTTACCGCGCGAACATGAACGTAATCAGCGGCTTAATGGAGATCCAGCGTAATCCGAAAAAAACGGATGGCGGCAAAACAGCTCCAGTATGCTGGGAATCTAACTGTCTTGAGGAAGTGTGCGGCGCCTGCTCGATGGTGATCAACGGCAAGCCTCGCCAGGCCTGCAGCGCGCTGATCGATCAACTGGAGCAGCCGGTTCGCCTTGAGCCGATGCGTACATTCCCTGTCGTACGTGACCTTGTTATTAACCGCGAGCGCATGTTCAACGCGCTGAAACGGGTTAAAGCATGGATTCCGATCGACGGTACGTATGATCTGGGTCCAGGTCCACGTCTGGCTGAATCGAAGCGCCAATGGGCTTACGAACTGTCGAAATGCATGACTTGCGGCGTTTGTATGGAAGCTTGCCCGAACGTCAACGACCGTAACAGCTTTATCGGCCCGCAAGCGATCTCCCAGGTTCGTCTGTTCAACGTTCACCCTACAGGTGAAATGAACAAGGCAGAACGTCTTGAGACGCTGATGGAAGACGGCGGTATCGAAGGCTGCGGCAACTCGCAGAACTGCGTGCGTTCTTGCCCGAAAGGCATTCCGCTTACAACTTCGATTGCTGCAATCAACCGTGATACTACCAAACAATTGTTCAAAAAATGGCTTGGCTAAGAATTTCGCCCTCCGTGAACCGGGGGGCTTTTTCTTGTCCCTCATTTGATAATGATAACTATTATCAATATAGTAAAATAGATAAAGGCGAAAGTCAACTAACGCAAAAAAGCTGTGCCATGAAGGATAGGAACTATCCTGATATGGCACAGCTTTTTTAATCAGTTTCTTACATCCAGTGCTCGCCCCAGCTTTGGATCGACTCGATAACGGGTTGGAGCTCCCGGCCCTTCGGCGTTAATTCATATTCGATGCGAACAGGCATTTCAGGATAGACAGTTCGCTTCACAATGCTCAGACTCTCTAGTTCCTTCATCCGATCCGTTAACATTTTGTCACTCATCTCGGGGATCTGCTCTTTAATTTCCTTGAACCGTTTAGGTCCGCCAAGCATAACCCGAATGATAAGCCCTGTCCATTTCTTACCAAGAATGTCGGCCGCAGCTTCATACTTTGGGCACATAGTTGAATAATCCAACGCGATCACCCCTTTTTCTACCTTTATTGTAGCATATGTTCTTTGGAAAAGTAAGTTCGTTCACCTATCCAAAATTGGGTATTAGCTATTTTTATTTTACCTACTTGACTTAAGTAAGTAACATACATTATTATAAGTGCATCAAGAGCGGCCGCTCAAAAAAAACCGAGAAAATAGATAAAGGGAGAGGTTCTACATGTTAGATACAGGATTATTGATTATTAGGGTTGTTATTGGTTTGCTGATGATTGGGCACGGTGCGCAGAAGCTGTTTGGCTGGTTTGGCGGGTATGGCTTGAAAGGTACAGGCGGATGGTTCGAGTCAATCGGAATGAAACCTGGCGTATTGATGGCAGCCGGTGCAGGATTGGCGGAGGTAGCAGGCGGATTGCTGTTCGGTGCCGGATTGTGGGTTGAAGTCGGTGCAGCATTGCTCATCATTCTAATGTTTATGGCTATCGTGAAAGTGCATGGCGTAAACGGCGTATGGGTTACGCAAAACGGCTATGAGTACAATCTGGTTTTGATTGCTGTAATCCTTGGCGTAGCCTTCACCGGCGCAGGAGATTTCTCGATTGACGCTTTACTGAAATAATGCCTAAAATAATATAAATAGGGAAAAGCACCTCTGGAACCTGTGATGAACAGGCTCCGGGTGCTTTTTTGTGTTTAGGAAAGGAAGTTAGATTCGGATAATAAACAGCCCGGCAATCGTCAGGAGAAAAGCAGCCCATTGCGCCCGGTTCAGTTTTTCTTTATAAACGAGGATGGAGCCTGCCGCAACAACAAGACTATTCGTCGCAAAGATTGGTGCAGCCAGGTTGGATGGACCGGTCGCCAAGGCGATAGCATATAACTGAAGTCCGCCATATGAGAAAACGCCGGCCAATAGCCCCAGCTTTAGGCCTGTCCTGACGGCTGCAGAATCTGCAGCTTTGCGAAGCGGGAAGGCAAACCAGATCAAGGATAACGCATATCCGATAAACAGGATGGGGGCGCTTGATAAACCAAGCTCTTCAGTCACCTTAAGTCCGCCGTTACGGAAGGTAAAGAACAGAATGGCTGCGGCCACATACAGGTACCATTGTGACTGAACGGAGGAAGGAACTGATTGTTTTTTGTAATTGATCATTACAACAGCGGCCAGCAGCAGAGCAATGCCGGTTCCTTCCGTCCACTGCAAGGTTTCTCCGTAATATAGAGTGCCAAGCGCAATAACAAGTACGATATTCATGTTCGTAAGCGGGGATGTTAAGGCTGCGGGACCGTAATCCAGCGCTTTCATAAATAAAGCATTGCCAAGAGCAGAGCCAGCCCCGATAATGACCCCGGCCAGCCATACCCGGTAATCCGTTAATTGATGAATCGATCCTTCTCCTGCTGCATGAATACCAAAGCCCGCCGTTCCCGAGGCATACAGCCCGAACAGCATAACCGAGACATGTCCCCGGCGCATTTGGCTTACCTTCATCCACCAGCCTGCAAGTCCAAACAGCAAAGCGCTGCCGACCGCGATTGCCAGCCACATCAGATGTCATCTCCTGCCCGAATTTGTTACACAAATGAAATAGTTCTGTTACGGTACAAACATATTATTAGGCTATTATAATAAACAAGACCCCCTTTTAATATATCGATTTTGGACCTGTGAGCGCACAGGTCCACTTTTTTTGTCCGGATATAAAAAACCGCTTTGCAATGTGCAAAGCGGTTACTTTCTATTTTACAGCGGAAGTACGATTTGCTGGCGTTTGCGGTAGAACACCCACTGCGAGAAGCCGATTTCCTTCAGGCGCTTGCGCACAAGCTCGAATTCATCGCCTACACGGCTTGGCTTATGGGCGTCAGAGCCAAAAGTAACATTGACCCCAAAGTGAAGCGCTCTCTCCAGAATCGCATCGGAAGGATACCAGCCGCCAACGTCCTTGGTGCTGCCGGAAGTATTAATCTCAATGGCAATATCATGCTTGGCAATTACGCGCAGCGTATCGTCAATTACTTCGTCCGCGGGAATGTCCGAGAAGGCCGGATAATAGCCCTTCATCGCGTCGATATGGCCTAATATGTCAAACATACCGCTGCGTGCGGATTGCTGGATCAGGTCATAATACGACGATTTTTCCGAAATCTGCTTTTCATTGGACAAGCCTTTCCATCGGTTGCGGTTAAAGATGCTGACTCCGCTGACTTGATGGACAGAACCGATCAAATAATCAAACGGTACATCCTTGTAGGCATCCCGGTAAGTCTCCGCATGTTTCGGGAAGAAATCCGATTCCATGCCAAGCAATACTTCAATACGGCCTTTGTACTTTTCCTTCAGGCGAAGGACCTCGTCTACATAGCTCTTGAAGTCACTTCGGGCCATCGCAATGCCGGGAAAAGGCTGATCCTGCTCGCTGCCGAAATACGGCGAGTGGTCGGAGATGCCTATAACTTGAAGACCTGCGTCTAGTGCGGCAATAATATAATCTTCGATCGTGCCGTTGGCGTGGCCGCAACGTTCGTGATGGGTATGCAAATCGAATTTCATTATAGTTCCTCCTAAAAGAATGGCTGCCTAAACGGCCAAAGTTTTGGCCATTTGTAGTGATTCTTACTTCGTAAGCATGAAAAAGAATGGCTGAGATTTACTCGCTGCCAAGAAATGATTGCTCAGGCATGCCTTTTAAGTCGCTTAAGAACTGCTGCATGGCTGTATTTAAATATCTGCCGGATTTGTATACGACAGCTACCGGGTGATACGGTTCAAGCTCTACTACTTTAATGATCTTGAGTGAGCCGAGTTTTAATTCGTTGGCAATGGACAGCTTGGATACGACCGCAATGCCAAGATTAATCTCGACCATCCGCTTCACTTCTTCACTGCTCGACAACTCCATAATTATATTCGGCTGGATATTATTTTTCTTGAAGATCTGGTCCAGGAACCGACGGCCCAAGGTGTCAGGCGCAAGCATGATAAAGGGCAAATCCTTGATCATATGAATGTTAGTATGCACAACTTGACTCAATGGATGAGCGGGAGAAGCAACAAGGACAAAGGAATCGTAATAAAGAATAGATGTGTCCATGTTCGGATTTTTTTCCGAAATGTAAGTAATGCCGATATCGACCGAACCGTTCTCTACGCTTGCTAAAACCTGCGAGGAAGGCATTGTATGGATGGTTGTTTTGATAAGCGGGTACTGGTCCTGGAAGTATGATAACACCCGGGGCAATATCTGAATGGCCATGGATGAGGTTGTTCCGAGCACGATATGGCCCTGAGGTATCGCATTCAAATCGGACAGCTTCTGCTTTAATTCCTCGACAACCGCCAGGATCCGCTCCGCGTGCTCCAGAAAAACTTTTCCGTGGTCGGTGAGGGTAACTGGCTGATTGCGATCAATGAGAACGGTCTTGAATTCGTCCTCAAGTGTTTTAATTTGAGCAGAGACGGCTGGCTGAGTCAAGTTCAGCAGTTCGCCGGCTTTGCGGAAGCTCATCGTCTTTGATATGGTGAGGAGCGTTTCAAGCTGGCTAATATTCAATTCCATTCCCCCTCGAACATGATCACTTATTATTATAAAGCATATGGATGATTACAGCAAAAAAGCGGTCAAGCTTCAAAAATTCTTAAGAAGATGCTTTCGAAGCATGAATTACCACAAACGGTAATGTTATTTTTTTGTATGGCCATTGCTTTTAAGAGGAATAAATGGGGGTCCGTCGAACTATTGCTGAAGTATAGCCAATACATAAATTGGGGGCGTTTATGCTGGATCAAAGAGCATTGCGTGGCTGGAAAATGTACGACTGGGCAAACTCGGCATTTGCCACAACGATGATGGCGGCGGTGCTGCCGGTTTATTATTCCGATGTTGCGGCCGCAGATCTGGCCGGCAACAGTGCGGAGACCTATTGGGGCTATACCCAAAGCATTGCGATGCTGCTGGTCGCTATTCTATCGCCGATCCTTGGGGCTATTGCGGATTACACAGGCTCCAAGCTGAAGTTTCTGTCGGTATTTATGCTGCTTGGCGTATTATCCAGTGTGTTTATGGCCTTTGCCGGGGAAGGGGATTGGCTGCTTGCCTCGATCTTGATGGTGTTAGGTTCCATCGGTTACTCGGGAGGAAATACGTTTTATGACGCGATGCTGGCTGACGGCGTGCCGCAGAAGTTAAGGGATCGCGTAAGCGCGCAGGGCTATGCTTATGGATATGCCGGAGGCGGCTTACTCCTGCTTATTAATGTCATTATGATCGAAGGATGGGAGAAGCTTGGTTTTCCGAGCAAAACCTTCGCTACCCAAATGGTCTTTATTTCTGTAGGGATCTGGTGGCTGTTCTTCTCTTTGCCGATTCTCCGTTCGGTTAAGGAAGTGAGAAAAGCTCATGGTCATCAGGGAACAGGAGAGGTAGTCCGGGCAGGCTTTGTCCGGATAAAGGAGACCTTCTCTATCCTTAAGCGGTATCCTGAGCTGCTGAAGTATATGGCTTCATTCTGGTTTTTTAACGACGGGATTAATACGGTTATTGTAATGGCCACGATTTACGGCGCGGGCATCGGGATTGAGACAAGTGATCTGATCATTGCTCTGCTTATTACACAGTTTGTTGGATGGCCTTGCACCATTCTGTTTGGCAAGCTGGCCGGCCGTTTCGGCTCCAAACGGATGCTTTATTTTGCATTGATGATCTACGTAGTTATTGTAGGGCTTGGTTTCTTTATGACAAGCGCCATACATTTCTATGCGCTTGCCATCATGGTTGGTTTGGTCCAGGGAGGAAGCCAGGCCGTGGCTCGTTCCATCTATGCCAATCTGGTACCGCCGTCACGGACTGGCGAGTTTTTTGGCTTTTTATCGCTGTCGAGCAAGTTCTCCTCTTTTGCGGGGCCGCTTGTATTCTCGGTTGTGGGCACGATAACCGGGTCCAGCCGGGTGGCGATTCTGTCTCTTATTGCTTTCTTCCTGATCGGAATTGCCTTGTTGTGGAAGGTCAACCTGGATAAAGGTGCGCGTGAAGCGGCAGAAGAAGGGAAGGCTTGAGCATGCAACAGTCAGATCTCGTTAATGCTATAATAGGATGAGATCCATGAAGAAAGGTGCGATATGAAATGCCAAACATTTATAGCAATTTAACGGAGTTGATCGGCAATACACCATTGCTCGAGCTCACTCATTACAATAAGAATCAGGAGTCGCTTGCGAAAGTTATAGCCAAACTAGAATACTTTAACCCCGCGGGCAGTGTGAAAGACCGGATAGGTTTTGCGATGATTAAGGATGCCGAGGAAAAAGGCAAGCTGGTCCCGGGTTCCGTCATTATTGAACCAACGAGCGGCAACACGGGGATTGCGCTGGCTTTCGCAGCAGCCGCATTAGGCTACCGCTTAATTATTATTCTGCCGGAGTCGTTTAGCATTGAACGCCGGAAGCTGCTGGAAGCGCTTGGAGCAGAGCTGGTGCTTACGCCCGCATCGGAAGGCATGTCGGGAGCGATCCGGAAAGCGGATGAGCTCGCAGCCCAAATTCCAAACGCCTACATACCGATGCAATTCAGCAATCCTGCGAATCCGGAAGTTCACAAGCATACAACAGCGGAAGAAATTTGGCGTGATACCGACGGTCAGGTCGATATTTTTGTAGCGGGCGTTGGTACAGGCGGTACGATCTCGGGTGTAGGAGAGAGGCTGAAGCAGCTGAATCCGAAAGTTCAGATCGTAGCCGTTGAGCCGTTCAACTCACCGGTATTATCCGGCGGCGAACGAGGTCCCCATTTGATACAGGGCATCGGTGCCGGGTTTGTGCCGGATAACTATAACGCCTCGGTCGTTGATGAGATTATCAAGGTGAAAAACGAAGATGCTTACCGTACTTCCCGGCATCTGGCACGCAGTGAAGGCTTGCTGGTCGGTATTTCTTCCGGCGCTGCGGCATTCGCAGCCAGCGAGCTCGCCAAGCGCGAGGAGAACAAGGACAAAACCATCGTAGTCCTTTTCCCGGACACAGGCGAGCGTTACCTGTCGGCGAATTTGTACGACGAAGCTTAATTCAGGCGATAAGCAAAAAGACCCGTTGGGTCTTTTTTTGTGTCTGTAAGGAGCTTAAGTGGTACGAATATGATCTGTCAGGAGCTTATGGACCGTTGGCCATAGCGGGATAGTGACGCAATAAGACCCCGCGAGGGCCTTATTGTGCTACTTATCCATAAGACCCTGTCGGGGTCTTATGAGTTAGTGACTGATGGCAATACGTGCGAAAGTAACGGTATAGTAATGCTATAGGACCCTATGAGGGTCTTTATTGCATTTTAAAGTAACTAATCTGGTACGGAACCAGGCTCGTGCGCAGCACCTGAGCCTACATCCCGGTCCCACCTCCAGAGCCGCCTGGGGTTTTGGGCGGCGGCGCTGCGGGAGGTGCAGGGAGGGCGGCAGGGAGCAAGGAAGGGGCTGGGGAGGGGCTGGGAGGGGCGCAGGGGTAAGGGGGAGATCTCCATTGAAGAGTGTAACGACCGCCTTTGTCCGTTCTTATCCACCACTTGAAAATTGATTCAAGATAAGAACGGACAACAGCGGCTGAAAGGAGATCCCCCCGTCCCCGAAGCACGCCGACCCAGCCCCGACCCGCTGCCCCGAACGCTCCACAAGCTGCCGACCAGCCAGCGCGCAAAAAAAGCCGCCCCAACACCAGGGCGGCTCCCACATTCCCGCATTACAACCAGTTTTTCTTCCTAAACACAATCAGCATCCCTGCACCGAGCACCATCATTATGCCAAGCAGAATAATCGATCCGCCGCGCACATGCATCCCCGGAATAAAGTCGAAGTTCATCCCATAGATCCCGGTAATAAAGGTCAGTGGCATGAATATGGTCGTCATCGCGGTGAACACGCGCATGATTTCGTTCGCCCTGGCGGAGATACTCGACTGATAAGCTTCTCGTAAGTTGCCCATGAGCTCTCGATACGTGTCGAAAGACTCGGCGATTTTTACGGCGTTCTCATAAATGTCGCTGAAGTACTTTTGCAGCTGGTCATCAATCAGTTTCAAATCCCGCTTGTTCAGCGTGGCGATGAGATCCTTTTGCGGACCAAGCACTTTCTTCAGCCACAAAATCTCGCCGCGCAAACCGATGATTTCGTTCAGATGCGATTTTTTTGTATTCATTAATATATCTTCTTCCAGCATCTCGATCCGGTTGTCGATCCGGTCACCAACGAGGAAGTAATTGTCGACAACGATGTCGACCAGATGGTATAGGAAATAGTCCGGCCGGTTAACTTCCTGCTCCCACAGAATGGGTTTCAAGCTGCGAAGTTCGTTCAGCTTTTGCTTCGTAATGGTAATAATATAATGACGTCCTAGAAAGATGTTCAGCGCGCGCAGGAAAATTTCCTCGTCATCAAACCGGATACTGTTAATAACAATAAAATATTGGTTTTCATAAATTTCAAGTTTAGGGCGCTGCTCCTCTTCGCTCAGGCAGTCCTCGACGGCCAGATCATGCATGCCAAACAGCGGCTGCAGGATAGCAAGATCCTCAACGTCGGCATCAATCCAATAGAAGCCTTCCGCGGCAGGAACCAGCGTTTCATTAATGTCTTCGATCAGGGTGAATACCCCATTGTTTACATGACGAATTTTCATCCGAGCTTCTCCTCTCTTTTGAAACGGAGACACTGCCGGATGAATGTGCAAAAGAACGGACTTAAAGCGTAAGCGCCCGCTTGAGCAACGGTAGATCCGGCAGCTGCCGTATTCGATTGTTGTCAGGCTTAGGTCGGTCGCCTTCCATGTCTGTTTGCACTCCTTTACCCTTTATTGTTCTTGAAAAATTGGCTTTTAATCCTTGTCTAGTATACTCCTGCATACACTTGACATTCAAGCGGAAATATAGGACGAACGCCCTTTAAAATGACCTTCTACAGCATATGTAAATAACGTCCTTGACGCGAATGACGGAATCCATTAAAGTTAAGAATAGAATTGGAATTCGACAACCGAATAGAACCACTTTCTTATCAAGAGCAGGCGGAGGGACTAGCCCGATGAAGCCCGGCAACCGGCGTAAGCACGGTGCTAATTCTTGCGGAAACTTTAGTTTCTGAGAGATGAGGGAGGCGAGAGCTCTTTTTTTGACGAGCGCACGACCTTTTCTCACGGCAGAAAGGGTCTTTTTTGCGTTGAGAAAGCCGATATCGAAGCAAAGGAGTGAATTGCAATGCCGATTAAAGTACCTGATTTTTTACCAGCCAAAGAGATTTTGAACAATGAGAACATTTTCGTTATGGATGAAAGCACCGCTTTCCATCAAGATATCCGTCCGTTGCGGATTGCCATATTGAACTTGATGCCCACCAAAGAAACGACCGAAACGCAGCTTCTTCGTCTGATTGGCAATACACCGCTGCAGGTCGAGATTGTACTGCTGCATCCGAAGACTCATACGTCCAAAAATACATCGCATGAACATCTTGAATCTTTTTATAAGACGTTCGATGATATTAAAGATCAGTATTATGACGGTCTTGTTATTACAGGCGCTCCGGTGGAACATCTGTCTTTCGAAGACGTGAATTATTGGGAAGAACTGAAGGACATTATGGATTGGAGCAGACGTCAGGTTACGTCGACCTTCCATATCTGTTGGGCCTCACAGGCTGGCCTTTACCATCATTACGGTGTTCCGAAATACGATCTGGATAAGAAGATTTTTGGCGTGTTCCCGCATACGACCGAGAAGCAGAACGTTAATCTGCTCCGCGGCTTTGATGAAATGTTCTTTGTTCCGCAATCCCGACATACCGAGGTTCGCCGCGAGGATATTGAACAAATCGGGGATTTGGAAATTTTGTCCGAGTCCGAGGATTCCGGCGTATATATTGTAGCTTCGAAAGACGGCAGACAAGTTTTTGTCAGCGGGCATTCGGAATACGACCCTCTTACACTGAAGTATGAATATGACCGCGACAAAGCTAAAGGCATGGAAGTTGAGCTTCCGAAGAACTATTTCCCGGGAGATAATCCGGAAAAATTGCCTTATTCGACATGGCGTTCCCATGCGAACCTGCTGTTCTCGAATTGGTTGAACTATTATGTATACCAACAAACGCCTTATGATTTGGGTGCAGGTATCTAAATAAATATCTACTAACGTATAGAAGGAGACGGACGAATTTTATGAAAATGGAAAGTCATCTTGCGCAAATCGGCTCCGTGAAGGAGCCAGTTACGGGTGCGATCAGCTTCCCGGTCTATCAGGCAACCGCATTCCGCCATCCTCAGCTTGGCCAAAGCACTGGTTTTGATTATGCCCGTACCAAAAGCCCGACACGTACCGTGCTGGAAGAAGCGGCTGCTCAGCTTGAATCCGGTGATGCAGGTTTTGCCTGCAGCTCCGGTATGGCCGCTTTGACTACGATCTTCTCTTTGTTCAGCCAGGGTGATCACCTGATCGTATCGCTTGATTTGTACGGCGGCACTTACCGTTTGCTTGAAAAAATCATGTCGAGATTTGGGGTTGCGGCTTCCTATGTAGATACGAATGATCTTGACGGCATGTCCGAGCTGCTCCAGTCGAATACAAAGGCCGTTCTGATCGAGACGCCTACGAATCCGCTGATGATGATTACCGACCTGGAGCGGATTTCCGCTTGGGCGAAGTCCAAAGGTCTCCTTACTATTGTAGACAATACCTTGCTTACTCCGTTCTTCCAGCGTCCGATTGAGCTTGGTGCGGACATCGTAGTGCACAGCGCGACCAAATACTTGGGCGGTCACAACGACGTCCTTGCAGGTCTGATCGTAACGAAAGGGAAAGAGCTGTCTGAGCAAATGGCTTTCCTTCATAACTCGCTTGGCGCTGTCCTTGGACCGCAAGATTCCTGGCTCTTGATGCGCGGCATGAAGACGCTGGCACTCCGCATGGAACGCCATCAGTCTAATGCAACGGCGATTGCGAACTACTTGCTGGAGCATGAGGCGATTGAGGATGTTTACTACCCTGCGCTGCCTCATCATCCAGGTCATGAGGTGCAGAACAAGCAATCGTCGGGCAATACGGGCATTTTCTCCTTCCGCTTGAAGGATGCCCGCTATGTGGAGCCCATTCTTCGCCACATTAAGCTGATCGCTTTCGCAGAAAGCCTTGGCGGCGTGGAATCGCTTATGACTTACCCGGCCGTTCAGACACATGCGGACATTCCGGTTGAGATTCGTCAAAAAATCGGTGTGGATGACCGTCTTCTTCGTTTCTCCGTAGGAATTGAGCATGCCGATGACTTGATTGCAGATCTCGAGCAGGCTTTGGCTGCGGCAAAACGAGAAATCGGGGAGGCGTAAGGAATAATGAGTGACCGGCATAATCTTGAAAAAATTTCCGAACGCAGCTTTGCGACCAAGCTGCTCCATTTCGGCGCTGAAATTGATGAGCAAACAGGTGCATCCAGCGCGCCGATTTTCCAGGCATCAACCTTCCATCAAGCTGATATTATGAATCCGCCGCATCATGATTACAGCCGTTCCGGCAACCCGACGCGTGAAGCGCTTGAGAACTATATCGCTTTGCTTGAAGGCGGTACCCGCGGTTTTGCGTTTGCGTCCGGCATGGCTGCCATCTCGACGGCTTTCATGCTGTTGTCAGCAGGTGACCATGTCATCGTGACGGAGGATGTTTACGGCGGTACATACCGTCTGCTCACGGCTGTATTGACCCGTTTCAATATTGAAACGACTTTTGTTGATATGACGGATTTTGATCAGGTGCAATCGGCTTTGAAGCCAAATACGAAAGCAGTCTTTATGGAGACGCCTTCCAACCCGACACTCAAAATTACCGATATCTCACGTGTAACGGGCTGGGCCAAAGAACATGGACTTCTTACGATGCTCGACAATACGTTCATGACTCCTTACCATCAGCGTCCATTCGAGCTTGGCGTAGATATTGTGCTGCATAGCGCAACGAAATTTCTGAGCGGCCATAGTGACGTATTGGCTGGACTTGCTGTAACGAAGGACGAAGCGCTTGGCCGCCGCTTATATCAGCTGCAGAACGGCCTTGGCGCGGTTTTGAGTGCTCATGAGAGCTGGCTTCTTATGCGCGGCATGAAGACTCTTCAGGCCCGCATGGAGCACAGTGAACGCAGTGCCCGCAGGCTGGCAGAATGGCTGTCGGACCATCCGGAGGTTACCAGAGTGTATTACCCTGGTCTTGAGGATCATCCGGGCCGCGAAATTCACGAGAAGCAATCGAAGGGCTACGGAGCTGTTGTATCCTTCGACGTAGGCAGCGGCGAGCGTGCCGCATCGCTTCTCAGCCGCGTTCAGCTGCCGCTTGTAGCGGTTAGCCTCGGCGCCGTGGAAAGCATTTTATCCTACCCGGCCAAAATGTCCCATGCGGCAATGCCAAGAGAAGTGCGTTACGAGCGCGGAATTACGGACGGACTTGTCCGTTACTCCGTAGGCCTAGAGGATATCGAAGATCTGATTACCGATCTGGATTCAGCCCTGCGAGGTTAATTTCTTTCAAAATAAGCGAAAAATGCGGCTGTCGCATGCGACAAGCCGTGTTTTTTCGTTTTTCCGTAACATACGAAAGATGACGGACAAGAACGAGATATGATAGGATGAATTGATAGCTATTAAGAACGGAAAGATAAGGAGGTCTTGCGATGTCTACGTTGGACCAGATTTTGGATAAAGCGCTGCTCGGAGAACGGATTACTTTCGACGAATGTGTGACGCTGCTTGAATCCGATGAAATTGAAAAAATGGGCGAGGTTGCGAATCAGCTCATGCTGAGACGCCATCCTGAACCGATTACGACATTTGTCGTAGGCCGGAACGTCAACTATACAAATATTTGCGATGTGTATTGCCGGTTCTGCGCGTTCTACCGTGCGCCGGGTTCTAATGAGGGCTATGTCCTTTCGAACGAAACGATACTTAATAAAATTCAGGAAACGATTGATGTAGGCGGTACGGAGATTCTGATGCAGGGCGGCACCAACCCGAACCTGCCATTCTCCTACTATACGGATCTGCTTCGCGAGATCAAGCAGCATTTCCCGGATATTACGATGCATTCCTTCTCACCGGCCGAGATTCAGAAGATGAAGGATGTTTCCGAAGGCCTCTCGCTTGATGAGGTCATCCGCCAGCTTCACGAAGCTGGTCTTGATTCGCTGCCGGGCGGCGGTGCCGAGATTCTCGACGACCGCACCCGCCGCAAAATCAGCCGTCTGAAGGGCTCCTGGACGGACTGGATGGATGTTATGAAGTCCGCACACCGTCATGGCATGAACACAACGGCTACGATGGTATACGGCTTTGGCGAGACTGCCGAAGAGCGCGCGCTTCACCTGCTCCGGATCCGCGATGCGCAGGATGAATGCCTTGCGAACGGTTACGACTCGAAAGGCTTCCTCGCCTTCATCTGCTGGCCGTTCCAACCGGACAACACGAACATGAAGAAAGTTGAGAAGTCGAAGCCGGAAGAGTATTTGAAGATGGTCGCGGTAAGCCGAATCATGCTCGACAATATCGATAACTTCCAGTCTTCCTGGGTTACGATGGGTCCGGATATCGGCAAGCAGTCGCTCTCGTACGGCTGCAATGACTTCGGAAGCACCATGATCGAAGAGAACGTCGTATCGGCTGCAGGCACCACTCATAAAGTGAACATTGAACTTATTCTTCAGCTTATCCGTGAATCGGGCAAAATCCCGGCGCAGCGCGATACGAAATACAATACGATCAAAATGTATGATGATCATGAGCATGCTGCAAAAGATTTTGTTATGCAGAACTAATTCAAATCTAAGCATCCGGTCCCGTTTTATGGGGCTTGGATGCTTTTTTTATGCCGGAGGGAGTTAACAGGCTACTAAAAATGGCGGATGTCACATATTCTTTTTCAGGATCATGCCTAATGGAGAAGGATGTGTGAATCGATGGACCAGCAGAAATTGATTGCCGCCATCAAGCAAATGGAAGACAGACTGCACCGGAACGATATCAATATGAGGGAAGAAATAACGGGGCCAATACTCGATGCTATATTCGATGAGAATACGATCCTCAGGAAGGAGATCGCAAGCGGATTAACCTTTGATTTCTATTACCGGACCAAGATTGCACGGGATTTTCTGCTGTCGGAGCCGGACTGTCCCGACCATGTTTGGGAGCCGCAGACAACCAAGCTCCTGACGATATTCTCGAGGCAAGCCAAAAACGTGCTTATTGGCGGGGCGTACTTTGGCGATCAGGCGCTTCTTGTTGCGAAAGAGCTCGCCGGGCAGGAAGGGACGGTACATTGCTTTGAGCCGAACAAAGACCAGTACAACATGCTGAAGCATAACGCTGAGCGAAATGGACTCGGCAATATTAAGGCATGGCGGCTAGGGCTATGGAAAAACGAAGAGGGCAGGATGAAGCTGATCGGGGATGATTCCTTTGCTCATGCAGAACTCGTGACTGAGAGCCTCGAGGAGGATCCGGCTGTGTTCTCTACCACCTCCATTGATACTTACGTGAAGGAGCAGGAGATCAGCAAGCTGGACCTGATCCTACTCGATATTGAAGGGCTGGAGCAAACGGTTCTGCAGGGTGCAGAAAGCCAGCTGGATCTGCCGGCGGAGGAAGCTCCCCACATCATATTCGAAGTCCATCGCCATTACGTTGATTGGAGCAACGGACTCGATCAAAGCGATATCGTAAAGTACCTTCAATCCTTCGGATATCACATATTTGCATTGCGGGATTATAACTCCAATGTCGATATGGCCGGCAAACCGGTTGAGATCATTCCGCCAGACCGTGTTTATCTCGAGGGACCACCTCACGGATTCAATATGATTGCGGTCAAAAATCTGTCCATCCTGGATGACCCCATGATCAAACTCTGCTACGACGTCAGCCCCAAGCTCTTGACTCACAAAAAAATTTATCTCCACCAACCAACAGAGTAGTCCTCGTGTCTACGTTGGATTTTATCCAATTTCAAGGCGCGCCGAGAGCTGAAGATGGCCGGTAGGTTGGATTCAATCCAGCATAATTTGCATTTAACCAGCCATTTACTTGCCAAATTCGAAAATATGCTGGATACAATCCAACGTACGCTCAAAAAGCCCAAGTTCTAGACGATTTCGCTGGATACAATCCAATGTAGCCGGTTGTAGACGCCGGAATACTACAAATAGTATAGGCAGTGTTAGTGCATGGCCCAGTGTCGAAGGATAACTCCCCATCATCTCCCACTCACTCCATTCGTATATACCCAACCCCCCAGCCATATACTTATAAGGGGAATGAAAGGGGTGAGCTCATGGAGCTGTTTACCGTAACGCTGCCTTCGAACATGGAGCAATCGGCTGCCCAATTAGCGGCGTTGATGGCGGAGTACACAACCAATGATCTACATATCGCAAACATCGAAGGAGAGGCTATAGCGTACACGCTGCTATCCGAGAAGGAGATTAGCTGCCAAGCGATCCTGCCTTATTTTCAACTGGCTGACCATAGCCAATCGGTGTATCAAGCGGCTTCCAAAGCACTTGCCGAATTCATCGTAACCGATATGGAACCACTCATTCTGGCAGCCATCATTCGGAGAAAATACAGGAATAACCATGCTATTGATGCACCTGTTATCGAAAAATATTGTCACGAGCTGCTTCACGGAACAGAGTGGGACGGTCTGGGAACGAGATTTCTGGATGCGGACCGGCAGCGCCGCAAAACAAAGGTTGCTGATGAAATTGACCGTTATTTGCAGGAGAACTCGGTTTTAAATTTGTCGGGCTTAACATCCTTTCGGCTGCAGCCATACCGGACAGAATTAGCCGAAATTGTTGATTATGCGTTGGACGAATATGTACTGGATAAGCAATATCAGGAGTTTATTTCGCTGCTGAAATATTTTGTAGGCTTGCAGGAATCCAAAGTGCCGATTGTCCATCTTGTCCATAAAGGAAGCCATGAGTTTGTCCTGTTCAATGAGAAATTTCAGCCTTTTGAACCGAAGCCCCACTCGGACAAGTTAGTGGCCGAGATGCTGGAAACCGAAATGAATATAGAAGATATGGTCATCAGCTCACTCATTGCTGTCTCACCGAAGCATATAATGATCCATACGAGGCAGGAGGATATGCAGGTTATCCGGACAATCGAGACGATTTTTGACAATCGCGTATCGCTCTGTACCCAATGCCCGGCTTGCAGCCCATGCTTTGAAAGCAACGGGACCATCCAGCCTGACAGCCGCATCTATTGACCAATGGGGGTTAAAGCGGCTATAATATTGGACATAACTATGTAAACAGCAATGACAAAGACATGTATCTGCCGGTAATGTCGGCCCAGAGAGAGGAAACTCGGCTGCAATTTCCTTCGAGACATTCGCAAATATACCCCTTTGTAGCTGTGCGGTTGAACGTGACTAACCATGTCATTACTAAGCTGCACCGGATTGTCTCCGTTATCAGATCAATACAAGGATTGCTGAGTTGTCTGGGACACCAGGACAATAGTCAGCGGTCGAAGTAGGGTGGAACCACGGGTAAACAAGCACTCGTCCCTTTGCGGGATGCGTGCTTTTTTTGCGTTCATCCCGCGTGCTATGCCAACTTTTTCAGGAGGGAAATCAATGTCTATCAAAGTTACTTTTCCAGACGGCGCGATTCGGGAGTATGCAGCTGGAACAACAATCGAAGAAGTAGCGGGCTCGATCAGCCCGGGTCTTCGCAAGAATGCTATCGCAGGTAAAATCAACGGTAAAGTCGTTGACGTGTACGCGCCAATCGAATCTGATGCCGCAATCGAGATCGTTACGATTGAATCGGCCGATGGCCTCGAGGTTTACCGTCACAGTACGGCCCATCTGATGGCTCAAGCAATCAAACGCCTGTATGGCAACGCAAATGTGAAGCTGGGCATCGGTCCGGTTATCGAGGACGGTTTCTATTACGATATCGATATGGATCAATCGCTGACTCCGGAAGACTTGACCAAGATCGAGAAAGAAATGGAACGCATCGTGAATGAAAATCTTGACATTCGCCGCCGTGTAGTCAGCCGCGAAGAGGCTCTGGCCATTTTCACGGAGCTCGATGATAATCTGAAGCTTGAGCTGATCCGCGACCTGCCGGAGGATTCGGTTATTACGATGTACCACCAAGGCGAATTCTTTGATCTTTGCCGCGGACCGCATCTGCCGGCCACTGGCCGTATTAAAGCATTTAAGCTTCTGAGCGTAGCCGGCGCGTATTGGCGCGGGGATTCGAAGAACAAGATGCTGCAGCGTATTTACGGTACGGCCTTCGCCAAGAAAGCACAGCTGGATGAGCATCTGCACTTCCTGGAAGAAGCGAAGAAACGTGACCACCGCAAGCTGGGCAAAGAGTTGAAGATGTTCACCTTCTCCCGCGAGGTGGGCCAAGGCTTGCCGCTGTGGCTGCCAAACGGCGCAAAGGTTCGCCGTACGCTTGAGCGTTATATCGTTGACTTGGAAGAGCGTCTTGGCTATGAGCATGTGTATACACCAGTACTTGCTAACGTGGAATTGTACAAGATCTCCGGTCACTGGGAGCATTACAGCGAAGACATGTTCCCGCTGATGGCTCTGGACAACGAAGAGCTTGTTCTTCGTCCGATGAACTGTCCGCATCATATGATGGTATACAAGAGCGACATGAGAAGCTACCGCGATCTTCCTGTCCGTATTGCCGAGATGGGCACGATGCACCGCTATGAAATGTCCGGTGCTTTGACTGGCCTGCACCGCGTACGCGCGATGACGCTGAATGATGCGCATATCTTCTGCCGTCCGGATCAGATCAAGGAAGAGTTCGCTCGAGTTGTGAATCTGATCCGCAAAGTTTATGAAGATTTCGGCATTACAGAATACCGCTTCCGTCTGTCTTACCGTGATCCGCAAGACACAGAGAAGTACTTCCAGAATGATGAGATGTGGGAAATGTCGCAGCGTATGCTGCGTGAGGTAGTCGAAGAGCTTGAACTGCCATTCTTCGAGGCAGAAGGCGAAGCGGCGTTCTACGGTCCTAAACTTGACGTTCAGATCAAAACGGCTCTTGGCAAGGAAGAGACATTGTCGACTGCACAGCTCGACTTCCTGCTCCCAGACCGCTTCGAGCTTGAATATATCGGCGAGGACGGCAAGAAGCATCGTCCGGTCGTTATCCACCGCGGGATCATCAGTACTATGGAACGGATGACGGCCTTCCTTCTGGAGAACTTCGCTGGTGCATTGCCGCTCTGGCTGTCGCCGGTACAAGCGAAGGTCATTCCGGTATCGACTGCTTACGAGGCTTACGCGCGTGAAGTGGAAGAGAAGCTGAAGCTGGCTGGCGTTCGCGTGGAGAGCGATCTGCGCAACGAGAAGCTTGGCTATAAGATCCGCGAAGCACAGCTTGAGAAGCTGCCTTACATGCTCGTGGTCGGCGATAACGAGGCGCAATCGGGCACTGTGTCGGTACGTAAGCGCGGCGAAGGGGATATCGGCGCTAAACCGGTAGCAGAGCTGATCGAGCTGCTGCAAAACGAAATCGCAACTAAAGCAATCTAGGCTGTTATGAATAAAGCTTGGACCGTTTGGGAATTATTCTTCTGAGGAGGAAGCTGCCCAAATGGTCACAAGCTTTTTTACTTGTAAAAAAACAATTTCAAGCGTAGCGGTTGCGGCAATGCTGACAGGAGGGTTTACAGCTCCGGGTCTTGCAGCAGCACCTACCGTTAAGCATGAAGTTCATGAAGCAACCAAAGAGAATAGCAAGGAAGCACCCGCAGCCGTAGAAGCCATTGCGGAGCAGGCGTTATCAACCGTGCAGGTTATAGCTACGGGCTATACGGCAGGTTATGAATCAACAGGTAAGCGCCCTGGTCACCCGCAATACGGAATCACTTATTCGGGGGTGAAGGTCAGAAGGGGGCAAGTATCAACCGTAGCGGCTGATACGAAGCTGTTTCCGATTGGTACACTGCTTTATATTCCGGGCTATGGCTACGGCGTAGTTGCGGATACCGGGTCGGCCATCAAAGGCCACAGGCTCGACTTATACTTTGAGACGATAAAAGATGTATATAAGCAGTGGGGAAAGCGGACCGTTGCGGTACAGGTGCTTCGCAAAGGCAACGGCAAGCTGTCTCAGACGTGGCTGAACCAGATTAATCATGCGGTTGAAGCGGGAAAACCGATCCCTCAGACGTACTTAGAATCATAATACGCATCTGAATAATAAGCCTTCACTCAGCCATACTAAGGTTGGACGGGGAGGTGAATACTACAATGGCTAAAAACAAAAACAACAAAGCGCAAAACAACAACAAGTTCAACGCAGAATTCGCTGAGGAGTTCAACCAAAACAATGCAGCTGGTAAAGCTGCAAATCAACAAACTCAAAAAGCGGAGAAGTAATAACTTTGACGAATCAACAAGAGGAACCGATCCCCGGTTCCTCTTTTTTCCTATTTTGAAGGAAGCACGGTTTTTTATCTTTATCAAATTTTCTAATGTTACATATTTTAAGTTTTCAAGAGCGAATCTTTATTGTATATTAGTTATGTAAGAAATAATCACGCAGTGAAGACAGGTGAGCTATCATGACTGATCCAATTATCCAAACGAATCATTCTTCATCCCATCATCGTAAAGCAGCGGAAGTGCTGCCTTTTATCGATGCGTATGTGGCGAAGAAAGAGCAGGAAATCGCAGAAATCGAGCAAATGGTTGAACGATATGAGAAGCGGCGTCTGAAGGAAGAGCGGGCTTATCAGTCTATGTCCACGTTGCGTCGGTTATTGTCCGGCCGAAAGCCGGATCATCATTTGGCTGTTGAATATATTCATTTTGTTAAGAAACCAATGGAGCAAGTACGTGCTCTCCGACTGGAAATTGAGCATGCCAGATCCATTCAAGTATCGTCACCGACAGATATTGTGACCATCTCGGGAGACCTGGTTAATGAACTATATCGATAATTATACCCATAAACAAAAGGCGTTCCCCTTCCGGAGGAACGCCTTTTGTCTGTTTTATTATTTTCTTGTAATGTGATCCACATCAATGAAATCATTTTCCTGGTTGTATGCAGGAACGCCATGGATACCGACATCGAGGCCAATAAGCTCTTCGTCCCTGGAAACGCGTACCGGCATGATTTTGCGAATCAGCAGCAAGACAGCCCAGGTGACGGCAAATCCCCAAATGGCGATGACGACAAGTCCAAGCGCCTGTGCACCGAGCAGGTTCCAGCCGCCTCCGTATAACAGACCGTAGTAGCCTTGTCCGACGCCCTCTGTAAGCTCGGGGATTGCGCAGAGACCAACAGCCAATGTGCCGATGCTGCCGCTAATGCCATGCACTGCAAAGGCTCCGACCGGATCATCGATTTGTTTGCGCTCCAGGTATTCGGTAACAAGCACCATCGCAATGCCGCAAATAGCCCCAATCCAGATGGCCGCGCCGTCGGATACAAAGGCACAGCCCGCAGTAATGCCGACAAGACCGGCTAGAGAGCCGTTGATAACCATCGGCGGGTCCGCTTTCCGGTAACGGAACATCGTAAACAGAATACAAATCGCTCCGCCTGATGCAGCGGACAACATAGTTGTTACGGCAATGTGGCCAATTGCGGCGTTGGTTGCGCTGAGCGTACTGCCGGCATTAAAGCCGAACCAGCCAAACCAGAGTATAAAGGCGCCAACGGAAGCCAGCGGAAGATTAGATGGTGATACGATGTTCACTTTGCCGTCGGGTGAGAACTTGCCGATTCTCGGACCGATAAACAAGGTTGCAGCCAGCGCCGCAAATCCGCCAAGGGCATGGATGGCTGCCGAACCGGCAAAATCAATCATGCCAAGCTTGCCTAACCAGCCGTTTACTGCCCATACCCAGTGCCCTGACAGCGGATAGATCAGACCAGTCATGGCAATGGTCAATAAGATATAGGCCCGGAAATGAATCCGTTCCGCAACGGCTCCGGATACAATCGAGATGACGGCGATGACGAAGGCGCATTGGAACAGCCAATAGGTCTCGTGGGAAATATTCAGACTGATGTGTGATAAGTCCCCATTGAGCAGAAATCCGGATGAGCCGAACAAGCCGCCAATGTCTTTGCCGTACATGATGGCGAAGCCAAAGAAGTAAAAGACAAGTGCACCAAAAACAATGTCGACAAAAACCTTCATAATAATGCTAACCGCATTCTTCTGCCGGACAAAACCGGCTTCAAGCAGGGCAAACCCGCCTTCCATCAGCAAGATCATTGCTGCTGTCAAGACAACCCAGACGGTATCCAGCCCTCTCGACAGTTCTGCTACATCCATTGATTCAACTCCTGTTGTTCATAGTCGTAATTGATGTAAGGTTTCTCTGTCTCTATGAATCCGCTCACCATTATAAATAGCCAAAGTAAGTAATGTCAACGTATTTGCGTGATGTTTTATGACGCATGTTAGATATTTTTTGCAGAATTAGCATTTAAAGATCGATTTTTAGAAAAACAGAATTCCTGTTCTCAGTCTCGAGACCGATGCCAAGTTCAATCGGCCGTCCCTTTATAACCCTACTTGCATTAGCTATACTAAGTAGCATAAGACATTAAGAAGTACTGGCAGGGAGTTGACTAAAATTGAATGGAAGCTTTCTAAACCGGCTGTTATCGGGTCTTGTCATCATTGCCGTTGGCGTATTCTTTCTGTTAAAACAACTGGGCATGATTGATTACGACATTAGTATTGGCGAGATTATCTCCAATTATTGGCCAGTCGTGCTGCTCTGGATTGGTCTGCATGGACTGCTTGCCGGCCGTCACGGTCACGGCTCCGGCTGGTGGGCGGGGATGATGATTTTACTCGGGTTTATATTTCTGGGTCATAATCTGGAGTGGTTCTCCTGGTCGTTTAGCGACATCGTTTCATATGCTTGGCCAATCATTATCATACTGGTAGGCATTAACTTCTTGCGCCGTCCGCGGCACCGTCACCAGGAGCCTCCTCAATATGATGATGAATGGAAGTCATATAACGCATATACCGATTATAAAGGTGACATACCTGCTGCGCCTCCGCTTCACCCGGATCCAACCAAGGCCGGTGAGGAAGATGCGAATCGAACAGATGCCGGCAACCCAAACCCGGGAGATGCCAAAGCCTTCACGGATCATAAGGTTGGCGGGGACCCCGAGCCTGATTTAAGAAGGGGTCCTTATCATCACGGGAGACCGCATCAAAACTTCAAGCGTGAATTGCGTCAGCAAATCAATGAGCAGAAGCGGCATATCCGGGAGCACAAGCATCAGGTGAGAGAGCATATCCGCGAGCAGCACCAGCGCTCCAAGCATGGATCTTTTGAATATTGGAACCATGATCCAAATGCACAGTCGAGATCGGGATTTATCGGAGATATTCATATTGGCCAGGATTATTGGGAGCTGAAGCCGCTGAATATATCCCATTTTATCGGTGATACGATTGTTGATTTGACGAAAGCACAAATTCCGTTTGGCGAGACGAAGATCTGTATCTCTTCTTTTATAGGCGATGTAAAGGTGTATGTACCTAACGACTATGAAGTAGGCGTACAGGTTATATCGAGTGCTTTTGTAGGCGATGTGAAGATTCTGGGTCAGAAGGAAGGCGGAATGTTCAAGAGCATTAACATTCATTCGCCTTACTATGAAGAGACGGACAAAAAAATCAAACTCGTCGTTAGCACGTTCGTCGGCGATGTTCGCGTTACGAAGGTGGGATAGACGTTTATGATCGTTCGATTGTTCCGCGGCGGCAAATGGCGGCTGCTCACCATGTTTGTTGCCTCCTCGGTAACGGCACTGGTGCTTGCTATTGCGGTATGGACTGGATTAGCAGATGGGGACAGAGTTCAGACGGAAGTGCGCTACGGCGCAGCCTCCGTCTTTCTGCTTGTTAGTGCAGGGTTTGGGTATTGGACGGGCCAGCATATTCAGAGGCGGATTGACACGCTGCAGCTGGCGCTGAAACAGGCGGTCAACGGGAACTTCGAAGTCCGGATTACGGAATCCGGCGATTTCTCCTTCTCCGAGCTGTACCACGAATTCAATGAGCTTGCCGAACTGATGCAGGAGAGGATGAAGCGGCTCCAGATGACCGGGGAAGAACAGGTCATGTCACAAGCTGCTTCTAATGAAGCGGCCGTTCAAGAGGAACGGAAAAGGTTAGCAAGAGACCTCCACGATACGGTCAGCCAGCAGCTGTTTGCCATGCATATGTGCGCCTCTTCGCTTCCGAAGCTTCAAGAAATTGATCAGGAGCGCGCCGCTTCCGTGTTGGATCAGCTTATTCAGATGTCAACGCTAGCGCAAAAACAGATGAGGATATTTATCGCGCAGCTTCGTCCGATGGAGCTGGAGGGGCGTACGCTGCTCGAGGCGCTAGACAAATGGTTTCCGGATTATTGCCGTCAGAATGGGCTGCAAGGCGTATTTGACTGGCGGCTGACTGAACCGCTCACCGAGGCGAAGGAGCATCAGCTGTTCCTTATTGTCCAGGAGGCAATGGCCAATGTAGTGAAGCATTCCGGTGCGCAAAGCTGTTCATTAAGCTTGACGGAGAATGAACGGCAGGTTGTGCTTATTCTTCAGGATGACGGAACGGGCTTTCGGGCAGATCAGGTAAGACGCGGTTCTTACGGATTATCCACGATGCAGGAGCGGGCCCAGCAGCTGGGCGGTCAGGCTGAAATTATTAGCAAGCCGGGCAGCGGCACAAGAGTGAAGGTTACCATACCGAAAATATGGAGGGGCAACGATGAGCGGGACTAATACGTTAAAAGTTATGATTGTTGATGACCATGATATGGTGAGAACAGGCTTGCGCACGTATTTGATGCTGGAGCCGAAGTTTGAGGTTGTAGCTGAAGCAAGCAGCGGTCAGGCTGCTATTTCGCTCCTGGAGGCGGGCATTGCCTCCGGCATACCGGATGTAATTCTGATGGACCTGATGATGCCGGGGATGGATGGCATTGAGACAACCCGGCAAATGATCGCCAAATATCCGAACCTGAAGATCATCATGCTTACCAGCTTCCTTGAAGATGACAAAGTTTACGGGGCAATTGAAGCGGGAGCGGTAAGTTATGTCCTCAAGACGGTTTCGGCGGAGGAGCTTATTTATGCGCTGCATGGTGCAGTGAAAGGGATGCCGGTCATGACGGCGGATGTTTCCCAGGCTCTGACGAGAGGCTTGCGCCAGCGTACGGCCCAATCGGGTGACGAGGAGCTGACGGAACGGGAGAAGGAAGTGCTTCTGCTCATCGCGGAAGGCCGCTCCAATAAGGAAATCGGCGAAGAGCTTCATATTAGCGTAAAAACAGTCAAAACCCATGTCAGCAACCTCCTGATGAAATGCGAGTTGGAGGACCGGACGCAGCTTGCGGTTCTGGCCCATCGCAAAGGCTGGGTAAAAAACACATAAATAACGGGATGGCGGGACATATTATCCTTTAGCGGTTAATCAAGCAAGAGATGCCAAAGGAGAGCTGAACTGTCATGATTCCACTTTCATCATCACTGGAAGCCCGTCAGCAAGCATTTACTGATTCCAGGGACTGGCTTGAGCAGCATCAATTCTCGCTCGGGGGCAACTGGGATTATACGAACGGGTCCTTCGACCGGGCATTAGATCAGGAGAATAAGGTATGGCTTCGCCTGCCCTTTCAAGTAACTAACGGCAGTGTCGTAGACGTAACGGCAGATACAAATGCCATCATTACGTTAGGAACTCCCTATGTTCTGAGGCATGAATATCAGGAAGGCAATGATCCTGAAGCAAGCGCCCGCGTCGTTGGGGCATTGTTTGATCAATTTCAGTCCCCTTCCAATCCGGATGCCCATGTCGATGCGAAATGGATTGATAAGGCGAAGGAAGTACTGAGAGAAGTTGAAAAGCTGTTTCCACAATAAAATACGGCACGCCAAGCTCTCTATCGTGGAATGGAGAGTTTGGTAGAGTGACAGGCAAAAGTGCATAGAAATAACGTCGTTAGACGTTTTTTTTATGTTCGTTTTAATTCATTTTAAGTTTGTTTTAAGGTAGAATGTGCATGATAGGTATACAGGAATTGAGAGCGCCGACAATTACAAGATTCGGCTGCTTTATTGGAATAGATCAAGGAGGAGACGGAAATGGACGATCAGAACAAAAAATACGACGATTTCTTTCAGAATCGTGCGAACGGTGAAGACAACAATCCGCGTGAAGACGAGAATACAACAGCATCAGCTGAAGGATCGGAAGCTCCGGGTAAAACTTCCTATTATTATTCATACGGACCATTCAAATCTTCCGCACCGGATGATAATGGAGCTTCCGTGCCGTCCCGGTCTAACCCGCAGGAATACTATGCAGCGGCATCTGACGGCAGCGAGCCTGAGCCGGACCAGCAGCAGTCGAGAGTGGAAGTAACGCCGCCTGCGCCGTTACGTCCTTTTACTTATAATCAGCAGTCTGCTAAAAGCGGCTGGCAAACACGTGAACCGCGTAAGAAGAGTCCGATAAAAGGAATGTTCGTCTCCTTCTTGGCCGGTGTAGTTGTGGTTGGCGGCCTGATGGGCGGATTAATGTACGCCTCGGATACGAATAACTGGTTCACCAGCAATTCGGTATTCTCCTCGAAGCAGGCGGAGAACGGCTCGGGTGCAAGTTCAGGAACAACGGCAGAAAGTTCTACAGCTGGCAACGGCGGAGCATCGGTAGCAGCAGCAAGACCGGATAATATTGCGAAGCTGTTCGAGACGGCAAGTCCGGCAGTTGTTAAGATCGAGACTTATGTGAAGCCGGCTGCGCGCGGCGGCAGCGGAAGCGGCAGTATTTTGGACGATCCGTTCTTCCGCCAGTTCTTTGGTGAGGAAGCACCGGATGCTAACCAGCAGCAAGAGAATAATGGCGATGACAGCAACATGCAAGCGTCGGGAATTGGTACGGGCTTCTTCTTCGAATCGGATGGTTATATCCTGACGAACCAGCACGTGGTTGCAGATTCCGATAAGATCGAAGTAACGGTTCAAGGCTATGATAAGCCGTTTAAGGCCGAGCTTCTTGGCTCCAGCTTTGATCTTGACCTTGCGGTATTGAAAGTGACGGGCGATAAAGCATTCCCAACACTGCCGCTTGGCAGCTCGGATAAAATTAATATCGGTGACTGGGTTGTAGCCATTGGCAACCCATATGGCTTTGACCATACCGTAACCGTTGGCGTATTGAGTGCAAAAGAACGTCCGATTGATATTCAGGATACAGACGGCACCCGCGAGTACAAACATTTGCTCCAAACGGATGCTTCCATTAATCCGGGTAACTCCGGCGGTCCGCTTCTGAACGTAAACGGTGAGGTTGTCGGTATTAATACAGCAGTCAGCTCGCAAGCACAAGGTATCGGCTTCGCGATTCCTACAAGTACGATTCAGGAAGTTCTGGATACGCTTAAAAACAATAAGGAAGTTCCTAAAGAGCCGGTTCCATTCATCGGTGCTGAGCTTGGCGATGTAACGGATGCGATTGCGAAGCAGCTGGGCATGGATAAAGTCCAAGGCTCGATCGTCAGCAACGTGTATTACAACTCTCCGGCATACATTGCCGATCTGAAACAATTTGACGTGATCCTTGGCATCGATGGCAAAACGTATTCGAATACGCAAGCGCTCATCGCCGAGATCCAGAAACGTAAAGTAGGCGATAAAGCCGTACTGAACATTGTCCGCAGAGGCGAAAAGATGGATTTGCAGGTGGAGATCGGCGACAAAAACAAATTTAACGCCGAGTAAGTCATAACGGAAGCGCAGAGTAAGAAAGACTCTGCGCTTCTTTTATAGAAGAGCAGAGAAGTTATTCAGGGGGAGAATGAAATGAGACAGCATATTATGGTTGTAGATGACGATGACAAAATTACCTCTTTACTTAGAAGAAGCCTTGCGTTTGAAGGTTATGAAGTAACAACGGCAAGCAATGGTATGGAAGGACTAAAGCTGCTCTTAACGGCGGATCCGGACATGCTTATTCTTGATGTCATGATGCCGCAAGTGGATGGTTGGGAAGTGTGCCGCCGTGTTCGGGAAGGCGGAAGCACAGTCCCTATTCTTATGCTGACGGCAAAGGATGATATTTCGGACCGGGTAAAGGGGCTTGATGCCGGAGCGGACGATTATTTGATTAAACCGTTTGCGCTGGAGGAGCTTCTGGCAAGGGTCCGTGCTTTGCTGCGCCGTAAATCAGACAAAATGGATGATTCGAGCAGCAACAAAATCGTTTTTGACGATTTGGCACTGGATCTGGATTCCCGTGAAGCCATTCGTTCCGGAAGGCGGATTGAATTAACGGCGAAGGAATATGATCTGCTGCTCTTATTTATGCAAAATCCGCGCCGGGTACTAACCAGAGACGCAATCATGGAAAAGATTTGGGGATATGATTTCAGCGGCGAGTCGAACGTGCTCGAGGTTTACATTGCCATGCTCCGTCAGAAGCTGGAGGAGGGCGGGGCCAAACGCATTATCCAAACCGTGCGCGGAACCGGCTATGTACTGCGGGGAGAGGGTTGATTAGCAGATGACGATCAGGCTTCGTCTGACTTTATGGTTTTCCGGCATCCTTGCAGCCGCATTAATCGTATTATGTGTGGCTATTTATTTCTTTGTTAATATGAATACGTATGCAGATACGAAAGAACAGCTTCGCGACCAGGCTGAATCATATGATATCGTGAAATACGAAAATGGATTAAATCAGACTGATCTGAATATTAAGAGGAATTCTCCATTTTACGAAAAAGATTTTTATGTGCAATTAGTAAATTATAAAGAAGGCATCATTAAAACGTCCGGTGAATTACAGGTTAACGGTATCAAATTTCCTATTCCTGAAGCCAAGACAAATCCGGATTATGACTATAAGAAGGCGGAATTGAAGACCAATGAAGGGGAAGTCGCTTTCCTGATCTATCAAGTTCCTATTCATAACAATACGGATGGCACATTAATTGGCCTGCTTCAGGTTGGCGCGGTAGTAGCCAGCGAGGAGAATTACCTGGCCGGACTACGCGTCATTCTTATTATGTCATCGTTGATTTGTCTTCTGCTTGCCTTTACAATAGGCCTGTTCCTGGCGCGCAAAGCCCTGCAGCCGATCGAGCGGGTGATCCGCACGACCGAGCAAATTCAAGTCGGCTCTGATCTTAGCGTCCGCATTCCGATTGAAGGGCCGAAGGATGA
This sequence comes from Paenibacillus catalpae, assembly GCF_900112695.1. Classification (GTDB taxonomy): domain Bacteria; phylum Bacillota; class Bacilli; order Paenibacillales; family Paenibacillaceae; genus Pristimantibacillus; species Pristimantibacillus catalpae. The sequence goes on from NZ_FOMT01000002.1 coordinate 919,157, forward strand.
AATCGGGAGGCTGGTGTACACCCTTAATATTATGCTATCTCGGATCGAGATGGCTTATAACGGACTGGACGAATCTTATAAAGCGCAGCGCCGCTTTGTCTCTGATGCCTCCCATGAGCTTCGTACGCCTCTGACAACGATTCGAGGCAATATTGAGCTTCTGCAGCGGGTGTGGTCGAAGACCATTGATCCGGAGAAAGCGGGTGATATTGTGCTGGCCCTTGATACACAGCGGTGGGAGCTGTCTAACGAGGCGATGCAGGATATTTCAGCCGAGGCACGGCGAATGTCCACGCTTGTTAATGATCTTCTGGCATTAGCTAGAGCGGATGCGGGATATGAGATGGAGAAAACAACGCTGCCCATGCTGCCGATCGTAGAAGAGGTTGGCCGAAGAGCGGGTCTGCTTCCGCGGAACGCTGAATGGCGGATTGGGGATTTATCTGCATTAAATGGCTATCAGGTGTACGGGAACGCTGATTATTTGCAGCAGCTTCTGTTCATCTTTATTGAGAATGCCTTCAAATATACACCAAGCGGCTGGATTGAACTGAGCGCAATACACAAAGAAAATCAGCTTGGCATTATTATTAAAGATACGGGAATCGGTATGAATCCGGAGGAAGTTCCCCATATCTTCGACCGTTTCTACCGGGCAGATGAATCGCGCGGAAAGACCGTAGGAACAGGGCTTGGCTTGTCTATTGCCAAGTGGATTATTGATGAACATCGCGGCTCGATTGAGGTGACAACGATGGAGGAAGAAGGGTCCACGTTTGTTATTTGGCTGCCAATAGACTTTTCCCCCCAGCCTGCTTCGATTATAATGGAAGGAACGGATCGAAACGAAGTCTAACTTCGTTATAGAGAAAGCAGGTGTTAGCAGATGGAAATTGTTAAAATATCGCCGCGGGGCTATTGCTATGGGGTCGTTGATGCGATGGTTCTCGCTTTGCAAACGGCAAAGAATCTGGACCTTCCGCGTCCAATTTATATTCTTGGCATGATCGTTCATAATGCGCATGTGACAGAAGCTTTCGAGACAGAGGGCGTTATTACGCTTGACGGCGAGAACCGTCTGGAAATTCTGGAGCAGATCGAGAAGGGCACAGTTATCTTTACAGCCCATGGTGTATCGCCTGAGGTGCGCAACCGTGCCCGTGAGAAAGGTCTCACCATCGTGGACGCAACTTGTCCGGATGTAACAAAGACGCATGATCTGATCCGGGAAAAAGTAGCCGAGGATTATCATATTATTTATATCGGCAAGAAGGGCCATCCGGAGCCGGAAGGTGCGATTGGTGTGGCGCCGGACCGTGTTCATCTCATTGAGCGTGCAGAAGATATTGAGAAGCTCAGCGTACCTGAGGGCCGAATTATTATTACGAATCAGACGACGATGTCGCAATGGGATATCCGTATTATCATGAGCAAGCTGCTTGAGGCGTATCCGAAAGCGGAGATTCATAATGAAATCTGCCTGGCGACGCAAGTACGCCAGGAGGCCGTAGCCGAACAGGCCGGCGCTGCACAGCTATGTATTGTAGTTGGCGATCCTCGCAGCAATAACTCCAATCGTCTTGCGCAAGTATCCGAAGAGATTGCGGGCGTAACGGCTTACCGTGTTGCCGACGTGTCGGAAATCAAGCAGGAGTGGCTGAAAGGCATCGATCGCGTCGCCGTTACTTCAGGAGCGTCGACTCCAACTCCGATTACGAAGGAAGTTATCGCGTATTTGGAGCAGTACGACCATGCCAACCCGGAAACGTGGGAGATCAAGCGCACGGTCAACAAAAACAAGCTTCTTCCGACTATTCGTACCAAGTCGAATGCAGGCGCAGCAGAAGCTTAATATGATTGGTTATAGAGACAATCAGGGGAAATGACCTTTGGTTGTCTCTTTCTGTTTATTGTACCCTTTGAGTATTTGAAAAAATTGACAGAGTGCAGCGGAGTAAGTGAATGTTCTGGAGAAGCGAAGTGTTCGCCTTGGTAATTAGATTCCTACTATGGAAACTTGTTCAGGGAATCTAATTAGCACAGCGATCGTAAGAATATTCACTTACGTAGTTGCATGCCTGCGATGCAAATTTCCTGTTGACGAAAAGGGTACTCCTCGTGTATATTTGCTTTAACAAGTAAAAGCATAAAAGCCACAAAGCATAAAAGCGTATAAGCGTTGAAGCGAAAAAGGAGAGATGGACATGATCGTTATTACAAGCCCACATATTGCTGAAGAGCGCATTCAAGAAATCGTGAACCATATTGAAAGAGCGGGCGTGCAAGCCCATGTATCGAGAGGAACGGACCGTACCGTTATCGGGATTATCGGCCAGGCGGAGCCAACGCTTGCTGAGCATCTCCGCCAAATGAAAGGCGTCGAGAATGTGATCAAGATCTCGAAGTCCTACAAGCTTGCAAGCCGTGACTTCCATCCGGACGATACGGTGATCGATATTAAAGGCGTTAAAATCGGCGGCGAGAACCTCGTGATCATGGGCGGCCCGTGTGCTGTTGAATCGCCGGAGCAAATTGATGAAATCGCCCGTCTTGTGAAAGCAGCCGGCGGACAAGTGCTTCGCGGCGGTGCGTTTAAACCTCGTACCGGTCCTTACAGCTTCCAGGGAGTTGGAGTGGAAGGCTTGATCATGATGGCGGAAGCCGGCAAGAAGCATGGCCTCCTGACGATTACGGAAGTCATGACGCCGGAGTACGTAGATGTATGTGCCGAATACGCGGATATTCTTCAGGTCGGCACCCGCAACATGCAGAACTTCGACTTGCTTCGCAAGCTCGGAACCATCCAGACACCGGTCCTGCTCAAGCGCGGCTTCAGCGCAACGTATGATGAGTTCCTCAATGCAGCGGAATACATCCTGGCCGGCGGAAATCCGAATGTTATGTTATGTGAGCGCGGAATCCGAACGTTCGAAACTTACACAAGAAATACTCTCGACCTATCTGCTATTCCGGTTCTGCAAGGGCTTAGCCATCTGCCAGTAATCTCGGATCCTAGCCACGGTACAGGACGCCGCGAATTGGTAGAACCGATGTCCAAGGCATCCGTTGCAGCAGGGGCGAACGGTCTGATCGTTGAAATGCACACAGATCCGGATAATTCGATGACAGGTGACGGTGTACAATCGTTATTCCCAGACCAATTCGCTAATTTGTTAAAGGATTTAGAGAAGCTGGCGCCAATCGTCGGAAAACAATTTAATACAACAAAAGAGCCGGCAGCGGCCTTCGCAGAGTGGAAAATTTAATACAAATTGTTAATGAGAAAAGCCGGGAAGCCTTGATACACAAGGCCTCCCGGCTTTTCTGATCGAATGTAAAGGCTTAATTGTGAACAAATGTTTAAACTTGTAAGTATACCTCACATATGATTAAAAAATACCTTACATAAGTATTGACGATGCCAAACCGTAGTTTTATAATTACCTCATAGTTTAGCACGAAAATTGAACAATAACTGTTCATAACTAAGCAAATGTTCGGAAATGGAGGAAATATCTGATGTCAGTTCAAAATGTTTTGAACACAATTCAAGAAAACAACATCCAGTTTGTAGATTTCCGTTTTGTGGATCTCGCTGGTCGCGCGCACCACATTACTCTTCCTGCTACAGAAGTTGACGCTGATACTTTCGTAAACGGTGTAGCTTTTGACGGTTCCTCGATCCCAGGGTTCCGTGGTATCGAAGAGTCCGACATGGTAATGATGCCGGATACTGAAGCAGTATTCGTTGATCCTTTCACAGATCATCCTACACTGAACATTATGTGTAACATTCATACACCGGACGGCGAGCGTTACGAGCGTGACCCACGCAGCATCGCTCAAAAAGCGGAAGAATACCTGCAAACGACTGGTATCGGTACTACTGCATTCTTCGCACCTGAGTCCGAGTTCTTCATTTTCGACGAAGTTCGCTATGAAAGCACAATGAACTCCTCTTCTTTCTACGTTGATTCCGAAGAAGCAGGCTGGAACACGAACCGTAAAGAAGAAGGCGGCAACCTGGGCTTTAAAGTTCCTGTAAAAGGCGGCTACGTGCCAGTTGCTCCAGTTGACCAACAACAAGACATCCGCAGCGAAATGGTTCGCCTGATGCAAGAAGTTGGCCTTCGCGTTGAGCGTCATCACCACGAAGTTGCAACTGCTGGTCAAGCAGAAATCAACTTCCGTTTCAGCACTTTGACTAAAACAGCTGACAACCTCATGCTGTACAAATATATCGTTCATAACACAGCTCGCCAATACGGTAAAGTGGCTACTTTCATGCCAAAACCATTGTTCGGCGACAACGGTTCCGGTATGCACGTTCACTCCTCGATCTTCGACGGCGACACTCCGCTGTTCTATGAAAAAGGCGCTTACGGCAACCTGAGCCAACTGGCTATGCACTACATCGGCGGTATCCTGCACCATGCACCAGCTCTGATCGCTTTGACGAACCCTTCGACAAACTCGTTCAAACGTCTGGTACCTGGTTACGAAGCACCGGTTAACCTCGTATTCTCGAAAGGTAACCGTTCCGCTGCAGTTCGTATTCCAATCGCATCGGTAACACCAAAAGGCTGCCGTATCGAGTTCCGTACTCCGGACTCCACAGCTAACCCTTATCTGGCATTCGCAGCTATGCTGCTTGCTGGTCTGGACGGCGTTAAACGTAAACTGGATCCTGTTGCTTTGGGCTATGGTCCATTCGACAAAAACATCTACGAACTGCCAGAAGAAGAGAAAAAAGAAATCCGCAGCGTACCTGGTACACTCGACGAAGCGCTTGACGCTCTCGAAGCGGATTCCACATTCTTGACTGAAGGTGGCGTATTTACGGAAGAATTCATCGCTAACTATGTTGCCGTTAAACGCAGCGAAGCTAAAGCGGTATCGATCCGTATTCATCCACACGAATACAGCCTGTACTTCGGCTGCTAATTCGAAACGCACTTATTCAAGCGGACTCCCTTAGGGGGTCCGCTTTTTCCATTATAGAACTAATAAGTTACTCTAAACGCGGTCGCTCTTCTTCGACATGCTTCGATAGAGGTTTTCTCACTTGTCGAAGGAAATGACGGCGAGAGGTTCGTACATAGGTCTTTCGCCCAGTCGGGTTTGGTAAAGAGTAATGCCGCTTGCGTCGAATGCTGTCTGATGCTGTAGAAAGCTGCTGGAGAGCTTCTGGAGTTGATCTGTCTTACAAGGCTCATCAGCATTGTATTTCCTCGCTAAGGTGACATGTGGGCGGTAAGGACGGGTCTCTGGTGTGTAGTTGATGGCAGAGTGAAGGAATTCTCCAAGCAATTGATGAAGCTTAAGCAGCTCATCGGGCAATTCCTTTAGGCCAAGCCATAAGACGGAAGGGCGTTCCACGCGGCCAAAGCTGCCAAGCTTCGACAGTTCTAATGGAAAGGCTCTTATTCGAGACGCCGTCTCCTGCATGGCAGCCTGAATAACGGGGATGGAGGAGATGGGCATGTCCCCGATGAAATGCAGCGTAACATGCAGGTCTCTTGGATCTACCCATCTCTGGAAAGGGAGCTGTGTCCGCCAATCGGGCAAATGGCTAACGATTTGCCCCGTAATATTTTCTGGAATGGTAATAGCGGTGAAAATCCGAATATTTTCTGCCATATGATTATTCTCCGTTCGACTTTTTGTCACTAACATTATGTAAATGTACTTGAAGACAGCCTCTAAAATTGCTATCATAATCAATATCATGTGAGATGTGAAATATAAGCATAGTATAGAGAACTTGTACCTTCTTATATTTTAACAAAAACAAAAGGTGGGTAACGGAAATGAAACGAGCCTATAATTTCAATGCAGGACCGGCCGCTTTACCGCTTGAAGTGCTGCAGCAGGCACAGGAGCAATTTGTCGAATATCAGGGCGCAGGCATGTCTATTATGGAAATGTCGCATCGGAGCGCACTGTATGAGCAAGTGAACAATGAATCACAAGCACTCATGCGCGAATTGTTCGGTATTCCGGATAACTATCATGTATTATTCCTTCAAGGCGGCGCTAGCCAGCAATTCGCCATGATTCCGATGAACCTGCTTCGTCCGGGTCGCGTTGGCGCTTATGTCAAGACAGGCGCTTGGGCTGATAAAGCACTGAAGGAATCGAAATTCGTTGGCGAGACTGTTATTGCGGCTTCGTCAGAAAACGACAAATATATGCGGATGCCAAATGTGAATGACTTTATCGTTCCTGACAATGCCGCTTACCTCCATATGACATCGAATGAAACAATCGGAGGCGTTCAGTTCCAGGAGTTCCCGACGAATCTTGGCAATGTGCCGCTTGTTGCCGATATGTCGAGCGACATTTTGAGCCGTCCAATTGATATTAGCAAGTTTGGTCTTATTTATGCGGGCGCGCAAAAAAATCTTGGTCCATCGGGTGTGACCGTTGTTATCGTACGCGATGATCTGGTACAGGAAAGCCCGAAAGACATTCCGGCTATCTTCCGTTATGATACTCATGCCAAAAACAGCTCGTTATATAATACACCGCCATCTTTCTCGGTATATATGGTTAATTTGGTCCTGAAATGGATCAAATCAAACGGCGGAGTTGCTGCAATGGAGCAAATAAACCGTGATAAAACGAAGTTGATCTATGATGCGATCGATCAAAGCAACGGTTTCTATATCGGGTGTGCGCATCCGGACAGCCGTTCGCTTATGAACATTACTTTCCGTATCCAAAGCGAAGAGCTTGAGAAGCAATTCGTGAAGGAATCGGAACAAAACGGCTTTGTTGGCCTGAAAGGCCATCGCGATGTTGGCGGCCTTCGTGCATCGACGTATAATGCCGTTCCTCATGAGAGCTGCAAAGCGCTTGCTGAATTTATGGCGGATTTCCAGCGCCGCAACGGTTAAGAATGAACAAAGACCGCCATTCCCGTAAACGGAAAGGCGGTCTTCATCTTTAGCGGTGGTTATGCGAGTGAAGAATCGGCCATATTAGGGGCGTGAAGCTTGTAGCCGACATTGCGGACCGTCATAATATATTCGGGAGTTCTTGCGTTTTGCTCGATTTTATCCCGAAGATGGCTGATATGAACGTCAACGATACGCGTATCGCCGAGGAAATGGTAATCCCATACCCCATGCAGCAGCTGCTGACGGCTTAATACTTTGCCTCTATGCTTACATAAGAAGAGAAGAAGCTCAAATTCTTTAGGTGTCAGTTCGATTGTTTTGCCATCGATCAGCACTTCGCGTTGTTCTGCCCGTACAGTCAATCGGCCAATATCGAATGTAGTGGATTCGGCTTGGCCTGGAAGGGATTGAATGCGGCGGAATATCGCCTGGATACGGGAAATGAGCTCTTGCGGACTAAACGGCTTTGTCATATAATCGTCGGCCCCGTTATCGAGCCCGGCGATTTTGTCTGTGACATCCTGCAAAGCGGTAAGCATAACGATAGGTACGGCATTGCTTTGCTTGCGCAGTTCACGGCATACTTGAATACCATCCATCTTCGGAAGCATCAAATCAAGTACGATCAGGTCAGGACGGAATGGCTTCAGCATCTCGAATACGGCCTCTCCATCGCTTACGCACCGGACATCATAGCCGGCGAGCTTTAGATTAAATTCGATAAGCATGGAGATTGAAGGCTCATCATCTACGACCAATATTTTCTTTTTCATCGTATCTATTCTCCTTTGCCTCCTACATGATGTCTCCATTATGAAGGCTAACATTAATGCGGAGATTAAGAGTACGTTAACCTAATGTAAAAATTGCCTCCCAAGCACTGGTGCGGCAGCCTAATGAATCGTGTATAATGACATAGAATGTGAGGTAAGTACAGTTATGGCATTTCATATCGTATTGGTTGAACCCGAAATTCCTGCAAACACGGGCAATATTGCTCGTACATGCGCAGCAACAGGCGCGCATCTTCATCTTGTTCGTCCCCTTGGCTTCCAGACCGATGACCGCACACTGAAGCGCGCCGGCCTGGATTATTGGCATGCCGTTCACGTGGAGTACCATGATTCCTTCCAGGAGCTGCAAGATGCGAATCCAAACGGAAGATTTTTTTATGCAAGTACAAGAGCGCGTAAAGTGTATACGGAGTTTGAATTCAGGGACGGAGATTTCTTCGTATTCGGGAAGGAAACCAAAGGACTTCCGCAAGAGCTGATCGAGGCGAATCTGGATACTTGCATGCGGATGCCGATGACAGGTGACGTCAGATCGCTGAATCTTTCTAATTCGGCGGCTATTATTGTGTATGAGGCTCTGCGCCAGAATCAGTTTCCAGGTATGGACTGAAATTGCATGATATTAAGGATTATCCTTGTTTGGGAAGGAATTCGAATGAGACCATCGAAAGTCTACTGTGCAATGTTTTCACAGAGTTAGCTTGCAAATCCAGACATAAAGAAGGTGAAAAGATGAAACCAGCAGGTGTGGTTAGAAAGGTGGATCAACTCGGACGAATTGTCCTTCCTAAATCACTTCGTAAACGGTATCAGATGAATGAGGGGGATCCTGTTGAGATTTTAGTGCAAGGCGACCATATTATTTTGGAGCGCTACCGTCCAAGATGCGTGTTCTGCGGATCAATGGAAGATGTGAAGGAATTCAAGGAACGCTATCTATGCGAACAATGCATGAGCGAGATGGGACAGCTTCAAATCCGTTAATTGGACATATCCTAACAGCACTAATAAACATATCAGGTCATAATAAAAAATGAAGCTTCTCCTAAGCGTCAACGCTTACAGGAGAAGCTTCATTTTTTGTTTCTTAAAGGCCTTTGGTCTTGTCGTCGTTATACGAAGACGTCAAGATGGCAGTCAAGAACAAAATAAAGACTGTCATAACAATAACGAAAGTAATAGACATTAAGTGACACCTCCGATATGCTAGCTTCATTATAACCAAGGTTTAGGAAAAAGAAAACGTGAAAAGTTGTGAACAGATTGTTAAAACCTTGTTATATTGCATGGACTCTTTTTATTATGCGACAATAATGGCAGGAAGAATCATTGCAGTTATTGTGGGAGGAGACGGAAAAATGGAATTTCGGTTTGCATCAAGAATGACGCAGGTTAAATCTTCGGTCGTGCGGGATATTCTGAAGCTGACGCAAGGCTCCGATATCGTATCTTTTGCAGGTGGACTGCCGGCGGAAGAGTTGTTCCCTGTTCAGGCTGTCAGGGAGGCGGCTGACCGCGCAATCTCGGCGGGCACAAGCGCGCTGCAATATGGACTTACGGAAGGCTACCTGCCGCTTCGCGAACAGCTTTGTGTTCGTATGGCCCAGAAGGGGATGAATGTGAAGCCGGAGGAAATGATCATTACAACCGGCTCCCAGCAGGCGATCAGTCTGCTCGTACAAGTGTTGACCGAGCCAGGAGATACGGTGCTTGTTGAACGTCCGACGTATTTGGCCTGTCTTCAGGTATTTGAGCTGCATGGTCTGAAGGTTATAGCAGCGGAAAGTGATGAGCATGGGATGATTCCGGAGGATGTGGAACGTCTGGTTCGCCTGCATAAGCCGAAGTTTATGTACGCTGTACCAACCTTTGGCAATCCTACGGGCAATGTATGGAGCCTGGAGAGAAGGCAGCAGCTGCTGCAAATTTGCGTTAATCATCAAGTCCCTATTATTGAAGATGATCCTTACGGCGAATTGAAATATGACGAGAAGGCGGCTTACCCTACTCTGTTTGCTCTTGATCAGCAGCTTGGAAGCGGCGTTGTCATTTATACGAGCACGTTCTCGAAGACGGTCGCTCCCGCGCTCCGCACAGGTTGGGCGATTGGTGATGCGCGTGTGATCAAGATGCTTGCCGTGGCGAAGCAGGCGGCAGATCTGCAGTCCAGTACGATGGATCAGCAAATATTAAGCCAGCTGCTGGCGCATTTCCCGCTTGATGATCATATCCGGGTTATTTCGGAATCCTATGGAGACCGGATGCGCGAGATGCAGAATCTGATCAGGGCGCAAAAGATTGAAGGCCTCCATTGGATCGAGCCAAAAGGCGGCATGTTCCTGTGGGTCGAGCTTCCGGAAGGTCTGGATGCGGAAGCGCTGCTGCGGGTTGCCGTATCGAAGGGTGTTGCCTTTGTACCGGGCAGTGCCTTCTATGCTTACGATCCAAAGCGGAACACTGCCCGGCTTAACTTTACACATAATAAAGGTGCCAGAACGGTGCTGGGCGTCGAGCGCTTGGCAGAGGCGATCCGCGAGTTTACAGCGCGGAGTTAAGACTTGTAGCTTTTTTGCCCGTTGAACGTCTGGATGTTTTAGGTTTTGAGGTCGCTTTGGGAGCCTTGGATGCTTTTGCCTCTTTAGGAACAGGAGCCGGCGGGAGGACAAAGCTCTCCTTCCATTCGGCGATGACTTCCGCATATTCGGCCAAGGCTAAGGCTCCGGCTGCCGTCAATTGATATTGGCCGCGTCCGACCTTCTCGAACCAGCCATAGTAATTGCTGCGGAGCATGGATGCGGTTTGCGGATTGCCGGTCAGCGCTACCAGCTGGCTTGGGGACAGTATCCCGGCCTGTTGCAGGGCATAGGCGCCTCGGAGCGCCTTTTCCCGGTAGGCGGTGACTAGCTTGCGGCCGGTGCTGCCGCCTACATTGTAATCGCCGCTGCGCTCGCGGAACTCCCTTAAGAGGCGTGCCTGACGGGTTCTTCGGATGCCGCGCTTTGGCATCTCGCCTGGCTCGCACAGCATCTCGATAAGCGGTGCTTTTGTCTTGAAGAAGGTAACGGTCATTAGGCCGAGACCAAGCATCCGGCACAGCTCTGTAATATCGCTGAAGCGCTGATTGTGGGCGCCGCTTTTTTTTCGGTTACGCTCAATAGCGAGCACAACATGGTCATTTATGCGTAAACGTTCAATCCCTTGCAGAAGCAAAGCGAGATTGAACGTTTTTTTCATTTCGACAACAACGGCTTCACTGCCATCTTGTTTCATCGCGACGAGATCGCAGTGAAGAACCTCGCTTTTTACTGTAAAGCCAAGGTTTTCGTAATAGGTTTTGATGGGGCTATACAGCTCCTCTTCCTTGTTAACCGCCATGTTAATTCCCCTCTTTCTCCCATCATTATAACAAAGGTTTGTTCATGCTTGTCGCTATTTGCCGGATTGCCGACTAAAATAGTGGTCAATTTCCTACATAACTAAGCATAGGAATGTAATACACTTCAAAAAAAGTTGGTCCACTCGATCAATGATGTAGAGATAATCCCGGGCGGAATGAAAACTAGCGGATTGCGGAAGCGATGGGAGGAGGCACGGCATGGACATTTTCAAGCGAATATCGGAGTATCAGACAGAGAGTGAGAAGCTTGGGTGGACGGGATCTTTCAGAGAATATATCGAATTACTCAGGGAGGACCCGACCCCGGCCATGACTGCGCACGCGCGCGTCTATGAGATGATTGAATCCTTTGGGGTAGAGGACAATAATGGGAGGAAGCGCTACAAGTTCTTCGAACAGGAAATATTTGGTCTCGACCGCGCCGTGGAGAAGCTGGTGGAGGAATACTTCCACTCGGCAGCAAGAAGGCTGGATGTCCGTAAACGGATCCTGCTCCTCATGGGACCGGTCAGCGGTGGTAAATCAACCATTGTGACGATGCTCAAGAAAGGTCTGGAGCGATTCTCCAGAACGGAGCAAGGTGCCGTATACGCCATTAAAGGCTGCCCGATGCATGAAGAGCCGCTTCATTTGATCCCGCATGAACTTCGTCCTGAGATCGAGAAGGAGCTGGGCGTGCGCATTGAAGGCAATCTGTGCCCATCCTGCCAGATGAGGCTTCGGGTGGAATATGACGGGGATATCGAAAATGTCATCGTAGAGCGTGTGCTTGTGTCTGAGGAAAACCGGGTGGGGATTGGTACATTCAGCCCTTCCGATCCGAAGTCGCAGGATATTGCCGACTTGACCGGCAGCATCGACTTCTCGACGATTACAGAGTTTGGCTCGGAATCTGATCCGCGTGCCTATCGGTTCGACGGTGAGCTGAATAAAGCGAACCGGGGCCTGATGGAATTCCAGGAGATGCTCAAATGCGACGAGAAGTTCCTGTGGAACCTGCTCTCGCTGACGCAGGAGGGGAATTTCAAGGCGGGAAGGTTCGCGTTAATCTCGGCGGATGAGCTCATTATCGCCCATACGAATGAATCCGAGTACAAGTCGTTTATCAGTAATAAGAAAAACGAGGCGTTGCAATCCAGGATGATTGTTATGCCGATTCCATACAACCTCAAAGTGTCTGAGGAAGAGAAAATTTATACAAAGCTGATCGGCCAGAGCGATATGAAGCACATTCATATTTCGCCGCATTCCTTGAAATCGGCAGCAATCTTCTCCATACTTACCCGTCTGAAGGAAACGAAGAAGCAAGGCATGGATCTTGTGAAGAAGATGCGCATGTACGATGGTGAAGAGATCGAAGGCTTCAAGGAAGCGGATCTGAAAGAAATGCAGAACGAATATATCGAAGAGGGCATGTCCGGTATTGACCCTCGTTATGTCATTAACCGGATTTCAAGTGCGCTCATCAAACAGGATATGCAGTGTATCAATGCATTGGATGTGCTGCGAGCGCTGAAGGACGGCCTCGACCAGCATCCTTCCATTACGAAGGAGGAGCGGGAGAGGTACCTGAACTTCATCTCGGTGGCGCGCAAGGAGTATGACGGTCTGGCGAAGAAAGAGATTCAAAAAGCATTTGTTTATTCCTTTGAGGAGTCCGCCCGGACTTTATTCGAGAACTATCTCGACAACATTGAATCGTATTGCAACTGGGCCAAAATTAAAGATCCGCTGACCGGCGAAGAGATGGATCCGGATGAGCGCCTGATGCGGTCGATTGAGGAGCAGATCGGTGTATCCGAGAATGCGAAGAAAGCCTTCCGCGAAGAAATTCTGATCCGGATCTCTTCGTATTCGAGGAAAGGGAAGAAGTTCGATTTCACAAGTCACGAAAGGCTGCGCGAGGCGGTAGAGAAGAAGCTGTTCGCCGACCTGAAGGATATTGTGAAAATAACGACTTCAACCAAAACACCGGATGAAAGCCAACTGAAGCGTATTAATGAAGTGACCAAACGGTTGATTGACGAACACGGCTATTGCCCGGTATGTGCCAACGAGCTGCTTAGATATGTCGGAAGCCTTTTGAATCGTTAATAATTGTAACAGTCAAGTGGAAATTATGAAAAGCGGCTGTGCGGGTGTAAACCTGCACGGCCGCTTTTGTTTTTTGCTCTTAAGGCATTTGCTCTTGTCATGAAGAATACAAGTTTCCGTTCAGGCGGATTCCATATTTTCCGATATAATCTATATAAGATAAAAGTTAAGCTTTGAATCTTTTTAGGGGGAGATAAAATCAATGATTCAAGTCACAGAAGAACGCCGCAGGCAGCTGGAGTATACTCGTATAACGGAAGAGGATTTGAAGCGGCTCTTGGATTGCAAGCCGATATTCGAGCAGGTAGTAGAAGAGGTCGTTGACCGCTTCTATGACAGTATCGGGCAGCAGGCGCATCTCATGAACATTATATCGAGCGTAAGCAATATTGAACGTCTGAAGCAGACACAACGCGGCTATTGGTTGTCCCTTGCCTCCGGTGTAATCGACCAGGCGTACATAGAGAACCGGATTACGGTAGGGCTTGTCCATTCCAGAATCGGGCTTACGACTGACTGGTATTTGGGAACTTATATGACATATCTCGACATAGCCGCCGTCGTACTGAAACGTACGGTTCCGGACAATTGGACCTCCATTGTACACTCGTTGTCGAAGATGTTTAATCTGGATTCGCAGTTGGTTCTTGAAGCTTATAACCGTGCCGAGCAGGCTCTGATTCAGGATTTGGCGGATCAAAAATCGGTTATGTTGACGACTATTACGGAATCCGTACAACAGCTGGCCAGCCTTATGACTGAATTGGATCAGGGAGCCCAGTCAATTGCCGAAGCGGCCGTAACCACTTCCCAGTCGCAGGACCGCTCGCATGAGCTGCTTGGCGATCTGCAGGATGAGCTTGCCGGTATTACGGAGATGGGACTGTTAATTCGCGGGATCTCAGACCAGACGCACCTTCTGGGCCTTAATGCGGCGATTGAAGCAGCACGCGCGGGCGAGATGGGTCGGGGCTTTGAGGTTGTTGCCAACGAGGTTCGAAAGCTTGCCGCATCCTCTCGTACGGCACTGGAGACGATTCAAACGAATCTGGATGAGATTCATAAGAAGATCAATCTGGTTCGCGCGGAATCGGAGAAAACATCGGTCGAAGCCCGTAATCAGGCTGCGAGATCCCAGGAGCTTGCCGTATTTGTTCAAACGGTGGATTCCGTAACAAAAGATTTGCGGCAATTGAATACATAACAAGAGAATAGGCATATGATATAAAGCAGGGTTTCTTCGCCAGCGCAGAAGCCCTGCTTTCGTGCTATATAAGTTGACATGAAAATCCAGATCTTGTATGATGAATCTAACAAAAATTTACTTTTATTAAGCATATTAAATATTTTGTGTAAGGTAATCTAACAAATATGTAGCAAGCCAACTATGGTAGACATCATCGCAGGCATCAGGTAAGGTGCTGCACCATCATGGAGGAGGCGGTTGGCATGTCGACGGCCAAACAGTCGCATTCGCATTATTACGATTCGCAATCATTTTACGATGAAATGTTCGATAAAGACTTTTCGGTTCGTCCCCACTATGACAATATCCATCGGTTGTTCACGAGAATGAAGCCGTCGGAATTGACGATGAGGCAGCATGCTCTCAATCAGCGCATGATGGAGGAAGGCATCACCTTTACCCTGTACAGCCCAAACCAAAGCGAGCCTCTTGAAAGAACCATCCCTTTTGATTATATCCCTCGCGTTATCCCCAAACATGAATGGGAAGCAGTGGACCGCGGCGTTCGTCAGCGGACCAAGGCGCTGAATATGTTCATTCACGATATTTATCACGCCCAGCGTATTGTGACCGACGGTGTTATTCCGAGACGAATGATTGTATCCAACGTATATTTCCGTCCAGAAATGATGGGGTTAGACGTTCCAGGAGGAGTTTATATTACGTCCTCCGGCATAGATTTAATTAGAGACGAGAAAGGCCGCTATTTTGTCCTCGAGGATAATCTCCGCTCGCCTTCCGGTTACTCGTATTTATTCAAGGGTCGTACAATCATGAGCGAGCTGTTTCATGATCTATACTTGTCCTCATCCGTTCAGAGCATTGAGCGCAGCTTAAACTATTTCCTTAGTTCTTTGCGTACTCTTGCGCCAAGCGGCAAGAAGGATCCGTTAATTGCGCTTCTTACTCCGGGCTCATTCAACTCGGCTTATTATGAGCACACTTTCCTTGCCCAGCAGCTTGGCATTCATCTGGTAGAAGGCCGCGATCTTGTCTATAAAGATCACAAAATTTATTTGCGCGATATGAGGGGACTTCGTCAGGTTGACGTCATTTACCGCCGGATTGACGATGATTTTCTTGATCCGCTTGCCTTCCAGCCGGACTCGCTGCTAGGCGTTCCGGGGCTGATGAATGCATACCGGGCAGGCAATATTGCGATTGCGAATGCGCCGGGTACCGGTGTTGCCGACGATAAGGCAGTGTATGCTTACGTTCCGGATATGATTCGTTATTATCTCGGGGAGGAGCCTATTCTGCATAACGTGCCGACCTATCTGTTAACCCGGAAGGAAGAGCTGGCTTACGTTCTTGACCATCTGGATCAACTTGTAGTGAAGGAAACTTCTCTCTCCGGCGGTTATGGGATGCTGATCGGTCCTGCAGCTTCGCCGAAAGAGATCAAGGAGTTTGCCGAGGAGATCAAAAAAGACCCGAGCCGTTATATTGCCCAGACCACGATGAAGCTGTCTCGCGCACCGGTAATGGTAGATGGCCGGATGGCTCCCCGCCATATTGATCTGAGGGCGTTTGCGCTTATGGGTGAGGATTCTACGCATGTTATTCCAGGCGGTCTTACTCGCGTTGCACTGCGAGAAGGCTCGCTTGTTGTTAACTCTTCGCAAGGCGGAGGAGTTAAAGATACATGGGTGTTAAATCGTTAACAATTTTCGATCAAGAAACGGAGGTATCGCTGTGCTTAACCGAAACGCTGAAGCGTTGTTTTGGATTGGCCGCTATATGGAACGGGCGGAGAACCATGCGAGATTAATTGATGTCCATTATCACCTGCAGGCAGAAGATGAATTAGGCGTTGAAGCTTGCGGTGAAGACGGCGACAAGAATGAGGTGCCATGCAAATGGACCCGGATTGTAGACGCGCTGGGCAGCAGGGGCTCTTATGAGCAGCAGTACGGCAGCTATACGGAGCAGGATGTTCTTCATTACATCACGCTTGACCGGGATAATGCCAATTCGCTCGTTTCTTGTGTCAGCCATGCGAGGGGGAACCTTCGCACGCTGCGCGAGAAAGTTCCAAGCGAGCTGTGGGACACCGTAAATTCCTTTTACTTATGGCTGCGTGAGAAACAGCCGGAAGACTTGATGAAAGAATCTCCACATCTGTTCTATGGACGGATTAAGGAATGGGCTGCTTTGTTCCAAGGATTATGCCAATCGGTTATGCCGCGCGAGAATGAATGGCATTTCATCGAATGCGGACGATTCCTGGAGCGGGCGGAAAATACCCTTCGGATTATTAAAGCGGTTGGCAATGCCGCTGTCGGCGATGGCTGGAACAATACAGGTGCCTATCCGTACTTGCAGGCTGTACTGAAATCGCTCAGCGGTCATCAGTCCTTCCGACGCTTTTACGCGGACGGCATGTCGGTCGAATCCATTGTGGAGTTCGTCATTCTGAACCAATCGTTCCCGCGTTCCGTTCATTTCTCCTTCCATGCACTTGATGAGCATATGAAGCAGATCGAGCTTACCGATAAGCAGCTCCGCACTGCCCATGACCGTGTTATCCGCCAAGTGGCGAAGGCGAAAGCGGACTTGGCTTGTCTGGAGCGTGATGATATGATTGTCGACCGTAACGGGTCCATCATTGGACATTTGCTGGAGTCGTGCCAGATGCTGGGGCATTCTTTTGCCAAAACCTTTTTTCGTATGGGGGAGGCAAGCGCATGAAGTTAAATATATCTCACGTGACGCAATACGAGTACGAGGGTTCAGCAACGGACAGTGTCAATGAGATCCGGCTGACGCCAAGCACGAATGAACGGCAGTCCTGCTACCAGCAGGCTATCTTTATAGAGCCCAACGCTTCGCTCTTCAGCTATGAAGATTACTTCGGCAACCGGGTACACTCCTTTTCCGTTAATCCGCCTCATAGGCGGCTGACGATCCGGACGCAGATGACGGTCGTTACGAGGCATGCCCCTAGTCCGGAGCAGCAGGCTGCCCTTCTGAACGGGAAGCTGGCCCGGGAGGCATGGGCCTGGCTGGAGACGGAAGAAGCGGCTAACCGCTTTGCAGAGTTTCTGCTGGAGACCCATTATACGAATATAACGGGGGAAGTAAAGCAGTATGCGGATACGTTTGCTCTGAAGGAAGGGCAGGATATCAGCGTGCTTAGCTGGTTGATTTCGTTGTCCGGCAAGATCCGCTCCGAATTTATCTATGACCCGGAAGCTACAACGGTTACCACTAAGGCCAGTGATCTTATTGAACGCAAGCGCGGGGTATGCCAGGATTTCGCCCATCTGATGATTGCTTGCTGCCGGGTTCATCATATTCCTGCCCGCTATGTGAGCGGTTATCATTTTGTAGGCGACCTTCAGGGAGGCAGCGCAGATTTTGAACAGGCATCACATGCCTGGGTGGAAGCGTATGTGCCTCAGCTGGGCTGGTGCAGCTTTGACCCGACGAATGAAGCACCGGTTGGCGAGCGATATGTAAAGCTGGGGCATGGCCGGGATTACAAGGATATCGTTCCTGTAAAAGGCGTGTACCGGGGCAGTGGCGAGCAGAAGCTGAAGGTAACCGTTGACGTACGTAAAATCGAGGACTAATACATGATTAGGGACAAAATAAGGCTGCTTTCCAAGGTTCGGTTATGGGAACCTTGGGAAGCAGCCTTTGTGTTATTCGGCTAACCGAGAAAATAATTAAGCTCGACTTCAACCTCTTCGATGACAACGTCCGTAATCCGCTGATCTCTGGTATATCGCCACTGCTCGTAATATTCCTCTTTCATATAGACATGAACCATAAACCTTGCCCCCACATTAAACATGACCCTGTAACCTGTAAACTTATCTTTGGACAACGGTATCACCTCGGATGTCTTCATTCTCGGTAGAAAGTACTAGAAAAATTATAGTGAAGATAGAGGAAAAATGCTATAAGCATATATCATGCTTTCTTGGGCACTTTTTCCTAAATTTTTTCTCATAATTGGTAACAGAGGAAATCATGTTTAGAGGAATTTCTATCCTGCAATTTTCGCTAAAACAGCCCTGTTATGCGATAGGTGAGTCGTGGTGAAAAGCAATGCTGGCCTAGGTTTGAGCGCGTTTTTTATTAGAACTCGTTCATAAAAATGACTGGTAAAAGATTGAAAATTAGAGGCTTATAAGATTGGTTCTGTCTATCTGAATTGGCACTTTTTGGTCATTGCGGTGAGAGTTGGTATATATTTTAATAGGGGTGGGAGGGATGACAAAAACATGAAAAAGCAACTACTAAGCCTCGCTATTATCGGTTCTTTACTAGGGACAGCCGGCATCGCCAATGCAAGTACAACCTGGACTACGGCAAGCGCAGTAAAGAAATACAATCAGTACATAAACGCAGATAGCTATGTGAAGGATGAGCTCTATAATGTGGCTGATTTTCATTCTAAGTATGGCAGTGAGTCCAACACTCTCGCTTACCAAGTTGTCGAACGGGCAATCTGGTATATGGAAAATGGTTATATGGTTTACGGCAGCGGTTCAGATGCTTATGGCAAATACGGTTACGAGGATTGCTCGGGCTTTGCGCGTTTTGTGTTTGGAGATTTTGGTTTCAATGTTACAGGCACATCCGCCAATTATAATACCGTCGGTACAAAAGTGGCCGGTGTCAGCAAGCAAAAGGTTAATGGCAAATGGAAGCTTACCGGGATTGAAAACCTGAAGCTTGGAGATATTCTGACATGGCAGGAAACAGATCATATTATGCACGTTGCCATTTATATGGGAACCAATCGTAATGGTCAGCCCGTCGTCATTGGAACACGCTCGGATGGCAATCCGACAGCGCTTGGTACGGTTGACGGATGGGAATATTGGTGGGGCGAGAACTTCAAGGAAGCCCGCCGCGTAATCCCTGCAGCCGGATTTACCGGCATGGCAGGCAAAACGATTAAAGCGCCTACGATTCCACAATCCTATGTGCTTCCGCCGCAGAAGCAGATTCCGGCATGGAATGGCCCTGGCCATTCAAACGGCGGAGGAACAACGCCAACCCCGGATCCGACACCGTCGAATCCATCAAATGAGAAGACTACATATGTGGTGACGGTAAAAGGCTGGGTCAGCCTGAAGTCGGCTGCCAGCTCTAGTTCTTCTACCGTTGGCAGACTGGAGCTTGGTCAAAAAGCTGAGCTGATTAAAAAGGCGAACAGCTACTGGTACCAGGTGAAGGTAAACGGAAAGACAGCCTATATCACGACAAGCAGTACTTATACGAAGACGGTAACGCAATAGAGCTTTAGGTTGGGTGGGAACTCACATTCCAACAAGGAGGCTCATGCCTGGATGAGTATAACTCGCGATAAACTTGGTGCTTTGGGAAGGGCAATCTTGGACCGTGAGGGAAACTCTTTTAAGCGTGAGCCTGATTGTTAGGTGTGGCGCTCGTTGAGAGCGGACGAAGGGGATAACAAGCGATATTTCGTGCAAAAAGGGCTGTTCTCCATGTGAGAGCAGCCCTTTTTGTCATTCACCTTCTTATTTGTCAGACAGTAATGTTCGAATCCGGTTATCCACGATACTGAGGTCCCAGGTTTAATAGAATACATGATCACCGTCATTACGCCCGGTATTTAGTTGCAGTTGTATGCAGGCCTATCCACATCAGCACAAGTGGCGGAAGGCTTCGGCTCATACAATGGGATTGGAGGGTGAGTTCCATGTATGATAAAAAGTATAACAGCCGCAGTATTTACGGGAAGCTTAAGGTGTGCCGGTATATGAATTCGCATAAAACTTTGAAAAAGCTTGTCCCTCATACCGTATCTTTCAGCCGGGAGCATATGAAATCGATGCTGGAGAGCCACTCGTCCGTCTATGTTAAGCCGGATACGGGCTCGCAGGGGATGGGGATTTTCAAAGTAAAGAAATCGAAAGGCTCAGGTTATACGGTCAAGCATATCGTGAAAAAGAAGCAATTAAGCCGCCATTTGAGTTCGGCATCAGCGGTCTACGATCATATAAACAAGAAGTCGGACAAAAAGCTTATCATCCAGAAGGGCATCACACTGGACCGGGTAAACGGCAGAGCCTACGATATCCGGGTAATGGTGCAGCGTAAGCCGGGCGGAAATTGGACGGTGAACGGTTATTCGGTTAAGGTAGGCGCTCCCAAAAAGATCGTTACGAATTATTATCAGGGCGGCAAGCTGTATACGATGGAGAAGCTCGGGAAAGAGCAGGGCAAGTCGGCGGAAACGACCTCGAAGAGGAAGGCCGATCTGAAGTCGAAGTCGTTAAAGATTGCAAAGCATCTTAGTACTAAACGCAAAGGGATGCATGAGCTTGGCATTGATTTTGCGTATGACAAGAAGCAGCACCTTTGGGTTATCGAAGTCAACTCGAATCACCCGCAGTTTTACCCGATAAAGTGGCTTGATCCCGCGGCTTACAAGAAAATGAAAGAGTTTGCGAGAAGTTATGGCAGGAAGGACGCTTAGGGGAAGGGCCGCATAAGCGGCTCTTTTTTTATATTATAGAAGATTGGAAGAGGCTTAAATTGGCCATGATGGTACGTAAAAAGATTGAAGGTGCTTGCTTCTTGGAAATGGCTAATGTGCTGTTAAGCTTGTCCGTCGTGGTGATATTCTACCTCGTGTACTTATATTTCAAGCAAAAGAAGCTGTTGGAAAGAATTCAAATGAGCGCGGTTGAAGCCTTCGCTTCTCATAATGAAATGAAGGAAACGCTTCGTATAGGCTTGTACAACCGTTTCAGGAGAGAGCCGGATTTGGATAAAGACGACGATCCCCTGTTGTTTGAGCATTTTGTAGCCAGGATTATGACAACTGTACGGGGCGGCAGTACCAACGTGACCAGAAGCTCAGGGGATTACGGTATTGATCTGGAAGAGCACTCGGATAAGGGACTATATTTGGGACAGGTCAAATGTTATAACGACATGAATCCCGTTGGTTATGAGCCGATTGCAATTGTCCATTCTCAGATGATTAAGCAGGGAGCCATAGGCGGATATGTTGTAACGACATCCAGATTTACTTCCAATGCAATTGCATATTCGGAGGGTTTAAATATTGAGCTCATTAATGGAAACCAATTGGTCGAGCTGTGGCTGCAGCATTTAGAGATGAAGCGGGAGCATTTTGCAGAGTTAACCCCTATTGTAGTCATGTAATTCGATATCAAAAAGACCGGGAGGCAGCAGCCCATGCTGTGCTTCCCGGTCTTTCGCATGCACAACTACAATTAGACAAACTTCCGGCTGGTCTTCTTCCCGTCGCAGCTGAAGACGATCTTTTTATCCTCAACAACGGTTTCCAGATGAACATTCTTGCCCCACAGCTGTACAACGTATGGGAGGGTGCGCTCCACATATTTGAGGTCAAGCTCGGTGCCTTCATAGTTATGCTTCAGGTACAGCTCGCCGATCCGGTTGAAGTCGCCGTCGGTGACGGTGATGCTCGGGAAGCCGCCGTTTACCTTGGAGTACACAAGCTGCTCGCGGATATTTTCCCATGATTTATCGGTAATTTTCCATTCCGGGCCTTTCTTCTCGAAGATGTACAGGTCAAGCTCATCGACCAGTTTTTTGGTCAAGAAGTTGCGGAGGAAGGAGATATCCGAATCGAATTCGCGGACCTCGAATATTTTCTCCCGGCCTCTGCCCGGCACACGTCCGAATCTGACCTGTTCCTCTTTCGTTGGATTATCCCAACGCTTCTCAATATCCTCGAAGATCTTAAGCCCGAGATAATACGGGTTAAGGCTATTCCGTGAAGGAATAACAACGGAGGAGTTCAGCTTGGCGAACTCTATCGTCTCGTCGCTTGTGAGCGGCAGCTCGCGAATGATGCGCTGATGCCAATACGAAGCCCAGCCTTCGTTCATAATCTTCGTCTCGATCTGCGGCCAGAAGTAGAGCATCTCGTCGCGCAGCATGGACATAATATCGCGCTGCCATGGCTCAAGCTTCGGCGAGAATTCCTCGATGAACCAGATTAAGTCCTTCTCCGGCTCCGGCGGGAACTGAGTAACAGCGGGACCTGACGCGCCATCGGAATCCTCGGTAACCTCAAGAGACCATAAGTCTTCATATTCGGTCACGGCTGTTTGCTTCGATGAACGGGCTTTTTCCTTCGTCAGCAGTTCAATATACCGGCTCTTATCCAGCTGATAGGGCTTGATAATGGTAGGGTCAACATGCTCTTGAATAGCCAGAACGGCGTCAATAAACTTCTCGACGGCCTCCGTGCCGTGATCCATCTCATATTGATGAATGCGGTCGGCTGTGGCGGACATGCTCTCGACCATATTGCGGTTCGTTGCGCCGAAACGGGCATTGTTCTTGAAGAAATCGCAGTGGGCCAAGACGTGGGCGACAATGAGCTTATTCTGAATCAGCGAATTGCCCTCGAGCAGGAAGGCATAACACGGGTTCGAGTTAATAACAAGCTCGTATATTTTACTTAGACCGAAGTCGTATTGCATCTTCATTTTGTTGAAAGTCTTGCCAAAGCTCCAGTGGCTGAAGCGCGTCGGCATCCCGTAGGCGCCGAAGGTGTAAATGATGTCCGCTGGACAAATCTCATAACGCATAGGGTAAAAATCGAGCCCGAAGCCTTGTGCGATTTCTGTAATTTCATCAATGGCGCGTTCTAGTGCACGGATCTCATCCTGGTTCATTCCGCTATCCCCCCGTACTTGATAAATACCGTTCATACCATATGTATGCCGCCGCCGCGCTTGGATATGCCCTGCCGGTTCATGTAATCTCCTATTTATTTATTCAAAGAATTCGTTTATGATTTCCCTAATCATTAACGATAGGACCGGGAGGATGCAGCAAACATGGACAAGCGGATGAGAACGTTCATGCCTTTTACGTACAAAATGATGATTTCCTACTTGCTGCTTGTCTTGATCACGGACGCTGTCATTGGCTATTTCTCGTATACGATGCTGGTGCAGTCCCGTACGGAGATGGCGGAGACAAATATTAAGACAGCGATGAAGCAGACGGAAAATAACCTCAGCTACCAGCTGGATGAGATTCAGCGGATGTCGGATACGTTGTTCGGGAGCTTATCCTTCCAAAGAGCTTTGCAGAAGAAGGGGGACCCGTTCCAAACCTATCTGACGATGCTCGATGAGATCGTTCCGCAGATCCAGGCGCCTCTGCATTTGTACGGCAATCATATCCGGCTGCTTGTCTATACGACAAACGGATACCTCAATGAGGTTGACGGCGACAGCATGTACGAGGAAATTAAGGACAGCGACTATTATATTTTGCCGTACAGCGAGATTACGAATAAGTCGTGGTTTAACGATATCAAGGATTCGGACCGCGATAATATTTGGCTGCAGGTCGACACGGATCAAAGCCTCGACAATATCTCGCATTTCCGGAAGCTGGTCTCTTATAACGATTACAAGACGATTATCGGTTACGTACGGATTACGACGAGAATGGATGATTTGTTAGGTGATTTTAAAGCGTTTCCAACCGAGGAAGGGCTTGTTCTGCGGCTTGTAGATACAAGTACGAATACCGTTTTGTATCAAAGGGGCGATAATCGGCAGACGGACGGGGCTGAAACAGCGGATGCCATGACGTATGAGGATAATGCAACGTATCTCGTGATGCATAATGCGATTCCGAACACCGGGCTGATGATAGAGACGCTTGTCCCGCACACGTATCTGAGCAAAGATGCAGCCAAGCTGCGCGGCGTTATTTTCTCCGTCTGCCTGATCAGCTTTCTTGTCATGTCGTTCATCGGATTCCTGGTTGCAAGATTGTCCGGGCGGAAAATGAGGCGTATTGTCTCGTTCCTCCGCTCCTTCCAGCAGGGAAGCTTTCAGAAACGGCTCCGCTTCAGCGGTAATGACGAGTTTGTTCATATCGCGGGGGCCTTTAACGATATGGCGGAGAACATCCAGGACTTGATCAAGAGGGTGTACGTCGAAGGCATTCAGAAGAAACAAGCGGAGCTGGAAGCGCTGCAGGCGCAGATTAATCCGCATTTCCTGTACAACACCTTGTCGACGATAGGCAGCCTTGCGAATTTGTCGGAGACCGAGAAGGTGACGGGCATGGTTGAAGGGCTGGCAAAGTTTTACCGGCTGACGCTTAATGACGGCCATGTGTTTATCCCGCTGGCGAAGGAGCTGGAGCAGGTAGAAGCTTATCTGGATATCCAGCGCATAAAATATGCGGGCAAATTTGATGTTCATATCGATATGGAGCGGGAGCTTGCGGACTGCAAGGTTATTAAGCTGATCCTGCAGCCTTTTGTGGAGAACATCTTTAAGCATGCCTGGTTTGGCAGCCATATTGCCATTCGGATCAGCGGCAGAGTCGCAGGGAATAAGGTCGAGCTGAAAGTGATTGATACAGGCATCGGAATGAAGCCGGATGCTCTCAAATCCGTTATGGCGCAGCCGGGTCATGCCGGAGGCTACGGAATTCGCAACGTGGATGACCGCATCAAACTGCGGTATGGCGATGAATACGGCATTGAGATCGGAAGCGTGTTTGGCGGCGGAACAACGGTACGGATTGTGCTGCCTATCGACCGGGAAGACAACTTGCAGGAGGAAGAGCAAAGGAGACATCTGGCATGATTACAGTGTTACTGGTTGATGACGAAGCGATTGATCTGGAGTGGATGCGGCGCAGGGTGACGGGCAGTACGCTGCCCCTGCAGGTCGTGGGTACGGCAAGCAGCGGCTTTGAAGCGTTAAAGCTGATGGAGGAGGAACGGATTGACGTGATTTTATCCGATATCCGGATGCCGATCATGTCGGGGACAGAGTTCGCGCGGAAAGCGAAGGAGCTTAACCCGCATGTGCAGATCGTCTTTATAAGCGGGCATGAGGATTTCAGCTATGCGAAGGAAGCGATTCAGATGAACGCCTCGGGCTACCTGCTCAAGCCGGTAAAGGATCAGGAGCTGCATGATATGCTGGAAACGGTATATACGCAGGTGACGAACGAGCGCAAGCGGCATTCGATTGTGACGGAGGCCCTCACCCTTGTAAACCGGGAGCTGCTGCTGCGATGGCTGGCGGATGCTTCGGAGGAGCATGAACGGGAGCATATAGCGCCATTCCTGACCTCGCTTCTGCAATATGGCGCAGCTGCTGCCGTTATCGAGATTGATGATGTAGAATGGAAAATCCCCGAGCAGGAGCGGCGCAGCCAAATCCGCAGCATCTCCTCCTTCATCGAGCAGTTCGTGAGCGATCACAATGGAGGCACGGTGCTTGTCAGCCATGACCAGAGGATTGTCATTCTCTCTCCCATCTCGGATGACCGCTTCACTTCCATGCTGGAGGAGCTTGTAGGGGCAGTCGGCCAGAGCTTCCCGGTTACGATTACAGCAGGGGCCGGCAGCTCTGCGCGGGATACGGAGGAGCTGCGCGAATCCTACCGGCAGGCGCAAGCTGCCCTTAGCGCGAAATGGCTGCTTGGAAAGAACCGGCTGATTAAAGATGTATCCGGTACGGCAAGAGAAGATAAGCTGGAACCAAATGTGGAAGAAAATGTGGAACAGATGCTTGCCGCCATACTGGACTATGATCTGGTAGCGATTGATGACCGGCTGCTGAAGCTGTTCGACAAGAACGAAAGCGTATCCCAGAAGCAATATGCGTATGACCTTATTATCCGGGTAACGTCGAAGCTGCATGCCGATCTGCTGCAGCAGAGCGAGAATCTGTATGAGCTGCTGAAGTGGGATGCGCAGAAGGCGGCCGTCCTGTTCCAGTTCGAGACGATTGATGATATTTTGTCATGGCTTCGGAGAAGGTTCTTCGAGCTGTCGGAGCTGCTCTATGTCAAGCGTCAGAAGCAGAAGCGCAAGCTGTTCGACAACATTATGGCGTTTGTAGACGAGCGGCTCGAGCAGAAGATTACGCTGAAGGAAGTGGCGGCGTTTTTTGATTTTACGCCGAATTATTTAAGCACCTTGTTCAAGGAAGAGACGGGCATTCTGTTCAGCGACTGGCTGAACGAGCGGCGGATGGACCGGGTGAAGGAGCTGCTTGCCGATCCTTGCCTGAAGGTGTATGAGATAGCAGAGCGTGTCGGTTATAAGAACATCATTTATTTCAACCGGCAGTTCAAGCAGTTTACCGGCATGACGCCGGGCGAATACCGGAAAAAGCATAAAATCTAGTCCGTTTGACCTTCATGAATAAGCCTGCGGCCTCTTTTCCGGGTCAGCAGGCTTTCTTTTTTACTCCGCGTATAAACGAAACTTTTTATTCGAAATCGTAGATTAAGTATTACTTTTTGTAGTTTGGCTTAATTTTGGAGGGTCCGCTGGCTTTATATAATTAACCTATACACATGAGAGAGATCATACAGGAGGAGAAAACGAATGAAGCAACGCGGATTTTGGGGTTATGCCCTTCAGAACAAGACGCTGCTGCTCATGCTCGCGCCAGCGGTATTGTTTTTTATACTGTTCGCTTATGTCCCAATGGCCGGCATCGTGCTTGCATTCAAACAATACAACAACACGGGAGGCATATTCGGAAGTCCGTGGAATGGAATCAGCAACTTCCGCTTTTTCTTCGAATCGGGCAATGCCTGGATGGTAACGAGGAATACGGCGCTTTATAACATCGCCTTTATTATCGTCAACAACGTGCTGCAGATTGCAGCGGCGATTCTCCTCTTCGAAGCCGTGGGCAAATGGTTCCGCAAGTTCTCGCAGACGATGCTGTTCCTGCCTTACTTTATATCGTGGGTAGTCGTAGGCGCTATTGCTTACAATTTGTTCAACTACGATGTGGGTACGCTGAATGTTATGCTGAAAGCGATTGGGATGGAGCCTGTCGATATTTACAACACGCCTTCGTACTGGCCAGTTATCCTCGTCCTTGTATCCGCTTGGAAAACGCTTGGTTACGGCTCGGTGATGTATCTGGCAGCGATTACGGGCATCGACAATGAGATGTATGAGGCAGCTGAGATTGACGGAGCGAACGTCTTCCAGCGGATCTGGCATATCACCTTGCCGAACCTGTTCCCAACCGTTATTATTCTGGTGCTGCTTGCGGTCGGCAATATTTTCAGAGGCGATTTCGGGATGTTCTACAATATGGTCGGCACCAATGGCTTGTTGTTCTCCTCGACTGACGTTATTGATACTTTCGTCTTCAGGTCGCTGACGACCTCGAACGAAATCGGATTATCGGCGGCAGCCGGCTTCTATCAATCCGTGCTTGGCTTTGCAACGATCTTGCTGGCTAACTATGCGGTACGCAAATACGACAAAGATCATGCTTTGTTCTAAAAACACATGCTTACGAAGCAAGAATTATCACGAACAGCCTAACTCACTCTGTTTGTGTGCTAATTCTTTTGAGGAGGGATTACAATGAGTGCAATTGCCCAAACAGGGAAAAGCGGGGTTAAACGTCAGGCGGACATTGTGCTGCTGCAAGTGATAGGCTATATCTTTATATCGCTCTTGGCTGTCATTTGCTTCATACCATTCCTGCTCGTCGTATCATCCTCATTATCGCAGGAAAGCTCCATTGTGGAGAAAGGTTATCAGCTCATACCGGCAGTGTGGTCCACCGAGGCCTACAGCATGCTGTTCAAATATCCGGAGCAGATGCTTCGGGCGTATGGGGTCACCATTATGGTGACAGCTATCGGAACGCTGGTCGGATTATTCGTAACGGCGATGACGGCTTACGTCCTGCAGCGGAAAGATTTCAGATGGCGCAACCAGTTTGCTTTCTTCTTCTTCTTTACGACATTGTTCAGCGGAGGTCTTGTACCCTGGTATATGCTGATCGTTACGTATCTGGATTTGAAAGACAAATTGCTCGTGCTTATCCTCCCGATGCTGCTGAACGTGTTCTATATTATCGTGATGAAAACGTTCATGAGCAGTATTCCGGAGGCGATTACCGAATCCGCCAAGATCGACGGCGCAGGGGACTTTCGCATTTTCGTCCAGCTGATCCTGCCCTTGTCCAAGCCTGTGCTTGCCACCATCGGTTTATTCATCGCTTTGGCTTACTGGAATGACTGGTACAACGCGCTGCTGTTTGTCAGCGATGAGAAGCTGATGCCGCTGCAGTATTATTTGTACAAGATGCTTGGCAACATGGATGGCATGCGCAAGGCGATGGTTGCATCAGGAGCTGTCGTGACGACGAACATTCCGACCGAGAGCCTGAAGATGGCGATGACCATTGTCGCAACCGGGCCAATCCTGCTCGCTTACCCGTTCATTCAACGTTATTTCGTGCAAGGTCTTACGCTTGGCGCAGTGAAAGGATAGGATGACCTCAGGGCAACCTGGTTATCATACATGACTACCATTATTAGGGGGATACACATGCGAAACAAAAAATCGGCCATGATGCTGGCAGCAACATTTATCGTGTCTGCTTCAGTTCTAGGTGCATGCGGCAACAACAATGGTAATAACGGTGGAACAAATGCAGAAGCGACACAATCGCCGGCTGCAGAATCGCAATCTCCAGCTGCATCGGCTGATGCCGGCGCTGTCGACACATCCGAAGAGCTCAAGATTAAAATGCTCATGGTTGGCGGCAAACCCGTTGATTATGATGCTGTCTTCGGAGAGCTGAACAAAAAGCTGAAAGAAAAAGTAAACGCAACCGTTGAAGCCGAGTTCCTCGACTGGGCGGACTGGACGCAGAAGTATCCGTTGAAATTCGCAGCGAATGAAGATTTCGACATTGCTTATACAGCAAACTGGGCGTTCTATAACGACCAGGCGCTTAAAGGCGGCTTTATGGAGCTGACCGACGATATGCTAAGCAAATTTATGCCGCTTACGATGAAAGCAATGCCTGCGGTTGCCTGGGAGCAGTCGAAGGTGAACGGCAAGCAATTCATGGTGCCAAACAATAACCCTGAAGTAACGGACAAAGCGGTACTGATCCGCGAAGATCTGCGCAAAAAATATAATCTCGAGCCGGTTAACAGCCCTGAGACTTATGCAGCATACCTGAAGGCGATTGCGGCTAACGAAAAAGGCATCAACGGCTTTAACGCAAAAGGCGCTGACGGCTGGAAATGGCATGAGCTTGACCAAGTCCTGCTCGAGCAGGCGAACGACTTCAACCTGGTAGACTACAGCATGCCGCTTGCTTACAAGCTGGATGATGCGACAGGCAAAGTATTCAACATTTATGACACACCGGAATTCAAATCGCTTCTTGCTTATTATAAAGATCTGGCGGATAACGGTGCATGGTCCAAGAACATCGTCTCCAACAAAAATGACGTATGGCAGGACATGAAAGCTGGTAAAACCGCTTCTTACTCACATAACCTTGGTACTTTAGCGATGAACCTGGCCGAACTGAAACGCGAGCAGCCGGATGTTGAGCTGGCTATTGCGGATTTGACGCCTAACAACAAGAAAATCGCGGCGATCTCGACGCAAAACGGCTTTGCGATTCATGCAACGTCGAAGAAAGCAGAACGTTCGCTGATGGTGCTTGACCTGCTGCAAAATGATAAAGAGATTCACGACCTGTTCATGTACGGCATTGCCGGCACGAACTATGAGCCGGTAGGCGATGACAAATTTAACGCTTTGCCTGGCACACCTAACTACACGGGCTTCTCCAACTGGGGCTCGAACTCCCCGCTGAACCGTAAGGATGCCTCGTATCCGGCTGAAGCGGATGCGATTGCAAAAGACTGGGAGCAAAAGGTATATCACTTCAAGCTTGAAACCTTCGTCTTTAACGATGCCAATGTGAAAAACGAAGTCGCTAACGTTGGCAACGTTATGCTCCGTTATGCGATTCCGCTCGAGTACGGCCTGATCAAGGACATCGACAAAGGCCAAGCGGATCTGATTGCGCAGCTGAAAGCGGCTGGTATCGAGAAAGTGCAGGCAGAGCTGCAGAAGCAGATCGACGCGTTTTTGGCGGCTCAATAAACTGAAGAGAACGAGAGTTGCGCAGGTAAGTGGTATCCCCTTCGGTCGCTGTTGTCTGCAGGAAATTTGAATTTAACTTTCAAAGGAGATTTCCCGCAGACAAAGGCGAACGCTTACGCTCCTTAGTGGACACCACTTTTCCTCGCGCAAAACCGTTCTCAATTATGACACTTCTTACCGGTAGTAGGAGGGGACTAATGTCTCCTCCTTTTTTAAAACCTTCAAAGGAGGAAAAAGGATGAAACGAATGGCACAAAAAGGCATTCTTTTATTTTTTATATTTGCGTTAGCGCTTACATCGCTACTGGGTGTGGGGCCGGTGAAGAAAGCCGAGGCAGCGGAGAGTAATTTGTCCGATCCCGACACGTTTATCAAAGGCGTAGATATTTCGACGCTGCAGGCGCTTGAGGACAAGAATGTGAAGTTTTACGATGGAGGCGTTCAGCAGGACCTGCTGACAATCATGAAAAATCATGGCGTTAATTATGTTCGGCTTCGCCTCTGGAATGATCCGGTGCAAGCGGATGGTTACAATGACAAAGAGCATTTGCTGGCGATGGCGGAACGGGTGAAGGCTGCGGGCCTAAAGCTGCTGCTGGACTTCCATTATTCTGACTTCTGGGCGGATCCGGGACAGCAGGTGAAGCCGGCGGCCTGGAAGGATCTCAGCTTCGCCGATCTGAAGACGGCGGTGTATAACTATACGCAAGAGGTGATGAGCGAACTGGCTGCAGCGGACGCTTATCCGGATATGGTGCAGATCGGCAATGAAATTAACAGCGGCATGCTGCTGCCCGACGGCTCGACCGGTAATATGGATAATCTTGCTCAGCTCATTAGCGAAGGCGTGAAAGCGGTAAGGGATACAACGCCTAATGACCAAACGACTCAAATCATGCTTCACTTGGCGGAAGGCGGCAATAACGGCAAGTTCCGCAGCTTCTTTGACGCTATGGAAGCGCGTGACGTAGATTACGATGTTATCGGCATGTCTTATTATCCGTTCTGGCATGGCACGTTCCAGCAGCTCAAGTCCAATATGGATGATGTGGCGGCAAGATACAGCAAGCAGATCGTCGTTGCGGAGACGTCTTACCCGAATACGCTGGAGAACGGTGACGATCATCCCAATACGGTTGGCGAGAATGAAACAAAGCTGGTTGGTTTCGAAGCATCGGTTGCCAATCAGAAGCTAGTAACCGAGACCGTGCTGAATACCGTAGCGCATGTTCAAGACGGACTTGGTCTTGGCGTCTTCTACTGGGAGCCGGCATGGCTTGCGGGAGTAGGCTGGAAGCAAGGCGAGGGCAATGCCTGGGAGAATCAGGCGATGTTTGATTATGAAGGCAATGCTCTTGCTTCACTGGACGCGTTCCAATATGTACCGGGAAGTATCGGCACGGTTGATCCGATTCTCGTCTACCCGGCAACTCCAGTCACGATTGCGACAGGGGATGTCCTGGTGCTGCCGGCAGACACGAAGGTGCTCTATAACGAAGGCACAATCACGGCGATAGCCGTTGAGTGGGACGAATTTGATTCGGAGCAGCTGAATACACCGGGAACATTTACGATTGAAGGCGATGTAACGGGCACGGATCTTCGGACCTCTGTTGAGATTACGGTCACGGGAAGCCCGAATCTGCTGAAGAACGGCAGCTTCGAGAGCGGTACACTAGCGGATTGGACGGTAACGGGCGATTCCGGAGCTGTGAAGATCGAACATAATGCGGGTAATGCCAAATCCGGCGAATATTCCTTGAATTATTGGTCGGGTTCCCCTTTCTCCTATCAGGTAGCCCAAACGGTAACCGGCCTTGAGAACGGAACCTATGAGCTCCGTGGTTATGCATCCGGCGGGGAATATGCGGAGCAGGTCATTTCGCTAACGGCAGAGACTAGCGGCCAGACTTATAGCACTCCGGCAACGAATGCCGGCTATAACGTTTGGAAGCAGTATACGATCGGGGATATTCAAATTGCGGACGGTCAGGTGAAGGTTGGTATCAGCGTGAGCGGTCCTGCAGAAGCATGGGGCTATTTTGACAAGCTTGAGCTGGTAAAGGTCGAAGCAGCAGAAGTTAACGTTGTGCAAAATCCCGGCTTTGAGAGCGGCGCTCTTGCACCATGGACAGTAACCGGGGAGACGGGTGCGGTAAAGGTTGAGCATAATGCAGCTAATGCCAAATCAGGTGAATATGCACTAAATTATTGGTTTGGTACGGCGTTTAAGTACACAGTAACGCAGTCGCTTGAGAACCTTGAGAACGGTGTATATGAGCTTCGCGCATCGGCGTCCGGAGGTGTCTACGATGATCAGAAGATTGCTTTGATCGCAAAATCCGGCGGGAAAACCTACACTACCGATGTGGTGAATACAGGCTGGAATGACTGGCATTCCTATACGGTCGGCCATATTGAAGTGAGAGACGGGAAAGTTTCCTTTGGCTTTGATGTAGATGCTCCGGCTGGCGCTTGGGGCTACATGGATGATATGGCATTGGTTAGAGTTGGCGATCTGCCGCCTGGTGGTACGGATAGTGGAAACGGTGGCAACAGCAACGGTAATAGCAATGGCAATAATGGCGTTGCAACCATCACCCCTTCGCAACTAACCGCAGACGGAAAAGGCGGCTATTCGGTTGCATTGCCGGCAGGAACAACGCAGGCTGTTCTGTCATCCGGTTTGTATGATCAATTGGAGAAGGGGCCAATCACACTTGCAACAGGAGACTTGTCGGTAACAATCCCTTCGGCGGTTATTGCTGATCTGCTTGGAAAGCTGAAGACGGAAGCGGGGAGCAAAATTACCCTAAGCTTTGTGCCTGTAAAGGAAGAAGCCGTGGATAAGCTGCTTGATAGCAGCAAAGGTGTGGACGTGAAAGCACTTGGTACGATTTATGACTTTGAATTGTCCGTTACTGACGAATCCGGTAAAGTAGAGAAGTTGTCTAGGTTTGGCAGCCCGCTCACCTTACGGATGAAGGCATTGCAAAATGGTAATGCGGAACTTACCGGCATCTATTATATCGCCGAAGACGGAACGATCCAATATGCTGGCGGACAATTGGTTAATGGCGTATGGGAAGCTCCGGTAGAGCATTTTAGCCCATATGGATTGCTTGAAGTGAAAAAGTCCTATACGGATGTGCCAGGCAGTCACTGGGCAGCGCAAGCCATTACGTCCCTTTCGGCAAAGCAGATTGTGAATGGTATCTCCGCAACAAGCTTTGAACCGGAACGTGTAATTAGCCGTGCGGAATTTACGTCGATCCTCGTTCGCGCATTGAAGCTTGCAAGCAGCAGCGATCATACCTTGCACTTTAGCGATGTGCCAGCTTCAGCCTGGTACGCTGACGGCGTATCTACTGCTTATAAAGCGGGTCTTGTGCAAGGACGGTCGGCAGAGCTGTTTGAACCAAACGGTTCAATTACACGCCAGGAGATGGCTGTTATGCTGAAAAAGGCTTATGAGATTAGTCATCCGGGTTCTGCAAAACCAGTGGCTGGGGTTGATCTCCCGTTCCTGGATGAAACGTCGATTGCAGATTGGGCGCTGCCTTCTGTACAATGGGCTTATGAGCAAGGACTGTTGAAGGGACGCGGTGATGACCGGTTTGCGCCGGCAGCCTCGATGAAACGTGCGGAAGCAGCGGAAGTGATCTACCGCTTGCTTAAATAGAATCAGGAGTTTTGAAATGCAGCTTGATGAACTTGTATTTGTATTTATGATTGTTCTGCTTGCGGGCTTTGTCCAAGGACTTACGAGCTTTGGCTTTGCCCTGATCTCCATGCCTCTGCTTGTGAAGCTGATGCCGATGCAGCAGGCTGTACCGATTGTGGTTGTATTAAGTTTGCTGACCAATATTGCCGTATTGTACAGCAGCCGAAAGCATGTCCGGATCAAGCAGATTTGGCCGCTTCTTATTGCCAGTCTGCTTGCCGCACCGCTTGGAACCTATGCGCTGATCTATGTTCCCGCCCATTCGCTGAAGCTTGGCGCAGGCTTGCTTGTAGCCGTTGTATCGATCCTGATGCTGAGCGGAAGAAGCTTTCCGCTCAGCCGGATCGCGTATGCGCCTGTTGGTGCATTAAGCGGCTTCCTGAACGGGAGTATTTCGATGAGCGGACCTCCGGTAGCCCTCTTTTTGACCAATCAAGGCCTCGACAAGATGACTTTCCGGGCGAATATAACGGCCTATGCTCTTATCCTGAACATCATTACGATAGGGACCTACGTGTATGAAGGACTGCTTAACCAGACCTCCGTGGAGACTGTCGGGTGGTCGGTTCCTGCGCTAATTCTCGGGGTGATCATCGGGATCAAAGCGGTTGGAAAGCTTAATGAACGGCTGTTCAAAACAATTGCGTTATGGCTGATCCTGGTTACGGGCATATGGACAGCGGTCAACGGAGTCATTGGATAAACGGCAAAAAACCTTGGAGATAAGCTTCTATCTTCAAGGTTTTTTTCTTGTTTGCTTCATCTGATACATCGCTTGATCGGCGTCCATAATCAGCTGTTTAAGGCTGGCATACCGGCCTTGGTTAGAGCTGACCCCAATACTGGGCGATATAAAAACCGGCTGACCGTTAATGATAAACGGATCAAGGAAAGAGGCGCTGATCTTATCGTAAACAGCCCGAACGCCGTTTTCTTCATTCAAGTTCTGGAAGCAAATAATGAATTCATCGCCTCCATAACGAATGATACGGTCGCTTTGTCGAATTTGCTGCTTGAGCCGTTTGGCGATTTCAATCAGTAACAGATCACCAAAATCATGGCCGTAATTATCATTAATCTGTTTGAATTCATTCAGATCGATAAATATGACGCCAAGCGGAGCATCAGTATGCCGCTGAAATAACTCATCCAGAAATCTACGGTTGTACAGCCCGGTTAGACTGTCTGTGACCGTTGCGTATTCCAGATCAATGGTGTAGCCAAGCAGCGCAGCCATGGAATTCAGGACCGTAACATCATCCCCGC
The DNA here is from genome assembly GCF_900112695.1 of Paenibacillus catalpae. Classification (GTDB taxonomy): domain Bacteria; phylum Bacillota; class Bacilli; order Paenibacillales; family Paenibacillaceae; genus Pristimantibacillus; species Pristimantibacillus catalpae. The sequence continues at coordinate 954,511 of NZ_FOMT01000002.1, forward strand.
TAAGGGATAAGCGATCCCGGTCAACCAGATAGATCGCGCCATGAATCAAATGATCACTTGCAGATATAGGGACAAAATAGGTTGATCGTTGTCCGATAATCGTGCTGACATCCGTGCGATAGGTCATTCCGCTTTGTACGATCACATCCTTGCGGTTATAGGCTTGTACAATCCGGTGGCCTGATCCTTCTTTAATCGCGATGAAGAGAGTGTCGACATGAAAAAATCGGGTCAATAGCTGTAAGACATGTCCGGCTGCATCGTCGAGTGAGCGAATGTTGCTGGGCATTTGTGTTTCATCTCCTGCGATAAATGGCGAACCATCTGGAAAATTACCTGCTGATCCCAGTTTAGTCGAAACAAGCGGCAGACTCAATAAAGAACTTCTTAATAATGGGCATATCAGGAAGGTAGAGGGAATTTATAGATATAGGATTAATGTATTTATTAATTTATCTATATTTGAATTCGCTATTGAATTATTGCACTCACTGGTGTTTAATAAAGATATTCTTCCTAAAATTCCATTTTTCACGAGGTGATTCTTTAATGGCGAACCATGCAAAAATGATCGTTGACAAAGATTTTATCGTTGGAGAAGTAGATAAACGAATTTATGGCTCTTTTATCGAGCATCTGGGGCGTGCGGTTTATGGCGGTATTTATGAGCCTGACCATCAATCCGCAGACGAGCAAGGCTTCCGTTCCGATGTGCTTGAGCTTGTAAAAGGATTAAACGTGCCGATTGTCCGCTACCCTGGCGGTAATTTTGTATCCGGTTACAACTGGGAGGACGGGGTTGGCCCGGTTGCTGACCGTCCTAAACGTCTTGAACTGGCATGGCGCACGGTCGAGCCGAACCTGGTAGGCTTTAATGAATTTGTTGACTGGTGTAAAAAAGCGAATACCGAGGCGATGATGGCTGTTAATCTCGGAACCCGCGGACCGGAGGAAGCACGCAATCTGATTGAGTACTCCAATCATGCTTCCGGTTCCTATTGGTCGGATCTGCGCATTAAGCATGGTTATAAAGATCCGCATAAGGTGAAAACCTGGTGCCTGGGCAACGAGATGGATGGCCCATGGCAGATTGGCGCCAAGACTGCCGTGGAATACGGCCGTATCGCCAATGAAACGGCAAAGGTAATGCGTTGGGTTGATCCAACCATTGAGCTGGTTGCCTGCGGCAGCTCGGCGCTTGGCATGCCAACCTTCCCGGATTGGGAAGCTACGGTGCTGGATTTGACGTATGATAACGTTGATTACATTTCGCTGCATCAGTATTATGGAAATAGAGATAAGGATACGGCGAACTTCCTGGCCCAATCCATGGGCATGGATTCCTTCATTCAGACCGTTATTTCTACAGCCGATTTTGTAAAAGCGAAAAAGCGGAGCAAGAAGAACATTAATCTCAGCTTCGACGAATGGAATGTCTGGTTCCATTCCAATGAGAGCGACCGCAAGATTGAGCCTTGGTCCATTGCACCGCCGCAGCTGGAGGATATTTATACGCATGAGGACGCGCTTGTTGTCGGCTGTATGCTAATCAGCCTGCTGAAGCGTGCGGACCGGGTGAAGATGGCTTGTATCGCTCAGCTCGTCAACGTTATCGCGCCAATCATGACCGAGAACGGCGGAGCTGCCTGGAAGCAATCGATCTACTATCCGTACATGCATGCATCCGTGTTTGGACGCGGTACGGTGCTCGTGCCTTTGCTTAAGTCGGATAAATACGACTCCAAGGACTATACGGATGTTCCTTATGTGGAAGCCGTTGCGGTTCATAACGAAGAGCTTGGAGAAGTAACGGTATTTGCAGTTAACCGCGATCTGGACAATGCAAGAGCGTTTGAAATTGATCTTCGCAGTTTTGGCTCGTTCCGCGTAATCGAGCATATTGTCCTTGAGAATGACGACCTGAAGGCTGTTAATACAGCGGCTAATCCGGATCGTGTGAAGCCTCACGCTAACGGCAATGCCAAGCTTGAGCAGAACGGGACGATCGAGACTTCGCTTGGCAAAGCCTCCTGGAACGTCATTCGCATCAAACTTTAGGTAACAGGATGTGAACCATGTTAATCAAAGCCGATACAGACCTTGCCTGGCTTCCGCTTTATGAAGCACTGGCTAGTCCTGTACGATTAAATATTCTGGATCTGCTTGCGGCAGCCCCTGAGCCGATGAACGTGAAGGATTTGGCTACCGCGCTTGGGTTAAGCAGTGCCATCGTCACGATGCATGTCCGCAAGCTCGAGCAGGCGAATGTCATTCAGACGAAGATGGTCCGCAAGCAGGGTGGCACGCATAAAATTTGCGAGATTTCCGCCTCCCGGATCCAGATTGATCTGCCGCAGGCCGGTTTTATACCGAAGAAAACTCATGAGATCAGCATACCGGTCGGACATTTTACCGAGTTTGAGGTGTATCCGACCTGCGGCATTGCGACTACGGAGAAGGTTATCGGTCAATTCGACGACCCGAGGTATTTCATCGAGCCGGAGCGGATGAATGCCGGTATTCTATGGTTTGGCAAAGGCTATGTCGAGTATCGAATCCCAAACTATCTGCTGCCGGGCCAACGTCCCGAGGAGCTGGAGATTGTGCTGGAGATCAGCTCGGAGGCGCCGGGCTATAACGAGAACTGGCCTTCAGATATCGTATTTACGTTAAACGGTGTCCGGATAGGCATGTGGACGAGTCCCGGCGATTATGGCGCTGCTAAGGGGAAGTATACACCATCGTGGTGGCAGGATTTTGTCAACCAATATGGACTTCTCAAGATCATCCGCGTCCAGAAAAACGGCACCTTCATCGATGGCCAGCAAATTTCGGACATCGGGATCGACCAGATTGGCTTAAGCCGCAATCAGTGGGTATTCCGTCTTGCCGTCGAAGACAACGCCGTCCATGTCGGCGGCCTGACGTTGTTTGGCAAAGGCTTCGGCAACTACAATCAGGACATGATTTTCCGTGTGCATTATAGTGAGTGAGTGGTGGGCTCGCAGATGGTGTCTCTACGTAAGTGAATATTCTTACGATTGCTGTGGTTTTCGGATTCCTTGAATTAAGTTTATTATTGTTAGAATCCGAAAACCAAGGCAAACGCTCCGCTTCTCCAGAACATTCACTTACTCCGTTCCAAAGTTGCTCGCCCCTGTGGGGTGGGCCGTTTAAGGACTGCTGATGACCCAGCAGTCCTTTTTTCTTTTTGTAATCTTTTCTGGGCTGTCGGCAGGAGCGAATGAGCTGCATTTAAATAAACAGGGGACGTTCCTTGGTCATTTTAATGACTTAAGGGACGTCCCTTTTTTACCTCTGACTTTACAACTTCATTACAACTCAACCATATTGCGAATATATCCCCGTCCTATACTGTGTTTGCACCAGGGAAGACAAGGAGGAGCTTAAAGTGGGCAATAAAGCAGCAACAGGGGCTCGAAGGAAATGGATGATTTGGGTTAGTATCGCTGTTTTGATTCTTATTGTTTCAGGCTATATCGGGTATCAAAGTGTGGGAGTGTACAGGGTGCTCGATAGTTTTGATGCGCCAAAGAATGAACTTCAAATCGGCGCGCATCAGGAGGATGAATCCATGAAACCCGAAGAGTGGACGGGAGCAGAGCCCGTTAACATCCTGCTGATGGGAGGGGATAACCGGGAATTAATGAAGAACGAATCCGCGCGTTCGGATTCCTTGCTGGTAGCTTCGATTAATCCCTTAACGAAGCAAGCCCGTTTGTTTTCTGTGCTGCGGGATACTTACGTCGCTATCTATAGAAGGCCACGGTGAAGGACGAATCAATACAGCCCTTGCACTCGGCGGTCCAAATTTGGCGATGAAGACCGTGGGGGATTTGCTTGGCCTGAATATTCAATATTATGTATATACCGATTTTGAGGGTTTCAAATCACTGGTCGACGCTATTGGCGGTATAGATTTCGACGTAGAGAAGGATATGAATTATACAGACAACGCGGACGGCAACTTATACGATATTCATTTGAAAAAAGGCATGCAAAAACTGGATGGGACAAAAGCCCTGCAATATGTCCGTTTCCGCCATGACGCAATGAGCGATTTTGCCCGCACCGAACGGCAGCGCAAGTTGCTTGCAGCCGTTGCAGACAAGCTGAAATCCGGCTGGAATTTGTCCCGTATGAAACAAATAGCGGAAAGTGCCGCCCCTTATATTCAAACGAATTTGGATATCTCTAACATGCTGAAGCTTGCGTCCCTTGGCTCCAAAACTCAAATGGCAGGAACCGCGCAAGTGCCGCCAATGGATCTGCTCGAAAGCAAGAAAGTGAATGGTGCCTCCATTCTATCCGTCAAAAGCGAAGATAAGGTGCAAGAATATGTACAAGAATTGCTTTCCGGTGCAAACGCAAGGAACGGAGGGGAATAATGTGCCGCAAACGAAAAACCGATATATGCCTGGCCTGGATGGTTTGCGTGCCATCGCCGTACTCGCCGTAATCGCTTATCATTTCGGTTGGCCTGTGGCATCAGGAGGCTTGCTCGGGGTTGGAGTTTTTTTCGTCTTATCCGGTTACCTCATTACCGATTTGCTTCTGGAAGAAAGAAGAAGAACCGGAAGAATCAATCTCCGTCGGTTCTGGGTCAGGCGGTCCCTTAGGCTGCTTCCGGCTTTGCTGCTGATGCTGTTTGCCGTAACCGTCTATCTGGCGCTTACCGCCCCCGGAAGATTGCCCGATATTCGCGGGGAGCTGTTGTCCGCCCTAACCTACACGAGCAACTGGTATCTTATCTACCGGCAAGTTTCTTATTTCGAGAGCTTTGGTCCGTTATCGCCAATTGGCCATTTATGGTCGCTGGCGGTGGAGGAGCAGTTTTACCTGCTATGGCCTTTGTTCCTATGGGGGATAATCCGCTTCATTCCTTTCCCGACGCGAGGTAAGCTGGCAGCAGTGACTTTGGTTGTTGCAGCCGCTTCTCTCATAGCCATGGCGTTCATGTACGTGCCGGGGACTGATCCGAGCAGAGTCTACTATGGTACAGATACACGTGCATTTGGGCTGTTGATTGGTGCAGCATTCGCCATTTTCATTCCTAGCCGCAAGCTTGCCGAGTCCCTCGGGAGGGTAAGCGTTTTGCTGGATGTTATAGGGGCAATTGGACTTTGTATCTCGCTTTGTATGATTGTGAGCGTAGACAAATATGACGATTCGCTGTACAGGGGCGGTATGCTTGTCCTGTCGGTGGCTTCCGGACTTGTCATTGTCGCTTCAGCGAGCCCGTTTAGCAAGATAGGCAAGTTCTTGTCCTGGAAACCGCTGCGTTGGATCGGGATTCGCTCCTACGGCATTTATTTATGGCATTATCCGGTGCAAGTGCTGATGAGTCCAAAAAATCCTTATGAAGATTCCAATTTTCTTTATCAGCTTGCTCAATTTATCATGACTGTTCTCTTATCCGCTCTGTCTTATCGTTACTTCGAGCAGCCGATTCGTAACGGCAAACTCTTCAAATACAAGAAAAAGGAGAAAAAAAAGATGAAATCCAAATCCATGAAAAAAGTTATTCGCATAATCACATTGCCGGCTATCCTTATGATCGTTATGATTTGCGCAGCATGCGAGGGAGCAGGAAACAATCAGCCTGTCCATTCCATTGAACCAACCACTGAGGCAAATGCAGATGATACGGGAACAACGTCGGACGTTACTTCGAGTCCCACGCCTAGCGGGACGCCGGAGTCGACATCCAGCATGGCGCCGGAAACACAAGAATCCGGCGGAGTAACAGCGATTGGCGATTCTGTAATGGTGGGAGTAAAGGCGGAATTGGAAAAGCTCATCCCCGGCATCGTAGTTGACGGCAAAGTCAGCCGGCAATTATCGGATGCTGCTGAAGTAGTAAATTTACTGAAGTCAGAAAATAAGTTGGGGCATGCGGTAGTGGTCGAGCTGGGCACAAATGGACCGTTTACCGCAAAAAAACTGAATGAGCTCTTGGAAACAATCGGAGACGATAAGCAAATATATCTTGTTAACACGAGTGTCCCAAGAGATTGGCAGGATACGGTGAACAAGACGCTGGCCAAAGCGCCGGATGAACATTCGAACGTGAAATTAATTGATTGGCACGCTTTAAGCATCGGAAAATCGGAGTGGTTCACGAAAGACGGCGTTCATCTGCAGCCAGAGGGAGCCAAAGCTTACGTGAAATTAATCGCTGATACGATTGGTTAGTTAAATGGAGTTATTAGGCAGCTCTTGGGACAGGTCCATCTCAGCTTCTTTTAAGATTTGAAGTATACAATGAGAGTTGCCAATAACTTGATAAGCGGGGAGTCCGGCACCATGGACAAAAAAATTCTGATCGTCGAGGACGATCCCAATATTTCGAACATTATTAAGATGAATCTTACTCTCGTTCATTATCAGACGGAGCAGGTTTACGATGGAATGGCAGCGCTTGAGATGCTTGAACGGGAAAGGTTCGATCTCATTATTCTGGACGTTATGATACCTAAGCTTGATGGCTTTACTCTGATGGAGAAAATCAGGCCCAAAAATATACCTGTTATTTTTTTGACTGCAAAAACCGCGGTATTCGAGAAAGTCAACGGCCTGAAATTAGGCGCCGACGATTATATGGTAAAACCATTTGACGGAATCGAGCTGCTTGCGCGGATTGAAACCGTGCTTCGCAGATACGGCAAGGAAGACGCGGAGATTAGTATTGACGATGTTCGTGTGTTTCCGGACAAGCGATTAATTACTTTAAAAGGCGAGCCTGTAGAACTGACGCCTAAAGAGTTTGATCTGCTTGTTGTTCTCATTATAAACAAAAATATCGCGCTTTCGCGTGAGCAGTTTCTCGATAAAGTATGGGGCATCGATTATTACGGCGATACGAGGACCGTAGATATGCATATTAAGTCGCTGCGCAAAAAGCTTGGATTTCAGGACCGGATTAAAACCATTTTCAAAATTGGTTACCGGTTGGAGGATTAGCCATGAAGTTTTGGCTAAAGATTTTTACGTTCTCGATCGTCATCTTCATTCTTATATTTAACGCGACATCTTTTATTGTTATCGAACGGAATCATAGCAAGATGCTTAATCGTGAAATCAATAACGCTTTAAGCCAGAACATGAATATTCATTCTAGCGTAAATGCTATCGTGCCCATTGTCCTTATCTATGATTCCGAAGAGTATGAGGAGAAAGTACTCGCGAATATTGCCAAAGGATTCGTTGGGAAAGTCGGGGATCAAGGCGTCTATATGACGATTACAAACGATAAAGGAAAAACGGTCTATAACAATACAGATTTCGAGATGCCTGTAGACCGAAACGAATTGGAACAGGTGAAGGAGGATGAAATTAAATATATTTTGTGGGATATCGGTAATCGCACAATTCTGTTTACATCGAACCTTGTGAAGATCAACCGGAAAGATTACACGTTTACCTATATGAAAGACATTACTTCCGTGTACAAGGAGCATGCTGATCAATACCTTTTCTATTTGAAGGTTGATGTCATTGCATGTTCAGCTTATATGCTCATTATGTTTTTTGTCAGCAGAAGACTGACGATACCTATCTACCGTCTTAATCGTACTGCACAATTTATTGCTGCCGGAGCTTTTTCCGAGCGGGCCGAGTCGAGGTCAAAAGATGAAATCGGCGTATTAGCAAACAATTTCAACGTAATGGCATCGGTTGTCGAGGATAAGATCAAGGATCTCGAACGGCTTAACCGGGAAAAGCAATTGTTCATCGATAACTTCACGCATGAGCTAAAAACGCCATTAACATCGATAATCGGATATGCGAACATTCTTAGAACGGCAAAAATAGACCCCTCTCAGCTGCTTGAAGGATTAAACGTCATTCTATCGGAGGGGAAGCGTCTGGAATCCCTTTCCTTAAAGCTGATGGATTTAATCATGCTTGAGGGATCCGAATTTCCGTTGAAGGAGCTGGATTTCTGCTCTATTCTTGCTGAGATTATGCCTGTTCTGGAGATGAAAGCAAGTGAAAAACAAATGACAATTAACATGCATTGCGAGAATGCACGCTTGAGACTGGAAAAGGATTTGATTAAAGCCTTAATTTTTAACTTCGTCGACAACTCCATCAAGGCATCATCCGAGAATCAAAACATAACAATCCGGGCATTCCGTCAAGGCGTAAATTATGTTCTTGAAATCGAGGATGAAGGGGTCGGTATTGAAAGCGAGCATCTAGACCGCATCTTTGAACCATTCTATATGACGGATAAAGCCCGATCGAGGAATAACAACGGCGCCGGACTTGGGCTTTCAATATGCAAAAGCATAGCGAGTCTGCATAATGCCGCTATCGGCGTGAGAAGTGAACCGGACCGGGGAACGACGTTTATAATTACGTTCAAGCCGGGAGGAACGACCATATGAACAAGCTGGCGTTACTATTCGCTTCTGCTTCACTCCTGATTTTCATATCCGGCTGCAGTTCCTTTATGGATCCTGTCCCGAAGAATGTCTTTATGATTAAAAAATATAATGAAGGCAATAAAAATAACGCAACTTCAATAACCGGAGGCGTGCTTTCAGTAGAAACAACAAAATCTCTTGGGCTCAATGCGGTCGAAAAATATTTAGGGATTAGGCTTTTGCCGGATGAAGTTCAATTTGATGTGACCGTCGTTGATTTAAACGCGCTGAAAGAGCTTGTAGAACATGATATACGCCAGGATGAAAAACAAAATGCCGAAGAGAGTCTTAAAGAAGTACCGGAAGGTTTATTTTATCTAACCATTACCTCCCCGAATAATGAAAGATACGAGCTTGTATTAAACGCGGGAACCGGCGATGTGCTGAAAATCTCAAATGAACCGCAAATGAGGGAAGTGAGCGGTGGTATTCCCAGCGACAAGACAGTAAATTCTCATTCAGAAATCACGAATAAGTTCCTTCAAGAAAAGGAAGCTTTAAATCCAAGAGACTTTCAGGAAGATGGAGGATTGTTTGTCGAGGATAAGAAAATTGCCTATTACTGCTTCAGGAGCATTAAAGACAATAGCTTGAAATACGTGATCGAGATTGATTTAGCCAAGAACAAGATAACGGGGTTCAATAAAGACATCATGGCCTTGCTTACTTGGAATGCTAAAGTCTCAGTAAAGATGCCATCCATGCAAGAATAAAAATAAAAAGGGCCGTACCCAAGTCATAACGACCAGGTACGGCCCGTCCTATATTAGCCTTCTAGAAGAAGAGTTTCTGGATCTTCGAGCATTTCTTTCACTTTCACAAGGAAGCGAACGGCTTCTGCGCCGTCAACGATACGGTGATCGTAGGTGAGGGCGATGTACATCATTGGACGGTTCTCCGAGCGTTCAGCGTCGATCGCTACCGGACGAAGCTGGATTTTGTGCATACCCAGAATACCAACTTGCGGAGCATTCAGGATTGGAGTCGACAAGAGCGATCCGAACGTGCCGCCGTTAGTGATCGTGAACGTGCCGCCTTGCAGCTCATCCAGGGACAGCGAGTTGTCGCGTGCTTTTTTAGCCAGAGATACGATCGATTTCTCGATCTCGGCGAAGCTCAGGCGATCCGCGTCGCGTACGACTGGAACAACCAAACCTTCTTTTGCCGATACCGCAATGCCGATATCGTAGTATTGTTTTGCAATGATGTCGCCGTTGTTGATTTCTGCGTTCAGAAGAGGGAACTCTTTCAGAGCGCCAACAACAGCTTTCGTGAAGAAGGACATAAAGCCAAGACCAACTTCATGTTTATCCAGGAACGATTGCTTACGGCGTTTACGAACATCCATAATCGCAGTCATATCAACTTCATTGAAGGTTGTCAGCATAGCTGCTGTATGCTGCGCTTCAACGAGGCGGTTAGCGATGGTCGCACGACGGCGGGACATCTTCGTGCGCGTGAAAGGCTTGTTCGACGTGAATTCAGGTTGCGCTGCTTTTGCCGCAGGCGCCTGAGCTGCCGGTGCTGCTGCAGGAGCCGCAGTACGGAGGTCAACGCGTCCAAGCGTCGATTGAGCTTCGTTAATGTCGATGCCTTTTTCTCTTGCAAGCTTACGCGCTGCAGGGGAAACATTCAGCTGGCTTCCAGCAGTTGGTGCTGGAGCAACTGCCACTGCCGTAGCTGGAGCAGCAGCTGGTGCCGCAGGAGCCGGAGCTGCTGCCGGCGCAGGCGCTGCTTCAGCTGTAGGAGCAGCCGGTGCCGGAGCTGCAGCACCGCTGCCAGCTCCGATTGTGCCGATAACTTCACCGATTTGAACGGTGTCGCCTTCGTTCTTTGCGATTTCTTGCAATACGCCGTCAGACTCGGCGCTGATTTCAATGTTTACTTTGTCCGTTTCAAGCTCAAGAAGCACATCGCCTTGTTTAACAGCGTCTCCTACTTTAACTACCCATTTGGAGATTGTGCCCTCCGTAATTGATTCACCCATTGCCGGTACTATGATTTGTTGCACGTGAGCTTACCTCCCAGTGTTATATGTCAACGACGGACTATATTTTAATGTTTGCAGTAAAATGTGCTGCTGCTCGAAGCTGTGTACTTGCTGGAAGCCGCTTGCCGTACTCGAGCGTTCCGGACGGCCGATGTAGCTTACGCTTGCAGCGGCTGGCGCGATTTTACGCAGACGAGGCTCCATGTAGAACCACGAACCCATGTTTTGCGGCTCTTCCTGTACCCAAACGATTTCTTTCAGATTCGGCAGGCGTTCGATAATCGCTGCGATTTCTTTGTCAGGGAACGGATACAGCTGTTCTACGCGTACAACATGCAGCCAATCCAGATTTTGATCGCCGTTTTTCTCGATCGCTTCTTCAATATCAATCGCCATCTTGCCAGTAGCAAGAACGAGGCGTTCTACGCGGTCCGGCTTAGCACCGAGACCCTTCTGTTCCACAACAGTCTTGAACGATCCGTTGCTGAGCTCCGTAATTTCCGAAGCAACGCGCGGGTTACGAATCAGGCTCTTAGGCGCCATGATGATCAGCGGACGAGCAGCATCGCTCTCTGTGATCGAAGCTTGGCGGCGAAGCAGATGGAAGTAGTTCGCTGCGCTCGACAGGTTCACAACCGTCCAGTTCTCTTCAGCGGACAATTGCAGGAAGCGTTCCAGACGGGCACTGGAGTGTTCCGGACCTTGACCTTCATAACCGTGCGGAAGCATCATGATCAGGCTCGATTTTTGCTGCCATTTTGCACGGCCAGCCGAGATGAACTGATCGATCAGCACTTGAGCAACGTTCGTGAAGTCACCGTATTGTGCTTCCCAGATAACCATTGTTTCCGGAGCGTGCACGTTGTAGCCGTATTCGAAGCCAAGAACCGCTGCTTCGGACAATGGGCTGTTATGAATCGCAAACGATGCTTTTGCTTCAGGCAGATGGTGGAGAGGGCAATAAGTATCGCCAGTCTCTGCATCATGCAGGACCAGGTTACGGTGAGCGAATGTTGCACGTTCAACGTCCTGTCCGCTGATCCGGATCGGCTTGCCTTCTGCCAGAATGGATGCGAACGCAAGCGTCTCAGCATGGCCCCAATCCATTTTTTCACCGTCGTTCACAGCAGTTGCGCGGCGTTCCAGGATGCGCTGCAGCTTCGGATAAACGGTGAAGTTCTCCGGCCATTTCAGCAGGTTCGCATTGATCTCGCGAAGCTTCTCGACCGAGACGGGAGCTACTGCATCGCCAGCTGCCAGATCGTTTGGCAAACCTTGCGTTTGATGAACAGGCTCTTGGCCTTCGCGGCTCTTCATTTCATCGTAAGCTGCTTTCAGGCGGCCGATAACTTCCTGCTTCAAGCCTTCAGCTTCTTGCTCGGTAAGGGCGCCTTCCGCAATCAGTTTATCCGTGAAGATGCGGCTTACTGTCGGATGAGCTTTTACCTTTTTGTAAATCGTTGGTTGCGTTGTTTCCGGATCATCAGTTTCATTGTGGCCGTATTTACGATAGCCGATCAGGTCGATAAGGAAGTCCTTTTTGAACTTCGTGCGGTATTCGCTTGCCATACGGGCCGCCGTAATAACCGCATCCGGGTCATCTGCATTAACGTGAACGATTGGAATCTCGTAGCCCTTCGCAACGTCACTTGCGTAATGCGTCGAACGGGAATCGTGGCTTTCTGTAGTGAAGCCGATTTTGTTGTTGACGATAATATGAAGCGTGCCGCCGTGCGAATAGCCGTTAAGCTGCGACAAGTTCATCGTTTCTGCTACGATGCCTTCGCCAGGGAATGCGGCGTCACCGTGCATAATGATTGCTGCAGCAGAATCCAGGTTTTGCGTCGGATAGCCAGGTGCCGTACGGTCATCTTGCGCTGCGCGAGTAAAGCCTTCGACAACCGGGTTGACGAACTCCAGATGGCTCGGGTTGTTCGCCAGCGTAATGCGGGTCTTAACCGTTTCGCCGGTACCGATCGAGCGGTTTGCGCCAAGGTGATATTTCACGTCGCCGGTCCAGCCGTAGTTGATACCGATGGAGCCTTCGGACGGGCTCATTTTCTTGTTTGTTGCATTATGGAACTCGGAGAAAATTTTGCTGTACGGCTTGCCAAGCACATGCGCCAGAATATTCAAGCGGCCGCGGTGTGCCATGCCCATCAAAATATGTTTAACGCCGTCATTGGACAGCTCATGAACCATCTCGTCAATGAGAGCCACGAGAACGTCGTTGCCTTCTACGGAGAAACGTTTCTGGCCGACGAATGTGCGTTGCAGGAAATCTTCGAATTGTTCGGCTTCGAACAGCTTCGTCAGCAATTTCTTGCGCTCGTCTGTGCTCAGCTTAGCTGCCGGAATTTCTTTCTCGACGCGCTGCTTCAGCCATGCGCGTTCTTCTTCGTTATGAACGTGGCTGAATTCGAAAGCGATCGTGCCTGTATAGGCTTTGCGCAGCTTTTCGATGGCATCCCAGCCATTGGAAACGTCAGCAGGCGCTTTTGTCCAGACAAGCTCTGCCGGCAGTGCAGCCAGATCAGCTTGCGTCAGGCCGTAGGTTTCCAGTTCAAGCATGTTTGTGCTTACTTTCGGACTGATACCGAGCGGGTCGATATCCGCAGCTAAATGGCCGAAAGCGCGTATGTTCCATACAAGCTTACCAGCCGCTACTAGGTTTTGAAGTACTTTTGCATCGATAGCTGCGCCGCCGGAAGCTTGTGCTGCTACGATTGGTGCCGTTTGCCCTGCATATTGAGGCGGTTCGCCATGTTGCTCGAACAGCTCGCGATACTCGGCTACGACGGATTCGGGATTTTGCTTATACAATTCATATTGTTCTTGGACATATCCAAGATTGGGTCCGTAATAGGAAGCCCAAGGGTCTTGCTTGTGCAAATTGCCAGATGACATCGACAGATACCTCCGTCTAGGATTTTGAAGTTCAAGGGACGGAAATTAGAACTTTCTTATGCATCTATTATAGTATAAACATGCCTTAAAACTTAAATAACGAATATGTATCATTATTATCTTGAATATAGATTGATTCAGCGGGGCGGGCGGCATTTTTCATTCTTATTATGCTCATGTTGGCAATTTCCAACACCTAAAGCGTACAGAAAGCTGTCGATTTCGTTTAAAGCGCATTCATGATCGAGAACGATTCCGGTTTCTCTCTTTTGTAACGATAGAAATTTCCCCCACCTGCCGCAAAAAAATAACCCTATTTCACGCAAATCAAGGACTATAATGGATAGGGATGGACATATTGATCAGCGGGAGTGAGGAATCGTGAACGTATCAATTGGAGGCTATTCGTTCAACAACACGAATTTGGAAGGCAAGATGGATGTATTCGGTTATTTGGAAACGGTAAAATATCGCTACAAGCTGGATGTTGCCGATCTATGGAACGGCTTCTTTATCGACCGCAGCACAGGGCCGATCTACCGGCTTGCCGAGGAGAGTTATATCCGCAAGATCCGCGAGGCGCTGGATGAGAAGGAAATGTCGGTAGTTAATTTTGCCGTTGACGGTGCTCATCTGTGGGATCCGGACCCGGAGATCAGAAAGCGTCTTTATGAGAATGCGCTTGTCCATCTGCGCGCTTCGGTTATTCTCGGGGCGAAGACCGTCCGTATAGATACAGGCGGCAGCTATCATGACGTTGAGACGATGAGCGAAGAGCAATTGGACTATACGGTCAGGACGTACCGGGAGTTTGCGCAGTTTGCTTCCGATAACGGCTTCCTCATCGGCCCGGAGAATCATATGGGCGCATCCTTGCTGCCCCGCGAAATGAAGCGGATCGCTGAAGCCGTTGATCATCCGGCCTTTGGCTTCCTTGTCCATCTTGGACGTTGGAGAGCCGACCAGGAGGAAGGCGACAGGCTGGTTGCGCCATGGGCATACCATACTCATTTTGATGAAGGGACTGCCGTTTCAGGCAATGCCTTGAATACGATTACAACCCTGAAGGATGCAGGCTATAAGGGTTATTGGGGAATCGAATATAATGCGCCAAAGCGGCAGTATTTGGAGACAGAGAGACTGCTTGGCATGGTCAAGAAGCTGCTTGCTGACGAGGCTGACGTAAGGAGTGAAGCCTGATGGAAACGATCAAAATCGGGATTATTGGCGTCGGTCAGATCGGCAAACAGCATATTGAGAAATACCTTTCGATTACCGGCGTTGAAATTGTTGCGGTCTGCGATGTGAACGAGTCTGAGGCAAGGCGCGTGGCGGAGCAGTACGGAATTGCGCATGTCTATTCGGATTACCGCCAGCTGCTTGAGCGTGAAGATATCGTGGCTGTTGATGTCTGTCTGCATAATAACTTCCATGAGCCGGTGACGATTGCTGCTCTGCATGCCGGCAAGCATGTGTATTGTGAGAAGCCGATAGCGGGTACATATGAAGATGGCCGGAAGATGCTGGAGGCTGCGGAGAAGACGGGCAAGCTGCTGCATATTCAGCTGTTCACGCTGTACGGAAAAGATACGAAAGCGGCGAAAACCTTGATTGACGGCGGCAAGCTGGGCAGGCTGTACCATGCCCGTTCCACCGGATTCCGCCGGAGGAACCGTCCGTACGTAGACGGTTACGGGACGCCGTATTTCACCCGCAAGGAGACGGCTGCGGGAGGTGCACTGCTTGATATGGGCGTCTACCATATTGCACAGCTGCTTTATTTGCTTGGCAATCCGGAGGTGGAACGCATCTCGGGTAAGGTGTATCAGGAGATGGCCATGCTGGAGGAGCGAAAAACAAGCAGCGGGTTTAACGTGGAAGAGCTGGCAACCGGCTTTATCCGCTTCACTGGCGGCTTGACGCTGGATTTGATTGAAGCCTGGTCCGTTCATTTGGGCGGATTTGAAGGAAGCAGCATCCTTGGATCGGAGGGAGGCGTAAGGCTCCCGAACGGAATGCCGGGAGAAGCAACGCAGCGATTCAGCTACCACAGCACGGTGTGCGACATGGACCTGGACAGCACGATTGACCTGGATATGATGGATCTCCGCTGGCACCGGATCCGTGAGAATGAAGATGCGTACGACTCCTCGCAGCATCACTGGATTGCGGCTCTGCAGGGACGTGTTCCGTTATTGCCGACGGCGGCTATTGCGCTGCGTACGATGCTGATCAGCGAGGGGATTTATTTATCGGATGAGCTCGGCCGTGAAGTGACAGCGGAGGAAGTGATCGCCGGTTCCAACTCTACGGCCATTCCCGTCTAAGCTTTGTTGAAAGCGGTGGTGGACAACATGAGTGAAATAGAAGGCAGGGAAGCGAAGTTAAGCTTTCGCTTCATCAAGGCGTTTAATTTTTTCAGTTATGGCACGATAGCGATATACAGTACGTTTTTTGCGCTTTATTTGCAGTCCATCGGAATTTCTCCCTTGAAGATCGGGGCACTGATGGCAGGCGGTCCGATAGTGTCTCTAATCGCGAATCCGTTATGGGGCTTTCTGAGTGACAGAACCCGGAACATAAGGCTTATCCTCATTCTGATGCTGGCGGGCAATCTTGTCGCGATGCAGCTTGTCTTTTTAAGCGATTCGTACACGTTTATTTTTGGCTGCATGCTTCTGTTTTTCTTTTTCCAAATGCCGTTATTTTCGCAGAGCAACAGTCTCATCCTGAACAGTATCGAAGGGACGCGCCATAAGTTTGGTGCGTTCCGGTTGTGGGGATCATGCGGCTGGGCGATGCTCGCGCTTGCTACAGGGCCAATTCTGGGGCAGATCGGCATTGGCCGGTTATGGATCGTCTATACCGTTATGATGCTCGTAGCCATCGGATTTGCCTTTACGCTTCCGCGCGGCTCCTCTCCTAAGACGTCAGAGGGCGTGAATTACCGGCAGATGCTTGGCAACCGTGTGTTCCTGGTGTTTCTTGTTATTGGGCTTCTTCTGTCGATACCAAACTCGATGAATACAACATTTATCGCGCTGTACATGGCAGAGCTTGGCGGTAAAGCGGATCTGGTGGGCTGGTCGGCTTTTCTGTCGTCGATCTTTGAAATTCCGGTATTTCTGCTACTTGACCGTTACTTGTCCAAAAATGTCCGGACGATGGTCAGCTGCCTTATTCTCGTCAGTGTGTTGTATGGGCTTCGCTGGTTTCTGATGGCGGGAGCGGGCGATGCGCAGCAGATCATCTATATCCAGGCGCTGCACTGCCTTACCTTCGGAGCGTTCTATTATATCGGCACGCAGCTGACGGCGATGATTGTTCCAAGTGAGCTGCGGGCTTCGGGGCAGGCGGTCTATGCGCTTACATGGGGCGGATTGTCGGGTATCGCATCAGGGTTTCTTGGCGGATATCTGTTTCAGCAAGCAGGACCGCAGGCGATTTATTGGGCTGGAACAGGCATGGCTCTGATCGGTATGGTCGGTTTTACCCTGCTGTATGTATATATGAGGATGATGGCGGTCAAAAAGCCGGAACAGAAAATCAGCTTCTAGCAACATTTCCCGCCGAGCCTTCGTCCAAGACTATGAACAGTTGTTCAACAACTCAGCCTAGAGGATGAAGGAGGACATACAGAATGAAAAAACGCATAACCGCTGCGGCGATTTCCGCCGCTGTATTGTTCGGAGCAGTATCCGGGCAGGCTTTGGCCGCTGACAATTCCAGCTTCACGGACATAGCAAGCACAAGCAGCAGAGCACAAATTGAAGCGCTGCAGGAGCTTGGCATTGTAAAAGGGGTATCTTCATCGGAGTTCAATCCGGAAGAGAATCTCACGGGCGCGCAAGGCGTCGAGCTGATCGTCCGGGCGATGCAATTAAGCCTTGCGGCGATTGATTTCAAGGAAGCTCCAACCGCGGAAGGCTTTTTCACCAATGTGAAAAATGATGCCTGGTACGCGGAAAGCTTCGTTATCGCACACCATAACGGGCTGGATCTGCCTGCCGACATTGATCCTGCGAAGCCGCTGACGAGAGAGCAATTCGCTCATTATCTGGTGCAGGCACTGGAGAAGACCGGTCAATATCCGCTTATTAAGATGTACATCAATATCCAGGATGAGAAGGATATTACCGTCGATTATCAGGGAACGATCCAGCGCGCGCTGCTGTACAAGATCGTATCGCTTGATGCTGACGGCAATTTCCACCCGCAGCAAGTTGTAAACCGCGCTGAGGCGGCAGCCATTCTGTACGAGGCTCATCAATTTGTGGAGGCTCATAAGGATAACGGCGAGGTAGACCCTGAAGCTCCTGAATCTCCGGAAACACCAGCGGCTTCGGCACCTGCGGAAGCTGTAGAATAACCATGCTGTAACGGCAGAGGCTGCCGCAAGACCATATGGTCCTGCGGCAGCCTCTTTCTTTTTCGCGCCGCGATGAACGCTTTCATAGTATAATAGAAGCATCATGGGCTCGTAACAGTGTTTTTGCAGCAATGCTGCGGGCAGTTGGAGAGAGGAACACGAATGACGCAAATTAAGGATCTTCGCAATCAGGACGACTTCACCGGCTTCTATCTGCTGAAGGAGCTGGATGTGAAACAAACGAACGCAACAACGCCAAAGGATTATTTCGATATCGTTTTGGCTGATGCCAGCGGGCAGCTGGGAGCCAAGTTCTGGGATGTCTCGCAGCAGGACAAGGAAACCTTTTTCCCTATGGGACTGGTCAAGATTCAGGGGAATGTCCATTTGTACCGGGAGAAGCTGCAGATCAAGATTTCGCGGATGCGTCCGGCTGTACCGGAAGACGGTATTACGCTTACAGACTTCATTCGTTCGGCGCCAGTTGCTTCAGATGATCTTATCGACACGATAAATCAAGCGAAAGATAGCATTAAAGATCCAGAGATTCAGGCGATTGTCACCTATTGCGTGGCGAAGGTGGAAGAGAAACTAACGCATTATCCGGCGGCAAAGACTCATCATCATGCTTATTTTGCCGGTCTTGCTTACCATATGGCGAGAATGCTGGAGATCGGGGAGTTTCTGTGCAAGCAGCGGCCGTTCCTGAACGCCGATCTGCTCAAAGCCGGCATCATTCTTCACGATATTGCTAAGCCGGAGGAGATGATTGCGCAGCTTGGCATCGTATCCGACTATAGTCTTTCGGGCAAGCTGATGGGACATATTTCGCTGGCATCGACATGGATTACGGAGGCGGCCATCCGCTGCAATATTCATTTGGACTCGGAAAAAGTGCTGGGATTGCAGCATATGGTGCTGTCTCATCATAATCTGGGAGAGTGGGGGAGTCCCGTTCAGCCGCAGACGGCGGAAGCCGTGGCGCTGCATCACATCGATGCGATGGATGCCAAGCTGCAAATGGTTGAGGATGCCCTGCAGACAACCCCGGAAAGCGAGCCATGGACGCCTGTTGTTCGCGGACTGGAAAATAAACCGATTTATCGGATGAAGCTGTAATTATTAAGGGTAATGGGGTGAAGGACGGGTGTGATGCACCCGCTGCTACCGATGACCGATAACTTGCAAACTACTCGATATAAGCAATGCGTGCATTGTCTGGAGCAAAAGCCGGAAACGGATTTTCTTCGTCGTACAGGCCGGCGCTCAGGAACGGGATCGCGCCGCGGTGCCTGCCGTACCTGCCGGAAGCAGCGTGGCCGGATAACGCCGGCTGTTATGTTGCATGCTGCAGATGCGGACCAGTCGGCAGGTAAGCCGGCTGCGCCAATATCCGTACCCGAGCTGGCGGCAGCCGAGTCTGTCAGCCAAGCTTCTGTTACGGCTGCGGTACCAACAGTGGCATCTGAGCCTGCAATAGCAACCGCTCCTGCAGCACCAAAGCGTCCGAGACCGCTAAAGTCTTCGGCGCGGGGTGCCGGAGGAAGCGGGAAACCGCGTCCCCGTCCGCTGCCGGCGAATTATTCGCCGTCGGATGTCAGTCTGCTGAGGACGACGCGCAAAGGGACGGTCTGGATGCGCGGCAAGACCGATAAAGGACGGCGCTGGCATCAGGAGATTGAGCTGGAGCTTGCCGTTACGCTCGTGAACGAACGGGCAGCTGTTATTGTGAACCGGACAACAATCCGGCGTTTGTTCAGCAACAAGGATTTTCGAAGCTATATCCTGACGAGAGACAATTACACCTGCCATTTCTGCGGGCAATATGGCGATACGATCGACCATATGCTTCCGCGGGCAAAAGGCGGCCACACGACACCGGATAACTGTGTATGTGCCTGCAATGAGTGCAATCAGTCCAAGGCGGATAAAGATATTGAGGATTTTATGCGTGAGCTGTAATTGGAAGAAGGGTGTACGGAACGAGTTTTGAACTCGGACTCCGTACACCTTTATTTATTTGACATTAAGGTCCTTCAGGCACCTTAAGTGAGCAGGAATGTGCACCAGATGAGCAGAATTTGCTCGTTTTCGGCAGTTAAGGTCCCTCAGGGACCTTAACTTCTCAAAGCTGCCACGTTACCGGGTACTTAAAGTCCTTCAGGGACCTTAAGCGAGCAGGAAGGTCCACCAGATGAGCAGAATTTGCTCGTTTTCCGGAACTTAAGGTCCCTGAGGGACCTTAACCTCGCAAAGCAGCCACGTTGCCGGATACTTAAGGTCCTTCAGGGATCTTAAGCGAGCAGGAATGTGCACCCAGATAACAAAGCAGCAGCTATGAATGGGGAGATATGACCCTCGCAGGGTCTTATTGTTTTCGATAGTCAGTAGGGGGTTCACATCCGGTTAATTCCGTTTAGAATAAGCTCCAGTCCAGTTCGCGGGAGATTGTCTCAAGCAGATGAACACCTGCAATGCTGTTGCCTTTTACATTTAGCGCAGGACCAACAACCCCTATGCCTAGCCTGCCCGGCACCATGGTCAGAATCCCGCCGGATACGCCGCTTTTTGCCGGTAGACCAACCTGTATCGCGAATTCCCCGGAAGCATTGTACATCCCGCATGTGATCATGAAGGTCTTCGCTATTTGCACATAACGGCGAGGGATTAGGGTAACCCCCGTTACCGGATCGGTACCATTGTTAGCCAGGACAAGGGCCATTCGAGCGAGATCGCTGCATGTAACTTGAATCGAGCAATGGTGGAAGTAGACGTCCAGTACCTCCTCTACCTGCCCTTCGAGAACACCGTTATCCTTTAGCAGGTAAGCCATCGACCGGTTCAGATTAGCCGTGTCTGATTCCGACCGGTACACATCCATGTCATAGGTTAAGGTGTCATTGCCGGCAAGCGCTTGGAAGAAGGAAAGGATGCGCGAAGATTTTTCAGCCGAGTCCTTGCCGTGAATTAGGGAAGAGATGGCGATTGCACCTGCGTTAATGAGCGGGTTAAACGGAATGCCGGGACGGACAAGCTCCAGCTTCAGCATGGAGTTGAAGTTATCGCCGGTAGGCTCCATGCCAACCTTTTGAAACACGGCTTCTTCGCCGTTGTCCATTAAAGCGAGAATAAGCGTAAATACTTTAGAGATACTCTGCATGGTAAAAGAAAGACTGCAGTCGCCGCTCGAAACAGCGGTTCCGGTCGTATCGATCAAATGAATGCCAAGCGCATGCTGAGGAGCTTTTGCCAGCTCCGGAATATAGGAGGCTGTCTTGCCGTAGGCGGATCGTACTTTGCTTGCCTCGACCCATAACGGGAGCTGGCGGCTTAATAGTTCGACTTCTTGCTCTGTAAATGACATTGTATGTTTCCTCCATCCCAAGCCTGTCGAGAAGCTAATGCTTTCGAAGCACGTTTATTTCAGAAACGTTAGCGTATGCTTCCGAAGTACGTTTCTTTCAGAAACGTTTAAGTTAATGCTTTCGAAGCACGTTTCTTTCAGAAACGTTAGCGTATGCTTCCGAAGCACGTTTCTTTCAGAAACGTTTAAGCTAATGCTTTCGAAGCACGTTTCTTTCAGTAACGTTTGCTGATGCTTTTGAATCACGTTTCTGAAAGAAACGTTTTAATCAATTATATTTCATATTCCAAATTGCGAACAGTGCGTGCGAATCTCTAGATTGATTTATGAATGGGACTCGCTTAGACTATGGTCTTACAGGCGGCTGACTGCCGAATTTGGCATAGAGAGATAATAAGCAAGCCGGATAGATAAAGCGGGAGGAATGGAAAGTGAGAAGGAAAATAACGTGGCTCGTCATGCTCGCACTTCTTGTGGCGATTGTCGCAGGATGCGGTCAAAATAATAATGCAGACAAGCAGAACAATCAGGCAGCAAATGAAGGAAAAGACGCGCAGGAAGTAAACCTGAAGGTAGCCGTGCTTATTCCGCCAATGAGTGAAATCCTGGAGCTGGTTAAGCCTTTGCTGAAGCAGGACGGCATTAACCTCGAAATTGTGACGCTGTCGGATAACGTTCAGCCGAATACGGCTCTTCAACATAAAGAGGTAGATGCGAACTTCTTCCAGCATGTTCCGTATATGAATGATTTTAATGCAACAAACAAGGGGACGCTGGTGCCGGTCAAAGCGATCTATAATGCGGTATACGGCGGCTATTCGAAAAAGTATAAAAAAATTGAGGATCTTCCGGACGGCGCAACGATCGCGATTGCGAACGACCCGTCCAATATCGGACGCTCGCTTCTGATGCTGGAGAACAACGGCTTGCTTAAGCTGAAAGAAGGCGTTGGCATCAAAGCAACACAGGCCGACATCGTTGATAATCCGCATAAGTTCAAGTTCCAGGAGGTCGATCTGCTTATGCTCGCCCGCGTCATCGATGACGTGGATATGGTTCTCATGACACCGGCTTACGCGAAGCCGCTGGGCTTAACACCAAAGAATGATGCTCTGATTACTGAAGGCAAAGATTCAGACTTTGTTATTACGCTTGTAGCACGCGAAGACAATGTGGACTCACCCGCTATTCAGAAGCTCGCAGAGCGAATGACTGGTCCAGAGGTGAAAAAATTCCTTGACGATAACTATAGTGACATTGCGCTTCCCGCGTTTGAATAATCTATAAAAAGAAGGCAGCCCGTCCGGGCTGCCTTTAAAAATGCCCGTAAAGCTGTCTTTACGGGCATTTTGCGTATGTTGGCACTATGCTCGAGATGCCGCTTATCGCCTTCGTTGCACTTTCTGCAGCATATTGGTGCTTATCAGCCCAGTTGCCTTCAATATCCTGCACGTTGTGCCGGATATTGAGAGTAAAATAGCTTATCTAGGCTAACATCAACGAAATATGCTGCACTCTGTACAACATATTATCCGGCAACGTACCCATTAAGCCAAATATCCTGTATTCCGTACAATATAGGAATTTAGCGGATCGCCCTCTATATAACCAAACTTACGATTAATAAACGGTACCGGCTGGGAGGGTAATGTACCCTCCATTCTTGCTGCTTTTACTGTTCTGACCCCTGTAGGCTTCAGACTCAAGATGATATTTGGAATGGTCATTTGCAGCATGGACATGATTACTGCAAAGACTCCTATTAAGGTTAAGGGATTCATAAATTCCCCCTAAAAGCTAGTTACACTCTCTTCAAAAACTCCACAATCGTGAGGAGCCCTTTGTCGAAGTTCTCGAGGTTGAAGTGCTCGTTTGGAGCATGCAGATTCTCATCCGGCAAGCCAAAGCCCATCATAATAACAGGTGCAGACAGCTGGCGGGAGAACGTCTCGACGATCGGAATGGAGCCGCCGTCTTTGGTGAACAACGCGCGAGTGCCGTATACCGCTTCATAAGCGTCCGCTGCCGTTTGCAGAAGCGGGATGGATGGATCCATATCGAAGGCGCGGGCTTTCTCGCCCGGCTTAACCTTTAGCGTAACTCCCGGCTGAACATTCGCATGAAGATGCGCGATGATCGCATCCAGAATCCGCTGCGGATCCTGCTGGCCGACCAGGCGGCACGTAATCTTCGCATGCGCTTCTTTCGGAATAACCGTCTTCGTGCCTTCGCCTTGGAAGCCGCCCCAAACCCCATTCAGCTCCAGCGTTGGACGGGCACCAGTCCGTTCGACAAACGTATAGCCTTCTTCACCGTATGTCGTGCTGAGTCCAAGCGTTTTTTTGAGCTGCTCTTCATTGAAGTTCTGCTTTTCAAACTCCTCATGCATGGCAGCCGTCAGCTCGGGAACACCTTCGTAGAAGCCTTCCACTGTAATACGTCCCTGCTTGTCATGAAGGGAAGCGAGCAGCTCAACCATGGCATGAAGCGCGTTTGGAACGCCGCCTCCGTAGGTGCCAGAATGCAGATCCGTATTGGAAGCCTGAATAGAAACTTCAAGCGAACATAGTCCGCGCAGGCCGATGGAAATGGCAGGCTTGCCTTTTTCGATCAAGGAAGTATCCGAGATAAGAACGGCGTCCGTCGCCAGCATTTCTTGCTGCTCGTTCAGGAAAGTAAGCAGGTTTGGACTCGAGATTTCCTCTTCGCCTTCGATGCAGAATTTCACGTTTACAGGAAGCTGTTGCTCCTGCTTCAGCAATGCCTCAATCGCTTTAATGTGCAGGAATACCTGACCTTTATCATCCGTAGCTCCGCGCGCATACAGCTTGCCGTCCCGTTCTGTTGGTTCAAATGGCGGCGTCTCCCACAGATTAAGCGGATCAACCGGCTGTACATCATAATGACCGTATACCAGAATAGTCGGTTTACCCGGTGCATGAAGATGCTCGGCATAAACGATCGGGTGACCGGCGGTCTGATGAATTTTTACGTTCTCAAGACCTGCCGACTCCAGTTTGCCTGCCACCCACTCAGCGGCTTTGATCATGTCCTGCTTATGCTCAGACAGCGCCGAAATGCTTGGAATGGTCAAAAACTCTTTAAGCTCACCCAGCTGCTGCTCTCTACGTTCTGCAAAATACGATTCATAACTCATCAATTATGTACCTCCCACAAAAAGAATGATCACACAAACAGCTAGGATTAGACTGTTCGTGATGATTCTAACTTCGTAAGCATAAGCTTTGTAGCTGCTGACTTACAAAAAGCATAACCCCAGTATACGCTTACGGGCAGCCAAAAAAAAGCAGCCCTGCCGATGGGCAGGAGCTGCAGGCTTGCGATTACTTGTTCAGCATGTGGAACACTTGCTCGACGTCTTTGTCGCCGCGGCCGGACAGATTAATAATGATGATCTGGTCCTTGCTCATCGTTGGCGCAAGCTTTTTCGCATGAGCAACCGCATGCGCGCTTTCGAGTGCAGGGATGATGCCCTCGATACGGGACAGCTCCTGGAAAGCTGCAAGGACTTCTTCATTGCTTATCGTTACGTATTCCGCCCGCCCGCTGACCTTCAGATGGCTGTGCTCAGGACCGATACCCGGATAGTCAAGGCCGGCTGCAATGGAGTACGTTTTTCTTGGATTGCCTTCCTCGTCCAGCAGGACGAGGCATTTGAAGCCATGAATCATGCCAGGAACGCCTTCCGTCAATGTTGGTGCTTGATCGGGTTCAACGCCAATGAGGCGTACGGATGGTTCGTCTATGTAATGAGCGAATGCGCCAATGGCGTTGCTTCCGCCGCCTGCGCAGGCGATAACGGCATCCGGAAGACGGCCTTCTTTGGCCAAAATCTGACGTTTAGATTCTTCACTAATGATCGATTGGAAATGCTTCACCATCGTAGGGAAAGGATGCGGACCAACCGCCGAACCCAGCAGATAGAATGTATTTTTATAGTTGGCAACCAGATCGTTCAGCGCTTCGTCAACGGCGTCCTTCAGGCGGCCTTGACCTTTGTCTACCGGTACAACGGTAGCGCCAAGAAGCTCCATCCGAAATACGTTCAGCGCCTGACGGCGTGTATCTTCCGCACCCATGTAGATGACGCAGTCCATGTTGAACATCGCACAAGCCGTAGCGGTTGCTACGCCGTGTTGACCGGCGCCAGTCTCAGCAATGACGCGTTTTGCCCCCATCCGTTTGGCAAGCAGAATCTGTCCAACAACGTTGTTGATTTTGTGAGCGCCGGTATGATTCAGGTCTTCACGTTTCAGGTAGATTTTCGCGCCGCCCCAGGCGTTTGTTAATTGCTCCGCGTAAGTGAGCGGATTCTCGCGTCCGACATATTCTTTGAGATAATAGTTGAGCTCTTCTTTAAATTCCGGGTCATCCTTAAACTTGTTGAATTGCGCGCTTAAATAGTCCAGTACTTCCTTCAGCTCCGGCGGAACAAAGCTGCCGCCAAACTCTCCAAAATACCCTTCAGCCACTTGCTCTTGATTCAACATGTAGGCGCCTCCAATTGGATATGTATTCTATTAATTCGAGTCTATCGTAGCATAAATGATAGATTATATCTTGTAAAAAAAAGGAAGCAGCAAGCGTGTGGGTTAGCTGGCGTTCAACATTTTCACCATTTATTGTTGCGCTTTAAAGTAATTATGATTACTATATAGAGTAAGGAGGTGCTAAAAAATGGATGTGGAGTTACAGCTTAACGTTCCGCTATTACGCCGCCTGGTTCCCAATCTGACTTCAGCGGCACAGAAGGCTGGTCTAAGAGCAGCAACCGTATCAAATCTTTGCACGGGGAAGATTCCGGTTGGCCGTGCGGAAGTTCGTACGCTGGTCGCATTAGCCACATTAGCAGGATGTAGTCTTGATGAACTCATAATTAGAGGGAGCGGGATGAGGATGATTGAAACGGGGATTAAGGCGCTGGATTTGCTCGCACCGGTTGTTCGGGGCGGTACGGTTGGATTTGTAGCCAGACCTAATATGGGGCAGCTTGTGTTATTAGCGGAATTGATGCACCGGATGAACAAACGCGGGTACGCCACGATTTTCTGGGATCCGGGTACAGATACTTCAGGGATTAACCATGTCCAAGCACAGTCCGGATTTGTCCTCTCCACAAGAGAAGAAGTGTACAATCAGATCGTCAATCTCCGCGAGGAGAAAGATATTTTGCTTGGCGTAGACCGCAGCGCGGTTCTGTCGGGAGAACTCTTTTCGTTATGGGAAAGCCTGAAAGAGGCGGGAGCCAGACCCATCACGGCTGCACTTGTAGATATGGCATGCGAGGCTGCTGATGAGTCTGTTTCAGAAGCTTATGGCCCGCTGGACACGCTTTGGCGTTTCGATTCGGATTTAATCAGCCGCGGCATTTATCCTGCGATTGATCCTATCATCTCCACCTCGACGATTACAGAAGGCAATTATTTGGATGCCGCCCATCTTGCGGTCCAACAGCGGTCGCGTAAGCTGCTTCGACGTTACAGAGAGCTGAGATCACTGGTACAAGTGCATGGTCTTGGAAAAATAGCAGAGTCCGATGTGCCGTTATACAAGCGGGGAGAGCGACTGGAAGCCTATCTTGCGCAGCCGTTTTTTGTCTCGGAGCCTTATACGGAGAAATCCGGCGAGTGGCTGTCGCTCTATGAAACGCTGGATGACGTGAAGCGGATTTTAGACGGCGAGATGGATGACGTAGAATCGGCGGAATTGTTTTTTAAAGGACGGCTTGAGGTCAGAAGCTAATAGAAATAGAAAGTATAAGGTTGGGCCTGTTATCGGGACCGGCCTTTTTTTGTGGGCAGAATATGCCCTGAAGAGAGGGATATGGCGCAGCTAACGGTGAAGCTGTTTCTCCTAATAACCGAATCTCGAAGCGAAAGCAATCATTGCGGGTGAATACGGCAGAAGATTATAATTGTATAAAAATAGAAGGCAATCTAATTGGAATTACGAGAGAGGGGCGGTAATGTGAGTCAAACTGGTGTAAATCCGATCCTGATGACGATTCCTGAAAGCTTTGAAAGTGTCCGGCTTATCATTCGTGCTCCATTATATGGAGACGGAACAGCGGTTAATGAGGCAGTCATCGAAAGCCTGGAGGAGCTGCGGCCGTGGATGCCTTGGGCAAAAGATGCTCCTACCATTGAAGAATCCGAGATTAGTATACGGAAATCCCGATTGGAGTTTCTGGCGCGGACTGATCTCAGACTTCTGTTGTTTCATAAAGAGACAGGACAGCTAGTCGGCAGCAGCGGCCTCCATCGGATGGATTGGCAGGCTCGTTCATTCGAAATCGGTTATTGGGCGAGGACTTCTTATGCGGGACAAGGGTACATAACGGAGGCGGTGGAAGCCATTACGAGCTTTGCCGTTCAAGTGCTGGAGGCGAATCGGATTGAGATTCATTGTGACGCCCGTAACCAGCGCAGTGCCAAAGTAGCCGAGCGATCGGGCTTTACGCTCGAAGGCGTAATGCGTAGTCACAAATGCGCAAATGACGGCTCGCTGCGGGATACGATGATTTTCTCGAAAGTGCGCGGAGCGGAGTTTTAAATGAACATTAAGAAACAGCGGCAGTCCAAGACTTCAAGTCCTGGTCTGCCGCTGTTTTATTTATTTGGCAGGCGGAATGCTCTGCGGATTATTAAATACATTTTGTGGATCGTATTTCGCTTTGACTCTGCGCAGTCTAGGATAGTTTTTGCCATAGTAGACCGGACCTGAGCATTTAATGCCTTGGTCTGGCACGTTGATATACGAGCCAACGATATAAGGCTGCAGCTTCGTGCGGGTATTCCGAGCCAACGCTATATTTCTGGCTGCATGAGACGGCTTCACCCATGAGCTGTTCCACTCGACATAGAATTGCGGTTTGCGCCAATAGAAGGCAGTAGCTTTAGGGGCGATTTTGCGTATAGCTCCACCCCAGTTGAGGAAGTAGAATCCGGCTGGCGTTCCCGCCTCAGCCTTCTCCAAGAACTTGCGCATCGTTTTATAGGCTTTGTCAGGGAAAGGACGATTGCCAAAGCCGCTGGAGAACTGGTTGCTGTATTTTTGAGTAAGCACCGGATCGGGAGCTAACAGAAATTTCGTGGCTTCCAGGTACGGGAGATACTTGATCGTTTTTTTCGTAGGAGTTCCAACGCTTAGAATAGGCGCTAAATAGCGGAGAGCGTCTGTTTTAGAGCCAAGATACAGGCCTAGCATACTGACGTTGCCGCCTTTTTTTGGACCGACGGATAACTCGCTGCCAAGCTTGGTGCTGGTGCCGGGAGCCCACCTTTGCCATCTCTTCACGACCGCTTCGAACTGGTCCCATGGCCAGGTTACGCTGAATACGGTAGCCTTGACCGGAGCACGCCGCACTTTGAATTTATATTTGGTGTATACGCCAAAGTTACCGCCGCCACCTCCGCGGGAAGCCCAGAGAAGATCGGAGTTGCGTTTTTTGCTCGCCCGGATCACTCTGCCCTTCGCATCAACCATCTCAACCGCAAGCAGATTATCGCTGATCAAACCTGTCGTCCGTTGGAGCGGACCGATGCCCCCGCCAAGCGTTATTCCGCCAATCCCAACGGATGGACTGTCACCAAAGGGGGCAATAAACCCTTGCCGCGCAAGCGTATCCACGATTCTGCCTACCTGATTTCCTGATTCTACCACAGCTGTTCTGCATTTTTTATTCAGCGTAATTTTTTTCATTTCGCTGACGTCGATAACGATGCCTCCGTTAACCTGTGAAAGATTGGTTTCCAGTGCATGTCTGCCGCTTCTTGGCCGAATAGGGACATTATTTTTGCGTGCCCATTTGATGGCGTTTGCTACATCTCGTGTTTTTTGAGCAAATACAAATACCTTGGGAAAACGGTCCGTATGGGGATCCCAGTTCTTGCGCGCCGCATCGTAACCCGGGTCACCTTTAAAGATTACTCGCCCCGTAAGCTGTGTCTTGGATTTCACGAATCCAACTCCTTATACGTTAGTGACTATACTTACATTGCATGCAGTCCAATCATTTAGGCAGGTACCATATAACGTATGAGAGAGAGCAGTGAGGGGTATAGGCGAACATTTATTAAGGAGGATTAAAATTTTCACCTAATGAAAGTAGTGCCATGAAATTATACTCAGAGGAAGAAAAATATGGTAACCTATTTAAATGACATAAACTGGATAGGAGTGACTATGACTTTTCGCACACGTATTCTTTCTGCAGCCGGCGGACTATTTTTTCTGACCATCTTCATCTCATCCTTCGCAAACACCTGGGGTATCTATGATTCCGCATGGAAAATGATCACAGCGTTGGTTGCAACCGTAGTTGTAACTTTGCTCGTTATCCATTGGGCTACCACTCGTTTGAGCCGGAAAATGTTCCTTATCGTATTCCTCTTGCTTGGATTGGCTTGCCGGGTGGCTTGGATCATATGGAATCCGGCATCGCCGGAATCGGACTTCCTCTTTATGTATACGGCGGCTCAAGAAGCGGCCTCGGGGAATTTTGCTTTCAGCGATTCGGCCTACTATATCAGCTTCCCTTATCAGCTTGGCTTTACGATGTATGAAGCGGCAGTCATTAAGCTGTTTGGCAATCATCTAATTATTTTTAAGCTGTTAAATGCCTTGTTCAGCATCGGGACGGCGGTTGCTCTATATCTTTCAGCCTCAAAGGTGTTTCATGAGAGCTGCGGCAGAATTGCTGCAATGGTGTATCTCTTTTATATTCCGAATATCATCATGTGTTCGGTGTTAACAAACCAGCATTTATCGGTGTTTTTATTTTTATTAGGAAGTCTCCTGCTGTTAAGGGGGAAAGATTCGGTTAGCTACTGGCTGTTGGCCGGGTTAGCTATAGGTCTTGGTCATCTTATACGTCCAGTTGGGATTGTGTATTTGGCAGGCGTTGTTTTGTTTGTACTATTAATAATAGGGCAGCAATGGCGTGGGCCTATAAAAAGGCAGGCAGCCGTAACGGCGGGCAAGCTTGGTGCCGTAATTGTTATGTATTACTTGGTTCAGCTGCTTGCCAGCACTACACTGATCTCGTCCGGTGTCACCCAGCATTCGTTATTTGACGGAGATAAATATTGGAAGTTTATGGTTGGCCTTAATGCGGAGAAGAACGGCAGTTGGAATTTAGAAGATGCCAACTACACAAAGCAATATGCATTTGGTGAAGAGCGTCACAAGGCTGAGCTTTCCAAAATCAAAGAGCGTCTTGAAAACAAGTCTGAGCTGACGGCACTCCTCGGCAGGAAGCTTGTCACCATGTGGGGTTCTCCGGATTCCTCCCCTTATTGGAGCTTGCGGGGACTGGACAAGTGGGAGCTGGAGCAAAAGCTAAATCAATGGGAAGGTCCTATGTATGCGCTGATGTGCGCTTTTGGCGTTGTCAGTATGATAGCTTTATGGAGAACGGGCAACGACGGGGGTGAGGTTTTGTTGTACCTGTTCCTGTTGCTGCTCTATGTCGGAGCGCATTTGCTCGTCGAGAATCAGCCGCGTTACAGGCTGGATTTTGTGCCTGTACTGATTCTTTTGCAAAGCTATGGGGCTTACCAGATAGGTAGCTGGATGCAAGGAAGAAGATCCGCGACTTTGGACAAGAGCTGGAAAGGGGAACGCGGAGTTGGGATTTAGACATAATCCTTTTTTTTCGAGCATATACGTATGAGATTCAAGTTTGGACTAATGAAGGGATTTTCTATTTCGATTGGACAGCTGGAGATAAGAGTTTAGTAGGACAGACTTAATCATAGAACATTTTAAGGAGAGTATGATTCCAATTGCAAAATCAGGAGATATTTATGAAAGGTTATTTAAATCGAGGAATTAAGCTAACTTTTCTCGATAATTCAAATGTAATAGGGATATATTTAGATTATTATTATTTTAATAATGTTATAGTTATTATGCCACATGATGCTGGTGATGATACAAGGCTTTTAGCTCCATTGAGTTCTATTAAGATGATTGAACCTTGGGATCTTGAGAAAAGAGATTATTTAGATGGGGTAGACAGCAATTTAGTCGAAGAGTAAGGAATATCGGTACAAAATACAGTAAATAGGATGCCATTAGGCAGCTTATTTTGAAAGATGCACAAATAGTAAATAAATCTAATAGATATAGAGCTTATACAATAAAGTTCAAGGATAGTAATGGAAAAGCGAGCTTGGGGGACGACAATTTTCAAGGTCTTTTTTTATACCCAACCTAGTGCCAAATGAATCAGGTGGCTTATTCCATGTATTTTTTAAAAATGATTATTAAATTAGTTTAAAGAAAACATGATGACTTAACTGATTTTACAAAGATATACATCATTCCATTATAAAGAAAACTAAGCTGACCCCAACTGTTAATTGGTGTCAGCTTAGTTTAAGTTGAATTTATGAAGCAGGTATTATTCTTTACCCTACAACGCCTTCCCGCTTGCGGAAGAACGACTTCAGGGCGTTATATACTTCGCCTTTCTCGCGAATGACGTAGTACATGAAATGGTTCATGTTAATATGCTTATACGCGGACATGAGCGTACTCGAGCGGTTGTACTGGTTCACTTCGCCGTAGCCGAACAGGTTGGAGCGCTTGAGCAGCTCGCCGATCAGCTTGACGCAGCGTTCGTTGTCGCTCGTCAGGTTGTCGCCGTCGGAGAAGTGGAACGGGTAGATGTTGTACATGCTTGGCGAGAACCGGCTGTCGATAATCTCGAGCGCTTTGATATAAGCAGACGAGCAGATCGTGCCGCCGCTTTCGCCGCGGGTGAAGAATTCTTCTTCGGTTACTTCTTTGGCCTCGGTATGATGCGCTATGAATACGATTTCGACTTTCTCGTATTGATGCCGCAGGAAGCGGGTCATCCAGAAGAAGAACGAACGGGCGACGTACTTCTCGAAGGATCCCATGGAACCTGACGTATCCATCATGGCGAGAATAACCGCATTCGACTGAGGACGCACAATTTCCTCCCAGGTTTTATAGCGCAGGTCATCCGGCGAGATGCCGTGGATGCCCGGCGTGCCTGAGGTGGCGTTACGCCGCAGGTTTTCCATGATCGTCCGCTTCTTGTCGATGTTCGACATGATGCCTTTTTTGCGGATATCGTTGAACCGGATTTCTTTCGTTTCGAGCTGATCCTTATCCTTCTGGCGAAGGAACGGCAGCTCCAGCTCCTCGAACAGCATCGTCTCCAGCTCTGCCAGACTGATCTCCGCTTCGATAACATCCTCGCCGGGCTGATCGCCAGCGCCTTCGCCCTTCCCGGGACCCTTGGCTGCTTGCGGATCGACGCCTAGCACGTCGCCGACCTGGCTGTCACCGTCTCCTTGACCTACATGTTTATTTTTATTGTAGTTATACACAAATCGGAATTCGTCAAGGCTCCGAATCGGCACTTTGATTACTTGCTTGCCGTCAGACATGACAATGCTTTCTTCAGACACGAGATCGGGTAAGTTTTGTTTGATGGCTTCCCGGACCTTTTGCTGGTGCCTGGCTTGATCCTGGTAGCCTTTGCGATGCAGCGACCAATCCTCCTGAGATACAACAAACAGTCTATCTTCTGCTGAACCCATTTCGGAGCACCTCCTTGCACAGTTTTTTGGGTTTGTTATTCAATATATTCAAGTCCTCCCCGGATATGTGAAGCAAAAGTTGCCCGATTCTAGCAAACTTCCAGATAATTCGCCAAAATCTAACATGGACAGTCCCTTTATAATGGGAAGAAATCGGCTCGCTTTATCGGTTATAATGTACTTTACATATGTAAGTGCGAAAGGGGAACAACATGTCAAACTACTGCAAGCTGCTGATTGTTGATGACGAAGCCTTGATACGGCAAGGCATCAAGCACTACATGAATTGGGAGCAGGAAGGCTTTCAGATCGTAGGAGAGGCTTCGAACGGGAAAGAGGCGCTTGAGCTTATCGCGGAGCTGCAGCCGCATATTGTGCTGACGGATCTTGTCATGCCGATCATGGACGGCGAAGAGCTGACTCGGCAAATCAAGCTGCAATACCCGGATATTGAAGTGATTGTCCTTAGCAGTTTTGGAGATTTCGATTACGTGCGTTCCACCTTCCAGAGTGGCGTACGAGACTATATATTAAAGCCCAAACTCGACACAGGTCACATGCTGAATGTGCTGAAAGCCGTTGCCGATAAAATACCGTCTTTACATGGCGATGAGCAGGCGGTGAATCAGGGGCCATCCCTTGACTTTGTCTTAGAGAAGCTGCTATCCGGTTACGAGATGGACGACCAGCAGATCAAGACAGAGCTGGCCGATCATTTTCCTCATAGCGCCTTCTGCCTTCTTGGCGTCGATCTGCGCGGGAGGACGATCTCGAAGGAGCAGGTGAATGCGATCCGGCAAACGATGCTGGATGAACTGGACAAGCAGGCATTGCATGCCGATCAGCTGGTGTACCATGTGCTGAAAGCAGAAGCGCCAATGATTATGCTCCTCCTCAATTTGGACTATACGATGCTGAGTCTGCTGCCCTACTGGGGGAGGACGATGGCCAGCTCCATTGATCAGGTGAAGCTGGATGTGGCTGTTGTGGTTAGCGAGCCTTTTTCGGCGATTACCGAGCTTGAGCAAGCGCACAAGACCAGTCTGCTGAAAATGATGGACTACGCCTTTTATTTCCCGGACAAGCATCTGCTGTTGTTCCATGAGTTCCCGGAAACGGTACAGGCTGCGGAGCCTTTTAACCTAAACAGCTTCACGGAATCCTTCAAGCGCGAACGGTTTGACACGGCGTTTGATTATTTGCACGAGCATCTCGAATTGTTCAAAACGAACTATACGACGGATGTATTTGAATTCAAGTCCTTCCTAAGCAACGTTATTTTTAATATTACGGTACTTCTGGGCAATATGAACTACAGCACACAGCAGCTGGAGACGAAGAAATACTATTATTTCAAAGCGATCGAAGAATCCCGGAATGCGAATGCGGCAGCGGAGCTGCTGACGGAATTTATTGAGGAGGCGAAGCTCTGCATCGCCGAGAAAGCCGAGCAGTCCGGCAATGCCAATATGAAGCGGCTGCTCGATTATATTCATGAGCATTATGCAGAGTCGCTTAATTTGACGGAGATGGCAAAGCATTTTCATTTTAACCCGTCGTATTTGTCGAGCTATTTCTCTACCCATCATAACGAAGGCTTTGTAGATTACCTTCACAGGGTGAGACTGGAGAAAGCATCGGAGCTGCTGCGCGCGGGAGAAGCTTCAATATCGGAGATCAGCGGGATGGTCGGCTATTCGGATCACAGCTATTTCTGCAAAGTGTTCAAGAAGCATACCGGCTTATCGCCAAGCCGCTACCGGCAACAATCCCTAAGATGAGTGAGTGATAGCTTTGAGAAATGTACTCGACCGATTCAAATATAACGGCTTGTTCGTCAAGATGTTTATCATTATGGTGGCGAGCATCGTGGCCGTATCTATTACAGCGACATGGACGACGATGAACGTGTCCGGACGCGTCTTTATGGAAACCTTCAGCATTACGAATTCGAAGATCATCGCGCAGATCAGAACCGGCATGGACTCTTTCAATTATTCCATTGTCCTTACCTCGAACAAAATAGCCCAAAGCGGAACGATCAGGCAGTTTCTGACGGAGGGAGGCGGCGACTCGAGCACCATGGTGGGCAGCTACTTTCAGATGGGACAGCAGATGAACCGGATTCGCTCCAGTGTGGACGCCTATGAGGTAGGGATTACGGTAACGGGTGTTAACGGCCGCCGTTACTCGACAGACCGTTCATACTGGCCGGTACCCGATGACGCGCTTGCGAACCATCCCATAACGAAACGTTCGCTCGCCGAACCCCGCAAGTTGATGTATTCCTATGACGATGCGGAAGTCTCCGGAACTCCGGGCATAGAACCAACAATCATTGCATCCAAAGCACTCGTTGACCGAAGCGGCGCGGTTTACGGCATGGTGTATTTTGCTGTACGCGAGCCTTACTTCGCCCGGTTCTATGACAGCAACACGAGTCTCGGGAATGATGTAGCCGTTATGGACAAACGAGGGACGATTGTGTCCTCGAACCGGAATGATTGGATCGGACAGCGTTCTCCCGATCTTCTTCAGTATGCCATGGAGATTGATGAGAAGAATCTGGATTACAAAAATGCCGATATTATGGG
The DNA here is from genome assembly GCF_900112695.1 of Paenibacillus catalpae. Classification (GTDB taxonomy): domain Bacteria; phylum Bacillota; class Bacilli; order Paenibacillales; family Paenibacillaceae; genus Pristimantibacillus; species Pristimantibacillus catalpae. The sequence goes on from NZ_FOMT01000002.1 coordinate 989,785, forward strand.
CAAGGACCATCTTCTCTTGTCGGAGCATATTGCCGGATTAGATCTGTATATGGTCAATGTTATCGATAAGAAGAAGGTCCTGGGTCAATTGACGGATACGAAGCAGATTGCCTTGCTTGTAATGGCCATTATAGCCGCAGCGGTTATTATTGTTTTCTTAATCTCGAGCCGCATGACCAAATCTTTGACCCGGCTTGTAAAACAGATCTCAACGATCTCCAAGTATGAGTTCGACCGTCATGTGAAGGTAGACGGCAGCTATGAGACACGGCAGCTTGGCATTGCTTTTAACGCGATGATCGATGAGCTGAATGACTATGTCAGCAAGCTTGTAGAGACGCAGAAGCAGCAGCGCAACGCGGAGCTGGAAGCGCTGCAGCAGCAGATTAATCCTCATTTTCTATATAATACGCTCGCGTCTGTTAAATTCATGGTGCAGCAGGGCAATAAGGAAAAAGCAGCCGAAACGATTAATGCGCTGATCTCCCTGCTTCAGAACGCCATTGGCAACGTCAGCGAAATGATTACGGTACAGCAAGAGCTGGATAATATGAAGAATTATGTATTCATCAATCAGGTGCGGTACGGCGAGCGGATTCGCGTCAGCTATTTCATTACGCCGGATTGTCTGGAATACCGGATTCCGAAGCTGATGATCCAGCCTTTTATCGAGAACGCGTTCTTCCATGCTTTTAATGAGAAATCGGAAGGTTATATTTACATTATGGTCGCTCAGGAAGGCTCTTCATTGGTCTGTGAAGTTGTCGATAACGGCGATGGCATGAACATTAACGGAGGAATTCCTAAGCAGGTGAGCAAACGTCAGTTGTTCAGCGGCATTGGTGTTCGCAATGTAAATGACCGGATTAAATTGTTGTTTGGGGAAGAATACGGCGTGACCATTACAAGCGAGATAGGGGAGGGTACCCGGGTAAAAATCCGGATTCCGCTGCTTCAATCTAATAATGATCCAAATTTCTAAAGATTGTCCTAGTGCGAATAGACCACTTTCAAGCAACTCATAATAATATGACAATTCGTTGTAAAGATCGTTCTAACGAGCGCAATGGTGGGAATGCTATCATTAAAATCGTAAGACGGAAAACGCTTACAACACACATACAGATACGGAGGTCTTGAAAGTGAAGAAATTAATCACTGTACTTGCTCTTAGCGCGGTCGCTCTGTCGGCTTGTTCGTCCAACTCGGACAGCAACACGAATAACGGCGCAAACAGCGGCGGAGACAAAGCTGATTCTACAAGCAAAATTACCGTTTGGGCATGGGATCCTAACTTTAACATCAAAGCGATGAACCTGGCGAAAGACGCTTATGCGGCTACTAACCCGGATCTTACTATTGATGTTATAGAGAATGCTCAGAACGATATCGTTCAAAAGCTGAATACGGGCATGAGCTCCGGTACGACTAAAGGTCTGCCGAACATCGTACTTATTGAAGACTACCGTGCACAAAGCTTCCTGCAAGCTTACCCGGATATGTTCTACGATCTGAGCAGCGTCATTAAATCAACTGACTTCGCTGATTATAAGCTTGGACCAACAAGCGTTGACGGCAAATACTATGGCGTTCCATTCGACTCCGGCGTTGCAGGTCTATATGTAAGAACGGACTACCTGGAGAAAGCCGGTTACAAAATTGATGATCTTCAAGACATCACTTGGGACCAATACATCGAAATCGGCAAGAAAGTGAAAGAAGCTACAGGCAAGGACTGGATCTCCCTTGATCCGAACGATCTCGGCATCATCCGCATGATGATTCAATCCGCTGGTTCTTGGTACCTGAACGAAGACGGCAAAACGCCTAACATTGCAAACAACGCTGCAATGAAAGAAGCTTTCGAAGTATACAAAAACATGATGGACGCCAACATCGTGAAAATCCACTCCGACTGGAGCCAATTCGTAGCGAACTACAACAACGGTGACGCTGCATCGGTTCCAACGGGCAACTGGTTCACTCCTTCCATCACAGCCGAAGCTTCGCAATCCGGCAAATGGGCAATCGCTCCAATGCCTAAGCTTGCAAAACAACCTAACTCCGTACATGCAACTAACCTTGGCGGCAGCTCGTGGTACGTTCTGAACGTTCCGGGCAAAGAAAAAGCAGCTGAGTTCCTGAAAGCAACTTTGGGCTCCGATGTTGATCTGTACCAAAAACTCGTTACTGACGTAGGTGCAATCGGTACTTACAAACCAGCAACAACTGGTGAAGCTTACACTTCTGCTAGCGAATTCTTCGGCGGTCAAAAAATCGTACAGGATTTTGCAAAATGGACGAACGAAATTCCTAGCGTAAACTACGGCATGCACACTTACGCAATCGAAGACATTCTGGTTGTTGAAATGCAGAACTACCTGAACGGCAAGAAGATTGACGATGTTCTGAAAGATGCACAAGCACAAGCTGATTCGTCAGTAAAATAAAGAGAAAAATTGACCTTGGAACATGGTCCTCCGCGTTCCGCCGCCAAGTTTAAGGGCGCGCCCTGCGGGGGGCATGCTCCAAGGTCTTTATTATGATCGCTCATGATAGGAAGGAGCTGGCTGCCGCTGTGAGTAAAGTAAAAACAAACATGAATATTAACGCGAAAACAAGCGCGATCGGCTGGTCGTTTATTGCGATAGCTGTCATTATGATTTGCGCCTTTTACTTCTACCCGATGATCAAAGCGTTAAACCTGTCGTTCCAATCCGGAACAGGCACAAACCTCTCGTATGTTGGTGGAGACAACTACGCTAGGCTGTTTAAAGACCAGACTTTTATTACCGCACTGAAAAACACATTTATTTTCTTGATAATCCAAGTACCGATCATGATCGTGCTTGCCATGTTTATCTCGGTATTGCTCAATGACAGCAAGCTGAAATTCAAAGGATTTTTCCGTACGGCGATCTTCTTGCCGGCTGTAACATCGCTTGTTGCCTATTCGGTTATTTTCAAATATCTGTTTGGCAATGACGGTTTGATTAACTCGCTGCTGACCAATCTGCATTTGATTGATGCGCCTATTCAATGGATCACTGACCCGTTCTGGGCTAAAATTACGATTATTATCGCCATTACCTGGCGTTGGACCGGATATAACATGATTTTCTATCTGTCTGCCCTGCAAAATATCGATAACTCGATTTATGAAGCAGCACGGATCGACGGCGCTTCCGCGTTCCGTCAATTCAGCCAGATCACGATTCCGCTTCTCAAGCCGATTATTTTGTTCACCTCGATCACTTCGACCATCGGTACGCTGCAGTTGTTCGATGAGGTTATGAACATTACGAAGGGCGGACCGGGCAACTCGACCATGACGCTGTCGCAGTATATTTATAACCTTTCGTTTAAATATACGCCTGACTTTGGTTATGCCGCGACTGTCTCGTATGCCGTTGTTATTCTCATTGTAATCTTCTCGATTCTTCAGTTTAAACTGGCAGGTGATAAAAATGGCTAAACGGATATTCACCTATGTGTTCCTGAGCATTGCAGCCATTGTTTCGATCTTCCCATTCATTTGGATGATTATAAGCGCAACCAACAAATCGGTTGACGTAACGAAGGGCACTTTGCTGCCGGGCTCCAGCCTTGGAGCTAACTGGTCCAAAATTATGGACCAGGTCGATCTTGGACCGGCATTACTTAATTCAGCGAAAATCTCGATTTCGACAACCATTCTTGCCCTGCTTATTGCTTCGCTTGCCGGCTATGGCTTTGAGATTTTCCGCAGCAAGGCAAAAGACGTTGTCTTTAACATCCTGCTCTTGTCGATGATGATTCCATTTGCAGCTTTGATGGTGCCGCTCTACCGGATGTTTGGTACAATTACACAGAATATACCTGCTATCGGAATCAATACGATGACGGCAGTTGTGCTGCCATCAGTGACGACGGCATTCCTGATTTTCTTCTTCCGTCAAAGTACGAAGATGTTTCCGAAGGAAATGCTCGAAGCAGGTCGAATAGATGGATTAAACGAAATTGGCGTATTCTTCCGTATTTATGTTCCAACGATGAAAACATCGTATGCGGCAGCCGCCATTATTACGTTTATGTCCAGCTGGAATAACTACCTGTGGCCGCTTGTTGTGCTGCAGTCGCCTGAGAAACGGACGGTTCCGCTTCTGATCTCGAACCTGGGTTCCAGCTATTCACCGGACTATGGCGTGAACATGCTTGTTATCCTGATCGCGACGCTGCCAACGGCCATTGTCTTCTTCCTGATGCAAAAGCATTTTGTCGCGGGAATGACAGGATCGGTGAAATAGGGTCGTACGTAATGAATCATCACGATGGCCGAGCAATGGCCATCTGTGGTGATAATTCATTAAGCTAATGCTTACGAAGTATGAATCATCACGATGGCCCCCAATAGGGCCATTGTGGTGATAATTCATTAAGCAGATGCTTACGAAGTATGAATCATCACGATGGCCCCCAATAGGGCCATTGTGGTGATAATTCATTTTAGGGAGGAAAAAACAAGAATGAAAGCAACAAGGGCAGACATCAATTGGCTCAGCGATCCTACGGTTTATCGAGTAAACCGTCTGGACGCGCACTCCGATCATCGGTATTACCGTACGATGGAGGAAGCGGAGAGCAAAGCGCCAATGGCGATGCGCCATGAACTGAACGGCGGTTGGAAATTCAGCTATGCCGTAAATGCGGCGAGCCGAATTGAAAACTTCTATAAACAGGACTTTGATTGCACTGGCTGGGATGACATTCAAGTGCCCGGGCATATTCAGATGCAGGGCTACGGTCAATTGCAATATGTAAATACAATGTATCCTTGGGACGGCCTGGACGCTGTTCGTCCTCCGGCTATTCCCGTAGTGAGCAATCCGGTTGGAAGCTATGTGAAGCATTTCCGCAAGCCGGAATCGATGAATGGACCCGTCTATATCTCGTTCCAAGGCGTGGAATCCGCTTTCTATGTATGGCTGAACGGTGAGTTCGTGGGCTATGCGGAAGACAGCTTCACTCCTTCGGAGTTTGACCTGACACCGTTTATCCGTGAAGGAGACAACAAGCTTGCGGTGGAAGTGTACCAGCGCAGCTCGGGCGCATGGCTTGAGGATCAGGATTTCTGGCGTTTCTCGGGGATTTTCCGCGACGTCTATTTGTATACCGTGCCGGAAATCCATGTGCGAGATTTGTTTGTTCATGCGGAACTGGATGACAGCTACAAGCAGGGTACTCTGAAGGTTGATTTGGAGCTGCTGCAGCAGGCTTCGGCACAAGTGAAGCTGGAGCTGAAGGATGCTGACGGAGCGGTAGTCGCCGCAGGCGAAGGCGCCTTTGTTAATGGCAAGCTGTCACTTGCCGTAGATGCAGGAGAAGTGAAGCCGTGGAGTGCGGAGTCGCCGTACTTGTACAGCGTATGCTTGTCCGTATTGGACGCGCAGGGCGAACGGGTTGAAGCGATCGTGCAAAAGACAGGCTTCCGCCGCTTCGAAATGATCGATAAAGTGATGTGCCTGAATGGCAAACGGATCGTATTCAAAGGCGTAAACCGCCATGAATTTAACGTTCGCCGCGGCCGTGCGATTACGGCTGAGGACATGGTGTGGGACATCAAGACAATTAAGGCTAATAATATGAACGCTGTTCGTACTTCGCATTACCCGAACCAAACGCTCTGGTACGAGCTGTGTGACGAATACGGCATTTATTTGATCGATGAGATGAACTTGGAGTCGCATGGTTCTTGGCAAAAGATGGGCGCCGTTGAGCCGTCCTGGAACGTGCCGGGCAACCTGCCGGAATGGCAAGGTTCGGTTCTTGACCGTGCAGAGTCGATGCTGGAGCGGGACAAAAACCATCCGTCCATCCTGATCTGGTCTTGCGGCAATGAATCATATGCAGGCGAAGTGATCCTGAATGCGACGAAGTACTTCCACGCCAAGGATCCTAGCCGTCTTGTCCATTATGAAGGTGTATTCCATAACCGCGATTATGATGCGACAAGCGACATGGAAAGCCGGATGTACGCAAAGCCGGCGGACATTATGGAATATCTGGAGAGCAATCCTTCGAAGCCCTATATCAGCTGCGAATATATGCACGCGATGGGCAACTCGGTTGGCGGCATGCACAAATACACCGAGCTGGAGCAGAAATATCCGATGTATCAGGGCGGTTTTATTTGGGATTACATGGATCAGTCCATTATGACCAAGGACCGCTATGGCAAGGAGTTCTTCGCTTACGGCGGCGACTTTAATGACCGTCCGACGGACTACAGCTTCTGCGGCAACGGCATTGTGTTCGCTGACCGCCGCGTAACGCCTAAGATGCAGGAAGTGAAGTTCCTGTATCAGAATGTGAAGCTTGTTCCTTCGCGTACCGGCATTAAGGTAATCAACGAGAACCTCTTCGTGAATACAAATGAGTGGGCATTGTCCGTGCGTCTGTACCGCGATGGCGTTGAAGTGTTCAGCACGACAACTGAAGTGTCGGTTGAAGCGGGAAGCGAAGGGGAAGTGCCGCTGACTCTGCCAGAGGCGGTAACGAATATTGCCGGCGAATATGCGGTTCATGCTGCGCTTGTTTTGAAGCAGGATGAGCTGTGGGCGGAAGCAGGCCATGAAGTGGCTTTTGGCGAAGCTGTATTCATTGTTGCCGAGGAAGCAGCGGCTGTACCTGCAGGCTCGATTCGCGTTGTCGAAGGCGACGTGAATATCGGGGTAATGGGCGACGGCTTTATCATTCAGTTCTCGAAAGGTGTCGGCTCGCTGGCATCGGTCCGTTATGGCAGCCGCGAGTTTATCGCAGCGCCTCCGGTACCACAATTCTGGCGTGCACAGACTGATAACGACAAAGGTTATGCCCAAGGCTATGATGCAGGTCTGTGGTATGCAGCAAGCCTGGCGCGCAAATGCCTGAAGGTTGACCTTGATGTCGCTGCGTCCGGTGACCAAGTGACGGTTGCCTTCGAATATGGCTTCAGTATCAGTGCCGAGCTGCGTGTACGCACAACGTATACCGTGCTTGCGGATGGCAGCATTGAAGTGAAGACGGATTACAAAGGTGCAGCGGGTCTTCCGAATGTTCCGGTCATTGGCCTGACGTTCAAGCTGTCCGCTGATTATGATCAGACCGAGTGGTATGCGATGGGTCCGGAAGAGAACTACATCGACCGTGCATTTGGCGCACGTCTTGGTAGCTTCAGCCGTGCGGTGAAGGAGCTGCCAACTCCTTATCTTGTCCCGCAGGAGACAGGTAATCGTACGGGGGTACGCAGCGTCCGCATCACCGACAACCAAGGCTTTGGCCTGCAGCTAGCTGCTTCGCCTTCGGCACCGGTGGAATGCAATGTTTCGCCGTACACCGCGTTTGAGCTGGAGAATGCCGCTCATTGGTACGAGCTGCCGCAGCCTCATTACACGGTTGTGACCGTCGCTGGACGCCAAATGGGCGTTGGCGGCGACGACAGCTGGGGAGCTCCGGTTCATCCGGAATACCAGATCCCGGCTGATCAGGATATGAGCTTCACGTTTACCATTTCCGCGGTTGACCGTCGTACGAAATAGATTCATTCGAAATAGTGGTTGTTCCTAGCGGGACAGCCTCTATTTTTTTCGCGCAGGTGTATGAAAGGTTGGATTCAGCCGCACATTTACCGCCGTTAACCCGAATTGTCGAGGCGGTGTGAAGCCATCTCAATCGAGAGGTTTTTTAATGTAGGGTTGACAGCATGTGATGTAAGCGCTATTATTGTCTCATCACTAATTAAGTTGATTTTAGGAACGTTCCCATTTAGTTGAATTGTCTATCTTTAAAGATTCGAAGGGAACGAGCTATGTTGATCGAGAGAGGAAATGCGAGTTGTTTTCCTTCATTTTGGGAACGTTCCCAAAATGAAAAACTTACAACAATGTAAAAGAGATATCGGTTAACGATAGCGAGCATTTCATATGGCAGCCGATAAATTCTTAATCCATCCGGAACCGTTTTTCGTTTTTTGGGAACGTTCCCAATTTTAAAAGTATCTTTAATCCACCTCTTTTTGGTAAAATGGGAACGTTCCCAAAAAAAGTATTGGCAAGAATGTAACATCCTTGGGAAACGATAACAGAAATGAGTGATTGCAAGTGGCGCCAACGATTCATGATGTGGCAAGATTGGCCGGAACGTCCAAAAGCACCGTATCCCGCTATTTAAATGGACAACAGGTTAAAAAAGCAACGCAGGAAGCACTGGAGAAGGCGATCAAGGAACTGAATTTTCATCGAAACGCCAATGCGCGCAGGCTGGTCCTGGACAGGACGAATATTATCGCAGTCGTCGTCGACAACATTTCAAATATATTCTATTCCGGCATCATTCGAGGAATTGAAACGGTTGCGAATATGAAAGGCTACAATTGCATCTTTCTTAGCTGGACGTCCAATTATGAGGATGAGATTTCGTTTCTTAATATGCTTTACGAAGGCCAGGTGGATGGCGTCATTCTCGTCAGCTTCCAAAAGAGGACCAGGGAGGATCTGGTGCTGATCAGGGATTCCGACTATCCGATTGCGCTCATTGGCGATCATGGGGAAATGAATGATATTTTCTCCGTCGACGTGGACAACGCGGCAGGAGTATACGAAATCGTTGAATATTTGCACGGCCTCGGCCATCGCGATATCGCTTACATTTCAGGTCCCGATCATGCGGCCGCGAACAAATACCGTTTCAAAGGGTATCTGCAGGCAATGGAAACGCTGGGCATGAACTACCATCCCGAATGGGTTGTTCAATCCGACTGGAGCAATCAAGGCGGGTATCAGGCGATGCAGAAGCTGCTGCAGGCGAAAGGCTTTACTGCCGTCGTTGCTTCGAACGACGAGACGGCAATCGGAGCGCTGCGCGCCACGCAAGAACATGGCATTAACGTGCCTAAGCAGATGTCGATTGTCGGTTTTGACGACATTACGATTTCGGAATGGGTCTATCCGTCGCTCACCACCGTCAGACAGCCGTTTCAGGATATTGGCATGAAGGCGGCCCATGGCTTGTTCCAAAAAATCGAAGACAACGAAAACGCCGAACCAGACAATCATTACTTACTAAAGCCAAGGCTTATCATTCGCGATTCCTGCGGAAAATTATAGAAAGAGGTGAGAGAGAATGGGCTCGAAGATAAACAAAACGCATTACGGCTATTATTTCATCGCGCCTTTCTTCATCGGGTTTGCCGTATTCGGTTTGGCTCCGATTCTGTATACCTTGTACTTAAGCTTCATGAAATGGGACGGCTTCAACGATCCCGTCTATGTCGGAGTTGCAAACTACACGCGGCTGCTGCATGACAGTTTCTTCTATCAAACCATTTGGAACACGCTCATTATTTGGGTGTTATCGAATGCGCCTCAGCTCGTCCTGGCGTTGCTGCTGGCACTGATCCTGAACGAGAAATTCATTCGGGGCAAACATTTCTTCCGTGCCGTTTATTTTTTTCCGCACATCATTACACCGGTTACGCTTGGCGTTATCTTTAGTCTCATGTTTGATTGGCAGACGGGCAGCATCAACAAGCTGCTGATGAATCTCGGGATCGTCAACGATCCGGTCAACTGGTTCAATAGCCCGTGGTGGTCGCGCGTCATTGCTTCAGCGGTCATCTGCTGGCAGTACTTCGGCTTCAATATGATTGTATTCATCGCCGGCTTGCAGTCCATCCCGAGCGAGGTTTACGAGGCGGCGGAGATGGACGGTGCAACGAAAAAGCAAACGGCGCTGCATATCACGCTTCCGCTGCTTCGGCCGGTCTTCTTGTTCGTATTCATTACCTCCGTCATCGGCGGACTCCAGCTGTTCGATGCACCGCTCATGCTAGGAGACGGCCCGGGGAACACTTCGCGGACGATGGTCATGTACTTGTACCAAACGGCATTCAAAAACTTCGATTACAGTTACGGCGCAGCGGTCGCTTACGGCATTTTCATCGTCGTCATGTTTTTTACGGCAATTACCGCCAAAGCATCAAGGCTGAAGGATTAAGGAGGCGCAGCACATGGCCAAAGTCATTACCAAAGGAATTTTGTACCTGTTTCTCGTCATCGTGGCGGCTTCCTGCCTGATTCCGTTCTACAGCATGTTCGTCACCTCGACGCATGCCAATTCGGATATTGCGCGGAAGCTTCTCCTAATCCCTGGCGATCAGTTCTTCGACAATTACAATCGGCTTAAGGACACTGTGAACATATGGCGAGGATTCGCAAATACGCTCTTCATTACGGTTCTCTCGACGATACTGAACGTATATTTCGCGGCATTGGCAGGCTACGGCTTCTCGAAATATAACTTCAAGTACCGCAACGCGCTGTTCGTGATTGTACTGGGCACGATGATGATTCCCGGTCAGCTCGGTATTATCGGCTTCTTCAAACTGATGGATTCGCTGAACATGCTCAACACCTACTGGCCGCTGATTCTTCCGTCGATTCATAATGCTTTCGGGATCTTCCTGATGCGGCAGTTTGCCGATTCGTCGGTACCGACGGAAATCATTGAGTCGGGCCGGATGGACGGCTACGGCGAGCTGCAAATATTCAACCGCATCGTGCTCCCGATCATGAGTCCTGCGCTGGCGACTTTGGGCATCTTCGCCTTCATCGGCAAATGGAATGACTTCCTGACCCCGATGATTATTCTCTTCGACAACAATCTGCAGACGCTGCCGGTCATGATCGCAAGTTTGAAGTCGCAGTTCACTTCGGATTTCGGCGCGCAGTACGTCGGCATCGTCATTGCGGTCGTACCTGTTCTGGTCTTCTTCTCGTTCATGTCTAAGCGGATCATCGACGGAGTTGCGGCTGGCGCGGTGAAAGGCTGATACATTCTTCGGACTCCATTGAAAGAGGTGGTGCCTTCGCCAGCCAAGGCGTGTAGATTTTCCGTTAGCGGATTTGTACAAGCAGAACATTCCGCGTCGGCAAGTGTTTTGCAATCATGGGTTTCATTTCAAACGTCTCGACTATATTTCATATCCAAAGGGGAGATCGATTTTGAAAACGAGAAAATGGCTGACGATGGCTACATCGGTCGTGTTGGCTGCAAGTCTTATGGCAGGCTGCGGCAACAACGGCAACAATAACAGCGCGGCGGGCGATGCAAGCAATTCGAACAACGGCTCCGCGAATACGGGCGCTTCGAACGGCGGCACAAAAGAACTGTCCGGCAAGCTTGTTATTTGGACGTTCTTCGATCAGGTGAAAGACATGGCGGACCAATTCGAAGCGAAAAATCCCGGCGTAACCGTTGAGGTTAAAATGTTCCCGGGCGACCAATACCAAACGAAGCTTCTGACAGCGCTTCAATCCGGAAGGGACGTTCCCGATATTTTCGACCTGGAACGCGGATACATCGGCAAATTCATCGATTCCAAGTTTCTGACGGACTTGTCCGCCATGGGCGGCGATGATTTGGTGAAGGATTATATCCCATACGTTCAAGAGCTCGGACGTTCGTCCGACGGCAAGCTTCGCGCGATTTCCGACCATTCTTCGCCGGGCGGGTTCTGGTATCAAAAAGAAATCGCCAAGCAATATCTGGGTACGGACGATCCGGACAAAATCAGCGAAATGGTCAACTCCTGGGATAAAATCATAGACCTTGGCACAAAAATCGCGGCGGACAGCGGAGGCAAAGAGCATCTGATCCAAAACGCAGGCGACCTGTTCGACATCGAAGCGTACAATACGCAGCCATGGGTCAAAGACGGCAAGCTGAACATCGATCCGAAATGGCAGACGATTTTTGAGACGCAGCAAAAAATCCGTCAGGGCAACGTGGACGCGAAGCTTCCGTTCATGTCGGCGGGCTGGGGCAACGCCTTAAACGACGGCAGTGTCGTGCTGACTTCGATGCCGGCTTGGGCAGGCTTCATGATTGACAATAAAGACAATAAAGCAAACGGCAAATACGGCGTGGCCAAAACGCCGGAAGGCTTCTACGTCGGCGGCACGTACCGCGGCATCTACGACAAGTCGGAGAACAAAGATTTGGCTTACGAATTCATTAAGTACATCGCAGGCACGGAATGGCAGCAGCACAATCTGGAGAAAACGGGCAATATGCCTGGCAGCGGCAAAGTATACGAGTCGAACCTCGATACGTACACATCCACGTTCTTCGGCGATCAAAACATCTTGAAGCCTTACTACGAATCCGTTAAACAAATGCCGGCCATCAAGGCGGACAAATACGGCGAAGATATTCTCAGCAAATGGAGAAAAGCTGCAGGCGACGGCATCACAAACAACTTAAGCTACGAGGATGTCGTGAAGAACTTCAAGAAAGAAGTGAAAAATACGTTCCCGGAAATCAAAGTGGATTAAACGAGAAACAAAGAGAGCGGCTGCTTTCCAAAGAAGCAGTCGCCCATTTTTGGAAGGAGAATAGAGCCCGATGAGCAGCATTCATGAATACGTAAATCAACTTCGGATCATCGACGGACATGAGCATCTGGCGACCCCGCAAATTCGAAAGAAAGAGAATCAGGACTTTTTCTCATTAATGCATTATCTGGATTCCGATCTGGTTACGGCCGGCATGGAGCGAGGGGCGCTCGGCAATAAAAAAAGCAGTGACGAGGAACGGGCGGCAACATTCCTGAAATACTGGGAACGAACGAATAACACGACCTATGCGCGCATGTTTGGAAGCGCAATGCAAGATTTATACGGGTTTAATGACTGGAGCGTAAAGGGCATCCTGGACGTCAACGAGAAGGTGAAGGCGGCGACGCATGACCCCGACTGGTACAACGAGGTCTTGTTCAAGAAGTCGGGCATTGACTTGGCATTCACCCTGATTCAAACGACAAAGCTGGAATATGACTTATTTAGACCGATTATGTTTATGGACTTTACTTTCAGATTGCGAAATCGGAAGGATATTCACGACGTAGAACAAGGTGCCGGCATGAACGCGCACACGTTCCAAGGCTACTTGGACGCCGTGGATGCCTTATTGCATAGATACAAACAGGAAGGCATGGTTGCGACGAAGCTTGGGCATGCCTACTGGCGTTCGCTGGCCAGTTCGAAGCCGACCTTCCATGAAGCGGAGTCGGTATTCAACCGGCTGCTCGGCTGCACGCTTGCCGAAGGGCTGTCCCAGTTGGAGACGGTATCGCTGCAGGACTATCTCATTCATTTTATCATCCAGCGTTCGATTGCGTACGAGCTGCCAATTCAGATTCACACGGGCCACCACGAGACAAGCGTCTCGAGCAACGGAAACCTGATTCCTAATTCCAACGCGGCTCTGCTACTTCCTTTGCTGGCCGAATATGAGGATGCGAAGTTCGTGCTGCTGCATTGCGGATTTCCTTATCATGACGCTTACTTGAGCATGGCGAAGAACTATCCGAACGTGTATACGGATTTCACCTGGACGTACATTATATCCCCGACGGCGGCCAAAGGAATTCTTCACCAGATGATTGAGATGGTACCGCAGACGAAAATCCAAGGCTTCGGCGGCGATTACAATCACGTTGAGGGGACTTATGCGCATTTGAAGCTGGCGCGCGGCATCGTCGCCGACACGCTGGCCGAGAAGATCGCGGAAGGCGCGATGAAGGAAAAAGACGCGATGCGTTTTGCGGACCGGATCTTCCGGGAAAATTTGATCGAGCTGTATCAGCTGGATCTGTAGGCCGAAAGGAAGGGATGCAACATGGGGTGGAGATCGGAGTCTACTGGTAACGGCAAAGAGCTTAGGGTGTTCGAGCCCGGGAACGACGGCAGTTTGGCTTATATGCGCTTTGGCCGGCTGCTTGGGATCTGGAATGCCGAGGGACGCGAGATTGGCGAGCTGGCGATCGACGAGATCGCCGCGGACGACGAAGGCGGCCTTCGCATGTCGGGCTCGTCGGAGCTGTATGAAGCCGAGGCTGTCTGGAGGGCAGCTCCGGATGAACCTCGCGTCTATGACGTAACGCTGCGTTTTGTATATAAAGGAGACGCGCCGGGAGAATTCGGGCTTACGTTCGGCTGTGAGTTGATCGGACCGGGGAGACCGGACTGGATGATCCCCGGCGCGTTCTATAAGGAGAATCGGTTCGAGAAGAACCTCCGCATGTATCCCCGCTACGACTACAGAGGCGGGAAGCATAGCGAAATGGTATCCGATTATTGGTCTTTTCGTTCCGACCGGGCAGCGCTCCCGGCGGTATTCGCCTGGAATGACGAAGCATGCGGCGCGCTCTGCACGGACGAGATGTCGGAACTCGGCCTTACGGGTATCGGTTTCCGCGGGAACGAGGCGGGCACGTCGATCTGGCTGGACTATCCGTACCGCGAGGAACCGGTAACCTTTGTCGGCGATGCGCTGCCCCGGCCGGCGGATATTCTATGCGCCAGGTTTCAGCCAGGGCGGCAGGTGACACTGAAGATGAACGTATATGCGGCGGGATCCGATCCGCATGCCTACGACCCCTTCGTGCGCCGAATGTACCGGCTGCATGGCGCCGAGCATGGATTAAACCCTTGGATGGGCCTTAAAGAGGCAGCGGAATTGACCGCTCACGGTCTATACACGTGGCATTACAATTCCGAAGAAGGCATTCTTAACGAGACGGCGGCGTTCGACCGCGAATTCAACAACAACGTGAAAGGAATGGGCGACCGTCCCCATATGCATGTGGGCTGGGTCAGCGGAGCGCCTTATGCCTACGCGCTGCTGGCTTACGGGAGGAAGCAAGGCATTGCGGCTTATACGGAAGCAGGTGCCGCGGTTCTTGATAAAATCGCGGGCGGCGTCTCGCCGAGCGGCATTTTCTGGGCTTCCTGGGTAGCCGGCAAAGGCTGGACCGCCGGATGGAACCCGAAGTCAGACTGGCTGCAGGCGCGAACGATTGCCGAGGCAACCCTGTTCATGACAAAGGCGCTCGCGTTCGAGCGGGAACAAGGCGCAACGCATCCCGATTGGGAAGAGGCGGTGTTGTCCAACCTGAACTTTGCGGCTTCCCATCAACGGGAGGACGGTAATTTCGGCTCCTATTACAACTGCCAGAGCGGCACGGTCGAGGAATGGGATGGTGCCGGAGGCATGCTCTGGATCTCCGCGCTGCTTGCCGGAGCAGCCTATTTCGGAGAAGACCGTTTCTCGGAATCGGCTGTACGGGCAGGCAGCTATTACGAGAAATTCATCAAAGACGAATATATTTACGGCGCGCCGGAGGACGTGCATCTCACGCCGACATCCGAGGATGCATACAACGCGGTTGCCTCGTACGTGCATTTATACGAATTCGACCGCAATCCCAAATGGCTGGGGCTCGCCTCCAGCGCGGCGGACTGGATGATGACCTTCCGTTGGACGTACAATTTGCAATTCCCGCGGCATTCGATGCTCGCGCAGTACGATTTTCGATCGCGCGGCGCGGATCAGGCGTCGACCTCCAACCAGCATCTGCATAATTACGGCTTGTTCTGCGTGCCGGAAATGCTGCGGTTGTGGACCTATACGAAGGATGACTACTATCTTAACCGCACCAGGGACCACATCGCCTGCTTCCTGCAGTTTATCGCAAGGGAAGATGGGGATTTCAATGCGTACAAGGGCATGGTTACCGAACGTTTCTATAACACGAACTGCTTCCAGCCGAAGGGCATGATGCTTACGTTGTCCCATTCTTGGTGCATCGGACTTATCTTGTATGCCTCGCAGGAAGCGGAAGCTTACGCTGGAGTCTTGCGGCTGTAGTCGATTCAGCCGTCTCCTGCTCCAGGCGCTCTGGCGAATACGATTTATCCATCGAAGGGGGCTTGCGAGAACGTGTACATGGCTGGTATTGATATTGGCACGACTTCTATCGGCGTGGTTATTGCTTCGGCATCCGGCGAGACGGTCAGCATCGTAACGAAAGCGAACGATTCCGATCTTCGGAGCAAGCGAAGCTGGGAACGGATTCAGGAGCCGGAGCGCATCGTGGCAATTGTTCGCGAGTTGATCGCAGGCTGCGAGCCCTATTGGAAAGACGTGTCCGCAATCGGCATTTCCTGCCAGATGCACGGCATGCTATACGTCAACCGGGCCGGTCGCAGCGTCAGTCCGCTTTACACGTGGCAGGATGGGCGCGGCGATTTGCCGTTGAAGCAGGGTGAGGAATCCTACGTTGAGCGCCTCGGCAAATTAACCGGTTATTCAATGAGCAGCGGATTTGGTCTCACGACGCATTATTACAACGCGCTGAACGGTGAAGTGCCGGAGGAAGCAGCATTCCTCTGCACAATCGGCGATTATGTCGCCATGAAGCTGACGGGGGCGGCGGTTCCCGTCATGGATCCTTCCAATGCAGCCAGCCTCGGCATGTTCTCGAACCGGCTTACGGCGTTCGATGCGGCTGCAGTCGCTCGGGCAGGGATAGACGCAGCCATTCTGCCTCCGATTTGCAAGGAGAACGGCATCGCGGGCACAACGCCGGACGGCAAAGTGGTTGCCTGCGCCATCGGCGACAATCAGGCAAGCTTCATCGGCGCCGTACCGAAGCTGCAAGGGACGCTGCTCGTCAACATCGGCACAGGATCGCAAATATCCTTGTTCTCGGAAAGCCACGAGGAAGTTGCCGGACTGGAGATGCGTCCGTTTCCGGGCGGCGGCTGCCTGCTCGTCGGGGCGCCGCTCAGCGGGGGCAAGTCGTACGCGCTGCTGGAGCAGTTCTTCAAAGCGGTCTGCCTCTCGTTTTGCGATGCCGAGATGGACGATGCTCTGATTTTCGAGCGGATGAACGAGATGGCCGGGCAGGCGCTTGACAACGGTCTTGGCCAGCTCCGTTTCGACACGCAGTTTTACGGTACGCGGAACGACCCGAATGGATTAGGACATGCCGCAGGGATTGGTCCGGACAATTTTACGCCAGGGCATTTTGCGGCAGCTGTTCTGACGGGGATCGTCGACGAGCTGATGGGTTTCGTACATGTTATACCGGAACGACTTTTGGCCACCGTTACCGGCGCCGCGGGCTCCGGCAACGGCATTCGCCGCAATCCCGTCATGCAAAGGCTGCTTCGCGAGCGTTTGAACCTGCCGTTGCATTTGGCGGAGGCGAAGGAGGAGGCGGCCTTCGGCGCCGCCGTGCACGCGGCGGCAGTGACGGGTGCATACCCGGATTTGAATGCGGCGATGGCCGCAATGAAGAAAGGATGATTGTTTTATGGGAGATAGCAGAACGGATTGGTCCGGCAGCAAACTAGCCATTATCCATACGACGCCGCTGACGGTGGAGCCGCTTAAAGCACTTGCATTGGCGCAGATGCCGGGCATTGAAATCGTCAATCTGGTCGACGACTCCATCTTGCCTCAGCTGGCGGCAAATGGCGGCTGCATCCAGGAGGTTTACGGGCGCTGGAGCGAATATGCCCGAATCGCCGAGCGCCTTGGCGCCGACTGCATCCTGAACGCTTGCTCGTCAATCGGCGAGCTTTGCGCCCAGGTGCAACCCGAGCTTGAGGTGCCGATCGTCCGCATTGACGAAGCAGTGGCGGAGTTTGCCGTAGGCGCGGCCTCCAGAATTGGCGTCGCCGCTACGCTTGCGACGACGCTTGCGCCAACGCAGCGACAGCTGCGCGCCAAAGCGGAGCAAGCCGGCAAGACGGTCGAGCTTGTCCCGGTCGTTGCTTCGACGGCCTATCGGATGCTGCTCGCCGGCGACAAGGACGGCCATGATAACGAGTTGGCCGAAACGCTGCGCCGCTTGGTTTCCGAAACGGACGTTGTTGTGCTGGCGCAGGCGTCGATGGCCCGGGTCGCGGAACGATTCTCTCCGCAAGAGCGGCAACGGTTCCTGACAAGCCCGGAGCTTGGCATGAAGCGCGTGATGGAAACGATCACCGCAGCTGCGGCAACAAAACAAACGAAATAAACGGAATAATTAAAATAATCGAAATAATCCAAATAAATGAACTAAACGGACAGAGATATAGATAAGGAGAGAAATAATATGAATAACCAAACCAAACCACGCAACGTCATTACGCTGAAAAAGGCGCTGGAATTCGCGGAGGCGGGGCGATTCGCAATCGGTTCGTTCTCGCCGCGCTACACACCTATGATCGCGGCTGTGCTTCAAGCCGGCCAGGAGGCGAATTCGCCTCTTATCGTGCAAATCTCGCATAAGGAGCTGGTTCGTTACGGCATTACACCGGCGGAATTCGGCGATGAATTTTACAGCCAGGTCGCCAAGCAGAACATAACGGTGCCAGTCGTCCTGCATCTTGACCATACAAAGGAGCTGGCTACAATCGCGGAAGCGATCGATGCCGGTTTCACGTCGGTCATGATCGACGCGTCCGAGAAGCCGTTCGACGGCAACGTCAAGGACAGCAAGGAAGTCGTCGAGTATGCTCACGCGAAAGGCGTATCGGTCGAAGCCGAGCTCGGCATGATCGGCACGACGGACTTCGTCGAGACAGACAAGGACGAGGAGCTTTATACCGATCCGCGGGAAGCGGAGGAATTCGTCCGTTTGACCGGCGTCGACGCGTTGGCCGTTTCCTGCGGTACGGCACATGGCGTCTATAACGTGAAGCAGCCGAAGATCGACTATGCGCGCCTGACGGAAATCCGCGCATTAACGCCGGTTCATCTCGTATTGCACGGCGGATCGGGCGTTCCGGCCGAAATGATGCAGCAAGCGTTCCGTCTGCCTGGCGGCGGCGTGAGCAAAGTCAATATCGCTACTGATCTGGAGTTGTCTTTGCTGGCGGCTCTGGGCCGCGAGGAGCGGATGTCGAACTTGGAATGCCTGTCGCTATCCCCGGAACGATTGGTAATTGGCCGCGAAGCGGTCAAACGCACCGTCATTGGCAAAATAGAAAGCTTCGTATGCAGCGCGGGCGAAGCGGGCAGGTTCGTCCTTTAACGGCGGCCGAATCTACTGGCGTTCTTTAATCCAATCCAACTTGTTTAATAGGAGATGAAATCATAGATGAAAAACAAGAAGCTTTATATGATCGGCAACGCGCATCTGGACCCGGTATGGTTGTGGCAATGGCAGGAAGGCTTCCAGGAAGCGAAGGCGACGTTCCGCTCCGCGCTCGACCGGATGAAGGAATCGGAAGATTTCATTTTCACGTCGAGCTCGGCCGCCATGTACGAATGGATCGAGAACAATGACCCTGACATGTTCAAGGAGATTCAGGCGCGCGTATCCGAAGGACGCTGGAACATCGTCGGCGGCTGGTGGATTCAGCCCGACTGCAACATTCCGAGCGGCGAATCCTTCGTCCGTCAAGGCTTGTACGGCCAGCGCTACTTCAAGGAGAAGTTTGGCGTAACGGCAAGGGTCGGTTATAACGTAGACAGCTTCGGGCATAACGGCATGCTGCCTCAGATTTTGAAGAAAAGCGGCATGGATTACTATGTCATGATGCGACCGATGCCTAACGAGAAAGGGCTTCCCGGCCGGACATTCTGGTGGCAGTCCGACGATGGCTCGAAGGTTTTGACTTTCCGCATTATGTACGAATATTTGTCGTGGGGCAAGGACTTGGAAAATCACGTGCGCCGCTGCCTCGGGGAATTCAAGGAACCGCTGAACGACCTGATGCTGTTCTATGGCGTCGGCAATCACGGCGGCGGACCGACGAAGGAGAATATCGCCAGCATTCGCAGAATGAACGGAGAGGCCGACCTGCCGAAGCTTGAGTTCGCTACTCCGGACCAATATTTCGACGATATGGTCAAGTCGGGACTGTCGTTCCCGGTCGTGCACGACGATCTGCAGCATCACGCGAGCGGCTGCTACGCGGCGCATTCAGGCATTAAGCAGTGGAACCGCCAGGCGGAGAACCGCCTAATCGCCGCGGAGAAGTTCTCCGCGCTCGCCTCTTGGGTCACGGGCCAGCCGTATCCGCTCGCCGATCTCAGCCGGGCATGGAAGAACGTGTTGTTCAACCAGTTCCATGATATTTTGGCCGGCACGAGCTTGGAAGCGGCATACGAAGACGCCCGTTACCTGTTTGGCGAAGCGATGGCAATCGCCGACCGCTCTCTGAACTATGCCGTCCAGTCGCTGTCGTGGAATATCGGCATCGAGCAGGACGAGTCCATGCATCCGATCGTCGTCTTCAATCCTCATGCGTGGCAGAGCCGGGTCGACGTGGAGCTGGAGGTCGGCGGCATGAAGGATTCCAGCGTGCTGCTCGATGATGCCGGCAACCCGGTGCCATTCCAAACGGTGAAGTCGCAGGCTGCGGCGCGCGGCCGATACCGGCTGAGCTTCATGGCGGATTTGCCGCCGCTTGGCTATCGCGTCTACAAGCTTGTGAAGGAATCGGCTTCTATCAAGCCGGTCGGAGAGCCGATCACGGCCAGCGACCTTGTGCTGGAGAACGATCTGATGCGTCTTGAATTTGACAAGAGCACGGGCTTCATCAAGAGCTTGAAGGACAAAGCGTTGAATTTCGAGGTGATGAAGGACGGCGCGAGACCGGTCGTCATCGAGGATACGTCTGATACGTGGAGCCATGACGTGCTTCATTTCAACGGGCCGTCCGAAACGTTCAAGGCAACGAAGGTGCTGCGCATCGAGCACGGACCTGTCAAATCCGTTATCCGCGTCGTCAGCGAATACGGCAGCTCGAAGCTGGTACAGGATTTCGCGATGTATCCAGGCAGCAAGCAGATTGACGTCAGCGTATCGGTAGACTGGCGAGAGAAGTTCAAGATGCTCAAGCTCGTTTTTCCGGTCAACGTCATTTTCAGCAAGCAAACCTATGAGATTCCTTACGGCACGATCGAACGGGAGCATAACGGCGAAGAAGAGCCGGGACAAAATTGGGTCGATTACACGGGCATCGTGCAAGCAACGAATGATGTTTACGGCCTCAGCCTGATGAATGACGCCAAATACAGCTACAGCATGCATGCCAAGGAAATGGCGCTGACGGTGCTGCGCAGTCCGATCTACGCGCATCATGACCCTTACGTGCCGGATGCGGACGGGGAATATTCGTTTATCGACCAAGGCATCCAGCATTTCAATTATTCGCTGCTTCCTCATGAAGGCACGTGGGAACAAGCAGGCACAGTGCGTCGCGCTTCGGAGCTGAATTGCAAGCCGGTCGCGGTCATCGAGACTTTCCACGAAGGCAAGCTGCCGCAAACCGATTCGTTCGTCTCGGTAGACAAGGACAATATTATCGTGAGCGCAATCAAGAAGGCGGAGGACAACGATGACTTGATCTTACGCTGCTACGAGACGGACAAACGGGCGACTTCGGCCGAGATCAAGCTGCCGAAGTGGAACCGTGTCATCCGCGCCGACTTTAATCCGTCGGACATCAAGACGTTCCGCGTCCCGATGAATGCCGACCTTCCGGTGACGGAAACGAGCATGCTCGAATGGGAGCTTGAATAGGATGACGCGTCGGGAGAAGACGGTTGCCGAGCTTCGTGCGGCAGGCAAGTACATGATGGACCAAGGGCTGGCTTGGGGAAATGCCGGCAATATCAGCGCGCGCCTTGATGACGGCAATTTCCTTATCACGGCGACGGGCACGTTTCTGGGAGAACTCGGCGAAGAGGATTTCGCCGAGTGTTCCTTGGCAATTGGCGGCAATTCTCCGGTTGCGTCCGAGGGTACGGGCAAGAAGCCTTCGAAGGAGGTGCCGATGCATGCGGCGATCTACGAGGAGCGGCCCGAGATCGGAGCCGTCCTGCACGCTTCCCCGTTCTACAGCACGATGCTGGCCTGCGCGGGCGAGACAATTCCGTCCGGCTTGTTCGTCGAGACGATGTACTACCTCGAGCGGATCGGCCGGGTCGGCTATCATCACCCCGGATCGGCGGCGCTCGGCGAGGCGGTTAGGGAGAAAGCGAAGTCGGCGAACGTGCTGCTGCTGGATAATCACGGCGTGCTCGTTTACGACGTCAACGTGAAGGAAGCGCGAATGGCTCTTCAGACTCTGGAAATGGCGTGCAGGATGGTTGTCGAAGCATCGGGAGCGGGTATCTCGCTGAACCGGCTGCCGAAGACGGCGGAGCTTGATTTCTTGGAGCGATCCGGCTATCGGCCTAGAAGGAAGTGGGAGCTGTGAAAGCGATGATCGGCATTGTTGCGGACGATATTACCGGCGCGAACGACATAGGCATCATGTATGCGAAAGCGGGCCTTCGTACGGATGTATATACGCTCGAATCCTGGAATCCGGCAGCGGCCGCGGCCGACAGACCGGACGTGCTCATCATTGACACGAACTCCCGGCTCGACAGCCCGGAGGAAGCCTACAACAAGGCGGCTGCGGCGACTCGCGCGCTCCGGGAGGCCGGCTGCGACCATTTCGTCAATAAAACCTGCTCGGTGTTCCGGGGCAATATCGGGCCGGAATTCGATGCCATGCTGGATGAGCTCTGCGCCTCGTTCGCCGTTGTTGTGCTTGGCTTTCCCAAGAACGGAAGAACGACGCTAGGCGGCGTGCACTACGTCCACGGCAAGCTGCTCGAGGAATCGGAATTCCGGCGGGATCCCGTTCATCCTATGACGGAATCGAGCCTCGTATCCATTCTGCAGAAGCAAACGGAGCGCCCCGTTGCTCTGGTTCCAATCGGGGTTATCGATCGGGGGCCTGACGCGTTGCGCGCGGAGATCGACAGGCAGCGTTCGGCATGCTCCTATTTGATCCTCGACGTGCGCGATCAACATTCGCTGCGGATTATCGCCGAAGCGACGCGGAATGAACCGATCCTGTGCGGGAGTTCCGCGTTGTCGGAGGAAGCCGCGGCACTTCTTACTGAGAAAATCTTGGACGGGGACGCCGAGACTGGCAGCGGCGCGGCAAGAAACGGTGCGCAGGGTGTAGGATTTGGAGAAATGAATCATAGCG
Source organism: Paenibacillus catalpae (assembly GCF_900112695.1). GTDB lineage: Bacteria > Bacillota > Bacilli > Paenibacillales > Paenibacillaceae > Pristimantibacillus > Pristimantibacillus catalpae. Next base: position 1,012,632 of record NZ_FOMT01000002.1, read on the forward strand.
GCGAAGCCTTGCAGCCGGCGGCAGAATGCGGCGTCTTGTGCGCGGCCGGCAGCCTGATGCCGCAGACGGCGTCGCAAATCGCCTATGCGAGAAGCAAAGGCATCGCTGCCTTCGAGCTTGATTCGCTCTTATTGCTGCAGCCTGGGGAGAAAGAACCGCACCTGGAGCGGCTGGCCGAGCTGTCGAGCGCGGAGCTGCGGGCGGGACGGGATGTTCTGCTGCATGCCTCCAACGAACCGGAGAAGGTCGCGGAAACGAAACGGATTGCGAAGGAGCATGGCAGCGGCAATACGGATATCTCGCGCGTCGTATCCGAGGCGCTGTCGTCCGTCGTGGCGGAAGTGGCCGAGCGGACCGGCACGCGAAAGCTGCTAATCGCCGGCGGCGAGACGTCGTCGGCGGTCTGCGCGGCGCTAAGCGTCTCAGGCTTGCGGCTGCTGCGGGAAATCGAACCGGGACTGCCTTCCTGCTTGGCGCTGGGCGGAGTGCCTTACCGGCTCGTGCTCAAATCGGGCAGCTTTGGCAGCGAGTCGTTTATCGTTAAAGCGATCGATCATTTGAAAGAAATGGCCGAATAAACTTGTTAATGGAAGGAAGGGATTGCAGTGAGCGGAACATTTAACGGACTTTTCGTGAAATATCCTGATCTTGAGCCTTGCAGGGAGCAGATACGGCAGGCGTTCGAGGCGATGGAAGACTCCTTTCGCAAAGGCGGCAAAATGCTGCTTGCCGGCAACGGCGGCAGCGCCGCGGACTGCGAGCACGTCGTTGGCGAGCTGATGAAGGGCTTTATGTCGCAGCGGCGGCTGCCGGCTTCCGAGCGAGATAAAATGCTCGTTCACGGAGAAGAAGGCGCATATATCGCCGATCGGCTGCAGGGCGCGCTGCCTGCGATTTCGCTGGTCAGCCAGAGCGCGCTCGCGACCGCGTATATTAATGACGTGGCCGCGGACATGGTATTCGCGCAGCAGGTGTACGGCTACGGAAGACCGGAAGATACGCTTGTCGTGTTCAGCACGTCGGGCAACTCGGCCAATGTCGTCCGCGCCGTTCAAGTGGCTCAATCGCTCGGCATGACGACAATCGGCCTGACGGGCAAAGGCGGCGGCCGGCTGAAGGAGCTGTGCGACGTGACGGTCTGCGTGCCTTATGAAGGCACGCCGGACATTCAAGAGCGGCATCTTCCCATCTATCATGCGCTCTGCATGATGCTCGAGGAGGCCTTCTTCTCATGAGCATGCTGCTTGGAGGGTTTGATATCGGCGGAACGAAATGCGCCGCGGTGCTCGGCATCGCCGAGGACGGCAAGATTGACGTCCTGGCGAAGCGCGCCTTCCCGACTCCGAATTCGCCGGCCGAGGCAATCCGGCAGTTCGGGGAGGCGATGGAGGAGCTGCTGGCCAAGACGTTGGAAACGGGGTCTCTTCAGGCGATTGGCATCAGCTGCGGAGGGCCGCTCGACAGCCGCCGCGGCCTCGTTCTGTCTCCGCCGAACCTGCCGGGCTGGGACGGCATCGACGTAGTGACGCCGCTGCGCCAGCGCTTTGGCGTGCCCGTCGCGCTGCAGAACGACGCCAACGCCTGCGCGCTGGCCGAATGGCGGTGGGGCGCGGGACAAGGCGTATCGAACATGGTCTTTCTGACGTTCGGGACGGGCATGGGCGCGGGTCTGATTTTGGACGGCAGGCTGTACGCGGGCATCTCAGACATGGCGGGGGAAGCGGGCCACATCAGGCTTGAGAACGACGGTCCCGTCGGGTATGGGAAAGCGGGATCCTTCGAGGGGTTCTGCAGCGGCGGCGGCATCGCGCGGCTCGGACACGCCATGGCCGAGAAGCGCATTCAGGAGGGCGGAACGACCGCGATTTGCCAGGACGTTGCCGAGCTGGACGGCATTACGGCCAAGGCGGTGTTTGACGCCGCAAACGATGGAGATGCGCTGGCGCTTGAGGTCGTCGGCATCGTAGGACGTAAGCTCGGCAGGGGCCTGGCGCTTCTAATCGATCTGCTCAATCCCGAGCGCATCGTCATCGGCAGCATTTACGCGAGACAGGAAGCCTTGCTGCGTCCAATTGTCATGGAGGAGCTTGCACGCGAGGCTTTACCCTTGTCGCTCGCGGCATGCGGGATCGTGCCTGCCGGGCTTGGCGAGCATGTCGGCGACGCGGCGAGTTTATCGGTGGCATTGTACGCGCTGGAACAGGCGAGAAGATAGAAACAAAGGCAGAGGAGCTGAAAACAATGTTTGAATTCAACGAGAAATTTCGTCTTTCCTCGAGATCGTCGCTGGCCGTGTTCGGACCGTTTGAAGTAGCGGTAAAGCTGGACGGTCAGGGGCAGCCGGAGGCGCTGACGCCGCGGAGTACCGAACAAGGACAGCAGGGAACGGTTGTACATCGCTTCGGCAACGATGCGGATACGGTCCGCGCGGAGCTTCGATTGTCCATAGCCGATAACGGCACCTTGCTGGCGAGCGTAAGCGCGGAGACGGTGAACGACAACGATTTCGGCAAGCAGCGCGCGTTCGCGGCGGAGCATGCCATTATCGTGAAGATCCGTCCGCAGGAAAGGATCGAAGGACTGATGGCCAACTATCAGCATAAAGACTGGTGGACGCGCCCTCATTTCGATACGGATCCGGCTCGTCTGCCGGAGCGCACGCAGTCCGTCGTTTGGCGAACGGCCGGCGGCTTCTATCATCTGCTTCCGGTCGTCGGCGCGGTCTGGCGCACGGATGCAGCCGGCACGGAGGACGGTTTTGCGCTTCGATTGTCGGCCTACGAGAGCGGCCGCCGAAAGTGCGAGACATTGGCGTTCGCAATCTCGGCTGGCGACGAACCTTATCGGCTCGTGCAGTCGAACGTCGACGCCGCGCTGAAGGCGCTCGATTATCCGACGCTCCCGCGCGAAAGCAAAACATACCCTGAATTGCTCGACCGTCTCGGCTGGTGCAGCTGGGATGCCTTCTACCATAAGGTAGACGAAGCCGGGCTGCTCGCGAAAGCGGAGGAACTGCAAAAGCTCGGACTTCCGGTCGGCTGGGTGATGATCGACGACGGATGGTCCGAAGTCAAGGACGGCAAGCTCGTTGCTTTCGAAGCCGACCCGGTCAAATTCCCGGGCGGCTTGAAGCGGACCGTCTCCGCCCTTAAGGAGCGCTACGGCATCCGCCACGTAGGGGTCTGGCATACGATTGCCGGCTACTGGGGCGGCATTCACGAGGACAGCACCATTGCCCGGGACAGCCGCGATTCCCTCTACCAGGTACCGCGCGGCAATCTTGTTCCGTATCCCGACGCGGGCAGGGGGTTCGGCTTCTGGCATGCTTGGCACGGCTTCCTGCGCCGCCAAGGCATTGATTTCGTCAAGGTGGACAGCCAAAGCGCCGTGCTGAATTACTTGAAGGAGCGCCGCTCCATCGGCGAAGCTGCCGCCGCCGCGCACGAAGCGTTGGAAGCGTCCGTCGCTTTGCATTTCAACGATACGATTATCAACTGCATGGGGATGGCGTCCGAAAACGTCTGGCACCGTCCGAAATCGGCCGTCTCGCGAAACAGCGACGACTTCGTGCCGCAGGAAAAGCGGGGCTTCCCGGAGCATGCGCTCCAGAACGGCTATAACTCTTACTATCACGGGGCTTTCTATTGGGGCGACTGGGATATGTACTGGTCGAGCAACCATGACGACAAGCAAAACGCCGTCCTGCGTTCGGTCAGCGGCGGACCGATCTATATCAGCGACGCGCCGGGGAATACGAACCCCGCCAACGTTTGGCCGCTGATCTACTCGGATGGCACGATCATCCGCTGCGACGGTACGGCAAACCCGACGCCGGACTGCCTGCTGACCGATCCGGATAAGCAGCCTGTGCCACTGAAGCTGTGGAATACGGCCGGCGGCGCGGGTGTCGTGGCAGCGTTCCACATTCATCCGGAAGCTGCGCCGGTTGACGGCTTCATCAGTCCGGATGACGTGCCGGGCTTGGAAGGCGAAGAGTTCGCGGTCTACGAGCATTTTACCCAAAGCTGCTCGTTCATGAAGGCCGGTCAGCGTGAAGCAATCCGATTGGACGAGAGCGGTTATGCGCTGTTCGCGGTTGTGCCGGTTGCAGGCGGCGTAACGCCGATCGGTCTCGCGGACAAATACCTCTCGCCGGCATCGGTTGCTGACTGCTTCGCGGAAGGCGATTCGACGGTCGTGACGCTGCGCGAAGGAGGAAGGTTCGTTTTTGCCTCCAAAGGGCATCCGATGCGCGCAATCGTAAACGGGGAAGCGGCTGCGGTTAAGCAGATCAACGATTATGTTTATGAGATTGACGGCGGTTCGTCGGACCGGCCTGCTCGCATCGAGATCGTTATGGCATAGAAAACGGGAGGAGAAGACCGATGGACAAGCTGAGGATTGACCGCGCGGCGGTGCCGGTGCTGGGCGAGGCGGACGCGGCCGTGATCGGCGGCTCGCTGGCGGGGATTGCCTGCGCGCTGGAGCTGGCGAACGCGGGGAAACGCGTCTGGCTTATCGAACCGCGAACCTACATGGGCCGCGAGCTGACGGCAACGCTGCGGCCATGGCTGGAGCTGCCGCCCGATTTGGGAACGCTTCCCGAATTGATCGGAACGCTTCTCGGCGCGCAGCAGCAGGAAGGCGATGAGAAGCATCCGCCTCTAACGGCGGATTTGGGTGGACCTGTTTATACCGCACTCTATCCGGACCGGCTCAAGCTAAGCTTGGAGGATGCGCTGGAAGGAGCGGGTGTGCGATTCTTGTATGCCTCGCTCCTCGTCGGCATCGAGCAACAGGAGGGTCGCGTGGCCGGCGTCGTAATTGCGAACAAATCAGGCAGGCAGCTGATTGCTTGCCCGCTCATTGTCGACGCCACCGAAACCGCGCTTGCCGCCACGCTTTGCGGCGAAGACGTTACCTCGTACCGCGGCGGCAGCGAAGCGCGGTATGTCCGAACGCTTGAATTCGTTGGCGTCGATGTCCGCGCTGGAGGTGATTATGACGCTGCACCTAGGGTCGGTGTCCCGCTTGCAATGGACGTTCCCGCCGATATCGGAGCGGACGGCGGCGAGATCCGGATACGTCGGGGCTGCCGCGGACGGGGCCATGTCTACGTCGAGTTCGCAATGACGCTGCCAAGCGAGAACACGCTTGAAGCCTCGCATGCGCGCGAGCTTGAAGCGCGCCGCCGGGGCATGCGGCTGGCTGTTCACCTCCTGCAGCGGGAGCCGGTTTTCGGCAAAGCCGTGCTGAGCGCGTCTTCACATGAGCTGTCCGGTCCGTTTCCGGCCGGGGAACCGGGTGGCGCAGCTGCAACGCCGGAACAAACGGCCGTGCCGGCTGTACCCGGCGTATGGTCCTTATTCCGCGCCGTCTATCTGCACGGCGATGCGGAGCTTCCGGATCCAATCGGGGCAGCCGCCGCGGGCGAACGGCTTGGCCGGGCGATCGCTGGCGCCGGGGCTTCCGCAGCGGATAGCTTTGCAAACGGCCGTAGTGCCATGCCAGGTCAGCCGGCCCTTTCGGCCTCCGGGACGGCCGTAAGCGGAAGCGCCGTGAGCGTGAACGAGCCGATCCCTCAGGCTGTCCAGACTGAAGGCAAGCCGATCGTCCGCATTCCGACCTTCGGCGGTAAAGACGCCGTTTTCCCGATGTTCGAGGTTGAAGCCTTGGAAATCCCGGTGCGTGACACCGTAGATGTGCTCGTCGCGGGAGGCGGCTCCAGCGGTGCCTGCGCCGCCTTCACCGCGGCGGGTGAAGGCGTCCGGACCGCGCTCGTCGAACTTAATCCGGGTCTTGGCGGAACGGGAACGTTTGGCGGGGTAGACAGCTATTGGTTCGGCAGGAAAGCAGGTTATGCCGCGCGCATTCAGGCGGCCTTCCTGGAGCAGCAGCGGCAGCTCCGCTACAAGGGCCACAAGTGGAACATCGAAGCCAAAATGCACACGCTGCTGGAACAAGCCACGGGCAGCGGCGTCGAGCTGTTTCTGAACGCCGTCACGTTTGGCGTTGTTATGCAAGGCAGCACGGTGTCCGGCGCCGTCGTCGCCACGCGCTGGGGGCCGGCGGCCATTACGGCCGGAGCGGTCATCGACGCAACCGGGGACGGCGATCTCGCGGCCTTCGCCGGGGCAAGCAGCGTATACGGCTCGGAGCGCGACCACACGGTTATGTGGTATTCGCTGGCGCAGTATACGTCTCCGGATAAGATCCAGAACAATTTCACAAGCATGGTCGACGTCTCGGACGTGCTCGACTATACAAGGGCCATTCTGGCCGGCCGCAGGCGCGGAACCAACGTTCACGATCACGGAACGTATGTCGCGACCCGCGAGAGCAGGCATGTCAAAGGCGACGTCGTTATGAAGCTGTCGGATCAGCTGCTCCACCGGCGCTGGCCTGATGTGATTAACGTCCATTTCAGCAATCACGACGTAAAAGGCGTCAGCGGCGCGGATTGGGTCAACGTTGGCCTCATCCCTCCGAATCTGGAAATCGAAATTCCGTTCCGCATGCTGCTGCCGGAAGGGCTCGACGGCATCCTTGTCGCGGGCAAGGCCGTTTCGGCAACGCACGACGCGCTGCCGGCAATACGCATGCAGGCGGACCTCGAGAACCTTGGAGCCGCTGCGGCGCTAGCCGCCGCGCAAGCGGTTCGCACCGGAATGAAGCTGCGCGCGATCGATCTCCAACCATTGCAGCGCCGGCTGGAGGACGAGGGATTGCTGCCTTCCGGCACCGCAGGCCGGACGCTGCGTCCGGTCATTTACAGCGATGAGGATTTGGAGCGTCTCGTCGCGACCATCGAATCCGAGCGGCCGCTCTATGAATATTCCAACATGCGGATGAACGAAATCCATTCCGATCCGATTCCGTTTGCCGAGGTTTGCTCCGTCGGCCCGCGGATCGTGCCGTTTCTGGAACGCGCGCTTGGCTGCGCGGACGGACTTCGGCGGATTCATTTGGCGCAGGCGCTGGCCATGGTCGGCTCGAATGCCGGCGTTCCGGTGCTGATCGAGTCGATCCTTCAAGAGTTGGCAGGAGATGTGCTTCCGCCGCGGACGGCGGACATTATGTACGTGCAGCTGCCCCCGGATCATGGAGCGATGCCCGATGCCGCCTATCTGATGTATTCGCTGGCGCAGGCGAAGGATATGCGGAGCATTGCCGTCTGGAACCGCGTAGCGGAGCTGCTGAAGCCGGATGAGGATGATTTCCGGGACTCGTTGAAAGGACTTTATTATTATATCGACGCCGTCTGTCAAGGAGCGGAACGGCTTGGCGATCCAGGTGCGATTCCGGCGCTTCAGGCGATTCGCCGCGTGCCGTTCCTGCGCGATCAACAATCCGGACAAGGCTATCAGCCGGATTATTTCCTTGAACGGCGATCGATGCTGGAGCTGGCGATCGCCCGGGGGCTCGCTGCCTGCGGAAGCTCGGAAGGCTACGAAGTATTGATCGGCTATTTGACCGATACTCGCATTCTTCTCGCCAGACAGGCGCTGCTCTTGCTGTGCAGGCTGAGCGGAATGGCCTACCCGGCTGCCGGGGACCCATGGAAGAAGTGGCTTGAGCGTTCACGGTCATCGCTGCGGCCTCGGCCGAGCGATATGCGTCTGGATATCGAAACGAACAGTGCCACGATATTGCGTTAACCAGCTAAGTTCATAGCAAAGCAGGCAAATCGGCTTTTGGTAGAGGCCGGTTTGCTTGTGCTTCGGAAATTTTCCGATACCCTGGATTATCGTTCGGCTGATATGTGCCAACGATCCCATCGTTATGCCCGGAGGTTGTCCGTTTAAGGACAGCGGGGCTCAGTATAGCTTACAGGAGGTTGCGCGTCATGCTGCTAGCCATCGATATCGGCACAACGAATATGAAAGCAGGGCTATTCCGTCAAGACGGCTTCGCCGTCGCTCAGGCGGAACGGCCGAATAAGAAGGTTTCCGGGCCAGCCGGGACAGCCGTGTACGATCCGTTACGGATGTGGGAAACGGCCGCCACGCTAATCCGCCACGTTGCCGAGGCTGCGGGTCATCCTTCCGTAAAGGCGATCGGCATTACCAGCATGGCGGAAAGCGGTCTGCTACTCGATCCTTCGGACGGGAGACCGCGATCCCCGGTCATGCCGTGGTTCGAGACCTGCTCGATCCCGCAAGCGGAGCTGGTAAAACGAGAAATCGACGCCAAGGAGCGTTTCTTCCAAACCGGGCTGCATGCCTCGCATAAATTCGGTCTTCCGAAGCTTCTGTGGCTAAAGGAAAAGTTCCCGGAAGCCTTCGGCGGGCAAAGCGTCTGGCTCTCGGCGTCGGCCTATATCGCTTATCGCCTTACGGGCAGGATGGCCGAGGATGAAACGCTGGCTGCCCGGACGTTCGTTTACCGGATCGACCGCCGCGAATGGGATGCACCGTTCATCCGTCATTTCGGCTTTAAGCCGGAACTGTTCCCCGGGGTTGTCGCAGCGGGCAGCGCCGTCGGGAAGATACATTCCGGTATTGCGGCGGAAATGGGACTCAGCGGAGAGCCCGTTGTATGCTTGGCGGGACACGATCACGTGGCGGCTTCGCTTGCCTGCTCCTCGGGCGGGGATGAAGTCTACAATTCAATGGGGACCGCGGAGACGCTGGTCGGCTCGTTCGCCGAACGCGGACTGGACGCTGCCGACTTCGAGTCCGGCATGTCGTTTGGCCGGCATGCGTTTCCAGATCGGATGTTCTGGATGGGCGGTCACGCTTCTTCCGGAGGTTCCGTCGAGTGGCTTCGGGATACGGTCGGGGATGGAAATCTCTCTTACGCCTCGATTATGAAGCTGCTGTCGTCCACGCATTCCGATCCCACAGGCATCCTTTATTTCCCCTATCTATCCGGAAGCGGCACGCCGAGGACGAACCAAGCGGCGAGAGCCGCGTTTATCGGTTTGACGGCAAAGCACGGCAAAGGAGACTTGATCAAAGCGGTTCTGGAAGGGAACGCCTATCAAGTCGAGATGATGCGAAGGAGTGCCCAGCGGATCTGCGGCTGTCCGATCGAACGGATGAAGGTTGTAGGCGGAGGTGCCAAGAACGGCATCTGGCTGCAAATCAAAGCCGACGTGTCGGGGATCGACCTGACCGTGCCCAATACGGGCGAAGCGACGCTTCTCGGCGCGGCGCTCTCCGCGGGCGTTGGTGCCGGCGTATACAAGTCGTTCCGGGAGGCGGCGAATGCGGTGAACAGTCCGGACGGGAAACGATACATCCCCGACCCGGACCGGCATTATCGCTATGGCCGATTGTACGAGCAAGGCTTCATGGCGCTTATGGAACCGCTGACGGGTTATTACGAAAGCTCTTTTTAATGTTCGCTCATCATAACGGCTTGACCACCAGGCATCGGCATATAGGTGCTTGAGATTCCGTGAATTACCAACCTCTTAACCTCTTAGCCTTGGCTGCCAAGAGGTTTTTTGCTGTATTTTTGGATCGGGAAGGTGACGCGCGGACAGGAATAGTTACGCAACCCTGACATATAAAAGCACTAGCCGCGACGCCTCTATACATATCGTCTAACGTTTTCGCTATTTTATAAAACACTTTGTATAATGTAATCCAAATTGTGTGTTATATAATATTACATATAAGCATCGAGCGGAACGCAAAAGCATGGCATATCAATCTTCAGCACGAATAAGGGGGTTGGGATATTGTCGCTTGATAGACAGAAGGAGATTGAGATCCAAATAGACGATGTGTCCATGGTGTTCGGGCGCAAAGGACGGGAAGTGACGGCACTCTCGAAGGTCAGCTTTGAGGTGTACCGCAGCGAATTTGTATCCCTTTTGGGGCCGTCGGGCTGCGGGAAGTCGACATTGCTCCGGTTAATGGCGGATCTGCTTGAGCCGACCGGCGGTCAGATCAGAATTGGCGAACAGGTCCCGCGTGAAGTAAGGCTGAAGAGGAAGTTCGGCATCGTCTTCCAAAGCCCTACCTTATTCGAATGGCGTACGGTGAAGGATAATATTGAGCTCCCAATGGAGGTACTTGGCCTTAAAAAGTCTGAATATTCAGCCATATCCGATCGACTAATCGATATGGTTGGCTTAACGAAGTTTAAGCATCATTATCCTTGGCAGCTAAGCGGAGGCATGCAGCAAAGAGTGGCCATTGCGAGAGCACTTTCGCTGGATCCTCCCATCCTCTTGATGGATGAACCCTTTTCCGCATTGGATGAATTTACGAAAGAGAGGCTTCAGCTAGAGCTGCTCGATATCCAGAGGCAGACGAAAAAGACAATCGTGTTTGTTACCCACAGCATTCCGGAAGCGGTCTTCCTGTCTGATCGGATTATCGTGATGTCGGCACATCCCGGGCGAGTCCACTCCATCCTGGACATGGAGCGTGAGGAGGGGAGCTACGAGCAAATCCGCAATTCCAGTCGGTTCCATGAGATGACAGCTCGGGTGAGGGATTGTTTTTTAGATAATGCTAACGCGCAATTCTTAGGCTAATGCTTACGAAGCAAGAATTGCATCCGCAATTCTTATGCTAATGCTTACGAAGCAAGAATTGCATCCGCAATTCTTAAGCTAATGCTTACGAAGTAAGAATTGCATTCGCAATTCTTAAGCTATTGCTTACGAAGTAAGAATTGCATTCGCAATTCTTTTAAGGAGTGATTCTCTTGAGCGAATGGCTTAGAAAAGGCAGCCCAGGCGGGATCATCGTTTTATGGGTGGTTGGCGTGCTGATGCTGTGGGAAGCGGCCGCCTGGTACATAGCCGATGTCGCCCATGTGCTGGCTCCTGCCTCAAAGCTTCCTTATTTGCATTTGGTAATCGAAGCTCTAATTAATCACTGGTCGACTCTAGCCGAGCAAGGCGCGATAACCTTCGGCAATTCGATAACCGGATTCCTGATTGGTACAGCGGTTGGCGTTGTCCTTGCGATTGTGATGAGCTTGTCCCGGGCCGTTGAGCTGACATTATCTCCTTATATAATCGCTTCGCAAATGGTACCCATCATCGGTCTTGCTCCCATTCTGTACGGCATTATTCATGATCCCGCGCTGTCGAGAGTACTGATGGCGGGATATGTAACCTTCTTCCCGGTTGCCATCAACATGCTTCGCGGGCTTCAAAGCATCAGACCGGAGCAGGAGGAGCTGATGCGCTCTTACGCGGCGACCGTATGGACGACATACACCAAGATGCGGCTGAAGGCATCGCTGCCGGGACTTTTTGCCGGACTAAAGCTGTCTGCTCCGCTCGCGATTACCGCCTCTATCATCGTCGAGCTGATGGGCGCACCAAACGGCATTGGCGTACTCATGCTCAGCTCTCTCTATTACGGCAGCTCGCAGGTGTATATGTTCTGGTCAACGATTCTGATCAGTGTGGTCATCGGGCTCATCTGGTTTCTTCTTGTCACGCTGGCCGAACGCCTGTTGACTCCGTGGCAGCCGGAATTCCGTCCGAAAGAGGGAGGGGGAAGATGAAGGAGATAACGGCCGTGAATACAGAGCAGCCCCCCGTCTCACCCCCGGTGCTCAGAGCAGCAGATAATGAAGCGTCAGGGTTAAGCACGAAAGTCAACCGTCCGAGGAACATTTCCATCAGAAAAGATTCCCGAAGCACGTTATGGCTGCCACTCGGATTTGGCCTTCTGTTTCTCGTTATCTGGCAGCTAAAAGGATTCCATAAGCTGTTTAACCTGGAGCTCTACCAATTGCCAATACCGTCAGCTATTGCAAAGGCAATACAAGCTAATGCCGATTTGTTATGGAACTACTCCCTGTATACCGGCCTGGAAATGATCGGAGGCTGCTTGATTGGCTCAGCGATTGGCCTCCTTGCTGCGGTTGCTGCTTCCTTTATCCCGCAAACGGGCAGAGGCGCTATCACCTTGCTTGCTGCGCTGAATGCTGTCCCGATTGTTGCGCTTGCTCCAGTCATGAATAACTGGTTTGGCGACGGTGTTGCCTCCAAAATTGCGATCGTCTCGATTATGACGATGGCAACGATGGCGGTCAGCGCTTATAAGGGGCTTCGTTCCGTCGAGCCTGCTTACCTGGAGTTGATGCATGCCTATGCGGCTGGCAAGTACACCATTTTCCTCAAGCTTCGGTTCAAGCTTGCTCTGCCTCATATGTTCACCGCACTCAAAATCAATATGGCGACGGGCATCATCGGGGCAATTGTTGGCGAGTTTTTTATCTCATCCAGAGGGCTTGGCTTTCTGTTATCCGATCAGATCAAGCTGGGCAATATGCCAATCGCGTGGTCCTGCATTGTGATCGCGGCCGTACTTGGCATCGTTCTCTATTATTGCATTCAGCTGATTGAGAGAGTGGCGATTCCATGGCATGTTGCCCGGCGCAAGCTTCATTAATAACTTACGCATCAGGGGATGTCAGCATCAGCATCTTACAAATAGATAGCGATAGGGAGTGGATGGGGTAGATGAGACAAAGAAACCGGGTGTTGAAGACAGTATCCACGCTGACGATGGTGATGGCGATGCTTATTGTTGCGGCTTGCGGCAATAACAGCTCATCGGAGTCAACGAACGAGGGCAAAGCAAGCGAACCGCTGAAGAAGGTCAAGATCCAGCTGAAATGGGTGCCTCAGGCGCAGTTCGCGGGTATTTTTGTCGCCAAGGAAAAAGGCTTCTACGAGCAGGAAGGATTGGATGTCGAGATTGTTCCGGGCGGACCTGATGTCGTTATCGAGCAGCAGGTGGTGAACGGCGCAGCGGATATCGGCGTAACCAGCTTTGACAGCCTATTGGTGAACCGGGACAACGGTCTGCCTCTTGTATCGGTCGCCCAAATCTTGCAGAAGAGCTCTTACCGATTCGTAGCAGATAAGTCTTCCGGCATCGACTCTCCTGAGAAGATGAAGGGCAAGAAGGTTGGCATGTGGACGGGAAGCCAGCAGTTCCAGGTGCTCGCTTTTATGGAGAGGAACGGGCTTGATCCTCAGAAGGATGTGGAGCTGGTGAAGCAGGGCTTTACGATGGATCAGTTTTTCAACAAGCAGCTGGATGTGGCGATCTCCACGATCTATAACGAGTATCATGTCGTGCTGGAGAGCGGCGTGAAGCCGGAGGATCTGTTCGTCTACGATTTTGAAGATGCCGGTGTAGGGATGCTTGAGGATACGCTCGTAGTGAAGGAGGACTGGCTGAAAAATAACCGCGATACCGCGGTGAAGGCCATCCGCGCGACAATGAAAGGCTGGAATTATGCGATTGCCAACCAGGATGAATCGGTTGATATCGTAATGAAGGCGGTAACCGAGGGCAGCACCACGAAGGAGCATCAGACCACGATGCTGATGGAAATGGCGAAGCTGGTGAAGCCGGATGGCTTCACGGATGCTCAAGTTGGCTCTTTTGTAGATGATGCGGTACAGCGGACGGTCGATATTTCAATGAAGTATGGACTTATCAAAGCCGCGCCTGACCTCAGTAAAGCTATTGATAAGACGATTCTGGCGGATGCGGAAAAGAGCTAATTTAGGTTCAGCCTGCATGTATCGGCTGCTGAAGAAGCTTAAGGTCCCTAAGGGACCTTAAGCCGCCTGCAGTAGGCGGAATCTGAAGACTTAAGGTCCCTGAGGGACCTTAAGTCAGGCGAAGGGGTGTTTTTGAGCCAAAAGTGGGCTAGCTGTAGAAGCTTAAGGTCCCTGAGGGACCTTAAACTGCCTGCAGTCGGCGAAATCTGGAGACTTAAGGTCCCTGAGGGACCTTAAGTGCAGGTGAATGGGTCAATGCGAGCCGAAAATAGGCTAGTTGGAGAAACTTAAGGTCCCTAAGGGACCTTAAACCACCTTCAGTAGGCGGAATCTGGAGACTTAAGGTCCCTGAGGGACCTTAAGTACAGGCGAAGGGATGATTTTGAGCCGGAAGTGGGCTAGCTGGAGAAGCTTAAGGTCCCTAGGGGGCCTTAAGCCCGCATGCTGCAGGCGGAATCTGGAGACTTAAGGGTCCTGAGGGACCTTATGTGCGGCAAAGGGGTCAATGCGAGCCGAAAATTGGCTAGTTGGAGAAGCTTAAGGTCCCTGAGGACCTTAACTCTCGGCAATAATACTGTGTTAGCGCATGACTCGCATAATCATAAGGCATGAGGTGAGGATACGGTGCCCTCACTTGAGGGCAGCTATCTGACTAACCGTATAAATTCAAATATTGTACATACTTATATGTCATCGGAGTCTGGACGGGAGGGAACGGACATGAGTGTGGAGCTGGGGGCAAGTATTCATGCAGAACGGTTGAATAGACGTATTGAGGAACTGGCGCAGATCGGAAGGATTGGGGAGACTGGCGTATGCCGGCTGGCTTTGTCGAAGGAAGACCGGGCAGGTGTGGAACGGGTCAAGAGCTGGATGGAAGAAGCGGGGATGCGTGCGAGAATTGATCCTTTTGGCAACCTGATTGGTGTTTTCAAAGGGAAAAACCCGGAGCTTCCCGTTCTTATGCTTGGCTCTCATGTCGACTCCCAGCCGTATGGCGGCCGTTATGACGGCGCTATTGGTGTGCTTGGCGCAATTGAAGTGGTGCAGACGATGGCGGAGAAAGGCTTTATCCCGGAGATGGACATTGAAGTGGTCGCCTTCTGTGATGAAGAGGGCTGCCGGTTCAACAAAGGCTTATTTGGCGTTCGCGGCATGACGGGCAAGCTCGAGGAAGGGGAGCTTGACCGGAAGGATAAGAATGGGGTAACTCGCCGGGAAGCCTTGCTTGAATTTGGCTGCGATCCGGCAGAGTTTGAGGGATATACGTTTGAGCCGGCAAGAATCGGCGCGTTCCTGGAGCTTCATATCGAACAGGGACCGGTACTCGAATCGCTGGACTCCCCTATCGGCATTGTGTCGGGGATATCAGGTCCGCTCTGGTGGACGGTGGAGCTGAACGGCTTTGCCGGACATGCGGGCTCGGTGCCGATGCCGATGAGGCGGGATGCGCTGGTTGGAGCAGCCAAGGTGATTGTAGCGCTTAATGACCTCGCCCGGCTGGAAGAAGGGGCATCGACGGTAGGTACGGTTGGCTCGCTCACCGTATTTCCAGACTCCCGCAACATCATTCCGGAGAAGGTAACCTTTACGGTCGACCTGCGGGATATCGTCCTGTCCCGGCGGAATGAACGGGAGCAGCAGCTGCTCGAGACGATTCAAGACATTTGCGATGAGCATGATCTGCAGTATTTGATCCGGGAGGATACAAACAGCGAGCCGCGTTATTGCGCGGAATGGATGAAGGAGATTTTGCGAAAGGAAGGGGCCGGTATGGGGATGCAGCTGCCGGAGCTGATGAGCGGGCCTTTCCACGATTCACTGACGATGTCTTATGTGTGTGATTACAGCATGATTTTTGTCCGGTGCAAGGAAGGCATCAGCCATAACCCTAAGGAGTATTCCTCGCCGGAGGATATTGCGCTGGGTGCCGAGCTGCTCTACCGGGCGGCCTCACGGATTGCAAGCGGAACCGATATGGGGAGGAGAAGCGATGAGTAAAGTTACAATCGGATTAATCCAGGCTTCCCATGATGTGCACGGCGATGAACCGGTGGAGGCGCACAAAAAGGCAGCAATAGAGAAGCATCTCCGTCTGGTCCGGGAGGCGGCTGCCAGAGGAGCGCAGATTATCTCGCTGCAGGAGGTTTTCTATGGGCCGTATTTCTGTGCCGAGCAGATAACCAAATGGTATGACGCTTCGGAGGAAGTTCCAAACGGGCCAACTACGAAGCTTTTTCAGGAACTGTCCCGCGAGCTGGGTGTCGTTATTATACTTCCGATTTATGAGCGCGACGGCATCGCTAATTACTACAACACAGCGGCGGTTATTGATGCGGACGGTACCTATCTTGGCAAATACCGCAAGCATCATATCCCGCATGTGGCGGCGGGCGACGGCGGATGCGGCTTCTGGGAAAAGTATTATTTTAAGCCGGGCAATCTCGGTTATCCGGTATTTGATACGGCCTTTGCGAAGGTTGGCGTATACATCTGCTATGACCGGCATTTTCCGGAAGGGGCACGCGCGCTTGGGCTGAACGGGGCTGAGATTGTGTTTAATCCGTCTGCGACGGTGGCTGGCACTTCGGAATACCTGTGGAAGCTGGAGCAGCCGGCTCATGCGGTAGCGAACGGTTATTATGTTGCGGCAATCAATCGGGTCGGGGTTGAAGCACCCTGGAATATGGGAGAGTTTTACGGACAGTCGTACCTGGCAGATCCCCGGGGTTCAATTGTCGCAATTGGCAGCCGGGATCAGGATGAGGTTGTTATAGGTGTAATGGACAAAGAGCTGATCCGCGAGGTGCGGAATATTTGGCAGTTTTATCGAGACCGCAGGCCGGAAACGTACAACAACATCATAAACCTATAATAAGCGCTATGAGAAAGGGGGATGAACGGATGGCTGCAACGTTTATATCTGCTGAATCTTTGAGGCGTAATTTTGCCGAGGTAAAAGCCGGGATGAGACCCAAGGAAGCGATCGAGGAGTCTAACCGCTGCCTTTATTGTTACGATGCACCGTGTATCCAGGCTTGTCCGACAGGCATCAACATTCCGTCTTTTATCAAAAAGATCGCCTCCGGCAACATGAAGGGCTCCGCCAGGACCATCATGGAGGCGAATCCGGTTGGTGCAAGCTGCTCTCGGGTATGCCCGACGGAGGAGCTGTGCGAAGGGGCTTGCGTTCTTAATCATTCGTCCAAGCCAATCATGATTGGCGATCTGCAGCGGTATGCGACCGATTGGGCGATCCGGAATGAACAGGTGCTGTTCACCGCTGGACGGAGTAATGGTCAAAAGGTTGCCGTCATCGGCGGCGGTCCGGCGGGCTTGTCGGCGGCTAGGGAGCTTGCGCGGTTTGGCTTTGCCGTTACCGTATTTGAAGCGAAGGAGCAGGCGGGCGGGCTCGATACGTACGGGATTGTCTCGTTCCGGCTGCCGCAGGAAATCTCGCTCTGGGAAGTCGAGCAGGTGAGGCAGCTTGGCGTGGAGATCCGCACGGGTGTAAAGGTTGGCGCGGATATTACAGTCGAGGAGATCAAGCAGGAATATGATGCGGTTGTGCTGGCAATCGGGATGTCCAAGGTGCCAAAGCTGGGTATTGAAGGCGAAGGCCTGCAAGGTGTCTATGACGCCATTGAATTCGTTGAATCAACCAAAACGTCCATTCGGACAGACATAGCGGGTAAAAAGGTTGCCGTTATCGGAGCGGGCAATACCGCTATTGATGCAGCGACTTGCTCGGTGCGGCTTGGCGCCGAGGATGTAACAATCGTCTACCGCCGGACCGCGGCGGAGATGACGGCTTATGAGTTCGAGTACGACTTCGCGAAGCAGGACGGCGTTGTGTTCAAATGGCTGACCGCGCCCAAGCGGATTATCGGCGACTCGGCTGGCAACGTTACGGCGTTGGAATGTATGGCCATGCGGCTGGAAGAGAGCGGCGGACAGATCAAGCCGGTACCGGTGGCTGGCTCGGAGTTTTTTATGGATATCGACGCGGTTGTTCTCGCCATTGGCCAGACCCGGCATGTCAGCCTGGTAGAGCAGTTTGGTCTAGCGCATAAACGCGGAATCGTAGCGATAGACTCGGTTACGTTCCAAACCTCGGATCCGAAAATATTCGCAGCGGGCGATGTGATCTTTGGGGACGGGCAAGGGGAAGCGATGGTCGTGTCGGCGGCGCAGCAGGGGAAAAAGGCTGCTTATGCGATCTATCAGCAGCTGGTGAAGCAGCAGGAGGAGACGGCATAAGAGGTGCTTACGAAGTAAGAATCACCACGAATGGCTAATTTCAGCCAATCGTGTGGCAATTCTTTAAGCTCAAGCTTACGAAGTAAGAATCAACACATATGGCAGAAATCAGCCATTTGTGTGTCAATTCTTTTTAGGAGGGATAGCGATGGCTGATTTGCGTATCAATCTGGCGGGCATATCCTCGCCGAATCCGTTCTGGCTGGCATCGGCGCCGCCGACCAATACGGGTTACCAGGTGCAGCGGGCATTCGAAGCGGGCTGGGGAGGAGCGGTCTGGAAGACGCTTGGGGATCCGATTATTAATACCTCTTCTAGATTTGCGGCGGTGCATTTTAACGGGCAGCGGGTTGCCGGCTTTAACAATATCGAGCTTATTACGGATCGGCCGCTTGAGGTGAATCTGAAGGAAATCTACGAGACGAAGAAACGTTTTCCGAATCATGCGGTTGTGGTGTCCCTTATGGTGGAGCCGAATCGGGAGAAGTGGCATGAGATTGTGAAAAAGGTAGAGGCCGTTGGCGTAGACGGGCTTGAGCTGAACTTCGGCTGCCCGCATGGCATGGCAGAGCGCGGGATGGGCTCGGCCTCGGGGCAACAGCCTGATCTGGTTGAGGCACAGACGATGTGGGCGAAGGAAGCGGCGCAGACTCCGGTCATTGTCAAACTGACGCCGAACATTACGGATATTACGGCTACGGCAAAAGCGGCCGTCCGCGGCGGTGCGGATGCGATCTCGCTGATCAATACAATCAACTCGCTTGCCGGAGTGGATCTGGACACGTGGAACACGATTCCCCATGTCGGCGGCAAAGGCGCCCATGGCGGCTATTGCGGTCCGGCGGTCAAGCCAATCGCGCTGAACATGGTGGCCGAATGCGCCCGCAACGCTCAGGTGAATGTTCCGATCTCGGGAATTGGAGGCGTCTCCAATTGGCGGGATGCGGTGGAGTTCATGCTGATGGGAGCAACAGGCGTGCAGGTATGCACGGCCGCGATGCATCACGGCTTCAGCATTGTCGAGGATATGATCGACGGGCTGAACAACTACCTGGACGAGAAAGGCTTGCAGTCCGTTACCGAGCTGATTGGCCGCTCCGTTCCCCGTTATTCGGATTGGGGAGATCTCGATCTGAACTATCATGTAGTTGCCCGGATTCATGAAGAGAATTGCATCGTCTGCAACAAATGCCATATCGCTTGCGAAGATACGTCGCATCAATGCATTGAGCGCCTGACAACGGACGACGGGCGGGCTTACCTGAAGGTGCGGGAAGAGGATTGTGTCGGCTGCAACCTCTGCTCCATTGTATGTCCAGTGGAAGACGCTATCTCGATGGTAGAGATTCCTTCGGGCGAGCTGCCGATGTCCTGGAATCAGCGTCAGAAGGCGATTGCGTCCGTTGGCGATTCTAATGAAGCGCCGGGCGGCGCCAATAAGGAGGCGGTGTAAGCGATGGCTGCAAAAATCATACGTAACGGCACAATAGTAACCGCGGCTGACACTTATCAGGCGGATGTGCTGATCGAGGACGGGATCATCAAGCAGATCGGCCTCGGCCTCGCGGCTGACGGAGCGGAAATTGTGGACGCTTCGGGAAAATACGTGTTCCCTGGCGGGGTTGATCCGCATACTCATCTGGATATGCCATTTGGCGGCACGGTGACGGCCGATGATTTTGAGACTGGCACGAGAGCAGCGGCGTTTGGCGGAACGACAACGATTATTGATTTTTGCCTGACGGACAAAGGGAAGCCGCTGAGTGAGTCGCTTCAGAAGTGGCATGCCAAGGCAGACGGCAAAGCGGTCATCGACTACAGCTTCCATCTGATGATCAGCGAGATTAATGATGCGGTGCTGGCGGAGCTGCCTGCCATTGTAAAGGATCAAGGGATCACTTCGTTTAAGGTGTTTATGGCTTATAAAAATGTTTTCCAAGCCGATGACGGCACGTTATACCGGACGATGCTCTCGGCCAAGGAGCTTGGCGCGATGGTGATGGTGCATGCGGAGAACGGCGATGTGATCGAGTTTCTCGTAGAGAAGGCTCTCGCCGAAGGCAACACCGATCCGATCTACCATGCGCTCACCCGGCCTTCCGCTATAGAGGGCGAAGCAACGGCACGCGCTGCGGCTCTTGCCGAACTGACCGGAGCAAGGCTGTACGTCGTGCATGTCACCTGCGCGGAAGCGGTAAAAGCGATCAGCGAAGCGAGGACCCGCGGCGTGGATGTATGGGGCGAGACTTGCCCGCAGTATCTGGTGCTTGATCAATCGTATCTGGCGCTGCCGGATTTCGAAGGAGCCAAGTATGTCTGGTCGCCGCCGCTGCGCGAGAAGAACCATCAGGAGGTGCTCTGGAATGCCCTCATCACTGGCCAACTGCAGACGCTCGGCTCCGACCAGTGTTCCTTTAACTTCAAAGGTCAGAAAGACCTGGGGCTTGGCGATTTCAGTAAAATACCAAACGGAGGACCAGTCATTGAGGATCGTTTCTCCATCCTTTATTCGGAGGGAGTTGCCAAGGGGAGGCTGACGCTTAATCAGTTCGTTGATATCGTTGCGACGCGCAACGCCAAGCTGTTTGGCTTATTCCCCCGTAAAGGGACGATTGCCGTTGGCAGCGACGCGGACGTGGTTATTTTTGATCCAACGGTAGAAAGAACGATCTCCGCGGAATCTCATCATATGAACGTGGACTACAATCCGTTTGAGGGGATCCGAATTAGCGGCGTGCCGGAAAGCGTCCTGTCGCGAGGTGAGTTTGTGATCAGGAATCAGGCTTATGTGGGCATAGCGGGCTCGGGGCAGTTCCTGAAGCGGGCTACGTATAAGCAGGCGGATGCAAGCGATTCCGGGAGGAAAGAAAAGGTTCGGCAGCAGTAGGAACGGGATAAGGATGCAAGCAAGAAAGACCATTCAACGGAGGTGCTCCCTTATGTCCGCTTACCAGGAGTTTATGGAAGAGAAAGAAAAGCTGGATGCTTATATAAGCAGGCAGTTCAGAATTCATAGCGTAGTGGAAAATTTGAGCGGCACAACGATTGAGCTTGTTCATCCCGGCGGGGAGAGCGCCGTTCTGCAGCTGCTCTCCGCCGATGCCCGGAAATATATGTCCAACCTGGTAGTGAAGCAGCTGGCTTCATCCGGCTGGAATGATGCAGGTTAACGGCTCCTGCTTGCACACGGAATTACTTGATCGCCCCGTACGTATACTCATACGCGTTTAACGCAAGCTCGATCGCCAGCCGTTTGTCGGCTACAAGGTAGTCGTCTCCCAGCAGAGCGGCTATCTTGTCGAGCCGGTGATAGAGCGTCTGCCGGACGATAAACAGCTCCCGGGCCGTATCCTGCTTGGAGCCGGACAGGGACAGGAACACTTTGAGCGTCTTGAGCAGCTGCCCGTTTTTCTCCTGGTCGTACCGCGTCAGCGGCCCGATGTATTCCTCAATCATGGCGGGCAGCATCCCGGTCTTCTTAAGCCCCGAGATAATCCGGTACGTATGCAGATCGTTGAAAAAAGGCGAGCTCAGCGGCCCGATATCCGTCTGGATCGCAACCGTTTCCTGGGCGGATTCGTAGCCTTCCTGCGCGCGGGACAGATCGGTCATATATTTGCCGATGCCAAGAGTGCCGGAGAACAGGGCCGTATCCGGGTTATGCTCGGTTCTTCGCAGGCGCTCAATGGCGCGGAGAAGCCGTTCCTTCCACTTGAGCTGCTTCATCTGGTCAATGAGCACAAAGACGATATGGTCATGCAAAATGGCGGGGAGGAGAAAATAGCCTTCGCCTTCGAAGATGGCGCGGGCGACCATATTCTTCTGCATGAGCAGTTCCTCGCCTTCCTTCCATTCCGCCAGCTTGACTTGAAGACGGAACACGCAGACCGTAAGACCGTACAGCTTGGCGGCCGGCTTGATCGAGCTGATATACGCCCGGACCTCCTTGTCGGCATGCTTGCCGCTCAGCCAATCGGTTACCCACATTTCATCCTTGTAGCGGCGTCTCTCTTCCATATATTTCGTTCTCATCATCTCTTGAGCGAGTGCCGTAGCGCAGCGGTCGAGGGCTAGGATTTGAAACTCGCTAAGTTCCTGCTCGGACTGCAGCAGCAGATCGGCGAATAGATGGTCAAGCGCCAGAATCGGACGGTGAGCGAGACCGCGCTTTAGGACAGGTGTGGCGAACATTTCGCCGTAAATCCACTGCTCGTAGAAGATATCGGCTTTGGCACGAGGCATATGCGGCATAAACTGGGCTTCGGCGTTAAGAGGGAAGAAGGCGACTTGGGCGCCGGTCGTGTGGTGGAGAAGCTTGAGCAGCGGCATAATGCCTTTGCCGGAGAGCAGGAGCTGGTTCAGCTTGGTTGAGAGAGCTTCGAGTTCATAGACCATGCGGTGATGCTGGTGGATGAAATAGGCATGCAGGTCTTGGGTAATGTCGATATAACGAACCTCCTCGTGGAAAAAAAGAAGAGGAAAGTTCTCGCGTTTCGCCAGCTCGATCATGGCATCGGATGGCTTTTTGGTGTAGGTGCCAAGCTCGATGCAAAGGCCGGAGGCGCCGGAATCGATGAGCTGCCGGAGGAAGGATAAGCTGAGCTCCTCATCATCATGCCAGCCTATGCCGGTGGACAGGATCAGCTCATTGCCGCTTAGAAGCTTGCCAACCTGGGTAACTTCCATTATATGGACCCAGCGTACGGTGCGGTTCAGTGCTTCATCGCTTGCGATCGTTTCAGCCTTCTGAAACAGCGGGCGCTGCAGGATGTCTCTAACGGTTAGCTGCATCAACGTTTCAACCATGGACATTCACCGCCCTAAAGTGGAATAGTGGGGGAATCTAGTTTTTTCCTCATTATACAAGAGGATAGATTTCATAGGCAACGCGTAGTGCTGTTGCGGTGAGCGGGATAGGAGAAAGGGAGGTAGCGTATATGGAGATTGGCGTTCCGAAAGAGAGAAAAAGCGCGGAGCATCGCGTGGCGTTAACGCCTGGTGGTGTGTATGAACTCGTAAAGCATGGACATCGCGTGTTTGTTGAGACCGGAGCGGGAGCTGCCTCCGGTTTACCGGATGAGGACTATCAGGCGGCGGGAGCTGCCATTGTCCAGGGTGCAGACGAAGCCTGGTCGAGGGATATGGTTGTGAAGGTGAAGGAGCCGCTGAAGGAGGAGTACCGGTATTTCCGTGAAGGACTGTTGCTGTTTACTTATTTGCATCTGGCCGCGGAGCGGGAGCTGACGGAAGCGCTGGTGCAGCATAAAGTGACGGCAATTGCATACGAGACCGTACAACTGGCAAACGGTCAGCTGCCGCTCCTCACACCGATGAGCGATATTGCCGGAAGGATGGCGGCGCAGGTTGGGGCGCAGTTTCTGGAGAAGGCACACGGGGGCAGAGGAATTCTGTTAGGAGGTGTGCCCGGTGTGAAAAAAGGCCGAGTGACGATTATCGGGGGCGGCGTTGTTGGCACGGGCGCTGCCCAAATTGCGCTTGGTCTTGGCGCCGAGGTATCTATCATTGACCGTGATGCCGACAGGCTGCGTGCGCTGGAGGACCGGTTTGGCGGGCGGGTGCAGACACTTGCCTCCCATTCTCGGCAGATCGCGGAGGCGGTGGCCGAATCGGATCTTGTCATTGGAGCTGTGCTGATTCCGGGGGCAAAAGCTCCCAAGCTTGTAACCGAAAGCATGGTTCGATCCATGTCCACCGGTTCGGTCATTGTAGATGTCGCCATTGATCAAGGCGGCAGCGTGGAGACCATTGACCGGATCACGACTCACGCCGAGCCGGTATTCGAAAAGTTTGGCGTTCTGCATTACGCCGTTGCCAACATGCCGGGCGCCGTGCCGTATACGGCAACGGCTGCGCTCACCAACGCCACGCTGCCCTATACGCTCGCGCTCGCCGACCGCGGCGTCCGGGACACGCTCGCGGGCAGCGAACCAATTCGCCGGGGCGTTAACGCCATGGCCGGCTTCATCACCCACGAAGCCGTGGCCGCCGCGCATCAAATGGACTACAAGAATGTACGCGATCTGCTGAACTCTTCTTCGATCGCCTAAGTGAAGCCCCTGAAGGCTGCCTATCAGCCTTCAGGGGCTTTTTTTATATGCCATCAGCTGCTGTTTAGAAACTCTGTTACTCGAATAAGTAGTAGATTAACTCATTTTCTCTAAAAAAATGGCACTATTTTAGGCAATAAGGCGGATTTTAACATTTTCTTAATCTATCATTGACGTTCGATTGACAATAGAGCCCTATACTCACAAAGTGTCTTGTTTATCATGAACAACTAGAGAAAGGGGGAGTCTTGTGAGAGTACGTACAAAAGCTGGAGTTGTGTTAGCTGCATTATGGCTGTTATTTAGCGTATTTGGCGGCACGGCAGAGGCGCATTTCGCATCGACGGGATTTTCGGATATTACGATAAAAGACAAGAATCTGGAATACAACGTGTTCTTGCTGGAGAAGGAGCTTCTTGAAGCTATGCCTCAGCTTGACGGGAACGGAGACGGCAAGGTTTCTGAGGACGAGCTGTCCAGCGGAAATGGCACGCTTACCGCATTGGTTCATGACCGCTTGATCGTCACGGGCAACAGCAAGGTTGGCACCGGAATTGTACTTGCAGCGAAGAAGACGGAAAAAGCCAAAATGCCGATGATCGAGATCGACATTAACTATGATTTTGGAGAGCCCGTCGATCGGTACATGGTTCAATATAACTTTTATGATGGTACAAACCCCGATCACCGCAGCTATGCAACCATCCGAATGGGGCAGCAGTCCATCGTTCAAGTCATCAACAGCTCGAACAATATTCTTCAAATGGAAGGCTATCATGGTGCGGACGCCGGTACATCGGATACACCAGCAACTGGCGATTCGGAGCAGAAGCCTGTTACTACTTCATCCTCTTGGACAAGCGTGCTGAAAGAATACGTCACCATGGGAATGGAGCATATCTGGTCGGGTGCCGATCACATGTTATTCCTTTGCGGACTAATCCTTGCCTCAGGCACTAGCGGCTGGACGATGCTGAAGCTGGTCTCGGCATTTACGGTCGGACACAGCATTACGCTGGTATTATCCGCAATGGATCTGGCGTCATTGTCGCCGCTTATTGTAGAGCCTCTTATTGCGCTTAGTATCGTATTTGTAGCTTTTGAGACGATGTTCCGCAAAAAATTCCCTCAGCTGAAGGGCAAGCAGATTGCCGTCACCGTGATGTTTGGCATGGTGCATGGCTTCGGCTTTGCAGAAATTCTGCACGGAACGATGTCAGGCAGCATTGCCCTGCCGCTCTTCTCCTTTAACCTTGGCGTAGAGATTGGCCAGCTTGTTGTTCTGGCGGTCGTCATTCCGATTCTATGGGTAATCCGCAAGCTGATTACAAGCACAAGCAACCGTCAAATCTGGTGGACGTATGTGACCTCCTCCATCGTAGGTTTAATGGGACTCTACTGGCTTGTTGAACGTCTGATTTCTGAATTTAAGATGTAATCCGTTTCACCATCAACAATTAACCTCGAAGGAAGTGTTTCCTATTATGGTAAGCAAGAGATACAAGAAATGGATCTCTAGCATTCTATTAGCCAGCTTGCTGATGAGCATGCTGTCATCGATTGGTATCGCTGCCGCGGCAGACGAGAATACCGTACCGGAGCTGTTCGTCTCCGAGATTCATCCTAACGTGCTTAGCACGGATGATTACGAGTTTTTTGAAGTGTACAATAACTCGAATAAAACGATTCGTTTGAATGACTATACGTTCCTGTACCGTTACCCAACCACAACACCAGACGCAACCTTCACGTTTGGCGAGAAGTCGCTGGACCCAGAGCAGGTCATGGTGTTCTGGTACAATCCATCCAATAAAACATTGGCTGATTTTAACGCAAAATATGGTGTTAGTCTGACTGACAGCCAAATTGTTCAAGTTGCAGGCTTCTCTGGCTTCCACAATACAAACGACCGCACGGTTGTTATTGAGAACAGCCAAGGCGTTGAAATTTCAAAATCAGGCTATATAGCCTCAACAGAAATTGGTGATGGCCTCGGCGACCACTACATGCTGCCAGCAGCAGGCGGTGTGCAAACCGACAAATTTGCGGTGAAGTCCGTTCCAACTCCAGGTGCGCTTGATGCCGGTCAAATTCCTTCCGTTCATTATGAATTCCCGGAAGGACCGGTTAATCAGGCTCCAGTAATCACGCATACACCGGTTACAGAAGGAAGCAGTGAAGCAGATCTGACGATCACTGCTCAAATTACGGATGCGGACGATACGGCAACGGCGGCTGTATATTTCAAAAATCCGTCGGATGCTGCATTTACATCTGTACCGATGACCAACACGGAGGGAGCAACCTTTTCCGCGGCTATTCCGAAAGCATCCCTTACGGCTACTGAGCTGCAATACTATATTGAAGCTGCAGATGCCGTCAATCATGTGAAGTCTTCTACATATACGGTTGCGATCGAGCAGCATAACTTCGATTACACCAAAGTACCTGTCATGCTCATTACTGAGCTTGTACCAGACAGCACGAATGTGACAGGAGTAAGCTCCGATGCGTATGAATTCGTAGAGTTGTATAACAATACGACTCGTCCAATCTCGCTTAAAGATTATGAGCTGATCTATCGTTATACGAACTCCACGACACCAGACGCGAAATGGGAGCTGCCTAGCACGGCGGTTATTCCTCCGCTTAGCAATGTTGTGTTCTGGATTATGAACGGTGCGACTACGGATTTGAAGACTGAGGATTTTAACGCGAACTACAAAACATCCCTGGTCGAAAATACGAATCTGTTCCGCATCGAGGGCGGCGGCGGTATGGCTAACGGCGGAAGCCGTAAAATCGTTATCGCTTCGAAAACGGGGAAAGAAATTGCCGAAGCGTTCTATGAGAACGATGCCCAAACGATACCAGACAAGGGTATTTTCTATCAGTATCCTACTGACGGCACGAACCAGATGAAGCTGTTTAATGCAGGCGTTAATGCAGCGACTCCAGGCGCTGTAGAAGCAGCATTGCTTCCGGAGCAGCCGGCTCCAGCTGTTAATGAGCTGCCTGTTATCCAGCATACGCCGCCTGCTTCGGGAAGCATCGATAACGATCTGACCGTACAAGCAACAATTGCGGATCCAGACAGCGATACGGTTACCGCATCCGTCTTTTACAAAGTTGGCGAGGCAGCAGACTATACTTCCGTTCCGATGACGGCGGGAGAGAACAATGTGTTCTCGGCTAACATTCCGAAGGAAGCATTCACCGATTCGGAGCTGCAATATTACATTCAAGCAAATGATGGAATCGACACGGTAAAATCAAACAATTTCACCGTAACGATTGAGCTTGGAGATGTTGACTTCAATAAGCTTCCGCCGCTGATGGTAACGGAGATTGTTCCAGACTCCACAAACGTAGGCTCAGCGGACGGCTATGAGTTTGTCGAGATCTACAACAATACGGATAAGACCGTGAACTTCAAAAACTACAAAATGCAATATCGTTATACCGCTTCCGGACCGGATGCCGATGTGATCTGGCCGACGAATTCGGAGGACTTGCTTATTCCTTCGAAAAAAACGTTGGTGTTCTGGGTTATTAACAGCCAGAATACGCAAAAAACGGTTGCAGACTTTAACGCTCTCTACGGTACTAATCTGGTAGAAGGCACCGATATCGTTAAAATCTACAGCGACGGCATGGCTAACGGCGGTGGACGCGGGATTGTTATCGCAACCAATACAAAGACAGAAGTCTCGGCCGGTTATTACGACACGGACGCAGAGACCATTGCGAACAAAGGTATTTTCTACAAATATTCGCAAGCTGGCAGCACAACGATGATTAAATACAGCGCCGGCACTGAAGCAGCAACTCCGGGTTCGGTAGCTCCGGTGCAAGTGCCGTTAATAACGGTTAAAACTCCAGCAGATACAACAGATCCTACCTATCAGGATTTGACGAATAAGCCGGAAATCGATAAAGCTCAAAACCTCTCGCTCAAAGCGGAAGCGCATGACGAGAATAGTGTCAAATCCGTAGCTCTGTATTATAAGAGCAACCTTGATGCGCAATATACGAAACGCTACTTGGCAGAAAGCTTTGACGATACGCTGTATCACTACACGATCTACTCGCCTGAACTGATCGGCCGTGATTACATCGAGTACTATTACGTCATCTCCGACGGGCAGAACGAAGTAACGTCAGAGAAGTACCGCACACAGGTTACGGGCAATACGGATCATTCACCGCTTCGCTTGAATGTGAAGGACGGAGACTTCCTTGCGGGAATTAAAGTACTGAAAGCCACTGCGGAGAATGCACCCGCTTCAGAGCTTCATGTGAGCATTGATCAAACA
This sequence comes from Paenibacillus catalpae, assembly GCF_900112695.1. Classification (GTDB taxonomy): domain Bacteria; phylum Bacillota; class Bacilli; order Paenibacillales; family Paenibacillaceae; genus Pristimantibacillus; species Pristimantibacillus catalpae. Next base: position 1,040,774 of record NZ_FOMT01000002.1, read on the forward strand.
GAAGCGACAGATGGAACGTATACTGCTGTTGAGCAGGATGCATATTTCGCATATGAAGCGAACGGCGTCAACTATTACTTCAAGAACGGCGTTACAATGGGCGACGAAATTTTGTCGATCTTCTTGGAGCCAATTAACACCTATACCACTTTAACGGTACCAATCGCAGCGGAACGCCTGAAGGGCGGAAGCAACATTATCTCCATCCGAGCGGGTACAAAGGCATCGCCGTTTGATGACCGTCCGGAAGAGAACAAAGACGATTTTACTGTACGTAATGTAAGGCTTGTATTTGCAGACGGTACGGAAATCTTCGACGAGCGTTACAAAAACCGGGATACCGTAATTCCTATGGGTGACAGCGCCGGTAAAAATCCGGTCGTAGACTTTAACTTCAATATTTCGGATGAACTGCTCGCATCCAAAGCTTATGCTCTTGATACGACTAAGCTGTCTGATGGTGAACACACCATTAAAGTCAGCCACTCGGAGTTCGGCGAGAAAGCAGCCGTTATCAAAGTAGATAATACGGCACCGGTTATTACAACTTCCCTTCAGGAAGGTAAAGAATACCGCGGTCCATTTACAATTACAGCTTTGGCACAGGATGCTTTGTCTGGTGTAGATAAAGTCCAGGTGTGGCTGGATGAAACGCCAATTACACTCCCTTATGCAACTTCCTCCAAGGATTTGACTGGCGGAGAGCATGTTTTCAAAATTCAGGCAACCGACAAAGTCGGCAATACGGTGGAAAAGGAAGTGAAATTTACCGTACCGGACGAGAATCCGCTGAAGCCGGAGCTCGTGTCTCCTGCCGACGCAGGAACTGGAGTAGACCGGAACCCGGTATTGTCTGTAAAAGTAAAAGATCCTACGAATGACAAAATGGATGTTTCCTTCTTCCGTGGTTTCAAGTATGACGGGGCGAATAAGGAAGGCCTTCTGGGCTTCCGTAACGCTGCGGATGTTGAGCCTCCGAAGGAAGTAGCTCCTGCCGGAGAGAAAGCAATGACGGCAGAAGACTACGGCAAGATCAGCGCAGTTGACGGTGAGTATCTGACCGATGATTCCACCGAGCAATTCCCTTATCAGCGGTTCCAGGTACAGCTTGATCCATCTGTGAAAACGACAGACCAGATCGAGCTCAGCTGGAAAGGTAACTCGTTGGAAGGGCGCAAAGTGAGCATGTATGTTTGGAGCCCATCCGAGAAGAAATGGATTAGCGTTGACAGTACGGTTGCAGGCACGGAAGATTTTACACTTGGTGCTTGGGTAACTGCAGGGGAATATGCGGACAATCAAACACTGCAAGTGATGGTACAGGATGAACTGCCGGTATCGCAGGAGGATTATGATTTCTCCTTTGCATGGATGTCCGATACGCAATACTATTCGGAAAGCTACCCGAACATCTATGAAAACATCGTAGACTGGATTGCCGACAACAAAGAGAAGAACAAGATCAAATATGTTATCCATACCGGCGATATCGTCGATGAAGCGGATAAAGAAATTCAATGGCAGCGCGCCGATAAAGACATGAAGGTGCTGGAAGACGCAAACATTCCTTATGGCGTACTTGCCGGGAACCATGACGTTGACCATCAGCTTGGCGCTTATGATTACTATTGGAACTATTTCGGGGCAGACCGTTTCGAGGATCAGCCGACTTATGGCGGTACTCTGGATAACAACCGCGGTCACTATGATCTTATTTCCTCGAATGGCAATGACTTCATTATGGTCTACATGGGGTGGGGAATCCGCGACTCGGATATCGACTGGATGAATGAAGTGCTCGCGAAATATCCGAACCGCAAAGCGATTTTGAACTTCCATGAATTCCTGCTTGTATCCGGCAACCGGGCTCCGATTGCGGATAAGATTTTTGAAGAAGTTGTGCAAAAGAACAAAAACGTATTCGCGGTACTGTCCGGACATTATCATGATTCGAAGCTGCTTGTCAGTGAGATTGATGACAACGGTGACGGCACTCCGGATCGTAAAGTCTATCAAATGCTGTCTGACTATCAAGGTGGTCCGGAAGGCGGCCAAGGTTATATCAAGCTTCTTCAGTTTGATATTGCCAACGACAAGATGTATGTAAAAACATACTCGCCTTATATGGACGATTATAATTTCTACGATCCAAACGATCCGACAAAACAGGAAGAATTCGCAATTGATATTGACCTTTCGCCACAGGTGAAGCGCGTAGCGACCGACTATATGGGCGTAAACGTCTATTCCGATCAGCCGATCGGGAAGGTAGAGCAGGTAGCAAGCGGCGAACAGGCATCCGTAACCTGGAGTGCTCTGAGCGCGAACACCAAGTACCAATGGTATGCAGCGGCTGAAGATGTGTACACAGGCAAAGCCTTGTCTGATATCTGGTCCTTTACGACTGGTACAGCAGCTGCCGATTTGACGGCTCCAACTTGGAACAGCGGCAGCCTGTCTGTATCAGATGTAAGCAAAACATCGCTTAAGCTGACCTGGACGGGAGCTTCCGATGATGTAGGTGTAACGCAATACAAGGTTTATAAGGACGACGTAGAGCTCGCTACCGTATCTGGTACGACCTATGAAGTAACCGGCTTGACGGCGGATACTTCTTACACGTTCAAAGTAGAAGCGGGAGACACATCCGGCAAATGGAGTACGGATGGTCCATCGGCAACCGGTAAAACAACTGCCAATACCGGTACGACGAACCCACCGGTAGAGACTCCAGGCGGAGGCTCCGGCAACAACGGACAAACTCCGGTGAAAACAGCCAATGGAGTCAGCGTTAAAGGAACAACATCCGGTTCAACGTTGACCGTATCTGCTCAGACCCTGAATCAAGCGATTGATATGATCGCGGGACAAAGCGGACAAACGATTGAGATTACGGCTGATTCCACGCAAGCTGTAAGTGCAGAGCTGCCGGCACGTGTGCTGCTTGATGCGCTGAAGGAAGCTCCAAATCTGACGATTTTGGTGAAGATTGGTGACGCAAGCTATGCTCTGCCGATCAGTGCGCTTAACCTTCCGGCAACAATCGGTACAGATGCCTCGCTGGTGATTACGATTGATCCAGTGGACAGCACTCTGTCGACTACGATGAAGGATAAAGCGACTAAAGCCGGAGTGAAATTGATTGGCACTCCAGTTGAGTTCAGCGTATTCCTTCAATCAAACGGCAATAAGCAGGAGATCCATGATTTCGGCAAAACGTATGTATCCCGTACAATCGACATCAGCCAGTCCATGGATGCAACGCATTCCACAGCTGTGATGTACAACGAGGCGACCGGAGAATTTACATTCGTTCCGGCAACCTTCAAGACGGAAAACGGACATACGGTTGTGACGATCAAGCGTACTGGCAACAGTGTTTATGCGGTCGTTCAGCTTGATAAGACATTTAGTGATCTGAATAACCATTGGGCGAAAACAGACGTAGAACGAATGGCGTCCAAGTTGATCGTCAAAGGTACAAGCAATGATAAATTTGCTCCTAATGCTGTGGTAACCCGCGCAGAATTTGCTGCTATGGTTGTGCGAGCGCTTGGTATCTCGGAAGATCAAGCAGCAGCTTCCTTCAAGGATGTAAGCAGCAAGGATTGGTTCGCAGGCGCGGTAGGCGCAGCAGTGAAGGCAGGCATTGTAAAAGGTTATGAAGAAAACAGCTTCAGGCCAAATGCTTCCATCACCCGTGAAGAGATGGCCGTTATGATCTCTCGTGCACTTGCCTTTACGGGCAAACAGCCAACAGGCAGCACGGATCTGCTGAACGCCTTCAAGGATAAATCGGCGATCGAAGCTTGGGCAGCTGCTGCTGTAGCGCAAGCAGTCGAAGCGAAGATCATCGAAGGCACTACGGGCGGTAAATTTGCACCGGACAGCAAAGCAACTCGCGCCGAAGCGACAGTTATGCTGAAGCGACTGCTGGAGTATGTGAATTTTATTTAAAGTAACTTTATAGGGAAGCCCCTCGTCTATGACGAGGGGCTTTTTGTATTATTTTACTAAGGGGTTAAAATGGCATGAGAACAACAATAGGGATCTATTTGGTATTCATGATTTTGCTGACAGGATGCACAGCAGCAGAGAGCGGTAACATCGTCCGCTATAAATACTTCCAGCCTGAATCCGACGAGAAGAAGTACATGATGAAGATATTTGGGCACCCAGATGTCGAAGAAGAATCCAGCAGCTACCAGACAAACAAAATCAAGGTTTATTCTCCAGAGAAGAAGCTTCTTCAATCAATCTCTATTGAGGATGCAGGGTCATGGGATGGCGAAAGCTTAGGTGTAACGATAGAAGACATGAATTTCGATGGTAATCCCGATCTTGCGATTCAGCATTTTATTCCTGCCGGACCTAATATCCCTTATTTATGCTGGCTTTGGGACCCTATGAGCAAACAATTTATATCCAATAAAGAGCTTGAGGAAATCCCGTCGCCCGAGTTTGACCCCATTAATCAAACCATACGTTCATCCGTTCGGGAGAACGCAGCTATACATGTTGATAATCTTTATAAGTATATCGATGGCAAACCTGTTCTTGTAAAGAGCGTAAAAAACGAATATGACCCGGATAAAGAAGGGTACCAAGTTACCATCAGTGAGCTGGTGAGCGGGCAGATGCAGGTAACAGGGCAATATGAGGAAGCGGCCAAGTAAGGACGTACCCGCGCAAAGTATGATATACTTTCCTAACCTAATGATTTCCGAAGGGAAGGCATTTTTCGTGGATAATACGATTCAAATAAAAGCGTTAAAGCACGGCGGTCTATTGCATTATGAATGGAATACGGATCTGCTGGAGGAAGGCGACGGCTATATGTTTGTACTTGGACGTTACGGCAGAAAGCTTCAGCATCATACGAAGAAATCCGTGTTTACGGTGAATAACTGGTCGATCGAATTTTTCTCGAGCAAGCATTGGTTTACGGTCAGCGCGGCTGTTGTAGACGGACAAATCAATGAATATTATTGCAACATCAATCAGCCGGCGGTGATTAACGGCAGCGAAGTTTCCTTTGTTGATTATGATCTGGACCTCGTACAGCGAGGCGGCGTGTGGATGGTTATAGATGAAGATGAATTTGCCGAAAATGCTGTTAAGTTCGGATATCCGGAGCCATTAATGCAGCAGGTAAGGGAAGAGCTGGCCGGACTTCAGGCACGTGTAGCAAAGCGGCAGTTTCCTTTTGACGGAACAATTGAACGTTTAATGGCGAGAATCCCAAAGCAAGAAGCTGAAGTTATAAATCCGACTGCTTAAGAAGGAATTTGACGCGGCATGTAGAATTAAACTAGAAATTATTCCACTACTATTATGGACGTTAGGGATGAAGAACGAGATGCTTAAGGATAAAATTTTAAACAGGCAGGCGGGAATTATCACTTACGGCATGACACCGCCCAAGTCCAGCCATACACCTGAGAAGCTGGCAGAAATATCGGAAAAGCAATATGACCGTCTGAAGGATCTGGACATTGACGGCCTGATCTTGTATGACGTACAGGATGAAGCGGACCGGACGGACGAGGAAAGACCATTCCCGTATCTGGAGGCGCTGGATCCAACGGTATACAGCAAGAACTATTTGAACTATTGGAAGGTACCAAAGATTATTTACCGTGTTGTTGGCAATAACTCGGAAGATAACTTTACGAATTGGCTGAAGCAGAATGCGGAAGAGGACCGGTTCTCGGTGTTTGTCGGCACTTCCTCCAGCAATCAGCAGACGACGATGAAGCTTCCGGAAGCATATGAGCTTAGCAGAAAGCTGAACGACCGCCTGATGCTGGGCGGGGTTGTTATTCCTGAACGGCATATGAAGAAGAACGACGAGCATCTGCGGATCAGGGATAAGGTGGACGGAGGCTGCAAGTTCTTCATTTCGCAGGCTACTTTTAATGTAGAAGCCTCCAAAAACATGCTCTCCGACTACTATTATTACTGCCAGGAGCAAGGCATTGAGACCGTTCCAATTCTGTTCAACCTGGCGCCATGCGGCTCGCAAAAAACGCTCGAGTTCATGAAATGGCTGGGCATCAGCATTCCGAAATGGCTCGAGAATGACCTGCTCAAGTCCACCGATATTTTGGACAAGTCCACGACTCTGGCACTCAAGATCTTCGAAGAGCTGTTTGAGTTCGGCATTGAAAAAGGCATTCCGATCGGCTGCAGTATCGAAAGCGTATCGACGCGCAAAGTGGAGATCGAAGCATCCGTGCAGCTGGTGAAGGACATTAAGAAAGTGATTGACCGTAAGCTAGGTGTTCATGCCATAGTGTAAAATATAAAAGCCGCTGTTTGAGCCGGAGCTTGTTAGAAGCCCGGCTGGAACAGCGGCTTTTTCATCAGGAATTCATATGCGCTTCGCGCTGGCGAAGCTCGATCCGGCGGATTTTGCCGGAGTTGGTTTTGGGCAGCTCGTTGATGAATTCGATTTTACGCGGGTATTTGTATGGAGCCGTTACCGATTTCACATGGTCCTGCAGCTCTTTGGCGAGCTCAGGGGTGCCGGTGATGCCATCCTTCAGCACAATAAACGCCTTAACGACATGACCGCGGATTTCATCCGGACTCGCAACAGCCGCACATTCCTTGACGGAGGGATGGCGAAGCAGCGCTTCTTCCACCTCAAACGGTCCAATCGTATAGCCGGAGCTGATAATAATATCATCTCCGCGGCCTTCGAACCACAGATACCCTTCCTCGTCCTGGCTAGCCCGATCACCGGTAATGAAGTAGGAACCAACGATGTTGGCGCCTTTGCGTTCCGGATCTCGGTAATAGGACTTGAACAGGGCGGGCATTCCGGTATGTACAGCGATGCTGCCTATTTCTCCCATCGGCTGAGGACGACCTTCCTCATCAATAATTTCCACAAGACCCGGAACGATCGACTTGCCCATTGAACCAATCTTGATTGGAGAATCCTTCAGATTGCCGATAAGCAGCGTGCTTTCCGTTTGGCCGTAGCCGTCACGGATGGTGAAAGAGAATGTTTCCTGGAACTGCTTGATCACCGTCTGGTTCAATGGCTCACCGGCCGAAACTGCGCTGCGAATTGAAGACAGATCATATTGATCAAGCGTATCTAATTTTGCCAAGATCCGGTATTCCGTTGGCGTGCAGCACAGCACCTGAATCTGGTTCTCTTGAATAAGCTCCAGATACCGCTCTGCGCTGAAGGATCCGTTATAAATAAAGCCGGTTGCTCCGCTGCCGAGAACGGATAAGAACGGAGTCCAAATCCATTTTTGCCAGCCCGGCGCCGCAGTTGCCCAGACCAGATCCGAGCTTTGGATGCCAAGCCATGCGGAGGTGATACGCAGATGCGCATAACCCCAGCCGTGGCTGTGAACGACACCTTTCGGATTGCCGGTTGTACCCGATGTATAAGCCAGGATCGCCATATCATCACGTGTGGTTGGTTCGGCCGCGCGTTCCTCCGGTTGACCTTCCGTTAAGGAGCGGAGGGAGAGCCAGCCGTCAGCTTGTCCGCCGCTAGCGTCAATCCGGAACTGCAACGAAGGCAGCTCTTCCGTAATGTTATCAACCTCTGCAGCTCCTTCCGCCCATGCCATAACCGCACGCGCTTCGGAATGATTCAAGCGGTAGGACAGATCCTTGGTCCGGAGCATTTCGGAGGATGGAATAATAACAAGTCCAAGCTTTAAGCAGGCAACATAGATGATATATGCCTCGATGGTTCTCGGCACCATGACGAGGACGCGGTCCCCTTTTGCAAGACCAAGTTCGTTCAGTCCGCCAGCCAGCCGGTTCACTTGCTTCAGCAGCTCGTTATATGTCATTTGTTTCGTTTGTCCCTGATCATCCAGCAAGCGGAGCGCGATTTTATCCGACTTGTGGCGCTCAATCTCAGAGCTTATGTTATATTGTTCGGGCGCAATCCATTGTTCGAAATTCATCCAACCTGCTCCTTTGTTGATGCCATATTCTTCGCTAATTAGCGACAGTATAGCACAGGTCATGAACATGAAAAAAGATGACTCCTGACATAAGCAGAAGTCATCTTTGTTTCTTTAAGCTTCTTCGTCGCTGAGTTCTTCTTCGAATTCTGCAACACTTTCTCTGCGGCGCTCGTTCTTCTCTTGAAGCTCGTTTTGCTCAGTACCGTTAATCTCCGAGCTGAACTCATTCAAATATTGTTCAGTCTCATTGATGTTCTGCTGCGTATTCGCAATGTGCTCCTGCAGATGTTCCGCGTTATCAGCCCGATTGTCCGGCTTTGCCATACGGATATTCCCCCTTATTCGTGTTGGTAGTCGGGCACCGGCTTTAGCACCCAACAGCTATTGTGACCCAAGAGCCAGTGGTTTTATGCAAAAAATTAACAAAAGTTAATTGTCTAGAGAAACGTTTTTTTGTTTAATTACAGTATAGAGGGTATTTGTTGTTGTCGAATCATATTCTAACGTTAACGAATAGATGTACAATTGAAACTTTTGGAGGGATTACGATGTCTGTTATTATCGAATGTCCAAACTGCAGGCAGAAGAATGAGGTAGAAGCACAGAAGCTGAGGCTGGCGAAATGCGGGGCATGTCATGAGAGTCTTGCTCAGGATGATGTGATTCCGGCGACCTTTTCGGATGAGGAAATAGCCACGGCTGTAGAGTCGGCTCCATCAGATGCGCAAGAGGAGGAAGTGGATACGGACTCCTGGACCTCCAAGATTGGTGATCATGACGAGCAAGTGCAGTACGTAAACAACGGCTTCTGGTCTAAGGTTAGAAAATATGCGTCAAAGGTGCCTTTCTCCAAAGAAGCGGTTGCCATGTACTACTGCGCCATGGACCCAAACACGCCGACCAAAGTAAAAGTAACGGCCATTGGCGCGCTTGCGTACTGGATTCTGCCCATCGATCTTGTTCCGGACATTTTCCCTCTTGTCGGCTACGGGGATGATGCGACTGCCATATTTGTGGCTTACAAGGCCATAAGCTCGCATATTACGGATGAGCATCGGGACAAGGCAGAGGAGTTTTTTGCGAAATAAGGCTTTAGAGGGCTAGGAGGAGAACCCATAGCATGAACTTAACGGAAGAGGAATGCGAGATCGCAAAGCAGCTGCTGCGCGAAAGAATAGAGGACGTGCCGATTGAAGGGGATACGGAGGTTGAACTGGATGAAGTCCTGATGTACATATCTTCAGACATTAACGTTTGGAAAAAAGCCAAGACGAATAAGCAGCTCACCCAAGTATATAATCTGCATCGTCCGGTGAAATATGATATTTATTTGGACTTGAGCAAAGGGGAATGGCTTGCGAGGGGCGAGGCCATGAATCTGTCTGCCGATGATATTCGCGTGTTATTTCGGATGATTAAAGAAGGGCTGTCCTGTACGTCTCAGATGATCTTTCAGGCCAGATATAATCAGGAGCTGGAGCCGGGGAACAAGAAAGATAGAGGCAGATTAGACAGTTACTATAGGAAGCTGAAAGAACGCCTGAAGCTATACGGTATTACAACCGAACGTTATACCGTGAAGCTTGGGACAAGGTGTTTTGTTATTTATCCGGAAGCAAAGGACTGATGAAATGGGGAAGCGTTGACCTTCCTTACCCGCGGGTATATGCTGACCATAGAGATTATGCCGGTTGCAAAGGTGGGAAAATCATGAGCTCGAACAGCTTTTATGATGCGAAGTGGAGAGAGTCCGGAGAGTTCCGTCCGAAGATTGTCGCGTACTATTACAAGCAGTGGGAAGACTTCCATATGGGCTTCCATCAGCATGACTGGGCGGAGTTCATGTATGTGATCTCGGGGAACTGCACGGTGGAGACCAATAAAGAGGTTATCGCCATGCGCAAAGGCGATCTTATCATGCTGGATGCCGAGGTGCCGCATAGGCTGATCGTCGAGAGCGGGAGTCCCTGCCGGATGCTGAATGTGGAGTTTGGATTCCAGCCCTGCGAGGGTATTTATCCGTCGATGAATCAGCTGTCTAGCCATAATCCGATGTTTGCGAGGCTGCTCGAGCAGCGTCTGGACACGATTGTGCTGAGGGACTATGAAGATATTCAGGTGAATCTGAGAAATCTGGTCTTTGAGCTGGATCTGGGCGGAGAGGGCGCTGAACGAGGCCGCGAGATGATGACGAATCTGCTCATGTCCCAGCTGCTCGTCCGTGTGGCCCGTTTGGTTGCCGTGGAATCGAAAAATAGCGCCGAGCGCCAAATCCATCATTACGTGCGGCACGCGGCTGAATATATCCACCAATATTACGATACCGCTATTCAAGCCAAAGATATTGCGGCTGCGGTTAATCTGCATCCCGTCTATCTCCAGCGTATCTTCAAAGCGAATATGAACAAGACCATCAATGAGTATTTGGTGGACCTGCGAATAGATAAGGCGAAAATGCTGCTTGCCCGCACGGACGTACCCATCATCGAGGTGGCGGATCATATCGGGCTGAACAGCAGGCAGTATTTCAGCATGCTGTTCAAGAAAATGACGGGAATCTCCCCGGCGGAATTCCGTAATTCCAAGAAAACCATCACAAGCTGGACCGACTATGAAGTTGAAATAGTTGACAAGATCTAACGCAAACCGTTGCGAATGTGGAAACGCCTTCTTTTTCAGCCTGCTAGAATAAGGGTATTAAACGACAATACCCTGACAGGCGAAGAGGAGGCTTTATTTATGAGTTTTAAGGTAGCATTTGTAGGTGCAGGCAGTATCGGATTCACGCGCGGCTTGATGAGGGACTTGCTTGCCGTGCCGGAGTTTAAGGATATCCAGGTTGCTTTTACAGACATTAACGAACATAATCTCGACATGGTCACCCAGCTCGTGCAGAGAGACATTCGGGAAAATGGCTTGTCCATCGAGATTCAAGCGACAACGGACCGCAGAGAGGCGCTTAAGGATGCTCGTTACATCTTCTGCGTGGTGCGGATCGGCGGTCTTGAAGCGTTCCAATACGACATCGATATTCCGCTCAAATACGGCATCGACCAATGCGTCGGCGATACCCTTTGTGCAGGCGGCATTATGTACGGTCAACGCGGCATCGCCGAGATGCTGAATATCTGTAAGGACATTCGCGAGGTGGCCGAGCCCAATGCGCTGCTCCTTAACTATGCGAATCCGATGGCGATGCTGACCTGGGCATGCAACAAGTACGGCGGTGTCCGCACCATTGGCCTCTGCCATGGCGTACAAGGCGGACATCACCAAATCGCTCGTGCGCTGGGCCGGGAGAAGAAGGACGTAGATATCATCTGCGCGGGTATTAACCATCAGACTTGGTATATCTCGGTGAAGACCGACGGTGTTGATCGTACGGGGGATCTCTTGGAGGCATTCGAATCGGTGCCGGAATTCGCTAAGACCGAGAAGGTCCGCATCGACATGCTGCGCCGCTTCGGCTACTACTCCACTGAATCCAATGGTCACTTAAGCGAATACGTGCCTTGGTACCGCAAACGTGCCGATGAGATTAAGGACTGGATCGACCTTGGTTCATGGATTAACGGCGAGACCGGCGGTTACCTGCGCGTCTGCACCGAAGGCCGCAACTGGTTCGAGACCGACTTCCCGAACTGGATGAAGGCAGAGCCGTTCAAGTATACGGCTGAGAACCGCGGCGAAGAGCATGGTTCCTACATTATTGAAGGCCTCGAGACAGGCCGAGTCTATCGCGGTCACTTCAATGTCGTGAATAACGGCGTTATCACTAACTTGCCGGACGATGCGATTATCGAAGCTCCGGGTTATGTCGATCGCAACGGCATCAACATGCCGATTGTCGGCGACCTGCCGCTCGGCCCCGCAGCCGTCTGCAACGTCAGCATCTCCGTCCAGCGCATGGCCGTAGAGGCCGCCGTCCATGGCGACGACAAGCTGCTCCGCCAAGCGATGATGATGGACCCGCTTGTTGGCGCGGTATGCAACCCTAAAGAAATTTGGCAGATGGCCGACGAGATGCTCGTAGCGCAAGCGAAGTGGCTTCCGCAGTACACGGAAGCTATCGCGGCAGCGGAGGTGCGGTTGGCTAGCGGCAACCTGTTGCCTACGCGTGAGAACTACCAAGGCGCTGCGCGCTTAAAGACGAAGTCGATCGAGGAGCTCAGCCAGGATCGGGAAGCGGCGACTCGCAACGCGATTGAGTCGGATAAGGCGAAGGAGCGGCCTGCGGCCGAGGTTTAATAGGAAATCTCGGCTAGTCTTTATAATTCAAATAACTTAACAACATGTCTATCCCAATATATCGATAATAGGTGCTGCGCAGCACCAATATTGTTATACTTACTCATACAGAAACAAGCGATTCCTCATAAAAGAGGATCGCTTGTTTTTATGATTGCTGATATAATTTAAATCTTCAAGAAACTGCTCATAGTTCTCTACTTTATCAAAAGTTTTTTCAATCAGTTCGATTGGAGTAGTTTGGTTTGGATGTGAAGCTGGTCAGTGAAAACGTTATGTATGTTGTTTAGTTGATCCCGTACAATGATGTAATTCTTGTCCTGATAAACTCGAATGCCTTCAACTTTTTTTATTTGACCATTTAGATTGTATTCCACTGAAATGTAATCCGTATCAAACTGTGATAAATTCTTGCCGAAACTGCCTAATTGATATGCAGTGTGAGAGACAAATACGATTAAAACAGCGACAATAAAGATATAAACAAATAATACTTGCCATAAAGTTAAGAATATATTTTTTATTTTGAGATGGAGAATTAGAATATTGATTTTTAGAATACTCCAGTTAAGATTTAAATAATAATACAAATGAGATTCGAGTTTGGATGACACTAGCGTATTTCTAAGGAGCTTTTCTCTTGTTCTTGCATAGTCTCTAAATAATGAAAAAATGAAAATTAGCAGTAGCACAACTATGTTACCTGATTGCAAAGAAATAAAAACTTCCTGCTGAAAAGTGTTAAAGTCCAATGAAGAATCTAGAAAAGGTAATTCTTTAGAAAAAGCAAAGTAATTGATGAGCACTTCCCACAAAGAGGAATTTTTTGAAGCGTAAAACAAATAATATGGTAACAATGGGATGAAAAACTGTAACAATCCCCAAAAGATTATGAGTCCAAAGATGATACCAACTATAGAACCGATTATAATGAATTTTCTATTTCTACTTCTGTGAAGAAGTTTTCTACCATAAAACAAGTAAATTCCTAATGGTAATATGGTTAATATAGTTATGAATAGATATACAAATGCATAATAAAAATACAATCTATTGCTGAAATCAATGGGGTTTTGAAATGCAGATATTAAAGAAAGAATTTCGTTTCTCGCCTTACTCTGTAAAATAATAAACCCTATGATATAAGCTAAACCATGAGAAAATACAAAAAATAAAGCTGTAATAAAAATTCTTATTAAGATTGGAATTCTCAGGTATATTAAAATAAAGCTGCTCAGAGGAATTCTTTCTCGGTTTCGTTCTATAAATGATATTAGACTTGAATATTTGTTCTGGATCCACAGTATTGATTCCATCTATAAGTATTTCCCTTCAATAATTTGTTTTCTCTTACTTCATACAGGACATCCTAGTATCAGTTATCGGTTTTCTAACATAAGAAATGAACTTGTTCATTTGGAAAGTAGGTAAAAGGGAGAGTGTAGGATTGCTACGCTCTCTTTATTTGTATGGAATTATTGTGTGGGAATAATTTTATACATGTAAGGCACAAAACCATTGTTTATGAAACGGTCTTGAAGGATTTGGCTTAATCGTGGTTAAAACTCTTGAAACTAGTACGGAACTCATTCCAAAAACAAATTCACGAAAAGGTACGTTTATGATACTATTTAATTAATGGTAAATACGAGAGGAACGATACAAATGAAAATAGCTTACGCTAGAGTTTCGACAGCAGATCAATCCCTAGATTTGCAAATGGATTCACTGAAGAAGTTTGGATATGACCGAATCTATACGGAAAAGGCGAGTGGCGGCAAAGATGACCGCCCCGAACTAGCGAAGGCATTGGAGATGTTACGCGATGGGGACACCTTGATAGTATACAAACTTGACCGTTTGGCACGTTCGACATTGAAGCTAATTGAAACACTTGACCTACTTACCAAGAAGGGCGTGGAGTTCATAAGCCTATCTGATAACATCGACACGTCTACATCGGCAGGAAAAGCAATGTTTGGGATGATGGCGGTATTCGCGGAGTTTGAGAGGTCAATTATTCGAGAACGTACTGTCGCAGGACTTGAAGCCGCTAGAGCCCGTGGACGGAAGGGCGGTCGCCCAATGACGGATAAGAAGAAGCTAGACAAAGCAATCAAACTACATGAGAGCGAAGAGTTTACGGTAACACAAATTGAGGAAATGACAGGAGTAAGCAAGGGTTCACTTTACCGCGAACTTAATCGGAGGAAGCAGGGAAAAATAAAAGCGTATGAGACAGTCTGAGAGCCTTTGAGGGGCAGTATAAGGACTAACATTCGGTAGAGCCATCCCTTAGAGGGCGGCTCTTTCTTTTGCTCTACTTAGCTTGCAGGGGCTTATAACCCCACCCCAGTGCCTAGCGAAATGGTTTTTGCTGTCGCGGCAGAGTTTACCGTCGTATGCTCCGTACAAAATTTTTCTGACTTGCCTTTGTACGCACACAGGGGGAAACGTGAATTTTCATGGTTATTCGAGCGATTTTGCATTAGAATTAGGAGTAATACACTTTAGTCGGAGGTAAGATATGATTAATGCTAATAAGCCGAATTTATGGAAAGAAGATGTAGCACGTTCAGTTGATTTATATAATACATGGTTCATGCAGTTTGCTCCCGAAGCATACAGAAGTACACGTGTACAAACTACCGCTGATGTAAAAGCGGCGCTTAAGGTACTTGATAATTTGAAGAGTATCAACCCTGAAATTATCATGAACAACCCAACAATTGTACCTACTCTTAGAATGTGTACTGCGCCGCCCTTAGCACGTGATAGGTTAACTGGATTAGGTTACTTGAATAAATCCATTCTTTCCTCGATGGAGGACAAGGGAGCAGTTCCTCCAAAAATGAAGGAACTAGAGTTGGTTCGTAATTTTACGGCAATAAGTGGAGTAATAACAAAACTTCTTGATAAAGATATTTTTACGTGGCTTGAAGACGGACATGTCCCAACAGATGAGGAAGTGTACAGGGCTTCAACAATTATTGCCGATAGACTTTGTGGGGCAGTCGCAAACCCGATAATTAAAAATGCTCAGGAACAACGCCAATTGGCTTTAATTGCAAGTTACTTAGAAGAACGGGGATACGACCGAATCAAACACCCATCGGATAAGCCGATAACGGAAATGAAAAAGGGAACGTACAGTTTTATTATGAACGTACCTATTTACCAGTCTGAAGTGACTAGTGAAGATGGCGAAAGTGGAGACAATGAAGGTGCATCAAAAGTGAATCTAGCTATCGACGTTGTTATACAAAAGAAAACGGCACAAGATGGAGAGTACCCTATTCTGATCGAATGTAAGTCAGCAGGTGACTTTACCAATACAAACAAACGTCGAAAAGAAGAGGCTATTAAGAGCATTCAATTAAGGAACACTTATGGAAGCGAATTAAAATTGTATTTGTTCTTGTGTGGTTATTTTGACACCCCATACTTGGGTTATGAAGCCGCTGAAGGTTTGGATTGGATATGGGAACATAGGATTTCCGATTTTGATCAATTGGGGATATAATTATGACGAAAATAAAAGAACTTGAAGAACTACGAAGTAAAACGCAAATAGCCATTGATGCTCAAAAAAATTTAGTTGAACGTAATCAAATGGGTCAATATTCCACTCCATTTGAATTAGCAAAAGAAGTTGCAGAATTTGTTCTTAACCAGTGGAAGACACATAATCCGAACACCCCAATCCGATTCCTTGAACCTGCGATTGGGACAGGGGCATTCTACTCAGCATTTCGGTCTCAAGCGCTTGATAATGATATATCTAACGCAACGGGTATAGAGTTGGATAAGTCCTTTTTCGAGGCTTCAAGGGACTTATGGAAAGATGAACGAATCAAGATTATTAACGAAGATTCAACAAAAGTTCAATTGAATGATTTTTATAATCTTCTTATTACGAATCCTCCTTATGTTCGACATCATCATATTGATAAAGAAGAAAAAGATAGATTGAAAAAGAAAGTCAAAGAACTGCTAGGATATGATGTAAGCGGACTTTCAGGGCTTTATTGTTACTTTATTTGGCTGTCTCATCAATGGTTATTAGAGGGTGCATGGGCAACTTGGCTAATTCCTTCAGAGTATTTAGATGTAAATTATGGGCGGTTGGTAAAAAAGTATTTGAAAGAGAAAGTTAGATTGAAATTCATTCATAAGTACGACCCTAATAATTGTCAATTTACTGACGCACTCGTTTCATCGTGTGTTCTTATATATGAAAAGTCTGTACCTGATGAGTCAGATGTCGTTCGCTTTTCATTCGGAGGTTCTATTGAAAAGCCTGATTTTGTTAAATATGTCCGAATAAATGAACTTAACCCTGACGATAAATGGTCATGGAACTTGATGGATAGACCTGAAAAAACGAAGACCGTACAGTTTTCTGATTTTTTTGATGTGAAGCGTGGAATTGCAACGGGCAATAACGACTTTTTTGTTTTAGAAAGAAAACAGATTGAAGAAATGGGATTACCAATTCAATGCTTCACACCTTTACTTCCACCTCCTCGGGGGCTTAATTCGGATGTGATTGAGTGTGACATTGATGGTTTTCCTGATGTATGTCCACAACCCTTTGTGATTGACACATCACTTACAGAAGAAGAGCTAGCGGACAAGTATCCTCAATTAAGTAGTTACTTGGATAAGGGTAAGCAAGAAGGGATTTTAGAAGGTTATATTGTGCGTAATCGAAAAGTTTGGTATAAACAGGAAAATCGCAAGCCTGCACCTTTTCTCTGTACTTACATGGGAAGAGAATCAAGCGGTGGTAATCCGTTTAGATTCATTTGGAATAAATCAAATGCAATTGTTACCAATGGTTATCTAATGCTTTACCCTAAAGGAGAGCTTAAAGCGCTCCTGAAATCCAATCCCAATCTTTATTCGAGTGTTTATGATGCACTTTGTCTTATTGCAGATGAAAACTTCTCAGATGAAGGTCGAGAGTATGGCGGTGGCTTGAAAAAGATTGAACCTAAAGAACTTGGAAAAGTTTCTGCGGATGCTCTGCTATCAATTCTACCTAGCTACGAGGTCGTTGAACAACAACTGATATTTTAATCTTAAAGACGCCATTTGTATTTTATAATGGCGTCTTACGTTTTAGAGTTGAGCAAACACCATTTTACGGACACATACAATTGTTTGTTGTCACTGTCTACTCGTCACATGTGGTGTGCGTAGACTTCTAATTAGAGAAGAATAAAATGTCGCCGCGCGTACTGTACCATTTTAAATTGAAACCCTTCATGGGAGATTAGGGCTCAAGCACATACTTGAGTCCTTTTACTTTGATTAGGGGGATGATTTTAAAGATGAATAGGCAATATTAAAGGTCATCTAAACCCGCCACTCTGGCAACAGAGTAGAAGAAGTATACTGCTGGACCGTTAATTTGGTTACGTCAGAAGCAAGGGAATATAAGTCGTCTCTTCCCTCCTGTTGGACGTTTGACGCTCCCGGAAGCTCTACGTTAAGATAATCAAGCAATGATTAAATCAACATTCAATAGGAGTAAGGAGGCACATGATGGTTCAGGACCAACAAGACTTAGATCTATATTCCAAAGAATATGCCCGGCAGCTCGATGAACATGATGAGCTGGCTTCATACCGTGATGAATTTTACATCAATCCGAACTCCATTTACATGGATGGCAACTCGCTAGGCCTGCTCTCCAAACGCGCGGAGCAATCCTTATTAGACGTTTTGGGCGCTTGGAAACACCAAGGCATCGACGGCTGGACGCAGGGGCAGTATCCGTGGTTTTATCTCGCAGAAAAGCTGGCAGCCATGAGTGCGCCGCTTGTTGGAGCCTCTGCTGATGAAGTGATTGTAACGGGCTCCACAACTGTGAACCTGCATCAACTGGTGGCGACCTTCTACAAGCCTCAAGGTATTCGTACAAAGATTTTGGCGGATGAGCTGAATTTTCCTTCAGATATTTATGCGCTGCAAAGTCAGCTAAAGCTTCATGGCTACGATCCGGATGAGCATCTCATTCGGGTAGCCAGCCGCGATGGACGCTTTCTTCAAGAGGAAGATATCATCGCTGCGATGACGGAAGAGGTTGCACTTATTGTGCTCCCTGCGGTGCTGTACCGGAGCGGGCAGCTGCTGGATATGAAGCGTCTATCAGCTGAGGCTCATGCGCGCGGTATTCTGATTGGCTTTGACGGCTGCCATTCGGTCGGGTCCATTCCGCATTCGTTTAGCGAGTGGGATGTCGATTTTGCCTTTTGGTGCAATTATAAATATTTGAACAGCGGGCCGGGAGGGACAGCCAGCCTGTATGTCAATCGCAAGCATCATGGCATAACACCAGGCCTAACGGGATGGTTCGGTTCCCATAAAGATAAGCAGTTCGATATGGAGCATCAGTTCCATCAAGCGGATACAGCGGGAGCGTTCCAGATTGGAACGCCAAACATACTCAGCATGGCGCCGCTCATTGGATCACTCGAGCTATTTGCAGAAGCGACAATGGAGAAGCTGCGTCAGAAGTCGCTGCACATCACGCGTTATATGATGGAACTAATTAAGCATGAGCTGAGTGATATGGGCTTCACGCTTGGCAATCCTACGGAGGACGAGCGCAGAGGCGGACATGTGAGTCTCGAGCATCAGGAAGCGGCGAGAATCTGCAAAGCGCTCAAGGAGCTGCAGCACATCGTGCCTGATTTCCGTGCTCCGAACATCATTCGTCTCGCGCCTGTTCCACTGTATACAAGCTACAGCGACGTATGGGAAACCGTGCAGCGGCTGAAAGCCGTCATGGTGGATAAGCAATACGAGAAATTCGCCAATATGCGGGATGTCGTTGCATAAGATGGAGGAAGGAGTATCTGGATGACCTTGATCGATATTTCTCGCCCTCTTGCTAACGGGACGCCTACTTGGCCGGGTGACACGCCTTTCTTCTATGAAGTGAGCTGGTCTAAGGAGCAGAGCGGATCGGTGAACGTTGGCAAGCTGACGATGAGCATTCATACAGGAACGCATATCGATTCCCCGTTTCACTTCGACAATGATGGGCGTAAGGTAAAGGATTTGGACCTTCAGCTATATGTAGGACCGGCACGCTTGATAGATGTATCTGGCCGCTCGAGCATAGGTGCGGAGGATCTGGCATCGTATGAGCTCGAAGGGGTGACCCGTCTGCTGCTGCGCACGAGTTCTTGGACCAATCCAGACGAATTCCCGTCTGAAATTACGTATTTGAGAGCGGATCTTGGCCCGTTCCTGCAAGCTCGAGGCATTCGGCTTATCGGTGTTGATGTTCCTTCGGTTGATCCGCTGGACAGCAAAGAGCTTGCGGCCCATCACGGCCTGCATGCTCATGACATTCATATTTTGGAAGGACTCAACCTCGATCATGTCTCCCCTGGAGATTACGAATTAATGGCGCTGCCACTCCCGCTTGCAGAAGCGGACGGCAGCCCTGTACGAGCAGTGCTTCGACCATTCACACCATAGAAAAGGAGCATATGAACATGGCCGATACGCCGCAAAACAAAGAAAATCTCGTTTCCGACTTCTCGAAATCCATGTCATACGGTGACTATCTTCACTTAGATCAGATTTTGTCCAGCCAGCACAGACTATCTGACCACCACGATGAAATGCTGTTTATCATCATCCACCAAGCAAGCGAGCTGTGGATGAAGCTGATCCTGCATGAGCTGAGCGCGGCTCGCGCTAGTATCCAGCAAAATAATCTGGAGCCTGCGTTCAAGATGCTCGCACGCGTCTCCAGAATTCAGCAGCAGCTGATCCAATCCTGGGACGTATTATCTACGCTGACGCCTGCGGAATATATGCAGTTCCGTCATAAGCTGGGCAGCTCCTCCGGCTTCCAGTCCTATCAGAACCGTCTGATCGAATTCATGCTGGGTCTTAAGAAGCCAAGCGTTCTTGCTGTCTATGAGCATCAACCGGAGCTGCACAAGCAGATGAGCGATGCCATGAACGAGCCGAGCATCTACGATGCGGCGATTGGCGCGCTTGCAGCTCGCGGCCTCACCGTCGATCCAGACTACCTGCAGCGTGACTGGTCGCAGCCTTATGCGGAGAACGAAAGCGTCAAGGAAGCTTGGCTAACCGTGTACCGCGACGTCGAGCGATACTGGGATCTGTACGAGCTCGCCGAGAAGCTTGTCGATATCGACAGCCGCCAGCAGCAGTGGCGCTTCAACCATATGGGAACGGTAGAGCGGGTCATCGGCTTCAAGCATGGAACCGGCGGTTCTTCAGGCGTTGATTACTTGAAGCATGTCGTCAGCCAGCGGTATTTCCCGGAGCTGTGGAGCCTAAGGACAGTATTATAGGAATTAGAAAACACCTTCAAGAGGAAGCTTCTGTGTCGTAGGATACGGGAGGGGACTTTTGGAGGTGTTTTTGCGTTGGGATTTGATCGTATTAATTGAACTAATTCCGACTTCGTCATACTTTCACCCTGTTTGATTGTATTTAGTTAAGCGATAATAAGACTACAAGCAAATTGAATGAGATCGGAGCTGAAAAGAATATGACTTATCAAACGATTGACGGCGTGCGTGTCTGGGGTACTCCAGAAAGTGGAGCATTAGCACAAGCGAAAACATGTGCAGAATACGGGAATGTCGTACAAACCCTTCTTATGGCGGATCATCATAAAGGGTACAGCCAGCCGATTGGTGGGGTTGTTGTATATGATGGGCAAATCTCTCCTTCGGGCGTTGGTTACGATATAGCATGCGGCAATAAAGCAGTGCGAACCAATTTATTAGCTGCGGATATTAAATCTGGAATGCCGAAAATAATGGATTCAATAGCCCGTAAAATTTCCTTCGGTGTAGGACGATTCAATAATGAAAAGGTAGATCATGGGCTTTTTGATGATCCGGACTGGGCCGCATATCTAACGGTTGGTAAACAGGAACATGACAAGCTGAGAGCGCTGGCTCAGAATCAGCTTGGCACGGTCGGCAGCGGTAACCATTACGTAGATTTATTTGAAGAAGAGGAAACGGGGCGACTTTGGATCGCGAATCATTTTGGCAGCCGTGGATTTGGCCATAAGACAGCAAGCGGTTTTATTAACCTCGCGGCAGGAAGAGACTTTTTCGGGAAAGCTCCCGGCGAGAAAATGGATCAACCGCCTGTTTTGCTTGAATTGAACAGTGAACTTGGCGATCTGTATTACCGGGCGATGAAGTTGGCAGGACGTTATGCGTATGCCGGTAGAGATTATGTTATAGAGCAAGTCTTATCCATTCTAGGAGCCGAGGCGGATCTCGAAGTGCATAATCATCATAACTATGCTTGGAAAGAGACGCACGATGGGAAGGAAGTCGTTGTCGTCCGTAAAGGAGCAACTCCGTCCGCACCCGGGCAGGTTGGTTTCATCGGTGGAAGCATGGGGGATATATCTGTCATCGTCAAAGGGAAAGACAGTACGGAAAACAAGGATTCTTACTACAGCACCGTGCATGGAGCCGGACGAATTATGAGCCGTACTCAAGCGGCCGGGAAAATGAACTGGAAAACCCGTACCCGAAGCGGCGGTCAAATTACGCCAGAGCAAATGATGAATGCCGTCAATGATTATGGCGTTGAATTGCGCGGCGCCGGTACGGATGAGAGCCCGTTTGTGTATCGAAAGCTTCTAGAAGTATTGGATGCTCATGCCGAAACTATTGAGGTTATGCATGTGCTGAAACCGATTGGTGTCTGTATGGCAGGTGCGGATGAGTTTGATCCGTACAAGGATTGATAGGCATTGAAAAGAAAGTGAACCCTGGAATATTGATTCTATACTAACCATGAAGTATATCAAGATATGATAGCAAATTGTGCAAAATAAAACTCGCTCGAAAATGAGCGAGTTTTATTTTTTATATTGTGCCCGAGAGAACCAACTGGAACTGTTATTCTCTTGATTTTAAATCATTATTCTATTTCGGGTAATTACTAATGTCTTGCTCTTTAGATCCTCGATGTCTCTGCTCAACAACAACACCTTATCCGCATACTGCTGCTTCAACCCCAGATCCTTAAGCGAACCCAGGTTGATCTCAATCGTCAGCAGAGCAGACTGCGCTGCTGCCTCAAACAGGATAGCTCCGATCCCCAAATCGGAGATCACGTTCTTATTGGACGACTCTGCAATGCTGTAGGTACTTACTATTCCAGCTCGGCAGATCTCCATCAAACGCAGAGGCACTTCAATGGCCCGGATTGCAGCCTGCTGGATGGCATTTGCACGTTCGAGCTTTTCTTCATCCGTGCTCTTGGGAAGCTTTAACGCATCCATATACTGATTGAACGAAGTGATGTCGGCTTGGAGCAGCTCTTCGCATTGTCCGGTTAAATGGCTAATCGTCCGGATAACGCCGGAAATCTGCTGCTGGATAGAGGCGAACTTCTCGCCTTGGGATAGGCTGCCGACCATGGAAGTCATCGATGCCCCAAGTGCGGCAATGAGGGCGGCTACGCTTCCGCCGCCAGGCGTAGGCTTGGAGCTGCCTGCCTGCTGCAGGAACTGGCGGATGGAATTATCCCATGAAACGGTATCGGTATCCGTTTCATGCGCAACCTCCTTGCGTTGAAGGTCAATAGCCTTCAAGAGATTCTCGTAGAGAATCGCAGTAGTTAGGGTACCAACACCGCCCGGAACGGGGGATAGAGCTGCAACATGAGAGCTGACTTTCGCAGAGACATCACCCACGATCTTCCCACCGTCAATCTCATTAATACCTGCATCAATGATGACCAGATCGTCGTGCACCATATCCGGAGTAATGACCTCAGCACGTCCTACCGCTACAAAAGCGATCTCCGCATGCTGAAGATGCATCGCAATGTCCTCGGTGCGCGAATGACAGACGGTAACGGTGGCATTTTCCCGCTGGAGCATATGGAATAATGGCAAGCCAACGGTTTGACCTCTTCCCACAAGGGTGACATTTTTACCTGCTATCGTATAATCATAATGCTTCAATAACTTAATACACGCTTGGGGAGTAGCGGGGTAGAGACCTTCATCACCAGTCACCGTAGCAAGTTTATTATCCGGTGTAACGCCATCTACGTCTTTCACAGGGGATATGGCCTTTTCTATGGTGCTTGCTGACAGGTGTTTCGGCAAAGGCAGCTCCAGCATAATGCCGTGGACATGGGGATCCTTATTCAATCGGGCAATCAGCGCAAGAATCTCAGTCTCCTTAACGTCAGGCTGGAAGATATGGAGATCAAAGGCTATGCCAAGTTTCTCGGCAATCTTGCGTTTAGCCTGAGCATAATAAGAAGATGCCGGATCCCCCTCGACTAATATGGTCGCCATATGCGGGTGAAGACCATTTTGCTTCATTTGTTCTACCCTGGTACTGATCGATTCATAGACCTGATCGGCTGCTTCTTTTGCTTTCATGAGTATGCTCATCTCTGTTTCCTCCGTTTCGTTATTAACGATTTAAACGAAAAAAAGTATCCGCGGAGGCTCGTTATAAACGAGCAACCGTAGATACTTTCCCAGGCGAACGGAACTTATAACTGTATGCTTCCTCGTGGTTCATTCCACTAGTTCTCGCCAGTCACATACAGGGTTATTTGTCCTCATTCTATCAAAGATTCCATTGCAATAAAAGCATCTTAATTAGCATATCTCAACAAAAATCCTAAATATTAGGGGGATAACCCTTTACTTTGTTTCTTTGTATGAAAGCGTTTACTCTCTATAATCTTGTTCAGAAGGAGGTGGCGGTCAACGGTTAGCAGCGTATGCCAGGCACAATAAAAATCTACTTCATAGAGAATCTTCACACGGTATGGATTCAAGTTCGTCGTAGGTAAGTTGTGACAAGCAAACCCAATAATAGGAGGTAGATTATGTTTAAGTTTAAAAAGAAGGTTATGACAGCAGTACTGGCAGCTTCTATGAGTATCGGTTTATTCGCGGCAACGGCTAATGCAGCAACAGACTACTGGCAGAACTGGACAGATGGCGGCGGAACGGTAAACGCGGTTAACGGTTCCGGCGGCAACTATAGCGTTAATTGGTCGAATACCGGCAACTTCGTTGTAGGTAAAGGCTGGAATACGGGCTCTGCCTCCAGAGTAATCAACTACAATGCTGGCGTATGGGCGCCAAGCGGCAATGGCTATCTGACTCTGTACGGATGGACTAGAAACTCCCTCATCGAATATTACGTGGTTGACAGCTGGGGTACTTACCGCCCTACCGGATCGTATAAAGGCACGGTAAGCAGCGACGGCGGAACGTACGACATCTACACGACGCAGCGCGTTAACGCACCTTCCATTGACGGCACGGCTACCTTTACGCAGTACTGGAGCGTCCGCCAATCCAAGAGAGCGACCGGCAGCAACGTCGCCATCACGTTCAGCAACCATGTTAACGCATGGAAAAGCAAAGGCATGAACCTGGGCAGCAGCTGGTCTTATCAGGTTCTCGCGACAGAAGGCTATCAAAGCAGCGGCAGCTCGAACGTAACGGTGTGGTAGCACGACTACGGACGAGAGCCTGACTGTTTTAACCATATTATTTAAAAATGAACGAAGGCCGGCCGGTCTCCCTGACGGCGGCCTTCTATATTTCTGACGCTTAAAGGAGATAATCGATGAAAAAGCTTGTAACGTGCTCTCTATTAGCGGCAATGGTCGTGATCAGCGCTTGCTCGCAGCAAGAGCAGCCCCAAAAGACGGAAAAGGCTGCAGCCGTTAAACAAACGGCCGCGAAGCAGCCTGCCCAGACGGATAACCAGAATAACTTTGTGCTGGTCAAAGGCGGAGCTTTCGTAAGCACCAAGTCCAGCTATTACGGACAAGATCTGAAGCTCCCGGATTTTTATATCGGCAAATACGAGGTTACTCAGAAAGAATGGGTAGACGTGATGGGGAGCAACCCGTCCCAATTCCAAGGCGGCAAGCTGCCGGTTGAGATGGTAAGCTGGTATGACGTGATCGAATTTTGCAATGCCAAAAGCATAAAAGAAGGCCTTAAGCCTTATTACAATATAGACAAGAATACGAAAGACCCGAATAATAAGAGTGAGAACGATCAGCTCAAATGGACCGTTACGATTAACGAGGGAGCCAGTGGTTACCGGCTGCCGACAGATGCGGAATGGGAATATGCCGCAAGCGGAGGGCAGCTCAGCAAGAGCTACACCTACAGCGGAAGCAACAATATTAATGAAATTGCCTGGTACTGGAGAAATGCCGGGGACAAGTATTTAGACGGAGACTGGACCTGGCCTGCGATCGAAAACAACCATGATACGACCAAAACGATTGGCATCAAGAAGCCAAACGAGTTAGGCTTGTATGATATGACCGGAAATGTACGGGAATGGTGCTGGGACTGGTACGAGGATGCGGAGATTCCAAGCGGTGCATTGCGTGTCGTGAAAGGCGGCGGCTGGATTGGTGATGTCGGCAGCGCCGAGTCAGACTTTCAGGGCAAGTTCGAGCCAAACGGCTTTGGACCCGATCAAGGCTTTCGCCTAGTCCGCGGGGAGTAAACCGTGATTAGATATACTGATAGAATGGAATAAAAGCACATCACATCGGGAACTTTTTTGGAACACGGTGCAGATGTGATGTGCTTTTTGTGTTGAGGAGGAAGGTTCATGCCGGTCTACAATAAGCTTGTTCGCGATTTAATTCCTCAAGTGATAGAATCTACGGGGAAAGAATATCGTACTCGTATTCTGGATGACAATGAGTATAAGGATGAATTAAGGATCAAGCTCAAGGAAGAGTCGGAAGAATATTTCTCCGCGGAAGGTCAGCAGGAATCGCTTGAAGAGCTGGCGGATCTGCTTGAGGTTATTCGCGCACTGGCCGCAGCGCATGGTGCCTCCTGGGAGCAGCTTGAAGAGATAAGGGAGAAGAAGGCTGAAGCACGCGGCGGCTTTCAAGACAAAATCTATTTAATTGATGCAGGAGGATAAAAATGACGGATACGACGTTTGCCTATACCACTTACATAGCTGCGACACCAGAGAAGCTTTGGGAAGCTTTGACGAGCAGCGAGTATACCGAGAAATATTTTTTCGGCAGCAGCATTCAATCCGACTGGCAAGTTGGTTCGAGCATTACTTATTCAAGGAACGGAGAGGTAACGGATTACGGAGTTATCCTGAAGTGTGAGCTTTTGCGTTTACTTTCATTCACATGGACCTATGTCGTCGACAAAGCTGTTCGCGAGCAGCCGTCCAAGGTAACCTTTGCATTAACCACGCTGGATTCTGCCGTAAAGTTAACGCTTAAGCATGAAGATCTTCTTCCGGCGGACATTGTAGATCAAGAAGATACCTTTGAAGGAATCAACAATGGATGGCCGGCCATTCTGAGCAACTTGAAAAGCTTGCTCGAGACAGGGAAGACGCTGCCGCCTATATCCATATAACTTAACTTGCAGGAACGATGGTGACTATGAAGATTCAGTTAGACAACCAAACGATAGATATTAACGTCCTCTACGGCGTGAGGAAGAAGCTTGCCATTGAGAAGGATGCGATGGGACACATCACGGTGAAGGCTCCCAATGATACAAACGATGAAGTGATCGAACGAGCGGTGAAGCAGCATGAGAAAGAAATTCTGAGCAGGCTGCAGGCAATCGCGAAAGCGCAGGCAGCGCCAAAGCCAAGAGAGTATCAGGACGAGGGGAAGTTCCTTCATCTAGGCAAGTATTATGCTCTCCAAGAACTGATCGAGACGGAAGGCTTGACCGAAGAAGAGCTGAAGCTCAATCTCCGGAAGTTCTACTTCGCCAGCTGCAAGAAGGTTATAGTGGCGCGGATCAAGCCGTATCAGGTTATGCTGAAAGTGAAGCCCAAGTCGATAGACATTGTAGAGTCAGCGACCAAGTGGGGCAGCTGCAGCTCCAGCAAAAAGCTCACCTTCAACTACCGCCTTGCGATGGCCCCGCTGGAAGTGATCGACTATGTCATTGTCCATGAGCTCTGCCACCTCTCGCATATGAATCATGACCGCTCCTTCTGGCGTCTGGTAGGAAGCATCATGCCTGACTACAAGGACAAGGAAGCGTATTTGGCCCGGCACGGGCATGCCATGACGCTGTAATTGCCATGTTTTTGTATATAGACATGAATGTTGGAATGAATCAGTATAATATTGGAGCAATCTGTTTAAAAGGGAGAGAGAGGAATCTCTCTCTTTTTTATGCCAAGGAAACCTCAAACGTTGTCGAATTTAGCAGAATTAACAATCCTTTAGTGCTATGATAAATCTATTGACAGATTTGATAGAAACTTAAGGCCCATTCTCACGAAGTATGAATAATCACCTATAGCTCAAACGCGGCTATTTTTGTGAGGATTCATTTTAGGAGGTACGATCCCTTTGGACAATAAACGTATTTACTGCGACTGGTCATACAGCGAGATTGTCAATTACGGCATCCAGCAAAATCACGTACCGGTTGTCAGATCGATAGAAGTACATAATCCATCAGAAGAAGAGCTTCGTGACTTTACGGTCCGAATCACATCCGAGCCGGATTTCGCCTATGAGTGGAGCAAAACCTACGGTCACTTGCCCGCCGGCCAATCGCTGAATCTGGGGACGATTAACCTGCAGATGTCGGCGTCATATCTGGCTAATCAATCCGAGCGCTTAACCGGAACGCTTACTCTGCAGGTGCTGCAGGGCGATTCGGAAATCTTTCGCGAGCGGGGCACGATCTCGGTACTCGCCTTTGATGAGTGGAGCGGCCTTGCCGTCCTGCCTGAATTAACGGCTGCTTTTGTCGTGCCGAATCATCACCATATTGCCCAAGTCGTTCGGGAAGCGGCCGATATTTTGGCCAAATGGACCGGCAGCTCCTCGTTCACCGCTTATCAGAGCAAGGATCCGAACAAGGTGCGGATTCAAGCTGCAGCGATCTATGCTGCCTTGCAGAACCGCAAGATCGCTTATTGCGTTGCTCCACCAAGCTTCGAGGTGATTGGTCAGCGCGTTCGTCTGCCGGAGACGATCTTTGCGCATCGGATGGGCAATTGCCTGGATTTATCCCTTCTGTATACCGCTTGCCTGGAGGCAGTAGGACTGCATCCGCTGCTTGTCTTTACGAAGGGGCATGCCTTCTCCGGTCTATGGCTGGAGGAAGAGACGTTTGCGGAAAGCGTTCAGGATGACGTCTCCGTTATAACGAAACGGATCGCGGTTGGGATGAACCAGATCTGCGTTGTGGAGTCGACGGCTTTTGTAGAGGGAGATCCGGCGAGCTTTGATCAGGCGGTTGTCCTGGCAGAAAAGCATCTGCAGGACCCTGATCAATTCGACTGCGTGCTGGATATCCGAAGAGCCCGTGCTGCGGCAGTGCGTCCTCTGCCGATTCGGACGGCTACGCCTGAAGGCTGGATCATTGAGCCGCAAGCCGTGACGCCGGCTGAACAGGATGCTGCTGCACCTGGGCTTGTTGATATTTTAGAGAAGCCGCTTGAAGTAGAGTCCTTGTCGCAATCCCCAAGACAAAAGCAATGGGAACGGCGGCTGCTGGATCTGACGCTCCGGAATTCGCTGCTTAACTTCCGCTTGTCCAAATCGAGTATTCCGGTCATTACGGCTCAATTGGGAGATCTTGAGGATGCGCTGGCCGACGGCGAGGAATTCCAGTTGCTGGCGAAGCCAAATGACTGGCAGAACAACGGCCGGAACGCGGATTTGTACCAGAGCATCAATAACGATCATCCGCTTGCCCAGCTTCTAAGAGAAGAGTTCAACCGGAAGCGTCTGCGCGTAGATCTGGATGCGGTTGAATTGGAAAGAAGAATGGTGCATCTCTACCGCTCGGCCAGAGTCTCTCTTGAGGAAAATGGCGCCAACACCCTGTATCTGGCGTTTGGCCTCCTGAAATGGTATGAAACGCCCGTCAGCGAACTGCCTCGTTATGCGCCGATTGCCTTGATTCCGGTCGATATTATCCGGAAGTCTTCGCGTCAGGGCTATGTGGTTCGGGCGAGAGATGAAGAGCCGCAGATGAATATTACGTTGCTGGAAATGCTGAAGCAGGACTTTGGTATCGGCATTGACGGGCTTGATCCTCTCCCTAGAGATGAGAAGGGGATTGCCTTGAAGCAGGTATTCCATGTTTTCCGGCATGCCTTGATTCAGGTGCCTAGATGGGATGTAGAAGAAACGGCGTATTTGGGCTTGTTCTCTTTCGGCCAATTTGTCATGTGGAATGATATCCGTACGCATGCAGATAAGCTTGCCCATAATAAAATTGTTGCCAGTCTGATGGATGGCCAGCTGAAATGGGAAGAGAAGCCAGAGGAGCCAACACCGCTTGATCTCGATCATCCGACAAGCCTATCGATTCCGATCAGCGCCGATTCCTCGCAGTTGTCGGCAATCCGCGGCGCGGCAGCCGGCCAGAGCTTTGTGCTGCACGGTCCGCCGGGGACGGGCAAATCTCAGACCATTACGAATATGATCGCCAATGCGCTCGCGCAAGGGAAGCGGGTCTTGTTCGTCGCGGAAAAAATGGCGGCGTTATCCGTTGTACAGCGCAGGCTGGAGCAGATTGGACTAGGTCCGTTTTGCCTGGAGCTGCATTCTAATAAAAGCACGAAAAAATCCGTCCTCGATCAATTAGCTGCCGCCATTGAAGCGAAGAAAATTCCGTCATCCGAATCGTGGCGCAGTCAGGCGGACCGTTTGTTCCAGCTGAGGAATGAACTGAACGAATATGTGTCGGCCCTTCACCATAAGCATTCCTTTGGCTTGACCTTGTTCGAAGCCATCGCGGGGTATGAACAGGCTGGAGAGGCTCCGGCAGTTGTTCATTTCAACGATGCTTCCATAGAAGCCTTAACGCCCGACAAGCTGATGGTGTGGAAGGATCTTGCGGCGCGACTGCAAATCGCGGGGGCAGAGTGCGGAGAGCCGCATCTTCATCCGTGGAGCGACTCCGATCTCACCACTTACACGCAGGTGGTAAAAACAGAAGCGGATCTGGTGCTGAAGCGATATATGCCGTTGCTGGACCAGCAGCGTGATGCCATAAGCCAGGCTGCTGGCCGGTTCAAGCTGGATGCCGCGAGTCTCCGTTACGAGCGCCTTCAGATGCTGGTTCAACTTTGCGAGCTGGCCAGCGGTGTCCCTGAGATTAAGCCAGCGTTGCTGCAGGCAGCGGATGTGGAAGAGGCTTTGGCTCAATTGAGGGCTACGGCCGAGCAAGGCAGACGGAGAGATCAATTGCGAGCAAAGGTATTGGCGAGATTCACGCCGGAAGTTACCAGACTTGATGCGAAATCTGTTCTATCCGAATGGGATCGGGCAGAGCTGCAATGGTTCCTGCCGAAGTGGTCCGGGCAAAAGCGTATTTTCAAAATGCTGAAGGGCTTCGCCGCTAATGCCTCCCCGCTCTCCAAGGATCAGGTCAAACCGGCATTGGTCGAATTAACCGCCTGGCAGGAGGAAGAACGGAAGCTGAAGGAGATGAAGGGCAAAGCCGCCCCTTATCTTGGTCAGGCATGGGCTGATTCGGATGACGGCAAATGGGAGGAGCTTGCAGCCGCATGCGAGTGGGTTGAGAAGCTTCAAGCTTTGCTGGTGCAATGGTTCGGCAACCGAACCTCCGCGCATACGTCCAGACAGCAAATGACCGAGGTCCTCCTCGACGGACGTCACGATCAAGCTCAGCTGACCTCGCTGCAGGGGATTGTTTCTTTGGATCAACGGATCAAAGCGGATGAGAAGGAGCTTGCCCGTCTGCTGAACCTTTCTTTCGAGCAGCTGCAGGCCTCACAGATGGCTGGCGAATGGCTTGTATTTATGACTGACAAGGCGAAGCTATGGTCAACGCATATCGACCGTCTGCGTGAATGGAGTACATGGCGCAGAGTCCGCGTTGAAGCGATGGAAACGGGCTTACAAACTCTTATTGCGCCATACGAGGAAGGACAAATTCCTAATCCTCAGCTTATTGCCGCGTTTGAAAGAGGGCTATACAGATCGATTGCGAATTACATTATCGCTAGAGACAAGAGTCTGCTTGCCTTCTCGGGCAAGCTGTTCGAGGATACGATCGAGCGCTTCCGGGCAGCGGATCAGCACTATTTGACCTTAACGCAGCAGGAAATTGCCGCGCGCTTATCGGCCAAAATTCCGCAAATGTCGGTGGAAGCAGCTCAGAGCTCCGAGGCAGGCATTTTGCAGCGGGCGATTCGAAGCGGTGGAAGAAATCTCTCCATCCGCAAGCTGTTCGAGACGATTCCTAATTTGCTGCCAAGGCTGACGCCTTGCATGCTGATGAGTCCGATTTCGGCCGCGCAATATTTGGATCCGAATGGCGCCAAGTTTGATCTGGTTATATTCGATGAAGCGTCTCAGGTCCCTACGGCGCAGGCGGTAGGAGCACTCGCGAGAGGCCATCAGGCCGTTATCGTAGGAGATCCGAAGCAGCTTCCTCCAACAAGCTTCTTCTCGAAGAATTCGAGCGAAGCGGACGAGGAAGAAGCGCTGCAGGATATGGAGAGCATACTGGATGACTGCCTGGCGCTTGGCATGCCGGAGCGGCATCTGACCTGGCATTACCGAAGCCGGCATGAGAGCCTGATTGCCTTCAGCAACGCGCATTATTACGAGAACAAGCTGATGACGTTCCCGTCTCCGGATGAGCCGGTCTCAAGCGTCACCTTGATACCTGTGGAAGGGTATTATGACCGCGGGCGTTCGAAGCAGAACCGGGCGGAGGGCGAAGCTGTTGTGGCGGAGATGATCCGCAGGGTCAAGGATCCGGTATTGCGCAAGCGCAGTATAGGGGTGGTGACCTTCAGCTCCGTTCAGCAAACGTTGATTGAAGATTTGCTCGAGGAAGCGATGAAGCAGGATCAGGAACTGGATCTGTTATTTGCTCAGCTGCCGGAGCCGATCTTTGTGAAAAACCTGGAGAACGTCCAAGGGGATGAACGGGACGTCATCCTGTTCTCCGTTGGATACGGACCGGATGCAACCGGTAAGGTGAATCTGAACTTTGGACCTCTGAACCGCCAGGGAGGCTGGCGCCGTCTGAACGTCGCCGTATCCCGTGCAAGGCATGAGATGCTGGTCTATTCGACGTTGATGTCTCATCATTTGAATGCCGGACGAATTAGCGCGCAGGGCGTGCTAGGCTTGAAAGCTTTCCTCGATTATGCGGAAAAAGGCCAACGCGCGCTGCCGGCAAGCGTCGCATCCGAGCAAGTCTCGCTGGCGTCCAATCTTCACCGCAGCCTGGCTGCAGAGCTGAACGCACTTGGTTATGAGACGGAGCTGCATGTCGGGGCATCGGGCTACCGCATTGATATTGGCGTACTCGATCCCGTAAACAAAGGGCAATACGTGCTCGGAATCTTGCTTGACGGACCGATGTACCGGGATGCGGGGGCCGCGCGTGATCGGGACATCCTGCGGGAGCAGGTGCTGGAGCAGCTTGGCTGGAGGCTCGTTCGGGTATGGAGCCCGGAATGGTGGGAAAACAAGGGCAATGTGATCCGTCAGGTGGTTGAAGGAATTCGGAAGGCCAAGGAAAGCACACGTCAGGCAGAGGTGCCTTCTGTTGTACCGACGGTAACGATTCATGCAGCAGAGCCTGCACCAATTCCAGAATCGTCTGAGACTGAAGTTGAGCAAGTGAAGCCCGGCAAGTCGGATACGAAAGCGTACATTCCTTGCCAGCTCGAACCGGTCTCGCTCGGAACGGATATGTTCTATTCTCCCGCTTCCACGGAGCTGATCCTTGGACAGATCAAGCAGGTCATCCGGGAAGAGGGGCCGATCAGCCGCAGTCTGCTGGCGAAGCGCGTGCTGCAGGCATGGGGAATTACCCGGCTTGGCGCGAAGCTGGATCAGCGTCTCTCCGATCTTATTGCCAGACTTAAGCCTGCGGAGAGTGTCTCGGACGGTGCCGTAGTCTACTGGCCGGAAGGAACGGAGCCTTCCCGCTATGATCTCTTCCGTGTTGCAACGGATGAGGCAAGACGGTCGGCAGAGGAGCTGCCGGTAGAAGAAATAGCGGCTGCTGTGAAGGCGGTGCTTGCTTCTCAAATCAGCCTTCCGCAAGAAGATCTGGTTAGGCAGGTCGTGAAGCTGTTAGGCTACGCAAGATCAGGCAATGCGCTTGATCGGGTTATCCGAAGCGGTATCCAGAAAGCCATCGAGCTGGATTATGTGCAGTCCGGTGAGCAGGAACGAATCGTACTTAAATAAGGCAAAAAGCAATGACCGCATACGTCTCGTATGACGGTCATTTTCTTTTTTTTCCAAAATGGACTTGAACATTTCGTTCCATTATGTCATATTAATATTATCAAAACGATAATATGGTAAATCGAAGGAGGCATCGCACTCTTGAACCTGAACGAGAACGAACACAATTATTCGGCAAGCAACTACCGCACCCCGGACGGTGCGCCGTCAGATATTGTTATTTTCACGATAACCTCAGAGGAGAAAGTAACGGCGAAGAAAGCTCTCCCCTTGAGGGAGCTTCAGGTGCTGCTGATCCGGCGCAAAGCATGGCCTTTTGCGGGACAGTGGGCTTTGCCCGGCGGCTTTACCCGCGACACCGAGACGGTGGAGGAATGCGCGATCCGGGAGCTGAGGGAGGAAGCGGGCGTTGAGCATGTGCACATGGAGTTCCTGAAGGTGTACAGTAAGCCGGGGCGGGATCCGAGAGGCTGGATGATCAGCCATGCGTTCTGCGCATTGGTGAATGAACGGTACTTGCAAGACCGGCGGGCATCGGATGATGCGGAGGACGTACAGCTGTTCACGCTTAGCGAAACACTGGAGATGGAGCTGGCCTTTGACCATCATGACATCATTCGCGACGCCTATCGGCGCATTCAGCAGCAGATGCTGACGCAGTCCATTGCAAAGGAGTTTCTGCCGGAGGAATTTACGATCGGGGAGCTGTATCAGATCATTCAGGCGGTGGTGCCAACGTTCGAGGAGAAGAACTTTATCCGTAAAGTGACTTCCACGCAAAGCCGAAAAGGTCTGATTGAGGAAGTCCGTCACGCAGACGGAAGTCTGAAACAGTCGAACCAGTATTCACAGCGTGCGGCGCAGCTGTACCGTTTTACCGGTTATGTGCCGGAGCTTTCGATCTATAGTTGAAGCCATGCTTACGAAGTAAGAATCGCGACAAAAGCATGTAGCAATTCTTTTCAGGAGGTTTATAATGAAGCAAAATTTATCAATGCTGGGTCTGTTTATTGCCATCTTGGCTGTAGCCTATTTCACCTCGTCCAGCGCAATTGAGATCGCCGCTACTACAACCGGGCTGGCTGCCGTCTGGCTGACGGCGAAGGAGAAGCTGTGGACCTGGCCGATTAGTCTGGTGAATGTCGCCTGCTTTTTCTATATGTTCATGGACGTTAAGCTGTATGCGGATATGACGTTGCAGGTGTTCTTCTTCGTGCTCAGCATCTACGGCTGGGCCGTATGGATGACCAAACGCGGCGGGGCGGCCGTTCGGCCGACAAGAACATGGACTCCGCGGATGGCTGCGCTGCTGCTGGGATTTCTGATTGTGTTTACCATGGTGTGGGGCTATATGCTTGAACGTCATACCGACGCGTCTATCCCTTATCTCGATGCCTTTATCGCTACCTTAAGCCTGGTCGCCCAATTCCTGCTCTCGTATAAAATCCTGCAAAGCTGGTATTTCTGGATCGTCGTTGATGTTCTCTCGATCGGCATGTATTTCTACAAGGAGCTTTATACGACTTCGTTCTTATACGTTATTTTCCTCGGCATCGCGATTATGGGTCTGATCGAATGGAAGCGGGAATACGAGCGGAGAACGACTCCAGCTGCACAGTCGAAGGATGAGGTGAACCCTTATGCCGGATAAAAGGGTAGGGCTGACGCTGGGCAAATTTGCTCCGTTTCACCGCGGTCATCAGCATGTCGTGGAGACCGCGCTGCGTGAGGTTGATCACCTGATCGTCGTCATCTATGACAGCCCCGAAGTAACCAGGGTACCCTTATCGGTGCGCGCCCGCTGGATCCGCGAGCTCTATCCAGCCGTTGAGGTACTGGAAGCCTGGGACGGTCCTTCGGACAGCGGGGATACGCCGGAGATCAAACGCAAACAGGAGGACTATATCCTCGGACTGCTTGGGGGGAGGAAAATCTCTCATTTCTACTCCAGCGAGTTTTATGGCGAGCATATGAGCGAGGCACTGGGAGCGGTTAACCGCCAAGTTGATCCACTGAGGGAGACGTTCCCCGTATCGGGAACCAAAGTAAGAGACTCGTTATACGAGAATAAAGACTTGGTAGATAAGGTCGTTTATCGGGATCTGATAACGAATGTCGTGTTCCTCGGAGCTCCTTCCACGGGGAAAACAACCCTTGCCGCCCGAATGGCGGAAGAACTGCAGACGGTATGGATGCCCGAGTACGGGAGGGAGTATTGGGAGCAGCACCAAATTGAGCGCCGGTTGACGCTGGAACAGCTAGTCGAAATTGCGGAAGGTCATCTTGAGCGGGAGGAGCGCATGCTGCTGGAGGCGAGAGATGTACTGTTTGTCGATACGAACGCTATTACAACGTATATGTTCTCCCATTATTATCACGGCTTGGCCCATCCGAAGCTGGAAGCCATGGCAGCTAAATGCGCTTCGCGTTATGATCTTGTCTTCCTCTGCGAGGACGATATTCCTTACGACGATACGCCGGACCGGTCGGGAGAGGTGAACAGGCATATGTTCCAAAAGCAGATTGTGGCGGACTTGATTGAACGCAAGATTCCTTTCATTCCGCTTCGCGGCAGTCTAGAGGAGCGGGTACGGCAGGTCAAAGCAATTCTCGAGCGTTACGAGAAATACAGCAATCCATATGAATGGATGGGGGTGTCGAAGGGATGAGAAACCGGATTCTCGGCGGTTTGTTTGGTGTTGCGGTCGGTGATGCGCTTGGCGGAACAACGGAGTTTATGAACGAAGCTGAAATCCGGCGCGAATACGGCTGGCTGGAGGAGATCATCGGCGAAGGCGTATGGAATCTGGAGGCCGGTGAAATTACGGATGATACGGCAATGACAATTGCGGTAGCGAGAGGGATAATTCAGAACCCGGAGGATCCAATCGAGGCGATTGGAGAGCATTTTCTGAAATGGAAGGACACCAATCCCAAGGACATCGGCAATATCATTCGAACGGTGTTTGGTCTCTATGATGGAAATTGGACGGAGGCAGCACGCCGGGCAGGCCAGCTGCTAAACGGACAAACGGCGGGAAACGGTACGCTGATGCGCTGCCTTCCTATTGCCCTTGCCTACAGGGATGCAGCAGTAATGGAGGAAGTAACAAGGCGGCACTCGGAAATGACGCATGAGGATCCGCTCGCAACGGAAGCCTGCCTCATCTATAACCGGATTGCCAGACGGCTGCTGCAAGGCGAACAACTTACATCTGCCATCCTCACCGAAATAACCGGAACTCGATATGAACAGCTGCTTAACTGCGAGCCGCCTGTCACTCCTCCTGACGGATTTGTTGTTCACACGATGCAGTGGGTTGTCCATCATCTGCTAGAGGCAGAGACTTTCGAAGAGGTTGTGCAGCGCGCGGCTAACGGAGGCGGGGACTCGGATACGATTGGCGCTATCGCCGGCGGGCTGGCAGGAATCTATTGGGGTTGCGACGGCATCCCGTCGAGATATGCCGACAAGATCTTGCTGCAACAGAATTTAATAGAGCTGGGAGATGCACTGCTGACTTTACGTGAAAAAGGGGATAGATAGGATAGTGACAGTATGGAAGAAGAGCTGCGCTGGATTGGGTGCAGTATAAGGTGGCGTTATTGGGAGGTAGCTTGATCTACATTGGAGTGACTGCAGTATAATCAGCTAAATTGGATGATTGCAGCACATTCTCTTCAATTTTACTGGAGTGAATCCAACGTAGCTTCCGGAGTCTTCCTATTAGCCGGATTATACTGGAGTGAATCCAACGTATCTTGAACAGGGGCTGTCTCACAGATGTGAGACAGCCCCTTGATGAAAGGCGTTTTAGGCACATAACGATGTACAGCATCGTCAAGGCACCCGCTAGACAGGAAAAAGGAGAAGCTCATCGAGTTTCTCCTTTTTCCGTCCTTCTCTACTTCGTTTTTTTCCAATACACGCCTGTAAGATCAATGACAACGAGCGGATCAGTGATGTTATGAGCGGCGCGGAAATCGTGTACGGCTGCGGCGCAATAGCCGATGGAATAGTCGTCAATAATGACGTATCCGCCGACAGCTACTTTCGGATACAGATTGGTCAGTGCATCCATCGTTGAGGAGTACATGTCGCCATCGAGGCGGGCAATCGCTATTTTCTCCGTTGGCGCTGTAGGCAGCGTGTCTTTGAACCAGCCCTTCAGAAAGACGACGCCATCGTCATACAGATCATATTTTTGAAAGTTACTGACGACCTCAGGCAAGGAAACGCGCAAAAAGTCCTGTTCGTGGAATTTAGAGGTTGCATCGATCGGATAACTGGGGTCCGGCTTAGGCAGCCCTTCAAAGGAATCGGCGACGAGCACCTTCCGGTTCCTTACGCCATGTGCTTTCAGAAAACCGCGCATGAAAATGCATGCTCCGCCGCGCCATACGCCAGTCTCGATAAAATCGCCCTGGACGTTATTGTTAATGACGTCATTCATAAGCATATGGAGATTATTCATGCGGATCCGCCCGATCATGCTATGTGCAATGATAGGCCAATCGAGGCCCTGAAGGCGATTTTCCTTCGTGGCGCCCGGCTCATGCTCCAGCCATATTTCAAATAATATCGCTTTCTTCAACAATTCCAGATACATCTCTGTTGCCGTATTATTGCGCATAATCACAGTCCTTTTCATTCATAGTGTTAACGTATGAATATGATCCAAGCTTGAATATGGCTTGTGTGTACGACTACTGGAACGAAAAACTTAGCGAAAGAAACATAGTTTAATAGGAATTGAAGTATAAAACCCGTCAGCCTTTTTATCATTGACATATTTTTTGATATAGCATTATAATATATCCATTATAACAAATGCCTATATGATGAAGGAGTTGTTTTTCATGAGCGCAATTCGTCCTCCTGCAGTTCCACTCGTTACCGTTGACCCTTATTTCAGTGTATGGTCGCAGGCCGACCGGCTGACTGATGATTTCACCCGCCACTGGACAGGGCAAAGGCATGCCATGACTGGTTTGATCCGAATTGACGGAACCGCCCAGCGCTTTGCCGGTCTGGTAGAGCCTAATGCCGAGCGGTATTACACAGAGCCGCAAGCGATGGAGCAGAAGAGCGTAAACGTCTCCCCGCTAAGCACGGTCTACACGTTCCAATCGGCAGGAGTCGAATTGACGGTTCGCTTTACTTCGCCGCTGCTTCTGAATGATCTGGACGTGTTGTCGAGACCTGCATCGTACGTTGCGTTCGAGGTGCGCTCGATCGATGGCGAAGAGCATGACGTACAAATCTACTTCGACGTTACCGGCGAATGGTGCGTGGATACTTCGAAGCAGGCCGTTATCAGCGCGAAGCAGGAAGAAGGCGGACTGATCTCGCTGCAGATCGGTCATGAAAAGCAGGATGTTGTGAACCGTTCGGGTGACGATCACCGGATCGACTGGGGATATTTCTATCTGAATGCGGAGAAATCCGATCAGGTGAGCGGATACATAGCGCCGGCCCACATTCGCAAAAACTTCGTTCGCAACGAGAAGCTGGCCGAGTCTGTTGCGAAGACGGAAGCTCAGATTGTCGCAGACGTACAGCCGGTTATGGCGCTCGTCTACAACATTGGCAGCGTAGGCGCTGCGGCTGAAAAACGTTTGGCCGTGCTCGCTTATGATGATATCGTTGCGATTGAGTATTTCGGAGATAAGCTGGAGGCTTATTGGAAAAGAAACGGACAAAGCACGCCGGACATGATTGCTGCTGCGTTCTCGGAATACGAGAGCTTGCTTCAGCGCTGCGAAGCATTCGATAAACAGATCATTGCCGAAGGAGAAAAGTCCGGCGGCAGCCGATATGCAGACCTGCTTGCACTCTCGTATCGTCAGGCCATTGCCGCGCATAAGCTTGTGCTCGATACGGAAGGCGAGATTCTGTTCCTGTCCAAGGAATGCTACAGCAACGGCTGTATGGCTACGGTAGACGTAAGCTACCCTTCCGTACCGATGTTCCTGCTGTATGCTCCGGAGCTGGTTGAGGGGATGATTCGCCCGATTCTGAAATATGCGGAGACGGACGCCTGGACGTTTGAATTTGCGCCGCATGATATCGGACAATACCCGATCGGCAACGGCCAAGTGTATAGCGAGAATCAACGCGAAGGACAAATGCCGGTGGAAGAATGCGGCAACATGCTCGTTATGGCTGCATCCGTAGCGCTTGCGGGCGGCAACCGGAATTATCTGTTCAGCCATATCGATACTCTCGGAGAATGGGCAGACTATTTGACGGAGTTTGGCCTCGATCCGGAGAACCAGCTGTGTACCGACGATTTTGCCGGACATCTGGCCCGCAACGCGAACCTGTCCGTGAAGGCGGTTATGGGCGTAGCCAGCTACTCTATCCTCAAGAAGCTGCAAGGAGATAAAGAGACGGCTGCCCGTTATATGGCCAAAGCGAAGGAAATGGCGCTGCAGTGGGAAGTGCTTGCGGCAGACGGCGATCACACGAAGCTCGCATTTGGCCAAGAAGGCAGCTGGAGCCTCAAATATAACCTGATCTGGGACGTGCTCTTTGGTACCGAGCTGTTCTCCAAAGAGATGATTAAGAACGAGATCAGCTGGTATAAGAAGATGAAAAACGATTACGGCACGCCGCTCGACAACCGCGCTGCGTATACGAAAAACGATTGGCTCGTTTGGTCTGCCGCTTTGTCGGAGGATCAGAATGATTTCAACGAGTTGGTAAGCCCGATCTGGGATATGCTGAATGAATCGGCAGACCGCGTACAGTTCTCGGACTGGACGGATACGGTTACGGCCCGGCAGATCGGCTTCCAGCACCGGACGGTTGTGGGAGGCATCTTCATGAAGGTGCTGAAGGACAAAGGAATTATGAAGGTATTTCAAGCGGTGTCCTCGGTTAACGAAGGAAAGTAAATAAAGACCTATAATGAAGAACAGGGGCGCATGCGAAATGCGCCCTTCTTTTTCATCTACAGAAAATAGACAATTGTTTAAATAACTTCTTTGTTAACAAACCCTAATATGGTATATTTGTTATAACCAATGAATTGCTGTCCGGATAGGAGGATTACGCGTGAGTCAAGATAGAGAACCTCTGTACATCAAAATACAGAACCATTTCAAGGATTTGATCATCTCCCGGGAGCTAGTTGAAGACGATAAAATCCCGACAGAGAAAGATCTGATGGACGACTTCGACGTCAGCCGGATTACGGTTGTGAATGCACTTGCCGAGCTGGCGAAGGACGGATGGATTTACCGGATACCGGGAAGAGGAAGCTTTGTCAAAGGCATTCCTGAGACGCAGATGGCTGCCACCCCGACGATCAGCGAGGCGCGGAGAGACAAGAAAGAGCCAAAAGTAAAGATTGGCTTGGTGTTTCCCGTACTGGGCGACTATTTCGCCATCCGCTTGATATCAGGGATAACGGATCACCTTACGGCCAAAGGTTATTCGCTTGTTGTTATGCTGACCAACAACTCCAAGGAGCAAGAGAAGGAAGTGATCCGGGAGCTGAAGAACACGGTGGACGGGCTTATTATTTTCCCGGTTGACGCCGAGGTCTACAACGAGGAAATTATCGCGCTCAAAATGCAGAATTATCCGTTTGTCCTCATTGACCGGTACCTGCCGGGCGTAGAGACTAACGTTGTCGCTTCTGACAGTGCCTTTGCAACGATGCTTGCCGTTGATCATTTATGGGAGCTTGGGCACCGCAATATCGCGATCTGCTCCGACTCGCCGCTGATGACAGTGTCGGTTGACGAAAGGATTCAAGGCTATAACGAAGCGCTGAAGCAGAAGGGAGCGTTAATTAATCCTTCGCTTATCTTAAATGACATTCATATTAACGGCGGCGGGATGAATGCCGAGCATCCGTTTTTCCGCTTTGTGAAAAATCAGATGGCAACCGCCTATATTGCGCTCAACTGCTCGCTTGGCGTCCAGATTTTATCGATTGCCAAGCAGGTGGGGCTGCGCGTGCCGGAGGATATTTCCATTGTCACGTTTGATAACCCGACGCCGCTGCTCGAAGAGTTCAGTCTGCTTACGCATATCGACCAATCGGAATATAACATGGGGGCTGAAGCGGTTCAGCTGCTGCTCCAAGTGATCGAGAATAAAGGCAAGCAGCCGGTCAAATTCGAGAAGAAGATCTTGAAGCCAAGCCTCGTTGTCCGCAAAACGACCGCTGAAGCAAAGGCGTAGTACAGTCATACCATTCAAAGCATAGAAGAAACCCGATACCCTTGATCAAGGGTATCGGGTTTCTTTTTTTCTAATTGACTAATTTAATATATCAAATATAATCTATTGTATAGGGTTTATATAGCATTTGAGTAAGTAAGGCTAAAACAAGCAAGGAGGAAAATGAACATGAATGACAGGAAAGCAGTAGAAACAGCTCCGTTGCATCTGCCCGTCACAAACGTATCAACGAAGTCCTCTCTTAAAAAGTTTGCGGTCAGACACAAAGATGCATTAATCGCCACGGCCATTTTAAGTCCAATGATTCTGTGGTGGCTTGTCTTATCGGGGTTCCCAACCATGTTTGGTTTTTTTCTCGGATTTTTCGAGTGGATCGGCATTGCAGACAGCCCTAAATTTATCTGGTTTGATAACTATGTCCGGTTTTTCCAGGATCCGCTTTATTACGAAGCGCTGTGGAGATCGATCTGGTTAGGGGGACTAGTTACCGGAATTACCTTGATCGCCGGATTTGGCGCAGCAATCCTGATGAATATGCCGCTGTTCGGCAAGGGCGTATATCGGTCCATCTGGTACATTCCGGCTGTAACCTCAACGGTTGCCACTACCCAAATTTTCAACTTGCTTCTTGATACCAACAACGGCGTTATTAATAACTTTCTGAAGTCGATTGGCAAAGAGCCGATTGTCTGGCAATATTCCGTGTTCTGGGGCGTGTTCTGGATCGTCGTCTACTCGGTATGGAAAGGGGTAGGCGGTGCCGCTCTCATCTGGCTTGCGGGACTGCAGTCCGTGGATGTGTCCTTGTACGAAGCGGCGGAAATCGACGGCGCGGGCCGCTGGGGCAAAATGAGGTACGTTACGCTTCCCGGCTTGAAGCCGATTGCAACCTACATTGTGATTACAAGCCTGATCGGTGCTATTCAGATCTACGAGCAGGTATTGTTCATGACGGGCGGCGGCCCTTACGGGAAGACGGAAGTGCTCGTGTTCCGCATTTACCGCGATGCGTTCTGGGATTTCAACCTCGGCATGGCCGGCGCGTCTTCGCTCATCATGGCTGTAGTCGTCTTTGTGGGCACGGTGTTCTACTACCGCTGGTCAACCAACTCGGATAGAAGCAGCACCATTCCGATCAAAAGGAGGTCCTAGAGCATGAAAGATAC
The DNA here is from genome assembly GCF_900112695.1 of Paenibacillus catalpae. Taxonomy (GTDB): domain Bacteria; phylum Bacillota; class Bacilli; order Paenibacillales; family Paenibacillaceae; genus Pristimantibacillus; species Pristimantibacillus catalpae. The sequence goes on from NZ_FOMT01000002.1 coordinate 1,083,577, forward strand.
ATTGTCCAGAAAAGTAGCTGTACAGCTGAAGCCGGGTAATTTGTTTGCCCACATTGTTCTGCTTGGTATCGGGCTGGTCCTGCTGTATCCTTTGGTCTTTATGATTCTGGCCGGCTTCTACACGAAGACGGAATTTACTTCGTCCATCATTGGGTTGATTCCAATTGCCAAAGCACCAACTCTCGATAACTTTACCGTGTTGTTTAGCGGAACAGCCGACAGTTCGATACAGCGTTATTTCGTTAACTCGGGTTATCGCACCATGTATAACACCTTCTGGGCGCTGCTGACCTCCTTGCTGGCCGGTTATGTATTCGCAAGGCTCCGGTTCAAATGGAAAGACCAGCTGTTCCTGATCTTGCTTGGTACGCAGATGATTCCGGGCACGATTGCTCTTATTCCGACTTATTTGGAATTTGCAAGATGGCCGTTTGCGGGCGGCAACGACATTTTTACGGGCGGTAAAGGGATACTTGATACTTGGTGGGTTTACTTCATAGGAGGACCCAGCCTCAATATTATGGGGGCATTCCTCGTGAAGCAGTCCATCGAGAAAATCCCTTATGAGCTCGATGAAGCCGCGAAGGTAGACGGAGCGGGTACGCTGAGGATTATTTTCCAGATTCTGCTGCCGCTGCAAATGCCGATTATGGCGTTTATCGCGATTACGACGGCGCTTGCCACGTGGAATGATTTTGCGACGCCGTTCTTCTATACCTCATCGGATAAGCTGCAGACGCTGCCTGCTGCCATTACCCGATTGTCTTCAGCTGCTGCCAGCCCGGGAGCCATTCCGAACTGGCCGTTAATTATTACGCTTGGTCTTGGCATGACGATACCGGCGCTCTTGATTTTCTTCTTCTTCCAGAAATATATCGTTCAAGGTCTAGCTAACACAGGAATCAAGGGGTAAAATATTTGTTATAACATATTGAATATAACAAATAGTCATGTTATATTAATTGCGACAGGTCAGTTATCCTAATTTGGAGGGGTTTATGTGAACAGAACAAAGATCACATCCTTGCTTGTAACTGCACTCTTAACGTTCTCATTAACAGCATGCGGCGGTAACAACAATTCTAATGGGTCAAGCAATCAGCCTCAGAACCCGACTGAGCCGACGGAGTCCGCTTCGGCAGAGCCGGCTGAATCAACCGGGACAACTGCTTCAGGCAATCCGGTAACGATCACTGTACTTAACGAAGGTGCCGTAGGCATCGGTGTGGGCAAGATGGAAGATTTGTTCGCGCCAAAAGAGAAGGAATTGAAAGGCAACGGCATTGACATTACTTATACGCCAGGAAATCCGGTAGAGGCTTTCCCGCTTCATTATCAGAAAATCATGTCCGGCAAGCTGAAAGAAAAGAACATCAGTATTAAAGCCGAAGACTGGGGTTGGGGCGAGCCGCTGATCCAGAAGGAAACGGCAGGATTTCTGGCCAAAAATGTTCCCGATATTATTGTAGGCGAAACACAAATGCCGGGCTTTGCCCAGCAAGGTCTGCTCGAGCCGTTCCCGGATGCAATGGCTGATGAGATCCGCAACAACGTCTCGCCGGCTGCCTGGAAGCCAATGGAGCATGAAGGTAAAATTTACGGTCTTGCCCTGCAGCCTGGCGTAAGCAGCCTGTATTGGAACAAAAAGCTGGTGAAGGAAGCAGGCATTGATCCCGAGAAGCCGATTACATCGTGGCAAGAGCTGGCCGACAACTCGAAAAAAGTAACGGAAGCCGGTAAAGGCAAGTTTTACGGCGGCGGCGTTTACGGCGCTCCAAACTTCGGCGGATACTTGCGCTACGGCGCTTTGGTTGCCATTAACGGCGGTACCTTCGCCGATGCGAATGGGCAGCCAACCTTTAACTCGGATGCGAATGTGGAAACGGTCAACCTGCTTCGCGAGCTGAATGCGGATCATCCGGCAGGACTGATGGTTAACAATAACGAAGGCACGTACTTCGATGCTTGGACCAAAGGGCAAACGGCCTATCTGATTGATGGTCCTTGGCAAGTACAGCAGTGCAAAGACAACGGACTTGATTGCGGAATGTCGCCCATTCCATTGTCCCCAAGCGGTGAAGCTGCAAACGTAACGATTGGTGCTGCATTCAACTCGGTGCCGAAAGACGCGAAAAACAAGGAAGCGGCCTTTGAATACATCAAAGCCATGTACAGCAAGGAAGTTCAGCAGCTGGTGGCTGACTCGAACGTGCGCTCCCCGATTCTGAAAGAAATCGCAGAGGCGCCGGAGTATAAAGAGAAGCATCCTGAGATGTACCTGCACTATCAAGCGATGTCCGGCAACGTTCAAGGTCTGCCAACCTTTGCGAAAGACAACTCGAAGGTATGGCAAATCTGGGGTGACGCGGTCGTGAAATCGCTCATGACCAAAGGCGATGTAAAAGCCATCCTCGACGACGCCCAAAAACGCGCAGAGCAAGTGACTAAATAAAATAAAACAAAAAAAGCGGACTTTCTTAACACGTCCTGAGTCTTGAAGTTATTAGATACGCAGCAGAGCAATAGAGGTTTAGGGGTGTCTCTTGAAGAGCGGTAGCGTTCGCCTTTGCCTGAAGGAAATAACCTTACTGACATAAGTTCAGATTTCCTGCAGGCAACAGCGACTGAAAGAGATACCCCGGCCCTCTATATAGCTCATTGCAAGTTTTCTAATTACATTCCAGACAACAGGACTGTTAATCAGTCCTCTTTTTTTCAAACCGGGAGTGACAGAAATGCCATACGAGACGAAACGAATTAAGCTGCAGAAAGCAAAGAATCTGCTGCCGAGAATACGCCATGCTATCTACCAACCTGTCGCTTCTATGAAAGTGACGGCTTGGGTAACGGCAGAACCGGTGCCTTACTCCGAGCGGACAGCCGGAGCAAAGGTCGAGCTTGCGCCCGGCGATAAATGGGGCAACCTGTGGGATTGCGCGTGGTTCCGGTTTGAGGGGAATGTTCCCGATGCCGTTTCCGGCAATAAAATGGTCTTGCTTATTGATGTGAACGGGGAGCTATGCCTCGTTGATCAGGAAGGCTCGCCGATGCAAGGACTGACGAATATCAACTCTGAATTCGATTTCAGCCTTGGCCTTCCGGGTAAGCGCGTTGTTGATCTTGGTTATGAAGCAGCGGGCGAGCGGATTGATCTATGGGCGGATGCCGGCTGTAACGACTTGTTTGGCCAATACCGCAGCGGCACCTTGAAGGAAGCCGACATTGCGATTTGTTACGAGGAAATCCGGCAGCTGTATTTTGATTACGAAGTGCTTCTTGAGCTGGCGGAGCATACGCCGGAGAATGGCGCAAGAGCAGAGCGCGTCACTCAAAGCCTGTATGATGCGGCTCTTAAGTTGGAAGTCATTAATGAAGAAACAGCTAAGCAGGCAAGAGAAATTCTGGCCAAGGAGCTTGCCAAACGGGGGGGAGACCCTGTTGTTACGGTCAGCGCTATTGGTCATGCCCATATCGACCTCGCCTGGCTGTGGCCGATTCGCGAAACGATCCGGAAAGGCGCGCGTACCTTCTCCACGGTGCTGAAGAACATGGAGAAATATCCGGATTATGTATTTGGCGCAAGTCAGCCTCAACTATATCAATGGATGAAAGAATATTATCCAAAGCTGTATGACCGGATCAAGGAGAGAATTCAAGAGGGACGCTGGGAAGTGCAGGGTGCTATGTGGGTAGAGCCAGACACGAATATTTCCGGCGGGGAAGCGCTGGTCAGACAAATCCTGTACGGCAAACGCTACTTCCAGCAGGAATTTGGCCAGGAGATGAAGGTGCTGTGGCTGCCTGACGTATTTGGCTATTCGGCAAGCCTGCCTCAGCTTCTTAGAAAGTCCGGCGTTGATTACATGATGACGCAGAAGCTGTCGTGGAATGTGTATAATACGCATCCGCATCACAGCTTTGAGTGGGAAGGCATTGACGGCAGCAAGGTGCTTGCGCATCTTCCTCCGGAGGATACGTATAACAGTCCGGGTGCACCCAGATCGCTTGCGAAGATTGAGAACAGCTACTTGGACCGCAATGTATCCGAGCATGCCTTGATGCTGTTTGGCATCGGAGACGGCGGCGGCGGGCCGGGCGAGGAGCATCTGGAACGGTTATCCCGCGAGCATAACCTGCTTGGATTGCCTCCGGTTGTTCAAGAGTCCTCCTTATCCTTTTTCCATAAGCTTGAACAGGAAAAAGCGCGTTTCCAGACCTACCGCGGGGAGCTCTATTTGGAGAAGCACCAAGGTACGCTGACGACGCAGGCACGTAACAAATGGTTTAACCGCAAGATGGAGAAATCGCTCAGAGAGCTTGAATTTGCAGCCTCTCTATTACTCGCAATGGGAGAGAATGCTTATCCGTCCCAGGAGCTTGAGGAGATCTGGAAGGAAACGCTGCTCTACCAATTCCATGATATTTTGCCGGGCTCTTCGATCACCCGTGTCTTCGAGGAGTCGTTGGAACGATATGCGCTTATGTACGGCCGTACGCAAGAGCTGATTGCACAGACCTACGCTAAAGCCGCTCGGTTGACCGGGGCGGGAGAAGGTCAGGCGGTTGTCTTTAATTCCTTGCCTTGGGAACGTGAAGAAGTAGTGCTGCATAAGGGCGAGTATTATGCCGTGAAGGTACCGTCCATGGGCTTTGCGTCTCTCGCTGAAGCGGAACTTTGCCCGGAACAAACAGGAGAATCGGGACTGCGCGCAGGAGAGCAGGTATTGGAGAACCGATATTTGCGGGTAACCTTCGGGCAGGACGGAAGTATAGCGTCGATATACGATAAGGCGGCGGGCAGAGAAGCCATTGCGCCTGGCCGGCAGGCGAATGTGCTGACCGTGTATCACGATAAAGGCGATGCCTGGGACTTCCCGAGAGATTACCGGGATACGGTGGCCGGCCGCATGCAGCTGGTAGAAAGCTCTTTCTCTGTCGAGCGTAATCAAGCGGTAGTGGAGCAGCGGTACCGGTTCGGAGAGTCGACGCTGGTTCAGCGGATCGTGCTGGAGGAAGCGGGAACGACGGTGCGGTTTGAGACCAAAGCCGATTGGAAGGAAGCGGAGAAAATGCTCCGTGTCTCTTTCCCGGTACATGTCGCAAGCGAGCATGTGAACTGTGAAATTCAATTCGGTTATTTGAAACGGCCGACAACAAGGAACTCCATGATCGAATTTGTCCGCGATGAAATTTGCGCGCATCAATACATCGACTTATCTCAGCCGGATTACGGCGTAGCGCTGCTCAGCGACAGCAAATATGGCTACAGCGCGGAACGAAATGTGCTGGACATCAATCTGCTTCGCAGCCCTAGCTATCCGGATCCGGTGGCAGACCGTGCCGAGCATCAATTTGTGTATGCGATCTATCCGCATCGCGGAGATTTTATTGCGGCTCAGGTATACCGCAAAGGCTATGAGCTCAATACACCGTTAACGGTGGCGGAACCGTCTGCAGCGACTTTGGCAGCAAGGCGCACAGCAACGTTTGCTTCCCTTATTCAAGTCGATAATCCTCATGTGATGATTGAAGCGGTGAAGAAGGCCGAGGATTCGGATGATCTCATTATCCGTCTATATGAGACCTCGGGCACGCTAGCCCAAACGGCGGTAGCTTTCGGAGGGGAATGCTCGGCAGTGGAGGAAGTTGATCTGATGGAAAATACGATTGGAGAAGCTGGAGCGCAGCTTATGTTCCAACCTTTCGAGATCAAGACGCTTCGCGTGAAGCTCTAATAACAGACAGCTGGCTAAACAGGGGGGAAGGCGTAACGGCTCCCTCCTGTTTTATTTCCAAAAATTACGTTAAAGGAGATGTTTTCCGATGATCAGAAGAATCCGGCAGGAAGAATTAACAGGCTTCCAGGAGGGCGGGCCCTATCATCCTTCCTATGATTTGCAGACAGACTTCGTTATGGTGTATGGCATTCACGGGGATTTTCAGGAACGGATCCGGACCTGGAAGGAAAAAGGCTATGTCGTTCATCTGATGACCGGCGTATCCTGGGGCGGCTATCAAGACTACCTGAATGGCAAAATTGATGGCAGGCCGCATTGGGACGAAGCGCAGAAAAACCGCCGCTATGAAAATATCATCCACGGCACCTCCGTGGACATCCCTTATATGGTCCCGACTATCGCTTATGCCGATTATTTGACGGAACGGATTCGGATCGCCGTGGATGCCGGAGTGGAAGCCATCCATTTGGAAGAGCCGGAGTTTTGGGTGGAAGGCGGTTATTCGGATGCCTTCAAGCGGGAATGGGAGATCTATTACCGCGAGCCTTGGCAGGCTCCGCATTCTTCCGTAGACGCCCAGTACCGCGCTTCGAAGCTGAAGGCTTATTTGTATACGCGAACCCTTGACCGGATCTGCAGCATGCTTAAGGAATATGCGATGCAAAAGTACGGCCGCCTTATTCGGTTTTATGTACCAACGCATAGCCTTATTAACTACACGCAATGGAGAATTGTAAGCCCGGAATCGAAGCTGCTCGAGCTTCCGGGAATTGACGGCTACATCGCGCAGGTATGGACCGGAACCGCGCAAACGCCAAATGTGTATAACGGCGTCCGCAAAGAGCGCACGTTCGAAACGGCTTATCTGGAATACGGCATTATGCAGGAGCTTGTACGCGGCACCGACCGCAGAATGTGGTTCCTTCATGATCCGATTGCCGATGATCCGAAGCATACCTGGAAGGATTACCGTACCAACTATATCCGTACATTGGTCGCTTCCCTCCTGCATCCGCATGTCAGCCGTTATGAGGTATGTCCTTGGCCAAGACGGATCTATCAGGGAGAATATCCGAGAGAAGGCGGCAGCGGCAAAGAGAGAATTCCGGCTTCGTATGCAACGGAGCTGCAAACTATTCTGAATGTGCTGGGCACAATGGAAGGGCAGGATGCGGAATGGCTGACGGACAGCCTGCAGGTTGGCCTGCTGCTTGCCGACTCGGCGATGTACCAGCGGAACCATCCGGATTGGAGCGAGGAGGCCACTTCGTTCAAATATGACGGGACCGAAGTCGCGTCTGCATTGGGCAGCGAATTTATGGAGCTGCTTGACTGGTCGCCTTTCTACGGTCTTGCGCTGCCGCTTCTGAAGCATGGTGCTGCCGTCCGTCCGGTGCAATTGGACAATGCCGGAAGATTCCCGGGTTATCTGGATGATTATCGCGTGCTGGTACTCAGCTATGAATATATGAAGCCGGAATCGTCCGGACTCCACAATGTACTGGCGGAATGGGTGAAGGAAGGCGGTACGCTGATCTATGTCGGGGACGGAAGCGATGACTTCCATGGCGTTCGCGAGTGGTGGAATCAAGGCGGCAAGAAATACGCTTCCCCGATGGAGCATTTATTCGCAAGTCTCGGGCTGGAGACAACGCTGGCACAGGGTTCATATGCCGTAGGTAAAGGCTGTTTAGCCTACTTGCCGCTACATCCTTCGCAGTGTGCCATCGATCCGGAAGCGGGCGAGCAGTTAAGAGAAACGCTAGAGTCCGCTCTCGCAAAGGTAGCCGTCAGTTGGGAGCGCAAGAATGGCATGGCTTTGCGCAGAGGACCTTACGTCATTGCTGCCGTGCTGGATGAAGCCATTACGGATGAGCCCTATGATTTGCGCGGCAAGTACGTCGATTTGCTGGATAAGGATCTGCCTGTCCTGGATCAAGTATCGGTGGCAGCCGGGGAGCAGGTCCTGTTATACGACCTCAGCCGAGCGGACGAGGGCGTTCAGCTGATTGCTGCCGCATCGCGGATTGACGATGTGGAACAGGGAGCTGGCGGCTTTACCTTCACGGCTTATGGACCGGATGGCATTCAAGCAGCGGCAAGGTTCCTCTGTCCTTGCAAGCCGCAGACGGTATCTATTGGGCAAGAAGGAGATTCTATTCGGATTCCGCTGGAATTCGTATGGGATGAGGGAAGCTCAACGGTGCTTTTGAGTTATGCGAATAATCCTTCGGGCGTAACGGTGAGGGTTATTTGGTAATGCCGTTATTTTAATAAGATGGGGGAGGAACTCCGGTTGAAACGCAAAATGGTATGGATCTCGCTTGCGGTGATCATCGTGGCGGCTGTATCCTCTTATCTGGCCTGGCCGGAAAAAGAGGCAGGAGGAGTCAGCTGGCCGGATAAGCAGGCCTTGCCATCCTTCCAGACGCCAGCGGATACGCTCGATCTGATCTACACGACGGACTACTATTATTATCAGGCTGAAGATGCGGGCTTTGGTCATGACACGGGCAAAGCGGATGGTGACGGCTGGACGGCAGAGGCCGGCACCGATGCCGGTAATAAAGCGATGCTCAAAGTCGAAGGCCGCACGGAAATTCCTGCAGGGCCAATCAAAGCGGTATTTAATATGCAGGTAGACAGCTTTGCGGACGAGGATGGTGTAGTGGCTGCGCTGGAAATCAGCGATCAGACGGCGGATAAAGTGCTGGCTTCCATGGAAATTCGCAACTGGGATTTCACGTTGCCTAATGCTTTGCAGACCTTTGAGCTGGAGTTTGAAGGACCAGGCGAAGGGCATGAGCTGGCATTCCGTGTCATGTGGACGGGCAAATCAACGCTGAAGCTGTTTGATGCGGGTGTATTCTGGCCGCAGCGCAAGGACGAGAACTTATTGTTCACCTCTTTAAAAGGTGTAGTGAATAAGAAGCAGCCGCGCATTTATTCGTATACGGACAATGTACGGGGATCAACCGGAACCTCCTGGCTGGATGCCATAGGGATGAAATATACCGAAGTGAAGGATAACTGGGAGCTGCTGGACAAATACCGGTCTGAGGTAAAAGGGCTTGTTGTTTACGATGACGAGCAGCCGGACACGATTAACCTCGCCACAACTATCGCAGGTTTGAAAGGCGGACTTGTTGTCCCGCCATCGCTTGTGGATAAGCTGACTGGCGCACCCTATAAGCTGCCGATCCTGGAGGATTTGCGAGGCAAATTCCAATCCAAGCTGGAAGTGTACAGCTATCTTCATGACCAATATTGGAAGCAAACCACGCATAAAGCCATCATTGGGCTTGATCCCGCGCTTCAGTCGTATTTGCGGGACTATGCCATGGGGATTGATGCCGCGGTTGTCTGGCTGAATCCGGCTAATGCCGATGAGGATGCGCTGCTGGACACGTTCCTGAAGGATATGCCGTATGGAACAGGGCTCTATCTTGGCTGGTGGCCGGATGAAGGAATGGGCGTCAAGAAGACCTCGGATTATGGGCTTGCTACGGTGGCAAGCGACTATTCCTCTAACTTAAGCGTATTCAGCGGTACTTCGCGTGCCATTGTGAAGCCGCAAGCTCCGGAGAAGCCGGCTCTTGAGAATAAAGTGTACGTATCCTTTATATTGAGCGACGGTGACAATCTCCAGTACATGGAGCATTTCTTCAAGAAGGTATGGGATTCGCCGAACCGGGGAGAAGTGCCGCTTGGCTGGACGGTCTCGCCTCTTATGCTGGATACGATGCCGGGCATATTGGATTATCTGTACCAATCCGCAACACCTAATGATGCGTTTCTCTCAGGACCATCCGGCGTTGGTTATACGTATCCGAACTTTTGGGAGAACGAGGAAGGCTTGGACCAGTTCATCAAACGCACCGATGATTATATGAAGCGGTCCGGGCTGAACGTTCTGACGGTATGGAACTATGTGAAGGGCGAGATCAAGCCGGAGGTGGGCGAGAAGCTTGCCGAGCATGCCCCGTCGCTGCTTGGTTTTACCTCCCAGTTCGGTACCGGCACTATCGGAGTCTACGGAAATTCGCTTCCGGGACAGGAGCTAAACGTTGCTTACGGCAGCGCGGAGAGCGACCTGACGAACGGTATCGCGGACGGCCTCAAGCGGTGGGACGGGAAGTCTCCGGCTTTTGTCTCCATACAGGCCAACCCTTGGCAGGTGAACTATCAGAATTTCGTCAATGCAATGAATCTGTACAAAGATAACAAGGACGTTGTATTCGTCCGGCCGGATGCGTATTTCCAGCTGATGCGGGAGAGCAAGGGGCTGCCGGTTAATCCATAGAGTAGCGCAAGCAGGGCCGTGACGATTCGTCGTCACGGCCCTGTTGTTGCTGTTGCGCGAAGCTCTTGAATATCCAGCGCAGGAGGCCGTCCATACATCCGTGCGTACTCCCGGCTGAACTGGGACGGGCTTTCATATCCAACGCGGAAGGCTGCTTCGGAGGCTTGAACCGTGTCCGTCAGCATTAAGCGTCTGGCTTCCTGCAAGCGCAGCGTTTTCTGATATTGCAGCGGACTCATTGCCGTTACGCGCTTGAAATGCTTGTGAAAAGCCGACGTGCTGAGGTTCACTGACTTTGCCAGCTGCTCGATCGCGAGCGGATTGGCGTATTGCCGGTTAATCATCTGAATCGCTTGGGCAATGCTATGCGAATGGCTGCCGATGACCGCGAATGGATGGATGAACGCGCCGTGCTCGCCTTGAAGGACGCGATACAAGATCTCGCGGATGAAAAGTGGTGCCAGAACCGGAATATCCTCCGGCTTGTTCATCAATTGCAGAAGCCTTACGGACGCTTCGAGCAATTCCGGAGATGTCCGGTTCATCGTTATACCGGGCGAGGCTTCTGTGGATATAGGACGGTCACTCTCTTTTACAATATCGAGAATAACATCGGGTTCGAAGCTCAGCTTCAAGCTTAAGTACGGAAGTTCAGGTGTTGCCTCAACGATCTTGCTGATAATGGGCAGCTCAGCGGCAATGACGACATAAGTCATAGGGTCGTACCGGTAGGTTTCGTCAGCTAATGTGGCCGTCTTCGCCCCTTGCGCGACTAGACAAAGGGAAGGCTTGTATACGGCTTCCAGCGGCTCTGACAAATGGGTTGCATGCATAAGCGACAGGTTGGGAACGGGTGTGGAATACGTACCGCTTGACGGAGCATGGCGACGAATTAAGTCCGCCATCTGCTGCAAGGCCTGCTCCATACGCAAAGTTTCGTTCATGGCTCATGAATTCCTTTCCGAAAAGGTGGTTATTGTTATTGTAGCGGGACAAAAGAGAAATAGGCAAGGAATGAATCGTTCTGTTCTAACGGCTTTGCCTTCATTCTCCCTATAATCAATGTTGTAGCCAAACAAAATGGATAACCAAAAAATATAATCCATGCAAAGGAGAATGGGAAATGAGTTTACAGGGAAAAGTCGCTATTGTTACAGGAGCTTCGAGAGGAATTGGACGTCAAATCGCCATCCAATTGGGTGAAGCCGGCGCCAAAGTAGTTGTTAATTATTCCTCCAATGGGGAAAAAGCGAATGAGGTCGTAAAGTTAATTGAGCAAGCTGGCGGAGAAGCGGCAGCTGTCCGCGGCGACATCAGCAAGGTGAGCGACGTGGAAGCTTTGTTCTCGGAGACGATTGGACAATTTGGTCGCATAGATGTCCTGGTGAATAATGCGGGCATTATGGAAACGACGATGATTACGGATGTGACGGAGGAGATGTTTGACCGGCAGTTCAATATTAATGTCAAAGGGACTTACTTTGCTTGTCAGCAAGCGATGAAATATATGGCGGGTGGCGGAACGATCATCAATTTCTCGACTTCCGTGTCTGGTGCAATGCTTCCGGCTTACAGCGTTTATGCCGCAACCAAAGGCGCTGTTGAGCAGTTAACCCGTCAACTGGCCAAAGAGTTTGCTCCAAAGGATATTATAATCAACTGCATAGCGCCGGGACAGGTGTCAACCGAATTGTTCCTAAACGGCAAATCCGAGGAGCTTGTGGATTCGTTCCGCCGGATGAATGCGTTTGGTCGCCTTGGCGAACCTGGTGACATCGCCAATGCCGTTGAGCTGCTCGTAAGCGACAAAGCCCGCTGGATTACCGGACAGACGATTCGCGTGAACGGCGGATTTAACTAATTAAAAAAGATCGCCTGTACCTGCTTGAGCCGGTGCCTGGCGATCTTTTTTCTATTGTTCTACCCGAACTCCTGCTTCACGGAAAGCGGCAGCCGTTTCTGCCGGCAGTCCTTTATCCGTAATAAGTGCCGTCAACTCGGACAGCCGAGCGAATGTGCGCAGCGCGCTGTGTCCAAACTTGTGATGGTCGGCCACGCCGTAGCATTCGCGGGCGGTTGCCATCAGCGCCTGCTTGAAATCAATCAAGTCCCCCGTGTAGACGGATAAGCCGTATTCGAGATGCACGCCTGTAGCGGAGATGAAAGCTTTGTTAATGTTCAGGCCGCGCACGTAAGCAACCGCTTCAGGACCCGCGAGTACATTGCGTACCCGGTAGCCGCCGGGGACGACGAGACGGACATTTTCCTTCGCCGCCAGCTCGCTGATCATGTACACATCATTTGTTATGACCGTCACAGGAAGGTCGCCAAGCCGCTTTGCGATTTCGAGCGTTGTACTGCCTCCGTCAAGCGCAATGATGTCATTCTTGGAGATGAACCGCAGAGCGGTCTCGGCAATATCGGTTTTTTCATCGGCATGCTTAACGAGCGGCTCCTTCACCGGGAGAATGCCAAACTGGTCGTTGTTGGCCAGTACCGCACCGCCATGCACGCGTCTTACCAGCCCCTGCTCCTCGAGCTTGGTCAGATCCTCGCGAATCGTCTTGCCGGTTACGTTCAATTTCTCGCTGAGCTCGGCCACCGTCACTTCCTTCTGCGTCAGCAGAACCTCCATAATGCTTTCATATCGGCGTAAATGGTTCATGTCTTGTTCATCCGTTCCCGTAAGATATTACTAGTATTGTAACGTTAGGCGTTTAGTCTCGTCTATCCCGAATTAGGTTTATATAGGTTTATATCCAAATTAATTAATGCGTATTCCTCTTATATGAACTAAAATAAACATAAATGAACTTTTGAAAGCCAGATGAAAGAGGTGTTCTTCCATGAATGGGCAACAGCAGCGCCAAACGGAGCTTATAACCATAATAGCGTTAAAAGCGCAGAACCAGCCTTTGCAAGGCAGCGGATTATGGTTCCATAACGATATTCGGGATAACTTCTACTACGCATCGTATTTGTTCGCAGCAGCGGTGAATGCTGAGACGCAAGTGATATTGGATAATCCATCGGATGCGAAAAAGACAGCGGAAGCCGTGCTCGCTAAAGTACTGAAGCTTCTGCAGGGAAATCCGGAGCAGCCGTTATACGGTCATTTTCCGCTCCATTTAAACCCTTCTCCTGAGCAGGCTCGCCCTCATGAGCTGCCGGTGGAGTTGATGGGCAGCTTGATGGCGTACTTTTATACCCGCTGCGAGAATGAGTTAAGTGAAGAGTTGAAAGAGGCGTTTAAGACGGCGTTAAAACATATTTATCTCGGAGGCTTTTACCGGAAGCCGCTGCAATTATTTAACCATCATGAAGCGAAATATACAGCTGCGAAAATCATATTTGGACAGCGCTTTGAGGACCGGGAGCTGCTCGAAGACGGCATTGCTTCTTTGAAGCGCACGATGGAGCGGGTAACGACACTAGGCATGCCCGAGTACGGGGCTTTGCCCTGGTTCTGGCATTGGGTTCAAGCGTTTACGTGTGCATGGGAGCTCGCGACCGAACCAGCAGTGAAGAAGCAGCTTGCTGATCTGCTGGATTACCTGTGGCAGGAGAGATCTTTATTTTATCTGAAGGGCGCATGGGCAGGGGCTCATTCCCGTGGATGGCCGCATGATGCGCCGGCTGACCGCAACGTGCTGCATGATTACGTGCAATTTGGGGATTTTCCGCTGGGCGAGGCGATGCCGCGTACGGAATATGCAGGTTTTCTGTGTTATCCGGCACCCGAGGATGCCCGTCGAAGAGCGCTGAATCGCGTGAAGCCCGTTGAAGTGAAAAAACAGATCATCAAGATTGATACCGGTGAAGAAATACCGCTTCATTCCTATGCGTATGTGACAAAGGATTATGCAGCCGGAGGCATATGGGAGCGGGTCAAGGAGTTTGATAATGAGCAAATCCGGTGGATGGTGTCCTTCCCGGTTACGGCAGATAACAGCGTGAATCAGCTGTACTTCTTCCATCCGGGAGAAGGGTATCGTGACGGTGATCACAGACATCAAAGCGACTATGCAGAGGTGCTGTACGACAAGAACAGGATACTGACAATCTTCCCGGTTCCGGAACATGCGGAGCAGCAAGAAATTATTGGCGTGCTCCCTAAAGGGACATGGCTGCAGGAAGAGGCAGGGCTGTTTGGTCAGGTGCAAAATTGCTTTATTGCCATCCTGTTGAAAGGCAGCTATTCCATGAAGGAACATGACGAATATCATCAAGTAAGGTTATTGGGTCAGCCTGCTGCGGTTGCAGTGGAAGTATGGGGACGGGAACAAGCCGAGGAGCTGGGCATGAACAGCCTGTCGGCACTGGTTGAACGTTTCCGCACGGCAAGTCTGACGCTGGAGCCGGAAGCTAAGCTGACTTACATGGGTGTCAGCAGCCCGACTATTCTGGAGCTTACTTGCAATCTAATCCAATGACGTGCAGGGAGAAGAGATTCCTATTAGGAATTCTTTCTCCTTTTTCATTGCATAATACAGGGGTGTCTTCCGTGGAGGCTACAATCAGATAAATAGAGGTGTCGCAATGAAAGCCGTAACGTATCAAGGCTCGCATTCGGTTAAGGTAAAGGAAGTACAGGATCCTGCTATTGAGAAACAAGACGATATTATTGTCCGCATTACAAGTACGGCCATTTGCGGTTCGGATCTTCATCTTTACCAAGGAAATATGCCATTGCCGGAAGGTTATATTATTGGACATGAGCCAATGGGATTCGTTGAAGAGGTAGGGCCGGAGGTTACCCGGGTGAAAAAGGGAGACCGCGTTGTCATCCCTTTCACGGTTTCCTGCGGCCAATGCTTCTACTGCAAGCATGAGCTTGAAAGTCAGTGTGATAACAGCAATCCGCATTATGATTCCGGAGGCTATTTCGGCTATACTTCGAAATTCGGCAATTACCCCGGTGGGCAGGCGGAATATCTTCGTGTTCCTTACGGCAATGTGATGCCGCTTGTGATTCCGCCTTCCTGCGAGCTGGAGGATGAATCGCTGTTATTCCTGTCGGATGTCCTGCCTACCGCCTATTGGAGCGTCGATAATGCCGGCGTCAAGAAAGGGGATACCGTTGTGGTGCTCGGCTGTGGGCCGGTTGGCCTGATGGCTCAGAAGTTCGCCTGGATGAAGGGCGCCAAGCGGGTTATCGCGGTTGATTATATACAGTACCGGCTGCATCATGCGAAACAAATGAATCAAGTGGAAACCTTCGATTTCACAAAACAGGCCGATATGGGCGAGCATCTGAAGGAGATCACGCATGGCGGCGCAGATGTTGTTATTGATTGTGTCGGAATGGACGGCAAGAAATCGCCGCTGGAGTATATCGAGCAAAAGCTCAAGCTGCAGGGCGGTACGCTTGGTCCGATTCAGATTGCGACCAAAGCCGTCCGCAAATGCGGAACCGTGCAAATTACAGGTGTGTATGGCGCCAATTATAATGCGTTCCCGCTTGGTGCTTTTTTTGCCAGAAATATTACGCTCAAGATGGGGCAGGCGCCAGCGCTCCACTATATGCCTGAATTGTACAAAAAAATCGTGGACGGTGAATTGGATCCGAAAGCGATCATCACGCACCGTCTCCCGCTCGAAGAAGCAGGCCATGGTTATCACGTCTTCAATAATCATGAAGACAACTGTATCAAGGTTGTGCTGAAGCCCTAGCCTAATCCTTTTCCGTACCTTGCTCCGGTTGGTCGTTAACGCTGTAACTTCCTTTAATGGAACAAGGTGCGGAATTTCCCCTTCATTCGTTATTCTAGCAATTCCCCCACCCAGCGGTAGCACAACTCAAGCTGTTCGTCTGTCACTTGGTCCGAGCGATGCTCGAACATGATTTTTACATCCGGGCTCTCACAGGTGATGATGCGCAAATACTGTTCAATCGGTGCCCAGCCTTCGCTCGGCCTTTGACTCTGCAGGACTGGCATACGGCTCTGCGTGATTTGCCCGTCTAAAATCTGCACATTGGACAGATGGATGGTGGCGGCAAACCTGGCATACTGCCGGAGGATGGTTTCCGCGTGGAAATGCGGGTCAATCCGGTCCTGAATGTACAGTCTGGCCGTATCAAGACAAAGCTTGATGCTGCTGAACGCTTCCAGTCGCTTCGCCAAATAATCATCTTCATAGATGTAGCGGTTCAGAGCATCAAACTCTAATACAGGCGTAAATCCGTACTTATTGCCCACGCGTGAAAGCCATTCGAACAAAGTATCGCTGTGCTCCTTAAACTCCTCGAGGGCATACTCGCTTTCATGCTCATATTCCTTCCTGTCGTCAAACCGCCAGCTTGTCCAATCTGCCCGGTCGTCAAGAATGACGGGCTTGGGATAATGGAACAGCACATAGTCCGCCTTTAGGATAGAGTGGATATAATCAAGCTCTTGCTGTACAAGGGAGTAGGCCTCCAGTCTTACGGCCTCTTCCTTCGCGAGAAACAAAGCGTCCCTGAGTGGAGAAACTCCGGAACGAAGCGGGTAGTGTATGCCGATCCGGAAGCCGGCGTCGCGGGATTCTTTTATTAAATTCGTCATATCCAATTCCTTTTGGAAAAGACAGGCTTCTATCCCGTAGAAGTCTGTTTTATAATCTCTGTTATACTTGCTGTAATCGAATTGCCCGTATTGTCCGATTAGAAACCGATGATTCATGCAGGTGATTACCCCTTTGCAAAGTGAGGAGATACGATGAGACTTGCTGACGGACCGTATTATGCCGTTATT
Organism: Paenibacillus catalpae; assembly: GCF_900112695.1. GTDB lineage: Bacteria > Bacillota > Bacilli > Paenibacillales > Paenibacillaceae > Pristimantibacillus > Pristimantibacillus catalpae. The sequence continues at coordinate 1,100,352 of NZ_FOMT01000002.1, forward strand.
TTTACCAGCCAGCGCACCGAAGGAGACAACGGTTATTCGGCAATGGCCGAACGAATGGATGAGCTCGCCCGAAAGCAGCCGGGATTTATTACTGCCGAAAGCGTCCGCGATGCTTCAGGCGCCGGAATTACTGTATCCTATTGGGAGAGTCTCGAAGCCATCCGCAGCTGGAAGCAGAACGAAGAGCATCTGGTTGCCCAAGAGAAAGGCAGATTGGCCTGGTACGAAAGCTATAAGGTGCGGATATGCAAGGTTGAGCGGGAATATTGCTTCTAGCTCTTCCCGGACTCAATTCAGGCATTATTCTCCATAATAAATGTCATATCCTTTTGCGTCATCATAAAAAGAGGCTGCTGTCACATCACAAGTTGTGATGGAGCTGCAGCCTTTTTCTCTTTATTTAAGGGAAGAGAGCTCAGCTAAACGTTCTTGCATCCCGCCTTTGTACCAACCGCCATGATAGCAGACAATAGCCTGAATATCGAAGTCGAGCAGTTTCGCGATGGAGGCTTGCGCGGTTTCCGGGTCAAGCGTTGTCGCAGGATCAGCCCCAAAGAGCTCGCCGTCTCTTACCGTTAACGCATCTCCCGCGATTAGAGTTCGTGAAGGCTCATGATATAGACTGATATGTCCCGGCGTATGGCCGGGAGTGTCAATAACCGTGATGCCACCGCATAACGGAATATAATGTCCGCCAACAAGCTCACGGTCTACCTTTGCTTTTGGCGGGTTTAGCATCATCCGTTTTAATCCGTTGCGGAAGGCTTCGGGCACAGAAGCCGGCATCCGATCGACGCTTGCTATCGCTTCATCGGTGAATCGGAGAAGCCTCTTCTCTCCCTGAATATATGGTTTCTCGAGAGGATGGGCTAATACTTCAAGGTCCGTAAGTGAAGTTAATTCCGGCAAATTGCCAATATGATCAATGTCCTGATGGGTGATCATAATATGGGTAAGATTTTCAGGAATTCCTCCGGCAGCCTTGATCTCGGCTTGAAGCTGAGAAAGCTGGGCAGGATAACCGGTATCCAGCAAAATTTGATGTTGTTCGTCCCATAGAAGAACGGGATGGACGGTATCTATCCGTCCCATGACAGGCGCGCTAATGGAGAGCATAGCGATATGAGCTTGCATAAAAGTCACACTCCTCGTACAAAATGAAGGGACCCGGCCGAGGTCATGTGACTATATTACAGACTTTAAAAAGCGGTGTAAATAGAAAAATATTATATTATAACACATAAATATTTATTTGTCAATACATAGTTTCTGGTCAAATGAACGTCAATGTTTGGCGGTTTATTCTTATCACCGCAAAGTGCAGGTTGCTTCGTGTTGAGTGCGACTATTGTACGTTTGTGCAACCATTAAAAATTTAAACGAGGAACAAGCTGCAAAGAGCAATCGACCGAAACAACCGGAGCATTCCCGCATACTTGGCTTGGTACTTGACTTTTAATTAAGTTGTAACTAAAATGGTTACAACAACGGGTGTTCTGTTGAGTTTGATCTTCACGGCAAGCG
>NZ_FOMT01000002.1:1102491-1362248 GCF_900112695.1 Paenibacillus catalpae
TATTGGAGGTCAAACAAGTGAAAATCAGCAGCCGCTTCTCCATAGCGGTTCATATTTTATCGCTGCTTGAAATTTCGAAGGATGCCCATAACACCTCAGAATGGATTGCCGGCAGCGTAAATACGAACCCCGTTATCATCCGCAGACTATTGGGACAGCTCAAGAAAGCTGGACTTGTCCAGGTCCGGGCAGGTACCGGCGGTGCTTATCTGACGAAGGAAATGAGCGAGATTACATTGCTGGAGATTTTCCGGGCAGTGGATGTTGTTGAGGAAGGACAGTTGTTTCATATCCATGAGGAGCCTAATCCGGAATGTCCGGTTGGAGCAAGTATTCAGGTTGTTCTGGAGCTTGTTCTGAAGAAGGCGCAGCATGCGATGGAGGGTGTCCTCTCGGAAATTACGCTGGAAGACCTCGTCGCGGATTTGATAAGAAATAATCAAAACCAATCGAAGTAAGAATGGCTTCACAATTCTTTAAGCGAATGCTTACGAAGTAAGAATGGCTTCACAATTCTTTGAGCGAATGCTTACGAAGTAAGAATTGCTTCACAATTCTTTGAGCGAATGCTTACGAAGTAAGAATTGCTTCACAATTCTTTAAGCGAATACTTACGAAGTAAGAATTGCTTCACAATTCTTTGAGCGAATGCTTACGAAGTAAGAATTGCTTCACAATTCTTTGTAGGAGGATATCATAATGAAAATTGCAGTTGTAGGTGCTACAGGTAAAGCAGGTCAATTGGTTGTCAAAGAGGCGCTCGGCAGAGGGCATGAAGTAACGGCGGTTGTACGTAATCGTTCCAAGGTAACGACGGAAGGCGTTCAAGTAGTTGAAAAAGAGGTTTTTGATCTGAAGGGTGCCGATCTGCAGGGCTTCGACGTTGTTGTAAACGCCTTTGGCGCACCGCTTGGCCAAGAGCAGCTTCATGTGACGGCCGGCAAAGCATTGATTGATGCTTTATCCGGATCGGATACACGCCTGATCGTCATCGGCGGGGCAGGCAGCTTGTACGTGGATGAAGCGAAAACTATTCAGCTCTTTAATACACCGGAATTCCCGGAGATGTTCCTTGCTACGGCGAAGAGCCAGGGGCAAAATCTCGAGGAACTGAAGCAGTCGGCAGGTCTGAAATGGACCTTCATCAGCCCTTCCGCCTTCTTTGATCCGGAGGGCAAGCGTACCGGCGCGTATACAAAAGGGAAAGATCATCTGCTCGTCAATTCGAAGGGCAACAGCTATGTCAGTTATGAAGACTTTGCGATTGCAGTCGTTGATGAGATCGAGAATGCACAGCATGTGAACGAGCGTTTCACACTGACATCCGAGAACTAATAAATAGAGAGAGGCTGCTCCCTTCATCCTAATGATGAGGGGGGCAGCCTCTTTATCGTTATAGCAAAGCGCCTCGTGTTTTCAAGTGGCGGTACAACATAATGGAAATACCTGAACAGAGCAAGGCACAAACCCCAATAAAGATATACCCCGCTTGAAGACCGGCAATTAGGCCGGCAGTCGGATGACTATCATCCGCGAATCCGTCCTTGAACAGCTCAATGATAAGTCCGATCAGGTAATTCCCCGCAACCGTTGCAACTCCCATCAAGGTCACCGTAAACGTAATGGCCGTATCACTTTCATTCGAATAACGCTTCGCGATGAGAGCCATAACCGTCGGATACATCGGTGCGATGCCAATGCCGGCTGCAGCGAATAAGAATGCGCCAGGTTCTCCGATGATGATGGCGGCAATCGAGCAAATGCCAGACATGCCTGAGAACACGATGAGCGACATCGTATAGCCGATTTTATCCGTAACGGGACCTAGAACAAGCCTCGCAATCGTAAAGCAGAGGAAGAAGGCAGACAGCATACCTGCCGAAGCATCACTGCTCCATCCATATGCTTTTTCCAAAAAGTTAACGAGCCAGCTTCCGATCGACATCTCGGACACTACGCCGAGGGAAAGGACGGCTACCAGCAGCCATGCGGCTTTATCCCGTACATATTCCCGCAGCGACAGGCGTTCGCCTTGTTGCACTTCTTGTCTTGGCGCTTTAGAGAATACAGTTGGAATCATCGGCAGCAGGGTCAGCGACAGCATCAGGCAATACATTCCCCGCCAGCCAAGCTCTGAGCCAAATAGGTGAACGCCCATCAGATTAGCGGCCAGAAGAGGGGCGACAATGGAGCTTAGCCCGTAGAAGAAATGCGCAAGGTTCATCATCGTGCCGGTATTGCGGGTGAAAATTTGCGCGGCAAGAATCGCAAGAGCGATTTCAAGTAGGCCGTTGCCGATGTACATGAAGAAGTAGGACAGTACCATCGTTGAATAACTGATAGAGAAATAGAGGCAGAAGCCGGATACGACCATCGAGCCGAAAGCGATAAGGGTCGTCAGCTTGATGCCAATCTTTTTGACCAGCCAGCCCGTAAAGCTGCAGGCGATCAAATAGCCCAGCGAATTAAGGGCCAGCAGCATGCCGATCTGCGCCTCATTCAGGGAGAAGTCGGCCTGCATGCGGGGAATAGCGGGACCTTTAATATTTTCCGAGAAGCCAAATATTAGAAATCCGCCAAATACGACGGCTAAGAGCAGCGTATGGTTGCTGAACAAGGAACGCTTAGTCCTTGCTTCTAGCTCAGTTTGCATGTTGTCCTCCTGTATTTGATATCTATTCTGTCTATGAAGTCCGTCTACTAATGTACCATTGTTCGGGCCTTCGGGAAATATTTTCAGGAAGGAAAATGAAGGCGAAAAGCGAATATATGTACGGTTATGGGTATGAGAGTACACGAGTAGTGGAAGGGAATGTTCATAGAGTGAAATTTTATCATACTGCAGACTGGCATTTAGGCAAGCTTGTGCAGGGTGTATATATGACGGAAGACCAGCGTTACGTGCTGGAACAATTTGTGCGCGCAGTAGAAGAAGAACGGCCGGATGCGGTCATTATTGCGGGTGATCTGTACGACCGGGCTATTCCGCCTACGGAAGCGGTTGATCTGCTGGATGAATTGCTGGAGAAAATCGTTGTCGGGCTGGATACGCCGGTGCTTGCGATATCCGGCAATCATGACAGTCCTGACCGGATCGACTTCGGGACGGCCATGATGGAGAGCCGGGGGCTTCATATTGCCGGCAGGCTGAGACCCGAGCTTAAGCCGGTTGTGCTTAAGGATGCCGAAGGCGAGGTTCATGTTCATCTGGTGCCTTATGCCGACCCTGCCCAGGTAAGGCTGACGTTTGAAGATGAAACGATCCGGACGCATGATGAGGCGATGCGGGCCATTACGGGACGGATTGCTGCGCAGATGGATCCGGCCGCAAGACATATCGCGGTAGGACATGCTTTCGTTACGGCAACAGGCGCGGCGGAGCCCAATACAAGCGATTCGGAGCGCCCGTTATCTATAGGTGGAGCTGAGCATGTGCGGGCGGAATATTTTGCGCCATTTCATTATACCGCGCTGGGGCATCTGCATCAGGCGCATTTTGTCGGCAGCGAAAAAATTCGTTACGCGGGCTCGCCGCTCAAATATTCGATCTCCGAGGAGCATCACAATAAAGGCTATCTGGTAGTAGAAATGGACGGGGACGGGAACGTCGCCATTGAGAAGCGCGAGCTGAAGCCTCTTCGGGATATGCGCCGGATTGCCGGACCAATCGAGGAGATTGAGACACATCCGGTTTGCGAGGATTATGTGTTTGTTACGCTGCTGAATGATAATCCCGTTTTATTCCCGATGGAAAAGGTAAGAGCGGTCTATCCGAATGCACTTCATGTGGAGCGCAGGGTTACGGCAGTGCGCGGTGCCGGTGAGGAAGCAGGCTCATCGGAGGAAGCTGTGCGCAGAAGTGAAGCGGATCCGATCAGCCTCTTCGAATCCTTCTATATGGAAGTGAAAGGCGTACCGCTGGATGAGCCGAAAAAGAGGCTGTTTACCGATACCTTTGGCGGACTGCTGAGAGAGGAGGGGGAAGCCGGATGAGACCTCTCAAAATTACGATGACGGCCTTTGGCCCATACCGTGACTCAGAGATCGTAGATTTCAGCGAGCTTGGCCAGCATCGGCTGTTTGTTATCTCCGGCAGTACAGGAGCAGGCAAAACAACGATTTTTGATGCCCTCTGCTTTGCGCTGTACGGCACGGCAAGCGGTGAAGACCGTTCGGAGCCTCGCATGCTCCGAAGCCATTTCGCGGATGATGAGAAGCATACGTCGGTGGAGCTGGATTTTGCCGTGGGGCGTCGCATGTTTCGGGTATTCCGTCAGCTTCCTCACCGGAAGGGGACGAATAAAAGCGAGACGGGCGGCAAAGCCGAGCTGTATGAACTGACGGACGGTGAAGCTGTTCCGGCTGTGGACCGGTTTATGGTCGGGGACGTAAACGCGAAGCTCGAGACGATCATTGGTCTGACGAAGGAGCAGTTCAATCAGATTGTGATGCTGCCGCAAGGCGAATTCCGCAAGCTGCTCACTTCGGACACGGACAATAAAGAAGAGATTTTGCGCCGGATTTTCCGGACGGAGCTGTATCAAAGGCTTGAGCTTCGCTTCCAGCAGCAGAACCGGGAGCTTGGCGATGCGCTGAAGGAAGCCAAGCTCAGCGTAGGCCACTTTATGAAGCAGGCAGCGGACAATCTGCCGCGCAGAGAAAATAGTCTGTTTGCCCAGACGCTGACGCAGGAGCTTTATAATGCCGCTCAGCTGTCAGAAGCACTGGAACAGGAGATTGCCTATTACCGTCAGCTCATGGCGGAAGGGGAATCGGGCAAGCGCGAGCTCCAGCGGCAGCTGGAGGAGCAGGAGCTGGCGCTGCAAGGCGAGCTGGCGCTGCAGGCGCGGTTTGTTGAGCTTTCCGGCGAGCGGGCGAAGCAGGAACGGCTTGCGGCGCAGAGCGGCGAGCATGCGGAGAAGGAACGCCGGCTCTTGCTCGCGGAGCGAGCGGCGCTGCTTGCGCCGTACGCGGAGCAGGCGGGCCGCGCGGAGCGGGATGCCGCGGCGAAGCAGCAGGCCCGCGATATGCGGCGCCAGGCGGCGGAGGCCGCGAAGGAGGCTCTCGCGGCAGCCGAGGAGCGCCATCGCCGCGAGGAAGAGCGCGGCGGGGAGCGGCAGGCGGCGGAACGCGAGCTGCACCGGCTCGCGGAGCTGGCGCCGGCGGTGCAAACGCTGGAGGCGCAGCGCGTAGCGGTAGAGCAGCTTGCGGCCGCGGAGAAGAATGGCGCTGCGAAGCTGTCATCAGCGGAAGCTTTGATCGCCGAAGCGAAGGAAGCAAAGGCAAGTCTTGCAGCGCAGCTCAAGTCGATTGAGGGTGCTGTCGAGCTGCTGCCCGGCGTGACCGAGCAGAGAAATCAGGTTGTGCAGACAGGCAAGTATATTTCCAAGCTGATTGAGCTGGAGAAGGATCTTGCCTCCTATTCTTCAGTAATCGAAGAACGGGCGTCGTTGCTTGCCCAAATCCGGGAGGAGCATGATCGGCTGGAACGCAGCTGGATTGAAGGACAGGCGAGTCTCTTGGCAGCCCATCTTCATGACGGTCAGCCCTGTCCGGTCTGCGGCAGCCAGGAGCATCCCGGCAAAGTTGTTGCGGTGGAAGCCGTGCCGTCACGGGAACAGCTTCAACAGGCGAAGGAGCAGCTGTCCCGCTATGAACGCGAGCTGAACGATGCGAAGCTGCAGGCAGCAGCTGCACGTTCAAGCTGGGAAGGAAGCGCAGCGGAGCTTGCGGAGTACGGAGCTGTTGCTTCCGGGCTTGCCGAGCAGCAGGCTGAACTTAGGAAACGCTGGAAGCAGCTGAACGAGGAAGCGGAACGGCTTCAGCTTCAGGTTGAGCAAGGAAAGCAGCTGAAGCAGCGCGCGGAAGAGATCGAACAGAAGCTTGAGCAGCTTCAGCAGGCGAAGGATAAGCTGCAGGCAGAGCAGCAGCAGATTGCGGTGGAGAAAGGTGCCAAGCAGTCGGCGCTGGAGAAGGAGCTTGAGCGTATTCCGGAGGAGCTTCGCTCGCCTCAGCGGATGGAGCTGCGTTTGAAGCAGCAGCGCGTCTTGACGGAATCGCTTGCCGCGGTCTGGAAGGAAGCTCGGGATCAACTGCTCCGGATGCGTGCCAAGTTCGCTGAAGAACAGGCGCATGCGGAGCAGACCGAGCAGCAGCTGACAGAAGCCCGCAACAATGCAAGTCTTTCAGCGAAGCGTTTCGAGGAAGAACTCGAGAAAGCGGAATTTGGCTCCGTGGATGACTTCCGGGATGCACATATGCCGGATCAGGACAGGCATGCGCTGAAGCATCAGATCGAAACGTACAAGACTGCGCTTGCAGCCGTGAAGAAACGGATAGAAGAGCTGGAATCTGAGCTTTCGGATAAGCAGCAGGCCGATATAGAGGCTATGAAATCGGCTATATCTGATCTGAAGCTGCGAATCGAAGCTGCCGCTAATGCCCTTCAGATAGCATCCCGGTTCGCCGAGGATGCCGGCAAGCTGAAGACCGCCATCGATCAGGCAGCAGGCAGGGTGAAGGAGCTGGAGGCGAAGCTCGAGCAGGTACTTGATCTGTATCAGATGCTTAAGGGAGACAATGCACTCAAAATTTCATTCGAACGTTATATTCTGATTGAATACTTGGAGCAAATTTTGCATGCCGCAAACGAACGGCTACGTCATTTGTCCGGTGGACAATTTGTACTGCAGCGGAGCGATCGGCTCGAAACGCGCGGCAAGCAAAGCGGGCTTGGTCTTGATGTGTACGATGCCTATACCGGGCAGAACCGTGATGTGAAGACGATGTCCGGCGGTGAGAAGTTTAATGCCTCGCTGTGTCTCGCGCTTGGCATGACCGATGTCATTCAGTCCTATCAAGGCGGCGTCTCCATCGAGATGATGTTTATTGATGAAGGGTTTGGCTCGCTGGATGAGGATTCTCTCAACAAAGCGATTGAGGCGCTGGTTGATTTGCAGCGTTCCGGCCGCATGATTGGCGTGATCTCTCACGTGCAGGAGCTGAAGCAGGCGTTCCCTGCTACTCTTGAGGTTTATAAGACGAAGGAAGGATACAGCCGCACATCCATTTCTGTAAAATAATAGGTTGACACCTTTGCGGAACAAGCCGTATAGTGAAAGAACATATGCGGCAGCATGATCTTATCGAACGGGAAGCACCCTTCGAACCAGCCTTACGGCTTGGTTTGGAGGGTGCTTTTTTGCGTTTTCGGCTAGACTGCCGCTATGAACATTAAAGACAGGAGGAATGATACGCATGAAATTTCGAATGCCGATAGCTGTGCTCCTATTAGCTGTCCTGCTTTCTGCCATTCTTCCGGCAGCTGTTACGGAAGCGGCGGTTAATATGCTGTCTTCTACGGCACAGAAGCAGTTCGACAAGACGAAAGCAGGCATGACCTCAACTGACGCCGCCAAGCTGCAGGCATCGTATCAAAGCTTCGTCCAGCAGCAGAATTCGATTGCGGCGCAGGATACGCGCATCAAGTCGGCGAGCAAGGCCAATGATGACAAGGAATCGGAGCTGCGGCAAAAGATTCGTACTATTGACAAGGCCAAGCTGGAGGCGCTGGAGAGGAAGGTTGCGCAGCTGAAAAATGCATACCAGCCCTTATTTAATCAGTACGCTGCTGCGCAAGCAGAATTAAAGGCGGCAAGGAAATACGGCATTAAGGAGCTGACAGCGGCCGTTCAGCTAAAAGTGGATTTATTCGAGATCTCCGTAAAGAGTGCCAAGGAGGAAATACGCGCGGCGCAAGCTGCGCTCACTTCTGCAAAAGCAGCGGCAAACGATAAGATGAAGCGGCTGCGAGGCCAGCTCGACGCCATAACGGAGGAGGAGAAGCGCATATCCGTGGAGAAATCCGCAATCAGCCAGCTCAACAAACAGAAATCGGAAGAATGGAGCGATCTGCTGTACGCGCTGCGCAGCTACGACGGGAAAACCTCTATCCGTTCGCTTGCTACTCTCAACGGTATTGCCAAGCAGATCGCAGACCGTCAAGTAAAGATTGAAGGTTGCGAGAAGAAGATTGCGGAGGTTAATAAAACCGTTTCTAATCAGCTCTCGTAAAACAGGAATGCTGTCTGCTAGAGTAATCGAAAGAAGAGGCTGCCCGGGCAGCCTCTTCTTTCGATTTGTTGCTAAATTGTCGATTGCGCAGCAGCAGAGACAAGACCTATAATGACTAAGCCGGCTGTTCCAAGCACGATCAGTCCGTTAAGCACAATGCCGATAATGGCAAACACTTTGCGGCGGTTTTTCTGTACGGCGCCAACGATGCCGAGAATCAGACCAATAAGGGCAACACCGATGGAAGCGATAATACATAGTCCGGCAATCATGATGGACACGAATTCAGACGGAAGCGAATTTTCTCCTTCGATGCCTTCAATCTCGTTCAGGAAGCCTTGAGCGTCGCCGGCTACACCGCTGACAAATACAGATGCGCTGATAATGGCTCCAACGACAAGGAGCACGGTGACGAGAGCCAGAATGAATGAAGCGATGCCAAGGCCCGATTGCTTCATCGGTCCGTCTTCTTTTATCGGAGAGAACGGATTGGAAGGCCTTGATGCATAGGGATTTTCATATGGCTGCTCGGGATTAGTGGATGAGCCGTTATGCGGATCTGGCTGCGTTGAATTGCGCGGTTCTTCCAAGAAAGATCGACTCCTTTGTAATAAGTGGATTTACTTGTAAGATTATACACAAACATGAAAGGGATGAAAATAAGATGTCTTATAAATATTTCGCATATGGTGCGATTGGCGCTGCATTAGCAGTAGCACTGGGTGCCTTCGGAGCCCACGGTCTTAAGGATACTTTAACGGAGGACATGCTGGAAGTCTATGAAACCGGTGTCCGTTATCATATGTATCACGCTTTGGCTTTAATGCTGTTAGCCTTGCTGTCTGACCGGATTGGTGATGCCAAGCTTATAAGAGTTGCTGCCCGCCTGCTGATTGCCGGAATCATCCTGTTCAGCGGAAGCTTGTATGCCCTTGCACTTAGCGATGTTAAAGTCCTCGGTGCAATTACGCCTCTTGGCGGAGTCGCCTTCCTCGCTGGATGGGGATGTGTAGCCGCTGCAGCGCTGCGCGCCAGAAATAAAGTTTAGGAATATATTGGAAAAGACCGCTCGAATATTATTCGGGTGGTTTTTTTGTTTCTTAAGAATCGGATTATTGTCGTCGTTATATAGGTCTTTAATTCTACTGATACTTGTCGTATACGGCTAAATACCTTGTTTTTCGACATAACTCGCCTATTTTCTACAAGAATTATTTGTTGATTTAGTAAATATTTCTATACCACAAAGATCATTTCGTTTATAATGAATCTAACCTTGCTTGACCTGACAAGAGGAAGGAAGTTGGTGCGTGACGAAACGGATGGACGGTTCGCCTAATAGACGGCTTCGAATTTCGCGGTCATATGCCATGCTGCGAACGGCCGCTCTTACGATATCGATAGTCGCGGCGCTGTTCTTTGCAGCGTCCTTGTATAGGAATGCCGACCCCGTGTTGGAATGGATCTCGTCAATGATTGCCGTAATGGCAATTGCAATAACAATTATCCTCTTTGCCAGGGACCGTCAGATAATCGGATTCCGGAACTTCCATACGCCAATCGTAGAGACATTGCTTCAGTCCGAAGCCGTTCCGTTAGCGATTCTGGACCGGGATGGCGTCATTATGGAGATGAACATCGCATCCAGCAATACGCTTGGGTACATGCGTTCAGACCTGCTTGGCACGCCGCTTGCTCCGCTGATAGAGCCGGGCAGCCGCAACAGTCTGCAGGAGATGCTGGACAATGCGCTCCAGGGGAAATCGGAGCAGCGCAACATCAATATTACACACCGCTCGGGATTCCCGCTCGAGCTTCAATTTATCAGCTCCCCGATGCTGAAGGAAGATGAAGTGATCGGGACCGTTATTGTCAGTCAAGATTTGAGTGACCGGAAGCGGAATATCGAGCGTATCCGATACATGGCTTATTATGACGATATGACAGGGCTTCCGAACCGGACATTATTTCATATCCGCATGAATGAGAGCCTTGCTTTTGCAAGAGAGCATGACCGGTTAATCGGTCTTTGTTATTTGGACCTGGACCGTTTCAAGCTGGTTAACGCCTCGTTTGGACGCGAGTTTGGGGATATGCTGCTGCTGCAGGTTGCAGAGCGTCTGTCAAGCGCCTTAGGCGAACAAGGAATCGTGGCCCGCATGGAAGGCGATGAATTTGCTTTATTGTTCCAGGACATTGGATCCGAAGCGCAGCTTATCGAATTGGCCCGCAAGCTTCTTCACGCTATTGATGAACCGTTCGAGCTGAAGGGGTTCCCGCTGCACATAACGGGAAGTCTGGGAGCGGTAACGAGCCTTGTGAAGGAGGACGACGGTTACTCGCTCCTGAAGAAGGCGGACATTGCGCTCGTGAAGGTGAAGGAAAGCGGCAAGAACGACTGCATGCTGTATTCCGAGAGCTGGAGCAATTCTTCATTCGAACGTTTGACGCTTCAGCATGAGATGTACCGCGCTATTCAACGCAAGGAATTTATACTCCATTACCAGCCGCAGTACGATATGGTATCCGGCATGATGGTCGGGGTAGAGGCGCTTGTCCGTTGGAAACATCCCGTGAAGGGGATGATCCCGCCGGGTGATTTTATTCCGATCGCGGAAGAGAGCGGGATGATCGTCCAGATCGGCGACTGGGTGCTGGAGGAAGCCTGCCGTCAGAACAAAGCCTGGCAGGATGCGGGACTTCCGCCGATGCCGGTATCGGTGAATCTCTCCATACGGCAATTTGTCCAGCAGGATTTGGCGAGCAAAGTGGCTTCCGTGCTGGAGAAGACCGGACTTAAACCGGAATATCTTGATCTGGAAATTACCGAATCCATGACGATGGATACCGGCCATGTCTCCCGTTGTCTGCTTGAGCTGACCGATATGGGGATAGGCATCAGCGTTGATGATTTCGGAACCGGCTACAGCTCTTTCCATTATTTAAAGAACTTCCCGATCGACCGTCTCAAGATTGACCGTTCGTTCGTAAGGGATATCCAGCAGGATCCCAGCGATGCGGAGATCGTAGCGGCCATTATTGCAATGGCTCATAACTTGAACATACAGGTTATTGCCGAAGGCGTCGAGAACGAGGAGCAGATGGAGTTTCTGAGAAAGCATAATTGCGATGAGATGCAGGGCTACTTCTGGAGTCCTCCGGTGCCAAGCTCGGATATTGAGCAAATGCTTGGAGCGGCCTTTATTCTATAATCCATAGTAACAAGTGACCCCCCGTACCTGATTGGTACGGGGGGTCACTTGTTCATTTTCACTTATTCTTTAAAGTCTTCAATTTCATTGAGCCTGAACGTATAGACCTGCTTCTCGTCCACATGGTAGACCGTAACCAGATTCCCTTCCTCATCCACATTCAGGATACGGCAAGGGATACTGAGTTTAATGCCAAGCCCTTTATTTACAATGAGACGAATCAATTTATTGCTTTTCATAAAAGCCCGGATGGAATCGAGTCCATTATGAGATGCAGGAGCTGCAGGTTTGGCTGCAGGCGGCGGTACCGAAACCGGCTGTCTGCCCGGCAGTTCTGTTTTGCGCTGATCGATAAGCTTACCTAGCTCTATCCCGTTCAAAATGCGGTAGTCAGCAAACGCACCTTGGTTAAGCGATTTGATCAGCTTCTCCAAAGCCGCACCGTTGCTCTCCCCTTCGACGAGCAATTCAACCTGGAATACATATGAGTTTGTGCGGGCCGATTGTGTTGGTTTCATAGTTCCTCCGGACTAAAGATTAATAGTATCTTTATAAATATATCATCAAAAAGGGTACTCACATAGTCCTAAAAATAAGCAGATGACCAACACTGCTTAGCACGCTGTGCATATAATGTTGGTGCGGTTCGAACTGACCTGTCATGGCCTGAAGTAAAGGAGGTGTCCAAAATGATGAGAATGGTTCCTGTGCCGCTTGGGGACGGAGTTACAGCGCTTGGCGTTGAAGTGAAGCTGCCGAAAACAACTCTGCTGGCAATCTCCACGGATAGAGGTTATATTATGTGCGGAGCGCTCGATGTAGGGCTGCTTAATGATCGTCTGAAGGATAGAGAGATCATCGCGGGTAGAGCAGTTGGAGTGAAAACGTTGGAGGAGCTGCTGGCGGCGCCTCTTGAATCCGTCACCACTACTGCGGAAACGCTTGGCATCGCTGTTGGTATGAATGGCGCAGATGCGCTCCGCTTAATGATATAGCACACGAGTGCAAGCAAAGAGGCAGCCTCCGTTAACTGATGGAGACTGCCTCTTGTCGTTTGAAGCACTATTATGCTTCAAACAGCTTTTTCAAATTCACATCAAAAGGCGCCTTAATAATGCCCTTCTCAGTAATAATCGCCGTCACGTATTCGTTAGGCGTAATATCAAATGCAGGGTTATATACTTTTACGCCTTGCGGAGCCGTACGCTTACCGAAGCCTTCCGTAATCTCTTCGGCTTGACGCTCTTCAATTGGAATTTCCGCCCCGGTAGGGGTATTCAGGTCAATGGTGGAGAGCGGGCATGCTACATAGAACGGAATGCCATGTGCCTTAGCCAGAACTGCAACGCTGTAAGTGCCGATCTTGTTAGCTACGTCGCCGTTGGCGGCAACACGGTCTGTACCTACGATAACGGCGTTAACCCAGCCCTTGGACATGACGTGACCGGCCATGTTGTCACAAATAAGAGTAACGTCAACACCCGCCTGCTGAAGCTCAAAAGCGGTCAGGCGCGCGCCCTGCAGAACTGGACGGGTTTCGTCAGCAAATACACGAATGTTCATCCCGCGTTCCTTGGCCAGATAGAATGGGGCAAGAGCCGTGCCGTATTTCGCTGTTGCAAGCCCGCCGGCGTTGCAATGGGTCAAGACGCCAATATCATCCTGGAACAGGGATAACGCATGCTCGCCGATCATACGGTTTGTTTCTTCGTCTTCGCTTTGAATAGCGATCGCTTCATCGAGCAGCGCCTGCTTCAAAGCATCCAGCGAATGGCCTTCAGCTGCAAGAGCTTCCGCCCGGGCTTTCATCCGGTCAAGCGCCCAGAACAGGTTAACTGCCGTAGGGCGGGAAGTAGCCAGATAATCCGCTGCTTTGCGGACGTCAGCATGCCAGTCCTCCGCAGATTCAGCCGCGCGGCTGCCCAGCACAACGCCATAGGCTGCAGAAATGCCGATAGCCGGAGCTCCTCTTACTTTCAGATGGCGGATTGACTCCCATACATCTTCCGCAGTTACTAGCGGCAAATAAACGATTTCTTCCGGCAGCAGCCGTTGGTCGAGCAGATCCAGCTTATCGTCATGCCAAATGAGTGATTGCAGACCTGCGTAATTAGTTGTAGTCATCTTGTAAATCCTCTCTTAAGGTCAGTCATGCAATTATTGTCTTGCTTCTGCAGTCAGAACAATATCAATAGCTTGTTCGATGGAAACCGCATTGCGGTTCAATTTAATAAGGGAAGTGCCGATCGCAAGGGCAAGGCGTTGTGCACGCTCGCGTGCCGCTGCATCAGGAATGGTATCGATATCGGCAACATGCGCAAGTCCAACGATGCGGCGTACAACCTTGCAGCCGGCATAACCGACAGCATCCTGCAGCAGGCGATTCAAGTACAGATCCTGGTAGCCTGGTGTTTCATTCGCGATGCGGTCTACGCCATGCTCATTCCACAAGGCACGGAATTTCTGTTCGAACTTGTTCCATGTGTCGCGGATAGTCTCGAGCAGATAGCTCCGGAAATCAGCCAGCTCTTTCTCATCAGCGATCCAGTGGCCTTGTCCCGCATAATTGAGCAGCAGGTTCGCGATCACGGCGCCGATATCAAAGCCCATTGGGCCGTAATAAGCAAACTCGGGGTCAATCACCTTTGTCGATTCCGGTGTTGCAAACACGCTTCCTGTATGAAGGTCGCCATGCAGCAATGCCTGTGCGTTTGTCAGAAACTTCTCGCGCAGGAGAGCAACTTCCAGATGAAGGGCTTTATCTTCGCGAAGCGCGGCTGCCGCATCTTCGATGGCCGGCTCAAAATTATTATTAGCGGAGACCGTATAAGGATCGTCGAAAATCAGGTCTTCCGTTATTTTGCACAAATCCGGGTTGATGAACTCTTTAACGCGTTCCTTCTTATCCTGCTGGTTCATGCCGAGATCCGAGGTGAAGAAGAGCGTATTGGCCATAAAGGTCGAGATGTCTTCTGCGAATTTCGGATAACGGATTCCATTGATCAGACCTTGACGCATAATCAAATGATCGCTCAGGTCCTCCATAATGGTCAGGGCAAGCTCAGGATCATATTTGTATACCACTGGCACAAGACCAGGAGCTAGCTTGTTCTGGAGAATAAGCGATTCGCTTTCGATCCGGGCACGGTCAAGGGATAACGGCCAGGATTCTCCGACAACCTTCGCATAAGGAAGGGCCTGCTTCATTATAAGGCTCTTTCCGCTTGCTGCATCCGTAATATGGAAGACGAGATTCAAGTTTCCATCGCCGATTTCACGGCAGTTCAGCGTTGCACCTGCAGGGAAAAAGCCTTCGATGCCGCTTGCGATTTCAATCGCTTCTTGTTCAGTTAATGCATGATAAGCAGACACGGTTCGTCCACCTCCGGTTTCGTCTTTATGAGAAGGCACCTAAATGCCTAGTAAACTCCTCAACATAGTATAGCGGATATTATTTCGCCTTGGAATACCTTCAAATGATATAATGTTACGTGACGAAGGACAAGCGGCGTTAAGTTAAACCAAGAATTAGTTTAGGAGGTAACAAGATGGAGGCGAATAGCGGACGGGATCCGGTCGCACTAAAAGAATGGGCCGTAACTGTAAAAGCGCTGCAGGAAGGGCATCTTATACTTGTTATGCGCAAAGGCGGGATTATCGAGGAGACGCGGGATTTTCAGCTGGTGAGCAAAGGCTTCTACCTGATGCCCGCTTACGAGCATCAGAAGGAGCATTTGCTGAAGGATGCTTACCAGGGGCAGATTCAGGGGACGATGCATGGCTGGACGCCTGACATGCCATCCATCAAGCTGGGCTCGTACGCCGAAGCGGTTGAGGATATCGAGATTACGGATCAGGAAACGCTTGACCGACTCCGGGACTATCACATCTGGACGGATACGTTTGCCGAGGAGCGGCTCAAATGGAAGCGTACGAAGCCGCTGCACCTGCTGCTGCTGAGAGTATATCTCCTGGAAGAGCCGGTAGAGCTGCCTATGCAGCCAGCTTATAATGGATGCAAATCTTGGGTAAGACTGAATGAAGGGATGCCGCAGCCGGCGATGACTCCCGTATTGTCAGATAAGGAATTTGAGCGGCGGGTTTCGCTAATCAAACAAGCATTAATAGGAAGAGATATTTCAGAGAGCTCATAATTTCCAGCCTAAAGGCGTTCCCGCATTGATTTATAACAAAACTTATAATAAAATAATTATTGAGAATCAATGAGAATCACTCTATAATATTCCCATTTGGAGATTCATTTATAGGGATGAGCCTAAAAACCGATTACCAACCTTGGAGGGATAACTATATTATGGCAACACATTTTGTCATCGATGGCCTGAAAGCAGAGATCGAAGGAAAAGAAATTTTGAAAGGCATTAACCTTGAAATCAAAGGCGGAGAGATCCATGCAATCATGGGTCCTAACGGTACTGGTAAAAGTACTCTTGCATCCGCATTGATGGGTCACCCGAAATATGAAGTAACCGAAGGCTCCGCTACAATTGACGGCGAAGACTTGCTGGAGATGAGCGTTGACGAAAGAGCACGCGCCGGCCTGTTCCTTGCTATGCAATATCCTAGCGAAATCCCAGGTGTAACAAACTCCGACTTCCTGCGCAGCGCAATTAACGCTCGCCGTGAAGAGGGCAGCGAGATTTCCCTGATCAAATTCATCCGTCAAATGGAAAAGAAAATGAAGGAACTTGAGATGAATCCCGAGTTCGCTCACCGTTACCTGAATGAAGGCTTCTCCGGCGGCGAGAAAAAACGTAACGAGATTTTGCAAATGGCTATGATCGAGCCGAAAATCGTTGTTCTTGACGAAATCGACTCCGGCCTTGACATCGACGCACTGAAAATCGTATCCAACGGCGTTAACGCTATGCGTTCCGAAGACCGCGGATTCCTGATCATTACTCACTACCAACGTTTGCTGAACTACATCACGCCAGACTTCGTACACGTTATGATGCAAGGCCGCATCGTGAAATCCGGCGGACCTGAGCTTGCACAACGTCTTGAGAACGAAGGCTATGATTGGGTAAAAGAAGAACTCGGCATTGTAGACGAAACAGTAGGCCAAGCTTAATCGGCGGAGAAGGGAGCATAACGGGATGAGTACACAATTAACGACTCCGACGGACCGTCAATCGGCCGAAGCGCTTGCACGCAGCAAAGGCGAACCGCAATGGCTCGTCGATCTTCGCGGTGAAGCGGCTGAGCTGGCAGGTACACTAGAATGGCCGAAGCCGGAGAAAATGCGCATTGACCGCTGGAATTTGACAGCAGTTGGCGCATATGAGCAAGGCAAAGCGGTTGGTTCGATTGCCGAACTGCCGGAAGTAGTTCGCGAGCTGGTTGCTGAAGGTACGGAGAATATCATCGTTCAGCACAACTCGAGTGCAGTTCTGAAGCAATTGTCCGCAGAGCTTGCAGCTAAAGGCGTAATCTTCACAGATCTGGAGACGGCATGCAAAGACCATGCTGATCTCGTTAAACCATATTTGTTCCAAGCGGTATCCGCGGGCGATAACAAGCTGACCGCGATGCACGCAGCACTATGGAACGGCGGCGTGTTCGTATACGTGCCTAAGAATGTTGAAGTTGAGCTTCCGCTCCAAGCGGTGCTGTTCAACAATAAGGCGGACGCTGCATTTGCTCCGCACATTCTGATCGTTGCAGACAGCAACAGCTCGGTTACTTACGTGGATTATGTGGTATCCGAACCGGGTTCGATTGATGCACCTTTCGTTCATCATTCGGTTGTTGAAGTATTTGTGAAGCCTGGCGCGCATGTTCGTTTCGGTTCCATTCATCATATGGCTGACAATGGCGTGGATATGACGCTTCGTCGTGCAGTTATCGAGAATGACGGCCAAATGGAATGGGTTATCGGCGACTTGAATGACGGCTTTACTGTATCCGATACTGTATCCGTGCTGAAAGGCAACGGTTCGAACTCGGATGCGAAAGTAATCAGCATCGGCGGCAAAGATCAAAAAATGAGCCTCACGACGCAAGCGGTTCACTTTGGCCGCAGCTCGGAGAGCAACATGGTCACTCGTGCTGTTATGAGAGAAAATGCTACAGCCATCATTAACGGCATTACGAAAATCGAGAAAGGCGCTACGAAAGCAAACGGCGTGCAAACAGAAAAAGTTCTGATGCTCAGCCCGAAAGCGCGTGGTGACGCCAATCCGATCCTTCTGATTGACGAAGATGACGTTAAAGCAGGCCACGCAGCAAGCGTAGGCCAAGTTAACCCGGAGCAGGTATACTACCTGATGTCCCGAGGAATCAGCAAGCAAGACGCTGAACGTTTAATTATTTACGGATTCTTGGCGCCTGTCGTATCGGAGATTCCGATTGATGCGGTACGCGAGCAGCTTCAGCGTTTGCTCGAAAGGAAGCTTGAAGGATGAATATAGAAGCGGTAAGGGAGCAATTCCCGATACTGCATCAGCAGGTAAACGGGCATCCGCTCGTTTACCTCGACAGCGCGGCGTCTTCCCAGAAGCCGCGTTCCGTCATTGATGCGGTTAGTCGTTATTACGAATTGGATCACTCCAATGTGCACCGAGGCGTCCATACGCTTGGATCTCGGGCGACGGATGCTTATGAAGGTGCACGGGAGAAGGTAGCCAAGTTTCTGAATGCGAAGTCGGCGGAAGAGATCGTGTTCACACGAGGGACAACGACGGCGCTTAACCTAGTCGCATCGAGCTATGCCCGCAGCGTGTGCAAGGAAGGCGATGAAATCGTCATTACGCCGATGGAGCATCATGCCAACCTTATTCCTTGGCAGCAGGCAGCCAAAGCGACCGGAGCGACGCTGAAGTACATTCCACTTCAGCCGGACGGCACGATTTCGCTTGCAGATGTGGAACAAACCATCACGCCAAATACGAAGGTTGTTGCCATGACTTACGTATCCAACGTGCTTGGTGTTGTTAATCCGATCAAGGAAGTAACAGCTATCGCACATCGCAACGGTGCCGTAATGGTCGTTGACGGAGCACAAAGCACGCCGCATATGAAGATAGACGTACAGGATCTGGATTGCGATTTCTACGGCTTATCCGGTCACAAGATGTGCGGACCTACCGGTATCGGCGCTTTGTACGGTAAGAAAGAGCTCTTGTCGAACATGGAGCCGATCGAGTTCGGCGGCGAAATGATTGATTTTGTTGACTTGTATGAATCAACCTGGAAAGAGGCGCCGTATCGCTTCGAAGGCGGTACGCCGATTATTGCGGGTGCTGTAGGACTTGGCGCTGCAATTGATTTCCTCAATCAGATTGGTATCGACGAAATTGATAAGCATGAGAGAAAGATGGCAGCCTACGCATATGACAAGTTGTCCACGATTGATGATATTACGATCTATGGGCCAAAAGAAAACCGCGTTGGTCTTGTCACCTTTAATCTCGGTGACATCCATCCTCATGACGTATCAACGGTACTTGATTCTTATGGGATTGCCATCCGGGCGGGACATCACTGCTGCCAGCCGCTGATGCGCTGGCTGAATGTATCGGCAACGGCTAGAGCAAGCTTTTATCTATACAATAACGAGGAAGAAGTCGACCTCTTAGTGGAAGGCCTCATCCGGACAAAGGAGTTCTTCGGTCATGCAATTGGATGATTTATATCGTCGAGTCATCATGGATCATTATAAAAATCCACGCAACCGCGGAACATTGAATACCGATGCTGTCACCATCAACTTGAACAACCCGACTTGCGGCGACCGCATTTCCTTACAGCTTCAAGTTGAGGACGGCAAAGTAATCGATGCAAAGTTCAGCGGGGAAGGCTGCTCCATCAGCCTCAGCTCCGCGTCAATGATGACTGAAGCTGTTAAAGGCAAAACGTACGATGAAGCACTTGAGCTTGCTGAACGGTTCTCAGGGCTCATGAAGGGCGAGGATGTTGAGTTCCAAGAGAACGAAGATATCGAAGCACTGTCTGGGGTTAACAAGTTCCCTGCACGGATCAAATGCGCGACGCTTGCGTGGAACGCCTTGCGCAAAGGAATCGAGCAGCAGCACGTTTAATACAATCGAATAACTGAGGAGTGTGAATACCATGGCAGGGACAATGCCTGAAATGGAAGATTATAAGTATGGTTTCCGTGATGAGCATAAATCGGTCTTCCAATCCGGTAAAGGCTTGACGGAGGAAATTGTACGCACGATTTCCGAGATGAAGGGCGAGCCGGAATGGATGCTTGAATTCCGTCTGAAATCACTGGAGCAATTCAACAAAATGCCGATGCCAAACTGGGGCGGCGACATGAATGATCTTGATTTCAACGATATTCAATACTATGTTAAGCCATCCGAGAAACAAGGCAAAACATGGGAAGAAGTACCGCAAGAGATCAAAGAAACTTTCGACAAGCTGGGTATTCCTGAAGCGGAGCAAAAGTTCCTCGCCGGCGTATCGGCTCAATACGAGTCCGAGGTCGTATACCACAGCATGCAAGAGGATCTGGAGAAGCAAGGCGTTATCTTTACGGACATGGATACAGCGCTTCGTGAATATCCAGACCTTGTAAAAGAATACTTCAGCACGATTATTCCACGTACGGACAATAAATTCGCAGCTCTAAACAGTGCAGTATGGTCCGGCGGCAGCTTTATCTATGTTCCAAAAGGCGTAAAATGCGAAGTTCCGCTGCAAGCGTACTTCCGTATCAACTCCGAGAACATGGGCCAATTCGAGCGTACGCTGATCATCGCGGATGAAGACAGCTTCGTACACTATGTAGAAGGCTGTACGGCTCCAATCTACAGCACGAACTCGCTGCATAGCGCGGTTGTTGAGATTCTTGTTAAGAAGAACGCTCGCTGCCGTTATACGACAATCCAAAACTGGGCGCCAAACATCTACAACCTCGTTACCAAACGTGCGGTTGCAGAAGAGAACGCGACAATGGAATGGGTTGACGGTAACATCGGCTCCAAGCTGACGATGAAATATCCGGCAGTAATCTTGAAAGGCCGCGGCGCAAAAGGTATGGTTCTGTCCATCGCGGTTGCGGGCAAAGGCCAACACCAGGACGCAGGCGCTAAGATGCTTCACCTGGCACCGGACACGACTTCCACAATTGTATCGAAGTCGATCAGTAAACACGGCGGTAAAGTAACATACCGCGGTCTCGCATCGTTCGGACGTAATTCCGAAGGCGCGAAATCAAACATTAAATGTGATACGCTCATTCTCGATAACGAATCGACATCCGATACGATTCCTTATAACGAGATCATGAACGACAACATTACGCTCGAGCACGAAGCAACGGTATCGAAAGTATCCGAGGATCAGCTGTTCTACCTGATGAGCCGCGGATTGTCCGAAGCTGAAGCAACGCAAATGATCGTAATGGGCTTCATCGAGCCGTTCACGAAAGAGCTCCCGATGGAATATGCGGTTGAGATGAACCGTCTCATCAAGTTTGAGATGGAAGGCTCGATCGGTTAATGATTTATAAGATGCGTGTCCGAGAAATTCGGGCACGTATTTTTTTTGAGAAGAGTACCGGCATGTTTATCGGGCAGATTGGTGCCCATTGGATAGCCGCGGCCTCGCGCTGGAAGGGGCTAACGCGATGTTACAGCATGCGGTTCTCATCTTCGTCTCGCGATGGTGTATGCGTTCGTTCGCATCACCAACAGGCCATCCATCCGCGTGGCAGAGATGGCTGGTATGAACCCCGCAGGATCGTTTGTGAAGCCTTACAATGGCATTAATATGGAGCATATCATATTTGCGGCAACAGCCCGCACAGGAAAACAAACCAAACGCCCGTCCTTTAAGGACGGGCGTTTGGTTATCACGTATCGAATTAGAAAATAATTTCTTTGATCTCATACTCACGGTCCACGGTAAGGTCTATAAACCGGTCTTCCAGTTGAACAAGCGGACGGAAGAATTCGGTTGGATGAGTCATGACGATGGTACCCACCTCGCCGGATTCGAGAACGGCTTTTTTGCCGATAAAGTTAGGAATCATATGCTTGATAAAAGTATGGGTAGTATGCGCATCAAGCTCATTAAAGCTCATCTTGTACAGCTCTTTCAAGACAAAGAACAAGTCGCGCTTCTTCTTATAGACACGTTCGGAGATCATAGCGCTGTAGATGTCGACGACGGCAATCATCTTGGCTACGGGATGGATCTCATCCCCGTGCAATCCATGCGGGTAACCGCTGCCGTCATTGCGTTCATGGTGCTGGAGCGCGCTTATTGCCATCATTTCTGACTGGTCCTTAAAGGATTGATGTATAATTTCATGGCCGTAAAGCGTATGCTTCTTTACTTCTTCAAATTCCTGATCAGTTAATTTGGCAGGCTTATTCAGTATGCTGGAAGGAATTCTGCTCTTGCCGATATCGTGAAGATAACCGGCCTTTGAGATTTCAAGCGCTTCCAATTCTGTGTAGCCAAGCCACGAAGCCAAGTAGTAAGACAACATACCTACTTGTACAGAATGCTGGTAAGTATAATCATCCGCCGTATTTAGCAGCAGCAGCATGGAGACGACATCGCGCTCCATTTGAAAATTTTTAAGAAGAGGCTGGAAGGCGGCTGCGACTTCGTCCTGATTGACGATACCATCGTTTGTTGCTTTCATGAATAAATCCTGGAAGCCTTTGACGGCATTCTCATAATCAGGACGCACGTTCGGAAGCCATTTGGGATGAACAGAGGTTTCTAATGTACGATGAACAGGTTGCTCTGTAGTTCTCCGGTCCTCAATGTCAACATAGTCAACTTGATGCTGAAACAGCTTCGCAATATCCTTTTGCTGAAGGATGGTACCCTTGGACAGAACGTGCAGGCCGTATCCGTTGAAGGTGTCCCTGAGCAGAATATCTCCCTCTTTTAAATCTGAAATATGCAGCCTCATCGTTGCACCTCAATAGTGAATTATGAACGGTATGTATGAAATAATAGTAACAATGAATGATTGTTATGGCAATAAGAGGGGTGCTAAATCATGACTATTGTCCTATACTTTTAGCACCACTCCAAGGAATTTATCCATTAATTGGATATTGGTTCAATCGGATTCCATGGGCTGCCGAGCTGATGTCCTTTCCATTCGGAGCCATCCTCCCATATTTCCTTCTTCCAGATCGGAACGATTTGCTTCAATCTTTCAATCGCATACCGGCTTGCTTCGTAGCAAGCATCTCTATGAGGGGAGGAGACGGCTATAACAACACTGGTCTCTGCAATATCGACAACGCCGATCCGATGGGAGATCGCGGTTTGTGTACCCGGCCAGCGCTCGCTGAGCTCCATACCGATCTGTTCCATCGTACGGACAGCCATCGGGGCGTAAGCTTCATACTCTAATCGTACGGTACGTTGTCCCATTGTCCACTCGCGAGTTGTTCCAACAAAAGCGATGGCAGCGCCATGCTCCGGTACAATAACTTTGGCGAGAACTTCATCCGAGGTGATCGGGTGCTTCGTGATGACGTAACGGCCATCTGCCGATTCACAATCAGGTGCCATTTCATTCTTCTCAGGCTCTCCGCCGGAGACGGGAGGCAGGACGGCAAGCTCGTCCGATGCTTGAATGACGAATTCATCGGAAGCATAAGTCTGATTGCATGCAACAAAAGATATCCTTACAAGATCGGCCTGCTCCGGAAATTTGCCGGCAAGCTCCTGCTTGAGGGCAGCTACGGTCATGGAAGGTGTTTCGGTCTCTATATAAATAACCGGGCTGCCGAATCGGTCCGAGAGCCCCGCAAATAGCTGGATTTTCCAAGAATATGTCATGTCATATTACCTCTCATTAATTAGGGTGAACTCCGTATTAGCATACCATAATCATGTGAAAAATGTTATTCTAGTAGAAGAGAAAAGGAGTGAGAGGCATGCCCCCATTGGTAGACCGTTTCGGGAGAGAACACGATTACTTGCGTATTTCGGTTACGGATAGATGCAATTTGCGTTGTTTGTATTGCATGCCCGAGGAAGGCATGGAATTCGCTGATACCAGTACTCTGCTCAGTTATGACGATATCGTCGAGGTCGTTCATACGGCGGCGGAGCTTGGTATCTCTAAGCTTCGGATTACAGGAGGCGAACCGCTTGTGCGTCCGGGACTGGACGGTCTGATCCGCAGGCTGAAGGCGATTCCGGGCATTGAGGATATTGCGTTGACAACTAATGGCATGCTGCTGGGCAAATATGCCGAGGCATTAAAGGATGCGGGATTAAACCGTGTAAACATTAGTCTGGATACGCTGGATCCCACGAGGTTCAAGTTTATTGCCCGCAGAGGCGATCTGAAACGGGTCATTGAGGGGATTGAAGCAGCCGGCAGGGCTGGACTTGCTCCAATCAAGCTGAACTGCGTGCTCCTTAAAGGAATTAACGAGGATGAAATTGCATCGTTCCTGAAGCTTGCTTACGAGCAGCCGATGCATGTCAGGTTTATTGAATATATGCCGATTGGCCATGCGGATGATAATTGGCGAAATCATTATTTGCCGCTGTCGCATGTGCTGGATACGGCAGAACGTGAAGGATACACGATTTCAAGACGGACGAATGTGAAAGGAAACGGCCCTTCGGACGACTGGCAGATGGCAGGCGGTGCAGGCTCTTTTGGGCTTATTCATCCGGTCAGCGATCATTTCTGCAAGAGCTGTAACCGTCTTCGTCTGACTGCCGACGGTTCGATGAAGCCATGCCTCTATTGGGTGGATGAGCTGAATGTAAAAGATGCGCTTGGCGATACGGAAGCGATGCGGAATATTTTCTACAGGGCAATGGATCTGAAGCCTGAAAATCACGAAATGGCGGCAAAGCTGGCGGACGAGGCATTATCCCATACACCGACCGACCGCCGTATGTCTCAAATTGGCGGGTAACCTGAGGAGGCAGGCATGACATTCTCAAATCGACCAATCATTATTTTGCACAGCAATGATATTCATAGCCGTCTCGAGAATGCAGCGAGAATTGCTTCTTATATCGAAGAGCAGCGTAATGCTCATGGAAGCGGGAATCTCCTCTGCCTGGATATCGGCGATCATATGGACCGCATCCGGCTGGAGACCGAGGGCAGCGACGGCAGGGTGAATGTCGAGCTCTTGAATGCTGCCGGCTACGATGTCGTTACGCTAGGGAATAATGAAGGACTTACTTATTCGAAGGAAACACTTGAGCAGGTGTACCGCGAAGCGAAGTTTACGTTAATCTGCGCGAATATGCGCGAGATGGATACAGGGAGACTGCCGGAATGGCTGCTGCCCAGCACGGTTATTGAGAGGGGCGGCATCAAAATTGGACTGATCGCGGCAACCGCCAGGTTTACGGATTTCTATGAGCTGCTTGGCTGGGATTTGACCGATCCGTTTGAGGCTATTGGCGAAGAAGTTGAGAAGCTGCGAGGGCAGGTTGACATCATTGCCGTGATGTCGCATCTCGGGATTATCATCGACAAGCAAATGGCTGAAAAGATACCCGGCATCGATCTGATTATGGGCGGGCATACGCATCATTTGCTCGAGGAGCCGCTTGTCATCGGCGGCACATCGATCTGTGCCGCCGGGAAATTCGGCGACCAGATCGGACGCGTGGAGCTCGAGATGGACGAGAGCGCCAAGCGCCCGGTTATCCGCGCAGCATGCGTGCCGATGGCCGCATATGCGGAGCATCCCGCAGCCGCCGCGATCATCGGCGGCTACCGCGAGGCGGGCCAGCGGCGCCTCAGCCGGGTAATCACCCGGCTGGATGCGCCGCTGCCCGCCCTCCCCGAGCGGGAGTCGCCGCTCGGGAACCTGCTGGCGGCCGGCCTGCGCCGCCATACTAATGCCGAGATAGGCATCGTGAATACGGGGCAGCTGCTAGGCGGCCTGCAGCAGGGCGACGTCACAGAGGGGCAGCTGCATGCCCTCTGTCCGTCGCCGATCAATCCGTGCCGCATGCTGCTCAGCGGCGCGAACATACGGGCAGCGCTGGAAGAGGCGCTGCTGCCTGCCTTCACCAGTATGCCGATTAAAGGCTACGGCTTCAGGGGGGAAGTGCTCGGTACGCTGGCGATTGACGGCATGGAAGTAGAGTATGATCCGGCCCTTCCGGAGCTGCATCGAATTGTGTCGATTCTTGTGAACGGACAGCCGCTCTCCGATGACCGGGAATATGTAGTTGGCTGCATCGATATGTTTACGTTTCATATCGGGTATTTGTCGCTGGGGCAGGCGTCGGAGGTATCCTACTATTTGCCTGAATTCATTCGTGATCTGCTTGCATCAGAGCTGAGAGATGGGCACGGAATTACGGCTTGTCACCAAGAAAGATGGAGAATATTGTCGAATTTTTAGCATAAAATGGTTGCCAAGCGCTAATTTATCCCTTACATTAACAATACGGCTAGTTTTGTCCGAATATAAGAATGTAGAAGTTATTTCTTTATACCGGGCTTATATTCCACCCGCGTAACGAATGCTGCTCCTCCTAAAAGAAATGCTACATGCTTTTTGTGGACATTCTTTTTAGTTGCAGCCGTTCACGCTTGGATGTTAGTTATAGACACCGTAATAAGGGGAAGGATCGAGAACATGCGCTTGGTACCTATATCGCAATGCCAGCCTGGCATGAGACTTGCCAAAAAAATTTTCTCGGGCGACGGTTTAGTCCTCTTAGGAGAAAACATCGAATTAACGAGTCGCCATATTGTCCGGTTAGAACAATATGGTATTCATTATGTGTTTATTAAGGATCCGAGGACCGATGACATCATCATGCCGGAGATCATTAGTGAAAATACGATCAGTCTCGCTTTGAAGGAGATTAAATCGAACTTCCGCGCCATGATGGATTTGCCGAAGCTGAAGAAAGGCACTCCATACCCGTACATCGCGCAGCCTTTTAAACAGATGATGAACATGATAATCGATGATTTGTCCAATCATAAGGACGCCATGATTATGCTGATGAATATGGGGATTGTCGATGATTATCTCTATCAGCATTCACTTAACGTATGTGTCTATACGACACTGTTGGGATCCGCCCACGGTTATACAAGAGATGAATTAATGAAGCTCGGCATGGGAGCTTTACTTCATGATATAGGGAAGACGCAAATTCCGATGGATGTGCTGAAGAAGCCGGGGGCCTTAACCGACCATGAATTCCAGATGATGAGGAATCACGCCAAGATTGGCTTCGAACTCTTGAAGGATGAGCCGAATATGCCGCTTGTTGTGGCCCATTGCGCCTTCCAGCATCATGAACGGATTGATGGCAGCGGTTATCCGCGCGGCATTAAGGGCAGTGAAATCCATGATTTTGCCAAATGGATCGGACTGGTTGATTCCTATGATGCAATGACGACCAATCGGGTATACCGATCTCCTATGCTTCCGCATCAAGCGATTGAACTGCTGTATGCCGGAACCGGCACGTTATATGAACAGCATATGGTGCAGCTCTTCCGGGATAAGGTAGCGATTTATCCAATCGGGATAACGGTACAAATTCATACAGGTGAGACTGGCGTAGTGGTTGATTTCAACCACTCCTATCCGCATCGGCCAATCGTCCGGCTGTTATATAATGAAGCGGGGGAAGAGCTTGCTTCACCTTACGAGATTGATTTATCGAAGCAGCTGAGCACCATGATTGTCAATGTAAACGGCCAGCAGTCGAATGTAGGCCTGGCATCCGGCATATAACAGGAGAAAAGGGGGCGGCTGTGCCTCCTTTTTCGTTTTTTATGCCTATTTTATTTGCTTCATTCCCTTTCGAACATTACAATGGTATAAGCTATACCCATTCTAACCATGTAAGTCAGGTGCTGATATTAATGAATACGATAGATTTTGCTTTGAAGACTAATACTCTTACCCCGTTATCTCCCCATAATGATCCTTGGGACCCTATCCGTTCCTTGCAGAAATATGGCCGACATACCTTGACAAGTGTTGAGATGACCGTTTCCAACCTCTGTAATATGCGCTGCGAGCATTGCGCCGTAGGCGATACGCTTGTAATGTCGGAACCGGCGAAGCTTCCTCTGGAAATGATGATTAAACGTCTGGATGAAGTAAAGCACTTGGAGACGATCAGTATTACGGGCGGAGAACCTTCCTTCTCGGACAAGACCGTGAAGGAATATATGGTTCCGCTCCTCCAATATGCAAGAAGCCGCGGCATCCGCTCGCAAATTAATTCGAATGTAACCCTGCCGTACAGCAGATACGAGCAGCTTGCTCCTTATCTGGATGTCATGCATATTTCGTTTAACTACACGAATGCCGATGACTTCCACCAGATCGGATTTGCGAAGGCTGGCCACGCGGTATCACGGGAAGCGGCAGCCAAGCTGTATGATCGGATGATTGACAACGCGAAGCGTCTAAGCGATGCGGGAGTACTTGTCTCCGCCGAGTCGATGATTAATTACCGGACGCATGATCGGATTGAAGAGATTCACCGGCTGATCATGGAGATGGGCTGTCAGCGCCATGAGGTGCACCCCATGTATCCAAGCTCGTTCGCGAAGGATCTTCCGGTCCTGTCGAAGGAAGATATGCAGCTGGCGATCAGCAGGCTGCTGGATGTCAGAGACAAGAACATATGGATGCTGTTTGGTACTCTGCCGTTCTATCATTGCAGCGATAATGCGGAGGAGCGTAAACTCTTGTCGAGGCTTGCGTCGGAACCTAACGTGACGGTCCGCAATGATCCTGATGGCCGCAACCGTCTGAATGTGAACCTGTTCACCGGTGAGGTATTCGTAACGGACTTCTCCGATGTGCCGGCGTTTGGCAATATTAAGGATGAACAATTGGATCAATTGTTCGGCCGCTGGCTGGATCATGAGCTGGCAAGAAGCGTGAACTGCCATTGTCCGGCGGCTTCCTGCTGCGGTCCAAACCTGCTCGTGAAGGACATGTATTACAAAGAGGTGGACTTCCATCAGAAGAAGGCCATTCTTTAAGGTTTTCACAGTGAAAAATGGGACATTACTTTCGTGCCCACGCGTATGCTGATAATAGATACAAGTTCATACGAAAGTCATGGCCCCGCATACATAGGTACACGTAAAATCTTTTATAGAGAAAGGAGGAAATCGTTAAAGTGTCGATCAAAACTTTAGTTATGGTGGGGCTTGCGTTATTCTTGCTGTATTTGTTATTTACGGTAGGGGCGCCTTTTCTTCTCGCGCTGGTTGTAGCTATATTCCTAGAACCATTTACCCAATTTCTTAAGAAGCGGCTTAAGACGAATCGTCTGGTCGCGTCTACCATCTCAAGCAGTCTGTTTACGGTCGTTCTAATTGGACTGATGGCGCTGCTGGGTGTAAAAGTTGTTGCGGAGCTTATCGCTTTCGCGCAAAAGGTTCCGAACTACGTTGGCGATGCCAGCAGTTATGTCACGGATCTCGTAGAGAATGCACGCTCACTGTACTCCAACTTCTCTCCGGATACCGTAAGCCAGATCGAGAACTGGCTGACCGATATGAGCAAGTCGCTCACCGGTATGGTAGGTACCTTGTCCTCATCCGTCATTTCCCTTGCTTCCGGGATTCCGGGGATGTTCATCTTCTTTATCGTCTTTCTGGTTGCGGTCTACATGTTCGGATACAGCCTGAATACGATGAAAACGACTTTCCTGACTTTGTTCGAAGAGAAATCACGGCCGCAAGTCAATGAAGTGCTGGATAATCTGAAAAAATCAATCTTTGGCTTCCTGCGTTCGCAAATTATTCTGAGTGCTCTGACTTATATCATTTCGTTAATTGGTCTAATCATTCTGGATATTAAGTATCCGCTCGCGATTGCTCTGCTGATCGTAATCGTGGATATATTGCCAATTCTGGGAACAGGGACCGTGCTTGTTCCTTGGGGAACTTATCTGATTGTTACCGGCGATTTATACGCCGGGATCGGGCTCTACGTCCTGTTCTTATTTATGACGGTATTCCGCCGTATTGTAGAACCAAAGATATTGGGCGATGCTGTTGGTATCGGCTCCTTATCCGCCCTGATCAGTCTGTATGTCGGCTTTAAGCTGGTGGGCGTCATCGGAGTATTCCTTGGACCGCTTGTTGTTATTATCTACATGGCTATTCGCAAGGCAGGCTTGTTCAAGTTTAACATTAAATTATAATGAATGGGTCCGGCAGCGGTTTTTTAACGCTGCCGGACTTTTTTTGTCAAAATGTAATGATGAGATAAGCCCTGCCCGGCATAAAGTGATTAGAAGATGCCTTAATGTCAGGGAGGGATAACCGGATGATCACCGAGAGAAATGCCCGAGCCGAGAACAACAATGCCAATGTGGCGGCTCAAGCGGAGAACAGCGCCAACGCCATCAATGCTGCAAATGTCGCGAATGCTGCCAATAACGCTCCTGTCGCTAATACCGCAGTTGTGGAAAACATGTCATATGGCAAGGAGAATAAAGATTATAAGACCGCAAATAATCTGAATCCGCTTAATCAAATTCATGTATATGAGCCTTTTATTGGCCCATGTGATCCATGTCCGCCTATGAAAATGAAAACCTATGTCGTGCCGCCCAATCAGTTCATTCATTTTCAACCGCAAGGACTTCCACAATACTCGATTCATGAGGCACTGAGGCGTGGGACGTTATGGCCGGCTTTGTACAGCTCCTATCAATCCAAGTATTATTTGTAAGGCCATTTTGTGTGACAATTCTAAGTTAATGCTTTCGAAGCAAGAATTGCTTCGCATTTCTAAGCTAATGCTTTCGAAGTAAGAATTATCACAAACGGCCAGGGAATGTCCATTTTGTGTGACAATTCTAAGTTAATGCTTTCGAAGCAAGAATTGCTTCGCATTTCTTTTGAGGAGGTTGGATTCTGTGAGCATTGTTCTGGACGAACAATATTACAGCAAGCTGGAGGAGCTCCAGGCAGTCGGATTCGCCCTTGTAGAGTTAACCTTATACCTGGATACCCATCCTCATGATGCACAGGCGATACAGCAATTTAATCAGCTCGCCATGCAGCAGCATCAATGCAGACAGTCGTTTGAGAGCTTATACGGACCTACTCTGCAATTTGGCAACAGCTACTCGAAATATCCGTGGCAGTGGTCGGAAAGTCCATGGCCTTGGCAGGTGTAAGACAGGTCTGATGCTTGTTTGAACTTCCAAAGGGAAAGGGGACGTGTCATTCGGATGTGGTTATATGAGAAGAAACTGCAATACCCGGTACGGGTAAGCAAATGTGACCCGAAGATGGCCAGATACTTAATCGAGCAGTACGGAGGTGCGGATGGGGAGTTATCCGCTGCGCTGCGTTACTTGAATCAGCGGTACTCGATCCCGGATCAAGTCATAGGTCTCCTGACGGACATCGGCACGGAGGAATTTGCCCACCTCGAAATGATTGCAACCATGGTGTATAAGCTGACGAAGGACGCGACGCCAAGACAGTTGCAGGAAGCGGGACTTGGGGAGAACTTTGTTAATCATGACAATGGAATGATGTATGTGAATGCTTCCGGTGTACCTTGGACCGCAGCTTATATTCAGGCTAAAGGCGATCCGATCGCGGATTTATACGAGGATATCGCTGCCGAGGAGAAGGCGCGCGCGACTTATCAATGGCTAATTGATATGACGGATGACGTGGATTTGCAGGACGGCTTGAAGTTTTTGCGCGAACGCGAGATCGTCCACTCCCTCCGATTCAGGGAAGCCGTGGAGATGATCAAGTCTGATTGGGGAACGAAAAAAGTATTCAAAGTGTAAGGTAGGAATTAACATCAAGCTTTAGTTAGACATCAGCCGATCACTGAACTGCACCTCCAATCTTAGTCGTATCTAACAATTGGGGTGCAGTTCAATGATGTCACTAGGGATTTTCAAAGATAGGCGCACAGTTGATATTCTATTAAGTGATCTATGAACAGGCTGTATACTATTATCTAACAGGGCAATAATGCCATATATAGGTTCAGGGTAGAATTTATAAATGGATCTATTGGATAGGATTGAACACGGCAGACGATCAGTGATCGTCTGCCGTGTTCAATGCAGGGGTTATTAACCTGATCTTGTCGTGTTCGTCCGAGAATTTGTCGGACGACAAGAACATATATACAATGAAAGTCGCATAAACTGCGGCTTTTTTATTTTTTGTATAGAAATTCTTATCGAGAGCACAAGACAAGAACTTCTATACAAACCAGTATTAGGACAAGAACATCTATAAAAACCGGTGGCCAAAAATGATCAACAAGTTATTATGCTAAAGGAAGTTTAGTTCCAATACATGGTAATATAACTAGCGAAAAGACCAGTAAAACATGTGCCAAAACTATAATTGATTTTTGGGATGTTCTAAAAAATTGAATGGGTTTTTGGAGCAGACTTTAAGAGGAACTACGCATGGAAATGGCATTGCTGATCGAAGGGGACAACTCAAGATAACGAGATAGTTTGCTTGAGCAGATCGCTCCATGGTTATTCGCTTCCCCCTGAAATCATATTCGACTCGCGGATTAAACTTACGGATTACTGCTTTTTACGATTTTTTACTGCTGTTTTGCAACACGCGATCAGAGTCAGGAGCAGAAGCGGGATAAATCCAGCTGCACCAATCCATAACGGCCATATGCTCGAGACGATACCGAACCATTGAATTTCGCTATCGAATATGACAACCGACAGGAACAAGGTTATAAGAGCAAGAGGGAATATCAGAAGCCGATCGTTCTGCAGGGCAAACAGACGAGTTAAAGTTAAATTCAAAACAAACAACACGACTGTCGCTTTCATGTAAGAACCGGCGATTAATGTCATGCCTATAACGGATTCTATTCGCTGAATAATGTCCTGAAAGTCAATTAGACGCGCAACCATATATAAAGAATATTTGACATCGCCTGAGACCGGTCCGGCTACAAAAATGACACAAATCACGGATAAGATTAAAATGAGGGTGTTGAGAAGTAATGCGATAAACATCCATCGGTTTAAACTGTATTTTTTGCCCGGATTCTTTTTTACGAACGGCAGCAGCATGGCAAACAGAACAGATTCCGCGTACGGAAATCCAAACGAAAAGTAGGCACCGTGCAAAACCGGCTTAATGCCATCCGGCATGATTGGTAATATATAGTCAGGATGATAATTGGGTATCGAGAGCAGCAGCACGATAAATACGAAAAACAGCATAATCAAAATAAGGTTCGTGAACATGCGAACCATTACTTCAATGCCTGCCCGTACCGTAAATGCAATGAGCGTGAAGGTGAAGGCGTTGAATACGAAGATGGGCGTTTTTTTCATCATCGTTGTGGTTAAGAATAATCCCATATCAAGCACGATTCCGGAAGCTATATGACACATAATCAGGATGAGAGGGACCGATAATAATGCGGTCAACCAAGGCCCTACCATTTCCTTGGCATAATCAATATACGTAGAGCCCGGATATTTATTATGCAAATAAAGCATACAGGCCAAAGCAAAGAAACCAAAAGCGCTTGAAATGAGAAGAGACAGCCAAGCTCCGTTTTTTGCGAAGCCGATGAGCGGACCTGGGATGTTGATGATAGCGGATCCGGTCATGAAGATAAAAAACAAGGTGGACATTTGCACGGGACTGACCGTTTCTTTTACATTCATAAACAAAAACCCCCACACGATATTTGAACCATATCAGGACTTGGATTCAAAATAGGTTGCGATCATTTTCGCCGGCGCGGAAAAAATAAAATCGGCAACGTTATGAAGATCCGGCCAGTCTTTTCCTGCAGCATAATCAAGTCCCAGATAGATGGCTGCCGTGATGGAGATTCCGTAAACGGCACGCCCTCGCTTGTTGCTTTTTTTATAATTAGGAGCGTCAAAGACGAGTACTACCGCGATGATCAGGATCACAATAGCGAGTCGAATTAACATTCATTCACTTCTCCTTATACTCGGAGTACGGTTTTCCAACGGTGACGCCGGTATGAAGTACTTGAATCTCAACGTGGCTCTCGAAAGTAGCAAGGTCGAAACGCTCGTCCCAATTCTCTCTCCAACGTTTCCATACTGCAGGATGTTTGGCGAATATTTTGTTGCCAATACCTATCACGTCCAGCCGTTTGGTTTGTAGTTCATCTATTAAATCCAAAAATTCCTGTTCAACCGCTTTTCTAATTCTTTCTTTAAATGCGCTCTCATCTTCTCTATTAACAATGGAAGAACAATGCATCTCGCTAACCGTTCCTGTAATTTTCGTATTAAACTTAACGGTCAGCGAGTCTTTCTGAATAAAAGTCACAACCTTCGTCTTTGCCGAGAGGACTTCGAGACCGTCCTTCACATTTTTGTTCCCTTTACCGCAAGGGATTTCAATATTGCCCTCCTTGTATTGATTGGTCAGCATCAAGAGTTGTTGAATTTTTGTCGGAGACAGGGAACTTACCTGCTTACCGCCTTTTATAATAGAAATGCCCGAAACTGAAAGCTCTTCGGTCTTTTTGGATAATTGAATGTAGGGGAGCAGGGCAATTCCGACCTCGCTGTGCAGTTGGATGCTTAGATCCAAAAGACTCGAGTGAATGGACTTTGCCGAATAACGGGTTGCCGCAATCTCCATGGACCGCAGCTGCTCACCGAGTGTTGATTCGATTATCGGTTTTACTTTCAAATAGTCAGCGGCTTCTCCCTTTGTAGCAAGTACTAAAGCCGTCCCACGTGGTTCATGATCTCTGGCGAAAAAATCCATGATATCCCCGATATCCCGCTGCTGGAGAACTTTCTCATTGATTAGAATGACGCGCATATGATCCCACTTGGCTTTACGTCCGAAATGTAGCGAGATGTCCCTGATCGCTTCAAAAACCGTATGGGCCTCGGATTGAATCGTAAACGATCTTGAGCCCGATTGTTTACCAGCTTCGCTGCCTTCGCTCCCCCCGGTTGGTTTGAAGAAAAGCGTGGTCAATTTCAATTTGCCGGTTTTTGTTTTATCAAAAGCTACGGCCTGGACATAGCCGAACTCTACCAGCTCGGCCTTATCCCAGCACCCGGTTAAAAGGAACAGACAGAGGAGTATAATGGCTATTGATTTGATTGTTCTCATAATCATTTTTCTCCTCTACGGACGGGCTCGAATCGTTATGATTTCCGCTGTTTGTGCATGTGCTTGTTCCGCGGCGACCGGAGAAGAGTCTTCAAAGGAGCGCGTATCCATACATCACGAAGCTCGCGTATGCGCAGCGGAGCGAACGTTGCCAAATAAGGCTGCCCAAGGGATCTGAGAGACGTCAAATGCAAGTGAATAAACAGCAGCCCCATCATTAATCCGAAGCCTCCCAAAGTTCCGGATAATATCATTAACGGAAAACGCAGTACCCT
The DNA here is from genome assembly GCF_900112695.1 of Paenibacillus catalpae. GTDB lineage: Bacteria > Bacillota > Bacilli > Paenibacillales > Paenibacillaceae > Pristimantibacillus > Pristimantibacillus catalpae. The sequence continues at coordinate 1,137,150 of NZ_FOMT01000002.1, forward strand.
GAGCGCTACCCCGAGCGAATACTGGGGCATGGAAAAGGAAGCGATTCCTGTCAAAGCTACTATAATAATCATTATAGGCGAGGCAATTTTAGCTTGAATGGCAGCTTGTCCAATGACTAAAGCACCAACGATACTAACAGCTGAGCCGACAGGTCGGGGGAGGCGTATACCCGCTTCACGCAGAAGCTCGAAGAAAAACTCCATTAACAAAGCTTCCACAAGTGCTGGAAACGGGATGCCTTCACGAGTTTCCAAAACAGCCATCAACAGTACAGTAGGGATCAGTTCTGAGTGAAAGGTGCTCATTGCAATATAAATACTTGGCAGCATAAGCGCCATGAAGAAAGCAATAATCCTAAGCTGCCGCAATAGAGTTGCCTCGACCGTCCGGTAATAGTAATCCTCGCTCGTCGCAAAAAATTCGGCGAACAGACCGGGACAGATCATAATGGATGGCGAGCCTGAAACCATAACGATGATTTTGCCATCTAATACGGCGGCGATTCCCGTATCGGGCCTCTCTGTATAGCGATACTGCGGGAAAGGGGAATAGGTGCTGTCTTCTATTAATTCCTCAATAAAAGAGGTATCCAGTATTTCAACATCTTTTGTTGCTTCAAGTCGTTTTTTGAACTCTTTCAGCGTTTCTGGATTAACGGCGCCTTCTAAATAACCGAATGCGGCTGTGGTCTGGCAATCACCTCCCGTAGAAAACATCTCGATTTTAAAAAGGTGGTTTCTCAATCGCGTCCGAAGCAAACCAATGTTTTTCGTTAGATCCTCTGTGGTGCTGTCATGTGGACCACGTACTACAGGCTCTGTAATTGGCTCGTTTACCGCTCTCGATTCAACAGAAAAAGCGTTAAAGCTGAGAGCTTTATTCCAACTGTCAAAAAAGATAACCACGTGTCCGCTCATAATTTGTTTTACGGCATCGGCCAGTGCTTCCACGATTGAAACACGGTTCGAGGTTACACCTCGGTTTTCAAAAAAATGCACGATGTTCTCAGGTTCAATTGTATGAAATACCTCTGATTCTTGGGCGACAATATCAAGGAAAGCAGATTTTAAGAAAAGCACTTCCTTCTCTTCGACAATGGTGCTGCAATGAACTGAGAGTGCTTCATATTGAAACGCGGCACCGTACCGGGAGGGCTGCATGACAATGTCGTGACTATGTGAAAAAAACTTTTCCAATTCTTCTCGGGTATAGGACAAGCTTTGTGAAATCGATTGTTGAATGTCGCTTTCGGGCGTATCGCAAACAGGGGTATTTTTGGATTGCTTATATTCCCCGTACCTGTTGTTAGACGTCATAGCTGTGTCCTTTCTTGAGGTAACCTAGGATATATTGTTCCAATATCCGGTAAAGCTATTCATTATTATGAACAACCATATTTCTTGGGAAGGGCGCTGAAAGCTCAGCATTTTTATTGAAAGAAAGGGCAATTTAGCTTAACAAGAAAGAATATTTTACCTATCGAGAGTAAAATAATCACTATTGAAATTTATACATCTATTGTGTTAATCTGTCATAATACCTACTTTTAGTAGGTCAATTTACAGGAGTGATTTGCATGTTAAAACAGCATGAAAATTTTATCCAAAAAGTAAAAAAGCAAATAAAAGAAGATGAACGTTTTATAGGTATACTTGCAGGTGGTTCAATGATAAACAATACTATGGATCAGTTTAGTGATCTTGATTTGATTCTTGTTTATGACTCAACCTTCCAAGACGAAATAATGATGAATAGACTGCAAATTGCAAGTAGATTTGGTCATCTTTTATCGGGATTTACTGGGGAGCATGTAGGTGAGCCTCGACTACTAATTTGCTTGTACAATGCCCCTATTCTTCATGTGGATTTAAAATTTGTAACCATTGAAGAGGTAACTCATGGAGTGGAAAAACCTATTTTAGTTTGGCAAAGGGATTCATCTTTAAGTCAGGTACTAAGTGAAAACAATTATTCTTTTCCCTATCCAGATATGCAATGGGTTGAAGATCGATTTTGGGTTTGGATACATTATGTTGCTACTAAACTTGGAAGAGGGGAATTGTTTGAAGTAGTTGATTTCCTTTCATTTCTCAGAGGAACGGTTATCGGACCGCTAGTGCTTATGAAAAACAATTCATTACCAAGAGGGGTAAGAAGAATTGAAGAAGATGCACCAGACTTCATAGAGAAATTAGAAAAAACAGTAGCCATCCACGAAAGGGAAAGCTGTTATAAAGCAATTAAATTTACAATATCATTTTATTTAAATCTTAGATCAGATTATGAAATCCATATCCTAATAAAATCAGAGGCTCAACAAGAATCTATTAAGTATTTAGAAGAAGTATATGAGGGAATATAGAAATTCCTTGTTCAACTAACCGGGAACGTTAGTTCAGAAACACCATGACAGCAGCCGTCACTATTCGGCTGCTATTTTTGTTGGAGGTTTCGGATGAGAAAGAATGGATAGATGCAGCAAAGTTATTAGCTAACAATCCGACCTTCTCAATCAAATGTCCGGATTGTGGAAGTTACATGCCAGAGGATTAGAAGCAGCTTTTTTCACACTCAAGAGTTAACGGAATAGGAATTGAAGACAGAGCCAAAAAGCTTTGTAGACATGGTGAATCGTGAACACAAGAAAGAGCTATTGGAAACATCCAATAGCTCAATCCTCGCAAATCCTCGGTAACAATACGCGTAACAGGATTCGGGTTCCTCTTTTTCTATAATTATTATCGTCAAGTTATTGTGTAGACTTAGTATAGGATTCTTTAAGCGTCAAGCATCGCTATGGAAATATCTGCTATTTGATGCAGCTTCTTTTTATCAGTGGACGTTCGAACTAATACTCTTAATCCAATCAGTGTAGTCTGCAAAAAAGCCGCAAGTAATTTTGCATCTTTATCAATAGGAATCTCGCCCGACTGCTGACCTTTTTGAATGATGTCTAACAGAACTTTCTCCCCGTTATTAAAACCTTCGTTTGTTATTTCACGTACTTCCGGATCCCTCAAAGCGAGTTCGGTCGCAGAATTCACAAACAAGCAGCCTAACGGTCGATCGTCATTCACTTCAATCAGCAAATCAAAGATGAAGCGAATGGCCTGTTTCGCCGAACGACCGCGTATTACTTCTGCCTGAATAGTTGCTGTTTTGTGTTTCTCGTACAGTTCCAGCGTCTTTACAAAGAGGCTATGCTTATCGCCAAAAGTATCATACAGGCTTCTGCGATGTATCCCCATATGCGTAACAAGGTCCTGTAACGAGGTTTTTTCATAACCCTTTTCCCAGAATAAATACATTGCCTTTAAAAGTACTTCTCTCTCATCGAACTCTTTGCTTCTTGTCATCGTTTTCACCTCTTCAGAACGATTTTATCATATTAGAACAATCGGTAAAAGAACGATCATGAACAATTTAACGAAAAACTAATAATACCTAATCAATCCTTATTATCCCTTTTAATTAAAACAATCTCAGGTCCAAATAAGCCAGAATATTATATTTTTTAAACATAAAATTACTAACCGGAAGAATTTATGAAATATTAAGTTTGCGATAGATTCGTTGACAAAACGTTGATGGAGTTCCATTATGAGAATGATCGATCTCATTACTGCGCAGGTAAAAAAATCGACAACCAAGAGGACTTCTATTCATCCGCTGAACTAGTCAATTTCCAGATAAAACATTAAATGTTTGCTATAGCGCAAAAGAAAGAGGTTCTATTATGTCAAAAGTTATCATTCCCATTACACCTGTATATGGACACGTCGCTCCCATGCTGTCTATAGCCAAAGACCTTATACGCCGCGGTCACGAGGTGACTATTATTACTGGATCTATATTCAAGGAGGCTGTCGAAAAGACAGGCGCCGCATTTGTTTCATTTACTGGTGCAGCCGATTGGAAGCCCGAGGAATTATTAGACCCCGAGCGACTCGCCCTGGAAGGGCCGACTCAGGTTAACTATGACCTGCAGCGTTATTTCGTTAGCGCTATTCCAAGCCAATATGTAGCGCTGCAACAAGAACTGGAGAAGTATGGAGACGACCAAGCGATTGTAATGGCAGAATCATTCGGATTCTCAATCTCGCCAGCATTGCATGGTGCCCCAGGTGTACGAGCGAAGGGATATATAGTCGTAGGTGTTATACCACTTGCAATTTCCAGCATTGATGCTGCGCCATTTGGTATGGGACTCGAACCGGATAGCTCAGAAGAGGGACGTGCACGCAACATCGAGCTTAATGGCTTAATGAAAAATACCGTATTCGGGGATGCACAGAAGCTCTATGAAATGGTGTTGACGGATCTAGGAGCGACCGGGGAAATACCATACCTTCTTGATAGTTGCATACGTGCTGACAGCTATCTTCAGTTGTCTGTAGAGGAACTGAGCTATAAACGATCGGACCTGCCTGAAAGCGTCCGCTTCATCGGTGCGCTTCCTACCCCGCCTTCCGTAGATGCTAAATTGCCAGTATGGTGGTCGGATGTGTTAGAAGCTAAAAAGGTTGTCGTTGTAACACAGGGAACAGTAGCAAACGGTGACTTCAGTTATCTGATAGAGCCAACATTAGAAGCGCTAGCTGATCTGCCGGTTCTAGTTATTGCGGCGACAGGCAGCAAGAATGAAGTCAAAAACATACCGGCCAATGCACGTGTCGCGGATTTTATTCCTTTCGTCGATCTCCTTCCGCATACCAATGTTCTCGTCACAAACGGTGGATTTGGTGGGACGCAGCAGGCGTTAAGTTTCGGAGTGCCGATGGTATTGGCCGGCATTTCCGAAGATAAGATTGAGGGTAACGCTCGTACGGCCCATACTGGTGCCGCAATCAATCTCAAAACCCAATCACCGACGCCAGAGGCGATTCGGGAAGCGGTCCTTAACGTACTCAATAAGCCGGAATTCTTAGCGAATGCACAGAGATTGAAGGCGGAATATGCTGCCCTTGATCCGTACACGGCCATCGCGAATGTCGTCGCCGAGTTAGACGCCAAATAATATTATCCTTGTCATCCTATATTGATGACCGGGAGATAAGGGGGATATTAATGAAGGGAATTATTCTCGCAGGCGGGACGGGATCCAGACTGTTTCCACTAACCAAAGTGATGAATAAACATTTATTGCCCGTCGGTAAATATCCCATGATATTCTATCCGGTTTTTAAATTAAAACAAGCCGGCATCACCGAAATTCTTGTCGTAACAGGAAAAGAGCATTTGGGGGATGTTGTTAACCTGCTCGGGAGTGGCCGAGAGATGAACGTTACATTCACTTATAAAGTTCAAGATAAAGCCGGAGGGATTGCCCAGGCTTTAGATTTAGCCGAACAATTCGTAGGCAGTGACAAAATGGCTGTTATTCTCGGGGATAATGTGTTTGAAGAGAGTATTGCTCCTTTTGTGAATAATTTTAAAGAGCAGTGCAAAGGTGCGAAAATATTGATCCGAGAAGTACAAGCCCCAGAGAGATATGGTGTGGCAGAGCTATTAGAAGATAAGATCATATCGATTGAGGAGAAACCCCGATATCCGAAAAGCAATTATGCTGTCACGGGTATTTATATGTTCGACAACTCCGTTTTTGATATCGTGAAGACACTGAAACCATCCGATCGCGGCGAATTGGAAATTACGGATGTGAATAATGCTTATATCGAGAGAAACGAGCTCACATTTGATATCCTGAAGGGTTGGTGGACTGATGCGGGGACGCATGAGTCGTTAGTACACGCTAATGAACTAGCCAAGGATTTACTTCTAGATGACAACTACTGGAATTAATAATGGTAAGGTGTTGGTGCTAATGAATTTCATTCCTACAAGGCTAGAAGGATTATATGTTGTTGAGCCGGAGGTTCATGGTGATTCCCGAGGCTTCTTCATGGAGAGTTACAGTCAGGCAACATTTGCTGAGCATGGCATCGACACTCCATTTGTTCAGGATAATCATTCCTTGTCCGCTCAGAGCGGGGTTATAAGAGGCTTGCATTATCAATTAAATCCCCATGCTCAAACAAAACTAGTTCGTGTAATTACAGGAGCCATTTATGATGTTGCGGTTGATATCCGCCCAAATTCTTCTACCTTCGGCCAATGGGTAGGTGTCATCCTAAGTGAGGCTAATAAACGGCAGCTGCTTATCCCACGAGGCTTTGCACATGGCTTTTGTACCATAGTTCCCAATACGCAAGTTCTATATAAGGTTGATGCTTTTTACTCTCCTGAGCAGGATCGGGGGATACTTTGGAGTGACCCCGCATTAAATATTGATTGGCCTACAGTGAATCCTATATTATCGGGTAAAGATCAGGAGCATCCGCTACTTGTTAATGCGGAACTAAATTTCTAGGAGCAATAAGGTCATGAAAATACTAGTCACAGGAGGAGCTGGATTTATTGGCAGCAACTTCATTCATTATATGCTGGATCGCTACCCGAATTATGAACTAATTAATTTAGATGCATTAACGTACGCGGGAAATCTAACGAATTTGTCAATAATTCCAAGAGGCAGCAAGCATTCATTTATAAAAGGCGATATCACAAACAAAGAACAAATGAACCGTTTGTTTGGACAGGGAATTGATATCGTTGTTCATTTTGCGGCTGAATCTCATGTGGATCGCAGTATTGTGGAACCAGATATTTTTACAAAGACCAATGTATTAGGCACGCAAGTCTTACTTGATGCTGCTGTAAAAGTTGGAGTTAAGAAGTTTGTTCATGTCTCTACGGATGAGGTGTATGGAACGCTTGGCGAAACAGGGCTATTTACCGAGCAAACACCACTTCATCCTAATAGTCCTTATGCGGCAAGTAAAGCTGGATCCGATCTGCTTGTACGTGCCTATCATGAGACATTCGGTTTGCCAGTTAACATTACACGCTGTTCGAATAACTATGGGCCCTATCAATTTCCTGAGAAATTAATCCCGCTCATGCTTGTAAATGCATTAAACGATCGTCCTCTTCCGATCTACGGAGACGGCTTGTATGTCCGTGATTGGTTGTATGTAGAGGATCATTGCCATGCTATTGATCTTGTGCTGCACCAAGGCAAGAACGGGGAAGTTTATAACATTGGCGGGAGTAATGAGAAGACGAATATTCAGATTGTGCAGACGATTCTAAAGGAGCTTGGAAAGCCAGAATCATTAATCCAGCATGTTCCTGATCGTTTAGGGCATGATCGTCGTTATGGGATTGATGCAACCAAGATTATGAATGAACTGGGATGGTATCCGAAACGTAATTTTGAGATAGGTATTCATGAGACAATTCGGTGGTACTTGGATCATCAAGACTGGTGGATGTCAATCCTAACTGGTCATTCTTCAGAGCCAAGACATCACGGTTAGGGGAATGCCATGAAGATATTAGTGACAGGTGCGTATGGCCAGTTAGGTCACGATGTTGTCAAACTTTTTTCGGTTAGTCATGAAGTTTTGGGTCTTGGTAGAAAGCAGCTTGATATTACGAATGAGACACAGTGTGTAGAGGTAATTGAAGCTTTTAAACCAGATGTCGTCATCCATTGCGCTGCTTTCACAGATGTAGATTTGGCCGAATCCGAGGAAGAACTAGCTTTCAAAATGAATGATTTTGGTACCCAAAATGTAGCAAGAGCCTCAGCAAATATAGGGGCAAAGCTATGTTATATCAGTACGGATTATGTTTTCGATGGTAAGGCTTCTAATCCATATGTGGAATATGCGCCTACAAATCCACAAAGTGTCTATGGAAAGTCAAAGCGGGCCGGAGAGCTTGCCGCCCAAATGTTTTCCGCCCGATATTTTATCGTAAGGACCTCCTGGGTATATGGGCAGAACGGGGAAAATTTCGTTAAAACTATGCTGAAATTGGCTCAGGAACGAGATAGGTTAGAAGTAGTTAGTGATCAATTCGGATCTCCTACCTATACCAAGGATCTTGTCCATTTTTTAGTACAACTTATCAGTTCGGAGAAATATGGCATATATCACGCATCAAACACAGGGATCTGTTCCTGGTATGATTTTGCCCTTGCGATTATGGAGGAGAGTGGGTACAAAGTGGAGATAAAGCCATGTTCCACGGATGACTTTCCACGACCTGCGCCTCGTCCGAAGTACTCGGCAATCGCGCATACGGCGATCCACTCTAATGGATTTGAAGACTTTCGTCCATGGCGTAAAGCATTAGAGGAATTTTTGAAGTCGTTCGGCGTTTATGGCAAGTAAAGGTGAACTTACAATTAATAATTAACCAAGAAAGAAGGAATTTAAGAATGAATCCATCTAATCATGATATCAAAGCTGGAGAACATGAAATCTTCATCGACGGTGTGCGTCAAGTTTATCACGTAGCTGGCAACGGCCCCGTTTGTTTGGTTCATTCGGGCGGACCTGGATTTCACTGGAAGTATCTGCAGATGCTAGAGCTGGAGAAAACAATGACAATGGTGTACTTAGAGCCTGTAGGAACAGGTAAATCAGATAGGCTGCCAGACGGAGACTATAGTATGTCTCGGTATGCGTATTTCGCACATAAAGTAGCCGAGCATATCGGAGCTCAAAAGTATTACTTCCTGGGTCATGCTCATGGCGGTGGCGTTGGCATTCAATACGCTTTGGATTATCCGAACGAACTTGGCGGTCTGATCCTCCAATCCAGTGCTCCTTCCATGGGGCCAGAACTGTATATGGAGCAATTCAAACAAATTGAGAACTTTGCAGAGCGTTGGCCGGATAACGCGGAAGCTCAAGATGCGAAGCAGGCTATGATGGATTCGAAAAACGTAAGAGACAAAGAGTCGGCTCTGGCAGTTCTCCACCGCTTATTGCCCGCATACTTCGGTAACTACTGGAGCGTTAAGGAGAAAGTAGACAAATGGAAGGTTGTTCTGGATTTCTTCGGAGACCCTAACCGGCAGCCATATGAGTGGGATGTACGAGATATCCTGCACACGATCACCACGCCAACGCTCATTCTAGTTGGTGAATATGACGTCAACTGCGGGCCAAGGTGGTCCAAAGAATTGGCAGAAAAGATACCAGGATCTCACCTCGTAGTGTTTGAGCGGGGCGGTCATATGGAGCACGTTGAGCATACCGAGCAATTTACGCAAGCCGTTAATGAATTCGTTGCTCAAACAAAGTAATATGACTAATACTGGAAATCCAGCTTACTTGCATGTCAATCTAAACGAGTTCATCCGTCAATCCCATCTGATCGAGATCGTCAGCCTCTCCGTCCTTGTTAAATATAGACCGCGCTATTGCGCGGTTTTTTTGTTGTAATTGAGCTTATCGATTTAAGATGATTGGTCAAGGGAATGAATACGGATGACCTGGTTTGCCGGAAGGCATAACAACATATTTACAAAAGACCGTTCAACATGTTAGATTATGGATAAATAAAAAAACGGAAGTTCGGAGGAGCCTGCCAACAGCGGGCTCTTTTTGTCTTTTTATTCTAATCTTTCAAAGAGGTGAATGACAACAGCAGGGTTTAGGAAGAATGAAATCGGTAAGGTGTGATCAGGAAACGGAGGATATACCTATGGAATTATTTAATGAAACGTTTATTCAACTGTTAATACTGCTTGCCGTGTCCATGTTTGTCATTGCAGTTGCCAAGAAATTAAACCAGCCTTATTCCATTGCACTTGTTATTGTAGGACTTATACTCGGCGTGACTCATATTCCGTTATTAGAGGAAGCAGAGAGTTTTATTACCCAGTCGCATGTGTTTCAGGCGGTCATAATTTCGTTGTTTCTGCCGATTCTGCTTGGCGACGCAACACTGAAGCTGCCTGTGGCGCATTTGATGAAACATAGCAAGCCAGTGCTGGCTCTGGCGATTGGCGGAACCTTGCTTTCCTTCCTTCTTATTGCGGCAGGATCCTATTATTGGCTCGGGCTGCCGGTTGTAGTAGCATTTACATTCGCCTCCCTAATGAGTGCAACCGATCCGATTAGCGTTATTTCGATTTTTAAATCGCTAGGTGTACCCAAATCACTCGTTACGATTATTGAAGGCGAATCATTATTTAATGACGGTATAGCTGTTGTTTTGTTCCAGATTTCTTCCATTTATCTTCTCTCATATGTGGATATGGGCTGGGCAGGAGTTGGCGGCGGGCTGTGGTTGTTTCTAAAATTTGCGGTTGGCGGGATCGCCATTGGGGTTGTGATGGGATGGATCTTTTCGCAGCTGATCCGGTTTTACGATGATTACCCGCTGGAAATCGGGTTTTCAATGCTTTTATTTTTTGGCAGCTTTTTTATCGCCGAGCATTTCCATGTCTCCGGTGTCATTGCGGTAGTTGTAAGCGGACTGATTTTTGGCAGCTATGGTGCCCGTATCGGCATGTCAGCTACAACCAGAATGAATATCGATTCGTTCTGGGACGTGGTTACGCTGGTTGCGAATTCGCTGATTTTCCTCATGATTGGACTTGAAATCAAAAATGTCGATTTCTCGGATAAATGGTTATTGATTGCAGGTGCTATCGTTATTGTACTGGTTGTCCGGACCATTGCGCTTTACACTAGCGTTGCCATGCTGCGTGAGTTTCCTAGGGCGTGGAAGTCAATTCTGAACTGGGGAGGCTTAAAGGGAAGCCTGTCGATTGCGCTTGCTTTAAGTCTGCCAGACTCTTTTGAAGGCAAAGATGACGTACTTGTGCTTGCTTTTAGCGTTGTGCTGTTCTCTCTCCTCGTTCAAGGTTTAACCATCAAGCCGCTTGTGTTGAAGCTGGGACTTGGAGAAGGGGAAAAACAGGCGGAATAGAGACATTCTCAAGTTTTGACTTTACAAGTCGGACTTCCATTGTGTAAACTTGTAAAATAATTTTATAAGTATTTTCCGGTGGAGCCTGTCATTTGCGGGCTCCTTTTGTCTTTTTTTGGGAATACTTAGTTAATAGTACATTTGGGAGGGCATATGGAACAACAAGCCATTTGGGCCATTATTATTTTTTTGGCGGCCTACGCACTTATTATTACAGAAAAAATTCATCGAACCATTATCGCGATGTTGGGAGGGCTGATCGTCGTTGCGGCCGGTGTTGTCAACCAGGAAACTGTGCTGCATCATATTGATTTTAACACGCTTGGCTTGCTCATCGGGATGATGATTATCGTATCGATTACAGCGGATACCGGACTTTTCAAATTTATTGCGATATGGGCATCCAAAAAAGCGCAGGGCAAGCCTGTCCGGATTATGATCGTTTTGTCTCTTATAACGGCCGTAGGCTCTGCTTTTCTGGATAATGTAACGACCATTCTTCTGATGGTTCCGGTTACTTTCAGCATTACGAGACAGCTTAGAGTCAATCCGATTCCCTTCCTTATTACGCAAATTATTTCGTCCAATGTAGGTGGAACGGCTACTTTGATTGGCGATCCCCCGAACATTATGATCGGGAGTGCGGTGAAGGAGCTTACCTTCGGTGCTTTCATCACCAATCTAACCCCTATCATCATTATTATAATGGCAGTTTACGTTCTGTTGTTTATCTTACTGTTCCGCAAGCAGATTCAAACCACGCCGGAACGGACACAAAATATAATGGAACTGGAGCTTACCGGCATCATAACGGATAAAAAATTGTTGGTGCAAAGCTTATCCATCCTGGGACTAACGATATTGGCCTTTTTCCTTCATCAAATGCTGCATCTTGAATCAGCAGTCGTTGCATTATCCGGCGCGTTTATTCTGCTTCTGCTAACAGGAGAACACCGGATGGAGGATGCTTTTAGCAAGGTGGAATGGACCACAATCTTTTTCTTTATCGGCTTGTTCGCTCTTGTATCCGGGCTCGTGGAGACCGGAGTTATTGCGGATTTGGCTGCCAAAGCCATTGAACTGACGGATGGAGATCCCGTTGCAACCTCCATGCTGATTCTGTGGCTTAGCGCGATTGCATCGGCTTTTCTGGACAATATTCCGTTTGTTGCAACGATGATTCCCATGATCCAGGAAATGGGGAATATGGGCGTGCAAAATTTGGAGCCCTTGTGGTGGAGTCTTGCTCTTGGCGCCTGCCTCGGCGGCAACGGGACGCTTATTGGTGCCAGCGCTAATCTGATTGCGGCAGGGATGTCCGGCAAAGAAGGTTATCCAATCAAGTTTTTAGCTTACTTCAAGGTGGCTTTCCCGTTAATGATTTTATCCATCGTGTTATCCAGTGTATACGTTTATTTAAGATATCTTATATAACAGGGGGCGAATGCTATACTGGCTTATCAATACAACAACAAGGATCTTGAAATTGTGGAATCCAAAAACGGTGAAGATATTGAATTCCATCTTCAAGTACTTGATCATGCAGAGGAGATATTACCTAAGCTGAAGGCAGTGCGGGCTTTTTTCGAGAGCGATGATGTGTATACGGATGTCTTGTTCTATATTTACCCGAATCATCGGTATAGTGCAATTGTGCGTCCGGAATTTTATGCCGAATTTGTTCTGCAGCTTATGAAGCATCGGTTGTTGAAACGAGTAGAGTGGATCGGCTAACGAATTAAAGGAGTGTATTATGGCTGGAAATGAAGCAAGTGTTCCAACAGCAGAAGAACCTAGCAAATCGAAAAAAATTTCAGCGCCAAGAATAATTATTCTTGGCTTTGCTATATTGATTGTCTTTGGCATGATCCTTCTTGCTTTACCCGTATCATCGGCTTCGGGCAAGAGCATCGGATGGATCGATGCTCTGTTTATCGCCACCTCTGCGGTATGTGTAACGGGTTTATCCGTCGTGGATGTTCCCTCAACCTTTACCACATTCGGAGAGCTGGTCATTCTTGTGCTGATTCAAATCGGCGGCCTGGGGTTCATGGTATTCGGGGTTTTGTTTGCGATTGTTATCGGCAAAAAGATTGGATTGCGGGAAAGACTGCTTATTCAGCAGTCGATTAATTCCTATTCCCCACAAGGCGTGGTCAGACTGGCGTTAAATATATTTCTAATTGCGCTTATTATCGAATCCTTGGCTGCACTTGTTTTGGCTTTACGATGGTCAGGGGAGTATGGAACGGCAAGAGCAATGTACTACGGAGTTTTTCATGCAATATCTGCGTTTAATAATGCCGGTTTCTCGTTATGGTCAGACAGTCTGATGCGGTACGTGGGCGATCCAACCGTTAATATCGTCATTACGCTTCTGTTTATTTTTGGCGGGCTGGGCTTTACGGTTGTTCTTGACTTTTTGAAAAAACGAAATTGGAAGGATCTGTCCCTGCATAGCAAAATCGTTCTTACTACAAATGCGATACTTATCGGAAGCGGAACCGTTCTGATTTTAAGCATGGAACTGCTCAATCCCGAAACGTTCGGTCTGTTAACCTGGCCGCAGCGTTTATGGGCTAGCTATTTCCAAGGGGTTGTCACTCGAACAGCCGGATTTAATTCGATAGATACTGCTGCAATGCTGCCGACATCTCAATTGTTAATGATTATTCTGATGTTTATTGGCGGTTCGTCGGGTTCTACAGCAGGCGGAATCAAGACCAATACGTTTGCCGTACTTATCATGACCGTTTACGCCATTGTCAGAGGCAGAGAAGACGTTGAGATTTATAAGAGACGACTGGCAACCGATTTTATTTTGCGAGCATTGGCCGTTATCATTATTTCGCTTGGCGTCGTTCTTATTTGCGCCATTTTGCTTACGATAACGGAGCGGCATACCAATCACAATTTTATGGACATCCTTTTCGAGGCTACATCCGCATTTGGGACCGTGGGCATGACATTAGGTTTAACGGGGAAGCTGACAACTGCCGGGAAGTTGGTTATTATCGCAACGATGTTTATTGGGCGTCTTGGACCTCTAACACTGGCTTATGCGATGACAAGGTCATCGAAAAAACAATATTTCCGGTATCCGAAGGAAAAGCTGATGATAGGTTAATAAAAACAACCTGTCTCAAAAATTCCGATAATTCAGCGTTAAATGGAGTAGAGATAAATAGATTATCGTAAATTCATCTGAGCGGAGTGGGTTATATAAATTGGGTTGCTGTATTGGAGTATTATAAAGTGCGCAGGGAAATATTGAATGCTGAGCAAACAATAGTTAAAGAAGCAAGGAAGATGTTTCTGTACAAAGAAAAGATAAAGACAAAATACAGAGAAATCAGATTGGAAGATGTTTTGGATATATCCTACAAAAATATAGGAGACGGGGAGGGAATTCTTTATTTACATACAAATCAAGGAGTTTTTCCTTTTATGGTTTCCATGGATCCAAAACCATTTATCGAATCGTACTTTAAACTGGTTAATGGTATGATCTGATTTATTTAAGAATATGATGATGCTAAATAGCTGCATTTTTGGAGGAGCCTGTCACCAAGGGCGTACTGTGTCGATACACAGTCGTTGCTGGTGCAGGCTTTTTATATTGAGGGATTTCCAAAATTACTAAGGGAGTGAACGACATGCATATCGTTGACATTCATCATCTAACGAAGTATTACAAAAAAGACCGAGGTATAATTGATATTTCCTTCTCAATTGATGAAGGAGAAATATTCGGGTTTATTGGGCCAAATGGCGCCGGTAAAAGTACGACGATCCGTACACTGCTAAATTTTATTCATCCTACGGAAGGCAGAGCCACGATTTTTGGGAAGGATGTTGTTCGACATTCGAAGGAAATTCGAAGAAATGTGGGATATTTGCCGTCGGAGGTTCACTACTATGACGACATGAAAGTTATAGATTTGTTGTTGTATTCCCTTAAGTTCTACCCGAAGGGAGATATACATCGAATACATGAATTGTCCAGTCAACTTGAATTGGATCTTCATCGCAAGATAGAGGATCTGTCATTTGGCAATCGGAAAAAGGTTGGTATTGTTCAGGCACTGCTTCATTCCCCGAAGCTCCTTATACTCGACGAACCCACCAGTGGGCTTGATCCTCTCATGCAGCAAGTTTTCTTTCGCATGCTTGAGGATGAGCGCAGAAAAGGAACAACGATATTTTTTTCTTCTCACGTGCTTAGCGAAGTGCGTAACTTGTGCGACCGGGTTGCCATTGTTAAAGAGGGCCAACTCATCAAAGTAGAATCGATTGAAAGTTTGATGAAAAATCAACTTAGAAGTGTCATTCTTACGATTGACCATCCGGAACATGTGAGTTTAAACATCAATGGGATTGTGAAATGTGAAATTCGTGGAAACGAGATACAACTTTTGTATGGGGGCGATATTCGGGAATTGCTTAATGCAATAAACGTATTGGCTTATCAGGACATACGGATCGAAGAACCATCCTTGGATGAGATCTTTATGCATTATTATAAACAGGAAGGGGAGAAAACCAATGATCTTTAGAAGAGAGATTGTTCGTAATCTCAAGCCACTTTTGATTTGGAGTGGAATTATTGGAGGTCTAATTCTGTTGACATTAGCAGTCTTCCCACAAATGGCAAAGCAACAGGAAACAGTGGGAGCAATGATAGACTCGCTACCTGATGCAATGAAAAAAGCGTTTGGGATGGATCGCCTGGGGATGGATTCACTAATCGGCTACTATGGTATTCGCGTATATCTTATGCCTACTCTCGTTGGAAGTATCTATGCAGCAATACTCGCCGGCAACATTGTGGCAAAAGAATCAGCCGAGAAGACTATCGAATTTTTATTGTCCAAACCCGTTACAAGATTTCAAGTCATCGGACAGAAATTGTTGGCGGTTATAGTGAATTTAATTATTTTGAACACGATTATCGTACTAGCTGCTCTAGCGGGATTCCAGTTTGCAGAGACGTCGGATGTTAGCCCAGGTACGTTTTTATTACTCACACTCGCAACCTTCTTTTTGCATTTAACATTTGCTTCCATTGCCTTCTTGTTGTCTTCTGCATTGCGCCGTACAAGAAATATTACTTCAACGTCGCTTGGCATCGTGTTATTCTCCTATTTTCTCAATGTTATCTCTGCAATGTCTGAGGATCTTGCATTGATTAAACACTTTAGTTTTTTTCATTATATTGACGCAGCGGATATTATAACTACGAACGGAATTGATTCTAAGTATATTATTGTAATGGTCTCTATTGTAATTATTTGCTTAGCTACCGCTTTTAGCTATTTTAAGAAAAGGGACATTACGGTATAAAGCGAGTTTGCTCTGCGGAGGAGAAGGGGCATGAGTATATTGGCTGATCGATATGAGGATGACGTGTATTTGCAAGCAATCGTATTTTATAGCTCAATACGACACAACAGCAGCCAGAGATGGCTGCTGTTTTTATTAAAGGGCATGCCCAGTGGCACGTATCTTCAAGCCGGTGAAATTCCGGTCATGGAAGGAATAAGCCTATGAAAGCGCAATTGACCGCAAATTCAGTCTTATTTAACAAATCTATTCGCTCTGACTTGGTTTTTTACGAATGCTCACTAGCTCAAAAGCTTCTTTAGGAATCCCAAGTTCTATGGCCCGACTCTTCTTAATCACCATGGCCTGCTGTAAGCTGGTCGCTTGAAATTCAATGGTAGTACCAGCCGGATCTTCAAATGAATAGTAGCTCTTTTTGTTCGACATTAACTAACGCCTCTCCTTTTATCATATGATATTTCTTTTCAGTGTTATTTCCGCAATATACAAAAATCATTATGCGCTTCTTTCTTATAAATCATTCTGGCTGGCTTAACAAAAAATGAAATCATAAACACGGGGCTATTGATCCAGATATCCGGCTCGTTACTCCTCTGAAAAATGAAAAAGGGAGCCTGTTTGTGACCGGCTCCTTTAATACTTGTGTATTAACCTATTCTTCCTTTGGTTCCTTTGGAATGAAATCAAATATTTTACCTGACTCAAACGAATCAATTAAACGATGCAGCCAGTGGTAATAGTTGAGCGCTTCAATAATTTTTTGCTCATCAATGGAAGTGATCTCTTGGAGACTTCTGTTATCCGGATCCGTTGCTTGAAGCATGTGAATTTCCTTTAACGACTTCTCGAGAGAGGTCATATTACTTTCGACAGCTTTGCGCCATTTAATAGAAAAGAAATCCGTAAAGTTCTGATACCAATCCGGAACGACCTCGTAAAAGTCTTTCCTCGACCCTTTACCCCAAACTTTATCAATCATCTTCAAATCCATTAATGTACGCATCCCCGTACTCATGGATGTTTTGCTCATACCCATCGTTTGGCTCATTTGATCCAAGGTGATTGGTTCATTCTGAAAATACATATAACCGTACAGATGACCAATTGATAAGGTTATGCCGTATAGATCCATGTTTTTGCCAATTGAGTCAATCACACGCTGACGTGCTGTATGCAGCATGCGTGATTGCTCGGGCGATAAATTCTCATCCATAATTGCCTCCTGGGTGTCACCTTGTCACACTTCATAGATATTGTAAGCTTATCTGAAAATAAAAGTAAAGCATTCATTTCTATATGCATTTAGGAGGAAATTGGAGGGATTTAGAGTATTTATATCGCAAAGTTTAAACTGTACGTAATTTACGTACGGATATTAGTGTTGACTAAAAAAGGCATTAAGGCCTAAACTGTCGTCAGTACACTAACAAGCTCATGCTTACGAAGCAAGAATTGCTTCACAATTCTTTAAGCACATGCTTACGAAGCAAGGTTATCACAATTGGCCAAAATGGCGGCCATTAGTGGTGACAATCTTTTTAGAGCTAATGCTCACGAAGCAAGAATTGCTTCACAATTCTTTAAGCACATGCTTACGAAGCAAGATTATCACAAGTGGCCAAAATGGCGGCCATTTGTGGTGACAATCTTTTTAGGAGGGAAGAAATGTCCATCATCGAAGCCAAACAACTGACTAAAATATTCGGTAACCATCCGGAACAAGCGATGCAGTTCCTTAAGCAAGGATGGACGAAAGAACGAATTTTAAAAGAAACGAGAATGACAGTAGGGGTGAACCAGGCAAGCTTCACGATTGAGGAAGGTCAAATCTTCGTCATCATGGGTTTATCCGGGAGCGGCAAGTCCACTTTGATCCGCTTGTTGAATCGATTGATTGAGCCAACATCTGGTCAGCTCTTGTTCGAGGGGCGTGACATTGTACAGATGAGTTCCGCAGAGCTAAGACAATTCCGGCGAAAGAAAATGGGCATGGTCTTTCAAAAGTTTGCCCTGTTTCCTCACCGGACGGTCCAGCAAAATGTAGAATACGGTCTCGAGATTCAAGGGATAGAAAAGCAGTTCCGAAAGCAAAAGGCTGAACAAGCTCTGCAGCTGGTAGGCCTAAGCGGATGGGAAAACAGCTACCCGGATCAATTGAGCGGAGGAATGCAGCAGCGCGTTGGGCTCGCCCGAAGCCTTGCGAATGACCCGGATATTCTGCTGATGGATGAAGCATTTAGTGCGCTTGATCCGTTGATCCGCAAGGATATGCAGGATGAATTATTGCAGCTGCAATCCAGTATGAAGAAGACGATCATCTTTATTACTCATGATCTTGACGAAGCACTGCGCATCGGAGACAAGATCGCATTAATGAAAGATGGCGTTATCGTACAGATTGGCACGCCTGACGAAATATTGATAAATCCGGCTAACCCGTACGTTGAGAAATTTATAGAGGATGTTGATCTTTCCAAGGTGCTGACCGCAGCGCATGTCATGCGGAAGCCCGGAACGATTATGCTCGAACGTGGCCCTCGTGTTGCTCTTCAAATCATGAAGGAGCAAGGGATATCGAGCTTGTATGTGACTGATAAGGGGAAGAAGCTTCTAGGTGTCATAACCGCAGAGCTTGCCTCTGCCGCACTGAAAGAAGGCTTGCCGTTAGAGGGAATTTTAATCAAGGATTTACCGGTTATTTCTCCGGCAACCCCGTTAAATGAATTGTTTGAGCCCATGGCGGACTCTAAAATCCCGCTGGCTGTAACGGATGACGCGAACCGACTGCTAGGCATCGTGATCCGTGGAGCGGTCTTTGCCGCACTTGCCGGAAATGCTGTACCAGAAGCAGGTGCCGTCCGATGAATATTCCTAAGCTTCCACTTGGTAACTGGATTGAATCGTTAGAAAGCTGGTTAGAAAATCACTTTTCCCCGTTGTTTGACTTCATACGCCTGATTATAGGCTCCATCGTTGATTTTCTCCACAATGTTCTGCTCTTTAGTCCTTCGATCATCATGGTTCTGATCATAACGGCTTTAGCTTGGTTTCTTGGGAAATGGAAAGTCGCAGCATTTGCGTTTATCGGGCTGTTGCTTATTGATAATCTAGGCTATTGGGAAAATGCCATGGAAACATTAGCAATCGTGCTGACGGCATCACTGCTATCCATCATTATTGGCGTACCGACGGGCATTTTGTGCGCAAGGAGCTCTTTCATGCAAGGCATTATTACTCCTTTGCTTGATTTCATGCAGACAATGCCTGCATTCGTTTATTTGCTGCCCGCTGTTTCGTTCTTTTCCCTTGGCGTTGTGCCAGGTGTCATTGCATCCATTATATTTGCTGTGCCGCCTACGATCCGATTGACCAACTTGGGGATCCGGCAGGTTCCTTCGGAATTGGTTGAAGCAGCCGATGCCTTTGGATCAACGCCGAACCAGAAGCTGTTCAAGCTGCAGCTTCCTATGGCGCTTCCTACGATGATGGCAGGCATTAATCAGACCATTATGCTGTCGCTGTCCATGGTCGTTATTTCATCGATGATTGGTGCACAGGGACTTGGCGCTGATGTATATCGCGCGGTTACCCAAACCAAAACGGGAACCGGATTTGAAGCAGGCATTTCCATCGTCGTATTGGCTATTCTGTTAGATCGGATGTCTAACCATATCGTGAAAAAAAATAAACGCTAGAGGTGAAGCATGTTGAAGAAAAAATGGGGATTGGCTTTATCGGCAATGGTATTAGCAGCTGCTCTTGCAGGCTGTTCGCAGAAAACCGACTCGAAAGAAATCAAATTGGCTTACGTGGCTTGGGATTCCGAAATTGCAAGCACGAATGTCGTGAAATACGTGCTGGAATCTAAACTTGACTATTCCGTTGAGCTGCTTCAGGTTGATGCGGGTCCAATGTGGGCTGGCATTGCGGATGGAAGCGCAGATGCCATGGTAGCCGCGTGGCTTCCGACAACGCATGCCTCGTACTTGGAGAAGTACGGAAGCAGCGTTGATGATCTTGGTCCTAATCTTGAAGGAACAAAAACAGGCCTCGTAATTCCTTCCTATATGAAGGAAAGCACTATAGAGGATTTGAAAAACGATGCGACAGGTAAGTCCGTAGATTACCAGATCATTGGAATTGAGCCTGGTGCAGGTATTATGCAGTCAACCGATAAGGCTCTGAAGGATTATGGATTGGACAGCAAGTGGAAATTGATTGAGAGCTCCTCGGCTGCGATGGCAACGGAGCTGCAGAAGGCTTATGAGGCGAAAAAGCCGATCATCGTTACGGGATGGACTCCGCATTGGATGTTTGCCAATATGGACCTGAAATATTTGGAGGATCCAAAAGGCGTATATGGCGGTGATGAGAGCATTCATACGGTAGCCCGCAAAGATTTGAAGTCGGATATGGCCGATGCCTATACGCTGCTGGATCAATTTACGTGGACGGCAGATGATATGGCTGAAGTTATGGTTGCCATTCAAGACGGTCAATCGTCGGAAGAAGCAGCTAAAGTATGGGCTGACGGACATCCGGAGCAGGTGGAAAAGTGGCTGGAAGGCATCGAGTAAATCCTGCTGCGAGGTTGCGGCATGTCCCTCCTTTCCATTATGATAATGGCAGACTTTAAAGGGGGAAAATGTCATGGCGATACAATTTGAGCGGCCGGAAGCGGTAATCTTTGATATGGACGGCACGTTGTTCGAAACGGCTACCTTGCTCGAGACGGTACATGAGCGGCTATTCCGCACCTTGCGCGAGGAAGGGCTCTATGACCAGACTCCTCCACTTGAGGAGCTGCTTGGCTGCCTCGGTATGCTGCTGGAGGATATTTGGCGGAATCTGATGCCGGATAGCTCCGAAGAGGCACGCCTTCGCGCGGATGAGCTTATGGTGCAATATGAGCTGGAGGATCTGGAAGCGGGCATCGGCAGGTTGTATCCTCAAACCGCGGAGACACTGCAGCGCTTGAAGGAGCAGGGGATCAAGCTGTTTGTGGCGAGCAACGGGCTGGAAGCCTATGTGAAAGAGGTTGCGCGCCATAAAGGGATTGCAGATCTGTTCGACGGCTTATATAGCGCCGGTGAATTCCAGACCGCGAGCAAGGTGGATCTCGTAGCGAAGCTGCTCGCCGATCATCAGATCAAGACGGCGTGGATGGTAGGAGACCGTTCCTCGGACGTAGAAGCGGCAAAAGGCAACCATCTTGTCGCGATCGGCTGTGCCTATGCCGGATACGGACGCGACTCCGAGCTTGCTGAGGCGGATGTGTGTATTCAGGAAATGCCGGAGCTTCTCGCATTGCTCAAATAAATTTGATACGGAAAGGCGTCACAGGAAATGAATACTGTGACGCCTTTTGCTGTTCGAAGACGTAGTCACTTGTTTAGGAAATGTTTATCTCTTTCCCCTTTGTTGTTTACACCTATCTGTTACTATACACTAACTAATGAATAACTTTTCTGAAAGAGAAGTGTCGATATGAAAGTGCTTAACCGCATCATGCTTTCGAGTGCTTTATTAGTCATTCTTTCACTGTTCACCCTGCTTGCCGTGTTCGGGGTCGTACTGTTTATGGATACCTTGCACGGTGACGGAGGCAAGGAACTGCTGGATCGTCAGATCTTCCAGGCGGAAGAACAGATGAGTGACTTCGATAGCTCTACACAAGACTGGGAGCTTTTGAGTGACCGGATTTCCGTATATGGCTATAAGCTGCTGGTCCTTCAGGATGACAGCATCCTTTATAGCAAGCTGAAGGATTCCGATAGTGAAATACAGGGCAGCCTTACTAACATTCAATTGGACAGTGACGTCTTGGCCGGAAGAGTGCAGGACGCCTCCTTTATTGCGATGAATAAAGAAGGGTACTCCATCTATGCGGTAAAGGATGAAGCGGCGGGTGTAAGCAGCAGCATGCTTGACTTCTGGCTGCCTTTTGTTCTTATCAGTCTCGTTGTCATTGTTGTTATCGTACTGCTCAGCCAGCTGTTTACGCGAAAGATGGCTTATCGGATTCTTCAGCCGCTGGACGCATTAGCAAAAGGGGCAAAACGGATTGAAAACGGTGATTTATCGAAGCCGATTCTCTACAAGGGGAATGATGAATTTGCTGAAGTATGTGCCGCTTTTAACCATATGCAGGAGCATCTGCTTGAAGAGCGTCAGAAGAATACGGCTTATGAGAAAGCCCGCGTTGATCTTGTTGCCGGCATTTCGCATGACCTCCGTACGCCGCTTACTTCGATAAAAGGCTATATCAAGGGCCTCCGGGACGGTGTGGCCCATACGCCTGTGAAGAGAGAGCAGTATCTGCAGATTGCCTATCAGAAATCCTCGGAAATGGATAAGCTTCTTCAGAAGCTGTTCGACTTTTCAAGCCTCGAGACGGGGAATCTGCCGTTGTTGCTTGCCGACCGGGATTTAGGGCAATTTGTCCGTGAATATGCCGCATCTGCGCAAGATGAGCTGGCGCAAAAGAACATTACTCTTACGTTCAAGATCGTATCGGACTCACATCCTGTACGAATAGATGCAGAACAGATGAACCGCGTTATGGCGAATCTTGCAGAGAATGCGGCAAGGTACGCTGGAGTAAGCCCTATCCAACTGGACATTTCCGTATGGAAAAAAGGGGGCCGCGAGCATCTGTTGTTCACCGATAATGGCCAAGGCGTACCGGATGAGCATCTGCCTCATTTATTCGAGCAGTTTTGGAGAGGCGATCAGGCCAGAACCCAAACAAACGGGGAGAGCAGCGGACTTGGTCTTTATATCGTGAAATATATCGTAGACAGGCATGGCGGCACCGTGACGGCCAGGAACAACAACGGGCTGCAAATTGAACTGGTACTGCCGGGTGGAATGGAGAATAAGGATGAGCAAGATATTAATAATCGAAGATGATGCCGAAATAGCGATGCTGGAGAAGGATTATCTGGAGATCAACGGTTTTGAGACGGAGATTATTGCAGACGGGAAACAGGCGGTCGCCGCTATCCTTGCGCATGCCTATGACTTGATCCTTCTTGATGTCATGCTCCCGGGGCAGAACGGATATGATATTTGCCGTGAAGTGCGAGGCAAGACCGATGTTCCGATTTTAATGGTAACGGCAAGGACGGAGTCGATGGATAAGATTCGTGGTCTAGGACTTGGAGCGGATGATTATATCGCGAAGCCCTTTGATCCCGCTGAGCTTGTCGCGAGGGTTAAAGCGCATTTAGCCCGATATGAACGGCTGGCCGGTTCAGCGAGGAAAGCTGATCTTGATGATGAGATTATCGTGGCCGACTTAATCATTAAGCGAAAAAGCTGGAAGGTCTATAAGGCAGGGCAAGAAATCCGGTTTCCGAACCGTGAGTTCGAGCTGCTGTTGTTTTTGGCGGAGCATCCGAATATCGTGTTTTCGAAGGATGTGCTGTTCGAGAAAATTTGGGGTTATGATTATTCAGGCGACAGCGCTACCGTAACGGTCCATATTAACCGGATCCGCGAGAAGCTTGAGAATGATCCGGCAAACCCGGAAATCATTGAGACGGTTTGGGGAGCGGGCTATAGGTTGAATCGCTGAGAACATACTATGAAACCATGTGGAGCCGTTATGCCGCATGGTTTTTTAATGAATTTATAAATTGTTAATATGTTGTTTGCGGACTTGTTATACCTTTCTGGTATCCTTTAATGGGTACCATACCAAAATAAGGTTTAGGTGTTCCACTAACAGCTCCCTTAAGCAAAATAACAAAAGTGTGGTGATGATCAGTTGTCCTTACGGTTCAGACTGTTGCTTTCTTTTACCTCCGTAGTCATTGTATCGGTCATTCTATTTGTCTTATCGTCTTATTTGCTGTCCGTTGCTGTAACCGGTGATGTGCGCAGTCTTAACAACTTTTATAACATTCATTATTCGCTTCATCCGCTGTCCGAAGAAGAAGAGAGCCTCTTCCTGGACCTCAAGTACCTGGCGAAGAATGATCCGGAACAATTGAAAAATAAACAGCTGCTGGAGCAATACAACATAAAGCTGAAAATGGAGCAGGCTGCTCTTGTTGTCCGTGAGAAGGATTCGATTTTCTATACGGCGCCTTCATTAAGCGGCGTGGATTTCTCGGCTATCCTGCCCGCCTATGATATGGGCAACAACGTCATCCGCAATACGCTTAATGCCGGCAGCCGGTTCTTTTCTTATTCCAAATTTGATTTCTATTTCTCCTCCGACAAAAACGAGAAGGGCAGCATCTTTGTTATTCACGAGAGAAGCCCATTCGCTCAGGTTATCCGCAGGCTGCTTCCGATCCTGATTGGCTTGTTTGCGGTCATTTTATTGTTAACCGGCTTTCTGCTGTATCGTTACGTGACCCGGAAAATCATTAAACCGCTGGAGCAGCTTAGACGTTCTGCCGAGCAGATCAAGGCTGGAGATTTAACTTACGAGCTTAAGGCTGTCTCCAAGGATGAAGTCGGGCAGTTAGTTCAGACCTTTGATCAAATGCGCCAAAGACTGTACGATTCGATACAGCTCCAGCTTCATTATGAAGAGAACCGCAAGCAGCTGATCTCGAACATATCTCATGACTTGAGAACTCCGATCACTACGATTAAAGGTTATGCCGAAGGAATCCGCGACGGGGTTACGAATACGGAGGAAAAGCTGAATAAATACGTGGCCGCTATTCATACCCGAGCATCGGATATGGAACGGCTCGTTAACGAGCTGCTGTTCTTCTCCAAATTGGATTTGAAAAAAGAGCCGTTTTCCTTTCAAAAATTAGAATTAAATTCTTTTCTCTATAACGTTGCAGATGAAATGTCGATTGAGTTTCATAATCAGGAGGTTGAGGTTGTATGGGAGAACAGGCCTGAGCAGCCTTTGTACGTTCTTGCGGACCGCGAGAAGCTGAAGCGGGTCATTATGAATTTGCTGGATAACTGCCTCAAATATATGAATCAACCGCCCAAGCAAATTACAGTTGCCACAGAGCAGCAAGCGGAGTATGCGGTTATTACGATTAAGGACAACGGACCCGGTATTCCTGAGGAAGCACTGCCTTTTATATTTGAACGCTTTTACCGGGCGGAGCCTTCACGTAATCAGACGGTGGCCGGCGGCAGCGGGCTGGGTCTTGCGATTGCCCAGCAAATCGTGGAAGGACACGGAGGCAGGATTTCCGCCAGCAGCGAGCTTGGACGGGGCACCAGCATTGCTTTTACACTCAAATTATTTGAAAACAGGCGGGGCGGTAATAACAATGACACGGATATTAATTGTTGAAGACGATCCTTATATTGCTGAATTGCAGAAAGATTATTTCGCGCTGCACGGATATGAGGCTGAAATATGCCATGACGGGCACGCAGGTCTCAGCCGGGCGTTAAGCGGCGACTTTGACTTGATTATTCTCGATATTCAGCTTCCGGGCATGAATGGCTTCGAGATTTGCAAAACGATCCGGGAACGGCTTGATGTACCGATCCTTATTGTCTCCGCCAAAAATGAAGAGCTGGACAAGATCCGCGGCTTTGGCTTTGGGGCGGATGACTTTGTAACCAAGCCTTTCAGCCCGAATGAGCTTGTTGCCCGAACGAAAGCCCATCTGGCGAGGTATGAACGTTATAAAAACGGTCAAAAGAGTGATCCGGACGAAAGTCTGCATATTCGCGAGCTCACAATCAACCCCTCCTCCCACCGCGTATTTGTCCATGAGCAGGAGGTTTTCCTTACAGCCAAGGAGTTTGAAGTGCTTGTTTTTATGGCAACCCATCCCAACCGGGTGTTTAGCAAGGATCAGCTGTTCGAGAAAATTTGGGGCTATGATTCAAATGGCGATATTGCGACCGTGACCGTTCATATTTCGCGGATCCGGGAGAAGCTGGAGGCCGATCCTTCCAATCCGCAGTTTATCGAAACGGTTTGGGGAGCAGGCTACCGCTTTACGGTCTAAGTGCATGTTGTAAAATGTTATCGAACTATTTATATTTTGTTTATACTTTCTTTTCAGCGAATTTAGAGCGGTCGCCTAAGATAGATTCAGCAACAGCAATCACTCTAAATAACGGGAAGGAAAGATGAAATATGAAGAAGATGCAGCAAAAGGCGGCTATTGCAGCTCTAACGGTACTTATTGGAGGAGGAGCGCTCTTGCCGGTGCAATCGGCCAAGGCAGCCAGCTTCGATCAGCCATTGGAACAAGTCATTCAGCAGCTTGTCAGCCAAAAGGTGCTTCAAGGTTATGAAGACGGAACATTGCGCGCTGAGAAAAAGATCACAAATGCCGAGCTGATCAAAATGATTGTTCTCGCGCTTGATTTGCCCTATACAGCGGAAAGCCAGTCAGGCAAAGATAAATGGTATAGCTCTTATGTCAATTCAGCCGTTGCTTCTGGGCTGCTCGATAACCCGCAAAGCTTCCAGCCTAATCAGCCGGCAGCAGGCAGCGATGCCGCCCTGCTTATTGCAAAAGCCTTGCAGCGCGACGCGAAATCGCTGCAATACTGGATGTCGGAGATGAGCATCGAAGGCAAACAACTGACTCGCGGTGATGCGGCTAAACTTCTCGTTTATTCCGAACAAGCGATCCGTTCGTCGAATGCTGAGATTGTGTCGATCAAGGCGCTTAATAAAATCACTTTTGAAGTTACCTTCTCCGCACCGCTTGCCTTGGAAGATGAAACAACGGATCAAGCCAACATCAATTTCGCTTTCAGCGAAGGGTTAAAGCTGGTTAATCAGCCGCGTCTCAAAACAGGCTCTGTCGCAACCTATGTCATCCCCGTGCAAACGATGAAGCCGGGCACAACCTATTCCTTGAATTATAAAGGCAAACAAAATTTTACGGTTGCGGCAAGCGATGAGATTATCCAGCTCCAAAACGCGCGCCAAGTATCTTTTGATACGTTTGAAGTAGAATCGTTCCGTTCGGACGGCGTCATTGATTACGGTTATCTGATTTCCGCTTATGCCGGCGGCCGGGGTGCCGATGCTGTTGTTGTCGATGAGAATAACAAGCTGAATGGTCAGCCGATGCAGATTATTTCGTCCCTCGCGAGCAGACAAGCCGTTCTCACATCGGAGACAGGAGAGCAGATGACGGTCAATTATGTTGGTTATACGCAATCCACAGACGGCAAGCAAGAGCCGAAATTCCGTCTGCCGGCAGGCAAGACCTTGCAGCCTGGCGTGAAATATTCGGTAACCTCGGACTGGTTTGTGCTTAGCAATAACACATTTACTGCGCAAAGCACGGAGCCGCTTGTGATCGGGGCAGTGGATAAAGTGAATGATACAACCCTGAACGTTACATTAACGGCTGATCCTGGAGACGAGCTCTTTGCATACCGCTCCATTCAGCTCAAAGGCTCTGACGGTACAACCCTTACCGCTCAATATAAAGTGCAGTCCCGTAAAGGTGCGGTCGGCGTATTTGAGCTTCAAAATAACGGCAAGCTTCAAGCCGGCGTTCAATATGACATTGCTCCCGTGGGCAACTGGGCAATCGCAAGCAACGTCAAACTGAGCTCGAACTAAATCTTTGAACGGCAACCATGCCATGCGGATCTTCATTCCGCATGGTTTTTCTTTTTTGTTTAGAAATCGTTTATCTTTTCTCATCCGGATATTTAGCTCTCCTGATTACAATTAGGCTATCTCATCAAACGTAATCGGAGGCGAAACCGTGAAATTGACAGTTGACCGTATCAGCAAAAACTACGGGAAAAAGCAGGCGCTCACCGGCGTCAGCTTTGAAATGGATAACGGAGTATACGGCCTGCTTGGCCCAAATGGGGCAGGGAAGTCCTCTCTTATCCGCATATTGGCCGGCGTGATGGAGGCAAGCGAAGGAGAAATACTCGTGAATGGGGTGAACCGGAAGCGATGTGAACGCGAGTATCGCATGAAATTGGGTTATTTGCCGCAGTCCCTGGATTTCTACCCCGAGTTCACGGGACAGGACTATTTGCGTTATATCGCTGCCCTCAAGGGGCTAAAGGGTGCGGCGGCTGAGTGGAAAATAAAGGACCTGGCGGAGCAGGTGCGTCTGTCAGGTGATTTGGAGCGCAAATGCGTTCATTATTCAGGGGGGATGAAACGCCGTCTCGGAATCGCCCAGAGCCTGCTGAACGATCCGGAAGTTCTCATTCTGGATGAGCCGACAGCCGGACTTGACCCCTATGAACGAATCAAATTCCGGAACCTGATCTCCCTGATCTCCCGCGACAGAACGGTGCTTCTCTCTACCCATATCGTTTCGGATATTGATTCCATTGCCAAAGAGACCGTTATGATTAAAGCCGGGAAGATTGGCAAAATGCAAAGCAACCAGAGCTTTGTGAATGATATGGAAGGCAAGGTATGGCTGGCCCGCATGCCGGTCGACGAGCTGGTTGAATACCAGCATGACCATATTATAAGCAATGTTATTCCGGTAGGCGACCAGCTGGAGGTGCGCATCGTTTGTGAAGACAAGCCTTTTCCGGATGCAATTAAAGCCTTGCCAACGCTTGAAGATGCCTATTTATTTGAATTCCACTCCGAGGTGTACTGATGAAATTATTCCATTATGAGATGAAGAAGCTGCTGTTGAATCGAAACCGGCTTGTCCTGCTTGCTGTCTTGTTTGCCCTTTATTTGATTGTCGCGTGGGTTTCCGCCAAGGGAGTATTTGAGCTAAGCGGAGCAGCAGGGAAGAAGGCCACAAATGAATATGTAAGATTGATCACGGAGAACAGCGGCAAGCTGAATCCGGAGCAGCTCGAGCAATCTAAGACGGTCCTTGATGCTGCGATTGCCCAATACGGAACAGGTGAAGGACTGATGGTAAAGCTTAACCGCGATCCTGTCCTTAAATTCCATAGGCAATATGTCAGCTTTGGAAACAAAGTAGATGAATATTGGAATGGGCCGCAAGGCATTTATGCGCTGCAGGAAAAGCTGAAGCAGCTTGAGGAGTCCGGTCAGACTAAAACCTATGAATACCGAAATGCCTCGAACCGGCTTGATACGGAGCTCTCGATAGGTGAGCCTGTTTTCAAGAATACGGTCTTCTGGAATTTCTTCTTTATCCGCTTTGACGGATTTATGATTATCTTCCTGCTGCTGCTTGTCCTAACTTATTTCATTGCTCCTTTATTTACGCAGGAGGTCAGGACGGAAATGGACAGTATAGTGCTCAGCACGGTTAAGGGGAGAAAGGAAATTGTGACAGCCAAGCTGCTTAGCGCCGGTCTATCAGCGGCAGTTGTTACGGTTGTTTATCTTGCAGGCTCTTTTATAGGCACATGGATGGGATACAGGGATTTGAGCGGCATTCATGCTTCGCTGCGCAGCCTCGATGGCTTTGGGTCTTCCACGCTGCCTATTTCGATTGGAGGTGCCGCTTTATTTGCGGGATTGTGGCTGATTTTTGCTGCTGTCGGGTTTAGTATGGCGCTTGCCCTTATCTCTTCCAAGCTGAAAAGCCAAAGCGCTGCATTTGGGATTGGCATGGTTCTCCTCCTGGCAGGCTCCATGTCCAATTATTTCAGCAGCGCGATTAAGAAGCTCATTTGGCCTATCGTTGATTTCAACTTTGGATCACTTGCCATGTTTTCAAGCATCTTTGGTCAAGCGAGGACTTACAATTTATTTGGATTCCCGTTAACCTACGGACTAGCCGCCAGCATGGTTTGTCTTCTGCTTGCACTTGTTTCGCTGCTGCTCACTTATGCGGCACAGAAGAAGCGATCGGCTGCCTAGCTTCTTCCTTCGACCATTCAAACCGCAGCGTTGGCTTGCCGGTTGGACCGGTCGACATGGAGACCGCCTTCATGCCGAGTCGGAAAAAAAGGGTCAGGCTTGGCACGTTGTCGAGCGCGACCTGGCAGGTCAGTCTTCCGAGCCTGCTCATAATCGCCTCCATCACGGCAAACCCGATCCCGAGGCCTCGCGCCTCGGGATGGGTTACGATGATGCAGCTTTTCTCGCCGGCTTCCGCCGCGTAGCCCAGCCCGACAATCCGGCTGCCTTGCCGCGCTACCGCGATGACCGTATCGCTTGCCGATAGCAATTCGGGCGGCAGACGCCGAAGGGAATGGATAGCTGTAACTGTCAGCCGCTTCTCCCCGAAGCGGACGGCAAAATCAATGAGTCTCTTGCGTTCCTTCGCCCATTGTTCGGGGGTAAGCAGCTGCAGTTCCATCTATCTCATCGCCTCCTGCTTGACTCGCTCATTCCTCATTCTTGCCAGATAGGTGCTGTATTGAAAAATCCGCTCTAGCGACTTTTCCCGGATATGCGGCTCATCAAATTTCATCGGCTTGGAGTTTGCTTCGAAAAACCAGATATGGCCCTCGCTGTCTATGCCAAGATCCATCGACATTTCGCCAAGCATAAAGCCGGAGCCTTTTTCGATCTGTCTGGCGATCATAATCGATGTTTTTTTCGCCTTAATAAGAATCCGCCTTGCCTGATCCGCGTTGAAGGAGCTCTTGAGCAGCTTCTCCGGATCTTCGATGGAGCCGCCTCTAGGGACATGGGTGGTGATGCTGGAGGAACCGGCAACCCGGGCGCCAATGCCGGTCAAATCCCATTTGCCCCGTTCATTTTTTTGCACGAGAGCCCTGAGATCAAATCGCCTGTCATTAAAGGAAGCGAGCTGAATCCCTTGCTGGGCGATATACGGTTCTCCGGAGCATTCCTTTTTGATGCGGTTCCACAGCTTCTGGAAATCCGCACAGCTGAAGGTGGAGCTTTTTTTGTTCTCCTGCACCTTAAGCAGATAGGGAAGCGGTTTGTCTGGCTGCACCCTTAAGGTCATAATGCCTTTGCCCGCTTTGCCGCTTTCCGGCTTCAGGTAGAGGAAGGGATGCTTCTGCAGCATTCTCTCCAGCCTTGCTGCCGTAACCAGCTTGCGAGTAGTCGGGATATAGGGCTTTGTCAATTTGCTGTCGCGCAGCCATTCAAACAGGTACCACTTGTTGAAAAAGGACGGATTGAACAATTTGACTCTCGGATCCCGCATGCAAGCGGCGATTTTGTTCCGTACAGCCGGAAGCATCTCGTCCTCGCGGAGCGGAATTCGGTTATAGATAATATCCGGGAAAGGCAGCAATCGCTGCTGCCATGTATCCTTCTGCTCATTGTAGACAAAGCCCTGCAGGCTGGTACGTCCCAATATCAGGCTTTTGACCGTAAGCACATAAACAAGGAATCCTTTATTCTGACCCATTCGTATCAGGTCGGCAAAGTTATTGCGATTCCCCCGGAATAATTGTTCGTCATTCTCAATCGTGAGTATAGCAAGCACCGGGCGTCCAGCCGGCCGATCATGCACCTCTTCTTTCTTTGATGCTGCCCTAAGATCCATTAGCTGTTCCCTCCTTGAAACTTGCTGAGGTACAAGCAATGATCAACGATACATTCTACGGAAGCGCGGCCTTCTGCCTCAAGAGAAGGGTGCTTGAAAATCGAGCGTCCCGGCTTCGCATTTGCTTCAAACATCCAAATCTCGTTGTCTTTGTCGATGCCGATATCGAGGCCCAGCTCGCCTAGCCGGTGAGGATAATTACGTTCAATGGCCTCAGCCATCTTGATGGAGACCTTCTTCGCATTCTCCAGAATTTCTTTGCCTTTTGAACCGCCGAAAGCACGGCTCAGTGCCTGCTCAGGCGTCATCAGCGAGCCGCCGTTTTTCACATGGGTCGTTACGCTGCCTTTGCCGGCTTTCTTCGCGCCGATGCCGGCAGGCACCCATTCGTTTTTGCCGTTCTTATGCATATGGAAGCGGAAGTCGAGCGGGCAGCCGTCAATCTCAACCAGCCTGATCCCCTGCTGTGCGACATAGCTGCTGAGATTTGCCCCATGACGTGACTGAAGCATCTTGAACAGGCTGTTGAAGGAGGAGAAGCGCAGCAGCACATTGCGTCCGCTCTTCCGGTAACGGGCGAAGTAGCCGCGTTTCGGGTGGTACGTCAGCCGGTATATACCTACGCCTAGACTCCCTGCTGTTGGCTTGAAGTAGACAAAATGATGCTTCTCCAGCAGCTGCTTCAGCTTCTCGCTTGTTGGAGCGGATACCGATTCCGGCAGATGATGGAGTGCCTCCGGATCGTTATCCAGCAGCTTATACACATCTGATTTATTAAAGAAACCCCAGTTGAAGAAAGGAATCTTCTTGCGAAGCAGCCTTTCGCGGAGTGACCCGATATAATTCGACGTCTCTGCCTTGCGGCTCCGCAGTCGGTTATAGATAACGTCCGGCAGCGGAACGGTTTTGCGGTACCAGCCGCCTTGCGAATTGAGGAAGTAGCCGTGTACCGTTTCCTGCTGCCAGTTAATATCCTGCGGGGTGAATCCGAACAGAAAAGCTTTCCGGTCGCCGGTGCGGATAATCTGCTTGATAAAGTTAGTTCTCATGCCAAAGGGCAAATGATCGGAATTGGAGTAGCCCGCGTCGCTTAAGACACCAATGAGCGGACCGATCTGAACCTCATTGTCGCCGTTTGTATGGACGAAGATGCTGCCCGTTTTGGGAATCCGGATATATTGTCTGACCCCGGCGGATAAATAGAGATGGTTGCCCTGGCGCCGGACAGGCCTGACGGCTGTTGTTATCACTTCTTTGCCGAACTTAAGGTGAACGGTTTTTTTGCCGGACAGTTTCAGTTCTTTCAGAAGCGTGTTGGATAAGTAAATGACTTTATCCGATTGTTGAGAGAAATGAACGTTACATGTTGTCAAGCTCATGGATGAACCTCCTGAACGTTATCAGAGCAGATCCTTCTGCCCTGAAAGAAGCTTTGGATCCGGCCTGTTGCAGAGTCGTTAGTTATTAATGGATTGTTGAACCGCTGCGAGAGCAGACGTGCATAACGAAGCGGTCGTTCTACTGACATCTGTTCCGCCGAGCGGTCGTCAGACTGCTGGAAGGAGGAACGTCCCGGCTTGGCGTTAACTTCCAGCAGCCAAATCCGTCCGTCAGGCTCAATGCCAAAATCAATGCCAAGCTCAGCTAATCGTCCGTAGTTGTTCTCCAGCCTCTCAGCTGCATGTAAGCTGGCCTGTTGTATTCTATGAATGATTTGTTCGGCTTTTGCAGCTCCAAACAAACGGGTGAGATATTCTGATGCCTTTGTGGCCGTTCCACCGCCATGCAGATTCGACGTGACAGAGCCGGACCTGCCGGTCCGGATGACGGCGCCGGTAATGCCCCAGCGTCCTTTACCGGTTTTCTGCACAAGTACTCGAAGGTCAAACGGATTGCCTTCCGGATCCGTCAGCTGCAAATAGGGTTGAGCAATATAAGAGGCACGGCCAATGAATCGTCCGATCCATTCGGCGAGCCCGGAGTAATGGTCGAAGCGTTGGCGGAAGGGGCGGTTGTCTCTTGTTCTTCCCGCAGCAATCCATTGTCTCGTTAAGAGAGATTGCTGGAGATGCAGCGCGCCTTTCCCTTGCATGCCCGCAGAGGGCTTAAGGAACAATTCCTTGTTATGGCTCTTAAGCTGCTGCAGGAGAGCATCGGGGCGGTCGAGTCTGGTTGTATGCGGGAGGAGCGGCGCCAGGATGAAATCCTGACGAAGCGTATTATAAACCTCCCACTTTCCAGGCAAGCTGCCGTTTAGAGTCAGAACGGATTTTCGTTCCCGGATAGCTGTCAGTACGGCATTGCAGGCGTTACGCTCCTCGGTATTCCTGTAGAAGCAGCGGTCATAGATGATATCCGGAAGCGGACACAGCTCTTCGGTCCATCCCCCGCTTCGGAGACGGTAGCCGGATAGCTGACCGGTTCGCGGTTCATACCCGGCAGGGGAAAAGACAAACAGGTCCAAATTCAGCCGCCCGGCTGCTTCGCTTAGCATGCGGGCAAATACAGGCTCCGGCAGCTTGATGCTGCAGCCTTTGTCTGATGCATGGCTCTCCGGTGTGGTTTCGACATCTATAGAAGCGACTAACAGCCCTACTCTCGCTAACGTTGCCTTCATAAGGCCCTCCGGTTAGAATCCCGATAAGAACCGGGAGTATTGGATAACATTCCTTACCGACGGCCGGATCTTGTTGTCATTTTCCTGATTAAGCGGTGTATTATCGCTCTTCGAAGGCTTGGAGTTGACCTCCAATAGCCATACACGCCCATTGGTGTCCAGCGCCAAATCGATGCCAAGCTCGCCGAAATGAGCCGGAATATGCTTATCAATGCCTTCGGCAATCGTCAGGGCAGCTGTCCGCAGACGCTTGGCGGCTCCTTCTTTGCCTGCAAATATATTAGAGCGTGCGACAGCTTCGCTAACCGTGCTGAGAGTTCCGCCGCGTGCAAGGTTGGATACGAAATGCTGGCTGCTGGCTGTGCGTGCAACGACCGAAGTTAATGTCCATTTGCCTGTTGCGTTCTTCTGAACCACCGCCCGGAAGTCGACAGGCCGCTTCTGGATTTCGATCAGAGTCAACCCTTGCTGAATTTGATAACGAATCGTCTTCATCTTGGTTGAAATGTTTGAGAACAGCTTCACAAGGTTCGGGTAGACCTGCCGTCTTGTTCCCGTGCCGGTCGTAAACAGGGCTTGATAGGAATCGCCTTCGTGTCTTGAGACTCGGATGATGCCTTTGCCGAGACTGCCTTTGGAGGGCTTGAGGAATACATTGCTGTACCTTGAGCACATGGATTTAAGGGTGGTGTAATTGCGTAAGAAATGCGATTCCGGCAAGTAGCGGCTGACACTGGCGTCTTTCTTCAGCGCGTCGAAAACTTCCATTTTGTCCAGGAACTTTTCGTTAAACACGCTGGCATGATGCGTATTCTTCATCTCTTTGAAAAACTGCTGTACACTGGACCTGCTCTCCAGCTTCCGCGACGTTAAGCGGTTATTCACAACATCGGCAAGCGGAAGCTTTGCCTTTTTCCAGCCGTTCGCAAAAGTCCAGCCCTCGATTTGTTTGTCGCTGCTTCCCGAGATATGGTTCGGGGTGAAAAAATAAACATGTGCTCCCTGATTCGCACAACCGTCGACCAGTTCCTTGCAGAACATCGTAATGGTGCCGAACGGTCTGTCTGGCGTGCTCGCATAATCGCGGCTGATCAGAACGCCGATCAGAGGCCCAAGCCTGAGGGTCTGGGTAGAGGATTCGTAGTTCAGGCGAAGGGCGGTGTTGCTGAGAATTCCCATCTGTCTGGCAAGCGACTGGTTGATACGCATTCCATCGTACTTCGGTACCGGGATAATCTTCACCGTCTTCCGGAATGTCCCGAATCGTAATACGATAGACACGCTGTGAGAAATATGCCATTGCTTCAAGTAGGCTTCACCGAGCATAATCGTATCTTCCGGAAGCATGCCGGAGCTTATGAGCTGAACGGCTACTTTCGATTTGAGCATTGTGTAAATCTCCTTCCAAGCAGGAGGATGACGAAAAGCGGATAAAGGCCCATAGGTGTTTTACACGAATTACTTCATCATATGAGGACATCTATCCCTTGGTGATTGGCCAAAGAAATAAGTGGGGAAGGTTATATCCGGCTGGTTGTCTTCATAGGATAGTGGTACGGACAAGCAAATCGGAAGCGGGAGTTGAGAGGAATGAAGGGAAAAGCTAAGCATGTTATTTATTTGGTCGTTGCTTTGGCGATGCTGTTCATTGGGGTGTCAAGATTGGAGCTTAATGGTCCATGGAACGCCGTGACGATATTCGGGGTAGTGTGGACATTGTTTGCCCTGGTGGTCATTGCCGCTCATTTGAACGCGCTTCTCTGGATGAATGAGCAGAAGAAGAAGGAGCTGGACCGTATTAAGCAGATGAAGAGAAATACCTGGGAGCGCAGGCTGCAGAAGGCTGTGAACAGGGGTTCAAACCGAAGTGCAAGAGGATAAGGAAAGACGAAGCCTGTGCCCCCGTGAGGGGCTTTTTTGTTGTTAATCGATGTCTTTGAATTGAACCAGCTGCTTGACGAATTTGTACACCGCTTCCTGTTCCCTCACGGATAAGCCCTGCAGCTGATAAGCGATCTTATCGGCGTAGCTGCTCTCTTCAGGAGGTGCACCGTCCACATGGACAAGCTGCTCAAGCGGACATTGGAGCGCAAGGGCGATTTTGCTTAAGACATCGATCGTTGGACTCTTCTCGCCGCGTTCCACCTGACCCATATAAGAGCCGTTAATTTCGGCGCGAAGAGCCAGCTGCTCCTGGCTGAAGCCTTTTTGCTTGCGTATTGCCCGTATATTCTCGCCTATATTTCGACTGATTTCGTTCACATTCGTCACCTCAGCCTTAAGATAGAGCTTTCCTATCCCGGCAACAACGTCTTATAGTCCTTATTAAAAATAGTGCCTATAGTCATTGACTAAAAGTTATGCTTTTTATTATAATTGTGTAATAATTAACATGATTTCCTAAATAGGAACTTTTTAACAAGGAGCAACGCTTATGGTTGATGAGTTTGAGTTTTTCCGAAACGTACAAGCTTATTATCAGCATATGCGGTTTCAGGTGCAGTTCACGTACCGCATTTTACATAAGACTAATAAAACAGCAAAAGCGTACGGCAGCTTTAACTGCAGGGTGAATCCTCGCACGCAGCAAGTGGAATATCAAATGAGCTTGAAGTCGGAGACAATCGCAAGACCTTTCAGCGAGAAGGGATCCTTTTTATTTTCCAGCCAATATCCGGAAATCCCTCCGCAGTCTGTCCTTATTGAGCATTATCCGATTCTAAAGCTGCGTTACCCCGTACCTATTAATTATGACTGGTACTCCTTTATATTTAAAGGAACGCAAGAAGCATTTACCGTGCAATCCCTCCAGCAGGTGTTCGACAAATATCGTTGTACCGGCGCAAGCGGCGAAGAGGTGGACGCGGGACTAAAGGTCGCAGCCGTATCCATCGACTGGTATAATGGAATGAGACGGACAAAGGTTTAATAGAGGAGGGCGGTGCCGATGGCATCCGTTTCCGGAATGGATACGAGCACAAAGCGCGAACAAATTTTACAATATATCGAAACGCTTAATATCGGCGAGAAGATCTCCGTCCGGGCGATTGCCAGGGCACTTGGCGTCAGTGAAGGAACGGCTTACAAGGCCATTAAGGAAGCAGAAGCATCCGGGCTTGTCAGCACCAAGGAAAGAATCGGAACCGTCCGGATTGACCGGAAAAGACGCGAAGCGCTGGATCAGCTTACGTTCGGCGAAGTGGCGGAGATTGTGGAAGGGCATTTATTCGGAGGTGCTTCGGGCCTCGACAAGTCTCTTCACAAATTTGTAATTGGCGCGATGGAGCTGGATGCCATGCTCCGATACATTGACGTAGGCAGCCTGCTGATAGTCGGTAACCGGGTTGGCGCACACCGCTGTGCCCTGGAGCAGGGTGCTGGCGTTCTGATTACGGGCGGCTTCGAGCCGAGCCAGGAAGTGAAGGCGCTGGCAGATGAGAACGGCCTGCCTATTATTTCATCCCGGCATGATACCTTTACGGTCGCATCCATGATTAACCGGGCGATGTACGATCGGCTGATCAAGCGTAAAATTATGCTGATCGAGGATCTGATGACGTTCAGCCGGCCCGCTGATGTGCTGCGATCCGGCAATACGCTGCTCGACTTTCATAATTTGAGCCGGGAGACCGGCAATTACCGTTTCCCGGTTATTGATGACCGCGGAAGAGTAGTTGGCATGATGACCTCAAAGGATGCTACCGGTTCGCCGGATGATTATCCCATCGACAAAATCATGACCAGACATCCAATTACCGCCGCGCCTAATATTGCGGTAACCTCGGCCGCGCATACGATGGCGGCAGAAGGCATTGACCTGCTGCCGATCGTGGACCGCCACCGGAAGCTGCTTGGAGTCGTTACGCGCCAACAGCTGCTGGAGGCGCTCCGGTTCGCCGGGAAGCAGCAGGAGAGCGGTGAGACGTTTGATGATCTGATGTGGGCCGGCTTTGAAGCGGTGGAAGTAGATGGCACACCGGTCTACAAGGGGGCCATTACGCCTCAAATGTCCGGCTCTCTTGGCATGGTATCCGAGGGGATCCTGGTCACTTTAATGACCCAGGCCGGCCGGCGGATGATTCGTGATGCCGGCAAGCGGGATTATCTAATAGACGGGATGACGGCGTTCTTCATTAAACCCGTGCAGATCGACAGCCAGATCACCATCGTCCCCCGCGCGCTCGAAATGAGCCGCAAAGCGACCAAGCTCGAGATCGAGCTTATTGATCAGACGGGGCTGGCGGCGAAGGCTATGATGACGGCGCAGATGATTGATTCGTATTAAGGTCGGGCGGGATTACAGAAATGTATCTCCTTACGGCCGCTGTTGTAATCGTGAATTTTGAATCAACTCCCTTAAGCGATAATTCACGATTACAAAGGCGAGCGCTAAAAAGCTTTCTGAAAGAAAGCTGCTTCGGAAGCATACACTTTCCTCCATGAGATACATTTCTTCCATCCCACCCTCCCATACGAATCAATCATCTTTATAGGAGAGAGTTAAAAAAGGCTGCCGTTTGCTTGGCAGCCCTTTTTTTGAACGCACAGAAAATGAGCTATGAGGTGCGAAATGACCTTATATTTGTATCACTATTATGATGAACGGACGGGTCCGTTTCGGAACCTGTCAGATTTGGAAGAGCATGAAGCGGAAAGGGTTCTTGACGAGATAAGACAAGAAAACAAAGGCTTTGCCAGTAAAAGATCGGATGATTATTTGGTCATACGTCGAGGGCTGGAGGAGAAAGCGCGGGAGCTCTTTATAGGAAAAGGCGGTCAGCCTGTTCGTAAGTACCCACACTACATGACTTTCGGAGAATGTCCTTGGTTATTGGATTGGTTTGAAAACGGGAAGCAGCTTTCCATTCCAATTGGTAAATTCGGAAAGAACTCGATTAGCTTTACCTACGGTGATTTGTTTCCGGCGATGAGATACGATGACGGAAAAAAGTACCGAGGCCAAGTATATACCTTAAGTGAAATTGTAGAGGTTATAAGGGAATTTGGTCTTCCTCAGGAGTGGAATCCTCTCGGTGAGCATGGACCGGAAAGGTATATTGAGTTGCAAGTTTGGGACGATGCCCCTTTAAGACATGATTAAGTGGATAGGCCTCCACCGAAATAATTGAAAGCTTCAGCGAAGGCTTAACCCTTATTTTATATTATTCGTTGTCCCATTTTGTTCCGCGTTCGTTTTTGCGGGGCGAAGAGCCGGCTGCTTTTTTCGCTTTTTTCGCAATGCTGTTCTCTTTGCGCGCGATATAGGAGAGCTCTTTGGCCGTCTTCTTATAGTTGTGAAGGCGATTTGCTTCGAGTGTTCCATTTGCAATCGCCTGCCTAACTGCACAGCCGGGATCTGATTCATGGCGGCAATCGCGGTAGCGGCATCCGGCAGCCAGCTCTTCGATATCGGAAAACGTCTGCTCCAAGCCTTCATGCGCATCCCATAATTGAAGCTCGCGCATACCCGGCGTATCCATGACAAGAGCTCCGTCAGGCAGCAGGAACAGCTCCCGGTGCGTTGTGGTATGACGGCCGCGTGCATCGTTTTCGCGGATACCCTGCGTCTCCATGATATTGTCGCCTGCAAGCCAGTTCAAGAGCGTCGACTTTCCGACGCCGGACGAGCCTGTGACGGCAATCGTTTTGCCAGGCTGCAGATAAGGGAGAAGCTGCTCTTTGCCTTGATCTTGCAGGGCGCTGACCAAATGTACTGGCACGCCCGGCGCTGCGCTCTCCATACGCGAGGCGAAAGCTTCGGGGTCCTCGCACAAGTCGGCCTTCGTCAGCAAGATAACCGGAGAAGCGCCGCTTTCCCAGGCTGCAATCAGGAAACGCTCCATTTTGCGGACATTGAAATCCTGGTTTAGCGCGTTTGTAAGGAACAAATAATCCATATTGGCGCCAACAACCTGATCGTCCACCGTGCTTCCGGCCGCTTTGCGGATCATTGCGCTTTGGCGCGGCAGCAGGGAGTGAATGACGGATCGCGTTTCGCCCGGCAGCTTCTCGGCCATGACCCAGTCGCCAACGGCGGGAAAGTCGCTTTTAAGCGCAGCATTAAACTCGTATTTGCCGGTGACTGTAGCGGTGTGCTCGCCTTCCGGAGTCATGATCTGATAGGAGTGGGAATGCTGAGCGATTACGCGTGCAGGAGTAAGCGGGCGCGTGCTAGCCGGCACTTGCGCCAGTTTATGTTCCCAATTAGAGTTCCAGCCGTAAGCTAGATGTTGATTGTGCTGCTGTATATCCGTATTTTTCAAATCGAATGCTCCTCTTTAAGTGTATTGGTTGATTGAAAAAACAAAAAAACCGCAGGGATACCCTGCGGTCGGCACAAAAAAAGCCGCAAGGACCTTTCGGTCCCGCGGCGCGTCTCTAAAGGTTAGAAGGCGGTCCGTAAAGGCCGAAAGAGATAAATAGAATTGATCATTGTTGTATTCGAATGGTTTCTCATTTCACATCAGCCTCCTGTAGTAAGATGTGCTTATTATATGGAGAAGTGGACATTATTCTCAAGGTTATTTTTAATTAAAAGAAAAAATTCCCGCCGATCGGCAGTACGGAGAGGTGCTATGCAAGATACAATAAAAAGATTGCGGCATGTCGCTTTTCTTATTCTGATTATCGTGTCATTAGCGGGATGCAGCTGGAATAAACCCAGCAATGAGCGTGTAGCGAAGCCTACGCCGGATGCAGATGCCGTGTTTTTCGAAACGGCCTCGTCGCTTAGAGAAATCGCGTGGAACCAGCTTAGCGAGCAATCAAAAAAGACGGTCGTAGGGGATTGGAAGGAAGCAAAGGTCACGAATGTGAGATGGGATGATGTTCCAATCAAGGAAACGGAATCTATACCTGAATCCGTTTATAAAATCACATTCAACACCAAGCAAGACGAATTATTAGGCCCGATTGGTATCTATTTCGACCCGGCAGCCAAAACAATTATCGGCCACGACGCAAGAAAATAATCAATAACAAAACAGCCGACCGGCGAAAAGCACCGGTCGGCTATTACTGCTGCCAAAAGGACAGGCAGGAAGGATTTTTTGTAAAAATGCGAACGGAGTGGACAAGTATTTCTGGAGAAGTGAAACGCTCGCCTTTGGTTACCGGATTCCTACCTTCTCCAACTTCAAATGAGAGGAATCCGGAACCAACAGCGATCGGAAGAAATACTTGTCCACGCAGTTCCATCCATTTTTACAATCGAATCACTGCTGCATCGTCCGAAAAATACTATGGTTCCGCAATCCCGCAAACAAATTAAAAAATCCGATAACGAGGAAGATCGCCCCTATCACGATTCGTGCCGTTGAAGTGCCCGAGAGGAACAACTGCACGCCGGCGATAAACATAAGCATAAAGCCCATGCTGATGTTCATGCGAGATGCGTTCAGACCGCGTGTCCGCGTATCCGAAGAACGGCGGGATTTAAAGCTGAAAAAGACGGTGAGGGCCAGGGTGATCATAATACCCGGCGCAAATACCCATTGCAGGAGTGAATTCATGGTGAAGCGACAGCTCCTTTAGTAGTCTCATTTGCATGTTATTGTAGCATGAATTCGCCCAAAACCGGAAATAATTGCGTTTTAAGAAGGAGGTCTCGCATAGAGCCTTACTTTGACCCAAACCTGCAGTTTATTATCGGCAACAAGGATGGTTGTAATATCGATTGAATAATCTTTTCCGAGGACATTGGTATAAATCTTGTTGCTTAATAGTCTTCGGGCGAGCTTGGCATCGGTGTCGATCTCATAGATGCTTTGCCCGAGGAAGACCGAGAGATCCGCTTTAATCCGCTTAATTAACTCTGCCTCGGTTACTTTATCGATTTTGGGCCGATCGTTGTTTTGCCCGGCTTCCTCCTCGATTCGCGGCAGGACACTCTTGATGACGGTGTGCTGGTTTTTGAATTTTGTTAAGCTTTTTATATCGGATTCATATTGCTCGAGCTTGACCTCCAAATCGCTCTTCAGGTTAACCAGCGCCTCGAACTGGGCGTGATAGATGGAATTATAAATAATAGCCCCAAGCAGCATGCCAATCAGCAGCACGCCAAGCATCTGCAGCCCTTTCACATATCGCTCGAATTGGGGAATGCGCATGTTTTAGGAGGCCCCTTTGCATACAAGCTTAACCAATTCTGTTCCCATATGAGCACCAAGAAAGGCAATCGCAATATAACCGATTTGCAGAACGGCAGGCGATAGTTGCCCCTTTGCAATATTGCTCTCTATTACCCGCATGGGATCAATAGAGCCGCCAACTGCAGCGACGATTGCCCATATTTTCAAATTCTCCGCTGTGCTAAGCATCATCGAGGTGGGCGGCAGGAGCAGAAAGACCGAGCCTATCCCAGCCAGCATTGAACCACCAACAACAACGCCAAAAGCGATAAAGAAATCCAGCCCTGCTTTCATAATAATCATATTCATTTGGATTCACCTGCCTTTTTTGAACATAATCCAGCCTGTCCGGCTGCTTTACTACCATTCTATGGGCGGTGTGCGGCCTATTATGATAAAATAGAAGGAACAAGAACGGAAAGAGGGAGCCAATGAACAGCATAGAATCCTCGTTTGTGCATTTGCACGTACATAGCGAATACAGCTTGCTCGACGGCGCCGCCCGGATACGCGACCTGGTGGCAAGAGCCGCAGAGCTCGGGATGAAGGCGCTCGCCCTTACCGATCACGGAGTCATGTACGGAGCAATTCCTTTTTATAGAGCATGCCTGGCGCAAGGCATTAAGCCGATTATCGGCTGCGAAATGTATTTTACGGCCGGATCCCGTTTCGAGAAGGGTAGCCGCAAGGAGAATCCGATCTATCATTTAATTCTTCTTGCCAAGAATGAAACCGGCTACCGCAATCTGATGAAGCTGAACTCGATTGGCCATTTGGAAGGCTTTCATTACAAGCCGCGCATCGACCCTGAAGTGCTGGAGGCTCATTCTGAGGGGCTTATCTGCCTGAGCTCTTGTCTGCACGGCGAAATCTCGCAGCATCTTCTTCATGATCGCCGTGAGGAAGCGTTAGCGGCAGCGCTGCGGTATAAGCGGATTTTCGGAGACGATTTCTATTTGGAGCTGCAAGATCACGGGATGCTGGATCAGAAAAAAGTAGCAGCCGCCATGATCGAACTAGCCAGAGAAACGGGCATTAAACTTACGGCTACCAACGATGTTCATTATTTGACCACCGATGATGCGGCTGTGCAGGATGTTCTGATTTGTATCGGAACCGGCAAGTCCATAGACGATACGGACCGGATGAAGATGCAGACGGATCAGCTATATATGAAAAGCGGAGAAGAGATGGCTCTTTTGTTCCGCCATGTACCGGAAGCAATACACCATACAGCGGAAATAGCCGACAAATGCTCGCTTGAGCTTACGTTTGGGCGGGCGGCGCTGCCTGTATTCCGGCCGGTGCCTGAAGGCATGACATCATCGGTCTATTTGTCGGAGCTATGTCGTAACGGGCTAGCTTCCCGCTATTCAAGTTTGCCGCAATGGGCGGAGGATCCTGAGTATCGGGAGCGGGCCGAAGCAAGGCTTGCTTATGAGTTGTCCGTTATTGAAAATATGGGCTTCAGCGACTATTTCCTGATCGTGTGGGATTTTGTCCGCTTTGCCCATGAGCAGGGCATACGGACCGGCCCGGGACGGGGTTCATCGGCGGGAAGTCTGGTTGCCTATGTACTCCGGATAACGGATGTGGATCCGC
This sequence comes from Paenibacillus catalpae, assembly GCF_900112695.1. Lineage (GTDB taxonomy): Bacteria > Bacillota > Bacilli > Paenibacillales > Paenibacillaceae > Pristimantibacillus > Pristimantibacillus catalpae. The sequence continues at coordinate 1,180,986 of NZ_FOMT01000002.1, forward strand.
TGAAGTACAAGCTGCTCTTCGAGCGGTTTCTGAATCCGGAACGGATTACGATGCCCGATATTGATATTGACTTTAATGACGAACGCCGCGATGAGGTTATCGCTTATGTCTCTGCCAAATACGGCGAGGAGCATGTGGCGCAGATTATCACATTTGGAACGATGGCGGCCAAAGCGGCTGTCCGCGACGTCGGACGCGCGATGAATGTGCCGTTTGCCGAGGTTGACCGGGCGGCGAAGCTGATTCCGAATCAGCTTGGCATTACGCTTGAGGATGCACTGCGGCAAAGCGATGGTCTGCGCGAAGCCTGCGAGCGGCAGCCCAAGACCGATGCCATGATCAAGATGGCGCTGAAGGTGGAAGGCATGCCCCGCCATGCCTCTACCCATGCCGCTGGCGTAGTTATTTCAGGCGGTCCGCTGACCGATTATGTACCGCTCCAAGCGGGCAGTGAACGTACAGCGCTGACTCAATATTCGATGGAGCATCTGGAAGCGGTTGGCTTATTGAAGATGGATTTTCTCGGCCTTCGGACATTATCGATTGTCGAGCGTTCTCTTGCGTGGGTGAAGGGACAGTACGGCAAAGAGATTGATTTCCGCAAAGTACCGGATAATGATCCGGCCACTTACGCAATGCTGGGACGCGGCGAGACGATGGGGATTTTCCAGCTGGAGTCATCCGGTGTAAGACGGGTGCTTAAGGACATGAAACCGTCCGAATTCGAAGATATCGTCTCGGTGCTCGCCTTGTACCGTCCAGGTCCGATGGAGTTTATTCCCAAGTACATTCAGGGCAAGCATGGTCTTGCGCCCGTTGAGTATCCGCATCCTTCTCTCGAGCCGATACTGTCGGATACGTACGGCATTATTGTCTACCAGGAGCAGATCATGCAGATTGCCTCCGCTATGGCCGGATTCTCGCTTGGTGAAGCGGATTTGCTTCGGCGTGCCGTTTCGAAGAAAAAGCGGGAAGTACTGGATGAACAGCGCGCGCATTTTGTAAAAGGCAGTGTAAATGAAGGATATACAAATGATGAAGCGAATTTGGTATACGATATGATTGTACGTTTTGCCGATTACGGCTTCCCTCGCGCCCATGCCGCAGCTTACGGCGTGCTTGCCTTCCAGACGGCATGGCTCAAGGCCCATTATCCGATTCCGTTTATGGCGTCCATGCTCGCATCCGTTACGGGGAATCAGCGGAAGACGGCAGAATACGTGGACGAATGCAGACGGATGGGCATTGGGGTGTTGCCGCCTGATGTGAACGAGAGCGGAGTCACATTTACACCGGTGGAAGGGGCTGTGCGATTCGGTCTTGCTTCTGTCAAAAATGTAGGCACACAAGCCATTGAAGCGTTGGAAAAAGAGCGCAGGGAGCGGCCTTTCGACAGCCTGCTTGATCTATGCCGGCGGGTTGATTTGCGGGTCGTAAACAAGCGTGTGCTGGAATCGCTCATTCAGGCCGGTGCAATGGAGTCTCTGCCCGGACACCGGGCGCAGCAGCTTGCCGCCCTTGAAGAAACGGTAGAAGCTGCGCTCAAATGGCGTAAGGAACGCGAGGAGCTGCAGATTGAGTTATTCGGCTTTGACGAAGTGCAGAACTGGGATGTCGAGTTGCCGGACATAAGACCGTATTCGACTGGCGAGCAGCTTGAGCTGGAACGGGAGCTGCTTGGTCTCTATTTATCCGGTCATCCTCTCGATGCTGTTGAGGAACAGCTCGAGACTCTTGGACTCGACCGGCTTGTGGAGCTTGGAGATGCGGCTGACGGGGCACCGGCCATTATTGGCACCAGAATTGTTTCACTAAAGCCGTTTACGAACAAAAAAGGAAATGCGATGGGCTTTCTTGAAGTAGAAGACCGGGTTATACGGGCAGAAGCGGTTGTATTCCCGGCAGTCTGGAAGAGATGCGGGGACCGGCTTGTAAAAGGCGGTTTGGCGCTTGTCCAGGCAACCGTCCAGCAGCAGGACGAAGACTTCAAGCTGATTGTCGAGGATGTTGTGCCGATTCAGGAAGGCGGCGCTTCAACCGAGCAGCTCGCCGAGCATGTCAAACGCATGCGGAAGCAGGCAAGCGCCCGCGCTGCGAGAAGTGCGGTGGGCAGTTATCAGGCTCAGACTTCACCGCCGCAAGGTGCCGCGGTCCGGACGCCTGCCCAGCAACCAGCCTCCCAGCCAGCTTCAGCCAGAAAGACGCAGCCGGCTGCAAGGCCGGCAGAGTCATCCGAGCGTACAAGCGTACCGGTGGAAAAGAAGCGTCAGCGGATCTATATCAAGATTGCGGCAACGCGCGAGCAGTCTGACGTTCTGGAGCAGCTGAAGACGCTGCTTGCCTCCCATCACGGGCAGTTGGACACCGTGCTGTTCTACGAACGGGAACAGCGCTCACTTGCTCTAAGCGATGCCTATCGGACGAAGCCTTCTCCTCAGTTATTTAGTGCAATTGAGCAGCTTCTTGGGCAAGGAGCGGTAATTGTCAGATAATTTATGCACAACTCTATCACCTCCCGCATACATTTAGTGTTACAAGTGGGATTAAGCGGTACAGCAGCCGCTATATTTCCCCGGCTTACGTTGCATGAAGACGTACAAGCATATGCGGGAGGGATGGACATGACGTCCGGAATCGAAAATTGGTTGCAAAAGCGTGGAGTAAGTGTTGATGATATTGCAGAGATTGTATATACGCTGCAACGTCCCTACAATGCGGATTTGACCATTGAAGAGTGCGAAGTGAGCGTAAGGGCTGTGCTGGAGAAGCGCGAGGTGCAGTATGTGCTGTATACCGGAATCGCTCTTGACGAGTTGGCGGAGCGCCGGCTGCTGCCGGAACCGCTGCAGGCGATCATGGAAACCGATGAGTCTTTGTACGGTGTAGATGAGACTTTAGCGCTAGGAATTACGAATGTTTATGGCATGATTGGCTTGACGAGTTTCGGATATTTGGATAAAGTAAAGCCCGGCATCATTCGTCAGCTCAATCTGAAAGGCGAGAAAATTCACGTATTTCTCGATGACCTTGTTGCAGGATTGGCGGCGGCAGCTTCAGCAAGAATCGCGCACCAGGACCCAAAAGCCATCCGATACCATTTGCCCGATTCGCCATGACTGTGGTATCATTATGACATCATATGGCCTTAAACGGGATTGACTTGTTTGAAGATGCGAACTTTGCCCCGGGCAGAGTTTTCAGGAGGTACCATAATGTGGACGGTCATTTACATCGCTCCAACCGCTAGAATCGCGGACAACATCAAGAAGCGGCTTACGGAAGAAGGCTTTCTCGTAAAAGTCCGTCCAGTTAATCTGTCTAAACAGCAATATGAGATTTTGGTTCCGTCGGGTGAATTGGAGGAAGTACAGGAAGTATTTAACTCCATTATGCAGCCGTAATAACCTTATACTATTGCGCCTTGAGAGGTGTCACACATTGCAAATTAAGGACTTATTTTCAAAGAAGAAGTATGCGACCATCCCTTCTGAGCGGCCTAAACGCGACATACCGGAAGGTCTAATGAATAAGTGCTCCAAATGCGGCACCATTCAGTACAGCAAAGAATTGGATAAGAACTTGAAGGTATGCTCGTCATGCGGGCATCATTACCGTCTGAGCGCTTGGGAACGGATTGGAATGACGCTTGATGACGGGCGTTTGTTTGAATACGATGCTGAAATGGAATCTGTCGATCCAATGGAATTCCCTGGGTACAAAGGGAAGCTGGAGCAGCAACGGCAGAAGAACCCTAGTCTTCGCGAAGCCGTCGTAACCGGTGAAGGCACCATTAACGGCCATCCGGTTGTTGTTGCGGTTATGAGCTTTGACTTTTTCAGCGGAAGCATGGGGTCTGTCGTTGGTGAGAAAATAACACGAGCAATTGAAGCGGCACATGAGAAGAAGCTGCCGCTGCTTATTTTCTCGACATCGGGCGGTGCCCGCATGCAGGAAAGTATACTTAGCCTAATGCAAATGGCGAAGACAAGCGCCGCTCTTTCCATGTTTCAAGGGGCTGGAGGCTTGTTCATTTCGGTGTTTACAGATCCAACGATGGGCGGGGTTTCCGCCAGCTTTGCGAGTCTTGGCGACTACAATTTGGCCGAGCCCGGCGCGCTTGTCGGATTTGCGGGCCGCATTGTAATCGAGCAGACGATTCGCCAGAAGCTGCCGGACAACTTCCAGACAGCAGAGTTCAACATGCAGCATGGACAGCTTGACCTGGTCGTTCACCGCAAGGATATGAAGGTAACGATTGGCAAGCTGCTTGATATGCATACCGTAAGGGAGGGATTATCCCATGGCGGCTGAACAGATGCTTCCATTCGAGAAGCCGATCAGTGATTTGCGCGAGAAGATTGCAACGCTGAAGACGCTGGCTGAGAACAACGGCATGGACTTTTCCGAAGAGATTGCACGACTAGAAGAAAAGTGCAAGGCAATGGAGGAAGAGTTGTACAACGAAATGACTCCGGCGCAGAAGATGCATATTGCGCGTCTTCATCAGCGTCCGACCTCGCTTGATTTCATTCAGGCGGTCTTCACGGATTTCATGGAGCTGCATGGCGACCGTTTGTTTGCTGATGATCTGGCGATTGTCGGCGGTCTGGCCAAATTGAATGGGCTGCCGGTCACGGTTATTGGTCATCAGCGAGGCAAGGATACGAAGGATAATATTGCCCGTTTCTTTGGCAGTCCTCACCCGGAAGGATTCCGGAAAGCGCTGCGTCTTATGCAGCAGGCAAACAAATTTAACCGCCCGATTATTACCTTTATTGATACAAAGGGCGCTTATCCTGGCAACACGGCCGAGGAGCGTGGCCAATCGGAAGCGATTGCCCGTAACTTAAGAGAGATGGCCGGATTTGGCGTGCCGATCGTCTGCATCGTAATTGGTGAAGGCGGCAGCGGCGGAGCTCTTGCTCTTGGCGTCGGCAACCGGGTTCTTATGCTTGAGAATGCGATTTATTCCGCGATTTCGCCTAACGGCGCAGCCTCCATTTTATGGAAGGATGCAACGAAAGCGGATATTGCGGCTGAAGCCATGAAAATTACGGCGAAAGATTTGCTCGAATTCGAGGTTATCGAGGATATCGTAGAGGAGCCGCAAGGCGGCGCTCATCGAGATTTGGCGTTTACCGCGGAACGGCTGAAGGAGAAATTGTGGAAGCATTTGGTGGAACTTCTGCCGATGACGCCTGAGCAACTCATTGAAGACCGTTACCATAAATTCCGTAAGATTGGCCAATTCCGTATGGCTGAAGCTGCATCGCAGGAGACTCCGCAAGCTTCGCAAGAATCGGATGCTCCTGAAATGACGGAATCGGCAAAGGTATAAAAATTTTACAATTGTAGTACAAGCTGCGGCTCAAGAAAATGATTATTGACAATAATGACTATAGCAGGCACTAAACGGAGGATAATTAAACATGCGTAAAGCGAAAATTGTATGTACGATCGGACCTTCCAGCGAATCGTTGGAAAACACAAAGAAATTGATTAAAGCGGGTATGAACGTTGCCCGTCTGAACTTCTCCCACGGCGACTTTGAAGAGCATGGCAACCGTATTAAAAATATCGGTATTGCAAACAAAGAGCTGGGTTCAAACGTAGCGATTCTGCTTGACACGAAAGGCCCGGAGATTCGTCTTGGCAAGCTGAAAGAAGAGCCAATCGAACTGGTACAAGGCGAACGAGTAACGTTGACAACAGAAGAAATTCTGGGCGACATTAACCGCGTGCCTATTACTTACACTGATCTGCCGAAGGACGTTTCCATCGGTTCGACCATTCTGATCGATGACGGCCTGATTGGTCTGACCGTTGAAGAAGTACAAGGAACTGAGATCATTTGCCGTATCGTAAACAGCGGTCAAATCAAGAGCAAGAAGGGCGTTAACGTTCCTGGCGTTGCCATTTCCCTTCCTGGTATTACGGAAAAAGACGCTAACGATATCATCTTCGGTATCGAGATGGGCATCGACTTCATTGCCGCTTCGTTCGTTCGTAAAGCAAGCGACGTGCTTGAAATCCGCGAACTGCTTGAGCGCCACAATGCAAGCCATATCCAAATCATCTCCAAAATCGAGAACCAACAAGGCGTTGACAACCTCGATGAGATTCTGGAAGTATCCGACGGCCTGATGGTTGCCCGCGGCGACCTTGGCGTTGAGATTCCGGCCGAAGAAGTACCGCTGGTACAAAAAACAATGATCGAAAAATGTAACCGTGTAGGTAAACCGGTTATTACAGCTACGCAAATGCTGGATTCGATGCAGCGCAACCCGCGTCCAACCCGCGCAGAAGCAAGTGACGTAGCAAACGCGATCTTCGACGGTACGGATGCAATCATGCTCTCCGGCGAAACGGCTGCTGGTAAATACCCGGTTGAAGCGGTAACAACAATGTCCCGCATCGCTGAGCGTGCAGAAGCAGCTTTGGAATACCGTGAAATCTTCACGAAACAAGCTAACGCTCAACAAACTTCCGTAACAGAAGCAATCAGCCAAGCGGTTGCAGTATCCGCACTGGATCTGAATGCAGCAGCTATCGTGACATCGACACAAAGCGGCTTCACAGCTCGCATGGTAGCTAAATACCGTCCTAAAGCACCAATCATCGCGGTAACAAACGATGAGAAAGTAATGCGCCGTCTGGCTCTGATCTGGGGCGTTAAACCGGTTCTTGGCGAAATCGCCGAAACGACGGACGCTATGTTCGAGAACGCGGTTGCAGGTGCTAGAGGCACTGGCCTGATCAGCCTTGGCGATACTATCGTTATTACAGCGGGTGTTCCGGTTGGCCGAGCAGGTACAACAAACTTGATCAAGATCCACCATGTTGGCGAGCTTCTGGCACAAGGCCAAGGTATCGGCAGCCAAACAACGACTGGCCGCATCGTTGTAGCTCGTACGCCTGAAGAAGCAAACGCACGCGTTACTAAAGGTTCGATCCTCGTAACGGTATCGACTGACAAAGAATATATGCCTGCTTTCGAGAAAGCGGCAGCTGTTATTACGGAACAAGGCGGTATTACAAGCCATGCAGCCGTATGCGGCATTAACTTGGGTATTCCGGTTATTCTGGGTATTTCGAATGCAACTGAATTGCTCATGGACGGTACGGAAGTAACGGTCTACGGCGAAACAGGTGTTGTATACTCCGGACAAGCTAAAGTCCTGTAATACCAAATTTCATATTTCTCTAGCAAGTAGAGAACAGCAGAAGCGAGGGTGAGCTATTCACCGTCGCTTTTGTTTCAAATATATATAGTTTTAACGACTTGCCGCCAATGGTGGCGAAAGCCGATTCGCTTGAAATAGGATTAATTTTTTATTACATAAGTTCGTAATAATATAGGGGGTAGCTTCATGATGCCGTCACAGAAGTGGTTCCTGCATCCTCTGCGCGTTCGTTATCAGGAAACGGATCAAATGGGGGTAGTCTTTCATGGCAATTACATAACATGGTTTGAGATTGGCCGTACAGAGCTGATCCGTTCATCGGGTTATGATTACAAAACAGTCGAACAGCAAGGCTTGCTGCTTCCCGTAGTGGACCTGCAATGCCGTTATGAGCTTCCGGCACGATATGATGATACGGTGTTAATATGTACGCGCATTTCTGATTTTTCCCCGGTACGTCTTTCCTTCGAGTCCGAAATCCGCAGAGTGGGTCTGGATCAATTTCATCAGGCTATCATTGAGAACAGCGAGGAGCTGCCTGGCGAAAGACTGGTTGCAGGCGGCACGAAGCACGTCTGGGTGAATGAGAAGTGGCGGCCGGCAAGACTGGATAAAGCACTGCCGGAATTGTATGCCCTGCTGCAATCCCTGGCATAGCGGTTCTTTGGTAGCGAAGGTTGTTTCGGTCGAGTGCGACTATTGTGTGTTGTTTGTTTCAACCATCAAAGGTTGATCAAGAAACAAACCACAAGGAGCAATCGGCCGAAATAACCGGAGCCCTTAACCTACTCTTTACAAATCGTTAATATTCCAATAATAGTCATCTGTCATAATAGGGGCATGATTGGGAGGCGTGAGGAATGACAAGACAATTGTCCCACTATGTGAACCGGGATTTGAGCTGGATTGAATTTAATCGCAGAGTGCTCCAGGAAGCTCAGGATTTGGATAATCCTCTGCTTGAACGCGCCAAATTTTTGTCCATTGTGTCAAGCAATCTGGATGAATTTATGAGTGTAAGGGTAGCCGGCATACAGGATCAGATCCGTGCAGGCTATACGAAGATGGATTTTACAGGCTATACGCCTGCGGGACTATGGAAGAGACTCATTAAACGGACGACCCAGATGGTCTATGATCAATACAAAACCTATCGGGAAGTATTCCGCAGTCTCGGGCGGGAAGGCATTATCATCACTACCGTCGAGGAGTTAAACGCAAGTCAATCCAATGCGGTATCCCAATATTTTCAGGAAATTGTGTTTCCTGTACTTACACCGATGGCCGTTGACCAAAGCCGTCCTTTTCCGCTGGTTCATACCAAGGAGCTGTATTTGGCTGTGCTTCTCCAGCAGGATAAAATGGACAAGGAAGATGAGCCGTTGTTTGCCATTGTTCAAGTTCCGTCGATACTGCCTAGGTTTGTACCGATACCTGGCCGAACAAACAGCAAGAAGATGGAGTTTGTCCTGCTTGAGGATCTTATCGAGAATCATATTACAACCTTGTTTAACGGATACACGCCATACGCGGTACATCCGTTCCGCCTTACGCGAAACGCCGATCTTACATTAAATGAAGACGGCGCAGAGGACCTTCTGGAGGAGATTGAGAAGGAGCTGCGCAGAAGACGCTGGGGCATTCCTGTCCGGCTTGAGGTGGCCCGGGGCATGCATCCGATGGCTCTTGAGATTCTGAAGGAAGAGCTCGAAATCGAGGATAATCTCATTGAAATTGATGGTCCGCTTGATCTCAGCTTTTTGATGAAGTTTGTACATTCGCTGCCAGGTCATGATAATCTCAGGTATAGCCGGCTTGAGCCTGTCTATCCGTATGAATTTGACGAGACCGATGACATGTTCGAAGTGATTCGTCAGCGTGATGTGCTCATGTATCATCCCTATGAGTCGTTTGACGCGGTGACTGATTTTATCGAGCAGGCGGCAGATGATCCGGATGTTCTGGCTATTAAGATGACCTTATATCGTGTGAGCGGGCAGTCTGTGCTCGTTCAATCCCTGTCGAAGGCAGCGGAGTCCGGCAAGCAGGTAACCGTCGTCGTTGAGCTGAAAGCCAGATTTGATGAAGAACGGAATATTGCCTGGGCTCGCCAGCTGGAGAAGTCGGGTTGTCATGTTGTATACGGGCTTGTTGGCCTCAAGACACATGCCAAGATTTTGTTGGTTGTCCGCAGAGAGCAGGGTACACTCCGCCGCTATGTTCATGTCGGTACGGGGAATTATAATGACAGCACTGCGACTTTATATACGGATATCGGTCTGTTTACATCTCATCCGATAATCGGCAGCGATGCCTCGGCTTTATTTAATGAAGTGACGGGTTATTCTTCGCCGTATGAATGGAAAGCCTTTGGCGTGGCTCCTACCGATCTGAAGGAGAAGCTGTTCCGGTTAATCGAACGTGAGATCGCTAATGCCGTGCAAGGCAAGGGAGCGCGTATAATCGCGAAGATGAACTCTTTGTCCAATCAGGAAATGATTGATAAGCTGTATGAAGCATCTCAAGCAGGGGTCAGGATCGAATTAATAGTCCGAGGCGTTTGCTGCTTACGGCCAGGGGTTGCGGGGCGCAGCGAGAATATTCGTGTGATCAGTATCGTTGACCGGTTCCTGGAGCATGCAAGAGTGATGTACTTCTATAATGGCGGGGAAGAAGAGGTTTACCTGTCGAGCGCGGATTGGATGACGAGGAATCTGACGCGGCGGATCGAACTCATGAGTCCGGTATTTGATGTGAGCCTCCGCAAAACATTAATCAATATGCTGCAGCTGAACCTGGATGATAACGTGAAGGCGAGGGAGCTGCGGGCAAACGGCACCTACGTTCATGTAGAAAACGATATGATGCCGTTCCGCAGTCAATTTGAAGCAAGATCAATTCCGCAATGGAAAAATTACGTGTAGTCGGGTTGTACCAGCTCAGGGATAAGTCCCCAAAGCTTCTTGAAATCGGAGCTCAGCTCTTCCACTTCACGGGCTTCGACGGCTAATGTACCATCGGAACGAACCGGATACAGCAGCAGCTGGCTGCCGGATTGAACGGCTTCAAGCCTGCCGATAGCCTGCGTCTCGCTGCGGTCTAGCGCTGCCGCGAGCTGAAGCAGAATACCAAGCTTATGAATGGTATCAAAATCGGATTCGCCTAGCAGTTCCTTATACTCGAGGAGCTGCTGGCGGGTCCGGTTTTTGCTTTTGTAGGAAGCGATAGCCGCGATCATTAGAGTTTCTCGGTGAGCAAGCCCGTTCAAATGAGAGTTTACGATCAGGTAGAACGTATGCTTCGCGTATTCATAATAATCAATCGAAGCGCCAATCCGGAATAAGGTCGAGGCCGCATCCAGCAGCACCTTGGCACGGTTCGGAAGCAGATGGAAGGGTCTCAGCTCATCATATAGCTGGAGTGCCAGCCGGTTAACCTGCATCACATGCTGCTTGGGAGCGGCAGGGTGCAAGGCGCTAACGTTCCGGAGGCTGAATGCAAGCACATCCTGATGCATCGAACGGCCCGGGAAACGGGTTGCGTGGAACAGACCGTCGCGCAGACCGGAACCGCAAATGCGGTAATGAGAGGTCTTAAGCAGACGGAATAACGTGCGCAGCACGGCTATGCCAGGCACGATAACATCGACGCGGTCCTTGGACAGCCCCGGAAATTTGCGCCGCTTGTCGAACGGGGTTTGAAACAATTCCTGGAATAAGACGTCAGCATCGGTCCCTGTCATAGGATAATTATGGGTTTGGGTGAATGGGTATTTGGTGACGGCTTGATGGATTTTACCCATAGCGCGGGCCGTCCCGCCTACTCCGATAAGCGGCAGAGATGGTGATTTGGTCAGCCAAGGCTGGCTTTTGACCGCCTCGGTAACTAATGCTTCAATACTCTTCAGGCCTTCATCGCTAAGCATCCCTTTCACCGCATACTTTTGGTTCAAGCTGACGCAGCCAAACGGGAAGGATACGGAATGGACGAGCTGGCGGCCTCGGAATAGGGATACTTCCGTACTTCCGCCTCCGATATCAACAAGAAAGCCATCCTGCACATCCATCGCATTAATCATGCCAAGGAAGCCGTAAGAGGCTTCGTCTTCGCCGCTTAGTAATTCAATGGCAAGACCGGTTTCAGATTTAATGGTGTCAAGAATAGCCGATTGATTAGCCGCGTTGCGAATGGCAGCCGTTGCTACCGCCCGGATATGGCCGGTCCGGTTATGAGCGCAGATCATGTTGAAGTGGTTAAGCGTACCAAGAAGCTCGGTTATCGCTTCTTCAGCCAGAAAACCATTGTCATCAACACGTTCAGCCAGGCGGGCTGGACGCTTGCCGCCGTCAATGACCCTGTGCGCGCCGTTCGCAGTCCGCTCATACACGACGAGGCGGACAGAGTTGGAGCCGATGTCGATAATGCCGATTCGTTGTTCCGTCATCGTTGTTCCTCCGTGCAAGTTATTTCTTCTATTCTATCACATTGAAATATGATTGCGAAAAGCGAGTATTTTTGCACATATTAGGGAAAAATGCAGCTGGAGCAATTTGTGCGAAAAATGTGGGAGAAAGGGAATGAAAAAAAACTTTATAGCGCTGATAAAGCATTTCTATGTCCGGTTTTGTTCACTTCGCTGGTAAAATCATTTATGATTAATAGCGACGAGAAAGATTTGTTTACTATTTTTGGCGAAAAATTTTCAAGTTAGAGGAGAGACAACGATGACAGCAACTAAAGGTCTTGAAGGAATTGTGGCCGCTTCTTCATCAATCAGCTCCATTATTGATGGAGTCTTGACATATCGCGGTATCAATATTGATGATCTTGCAGAAAATGCGACATTTGAAGAAGTTGCCTACCTGCTCTGGTACGGCAAGCTGCCTAATCGTTCTGAGCTTGACGGCCTGCAGCAGAAACTGGATCAATATGCGGCTATCCCCAATCAAGTGATTGAACAAATTAAATTGTATCCAAAAGGAACCAACTCGATGGCAGCGCTTCGCACAGCGATCTCGAGTCTGGCCCTGTACGACGAATCCGCAAACGATATGTCTCCTGAGGCGAACCAGCTGAAAGCAATCAAGCTGCAGGCTCAACTGCCGACTGTTGTTGCTGCTTTCGCTCGCATCCGTGACGGTAAAGAGCCAGTTGCCCCGAAACAAGGCGTATCGATCGCTTATAACTTCCTCTATATGCTGACTGGCGAAGAGCCGGCTGAAGTTGCTGTTAAAGCACTGGATCAAGCCCTTGTTCTGCATGCAGACCACGAGCTTAACGCTTCTACATTCGCAGCCCGCGTAACGGTTGCTACACTGTCCGACATCTATTCCGGCGTAACATCCGCAATCGGCGCTTTGAAAGGCCCTCTGCATGGCGGCGCGAACGAAGCGGTTATGGTGATGCTGGAGGAAATCGGTTCGTTAGCTAACGTTGAAGGCTACATCAACAACGCACTTGCGAACAAACAAAAAATCATGGGCTTTGGTCACCGCGTATACAAAGACGGCGACCCTCGCGCGAAGCACCTGCAGCAAATGTCCCGTGAGCTGGGCAAATTGACCGGCAATATGGAACTTTACGAGATGTCTATTAAGATCGAAGATTTGGTTACCGGCCAAAAAGGTTTGAAACCAAATGTTGATTTCTACTCGGCATCGGTATACACTACATTGGGCATTCCACGCGATCTCTTCACGCCGATCTTCGCGATCAGCCGCGTATCGGGATGGAGCGCGCATATTCTTGAGCAATACCAAGACAACCGTTTGATTCGCCCTCGTGCTGATTATGTCGGCCCGGTTAACGCGAAATATATCCCAATCGAGCAGCGCTAATTAGGCGCATGCTTACATACCCTTAAGGAGGATTTATACTAATGGCACAATTCGAGAAATACGCCCTTCCAACAGAAGGCGAGCAAATTACAATTGATAACGGTTTGCTGCAAGTACCTAACAACCCGATTATTCCTTTCATCGAAGGCGACGGCACTGGCCGCGACATCTGGCGCGCATCCAAACGCGTTCTTGACGCAGCTGTAGAGAAAGCATACGGCGGCAGCAAAAAAATCGCTTGGTACGAAGTATTTGCCGGCGAAAAAGCATTCAACGAATTCGGCGAGTGGCTGCCAGCTGACACGCTGACTGCAATCCGTGAATACATCGTTGCTATTAAAGGTCCTTTGACTACGCCAATCGGCGGCGGTATCCGTTCCCTGAACGTTGCGCTTCGCCAAGAGCTTGACCTGTACACTTGCCTTCGTCCAGTTCGTTATTTCGCTGGCGTACCTTCCCCGGTAAAACGTCCTGAACTGGTTGACATGGTTATCTTCCGTGAGAATACAGAAGACATCTATGCTGGTATCGAGTACCAAGAAGGTTCTGAAGAAGTGAAGAAAGTAATCGCGTTCTTGCAAAACGAAATGGGCGTTAACAAAATCCGTTTCCCTGAAACTTCCGGTATCGGCATTAAGCCAGTATCCAAAGAAGGCTCCCAACGTCTTGCTCGCGCTGCAATCGAATATGCGATCAAACATGGCAAGAAAACTGTTACACTCGTTCATAAAGGCAACATCATGAAATATACAGAAGGCGCGTTCAAGAACTGGGGCTACGAAGTGGCTGAGCAAGAGTTCGCTAACAAAACCTTCACTTGGGGTCAATACGACCGCATTAAAGAAGCAGAAGGCACAGACGCTGCTAACAAAGCACAAGCAGAAGCTGAAGCAGCTGGCAAAATCATCGTAAAAGACGCGATTGCCGACATCGCTCTTCAACAAGTTCTGACTCGTCCTACTGACTTCGACGTAATCGCAACTTTGAACCTGAACGGCGACTACCTGTCCGACGCTCTGGCTGCACAAGTTGGCGGTATCGGTATCGCTCCAGGCGCGAACATCAATTACCTGACTGGACATGCAATCTTCGAAGCAACTCATGGTACTGCTCCTAAATATGCAGACAAAGACGTTGTTAACCCAGGTTCCGTAATCCTCTCCGGCGTTATGATGCTTGAGCATCTGGGCTGGCAAGAAGCGGCTGACCTGATCTATAAAGGTATGGAAGCTTCGATCAACAACAAAACCGTTACTTATGACTTCGCACGTCTGATGGACGGCGCTACTGAAGTGAAATGTTCGGAGTTTGCTAATGAAGTAATTAAAAACATGTAGTTATAAAAAAGTGGGGGCATTGTGCCCCCTCTTTTTTTCCATAAGCGGTCATCTTCAAAAACCCTCGATAATAAGGATGACTTACGGCAATAACGGCAATAATGCAGATGTTAAACAAGGAATGCTTACGAAGCACGTTTACTTTATGACCAAGAACGAACTTGGTCAAAAGAACTAAACGTTTCAGCTAATGCTTACGAAGCAAGAATCACCGAATAGCCTGAACCAGGCCATTTGTGTGGTTATTCTTTTCAGGAGGTAATCTCAATGCCTATTAAACGCAGAAAAATTACAGTTGTAGGTGCGGGCTTCACTGGCGCGACTACGGCTCTGATGGCAGCACAAAAGGAACTGGGTGACATTGTTCTTGTCGACATTCCCCAGCTGGAAAACCCGACAAAAGGCAAAGCGCTTGATATGCTGGAATCGACTCCTGTTCAAGGTCTGGACGTCAACATTACGGGTACTTCCAATTATGAGGACACGAAAGACTCTGACGTCGTTATTATCACTGCCGGTATTGCCCGTAAGCCGGGGATGAGCCGGGATGATCTGGTTAACACCAATGCCGGAATTGTAAAATCGGTATGCGAGAACGTGAAAGCGACCAGTCCAAACGCTTATGTGATCATTCTCTCCAACCCTGTGGACGCCATGACTTACGTGGCATATCAGACGCTGGGCTTTCCTAAAAACCGCGTCATCGGCCAATCCGGCGTTCTGGATACCGCCCGTTATTGCACCTTTATCGCACAGGAGCTGAATGTGTCGGTAGAGGACGTACGCGGCTTTGTGCTTGGCGGACATGGCGATGATATGGTACCGCTCGTTCGTTACTCGAATGTTGGCGGTATTCCGATCGAGAAGCTAATTCCGGCAGAACGTATTGAAGCGATCGTGCAGCGTTCCCGCGTTGGCGGCGGCGAGATCGTTAATCTGCTCGGCAATGGCTCGGCCTACTATGCGCCGGCAGCATCACTCGTTCAAATGACAGAAGCGATTCTGAAGGACAAGAAACGGATTCTGCCAGTCATTGCTCTGCTTGAAGGCGAATACGGGTATAACCATTTGTTCATGGGCGTTCCTACAATTATCGGGGGCGACGGCATTGAGAAGGTGATTGAGCTGGAACTGACCGCGGAAGAAAAAGCGGCTCTGGACAAATCAGCCGAATCCGTTCAAAATGTAATTAAAGTAGTAACGGGCTGACCAACAGGCCAACAACTCATAAAAGTTTCGTTTGGGAGGACCCTGACACTTAGCTGCCAGGGTCCTCGTTTTGATTTTAGGAAGGGGGAATAAACGTGCTGCAGCAAGCACGAAACGAGCTGAAAAGGGTATACGGGTATGATACATTTCGTCCCGGGCAAGAAGATATAATCGAGGGAATATTGGAAGGACGCGATACGCTTGCGATTTTGCCGACGGGCGGAGGGAAGTCGATCTGCTTTCAAATTCCTTCCCTGCTGTTGCCGGGAACCTCGATTGTTATTTCTCCATTAATCTCTCTGATGAAGGATCAGGTTGATACGCTGAACCGGCTTGGCGTTCCCGCAGCCTTTCTGAACAGCTCCCTTGGTGCGGAGGAATATCGGGTTACCCTTCGGAATGCGCTGAGAGGCGAGTATAAAATGCTGTATGTGGCTCCTGAACGATTGGATGCGCCGATGTTTACGTCCCTGTCGGAACAGTTGCATATCCCGATGATAGCCATTGACGAGGCCCACTGCGTCTCGCAATGGGGTCATGATTTCCGTCCCAGTTACCGGCAGCTGGCGGGCTGGATCGGCAAGATGCCGAACCGTCCGCTTGTAGCCGCATTTACAGCGACAGCAACCCAGGAGGTAGCGGCGGACATTACGGTTATGCTTGGTCTTCGTGAGCCTAATGTATTCGTTACCGGCTTTGCAAGACCTAATCTGTCCCTGTCAGTTGTAAGCGGAGGAGACAAGAAAAACTTCCTGCAGCAGTTCCTGCGTGAGCGGGAGGATCAATCCGGCATCATCTACACGGCGACGAGAAAAGAAGCGGAGCAGGTTCAGGAGCTGTTGATTCGAAAAGGGATCTCGGCGGGTAAATATCATGGGGGGCTGTCCGATACGGAACGAGCGGATACGCAAGAGCGGTTCCGGTTTGACGAAATCCGTGTCATGGTAGCCACTAACGCATTTGGAATGGGGATCGATAAGCCCAATGTCCGGTATGTCATCCATTGGCAGATGCCGGGCGATATCGAATCTTACTATCAGGAAGCTGGCCGTGCCGGCCGGGATGGTGAGGAAAGTGAATGCGTGCTTCTGTTTGAACCGCAGGATGTGCAGGTGCAGCGTTTCCTGATTGAGCAAGGCATGGGAGACGAATACCGAAAGTCGGTTCAGCTGTCCAAGCTTCATAACATGATGAATTACAGTCGTACCCAGCGCTGTCTCCAGCAATATATCGTTGATTATTTCGGCGAAAAGGGAGTAGAGCCTTGCGGTAAATGCAGCAACTGTCTCGATAAAAGCGAGCTGGTTGACCGGACGGCGGAAGCACAGAAGGCACTCTCCTGCGTGGGACGGATGAAAGGACGTTTTGGCGTCACGATGGCAGCTAAGGTTCTGAAAGGCTCCAGAGATAAACGCCTGCTAGAGTTTGGGCTGGATCGTCTGACGACCTATGGTCTGTTTAACAATTGGCCGGAGAAAGAGATCGCCGATTGGCTCTATTGGCTTGTGGCAGAAGGTTATCTGCGGATGAGCGAAGGACAGTACCCGACCGTATCGCTTACAACGAGCGCCCTGCCAGTGCTGGAGGGCAAAGAAACGGTGAAGCAGCGGCTTCGCACCAGTGTTCGCAGAAGTGCTTCAGGAGATAGCGGAGCAGCCTCTTCACCACTATTCGATGCGCTCAAGCAATGGCGTAAAGAAGCCGCAGCAAGAGAAAATGTTCCTCCGTTTATGCTGTTCTTTGATGCTACGCTGAAGGAACTGGCTGATGTCCGGCCGGTAACCGAGGAGCAGCTGCTGCAAACCAAGGGAATTGGTGCGGCTAAAGCTGATAAATACGGGGCAGAGGTCCTCGCCATTATTCAGGCACACGCCGGAAGCGAGGGGAATACGGGGACAGCCGGCATCAGTTCTGTGCCCAGAAGGCCGGCCGCACGTCCTTCTGCATCTTCGGAGGATACGCCAAGTCATGTAATGACGCTGGAGCGCTTTAACACCGGGATGACGACATCCGACATCGCGGATGAACGCGGATTAAGCCGGGTTACAATTGAAGGCCATCTGATCCGCTGCGCGGAAGAGGGGCATGAGCTTGACTGGGGCAGAGTAATTCCGGAGCAGTATGAAGACCAGATTGTGCAGGTTATTCAGGAGCTTGGAGCGGACAAGCTGAGGCCAATCAAGGATGCTTTGCCAGAGGAAGTGGACTATTTCGCGATCCATGGCGTAATCGCCAAGCACGGCTTTAAGACGAAATCTTGAACATTGCCGAAAATGCTTGTGAAATGCCGGAAACCTAAAGGTTGTTCTTTGTGTTTCAGACAGGCATTTAGTATACTTATTGGTAGATTACGCATATGCAGGAGGTTTTTTTAATGAATGATGTATTTTTCTTTTTACACTTGTTAGGGGCAGTCGGGATGGGCTTTTATATCGTTCTGCCAATCATGATCGGTAAAGCAACGAAGCTTGCCGGCCTTGGACAAGGTGGACTTGCTGACGGTCTTGTGTCGGCGAACCGCATCGTGCAATATGCGCTTGTCATTCAGCTGCTTACAGGCGGCTACATGATGTCGCAGGCTGACTATTCCGTAGCCTGGATGATTATCATCACGCTTCTGTTCCTGGCTATTGCAGCGATCTCAGGCATTATGTCGAAGCCGCTGAAGCGTATCGTATCGTCGATTCAGGACGGACAAAGCGCAACGGGCCATATTGCCAAAGCTCGTACATTCAGCCTGATCGTATTGATTCTTTATGTGGTTGTCATTTATTTCATGGCCTTCCCGATGTACGAATAATAATCATACTAATTTTTTGCATTCGCCATTTAGGTAAAGCTTAGCTTAAGAATTACCACTGCGTGTTAATTCTTAAGCTAAAGCTTACGAAGCAAGAATGACCACTGCGTGTTAATTCTTAAGTTAGCGCTTACGAAGCAAGAATGACCACTGCGTATTAATTCTTAAGTTAGCGCTTACGAAGCAAGAATTACCACTGCGTGTTAATTCTTTTTAGGGGGAGAAGAACGTGCATTCACCAGACGTAGTAACCTTTGGAGAAACGATGGCATTGTTTATGCCGCAGGAGCACAAAGCTCTGGAGCGCGCGACAACACTGGAGCAGGGCTTTGGCGGTGCAGAAAGTAATGTGGCAATCGGGCTGGCAAGACTGGGATGCTCGGTAGGGTGGTTCGGATCACTTGGTAATGATCCGTTCGGCCGCATGATTGTGAAAACGCTTCGAGGAGAAGGCGTTGATGTATCACGCGTCCGGCATAGCGACGAAGCTCCTACGGGGATGATGTTCCGTGAGCAGGTGGCGGGTCGTCTCGCCGTCCATTATTACCGCAAGCATTCCGCGGCAAGCAAGATGACTCCTGAAGAGCTGGATGAGGAATATATCCGCGGGGCCAAGCTGCTTCATGTAACGGGTATTACGACGGCTCTGAGCGAGAACGCGAAGCAAACGGTGCTCCGCGCGGTCCAGGTCGCCAAGGAAGCAGGCGTTAAGATCTGCTTTGATCCAAATCTGCGGCTTAAGCTATGGTCGATTGAAGAAGCACGGGAGGTACTCCTTCCTCTTGCGGAAGCAGCGGACTACTTTATGCCAGGCTGGGACGAGCTGAAGCTTCTGTACCAGACGGATGATTATGAAGAAGTAAAGGCCAAGCTGCTGCAGCTCAAAGCTGTGACGGTCATAAAAGGCTTTGACGATACAACAATTGTGCTGGACAAAGAAGAGGAAGTCAGCGTTCCATTCTATCCGGCAGAAAAAGTGGTGGATACCGTTGGCGCAGGGGACGGCTTCTGTGCGGGCTTCCTGGCCGGACTGATGAAAGGCATGACACCGGTTGAAGCAGTTGGGCTTGCAAGCATCAATGGTTCGCTGGTCGTACAAATGCGCGGTGACTGGGAGGCGCTTCCGGAGTGGACGGCAGTCGAACAGCGAATGTCCGCTAAAGCGTGGGTGGAGCGATAATAATGATTGATTCGAACGTATCTGGATCCAAGGGGCAGCGCCGCCGCGAAGCAATCCTGCAGCTGCTGAAGCAGCAAGGACGCATTACGATTCAAGAGCTGGTGGAACGCTTTGATTGCTCGGAGGCAACGGCAAGGCGTGATTTGGAGCAAATGGAAGCTGCTTTTCCGATCATCCGGACTATCGGCGGCGCGATGTATGACGGCATGAATACGGTCCGGGACACAGCGTTTGCGGAACGGGAAGGGCTGTCCTATTTGGAGAAGGAGCGTATCGCTGCCAAAGCGGCATCGCTTATTGAAGAAGGCGATGTCATTGGTTTGTCGGGCGGAACAACGAACTATTTGCTTGCCAAGCTGCTTAAGCTGAGAAGCGGGATTACCGTTGTTACCAATGCCGTCAATATCGCGATGGAGCTTGCGGGCAGCAGTGTTCAGGTAGTGGTTACAGGCGGCATTATGCGGCATAACAGCTTTGAGCTGTGTGGTCCGCTTGGCGAAGGGATGGTCGCGCATCTGAATATCGGCAAGATGTTCATCGGGGTTGACGGAGTCTCAGCTGCGGGGGGCATAACGACTTATTCCGAGCAGGAAGCCCAAATTGCGAAAGCACTTATCAAGCGCTCGCATACAACGTTCGCAGTCTTCGACCAGACGAAGGTGGGCAAAACCTCGCTGTTCTCGATAGCGGCATTATCCGAGCTCCAGGCCTTCATTACCGATCTGCCTCTAACCGGGGATCTGGCGGACGAAGCCGAGCAGCATCATATCGTGGTACATGTGGCAGACAAGCCGGAATAAAAAAGAGCGGTTGAAGGGGAGAGCCTCTCCCTTTCAACCGCTTTTTTGCGTTCACTCAGCATCCGCCGTATAAACCTGTCTGCCGTTTACCCAAGTAGCATTTACCTTGCCGAAATCAGGTTCGGCCAGCACAAGGTCTGCTCGTTTGCCTGCTGCAATCGAACCTGTGTGCTCGGAGATGCCAAGCTGTCTGGCCGGATTGCCGCTTGCATACCGGCTGATGTCGGTTACGCTAAGTCCGGAATGCTGGACCATATACCGGAATGCATTAATCATCGTTAAGCTGCTGCCGGCCAGATTGCCTTCCTGAAGCCTCGCTACGCCGCCTTCTACGATAACGGGCAGTCCGCCAAGATCGTAGAGGCCATCCGGTCTGCCTGCCGCCGAGATCGCATCCGTAATTAGAATAAGCCTGTCTGCCGGTTTGGAGGAGGCGAGCAGTCTGATAGCACCGGGATGAACATGATGACCGTCAGCAATAAGCTCGGCATAGATCCGGTTATCGGTCAGAACAGCGCCTACCGTACCGGGCTCGCGATGATGAAGCGGGCGCATAGCGTTATAGGTGTGCACGGCATGAGATAGTCCGGCATCGGCTGCTTGAGTCATCACTTCGAATGTGGCATCGGTATGGCCGCATGCGACTACAACGTTTTGGTCAGACAGCCATTTGATCGTGTCGATAGCTCCTTCGTTCTCAGGGGCTAAAGTGAGCAGCTTCAGGATGCCCGGGTAGCGCTCAGTCCAATCCTCGAGCCACTCAATCCGCGGAGGCGACAGATAAGCTGGGTTCTGGGCTCCAATCCATTTCAAGCTGATAAATGGTCCTTCGAGATGGATGCCGAGAAGCTCTGTGTAAGGCATCTCCTGCTTCATATAAGAGCTGGTTGCCTGGAATACGGCCTCGATCGCTTCCTGAGAAGCGGTTACTGTCGTTGCGAGCATCCCTGTTGTGCCTTGGGAAGCGTGGAACTTCGTTATCGTATCGTAGCTTTCACGGCTGGCATCCATAAAGTCTCCGCCAAATCCGCCGTGCACATGGACGTCGATAAAGCCCGGAAGCAGCCATGCTCCTTGTCCGTTCAAGACTTTATCCGCATCGGTTGACTGTTCTTCCTTGCCTTCCAGAACTTGAGCAATAATGCCGTCCTTAATCAACACACTGCCTTCTGTTATCCGTTCTTCCAGAACGATTCTTACATTCTGGATAAGCAGCGATCTGCCGCCATGTTGTTCCATTACCCCAACATCCTTCCTGCCTCGCGGTCAAGAAGCACGGTTACACGCGGATGCGTCTGCAACAGGGATGCCGGTACCTCCGTTGTAATGGGTCCCGTCAACGCTTGTTTAACGATATCTGCTTTATCCGCGCCACGTACCGCAAGGACGATCGAATTTGCTTTTAATATCGAGCCTACGCCCATCGTAATGGCATATTCAGGTACTTCGTCCATGCTATCGAAAAATCTCGCATTGGCTTCGCGGGTTTCTTCCTTCAGCTTGACCATATGGGTTCCGCCCGACAAAGCATGATCGGGCTCATTAAAGCCGATATGGCCGTTATGGCCAAGACCAAGAAGCTGCACATCAATCTGGCGCTCCAGCAGCATATGGTCGTAACGTGCGCATTCAGCTTCCAGATCTTCAGCCATCCCGTTCGGGAGGAAGGTCTGCGTATCAGGAATATCAATATGAGCGAATAAATGCTTGTTCATATAGTAAGCATAACTTTGATCATTATAAGGCTTGAGCCCGACATATTCATCGAGATTAAACGTTGTTACTTCCGCGAAGGATACTTCGCCTTTACGGTATTTCTCTACCATTTTGGCATAAATGCCTATAGGTGTCGATCCTGTTGCAAGTCCTAATACAGCGTTTGGTTTCGCTTTAATCCTATCGATAAAAAGATTGGCCGCGTAAGCGTCCAGTTCTAACTGGTTATCAAAAATTTGTACGTTCATGGAAGCTGCCCCCTCATTCACATTTGATTCTATTTTAAATTATATTATTCATTTTAACAACAAAATTGATTGTAAAAATCATTTTAATGATTGTAAACGTCAAAAATAAAAGGAGAGCTTGTTCCATCCTTGCTCCATTCCTGATCACTGGGTTATGATGAACAAAAGTATTCTCGCAAAGCTTGAAGCTTATGCTAAAATGCCACAAGCATTCGTGCATAAGCCGGAAGGTTGGCTATACAAATAGGAGGATTGCCCTATATGACAGTAGAGCAAATATCGGGGGCAAGCGCTTCCACATCGAAACGTAAAAGCGAGCATATTCGCATATGCCTGCAGGAGAACGTGGCTGGAGAAGGCATTGATACGGGGCTTGCGCGGCTGCGCTTCCGCCATAATGCACTTCCGGAAATTGCGTTCGACGACATCAGGCTCGATACGGAATGGCTGGGGCGGCCTATGCGTACGCCGCTGCTGGTCAGTTCGATGACGGGAGGCACCAGTGAGGCCGGCGCGATTAACCGCCGCTTGGCGGAGGCTGCAGAAAACAAAGGCTGGGCAATTGGCCTTGGATCCATGCGTGCTGCAATTGAACAGGAAGACCTGGCAGCTTCCTTTTATATAAGAGACATCGCACCTTCCGTGCCCGTTATCGCAAATATCGGGGCGGTTCAGCTTAATTATGGTTTTGGCGTAGACGCCTGCCGCAGAGCAGTGGAAATCGCGGAAGCCGATGCGCTGGTTCTGCATCTGAACAGCATGCAGGAAGTGTTCCAGCCTGAGGGGGACACCAACTTCCGTGATCTGCTGCCACGCATTGAGGAAGTATGCCGGGCGCTGCCCGTGCCCGTTGGCATCAAGGAGGTTGGTTGGGGAATTGATGCCGATACGGCTGCATTACTATCCTCTGCGGGGGCAGCCTTTATTGACGTTGCGGGAGCGGGAGGCACATCCTGGAGCCAGGTAGAGAAGTATCGTCAGAACGATCCGATGCGCAGATTAGCTGCTGAGGCCTTCTCTGGTTGGGGGATCCCGACCGCGCAAAGCATCTCCGAAGTCAAAGAACGGCTGCCGCACATGCCGGTTATTGCTAGCGGCGGACTGCAGCATGGCGTCGATGCAGCTAAATCCATTGCTCTGGGAGCCGATATCGCTGGTTTTGGGAGGGTGCTTCTTTCTCGTGCAGCAAACGAAGAGACACGATTATCCGTTGAGCAGTTAATGGAGCAATTCGATCGTATAGAGTTTGAGCTGCGTGCGGCCATGTTTGGGATTGGCGCGGCAACAATTACCGATCTTCAGCAGACGAACCGGCTTATTCCAGCCCGCTAACCAAGTAAGACCGGCAGGTTCAGCGAATACTAGACTGTCGGGTATAACGATGGTCGAAAGGGAATGATTGGGAGGGCAGAGCATTCATGACAGTGGAAACAAAAGTGTGGGACGGCGGATGGATTCAAGTGAAGATTCCGCTTCCTTTTTCATTAAAGTGGGTTAACAGTTATTTGATTCCGGAGAACGGCGGGAGCTACACCCTTATTGATCCCGGTCTGCACACGGATGAGGCACTTGAAGCCTGGGACGAGGCGTTTCTTAATCATGGAGTTACCATAGAGCAAATTACCCGGATCGTACTTACGCATCAGCATCCTGACCATTATGGTTTGGCCGGGTATTTCCAGGATCGGACTGGCGCACCTGTCTTTATCTCGGAACGTTCTCATCAGTACACACAACGGCTTTGGGGAAGCAGCAGCACCTATGCGGAAGAGCTGCGTGCCCATTTCGCCATCCATGGCATGCCTGATGAACTGACGCTTGAAATCAAGAGTAATCTGGACGGGTTTGTCCGGAAAGTATCTCCTCAGCCTCGCGTGACTTATCTGACTGCCGGCGACACGATTCAGCTTGGCGGATTGGACTGGCGGATGATTGATGCACCTGGGCATGCTTTTGGCCAGCTGTGTTTCTACGAGCCGTTTAACGGGTATATGCTCTGCGGTGATCAAGTGCTTCCTCATATTACGCCTAACATTGCCTTTAACCCTGGTGAGGAAGAGGATCCGCTGGGCTGCTTCCTGAATAGCCTGGACGAGTTGTATGAGTATAAGGTGAAGCTGGCTTTCCCCGGGCACCGTGAGCCGTTTACAGACTTTGCCAACCGGATCATCGAAATCAAGCAGCATCATGACCGCCGTTTGAACAAAATGTGGGAAATGCTGAGAGAACCGAGCAGCGCATTTGAGCTTTGCGAGCATTTATTTGGCGGTCATCTGCGGACGAATCCCC
The DNA here is from genome assembly GCF_900112695.1 of Paenibacillus catalpae. Classification (GTDB taxonomy): domain Bacteria; phylum Bacillota; class Bacilli; order Paenibacillales; family Paenibacillaceae; genus Pristimantibacillus; species Pristimantibacillus catalpae. Next base: position 1,205,586 of record NZ_FOMT01000002.1, read on the forward strand.
ATAATCTTCGTTTTGCCATGTCGGAGACGATCGCCCATCTTCATTATTTGGAGAAGCGGGGCAAGATCATTCGAACCGGAACAATGGATACCGTTATGTTTCGTACAGCTGAATAAGGGATAACGAGCTAAGGCTTCACGGATGTGGGGCCTTTTTTCACATTCTGGCCGCTCTTAAATAAGCTTTGAGCTGTTTTTCTTGTTTAGAAGACAAATCTAATACATGCTCGTTAAACCGCTGGCAGGCGTGTTCATACAGATTCCGGTCAATTTCATTTTTTTGTATGACATTACTGACCGCTTCGCTGGATAGCGAACGGTATGAAGGGCGATTAGGTGTTACGTTTACTTTTGGGTAATGCGTCAGCTTCCAGTTCAATCGTTGCATAAGTAAAAACAAGGAAATATCATATAACTCCGTCAAGCCGACAAAAGCAAATTGATTGTCTAGAAGATCACGGGCTTTCTGGTAATTCGGATACGGATTATTGAGCTCGCCTGTGATCATTCGGGCTTGCAGATTGCAGTACTCGATATCATAGTAAGGATTAAGCACGTACTCCTCAAAGGTTAGATCTTCATCATAAGAAACGTCATATTCGGGATTTTTATATTTGAAATAAAAGTGGGAGAGTGTTCGTTCGAGAGGATGGCGAAGCATCGTAATATACTGGTAAGGCCGGTCCGTAAATTGGTGTATGCCATATATGAAATGTCCGCATAAGGCATCCGCGTTGACAAGCCGTTCACTTAATTGAATACCGTCAACAAGCGTATGGAAATGAACGATATTCGGGCAGTTTTCGTTAATCGCCTGAGTAAAGGAAGACCCGCCAGTTTTCGGAATATGCAAATAAAGCAGCAGCTTGTCGTTCAAAATTCCTCCCCTTCTTCCTTGATGGGATGGATAAGGCCGCGGTGCCGGATGTAAGACATAACGTCGTGCACAGAATCGGACACCGTTTGTTTGGCAGTCTCGAGAACAAGCTCCGGATGGAGAGGGGGCTCATATGGCGCCGAAATGCCAGTAAAATGTGTGATCTCTCCAGATCTTGCTTTCTTGTAAAGCCCCTTGGGATCCCTTTTCTCGCAATGCTCCATGCTGCAATTGACATAAATCTCGATAAATTCACCAGGCTGGACAGAAGCCCGCAGCCGGTCGCGGTCCTGTCTATAAGGGGAGATCGCCGCTACGAGGGTGATCATTCCGGCATCGGCAAACAGCTTGGCTATTTCACCGATTCTGCGGATATTCTCCGACCGGTCCTCCGGAAGAAAGCCCAGATCCCGGTTTATGCCATTACGGAGATTATCGCCATCGAGCAAATAGCTGCGGCAATTCAGCTTATAGAGCTCATGTTCAACAGCTGCCGCTACCGTTGATTTACCGGAGCCCGATAGACCTGTGTAAACCATAGAATGCAGCTTTGGTGATCATTGAGGAGCTGTCTGTCTTCCCGCGTCATGCAGGATTTTTGCCATTTCATATGCTTCTCGTTCAACTTCTCCGATCACTCCTCTCTTTTATTTATTACTAAAATATTCGAAAAATAGAGAAAAGGTTCAGAGGAAGAAAGCGGGAATGGAAAAGGCTGCCCTACAAGTGTAGGACAGCCTTTTCTGCCAGTTTCTATTCCTTTAACCGTGTTGCTTCTTCTTCACGGCTGGCTTGCTTGCGATGCGCCAGACGGCTTGCAGCGGAAGCGGCAATGGCTCCAACGATATCATCCAGGAAGGTATGGATCTGACCATCGTTCTTGTCATTAAGCTTCTTCAGGATGCCGGGCTTCAGCTTGTCAATGTAGCCAAAGTTGGTAAATCCGATACTGCCATAAACATTAACAATAGATAAAGCTAATATTTCATCGCAGCCATACAGGCTTTCGTCATTTCTGACCATCTCTTGAAGAGGTGCCATCAGCTTGCCTTCCTCTGCCAGAAGATCAAGCTGGATGCCGGTAAGTACGGCATTCTGCACTTCTCTTTTGGACAGGACGGATTCGACATGATTGATGCAATCGTCCAGTGTCAGTTCAGGATAATAATCCTTCTGCAGAAAATGAACGAGCTGCGCAATGGATGTTTTGGACACGCCTCGTTTTTCGAGCCATTCGTTTGTTGCGTCCGCAACCTCGCGGCTGTTCAAGCTGTAAGTGACTTGATTAAACAATTTGTTACCCCCTCAGATTTTGTGGACAAAACTGGTCTAAAAAAGGGAAGGGCTCGTATACATAGTACTACAAATCAACAAATGTACAAAGCCGCCGAACAGGCAATACCAAAATTTGGGGAGGAAAAAGTAATGACTCAAACAAAATGGATCCGCCGTGCAGCAATTTGCGGTGTGCTGGTATTTCCCATCCTTGCAACAGGATGCGGTTTGATCTCGCAGGATACAAAAGGGGAGATCGACCCGCCGCAGCAGACGGAATCAACAGGTAGTGTAGATGGCACAAACACCGGACAGGCTGTATTGCCTGGACAAGATGATGATTCCAATCTGACGGTTTATCTGGAAGATCGCAACGGTTACTTGGCACCAGTATCATTGAAAGCTGCGCTTACCGAGAATGCAGTGGAAGAAGCCGGCAAAAAAGCGCTTGAAATTATGGTGGACGGCGGAAGCTTCGCCAACCAGCTGCCGGAAGATTTCCGTGCGGTACTTCCAAAAGGCACTGAGGTGAAGTCGCTTACCATCGATCCAAAAAGCCAACTCGCAACCGTTGAATTTGGCGGAACATTCAGCGACTATCCGGCTACGGATGAGCGCACAATCGTAGAAGCCATTACTTGGACGTTGACGGCAATGGGCGCAAAAGGCGTGGAACTATGGTATGACGGTGCCAAGCTGCCGGAGATGCCGCAAGACGGATTCCCGCTTGATGAGCCGCTTACACGTTCTGTAGGGATTAATTTGGAAGCCGCTGACGGAGTCAACTATTTGAACTCGACACCGGTTACACTGTACTTCTCTTCCCAAACTTCGAACGATGAACAATATTATGTACCAGTTACCCGCTTGATTAACCGTACAGATGAGTCGGCTGCCAAAGCTGCACTTGAACAGCTGATTACCGGTCCGCTGAATGCGAAAAACCTGACAGCTGTACTGACCAATGACGTGGAAGTGACCAGCATTGATCAGAAGGATGATACGGTTACCGTTGACCTGAAGGATCAGGCGTTTGAACAAGGGCTTCCTGCTCCTGCCGAGATGCTCGAAGCAATCGTTCTGTCGGTGACGGAGAACACGGGCGCTTCCAAAGTTCAAATTACGCTTAACGGCCAAGCAGTCACAGATGAGAACAATGTATCCTACAGCGAGCCGGTATCCCGTCCTCACCATGTGAATGCGATTAAAAGCTAAGACAACTTTACCAATGACAGAAACAAGTGCAGCTCCGCTTGGTCTAAAAGACCTGGCGGGGCTGCTTTTTTTGTCCGGGAACATAAAAGATGCTTTTCATAAGTCACTTTGGTAAAATAGGAAAGATTGCAAAGCCAATACACACATAAGCTAAAGCGAAAGATGCAGGAGGAACATAAGGATGCGAACAGACGGTCGGCAACCGAACCAGCTTCGGCCGGTTACGATAACGACAGGCGTTAATAAATATGCGGAGGGCTCCGTTCTTATCGAAGTTGGCGAGACAAAGGTTATTTGTACGGCCAGCGTTGAGGAGCGGGTACCGCCATTCATGAAAGGGCAAGGCAAGGGCTGGATTACCGCTGAATACGCGATGCTGCCTCGCGCAACGCATTCCCGCAACCATCGGGAGGCGGCTAAAGGCAAGCTGTCGGGCCGTACGATGGAAATACAGCGTTTGATTGGACGTGCGCTGCGTTCGATCGTCGATCTGCAGGCGCTTGGCGAACGTACGATTACACTTGATTGCGATGTAATCCAGGCTGACGGCGGCACACGAACCACGTCCATTACAGGTGCATTTGTAGCCCTCTGCCTTGCGGTTAACAAGCTGTCGAAAACAACGCAGTTTGCAAAATATCCGATTACCGATTTTCTTGCCTCGGTAAGCGTTGGCGTTATTCAGGAACGGGCGCTGCTTGATTTGAATTACGAAGAAGACTCCAAGGCGAAGGTCGATATGAATGTGGTAATGACCGGAAACGGTAAATTTGTCGAGCTGCAGGGCACTGGCGAAGATTCTCCGTTCTCGCGCGAGGAGCTGAACAAGCTTTTGGAATTGGCAGAAGGCGGTATCGAGGAACTGATCGAGATGCAGCGTGCTGCATTAGGAGAGTTTGCGGACCGGATCGGAGGGTGAACAAGTGACGCAGCCTATATTAATCGCGACCAAAAATGAGGGCAAGGTGAAGGAATTCGCCCATGCTTTTGCGAAGCTTGGGCGAACGGTTGTCAGCCTGAACGAATACCCAGCCTTCCCCGATATTGTGGAAGACGGGGATACGTTCTCTGCCAATGCCCGCATTAAAGCAAAAGCGGCCGGCGATGCGTTTCAGGTACCGGTGCTTGCGGATGATTCCGGCCTGCGTGTCGCTGCGCTTGGCGGCGCTCCCGGAGTTTACTCAGCCCGTTATTCGGGCGAAGGCGCCACGGATGCCTCTAACAACGCCAAGCTGCTGGAAGAACTCAAGCGCTTGAACGCTACGGATGCCGCAGAGCCGCTTGCCGACGGTACGCGTCTGCTTAGTCCTGCTCAATTCGTCTGCGTGCTGGCTTTGTATGATCCAGCCACCGGCGAGTTTATGGAGTCGGAAGGCACAGTAGACGGCTTTATTGCCGAGCGTCCGCGCGGCGAAGGCGGATTCGGCTATGATCCGTTATTCTGGCTTCCTCAGCTTAGCCGCTCCATGGCGGAATTGTCCAAGGAAGAAAAGCAGGCGATCAGCCACCGCGGCAATGCTCTCGCGAAGCTTGTTGAGAAGCTGGAGACAAACGAGTAACGCAAAAAAGCGTCACAGGAAAATCACCTGTGACGCTTTTTTTTTCAATAAAGAGTTGGGTGAGCGGAGCAATCGAATGTGCAGCGATTAAACAGCTTCTATCTGCACATTCATTTAACGCTTACTCCATACTCTTTCAGCCATGTGTTCACCTGATACAAATAAGCAAACAGCTGCGGCCCCGACATCAGCTGACCAAACCAAGGAATATTCGATTTGGCCGAATCCGACTCCGCCAGCTCTCTTACTTTGCTCACGTTAATGAGCGGAAGAAGAGGGGAGGACGGATCGTTTAATATATCCAGCAGCAGGCCTTTGACGGCCGATAGATAATTCGGGTTATGCGTTTTTGGATACGGGCTTTTCTTGCGAGTCAGTACATCCTCGGGAAGCACGCCTTTTAACGCTCGGCGAAGGATGCCCTTCTCGCGGTCGCCAGCCGTCTTGATCTCCCACGGGATATTCCAGACGTACTGCACAAGCCGGTGGTCGCAGAACGGGACCCTGACCTCAAGGCCGGCCGCCATGCTCATCCGGTCCTTCCGGTCAAGCAGAGTCGGCATGAAGCGGGTAATGTTCAAATAAGACATTTTGCGCATTTTGCGAACCGTTTCGGATTCCCCATCCAGATGCGGCACTTCGGCAATAGCCTGCGCATAACGGTCACCGATATAATCAAGCGGCTTGATCCATGCAGCCACATCGGGCGCAAGCAGATCCGCACGCATGGAAGATGCGAGGGACCATGGGAACGTATTGGCGCTCAGCGCCTCCTCGCGGTGGAACCAAGGATAACCGCCAAAGATCTCATCTGCTGCTTCACCGGATATCGCAACCGTAGCGCCTTTTTTGATCTCCCGGCAAAACAGCAGGAGGGAGGCGTCTACGTCGGCCATGCCGGGCAAATCACGAGCTAATGTAGCGTCCCTAAGCGCACCAACCAGCTCCGGCGTATCGAACTGAATGGGGTGATGGATCGTGCTTAAATGACTGGTCATCCGCTCGATCCATGGCGCATCGCTGTTCGGCTGGAAGGCATGCGCCTTGAAATGCTTATCGTTATCCCTGTAATCGACGGAATACGTATGAACATTGCCTTGGCCGGTCTGCTCGTAATACCGCACGGCAAGCGTGGTTAATGCGCTGGAGTCAAGCCCTCCGGAGAGCAGCGTTCCAACTGGCACATCCGATACAAGCTGGCGTTCCGTTGTATCTTTAAGGAGCTCGCGGACATGCTCGGCTGTAGTGTCTGCATCCTCCTCATGAGGAAAGCTCTCGAGGCTCCAATATTTTGTTTTTCGGCTGCCGGTACGGTTAACCGTCATACATTGACCCGGAAGCAGCTCGGTAATATTCTTATAAACCCCTTGGCCGGGGGTACGGGCCGGGCCGATAATAAAAATTTCCGCTATTCCTTCCGCCCCTACTTCGGCTTTCACGGACGGATGGGCGAGGATCGCCTTTGGCTCCGAGCCAAAAATAAAAAGTCCATCCGCAAAGCTGATGAACAACGGTTTTACTCCCAGTCGGTCGCGGGCCAAGAACAGCTCCTGCTCGGTAACGTCCCATATCGCAAAAGCGAAGATGCCGTTAAACCGTTCCACGCATGCTTTTCCCCATTCCATAAAAGACACAAGCAGCACTTCCGTATCGCAATGGGTCATAAAGGTTCTGCCGCGGTCCTCCAGTTCCTTCCTTAATTCAAGCGCGTTGTAAAGCTCGCCGTTATAGACAACGACATATGTGTCATCGCCCGAGCGCCGAATCATCGGCTGAGCGCCATTCTCGGGATCAATAACGCTGAGCCTGCGGTGGCCAAGCGCACAATTGGGCGAAATCCATGTACCCGACGCATCAGGACCGCGCAGCGATAATGTTTCTGTCATTTTAATCAGGCTGCTGCTGTCTTGGGTTAAATCCCGGGTCCAATCAATCCAGCCGGTTATTCCACACATAGTCTCATTCCTCTCTTCTGCTGGACTCCTGTAGCGATAATATCCGTTATATGCGGAAAAAAGGGATAAAATGTCTGTCCGCCGGGGGATGCTAGAAGAGCATGTTTGTAAAAAGGAGCTGAAGATACACCTATGTCAGGCGATGAGCGTAAAAAATACTATGTTTCGGTCCAGGCCGGACAAATTTTGCAGGATCAGGGAGCGGCTTCCTACGAGCTTGAGATTACGGCAAATGATGAGGAATTTAACCAGCTGCAGGTCATGTTCGAGGATTTATCCAGCATGGATAATGCGATAACCGGTCATTACAATTATGTGGTCGGTCTTCTGCAGGATGAACCCAACGACAGCCGGATGAACGCCGGGTATGACGCGATTCTCCGCGATATCTATCTGTTTATTCATGAGCATGGGACTGCTGCAACCCGTATGCATGTGGAGTCTATGGGCTTCCTGGATCCAGGCCGATTATAAGGATGAACTCCCGAGGATAATGAACTCTCCGGAAGCGGCTCGAGCGCTTGGAGGTTATTATCCTTTTTTTGTAAGCCGCGTGTCGGAATGTAACGTTTTTTGTAACCTTTGTGATACCTTTATTAGTAAAGGAGTGGTACAATGGGAGGATAAAACTAGTTATATGTTGGAGGCATCAGGCATTGCAAAAGTTAGTGTTTTTCGTAGGTGTTGCGGGTACAGGCAAAACAACCGTGGCGAGAAAGCTCTCGGAACGTATTCCGGCTGCTTTTCTGGATCGTGATACGGTAGGAGGCAGATTTGTTGAGGCGATGCTGGAGCGCAACGGACTCGACAAAAATGACCGTGATTCGGATTTTTACAAACAAAACCTTCGTGATTTGGAATATGACACAACCAAAGATATTTGTATCGAGAATCTGTCAGCCGGTCAAAACGTCTTTATGATCTCTCCTTTTACGGCAGAGCTTAAAAATAAAGCTTGGATTGAAGAAGTGCTTAGCGCTGCAGGGCTGACAAAAGAACAAGTCGATGTCAAGGTGATCGTGGTTACTCTCGACAACATCGAGCTGCAGAAGAATCGCATTATCGGACGTCATACCGATCGCGACCAATGGAAGCTCGATAACTGGTCGCACTTCGAGAAACGCGTGGCGTTTGTTCCTGATATCAACTGGGATATCCCGCAATCATCCATTCTTATTTATGATAACAGCGGCGAGATGACGGCAGAGCAGGTCGAAAATCTGTATCAATTTGTAGCTAATAAAACCGCTACAACCGTATAAGAGCTGGCAAGACGATGCCTTTTTCAGGGGCTTCGTCTTTTTTTATGCGATTTTCGAAGATGAACAAAAACAAAGGAGATGAACGATTTATTCTAAATAAATCCAATTTGGCGGGGGCGAAGACAGCAAACACCCGCAAACCCTTGATGAATCAAGGGTTGTGGGTGTTCCTATTGCCGCCTTCTTAATGTACCCATTCCACGACTTCATCTATAGGACGTCGAGCTTGTGGATGTTTAGGATCAGCTGCGCGATAGCCGAAAGTCACCATGACGGACAAATCGTACACCTCATCATCCAGAACGCCCGCATCCTTCAACACTTTTGTCACTTTTTCTTTATTGAATCCTTCCATTGGACAGGAATCGATGCCAATTTGCGCAGCAGCCGTCATCATATTTGCAAGCGGAATATACGTTTGCTTGGAAGCCCAATCAATTAACGTTCTCTCATTGTCAAGAATGTGAAGATCATTTTCCTGAAATTCTTTGTACACAACCGGTATTGTCTTAAAGGCTTCATCAGACAGGCCCTTAACTTTCTTATAAATGTATTCTACATATTTGGAATCATATCTTACATCTTTACGGGCAAGAAGAATAACAAGGTGACTCGCTGTTGGAAGTTGTCCTTTACCGCCGAATGCAACTTCACGAATTTTTGTTCTGATTTCTTCGTTTTGAACAACCAGGAACTTCCAAGCCTCAAACCCTACTGAACTTGGGGAGAGTCTTCCCGTCTCCAGTATAAACTGAAAATCCTCATCCGGAATTTTTCGATTGGGATCAAATTCTTTTGTTGCATGCCGAAAGGCGAAAGCATCCAGAATTTCTTTCTTTTTTAGTGCAGTATTCATCGTTAAAGTCTTCCTTCCTTGTTTAAAGAATAGACATTGCTATTCAACGCGTTGACAGTTTAGATATTACATTCAAGCATAAATTCCAACAAGTACGCACAATTTTGTAGTATAATATCAATATTGTTATATAGTATTAAAAATGATACTAATAGAACGGCTAGGATAATGCAGGTACAGTTTCAATACAAAGGAGTCTTCTAGTCATGGACAATAAAACGGATATCATTAATTTTGGATGCCCGGTGACAGTCACAGTAGATGTTATCGGAGGTAAATGGAAAGGCGTTATCTTGTATCATTTAACGGATGGGCCTAAACGGTTCAACGAGCTGCGGAGACTATTTCCCAAAATAACGCAGCGCATGCTTACGCTGCAGTTGAGGGAATTAGAAAGTGACGGCGTTATACACAGAGAAATTTACAAGGAAATACCGCCAAGGGTAGAGTACTCGCTTACGGCTTTTGGAGAAACTTTAATGCCGCTAATCGTTCTTATGAGGAACTGGGGCGAGACATATGAGAAGACCGTTTTATCAAATCGTGAATCAAATAACATAATGACGAGAAATAGTACGGCTATAAGCAGCTGTGTGGTTGAAGCTTGACGTCTGGGATCAGCTGTGAGTATACGTGGCCTGCAAAAAAGATCAGCTCTATCCGACAGCAAGCAAAAAACCCGCAACACCTTGATAAATCAAGGGTTTGCGGGTTTGTTATTTGTAGGTAAATGGCGTCCCAGGAGGGATTCGAACCCCCGACCGCACGCTTAGAAGGCGTGTGCTCTATCCGGCTGAGCTACTGGGACACGTAAGAATGAGTATAGCATGTAACTTCTAGTCTTGGCAATAGCTAATTTGAAAAAGTTTGACGCAAGTGACGGGAAGCGATTCCTTGCCGAGGGGTATCGGAATCTGGCGTTCTGCCATTAACTGCGCCCGTTAATAAAATTCGCTTGGTAAATATAGCATACACTCATCCGGAAAATCAAGACTGGAGGTTGGTAGTTTTTATATTAGCGGGTTCCGTGATATAATCGAACGCAAGCAATAGGCAGACGAATGATGCGGTTTGACCGACAAGGCGGTGATACCATAACTACACCAGATAACGTATATTTATTTCCGAAGATGCTGGATCATTATCAGATTCAGCTCACCCGGATGCTGGAATCCGAGCAATATGGCGAAGCCAAGAATCTGCTTCGTTTCCTGCTCCAGTGCCGCGGTGAGGATGAACGACATTATGAGGAATGGACAAGTCTTCTTTCCTGGCTGGAAATGGCTTTTCCGGGCACGGAAGAGACCGGCATGATTACCGGCAAAGAGGATGAAGAGGAAGTCAATGAAGACAGCTTCCGGGAGCAGCTCCTGAACCCGCCCGAGCAAGATGAAGCTTACATCAAGCAAGTGCTCTATATCATGGAGCATCATCCTATGATTGACCAGCAGATTCTGGCGCTGGAACGAGCGGTATACATACAATCTCCGGAAGTGGACCAGACCATGCTGGAGTGGCTTTCAAGCGGGAAGCCGATTCATCCGGTTGTGCAATTCAAGGCTTTGCAGTGTTTGCGGAAGCGGGATATATCCGGCCAGCTGCTGCTTGAACGCATGGGTGAGAGGGTGGAGCTCGATATCGAAGCAACGCCGCTTGCGCTTGATGATTTTCCGCAGCCCGTCATCCGGATTTTGGAAAGAGTGGAAGCTGTAACTGAAGTAGACGACCCTACTCTTCCTCATTTTGCCAGAGAATTGTGGAAGGAAAGTCTCCAATTTCTGTATGGCACATCCGCCTATCAGTGGATGCAGAGAGAAGATGACGAGACGGTGGACAGCTACGCAGCAGCGCTCCATTTGACCTTGCTGCTCACGGTTTACGGCACTGCGAATGATGATGATATCCGGGAAGCCTACGGCATAACAGAGCCATTGCGATTCCGTTATGAGCAGGCGTGCAGGACACTTCGGCAGGTAGCTGCAATGCAGCAATCTACCGAAGATGATCATCAGCCTTGAAATGATGGCCAAGGTTGATTATAATAGAGTGGTTTATGAAGCGAATACTAATTGGCGTGATGCGTATTTTGGAGGGGAAAGCATAAAATGAAAGCAACTTGGGAAAAAATAGACAAGAACCTCGTCTCGATCGACGTTGAGGTTGATGCTGAGAAAGTCGCTGCAGCACTTGATCAAGCATTTAAGAAAGTCGTGCAAAAGGTAAACGTACCTGGCTTCCGTAAAGGCAAAGTGCCTCGCGGAATGTTCGAATCCCGTTTCGGCGTGGAAAGCCTGTACCAGGATGCCATTGACATCCTGCTGCCGCAAGCTTACGAAGAAGCCGTTAAGGTTACGGAGCAACGTCCTGTTGACCGTCCTGAAATCGATGTTGAACAATTCGCTAAAGGCCAAACGTTCAAATTCAAAGCTAAAGTTATCGTTCGCCCGGAAGTAACTCTTGGCGAATACAAAGGCCTGGAAATTCCTTCCTTTGAAGCGACAGTAAGCGACGAAGAAGTTAACGCTGAACTGGAGCGTCTGCAACAACGCCATGCTGAGCTGACTGTAGTTGAAGAAGGTCCTGCTCAAAACGGCGATATCGCTGTACTTGACTTTGACGGTTATGTAGACGGCGAAGCATTCGACGGCGGCAAAGCAGAGAACTATTCCCTTGAACTGGGTTCCGGCTCGTTCATCCCTGGCTTTGAAGATCAAGTTGTTGGCATGCAAACAGGCGACTTCAAGGATGTCGAAGTAACATTCCCTGAATCCTACCATGCTGAGAACCTGGCTGGTAAACCAGCTGTGTTCAAAGTGAAACTGCATGAAATCAAACGTAAAAACCTGCCGGCTCTTGACGATGAGTTCGCGAAAGATATCAGCGAATTCGACACTCTTGAAGAGTACAAGCAGGATCTTGTCTCCAAGCTGAAAGAAAGCAAAGAGGGCGAAGCAGAACGTAACCTGCAAAACGCTGTAATCGAAAAAGCGGCTGAAGCTGCTGAAGTAGAAGTTCCACAGCCAATGATCGCTACTGAAGTTGACTTTATGCTCCGCGATTTCGAGAACCGTCTTCGTTCGCAAGGCATGAACATGGACCTGTACTATCAATTCTCGGGTCAAAGCGAAGCCGTACTGCGCGAGCAAATGCAAGGCGATGCAGAGAAACGCGTTCGCAACAACCTTGTTCTGAATGCAATCGCGAAAGCGGAAAACATTCAGATTTCCGAAGAAGACGTGAACGAAGAACTCGAATCGCTGTCGAAAGCTTACAACCGCCCTGCGGCTGAGCTTCGTGAGATCTTCGAGAAAAACGGTCAGTTTGACAGCTTGAAAGAAGATATCGAGCTTCGCAAAACGATTGAATTCCTCGTTGAAAACAGCAAAACAGCTGAAGTTGCTGGAGCATAATAGTTAATTGAATAAATTGGAAGGAAAGGCACGTCATCGTCAGATACGTGCCTTCTTTTCACCCTACATAATGAATGAGTTTGACCTGAAGAAGATCTTCAGTACATATCGAGCGCTGCTCACCGTATACTGTAGTACCCGGAAAAATGACATTGATCATTTGACGTGATACAATAAGAAATGTGAACATAAAGTCATAAAAAGAAAAGAGGTTGGTCGCATGAATCTGGTACCTATCGTAGTTGAACAAACGAATCGGGGAGAAAGATCTTACGATATTTACTCGCGCTTGCTCAAGGACAGAATCATTTTTCTCGGGAGCGCTATCGATGATGATGTAGCAAACTCAGTTATCGCACAGCTGCTTTTTCTGGCGGCCGACGATCCGGAGAAAGACATTCATTTGTACATAAATTCCCCAGGCGGTTCTGTAACGGCCGGCATGGGCATTTATGATACAATGCAATATATTAAGCCCGATGTCTCTACGATTTGTATGGGCATGGCAGCAAGCATGGGCTCGCTCCTTCTTACAGCCGGTGCAAAAGGCAAGCGTTTCGCTCTTCCGAACGCGGAAGTGATGATTCATCAGCCGCTCGGCGGCGTTCGCGGCCAGGCGTCGGATATTAAGATCCACGCCGACTGGATTTTGAAGACGAAGCAAAAACTTAATCAAATCTATGTGGAGCGTACCGGTCAACCTTACGAAAAAATCGACCGCGATACCGACCGCGATAATTTCATGAGCGCCGAAGAAGCGCTGAATTATGGTTTGATTGACAGAGTAATAACAACTCCGGTATCGTAAGGATTTAATCGAAGGGGTGATAGCATGTTTAAATTCAATGATGAGAAGGGCCAACTGAAATGCTCGTTCTGCGGAAAATCCCAGGAACAAGTACGCAAACTGGTTGCTGGTCCTGGCGTTTATATATGCGATGAATGCATCGAGCTCTGCACGGAAATCGTGGAAGAGGAACTTGGGCATGAAGAAGAGCTTGATCTGAAGGATATTCCGAAACCAAAGGATATTCGCGCTATTCTCGATTCGTACGTTATCGGACAAGAATTTGCGAAAAAATCTCTTTCTGTTGCGGTTTATAACCATTACAAACGGATCAATTCGCAAAGCAAGATTGAAGACGTTGAGCTTCAAAAAAGTAACATCCTGCTCGTAGGCCCTACAGGCTCGGGTAAAACGCTGCTTGCTCAAACGATGGCAAAAATCCTTAACGTACCGTTTGCGATTGCCGATGCAACCTCGCTGACGGAAGCCGGCTATGTCGGTGAAGACGTAGAGAACATTTTGCTGAAGCTGATTCAGGCTGCAGACTATGATGTAGAGAAAGCCGAACGCGGCATTATCTATATCGATGAGATTGATAAAGTGGCTCGTAAATCTGAGAACCCGTCGATTACACGCGATGTATCCGGCGAAGGTGTTCAGCAAGCGCTGCTTAAAATTCTCGAAGGAACGGTCGCTTCCGTGCCACCGCAAGGCGGCCGCAAGCATCCGCACCAGGAGTTTATTCAAATCGATACAACAAACATTTTGTTCATTTGCGGCGGTGCATTCGACGGCTTGGAATCGCTGATCAAACGCCGTATCGGCAAAAAGGTGATCGGATTCAGCTCGACTGGCGAGGTTCAAAAGGATCTGAAACCTGGCGAATATTTGTCTATGGTTCTGCCTGAAGACTTGCTGAAATTCGGCCTCATTCCAGAGTTCGTTGGCCGTTTGCCGGTTATTTCGACTTTGGAGCCGCTTGATGAAGATGCCCTGATGCGTATTCTGTCCGAACCGAAGAATGCTTTGGTGAAGCAATACCAGAAGCTGCTTGAGATGGATAACGTGAAGCTGGACTTTGAACCGGCTGCTCTGGAAGCAATCGCGAAAGAAGCGATTAAACGGAACACGGGCGCCCGCGGCTTGCGTGCCATTATCGAGGGCATTATGCTTGAAGTGATGTACGAAGTCCCTTCGCGCGACGACGTGAATACTTGTCTCATTACGGAAAATAACGTAAAAGACAAAATCATGCCGGAGCTTACTGCCAAGAAGGGCAAGAAGAAGGAAGAAAGCGCCTAAGTTCAATACCGTCATCGCTTCCACCCTTTGGCCGCGGATAGTTTCGCTTGTCAGAGGGTGGAATTTGACGTTCATGGGAGAGATCATTTTATGTATTTGCGCAAGGATACTGTACCGGTCAAAGTCGGCAATTTAACGATTGGCGGCAGCAATGAGGTCATTATTCAGAGTATGTGTACAACGAAGACGGCTGATGTAGAGGCTACAGTAGCCGAGATTTTGCGTCTGGAAGAGGCAGGCTGCCAGATTGTACGGGTTACCGTTAACAATAAGGAAGCGGCTGATGCGATCAAGGAAATTAAGAAGCGGATTAACATTCCGCTTGTTGCTGATATTCATTTCGACTATCGCCTTGCTCTTGCTGCAATTGAGAACGGCATCGATAAAGTCCGGATTAATCCGGGCAATATCGGCCGCCGGGAGAAGGTTGAAGCTGTCGTGAAGGCCTGCAAGGAAAGGGGTATTCCAATCCGGATCGGCGTTAACGCCGGCTCGCTTGAGAATCATCTGCTGGAGAAATACGGTTATCCTACGCCTGAAGCCATGGTGGAGAGTGCGCTCTTCCATATCGGTATTCTGGAGGAGCTGGATTTCCACGATATTATCGTCTCTCTGAAGGCTTCCGATGTACCGATGGCAATTGCGGCCTACAGCATGGCTGCGGAGAAAATCAAGTATCCGCTGCATCTGGGTATCACGGAAGCAGGTACGCTTCATTCGGGTACCATCAAAAGCTCAGCAGGTATTGGCGCTTTGCTTGCCCTCGGAATCGGCAACACCGTGCGTATCAGCCTAAGTGCTGACCCGGTTGAGGAAGTGAAGGTCGCCCGCGAACTGCTTAAGACCTTTGGTCTGATTACGAACGCGGCAACCCTTATCTCTTGTCCGACTTGCGGACGTCTGGATATCGATCTGTTCTCGATCGCCAACGAAGTGGAAGAGTATATCTCGAAGGTTAAAGTACCGATTAAGGTTTCTGTTCTTGGCTGCGCGGTTAACGGTCCGGGCGAGGCACGCGAGGCGGATATCGGTATTGCCGGCGCACGTGGCGAAGGCTTGCTGTTCCGTTATGGAGAGATGATCCGTAAAGTGCCGGAAGCGGAGCTCTTGAATGAGCTGAAGAAAGAAATCGACGAGATCGTCCGCGTGTTTGAAGCGACTGGCGAAATTCCGGGACGCAGTAATCATGCGCATGCATAATCTATCATGATACAAAAGAGGCATTTCGAAGCAACCTTTTCTGTTGGTTGTTTTAGAATGCCTCTTTTTTCTTCTGAAAGCGATTATTCCCTGCGGCAAGGGGCAATACTACCAATTACGTACTCTTTTGCCGGAATAGTTTGCTTCGAGAGGAGAAGATATTAATGAGTTTAAGTATGGTATTGATGCTGATCCAAGTTTTTTTTGCTGTGGTTATTGGCTTATATTTTTGGAATTTGCTGCGTAATCAGAAGACGAACCGCTCGGCGGTCGATCGGGAATCACGCAAGGAGATGGATAAGCTGCGCAAGCTTCGTTCCATCTCGCTGACGAAGCCCTTGGCGGAGAAAACACGTCCGCAGGCTATGCAGGACATTGTGGGCCAAACAGACGGCCTGCGCGCGCTGAAGGCGGCGCTGTGCAGCGCTAACCCGCAGCATGTCATTATTTACGGACCGCCGGGCGTCGGTAAGACGGCGGCTGCACGTGTTGTATTGGAGGAGGCCAAGAAGAATCCTTCTTCACCGTTCCTGACGGAAGCGAAATTCACTGAAATTGATGCGACAACAGCCCGTTTTGACGAACGGGGGATTGCCGATCCGCTGATTGGTTCCGTTCATGATCCGATTTATCAAGGAGCAGGGGCTATGGGGGTAGCAGGCATTCCTCAGCCGAAGCCGGGTGCGGTTACGAAGGCACATGGCGGGATCCTGTTTATCGACGAAATCGGTGAATTGCATCCGATTCAAATGAATAAGCTTTTAAAAGTACTGGAAGACCGCAAAGTATTTCTGGAGAGTGCCTATTATAATTCGGAGGATGCAAATATCCCTGTCTATATCCACGATATATTCCAGAACGGTCTGCCTGCAGACTTCCGTTTGGTTGGAGCAACAACACGTTCGCCTCAGGATCTGCCTCCGGCAATCCGCTCGCGTTGCATGGAAATTTATTTCCGCCCGCTTTTGGCCAGCGAGATTGCTTCGATTGCGGAGAATGCGATTAAGAAGATTGGTTTTGGTTCATGCCCGGATGCCGTTGATGTCGTGAAGAAATATGCGACGAACGGACGCGAGGCGGTTAATGTTATTCAGCTTGCTGCGGGTATTGCTTTGTCTGAGAAGCGTGATGCCATTACGGGGGCGGATGTGGAATGGGTTGTGAACAGCAGTCAAATCCCGCCGCGTCCTGACCGTAAAGTGCCGGAGGCGCCTCAAATTGGCTTTGTAAACGGTCTGGCTGTATACGGGCCTAATATGGGAACCCTGCTGGAAATCGAAGTCAGTGCGATTCCTGCGGCCGCTGGCAAAGGGCAATATACGATTACCGGTGTAGTAGACGAGGAAGAGCTGGGAGGCGGCTCTCGGACACTTAGACGGAAAAGTATGGCGAAGGGTTCTGTAGAAAACGTGCTGACGATGCTTCGCCGTTACGGGCTGAATCCGAATGACTATGACCTGCATATTAATTTCCCGGGCGGTACGCCAATCGATGGCCCGTCTGCGGGGATTGCTATGGCGACGGCCATTGCCTCCGCAATTAAAGAGGTGCCGATCGACAATAAGCTGGCAATGACAGGCGAGGTTGGCATTCACGGCAATGTGAAGCCGGTTGGCGGCGTGCTTGCCAAGGTAGAGGCTGCGTTCCAGGCTGGTGCGGATACGGTTATTATCCCGCGGGAGAACTGGCAGGCGATTTTTGCGGACCTGGAAGGACTGAAAGTCATCCCGGTAGACCGGGTTGATGAAGTGTTCAGGTATGTCTTTCCAATTGGCGAAACGGTTGTTGCAGAGGTTGAAAACCATGTCGGAACAGATCTTTTTATCGCTACGGGGGTTCCCTATTTGCAGGCGGATTCCGTGGAATGATAAAATAGGGTATTCGAAACAATTGGAGGTGCTGGTGTGGGATCCGGAAAAACGAAAGGCCGGCGGCTTCCCCTGCTTCCTTTAAGGGGGCTGCTTGTATATCCCAGCATGGTGCTCCACCTTGATGTGGGAAGAGACAAATCGGTACGGGCACTGGAGAAATCAATGATCGATGATCACATGATTCTTCTGTGCTCGCAATCCGAAGTCAATATTGAAGACCCTACAGAAGACGATATTTACCGCGTCGGCACCATTGCGAAGGTAAGACAGATGCTGAAGCTGCCAAACGGTACAATCCGTGTGCTGGTTGAAGGTGTTGTAAGAGCCGAGATTGTGGATTATGTGCCAAACGATCAGTTCTACGAGGTAACGGTGCTCGAACTTCCTGAGCCGGAGACCGAAGATCCGGAAGTGGATGCCCTTATGCGGTCGGTGCTCAGCCAGTTTGAGCATTATATTTCGCTTTCGAAGAAAGTAACGCCGGAGACACTTGCTGCCGTATCGGATATCGATGAGCCTGGCAGGCTGGCAGACGTCATTACGAGCCACTTATCGCTGAAGATCAAAGATAAGCAGGATATTCTGGAAACGATTGATGTCCGGGAACGGCTCGAACGACTGCTTGATATTCTGAATAACGAGCGTGAAGTGCTGGAGCTCGAACGCAAAATTAACCAACGCGTCAAGAAGCAGATGGAGAAGACGCAGAAGGAATATTATTTGCGCGAGCAGATGAAAGCGATCCAGAAGGAGCTTGGCGAGAAGGAAGGCCGCGCTGGCGAAGTCGAAGAGCTTCGTAATCAACTGGCTGAAGCGGGAGTACCTGATCTCGTGAAAGAGAAGGTCGAGAAGGAAATTGACCGTCTGGAGAAAATGCCTGCGACTTCCGCCGAGGGCGGCGTTATCCGCAATTATATTGATTGGTTATTAGCACTGCCGTGGAGCAAGCATACGGAAGATGATCTTTCCTTAAGCAAGGCGGAGGAGATCCTGAACAACGATCACTACGGCCTTGAGAAGCCGAAGGAGCGTGTGCTTGAATATTTGGCGGTACAGCAGCTGGTGAAGAAGATGAAGGGGCCGATTCTGTGTCTGGTTGGACCTCCGGGTGTCGGCAAGACTTCCCTTGCCCGCTCGATCGCCAAATCGTTAGACCGCAAGTTTGTACGAATCTCCCTTGGCGGCGTTCGTGATGAAGCCGAAATCCGCGGTCACCGCCGGACGTATGTCGGCGCCATGCCGGGACGAATCATTCAGGGAATGAAGACCGCGGGTTCTTATAATCCGGTCTTCCTGCTCGACGAGATCGATAAGATGGCCAGCGATTTCCGCGGCGATCCTTCGTCGGCTTTGCTTGAGGTGCTTGATCCGGAGCAAAATAATACGTTCAGCGACCACTTCATTGAAGTGCCGTTTGATTTGTCCAACGTGATGTTCGTAACAACCGCGAATTCGATGCACAACATTCCGCGGCCGCTGCTGGACCGGATGGAAGTGCTGTACATTCCGGGATACACGGAACTTGAGAAGCAGCAGATCGCCGAGCGGTATCTTTTGCCGAAGCAGCGCAAGGAGCATGGCTTGACCGAAGATCAGCTTGCCCTTGAGGACGAAGTGGTGCTTCAGCTGATCCGCGAATATACGCGTGAGTCCGGCGTGCGGAACCTGGAGCAGCAGATTGCCGCGCTTTGCCGGAAGGCTGCGAAGCATATTGTAGCTGCCGGCGCGAAGCCGAGCCCGGGCAGCAAGGAAGAAACAAGCGGAGACATTGCAGCTACGCCTTACGAGGCGCCTGAGCTGAATACGCTCGAGGCGGCCTTTGGTTCGGATGCGGAAGAGGAAAAGGCCGAAGCAGCAGCTCCTGCGACGATCGTGACCGTTACGCCGGAACTGCTGAAGGAATGGCTTGGACCTGCGAAATTCCGTCATGGCACGGCTGAGGTGGAGAATCAGATTGGAGCTGTTACGGGACTCGCCTGGACGGAAGTAGGCGGCGACACGCTTGTGATTGAAGTGACGGTCATGCCGGGCACCGGCAAGCTGACTCTGACCGGCAAGCTGGGCGATGTCATGAAGGAATCGGCCCAGGCGGCATTCAGCTATACCCGGTCCAAGGCGCTTGAGCTTGGAATTGATCCTGAGTTCCATGTGAATAAGGATATCCATATTCATATTCCTGAAGGCGCGATTCCAAAAGACGGACCATCGGCCGGCATAACAATGGCGACTGCGCTGATCTCCGCTTTGACGAACCGCTACGTATCGAAGGAAGTGGCGATGACCGGAGAGATAACGCTCCGCGGGCGCGTGCTTCCAATCGGCGGGCTCAAGGAAAAGTCGCTGGCCGCACACCGTGCAGGCATCCGGAAGGTACTCCTGCCAAAGGATAATGAACGCGATATAAGCGATATTCCGGACAGCATACGCAGTGAAATGACCTTTGTTCCCGTCAGCCATATGGACGAAGTACTGCAGCACGCACTGCTGCCGGTCAACACAGAAGAGAAAGCAGGAACAGCAATCGGATGAAAATTACACAATCAGAATTTATTATAAGCGCAGTAAGACCTTCGCAATATCCAGTTGACGCCTTGCCAGAGATAGCTCTGGCAGGGCGTTCCAATGTCGGCAAATCGTCGCTCATTAACAAATTGATTTTAAGGAAAAACCTGGCAAGAACAAGCTCGCAGCCCGGTAAGACGCAGCAGCTTAACTATTATCGCGTGAATGACATGGTCTATTTTGTCGATTTTCCCGGCTATGGATATGCAAAAGTATCAAAAACGCAGCGTGAGCTGTTCGGTCAAATGATCGAAACTTATATTCGTGACCGTAAGGAACTGAAATTGCAACTTCTGGTTATCGATATGCGCCATGCTCCATCAAAAGATGACGTGCTCATGTATCATTGGCTGAAGCATTATAACGTACCGACCTGCATTGTTTGCACCAAAGCGGATAAAATCCCGAAAAGCAAGTGGGACAAGCATGTAAAGGTTATCAAGGAGACGCTTGAGGCAGATCCGCGCGATTCATTGGTCATGTTTTCTTCAGAGACAGGGCTTGGACGCGAGAAGCTTTGGGAGGTCATTAATGGTGCGATTGGGCACATAACGGAGATAGATCAATAACTTCCTCTATAATGCAGAGGATACAGCAAGAAATACAGCTTTACTCGTGAAATCTACGGGATTTTTCAGAAATATGCGAGAATATCGAGGCTGGACGGCAGGAATAAAAAGCTCTGATCACGTATAATATACTTAGACATTAAGAACAAAAGCGCAAGTTTAAAGAATTGAGGAGATTTTTATGGCTCAGCGGCTAGCCACAGAGTATGTAAGTGCCAAACTGCATTTGACGAGCGATGAGATGAAGCAATTTATCCGGTTTTTTGATGACCAGCAGGTTTGCATGAATGTGAAGGTCCTCGAAAACGGAAACCAGGAGCTGGTTCTCGAAGACGTAGCAGGGAAGGAAGAGGTCACACTGACGTTTGAACGTCAGCAGGACCACTATGTATGTGAACTCTCTTGCCGCCTGATTCACCCCAAGCTGACCAACGCCATGCGCAAAGCCGTAACAGCTTTCCATGGAGACGCGGTTGTTAATCGTATCTACAGCCATTATACGATGATCTATCATTATACAAACGGCAGCGTCCGCAAAATCGTTGAAAGCACATCGTCAGGCACACGGGTCGTATTCGAATACAAGGATACGGTCGGACAATTGGAGCGTGTGTTCCGGAGCCGCTTGATTGAACGCGAAATCGAGCTGGTCAACAACGCGATTAATGAACTGCTTGACCTGCGCAATCAAACGAAGGATCGCCTGCAAATCACGGGCATCGACGAAAGACTGGCGATGTTAACCCGGAAGCTTTTTGTTCTGGAAGCCTGACCGTCATCATTGATACTTAGAGGGGCCGCTGACCGCGGCTTCTTTTTTTATATTTATTCATAAATGTTCATAAAAAAATGACATTGGAATGGACGTCGTGTAAGGCACCTAAACCGCTTCTCCTACATACGTTGTATACGGGATTGCAGTGGAAATCACTTTTCGTTTCTCCTGAAAAAAAAGAGTTGCAATTCTCCCCAATAGATGTTATTTTTAATCTCGTTGAAAACATTGGTCTAAACAAAATAGGAACCAGGATTCACTCAGGACATGGTTATGTTGCGAGAGATTATTCCCTCGGGAAGTGAATGACGTAGGTCCTAGCGGATGAAATTTTTTTAAACATTTTATTCCTAGGAAGGGGGAACCGGAAGATGGAATATTCAACTTTCGGAAGACACGTTGCTGTTGATACTTGGGGAGTAGATTTTGATCTGCTGAACAACGCTGAATTTTTGCAAGCCCAAATGGTGGAGGCTGCTGAAGCATGCGGCGCTACTGTATTATCGGTGCAATCGAAACAATTTGAGCCTCAAGGAGCAACAGTGCTTGTATTGCTGTCGGAGAGTCATCTCTCGATTCATACGTATCCTGAGAAAGGATTTGCCGCTCTCGACTGCTACACTTGCGGTGAAACCGTGGATCCACAGCTTGCAATCGACTACATGATCGCTGTATTGAAACCAACAACTACTCATGCTAAGAAGCTTATTCGCGGTATGGGCGAGCTGAAGGTAGAAGAACCGAAAATGCAACAAGTTGAGCTTGTTTAAGCTCCTAATTGAGAAGATATAGAGATAACCATAGACCTCGGTCCATGGTTATTTTCTTTGTATAAACAGGGAATAATGGCAAAGAGGGTTTTCAAACATTATTCATAAATGAAGCTAATATGAAGCCGTACGACTTGTCGAACTATGTTATAATCATTCTAAAGTTAATTAGAAGAAAGGCAGGTGATCGCGCATGCACATTATCGTAGTCGGTTTGAACTATCGGACAGCTCCCGTAGAAGTAAGAGAACGGTTTGCTGTAGCAGAGAAAGAATTGCCGGAAGCGCTCAAACAACTAATGAACACAAGCAGCATAATGGAATGTGTCATTGTTGCGACCTGCAATCGTACGGAGCTGTATGCGGTAGTGGACAGACACCATTTATGCGGACATTATATCCGTAGCTTTATGGAGCAATGGTTTAAGCTGCCTAGACAGCAGTTCACGAGTCATTTATATATGTATGAAGATGACAAGGCGATTGAGCACTTATTCCGGGTGACAAGCGGTCTTGATTCCATGGTAATCGGCGAGACGCAAATACTCGGACAAGTGAAGGATGCCTTTGCGCTTGCGCAGCAGCAGAAGATGACAGGGACATTATTTAACATGCTGTTCAAGCAAGCTGTTACGATGGCCAAGCGTGCCCATTCGGAAACAACCATTGGAGAATCGGCCGTGTCGGTAAGTTATGCGGCTGTTGAGCTTGGCAAACGGATTTTCGGCCAGTTCAGCAAGAAGACGGTTATGGTCATTGGGGCAGGCGAGACCGGCGAATTGACGGCAAAGCATCTGTATGCGAACGGTGCCGACCGTGTAATCGTCGTGAACCGGACGTATGATCGGGCGGCACAGCTGGCGGAGAAGTTTAACGGTATTGCCTGCTCGATGGAAGACGCGGCAACCAAGCTTCATGAAGCCGACATTGTCATCAGCTCGACAGGAGCCGATGGTTATGTTCTTAACCGACAATCGGTTGCAGAGGCTATGAAACGCCGGAAGTCGAAACCTTTGTTTATGATCGATATCGCTGTTCCGCGCGACCTGGATCCGGGTATAGCCGCGGTCGAGAACGTATTCCTATACGACATTGACGATTTGGAAGGCATTGTTGCGAGCAATCTCGAGCAGCGCCGGAAGGAAGCGGAGAAGATCGAAACGATGATAGAACAAGAGGTAGATCAATACGAACAATGGTACAAGACGTTAGGCGTTGTGCCTTTAATCCGTGCCTTGCAGACAAAGGCTGCCCAAATTCATGAAGAAACGCTTAACAGCCTGACAAACAAGCTGCCTGATCTGGAAGAGCATGAGCTAAAGGTCATTCGCAAGCTGACGAAGAGCATTGTGAACCAGATGATGCAAGACCCTATCCTTCGGATTAAAGAGATGGCCGGGGATAAGCATTCCGAAGAAGCAATGGATATGTTCGTTAAGTTGTTTGCGCTTGAAGATGAGCTGGACCAGTCGAAACAAGCTGAAGCAAACACCGCGGCTGAGGCGAAAAAGAAAACCATGCCTTCACGTCAGGCGACTTCGGCACTGGCGTCCATCCTTCGATAATAGCGCGCTACCCGAATAATCGCGAAGGGCGGCAAGGTGGAAGCTTATGTTTTTAACGCAAAAGTGGCTTTACGACGCGATACTTTATATTTACGCCCTGAGCCTTCTGTTTTACTTCTCCGATTTCATGGATGCGAACCGGAGAGCGAAGCGGATTGGAACAGGGCTCCTTATTTTTGTATGGATATTGCAAACCGTTATCCTGGTAACCCGGCTCGTCACTCATTTCGAGGCGACAGCAATCTCCTCGTTTGAGTATTGGCTTGGCTTCTCTTGGCTATTAGTCACGATCTCGCTGGTCATCAGCCAGTTTTTCAAGATTGAGTTTCTAGTCTTTCTTGTCAATATAATAAGCTTCTCTGTACTTGCGCTTAACTTGTACAGCCGTCCGGGAATGGAGGAGCAGTTTGGCGTTTCGCAGGCGATGCGTGACTTGCTTCTTGTACATATTAGTCTCGTTTTATGCGCTTATGCATCTCTTACGATTGGTTCAATCTTCGCGGGGATGTACTTATTCCTGCACAAACAGCTGAAAGGGAAGAGGTGGACTCCTTTCACGAGAAGATTGCCAAGCCTGGATAGGATTGAAAGGTTCTCTGACCGGGCAATTATTATCGGTGTGCCGCTGCTTGCGATGTCCTTGTCGGTTGCGGTAACCGTGTTATTGGCAGAAGGCCGGCCGCAGCTGATGCTGGACTGGAAGGTGCTGAGCTCGTTTGCAACCTTGATTTTTTATGTCAATTATATTATTCAAAGGGCAATGCTGAGACGTCCGGGTACGCAGCTGGCAAGACTCCATCTGATTGCCTTTGTTATGTTGATCATTAATCTGTTATCCAGTTATTTGTCGACGTTTCACTAGAAGAAGGGGATGCGGATGAACGGTTACTATCCGGTAATGCTTCAGCTTCGCGGCGAACGCTGTGTTATCATTGGCGGCGGTCGGATTGCCGAACGTAAGGTCCAAGGCCTGCTCGAGGCAGGGGCGGATGATGTACTTCTCATTAGCCCGCAGATTACGCTGCCGCTGCAGAAGCTTGTTGCAGACGGCTCCCTTCAGTGGCAATGCCGGACTTATCAGCCTTCAGACGCTGAAGGTGCCCGCCTGCTGTTTGCCGCAACGGATGATATTGAGCTTAACCGCCATATCGCAGATGATGGCAGGCGCGCTGGCGCATGGGTCAATACGGTTGATGAGTCAGCGGGAAGAGGTTTTCTAAATCCGGCGGTTGTACGGCGGGGAGATCTGCTGATTGCCGTATCCGCAACCGGGGCAAGTCCAGCATTATCGATCAGGCTGAAGCGGGAACTGAAGCAGCAATTCGGTGAAGAATATAAGTATAGTGTGGAGCAGCTTCGAAGGCTGCGTGATTATATGAAGACTGCCGTCTTGGAGCAAAGTGAGCGTGAAGCACTGCTCAGTCTTGCTGCCGATGAGGTGCCGCTCCAGTCAGGAGCAGAGATCGAAATAACAGCTTGGGTAGAACGGCTTCGAGCAAAACGGCTTGAGGATTGACAACGGGAGGATGACAATGGTGGGAGCTGCTAATAATGAACCGCGTACAATCGTGGTAGGGACACGTCAAAGCGCACTTGCTTTGACGCAAACCGGACAAGTCATTGATGAATTGAAACGAATCAGCGAGAAGCATGGGTTTGATTACCATTTCGAAATTCGGAAAATTGTGACGAAGGGCGACCGCATTCTTGATGTTACTTTATCCAAGGTTGGAGGCAAAGGCTTGTTCGTGAAAGAAATCGAGCAGGCGCTTCTGGACGGCGAGATCGACATGGCGGTTCACAGCATGAAGGATATGCCTTATGAGCTGCCAGAAGGACTGATGAACGGCGCTACCCCTAAGCGGGTTGATCCCCGCGACTGCCTCATTATGAAAGAGGGCACATCGCTTGATGATCTGCGGGAAGGAGCACGTGTCGGGACAAGCAGCTTGCGCCGCTCCAGCCAACTGAAAAATATGCGTCCGGACCTTCAGCTTGATTCCATACGCGGTAATATTGATTCACGGATCCGGAAGCTTGAGACAGAAGGCTTTGACGCGGTTGTCCTTGCGGCTGCCGGCCTGACCCGTATGGGCTGGCAGGACCGGATCTCGGCGTTTATCCCGGTTGACCTGTCTATCCCGGCGGTTGGACAAGGTGCGCTTGGCATTGAGTGCCGCAGGGAAGATGCTGGAGTTCGCGAGCTTCTTGATCTGTTTAATGATACGGAAACCTCGCTTGCTGTTAGAGCGGAGAGAAGCTTCCTCGGTGCGCTGAACGGCGGCTGCCAGATTCCGATCGGCGCATTTGCCGTTGTGCAGAAGAAGGCGGAGGACAGCTTCGATGATGCAGAACTGGAGCTGACAGGAATGGTCGGCTCTCCCGATGGAGAAGTTATGTTGAAGGAAATCCGTAAAGGAACCGATCCTGAGCAGCTAGGCCGTGATGTTGCTGCTGCATTGGTAGCCAGAGGTGCAGATCGCATTTTGGCAGAAATCGGGGATAACGTATGAATAAAGGAGTTGTCTATCTGGTAGGCGCTGGACCGGGAGATCCGAAGCTGATCACGGTGCGCGGGCTGGAATGCCTGAAGCGGAGTGATGTGGTCGTCTACGACCGCTTGGCCAGCCCGAGGCTTCTGCGTCATATGAAGGAAGGCGCCCGCAAAATCTATGTAGGAAAGCTGCCTGACCGCCATACGATGAAGCAGGAAGAGATCAACCAGCTGCTGGTTGATCTGGCTTTGGAAGGTCACGCGGTAACGAGGCTGAAAGGCGGAGACCCGACGATATTCGGCCGTGTTGGTGAAGAAGCGGAGCTGTTGCAGGAGAATGGCATTACCTTTGAGATTGTTCCGGGTATTACATCAGCTATTGCGGTTCCTGCTTACGCAGGAATACCGGTTACCCACCGTGACCTGGCTTCGTCATTATCTATCATCACGGGGCATGAGAGCCCGGATAAGCTCGATCGCTCCATCCATTGGGACAAGGTGACCAATGCAACAGGTACGCTTATCTTCCTGATGGGTGTAGCCAAGATCGGTTATATTGCCGAGCAGTTGATCCGTCACGGCAAGCCTGCCGATACGCCGGTTGCTCTGGTTCGCTGGGGTACCCGCGTAGAACAGCAAACGAT
Source organism: Paenibacillus catalpae (assembly GCF_900112695.1). Classification (GTDB taxonomy): domain Bacteria; phylum Bacillota; class Bacilli; order Paenibacillales; family Paenibacillaceae; genus Pristimantibacillus; species Pristimantibacillus catalpae. The sequence goes on from NZ_FOMT01000002.1 coordinate 1,232,532, forward strand.
CGTAGGTACATTGGAGTCGATTGAGCGGATTGTAAAGGAGGCCAACTTCCAGCCGCCTGCCGTTATTGTTGTGGGCGAAGTCGTGCTGCAGCGCGATAAGCTGAAATGGTATGAGCAAAAGCCGTTATTTGGCGTGCGTGTGCTTGTGACACGGGCCAGAGCGCAGGCAAGCGATCTGGCAGACCGGATAGAGGAGCTTGGCGGAGAGCCTTGTGAGCTGCCTGTTATTGAAATGCGGGAGCCGAAAGATGAGGCTGCTGTCCAAGCCATCCGCGCTGCTCTTGCGGAAGCGGAGACTTACAGCTGGTTGATGTTTACTAGTGTTAACGGTGTAGAGTATTTCTTTGCCTGGTTGGAACGGTTTAACGTGGATATTCGTCGGTTCCATGCTGCGCGTATCGCAGCTGTTGGTCCTCGGACCGCCGAGGCCCTGCGTAAGCGTGGTCTTATGGCCGACCAGCTGCCGGCCAAGTTCCATGCAGAAGGTCTGCTGGAACAGCTGGAAGAAGAGCTGAAGCCGGGAGAGAAGGTGCTTCTGCCGCGGGGGGATCTTGCACGCGAAATTCTGCCGCGCGAGCTGTTGGCCAAGGGACTGCTGCCCGTCGAGCTGGATGTATACGAGACGGTGCTTGCAGACTCGCAGGATGAGCAGGCGCTGGAGTGGATTCGTAATCGGGAGATTCATGCGATTACGTTCACCAGCTCCTCAACGGTTACGAATTTGCTTGAGCTGCTCCGGAAGAAGGGGATAGAGGATCCTGCTGCACATTTGGCCGGAATCGATATCGCAAGTATTGGCCCGGTAACTTCGAAGACCGCTGAGGAAGCGGGGCTTGCGGTAACCATTGAGCCGAAGGAAGCCACGATTGAGGCGCTTATGGAATCGCTTGTTCAGCATCAAATGACCAAACGCAATGCTGATCATCATTCATCATAATCAGGAATTATTGCATAACCATCGGTAGCGAGATTGAAGGAGGAATTGATATGGCATTTCCCATTGTGAGACACCGCAGATTACGCCAATCGGCATCCATGCGTAACCTGGTGCGCGAAACGGTACTGACAACGAATGATTTTATATATCCGATCTATGTCAAATACGGCACCAACATTAAGGAAGAGATCAGCTCGATGCCGGGCGTATACCGCTTCTCCCTTGATCTTCTGGAAGCGGAAATCCGCGAGATCGCTTCGCTTGGCATTCAGTCGATTATGCTGTTTGGTCTGCCTGACCATAAGGATGCGGAAGGAACTTCGGCTTATGATCCAAACGGTATTGTTCAGGAAGCTACACGACTGATCAAAAAGTGGGCTCCTGAGCTGATTGTCATGGCAGATACATGTTTATGCCAATTTACCGACCACGGCCATTGCGGCATGGTGCATCTGGATGAAGTGACGGGAGCAGCTGTTGTGGACAATGATCCGTCGCTGACCCTGCTTGTTCGCACGGCAATTTCCCAAGCGGAAGCGGGCGCTGACGTCATTGCTCCTTCCAACATGATGGACGGCTTTGTGTCTGCCATCCGCGAGGGGCTTGATGAAGCAGGCTTTAGTCATGTTCCGATATTGTCGTATTCCGTCAAATATGCGTCCGCTTTCTACGGACCTTTCCGCGATGCAGCGAAGTCAGCGCCGCAGTTCGGCGACCGCAAAACATACCAAATGGACCCTGCGAACGCTCGGGAAGCTTTGAGAGAAGCAGACTCCGATGTCTTTGAGGGCGCTGATATGCTGATGGTCAAGCCGGCACTGTCTTATCTGGATATTGTTCGCCAGCTGCGTGACAGCTTCGATCTGCCGATTGTGGCTTACAACGTAAGCGGTGAATATGCGATGGTCAAAGCCGCTGCAGCCAATGGCTGGATCGATGAGCGCGCGATCGTGCTCGAGAAGCTGATCAGCATGAAGCGCGCGGGGGCAGACCTAATCATTACCTATCATGCGAAGGATGCTTCGCGCTGGCTGAGAGGAGAGTAACGTCAGATGAGCAAATCGATTGGCAACAGACGTGATGACCGTTCAAGAGAGGCTTTTGCCCGTGCGAAGCAGGTGCTTCCAGGCGGCGTGAACAGCCCGGTACGTGCTTTCAAATCGGTAGGTTTGAACCCGGTATATATGGACCACGGCAAAGGAAGCCGAGTCTATGATATCGATGGCAACAGCTATATTGATTATGTCGGCTCCTGGGGACCTCTTATTATGGGGCACGCCCATCCCGAAGTTATCGAAGCAATCAAGAAAACAGCAGAAAAAGGAACAAGCTTTGGTGCGCCAACTGAGCTGGAGACGTTGATGGCTGAGCTGGTTGTGGAACGAGTTCCTTCCGTGGATATTGTCCGTATGGTTAACTCCGGTACGGAAGCGACAATGAGTGCGCTTCGTCTTGCCCGCGGCTATACGAAACGGAGTAAAATTTTGAAATTTGAAGGCTCCTATCATGGTCATGCCGACAGCCTGCTTATTAAAGCCGGTTCCGGTGTAGCAACGCTTGGCCTGCCGGATAGTCCCGGAGTACCGGAAGGCGTCGCTTCCCAAACGATTACCGTGCCTTACAATGATCTGGAATCGGCAAAGCTGGCTTTCGAGAAGTATGGTGAGGAGATTGCCTGCATCATTGTTGAACCTGTAGCGGGCAATATGGGCGTTGTCCCTCCGCTGCCAGGCTTCCTGGAGGGGCTGCGAGAGCTGACGGAGCAATACGGCAGCCTGCTGATCTTCGATGAAGTGATGACCGGCTTCCGCGTCCATTACAACTGCGCGCAAGGTCTGTACGGTGTCACGCCGGATCTGACCTGCTTCGGTAAAGTCATCGGCGGCGGTCTACCTGTCGGGGCTTATGGCGGCAAACGCGAGATCATGGAAATGATCGCTCCCAGCGGGCCGATTTATCAGGCGGGTACGTTGTCCGGCAATCCGCTTGCGATGGCGGCGGGTTATACAACGCTGAAGCTGCTGACGAAAGAAACGTATGAGCTTCTGGAACGTCAGGCGGTTAGACTGCAGCTTGGTTTTGAGAAAAATACGGCTAAGCACGGCATTGCAGCTACGATTAACCGCGTTGGTTCAATGGTGTGTCCGTTCTTTACGGAGACGCATGTCATTAACTTCGAGACAGCTAAAACATCCAATCTTGAACAGTTCAAAACCTACTTCTCTGCTATGCTCGATCTTGGCGTAAGCATCGCTCCATCGCAATTTGAGGGGATGTTCGTATCCGCCGTCCATTCGGATGGGGATATTGATGCCACGATTGCTGTGCATGATCAAGCACTTGGCAGCTTGTAAGAACGAGAAGTTAATGCTTACGAAGTAAGAATTGCACAAACGGCTAGGACTAAGCCATGTGTATCAATTCTTTATAGGAGGGTTTCAATCCATGCATAAACGTCCTTACAGGCGTGCTCAGCAATGGCTGGAGCTTCTGCCGGCAGATCTGGCAGATGTAACAGACACGGATTCGGATTCTTCGCAGCATACGAAGCAACTACCTATACCGGAGGCCGGCAGCCATCCGCATCTTTTGCGGCAATGGCTGCTGGCCCGTTCTTTATTTCCGGCAAAATGGATTAACCGGTTGTTCTCGGTTGGCGGTATCAAGTGGGAAGGGGGGCTTATTCGTCTGCTTGCCTTCCCGCCTGCCGACCCTGCTGCGGATCCGTTATACCGCAAAGCGAAGAACAGCAGCGTTATTGAACCAGAGGTGCTCTACGAAGATGATTTCTGCCTTGTCCTAAACAAGCCGGCGGGAATGCCGGTCCACGAGTCATATGCCGGCCAGACTGGCACGCTGGATGAGGCGGCTGCACGATGGCTGCTTGGAACGGGTGATCCTCTGCCCGTCCGGCATATCCACCGCCTGGATGATGATACTTCCGGTCCCGTGCTGTATGCCAAGAATGATCTTGCGCAATGGGCGCTGGATGAAGCGATGCGCGAGAAGCGGATTGACCGCCGTTATCTTGCCGTCGTCCAGGGGCGGCTGAATAAGCCGTCCGGCACGATTAATGCCCCGATTGGCAAAGACCGGCATCATTCGTCAAGGCGTCGCGTAACGCCAGGCGGTGATACAGCAGTCACCCATTATGAAACAGTCCGTATGCTGTCGAACAACACAGTTGTCCGTGTTCAGCTGGAAACCGGAAGAACGCATCAAATCCGGGTACATATGAGCCATATCGGCCATCCGCTCGTTGGAGACAAGCTGTACGGTGGAGACACGAAGCTGCTGCCGCATCAGGCCTTGCATGGCGAACGGCTGCTTTTTCCGCATCCCTGGACAGGTGAATGGGTAGAGGCCGCTGCTCCGGACCCCGCCTGGTTGACCGCTTTGCTTGACAAGCTGGGTGGACGGACAAATATATAGTCATGCTCCTTATTTTCCCGCCATATAGATAGTAGTGAATGTAACTTTAGCCCAAGCTTTAGGCATTTTCTAACTATTTAAGGTATAGGGAGGGAGGACATCGCGTGACGGATCAATCCAAGGGCTTGCGATTTGATTTGTATGAGCGTATTCATTTGCCGGATGAAGTAGCGGCGATTGACGAACTGGAGGAAATTGAGCTTACCCCTCGTATTCAGGTGATCGAACAGGGGGATCATGCGGTACTGAAGGGGCAATTGCTCTTAAACGGCGTCTACCGCGGCCAGACGGACGGAGGCAGCCTGCAGACGCTTGAGCACTGGATTCCGGTCGAAATTACGCTGCCGCTAAACCGGGTATCCCGACTCGACGATATTTCGGTTGAGATAGACAACTTTGATGTCGATTTATTATCCGCGCGGACATTGAATGTAACCGGCGTATTATCGCTCCGGGGTATCCTGGTTGAACCGCTGCCTGACACGGAAGAAGTGTGGCGCGAGGAACCGATTACTGTCGTACACGAACGCGAGGCTTCAAGCGAAGAGTCTGAGTTTGAAGCAGAGGCGCAGGCTGATGCTATAGCTGAAGCTCAAGCACAAGAAACGTGGGAATCTGTAACGCAGCAGCCTTATTTTACGGGTTATGCGGGGCAGTTGCCTGGTGCACAGCGTGCTCAGGAAGAGTCCTTTGAAGAGGAAGAACAAGAGGAAGAAGAGGAAGAAGAGCAGGAAGAGAGCTTCGAAGCCTTTGAGGAAACGGAGCAGGAAGAAGCTGAGGCGGATGAAGCCGATGCTTCGGTTACGATCTCGGCGTCACCTCGGGACGGCGGCTGGTCGGCTTCCCAATGGTTCCAATCTAACCAGCCTGCTAACCAACCTGTTAATCAACCCGTTAATCAACCCGCTAATCAGTCATTTAATCAGCCTAGTGTTCAGAATTTCCAGTCAGCTCCCCCGCCTCAGATATCTCAACCATCACAGAGGGACAATACTTACGTATCAGAACAAGACAGCGATGAGGACTGGCAGGAGGAATCTTTTGCCGAGCAGGCTGTGCCAAGCCAGGAAGCTTCATTTGGCGGAGAGCCGGCAAGCGAAAGCGATTGGCAGAGTCAATCCGGGTTCCCTCGCGTACCGGACAATGATAAGCAGGAGATTCGAATCGGCGTCGGGAGCAAGCAGCCTGAGTCCAATCCGGAGCAGGCTCCTAATGTCGGCTTGATGACGTTATTGCAGACTAGCAAGCGGGAGCAGGCTGCAAGGCAGGCAGCTGAGGAAGATGCAGCCAAACAGGCCGAGCAGGAGAAAACACGCTCATCCGGTGATGAGATCGAGTGGAAGACGCTTTTCCTCGGCAAGCAGACGGATGAGAATGAATTCCGCAAAATCCGCGTATGCATCGTACAAAGAGATGAGACGCTGGAATCCATTGCGGTCCGTTACAGCCTGAATCCCCGCGAAATTCTGCTGTATAATGGCTTAAACGAGTCTTCTGTTGCGGAAGGCCAGCTGCTGTATATCCCATAAAATACGAAATCCCCCGATCAGCCTTTGTGCTGACGGGGGATTTTTTGTATGAAATTAGATTATGGCGCAGCCGTTTACGCTTGGGGCTTGAACAGCGGTTCTATAAAGGTGCTGCAGAAATTATCGGCGATCTGGTCGATCGAATAGCCCAGTACTTTGGAGTAGTAGATAAGAGATTCAGGAGCTATAGCGCTGATCAGCATATGGGCCGTAAATGCAGGATTTAATGTGATCAGTTCGTTCTTGCTCTGGGCTTCTTCTAACAGGGAAAGATAGATGCGGTTTAAGTGGATGTAACACGGATTGTCGAAGAAGAACATATCATCCGGCTTGCACGGCTTGCTGATCTTAATAACATTCAGCCAGTTTAGTTGCTCGTTGAAAAAGCTAAGCACCCTCCGCACAACGGAAGTCAGCCTGTCCTTTACGGGAAGCTCCTTCTTCGAGTCGAGCAGCTGGTCAATCTCCTCCATTAGGCTGTCAAACGTGTCGTTCATCAAATCCATACATAAGTCCGATTTATTCGCATAACGCCGGTACAGGGTACCTTGTCCGATTTGAATCGATTTGGCAATTTGGTGCATGCTGACTGCCTCAACACCGTGTTCGGCGAATAGGGACCTGGCGGCTTGCAAGATTAGCTTGCTCACCTCTTGAGAGTCCTTCTTTTTATCGGCCATGAGCGCACCCTCCATTTCTTCATAAAAAAATAAATAAAGCATGGTTGTATTGACATCCGGACAATTGTCCGTTATCATACGTTAGCGGACAATTGTCCGCAGTCGTCTAACGCCTTACCCATTTTACAGCTGGATCATTCACAGGTCAAGGCGTCAGCGATGAACAAGAAAGATAAATAGAGAAGCAAGAATCATCACGATGACCTGAAACGGTCATTTAGGGTGATCATTCTTAAGCACTTGCTTTCGAAGCAAGAATCATCACGATGACCTGAAACGGTCATTTAGGGTGATCATTCTTTTTAGGAGGAGAGAAATAAATGACTGAAGTAAATGCAACAAACAACTCCATGTCTATCAAATCCATTATGGTGCCGCTTCTGGCTATCATTGTGGGCATGTTCATGGTTATTCTCGACGGTACGGCAATGAACGTGGCAATTCCCAAGCTGCGTGAGGACTTTGGTGGAGCCTCGCTGTCACTTGTACAATGGACCGTTACCGGTTATGCCTTAGCGCAAGCTGCTGTTATTCCGCTGGCTGGATGGTTATCTGACCGTTTCGGGGCGAAGCAAATTTACCTCACTTCAATCGTATTGTTCACAATCGGCTCTGCTCTGTGCGCCTTTGCGACAACTGCTGAGCAATTGATCATTTATCGTATTATCCAAGGCCTCGGCGGCGGTATGGTTGCTCCGATCGCAATGGCATTTACTTATCGCTTAAGCCCTCCGGGCAAACAAGGCGCGGTAATGGGGATGATCGGTATTCCGATGCTGCTCGCGCCTGCTCTTGGTCCGGTACTTGCAGGCTGGCTCGTTGATTATGTAACCTGGCATTGGATTTTTATTATCAATATTCCTGTTGGTGCGGTAGCGGTATTCCTTGGTCTTCGGACATTGCCGGCTTTGGCACGCCAATCCGTTCCGCAGCTTGATCTGCTCGGCATGATTTTTGCACCGCTTGCCTTTGCGGGACTTGCATACGGCGTGAGCGAGGGCGGTACAGACTGGGGCTCTGCCAAAACTTTGACCGGTCTTATTGTTGGCGGCATTTCTCTCATTATCTTTATTATTGTTGAATTGAACCGCAAGCAGCCTCTTCTCGAGCTTCGTGTATTCAAATCAGCGGATTTCTCTAAAGGCATCGTTGTTCAATGGGTTTCTCAAATTGCCCTCTTTGGCACCTTGTTCTTGTTCCCGCTGTTCTTGCAAACGGCAAAAGGCTACTCCGCTCTCGATACAGGCTTAATCTTGCTGCCACAAGCACTGGCCGCTGCGATCTGTATGCCAATCGGCGGGAAGCTGTTCGACAAGATTGGTGCTCGTCCACTGGTTATGAGCGGTCTTGGCATTGTTACGATTGGCGCGTTTCTGCTCTCTAATATTTCGGCCGATGCAACCGTAGGCACTTATATTCTTCCGCTTATTTTACTCGGAGCGGGTATGGGCCTCTCCATGATGCCGCTGAATACGCATATTATTCAAGCAGCACCACCTGAACTGGTTGGCCGCGTAACATCACTTACAAGTGCAGCCCAACAGGTCATGACTTCATTTGCTGTAGCGGGTCTTGCAACGATTCTCGCTAGACGTACCGAGCATTATATGGCTGCAGAAGGCATTGCGAATCCCGCTGATATTACACCGGCAATCGCGTCCCATGTTGCTTCCGCTTCCTATGGCGACACATTCCTGATCCTGACGATTGTTGGTGTCGTAGGTACGCTGGTAGGCTTCCTGCTGTCGAAACCGAAACGTGCAGAAGGCACAAATGCTGAAAAAGCAGATATGCCAATGATGATGGGGCACTAATTAGGCGCAGTCTAAAGTTGACTTTCGGGGCCATTTTGGATAAAATATGCTATATCTGATTTTTTTCAACATATGTTGACGTTGAAGGGGAAGAGTAAGCAGCCAAGCCTTCAGAGAGCGGGACTGTAACGCTGAAAGGTACCGCAGGAAATTACTGCTACGCTTGTCGCCCCGGAGTTGCTTGAATGAAGCGGGATGGTCCGTTATTTCAAGCCGGCCGCAGCCGTTATCTGTTTGAGTGCCGTGCTTTCCATTTTGGAGCGCGGAACAAAGGTGGTACCACGGAAGATAACCTTTCGTCCTTTGCTATAAGGGCGGAAGGTTTTTTTGTATTTCTATCCATGCAATGACAAGAATGGTAATGCTTGCGAAGTAAAATTGTATTCACAATTTTTTAGACCAAATGCTTACGAAGCAAGTATTACCACAATGGTTAATGGTTTACCTTTGGTATGGCAATTCATTTGGTTTATGCTTACGAAGCATGAATTACCACAATGGTAAATGGTTTACCTTTGGTATGGCAATTCATTTGGTTTATGCTTACGAAGCATGAATTACCACAATGGTTAATGGTTTACCTTTGGTATGGCAATTCATTTTAGGAGGATGTAAAGATGTCAGAGAAGACAACAATGCCGACGACTTATGATCCGAAGGCAGCTGAGCAGAAGTGGTATGATTTCTGGCAGCAGGGTCAATTTTTCAAGGCGGGCCGGCGCCAGGATGCTAAGCCTTTCACCATCGTAATCCCGCCGCCAAACGTTACGGGGATGCTTCATATCGGGCATGCGCTCGATTTCACCCTTCAAGATATTATTATCAGAACGAAGCGGATGCAGGGCTTTGATACGCTGTGGCTGCCTGGTACTGACCATGCGGGCATTGCAACTCAGACAAAGGTGGAGCAGAAGCTGCGCGAGCAGGGTCTGAGCCGTTATGACCTTGGCCGTGAGAAGTTCCTTGAGCAAGTATGGGACTGGAAAGAGCTGTATGCGAACACGATTCGTGAGCAATGGGGCAAAATGGGACTGTCTTTGGACTACTCCCGCGAACGTTTTACATTGGATGAAGGTTTGTCCAAGGCGGTTCGTGAAGTATTCGTCCGTTTGCATGAGAAGGGCCTTATCTATCGCGGCAAAAAAATCATCAACTGGGATCCAGCTGCGCGTACGGCCTTGTCCGATATTGAAGTAGAGCACAAAGAGCTGAACGGCCATCTGTACCATTTGCAATATCCGCTCAAGGACGGCAGCGGACATATTACGGTTGCAACTACACGTCCGGAGACGATGCTGGGCGACACAGCCGTAGCGGTTCATCCGGAAGACGAGCGTTACAAGCATCTGATCGGGCAACTCATCGTGCTGCCGGTTGTCGGACGCGAGATTCCGATCATCGCCGATGAATACGTAGAGAAGGAATTTGGATCCGGCGCGGTAAAAATTACGCCGGCGCATGATCCTAACGACTTCGAGGTTGGCCTTCGCCATGACCTGCCTCAAATCATCGTGATGGATGAGACAGGTACGATGAATGAGCATGCCGGTCCTTATCAGGGTCTCGACCGTGCAGACTGCCGTAAGCAGCTTGTAAAGGATCTGCAGGAGCAAGGCGTTTGCATCCGAATCGAGGACCATGTTCATCAGGTTGGCCACAGCGAACGAAGCGGCGCAGTTGTTGAGCCTTACTTGTCGACGCAATGGTTTGTAGCGATGAAGCCATTGGCAGAGCGTGCAATTGAAGCGCAGAAATCCGGTAAAGGCGTTAATTTTGTCCCTGACCGTTTCGAGAAAATTTATTTGAACTGGATCGAGAATGTTCGCGACTGGTGTATTTCCCGTCAGTTGTGGTGGGGCCATCGCATTCCGGCCTGGTACTGCGAATCCTGCGGCGAGATGCATGTTGCCCACGAGGATGTTACGGCTTGCGCGGCTTGCGGCAGCACGTCGCTCCGTCAGGACGAAGACGTTCTGGATACATGGTTCAGCTCCGGGCTGTGGCCGTTCTCTACGCTTGGCTGGCCGGAAGAGACCGAAGACTTCAAACGTTATTACCCGACTGATGTTCTTGTAACGGGTTATGATATCGTCTATTTCTGGGTTGCGCGCATGATCTTTACGGCGCTTGAGTTCACGGATCAGATTCCGTTCAAGGACGTTCTGATGCATGGTCTCGTACGTGACGCAGAAGGACGCAAAATGTCCAAGTCGCTTGGCAACGGTGTTGATCCGCTTGATGTGATTGAAAACTACGGCGCTGATGCGATGCGTTATATGATTTCGACCGGAAGTACACCGGGCCAGGATTTGCGCTTCCGAATTGAGAAGGTAGAACAAGCCCGCAACTTTGCGAACAAGATCTGGAATGCATCCCGCTTTGCTCTCATGAATCTGGAAGGCTTCACAGCTGCGGATATCGATATCAAGAGCAATCTGGGAACGGCAGAGCGCTGGATTCTGCATCGTCTGAACGAAACGGTGCGTGAAGCGACACGTCTGATCGACAGCTATGAATTCGGCGAAACCGGCCGTATCTTGTACAACTTTATTTGGGACGATCTGTGTGACTGGTACATCGAGTTTGCGAAGCTGAACCTGTATGGCACCGATGAGCAGGCAAAACGCTCGACCCAGTCGGTTCTGGCTTATGTGCTTGACCGTACGCAGCGTCTTATTCATCCGTTTATGCCATATATCAGTGAAGAGATCTGGCAGCATCTGCCGCATGAAGGCGAATCGATTACGGTAGCCGCTTGGCCGGTATACGACGAAGCTCTTGAAGCGCCGGAAGCGGTGAAAGAGATGGAGCTCCTGATGGACATTATTCGCGCGGTTCGTAACGTTCGCGCGGAAGTGAACGTACCGATGAGCAAGAAGGTTGAGCTGTTGATCAAGCCTTCCGGCGAGGCAGAGGCGGCTATTGTCAGCCGCAACGAAGAATTCATCAGACGTTTCTGCGGTACTTCATCGTTTGAGACCGGCCTTGGAATTGCTGCTCCGGACAAAGCAATGACTGCTATCGTGACCGGTGCCGAGCTCTACCTGCCGCTTGCTGGCCTGATCGATATCTCGCAAGAGATCGCGCGCCTGGAGAAGGAGCTTGCTGCTCTCAACTCTGAAGTGGAGCGTGTAGAGAAGAAGCTCAGTAACGAAGGCTTTGTTGCGAAAGCACCGGCTAAAGTAATTGAAGAAGAACGCGCAAAAATGACAGACTACGCCGGCAAACGCGATAAAGTGCTTGCACGTATCGAAGAGCTGCGCAGTTAATGCTGATGGAAGAAGGACGTTCATAATGGTCGATAACGGGATAGAATTGGAACGAAGCGGAATGCTTCGTTCCTATAGCGAAGCGGTCGATTGGATTAACGGGCTTATTCCGTTTGGGATCCGTCCGGGTCTGGATCGTATCGAGCAGCTGCTTGAGCGGCTCAATAATCCGCAACGCAGGCTCAAATTTATTCATATTGCAGGCACGAACGGCAAAGGTTCGACCTGCGCTTACTTAACGAGCGTATTGCTCAAATGTGGTTATGATGTAGGGACGTTTACGTCGCCTTATATTACGAAGTTCACAAACCGCTTCCAGTATAACGGTCAAGATATCGAGGAAGAGACCCTTCTTCGTCTGGCTAATGTGCTTAAGCCGCATGTAGAAGAGATTGCAGACACTGAGCTGGGCTCGCCAACCATGTTTGAGGTATCAACGGCTCTTGCCATTCTCTTCTATGCGACAGTTACTTATCCGGATTATGTGGTATGGGAGACTGGGCTTGGCGGAAGAATGGATGTTACGAATATCGTAACGCCCGTTATTTCCGTTATTACGAATGTCGGCCATGACCATATGGACCGCCTCGGCGATACGCTTACAGCTGTAGCCGGTGAGAAAGCAGGCATTATTAAACCTGGCGTTCCGGTTGTGAGCGCGGTTGACCAGCCTGAAGTTATTGAAGTGGTGAAACGGACGGCAGAGGAGAAGAAGAGTACGCTGTATCTTCTTGGCGAGCAGTTTAACATCAAGGAACTGTCTAGCGAAGAAGATGAGCAGACCTTCCGCTTCGAAGGGATGTTCCGCGCCATCGATCCGCTCACCATTACATTAAACGGTGCGCACCAGCGGACCAATGCAGCAGTGGCGGTCATGACGCTTGAAGTGCTTCGTCAATACTACGCTCTTATTGTAGAAGACGATGCGCTCGCCGAAGGACTTCGAGAGGCTGCTTGGCCGGGACGCCTGGAAATGGTATCCCGCTTGCCGCGTATCCTGATTGACGGAGCGCATAATCCGGAGGGCGCAGCATCGCTTGTTCAAGCGCTTCGTACGACGTACAAGTATGATCGGCTCCATGTCATGATGGCGATGGTAGAGAATAAGAATCATCGTGATGTTCTAAAGCATATACTACCAATAGTGGATACGCTTATCGTGACCGAGCCTGATTTCCGCAGCAGACTTAATGCGGAACTTCTTGCCGATCTAGTCCGCGCCGAGAAATCGGAGGAGCATTCCTTTGAGCTTATCGTGGAGAAGGATTGGCGCGAAGGCCTCCGCAAATTGCAACAAATGACCGGGGAAACAGACCTTGGGGTGGTCACTGGTACGCTTTATTTAATAGGTGACGTTCGCTCCCGCATATTGTACAACTCGGATTCTGAAAAAGGTTGGTGAACCGTCTTTGAATACGGCAGAACATGTTCATTTCATCGGAATCGGCGGTTACGGCATGAGCGCGATCGCCCGCGTTATGCTTGAGATGGGGTATAAAATTACCGGTTCCGATGTAGCTCGTCAGGAATTGACGGAAAAGCTTGCGGCAAAAGGCGCGCAAATCTATATCGGCCATGAGGCGGAGCATGTAAAGGGTGCTGATCTTGTCGTATACTCGACAGCACTCTCGAGGGACAACGTAGAGCGGATGGCAGCGGAAGCGCTGAACATTCCGGTGCTGCACCGTGCCCAAATGCTCGCCCGGCTCATGAATGCCGGCAAGGGTGTAGCGGTAGCCGGAGCACACGGGAAGACAACGACTTCCTCTATGATCGCACTCGTTATGGAAAAGTGCGAAGCTGATCCAACTTATATTATCGGTGGCGAGATCGTCAATGTGGGAACGAATGCAAAAGCCGGCAAAGGCGAATATGTCGTTGCGGAAGCGGATGAAAGCGACGGTTCATTCCTGCAATATCACCCAAGCATTGCAATCGTGACGAACATTGAGCCGGACCATCTGGAAAACTATGACGGAGATTTTGGCAAGCTGAAAGATGCTTATGTGAAATTCTTGTCCCAGGTTAAACAAGACGGCAAAGCCATTGTATGCGCGGATGACGAGACGATCACTGAGCTGCTTCCTAAGCTTGACCCGGATACTGCTTCCAAGCTGATTACTTACGGCATTAACAGCGATGCCGAGTATAAAGCGGAGAATATTAGTCTTGGCGACCGTAAAGTATCGTTTGCAGTGAGTCACCGTGGAACGGTCCTTGGCAAGATTGAATTGTCCGTTCCGGGTCTTCACAATGTGTATAATGCTATGGCGACTATTATTACTTGCCTTGAAGCAGGATTGCCTTTCGCGAACATTGCGGAAGCCATTCATGAATTCATTGGTGCCAAGCGCCGCTTCCAGGTGCTTGGCGAAGTGAATGATATTCTGGTTATTGATGACTACGCTCATCATCCTACCGAGATTCAGGCAACAATCAGCGCAGCCAAAGCAACGGGCAAACGTATTATTGCAGTGTTCCAGCCTCAGCGTTACACGCGCACGTTCTTCCTGCTGGAGCAGTTCAGCCGGGCATTCCCGGAAGCGGATGAGGTCATTATTACGGATATATATTCACCGGCTGGCGAGCAGCAGATCGAAGGCGTCCATTCCCGGAAGCTGGTTGATATGATCAAGACGAACAGCAATGCCAACACGTTTTATATCCCGACCAAAGAAGAGGTACTGGAGCATTTGACCGCTAAGGTCGTTCCAGGTGATCTCGTGATTACAATGGGAGCAGGCGACATCTGGAAAACCGCGGATGCGCTTGCGAAAACGCTGAAGGCTAGAGTATAAAGTAACGGCGAAGAACGCCCTGGAAACCTCGTTTGAGGTTTTCGGGGCGTTTTTTCGTTTTACGCATATGCGGCAAATCTATCATATTTCTCTTGCGAATCTCATAGAGTAGAAACAGAAGAACGGGACAAGGAGAGAATGACATGAACAAGAATAACCGGATCACTTACCGATTTGACCGTACGGGCCAGACGATAGAAGATAAGAGCCGCAAGGAAAATAACGCTAAGCCCCAAGCTCGGGAACAGGCTAAGCCTTCGAATAGTGTACCTTCTAATATTGTGCCGCTGTATTCCAATACCGAATATGAGAACGGGGAAAGTCCGTTCACCCCTTGGATGAGTCCGTTTCAGGAAGATATCGCGGCGCTCGAGGATCTAATCCGTGATACCGAGGAGAAGCCTGCTGCAGTATCGCATAAGAAACAGGCAGCTCATTCACCGGTTGTGCATGCCGAGCCTGCACAGGAGACCTCAAGCCGGAAGCCGCAACCAGAAGCCAGACCACAGCCGGAGCAGCCCCAGCGGCCCGGGCAATGGCATCCTCGCCAGCGTGTACAGCAGCAGCCTGAACCGTTGCAGAAGACACCGTCGAAAGAGCAATCGGAGAAGAAGCATCAGGTTCAGCCGGAGATGCATGCGTTTGGTATGCAGCCGGAGACGGATCCTTTTGGGGACCTGGCGCATTATCCGGAGGTGGAGCTGGACGACCAGTCCTCTAAGCGCTGGTCAAGACCTGTTCAGAAATATTCCGCCCCGCCGTCCTGGATTAAGGTTTTTCTTTCGGTAGCCGGAGCGCTGGCAACAGGTGCATTATTTGGTTATTTGCTGCTCTCTTTATTTACCAATACGAACGATCATACTTCCGGATCCAATGGCAATCTGGCGAATCCCGTTAACGGCTCTGTTACCAGCCCAAGTGCTTCGCCTGGCGGGGGTAAAACAAATGCAAACAACGGAACGACCAGCCCGCCTGTTAGTCAGGCTGCCGGTCATGTGAAGCTGGATATTCCTCTCCAATCGTATCAGCTCCTTCAATACGGAGTATTCAGCAATACGGAAGGCCGGGATGCAGCGATCAAGGAACTGTCGGATAAGGGGCTTGCTGCAGCCGGACTGCAGACGGCAAATGATTACCGGGTATATGCCGGAATGGCCATTGACCGTGGACGCGCACTTGCTCTAAGCAATGATCTTGGAGAAGACGTGCCGGTCTATATTAAACAAATTGACGTTCAGGTTCCCGAGCAGTTTCCGTTTGCCGGGGATGCGAAAGCGGCAGCTGTCTTTATGAACAACACCATCAGCATGATCAGCATGCTGGATGAACTGGCATTGACACAGCTGGAGCAGCCAACTCTATCGCCGCTTGGTTCTGCGGCAGCCGAAGCCTGGCAGGCGGAGCATCAGAAATGGACAGAGAGTGTTAAAGCGATGCAGGCAGGCGTTACGGATGAGGCTGGAAAAGCATTTCTCATAAAATTAATTCAATCTATGAATACAGCGGCCAAGTCGCTTGAGGAATACGATAAAAAGCCGTCACAATCGCATTTGTGGGCTGTTCAGGACGCGCTGATGGATGCGGTTGTCACGCAAAAAGAATGGTATGAGTCAATCAACGCATTGTAAACGAAATCGAACCTAAGTATAATAGGGGACAGGTGTCAATAAATGGCGAGAGGCGTTGAATAATGAAGAAAAACGGCTGGATTTTATTGCTTTTCCTCGTGCTTGGCTTATTGGCGGGCGCACTGGTTGCGCGTTGGCTGGAGCCGGTATCCGGAATCTCATTCCTGACCAAAACAATAGATACAACTTGGTCTCCCGCCGTTGATCTCTATGTACTCAGCCTGGATCTGAATGTGCATGTTCAAATTAGTTTATTCAGCATTATTGGCGCGTTAGCCGCTATATGGTTATATCGTAAAATGTAAACCGTGTTACCCGCAGAACGTTGCTGCCCCTCTTAAGGATGGCGCAGCCGGTTGCGGGTAGGACGGAAATGAAGGAGCAAGTGGAACGTTTGAGCAAGAATGAATGGGCTAATACGATTAGCCAGCTTGTGCTGGCATCGTCGTCACCGCGCCGGAAGGAACTGGTCGCATCGCTGGGCCTTTCCTTGCCGGTTTATATTTTGTCCTCGGATGTGGACGAGTCGGTTCCTTCCGATTGGGCACCTGTACATATTGTTGAGCAGTTAGCCCTGCGCAAAGCGCATGCGACTGCTGCGATTCTGAGAGAACGTCAGGAAGAGCAGCAGTCACTTGTTATTGGCGCGGATACCATTGTTGTGGTAGACGGCAGGGTGCTTGGCAAGCCAATAGACCGGGATGAAGCATTGTCTATGCTGCGTTGCCTGCAAGGGCGGGAGCATGAGGTCTATACGGGAGTGGCTTGTGTAGTTGCCCAGTCCGGTACAGAAACTGTCGCTCATCGCATGACAAAGGTTTATATGAAGCCAATGACTGATGAAGCGCTGAAAAGGTATGTTGCAACGGGCGAACCCGATGATAAAGCAGGGGCTTACGGCATTCAGGGACTTGGCGCAACGCTGGTCGAGAAGATCGACGGCTGTTATTTTAACGTCGTGGGTCTGCCGGTATCGCTGTTATCGGACATGCTTGCTCAATATGAGATTCAAGTTTTCTAAGTTACTTTTCATGAAGTGACCTTGATTTGGACATAACACCAAGTAATGCCATTTCATCTGTAGAAAAGGCTGGGACGGACATGGAGCAAGGCCATTTATTACGAAATGTCCCCCATGAAGAGCGACCAAGAGAACGCATGATGCAATATGGGGCTGAAGCACTTAGCCATACCGAATTGCTGGCGATCCTGCTGCGTACGGGTACGAAGCGGGAATCTGCCGTGCATTTGGCTGGTAAAATATTGAAAGAATGTGGGAGCTTGCGTAATCTGCTTGATATGAGCATGAACGAGTTGACCGCAATTAAAGGCATTGGACCTGCGAAAGCAGTCCAGCTGCGGGCCGGAATTGAGCTTGGACGCCGTATTGTAAGGAGCGGACAAGGCGAGATCGTGACGGTACGTAAACCGCAGGATGCTGCGAACTATGTGATGGAAGAGCTGCGTTACCTGAAAAAGGAGCACTTCGTTTGCCTGTTTCTGAATACGAAGAACCATATTATTGCCCGGGAAACTTTATCGGTCGGTACACTTAACGCGTCGCTTGTTCATCCAAGAGAAGTTTTTCGAGCGGCCGTTAAAGCCGGCAGTGCTTCGATTATTTGTGTGCATAATCATCCGAGCGGAGACCCTATGCCAAGCCCGGAGGATATAACACTTACGAAGCGTCTTGTGGAGGCCGGTGAACTGATGGGGATAGAAGTGCTTGACCATTTGGTCATCGGAGATGGAAGGTTTATCAGTTTGAAGGAACATGGTTACATGTAATATAATAAGAAGGATTGTCGCAATTAGAAGGGAGCATTAACATGTTTGGTGGTTTTTCGAAAGATTTGGGAATTGATTTGGGTACTGCAAACACGCTTGTATTTGTAAAAGGAAAAGGTATTGTCGTAAGAGAGCCGTCCGTTGTGGCTCTGAGAACTGACACAAAAACGATTGAAGCGGTTGGCGAACAAGCTAAAAAAATGATCGGCAGAACGCCTGGCAACATCCGTGCTGTCCGTCCTATGAAAGATGGCGTAATCGCTGATTTCGAGACAACCGCAACAATGATTAAATATTTTATCCGTTCTGCACAAAAGCAAAAATCGCTGTTTCCTAAGCATCCTAACGTTATGATCTGCGTACCTTCCGGTATTACAGCGGTAGAGAAGCGCGCTGTTGAAGATGCGGCGAAGCAAGCCGGCGCTCGAGAAGCGTACACCATCGAGGAGCCGTTTGCGGCTGCGATTGGTGCCGATCTTCCGGTATGGGAGCCAACAGGCAGCATGGTCGTTGACATCGGCGGCGGTACTACTGAAGTGGCTGTTATTTCGCTTGGCGGTATCGTAACAAGCCGTTCGATCCGTGTGGCAGGCGATGAGATGGATGAAGCGATTATCCAATATATCAAACGTTTCTATAACCTCATGATTGGTGAAAGAACAGCTGAGCAGCTGAAGATGGAAATCGGTACAGCACTTCCGCTGGAACCTATGGAATCAATTGAAATTCGCGGTCGTGACCTCGTAACCGGTCTGCCGAAGACACTGCCAATCACTTCGGAAGAAGTAACAGAAGCTCTGATGGACACGGTGAATTCCATCGTTGACGCAGTGAAAATTACGCTCGAGAAATGTCCGCCGGAATTGTCTGCAGACATTATGGACCGTGGTATTGTATTGACTGGCGGCGGCGCATTGCTTCGCAACTTGGACAAGCTGCTGGCACGCGAGACTGGCATGCCGGTTATTGTGGCAGACAACCCGCTTGATTGCGTAGCTATTGGTACGGGCCGTTCGCTTGACCATATTCACTTGTTCAAAAAAGGCGGATCTTCCCGCTCGAAACGATAATAGAGTACAAACGCGGTAACGGAACTGGATATGGAACGGGCAGGTGATTAAAACTGTTTAAGCTGTTAAGAAATAAGCGGTTATTTATGCTTATGATCGGATTAATCCTGTTCATTGCGGTTATCGGTTTCTCACTAAGTGACCGCAAGGAGCTGACTTGGCCTGAGAAGTTTCTCGGAGATTCTGTTGGATTCGCGCAGCAATGGTTCTACAAGCCCGCTGGATTAGTAGCGGGCTTCTTTGAGGACATTCGCGAACTCAGAACGCTGCATGAAGAGAATGAACAGCTGAGGCTGACAGCTGCAGCTTATGCGCGGGACAAGATTAATTATAATTTTATCCAGAAAGATAATGAGCGGCTTCAGAAAGAGCTGGACTTCACGGAACGGCAGAAAAATATGAATAAATATAAGTATGTCATTGCTCAAGTCATTGCAATCGATAACGATCCTTACAATCATACGATGGTTATTAATCTAGGCTCCAAGGACGGGATTAAACCCAATATGGCCGTAACGACAGTCGACGGACTTGTAGGCCTTGTAAGTAACGTTCGTCCTTATACAGCTACTGTAACGCCGATTACGGAGCTGGATGAAACTTCGCCGACTTCAAACTCCATTGCGGCAACCGTCCTCGGAAGAGAAGATACGTCCTTTGGTATTGTCGGCAGTTATGACAAAGAAACGGATCGCCTGATTATGACAAAGATTGCCGAGAGTGACAAAATGATCGTTGATGATACAGTGATCACTTCAGGCCTTGGCAACGTTTATCCTCGTGGTCTCGTTATAGGTACGGTAGAAACAAGGCAGGTCGGCGATTTTGGCCTTACTCATACAGCTACAATCAAGATGGCGGCCAAATTCGATCATTTGACAGAAGTATTCGTCGTCCAAGTACCGGATTTGGGAGATGAATAACGATGGGCGACAGAGGCATTAACCGTCTCATTCTCGTCATGCTCCTGCTGTTTCTCGTCGAAGGCACCCTTATGCCGTGGCTTATTCCGGTGGAGCTGACCGGCAGAATCGTACCTCATTTTATGTTCGTATTTGTTATATTTGCTGCTTTATACAGCGGCCGGCACCGGGCATTGTTTTTCGGAATTAGCTTCGGCTTCTTGCAGGATGTCATTTATTTCGGACATTTAATGGGTGTTAACGCTTTTGCCATGGGACTTATCGGCTATTATACCGGCGTGCTGCTGGAGCGCCGCCGGAGTACCTTGCTCACTGCATTATCAGTCATCGGTCTCGGCTGCATCCTTTACGATACGATTGTTTATTTTGTAAACATGGTCTTCCGTGTTACGAATGAAACGTATGCCTGGGCATTAATGGATCATATTTTGCCTAGCCTATTTCTTCAACTGGTATTTGCACTGGCTGTGTACGTACCGGCAAGACGTCTCTTTGAAAGCCATTTGAAGCTGAATCCGGAGACGGAAGAAGAATAATTTATAGGCAGAAAGCAGGAATTTGCACACCGCGAAAAGAATGGATTACGTTGGGGAGGGACAGACGTGACCGAGAAGCAGCATATCATGATAAAAGGTGTCAAAGAAGGTCTCGTGTTCCTTCTCGACGATAAATGCGAATTCGCCGTTTTATTGGACGAACTGCAGTATAAGCTGGAGAAAACGCATCAGCAGCTGTTGGCCGGCCCGCTGGTTCACGTGCATGTGAAGCTGGGGACGAGGCAGCTTGGCGACGATGATAAAGAACGGATTAAATCGGTCATCCGCTCGCAAGGCAATTTGATGGTGCAGTCTATCGAATCGTCTTTTGCGGTGCTGGATGGAGCAAACGCTGCTCCGACAGGTCCACATGTGATTACAGGAATTATACGTTCCGGCCAAACCGTCGAGCATGATGGCGACCTGCTGCTTGCGGGGGATTTAAACCCGGGCGGCACAATCTTGTGCAGCGGTGATATATACGTGATGGGCGCACTGAGAGGTGTCGCCCATGCAGGCGTAAACGGCCGTACGGATGTCATTATCGCCGCTTCGCTTATGCGTCCGACACAGCTTCGAATTGCCGATGTCATCAGCCGTCCGCCGGAGGAATGGATGTCCGGGGACGCAGCCATGGAATTCGCTTATTTGTATGAAGGAAGCATGCAGATCGACAAGATGACGCAATTATTCCGTTTACGTAATAATCCGATTAAGGTATAAGGGGTGTTCATGCATGGGAGAGGCGATTGTTGTAACATCGGGCAAAGGCGGAGTCGGGAAAACGACTACCTCGGCTAATTTAGGTACGGCACTTGCTTTGCTTGGCAAAAAGGTTTGTATGGTCGATACCGACATCGGATTGCGTAATTTGGATGTTGTAATGGGACTTGAGAATCGTATTATTTATGACCTGATTGATGTGGCTGAAGGACGCTGCCGCTTGAACCAGGCTTTGATTAAAGACAAGCGCTTTGAAGAGCTGTACATGCTGCCTGCTGCTCAGACAAAGGATAAGCAGGACGTGTCGCCTGAGCAAGTCAAGGATATGGTGCTCGAGCTTAAGAAAGACTTTGATTATGTCATTATTGATTGCCCAGCTGGCATTGAGCACGGCTTCCGCAACGCTATTGCAGGTGCGGATCGGGCGATTGTAGTGACAACCCCTGAGAATGCGGCGGTCCGTGATGCCGATCGTGTTATTGGGCTATTGGAGAAAGAACAGATCCCATCCAAAATAATCATTAACCGGATTCGCCAGAACATGGTGAAGAACGGTGAAATGCTTGATATTGATGAAATTTGTCAGGTGCTTGCCGTTGATTTGGTTGGTATCGTGCCGGATGACGAGAAGGTCATCAAGGCAGCGAATTCTGGCGAACCAACCGTGATGGATCCTTCCTCGCGAGCTGCGATTGCCTACCGCAATATTGCGCGCCGAATTCTTGGCGACATGGTTCCCCTCATGCTGCTCGATGAGAAGGCTGGTGCCTTCAAACGCTTCCGCAAGTTTCTTGGAATAGGATGATTGCCTTGTGCTTAACAAACTGAAAAAGATAGACTGGGGAATCGTAGCGATTCTGCTCTGCCTGATGGCTATCAGTACCGTTCTGGTCAGAAGCGCTACGCATAACAACCCGCTTTATCACAACTATGATCTCAAAACAGTCGTCTTTTATATAGTTGGTTTCTGTGTAGCCATACTGGCAACGGTATTCGATTATCGCATTTTGCTCAAAAGCTGGTATGTCTTATACGGTATCGGTATAGCGCTACTAATCGCGGTCTTCTTCTTCGGGGCGAATCTTAACGGCGCGTCCGGCTGGTTCAAGCTTCCAGGAGGCTTCTTATTTCAGCCCGCCGAGTTTATGAAGATTATTATCATCATCGGCATTGCCTATATCATGGGCAGGCGCCAGGGTGATCGGTTGACCTTTATCGAGGATCTGCTTCCGATTGCGGCCTTTGCTTTCTTGCCATTCCTGCTCGTTATGATTCAGCCCGACCTTGGCAACGCGATTATTTATATCGTTATCGTCCTTGGTATGCTGTGGATCGGCAATGTGAAGTATACGCATGTATTGGTTGGTCTGACGACGGTCGTTGCCGCAATCGTTTTGTTCGTCTCTTTGTTCACCATGTTTAATACCGAGATTGAGACCTACTTGAAGGATCATAACAAGGAACACTGGTATAAGCGTATCAATACGTTCCTGGATCCTAGCCAGGCATCAAGCGATGATAAGCATCAGTCCGAAAATGCGAAGATTGCGATCGGTTCCGGCGGTCTTAGCGGTGACGGCTATTTGAAGGGGGATATGATTAACGGGAAGTTTATTCCCTACCCGTATTCCGATTCCATCTTTGTCGTCATCGGGGAGGAGTTTGGCTTCCAGGGATCGGCGATCCTGCTGCTCCTGTACTTCTTATTGATTTACAGGATGATTCTAATCGCCTTCCGATGTTATGATAACCGGGCGGCTTTTATCGTTATCGGGATCGCATCCATGTATGTCTTCCAGATTTTCCAAAATATAGGGATGATGATTGGTCTCATGCCAATCACCGGCATTACGCTGCCGTTTATCAGTTACGGCGGTACCTCGCTGCTGCTGAACATGCTGTGCATCGGTATTTTGTTTAGTATCAACGCCCACCAAGAGAAATACGAGCTGGCCGAATAGGCCAGCTTTTTTGCATTTACAGGTTAATAGTTGGGCGCTGCGCATCAAATGTTCTTCCGATCGCCATTGCTCGGGGATTCCTTGAACTATTCCAATAGGATTGTAGTCCCCAAGCAAAAGCGACCACTGCGTTTCTACAGAATCATTTGATGCTCCGCACTTGCCTTTAACCTGCACTCAAAAAGAGCTGAAGCCATTCACCAGCTCGTAAAGGAAAACCATATAGATCGAGCAGAATAAAACCTGCTCGTTTTTTTTTTCGGCCTCTTAGCCTTTGGGATCTTCCAGCTCGGGCCATTTTGTATTATTCCGCCCCTCGCATACTTGTCAGCTTGGCCACATACTTATGTAGAAAGGAAATGTGGGCAGCGCTAAAGCGGCCGGCTTGTCTTGCGAGAGGGAGGCTATTCGATGGGGAAAAAAGATGGTGTCAGAGAGCGGCGTCAGGAGAAAATCAGACAGCTGCTGGAGCAGCAGGAGAAGCAGGAGAAGCAATCAAGGCTGTGGCAGCAGCAGGAGCGTAGGATGGAGCAGAAGCAGGGACTGCCCGCAAAAGTCCGTCCGATTAAGGAGAGGCAGAACAACCGGTATGAGGAGGAACCGTATTTTCCTGTACCGTATAACATGGATGCCGGCGGCGATGAATTGGATCCGGAAAAACTGTGGAAAACAAACCCGAATCCATGGCTCGGCTGGGAAACAGGCGAGGGGAAAAACGGCAGGTTTGTGCCTGAATATGCCACGATGTACGAAACGGATGACGGAGGCAGCGGCCGCAAACCTTTCCTCCGCAACGAATTGAAATGGAAAGCCATTATTGCTGCCGTTTTGTTCGCTGCGATTTGGGGCGTTTTTCATAATGAGTCGCCGCTTGCGCAAAAAGGACAAACTGTGGTCAAAAATGCGTTGACCGAAGAGATGGACTTCACGGCTGTCGCCACCTGGTACAAGGAGACGTTTGCCGGCGCTCCTTCGTTTATTCCGATTTTCAATAATGTGCAGAAGGAAGCGGAGTCGGCTAACGGTTCGGTTGAACTGCCCGTTGTTTCTCCTCTGCCGGATGGCGCTATCGTCCGTACCTTCGCGGAACTGCTGAATGGCATTGAGCTGGCCGGTTCGTCCAAAGAGGAAGTTTCGGCCATTGAGACGGGAAGGGTTCTGGTTGTATCGGAGGCCGAGAAGGATAAGGGCTTTACCGTTGTAATCGAGCATGCAAGCGGCCGCTCATCTGTCTATGGCAAGCTGGGTGCAGCATCTGTTCAAGCAAATGACTGGGTCGAAGCGGGGGACACGATCGGTACCCTCCAAGAGGCTGCAGGCGAGGAGCCAAGCGTACTCTATTTTGCAGTGCGGCAAGATAATCAATATGTCGATCCTGTGGGCGTGATCCCGATTGATTAAATGGAAAGGCATCCGCTGGTCCGTTCATCCTTTATTTGTACTTGTCATGATCGGCTCTGTTATGACCGGTTATTTCGCCGAGCTCTTCACGTTATTTCTGATTGTTCTGGTCCATGAGATCGGACATGTTGTAGTTGCCAGAAGCTTTGACCTCACGGTACGTGAAGTGAAGCTTCTTCCTTTTGGCGGCGTTGCGGAAATGGAAGATGCAGGCAGCATTCCGGCCGGTCAGGATGCTTTAATCGCAATTGCGGGACCTCTCCAGAATGTGTGGATGGGTCTTGCCGCTTGGGGCTGTGGTCAGCTTGGCTGGTGGGACCCGGAATGGGCTTCCTACGTATGGCAGGCTAATCTAATGATTGGTTTATTTAATCTTCTGCCAATCTATCCGCTGGACGGAGGCAAGCTGATGCAGGCTGCCTTCAGCTACGGCTTTAATTATTATGCCATGATGAAATGGACTTCCCGGATCAGTATCGCCCTTAGTACTCTGATGATTGGTTATGCGCTATCGACGGCGTTCCATTCAGATGCCGGTATCCAGCTTAATCTTCTTGTTGTTGGCTTGTTTCTGCTGCTGACGAATTGGACATATTACCGCAACATCCCGTACCTGTTTGTCCGTTTCCTGATGCACCGTGACCGTGTCGCTGTCCGTACGATCGCCCGAGGATCGCTCGCCCGACCAATAATTGTAAATTTGAAGCAACCAATTATTGCTGTTGTCCGTCTATTATGGCGTGAGCAGTACCATCTGATTTATTTGATGGAGCTGGAAGGCCGAATCGTCAAGGTTGTTCCTGAAAAAGAAATCGTGGACCGCTATTTAACAGAGCGTGATCCAAATCGCGCTGTCATCGAACTTTTTCGATAGAGGTAAAATAGACCACTTTTTCCCTTAGGTATCTTGGTGGTAGAATAGAGTAGATGACAAAACGTAAGGCGGTTGATATTCGGGAATGAAGCGGATGTTAATGCACGGACACGGCGAGCTGCTGCAGACCGCCGTGCTGATGGGCGGGCGGCTGATCGACTTTTATATGGAACAGTCGGAGAGCAGCGGATTAGTCGGCAATGTATATAAGGGACGAGTTGTCAATGTGCTGCCAGGCATGCAGGCCGCTTTTGTAGATATTGGTCTGGGTAAAAATGCGTTTCTGTACATAGATGATCTGCTGCATCCGCATTTGGAGAAACAGCCGGAGCAGAAACCCTCCATTACGGAGCTGGTTAAGCCCGGTCAAGAGCTGGTTGTACAAGTGATGAAGGAACCAATGGGCAGTAAGGGAGCGCGCGTGACTACGCATTTTACTCTGCCTGGCCGGTGGCTGGTCTACATGCCGATAGCCGGATACATCGGAGTATCCAAAAAAATCATGGCGGAAAGCGAACGCTCGCGGATCCGGATGATTGGGGAGCGGCTGCGCCAGGGCGAAGAAGGCATCATTATGCGTACGGCGGCAGAAGGTGAATGCGAGGAGTCGTTAGGGGCAGACGTCGAGCAGCTGCGCCAGCTTTGGACAAGCGTTCTGCAGCGTGCAACCCAGGCGAAAGCACCGGCTGAGCTGCACCGTGAAGCAGGCCTCTTGCGGCGCGCAGTGAGAGATACGATGACTGATGATATTGACGAGGTATGGCTGGATGATGCCTCCCGTTCCAGCGAAGCGGTATCCTTGCTGAAAGAAATGACTCCTCATCTTACAGGGCGGCTGAAGCTGTTTGATGCACGGAAGGAAAGGACTTCTTTATTCGACCGTTTTGGTGTGACGGAGCAGATAGAAGCAGCCTTTCAGTCTCGCATCCGTTTGGAGAGCGGCGGTTCTCTTATATGGGATGAGACGGAGGCACTGACGGTCATAGATGTGAATACGGCCAAATATACAGGTGCTACTGGCCTTGAAGATACCGTATTCAGAACCAATATGGAAGCCGCAGATGAAATTGCCCGGTTATTACGGATTCGTGATGTTGGCGGCATTATCATTATTGATTTTATTGATATGGAGAATGAGTCCAACCGGGAGAAGGTTATGGCCAGGCTGTCGGACTGGGCGAAGAAGGACCGGACCAAATGTACCGTATTTGGCTGGACAAGGCTTGGCCTGCTTGAATTGACAAGACGTAAGGCCCGGGATAATGCAGCAAGGCAGTTAAGTGAAAGCTGCCCGGCATGCGGAGGGACAGGGAAGAAATCATCTTTCATTTCTAGGTTATAGTTGATTGATTAGGCTGCATGTGATAGAATGTTCTAGTATGTCTGATCCTATATGTGTGTGGACATGCATGAACCGCTCCAATCGGGTTTAAGAGCAGCAGCTTTTGGCTGCAGCCACCTGGATTAGGCGAGTCTTCGACAATAAGGAGGTGCAACTCATGTTCGCAATTATCGAAACTGGCGGCAAGCAATACAAAGTTCAAGAGGGCGATGTAATCTACATCGAAAAACTGAACGCAAACGAAGGCGAAAGCGTAACGTTTGATCGTATCTTGGCAGTATCTAACGGCGAAGGTCTCGTAACTGGTACTCCAGTTGTTTCCGGCGCTACAGTTTCCGGCAAAGTCGAGAAACAAGGTAAAGGCCAAAAGATCATCGTTTACAAATACAAAGCCAAAAAGAACTACCGCCGCAAGCAAGGTCATCGTCAACCGTTCACTAAAGTAACAATCGAGAAAATCCAAGCATAAGAGGACTTTCTTATGATATCTGTTACAGTCGAACGTAGAGCCGCTGACAGACGGATTGTATCTTTTGCGATCTCCGGACACGCTAAATATGCAGACCGCGGCAAGGATATTATCTGCGCCGGGGTGTCGGCCGTTTCGGTCGGAACCGTAAATGCTATCGAAGCTTTGGCGAGAGTGGAATTACCGGCTTCCATGAAGAATGGCTGGCTATCGTCAGACATTCCGGAGCAGCCGGATAAGGATACGGACGACAAGGTACAGCTGCTGCTCGAATCGATGGTCGTTATGCTCGGCAATATCGCACAATCTTACGGCAAATACGTCGTAATTCATGAACAACTTCTTTAAAGAAGGAGGGAAACACCATGTTGAAATTAGATCTTCAGCTTTTTGCATCGAAAAAAGGTGTAGGTTCTACAAAGAACGGTCGCGACAGCCATTCGAAACGTCTTGGCGCTAAACGCGCTGACGGTCAAGTCGTATCTGCAGGCAGCATCTTGTTCCGCCAACGCGGTACTAAGATTCACCCAGGTACGAACGTGGGCATCGGTAAAGACGACACGCTTTTCGCTTTGGTTGAAGGCGTTGTTAAGTTCGAACGTTTGGGCCGCGATCGCAAAAAAGTGAGCGTGTACCCTGTTGATCTGGCTCCGGTAGCCGCAGCAGTAGAAGCTTAATAGCAACAAGTGCCCCGGCCTGATGAACAGGCCGGGGCTTTTGTTTGTTTTAGACCTTTCGGCTGCCGTATTCGCATGCTATACTGGTCTAGCTAGGAAACAAGCAGAAAGTGGGAACGATCAGGATGGATCGCATTAGAATGGCGAGACAGTCGGCAGCGGCTTCCGTTGTGCTGCCTGGTGCGGCTGTACTCATTTGGCCTTCTTCGGTATGGCTGGTTGCACTTTTTCTCTTATGGACAATAGCAGCTGCGGTATTTTGGATCAAGACGGAACGTAAAGAGCAGGAACAACGGCTGGCACGTACTGTGCAGAGGCTGCAGACAGCAAGCGTAAAGACATTAAATCACCACAGGCATGATTGGATGAATGATCTCCAGGTTTTGTTCGGTTACATACGGATGAACAAGCTGGATAAAACCGTGGAATATGTGGAGAAAATAAGGGTTAGAATGACGGAGGAGAGCCAAATTGCAAAGCTTGGTGTTCCTTCGCTAATCAGCTATATACAATCCTTCCGTACCCTTACCAATGCCATGCAGCTTCATGTGAAGGTGGATGAAGGCATTCATTTGAACGAGCTTCAGGACGAGGGCCGGGATATTGCGGATACTTTGATCAGCCTGATCAATGCTTACAGATTCTCTGTAAAGACAGGATACGGCGATCCGGCATCACTTACCCTAAAGCTCTCCAGGGATGAGGAGATGCTGACGGTAGCTTTTTATTATGAGGGCGACTTAACCAGCGAGCAGCAGCTTGCGGATAAAATAAAACAGCAGTTGGAAGGCGCGTCTCTCTTGCCGGTCGATGTGGAGCATCCGCAGCGGGAATTGGTATTAAAAGCGGAATGGCGCGCTTGAACGGGGGCAAAACATGTTTGTCGATAAAGCGAAAATATTTGTAAAAGGCGGCAACGGAGGCAACGGAATCGTGTCCTACCGCCGCGAGAAATACGTACCGGAAGGCGGTCCGGCAGGCGGCGACGGCGGTAATGGCGGCGACGTTATTTTCCGCGTTGACGAAGGTCTCAGGACGCTAATGGATTTCCGTTATCAGAAGCATTTCAAGGGACCGGCAGGCGAACGCGGCAAAGTGAAATCGATGCATGGCGCGAGTGCTGACGACATGATCGTTCGCATTCCTCCGGGTACGGTTATTGTAGACGACGATTCGCAGGAGATTATTGCGGATATGACGCGTCACGGGCAGGAAGTGGTCGTGGCGCGCGGTGGCCGCGGCGGCCGCGGCAACATTCGGTTCGCTACGATTAATAATCCTGCTCCGGATATTTGCGAGAACGGTGAAGAAGGCGAAGAGCGCTGGGTTACTCTGGAGCTCAAAGTTATGGCGGATGTTGGTCTGGTCGGATTCCCGAGTGTAGGCAAGTCCACGTTGCTTTCCGTTGTGTCCGGCGCAAAGCCGAAAATCGGCGCCTACCACTTTACAACGATTACGCCTAACCTTGGCGTCGTTGATGTTGGTGACGGACGCAGCTTTGTAATGGCTGACCTGCCGGGCCTGATTGAAGGGGCACATGAAGGCGTTGGACTTGGCCATGAATTTCTGCGCCATGTTGAGCGGACAAGAGTAATTGTTCATGTCTTGGATATTGCAGGGACAGAAGGCCGCGATCCTTTCGAGGACTGGGTCAAAATTAACGAAGAGCTTGTGAAATATAACGAGAAGCTTGCGGAGCGTCCGCAGATCATTGCGGCTAACAAGATGGATATGCCGGAGGCGGCAGATAATCTGGAGCTGTTTAAGCAACAGTTGGATGAGGTTCGCGGTGACCGTGAATATCTCGTCCTGCCAATTTCATCGCTGACCAAGCAAGGCATCCAGGAGCTTCTGTACAAAGCAGCGGATACCCTTGATTCTGTTCCGGAAGAAGTATCGGTTGAAGAAGTGAAGGATGTCGCAGAGCGGAAAGTATTCACATTCGAGAAACGCGAGGATGACAGCTTTACGATTCACCGTGAAGATGAAATCTTTGTCGTGAAGGGTACAAGAATCGAAAACTATCTGAAGCGCATGAACATGAACTCTTATGACGCTATTATGCGCTTTGCGCAGCTGATGCGGAAGATGGGTGTTGACGCGGCTCTCCGTCGTGAAGGGGCCAGAGACGGTGATACCGTTCAGATTGCCGACTTTACGTTCGAATTCTTTGAAGGCAGCGATTATAACGGCTAAAGAAATCAAACAAGTTGACGCAAAAGACGGCCCCCGGCCGTCTTTTTTTCTTTGAATCCGTCTCAGTTACCTATTGCCGCATCTACTATATTCCGATATAATGTCCATTATAGAAGAACAATTGTCTTTGTAGGGAGGACGAAATAGTGACGCAACGTTATTATGTCGTTCGTGAGGATATGCTTCCGGAGGCGATCGTCAAGACGATCCAGGTCAAGGAAATGCTTGGCCGGGGTGAGGCGTCCACGGTGCATGAGGCGGTAGAGAAAGTAGGGCTCAGCCGAAGCGCCTTTTATAAGTATAAGGATGGCGTATACGGTCTTCATGAGCTGGAACGTGAACGGATCGTAACCATTTCGATGGATTTGGAGCACCGATCCGGTGTATTATCTAAGGTATTGAGTCTTGTGGCAGGCCTCGAAGGAAATGTGCTGACGATGAACCAGACTATTCCGCTGCAGGGCTTTGCCAATGTGGTCATTTCCGTAGATATATCACAGCTGAATGAAGAACTGACAACGCTTATTGAGGTTATTCGCAGCCAGGAAGGCGTGCGTAAAGCTGCCGTTATCGGACAAGGTTGATTAGATGGAGGGAATTGTATGAAGCCAGTGAAGGTAGGTTTGCTTGGTCTCGGAACAGTCGGGACTGGTGTAGTGCGTATTGTGGAAGGCCATCAGGAAGATTTGCAAAGCCAGGTCGGATCCCCGATCGTCATTGAGAAAATTCTTGTGCAAAATAAAGCGAAATCCCGCAGCATTTCAATCGATTCGTCCAAGCTGACGGAAGATCCGTGGGAAATCATTAGCAACCCTGATATCGATGTGATCGTTGAAGTAATGGGCGGAATCGGATCGACGAAGGAATATATTATGGAAGCACTCTCCCGCGGCAAGCATGTCGTAACAGCGAACAAGGATTTGATGGCGCTGCATGGCCCGGAGATTCTGGCGAAAGCACAGGAGCATGGCTGTGATGTGTACTATGAAGCCAGCGTTGCAGGCGGTATTCCGATTATCCGTACGCTTGTAGAAGGTTTCTCTTCCGACCGCATTACGAAAATTATGGGGATCGTGAACGGTACAACGAACTATATCCTGTCGAAGATGAGCCTTGAAGGCGCCTCTTACGATGATGTGTTGAAGGAAGCACAAGAGCTCGGATATGCTGAATCCGATCCGACTTCCGACGTAGAGGGTCTCGACGCAGCACGCAAGATGACGATTCTCTCCACGCTTGGCTTCCGTGCAAAGGTTGCGCTTGATGATGTATCCGTGCAAGGCATGTCCAAAGTTACGAAGGATGATATCTTGTATGCGAAGCGCCTTGGCTATGAAGTGAAGCTGCTTGGTATCGCGGAGCGTCAGGATGACCAATTCAGCATCAGCGTTCAACCAACAATGGTGAAGAAATCGCATCCGATTGCATCCGTTAACGGTGTATACAATGCGGTCTACGTCTATGGTGAAGCTGTAGGCGAGACGATGTTTTACGGCCCGGGCGCAGGTGAGCTGCCGACAGCAACATCAATCGTTTCCGACCTGGTAGCCGTTGTGAAGAACCTGAAGCTTGGCGTAAACGGCAAACAAAGCGTATTGACTTATAAGGAGAAGAAGCTCAAATCCGACGAGCAGATCTCTTCGAAATATTTCCTGCTCTTGCATGTGGATGACCGCGCAGGTGTCCTCGCACAAATTACGCAAATTTTCGCCGAATATGAAGTAAGCCTTGAATCGGTGCTGCAGCAGCCTAATCCGAATAATCCGGATGCTGAAATCATCGTAATTACTCATGATGCCAATAAAGCTGCCATCCAAAAAGTGCTGCAGAAATTCGAATCGCTGGACGTTATTCGCAAGGTGAAGAGCGTTTACCGTGTGGAAGGCTAATCCGGCTGTTTGATTTCAAAAGCATACAAAGGAGCTTTATCCGTCATGAATAATCGTCGAGTAATTGTGAAAGTGCCGGCCAGCACTGCAAATCTGGGCCCAGGCTTCGATACGCTTGGCATGGCGCTTTCGTTATACGCCTGGATCGAGATGTCGGCAGCGGAGACTACAACATTCCGTCTATACGGCGATCAGATGCAAGGCATACCAACTGATAAATCAAATTTGCTCTACCAGGTTGCCCAGCTTGTCTTTGAAGAAGCAGGGGTTAGCATTCCGGAGCTGGACATTGCGATGTACAGCGACATTCCTTTAACAAGAGGACTCGGCAGCAGTGCTTCGGCCATTGTTGGTGCGCTTGCAGCCGCGAACGGGCTGATTGGCAGCCCGCTGCCTGATCATAAACTGTTCCAGCTTGCGACCAAATTGGAAGGGCATCCCGATAATGTCGGAGCATCCTTGTTTGGCGGCATCGTTGTGTCCGCTTGGGATGGCGAGCGTGCAGATTATGTCAGGCTTGAACCTCATGCGAAGCTGGAGACACTTGTTGCCATTCCGGCCTTCCAGCTTTCGACGGAGAAGGCGCGTCATGCCCTTCCTTCGCAGATCAGCATGGCTGACGCTGTCTTTAACGTTGGACGAAGCTCCCTTCTTGTTGCAGCACTTGCAAGCGGCGAACTGGGCCTTATCCGCCATGCGATGCGCGACCGGCTGCATCAGCCATATCGTGCGCCGCTTATTCCAGGCATGTCCGCCATTCTGGAACATGCTGCAGACTACGGGGCACTTGGCGCTGCTCTTAGCGGAGCGGGTCCTACTCTTATTGCGTTTGTCGACGCTGACAGCAAGGACAAACCGCAGCTGGAGCAGTTTTTGCTTGCGACCTTGAAGCAGGAAGGCATCGAAGCCGAGACCATGTGGCTGAAACCAAGTGCTGAAGGTCCGGTCATTACGGTGGAAGATGCGGCCAGCCCTGCTCCTGGACTTATGGAACGGATAAAAGGAGAAGTTGTACGATGAAGACAATTGCAGTATTGCCTGCCGGCTCCGTATCGGATGAAGCAGTCAAGCGGCTGTTTGCCGGAGAACAAATGAATTGGAAGCATCACCGTTTGATCGCCGATGTATTCATGTCGACCGTCAACGGTGTCAGCGATTATAGCGTTGTTCCTATTGAGAATACGATTGAAGGTTCCGTTAATCTGCATGTGGATTGGCTTGTTCATGAAGTGGACATGCCAATCCAGGCAGAATGGGTATATCCTTCCATACAGAATTTGATCGGGCGCAGCTCGGAAGCAGCGGGGGAAGACGGCTCGATTGATTTCAGCAAAATCAAGAAAGTCATCAGCCATCCCGTTGCTATCGCGCAGTGCCTCCAGTTCCTGCGGAGTGAGCTTCCTCATGCCGAGATCGAAACGGCGGGCAGCACCTCTGAGGGTGTCAAGATCGTGAAGGAAAATCCCGGCGAAGGCTGGGCGGCGATTGGCACGATGACGGCAGCCGATAATAACGGCCTTGATGTTCTGAGCCAAGGGATTACGGATCATGACAATAACTTTACCCGGTTCTTGCTGGTAGGCCGCGAGCCATTTACCGTGCGTCAATCCGATAAGCAAAAAACGAGTATTCTGATTACGCTGCCCGAGGACTTCCCGGGTGCGCTTCATCAAGTACTAGCCGCGTTTGCATGGCGGAAGATCAACTTGACGAAGATTGAATCACGCCCGACGAAGAAAAAGCTGGGCAATTATTATTTTTATATCGATATCGATATGGCGCTGGATACGGTGCTCCTGCCATCCGCGCTTGGAGAGATTGAAGCATTGGGATGCCAGGTCCGCATTCTTGGCAGCTATCCGAGCTTTACTTATGAACAGCTTCAATAATGAAAATAGCGTTGTCCTATACGGGCACCGCTATTTTTTTTGTGTCAAGGTGGAGACACCAGCCTACGTTCTGCATAGGATGTAATGATTGATAGCAGGCACTCGCCGTGCCGTTATACAAAGTACGTGACAGGAGGTTTTTTGGTAGTGAAAATTCACGTTGTAAAGAAAGGCGATACATTGTATTTCATTGCTCAGAAACATAATGTATCGATTGAAGACATTCTAAAACTGAACCCTTCCATTACGAACCCGGATCTGCTGGATGTCGGAATGAAGCTGAAGGTTCCATCGGCTAGTGAGGTAGGCGGCGGAACAGGAGGACTGGACATTATGCATCAGCATGTGGTGAAACAAGGGGATACGCTTTGGAAATTGTCGAAAGCTTGGGGAGTACCGCTTGCTGACATGATCAAAGCGAATCCGCAGCTCAAAAATCCGAATGTCCTTCTGACCGGCGAAATTGTCAACATTCCCAAAACAGCTACTCCAACAGAGGTTCCAGGCCATGGCGTACCAGCACAAGGTTCTGGCAGCGGCAGCTCTCATCATCCCCTTCATCCTATGTCGCTCATGCATGGTGTGCAAAACTGGGTTGGCAAAAAGCCGACTGGACAAATGCCAGCTGCGCAAGCACCGGTTCAAAAAACACCAACGGCTCCAATTGCTCCAGTTGCTCCAGTTGCACCGGTAGAGAAAACACCTACTGCACCAATCGTTACTCCCGTAGCGCCGGTTGCGAAAGAACCTGTGAAGAAAGCTCTGCCTGTTCAAAAATCGCCGGATAAAAAAGCGAAGCATGCCGAAGAAGCAGCAAATGTGAAACCTAATATGAAGCCAACGATGGAAGCAAATGTTCAGCCAAAAATGAAACCAAATGTAGCACCAATGATGCAGTCCAATGCGGAGCCTAACCTCCAGCCAAGCGTGGACCTGTTCAAGCAGCACGGCGTTCCCGCGGTAGAAGCGGCTTCCCAGCATCATCACCATGGCGGATATGGCAATATGGCGCCGATGGTATCTCCTCTGCAGGTTGGCCCTGGCTTTGGTTATGGCGGTTGGCCTGGATCCAATGTCAGCCCGGTAAATGAAGGTCCTTGGTGTCCTCCTGGTACAATGCCAATCGCAGCTGGCCCTGGGTACGGATATGGCGCAGGTAACGTATCCCCGGCTGTGTTTGGTTCGGAAAATGCTTCTCCTGTCTTTGGGGCAGAAAATGTAAGCCCAGCTGCAATGGGCGACAACGCTGCACCAAATGTAAGTCCGGCAGCGGTTAGCCCGGCTCACGGCTACGGCTTCGTATCGCCTGCAAACGTTGGTCCTGAACATGGCTACGGTTATGGTCCTTCGGCAGTATCTCCGGCAAATGTCGGCCCAGATTTCGGTTACGGATACGGTCCGTCGGCCGTATCACCAGCAAATGTTGGCCCAGACTTCGGCTACGGTTATGGCCCTTCCGCGGTGTCTCCGGCAGAGATGGGTCACGGTTACGGCTATGGCCCATCCGCCGTATCACCAGCAAATGTCGGCCCAGACTTTGGTTACGGCTATGGCCCTTCCGCAGTATCTCCAGCAGAGATGGGTCATGGTTACGGCTACGGCCCATCAGCCGTATCACCGGCAAATGTCGGCCCGGACTTTGGCTACGGCTATGGCCCTTCCGCAGTGTCTCCAGCAGAGATGGGTCACGGTTATGGCTACGGTCCATCTGCCGTATCGCCAGCTGAAATGGGTCATGGCGGTTATGGCCATGGTTGGCCGGGAGCAGTGTCTCCGGCTAACGTTGGTCCTGACAATGTCTCCCCTGCTGCACTAGGAGAGAATAGTGCTCCCACGGCTGTCAGCCCTGAAATGACAGGACCTGCAGGCGGTTATGGCTACGGCTGGCCAGGGGCTGTATCCCCGGCAGGCGTTGGTCCGGAGTACGGCTATGGTTACGGCGGTATGGTATCGCCCGCAAACGTCGGTCCGGACTTCGGCCATGGTTATGGCCATCCGGGGATGGTGTCTCCGGCTATGATGGGGCCAAACGTATCACCTGAAGCGTTGGGTTCCAATGTATCACCGATGGCACTTGGCTCGAATACAGCGCCAACTGCCCTTGGCTCCAACGTATCGCCGATGGCGCTTGGTTCGAATGCAGGTCCAGCAGCACTTGGCTCCAATGTATCGCCCATGGCCATTGGTCCAAATGCAGCACCGACAAATGTCTCGCCGGCAAGCTTCGCTCCAGGAGGCTATGGCTACGGTAATCCGGTAGCCGGTGCCCACCAAGGCTTCTCTCCATATTCCTACTGGCCGGGCCAAACGGCAGGTGCGCAGGATGATCCATGCGGCTGCAACGGCAAACGCACGGAAGAAGAGCCAATTGAATCCGAAACGGCAGGCAAGAAAGCGAAGCCGCGTAAAACAGCTAAAATCCGCAACGTTGCACCAAAGTCCAAAAAAACAAATCGCAGCAACAAACCTTGGATTAACCGCTAATGCGATGCAAAACAGCCTCTTGCCTTTTTGTGAAGGCAGGAGGCTGTTTTCTGTTTCATTTATCTTATCCATACATATTTATGGAAGCATTGAGTTAAACTAGGTCAAAAATGAAAACAAGGGGCCTTTATTATGATGATGAAGTTTAGCTTATGGAAGCAATTGAAGAAACGGCTGCGAAGAGGACGGCGTCCGATGTGGACGTTAGGCTCGTTCATGATCGGCGTAGCAGCAATCGTGCAGGCGGTTTACAGCGCGCCTGCCGCGGCGGCTTCCGGGGCCGGTGCTGCTGTGAGCGAGCCGGGAGAAGGGAATCCTGGTTTGATCCGGATTCTGCAGGAGCATGAGGAGCCGTTTGCGGTTCAATTGCACCGTCAATATATTTGCGGGGAAGAAACGAAGCCTTTTGGCCAAATGACTTCCGCTGAGGTTATCCGGATTCTGATGTCTCACCCGGAATGGACGGCGATGCTGTCGCAGGATGGACAAACCGTGCTGCTTGAGCATCGGATTGAAGATTTCTCGCAGTCTTGCAAGGGCAATGTTTATATCGGCCTGGACAAGCAGGGATACTTGTCTCTGTTTGAAGGGGTGCCCAAGAAAGAGAAGGTAGTTAAAACCTTCTTCCAGCTGGATGTCAGATATATGGAGAGCAGCCTGCCGCAGGATAAGGTAGATAGTCTTGCAAAGGGCATCAAAATATCCGATATCGACGAATACAACAGTGTCCTGTCGACTTACAGCGACTTTGCCATGCCGGCCAATCAAAAAGTGATGAAGCCGACTTATTGATCGCTGCTGACCTTCCGCTTGCTGCGGAAGGTTTTTTTAATGGCGGCAGGACCGATCTCAAACGCGTGTTCTCATCCGGACCAACTTTTGCTATAATGGACGGATAAGAAGCGGTAATGACTGCCGCAAAGGAGTTGGCGGATTGCGCGTTCTTGGTATAGACCCCGGTATTGCGATTGCGGGATTTGGATTTATTGACAAAGACGGACATAAGCTGAAGCCGGTTCAATATGGCTGTATTCAGACGGCTGCCCATACGCCTCAAGAAGAGAGGCTCGTACAGATTTATGAATCGGCTGTTGCCCTTATGGATAAGTATAAGCCGGATACCGTCGCGGTAGAGAAGCTGTTCTTCAACCGCAACGTAACGACGGCGTTTGCTGTAGGGCAGGCAAGAGGGGTCATCATTCTGGCGGCTGCCCAGCGGGGGCTGCCGGTGGCAGAATACACGCCGCTTCAGGTGAAGCAGGCAGTAGTGGGTTATGGTAAAGCAGAGAAGCGCCAGGTGCAGGAGATGGTCAAGATGTTTCTAAAGCTGTCTGCAATACCGAAGCCGGATGATGTGGCGGATGCGCTCGCGGTAGCGATCTGTCATGCCCATTCTTCCGGATTGTCGCAAAAAATTAACGAGGTGCTTCGATGATCGATTTTTTACGCGGACTTATTGCTCATGTAGAAACAGAATATGTCGTACTGGATGTCAGGGATGTCGGTTACCAGGTGTTTACGCCTAACCCGTATGCTTTTGCTGGCAAAGAAGATACCGTCACCATTTATATTCACCATCATGTCCGCGAGGACGCGATTCTCTTGTATGGCTTCGAATCAAGAGAAGAACAGACCTTGTTCCGCAAGCTGCTGGAAGTATCGGGCATTGGTCCTAGGGTAGCGCTTGGCATCCTCGCCGGAGGGCGTCCGGATGCGGTAATCGGCGCGATCCAGCAGGAGAATATTGCGTTCCTGACCAGGCTTCCGGGTATCGGCAAAAAAACCGCCCAGCGGATGATTCTTGACCTCAAGGACAAGCTGGCCGGGTTTGCAACAGATGCCGGACTATTGGCTGCTGTAGGACTTGCTCCGGATCTGTCAGCCGCAAAAGGCGGGGCACAGCAAGGTGTTGGAACCGCATGGGAAGAAGCACGAGAGGCGCTCGGAGCGCTTGGATACACCCCGGCCGAGCTGGATAAGGCCTGGACCGGGCTGGTACCGACGGTAACGGCAGAGGAAACAGTAGATTCTTTAATGAAACGCGCCTTGCAGCAGCTGTTTAAAGGTTAATTTAAAAAGGAGCTGAGCGAGGGTGGAAGATCGGATAATATCCGCTAACCTGATGATGGATGAGCAGGCTATGGAGTTAAGCCTGCGACCGCGGTATTTGGCTGAATATATCGGGCAGTCCAAAGCGAAGGAAAATCTGAAAATATATATAGATGCAGCCAAGATGCGGAAGGAGGCGCTGGATCACGTCCTGCTGTACGGGCCTCCGGGACTTGGGAAAACAACGCTTTCGAACATTATCGCTAACGAGCTTGGCGTGAATTTGCGCACAACTTCGGGGCCGGCGATCGAGCGGCCCGGTGACCTTGCTGCCCTGCTGACGAATCTGCAGGAAGGCGATGTGCTGTTCATCGACGAGATTCACCGCCTGCA
Organism: Paenibacillus catalpae; assembly: GCF_900112695.1. Taxonomy (GTDB): domain Bacteria; phylum Bacillota; class Bacilli; order Paenibacillales; family Paenibacillaceae; genus Pristimantibacillus; species Pristimantibacillus catalpae. Next base: position 1,271,283 of record NZ_FOMT01000002.1, read on the forward strand.
CCGGACAGTAGAAGAAGTGCTGTATCCGGCGATGGAGGATTTCGCGCTGGATATTATGATCGGCAAAGGGCCTAGTGCCAGATCCGTGCGTTTGGACCTGCCGCCTTTTACACTAATAGGTGCAACAACAAGAGCGGGTCTTCTGTCGGCACCGCTGCGGGACCGGTTTGGCGTGATCAGCCGTCTGGAATTTTATACGGTGGATGAGCTTTCTTATATCGTATCCCGATCTGCTGAAATCTTTGATATTGCGATTATCGGGGAAGCGTCGGATGAGATTGCGATGCGCTCCAGAGGAACACCGCGTATCGCGAACCGCCTCCTGAAGCGGGTGCGTGATTATGCGCAGGTGCGAGGAGACGGCATTATCACGCATGAGATTGCGAAGGCCGCGCTTGAATTGCAGCAGGTCGATCCGATGGGGCTGGACAGCATTGACCATAAGATGCTGCTCGCCATGATGACGACGTTTGCAGGCCGGCCCGTCGGTCTGGACACGATAGCCGCTTCCATTGGAGAAGAAAGCCAGACAATCGAAGACGTTTATGAGCCTTACTTGATGCAGATCGGCTTCCTGCAGCGGACGCCGCGGGGCCGGATTGCAACGGATCAGGCCTATCGGCATCTGGGCATGCCTATACCGGAAAGGTGAGCGTATGAAGAGCGAGCGGGAAAGGCTGTATGTCGTTTACGACGGTACGTGTAATCTGTGCAGAGGAACGGTATCCAGGCTGAAGGAGCTCCGCTCGAATGCAGAGCTGATCTTTGTGCCGGTTCAATCCCTTAAGGAGGCCGGCAACAAGGTTCCGGGAATAGACAAGGCTGCCGAAACGGATTTATACGAGAAGATGCATGTCGCAGACGAAAAGGGACGGCTTTATGCCGGAGCTGATGGAGTTGTCCGCATTTTGCGCACGATCCGGGGCTTCCGGCTAATCGCGGCGCTTTACCGTCTGCCTGGATTTAGTAAGGTTGGCGACTTTCTTTACCGCTATATTGCGAAACGCAGATATGACTGGTTTGGACAAACGGAGCAAAGCTGTTCCGTGAATGGCTGCACCTTGCCGCCGCAAGATGAGAGGGGAAAGGGGAATCATTCATGAAGTTACAACGTTGGTCGCTTAAGCGGTTATCCCTGCTTACGATCGCCGGACTATTGTTCGTGTCAACCTGGTGGGCCAAGCCATCGCTTGGAGCGGTTCCACAGCTCGATACGATTCGTGTTGCTATCTTTTTACAATTGCCGGGAAAATATCAGGTTAACACCGCAGCAGCTACTTTTGCATCTGCCGGCGGTTTAACCATAGGAATGAGCGACCCTGCGGGTGTTGTACCGTGGTTAAATATCGGGGCGAATGAGCAGTCCCGGATTGCAAAGGACGATTACAAGGTAAAAGTCGTTGAGACGGAAAGCTTTGATACAGCGCTCGGCGTTTATAAACGGCTGCAGGCTCTGTCGGGCAGCGGATTTATTACATCGTTGAAGAAAAAAGGCAAGACGGTTTATCAGGTAGCGGAAGGTACATACGGCAATGCGGCAGATGCAACGGCTGCCATGACCAAATGGACGGCAGACAGCACGATAAGCAAGCTGACCGGCGGTACCAAGGCGGCCATACAAGGGCCGTTCCACCTGGAGAGCGCAACAACTTATGCTTCTGAAGCAGAGGCGGTTAAAGCTTCCGAGGCTTTTAGTTCCGCGGGTGTAGATGCATTCGTTGGGGTACGCAAGGCTGAAGGCAGCTCGAACGCAAGTTATTCGGTCTTTGTAGGCGCCGCTGCCAGTACAGCAGAGCTTAATGTCGTGAAGACGGCGGCAGGGGCAGCAGGCAGCGGGCTGAAGACGGCGGAGGATTCCGCGTATCTTCTGGAACGTAATGACCATACCTTGACAGGCAAAGCGGATAATGCGGTTACGCTTTATGCTTTCCCAATCAATAATGCAAAGGTGCGGATTATGCCGGCGGCTGATAAACCGATCAAGCTGACGGAGCGTTCCAGCCGGACCTACCGCGGACAATTCGAGGTTAGTGAATTTAACGGCAAGCTGGCGGTCATTAATGAACTGCCGTTCGAGCAATATTTGTACTCGGTTGTTGGCGGGGAAATGATCGCTTCGTGGCCGCTGGAAGCGCTGAAGGCGCAAGCGGTATCGGCACGTACCTATGCGCTGTATCAAGGCTTTGGCTTCCAGATTGCCAACGTGGTTGATAGCGTAAGCAGCCAGGAATATCAAGGTACAACAACGGAGAAGCCTTCTACCATTCAAGCGGTAGATGAGACGGCCGGCGAAGTAATGCTGTATAACGGCAAACTGATCGAGGCTCTGTTCTCGTCCAATGGCGGCGGCAAAACAGCTGACGCATCTGAAATTTGGGGCAACTCAGTTGCCTACTTAAAGAGCGTATCCAGTCCGACAGACAGCTCCTCCGAGAAGGGGCTATACTCCTGGTACCGCGTTGTTCTTCCGGACAACAATACCGGCTATATCCGCGAGGATCTGCTGACCGATTCCGGTCAAACGAATGCGGCGGGCATAAAGCTGATGACAGTGAATACGGACGGCTCCAAGGTTCGGAAGAATCCGAAAGTAGAGGATTCGGTTTCATTAGTCGGTCAGGTGAATAAAGGCACGATTGTTGCAATATTGGACAAAACGGTTGAGAATAACGCTATGTCCTGGGTGAAGGGGCCGTTTACATCATCAGAGCTCCTGGCTACGATGACGAAGCAGGCGAGCGTAACAGGTCCGATTACTTCCTTGCAGGTAGGGACAACAGGTCCGTCCGGCCGTGCTACACAATTGCTTGTCAACGGACAGCCTTACAAGGTAAAATATCCAGATGTGCTTCGTTCAGCTCTTGGAGGTTTGCCTAGTACGCTGTTTAAGGTAGATGAGACAGCGAAGGTGACGATGCTGGGAGCAAATGGCTCTACCCGAACGAAGACTTCTTCCTCTCAGCCGGTGTACATGATCCAGGCAGGCGGAAAAGTCTCGCAGGCAGACGGTAATGTGATTGTGATGAACGGGGACAGTCAGATCCGCGCGACAACCAAAGACCCTTCCTACCGTTTTGTTGGCTCAGGGAACGGCCACGGGATTGGATTATCTCAATATGGAGCGCTTGGACTGGCACAGCAAGGGTATGACTACTCTTATATCTTGCAATACTACTATAAAGATGTAACCATCGCTAAGGAATGATTGATTCAATGAACGTAGATTTGTTTGATTTCGAACTGCCGGAGCATCTTATTGCCCAAACTCCGCTAGCAGATCGCACAGCATCGAGATTGTTGGCGCTAAACAAAGAGACCGGTGACATTGCGCACCGCACCTTTACCGACCTGGCCGATTATTTGCAGACGGGAGATGTGCTTGTTCTGAACAACACGCGTGTCATCCCGGCACGGCTGACGGGCATAAAGCCGGATACGGGAGCAAAAATCGAGCTTTTGCTCCTCAAACAGCTGGAAGGGGATCGCTGGGAAGCGCTTGCCAAGCCGGCCAAGCGGATGAAGGTTGGCGCTGAGCTGTGGTTTGGCGATAATGGCAGCGGAGAACCTCTTCTCCGGGCAGTAGTGGAAGATGAAGGCGATATGGGATCACGGACGATCCGTTTTCACTACGAAGGCATATTCCAGGAGCTGCTCGACAGGCTTGGTGAAATGCCTTTGCCTCCTTATATTAAGGAGAGGCTGGAAGAACGAGAACGTTACCAGACTGTATACGCGAAGCATGAAGGATCGGCTGCGGCACCTACAGCAGGACTGCATTTTACGAAGGAGTTTCTTCAACAGCTGGTTGATAAAGGCGTCAAGCTAGCCTACGTAACCCTCCACGTTGGACTTGGCACATTCCGGCCTATGTCCGTGGATAAAGTGGAAGAGCATGAAATGCATTCGGAATATTACGAACTAGATGAACAAAATGCTTCAATAATAAATGAAGCCAAATCGTCAGGAGCCCGTATTATAGCTGTGGGCACAACATCTTCGAGAACACTTGAGACCGTAGCAGCTAGATTCGAAGGCGGTCCAATCGAAGCATGCAGCGGCTGGACAGATATTTTTATCTTCCCGGGATACTCCTTTAAGCTGGTAGACGCCTTGCTGACGAACTTCCATTTGCCAAAGTCGACGCTCGTCATGCTCGTAAGCGCATTGGCGGGTCGTGAAGCGATCATGAAGGCATATGGCGAAGCTGTTCGTGAAGAATACCGTTTCTTCAGCTTTGGCGATGCTATGTTTATCTATTAATAACAACTTGTGCAAGCACGATAATCCCATGTAGACAGGAAGAATGACTAGTGGCTGTAAAGTATGAATTAATTAAGGTTTGCAAGCAGTCCGGTGCACGTCTTGGACGAGTCCATACTCCGCATGGCGTCATCGAGACGCCTGCTTTTATGCCGGTAGGGACGCAAGCTACCGTCAAGACGATGAGTCCGGAAGAGTTAAAAACAATGGATGCCCAGATTATTCTGAGCAATACGTATCACCTTTTCCTGCGTCCCGGCCATGACATTGTCGGCCGCGCAGGAGGTCTTCACAAGTTCATGAACTGGGATCGTCCGATTCTGACTGACAGCGGCGGTTTCCAGGTATTCAGCTTAAGCGACATGCGTAAGATTACGGAAGAAGGCGTGCAATTCCGCTCCCATCTGAACGGGGACAAGCTGTTTCTTTCCCCTGAGAAAGCGATGGAGATTCAGAACGCATTAGGTTCGGATATTATGATGGCTTTTGACGAGTGTCCGCCTTATCCGGCTGAATATGATTATGTGAAGCAATCGCTTGAGCGCACGACGCGTTGGGCGGAACGCTGCCTGAATTCCCATGCCCGCAAACATGACCAAGGACTGTTTGCCATTGTGCAGGGTGGCATGTACAAAGACCTGCGTATCCAGAGCGCCAAGGATTTGACTTCCATGGATTTCCCGGGGTATGCTATTGGTGGATTAAGTGTAGGCGAGCCTAAGCATTTGATGTATGAAGTGCTTGACTATACGGTTCCTGAGCTGCCTACAGGCAAGCCAAGATATTTGATGGGTGTTGGTTCACCGGACGCACTGATTGAAGGTTCGATCCGCGGCGTGGATATGTTCGACTGCGTATTGCCAACCCGTATTGCCCGGAATGGGACAACGATGACAAGCCAAGGCCGTCTTGTCGTCCGCAACGCGAAGTTTGCGGAAGACTTTGGCCCGCTGGATCCGGAATGCTCATGCTACACATGCAAGAACTACTCGCGTGCGTATATCCGCCACTTGCTGAAGGCAGATGAAACGTTTGGCATTCGGCTAACGACATATCACAACTTGCATTTCTTATTACAGCTCATGCGTGATGTCCGTCAGGCGATTATGGAAGACCGTCTTCTTGATTTCCGCGACGATTTCTTCACGAAGTATGGACTGTTTGATAACGACAAAGGTTTTTAAGTTTAGATTTTAGGGAAAGGGGGGAATTTCCATGTCGACTTTATTGGCAGCAGATGCAGCAGGCAGCACGAATATTTTTCAAATGATCTGGCCTTTCATTCTGATGTTTGCGGTCTTTTACTTCTTGCTTATTCGTCCGCAACAGAAGAAAACAAAACAGCGTAACTCGCTCCTTAGCCAACTGAAGAAAGGCGATAAAATTCAGACGATTGGCGGCCTTCAAGGCACAATCGTAGAACTGACAGACGACACGGTTGTGCTTCGCGTTAACGACACAACCAAGATGACGTTTGATCGCAGCGCAATCAGCTCCGTGCTGAACAGCGCACCTGCAGCAACGGAATAATTCCAAAATGGAAAGAAGCTGACTTTTATAGTCAGCTTCTTTTTACTTGCTATGTAGTATGCGCAGCTTTCATCAACGTTATTTCTTGAGGTTAACTCCGATCATTCCTCCCAATGCTCCCGCGAGGATGGCGGCAAGCAGCATGACAGCGCCCTTCACGGAAAGTCCGCTGTTCGCGGCAAGAAAGCCGATGGTCAGAACAGTTATGCCGTAGATGAGGCCTAGCAAGGCACCGTAATACCAGCCTTTAATACCCGAGCGTTTGCCCGATACGAAGCCGCCTGCAAGTGCAGAGAAGCCGTGGACTGCGAGCGAATATTGAGGCAGGTTATTCTCCTTCATACTGCTGAAATACAACATGAATGAAAGCAGAAGTGCGCCTAAAGCTAGCCAAATGATCGAATATATGACGCCAGCAATCAATGGAGAAGCGATACGCGGCGGCCGGACTATAGGTTTGAGCGAATTCATCTTATCCCCCCTTGTACAAGACTATTAGTACACCTTATGGTCAAGCCAGGTGGAATAGACCTGCCGTTTTGATGAGACTAGACGATATTTACATGTTTTTTGTATAATGTGCGTATTTATGCTGGATAAGGAGTTGTTAGCTTGGAACAGATTTACCATCCCGCCTCTTGGCAGGTGACCGTGGCAGTTGTTATTTTCTTAGTGACTTATGCCATCATTATTACCGAGAAAATAAATCGTACCGTTATGGCTTTATTTGGCGCGGTAATGATGATTGTGCTAGGCATTCTGGATATGAAGCTTGCCTTCTCGGAGCATATTGAGTGGGAAACCATTTTCTTGTTGATCGGGATGATGATCCTGGTCGGCATTACGAATAAGACAGGAGTATTTCAGTATGCCGCTATAAAAGCAGCCCAGGCCGCGAAAGGCGACCCGGTTAAAATTTTTATTATTTTATCGGTGCTGACAGGCATTGGCTCTGCATTTCTGGATAATGTAACCACGGTTCTGCTTATTGTTCCGATTACATTCTCGATTACCCGTATTCTAAAAATAACGCCGCTTCCTTTCCTGATCGCTGAAATATTGTCCTGCAATATTGGGGGAACGGCGACTTTGATTGGTGATCCGCCGAATATTATGATTGGTTCGGCCAATGAGAATTTAACATTTAACGATTTTCTCGTTAACCTGGCTCCGGTCATACTGGTTATTCTGGCCGTTACAATTGCCCTGCTTGTCTGGATATACCGCAAGAAGCTGATTGTAACAGAGGAATCCAAGAAGGAACTGATGGAGCTGAAAGCAGAGGATAACATCAAAGACCGGAAGTTGATGATTAAATCACTTTCGATCCTGCTGCTTACGATTCTTGGCTTTATCCTTCACTCTGCGATTGATGTAGAAGCAGCCGTCATTGCGCTTGGCGGAGCTATACTGCTCATGCTCATCGGGGTGAAGCGGGAGGACGCCGAGGCAGCCTTTGACATGGTGGAGTGGGAGACCATCTTCTTCTTTATTGGATTGTTTATGCTGGTTGGCGGCTTGATTGAAACGAATATTATATCGGATCTGGCAAATGTAACGCTGCAGATGACCTCAGGGGATATGACGAAAACCTCGATGCTGATATTGTGGGTGTCCGGCATCGCTTCAGCCACGATTGACAATATTCCGTTTGTCGCAACGATGATTCCGTTAATTCAGGATTTGGGAGTACAGATGAATATTACGAATCCGGATGACCTTAATCCGTTATGGTGGTCGCTGTCGCTTGGTGCATGCCTTGGCGGCAACGGAACTTTGATTGGCGCATCGGCGAATGTGGTCGTAGCAGGGCTTGCCATGAGGGAAGGCAAAGGATTCAGCTATATGGATTATCTAAAGATAGGTGCCCCATTAACACTGGTTGCTCTTGTTATTTCAACTTTATACATTTATTTTATTGTGTTGCCATAGGTTATAAACCCATATATTCGCTACTTCCCTAATCGCATGATGTGTCGGGCTGAAGGTCAGAATAGCTGTACGGGCTGTTCCGATGCAGGCATGACAAAAACGAGGAGGCGGTTAGGATGGAATATTGGAGCATGCTGCTCCGAACCGTATTTATTTACTTCGTCGTATTTCTGATCATGCGTTTTATGGGAAAAAGGGAAATAGGCAAGTTATCCGTCTTTGATCTGGTCATATCCGTAATGATTGCCGAAATTGCGGTCATCGTTATTGAGGACGTAGACCGGGCGATTTGGGAAGGCGTGCTGCCGATGGTGGTGCTGCTGCTTATCCAGATCGGGATTGCCTTTATCGCACTGAAAAATCGCAGGCTGAGATTATGGTTTGATGGCAAACCAAGCGTTATTATTGCCAAGGGGAAGCTGAACCGGGATGTGATGCGCAAGCAGCGTTATAACCTGGATGATTTGCTGCTCCAGCTAAGAGAGAACAAGATTCAAACGGTTGCCGATGTCGAGTTCGCGATTCTGGAGACAACAGGGAAATTGTCGGTTGTTGAGAAGGATAAAGAGGGTAATGGGCAAGAGGAATTAAAGGAAAAAGCCGCAGAGGAACCGATTCTCAAACCACAGTCACAGACGCCGGCGCGTTTTCGGTTCGAGATGCTGCCCATTCCGCTTATCATGGACGGAAAGGTGCAGGACGAGAATCTGGAGAAGCTGGACAAGACAAGATTTTGGCTGAAAAATGTGCTGCAGGAGCAAGGCGTATATGATTTCAAAGAAGTATTCCTCTGCACCATTGACCATAAAGGCAAATTATATGTTGACTCAGATAAAAAGCCGCGCTTCTAACTGGACACTAACCCCTGTCATGAACAGGGGTCAGTTCCGGCTACAGAAACACGGCTTTTCTGTTTATTTGAACCACTGCCCAAGGAGCGGTATACGGGCGATATCGTGTCGGTCGATAATCTTCATCCAGATCATAAGCAGCAAATAAATAATGGCACTGATGAAGCAGGAGAGAATCAGATTGATCCATTCCAGCGTTAACGGTTTTGTATTCATGATCCACATGGCCGCTGCGCCCATGATAAGCATGGCAGCTCCAACTTTAACAAAATCCAGAACTTGCATGTGGAAGCCGATAAAGCGCAAAACGCTGATGCCATGCAGGACGGTTACGAGAACGATATTCACGTTAATGGCAATAAGCGCGCCGTAGATGCCAAGCTCCGGCTTTGAAGCGAGAATCGTAATGAGCATCAGCTTAACGGCCGCCCCGATAAAGGTGTTCATCAATGCCGTTCCTGGTTTGTTCAAGGCTTGAAGCGCAGCTTGAAGCGGTGCTTGCAAGTAAATGAATATTCCAATCGGTGCCATAAGCTTCAGCATCGGAGCGATGTCAGCGTGATCATACATTATGCGGCAGATCGGTTCGGCGAACAGCCACATCACAACGACAAACGGTGCTCCGGCAACCAGTGCAAGCCGCATCGATTGATGCATTCTTTTATGAATCATTCCTTTATCTCCCCTGGCTGCTGCTTCAGACAAGGAAGGTACAAGGGAGGAGGCAAGCGAGAAGGTCAGTGCCGTTGGCAGTAAGAGCAGCGGGATGATCATCCCTTGCAAAGCGCCGTATTGGGCAGTGGCAGCACCAGTAGCAATTCCGGCGGCTGCAAGGCTTCGGGCTGTCAGAATCGACTCGAGCAAATAAGATAATGAGCCAACCATACGGCTTCCTGTCACCGGTATAGACAGGCCAAGCAGCCGGCGAAGGACAGGTGTATTTTTCTTTGCGGCGTTGGGTTCTTCAACAGATTTCTGCTTGCTGCGCTCCCTGGCATAAGTCCAGAGCAGCACGGCAAGAGCGCCAATCTCCCCTACAACTACACCAAGCATGGCACCGGCGGCTGCCCATTCGACCCCTTTTGGAAGGAGCATGGAAGCAAAGGTGAGTGAGCCGATAATCCGGATGATGGTCTCAATGATTTGGGAAGTTGCGGAAGGTATCATATTTTGTTTGCCTTGGAAGTATCCCCGGTAGACTGAAGAAATACCAATGATGAGCATTAGCGGTGTCATTACAATAAAGGTCTGATAAACCCTGGCATCGGTCAGCAGATGTGTAGTGATCCACTTGGCCAGAAGAAGAAGGGCTGCGGTCATCAGAACAGCTAGTACAATAGTAAGACCCATCGCGGTCCGGAAAATTTGCTTTACCCTCGCCGAGTCCCCGCGAGATACGGCTTCAGCCGTCCACTTCGTAATAGCCAGCGGAATGCCGCCTGTAATAACCGTTAATAAAACGGTCAGAAACGGATAGCTGAGCTGGTACAGCCCGACGCCTTCCGCACCAATGATACGCGGGAGCGCAATACGCGGCACAAAGCCGAGCAGCCGGTTAATAATGCCGGCGGCCAGCAGGATCATAGCCCCTTTTATAAACGTTTGCTTCGTCATTAGTCGCCCCTCATCTCTTGTACTGCTTTCCGTACATCTTTATGCGCGGCATGTCCGAATCATGAGTCATTCTAGAATCATGGCGAGACAAGTCATCCAAATTTATCAATTCAAAAGTTTCAGCAGGAAAAGAGGGAGGAAGCATCGAATAGGTAGAAGGATGGTTAACAGCTTTTGATTGGCACATTTGCAAGGCCAGAAGGAGGAGACAGCCGTGGGAGATGAGGATCTGAACAGCATGATCGAACAGCTGTGCAACAGCAAGGCGGAAGAATTTCATCTCATCGGATACGAACATGTAACGGGAAAAGAAATATGGGAATGCGTAAGTGAAAAGTATAAAAAAACCGGTCAGCCGGAGCTTCATCAAATGGTAAACGATATTTTGTCTTTAAAAGTGACAAAATTCATGAATTTTATGACGCTTAGCGCTTTTCGGGGAAACCATTTCTGACGGAAGGGGTTTCTTTTTTTTGCGCGCTCATTTTACACGCAAGTACAACCTAAGTATAATAGGAATATTGAGATCATAAGGGGGACTATGTACGTATGAACTGGAAGAGATTAACTGCCTTCCTTGCGGTCGTTGTCATCATGTTTGGCGCCATCGCTTGGACGAGCCCGGCTCTTGTCAAAGATATCCGGCTCGGTCTTGATTTGAAAGGCGGGTTCGAGGTATTGTATGAGGCCTCGCCACTTGAGGGCGGCGAACAAGTAACGCCAGAGTCGCTCAAGGAAACGGCGCACAGCCTGGAGCAACGGATTGACTCCACGGGGACGACCGAGCCTGAGATTACCCGGGAAGGCAGCAACCGCATCCGCGTTAGGCTGCCTGGTGTAACGGACGAAACGGCAATCCGCGAGATGCTGAAGAAGCCTGTCAATCTGACTTTCCGCGGTCCGGACGGCACTATCGAGCTGCAAGGCAATGATTTTGTGCAAAATGGCGCAAAGGTTGAGTTCGACCAGCTGGGTAATCCGATGATCACCATTAAATTGAAAGACGCAAAAAAATTCGAAGATGTAACAACGAAGCTGACAGGCAAAACCTTGTCTATTTACTTAGATGAAGAATTGCTGTCCAGTCCTTCCGTTAACTATCCAATTACAGGCGGTTCGGCGCAAATTTCAGGCAATTACACGCTTGATGAGGCCAATAACCTGAAAGATACGATTAACCTTGGTGCGCTTCCGCTGAAGCTCACAGAGATTTATACACAAAGTGTTGGTGCGAAGCTTGGCCAGAAATCACTTAACGAAACAGTAGGCGCAGGTGTTATCGGATCTGCGATCGTCCTTCTATTCCTGGTTCTCTTGTTCCGTATCCCGGGTCTGGTTGCCGGCATTACCGTAATCACGTACACTTGGCTGCTTGTTGTTGTATTTGAGCTGATGAATGCAACCTTGACGCTTCCGGGTATCGCGGCCTTTGTTCTCGGTATTGGTATGGCGGTTGACGCCAATATCATTATGTACGAGCGCATCAAGGAAGAGATCCGGAGCGGCAAAAGTCTGTTGTCCTCTCTGAAGGCCGGTTCGAAAAACTCGTTCCGTACCATTATGGACGCGAACGTGACGAATATTATTTCTTGTGCCGTCCTTTATTTCATCGGTAACGGTGCGATTCGTGGCTTCGCCTTGACGATGATCTTCAGTATTCTCGTTAGTATCGTGACCAATATCTTCTTGGCGCGTCTGCTGATTCAATTGCTGATCCGCAGTAACCTCTTTACTAAACCTGGCTACTACGGCGTGAAGGAGGCAGAAATCCGTGCTCTATAATGCAAAGGTTCGATTCGATTTCATTAAACACCGCAACAAGTTTTTCCTGTTCTCGGTTATTTTGACGCTTGTCGGCATTTTGTCGGTCAGTATCTTCCATATGAACTTCGGGGTTGACTTCAAAGCCGGTACGAATATGGATATTCTCGTGGGCAAGAAGTTAACTCAAACCGAAGCAAAAGATGTTCTGGAACAGCAAGGCTATTCCGATATTACGCCTACGGTTGGCGGTACGAATGGTGACCGTGTATCGGCCCGTTTCGATGATGTGCTCGATCAGTCGAAAGTAAAAGCGATTGAAGATGCTTTTAAAGCCAAATACGGCGATAAAGTATCTTCGGAAGTGAACGTTGTTTCACCGGATATCGCACAGGAGCTTGGTATTAAAGCGATCTATGCCGTTATAATCGCGAGTGTGGCGATTATGCTGTACGTGATGATCCGCTTTGAATGGCGCATGGCGCTTGCTGCAAACATCGCCATTTTGTATGATGCTTTTGTCGTTGTGACGATCTTCTCCATCTTCCGTCTTCAGGTTGACCTGCCGTTTATCGCGGCGGTGCTGACGACAATTGGTTATTCCATTAACGATAAGATCGTTATCTTTGACCGGATCCGTGAAAATCTTCGTTTCGCCAAAACAAAGAACGCAGACCAGATTGGCGACCTTGTTAACCAAAGCTTGTGGCAAACAATGGCGCGTAACGTATATACCGTACTTGCCGTACTCATTATTGCTACTTGTCTCTTCATCTTCGGCAGCGAATCGATCAAGCTGTTCGCACTGGCGAAAATGATTGGTCTTGCAAGCGGCGCGTACTCTTCGATCTGTATCGCAGCTCCGCTGTGGATGGTCATGAAGAGCAAGCAAAAGCCTTCTACGAAACAAGTGGCTAAAAAAGCGGTATAAGGATAACTTACTCTACTAAACAAAGTGGAACGGAAGCTTGGCTAGTTCCATCGCCAAGTCCTATTCCACGCTGGAGGCATAAATGTCAACTGAACAACGATATGCGGAGGCAAAGCAGGCCGAACAGGCTGGCTTATGGGGAACTGCGGCGCTGGCGTTGTTTAAAGGTATAGTAGGCGGACTCGCGGGCAGCAAATCGCTGCTCGCCGATGCCTTCCGAACGGCGGCAGAATGTGCCGCCGCTTTTGCTTTGTCATCCACTAAGCAAGACGGGCACAAGAAGGCCAATGCCAAGCTGCGTACGGAAGCCCTGACGAATGTATTTCTTGCCGTATTTTTTCTTATCACCAGCCTGGAGATCGGCATATCTGCGATTCGTTCCATTGCGGAAGGCGTTGATCATCCGCCGCACTGGAGTGCATTTGCTGCAATTCTCATGAGTCTGGTTGTAAGGGAGCTGTTCTTTTCCCATAAGGAAAGGGGCCAGGGCTTATATTGCTCGCTGGCGGCACTGATTGGCGCCGGCGGAGCCATGTTGGGTAAAGCGGCAGCGCTGCCGGCTCTGTACTACTTGGATCCTGCGGCAGCGATTGTCATTGCCGTTATGGTTATGTTGAGCGGTTACCGTACAATTACCGGATTTGTACAGAAAGATTCAAAGACAGAGTCTCAAAGTGAAGATACCGAGGTGCTGATGCAGTTGATTCAGCGCGTAGAAGGAGTAATTACCGTTGAGTCGATTCAGGCCAAGGAACAGGGGCATTATGTTGTAGCAGATATTGTCATCAGCGTAAATCCGCGTATATCCGTACTTGAAGGCCATGAAGTTGCAAAACGGGTCAAGCAGCTGCTTCTTACGCGGTTCGGTCATGTAACGGATGTGACGATCCATGTGGAGCCTTATGATCCGGGTTATCCGTACAGATCGAATCATGATCCGAATCAGGAGCATATGCCGACGCTTCTGCAATAGAATGGAAAGGGGTTGAAACTCGGCGTGATACAAGCAAAAACACGCTGGAATTTGGCGCCTTGGAGTAAAGAGGACGAGCAGCAGGCCAGGCAGCTGTCAGAGCTGCTTGGCGTTCCGCATCTTGTAGCCAAGCTTCTTGTTCAGAGAGGCTACAAAGAGAAGGAGTCCGCGGAGAATTTCCTGCGCGGCGGGGAGGACCGGCTTCATGATCCGTATTTGCTGAAAGGAATGAAGGAAGCTGTCGCCCGGATTCAACAAGCGGCAGTAAACGGTGAATTCATTCGGATCTATGGGGATTATGATGCAGACGGCGTATCTAGTACATCTTTGCTCATTCACGTGTTCCGTGAGTTAGGTTATACCTTTGATTATTATATTCCGCATCGCGCTTTGGAGGGCTACGGCCTGAACAAAGGCGCGATAGATTTGGCCGCGGCTGACGGCGTTCGTCTTATTGTAACGGTGGACACAGGAATCAGTGCCTATGAGCAAGTCGAATATGCCAAGCAGCTTGGTATCGATATTGTTGTAACTGACCATCATGAACCGCCGGATCAGCTTCCGGATGCGGTTGCGGTTGTGAATCCCAAGCAAGGGGATTGCCCTTATCCGTTCAAAGGATTGGCTGGGGTTGGTGTAGCCTTCAAATTAGCGCATGCGCTAATGGAGCGTCCGCCAATGGAGTGGGCGGATATCGTATGTCTTGGTACCATCGCGGACATCATGCCGCTTACAGACGAGAACCGGGTACTAGTAAGGGCAGGTCTTGCACGGCTGCAGAATACCGGAAATACCGGCTTCCGGGCTTTATCGGAAGCATGCGGCATTGAACTGGATCAGGTGACTTCCACGACAGTTGCCTTCGGCATGGCACCGCGGATTAACGCAGCAGGCCGGCTAGATCATGCGAAGCGTGCGGTTGAGCTCCTGACAACCGGTGACTATGACGAGGCTATACGAGCGGCTTCTTCACTTGATGTGCTTAACAAGGAAAGACAGCGAATCGTGGACGGTATCGTAAAGGAAGCGGAGCAGCAATGGCAGGGGAAAAGAGAAGCTGCAAAAGCGGCAGCCATCCCTGAACCTCCTGTTATTGTGCTGGCTGGCGAAGGCTGGAACGTTGGAGTAATAGGCATCGTTGCGTCCAAGATCCTGGAGCGTTATTATAAACCGGTTATAATACTTGGCATCGACGCGGACAGCGGGATGTGCAAAGGGTCGGCGCGGTCGATTGAAGGTTATGATCTGCATGCTGCCTTGACCGAATGCGACCACCTGCTTGACCATTACGGCGGCCATCAAGCGGCTGCAGGCATGAGTCTTCACCGGGACCACCTGCAGGCATTTGAAGAGAAGCTGGGAGAGCTTGCGTTGGAATGGTTGACGGAGCAGGACTGGATACCGAAAACGGCTATTGATCTTGTCTGCTCGGTAGAGGATGCCAGTGTTCATACGATTGGTCAGCTTGCCCAGCTCGAGCCGTTTGGAGCAGGCAACCCTTCACCGAGGCTGCTGCTTCATTCCGCTGAATTGTCGGATTACCGGACGATGGGCAAGGACTCCAGACATCTGAAGTTATCGCTTCGCAGCGGGCGTACCGCTCTGGATGCGGTAGGCTTCGGAATGGGGGAACTGTCGCAGCGGCTGCAAAGCGGTCTGCCGGTTGATCTGGTTGGGGAGCTGTCTATCAATGAATGGAACGGCCAGCGCAAAGCACAGCTGCACATTCATGATCTGTATTTCGGAGGGGCAGGAGCAAGATTCCCTGAGCGGGAGCATTTCGGGCAGGTATACCAATTGCTGAAGAGGAAGCAGCGTTTGCCGATGAAGGGCATTGAGCAGTATCTTTCTGAACAATGCGGCTGGCCCGAGCAAACGGTAACCGTCATGCTTGAAGTATTCCTGGAGCTTGGATTTATAGCTGTGGACGGCACTCATTTTATTGTTGTAGAAGCACCGCAGAAGCGTGATCTTGGTACATCTGAGAGGTATCAGGAGGCAAAGCGTGAGGCCGAGAGGCTCCGTTCGCCGTATGTTCCAATCGAAGTAATGGCATAATTGATATGGGAAGTAGAGAAAGGATTGAATAGAGAATGAGCGACATTAATTTCAAAGATTACATCCGGGTGATCCCCGATTTTCCACAACCAGGCATCCGATTTAAAGATATTACAACCCTGCTGAAGGATGGCAACGTATACCGCGCGGCGATTGAAGATATCCGCAAAGCTGTCGAGCATATGCAAATCGATATCATTGCCGGTCCTGAAGCACGCGGCTTTGTTGTTGGAGCACCGCTGGCAACTGCCCTTGGCGTAGGCTTTGCACCTATTCGCAAAAGCGGCAAGCTGCCTGGCGAGACGATTCAAGCCAGCTATGACCTGGAATACGGCAATGACAGCCTGGCGATGCATAAGGACGCAATCTCGCCTGGTCAACGTGTCCTCATTGCCGATGACCTGCTTGCTACTGGCGGTACCATTGCGACCTCGATGAACCTCGTCCGCCAGCTTGGCGGCGAAGTTGTTGGCGCAGCGTTCCTGATTGAGCTGTCTTATCTGACTGGCCGCGAGAAGCTGGAAGGCGTGGAAGTCTTCTCTCTTGTGACGTACTAAGAGAAACCGATTATATAGAGCTGCCCTTGGCAGAACAGCAGACTTAAATTGGTCTGAGGTTCTGCGGGGGCAGCTTTTTTTGTTGTCATGGACCTTTCAAATTATGTCAGTTGGAAACGGATTCAATTTGCATGTCCAAAATGGAACCGTATACAACTTTCGAGCAGTGTTATGAATAATAACATCTTTCGATTGAAAAGTATCATTTTTCGTTGGTCTGGCAAATAGTAAGGCCCTCGGCGAACTTCTACAATATAGACATAAGACTAGGCTTGCAAAGCAAGAATGGCCTCAAAAGCCAATGCTTTCGAAGTAAGAATTGCAACAAAAAGCGTGTCGCAATTCTTAAGCTAATGCTTTCGAAGTAAGAATTGCAACAAAAAGCGTGTCGCAATTCTTTTTAGGAGGGGACCACCAATGGCAGAGATAACAGCACCCGTCACTCATCAACAACAAACGCTTAAACGCAAATCCAAGCTTCGCCGATTCTTCCGGCAGTGGGATTTACAGCTTATGGTCATACCCGCTCTTCTTCTTATTTTTGTATTCAGCTACATCCCGATGTACGGCGTCCTCACTTCTTTTCAAGACTACAACATATTTAAAGGTTTTTTGAACAGTCCATGGGTCGGGTTCAAGCATTTCGAAATGTTCTTCCATGCTCCGGAGTTCGAACGGGTGATGCGCAATACGATCGTCATCAGCGTGCTCAAGTTGGCGATAGGGTTCCCGGCACCAATCGTCCTCGCACTTATGCTGAATGAAGTGAAAAATATGTATTTCAAGCGGATTGTACAGACCGTCAGTTATTTGCCGCATTTCTTGTCCTGGGTTATTGTTTCGGGGTTTGCGATGTCGATTCTGTCGGTGGAGAACGGCAGCTTGAATATGCTTCTCCAATCGCTTCATCTGATCAAAGAGCCGGTCAGTTTCCTCTCCATTCCCGAATATTTCTGGACGATTATCGTTACAACCGGCGTCTGGAAAGAAATTGGCTTCAGCTCGATTGTATATTTGGCGGCTATTGCCGGGATTGACCAGAGTATGTACGAAGCCGCATCGATTGACGGTGCAAGCCGGTTCAAGCAGATTTATGTCATTACGATTCCAACCATTATGCCGGTCGTTATCATTTTTATGATTCTGGCTATCGGAAATCTGTTAAGTGCAGGATTTGAAGATCTGCTCCTGCTTGGCGTCAATCCGATTCTGCGGGATGTATCGGATGTCCTGGATACCTATGTGTACCGAACCGGTATAACCGGACAGCGGTTCTCTTATGCGACAGCAGTTGGTTTGTTTAAAGCCATCATCAGCGTTGGCCTGCTTGCCTTCGCCAATCTGCTGGCTCGCCGCACCGGCAACAGTCTATGGTAGGAACAAGTTGGATACTCACTGCACTTGAGGAGGGAGAACGACTGCTATGAGAATTAAAGCCAGCTTCAGCGACCGAAGCTTAACCGTATTTGTATATATCTGTCTGGTTCTTATCGCCTTCGTTACGTTTTATCCGTTCTGGAATGCTGCGGTTGTCTCGTTTAACAAAGGGATGGATACGGCGTTAGGCGGCGTTACTTTCTGGCCTAGAGCATTTACCCTTGATAATTATGAAATCGTATTCCAGGACAAGAGAATTATAAACGGCTTCTATATATCGGTGATGAGGACCGTTATCGGAACAATAGCATCTATCCTGTTTACGGCGATTTTCGCTTATGGCATGACAAAGAAAGAGCTGATCGGCAGAAAGTTTTATATGATTGCCTGCATTATTACGCTCTACTTCAGCGGCGGTATTATTCCTACCTTTCTCGTCATCCGCGGTCTTGGCTTAATGGATAATTTCCTGGTCTTCATCATTCCCGGTCTAATCAGCGTGTGGAACATGATTATTTTCCGGACCTTCTTTGCGGGGCTGCCCCAAGGGCTTGAGGAATCGGCGCAGATAGACGGATGCGGCTATTGGGCAACCTTCTTCCGGATCGTGCTGCCGCTCTCTGGTCCCGTCATCGCTACGCTGGCGTTGTTCACGGCGGTTTCGCATTGGAATGACTGGTTCTTTCCAAGCCTTTACATAACCAATGAGAAGCTAGTTCCTATTCAGACGATGCTCCAGCAAATTCTGAATTCCAATATTATGTCCGAGCAATTCTCCCAGCTGGATTCGGCTTCGCAAAGCCGTCTGTCCTCCATGAAAAGCATCACGAGCAAGTCGCTGTCGATGGCAACGATGATGGTAGCGACAATCCCGATCATCATCGTCTATCCGTTTGTGCAGAAATATTTCGTAAAGGGCGTGCTAGTAGGATCTTTGAAGGAATAGTCCGATCGACAGAACTGGCATGTGCAACGATACGGTTTTCAACGCGAAGCGGGTTGTCCATACTTACGGATCGACAAATTCGCTTCCGCTGAACATAATTAAAGTTATGGGAGAGAGGGGTTTACGAAGGATGAGTAGATGGCGGAAATCAGCTTATTCAGGATTGGCAGCGATGATGGTTGGCGTAATGGCATTGACAGGGTGTTCAGGCAATGGAAACGGCAATGGCAGTCAGGCAACAAATGAACCGGCAGCAACGGAGTCAACAGCGGCAAGCGAAGCGCCGGCAAGCAGTGAGCCATCAGTCTTCAAGCTTGGCAGCGAGCCGATCAGCTTCTCTTTCTACGGGCATTATGACTGGTATTCCATGCCTGCCTGGGGCGGGGATGAAGCAACCAAATGGATCAAGGATAATATGAAGGTGGATATTACGCCTGTGCAGTCAGGCGGCAACGCTGCCCAAAAGCTGAACACGATGATTGCTTCCGGCAAGCTGCCGGATGTGATCTGGATGGACCGCGGAGCAGACGTGGAGAAGCTGCGTGAGGCGGGTATGCTCGTACCGTTTGATGACTACCTCGACAAATATCCGAACTTTAAGAAATGGGTTGGCGAAGAAGCCATCAATATGCTTCGTTCGAAGGACGGCAAAATCTATCAGTTCCCGAACTGGTATACGTCCCAGCCGAACGGCAACGCCGGTTACCTTGTTAACAAGAAAATCTATACGGAGCTGGGATCACCGGCTATTGAAACGACAGATGATTTCTATAACTACCTGAAGCAGGTCAAGGAGAAGTATCCGAACGTTACGCCGTTTAACCCCGATCTTGCTATCGACGGCCAAGGCCTCGATGTCCTTTACAGCGCGTTTGGCGAAGATTACTCGCCAGCTTATGTAGCGAACCGGGCCGTTCCAAGCGGCGATAAGCTTACTTCCTTATTCCTTGATCCGGTCTTCCGGGAATCGATGCAGTTCGCAAGCAAGCTGTTCCGCGAGAAGCTGATGTCTCCGGATTCGCTCACGCAAACCAAGGATCAAGTGAAGGAGCAGGCTTATAACGGAACGGCAGCCGTGTTTGCCGGCGCAAGCCCTACCGAGTACGGTGCAGTAGGGGATGCCGAACTGAAGAAGAAGGATCCGAATGCGGGTTATATGATGATCTGGCCGGTGCATAAGGCGGGTCTTGACAAGAATAAAATTTGGGCAGGCACTTATACGCAGCTGGGCTGGAACGTGAGCGTTATTACGAAATCGGCCAAAGATCCAGAGAAGATTTTCGCCTTCCTTGACTATTTAACTGGACCTGAAGGCACTCGTACGCTGTTCTGGGGACCAGAGGGGATTTACTGGAAGGGAACGGATGCCGACGGCTCGCCAATCTTCACCGATGCCTATACGAGCGATGTAGAAGGCCGCACAAAAATGATGGATGCAACGGTTAACTTCCAATGGAACGGAAATACCGTCTTTATTGATACATCGAAAATGAAATTCGAGCTTACGCTGCCGGAAGAACAGCAGTCTTGGGAAGCGCGCTGGCAAAACGCCATTACATGGAAAACGCAAAAGAATGCCACCGAGTATATTAACCTTGCGCCGGCTCCGGATTCCGAGGAAGGCATTATCGCCCAAAGCTTCGAGGAGCTCTATAAGGAAGCAAGAGCAAAGGCGCTGTATGCGAAGAGCGACGAAGAAGTTCTAGCCATTCTCGATAAAGCTCAGAAGGATGCCGAAGCTATCGGTTACGACAAGCTTCTTGCCTACAAAACAACCAAATGGCAAGAAAATGTAAAAAGCATGAAAGGCAATTAACATCCAGGCTAATGCTGGAGTATAATTTGATCAAGCGGTCGCGCCGTCCCTATATCAGGGGCGGTTCTGCCGTTTCACGACTTTTCCATACTGCTGACGGGAGAAGATGCCATCATGTATAAAGTGTTGATTGCAGATGATGAAGTACTTGATCTGGAAGGCATGAGGATGTTTATTCCCTGGACGGAGCTTGGACTGGAAGTTGTAGCAGCCTGCAACAACGGCTTTGATGCTTATGAGGTATTAAAAGACGGGAATATTGATATTCTCGTGACCGATGTACATATGCCCAGCATGTCCGGGCTCGAGCTTGCCCGCAAGGTGCAGGAAACGGAAGGCTGCGGTGATCTGAGAGTCATCTTCGTCAGCGGCTATCAGGATTTTCATTACGTTAAGCAGGCTTTATCCCTACGGGCATATAGTTATGTTCTGAAGCCGATGGATGATGCCGAGCTTGTTGAAGCGCTTGTTCATGTAACGAAAGAGCTGGATGAAGTATCGAGAAGACAGGAGGAGGAAAGGCAATGGCGGGAGGCTGCAAGACGTTCGCCTCATCGTCATCAACAGCTGCCGGAACCTGTTGAGTTAGGAAAACATACGAAGCTTGTTCAGGAAATGATTGCTTATATGAAAGAGCATCTGCATCGCTCTCTAACGCTGAAGGAAGTGGCGGACCGTTTTGCTTTTTCACCGAATTATCTGGGTTTGATGTTCAAAGAAGAGATGGGCGTAGGCTTCAGTGAATTTGTTATTACCATGCGGATGGAAAAGGCAGGAGAGCTGCTGAAGGATCCGAAAGTCAAAATTTACGAGGTGGCGGATCAGGTCGGTTACCGTTACATGCCTTATTTCAGCCGGCAATTCAAAGAGACATTCGGCATGACGCCGATCGAATTCAGGAGACAGCGCTAATGATACATACGCCATTTACGGGCACACAAGGTTCCCGCAAATTTATCCCGTTTGGCATTAAACTGCTTATCTCGTATATGATGCTCATCATTATCCCGATCTTCATGTTTGGTTATTTCGCCAGTGACATTATGACGGATTCGATCCGTTCCAATACAACAAATACGATTAAAGGGACGCTGCGCCAAATCGAAGATAACGTCGTCTATAAATTAGAGGATACGGTCCGGTTATCGGATCTTCTCTATTACGATACGACCTTGTCGAAGCAGCTTCTTCACTATGAGGAAGGCTGGGTGAGCTATGAAACAACGACAGAGCTGCTGCTCCCCAAGTTCCGTCAGACGATCGAATCCACGAACCGCAGCTTATGGCTTACGGTCTATTTGCGTAATGAAACGCTGCCGGAGGTGTATTACGACAGCAAGAATATCGACCCGCTTGTAATGAAGGGACGATTTTTCGATTTGCTTCATTTGAACCGGATTACGGAGAAGCCCTGGTACCAATCCTACCCGGCAGAGAAATACGGAGAGACGATGCGGTGGAAGCAGATTGAGGATGACAGCCGCTATAACCGGATATCGATGCTCCGGCGTCTTGTAGATTTGGAGTCTGCAAGATTGAACGAAATAGGGTTCATGCGGATCAGCGTGTACCTGTCCGATTTGTTCCAAAGTGTGGATTACCGTAAAATCGGCGTCGGCAGCACGTTGTTTATTACCGACGGCAGCCGTAATATTTTGTATGCTTCGGGGGCGACCGAGCAGTCCAGCGAGCAGCTGTGGGATGCTTCGAACGGGGACAATTACCTGGTTATCCGCCAGCCGCTTCCAGGTCTGAACTGGAGCCTGACGGCGATGGTGCCGTCCTCCGTGCTGGAGAAGGATACACAGAAGGTCAAGCTGCTGTCGCTTGTCATTTGCAGCGCGAGCTGCGTGCTGATTCTGCTTGTCGCAGCGTTCGTCTCGAGAACGTTCTCCCGGCGGGTGTTAAAGGTCATGTCCGTCCTTCAATCCTTCCGGCAGGGAGATTTTCAGCGCCGGATCCATTACAGCGGGAATGATGAATTTACAACGATTGCATCCTCGCTGAATGAGCTTGGGAAGAAGACGCAGACCTTGATTGAAGAAGTTTATACGACCAATTTGAAAAAGAAAGAGGCGGAGCTGGAGTCGCTCCAGGCACAGATCAATCCGCATTTTTTATATAATACGCTTTCGTCAATCAGCAGGCTGGCCAAATTCGGGCAAGTGGAGAAACAGCACCAGATGGTGATGAACCTGGCCAAGTTTTACCGCTTGTCGCTAAATGAAGGGCAAACCATTATTCCGATTGGCAAGGAAATAGAGCAGGTTCGGGCTTATATGGACATTCAACAGATCAAATACGGCGACCGGGTCCGAATCGACTACAATATTTCCCCGGAAATTGTCGAACTGAACACGGTAAAGCTGATCGTACAGCCTTTTGTCGAGAATGTGCTCGAGCATGCCTGGCGGGGGGACCAGATCGATATTCAAGTTATTGGGTACCGCGCCGGAGATGTGGTTCATCTGTTTGTGGCGGACAATGGCAACGGAATGCCTCAGGAGACGATTCTTCAATTATTTAGCGGCGAAGGGATGCAACGTGTCGGATATGGGATCCGTAATGTACATGAGAGAATCCAACTTTATTACGGCAAAGATTTCGGTGTAGCCATTGAGAGTGAACCAGGAGCAGGTACACGTGTTCATATTCGTATTCCGGCTGAATCCGCATAGTCCGTTTATGCGAAATTTGGTGAGGCATGCAGGTTGACGCGGATCCCTACTTCCAGCATAATATTAAGAAAACTCGGAAAATGCGCGAATCGGAGTCAAGCGTTCGGAAAGGACAATTCATGGGCATAGAGCAGTTAATCGAAAAGGCGTCGGCCTATATAAAAGAACAGGATCTGGTACGCATCAGGGAAGCCTATGAATTTGCGGACCAAGCCCACCACGGACAAGTGCGCAAATCGGGGGAACCGTATATTCTTCACCCTGTTGCCGTTGCGGAAATTATCGTGGATATGCAGATGGACGTACTGTCGATTATTGCAGCGCTGCTGCATGATGTCGTCGAAGATACGACAGTGGACCTTGAGCTCGTTCGTGCGAAATTTGGCGAAACTTGCGCAATGCTCGTCGACGGATTGACCAAGCTGGAGAAGATCCGGTTCCGTTCGAAGGAAGAGCAGCAAAATGAGAACTACCGGAAGATGTTCCTTGCGATGGCGCAGGACATTCGGGTTATTCTGATCAAGCTGGCTGACCGCCTCCATAATATGCGTACGCTTAAGTTCCAGTCCGAGGAAGCACAGCGGCGCATCGCGTATGAAACACTAGAAATCTTTTGCCCGATTGCTCACCGGCTTGGTATTTCCGCGATCAAGTGGGAGATGGAAGATATCGCTTTGCGGTATTTGAACCCACAGCAATACTATCGTATCGCGAATTTGATGAAGAAGAAGCGGGCGGAGCGCGAGCTGTTTATCTCTGATGTTATCGGCCGGATTAAAGAGAAGCTCGAGGAAATGGGCATTGACGGAGATATTTCGGGACGACCGAAGCATATATACAGCATTTACAAGAAAATGACCGTGAAAAATAAGCAGTTTAATGAAATTTACGATTTGATGGCCATCCGGATTATCGTTGAAAATATAAAAGACTGCTACGCAACCCTTGGCATCATTCATACGCTTTGGAAGCCGATGCCGGGACGGTTTAAGGATTACATCGCGATGCCGAAGGCCAACATGTACCAGTCTTTGCATACGACGGTTATTGGTCCTAACGGAGAGCCAACAGAAGTACAGATCCGTACGTGGGATATGCACCGTACATCCGAGTACGGTATCGCAGCCCATTGGGCTTATAAGGAAGGCACGGTTGTGCCAAATACGAATTTCGAGGACAAAATGTCCTGGCTCCGTGAAATTATGGAGCTTCAGAACGAAGCTCGTGACGCTTCGGAGTTTATGGAAACGCTCAAGATGGACTTTTTCTCCGATCTAGTATTTGTCTTCACGCCAAGCGGAGAAGTTATCGAGCTGCCCGCAGGCTCTGTTCCGCTTGACTTCGCATACCGAATCCATACCGAGGTAGGGAACCGGACGATCGGCGCCAAGGTGAACGGACGAATTGTCCCGCTTGACCATAAGCTGAAGACAGGCGATATTATTGAAATTTTGACCTCGAAGCATTCTTACGGCCCGAGTCAGGATTGGGTGAAGATTGCACAATCGTCTCATGCCCGCAGCAAGATCCGCCAATGGTTCAAGCGTGAGAAGCGGGAAGAGAACGTAGCCAAAGGCCGGGATCTGCTTGAGCGTGAGCTGAAGCGGTTAGGCGTGGAGCCGTCCGCATGGATGAGCGACGACAAGCTTCAGGAAGTGGCTAACAAGTTCAACTTTAACGATATTGAGGATATGATGTCCGCAATCGGCTTCGGCGGGATTACGGCGGCACAGATTTGTACACGCCTGACCGAGAAGCTGCGCAGAGAAGCGGAGAAATCGAATCTCATTGAGCTGACAAGCGAACCGAAGGAGATGAAGTCTCCGGGTCACCGCAAGAATCGGCCAACTCATGGTGTGACGGTGAAAGGGATCGATAATCTGCTCGTCCGGTTCGCGAGATGCTGCAATCCGGTACCAGGCGATACGATTATTGGCTATATAACTCGCGGCAGAGGCGTTTCGGTGCATCGGATGGACTGCCAGAACATTCCGTTTAACGGGGACAGCGAAGAGGCAGACCGCGTTATTGAAGTCGAATGGGAAGATTCGATCGAATCGAATTACAGCGTTGATATTGAGATTACGGGTCATGACCGGACGGGACTGCTGAATGAGGTTCTTCAAGCCGTATCGGAAAGCAAGACAAATATATCGGCCGTGACGGGACGTTCGGTGAAAAATAAAATGGCCATGATTCATATGACGGTGCTGATCCGCAATATTGATCATTTATCTTCCGTCGTGGAGAGAATCAAGCGCGTGCAGGATGTTTACTCCGTGCAGCGCATCATGAATAGTTAGCTGGAGGTTTACAGGCCGTGAAGGTTGTAGTACAGCGGAGCAAGCAGGCAAGCGTTACAATCGATGGAGAAGTGGCAGGTGCAATTGATCATGGCCTGGTGCTTCTGGTCGGAATTACGCATGAGGATACGGAAGAAGATATTCGCTGGATGGCGGACAAGGTAGCAGGTCTTCGGATCTTTGAGGACGAGAATGAGAAAATGAATTTCTCCGTCCTTGACGTAGGCGGACAAATCTTGTCGATCTCGCAGTTCACCTTATATGGCGACAGCAGGAAGGGGCGGCGTCCTAACTTTATGGCTGCCGCGCGCCCCGAGCAAGCGGAGCCGCTCTATGACAGGTTTAATGAGCTGCTTCGTAAAGCAGGTCTTGTTGTTGCGACTGGCCGGTTCGGCGCGATGATGGACGTGGCTCTCGTAAACGCGGGTCCCGTTACGTTAATTATCGACAGCAAGCAGTAACAAGCGGGTAAGATTGGCGATGGCTGGCAACACTAAGGGTAGGCAGGCTGCTTTGGCATAAGCGGACTGGAGATCAGTTGCCAGAAGGAGTTATCGTCATGCATCAATCCCGTAAAGAGCAAGGAATGGAGCGTTCATCAAGAAGGCTTCTCCATACCGACCGCCGTGAAGCACTTCTCATGTCCAGACTGGAGGAGCAGGTGGAGACGGCTGAGGAATTCCTTGCCTTTCCTTCGAACCGGCGCGAGCCCGGCGGACGTATGTAGCAATTGAAAGAAGCTGCCTCAACAGAGGCAGCTTCTTATTTGTAAGACGAATGTTCGCAAATGAACCGCTTTCTATTTTGTAATATTACTGTAATAAGATTATAACGGTTTTTTAACATCGCTGCCCTATAATAAATCTCGACCCCCTTTTTAAAAATATAATTTCTGGACCTGCAACGATGGCTGCAGGTTTTTTTTTGTCTCGAAAGAGGCATACTAAGGAAATGTGATTGACTATTGACTTTATATGTCGACACGGGTAGAATTAGGTCTCAGTATATAAATTTTCTGATTCGTTGATGGAACAAAGTAATCCCGTGCACGTATCCAGAGAGAGACGCCAAGGCTGCAAGCGTCTTTATGGTGACAGGATGAACAGACTTTCCGGAGAACAGACGGTGAACGGATGATTCCTGAATCATTGCTAATAGCCGATCTGCGTGTAACGGGCGTTAACCGTTAATGAGCGGACGAAAGTCCGGAATATGGGTGGCACCACGGGAGTTCAACTCTCGTCCCTAACGATTAGCCTTTAACGGCATGTCGTTAGGGGCGGGAGTTTTTTGCGTGATTCGAAGCTGGCTAGTAAGGTCAAGTTTTATGCTTACGAAGTAAGAATTATCGCCAAAGACGCGACAATTCTTTTAAGGAGGGGTTGTAAATGGCTTTTCAGAAGTCACCGGGCACACAAGACATATTGCCTGGAGTAGTTGAGCGCTGGCAATATGCAGAGCAGAAAGCTCGTGATATTTGCCGACGTTTTAATTTCCGTGAAATTCGTACACCGATCTTTGAAGCAACGGAGCTGTTCCAACGCGGCGTAGGCGAGACGACGGATATCGTAGAGAAAGAGATGTATACCTTTACGGACCGCGGCAATCGCAGCGTTACCCTTCGTCCGGAAGGAACCGCGGGTGTCGTTCGTTCTTATGTGGAGAACAAATTGTACGGCGAACCGGATGTATCGAAGCTGTATTATATCGGACCTATGTTCCGCTATGAGCGCCAGCAGGCCGGCCGTTACCGCCAATTCCACCAGTTCGGGATTGAAGCGCTTGGATCTGTGGATCCGGCCATTGATGCGGAAGTTATAGCACTTGGTTATACCTTCTATACGGAGGTAGGACTGAAGGGCGTCCGCGTTGAGATTAACTCGGTTGGTACTCCGGAGGTTCGTGCAGTTTTCCGTGAGAAGCTGCTTGCCTTCCTTATCCCCAAGCGCGAGCTGCTCTGCAAGGACTGTCAGTCCCGCATGGAGCGTAATCCGCTTCGCGTGCTCGACTGCAAGGTGGATCAGGCTCATTTCGAAGGCGCGCCTTCGATTCTGGATAGCCTGGACGAGGAGTGCAATGCCCACTTTGACAAAGTGAAAACGTATTTGACGGATATGGGTATTCCGTTCTCCATTAATCCAAGACTCGTTCGAGGACTGGATTATTATACGCACACCGCTTTTGAATATAAAGCGGAGGGCATTGGCGCCATCGATACCATCGGCGGCGGCGGACGTTATAACGGTCTTGTAGCCGAAATTGGCGGACCGGATCAGCCGGGCGTTGGTCTTGGTCTTGGACTGGAACGTACAATTATGCTGCTTGAGCATCAACAAGCCGAGCTGGAAAATGCGCATCAGGTTGATGTGTACGTTGTAGCGCTTGGTGAAGCGGCTAAACGCGAAGTCACTAGACTCGTCTACGAGCTTCGGATTTCCGGAATCCGTGCGGAGCGGGATTATCTGGGGCGGAAGATGAAAGCGCAGATGAAATCGGCAGACCGCCTGCAAGCCCGTTACACGGCTATTCTCGGTGACGATGAGCTTACCCGCGGTGAAATTGCCCTGAAGGACATGGCAACGGGAGAACAGCGCTTTGTGGCGCTTGCAAGCCTTGCATCCGAATTGAAAACTATTTGATACAAAGGGGAGTTACATCCATTATGATGCTGAAAACTCATCAGTGCGGAACATTAACAAAAGCCAACATTGGCGAAGAAGTAACACTGAACGGCTGGGTACAACGCCGTCGTGACCTTGGCGGCGTATTGTTCATCGACTTGCGCGACCGTACAGGTATCGTTCAAACCGTATTTAACCCTGATTTCTCCGGCGAAGCGCTCGCTATCGCTGACCGCGCACGTAACGAGTTCGTACTGGCTGTTAAAGGTACAGTTGTAGAGCGTGATGCGGAGACCGTAAACAAAAACCTGGCAACAGGCGAGATCGAAATCCGAGTTACGGAAATCGAAGTCATCAATGCTGCGAAAACACCTCCATTCCCGATTGAAGACGGTGTTGAGGTTGATGAATCGCTCCGCTTGAAATACCGTTACCTCGACCTGCGTCGTCCGGA
This sequence comes from Paenibacillus catalpae, assembly GCF_900112695.1. Classification (GTDB taxonomy): domain Bacteria; phylum Bacillota; class Bacilli; order Paenibacillales; family Paenibacillaceae; genus Pristimantibacillus; species Pristimantibacillus catalpae. The sequence continues at coordinate 1,299,945 of NZ_FOMT01000002.1, forward strand.
AATGCACAAAACATTGCTGCTCCGTTCGAAAGCGGCAAAAGTATTCCGCGACTTCCTGGACGGCGAAGGCTTTATCGACGTTGAAACGCCAATCCTGACGAAAAGCACGCCAGAAGGCGCTCGCGACTATCTGGTTCCAAGCCGCGTACACGAAGGCGAGTTCTTCGCATTGCCGCAATCGCCGCAAATTTTCAAGCAACTACTGATGGTCGGCGGTATTGAGCGTTACTACCAAATCGCTCGCTGCTTCCGTGATGAAGACCTCCGTGCGGACCGTCAACCGGAGTTCACGCAGGTCGACATCGAGACTTCGTTCTTGACGCAGGATCAATTGTTAAACATGATGGAGCAGCTGATTGCCCGCTTGTTCCGTGAAACAATCGGCGTTGAGGTCGAGCTGCCAATCCAACGGATTACTTATGCGGATGCGATGAACAAATACGGCTCCGACAAGCCGGATCTTCGTTTCGGCATGGAAATCGAAGATATTACGGATATCGTTGCAGGAAGCGATGTTAAAGTGTTCGCAAGCGTTGCAGCAAGCGGCGGCGTCGTGAAGGCGTTCAACGCGAAAGGCTGCGGCCACTGGAGCCGCAAAGAGCTTGACGATCTGCAGCCGTTTGCAGCCCGTTACGGCGGCAAGGGTCTCGCATGGATCACGGTTAAAGAAGGCGAGTGGAAAGGTCCAATCGTCAAATTCCTGAAGCCTGAAGAGATCGCAGCTCTTACCGAGCGCCTGAACGTTGAAGAAGGCGACTTGCTGACATTCTCTGCCGATAAGGCAAAAGTTGTTGCCGACGTTCTTGGCAACCTGCGTCTGAAAGTCGGCCGTGAGCTGGGTCTGATCGACGATTCGAAATTCAAGTTTGTATGGGTAGTTGACTTCCCTATGCTTGAGTGGGACGAAGAAGCAAAACGTTTTGTAGCGGTGCATCATCCGTTCACGCGTCCGAAGGACGAAGACCTGCACCTGTTCGAGACAGATCCGGGCCAAATCCGTGCGCAAGCGTACGATATCGTCTTGAACGGCTACGAAGTAGGCGGCGGTTCGATGCGTATCTTCAAACGCGACGTACAAGAGAAAATGTTCGGAGCACTTGGTTTCTCGATGGAAGAAGCGCATGAGAAATTCGGCTTCCTGCTCGACGCCTTTGACTATGGCACGCCTCCTCACGGCGGTATCGCCTTTGGCTTTGACCGTCTCGTGATGCTGCTTACAGGCCGTACAAACCTGCGTGAGACGATTGCATTCCCGAAAACAGCAAGTGCAACCGACCTGCTGTGCGATGCACCTTCCGAAGTTGAATTGTCGCAGCTCGAGCAGCTTCATATCCGCACGGTTATTAAACCGAAGCCGGAAGCAGCTGCTGCCGGCAACAAGCAAGCTTAATGAGGGAGGCGGCAACCGATTATGCTGCATCAATTTTCTCGTACTGAGCTTGCGATTGGACCGGAGGGTCTCGAAGCGATGAAAGGGAGCACCGTCGCCGTGTTAGGTATTGGCGGTGTAGGCGGCATCGCAGCCGAGGCTCTTGCCCGGACCGGTGTAGGCCGGATCATCCTGATCGATAAGGATGTTGTTGATATTACAAACGTGAACCGCCAGATTCATGCGCTGACGACGACAGTAGGACAGCCAAAAGCAGATCTGATGCGCGACCGGATTAAGCTGATTAATCCGGAATGCGATGTGATCTCGCTGCGGATGTTCTATACGGAAGAGACGTATGAGCAACTATTTGCTTATCCGCTAGATTATGTCGTAGATGCTTCCGACACCATCTCGTATAAAGTCCATCTCATCATGCAATGTCTGGAGCGGAAAATTCCGATTATCTCCAGCATGGGAGCGGCGAACAAGATGGATCCGACGAAATTCACCGTCGTGGACATCTCGAAGACCCATACAGATCCCGTTGCACGCGTCGTACGTACGAGGCTGCGCAAGGAAGGCATCAAGAAGGGCGTGAAGGTTGTCTTCTCTTCGGAGACGCCTAACAAGCCCCGTGAGGACGTTACGCAGCGTATTGTGCCGGAGAATGCTCCGGAGATCCGCAAAGCGAAGCAGCCGCCGGCGAGCAACGCCTTTGTGCCTCCTGTTGCGGGACTGATTATGGTAAGTGTAGTGGTGAAGGATCTTTTGGCGAAGCATGATATTGTGGTGTAAGGGAAGGCCGTCCTATGGGGCGGCCTTTTATTTTTGTTGATGCGGATGTGGATTTACAGGAAAGTATCCTCTTACGGCTGCTGTTGCTTGTGCTTTGCATGAACAATTTTCAAAGGCAGCAAAGCACCAGCAAAGGCAGACGCTGCGCCCCTTCAGACGATACTTTCCTTCCAATCCAACAGCATCAACATCAAAGGGCTGACCAAAAGGTCCTTCTCGGGAGGGGAACAGAAAAAACCGCAAGCGGGGATTACGCTTGCGGTGGATGTTTTATAGAAGATGGTGGTGGACGGAAAAAGTTCTGAGATAATGAATACCGAAAGTAATAATTATTTGGCCGTTTGTTTAGGTTCTACCAATTGCTTGAGTTCTGAAATTAAGACATCCAGCTGGGAATAGCCTTCGACAAGATGGCCGATCTTAACGTCTTGGGTCTCCATGCTGGCACATACCTCTTCGACGGAAGCCATGTTTTGCTCGGTTATAGCCGCCATGCCCGTCATCTCGTCAGAGATGGAGGAGTATTGCACGTACAGCTGCTGGGAAGACTCGCCAACGGTATCCGACTGTTGTTTGACTTGCTCGGTATTGCTGTTAATCCGCCTAATGATGCCTTCTACCTTTTGCGATGCCTCGTAGCTGGTATCTACAGCCTGCTGACCCAGATGTACCTTCTCGCTTACGGCTGTAATCGAGGCATGGATAGTGCCCAGAATGTTTGTAATCTCGCCGGCAGCAATATTCGCATTGTCAGCCAGCTTGCGGACTTCACCGGCGACAACCGCAAAGCCCCGTCCATGCTCGCCTGCACGTGCGGCTTCAATGGCCGCATTCAAGGACAGGAGATTGGTCTGTTCAGAAATCTCGCGGATAGAGCCTACGATCGAGCTAACTTGTTCATTCTGCTCAATCAACTGCTCCATCAGGGAGACAGTCTGGGCAATAATCGCTTTCACACTATTTACGTCAGCGGTTAAGGTCTGTATCAATTCATTGCCCTCTACCGTCAGCACAGCCGTATCGGATGAGTACTGCTGTAATTGGGTGGAGCCTTCACGAAGCTGGGAGACAGCCGTCTCAATCGTATGGGCTGAATCACTTACATTAAGCACCATGCTTGTCTGCTTCTCGATCGAAGCGGACATTTCCGCAAAGGTGGTCGTAACCTCCCGGGAGATTTGGCCGGTGGATTCTACAGTGCCTTTCTGCTCGCTGCTGAATTCACCTAGAATCAGAATCATCGATTTGAGCTTATCAACAACCTTTTCGGCAAGCTCCTTGGATTCAAGCGCATCGCGACGCTCAGCAGTAACATCTTCCTGCAGGCGCTGGCTGAATTTGGCGGAGAAGGAGAGAGCGACCGTCGCAAAGATCAGATACAAGAACAAGTACACCAAGGAATCATTCGGGAATAATTGCTGTTGCAAATCCGGGTCCAGGAAAATATAAGTGCTGACGCCCATGCTGAGAATACCAGTAAAGATGATCGGCTTATAGTCTGCATAAAGCGTCATGACGGCAATATTGACGTAGACGAGGAAATAAGTACTTATAATCGGATGCGGATCGGACACGATCAGCAACACCGTTAATGCCGTTAGAATGATCGGAACAACATACATGATGTATTGAACCAAAATCCGTTTGTAAGTCATAAAAGTAGCGATCCCGCAGCTAATCAGACCCACAATGGCAAGTAATACTATCATATCCGTCCCAAGACCCGCACCGATATCGGCGAGAAGTCCCAGGGCTAGCAGTCCCCATAAAATTTTTACAAACAACCGGTTCCTTTTGTCTAGAACAATCTGATCTCTGGTCATAATCGTGATCTCTACCTTTACCTATTGAATTTATAATGCGGTCATTGCTCTGCTGGCAGGTCTGAAGTTCTCTGCTGCCGGATAGGCCAGCCATTTGAATTCCTGTTTATTGCGGTAGATAGCTTCCATATCAAAAATGACGGGAATGACATCATCCCCCTTGTAAAACCGTTTGCCCCCGACCTTTTCCATCGGAACATGGAACGTGATCCGAAGAGCGCGGTAAAATACGGGCTCCAGCAGGGATATAAAATAGCGCAAATTGTACTTTTCCGCACAATAGACGGCGGACGATAATAAATCCGAGATCGGTTGTTGTCCCCTGTAGTTTTGCAAGACGGCGATTTTATCGATTTCCGCTACGCGGGTTGGGTCTTCAATGACTTTAGGGTGCTGATGGAAAGGAGCGACCGTGTCGATCTCGTTAAGTCCAGGCAGGTAGGGCTTAATTTCGGAAGTTCCGACACATTGTCCTTCATCGGATACAGCAAGGTATCTTTCGACTACCTGATTGGCATGCTCGAGCTCATAGCCCTTCTCTTCCCATACCGAAATCCAGATTCTGTTAAACACCGCTAGTTCCCATTCGCTCTTCACTGATTTGAACAAAATGCAACTCTCCTTATCCTCTCTCTCTATCTAATGTTTTTTTATATATTTATTAGTTCCCTCTCCATGCTTGTAATTCGTTTTATACGATATTACAAAGGAAAAATATTCCTAGCACTATATATCGGCATTATAATGGTAAATTATTATAGTAATTACCTACGAAATAACTAGGTTTTGTAAAGAAAATATGGCAGCAGTCCCATTTGCGGATGGTAGCGAACGTATGTGCGAGTATGCTATCATCGTAGTAATGTGGCTGTAAAGGTTGTGAATGGACAATGGACTTATTCTCTTATCAGGAAGCGGAAACGCCGCGTGCAAGATTGCTTGCCGACCGGATGCGGCCGGAAACACTGGATGACTATATCGGGCAGGAACATATTATCGGAGAGGGCAAGCTGCTGCGCAGAGCGATTGAGGGCGACCAGGTATCGTCCATCTTGCTGTACGGTCCTCCGGGCTGCGGCAAAACAACGCTGGCGAATATTATCTCGAAGCGCACAGCAGGAGAGTTCGTTAAGCTGAACGCGGTAGACGCTTCGGTGAAAGACGTGCGCGAAGTCATTGAATCCGCACGGACGAACAAATTAATGTACGGCAAGAAAACAATCCTGTTCCTCGACGAGGTACACCGGTTTAATACATCCAGGCAGGACGCGCTGCTGCCGGCGGTTGAGCAGGGGATTATTATTTTCATCGGGGCAACGACTGAGAACCCGTTCCATCATGTGAATGGAGCGCTTCTGTCGCGCTCAACGCTGTTTCAGCTTGAACCGCTGAACGAGAAGCATGCGCTGGAAGCCATGAAAAGGGCTATTGCGGACAAGAGCCGCGGGCTAGGCTTCATGACCCTTCATGCGGAGGAAGAGGCGCTTGATCATATCGCTTCCATGGCGGGCGGAGACATCCGGCGCGCGCTTAATGCGCTGGAGCTTGCTGCGGTAACGACACCTTCCGAGCCGGACGGATCGGTCCGGATTACGATGGAGGTTGCGCAGGAGTCCATTCGGAAGCCAACCGTCCGGGCGGACATGTCAACGCAGTATGATGTCTTGTCCGCCTTCCATAAGAGTATCAGGGGCTCCAGCGATGCCGCCTTATTCTGGTTTCTGTATGCCGTCGAGAAGCTGGGGATGGACCCGATGACCTTCCTGCGCCGGCTGATCGTAGCCTGCAGCGAGGATATCGGTCTTGCCAATCCGCAGGCGATGGTGCAGGCGGTAACGGCGATGGACGCGTATCATAAGATCGGCTGGCCGGAGGCTAAATACAATATTACGCAAGCGATCCTGTTTGCCGTAGAAAGTCCGAAGTCGGATGCAGCAGCAGTTGCGATCGGCAAAGCGATGGCGGCTATTGAAGGGGCAGGGCGTGCGGAGGTGCCGCTTCACTTGCGGGATACGCATTACAAAGGCGCCCAGCAGCTCGGCCATGAGGGCTACAAGTACCCGCATGATTATCCTGGCCATTACGTGAATCAGCAGTACTTGCCGGATAACCTGCACGGTATAACGATCTATAAGGCAACCGAGCAGGGGATGGAAGGGAAGATCCGCCAGAACCAGGAGCTGCGGCAGCGGAAAAAATAGCAAGAAAGAGGACCTCCGGCTGGAGGTCCTCTTGTTGTTTTAGAGCGTAATTTGAATACTTACTTCTTCGTTCTCGTACTTGAACTGAATGGTCCCGTGGTACTTGTTTACGGTTCTTCTAATGATCATGAGCCCATGTCCGTGAAGGGCGTTAGAATTATCTTTGGACGTATATCCGTCTTTGTGGAACAGACATTTTTGCTGCTTCGAAGTCAGCATAGCGGGATTGTCCACGGTAAATACATACTGTGAGCTTACAGTCTTGGCTGCAACACGGATCTTCCGGGGCAGTTTGCCTTCATAGTCTTCTGTAGCCTCGATGGCGTTATCCAGCAGATTGGACAAGATTTTCACCAGATCCATCGATTCAATCCGTCTGTATTCTTCGGGATCGGTATCGAAATGAAGCTCGATGCCTTTCGATTGGGCCAGCTCCCATTTACTCTGGAACAGAATCAGGACGACCGGATTATTGATCCGTAAGGATAAATCCAGCGCTCTGGAGTCAGCCGCTAATTGCTTGAGATAGTCCTCAGCCCGGTCATATTTCTTCAAGGTTAACAAGCCGTGAAGAACCTGGAAATGATTCATCAGATCATGCCGGCTGGATTTGATGGAGTTCATCACCTTGCCCATCTCTGACATATACATCAATTCCGATTCATGCAAATCCTGCTTCACCGTATTTTTATGCCATTTCCTCAAGACGAAGAAGGCGAGCAGTAATAAGACCGCAAACAGAATATCTATCGCGAATATAATCTTGTTGCTGTTTATAACCTCTTCGCTGATGGATTCCAGCTGGCTTGCTTCAATATCGATAGCCAGAACACCCAGTTGTTTGCCGGAGTCATTGTAGAGCGGAACGCCAACCGACAGGTATACGCCATGAATGGCGTCCTTTATGACGCCTGTATAATAGACACGTCCTTCTTTGGCCTGTTGTACTTGCTTGTGAGGGACGGTACACGGAAATCCTATAGGAATGGCCTCCGCAGTGGAAGGAAGCGCGGATAACATCACTTTGGCGACATTGGTATCATCCAGCAAAAGCGTATAAACATATAAAGCATTAATCCGGCTTCGGTATTGTTCGAGTTCATGCTCGATGGACCTGCTGCCCTGGTCCCGCTGTTTGGTAATCAGGAAATGCTCGTATGACTTCATATCAAGACCGTCGGCGATATGCTCGGCAATTGCGATGTATTGCTTGGCTAAAGTGGTTTGGGTTGCTTTTTCCGTAGAATAATAGGATAGAACAAGTTTGGCGCATGTAAGAACGCCTAGTATAATAAAAGAAGTAATCAGAAATATAAGTTGCCTTCGAGGATTCATTGCAATAGTCCTTTTCAAAAATAGATTGTGACCATAGGCCAAGCTTCATTATTCATCAAAATAACAACGACATCAACCCTAAATTTCTAGAAAGATCATATAAAGCACAAAAAGGACTCCGCTTTAGGAAGTCCTTTGCATATCTCATGGAAGAGCGCAGCGCCCGGTTGAAAGGAGATTCACCTGTTAGCTATAACGGGCTTCACTCCTCCCTCCTCCGTTATTTCGTTTTCTTCCGTCCGTGCGGCACAATCATCGGCGTTTCGTATAACGGATCCTGGATGACATCACATTTAAGATGGAACACTTCCTCGATCATGGAAGCATTCACAATATCCGAAGGCGCTCCTTGCGCGTAGATCGCACCGTTCTTAACCGCTGCAATATGATCGGCGTACCGGCAGGCCAGGTTAATATCATGAAGCACCATAACAATCGTTCGCCCATCCCGTTCATTCATTTCCTGCAGCAGATCGAGAACTTCAATCTGATGCGTAAGATCCAGGTAAGTGGTGGGCTCGTCGAGCAAAATAATTCCCGTCTGCTGCGCGAGTGTCATCGCGATCCACGCCCGCTGGCGCTGGCCGCCGGAGAGGGAGGCTACGGAGCGCTCCGCAAGCTCCTCGATGCCGGTTGCCCGTAAAGCCGCCTGCACGCTTTCCTCATCTTCCTTCGACCATTGCTGAAGCCAGCTCTGATAAGGATAACGGCCCTGCTTGACGAGCTGGAGCACGGTTAAGCCTTCAGGTGCAACAGGACCTTGCGGCAGCAGGGACAACTGCTTTGCAGCCGTTTTGGCCGGGATAGATGACAAGTCCTTGCCGTTTAGCGTCACTTCGCCAGAGGCCGGCTTTAACAATTTGGATAAAGCGCGAAGAAGGGTTGACTTGCCGCATCCGTTGCTGCCAATTAATACCGTAATTTTGCCATCGGGAATGGCTATATTTAAATGTTCGAATATATTTGATCCGCCATATGAAAGGGAGATTCCTTTCGCTTCAAGCATGCTCATCGTTGACATCCTCCAGCTTATTTATTGATTGCGGTGACGGTACAACATGTAAAGGAAGAAAGGTGCGCCGATAGCCGCAGTGAATACACCGGCAGGGATATCAAGCGGAGCGAATACGGTCCGTGCCACCAGATCGGATACGAGCAAGATAACGGCTCCAATTAACGCGCTGACAGGCAGCAAGCCTCCAAAGGAAGAGCCGACAAGCTTACGTGCCATATGCGGAGCCATAAGCCCTACGAAGGCAATAGCGCCTCCAACGGCGATGGCTGCTCCGGCAAGTGACACGCTTAACAGGAGTAAAATAAGCCGTTGTCTCTGTACACTCGCGCCAGTGCTTCCAGCCACATCATCACCAAGCGCTTGTACATTAACATGGCGGGCCATCAGCCAGGTTGCCGGGAGCAATACGATGAGCCAAGGGAGTAAGGTGTATACATCCTTTTCCCAAGAGGAGCCGTAAATGCTTCCCGTCATAAAGGTCATTGCCCGGTCCGCGAGAAAATAAGGGCTCGCGATAATAAACATATAGGAGATGGATTTAAAGGCAGCGGATAATCCGGTGCCGATGAGCACCATCCTTAGCGGCGATGCGCCGTTCTTCCAGGATAATAGATAAAGAATAACCGTAACGGCATAAGCACCAAAAATGGAAGCGACAGGCATCCAATGAACAGAGACATGACCGCCTAACAAAAAGAGAAACAGCACGGTGCCAAGAGAAGCGCCTTCCGTTATTCCCGTAACATCCGGCGAGGCCAGCGGGTTACGGATTAGTCCTTGAAGGACGGCACCTGCCGAAGCCAGCGCAGCGCCAACAAGTATGGCGACTACAATTCGCGGGAGACGCAGTTTTAGCACGATGACTTCATGCATAGCGCTGCCCTTGCCAATAAGAGATTTAACGACCTCTACCGGAGAGATGAACTGGCTGCCGATCCCCGTGCTGAGAATAGCGCCTGCTATGCATAGCAGGAGTAGGATAAGAGTTGTCCATAGGGTTTTATGTTCCAGAAGGTAGGATAACTTAGGCTTTTCCCACCGTATCGTCTTATATTTGCTCATGATGTCTGTCTTCCTTTCCTTGCGATATACACGAAGAAAGGAACTCCGATAACGGCTGTCATAACCCCGACCGGAACCTCTCTAGGCATGGCGATATAACGGGAACCGATATCGGCCGCGACAAGCAATACGCCGCCAAGCACCGCACTATATGGAATGATCCAGCGATAATCCGCGCCAACGAAATAACGGACGATATGAGGAATAATGATACCCACGAAAGCGATCGGACCGGCAACGGCAACCGATGCTCCGGCAAGCAGAATAACGGCAGCGGAAGCGAGCCACTTCATGTAAGCTGTCCGTTGGCCTAACGTTTGAGCGATATCATCGCCCATGCCAAGAACATTCAAGTGGCGGGAAAGCGCCATTGCGATCAGGAGACCCGCAGCTATATACGGCAAGACGCTGACAAGCATATGCATGTCCCGGCCAGCAACGGATCCAACCAGCCAGACAAGCACCTGGTCGAACATTTTACCGCTGGAGAGCATGAATCCTTGGGTCAATGAGGCGAAAAAGGCGGCAATCGAAGCACCGGCCAGCGTTATTTTAATTGGCGTCATCCCGTCCCGGCCTACGCTGCCAAGCACAAAAACGATTGCGCCGCTGATCGCAGCGCCAAGCAGGGCAAGAAGGGTAAGAGGCTGCATGCCGTTAATGCCAAGCCAACCGGATGCTACAACAACCATAAAGGATGCTCCAGAGTTGACGCCAAATATACTTGGGGAAGCGATCGGGTTGCGCGTAACGACCTGCATGAGGGCACCTGCAACTGCGAGGCTTGCACCCGCTGCAGCGGCAATTAAAGCACGCGGAACCCTGGCCGTCTGTATAATCAGATGCTCTTGGTTAGAGGGCTGATAATGAAAGATGGCATCAAAGACGGTTGCAATCGGAATGTCGGTGACCCCAAACGCAATGCTGCTTATAATGGCTGCCCCAAGGAGCAAAAGAGATAAGAACAAACCTAATAGTCTCATAGCTGTACGCAAACTCCTTTTTCAAAATAGGGCGTATATTTCACCGCGAAACGTGTGGTGCTGTCCCCTGTGCGGTACAGTCGTATACGCTTGCGGATGACAACTTACTATACGTATGTACCTAGTGAATTTTAATAGAGGAGTCAGAGCATGTCAATGAATATGAGAATCGTTCTCAAATTTTCATTGACTAGGCCGCTGTTTTCTTTTATATTGTCCAAGTGAGAGAAATTATCATCGGGAGGTACATAAAGTAATGAAGAACTGTTTTAACGGAAAAAAGATGATGTGGCTGACCCTTTGCACGATTATTATCGCTGTTCTGGCAGCAGGCTGCGGGTCTAATTCCAAAAATAATGCCGGATCGGATACATCAGATAATAAAGCAGCAAATTCGGAGCAGGCAGCTTCGAATGAAACACGTGCAGTAAAGCATGCCATGGGCGAGACCGATATCAAAGGTACACCGCAGCGTGTCGTTGTGCTTACCAACGAAGGAACCGAAGCCGTATTGGCGCTTGGCGTGAAGCCGGTTGGCGCGGTTAAATCCTGGACAGGCAGCCCTTGGTACGACCATATCGCTGCTGATATGGAAGGGGTAGAGGTTGTTGGCGAAGAAAGCCAGCCGAACATGGAACTAATCGCAGGCTTGCAGCCGGATCTTATTATCGCAAATAAAATGAGACACGAAGAAATTTATGAGCAGCTGAAAGCTATTGCTCCAACGGTTGAATCGGAAACGCTGCGCGGTGCTTGGAAGGATAACTTCAAGCTGTATGCCGAGGCGCTTGGCAAAACAGAAGAGGGCAATAAGCTGATCGCGGAATTTGACGCACGTATCGAAGATTTTAAAGCACAAGCCGGAGACAAGCTGAAAGAAACGGTATCCTTCGTTCGCTTTATGGGCGGAAAAACGCGTGTCTATCATACGGATACATTCTCGGGTATTATCGCAAGTCAAATCGGACTGGCACGTAACGAGATGACGCTAAGCACAAAAGAGACCTTTGCTGATGAAATTACGAAGGAGCGTCTGCCAGAGGCGGATGCCGACCGGATCTTCTACTTCACGTATGATACCGGCGACGGCAAAGGTTCCGCGCAAGAGCAAGAGTGGACCAATGATCCGATCTGGAAGGGCCTCAGCGCTGTAAAAGCCGGTCATGTCTATCAGGTGGACGATGCGATCTGGAACACGGCAGGCGGTATTAAAGCAGCTAACCTGATGCTCGATCAGCTTGCTGAAATCTATGGCATTAAGCTTGCAAAATAGTAGAAAGAAAGGCGCCACATCAAAGTGGCGCCTTTTTCTATGATTACCCAACGCTGAACATGAGGGCGAAGTAACCAAATACGGATGTCATCAGTCCCATGACAAATGCGGGGAGGAGTTTGTTTTCTCTGTACATCTGGATTAAGCCGTAAATCATAATAATGGCAGCGGCTAGCATGAGTACGCTGTCCAGGCCAATGGATAACTTCAGCGTCAGATCCGGGCTGAAATGTCCGTTATAGAGCGACGTAAACAGCGGGGATGGGGATACCGATTGCAGCGTCTCCTTCACATTATGCGGAGGAGTTTGCTGACCTAAGGCGCCGGTAACGATAAAAAGCAGCAGCGCGATTATACTTTCCGCTTTCAGCCAAGGCCGGGGATTAAAGCTGCTGTTCTCCTTAAGCTTCTTCTTATAACCAAAGCCGTTCGTATACGCAAACAACAGCAGAGGCGCAATCAGCAAATGCTTGAGCAGGAGCATCTGGCCGTACGGCAGCATCCACGAATTGACATACTGCGGTGTCGTAAACGTCATTAGCGTAATGCCTGCAATAAAGGTAATCAGCATGCAGCCGATGGCAAGCGGCGAGAACCAGGCCAGGAAGCCATCCCAGTTGCGGCTGTCCGCCGAGAACCAGCTGGATACCATCAACACGCCAATCCATGCAGTTACAGCAAGGAAATGGGCCGAGTGAACCAGCCATCCCTTTGTACCGTACAGCGAGGTCGCATGGCTGGCATAGCCGAGCCAGAGAATTAATAGAAACATAATGAACAAGCTGACCTTTGGCATATGCTTGTCATTACGGAAGGAAGGCAGGCCAAGCAGGAATGCGAGGCCAACCGATGCAACAGCTGACCAGATCCACGCCTTGCCGTTGTTAAGATCAAGCAGGATGCTTTTTACCATTTGTCCATACGAAATTTCCGTGTCTTTGGCGAACAGGACTGCGGAATCATGGATGGGGACGTATTCAAGTACAGGAACGGCAAGCGCGCTTACAAGCAGCAGCCAGGACGGTATATGTATCTGAGGACGTCTATGCTCAGGTATGACCCGCATTATAAACGTACCGGTCAGAATGGCGAAGCAGAGGTAGAGAAGAGCCTCGCTGAAATAACTCATTTGCGGTTCCTCCGGATCAGAATAACAATGGCGGCAAGCACGATAGCGCCGCCGATGATCCAGATCATCGTGTTCACGGGCTGAGCTTCTTCCGCTTGAGCATCATCTGCTGAATCAGCTGGAGCGGGTTCGCCGGAAACGGCCGGATCTGCCGATGCACTCGCGTCAGGCGCTTCCGAGTCTTCCGCAGCAGGAGAAGGCGCAGCGGACTCCGTCGGAGCAGCTTCCGGACTGTTAGAAGGCGTTGCTTCCGGGGCATTAACCGTAAAGGCATATTCACCGTCAACCGCATGGCCGTCTGCACCGATGATGGTCCATTTTACCGTGTACACCCCATTTTGCAGAGGTTCTGTAACCGCTCCGCTCATCGTCGCCTTGTCAACAGCAATTTCGCCGGTCTTCACTTGTTCCCCGGATTCATTCAGCAGCTTGAATTGGCTGAGCTTCTCGATATTGGTGTTAAACGTAAGGGAGATTTCAGCAGGTGAAGCCGTGACCGTCTCATCCTTCGTTGGTGTGGATTCACTGACTTTCGAATGGGCCATAGCCATGCTTGGCAGTAGAAACAGGGCCGCTAAACAGATTAGGATTATACGTTTCATTCATTCACCCTCATTTATTTGGATTAATTGATGTCATTATAACAGATCGGTCAGATGTTGCGGCTCTGCCTTTATGAACAATATTCGAAGGCAATAAATCGGCATAATGCGAGGTTTACGCGGAATAAACTTAAATTACCTTATCTTTACAGAATGGCAAACTCCCTTCTCGAAGGAGGTGCACCTGCTGCTTTGCTTAGGTAGCTTGGCTGCAGGGGACTTACATTGAGTGATCCGCTTCCGATGGTATTGCAACTGGCTCTTATTGTTTTCCTTGTGTTTATGAACGGTCTGTTTGTTGCTGCGGAATTCGCCATGGTTAAAGCTCGGGGCACCCGGATAGATGCGCTGGCTGCTGAGGGACATTTGCGGGCGAAGCTTGCTGCGCATTTGACGAGCAACCTCGATGCTTATTTGTCCGCGTGTCAGCTGGGAATTACGCTTGCCTCGCTTGGGCTTGGCTGGATTGGCGAACCGGCGATCAAGGATCTGATCGAGCCTTGGTTTCTTGCGCTTGGCTGGGGCAGCCCGGTATGGATTCATACGATCTCCTTCATTATCGCTTTCCTATTTATTACCATCCTCCATATCGTCCTCGGTGAACTCGCCCCCAAAACCTTAGCGATCCGCAAAGCGGAGACGGTTACGCTGCTAACCGCAGCACCACTCGTGATGTTCCACAAGCTCATGTATCCTTTTATTTGGGTGTTAAACGGCCTTGCGAATCAACTTCTGAAGCGGTTTGGCGTTGAGCCGGTTTCAGAGCAGCATTCTGCCCATACGGAGCAGGAAATCCGCATTCTGATGAAGGAGAGCCATAAGAATGGACTGATTAATAATACGGAGCTGACACTGGTCGATAACATTTTTGAATTCGCCGAAACAAATGCAAGGGAAATTATGATTCCGCGAACGGAGATGGTCTGCTTATACGTCAATCTGTCCCTGGAGGACAACAAGACGATTGCATTAAATGAAATGCATACGAGATATCCCGTTTGCGATAATGATAAGGACAATATCATCGGTTTCGTTCATATAAAAGATCTGTTGAAGGACACGACGCATAGCCTGACGGATATCCGGCAGATAACGCGAGCCATTACAACTGTGCCCGATTCCATGCAGATCAGCAATCTGCTTATACTTATGCAGAAGAAAAAAGCGCAGATTGCCATTCTTATTGATGAATACGGAGGCACCTCCGGCCTAGTCACGCTGGAAGACATCATGGAGGAGATCGTAGGCGAGATTCAGGATGAATTCGACGAGGAGCGGGCGGAGATTGAGAAGCGGGATGATACGGCCTATTCCATCAGTGGAATGATGCTTATAGAAGAAGTGAACAGCTATTTCGGCGTTGATATAGATTGCGACAATTACGATACGATAGGCGGCTGGATGTATTCGCAGATCGAGATTCCGCCGACAAACCAGCAGAGAATTGAATATGGCGGGGAATATGTGTTCATTATTGAAGAAACGGATCATCTGCGGATTTCCCGCATTATTGTGCAGAAGCTGACTACTCCAGCAAGGCAGGAGCATGAGAAAGGGGAACCGGAAGGTAAGGTCTCTGCAGAGGGACGTCCATAGATGTGAAAAATCCCCCTTGCCAGAGGCGCAAGGGGGATTCCTTATTTCCTTATTTCGCTAATGCTTCATAAGCAGCTTCATCAATCTTGTGAACGATATCAATCGTTCCTCCGCCCAGACAGATGTCACCATCATACAAGACAACAGCCTGACCCGGTGTAATTGCCTTTTGCGGTTTGTCGAAGATGATTTCCGCCGTACCGTCAGCTCGAAGGGTTACGCTAACTCCTTGATCGGGCTGGCGGTAACGGAATTTCGCTGTGCAGCGGAAGGTTCCTTCCGGTTTCTCCGGCGCAATCCAATTCATGCCGCTTGCCGTAAGGCCGGTGGAATACAGACTTGGATGGGATTCACCTTGGATCACATAGAGAATGTTGCGCTCAAGATCTTTATCCGCCACAAACCAAGGCTCACCGTTGCCGGAGCCGCCGATGCCAAGACCTTGCCGCTGGCCAAGCGTGTAGTACATGAGGCCGTCATGGCGTCCTTTCACTTCTCCGGAACGGATATCAACCATCTCGCCCGGACGGGCAGGCAGATAGCCGCTTAAGAATTCTTTGAAGTTGCGTTCGCCGATAAAGCATACGCCGGTGCTGTCTTTTTTCTTCGCGGTATAAAGACCGGCCTCTTCTGCGATGCGGCGAACTTCCGGCTTAGGCAGATGCCCGATCGGGAACATCGCTTTCTCGAGCTGCTTCTGACTAAGCGCGCTCAAGAAGTACGTTTGATCTTTATTGCCGTCTACCCCGCGGAGAAGCTTCGTCTCGCCGTCTTCCATACGTTCAACGCGCGCGTAATGGCCGGTTGCCAGATAATCGGCGCCAAGCTCATTCGCTTTTTTGAGGAAATCGCCGAATTTGATCTCCCGGTTGCACATGACATCCGGGTTTGGCGTCCGGCCGCGCTTGTATTCATCGAGGAAATAAGTAAATACTTTATCGAAATACTGCTTCTCGAAGTTTACGGTATAATAAGGGATTCCGATCTGATCACAAACCCGGCGTACATCCTCAGCGTCCTCTTCCGCTGTACAATGACCGAATTCATCGGTATCATCCCAGTTCTTCATAAATATGCCAACCACGTCATAGCCTTGCTGCTTCAGCAGCAGAGCCGTTACGGAGGAGTCAACTCCGCCGGACATCCCGACAACGACGCGTGTCTCTTGCTTTGATTTGACCATCTGCACGCACCACCTTGTTCTTCACACTTCTAAGAACCGTTCGAAAAAGGCTTAAGCCATATGAACGGACTTCATGCTATTGTAACATAGACGTAAAACTTTTTCATGATAGGTCAATCCTTTTCTCGCAAGTCGTAAAAGGTTGTGTTAACATAGATATGATATGGGAATACCCGTAATTAAAAACAACCAATACACTAACATACGTGCAATGGAATGGAACAATAACGACTTTAGAGAGGTGCCCGAATATGAAAATATCGACGAAAGGCCGTTACGGCCTCACCATTATGATGGAGCTTGCGGGAAAATTCGGCGAAGGTCCGACTTCACTTAAGAGCATTGCCGAGCGCAATCAGCTGTCCGAGCACTATTTGGAGCAATTGGTTGCGCCGCTTCGTAATGCCGGACTTGTTAAAAGTATTCGCGGCGCTTACGGCGGCTATATCTTGTCCAAGGAGCCGGAGACCATTACAGCCGGCGACGTGATTCGTATATTGGAAGGCCCGATTTCTCCTGTAGACTTCACGGAGGAAGATGATCCGGCAAAGCGTGACCTGTGGCTTCGTATCCGCGACAGTATTGCAAGTGTACTCGACTCTACGACCTTGGCTGACCTGGTGAACTACCAGGATGCAGGTGTTGCAGACAGCTATATGTTCTATATTTAATGAGGGATTCCTATGCAAAAGTATTATTTTGACCACGCAGCCACAACGCCGATGCATCCGGATGTCGCTGCAGCGATGCTTGAGGTGATGGCGGGGCCGGCGAGCAACCCGTCCAGCATGCATGCCTTCGGGCGAGCAGCGAAGCAGAAGGTGAATCAGGCACGCGATTTGATCGCGGCTGCGCTCGGATGCAAGCCGTCCGAGCTTATTTTCACCTCCGGCGGTACCGAAAGCGACAATGCAGCTATAATCGGCGCAGCGGCGGCGATGAAAAAAAAGGGCAAAACTCATATTATTACATCAAGCGCGGAGCATCATGCCGTTCTGCATACCTGTGAAGCTTTAGCAGATGAAGGCTATGAGGTGACTTACCTTCCGGTCGATCAGACAGGACGTGTCTCGATCGAGGAGATCTCCGCGGCGATCAAGCCTCATACAGGGCTTATCAGCATTATGCATGGAAACAATGAAGTCGGCACGCTGCAGCCCATTGAAGAGATTGGTGAATTGGCCCATGCCCATGGCGTATTGTTCCACGTTGATGCTGTGCAGTCTTTCGGTACAGTCTCCTATAGACTGTCTGAGCTGCCGGTTGATTTGATGAGCTTTTCCGCGCATAAGATAAATGGCCCGCAAGGTGTAGGCGCCTTATATTTGGCGAATGGTACGCCATTCGAGCCGATAGCACACGGTGGATCGCAGGAGCGAAAGCGGAGAGCGGGGACAGAGAATGTCGCCGGCATTACCGGTTTCGCTAAAGCTGTTGAAATTTGTGTGAACAATCGCGAAAGCAAGCAACTTTTCCTCGGCAAGCTACGTACAGAATGGGTAGACAAGCTGAAAGCCGCGTTATCCGGGATAACGGAGATTGTTATTAACGGGAATGCGGAGCATCATCTTCCGAACATTATCAATATAAGCTTTATCGGAATGGATACGGAGACGATGCTCATGAATCTCGACATGGAAGGAATTGCAGCCGCCAGCGGCTCTGCATGTACGTCGGGCTCATTGGAAAGGTCGCACGTGCTGAGGGCGATGAACCTGCCCGCGGAACGTTTGAATTCAGCTGTACGATTCAGCTTTGGTTTGGGGAATACTGTGGAGGAACTGGAAGACGCTGCACGTAAAATGGCGACAATCGTGGAGCGTATCCGTACCAATCATTAGGAGGCCCCAGGCACGCCATGATCAAACTCCAGCAATTAATCGGTTTGCCCGTTCTTGTCATTCATTCCGGCAAGCATGTCGGCAACGTAAAGGACGCTTGGTTCGATGAACATTGGCGGTTGATCGGTCTTATTGTAGAGGGCGCAAAGTGGTTTGCGTCATCGGTCAAAACCGTTGAATGGGCAGAAGTATTAACCTGCGGTGAGGATGCCGTATTTATATCGAAGGAATCAGCAGTCAAACCGGTAAAAGCGGCACAAATCGGAAGATCCTTTGATACCGGCATCGTGAAGCTGAAGGAATTGCCTGTCATCACGGTGCAAGGTTTACAGCTTGGACGAGTATCCGATGTTTATTTTTACCCATTTCAGGGTACACAAATAGTAGGCTATGAGCTTACGGATGGATTTATATCGGATCTGATGGAAGGGCGCAAATGGCTGAAAGCCCCGGAGGATCCGGATGCCGTGCTGCTCGGGGAAGACGCGATTATCGTTCCTGCTGTCAGTGAAGCGGAATTGGAGCCTGTCGCAGCTTCCAATTCGATAAATAGGGAGAAATGAAAGATGATGAGATGTCCCAATTGCAATTCAAAGGATATAGGTAAAATCGGTTCCCATCAGTTCTACTGCTGGGGCTGCTTCATAGAGCTGACAGTGAATGGTGAGAAAATGTCGGTCTATCAAGTAGAAGAGGACGGAACGCTTAGCTCGCTCGACGATTTATTCTTTGAAGAGGAAATGCCGCAAATTCAAATTAATTAGCGGCTCCATAGATCAGGGTGAAGACTTCAGGACGGCGTATGCCGTCCTTTTTGCTGTCCCGGAGAATTGGTCATAGATGGATGAAAAGGACCGCTTGTACATATACTTAAGCAGATTGCTCGTATTTGTGAACGTATAAGGAATGAAACAAGCGGGGGTGAGGCGGTGGAACGGTTAACGAAAAGCCGTCTGTTTATATGGCTGGTCTATATCATTATGGGGCTTATCGCGTTATATTTACTGCTGCTCGTCAAGCCGATTTTTGTGCACTTATATGTGTTTCTGAAGGCCGTGCTTGCCCCGTTCATTATTGCGATGATCGTATCGTACGTCTTGAATCCGGTCGTATCGCTGCTCCATGAGAGGAAGGTGCCGCGTACGATTGCGGTGCTGCTCATCTATGCCGTCTTTTGTGCGGCGCTTGCCGTCATTCTGGTCAACCTGATCCCGATGTTTAAGGAACAGATGGATCAATTGAACCGTCATGTACCGGACCTGACCTATCGTGCAGAAAGCCTCGTTACCGATTTGAACAATACGTCCTTCCTGCCGGGAAGCATTCGTGAGGGACTGAATAAATCCATTTTTCAGATGGAGAAAAAGCTGTCGGATACCGTATCCCATTTCATTAACAACATTGGTTCCGTTGTGAATGCGGTGTTTATCGCTTTTATTATCCCGTTCCTCGCGTTCTATATCTTGAAGGACTTTGACCTGTTCGAACGCACCGTGATCACCTACGTCCCGAAGTCGCACCGGAAGCATACCGTCAGACTGCTGAAAGATATTGACGCCGCTCTTGGCAGCTACATCCGGGGACAGTTTATTGTCTGTATTATTGTTGGCATACTCGCCTATATAGGTTACATCATTATCGGAGTTCCGTATCCGCTGCTGCTCGCCAGTATCGTTGCCGTAACGAATATCATTCCTTACCTGGGCCCATTCTTTGGCGCGGCTCCGGCGCTGCTTGTGGCATCAACGATCTCGTTCAAAATGGTGCTGCTGGTCGCCGTCGTCAACCTATCCTGCCAGGTACTCGAAGGCAATGTCGTATCGCCGCAGGTCGTTGGACGAACGCTTCATATGCACCCGCTGGCCATCATATTTGCCTTATTGGTCGGCGGCGAGGTAGCCGGCATAGTCGGGATGATTTTGGCTGTTCCAATCTTTGCGGCACTTAAAGTAATCGTCCAGCATATATTTGCTTATTATGTCAGGCGAAAGACCATTTGACAGACAACCCTTTGGCCGATATACTTTAGACAGTTACAGCAAATATGACATGTAAAGCGTTGATGAAAGGGAGTAAGCCATAGCCCGTCAATCAGAGAGAGAGCTTCTTCGCCTTTGGGCGTCGGCTGTAAAAGCTCTTGGGACGAAGAATGGCCGAAAGCTGCTTTCGGAGTGTGAATGAACTTCACCGGGAGGACCCGTTATCGTCCATACGAGGAGATTGCTTATGAATGCCCCGGGCGTTCTGGCAATAACCAGGGTGGTACCGCGATTATGAATTCGTCCCTGTCTATGACAGGGGCTTTTTTATGTTTTAAAACAAACATTTAAAGCTTTGAAAAATCGGTCAGCACCGAAGCGCGGAGAAAAAGGTTGGAGCTTTTGGAGCGTCAGCGCCCGCCTTTGTTTTTGAATCTCAACAACTGTAACCGATAAATTGAAGAGATTCAAAAACAACAGCGGCCAAAAGCCCAACCTTTTTCATAGTGC
The DNA here is from genome assembly GCF_900112695.1 of Paenibacillus catalpae. Lineage (GTDB taxonomy): Bacteria > Bacillota > Bacilli > Paenibacillales > Paenibacillaceae > Pristimantibacillus > Pristimantibacillus catalpae. Next base: position 1,320,644 of record NZ_FOMT01000002.1, read on the forward strand.
CCAATATGCTGATCCAAACTCAAATTTTAACGGAGGTTTTAACCATGAAAGCAAGTGAAATCCGGTCTAAATGGCTTTCGTTCTTCGAAAGCAAAGGACACCACATCGAGCCGAGCGCATCGCTCGTCCCTCATAACGATCCGTCGCTTCTCTGGATCAATGCAGGTATGGCTCCACTCAAGCCTTATTTCGACGGACGTGTCATTCCCGACAATCCGCGGATTACAAACTCGCAAAAATGCATTCGTACGAACGATATCGAGAATGTCGGCAAAACACGCCGCCACCATACGTTCTTCGAAATGCTGGGCAACTTCTCCATCGGCGACTACTTCAAGGAAGAAGTCATTACTTGGGCATGGGAGTTCCTCACAAGCAAAGAGTGGATCGGCTTCGACCCTGAGCGTTTGTCCGTTACGGTATATCCGGAAGACGTAGAAGCTTACAAGTACTGGAATGAGAAAATCGGTCTTCCTGCTGAGCGCATTTACAAGCTGCAGGACAATTTCTGGGATATCGGCGAAGGCCCTTGCGGACCTTGTACCGAAATTTTCTACGACCGCGGCGACAAATACGGCGATCTGAACGATCCGGAATGCTGGCCGGGCGGCGAGAACGAACGCTTCCTCGAAGTGTGGAACCTTGTATTCTCGCAGTTCAACCATAACAAAGACGGCAGCTATACACCGCTTCCGAACAAAAACATCGATACAGGAGCTGGTCTGGAACGTTTCGCTTCCATCCTGCAGGATGTTGACTCGAACTTCGATACGGACCTGTTCATCCCGATCATTGAACGTACTTGCGAGATCGCGGGCGTGAAATACCATGTGAACGAAGATCATGACGTTGCGCTGAAAGTTATCGCTGACCATATTCGTACCGTTGCTTTTGCTGTAGGCGACGGCGTTATGCCTTCCAATGAAGGCCGCGGCTACATTATCCGCCGTCTGCTCCGCCGTGCTGTGCGTTACGGAAAAACAATCGGCATCGACCGTCCGTTCCTGTACGAACTGACTTCCGTCGTTGGAGAAGTGATGGGCGTCTACTATCCTGAGGTTGTAGACAAACGCGAGTTTATCGAGCGCGTCATCCGCACGGAAGAGGAGCGGTTCCATGAAACCTTGTCTGACGGGCTTGTAATGTTGTCTGACCTGGTTGCGGCAGCACGCAAATCCGGAACAACGGAGATCGGCGGCGAAGACGCATTCCGTCTGTATGATACGTACGGCTTCCCGTTTGACCTGACAGAGGACTTTGCGGCCGAGAACGGCATGACCGTTGACCGCGAAGGCTTTGACGCAGCGATGGAAGCACAGCGTGAACGTGCCCGTGCAGCTCGTCAGGAAACGGGCGGCATGAACGTACAGGGCGGCCCGCTTGCCGACTTTACGGTTAAAAGTGAATTTGTTGGCTATAATGAACTGGTAACAGAAGCCCAAATCACAGCTATTGTCCATGAAGACTCGTTAGTAGACCTTGTAGGCGAAGGCAGCCGCGTGCTTGTCCTGCTTGACCGTACTCCTTTCTATGCAGAAAGCGGCGGTCAAATCGGCGACAAAGGAACGATCATTGGCAACGGCTTTACCCTGCAGGTTGAAGATGTAACGAAAGCGCCGCATGGCCAAAGCGTGCATCACGCCGTTGTGGCATCCGGCACCGTTCGTTCCGGCGAGAAAGTTGAAGCTGTCGTTACCCGCTCTGTCCGCGAAGATGTGATCAAGAACCATACAGCAACACACTTGCTTCATAAAGCATTGAAAGAAGTGCTTGGCGACCATGTTAATCAAGCAGGCTCGCTTGTGCAGGCAGACCGTCTGCGCTTTGACTTCTCGCATTTCGGCAGCATTACGCCTGAGGAATTGACGGAAATCGAACGTAAAGTAAACGAGCAAATCTGGATTGGAACACCTGTTGTCATTGAGAGCAAACCAATCGCAGAAGCAAAAGCAATGGGCGCTATGGCATTGTTCGGCGAGAAGTATGGCGATATTGTACGCGTCGTGCAAGTCGGAACCTACAGCATTGAGCTTTGCGGCGGCTGCCATGTAGGCAACACGTCTCAAATCGGTCTGTTCAAGCTCGTTAGCGAGAGCGGTATCGGCTCCGGAGTACGCCGGATCGAAGCAGTTACCGGCCGTCACGCTTACGGCTTTATGGAAGGTCAGCTTGATCTCTTGAAGCAGGCTTCGGCTCTTCTTAAATCAAGCAACAATGATGTTCCGAAACGGATTGAAGCGCTGTTCGCGCAAGCGAAAGAGCTGGGACGCGAGAATGAATCGCTGCAGGCGAAGCTGAGCCGCATTGAAGCAGGCTCCCTTGAGCAGAATGCGAAGACGGTTGGAGAGGTTACAGTGCTTAGCGCTAAAGTAACTGCTCCTACAATGGATGCACTCCGCGGGATTGCAGACGAGCTGAAGCTGAAGCTGCCTTCGGCTGTTATCATCCTTGGTGCGGTGCAAGAGGACAAAGTAAGCCTCGTTGCTGCTGTGTCGGCTGATCTGGTGAAGAAGGGCTTCCATGCCGGAAAAATCGTCAAAGAAGCAGCTGCACATTGCGGCGGCAGCGGCGGCGGACGTCCTGACATGGCACAAGCCGGCGGCAAAGACGCTACGAAGCTGGACGAAGCTTTGAAACTTGCTGAAGAACTGGTTCTTAACCAAACAAATGTGATATGATAGCAGTGTAAATGTAATAAACTAGTTAATAAATGCGGTTGGAAAGCGAGGTGCTGGCGATGAATTCCATGGACAACACGATGAAGTTTGATGTGAAGGCGGAAGGTGAATCTTCCTCACAAGACATTTTGCTTACGGTGCATGAGGCGCTTCTGGAGAAAGAGTATAATCCGATCAATCAGATTGTTGGGTATTTGCTGTCCGGAGATCCCGCCTACATTCCACGGCATAACAACGCCAGAAGCTTAATTCGCAAGAAAGAACGTGATGAACTCATTGAAGAGCTTGTCCGGTTTTATTTGAACAACAAGAAATAATGAACTAGGAGCCGGACAGATCATGAGGACAATGGGTTTGGATTACGGTGACCGCAACATCGGCGTTGCGGTCAGCGACGCGTTCGGCTGGACAGCACAGGGGATAGAAACTGTCCAGAAGCGCCGGGATGGCGGCGAATTAGTTCGGATTGCCGAGCTGGTGAAAGAACATGAAGTAACAGAAATCGTTGTGGGACTGCCGAAAAATATGAATAATACGATTGGCCCCCGCGGCGAGATTAGTATGGCATTCGCAGAGCAGCTTCAGCAAACACTAAACTTGCCTGTTCACCTTTGGGATGAACGGCTGACAACGGTATCCGCCGAGCGTACCTTAATCGAGGCGGATGTTAGCCGGAAGAAGCGAAAGCTAGTAATAGACAAAATGGCGGCAACGCTTATTTTGCAAAATTATCTCGATTCTAAAACGAAAAGGTGAGGGTTGCGATGACAAAGGATGACCTGCAGTTCGAAGAACCGGAAATTATTTATATTCCGGATGAAGACGGCAACGAAGAAGAATTCGAAGTCATCATGAAGTTTGAAGTGGATGGCTCTGATTCGAAATATATGATGGTTGTTCCGCTGGCAAGCGAAAATGACGAGGAAGATGAAGTATACGCTTTCCGTTATGAAGAAGAAGGCGACGACCTTAAGCTGTACACCATTGAAGACGAAGAAGAGTGGAACATCGTTGAAGAGACATTCAACACGCTTCTTGGTGAGATGGAGGATAATTAATGGCAAACGACGAGCGCATCGTTCCTGTTCCGCAAGAGCGGCTTCGGGAAGTGTTCGGGAATGAAATCGAGCTGGTCTCTGAACACGGCAGTCTAGACAAATTCGAGATCAAGGCAGAGTTTCAGCTTGGCCCTTACGTCTATGCCGCTCTGCAGTCGTCTGCCATGAAGAAAGAGCAGGAGGTTGAGCTGTTCCGTGTCATCCTGACCGATAACGGCGAGCCCCAGCTTGAAACGATTGAAGACGATGATGAGTGGGAGCTTGCAGCGGAAGCTTATGATGATCTTCTGTTTGCAAATGACGAAATGCCTTAATTGTATACGCAATGAGAGAAGAGCGGCTCCCACCGCTCTTTTTCTCGGGCGTTGGAAGGAAATTATTGTCTAAAATTGGATGAAAATGATGTATTATAGTCTATGCTTGCGAAGCAAGAATCATCACGTGTGATAATTTATTAGGCTTATGCTTACGAAGCAATGAATCATCACGATGGCCCCCTGAAGACGGCCATTAGGGTGATCATTCATTAAGCTTATGCTTACGAAGCAATGAATCATCACGATGGCCCCCTGAACACGGCCATTAGGGTGATAATTCATTAAGCTTATGCTTACGAAGCAATGAATCATCACAATGGCCAGAACGGCCATTAGGGTGATAATTCATTTTAGGAGGAACTATAGGTTGGTGCAATCGAGACAGCAGCATTCAAAATCAGGGCCATCCGCGGGCCGTATCGTCATGTGGGTCATCCTTTCGCTTCTCGCTCTTCTCATTATTGGGGCAGGGAGTGTCTTTTTGTATGTATGGAACGGACTGAAGCCGACAGCTGCAGGCGAACCCGTCAGAATTGAAATTGCAAAAGGCGCTTCCGCTATTAAAGTATCCGATACTTTGGAAGAGCACGGCATTATCAAGAACTCCTTTTTATTTAAATATTATTTGAAAGCGAAGAATGAAGGTGCCCACTTCCAAGCGGGAGTGTATGATCTAAGCCCTGGGATGGACAATGATGCGATTATCGCCAAGTTAAACAGCGGTGATACGGTAGCGGAGGAGATGATCCGCTTTACCATTCCGGAAGGCTATACCTTGCTTCAGATTGCGGACAAACTGGCGGAAGAAAAGCTGATTGACAAGGGTAAATTTATGGCGCTCGCTGATTCTGCTCCAGGCTGGGAAGACGCAGAAGCGGTTAAATCGATACCGGTCGACGACAAGCTGCATCACCGGCTGGAAGGCTATCTGTTTCCGGAAACCTATGAATTGACGAAGGGAAGCACGGAAGAAGATATCCTGAAACGGATGATGGCGGAGCTCGATACGAAGCTGGCTTCCTTGCCGGACGACTGGAAGGATGTGCTCGCCGAACGTAAGCTGAATCTTCATCAGCTGATAACCATCGCTTCTCTGGTTGAACGGGAGGTTGTGGCAGATGAAGAACGGCCGATTGTTGCCGGTGTCATCTATAACCGCCTTGAAGAGGGAATGCCTCTGCAAATTGATGCCACAGTCCAGTATTTACTGGATAAGCCGAAGGAGCGGTTGTTTGAAAAGGATCTTCAAATCGAAAGTCCATACAACACGTATAAAATTAATAGCCTTCCGCCAGGTCCTATTGCAAGTCCTAGCCTGGCTTCCATTAAAGCGGCGTTATACCCGGAGAAGAATGATTACTTCTATTACGTTACCAAAAAAGACGGCACGCAGACGCATCTTTTTGCAAAAACCTACAAAGAGCATTTGAAAAATATCGAAACAAGCAACGAGACGGCTGCGAAACAAGGCGAATAAAGTTGACAAGGGAGGACGGATGTCCTCCCTTGTTTTTTTGTGAAAAAAATAGTTTTATGAATCTACTAATCAATTGACAATGTGCGACCGATATAAAATAATAGGACTGTACATGCCAATATAGGGTAATAGAACTAGACCAACCCAGATCACAAAATACATAAACGATAAAGAGGCGGTGTCTTGCATGAAGAAAACGGACAAACCTAATAAAGTTAAAGAGAAGCCGCAAAATATGAAAGCGCAATCAAAAGCGCAGGCGGTTGCCGCTCAAACAACGAAACAAATGACACAAACGTTCAGTTCGATTTTCGCGAATCCATTCAAATCGGTTGGTACAAAGCTGTTCCTGATCATCTTTATTAGCATTATTGCTTGTGTATTGGTTGTGGGACAAATGGCCTATTCGAAGACGAAACAAATTGTAGAAGATAAAGTATCAAGCGCAAGCTTCCAAACGATTGTACAGGCCTCGGCTAACCTGGATATTGTCCTGAAAACGTACGAAGATTTGTCCATGCAGATGATGATCGATAAGGAATTCCATACGCTTGTGGATAAACTTACGGACAGTACGGATGCCTTTGATTTATTTGAGGCGGAGAAAAATCTAGGAGACCGCCTGCAAAATGCGGTGATGAGCAATAAAGTGATTATTGGAGCATACTTGCTGCCGTTAGATGATAAGCTGCCTATCATAACTTACGGAACAGCTTCTGTAGCGGTAGCCCCGGATCTGATGAAGTCGGATTGGTTCGAGAAGACCAAGACGTCTAAAGGAGGCGTCAACTGGGTTGAGACGCAGCCTACCGGCTTTGGTACGACGGACAAGCTTCCTTCCATCGGACTCAGCAGACAAATGAACAACACGACGACAAATGCAGCCTCTTACATGCTGTTGCTGGAATTAAACTTGGCCGAGATCCGTGCGCAATACGAAGATGTTTCCCTTGGCGAAGGCAGCAGGATCTCACTTGTGGACAGTAACAACAAGTACATTGCAGCGCAGGATGAGAGCTTAGTCGGTAAAGGAAATATCGTAAAGCTGAACATCGATCCGGAAGGCTCGCTCAAAGAGAAGGCATCTGATGGAGAGGAAGTTCTCTCCGTGTTTAAAACGCTTGACGTGGTAGATTGGAAGCTGGTTGGTACGATCCCGGTTGATCAGCTCGTTAAAGACGCAGGCGTTATTAACAAGATGACCTGGCTGATTGCCCTGGTAGCCATGTTCATAGCAATCGCTATTGGTTTTCTCGTTATCCGCACCATTGCAATGCCGCTTATGGCGATGCGCAACTTGATGAATGAAGGCGAGCGCGGCAACTTGACGGTCCGTTCCAATATGAAGAACCGTCAGGATGAAATCGGCCAGCTTGGCGACAGCTTTAACAAAATGATGATTCAAATTACGGCACTTGCGAAGCAAACTACCCAGTCCGCTGATGATGTGCTGTCAACAGCCGGCGAGCTGACAGATGTTTCGAAGAAAACAGCGATATCCGCAAGAGAGATTTCTGTGGCGACAGAAGAAATCGCAAGCGGGGCTTCCAGCTTGGCAGTTGAAGCAGAGAGAGGCAGCGATCTTACCGGTAATATCAACGTGCAGATGAAGACGGTTATGGAAGCGACCGGCCATATGGTGGAATCGGCAGGCGAAGTGGAGAAAGCCAGTCAGCAAGGTACGGCATACATGGGACTTCTTATTCAGAAGACGGGCATGACGGAAGAAATGACTCGTTCTATGGTTGAGAAGGTAGACAGCCTCAAGATGAGCACAGGCTCCATCGTGAAAATTCTGGATGTACTGAACAATCTGACAAAGCAGACGAACATATTGTCACTTAATGCTACGATTGAAGCAGCCCGTGCCGGAGCGGCCGGTAAAGGCTTTATGGTGGTAGCCGACGAGATCCGGAAGCTTGCTGATCAATCGCGCCAGTCTATTGATGTTGTAGGTCAGATTACCGAAACGATCATGACACAGATCGAAGAGACGGTAACGGTATTATCCGACGCTTATCCATTGTTCCAGGAGCAGATTGGTTCCGTTAAAGAAGCGAATCAGATCTTCCTGACTGTACAAGGACAAATGGGACAATTCGTACAGAAGCTGGATTCGGTTACGAATTCGATTAATATGCTTGATCAGTCCCAAGTTGTCTTAACGGAAGCAATGGGGAATGTAAGTGCTGTTGCGCAGCAGTCCTCGGCAACATCGGAGGAAGTTGCTTCGCTCAGCTCGGAGCAGCTTAGCATCAGCAACGGGTTGGTTAACTTGTCTGAGAGGCTTGATGCCGTATCCCGCGGGCTTAAGGAATCCTTATCCCGTTTCAAAATCGATTAATAATAATGACGGCCGTTCAAATGGATGAAAGATCCATTTGGACGGTTTTTTTGTGCTTCAGTAAGGTGATAATGTAGCTAGTGACAGGAGGCTCCTTACATGAAGAGACGTATGGCTGTTATAGGATTGTTATTTTTATTGATTTTGTCCGGGTTTATTGCGAGACTGGCCTGGCTGCAGCTAACACCCGGATATGGGCAGAAGAACGCAGCCGCTGCGATGAGCCGAAGCAGCTGGAAGCGAATGTCGGTGATGCAGCGTGAACGGAATCTCGTACTCGACTCAGGCAGGGGAGATTTTGTAGACCGGTATAATAAGCCAATTACGGGAGAGACCTATTATACGCTTGCCTTATTTCCCGTTAATATGGACATTCGGGACCCTGAACAGGCGAGAATTCGTAAGCAGGCTGTGAGAAAGCTAGCAGGGATGCTTCGTGTATCTGAGGAGGAGCTGGTAAGCCGGTGGAAACAGCTGCGCGAGCCGACTTTTTGGCATCATGGGAAGGACAAGCTCCCTTATAGATTAACAGAGAAGGAATTGGAAGAACTTGCAGAGCTTCATCTGAATGGAGTCAGAGCGCTGCCGTATCGTAACCGTTATTTAGCTGCTTTTGCAGCCAAACAGGCGATTGGTTATATCAGCCAGCATCCGGAGCATCTGGAGATGGCTTATTCGAAGGAATTGGAGTCGGGCAAGCGGAAGAAAAACGAACTTATAGGCGGCTCAGGACTCGAGAAATCACTTGATGATTACCTTCATGGTGCTGGTGCAACCTCCGTATCTTATTTTACAGACGGCAGGAAAGGGCCGTTATTAGGATTAAATTACCGGATTACTGAGCCTGGTAATCCCTATTATCCGCTTCAGGTTCAGACAACACTTGATCTCGAGCTGCAAAACAGGATAGAGGCCTATATCGACGCGAAGCCGCTAAAAGAAGGCGCCGTTGTTGTTCTGGATGCCCATAATGGTGATATTGTAGCCATGATCTCCAGACCGCAGATGGAGCCGCTTCATCTGGATGATGATAAGGAATGGGCCAATCATGCCATTCAGGCAGCAGTTCCAGGTTCGATCTTCAAGCTGGTTACAGAGGCTGCAGCTTTGGAAGCGGGCGTTACGAATGAAAAGGAACGCTTTACTTGTACAGGAGAGTACGGCAAATACGGCTTGTCCTGCTGGAAAGAAGGAGGGCATGGCACCATTTCGCTGCGGGAAGGGCTTGCACAATCCTGCAATATTGTATTTGCCACCATCGCAGAGCGCTTAACTGCACAGCAGCTGCAGCGGACAGCAGCTGCATTAGGCATCGGGAAGCAAGCCGGCTGGCACTCGGAACGGTCCTTTGGCCCGTTTCATCATCCGCTCCGGCTGCTTGGTGAGGAAGAAGCCGGGCGGTTATTCCCGGCTTCCGCTGCTGTAAAGACGGATGGCGGCGTTATGGCGCAATCCGCTATCGGGCAGCGTGATGTCTTGATGACGCCGCTGCAGGCGGCGAATCTGGTAGTCACGCTGCTGAACCACGGGCGCGTGATGGAGCCGCGCCTCGTTAAGGAGATCCGCTATGCCAACGGCCAGCGGATGGTATCCCTGCCCGCGAAGAGCGTTGCTGCGAAAGGCGGCCGGATTCGCCCAGCCACCGCGCATAAGCTGCTTCGCGGCATGGAGGCGGTCGTCGACCATGGAACAGGCCGGTCGATCCGCCGAGGGCTGTGGGCAGTGGCCGGCAAATCCGGCACTGCCGAAATAACAAAGGCCGGAGCGCCCCGAGTGAACCAATGGTTCACCGGGTACGGTCCGGCCAAGAAGCCTCGCTATGTGGTTGCTGTGCTGGCGGAGAATCGCCCGCCCGAGAGCAGCAATCAAGCGACGGAGCTGTTTCGCGGCGTAATGGATATTATCGCTTTATACACCCGTTGAAGGCTGTTTGCCTTCGGTCTCTTCTAATGCAGGAGCCGGACCTTCGTCAAATTCGCCTTGCGGTGTCCGGATCCAGCGGTGGAAGAAGCCTTGTTCGTACAGCGCCTTAATGACGATAATGATGATCGGCGAGAGGATCACGCCGGCAATGCCAAACAGATGAAGCGATACGATCATACAGGACAACATCGTAAATGCGGATACGCCAAGCGAGTCGCCCGTAATTTTTGGTTCAACAATATGTCTTGTAAGAACAACGGCGACTAACAAGACGGACAGCCAGACGGCCAGAGAAGTTTGGCCGACGAGGAATAAGTAGATGATCCATGGAATAAACAATGTACTTACGCCTAGCAGCGGGAGTACGTCGAAGATGCCTGCTGTTACGGCGATAGCAAAAGCGTTATCTACGCGCAAGATCAGTAATGCGGCAAAAATAACGAGGAAAGTGATACTCATCATTTTCGCCTGGGCTTTCACGTAGGTGCCAATTCCTTTAAATACATTTTCGCGCATGAAATGGAATACTTTTTTGAATGTATTAGGCGTCTTTTCGTTAGCTGTTTTTTTCCACATTTTAATTTCAATGCTCAGGAAGTACGCCAGAATGATACCAATTACGAAGTTGAAAATAAACGTTGAGAAGGATGAAATATATCCGACCAAGCCGGTGAAAATAATATTAGCCAGCTTCGGCAAATATTCTGTCGCTCCGTTTATGTATTCCGTAATTTTATCGACCCATTCCGGCGGAAGCGCTTGGAGCTTTTGCTGGAACAAGCTTGAATCATCCTGTACCTGCTCTTTAAAAAGCTCTTGATATTGCGGCAGCTTGACCTTAATGAAGTCAGTGCCCTGGCTTGTAATTATATAGGCTAGTGCCGAAAAAATGCCAAGAATAACAAGCGAGAACACGAGGACGGATATACCGGATGCGATTGATTTTTGAATGCCGATTTTGTTCAACCGTCTGGCCAGCGGCTCTATGAACAGGTAAATCACAAAGGCAAAGAAAATGGGTGTTGCGATCTTGTACAGATAGCTGAAGACGAACATAACCAGATAAACCGTAAGGGCAATTAGCGCTATGTCGAATGCGGTACGCCAGTATCTTTTGTAAAACGGAAGCATACAATAATCTCCTCTCGCTTATAGGAATCAAATCCCTGTTGTGATTGTACTATAATTTTAAAAACGATGCCTATAATTAATGCTCATATGGTACAATTAAAGGTATCGTGTTTATTACTTTCATAAACGGTGGGGAATAGAAAATGTTACAATTGCTGCTTTGGGCATTTTACTTCTTGTCCTTTTATGCCTTTATTCCTGCTCTTATCAGCCGTGTTTTCGGATTCCGTGTATTTAAGAAAGGCCGTGTCACAAGCGAGATCGCTCTCACCTTCGATGACGGACCCGACCCTGAATATACGCCACTGCTTCTTGATCTGCTTGCCCGTTATAAGGCGAAGGCTACCTTTTTTGTTGTAGGCTCGCATGCAGAGAAGCATCCGGAATTGCTGCGAAGAATGCAAGATGAAGGTCATATTATTGGCATTCATAATTATGTTCATAAAACCAACTGGTTTATGAGGCCAAAGACGGTGCGCACTCAAATTGAGCTTACTCAAGGCGTAATACGCGAGGCGACCGGAATACGTTCCGCTTTTTACAGGCCTCCTTGGGGAATCGTGAATATTTTCGATTTCATGAACCGTAACAAGATGCAAATCATATTGTGGTCGGCCATATTCGGGGACTGGAACGTTAAGCTTGGCACAGAGCATCTTAAGCAGAAAATGATGAGAAAGATGCGTCCCGGCGAAGTGCTGCTGCTTCATGACTGCGGCCGAACGCCAGGAGCGGATCCAACTGCACCTGCCAATATGCTGATTGCACTAGAAGCTTATATGGAAGTAGCGACAAAGCGAGGCTTTCGGTTTGTCGGAATAGCGGAGATGATGACATTGACAGAGAAAACACCGAAACGGTCCGTATGGAAAAGAACAATGGTTGGTGGATGGCTCCTCTACGAGAAATTGTTCCATCTTGTCTTCCGGCTAAAGCATGTCGGAGGGGAGAATTCTTGCTTCCATTACCGTGTGATCAAATATCATGGGGAACCAATCAAGCTGGCGGATAACGGCTACTTGAAAAACGGCGACAAAATTGTCGAGATGCATTTCGACAACAAAATGCTGTCTTCCATCGCATTGCAGTCAAGCTCGCCGCTAGCGACAGGCATTAAGCTGCTTCGGGAAATGGATCATGCTTTACCGGAGCTGGCAAGAGCCGTTGCCAAGGATCCGGAAGCAGAGGGTGTGCGTGCGGCCTATGGCGTAACCATGATTCACCGCGGAGCTGACCGGATAGGCTTCCAGGTGGAGCCATTGCCTGATGGCTTGTTCGCCCGGACCACGCGAATTTACTTAAAAATTCTGACCAGTGTACTGACAAACAAGCAGCAGAATGCAAGAGGCAAAGCAAAGCGGGATTCGATTCGTCCTCATATGCTGTTAATGCCACTTGAGCAGCTTCTTATGTTCGCGGTCAACGGTGCAAAGAATGCGTCATCAACCAAAGCAGCAAAGACACATCAGGAAGTTGCCGCAGCCAAATCGGATACGTCCTTGGCGGAACCTTCCGAGCTGGACAGCAACCCATCTATCATATAAAAAATGCCGATTGGTCCTTTGGGACTGATCGGCATTTTTGTGTTCTCTATTCCCTGTCCCCCAACCAGCTTTCAGATGAAGTCAGCGGGAGGGCGGGGCTGTTTTTGTTTTGTTCGTTTTGCTCCAACGGAGCAGAAGAATGTTTCTGGAGAAGCGGAGCGTTCGCCTTTGGTTACCGGATTCCAACTCGCTTCAAGTTGAATCAGAGGAATCCGGAACCAACAGCGATCAGAAGAAACATTCTTCTGCGGAGTGCTGCAAACCAACCCAAAAAACCAAAAAAGCAGCCCCAAAGGAGCTGCTTCAATCTTCATATGCAAACCAACTACATCTTCATAACTCCACCCGTACTTGCATTCGTAACGAGGTGGGAGTAACGAGCCAGGTAGCCACGTTTGATTTTTGGTTCAAAGCCAGGCCATGCGGCGCGGCGTTTTTCCATTTCTTCGTCGCTGATCAGCAGGTTAATTCCACGATTGTTCATATCAAGCTCAATGATGTCGCCGTCTTGAACGAAGGCGATCGGGCCGCCTTCTGCCGCTTCAGGTGAAACGTGGCCGATACTGATCCCGCGGGATGCGCCGGAGAAACGACCGTCGGTGATCAGGCCGACTTTAGTGCCAAGACCCATACCAACGATTTGCGAAGTTGGAGCAAGCATCTCTGGCATGCCAGGACCGCCTTTAGGACCTTCGTAGCGGATTACGACAACATGACCTTCTTTAACTTTGCCGCCGGCGATGCCAGCCAGTGCATCGTCTTGGGAGTCAAAGCAGATTGCAGGACCTTTATGGTAGCCGCCAACCGATTTGTCAATAGCGCCGACTTTAACGATCGAGCCGCCTGGAGCCAGGTTGCCGAACAATACAGCCAAGCCGCCGCGTTCGCTATGCGGGTTATCGATCGTACGGAGAACATCTGTATCTAGGATTTCACAGCCTTCAACATTCTCGCGAAGTGTTTTACCAGTAACAGTTATACGCGTGCCATCCAATGCGCCATCTTTTTTGAGCAGCTCATTAAGAACGGCGCTTACGCCGCCTGCAACATGAACATCTTCGATATGGTAATCGGATGCTGGAGCAATTTTCGCAAGATGCGGAACGCGTTCTGCAATTTCATTGATGCGTTCGATTGGGTATTCGATACCAGCTTCATGCGCAATTGCAAGCGTGTGTAGAACGGTATTAGTTGAACCGCCCAAAGCCATATCAAGAGCAAATGCGTTGTCGATAGTTTCTTTTGTAACAATGTCACGTGGTTTGATGCCAAGTTCGATCAGTTTCATCAGCTGGCGAGCCGATTCTTTAACGAACTCTTTACGCTCAGGCGATACAGCAAGAATCGTACCGTTACCTGGCATTGCAAGGCCAAGGCCTTCTGCAAGACAGTTCATGGAGTTAGCTGTGAACATTCCGGAGCAAGATCCGCAAGTCGGACAACCAAATTGTTCTAGTTCAGTAAGACCTACTTCATCAATCGTACCAGCGATATATTGGCCGACGCCTTCAAATACGCTAGTCAGGGAGATTGCGCGGCCGTCAGAAGTTCTGCCGGCTTTCATTGGTCCGCCGCTTACGAGCATGGTTGGGATGTTTACGCGAAGGGCACCCATCATCATGCCAGGCGTAATTTTGTCGCAGTTAGGAATGCAGACCATACCGTCGAACCAGTGAGCGTTAACTACTGTTTCTATGGAGTCAGCAATAATCTCACGGCTTGCAAGCGAGTAACGCATCCCGATGTGACCCATCGCGATCCCGTCATCTACGCCGATTGTGTTGAACTCGAACGGCACGCCGCCCGCCTCACGAATGGCTTCTTTAACCAGCTTGCCGAATTCCTGCAGATGGACGTGACCTGGAATAATGTCAATATAAGAGTTACAAACCGCGATAAACGGTTTGCCGAAATCTTCTTCCTTAACGCCTGCTGCCCGCAAAAGACTGCGGTGAGGTGCGCGGTCAAATCCTTTTTTGATCATATCTGATCTCATTTTCTTAGGCGCCATGCTAGTCCCTCCCATGTAATGTCATACCTTTGAGTTTATCATATCGGACAAACGTTGGCTACCGGAGCAGGAGCCGAGATGAGGCGTAAATGCTTGTAAAACAGAGTAAATTAGGCTTATTATGGTCATTACGCTCTAACTGGCTACATTTTTCGACAAATTTTATGTTACCGTCTATTTATTTGTGGCAAAATGAGTACGGGTTTGATGAAGGAGGAACAGACATCATGTATAAATTGCTGCTGGTTGATGATGAACCGGAAGTTACCGAAGGTCTGATGATGGAGATTGACTGGGAAAGCTGCGGTTTCTCCGAAGTAAAGACAGCAGGAAACGGCAAAGAAGCAATGGAGCTTGTAGAAAAAATGGAGCCTGATGTGCTCATTACCGATATTAGCATGCCTTATATGAATGGACTCGAGCTTTCCGATTGGGTGAAAAAAATGTATCCGATCACCCGGGTTGTCATTCTGACGGGACATGATGAGTTTGAATATGCCAAGCAGGCGATTAACCTGCAAGTCGAAGCTTATGTGCTGAAGCCTTTTTCGGGCAGTCAATTAACCGACACTGTGCTGCAGGTGAAGCGGAGGATGGATGAAGAAAGGGAGATGCGCAATAACGTCGAGCTTCTGCAGGAGCATTACCGTCTGACGCTGCCGATTGTGAGAGAGAAGTTTCTGTCTTCCTTAATCACTCGCCATCAGTCGTTGGCAAGCATCCGGGAGAAGGCGGAGAAATACGGCATGGAGCTGGAGGGCGACGGATATGTCGTGTCGGTAATTTCCGTTCTCCATTCGGACAAGCCGGAGGAAGAGCCGGACCCGCAGAACGCTTTTTCCTCGATTAAGGACCTGGATCTGAAGCTGTTCTCGATTACGAATATTGCCAGTGAAATATGGACCCGGCATAAGCTGGGCAAGGTATTCATTCATCAGGACCAAGTTGTCCTGTTCACCGTTAGTCCTTTGGGTCAGGTTGATGAGGTGATGGAGTCTACCCAGGACGCTTTGAAGGAGATTCTGCAAAGCATCGAAAGATTTTTAAGGCTCCCGGTCATGATTGGGGTAGGGACGTTTACCCGTGATATCCGCAGCTTGAAGTATTCGTATGAAGCCGCTGAGGTGGCACTGGATTACCGGCGTATTCTCGGGATTAATCAAATTATCTGCATTGACGATATGGAAGACCGTGTGCAGGAGAAGCTGATCTTTGACGAGTGGAAGGAGCAGAATCTGGTCCGTTCGATTAAGGTGGGGACCGAGCAGGAGCTTTCCGATGTCATTGATGAGCTGTTTGAGGATATCGCACGTGTGCAGGCGCCAGTACAAGTGCATAACTTCGAGCACTATTTGCTCGAGATGGTTACGGCCATTATCAAACTGTCCAAAATGATCGACGACGGCACGAACCCGATCTTTGCGAGCGGAATTCTGGATCAATACCAGAAGCTCAATACGCTGAATGAGACCAAAGCGTGGTTCGCTGATTTATGCAGCAAAGTGCGGAGCCGGATTGCAAGCCGCCGGCAGCATTCGTACAAGCATATTGTGGAGGAAGCTGTCCAATTTACGAAAAGCCATTTTGGAGACCGCGAGCTGTCCATTGCCGTAGTCTGCGCTCATCTTCATATCAGCACGGGCTACTTCAGCAGCTTGTTCAAGAAGGAAGTCAAGATGACCTACGGTGCTTATTTGCTGCAGCTGCGGATGGAAGCGGCGAAAGAGTATTTGCGGACATCTGAACTGAAGACTTTCGAGATTGCGGAGAAGGTCGGGTTTGCCGACCCGAATTATTTCAGCCTCTGCTTTAAGAAATATGCGGGTGTATCGGCCAAGGAATACCGCAGCGGCTTGACGGAGTCCTCCAGATGAAGCGAGGGAACGGGAATAGCAAAAGCATTCAATACATCTTTTCTGTCTCTTTAATCTTGTTCTCGGTCTTTATCATTATTGTTGTAAGCACGGTGCTTTACAGCCGGTTTGCCACAACGGCGGAAGAGAACGCGTTCCGCAATTCGCAGCAGATCGTAGATCAAGTCAGCTACAGTCTCGAAAATAACGTGCAGGCGACTTCAGATCTGTTCAATATGCTGTATCACACGATCACGCAAGGCGGGGATGTCGATTCGGAGGTTCTCCAGCGACAGCTCGCGACGATGATGTCTACCCGGGCGGATACCGTTTCGCTAGCTCTCTTTGATGATAAAGGACAGCTTGTTATGGATTTACCGGATGTTGCGATGAAGAAAGCCCTTGCTGTAACAAGTGAGAGCTGGTTCCAGAGCGCGCTGGATACGCCTGGCCATCTGTCTATCTCGCTTCCGCATGTGCAGAACTTTTATAAGGAGCAGTTCAGATGGGTGGTCTCCCTCAGTAAGAGCATTACGATCATTCATAACGGCAAGACGATTCAAGGCGTGCTCGTTCTTGATGTGAATTTCAACACCATTGATGAATTATCCGACAGAGTAAGCCTTGGCGAGAAGGGATATGTCTATATCCTGGATGAATCCGCCGGCAACATTGTCTATCACCCTCAGCTTCAGCTTATCTATGCGGGGCTGAAAGATGAAAACGTCGAGCTTGCCCTTAAACATACCTATGGCAGTTATATCGATCAAACCGCGGCCGCTACCAAGATCATCAGTGTTCAGACCATCGGAAATGTAGGCTGGAAGGTCGTGGGGGTATCCTACAAGAATGAAGCCATGACGTCCATTTCGGAGCTGAACAGATCCATGTTCCAGCTTCTTCTTGCATTGATTCTAATTGTTGTGCTGCTGTCGAGTATCGTTTCGCGGCGGATCTCCAGGCCAATCAAGCAGCTTGAGCTGTCTATGAAAAATGTGGAACATGGCAATTTTGAGCAGACAGCGATGGGGGAAGGGCCGCTTGAAGTGAGGCAGCTGGCTGACCGCTTCAATATTATGATCGGTACGATCAAGAAGCTCATGCGGCAAATCGTAACGGAGCAGGAAAGCAAACGGACCTATGAGCTTGAAGCCCTGCAGGCGCAGATTAACCCGCACTTCCTGTACAATACGCTGAACTCTGTGGTCCGTATGGTTGGGATGAACAAGAACGAAGAAGTGACAACGATGATTACCTCCTTATCGAAGCTGTTCCGGATCAGTCTGGGCAAGGGGAAAAGCGTCATTACGATTGGTGATGAGCTTGAGCATGCGCGTAATTACCTCGTTATTCAGCAGATGAGGTTTAAGAATAAGTTTGATTTTTCAATTGACGCGGAGGACGATGTCTTGAGCTACGCCACGCTTAAGCTGATCGTTCAGCCCTTAATTGAAAATGCGCTTGTCCATGGCATAGAGCCTTCTGTAGACAAGGGTCATATTTGGGTGAAAGCCAGGCTGGACGGCCAGGATGTTGTCATTGAAGTCAGGGATAACGGACTAGGCATGAGTGAAGATCGGCTGGAGCAGGTGATGGCCGGTCAAGTCACTAGTTCGAAAGGCTCGGGAGTAGGCGTAATGAACGTGCAGGAGCGGATCCGGTTATTTTATGGGCAGCCCTATGGCCTGCATTTCGAAAGTGAACTGGAAGAAGGGACAACCGTTACGATCCGTTTCCCGGCCATGGAACTGGAGCAGGCGGAAGGGAGAGATCGGGGAGAATGAACCGGAGACAAAGGATGATCATAAGCGCTTTGCTAGCTGTTACGGCCCTGGTTCTGCTCATATCGGCCTTTAATCCGGGATTTCTTGAGCGGAAGCAGAAGCCTTCAGATCTAACCATTCAAGTTATATTGCGATCCAATGAGGGTGATTATTGGCAAAACGTTGTGCTTGGCGCGCAAGCGGCAGTCAAGGAGTTTGGCATCACGATGTACATGACGGCTTCCTATGAGGAAGACGATGTGGAAGGTCAAGTGCAGGCAGCGATGCAGTCGCTCATTACGAAGCCCGATGCGGTTGTCCTTGGAGCCAGTGATGATGAGGCGTTTGCTCCGTTCCTGAAGGCTGCTGCGGAACGGCATATCCCGGTTATTGCGATTGACAGCCTGCTTACTTCGGGGAAGACAAAGTCCTATATCGGCATGGATAACCATGCGGCGGGCCAAGAAGCATTTAATGAGCTGGCTGAACAGCTTGAGGGACGTGGGAATATAGCCATCGTGCCCCATGCTGCCGGGGGGATTAACGGAAAACTTAGAGAGCAAGGCATCCTTGATGCAGCGGCGAAGCATCCGGGCATTCGAATTGTGGATCGGGTACAATGCTCCGGCGACCGGGATCAATGCACGAAAGCTGTCAGCCAGGCGATGCACAAGCAAGAGTTGGATGGAATCATAGCGCTTAATACGGAAGCTTCGATCGGTGCGGCCTTGGAGCTGAAGAACGAACAGGCGGGGGAGCGGGTTAAGCTGATTGGCTTTGACAGCTCTCAGGAGCTTTTGGAGATGCTGCAGGAGAACCAGCTGCAGAAGCTGATTGTACAAAATCCGTTCAGCATGGGTTACCTTGGCATCAAATATGCAATGGAAGCTGCGCTTGGGCATAAAGTCCCCGACCGTGTCGAAATTGATCGGAAATTGATCGACAGAAGTAACATGTTTTGGAAAGATAACCAGAAGCTGCTCTTTCCGGTCGTTCAGTAATATGAAATTGATGAGAATATTAATAAAAAAGATGAGAATATTAGATTCGAATCCATTTCAAATTTCGACATAATAAGGATGCAGCAAGCAAACAACAGCTAGCTCGCATTACTTAATTCACTCGGGGGGTATTACAGAGATGAAAAAATGGACAGTGGCACTCGTTGCGGGAGCAGTACTACTTACAGCAGCAGGTTGCGGAAATAATAATAACGGCGGTTCCGGCGGCGGCAGCCTTCCGAAAACAGGCGTAGCGATCTACAAGTTCGACGACACGTTTATGAGCGGCGTGAGGAACTCGATTACGAAAGCGGCTGAAGGCAACGTTAAGGTTGACATCGTTGACAGCCAAAACTCCCAACCGACGCAAAACGATAAAGTTGACTTGTTTATTACGAAAAAAGTAAAAGCAATGGCGATTAACCCGGTTGACCGCACGGCAGCAGGCGTTATTATCGACAAAGCTCAAAGAGCCGACATTCCGGTTGTATTCATCAACCGCGAGCCATTGGCTGACGACCTTGCGAAGTGGGACAAAGCGTTCTTCGTAGGTGCAAAAGCGGAAGAGTCCGGCACAATGGAAGGCGAGATTGTAGCAGACTACTGGAAAGCAAATCCTGATGCTGACAAAAACGGCGACGGCGTTCTGCAATACGTAATGCTGAAAGGCGAGCCAGGCCACCAAGACGCTGAGCTTCGCACGAAGTTCTCCGTACAAGCCATCGAAGATGCTGGCATCAAAGTTCAAAAGCTGGCTGAAGATACAGCAATGTGGGACCGCGTTAAAGGTCAAGAAAAAATGGCAGCCTTCCTTGGTTCCCATGGCGACAAAATCGAAGCAGTACTCGCAAACAACGATGACATGGCACTCGGCGCGATCGAAGCTCTGAAAGCAGCTGGCTACTTCAAAGGCGACAAGAAAATGCCGGTTGTAGGCGTTGACGCAACTGACCCGGCTATGCAAGCTCTGAAAGACGGCACTATGCTTGGTACGGTTCTGAATGATGCTGATAACCAAGGTAAAGCTACTGTCATGCTGATGAAAGCTCTTGCAGCTGGCGAAACTCCTACAAAAGAAAACACTGGCTATGACATCACAGACGGCAAGTACGTTTGGATTCCATACCAAAAGGTAACGCAAGAGTCCGCGAAGTAATTCGCGCAGTAAATAAAGTAAGTAATTAGCTTCAGAAAAATAAAAAATAACGAAGAAACAGGGAGCGACAACCACACTTCCGTCGCCCCCTGTTTTTTTGTACCTTGCTTCTTGGATGGGAGCCGGATTAAAGGAGGCTATATAAATGGCAGAGCAGCATCCTTATTTGCTTGAGATGAACAATATTACAAAGACTTTCCCTGGCGTTAAGGCACTTGATAACGTAACGTTGAAAGTTCGGCAGGGTACGGTACACGCCTTGATGGGCGAGAACGGTGCAGGCAAATCGACACTAATGAAATGCTTGTTTGGTATTTATCATCCGGATGCGGGTGAGGTTTTCCTCAATGGACAAAAAGCAGACATTAAAAGCTCGAAAGACGCCCTTAATAGCGGCGTATCGATGATTCACCAGGAGCTTCATCCGGTGCCTCAGCGCAGCGTAATGGAGAACATTTGGCTTGGCAGATTTCCGATGACCGGCGTTAAGCCGTTTCGGTTTATTGACCATAAAAAGATGTACAAAGACACAGTCGCATTGTTTGAAGATTTGAACATGGACATTGATCCGAACCAACTGGTCGGCGAATTGTCGGTGTCCAAAATTCAATCGCTTGAGATTGCGAAAGCCGTGTCGTTCAATTCGAGAGTTATCGTAATGGACGAGCCGACTTCCTCCCTGACGGGCAACGAAGTTGAGCAATTGTTCGCGATTATTAATAAGCTGCGTGCACGCGGCGTGGCCATCATTTATATCTCGCACAAAATGGAAGAAATTCTGCGTATCTCCGATGATGTAACCATCATGCGCGATGGCAAATACATCGGTACGTGGGAATCGAAGGAATTAACCATCGATACGATCATTCAGCGTATGGTTGGCCGTGATCTGTCCGATCGTTTCCCTGAGCGTACGAACGTACCGGGCGAAGTGATGATGAAGGTAGAGGGTCTGACTTCCGTAAATCCGAAATCCTTCAAAGATGTAAGCTTTGAGCTTCGCAAAGGTGAAATTCTTGGCGTAGGCGGTCTTGTTGGCGCGCAGCGGACGGAATTGATTGAAGCCCTGTTTGGACTTCGTTCCGTGAAATCCGGCGCGATCTTCAAAGACGGCAAGCAAATTACGATCAAGTCCCCGATTGATGCGAAGAAACATAAGATTGCGCTTCTCACAGAGGAACGCCGCGTAACCGGTATTTTCCCGGTGTTGAACATTACCGATAACACAGCAATCGCTAATCTTGGCCTGTATAAAGGACCAATGGGGCTGCTCAATGAATCAAAAATGCGAGACGAAGCGAAAAAAGGCGTCGAAAAGTTCAGAACAAAGACGCCTTCGGTTAACCAGCTGATCCGTAATCTATCTGGCGGTAACCAGCAGAAGGTGCTTCTCGCACGCTGGCTGCTGACAGATCCAGACATTCTGCTCCTCGACGAGCCGACACGCGGTATCGACATTGGTGCTAAATACGAGATTTACCAGATCATTATTGATCTTGCGAAGCAAGGAAAAAGCATCATTATGATTTCGTCTGAAATGCCGGAGCTTATCGGGATGTCTGACCGGATTATGGTTATGTCCGAGGGACGTGCAACCGGTATTCTCGATGGCAAAGACGCGACGGAACAAAGCATTATGAGGCTGGCTGCTCAGACGGGCTAGTGATGAGGATTTGAAGGAGGATTAACACTCATGGAAGCTACAAAAGGTTCAAGAGCTAAAAGTATATTTTCGCAAAACGCGATCTGGATCGTTCTGATCCTGCTAATCGCTGCTATTACAATAATGGACACGAACTTCCTGTCCGTTACAACATTCCGGGATATGCTGATTCAATCATCGACGCGTCTTATCATTGCGCTTGGTGCGGCGTTTATCCTGATTACTGCCGGTACTGACTTGTCGGCCGGCCGCGTAGTAGGTCTGACGGCAGTCGTATCCGCTTCGATGCTGCAAAGCTCGGATTACGCGAACAAGTTCTTCCCGGATCTGCCGCATTTGCCACTGATTCTTCCGATTGTTATTGCGATCGTAGTAGGTCTCATTGTCGGCTTGATTAATGGTATTATCGTGGCTAAGTTTAATGTTCCGCCATTTATCGCAACGCTGGGTACGATGGTTGCTGTATACGGTGCGAACTCCCTGTACTTCGATATGCCGCCTAACCAATCGCAGCCTATCGGCGGTCTGCGCAAAGATTTCTCTGAGCTTGGTATTGGTTCGATCGGCAGCGGTGACTGGTCCCTGCCTTACATCGTATTGATTGCAATCTTCGTTGCGTTCATCGTATGGGTTGTCTTCAACAAAACAACTCTTGGTAAAAACATGTACGCGATCGGGGGCAACATTCAAGCTGCTCACGTATCCGGTATCAATGTAGCGAAATGCCTGATGTGGATCTATGGTATCGCTGGTGCTTTGTACGGTCTGGCGGGCGTTCTGGAAGCGGCACGTACAGGCGGCGCAACAAACAACTATGGTAACATGTACGAGCTTGATGCGATTGCAGCCTGCGTCGTTGGCGGCGTATCGACAACAGGCGGCGTTGGCCGTGTGAAAGGCGTTGTTGCCGGCGTATTGATCTTCACCGTAATCAACTACGGTCTGACTTACATCGGTATCAGCCCTTACTGGCAGCTGATCATCAAAGGTGCAATTATCGTCGTGGCGGTAGCCTTCGATATCCGTAAATATGTTGCGAAAAAATAGTCTATAAACAAATGAAACCCGCAAGTGGACGCTTTTGTAAAGCGTGCCGCTTGCGGGTTTTTTACATATTCATCCTTCATTCGACATTGTTGTGTCATATTTAAGTGAGGAATAGCGATAAAATGTACAAATCTAATTGTTTGTTTTAATTATGTGTCATATTACCTAACATAAATTCATTTACTTCAACCTAACGGCTGTCTATAATGGAACTAATACACTTTGGGAGAGGTGAAAGCATGCAACTGACAGAACGCGAGAAGGAGAAGCTCCTCATTACGATCGCTGCGGATTTGGCGAGAAGGCGAATGAAACGTGGAGTTAAACTGAACTATCCGGAAAGCGTGGCGCTTATAACCTCTGAAATTATGGAGGGTGCGCGCGACGGCAAGACTGTTGCGGAATTAATGGAATATGGCACACAAGTGTTAACACGCGATGACGTAATGGGCGGGATTCCCGAGATGATCCGCGAGGTTCAAGTAGAAGCAACTTTCCCGGACGGAACGAAGCTGATTACGATCCATCATCCGATCTCCAGCTAAGCCAATGGCTGCTATAGCCTGATGCTTGGGAAGCAAGAATTGCTTCGCAAATGCTTACGAAGTAAGAATTGCTTCGCAATTCTTTTTAGGAGGAAAGCTTCTATGATACCAGGGGAATACAGAGTTACGGCGGGCTCTATCATATTAAACGCTGGGCGACGGACGGTGAAAGCGGTAGTCGTCAATACGGGCGACCGTCCCGTGCAGGTTGGTTCTCATTTTCATTTTTTTGAAGTGAACCGGGCATTATCCTTCGATCGAGAGGCTGCCTTTGGCATGCGTCTACATATACCCGCTGGTACAGCCGTCCGTTTCGAGCCGGGAGAAGAAAAGCCGGTAACGCTGGTTGAACTGGGCGGCGCGAAGCTGTCATACGGTTTGAACGGATTAACGCAGGGCAAAGCGGAAGCGGGCAAAATGCCGGAAGAAGTCCGTACACGTCTCATTTCATGGGAAGGGGAAGGCGGATGAGTGTCATCGACAGGCAAAGATATGCGGCGATGTTCGGGCCTACAACCGGAGATGCGGTAAGGCTGGCGGATACCGAGCTGTGGGCGGAGATTGAGATGGACTATACCGTTTATGGCGATGAATGCAAGTTTGGCGGCGGGAAAGTTATCCGCGACGGCATGGGGCAGTCCAGCAGTGCAGTGCGTGATGATGGAGTACTTGATACCCTAATTACGAATGCAGTCATCATTGACCATTGGGGAATTGTGAAGGCTGATATAGGTATTAAGAACGGCTATATTGTTGGCATTGGCAAAGCAGGCAATCCCGATATCATGGACGGTGTTACTCCGGGTATGACAGCTGGCGCGAGCACAGAGGTGATTGCCGGAGAAGGGAAGATCATCACGGCCGGAGGGATCGATGCGCATATTCATTTTATATGTCCGCAGCAGATCGAAACGGCGCTTTCTTCCGGAATTACCACGATGATCGGCGGTGGCACCGGCCCAGCTGCTGGCACTAATGCTACAACCGTTACTCCGGGAGCTTGGCATATGCGGCGTATGCTGGAGTCAGCGGAGCATTTTCCCATGAACCTCGGCTTTACCGGCAAAGGCAATGCTTCGTTCACATCACCGCTTATTGAACAGATCGAAGCCGGTGCTGTCGGTCTGAAGCTTCATGAAGACTGGGGGACAACTCCTGCAGCCATTGAGGCATGCCTAACAGCAGCGGATCAATATGATATTCAGGTCGCCATTCATACGGATACGCTTAATGAAGCGGGTTTTGTTGAGGATACGCTAAGGGCGATTGGCGGACGCACCATTCATACCTATCATACCGAAGGCGCGGGCGGCGGTCATGCACCGGATATCCTTGTAGCGGCAGGCGAGATGAATGTCCTCCCATCCTCAACGAATCCAACGAGGCCTTTTACGATTAATACCATTGAAGAGCATCTGGATATGCTGATGGTCTGCCATCATCTGGACAGCAGAATACCGGAGGATGTGGCTTTTGCAGATTCCCGTATTCGCCCCGAGACGATTGCAGCGGAAGATATTTTGCATGATATGGGGGTCTTCAGCATGATCAGCTCCGATTCCCAGGCGATGGGGAGGGTTGGTGAAGTGATCATCCGGACCTGGCAAACCGCGGATAAAATGAAGCAGCAGCGCGGTCCATTGTCGCCCGACACGGTGAGCGATAATTTCCGTATTAAGCGTTACGTGGCGAAATACACGATTAATCCCGCCATTACACATGGCATTTCCCATCTGGTAGGCTCGCTGGAGATCGGCAAATTCGCAGATCTGGTGCTGTGGCAGCCGATGTTTTTTGGCGTAAAGCCGGACATGGTGCTGAAGGGCGGGAGTATCGCCTACGCTCAAATGGGGGATCCGAATGCCTCCATTCCAACGCCGCAGCCGGTATTTGGACGTCCGATGTTTGCCTCTTTTGGCAAGGCTGTGCATAGCAGCTCAATCACATTCGTCTCGCAAGCGGCGTTTGACCGCGGCATCGATCAGCAGCTTGGATTGCAGAAGCGGGTTGAACCGGTACGGAACTGCCGGTCTGTGACGAAGAAGGACATGATTCATAATGATGCTACGCCGGTCATTGAGGTTGATCCGGAGACCTACAAGGTAACGGTTGATGGCGAGCATGTGACTTGCGAACCGGCGCAGTCACTGCCGATGGCGCAGCGCTACTTTTTGTTCTAGGGAAGGGGCTGTTAGGTGATGAATCATCCTGCAGCTTGGCTGGTCATGCAGCAATTATTGGATTCCGCCCTGCCGATTGGCGGTTTTTCCCATTCATTTGGTCTTGAGACAATGGTGCAGGAAGGACGTATTCGCCATAGCGGGCAGCTGTATGAGTATGCGTCAGTCATGATGATGCAAAGCTGGGCTACTTCGGATGTCATGATCATACGAGCCGTATATCGGGATGCGCCATTGGAGCGATGGAACGGGATTTGGGCTGTTGAGCGGCTTGTGCATGTCCAGCGCATCGCGGTGGAAACAAGGGTTGGAATGGAGAAGATGGGCCGCCGTCTTCTTCAGCTGGCAGCTGCCATTTATCCTCAGATAGAATGGTCACTGTTAAATGAAGCATTGCGGCGCGGGGAGTGCCAGGCTACGCACCCGCTCGTTCACGGGTTTATTTGCTGGCGGCTGGGCGTAAAGGAAGAGCAGGCCATTCAGGGGTATTTGTATGCTTGTGCTGTAACCTGTGTGAACAGCGCTTTGCGGCTGATGTCGATCGGCCAAACAGAAGGACAAACGCTTATTGCAAAGCTCTCGGCGCAGACTGTAGAAGCCGCGGAGCTGGCGATGCAGATGGAACCGGAAGAGGCTTACTCCAATATGCCGATGGCGGAACTGGCCATGATCCGGCATGAACAATTGTACTCACGTTTATTTATGTCATAACTATTATGAGAAAGCGGGGGAAGCCTATGTGCCAAGGACAAGGACATTCGCACCAAGAGTGGGAGAAGCCGGCAATCGACGCATCGCGTCCAATTCGGATCGGAATCGGAGGGCCGGTTGGTTCGGGGAAAACAGCGCTTGTTGAGCGGTTATCGCGGGAGCTGCACGAAAAATACAGCCTTGCGGTCATTACGAATGATATTTATACAAAGGAAGATGCGAGGATTCTGGTCAACACAGGAGTTCTTCCGGAAGAGCGGATCATCGGGGTGGAGACAGGTGGTTGTCCTCATACCGCCATCCGCGAAGATGCTTCCATGAATTTTGAAGCAATTGAAGAGCTGGAGCGGCGGTTCGAGAAGCTGGATTTGATCTTTATTGAGAGCGGCGGCGACAATCTGGCAGCGGCCTTTAGCCCGGAGCTGGTAGACCTCTTCATCTATATTATTGACGTGGCCCAAGGCGAAAAAATTCCTCGTAAGGGCGGTCCCGGCATCATGCGTTCGGACTTGCTCGTTATTAACAAGATTGATCTTGCTCCGTTCGTCGGAGCAAGTCTGGAAGTGATGGATGCGGATTCGAAGCGGATGCGCGGGGATCGTCCGTTTGTATTCTCCAATATGTTTGGCGGAGAAGGGGTTACTGAGATTGTCGGCTGGCTGGAGCATGAATTTGCTCATGCGCGGGGCGAAGCGCATGGACATATCGTGCAGCTTGGCCCGATGCCGCACCAGCATTAAGAATGACGGCAGGATCTATGGAAGAGCGCGCGGTACGGACGTCTGTACTGCGCGCTTCGTTTCATTTCAAGGATGGCGCAACGAGAATCGCCGACAAGTATCATACCTCGCCCATTAAGATCGCCAAAAGTTTTCCGCTCCAGGAACAGCTGGGTGTTATCGTTATGGATGCATCACCAGGACTGCTGGCAGGTGATCGTTACGAGCTGGAATGGCATGCGCAAAGCTCTTCGCATAGTTATATCACGACGCAGTCATATATGAAGGTTCATCCGAGCCCGCTAACCGGCAAGCCGAACGGGTCCTTCATCAGCCAGAACTTCCGCCTTGAAGATCGCGCTATAGTTGAGCATATGCCTGAGCCTGTGATGCTCTATAAGGATGCCCGGCTTCACAGCCATACGAATGTTTATCTTGGACAAGGAGCCGTATGGATGCAGGCGGATATCCTATGTCCGGGTCGTACATCGCGCAAGGAGCAGTTTCAATACGCCGAGTTTCGCAGCAGCATATCCGTTTATTGCGGAGGAGAGCTGATTTTTGCCCAACGCCAGCGGGTTATACCGGGCAAGCAGAAGCTTCAGGCTCCCGGCTGCTGGGATAAGATGACCCATATGGCGACCTTTTGCTTATTTACCGATCAATTAACTTCCGCGCAGATTGTGTCGATGAAGCAGCTCGCCCAGGAGCTTCCCATTTCTGAATTTGGAACGCATCCGGTTGTTATCGGTCTGTCTGAGACGCAGCGTTACGGCCTTGTTGCTTCCGCTGCTTCTACCGCTGCCTGGCCGCTGCAGGCGGCTATGCGGTTACTTTGGCACGGCGCGAGAAAAATTGTATTGGGCAAAGAACCGATTCATTTGCTTTATTCTTAAGCTGGACTTGGCTGTACGTTCAAAAAACGGTATATTTATAGATATGAATGTATTAGCGAGGGTGGATGGATGGACCTGGACCAAGAGAAGCTTCACAAACTAAGAGAGTTGGATGATGGATTCCGTAAGCTGCGCAGGTTGATTAACGCGGAATATAACCGGTTTAATGTTCACGGCCTAGGAATGACGGAAGGCAAGATGGTCATTATTCTGGCTCAACAGGGACCACAGAAGGCTTCTGCAATGGCAGAATGGCTGCGCATTACAAGCGGTGCAGTAACCGGCATCTCAGACCGTCTGATCGACCTCGGCTACGTGGAGCGTTCACGGAGCGAGTTTGACCGTCGGATCGTCATGCTCAGCGTGACGGATGAAGGCCGCAAGCTGGTCGATCAAGTGATGGAAATGCGCGAGCGTATCATGTTTAAGTTGTATGACGGCTTTGAGCTTGATGATATTGAGAAAGCAACGGATATCTTCATCCGGATGTCAGCTAATCTGAATCCGAAGAGCGAAACGGCAGAAGAATAGCATGAAGGAAAGAGGCTATCCCATTGGGTGGTCTCTTTTTCTCATGAAATATCCTTCTAGATCATTCATCAATAAGCAACGGACAGGCTGCTGTACATGATTGGCACGGCCCAATATGGTATAATGAGGCTGAAATCGGGAGACAAGGGAGAACTACATGATGAAGCTTATCGATTTAAGTGTGCCGATTAGTCCAAGCATTCGAGAACCTCTGCCAGCGAAGATCGAGTATTCGAGCCATGAGGCTGGAGCGATGCAAGCGGCTGCTATACTAGGGCTTAAGCAAGATGATTTTCCGGAAAGCAAAGCCTGGGCGACGGAAACAGTAACCCTGAATACGCATGCGGGTACCCATATCGACGCGCCATGGCACTATTGGCCGACTTCCGAAGGGAAGCAGGCAAGAACGATTGACGAAATGCCGCTCGAATGGTTTTATTCCGACGGTGTCGTGCTCGATTTCAGCACCAAGCCGCCAGGCTATGAAATAACGACGGACGATCTGAAAGCCGAGTTAAAGCGGATCGAGTATACGTTGAAACCATATGATATTGTCCTCATTCGGAGCGACGCGGACAAACGGCTGTACCACGAACATTATGCGTTCCTTCATGCCGGTGTATCCGCAGAAGCTACGCTGTGGCTGCTGGATCAAGGCATTAAGGTAGTTGGTACTGACGGCTGGGGATGGGATATTCCGCTCAATCTCCAAGCTGAAGCGTACAAAAAGCAGCCAAAGGAAGGCGTTCTATGGGCAGCGCATTATGTCGGCAAGGACCGGGAGTATTGCCAGATCGAGAAACTGGCTAATCTGGACCAAATTCCGAAGCCGTTTGGGTTCAAAGTAAGCTGCTTCCCAATCAAAGTGGAAAAAGCGAGTGCAGGCTGGGCGCGTCCGGTCGCAATCGTTGAGGAATGAAAGAGAACGGAGAACGATAACTCCATGCAACACGACGGCAGCCGGAAGGAAGAGGAGGCGTCTGAGTGAGAGTAATTGATTTGTCGGTACCTATTGCTGATGGGATGCCCGTATATCCCGGTGATCCGGAGGTTAAAGTCAAGGTAGCACATACGTATGAGTGTCAGACTTGGGAACTGAGGCAGCTTTCGATGGGAAGCCATACCGGAACCCACGTGGACGCGCCTTCGCACATGCATCCCGGTGCCGCAACTTTGGATGAACTGCCATTGGAGCGATTTTTTGGTACATCGCGCGTAGTACGTATGAATGATCTTGTCTGGCCGGAAAGCCGGGGGCTCTTTTTCCGCGAATCCGTTGGGATAGAATGCTTTGACCGACTCGCTGCGCTGCAACCGCCGTTCGTCGGCGGTGAATTGTCTGAAGAGCTGGAGCGGGCATTGCTGGGGATCCATATTGTGACCTATACGGGGCTGCGGGGATTGGATCTTCTTCCGTCTGAAGCCGATTTTATGTTCTACGGTTTCCCTTTGCGCATCGTCAGCGGCGACGGATCTCCGGTTCGGGCTGTTGCGGTCATTTAAATGACAAAGAAAAGTGGCCGTACAGAACCCTGTACGGCCACTTTTTAGATTCAGCTTCGATTTCTTTTAAAGCGGTTCACCATTTAAGTAGTTGAAGAATGGTTTGTCAACCCAGATTGGGTAGGATTGAATGTGGAGTCCGGCACCCAGCTGTTTGAAGCCTTCTGCAATAGCAGCGGACGGCTCGTTTAACGAGAAGGATTGTGCATAATAATGCCCTTTGCCGGTAATTTTGTTATTTGTAATTTGGATATAGTCATCCAGCTTGGTTAAGGAGTAATAGAGCGGCTGCCACCAGGAGCTGGCGATGAGACCGGTCTGGTCTTCGCTGTTCTTTTTCGCATATTGCAAAATAACCGATTGGAAGCGGGCTTTGTCCGCCGCATTATTAAACTCGAATTTCAAATCATATTCTTTTGCATAAGCAATATAATTGCCGTTCTCGATTTGTACAACTTTATAACTGTCCGACTGAACAGGCTCTCCCCATTCCTTCAAATAGATAAAAGCGGAGGTTTTAGGCTCGAATTGTACTTTGGCACGAATCCCTTCGCTGCGGAGCAGACCAATTAGTTGAACCGCATGCTTCAGATTATCATGTCCGTAGGTCAGGGATAAGGAGTCGACGAAGTTGGCGTCATAACGATCATCCTTCAGATTGTAGCCGGTAACGAGATTTTGCTTCAGCGCTGTATCGACCACCGTTTGAAGCTCTGGCGACTGAATGATATCGGATGTGTTGTAGGCATCTGCCAGTTTGCCATAAATATCTGCATCGGACGTGTAACCGATATAATGCTTGTAATCTCCTTTAATAGAAAGGATTTGTACGAGAAGCGTTTCTGCCAGTTCAGGAGATGCCGCTTTTCCTTTTACTTCTTTATATAAAGAAGAAGGGAGTAGTCCGCTATGTACAGCAGCCGCAAGCTCTTGCGCAGCAGACAGGCTGAGACCCGCTGGCGAATAACCGATTTGCTTCAGTGCACCTGTTGTTTTCTTTAACGGATACGTATGGGCGAGCTCGGCAAGTCCGGCAGCCTTCACCGCGATGTAAAGGGCGCTTGACGCTTGAAGAGGCTGGCTGGCATCTACTTTTAATGAAGTAATAATACCTTGCTCATATAATGCTGCAGCCGATGTATAATAAGGACTGTCGGCATTAAGGTCGGTGAAGGCTGGTGAGGACTCGGCGGACTCGAGCTTAAGTATCTTGGCGATATGCTGAAGGAATTGTCCTTTTGTAACCGAACCTGCTTGGAAGGCGATACCGTACTTCTCTTGCAGGAACAGCTCATTTTCGGCTATAGCTGTTGTGGAAGATTGCTGGACAGCGTTTGTTTGGACTGCTGCAGCCTCGGCCACTGACAATGGCAAGGCGGATGAGAATAGAAGAGACAAGGCCAGTGATCCGGAAAGGAGCCATTTGGTACGCGATTTCATCGTTATAAACCTCCATTAGTATAAAATGAATAATTAACATGATTAATCCACTCGGAATTGTATGGAAATATTATCATTGTTACAAAATGGTGTCAATAGCTTATGTCGCAAGTCTTGTCTTATATCCTATAGTAGAATAGAAGAACATAAGCTTATGCTTACGAAGTAAGAATCATCACGAACAGTCTAATCTTGGCTGTTTGTGAAATCATTCTTTTGAGGAGGCTTGGAACAGCATGAACACAAGCAAGAAAGCAGAACGTTTAAAAAAAGCCCCTGCTCTAAAAGCAAATGTCGCTCCTGAGCTGGCGCACCGGGTGCCGCCTGGTCAAACAACAACGGACCGCTTCCCGATCCTGCATGAAGGGGATGTGCCGGAGTATGATATGACGGCGTGGACATTGCGGATATTTGGAGAAGTAGAAGAGGAAAAGGTTTTTACATATGAGCAAATCATGGCGCTCCCGCAGGTGAAGCAGGTCAATGATATTCATTGCGTGACCCGCTGGTCGAAGCTGGACACGGAATGGGAAGGCATTCGTTTCATTGATCTGTTGACGCTAATTGGCGTAAAGCCTGAGGCGAAATATGTAATGATCCATGCCGATCAGGACTATGAGACAAATCTGCCGCTTGAGGATTTGATGCATGAGAACATTTTGCTTGCGCACAGCTTTGACGGTGAGCCGCTCACAGGAAAGCATGGCTGGCCCCTACGGCTGCTTGTCCCGCATCTGTACTTCTGGAAGAGCGCAAAGTGGATCCGGGGAATTGAATTTATGAAGGAAGACCGTCCGGGCTTCTGGGAAAGAAACGGCTTCCACAATTATGCGGATCCGTTCCGTGAGCAGCGCTTCTCCGGCGAGGATCTTGGACTGCCGGAAGATGAATGGTATCACAAGGATTTCGATTAATTGGCATATAGCCGTATAACTAGAGATATGGTATAGTACGAAGGTACATTCGAATAAATGCTGAAGCCGATGCTTCAGGAGAGGTTCGCGAACTCCCTCTATAAAAAACTAAGAACTGGAATCTATTCTCGATTCCATTTTTTTCGTTTTGAGACAGGTGTACAGGGTGTTGTTCGAAGGGTCTCTCCCTCATATAAGGGAGGAGAAAGCAAGATGAAAAAAGGAAAAGCAGTAGTCGTATTCAGCGGCGGACAAGACAGCACGACCTGTCTGTTCTGGGCGCTTGATCGCTACGAAGAGGTGGAAGCGGTCACCTTCAACTACGGGCAGCGGCATGCGCTCGAGCTGGAATGTGCCGCGCAGATTGCCGCCGAGCTTGGGGTGCGTCATCATGTGCTTGATATGTCGCTGTTAAACCAGCTGGCACCTAATGCGCTCACCAGATCGGATATTGAGATCGAGGAGAAGGAGGGCGGTCTGCCAACGACGTTTGTAGACGGCCGCAACTTATTGTTCCTGTCCTTTGCGGCGGTACTCGCCAAGCAAATCGGAGCAAGAGCTATTGTAACCGGTGTATGCGAAACGGATTTCAGCGGTTATCCGGATTGCCGGGATATTTTTATCAAATCGCTTAATGTAACGCTTAATCTGTCGATGGATTACCCGTTTGTGATCGAGACGCCTCTGATGTGGCTGGATAAAGCCGAGACATGGGAGCTGGCTGACCAGCTTGGCGCCTTTGAATACGTACGGACCAAGACATTAACCTGCTATAACGGTGTGATTGCTGACGGCTGCGGAGAATGTCCGGCCTGCAAGCTGCGGAGCCAGGGTCTGAACCGTTACTTGGCCTCCAAAGAGGAGGGTAAGGCGGAATGATTCAGCAAATTTATCCAAGCGTCCAGCATCCCTTTCAATATGAATTAAACAAGGATATGCAGTTTGCAGCCGCACATTCCATTCCTTCCGAGGAAGCGGGACATTGCGCGCGCGTGCATGGGCATACCTACTTTGCCAACGTGACAATTGCCGGCGATGAACTGGATTCGTCCGGATTTCTGGTGAACTTTGCAGCGATTAAGAAGCTGATTCATAATCGTTTCGACCATACGTATTTGAATGATCATCAAGACGTGTTTGACAACAACGACCCGAACCGTTTCCCAACAACAGAGGTTGTCGCCCGTACGATCTACGAGATTGTCCAAGCTTATCTGGACGAGACGTCTAATAAGGCAACCTGCGTGCAGGTGTTTCTGCGCGAGACGCCAACAAGCTACTGTATTTATCGTCCAAAGAAGGTAGTTACTCATGACTGAGAAACGAATCCCGGTCATGGAAATATTTGGGCCAACCGTGCAGGGCGAAGGAATGGTGATCGGGCAAAAAACCATGTTCATCCGTACGGCTGGCTGTGATTATTCCTGCTCGTGGTGCGACTCCGCATTCACATGGGACGGTACGGGGAAAGACGATATCCGCATGCTGACAGCGGATGATATCGTAACAGAGCTTCGTGAGCTTGGAGGAAACACCTTCTCGCATGTAACGTTGTCGGGAGGCAACCCCGCCTTGCTTAAAAATGCGGATGAGCTTGTGGATACGCTGCATCGCGAAGGAATTCGTGTCGCGGTGGAAACGCAGGGAAGCCGCTGGCAGGATTGGCTTCTTGCTATCGATGAGCTGACGCTCTCGCCGAAGCCGCCAAGCTCCGGCATGACGACGAATTGGGTTGTGCTTGATGAGATCGTAACAAAGCTTACGGGCGGGCAGAATCCGTTCAGTTTGAAGGTTGTTGTGTTTGACGAACAGGATCTGGCTTATGCCGCCGAGGTGCATAATCGGTATGCAGGAGTGCCTTTTTTTGTGCAGACCGGTAATGACGATTTGCTTGAAGCGGATAACGGCAAGCTGGCATCCATGCTTATTGAGCGTTATGAATGGCTGATTGATCAAGTAATGAAACGCGAAGATATGACAAATGTAAGAGTGCTGCCGCAGCTTCATGCCTTGGTATGGGGTAATAAGCGGGGCGTGTAAGAAGAAAGGAGAATGACATCTATGTCCGGAAGAAGTGAAGAAGAATTGCAAGGGATTAGCCTGCTTGGCAATCAAGGAACTCGTTACCCGATGGAATATTCGCCTGCCGTATTGGAGGCTTTTGATAATAAACATCCTTACCGTGATTATTTCGTCAAGTTCAATTGTCCGGAATTTACAAGCCTGTGCCCGATGACGGGTCAGCCGGATTTTGCGACGATCTATATTTCGTATATTCCCGATATCAAAATGGTGGAGAGCAAGTCGCTTAAGCTTTATCTGTTCAGCTTCCGCAACCATGGTGATTTTCATGAGGATTGCATGAACATTATTATGAATGACCTGATCGAGCTGATGCAGCCTCGCTATATCGAAGTATGGGGCAAATTTACGCCGCGCGGCGGTATCTCCATCGATCCGTATTGCAACTACGGCAAGCCGGGTACCAAATTCGAGCAAATGGCCGAGCAGCGGTTATTTAATCATGATATGTACCCGGAGAAGGTAGATAATCGATAGGATGGGGGTAATCTCAAGCATTGAGGTGCCTACAGCAAAAGGACCACGAGTAATTTCGTGGTCCTTTTTTTGTGGAGCTGAGAAGGAACGAATCTATGGTCCTTCATTTACGGCTCCCCTCCATTAACCGAGTGGCGGAGCATTTTGAATGATTCTGGAGAAATGAAATGTTCGCCTTTGGCCCCGAATTTCATCCGCTAAAGCGGATTTGAATGAAGAAATTCGGGGGCAACAGCGATCGGAAGAACATTCAAATGCGCAGTCACCTTCGGTTAATTACTCCTCCTCATCGTCAATCAACACAATATCCAGGATCGTCGTTTGACCGTCGAGGATTGCTGGCATCCGTATTGCAGTTTGTTTGCCAGGGAAGGAGAATTCCGCAGTTGGCATACCTGCCGAAATATTAGAGAAAGCATATTGGCCGTTGCTATTGCTTATAATTTGACGGATCAGTTCGCGGTTGGCTGTGACAATCTCGGCGAGAGCCATATCAAGCGGGTTGCCAGATATGTCACGAATGGTTCCGCGTAGAGTTCCGAATGCTGCGCTTAAGGTAAGATCTGCTCTAGAGGCAGCCGTCGCGCTAGTAGTCAGCGAACGGGCTGCAGAGCCATAGGATGGTGCCGAGCCAGAAACGGTATAAGTGCCTGGTGCAACAGGATCTGTTCTATAAGCGCCGTTAAGATCCGTAACTGCGGTGAGCAAGGATACTTTTGTGGAAGCATCCAGAACATGAACGACCGATCCCGGGATAGGCGCTGCATCAAAGCTGCTAGTCACAGTTCCTGTAATCGGAAAGGATTGAGCCGTGGCACCGATCGTAATATTGGCGGTTTGCGTTTGGCCTAGATTTTCCGGAATTACGGTCGTATCAGTACCTGACGCTGCCTGACTTGCCACAATTGTCTGCTCGCCGGATGGAATACTCGGTACGATATATTCGCCATTCCCGTCGGTAATTCCGTTTCCTCCAATA
This sequence comes from Paenibacillus catalpae, assembly GCF_900112695.1. Taxonomy (GTDB): domain Bacteria; phylum Bacillota; class Bacilli; order Paenibacillales; family Paenibacillaceae; genus Pristimantibacillus; species Pristimantibacillus catalpae. Next base: position 1,356,587 of record NZ_FOMT01000002.1, read on the forward strand.
ACACCGTTGGAATCAATAATCGTGACGGAAGTGTTCGGCACAGGCTGCCTTCCCGGACCGGTCGTCACCATTCCGCCTACTGAAGTTCTGATTTGAACGAGCGCAAAGGTTACAATGGTCGTTTCCCCGCGGTTGACCAAAGTGGAGGATTGCTGGGTAATAAAGCCTTCAAGCGATGCCGTTAAAGCATAGTTGGTGGCAGCCACTTCGCCAAGGTCGAATAGTCCGTTGTTATCGGTCAATAGGGTAAATAGTGCCGGCCCGAAATTATTATATTGAAGCAATTGAACGGTAACGCCGGAAAGTGCTGCTCCAGTCGCTTTATTCGAGACGCTGCCAATCAACCGGCCAGGTAATGGCTGAAGGGCAAAGCTGAAGCGGGTTGTTTCTCCGGATACTATGGTGAACCCGCCAAACTCTGCGGCATAACCGCCTGCAGTTACGGTGGCGTTATAACTCCCTGGCGCTAATGTTGGGAAAGCGTATTGACCGCCGTTATTACTCAATATGGTCCCAATCGTTGCACCGGATGAAGCATCTACTATCCGGATTTCCGCTCCCGCAATATTGGCTCCGTTTGTGATATCGCTTACAAATCCTTCCACCAGGCCAGGCAGCGGAGTAAGGAGCAATTCGACAACGGAATTCTGACCAATGCGTGTCACAACACCGGCAACCCCGGTGCCAAATCCGGACGCAACAGCAGAGATCACAAAGTTGCCTGCCGGAATGCCGGTAATGATAAAGCTTCCGGTTTCATCGGTATAAGCTGTGTCGACGGGAAGTCCTTCGACATCCGTAATGATGATTAACCCGCCGCTAACCGGCGCTGAGATTACGCTGGTTTTTACCGTACCGATAATGGTGGCGGATTGCGGCGACAATTGAAGCTGTACATTGGTTGTGCTGCCGGCCCGAATGGTAATTCCAACGGTTTCTGTTTCAAAGAACGGAGCGGAGACGGAGATAATATACTCGCCGACAGGAACGCCGTTAATGGGGAATGAGCCATCCATTTCGACGAAAACGGTCTCCAGCAATGTTCCATCTTTCGTATACAGCTTGATTTTAGTGTCGTTGGCACCTATTGGGTTCCCAACGGTATCGGTGATGAGGCCGTTGATTGCACCAAATAACGGATCCAGAGCAATATTGGCAATGGAGGAGCCGTTGCTTTCCACTGAAGTTCCGACGGTGCCAGTAGCGTAGTTATTGGCTTTTGCAATAACGGTATAAGTTCCGGGCTGCAAACCGTTAATTTGGTAGTTGCCAAACGGTGTAGTCGTTGCGGATGCTACGGATAATCCAGAGGCTTCATTTAGACGAATTTCGATGCTTGCGCCTGGAATAATCAATCCCGTTGCTTGATCCGTAATCTGGCCGCTAATTGTTCCAGGATCAGGTGTGAGCACGAAGTTAACGCCGTTCACGTTTTCTCCCGGATCTACAAATGCTCCCTTGACCTGATTGCTGAAGTTAGGAGCAGAAGCAATAACGGTTTTTGGCCCAACCGGGATTGCGTCAATGACATAGCTGCCGTTACCTTGAGCAGGTCCGATGCCGCGGACGGATTCATTGCTGTTTAATACCTTTACTACAGCCGTTGAAATAGGATTGCCGGCGGTGTCGACAACAATACCGGAAATTTGGCCGGGGTTAGGCGAAAGCGTCAGCGTTACATCAGTCGTCTGGCCGGCAAGAATCGTTGCACCTGCTACCTGAGAAGAGTAGCCCATCGCAATGGCTGTCACGTTATAAGAGCCTACTTTTTCCCCTATGAAAGTAAAGCTTCCGTCAGGCTGGGTAAACACGGATGAGATGAGTATGTTGTTATTGTTAAACAGTTGAATCAGCGCCCCGCCAATTGCGGGAGTGACTTCACCAACCAGAGTTCCGGGATTTGGTTCAAGCGCAAAATTAACAGGTGTTATTGAATTGGATTGAACAATCGCGCCTAATACTTCGCCTTTATAATTCAAAGCATGGACGGCTACCGTGTAGCTGCCAGGAGGCAGGCCGTCGAACTGGAATCCACTTTTGGTATCGGCGATAAGAGAGGCTATTAGGAAGTTGTTGCTGTCGGTTACCGTAACCGCAATGCCTAATATAACGGCACCTGATGCCGCATCCACGATTTGACCCGCGATACTGCCTGGATCCGGAAGAAGGACGAGAGTAATAGGAGATGTAACATCCGACTGCACGCTTATTGTCGCTGATGCCGTTTGGAAATCGGTTGCCGAGGCCAATACCGTATAAATACTCGGCGCAAGGCTGCTAACCTGGAAGTGCCCGTTTGTATCGGAGAAAATGGACGCGATGGACACGCCGTTACCAGATTGCATTTTAATAACGACACCGGCTCCGGCAACAGGGACACCATTCGTATCAACAATAGTTCCGCTGATCGTGCCGGGATTTGGATTTAACACGAAATCAAGAGTGGATTGTGTATCGGCCAGAACAGCAACGCTCTGGAAGGTGCTTTGATAAGGAACAGCTGAAGCAGTAACGAGATATTGTAACGGCAGCAGATTTTCGACGATATATCTTCCGTCCGTTTGTGACACGAATCTGGTGAGTAATAGCCCTCCGCCCGCAACGTTGACGTTCAGCGATATGATTGCGCCTGCGATGGGGTTGCCGCTCGTGTCGGTTACAACACCCGTTAAGGAGCCGGGATTCGGGAATAAAATAAAGTTTTCGGTTGTCGTTTGCCCTGGATTAACAGTGACGCTAAAGGATTGCCCGCCGTACCCGTCTGCCCGGATCGTTACAAAATAATTCCCGGGAGCCAGGTTGCCGATATCGTATGTCCCATCCTCCAATGATGCAACCCTGACCACGATAATGTTGTTCAGAAAAACCCGGATTATCGCATCTTCGATTGGTGCCCCTGTGTTCGAATCCGTTACACGGCCGGTAACAGCACCAGCGAGTTGTTGCAGGGATGCATTTAAGGTTGTCGCAGAAGCCGCATCAATCATCGCTCCAATGGTTTGCCCGGCATAACCTTCTTCTGCGATAACGATGGAATAAGAACCCGGAGCAAGCGAAGGAATCGTATAGCTTCCGTCAGCTGCCGTTGAAGTCGTTTGCAGGGTGATGCCTTCAGCAGTAAATACCCGGATGCTGGCGCCGGCAAGCGGCAGACCTGTTGTTGCGTCAGTTATCATTCCCGTTAGAACTCCGGCAACAGGCGATAAGGCGGCATTAACCACCTTGGTTTGCCCGGCCGCAATGGAGAAGCCGATCACTTGGGCAACGAAAGTATCGGCAGATATACGAAGCCGGTCGTTGGTCGCAGGAGAAAGGGAGGCGATCGTGTAATTGCCTGCTGCATTCGTAAAAGTGGAGGAGAGAATGCTGTTCCGGTTATCCAGAACTTCTACCAATACACCGGCTAAAGGTACACCTGTTTGAGCATTCGTTATCGTTCCGGTAACCGTGCCGGGATTAGGGGAAAGTGCCGCGTTAAGCGTACGTGTCTCGGCAATGGCCAAGGTAACCGGGAAATCCCGCGCCTGAAATTGACTAGCCGAGAAACTTACCCTGTAGTAACCCGGGCTTAGTCCAATTACAACGTAAGCTCCGGCTGCATTCGTAACAGCTTGAGCGACCAGTACACCAATAGAGTTCGTGACATGCACAATTGCACCGGCAATCGGACCTCCGCTGTCGGATGCCGCAATGGTTCCTTGAATGACAGCGGGAATAGGAGTGAGGGTAACATTTACCGTTTGAATCGCACCGGCTACGATGGTTGCTGCGGCAGAAATCGATTGATAGCCGGACAAGTTAAAAGTCAGATTATAGCTTCCAAAAGGGAGCTGTGGAAATCCGTAAACACCGCCACCGTTAGAGGTAGTTTGCCCGGCATTTGTATTGCCTGGTAAAAGATTGGCTTGAACGGTGACTCCTGTGAGCGGCAGACCGGTTGACTTGTCAATAATCGTTCCGGTTACGCCTCCAATAGCAATAACAGCAACGGTCGAAGAGGAAGCGGGAGCGCTGATCGATCCTCCTGTAAAGCTGTCTACACCTGTTGCCGCCTTGGTGTCGACCGTTCTTGCTCCAGGTGAGTTGAATTGGCCAACAGCCTCATAGGTTAATGTGGCGGAAGCGCCAACAGCCAGGTTGCCGACGTTCCAGGTTAATTTTTTTGTTGTACTGTTGAATGCCGTAGTTCCTTCCGTTTTCTGGGTAACGTTAAACGTTATGATTTTATCGAACAAGAACGGAGCTTGGAGGAAAATCGTTGAGGCTTGGCTTCGACCGGTATTCGTTACGGTTATCGTACCTGTAAAGGTGGAGGACTGGGCGGCAATAACGGGTGAAGAGGAAGACGTCACCGTCTGCGTGACGGACAGCTTGGCCCGAACATCACCTCCGGCAATGGTGACCGGATCGCAAAATAATGTACTTAACGTTTGTCCGGTGCCAATAAAGTCCTTATTAAAGTTGTTATTGTTGGTCGCTGTGAAGAACAGGAACTGAAGAGCAGATTGTTCGGTAATTCCGAGGAGCGAGAATAAGGTGCTCGCAGGAACAAAGAAATCAATAAAATAATTGGTATCACTGCCAAGCTGTGAACCGTCATCTGTAGGCTGAGCCCGCGCGATATCGAAATTACATATAATATCCCTATAGTTCGGGTTCCCATTACCGTCCGTTCCTTCTGCTTGATCCGTTACGATGTTAGGCAACTTGACCGTATTGGCGATAAGCTGGACTTCGTTTTCCTTACCGTTTACAACCAATTCCCATTCATAAGTAGCGGGATTGTTATCGGTGTTGAACAATACGCCCCAGGCAAAGTTGCGGAAATTGTTCTTGAATCTTGGGTCAGTGTTGAGGCGCATGCGAAAATAAACATTTGTTCCGTCGTACGCATAATATGCAGCTGGAAATTGGGCGTTGCCGACAATATCCACCTCATCGGGGTCGACATCGCGTACGGGATCTATGACAGTCACATTGTTCTGCGTCAGAGGAACGAATTGCGAATGACTTGGAAAGGGCATTCTTGGCTTATACCTCCATTAACATAGAATCTTTAACGTTGATAAAAAGTTGCCTATGCTATTTCCATGTATATGAAAACCGGTATAATTTGAAGCATGTACGTAAAGGGCTTAATCGGTATATATATAAAATGACGGTCTTCTATAGAAGACCGTCGAGTATTCTAATCCTATTTTGACAGACAGTTTAGTGATTGTTACCGGAAGAGTTGCCTTTTTTGTCAGAGGTTTTGGTTTGCGTGTTTTTGTTAGCATGTCCTTGCTGCTTTGCCATGTTGTCACCTCCTGAATATAGACGATTACGTCGAAAGCCGACGGGATTATTGTGTGCGGGTTTCTCTAATTACAATCGTCCCATGGCAATTTATTGGCGAATAATTTGTGTAAGTACTGAATTCCGTGAAAAGTTTTTTGAAATAAAGCTTGCAATCAATTGCTCGTCTATGGTATATTCTTATTCCGGCCGAGAGAGACAAGCGGTTGGAGCGGAAAGCTGTATAGCATTGGTTGATAGAAATTGAAATTGATGAAAATAAAGCTTGACACTGATTTCAATAACGTGATAAGATATGCAGCGTTGTTAAAAAAATTGTTCTTTGAAAACTGAACAACGAGCAAAACTGCCCCGTTAGAAATAA
>NZ_FOMT01000004.1 GCF_900112695.1 Paenibacillus catalpae
ATTCGCGTATCCGGTATTAGCATTCGTTTCCGAATGTTATCCCAGTCTTATGGGCAGGTTACCCACGTGTTACTCACCCGTCCGCCGCTAACCTTGTCCCGAAGGACAAGATCCGCTCGACTTGCATGTATTAGGCACGCCGCCAGCGTTCGTCCTGAGCCAGGATCAAACTCTCCATGAAATGGTTCTGTTTGACTTGCTCAAACTTGTTTTTATCGCTTTTTCCGTTATTTCTAACGGGGCAGTTTTGCTCGTTGTTCAGTTTTCAAAGAACAATTTTTTCAACAACGCTGAATATCTTATCACGTTATTGAATTTGGTGTCAAGCTTTATTTTTCATCCATTTCAATTTCTTATCAACCGATGATGTTCAGCTTTTCGTTCCAACCGCGTGTCTCTCTCGGCCGGAATTAGAATATACCATAGGCGTAAATACAATTGCAAGCCTTTTTTTAAAAAAACTTTCTCTAACCACTCGCTGCTTCTTTTCCTATATGCTTCAAAGCTTCTTTTACGCTAAGAGCGGATAGTGAAGTCTCCTTCACAAACCGGCGGACTACATCCGGACTGGTCTTCGCATATTCACGGAGCGCCCAGCCGATCGCTTTGCGGATAAAGAACTCTTCTTCCTCTTTTTGCAGATCGATATAATGGAACAGCCGCTCTTGATCCGTACGCTCCTTGTACTTCAACTGATATAGAAGTGCCGTTCTGCGCAGCCACATATTGTCCGATTGAATCCAACGATCCGGATAATCAGCAATCAAGTCAGCAAACTTCAATAGATGGGATCCTACTAATTGCCCCGCAAGAATGTCCACAGTATCCCACCACGACTTCGTAACTATATAATGCTCCAGCCTGTCGATATGCGCCTCATCCGCAAGCTTACGGTGCTTGTCCAGCATAACCATTGCCGTATACTGGTACTCCCGCTCCGGCAACTGCCATAACTCATCCGCGGTTTGCAGCAGTTCCTCGCCTTTTGGCATACCGTGTTCTTTCCAGAACTCCCTTGTCAGCTGCATCCGCTCCGGCGTTTTTAGACCCAGAAACGGGAACTGGTTGCGCATATAGGCTTCCATGCTTCGCGCATTCTCCTGATTCGCATGCTTTCGCAACCATTCTGCTATTTGCATGGCATAGATCGTCAAGCGTTCACCCCTCTCTACATTTTCAAATTATAGTTTCATGAATGTGCTGCCCGCAAGTTATCAACTTATGTCTTCGTATTGATCATTAGAGGAACCGGCTGGCAGCATGGATCCATCTATGTCATCAGGCATCTCATGCTTCCAGGGCGGGTCATGCTTCCGCATCCTGTCTGATATCCAATAAAAGCACATAGGCACTATCGCGCACAGAAAAGCACTGAATAAAATACTGACCGATGGCAAAAGACCGATTACCCGATTCAATAGCTCCATTCTAATCCTCCGTTAAATTAATGTTCCCGCTTCTCCGTACACTCACCTTCACGTCCATCTTTACGGGTCGTGTGGAGAATAGATGGCCTTCTTCTTCCCACTGACTTTCATGCTGCTTAAACCATCTATAATGATTGTGGAACAAATATTCACGGAGTCCCATAACATCGCAGTTGTATTCATGCTGCAATTTATTCGTGGTCATTCTCATTAATTTGACAATCTCCCGCTGTACGGCATTTTCCATATTATCAATTGCATCTTCTTTCAGCGTGTCCGGCGCATGAAGCAATTCACCAACCGACCCTTCAACCCGAATATGAAACGTAAACTCAGGCATGTTGTCCGGACCAAACTTACATTCCAGCCTCCTGCTCATCCGTTCAATGTTAAATACACCAAGCCGGTTGTCAAAGGAGAATTTAATCTGTCCTCCCTTCACTCTCCCTTCCAAAAAGTTAAGCCCGGCTGTTTCCATTGCATTCAAAAAACCAACCAGCTCGTTCGAGGTTCCATTAAAAACAGCGGCTTCCGTCATAGTAGAATAATTACGGTTACCATTCTGGACAGCCTGAATGGCAAAGCTTTTATGCTTGAGCAAAAATTCATGCACATCACCAATGCGGGATTCCGGCAAAATCCTTGAACTTTCCTTCGTATTGTCTGAGAGCTCTTCTAAATAAGCAGAAGGCAGCCTCTGATCCGGAGGATGCGTGTTCAAAACATCAATCGCCTTATCTCTTGTGACCATTACTCTCGTTGATCGTCTCATCTCGCTTTCACGCAAAAAATAATCAATGGTTTCTGCGAATTTCTGGGGCCGTCGGGCAATATTTTCTGAAATGATAATGACTTTGAGATGTTCGAAGAAAGGGGCACGGCTTAATCTCTGAGAGAGCTTTGCCATGGAAGTCGCCATCGTATTCTCTTCCACCGCCATGTTGAAGTAGGCTTTGCCGGCCCCGCCCTCCATTCCTCCACCTTTGTTCGTGTTCAGGCCAGCAGGCATTACAACTTGATAAACTACTTTGAATGACTGTTTGGGGTCACTCTGATTCTTCTCCAGCTGACCCTTCCGATTCTCCTCATCATGCTTCCCTTCCTCCTTATTGTCCGGTTCATCAATTCCCACTCCAACAACAAAGCCGCGCTGATCAATCTCAACCCGGTCCCAGCAGCCTGACATTAAAGCACAAACGGCCACCAGCAGGGGCAGCATACGTCTTTTAGCCGCCGCTCTTGTCATTTCCCTTTTCCTCCTTTTTCTTCTTACCCCCGAACATTAAAAGGGATACCGGCAATAAAATGCCGGAAAGGATAGCCATATAGCTGATCATCGTCCCGAGAGTTGCGAATTCCGCCATATCTCCCGGAGCCATGCAGATTAAATAGGCAATAGGCGCAATGATAAGCAGCCGATACCGTTTACTTAACTTTTTGAACAAAAAGGATAAGCATTCATTTGCCAAATCAAATCCCATTGCCGCCGTATTAAACACCGTCATGATCCATATGACGAAAAACAAGGATTCAAACCGTTCGAAGAAGTTACCCGGGAACTGAATTTCCTTGGCAAGCTCAATAGTCGGATAGACGATATTCATGACTCCAATATTGGAAAAAACACCTACAACGAGATGATAAATGACCAGGTAAATGACAACGGACACTACGATGCCGTAAGAAACGGCTTTCGCAGCTTTTTCAGGACGCTCCATAAAAACAATGTAATACAAAATGATTTCGAAACCGAGCAAGGAATAGATGACCTCCTTCATTCCCTGCACGATGCCCAATGGCGGGGTAATAAAAAAAGGCTTCAGGTTCTCAAATTCAAACCATCTGTATCCGAAGCTGACGACAATGACGACCATGATAAGAACGGAGGGTAAAAACAATACATTCAGCCGAAGCAGCCCCGATCTGCTGCCCGACACGCCGTAGACCACAACCAAAATAAACGCAAGTGAAATGTACTCGACAGGCGTCCGGTCAAATAGATATTGCTTGGAGATATTCGCAATCGCTCTTGTCTCAAACGAGCAAAAGCCTAAAAAATAGCTGAATTGGAGGGCAGCAATAAGGTAAGTAACCGGTCTGCCCACCAAGCTTACGGAATAATCAAGAAAAGTCTTATTCCCCGCCCGGATGGCCACTTTGGACACAAGCAAACCGGCAATAAGCGCAATGCAGCCCGCAAGCAGAATACTCATCCAGCCGTCAAAAGACTGCGTGTAGGTTGCAACTGCTCGGGGAAGCGTCAAAATCCCCACACCAATCAGCATGGATGCTATTGTCATGCTCATCTCCAAAGAAGATAAAGGTTTTTCACCATAGCTATTGATTCTCATTGTGTCCCTTTCTTCTTGCTGCTCTTATCCAATCTCTTCGAGTCCATCGTTTCTAATATTTCAGGTCTGTGAGATAAACGGATAACGGGCAGCCGATATATAAGATCCCGCCAATCCGACAGTCTAAGCGGAGCAAGAGGGGCTGTATACGGAATGCCAAAGCTTCTTAAATTCACGAGATGAATACAATTGATAATCAAGGCGAGCACGATGCCGTAAAGTCCGAATACACTTCCCGCAATCATGATGAGGAAACGCATCAACCTTATGGAAATCGCAAACCCGTAGGATGGTATGGCAAATGATGCAATGGCCGTGACAGCCACGATAACAACCATAACCGGACTTACGATACCGGCTGTAACTGCCGCTTCACCAATAACCAGACCGCCCACGACTCCAATTGTCTGTCCAATTGATTTCGGCAGCCGTACCCCCGCTTCGCGCAGCAGCTCGAGAGTAGCTTCCATTAGAAAAGTCTCCATTACAGCCGGGAAGGGAACGCCTTCTCTCGTACCCGCTACTGAAAAGGCCAGCTTGGAGGGCAGCATCCCGTGATGATATTCCAATAGGGCGATGTAGAGGCCGGGTAGAAACAAGGCAATAAAAACCGCAAAAACTCGCAAGATCCGAAGAACACTCGCCAAAATCCAGTTCTGATAATAATCCTCAGGGGACTGAATGAAGGAAGAGATCGTAATCGGCAGAATGAGTTGAAAAGGCGTACCGTCAACAAGCACAGCAACGCGTCCTTGCAGCAGAGCACCTGCCACCTTGTCCGGACGTTCCGTATTCAGAATTTGGGGGTAGGGTGACCAGTAATGATCCTGAATCCACTGCTCGACAAATCCCGATCCTTCAGCATCATCCATGTCAATCGTGTTGATTCTTCGCTTCACCTCTTTCACGAGCATTGGATTCACAACGCCGTCAATGTAAGCGACAATCAAATCCTTCCGCGATCTCCGCCCAATACAATAGGAATCAAACCGAAGATGCGGGTCCCGAATCCTCCTTCTAATCAGTGTTGTATTCGTCCGGATGTCTTCCGTAAAACCGTCTCTCGGTCCCCGGATAATGGATTCTGTCTGAGGCTCTTCAATCGCCCGGCTTTTCCAGCCTTTGCTTCCGATCAGAACCGTGTCTTCCATCTCTTCTACAAAAAGAACCGCATCCCCGGACAAGATGGTCAGTATAATCTCATCCCAGTCCGAGGAACGCCTCATATCTTGCAGAGAAAGCTGCTCTGTTGTTCGCGCAACTGTTCCTCTGCTGTATTCATCATCCATTTGCCCGGTATTCTCGGTGCGGTCCGTGCGGGTGAAGGAGCTCCCGCTTTCCTGCATCAATTGGCTGATGACCTGATTCTGAATAACCTGCTTATCGACCAGGCCTTCGATGCATACGACTGCTGCTTTTTGACCATCTGCCGTCAGAAAGGTACGGATCAATAAGTCGCCTGGGGAACCAAGCAGCTGCTTAATATAGGCTATATTGTCTTTGACCGATGCAGATGGTATAGATGGCTGCTCTAATGGTTGTCCGTTATGCTCCATTTATATCCCCCGCTTCTCATGCCGATTTCGTTCGTTCGTGAGAGGCGGAATTACGCCTCATTATGTACTTTAATGATTCCCTCGAAAGGGAATTTTATGAAGGAAAATAAAAAAACCACCTCTCAAGGTGGCCTTCAAATCCTATCAAATTATCTGCGGTACGGCTTGCGGTATTCCTGCGGAGTTACGCCATGCACCTTGCGGAACAGTCTCGCAAAATACGAGAAATTTCCGTAACTTAGCCCGTCGGCTATCTCGCTGATACTGCGGTCCGTTGTAGAGAGAAGCTCCGCTGCTCTATCCATTCTTTCCTTCAGTATATAATCGGTCAGCACCATACCGGTCTCCTTGCGGAACAGGCGGGACAGATAAGCCGGATTCACAAAAGCAATGGATGCCAGCTGCTCACGGGACAGTTCCTCGTTCAGATGCTCGTCGATATAAGCTTTTACCTTTTGAACAATGGGGCTGACGGCCATCGTTCTTGTAAACAGGCTGCCTGCGGCCCCGGCAATACATCGTACCCATGTCTTAAACTGTCCGACTGAACGGGTGGCTGTCTCCACACCGGAACAACGATGATTCTCGTATAACTGCTGGGCTTGAAGCCCTTTGCGGTGCATCGCATAATAGATTACTTGCAACAGCGCGTGACAGGAGGCTGTAAGACTATCGACCGTTGTTGTCCGCGGATCAATGGCATCGGTCCATTCCTCCAGCCTAAGCGCCAGCTCCGTCACAGCGCCTTGCTCGAGCAAATCCGCCCAGTCTAACATGGATTCCGTAAATGGGGCAGCTGTCTTGACCTTGGTATCCGCAGGATCCTCGCTCCATATAATGCCGCCAGCCATGCTGACATTCCGGTATTCCTTGTTAAGCAGCGTCAGATAGCTTTGAAGCACATCGTTAACGGCGGTTAATTCGCCGATATAACAGGAGAGTCGGCAATAGAAGTAACGACTGCAAGCTTCGGCATAATTCCGGCACAACGTCTCAATCTCTTCCCTGACCGCATCCACCTCGCCGAGATGCAGCACGACCATAATATTGCCCCGATGATCTTGAATGACATTGCCCGAAAGCTTCTCCAGCAGCATTTCTTCGGCTGACTTGCGCAGAGCAAATTCCATAATAAGCTCATCCCGCTCGTTGAGCGGTCTTTCCCAGCTCTCCACGCTGATGAGAATCAGGCGAACGCGTTCAACCGCACTCATCCGCATATCATAAGTGAAGAGCGATTGCCGGATTGCTTCCGGACTGGTTGATACTCTGCGCTCCAGCAGGTCCTGCCAGAAACGCTCGACAAGCATCGGCTTGCGGCTGTTCCACAGCTCTACGATTTTGTTGTATTGCTCATCCGTTTCGTTAATTCTCCGCTTCTCCTTCACCCGGGAAATCGCCGTGAGAAGAGTCTCCTCCAGCTCTGTATAAACAACCGGCTTCAGCAAATATTCAAAGCTGCCAAGATGAATCGCACGCTTGGCGTACTCGAATTCGGAATGGCAGGTCAGAACAATTGTCTCCGGCTTCATGCCGCGTGACTTCACCCATTCCATCAGCTCAAGACCGCTGATCTCGGGCATTTCAATATCACAAATGACGATGTCAATCGGCTGTTCGAGCAGTACCTGCTGAGCCATCGGCGCATGGTACGCCTCATAAACCTCGTCCACCCCGATCAACTCCCAGCGCACCCCGGAACGAAGTCCCTTCACCGCATATATCTCATCATCCACAATGAGCACTCGTATCATTGTCCCGGCTCCCTTTCGCCCGTTTTGTTCCTCGGCACCCGCAGCGTTACGATCGTGCCTTGCGGATCAACGCTGTCAAATGCCATTCTGACTGTACCTTTGTAATAAAGCCTGCAGCGCCGTACAACATTCCACAGACCTAAGCTGCCGTCACCGGGTTCGAGCTGATGGACCTTCATGCGCAAATGCTCCTTTTGCTCCTCGGTAAAACCTTTCCCGTTATCCTCCACTTCAATGACCATGCCGGCATCCTCCCCGCCTTCGGCCGATATCTTCACCCGGATATGGAAAGGCGTGCCCGTCCGGATGGAGAAGCCGTGTACCATCGCGTTCTCTACAAGTGGCTGAATGCTTAGCGGGGGAAGACTCGCGTTCTCCAGCGCCGGATCTACTTCAAAATCAAAAGCAAGCGTCTCCGGGAAACGGTACTTCTGAATCGAGAGATAATGATAGATATGCTCTACTTCTTCTTTTACGGTAACCGTAGACACCTGAGTCCGCGTAGTGAACCGGAAATAGCGCACAAGATGAAGCGACATGTTCTGAATCACTTCATAATCCTTGATCTGTGCCAGCTGATAGACAATATTAAGAGAGTTCATGAAAAAGTGAGGGTGAATTTGTGCCTGCAAATGCTTCAGCTCCGCCTTCTGCGTACGGATCTGCTCCTCATAAATATCAATCTTCAAATGCTCGATCTGCTGGGCCATTCCGTTAAAGGTTTCTTTGAGCGTAATAAACTCCTGAAGCTTATAATCCTCCATCCGGACACTCAGGTCGCCGGAACGGATTTTCCGCATCCCTTTAATGATATGATGGATCGGCTTGACGATGGAATTTTGCAGGAAGAACAAATAAAGACCAAGCATAATAGCCGCCAGCATCGGTATGACATACGTCATTTTACGGAAAATCGGAAGACCTTCAAGCAGCGTGCGCTCCGGCAGCAAGAAGATCAGATTCATCTCCGCCATTCTGGAGCTCTTTGCTACCAGCAAATAAGGATTGCCAAGCTTCACAATGTTATAAGCCGCATTGCCGTTATCCATATAAGCAGTCAGATCAAACGCTTCAATCTCTTGACGGATGGAGGATCCTACCGTGGATATCGGCCTGCCTTCGCCGGATACTAGAAGCGCTTCCGCCTTGCCCCCCTGCCCCAGCACCCGCATCGGCTCCATCAATCGGTTCAGGTCAATCCATGCCCCGATATACGAATCGTAATTCGTATCCACGACCCGGACGAGTGCATACTGACCCTTCAACTCTACGACATTCCACCCTGCACGAATCATTGGATCATCATTAACGAGCAGCTTTTTCAGCTTGGATTGAATCTCCTGCTTGCGGTCATAGGTGACGGATTGCTGCTGGGCAATCAGAAGCTCCTCGTATTTGGTGCTGTAAGCGAACAAGACATCCGCCGCGTCATAATAGTTAATGTTCAGATCCAAGTCGTTTGCCGTCTGCGTCGTAGACAAATAATACTCCCAGCTGTCCCTGTCATATTGACTGAGCGAGATTAGGCTTTGATCCTGCTCGGCTGCTTTATATAAGTAGTTCTCGATTTCTCCCAGAACCTGATCCATATCATTCATATACATCGTGAGCATGTTCCGGTTCGACTGGGCGACCTGGGAGTGGACGACCTTCGTTGCGTAAAGATTGTTCCACAGCAGCAGGATGACAAGAGGAATAATGACGAGACCAAAGCCCAAGATTAGTCTGGAACGCATCGTCGCTTGTCTCATTGCCGTACTCCTCCTCTCCTCATCTGCGAATATTGCTAGTGGCTGGCCAGCCATAGATCAAGCTGACGCTGTTTCTCCCGTACAACTTTATCGGCACCAGCTGCCTTCAGTTTGCTTACGTACATTGGAATGATTTTCTCCGGATCCTGCGCACCGGTGTTAAAGGCCGGCATAAATTCTTTCTCTACTATAAGCGAAGCGGCAATTTCGGCCTTCACGCGCTCCGGGTTAAACACAAACCCAAGCGCCTTCGATTTATCCGCCTGCTCGTTAAAGCTGCGGTATTCCTCCCATAAGCCCGGGTTCTCATTCTCCCAAAGATAGGAGTTCAGCTGATTGCCAAACATCCATGGCTGATTGAGATTATAGCCAACCGTCTTGGCGTCCACGCCAGACGGATATTCAATGACGCTATCCGATTTCTTCACATAGTGGACTCCTTCAACACCCCAATCGAGCAGGTTCAGCAAATAGGGATCCGTATACAAAAGGTTCAGGAGCATCATCGATTTCTCCGGGTGCTGCGCATTGCGGGTAATCGCAAACATGGCGCTTGTTGTGTCTGCCGTTGTTGTATATGGTTTCGTCAGCTCAACGCTCACCATCGGATAGCCGGTATCCCGCGAGGCTTGAATCTCGAAGCCGGGCTTTAGCGATTCCGCATAAGCGAAGGCATTGCCGGCTTTTACCGCGTCGTACTCATTATCCTTGGATGTTGTCGCATCCGGGTTGAGGTAGCCCTTGCGGTTCCACTCATAGAGGAGCTTTGCATACTCCATGAATTCAGGGGTTTCCGCCATATTCAGCACTTTCGTCGACTGCCCTTCACGGCGCAGCACGCCAGGACCCTCTCCCAGCATGTCAAAAATGCCGTATTGCATCATAAACGTCAGCGGACTGCGGTCAGCACGGGCCTGAAGAGGCGTAATGCCTGGCTCATCCTGCTTGATCCTCTCGAAGATCGGGCCAAAATCAGCCAGCGATTTGACCTTGGACAAATCAACATCATACTTGTCGACGAGATCCTGACGGAGGACAAGTCCTTTGCTGGATGCAAATTCCTTGTTGGTCACGATCCCGTACAGCTTGCCGTTCACCTTGCTGGCCTCCAGAATGGAAGGATCCAGAATCTTACGGATGCCTGCGCCATATTTGTCCAGAAGCTCATCAAGCGGAAGAAAGCGTCCCTTCGCGATCTCGTCGCCAAAGCGCATCCAGCCCGCGGTAAAAAGAATATCCATCTGTTCGCCAGAAGCAAACATGAGCCCGGTCTTATCCCACCAGGAGCCCATATCGATGGTTCGGATGTCGAGTGTGGCATTGATTTTCTTCATCAGATAATCATTGATCTTATCCTCTACAAGGTTAAGATCCCTCGGCACATTGCCCGCAGGGAATACCATAACCAGCCTGTCGGTATTGGCATCTGCAGACGACTTGAGCTTCGCCGCAGAAGATTCGTCGTCATTATGGGTATTGGAGTCAGCTGTTGATTTAGCCGGCCCCGGCGTCTGTCCGTACATCGTCGAGAATGCAATTAGAATAGCGACGACGAGCAGCGATCCGATCATAATTGGAAGCGCTTTCTTGTTGACTCTGTTGAACATGTCACTCGTCTCCTTGGCACAAGGTTAGATACCTCATCATACAACGGCTCGATTCCCTCCGACTACTCTAATTGTAACTATTCATAATAAGATTGTGACTTTGAGCTCATGACAAATAAGGGGTGTCCCATAAGTCATGTAAATGACTAAGGGACACCCCTTTGAAAGTTGGATTAAATAGCAACCTGCGCATTTTAATGTTCTTCCGATCGCCATTGCTCGAGGATTCCTTTGAATCAACTTGGTAAGGATGGAATCCCCTCACAAAAGCGAACGCTGACGCTTCTCCAATATCATTAAAACGCTCCGTTTGCCACTAACCTGTCGATGAATCGCAAAAGCGGTTCGCGAAAACATTATGTTTATGTGGCTGGCAGCCAGACAACGCCCAGATCACAAACGGCCAACAGATACACGTTGCCTAAAGCCGCACCTAGACCAAGTGAAGGCTTTGCTTGGTCAATTGCCGAGAACCATCAATGCAGATGCGGGTTATGGGAGCGAAGAGAACTATACTTATTTAAAAATAGCAGTGCAGGGATAGCCCTTGCACTACTATTTTCATAAAAATTACACGGATGCGAGCCGTATCTCTAGCGAGCGAACCTCTTTTGAGACGGCCTCTTGCTTGTATTCATTATTATTTGTTCATCAGGCCAGATACCTGAAGCAATCGCTTCAGCGTAACAGCTGCTTCAGCGCGTGTTGCATAGTCGAGCGGCGCGAACTCGCCGGCCGCCTTGCCTTGCATGATGCCTGCCGCAACCAGCCCGTTGATTGCTGATTGTGCCCAATCGGCGATTTCACTGCCGTCTTGCGGGAAATCGGCTTTTGTTGCGGAAGCTTGATTCTGGCTCTTTGCAAGCTCAAGTGCCCGAGCAAGCATTACCGCCATCTCCTGACGCGTAACTTCCCGATTCGGACGGAATGTACCGTCACTCATCCCTTTCACAATGCCGTATTGGACAGCCGTCCCCACATAAGAAGCATACCAGGCGGAGGATGTCATATCTGTAAAGACTGCAGTTGCATCAGTTGCCGGAGAAAGGCCAAGCGCCTTCACAACCAGTGCTGCAAATTCGGCTCTCGTCACATTGCGGTTTGGCGCAAACAGATCGGCCGATACGCCGTTCACGATGCGTTTGTTCGCCAGAAGCAGAATATCCTCTTTTGCCCAGTGTGCAGAGATATCCTTAAACGCGGCATTCGTAACCGCAACAGCATATAGGCTGTTTGTTGTGCTGAGTACCGTTGCGATTGTATGGCCGCCTTCAGTTGCGAACAAGGCAGGTACCGTTCTGAACTGGCCGGTTGCCGGATCATACACAACCACCGAGCTGTGTTCCTCATCCAATTGCCCGTCAAGAGCAAAGCTTCTTCCGATAAAATGCTTTCCGAATTGATGTACCGGTATCGACTGATCGCCGGCGTGCAGCGTCAGCTCGAAGGAGACCGGAGTGCCCGCAATCGTAAAGCCAGCGACAGCCGCTTTATTCTTCATCTCAACCGCAGCCGCGCTGGTAACCGGTGAGAGCGTAATCGTCAGTATAGCATCCGATTCTGCCAACGCATCCGCCAAACCCGCTTCCTCAAGGATGTTCCAAATCGTTGAAGGGAGCGTATACATCATTCCTCCATAGCGGATGACAATAGATGCTTCTTGCGGTGCAGATGCTGCCGCCTTTAATATGGCAGCGGAGAACCCGGCGGTTCCTGCATCCCCGGTTGCTGGCAGGTCAATAAAAATTTCTTTTTTGCCTGCGCTCAGTCCAGCTTTCAGATCGGCATCATGATTAACGGACGGCTCTGCCGGAGTCGTGCCGCTGCCTGTATGGCCAATACCCGAATTGTCTTCATGGGTGACGGTACGAAGCTCAAATCCGGTTGACTTGGCGTTGAACACTGGACCAATCTTCGTATGGCGGACAATCACATTATCGAGATTAATCGAACCGCTGACGTCATTGTTTACGTGAATGCCCCATGTTCCCGTGCCGTCAATGACATAGTTCTCGATCGTAATGCTGCGGGCACCATTGGCAATGGCGTTTGGTCCATTGACGTACAAGCCCTGATACGTGCTGTCGAGTGCCGTGTTATTGCGGATCTTAATATCGGCATCAATCGGCTTGTCGCCGGTGAACAGCCAGATCGCTCCGAAGTTTTGCCCCCAGCTTGGCTCTCGGCCGCCGGTACGGATCAGCGTGTTGCGTTCGATCAACGTTGTGCCGTCAAAGGCAACCGGATTAAATCGTGTCGATATGGCGATCCCTGCACCAAACCCTACTGTATCCGATAGAATATTGTCCTGCACTTTGTTGTCCCGTCCGCCAAAGATCGCGACGTTATCCGCCAGCCATGGCAGCTGGACCGTATTAAAGCGTACGGTATTGCCGCTTACCCGGCTCTCATCATCGGATACGCCTTCCGGCTTTTGCGACCACAATGCGATGCTGTCATCCCCGGAGTTGCGGATATGAGTCTGCTCAATCATCGAGTGTCTTGTACCCGTTGTAAAGTTGATGCCGTCGGCATACGTATTGCGAATACGCACTCCGCCTACATACAAGCCGTCTGTCGCAACTCCCGCATCGCTGCGCATCGACCAGATGCCCGCTTTGGCATGCTCGATCCATACGTTCTGAATGATGGAGCCTTTGCCAAAGGTGCCGTCAAAGCCCGCTTCGCGCAGCTCGTCGTGACGGGC
Source organism: Paenibacillus catalpae (assembly GCF_900112695.1). Taxonomy (GTDB): domain Bacteria; phylum Bacillota; class Bacilli; order Paenibacillales; family Paenibacillaceae; genus Pristimantibacillus; species Pristimantibacillus catalpae. The sequence continues at coordinate 13,154 of NZ_FOMT01000004.1, forward strand.
TGTTACGCCAAGATCCATATACAGATCATAAATGCGCACCTTGCTGCCTTCTACCAGGAAGCCTGCTCCATGCAGCTCGGTATGCCAGATACCCGCTCCGCGTATGGTTACGTTGTCCACATGGAGTGGACCTTGCGCAAGCGTAAATACGCCTGCCGGAATCCATACGCCAACTCCTTGGTCCTTCGCAGCTGTGATTGCCGCTTCAAAAGCCGCCGAGTCATCTGAGCTGTCATTCGCCGTTGCGCCAAAATCCGTCACCGATACGTAACCGTCCGGCTTTGCATAAGCATCAGGCGCCTGCTCGAGATCAACCAAATCAACCACATAATAATCGGCGGTATCATCCGCTTCTTTCATCAGCCGGATTGTGGAGCCTGCTGCAACATCGCCAATGAATAGACGAGACTCATCGTAGAAGCGGTGAGCATCTCCATCTGCCGGATTATTCGTCCAGGGATATTTGCCATACACCCAGCTGTACTTGCTGGACAGATGGATCTTGCCTTGCTTCTCGCCGTTAATGTATAGGGTTAACGTATGCTCTTCGCCGTCGCCCGCTGCGGAGTCAGGGATGATATAACGCATCGTCATCGCATTCGCCTGCTCTGTTGTCTTAAACTCTACATATTGCCCGTCTGCATCCAAACGGACTGCTTCTCTGCCGGATGCTTCGGAGGCGAAGGTCTTGAACGAACGGTCCTCTTCAAGGAGTGTACCGTTTGTTCCGCCATGCTCTGCCTCATACGTTGTAAATGGAACGGTTGCTCCACGGTAATCTTTATTGACCGCATTTTGCACGAGGAGATAATCAACGTCAACACCGCCGGTGCTGCCATTGTCGTACTGCAGCGATATCGTGTTCATCCCTGCACGAAGCGGAAGGTTAAGCGCTTTGTCAGCCCAATCGTTGCCTGTTCCCGGGAACTCCACAGTTGCAGTCTGTTTCAAGCCATTGACATAGACAGCTAAATTTCTCGCATTGCCGTCCGCATTGCGATAATGCACGTTTGCAATATAATCGCCTGCGCTGTCTGTATTTACTGCAAATAATAACGCTGCATCTTCTTGCGTAAAGCCGGTTACCGAGGTGCCGTTCGCAGTAACCCCGCCAGCCATAAAAGCTTCTTCCGCTTCATAACGAACGTCACTCTTTACCGGCTGAAGCAGCCAATGCGCCGCGTCCTCCGATGGCGCCACCGCTTGAACAACTGCAGTACCTGCTGCACCAAACGTCAAATACTGCTCCGCGATCGCAGCATTGCTAAGCACTTGATAGCCTGCGTAGGTATCAACATCCCATTGCGTAGACAGTGATGCTCCGTCCGTCAGAACCGTTGATAGACCACTTGCCTTGACCGAGAGCTTATGACCGGTTGCCTGGTTCACATATTGCTTGCGACCGTTGTAATCCTGAGGCAGCCACTCGGCCGCTTTGCCGTCAGAAGCAGCCGGCGTATCTGCCACAATAACGCCATTACGTTCGATTAACGCTTTGCCTGTCGCCGCGTCAATAATCCGAATCGCGTTCAGCTCTTTCAATACCGGAGTTACCGCGTTTGCTGGACCGTCTTCTGAGGGGATCGTTACCGCTTCTTCCGGTGCAGTATCGAATCTCCACTGCACGCCGCGGCTTTCAATCGATCTCAGCTCGTATTGCGCATAGCCCTGCAGATCCTCGGTATGGATATAGTTGTCTTCGTAGCCTTCCGCATTGCTGCGAAGCAGATAAAGACCTGCCGCAAGGCCATTTTCAACTATCCATTGCGCTTTCGTATCGTTCTCGGACGGCGATGCTGTTGTCTCGAGGTAGCTTTGAAGATGTTCAATCGAAATCGCATTGCCTGTCGCGCGGTTCACGATACGCTGTATACCGTTCTCGCTCGTAATCTTCCAATGAGAAGCCGCGTTGTTTGCCTCAGGGTTGCCGTACAAAACAACGTTGCTGCCATTCTCGTACAGATATTGTCCGGAAGCTTCATTCTTGATCCGGATAAAACCTTCCGGCAGCTCGGCCGGGGCTTGCGGTGCCGGTTCAAGAACCCATTGCGCGCTTCCCCAGTCGGCAGGAATCGGGCTTGCCTGACCATATCCGGTCTGATCCTGCACATGGATACGGGCAGCAGCCGTTGTATCGTCTTCGTTTTTCCATTTCGAATTCCAGCTGTTGCTGAATACTTTCGTATTTGTCGATCCATCTACATCTGTTACAACCCACTGCACACTGCCCCATGACCTATCGATAACGAGGCTCTCAAGCGCTTTGAGATGCGGATTGGTTTCATTCTCGGCACGGTTGATATTCTCGTTCGAGATCAAATGACCGGTTGCCTTGTTCACTACATACACGCCTTGCGGAGCGGTCTCGATCGACCATTGGGAAGCCGGATCATCCGCTGTAGGCTGTCCGTAGGCAACCTTGCCCTCTTCATCTTCATAGAGATATTGGCCAAAGTAGCTGTTCTTCAGGCGGACATAAGCCGGAGCTGTCTCTCCCACCGTAACAAACTCCCATTTCGGGCTGCCCCAGTCCTTCGGCACCACGCTGAACTGCGCAAACTTCAGCTTGTTCTCGGCGTTGACGTATTTCCCGCTGTCATCGCCAGGCTTGCCGATCAGCTTATAGCCTTGATACGTCTCAATTGTCCAATCGCCTGCCTTTGAATCCTCTGCCAGAGCCGTAGACTTCAAAGCATCCCGGTCACCCGTTACACCATCATTGTTCAAATAATGGCCGGTCCCGCGGTTCTTGATCCGCTTCACGCCGTCATGGTCTTCTACCAGCCATTGTGCATTCTGATCGGAAGGCAGAACGTTGCCGTACTGAACAATACCGTTTGCATCTTCAAAGAGATATAGCTGCAGCCAGTTGTTCTTGATCCGGATGTAAGGAACAACCGGAGTCTTTGGCGGTGCCGGATCCTCCAGCGCCCATTGCGCGCTGCCCCATGTCGCCTGCGCCCAGTTATTGCCCTGCGCAAAGCCGTCCTGATTTTGCACGTTGATGAAGCTGCTTGCGTTTGCCGCGCTTTTTAACGTGACGCTGCCCTCCACTTCGCCGCCGCCGTCATTCTTGGCAGTCGCTACGATCCAGGCCGAATCTACGCTTGGCGCATCTTCAGCGGTCAACGGAGTTGCTCCCGCATAGTCGACACTCGTTACATAATGGCCGGTTGCGAGGTTGCGCAGCAGCGTGCCTGCAGCCGTGTCGATCAAAATCCATTGCGAAGTCTTATCTGTATACGAAGGCTCGCCGTATTTGATCTGGCCGTTGTCTTCATACAAATAGGTGCCCTTCCAGTTGTTCTTGATCCGCTTCGGAGTGGAATCCGCCGCAGGCTCAAGCTTCCAGACCGCACTGCCCCAGCTCTTCTGCGCCCAGTTATTCGCACGGACAATCCCGTCCGGGCCGTTGCCGGTGCCCTGGATATTCACAATCCAGCTGTTATCGCGGGAGCTTACGATGTTGATGCCGCCATTGTCGTCAACCGCTTCGAAAGACCACAAATCCGACGTCCATCCCTCTCCAATGGCGGATATGCCTACCGGATTTGTAATCTGCTCGGCCGTGATTGCCTGAGAATGAAGATAATGGCCGGTTGCACGATTGCGAAGACGCTTATGTCCGTCCTTGTCTTCCGCAAACCATTGCGAAGAAACATCGTTCAAGGCGATTTCTCCGTATTTGACCTCTCCTTCTTCCTCGTACAAATAAGTGCCGTTATCCGGATTAAAGATACGGACCGGTTCGCTTGCCTCCGCCGGATTAAATGTCCATGTCGCGCTTCCCCAATCCTTTTGCGCCCAATTATTTGACTGCACCTTGCCGTCGTCAATCTGGAAATTAACGATCCAGGAGGAGTTGCGATTGCTGATTATATTGAATTCTCCTGGCCTGTTTGCAACTTCAGCGATATCCCAAGTGTCAGAAACCCAATCCTCGCCAATGGCGGAACTCTCGACTGCATTAGTAATATTCGCATCCGTTACCTGCTGGGAGTTCATGTAGTGACCGGTTGCGCGGTTCTTGATGCGCGCGTGGCCGTCTTCTGTTTCAATCGTCCACTGCGCGTACGGATCATTTACAGCAGGATAACCGTAACGCACTTTGCCCTGTGCATCTTCGTAAAGCGAATAACCTTTCCATGAATTATGAATTTGAATGAAAGCGTCTTCATTATTACCCCCGGAAACGCCGTCCGCACTAGCGGACAGCGGGGGGATCGCAATAAGGAGCGCCATACAAAGAATCATCAGCTTCTTTAATAATGATGGCATTGATCCCATTCCTCCTGAAATGAAAAGAATTACAAAGCAATAAATAAAACCATTAACCTTTGGTTGCCCCATCGGCAAGACCCGAAATGAGGAACCGCTGCAGCAGCAGGAATACGATTGAGATCGGAACCGCTATCAGAATGGTGCCTGCAGCAAACATCGTAAAGTTGTTCGAAAACTTATCGTTAATGAAGTTGTACAGGCCAAGCGCCAGCGTGAACTTCTCCGGGCTGCGGATAATGATCTGCGGCGTCAGGAAGTCAAAGAACGGCGCCATAAACGTGAACAAGGCAACTACCGCAATAATCGGACTGGCGAGCGGAATCAAAATCTTGAAAAATATCGTCAGATAGCCGGCTCCGTCGATCTTGGCCGATTCGTCGAGATCGCGCGGAATCGTATCGAGGTAACCTTTTACAAGGAACAGATTCATAGGAAGCCCGCCAAACACGTAGATCAGGATTAGCCCCGTGAACGTATCCAGCAAATTAACCGTGTTAAGCAGCAGGTAAATGGCAACCATCCCCATGAGCACCGGGAACATCTGCAGGAGCAGGAACGTATAGATGCTGTTCTTGCGGCCGACAAACCGGAATCGAGAGAATACGTACGCGACGATTGATACCAGACAGACCGATGCGAGACCGTTGATAACTGCAACAATCAGCGTGTTTTTGTACCATAGCGTGTAGTTACTGCTCGGATTGTTAAAGAGCCATTCATAATGCTCGAGCGACCAGTTGTCGGGGATCATCTTAAGGGAGAATAAGCTGGTGCCCGGGTTGAGCGACATGCTGAACGCCCATAAGAGCGGGTACAGAATAACGACAAACATTATTAGGACAATCAGATAAATACCGGATACTTCCAGAGCGGATTTGAGTGAGCGCTTCATCTTAGTACATATCCTCCTCTCTGAAGGAACGGGTTTTGCTGAATTGATAGAGAGCAAACGCCGCTACCACGATACCCATGATGATGGATACGGCAGCCGCCATTTTGTAGTTGTTTTCCTTAAACGTCAGGCTGTACACCCAAGAGATCAGGATGTCGGTTGCGCCCGAGTTCTGGCCCGGTACCGGCGGACCGCCCTTGTTAAACAGGTAGATAATATTGAAGTTATTGAAGTTGAACGAATACTGCATGATGAGCAGCGGCGCCGTAGCGAACAGTACATGCGGCATTGTAATGAAACGGAATTTCTTCCACCTGGAACCTCCGTCGACATCGGCAGCTTCGTACCAATCCTTCGAGATCCCTTGCAGCACACCGGTAATGAGCGTAAATACATACGGAAAGCCAAGCCATACCTGAATGCCGATAATCGCTACGCGGGCCCAGGTCGGATCGGAGAGCCAAGGAATAGACACGCCAAAGTGGGAGAAAATATCCCGGTTAATCGCACCAAATGTATCGTTAAACATCGCGGTAAACACAAGCACGGTCATGAAGGACGGAACCGCCCACGGCAAAATCAGCACGGTACGGATCAGACGCTTGAATCGGACCCGGCTGTCATTCACCATTACGGCCAGGAAAAAGGCCAGTACAATTTGCAAAGTGGTTGCTGCCAGCGTCCATACAACCGTCCAGGAAAGAACGGTGAACAAGCTTTTGCTCCACACGGCTTCCGTGAACAGCGCTTTGAAGTTCGCAAAGCCGACCCAGTCAAGCAAATGAGCGGGCGGAGAATTGTACAGGTTGTAGTTGGTAAAAGCGAGAGAGATCATAAATAGCAGCGGGAAAATAACGATCAGCGCCATCATGATGAAATTCGGCACGACAACAAAATACGGGAAGCCATGCTCCCAGCTGTCCTGGAAGGCCTGCCGGACCGACGGCGTGCGGATACCCTCCTGCCGTTTCTTCGCATCCTTGCGGGCATCAAGCAAATTCAGCACGTAAAGGCCCAGCAAAATGATGCCGATAACCGAAGATAACAAGCCTTGAACGAGTAAATTTCGGGAGTCGTCCGTCTCCGGGTTATCCCCAAGTGTAATCATCCCTGCAATGCTGTTTGCGATAGGCGCGGATAACGCAATGATCAAGCTTAAGCCAATTACGAGAAATACAATTCCTTTTATCCACCTTCGGTTATACAGCTGCCCTAATCCAGGCACAATCGAGAGCACGGTTGCAAGAACCGGGTTATGGCTGTTCCTGATTGGACTGGCCTGCGGTACCGGTTCCAGAGCGTTGATGTTCATGTTTGGTTCACCTTCCATATTTCCGAATGCAATGAGATATTAAAGCAAAAGGGGCTTCGAGGAGCCCCTTTCCTTCACTTCATGCTGCAACTGCTTTTGTGCGGATGTCTCTATTTCGCGCCGGCCATTTTCATTTTGTCGTTAATAAGTTTGACGGCATCATCCAGGGAAGCTTGAACGTTCTTGCCTTCCGTGATGAATTTAAGTGCGTTCGCCATTGGATCCCAAACATGGTCAAGCTCAGGAACGGTAGGAAACGGCTGGCCGTATTGGATTTGCTGCGAGAAGCCTGCTACAAGCGGATCTCCTGTCAGAGCCGAATTGTTCAGAACATTAATAACCGGCGGAACTTCGCCTGTTTGCTTGAAATAGTCAAGCGCATTTTCTTCGTTTGTCAGGAAGGCCGCAAAGTCTGCTGCCCACTCTGGGCTTTTCGAGAACTTGGAGAGCATCCAGCCTTTTACGCCGATGAAGGAAGTTGGATGACCGCCGCCTTCAAGGGTAGGGATTGGAGCAACCGCAAGATCGTCGCCCAGTGCTTTCTTGTAATCATTGATCGCCCAAGGTCCGTTGATAACCGCGCCAACTTTGCCTTGCGTGAACAGGCCGCCAACGATGTCTCCGTTTACGCCTTTCGGCAGGTAGCCGTTGTTGAACCAGCTTTGGATCAGGGAAGCGCCTTTTACAGTGCCTTCTTTGTTGAGGCCGATGTCATTGATATCGTATTTGCCGGCATTGTCCTTGAAGATGTAGCCGCCTTCGCCGCCAAGGAAGCCCCAGGCAAAGTAGAAGTTTGCTGCTTCAAAGAGGAAGCCGTAGTTTTGTTTCTTCGCGTCCGTCTGGTCTTTCATGATTTGCTCGAGATCAGCAATCGTCGCAGGAGCATTAGGAACAAGCTTTTTATTATAGAAAAGAGCGTAAGTTTCGGTTACAAGCGGAAGGCCGTACAGAACGCCGTCTTGGCTAAGCGCGGCCAGTGCTTCCGGTGTGAATGTGCCTTTTACTTCGTCCGAAGCTTTCACTTCTTGCACAAGGCCCTTCACGACAAGGCTGCCGATCCCCGGCTGATAGAATAAGTCCGGACCTTTGCCGGCAGGACCGTCGAGAGCAAGCACATCCGGCTGGTCGTTCATCGCTACCGGCTTGATGTTGATTTTGATCCCCGTTGCGGCTGTGTATTTGTCTGCTGCCGCCTGGATAACGGCGAGCTTGTCTTCAGCAGTGTCCGGCCAGATTGTCAGCTCCGCAGGCTTTGCTTCAGTTGGTCCGCCGCTGTCTGTTGCCGCCGCATCCGCGCTTGGCGATTCCGAAGCCGGTGCGTTTGCGTTTGTATTTGCGCTTGCAGAAGCATTGGCATTGCTTGCCCCAGTGTTATTGCCGTTATTGTTGCCGCCTCCGCATGCTGCGAGCGACATCGAAACAGCCAGCAAGCTAAGCGTGACAAGCATCTTTTTGCTCTTTAACATGGTTGTGAGCCCCTTCCCTTTATCAACTCTTGTATTTGTTGACCCCGGTTTGCCGTGGTTCATGAGTTAATTGTAAGAGTCAGAGGGGGGGCTTCACTACCAATCCGGTGACCTGAAAGGCTAAGATTGTGACTTGTCGATTGCAAGCAATGGCGGGATAGGGCTAACGATTCGGGACATCGTTTATGCTTGTGTCCACAACTTTCAGCCATATTAAAAAGGCTGCCTCCTAGCTAAATGAATAGCTTGGAAGCAGCCTTGGTCTTATTGTGGCGCGGAAAGCACCGTTCGGAACCCGCAATTGCCGGTTGAGCTGTCGGGGGTATTTTTGCTGCGTGCCGCTACCCGGTAACGGTTGCAGTAGGAGCTGTGGCAAAGATACGACCCGCCCCGCATAACACGTCCTTCTCCCGTGCGGGGACCAGCCGGATTGTCGTTCTCGCCGCTTTGGTAGTAGGTTGAGCTGAACCAGTCCGAGCACCATTCCCATACGTTGCCCGCCATATTGTAGAGGCCAAAGCCGTTTGGCCGGAAGCTCTTCACCGGGGCGGTACCGAGGTAACCGTCGCTGGCGTGATTTTTAACCGGGAACTTGCCCTGCCAAATGTTGCAGTTGTGCTCGCCGCCCTGCTTCAGCTCATCCCCCCAAGGGTATCGCTTCTGCACGAGACCGCCGCGTCCCGCGTATTCCCATTCCGCTTCCGTCGGCAGGCGTCTGCCCGCCCACTTGCAATAGGCCATCGCATCATTCCAGCTGACATGAATGACGGGATGATCCTCGCGGCCTTCCATATGTGAGTCCGGCCCTTCCGGATGGTTCCAGTCGGCGCCTTCAATCGGGTACCACCATGGTGCCGACTGCGGAACCGTCTTGACCTTCGCCGCTACTGCTTCCGGGACAAATAAGTGGAACACATAAGACCAGCCAAATTGCTGAGCTTCCGTTACATAGCCGGTTGCCGCGATAAACCGTCCGAACTGCTCATTGGTTACGGCACATTCATCCATGTAAAAGCTGTTGACCGTAACGGCATGCACCGGACCTTCTCCGTCAGCAGGAAAGCCTTCCTTATCGCTTGTCCCCATCAGGAAGGATCCGCCCGGAATATAGACCATCCCTGCTGTATCAGCATTTGCCGGTTCAGCTGTTGCCGCTTTAACTTCTGCTTTGAGCTTAAGTCCTTTAGGAGCAACTACAATGGATGAGCGCTGTGTGGAACAGCAGGATTTTATCGTGCTATTGTCCGATTCCTGAGCCATTCTCAACTTCCTCCCTGAATGCGCATATGCTCTAAGTCATCAATGATCTATTAATCTACTACTAACACTACCATAACAAGAGAAGGCCGTACAACGCCTGCCGCCTGCGAATACTGCGCAATCGGCAGGCATTATACGGCCCGCTTAACGGTTACTTCCTGCTGGTCTTACCCTGCTAATTCGTTAGGCAAGTCCCAGTCTAACATATTGCTCTTCCGGTGCCCCCGCCTGCTTCATAGCCTGATTCAGCAACTCTATCATTCGGGCTTCTGCTGCCTCATCCTGAAGAGGATGCTCCTGATGCTCGTCGTTCGCAAGGTCATACAGCCGTGTCTCCATGACAAATTGATTCCGTGCATACGTTACCCCTTGCGTGCTTTCCGGAATCTTGAACACCGGATAGGCCGTATAAGACAGAAAACGGCCAGCTTCAATCCGCTCCGGGGCTACTCCGCCGAGATAGGAACGGAATGTTGTTGGCATAGCCGTATAGGCATAACACGGGTAGTTATCCTTGGAGACCGGTGCGCGCATATACGAATAACGGCCGTCCGTTACATTGACACACATCCCATGATAGCCATACAAGGCCGCTTCCCTCACTTTTTCCTGCGTCCCCTCCAGCAGCCCCCGAAGGGATGCACCTTGCACCGTATCCGGAATGGCTGCCCCCATATAGTCAAGTATGGTAGGCATAAGATCGATATTTTGCGTTACAGCCTTGATGCGGGTCCCCGCTGCCCTGCCTTCGGGAAGGCGAATCATCAGCGGGATATTAGCCAGCTCGTTATAGACATGCATCACATTTTTGCCGGTCTGCTCATGTTCTCCCAGCAATAAACCATGATCAGTTGTAAAAATAACAAGCGTATCGTCCAGAATATCAAGCCGCTCCATCGTATCCAGCAGCTTGCCGAGCCAATGGTCGATCATCGTAAGTGTCGCCGCATAACGCTTCTGAATATGAGCAAGCGCTTCAGGCGGAACATCAACGGTACCATACTTCGGCCAGCTGTACGGCGGACCTTCATAGTTATCCTGGTACATCGCCAAATAATGATCTGGCGTATCAAATGGTTCATGCGGGTCAAAAGCTTCCACGGTCAGGAAATACCGGTCTTCCCGCCCGTTCTTCTCCAGCCAGTCGCATGCCGCCTGAATCGTACGCGGCCCTGGATAATCTTCCTCGCGCGCAAAGCGCGTACGGTTCTTATCGCACTGCGCGCGTACCTGACCATAATAACGTTCCGGCGCGGGCAGCTCTTTAATAGAAGAAACCCAAGGATCATCCTCCTGCCCCCGGTGAAAATCCCAGGTCGAGAAAGACTGGCAGTAGTTCTCCCCGCCTGTTGCGAAGTAGTGATAATGGTCAGTCACGATATGGCTGAAAATCCCCGCTTCTCTCAACGATGCCGGCAAGGTGCGGTCAAACGGTTCAATGCCGCCCCAGCCCTTCTCCAGAAAAGCCGCCCGTCCTGTCAGCAAATCACGCCGTGCCGGCATGCATGGCAGTGAACCGGACCAATGCTGGTCGAAGATAACGGACTGCTCGGCCAGCCGGTCGATATTAGGCGTTAATACGCCTTCCCCGCCATAAGCGGACAAAGCCCGCCGGTTCAACGTATCCAGCATCATCATAATCGTTCTCATGAAAGCACCCCTTATTTCAGACCTGTCGTTACAATTCCCTGCACGAAGTATTTCTGAGCTGCCAAGAATAATAATACAAGAGGCAACACAACTAAGGTAGTTGCGGCCATCAACAAATTCCATTCCACATTGGTCTCGCTTCGGAAAATGGTAAGGCCAAGCTGGACTGTGCGCATCTGCTCCGTATTCGTCATAATAAGCGGCCACATGTAGTCGTTCCAGGTTGCCGTCGTCTTGAAGATCGCGAGAGTTGCCAGAATCGGCTTGCTGAGAGGCAGGTAGATTTGGAAGAACACCCGGAAGACATTCGCCCCGTCGATCTGTGCGGCCTCATCAAGAGCTCTCGGGAAGTTCAAGAAATATTGCCGGCAGAGGAAAATACCAAACGAGCCCGCAATAAACGGAAGCACCAGCCCCGTATAGCTGTTAATGAAGCCAAATCCGCCTTGCCCCTGCCAGTCGTTACCCCCGAAGAACGGGAACATCTTCATCATGAGGAAGGTTGGAATCATCGTTGCCTGCGCCGGCACCATAATGCCAATCAGCACGGAGAAGAAGAGTACATCCCGCCCCGGAAACCGCAGTCTGGCAAACGCAAAACCCGCCATGGAGTTAAAGACCAAGCTGAATACGACCGTAATGGCGGTCACAATAAACGAGTTTGAAAAATATTGAACCCAATCGCCTCGTCTCATGGCGACCGAGTAATTGTCGAATAGCCAATGCTTTGGGATGAACGTAAACGTCGGCGATTGAATCTCGCCCATTGTCTTCAGCGATGTTACGACCATTAGCAAGAACGGGAACAGCATAAGAAGCGCAATGATAAGCATAACAGTTGAAAAAATAACAGTGGTCCCTTTTCTAGTAATCAACGGGTCCGCCTCCTAATCCACATCAATGTCATTCCCCTTATTTCCGAGACGGAAGTTCAATAAAGTAATAAGCAATGTAATGACGAACAGCACCATCGCCATTGCCGATGCATAACCCATCTGGAAATCCTGGAAGCCGCGCAAATAAATCTGATGCACGATTGTTGTTGTTTTGTTTAAAGGCCCGCCGTTGGTCAAAATATTAACCTGTTCGAATACCATAAACGAGTTAATGCAGGACATAACCAGAATAAAGAAGGTCGTTGGCTTCAGCATCGGAATCGTAATGGCAAAAAACTGCCGGATCTTCGTTGCGCCATCCATATGAGCGGCTTCGTAAAGGCTTGTCGGGATGGACTGCAAACCGGATAAATACACGATCATCGTATAACCGATTGATTTCCAAATGCCCATAATCACGATGGCAGCCATCGCCGTGCTTGGATCGTACAGCCATTGCACCGGATCTAGTCCAAAGGTTTTTAACGCACGGTTCAAAATCCCGAGAGAAGGATCGTAGATCCACAGCCAGATCATCGAGACTGCCACCATGGAGGTCACGTTCGGAACATACACGCTGACGCGGGCAAACAGGCGGCCTCTCAGCTTTCCATTCAGCAGTACGGCAAGCAACAAGCCAAGCGCCATCTGGGGAAAGATCGAAAATAAGGAATATATAAACGTATTGTAGACCGCTGTGCCAAACAGCTTGTCATGGAACAGCCGCACATAGTTGTCAAAGCCGACAAACGCAGGCGTCGAGTAAAAGTTGTAATTCGTAAAGCTGTAATAGAGTCCGACTAGCAGCGGAATAAAAATAAATGCGAAATAAACAAGATATCCCGGAGCAATAAACAGATATCCGGCTTTATCAATTGGAACGCGCCGCCGGCTTTTAGGAGTTGTTGCCTTGCTGGTTGCCGCCGAATTCATAACGCCTCACCTCTCTTCCTGAAATGAGAAAGCGCCTGCCTTTTTTTCTGCAGCAGGCGCCTATAGCTTAATCGATCGAGTTAAAGTTAGTTGGTAATCAGGTTTGGAAGCTCTTTTCTCAGCTCCGCGGCTGCATCCTTCATCGCTTGCTCACCTGTTTTCGTGTTGTAGAATGCCGCTTCAAGATGCTGGCTTATCATTTCGTACATTTTGCTGGAGTAAGTCACTTTCGCAGCGCCCTCCCCGTAAGATACCGCGTCAAATACCGCCTGGTTCATGTCCGGCTTGTCCTTGATGTAATCTTCCTTCAGCGAGTTCAGAACAACCGGCGTGCCAAGCTCCTTGTAACGGTTCCAGGTTTCTTCCTTGGACATGACCGTTTGCATGAAGTCAAAGGCCAGATCCTTCTGCTTGCTTTGGGAGCTCATGAAGAGCAGGCGCATGCCGGCGAACGTAGCTTTTGTCTTCCGTTCAATCGGACCGGATACGCCAATCTTGCCGGCCAGCTCCGGATGATCCTTCTGGGTATTCACATAAGCGGCAGGACTGTCATAGGCAATTGCAGCCTTGCCGTTAGGGAACAGGTTCTCATTGGCTTTGGTCGAATCGTTCGGGATCGTAATCCCTTTCTTCACCAGGTCAACAATGTAATTGGTAGCTTCAATCGATTCCGGAGAATCAAATAACGGTTCATTCTTGTCCGCATCGATAATCTTCCCGCCGTTCTGCAGAACAAATGACTGCCAGAACGTCCATGCGTTAGCGGTAGGAATAGCCAGACCCGCCATGACGGTTGTGTTGCCGTCCTTCTTCGTCAGCAGCTCAGCGTCCTTCGCCAGTTCCTCCCAATTGGCCGGAGGCTTCTCCGGATCCAGACCCGCTGCTTCGAACAGATCTTTACGCCACAGCAATACCCGGGGATCCGGGATAAAACCGATTCCGTACAGCTTGTCTTTGTACATACCGGTGTTGAGCACGCTTTCCATCATGTCGCCTTTGCCTTCCCATTTGTCCGCATAAGCATCAAGCGGCTCGTATTGGCCAAGGTTGGCACGTTGCGCCACCGATGCGAGCGTATAAGACAGCACGTCCGGAGCCGTGCCGCTGGCATAAGCCGCATTCAGCTTCGTCTCCATGTCGTTGCCGAACGGAACCTCGCTGTAATTTACCTTTACGCCCGGATGGCTGGCTTCAAATTCCTGAATGACGCGCGTCCAGTACGCTTTCTCCGGCGCATCGGTACCCGCTCTCCAGAATGTAAGCGTTTTTCTGCCACCCTCGCTTTTAGGGTTCAGCTGTTCGGTAGCATTGTTGTTTCCGCATGCACTAAGCGCGATGCTGGCAAGTACGGTTACGCATAAAGTCGTTAATAGAGCTTTTCTTTTTCTCATGTCGCTTGCGGCCTCCCTTTATCGAATCTACTTGAAGTATAAAGAATTGCCCGGAGCGCCAGTGACGCCATGTTCCGGTCTTTGATCATAAATGCAGGCGATTAGACACGGCTGTTCCTAACCTGTATACAGGAATAGAAAAATATTCGGACCCCATACTCCAATGTTCGGTTATGTACAAAAAAACACCGCCACGGCGATGTTAGATAGCAATTCTATTCATTCAGACTCTTCTATGCTGGTCGCTATATTCGGATGGGGACAAGCCGGTGTAACTCTTGAACAGCTTGATGAAGTAGCTGGTATTCGAATAGCCGACAAGCGAAGCGGCATCGGCAACCTTGCAGCCGCCCTTTTTCAGCAGATCCTTCGCCTTCTCCATCCGTACCTGCATCAAGTATTCGTTATAATTCATCCCCGTTTCCTTCTTGAACAGTTCACTGATATACGTCCGGCTCAAATGAACATGATCGGCAATATCCTGCAGCAGCATATCCTCTGCATAATGCATGGCAATATATTCACATGCCCGTTCCACGGCTTCCCCGTATTTCGGACTTTGAGCGCTTATCCGTTCTTTGATCTGGCGTAACGTCTCCTTCGCCCATACGGACAATTCCCGGAACGTTTCATACCGCTGCACCTCGACATGAGCGTCAATATAGAGCTCTTCCAGCCTCTCCACCGGAACCCCTACCGTTCTGCCGCGGTTAACCGCAATATAGATCAGTTCAAGCACGAGGGCTCTTGCCTGCTTCGCCGAGAGCAGCTTGCCTGTCTCCACTTCATCCATGAGCTGCTCGATGAACTGGCCGGCTCTCGCCGTAAGTCCGCTCTCCAGGCAGCTCTGAAAAGCTTCGGTCCAGCCTTTCCTGTACAATGATGATCCGCCTGCACTGCCGCTGTCTTCATACCATGTAATACTCGGATCGCCATAGAACAGGTGACGGTCAGCTGCTTGAAGCGCCTCCGACAGCTGCTCGGGCAAATAAGCCAGCTTACTGTATACATGACTAATGCCGATGACTGCCGAGGCGCCAATAAACTTCTGCAAATGCTCGCTTGCCCGGCTCGCCAGCACTAACAGCGACTCGCGCTGCGACTTCAGGCCCGTATGGCTCGAATTGCACAGCATGATGTACAGATTAGGCTTATGCAGGAATGAACAGCCGTTGCCCAGCTCATGCTGCAGCGTCTCATCCAGTATGTTAATGACCGCATTTTGCAGCAGGCCTTCCTCCCGAATCCGGAAGGCGGATTCCTTGTCCTTGCTTTGGATAATTCCGACAGCAAGCAAGGAGAGATGCTTCTCGGACAAGCGGATCTGCAGCTGCCCCATCCGTTGTTCGAATCCGCGTGCCGTTTCGCGGCTGCCGGACAGCAGCTCATGGAAATAAGCGTTGCGAAGCGTCATCTGGCTTTCGTTCAAGCGGTACCGGAGTGCATTCATCTCGTTTGTTGTCCGGTGGTCCAAATCGATATCCTTCTTGATTTTCTGCAAAATCTCTTCCAGTCCGGCCAGCGTTATCTCGGCCTTCAGGATATATTCACTGGCCCCGAACTTCAGGGCATCCGCCGCGAATTGAAATTCACTATACGAGCTGAAGACGACGGACCGGATATGCGGCATCTCTTCCTTTAGGGCTTTGATCAGATCAATCCCGTTCATGCCCGGCATCTTGATATCGGTCACGACAAGCTCAACGGAATGGCTGCGGCAGAAAGCGAGCGCATCCTCGCCGTTGGACGCTTCGCCGGCAATCCGGTAGTCGCCTCCAGTCCGCTCCACGGTCATCTGGAACCATTCGCGGATCATCGGTTCATCGTCCACAATAAGAATATTCATCGCACACGCACCTCCTCCCATTTGTGAATAGCGGGAATCCGCACATAGACCGTTGTACCTTCCCCAAAGCAGGTTTCAAGTCTGATCCCATAGCTCCCGCCAAAATAAAGCTGCAGCCGTTCATGCACATTGCGATAGCCTCCACGGTGCACAAGCTTGCTGTCCTTATCTGCTGTTCCGGCCAATTGCTCTACTGCCTCCTGTTGCTCCATGCCGATTCCGTTATCCGAAATTTCAAAGAGAATATCCATGCCTTGTATATAGCCTCTCACCTTCAACTGACGAAGTCCTGCCGCCTTGCGCTCCAAGCCATGAAAAATCGCATTCTCGATCAGGGGCTGAAGAATGAGCTTGATCGTTTTGTACTCGTAAATGGCTTCTTCGAGCTCATACCGGATTTCCATCCGGTCTCCTTGCCTGATCTGCTGAATGTACAAATAATTACGCACCATCGCCAGCTCTTCGCCTATCGGGATAAGCTCGTCCTGCTTCGATATCGACTGCTTGAGCAGCTTGACCAACGCAACAATAACGGAATCAATCGTCTCCGGCGTATGCTTGAACAGCATAAAGCGGATCGAAGCCAGCGTATTGTACAGAAAATGCGGATTGATCTGCGACTGCAGCGCCTGAAGCTCGGCATGCCTTTTCCGCTCCTGCTCCAGCCGGATATTATCCAGCAGCTCTTCAATCCTGTCCAGCATCCGGTTGAACTTCCGGGTCAAGTTTCCGATCTCGTCCTCCGAGGTGACGGGCAGACGAACGGATAAGTCACCAAGCTCAACCCGTCCAAAATGGTTATACAGCCTTTTGATCGGAACGGCAAGCCTTCTTGCCATGAAATAGGAAGCAGCATAAGCAAGAAGCACAACAACGGCAAACACGATAATGACAATCTTCTGGAGCTGGTTGATGCTGGCGAGAACGGTTGCCGTTGGCGTATACGAAATCAGCTTCCAGTTCGTCTTGCCAATCGTCTGGAAAGATATCAACTGCTCCTCCCCGCCTTCCTTTGCTATAAAATAACCGGAATCATAATCCCGGATCTTATGATAATAAGGCCGTTCGGCCAATGACTGATCGAGCTGGTCCTTATGCGCAGAGGATAGAATCAGGCCATCCGTATCCACGATTTCGATCTCCTGGGCTTTATCAAGCGCGCTGCTGTACAGATCATTCAGTGAGCTTTCGTCCACGCTTACCGACACAATCCCTGTAGGTGAACCGCTTTCAAACCGTTTACTGATCCGTACCCCGTAGAACGCGGCATGGCTCTTCGCTCCGGTCAGCTCAGGCATCGGATTCGTTACCCATATAATTCGGCCCTGACCATTAAGGGCAGCCCGATACCACTCTTTCTCCATAAATGAACGGACAGGCGGCGGGTCTGCCGAAGGGTCCGCCGGAAATTGAAAGCCGTTCAGCCCGGTCAGAAGCACTTGAAAGCTGATCCGGTTAAACGAATAGATCGAGTTCGACAGCATATGGTCGAAGGAGGATCGCTGCATCGCATAGTCATAGCTGTCCGGATTATAGGTCGTCGTAAACGCGTGATTGACATCGGTACTGAGGTAAAACTGATTGGATACCGCAATAATGTCGTCCAGCATTCTGTCGGTCTTATCGGCGATCTGCCCAAGTGTCTTCAGGTTTGATTGGCTTACCTGCGAGGCAATGGAATTCTTCGAGATCTGCAGGGAGATGGCCCCGAACAGCCCAAGCGGAATAATGATCAGCACAAGCGAGGCGATCAGAAATTTGTTTTGCACGCTGCTTTTGCGGATAAACCAGTTCCATACCATGTGAAGTTCCCCCGTCGTTCATGTGAGTACGTTTTAAATAACCCCTACTATAGCATAAAAAGTGCAAATTGTTGCTGGTAACGACGGGACTACGCAAGGAGTGGGCACTGAGCAAGTGTTTGGGGAGGAAGCAGAAAAAGACCGCCTCTTCATAAGGAGAGGCGGTCATAAAATGTTTATTATTTTGTTCCGCCGCTGACGGATTGGTACCACTCGTTGACTTCCTGCGTAATTTTGTCGCCGCCGGATGCTTTCCATTTCTCAACGAATTTGTCGAAGGAATCAACCGGTGCTTTGCCGTAAATGATCTGGGAGAACGTATCCTTCTCCATCTTCGCCAGAATATCGTTGCTTGTTTGCATGGTTGCCGTTGGAGCGCCTGTGAACATTTGAGGCAATACCGAATCTTTCTGCTCCTGAACAACCTTCGCTGCTTCAAGAACCGGCAGTGTCGAACTTAATTTAAGCTTTTTCTCGAACGGTGTAGTGGCTTCTTCGCCATTTGCCAGCTTCGAAAGCACTTGCATGTTGAGGCTTGGAATGCGCGCTCCGTCGAACGTAATCGTATACTTCTCCGGTGCGTAACCGCCAGTGCTTGCTGCATCGGTTTTCACCTGGCCGTCTACCATGACCCAGTCATAGCCTTCTGCAAGACCGTTCTCGAACTCTCCGCCAACCTGCGGATTCGCGTATTGCTCGAACAGGTAGTTCTGATAGGCGAAGAACGCTTCCGGATGCTCCATCTCAGCATTAATCAGGACAACGCCGTTAGAGTTCGAAGTGCCGTGACGTCCCACTTTACCGTCAGGTCCCGCTGGCAGCGGATAAGCTTTGTACTGCGCGTCTTTATTATTCTTCTTCACATCTTCAAGCGGCCATGACGGCATCCAGTGAGGACCAACCACGATACCCGCTTTGCCTGCCGTAAAGTCTTCTGCTGCCTTGGTCTCGTCGTACAAGCCCGCTTCCGTCGGCAGGTAGCCTTTGCCCATCCAGCTTTGAAGCGTAGCAAGCGCCTGCTTCGAGCCTGCGGATACGGAGCCGTATTCCAGCGAGCCGTCTGCTGTTTTATTCCATTGGTTAGGCATGGTGCCGTAAGCGCCAAAGATCCAGCCTGCATCCGACATCCATGTATTTATCCAGTTCTTAAATCCGATAGCCAGACCATACGTATCTTTCTTGCCGTTGCCGTCCGGATCCTGATTCGTGAACGCATCCATTACTTTCTCGAGATCATCCAATGTTTTTGGAGCGGCAAGTCCAAGCTTCTGCATCCAGTCTTCTCGGATCCACATCACCGGGTCGCCATTGTATGCGTAATCGAGAATGGGAATACCTACGCGCTTGCTGTCCTCCATGTAGGGATACCATACTGTCGGATCTTCGTTCATCGCATCTTTCCATACCTGGCCTGCATATTTATCGAACAGCTCGCCTGCATCGATAAACCTGCCGGAATCGATCAGCTCTCTTACGAGGGTGAAATCGCCGCGGTACGAAATAATGTCCGGCATTTTCTCGTTTGTCGCAAGAGATAAACGAAGCTTCGTTTCGAAGGCATTGTTCGTCGAAGGAGCGATCCATTGGTTCTTCAGCTGAATGCCGAATTTATCTAGCGCCCACTTGGTATGAACGTTATTGTCTTGATCTTCACCGGATTTGAATTTTACATCCGGACCCCAAGGACGCAAATAAGTGATGGTAATCGGAGGATCGAATTTGACGTCTTTTGCTTCTGTGCCGGCGTTCGTGTTCCCGGCAGCAGCAGTATTGCTTGGTTCTTGACTTGCATCCGCATTGGCATTGTCCGGTGCATTGTTATTGTTGCCGCAAGCGCTTGTAATCGCCGTCAGAGACATCACTCCCGCGAGTACCATCGTAGGCAGCCATTTTCTTTTGTGTTCTTTCAACTGCATTTCCCCCAGTGCAATGTATTAGCTTACAGGACTTATATTAAGGAGTCGAACAACCCCGTTCTATACTAAGATTGCAACATCAATTGCACTTCTTTAGGATGTTGGAAATTGAATATGTATCTTGAAATTTTACTGTACCTGGCCTCCCGCTGCCAGCTGTTACTTTCTGCATAAAAAAGCGGTGCAGGTTATTCCCTGCACCGCTTTCCCATTAGTTGCTCGTATATTTCATCCAG
This sequence comes from Paenibacillus catalpae, assembly GCF_900112695.1. Classification (GTDB taxonomy): domain Bacteria; phylum Bacillota; class Bacilli; order Paenibacillales; family Paenibacillaceae; genus Pristimantibacillus; species Pristimantibacillus catalpae. The sequence continues at coordinate 33,014 of NZ_FOMT01000004.1, forward strand.
TCATACTCCGCATAAAGCGGGTTGGCGCCATTATAGGCTCCAAGCCAGCTGTCTACACCGGTGCCGTTCCAGATGTTCATCATGATTTTGCCCGGGTTGCTTGGAATGTTGGACGTAGCCGTATGCTTCAGTACCCCATCCACATACCATTTAATCGAGCCGGCCTGCCAGTTGAACGCGTAAGTATGGAAGCCTTGAGAAGCATCAAAGCCGAGATCAACAACCTTCTCGTGACCGCCAACGCCGTTCGTAAAGTAATTGAACTGCACCTTCGTCGTATCCTTGCCCAGGAATTCAATATCGATCTCATCCCATGGCGTATCGTCAGCCGGACCGGTATAGGTGAAGAAAGAGGAGACAATGCCCGTATTTTTCGCCGGTTTCATGCTGACCTCGTAGAGACCATAGCCGTATTTGTAGACAGAACGGTACTCCGCGCAATTAAACACATTGTAAGCAGAGCTTGTTAAGCCCAGCTTTAGATGGCCGTCGCTTGTGAAGCTCACATTGTTCGCGCGCCAGGTGCAGTTGAACATGCCGCCATTCGAGTAGCCGTCCGCCTTTTGCCAGGTTGCAGGATTATAGTAGGTGAGCGGCTCCCAAAACTCCGTAGCTCCGTATGAACTCGAAACGAATAACATCGATACAATAGCCGAACCAGCCATAAGAAGTGATGCTTTCTTTCTCATAGAACACCTCCGTCTATAGTGGTAACGCTTGACCAGCCTGCCTTCCTTGGCATCCCCCCTTCGAACAAACACTCTCGATCTATAAAATGGCGTTAAATCGGCCCAAGATTGACCAAGCTAACGTCCGAGATCGTAATGGTCGTATTACCGGCGTTGCCGCCTGCAATATTGCCCATATCAAAGGAGACGCGGGAAGTATTGTAGCCCTCATCGGTCACGTCAAAGGTGAAGCTGTAGGTCTGCTCCTCTTCCGTCAAATCAACCTGCTGGCCAAAATAGCCATGCCAAGCGTAGCCTGCCGGAACGTCTACCCATCCGATACCGAGCCCTAATTTCCTTGCTGTACTTGCCTTCGCCTTAAACGCAAACGTATATTTATATCCCTGCTGTACCGCGAACCCTTCCTGGATCACCTGACGGTCCCATGAGTTATCGCCTACGGCGCCGATAGCTGCCTCAAGCTTGCCGTTATTTGCCGCAATCGAAAGCTCTCCCGGAGCGGCCGTGTAAGAGAACCAGCCCTCCAAGCCACTCTCAAAATTCCCGTTTTGCAGCAGGTTTACGTTCGTCGGCTGTCCTCCGCTGTCCGCAGAGGCATTCACCTCGTATAGCAGCACATTGTCAATGGAAACCGTATGCGCACTGGCGTTTTCTGCCGGATTGCCTAATCCGAATACAAGAACGGAAGCCGGATTGGAGTCGCTAGTCATGGTAAAAGAGTACGTATAATGCTTACGGTCCGCAGTAAGTTGAGCTGCATCCTCCAAATACTTGGAAAATTCGCCGCTGCTCTGCGATACAACAACCTGCACGTTTTTCGAGCTTGAAGCGGATGCATCAAACTCCAGCCTGTAGGTCTTACCTTTCTCGACATTTACACGGCTTTGCTGCAGCGTAGCGTCCCACCAGTTCACGCTTGTTCCCGGCAGCTCTGCCACAAGCTCACCTGTATCCGAACGGCTTATGGAATTACCGGACAGATCCCAGCCTTTAAGATCCGCATCAAACCCGCCGTTCGAGATTAGACTCGGAGACAGATCCACCCATAGCGTGTTATAGTCGTAGCCCTGAAATTCCAAATAATAATTATGTCCGGCTTCCAGCCCTGCAGAATCCAAGTAGATCGTTTGATAGTTCTGCCACCCGCCGGTATTGCCAAGATCATAGCTGGATTGCGAGACGACAGCACCGGTCTCGTCTTTTACGCGCAGATGGATTTGAGATTGCTCCTGTCCGCTCGCCACTCTCGCCGAGAATTGATACTCAGCAGCATGTTCTACACTAAACTTGTATTTCAGGGTATCTCCTTCATCCATATAAGCGACGTTTTTGCCGCCTTCACTTGCATTCTCCAGCTGCAAGCCTTGCATCTCCCATGCGCTGGCGGCAGGTATATGCGTATAACCCGAGACCGTAACCGGCTTGCCCCGCTTCACCAATCGGACATTGTCTACATAGACCTTACCGCTCTCGCCGCCAAACAGCAGCTTTAACGCAGCTTCAGCCTTATCCGTACCTTCGCCCATAATAGCTTCTAGCGAGTAGGTTTGCAGCGATGGGCCAAGCGTTACGGTATTCCCTCCCGGGAACGAAACCGGATGGTCGCTTGCCAGGTCCACCTTCATCTCCCGCGGCGCATCAGCTTTTGCTTCAAAATAGATCCCGTATTCGCTGTTCTTCTCAAGCATCAGCTCAGGCTGAGAGACCGTTACCGCGTCCGCATCAGCGCCTCCGTCTGCCACATCAACCACCAACTGCCTCTCGTAGACCGGGAAGGCCAGGAAGTTATTGACGCTGATTTGTGCCCCCGCATCAGGAGCAACCGTCTTCGACCAGAAGGCAAGACGATCCTTCCCTTGATCAAACGTACCGTTGTAGATCAGGTTGCCATCCGGCAATGCTGACCGTTCCACCGGTACTTCCGGCTGCGGAGAAGCATCGCCAATCTCAACAAGCTTTACGTTAGCGAAGTAGACGGTTGTCGCATTTTTCCCGAGGTTAAATTCAAATCTCGCATTGTTGTCCGTGCTCTCCAGCATGTCAAACGTATATTCATAGGACTGCCAATCTGTCGTCAGATTACTGGACTGCTCGCCGGAGTAATTTTTCCAGCTCTTCTCGAATTGATTGACCTTCGACATGATTGACCGGGCCGAATCGGCTTTCGCATCATAGGTGACTTTGTATTTCTTGCCCTTCTGCAGATAGACCGGCATCTGGGTCAGCTGAACCGAATAAATCTCGGTACCGCTGTTATCGATTGACACTTTAGCTGCTTTCCCCTTGGTCTCATCATCTACAACGGCGATTTGGCCAACTCCGCCAGCGTTCAGAAGGAACTGCCAGTACGGCGGTACACCGCTGACATCTGCCGATTGGTTGAAGCTCTCATTGTAGAGCAGATTGCCGTCTGCCTGCGGTTCACGCTTAGGAGACGGCTCCGGCGGATTGCCCGTTACATCCTCCCAGCTGTCCAGATTCTTGTATTCATACACCCGTACAAAGTCGACATTCATCTGATCCGCTGTAAAATCGCTGTTTGGAGATCCCGGCCAGTCGCCGCCGACAGCCAGGTTCAGAATGAGATAGAACGGCCGGTCAAACGGCGCAGGGTACGTATAGTAATCCGGCTGGCCCGGACCTTTCGTCTTCCAGTCTCTTACTTCATGATAGAGCTGGCCGTCGACATAGAAACGAATCACACCCGGCAGCCATTCCAGCTGAAAATCATGATAATCATCAGCGAATGTCTGGCCTTCCGGCAAGACATAGCTGCCTTGATCGGAGCCATGCGAGCCGTCCGCTTGAACGCTGTCGTAATGAAGCGTACCGAAGGCACGGTTCTTGTTCGCTCCGCCGATCAGCTCCATCACATCAATCTCGCCGGAAGCCGGCCAGCCGCCATAATGGGCTTCATCCGTCGGGAGCAGCCAGATTGCCGGCCACATGCCCTGCTGGACCGGAAGTTTGGCGCGGACAACAATCTTGCCGTAGGTCCAGTCGCCTTTTTCCTTGGTAATAAGCTTCGCAGAAGTGTACTCGCTGCCTTGATGCTCTTCCTTCTTCGCTTTAATGCTCAGGACGTTACGATCGCCATCCTGTTCGATAACGGCATTATTCGGCGTGTAATATTCGAGTTCATTGTTATAGACAACGCCGGTATCCTGGACGGTCCATTTGCTTGCATCGATTGCCGGTTGGTTAAACTCATCGTTCCATACCAGCTGCCATTCGTTATCCGCGATAGTAGTAGGCGGAACGGGCTTTTCACCAGAAGTTGCCGGCGGGTTTGTTGTGGCAGGCGGATTTGTTGTTGAACCTGAACCGAGTGGCATCTCCGTCCCTGCGGCCACGGGCTTGTCATTGACGGTAACACCGTCAGCGTTCACCCGAAGCTGTTCCACCTTACTGTCTTCCGACCATTCGAAGCTTGCTCGCTGAAGGATTTGCACTTGCCCCGCAGCGGTTCCGTTCCTGAAAACAACACGCACAGGACTACCCGGCTTGTTAATCGTGACATTGCCAAGCCTCGAGCTGTCAAAGACAACCGAGTGGCTTCCGCCGCCATTAATGACCGTCAAGCCTGTAACGGAAACACCATTAAGCGTGACGTCGCCTTCCTTAATCCCTTCGGCAAGCAGCAGATTGCCATTCACGGTTGTACCTTTGATCGTTACGCCGGTCGACCGAATAATGAGGTTGCCTTCGACTTGCGGGGCCTCATGCACACCTGGTTTAGTAATTAGATCCCCAATCATGCCGGACAGGAGAACGGCTGATTCGGCACGTGTAATTGGTGCCTTCGGCTGAAGCTTTCCGTTATAACCTTTCATGTATTTCTCGCCAACCAAATGAGAAAGCGCTTTCTCCGCATAGCCGGAAACAGCCGCAGAATCCTTAAACTGTTGAAGCGCTGACGCCGGTTCCGTTCCCGTCGAGAGCCCAAATGCCCGGTCAATCATCACGGCAGCATCTTCTCTAGTAATGCTCGCATTTGGTGCAAAATGTCCGGAATCCACGCCTTGGACAATGCCGGACCCGCTTGCTCGCGTAACCGGGTCATAATACCAGGCATCCGGCGCTACATCTTTAAACCCGCCTGTCTTCTGACCGGCAAATCCAAATACACGGTCCAGCATGGCAATAAATTCTGCCCGGCTGATAGATAGGCCTGGCTTAAACTGATCATTCCCGTAACCGCTTACAATCTCAAACGAAGCCATGCGTTCTACAGCGGATTTTGCCCAATGCCCTTCCATATCCTGAAACGCAGGCGCAGCAGCCAGCTCTTCGGCCTGAATTGTATTCCCGCCAATAAGCGGACTTAGGAAAGCAGCCAATAAACAACAAATTATCGATTGTGACAGCCATTTTTTAACCATTCATTGTATCCTCCTAAAAAGAATTGTGGAGCAATTTTTGCTTCGTAAGCATTGGCTAAAAAGAATTGTGGAGCAATTCTTGCTTCGTAAGCATTGGCAAGGCCGCGTTGACGGCCCCGCCCTTTGCAATGGCTACTCTTTTACCGCGCCGATAACCATCCCTTTAACGAAGAAGCGCTGAAGGAACGGATATACGAGCAGAATCGGAAGTGCGCCGATAAAGATTTGCGCAGCCCGAACGGTCCGGTTCGAGATGTTCTCGAGCGCCTTCGGATCGACATTAATTTTGCTGAAATCCTGTTGGACGATGATTGTCTGAAGCAAGGAAGCCAGCGGATAGTCCTTGATGTCGCGCATGTAGATCATTCCGTCGAACCACGAGTTCCACTGGTACACCATCGTGAACAGCGACAAAGTCGCGATAGACGGCATCGACAGCGGAATGAACACCAGCACCAGCGTCTTTAGCTGCCCCGCTCCATCCAGATAAGCTGCTTCTTCCAGCTCCTTCGGCAGACCGCGGAAAAAGTTCAGCATCAGAATGATGTTCCATACCGATACCGCACCGGGCAGAACAAGCGCCCAGATAGAATCCATCAGTCCAATCTTCTGAACGAGAATATAGCTTGGGATCAGGCCGCCGCTGAACAGAATCGTGAAGACAAAGATCCAGACGTACATCGAGCGTCCCCGGAAACTGTTGTCTTCCTTCGACAGCGGATAGGCAGTCAACAGGACAAGGACCATACCAATAATTGTTGCAAGCACAGTCCTAAGAACCGATACACCCAGTGAGTTCAGAAAGTTGGAATTGCCAAACGTTTTCTCATAAGCATCCGTCGTAAACCCGATCGGCCAGAAGCCTACGAGGTTCGAAGAAGCCGGCGCCATGCTGCTGAACGATACGGCCAGAATATGAACAACCGGCAGGATACATAAGAGCGACAGAAGCCCAAGAAACACATAGTTGCTGATACTGAAAATTTTGTAGCCTAGCGTTTTGTGGTACAAAATGGTGAACCCCCTTAGAAGACGCGATAATTCGCAAATTTATAGGCCATGCGGTAAGAAGTCGCAATGAGGATCGTAGCTACTACGGATTTGAATAATCCAACCGTCGTTGCGAAGCTCATCTTCCCGTTCAAAATCCCCAGCCGATAAACGAAGGTGTCGATAATATCTCCCTTCTCATACACGAGAGGGTTGTACAAGTTAAAAACCTGATCAAACCCGGCATTCAAAATATTGCCTATGGACAACGTTCCGAGCACGATCGTAATCGGCATGAGAGCAGGCATCGTAATGTGAATCGTCTGCTTCAGCCTTGTTGCCCCGTCCACTTCCGCTGCTTCATAAAGCGCCGGATTAATCCCTGCTAATGCAGCCAGGAAGACGATCGTTCCAAACCCGAATTCCTTCCACACATCACTGACGATCAGCGTGAACCGGAACCAGTTATTATCTCCGAGGAAGAAGATGGAATCAAAGCCAAGTGCCGTAACCGCCTTGTTCACAAGTCCTCCGTCAGGGGCAAGAATATCAAGCAGAATCCCTCCGAGAATAACCCAGGACATGAAATGCGGCAGATAAACGAGCGTCTGCGTAACACGCTTGAAGGCCATCAGCCGAACTTCATTCAGCAGAATCGCGAATAGGAACGGGACAAAAAGCCCTGCCGCCATTTTGAAGAAAGCAATCACTAGCGTATTCCAGATCACCTGGCCAATATCGGGATATTTGAACAGGAACCGGAAGTTGTCCAGCCCTACCCATTCAGACCCGGTTAACCCTTTCCAAGGCTTAAAATCCTGGAACGCAATAACGATGCCGGCCATTGGAACGTACTGAAAAATAATGACAAGCACAAGCGCCGGCAGGAGCATCACGTGCAGGGGCCAGTTCCGTTTCATGTTCCAGCTTTTCCTTGAAACACGGCGTTTTTCTTGTGTGGCGGGTAGTTGTACAGCTGTTTCTTTCACCGCGGTATCCTCCATGATCGAACAAATTTTTTACTATGCGAGGTCGACCTGACCTTGTAATATAACGATTATAGCAACGCCGATTTTGGATCTATATCCTAATATTGCAACAACGATATTGATATTTTAACTATCTTAGGGGGGCTTCTACTTGCTGCTGCGCTTCAATGTTTTTACGAAAATTTCACTTCTCGTGCTGCTTTTGCTCATCCCGGTACTCTCCCTGTACACCTATTCCAACCGGGAAAGCGTGCGGGTAATCGAGAATGAAATCCAGAGCGGCACAACGAATCGTTTGTCCTATTTCGCCTCCCAGGTCGAGTCGAATATCTATCAATTATCCCTCTATGGCGTATCCATCGGACAAGATTCCAGTATTCAGGAATTTCAGCGCCCGGACTTCAAGGGGCAGCCTTATGAGCGAGTGAAGCTGAGCGTGGCGATACTGGAAAAAATGAATCTGTACAATGCGGCAAGCAAATGGCATTCCACGATTACGATTTATTTTCCGCGTACCGGAGACGCTCTCTCCACGGAATATTACAATACGATCACTTATCAGGAGGATACGTTCACGAGGCCCTTCTCCAAGAATTGGGAATACTTGGGCGACAGCTTCGTCTGGTACGCAACAGAACCAACAACAGCGATGTCAGATCCCCGTCATGCCAGGCTCATTACGAAAATCAGCTTTCCAATCACTCACTTGAAGACGATGCTTGACCAGAACAAGGTAAATAACAGCGGTGATCCGTTCCTGTTCAATGCCAGTCAGGGTACGATCCGGAACAGCTCCGCCAATGGAGACACCATTTCCCTGCTGTCGCAGCAATTGAAGGATTCCAGGATGGGCGGCAGCGGAGGATTCCGGGCCGAGCTGGGTAACACGGAGTATTATGTCTCGTATATCAAATCAGGCAGTCTGGATTGGTATTATGTGGATTATGTGCCGATGCAGCAGATTCTCAGCCCGATTACGAGCAGCCGGAATTTGTTTTATATCTCGATCGCGGTCCTGCTGGTCATGAGTATCGCGGTTGTATTCGTCATTTACCGAAGTGTTCAAGTTCCCCTGCTGCAGCTTGTCCGGGGTACCAAAAGACTGTCATCCGGCGACTTCTCCGTCCGGCTTCGCCATTCCGGCAGCAACGAATTCAGCATTCTGCTAGGGCGTTTCAACATCATGGCCCAGCGGATTCAGGAACTGATCGAGAATGTGTATGAGGAGAAGCTGCGGCGTCGGGACGCGACGTTAAAGCACCTGCAGTCCCAGATCAACCCTCATTTTCTGTACAACTGCTTGTTCTATATCAAGAACATGGCGCGGATGAAAAATGAAAAGGCCGTCGTGGCCATGGCGTTAAATTTAGGGGAATATTTCCGCTACATTACGAGGTCTGAGAATGATGTGGCAACGATCCGCGAAGAGCTGAATATGGTCACGAATTACTTGGAAATCCAGTCTCTCCGGCTTGAACGGATGCGATTTACGATTGAGGTGCCGGATGATATATTGGACAAGTCGATTTCCCGGTTAACCCTGCAGCCGATAGTGGAGAATGCGATTATCCATGGATTAGAGCCGAAGGCGGAGAACGGCGAGATACGCATTCGCGGCTATGCGAAGGATGGCTTATACCGATTGATCGTAGAGGACAGCGGAGTTGGCATGTCTGACGAGGAAATCCAAGATCTGCAGCTTAGTCTGACCAAGCCGCTTGACAATAATATGGGCTGCGGAACATGGAACGTGCATCAAAGACTGATGTATCTGTTTGGAGAAGAAGCCGGCTTGTCCTATTCCCGCTCGGAATTAGGAGGAGTCAAGACGACCATTACCTGGAGTGAAACAAGGTGAATTAAATAATAGAGTAGGTGAAGCAGCATGTTACAGCTCTTGTTGGTAGATGATGAACGATCTGTTGTTGAGACCCTTGCCGAGACGATTCCTTGGGAAGAGTGCGGCATTACCGTTGTTCACGAAGCGTTATCCGGCCCGATGGCCCTTCACATTATGGAGGACCATCAGATCGATATTGTGATCACGGATATCCGGATGCCGGGGATGTCCGGTATTGAGCTAATAACGGCCATTAACAGCAAATGGCCTCATGTGAGGACTATTCTGCTTACCGGCTATGCGGATTTTGATTATGCCAAGCAAGCGATTGCCCAGAATACCTTTGATTACCTGCTGAAGCCGGTAAGCGACGAGGATCTGGTCGAATCCGTTCAGCGGGTTGTGAAGCAAATAAAGGACAAATGGGAGGAAGTTGCTTCGTATCAAAAGACGCTGTACACCTTAAACGAGAATCTCCCCCTGCTCCGTGCCAATACGCTTAATGAGCTGCTGAGAGGAAGCCATTCCGCCGCGCTTCAGGACAAGCTGAAGCTGCTTGAGCTGCCTTTTGCAGACGGAGACAATATCTGTCTGATGCTTATTCGGATGGAAGAGCGTTTTGCCGAAATGCCTGGTCAGGACTCGGCGCTTATGGAGTATGCCATCTGTAATATAGCAAGTGAAATGATGCAAAAAGATTATTATCTCTGGCATGCGCGCGATGCCCATGATTATATCGTGCTGATCGTCAAACCAAAGGATTCATCGAAGGTTGGGGCTGATGCCAAGAGTCTGCTTGAACGTTATGCGGCGCTGATTCAGACGAATGTTCAAAGTTACCTCAAAGGGGCTATCTCTATTCTTGTCGGTGGCTGGGGCCAGTTCCCCGGCCAGACGAAAGAAATCTATGAGCATGCCGTCACCTCCATGCGCAGGAAGATGGGCCACGGAAAAGGTTTGTTCGTAACCACCCAAGACACCGTTGAGACCGGAGAGGTTCATACAAATTGGTCTTTGTATGAGCCGCCTACTCTGATCAGCCTTCTGGATGCAGGACGGTTCGAGGATGTCGAGGCCAAGATCCGTCATATTTTCCGCGATATGCTGAATAAGGACAGCGGTCAGGATGTATCGGAGCAGCTGATTGAAGCTTATCATGTGCTGGCGGGGGCTTTTTCGTATATCATTCACAAGAACGGAAAGACGTTGTCTGCGGTACTGTCAAGCGAGGCATTGAAGTTTTTCCATGCGCCAACGTATACGACTGCGACGCAGCTGATGGACTGGTCGATCCGCATCCTGCAGGGCATCCGGGAAGATGCGGAGAAGGAGCTGAAGGATAATCACAGCTCGATTGTCCGCATGGTCCGGTCGTTCATCGATCTGAATCTGGCGAAGGATGTATCACTGCCTGCGATCGCGGATCATGTTCATCTGCATCCAGTCTATCTGTCGAAAATCTACAAAGCAGAGACCGGCGAGCCGCTGACGGAATATGTTTACCGGCTGCGGATGGAGAAAGCAGCGTTCCTGCTTCGCACAACTCCCGCTAAAGTGTTCGAGGTCGCCGAGATTGTCGGCTATAACAATACCGCGTATTTCATCCGCGTGTTTAAGAAGTTTTTTGATGCGACTCCCCAGGAGTATAGAGACGATGAAGGTCGGGGATAAAGCAAAAAAGACCCCGAAGGGTCTTTTTTGCAGCGGCTACTGCTGCCGTCCCGCAAAACGACTAAGTAGTGTCGCTGTCGCCTTTTGGCTTGAATCGTCCGATAATGTCCCGCACATACTTGATTATGATGGATAAGCCGCCTATAAAGAACAGGGTAATCAGCGTCCATTCCGTCGGGTCCAAGTTTACAATCGATATAAGGAAATATAGAGGATATACGTAGAATAGAATGTCTTTTAGATAAGGAAGAAATGATGTCTTGAAGCTTCCCTCCCAGAACGACTTGGAAAAGGCTATCACGAAATCGATAATCATAAATCCGAAAACGCCCCAGAACGTGTACTTAATCCAGTCGACAAGTGTAAATGTCACTTCATCATCACCACCTTGCTACACCATATGCTTGGAAAGGTGACATGTTGATTAAAGCGCCCGGAACTTCTCGACTGGATTGTGTGAAAATTGACAAATTTCGAAACAAAAACCTAAACGGTTAAGGAGGGTTCCTTACGGACGGTTAGCCGCAAACCTTTTGAGCGTATTGATCGCATTGAAGTGGATGCCTTCATGGTACAAGGTATAGCTTAGAAACTCCCCAATAGTGCTTAAGGTCAAGCCGTTCCCTGTTGTAAGCGGGGATTGGACCTGCTCGTCCAAGCGATCGTGCAATTTTTTCTCAATGCGTACAGGCTGCTCGGCAAGCAGCTTCAGCAATTCATCGAGCGTTGGAAGCTGCTCCTCCTGCCAATCCGCGGGCTTTGTTCCTTTGGCAAACCACCGTTCAAAGTTGTCCGGCAATTGAAGGGGCTCACCTGCAAATTGGAAAGCGAATTTTTCCTGGATAACAAGGATATGGCCCAGATTCCATCTGATATTGTTGTTAAAGCCCTCCGGAATGTAATCCAGTGCTTGTTCCGACAAGCCTTGCGCTGCTTTAATCGTAACTTGGCGTACAAACGCGAGATGATTAAGTAACGTTTTGCTCATATAATCCCTCTTTTCTCGTTTTACACTTCGATCCAAAACCTCCGGATGACATTGCCGCTCTCTTCCACGAAGCTCTTGTCTTCTACTCCGCCATTGTTCAAAATCGTCTTGGCCGAGGCCACGTTGCTCTCATCACAAACGACCAGAACACGCTGAATGCCAAGCTCTTTGGTCTTCTCAAGCGAGTGGGCCAGCAGCTTGGTCGCATACCCTTTCCTTCTGGCCGTTGGACGGATTCCATAACCAATATGTCCGCCCCTGTCCATCAGCCAAGGCGTTAGATCATGCCTGATATTGACCGCGCCAACAATGGTGCGGCTGCCTGCGGCAAGCCAATATGTCGTGTCCGGCACCCAGCCATCTTGAAGGCCAATTCCGTTTGAATGATCCTCCAGCCATTGAACCATCGCCTCAAACTGAGAAGGGTCCTTCTCTACGACCCAGGGAACAATATCTTCTCCGCTTGCGATCCACTCCTGATAGAAGTCCAGATAAGGCTCCATCCATTCCACAGAAGGCCGAACCAGATACACGTCCTCCATGCTACTTCTTCCCTTTCTCCCGATTCTCCGCCGCCCGATATTCGGTAATCCGTTTAATCAGCTCATACGGAATCGGTTTATTCAAAGGAAACTGCACCGAGCCTTTTGCTCCTTTGTAACCAGAGAGCTCTTCCTGAAAAGCACTGATACCTCCAGCCGTCGGATAGAACCCGATATGCTTTTTGAAAGCCGCATAATAAACCAGGTTTCCATTCAACTCAAAGGCCGGCATCTGGTAGCTGATCTTTTCCTTCGCATCCGGCGCAGCCGCCCTGATCACTTCCCTGATCTTCGTAAGAATGGCCTGTATCTCTGGCGAGAAATCCGCAATATATTCATCGATGGAGGTATAACCTGTCTTATTCGCTTCCATGTCGGCTCCTTTCGCCTCTACACATCATAATTGACAACATAAGGCTGCATGTCCGTATTATAAAAGCCAACGCTATACTCAATCAACTCATCATCCGCTCCATAAGCAAATCGGGAACGCTTCAGCAATATGGCCTGCTCCGCAGTTATTCCCAGCGCTTCCCGCACGGTCCCGCAGGCCGGTGAAACGGCAAATTCATCGCGGTAGTGTTCTGGTACAAATCCGCGCTCCTCCAGCCAGTCGTATAACGATTGGATAGACAGATCATTTGCGCTATCCGCATAAAGCCCGGCCTGCAGATAATGCGTGTAATGAATATAAGGCTTTCCGTTCAGCAGATACAATCTCTCTACCTTTAACGCCTGCGGGCCAAACAGCCGGTACGGCTCGGTTCCTTCCTCATTATCCGAGAGTCCTGCACGGAGCAGCTGCTTGCCGATCTGATGCCCCTCCTCTACCAGTACTTCGGTGAAACGCTTCAGCTTGGACAGCTTGGATGACGACGTATTGCGGACCACCCTTGTGCCTTTGCCGCTGCTCGTCTCCAAATACCCTTCCTGCACCAGCGCTTTGATCGCATTGCGTACCGTTATTTTGCTCACCTGGAATTCCTGCTCGAGCAGGGGCTCGGAAGGAATATTCGTGTCAACCGGGTACACGCCGTGCAAAATCCGGTCCTTAATAATACTCATGACTTGTATGTAAAGAGGCCTGTTATTTCGTACTAATCTCATCTCACCCGTACCTACCTTTCTATATCGGCAGCGTCATCCTCCATCGCTCGGCTAATATCCCGCTCCGACGACATCGGCGTATCTCCTGCGGTCGTATGCGCGAGTACCGCTGCCGCAGCGGCGAATCCAACGGTTTGCTCCGGCGCAAAGCCCTGCAGCTCCCCATGAATAATCCCGCTTGTATAAGCATCGCCTGCACCAATCCGGTCATATACCCTGAACGTCCGCTCCGGTGAAAAAGAGAACTTCTGCTCCTTGTATAGAAAGCCGCGCAGCGAGTGGGTATGATCGGCATTTACAGTACGGTGCGTACCTGCAATGACGGTAATTCCATATTGGCTGGCTACCGCCGGGATCAGCTCCTTCAGCTGTTCCCCACGTACCGCTGCCGATGTTGACATCCCCAGAATGTGAACGGCATCCCGCTCATTCATCATAACGGTATCTGCCAGCTGAAGCATCCGCTCGTAATGCGGCTTCGCTGCGGAATAGCCGCCTTCCCCCCATAAAGCCGGACGGTAGTTGCAGTCAAATACAATGAGTCCGCCGTGCTGCTTTACAGCCTCGGCCAGCTTGCGCATATGAAGCCGGACGCCGTCATTCATGGCAAGCGCAATGCCGCAAAGATGAAGAACGTCAATCGCCTTCGCCAGCTCCTCGTAATTATACGCCTCGGCAGGAGCCGTATTAAAGCTGCTCTCCTGCCGGTTCGTATAGGTGACGCGGCTCGCACGCGATCCGAAGCCGTTTTCGAGAAAATACATGCCGATGTACCGACCGCCCCGCTGGAGCAGATCCGTTGCCACCCCAAGCTTGCGCAGATTTGCCATAGCTGCATCGCCAAGCGGATTATCCGGCAGCCGGGTAACAAGCGAGGCGGGATGGCCGAAACGCGAGAGCGCCGACATGACATTAACGCCTGTACCCGAGAACGAATAAGCCAAGCTGCCCGCCTGCGCCAGAAGCTCGTAGCCCGGTGTCTGCAGCCGCATCATCACTTCGCCAAAAGCCGCGATCCGCTTAGCCGCCATAATGGTCAACCAGCTTTTTCATCGTTATCAACAGCTCCTTCACGTCTTCCACCTTGGTTGCACCCGTTGACTTATCAATGATCGAGGAATAAACATGCGGAATAACCTGCGGTACGCCCGCTTCGAGCGCAATACGAAGAATCGCCTCAAAGTTCTCCTTGTCGATGCCGCCTGTCGGCTCAAGCGCAAAGCCTTCCTCCGCACATGCCCTCGCCACCGCACGCAGCTCCTCTTCGCAAGCCAGGCCGTTCATCGGGAAATACTTCAGCGCATTGCCGCCCATGTCGCGGACAAGCGCAATCGCCGCCTTCACCGGCACAATCGCATGATCCCGCTGAGCAGCGCTTGCCGGCCCGGTCGACAAATTCACATAACCTGCTTGTCCGGTCGGGGACACCAGGCTGTTGATCCAGCTCCCCCGCGCTCCCAGGTTAGCCCTTGTCGCACCCACCGCCGGAAATACCTGATTTATATGCGTACCTCCATATTGCTTTGCGATCTCCGCTACAACGGCTGCCTGACGGTTATCACCGGCACCGAGACCAATCGATACGGCATCGTCAATGGCAAGACCGTATTCGCGCATCGCTTCCACCGCTGCCTCCACGGTCGGATAATTTTTGGACAAGACGCCAACGAGCACATATCCTTCCGCTGCTTCAAATACGTCCTTCGCATTGCCGATGCTTCCCGCCAGCACATTTAGGGCGGCGCGCCCTTTATACAATCGCTTCGTCATATTAGACATTCGTCCGACCTCCTGCCAGCTGCCTGATTCGAGCTTCAATAACATCCATATCGTCGCCCATCAGCGGACGGGGATCGATATCGAAATAACCTTGCTTCACGCCATAATCCCGGGTATATATTGCGATTTCACCTTCGCGCAGCCCATCATTAACAGCCTTCGCCGTTGTGCCTGACAAGGAAGGATCGATCTGAACACGCGCACGGAAAATCGCCCGTCCCGCTTCGTCCTGCACGATCGCCACCTTCACGCCGGGCAGCCTGCCGAGCGGAAGAAGCTTGCCAAGCGATGCCTTCTCGAGCTCGCTGTTGTCCGGCTTGCCGCGGTATTCCTCCAAAGCCTGCAGAAGGCCAAAGGATGTCTCCTTCCCAACCTTCATGCTGCGGCCGATGCCGTGAAGCTGCATTTTCACCCATTCGACGTATTGCCGCTTGCCGCCAACAATGCCGGAGGTTGGTCCTTCAATCGCCTTCGAGCCGCTGTAGATGGCAAGATCGGAGCAGGCGACGTATTTCCATAAATCCTCTTCCGCCGCCGCATCAACAATCATGGGAACCCCCCGCCTCCGTGCAACTTCCCAGGCTTCCTCTACGCTGATCATGTTCTTCTGCACGGCATGATGGGATTTCACGTAAAGAATCGCAGCCGTACGCTCGTTAATGGCCTCTTCGATATGCTCAGTTTTGCCTTCGTTCGCATAACCAGCCTCAACCAGCTTGCCGCCGCCGAGGTAGACCATTGTCTCAACCGGTGCACCGTACTGCACGTTATGACCCTTGAGGATAATAATCTCATTCTGTGCGATCGGCTCCTGATGAAGCTTCTCCGTCAAACGCCGATTTCCTCTCGTTACGAGCCCGGCAACGGATAGCGCGATGCCGCTTGATGCGGAGTTTACGACCACGGCCGCTTCCGAACCGATAATCCCGGCGATATAGTCGCCTGCCTTATCGACCAGATCCGCGATTTCCACATAGCTCTGTCCGCCTTGCTTCATCGCCTCCATTACGGAATCGGTTGGTGCAGATACCCCCAGAATGCTCATTCTCCCGCTGGCGTTAATAACCCGCTTTAATCCGTATCTAGCATGTAAGGTACTGTCCATTTGTATAAACTCCCCTCGCCTGAATCGTTTGTACGGCTGTCCGTATTTCCCCTTCGGAATCAATAAGCTCCGACGGATGGTCCGCCACTTCGAACAAGGTCAGATTCGCCGGCTCTCCGACCTTGATACGCCCAAGCTCCGGTCTGCCCAGCCATTCGGCTGAACGGCTTGTAACCGCCGGAATGATCTCCTCGAGCTTGTAACCCAGATGCAGAAACTTCGTCAGAACATGGGACATGCTTCGAACCGGACCATTCAGCCGGTTTCCCCGGTAAATGTCGGTACTGATCGTATCGAAGCTTATGCCGGAACGCTTCGCCATCTCCGCTACTTCAAAGGAGAAGCTCGCCGTCCCATGCCCGACATCCAGGCGCACGCCTCTTGCCCTTGCATCCAGCAAGGCTGGGATCGGCTCACCCGCCGCATCGAACAAACGGTTGTCCTGCTTGCCGTTCAAATAATGCGTGATGACATCCCGCTCCTGAAGCAGCGGCAATATTTCCTCAACGCCCGGCGGCCTTGACCCGATATGCACCATCAGCGGCAGCCCGCATTCCCCGGATAACCTGCGCGCGATATGCAGCGGCTCGAGGCCGTTTGGACCAATGACGCTGCCGCTCATTCTCGCTTTTAACCCCACGATAAAATCCCGATGCCGGGTGATAGCCTGCAGCGCCTCTTCCCGGTCAATCCAAGGCAGCTCCGACAGCTCATCGATCCGTTGCAGCCCGATACGGGACACGTTAAGCAGCGCCAGCACTCTCGTCCTCGCCTGCTGCCCGCTTGCTGCCAGCTCATCAATCCGGTCCGCGCCGCAGCTTCCCGCATCTACAATGGTTGTGACCCCATGCTTCACGCCAATCTCATCGATCTCATCCCCATACGGATCCAATCCGGGAACAGCATGCACATGCAGATCGATCCATCCGCTGGAGGCATACATCCCGGTACAATCGATTACCTTGCCGCCGCTTGCCGTGCAGGCCCCGGCCAGCTCTGCAATGCGTCCATCCGCTTCTACAACAATATCAGCCGTTTGCGGGCGGTCCGCCAGCCTGACATTCCGCCATATCGTCCGTTCTTTCATCCCGCCACCTTTTCACCAAGAGACTTAATTATAACGTTATAAAGTTAAGATACATGGGAAACGGGAAGAGGTCAACAAACATTATAATGTTTGTTGACCTCTTCTTTGTTGACGATGCTATTTTATAATACCATTTTCCTTCAACGGTCCAATGATCTTCTCCGCAAAACGCTGCCCTTCCACTAAAAGAGAGCGGGGTAAACCCACTCTCCAGGGATACGATTCTACTCTCCTACAGCGTTGACGAAGCTTGCTTCAGCAGACTGGCAAGCAGATCATAATCTACGGCTTGTCCCGATTTGATTTTGATCGTCTTCCGTTCAGGCGGCCCTTCGAACTGCCCTTCCGGAAATTGAACGTCCGCAGCGTTAAAAATAACAAAGCTGACGGCATCCTTCGCCGTGGAGATCACCGCAGCATACTTGCCGTTTTTCAAGAAATGAGGCTTCTTGTACTGAATTCTCTCCTCGATACCCGGCACGTTCTCATGCACCAAAGTACGGAGCTTGTTCGTCAGTTCAATTTGCCACGTCTGTACTAATGCCTCGATATAAGCCGTAACCTCTTGCTGTTTCATTCGATTCTCTCCCTTCGCCTAGTTCTATCATTCACTATACCATTTTGTCCAAATAATAGAAGACATAGAGACGATTGTATAAATATTAATATTATCGCATAATTATAGATATTACACTCGATCAGGAGGAACCTTAATATGCCTTTCCGTTGTGAATCACCGTTATTAGCAGACTATTTAGCCGATTCAGAAATCATTGATTACCGTCATCCTTCTATTCTGGAGCTGGCGGCAGAGTTGCAGCAGCAGTCAGCAGGCGAGACAGCCTTCGTTCGGTCTGCCTTCGAATATGTGCGCGACCGCATCTCCCATTCCTGGGATATTCAAAGCTCGCATATTACTTGCCGGGCATCCGAGGTTCTTCTATACCGGGAAGGCATCTGTTATGCCAAATCGAATCTGCTCTGTGCGATTCTGCGGAGCCAAGGCATACCGGCAGGCTACTGCTACCAGCGCCTTACACTTGGCGACACGCCCGATACCGGTTATTGCATCCATGCGCTGAACGCGGTGTATCTGCAGGAGATCAGCGGGTGGGTAAGAGTAGATGCACGCGGCAACAAACCGGGCATTGACGCTCAATTCTCCCTTGATAAAGAAAAGCTGGCTTTTCCCATTCGTGAAGAATATGACGAAATCGACTATCCTGTCATTTATGCGGCACCTCATCCGAGTACCATTCAAGTCCTGCAACAGAATACTGACTGCAGACAAATGTATCTGCACGGTCTGCCTGCGGAGATATAACGGACGGACATAGATAAAAAAAGCGGAACACCTCACTTGGCAGTGAGATGTTCCGCCTTGTTCTTGTTAAGCATTTAGTTCCACTTCTCAAACTTATACGTCCAGAACCGTTCCGTGCCGAACCGTTCCCTAAGCTCCTTGTCGGTATGATCCTTGTCTCCGAAAATTTCGGAAGCGTGAAACTGGGAGCGGTGGGCCCTGATTGAAGCCATCTTGTTCTTCAAATAATCCCGCACGTCAAACGAGATATCCGGCTTGCCGATAAACTGCTCGTGATTTCGGGAGAATGCCGAGCAATAAACGGGCGGACGTTCTTCCTCGGGCAGCCTACCCACCGTCCGAACAACGGCTTCGCCGGTTGCGTCATGGTCCGGATGAACGCTGTAGCCCGGATAAAACGTAAAGATAACGTCAGGCTTCACTTCTTCAATTAGAGCATGAATATGTTCATCGAGGAACACCTTGTCCTCGAACTCAATTGTTTTGTCATGGAAGCCAAGCATTCGAAGATCCTGGATGCCTATCGCCGCGCTGGATTCTTCAAGCTCGCCCCGACGGATTTGCGGCAGCGTTACCCGGCTTGCGAACGGCGGGAAACCCATGTTCCGGGCCATCTCCCCAAGCGTCAAGCAGGCGTAAGTGACATGAGCACCTTGATCGATCAGCTGCGCAAGCGTGCCCGACATCGTAAATGCTTCATCATCCGGATGTGGTAGAACAACTAATATACGGTCCATATGGTCCTTCTCCTTTCAGAAAACATTTGTTTAGAACGGTTCCCGGCTCAGCTGCAGCGAGACAACCAGCTTGCCCTGCTGGTCATGCCCGGCGAGAATCAGCCGTTCGGGTTCGTTTTCTTCATAGTGGGTTAAGCCTTCGGAATACACCCAGCCCTGCTGCATTTTCAGTCCGACACGGAAAGGGCCGTTTCCGGAAATCAAACCATTCGTGTATTGAATAACGGCGTTTGTTATAAAAGTAGCGGCCGGATGCTTGGAGGCATCATTATGAGCCGCGTAAGCTCCTGTCGTCATCTCAAGATGAATATACACATCTTGATCTTTCAAGCTTTCCAGGCGTCTTTGAACTTCCGCCGGATGGATTGGTTGCATCATCTTGGATTCTCCTTTGCCCTATAACGAATTCATGAATTGAGAAGATTGTATAGTAAGTCAATCGGAATAGCAAGATTAAGATTAGCGTTCCGATACCTTCTTCTCATACAGATTAAACTCACCAACCGGATTAGAGGCCATTCCTTTAAACGCATAGCCGCAGCTGTTTAGGTAGAAATCATTCAGCTTCGGATTATTGGCAATGCAGTCAAGCCGAATGCGGTCTTTGCCCGGGAAATGAATACCCGTGCTCGCCCAGGAGACGATTGCCTCGCCAAGATTTGTCCCCGCTGCCGCACGGTTAATATTAAGTCTGTGCAGGTAGACGGAGCTCTCGTGCCCTTCCTCGCCCCACAGCTCCCTGTCCCATGGACTTGCTTGCTGCATCAGCATAACCATGCCAAGCAAGGTATCCTCCTGTACGAAGAGATATACCTCTCCCCGCTTGATCGCCTCCGGCGTCTGATGGGAGTCTTCCCCGTGCAGCAGGGCGTTCCATTGAGCAGAACCTTTGCTTTCCAGCCATTTCGCCGTATTGACGAGCAGCTGCAGCACCGCTGCCGTATCCTCTTCTCTAGCTTGGAATACTTTTATATGATTCTGGATGATCCCGATTGGTTCTGCTTGTGTATACATAAGATATCCTCCTGCTATAACCAAAGATACCTCCAGTATACTCCTTTCGGTCAAACCTCTACAAATTTCAACTGCCGGTTGAGTCTGATGAAAAATCAATCCGCGCGTTATTGTTCCGCTCGGGCAACTCCAATAGAATGTGTAGTAATAAAGGAGTGAGCGAACATGAAGGAGAAATTAGCGCGGAATATTGCGATTTACCGAAAAGAAAGAGGGCTGACGCAGGAGGAGCTGGCGACAAGGCTCGGCATCTCGTTTCAGGCCGTATCCAAATGGGAGAACGCTTTAACGATGCCGGAACTCTCGCTGCTGCCTGAATTATGCCGCGCTCTTAGGGTAAGTATCGACAAGCTGCTCGGATATGCCTCCCAGGATAAGCCGATTACGATCTATGAGGAAGAATATAAAACAGAGAATTATTATTGGGGAACGGAGCCTAACAACGGCGTGTACGAGGTGCTGCGGCAGATGCCCCCGACCAGACGGCTGAAGCTGCTGGACATTGGCTGCGGAGAAGGCAGAGATGCGGTATTTTTTGCACGGAATGGTTATGAAGTAACGGGGATTGACGTATCGGATGCGGGAATCGAGAAGACCAAGAGGCTCGCCGGTCAGGTCGGCGTTCATGTGAATGTGATCAAAGCGGATGTGCTTGATTTCCGGCTGGACTCGGCGTACGACATTATCTACTCCAGCGGGGTGCTGCATTATATCAAGCCGGAGTTCCGCCAGGAGATCTTCGCGAACTACAAGCAGTTCACTAACCCGGGCGGAATCCATGTGCTGAATGTATTTGTGAACAAGCCGTTTATCGCTCCGCCGCCGGAAAAGGAGCCTCATGCCTACAAATGGCATTCGGGCGAGCTGCTGTCGCACTACCATGACTGGCTGATCAAGGACAGCGCGGAGATCGTATTCGACTGCAACTCCAGCGGCATCCCCCACCAGCATGCGATGAGTGCGATAATAGCGCGGAAGGTTTAACGTTTGGGCAAGAAAAATAACCGCGCAGGACCATTAAGGTTCTGCGCGGTTTTTATGTGTGTTACTCTACATTCAAGATATCTTCATACTTTTGAGAGATTTGAGTCCAGTCAGCGTCCTCCTTGCCGTACTGCTCAAACAGATCCGAAAGCTTGTTATTCAGCTCTTCATCCAGAGCCTGATGCTGCTGCAGTTCCATGTCCAGCGCGACCAGTAATATTTTCGCCAGGTCCAGATCACTTACTTGAAGCTGGCTAAGGTCTTTCGGGAAAAACTTCGCCCGCATCAGGGATGCGGAATGACTGTCTTCCTTCGAATACAGAAGGTCATAAAGTATTTCGAAATTTTTGGCATGCTCGGTATTCTCAATTGTTCTTAAGAATACTGTCTGGGTGTCTGACTTCGAATGAGGCGACCCCACGAACAGCGTGTTTCCTCCGGCGTCGGTCAGAACAAACCGTCTGTCATCCGCCAGATCCTTCACCTTGGATATGCGGGGAATTCCGCTGCGCGGGATTTTACCGGTCTTCTCCTTGATCGATGACGTGAAGCTGGCATAGAGCTGATCGACATGATCCGTCTGGACATAGCACATATTCGGATTCTCGGCAGGCAGCGTTTTTTTACTGCCATAGAAGTGAAGCTCCACATCGCCGTATTTCAGTACCGCATATGGATTGGGACGGGTATACGTTTGCACGGTTTGAAAGCCCAGCATCTCATAGAAGGCAACCTGCTCCTTAATCGAAGGACACGGTAACATCGGGATAATCCTCTTCAGACCATTCAGCTCCTTAGGCATCATTTAAGTAGTAATTGATTATACCTCAATAGGACTCCTTTGGTTTCATTCTTGGCCCAAATTGAGAGAAATCGATGTCCTGCCAGCCCAGCCGGTAGGCGGGAGAGGTTGGCTGAAGGCGGTAATCTCCTGCCGCTTCATTCACAAACCCGGCAGGAGCAATGATCGTCTCTGCATCAAATTTCCCGTCCATCCATGCTCGCCAGGAATCCCAGGCATACACTTTGCCCCAGACTTTGCTTACTCCAGTTGACGGGAACGGCAGCTCGCCTGTTACCCTTGGGGACTCGCCGCCGCGCCAGTACAAATTGCGGCCGGCCGATGCCAGCCGCTCCGCGCTCCAATTCACATGAGCGTACATGTATCCGGAATGGGATACGATGTTCGAGCTGATTACAATATCCCGGTTGAACTCGCCGACCATCTCCTGCGTACCAAAGGCGCATTCCGATTCGTTATTTGCGATTAAGTTGTTCATTATCCGGTTGCCGATTCCTTTCGAGAAAATCGCCATCCACAGCTTGCCTTCTCCGGTCTGGTACAAATGATCAATCACGTTATGGGTAACCTCTACATCATCGGTTGCATCGTCGAGATAAATGCCAAACCCGAAGGAAAAATGAATGCCGCTATGATGCAGCCGGTTGTTATGAATCACATTTCCCCTCCCAATCCCCCAAGACTCGATCATTCCGCCGTCTTGACTGTCCGTCATTACATTCGACAGATCATTAAAACAAATCCGGTTGTTGCGGGTGTAGAGGAATGCATAATGGTTCTCCCAGGTGACTTCCGTCTCCCAGAGTACAGACGGCATTAGTTGATAACGCAGCCCTTTCATGGAAATACCGTAACGGGGCATATTTGCTATTTTGTTATGGGCAATCTCGTTATCCCCGCTCTGATACAGCACAATGCCGCTGCCATGCCCAACAAGCTCGCCGCCGCCTGTAATGACATTATCGGTTATGCGATGACCTTTATTCTGGTAAGGAGCGGTGTTATCCCGAAAATCCCCCTCACCCGGCGCATAGCCGGAAGCATAAATACCGGTATGTCCTAACCGCTCAATTCGGTTGCGAAGCAGCCTCGCTCCTTCTGCACAACGGTCGAGATATACTCCGCAAGTGCCGGAATTGCGAAGGATGCAATCCGAAATTTCTATTCCTTGAGCATTGCGCATATAGATGATGCCGCTTCGGTTCTCATCCGGTTCGGCATTGTCCATGCCGGGCTCTTCCCGCATCATGCGGAAATCCTCTACGAAATCCGTGCAGACAAACGATAACCCCGAGAATGTCAGGCCAGATACTCTCTCCGCTTCGCTATCCCCTTCTATATGAAGAATCCGGCCGATCAATGGCGCAACTACCCGCTCATTCAGCGGCGACCCGCTTCGCGGACGGTAATACAGTACGCCTGCCGGCTCATCCAGGTGGAACTGGCCAGGCTCCTGCAGGAAGGCTAGCGAGCCCTGCAAGTAATAGCGGGATTCCTCCCCGATCTCCCAGCAGCTAGGCCGTTTGAACATAATCCGGCGCTCATTGACCATAACTCCGGCAACCGGAATCGTCTCCGCGAACCAATTCGCCTCTCCTCCGCCCGGCCAGACATAGATCTGCAGGCCGTCCGCATCAGCAAGCAAACCGTCCGGGAATTCTCCCTCCCCGTAACGGAGGCCTGCTCGTCCGTCTTCCTCCAGCAGAAGAGAGTGATAGTAACCGGAGGCCGGCATTCTCGCTTTCGGAACACGTTCCCCATCCGTATATAAAGTATGGAATTTAACGCCGTTCGGCACCTGCGCCGTCCAGAGTCCATCCCCTGCGTCCTCCCATTTTGTCAGAACCATCCCGCCGACAAACTCGGCTGTTTCACCAGCAGCATTCCGGTAGATGACCGGGCAGTGTTCTCCAGCGGCATCGCCGCTGCCGAAGCGAAGCGGTTCATCAAGCGTATAGGTCCCCCCTCCGACAATAACGGCAATTCCACCCGACGCTCCATGATGGATTAAGGAACGGACAGCTGCTTGTGCTTCCTGAATGCTCCGAAACGGCTCCTCTCTGCTTCCGTTGCCATGCTCATTGCCCGACGCGCTTACATAGATTTCAAGCATGATCTTCACCGCCTTATCCTTGTGGTTTGACTTCACACTGCCATATCCCGAGCCGGACTGTAAACTGCACAAAATGCTAAAAGGTATACGATACGAGTATATCTCCTTCATAAGGTGATTCCGTCTAAAATAACCCTTGCACAACGGTTTGGTAGCGTTTACAACTATACATATAGACCTCATGCTTGATAAAGGAGCAGGATACTCATGAAAGCATATGGCTACTTTACTTCCAAAAAATATTTCAAGCGCGTGTTATTCTCCATTATGCTGACGATGGCCCTGATCCTCACCGGCCTGTCAGCGGCAAATACCTATCTGCTGGAGAGGTCGGTCAAGCATGTTCAGGAGGATGCGAACCTGAAGGTTCTGACCCAGACCCAATACAACCTCTCTTATATGAATGAAATAATCGTTCACCTGTCCACGTTCGCGTTTCGCGACAATGCCCTGATTCCGCTGATGTTCAGCAACAACTTGCCCAAAATGGACTATATCCGCGGCTATCGACAAATGTACAATATGCTGGAGAGCTCCTCTTTTCTTCATTCGATGGCTGTTTATAATGCTTCGACCAAAGAGCTTTACGGCTCCTCCAGTGATTTTCTGGTGGATGGCGGCACGACGAAAAGCAGCATCCTTGATTGGCTGCTGCATACTTCCGGCGGCTCCCTGCCGGCCTCCAGACTTATCCCGTTCAGCTTCAGTCAATCCAACGGCATTGACGCCTTTGCCTTTATCGTAACCGATACGTATGGTCCGTTTACTCCGGAGCAATCAGCCGTCATCTTGTTCATCAAGCCCGACTGGGTATTCGACAGTCTCAGCAAGCTTAACGGCGTAAGCAGCGGGAACAGCGGCGAAATTCTAATTAGAACCTCGGGCGGCCAGTTGTTTGACAGCGGACATTCCGAAGAATCGCTTCCTCTGGATCAGGAGGCTATCGGCAAGCTCGTTGATCCCGATCATACGGCAGCCATACAGCAAAGCGACTCCGGCTTTGTGATCGGCAATTCCGGCGGGCAGAAGGTTATGATTACTTACCTCCATGGGATCGGAGACTGGACGATTCTGTACATTCAGCCTTACAAGGAGATTATGCAGGCCGTCTCGGATATGCGGACAAGGAATTTCGCGCTGACCGGGGCCTTTATCCTTCTCTCCATCGGGGCTTCCATCTGGCTGAGCTACAAGCTCTACGGTCCGATCGAATCGATGCTGAAGCGGATATTGCCGCATATGCGAACCGCTGCCCCGGATTCACGCAAACGGAATGAATTAGACGCCATGGGCGATCTCTATGAGCAGCTCTCCGGACAGCTCCAGGAGATCAGCTCGGAGCAGATCGTGCGCAAGTACTATACCCGCAAGTTTCTGACCGACAACCGGAGCCTCTCTGAACTGGATATGCGTCAGTTGATTACGAAGCATGAGCTGCAGCTTGCTCCAAGCGGGCCGTATACCGTATGCACCCTTCGATTCGACCGGTACGATGAATATGACCGCCGAACATCGCCGGCGATGAAGAAGCTTCACAGCTTTGCGGTAACTAATATTACGAAGGAAGTGCTGTCACGGACATTCTGCTGCGAGATGATTGACATGCAGGAGGATCACTTTACGTTGATCTTGTCCGGGAAGGAAGCACCGCTTGATCCGGCGGCTATCAAGCCTTCTATCGCCGATGTCCAGAAGGTTCTGGAACGCTATTACGATATTTCCCTCACATGCGGGATCGGTGAAGCTGCTTCCCTGCTTACCCAGCTGTCCGCAAGCTATTACCAGTCCCACCAGCTTAGCCAGTACAGTATTCTCATGGGTTACAAAGCGATTATAGAATTACAGGATATACGTACAAACCTCGAGAACAAACAAAAATCACTGCCTGATGATATAGAGAAGAAGCTGTCGGAGGCGCTCAAGAAAGGGAAGCTGACCGATGCCGGCAGCGAGCTTGAACGGGCTTTCACCATATTAACGAATCTGCAGCTGGAGGATATGAGAAGAGCAATCGCCGACATGGCATGGATCATCAAGAACGCCGCAGCCGACATTACGAGCAACCGGATCACCCATCTGTCCGTTGATATTGAACGTATTCCTCATCTTCCGCAGGATTACTATACACTCGACGAGCTGCACATGGCCTTCCTATCCCTATGCACGGCCATATGCGAAGAAGCAAAGCCTTCCAGCATGGAGCGCAATGAGATGATTATCGAGACCGTCAAGGAACTGATCTGGCAAAAGTACAGTGATTACAATCTAAGCCAGCAGTCCATCGCCTCAACCGTCAAATTAAGCTCCGCTTATGTCGGCAAGCTGTTTAAGGACAGCTGCGGAATCACGATTACCGAATATCTTAATGATGTTCGGTTGCGCCGGGCACAGGAGCTGCTGCTCAAAGAAGACAGCACAATTGCCGAAATCATGGAGAAGGTCGGCTACGGCAACCAAAGCTACTTTTTCCGCTTATTCAAAAGCAAGTTCGGCAGCACGCCGAAGGAGTTCCGCATTAAGAAATCTATCTCCTGAAGCTCAGCCGCCTGTTTCCTTACAAGGAAGCAGGCGGCTTTTTTGACGCTGCAAGCAGGATTAAGCAGTAATTCGCAATTAGTACACCCCGCTTCTACAGTTATTCGAGGAATGAACTCTACCCCGCGCCATCCGGCTCATGGCATGCTGGACTCATCAAAGATTGGAGGAGATGCACTTGTCTAACATTCCGCCTGCCGGTCTTCCTAGCAGCCAAGAGCAGCCAGCAGCACCTGCACCCGTTAAACGCAAAAGCTGGCTTGCCAAAGAGCTCTGGCATATCCGGCGCAACCGCGAACTGATTCTGCTAGCCCTCCCGGGGGTCTTATTCAAACTGGTCATAGCCTATTTGCCCATGGTCGGGCTGATCCTGGCCTTCAAATACTTCCGGTATGACCAAGGGATATTCGGCAGCAAGTGGGTAGGCCTTGCTAACTTCGAATTTCTGTTCAAAGCGCAGGATGCCTTCCGTATTATCCGCAACACTCTGCTGTACAACATTTCGTACATTTTTCTTACGATGGCGGTATCCCTCTTGCTTGCCCTGCTGCTTAATGAGCTGACAAGCAAGCTGATTAAGGTGTACCAGACGACCTTGTTCCTGCCTTATTTCATCTCCATGGTACTGGTCGGTTACATCGGCAACGCATTTCTCGATTTCGAGAACGGGTATCTGAACACAATCTTCACTTTCTTCGGCTTGAACACGCATAACTGGTACCTGGAGACGACACCGTGGATCTTTATCCTGCCGCTTGTTGCTCTATGGAAAGGCGTCGGCTTCTCTACTCTCGTCTACTTCGCCGGCATTACGGGAATTAGTACGGATTATTATGAAGCCGCCCGGTTAGACGGGGCCTCACGCGTGCAGATGATGACCCGGATAACACTGCCGCTGCTCAAGCCGCTCGTTATTATTTTGTTTATCTTAGGTCTCGGCAATATTTTCAGAGGGGATTTCGGGCTGCATTACTTCGTTCCGAATAACGTGGGACCTAACTTTCCGACAACGGACATTATCGACACCTACGTCTACCGTGCTTTAACAAAGCTCGGAGACATTAACTCCGCCGCTGCCGTCGGATTCCTGCAGTCCGTCGTTGGACTCGTGACCGTCGTAACCGCTAACCTGATCGTCCGCCGCATTGACAAAGACAATGCGCTTTTCTGACCGAGGAGGCCGCCCGAACATGAAAATCAAAGTCGCTGATACCGTAATTAATTTGTATTTCATTATTATTTGTCTGCTCATTGCTATGCCTTTTGTTCTTGTCATCTCCATCTCTCTTAGTTCGGAAGACAGTCTGCATCAGTTCGGCTATCAGTTTCTGCCCAAGGAATGGAGCCTGGAAGCTTACCGCATTGTATTCGAGAAACCGGAGCCTCTTATTAGAGGATATGGCGTTACGATTGCCATTACCGTCATTGGTACCGTATTATCGCTCTTTATGACCGCATTAATGGCTTATCCGATTTCGCGCAGCGATTTCCGCTATCAGCGGCCGCTAACGTTTTATGTCTTCTTCACGATGCTGTTCAACGGCGGGCTTATTCCGTTCTACATTCTGATGACCCAATATCTGCATCTGAAAAATTCATTGGCCGCTCTTATCATTCCTGCCGTGATGAGTCCGTTCAACATTATGATTATGAAGGGCTTCCTCGACAAAATATCCAGGGAGATCATCGAGTCCGCGAAGGTGGACGGCGCCAAAGAGTACCGAATCTTCTTTACGATTATACTGCCGCTTTCCACGCCTGCCCTTGCGACGCTCGGATTGTTTATCTCGTTCGGATACTGGAATGAATGGTTCAACGCTCTTCTCTTCATTGACAACGATAAATACGTTCCGCTTCAGCTGCTGCTTGTACGGATTCTATCGCAGGCCGAATTTCTCGCAAACTCGCCGATGGCCGAAGCAGCAGATAAGCTCAAATTCGCGCAATTCCCGACGCTGACCGTTCGGATGGCGATGGCAATTGTTGCAAGCGGACCGATGCTGGTGATCTTCCCCTTTTTCCAAAAGTATTTCGTAAAAGGGTTAACGGTCGGTTCTTTGAAAGGCTAACTAATCCGGCTGTTTGTGTGACCATTCTTTAAGTCTAGGCTTACGAAGTAAGAATCGTCACGAACAGCCTACTCCGGGTGATTGTGTGACCATTCTTTTTAGGTCCATGCTTACGAAGTAAGAATCGCAACGAACAGCGTGTTGCAATTCTTTTTAGGAGGTGATTCCGCTCTTTTGCACGGCTTTAGCAGGACTGCTTCACGAAGTGTAGTAATACTAAATCAGGAACAATAATTGGAGGGTTCAGTTCATGGTGAACAACAAAAAGAACAGAATGATCGCCAAGCTGCTGTCTATCGCCTTAGTATTTGTCATTCTCGCTGCTTGTTCCAGCAATAACGGCAATAATAATCCAACCCCGGCTCCTACTACAGAGCCTAGCGCTGCTGCAAGCGATAAGCCTGCCGAATCCACCGAGCCGGCGCTCGAGCCCGTCAAGCTTACGTTCCTCTATCCGGTTTCAGCCAACCCTGGCCCAGACCAGAAGCTCGTGAATGATGAAATCAACAAATATTTGCAGGATAAAATCAACGCGACTGTCGAGCTGAAGCCTCTTACCTTCGACGAATACGAGCCTAAGCTGAATGCGATGCTCGCCGCCAATGAGAACTTTGATATTGCCTGGAGCTCCAAGGGCTGGCTCGGCAACTATCAGCCTTATATCGACCGCGGTGCTTACCACGAAATTACGGACGATATGATCGCCAAGTATGCGCCTGAGGCACGGGCGAACATCCCGGATAAATTCTGGCCGGATATGCTTGCGGCAGACGGCAAAGTATACGGCTTCCCGATCTATCAGGTCGCAGCCAAGCAGAAGAGCTTGATTATCCAGAAACGTTTCATCGACAAATACAACCTGGATGTATCCACGATCCACAGCTATAGCGATATTGAGCCATTCCTGAAGAAGTTGAAAGACAATGAACCGGATGTGGTTCCGCTTGGCCTGGCGCAAAACTCCAGAGGCATGTATATCGATTCGACAGTTGCAGGCACTGACGGTTCTCCTGTTTACTACAAGAAGGATGATCCGGCTTATACACTCTCGACTTTCCTGAATACAGCCAATGACCGTCTTCCTTACTACCAAAAGCTCCATGAATGGTACGAAAAAGGTTATATTAATCAGGATGCGCCTGTCCTCCAAAACATTAACGATCTGAAAGCGAAAGGCAACGTCGCGGTATCGATCGAATTCACTTCGAAGCCGGGCGGCGAGATTGGCGAAAAAGCAATTAACGGCGGCAATGACGTCGTATACGTTCCAATCTCCGAAAGCTATTTCACAGGTATCGCAAGCGCGATGCATGTCATCAACAAAAATTCGAAAAATCCGGAACGCGCTCTTATGCTTATCAACCTGCTCAATTCGGATAAATACTTGTACAATCTGATTTGTAACGGCATTGAAGGCAAGCATTACAAGAAGGTGGATGAGTTCTACATCGAGCCAATCGAAGGATCCGGCTATGCGCCTAACGGCGACTGGGTATTCGGCAACCAGTTTAATGCCTTCTTGAAACCGGGTCAGGCAGCGGATACGTGGCAGAAGACAATTGAGCTTAACGATAACGCCGTTGTACTTGCAAGCAGCGGATTTACGGTCAATGAGGAGAACTTTAAAGCGGAGGTCGCCAACATTAATGCGGTGAAAAATGAATACGAAACCGCGCTCGAGACTGGCGCCGTTGATCCGAACAAAGTGCTTCCGGAATACTTGGCTAAGCTGAAATCGTCCGGCATGGAGAAGGTAGACGCTGAAGTAGCGAAGCAATGGGAAGCGTTCTTGACGCAAAAAGGTTTGAAATAACGGGAAAGGCAGTTCCTTGGCCGATGGCTTAAGGGACTGCCTTTTCTTAGGGCCTGAGGGGGCAGTTGGAGTTAAGCCGAAGCTCCGTACTCCCGAAGAAGGCTCGCAACGTTCTCATTTCCCTGCTGTATGGCAAGAGACAAGGGCGTGTCCCCGCCGTCCGCTGCGGAATGAACGTCCGCTCCATGCTCCATCAAGAGTTGGATCATCTCCAGATTATCATCATGGAAAGCAGCCGAGTGAAGACAAGTATGGCCGTTGCTGTCCAGTATCGTGGTGTCTGCCCCATGCGCGAGCAGCAGCTTAATGACTTCAAGACTCCGCTCGCCGGCAATCGCAGCGTGCAGAGCCGTGTTCGAAGGAATGAATGAGACTCTGGAATGAGAGACCGCATTCACGTCTGCGCCAAGCTCCAGCATTTCGCGCACCACTTCTGCGTGGCCAAAGTGCGCCGCATAGCCAAGCGGCGTAAGTCCGTCTTGATTTTCTGTATTGGCAAGCTGCGGATGTGCGGAGATCATCTCCTTCACTTTAGCGGCATCGCCGCTCTGGGCGGCTTGAAACAAGTCGCTTATGTACTCCTGTAACGCCATTCTGATAACCTCCGTTTTGGAAGATATTGAGCACTCATGATGTTCTCTCAGAGCGGTCCCGTTTCCTGCCTCTAAAATAAAAATGCCGGCCACAGTTGTTGTGGCCGGCATTTTTTACACATACCTTGCAATAGCCTGCTGATAGACTTCTTTCGGGCGGAGACCGATATATTTATCGACCGGCTCGCCGTTATGGAACACAATGACGGTCGGCATCGACATCACGCCAAACTCGGAGGCAATCTCCGGCGATTCATCGCAGTCTACCTGAAGGATCGAGACACGCTCGCCTTCCTCCTGCTGCAGCTCATCCAGAATAGGCAGCAGCACCTTGCATGGCGGGCACCATTTGGCACCAAACTCGACTAATGCTGCTCCATTACTGCGGACAGCCTGATGGAAAGACGGTCCGTCTATTTTCCTCACGCTCATGTTCATTCCTCCGTTTCCTTCTGTTCTTCCAGAATCGACTGAATGCGGTCCTCAAGATTGCGTTTAATGCTGCTTAGCAGATGGATTTGCTCCTCGATCTCCTCCAGCTTCCGGCGGTAGACGGGGAGCACCTCCTTGCAGAACGCCTCTTTGTTCTTCAAGACGCAGTGCAGGAAACCGGCAATTTGCTCCGTCGACAGTCCAAGCTGAAGGTACAGCTGAATGGTCCGCACTTGCTCTTCGGCAAGCAGCGAATATTCCCGATAGCCGTTCTCCAGCCGGACGGGAGTCAGCAGTCCCTGCTCCTCGTAATAACGAAGCGACCGCAGACTAACTCCTGTACGGGTCGCAAGTTCACCAATCTTCATTCCTAACGCCTCCTGCATCGTCGATTCGAACCGATTATATACCCTCACATTAATGTGAAGGTCAAGTATGCAAAAACCCTTCCGTTTACCCAAAAGTGGCGGAAGGGTGGATGTCCATTATTGCTGGCGGTAAACCTGAGGGGTTACGCCGGTCATTTTGAGGAAAGCACGGTGAAATTGGCTGGTGCTCGAGAACCCTAGATCCACGCTGATCTGTCCGATTGTCGCATCCGTGCGGCGCAGCCTGTTCATAGCCTCCGTAATGCGCAGCTTCAGCAAATATTGATACGGCGTCGTACCGGTCGCTTCGCGGAAAGAACGGACAAAATGATAGCGGCTCTGCAGCGCGATCCCGGCAAGTTCGTCAATATTTATCGTGTCATCATAACAATCATGAAGATAGGCTAAGGCCCGACGGATATGAGGATCGCTAACGCCTGTCGGCAGCAGCTCCTTCCGGCCAAGCTTAAGCATGCCGCCCAAATAAGCGACAACATCCTGTTCAACCTCCTGCACGGCAATCGGATCGGCCAAAGCCTGCCCTTCAATAAGCGCCATCATCCACTGACGGAAACGGCCAACCATATCTCCGGCGTGAAATTCCTGCCGGATATCCTGTCCCTCTCCTGCCATAAATTGCGGCTGGATAGCTTCCATGCCTCCGGCTCCACGCTCGCGAACCTTCACAATAATAACGGAAGACTGCTCTCCCAGATAAAAATGATGCTCCGTCCCGGGCGGCTGAAGCAGTCCGTTCCCTTGCTTTAAGCCGTAGCTCCGCTCTTCCTGCGTAAAGTGGACCGTGCCTTTAATCGGAAGGGTAACCTGCATCCAGTCTTCATGCTTATGAGGAACGTTCTTGAAGCCATGGCTCCCTTGCCATAACTCGATCCAATCCGTTTCTACCTTCATCTCCATATGTCTTCACCTGCCATCATTATAGCAAAAGTTGCTCCATTTGCAGCACTTTTCGCAACGACCGGCTTCCGCATCCCCCGCTATACTGAAAAAAAATCAATAGGGGGATCCGCTCCATGAATCAAACCGCCGCTTTACAGGCACAGCGCAATCCGGCTATCTGGATGCTGTTTGGCGTCAGCTTCGCTCATCTGCTTAATGACGCGATGCAGACCGCTGTGCCGTCTGCTTTTCCGCTCTTTCAATCTACGATGCATCTGAGCTTTACCAAAATCGGCTGGGTTGCCTTTATGCTTAACATTACCGCTTCCCTGCTTCAGCCGTTTATCGGATATATTTCCGACCGCAGGCCGATGCCGATCCTGCTTCCGCTTGGCATGCTCTTCTCGCTCGCCGGGGTGATTGGCTTCGCTTATGCGGACAGCTTCTGGATGCTGCTTGTGTCAGCAGCTCTGATCGGGGTAGGCTCATCCGTCCTGCATCCGGAATCTTCCCGGGTAGCCCGGATGGCGGCCTCCAGCGGGAAAGGCATGGCGCAATCCGTCTTCCAGGTTGGCGGCAATACCGGCCAGGCACTAGCGCCGCTTCTTGTTGCTTTCGTATTAATGCCGCATGGCCAGCAGGGCTTCCTGTGGTTTACGAGCTTTGCTGTTGTCGGCATCTTTATTCAGTTGATTATCAGCCGCTGGTATGCCGGTCAGCTGGCCGCTGCCGCGTCTATCAAAAAGGCTGCTACTCGGATGCTCGATCAGCAATCTCCGCATTCTTCCCTCTTCATAGCGGGAACGATGCTGCTCCTGATCGTTCTGCTGTTCTCCAAATTTGTCTATATTGCGGGAATGACCGGTTATTATTCGTTCTACTTTATCGACCATTACGGTCTGTCCTTCTCCCGTGCGCAAATCTGCTTGTTTGCTTTGCAATTCGCCGGCATGGTGGGGACGCTTCTTGGCGGACCACTCGCCGATAAGTTTGGCCGCAAGACGATGATCTGGATCTCGATCGCCGGAACAGCGCCATTCTCGCTGCTGCTCCCTTATGCAAGCCCCGGCGTTGCGCTTATTCTGTGCTGCGCGATTGGCCTGATCCTCATGTCCGGCTTCTCCGTCATCATCGTCTATGCGCAGGAGCTTCTGCCCCGGCATATCGGCACGGTATCCGGCTTGTTCTTCGGACTGGCGTTTGGCATGGGCGGGCTTGGCTCCGTGCTGCTCGGGTGGCTCACGGATGTGAAGGATGTCGCCTTTACGATCGAGCTGTGCTCCTTCCTTCCGCTGCTTGGACTTTGCGCCTTCCTGCTGCCGAAGGACTCGAAGCTTATGCGGTTAGCTTAAAAGTAAACGTTAAAAGGTAATCTACGAATCGATCCTGCAGCTGCCTCTTTGGATCCACTCCGATTGGTTTGAAGATATGGAGGAAGAATTCATCCGCCAGTATATCAAATATGATTTGAACGCTTAACATAAACAAAGAGGGGCAGCTGCCCCTCTTTGTTCTTATTTGTGTATCTTCACCTTCGTACCGTTTGGCACCATATCGTACAACCACTCTACATCCTCGTTCAGCATCCGGATGCAGCCGGTGCTGGCATTCGTTCCGATCGAAGAGGGAGCATTTGTCCCGTGAATGCCATACTTCGTCCCTTGGGTATTCGGAACGCTTAACCCGAGCCAGCGGCTGCCCAGCGGATTTTTCGGATCGCCGCCGGGAATTCCTTTGGCGGAGTACCAGGGGTTCTCAATCTTGGTCATAATCTCAAAGCTGCCGGTCGGCGTTAACCCCGGTTTCTTACCACTGGCAATATCGAAAGTCTTCTTGACCGTTTCGCCGGATTTCACATAAAGCTTGTTGCGAGTAATATCGATATCGATGGAGAGCTTGGCTGAAACGGCGGCAGAGACGGCCGCGGTGGAAGATGCCACCATATAATACGGATTTGGAATCTGCAGCTGTTGACCGGCCTGGATCAGACTGGAGGCTGTGCCGACCCCGTTCGTCTGAGCTACCGCCTTCTGATAGTCCTGCGCTTTGAAATACCGGGCAGACAAGCTGTACATTGTGTCTCCCTTAACGACATGATGTCTTCCTTCACCTGAGCGAAGCGGAATACGAAGCGTCATGCCGATTTTCAGCTCGGTATTAGGATCGGAGATCCCGTTGTAAGTCATAAGTACATTCATATAGTTACTGCGGTTGAAATAACGTTTGGTAATCGCAAACAGGGTATCTCCTTGCTGAACCTCATAGTAATCCATAACAAGCGGATTTTTTAACTTGAGTACAGCCCCGGCTTTCAAGCCCGTTTTTGAGTTCAAGCCATTCGCCTTCGCTACTTGCTCATAATTGCCGGTCAGATAATATTTCTTCGAGATACTAAACAACGTATCCCCCGGCTGGACGGCGTATGAAATAGTCATACCAGATGCTTTGAGCGCCTCTGCGCTTGAGCTTCCGGGATAGCTCACCAATGCCATCATAACCATAATCATACAAAGGACCCACTTTGATTGCCTGCTCAACGATGATCACACCTTCTGTAGGAGTAAATGCGGCTCATCAGTTTCGCTGTCTTTCGTCAGGAATCCTTCTTGTTCGGCAGCCAAACTTAACAATTGGTGCATTCGTAGGGGAAACGCAAAAAAGAAACCCGCTTGCGCGGGTTCTTACAGAACTATCATTTACCGAATTACCTATCTTGCAAAAGGATTAAAGACCTATCTCTAATCCAGTCCCCAGCCGACCATACCTTCCATCATTTGTCTTATAGGCTCCACGCCCATGTTAATAATGGCTACCGTTGTTCCCACTGCTGCAGCTGGCCAATCCAGCACAAGTCCTACCGCTATAAAAGTGCTCCAGGTCAGCAGGCCGGCATACATGATCAAATCCTTGTACCACTTCTTCCGGATTAACGGTTTGCCGCCAATGATGAGCAACGCAACATAAAGCAGCAGGATGATAAGGGCAATGTACGGCATCGGTTATTTCCCCTCCTTGTCCATCAAGTATTGGAATGATTTATTACTTAATCCCATCCGGGCCATCCGGAATTTGACCTTTGGCTCAAGAGCAGCCTCCTTGAAAACCTCATCCCAATTCTTGCTCCATTCCTTCCACTGCTTCGGATATTTCCGGTGCGTCTTCTCTGCCGCTCCAAAAACATCCGCTTTCATCTCCTGACCCTTCGCCCACGCTTCCTGCAGCAAGTTGCTAACCTGTTTTTGTCCTCCCTGCTCAAGCGACTGAATGACACCCGGCTTATACAGGTCCTGCGCGCAGTTCGATTCCATTAAAGTCCCGGTAACATCAACATCCGCCGTGAAGACGAGCTGTCCGTTCTGGAGTTTAGGTATGACCTTCGTTGAAGACTTCAAAACATGAATGGTATTGTAGCCTTTCTTTCCTTTATCATCCTCACAGGGAACGACGACATAGGATTGCTGTACGCTATCTCGCAAATAGGACGCGCCCAGCGATTCCTTGCGGTTCATCCAGCCAATCATTTTGTCATCCTTCAGGACAGCCAGACGCCCCAGCTTGAGCTTGGACGGAATAGAAGTGCTGCCGAACGATTCCAGGGAGGAGGTATCCTCCGTGCCGGATACAAAAATCTCCGGAACCACCGCACTCTTGGCATCCCCGATCACTTCCATGGCCAGCTGATAAACCGGAATATTCGGCAGAATGGACGTGTTTTTCATCTCGGATAAAATAATTTCCTTCATCCCCGCACCCGAGATCGCCTGCAGCTGCATGAATTGTTCCAGAACCCTCCGCGCGGTGCCTGGCGTCGCAAGCACGCTTACGGTCTCCCGGGTACTCGAATTACGGAAATAGACGTCAATCAGCTCGTTAACTCCGCGCTGCATAGCCTTTTCACCGATAACTACGACCCGGTTATGAGCGAAAAACAGCTTGCGGGGGCTTTCGGAATAGCTGTGCATAATGGCATCCCGAATGGTCTTGCCCTTCGTGGAGTACACAATAATGGGCGACTTCGGCCCCCCGCCCCCCGATCCTCCCGTTACCGAAGAGATTGCGGCAGGTATAAGGACCTGATAAGATACAATCCAGTTCTCGCCGTCCCAGTCCACGCCCGTTGCCGATGTAATGGCCACTTCGTTCAGCTCAATCCGGTTCCAACAGCCGGTTGTGGTCAGAGCCGCAAGCAGAAGAAGAACC
Organism: Paenibacillus catalpae; assembly: GCF_900112695.1. GTDB lineage: Bacteria > Bacillota > Bacilli > Paenibacillales > Paenibacillaceae > Pristimantibacillus > Pristimantibacillus catalpae. The sequence continues at coordinate 70,067 of NZ_FOMT01000004.1, forward strand.
GCGCATAACATTCTTTTTATTCGCAAACTCATGATCGTTGCGTCCCTCCTTGCTTCCGTCTCCCCCGTGTAAATAGAAGCCCTATAGCAATTAGAACAGGCAGTGCAATATTCATGATGAGCAGCACCGGCATATTAACCAGGGTCGCCATCAAACCGCTATTCATATTTCGCGGCCATTCGCCTGATGCGGTTGCGATAGCGAGAAGGCTTAATCCGATTACCGTATGGCGCTCGCTATGCAGACGAAGAGAATGGAATAGGCAATGAACCGACGCAAACAGAAACACGGATAATTTGATATACATGGTAAGGAACCAGACCGATACGGTGAATACTTCAATTCGCTCCAGAAATTCGCCAACCTCGACGATTGCCATGACGTTAACAAAGGCATAGGACATGAGGGGAACAAGCTGCTGCCCAAAAATGGTCAAGCCGAGCAAAATAACAAGCACAAGCTGGGAAGAGCTGAGGAGCGAGCCTATTAAGCCTGCGCGCAGCACGGATCCCGGCTTTTTCATATAAGGAGTCAATAAAAGCAAAATCGACACCTCGGACAGCCAGCCAATTGGCGGAAATGAGGCGATCGCCATTCTTACCGGACTTGTATCAAATACAGGAATTAACCTCTTGAAGTCAATGTCTGTGTAAAGGATAAAGACGGATACCGGAATAACGACCATAATCAAGAACAGCACCATGGAAGCAGAACGCGCGACTGCCTCTATGCCCTGCATGACCGTAAATGCCGCAACTAATACCATAATGCTCGTCAGCATAAAAAGCGGAGTTGCATCCAGAACGATATCTGACACAAAATTGGCAAATGACCGGAGAATGACGCAAAAAGAGTTGAAATAATAAATCCCCAACATCAAGCCAATTGTTAAGCCAATCGGTTTGCCAAAGAGGCTCTCCATCCAGGCAACAAAGAGCTGTCCGTTGTTAGCCTTGCCAATCATCGCTATTCCCAGAGCCATAACCAAACCGACTACTGCCGCAATGATGCCTGAAATCCAGGCGTCATGATGAGCGATACTGACCATGACGCTTGGCACCGCCAATACAATAGTAGGTGTAATAGTGCTCTGGACTAACGCAACTGTCTGCATGGTCGATATAGCAGGCTTCATGGCTCTAGGCTCCTTCCTGATCAGGGCTAGGCTTCTGCCCGGCACCTTCCCTTATCGCATTATTGTCGTTAGCAATTTTAACCGGGCGTTTACGCATCGCCCACCATGGCACGCGGACTAGAACATCTTTTAAATTTGAAGCAACAAACGGTGCAAAAGGCATCATATACGGCTTGCCGAAAGAACGCAGGCCGCACAAATGAGCGAGCAGAATCATAAGCCCTGACATAATGCCAAAAAGCCCGAAGGTACCTGCCAGGATCATTAAAATGAAGCGGATAAGCCGAGCGGCAATCCCCATATTGACAGCTGGTATAACAAAGCTCGCGATTGCCGTAAAGGATACGACAATAACCATAGCGGCCGATATAATCCCGGCTTGAACCGCTGCCTGTCCAAGCACGAGTGCTCCGACAATCGAAATCGCGGGTCCAATGATGCGCGGCATCCGGACCCCCGCTTCCCGTAAAATCTCAAAGGTAATCTCCATCAGAAACGCTTCCAGCAGTGCCGGAAACGGAATACCCTCTCGCTGTGCAGCTAGACTGATAAGCAGCGAGGTCGGCAGCATTTCCTGATGGAAGGTGGTGATAGCGATATACAATGACGGCAGCAGCATGGATATAAAGAAGGAGGTCATCCGAATGATCCGCAGGAAGGTCGCTATATCATAGCGCTGGTAATAATCCTCGCTGGATTGGAAGAACTTCACGAAGGTTACCGGAGCAACAAGCGCAAACGGTGTTCCTGACACCATAATGACAACCTGGCCTTCCAGCAGCGCGGCGCTGGCGGTATCCGGACGCTCTGTATTCTGGAGAAGCGGAAATGGCGTGAACGCTCGGTCCTGAATAAACTCTTCAATATAACCGCTTTCCAGCACGCCATCGATATCGATGGCATCCAGCCGCCGGTGAACCTCCTTGATGACTTCCGCCTCCGCGATTCCCTCCAGATAGACAACTGCAATATTGGTCCTCGTCTGACGCCCAATCATTTTATATTCAAAACGTAAATCAGGCGACTTGATAATCTTGCGGATAAGCGAGGTATTGGTACGCAAATTTTCGGTAAAGCCTTCCTTCGGCCCACGAATAACCGTCTGACTGCTTGGCTCCTCGACCGCCCGGGTTTTGCCACCGGTTGTATCCATCGCAATCGCCCGCAGGCTGCCCTCTACAATAAGGATGGAGCAGCCCTCCAGCATGGCATAGCATGCTTGCTCCACTGTTTCGATCTCGCTTAGCTTGCCGATCGCGATGGAGCGCTCGGTCAAATGGCGATGAAGAGTGGTATCTTCGCGCATTTCTGCATACTGGTTGGCATCATCCAGAAGGCCAAGCAGCATCGTGCTGATTACCCCTCCATCTACAATGCCGTCAATATACATTAGCGCGTAACGCGTATTGTCAAAAGAACGATGCTGAAGCGTGCGGCATACGATATCCTCGCCTCCGCCCAGGAAGCGATGCAGGCGCTCGATATTCATATCCAGATCCGGCAGCAGTACTTGCTCGGCTTGCTTTGCTTGTCCGGAAGAAGACGAGGTCTTCCCGGAACTTGTTGCATTCTTATCATTTGGCATGGTTGCTATCCTCGCTCGATGGCTGGCTTTGATGCTTGCTGCGCGACCTTACTCCTGACCGGAGAAGCATAACAATCAACAGTAATACCGGAATGTACATTTGAAAGATTGGAAAATGATATTTAATATTTTGCTCAAATCCGATGTTCACCTGGTGCATGTAGCTCTTGAACCAGAACGAACCAAAGAATATGCCGATCCCAACGGGAATAGCAGCAATGCGAAGCGAAATGCGAAACAAATAGGCAAGGGCGAGCGATGCGCCAAGGTAGTATGCCGTCAGCTTCACATACACAGCCGTGAAAAACAGCAGAGCTACAAACGGATCAAATCGCTCAAATACGTCCCCTATTGAAACATAGGTTGTCGCTTGAAGCAGAGGAACCGTACTCCATCCGGCTAATGAGCCAAGGCTCGCGACAATCACCACATTCATGACCGTAATAAATGCTCCTGCAAACAAGTAACTATTCAGTGTGACCTTCATTACCTGGCTGAAACTGCCTCTATCGATATACCGCCAGAACATAAGGAACAGCACCATTTCGCCAAACGGAAATGAAATAATTTCCGGAATAGCCGCATCCCAGACCGGCTTGAATCCTTTTTCCAGCATGGGAAGCAGCCTGCCCAGATCAATTGTCCCCGTGGCGATTAACAGAATGTAGATTAATGCATAGATCAACAGTAAAAACGGCAGCAAAATCTCTGCCATGCGGAAAAATACCCCCGGCCCGCCCATTACGGCATAACCGCCAATCAAACAGATGATAAACATAATGACAGACAGCGGCGTATCCGACAGAAGGAACATAATGGACAAGTCCGCGAATTCCCTGACATTACGGATACATTTGTAGCAAAAATAAATGACATAAATGAAGCCGAGGGCGAAGCCAATTACTCTGCCGAAATAAAGCTTGAATATTTCAATCAAATTCCGGTCAGGCTCTAGCCTCTGAATCTGCAGCGTGACGAGGCTGATTACCAAAAAACCGGCCAAAACCCCAACCCCAACCGACATCCACGCATCCCGTTCCGCCTTGCCGCCAAGCAAAAACAAAGAGGAGCTGCCAATTAAAAACAGAATGACCATTGAAGCAATCTGCCTCAGCGTCACCATGACTATCCCCTCCCCCTCACGTGATGTGCCCAGATTTTGTTTTCTTATCATGCGCAGCGGAATGGAAAAAAATTCAGGGAGAGGAAAGCGGGGAAATAAAAAAGCCGTCCGGCAAGCGGACAGCTTAAATGCGATTGTAACAGCTTCGCAATCTAATGGCGTTCGGTAACCTCCGCAAGCGGGTCCTTCGGCGGAATGCGGTTAAGCTTGCGGAAAGCATAGACGCGGGTCGCGATAATCTTGATAATCGCGTAGACGGGTACCACGATAATCATCCCGAGCGCTCCGATAATCGAGCTGGCGCCGATGACGAGCAGCATGACAGTGAACGGATGAACGTTCATTTGCTTGCCGATGATCCGCGGGCCGATCAGGTTTGCTTCGATCTGGTTCGAGACGACAAGCACGATTCCGACCAGCAGTACCGTCATCGGCGAGACGGTAAGAGCAACGACGGCCGTCGGAATGAAGGCGATCAACGGTCCAATGTACGGAATGAAGTTCGTTATGGCGGCGACTAAACCGAGCAACAGCGGATAAGGCAAATCAATAAACAGGTAACCAATGAAGGTCAATGCGCCTATGAGCAGCGATGTTAGCACTTTGCTCAGGATAAACGAGCCTATCGAAGCATCTATCTCCTTGAGCGCGCCGCTTGCCTCGCGATGATAGCGCTCCGGCAGCATTCGCAGGATGAGGCCTGGGAACTTATCCCCTTCGCTCAGCAAGTAATAGATCATGAACGGAACGAGGCCAAGCAGGAAGAAGAAGTTCATAATCAGATTGAAAATGCCGCGCACGCTGCCAACGACGGAATTAAGCAGTTCATCCAGCGATCCGGTCAGCTTGTTCGACAGATTCTCCGTGGAAAGGGCGTCCTTTTGCCCGATTTCCTGCAGCCACTCGTGCTGCTGCACGGACTCTAGCCACGATTGGACGGAGTCGACGATCTGAGGAAAGTTGTTCACCAGGTTAATAGACTGGTTCCGGATTGGAGGCCAGATCATCCAGAAGAACAAGTAGCAGACGCCAATCGCGCCGATGTAGACGAGCAAAATGGCGAGTACCTTCGGCAGCTTGGTTGAGAGCAGCCTCACGAACGGCCTGAACAGATAGTAGAACATACCCGAGATCAGCAGCGGCACGAACAACGCGGCCAGAACCTTGCCGATCGGATCAAACACGAAATTGACCTTGGATGCCAAATAGGCGATCAATAAAACGACGATGATGCCATAACCTATGCGAAACCACTTGCCTTGCGGCATACGGACAGATCTCCCTTTTGACTATATTTTTCACCTATTACTAGAATTAACGCAAAACGAGGGAAAATAAACATAGGAAAACAAATTAATTCTTCCAAATTCGTTGAATGCTAGGTTTATCCTCTTCTAGGAAGGTAAGCTGAATCACATCGGGATTCGTCATCCCCTCCCATTCCTTAAACCCGATTCGGTTATCAAAATGTTTCAGGAGGAGGGAAATCAAGTTGCCGTGCGAGACAATGACGATATTCTTCTTGCCGCTGTTCAGAGCCTCTGTCACGACGCTTGCCGCGCGGCTCATGGCCAGGTTACTGGACTCCCCGCCCTCATAACATAAATCCAACTCCTCGTAAGTTTTGCGCAGCCGCTCCCGCCAATCCTCATAAATATTGCTCGATAGGACCCGCTCTGCCAATCGATTATCCAGAGCGACATCTAAACCAATTCTATCAGCCAATGGTGTGATGGTACGATAAGCCCTTTCGAAAGGACTTGATAGGATGAAATCAACTTCTTTACCAGAAAAAAATTCAGCCAGCTCAACAGCCTGCTTGGCGCCCGTCTCCGTTAGTGGAGCATCCGGCTCCTGTCCGGCAGCTTTGCAATGACGCACGATATAAACCTGTTTCATCTTCGTCTCCTTTACCGTTTGTGTTGTAAAAATTATACAACAAATAAAGCTCAAGTTAATAGAATGAACTCGAGTTGATTTCATTCTGCATATACTCGGCGAATTCAACTAACTGCTTATCATCCCACTCTGTTTGCCTTCCCTGGCAGCTGTATTCCTCTAAACAGGCATTTATCATGGAACGGTACTTCTCAGGCAATACGCGCAATCCCCATTTCCCGCCCTCCTGCTTGGAGGACACGATGCCTTCCCGCAAATAGAACAGCACCCTGCATAGATTTAAGGAGTAATACACCGGTGAATCCATAATTTCTTTGGCGGCCTCTCCTATATCATTAAGAATAGATTGTACATAATAAGTGCGCTCGACGGGTTGAAGCAGCTCTTGAATAGAATAGCCGTAAAGGGTAATTCCCCTGTGATAGAGCACGGTAAAATGCGCAGCCAGATCCGGGTCTTCAAATCCGCCGCAAAGGTAGTTCGGATCAGCTTGATACCGCTCACGATGATACTCCGAAAAGTGGTATTCGAATGGCGTTGGATAAACAAACTCCCTCGCGCAAGATTCCAAAACAATGCTCAACTCTATTCCTTTGCAGCCGGACAAGTCGTTAAGAATTAGAACATGCCGCGTAATTAACCGCTGTTCTTCCTTTGAGAGCTTCTCCTTTACGACAATGACGAGGTCGATATCGCTTCTTTCCGGGTTAAAGCATCCCATCGCAAGTGATCCGTGCAAATAGATTCCTGCCAAGTTATCCTTCAAGACCAACTCAAACGCGCTCACCACTTTTTGCAGAAAAGCTTCCTTCTCCATAAGGTCCCCCGCCTTCCCAATAGACTATAATATTCGGACATACTTTATATAATATTAAGACAGTACTTTTGCCATTTATTTTTATCCAGATAAACTCATAAAAAACCGTTGGAACTCCGATTATTTGTGATATAATCTCCATAGTTTTTTACCAATAAAGCATTTACACTACTACAGAAATCGGTGATCACACATGTTTCAGTTCAAGTGGCTTTGGCACAATCTGAAAGGGGATCGGGCAAGGTACATTATCGCCCTATGTCTGTCAGTCATTGGCTCATCGCTCACGATCATTAACCCGTATATCGGGCAGCGCATCGTAGATACCTTCATCGCGGGCAGCGATGCGGCACAAAATTTGAGAGACGAGCGCGGACTGTTGATCGCCCTGGGTCTCGGGATGATCGGCTTCTCTCTGCTTCGTACGGGACTTTCTTATTTTACAACTCTCCTGTATGAACGCGCTTCTCAGAACATGCTCTATCGTGTCCGGATTTTCCTGTACAACAAAATTCAGGGCCAGGACATGAAGTATTACGACCGCAACCGTACCGGGGATCTCATGACCAAGATGACGGGCGACCTCGACATGGTCCGCCACTCCCTGGCATGGATTATCAAGACGATTATTGAGTCGCTTACCGTCTTTGTTGCGGCAGTTGTCTACTTCTTCTTCATCGACGCTGAACTTACGTTGTGGCTGCTCATTCTATCGCCTCCTATTTTTATTGTGGCGTTTATATTCGCTAGACGCGTTCGTCCTATGTATGTGGATCTGCGTGAGCGCCTGTCGCAGCTGAACACGATTACACAGGAAAATATCGCAGGCAACCGTGTCGTAAAGGCTTTTGCCCGCGAAGAGTTCGAGATCAATAAGTTCACCGATAAAAGCGTCAACTACTCCGAGGCCAACAAGAAGGCGGCCCTGGTATGGCTCGACTACTTCCCGTACCTGGAGATCTTCTCTCAAGGCTTCACCGTTATTCTGTTAATCTCCGGCGGTCTGCTCGTCATGGACGGACGTATTACCTTTGGTGAATTTTCCGCTTTTTCCGCGCTGATCTGGGGTCTGTCCAACCCGATGCGCAGCATTGGCATTATCATTAATGATATTCAGCGGTTTTTCGCTAGCGTTACCAAAATCATGGAGGTCTACTACGCAAGTCCGGAAATCGCCAACCATCACAATGCGGCTGTAAAACGCCGTTATCAAGGCCGTATCCAATTCGATAATGTAACCTTTAAATACGATGGCGTAACGGTACTGGAGAATATCAATTTCAAGATTGAACCCGGCGAGACGATCGCCATCATGGGGGCAACGGGCTCAGGAAAAACAACCCTCATTAACCTGATCCCGCGCTTCTATGATGCAGCAAAAGGCCGCGTTCTTGTCGACGGTACGGATGTCCGCAAGCTGGAGCTGGATGAGCTCCGCGGCAATATTGGCGTAGCAACGCAGGATGTGCTGCTCTTCTCGGACACCATTGACGGCAATATTGCTTACGGCAATCCGGATATGCCGGAAGAAGATGTCGTGAAGTTCGCCCGGCTCGCTGCGGCCCATAACTTCATCGAGAAAATGCCGGAGGGCTACAACACGATCGTTGGCGAACGCGGCGTAGGTCTGTCCGGCGGGCAAAAGCAGCGGATAGCTCTAGCGCGGGCGCTCGCTGTACAGCCTCCGATTCTTATACTTGACGATACGACTTCCGCCGTCGATCTCGAGACGGAAGAGCATATTCAGAAGAGTCTTCGCGAGCTGGACTTTGCCTGCACGAAGATCATTATCGCACAGCGTGTATCAACAACGGCTGAAGCTGACCGGATCATTATTTTGGAGAATGGCCGGATTATTGAAGAAGGCACGCATGCTGAGCTTCTTGCCAAGCGCGGCTATTATTATGAAGTATTCAAACTGCAGAACGAAGGCATCGGAAGAGAGGTGAATGCTCATGGCGAGAAATAAATTCGATATCGACGAAAACCTGGAAACCCCGTTTAATATCAAGCATTTCCGGCGCGCGCTCGTCTATATCAAGAAACAACAGAAGCCGATGATCATCGCCTTTATCCTGAGCGCTTTGTCTGCCGGGATCGCCTTGTCCGCACCACTCATTATTCAACATGTCGTGGACGTCACGATTCCCGAGAAAGACAAAAGCGGGCTGATCTTCTGGTCGGTCATGACGCTCTTGACGATAGTGGCCAGCGTTATTCTCGCCACCATCCGCTCCCGGATTATGACACGCGTCGGCCAGGACATTATTTTTGACATCCGCACCGATCTGTTCAAGCATCTGCAGGAGCTGCCGTTCCAATATTATGACGACCGTCCGCAGGGCAAGATTCTGATCCGTGTCGTCAACTACGTCAACTCCGTATCCGACGTGCTGTCGAACGGGATTATCAACTTCATTCTTGAAATTCTAAACCTTCTCTTCATTGCGATCTTTATGTTTGCGGTTGATGCGAAGCTGTCGCTCGTCATTCTCGCTGGCCTTCCGGTCTTCATGTGCGTCATCCTGCTCATCAAGACTAGACAACGCCGGGCGTGGCAAAATGTATCGAACAAAAGCTCCAACCTGAATGCTTATACGCAAGAGAGCATCAGCGGTATTCGTGTTACTCAAATTTTCACCCGGGAAAAACATAACGAGGGTCTCTTCACCCGCCTGTCTACCAATTATCGCAATGCATGGATGAGAACCATGTACCTGAACTTCCTGATTCCGTTCTCGGTCGATAATCTGGCGTCCATCGTCACTACGGCGATTTATTTCGTAGGCTTGCTGGCGCTTGGACCTGAAGAAGTTACGTTTGGCGTTATTCTCGCCATGAGCAGCTATGCGGCACGCTTCTGGCAGCCGATCTTGAATATCTCGAACTTGTATAACAGCTTTATCAATGCCGTAGCTTATCTCGAACGGATCTTCGAGACGCTGGATGAGCCGGTAACCGTCAGCGATGTTCCAAAAGCGAAGGAGCTGCCGCCAATCAAGGGCCATGTCGCCTTCAATGATGTGACCTTCGCTTACGATCCGGGTCATAACATTCTGGAGAATCTGTCCTTTAACGTTAAAGCAGGCGAAAGCGTTGCTCTCGTCGGCCCGACAGGCGCAGGCAAGACGACTGTCGTTAACCTGATCTCGCGTTTCTACAACATAACCGGCGGCGAAATTACGATTGACGGTCATGATATCGCACAGGTGAAGCTCAAGTCTCTGCGCAGCCAGATGGGGATCATGCTGCAGGACAGCTTTATCTTCTCTGGCACGATTATGGATAACATCCGTTACGGCCGGCTTGATGCAACGGAGGAAGAAATTATTGCGGCAGCGAAGACCGTATGCGCTGATGATTTCATCCGCGAGTTCGAGCATGGTTATATGACCGAGGTCAATGAACGCGGCTCTAAGCTGTCCCAAGGCCAGCGCCAGCTTATCTCCTTTGCCCGGACACTGCTCGCCGACCCTCGCATTCTTATCCTGGATGAGGCGACCTCGTCCATTGACGCGAAGACCGAGCGCCTGCTGCAGAAAGGCCTTAACGAACTCCTGAAAGGCCGAACATCATTTATTATCGCTCACCGTCTGTCGACGGTTAAGAACTGCGATAAGATTATGTACGTAGCGGATAAAGGCATCGCTGAAGCCGGCTCGCATGATGAGCTCATGGCACAGCGTGGCCGTTACTACAAGCTGTACTCCGCGCAAAAGATGGAAGCCTTGTAATAGAAAAGGGGGTGTCCCATAAGTCATGAAAATGACTACGGGACACCCCCTTCTACATTCAGGTTAAACTGCAACCTGTTCAGCAAATGCTCAAACAAAAAGAAGCCAATCAAACGGCGTATTTACTCTTCTCGCCAAATCTCTAAAAGCGGTACGCGAAAACATCATGCACATGTGGCTTGTCTGCGATGCATATAACAAGCTAAACCGCTAAATAACGGATCAAGCCAAGAACTGCATACCCGAACAGAACCGTGCCGGAGCCTATACCCGTAATGGCACTGCTCGCGACCTGAAGCTTAGGCGCAGCGATAACAGCCAGGATAGAAACGGCGACAAGAAGGACCGCCAGTATATATAGGCTAGCATCGTCAAAGACGCTTACCAAACCGATAAAATGAATGCCAACGATAAAAGCAATCCATGGGGCGATATGCTCTTTTGCTTTTTTCCGTATCAGCAGGAAAGCTCCCGCTCCAGCAACAGCAAATTCGATATATACAGTAATCAAATAAGTCTTGAAGGAGGCATTGTCGGATAAGACCGATGGTTCGTTCCAGTTATGAATGCTTAAGTAAACGCCGAGCAAACAGACCAGCAGGGCAACACCCGATGCAATGCCAATATATTTGCGCCAGCTTGCCTTTGGCCTTTCCTGTGCCCAGCCGAACCAGCAAAAGCTGAACCAGCCAAAAATCGCGGCATACATCGTATAGTCACGTATATAATCCATGTTACCTCCGGTTATTGACTAGTTAACGAGAGAGCTTGATGACAAGCCTTTTCGCTGATTCGGTCTCAACTGTAATCTCGTAATGCCCCTTTACCCCATCAAATTCAATAGCCCCCGTCTCCGGAGACGATACGTTCTTCTCCCATAATGTCTCATCGGAGCGGCTTACCTTGATAGTGAAAGTCCCTTCTTCCGAAGACGCCTCATAAGAAATACTTACTGGTCCCGCTTCTGAGATGGAGAAGTCATCTACACGATAGGTGCCCTTCAGAGAGCCGATCTTCAAGCTAAGCTTGCCATTCGTCTCGGTCTTCACAGAAGAGACGGATACACTGGAAACATCGGCATATTTGGATAGGACGTTTACGGCCACAACCGTAATAATGAATAAGCCTAAAAAAATGAAAAATCTATATTTGGACTTTCCGATTCTCAAAAAATAACCCCCTGCAATAATAATCCATCGAATCTATTATTCGCTGGAATGAAGCATTAACCTTCTTCCCTGTTATTTTGCCGATACCGTACCGTCCTTGTTCACTTTCACATTAAACGAGATCTTGTTCAGCTTCGAGTACGTCTTCTCGTTATAAGCAGCCTCTCGCAAAGTTGGCCTTGTGTTTTCTAATCTAACCGGTGTGATTTTACTGCTTACCTTATCCCCTTTAAACGTCAAGGTTGCAATCATCGAGTCGTACGCCTTATTGGAACGCTGCGTTGGCGTAAAGACAAAGTTTCCGAGAGAGTAAAAGATCGGCTTGCCCTTATACGTCTCAATTCCTTGCAGGCAGTGGCTGTGGCTCCCCATAACCGCATCTACTCCGGCGTCGATGAATTCCTTCGCATACGTCCTCGCGTAATCTTCCGGGTAATCCTCGTACTCATTATTCCAATGGATATAGATAATCGTGAGATCCGAATATTTTACCGCATTCTTGACGTAGCGCATCATAGAGTCAAAGTTATAACCGGATGCAATGCCTGCCTTCTTATCGCCTGCATACCAGCTTGGACCGGACAAGACGCGGCTAATGCCAACAATGGCAACCTTCTTGCCGTTCACGGTCTTGGAGTAAGCGGTAAAAGCCTCGTCAATATCACGGCCCGCCCCGGTGTGGCCAATCTTGTACTTGTCCAAATAATCCAGCGTATCGGTCAGCGCATGAACTCCATAATCCAGTGTATGGTTGTTGGCAACTGATACCCCGTCGATCCCGGAGTTCACGATGCCTTGGAGCGTCTTGGGAGCGGAACGGAAGGTGTAGGTTTTGTTAGCCTTTTGCCCGCGTGTAGAAATAGGCGTCTCCAGGTTGGCGAAGCTGATGTCAGAACCGGATAAAAGCTCACGGACATGTTCAAAAGGGTAATTGACTCCGTACTTATCCATGTTGGCTGCTACTTTCCCGTCCAGCAAAATATCTCCGGCAAAGCTGATCTCAATCGGCTTGTCCTCTTTAGGGGAGGAATTTGCAGAAGAAGCTACAGCGGTAACGTTGCCTGCTGCCTCCAGATTAAATCCAAGAAAAATAAGCAATGCCGCAAAGTACTTGAGAAATATCATTCGCATCGAACCCTCCATCGAATCTATGTATCTTCCAAACCAAGACTACTAATGTGTATGCTTGGCGGAAGAAATAGATTACTAGAATGGAAGAGGCATTCAGCAAAAAAAGAAGACGCCCGGGAGTATCCCGGCGTCTTCTTTCACTCTATTTAGTCGGCTTGTCCTTCTTTCCGTCAGCCTTCAAAACCACGTCGTAATGATAAGGCACGCTGCTCACGCTGCCTTCGGGCCCGGCGTACGTCGTCATCATAATGATGCGGTCATACTTGGAGCTGTGGAGCATGTCAGCAAGCTCAATGCGATTGGACTCCGACATATTGATAAGATCCGGCACCCGGATGACTTTAACCTGGTTACCGCGTTCTTTTTCCTTTTGCTTATCGTAGTTCTTCATAAGACCAATGAACTCTACCTGATAGTTCACGTATTGACTAATCGTCTGCTCCAGGCTCTTGAAGCCGGATGTGCCTGTCATCGGATCGATTACGGTCCCGTTCAGCCGCAGATTGGACAAGTACCAGCCCGCTTCATTGAAGCCCCAGTCCGTCAGGTAGCGGAAACCAAACAGAACCTTCTTGCCGGCATAAGCGGACAGATCAAATGTCTCCGTCTTCCATCCTTCAGAGTTGCCTGTGAAGCCAGGCAGATTCGCTGCGATCTTCGGATGTCCTCCTTCGACAAGATCACTGCGTGTATCTTCGTTAGATAGCGAAGTCCAATTCTTCCCGCCATCCTCAGATACTTGTACAACGCCGAAATCCCACTGCTCCTCGATATGATAGCTGGTATCGAAGCTGAGCTCAGGGGCAGTATCACCAGTCAGATCCAGCTCCTTGATCAGGAAATTGTCCGCCTGGTCCCCTTGATTGCTCCAAAGAACCGTGCCTCGTTCGGGATCCTCTACAGGTGTCCAGTTCGTGCGCAGGAAGTCGAGCCCCTGAAAGTACAAATGATTAATTTTGGAATCCGGCTTTATAACCTTAAAATCTGTTCCCCATGCAGGAGAGATATTGTCTGCCAGAACCGAAGTAGCAAAGTCGGGAGAAAGGTCAATGGAAGTGAACTTATACGTGGAGGAGTCCCCCTGATACCCGCTGTCCAGCACAACAGCCGTCATGTAGTCTGCATATAAATCGGCAAACGACTTATCGATACCCGCTTCACCGAGCGCAGCTTCTACACCGCTTATGCCGGTGGACGGATTGTGGAACAAGGTTCGGATAAGCGATTCTCCGTAATGATCATAGAGATACAGCTGGAACAAATAGGCGTTGCCGTAATCGGCAAGAATCTGGAGATCGGACTGGTCGCCCCATAAGGTAAGGGAGTTGCGGAGATTCGACAAAAATTCGTTTACATGATCCGTGGAGTGGCCATATCCGACCATGTATTGGGCAAAGTCGGACAAGCCTTCATTGATGAAGCTTTCTTCAGAAGGGTCGGTATCCCGGTGCAGCAAATGCTGGAATTCATGAGCGAATACGCCTTCATAGAGATAGGGCTTTGCCGAGGCGGGTCCGGTCCTGTTGAGCCAATCCAGGCTGTCTATCGTCATGACGTTGCGGTCGGCAAAATCGCTTATTGTCGGGGAAAAGTAACCGGCAATATAGCTCGGATAGTTCGGGTCATAGTAGCTCTGATCCTTGATATTATCAATCAGAATAACAACACGGCCGCTGTCATCCTTGTACAAGCCATTATAGCCGTCTTCTCCCTGGCGCTCAGCCGGCGGAGCAAAGTATTCGATTTCTTTAGGATAAATGCGGGTTTCGAATTCGTTCAGCAAATATTGTACCTGCTCATCCGTGATTTGAACGGAACCGTTCCGCGGATCTCCCTCCGGGAACTTAAGGTTATTGGCTACCCACACCTCACCGCTCTTCCCAACCGCGCGAAGTGTAAAGTTCGTTAAGTAATATTGACCGTCCACGTCGTTGTTCGTCAGCCATGGCTTGACCACACCCACATCCGCTTCCGTCAAGCCGGCTGCCGCTGATGATGAGGCGGCATTTGTTGAGGCGGCACTGCCCGCAAGGTCAAGCCGGCCTTCTGCTTCGACACTTTCAAGCGTATCCGCCCTAAGCTTCGTGCCTACGTCCAGTACACTTGGATTTGCGTTAAAGCTTGTCTGCTTGGACGGCGTTGCCATTGCAGCAGCCGGTGTTAAAAGACCGCCGACCAGAATGAAAGACGAAATCATACTGAAAAGTTTGCGTTTCCTCACATACATTCCTCCTAAAAAGAATTATCATACAAACAGCCCGGAATAGGCTTATTGTGATGATTCTTGCCTCGTATGCATGAGCTGATCGAATAGCTAGCCGAATAATAGGCTATGTCAACTATCATAACAAGGAGGAAAATATGTGAAAGTGCCAGAGCTACCATACATACTGATGTCAGGAAGACCTGTGCCGCATAACTATCGCCCTAGCTTTTGTCAAATCCGGTCGGTTTGCTGTTCCGTTAATCTGCGATAGAGCCAGCTGATAGATATCCTGCCGCTGATCTCGTGTTTACCAGAATGAATATCCCATCCAAAACGGTCTGACGCTTCCCACTCGTCATAGATCTTCTGGAGAGCAGCGACGGCATCCTTTGTATGTGTTACCGGAAAGATCGGATCATGCTCGCCAGACTCCACATATAAAGCTCTGGGCGCAATCAGTCCGGCAAGCTCCGGCTGCTCCGCTTCAAGCAAAATGCCCGGCAAATAGTTGTCTATGCAATGCGGCATGGACAGAATACTGCCATTAAACGTATTTACCCAGCCGCATAACGCCGTCGCTTTCACACGCTCGTCCAATGCAGACGCGTAAGCCCCGATTAACCCGCCTCCCGAAAATCCGAACACTCCTATTTTCCCGGCATCCACGTCTGTACGGGATTGCAAATAATCAAGCGCTCGAGTGGCCTCGTATACTCTCATTCCTGCCAAAGTTCTCCCGTACATGAGCAATTGAGAGGACAAAGCCGCACAGGAGTTTCTATTCCCATTGGCCTTCCTATCCTTTTCCAGACGGCGAACGCCGAAGCCCATTATTTCGGGGACGATAACGATCATCCCCTGACGTACCAGTTGAACTGCAAAGCGGTTATGAATACCCGAATCGTCCATCTCCCGGCCTTCTTCATCCAGTCCCACCGCATCCCTCATGCCATTGCCGTGCCCATGGCAGGCAAGCACGGCTGGAATTGGACCTTCTTTGCCCTTTGGAATCAGCACCCAGACCGGTACCTGAACCGATTCCATCGTAGAGTAAGCAACCCGCTCCAGAATAAACTCGCCATAATCAGTCCGGTCCATCACTCTCGCATGAAGCGGATAGTTCCGGGCCGGGAACTCCCCCAGCGCCTGCTTCAGCTTATGCAGCAGAATATTCCGTCTCTCCTCCATTGCAGCAAAAGCGCCATTCGTTCGACTTCTGTTCCTCTCCGCTTGCTCGTACAGCTGCCCCAGCATCGCGTCCATTGTCCAATCCATAATCGAATATCCGCTCCTCTCATTGAAAGAGAATCCTTGAATTCATTATAAATTGGAATACTTCCTTCGAGAAACCCTTATTCCTCGTTCAGACAAAATACGGAAGCTACGATGACACTCAAATGCCGATGAACATGTTCATGCTATACGGTCCCCAATTCTCCCCGCTAAATCCGGTTGACCCCTCCGCATTGACGAAGCAGGGGAGAACAATATAAAGCGTACGAGGAGGAATGTTGTTTCTAAGCGTAAGAGTAAAATTCATGTTTGTATTGTCCGTCGGCATAATCATCGCCATATTGGGCTGAATGGCGTTTGCAGCCGAAAGGGCATCCCCCATGTTCACGCTTGCCGCTCCGTTTGGCCCGGCATTGCTGCGGATCCAATAATTCGATAATTTGACAGCCGATTCTAAGTCAGTCCGCCGATCATACGTTAACAGAATTTGATTGGCAGCACTCTGTCTAGCGCTCACCAACACGGGATGGTCATTCTGTCGATTGAATGGAAAGGTATACATGCCATAACCTCCTTCCATTGGTCTTAAGCCTATGCCAGTATATGTAATGGTATCTTGAGTGTGAGTGCTCGTAAATAAAGCTCTTGATATAAAATAAGCTCCCTTCCGCCATCAGGAAGGGAGCTTGACTACTGATTACTAATAGACTCGAAAGCTATGTTTACTTAAGTCGTTCCTTGAGCGATTGCTTTCGTTTCATGAACTGTACCATATGGATGCTCAGGCGGTGCATAAATAACATAAACTTTAAGAAGGCGATTACCTGTATTGGTTATATTGTGCCATTTTCCTGCAGGTATCATAATTGCATAGTCATCGTACGCCATTACTTGAAAATCCAAATTTTCTCTGCTATCACCCATTTGAACTAATCCCTGACCTTCTTCAATCCGTATGAACTGGTCAGTTGTCGGATGGATTTCCAAACCTATGTCTTCACCAACATTAATACTCATCAACGTTACTTGAAAATACTTACCTGTCCATAAAGCAGTCCGGTAATTGTTGTTTTGCTTGGTTGCTTGGTCAATATTCACAACAAATGGTCTTGCTCCATAATCCTGTAATGTGATGTTTCCATATGGATTATAGTTTCGATTGTTCCAGTTATAATAGTGGGGATTCCAATTGTTATACCTGTAGCATTGCATTGGATTTTGCAATTGATGCTGATAACCTGAACTAGGATACATACTTATGCTCCTCTTAGTCATTTTCTTATTGACCATTTATCCTATGCAACTGCCTAGATACAGGCAAACAAATTGGGCAAAAGCCCACTAGTTTACAATGAAGAAAAACCGATTTGATTGTCCTGCCGCACCAACATTGAGCAGCACTCCACATGGCTCGTCCACGGGAACATATCAACCGGTGTTACTTCCACCGTCTTATAACCGCCGTCTTCGAGCGTACGAAGGTCACGCGCGAGTGTGGAAGGGTTACAGCTGACATACACGACCCGCTCCGGCTGCATCTTCAGAATGGTATCAAGCAGCGCCGGGTCGCAGCCCTTGCGCGGCGGATCCACAACGATGACATCAGGAATAATGCCTTCCTCGCGCCAACGGGGAATGACAACCTCCGCCGGTCCTGCTTCGAATGAAGCGTTGCTGATGCCGTTCAGCTCCGCATTACGCTTCGCATCCTCGATCGCTTCCGGCACGATCTCAACGCCATACACACGTCCCGCTTTACGGGCGAGGAAGAGCGAAATTGTCCCGATGCCGCAATAAGCGTCGATCACCGACTCCGTCCCGGTTAGCTGCGCATAATCTACGGCTTTGCGATACAACTCCACCGTCTGCGTCGGATTAACCTGATAGAATGACCGGGCCGAGATCGCGAACCGGATACCGTCCAGCTCGTCATAGATCACCTCGCTGCCCCACAATACCCGCGTCTCATCGCCAAAGATCACATTTGTATCGCGAGTATTCACGTTCTGCACAATACTTTTCACTTCCGGCAGCGCCTTACGGATACGTTCCACCCACTGCTCGGCTTGCGGAAGCTTACGGCCGTTCGTAACGAGCACGACCATAATCTCGCCGCTCACAAAGCCTGTCCTTGTCATCACATGGCGAAGCAGCCCCTGGCCGCTCTCCTCGTCATACGCCGATATACCGAGCTCCCGGCCAATGGTCTTCACGATACGGACAACTTCGTCATTCCGGTCATGCTGGATATGGCATTCATCCGTATCGATGATCCGGTGGCTGCCCTTCGCATAAAAGCCCGCAATCAGTTCGCCTTCTCCGGCCGAAGCGCCTACCGGCACCTGCGCTTTATTGCGGTAACGCCATGGCTCGTTCATCCCAACCGTTGGATGGACAATAACCCCAGCCGAATCCACCGCATCTTCGCCCGCCGCGATCTGCAGCTTCCCGATCCGCTCCAACGCATCAACAACATGCTGACGCTTCCAGTTCAGCTGTGCGGTATAATCCATATGCTGCAGCTGACAGCCGCCGCATTTGTCATAGATGCCGCATACAGGCACCACGCGATCGGCGCTGGCATCCATCAGCTCTTGAAGGCGGGCATAGCCGTATGCTTTTTTCACCTTCATGACTTTCGCCCGTACACGCTCGCCCGGGAGCGCCCCCTGGATGAACAAGGTAAAGCCGTCCGCCCGGCCTACCCCTTCTCCGTCATGGGTAAGACCGATAATATCGACGACCACTTCATCATTCTTTTGTACCGGTGCATCTACAACGGCTTCCGACGGAGCTCTTCTTGCTCCCCCGCTCTTCCGGCCGCCCGCCGCAGTCTGTGTATGGCCTTTTCTATTCGAACCCGCATTACGCGTATTGTTTCTGTTCATCATTGCTCTCCGCTTCCTCATCCTATTATCCCTATAGTGTAATGCATCTGATAAAAGAAATAAACCTCCGACAGCAAGCCCTTGGCTCACTATTAGAGGTTTATTCCAATTGCCATTACCGATGACGATAGGTTGCCTCGCCATGTTCATCGGCAAAGATTTGCAAATGCGAGGGCAGCACCGAGAACGTAAACGGCAGCGTACCGCCGTACTCGCCGTCCAGGTTAATCTGGACATAGCTCGGCGATGTCACCTTCATCTTGTTCGTCCGGAAATGAATGACATGCGAATCATTCAAGTGCTCGCCGCGAAGCGCCAGCGTAGCGATCCGGATAAACTCCGCAAGATTACACTTTCTCAGCAAAACAACGTCAAACAGCCCGTCATCCGGCTTCGCATCCGGCGCCAACTTCTCAAATCCGCCAACCGAATTACTGTTGCAAATAAGGAAAAGCATAAATTCCTCATGGAAGCTGCCGACGCCTTCGGCTTCAATCACAAGCTCCGTCGGACTTAAGCGGGTCATCTTCTCTAACCCTTTCAAATAATACGCCAGCTGTCCGATCATCGTCTTCAGCTTAATCGGCACATCATAGGTCAGCTCGGTCAGCGAGCCGCCCCCGGCAATATTAATGAAATAACGCTCGTTCGCTTGACCAACATCGATCGGCCGCGTGTAATTCTGAATAATAAGATCGCAGGCATATTCCCAATGCTTCGGAATGCCCATCGCACGGGCGAAATCATTTGTTGTCCCAAGCGGTAAAATGCCAAGCGGAGGTCTATTCGGCTTATTCGCCATCCCGTTGATTACCTCATAGATCGTCCCGTCACCACCCGCGGCGATGATCAGATCATAATCCCGGTCTGCCGCATCCGCTGCAGCAAGCGTTGCATCTCCCGCTCCAATCGTAGCGTGGCAGCTTGTTTCGATACCTGCCTGATCAAGCTTCTGTAGAATATCAGGGAGACGGCGCTTCATCTCTTCTCTACCCGATGTCGGGTTGTAAATCAATCTTGCACGCTTCATCGATTAACCCACCATTTCTTTCAAAAAACGGTCATCTACCTCTCTGCAATGCGGCCGTCATGCGCCGCTCCAGCCACCGCTCAATGGCCGGATGAGGCAGCATGGCCTGACCGTTATACCGGTACTCAAGGCCCTTTAACCGCGATGGAATGACCGTATTCGTAAAATAACCCTTGCTCAAAAACAGAGGAACGACGATTACCGCTTCATTCGGTCTCTCTTGCTGAAGTGCTCTCAAATGATTTGCCGCCTGGTCAGGCAGCAGCATTGCCGTCGCCGAATGGGCAAAACCACCCAGCTTCCGCAGCCGCTCTGCGAGCTGGTTCAGACCTTGCTGCCAGCGTTCATGAAAGACCTTCTCCTTGCTTCCATGCGCTATAAGCATTACCGTCTCCTGCTTCGGATAGACAGATAGCGGTTTAATATTCGACAGCAGCAGCTCCGCAATATCGGGATCATCATCAATTGGCATGCCGTAATGGACGTTGGCGTTCACCCGGAAAGTTCCCAAATCCCCTTCAAGCTCCGCCGCCTTAGGCAATCCAAAGGCCTGCCCGATCTCATCGACATGCGTGCTGCCGGACGAAATGAACAAAGGCACTACGAATAAATCCGTTACCCCTTGCTCCTCTAACGCATCTATGCCATCCTGAATCAGACGGCCTTCAACAATTTCAAGAAAAGAAGAATAGACCGGCACGCCTTGCACGAGTGGAGAAGCTGCTGCTGCCTCCACCGCCTGATCGACCAGCCGAACCCATTCTGCTTCTCTTGAACCATGGCTGATTACAAGAATGCCTGGCTTCATGGCACTATCTGCCTAAACGCTCTAAAGCCATTTTATACCCATCGTTGCCATAATTCAAACAGCGCTTAACCCGGGAAATCGTCGCCGTGCTTGCACCAGTCTCCGCCTCAATCTGGTTGTAAGTGCTGCCCTTGCCCAGCATGCGTGCTACCTCTAGACGCTGCGACAACGATTGAATCTCATTAACCGTGCACAAATCATCAAAAAAGACATAACATTCCTCAACCGACTTTAAAGTCAGGATAGCCTCGAATAATTGGTCAATCGCTTTATCGTTCAGCTTTTTGAGCTGCATGATCATCCACTCCTCAGGGGCGCGATTACACGCGCATTTCTAGCATTATAATTAATGTCTATTGCTCTTCATTGTAGCTTTTTCAGGGGGTTTTTTCAAGCATTACCGTATTCACGCTTTACAGGACGGAAGAGCTCGATGTAGGTTATTATCCACATTATTTCTATAAAATCGGGTCATTCGTCCAATCGTCACGTTTGCCTATGCCATAGACTAATACCAAGAATACTTCCCTATACGACATACGGGACCAGGGCCTCGCATGCAGGCTGTATAGCCCGGATGGAAGCGGACGGAGTAGGGAAGCAACTGTTCCATAAACTTTGAAAAAAGGTTGTGATCCGCGTGAATTACCGGAACTACCCTGGTGGAGGCGGACATTCGAACCCTCACCAGTATCCGCCGCACTCGCCGCATAGCGGCCATCACCGACGCGGTTATGCTCGAAATACAAGCCAAGGATTTAACAGCTTCCAAAACCCGCTTGGCTTCGGCTCGGAGACCGCCCCAATTCCACCTGCGCCTCCTGTCTTTTCGACCGAAGAGACTATTATACAACAAGAGGACAGCTTGCCTGTCGTTGTTCCGGCAACAGCGGCAGAGCTGGTGGAAACGACGACACCTGCCAAATCCGGCAGCTTTAACATGCCAAGCTTGAATGAGATCAAAG
This sequence comes from Paenibacillus catalpae, assembly GCF_900112695.1. Lineage (GTDB taxonomy): Bacteria > Bacillota > Bacilli > Paenibacillales > Paenibacillaceae > Pristimantibacillus > Pristimantibacillus catalpae. The sequence goes on from NZ_FOMT01000004.1 coordinate 91,790, forward strand.
GCTTTGTCGATCGGATTGGCGGCCTGGATGGCATACTGACCACAGTGGGCAAGGTGCAAAAGGTCGTATCCAGTGTGTCTCAGATGGCACCTCTCGTTAAGGTGATTTTTGGCTCCTTCAAAAAGGACTCCGGCAGTGACGTAACGGACGACGATGTTGAATTGGTACCGAAGAAACGCAAGCGCCGCAGAAAACCTACCGGCTCCGCTGGCCGCCGCCGCAAGCGGAAGCGGCAGCGCTAATGTCCGCATGCTTTTTACAGCGTAGGATGAACCACTCCGATTGCAGCCTTTCGCTGTAGCCGGGGTGGTTTTTCTTTTTTATATCTCGTTTGTCGAGTCCTGTAAATGCTGGTACAAGCCCGGCGTGACTTTTGAACTAACCACGATGTCGAAAAACCATTAAGAAGCTCCATCTACCAAGCCCATTATTCAAGTTTTGCGCAGACAGATCTACATTTTGACTATAACATTCAAAATTATGGAAGTTTGCTCCAAAAGACTCATGAGGAATTTCTTCACATCCCCTACAATCATTATAACCTTATAACTTTTAGTCGCTTATTCATACCATCCATTGCACTAGTTTTGTCCGATATAAGCTCGTCGAGTTTATATAAACTTTTTCTTGGGAGGTATGTTTAAATGACCGTATCACGATTGTCACGGCCTACTCCAGCAAAGCTATTTACGTTATGTGCACTGCTTGTACTCACAGCCGTCTCCATGTTTTTCTCATCAGAAAAAGCGTATTCGCACGGTTATGTGGAAGGGCCGGCAAGCCGGGCCGCGTTATGCAAAAGCGGTGCCAATACCGATTGCGGCTCTATCGTGTATGAACCGCAAAGCTTGGAAGCACCAAAGGGCTTCCCTGCTGCCGGGCCTGCAGACGGTAAAATCGCCAGCGCAAACGGGGCTTTTCCAAAGCTCGATGAACAATCCGCAACCCGTTGGGCGAAAGTGAACATGGCTGCCGGCACGAACACCTTCACCTGGAAGCTGACAGCCAACCACTCTACTGCAAGCTGGAAATATTACATGACAAAACCAACCTGGAACCCGAATGCCGCCCTCACCCGTGACTCCTTCGATCTGACGCCATTCTGCTCTGTTGCCTACAACGGCGCGCAGCCGCCTTTCAGCTACTCCAATACCTGTAACGTTCCGCAGCGAAGCGGCTACCATGTCATCCTCGCCGTTTGGGAAGTTGCCGATACGGCCAACGCCTTCTATAACGTAATCGACGTTAATTTCACCGGAACAAATCCGACCGACACGACAGCGCCTTCGGCTCCGGCCTCCCTTGCTGCAACCGCTACTACTTCCACCAGCGTTTCCTTGTCATGGAATCCATCAACCGATAACGTTGGTGTAATCGGCTATAAAATCTACAGAGGCACTACCTTGGCCGCGACTACCTCGAGCACGGGAACAAGCTATACCGTTACCGGTCTGACTGCAAGCACCGCCTATACATTTACCGTCAAGGCCATTGATGCAGCCGGCAACGAATCCGGAGCCAGCAACAGCTTGAGCGTCACAACAGCGGCACCATCTGCCGTTGATACGACAGCACCTTCCGCACCTGGCGGGCTTCATATTATGGGGGCGCCAACCTCTTCCAGCATGATGGTCATGTGGAATCCTTCTACGGATAATGTAGCCGTAACCGGCTATAAAATTTATAACGGGTCGACGCTCGTAACGACAACCCCGGGCAGCGCAACCTCTTATACCGTTACCGGTCTTGCAGCAAGCACAACTTACAACTTCGCCGTATACGCCATTGATGCTGCCGGCAACCAATCCGCGGCCAGCACGGTCAGCGGTACGACAGCCGCTTCTACAGGCGCTGCTGCCTGGGCAGCCAACACGTCATACGCAGTAGGTGCACTTGTCACTTTCAATGGTTCAACCTACAAATGCCTGCAGGCTCACACATCACTAACAGGGTGGGAACCATCCAACGTGCCGGCGCTTTGGAAATTGCAATAAACAAATAAAAAGTGCCGGGAGTCCAATAGGGATTCCCGGCACTTTTGAAGTTCTTAGAAAAACACTTTATCCATTACCCAGAAGATAGCCGCAGCCAAGAGCGCCGTAATCGGAATCGTAATGACCCAAGCGACAACAATCTTGCCGGCAAGCGACCAACGGACACTGGAGAAGCGCTTCGCGCTGCCTACGCCAAGGATCGACGATGTGATAACATGCGTTGTGCTGACAGGCAGCTCCATTACGGTTGCCGACAGGATAACGCCTGCCGAGCCAATATCGGCCGCAAAGCCGTTAATCGGTTCAATCTTGAAGATCTTGGTCCCCATCGTCTTGATAATTTTCCATCCGCCAACGGATGTACCAAGAGCCATGGCGAGTGCTGCCGACAGCTTCACCCACAGCGGAACCTCAAAGTGGTCCTGGATACCGCCCGCTACCAAAGCGAATGTAATAATACCCATCGCTTTCTGAGCGTCATTCGTACCGTGCGAGAACGATTGGAATGCCGCGGTCAGAATCTGACCGAAACGGAAGCCCTTGTTCACCTGATGAGGGCTTGTCTTCGCAAAGATAAGCTTCAGTAACCACATGATAATAAAACCAGCGGAAAAAGCGATCAATGGCGAGAAAATTAACGCTTTAATGATATCCACAAAGCCGCTTGCATTAATGGCATCAAAGCCTGCTCCAGATGCTACCGCACCGGCGAGCGAGCCGATCAAGGCATGCGATGAGGAAGAAGGGATGCCGAACCACCAGGTTAAGAGGTTCCAGACAATCGCCGAAATCAGTGCGGCTATAACGATTTCTACCCCGTTCGGCAAATCTGCCGGGTTGGCGACACCGCTGCCGATCTTTTTCGCAACGCCCGTAAACGTGATCGCACCAACAAAGTTCATGCAAGCTGCCATAATAATAGCTACGCGCGGCTTAAGCGCACGCGTCGATACCGTTGTTGCGATTGCGTTCGCCGTATCATGGAACCCATTGATAAAGTCAAAACCTAGTGCAAATATAACAACCATCCATAATGTGATTGAATCCATTTGAATTGACTCCTACTCTCCGTGTAAGCTTAGCTGTTGCGCATAATGATCGATTCCAGCGTATTGGCCACATCTTCGCAGTAGTCGGTCGTTTGCTCCAACATTTCGTAGATTTCTTTCCGTTTCATCAGCTCAATTGGATCAGTCACATTCGTGAACAGGCTCTTAATGCAGACACGCAGCAAGTCATCCGCTTGATTCTCAAGCTCATTAAGCGCAATATTCGGCTCGCGGATTGCCAGCAGCTTTTTGTCTGTCAACAGATAGATCGCTTTCTTGATTTGGTGCCCGGAACGAAGCAGAATATCGCCAAACAGCGTTATGTATTCGTCTTTTTCCTGAATATTGTACATCTCAAAGCGCGATGCGCATGCTTCAATACCGTCAAGCACATCGTCCAGAGACGAAGTTAGTGCCATAATATCTTCCCGCTCAATCGGGGTAATGAACGTTTTGTTCAGTTCTTTCAGAATCGTATGAACGTATTGGTCGCCTCTGCTCTCATGTTCCTTCATCGTTTTGGCGAACTGAGTAACATCCGACAGGTCCGAAACACCGTTTGCGAAATATTCAATTGCGTCTACCAGCGTATCAGCCATTTCTTCAAACGTCTTAAAGAAAATATCCTTTTTCTTAAACATCTTAATCCCCTTTACCCGACTGGATGGTTAGGCATCATTTTGAAATGAGCCCACAATATCTTAACACAGTTTACTTTATAATTGTTAAGGGAATGTAAAGGATTTATGAAAAGTTTGCGTTTTTGCAAAAAAAATATAAAAAGAAGCACTCCGCACAGGAGCGCTCCGCCATTATATCCTTAAGGCTGTATACGCAGGCACCCTCTACATCTAATTAGAGTGTGTCCGACTTGCATCTTTTTTACCCATAAATCACATGCTCAGCAAATGTTGGCGTATTCGGAACGACATGGAAAAACGTTTTCCCCGGGATAAACGGAAGCTCCGTCCCATCGTTCATCAGCCGGACCATGTTGTCATTGTCTCGTACCCATTCACATTCGGTAACCTTACCATTCTGGAACAGGAGAGCCGATCCTCCCGCATGCAGATCAACCGAGAGTCTTCCGGCATCATCCAGCGTCTTGTGATTAGCGCCCAGTACCACCACATTCGCCGCAGACAGCTGCTCGCCATTGTTCATATCGGTATGGGGCTCATCGTTAACCAAGCGCTTGTACAATCCGCCTGCCGCATCATAATCATAGGAGACCTTGTAATCCTTTAGCAGAAACTTGATTTGAATCGAAGTCGCCGGTGCTCCCGATGCGGTCGCCCCTTCCTCAGCGAATGGATAGGCTGGCACGGTTACATCGCTGCGGTAGCCCTTCTTCTCGGCCCCGGCCCGAAGCTTATCGAGCTCGGAATACAAGTTATGCGGCGCTTTGCGGTCTTTGCTCCGCCAGAAGTATGGTCCCGCATTCGAGATTTCATCCAGATAAGGCTTGTCCTGATGCTGCAAAATATCATAGGCATCATTGCTGGCCCCTGAATGAGCCAGAATAGCGCCATAGCTTTCTCCGATATCAATCAGGTAAGGGCGAATACTGCGGATTGGACCAATCGCATCCGTACCCTTATCGGTACTTTGGAAAATCGCCACAAGCCGCGTTATCCCTCCTTCAGCCAATACTTCCCATACTACATCAGCATTGGTTAGTCCGGATTGCGGACGAGCGGGCTTCAAATTATTAATCATTACCGCAACAGGCCGCGCCGTTGCTTCCGTCTCTTGCTTCAGGCCCGTAAGAGGAGCCGTAAAAGCAAGCTCAGGTGTCGGCTCAACTGATGGTGTTACTTCCGGCTCAGCCGATGCCGTCGGAGCTGGTGTTGCTTCCCCGGCATTGTTGCCTGCACCGCTGCTGCAAGCGGCTAATAAAACAAATAGAAGGACCAAGCTTATTAACCATACACTGCGTAAACGTCTGCCCATGTGTTCCCCGCCTTTTAGAAGAGAATGATAGAGTTCAAAATCGAATACTACCATTTAATCATAAAAAACGGGGCATGTCTTCCTAAATACTCCAGTTATGCCATTCCTGCTGCTGCTTATCGAGCCCTTCCAGCCACCCGGAGGTAACGCGGATCGCTTCCTCCTGATGATGGCGGCTCGAGTACGTATGGTTTGCCTGGAATATAATTTCCTTGTCGCAAAGGCCGTCGCTGCGGGTCCAGAACACCTTCTGGTACAGGAAGCTGTAGTCAACCGGGATCAATTCATCGCTGGTACCGTGGACAAGCAGCACCTCTCCGCCAAAGCGCGTCGCCGCCTGGAACGGCTGATGCTGAAGCAGCGATTCGAAGAACACCGGCTGCAGCGTAAAGCCTGCATAATCCGTGCTTCCTTTCTGTACCGCCTCGTCATAACCGCCGCGGCCAACGATCCGAACAATATCATTAAACGGATAGGCCACCGGGGACCATAAGACAAGACGCTTCACGCGTTTGTCTCTGACAGCCGTCATAATAGCGACAGCACCGCCGAGGCTGTGGCCAAGCAATACGATCCTTCTTGGATCTACGCAGTCCATGCCCGCTATATAATCAATAACGGTTCGAGTCTGGTCGATCATACTGTCAAAGCCCAGCGCGCCGTAATCACCGTTGCTCTCGCCGCAGCCGCCGTAGTCAAACCGGATGACGTAAGAGCCCTGCTCCGCAAACGCTCTTGCCGTCTTCACGAACAGCCGGTCAACGCCAACCCGGCTGCCGACAAATCCATGGCATATAATGATAGCCTGCTTTTTCGAATTGTCCTTTGTATGATCGCTCGGATAATGGAGCGTTGCCGTAAGCTCGAGCCCTTCATGACGCAGCAATAATTGTTTTTCCATAACGATAAGTCCTCCTGCAGTTACGTTCTTTAATCATATAATTTATAATCCCTACCCGAATACTATGAATTAGTTGAGTTCATATTATCATCTGTATGAGGACGGTGTCAATAGCGTTATTCTGCCCGAAATCCCTCTCATCCCAGGATGAAAACGTTCTGGTTTGTCTTTCCGACGAATAGATGTACGCCTCCTTGCTCAATCTATAATCAGCACATTAATGTCCAACCAAGGAGTTGATTCCTATGCCGATGTGGATATCCTGGCTCACTGATCATTGGCTGACGGTTTTATTGCTCGCCGGCATCTTTGTTGCCGTGTTATATATCATTCTTGACCGCAGCCTCTTGTTCTACAAGGAGTAGCCGGCCGCACGCAAGACCAGGTGTTCACGCTAAGCTTCCAGTGCAGCAAGAGAGGAAAAAGCAAAAGCGGTCATGCAGGTGTGGAATACCTGCATGACCGCTTTCTTTGATTTTAAGCGAGCTTTAGCCCTTAAGCGCTTTTGCTGCAATATCGGTACGGCTGTGCATGCCGTCGAAATGAATGACGCTAACCGCTTCATAAGCGCGTGCACGTGCTTCCGCGATATCGCGGCCGCGGCCAACAACGCCAAGAACACGTCCGCCACTGGTTACGATCTTGCCGTCCTGCTCAGCTGTGCCGGCATGGAACACGAGCGCGCCTTGCGCTTCCGCCGCCTCAAGACCTGTAATCTCACGGCCTTTCGGATACGATGCCGGGTAACCTTCCGATGCCACGATGACGCAAACGGCCGCTTCGTCGCTCCATTCGAGCTCAAGCTGATCAAGACGTCCGTTCAGAGAAGCCAGTACAACGTCAACCAAATCGGTCTTCAGGCGCGGGAGCACAACCTGGGTTTCCGGATCGCCCATACGAGCGTTAAACTCGATGGTCTTTGGACCGTCCTTCGTAATCATCAGACCGGCGAATAATACGCCGCGGAACGGACGCCCTTCGCTTACCATCGCTTTCGCTGTCGGAATAATAATGTTCGTGATCGACTCGTCGATAATCGATTGCTCGATATGCGGCAGCGGTGTGTATGTACCCATGCCGCCTGTATTCGGGCCTTTGTCATTATCGAATACCGGCTTATGGTCCTGTGCAGGAACCATCGCTTTAACAGTCTCCCCGTCTACAAAGGCGAGGATCGACATTTCTTGGCCTTCCAGGAATTCTTCGATGACGATCTGATTGCCGGCTGCCCCAAATACCTTATCAACCATCGCTTCCTTCAGCGCCTGTTCGGCTTCTTCCATGGAATAAGCAACCGTTACACCTTTGCCCGCCGCAAGGCCGTCCGCCTTAATAACAATTGGAGCCGATTGCTTGCGGAGATAGTCCAGAGCCGTTTCATACTCCGTGAACGTCTCGTATTTAGCCGTAGGGATATTGTACTTGCGGAGCAAATCCTTCATGAAGATTTTGCTTCCTTCGATTTCGGCAGCCGCTTTGTTCGGGCCGTAGACCGGAATGTTATGTTCCTCGAACGCATCTACGATACCTGCTGCAAGCGGATCATCCGGACCGATAAAGACGAAGTCAATGGACGCATCCTTTGCAAACTTTACTAGCTCGTCGAATTGATTAACCGCAATTGGCACGCAATCTGCAATTTGAGCAATGCCCGCATTACCCGGCGCACAAAATACTTCTTTGACCTTCTCGCTTTTCTTCAGCGCCCAGACAATCGCATGCTCACGTCCGCCGCCGCCAACAACTAAAATTCTCATCGTTTTTCGTTACCCCCTGATATATAAATGCCTAATAGCGAAGCAGTCTTGCCGCCGCATGCCTTACCCGTGCACGCTGCGGCAAAAAGCTCCGCTATCTGAGTTTGATGTCTTAGTGTTTGAAGTGGCGAACGCCAGTCATTACCATTGCGATATTATGCTTATTTGCTGCTTCGATCGACTCTGCGTCTTTGATCGAGCCGCCGGTCTGGATGATTGCAGTGATGCCTGCTTTTGCGGCAAGCTCAACGGTATCGCCCATTGGGAAGAATGCATCGGAAGCAAGTACAGAACCAGCTGCCAGCTCGCCTGCTTGCTCAATCGCAATACGTGCGGAGCCAACCCGGTTCATTTGGCCTGCGCCTACGCCGATCGTCATGTTGTTTTTCGCCAGCAAAATCGCGTTCGATTTCACGTGCTTCACAACTTTCCATCCGAACAGCAGTTGTTTCAGCTCTTCTTCCGTTGGCTTGCGGTCCGTTACAAACTGCAGGTCAGCTTCCGTCAGACTGCGAACGTCGCTCTCTTGTACGAGCAAACCGCCGTCAACCGTAGTAGACAGCCAATCCGACTGGCGCTCTGCAGCAGATACCGACAGCTCGCCAAGCTTTAGGAGGCGGATATTTTTCTTCTTCGTCAGCACTTCGAGCGCTTCCGGAGTAAAGTCTGGCGCGATGATGATTTCAAGGAAGATTTGGCTCAGCAGCTCAGCCGTGTCTGCTCCGATCGTACGATTCGCCGCAACGATACCGCCAAAGATCGAAGTAGGATCGGCTGCGTATGCTTTTTGATAAGCTTCATGAATATCAGCGCCGATACCCACGCCGCATGGATTCATATGTTTTACCGCTACGCAGGCCGGCTCGTCGAATTCCTTCACGATAGCAAGCGCCGCATTCGCGTCGTTAATGTTGTTGTAGGACAATTCTTTGCCGTGCAGCTGTTCAGCGGTTGTAATGTTGCCAACGGCAGCCAGCGGTTTGCTGTAGAACGCCGCTTTCTGATGCGGGTTCTCGCCGTAGCGCAGATCCTGCACTTTCTCGTAAGTAACGGTATAAGACTCAGGCAGCTCTTCGCCAACTTGCTTCGTCAGGTAATCCGCAATCAGCGCATCGTATGCTGCTGTATGACGGAATACTTTTGCCGTCAGGCGTTTGCGTGTCTCAAGGGTAGTGTCCCCGCCGGCTTTGATTTCTTCGATTACGCCGGCATAGTCGCTTGCATCCACGACAACCGTTACGAAAGCATGGTTCTTCGCAGCCGAGCGAAGCATTGTAGGACCACCGATATCGATGTTCTCGATTGCGTCCGCATATTCAACATTTGGATTCGAGATCGTTTGCTTGAACGGATACAGGTTCACGACAACCAGATCGATGTAGTCGAGGCCCAGCTCCTTCATCACTTTCTGATGCTCTTCGTCGTCACGGATCGCCAGAAGTCCGCTGTGAACCGCCGGATGAAGCGTTTTGACACGGCCGTCCAGAATTTCAGGGAAGCCCGTTACGTCGGAGATGCCGATAACCGGAATGCCTTCCTTCTCCAGCAGGCTGAACGTACCGCCTGTCGAGATGATTTGTACGCCTTGAGCTGCCAGCTCACGAGAAAATTCCACAATACCAGTCTTGTCCGATACACTAATTAACGCTCTACGAATTGCCACGCCAAATTGCCTCCTCGAAATAGGTACTTATAAAATGTATAAAAATCTCTATCGAGGCCATTCAGAGATGAGCGGCCGCGAATAGAGGTTATTTTGGTTAAGCTAAGCTGTCACCGTAACGTTGCGTCCATTAAGGGAAACACGGCCCTCGGCAATCCACTGCACGACCTTTGGCAGCAGCTGCTGCTCGGCTGCATGAATACGTCCGCCAAGCGTATCTTCCGTATCGCCGCTCAATACGTCGACGGCGCTTTGCGCGATGATTGGTCCGCTGTCCATGCCTCCATCCACGTAATGAACGGTAACTCCCGTTACCTTCACGCCGTATGCAAGCGCTTGTCCGATTCCATTTACACCAGGGAAGGACGGCAGAAGAGCAGGATGAATATTAATCATGTGGCCGTAAAACGGCTCCACAAGAACAGATGTAATAATCCGCATATAACCGGCCAATACGACCAGCTCGATACCGCGGCGGTTAAGCTCCGCCAGAATTTCCGTTTCATAAGCCTCGCGCGACGGATATTCCTTCGGCACGAAGAGGAAGGTATTGACACCCGCTTTGCGCGCCCGTTCTACAACAGGCGCAGATGGCTTATCACAAACAAGAAGCTCGATGGTTGCATCGAGCCCTCCTTGTCGCACCGCATCGACCAGGGCTTGGAAGTTCGTTCCTTGCCCCGATGCGAAGACGGCTAAACGCAATGCTCCCATTACACGTCCGCTCCTGTAAACGTAACGACGCGATTGCCCTCCGTTACCGTTCCGATTCGGTATGCTGCTTCGCCAAGCTCAGCTGCTACTTTAAGAGCCTCTTCCGCTTGATCAGCTGGAACAACTACGATTAACCCGATGCCCATATTAAATGTCGTGAACATGTCACGGTTTGTAATTGCGCCTTTGTCCTGCATCAGCTGGAAGATAGGCAGGATCGGCCAAGAGCCGTATTCTACATTTACATTTACGCCTTCAGGCAGAACCCGTGGGATATTCTCAATAAAGCCGCCGCCTGTAATATGCGCCATGCCTTTTACATTCACTTGCTCGATCAGCTTCAGAGCCGATTTCACATAGATGCGGGTTGGCTCGATCAGAACGTCGCCAAGAACCTCGTCGTTCAGCTCAGGCAGACGTTGGTCAAGCGCGTAGCCGCATTCTTCAAGCAAAAGACGGCGTACCAGCGAGTAGCCGTTGCTGTGGATGCCGCTTGACGCGAAACCAAGAACAACATCGCCAGGAGCGATTGTAGTGCCATCGATAATTTTCTTTTTATCAACAACGCCAACTGTGAAGCCAGCGATATCATATTCGTCGCCTTGGTACATACCAGGCATTTCAGCTGTTTCTCCGCCAATCAGCGCGCAGCCTGCTTGTACACAGCCGTCAGAGATACCTTTTACAACAGCTTCGATTTTTTCCGGAACGACTTTACCGCATGCCAGATAATCGAGGAAGAAGAGAGGCTCAGCGCCTTGTACGATAATATCGTTTACGCACATGGCAACCGCGTCAATGCCGATCGTATCATGCTTATCCATCATGAACGCCAGCTTCAGCTTCGTGCCAACGCCGTCCGTTCCAGATACGAGCACAGGCTCCTCGTATTTGTCTTTGTTAAGACCAAACAAACCGCCAAACCCGCCGAGATCAGTCAGCACCTCTGGACGGAACGTTTTCTTAACATGCTTCTTCATCCGTTCGACTGCTTCATTGCCGGCAGCAATATCGACTCCGGCCTTTTTGTACGCTTCTGACACACCAGTCAACCCCTTTTATAAACTTGTCTATTAACAGCTGCAGCTCTTATCCGATTCTTCGTCAACCGGTGTTGGATAATCGTTATCGAAGCAAGCCAGACACATGCCGCGGTTATACGCGCCGTCATTGCCGCCTACCGAATCGATAAAACCTTCATGGCTAAGGAAATATAAAGAGTCCGCATTAATCATTTCGCACATTTCCTGCACCGTTCTCGAAGAAGCAACCAGCTCCTTGCGATCCGGCGTATCAATACCGTAGTAGCAAGGGTTCTTGAATGGCGGTGAAGTAATCCGCACATGCACTTCCGTCGCGCCGGCCTCGCGAAGCATGTTCACAATCCGGCGGGATGTCGTGCCGCGAACGATCGAGTCATCGATCATAACAACACGTCTGCCTTCCACGACTTTACGCACAGCTGACAGCTTCATCTTCACGCCTTGTTCCCGCAGCTCCTGGGAGGGCTGAATAAACGTACGGCCTGTGTATTTATTCTTAATAAGTCCAAGCTCATAAGGAATGCCTGTTTGCTCAGCATAACCGATAGACGCCGAAATACTCGAATCCGGCACGCCGATTACGATGTCGGCATCCACGAACGATTCCATCGCAAGCTGTTTACCCATCCGCTTGCGCGCGGAGTGGATGTTGATGGTATTAATATCGCTGTCCGGGCGGGCAAAATAGATATATTCCATCGCACAGGTTGCCCGCCGCTCTACTTCTGCATAGCGGTCTTCGCGCATACCGTCAGCATCCAGGTAAAGCAGTTCGCCCGGTTGAACGTCACGTACATATTCTGCGCCAATCGATTCGAACGCACACGATTCGGAAGAGAATACATAACCGTCACCGATCTTGCCCATCACGAGTGGACGCAGACCATTCGGGTCAGACGCTACAAGCAGCTTATCATTCGTCATAATAAGGAACGCGAAGCCGCCAATAATACGCTGAAGCGCATCTTTCGCTGCTTCTTCGAAGCTCTTCGACGAACGAGCGATCAAGTGAGCGATAACTTCCGTATCGCTGGAGGTTTGGAAGATCGAGCCTTGGCTCTCCAGCTCCTTGCGGATCTCCGGTGCATTCACGATATTACCGTTCGTTGCAACCGCCAGATCGCCATCCCGATAACGGAAAATAAGCGGCTGCGCATTCGCCAGCTTGCTCTCGCCAGCCGTCGAATAACGAACGTGGCCAATGGAGCGGTCACCGGCGAGCGATTGAATCCGCTCTTTATCAAATACTTCCTTCACGAGCCCCATACCGCGGTGGTAGGAGAAGCGGTTTCCCGCCTCCGTATCCACTGTACAGATCCCGGCGCTTTCTTCGCCGCGATGCTGGAGAGCATGAAGGCCGTAATAGCTGAGGGAGGACGCATTCGGGACATTAAAGACCCCGAACACGCCACACTCCTCACGCAGTTTGTCAAACATATCGTCACGGCCAATGCCTTCGTTATAATGATTTCCCGTCCACAGCTTATGCTGTTTTATTTCATCAGACATGGAATCGCATCCTTCCAGACCTTCTCCAGTTGTTTTACCGGTGCATTAACGCCGGATTTGCCATTTACGTTGATGGTCAGGCTGCTGCCTTTTACAGTACCGATTGCTGCATTTACTACGCCTTGTTCTGTCAAGTGCGCTTGCAATGCTGCTGCCTTCTCAGGTGTAGCCGAGAGCAGGATACGCGTTTGCGATTCGGAGAACAGAAGGTGGTCAGGACGAAGATCCGTTGCCACGTTCACTTCTGCACCAATTTTGCCGCTGATTGCGGATTCCGCAAGTGCTACAGCAAGGCCGCCTTCAGACAAGTCATGTGCGGAAGCAACCAGACCACCTTGGATCGCTGTCAGAACAGCACCAAGCATGTTTTTCTCCGTTGCCAGATCAATGGCTGGTGGACGGCCTTCAGCCGCACCGTTCAGCACGTAGAGCAGCTCGCTGCCGCCAAACTCTGCTTTAGTGTCGCCGACGAGGATAATAACGTCGCCTTCTTTTTTGAAGCCTTGCGTCGTAATGTGATCCACATCATGTACGAGACCAACCATGCCAATTACCGGAGTCGGGTAGATCGCGCCTTTTGCGTTCTCGTTGTACAAGCTTACGTTGCCGCCGATTACCGGCGTATCCAGCACGCGGCAAGCTTCGGACATGCCGTCTGCAGCCTTCTCGATTTGCCAGAATACTTCCGGCTTCTCAGGACTGCCGAAGTTCAGGTTATCCGTAATCGCAAGCGGTTCTGCACCGGAACATACGATGTTACGGGCTGCTTCCGCTACTGCGATGCGGCCGCCAACTTCAGGATCGAGATATACGTAACGGCCGTTGCAGTCTGTCGTCATCGCAAGACCCTTGCGAGTGCCGCGAATCGTAACAACCGCTGCGTCGGAGCCTGGTTGAACCGCTGTCGACGTGCGAACCATGTAGTCATATTGGTTGTAAACCCACTCTTTGCTTGCCACTGTTGGCGAAGCGAGCACTTTTTCAAGAGCGCCAGTCAGATCGGTTACTTCTGCGAATGCAGCAGTATCAAGCGTTGCATTGGCACGGTAATAAGCCGGCTCTTGGGATGGTTTCTCATAAACCGGGCACTCATCAACGAGCGCTTTAACCGGCATGTCAGCCACTTGCTCGCCTTGGTGGAACAGACGAAGACGTCCGTCATCGGTTACTTTACCAACCTTTTTACAAATAACGCCCCAACGGTCGAAGATCTCTTGCGCTTGTGCTTCATGCTGCGGTTCAACAACGAACAGCATACGTTCTTGCGACTCCGACAGCATCATTTCGTAAGGCGTCATGCCTGTCTCGCGTTGTGGAACTTCATCGAGATACAGCTCCAGGCCGTTGCCGGCTTTGGAAGCCATCTCTGCGCTCGAGCAAGTGAGGCCCGCTGCGCCCATATCTTGAATGCCAAGTACGATGCCGGAGTTGATCAGTTCCAGAGTGGACTCCATAACGAGCTTCTCCATGAACGGATCACCGACTTGTACGGCAGTACGTTTCTCTTCGGATTCTTCTGTCAGCTCAACGGATGCGAAAGTCGCGCCGTGGATACCGTCGCGGCCTGTTGCAGGACCAACGTAGAAGACTGGGTTGCCAACACCTTTTGCTACGCCGCGTTGAATTTTATCATGATCGATAAGACCTACGCACATGGCGTTAACAAGCGGGTTGCCTTCATAGCTCTCGTCGAACATCACTTCGCCTGCAACGGTAGGAATACCGATACAGTTACCGTAGCCGGCGATGCCGCTGACCACGTTCTCGAACAAGTACTTCACGCGATCATTCTCCAGCTTGCCGAAACGAAGCGAGTTCAGCAGGGCAACCGGACGAGCGCCCATCGAGAAAATGTCGCGGATAATGCCGCCAACGCCTGTTGCAGCGCCTTGATAAGGCTCAACCGCGGACGGATGGTTATGCGATTCGATTTTGAATACAACCGCCTGGTTGTCGCCGATATCGACGATACCCGCGCCTTCGCCTGGTCCCATCAGGACGCGAGGACCTGTGATCGGGAATTTCTTCAGGATTGGCTTGGAGTTCTTGTATGCACAGTGCTCCGACCACATAACGCTGAATACGCCGATTTCAGTGTAGTTTGGTTTACGGCCGAGAAAACCGCAGATAAGCTCAAATTCATAATCCGATACACCGAATTGTTGATAAATCTTTTGCTCGACGATTTGTTCGGCTGTTGGTTCCTTAGCCGTTAATTGCTGCGCCATGTTGTTCCCTCCATGCATTCAAAATCGATGTAAACATCCGTTTGCCGTCTTCCGAGCCGAGGATTTGGTCAATCGCGCGCTCTGGGTGAGGCATCATGCCTACGACATTGCCCTTCTTGTTGCTGATGCCGGCAATGTTCTCAACAGAACCATTCGGGTTCGTGTCGCCTGCATAGCGGAATACGATCTGGTTGTTCGCTTTCAGCTCAGCCAGGGTTGCATCGTCGCAGTAGTAGTTGCCTTCGCCGTGCGCAATCGGAATATCGATCATCTCGCCTTGCGAGTATTGGTTCGTAAATGCCGTGCCGTTGTTTACCACTTCAAGCATTTGTTGCTGACAGCGGAATTTAAGACCCGTGTTGCGGATCAGCGCGCCTGGCAGGAGGTTCGCTTCGGTCAGGATCTGGAATCCGTTGCAGATGCCAAGGATAAACTTGCCTTGTTCTGCTGCTTTCACCACTTCATTCATTACCGGAGCATAACTAGCCATCGCGCCGCAGCGCAGGTAGTCGCCGTAGGAGAAGCCGCCCGGCACCAGAATAGCATCGTAAGCGGACAGGTCGGTCGCTGTATGCCATACATAATCAACCTCTTGGCCGATTGTATCTTCTACCGCTTTGTAGCAGTCGATGTCACAGTTGGAGCCAGGGAATACGAGAACTGCAAACTTCATCGGTTACCCCTCCAATTCAAAACGGAAATCTTCGACTACCGTGTTTGCCAGCAGCTTTTCGCACATCACTTTCACGCGTGCTTCCGCTTCCGCGCGGTCATTCGTGTCGAGCTCAAGCTCAAGGTATTTGCCGATGCGGACTTTCTCAACTTCTGCGAAGCCCATCGTGTGCAGCGAGCCTTGAACGGCTTGACCTTGCGGGTCGAGTACATTTTGTTTGATAGTGACGTAGACTTTTGCTTTCATGGTTGGCCTCCTGAAAATGGTTTTTCCGGTCGAATGGTGCTAGTTCGTCAGCTTGGGTCGCTCGGTCACAGGGGTGTCTGTCTACGTCGCTGTTGAAATCCGGAAAATTTGATCAGAACCGCTTAGCGGTTATTTTCCCGATTTCAAAGGCGAGCGCTGTCGCTCTACGACAGTCACCCCTGCTCCCTCACTTCCGACAGCCGGCCAAACAACATCCTCCCGGGTAGTCGTGGGTACCGCGCGGGGCGTTAGCGCTACTTCCGTGCTCAACGCCAAAGAGAAAATCTCAAAGCATAAGATCAAATAACGATGATAAAAGACTAAATATAATTGCGATCTATCCGAGCGAACGGCCGGTAAGACGGCTGTAAATATCCAGGTAACGATTTGTTGTTTCGTTAACAACGGATTCTGGGAGAGGAGCCGGTTTGCTGTCTCTGTCCCAATCGGAACCGAGAAGGTAGGTGCGGACCGGTTCTTTGTCCATGCTGTCAATCTCAATATCGTAAGCATAGTTGCTCTCCGCCCAGAAACGCGAGGAGTCCGGGGTAAAGATTTCGTCGATCAGAATGACTTTGCCGTCGATCAAGCCGAATTCGAATTTGCAATCGGCAAGGATGATGCCATGCTTCGCGCAGTATTCATGAGCGAATTCATACAGCTTGATGCTGCGGTCACGAAGCTCTTCCGCTAGCTCGGCGCCAACCATTTCTTGCATGCGCGTAAACGGAATGTCCTCGTCATGGCCAACGTCGTTTTTCGCAGCCGGCGTGAAGATTGGCTTAGGGAAGCGCTCGTTCTTGCGCATGCCCTCCGGAAGCTCGATTCCGTTAATCGCGGACGTTTGCTGGTATTGTCTCCAGCCGCCGCCTGTGATATAGCCGCGAACGACACATTCAATGTCGATGCGCTCCGCTTTTTTCGTCACCATGATCCGGTCCTTCAGAAGCTCGGGCGACGTAATGATGTCCCCAAGCTTTTCTACGTCCGTGTGGACAACATGGTTCGTTTGGATCGATTCCGTTTGCTCGAACCAGAAAGCCGACAGGCGGTTCAGCACGTTGCCCTTCTGAGGCACGGCCGGATCCAGCACATAATCGAACGCCGAGATCCGGTCGGTCACCACAATCAGGTAATGTTCGCCCAGATCGTAAAGCTCACGTACTTTCCCTTTGTACAGCAGCGGAGCCTTGATATAATCCGCTGCTGTGGATAAAGCTTGCGATTGTGCAGTCATTCTTTCTCGAATCCCCTTTGCCTCTTAGTTCAAGCCAAGACGTGTAAAGATCGTATCCACATGCTTCAAATGCCAAGCCGGATTGAAGGCATCGTCAATCTCTTCAGCCGACAGCAGGCTTGTAATTTCCGGTGTCGATTCGATAATGTCGCGGAATTGGCGTTGCTCTTCCCAAGCCTGCATCGCGCGCGGTTGAACCGTATCGTAGGCTTGCTCGCGGCTGAGGCCTTTATCGATCAGCTTCGTCATAACGCGTCCGGAGAACGGAACGCCAAACGTGCGCTGCATGTTTTTCTTCATGTTCTCAGGGAACACGGTCAGGTTCTGAATGATGTTGCCGAGACGGTTCAGCATATAGTTCAGAAGCATCGTTGCATCCGGCAGAATTACGCGTTCAGCCGAAGAATGGCTGATGTCGCGCTCATGCCACAGCGGTACGTTCTCGTAAGCTGTCAGCATGTGGCCGCGGATGACGCGGGACAGACCGGAAATATTCTCGCAGCCGATCGGATTGCGTTTGTGCGGCATAGCCGACGAACCTTTTTGACCTTTAGCGAATGCTTCTTCCACTTCACGGAATTCGCTCTTCTGCAAAGCGCGGATTTCCGTAGCGAATTTATCAAGCGATGTCGCAACAAGTGCGAGTGTCGCCATATATTCAGCGTGACGGTCACGCTGCAAAGTTTGAGTAGAGATTGGAGCTGCACTGATGCCCAGCTTGTTGCATACGAATTCTTCAACAAACGGATCGATGTTCGCGTAAGTACCAACAGCACCGGAGATTTTACCGAATTGAACGCCGTTAGCTGCATGCTCGAAGCGCTCTAGGTTGCGTTTCATTTCTTCATGCCAAAGGGCCATCTTCAGACCGAAGGTTGTTGGCTCGGCGTGTACACCATGCGTACGGCCCATCATTGGCGTATCTTTATATTGAACGGCTTTCTCGCGAAGGATCGAGATGAAGCGCTCGATGTCTTTTTTCAGGATAGCATTCGCTTGAAGAAGGAGATAACCGTTCGCTGTATCTACAACGTCAGTCGAAGTCAGGCCGTAGTGCACCCATTTGCGCTCCGGACCTACGGTCTCGGATACGGCGCGTGTGAACGCGATAACGTCATGGCGAGTTTCCTGCTCGATTTCGTAAATGCGGTCGATATTGAAAGTAGCTGCTTTGCGAAGCGCTTCTACATCTTCTTTAGGAATAACGCCAAGCTCTACCCAAGCCTCGCAGGAACAAAGCTCAACCTCGAGCCATGCCTGGAATTTGTTCTGCTCCGTCCAAATTGCTCTCATTTCCGGTCTGCTGTAACGCTCTAACATGTACCGTTCACACCTTCCAAATAGTTGTTTCTTCTATCCAATCAAGCGCCTGCTGCACGTCGCCAGCAAGCACGTTAACATGGCCCATCTTCCGTTTAAACACGGCATCCTTCTTGCCATACAAATGAACCTTCGGAGCAACCTTTAATCTTGCTGCCGCTTCATCATGCTTCGCCATCCGCGCTAGCAGCGGCTCAATATGCTGACCGAGGACATTCACCATAACAACCGGAGTCAAAAGCTCCGTATCGCCTAAAGGCAGGTTGCATACAGCGCGCACATGCTGCTCGAACTGCGAGGTCCGGCAAGCCTCCATCGTGTAGTGTCCGCTGTTATGCGGGCGCGGCGCCAGTTCGTTGACGAACAGTTCGCCGTCAGCCGTCAGGAACAGTTCTACAGCAATCAGGCCTACAACACCAAGCCCTTCAGCAATTTTCATCGCCAGCTTTTCCGCTTCCTTCTGCACGCTCTCCGCAATGCGAGCCGGTACGATCGACAGATGCAAAATATTCTCGACATGAATATTTTCCGCAGCGGGGAACGCTTTTATCTCGCCTTGCGGACTTCTTGCCGCAATAACGGATAATTCCTTGTCAAAGGCAATGAATTGCTCCAGCACAAGCTCAACGCCGGCACGGCTTAATGTCTCATAGGCTTCATCAATCTCATCGAAGCTCCGAATCACCCATTGCCCTTTGCCGTCATAACCGCCCATCACCGTCTTGAGTACGCATGGAAGGCCAAACTTCTCGGCCGCGGCACGCAGTTCTTCGCTGCTTCGGATTTCGCTGTACGGGGCAACCCGCACGCCTGCCGCTTCGATCGCACGCTTCTCGCGCAGCCGGTGCTGCGTCGTGTAGAGCAGCTCGCTGCCCTGCGGTACGTACGATTCCGACATCAGCATCGCTGCCACATCGGCGTCGACATTCTCGAACTCATACGTGATCACATCCGCTTGACGAGCCAGCTCGCGAGCTGCATCGCGGTCATCGTAAGCAGCCACGATCTGGTCGGCTACTTGTCCGCAAGGAGCATCTGGAGTCGGGTCAAGCGCAACGAAGCGATAACCCATCGCGCTGCCTGCGAGCGCCATCATCCGGCCAAGTTGTCCGCCGCCAAGAACACCAATGGTGCTGCCCGGCAGAAGCGTCCGTTTGCCATCTTCCATCATCATAATGTCTCACTGCTTTCCAGCACTTCCTGCTTGATCCGCTCGCGCCGGGCTTCCACCCGGGCTTGTACTTCAGGATCAAAGGCTCCCAGCATTTGAGCGGCGAGCAGTCCGGCATTCGTGCCGCCGGCGTTGCCGATCGCTACCGTCGCAACCGGAATGCCGCCTGGCATTTGCACGATCGACAGGAGCGAGTCAAGGCCGCTCAGATTAGAGGATTTGACTGGTACGCCGATTACCGGCAGAAGCGTCTTCGCAGCAACCATGCCCGGCAAATGCGCGGCACCGCCGGCACCTGCGATGATTACTTTAAGGCCGCGTTCTGCAGCCGTCTCCGCATATTCGAACATCAGATCCGGAGTCCGGTGAGCGGAAACAACCTTTTTCTCGTAAGGAATTTGCAGCTCTTCTAACACGTCGCAGGCAAGTTTCATTGTATCCCAATCTGACTTGCTGCCCATGATGACGCCTACTTTCGCAGACATGCGTTCAAACCTTCCTTCATCTATAAATTGTGTACATCTCGCGAAAATCAACCTTCTGGAAACGTAAAAAAACCCGCGCCGCAACCATAACGTCTATGGATGCTGCCGGGACCCGAGCAGATGGCAACAATTGTCTTTACTTCAATTCTGCGCCCCGCTACCAAAGGAAGACGTAAGCCGTTTCACCTTGATTAATGCGGCAATGCAAAGACAGCATAAGGCTGCCCATACTTTCGGGCAACCTGTATATTTGTTCCATCATACTCGTAGTCCGAAAATATAGGTTTTCGGGTAGAAACTTTCGGGCCTTATTCCCGAGGATATACGAGGAATTTCATCATATTTACGGATCATTCGACTAATGTTCCGCCTTAACCTACTCTAGTTTATCCAATCCCCCTATGTCTGTCAATGAAAAGCGTATAAAATACGAACATTAAAATAATGGAGTTCAAATAAAGTTCGTTTTTGTCTCGAAATGTATCCAAATCCCTTTCCTTTTTCTGCCGTAATCAAATTAATTGGCATGGTGTTAAGTATGGGGAGTATCGGAATAGAGTAGTAGAAGAGATACTGGAACGGTTAAAGGGGGCGAGAGGCCATGCAGATCTATACCGTCAAGCAGCGAGATACCATACAGAGCCTGGCTCAGCTCTACAACTTATCACCAGAGGACGTTCTTACTGCTAACGGCATGATGAGCTTGGAGCCTCTCGTCGCCGGACAGTCGCTTATTCTGCCGGTGCAGGTCAACAATCATCAGGTGATTCCGGGAGAAAGCTTATGGACGATTTCGCAAAAATACGGCGTAACCCTGCAAGAGCTTGCGAGGGTTAACCATATCACCAATCCCGCTCTTATTCTTCCCGGCATGAGGCTCCGCATTCCAAATACGCACAAGATGACTATCGAAGTAAACGGTTATGCCGAGCCCTCCAGCTCAGCGACCGGCATCTCCGCTCCGGCCGCGGCTGCAGTAAAGCATTTGACCTTCCTCAGCCCGTTCAGTTATCAGGTCAGGCCGGACGGTTCAATCAGCTCCCTGTATGATCAGCCGGTCATTAAGGAGGCTTACCGCAACCGGGCAGCGCCAATGATGGTCATTACGAATTTCGACGGTTATGCGTACAGCCCAAGTCTGGTGCATTTCATCTTATCGATTGAATCGGTGACGGAGCGGCTGATCCAGCAAATCATTAACGTGATGCGGGCGAACAGGTATTGGGCTCTAAATGTCGACTTTGCTTTTGTCCCGGCAGCTGACCGCAAGCTTTATCATCAATTCCTTGAACGGCTTGCCGGTTCCCTTCATGCCATCGGATGCCTGATATCCTCCACCCTCCCGCCTGCGAGCTCACCAGACGAGGAAGGCCAGCTCTATGAGGGACAGGATTATGCCGTGCAGGGCAGGATTATGGATTTCGTCATTCTCATGACCTATGAATGGGGCTGGTCAGGCGGACCGCCAATGCCTGTTGCTCCAAAGAATGAAGTAGCTAAAGTTCTTAATTATGCGTTATCTCTTATTCCAGCCAGCAAGATCGTGCTCGGGATGCCGTTATACGGTTATGATTGGACCCTTCCCTATATCCCCGGACAGGACTGGGCTTTGTCCATCAGCAGCAATGATGCTGTCAGAAGAGCCGCACGATATGGAGCTTCTATTCAATACGATCCGGTTGCGGAGTCACCGTATTATGGTTACAGGGATGAGTATGGACGCGACCATCAGGTCTGGTTCGAGGATGCGAGGAGCGTGCAGGCGAAGCTGGATCTCGTCAAATGCTATCATCTGCGCGGAATAAGCGGCTGGGTGCTGGATGTTCCGTTTCCGGCGTTCTGGCAGGTTCTGGAAAATAATTTCCATGTTCAGAAGTGGATGAGATAGAGCATCATTTCATCCTCCGTTTGAACTTAATAGAAGGACAACAAAAACGGCCGTGCAGGTTTTATGCCTGCACGGCCGTTTTTGTTAAAAGATTATTCGGCTGCGAAATGAGCTTCAGCAAGGTCATCGCCTACTACCTTGGCCGGTTCTTCATGCGGTTTGACTTTACGGATAAAGAACGCGAGTACCAGAGCTGCAACAGCGAACCATGTTGCCACAACGAACGAGTGGTTAATACCTGTAATGGTCGCTTCCTGAACGACATGAGCCATTGCTGCTTTATCGCTTGGATCAATACCTTGCGAAATAACCATCTGCTTCGTTTCCGATGCAGCCTTATTCGTCATCAGCGTAACAAGGAATGCCGTACCAAGCGCGCCTGCCACGTTACGAAGCGTTTGAGACATCGCGGAGCCGTGGGCATTGAGGCGTTGCGGCAATTGGTTCATGCCAGCGGTTTGGATCGGCATCATCAGCATGGACATCCCGAACATCCGCAGCGTATACATCGTAATCAGATAACCATATGTCGTATGATCCGTCAGTTGGCTGAATTCATAGGACGAGAACACGGTAATCACCAGACCGGTAACCGCCAGCCAGCGAGCGCCAACTTTATCGAAGATCATGCCGGTAATCGGGGACATGATCCCCATCAGGATTGCACCTGGCAGCAGAAGCAAGCCCGATTCCAAAGGCGTAAAGCCGCGAATATTTTGCAAATAGATCGGAAGCAAAATCATACCCGAGAACATCGCCATCGTGATGATAACGTTAATGACAGTCGTCAGGGAATACATGCCGAATTTGAATACACGCATTTCAAGAATCGGCTTCTTAACAACGAGCTGGTACCATACAAAGGCAATAAGGGCAACAACCCCAACAATCAGGCTTGTATACACCGTTACGTTGTCCCAACCGTCAGTACCGGCATCACTGAAACCGTAAAGCAGACCGCCAAAGCCAAGCGTGGACAAAATAACGGCAAAGACATCCAGCTTGGACTTCGCTGTTTGCGTTACGTTCTTCATCGAGATTGCGCCGTAGACCAAGGCGAATAACGAGATCGGCAATACGATGTAGAACAGAATGCGCCAGTCATAATGCTCGACGATCCAGCCCGACAGCGTTGGTCCAACAGCCGGGGCGAAGATCATCGCGATCCCCATCATGCCCATTGCCTTACCGCGTTGTTCAATCGGGAAGATGGTCAGGAATATAATGGACATAAGCGGCATCAGAATACCTGCGCCAGCCGCCTGAATAATACGTCCTGTCAGCAGAACCTCAAAGCTTGGCGCCAAGGCACTGACTACGGTACCTGCTGTAAATAAGCTTACGGCAACGACAAATAAGGACCTGGTCGAAAACCGGCTGATCAAATATGCACTAATCGGAATAAGGACCCCATTGACAAGCAAATAACCGGTGGACAGCCATTGTACCGTATTCGCGCTGACTTCCAGGTCAGCCATAATGCTTGGAAGCGCGACGTTCAAGAGCGTCTGGCTCAGAAGCGCGACAAACGCCGCGATGAGTACCGATGCGACGATCGGGCCTCTTTTAAATGCTGCTACAGCATTACTCATTGGATTTTCTCTCCTTTTCTGTAGGTGTTTTGTTATCCATATTCACAAGCAGCTGAGTGAAGATCCTTCTCAGATGCTGAATATCCTCTTCTGGAAGAGCGTTAAAGAAGGACGAAAAGGTTTCTTTCTGCGATTCGAGCACATCGTCAACCATAGCCTTGCCTTTAGGAGTTAGTTCAATGTACACGACCCGCCGGTCGTCATTGGCACGCTCTCTGCTTATCCATTCTTCGGCGACCAACTTATCCGCTATGCCCGTAATAGCGCCGGAAGTCAATCCCAGAACTTCAGCCATTTCTGAAACCTTGCGTGAGCCGGAGGTATGCAGCGTGAACAGCACCTTAAATTGCGTAT
The DNA here is from genome assembly GCF_900112695.1 of Paenibacillus catalpae. GTDB lineage: Bacteria > Bacillota > Bacilli > Paenibacillales > Paenibacillaceae > Pristimantibacillus > Pristimantibacillus catalpae. Next base: position 115,567 of record NZ_FOMT01000004.1, read on the forward strand.
AGTTCATGCCGCTCATCGTTTTCCTGCTCCACTCATTGTTCACGTTCTTCAGGAAAGTCCGGAATTGTCCGATAAAACCAATTAATTCTTCGTTGGCATTCGTCATTTCCTCTCTCCTTTCCTGTCTGACTTGAGCCTATGACGCACCCTATTCGTTAGCATTTAATATTTTAATACTAAACAAATTATTAATAAAGCATTTATTACTATATATCTTTTTTATGAATCAGTCAATGCACTTTTTTGAGTTTTTTCTCCAGCTTGACCTGCCTGAAATAAAGGAAGAAGACAGCTTTAGACTGCCTTCTTCCTTCCCTTATTATTCCGTTAGTTGCTTTGGCTAACAGCTGCCACTTGACCTTCTACTTGCACATCTTTGCCCGCTGTTTCATCTTGAGACGTTTTATTCGATGTACGAAGCGGAATCTCTCTAATAAACCATACAAGCACAACGGCAATGAATAATATGCCGGCACCTGTCAGGAACACCGTTGAGAGCGAGTTGCTAAGCGCGTCGCGAAGCAAATCGATCATTTTATCGAATTGAACCTGCAGATCAGCCGTCAAGCCTTCACGCGTAGCTTTGAGCGCGGGCTGATCCGTCAGCATTTGCGGATTTGCAAATTGTGCAAATTTCTCTGCTGTTGCAGGATCCAGCTTCGACATGTCCGCACCTTCACCGGACTTGGCAAGATCCGTCAGGTTTTGCTTCAGTGCCGAAGAAAGCACCGTTCCCATAACCGCAATACCAATAGTACCGCCTAAGTTACGGAACAATTGCATCGTTGCCGTAGCTGCACCAAGCTCCGCATGCGGAACGGCATTTTGAACCGTAAGCGAGAAGACCGGCATGCCAAGCCCAAGCCCAAGACCAAATATGATCATCGCCAGAACGGCCAATGGCACGCTGTTCATAAATGTCATAATGAGCATGCCAACGAGCATAATCGGCAGACCAATGACAGCAAAGCGTTTGTATTTACCTGTTCTTGAGATCAGTTGACCACCAATCGCACTCGTAATAACCATGCCAATCGACATTGGCATCGTTACATAACCGGCATGAGTCGGCGAAATCCCAAGGACACCTTGCACGAAGAAGGAAAGATAGATCAGTGCGCCCATCATGCCAAAGTTCATAATAAAGCCGATTACATTCGATAAGGTAACTGTGCCATTACGGAAAATATACAGCGGAAGTACAGGATTTTTGGCTTTCCGTTCAATAAGCAGGAAGAGTATAAGCGACAGAACCGTCGCGCCAAACAAGCCGATAATTTGACCAGAAGCCCATTCGTATTTCGATCCCGCCCATGTAAAAGCAAGCAGAAGCGGCACAAGTGTTGTTGTCAGTAAAATCGAACCCAAATAGTCAATGGGCTGGTGAGCTTTGCGCTCGGTTTTCGGGAACAGCGTCAGAATCATAATAAAAGCTATAACACCAAGCGGCAGGAAGATCCAGAACACCCAATGCCATGCCATATGATCGATAATCCATCCGCCTAATGTCGGACCAATCACGCTGGAGAAACCAAATACGGCAGTCATAACCCCCGTCCATTTGCCCCGTTCACGCGGAGGGAACAAGTCACCTACCGCCGTGAAGGCTGTTGCCATAATAATACCGGCGCCAACCCCTTGAATCCCGCGGAAGGTAATGAACTGATAAACATTGTCCGCAAGACCGGACGTAAAGGCGCCAACAATGAAGAACAATATACCCGCCAGGATGAACGGCTTACGTCCATATATATCTGAGAGCTTGCCGACCAGAATGGTAGCAATGGTGGAAGTCAGCATATAGATCGTGATCGTCCATGTATATAAATCCATTCCGCCAAGTTCCGCGATAATGCGCGGCATAGCCGTGCTGACAATCGTTTGGTTGATAGCTGCAAAGAACATCGCGAACATGATGGCAATCATAATCGTCAGTTTTCTTTGTTTCGATAAATGTTCCATGATTTTTCTCTTCTCCCCTTATCTATTTGTTGTCCATATTCGCTAGCAGCTCAGAGAAGATTCTTCTCAGGTGCTGAATATCTTCTTCCGGCAGTACATTAAAAAAGGATGAAAAGGTTTCTTTCTGCGTTTCAAAAACATCATCCATCATTTCCTTGCCTTTGGCTGTTAAGGCAATGTACACCACTCTGCGGTCATTACTGGCACGCTCCCGGCTAATCCATCCTTCTGCAACGAGCTTATCGGCAATGCCGGTAATTGCCCCTGAAGTAAGCCCCAGAATATCAGCAATATCCGATACTTTAAGAGAGCCGGATGTATGAAGGGTGAGGAGCAACTTGAATTGCGTATAGTTCATGCCGCATATCGTATTCTTGCTCCACTCGCTGTTCACGTTCCTGAGAAACGTTCTGAACTGTCCGATAAAACCAATCAATTCTTCGCTTGTATTCCTCATTCCCTCTCTCCTTCCTATCCTGACCTCGACTTTCTAGCACTCGCTAATTCGTTAGTGTTTAATATTTTAGCACTAAACAAATTAGCAACAAAGTATTTACAACTATATATCTTTTTATTGAATCAGTCAATGATTACACGGGAGAAGTTATTTCCTATTCGTCTATTCATCTAGTAATGAAAAAAGCGCCCTCGCGGGCGCTTCTCAGGTCATGCTTATGATTCCAGCCAAATCGTCTTCTCGGCTGCCGGTGTCCGTTGTACATCCGGCGGGGTCATATCGGGGTAACCCATATAGATCATCGCAACAATCTGCTCGTTCTCGGCTAGACCAAAGGTATCCTTCATCAGCGGATGATACATCGGACCGCCGGACCGCCAGATCGCGCCAAGACCGTTTGCATGAGCGGCAAGCAGCAGGTTCTGGACCGCTGTATGGGAAGCCGCAATCTCCTCCACCAATGTTGCCCGCGGATCATCCGACGGGGAGCAGACGACTGTAATAACAACGGGAGAGCGATATGCCTTCACGCGTTCCTTGCGCAGACGTTCTTCCAGCTCAGGGCTTTCCCCGGCACCAAGCGTAGCAAGCGCCACGCGTGCGTAGCCTTCCCCAAGCTTTGCGCGGCCGTCGCCAGTCATAACAATAAATCTCCACGGCTGTGTGTTGTGATGACTTGGCGCCCAAGTCGCCGCTTCCAACACCTTCTCAATCAGATTACGATCAACCGGATCCTTCTTCACGCGTCCAATCGAACGTCTGGTTTGGATCGCTTCTTCAATATGCATCGTTTCTCCTCCAATTCGTCAGTTGAAATGGCCGACGTATTCCCCGTAGCCTTCCTTCTCCAGATCCGCAACCGGAATAAAGCGGAGCGAAGCGGAGTTAATGCAATAACGAAGTCCATTAGGTCCTGGACCATCGTCAAATACATGACCCAAATGGGAGTCGCCTTCCTTGCTGCGCACCTCGGTACGAACCATAAAGTGGCTTGTATCAAGCACTTCCGTAATGGCCGCTTCCTTCACCGGCTTCGTGAAGCTCGGCCAGCCGCATCCGGAATCATATTTCTCACGGGAAGTGAAAAGCGGTTCGCCTGAGACGATGTCCACATACAGACCCTCTTCCTTGTGATCCCAATACTCGCCGGTGAACGGCCGCTCCGTCGCGTTATTTTGCGTTACTTCATATTGGATAGGCGAAAGACGGGAGCGAAGCTCGCCTTCCTCTTTCCTTACGGTCCAATGCTTATTAATGAATGCATCGCGGCCGGAGCCTTTGCGGTACATTTTATAACGGAACGGGTTCGTCCGATGATAGCCTTGATGATAATCCTCCGCCGGATAGAACTCCTTCGCAGGCTCTATTACGGTTACAATCGGCTTATCGAATCTTCCGCTTGCTTGCAAGGCTGCCTTCGAAGCTTCCGCCTTCTGGCGCTGCTCTTCATTATAATAGAAGATAGCTGTCCGGTAAGATTCCCCGCGGTCATGGAACTGGCCGCCTGCATCGGTCGGATCAATCTGCCGCCAGAACACGTCCAGCAGCTTCTCGTAAGAATAAATCGATGGATCAAAAGTAATGTGAACAACTTCCGCATGGCCTGTTGTTTCCGAGCAAACTTCCTCGTACGTAGGATTTTCCGTGCTTCCCCCGGAATAACCCGATACAACGGACAAAATACCCGGTGTTTCTTCAAACGGCGATACCATGCACCAGAAGCAACCTCCGGCAAACATGGCTTGTTCTACAGCTGCAGTCATTTTGGCAACCTCCTTATAAGAATTGTGAGCAATCCTTACTTCGTAAGCGTGAGCTAATTAGCTTCATCTTTACTATTATAACGTATCCTTCAATTCCCACAAAATGAATGGCACCTTAATTAGCAATCTTTGTTACAATGTAGTGACAGCAGCAACCTATCGGCATCGTTCTTGCGTCGAAGATGTTAGACTAGTTTTACCCTTATTTTTGCAGTCCGTTCACTTGCCTCTTCTAATGAATGAAAACGAGGTGAACGCCCTATGAGCAATACCGCTTTAGACACAAGTGCTTCTTATGAGTCGAGACCACGCAAGGCTGCCAAGCAGCGTGCCTTTGTCATCTTTGTATGCGTATGGGTCATTCTGATCGCCGCCGGCATTACCGGCGCCAAGCTGTACAGCGAGCATGTTCAGCAGCAGATTGCTGCCGATGTGGAGCGCCAGACAGCAGGCCAGATTGCCGAAATGCAGAAGCAATACGAGGATCGGATAACCAAGCTCGAAACCGGTTATAAAGATGATCTGTCGCAATTGGAATCCAAGGTAGAAGCGCTAAATGAGCTGCTGACCTTCACAAAAGATAACGCTGATGTCAAAACCGATAACAGCAACAAGCTTTACAGCCAATTGAACGAAGTGAAGAAGAAGCTGAACGAACTGCAGAAAAATCTGGATGTGCTCAAATGAGTCCATCCATTCGAATGCTAAACCGGACGATGCTGCTGGCCTGCACACCGTTTGTCGCTATGTTGTTATGGCTCATGGTATCCAATATTTCGATTATACTCCCAGGCAGCAGCTTTCCTGAGGCAAGTTTTGAGCAGGAGGAGGCTGCGGCAGATCACACAAAATCGATTGCCAGCGGCCTTGATGCGGCCCATCAGATCGCTGCCAAGACCAGTGCCTCTATCAAGAAACAGCTGAAGCTGTATAACCAGACGAATGCGGACATGACCCAAATCGTGAAAACAGCCACTGCCCAAGCTAACCGTCCTTTAATTGTCTATGATAGGATCATTACGGGACGGCTGGGGACCCCATCAGGCACGATCAGCTCGGACAAGCTGCGTGCGCAATTATTCTACATAAAGGCCGACAACTTCCAAAGCTATGCACTGAAAATTAAATTGAAGTCAAACGATGCCATGAAAATGGTACTCGGCAAGGATAAAATTGGCGGTGCCGAAACGACCCTCGCAGCTGTACAGCGTAACGGCGCTGTTGCCGGCGTTAATGCAGGAGGCTTTGCAGACGGCGGCGGCAAGCGGTATCCGCTAAGCACAACGATAGTGAACGGCAGCTATGTAGAAGGCTTCGAGCCAACCCGTGCCGACTTGTTCTTCGTTGGTCTCAATGCCAGCAACAAGCTTGTCGGCGGTAAATTCACGAACAAACAGCAGCTCGACAGCTTAAACGTCAAGTTTGGCGCTTCGTTTGTCCCCGTGCTGCTGAAGAACGGCAGTCCGACGACGATCCCGACGAAATGGCAGGTCAGTCCGGCGCGCGCGCCGCGTACGGTTATTGCCAACTACAAGGATGGACAGCTGCTAATTATAGTAGCCGACGGCCGCAACGAGGGCGGCAGCTCCGGCGCGACACTAGCCGAGATGCAGCTGCTATTGCAGCGGTTCGGCGCCGAAGACGGCTACAACCTTGACGGGGGCGGCTCTTCGTCACTGATCTGGAACGGACGCGTTATCAACAAGCCGTCCGACGGGCAGCTTCGGAAGCTGCCAACGCACTTCTTATTTTTTAAATAAACAAAAACAAGCCCGGCTTCATGTCATGAAGTCGGGCTTGTTCTGTTCAACTCGTTAATCCATAGTTCCTCATAAACAAAAGCAGCGCCGGTCCAGCGCTGCTTTTGTCCTGCTATTATAATATTACTCTGTTCCCATGAAGACGTAACGTCCGATAATGAGAATCGCGAGTATCCACATGAGCCAGTGAACTTTATATTTGCCTTTGTTCGATACGTTAGCGACTGTCGCCAGAACAACATACGATACGATACCAAACGAGATACCGTTAGCGATGCTGTACGTGAACGGCATAAGCGCCAGCGTCAGGAACGAAGGAATGGCGTAAACCATGTCGGAGAAGTCGATTTCCTTCACCGATTGAAGCATCAACACACCAACGATGATGAGTGCTGCGTTAGTTGCTGCTGCAGGAACCAGTGCCACGACTGGCGACAGGAAAATCGCGAGCAGGAAGCAGACACCTGTTGTCACTGAAGTCAGACCTGTACGTCCGCCTTGCGCAACGCCTGCGGAGCTTTCTACAAAAGCCGTTACTGTACTTGTGCCCAGCAATGCGCCGCCGCTTACGGCGAAGGCGTCAACGAACATCGCTTTACCAATGCGTTTCTTGCCTTCTTCCGGATTTTTCATAAGGCCGGCACGGTTTGCCGTACCAACGAGCGTACCGAAAGTATCAAACAATTCAACGAACGTGAAGGTCAATACGACTGTAATGATACCAACTTCAAATACGCCAGGGAAATCAAAGTGGCCGATGTTCATCGTAGTAAAGTCAGGTGCCCAGTTGTTGTCAGTGAAGGTTTTCTTCACGTCAACTTGACCAAGAATGATTGAAATAACTGTTGTGCCAAGAATACCCCACAGGATCGCGCCCGGTACACGCAGTACCATCAGAATACCGATAATGAACAAAGCAACCACTGTCATTATAACCGTTTCATTCTCGAAGCTGCCGATATGGATGACCGTTTCCGAACCGGAAACATCCGTATAGGCATTTGCTTTAATATCGCCAAAGGCCGTTACGGCAACCGTCATCAGGCCGCTGCCTTTCAAGCCGACAATTGTAATAAAAAGACCGATACCAACCGTAATCGCATGCTTCAAGCTGTCTGGAACAGCGGTGATCAGCATTTGGCGGATTTGCGTCAGCGTCAGGATGATAAAGATGATACCCGAGATAAATACCGCTGTCAGACCCATTGCTATCGATATTGGTTTATCCGTAGCCTGCGAAGCAATAACGGTCGAAGCGAAGTATGCGTTAAGACCCATGCCAGGTGCCAAAGCAACCGGGAAGTTAACAAACAAGCCCATTGCAATCGTGAAAATACCTGCTGCAATTGCTGTCGCCAGGAATACTGCCGTCCAGTCAAGACCAGTTGGCGTCAGGATGATCGGATTGACCGCCAGGATGTAAGCCATCGTCATGAAGGTGGTCAGACCCGCCATAATTTCCGTTCTAAAATTTGTACCATGTTCCTTGAGCTTAAAGAACCGTTCCATTTTCCCATTAACCCCCCAAAATGTGTACAAGCCAAGGTGAAACGGCTGCGCCGTCCTATCGTGACGCCGCGCGTTTCAATTCGAAGAATTCTAAGCTCTCTTTATGAGATAAGAAACTCATAAAGACTTAGAATTGCAACAAAGCCCAGGAAAAGATGCGTAAATACGCATTTATCTCCTAGGCTCTGCAAAAAGGGGAAAAGTATACCGCGGACCGAGTCAATGTCATTCCGTATCATAACGAAATGACATTGCGCGGCACTCTTCCACTCTTTTCGTAGCCTGATCATTTACGGTGATCTAGTAGAGACTCTCAAGCCAATTCTTGAGATTATACGAAAAGTTATTATTTTATTAGTTGTTATCCGTAAATTAATATAATAAGGAACATGCTCCTTGTCAACGAATTTTTACGAACGTTCGTGTTATTTCACATAGCCAACATTCGTCTTTCACCGAAAAAATGGTAGTCCATTTGTCCCGACTTTGGCATAAAGTTACATCTATGAACGATTAATGGTGAGCACAGAAGGGCTGAGACAGCAGAAAAAGCCGCAGGAAGCGGCTTTTTGAAGGATTGTTTATTGTTTGAAGAAGCTCGGCAAGTACTTCTTGTTGGCTTCCAGCATTTCACCAAGCAAAGTTTTGGCGACAGAAACGCTTGGCACAAGCGGATGATGCACCATCGCCTGAAGGGCGGTCCCCCGGTCTCCTGTTACAGCGGCCTCGATGGTCAGCGACTCATACGTTTTCACTGCGTGCAGCAATCCCTTGATATGCTCAGGTACGCGCTGCAGCGGCAGAGGTACAGGACCTTGTGCCGTTACGACACAATTGACCTCGATGCTCGCATCCTCCGGCAGAAAGTCGATAATGCCGCCATTGCGGACGTTAAGCGTCTGGATGTCCCGCCGATCCGTGTACAAGGAATGCATCAGATTAACCGCTGCTTCGGAATAAAACGCTCCTCCCCGCTTCTCCAGCTGCTTCGGCTTCTCCTTCAGGTTAACGTCCTTGTACAGCTCGAACAGCTCTTCCTCTACCCGGCTGACGACATCGGCACGAGTGCCGTTCTTCTCCAGTGACTCCTTCATCTCGGCAAACATCGTATCGGTCATATAGAAATAGCGCAAATAGTAGGTCGGCAGCGCGCCAAGCGACCGCAGAAAGTCCGGATCCCAATCGAAAGCGGTGACGTTTGTAGCGGAATAATCCTTGCCGCCTCCGATCATCTCCTGCAATTTGTCTTCCCCTTTTACGTATGCTGCCGTAATCCAGTGAAGGTGGTTGATTCCTACAAATTCCGGCAGCACTTCGCGTTCCGAAACGCCGTATTGCTTGGCCAGGTACTTCTGGAAGTTGATCGGCGAGTTGCACAGCCCTACTGTTTTCACCTTGCTGTGCTTCAGCACCGCTTCCGTCACGATACCAGCCGGATTTGTAAAGTTCAGCATCCAGGCATTGGGCGCAAGCTCCTCTATATCCCGGCATATATCCAAAATAACAGGGACCGTCCGAAGCGCCTTCAGCATTCCACCCGGCCCAGTCGTTTCCTGACCGATTACGCCATGCTTGATCGGAATATGCTCATCCCGGCGTCTTGCCTCAAGCAGCCCTACCCGCATCTGCGTGGTGACAAAATCTGCTCCCTCAATGGCTTCCCGCCGATTAAGGGTTAGCCGCACATCGATTGGCAGCCCAGCCTGCTCCACCATCCTCTGCGCCAGCTTTCCGACAATCTCCAGCTTATGGCGCCCTTCCTCTATATCAACTAACCACAGCTCACGAATAGGCATCTCGTTATAGCGGTTTATGAAGCCTTCGACCAGCTCCGGTGTATACGAGGAGCCGCCTCCGATTACGGCAACTTTTAGACCTTGTTTTGGATTTGATGACATCTATCTCATGCCTCCTAAAAAGAATGATCACCCAAACAGCCAAACAGGCTGTTCATGATGATTCTTGCGTCGTAAGCATTAACTTAAAGAATGATCACCCAAACAGCCATATAGGCTGTTCATGATGATTCTTGACTTTAAAAAGTGATCCGGCGTAATGCCGCATCCGTATCAGCCGAAATCTGGATGCCGCTGCTGTCCATCGCGCTCATCACCGCGCCAATGACCGGATCAATCGTCAGCTTGACGATCTTTGCATGAGGTGCAGTACAGGCAACTTCAGTCCTGATCGCATTTATCATATGCGGTGAGCTGCCCTTCGCGAGTACGCTTCCCGTCAGCACAATATCAAAGCTGTCCTGTTCCATGCCAAGCCGTTTGATCAAGGCATTCACGGCATTTCCATGCTCGTATCCCGCTTCTTCCAGCAGCCTTATCGCAACGGCATCTCCCAGCAATGCGGCTTTGAACATGGTTTTGGATAGTGACTCCAAAGGCCTTACTCCATGGTCCAGCGCGTCATCATACATGGCTTGGACGGAAGAATACCCCATCTCCTGAGGGACAAGCTCGGTCAGAATCGAGGGCTGCTCCCGTCCTTCCCAACTGCGGACGGCACTTCGAAAGGCATGTATCGCCAGATCCGTACCGGAGCCTTGACCGTCTCCAAACAAATAGCCGAATCCGCCATACTGCAGCTCTTCGCCTTTAGCATTACGCGCAGCGGCATTAAAGCCGGTTCCGCTAATAATGACCGCCCCATAGGATTGATGAGTACCCGCACGCATCCCAATCATCGTATCGCAAGCGATATCGTGGCGGGGAAAATCCAGCGAATCAATCATCGGGCGGAGAATCGCGTAATCAGGCTCCCTGTCCGCTCCGGCCAGGCCAAAGTAGGCAAAGTCAATTTCCTCTTTGGTTGCTCCCCCCTGCCGAAGCGCCTCTGCGCATGCCCGGTCAATTTCGGTCCGAGCCGCTTCAAACGCGGTTTGATGGTTGCCGTTGCCGCCGCTTCCTTTGCCAAGCACGCGGCCATTCTCATCCGTAAGCAAAGCATGCGTCTTGCTTCCGCCTGCGTCTATTCCAAGAAACAACATAATAGCCACGCTCCTGACGACTTCATAAAAGTGCTGTTTGATTAATACCAGCATATAAAAAAAAACACCGCTCCTCTACTGATAAAGAACGATGTTCTGATACTATCTTACTGTTTTTCAATTAAAGTATGCGATCTGAGATCCGAAGGCTGCTTGCCGATATGCTGCTTGAACAGCCGGTTAAAGTTAGATAAATTACGGAATCCGCAAATATCCGCGATTTCGATAATTTTCTTGTCGGAAGCTTCCAGCAAGCTAACTGCGGCCGATAAACGAAGCTGGATCAAATAATCCATCGGAGAAGTGCCAACCGTCTGAACGAATAAGGCGCTGAAGCGCGACGGACTAAGATGTGCGGATGCGGCAAGCTCCTTCAAGGTCCACGGGCGGACAATGTCGGCCTCCATGGCGTTCAGTACCTGACGGACTGTCTCCATCCCCCGGGTATGCGAGGCGCCGCGTTCTTGTTCCTTCGCAAAATATCGGTTAACAAACGCCATGAACTGCACAAGCTGCGAACGGACGACTGCCTCGAAATGCGGTTCCCGGCGGGTGAATTCATCCCGCATCTCTTCGATCGCTCCGCCTAGACGGGCGAGCATCGGATGTCCGCGGTCGAGGAGATTATCGAACCGCATGCCAATCTCGCGGAACGGAATTAGCAGCTCCGGATCATAACGCTGCTCCAGCGCAAAGTATGCCGGATCAAACATAATGACCGTCATCATCAGCTCTTCATTCTCAAAGGCGCGGTGCAGATCATTCGAGTTAATGAGGATAATATCCCCTTCCCGAAACTCGTACCGTGTGCCGTTGATCAGATAATAGCCGCTGCCCCGGCTGATATAGTTAATCTCAAGAGCCGCATGCCAATGCAGCCGCTGAAACAATGGGCTCACGCCCTCCGTCTGGGAAATGACAATCGGAAAGGAGGAAGGCAGCTCTATGAGGTCGCGCGAGATGTCAGGAACAGGCTTCATGGGATTGCCTCCTGGAGGATTGTTAATTAATTGTAGTATAGCACCGGTTTCTCGCCGGTCAATTTCAATATTTACCGCCAATTAACAAAACCGCTCCTCCTCCTAATCCCCCTCTGATAATGGTCTTGTACACTCTTAATGCCCCTACTTCATCTTTGGGCAATACATTCGCAGACTGGCGGTGCATGACATTTTGAAATTTAACAAGCAAGCTCGAATTATATTCCCTGTGTTTGTATCGGCAAGTATTCTGTCGACGGGACTTACTGTTCCATCCCCTCAAGCAGCGGCAGCCGATAATGGAGCCCCGCAAGGCCAATGGCTGACTGGCGAATTCCACGCCCATACCTTTGAATCAGACGATGCCCAAAGCTCGCTGGAATCCGTGCTCGATCACGGCCTGACCACTTACGGCCTCGATTTCATCATGCTGGCCGATCATTTGCGCTCCTCCAAGCGGGACGATACAGGCGCCGACATTCCCGGCGGACCTATTCCGTTATCGAGCGGACTGCTCAATTATCAGGTTCCGAAGACGAAGGCGCTTCAGGAGGCAGGCAAATATGCCGGAAAAACGATTTTCTCCGGCTTCGAATGGGACATCCCGTCGCACGAGCACGGCTCCGTCGGCATTCTGACGGATGAGCCCGGCTCCAGCTCAGCGCTAAAGGCGGCCAACCAATTCGAATACCTGTTCACGAACCGCGATGCAACCTGGTTCAATCCGGATGACGTCACCCAGTGGGAAGCTGCCGACGACCGTGCGTATTCATCACATGCAGACAGCCTGACTGCCATCAATTGGCTTAAGCGCAACTATCCGGAATCCAGCTACATGATTGTCAACCACCCTTCCCGCGGCGTGGGCAAATATAAAATTTCGGACTTCCGCGACTTCAACAATACTGCTCCCGATATTGCCTTTGGCTTCGAGGGCATGCTCGGCAACCAAATGGAGCCGGATCGCGGCGGATACGGCACAGCATACGACCCTGCCAACCCGACGGCCAACGACAATTACAAGTACCGCTCCTACGGAGGCGTTGATTATATGGTCGCTAAGGTAGGCGGCGTCTGGGATGCCTTGCTCGGAGAAGGCCGCAAATTCTGGAACTTTGCTAACTCTGACTACCATTTCAAGACGATCGACACGAATTCGAGCGGCTACTGGCCGGGCGAATACGCCAAAAACTACATTTGGTCCGAAGGGCGAGATACGCAGGATATCCTGGACGGCATGCGATCAGGCAAATCGTTCTCCGTCTTTGGTGATCTGATAAGCGCGCTGGACTTCCGCGTTGCAGACGGCGGCACAGATGCCGAAATGGGTGAGAGCCTGCAGGCAACCGAAGGCGATAAGCTTACGCTTACCATCAAGTTTAAAAGCCCGGAAACAAACAACTATGAAAATCCGATCAACAGCGGGCAATTCGGCAGCATTAAACCTTCCGTCGATCATATCGACTTGATCGCCGGTGATGTAACAGGCCCGGCGGAGAAGGGAACGCCTGCCTACGACAAGGCTACGAACGATTCCGCCCATGTCGTCGCCACGTTCACGAGCGAGGATTGGACAACGGATGCAAATGGCTATAACGTCATCACGTATGATTTGCCGCGGGCAAGCAAGGATCAGTATTTCCGCCTGAGAGGCACAAATCTCGGCATGAATGTGCCGGGCGAGACACAGGATGGCAACCCGTTGATCGATCTGAAAACGACGACGGCAGAAGTAACGACAAGATTCAATGAAATTAATGACCGCAATTATAAGGACCTGTGGTTCTACTCCAATCCGATCTTCGTCGATGCCGCCGCGTACAGCGATGAGCAAGCCGTTTCGGACACGCTCGGCAAGCTGACGCTTGGCGATGTTAGCTCGGTTACCGCAAATATCCCTCTGCCAGCTGAAGGCGAGCACGGTGCGGCAATCGTCTGGGAAGAAACGGCTGACGCATCAAACGCAATCTCAATTGAGAATGGTGCGGCCAAGGTATCGCGTCCTGCCGCGGGTCAGCCGAATGCGTCCGTAACGCTTAAGGCGACGGTATCGCGTGGCGGGGTGTCGGAGTTCAAGACATTCTCTGTCACGGTCAAGGCGCTCCCTGTGACTTCAACTCCGGGCGGCTCGACGCCGAACCAGCCTGAGGCCCCAGCGACAACGGTGTCCGTCAACATCGATCCCGCCAAAGGCGCAGAAGGCAGCCTGAAGGATGTCGTGACATTCAAGCTGCCGGGCGGCGCCGTCACTTCAGGCGGTACAATTGGCGCGAGTATCCTCTCCGCCGGCCAACAGCCGCCGCTTGGCAATCTGCGATCGCTAAGCCCGATCATCGAAATGACGAGCACGGCGGGTACGACGTTCGGCAAGCCGGTGACACTGACGTTTAACTACAAGATGAACTCGGCTGAACCGGGCGGTCAGCCAGCTGTATACTACTACAATGAAAAGCTGAAGAAATGGATATTCCTCGGCGGGAAGGCCGACGGAACGGCCATTACAGTCGACGTGAAACATTTTACGACCTTTGGAGTGTTCAGCTATATTCCACAATCCTTTGCGGATCTCGACGCATCATGGGCAAAGCCGTACGCCGACCGCCTAATCGGCATGGGCGTGATCTCCGGCTATGGGGATGGCAAGTTCCGTCCGGAACGTCCGGTTACTCGTGCAGAATGGGTGAAGCTGCTTGCTGATGCGCTTGGACTACCGACAGCATCCGGAGCGACCAGTTTTGCCGATGACAGCCTTATTCCGGCTTGGGCCAAGGCGCAAGTGAAAGCAGCTACCGATGCGGGCTACGTGACCGGCTTCGAAGCAAGCGGCGGCTCCGTCTTTAACGGCTCGCAGCCAATCACTCGCGCGGAAATCGCTGTTATATCCGCACGCGTCCTGAAAGTCGCCGGTTCCGTTCCATCCGGCGCTGGCAAGACATTCGCCGACGCGGCGCATATCCCGTCCTGGGCTATCGACGCGGTTGGTCAGGCCGCTGCCGCAAGCATCATTGACGGTTATCTGGATAATACGTTCCGCCCGGATGCTAGCCTTACTCGGGCCGAAGCCGTAAAGATTGCCTATGCACTGCTTGACACTCTAAATATTTAGAACAAAAAACTCCCTTTCATCTGCTAAAACAGATAAAAGGGAGTTTTTCACTCTATACTGCTGAATTCCGCTCCAGCCTATTCCCACTCAATGGTAGCTGGCGGCTTGGAAGTAACGTCGTATACGATACGGTTGACGTTGTCCACTTCGTTGACGATACGAACGGAGATTTTCTCGAGAACGTCCCAAGGGATACGAGCCCAGTCGGCTGTCATGCCGTCGATGGACGTTACGGCGCGGATGCCGACCGTGTACGAATACGTACGCGCGTCACCCATAACGCCAACGCTCTTCATGTTCGGGAGAGCGGTGAAGTATTGCCAGATCTCACGGTCGAGACCAGCTTTTGCAATCTCGTCGCGCAGAATCGCATCGGATTCGCGGACTATCGTCAGCTTCTCTTCGGTTACTTCGCCCAGTACGCGGATCGCAAGACCCGGACCAGGGAACGGCTGACGCCATACGATCTCAGCAGGCAGGCCGCACTCTTCGCCGACTTTGCGAACTTCATCCTTGAACAGCGCTTTAAGAGGCTCAACCAGCTTGAACTTGATGTCCTCAGGCAGACCGCCAACGTTGTGGTGGGATTTGATCGTTTGAGCTGTAGCCGTACCGCTCTCTACGATATCTGTGTAGAGCGTGCCTTGTGCCAGGAACTCGAAGTCATCGAACTTCGCGGATTCTTCTTGGAAGACATAAATGAATTCGTTGCCGATGATTTTACGTTTTTGCTCAGGGTCATCGACGCCTGCCAATTTGCCCATGAAGCGGTCACGCGCATCGATCTTCACAACCTTCATGTCAAACTTGCCAACGAAGGTTTCCATTACGCCTTCTGCTTCGCCTTTGCGCAGCAGACCATGGTCGATGAACATGCAAGTCAGTTGATCGCCGATCGCTTTGTGGAGCAGGATTGCCACAACGGAGGAGTCAACGCCGCCGGACAAAGCGCAAAGTACTTTTTTGTCGCCAACTTCGTCACGAATTTCACGGATCGTATCTTCGATAAACGATTCCATCGTCCAGTTGCCTTCGCAGCCGCAGATGTTATACAGGAAATTACGGATCATTTCGTTGCCATACACGGAGTGACGTACCTCAGGATGGAATTGTACCGCATAAAATTTACGTTCCGGATGGCTCATCGCTGCGATTGGAGCATGCTCGGTGCTTGCGTCGACGCGGAAGCCCGCAGGCGGCTCGACTACAAGATCGCTATGGCTCATCCATACCGTTTGACGTGCTTCCAGGCCTTGTGCCAGATGGCTGCCTTCTGCAAAGTCAACTTCTGCTTTACCGTACTCGCGTTTGCCGGCGCGCTCTACTTTGCCTTCGAGCTGATGCGACATCAGCTGCATGCCGTAGCAAATACCAAAGATCGGCACGCCCAGATCGTAGATTGCCGGGTCAACCAACGGGGATTTCTCTTCATATACGCTTGCCGGTCCTCCCGAGAATACGATGCCTTTCGGCTGCAGTTCACGGATCCGTTCTACCGACGTGTTAAATGGCAGCAGTTCGCTGTAAACGCCCAAATCGCGTATGCGGCGTGCGATCAGCTGATTGTACTGTCCCCCGAAGTCGAGAACAATGATGATTTCATTTTTGTTCATTACCGAGCCTCCCTCAATTAATGTAGTAATTATATATATAGCCCTTCGGACGAGTCAAGGTAGGAGAACAGAGGAAAGCTCGATTTCTGTCGTCATATCTGGGCTCTACTTCAGATGAATGAGATTCGGAACGGTTACGAGCTCCATGTTCTTTTCCTTCAATTTGGCAATTACCCGCCCAAGCGCCTCCACTGTCCCCGTCAGATCTTCGCCATCACCACCCGCGGAATGCTGCAAAATAATGCTGCCATTCTGCGTTGCATCCATAATATTGGCGTAAACCTCATCGGCGCTTAGCCCTTTCCAATCCAGGGAATCGACGTTCCAGTTAATAATTTTTTTCTCCATGCTGGCCAGCCAATTGATCTGATTCTCCGTAACTCCTCCATAAGGAGGTCTTACAAGCGACGGCCGGTGCCCGATGTAGGTTTGAATCAGCTTGTCGGTGGTGTCAATTTCCTTCCTGAACTCTTCGTCGGACAGCTTCAAATAGTTCGGATGGCTGTAGGAATGGTTGCCGACTGCATGCCCTTCATTCACGATCCGCTGAATAATATCCGGGTTAGCTTCAATCCGGTTGCCCACGACAAAAAATGTCGCTTTGACGCCGGCTTTATTGAGTTCGTCAAGCACGAGCGGGGTAAACGTCTCATCCGGACCGTCATCAAAGGTCAACGCTACGCGCTTCTCTTTGGAGCTGCCCTGCAGCAAAAAAGTGCTTTTATACTTCTCGCGCAATTCCGCGAGCGTCAGCGGCTCCTCCTTGCGGACTGCCTTTTCCGATCCGTCTACCAGCTCGGGCGTATCATCCTCCGCATCTTCCTGTATGCGAATAGGCATTCCTTCGTCATTGGAATAAGCATTGGGCTGAGGGAGCGCCTCTTTGCCTTGATGACGCTCATTCCCCGTATGACTGCCGCATCCCGCTGCCGCAAGCGCAAGCATGCCGCCTATAACGAAAACTGCTAAGCCTCTAATCATGGTAAATCTCCCTTCTGTACATAGTCATGTCGTAGTTTTCCATTTTATTAGAATGGCAATTAGCGTGGAGTCTATTCATAAAAATGCCTTCCCCTAGTTGATTCGGAGGCGGGCTAGCAGGACTTGATTGCCTGTCCAAAACACTGCGATAACATAAGGCGAGTAACATGGATAAAAACGGCTTTATCCAACCAATACGAGAAAATCAAATGAACGTGTTACGGAAGGATGAGATTGAAATGCGAAATAAAAAATGGTTGAAACAAATGCTTTATTCCCATTTGGCTATCCTCTGCAGCTTTGGAGCTGCCATTATCTGCATTACATACGCCATCACGTACAGCGATCTTGTTCGGGATATTAAGAAATCCAACAGCAATTACGCCAGCCAGGTGGTCGACAGCATGACGGCATCCTTAAAGAATATCGAACGGACACTAGCCGGACAGATCGTCAAAAACCAAGCGATCAGTGATTTTTTTGACGCTGACAGAGGTGGCGGCGCAACAAACCTGACCAACTATAACGCTTCCAGCGAGATGGAAAAAATGCGCAATAACCCGTTGATTCATTCCGTGTATTTTTTCCGGAGCAAGGACCAGGTTGTGCTGACAGGAGGGTACATCACCAGCCTTTCCCGTTTTAAAGACAATCGTTTCATTCAAAATTTGCAAAACACCCCCCCTGCCTCCCGCTGGTCGTCTCTCCGCACTTATAGTGAATTCCCATTAATCGATCCTCCCGAGCGAGTAATAACCATGATTCAAAAAATGGGATCGGAAGGTTGGATCGTTCTGAATGTAAAGGCTGACCTGCTGCTGGCTGCTGCCGACAATCTCAAAAACCATTCCCGCAGCTTCATGAACATTACGGATGACCAAGGGCAGCCCCTCTATTCAACCGGACCTGAAAAAGGCCCTTCCAAGCTTTCGACCCGATTATATTCCAATTATTTGGGCTGGACTTTTTCGAGCGGGACGGCTGATGAGCACTTGCTCGGACAAGCAGCCTTTTTGTCCTTGATCCCCTTGACCATCATTGTTTTAACCCTGGCTGTCATCGTAGCGGTGATCCTGTATGTCACCAGGAGAAGTTACCGGCCGATCGAACATATGGTGACGAGGGTTTCTTCCTACCGCCAGGAGCTTAAAACCTCCGGTTACGATGAGTTTGCCATTCTGGAGCAGGCTTTCGACGATATGCTGGTCCGGATGAATCAAATCGATCTTAAGGAGGCCGAAAATTTGCAGTACAAACGAAGACAATTTTTCAGTGAGCTTCAGGATTATGAAAACGTCGTTCCGGCCGAGGAATGGCAGAACTATGTTTCCTTGTTTGATCTTCCGGAGCACGGCAGCCTGATCATCGCCATCTTGGAAATCGATAAATACGTCCCGTTGATGCGTCAGAATCGTCAGAATATGCTTGATTCCAAGCAGCGGCTGGAAAAACTGACAGCAGAGTGGCCGAATTTGCTGGCCCGAACCGTCTCTCAGAATTGGATTTCGGCAGATAGGCTCTCCCTGCTGATTTATGTTCCCTCAGACCTGGAGCACGGATCTGAAGGGCAGGATGAGCCGATGCAAATCGTGGTTTATGCCCTTGAGAAGCTCCGGATTCGTTCCGAAAGCGAACTGGTCTTTACCACTACTATGGGGGTCGGTTCCCTGGTACCGAAGCTGCCGCAAATTAAAAAATCGTTTGGGGAAGCTCTGACCGCCCTGCAATATAAAATGACGGCAGGCAGCAACCGGATTCTCGTTTATTTGGACATAAGGGACCGGGAAGAATCCGTTAACCCGCTTTATTTTAAGTGGGTAGAAGA
Organism: Paenibacillus catalpae; assembly: GCF_900112695.1. Lineage (GTDB taxonomy): Bacteria > Bacillota > Bacilli > Paenibacillales > Paenibacillaceae > Pristimantibacillus > Pristimantibacillus catalpae. The sequence goes on from NZ_FOMT01000004.1 coordinate 134,521, forward strand.
TTTGGTGCACCATTTCCGGATCCAGCAGTTGGAATGGAAAAAAGATTTTTCCCGGATCTTCGATCATCTGGAGGATCAATTGCTGAAAAACGAAGAAATGCAGCTCCTCTTCAACTATCTGACACACCGCTTTGCAAGGGAAATGGAGGATACTTCGCCCACGCTCAATGAATATTGGCATATGGTTACCTCCCCCCGGATGACCGAAGCGCTCAAAGAAATGGAGGAAATCCCTGAAATTCGGTCGTTGTTCAGCGAGCTGCTTGATCAACTTTACGAGCAATACAACGTTATGCTTGAGTTTAGTAGCAAAGATCACTTGATTTACGAGGTAAAAAAATATATTGAAGACCATTTTTCCGACTTTGATTTGTCCCTGAAATCCATAAGCGACCGCTTTGGCATTAACGGCAAATACGCCAGCCAATTGTTCAAGGAAGAATTCGAGATCAAATTCGTCGATTTTCTGATTGGGCTGCGGGTGGATCGAGCGCAAAAACTGCTGCGGGAAACCAACGAACCGATAAGTGAAATCTCGCGGCTGGTTGGTTATGAGCATGTCATTTCCTTTGGAAGAATATTCAAGAAAACGGTTGGCGTGTCTCCCGGCGATTACCGCAAGCTTATGCGGACTGCGGTGAGTCATGCCGGTCCCGTTTAATAAGCCAAATGCCCTTACTTTCGGCCGTGTTTGGCTTTTTCGCATGCTGTCTGAATAAGGTATATTTGCCCCATTGGCGCCTCTCCGGCGCCATTTCTGCTCTTATGTATAGGCCGCGGAAACTTGTAAATTGTCTCGCCTCACTCGTACAGGCTATAACGTAATTGCAACTCCAAATTTTATAGCGAGGTGAAGAAAGGTTTATGAGAATTAGAGTGTTGAGCTACGCGTTGTTGGCCGTCTTCGCTGCCGGCTTATTGGGCGGGTGTTCGTCCGAAAGCGGTAACGAGTCTCCTGCCGCGGCTGCGGGTAAAGCGGATGCGGGCAAGCAGGTAACTCTTAAGGTCGGAATTTTTGACCGCGGGAATGCCCCTGCAGGGTACACGGCTACGGACAACTATTGGACGGACTACGTCCAAAAAAATTTCGGCGATCCCAACCATATTAAAGTTGAGTTTGTTCCGATTCCGCGCACCGATGCCACCGACAAAGTCAACGTCATGATGACCAGCGGCGACGCGCCGGATATCGTATTCGCCAGCACCAACGTACTGACGCCTTATGGCTACGCCAAGGATGGCGGGCTGCTTCCGCTCGATTCGCTTATCGACCAATATGGTCCGAACCTTAAAAAGTATTTGGGGAACGCTCTGGACGTCGGCAAGGTTGACGGGGTGCAATATTCGATTCCCGGACGCCGCGTCAACACGGGCAAATACGAAAACCTGATCCGCAAGGACTGGCTGGACAAGCTTGGTCTGCCGATGCCGCAAACCACGGAGCAGGTGTATGAAACGCTGAAGGCTTTTAAAGAAAAGGATCCGGGACAAACGGGCGGTAAAGTGATTCCCCTCGGCTTGTCACTGACGCCGGCCTCCTTTGAACCGATCGTCTGGTCTTTCATTCAGGACGGCCTTACGGACGAGCAGCGCTACACCCTGTCGGAAAACCTCGGATATCCGTTGCTGCTCCCCGGCCATAAAGACGCAGTGAAGTTTTTGAACAAGCTCTACAATGAAGGCCTCGTTAGTCCCGATTTTGCGCTTGATAAAGATGAAAAACAGGTTTTCCAGGATGTCATGAACGGAAAAGTCGGCATGTTCAGCGATAACTTGGGCAATGCCTACATGGATAATCCCGGCATCGCCAAGGTGCTGACCCAAAACGTTCCCGGCGCGAATCTGGTCCCTGTTGATCCCTATACCAACAACGCCGGCAAACACTTGAAACCGGAATACGATCCTACGGGATTCTTCCTGATGGTTCCGGCTTCCAGCAAACGCGGCGCCGAAGCCATCAAATATCTCGATTGGATGGCTCAGCCGGACGTGCTCTTGACGCTGATGAACGGCATCGAAGGAGAAGATTATACGCTGGTGGACGGTCTGCCGCAGCGCACGCAATCGGAAGAAACCACTAAGCGGATGTTTAATTCCAATGACATCGTCATGATCACGCAGGGCGAGGATTTCGGCAGCAACGAGAAAAACTGGGCCGCGGCCGCGGCTATTGCGCCTGAACAATTCCGGCAGAATGTGATCGACGCTTACAAGATGTCGCTGACCGACACCACCCGTTATGCCAACTTCACCACGCCGATCGAAGCGGAAAACAAATATATGCCGACGCTGAGAGACAAATATGACCAGCTTATCGTGAAAAGCGTCATCGCCAAGCCTGCGGATTTCGACAAGGTGTATGACGATCTCCTTAAAGACTATATGGCAAGCGGCGGCGACGCCATTCTGAAAGAACGCACGGAAGCCTACAAGACAATGGCGAAATGACTGCTGTCAAATCAAACAATTGGAGGATCGGAATGAAACAACGATGGCTTTACTTTTTGCGGAATTGGCAATTGTATATCCTGCTGCTTGGTCCGGTCGCCTACTTCCTGATCTTTAAATACGGCCCCATGTACGGCATCCTGATTGCTTTTCAAGATTTCAACCTCTTCAAAGGGGTTACGGGTAGTCCTTGGGTCGGATTCGACGTGTTCCGCGAGGTTTTTGGCATGAGCGCCTTTTACAAGGCTCTCCGGAACACTTTTATGCTGAATCTGGCGGACCTGCTTTTTTCGTTCCCTGCCCCTATTCTGCTTGCGCTTCTTCTTAATGAGCTTACCCGGGCAAGGTTCAAAAAATGGGCCCAAACCATCCTGTATCTGCCTCATTTTTTATCCTGGGTCATTATTGGCGGCATCATGCTTCAAGTATTCGCCACCAATACGGGGATTGTTAACTTGCTGCTGGGGCAATTGGGGATTGATCCGATTCCGTTTCTGACCAATAAATACAACTGGCTGATCACCTACCTGGTTGTAGGAGTGTGGCAAAGCGCGGGCTGGGGGACGATCATTTATCTGGCGGCCATTACCGGCATCAATTCCGAGCTTTACGAGGCGGCGGCCATGGATGGAGCGGGACGTTTCCGGAAAATGCGGTCTATCACCCTGCCGGGCATCCGGCCGACCATTGTGGTGCTGCTTATTCTCAAGATCGGGGAAATCGTGCAAATCAGCTTTGACCGTCCGTATGTCATCGGCAATGTAAGCGTTCTGGATTTCTCGGAAGTAATCAGCACGTTTGTCTATAAGACGGGGGTTCAAACGGCCAACTTCTCCCTCGCAACAGCGGTGGGGCTGTTCCAAGCCATAGTAGGTATCATTCTGCTGCTTGCGGCAAACCGGATTGCCAAGAAAATAACGGGTAACGGAGTGTTCTGATGAAAGCTGTAAACCATAGACGGCCCATTTTGTCGGCACCAGGTGTATTCGAATTTATTAATATGGGGATCATCGCCGTGCTGGTTATTTTATGCCTAGCCCCTTTGCTGCATATCGCCTCCATGTCGCTTAGCTCCAACCGGGCTATTCTATCCGGAGAGGTGACCGTGTTCCCGCTCGGCATCAATTTCGAAGCGTACCAAAAAATTTTCCAGGATGCTTCCATGATCCGCTCGCTCCTGGTGTCGCTAGGATTGACGGCGGGTTATACCGCCTTGTCCATGCTGATGACCGTGTTTGCCGCTTATCCGCTGTCCAAACGGCTGAAGGGCGCAAAATTCGTCATGTTTCTTATCTTATTTACGATGTTTTTCAGCGGCGGCACCATTCCGGATTATTTGCTCATCCGCAGCCTGCATTTGACCAATCATCTCGGGTCGTTGCTGCTGCCTGCGATGATTAATCCGTTTTTCCTAATCATTCTTCTTACCTTTCTTCGTTCGCTGCCCAGCGGGCTGCTTGAAGCTGCGGAAATGGACGGCAGCAGTCATTTCCATAGCCTGGTCCGGATTGTCCTGCCGCTGTCGATGCCGGCGCTGGCTACGCTCAGCCTGTTTTACGCCGTGGGCCGCTGGAACGGGTTCATGGACGCTTTGATGTACATTACGAATCCGAATCTGTACCCGATTCAGCTAAAGCTGTATCAGGTCGTCATGAACAGCATGACCAACGATCCTTTGTCCATGCAGGGCGATCAGATCGTTTCCGTATTGCCGGAAAGCATCAAAGCGGCAAGCATTATGTTTGCCACGTTGCCGATTCTGCTTGTTTACCCCTGGCTGCAAAAATATTTCATCTCCGGCGTCATGATCGGGGCCGTAAAGGAGTAGCGCATCGTGAGGAATAAAGAAGACTTTTCATTTTCGACTTGCTGGAACATCAAGAAACACCGGAATGGCAGGGCGATGCTGGAAGAAATCATGGAGCTCGGCTTCCGAAATGTCGAGTTGAATTATAACGTTACGCGGGAGCACCTGACCACGATCGAACCGATGATCGAAAACGGCGCCATCGGCATATCCAGCGTCCACCATGCTTTCCCGTACATTGACGACACGGATTTCGACACGGATTCACCCATGCTTGGTTACGAAGACGAGGACAAAAGGAGACGGGCGCTTGATCTGCTTAAGCAATCCGTTGAGTATGCCGTTCGCTACGGTGCCAAAGCCGTCGTCGTGCATCCCGGCGAAGTCCCGTTTCCGGACAACATCGACGCCCGGCTTAAAGACATTTACAAAAACCAGGGCAGAAACTCGGAAGCCTACGCAACGCTCTGGACCACGATGCTGGAGCAAAGGCAAAGCCAGGCTCCGCAGAACCTGGAACGCATTCATCGCAGCCTGGAGGAGATCAGCGATTTCATCGAGCAGAAAGGCTACAAAGTAGCCATCGGCATAGAGACCAGGGCACGCTGCTACCAGATTCCAACGCTGCGCGAGGCCGAGTGGCTGACCGGCCGCCTGAAGGGTAGTCCCGTCGGGCTTTGGTACGACATCGGACATGCCATGATGATGGAACGCATGGGGCTGTACGAGAATCTGCGCGACCTTAAGGAGCTTGAGCTCCCGCTCGCCGGCGTGCACATTCATGAAACGATCGGGCTTTCGGATCATTGGTGTCCTTATGTCCATAGCGGACTGGACGATTTCGATGTTTTCCTGGATATGATCCATAAAGCTCCTGTCCGGGTATACGAGCTGAAATCCGCTTGTTTGCCCGAGGAGATTGAGCAAAGTCACAACCAAATCATGAACAAATTACTCGTGTTGGAGGGTCAAGCCAAATGATGAATACAGAATGGATTTCCAAATACGCGCCTTATATTTATTTTGACAACAACGAACCTTTCTTCCCTGTCCGCGTCGGCGTTACCGTGCTGGAGGAAGCGGGTCCTTCTCCTTCTACGCGCCGAACCTTTGCTTTCGACGAGCCAGGCCTTAAGTATATTATCGAGTATGCCATCTATTGGGATTACGATATTCAGCACCTGTACGAGCTGGAGCATGTGTGGATTTATGTGGGGCAAAACGACGAGGTCATTGATTGCGATGCCAGCTTCCACGGCAGACACTTCAAAGGGCTTCTGCGTGACCGCAGCAATCTGGTTGACGGCACCCATGTCAAGCTGTACTCCCAGCCGGGCAAACATGCCTTCATGCCTCAGGCGGACATGTTTTATCTGCTGCCGGAGTTAATGTTAGCAACGGATGAGTATGCGGGAAGACGCGGTCTGCTGATTACCGGTCCGTTCGACGGGGTTTATTCGACGGATGACGAAACGGACCGCAAAGTAGAGCTTTATTTGCAGAGCTTCCGATTCAAGCCTGCCATGGAATTCTGGGAATACCGCATTGATTCGGCGCTTTACACCACTTGGGAGCAGCTTCATGCCGAGGTACCCGTCCGCATTAAGGAGAGACTGGCTGAAATTGATGAATTCCTGGGAGGAAAAGAGAAATGAACAGACAATTAAAAGTTGGAATCATTGGCTGCGGAGCTATCGCATTTGGCAAGCATTTACCTAACCTGAGCAAACAAAAGGCCGTTGCCATTACGGCTTTTGCAGATATTGTGACCGAGAAAGCCCGGCAGGCGGCTGAAAAATTCGGAACGACGGATGCTAAGGTGTACAGCGATTACCGGGAGCTGCTGGCGGATTCCTCCATCGACGTTGTGCATGTTTGCACGGCAAACGATGCCCATGCCGAAATTTCTATCGCTGCGCTGGAGGCAGGCAAGCACGTGATGTGCGAAAAACCGATGGCCAAAACCGCGGCCGATGCCCGCCGCATGGTGGAAGCCGCTAAACGCACAGGCAAAAAACTGACCATTGGCTTTAACAATCGTTTCCGGCCGGACAGCCAATTTTTGAAGCAGGTTTGCGACAACGGCGATCTCGGCGACATTTATTTCGCCAAAGCCCACGCGCTGCGCAGACGGGGCGTCCCCACTTGGGGCGTTTTCCTCGACAAGGACAAGCAAGGCGGCGGCCCGCTTATTGACATCGGCACCCATGCGCTGGATCTGACGCTGTGGCTCATGAACAATTACGAACCCAAGGTAGTCTTGGGAACTACTTATCAAAAGCTGGCTAACCGCAAGGGATCGGCTAACGCAGGCGGAGCTTGGGATCCTGGCAAATTTACGGTAGAGGACTCGGCGTTTGGCATGATCGTCATGAAAAATGGAGCCACGCTGATGCTGGAATCCAGCTGGGCACTGAATATGCTGGATACGCGCGAAGCGTTATACACGCTTTGCGGCACGGAAGGCGGCGCGGACGTGAAAGATACACTTCGAATTAACGGTGAAAAATACGGCCGTCTCTACGCCAATAACATCCAATTCGACGTCAAAGGCGCGGATTTCTTCGACGGACGCAAGGAAAGCATGCATGAGCGGGAATGCCGGATGTGGATCGAAGCGATTCTAAGCGATACGGATCCGGTTGTATTACCCGAGCAAGCCTGCGTAGTCTCGGAAATCATCGAAGCTATTTATGAATCCAACCGTACCGGCGAGGCCATTTATTTTGACTGATAGAGATGATAGAGTCCTGCCATAAGGAGGTTTTAAGAGATGATCAACGTAGCTATATTGAGCTTTTGGCATGTCCATGCCAAGGATTACGCCCTGCAGGCCGAGCAGCATCCGGAGATGGTTATCAAAGCGATATGGGACGAAGACCCAGACCGCGGAGCCATTCAGGCAGAAGCGCGGCAAGTGCCCTTCTATGTCGATTTGGAGGAGCTGCTTGCCAATCAGGAGATTGATGCCGTTATTGTCACGACTCCAACTTCGATGCACCGGGACGTGATGCTGGCGGCGGCTCGTGCCGGCAAACATATTTTCACCGAAAAAGTACTTGCAGCAACCATTCGGGAAGCCCAAGAAATTGTGGACGCCGTGCAAAAAGCGGGCATCAAGCTGACCGTTTCTCTCCCCCGGCTGAATACCCCTTTTGCCCAAGCCGCTCAAGAAGTAGCCACCAACGGACTGCTCGGCAGACTTACGCAGGTCCGGGTAAGAATGGCGCATAAGGGAGCGCTGTCGGAAACGGGATTGCCGCCTTACTTTTACGACTTGGAGCAATGCGGCGGCGGCGCCATGATTGATCTGGGCTGCCACCCGATGTATCTGACCCGCTTGCTGCTCGGCATGCCGAAGAGCATCAGCTCAAGCTATGGTTACGTGACGGGGAGAGAAGTGGAAGACAACGCCGTCGCCGTATTGAGTTATGCGGACGGGGCTTTGGGCATCGTCGAAACCGGCTTTGTGAATCCGCTGTCCCCGTTAACGCTTGAAGCGCACGGCACGAAAGGAAGCATGGCCTTCAGCCTGCAGAATCGGAAGCTGATCGTGGCCAGCCCGGACAACGGAGACAACTCGGTGATCGAGTGGCCGCTGCCGGATGCCCTGCCTTCGGACTTGGAGCAATGGGCTTCCCATATTCAGCAGAATACGATAAACACTCAAAATCTGGAGATGGCCCTTGACTTGACCCGTCTCATGGAAGCCTCCAACCTGTCAGCTAAACATGGCAAAGCGGTGAAGCTTTCGCAGTTGCTTGCGCAGCCCGTTTACGGCGAATGAAAATAATGAAGTCCTGATTCAGTCGTTGCCATTTAAACAGAAAGACGCCGGAAATTACTCCCGGCGTCTTTCTGTTTGGTTTCTGGAAACAGGAATGTAATCAAATCTCCTTTCCCATGACGGACGATGAAGTTCCTACATCGGTTGAAATACCCCATTCAATTAGCATGGCTACTCGCGGGGATTCTATTGGGGATGGGCCGGCGTGGCTATTCGGCGGCATGAACCGCTGCCGCCGGGACAGCTTTGCGGGGCTTGCCGAGCAGCGCGTGCATCGCGGCGGCAAGCTCCTCCGGAGTCGGGGCGAGCCAGTCGCCCCGCTGCCCGAACCTCGCGGCATCGTCCCAGGCGATGAACCGCCGAAGTGCATCGGCGCGCGCGCCGGGCATCGACGCCGAGACGGCGTCAGCGTACTCGCGCGCGGTGTGATGCGGCGGCCGCGCCATCATGCGGCGGCCGAGCAGGCTCCACGCCGCGGCGGATACCGTGGCGAACTGCTCTTGCACGGCGGCGACGCGGCCAGCAGCATGCGCCGCCGCGTACCGGCGCAGCGCGAGCGCGAGGCGAAGCCGCCTGCGCTGCGCCGCTGCCGCAGCAGCGGCCGCGAAGAGCAGCGCGGCCGCGCCTGCGGCGGCCAGCGCGGCGGGCGAAGCCGTCGCCGCGCCATGGGCGGCGCTCTGCGCCGCCTGCGCGAGGGCATCCACCCCTCGCCGCACGGCCGAGGCGGCGCGTTCCACTGCCGCCTCAAACCGTGCCAGCATGCCGTCCGTTCCGGCAACGGCATGCTCTGGCGCCCCCGCATCATCGGCGGCTCCGCCCGCCGATGCCAAATCGCCCGACGCCGATGACCCGGCGTCCGCCTCTGCCGGACCCATGCCGCCGGCGAAGCCCGGCGTCGGGTCAAACGGCACCCAGCCTACGCCCGGGAAATACACCTCTACCCAGGCGTGCGCATCCTTGGCACGCACATTGTAGAGGGTCCCGGCTGCGGTGGTCACATCTGCACCGGCCGCCGTCGATACCGCTGTGCCGGATACAAAGCCTTTTACCCATCTCGCCGGAATCCCCTCCTCGCGGAGCAGAATAACCATTGCGCTTGAGAAATGCACGCAATAACCGCGCTGCTGCTCAAACAGGAAGTAGTCAACAAAATCCGCTCCCTTCGGCGGTACGGCGCTGTCCAGCGAATAGGCATAGCTGTTCTTCAAATATTGCTCGACTGCTTTCACCCGGTCATAACGGCTCGTCAGACCCGCTCCGGCAATCTCGTCAGCCAACGCCTTCACGCGGCTTGGCATAGATTCCGGCAGCTGCAGATATGGCGTGAGATCCAGATTATCTCCTGCTGTATTCAGCACGGCCGTCTCTCCTGCCGAGGACGAACGATCCGATTGGCGCAGCACGGCGTCATCCGTTACCGGAAGCCTGCTCTCCACCGTATACCGTTCGACCTTTGCCTGCCTGTCCGCCGCATACAGCGCTTCTGCCAGCTCATCCTCGATATACGTACTAAGCTGCCGATTTGGGTCTACAGCGGACAGACTTACCACGCGGCCTGCGCTTCCTGTAAAAAACAGCGGCAGCCCCTGCGAAGCCGAAGGCTCCGTCATCACAATGGTTTGCTTAATCAACCGGTTATCCGCGGACGTGCTGACCGCAACCCCGGACAGTTTATCTCCATACTCTACCGGATGGAGAACTTTGCCGCTCCAGCTGCTGCTCCAGCCGCGGCCATCATAAACAGACTTGGATTCACCCCGCCAGTAAGTCTGAACCGGTGAAAAACCGCTGAACACTACCGTATCGTCCTGCTTAATCGAAGCACCAAGCTCACGATCATCCAAGCCGTAGCCGGTAACGGCGCTTCCTTGACCGGCAGCACCAACCGCCGCCTGCATGGCAGCGGAATAATCCGCCTTGCCCAGCTCCGCCATCGCCTGCTCCATCCGGCTTGCCGCCGTCACCGTCCATGCCGAAGGCTCCGTCTGCCTTGGCTGCCCGCTGGAGAGCAGCATCCCGATGCCGACACATAACAACACAAGAAATTCACCTGCAGCAAGCCACTTCGGATTTAACTGCCGGTCATATTCACTGGTGCCGCCATGCAGCCGCCTTACTCTCGCAATCGTAACAACCGCGCCTAGCAGCAGGCCTTCCGCCGACGTGCGGAGCAGCCCGTCAAACACATCCATCCCTACCCAGGTATGGAGGATTAACAGATAGGAGGCCGTAATGGCCGTCAGCCCTAACGCCACCTGCCTGATCCAGACAAGCGCCTGCAGGGCAGGGGCCAGCATAGCCCAGCCTACGAACAGCAGCAGCGTCCGAAGCTCGTTCGTCATCGTCCACATGCCGTAAGTGAACAGCTCCTTGATATCTCCGGCAAGCATGCCCGGATAATTCACAAGCCATTGCAGCGCGTTCTCATCGCCTTTAAATAAAAGCATAAGGGTCAGGACGCATAATACGCTGTTCATGAGCAGCGACATATACCAGGCGGGACGGAAAAGCCCGGTTAACATCACACAGCCCACAACCGTCATAAGCGGACCAATCTGGTAGACATCCGCCCATTCTCCGTAATGAAGCCATGGAAGCATCCATTCTGCTAATAAGCCATAGAGCAAGACCGTCGTCAGCAGGCGGAAGCCGAGCGACCCGTTCTCATGACCGGACTCTCGCATGCTGACCGCCTCCTTCCACCGTTTGCGTCTGAGCGTTCATCCGCTCCGGATAAGCAAGCCAGTTCACCAGCAGGCCTGCTTGTTCCAGCAGCCGCTGCTGTTCCCGCATCGCATACGTAAGGACGGACTGCTTCGTCACGACATGAAGCTCCACCCGGCAGTTATGGTCAGCTGCATAGGCCGCAAGCCGGGTCCAGCTTTGGCCGCTTTTCCAATCCGCTGTATAAACGTGAAGGATGCCTCCCGGCTTCAGGCCGCCCAGCTCAGTCCGAAGGCTGTCGACAGAAACGGCCCTCTTCGCAAGCCTCAGCTTTGCAAGCCGTTCCAGCAAAGCTTTCTTTTGCTCTCCGGATACACTGCCCCGCTTTTTCTCTCCCTTATGGGAGGACGATGCTTTTTTATCCTGCTTCGCGGCCCCCTCTGCCTCTGTTGCTCCTGTAATCAGCCGCACCTCGCAGCCTTCCGCTGCCGCGCGTTCCATTCCTCTTGCCATCCACCCGAGAGCGGCATCAAATAACCGCCCGTCATGGCTATAAGCGGCTGAGAATGTATCGGTAATCATAATGATTTCCGCCGGCTGCTCGAGCATATGCTGCTTCGTGAACATGCCCCTCCCTTTGGCAGCCGCCCGCCAATTGATATGCCGCATCGAGTCGCCCTCGCGGTAAGGTCTGCTGTCTGGTCCAATGCCGGCCTGCTGCAGCAGCTTGTCTGCCGTTATCTCGCTGAGCTCCCCGCTGTCACTAATATAAGCCGCTGAAGAATCGCCGGACGCCTGCTCCGCTACCGCGCCATGCAATCGTCCCGCGCGTCTTCCCATCTCTTCCGGAAGAGCCGGAACTGCAATCAGGGTACCGGGACATTCCAGCCTTCTGTGAATAGCCGTAAGACCAAGCCAATCCCCAACCGTTACCCTCACTTGGCCGAATTGATGCTCCCCGCGCCTCACCGCCAGAACGGAATAGCTGATCTCCACTTCTTTCCTGAGCAAAGGCATAACAATATAACGGTAATCCAATGGGGTTTTCTCGGCTGCACTCGCATTGGTCATGCCGTCATGGACAGCCAGCCATACAAAAGGAACAGCAGAAGAACGCTTCAGAGTCAGCTTCACAACGGCTTCGTCGCCGTCTTTGATTTTTGCCACGGGAATGACCCGGATAACCGAAAGACCAATGGTCGAGAGCAAAGGCATAACGATGGACAGAACCGGCAGCAGGCTGAGTACGATCAGCATAAAAGTTTCCACGGCTCCGCCCCTGGTTAGAACACCTGCCAGGCTGGCCGCCCAGCCAGCGGTAATAATGAACCAGGCTCCCCACCGGGTCCGGTAAACAAGCGGACGGCCTGCTGGTTCCACCGATGCTGTCACTAGATCGCTGGCTCCGTTCTGTCCGTCTCCAGCCTTATCACCGTCAGAATTGGAGCCCTGCAAGAAATGACCTTTAGCCGTTTCCGGCTGGCTCGCGTTCGGGACCTTCCGCTCCGCCTTCATTTCTGCCTCCCGGTTGCTTGACCAGGGGCAATGGACGCGGGAAGAGGCGTACTTCTCAAAATACGAGTCAACGCTTCAGCGGCTTGCCTTCCTCCCGCGCTTATGCCGTTAAGCCTGTGAGCCAGCACGACCTCGCCCGTTGCGAAGAGGTCATCCGGCAGCACGTAACGTCTGCCCTCCACATAAGCTCTTGCCTGCGAGGCACGCAGCCAGTCGCGTCCCGCGCGCGGGCTTAATCCAAGCTCCAGCTCAGGGGCACGCCTTGTTGCGTCCGTCACCTTCGCCATGTATTCCAATAAGCCGGGATGGACATGCGCCTGCCGCACTTCGCGCTGCATCCTCAGCCATTCCTCCAGCATCAATACCGGGCGCAGCTGTTGGGGCTCCGGTCTTGAGTCAGAGGCATACTGCTCCAGCATTCTGGCTTCGTTCTCCATAGACGGATAACCGATGGACAGCCGCATCATGAACCGGTCCATCTGCGCTTCCGGCAGCGTATTTGTCCCTTCGTAACTTAAAGGGTTTTGCGTAGCAATAAGCACAAACGGCTCCGGCAGCTTGCGGGTTTCCCCTTCTATACTGATTCTCCGCTCCTCCATCGCCTCGAGCAGCGCCGACTGCGTGCGCGGAGAAGTACGGTTAATCTCATCGGCAAGGACGATATTCGCCATAATGGGACCCGGCCGGTATACAAGCTCACCGATACGGGTGTCCCAGACTGCTCCGCCGATAACATCCGCAGGCAGCATATCCGAAGTGAACTGGATTCGCTTGAACTCTCCGCCAAGGACTCGCGCAAACGCGCCGGCCAGCATCGTTTTCCCAACGCCCGGCACATCCTCGAGCAGCACATGGCCGCCGGCCAGCATGGCGGTCAGCAGTTGGGTAACCGTTTCTCTTTTTCCTAGCAATACGTTATCTACTCTATGAATAAGCCGTTGCAGCAGCACTTGCGGCGACTCGGGCCAAGGCTGTGCGTCCTGTCTTCCCGATGATCCTTCGAACTTGGGCACTATCATCTCTTTCACCGACCTCCTGAAAAATAGCTTCTCTATCTTTCAGTATCGCCACGCCCCGTTCTATTTAGACCTGCTAGATGGAAGACTGGCCCGCCCAAATCTCTCTTTTATCCGCCGTTGCCACGATTCTATTAATGATCATTTGAAATCGCTGAAGAGTATCTCTTAACGGAACCATGATCCGGCTTGGCATAGATTTCCCGCTGCCCCCTACCTCGGACGCCGTCCAGCTCACGCTCTGATTATTGACCACTGCCTCAGCGACGCCGTTGGACATGTCCAGGCGGATAATGCCATGAAGTCCTGCAACCAATTGGCGCAGCGGCACTTCGATCGTCCCGTTTGTCATCCGGTAATCTTCCGGCGCAAACGTCATTTCCGCGTCGCCCGCATGCAAGACTAAGCTTTGCGGCTTAGGAGCAGAATTCTCCGGTTTTGCTCTTGTCCTTGCCATAAATTGCGCGAGGCTCTGCGTCTCGGCAGCCGTCACCTTCGCACGCTTCCATTTCAACGTTTCCGCCAGCCGGAACTGGATAGGCTTGACTTGATCGGTTAAGACGGCAAACTGATACCCTTTCTTTTTGAAAAAAGCGATCACTTCCGGCAAAGCCTTCACAGACTCCCCGTGTATGGAGCTGTCATGCATCAGTACGACCACTTTGCTCGATAACTTGGAACCTTCGACGGTGCTTATAATCTCTTTAGCCGGGACGCCCACCCGCTTCGAATCCCCGCTGTCCACATTCCAGTCGTGTACGATATAACCGGCCTTCGCAAGCGCGTCGAAGTAGCCCTGATCAAAGTTGCCGTATGTCCCGCCCGGCGCGCGGACCAGATTTGTCCTTACTCCTGTCGCCTGGAAGATCGCCTCGTCGGTATCCATTACCTGTTTGGCAAACACGGCAAAATGGCCATACAGTTCAGCGTACACATGATCATACGTATGATTGCCGATCGCATGGCCCTCCTTCACGACCTGCTTGGCCATAGCCGGGTACCGCTTCACTTCCTTGCCGAGCATAAAAAAGGTCCCCTTCACCCCTTCCCGCTTCAGGATGGCCAGAACCTCCTTCGTCTGCTGACTTGGCCCGTCATCAAACGTCAGATAGACGGTTGGCTTGGCTGCTGCTTTTGCTTCTTCCACGCTATAATAAACAGGCAGGGCTGGATAGATTCAGGCTGCCTTCTTCCTCCCCGTCCTTCACCGCTTGCCCCGCAGATCCGGCAGCTGTCGCTACCTCGCTTGTCAGCCCGGCATATGCCCCATCCCATCCTTGGCGTTCCGTGACCGGACCAGCCCCCAGCAGCCCAAACCATAAAACAACCAAACATAATCCTGTCTGTATCAGCAAGCGCATCTAATCTGCCACCCTTCTCTACTCTCGTAATCGATCTAATAGAGTATATGAGAGGCAAATCTAGCAAATGCCCGAAATTAATCAACAAAAAAAGCGGGCCGCAAGTGGCCCGCCTTCCAATCTTCTATAGCTTTGCGGCCTCGTCCGCTACTTGCTGGACATGGCCTTTTATTTTCACGCCGCGCCACTCGCGGGCAAGCTTGCCCTTCTCATCAATGAGAAAGGTGGAGCGGACAACGCCCATGTACTCGCGGCCGTACAGCTTCTTCATCTGCCATACGCCGTACTTCTCGCATACCTTGTGCTGCTCATCCGAGAGAAGCAGGAACGGCAGGCTCTGCTTGCCGATAAACTTCTCATGCGATTTAACCGGATCCGGGCTGATGCCAAGCACCACCGTATTGCTGTCCGCCATCGCCGGATAGGCATCCCGGAAATCACAAGCCTGCTGCGTACAGGTTGGCGTATTATCCTTCGGATAGAAATAGATAACGACCTTTTTCCCGCGATAATCGCTCAGCTTCACGATCTCGCCGTTTGAAGCCGGCAGCTTGAAGTCCGGCGCCTTCTTGCCTATTTCCAATGCACTCATACCAACAAAACCTCCAATACCTTCCTTAACCTGCTAACCTAGGAGCCCGCACCGCGATACTTCTTCACGCCATGATTCCACAGCATCAGCCCAAGCGCGAATACGATGACGCCCATTACCGGCGTTAGCCAGGCGAGCTGGGACAGGTCATCCGCCTTCTTCTCCAGGAAATACGATGCCGGAATAACGCCTACGAAGGCGAATGGCAGCAGCCAGGTCAGAACGAAACGAATCGTTTTATTATAAATGTTAACCGGATATCGGCCATAGTTCTGAACGTTATAAATAAGCGGCACGATCCCCGTTGGCGCATCCGAGAAGAACGAAATCGCCGACAACGCCGTATAGATGCCCGCATACACAAGCACGGCGCCAAGCACGAACAAGAGCATAATCAGCACATAATACCAGTGGAACGCCAGTCCAAGATCATTCCAGCAGACAGCCATAATGACAGCCCCTACGACGGAGCCGATCATGGACGGCGGATCAACGTTCTCCAGCAGCACCTGGAACAGGTTATGAGCTGGACGCGTCAGGATGCGGTCCATCTCGCCTTTTACAATATACCGCTCACTGAAATTCCACATCCCGAAGAAAGTCGAGAATATCCCGTACGGGATCATAAAGAAGCCGTATACGAAGATGACCTCGGACTCCGTCCAGCCGCCAAGCGACGGCGTATGCTGGAATACGACGAGGATGAAGACCAGATTCATCCCTTGGAACATCAAATCCGACAGCACCTCGACCCAGAAGTCGGCACGGTACGTCAGACGTGTTTTGGCATAGTTTTTAATGTACTCCCAGAACAATACAGCATACAGCATCACGAATTAACCTCCTTGCACGAACAGCCGCTTACGGGCCGCCCGCCAAGTAAACATAATAGGCACAAGCAGAACAAAGAACCAGACCGCCTGCAGCCCCAATACACCCCAGGCCTCGCTCATAGGCGTCCGCCCTGTAAACACGGCGCTGGGCAAATACGTGATGGCCTGGAAGGGCAGCCATTCCATTGTGCTCTTCAGCCAGCCCGGGAAGAATGCAATCGGAATGAGGACGCCGGAGAACAAGTCAACGAGCACCCGCTTCATGCGCATCATCCCCTCGTTATTTTCCACAAAGAAAGCGGCAAGGCCTGTCAGAATGTTAAGCTGCGAATTAATAAACAGGCTGAACATTAGCATGATGAAATAAATGATCCATACAGCCGGATCCTTCGGCAGCTTCACCGGGAACAACAGGCAGACGATGAGCAGTCCCGGTCCCATAAATAGAATAAGGCGGAACAATCCTTCGCCAAGGCCCTGCATCATTTTCACAAACAAATACGAATACGGCCGGATCAGCTGCATCGCAATACTTCCGTCCCGGATGTCGTTAGCGATTTCCCGGTCCAGGTTGTTGAAATAGAACGCGCGGGCCATCCAGGACACCGCAATATACGTGGTCATCTGGGCAAGCGTAAAGCCTTGAAGCGTCTCGGCCGAGCCGAAGATCGCCTTCCACAGGAAATAATAAGCACCAATGTTAATCGCATAAATAACAATACCGCTGTAATAATTAACGCGGTAAGCGAGCATCGTCAGAAACCGGATACGGATAAAATCCAAGTAAGCACTCATCATCGGAGAGAAGTCTCCTTCTCAGGCTCCTCAGCCTCTGCCTCCTGCTTTGCGGAGTTTGCTTCCAACAGCGTTGCAGCGGCAGACGCCGAAGCCGACCCGGAACGATAAATTTCACGGACGATATCGTCGGTGTTCGTCTCGAGGATTTTGATATCCCGAATATCCGCCCCGCCAACGACCATACCAAGCGCGTCGGATACGTTAATCGAATGCGGAAGCCACATCGATGCCCCCTGCTCGCTCATGGTCCAGGTTACATCAAGGCCTGCTGTCAGCAGCTGCAGCTTCGTCAGAGGAGTTGCGGTACCGAATTGGAACTGGATCTCGCGGCCTTTACTCCATCGGTTCTTCAGCTCTTCCAGACCTCCGTCATAAATAATCCGGCCGTCATCCAGCATAATGACGCGCGAGCATAACGCTTCGATATCCTGAAGATCATGGGTCGTAAGCAGAATGGTTGTCCCTTCCTCGCGGTTCAGGTCCTTCAGAAATTCGCGGATTTCGGTCTTCACTACAATATCCAGGCCGATGGTCGGCTCATCGAGAAACAGAATCGACGGGTTATGAAGCAATGAGGCAACAAGCTCGCACCGCATCCGCTGGCCAAGGCTCAGCTTGCGTACCGGACGGTTCAGCAGTTCGCCCAGATCAAGGCGATCCACCAGGTTGTCCAATCGTTTGCGGAAATCTTGTTCGGATACCCGATATACTTTGCGCAGCAACTGGAAAGACTCAATAACACCGATATCCCACCACAGCTGGGAGCGCTGGCCGAAGACAACGCCAATTCCCCCTACAAATTTTTCGCGGTCTTTGTACGGTACATAGCCATTTACCTTCAGCTGTCCGGACGTTGGTACCAGAATGCCCGTCAGCATCTTAATCGTTGTCGATTTGCCTGCGCCATTCTCGCCGATATAACCGCAAATCTCGCCTTGCGGAATTTGGAACGAAATATCTTTAACGGCTGTAACCTCGGTATACTCACGTTTGAACAGGTCTTTTAGCGCGCCGGACAGTCCTTCTCTGTTCTTCTGTACTTTAAACTGCTTTCGCAGATCTTTGACATCAATCGCCAGCATAAGCTTTAAATTTCTCCTCTCCGTTTAGAACGGTCGACATTTCCCGGGGAATTATGATATTTTTCCAAGGAAAACGATAAAACTTGCTTCTATCCATCGTTCCGCTTTATAATTTTATGATATGTAATATTACATTAGTTATTGTTGTGCGTAAATGGCAGGCATCATCGGTTCGGGAACGATGAATCGCCTGTCTGATTTGGGTTTACACACTTTTACAGGATGAGTTGCTGAAAGGAGCACTACTACAGTCATGGCTACACAAGCTAAAAAGAAAAGAAAACCTTGGAAATGGGTGCTTAGCGGTTTTCTCGTAGTTATAGTCATTGCCGTCGCAGGCCTCGTTTATTGGGGCACCGGCGTATATAATTCGTTAGACAAGTTTAATAAGGACAAAGAGGATTCCCGGTTTGGCCAATTCGAGAACAACCCAACCGTCGAAGCTCCGCCGGAATGGCAAGGCAAAGAGCGCGTCAACATTCTGCTGCTTGGCGGTGACGCCCGGGGCTTAGAAGAAAACCAGGTACCGCGTTCGGATTCAATTATGATCGCATCATTTGACCCGGTAACCAAGAAAGCTCATCTTTTCTCGGTTCTCCGTGACACCTATATCGATATTGAAGGTCATGGCAGAGGCCGGGTCAACACGGCGATTACGCTTGGCGGACCGCAGCTTGCCATGAAGACGGTCGGCGATCTGCTTGGTCTGGATATTCAATATTATGTCTACACGGATTTCGAAGGATTCAAAGCTTTGGTCGACACGATCGGCGGCGTATACTTCGATGTGGAGAAGGACATGCATTACACCGATAATGCTGATGAGAACAAATATGATATCGATCTGAAGAAAGGCTACCAGCTGCTTGACGGCGACAAAGCGCTGCAATACGTTCGTTTCCGCCACGATGCGATGAGCGACTTCACTCGTACGGAGCGTCAGCGTGAATTCCTGGGTGCTGTAGCTGATAAGCTCAAATCCGGATGGAACATCGTTCAGATGAAAAAAATTCTGGACAGCGTATCGCCTTACATCGAGACAAACCTGCAGGTTACCGATATGCTGAAGCTTGGTCAACTGGGTGTTGAATCCCATCTGGCCGGCACACAGCAAGTGCCTCCAATGGACTTGATCGCTGAAGAGCATGTAGGCGGAGCATCCGTCCTTGGTGTTCGCGATCTGGACGAACTGAAGGCTTCCGTCCAGGAGACGCTGGCTGCAGACGATACAGCGGCTACGCCATCCCCTTCGCCAGGCGCGGAGAATGGCACGGATACAACAACAGATAATAGCACATCCGCACAATAGGGATATATAGAGAGATCTATAAAGGACCTCATCATTCGCCGCTCGGCAGATGGTGAGGTCCTTTTGTTAATGCAATTTACATTGAGGTTCGTTAATCGTAAAATTGTTTAATCATGAATGGTCACGCGATATTCGTTATGTCAGCTTCTATCCAGTAACTAGTTATACCACTACATTGCACGAAGTGCAGCCTAATAGTATTTTTGAGCCTAGTAATTAGATATATCCTGCACGGAATGCAGGATATTGGGACTAAATAGCCCGGGTTGGGCTAGATTACGAAAAATATACTGCATTCAGTACAGCCTAACTCCTCCGATGCCCCCATTTGGGGTTAATATATTGCAGTTTGTGCAATAGAAGTTCAACTTGCCGGTTAATGCAATCTTTTCATGCAAATGCAAGTTGCCTAATCTGCGTTTCATAAAGTAATCATTTACAATCTGCAACAGAAGATGTTCGTTTCGCCATAAACGAGCTTGTTCATGACTTTGCTTTTTGTCCCGACTGCGCGATAATGGATAGTGTCGATTTTTCTTCAATCAGGCCGCTTGACTCGCCAAGACCGGCTTACATATCACGAAATACGGAGGATTTATTTATGTCTATGCAACGTTCCCGTTCAGAAGCGCTTTATGCAGAAGCGCTGCAGCATATCGTGGGAGGTGTCAACAGTCCGTCCCGCTCCTACAAAGCCGTAGGCGGCGGTGCGCCGGTATTTATGAAGCGCGCGGAAGGCGCCTATTTCTATGACGTCGATGATAACCGATATATCGATTATTTGGCGGCTTACGGCCCGATCATTACGGGACATGCCCACCCGCATATTACGGAAGCGATTGTTCGCGCTGCGCAAAACGGCATCTTGTACGGCACGCCTACAGAGCTTGAAATCCAGATGGCCCGCATGCTGAAGGAAGCCATTCCATCCCTGGATAAAGTTCGATTCGTTAACTCCGGCACTGAAGCCGTTATGACGACAATCCGCGTGGCCCGCGCCTTCACGAAGCGCAACAAAATCATCAAATTCGCCGGCTGTTACCACGGCCATTCGGACCTTGTCCTCGTTGCTGCAGGCTCGGGCCCGTCTACGCTTGGCATTCCGGACAGCGCCGGCATTCCAACCTCGATCGCCCAGGAAGTCATTACTGTACCGTTTAATAACCTCCCGGCCTTACAAGAAGCGCTGGAGCGCTGGGGCGACGATACCGCAGCCGTTATGATCGAGCCGATTGTCGGCAACTTTGGCATGGTTATGCCGGAGCCCGGCTTCCTCGAAGGGGTGTGCAAGCTGACCCGCGAAGCCGGTGCTCTCGTTATTTATGATGAGGTTATTACGGCGTTCCGCTTCCATTACGGCACGTCTCAGACGTTTAACGTATTCCCGGACTTCAAAGCCATCGAGCCGGATCTTACCGCTCTTGGCAAAATCATCGGCGGCGGTCTTCCTATCGGTGCATACGGCGGCCGCAAGGAAATTATGGAGCAGGTCGCTCCGCTTGGCCCGGCTTATCAGGCGGGTACGATGGCTGGCAACCCAGCGTCGATCTCGGCGGGGATTGCCTGCCTGGAAGTGCTTCAGGAAGCCGGTGTATATGATCGCATGAACGACCTCGCGACAACACTGGCTGAGGGACTTCGAGCATCGGCAGCAAAGCATGGCGTGCCTCTGACGATTAACCAGATCCGCGGTTCGTTCTCGACCCACTTCTGCAATCATCCGGTGACGAACTATGATGAAGCACAGGATACGGACGGCGAAATATTCGGACGCTTCTTCAAGCTTATGCTGGAACAAGGCATCAACCTTGCCCCTTCCAAATATGAAGCATGGTTCCTGACCACCGCACATACGAAAGATGACATAGAGGTTACTATAGCAGCCGCTGATCATGCTTTCTCGAGACTCTAATTAACTAACAAAAAGCCGCTCTACCAACTGCCGTCAGGCATCGGTAGAGCGGCTTTTTGTTATTCTAGTAACTAGGCGTAAATTTCAATTTCATATAACGAAGGACCGTAGTTAGCAAAGCCTTTCTCCGTTACATAAATCCGTACATATTGTCCTTGTGCCGAAGCAGCCAGGTTAACCGTCTGCTTCAGGCCTTCTCCGCTGAGCGATTGACCGGTAATCGCATGGACGGTCGTCCAGCTGTCATTGCTGGTGAGATCAGCACCCTGCTGCGCCACTTGAATCTCAAGCGATTTGCCATAGGCTCCCTCCCAGTTCAACACCAGCGTATTGAAGGTCTCTACAGCTCCAAGATCTACGTAAATCCATTCCGGATGGTTATCCGAATTAGCCGTCCAATCCGCTCCCCATCTGGAGCCTTCATCACCGTCAGTTGCCTCGGATGCCAGAAATACGCCTTGCATGGAAGATGCAACTGCCGATTTGTTTAATGCCAGATTGACAGCAGGAGCATCTGCCGCTGTCATAACCTGTGTCACCGCCGCGTCGGAGTAGCCAGCTGCTTCAATCACCACGTTATAGCTGCCGGCTGCTGTGAATACGGTTGAGGCAAGAGTGATTCTTCCGCTTTCCACTTTGTATTGCCCGGCAGGAAGTGCGGTTCCATTCACCTTAACTGCTGACACTGCGCCCTCCCATTCGGCATTGCCAGGGAAGGTAACGTCGATACTGTTGCCTGCTTTATTGTCGGTAGAATCAGCTGTTAAGGCCGGCCCAGGAGATAATACCGGATCCGGATTAGACGGTTTGCCGTATACTTCGACTTCCCAAAGCGAGTAGCCCCATTGCGTGCCTCTTGCTGTACCGTAGATACGTACATGCCGTGCTTCTTCTCCGTGAAGGGTAATGTTGTCGATACCGCCGTTGCCCGAAGGCTCGGTGAAGATTGTTGTCCAATCATTGTCTCCCGGCGTTTCCGCTGAGGACACTTGAACCGTGTAGGTCTTGCCGAAAGCCCCTTCCCAATTCAGGATAATACTGTCGAGCTTGTAGAGCTTTTTCAGATCAAGAGAAATCCATTGCGGATCTTGTGATGCGCTCTCCCATCTCGTAGCTGTCTTGCCGTCAACGGCATTGGCAGCGCCCTGACTGCCGGATGAAGCGGTTGCCGTGCTGCCAATTGCGATATTGTTCGCGTTGGTCTTCACTTCCTGCGATATTTCGGCTGGCGCGTAACCATTTGCCAGAATCGCAATCGCATACGTCTTGATCGACGGGAAAAGCGAGGTGTCGATCGTGAGTTTTCCTGCTGCGACCGTATACTTGCTTGCGTCTACAGACGTTCCATCAATAGTAAGACCAGTAATTTCGTTTCTCCATGCCGTGTTATCCGTAAAACTCAACTCGATTGGATAGGTCAGCTTATTATCCGTCGAATCTGCGGTCACTGCCGGAGGAGATACCTTCTCTCGAACAGCTGCCTCATCGATAAAGATCGTATGCTCGCCATCCGGCGTAACCTGATCACCGTTAATTACATTACCAAGCAGGTACTTCACGGTTAAGGTCATATCAGCGGTTGGCTTCAATACTTTTGAGTAGACAGCTTCATCCCCCGTAATAAAGAACGCCACTTGCTGATTATTGTTGTAGCCGGTAAGTTCCACTAGAATCGGACGGTTAACCGTGGATGATGCTTTAAAGCTGAGCTCATACGTTTTGCCCGCTTTCAGCTTAATGCCGGACTGCATGAACTGAGTAGACCAGGTGTAAGGAACACTCCATTGCGGGTCCAGACCGCCGTTATAATTGATCTGAATCTGCGCTTTCTCACCTGCTACCGAGATCGAAGAGTAATCATCGGCGCCTTTCCATGATTCCCAGTTCGTGGTGCCGTTCGTAAAGCTGCCGTTCAGAACCAGATTGCCGTCACCAGCGAAAACTTGCTGCGCAAGGACAGCATCGCCATATCCGCTTGCCGTTATCTTCACCGGGTAGTTGCCGTCAACGGAAAAGACATCCGCATGAAGCGTCAGCGCGCCCTCTGTTATGGCATATTGCGCGGCATTCAGAGCTGCGCCGTTTACCGAAACCGTTGTAATTGCGCCTCTCCAGTCCGCGTCATCCGCAAACGGAATCACGATTTCTTGGCCTGCCAGATTATCCGTGCTGTCCGCAATCATCGTTGGCGGACGTTTCACCGGCGCATTTTCCACCTCTAGCACAATATTGTCGAACCATACGGTACCGATAGTTCCTCCAGGTGTTTTACCGAGCATAATTTTTAGTGCAAGCAATTCGTCTGCTGTAGGGCGAACGGTAAATTTGAAATGCGTCCAGTCCGTGCCGATAGACTGTACACCGGAATCAAATCTCCGGACGTACGATGCATTCTCGAGTGTAGCCTGCAAATCGCGGGCTGCCGAAGCCTTCGCATCAAACTCGAGCGTATAAGTTAACCCTTTCCTCAAGCTCATGCCGCCTTGGATCAGCATATTGCTGTAAGGCTGGTTGCCCAAGCTTGTTACATTGACCTTCGCGGCGCCTTCCTCCGCAGAGAATTGTGCAGCCCCGCCTTCTTGCGAGTTCTGCTCCCAATTCAAGAGGCCTGCGAAGAAATCACCATTCTTCAGCGGGAACATATCCACGCCCGTGAAGTCAAAGTTGTTATTCGTCGTGCGGATCAAGGACACGTTATCGATCGCAGCATCCGCGTCATTGCCCCCGAGTCCAAATACCAGCTGTCCTTCTGCATCCGTTACGCCAACAGGCATTGTGAAGGTGAATTCCTGGCTGGTTAATGCGGTAGTCAGGGCGACATCTTTCGAAGCATATACGATACTGCCGTCTTTGCTTATGAACGAGACTTTAATGGAGCGTTCCGCTTCCGCGGAAGCCTTGAAGGTCAGCTTATAGGAATCCGTTTGCAGCAGATTGATGCCCTTTTGCGTCAGCTTAATGTCCGATGGACTGTCTCCTCCATCCGCAATCGTTGCCTCAAGCTGTCTCCCCTCAGGGTCAATCGCCGCAGAAGCATCTGCGTCATTCAAAGTCTCAAAGTTCCAGTAGGTCATGCGGTCCATCGATCCGAGGTCGAAGTTGCCGTTGTAGACATGCTGTCCGTTGCCAAGCGGCGCTTTAGCTCCATTTTGCTCGGATACCGCGTCAAATTCTTCGATCTTAATATTGCCGATCCATACGGTATTTGTATGAAGGCCAAGATTAAGCTCCAGGCGTGCGGCAAGATCCGTATCGTTGTTCATCAGGAAGCGGTATTCATAATGCTTCAGATCGGTCGTCAGAGCGGCATCGAAATTATCCGAATAAGCGCCCCAGCCGTTATCCGCATCGCCGCCAACTTTCAGGCTGATGTTTCTTGCTGCCGATGCTTTGGCATCAAAGCTGATTTTATAAGCATGGCCTTTCGTAATCGTTGCGTATTGAATCAATTGCAGGGCGTAGTTCTGGTTGCCGCCGCCCGTAATCGATACTTTGGCGAACTTATCGTCACCTATGGCATCGACGGTTGCAGAGCCCGCTCCGCCAAAATCAGGCGTATGCAGGAAGTTCCAGTAGTTCGCATCAAGTGCTTGTGCAGAGTCCGTAATATCCGTCAGACCATGCTCGAAATCCTGATCGACAATCGCTTTCGCGTTAGCCGGAATTTCATCCTTCGCATCCGGCTCTACCGGTGTACGGTAAGGACGGCCGGTCAATTCGTAAGCACGGACGTAGTCCACTTCCATCTTCGCAGGCAGGTCGCTGTCGGCCGGGAGACGATTGCCGTCAAATTGCCCGCCAACCGCCAGGTTCAAAATCATATAGAACGGTTTGTCAAACGGTGCAGGGTAAGCATATTTATCCGGTTGATCCGCACCCCAGCTGTTCCAGTTGTTAATCGTTTGATACAGATTGCCGTCTACGTACCAGCGGATTTCGCCTGGCTCCCACTCTACCGAGTAGGTATGATAGCCGGTAATGGATTCTCCTTCAGGGAAGTAATAAGCTGCTCCCGTTGCTTTATTGTTCGGAGCGTTCTTGCCGTAATGGATTGTACCGCCAACTTCATGCGGCAGGCGTCCTCTGGCCTCCATAATATCGATCTCGCCTGATGCTGCCCAGCCGCCATATTCGCTGTCAGCAGGCATCATCCAGAAGGCCGGCCAAATTCCGCTTCCTTCCGGCAGCTTCATGCGGGCTTCGAATTTACCATAGGCTTTCGTAAAGGTATTGCTGGTCCAGAGACGGCCGGAAGTATAAGGCTTGCCGTTAAAGGACTCCTTCTTAGCAGTAAGGACAAGGTTGCCCGTTTCCGGATCAACGGCGATATTTTGCTTGCGGTAATATTGCTGCTCGTTATTGCCCCAGTCTGCTACGCCATATTCGGAGCCGTTTCCTTCCTGATAGCCCCATTTGGCCAGGTCAACTCCGTTTGTATCCGGGTTAGCCGCATCGCCGTTAAACTCGTCGGACCAGACAAGGCTCCACATTTGCTCCGCTTCAATCGTTTGCGTCACCTGCCCCAGCTCATAACCGGAAGCCTGGAAGACAATCACATGATCGCCTGCGGTCGTAAAGACGCTTGCTTTAATGGTGATACTGTTTGTTGCAATAGTGTAATCAGCTTCTGCAAGCTCTGTTCCGTCCACGCTAATCGCCTTGATCGAGCTGCTCCAGCCCGGCTGGATCGCGAAGGTCAGCGTAATGTCTTTGCCAAGACTGTTGTCCGCTACATCCGGCGTAACGATTGGTGCCGAAGCAAGGCGGATATCATTACTGAGCGGCGCTTTCTCGCCTAATGCTTCTTTAGCACCTTTCCGTTCGAACCGGACATTATCGATGAAAATGTCATGGGCCAGTGCATCGCCATTCTTGCCTAGGAGATACTTGAGACCTACTGTATCATCCTTCGGCATCGTGAATTCAAAGGAGTAGCTCTTCGTTGTTTCGCCAAGCGTTACTTTCTCATTCAAATAGCGGGTATAGGTGCCGTTCTCTGCAATCACATCGATTGTCTTAACCAGGGTAGATCTCGCATCAAACGTAACGATATAGGCAGAGTCTTTCTTAACTAGAAGAGGCTCTTGATAGAGC
This sequence comes from Paenibacillus catalpae, assembly GCF_900112695.1. Taxonomy (GTDB): domain Bacteria; phylum Bacillota; class Bacilli; order Paenibacillales; family Paenibacillaceae; genus Pristimantibacillus; species Pristimantibacillus catalpae. The sequence continues at coordinate 160,739 of NZ_FOMT01000004.1, forward strand.
ATCACGTCCCAAGGATTTGCGCCTGCGTTCTCAACGTTGACCTTTGCTCTTCCGCTTGTAAAATCAAATGTAGCTTTGGAATTGCCATCATATACGCCTTGCACATGCTTAGACCAGTTGGCATCACCGCTTGTGAAGTAGCCATTTTTTAATAGGAAGTTCTTATCACGGGCGCCTTTGATCTCAACGCGTACATTATCGACATATACATCATGTGCTCCTGCCGGATTTGCCGTTTGCTTGCCAAGCAGCACTTTAAAGGAAGCTAACGTATCTCCTGTAACAGGCAGCTCATACGCAAACGTCTGGTAATCTGCCGTCAGATGCTCCATCTTCGAAAGCAATCGTCCGCCTGCATTATCGACAACGATCTCTACCTCACGCTCAGCTGTTGATTTGAGATCCACGGATACAACATAGGTGTTGTCTTTGCGAAGAGTGAAGTCATTCTGCATCATCATGACATCCCAAGGATTGTTGCCAACGCTGCTTACATTCACCTTCATGCTTCCTGCCTCTTCGGTATAACCGGTCACTTTGTCCCAGCCGTCGTAGAAGCCTTGAACATGCAGGTTCCACGCGGTTTTACCGTTCGAGAAGTCGCCGTTCTTAAGCGGGAACTGATCTGCCAGCGGCAGGTCGCCGACGCCATTGTTCGTCAGACGGGTCATAACGACATGATCAATCGTTACATCCGCCTCATTGCCGCCAAGCATAAAGACAAGAATTGCTTTATCGTCCTCAACATCCGCAGAATTGAAGTTCACCGTCTGTACAGCAGATAAAGCAGTCAGGTTAACTTCAATAGGATCAACCACATTCGTACCGTCCTGCTTCTGAATACCCACCTTAATGGTTCGGTCCGAAGCGGCACTTGCTTTAAACTTCACTTCATAATCATTGCCTGGAATGAGGTTAACGCCTTTTTGAAGCAAGGTAATGGATGAAGCTCCTGTTCCTCCGTTTGTAATATTCGCTGTAAACTCGCGGTCTTCCGGGTCAACGGAAGCCGTTGCTGCCGCACTGTCTGCCGTATTGAAATGCCAGTAAGTCAGGCGGTCCAATCTGCCAAGCTCGAAGTTCCCATTGTAGACATGGTTGCCGTTAATCGGCTCTTTCACAGCATCCTCATTATAAGGATCCGGTGCATCTACTTCCTCCAGCTTCACATTGCCGATCCAGACAGGATTCGTGTTGAGACCGATATTAAGTTCAAGACGAGCGAGAACGTCGGTATCTGCTGCCATCTGGAAAGTCATGCCGTAATTCTTGAACTCGTCGGTCAAGTTAACGGACAAGACATCGGAATAAGTGCCCCAGCCGCGTTCAGCCCCGCCGCCAATCTTGGCGGACATCGTCCGGTTCGTGCTCGATTTGGCATCAAAAGACAGCTTGTAATACCTGCCTTTGCCAACCGTCACGTTCTGAATAAGCTGTACCGCGTAGTCTTGAGATCCGCCATTTGTAATCTCGGCCTTCGCATAAGCGGTATCTCCAATAACTTCCGTTCCTATCGAACCCTCACCGTTATAGGTAGGCACATGAACAAAGTTCCATTTTTCCGCATCAAGCGTATCCGTATCCGTTGCTACTGTCTTGAAACCGTTCGCGTAATTCACATCATGCACATAGTTGCCATTGATTGCTTCTTTATGATCGGCTGGCAGAGCCTCCTGCTCAACCTTCGGTTCCTCAAGACCTTCCGTTGAATAGCCGCCCTTCTTATCGTAAACGCGGACATATTCTACTTCCATCGTACGGGCGTTGTCGTCGGTCGGCATTCTGCCGCCATCAAAGTTGCCGCCAACAGCCAGGTTCAGAATCATGTAGAAAGGTTTATCAAATGGTGCCGGATAAGCATATTTCGCCGGTTGATCAATCCCCCAGCTGTTCCAATTGTTCTGCGTTTGATAGACTACGCCATCCACCAGCCAGCGGATTTCACCCGGCTCCCATTCAACGGCGTATACATGTTCTCCGCTAAAATCCGTACCGGCAGGGAATGTATACTTATCGCCTGTATAACGGTTTCCGGGGGCTGCCTTGCCATAATGAATCGTTCCGGAAACTTCACCAGGCAGTCTGCCTACAGCTTCCATAATGTCGATCTCACCGGAAGATGCCCACGTACCGTATTCGCTTGTTGCCGGCATCATCCAGAAGGCTGGCCAGAAGCCTTGGCCTTTCGGCAGCTTCAGCTTCGCTTCGAACTTGCCGTAAGCTTTCGTGAACGTATGCTGTGTGAAAATCCGTCCCGAGGTATACGGCTTATTATTGCTGTTTGCTTCTTTTTTCGCGGTAATAACAAGCCTGTCGTTCTCTACCTTCATATTGTCCGCTTCATAGCTTTGCTGCTCATTATTCCCCCAGCCGTCCAGCCCGTATTGCGAGCCCGTACCGAGCTGATAACCCCACTTATTGAGGTTCAAGCCGTTCGTATCCAGATTGCTGCCTGTTCCGTCGAACTCATCGCTCCAAACAAGCTCCCATTCATCCGGCTTTGGGGTCGTGGTTGGGGATGGCGTCGGATTCGTGCTTCCGCTGCCACTATTACTATTGCCAGCCACTTGCTTCTGCCCTTTATCCAGCTTGCTTCCATTCAACGTAGAATCAGATGAATTATTGTTCAGATGATCAATATCCGTGTTGTTGGTTTCAAGAATCGCATTCGTATTGAGATCCATATTATTAATCCTTGAATCCTCGATCACAACCCTTACCGGCCCCTCTTTCTTATCAACAACAACATTGGGTGCTTTCACATTATGAAAATAAATACTATGAACACCACCGCCGCTTACATAAATGGTTCCTTTCAATTCGGAATTCTTCAGCGTGAAATCGCCTTCAGCAATTCCCGCAGTTAAGAACAGATCGCCGCCTATCGCAGCATTCTCCAGCGTTACGCCATCCGTATTCACAAGCGCATTACCCTCAAGCTTCTGAGCCTTGTACGTATCCGCTTTTGTGTATGCTTCCCCAGCCAGGCGGTCCAGCAGAACAACCGCTTCTGCACGCGTGATCGATTTGAGAGGCTGAATGGTTCCGTTAGGGAAGCCTTTCAAGTAACCTCCGCTCACTAATTGACCAAGCGGCACTTCCGCAAATGCGCCAATTTGCGCTTTATCTTCAAAGGCACTTAGCGGGTTATCCCCCGTTACTGCGGGCAGCCGGAACAGTCCTGCCGCAATCTTCGCAGCTTCCTGTCTCGTAATTGCCGCATTTGGCTTGAATGTTCCATCCGGATAACCATTAATGAAGCCTGCATGTTTGCCAATAGCAACCTGATCCGTGTACCATGCACCAGCTGCTATATCAGAGAAGCTATTGCCGCCTTTCGTCGTGAAGCCAAACAAACTGTTCATCAATTTCGTAAATTCCGCGCGTGTAATGTCCTGATCCGGCTTAAACGAACCGTCCGGGTAACTGTTAATCAGACCTTTTGAGCTCCAGTCCGTCACCTGCTGCTCCGCCCAATGCCCAGCAACATCCGGAGCAGCAGCTTCAACTGGCACTGCAGCTGTATCCGATGCTGCGAAAACCGCGGAAGGCACATAACTTACGGCAATGACTAAGGACATTACTAACGACAACAATCTTTTTGTACTTTTTCTCTTATTTCGAGTCAACACTGTTTTCCCCTCTCAAGTGTGATCTCCAGGAAGCTCAATCATGTTGTTAACGTTTTCAGAACATCAAGCGTAAACGGCTGCGCCGTCCTTAGGAGGAGCAGGATACGTTTCGCGGATGAAATATAAGCGCAGTATAGAGTAAATCTATACTTCCTTATATTTTGAAAAAATGAGGGCAATAGAAAAGGAACGCCTGGCATAAAAGGGCGTTCCTTATCCTGTTGCAAGTGCTTATTGCTTACTGCTGCCTTATTTCGAAGCCGAAGCGTACCAATCGTTAACTTCTTTCGTCACTTGGTCGCCGCCGGATTTCTTCCAGTTCTCAACCATTGTATCGAACGAGTCGATTGGTGCTTGACCGTAGATGATTTTGGAGAACGATTCGTTAACAAGTTTGTTGAGCAATTCGTTCTTCGATTTCATCGTTTCGGTCAGAGGACCTTGGAAGTAGTTTTTCATGCGGATATCTTTTTGATCCATTACGATTTTCATCGCTTCCAGGTTTTCCGGCTTACGAACAGCTTTTGTCTGCTCTTCGTATGGAGTCGATGGAGCTTCGCCGTTGTACAGCTTAATCATTGTATCTGCGTACAAGGAAGGCTGACGTGCGCCTTCAAATGTCAGCGAGTAGTAGATTGGCTCTACAAGATGCGTGCGGTCCGCATAGTTCGGGAACAAGTCCGGATATTTTTGCGGATCTTTCGTAATTGTACCGTCTGGCAATTTAGCCCAGTCATAACCTTCTGCGAAGCCGTTCTCGAACTCGCTGCCTTTTTGCGGGTTCGCCCAGTTATCGAAGAAGAAGTTGTAGTAACGAAGCAATGCTTCCGGATGCTCCGCTTTCTTGTTGATCAGCATCCAGCCGTTAACGGATGGGTTACCGCTTTGGGAACCAATTTTGCCGTCTGGACCGGCAGGGATTGGGTATGCTTTGTATTTAGCGCCTGGAACGTTGTTGATCAGGTCGCCAAACGGCCAGTCTGGCAGCCAGTTACGGCCTACGATTGCGCCTGCTTGACCTTTCGTGAAGAACTCGGAACCGGAAGTATCATCCTTCAGACCGGAGTCTTTCGAGATCCAGCCTTTATCCATCCAGTTTTTCAATGTGCCCAGAGCTTGCTTGGCAGCCGGATCAACCGAACCAAATGTCAGCGTACCGTCTGCCGATTTGTTCCATTGGCCAGGCATTGTGCCATAAGCGCCAAACAGCCAGCTTACGTCCGTCATCCAGTTCAGGAAGCCGTTCTTGAAGCCAAGTGCCATGCCGAATGTATCCGGTTTGCCGTTGCCGTCAGGATCTTTCGTTGTGAATGCATCCATGATGGCTTCGAGATCAGCTACTGTTTTTGGAGCTTGCAGACCGAGTTTATCCATCCAGTCCTGGCGGAGCCACAGAACCATATCATCGTTGTAGGCGTAGTCGAGAACGGGAAGTGCCATTTTCTCGCCGTCGCGAGTTACGGGAAGGAATGTGTCCGGGTTCAGAGCAGCCGCTTTCTTGTACTCATCGCCCGCGTACTTGTCGAACAGCTCGTTAACCGACATGAATTGACCGGAGTCAATCAGCATGTTAACGGTTTCCATGTCGCCGCGGTAAGTAATAACGTCAGGCATTTTTTCGCCGGAAGACAGCATCAGACGAAGCTTCGTTTTGTATGCATCGTTTGTATCCGTTACAACCCAATCATATTTCACGTCGATACCCAGATTGTCTTTCATATACTTTTGCAAAACGTTGTTTTCCATCGTTTCGCCGGTTTTGAAGAAGTAGTTTGTACCTACGCCTTTTACCGTTGTAAGAGTAATAGGCTCCGCATATTTTTTGCCGTCCCAGCCTGTTTCGTCTACGCCGCTTTCAGCACCTGTATTGGTTGATGCTGCCGCGTTGCCGCCGGCATTTGAAGGTTTTTCGCTAGCCGGCTGATTGCCGCCGTTATTATTGTTGTTCGATCCACATGCCGCAAGGCTTGCCGCAAGTACACCAGTCAACGAAACGAGCATAAGCTTTTTCATTGAATTACGCATTTTTTTCCCCCCGTAAAATGATTATTATAGCATGAGAGCGCTTTATTTACTCTCAAGTAATACTATAGTCTTGGTTTTTGATGTTATAAATACCATAATTTTGAGTAACATGCCAATTTATTATCTTCCTGTATGATTACTCTTTTACCGCGCCAAGAACAATCCCCTTAACGAAAAACCTCTGCAGAAACGGATACACAAGGAGAACCGGAAGCATGCCGATAAAGATCTGCGCCGCCTTAACCGTACGCTGGGAGATGTTCTTCAGCTCATTTACGTCCGGGTTCAGCTTGCTGAAGTCCTGCTGTACGATAACCGTCTGCAGGAAGGTAGCAAGCGGGTAATTCCGATAATCGTTAATGTAGAGCAAAGCGTCAAACCAGGCATTCCAGTTGCCGACAATCGTAAAGAGCGACATGGTTGCCAGCGCCGGCATCGCCAGGGGAAGATAGACCCTGAACAGAATCGAGAAATGCCCCGCCCCGTCGATAAAGGCTGCTTCCTCCAGCTCCTTCGGCGTTGCGCGGAAGAAGTTCATCAAGAGAATCATGTTGAATACGGCAACGGCGCCCGGAAGAACGAGAGACCAGATCGTATTCATCATATTAAGGTTGCGAATCACGATATAGAGCGGAATCGTGCCGCCGCTGAACCACATTGTAAACACGAAATACCAGGCGTATCTCGACCGGCTCTTGAAGGCCGTTGTATCCTTCGACAGCGCATAGCCGCCTAACGTGATAACCGCTAATGTAATCGACGCGCCAAGCGCCGTACGTCCGATAGAGATCCAAAATGCTCGGAGGAAGTTCGGGTTATTCATCGTTTTCGTATACGATTCGGTATTGAAATCTACCGGCCACATGCCGACCAAATGCGCATTCGCAGGGGCACTGGCGCTAAAGCTGATGGCCAGAATATGAACGATTGGTATAATGCACAGCAGTCCCGCGAGACTTAAAATGAGATAGTTAAAGACGGAGAATGCCCGGTAGCCTAATGTTTTCTGATACATGTACGCAGGTACCCCTTTCTAGAAGATTTTATAATCCGCATATTTTTTAGCGAGCTTGTAGCCGACGATGATGAGCACGAAACCAATCAGGGATTTGAATATGCCCACCGCTGTTGCCAAGCTGTACTGCCCGTTCAAAATACCCGTCCGATAAACGAAGGTATCAATGATATCGCCTTTATCGTAGACAAGCGGATTATACAAGTTGAAGATTTGGTCGAAGCCTGCGTTCAGAATATTGCCGAGTGCAAGTGTACCCACAACGATAACGATCGGCAAAAGCGACGGTATCGTCACATGCCAGGTTTGCTTCCAGCGCGTAGCGCCATCCACCTCTGCAGCCTCATAGAGGGAAGGATTAACCCCTGCCAGTGCTGCCAAGTAGACGATTGTACCGTAGCCGAATTGCTGCCAAACATCGCTTAGAACCACGACGAACCGGAACCAGTCGCCGTCACCTAGGAACAGGATCGATTCTTTCATCCCGAACCAATCATGAAGGACAGAGTTAATAATGCCATCCGACGCCAGCATGTCGTTAAGGATACCGCCCAGGAATACCCAGGAAATAAAGTAAGGCAAGTAAACTAAGGTCTGTACCGTGCGTTTGAACGGATTAAAGTTCACTTCGTTTAGCAGAAGCGCGAAGACGAACGGCACAATAATACCGCATATAATCTTGAGGCATGCGATAAAGGCCGTGTTCGTTATAACCTGCTTAATGTCCGGATAATCGAACATAAACTTGAAATGCTCAAGCCCAACCCACTTGGAATGGAAAATACCATCGTAAGGCTTATAGTCTTGAAAAGCGATTACCAATCCCCCGAGAGGCACGTACACAAAGATAAATTGCAAGATAACTGCCGGAAGCAACATGAGATGCAGCGGCCATGTCTTCTTCAGGAAACCTCTCGCTTTTGTTTTTTCGGTGTTCTCTCCGTAAACCTCATTACGGGCTATCGCCTTTGTTGTTGTCCCCATCCCCATTGTCCTTTCCGCATTCTTTTTGTCGATTGACAGAGTTTCATCATGATGTATAGTAAGTATAGCAATCGGGGAATCGGCAAGTCTGCGCCAATGATTTTAGAACGATACCCATTTCTTTTGTTTTCATCCACTTTGACGCGGGGAGACGGACAAGGATGTCGCTTAGATTGAATACGTTTACAAAAATAGTCGGCATTATCGTTTTGCTGCTTATTCCGATTATCGCACTCTATTGGTTTTCCAATAAAACAAGCATGGACGTTGTCATGAATGAAGTTGAGATATCCATGCATAAGGACTTGTCCTATTTCGCCGATAAAACCGATGAAACCGCAAACCAGCTCGCGAGGAGCGGCCTCATGATCACAGAAGATATTAACGTCCGCACCCTCGAGTTTCTGGAAATTGCCACTTTATATGAACAAACCGATCAGAAGATCCGAATTGCCGACAAGCTCCGGCTCATTAACGCCTCTTCCCCGTGGGATACAACGATAAGCATCTATGCGCCGGCTACCAATACCTTCGTTTCAACCGACTTCCATTTGGAATATGACAAAGATCTCGTTAAGAAAAACTATTCAAAGGTATGGAAATATACCGAGAACGTCGCCCCCTACTATCAAAACAATCCGAGGTTTGTCCGTTTTCTCAGCGAGCCCTACGACAGTTCCTCCGAGAAAGCCGGGCTGGTCGTGGAAGTCAGCTTTGCGGCAGATGAATTGGTGAAAGCTCTTGAGCGCTTTAAACAAGGCGGCAAAGGAGATGCCTTTTTCGTCTCGCCGGACCAGCAAATATTAGCCGTGAATGGCTCCGATAGAGAACTTCAGCAAACTCTGCTTTCCAAAATAGATTTGAATAAACTGGCTCATTCCCAGTACAGCCGTATTAAACTGAACGGGACCGAATATACCGTGAACAGCGTATATTTGCCCGAGCTGGGCTGGTATCTGTTTGATTATTTGCCGATTGATGATGTTGTCAGACCGATCACAACAAACAGCAATCTTTTCTATATTTGCATCGTATTTTTGCTTATTGGCAGCACGATTGCGGCCTACGTCCTCTACACAAATGTGCAGGTTCCGATTCGCGAGCTTATCCGTGGCGTGAAGAAACTGAAGAAGGGCGAGTATCCGAAGCTGAAGGTGTTCCATCCGAACAACGAGTTCCACTTCCTGCTCGTCAGCTTTAACGATATGGCTGTCCAGATCGAGCAGCTGATTCAGAACGTCTATCTCGAGCAGATCCGTTCAAGAGATGCCAACCTGAAGCAGTTGCAATCCCAGATTAATCCGCATTTCCTCTATAACTGCTTCTCTCTTATCCGCAGCTTAACGAGACTTGGAGAGAAGGAATCGGTGATGGAGCTTGCTCTTCATCTCAGCCGTTATTACCGCTATACAACCAGATCCGAAAGACAGCTGGCCTATCTGCGGGAAGAGGTGGAGTTAGTCAAAAGCTATCTCGCCATTCAAGCGATGAATGTCCAGGATATGACCTATGTCATCACGATTCCGGAGGCGATGGAAGAGCTCGAAATTCCAAGACTGATCCTGCAGCCAATCGTAGAAAATGCCGTTGTGCACGGTCTGGAGCCGATCGGTACTGGGGAGGTCCGAATCATAGGATCGCAAAATGACCGCTACAACCTCATTACCGTCACAGATAACGGTATTGGCGTTACCGAGGAGCAGCTAGCCCAGTTGAAGCTTCAAATGTCGATGCCTCCGACGGAGGATAAAGGCTGCGCTTTATGGAATACACGCCAGCGCATGCTTCTGCAGTACGGGCAAGAAGCTGGCGTACGGTTAATTCGAGGCGATGATGGCGGGCTTACCGTTGAGTTGTATTGGCCGAATGAGACAAACAGCAACTTGCTTACGAAGTAAGAGTTGCTTCACAATTCTTTTAGGAGGGTACTAACATGCGCCAACTTCTAATTGTAGACGACCAATCGATACTCGCTGATGATCTGGCGGATATGCTGCCATGGGAAGAGGCCGGCATTGATGTTGTGCATAAAGCTTATTCCGGCCCGGAAGCAATCGGCCTCATGCATGAGCATGCCATAGATGTCGTCATTACCGACATCCGGATGCCTGGCATGACGGGACTTGAGCTGATTCAGGAAATTAAACAGAACTGGAAGCATACCAAATGCATTCTGCTCTCCGGTTACTCCGATTTTGAATATACGAAGCAGGCGCTCAAGCTGAAATCCAGCGATTATCTGCTCAAGCCTGCAGCCGACGATGAGCTGCTCACTTCCGTCCGCCGGGCTATTAAAGAGCTGGAGCAGGAGTGGCTGGAGATTAGCTCCATGCAGCGCGCCATGTACTCCCTTCGTGAACAATTACCCAAGCTGCGGGAATATTTACTTCTGGACCTCTTAAGCGGAAAGCAGTCGATAGCCCCGCAGCGCTTGTTCAAAAAGCTGGCAACCTATACGATTCCTTTCCAGGAAGGCGATCGCTTCCATGTCCTGCTGCTCCGATTAGATGACGATGACCGGCTTTATGATGATGGCGAAAGTGAAGCCCTGATTGATTATGCCCTCTCCAATATGGCGGAGGAAGTATTTGGCGACCAGCTGGATATGTGGCATTGCAAGGATTCAAACGGGTTTATCGTCTGCCTCTTGAAGGCCAAGTCCAGCGCTGCAGTCATAAATGACATCGACGGCTGGATTGAAAGCCATGCCTTCCAGCTTCAGCATGTCGTGAAGTCTTATCTCAAAGTTGGCATTTCCATTCTGACTAGCAAAAGCGGCACATTCCCTCAAGATGTAAGCCCGCTTTATCAGACCTCCATTACGAACTTCCGCCATTTCATCGGCGGCGAGAGAGAACTATTCGTATCGCTAGCCAAGGAGCCAACACGCGGAGCCCCTCAGCTGCTCGGCGAGCTGTACCGCCCGCCTTCCGTCTTGCAGATGCTCGAGCTTGGTCAATGGGATGCTGCCAACGATAAGCTTGAGGCGATATTCCGGGAGATCGAAGAAGAATGGCGCGGTTCCCAAGAGCATGTGCTGGAAGCCTATTTCTCCATCGCTGCCTCGCTTGCCGCCTTAGCGCACAAGAACAAGAAATGGCTCTCGGATATGATTGGCGATGACTTCCATGCTTTTGCGAACGGCAGCCCTATTCAATCCGTTGAGAATCTGCGTACGTGGACGAGCAGGACGATTACTTCCTACCGCAAGTCGGTGAATACCGAAGACAAGGACTCGCGTTCGGGCATTATCCGCAAGGTACAGGAGTTTATCCATAACCACCTGGAGGAAGCCTCGCTTCACTCCATCTCTACTCATGTTTACTTGAACCCTTCCTATCTTTCGAAGATTTATAAGACCGAGACCGGCGAAGGCATCAGTGAATACCTGCTCCGTGCCCGGATGGAGAAATCCGCCGAGCTGCTGTCGCAAACCGATGAGAAAATCTATGAAATCTCAGTGTTGCTCGGCTACCAGAAGCCAAGCTACTTTATTCAGCTGTTCAAGAAGCATTTTGGCATCACGCCCCAGGAATATCGGAATAAGGTGACGAATTAACGGATACCTGTTACATAGAAGCCCGCCAACACCGCTTTTAAGCATAAAAAGACGCTTCTCGCCCAGGTCGGACGAGAAGCGTCTTTTTGGTTAGTTCAAATTAGACTTCAATAGCAGCCGTTGGATCATGACAGTGGCCTCTGCCCTCGAAATGTTCGCAGCAGGAGCAAGAATTAAAGCGCTTTGTCCGGATACAATTCCTGTTTGCAAGCATGCCGCAATGCTGTTTTTAGCCCATTCTGAAATTTTCCCTTTATCCGAGAATCCGTTAATCAGTTCATTTACGCTGCTCTCTTGAAGGTCGGTTTGAATGCCCGTCAATGTCATCGCTTTGGCTATTATCGCCATCGCCTGCTCACGCGTAATGCTGTCGGTCGGATGGAATTTCCCGTCCGGATACCCATTAATGAGCTGATGCGTGTAAGCGGTCTGAACATCATCGGAGTACCAGGCCGATGTTTTCACGTCCGAGAACTCACTTGTGGTGTTCTCCAAACGAAGCCCCAGCGCGCGAACGATAATCGCTGCGAACTCGGCACGAGTAATCGCTTTGTTCGGGTAGAACAGTCCGTCTCCCGCCCCGCCAACGACCAGCCGTGCCGCCATATCTTCCACCGCGTTTTTCGCCCAATGATTGTTGACATCAGAGAAAGCAGCAGTCTTGCTCACAACTGCATACAAGCTGTTCGTAAGGCTGTTGATGACGGCATAAGGCTTGCCGTCAATCGTGACCAGCTTCGTAGGCACAGGCCGAACGGACCCGTCTGGCTCCACGACAATTGCCGTTAATGACGAATTCTCCTTGTTGCCCGCCGGAATGGCGATCATCCGTTCCACATAGGAGGCGAATGCCGAGAGCTCGATTTTCTTATCTCCATAAGAAACCGTTATCGAGAAGTGAACAGGCGGTGCTGCCAAGGTAAGCTGGTTCTTCTCAACGGCTTTCTGTGTCAATGAAGTCATATCTGCCGTCGGTTTGCTCAGTTCCACGCTAACCACAACATCCTTGGCATTCACGCTATCATTCAATAGCTTCGCCAATGATTCGAAGTTAATAGCCCCCATTGGGAGGGCGTATACGGCGTACTCCGTCTCGATTCGCAGGGTTACTTGCTTCTCAATAAGCATCTGCAGGAGTTCGCCGGACAGCTCGCCAATTGCAATATCCGATCCCGTCTTGATTGGAAGAATAACCGTAACCTTCTGGTCTGCGGAAGCCAGCACCTCTTTCACTTTATCCGCATTCAGATGAATGGTTGATACCGATTGCTCTGCGCGATTAGAATTCTTCAGCTCGCCTAAGCGGTAAGATTTCCCGTCAATGACGATCTCGAAGCCGGAAGACCCCGAATTACTGCCACCGCTGTTACTGCTGATTATGGCAAATGAAGCTGTAACATTCAGGCTGCCGCTTACACTGCGATCCGTTCGTGTGGCGGTTCCCACTCCGTCGCTCCAGCTGACAAACCGATAACCGGCATCCGGAACAGCCGTCACTTCCGTACCATCCGCGCCGTGAAGCGCCGTTTGGACCGCATCACCAGTCAGCGTACCATGCTCGCCTGCCGTATAAGTTAATGCGTATTCGTTAATTGCAAAATTAGCCGTGACGTTCAAGTCAGACACGATCCGGGTATCCATGCGGGTATCCACAAGAATACCGTCGCTCCAGCCGATGAAATGATAGCCAATTACCGGTTCTGCTTTTACTTCCGTTCCGTCAGCTTCGTAATGAACTTCCTGCATTGCCGCTCCGGTTACGCTTCCCCCGGTCCCCGCCGAATAGGTGAGCTTAAATGAGTTAATTGCGAACTCCGCCGTTAAGACAATATTATCAGTTACGTTGAGATCTGTACGACTGGCCGTTGTAACACCATCACTCCAACGAACAAAGTGATAGCCTGCATCCGCCGCTGCCGTTACTTCCGTTCCGTTCGATCCGTGAAGCACCGTTTGTAGTTTATTACCAATCAGTGTTCCATGATCGCCTGCCGTATAGGTTAATGTGTATTCATTAACTGCAAAATTAGCCGTGACGTTCAAATCAGCCGCGATTTGGGTATCCTTCCGTGTATCCGCCAGAACACCGTCGCTCCAGCCGATGAAATGATAGCCTATTGCAGATTCTGCTCTTACTTCCGATCCGTCAGCTTCATAATTGACTTCCTGCGTTGCCGCTCCCGTCACGCTTCCTCCTGCTCCTGCAGCATAGGTAAGCTTGTACGTATTGATTGCGAATTCTGCCGAGACATTCAGATTGCCGGTAACGTTCAAGTCCGTACGGCCAGCCGTCGTTATGCCGTCACTCCAACGCACGAAGTGATAGCCCGTATCCGCTACTGCCTTTACTTCACTTCCATCCGTGCCATGATCCCGCGTCTGATGAACAACGCCGGTCAGAGTCCCATGCGCTCCCGCGGCATAATTCAGGTCGTACTGGTTAAGCTCGAATTCCGCCGTTACCGCAAGGTTTGTTTGGACGTTTGTGTCTTGACGAGATGCTGAGAGCACACCATCGCTCCAGCCGGCAAAATGATAACCCGTGCTTGCTATCGCAGTTACCGTCACACCGTCTGTTCCGTAATCTACGGTTTGAATGGCATTCTTGTCAATGCTTCCTCCAGTGCCGGCCGTGTAGGTTAAGGTGTATTGATTGATTGAAAATATTGCTGTAATGCTTTTGGTGGACATGACTGCGCTATCCGTGCGGGATGCCGTCGTAACGCCATCACTCCAGCCGACAAAGCTGTAACCCTGATTCGGGATTGCCGTAACCTCACTGCCATTTGAGCCGTGTATTACCGTTTGAGAGGATTGTCCAGTTAAGCTCCCGCCTTCTGCGGCCGAGTAATTCAGCGTGTACTCATTAATTGCGAAACTCGCGGTTACGCTTTTGTCCGCTCTGACGTTACGATCTACAGGACGAGTCGCGGTCTCGACGCCATCACTCCAGCCTGTGAAATGATAGCCTGTATCCGGCGCTGCCGTTACGGCCTGACCATCCGAACCGGCCTCTACAATTTGCTCCTTCGATGTTTGCCCGTCAATACTGCCCCCGGCACTTGCCGTATAGGTGAGCTTATAGGTGTCAATCGCGAATTGCGCGGTAACATTCAACTCCCCTGTTACGTTGCTGTCCGTTCGGCTTGCATTCGTATTGCCATCACTCCAGCTTACGAAGTGATAGTCTGGACTAGCTACTGCCGTTACGGTGGCTGCGTTCCCGCCATGCGGAACATTTTGAGTCGTAACCCCCGTAAGACTGCCGTGCTCTCCTGCCGTATAGTTGAGTTTATAGACGATGATCTCAAAATTAGCGGTTACGTTGAGATCGCCGGCAATATCATCGTCCGTCCTGATTGCGTTCGTTTTGCCATCGCTCCAATTAACGAATCGGTAACCCGTATTGCCAACGGCCGTTACGGCAGTACCGCTTTCTCCTGTTCGAACGCCTTGTACTGCGTTTCCGCTAATCGTACCGTTCGAGCCCGCTGTATAGTTGAGTTTATGCTGTGCCATAAGTATAGTGCCGTTCGATCCGAGCGCCATGAACTCTCCATTCACGTATGCTACTCCATACAAGACAGCTGTCGTGCCGCTCGTGCGCTGCTGCCAGTTCTGTCCATCCGGAGAACTAAGAATCGTACCGTTGCCTCCAACAACCACAAACGTACCATCGCCATATGCAGCACCGTAGAAAGTGCCGCTCACCGGAGCCGTACTTGCCGTCCAGCTTACTCCATTCGGAGACGTAAGAATTTTGCCGCTGCTTCCGACCGCAACGAATAGCCCATTGCCGTATGTAATGCCTCGCAGTGTCGTTGTGACGCCCGAGGTTTGCGGCGTCCAGTTCACTCCATTCGGCGAACTGAGAATTGCCCCTCCGCTGCCAACCGCGACATAGGTTCCTCCGCCAAATGCAACCGCATTAAGCGCACCGCTGCCTGACACTGCCTGCTGCCCCCATGTTGATCCACCACTTGATGTCAGAATTGCTGGTGTCTGATTAAAATTAATATCGTTGCTAGCCCCTACTGCTACATATCCTGAGCTTCCGTACGTTACACCGTACAAGGTCAATCCTGACTCGCCGGGAAGCGCGGCCCGCTCCCAATTCACCCCGTCATCAGATTTCATAATCTTCCCGTAATAGCTCTGCTGACCGTACTTGATCGTCTGAGAATAACCCACTCCTACAAAACTAGCAGGTCCGCCTGATACCAAACTTCTAATCTCGTGATTTACTCCCGTAGATAAAGCCGACCATTCCGTACCGGTTGTTGTTGTGCGGTATAGAATTCCACTGTGCATATCAACTTCTTGTCCACCACAGACTCCAGTAATCGCACATTGCGGAAACGGCATTGGCGGCGTACCTGCTGCAACGATCGTTCCGTTGCTGTAAGCCGCCGTACGGAACGAGTCCGTTGGATCGGTCGAGCCTGACGGCTTCGCTACCCAAGACAAACCTTCCAGCGCATCGGTTCCACCGCTTGCAAATGCCTTGCCTGCAAACGCACCGAGACCCGCTGCCGGCAGCAAGCCTAATATTATTGTGAAGACTAGCGACATGGCTATTGTCTTCTTTACTGCATAACGATTCATCAAGATCCCCCATATAGTCACATTATGTGACAAAATTCGATTTTTTTCTATCTAGTATGATATACCATTCTAATCAACTAATCTATGATTTACATATACTAGTCGATGTTTCCAAGACAACAGCAAAAACCGGCTATTCTCGATAGCCGGTCTTACATTGACTCTATTTATTTGTGGCTGCTACTTCACAGCTTCCGCTGCCGCAAGCGCAGCAAGGAACGGCTGATGAACCTTCCCATTCGAAGCTACAACATGGCGGACGCCAAGATTATACGGTCCGCCCAGCGTATCGGTTACGATACCGCCGGATTCCTGTACCAGCAGCGCGCCTGCTGCCAAATCCCAGCTGTTCAATCCAATCTCCCAGAAGCCGCTTAAACGTCCGGCAGCAACATACGCCATATGAAGCGCAGCTGAACCGCCGGAGCGGATATTGCGAACTTGCGGTACAATAGCCTGCAGCCCTTTCATATTCAGCGGCAGGGCATAACCGGCGTCTGCCGGGAAGCCCGTGGCAATCAGACTGGTCTTCAGCGTATCCTCGCCAGACACGCTCATCCGCTTGCCATGCACGTAAGCGCCTTTGCCCTTCTCGGCAATAAACAGCTCGTCGCGCATCGGATCATAAACAACGCCAAGAATAACCTCGCCTTTATGGGCAAGCGCAATCGATACAACAAAGAACGGAAAGCCGTGTACAAAATTGGTTGTCCCGTCAATCGGGTCGACAATCCACAGATACTCGGCTTCGCTTACTTCTGCTAGCGCACGCGCGGATGCTTCCGGCCCAGGCTCAACGCCTTCTTCCCCCAGGAAGGAATGATGAGGGAAATGCGTCAGCACAAGACGCTTAATGAGCGTCTCCGAGCCTTTATCCACTTCGGTCACCAAATCATGAGCGGAATACTTTATATCAAGCTTCTCATAGTTTCCTAGCTTAGATTTAATCCATTCTCCAGCTTTTGCCGCGCAGTTGATCGCCACGGCGGCGAAGCTTTTGCCTCCGACGACGGTGCCCTGCTGATCACTTACAGTCACGGTCCATCACTCTACTCTCGTCATAATTTTAATGAATGCTTTTATTGTATGTTCGTTTCTTATACGAATGACTTCCTATTTAAGTTTCGTACAAGTGAAAATAGCTGCACAACCTAAGGAGGAGCAGCATACTTTCGCAGGTGAGATATAAACCCAGTATAGAGAAAATTTATACACCCTGTATTACAAAAATATTACCGTAGTGTTAAAGCTTCGTCAAACCTTCGTAGATCAGTTGGCCCGCCAGCAATAGCAGCGTGATTCGAAGCAGCCAGAGCAGGCCCTTCCCGCTCATCCGCCCGGCAATCACCGCTCCCAGCTTGCCGCCGATCCATGCCCCCGGCACCAGCGCCAATACAATCCAGTAATTGATCTCCCCAAGCCAGCCGTGCATCCCGCTTCCGAGAATCGAGGAGAGAAAAATGACAAACATGGAGGTTGCCGTCGCCGTATGCGGTGGAAAACGGAACAGCAGCACCATGAGCGGGACAAATAAAGAGCCCCCTCCTATGCCGAACAGCCCGGATATCAGTCCAACCGCAAATCCGATCGCAAGGGCGGGAACCATCGCATAACCATACGTATGCTCCTGCCCTTTGGCATCCACAATCGTCCGCTGGATTGGCCATTGCCGGTTAATCGGGTTCATGTAATCTCGCGCAACAAGCAGCCCTGCCATCAGTAGCATAAATATGCCAAAGGATAACGAGAACGCCGCGCCCTGGAAACGGCCTGTCAGTGCTGAACCGATCATCGCTGCGGGACCGCTTGTGATAAAGAACATCCAGCCGCTCTTGAAGTCGACCAGCTTCTTCTTTGCATAGCTGAGCGTTGAAGCAAGTGCCGTTATGATAAGCATCGTCAGCGAGGTACCTACGGCCGTCGCATGACTGATGTCATTACCCGTGAGCTCTGGTCCCAGCAGCATGAGCACCGGGACGATAATAATGCCGCCGCCAAGGCCGACAATACTGCCGAACATCGCTGCAACAACGCCAAGCAGCGCCAGAAGAATCCACTCCAACACGTTCCTTCACCGCTTTCTCTCTGATGAACCTTGCTTATGTATCTGCATAAAATAACACCGCCAAGGTGAAACAGCTTCCGCCCGTCCTAGTTGGTGGCGTGGCGCGTTTCCTTGACGGTGTTGTCGTTTAAGGGGCGATCTCCACAGTACCGCCGTCAAGTATCCGGATCCCGGCTCCTTGTGCGGCCATTTCCTTTAAATCCTCCATCAGCTTAAGCAGAGCGGCATCCTTGCTCTTTGCCTCGAGCATACAGTCTAGCCTTGGTGTCGTAGACGCAACACTCCGCAGAAACTGTACAAGCGGCTCCGGCTCCAGAAACTCCGCATGCCCCCGGGGATCGGAGAGGCTTTTTGGGCTCGAAGCATGGATTTTGGGCGGCAGCCCTCCCTCTTCAAGACCAAGGCGCTGCTCTTCCAGACTCCAGGTCTGGGCGATCCGCGGCCATAAGCCTTGCGACAGCTCGTCCATCGTGACATCGCCGCTGTTTACGGCATGATGATGAATGTCGAGCACCATCGGCAGGCCAACAGCCTCCGCAGCAGTCAGCGTTTCCCTGACATCAAACGTTTTATCGTCATTTTCCAGGGTAACCCGATGCTTGTACCTGTCGGATAACGCGCCGAACTGCTCGATGAACCGCTCGCCGGACAGCTTCTTATCGCCGTAGGCTCCGCCCATATGAATATTGCATTTCACTGTCTCCGGCAGCTCCATCGCCTCAAGTATCCGGATATGATAATCGAGATCCCGCTCGGATTTCATTAGAACTTCAGGCCGGTTGGTACTGAATACGCAGAAATGATCGGGATGGAACGAGGTCCTCATCCTTGTCTTTTTGGCATAGTCGCCAATTTCTTTCATCGCCGGACGCAGCACGGGAAACGGATCCCAGTCTAAGAGATCCTCATGCGTAGCGAGTGGAATCAGCTTGGAGGAGAACCGGTACATATGGATATCATGGGCATTGGCGTGCTTCATAATGCGAAGCGTGCTCCGCAGATTCTCCTCTGCGATCCGCTCCATCTTCCGTATGCCGGCTTCCCGGTCATTCAGCTTGCTGAGGCTTGCAAACGTCATCGTCCGTGACGGTGAAGCATTCTCCAGAATCATACTCATCGCAACAAATCCGAACCGGACGATCATAATGAATTATACCCTCTCTCCGAAAAACATCTCGTAGGCGAGAGCCGTCTGGATGCGAGCCTCCTCTTCTGTCAGCTTGCGCACCAGTTCCATCTCCACTTCCGTCACTTCTTCGCCCTGGAAATTAATTTCCGCGATAGAAGCGAGGACACGGACGATCGCAATCGCTTCATTATTAGGCGTATAAGCGATTACTTTCTGGCCGGTCGGGAAGACGCGGAACCCGCTCTTCACCATTTTGCCCCTACCGTATTCAAGCAATTCATACAGCTCTTGCTCCGATTTAAATTTGCATACGGAATTAAACTCTGTTGCAAAACCCATCTTTATCCCTCTTTTCTCCAGAATTCATCCTTATCGCTTAGTTGCCGCCGCTGCCCCCGTAATCGATCGTCTGTTTATCCGCATAACGCTTAAGCGCCAGCTCGATCAGCTTATCCAGCAGATCCCGGTAAGGCAGTCCCGACTCCTTCCACATGAGCGGGTACATGCTGATTGGCGTAAAGCCCGGCATCGTGTTTACCTCGTTAATGAACAGCTGACCGTCTGTCTTGCGAAGAAAGAAATCAACGCGTGACAATCCTGAACCGTCAATCGCAAGAAAGGCCCGAAGAGCCATATCCCGCACCGCATCTGCCGTCTTGTTCGGAATATTAGCCGGAATATGAATGGTGGACTTGCCGTCCACATACTTTGCCTTATAGTCGTAAAATTCATTAGACGGAGCAATCTCTCCCGGCACCGAGGTCTTCGGATCATCATTGCCCAGGACGCTGACTTCAATCTCCCTCGCATCAACGAACTCTTCAACAATAACCCTGCGGTCGTACCGGAATGCAAAATCAACCGCTGCAATGAGCTCCTCGCGATTCTTCGCTTTGGATATGCCTACACTGGACCCCAGATTGGAGGGCTTCACAAAGCACGGATAACCTAACGCTACCTCACATTCCATAATAAAAAAGGAGGCGTCCTTCTCCCACTGCGCCCGGTTGAAATAACGGAAGACGCATTGCGGAAGACCCTCGTAGGCGAATATCTTCTTCATCGTGATCTTGTCCATCCCGGCAGCGGAGGCCAAAACCCCGGCCCCGACATACGGGATGTCCGCTATCTCCAGCAGCCCTTGTATCGTTCCGTCTTCGCCAAACGGACCGTGAAGCAGCGGAAAAACAACATCAATCGGCTGCCCTCCGCCTGCTATAGCGCTGCCGCCTGCCAGACGATCCAGCAGAGGGGCAAGCGGAAAAGCCGGCACGGGCTGTGCCGCCGCTGGATCTGCCGGGTCAAGCCGAAGCTCATCAATCGCAAGCGGCTTGCCTGCAAGCATCGGCCCGACTCTCCACTCGCCAAGCCTCGTAATATAAAAAGGCGTTATTTCATATTTTGCGTAATCGAGCTCCCCCATCACTGCAAATGCCGTCTGCAGCGATACGTCATGCTCTCCCGACTTCCCTCCGTAAATCAACCCTAAGTGTACTTTCTTCCCCATTAGGTATCCTCCGGTATGATCAATTTTAGAAGTGGTCCGCAATATGAAAAAAACGATATCTCGTTTGCTCTGTCCATGCGTAGGAATCGCGGTAGTCCCAGAACCGGTGCCGGCTCGGAACGGTATTGGCGTTCACAAGCGGCATACCCGCCGCGTCAAAGGCCGTAATAATCGTGCTGTGCTGATAGCGGTTATCCCCGTTCCAATCATAGGTAATGACATCACCAAGCTGCAGCTCTTCCACGGATTGGACAACCGTTGCATGCAGGCCCGAGTTTCGTTTGCCCGACAAATAGTTGGTCAGCGCATTGGAGACTGCCCAGCTGTAGCTCCACCATTCTTTGCCGCCGTTTCGGCCCTTATACCACCAGCCGCTTTCTCTTTTACCAGTATAGTTCATAGGCGCGTGGCCTGCAAAGAGACACTGGGAAATATAGTTTGTGCAGTTTACCTCGAACTCTTCATAGGCCGGATTCCCTTCATTCCACCACCGGTCGGCATAAGCTGCCGCCATCTCGCGCCGGTACGGAATGCCTTTCACCCGCTGCTTCAGCTGCGGATATTGATCCAGATTCAGAAACGGCGTAGAACGGAAAAGCGACGCTTCACGGGACTGATCTACCGCTTCCTCCTCTACTGCCCCGGTATATTCGGATGCGCCGAATCTAGGCCTCCGCTCGGCAATAACCGGTTCAATCCGGAAAATCCGCCAGGCACCGCCTGCCTTATTGAGCCATAAACGCTCAAGCTCGGTTCTTTCCTCCAGATAATACAGCCCCGACTGCTCCATCTGCCTTTTGATATGAAGCTTTACTAGAACGGATACTTCCGCTGAGGATTCGTTAACCTTGACGAGCTCTGCCTTCGTCTCGCCCCGCGCAGGAAGAACACCGCGGTACAGATCCCTTTCACGAAGCCGTTCGAGCCGGTAACGAAGCCGCAGGCAGTGGTCTTTATCGTCTATATAATCGTCAAGTGCGGCAAAATGCTGATCCGTCTCCGCCTTATTATATAAGTTCACATATTTGGATATCGTGGTCTTCCATTCACCGGCCGCTTCCCGCTTCCCTGAAGCAGCCTGCTCAGAGGAACGGAGTAAGGCGGAAAGCTTCTGATGTGCCTGCTTTCCGGCAGTATGTCCGGCGGGCGGCTGGGCAGACTTTGGAGGTGTGGATTGGACGGGGAGCCCGCTTGGCAGCTTTTGTCTGCCTTGCTGCACACGGACGGGATCATCGGGCACTTCAAACGAAGCCTCCGGCGCATCCGCTTTGTTCGAGAATCCGGACGGCCGGTTCAAACGCACCGCCGTCGGCTGGAGCAGCAAAGCTTTATTCGGCCGCTGCTTGTCGGCACGATTCCTTGTTCGATCCGATCGCGTAGACATGGCTACCCCTCCCATTCCTGTATTTGCTGGTTCATTATATGAGCAAATGTAAGAATTCATGTAACAATCACCAAGGGGCTTGGGAACACTACCTGAAGTAAACTTTGAGCCAGCTTTCGAAGTAAGCTTACTTCGTAAACTTTAAGCTACGCTTTCGAAGTAAAGTTTACTTCGTAAACTTTAAGCCCACGCTTTCGAAGCAAAGTTTACTTCGTAAACTTTAAGCCTATGCTTTCGAAGTGAAGTTTACTTCGTAAACTTTAAGCTACGCTTTCGAAGTAAGTTTACTTCGTAAACTTTAAGCCCACGCTTTCGAAGTAAAGTTTACTTCGTAAACTTTAAGCCCACGCTTTCGAAGTAAAGTTTACTTCGTAAACTTTTTAGGAGGTAACAACATGTCCACGAACAACCCTTTTGCGCAACGCAGCACGCTGGATGCTGCCGGCAAAACCTATGTGTATTATCCGATCACGGGGCTGGAGAACCAAGGGCTTGGCCCCGTTTCCAAGCTGCCCTTCTCCATTAAAGTGCTGCTCGAAGCAGCTATCCGCCAATTTGACGGACGCGCAATAACGGAGGAGCATGTTAAGCAGATTGCCGCATGGGCGAATGGCCGGGTCGATAAAGAAATTCCGTTTATTCCAGCGCGTATTGTTCTGCAGGACTTCACCGGCGTTCCCGTCGTTGTTGACCTGGCTGCGATGCGCGACACTGTCAAACGTGCCGGAGGCGATCCGAAGAAGATAAATCCGCTTGTACCGGTTGACCTCGTTATTGACCACTCGGTTATGATCGATTCCTTTGGTAACCCGGAAGCATTCGAGTACAATATCAAGCTTGAGTTTAAACGCAACGAAGAACGATACCGTTTCCTTCGCTGGGCGCAGACCGCCTTCGATAATTTCCGGGCCGTGCCTCCCGACACCGGTATTGTTCATCAAGTAAACCTGGAGTATCTGGCATCTGTTGCGGCAACCAAGAGAATCGGCGAAGACACGGTCGTATTCCCGGACTCGCTCGTTGGCACCGACTCCCATACAACGATGATCAACGGCCTTGGCGTTGTGGGCTGGGGTGTAGGCGGCATCGAGGCAGAAGCCGGTATGCTGGGGCAGCCGCTATATTTTGTCATGCCGGAAGTTATCGGCTTTAAGCTGACCGGCAGTTTGGCCGAAGGCTCGACGGCCACCGACTTAGCCTTGACCGTTACGCAAATGCTGCGCAAGAAAGGAGTTGTCGGCAAGTTTGTCGAGTTCTACGGACCGGGTCTATCCAATATCAGTCTGCCTGACCGTGCAACGGTTGCGAATATGGCGCCGGAATACGGCGCGACGATTGGATATTTTCCGGTAGACGAGGAGACTCTCCGATTCATGCGGGATACGGGACGGGAGGAAGAACAGATTGAGCTGGTTCGGGCTTACTATCAGGCACAGGACATGTTCCGTACGGACGAAACACCGGATCCGGTGTTTACAGACATGCTGGAGCTCGATTTATCCAAGGTTGTTCCATCCCTTGCGGGACCAAAGCGCCCGCAGGACCGCGTTGAGCTCACTCACCTCAAGGAAGCGTTTAACGATATTATCAACCTGTCCGTTGAAAAAGGCGGCTACGGCTTAAGCGAAGAAAATATCAAGCAAAGAGTGAAGGTTCACCATAATGACGGCCGCGAGAGCGAAATGGGCACCGGCGCCGTCGTGATCGCGGCGATAACAAGCTGTACGAACACCTCCAACCCAAGCGTTATGCTTGGCGCAGGACTAGTGGCTAAGAAAGCGGTGGAACTCGGGCTCAAAGTACCGGCATATGTGAAAACCTCCCTAACGCCGGGTTCACTTGTTGTTATGGACTACTTCGATCGTGCCGGCCTGACGAAGCCGCTTGAAGCGCTTGGCTTCCACTTGACCGGTTACGGCTGCGGTACTTGCATCGGCAACTCGGGTCCTCTCCCCGACGAGGTCAGCAAAGCGATTGCCGACAACGATATGACCGTGGCGGCTGTACTTTCGGGTAACCGGAACTTCGAGGGACGTATTCATGCCCAGGTCAGAGCGAACTATCTGGCATCGCCGCCGCTTGTCGTCGCTTATGCGCTCGCCGGCACAGTCAATATCGATCTGTCGAAGGATCCAATCGGGACCGGCAAGGATGGCAGGCAGATTTATTTGAAAGACATCTGGCCAACCAATCATGAGGTGCATGAGGCGATCAAATCGGCTCTCCGTCCTGAAATGTTCCGTGATAAATACGCCAATGTCTTCACGCAAAACGAGCGCTGGAACGCACTCGAAGTACCAAAAGGCGAAAGCTACGAATGGGATCCAGGCTCCACCTACATCCAGAACCCTCCGTTCTTCCAGAATCTTGGTCAAGATGTCGGAGACATCGAAAATATCCCTTCGGCACGCGTATTGGCTCTGCTTGGCGATTCGGTTACAACGGACCATATTTCCCCTGCGGGTAATATCAAGGCCGACAGTCCGGCAGGCAAATATTTAACTGATCATAACGTCGAAAGAGTCGATTTCAACTCCTACGGCTCCCGCCGCGGCAACCATGAAGTGATGATGCGCGGCACGTTCGCCAACATCCGGATACGGAACCAGGTGGCGCCGGGCACCGAAGGCGGCGTTACGACTTACCTGCCAACCAATGAAGTGATGTCCATTTATGATGCATCGATGAAGTATCAGGAGGATGGAACAAACCTTGTCGTAATCGCAGGCAAGGAATACGGTACAGGCAGCTCCCGTGACTGGGCGGCAAAAGGCACCCTGCTGCTTGGCGTCAAAGCCGTTATCGCCGAAAGCTTCGAGCGGATTCACCGCTCCAACCTGGTTGGCATGGGCGTACTCCCGCTTCAGTTCCTCGAGGGGCAAAGCTGGAAATCCATTGGCCTCAACGGCCGCGAGACGATTGATATTTCGGGGCTGTCTAACGACATTAAGCCGGGGCAAAAGGTCCACGTCAAAGCAACCGCCGAAGACGGCAAGGTGTCCGAGTTCGACGTATCCGTCCGTCTCGACTCGATGGTCGACGTGGACTACTACCGCAACGGCGGCATCCTTCAAACGGTGCTCCGGCAGATCATGTAGCTGCAACAACAAAAAGCGACTGTGCTAGGCTTAGCCTGCACAGTCGCTTTTTCTTTTCCTATAGACAGGTTAATGACCTCGAGCAATGATGATCGGAAGAACATTCAAATGCGCAGTTGGCCCGCTTAACCTTACTTGATCATCGTTCCCATCCGCTTAGCGTATTCGATCAGGACAGGTGAGTACTCACGCATGGTCTCCATGGTCAGACGGCTGGACGGCCCGGATACAGACAGCGCCGCTGACACCTGGCCGTGCCGGTTGAAGATGGGCGCGGACAACGCCGCAACACCGGGCTCGCGTTCCTCGAAGCTCGTTGCATAGCCCTGCTGCACGATTTCTTCGAGCTGCTGCTTGTACTGGTCAAGATCGAACGCAAGCAGCCAGGCCGGATCGCCGAAAATCTGCTCCTGAACAAAACGGTCCGAGTAAGCGATCAGCACTTTGCTGGATGCGCCTGCATAAAGCGGCAGCCTTGCGCCAACCGGCGCAACCCGGCGTACCGGCTGATTACTCTGGACAGCCTGAATCCGCACACGTTCCAAGCCGTCACGTACATATATACTAACGGTTTCTCCCAGCCGGTCGCGCAATCGCTCCATCTCCGGCTGCCAGATCACGGACTGATCATCCGAACGGGACAAATGGGCGGACAGCTCCCACATCCGCATCCCGAGGTGATAACGCTCTGACGATGGATCCCGTTCCACAAAACCCCTGTCCTCAAGCGTAGCAAGCATGCGGTGGACGGTGCTTTTATGCAGGCCTACCTTTTCTGCGATCTCAGACATTGCCAGATCCGTTCCCTCTATAAAACAGAGCAAAATATCCAGCGCCCGCTCAACCGCCCGTACATTCGATTTGCCTTCTTCCATCCAGTCCGCCCTCCCTTTTTCCGCTCAAATTGGTTTCGTACAATGAAACTTAATATCATCCAGTATACCTTAATTCCGCGAGAATGGTAAAGAAAAGATCTTTCATTACAGCCTGATTACAAATGCTTAACATTACATCGACATCAATTGACAGGCTTACCCTTCGGGTCTACGATAAAAGTACTAGATATGTAGAAGCGCTTACATAGTTTGTGGGGAGGGACACAGAGATGAGTACAACAATGATGACACCAATGCCGCTTGAAACCGGCTATCCCCTGCAGCCGTTTCCGCCACTAGACGGCGGGCTGCAGAAAGAACGACCACAAGCGAAGACGCGCAAGCATTTCTTCATCGCGCTGGTTGCCTCTTTCACAGCGCTATGCCTACTGCTTGTTCTCGTCTTCTACGGATATGTCGCCTGGATGCTGACTTATCCTTATGTAGCGCCGCTTACTTCCAATCCGAAGGCCGCTGCCGGCCTCGATTATGAAGATATTTTATTCCCCAGCGCAAGCGGAAGGACGACCGTCAGCGGCTGGTATGTGCCAGCCTCGTACAATGATTCAGATGCCGTCCTGGCAAGCTCGAACGCATCCTCGGAACGGACGGTTATTTTCAGCCACGGATACGGAGCGAACCGCGAAGAGGACTGGGTGCCTATGTATGATTTGACGAAGCTGCTGCACGGGCTTCACTATAATGTGGTGCTTTTTGACTATGGCTATGCCTCGCAGAAGTACAAAGCACCGGCCACTGCCGGTATCGAAGAGTCGCAGCAGCTGCTCGCCGCCATTCACTTCGCCAAGTCGCGCGGAGCTGAGGAGATTGTGGTATGGGGCTTCTCGATGGGAGCAGGTACAGCCCTGCAGGCCGCACTTCAGACCAATGACATTGATGCGATGATACTCGACAGCACCTTCCTGGCAACTGCCGATACGATGTTCCACAATGTGACGCAATTCCTGCCCCTTCCGAAGTTCCCGTCGATGCCGCTCATTGAGACGATGCTGCCGATCTGGTCGGGCACGAATCTGAAGCAGGTACCGATCAATCAAATATTAGCGAAATCCTTCGATATACCGCTGTACATTATGCACGGCACAAATGATGCCAAAGCGCCTTATCAGCTAGCCGAGCAAATTGCGGCAGAACAGACAAACCCGCTCTCCCGTTCCTGGATCGTACCTAAGGGTCAGCATGAAATGCTCTTTCGTGCTTCACCAACGGAATACATCCAGCGTGCGGCCTTATTCCTGGGCCAGGTCGATCAACAGTTCCAGGCAGAAGCAGATTCCGGATCAGACTCTTCCGCAGATACCACCCAAACGTTATAAACTCAATCATCCCGCACTTTTCCATAAAAAAGCCACTGCAGCATCAAGTGTTCCAATCACACCTGATGCCGCAGTGGCCTTTTATTTGCTTACGCCCTATTGCTTAAGAAGTGCCAGAAACTCCGAACGGAGCGCACTGTCCGAGAACACGCCGCGGACTGCCGAGGTAACCGTCTTGCTGCCCGGCTTCTTCACCCCGCGCGCGCACATGCACAGATGCTCGCCTTCAACAACAACCATCACGCCTTGCGGCTTCAGCACTTCTTGCATAATATCAGCGATCTGCGTAGTAATCCGTTCCTGTACCTGCAGTCTTCTCGTTATGGCTTCAACAAGTCTTGCAAGCTTGCTGAGGCCTGCGATTTTACCGCTTGGAATATATCCGATATGCACCTTTCCGAAGAACGGCGCCATATGATGCTCGCATTGACTGTAATACACAATGTCTTTGACAATAACAAGCTCTTCATGCTGCTCGTCAAAGGTGACGCCAAGCACTTCGCGCGGATCTACCTCATAGCCTGCAAAAATCTCTTCATACATCCGGGTAACGCGAGCTGGCGTCTCCAGCAACCCTTCTCTTTCGACGTCTTCGCCAACCAGCTTCAAAATTTCCTTTACATGATGCTCAATTTGCTCCCGGTTGCGCGATACCGCCGAATTGACGTAGTCTTTCATACCCGCCATTTCGAACCACCTCTCCGGCTACTTCCAACTAACCGCACTTTATTTTCGTGGCATTTTCTGATTTTTCATCATTTGCTGTGCACGATTCATCTGCTGTTTGTTCAAGTTGTAGCCCATTTGTTTGGCCATCTTCTGGATCATTTCAGGGTCGCTCTGCATTTTCTCTAGCTGCTTGCGCAAATAGAATACCCCGATAAAGAAGCCGCCTGCAGCCCCCGCAATTAGTGTTACAATCGGAATAATGATGTTCCATGCCGACATTATTATACTTCACCCGATCCTTTCTATCATTGCTGCCTATAGTCTATAATGACCCCTATAATAGCATGTAAAGCGGGCATTCGCAAACGTCCCGCATAAGTAATATTTCCTAGCTTTCGCGCGGGATCGGAGCTCCTTCTTCCGCTCCGTTCAGACCCGCCTCAAGACTAGCAATTGCCCGCTCCAAATATACTCTTGCTTCCTCATCAGACTCGTCAGGCAAAGCCTTGCGCAAGCCCTCCATCGCCTCTTCGCCGCCGATCCGTCCAAGCGCCCATGCGGCAGTCCCGCGCAGTACCGGACGGGAGTCCTCCTTCAGCACGCCAATCAGATCAGGCACAGCGCTCTTGTCCTTGAAATTGCCAAGACCGATAACCGCATTACGCTGGATCGGCTTCTTGCCCCGCCATGCGGAGGACGTGTGGCCATAGCGCTCCTTAAACTCCCGGTTGCCGATTGTAAGCAGCGGTACAAGCAGCGGCTTCACGACCTCCGGATCGGGCTGAAGCTCTGGCTGATGCGTCCAGTTCTTGCCACGGTTCACCGGGCAGACGGTCTGGCACGTATCGCAGCCGTACAGCCTGTTGCCGATCTTGCGCATCAACTCGTCAGACACAAAACCTTTCGTCTGGGTAACAAAAGAAATGCAGCGCTGCGAATCCAGCTGTCCGGGACCAACCAATGCATCCGTCGGGCAGGCATCTATACATTTCGTACATTCGCCGCAGCCTTCCGTTACGGGTGTATCCGGCTCAAATGGAATATTCGTAATCATCTCGCCAAGATAAATCCAGGAGCCGAGATCCTCGCTTAAGATCGAGCAGTTCTTCGCACTCCACCCGATCCCTGCCCGCTCGGCAACCGCACGGTCAGACAAAGCGCCCGTGTCCACCATGCTCTCCACACGCGCTTCCGGCACACGCTCCTTCAGCCAGGCTTCAAGTCTTGCCAGCCTGTCCCGCAGCACCTTGTGATAGTCCTCGCCCCAAGCCGAACGGGACAAAATACCGCGCCTTGCACCTGGCTCCGACTTCGGCGGATTAGGCAGCTTCGCCGGATAAGCAACCGCAATCGCAATGATCGATTGCGGCTGATCAAACAGCAAAGCCGGATTAGTCCGTTTGTCCAAATCCGGCTCCTCGAAGCCCGACTCGCGGCCAAGCTCGCGATGCCGGATCAGCCTGTTTTTCAACTCTGTAAACGGATCAGCGGAAGCAATGCCAATCTTGTCGATGCCCAGGCTTTGCGCCGCTTCACGCATTTCTTCTTTTAATTGTGCCAAGCGGCTCTTGTCCATCAGCATGCTTCCTCCCTCCGTGCTCCCTTATAATCGTTTAATCGCTTCACGGGCAAGCTCATCGCAGCGGTTATTCCACTCATTATCGCTATGCCCCTTTACCTTGATATACTCTACCTGATGACGCTTCATCAGATCCCATAGGCTTTTCCACAAATCCTGATTCTCAACCGGCTCTTTCTTGCTGTTCTTCCAGCCGTTACGCAGCCAGCCGTGAATCCAGCCCTTCTGAAAGCAATTGACGACATAAGCCGAATCGCTGTAGATTTTCGCTTTGCATGGCTCCTTCAGGAGGTTTAGGGCTTCAATAACGGCCTGAATCTCCATCCGATTGTTCGTCGAATGCTTCTCTCCCCCGGAAATTTCTTTCCGATGGGCACCGTAGAACAAAACGGCTCCCCAGCCTCCCGGCCCCGGATTTCCGGAGCAGGCACCGTCCGTATAAATCGTTACTTCCTTCATCATCCATCTCCTACAAAGAATTGCGGAGCAATTCTTGCTTCGTAAGCATTTGCTTGGAAGAAATCAAGCTACAAAGCCTTAACCTGCTTGAACGGCCACAGGATAAAATCGGCTCTCCCATGAATCATCGACCGAGGTACAGTACCGAAGTTCCGGCTGTCCTTGCTCGCTCTGGCATGGCGATTGTCTCCCATTACGAAATATTGCCCCTTTTGGACGATTACCGGCATGAAGTCCAGATCCTCGATCTCGATATCGGTATAGTTCTCCGCCATCTTGACCCCATTGCGGTAAAGCTCTTTATTATAAATTTCGATGCGGTCGCCTGCTACGCCAACAACCCGCTTCACCAGATAGTCATTTTGACCGCCGTAGGCTGAAGGATCCTCCAAAATGACGATGTCCCCCACCTTCGGACTTCCGATCAGATAGGCAGCTTTATTGACGAACAGCCACTCCCGGTCCCGAAGCGTTGGCTCCATGGAATGCCCCTCAACCGTCGACAGGTTAAAGACAAACAAATGAAGCACCATCACGATAAGAAAAGATATCGTTATCGTCTTCGCCCATTCCAGCAATTCCTTGATCCATCTCGGCTTCTCATCCATCTGCTGCGGGACAGGTTCATTTATATCTGAAGGGGATACACTCATCAGGCTTACCCCTCGCTTTCCCCGCAGGTGCTATGCCAGTCTGCATAGTAGCCTTGGACTATCTCATCCTGAAACGGCACAGCTCCTTCATCCATTCGTTTGAGAAGGGCAGACAGCCCTTGCTGTACCTTGTCCTCTACCATCTGCGGATAATGATACGCCAGCTTGTGCATCTGATACTCGTCCTGATCTACAACATAACGGTTGCCGTCAGTTGTCCGAATCACATCCAGATCATAATCAATATAGGTAAGCACATCCCCCTGCAAATAAGGAGGAGATGCGATATTACAATAGTAACGAATGCCGCTGTCTTCAAGAAGCGCCACGACATTAAACCACTCACCCGGAATAAAGAAGGATACCGCCGGCACCCGGCTGATCCATTGCTTGCCGTCGGATTCCAAAATAGGCGTCTGGCGATTTATGAGCACAATGATATTCTGATCCCTGTGCACCGGCGCAAGCCGATCTGTCGGCACAAGGTAGTTGCGCTGCCATGTTCGATGAATATGACCGTCGTGCTTAAAGCTTTTGATAACACAGTGCCGATAAATGTCCATGACGCCTCTCCTTACTTATTGTGAAACCGCGGCAACAACTTTGCGTTGCCTCATTAGTATGTTCCAAACAATAGTCCTTTTAAATAGAAAAGCATATCTGACCGCCAAAAGCAATGGCGACGCAGATATGCCCTGCACAATATGTGCTAATATGTCGGCCAAGTGTAAACGGCTGCCGTCCTTTGGAGGCGGAGCATACGTTTCGCGAAAAAGCTACTTAGCCTGCTACAATACTTAATTTCTGGAATGAACGGAAGAAGTCGTTCGAAGCATAACCCATCGCTTCATATAACGGCAATACCGGTTCATTATGCTCGTCGGCGGTGATTAATATTTTGGAAACGTTGCGTTGCTCAAAGCGCTGCCGTAAGGCTTGTATAAGCGCTTTTCCAATTCCTTGACGCTGATACTCTGTATGAACAGCGATGCGATAGTAATAACCTTTGTTATTATCGATCGTACCGATGATCATACCAACAACTTCCGACTCTTCGACAGCGACGAGTACGAGCTCACTGTCCCATGACAATTGACGAGCAAAAGCTTCCATCGTTTGTTCGTAACACTCTTCAGACAATACATCCTCGAGGAGTGTAGTAACCGGTCTGTAGTCAGACAACTGGAAGGAACGAACGTTCATTAATTATACACCTTCTATACCTTGTCATAGTGCTGCACCTATATATTTTACGACATTTTATAACGAAATCCTCCTTTCATCTTAAAAAAAACTTAAAAATTTTAAAGAAATTTGCTAAATAACGTTGAAAACGCTTTATTTTAAGCGCTTACAATGGGTTTTTTATCATTTACTCAAAATATGGATCGTTTTCTACCGTTTTTGCATATTTTCTAGTCTTTCGTGACAATCTAGTTCTCGTATGTCTTTAGTCCGCTTTAGTCGACTTTCGCAACATTAATGTTGATTTATGCACTCGGATAAGGGATAATATGAGAAGAGTTTTACATAACCTATTTATGGGAGGCTGTTAATCATGGCTCATCAATTACCTGCTTTGCCTTATGCAAAAGACGCTCTTGAACCTCATATCGACGCGCTGACAATGGAAATCCATCACGGCCGTCATCACAACGCTTATGTAACAAACCTGAACGCTGCTCTGGAATCCGCTCCTGAGCTGCAAGACAAATCGCTGGAAGAGCTGCTGGCTAACAACCTGGCAATCGTTCCTGACGCGATCAAAACAGCTGTACGCAACAACGGCGGCGGCCATGCGAACCACTCCCTGTTCTGGGAAGTAATCGGACCAAACGGCGGCGGCGCTCCAACTGGCGCACTTGCTGCAGCAATCGACAGCGAACTGGGCGGCTTCGACGCATTCAAAGCTGAATTCGCGAAAGCAGCTACAACTCGCTTCGGCAGCGGCTGGGCTTGGCTGTCTGTTAAAGACGGCAAACTGAAAGTATCGAGCCTGCCTAACCAAGACAGCCCGATCTTCGAAGGCGAAACGCCTGTACTTGGTCTGGACGTTTGGGAGCATGCTTACTACCTGAACTACCAAAACAAACGCCCTGACTACATTGCAGCGTTCTGGAACGTTGTAAACTGGGCTGAAGTTGGCAAACGTTACGAAGCAGCTGTTAAATAAGAGCTTGCTTAAGATACAAGGCTGTCCCTTTATGGGGCAGCCTTGTTTTTGTTATTAAGTGTCGTGCCGCATTGACTGCATCATGCACACGGATAGGCATCCGCCGCATAAGATGGATAAGGATGAATGCCTAATCTGTCTTCAAAGGAGTCTGACAAAGCGCATGAGCAGCTATACTTATAAGTATATTGAAGGGAAAGGCAATAACACCGTTGTCAGCAACTGCGGCTGCGGCGGCACGCGGATGTTAATGCCTGGACCACCTCCACCTCCACCTGGGCCAGGACCAGGGCCGGGGCCAGGACCAGGACCGGGGCCGGGGCCAGGACCAGGACCGGGGCCGGGGCCAGGACCAGGACCGGGGCCGGGGCCAGGACCGGGGCCGGGGCCAGGACCAGGACCGGGGCCGGGGCCAGGACCGGGGCCGGGGCCAGGACCGTTTCCGCCGGGGCCAGGACCGTTTCCACCGGGACCGGGACCATTCCCGCCAGGACCCGGACCATTCCCGCCGGGGCCGGGGCCATTCCCGCCGGGGCCAGGACCGTTCCCGCCAGGGCCGGGACCATTCCCTCCAGGGCCGGGGCCGTTCCCGCCGGGGCCAGGACCGTTTCCACCGGGGCCAGGACCATTCCCGCCAGGGCCGGGGCCGTTTCCGCCGTTCCCGTTTCCGCCGTTCCCGTTTCCACCGTTTCCGCCATTCCCTCCTCAACCTGGACCATCCTTTGTAACTGTCGTCATTAATGGAGGACGTGTCTTCCCGAACGTGACCAACTCCTACCGGGTATTTTTCCGGCCTGGAATGAGCATTCGTGATTCCCTTGCGGCAACTGGCGTTGTACGCTTCTCGTTTAACGGCCAGATTGCTTCGGTCAGCGGTATCCCGATCGGCGGACCAATCCAATATATCCTCCGCCTGAATGGCCGTGTCCTTCCGCAAACGTTGCTGACCTTCCCTGTGCAACGCTTTGACACCGTCTCAATCGAGCTTATTTTCTTCATATCCGGACGCGCCGAAGACGAACTATCGCAAGAGCTGACGGACATCGCCCATCTGAACGTAGCGGAGCATTTCGCGACCTACGATTAAGAAGATAGCTACAACACAAGCTGTAAGGCAGATTTTGGCCAGCTTTATTTTGCGCAATGCCCCATAGAAGCAGCAGCGCGCCTAATGCACACAATACAAGAAGGCCATTCCCCAGCGGGAATGGCCCTCTTTTCAATCTATAGCCCTATTCGGGCTTCTTCTCTTGCTTTTCTTCCTCTTGCTTGATGACTTTCCCCTTACCGCTGATCAGCTTGAGCTGGTCGTTCTCGTAGCCAACGTCGTAGGTCACCTGATATTTGCTGAGCCGATATTCGCCGTCCACCCGCTCATCAACCGAGATGATCGCTGTTACGATCGCCTCATCATCACTCTCTTTGGTGACATGAATATTGTCGATAACGACATTCCGGGTCATCATATACCCTTGGCGGAACACCTCATAGCTTGTGCCCAGCTTCCAATTGCCGCCCAGCAAGGAATAAGCGTAGACGTAGTCGGCATTATTAAGACTGTCATAGAAATGGGTCACCAAATATTCCGCATACTCGGTAATTGATGCATCCTGCTTCACTGCGCTGTCTTCCTCGCCTGGCTTCCACTCCGGCAGCGTCTTCATCGGATGCTCCGACCAAGCCTCGGCTATATCGAGCACATTCACAATCGGAATGCTGAAGCCAATTGAGCTTTGCTCGATCCCCGCAGAGTTAATCCCCAGGACTTCACCCGTCTTCTTGTCGACTAGCGGTCCTCCGCTGTTACCCGGGGCAATTGGCGCGGAGATCTGATACAGGTCTTTATACGTGTAAGGCTTAATCTCAAAGCTTCTGCCTACACCGCTAACCATCCCTGTGGTCACCGTATTTTGGAAGCCAAGCGGGCTGCCGATCGCGATGACTTCATCGCCAATCTCCGCTTTTTCCTTCCGGACCATCGCAAGCGGTTCTACGCCTGCCAGTCCGGCCACGCGTACTACCGCTACATCCGTCTCCGTGCTGATGCCGATGACATCTCCCTCAAGCTCCTTCGCATCCGCTGTCTTGACCGTAACCTTGCTCTCCCCGGCAACCACATGCGCATTCGTTATGAGGTCGCCTTTATCGTTATAGACGAAGCCCGAGCCTTGCGTACCGTCCTTCGTTTCAATCATGACAACCAGCTTTTGCGTTGCGTATATAATATCCTTTAATGATTTAGGCGCACCTGCGTTGGCATCCGCAAGCAGAGGCAATCCGCTTAGATGCTTCGGCACCTCCGCATGAATATACGCAGCGGTGCCCGCTCCCGCGCAGAGCACTGCCACAGACGCGATGAGACTAATCCAAGTTCCTTTTTTCATGACTAATTCCCCTAATCCAAATACCAAGTCATATGATCGATAGCCACTGTTGCATTCTCATCCTGTACATGATGAACAACAAAGGAAAAGCCGAACGTCTCTCCCGCCTCAATATAAGAAGGGGTTGCATCCACCTTGCCCGTTGTAATCACTTTTCCTTCCGAATCATGAACCGTATATTCAATCGATACCGAATAGATCGGCCGGGTTGCTGCGTTGAGCAGCTCCCCTGTTACATTATAATCGCCAAACAGATCAAGCTCCGCATTAATATGCTTTACTTTGACCGCCGCCGTCTGATTGATCAGATCCTCTTCCGCTGCCTTCTGCATCGCTTGTTCAATCCGCTGCTGCTCAGCCTCTTCGAAGTTTTTCTTCTCTTCCACAATCTGATCGTACAGCTTTGTCAGCTTCTCATTGTCCGGCGCGTAGATCAGCCCTTTTTGCGCTGCAGTAATCGCCGCCGAGAAATTTTTCTTCTTCCGCATCGAATCGGCTTCACTATAACTGATATCCGCAAACTTCGCCTCAATCTTCTGACGGAGCGCAAGTGCCTCATCACCCGACAAGCCTTTTACCTGGTTATACTCGCTTGCCAGATCATCCATGCTCTCCATGCTTTCAAATTCTGCCGATACTTGAAGCACCGTCACCTTTGTCGACAACTCCTCAACCTGATTCCGCACTCTTCCAAAAATCGGCTCTTCCCGCCCGCGCAGCTTCGATTTCAGCTGCTCCAGCTGGGTTGCCGCTTTATCAAGATCCTGGTCATCCAGACGCTGCTGAATTTCCGTCATCATGCGGTCCAGCGACAGCGCCTCTTCTACAATCTTCAAGTCCGCCTGCACCGGCTTGAATCCCGGACGGGCATCCGCTGCTTTGTTAAGCTGCCGGAACGCTTCCTCGTATTTACCCGCCAGCGCCTCCTGCCTGGCAGTTTCCTGCCAGTCGAGTACACGGTTATTTAATCTAGCTTCATATAAATAATAGGACAACAGCACGGCTGCAATCACAACCAAAACAACGACGGGTATAAGTCCGATTAAAAAGGTCTTCCTGCCTGCAGTCTGCCTCACCGGCAGCTGCGACGTCTCCAGTGCTGAGCCTGCTTGTTCTTTCGCCAAATCCCATACTTCCAATGCTGCCGCCTGTGATTCTTCATTCCCTTGCTGCAAATTTCGCTGTGAAGGCTCCAGCAGCCTGCCGCATCTGCTGCAGTATACGGCATCCGCATCATGCTCCCTGACGCAATGATGGCAATACAATTTCCATTCTCCTCCAACTTAAATGTTCATCTTCTATATCTCTTATCTATTCTATATGAAAAAATAAATGATCTCCATTTTTCCTTAACGGAAAATAAAAAAAGTTTCTCCAAGCCTTTCCAATACCAAAAAGCCGAACCCCGCATAAGCAGGATCCGGCTAAATATTACCCTTTATTTAACTCCAATCGGCATCATGTACATGCCCGTCCGTTCATCGCTATGAATCGCAACCTCGATGCCGTAAATGTCTTTCATCGTATGCTCCGTCACTACAAACTCGGGCAGACCCTGCAGCAGCAGCTTCCCTTCCTTCATGACAAGCAGATAATCGCTGTAGCGGGTGGGTTCATCCAAAAATAAGATTGGCGTCCGCTGCGCAAGCGCCATGGCGATCCATACCCGCTGCCGTTCGCCGCCGGACATTTCGCTGAGGCGCTCCTAACCAAGACGCTCGCGCAAATATTTGCGGACTTCCACGCTAAGATCCTCCCGCTCCAGGGCGAAATCGATCGTAGCCTTCACAAATCCAAGCTTATCCCCGACGTCATGACGTTTGCCCGCAAAGCGATGCGCCAGAATAGGAGCCACATGATTTAGCTGTTGAAGGCTGTCCGTCAGCTGAATTTCTCCGGCCTTGCCCGGCTTGGCGTGCTCCAGCAGCTCGAAAATCGCAGGATCCAGCACATATCTTCCGACAACCGCCCAATTCGACGGTGCCTGCCCCGGCGCCGGCTTCTCAATAAGGTCAAGAATGCGGTTATGAGAGGGATCCGTATTGTCAAATGCGGCAATGCCGTACTTATGCGTCTGATCCCAGGGCACCTCCATCAGGGCGACAACCGAAGAGCCGGTCTCTTCATATTGATGGATCATCTGCTGCAGGCAAGGCGGTTCGGAGCGTAGAATATCATCGCCCAGCAGTACTGCAAACGGCTCATCGCCAATGAAACGCCGCGCGCAAAGAACGGCATGTCCAAGACCAAGCGGCTCCTTCTGGCGCACATAATAGATATCCGCCAGATGCGAGATATCCCGGACAATGGCGAGCATCTCTTCATTGCCGCGTTCCTCGAGCTCTTTTTCGAGCTCGTAAGACTTGTCAAAATGATCCTCAATCGCCCGCTTATGCCGGCCGCTGACGATAATGATGCTGTCGATGCCGGACTGAACCGCTTCCTCTACAATATATTGAATCGCCGGCTTATCGATAATCGGGAGCATTTCCTTCGGCTGCGCCTTGGTCGCAGGCAGGAATCGCGTCCCTAGCCCCCCCGCCGGAATAATCGCTTTGCGCACCTGCTGCCTCTTCGTTTCATTAAACATAGCCGTCACCCTTTCGAACTCAAATGTCTAACTCAGGTTTCAGCGGCAGACGGATCACAAATACCGCCCCTTGCTCCGCGTCCTCAATCTCGATTGTTCCGCCGTGAATGTCGATAATTTTCTTCACAATAGATAAGCCCAGCCCGCTTCCGCCATGAGTACGGTCCCTCGACGGATCGATTTTGTAAAACCGTTCAAAGACCCGATCCCGCTCCTCCTCCGGTATCCCGCTGCCCGAATCGGCGATCCGGACGACCGCATAGCCGTTCTTCTCCGACAGCTGGAACGAGATTTTCCCTTCTTCCGGCGTGAATTTGATACTGTTTGCAAGCAAATTGATCCACACCTGATTCAGTTGGTCCTCATCGGCCTTAATAACCGTTTCCTCCATTAACAGCTCAACGGTCAGCCGTTTCGCAAGCCAGGTCGGTTCGCAGGACAAGACCGCGTCACGAAGCTGCCTGTCGAGCCGGTACGTAACCGGCTCATACGGATGATGCTCGGAATCAAGGGAGGCGAGCTTCAGCAGATTTTCGCTCAGGCGGGATAAACGGCTGCTCTCTTGTTTAATAATACCAACATAACGATTGCGGTCAGCTTCCGTCAAATCTTCGCTGCGAAGCGCTTCGGCAAAACCGCCGATCGAAGTGAGCGGCGACTGGATTTCATGCGATACATTGGATACAAAATCACGGCGCATCGTCTCCAGCTGCGACAAGCTGTGCGCCATCTTGTTAATGCTGTCCGCAAGCTCGCCAAGTTCATTCTTGTGCGACATCGGCAGCTGCACGCTAAAGTCGCCTTTCGCGATTCTGGTTGTGGCGGCGGTCATCATTTTGAGCGGCTTCACCAGATAACGGGCGGCAAACAGAATCAGGACACAGCCAACTACGAGCAGCGTAATCAGAATGGTGAATGTATTCCGCTGGAAACTGCGGACCTGTCTTACATGGTCAGGCGCGATAAAAACGGCCCATTTCGTATTGCCAAATTGCGCCAAGCGCCCGTAAGCCGGAGGGATTGGCGGTCCACTAGAATGCTCGTCCACGAAATCCACTCTTGCCTTGTCGCCTTCGAATATATCCGCCACCGTCTTATAAGACAGATGATTCACGATTGCCCGGCTTGTCCGGCCGACCTGTATCACCAGCCCGTTCCGGTTAACGGCGACAATCGACATCTCCTGAAGGCTCGACACCTGCTCGAGAAATACCGGAAGCGAACGCGGAGACGAATCATTGTACAGCCGCTCCAGCCGCGTGATCATCATTTCCTCCATGCCGTTCTGCCCCTTCAGATCATGCCTGAACAGCTGATTGGCGGTGTAATAAGCAATACTAATACTTACTAATACGATGACCAGAAAAGTCACCGCTATTCGCACATACAAGCTGCGAATCATGCCCGCTCCTCCAATCGGTAGCCAAGGCCGCGTATCGTCACAATATGGAAGCCAAAGTCCTCCTCCGGAAACCGCTCGCGAAGACGCTTAATATGTACATCTACCGTACGCTCGTCCCCTTCGTAATTCATTCCCCACAGCTGCTCGATCAGATGCTCCCTTGTGAAGGTTTTGCCAGGATAGCTTGCCAGCTTGAAGAGCAGCTCGAATTCCTTCGGCGGCAGCAGAATCTTCTCTCCGTTCGCCGCGAGCTGGAAGTCCGAGCGGTTCATCGACAAGCCGCCCAGCTCAACGACCTGCGAAGAAGCGATGCGGTAACGCTTGAGCAGCGCCTTAATGCGCACGATCAGCTCAGGCGGGTCAAACGGCTTGACAACGTAATCATCGGCGCCAAGCTCGAAGCCTTTTACCTTATGAGCCGTCTCGCCCTTGGCCGTCAGCATAAGCAGCGGCATGTCGAAGGATTCGCGCAAAGCCGAGCATAACGCCCATCCGTCCATTTTGGGCATCATCACATCTATTACGGCAAGATCCGGCTTCACTGCCTCCAGACGGGTAAGCGCATCTTCACCATTAGTCGCTTCTATTACTTCATAACCTTCCCTGCGCAAAAACAAGCTTACCAATTCCCTTATATTCGGATCGTCATCTACGACGAGTATTTTCGGCATATTGGAGCACCTCCTGCAAACTATCTTTCTACAATAATACATCTAGATGAAAATAAGATGAACTGTGTTGACAAAGTTTACAGATTATAATAATTTTAAACTAGAAATATGATTCACCATTTAGAACGGAGGAAATCATTATGCATAAAACAGTTATTATCGGTACCGGCCCTGCCGGCTTAACGGCGGCGATCTATCTTGCGCGCGCTAATATGGAACCACTCGTCATTGAAGGCTGGCAGCCAGGCGGTCAGCTTACTACAACAACGGAGATCGAGAACTTCCCAGGCTTCCCTGAAGGTATTCTTGGCAGCGAATTGATGTCCAACATGCGCAAACAAGCGCAGCGCTTTGGCGCAACCTTCCGCAATGGCTCGGTTAAGAGCGTAGACTTCAGCAAACGCCCTTACACGCTTGATGTAGAAGGTATTGGCGAGATTCAAGCGGAATCCGTTATTATATCAACTGGCGCATCCGCTAAATATCTTGGCATTCCAGGCGAGCAAGAAAACATCGGACGCGGCGTCAGCACTTGCGCAACATGCGACGGCTTCTTCTTCCGCAACAAAAAGCTGATCATCGTAGGCGGCGGCGACTCCGCAATGGAAGAAGCGGTGTTCCTGACACGCTTTGCTTCCGAAGTTACCGTTGTAAACCGTCGTGACGAGCTTCGCGCTTCGAAAATCATGCAGGACCGCGCACGCGCGAACGAAAAAATCAGCTGGAACCTGAACAAAACTCCGCTTGAGATCGTTCCTGGCGAAATGGGCTTGAAAGGTCTTAAAGTACTCAACAACGCAACTGGCGAAGAAGAATTCGTAGAGGCGGACGGCGTGTTCATCACAATCGGCCATACCCCTAACACGAAATTCCTCGGCGGCCAAATCGACACCGATGAGCAAGGCTACATTATCGTGAAGCCCGGCACTTCGGAGACCAACATCCCTGGCGTATTCGCCTGCGGCGACGTGCAAGACCGTCAATACCGCCAAGCGATTACAGCAGCAGGCAGCGGCTGTATGGCAGCTCTTGATGCGGAACGCTTCCTGGAAGCACAAAGCCATGACGCGGTGCATGCTTAAGATATTGTGAATTCTTGTGGCTGCCTGTGGCTTGTTCGAGCCATTCCTTGTATAATGAAGAGGTTCGAACAACGAACAACAATTTAAAGGCAATGCTACCTACAAAGGTACAACCTCGCTGATTTATTAGCAGGTTGTGCCTTTTTTTGTTTTACCCCATTATTCGATTGGAGTGATCCTCATTTATGCTGCTGGAAGCGATCTATCACAGACCAAAGCAAAACTGGGCTTATGCGTATGACAATAGCACTCTTCATATTCGGATCCGCACGAAAAAGAATGATGCCCAGCGTGTTGAGCTCATCGCCGGAGATAAGTACAACTGGAGCGGAACCTTTACGATTACCGACATGAGCGTATTATCCTCGGATGCCCTGTTTGATTACTGGGAGGTTTCCATTGAGCCGCCGTTTCGCAGGCTTCGTTATGCCTTCCGCCTGACGGATGGCGATGAAACGGTCATTATGACGGAGAGCGGGTTCCCGGCTGAGCTGCCGGATAACCCAAATGCGTTTTTTGATTTTCCCTATATTAATCCCGTAGATGTGTTCGCTCCTCCCGCCTGGGTGAAGGACGCCGTGTTCTATCAAATCTTCCCGGAGCGTTTTGCGAACGGTGATCCCTCGCTAAATCCAGCGGAGACGGAAGCTTGGGGCGGCAAGCCAACTCCAACGAATTTCTTTGGAGGCGACCTGCAGGGCGTG
The DNA here is from genome assembly GCF_900112695.1 of Paenibacillus catalpae. Lineage (GTDB taxonomy): Bacteria > Bacillota > Bacilli > Paenibacillales > Paenibacillaceae > Pristimantibacillus > Pristimantibacillus catalpae. The sequence continues at coordinate 202,320 of NZ_FOMT01000004.1, forward strand.
CTTGACCATCTTGATTATTTGTCCGAGCTTGGCATTAATGCCGTCTACTTCACTCCACTTTTCGAAGCGACGACCAACCACAAATACGATACCGAGAACTATATGCAGGTGGACCGTCACTTTGGCAGCAACGGGACGCTGAAGGAGCTTGTTGAAGCCTGCCATGCACGCGGTATCCGCGTCCTGCTGGATGCGGTGTTCAACCATGCCGGCCGGACATTCCCGCCATTTGTGGATCTGCTGAAAAATGGCGACAAATCCGTTTATGCGAACTGGTTCCATGTGCGTGAATGGCCTCTCCGCGTAGAGGAAGGCATTCCTACCTACGAGACCTTTGCATTCGAGCCAATGATGCCAAAGCTGAATACGGAAAACCCTGATGTGAAAGCTTATTTATTTAATGTGGCGCGGTACTGGATTGAGAAAATCGGGATTGACGGCTGGCGGCTGGATGTGGCCAATGAGGTCGATCACCAGTTCTGGCGGGAATTCCGCCAAACGGTGAAAGCCGTAAATCCGGAGGCATATATTCTCGGCGAGATTTGGCATGATGCGATGATGTGGCTGGAGGGCGATCAATTCGACTCGGTCATGAATTATCCGTTCACGAATGCCGTGCTCGACTTCTTCGGGCATCAGACGATTGATGCGAAAGCGTTCGCCGATGCGATCGGCAAGCAGCTTGCCGCTTATCCGCAGCAGGTGACGGAGACGGCGTTTAACCTGCTGGACAGCCATGATACGCCGCGGCTTCTCACCATTTGCGGCGAAGACGCTCGCGCCATGAAGCTGGCAGCTTTGTTCCAGCTGACGTATCCCGGAACGCCGTGCATTTATTACGGCGATGAAGTGGGCATGAACGGCGAGGGGGATCCCGACTGCCGGAAATGCATGGTGTGGGAGCCTGAGCAGCAGAATCAGGATCTGCTCGCGTTCTATAAGCAGGCGCTTGCGCTGAGGCGCGAGCACGCCGCGCTGCGGAGCAGCGCCATCCGCTTCCTGCAGGCTGCGAATGGCGAGAATGGCGGCGTTATCGTGTACGAACGCCGCGAAGGCGACGAGCGCATCCTCGTCGCGATGAATGCGCGAGGACGCGAGGCCGTTGCCGCTGTGCCATCCGGCGGCAGCTGGGTGTCGCTGCTCGGCGATGAGCAGCGGCTAGAGCCGGCAGCCGGGAAGCTGCTGCTGCAGCTCCCGGGGTACGGCTATGGCATTTGGAAGCAGCTTAATTAACACAAAAAAAGACGGATGCAGCATTGCTGCTTCGTCTTTTTTTGTTCATTTCGGCAACTTCGTCTATTACCATTCCGCGAACGAGCCGTCGTCATAAGCTAGCCGCGGTGTATCCCAGTCGCCTCCGAAGCACGCCTGTAGCGAAGCTCGAGTATTTACGGCTGGCGCGAGATTATTGCGATTATCAAGCAGCAACTCGAGCGGCTGAGCAGCGTACTCGATTGCGGCGCCGAGCGCTCCTGCGGTTTAAGTGCATTGTCGGCATCAGCTACAACGATTATGTAACGCGGGTGCGCATCGAACGGTCGAAGGAGCTGCTCCGGACTACGACGCTGAAGATCGCGCGCATCTCTCAGCTGGTCGGGTACGAGGATCAGGGCTACTTCTGCAACGTGTTTAAGAAAGTGACCGGCGTTAGCCCTTCATCGTACCGGATTTGAAGCTGGCTTGTCTTTCTATGTTCTATTCCCTTTTATCCGGATACGTATCAGAGTAATAACCGATTGAATAAGCAGCATAAGCAGAATGCCGCTAAGAAACGAGTAAAAGTTAATATAGATCGTATTCGTGTATGGATTGAGCCAGCCATACTCCTCGATGCGGCCTTCAATCTGATCATGAATCCTTTGGGCTTTATCAACTTGAAGCAAGATCGATACGGCTAACAGGATGAGGAGAATGAACGAAACCCATATCCGATTGTACTGCAGCAAATAGCGTTCTTTATGTACGATTAGGGCTATACCCGTCAATAACAGCAAATAAGCGGGCAGCTCGATAAACCATAAGACAACCGCGGGATTCCCGTTGCCCGTTATTCCTTTGCCCGGCTCCATCTCAAAGGTGAAGAGCTCCACAAGACCTACGAGTATAAGATTAATAAGCAGCACAACCAGAGTGGCTATCCGTAGTGATTTTGTATTCATCGACTTGCCCCCCCTCCAACCAGATGTATCCATATATTTATTATGCCATAGAAAACTAGTTTACCGCATGATCGCTGAATTCAATCACCTTGTTTCACTCCATGAGGCTTCAGCCTATTTACCCGTTTGATGCCGTACTCAAACAACCAACCCAAACAAAAAAATCCGGCGCCTCAGGCACCGGATTAGTCTATGAAGCCTATTCGCCAAGCAGTCCCTTACCCTTTCGAAGCCCCTGCCGTAAGCCCTTGAACCAGGAATTTCTGCAGGAAGACGAATAGCAGCGTAATCGGAACCGCAATCAACACGGCACCTGCGGCGAACATCGTAAAGTTCGAATTCTGATACGAGCTGACCAGATCCCACATGCCGACGGCAAGCGTCCAGTTCTCCTTCGAACGAAGCACCAGCCGGGCAAAAATAAAGTCAACCCAAGCCCCCGCAAACGTCGTCAGCGCCACATAAATCAAAATCGGACGGGCAAGCGGCAGCATAATGCGGTAAAAAATCTGCAGGTGATTCGCGCCGTCAATGCGTGCCGACTCATCCAGGCTGCGCGGAATCGTATCGAAGAACCCTTTTATAACAAAGCCGTTCATCAGTACGGAGCCCGCGGAATAAACGATGATGATCGCCGCGTGGGTATCGAGCAGGTTAAGCTGAAGCAGGAAAATATAGACCGGCACAAGGCTCATGAAGCCGGGAAACATGCCAAGGACGAGCAGCGTTGTCAGCAGTGTCTTCCGTCCCTTGAACCGGAAGCGCGACAGCGCGTACATGCTCATCGTCGACAGAATCGTCGAGAAGATCATCGACAAAATGGCGATTTTCAGCGTATTCAGGTACCATCTGCCATAGAGAAATACTTTCGATTGAAACAGCTCCGTATAATGAGACAACGTAAACGACTTCGGAATAAACGAATCGCTGTAGAGCGATGTGCCCGGCCGGAACGACGACAGCAGCACCCAAAGAGCAGGATAAAGACAGCATATCGCAATCACAGACAGCACCACGTAGCTGAACGTCAGCCGGATATAACGGCTTTTCGATTGACCAGCCTTCATTGGATCATATCCTCCTCTTTGAACGATTTCGTACGGCGGTAATTAATAATGGAGAACGTTGCGATAATGATGAAAATAATAATGCCAATCGCCGAAGCCATATTGAACTGGCTGTTGTTCAACGTTAATTTGTACAGCCATGTCACGAGCAGGTCCGTGCTTCCCGCGTATTGATACTCCCCGTTAAGCGGTTCTCCGTTCGTCAGCAGGAAAATCAGATTGAAGTTATTGATATTGCCCGCAAACTGCGTGATAAGAATCGGCGCCGTCGCGAACAGGACAAACGGCATTGTAACGATGCGGAATTTCTGATAACCGGATGCGCCGTCAACATCAGCAGCCTCGTAGAGATCTTTCGGAATGGCGGTAAGCACGCCAAGAATAAGAACCATCGATACCGGAATACCGACCCACATATTAACGAGAATAGCAGTCGCTTTCGCCCATGTCGGATCGGTCAGCCAAGGCAGCTTGCCAAAGCCGAAATACGACAAGTACTGGTTGATCGGGCCAAACTGTCCGTTAAACAGATTGCGCATCACAAGCAGCGAGATGAGCTGCGGGATAGCGTAAGGCAGGATGAAGAGCGTCCGCCACAGCTTTTTAAACTTAACATCCTTCTGTTCGATGAGCAGAGCAACAAGCAGTCCACCGAAATAACAGGTTGCGGTCGCAAGTACCGCCCAAATAATCGTCCATGTAAAGACGCCAAAAAACGTCCTGCTCCAGGACTTCAGCGTGAGCAGATCCTTAAAGGTGTTGAAGCCAACCCAATCGACCAGCTTCGCCGGCGGAATATGTTGAGGCAATGAGTAGTTCGTGAACGAAAGCAGGATCATGAAGACAATCGGCATAATCGTCAAGAACAATACGCCTAGCCCCGGAATGGTCAGCAGCAGATGCGGGAATTTGCGGTCCCACACATAACTGATGGACTCCCGGAAGGCGGCAGCCTTGCCGCCTTGATCCCTTGCAGCTCCCGTACGGTACGCATCGCGAATATTCATAATGTAAATGGTGATAAATAGCGCTAATATCAAAACCGTAATTAATCCGTTAATCATCAGGAAGATCGAATGATCCCCTTTGACCGTCTGATAAACCTTGCCTACCTTCACCATCTTGGATGGTGCGTCCCCAAGCGTCCAAATCCCCCAAAGATCATGCACAAGCCGCGGAATAAAATAACCAAACGCTGCCGCTCCCGTGAGCAAGAGCAGTACTCCCTTTATATATTGCCGGTTGTACAGCTGGCCGAGCCCCATAAATATGGCGGACAAAATAGCACTGCGACGACGATTCATACCCGTGTTACTCCCTTCCATAGCCTCATGCCCGCCGAAGCTGCTTCGGCGGGCGAGCCATCTGTCTCTTATTTCGCGAAACGATTATTTCGTCGTGCCTTTTGCCGCTTCTTGTATTTGCGTTACCGCATTGTCGAGAGCTGCCTTAGGATCTTTGTTCTCGTTCCAGATATCTGCCAGAGCTGCGCCGATTGGATCCCATACGCTGCCCATCTCGGGAATGGAAGGCATAGCCTGCGAGTTCACGAATTGTGCTGCAAAGCCGCTCGAAATTTCATCCGCTTTAAAGGTTGGATCTTCCATCGCTTCTTTGTTTGCCGGAATGGCGCCTGTCAGCGAGTAATCTTTCAACTGGCCGGCTTTGGAAGAGATGAAGTTTGCGAACAGACGGGATGCATTCGGGTATTTCGTGAATGAGTTAACATACCAAGCTTTTACGCCGGAGAACGACACAGCCGATTTTCCGTTAATGGTTGGGATTGGAGCTACGCCAAAGTTAATGCCCAGGTTCTTGAAGTCGCCGACTTTCCAAGGACCCGTAATCGTCATCGCAAGCGATTTATCCGCAAACTTGCCCTGGATAATGTCTGCGGAAGCATCACCGGATTTGATCGGCAAAATCTTATTCAAGGATTGGAAGGATTTCAGGCCTTCAACCGCGCCATCATTGTTCAGGCCGATATCCGCCGCGTTTGAGCCGTTCTCGCCAAACACATAACCGCCAGTAGATGCAAAGAAGATGTAGTTGAAGTAGAAGTTGCCCATTTCCCACATGAGGGCATATTTATTTTTTGCGGGATCATTAAAGGTCTTCGAGAATGTAACGATGTCGTCAAACGATGCAGGAGGTGTCTGAACCAGGTCTTTGTTATAGAAGAGCGCGTACGTTTCAACCGAGCGAGGGTAGCCGTACAGGATACCATCGGAAGTCACCGCGTTAACCGCTGCTTCAGCGTTGGCTGTTCTGGTTTCCTCTTCAAAGAAATCGTTAGGAAGAATAAGTCCGGCCGATGCCGCTTGACCAAGGTTGTCATGCGGGAACGTTACAATGTCTGCGCCGATGCCCGCAGGACCGTCAGTCGTCAGCTTTTTCACTTGATCCGGCGACTCTACTTCTTCAATCTTCACCGGAATGTTATATTGCGCCGTAAATTCTTTCGCCATTTCTTCTACAAAACCGCGCTCGTTCTTCGAATCCCATACCGTCAGGGTTGCGCCTTCCTCCGGCACAATTGTCTCATTTGCCGGCTCTTCGCTTGCACCTGCGTTGTTAGCAGCAGCCTCGTCCGTAGCAGCAGGAGCATTGGTTGCCGCAGAGCTGCCGTTGTTATTGCTGCCGCCGCCTCCGCAAGCCGACACGATAAACAACGCCGTGATCATCGTCGTTACAAACCATTTTTTCATTCTTAAAGATCCCCTTTCGTATTGTATGACTTGGGATATAGTGCCGCCGATTTTCACCCGTTCCCTATGCCTCTGCATGCGACCGCGGCTGTCATGCCGCTAAATGTCGATTTGTGCAAACGTTTGTGCAACTGGCAATGAAAAAGTAAGGGCGTACCCCGTTTTCATTCGATTTCGGCTATTTTTCCGCCAATATCCTTCATGAAAGCGTTATATCCACAAATTCATCATACAACAGCCCATAGAAATTGTTAAAACGTTTGCACAGATGATCTGCGCAGGGAATTTAATAGTTATCTCTCGTTTCCTTCGTTTTCCTCATACTTTCCCAATATTTCATGGATTGTTTAACAAAGCCCCTAACTGCCCGTTTACTTTAAACAGCCGTTCAAGTAACATGTAGGCATAGAGTTCAAACGATTGCATAACAGTAAGGGGATCACGATAACGATGGTAACCATTAAAGATATTGCGAGAGCAGCAGGCGTTTCCCCTTCGACCGTGTCGAGGGTGGTATCCAATCATCCCCGGATCAGCAAGGAGACCACTGCCAAGGTCAAAAAGATTATGGAGGAAATGGGCTATCACCCAAACGTCATGGCTAAAAGTCTCGTCTCGAAGACAACTAAGACGTTAGCCATTATGCTCCCCCGCCCTGCCGAAGAGCTGTTCCAGGACTTCTTTTTCGGAGAATTGCTAAGAGGAATACTGACCCACTCGACAAGAGCGGGCTACGATATGCTGCTTACGACAGCAACAAGCGCACATGATGAGACCGAGACGATCTCCCGCCTCGTATTTGGCAGACGGGTAGATGGCGTCATCTTGCTGTCCGCAAGGGTAAACGATCCGCTAATCCGCTATTTGGGCGCACAGGATTTCCCGAGCATCCTGATTGGCCGTACTGGCGAGGAGCACACTCGCATGATGACGGTCAATAACGATAACGTGCAGGCTGCCTATGATGCCACCCACCACCTGATCAAGCAAGGCCATTCAAGAATCGGCTTTGTGAGCGGACCTGCGAATCTGACCGTATCCCATGACCGGATGGAAGGCTACAAGAAAGCGATGGGCGAGGCTGGCTTGCCGATGCAGTCGGAATGGGTCGTGGAAGGTGAATTCCTGCAGGAAAGCGGCTTCCGGGCGATGTCGTTTATGATGGGGCTGCCTGAACGTCCGACAGGACTTGTCGTTATCGACGATGTGGTTGCCTTCGGCGTCCTTCGCGGCTTAACCGAACTCGGCTACAAGGTGCCTGATGATATAAGCCTTGTCAGCTTCAACAATATTGCGCTGTCCGAGCTTGCAACGCCGCCGATCAGCTCCGTTGATATCGGCACCTACCAGCTTGGCTATACAGCATCCCAGATGCTGATCCGTCTTATTCTGGACGAGCCTATCCATCAGCCTAATGTCATTATTCCGCACCGGCTGATCGTACGAGAATCATCCGTTCGCCTCACTGTTAACCGAGGTTTTTAAGTATGCAAATCCTTTCCTTCGCACACACTATTGCCTAGGAAAGGAATGAGAAACCTATGACCCAAACAAATGACGTTCTGAATAAACAAATTGCCAATTGGAGCGTCCTGTACATTAAATTGCACAACTATCACTGGTATGTAAAAGGAACGCAATTTTTCACCCTGCACGTGAAATTCCAGGAATTCTACGAAGAAGCGGCTCTTCATGTCGACGAGCTTGCCGAGCGGCTGCTGGCCTTAAAAGGCGCACCGGTCGCTACGATGGCGGAATACTTGAAGATCGCGAGCATTAAGGAAGCCAGCGGCAGCGAATCGGCTACCCAGATGGTCGAGACGCTGATTGGCGACTTCTCTACCGTAATCGGTGAACTTAAGCAAGGCATGGAAATTGCGCAAAGTGCCGGTGACGAGACAACCGCCGACATGCTGCTTGCGATACACACCACCCTAGAAAAGCATGTCTGGATGCTGACCGCATTTAACGCCTGATAGCTGAGAAAAAAACACCCCCGCATTGGCTTTCCGGCCTTCTGCGGGGGTGTTTTTAAGCTTGTTATGCTAAGCAACCGTTTTTCCAGCGGCCTCTACGTCTATTTCCTCGCGTTTCGTGAGCACCTCCTTCTTCAAGAACCAGCAGATCACAAACGATACCGCTGCAAATCCGAGTGCAATAACGAAGATATGGTCAAAGGCATTGGCAAATACCGTTTGAATCTTGAATACCAGATCCGATGGCAAGCCGGCCGGAATGCCGCCTGTCTTGATCGTATCTACGGTTCCCGGATCCAAACCGCTTGATAAGCCGTTTATGCCGTCCTTAATGCTCTTCGCCAGGACACTGCCGAATACGCTAAGACCAACCGTTGCTCCAAGCGATTGGAACAGCTGTACCGTGCCAAGCGCTACCCCGCTGTGCTCCTTTTCTACGGACTCCTGCACGATCAGATTATCACCGCCAAACAGCGCTCCAATGCCTAATCCCATGACAAAGAAGGCAATAATAACAAACAGCGGGGTTGTGCTTACGGCGAGCTGCGTGAGCATAGCGATTCCCACAAGCGGCAGCACGAAGCAGGTGATAAACAGGTTGCGATAAGCTACGCGGGTAATTAGAAATCCATTTACAATGCTGGACGGGATAGCTCCGGCCATAAAAGCGAACATCAGATAGCCCGCTTGCGTTGGCGTAAGTCCCATGACATTTTGCGCGAAGAACGGAAACGTTGCGATGCCGCCCATAAGCCCAAGCATTAGCGTAAATACGAGAAGCGATAAGACAACAACATTACGGTTACGGAAAAGATGCAGCGGAATGATGGGTTCCTTCGCTCCTGACTCGATTCGAATGAATAGAGCCATCAACACAGCCGATAAGGCTAATAGACCTAGGATAATAGGGGATGACCAGCTTAATCCCTGATTATCTATCAATACAGGCGCTATCAGGAAGGACAGCAGTGCCGCGACAAGCGTGCCTGCCCCTGCCCAGTCGATGGTGTGCTTTTCTTCCCCTCTGGACTCATGCATCCCTTTGAACAAAAAGGCTACAGCGATAATTGCTACGGGAATATTGATTAGGAACAGCCAATGCCAATTCAGATTGCCGACAAAATAACCGCCGATTGTTGGTCCAATCAACTGCGGAAGAATCATCAGCGGGCCAATAAGACTTTGCACCTTCGCCCGCTGCTCAAGCGGGAAGGACTCTCCAATAATAACAAGAGCGATCGGCATTAATCCGCCTGCTCCAATACCTTGAACGCCTCTGCCAATGAGCAGCTGCGCCATCGAATCGGCGGAGCCGCACACAATGGAACCAATACAGAACAAGGCCATACAGCTCATATATACTTTTTTTCGGCCAAATACATCCGCAAGTCTGCCCAATATAGGCATAGCAATCGTCATGGCCAGCATATATACGCCTGCTACCCAGCCGTACAGCGATAAACCATGCAGCTCTTTTATTATCGTTGGCATCGCCGTTGAGACAACGGTTTCATCCATCTCGGCAAATATAAGGCCAAGAAGCAAGCCGATCAGGATAAGCGTTTTATTGTTTTTCTTCACATTAGCACCTCTCTACTTCGTACTTCGTTCATCTGAGATCATCTTACCTTCAGAATTTAAACGGAATTTAAACGGGAAGAAGATCTGAAACGGGATAAAAAAAGACTGTCGACAATTTCTCGACAGTCTTGCTCTTAAGATAGTTCATTTAAACGGTACTATACCAGCTTCACCTTACAGCTTGCTGCTTTCTCACCATTCCATAGTGCTTCGAGCACGTCGCCTTCATGAAGTGCGGCTACGCCAGCAGGCGTGCCGGTGAAGATAATATCCCCGGCTCCAAGCCCGTAACGCGAATCGATATGGCGCACCAGCTCGGAGATGCTGAAGAGCATATCCCGCGAGTTGCCAAGCTGCGCTTGCTCGCCGTTGCGAAGCAGGGCGAAATCATGTTCCTTCAGCCCCTCCTCACCCGGATAAGCCATCCATTCGCCAAGCGGCGCGGAAGCTTTAAAGCCTTTGGCATCGAGCCAAGGCTGGCCTTTCGCTTTCAGCTTGCTTTGCACATCGCGCAGTGTCAGGTCGAGTCCCAGCGCAAATCCGTCAATTATGTCATCCGGTGACATGCCCGGTTCAAGAGGGCGTGCAATCAGCAGCACAAGCTCCAGCTCAAAATGCACTTCCCCGCGTCCGCCCGGAATTTCTACGACATTGCCATTCATCGGTACGACAGCATGAGAAGGCTTCGTAAATACGAGCGGCTCCTCCGGCACCTCGTTGCCAAGCTCAAGCGCATGCAGCCGGTAGTTTCGGCCGATGCAATAGATGTTGCGAATATCGTTTGCCATGGATTTGTCCTCCTGAAAAGAATTATTACTCAGACAGCCTGAACTGGGCTGTTCGTGATGATTCTTGCTTCGTAAGCTTATGCTTAAAGAATGGTCACACAGACAGCCTGAACTGGGCTGTTCGTGATGATTCTTGCATCTATAAACGGTCTAGCCTTTTTTCTGTGCTGCGATCTTCTCGGCGAGCTCGTTAAGCTCCGTCCAGCGATCCATCAGCTCTTCCAGCTTCGTCTCCAGCTGCTGCTGCTCGTCAACCAATTGCTGCAGCAGAGCAGAATCGCTGCCCGCATTATTCATCCGCTCAGTAACGGATACCAGCTGCTCTTCCGCCTTCGCGATCCACTCATCAATCTGCTCATAATCCTTCTGGTCTTTATACGACATCCGTAAAGCTTTCTCACCGGATGGTTTGCTTCCGCTGTCTGCCGCTGATGCATCTGCTCCTGCTGCCGGCTTAATCGCTGCCTGTGCAAGTTTGCCGCTTCCCGCAGCAAGACCGGCTGAATCCGAAGAACCGCCATGCTTCTCCACATATTCCTGGTATTCCGTATAGTTGCCGACATGCTGCGTAATAACGCCTTCACCTTCAAAGGCAAATATTTTATCAACCGTACGGTCAAGGAAGTAGCGGTCATGAGAGACCACAAACACAACGCCCGGGAAGTCGTCGAGATAATCCTCCAGCACCGATAACGTTGCAATATCCAGGTCATTGGTTGGCTCGTCAAGCAGCAGCACGTTAGGAGCATTCATCAGGACTCGCAGCAGTTGCAGACGGCGCTTCTCGCCGCCGGACAGCTTGCCGATGATCGACCACTGCATGGCCGGCGGGAAAAGGAACCTCTCCAGCATTTGGCCTGCCGAGATCGTTGTACCGTCTGCTGTGCGTACCTGCTCTGCTCCTTCGCGAATATACTCGATTACGCGAAGCGATTCGTCCATCTCTTCATGCTCCTGAGAGAACCAGCCAAGCTTAACAGTCATACCCAGCTCAACCTTGCCTTCATCGGGCTCAAGCTTGTGGGCAATCAGCTTCATTAGAGTGGATTTGCCGCTGCCGTTGCGACCAACGATGCCAACACGATCCTCCGGCACTGCGATATAGCTGAAATCCCGGATAAGCGTGCGGTCGCCAAAACGTTTGCTGACCGACTCCATTTCCACGATTTTTTTGCCCAGCCGCGTAGAAGCAACAGATACGTCCATTTTGCCGGACGATTGTTTAGGAGCCTGTGCTTTCAAATCTTCGAACCGGTCGATCCGTGCCTTCTGTTTGGTCGACCGGGCTTTTGCTCCACGCCGAATCCAAGCCAGCTCATTACGCAGCAGGTTTTGGCGTTTATCCTCCGATGCCGCCTCACGCTCTTCCCGCTCCACCTTCAGCTCGAGGAACCGGCTGTAGTTCGCTTCATAGAAGAACGCCCGCCCCTTGTCCAGCTCAATGACGCGGTTGCTTACCCGGTCCAAGAAGTAGCGGTCATGGGTAATCATGAGCAGGGCGCCTTTGCGCTTCTGCAGCATGCTTTCCAGCCACGCGACAGACTCGTTATCGATATGGTTGGTAGGCTCGTCCAGAATAAGAATATCCGATGGCTGCAGCAGCGCCGCTGCCATCGCTACGCGTTTCCGCTGGCCGCCTGAGAAGGTATCCACTTTATCGTTAAAATTCTGGATGCCAAGCCGGCCAAGCGCCGTCTTCGCTTCACTCTCCAGCGTCCACGCATCCAGCTCATCCATCTTCTGATTCGCTTTAATCAGCCGCTCCTGCAGCGACTCATCGGTTGGCTTCAGCTCAAGCGCTTCAAGCGCAGCCGCGTACTCGCGGACCGCCCGCAGCTGAGGGGAGTCGCCGCCAAGAACATGCTCGAGGGCCGTTTCGCCCGGTGCGAATGCCGGATCCTGTGCCAGCATCCGGACTACCACCCGGTTACCAATCGAAATGTTGCCCGAATCGGCAGGTTCAAACCCGGCGATGACTTTCAGAAACGTCGACTTCCCCGTTCCGTTTACGCCGATAATGCCAATCTTGTCGCCTTCTTCGACGCCAAAGGTAACGTCCTCGAAGAGCATTTTCTCGCCGTAGCTTTTTGTTATATGTTCAACAGATAATAAATGCATAAGAGAACCCTACTTTACATCCAAAATGTGCAGCCGCCGCATGGGCATCTGCCATCCGTATCATACCATATTCGACCGCCTGCTGGCATCCGAGCCTGCCGCCTTAAGCAGGGACGCACTCTCCAACACCTTAACGATGCCCGACATCGTTAAGCTTAGCCAGTCACCTGCCACCAGACGAATTTCTTTCCGCAGACTCTTCCAACCTTAAGGTCCCCGAAGGACCTTAAGTGTCTACTAACTCCGCTGTTAGCCCGAGTTTAAGGTCCCTCAGGGACCTTAAACTCCCGAACTCGTGCACATTCCCGCCGTAATCAGCTGCTTCAGATAACCTTAAGGTCCCCGAAGGACCTTAAGCGTCCACTAACTCCGCTGTTAGCCCGAGTTAAGGTCCCTCAGGGACCTTAAACTCCCGAACTCATGCACTTTCCCGCCAAAATCTGCTGCTTCAGACAACCTTAAGGTCCCCGAAGGACCTTAAGCGACCACTAACTCCGCAGTTAGCCCGCGTTAAGGTCCCTCAGGGACCTTAACCCCACACTTCAAAAGCCCGCACAAAAAAAACAGGCTCCGGATACCCGGAGCCTGCTTGCATCTATTAACGTTTGCCGACCATTGCTTCCGGTTTCACGTATTCGTCGAACTGTTCCGAAGTGAGGAGGCCGCTTGCGATCGCGGATTCTTTCAGCGTCAGTCCTTTTTTGTGCGCGTTTTTCGCAATCGCCGCCGCATTCTCGTAACCGATGTACGGGTTCAGAGCTGTAACCAGCATAAGCGATTGATCCAGATTGCGTTTGATTACCGCTTCGTTAGGCTCGATACCAACTGCACAGTTATCGTTGAACGAGATCATGCCGTCCGCCATCAGAGCAACGGATTGCAGGAAGTTGTAAATAATAACCGGCTTGAACACGTTAAGCTCGAAGTTGCCTTGGCTTGCCGCAAAGCCGATTGTTGCGTCGTTGCCGAATACTTGGCAAGCTGCCATAGTCAGCGCTTCGCTTTGTGTAGGGTTTACTTTACCCGGCATAATCGAGCTGCCTGGCTCGTTCTCAGGAATCGTAATCTCGCCGATGCCGCAGCGCGGACCACTTGCCAGCCAGCGAACGTCGTTGGCGATTTTCATCAGATCCGCCGCGAGTGCTTTTACCGCACCGTGTGCGTACACGATTTGGTCATGGCTTGTGAGCGAGTGGAATTTGTTTGGAGCTGTAATGAAGGTTTTGCCTGTCAAAGCGGTTACTTCAGTCGCAACTTGAACCGCAAAATCAGGATGAGCGTTAAGCCCCGTGCCAACCGCTGTACCGCCAAGCGCCAGTTCACGCATGGTGTCAACGCTTTGGATCAGCATTGCGCGGGTTTTTTCCAGCATGGCATGCCAGCCGCTGATTTCTTGACCAAGCGTAATTGGCGTTGCATCCTGCAGATGCGTTCTGCCGATTTTCACGATGTTATCGAACTTCTCCATTTTTTCTACAAATGTAGCAGCGAGTACATCGATAGCCGGGATCAGCTTGTCTTCCACATCGATAACGCCTGCGATATGCAAAGCTGCCGGGAATGTATCGTTTGAGCTTTGGGAACGGTTCACGTCATCGTTGGGATGAATGCGTGCTTCGCTGCCGCGCTCGGCAAGCAGCTGGTTCGCACGGTGTGCCACAACCTCGTTCACGTTCATGTTTGTTTGCGTGCCGCTGCCTGTCTGCCATACAACAAGCGGGAAATGCTCGTCCCATTTGCCTGTCAGAATCTCGTCAACCGCTTCGCCGATTACGCCGGCTTTCTCCGCTTCCAACTTGCCAAGCTTCAGGTTCGCAATTGCCGCAGCTTTCTTGATGATCGCCATTGCATAAACGACTTGAATCGGCATACGCTCGCCGCTAATTTTGAAGTTCTGCAGGCTGCGCTGGGTTTGAGCTCCCCACAGCTTGTCCGCAGCAACTTTAATCTCACCCATTGTATCTTTCTCAATCCGGTACTCCATGCTCTTTAACGGCCTCCTTCATGTTTACATGCACATAGTACTACTTTATACAATATCACCCGGTCATTTCAATACGATTACCGCCTCATATCCATGCCGGGACGGCATAATTCCAAGCCCAGCATACAAAAACGCCCCAAGAGGGAGAAATTCGAACTCTCCCGTCATCAGGACGTTTGCTAACTACAGGCCTCTCGCAGCGCGATAGGCTTCCATATATGCGCTTGCTTTTTGCTCGATCAGCGAGAAGTCGCCTGTTGCTACCGCATCCTTCGTCAGATCGGAACCGATCCCTACAGCTACGGCCCCGGCTTTGACCCAATCCTTCAGATTGGAGAGCGATACACCGCCCGTTGGCATAATGTTCGCCTGCGGCAGCGGGCCTTTGATCGACGGGATGATGCTTGGCGAGAACAGGTTGCCCGGGAACAGCTTGACTACATCAACGCCAAGCTCGAGCGCGCTTTGAATTTCATGAACCGTCATCGTACCCGGCATAACCGGAATCGCATAACGGTTGCAAAGCTTAATCGTATCCGGGTTAAAAGCAGGTGCTACCACAAATTCTGCTCCAGCCATGATCGCTGCGCGTGCGGTTTCCGGATCAAGTACCGTACCTACACCGATAATCGCGAAGTTGTCCGCATCCGGTGAAGCCGTGCTGGAATACTCTTTCGACAACTGCTCGATTGCGCGAAGCGCAAACGGCACTGTCATCGTAATTTCAATTGCTTTAATTCCGCCTTTAATGGCACGGCGTGCCATCTCTGCTACTTCCTCCTGCGAATCTGCACGCAGAACTGCAACGACACCCGCCTCTGTTAATTGCCCAAGTACTTTCAGCTTCTTCATGAAATAATGACCTCCCATAGTCACAAGTGAAATAAACGCAAAAAGATTGAACATTCCCGCTCCATTATAGGCCTATATCCAACATTCGGACAACCCTATTAAAAATCTGGTTCCGTTTTTGCTTGTAAGCGGATACTTATAATATACCCAAGGTGAAACGGCCTCTCCATCCTTTGGTGGCGGGGCGCGTTTCAACACTTATAAATTCTTAGAATTAAAGCGTATTACTGTCAGACATTTCAAGAAAGGAATGATTCTTATGACAACGCCATCTGTCTCCCATCTCATTACGCCGGGATCAACCCTTTACTCCCTGATGACCCGCCACAAAGGCGAATTAATGACCGTATCAACCGCTGCCGGCGTCGTACAAGGCATTCTGACGGCATTTGACCCCGCTTATCTCACGCTAACGACCGATACGAACCAGACCAAATACGTGCTTGTCATGAATATCGCATCGTTTTCCTTCGAACCGGCCTATTAACGCAAAAAGAGGGTGTCTCCGGAAGCCCGATCGGCCTCCAGATGCACCCTCTTACTTTTTACACTTCCGAATAATCAATCTCGAGGAACGCTTCTACTTCTTTCACCCAACGCTCTTCTACAAAGCTTACATGCAGCGGATGCGCATTATAAGCCTCATAGGCCGCCTGGTCAGCGAACTCCATCGAGAATCCGAATTTGTAATCATTCTTCGGGCTGACTTGACGGAATACGCGGAACTGCTGAACAGCGGGAATGGAGCTTAGAATCGCTTTGCCGTCCTCAAGAAACTTCTGTTCCAGTTCAGAGCCTTCGGCATGCTTCAAGGTAAAAATAACGGAGTGCTGAATCCATGTTGTTGCGGGCAATTGCTTCCTCTCCTTTAGCGCTTTGATAGGCCAAGCCTGCCCTAAGTATATAATTAATAAGGACGGTCGCCAATAATAGAAATCCGTTCCGCAACGCGGCGGTTTGGATAATAATCGGAAGAAGCATAATGCTGGGTGGCGCGGTTATCCCACAGCGCAACCGAATTCTTTTCCCAATGGAAACGCACTTGGTATTCCGGTATGGCCGCTTGCTGGAAGAGGTATTGGAGCAGCTTCTCTCCTTCTTCTTCATCCAGACCAATAATCCGTGTCGTGAATACCGGATTCACAAACAGCGTCTTACGTCCCGTCTCCGGATGTGTCCGGACAACCGGATGCTCTGCTGCAGGGAATTCCGCCTGCTTCTGGGCAAGCAGCTCCGGCGGCATGTTCCGGCCAAATGTCGGAGTAAAATCGTGAATCGCCTTCAGCCCATCAATGCGCTCCTTCACATCCTCGGGCAGGTTATCATAAGCAGCCCCCATGTCCGCCCACAGCGTGTCCCCGCCTTGCGGCGGCACCTCGGACAACCGGAGAACCGCACCTAGGGAAGGTTCAAGGCGCCAACTGACATCCGAGTGCCAGTTATTCTCCTGGCCCTTCATATTGGCATCTTTCTCGAATCGGGTAATTTCGGCGGCTGCGCCTTTTGGCAGGAACGGATGATTCTCCAGCTCTCCCCATTGTCTTGCAAAATTCAGTTGCTGCTGGCTTGTAATATCCTGATCGCGGAAGAAAAGAACCTTCCATTCCAGCAGAGCGCGATGCAGCTCTTCTTTTACTTCCGGCGAAACCTGCTCACTTAAGTCGACTCCTTCAATCTCGGCACCAATAACCGGACCAAGCGGCTTCAGCGTGAATAAGGTGTAAGGACGATCCTCAAGTCCATCAGCCAAACGCTGCAAGAAACGCGGGCCGCCTTGAATTTGGCGTTTCGTAAAAAGATCAAATTGACGGGATGTGTCTACAGTTAATTGAGTCATGGATAATCGCTCCTTTAATTTTTAATATTTATTGGGACAGCTTCTCAAGATAGCTGGAAACGACATGATCCTGGAAGCTAACCTTATTCTTAATGAAGCCGTTGCTGAGCAGGAGCTCCGACGACTTCTGCTGCGCATCCAGCTCTTCCTGCGAGTACGCACGAAGACTAGGGGCGGAGCTTGTAAGCAATGCTTTCACAACACCTGCATCAATCTTCTTCAAATCCGCATAGGTCTGAACCGCTTCGTCGGTATTGGCATTCTGCCAATCAATCGCTTGCTTATATACTTTCAGGAACGCCGTTACAAGCTCAGGATTGCTCTTCGCAAAATCCGTTCTTGCAATAGCAGATACCGGTGCGGCAATTCCTTCATTGGCTCCCGCGATAACAGCCGCTTTACCCGACGCTGTCTCCTTCGTGGTATAAGGGTCCCAGGTTACCCAGGCATCCACCTTGCCGGTCTCGAATGCCGGCAGCGCATCCTCCGGCTGCAGAGCGATAAGATTGACATCCTTGTCGCTCAGCCCATACTTCTCCAGCACCTTCAGCAGAAACACATGTGCCGTCGTTCCTTTGGCAACGGCTATCGACTTACCCTTCAGATCTTCCACCTTTGCAATACCTTTGTCCTTTGGCGTAATAATCGAGTTCGACAGCTTACCATCGCTGAGAAGGGCAATTACCTCAAACGGCAGGTTCGCCGACAAACCGGAGATTGTAGCGCCATCCCCCAGGAAAGACAGATCCACGCGCTTCGAGGCAAGTGATTCGAGCAGCGGAGGCCCGCTCTGGAATTCACTCCAGCTTACATCGGCGTTCAGCTTCTTGAATTCTTCCTCCAGCCAACCCTTTTCTCTGGCCAGCAGGAGCGGCGTTAATCCTCCGTTAATCGCAACGTTGACCGTGATATGCGGCCGTTCCGTTGCTCCGGCATTCGAAGCTGATCCCGCTTCGGATTTCGCATTTGAATCCTTGCTGCCGCAGCCGCCCAGCACCGTAACCAGTGCTATAACCGACAACGCCGTAATCGTAAGCGTACGCAACTTGTTTCTCTTCATAAGCTCCAACTCCCTTAATATAAGTTTATTTATATGTTTAATCGGATTTAGAGAAATAAAAAAATTCGCTTCCATTAACCGTCCCTGTTAGCAAGGTAGGTTACGAAAGCGAATCTCCGGTCGACCAGTCGATTCTCTATTCTCTTATTATGAACAAACTGATAAAGTGATCAATTTGTCATTTGGTGATTCTGATATTACCAGCTGCCTTTTGGACTGTCAACCACTTTTTTCTTATTATTCCAATTTATTTACTAGGATTATTTACAACCAACCTAAGCATGATGTCTATGACAAGATCGGAAGGCTCGCCAAATCCGCGATACTCCCACATGGCCGTATTATGGAACAGCGTCAGCAAAAGCGTTGCCAGCTCAACCGGATTACCTTCGGCAATCGTCCCTTCTGCTTGACCGTCACGCAAAATATCCGCGAGAAGATCGCGGTTCAGATGAACATTCCGGTGTATGGCTTCCTTTTCCTCCGGACTTAACACCTCTGTTGCCTGCGCCTGCAGCACAACCCAATACATCGTTCCGGTCCTGCTGCTGTGCATATATTGGCTGATCAGCCATCTCAGCTTATCAATGACCGTGCCGCTGCCTACCCGCGCTTCCTTCAATAATTCTGTGTACCTTTCTTGCGAGGACTGTACAAGCACCGTCAGAATCTCTTCTTTGGATTCAAAAAAATTATAAACATGACCGTAGCTTAATCCTGCTTCGGTCGCGATATCCGATATTTTCGCCACTGCTACGCCACGCTTCGTAAATACCGACGCAGCTGCCGTTAAGATCTGATTGCGTCGCAGCTCCCTCTGCTGCTGATCCTTGATGACATTCCTGGCCATGGTGTTTGCTCCTTTTAACAACTGATCCTCTCATGAGGTTCTCATACGCTCATTCCTGTTTTCTTCTCATTTCTGTTAGAATGGATAGGCATGAGCAATTAATCGGGGGTTAATAAATGAATTATATTATTCTGGATATTGAATTTAACGGACGCAAATTCGCAAGCGACCTTCCTATGGAAGTCATTGAGATTGGCGCCGTGCGGCTGAATGCCGAGCTTCAGCAGACCGATATTTTTTCTTCTCTGATCAAGCCGGTCTACTTCTCCAAGCTGAATTCCTTCATTAAGAAAAAAACAGGCATTCCGCAGGAAGAAATTGATATAGCACCACGATTTCCGCATGTCATCGGCGAATTCATCAAGTGGCTGGACCGCGGCGAGCAGTTTATAATCCTGACTTGGGGCGGCGAAGACCTGAAGCGGATTATCTATGATACTCGGATGCACAAACTGGACGATGCCTTCTGGCTGTCTATCGATTATCTGGACCTTCTAAAGGGCTATCTTCGCTATAAAAATGTTACAAATGACGTCAGCGTAGAAGCCGCATTAGCCGACCTTAATCTGGTCTCCGAAGGCAATGCCCACCGCGCCTTGGACGATGCAATTATGACGGCAGATGTGTTCCGCGCCGTGTTTGACCATCTGGATTTTGACACCTATAAGCAAAAATATAAGGATCTCTACACCAATGCGAAGGAACGCCGACTTGTCAAAAATGCCGTTCGCGCCATGCGTGCCCAAAAGGCAGCCCCCACCTGGGAACTGCTAGTGAGCAAGCATTTGGAAGGCAAGGTAACCATGACGGACCCACGCAAGGAAGCCGAGCTGAAGGAGTATTTCGAAGCGGAAGCAGCCAAGCTGCCCCCCCGTCCAATCCCGCCGCAGAGCCCTGCCAGTCATTAAATTAACCTTTATAGCTGTCCCGCCATTTGAGCAGACGGCGCTCCAGTACCCGTACAAGCGAGTCCGTGAGTTTGCCTACGGCAGCAAATAGGATAATACCGATAAACACAACCTCCGTACGCATAAACGACCGGGCATCCTGGATCAAGTAACCGATGCCCCGGTCGGCACCCATCAGTTCGGCCACTACCAGCACCAGCCACGCAATACTGATCGAGAGCCGAAGCCCCAGAAGCACATTTGGCATCGCTGCCGGAAGGACAAGCCGGATCATCTGATTCAGCCGTTTGAACTCCAATACCCGCGCAACGTCAAACAGCTTGGAATCGACATTCCGTACGCCAAGAAACGTATTAACGTACAGCGGGAAAAACGCACCTAGAGCAATCAGCAGGATTTTCGACGTCTCCCCAAATCCGAACCATAAAATAAACAGGGGCGTAATCGCCAGCAGCGGCACGGTACGGATCATTTGAACCGTAGGATCGATAATTTCCTCGACCCTGTTGAACATACCCACCGCCAGACCAAAGATAAGCCCCAGGCTGCCGCCAAGCAGGAAGCCAAGCAGCGCTCTAAGCACGCTAATCTCCAGATGACGGAACAGCTCGCCCGAGACGATCATGTCATAGAACTCTTTGACGATGGAAGAAGGAGCCGGGAACAGCATCGGATCCACAATCCCCGTCCCGCTTACATACTGCCAGCCTCCTACGATAATAAGCGGCAGCAGGCTGCCCGTCAGAAGCTTTCTTCCTTTGAAGTCCCCCTGCTTCCTCGTCGCGCGAATAGCAGCTGCCGGTTTTGATGCAACCGGGGACGGCTTAACTCCTTTTAAGGCTTCGGTTGTAAGATTATTAGACATAATTAAATCATCCTTTCTAGGCTCCGGTTGGGCGCTCCGGTTGTTGGGTCGATTGTTCCTTGCGGTTTGTTCCGCGCTCCGGTTGGCGCTCCGGTTGTTCGGTCGATTGCTCCTTGCGGTTTGTTCCGCGCTCCGGTTGGCGCTCCGGTTGTTCGGTCGATTGCTCCTTGCGGTTTGTTCTGCGCTCCGGTTGGCGCTCCGGTTGTTCGGTCGATTGTTCCTTGCGGTTTGTTCCTTGATTAGACGAGTTCATATGTTGGAACAAACACGCAATAGTCACACTCGACCCAACAACCTACGCTGACCGCTAAACAAACACGCAATAGTCACACTAGGGCCGAAACAACCTACGCTAACCGCTAAACAAACACGCAATAGTCACACTAGGGCCGAAACAACCTCCGCTAACCGCTAAACAAACACGCAATAGTAACATTAGGGCCAAAGCAACCTCTGCTAACCGCTAAACAAACACGTAATAGATACACTCGGCCAAACAACCTCCGCTGACCGCTAAACAAACACCACAGTAGTCTCGCTCGGCCGAAACAATCTCCGCTATCACTAGATTGTGTAAGACTCTTTTTCGGGTTCCTCATGATCGAGGGCTCGCAGGACCAGGGTGCGAAGATCCTGGAACGCAGTGCCCGTTCTTTTCCGAGGGAAAGGCAGATCGATTGGCACGATTGTTTTGATCCGGCCGGGACGTGCGTCCAGCACGATAACCCGGTGCGAGAGAAAGACCGCTTCATCGATATCATGGGTCACAAACAGCATCGTTGTGCGGTTCTCCCGCCAAATATCAAGAAGCGCCTCCTGCATATGGCTGCGGGTGAACGCATCGAGCGCGCCAAACGGCTCATCGAGCAGCAGCACCTTCGGATTGCGGAGCAAAGCTCTTGCAATAGCCACCCGTTGGGACATGCCCCCTGACAGCTGCTTCGGATAAGCTTTCTCGAAGCCTTGCAGTTTGACCAGCTTGATCAGCTCATCTACTTTCCTCCGGACATCGGGATTACGAAGGGACAGATCCGCGGCAATGTTCTTCTCAACCGTCAGCCATGGGAATAAACGATGCTCCTGAAAAATAAACCCTTTCTCCTGAGAAGGCTTCTTCACTTGCTCCCCTTCCAGTAGAACACGGCCTTCAATATCGATATCAAGACCCGCTACAATCTTGAGCAGCGTGCTTTTCCCGCAGCCGCTTGGCCCGATGATCGATACAATCTCCCCTTGATTAATGGTCAGCTTCAGCCGGTCCAGAACCGGAACTGCTTCACCCGATGAATGGAAGGTTTTGCTCACATCTACAATTTCCAATAATGCCGTTGACATAGCCGGCACCTCCTCAAATTTTGGTTGCTTCACTCGATTTTAAATTTTCGCATTGGAATAGTGGGAATTAGGGTATAAAAAAAGATCCAATGGCAGCCTTATACAGGCATTCCCATTGAATCTCTGGTTGGTCCAGTCGATTCGATCTCGATTTGACAGACTGACATTTTCGTCAATCCGTATCTGTTGTTACTGATCATAGCGAGAAAGCAAAGGACTGTCAATCGTTTTTTTCAGCGATAATCGCAGGAAACAAAAGTTACAAATTGCTCCCTTTCCCCACCTGTAGTAGTATTACTTGTTGGGGTTTTTATTCTATTTTATTGCATGGGAGAAGTATCATTCATGAATCGCGCATCCAAGTCTTTCTCCGCCTACGAGTTCCTCTATATCGTCGGCATTATTGCCATCTCGTTCTCATCCATCTTCATCAAGTGGTCGAGCGCCGAGCCATCGGTTATCGGCATGTACCGCCTGTATTTGACTATCCTGATCATGCTTCCCCTTGCCTGGAAATATAAACAGGAGCTGCTCTTCCATACGTTCCGCCAGCTTCTGCTGCTATTCGCCTCGGGAGTTATGCTCGCCCTGCATTTCCTGCTGTGGATGTCATCGCTGAACTACACGACGGTAGCAAGCTCAACAATCTTCCTGGCGCTGGAACCAGTTTTGGTCATGCTTGGCTCTTATCTGATCTTCAAAACCAAAGCAAACAAGATCATGCTGATCGGCATGGGCATTGCGATGGTCGGCACCGTGATCATTGGTTCAAGCGACCTTGCGCTGTCAAAAGAAGCCTTATACGGCGATGTGTTGTCGATTCTGGGGACGATTGCCGTAGCGATTCATATGCTCATTGGCAAACAGCTGCGAAGCACCACAAGCGCTTTTGCCTATAACTTCCTGGTGTTTGCGATTGCCGCTACGACCCTTGCCGTCTATAACCTCATACAAGGTTATCCGTTTACCGGCTACAGCAAGAACGAATGGGGCATTTTCCTGCTGCTGGCGATTGTACCAACGTTGTTCGGCCACTATCTGTTCAACTGGCTGCTGAAGTATATGAATGCCACGGCCGTCTCCATGTCTGTGCTGGGTGAGCCGGTCATCGCGTCGCTTCTGGCGTGGGCGCTGCTCAAGGAGGCGCTGACCGGCTGGCAGCTTGGGGCGGGTATGGTCATTTTGTTTGGAGTTTGGCTATTTATGCGTCATGGCAAGGAGTAACTTTCTCACTAGCGAAGCGCCTGCCTTTGTCTTCCCTTTGCAAAATTCAAAAATTTATTCAAGCAAAGGGAAGACAACAGAAGCTGTAACACCGAATGTGCAGACAGCTGTTCAATGATGTTTTCAGATTCGATGTATGATATGACGACCTTTCTACCGGCAGTAAGCCACAACCTTATCGTAGGAGAGAGTGCCTCCAAAGATATCAAGCGCGCTGCCGATCGTGATGTCGAGCTTGCCGTCCGTCAGACGACGGAAGAGATCCAGATCCTCGAACGACCTGGCGCCTCCGGCATACGTGGTTGGGATCCGTACCCAATCCGCGAGCTGCTTCACGAGGCTTTCCAGAATGCCTGTCCGTTTCCCCTCCACGTCTACCGCATGAACAAGAAACTCGCTGCAATACGATTCCAGCTCACGAAGATTCGCTTCGTTCACCTGGAAGCTGCTGAACGTGCGCCATTGATTCGTTACGACATGCCAGCTTCCGTCCTTTTGCTTGCAACTCAGATCGATAACGAGCTTGTCCTTGCCGACCTCGGAGACAATTTTGCTCAGGTTGTCCATATTCAGCTCGCCATCTCGGAAAATATAAGAAGTGACGATCACCTGCGAAGCACCTGCCTCGAGGTATTTTGCCGCATTCTCTGCCGTAATCCCTCCGCCGATCTGCAGGCCTCCCGGGTATTCGCGCAAAGCGGATAATGCCGCCTCTTCATTGCCGCCGCCCAGCATAATCACATGGCCGCCTGTCAGGCCGTCCCGCTTAAACATCGAAGCATAATACGCCGAGTCATGCTCGGAGACAAAATTTTCAACGACATGCTGCGGATTCACATTAAGCGTCTCCCCAACAATTTGCTTCACTTTCCCGCTGTGCAGGTCGATACACGGTCTGAACTTCATGCCATCTCCTCTTTCTCCAGTTCTGTCCCTATATTGTAGCAGAATCATCTTGCGGACGTATGCCGCATAGGCAAATTTTTATGGGCTTCGTAGAAGACAGCATATGTTACACTAGTGAAATAGAGATGATAGACAAAGGAGATTACGGTTGCATGAAGCTTATATCTTGGAACGTTAACGGCCTTCGGGCTTGCGTGAATAAAGGATTTCTGGGTTATTTCAATGAAATGGATGCGGATTTCTTCTGTCTGCAGGAGACAAAGCTGCAGGAAGGCCAGATCACTCTGGAGCTGGGAGAAAACTATCATATGTTCTGGAATTATGCCGAGAAGAAGGGCTACTCCGGCACGGCGATCTTCACCAAGCATAAGCCTCTTTCGGTAAGCTACGGCCTTGGCGAAGAAGATGAGGATAACGAGGGACGGGTCATTACTTTGGAGCTTGAAGACTTCTATCTTGTTACGGTGTATACGCCAAACGCAAGGCGCGACCTTTCGAGACTGGATTTCCGTCTGGAGTGGGAGGAGATGTTCAGAAGCTATCTTACGAAGCTGGATGAGCATAAGCCGGTTATCGTGTGCGGGGACTTAAACGTAGCCCATCAGGAGATCGATCTGAAAAATCCGAAGTCGAACCGCGGCAACTCCGGCTTCACTGACGAGGAACGGGAGAAAATGACGCGGCTGTTAGACGCCGGATTTATCGATTCCTTCCGCCAGCTGTATCCTGACCGGACGGATGCTTATACCTGGTGGTCCTATATGCCAAAAATCCGGGAACGGAATGTCGGCTGGCGTATCGACTATTTCCTTGCTTCTGCAAGACTTGCTCCTTCGATTGTAGACTCCTGCATTGATTCCCTAGTACTTGGCAGCGATCATTGCCCGGTTGTGCTGACTTTGGATATGACAAAGGGACATGAAGCTTAAGGCAACACGTCCCAATCTTCAACATGAATAAACATGCCGTAATCCTTCGGCGACGCTCCCGCTATTTTATTATTGACCACGCCTAGGGAACGAGTCGCATAGACAGACAGTAACGGCACTTCTTCGGCAACGATCTGCTGCAGCCTGCTATAGCTCTGCTTGATATCCGCTTCATCCGTCTCCGACTTCAGGGAGGACAGCAGCTTGTCCACCTCGGGATTGCTGTAACCGTTAGGGTTGCCTTCCTGCAGAAAATACGCCACATCCGGCAGCGGATTAACCAGGGACATCGAGACGGTCATCATGCCGAGATCATAGTCCCTCTCCACGATTTTATGAATCAATGGCGCCAGCTTAACCATTTGAATGTCGGCATGGACTCCAACCTCTTTAAGCTGGTCCGCAATCAAATGCGCCGCCTGCTCCAGCGTGCTGTCCCCGGACAAGACGGATAACGTCAGCTTTGTACCGGGTGTCCAGCCTGACTCTGCGAGCAGGCTTTTTGCTTTCTGCGGATCATATCCCGCCGGTTTGATGGACGGATCCAGATAAGGACTGTAGCTGGTGAACAAACCATCCACCGGCTCACCTGCTCCCCGGAGCAGCTCGTTGACGATTTGCTCCCTGTTAATGGCATAAGAGATGGCTTGTCTTTGCTTTACGTCGGGCAGTTCCCATTTATTGATGTACATGAACTGGGTCGTAATCGAAGGACGGTCTTCTGCCGTCACATTAGAGAGCGATTTGATTCTGCCGTAATCCTCAATCGGGATCGCCCCATACGAAGGTATATTCAGATCAATGTCCCCGCTTTCGAGCTGATCGGCAAGCTCCCTGCCTTGCACAACTTTGAAGTTTAACCGGCTAATTTTAGGAGTTCCCTTGAAATAGGCTGTATTCGCCTTCATCTGGACAAGCTGATCCCGCTCATAGCTGTCGAGATGATACGGTCCGCTTATAACGGCTGATTTTTGCACAAAATCACCATTCTTGATTGCAGTCAGCGGTTCATTCTCAAGTGCTGCCTTCGGGAGAGTCAACAGATACCGTCCGATAGTGTCCCGCATAATGGTTAGGGTTGTTGGTGCTTTGGTCTGGATCGTCAAAGTATGCTCGTCCACCTTATTTACGCCGGCAATTTCGGACTGCCCATCCGGCAGGAAGCCGGCTGAATCCACACCCTCGATAATGGCAAACATATAGGCATAAGTAGAGGAAATTTGCTTATTCGTTATCAGCTTTAGCGTAAAAATAACATCGTCTGCCGTAATGGGACTTCCGTCACTCCATTTGGCAGCGGGGTTAAGATAAATCGTAAAGACCTTATGATCCGTTGTCGTGATGGAATCCGCCAGCATCGGCTTAAAGGCCAGATCTTCATCAAGCTCAAAGAGCGGCAGATACATGAGGCCCGCAATATAGGAAGAGACCTGTCCAATCGGTGACAATGGCGTTATCGCATTGGGCGAATAAGTGACCCCGATATTTATTGTTTTTGCCGTGACAGACGTATTGGCCGAAAAACTGAGTTTACCGCATGCCGACAGGATCAATGCTATGCCTATCAGCAAACCTAGCAGGGAGCGCATACGACTATTGCCATGCATGATGCCTCACTCCTCTTATCCAGAAAATGCCTTTAGACCTAGTTTATCATTATACGGCTATTCGTGGAACCTGCCCCGAAAACGGCTTGGCGACTCCCCCGTCCAACGTTTGAACTGTCTGCTGAAATGAGCAATATTGTTGTATCCGAGCAGGGAAGATATCTCTTCAATCGTTAATTCCGGGTCCATGAGCAGCAGCTTCGACTTCTTCAGCATAATCGTGGATAAATATTGCCTGGGCGATACGCCAAATGCTCTCGTAAACATGCGGTTCACCGAAGAGGTGCTGTATCCGACGGCAGCCGCGACCGAAGTTACCGTATCCTTATCATCCAGATTGCCGCTGCTGCCTATTTCATCTACAGCCTGCTCCAGCATAGCAGCGACCTGTGAGGCAATCTCGGAGTTTCTTATTCCTGCCGGATCCTGATTCAGCCTGGACAAGGTTCCGCTTAAGACGGCAAAAAGCTCAAATAACGCGGATAACATAAACATGCGGGACTCCGTACGCACGACCGGCTCCTCCGAAGCCGTTAATCCGATCAGCTTGTCTAGCGCCGGCCTGATTGCTATGGAGAGTTCGCTGTCGGATGGATAAAAGCAACGTGGAGTTCGGCAAAGCAGCTCACGGAAGGAGGGTTCATCCACATCAAAGTGAAGACAGTAATACGTCATGTCCTCGTCCCCTGACACCCGGCTCTCATGATGGTCACCTGGCCGGAAGAGCAGCAGATCACCTGGTTTTTGAATATAGCTGGTTCGCTCCACGATAAAATCCTGTGTACCTGACAGAACCAGATTAATTTCAAACATCGGATGCTTATGCAGCGGATAGCTCCAGTCCGGTTCAACGGTTCGCAAATGAGCTCCAAACACGCGGAAAGTAGAGTCCATATCGGGCAGCATAAACTCCCTTTTTTGTCGTTCTTTTTGCTCCATTCCAAACTCCCCTCTCATTTATTTCCCAGCCTGATTGATTTGGGTAAATACTCTCTCGCTATGGATATGGGATACCGTCCAAATCACTGATAATATATAGCTATTATAACACATCAGCTATCCGAGACAGTCGTTAAAGAAGGGTAACTCATTCCTTCCTCCTGTCTTTTCAATAGCTTATTTCCTGAACCGATGAGAGGAGAATTTTGTCGATATGACTACTATTTACAATCCTATACTTCCCGGCTTTAATCCGGACCCTTGCATCTGCCGTGCAGGCGAGGATTATTATATTGCGGTGTCGACTTTCGAATGGTTCCCTGGCGTTGGAGTCTACCATTCCAAGGACCTGAAAAACTGGCGGCTTGCCTCCCGTCCATTGAACCGTCTCAGCCAGCTGAACATGATGGGCAACCCCGATTCCGGCGGTATTTGGGCACCTCAATTATCCTATAGCGACAACCAATTCTGGCTGATATACACCGATGTGAAAGTCGTTGAAGGACAATGGAAAGACTGCCATAACTACCTCGTTACCTGCGATACCATTGATGGCGAATGGTCCGAACCGATTCATATGAACAGCTCCGGCTTTGATCCTTCCCTCTTCCATGATGAAGACGGCAAGAAGTATTTCGTTAATATGCTGTGGGATCAGCGCGTGGGCAATCATCCGTTTTACGGTATTGTGCTGCAGGAATACAATGCGGCTGAAGAGCGGCTTGTAGGCAAAGCGGAAGTGATCTTCAAAGGCACGGACATTAAGCTGACCGAAGCTCCTCATTTGTACAAAATCAACGGCTATTATTATCTGCTGACCGCTGAAGGCGGCACCAAATATGATCATCAAGCGACGATCGCACGTTCAAAGGATATCCGCGGACCATATGAAGTTCATCCGGACAATCCGCTTATCTCTTCGTTTGCGCATCCGCGTATTCCGCTGCAAAAAGCGGGACATGCTTCGATTGTCCATACCCATACGGATGAGTGGTTCCTTGTCCATCTGGTCGGACGTCCGCTCTCGCGGGAAGGACAGCCGCTGCTTGATCCGCGCGGGTTCTGCCCATTGGGACGCGAGACGGCGATCCAGCGTCTCGAATGGAATAACGACTGGCCATATGTCGTAGGCGGCAATAAACCGTCTCTGACCATTGAAGGACCAAATATGGAAGAAGTCGTGTGGGGACCGGATTTTCCGGAAAAGGACGAGTTTGATTCGGAGACACTTAACCTGCATTTCCAAACGCTGCGCATTCCGCTTGGCGAGAAGATCGTTTCCTTGAAGGACAACCCGGGCCATCTGCGCCTCTATGGCAAAGAATCTCTGACGTCGAAGTTTACGCAAGCCTTTGTGGCACGCCGCTGGCAGCATTTCAACTTCACGGCGGAGACGAAGGTGGCCTTTAACCCGACGACGTTCCAGCAATCGGCTGGTCTGGTGAACTATTACAATACGCAGAATTGGACATCCTGCCAGATTACCTGGCATGAAGAGAAAGGCCGTATTCTCGAGCTTGTTGCCTGCGACAACTTCTCGTTCTCGCAGCCGCTGCAAGGAGCGGAGGTTGTTATTCCGGAGAGCGTGGACTATGTGCATATTCGCGTCGATGTAACGGAGCTGACTTACCGCTACTCGTATTCCTTCGATGGCGAAAGCTGGACGACACTGCCGGTTACATTCGACTCGCATAAGCTGTCGGATGATTACATCCAGGGCGGCGGCTTCTTCACCGGCGCATTCGTTGGCATGCAGTGCCAGGATACGTCTGGGCGGAGTCAGTATGCGGACTTTGACTATTTTGTTTACAAAGACAACTGAGCTCAGGGAGACATCTGAGCTCGTCATGGCGGGAAAAGTTCTCCTTCCAGCTCACCGAAATTTCGTCAATATCTAGCTAGTTTCCGAAATTCGGTGTGGCGGTTGCCCGTGTAAAATTTTGAATATACTCATTTAACGAGATTTCACACGGACAAAGGCAAGCGCTACGCTCCTCCAGGAGAAACTTTTCCCTCTATTCCTCGCACGTTGTCTTATTTTTTTGGGGACAGAATGGACGAAAGGAAGGAACCCAATGTAGGGTCCCTTCCTTTCTTTCTGTGTAATAGAGAAATATACACCTCATAGTTAGGATATTATTTCTTGTAATTGTATGGGCATTCCATTACCTTGATTACAAGATCATCTTAAGGAATGGTGAACCAATGACAAGAGACGATTTGAGCAAAATCATCGAACGGCGTGAAGAAGGACGAGCGAAGCAGGATCAAGTGATTTTAGCCGAGGTTCGAGAGCAATTGTTAGAGCTGCTTACTGATTATCCCGATGATGCGGAGATTAATTATCAACTGGGGATAGCCTATGACAATTCCGGTCTTGGAAATAAAGCGATCCCCTGTTATGTTCACGCCATTGAACGGGGCTTGTCTGCCCCGGATCTAGAGAGATGCTTGATGGGCCTCGGGAGTACATACCGATACTGGGGGCAATACGATAAAGCGGTCGAAACGTTACGCAGAGGCATGCAGGAATTCCCGGAGAATCGTGCGATTCAAGTGTTTCTCGCCATGGCCCTGTATAATAGCCAAAGCTATAAGGAAAGCGTTGAACTGCTGATCACCAATTTAATGGAAAGTACGACGGACGAAAAACTGCATTATTTTAAACGCGGAATTTTGGCCTATAAGGAAGACCTTGATGAAACAGCCGAATAAAATAGGGCGGTAGTCTTTCTGTGGCTACCGCCTTATTTATTGGGGATGGTTTTCTGCATGTCTGCGAGTGACATTTAATGATTCTTTCATGCTCCAATCCTTGTCGATCAACTCAACCACAAAATGATCGTGAATGGTATCACGCTCATCATACCTCCAGGTACAAGTCCAAATATCCCGCTCCCCAGATGAATCACAAATCAGTTCCCGAAATTCCCATTGTTGGGTTCCAGTCGGAACTCTCCACACTTTTATTCTCTGGGCATGAGAGATTCTAACAATGATTTTCATCTCTCCATCCCCCTCCGGCAGATAAACCCAATTACCTTCAGGTGCGGGAACCGTTTCGATCGTCATATGAGGGAATGCTTGCACCTTCGCAGAAAACAAAAAAAACAGCATGAGTGAAAAAAATATCTTTGTTGGCATGGTAATCCCTCCTGAAAATAACATGCCCATTTTTCCTCAATAGAACTACCCGCTAAGCATCGCTTCGAACAGATAGTCAATCCATAACGTTAATTTGATTGTATTGTGCACAATACAATATGACCTACCCTACTTTTGCCCTAGTTCTCTTTAACCTACTTTACAATACCCTATCACCATTCACTAGAAAGGCATGGTAAAATATGGCCGAAATGATATACAAATAGTTGTTGGGAGGAATGGATGGTGGAGAGATTGCTTCAAGTGAGACACAGATGGCTGAAGTTGCTATTAATGATGCTTTTGGTAGTGCCGGTTCAGTATCAATGGACAAGCAGCAGCGCTCATGCGGAGGGACCAACGGATCCTGCCCCATACATCGATGCGAAGGTCGTCAACGAGAACGCAGGCAAAAAGGTTTTGTTCGACAACACTCACGCACAAACAGCTGGAGCAGCCGACTGGGTGATCGACGGCGGGTTCTCGGACTTTGCCAATGCGCTTGCAAGCAACGGCTACTATGTCAAAGAGCTGCGCAAGACAACTGCATTTACGTATGATGACCTGAAGGATTACGACGTTTTTGTCATTGCGGAACCTAACGTTCCTTTCAAAACAACAGAGCAAGCTGCCATGGAGCAATATGTGGAAGGCGGCGGCAGCATCTTTTTCATCGGTGACCATTACAACGCCGACCGTAACAAGAACCGCTGGGACGGCTCGGAGTCCATTAACGGTTATCGCCGCGGCGCATGGATGAATCCGGCCAAAGGCATGAGCACGGAAGAAGCAAGCTCCGATGCGATGCAGAATGTCGCAAGCTCGGACTGGCTGGCGGATAACTTCGGCATCCGCTTCCGTTACAATGCCCTTGGCGACATTAACGCAACAAACATCGTTGCCCCTAACCAGGCTTTTGGCATTACAGAGGGCGTATCGTCCGTAGCCATGCATGCCGGTTCAACACTGGCCATCATTGATCCCGCAAAGGCAAAGGGCATAGTATACCTGCCGCAAACCAACGAAGCATGGGGAAGCGCGGTTGACCAAGGCGTTTATAACGGCGGTGGTGTAGCGGAGGGTCCTTATGTAGCCGTCTCCAAACTTGGCGGCGGCAAAGCGGCTTTTATCGGCGACTCCTCGCCGGTGGAAGATGTAACGCCAAAATATTTGCGCGAAGATACTGGCGCAAAGAAAACGACTTATGACGGCTTTAAAGAAGCAAATGATGGCGTATTGCTCGTGAACGTAATCGATTGGTTGTCGACGAAAGAGAGCTATACCAGCTTTAGCGACGTAAGCGGCCTGCAGCTCGACCAGCCTACGGCTTTACTTTCATCAGAGACCCCTTCCCTGTCAACAGAGCCTCAAGCAGAACCTTGGGCTGCGCCAAATGCCGGCTACAAATGGTATGACCGCTCAACCTTCAAGGCAGGTTCTTTTGGCGGCGCAACAGCTGTTTCCAACCCTGCTTACAGCTTTGTTCATCAAGCGGTGCTGCCAAACAGCGAAGAGTTCCCGATTCGTGTAGTATTTAATAACCTGGCTCCTAACTCGACGGTCAACGGTTACCAGATTGGCATTTATTTAGTAAGCGGCGGCACCCAAATCGCACAGGTACAAAACGCGGACGGAACATGGCCGACAGCCTACGGCTACAGCGCTAACTTCAGCGTGACGGCCGATGCAACGGGACATGCCTACAAGGATTTGAACGTCCGGGTGAAAGCCGGCACGACCGCCGCATCTAATCTTCGTCTCAGACAAAACGGCACCAACTTGGTGACGGAAGCAGTCACGCTTGGCAATGTAACCGCTGAGCCGCTTCCGGGAGATGAAGGCGGAATTCCCGCCAAAATAACAATCGCGGAATCCCGTGCCAAAACCGTTGGCTCGAAGGTAACCGTTGAAGGTGTCGTGACGACGGAGCCTGGTCTTTTCGGCGGGCAAACCTTTTACTTGCAGGACAATACAGGCGGTGTTTATGTCTACCAGAATGCAGCCGGCTACCATCAAGGCGATGTTGTCAAAGTAACAGCGGCCACTGCACTGTACAATACGGAGCTTGAGCTTACGGATATCATTGCTATTGAAAAAACAGGGACGGCAGCATTGCCGTCTCCTGCCCTGGTAACCGAAGTGAACAGCTCCAATCAAGGCCAGCTGCTGCAGCTGATGGATGTTACCATTACGAATATCATTTCAGCAACACCAGCGGGTTCATTTGAATTTGATGCTGTCAGCGATAACGGAACGACCAACCATATCCGGGTCGACGGACGTACGGGCCTGACGCAAAGCAGCTTCCCTTATACCGCCGGCCAAAAGGTTGCCATAACCGGCGTAGCTGCCATTTTCAAAGACATCTACCAGCTCAAACCACGCGGCCTTTCCGATTTTGTTCTTACACAGCCTTCGGACAACGTTCCGCCAACAGCGGCGGCTTCGTTGTCCGCCACTCCTAATGAGGCTGGCTGGTTTAACCAAGACGTGGAAGTGACCGTGACATCTGCAGATAATGCAGCCGGTACAGTAAGCAGCTTTTACTCGCTGAACAGCGGCAGCTTCTCCGATTACGCGACGCCTGTTGCCGTAACAACGGAAGGCGATAATACTTTCGCTTATTACGCGGTTGATGCGGCAGGCAACAAAAGTATTCCGGCTGCCCTGCAGATCCCTCTGGACAAAACCGCACCATCAGCAGCACTAACGCAATCTGGCGGAGAAGTTTCGGATGTTGTAGAGACCGCAACCCTTCGCTTCGAACTAGCAAGCAGCGATTCCCTCTCCGGCGTTGCATCGGAACAATTGCTCCTGGACGGCGGCGTTATTGCAAACGGATATTCCGTAGCAGCTTCCAAGCTTGGAGTAGGGACTCATACGGTAAAATATACGGCAACGGATAAAGCTGGCAATGCAGCTAGCGCAAGCTATACGTTCAAAGTGACGAGTAAACCACTGGCTACCGGCGTTCCCGGAACGCCGGTCCTCTCCCATAACAATGGCTGGGACACAGGTCTTCAAGACGGGAGCTACACCGTAACGATGAACCTGTGGTGGGGCAATAACGGTACGGAGTACCGGCTGTACGAGAATGGCGTATTAATCGATACGGCAGAGCTGAAGGATGCTTCACCTTCTTCCCAAACCGTCCAAACCGATATTTCAGGCAAAGCAAACGGCATCTATACGTACACGGCCGAATTAGTTAATACCTACGGCAAAACGGTCAGCAACACGCTGATTGTAAAAGTAACGGACGCCTCCCCGGGTAAAGCGGTATTATCCCATGATAACTGGGATCAGAACGGCAGCTACAACGTGGCCATGAACCTGTGGTGGGGTACAAACGCCACAGAATACCGCCTGTTCGAGAACGGCGTACTTATTGATACGCAATCGCTGGAGGCAGCAACTCCTGCATCGCAAAACGCCGTAACCGTCGTTTCGGGCAAAACGTCCGGCACCTACGAGTACCGCTGTGAGCTCGTAAATGCAGCGGGTGTTACCTCCAGCGATACGATTACCGTCACCGTGAAGTAAAAAAAACCGTCTCCCTCTATAGGAAACGGCCGGCCTATAATCTAGAAGCCCCTGCCTTCTCACAAGGTAAGGGGTTTCTGTTTTCTTTAGCTTTTTATTCGAACGATAATCTTCCCCTTGAAATCCCCTTCGCCAAAATAACGAAGTGCTTCCGCTGCATCGTCCAATCCGTATTGCCGATCAATAACAGGCATAACATGGCCCGCTTCCACAAGCGACTTCCATACATTCTGATCCTCATGGTTTGGCTTATGGATTAGAATCGTCATTTTCTTCTTTTCAAATCTGCCGATCAGCGGTGCCGCGAGCAGAGTCTGAAGAAGGCGCGGCATTAAGCCGCCAATCATAACATACGTGCCTCCTGTCTTAAGCGCGCGTTTTACTTCGAAGACGGAACGGGTACCTACCACATCAAGGATCAGGTCGTATTGCCGTCCATTTGCGGTGAAGTCCTCTTTCGTATAATCCAATACATGGTCTGCCCCAATGGACAGCAGCAGATCCCGTTTACCTGCACGGTCGACAGCAGTTATCTCTGCCCCAATACATTTGGCATATTGAACAGCAAACGTACCAACGCCGCCGCCAGCCCCATTAATCAGAATCTGCTGACCTTTTTGCAAATTTCCTTTGTCCCGCATCCCTTGCAAGGCAAGAACGGCTGCTTGGGGAATGGCTGCCGCATACTCGAAGCTTAGTCCTGCGGGCATTGGGGTCAAAGCGTCTTCGCCAGCGCATACGTACTCCGCAAATCCTCCCCAGCTGCAGCCGGACAGATCCCCGAACACCTCGTCGCCAGGCTGGAACCGAGTGACAGCGGAACCTATCGCGGTGATTTTCCCTGCAACGTCCGCACCAAGAATGGAATAACGCGGCTTTCGAAGCCCGCCAAGTCGGTTTATGTACGGCTTCCCGCGGAGCAGATCCCAATCCCATGAATTCACCGAGGCGGCATGAACCTCGATCAGCACTTCATGATCTTTCGGCACAGGGACATCTACCTCTTTAATCTGAAGAACCTCAGGTGAACCGTAAGTTTCATAGACCATCGCCTTCATCGTACGTGCCATCTGGCCGTCCTCCCTTTTGCCGATCCTGAAAAATCAAAGCTTATCCATTGCCCGGGTAATCTGCTTCATAAGAAGGGGATTATCTTTATTGCCAGACCAGTAAACAGCGATCAAATTGTTTTTTTTGAATAAATGTGGATACAAATCCTTTAACTTTATCGGAACGGGCGTTCCATCTTCTCTCTCGATACGGATTCGTTCTTTTTCAGAAGAAAATACATAGAGCAATAAAAATTCACGATGTGCCATATCGCCTGTCGGCAAGGTTAATTCAAGAGGTACGGGTGCTTTTCCATTTATTTCAATACCCGTGGATGCCAGCTGTTCCGCCTCCTCCAGCGTTATCTCCTCAACTTCCAAGCCGTTTTTTTCAAGAGCCCGACTCACATCATCGGCAGTAAATGCTCCTTTGCCCGCACAAGCTGTCAACAAAAGGACTAGCGCTAGAATTAAGACCCCTAATTGCTTCTTCATATCATCATACCTCTCCAAACCGTCTCCTTATATCCATCTGAAAAAGAAGGAATAGTCCACTTTCACATTGTTCTTCCCCGCCCACTCCGCGATATCCGCAATACCCCTCTCTTCCTTGTCCACGTACCTGAAGCACATGCGAATCGGAACGATTCTTGCGCCACGCGGCTTTATTCCGATAATCGGGTGAACCGAATCCCGCCTGATCATGATCACTTCAATCTGTTCCGCTGTTATCGCTCGTCCGTTGAGCAAGATCGCATCATCCTGGAGGCTAAGATCAATGGGCTTCTTCATTGCGCGAAACAGGGACCACAACAATACGCCGGCACATAAACAGAAGAATACTATTCCCAGGACATGCAGGACCGTATTATCTTCATTTGCCCGTAACTCACTAATAAGAAAGAGTGAACACAGCACCGTCATCGCGAAAATATTTTTCATTCCTGAAGGATTTCTGACCGTGTGTTTGAATGGCTGAAGCTCCACTTTCACCAACCTCCTCAGATCGTGAATATACTGCGAGATTATATATTACTATTCAATAAACAGCTAAATCATCCTGCTTAAAAGGAAAGCTTCTGCTTGAACACTTACTTGACAGTCCCTGGTTACGAGTGTAATCTTTGACTATGAATTCCACTAGGGGCGCCCGTAAGGGCTGAGATAAGGCTAAGCCTTGGTCCCTTTGAACCTGATCTGGGTCATGCCAGCGTAGGAAAGTGGTCTTGTGCGCGTCAGCCAAATGCGAGAAACGGGGTGCTATGATCATCTGCCCGTTTCCATTTGTGTAGATCTCGACACCTCAAGCCGCTCCCGACGGGGCGGCTTTTATTTGTTGCCGGCGATAGTCCGGCCGCTTTTGAAAGCTGTCTCGGGGAGCGACCGGGCTTTTGGCGGGCTTTGCCTTGCCAGGGCGAGCTTTGCCGCCCTTTCGTCGTATCTAACCTGCTGAACGATGCGTGCACATTTCTCATTTCCCGAAGCAAAGGCCTCCTAGTGGACATTTAATCCATGAAATGTTCTGAGGAGGTTTTTTGTGATGCCGATTTTATCAACATCCCTGCCGGGCAGCTGCAAAACGTATGTTAGA
Organism: Paenibacillus catalpae; assembly: GCF_900112695.1. GTDB lineage: Bacteria > Bacillota > Bacilli > Paenibacillales > Paenibacillaceae > Pristimantibacillus > Pristimantibacillus catalpae. Next base: position 239,340 of record NZ_FOMT01000004.1, read on the forward strand.
GGATCCAGAGATGACATTCGGGTTCCCATGCGCGAAATCGCATTATCCGACAGCCAAGGGAAAGACGGAAAGCAACAACCGAACGAACCTGTACGCGTGTACGACTCGAGCGGCCCCTATACGGACGAGTCCTATGAGGCTGATGTACGAAAGGGACTCCCTGAACTACGTAACGGGTGGATCAACGATCGCGGCGACACAAAAGGATATGAAGGCCGAATAATCAGACCGGAAGACAACGGATTTGCAACTGAGGAACGCGCGAAGGAAAAAGGGGCGGAAATCTTCCCTGGCCTGAACCGCCGGCCTCTCCGGGCAAAGCCGGAGCGAAACGTGACACAGCTTCATTACGCCCGCAAAGGCATCGTCACTTCGGAGATGGAGTTTATTGCGATTCGCGAAGGGGTCGATCCAGAGCTTGTGCGCTTGGAAGTGGCTCGCGGGCGGGCAATTATTCCGGCGAACATCAACCATCCGGAACTCGAGCCCATGATCATCGGGAGCCGTTTCCATGTCAAGATTAACGCCAACATCGGCAATTCCGCCGTCGCTTCTTCAATTGAAGAGGAAGTCGAGAAAATGACGTGGGCGACCCGTTGGGGAGCGGATACAATTATGGACTTATCCACGGGCAGAAACATTCATACGACCCGCGAATGGATTATTCGCAACTCCCCCGTTCCCGTTGGCACGGTGCCGATTTACCAAGCGCTTGAAAAAGTGAACGGAAAAGCGGAAGATCTGAGCTGGGAAATTTTCCGCGATACGTTGATCGAGCAGGCTGAACAAGGCGTCGATTATTTCACCATTCATGCCGGCGTACTGCTGCGTTACATCCCGCTTACGGCCAAACGGGTTACCGGCATCGTTTCCCGAGGAGGTTCCATCATGGCGGCCTGGTGTCTCGCGCACCACAAGGAGAACTTCCTCTATACCCATTTCGAAGACATTTGCGAGATTATGAAAACCTATGATGTATCGTTCTCGCTGGGGGATGGCCTTCGTCCGGGCTCCATCGCAGACGCTAACGACGAAGCTCAATTCGCGGAGCTTAGGACGCTTGGAGAACTGACGGAAATCGCTTGGAAGCATGATGTTCAGGTCATGATTGAAGGTCCTGGCCACGTTCCCATGCATCTGATCAAGGAAAACGTCGATCTCCAGATGGAGCTTTGCAAGGAAGCTCCATTTTATACTCTGGGTCCATTGACGACAGACATCGCACCGGGCTACGACCATATCACGTCGGCGATAGGAGCGGCGATGATCGGTTGGTTCGGCACGGCGATGTTATGCTATGTAACCCCGAAAGAACATCTGGGTCTCCCGAATAAGGAAGACGTTAAAGACGGTGTTATCGCCTACAAAATAGCGGCGCATGCCGCGGATCTTGCCAAAGGACATCCGATGGCAAAAACTCGTGATGACGCACTATCGAAGGCAAGATTCGAATTCCGCTGGCGCGACCAGTTCCATTTGTCACTTGATCCGGAACGGGCGATAGCCTACCACGACGAGACGCTGCCCGCCGAAGCGGCGAAGACAGCGCACTTCTGCTCGATGTGTGGACCGAAGTTCTGCAGCATGCGAATCACGCAGGATATCCGGGAATACGCTGAAGCACGCGGGCTAGATAACGAAGAGGCTCTGGAAGCCGGAATGAAGGAAAAGGCGGATTCGTTCAAAATGTCCGGAAGCAAGCTGTATCGTTGATCTCAAACAAAAACAACCGTTTCCCACCAAAGGGAAACGGTTGTTGTACAAGAAACGAATTAACCTTTTACCGAACCGGCCGCAATGCCTTCTACAATCCTGTCGCTGAGGAACAGGAACGTAATGAGAATCGGCAGGATACTGATCATCAGCGTAGCGCCGATAGCGCCCCAATCGGTGGTATATTGGCCGATGAAGTTCTGCACGCCGACTGTAAGCGTCTTGAACTTATCCGAGCTGATAAACGTATTGACGAAAATAAATTCGTTCCAGTTGTAAATCATGTTAATGATGCCCGTTGTCGCCAGCACGGAGCTGGTCATCGGGAAGACGATCCGGAAAAATACGGTATGGATGCCCGCACCGTCGATAACAGCCGCCTCTTCCACTTCCTTCGGCAGCGCATAGTAGAAGCCGAGCAGGATCATAATGGTGATTGGCATGTTAAACGCCACATATGACAGGATCAAGGACAGCGGATTATCAATCAGATGCACTTTGTTGAACATGCTGAAGAGCGGAATAAGCGTCGAGTGAACCGGAATCATCATCGCGACCATGAAGAGGCCAAGGACCAGCGAGCTTAGCTTCCATTTCATGCGGGTAATCGCGAATGTAACCAGGCTGCCGAGTACGATTGTTCCAGCGGTTGCCGCCACGGTAATCCATACGCTGTTCAGGAAATACGTATCAATATTGCCCGCATTCCACACTTTGCTGTAATTCTCCCAGTGCGGAGGCGAGGGCAGAGCAAATGGCGATAGATTAAACACTTCCTGGTTATTTTTCAAAGAGAAGAACATGAGCCAGATGAGCGGATAGATCTGGAACACCGCAACGGCGATGAGAACAATATAAAGTACAGCGTAGCCGATCTTCATCCCTATTCTCGTACCGGATTTCGCTTCGCCGCCCAGGTTCACAGTTGTAGATGACATGAAGCGTACCTCCTCAAAAGAATTATCACACAAACAGCCTGGTTAAGGCTGTTTGTGATGATTCTTGCATCGTAAGCATTAACCTAAAGAATTATCACACAAACAGCCTGGTTAAGGCTGTTTGTGATGATTCTTGCATCGTAAGCATTAACCTAAAGAATTATCACACAAACAGCCTGGTTAAGGCTGTTTGTGATGATTCTTGCATCGTAAGCATTAACCTAAAGAATTATCACACAAAACAGCAATTAAGAATATTGGATCGTGTCTTTACTTGCAGTTGCCTTGCGGATGATATACGTCACGATTAGACAGATCAGGAGCAGGAAGAAGCCGATCGCACTGCCGTAACCAAAGTCATAAGCTTTGAACGCTTTATGGTACATGTACGACGCCATTACTTCACTTGAACCGTTAGGACCGCCGTCCGTCATGACATAGATCAGGTCGAAGTATTTCAGGGAACCTACCACTGCAAGGACAATCGTTACTTTGACAACCTCCATCACAAGCGGGAACTTGATTTTCCAGGCTATCTGGAAGGCGTTCGCTCCATCAATCTTAGCTGCTTCTTCAAGCGAAGACGGGATGTTCTTCAGTGCTGCATAATAGATCAGAATATAGAAGCCCGCGTACTGCCACAGAATCGGAATAAACAATGCGAACAGAACAAGATCCGTTTCTGCAAGCCAGGCGGGAGGATTTGCAACGCCAAGGGATTCCAGCAAGCTATTCATAATACCGTTAGTAGGATGATAGATTTTGAGCCACAACTGAGCGATAGCTACCGAAGACAGCAGCATCGGGATTAAGTAGATTTTGCGGAACAGGTTTGCTCCTTTAAGTTTTGCCGCTAACACCATGGCAACAATGAGATAGATAATAAGGCTGACCATCGAAAATACAGCGAGTAAAAGCGAGTGCCCCGCGCTTTTCCAGAAATCTTCGTCTTTAATCAGTGTTGCGTAATTATCCAAACCAACCCACTTCATAGCGCCAATCCCGTTCCACTCGTTCAGCCCGTAATATCCCGTCAGAACGATAGGAATATAAACAATGGCCAGGATGAGCAAGAGCGAAGGCAGAACATATAAAGCAATGACTTTCTTGTTAGATAGCACCTTATCCAAATCGGCCGACTCCTTTCTCTGTCAAAAACAAGGAGAGCAGCCTATCCGGCAGTTGAACCCGGCCGGACAGGCCTCCCTTATTTTTAGATGTCTGAACTAGTTGCCTTTCGTGATGGCCGCATCTTGCTCAGAAGCAAATTTCTCTGGGTTAACGGCTTTGCCGAAGAGCGATTGGATCATGTTCAGATGAGTCTCAGCCGCATTAGCCGGCAATTGTACGTCTGCGAACAAGGTAATGCTGCTTGCTTTGTTCAGTTCGTTGAACAGATCGATGTACAGCTGAGGCAGCTCGATCGAAGCTGTGTCGATCTTCGTAGCCGGGATAACGCCTGCTCCCGTTACGGATTGCTCGCCCCACTTCGTTACGAAGTATTGCACGAATGCTTTTGCTTCTTCTTGTACTTTCGAGTTTTCCGATACGAACAAGCCTACGCCAGGACCGCCAACCCAGCTGTCCGCGTTGCCTTTTCCGCCTTCAACTGTCGGGAATTTGAAGAACCCAACGCTGTCGCGGAACGATTGCGGAACGTCCTCGTTTGTCGTGAAGTTAGGCAGCTCCCACGTACCCATCAGGTACATTGCAGCGTTGCCGTTCAGGAATTCAGATTTTGCTTCTTCGTTCGACAGGCCGTTGAAGCCTTTCACGAATGCATTCGCGTCTACAAGCGACTGTACTTCAGCAGCTGCTTGCTGCAAGCCTGGATCCGTGAATTTCGCCGTGCCTTTGATTGCGTTTGCTACCGTTTCTTGACCGGCAATGCGGTCAGCCAGATACATGTACCACAGGGAACCTGTCCAGCGGTCTTTGTTGCCAAGTGCGATTGGGGCTACGCCTTTTTCGGACAGCGTTTTCACAACTTGCTTGAATTGCTCGTATGTCGTTGGAACTTCAAGATTGTATTTTTTGAAAATCTCTTTGTTGTAGTAGATTGGAGCGATGTTGAACTCCAGCGGAAGCGCATACGTTTTGTTGTCGATTGCGTAAGCTTCCGTTGTACCCGCTACGAATTTGCCGTTCAGCTCGCCGCTCAGCAGGTCGTCAACCGGAGTGAACAATTTGCCGTCGACGTAAGGCTTCAGGAAGCCTGCTGCCCAAGTTACGCCTACATCAGGAAGTTGATTGGAAGCAGAGAGGACTTTCAGCTTGTTCTTGTATTGCTCGTTATCCAGAACCTCTTGCTTGACTGTAACGTTTGGATGTTCTTTTTGGTAATCGTCGATGATTTGGTTAACGATCTTGTTCTGTCCGGCAGATACGCCTTCCGGCCACAGATGCATGAAGTTAATCGTTACCTTCTTATCGGAACCGCTTTCAGAAGAGCCGCCGTTAGAAGCTGTGTTGCCGCTATTTGAGCTGCTGCCGCTGTTGTTGTTGTTGCCGCATGCTGCCGTTACAAGGGCCAGACAGAGAATAAGTGCCATTGTCATCCACTTCGTTTGCTTGAACACGTTTACAACCCCTTTTTTACTGATGTGTTTGTCTTGCTAAGTAGATTGTAACAGCGCTTTCACTATGGCATAAGGTCATACGAGTTGGGAAAAGTACTACTTTTATTGGATTGTTTCCTCGGCATGGGTAACATTCTTCCGGTACTGTCCGGGGCTTACGCCTTCATGCGAGCGGAACACTTTCACGAAATATTTGGCCGTCTGGTAGCCTGCCTTCTCGGCAATTTCATTGATTGACAGGCGCGTATTGGTCAGCAGCTCCTTGGCTCTCTGAACCCGCCGTCTCGTTAAATAATCGCTGAATGTCAGCCCGCATTGTTCTTTGAAAAGCACGCTGAAATAACTTGCGTTCATATGCAAGTGGTCAGCAATATCCTTCATCGTAATCGGCTCATGCAGATGCTCATCCAGATATTGAATCGCCTCTTTTACAGGTGCGCTATACTGGTTCTCCTGCTCCGTTGTCTCCAGCAGCTTTGTATCCACAAGTCGTTCCATCCGCTCGATGCGGTTCATCTCTACCTCCTTGCGGAAGGCGAGCTCTACGGCTTCAACAAGCTTAGCTTTGTCTAACGGCTTAAGTAAATATTCAATAACGCCAAACTGCAAGGCCTTGTGGGCATAGTCAAATTGGGGATGGCCGGAGATCACGATAACAACCGGCGGATGTTGTCGTTCCCTCAGCTTCTCGACAAGCTCCAGCCCGTTGATCTCCGGCATCCGGATATCCGTGATGACGAGATTCGCCTCATTCTCATCCAGCCATTCCAATGCCTCTACCGCGCTTGACGCCGTTGTTATACGGCAACGCCCGGCGGACCAGGACTCCAGCACTTTACGTACGCCTTCTCTTGTTCTTGGCTCATCGTCCACAATCAGTATCGTCTTCATTCTACCAAGCCCCCATGTTCAATCGGTATTTCAAAGGACATCTTCGTGCCCGCTCCCGGCTCGCTTTGAATCTGCAAGCCTTCCGTCTCTTCCCCGTAATATAGCCTTAGCCTGCGATCCACATTCGATATGCCAACCCCGGTGCCCTTCGCATCATGCACATGCCCCAGCTTCATCGCCGCATACAGGGACTGCACCTTGTCAAAGCTTATCCCCGGTCCGTTATCCGTAACCGAAATTCGAATATAGCCGGGACGTTCCGTATCCTCGACGTTTATGACAACCGATCCTTGCCCAAGCCGCTGCTCCACGCCATGCGAGATCGCATTCTCGACAAGCGGCTGGATTAACAGCTTCGGAATCGGAACACGGCGGCGGCTGTCGCAGCCTTCAATTCGCCACACAAGCCGATCAATCAGACGCATGTCCATAATTTTCAGATAGCGTTCCGCATGCTCCAGCTCGTCTTCCACCGTTACCCATTCATCATCGTCTGCACGGTTAATGACATACCGGAACAAGCCGGACATGGCAACAACGACCTGCGACAGCTCTTCCTCCCCTTTGTCCTCAAGCGCCCAATACAGCGCCTCCAGCGTGTTGAACAGAAAATGCGGGTTAATCTGCGCCTGCAGCGCCTTCAGCTCCGTCCGGCTCTGGATGATTTCCTTCTCATACACAACCTCGATCAGCTCGTTCAAATACGCGACCATCTGGTTGTACGTATTGTTCAGCTCATCAATCTCCAGGGTGGAGGAGGCAACCGGAATCGGCTTCAGCGAGCCGTACTTGGCTCCCCTCATTGCCTTAATCAGATTAAGGATTGGTCTCGTAATCATGGTCGACAGTATAAACGTCAGAATGATAAACAACAAACCGCCGATAATGACAGACACCTCAATGGCGGTCCGCAGAACAGAGATTCCTTCCGTCGCGTAGGTAGCCGGCGTCAGAATGAGCACCTTCCAACCCGCTGCCGTATCCAGCTGCTTTTGCACCGGGATATACGATTTGCCGTTCATCATAATGGCCTTCCGGTTTGTCTGCTGCAGAACGTCCTGCGGAATGTCCGACGAGAAGTTAGCCGCTATAATCTGGCCGGAGCCGTCAATAAGCCCCATCTCTTCTTTCCCGTCCGAGGACGTATTCGTATCGATCAGCTCAAAATATTTTTTATCAATTCGGACCAATAAATACCCGGCATTCGAAAAGGATTGGTCAATCAGGCGGACTCGCCGTATTGCCGTAATCTGATTCGGATTTTTCGGATCAATGCCGTACCAGACCAGCTGGCCTGCCGCGCGATCCGCCTGACGGATCCACTCGTTCGGCACCTTGTTGTACAAGCTGACATCCGTCAGCGGGAACAACACCCGAAAGCCGTTGGAATATAACTCAATGGATTGCACGCCGCTGACATATGCCTGCTGCTTACGGATTTCATGCTGCAGCACCTGACGCTCCTCGAACGTCAGCATCGTTCCGCCAGCCTCCTTGGCCATCAGACTCTGAATCGACGCATTGGTAGCCACCTGCATTGTAAACGTATCCATTTGATGCAGCAGAACATCCATCTTGCCGGTCGCCTGCACCGCCGTCTGCTGGATATGCTTCTCGGCATTATTGCGCAGCAGCTCCGAGACTTGTCCGTAGGTGAAAAAGCCTACGGAAGCAAGCACCAGCAGCATAACGAGCATAAACCCCAGGAAGATTTGGTTCCGCAATGTGTTCATCCGGTTGAACTGGAACAACTCAAACACCCCCGCCCTAATATCTGTAGCCCCTACTATACACAAAATCACTAAAAAAAAGAAAGCCCTCGGTTGGGGCTTGTCTCATTCGCCCGCCGCAGGCAAGCCGCTTCAAGGTGCGCTTAATCAAGCTTTATCTGCGGGCATCTGCGCTGAATCTCAGCTGTAACAGAGAGCCACAAATCCCTTTTTTGGCACAAATACCAATCCTTAAATCCCCCTGTTCATAAGCTTATCCAGGCGCTCCTTCACCTGCTGCCATTCTTCCGAGATAATGCTGAAAATAACGTAATCGAGTCCGTTATACTTCTTGCGGAGTATCCCTTCGCGCTGCGCGCCAAGCCGTTCAATGGCACGTTGAGAGCGATGATGCGTGGTCGTTGTAATAAGCTCCACCCTTACCGCCTCCCACTCTTCGAAGGCATATTTCAGAAGCAAATACTTGCATTCCGTATTCACTAATGTCCGCCAGACCTCCGGTGAATACCAAGTCCAGCCGATATTCAAATTACGGTGGAAAGAGGCAATCCGGAGAAATCTTGTCGTTCCGACGATCCGGTTCAGCTGCTTATCGAAGACGGCAAAAGGAAATTCATCACCACTCTCACGGCCTTGCAGCGCTTGAGTGACAAAGTGCTGCATCTCCTGAACGGTGCTGACCTTTACAGGCAAGTGCTCCCACAGTTCTTTCGAACGGGAACAATCAAATAAAGGCTGGACATGCTCCGCTCCAAGGGGCAGCAGCTTTACTCTTTCACCTTCCAGCTCAATATTATCCATGTAAACAGCTCCTCTGCTTGTTAGTCCGCGCCATTATTATCCATTTTCTGTTATATTCCTAATCATATCTTCTCCTCCGTAATGGAGTAAAGGACAAACATCTATCCAAGCTGCTGGCCAGATTTGAAACGTTGCCGCTTCTGCATTCGGTCAGCCATATTCCCGCTATCCCCGGCTTTGTTAAGCATCCGCCATGCATCGGGGCCGTTCTGGCCTCCACGCCGCTGCCTCGGGAGGTTTTGCCGCTCACCGTTGCTTGGGAGCAGCAGCATATCCCCGTTGGACTGCTCCAGCAGCGAGACAGTGGCTATCCATCGGCAGCCCGGGAAACATTTATAGAGCTTGTCAAGACGCTTATAAAGTCTGAAGTACAGGAAACCCGCCATTGACATAATGGGCTGTGCGCTATATTTTTCTAATAAGCTTGCTGCTAAATAAAACATTGCGAGGTGTTGTGGACATGTCTGTTGAATACCGCATTGAGGCTCCAGTAACAGCCGTCCAGGTTGCCGAAGTATTCCGGAGCTCCGGAATTAAACGTCCAGTAGACAATCTTGCCCGTATTCAGAAAATGATCGATAACGCCGATCTGACAGTCACGGCATGGGACGGTGACGAGCTTGTCGGTGTCGCCAGAGCCGTAACGGACTTCTCTTATTGCTGCTATCTGTCCGATCTGGCCGTCAGCAAGACCCATCAGCGGCTTGGCATCGGCACAGAGCTTGTTAGCCGCCTTCGCGAGCATCTCGGTGAAGAGGTATCTCTGCTGCTGTTATCTGCCCCATCCGCCATGGATTATTACCCTCAGATCGGATTTAATAAAGCGGATAATGCGTTTTTGATTAAACGAGTAAGATAACAAAAAAGACCCGACGGAAATCGCCGGGTCTCATTTGTATCTAAGACTAAACAGCCTTATCCATCGCATGCCAGTAATCCGTTTCAAGCATCTTCAGTCCAGCCAGCCATTCTTCTCCGCGATCCCGATCGCATCGATCCGATTCTTGGCATCCAGCTTCTGAATCGCTTCCGACAAGTAGTTGCGGACTGTTCCCGCCGACAGGAACAGCTTCGCCGCAATTTCGTTTGCAGTCTTGCCTTCCCGTGCCAGGCGGAGCACTTCCCGCTCCCGCTCGGTAAGCGGATTCTCTGCTTCCCAGAACGATAAAGCCAGCTCCGGGCTGACCGCCCGCTTCCCTCTGTATACATTACGCAGGGCAGCCGACAGCTCATCAATCGGAGAATCCTTGAGCAGAAACCCTTTTACCCCGGCTTTCATCGCCCGTTGAAAATACCCGGACCGCGAGAAGGTAGTCAGGATGACGACCAGGCAAGGATGTCTATCCGCACCAAGACGCTCGGCGACATCAAGACCGCTCAGCTTAGGCATCTCTATATCCATCACGCATAAATCAGGCTTTAGGCTTCGGATCATCTCCAGCGCCTGCTCGCCGTCTTCCGCTTGTCCAATCACTTCAATATCTTCTTCCATATCCAGCAAGGCGCTCAGCGCACCGCGCAGCATCCCTTGATCTTCCGCTACAAGTACTTTCACTTCGGTTATTCCCCTTTCTTCGAGCGTACTCTCGGCACCATAATGTTCAAGCAAGTACCCGTACCTTTCACCGATTGCACGTCAAGCCTGCCGTCCACCAGGTTTAGCCGCTCCTGCATGCCTCTAATCCCGTTATGAGCCGGCCCCTTCTCGACCGTATCGCAGCCTATCCCGTTATCTCGGATGGCCAGCCTATACTGGTCTGGCGTCATGGCCCACTCAATGACGCAATGGCGGGCCTCGCTATGCTTCACCACATTGGTTACCGCCTCGCGCAGACACATGCCAAGAATGTTATCTATAAGCGGACTTAATTGGGCGGAAGCAGGGTCGCCTTGAACATTTAACGTTATAAAAGCAGCGGCCAATATCCGCTTCGCATTTGACAGTTCGTCCTGCAGCGTTACCGTATTCATGCCCGATACAAGCTCCCGAACCTGCTTCAGCGCTGCGCGGGAAGTAAGCTGAACATCCCTTATTTCCTGCTTGGCTCGGTCGGGATCGTGAACAATCAGCTTTTCGGCCAATTCGCTCTTTAGCGTGATCATCGTCAGCGTATGGCCAAGCGTATCATGCAGCTCGCGGGAAATCCGCTGCCGCTCCTCCTGCTTGGACAAGCGCGAAATTTCGTCATTAGCCAGCTCGAGCTGGGTACGGAGCAGCTTGGAACGACGGCCGATAAACATAACAAATGGGACTAGCAGTACGGCAACCATGGCAGGCAGTAATTCAAGCAGTGCTTCAAGATGGTTCATATTCTCGTAATGCCACACCTGAACCCCAAACAACAGAAGCTCACAAGACAGAGCAATGCCAATCTGTCGGAGGTTCGGCAGCATCCCAATCAGCGAGGCTGTAAAAAAGCCCATGTATATAAAGTTTTCATTGTACCGCCAGCTGAAATAAGTAATAACGAGCAAATGAATAATGACTGCCCAGATACGCCAGCGTTTGCTCAGATGACCTGCGATATAACTAACGATAAATACAATAATAACCGGATATCCTACCCATTGCTCCTCAGCTGGACGATCGCCTAAAGCTGAGATGGGGAATAAAATGTAGACGAGCCATAGCAGCATAAAGAAAATTGGCGGCCCCCCTTCAGGGGGCCGCTTTGTAATCACTCGACGTATTGCGATCAATAAATTTTGCATTACACCGCTTCCTGTTTTTTCATGATATAAGACGAAATCGCGAGGAATACAACAACATACGCAGCCAATATTCCTACGCCGGTCCAATTAATCGATACGCCGGCAACCGCATCCCAAGCTCCTTGGCCAAGACGGTAAGTCGGGGTAAGATGAGCTATGGTCTTCATCGTGCTCGACATTGTATCCGTAGGGAACCACAAACCGCCAAGAATGGAAAGTCCCATATAGCATATCATGGAAAGCACCTGTACAAAATCCGCATTTTTGATCGAACCGATCAGTGTGCCGAGGCCCATAAAGGAGAAGCCGCCGATGAAGATAAACAAGCCGCATGCAATCCAGGTCGATATACTTAAATTCACGTCTTTGAAGATACCGCCAACAAGGAACATCACAATAATAATGGCAAGATTAATGACGGCTTGGGACAACACTTTAGACAATACATAAGACCACGACGGCAAAGGCGTGATTTTCAGCAATGACAACCATCCTTGACTCCGCTCTCTCGACAGCCGCTGAGCATAAGAAGTAAGACTAGCCCCTACAACGCCGTATACCGTCATCGACATCAAATAATAGGATTTCCAATCGACATTGCCAACTTGCACATTATCGCCAACCGTATTGGTAAAGATAAAGTAGAACACAACGGGCATTATAAACGAGAAAATAACGAATCGGCGGTTACGCACCGTACGCAGCAGCTCCGCTTTGCACTGGGCAAGCGTTGCTTTCATATTTGTAGATTGACTCATAAGATAACATCCCCCTTTAATTCGTGGAGTGAACGATCGCTTGGAATGCATCCTCAAGCCCGCCACTTTGGATTTCAATATCTTTCATATCGAAACGCTGTTCAATCAGCTTCATAATTAATTGGTCCGTATCCCGGCTATGCAGCTTCACGCGTCTGCCGCTCCATTCCACATCGATAACGCCAGGCAGGGCCTGCAGCTGCTCTGTTGTAACAGTAACGCCGGCGGTAAAGGAAATAACGCGGCCTGTTGTCTCCGCTTTAATCTGGCTTGGCGAGCCATCCGCAACAACCTTGCCCTGATTAATAACAACGATGCGGTCCGCAAGGCTGTCTGCTTCTTCCAGATAGTGCGTCGTCAGGACGACCGTACGCCCTTTTTCCGCCATGGAACGGATCGTATCCCAGAACATTTGGCGGGAGGTTACGTCCATGCCAACCGTTGGTTCGTCGAGGAAAATAATATCCGGATCGCCTGCCGCCGCAAGCGCAAAGCCCAATCGGCGCTGCTGTCCGCCGGACAGGGAGGCGGCCATTTTGTCTTTTTCCGTCTCGAGGCCGGAGATGCGAAGCAGCTCCGGCAAGGAAAGCGGGTTGCTGTAATAGCTGCGGAACAGCTCGATCGTTTCCGCCACTTTCAGATTATCAATGACGCTGACGTCCTGCAGCATTGCGCCGATCCGGTTGCGCACCTTGATATCCTTCGGACTGCCGCCAAGCAGCTTAATTGTTCCGGAAGTCGGCTGCTTTAGTCCGAGAATCATGGAGATGGTCGTCGTCTTGCCGGCGCCGTTTGGTCCGAGCAGCGCAATGACCGTTCCTTTCTCCACCTTCAGCGTTAATTGGTCTACCGCTTTTTTGCCCTGGTAGATCTTCGAGACTTGATCCAGTTCAATTGCAAAACTCATGGTTTAACTCACTCCCGCTATCTATAATTTGTCATGCTGTTTCATCTGAAGTTGCGGCCCTTGCTTACATACTCATCTTACCGTTTCCGGATAGGTGATCCTACGCATGAACGTAATCTCTTTCAGATGACAAATGTCATATAGTGGAGATGATAAGTTACAATAAGGCAGTACCTATTTACAAAAGGAGCTTACCGATATGATTGATTCCATCTTTGAAACTCATCTGCAAGTGACGAACCTGGAGCGCTCCATTAAGTTCTATACAAAGCTGGGACTGACTCTCGCGCTGCATAAGCCCGAGCGGAGGTCGGCTTTTTTCTATGTGGGAGAACGCAGAGACCTGCTGGCTTTAAAAGAGGTGCCTAAAGGGCAAAAGCTGCAGCCCCGCCACTTCGCCTTTGGCTTACAGCTCGACCAGCTGATGCAGGCGGAGGAATGGCTGATCGAACGGGGCATCTATCCGCTTCCGGGCTTTGGCAAAGATGCATCGGAACCCTTCGTCCATGCGTGGATGCCGGCAGCAAGCGTCTACTTCAACGACCATGACGGCAACGAGCTGGAGTTTATGGCTTGGCTGGACGACGAGCCGCAAAACCTGGACTATGTTCCTTACTTAAGTGAATGGAATGAAATAAAACAAAAAATAAGACCCTGAAGGGCCTTATTTAATCGGGCATATGTATCCACACCAGTTAAGCAGACTCGCACTGTACAAAGTGCAGTATATTAGCCCAAAATACGGGCGACGGACAATCTATATTGTACTGAATACAGTATATTATTCGGAAATTAGCCCTTATGCAGGGTTTAGTTCATCATATCCTGCACGATGTGCAGGATATCTCTATTTTGGGGCTCAAATGAACGATTATGCTGCACTTCGTGCAACGTCGGCGTTGAAGACGATGAACAGGGGGACTCTATCGGTTTCCTTCCCACTCCTCGTAAAATTGCTCAACATACTGCTCCATATAGCGGTGACGTTCCTCTGCTATTCGCTTGGCCGCGTCCGTATTGACCAGATCCTTAAGCTTCAACAGCTTTTCGTGAAAATGGTTGATAGCCGTGCTCTTCCCGTTACGGTATTCCTCCCGAGTCATCTCGCTGCGTGGCGGGATAGCCGGGTCGTGAATCGGAGTCCCCTTCCAGCCCGCATACACAAAAGCCCTCGCAATAGAGATAGCCCCAATTGCATCAAGACGGTCGGCATCCTGCACAACCTTACCTTCCAGCGTACGCATCGGCGGATTAGTCCCGGCGTTATAGGACATATTCGAGATGATGTCCATGACATGATCGCGCTGCTCTTTATCATGCATATACTCCTCAAGCCAGAAACGGACCTTTTGCAGTCCGGCTTCCTTCGACGGATTCAGCTTCTCGTCCGCCACATCATGCAGCAGCGCTGCAATCGTGCAGATGAAAGAATCCGCCCCTTCCTCACGGGCTATACGCTTCGCCATCTGCACAACCCGGTGGATATGCCACCAGTCATGGCCGCTTGCGTCCTTCTCCAGTTCGGAGCGGCTGAACTGTTCCGCCGCATGAATGATTCTCTCTTTTTCGTTATGTGCTAATTCCATCGTTACACCTCATGTTTCAAGAAATGACCTTCATTCTTATCTCTGGACATACCCGCCATACAAAGCTTAACCAATAACAGGCCGAGAATTCACTTATAAATCCTGAGACAACCGGATCATATCCCTGCACGGAATACCGTTCTCATAGATCTCCTCTGCATAATGCCGGGTAAAAAAATCGATATCCACGCCTACAATTCGAAAGCCGCATTTTTGATAAAGAGCTAATTGCCCCACACCTGAATTCCCCGTGCCGATTTCTATCGTTTGGTAACCTCTTGATCTGGCTGTTTGAATGGCATGCTTCACTAATTGCTTCCCGATTCCTTTGCCCTGCCTGTCTTCTGCCACCGCAACATTAACCAGTTCAACCGTTGCGGGCCGTGTAGGCAACAGCACATATACCCCAACGATTTGGTTCTCTATTTCAGCTGCATAACACTGCCCTCTTTGTATGTATTCCTCAACAAGCTCTTGAGAAGGGTCAGCCAGCAGCAAAAGATCCATGGGGTAGTTCTCGCTCGAACTTAATAATCTGATATTCATGGACTCCCTCCCTCCGTTTGTAAATATTTGTATGATACCCAGAATGATTATACCTGTCTCTTCCCTTGTAGACCACCTCTTTAAGAGAGATGATGATAGTGGAGGTGGCTATCGAGCATTGATTACATGGAACAAAATAAACGCTGACAACTGGTATGCCTGCACGCTCCTGGAAGCAGCAGAGGAGCAGAAAACACTGTTCCCGGCACCTGCTGTGTTCTGGCTCGCCGAGGCTGCATATTGCGGGATGAACGCACTAGCCTTATATGCCGGAAAAGAGATCGTTGGATTCGCTGTTTATGCCATCGATCCCGATGACGGCAACTACTGGATTATGGCCTTTATGATTGACCATCGTTACCAAAGCAAAGGTCACGGCCGGAGCGGGATGTTGGCGTTGGTGAAGCATATCCGGGAGCAGCACGGCTGCAAGGTTATCTTATTAGGTCATCGCCCGAATAATGAACGGGCTGCAAGTCTATATGCTTCCCTAGGCTTCACAGAGGTAGACCGTACAGAGTACGAAGTTATTCGTCAGCTTTCTATGCCATAAATAAAGGAAGGCCGGTTCTCTCTCATCAGAGGTACCGGCCTTTCTATGTTTTACAATTGCTTCTCAAAGCAGAGACTCGACTCGCTATCCGCGTATTCGCCAAAGCGGTCAATCGCGTAATAGCCATGCTTTATATAGAAGGCAAGAGCTTCCGGCTGCGGGGCACCCGCTTCCAAGCGAATAACCGAAAAGCCCGCTTCCTTGGCACGGCCCTCCAGCTGGCTAAGCATACCTGCGGCGATCCCGTGTCTTCTATAGGCAGGCTCCACATAGAACCGCTTCAGCTCCACAAACTCTCGGCCATGCGGCTTAATCCCTCCGCAGCCAGCCGGGTCCCCTTCTGCGTATGCAACAATAAAGATCATATCTGCTACAGCAGGGTCGCTAAAGTCTACCGTAAAGATCTCATCCGGCGAATGATACCGCTGCCCCAAATCCTCATCCAGCTTGCGGATCAGCTCATGCAAATCCTCATTATCCGGTTGTACCTGCTTCATCGTTGTCTCCATTACCGATCCTCCCATTCCATCCTCACTCTCTTATTCTAGCTTATCCTCCAAAAACACGGCAAACTCCGCTTCATAGAGTACTAATCCCTCTGGTACATTCGACACAAATCAACAAAATTTCATCCCTCCCTACGAATAATCCGATATAATGTTCATAGCATTAAACTTCTCTTGAGAGAGGAGATTATCTATGAATACGGATATTCTCACCCGCAATAACGTCAAAGTGCTCGGCCAAGGCAAACAGCCTATCGTATTTGCGCATGGTTTTGGCTGCGATCAGGATATGTGGCGCCACATGGTTCCCTATTTCGAGCAGGACTATCGGATTGTTCTATTCGATTATGTCGGCTCGGGGGCTTCTCAAATTAACGATTACAGCTCAGACAAATATAACAGCTTGAACGGCTATGCCGAAGATGTGCTCGATATTATGGATACGCTCCGGATGGAAGACGCGATATTCGTCGGCCACTCGGTCAGCGGGATGATCGGCATGCTTGCCTCTATCCGGGAAACGAAATATTTTCAGCGGATTGTGATGCTTGGAGCTTCTCCCCGCTATGTGAATGATCTCCCTAGCTATTACGGAGGGTTTGACCGCAACGAAATTGACGAGCTGCTGCAAATGATGCAGATGAACTTTATCGGTTGGGCGAGCTACCTTGCACCTATCGTTATGCAAAATCAGGACCGCGGAGAGCTGTCCGCCGAGCTCGAGAAGAGCTTTTGCTCCAGGGACCCGCATATCGCAAGACAGTTCGCAGAAGTGACTTTCTTGTCCGACTGCCGGTCAGAGCTTGCCTCGGCCTCAATCCCGACGCTTCTCCTGCAATGCACGGACGACAGCATCTCGCCTCCAGAGGTAGGCGACTACTTGCATTCTCATTTGAAAAACAGCACTCTTCGTCATATGCAAGCTACGGGCCATTACCCTCATCTCAGTCATCCGGCTGAAACAACGCGGTATATCAAAGACTATTTAGCCATCTCCTAATAGATGAAGAAAGGCTGTATTTGAATGGATATTCTATTAAATGAAGCCCCTTGCGGTTATTTCTCCATAACGGATAAGGGACTAATTCAATCGGTCAATCAAACCCTGTTAAGAATGCTGGGCTACGATCGCGAGGAATTGCTGGAGCGGCATATCGAGTCAACGATGTCCGTGGCGAATAAAATGTTTTTCCATACGTATTTCTACCCCTACATCCAGCTTTATGGCCAGGTGAACGAGATGTATCTCTCTTTCCGGACCAAAGACGGCAAGGATTTGCCCGTCCTGTTAAATGGCATTCGGCGTGACCGTGACGGCAAAGCCGTGATCGAGTGCGTTGCTCTGGAAATGCGGAAGCGGATTGAGCATGAGAAGGATATTATGAAGACCAAGCAGCAGCTTGAAGCCTTGTGTCAAGAAACCAATGAGGCCAATCACAGACTGGAGCTGCTGCATGCCCAATACGAGAAAAAGCAGCAGAAGCTGCTTGATTTGAATGAAAAGCTGGAGACGCTGGCTTCGACAGATCCGCTGACCGGCCTGAGGAACCGCCGTTATTTTCAAGAGCAGCTGCAGAAGTATATGGAGTTGTTCGAGCAATCGGGAGAGATATTCTCGTTATGCATTATCGACATTGACCGTTTCAAAGCTATTAATGATACATACGGCCACCCTGTCGGTGACCTCGTCCTGACCCGTTTAGCGCAATTGCTGCAAGAGCAGTCATACGGCGATACCGTTGTAGCCAGGTTTGGCGGCGAAGAGTTTGTTATTCTGCTGCCGGGTCTGAATCAGGAGCAGGTACTGGCAGCGGCTGAACGGTACCGGTCTGCCACGGAGACTACTCCTCTGGGGGATTTGCGAATCACCATCAGTATTGGCGCAGCAACCTGCTCGCCTGAGGACACCGAGCTATCCCTGCTGCAGCAGGCTGACCAGGCCCTCTACATCTCGAAACACAACGGCCGCAACCGGGTTACACACTATAACGCCGGTTAACTGGAATAAGGCAGTCCCAAGCTTGGCGGCTTGTGACTGCCTTTTGCTTCGCATCGTTAAGCAAAAGCCGGGCTATCAACGGCGACCCGGCTCTCCATTTATATGGTTTCTTTTAAACAATAAGCCATAGAGAAAGAGTACCGTAAGGATCAGTGCAGCAGAGAGAAGAAGAATATAAACAACCGTGGAATGAACATATTCTCTATGAAAAGAAACGATATGCAGGCAAACAATCATACTTAAACCGAAATTTTCCCGATTGTACTTTGTAAATCTATATCGGAAGATCCGATAGGTAAGCAAAGCAAAAACGAAACTTATAACAGCGCTCCCGAAATAAATCATACCAACAGCCTCCTGGCACCTGCCCGTTTCCAATTATAACCAAATACTACCATGCTATAATGAATCTGACTACTTACATAAATAAAAATACAGGTAAGATGGTTAAGAGCATGCCCTAACAATCTTGCTCCTGCTCGAAAGGAATCCGTCTCTATGTCTTCTACTCATCTTCTGGAATCTCCGGCAGCACCGGCGGAAAAAGCAACACTCTCTAAAGGACTGCTGCTTCTAATGGCTTTCACAGCCGGTATGACCGTTGCGAATTTGTATTACAATCAGCCGCTGCTTGCGGATATCGGCCGCTCCTTCGGCGTTGCCCCCGATGAGGTTGGTTTTGTCTCCACCTGCACCCAGATCGGCTATGCGCTTGGCATGTTCCTGTTTGTACCGCTTGGCGACATCAAAGAACGCAAAGGACTTATTACCGTTCTACTCTCCCTGGTCTGTATTTCCCTGATTGGTGTAGCCACTGCGCAAAACCTCGCCTGGATGTTTATCGCGAGCTTCGCTGTTGGTCTGACGACCGTCGTGCCGCAAATTCTTATTCCGCTTGCCGCTACACTTGCTGCTCCCGGGGAGCAGGGGAAAGCGGTCGGCACCGTTACAAGCGGCCTGTTGCTGGGCATCCTGCTCACCCGGACCGTGTCCGGCCTGATCGGCGGAACCTGGGGCTGGAGATTTATGTACGCCCTCGCCGCTGCTGCCATGCTCGCCCTGCTCCTCCTGCTTCGGATGAAGCTCCCGGTCAGCCGCGCGGCTGCCGAGCTACGTTACAGCGAGCTGCTGCTCTCGATGGGAAGGCTTGTGCAAAAGTACGCTACGCTCCGTGAATCCGCTCTGATTGGCGCGGCCAATTTTGCCGTTTTCAGTATTTTCTGGACCGCTTTATCCTTCTACGTTGAAGGCGAGCCTTATCATTACAGCAGCCAGATCGCAGGCTTGTTTGGCCTCATTGGAGCAGCCGGCGCATTAGGCGCTCCCTTCGTCGGCAGGCTGGCCGACCGCATCCCTACCAAATGGATGATTGGAGCCTTAATCTCCCTGAATATTATCGCGTATCTGTTCTTTGGCCTGCTGGGCAGCATGTTATGGGCGCTGATTATCGGCGTCATCTTGCTGGATCTTGGCGTACAAGGCACGCAGGTCGCCAACCAGACCCGCATCTATGCGCTGGAGCCTCCGGCACGAAGCCGTCTGAATACCGTTCAGATGGTAACGACTTTCCTCGGCGGGGCGATCGGCTCTTCCGCCGGAAGCTACGCCTGGCATGAATGGGGCTGGATCGGAGTGTGCTTCGCGGGAGGAATCGCGGGGCTGATCAGCTTCTCCGTTTGGCTTGTTCATCGCATGAAGAATGAATCTCCTTAGGCATACAAAAGCGCTGTTAAGCCTTCCCTGGCTATACAGCGCTTTGCTATTCTTATGGGCGCATCCGTTCAACGGTGCTTTTCCCCGCCCGTTTATAGATGGCGGCGGCTGGAGCAGCGCAGATACGTCCCGCATATTGATCAAATACCTCGGCCAGCACATCATGCTGGAACTGCAGCTTAGCGCGTTTATAACCCTCGCGCACCAGACGCTCACGCAGCGGAGTATCGCTTGCCAGCCTTACAACCGCATCCGTAATTGCCATAAGCGATTCGGGCTCTACAAGAAGACCCGTTACTCCGTCAAGGACGGCTTCCGAAGCGCCGCCGGAGCGCCCGGCGATTACCGGCACGCGGGCGGAGGCTGCCTCCAGATAAACGATGCCAAACCCTTCCGCATCACCCTTTTCCAACTGCCGGCTTACCATAATGAATTGATTCGCCAGATTATAATAATCGTTCAGTCGTTCCGTGCCGCTCACTCCGCCCACGAACCGGACCCTGCCCGCTACGCCAACCGTCTTGGCGAGCTCCTCCAGCCTTTCCCGCTCCGGTCCGTCACCTACAATGACATAAACTGCATTCGGGATATGACGTACGATGCCAGGCATGGCTTCAATTACCCGATCGTGGCCTTTGCGCGTAACAAGCCTGCCTACCGACAGTAGAACATACTTCCCTTCCAATCCGTGCTGCCTTCTTAATTCCTCATCAACCGTTTTTGGCTCAAACAGGCTTTCCACACCGGGATGAACAATGCCGATTCTTCCTGCTTCCACACCATAGTCCTCCACCAGACGGCGCGTGAATTCACTATTGACCAGCACTCCATCCGCCTTGCGCAAAATAAGCTTCACAATCTGATTAAGACCGATATAACGCCGGAACATCAGCATATCCATGCCATGGGCCGAAATGATATAACGGCGCCCGCCAAACACCCGGAATAACAGCCCAATAAATCCGATTAACACATAACCATACACGGTTACATCCGGCTCTTCCCTGCGCAGCGTCCTCTTGACCTGACGGAACAAACGGCCCCAGCTCGTCACATCCGCGCGTTCTCCCCTCATGAACGGCCCCCTTACAATCCGGTATGGCTGCCCTTCATCAAATTCAGCAAAATCCGGATATTCCGGAGCAATCACCGTCATATCATGCTTGGTATGCTTGGAGAGATTGTAATAATAGTTTTGCATGCCACCGACTCCTGGCGGAAAAACCCCCGCAACCAGAACGATTTTCCTACGTTTCATATACCTTCTCCCCTCGCGATAGGTAGTAAACTCCCCGAATAATCGCCCAGAACAATACCTCGGCCATAATGTTCCAAAGCCGGGCAATAACCGAAATCTGCAGCGCCGTCTCCGTTCCAAGCTTCATAGACAGGAAATAAACCAGGAACCCTTCCCTTACGCCAAGCCCGCCGGGCAGAGGACTAACGAGTCCAAGCAGCCAGGAAGTCGCAAACGTCCCTGCCGCATAGAACAAACCGACTTTTCCTTTATCAAAGCTGTTCGTAAGCAGCCAGAAAGCGATGCCCATGATGAAATGGCTGCCAAGAAAGCAAGCCAGATAGGCAAAAAACTGATTACGGGTCAGACTTACCTCCGAGCCTGCCATCTCCACGCCGCCAAATGACTTTGTCATTTTCCCGATCATCCGTTGCAGAAATTTCCACTTGGAGGCACGGACGAACAAGCCTTTAACCAGTTCCGTAAGCGGTGCATAGAACAAGTAAATAAGCAGAAAGACCGCAGCCAGAAGCAGCCCTACCCAAATCGGAACAATGTGCAGACTAATAATCAGCATCAAGGCATAGACCAGTGCCGCCGCAATCAGCAAAATATTCTCGTACACAATCGCAGCGAATTGCGCGTCCAGCGGCACTCCCGCCTTGGTCGCCATAACAATCCGTCCGGCAACATTCCAGAAGCCTCCTGGAATGTATTTACCGAACTGCGTTTCGATAAATATACGGAGTCCTTTAAGCATTGGAAGTCTCGCGGTGCCGCTAAACTTGCCGCTATCGGATAAGGAGGCATTGACGATTAATACCCAAATACCGGCTTGAAGCATAAGAAATACCGAGAATAAGAGCAGAGACAAGTAAAACCGGCTGTTCGCATGCACAAGGAAAGACGTTAAATCCTCCAGCTTTAGCGGAATGTTGCGAACGATAAATACGACGATGATGGCCAAGACAGCGACCTTAAGCACCGTTGGCGCCAGCTTGCGGTACATCGGCAACCATCAACACCTCCTGACTATATGTAAGCCATCTTCCCATTATAGGAATGTTCTGTTATCCGTGATTTATCTAGAATGCCGAAT
Organism: Paenibacillus catalpae; assembly: GCF_900112695.1. Classification (GTDB taxonomy): domain Bacteria; phylum Bacillota; class Bacilli; order Paenibacillales; family Paenibacillaceae; genus Pristimantibacillus; species Pristimantibacillus catalpae. The sequence goes on from NZ_FOMT01000004.1 coordinate 261,608, forward strand.
TTGGTAAAATTCAATACCTTTTTCATGAACAATTGAAACGGTTTCGCCTTCATAAAACGCTTAAATCAACATCCACTTTTCACTATGCGGCTAACCTAATTCCCGCAGCTTCTTCTTAAAGCCTTGGTTATCACTCGAGTAGCCCAATGCACGGTAAAACTGATGAGCCTTCTCCCGATAGCCGCTTGATACAAAAATAATGTAGCTGCAGCCGCGTTCTTCGGCAAATTGCTCCAGCCGCCGCATCAGCATTTTTCCGACGCCTTGTCCTCTGTAGTCCGGGCTGACCACGACGTTCTCCACGACCAGGAAAGGGTGGCAATCTCCCACCAGATCGCAGCACTCAATCCCCATCGCTGTTCCAATCACCTTGTCTCCATCACAGGCCCCCGCCAGGAAATAATGCTCATCTTCCGTTACTCTCTTCAATTGTCTGCTCATTGCTTCTAGGTTGGACGGCACCTCCATCAGCTCCTCGAACAGCTTGGCCAAATCCTGAAGGTCCTGAAGCTCCGCTTCCCTTATTACAATCGTTGACATGCTCTAAAAATCCTCCAATTTTTCGTTTCAGTAGATTATTGTATCATTCCCGTAAGGGAAAAACCGAATAGGCCAATTCTACTAATCCTACTATCCCGCATTATTCGACAATGTTATACTAGTTTCAACCAAATTAAGGAAGGTATAAAACCTATGAGCTATGATTTCTCTGTCAGTGCTACCGCTGTCTATCAGGAAAAATATATTCAGTTCCTTTTGCAGAATTATGAGGATCTGAATCAACCTTACCCGTTCCCTGTCACCCTGAGCTATATCTCAAGTCCCCTTCTTATGGAAGGTAAGGCGATCCTCTGCAAGAACGAGGATGGAGAAACCGTGGGCGCAATGGGTTATATCCATGGCACGGGCGAGCAGGATTATGAGGACACCGAGGTAATCCAACTGCAGATTGTATTTCTCCACCAAACCCGCCGGGGAAGCAGACTATTGCTCAGGGCTGCCCAGTTCCTGGCCCAGCATTGGGATCAGGTACAACAGCCTCCTTCTGAAATCAGGTTCTGGATCCCTAACGATCCATCCCTTCTCCGCCTGTGTTCCCGGTTCGCCAACCGCTTCACGGAGAACGCCAGTCTGACAGAATTCAGAGTTTCATTCACCAGTTTTAAGGCATTTGTCTTACAGTATAACCACGAAAATTATTACGCAGAAGCAGGAGGACGATAGCATGCCTGTACGCTATTCTATCTGCCAAACAGACGCCGATCTCGCACGTTACGCTTCCTTTTTTATTAAGAACCGCACGGAATTCAGCAAGGATTATACGCTGCCGGTTGTATTGATGCATATGCTGGAGACCCTTGCGGACGCTAAAATTATCCTCATTGAAGATATAGACGGCCAGGTGATTGGCTGGGGGAAATTCGAATACCGTGCGCCGGATACAATCTTTGTGGATTCCGTCATTATTGATAAGAGGCTTAGAAGCAGCCGCGTATTCCTTGATGGTTTCCGCTATCTTGTCCGGTATGTCCATGAACAATATCCGCAAGTGAACCAGCTGTCCTTCCGCGCGTTAAGCAGTCAAAGCTATGTCAACCGGCTCTATTCCAAGTTCGCCATTAAGACGGAGGAACGGGAAGGTGTTTTTGAGCTCGAGTCCGTTTATACGGCCCCCCTCCCAAACTTGCTCTCTTACTTAGGAGTTAAATAGTAGGTTCGACTACAAAAGACAATTGACTCCAATTTATTCCATATGTTATGGTACTTGATAGATTAATACAGGAAAGGAGGCCTACATCCATGGTACCTATGCTTCCAAGCATTGATAAAAAAAGCAAAGGCGGGTTCATTTCAAGAGTCACTTTGAAAGCGAACGAGCTGGCAAGAGCTACTGCGAAATAAGCAGCAAACCAAAAAAACCGTTGCCACAAAGGCAACGGTTTTTACATAGGCAAGGACTATCAGCCGATGTCCAGCCTTTGGTCAGCATTTCCCTCAGAGCGGAAGCCGAATAGGTCGTTGGGAATATAACGCCGATATATCTTAGGACCGGCAGCACTGAATACGGAAAAAAATATACAGCTCCGTCCACATCCGGCCTCTTACAAAAGCGAGCGCATTAGCCAACGTAGCTCCCCACCTTTTCCTCATTATTAACCACGTTTACAGCTTTCCGCCCGGTAATCCTCTCCTTCTGACCATCAATGTAGAGATAGACAACATCCTCCAGATTAGGAGGAAGCATCGCATACTCATCGATTGGCAGATCACTGGTGTTAACCATCCAATCCAGAAGAGTTCCCGCCCGGTTCTTATCGATAAGAAGGCGCAGCCGGTTCTCGCCCGTCTGGCCTGTCCTTGAAATGACAAATTTCTCTCACCGTATCTCCTTTATTGCAAAAATATTTTCTATAAAACGGTCTCATTATTAACCTATTAATTCATTATGGTTAAAATACAATAATTTTCCTAATCATCCGCTTTACTTAACTTTTTATAGTGAATCGCAAGAATGTATCCCTATATTTCCCACACAACATTCAATTGGTAATTTACTCCATTTTAATTTTATTTAATTCCAAATTAAGGGTGTTCATCGCTTTAAGTAAAAATGGATAAAACTAGAAACTTTCGTGTTGACGCTGTCGTCTGCTGTCTATTATAGTTATTTAGTACTAGATTGGTGTCGAATGACGGGGTCTAATTACCTAAATTTGACTCATCGAGATTTTACTATAAAAGAAGAAAGGAAGTGAATCTATGTTGGCTCGATCATCAGCCTTTACAAGAATTGCACTGTTGCTCCTTGTACTGGGTGTCATGCTCGCAGTCACGCATCCAACTGCCTCCAAAGCAGCAGTAAATGTCGTTGACATCAAGAGCAATGCGATGAATTTGGGTACACCTACCTTGGTTTCCGGTGTAACCGGGAATAAGGATGCAATCTACAGGTACACCAACGTGATTAAAAGAGACGGCATAACGGTTGATGCCAAAGTTACCATTAAGGAAGCAACCACCGGTGCATCACTGCACAACAATGTATTGGATAATGCCGGGACAGGCTTTGATGAGCGGTTTAACCCCTGGGTAACAACTGGCTCTGGAACCGGTTATCTGACCTTCCACTTTGACTTTATTGATCAGGCAACCGGCGATCCGGTTTCGATCAAGAACTTCTTTGTGACGCTAATCGATATTGACGGCAGCAGTGCATCGGCTAAGGAATATATCGAGATGTCTGGTTTTGCAAGCTATTCTGTGAATAATCCTACACAGCTTGTCATTGGCCCCGGCTCCAGCGGCAGAACGAAGTTTGCGGGAAGAAACTCTTCCCTGAACGGAACTACATTCGACAACACGGCGTCGGCTATCGTCAACTATACCGCGCCTGTTAGCGCACTGGATCTTGTCATCGGTAATACCAACAGCCTAAGTCAACGGCAGTTTTCCATCAACTTTGGTGCTCCGGGCGGTAATTTTACTAATCCGGTACAAGTAGACAACGCTTCCTCCCCAACAATCGATGTTACGATTGATGACGGCGGAGACGGCAAACTGACCGCAGGCCAAGATACTCTCAGCTCTGTAAAAGTTTCAGGCTCGACTACCGCTGGTGTTGGACAACCTGTCACTCTTACGGTGAAGGATTCCTCGAACACAGAACGGAACTATGCAACAAACGTTGGAACAGACGGAAAATACTCCGTTCAGCTTGATTTCTCCGACCTGAAATACGGAACTATTACCGTATCCGCAGATACCGTCAATGTGCAGGGAAATCCGGCCAAGACGGCAAATGATACAACCGATAAGGTAAACACGAAGCCAACTGCGGAGAATGCTGGTTTTGAGGGGGATGAAGATACGGTCTTCAACAAATCCCTTAGCGATAAAGGCAACGACGCTGATGGTGATTCAATCACTTATTCTCTTGTAACTGCTCCTACGCACGGCATTTTGACTCTGAATCCGAACGGATCTTTTACATACTCGCCAAATGCGAATTACAACGGTCCGGACAGCTTTACTTACAAGGTAAACGATGGTTCGCTTGACTCGGGTACATCTGCGGTTGACCTAACGGTTAACCCGGTTAATGATAAGCCTGTAGCCAATGATTCCAGTACAAGCACCGAGGAAGGCACGCCGGTAGATGGCACGGTATCAGCATCGGATATCGATGAAGATATATTGCATTTCCTCAAACAAGATGAACCGCAGCACGGTACAGCTGAACTAGATCCGGTGTTAGGAACTTACAAATATACGCCTGACGACGGCTTTATCGGAACAGACACCTTTACTTTCACAGCCCATGATGACACTGATGAGTCTAATAAGGCTACCGTCACCATCACGGTAACGGAAGCACCTAATGCTGCACCAGCAGCACAAGATGGCAGTGAAAGTACTAATGAAGATACTCCGGTTAACGGTTCGGTAACGGCAACAGACGGCGACAACAATCCGCTCTCTTATTCCGTTGTTACATCGCCGGTTAACGGCACATTAACGATGAACCAAGACGGAACCTTTACCTATACACCAAATGCTAACTACAACGGTGCCGACAGCTTTACTTATAAAGCGAATGACGGCAAAGCCGACTCCAATGTCGCGACCGTTAGCTTGACGATTAATGCAGTAAATGATAAGCCTACTGCGAATAATTCAAGCAAGACCACTGACGAGAATGTACCTGTGAGCGGAACGGTAACAGGACAGGATGCTGAAGGAACAGCACTTACTTATAGCCTTGATACAGCTCCTGTAAATGGTACGGTCGTCTTGAACAGCGACGGCACTTACACCTATACGCCAAATTCGAACTACTCCGGTTCGGACAGCTTTACTTTTGTAGCGAACGATGGAGAATTAGACTCCGCTCCTGCTACAGTAACCATCACGGTTAACGAAGTAAATGAAGCACCAGCTGCTCAGAACGATTCTCTGCAAACCGAGGAAGATAAACCTCTTAACGGCAGCGTTCATGCAACGGATGGCGACGGTGATAACCTGCAGTATTCGATAGTTGGCGAGCCTTCCCACGGCGATGTAACCATGAACCCGAACGGTACGTTCACCTACACGCCTGATGCCAATTACAATGGTGCCGACAGCTTTACGTTTAAAGCGAATGACGGCTCGGAAGATTCGAATACGGCATCAATCAGCATCACAATTACAGCTGTAAACGACGCGCCAACTGCTGATGCCTCCAGCAAGACAACTGCCGAAGATACCGCAGTAAGTGGCAGCGTGACCGGACAGGACATTGACAGCAGTACGCTGACTTATTCTCTTGTTACCGGCCCAGCTAATGGTACGTTAACGTTTAATGCGGATGGCACTTATACGTATACGCCGAATTTAAACTTTAACGGTACCGACAGTTTTACCTTTAAAGCGAATGATGGGGCATTGGACTCCGCACCAGCGACGGTTACGATCACGGTCACTCCGGTGAATGATGCTCCTGGTTCGGAGAACAGCACCGTCAGCACTGCAGAGGATACGCCGGTGATCGACAAAGTAAAAGCAAGCGATGTTGACGGCGATTCCTTGACCTATACGCTTGTGAATGAGCCGGATCACGGCACGCTTACTTTCAACCAAGACGGCACCTTTACTTACACACCGAATCCGAATTACAACGGCCCGGACAGCTTCACTTTTAAAGCAAATGACGGCAAGCTTGTTTCACCTGAAGCGACTGTCAGCATTACCGTAACGCCTGTAAACGATGCACCAACAGCAAATGCGGGAAGCAATACAACGTCTGAGGATCAACCGGTAACCGGCACAGTAACCGGCGGTGATGTGGATGGCACAACTCCAACCTACGTTATCGTGACGGAGCCTGAGCATGGCACAGTGGTATTGAATCCGGACGGCACTTATACGTATACGCCAGATCCTAACTACAACGGTCCGGACAGCTTCACATTCAAGGCTAATGACGGCACTTCGGATTCTGCTCCAGCAACTGTGGACCTTACGGTTACTGCAATAAATGATGCACCAACTGCATCTGACGACTCCGCGGTTGTTGATTCCGGCTTGAGCGTAACGGACAGCTTGATTGCCCAAGACGTTGATGGCGATCCCCTCACCTTCTCGGTTGTGACACAGCCGGCGCATGGTAAGGTTGTTATTAACAACGACGGCACATACACGTATACGCCTAATGCAGGTTACGGCAGCACAGACAGCTTTACGTTTAAAGCAACCGACGGCTCCCTGGATTCCAATACTGCAAAAATTTCCATTACTGTTCGTCTTCTAGACGGATGGGTTGGCGACCGCAGCGTAACGGATACATCCGAGTGGACAGTAGCTCCAAACAAACCGCTGAAGATCTCTGCCATTACAGATATTTCGGCAACAACGGTTAAAGCAGCCTTTGACTTCGACGGCCCGGATAACGGCACCGAGAATGATACGTTGACTTTAACACTGGCTAATGAAGAGACTTACTTAACAGACGGATTCAAGAAATGGGAAAACGTGCAATATCGTCTTCCAGCAGAAGCAGCAAGCGGAGCTCATGCGGTAACCTTCACCTCTTCGAAGGGTGAAACGACATTACCGGCAGAACCTGCTTCCAAGCTGCAAAACAATAACTTTACGGTGATCCGCACCGTATCCATTGACGGAACGGTTAAAGATCGCAATACCCAAGCACCTATTGAAGGAGCAAAGGTAACTCTGTATGACCCGACAGGAACCAATAAAGTAGCTGATACAACAACAAATGCTTCTGGTTACTACAGCTTCCCGAATGTACGTACCGAGCATTACCTGGTTGTTGTAGAGAAGCAGGGCTATGCATCCCGTAATCAAGTGATTAACGCCCTGCCTGGACAAGCAGCTGATACTACCGTTCATCAGAACTTTGAGCTGGTGAAATACATCTTGAAGCTGAGCGCTAACCCTAGCTCCATCGTAGGCGACGGCCACACCATTTCGAAGCTGACGGCTGTTCTGACTGACATTGACGGCAAACCGCTCAAAGACGTCAACATCACCTTCTCGGCTTCGCTTGGAACCTTTATTGGTTCCCCGAATGCTGTTACGGATGCAGCGGGTAAAGCAACGATTCAATATCAATCGTCCAAGATCGAAGGTATTTTATCGCAAAGCGTTCCGGTAACAGCTACGGCTAATGACGTTGAACGCAGCATTTACGCGCAGGAGCAGATCATCATTACGTTTGAGCCTGCCTCTGTAACAGGTGTTGTTGCAACAACGGATAACGGCACACGCACAATCGTTGCAGGTGCTGTTGTCAAAATTACAAAAGACTTTGACGGCGACGGCATTATCGATTTCGCAGCCGAAGCGATTACCGACGCGGACGGCAAGTACAACATCGCTGTACCACGCGGTGACGAAAGCTACAATATTGAAGTGATTAAGACGGTTCAAGTGGGCAATGAGACCAAAGAAGTCTCCTTCAAACAAACCGTTGAAGTTGGTGAAGTAAGCGGCCGTGCGGGTGAAGTATTCGAGTCGACCAAGACCGTTACCGGCATCCTTACACAAAAGCTTCCGACCGGACAAAATGACATGCTGAATCAGCAGTTCATGAATCAGGTAACCGTGAAGCTGATCGGCCCTGCACCGGACCACCGTGAATATACAGCGCCTTTGACGGCTGACGGTGTATTCAATATTCCAGGCCTCGAGCTGAATACGGAATATCAGATTGCCATTATCTTCAAGGTTCCTGATGCGGAACATCCGGGCGCCTTCAAAGACATCATTATTAACGCCGTTGACAATAACGGCACGCTGCCAAAGATCAAGCTGGCAGCCGATGGCGAAATGAACATCCTGAGCGAGCTGATTGACCCGTACGGTGACATTACCGACATTGCTACCCACGCTGCAATTGACGGAGCAACGGTGAAGCTGTACTACGCGAATACGGCACGCAATATTACAAACGGCAATACGCCTGACACGGAAGTTACCCTTCCTGCTATCGTTGGCTTTGCCCCTAACGACAACGCGAACCCGCAGACAAGTAAAGACGGCGGTAAATACGCGTACATGGTATACCCGACAACCGATTACTACATCGTAGCAACGGCTCCAGGCTATATCACTTACACGAGCCCAACGATTCCAGTCGAGTTCGCAATTGTCCGCCATGATATTCAAATGTCCAAGGCAAGCGTATCTACCGGCAAGCCTAACGTTGTTGTTAACGTATCGGTAGACAAGGACAGACAGGAAGAGAATACAGCAGGCAAGATTAAGGTGGAGTACCTGAACAACGGTACTAAACAAGCAACAGGAGCAACCGTTACGCTGACTCTTCCCGCAGGCACGGTTGTAACGAATGCAGACGGCGGCAAGGCGGACGGCAATACCGTAACCTGGAATGTCGGCGATCTGAATATCGGAGATAAAGGCACACGCCATGTAGAAGTGAAGTATCCGTCCATTAAGGAGACAGAGCTTCTCGTGACGATCTCCGCTGAAGGTAAAGCAAACCAAGCGCTGCTGAACCCTGAAGCGGCAAAAGCATCCGTGAAGGTATTGCTGTTCAAGACCGGAGAAGAGATTGTTAAGCACCAGCGCTACATTCTTGGCTTCCCTGACGGCAAATTCAAACCAAGCCAGAAGCTCACCCGCGGCGAGCTCGCAGCGATTATCGCACGCCTGCTTAACGGCGGATCGACAACGCTGAAAGCTGATTACGATGATGTACCGTCCACCCACTGGGCAAGCGGTTATATCCGGATCGTAACGGACAGCGGCATCTTCAAAGGCTTCGCAGACGGCACCTTCCATCCGAATCAAGCGGTTACCCGTGAGGAATTGGCTACGGTTATGGTCCGCTACTTGAAGCTTGAGACATCCATGCCGATTACACCGCAATTCGGAGACAGCGAAGGACGCTGGTCAAGCGCAGCGATTGAGGCCTTGTTCCGTAACGGCCTGACAACGGGTTATCCGGACGGCACCTTCCAACCGGGCAAAGACATCGTCCGTCTTGAAGCGGTAACCTTGATTAACCGCCTCTTGTACAGAGGACCGTTGACCGGGGTTGAACCATCCTTCCCGGATGTTGCGAAGAGCAACTGGGCGTTTGGTCAAGTTGAAGAAGCAACAAGAAGCCACGAAGCTACACGCACTTCGGACGGCAACGAGCATTTCGTGAAAGCATTGGATGACAACGTGAAGTAACAACAGATTAGGCCGGTATTCCTTGAACTGAAGGACTACCGGCCTTTCTTCTCCCGAATATTTCGTAACGGAAATTAGGTCATTAGTCTAAATAAATAGAGGACTTTTACCGAAATGGTATTTATACAAAAAAATAGGAGAGTGTATTTTCGCAATGAACGTAACGTATTCAGAACTTCGCGCAAGAGCAAGAGAGAGCCTGCAGGGCAATTGGGGGAAATCAATCCTAGCCCTTATTGTATACGGAATAGTTGCCGGACTAATCGGGATATTTACCCTTATTCCGTTTGTAGGCTATATCGTGCAATTCCTCACTACAGGGGCACTTACGCTTGGCTTTATCATCTTCTTTGTTGGCATCGCGAGAAAAGAAGGCCCTCCGATCAGCGAAGTATTTAGCGGCTTTTCACATTTCCTTAAAGCCCTTGGTGTTTATTTTTTCATGACCATCTTTACGTTGCTTTGGTCGCTCCTGTTCATTATTCCAGGCATCATTGCTTATTATCGCTACTCGCAAGCTTATTACATTCTTCAGGACAATCCCGATATCGGAGCGCTTGAAGCCATTCGTCAAAGCAAGCAATTAATGAAGGGCCGCAAGTGGAAGCTTTTTGTGCTTCATCTTACGTTTATTGGATGGGTGTTCCTTGCACTCCTTACTTTTGGCATCGGATTCCTTTGGCTCTACCCGTATTTCTTTGTAACTCAGGCTCATTTCTACGATGAAATCACAGGCAGAATAATTCCTCCACCCCACCCAGATTCGTTCTAACGAAAAGTAGACAGCAGCCAAATAAGGATATGACGTTTCGTTAGCTCGCGCGAAATAGGGCAGTTCCAAAAACCAAGCGGTTTTTGAAACTGCCCTATTCTTTTTCTCCGTTTATTACTTCTGAAGAGCCTCCAGGACCGCTTTGACCCCGTAGCTATTGCCGATTGGACCATAGCCCAACGCAAGCTCGCCGTTAATGCCATAGACATGATTATTCGTTACAGCCTTCAGCTTCTTCCATACCTCGCTGTTTTCCCATTGAGCGGTAGCTGCTGGAATGGTCTTATCGCTGTAGTTAAAGTAACCGAGGAACAAATAATCCGGATCCAGGGCGCTCAGTCCTTCCAGACTAATCTTCTCCCCTTCAGTCATCGTATCGGAAGCTGGGGCTTTAAGGCCCATGCCCTCATAATACTGCTTCGTATAATTAGTACCTTGCAGCCATACTTCATTCTCACGAACCTGCACGAAAGCTACGCTGCCATCCAGATTGGCCAGCTTCTCTTTGGCTGAAGCCAAATCTGCTTTGAACTTGGATACATACTGCTCGGCCACATCCTCTTGGCCCAGAATTTCGCCGAATTTCGTTACGAGTGAAGGCCAGTCCGACCATACATCCGTTTGCTGTTCATCAATCATCACGGTAGGAGCAATCTTCGTCAGGTCGGCTGCAATATCCTTGTTAATTGCATTACCTGCGAGAATGAGATCAGGTGCGTAAGCCAGCAGCTTCTCCATATTCACTTGCGTGTTTTCACCGACAATCTGAATATCCTTTACTTTATCGACATAAGGCTTGTACTCATCGGAATGAAGCACGGACTGCTTCTCTGTGAATGGCAGGGCCAGTCCTACCGAATCGACATTAAACAGCAGAAGCGAGTCGATATAGCCCCAATGTACAACCGCGATTTTCTTGGGCTGTTCCTTGATTGTCACCTCACCGTTCGCATCTTTAATCGTGCGCGGGAATTTAGCCGCTTCAGATGCGTCTGTTGCTTCAGGCGTACTTGCTGCTTCACTCCCGGCGTTATTCGTTTTATTGTTGGCGTTGTTGCCGCCGCAGGCACTTAGCAGCAATACGAGGCTTAATGCCGTTAATATGATTGGAAACCATTTCGCTTTCATGATTCATTCCCTTTCCATCTCTTATTAATAACAATTATCATTATCAATCAAATCCTATCATCTCCCCTTGCGAAAGCAAATAGAGAAATTCCTGTTTCTATGATGGACGATTTCGCTTTTGATGCAGGCCGAAATAGCCCGGCGACGTCCCTTTATGCTTCTTAAACAACCGGCTGAAGTAATAGGCATCCTGATAGCCGACGCTTCTGGCAACGGCAGCAACCGTAAATTGCCCCGTCATCAGCAGCTCATAGGCTCTGTTTATACGGTATTGAATCAGATAATCAATTGGCCCGATACCCGTATAGCGCTGGAACAAGGAGGAGAAATATTTGGGCTTCAGTCCAAAACGGTCCGCCAGCTGATGAAGCGTAATGGGCTCGTCAAAATGATCATGGATATAAGCCATGGCCTCTTCAATCAGCGGATAGCTCGCTTTGTTCTGCTGCGTCCGTTCGGATTGCAGCACCCGGTTAATCAGCTGGTAGAACAGCGCCTTCTTCTCGAGGAGCAGCATGGCATCCGGCGACGATGAAGCTTGCAAAAGCTTCTCCAGCAGCTGCAGCAGCTCAGGGCTTTGCGGTGTATGGAGCATACTCACATCAATGAGCCGCTGGGCATCCTCCGTCCCCGTGCGCACGGGCACGTAATGAATAAGCCCATATTCGAACCCTTGCTCGCCAGTATGGATTTCGAGTCGTTTCATCATTCCGCCAAGCAATATTTTCCCCGGCTCCAGGGTGAAGCGTTCCGTTTCGTTATAAATAAATTCCGCCTGCCCGCGCAGGCTTATTATAACGGCACATTTGGTCGTCGGGCGATCCACATGACCGTCATAGATGACGCCGGACTCCAGTTCCGTCCGATACACCCCGTATACCTCTATAGGCAGCTTCACAAATGCCTGAGCCAATTCTTCATGCAGATAAGCCATCATCCCGTCACTCCTTTTACCCTATTATGCATACTGAAAAAAACCGGTTAGCCCTCGGAGAGGGCTAACCGGCTTTGATCAACTACCGCTTATCCTTTTGTCCGGAACATTAAGTAGAGGAAATATGGAGCTCCTATAACCGCAACAACAATACCTGTCGGTATTTCTGCCGGCTGCAAGATCCACCTGGCAAGCGTATCGGCTACGAGCACAAGTAGTCCGCCAACGAGAGCCGTTGCAGGAAGCAGCGTCTGATAACGCTGTCCAACCAGCCGTCTTGCCAGATGAGGAGCGATAAGCCCAACAAAGCCAATGCTGCCGCTTACGGCAACACAAGAGCTTGCCAGACCAACGGCAGCGGCGAGAAGCCAAATCTGCTGTTTGGCAACCGCTGCCCCGAGCCCCGTAGCCATCGGTGGACCAAGGTTAAGGACATTAATGGTTTGCGACTTGTAATAAACGAAAGGCAGCAAAATAACGATAAAAGGCAGCAGCGCAATGACATAGTTCCAATCCTTACTCCAAATGCTGCCGGCTATCCATGTGGACACGAATTGATACTGCTCCGGATTAATCCGCAAGGAGACCAGAATCGTCACCGCCGAGAAGCCCGAGCTGATTGCTACGCCGTTAAGAACCAGCCGGTTAGACGACAATCCCTTATGCTTGCGGTACGAAATAATAAAGACGAGTAAAGCCGCAATGCCCCCGCCCGCCCAAGCAAGAATAGGCAATAAATAGACTGGAGCTGCCGCAGGCGTTGCATAAAAGGCAACAAAGAGCAGGATAACCATGCCCGCACCGGAGTTAATTCCGATAATACCGGGATCAGCCAAGGCATTGCGCGTCAGAGCCTGAAGAACGGCACCGGATACGGCAAGCCCCATCCCGATCAGAATCGAAATAATGATGCGGGGCAGCCGGAAATCAAATAAGACAAGATGCTGCTGAGTTGTCCCGAAGCCAAACAATGTTTTGAGTACATCGAGCGGGGACATCCGTATAACCCCGGTGTTCATACTAATAAGAAAAGCAACGATAATGCCAATAAACAGGAAGGAAATAACGATGATGCTGCGGTGTCTTCTTTGCTGTTCAGCAAGGGACATTTTCATGGACGTCTCTTTCATCGGTTACAGCTCCCTCCTTTCCTTGTTGGCAAGGTACAGGAAGAATGGTACGCCAATCAATGCAATCATTGTACCAATTGGTGTCTCATAAGGAGGACGGACCGTTCTTGCCGCCAGATCGGCCAGCACAACAAGCAGAGCGCCAAGCACCGCTGAGGTAGGAATAATCCATTTGTAATCCACGCCAACAAGCTTGCGGGCGAAATGCGGGACCAAGAGTCCGATAAAGGATACTGCCCCTGCTACCGACACGGCCGAGCCTGCCAGCATAATAACGATAATAACACCGGCCAGCTTAACGGGTCCGGTCCGAAGACCAAGCCCTTTCGATACTTCTTCCCCAAGGCTAAGCATAGTAATTGAACGGGACAAAATCATAGCCCCGATTAGTGCCGCAAGTACCCACGGGAACATGATTTTGAGCTGCTCCCAGCGGATGCCGGCAACGCCTCCCGCGTACCAGAAGGCCAGCTCCTGACCGATCCGGAAGTACAATGCAATCCCTTCGCTTAATGCCGTCAAGAGTGCTGACAAGGTCACGCCTGCCAATACCATTCGCATCGGCGTTAAGCCGCCGCGAACGGATGCGCCTAAAGCAACAACAATAATTGTACTGACCGCCGCGCCTAGAAAAGAGAACAAAATAATATAAGGGTAAGAAAGGCCGGGAGCAAAAGCAAAGCATAAAGCCAGTGCAAAGCCTGCACCGGAATTAAGGCCAAGCAGTCCTGAATCGGCAAGCGGGTTACGCGTCATGCCTTGCATAATCGCGCCTGCAACAGCAAAGGCACTGCCAACAAGCATACAGCCCAGCACTCTGGGGAGGCGAAGCTCCCGAATAACCTGATGCTCCTTCATATCCGGATTGAAGTGCAAGACAGCTTCCCATACCGTCAGGAATTTAATGTCCATCGCGCCAAAAGAAACGGATAATCCTAAAGCGAGCACCAGTGCAACAAGACCGCCGAGAATAATAAGTATTGCTGTCAGAGGGCGGGAATAAATCTGTTCCACTTCTGAGCCAGCTAAAGCTGATGCCGATTCCGATTGCGGCCCCGGGTTATGCAGCCTAGAGTTATCAGCCATATCGTTTTTTCTCCACTCCACATGATTATAGGGTAACGGAAAAAAAGGGAGCAGCAGCTCCCCTTATTCCTACTACTCATTATTTCATTATTTCGCAATATCTTTCAATACGTTATCAATCATTTGGGAGCTTGCAACCGGTCCATAGTACAACCAGCTGGACGCAGCTTCATATTCATACATATGGCCGTTCTTCACAGCCGGGATAGATTGCCAGATTGGATCTTTCAGAGCTTCGGAGCCTGTGCTCTTGTCGCTGTTGATCAGAATCAGATGATCAGCGTCCAGGTCAGCAAGCTTCTCAAGGGAAATTTCATTCCAGCTGCCTGTTCCGGAAGCTGAGATTTCTTTCACGACATTTGGAACTTTCAGACCGAGGTCATTATAGAGAACCGCGCCGCTCGAAAGTTTATCGCTAACAACATAGAATTTGTTTGCTACAAGCCAGAGAGCTGCAACCGATTGGTCTGGAATAGCTGCTTGCAGTTTCGTCTTCGCGTCTGCCGCTTTTGCCTCGTAGTCGTCAAGCACCTTTTGAGCTTGGTTTTTCTTCTGAAGAACTTCGCCGATCTTCAGCAGCGCTTTGCGCCAGTCGCTGTTCACTTCATCGCCAAGGACAAAGGTAGGTGCAATCTTCGAATATTGCTCGTATTTGCCGCCTTCAACCGTGCTGTTCGCGCCAAGGATCAGCAGATCAGGAGTGAAGCTTGTTACCGCTTCGAACGGAAGATCATACGAGATTGTCGGAATGTCCTTCAGGTCTGTCTGCAGGTAATCTTGAATGCCGTTTGGAACGCTCCATTGCGCAACGGGCTTCACGCCAAGAGCAACCAGGTAGTCCTCCAGGTAGGAAGCGATAATCTTTTGCGGATTAGCCGGAATCGTTACTTCGTTGCCGAGGCCGTCAGTGAGCTTTTGTTCCGTTGGTGCTGCCGCAGTCTCCGTCGCTTCTGGCGACGGCGAAGCACTTTCCGTTGCCGCCGTGTTGCTTGAACCTTCATTATTCTCTTTATTCCCTCCGCATGCCGCAAGAACAAGCGAAAGAACCATTACACTTAGAAGAACGACAATCAGTTTTCTGCTCTTACCAAACACAAAAACAACCCCTTAAGCTCTATTATGTTGTATTCTCGTTTTTTGACTACTGTGATGATAACAATTCTCATTATCAAAGTCAACTATTAATTATACCCTTTTACTCTGGATTAAAAGAACCTGTATCGAGGCCTTTCCAAGATGAATGACCGCGGTTAGCGATAGGTCTTATCTCCAAATTAAAAAACGTCCTCCCGCACGGCACATGGCCGCGCTTCAGAGGACGTTATTAAGACTATTAAGTTGCTCGCAATGCCGCTACAGAAGCCCGGAAATCCGGTCTGCCGTCTTCGGTCCACTGCAGCTCCGTTACAAAGGTATGACGGTTAGGATCGTACAGCGGATCCCCAACAATCTCCTTATACGTTCTGGCATGGAAGACAAAGAGTGGCGTTGTGCCGTCTTCCGCTACCGTAAAGCTGTTATGGCCCGGTCCATACATCCCCAAAGTCTCGTCCGTCGTGAGAACCGGCACCGGTGATTTATCCCACGAGGCTGCATCAAGCAGGTCCGCATCAGCGGATGCTTCCAGAAGCCCCATACAGTAGTTGAAGTCTGTCGCGCTTGCCGAATAAGAGAGGAAGACGCGGTCTCCCTTGCGGATAAAGGCAGCTCCTTCATTCACCTTGAAGCCGATTCTCTCCCAGTCCAGATCCGGCAAGGAAATCATCGTCTGCTTGCCGGCCAGCGTCCAAGGATTGTTCATTTTCGAGATATAGAGGTTCGAGTTGCCTTCAATAGCCGGGTCCTTCTGCGCCCATACATAATAGCGTTCGCCGTTATGCTCGAAGGTTGTCGCATCCAGCGCAAAGCTTTCCCAAGCCGTCCGGACCTGCCCCTTCTCTACCCACTCGCCCTCCAGCGGGTTAGCACTTGCGCACTCGAGGACGAACATCCGGTGATCGAACAAGCCTTCATTCGTTTCGGACGTATGCGCTGCCGCGAAGTAAACGTACCATTTGCCATCGATAAAATGCAGCTCCGGTGCCCATATGTTTGCGCTGAGCAGTCCCGTCTCATGCTTTCTCCACACGACAGCCGGCTCAGCCTCCGCAAGTCCTTGAATCGTATCTGCCTTGCGAATCTCGATCCGGTCATACTCCGGTACCGATGCGACAAAGTAATAGCAGCCGTCCGTATGTCTATAGATGAAAGGATCAGCTCTTTGCTCAATATGTGGTTTAACTCCGTTTATTTCCGATTGGTGGACTCCCATCCCGTCACCTGCTTCTTTAGTATTTGTCATTAGCCTTTAACGCCACCCACGGTTAGGCCGGAGACGAAATAGCGCTGGAAAAAGATAAAGACGATCATAATCGGTACAATCGCGAGCACGGAACCGGCAATCAGAATATCGTAGTTGTTGCCGTAAGGGGTCACGAGACTCGAGAGGCCGATTGGCAGTGTTAATTTTTCACCCGAATTCAGGACGATAAGCGGCCATACAAAGCTGTTCCAGCTGGCGAGCGCCTGTACGATAATCATGGCGCCGAAGGCCGGGGTCATCAGAGGCACGAAGATCTTGAAGAAAATGCCGTACTCCGAGCAGCCGTCAATTCTTCCCGCATCCATGAAATCCTTAGGCAGACCCGCCGCATATTGCCGGAAGAAGAAGATCGGCAGCGGCGATACCACAAACGGCAGGATGACACCGCTGAACGTATTAATCAAATTCATGGCAATCATCTGCTTGTACAGCGGAAGCATGATAATCTCTACCGGCACCATCATGACCAGAAGGACGAATAAGAAAATAATATTACGGCCTTTGAAGCGGTACATCGCCAGTCCATAACCAACCATCGAGGAGAACAGCATGCAGAATAAGGTATAAACAACGGTGATGACTAAGCTGTTCTTATACCAGATCAGGTATTTCTCTGCTCCGCTAGAGAAGATAAAGGAATAGTTGTGGAAGGATAATAATTCCGGCTGCAGACTAATGTTTAGCCCGAATCGCAGCAGTTCCTTTGACGGCTTAAATGATGCTAACAGCAGGCTGTAGAAAGGAAAGACCGACAAGGCCGCAAATAGAATGAATAAGGCAAGCAAAAGCCACGTTTGAGGACGATTCCATTTGGCGCTCATGTTTAATCCTCCTTCTTAAACAAGCCGAATAAACGAAGTTGTATGACATTAAGAATCATCGTGAGCATCAGCAGGATCATGCCGATGGCGGAACCAAGCCCAAGCTCGTTCTTCTCGATCCCATTACGGTATAACAATCCGATCATCGTCAGACCAATGTCATTTGGTGAATGGTTGCCGCTCCATAGAATGAAGCTTTCCGTAAACATCGAGTAACCGCCGTAAATGCTGATCGTAATGACATAGATCGCAATCGGTTTGAGCAGCGGAAGCGTAATACGCCAGAATTTGTTCCAGGTATTCGCACCGTCAATGCTCGCCGACTCATAAAGCTCGCTTGGAATAGCCTGCAGCGCCGACATAAAGTAAATGATGTTAATGCCCGCATAACGCCATGTCGCCAAGATGACCAGTACAAGCATGCCTGTCGTGCTGCTGCCGAGCCAATTGATGGTCTCAAGACCAAACGCATGACGGAACGTGTTCATGACGGAATTATCAAGCGAGCCAAACACGAGCCGGAAGACAATCCCCGCCACGACAACCGAGGTCAAGGCCGGCAAGAATAGGGTTGAGCGGAAGAACGCGCTCCACTTCATAAGCTTGGAGTTAAGGAACACCGCAAGCACTAGCGGCAGCGGAATGAGAACCAGAATGGTCCAGAACGTATATTTTGAGCTGTTCCAAAGCGCGGTATAAAAGGAATCGTCCCATAGATTCCTGTAATTGTCTAAGCCAACGAAATGGGTCTGTCCGGGCAGCACTTCCTGAAAACTCATAATGAAGGTCGACAAGACTGGATATACGAAAAAGACAGCTAATGAAAGCACGAACGGCAGCACGAAGACATAAGGGGCGATTCGCTGATTGTATATAAGCTTCTTCATTTGGCGTTTGCTCGCTCCTCTCCAGATAAGGATAGCTTCACTGAAGAGCCGGCCAGCCGGCCCTCCAGCAAAGCGGTGAAGCTAGATTTTTTCTGCTTTCTGCAGACCAGTTACTTGATGCTTGCGGCCGAATCATCCAAAACTTGCTTTACATCTTTCAAATCATTAAGCGCCTGGAACATGGTTTTCGTTTTGAGCACATCGGATACTGCAGGCGTTTTTTCTTTAATATTAGTAGGTGCGATTTCGTCCTTCAGGCTGCTCAGGAAAGTAAAGATATCTTTGCCGAAGTAGTCCGTGTATTTGTTCGACTCGGTCATAGCCGCATCTGTCCAAACATCGGAACGGATTGGATCGAAGCCAAGCTGTTTCCAAATTTCAATGTTGCCTTCTTTTGATACTTTCGCGAACTCAAGGAACTTCTTAACTAGCTCTTGGTTCTTCGATTGGTTCGTAATAACGGTACCTGTACCGCCCATACCGGATGAACGCAGTTCGCCTTGCTTGAATACAGGCATTGGTTTGATGATGATTTTGCCTTTCAGATCAGCCATATAGTCCGTGAAGCGGCCCATGTACCACATAGGCATCCACACCGAAGCCGCGCCGCCGCCGTTCATAAAGCCGTAGTATTCTTCCGAGTGGTGGAAACCGCCAGGCGCCACAACAGCTACCTTCTCGTTAACGAGCTTTTGCAGGTAAGTCAATACCTCAATATTCGCTTGATCGTTAAGCGTGACATTGCCGTCTTTATCAAGCAAGTCCGAGCCATGTTGTACAACAAGCGGCCAGTACGACCATTGGTCGGTAGTCTCTACCGTTGCCATCGGCTTGCCTGTTTTCTCGAGCACTTGCTTGCCGGCTGCCTCGTAATCGTCCCAAGTGATAATTTTGTCCGCATCTACGCCAGCTTGATCAAGAATCTCTTTATTGTAGTAGATCACCTGTGCGCCTACGTGGTAGTCGATGCCGTAGTATTGGCCGTCTTTCGCGTAGTTGTCGAGTCGGGACATAACGAGATTATCTTTATTGGGCTCTACGATATCGTTGAGCGGCACAAGCTGTGGCTCGCCTTTCAGGAAGTTGCCGATTTTGCTAATCTCGATGTCTACAAGGTCTGGTGCGCCTTTGCCGGATTGCAGCGCAACCTGCAGTTTGTTGTGATTGTCATCATACGGGAATGTTGTAGCCACCAGCTTAATTTTTTCATCCGGGTGAGCTTCATTCCATCTGTCTGCCATACTTTCGAAGAACTGCTGATGCAGTTCATTAAAGGTCCAGAAGACGACCTTTGTTGCTTTCCCCGAAGAATTATCGGAACTGCAAGCGGATAAGACCAACATGAGTGCCAATGCCAAGGTTGCTGTGAACGTAATCCCTTTTTTCATTTGACGTTTCCCCCTCACATATTGGTTAAGCTTTTTTGTTACCTGAACCATTGTAAGCGCTTCATAATTAGATTATAATAGGCGTAAAGTATTATTTATATAACCAATTGGTTATAAAAACATATTTATTTATTGAGAGTAGGTGTCCTCATGAAAAAGACAGCTCTGTACAAACAAATCCAGATCGAAATTAAAGAAAGGATTGCTTCCGGGCAGCTCCGGCCGCTCGACCGCATCCCTTCCGAGCAGGAGTTAATGGATGAATTCAAGGTCAGCAAGATTACGGTCAAAAATGCGCTAACCGAGTTAGCCGATGAAGGGCTCGTCACGCGTATTCAAGGAAAAGGAACCTTTGTTGCGGCTGATTTGAAGCCTGTCGTGGTGAAGGCACCTGCTTCCGAGCCTGAACCGGTCAAAGTCCCTCTTATCGGCTTCATTATCCCTACGATGAAAACGACCGTTATTCAGAAGCTCGTTGATTATATGGAATTCTATCTGAAGGAAGCCGGCTTTCAGATGATTCTGAGCATTACCCGTGAGCATGCCGCAGAGGAATCAAGGGCAATCAGCTCCTTGGTGGATGCGGGGGTTCAGGGGCTTATTGTCTTTCCTACGGAAGATGAGAAATATAACGAATCCCTTCTCCGGCTGTCTCTAGACAAGTTTCCGTTTGTATTTATTGACCGTTTCCTGCGCAATATTGAGACCTATACCATTACTTCCGACAATGATGGCGGCGCCTACCGGACGGTGACGCATCTCCTCTCTAAGGGACATCGGCAAATTGCGCTGATCTCGCCGGAGAATGCCAATACCGCCATTGAAGACCGGACGACCGGTTTTGAGAAAGCCTATATCGATCAAGGCGAATCTATTGATAAAAGCCTCTGGTGCCATATGCCGCTGGATGTGCTGCGCAGCGAGAGCGCCCTTGACTATATTACAGACTTCCTGCAGTCGCATCCGACGATTACGGCTGCCTTCACGTTGACGGAGGAGATTGCCGGCCTGACCTGGCAGGCGCTTCAGCTGATCGAACGCCGTGCAGAGGTTGAGCTCTTCTCCTTCGATAATCCCGACATCCCGAATGTCCCTTACGTCCAGCAGGACGAGCAGGGACTTGCCCGCTCCGCGGTTATGCTGATGCAGGATCAGATCAAGCATACCTACGATCCGCAGCATATCGTTGTGCCCGTACAGCTTGTATTTCCATGAGATGATATGTGCGCCTTTCCGGAACGCATAACGCTCGGTCCCACTCGAGGTGCTAAGATACGTCATACTATGAACGCCAAAAAAAGGCCCTCCCTGGTCGGGAGAGCCTTTATCGTTTATGCATTTAAATATTAGCGAACACCTTGTCGAACCCGGCCTTGGAGCGTTGGAGCGCCTCTTCTACCGAGACCGGAGCGCCGCCTCCAGGCGTAAGAATTTCTTGCGCTACCGCACCCTTGTAGCCGATACGCTTCAGGCTGCCGAGGAAACCAGGCAGATCGATGACGCCTTCGCCCGGATACAGACGATCATTATCGAGCACCTGCTCGACCGGGATATCCTTCGCGTCGTTAATATGGACATGGACAATTTGCTCGGGAGACAGCTTCTCGATGTCTTCCGTTCCAAGCCCGTTCGTATACCAGTGATACGCATCAAGCAGCAGCCCAACGTTCGAAGTACCAATCGCATCCGCAAAGGCCAAAGTGTCCTCCATCGTATAAATAAAAGGATATTTCCATGCTGTGCGCAAATGATGCGGCCCAACAAACTCCAGCCCAAGCTTAACGCCATAAGCATTTAATATATTTGCACATTCTCTCAAGCGGCGAACGGCCTGAATCGTAAAAGCTCCAGGGGACAAGTCCGTTGCCGGTAAAATGTAAGTACAGCTAGCCGTGCAACCAAGCAGGGAAGCTGCTTTTGCCTGCTCTTCCAGCTGAGGAAGGCCGTCCCGGAACGCTTCGTCCGTACCGCGCCATTCTACGGGGAAGCCGCATGAGCCTATGGAAATCCCATTCGCCGCCAGCAATTCCCGTGCCCCGTCTACGCCATATGTATGAATAAGCCCCGCAGCATCCAGATCTACCGATTGAAATCCATGCCGTGCCGCCTGCTCAATAAATGCTTTGTCGTCACCAATTGCTCCAAGTCCTGCCCGCGTTAACCCTTTCAGCATCTGATCAGCTCCATCCGAATGTAATGCCTATCAAGTTCATTATACTAGAGACATTCTCCAGCCACTATTATAAAAAGGCGCCATACTTCGGCGCCTTTTTATAATGCGATATTACAGCAATCTGTCGAGCAAACGCGCCAGACCAACTGCTGCTTCCGCACGCGTAACCTCTTGGACTGGTGCGAAGTTTCCGTTGCCGACACCATTCATCAGACCGGCGGCAAAAGCCTTGTTAATCGCTTCAAGCGCCCAGCCGGAAATAGCTGCGATGTCGTTATATTGGTGTTCGTCAGCTTTGACTTCCCCCGCCTTCAGCTCATAGGCTCTGACAATCAGAGCGGCCATCTCTTCGCGGCTGATCTTGTCGTTAGGCGCGAAGGTATCCGCATCGCGGCCGTTAATCAATCCGGCCTGTGCAGCCGCCGCAACCGAAGCCGCATAATAAGCATTTGCGTTCACATCCGCGAACGGCAGGTTCTCTGCTGCGGGCAGCTCCAGCACCTTCGCAAGAATAACGGCGAACTCCCCGCGCGTAATCGACCGGTTTGGAGCAAAATGCTCCGCATCCGTGCCATTAATGATCTGCAGCGCAGCCAGCTGCTGTATCGCATCACTTGCCCATGAATCGGCTGACACATCCGCAAAGTGCTTCACTTTTGTCAACACCGCATAACTGCCGGATTGGGTAATTAACGTCCGTATTACCGTTCCTTGTTTATCCGTACGTCCCCCGGCATAGATCCACCCGCCGTTGGTACCGCTCAGATAAATACCGGCAAGCTTCGGATTCAAGCCTTCGCTTAACGGAAGCTGAAGCAGCACAGGGTATGGCCATTGCTTCAACGCTTGCTTGCTGCCAGCTGCTGTCCATACTCCGACCTGGATATCGTATACCTTGGCGCCGGCCTTCCACTCTTCACCGGCTGTCCCAGGAACAACAACAGCAGTTCCGTTCGAGGCAACTAAGGAAATAAACAGGCTTGCTCCTCCCTGATTACCGGAGGCAATCAGCTGAGATGCTGCCTTCAGCGCATCCGCGCCTACGGTGAGCTTCACATCACCAATCCAAATCGCTAAATCGCTTTGCCCAAGCAGCTCTCCTGTCTGCAGCGGCAGCTTCAATGTTGTAACGCCCGCCGGCGCCTTCAGCTCGACCGGACCTTGGCCCATTGGCTTAAGCTGACCAGCTGTTACCTCAAGGACCGTCTTGTCTTGAGGTGTACCCGGATTAGAAGGCCCGCTTGGTCCCGGATCAGTCGGATCCATTGGATCTGTATCTTTCTGATAGAGGCCAATGGAATCAAAGTACAATTCACCTGAGCCAAGGGTGCCGTCTCCCTGATTCACATACAGCGAAAACTCCGAAATCGCGTTAAGATCCAGCTTGCCGTTGCCCGCCGTGTTCCACGGAGCATGCACAAACTCTTCAAACGGCATTTTCAGTACTTTAGCCGTTGTTCCGGTCAAAGTAACGTAATATTCCCAAGTCTCGCCGTCCGATTCCTTGAATTGCACGACCAGCTTGCGTCCGGAGCCGTCCGGCGTGAACCAGAACCGGATGCCGTCCTCACCCGACCAATCGGCCTGACCAAGCAGCTTAGTCGCTCCTGCGAAGTTGGTTGCCGCATCTGGATACGAGTACGCATACTTGACCCCAAATCGTCCGCTTTCCTTATGATCCGCATCCGGCGTCATCGTCAGGCCGCCGCCCCAAGGGTTGCGGGTATAGGCCTGCAGCCCGATAAGCTCTGCGCCGCTATAGTAATCGAAGTTGTCGATCACGGGAATCGTCGTCAGCCCAACATCGTCCAGGCTTACCGAGTACGAACCTGCTGAGCCGCTGCCTTTATTCACATAGATCGAATACTCGGCTACGCTCGATACATCCAGAACACCGTCTCCAGTAGACCAGAGGGTACGGCTTAATCCTGCCAGCGGAATCGTCACCAGCTGCTCTTCCGTACCTGCCATGTTAACCTGCGCTTCCCAAATATCGCCGTCGGTCTCTTTGAACTGGAAAGTTAGTCCATGGTCCGCACTGTTTGGCAGCATCCAGAACCGAACGGCATTACCGCCCTCCGACCAATTCATGGCGCCAAGCGCCTTATTCACCCCGGCATAACCAAGCGCATCCGTCAGTGTGTAGTCCAGCTTCAGGGCATAATTGCCGGTCTTCTTCCAAGCGGAATCAAGTGATGCGGCAATCTCATCGCCGCTCGTATTTCGGGTATAAGCCGCTCGAGCAAGAGAGGAGGAGCCTTGATAGTATTCAAAAGTATCGATATCCTTCAGCTTCGCCGCCCGGATATCGTCCAGATAGATAGCGCCCGTGCCTGCTTCTCCCGCTCCACGGTCCACATATACGGAGAACTCCGCGATGGAGCTGATATCCAGCTTATTATTATCCTTGCTGCTCCAGCTCGGCATAGCGAACAGATGGAAAGGCACGCTCACCGTCTGAGGAGCTGTTCCGGAAGTCCCGAACTTAGCTTCCCAATACTCGCCGCTCGTTTCTCTTACCTGAACGGTAACCCCTCTGTGCTGACCGTCCGGTTCCAGCCACAGCTGAAGACCGTTATTACCGGTCCAGTCGATCCCGCCAAGTGATTTGTTCACGCCGGCAAATCCTTTGTTCGTCAAATCATAAGCCAGCTTCATGCCCTGCTCGCCTTCACTCTTATGCCCAGTGTCCAGAGACAGCGTAATTGGACCGCCGTCCGGGTGAGCGGTGTAGCTTGCTGTCAGCTTGGCATTGTCGCCGCCGTAACCTTCGAACGTATCGATCGTCGGCACGCGATAAAGCTTAATATCATCAATCATTAAGGTCGTGTCGCCCGCTAATCCGTCGAAATACAAACCAAACGAAGAAGCATCGCTTAAATCAACAGCACCATTGCCTTGCCCCACATGGCTGGTTTTCCACCAGTCAGGAATAGCAAATCTGCTAAATGGAAGCTGGACAAGTACCGGCTCATTGCCGCTGATGCGGGTATCGGCCTTCCACACTTCATTTTGCGTGGCCATACCTTCGGTCAACTGCAGAGAGATGCCTACATCCTTGCCGCCCGGATTAATCCACAGCTGAATGCCGCTGTTGCCCGACCAGTCAGCACCAGCCAGATCCTTCTCCATGCCGCCCCAGCCTTTGCTCATATCGGTCGACAGCTTCATGGCATAGGAACCGTTAACCTTGCCTGCCGCATCCATCGTTAACGTAACCGGCGAGCCGTCCTGATTCGCTTTGTACGCTGCGCGCAAGGCATTATTTGAGCCCGTGTATCCTTCAAAATCATCGATAATCGCCGATTTCGCATTCTCCGCCGGCTGCTCCAGCTTCGCGCTGCCAACCCCAATCTGCAGATTGCTTACCTGCGGATTCCAGCGCTCTTCCTTATGGCTCTCCGGTACAACCGGGAACTCAAACTTCACATAGCGCGTACCGGCCGGAAGCTGATAAGCGATATATTCCGTCTTCGCCCAATAGCCCTCGCCCATCTTGCTCGACTTCACGACATTCGTAAACTCGGTATAATCGGTGCCATTCGCCGAGGTGTAGAACTTAAAGTCCGGCAATACATAATCGGCCGGATTCTGGCGTGCATACTCGTAGAACTTGAAATAGTTCATATCGCCATCCGCTTTATAGGCGAACCATTCATGCTCATTGGACGTGCGCTGCAGACGTTTCGTATCCCCGCCGAAATATTTCGGATCATCCGAATTGAAGCCAAGGTTAACCGAATGGGAGTCCATCTTCAGGAAGTTGTTCAGGTCATCGGTCAAAACTCCGTCCGTTATGCTGCCCTGCTGCACGGAGTCCGGGAATGCAAGCGCGGTTCCGTCATGTTCATACTCAATAACAACCTTGCCAAGCTGCCCCGCAGCGGATGCTGCCGGATAGTCGATCTTCAGCAGCTTCACGCCATCTGCCAGCTCCCCTGCCGTATAGACCCGTTTCTTCCACGAGCTGCCCGACTCGGCCGCTTCGGCTTCAACCGGCTCAAAAGCCGATCCGTCCGTTGAAGCAGATAAGCTGAAGTTCTGATCACTATGTTCTGAAGCCACGTAGCCTTCCACTTTCACCGACAATACTTTTACAGGAGTACCATTCTCGTGAAGCGGAAGCGCATATTGCACGCTTTGCGGAATGTCGGTCGCGAGCGCTTTTATACGGGATACATCCCCGCCAAAAGCACCCGGATCACGGCCTTCATATTCCAGATCCGACGTATGGCTGTACAGCTTGCTGTAATTACGCATCTCATCCTGGATCACGTGCTTGGCTACTACCGGCCCTGCAACCGCAGAAGGCGCAGATTCACCGGCGCTGTTCTTTGCGGTTACCCGGTAATAATAGGACTCTCCTGTCACAGCGGTTGTATCGTTGAACAGCTGTGATTCTGTTGGTACGGCGTCATACACGTCTTCACCGACCGTAACCCAGCCGCCATCCGGCTGCCCGGAGCGTTCCACCTTATACGAGGAGGCACCAACTGAACCAAGCCAGCTGATCGTTGAAACGGAATCAACCGGCAGCATCACTGCAGCTTCCGGCTTCTCCAGTGCCGGCGGTTCACTAATGCCGCGGATTTCAAACGCTTTGTCCCGCAGCGTATTCAGCATATTGGTCTCGTCAAAGCCGTCACCGGACGGGAAGCCCGGCCAGCGGTAGGCTCCATAAAATACGCCGTTAAACGTAGACTCGGTATGCGGATAGAAGCCGCCGTCCCGGCTATGATAACGAAGGCTCCAGATCATGGCGCCGGATGTACCGTTCTCGATGGCATTATCGAGGAAAGCCCCAAGCTCATTCGTTGGCTTGAAGCCAAACTCGCCAACGATAAAAGGCTTTTTGCCCGCAGCCTTATTCCTGTCGACATTCACCTGAGAAGCATAGCTCGGATAATGATCCGGGTAGTAGTGATTGGATACGATATCAATGGCATCGTCAGTAAGAGAAGCGTCGTCGATGCCGTATTTGCCGTCGAGCACCAGATGGTTGCCGTCAATGCTTTTAATATAAGCTGCCATATCGTGCGTCCATGTCTTAGACTGCGGTACCAGCTCATTGCCGGTCTCCCAGGCGAGAATCGCAGGGTCATCCTTATAAGCAACCCCGGTGAACGTGTTCACGCGGTTAAGCGTGTAGTTAATGACCGATTTGAAATCGGCGATCAGCTGCGGATCGGTCCAGAACGCGTCTTTGCTTTTGCCGCGGAAGGCCGCATATTCCGTGATCCCGCCCTGCCATTGATATTGGTCAACAAACGGCAGCAGCAGCTTAATGCCGTATTCGCCGGCCA
The DNA here is from genome assembly GCF_900112695.1 of Paenibacillus catalpae. Taxonomy (GTDB): domain Bacteria; phylum Bacillota; class Bacilli; order Paenibacillales; family Paenibacillaceae; genus Pristimantibacillus; species Pristimantibacillus catalpae. Next base: position 288,793 of record NZ_FOMT01000004.1, read on the forward strand.
GCTCAATCATTTTATCGTAAGCGACAAACGCTTCTTCATTAAAGATCAGCTTATCATCGGAACCAACGCCCATAATGTGGCGCACCATGTCGGCAGGATCATCCGCTTTACGGACCGACAGGACATACGGCCTTGTTACCGTACCGCCCATCTGGACCAGCGTCTTGAATGCATCCTCCTGTTCCCACTCGCTTGGCGTCCGCCAGTAGATATCCTCTACCATCGACAAGGTTGGTACGTTAGCCGAAATAAATCGGAACTCCTGATCGCCGTCCATCAGCTTATCGCCGCTGCGCGTGATGAAAGAAGCCGCAGCCGCAGGGGCCGCAGCTTCCTCCGCATACGCCTTGGATCCCTGGATCCCCGGCATGCAGGCGGAAGCCGCGACGAGTACCGCGAGGCTCAGCGAGAGCATCTTCTTGCGTATTAACATAAGTCCACTCCTTCAAAGGTAATAGTGACTTTAGGTTATTTGACCGAACCGCTGACGATCCCCGAGAAGATGAATCGCTGCATGAAGAGATACAGGATAGTCGTCGGAATAAGGATGATGAGCAATGCCGCACATACCACATTCCACTGCGCGCTGTTGACGCCAACGAAATTCATGAGCCCCGTCGAGACAACCCGAAGCTTTTGCGATGGCATGTACAGATAAGGAATATACATATCGTTGTAGATCGAGATGCTCTTGAGAATTATCGCTGTCGCTGTTGCTGGTGCAAGCAAAGGGAATATAATCGAGCGGTAGATCCGGAAGAGCGAAGCGCCTTCGATCATGGCATTCTCGTCAAGATCGTATGGAATATGGCGGATAAACTGCAAATACAGGTAGATCTGAACGACGTCCGTTCCGATATACAGCAGCACCGGACCGTACAAGGAATTAAACAAACCAAGCTCTTTAATAATGCCAAAGGTAGCTACCTGGGTCGTGACGGATGGAATAAGCGTCGCTGCAACGTACGCGCCAAGAATCCATGATTTCAGCTTGAAATTAAACCGCCCGAGCGCAAACGCCACCATCGTGCCCATGAGCACATTGCCCAGAACGGACAAGACCAGAATGGTCCCCGTGTTCATAAAAGCGTTCAGCATATCCCCGCGTTGAAACACCGTCGAGAAGTTATCGAGATAAGCAAAGGAATGAGGGAACTCGAAGACACTGGATTTGGCGTATTCGTCATTTCCCTTAAATGCATTCAGGATGACCACATACGGCGGGAACAGAATGACAAAGACCGCTGCCAGCAGAACCGCGTATTTCAGTAGATTAGCCAAAGTACGGGACATATTTTACTCCTCCCCCCGTAAAATCAGCTTCCGCTGGATAAAGATAACTAACACTACGATTAACAGGAGTACCATCCCCATCGCGGAAGCAAGACCGTAATTGCTGAAGTTAAAAGCGGTCTCGACGGTCTGCGTTACAAAGGTCTGGCTGGCACCTGCCGGTCCGCCCTTGGTCATGACAAACGGCAGATCGAACACTTCAAGCGCGCCGCTGACCGTAAGCAGCATGCTTAGCTCTACAATCTTGATAATGCTCGGCCATGTAATGTAGAAGAACGACTGGAACGGACCTGCTCCGTCAATCTTTGCCGCCTCATACAGATCACCCGGGATTGATTGTAAAGCCCCTAAATAAATAACCATATTAAAGCCCATGAACTTCCACATCGAGATAAAAGCCAGCGAATAGTTAACAATGCCGGCGTCTCCAAGCCAGCTCTTAATCCACGATTCGAGTCCGACAGAAGTAAGCAGCGCATTAAGCGAGCCGTTCTGAGCGTCATAGACATAGGTAAACATATACGCAATCGCAACGCTGTTCATAATGTAAGGCAGGAAGAGCAGGGCACGGAACGTGTTGCGTCCTCTAAGCCGCGAATTCAGCAGCACCGCGAAAATCAGAGCTAGAATGTTCTGAACGATCCCGCCTATGAAGTATACGAAGTTATGGGAAAGCACCTTGAAAATATCCGCATTCGTAAAAATTTCCTTATAATTGCTGAAGCCTACCCAAGCTTTATCCGGGCTGTAGCCGTCCCACGAGGTAAAGCTCAGCCATGCGAGGTAAACGGCAGGATAGAAGGAAAATACCGCAAGCAGCAGCAGCGGAAGCGTAAGAAAAGAGAATAATATGACATAGCGCTGTACCTTGTAACTCATTGCAAACATCGGCAACCCTTCTTTACTCCTTGATAAGGAGGAAGAGAAAACGTTATCGATTCCGCCGATAAGCATCTTCTCTTCCCGTTAACCTGCTATTAACCTTATTTCCCTACTGCCGCCTTCGCGTCTTTCCACTTCTTGTTATAGGACTCGAACACGGTCTTCATGTCTTTGCCCATAATCGCATCTTGGGCAAAAGCACTTGTATCGAACTGCATTTTGTTCGCAATGGCCAGGTAATCATCGTTCTCGGCAGCCATCTCAATCACTTTTGGATTCGTAGCCATAAACTCGTTCAATTGAGCCAGCTTAGGCTGCTTATCTTTCAAGACAGGAATGAAGCCCGCATAATCGTCATAACCGGATTCTTCGATCAGGAATTTCAGGAATGCTTTTGCAGTGTCCGGATTGTCGCTGTTTTTATCAATACCATAGTAGTAGTCGGAAGCCAGAATGACCTTCGCTTCTCCGCTGTTGTCGAGCGGCAATGGGAAGAAGCCAACATCTTCCGCTGCTGCACCGTTATCCACCACTTGCGGCACAACCCAGTTGCCGAGGAGGAACATAGCGATTTTGCCGGAAGCTACGTCTTTCTTCGAACCTTCCCAGTTCGTTGACATCAGGTCTTTTTCCACATAACCGCTGTCTACCATCTTCTTCAGGATGGAGAACGCCTGCCAGTGAGGACCATCAACCGCAAATGGCTCATCTTGCGTCGCCATCGTGTTATGCAGGGCCGGGTCATTGGCGAAAATAAACGCCTCTTGGTCCCAGCCGTAAAGCGGCCATTTGTCTTTAAAGTTCGTTGCGAGCGGGATAATGCCCGCTGCTTTCAGCTTCTCGGCAGCTGCAAACAGCTCGTCGAGAGTTTTTGGAACCGCCGTAATACCCGCTGTTGCAAATGCTTTTTTGTTGTACGTTACGCCCATCGCGGCACTGCCGGAGGAGATCCCGTACAGCTTGCCGTCCTGGCTGCGGTTGTCTTTGAAATAGATGCGGTCGTTCAGACCCAGATCATCAAGCGGCATGTAGAAGTTCGGGAGATCCGAGTTTTTCACCGTGCCCGGAATGAGGCTGATGTCCGCTAGTTCATTTGATGCCATGCGGATTTTTGTCGTTTGGTCATAGTCTTTAATGGCTTCAATCTCTACCGTTGCATCCGGGTATTTCTCATGGAATTTATCCGCATAGTTCTTAAGCTCCGTATCCACCAGGTCCGTCCGGTTTGTGGTGAATACAACCTTGCCCGCAATCTTTGGAGCAGCCGGTTCCTCGCTTGCCACTGCGTTTGTCGCTGCTGCATTATCGTTTGTTGCCGCAGCGTTAGTAGCCTTGTTATTGCTTGCTGCCGTGCCATCGTTGTTGCCATTGTTCGAGCCGCAACCTGCTGTCATTGACATTGCCAGACCCAGAACAGCCATTGTGGAAAGTAACTGCTTTTTCTTCAAACCCGACTCCCCCTCGAATATGTGTTGAATGTGCTTGCTTACAAAATTGATTATAGAGAAAGCGCATTCATAATTTAATGTCACGGATTTTTGTTTATGGTCTTCTTTTTGGATAAAAACACTTTTTGGCCAAATATTTTTCATAAGAAATAAGTGGCCAAAAAGTTAAGCGTATGCTTCCGATGTACATTTCTGCAAACGACGCAGAAAAGTTAAGCTTATGCTTCCGAGGCACTGCGAAAAGTTATAGATTCCTATATTCCTTAGGAGTAACGCCTACCATTTTCTTGAACACCTTATTGAAATAGATAGAGTCCGGGTAGCCTACCTGCTCGCCAACCTCATAGACCTTCAGATCAAGCCGCTTCTTCAGCAGCTCCTTCGCCTTCATCATCCGCAGTTGAAGCACATACTGCGTAATCGTCTGTCCCATCTCCTGCTTGAAGAGCGTGCTGAGATAACTCGGATTAAGGAATACCTTCTCCGACAGCTCGGTCAGCTCGAGTTCTTTATCATAATCCTGCTGGATCAGCTGCTTTACCGTCTCAATAACACGATTGCCTTCCTTCCGCACGGAAGCCAGCCGGTACAGCGACAGTTCGAGCAAATGCAAGATTCGTTCCTTCATCTCCGTTAAGTTGAAAAAGTCAGCGACAGACTGATATACCCCCACGCCAGGCGGCGTCAGCTTCACCAGCTCATCAAGCAGTCCGTCCACCTTTTGCACTGCGGTATACAGCAGATTTGCCATAAACTGCACAAGATCCGCATAAGACGGTCTAACCCGCTCAATCTCCACGAACATATGCTGAACAGCCGTTCCGATTCCGTCCGCATCAAGCCGCTCCAATGCCCGGGAGAACTCCCCCTCCATCAAAGCCGTGAAGAAAGCCGGATCCGCCGGAGTATTTGGCCCCTCTTTTCCCGTTACGATCGCAAAAGCTTCCCTTTTGTAAATACCGGCATACGATAACGCCAGCGCTTCCTGATAGGCAGCAGCTGCCGCATCGCTTCCCTTAAACGTGCCGCCGATCCCAATGACAAACTTGCCCTTGGCGGCAAACTGCAGATCATTCATTAGGCATAGTGCGGTTTTATGAGCTAATCTGCCCGTCTCTTCCTCCTTCGGGGAAGGAACGAGCAGCGCGATAATTTGCGACTCCATCGCCACGCTCTCCAGACCCGTAGATGCCTTCGTTCTTCCCCATTCCAGCAGCTGTTCCTTCATGCCTTGATTCGAAGCCCGGACGGCCAGCACGGCATAGTATTGCTCAAATAAGAGAGGCATGGACAGGCTCTCCGATTCAACAGCTATCGGTGCATCTTTATCGCCGCCCAGCAGCCTGCGCAGCTGCTGTTCCCGCAGCAAGAGATCACTCATCTGTGCTTTTTTACTCAGCAGCTGCTCCTTTACTTTCTCCTGCTTGGCCGCTTTAATCTCCTCATGAATCTGTGCCAGGTTGGCAACCAGTTCTTCCTTGTCTACCGGCTTGATTAAGTAGTCCTTAACGCCATATTGCATAGCCGTACGCGCATAATCGAAATCATTGTAGCCGCTTAAGATCAGACAACGCGTGTCCGGCAGCCTGCGCCGAAGCTCTTCTATAAATTGCAGCCCGTCCATATAGGGCATCTTGATATCCGTAATAACCACGTCCGGTGCGAGACGGTCCAGCTCCTGCGAAGCTTCAAAGCCGTTTGAGAAACTGCCGACAACAACGTATTCCTCATTCAGCTTGGAAATAATCTTTTCCAGTCCGCGGCGGATCAGATCTTCATCGTCGATAATCATAATGCTCAGCATATGTCAGTCACCATGCCTTCTTGGAAGTTTTAGATAGACGGTTGTTCCTTCTCCCCACTTGCTTTCAATCTCCAGACCGTACATTTCTCCGTAATGCAGCTTAATCCGTTCATTCACATTTCGTAAGCCGACACCGGTCTTCGAGCCGGCCGCCTCCCTCGTACCGTTCATCGATTGACGAAGCAGATCCAGCGTCATCCCGTCCATACCCGCACCTTCGTCTTTAATAGAAAAGATAATCAGCTGCTCCTTCAGCTCGGCGGACAAGCGGATCGATACTTCATTGGGCTTCCCCTCCATGCCATGGAGAATCGCATTCTCGACAATCGGCTGGAATGTCAGCTTCATCACAGATAAAGCCATCAATTCCTGCGGAATATCAAAGGTAACGACAAAACGGTTGCTGAACCGGTAACGCAGCAGTTGAAGATAACGCTCCAAATGCTGAAGCTCCTCTCTCAGCTCGACCGTCTCCCGCCCCCGGTTAATGCTGTATCTGAGCAGCTTGCCAAGCGTGAAGGTCATTTCAGCCACTTCTTCATCATCATTAATCTCGGCCGTCATGCGGATTGTCTCTAAGGTGTTGTATATAAAGTGCGGATTAATCTGGCTCTGAAGCGCCTCCAGATCGGCTTCTTTTTTGCGCGACTGAATGACATAGATTTCGGAGATCAGCTCCTTCATCCGCCTGAGCATCCGGTTGAACTCGGTGCCTAGAATACCAACCTCGTCCTTCTGCTTCACATCGAAGCTGACGTCCATGTTACCACCGCGCACGGTACGCATCAGCTCCGTCATCTGGCGGAGAGATTTCGTCATCATAAAGGCCAATACAACCGAGACGAGCAGGGCAAAGCTGATAATCGCGATTGTTGTCGTCAGCGTCACATTCCTCGTCACCTCAGCATCGCGGTGCAAATAGTTAACGGGAATAAACGCGAATATTTTCCACCCGGTATCCTTGGACACCGAGTAACTACATATATAAGAAATGCCTTCTACCACGACATTAAAGCTGCCTTGATCGCCTATGGCTTTCTCGACAACCTCGTTGCCCGTAATATTCGTAGCGGTTAGAACATGATCACTGTCATACGTCACGTTGTTCTCGCCATCGATAATAAGCGTCTTCCCGTTTGTCACCGTATTGAGCTCCTGCACGACATCCTCAATGACCCGGATGTCCGCATCAACCGCCACAAAGCCGATATTCTCGAGCGTGCCGATATCCCGGATGCTGCGCAGCACCGTGAATAAATACTGTGGAGTCCCGTTCGCGCGCATGACCCGCTGGGTCGGAATAATAACAGGATCGCCATTGCCTGAAATCGCAAGCTCCTTCCAATGCCCGTAATGACTCATCATATCCTCGCGGATCGCATCGCTCTTAATCCGGTAGAACACGTTCCCGTAATTATCGTAAAGATACGCGGAATAAAGATCCTTCCTCATGCTGTCGAGCAGACCGATATAGAAGTCCATCTGGCGCTGCTTCTCCAGCGTCATCTCCTGATGGCTCATATATTGCTGCATGTCGACCGAATAAAGCGGGATCTTGCTGACCGTCTTCATATCTTCCAGGTGGCTGTCCAGATTCATCTGCATGTTGTTAATCAGCTCGGTGACATAGTTTTTCGTGTTCTTATTAATAGATTGGATATAGTTCTGGTAAGAAATAAATCCCGTTGCCGAGATAGGAATAATGATCAACACGACGAATACGATAATCAGCTTCTTCTGCATGGTCATGCTGCTAAAGCTGTTCATATGGAAAATCCCGCGTCCTATATTCATTTTGCGCCGGCCCCTGTTCACTCTAATATGTAAGCGTTTACTGTGATTCTGACACAGAGTTTGTCGAACTGGCAACCTTTTCTTCGTGTAAATGACAATGGCCTAAACAGAGTCCAATAAACCTAAAAATTAGCCAATAGTCAGCGGGTTGCTGATGGCGTTAGATTAATAGCACGCGGCATGCGTATTTGATGCGGGAAGGAGGTTAAGCGTTTACATTTTTGGAAAATGGCTTCGCGTGCCGAATTGCTAGAAACGGCATATGGCATGCCGTTAAGTAATCACAATTCTTTTAGGAGGTAATCATGTGATTAGATCAAAATTCCGAATGCTCTCCTACTCACTCGCTCTACTGCTCGCCTTTATGTCTTTATTGGCCGTTGTCGGCCCTCCGGCCAACAAAGCTTCCGCCGCCGTATCCGGCTTCGTTACCCGCTCCGGCAGCCAGCTTATGCTGAACGGTCAGCCTTTCCGCTACAGCGGACCTAACCTCTACTGGATCGCTCTCGATGAGAACCCTACTGAATTCCCGACTCCGTTCCGTGTGAACAACGCGCTTGAAACAGCCAAGGAAATGGGCGCTACCGTCGTCCGTTCCCATGCAGCCAATGCTTTCGGCTGCGCCAAATGTATTATGCCTACGCTTAATACATACAACGAGGAAGCCTTCCAAAAGCTTGATTACGCCATCAAGGCAGCTGGCGATCACGGACTCCGCCTCGTCCTGCCGCTAATTGACCAATACGATTACTATCACGGCGGCAAAAAATCATGGACCCGCTGGTTTGGCTATCCGGATGACGGAATCAGCTACACCGGCTACGAGTTCTACTACAAGCCGGAAATTATCAGCGCCTTCAAGCAGCATCTGAATGTCCTGCTCAACCGGACGAATACCCTTACGGGCATTAAGTACAAAGACGATCCAACCATTATGGCCTGGGAAACCGGAAATGAGCTGGGCTGGTATGACAACCCGACGGCCATGAAGAACTGGACGCAGGAAATTGCCGACTATCTGAAAAGCATAGACAGCAACCATCTCGTCATGGATGGTACTTACGGCGTCAAAGATGCCCATCTGACCATCTCCAGCGTTGACATTTACAGTGACCACTTCTACCAATGGCCTGCTGTTGGCGCTTGCTGCAAAGGCTTGTCGGTTACCCAATTAAATACGCAGGCGGACAAAGTGCAAGCCGCAGGCAAAGCGATGGTTGTCGGCGAATTCGCCTGGAACCTCGAGACTTACGGAACACTTGCCAACTTCCTGTCTGCAATCGAAGCCCATCCTGCGATTGCCGGAAGTGCCTATTGGGCACTGTTCGGACAAAAAGACGATTACGGCTACAAAGTTCATAACGACGGCTTTACGATCTACTATCCGGGCACTACGACAGATATGCGGGCCAAAGCCCAGCAACTGCGTAATCACGCCTATGCCATGCGCGGTATAGCCGTTCCTGCTGCAGGCATTCCTGGAGAACCGCTAATTACGGGTCATCAGGCCAGCAGCGGCAAGGTTCAGCTCAAATGGAGAGGTACGGCTGCAGCCGACAAATATACGGTAGAACGGGCAACCACGGCAAGCGGACCATGGACCGTCGTATGTAATCAATGCGCGACCGATAATGATACCCCTTGGACCGATCCGACTTCCATATCGGGTACAGCCTACTGGTACAAAGTGAAAGCGCATAACCTTGCAGGTGTTGCCGGAGCCTACTCTCCTGTCTATGCAACCGGCGGAACTGCGCTGCCAGCTCCGGGTGCTTTTACGCTGACCACGCCTGCAAGCGGTGCGACTAGTCAAAGCGTGCTGCCGACCTTTGCCTGGAATGCTTCCAGCAATGCAGCAAGCTATACCCTTGTTGTAGCGGATAACAGTTCTTATACGAGCCCTGTTATTAATGCCAGCGGACTGACATCAACCTCTTATACTCCGGGATCCGCCTTAGCCTATAACAAGACCTATTATTGGAAAGTAACAGCCGTTAACGGCACCGGCTCCACAACAGCGTCGAATGCCGGCCTTACCTTCACGACTGCTGCACAAGTGACGTCGCTGACGATTGACTCGTTCGACTCTTATGCTTCTGACAGCGCACTGCAAAGTGCCTATGTCCGCAATACGGACGGCGGGGCATTAACAGTCACTCGGGATACCACGAATAAAAACGGCGGCACTTACGGCATGAAGTTTGCCTATACAATCGCGGCATCCCCTGCCAACTTCGCAGGCGCAACCAGGCAGCTTGGCACTGCTGACTGGTCTGGCACAACCGGACTGTCGCTGTGGCTCAAGCCGGACGGCTCAAACCGTACCCTGACGATTCAGTTCAAGGAAACAAACGGTGAGATTTGGGAAACGTATTATTCCTTGTCCGGCACAACCGCAGGCGTCATTAATCTGCCGTTCAGCTCCTTTAACCATCCGGGCTGGTACAGCGGCGGCAACGGCGCGAAGGATTTAAACGCCATAAAGGAATATAGCCTTTACGTCAATCAGGGTTCAGGAACGACCGGCAGCAGCACCATCTACTTCGACTCCGTAACAGCGGGGCAGGTCGGCGGCGGCACACAGCCTCCAAGCGATGAGATCGACAGCTTTGACAGCTACGCTTCAAGCAGCGCGCTGCAGGCTGTCTATACCGCCAACTCTTCCGGCGGCACGATTACGCCAACACTCGATACTGTTGTGAAGAGCGATGGTGCGAATAGCATGAAATTAAGCTATAGTCTTACAACTTCAGTCAACTATGCCGGGGTCATCCATCCGCTCTCTGCGAATTGGACGGGTAAGACTGGCTTAACCTTGTGGGTGAAGCCCGACGGCTCGAACCGTACGCTGACCGTACAGTTCAAGGAGGCCGGCGGCGAGCCGTGGGAAACTACTTATGTGCTTTCCGGCACAACAGCAACAACCATTCAGGTTCCATTCAGCAGCTTTGTCCGCCCAAGCTGGTACAGCGGCGGCAACAGCACGCGTGATCTTGGCTCCATTGCCGAGATCAACTTCTACATCAATCAAGGCTCCGGCAGCACCGGCAGCAGTTCCATCAACATTGATGCGGTGAAGACGTATTAATCCTGTTTAATTGCAAAAGCCCCCTCAAATCACGGCTGCGAGCCGGTTTGAGGGGGCTTTTTTCCTAGGATACAGCTGCATATGTGAGCAGTGTCCCGATACTGCCGACCCATAACATGGGCACGCTGTTTGTAATAATGGCCGCCCGCTTGTAGCGTCTATGCAGAGCCCAGGCCACAACGGAGCAGCCGATCATAAAGACGGGGTAGACGGCTATCCCGAGTACAAACAGGATGTTCCATACGATGAAGCCGTCGTCAAAAGCTTAGAACGACATCCCAAACGTAAACACCCACGGAATCAAAAAGAGCAAATAGATGATCTGACAAATGACTAGAAACTTCTTCATTCTTTTCCCCCTGTAATCTACATGACCTTAATAATTCGTTAAGCGGAATAAATATCCTTTTGCTTGTCCGCAGGAATGTTCGCTACGGTATCCTCGTATATTTAGATGGCTATTGATTTAGACGCCTTTGCTTTCGATGCAAGAATCATCGCGAACAACTAATACGGGTTGTTTGTGTGATAATCTTTTTAGGAGGTAAATCTAATGAATGCATCGTACTCGGAACTGCGGGCCAGAGCAAGAGACAGCTTGAGAGGCAATTGGGGAAAAGCGATTGGGGGCTTTGTGCTGTCCATGCTGATGGCAGCCGTCGTTAGTCTGCTTAACTACTTGATCCCGATTCTCGGCAATCTGGTCGGCATCCTGATCAGCGGCTCCATCTCGCTTGGGCTGATCAGCTTCTTTCTGGGCATTGCGAGAAAAGAAAACCCGCCCGTATCGGAGGTCTTTAGCGGCTTCTCTCTCTTTATCAAAGCATTCTGCCTGTACTTTATGATCGGCTTATTCACCTTTTTATGGACGCTTCTGCTTATCATCCCGGGCATAATCGCTGCGCTCCGATACTCTCAAGCCTATTTTATCCTTCGCGATAACCCGGACATTGGCGTCATGGATGCCATTCGTGAAAGCAGACAGCTGATGATCGGCAACAAATGGCGCTACTTCGTGCTGCAGCTCACTTTCATCGGATGGGCCATTCTGGCCGCGATCCCTTTTGGCATCGGCTATCTATGGCTGTGTCCTTACATTAGTGTTACGCAAGCTCACTTCTATGATAATGTGACGGGCAGATCCCAGGCTCCAGCTCCTGATTCGTTCTGAAGATTATAGAAACAGAAGAGACAGCGGCACCCGCTGTCTCTTCCTGTTTGTTATGGCTATCCCTTGTACCATTTTCTAAGCAGATTAATATGAGCCTGATGATAACGACTATGATCCGCCATATGCCATAGCCCTTCCATTTTTCACCCCACCATTGGTGCGGTCTCGACATGCGTGCCTTCTACTTCGTTGCCCTCTTTGCGCCAGTACTCGATGCCGCCAAGCATCTCTTTTACTTTAAAGCCTAGACCGGACAAGCGCGCAGCCCCTTTGGTACCGCCGTTGCAGGCCGGGCTCCAGCAGTAAACGACGATCAGCTGCTCTTTCGAGAAGGCCGCGGTTGTCTCCGCTGTCATCTCTCTCGACGGCAGGTTAATGGCCCCGGGAATATGGCACTCGGCATAAGCCTTTGGACTGCGCACATCAATCAGCAGGAAATCGTTCAGTCCATGCTGCATATCGTAATGCACATCCGCGACATCCGTCTCAACGGACAGCTTGTTCATATAGTGGCGATGCGTAGCTTCAGGTGTTGCTGCAGGGGTTTCAAGAACGAGAGAAAAAGTTTTCATAATCATTGCCTCCAGTTAGGGGATTTGCCAAGTGCTTGGCTTGTTGAGAACAATGTAACACATCCCCTACTAACGGAGTTATCGATGGTTTTCGATCACTAACTTCAAAGATTCTGATGATTCCCTGCGCCAATCAAGTCCACGAAGCCAAGGAACGCTTTGGACTGCCACTTTTTCTTGGAGTAAATAAGCTGGGTATAGAACTTGCATTCCGGATGGGCAAAAGGCACCGCAATCAATTGCCGCTTCCGAATCTCGTCAGCTACCGCAATACGAGGCAATAAGGCAACGCCAAGACCATACACAACGCATTGCTTGATTGCTTCCAGATTGCCAAATTCGTATGAAGGCTTGAAGTCGATCTCGCTGCCACGAAGTACCTTAAGAAGCATCGCCCGGTACGTACAGCCATCCTCGGTCAGGATCAACGGTTCACCGGCCAGATCTTCGGCTTGAATCGCGTTCAGCCCTTTAAAGCGATGCTCAGGATTCGCGATAATAACTAGCTCCTCTTCCCGCAGCACATGCGTATGGAGCTCCGGGTCGGAGAATGGCGGATCCAGAATAATCCCCACATCAAGCGCCCCTTCTTTGACCTGTTCAATAATAATCGGCTCATTTCCCGGCTGAAGCATAATACTGATGTCCGGATACTGCTGACGGTAAGTCTGCAAATGCGGCGGCAAATAATAGGCAGCCAGTGTCTCGATGGTCCCGATGGATAGCGTACCCTTCGACTGCCTGGAGACTACTTCCTTCGATTCTTCATGCAGCCTGAGCACTTCCTTTGCATAAGGAAGCAGCGCTTCTCCGGCTATCGTCAGCCTCATGCTTCTGCCAAACCGTTCAACAAGCACTGCCCCGTAAGATTCTTCAAGACGCTGAATCTGCGTGGTAATGCTGGACTGGGCATAGCCCAGATACTCGGCGGCGCGGGTGAAGCTCCCATGCTTTGCGACTTCACAGAAGGTTCTCAAATAGGTTAGCTCCATGGCTGACACCTCCTCTCCCTAAGCTTGCTCAACCCGTTTGCGATATTGATTCGGGGGCAGACCCGTTGTTTTCTTAAATGCCGTGCTGAAATAATGCTGAGACTCGTAACCCGTCTTCTCCGCTATTTCATGGATAGCCAGATCCGTTTCATTCAGCAGCCGTATCGCTTCCTTCATCCGGGCTGTTGTCAGCATGCTGATAAAGGAAGCCCCCATCTCCTGCTTGAAAATCCGGCTCAAGTAAACCGACGACACGTTTAACTCGCCTGCGATTCCCTCAAGCGAAAGGTTCTGATCGTCATACCGGTCCGCAATGATTTCCTTCGTCCGGCGGACGAACGGACTTAGCCGGGTCTCCCGATTGACGCTGGCCCGCGCTTCCGCATAGAGCGACGGCACATTCCCGGACGAGCTTGGCTGGTAGCTGGCGACAATCTCAATCTTCAAATAACCGGCCACATCCGCTTCAATCCGTCGAAATACCGCTTCCTGCGGCTTGCCCCAGATGAGCACAACAATTAACCCTACTTTATCTCGGAAATGAACGGAAGTAAACGGCTCAAGATGCTCTTCCATAATATTCTCGATCGCGAACAATAGAAGCTGACGGTCCTTCTCGGAAAAGAACGCCTTACCCTTTGACTGCTCAGGCCATCTGATCACGCCAACATAATCCGGCTCCTCGGCCGGCATCCGAAGGAAAGACAGCTGCTCCTTGATCTCCGCTTCCCCCAGCTCTCCCTTGATCCATTCGAGGCAGAATCTTTCCCGCAGAAGCGCGAAGTTCTTATCGATCTGCTTGGAGGCCATTTGCAGCAGCTCTTCATTAACCGTTGTCTCCTCCAGCTTCTGAACGACCCGTGCCAGCACTTCCCCCAGCATCTCCGGATTAACCGGCTTCAGAATATAATCATCGACTTCCAGCTTGATTGCTTCGTAAGCATAATTAAATTCATCATGGCCGGTAATAATGACGATCTTGCACTTTGGAAGCTGTTCCCGAAGATGGCTGATCAAGGTGAGGCCGTTCATAATGGGCATGCTCAAATCGACGAGCAGAATTTGCGCCTGTTTCTCTACGGCAAGCTCCAGCGCCTCTTCCCCGTCCTCGGCTTCTCCAACGACTTCCAGCCGCAGTTCATCCCATGGTATGGAGCTGCGGATTCCTTCCCGGATTATCGACTCGTCATCCGCGATTAATACCTTCCATTTACGCGTCATGCGTGCTCTGCCCCTTCCGATGAATAATAGGATGCTTAATGACTACCGTAGTTCCGGCTTTCTCTTTGCTCTCAATGGTAATGCCGTACGTCTCGCCAAAGCTTAACCGGATCCGTTCCTGAACGTTCCTTAGTCCGTAGCTGGTCGTCTGCCCCTCCGAACGTTCTGCCGCAGCACGCTGCGCAGCATTTGTCTCGTTAACGGAGGGCACGGCGTCAAGCACAACGCGCAGTGCCTCAAGCCTGGCCTCCGTCATGCCTGCTCCGTCATCCTGGATGGCCAATTCCAGCATTTCCTCGCTAATAATCGCGCGAATGGTGATCATTCCCGGACCCCGGCGTTCCTTAATGCCGTGATAGATGGCGTTCTCCACAAGCGGCTGAAGAATCAGCTTCAGCACATAGAGGTCATCACCGTTTCCGGCTACATCGATGCTATAGTTCAGCTTATCCTTGTACCGGGTCTGCTGGATTTTCAAATAACTGCGGATATGCTCCATCTCGTCGGCAAGCGGAATCATCTCCTGCCCCTTGCTTAACCCGATCCGGAACAGCTTGGACAGAGCCTCGACCATCTCCGTTGCTTCCTTCGCGCCGTCCTTGCGGGCAAGCCATTGGATGGTATCAAGCGTGTTATACAGAAAATGCGGCTGAATATGAGCTTGCAGACTGCGCAGCTCCGCCTCACGCTTCAGGCGCTGCTCCGCCCATACCTGCGAGATGAGACGGGTCATCTGCGACAGCATCTTGTTAAAGCTGCGTCCGAGCAGGCCAATCTCATCCTCCCGCTCCTCCGGAATGCGGATGCTCATGTTGCCTTCCTCCACCTTGCGCATGAAGGAGGCCAGCTGCGAGATCGGCCGGGAGATCGAATGAGACAAGTAATACGAAGCGGCAATGCCAAGCATGCACACAATAAAGACGAAGGTGACCAGATATAAGTTAATGTCCTTAATCTCCTGCACGCTGTCCTGAACCGCAAAGACCCCTACGGTTGTCCAGTTCGTGAAGGACGATTTCTGATAAATAAATTGCAGCTTCTGGCTTTCTACGGTTTGGGAGAACATACCGGATGGCTGCTGCCCCATCATCGCCATATCCAAGCTCCCGAGCTTGGAGTTTCTTGGCGCATAGATGCTCTCGCCCTTGTCATTAATAACCATCAAGTAACCCGATTTCCCAAGCCTCACGTCGCGGACGGTTTCCGCAATCACTCGCAGCTTAAGATCGATAAGGACGACCCCTAACGTCTTCTGCGTGTCCGGATCCTGAATGGCGCGGACAACCGAGACAACCTCGTTGTCCTTGTAATTGGAGTGGGTCGTCACGTTCCGGTTAGCCGGATGACCGATGATTTTGAAGATCCCTTTGGCTCTGACAGCTTCCTGGTACCACGTCTCTTCCGTCAGACTTTCGCTTGTCCGGGCGTACATCTCATTGCTGAAGTAATCCCCGTTAGGCCGCACCACAATAATGCCCGCAACCTCCGAATAGAGCGTCGTAAAACTCTGCAGAAATTTGGACATGCGGTACTCCTCGTGGTCGTCATCAATGGCTGCTTTTCCCTCGCTTAAGAAAGCCTGGATTTCAGGATTCATCGATATAAAATAGGATATATTCTGAATATTGCCCGCGTAATAATCCAGGGACTTGTTCACATTGTCAATCAGCTGCATCGTATGGCCGTTGACCTGTTTCTCGACAATGCCGTTAACAATCCATCCCATTAACAGTCCAATAACAAGAGAAGGCAAAATGCTGATCAGCAAAAAATGCAGGATGAGCTTGTATCGGATTGACCAGTTGTTCAGTTGGAAGCTCTTCTGAAGCTGTTTGAATACCATCGTTAGCGCTCCCTTTTCCGTTACTTGGCATAGAACTGGTCTACATCTTCAGGGGTCACCACGGTAATGCCCGTATCGATATTCGTCGGCAAAGGCGGGATGCTTGAGCCCGCGTTATCCGACATCGGATTGACCATATGATTGCGGAGATGAAACAGCTGCATCAGCGACCAATACCCCATATTCCATGTGCCTTGCGCCAAAGTCGCCGAGATGGTACCGCTCTTGACCATATCGAGCGTTCCTTTATCCGTGTCAAAGCTGATAATCCGCACCTGATCAAGCTTGCCTAAGCGAAGAATCGCATTCCCTGCGCCTACGCCGCCATTTGCCTCCGTTACGAATATCCCGTTCAGATCCGGGAATCTCTTCAGCAGATCACGCACCTTCTGCTCCGAAATCATCTGATCTCCTTTACCGTCGGCAATTCCGACAAGCTGAAGGTCGGGGAATTCCTTCTCAAGCGTTTCTTCAAATCCTCTTGTCCGCTCCTGATGGTTTAGCTGCTTGGGCAGCGTCACTACGCCAACCTTGCCGATTCCCCCTGTCAGCTCCGCCATCTTGCGGGCCGCCGTTACGCCGGCGTTATAGTTATTGGTGCCAATGTAAGAATACGCTTTGCTGTTCGGAGCATCCGAGTCGAACATTACAACGGGAATGCCGGCTTCCACCGCTTTATTAATCGCCGAATTCAGAGCCTCGGAATCAATGGCGCTTACCGCTATTCCGGCGGGACTTCGCGCAATGACCTGCTCCAGCACCATCACTTCCTCCTGCACATCGTATTGCGTAGAGCCGCGGTACTCGACCGACACGCCAAGCGCTTCCGCAGCATCCTCGAAGCCCTTCAGTCCATTTTTCCAATAATCGATACCGGCCAGAAAATTCACCATTACATACTTCTCGTCGAGCGTACCGTGCAGCCCTTCCGGCTCATTCAACAGCCCGCTGTTGTCTTCTTTAACAAAAACCATATATAGATAAGCCATTAGCGTGCCGATCAGAACGATATATACGAGCAGTAGCTTTTTCAACCCGATCCCCCCGTCAACTTTCTCTATAAAACGCAAAAAATCGCTTTCATTAACATAGCAGTTAAGCGCGTCTAGACACAAGATGTGTTTAGACGCGCCGAAATACCGCTAAAGTTATTAAGCTGATTTGTTTTTGTTATAGAGGTCAAAAGCAACGGCAAGCAGCAGCACCAGGCCTTTGATGCCTTGCTGATAATCAATGCCGAGACCAATGAGCGACATGCCGTTGTTCATGACGCCCATGACAAGGCCGCCAATGATCGCCCCAATTACCGTACCGACGCCGCCGGTAGCCGATGCCCCGCCGATGAATACAGCCGCGATGGCATCCAGCTCAAAGTTCACGCCCGCCTTCGGAGTCGCCGCATTCAGCCTTGCTGCAAAGACAAGACCCGCAAGGGCAGCAAGCACGCCCATGTTGACGAATACCCAGAAGGTCATTTTTTTCGTCTTCACGCCTGACAGCCTTGCTGCCTTCTCGTTGCCGCCAAGCGCATAGATATGACGACCCATAACGGTTTTGCGCATGACGAAGGTGTACAGCGCAACCAGAACGAACAGCATGATCAGAATGTTCGGAAGACCTTTATACGAAGCAAGCACGTAAGTGAATAAATTGGTGATGATGACCACTGCCGCCAGCTTGATGAGGAAGAAGGGAACCGGCAGCAATTCAAGATTATACCGTTTCTGAACCAGGCGGCCGCGCCACTCCATAAAGATGTAGAGCACCGATAGAACGATGCCGATTAACACCGTTAGAAGATGAATGTCCCAGCCTCCGGGGAGATCAGGCAGAAATCCGGTACTCATGGAACGGAAGCCTTCCGGGAACGGAGCAACGGATTTGCCGTCCAGCACGAGCATGGTTAACCCGCGGAACAACAGCATCCCCGCCAGCGTTACGATAAAGGACGGAATCCGCACGTAGGCGACCCAAAAACCTTGCCAAGCTCCTACAATAGCTCCAAACAGAAGCGACAATACCATCGCAACCGGGAAAGACATCCCGTGCTTGACCATCATAATAGCGGAGACTGCCCCGACGAATGCCGCTATCGAACCGACCGACAGATCGATATGACCCGTAATAATGACAAGGAGCATACCGATGGCCAGAATGAGAATATAGCTGTTCTGAAGAATAAGATTCGTAATATTAAGTGGTTTCAATAAAATGCCGTCAGATAGAAACTGAAAGAGCAGCATGATTAATATTAAAGCAATGAACATGCCATACTGCCGGATATTGCTGCGAAATAATTTCAGCGCGGTTTCCATGCTGTCCTACCTCCTGCTTATCGTCATATACTTCATGAGCGTTTCCTGGCTGGCCTCGGCTCTTGGCACTTCTCCTGTGAAACGCCCTTCGCTCATGACATAAATGCGGTCGCACATGCCAAGCAGCTCCGGCAGCTCCGAGGAGATCATCAGAATGCCTTTTCCTTGCGCAGCCAGCTGATTAATAATCGTATAGATCTCGTATTTAGCCCCTACATCAATCCCACGGGTTGGTTCATCGAGAATAAGCAGATCCGGCCCGGTAAAAATCCATTTGCTCAGCACGACCTTCTGCTGATTTCCTCCGCTCAAATTGCCCGTTTGCTGATGGATGCTTGGCGTCTTAATGTTCAGCTTCTTGCGGAAGCCTTCCGCCTCGGTTATCTCTTTGTAGTCATCCACCACGAACCATTTGGAAATCGCCCGCAGGTTAGCAAGCATTGTATTCCGCTTAATATCATCCATCAAGATCAGCCCGTATTCCTTGCGGTCTTCGGTCACATAAGCAATGCCCTCGTCGATCGCTTTGCTGATGTCGGGCAGCTTCGTCTCACGGCCGTTCTTGAACAGCTGGCCGCTGATTTTTTTGCCGTAGGACTGGCCGAAGATACTCATCGCAAGCTCCGTGCGGCCCGCACCCATCAGCCCCGCAATGCCTACAATTTCGCCCCGGTTAACGTGGAAGCTGACATCATCGATCACCTTCCGTTCCGACTGCAGCGGATGATAGACGTTCCAGTTCTTCACCTCGAACAGCTTCTCGCCAATCTGAGGCTCCCGCTCCGGATAACGATGGGTTAGATCTCGTCCAACCATTCCTTTAATGATCCGGTCCTCGGTAATCTGATCTTCCTTCACTAGCAGCGTCTCGATCGTCTGGCCGTCCCGCAATATCGTTATCGAGTCGGCAACCTTCATAATCTCGTTAAGCTTGTGCGAAATAATAATGGACGTAAGGCCCTGCTCCTTGAAGGCCAGCATCAAATTCAGCAGATTCTCGCTGTCCTCTTCATTAAGCGCAGCGGTTGGTTCGTCCAGAATAAGCAGCTTTACTTCCTTCGATAACGCTTTGGCTATCTCGACAAGCTGCTGTTTGCCTACTCCCATCGTCCCTGCAAGGGTATTCGGAGACTCGGACAAACCTACCGTTTTGAGCAGCTCCCGCGTCTTCACGACGGTCTCGTTCCAGTTGATAATGCCGCGGCTTGCCTGCTCATTTCCAAGAAAAATATTCTCGGCTACGGATAGCTGCGGAATAAGCGCCAGCTCCTGGTGGATAATGACGATGCCGAGTTGTTCGCTGCTTCCGATATCTTTAAATTCGCAGGCATTGCCCTTGAATAAAATGTCGCCTTCATATGAACCATGCGGATATACGCCGGAGAGTACCTTCATCAGCGTTGATTTGCCCGCGCCGTTCTCTCCCATGAGCGCATGAATTTCGCCTTCTTTTACCTTCAAGTTGACATTCTCCAGCGCCTTAACGCCCGGAAAGGTTTTGGTGATTCCCCGCATTTCGAGCAGGATATCCGTCAAAGCTATCACCACGCCTTCAATTGATAATGGAAAATGATTTAGCAACGGCTTTGAGGCCGTCGCTAAACCATTTGGCTGCCGCAAATACTAGAGCTTGCTTATTTCAGTTCATCTTCGCTGTAGTAACCCGAATCTACCAATGTCTGCTTGTAATTTGCGCTGTCTACGGACACCGGCTCCAGCAGGAAGGAAGGAACAACCTTCACGCCGTTGTCGTAGGTTTTCGTATCGTTTACTTCAGCTTCTTTGCCTTCAATAACAGCCTGCGCCATGCCAACCGCAACCTTCGCAAGTTCACGGGTATCTTTAAAGATCGTGGAGGTTTGTTCGCCCGCAATGATCGATTTCACCGAAGCCAGCTCAGCATCTTGACCTGTAATGATTGGCATTGGCTTATCCGCCGTGCCGTAGCCTACGCCTTTGAGGGAAGAGATAATGCCGATACTGATGCCGTCATACGGAGACAATACCGCGTTTACCGTATCGCTTGCATAGTTCGCGCTCAGCAGGTTATCCATGCGGGATTGCGCGGTTGCGCCGTCCCAGCGGAGAGTCGCGACTTGTTCCATTTTCGTCTGGCCGCTTTTCACAACCAATTTGCCGTTATCGATGTAAGGCTGAAGGACAGACATTGCGCCGTCGAAGAAGAAGTACGCGTTGTTATCGTCCGGGGAACCGGCGAAAAGCTCAATGTTAAACGGCCCTTTGCCGTCTTTCAGACCAAGCTTCTCTTCGAGGTAGGAGGCTTGCAGCACGCCTACTTTGAAGTTATCGAAGGTTGCGTAATAGCTCACATGCTCGGTATTTTTAATCAGACGGTCATACGCAATTACTTTAATGTTCTCGTCCGCAGCTTTTTGCAGAACGTCTGTCAGGGACTCGCCGTCAATTGCTGCAATAACAAG
This sequence comes from Paenibacillus catalpae, assembly GCF_900112695.1. Taxonomy (GTDB): domain Bacteria; phylum Bacillota; class Bacilli; order Paenibacillales; family Paenibacillaceae; genus Pristimantibacillus; species Pristimantibacillus catalpae. The sequence continues at coordinate 309,657 of NZ_FOMT01000004.1, forward strand.
CACTTTAACGCCCTTCGTTATCATGTTCTCGATTTGGGAAACCTGGTTCTCGATAACATCCTCGGCATACTGCAGATCTACCGTGTAGCCGAGCGTTTCGAATTCCTTCTTCATGTTGGCACCGTCGCCAACCCAACGCTCCGATGACTTCGTTGGCATCGAGATTCCGATTTTGCCTTTCTCCGTGCTGCCCGCATTCGTGCTTTCCGCACTGTTCGCGCCAGACGTGTTGTTCGCCGCTTTGTCATTTCCTCCGTTATTGCCGCTACTGCTGCTGTTCGCGCCGCAAGCTGCAAGCACAACGATTAATGCGCTTAACATCAGGATGGATAACATCTTTTTCATTTCTGTCTATCCCCTCTCAATGGGTTGAATGGAATGTTGATAGACAAATCATACAGGGGGTGAAGCTTCAAATCTTTGCACTTCGTCTACTCGTTTTTATAAAAAAACAAACAAAAAAGCTTAAACAGGTGAATGGTTCACCCACTTAAGCCTTATAAGGATCTTCTTGCTCTGCCTGTACTTCTTATTCAAACTATTATTAGTTAGTCCCGACCGTACGTTGGATTTCCTCCAATGAAATTAGGAAAAAAGAAAGGTCCTGGAAGCTACGTTGGATTCCATCCAGCATAAGCGCCCTCGCACAGGTCACTATCGTCCAAATTAGCGGATTATACTGTAGTCACTCCAATCTAGCTCAAGAGACCGGGCAAAAATGCTCCATTATGCTGCACAAAATCCAATGTAACTCTACATCGCTATAAATTAAGTAATCCCCTATCATTTGATTAGGACTCGCTTCCGGTGACAGAGCCAGGTATAGTAGAGATAGTTGGAAATATATTTCAGGAGGCTATTGCCATGTCACAGGAGATTTGGATCAACCTGCCGGTCAAGGATGTTCAAAGTTCGACTGCCTTTTTCAATCAGATTGGGTTTCAAGCGGAGAGCGCAAATAACGCAAGAGCAAAGCTTAGCATTGGGAATACAACGATATTGCTGTTCCCGAATGAAGTGCTTGAGAAATTTTCAGGTGCCAAAATAGCTGATACCTCTCAAAGTGCAGAAGTATTGTTTTCCCTAGGCGCTGAAAGCAAAGAAGAAGTTGATGAAATAATCCGAAAGGTAGAGCTTGCCGGCGGAACCATCTTTGGCAAACCGCAAGAAAGCCAAGGCTGGATGTATGGCGCAGGCTTTGCCGACCTGGATGGACACCGCTGGAATTTGCTGTACATGGACGAGAGCAAAATGCCGCAAGGCTAAGTTGAAAAATGACATGCCGGTAACCTGCTTTAAGGTCACCGGCATTTTTTACACCCCGTACAATCTCCTGTACGCTGTTGGCGTCATCCCTTCATGCTCCATAAACCGCTTGTTGAAATAGCTAACGCTGGGATACCCTGCTTCTTCCGCAATCTGCCCGATGTTATCGTCCTTCCTCTCAAGCAGCCATTGCTTCGCTGCTTGCAGGCGGCAGCGGGTAATGAAATCCATTGGCGTCATGCGCGTCGCGCTCCGGAACAGCTTGCAGAAGTAATAAGGCGTCACCCCTACCCGGTCTGCCCACTCCTCCAGGATAAAAGGCTTCACCGCCTCCTGCTGCATAAGCGGCAAAAGCTCCATAATCCGCTCGCTCGAAGTCCCGGTCTTGTTCCCTTGCAGCGCAACCGCGTGCTCAACAAAGATCGTCAGCAGCATATAGGTCAGCATCGACAGATGCGCAGGCCTCAGCATCCGGTGCGTCTCGGCTTCGTGTAGCAGCTCCTCATGAGCCTGTTCCCAGATTTGGGGCTGGCGAAGCTTCCATAACGGACTTTTATGAAAGCCTTGTTCGATCAGATAATCCCTCAAGCCCGTTCCTCCGTAAAAATGAAACCAGCGCACGTCCCAAGGTTCATCCTGGCTGCTGTAATAACGCTGCCTCTGCAGAGGAAAATAGAGCACCGCTTCCCCTGCCCGAAGCTCATGAACGACGCCGTCAATCTCGGCATAACCCTTGCCCGAGACGGCGTAATGAATATTGAAATTGTTAAGGGCTCCTGCCTCCCGCGTTGTGCTGTGGTCCGGATCAAACCGGTAATTGCCGACCGATTCGGGCATGCAGAAGTAAGGCATATTCGGAAGCGTAAGCAGCAGGCTTTGGCGTTTCATATCTGGCACCCCATATGACAATATTGTTCTAATGGTATACAAAATAATATCATTTTAATTTTAATTATCTTCTCCTATAATCGCAATATAGTCATAAAACAATTAGACGAAGCGAGGGTGAAGCATGAGCAAAAAGTTAAAATGGGGCATCCTGGGATGCGCCGGAATTGCAAAACGTGCGGTTATTCCAGGTCTTCATTTATCCGAGTTGAATGAAGCGGCCGCGATCGCGAGCCGCGACGGAGACAAAGCCAAACAAACGGCTGAAGAGCTTAATATTGGAGTTGCCTACGACAGCTACGAGGCACTGCTGGAAGACAGCTCGATTGACGTTATTTATATCCCGCTGCCGAACCATCTCCACAAAGAGTGGGCGATTCGGGCAGCCCAAGCAGGGAAACATATTTTGTGCGAGAAGCCTCTCGCGCTGAACGCGCACGAAGCTGCGGAGATGGCCGAAGCGGCAGATCAGGCGGGCGTCCTTCTGTCTGAAGCGTTTATGTACCGCTATCATCCGCGCTACCAGCAGATTAAAGAATTAATCGCATCCGGTGCTATCGGCGAGATTCGCGGAATCCGCAGCGCGTTTACCTTTAACAACCCGAATGACACCAAGAACGTTCGCTTCCGAAAGGAATGGGGCGGCGGCTCGATTTATGATGTAGGCTGTTACCCGCTGAACGCAGCCAGGCTGCTATTGGGTAAAGAACCGCAAGCCGTTACGGTTAACGCCTTCTTCTCCCCGCAGCATGATGATGTGGATATGATGGCGTCCGGACTTGTTGAGTTTGAAGGAGATGTAGCGCTCACGTTCGACTGCGGCATGTGGGCAGCCTTCCGCAACCCGCTGGAGGTTCTTGGTACGGACGGAATCATTGAGGTTCCTTCCGCCTTTGTTACGCCGACACCGGAAAGCAGCCATATTTATCTGACTGCAAACGGCGAGCGCCGCCAAATCGAAGTACCCTATGTCAATTCGTATACGGCACAAGCCGATTCTCTATACCACTCCATCACGAACGGAACGCCGCTAACGTTCCCGACGTCGGATGCCATCAGCAATATGAAAGTCATTGATGCTTGCTTGCTGTCTGCCCGTGAACGGACAAGAGTAACTTTATAATCTGAGGAGGTATTGCAAATGGAATTCTTAACGGTAAAAGGATTGGACAAACCGGTATCCCGCTTAATGAAAGGTACGGACTATTTCTACAACGATTCTTACGAGAAAGCTGCTGCCAACCTGGACGCTTACTTCGCTATCGGCGGCAACTGTATGGACTCTGCCCATATTTACTGCGGCGGGCAAAGCGAGGTCGTCATGGGACGATATCTGAAGGAGCGCGGCAATCGCGATCAGTGGGTTATTCTGACCAAAGGCGCCCATCATGATCAGAATGGCCCGCGCGTCAGCCGTGAAGCGATTCGCAGCGACCTGATGACCAGCCTCGAGCGTCTGCAAGTCGATTCAATTGATATGTACGGTCTTCACCGCGATGATCCAAACGTGCCTGCCGGTGAAGTGATTGAAATCCTGAATGAGCATATTAAATCCGGTGCGGTGCAAACGATCGGCGTGTCCAACTGGACCTGGCAGCGGATTCAAGAAGCCAATGATTATGCAGCGGCAAAAGGTCTCGTTGGCTTCTCGTTCAGCAGCCCTAACCTGAGCCTTGCCAAAGCAAACGAGCCGTTCTGGTCCGGCTGCGTATCTGCCGATGCAGAGACCATCGCCTGGCATGAAGCGAACCAGATGCCTCTGTTCTCCTGGTCCTCCCAGGCGCGCGGCTTCTTCACTGGCCGCTTTACTCCGGAGGATCGCAGCAATGCGGATCTGGTCCGCGTCTTCTACAGCGACGACAACTGGGAGCGATATGAACGCGCGAAGCAGCTGGCTGAGCAAAAAAACGTCACGCAGATTCAGATTGCGCTTGCTTACGTGCTTAACCAAGCCTTCCCGACCTGCGCCCTCATCGGCACTCAATCGCTCGAGGAGCTCCGCTCCTGCGACGAAGGCTCGCGAATCAAGCTGACCCGCGAAGAGATGGACTGGCTGGATTTGAGCTCGGATAAGAAGTAAGTTGATGCAAAAAGACGATGCAGGGAGTTTCTCGGCATCGTCTTTTTCTTTTTTAAGGCCTTTTATTCATAAATCTATCTGCATTTCTCCTGAACCCAAATTGCTCGTAAAGTCCATGAGCATCCAATGTACCTAACAATCCCGATAGCCCTTCATACTGCTTCACAATTAATCCAACTAGTTCCTTACCCAGCCCATGTCCTCTATGTTCCTCGTCGATAAACACATCCGCCAGATAATAGAAAGTAGCCCAGTCTGTAATCACTCGAGCGAAGCCAACCTGCTGCTCCTCCTGATAAATACCGTAACAAATTGAGTTTTGGATGGATTTTTTGATCGTCTCTATCGACCTTTGATTCGCCCAGTAGCTTCTGGCTAAGAAGGCACCAATTGTTTCTATGTTAAGCAGTGACTTATCATCGCTAATACGATAGTTTTTATACCATTGTTCCATACTTCAACCCCCATTTAATGTCTTCATAAAGGTAACCCGATGATAGCCTTTCGTAAAAAAGTCCTGCTCCTCATTAATCAAATCAAAGCCTATGTTCCGGTAAAAATCGATCGTGCCCTCATTCCCCGAATGACCCAGCGTGTGCAAAATCACTTTCTCCTCGTTTAGCTTTATCAATCTATCACAAATCGCACTAAGCAGCGCTCTTCCTACGCCCTTTCGGGCAGCACTACACCAACAATCTCGTATAGGCCAACCTCATCGTTGTAGATAAAACCTGTATGCCCACTGACTATGCCGTCCTCCTCCGCAACATAATACTCACTTTTGCGAGGAAGTTGTGAAGTATTTCCTCCACCTTACAGGATATCTGGCCACAACAAATGATGGGAATTGCAGTGGGTATTCCTCGAAAATATGAATAACATCCTGCTGATCGTTTTGCTGCAAGCGTTGGATAAGCAAAGGAATTCCTCCTAATAGGGACTGGCTATTGCTGCAATCAAATTATGAGTTAATAGAATATCACAATGGATTGTTATCCATATTTTACAAGTAACTTTCGTTAATCTCCATTACTTTCTGTAAGGCTGTTTCCGTCCAATCCACCATCTCCCCCGCCTCCGTACACCTTAACGATGTCGCACATCGTTAAGCTCATCCAAAAAAAAGCCGCCCCAGTTAAAGGGGCAGCCTTCTGAAAGTAACTCACTACATCAAATTAGAGTAAAACTATGTTACTTCGTAGTCCGCTCATACCAGTAACCTGGAATGCCGCGTTCAATCCGCATTAATGCTTCCAAATAGTAATAATCTCCCCAGATCATATAGTCATCCAGACCGTTATTCCCTCTGACATGATAGGATCCGTGCTTAAGCAAACCTTCTGCTTCTTCGCCAATTGTTGCGTACTTGCTCACAAGTGAATGCATCGTTTGATCCAATCCCTGCTTAATCCAGCTCCGATCGGCTTCGTCTTCTGGTAGAAGGTCAAGCAGCTCCAGCATCCCGCAGGCTGTGATCGCCGATGCCGAACTGTCACGACTAGTATCCGCTTCAATTGGTACATTGAAGTCCCAATAAGCGATATGGTCTTCTGGTAGATGTTCAAGGAAATATTTAAGCAGCCGTTTGGACGTTCGCAGGAAGGCGGGATCCTTCGTATAACGGTAAGAGAGTGCAAAGCCATAGATGCCCCAAGCCTGTCCGCGTGTCCATGTCGAGCCGTCTGTATAGCCTTGATGGGTACCGCCGCCAAGCGGGTCACCTGTCTCTTGGTTAAAATAAAAAGTATGGTAGGAAGAATCATCACCACGCACCAGATAACGTCTGGACAGCTCAGCCTGTTTGTAAGCAACCTCCGCATATCTCGGCTGCCCTGTCACTTCGGAAGCCCAATATAACAAGGGCAGGTTCAATAAACAGTCAATAATGATTCGGCCGCCATTCGTCTCATCTTTCTCCGGTCCCCAAGCTTGCAAGTAGCCGCCTTGCTCACGCCACCTGCCAAGCAAATGATCGGCTGCCTGCAGAGCAAGCTCACGAGCGCCGTCGTCCTTCTCCACAATCCATCCTGCTAGTGCAGACAACCCATACAGAAAACCGATGTCATGATGCTCCAAGCATACTTTCTCTTTCATTCGCCGTTTAAAATCTGCAATCTGCTGCTGAGCTTGTACTTGGAAAAAGGCATCTTGATTATATTCATAGCTCAGCCACGTAAGCCCGGTATGAAACCCTTCAATCCAGTCTTCATTCTCGGACCATGCGTAGCGCTTCTCATTCGTAATATGTGGATAAGCACCTTGATGCTGCTCCAAATTCCGGCGGATTTTGCCGATTGCGTCTTCGATTGCCTCACGCCACATTGCTGCCACCCTCTCCTACCTGTTGAGATCAAACTTATCCTGTGTGCGGTCTAACCAGCTTTGCAGTTCTTCTTCTAAAGCCATTAGCAGCTCCGTTTGCGGAAGTCCTTTCATGATAAGAGGATCGAGCTGATACGGATCTCTCTCATGATCATACAAGATGCGCTGCACCTCATCGCCTGGTGCATATCCTTGATGAACGACATAAGTATATTGCCTTGTTCGAATTCCACGCCATCCAAATCTCCGATTGTCCAAGCCCTTGGCAGCATAGCTCTCAATCGCTTCTTTTCTTCCTGGAAAAGCACTAAGAAAAGCAGAAGAAATTTCCGCATGACTCCTTCCGAGAATATCTCCGGATAAATCTAGTCCCTCAACGGCAGAAGGTACAGAAAGCCCTGCAAGTCCTAGCAAGGTAGGCATAATATCGACACTATTAAATAGCAACTCCGTACTACCCTGCCCGATCATACCTTTCCAGTTCATCAAACATGGGATGCCAATAGATTCCTCATGCCAGGAGTGCTTCGCCATTAAGCCATGCGAGCCCATCAGCTCACCGTGATCGGAAGAGAGGACAATTAATGTATTTTCCGAAAGCCCAAGCTTCTGAACCTCCTGCCAAATACGACCGAATTGCTCATCCATTCCCGACACCGCTGCGAAGTAATCCCGTGTATACCGAAGCAGTGCTTCATCCCCGCTTTCAAACGGTTCGCCTGTGTGCGCTGCAAGCTGCTCCGAGCTGATATTCGGACGCAGGCTCAGCTTCTGTCCACTGTACATCTCTTTGTACCGATCAGGTACAAGCTCGAAAGGGCTGTGAGGCGGATTCCAAGAAACAAATAAAGCAAATGGATCCTTGCTGTTATCGCTTTCTTTTGTCCGGATAAAATCCAGCGCCACATCAGTTTCATGCTCCAAGGACCACTGATCGACTTGTATCATTTCCGGAGTATCTTGCCAATAATGAGGCTTCAGATGATGATCATATGCCCCGTAGGAATACCAGAAATCAAAGCCATGCCTCTTAAGCCCAGGCGGTGTATAGGCATCCCACTCCCGTGCACCGGATTCCGGCTCCGGACAGCTATTCTGCTCAGGTAAGTCCAAATGCCATTTGCCGATATATCCCGTTTGATAGCCGGCCCCCTTCAGAACATCGCCAATACACACTTCATTTGGACTGAGCATAACATCTGCCCCATTCTTGCAGTTCGTATAAACACCAGTCGATTGCGGATACCTGCCTGTCATAAGCGCTGCTCGGTGTGGTGAGCATAACGGTGTACAAGAGAGCGCATGTTGAAACACCAGACTCTCTTGCGCGAATCGGTCGATATTGGGGGTGATAACAGGATCTTCTCCCATAAAGCCAGCAGCTTGCTTCCGCCATTGATCCGCAAATATATAAATGATATTTGGCTTCATCCTATACTCACCCTTTAACCGCTCCTGCGGAAATGCCTTCTACGAAATGATCCTGGGCCAAAAAGTAAATGAGAATGGTGGGAATAATGGCGCACACCGCTGCAGCCATTAACGGTCCATACTCCGTCGCATGCTCGGATTGGAAATGCTGCATGCCGAGCTGGAGTGTAAATAACACATCCGAATTTAAGTAGATTAACGGACCAAGGAAATCATTCCAGGAATGCATAAAGGTAAAAATCGTAAGACTTGCAATAGCAGGACGGATGAGCGGCATGATGATACGCATATAAACCCCAAACTCACTCAAACCATCAATTCTAGCAGCCTCCGACAGTTCTTCCGGTAAGGACATAAAGAACTGTCTGAACAGGAATACACCAAATGGATTAAAAGCTCCTAGTAAAATCAACGCCCAATGTGAATCGATTAAGCCGATTTTGTCGATTAAGACGAATTGCGGAATCATCATGACCTGATAGGGTACCATCATCGTTGCTACATATAAGAAGAACAGCTTATCCCGTTCTGGAAACTTCACTTTTGCAAATGCATAGGCGGCCGTCGAGCAAGTAATGATTTGCAGCAACGTGGTAAGCACAGCAATCTTGATCGTATTCAGGTAATAGGTGAAAAAGGGAAGCTCCGTCCATACCTTGCTGTAATTCGACCAGAAGAAGTGGCTCGGGATCCACTGAATCGGGAAGCTGAATATTTCCGCCTCCGACTTCACCGAAGCGGAAACCATCCAGAGGAAAGGAAGAACCATGGACAAGGCGACAACGGACACGACCACATATACCACCGTTTTTCTTACCCATTCTCCAAGCTGTGGACGTCTTTTTATCGTCATCATCTGACTTGCTTCTATTCGCGTACTCATGCTGGCTTCTCCTCTCTCACAACCCGTTAGGAATAGTTCACCCAACGTTTTTGTCCTCTAAATTGAATCAATGTAATGACAAGGATGATCGCGAACAGGACATAAGCCATCGCAGAAGCATAGCCATATTCGTAACGCTGGAAGGCCGTTTCATAAATATCGTACACAAGCATATGCGTTGAACGGCCCGGTCCTCCTCTAGTCAGAACAAACACCAGATCGAACACTTTAAACGAATTGATAATGCCCATAATAACCGTGAAGAAAATAACAGGCGACAGCATCGGCAATGTAATGTTGCGGAACTGTGAAACCTTGCCTGCGCCATCGATTTCCGCAGCTTCATAAAGATCCTTAGGAATCCCCTGCAGACCCGCCAAATACAGCACCATGTAATAACCGATTGAGTGCCAGATACTAACGACAATGACGGAAAACAGCGCCCACTCTGTAGATGCAAGCCAGGTTGGCGGATTATCAATCCCCAGACTCCTTAGAAATCCGTTGAGCGGTCCCATTGTTGGGTTATAGATGAGCTGCCACACGACAGCTACAGCAATAGTGGCTGTAATATGCGGCAAGAAAATCGCCGTTCGAAATATCTTAACGCCCTTCAGTCCTTTATTGAGGGCGACTGCTGCCAAGATTGCAAGGATTAACGTAGCCGGAACGGACACGGCCGTCATAATCAAACTGTTAAGCAGGGAGATCCGAAACGTTTCATCGCTCCATAAGCGAGTATAATTCGATAATCCGGCAAATTTAATCTCACCAAATCCGTTCCATTCCGTAAAGCTGATCAAGAAGGATGCACAGACCGGAAAGCAAATGAAAATCAGAAAACCAAGAATATTGGGAAGCAAGAATGTATACCCAGTCAAACGATTCCGCCGTAACGCTTTACTCTTCATATGCTTCACCTCTTTCGAAGCAGCCGGGCTTCACTTTTATTCCATGAAGCCCGCCCCTCTGTTCTGTCATTACTCTATTTGCCTGCCTTGTAATCGTTGGCATATTTCTCTGCCCATTCGGAGGCTACACGCTCACCGATCTTATCAATCGCTTGATCAACCGTTTCAGCGCCAGTTAAGGCCAATTCTCCTTCTTGCATATAAATGCTTTGCACCAAAATGTTTTTCACGCCCGGCAAGAGCGGATATTCCGGATACTCCTTTTGTTCTACGAAATAGTGAATATTTTTAGGCTTCAAGCTTCCATCACCAATGTAAGTCTTACGAATATCATCGTTCATATAACCTGTGAGGAAGCCTTTTGCCGCAAACTGCTTCGCACCTTTTGCACCGCTCATAAATTCAATCACTTTGAAAGCTTCTTCTTTATGCTTGGACTTGCTGTTGACCATGAGAGAAACTGGAGTGGCCAAGCTTGTATTGACGGCTACGCCATCTGGATGCGGAACTGGTACAACGTCCCAATCAAAATTTATTTTCTTCTCAGCTTCTGCTTGTCTTAGCTGCGCTACATGCCAGTCCCCGATCAGATTCATGGCCACATTTCCCTTTTGGAACGCGGAATTATAATGAGCAGAGGTCGTAATTTGTTCTGCCCAGCCCATCATGGAACCGTCCTTCTCCATATCCAATCGGAACTGAAGACCCGCCTTAAACGTGCTTAAGTCTTTATCAATAATCGAAGCGCCGGTCTGAACACCTTGCATATACCACGTTTGTGCCCATGGCTGCAGGAATGCACCATAAATTTTATCGACACCTTCGCCTTTGGTCATTTTCTTGGCCAAATCACGGAATTCATTCCAGGTCATATCATCACTTGGATATGGGACGCCAGCCTGGTCAAACAAATTTTTGTTGTAGTACAGCATCCAATTGGATTTTCGGTAGGGAAGTCCATATACCTTGCCATTCACTTTCAGCGAATCGTACAAAGGACCGTAGCCAGAGACGTCCACGCCGGCATTTTTAATCGAATCGTCCAGTGGTTCCAAGACACCTGTGTCCAAGAATACATCCATGTTACCGCCAAACAAATCAATATCATTTCCGGATGAGAGCTGCATGCGAAGCTTTTCATAATACTGCTTCTGAGGAATTGTCTCGAATTCTACTTCGATATTCGGGTTTTCTTTACTAAACTCAGCATAGGCGGTCTTGAACGTTTCCAAATCATCTGGAAGTACGGTTGCTTTCAAGTGAACCGGAGCCGCTTCCTCGCCCGAAGACGTTGTGTTTTTCTCTCCTGCCGTTTCCCCATTAGAGCCGCAGCCAGCCAGCAATCCCACCAACAATGAGCCTGTCATCGCAAGTTTTAAACTTTTTTTCATTGACACTCACCCTTTTTTTGATATGATTTGTGTGCGTTTTCTTAATTTGAATATTACGTAAAAGTAGAGCATGCCGATAGATGAATGTTTTATACCCCCATTTTGCTTCAGGATGAGGAAGTGACCTTATGCTATTCGTTATATTAGTGCTGCTCATTTTTACTATTTTGTTCACGTATCGAAAGCTGAATAATGCCTCAACCCGCTTCATGTACGGGATTATTATCGGCTGGGTGCTTTCTTTCGTAGCGTTCACCTTGTACCTCAGTAAATTCAATTACTACTTCAATGTCATTCATGGCTTCTTTGATTTCAGTCCCGGCACCTGGAATTATCTCGTGTTGACCAAATTCAACCCGGATTGGCTTATTCGTATGCTGAATGCTGGTGTTGGACTTTTCTACTGCTCTCTGCTTGGCTTCGCCATCGCCTTTACCCAAAGCCTCAACGCTTGGAGGAGGTTTGGCTATGGGTGTATCCTGCTCTTCTTTATCATTGAGACTATCTACTATGATCCTACTTTTCATATCGCTTTAAGTAACCAGATTGATAGCCAGCTATTCTTTCATGCTATGGGATTCCTATTAAAAAGCATTCGATATCTCATTCTTTTTGTTGCTTTTGGCCTGTTGCTCAATTATTATTTGAATTATCCGAAAATTAGGTTTATCAAAAACTTAACACTCTATCATGTACTTCTCTTTATTCCACTTGTCGTTATCCATCTCTTTATATTCTCATGGGCTCCGAAAGTATTGGTGAGAGAAACCTATTTGAAAGGATATTTCAACTATTTGCAGCCTCCTCTTGGCTATCAATCCATCCTTCTTCCTGTGTTTCCATACGCCATTTATCTGACCCTATTTCTGATGATTTACCTGGTTTACAAGTTTAACTCGATTGAGAATTACCGCAAAAACCGCGATATTCAAATCAATAAAAGTATCGATACAGCCACTCTTGGTACACGTGCTTTTACACATGCCCTCAAGAATCATTTGATTGGTATTCAATCTGAGGCAGCCTATCTCAAAGAACGCCACCAGGCTGACAACGAATCCATATATAGTCTTGACCTCATCTTGAAGTCGTCAGAGTCAGCGCTCAATAGTATTAACGAGGCCGCTGATAAATTAAAAAATATCAACCTGAATTTGCAGCCTATGTCGATCGACCTTCCTGTCCAGCAGGCGGTTGCCCGGCTTAGCGAGCTGAATGTCCGCTGCCAAGTCGACGTTATATCAAGCTCATCCTCTGCTAATGGCTATATCGATTCCAGTCATTTGAACGAGGCGATCTATAACCTGCTTCTTAATGCCAGCGAATCCTTACAATTCCGGGATGACGGGCGAATCGTTGTCGAACGCAGTCAGCAGAACGGCTGGGCGGTCATCCGTATTTCCGATAACGGACCCGGCGTCGCCGAGGAGCATTTGGAGGCGATCTTTGATCCTTTTTTCACCACCAAAGCTTCGGTTAATAACTGGGGAATTGGCTTGTCCTACTGTCATAAGATCATCCTTGGGCATGATGGCAAGATTGTAGTAGACAGTAAACAAGAGGTTGGAACGACCTTTACTGTGTTCCTGCCGATGATTTAAAGCCATAGACGAAAGGGGGCCCGTACAATGACACAACAACCGATTCGTATTCTGATCGCCGATGACATGGAAGCCCATCTTCGAAGGCTGGAACGAACATTCGCTGCACATGCTGATTTCTCCTGTGTGGCACGCGCTTCCTCCGGTCATGATGCAGTAATTCAAGCAGCGCTGCATCAACCTGATGTAATTCTCATGGATATCGAGATGGAGTCCCAATTTGCGGGTATTCAAGCTGCGAAGGTCATTAACGACAAATATCCGCTCATGAAAATTATCGTCCTCACGGTTCACAAGGATGAGAATTTCATCTTTGCAGCCTTCCAGACCGGCATTATCGACTATTTGTTAAAAAACGCTGCTGACATCGAAGTTATGGAAGCAGTACGCTCGGCCTACCTAAATGCCTCCCCCATCCGCCCGATGATTGCCGAGAAAATTCGGGAAGAATTTGCACGTGTGAAACGAGCGGAGAACAGTCTGATTAATATTATCCAGATTATTTCCGAACTTACACCAAGCGAATTGCAGGTGCTTCGTCTGCTGTGCGAAGGCAAGAAGCGGAAGCAGATCGCCATAGAGCGCTGCGTGGAATACGAAACAATCAAGAAGCAAATCAATTCCATTCTAAAAAAGTTCCAAATGCCCGATTCGGCGATGGTCATTCAAACGATTAACGATCTCCGCATATTCGAAGTGATGAGGAAGCTCTAACAAAAACAAGCTGATGCCCGGTCGTGAGACCGTCATCAGCTTGTGTTATTTTATAAGGCCTGCAGCAGCTTGAAGCCTTGTTTGAAATTGTCATGCGTCCATCTGATATGGTCCTGATTCTCATACTTACGGTAGGTGCATTCAATAACGAGAATAAGATCCAGATAGAAATCGTACAGCACCCGTCTTCTGCGCTCGGCTTCGGTTAGACCGTTAATACCGTAGCCAGCGTAAAATGCCTTCGACGACGCCTGCGTGAGCCGCCCGAAATAAAATTCGCATAACGGATCGCCCCAGAATGCCCGTTCGAAATCGATAAGACCGGAGATGCCCCCGTCCTTCACGAATATATTGCCATCCCACAAATCCCAATGAACGAGTGAGGCTTCTTTCACCTCCGTCAGAAGTTCACTCGACCGGGCAATCTCCTTCTCGATCTCCCCATAGGATGCAGGCAGCGTGACATCCGCGTCCTTCCCGTCGGCCAGCACATCCTCCAGCATGCCCCCGAACGTTTCCGCCCAACTATCGCCTCTCCTGCCATCAGGTTGAAGCGAGCCGAAGAAGCCGTTCTTATAGTCATTGATCATCCGGTTGTAGCCTCCAAGCTGGCGCGCGATGGCGTCCCGCTCTTCCGGTGCAAGGGCGTCTCTTATTTGATTTAACGCGGTTCCTTCTACATATTCCATGAAGAAATACTCCGCCCGGATCAGCTCACAAGTCGAATCGTACGTATAAATGCGGGGGACCGGCAAAACCGGATTGTCTGCGACAAGCCTCATCGACTCTACTTCCGTCTTCATAATATTGTTCTCATACCGCATCATCAGCTTGTCTGGAGAAGGAGCAATCTTCAGTACGGTTTTCCGGCCATCCTCCAGCACGATGGAATAAGCCATATTCGCCCAACCGTCAGTAAGCTCACTTGCAGAGGCATAGCCTTGTCCAAAGGCCTCCCGTACAATCGTTCCGATCTCCTGGTTACTAAGCCTGTATTTATTCTCGTTTTCCATATCCGCACAACAACCTCCGGTCCTTGGAATTGATGTTACCGGTGAAGCTTGTATACGCCCGCTTTGCTCAAGCGGCGGATGAGCTGCACATCTTCCTCCGTTAATGCCGGAATATCGGCGGCTGCGATATTTTGCAAAAGCTGTTCGCGGGAGCTTGCTCCCGGAATCGCCACGGCTACAGCAGGATGACTAAGAGAGTATCGGATCGCCAGCTGCGAGAGGCTCCGCCCCTCACTCGTCAGCTGCTCCAGCTGCCCGCGAAGCTGCAGCAGCTCTTCCAGCTCATAATCCGGCACAGCCTTGGACGGCTGCCTGTTGGCCGCAAGCGCACCGCTCGCAACTGGCCCACGCACGATCATGCTGATCCCCTTCTCCTCCAAGAGCGGAAGTACCGTTTCCTCCGCTCGCCGGTCCACAATACTGTATTGATTCATAACGCTTACGATCGACGATTTGGATGCATATTCCCGAATCACATTCGGACGGATCGAGGATATCCCGTATTCGCGGATAACGCCCTCCTGCTTTAATTGCTCGAACGCTTCAATCGTCTCATCAATCGGATCCTCCAGCGTACCGCCATGAAGCTGGTACAGATCAATGTAATCGGTACCCAGCCTTCTGAGGCTCTCTTTTACCGCGGATAAAATATATGCCTTCGACGGATCCCAGCCCCAGCCCTCTTGACCGGGAATTCTCCGGTTTCCGACCTTGGTCGCCAGCACAACCTGCTCGCGGCGTCCGCGAATCGCTTTGCCGACAAGCTCTTCATTCCGCCCGCTGTCATACAGATCCGCTGTATCCAGCAGAGTGACGCCCCGCTCCAGTGCTTCGTGAATAAGAGCTGTCGCTTTCTCCTCATCCGTTCCAAGCGACATGCAGCCAAGACCGATCTCCCCGACATGCAGCTCCGAACCGCCTAATCTGTTTTGCTTCATTCCTATCTCTCCTTTATTTGAAAGACGCCTTATGCGAATAGAGCCTTATTATCTTTACATCTTCTTCATCATAATAGGAATCTCCGTGCTTTTCCATAACCTAGCAAATATAAAAAGCCGCAAACACCATGGTTTGCAGCCTTCATGACTATCCATGCAGCTTAAGTTCGTTTACCTTCTTCTGCATCCTCCAGCACCCATATCCTAATACGCCAAACAGACCAACATAGAGGGTCATCATCGGAATCCCAATCGTCCACAACCGCTCTGTAAAGAAGGTATTCAGGTTAACCATGTTAATAATCATGATGAAGAGATTGAGAAACAGCATAGCCCCCATAACCCGCTGCAGCCTTTTATACAGCATCATTAACGACTCACGGTCCGTGTAGAGCTGAGGCTGTTCTCCCGGCTCCCATACTTTTCGGAAGTAATGCCATGTTGAACCGTAGGAACTGACATATTCCCAGCCTGCATCCTGATACAAATCAAGATACTCCTGGAATTTGCTGTTCCCAATCGTCTGACCCGTCTGGTAATCCAAGCGATACGTATACTGGACCGATTCATCCCGTGCGAAGAAACTGCTTATCATGCTGGCCTTCTTGAAATGCAACCCTTGGCGGGACTGATCGTTAAGCCATTGCTCTTCCTTCTCGAAATTCCAGCTCATCGTCAGCCGGCGGCGCTTGATTAACTTATCTCCCAATTGTCTCACCTCTTATTCGTGATCAGGGCTTGCCGCCCTACCTGCACAAGCTCCTCCAGCCTAGCTACCTCCGCCTCCACAACCTGCTTGCCCATTTCCGTAATGGCATACATTTTGCGCCTTGCATCAGTGCCTTCAGGGACGGGATAAAGTTCAATGAGCCCTTTATTGAGCAAAGTGTTAAGCGCCGTATATAACGTGCCCGCGCCAATCTTCACCCGCCCGCCACTCCTCTTCTCGGTATCCTGCATAATCCCGTATCCATGGGATGGCTCCGTATACAGAACAATCAGGATATAATAAAAAGCCTCCGTCAGCGGCAGCATCTCTTTCACAGCATTCAGTCCTTCCCTGTCTTCCCATATATATCGGATGTCGATATATCTTATGGCTATATATTAATACTCGATATATCGACTGTCAATATATATTTTGGCATTTTTTACATATCCGTACCCATGCAAAAGAGGGACATGCTGGAATATCCAACATGTCCCTCGTGTCATGGTCTTCCCATCCGACAGGCTATACGAACTCATGCTTTACTTTCGGACAACCGCCGCAGAAGCTTTCTTCCCCCGGTGTCGTCTGGTAATAGTAGCAGCAGGTTTTCCTTATGCGAAACGGGTCCTCATGGGCTTTTGTCCGCCTCTTCTCGGTATAGAAACGGGTTAATGGATTATGGCGTGCTTCGCCAAACAAACGGGCCGGCGCCTCTTGCACCAAGTATCGGAAGTCTTCTTCCATGCGCGCCTTCTGCTCGGCTGTCGCCCCTTCGCCCATCCGCTTCTCATAGAGCCAGAAGATATAGATCGCGGCATTTTCCCATAATACAGCAGATGAGACCGGCACGAGCTTCATTAAGGAGCGCAGAACCTTCGAAATATTGTCCGCAAAAAGCCGCTCTATAATCCAATCACGCCATTCCTCCCGCTTGCCTTCTTCAGGCTGGGAGACCGCTGCATCGGATAGTCTCAGCTTGGGAAGCCATGTATCTCCCTTATGAAAGGACTCCAGATGGCTGTTCGCCACGGAGCAATCCAGCCCTTTATTCAAGAGGCTCATCGCATATAAAACAGGAGCGGCTGTAAGAAAGCCGTATCTCTTTACAAACATCGATACGGAAGCTGTACTTAAGGAGGTGCGGAAGATCGGAGCTACACGCTCCATGTACATCCGGCTTTTCTCAGGGTCAAGCAAATCCATAACCGGCAGAGACCATTCTCGGTCCTCGGACGGTTCTACGGTCATGCGGTAATCATTTGTTAGCGTATGAATGTCATTCTGGCTAAGCACCAAGGTCATCATGCTTCTCTCCAGTACTTGTTTAGTTAATGAAAGTGAATATCATTTTCAAGTATAGGGGAGAGATGACCGGATTGACAAGAGCTGTTTGCTTATTTTCTCCGGTGCAGAATCGGGCACATTCAGGAAAAATGAGTGGATCAGGAACTCCCGGAATGGGAACGATATCAGGCTTCGGGCAGTCATGAATGGTATAAGCCGGCTTCACGCGCAAGAAGCAAGAGATAATTTATAGAAACAATTAACCCCAATATATCGTCTGATACTCTGGATTGTTTTGGCAGACTCGTATAATAAGGATGGATATCTATGAAGATGAAGCTAAAGAGATGGCAGACCATAAGCGCGGGACTACTGGTGTTGGCCGTCATTGCCGGCGTCCTGGAATTTAAGGGCATCATCTGGCATAACAGCCTGTTCGCTGCCAAGTATAAAGTAAGAGGGATTGACGTATCGCACTATCAGGGGAAGATTAATTGGCAGAAGGTTGCAAGCCGTGGCAAATGGCGCTTCGCCTATATCAAAGCAACGGAAGGAAAAGATATGACGGATGCTTACTTCAGCTCGAACTGGGAGCAGGCTCGGAATGAGGGGATGCTGATTGGCGCCTATCATTTCTTCACCACGCAAAGCACCGGGGCTGAACAAGCTGCGCATTTCATAGAAGTAGTTCCGAACGCTGCCTCCACTCTTCCGCCTGTTATCGATATTGAGATCAGTCTCGACAAAGAGGTCCGGCATATTCAGCAAGAGCTAACCGCCTTAGCCGGTCAATTAGAGCAGCATTACAAACAGCGGCCTATTCTGTACGTGACCTACGATACCTTTAATACCTATATTGCAGGCAGCTTCGAGGATTACGAAATTTGGATCAGAGACATAGTCAGGCACCCGGGACTGCGGAATGACCGCCCCTGGATCTTCTGGCAGTATAATAACCGCGGCCATATATCCGGCATTGATGCTTATGTCGATTTTAACGTCTTTAACGGAGACGAAGCCGAATTTAACGCGAGGTTTAAGAGCTGAAACGAGGAAAGGCCGATAAGCAACGGCCTTATTCATCCAGCCTTTTCCAATAATGCAAATCAGCTAATCGTTGGACAAGGCTTCCTCAATAGCCAGCTCCAGGTCTGTCGGCTGCGTCGTTGGCTCGAATCGGGCGATTACTTGTCCCTTCCGGTTAATGAGAAACTTGGAGAAGTTCCATTTTACACCGTCGCCGTCATAGAGGTCCGGGTGATTCTGCTGGAGGAAATCCTTCATCCACATCTCGCCGGAATCATCCGGATTATAACCTTGGAAAGGCGCCTGCTCCGTCAGATATTGAAAGAGCGGATGGACGTGTTGTCCCCGCAGCTCCACCTTTTCAAATAACGAGAAGGTTACCCCGACATTTCGCCGGCAATGCTCTTCAACTTCCGAATGGCTGCCGGGCTCTTTGCCATTGAACTGATTGCACGGAAACGCCAGTATTTCAAAGCCATGCATCCAATATTTTTCGTACAGCTGCTGAAGCCCCTCGAACTGCTTGGAATAACCGCATTGGCTTGCTGTGTTCACGATCAGAAGAACCCTGCCACTAAACGCAGACAGATGAATAGGCTCCCCATTAATCTCATTAACCTGAAAGTCATAGATGGACTTGTTCATCTTTATTCCTCTCTCCCTGTTTTTATTTAATCCATCATATAACCCAGAAGCCTATTTGAATAATATATAAAAACAATAATCTTCATAGGCATTTTCAATAATGTATATATTGGAAAAAAGGCTTATGAAAAACCCTCTCCCATCAGCAATTTTGCTGCTTCTTTCAGTATGATTTGATCGCGCATCAGCATAAAAAGCTTGGAATGATTACCGTCATTGTCGCTCACTGCTTTTTCCATAACATCCATTGCTTGTGTAATGGTCAGCCACTGAACGGACATGCCGAGCTGCCGCTCAGCTTCCGTAAGCGACGCCATCCCCATGCCGGGACGTGCTTTGGCAAGAAAACAGTAGGAATATTGGAGAAATCCGTTACGGTTCTTATGCTCCTCCACATAACCAAGCTCTTTAATCACCTCCGCTTCATAGCCGGTCTCCTCCCGGATCTCCCGCAGGAAGGCCGCCTCAGCCAGCTCTCCATCTTCCATTCCGCCGCCCGGCAGCTTGTAAAGATCCACTTCGGACATGAACATCATCGCAACTTGATTATCGTTATTAACCAATACTCCCCTTGCGGCATAACGGGAAACCGTATCCAGATACTCCGGACTTCCTCCAATAAATTCACTGTCGGTTAATCTTCTATTTAACGTCATGAGTTATCTCCTTTTTAACGGTAGCTTCCTATATTCGATGGGGTAATCATTTAGTGACCAGTTCTTTTCACGGGCACGTCTCCGTTTAAATAAATAATGAACTCCAGCCGCCAGCAACCCCATACTGAAGGCGGAAATGAGGCTTTCCATTAACTTATCCGGATTAAAGTGCTTTACAGATACATAAATTCCATCGCACAAATAGATCAGTAAAATAACAAACAATAACCATTTCATCCATGCAGCTAGCTTTTTAAGTCGGTTAAAGCTTAATAATGTGAAATAGATCGCCGCTACGAGAATAGCTATGATCATCAACATCCGCTTTCGCCCCCTGCCTGAACCTTCTCATAAACAACTATATTAAAAATATCCATAGCTTAAGGTAATGAAATCGATTAATATATTATCGTTATTGAAAATGCCATATTTTACATATGAAGTCACTTTCAAGGGGGTTACTATGCTTCAGGCTTATTGGTACATAACAAAGATGAAGCTGCTTACCAATCTGACTTACCGGTTTGAAGTGTTCACTTCCGTAGCAACAAATCTTATTCTGATGCTGGCCTCCGTATTCTTATGGCAGACGGCTTACAAAGGCGGTGCCGGAGCCGCAGAGGCACTTAGTCTGCAGGATATAACCACCTACACCATTCTCTCGATCACGATCTCCACCATCTTCGTCTGCGATGTGCAAAACACGATCTATTACAAAATACGGGAAGGACAGATCGTCACCGACTTCTATCGCCCGATCCCCCTTCTTGCCTGCTACTTGGCCGAAGATATCGGAGAGATGTTCAGCGCCTTATTAAACAGAGCTCTCCCGCTTGTTGTATTTGCTTCCCTCTTTTTCGGAGTTCCATGGCCCGCTTCCTTCCGGAACTTCCTGCTTTTCCTCCCAAGCTGCCTGTTAAGCTACGCGATTCTATGGCTGCTCAGCGCGCTTGTTGGACTAATTGCCTTTTGGGTGATGGAGCTTGGCAACATGGGCAATGTCAAAGACAGCATCGTCCGCATATTGTCCGGCAGTATCGTTCCGCTGTGGTTTTTCCCGGAATCCGTCCAGACCGTCTCGAAGTTCCTGCCTTTCCAGTACACCTATCAGACTCCGCTTGGCATTTATATCGGCAATACAAGTACATCCGAAGCCTTTACTTCCATGGCCGTCCAGGCAGCGTGGATTGGAATACTGTATCTCATCCTGGCAGCAGGATGGGCACGCACGAAGAAAAAAACTCTAATCCAGGGAGGCTGATGACGCCCTTATGGTTTCCACGATCAAGCATTATGTATCTGTCGCTTCCTGCTGGGCGCGCCTGGCCGTGCAGCGTCAGCTCGAATATCCGCTGTTTCTGTTCAGCTGGCTGCTTATGATCCCGATTCAATATTTCTCCGGCATCTGGATGCTCAAGATTATCGTCGACCGCTTCCAGGCGCTTAACGGCTGGGACTTCCCCCAATTGACCTTTCTCTACGGACTTGGACTAATCAGCCATGGCATCTTTGTCGTCTTCTTCATCAATACATGGAGCATGGACCATATGGTCATTAACGGAGGTTTTGACCGTCTTCTGCTTCGCCCGATGAACGTCTTCTTCCAGCTCGTTGCAAGCTACGTGAACTTCATCGGTCTAATCGATTGTATTCCGGGAGTCATCATCTTTCTCTACGGGGCGGAGATCGCCGGCTTCGACTGGTCGCTCGCCAATGTCGGCAAGCTGATTCTCGTGCTGATCGGCGGTATCCTGATTCGTGCGGCATTGTTCACCAGCCTTGGCACGATTGCTTTCTGGACGAAGCGCAACGGCTCTATGGTTGGCTTCGCCCTGACAATGCTGGAGAGAGCAACGATGTATCCGCTCAGCATGTACCCTTATTTCCTGCAAGCCCTGTTCACCTTTATCATCCCGATCGGGTTCATCAGCTTCTACCCTGCTGCGGAGTTTCTTCATGCGGACAGCGGCGGATTTGACCTTCCGCTAAGCTTTGCACTATGGACCCCGGTTGTTGGAATTATCTGCTTCCTGCTTGCGGGCGGCATCTTCAAATTCGGCATGAAAAATTACGAGAGCGCAGGCTCTTAACATTGGGGGATCTGACAAGAATGGATGCTGTTATCGAGGTTAAGGATCTCATGAAAGAATACATTATCGTAAAGAAAGAAAGCGGTCTGCGCGGATCGATCAAAAGTCTGCTGTTTCCCAAGAAAACGAAATTTAACGGCGTAAACGGCATCAGCTTCTCCATCGCTCCAGGCGAAATTGTCGGCTATATCGGACCAAACGGCGCCGGTAAAAGCACCACCATCAAGATGCTGACCGGCATTCTTCATCCCACTGCAGGCTCCATCAAAGTATGCGGCATCTCTCCGCAAGCTGACCGGAAAGCCGTTGTCCGCAAGCTTGGCGTTGTATTCGGACAACGTACGCAGCTGTACTGGGATTTGCGGCTTGGGGAATCCTTCGAGCTGCTTCGCCGGATCTACCAGATTGATCAGGCAGCGTATGAGGAAAATCTCGCGATATTGACCGATGTCCTCAAGCTGCAGGATTTCATGAATACGCCCGTTCGCCAGCTTTCGCTTGGCCAGCGTATGCGCGGCGATATCGCGGCGTCGATGCTGCATTCGCCTTCTGTCTTATTCCTCGATGAACCTACGATAGGGCTTGATGCGGACGCCAAGCATGCCATCCGTAATTTCATTAAGGAGATTAATCGGACTCGGAACGTTACCGTTATTCTGACAACCCACGATCTTGACGATGTGGAGCAGCTGTGCAGCCGGATTATTGTCGTTAATAACGGCAAAATCGTAGAGGATGGGCCAATCGGCTCCATCATTCATAAGCTTACTCCTCACCGCATGCTTGTCGTGGAGCTGCAGAAGCCTTGTCAGGATCTCACCACTCCACATGCTACGGTCGTCAAACAAGAGGGGCTTAAAATTTGGTACCAGTTCGAGAAAGAGAGCATCTCCGCCTCGGAGCTCATCGCGGCGCTTTCACAGAAACTCCCCATTCAGGATATTAGCGTCAAGGAGCCCAACGTAGAAGATGCGATTAGGGAAGTCTATAAAACAACAGCAACCGTATAAGCCAGAATAAACAAAAGCCGGGCTGCCCTTCACTTGAAGGGCGACCCGGCTTTTGTTGTTATTCAGAAATGGCCAGATCACTCGGACCAGCCAAAATCTTATTCACGACTTCATACGTCTCTCCGTCAATGACAGCTATGCCATCTTGTACAGCCACATAAATCCGGTTTGTTCTTGTGTTCACGGCAACGGCCTTTGGACAATCACCAACCGGAATCGTCTCTACAACCTTATGACTGGCTGCATCAATAACCGAGACGCTGTCGCTGCCGGAGTTGGATACGTACACCAGATTAGCGAAGGTATCTACTCCCGCAGCATAAGGATTATGGCCGATTCCTTCTGTAATGGTTGCTATTACTGTATTCGCCGCGCCATTAATAACGGTCACGCTATTGCTCTTGAAATTCGGAACGTATAAGAGATTCGCTTCCGGATGAATGGCAGCAAGACCCGGCTCGCTGCCAACCGGTATGTCCGGGAACAGTCTTGTATTGGTCCTTCCGTCTATAACAGAAAGATCATAGTCCGGTTTACCGTTAGCTACATAAATCCGGTTGGTCTCGGCATGAACCGCTATCCCGGCAGGAAGATTGCCTACTCCTACCGATGCAATAATGTGGTTGGCCTCCCCGTCCAGAACATCGACCGAATTCATCAGTGAGCTTGTAATATAGACGCGGTTGGTCTTCGCATTCACGGCTGCTAGTGACGGAAATGGACTAACCTGCACAACGGCTATAACTTCCTTGGTGCTCCCGTCCAGAACGGAAAGCTGATGCCTGCTGCTGTTAACGGCATAAATCCGGTTCGTCACCGGATTAAGCGCAATTCCCTTAACAGAACCGATAGAAGGTAAGGCAATCGTATCGACGACAGTCTCCGTCTCACCGTCTATAACCCGGATCAGATTCTCGTCATGCGAAGAGGCATAAATCAGATTCCCTCTCATCGGAGCTGAAGCCGGCTTGATTACAGAAGCTCCGGCTGGCAGCGGAGCCTTCACTTCAGCCGGAGCTTGATTGATTACGGGAACAGGAGAAGAAATACTTTTGGACACCGCTTTTGGTTCAGGTTCGAATACAGCCTTAGCTTTCGGTTTTGGTTCAGGTGCAAGTGTAGGTGCATACACATACTCATCCTCCAGCCTATCCAGCCATCCCGATACTTCCCGCCCTCTCAGCTTCCGTAACGGCTGTTTTTTATAACGTTGCTGCGGGACCATGACATTTGACTTCGTTGCAGCGGATTTCGCGGGTTTCTGCTGCTTCTTCCTGGTTTTCGCCGCCTGCTCGATGCGGCCAGGGGGACATAGAAACCCCGACAGCTTCTGAGGCAAGTACAGCAGCAGCGGTGCGGATTCTTTTTTGCCCCGGCTATACAATTTCACACGTATCTCCTCCCCAAACCTCCAACATAACAGCTTATTTATTATAAGTAGGTACGTATGGAATGGCTTGGGCACAGGCTACAACTTCATTCGGCTTCTCACCATCAAGGCGGCTCCCGTTACAACCGCGTCTTCTTTCAATTGGCCCATCGAAAATTCCGGCAAATAAGCTTCGCTGTAGTACGACTTCTTAACAGCCACATCCGTCGCCACCCGATAATACATCGGGTTTGCATTAATTAAGGCTCCTCCAAGAATGATAAGCTCCGGGTGGAACATGTTAATCAGATTCGCCAGCCCCACCCCGAAGTAGGAAGCGGATTGATGAAACATCTCTGTGATAAAGGGATCACCGGCATTGAGACCGGATGTAATTGTGTCCAGATTAACTTGCTCCGGAGCAACAGAGGAATGATTGGGCAGCAAACTTCCGCCCAGCTTTAATCGGGTCCGCACTTGTCTCTCCAAGGCCTGAACGGAAGCGAAGGTTTCAAGAGAACCGTAATTCCCCGAATCACCCAGCCTCGGGCCGTCAACATCAATGATCATTTGCCCGATGGAGCCCTCCGTATCTACCTTTCCGTATACGATCCGTCCATAGGACATCATGGCTGAGCGCAGGCTGACGCCGGCGGAGACGTATAGCGCATGCTCCACATTCTCGTGGCGAATGGACCAATGCTCCCCTACAAGCGCCGTATTAGCCCCATTCTCCAGCATGGTTGGCAGTTGAATGGCTTCTTCGAACATCAAGCATATCGGTACTTGCTCCCAGTCTTTAGCGGGAAAATATTTCGGATTAATAATAACGCCGCTGCCGGGATCGAGCGGCCCAACTGCTCCAATGCCGAGGCCCAGAACACGCTCTGGCGCAATCGCATGATCCTTCATAAAAGCAAGCATCATGCCGACGGCATGATCAACCAGGCGTTCAGGCGTCATCGTCACGTCCATCCGCCAGCGGACGACCGATTTCTGGTTCATGTTCATATCGAATAAACCCAACGTGGACGTGAATCTGGATATTTCGAGTCCAAATATATACCGGTGATCAGGATTAACCTGATAGAGCAGCGGCTTTCTTCCGCCTTTCGACGGACCTAAGCCGGTAACGAGTATAAGGCCCTCCTTGGCCATTTCATCCAATAAACGAGTCATCGTGCTGCTGGTTATATCATGGGCTTCCAGCAATTCCGCTTTCGCGACGGGTCCCAGATTAGCGATGCAATCGTAAATCAGCTGTTTATGAGAGGGGACGGAACGCGGAGAATAACTCATCGTTTCATCCTTTCCAATAGATTGACGTTCGTTTTTTATATCTGCAATTATACCCCAGATGATAAATAGGGGCTATGACGAACAATCCCATCCCACTTTATTTAACATTGAAATAAACCTAACAAAGTTCAACTGGAATTCCACCCGATTTTATTGGTATAAACAATTCTTATAAAGAAAAATCCCATACTTTAATTCAAATTGAAATAAAGTTGCTATAATAGCTTTGTTATCTTTAAAAGGAGTGTAAGCAATGAAGACAAATTGGAGAGAGCGTCTCTATATATCAGCCCAGCTATTCTGGATGTTTGTCCGGATTGGGCCTTCCACCTTTGGCGGCGGTTATGCCATGATGCCCGTCATTGAACGCGAGGTTGTTAAGAAGCGCAAATGGATTGGCGAGAAGGATCTCGCGGACGTCGTATCCTTAGCGGGTTCAGCACCCGGCGGCGTTGGAGTAAACGCGGCAGCCTTCATCGGGTACCGGAAAGCCGGCATTCCCGGAGCGGCTATGGCGGTTATCGGCGTTACCCTGCCAACCTTTATCATTGTCATTGTACTTAGTCTGTTCTATCTGAAGTTTCAAGACAATCCCAAGCTCCAGGCTGCCTTGAAAGGCGTACATGGCGCCGTTGTTGCGTTAATCGTAATGGCCGCCTACCGGATGGCCAAAGCCGCTATTTTCGATAAAGCAACCGCCGCCCTGTCGATTTTGGCGCTTCTGTCTCTGCTTGTGCTTCCTGTTACGCCGCTCATTGTCGTGGCTGCCGGTATCGTAATCGGCATCTTCCTGATCCGGGCCAAGGCGAGGGCAGGCAAGAAAGCCGATACGGAGAAGCCTTCCTCCAGCCATCCGGGTCAGGAGCTCATGTATCCGGAGTATTATATTTGATCTGTATGAGGGAGAGTTAAGCATGATCTGGGACTTGTTCCTTACTTTCTTCAAAATTGGATTTATCTCATTTGGCGGCGGTTATACCGTTATTCCGATGATACAAAATAAAGTTGTCTTACATGACTGGATGACAATCGCGGGATTTCAGAAAGCCGTCTCGCTCGCCGGCATGGCGCCGGGACCAATCGCCACCAATGCCGTCACGTTAATCGGCTACGATACAGCGGGAATACTCGGCGCTGTAGCAGCATGTGCCGGGATTGTCCTCCCTTCCCTGATCGTCGTTATTGTGCTGTCCGCCTTTTTCTTCCCGCTCCAGCATAACAAGACGATCAAGTCTGTCTTCTATGGCCTTCGGCCCGTCATCACGGGGCTCATCGCCTATGCCGCCATTCACTTCGGCGGCTTTGATAAGCCGGGTCATTATAACACGATGACCTTGTTTACTTTATTGATCTGTGCAGGCTGCTTGTGGCTGCTGGTCAAATATAAATGGCATCCCTTGACGGTTATTGCTGCAGCAGGAGTAGCCGGTATCGTCTTTCTCTAGTCCCTTTTGAATCCTGCCTGGCGATCTGTTAATCTGAGAGTGCTAACCCTAGCATGACCCGGTTACATACCAACAGGAAGGCGGGGATTTTGTTATTATGCTGGCCACCATTTCGCAAGAAAGCACAGGTTATACCGTAACTTTCGAACGCATACTCCATCATTCCAGGGAAGAAGTATGGTCTTATTTTACCGATAATGAAAAGCTTCCGAAATGGTTCTCCGAGCTGCGCGCGGAGGATCTGCGGGAAGGCGGGCAGCTCAGCTTTAATATGGGCGACGGCACCTATGAGACCATGATGATCACCGCATACGAGCTGCAATCTGTGCTTGCCTTTACTTGGGGAGATGATATGGCCGTTCGGTTCGAATTCCATGAGGTAGCCGGGGGCTGCCGGCTTCTGTTAATCGAAAGCATCTATAAACCGTCCGAGCATACGCCGAAAGATCTCGCCGGCTGGCATGTCTGCCTCGAGGTCATTGCGTCCTTGCTGGATAACGGGCGTCCTCTGGCTAACCGCCGGGAGGATTGGAAGCACTGGTATCCAAAATATGCCGATGCCCTGCAGCAGCTCAAATCGTATGTCGTTGAAGTCTCAACCGATCTGGAACAGCCGATTGCAGCGGTGTGGCGTGCAATTACCGAGGCCGAAGCTTTATCGCAATGGTATTCTCCGGGCTCCCCGTGGGAGATTACTGCATTAAGGGAAGGTGCAACCGCCCTCTTCCATCATTCGCCAAGCAAGTATCACGCCGGGACAGAAGTGACTACGCTGCAGGCTCTGATTACGGCTTATGAACCGCCAGAACGCTTTGCCTTAAGATGGGATTATACGGGAGTGAACGACGTCCCTGTCACCACTACCTTCCGGCTACATGAGCATAAGGGCAGAACAACCGTAACCATGTCGGAATCCGGTTATGAGAATGCGGAGCAGGCCGAGCCCGTCAAGCGGGGCTATACGATGTCGCTCGCGAATTTGAAAGCCTATCTGGAAGGCAAACCTCTGCCTTACTGACCCATAAGAAAAGGACGGGCTGACCCGTCCTTTTTTGTGCTTATTTCACATCCCTTTCGATCCCTTTGATGGCCGGAATTAGCTCATAAAGCTCATTCACCGAACAGCCCACCGTATCCGCAATGGAGATCGCCGTCTTTAACGGCATTAACCGCTTATTCTCGATATAATCGGCAAGCCGCTCCGGCTTATAGAGCAATGCCCCGGCCAAGGCTTCCCGGCTCATTCCCCGCTCCTCCAGTCTTTCCTGCAGCAGGCAACGCCCCAATTCAAATTTCATGTCGTTAATCTCCCTTGGATCAGGTCCCGCAGAATGTACGGTAAGGACGAGGCGACTCTTCCGGCAGCAAAGCATAATCCTCTTGCTCATCGGAATAAGCAAACGGATTCGTGAGCGCCGCAAGCAGATTATCCATCACGCATAGATTCCCTTGCTCTGCCGCTTCCAATGCTTCCTCTACCCGGTGGTTGCGAGGGATAACAGACGGATTGCTTCTCCGCATCAGCTTCAGCGAATCCTCTTTGGACTCCTCTTGCCTGCCGAGTCTCGCGTGCCATTGCTCCTGCCACTCCGCAAATTCCGGTGTCCCGCCTAGCACGGTAGCTTCAGGCTTATCCATCGATAAAGCCCGGAAGGTATTCGTATAATCCGCCTTGTTCCTTTGCATCAGCAGCAGAAACGCTTCGATCAGCGCCTCGTCCTGCGGCTCCTCGCTAAAGAGTCCAAGCTTCGCCCGCATGCCTTGAAGCCAATGCTCATGATACAGCTCACCGAAATCAGACAATGCGTCTTGAGCCAGCTCGATGGCCCCTTCTTCATCCTCATCCATAAGCGGCAATAAGGCCTCCGCCAAGCGGGCCAGATTCCATGAGCCGATATACGGCTGATTGCCGTAAGCATAACGGCCTTCCCGGTCGATGGAGCTGAAGACCGTAGCCGGGTCATACGCATCCATAAAGGCGCATGGTCCGTAATCGATGGTTTCTCCGCTTATTGTCATATTATCCGTATTCATTACGCCATGGATAAAACCGACCAGCTGCCACTTGGCGATGAGCGCTGCCTGACGCTTGATTACTTCCTTCAGGAAGCTGACATAGCGGTTCTCTCCATCCTCCATCTCAGGGTAATGCCTCTTAATGGTGTAATCCGCAAGAGCTTGAAGCTCCTCCAGCGTCCCCCACTGCGCAGCAAATTGGAAGGTGCCGACACGGATATGGCTAGCGGCAACCCGGGTCAGAATCGCGCCCGGCAGCAGGCTTTCGCGAACAATTTCTTCCCCTGTCGATACCACCGCGAGACTGCGGGTAGTCGGGATACCAAGCGCATGCATCGCCTCGCTGATGATATATTCCCGAAGCATAGGGCCAAGCGCCGCCCGGCCGTCTCCCCCGCGGGAATAGGGCGTCCTTCCGGAGCCCTTCAGCTGAATATCGAATCGCTCTCCCTGCGGAGTGATTTGCTCGCCAAGCAGAACGGCCCGGCCATCTCCCAGCTTGTTGAAATACGCGAATTGATGCCCGGCATAAGCCTGCGCAAGGGGTTCTGCCCCCTCCGGAATTTGATTGCCCGCAAATACCTGGATGCCATCATTGCTGCGCAGCGCATCAGCATCAAGCCCAAGCTCGGCGGCAAGCGGTTCATTCATCTTGATTAACCCGGGGGCACGTACAGGAACAGGATTTTGTTTCGCGAAAAATAAGTCCGGCAAACCAGCGTAGCTGTTCTCGAGGTTCCACCCCGCTATCGATTTATGTTCAGTCATCTCGTTCTCCATTCCTTTTTTATCTTATTATACCCTTTTCTCCCGTTCCTTCACCCAAACAAAAAAAGCCCGCCAGCCAATATTGGCCAGCGGATCTTATCCATTATTCGGTGTACATGGCTTTCAGTTTCGCGCGCTCTGCTTTCGTAATGCCAAGACCTTTTTCAAGGAAAGCGTCGATCGAGCCGTATTTGCTCTTCATCTCGTCAATTGCCGCTTGCAGGAATTCCTTCTGGACGCCCATCATTGCCGTAATCGCAGCAACAACGTTCTCGTCGTTCACTTGAGCTTTGACAGCCTCAATCGCTTTTTTGTTAGCTTCTTCACGGTATACGTTGCTCAGGAGGTAGTCGTCCATTACCGTTTTCTCATCTACGCCAAGAGCCAGGAGAATGATTGCGGAACCAAGGCCTGTGCGGTCTTTACCCGCTGTACAGTGCTGGAGAAGTCCGATATGGTTCGGATCATTAAGCAATTCCATCAGCTGGACATAGAATTTCGGACTATCCACCATTTGCTTGTTGAAGCCGGCCATCATGGCAACCGCGCTAGCTTCGTCCTTCATCATGCCGGAAGCGATCATGGAGTTCAGATCTGCCGTAGAACCGGCATTGCCTGCATCGGTACGGATATTAGTGATGCCCGGGATAACCGGATCCGGCATAGCTTTCACTTCAGCATCGGTACGGTAGTCAACGTTTGTTTTGATACCCATTTCCTGAAGAATCTTGATATCCGCATCCGTCAGATGCCCGAGCTCTTCACCGCGGAACAGCTTGCCCCATTTTACCGTTTTGCCGTCCGTTGTTTTGTAACCGCCAAGATCGCGGATGTTAAAGGCGCCTTGCAGATTTACTTTGCGCTCTGCAACCGTAACAGTCGCGCCGCTGCTTGTCTTAATGTAGAAGTACAAGTGGGAGCCCGGCTTCGGATCAGCTGTTACATAACCGTTATAGCTGGCGTTAATACGTTTCA
Source organism: Paenibacillus catalpae (assembly GCF_900112695.1). Classification (GTDB taxonomy): domain Bacteria; phylum Bacillota; class Bacilli; order Paenibacillales; family Paenibacillaceae; genus Pristimantibacillus; species Pristimantibacillus catalpae. Next base: position 340,390 of record NZ_FOMT01000004.1, read on the forward strand.
GCTGTTTGCCGTTTTTCGCGATATTGTCAGGCGAAGTGCTCCACAGGATTTTCGCAGCGCCAAGATCCGCATTCGAGTTCCAGTGAATTTTCAGCTTGCCGTCAGCCGTACGTTCAACGCTTGCTTGCGTGAACATGCCTTGTTCTTTCTTCTGCGATACGGCAACTGGTGCTGCGAAGCTTGCTGCCGGTGCAGCTACCGCGCCAAGCGCGAGAGATGCTGCCAATACGGTTGCTGCGTAAACTTTAGAACCTTTAATCATAATGTGCCCCCTACAATTTTTGGCTGTGTTTTGGTTGTGTTTTAGTTGTATACCGGTTGTATATGACCTTATTATAGGGGGGCTTTATAATGGGAATTTTAAAATTTGGTTAAGAGTTTGTAAAAGCATAAGCCCGCATAATTGCAAGCAGTTCCAACCATATTATGGATATGCCTGTTGAATAACGGAGAGGATCTGTACTTATGTGGAACAAATCAAGGAACTGGATGGGCAAGCGTTCACCCGCTCAAGTTATCTCCGGCTACTATATCCTGGCCGTGTTATCATCTATTCTTCTGTTCAGCATTCCCGCGGTCCATAAGCCTGGAGTGGAAGTCTCATTCTTCGATACGGTCTTTACAGCCGTCAGCGTCGTGAGCGATACCGGGCTTAGCGTATTCAATGTGGCGGAAACCTACAGCGTATTTGGCTACTTCGTCATTATGATTGTCCTTCAATTCGGAGGCATCGGCATTATGGCGATGAGTACTTTCTTCTGGCTCCTGATCGGGCGCAAAATCGGCCTGCGCGAGCGCCGTCTGATTATGGTCGATAATAACCAATTTGCCCTATCCGGTCTGGTCCAGCTCGTCAAAGAAATATTGCAGATTACCCTTCTCACCGAGCTGATAGGAGCGGTGATCTTCGGCCTGCGTTTCCTGCGTTACTTCCCCACCTGGCAGGAGGCCTTTCTGCAAGGCTTGTTTGCCTCCGTCAGCGCAACGACCAACGCCGGGATGGACATTACCGGACAATCGCTTATCCCGTTCAAAGATGATTATTTCGTGCAGCTGGTCACGATTCTGCTTATTATTTTCGGCGCAATCGGGTTTCCCGTATTAATCGAATTGAAGGCGTTCCTATCCAGAGGCAAGCTTGATCTGAACTACCCCTTCCGATTCTCGCTATTCACGAAGCTGACGACCTTTACTTACTTCGCTCTGCTCGCGGTTGGCACGTTACTGATTCTGCTTTTCGAATCACAGCATTATTTCAAGGGCTTATCCTGGCATGAAAGCTTCTTCTATGCCTTTTTCCAGGCGGCTACGACCCGAAGCGCAGGACTTACGACGATGGATATTACCCATCTGACGCTGCCAACTCTCCTGCTCATGTGCGTCTATATGTTTATCGGGGGATCGCCCAACTCGGTAGGGGGCGGGATCCGGACAACCACCTTCGCGCTGAACATGCTGTTTATATACCACTTTGCCAGAGGACGCCGGGATTTCAAGGTCTTCAAGCGCGAGCTTCATCAGGACGATATTATGAAATCTCTGGCCATCTCCATGCTTGCCATTGTGATGTGCTCCTTCTCCGTCATCGCCATCAGCTTCTCCGACAAGCAGCATCAGCTTGCTGCGATTATACTGGAGGTGTGCTCGGCATTCGGTACAGTTGGTCTGTCGACAGGCATTACGCCGGACTTAAGCATCTTCGCCAAATGCATTCTCATGCTGCTCATGTTTATTGGAAGAATCGGACTGACGTCCTTCCTCTATATTATCGGCGGTCAGCAGACCTTCTCGAAATACCGCTATCCGGTTGAAAGAGTCATGACGGGGTAGCTGGCGTCAAAATAATACGATCGTAGTCTTGCCCTAATCCCTTGATCGCGTTATGCTGGGTGTAATCATATGGGATAGGAACTTTATAATCTATGACGATCGGTATTTTCGACTCCGGACTCGGAGGACTAACAGTACTGGCAGAAGCGCTGAAGCGTCTTCCTGCCGAGAATTATCTTTATATGGCTGACACGCTTCATGTACCTTACGGCACGAAGTCCGAGGAGGAAGTACGCTTCTTCGTGCTTCAGACCGTTGAGGAGATGGTGGCGCAGGGGATTGACGCGCTTGTTGTCGCCTGCAATACGGCGACCAGCATCGCGATCAACGAGCTGAGGGAACGGTATTCTTTTCCCATTATCGGGATGGAGCCGGCCGTTAAGCCTGCTGTTGAGATGAACCGCGCTACGGGGAAAAAGGTACTCGTCTGGGCAACCCCTCTGACGCTCCGGATGCCGAAATATTACGCACTGGTCTCCCGCGTGGATGAAGAAGGAATCGTCGATTCCCTTCCAATGCCCGAGCTGGTGCAATATTGCGAATCGCTTCAATTTGATCCGGACGTGCTGAAGGATTATTTTCTCATGAAGCTGGCTCCATACGATCTGAACGAATACGGCATACTGGTGCTGGGCTGCACGCATTTCCCGTTCTACACGTCCATCCTCCAGGACATTCTGCCATCGCATATCCAGATCGTGAACGGCAACACGGGAACGATACGGCGCTTATCCGCCATGCTGAACCGTTACGGGATCGAAACCGGACGCCGCAGCGGCCATGTGCGTTTCATGTGCACGGGCGGAGAACCCGCATATATCGAGAAAATGCAATCTGCATTAGCTTATTTGAAAGAACAGGATATGTAATAGAAGACCGGTGCCGCTGATACAGCGGTGCCGGTTTTTTGTTTGGAGCATGCGATTCATAGAATCGCACATGTTCATCGTAGGAATACCTCTTCAGCAAGACCGGCAACTGCATTATGCTATGCTCATAAGTTCGGACCACGAGAATCACGCTTTTTGTGTGACAATTCTTAAGTAAATGCTTACTATGCAAGAATTATCACGAAAAGCAAGAATCACGCTTTTTGTGTGACAATTCTTAAGCAAATGCTTACGATGCAAGAATTATCACGAAAAGCAAGAATCACGCTTTTTGTGTGACAATTCTTTAGCAAATGCTTACGATGCAAGAATTATCACGAAAAGCAAGAATCACGCTTTTTGTGTGACAATTCTTTTTAGGAGGTGATCGAATGTAGCTTTGTGCCAAAATGTAAGCGCATTAATTATAAGCCCGCAACATATCTGACTAGCTTCGAAGCAAGAATCATCACAAACGTCATAATCCTGACTGTTTTGTGTGATCATTCTTTTTAGGAGGTTTTTTATGTTCGCATTAAGTAAAAGGCTGCACCGCAATCCGTTTCTAATGTTCTCTTTAGCACTCGCCATTTTGTTATCCCAGCTGACGCTCTACCCTTCTACCTCATCCGCGGCAGGCGGTTCCAACCTTGCTATAGGCAAAACCGTAACAGCCAGCGGCTATTCCGATGTCTACGTCGCAGGTCATGTAGCTGACGGTAATCAGGCTACATATTGGGAGAGCGTGAACAACGCCTTCCCGCAATGGATTCAAGTCGATCTTGGCGCCAGCACCAGCATTGATCAGGTCGTTCTGAAGCTGCCTGCCGGCTGGGGCACACGCACCCAAACCCTTGCCGTACAAGGAAGCACCAACGGCTCTTCTTTTACCAACCTTGTTGGCTCGGCAAGCTATGTCTTTAATCCTACCGTGAACAACAACTCGGTAACGATTAATTTCGCAGCTGCGAGCACCCGTTACGTTCGACTGAACATAACAGCCAATACAGGCTGGCAGGCGGGACAAATCTCCGAGTTCGAAATCTATGGTGCAACCGTTACTCCACCTCCATCGGGAACTTACCAAGCTGAAAGCGCAGCGCTGTCGGGCGGCGCCAAAGTAAACACCGACCACACGGGCTACTCCGGTTCCGGCTTTGTTGACGGCTACTGGACACAAGGTGCTGCAACAACGTTTACGGTCAATGTTGCTTCGGCTGGCAGCTATGATGTCTCCCTCAAATACGCAAACGCCCAAGGCGCTTCACGCACGCTAAGCGTATACGTCAACGGTACCAAGATCCGTCAGACAACGCTGAACAACCTGACAAATTGGGATACATGGGCAACCAAATCAGAGACGCTGACCCTTAATGCCGGCAATAATACAATTGCTTACAAATATGATGCGACTGATTCAGGCAACATTAACCTGGACCAAATTTTGGTGACAGCCGCGGCGATACCAACGCCTACTCCAACGCCAACGCCTACACCAACACCTACACCTACGCCTACACCTACACCTACACCTACACCAACGCCTACTCCAACACCAACACCTACACCAACGCCTACACCAACGCCTACACCTCCTGCCAGCTCGAACGTAGCATTAGGCAAGACGATATCCGCATCTTCTTCGACCTTTACGTATGTAGCCGCTAACGGCAATGACGGCAGCACGGGAACCTATTGGGAAGGCGGCGGCAGCCCGAGTCAATTGACCGTTGATCTTGGCGCCAACCATAATATTACCTCGATCGTAGTGAAGCTGAACCCGGCAACCGAATGGAGCACCCGTACACAAACGATTCAAGTGCTGGGCGCTAACCAGAACACTACAGCCTTCAGCAATCTGGTATCCGCGCAGTCCTATACGTTTAACCCGGCTTCCGGCAACTCGGTTACTATTCCGGTCACCGCTACGGCCAGTAAGGTTCAACTAAACATTACGGCCAACTCCGGAGCACCGGCCGGTCAGGTAGCCGAATTCGAGATTTACGGAACACCGGCTCCGAACCCGGATCTGACGATTACAGGCATGACCTGGACGCCATCCGCTCCTGTAGAGACAGATGCCATTACTCTTAGTGCAACGGTGAAAAATATCGGCAACGCCAGCTCGCCGGCCTCCTCGGTCAACTTCTACCTGGGCAGCGAACTTGTTGGATCCGCTCCTGTTGCAGCACTAGCCGCAAATGCTTCTGCTACCGTGTCGGTGAATGCCGGAGCAAGAAATGCCGGCAATTATCCGGTCAGCGCAAAAGTGGATGAGAGCAATACGGTTATTGAACAGAACAATAATAACAACAGCTACGGCAATTCGGCAGGCATTACGGTCGCAGCGGTGCAAAGCTCCGACTTGATCGTCTCGACGACTTGGAATCCAAGCAATCCAAGCGCGGGCAACTCCGTTACTTTTACAACCAATTTGAAAAACCAGGGCAATATCGCTTCGGCCGGCGGCGCTCATCCCATTACCGTGACGCTGAAAAACGCGGCTGGAGCAACGATACAGACATGGAATGGATCGTATAACGGTGCTCTTGCAGCAGGCCAGTCCGTTAATGTTACGATAGGCAGCTGGACGGCTGTAAACGGCAGCTATTCGGTAACGACTTCGGTTGCCGCGGACACCAGCGAAGTGAGCACCAAACAAACGAATAATTCCAATACCGTAAGCCTGTATTCGGGCCGGGGAGCAAACATGCCGTTTACGATTATTGAGGCAGAATCCTCCTCCAACTCTACAAACGGCACCAAATTAGCTCCAAACTTCAAGCCTGGCGATTATGCCGGCGAAGCCTCCGGCCGTTCGGCTGTTCAGCTTGATGCTACGGGAGAATATGTCGAGTTCACCCTTACTTCTCCGGCAAATGCTTTTGTACTCCGCAACGCCGTTGCCGAGAACACAACCGGAACGATCAGCATCTATGCGGACGGGGTAAGCAAAGGAAAATTCAACGTCTCTTCCAAGTTCTCTTACCTGTATGCCACACCTAGCACCCTTGGCCGCCTCGGCTATGATAATGCGCCTGGCGCTGGTTTAACGGCTTACTGGCTTTATGAGGATGCGCAGCTGATGCTGGATCAGGTGTATCCGGCCGGAACAAAGATCAAGATTCAGAAGGATGCAGGAGATGTGCCTTGGATCTATGTCGATATGCTGGAGACCGAGAATGTAGCACCTCCTCAGGCGAATCCTGATCCAACCAAATATGTTCAGGTTTCTTTATCAAAGTCCATTGAACAGGCTTTGAACGAATTCAGACAAGACAATACGAAGAAAGGCATCTACATCCCTGCCGGCCAATGGACGATTAACAGCAAGATCTTCCTCTACGGCCGCGCAACGGAAATTGTAGGCGCTGGTCCTTGGCACACCAAGCTGGTCGCGCCTCAGGATCAGTCCAATACGGATGTTGGCTTCAACATTGGCTCGGCGGCAAACGGCTCGACCATCCGCGACCTGTCGGCATGGGGCAACTACATTTACCGCGTGGACGGACCGGGCAAATTCATTGACGGCAACGGCATGCAGAACGTAACGGTTCAGAACGTTTGGGTCGAGCATTTTATCTGCCTCTATTGGGGTGTGAACTCCTCCAACAATACGTTCAAGAACAACCGGATCAAAAACACGTTTGCAGACGGGATTAACATGACGAACGGTTCTTCCTACAACGTCATCGATAACAACTATGCACGCGGTACCGGGGACGACTCCTTCGCCCTGTTCAGCGCTGTCGATGCAGGCGGATCCTACAACGTAGGCAACAAGTACACGAACCTGACAGCTACAAACGTAAGACGCGCGGCTGCCTTTGCCGTGTACGGCGGTTCGGATAACCTGTTCCAGAACCTGTACGGAGCAGATACGTTAACGTATCCGGGCATCACGATCAGCAGCTACAGCTTCGGCTACAACACGCTTGGCTTTGGCGATAAGGATACCGTCATTGACGGGGCAACGCTGGACCGCACGGGCGGAGACTTCTGGACCAGCGTTGGCGCCGATGACAAGATTAACGACTATCAGAATTTTGGCGCGATCTGGATTTACGGCGGAGACAGGGCAATCAAGAACATTCTGATCAAAAATGTAGACATCAACAATCCGGTCTATTTCGGCCTCATGTTCCAGTCCATGGCGCCTAACAATCTGGCGATGCAAAATATCCGCGTCGAGAACGTCAACATCAACAACCCGACACGCTACGGCATCAAGCTTGTCGTCCGTGCCGAGCAAGGCCAAGGTCCGGCTTACGGCGGAGCAAGCTTCACCAATGTGAAGGTTAACAATCCGGGCGTCTCCGCCATCTACGGCGAAGCCGCTAGTCCGAACTTCACCGTCACGCGAGTATCGGGAAATAACTGGTAGAATACAAAAAGAGCTTGCCCGGGAACCCGGGTAAGCTCTTTTGTTATTTTTGCTCTTTGTTAGGTTGAAAAGTAAAGGCAATAATCTGGTCAACTTTCTTGATGACCTCATTAGAGCCAAACCCGACCAGAAAACCAAATCCTATCTGGAAATATAAAGCCTGTATGCTTACCGCTGTACTCGTAATACCCTCGCCTTGAGACAAAGACATAAATCCCGCATTCAACAAGGCTAATGTCATGATGGACAATGCCCCTCCCATCAAGGGCTTATAAACAAAAGTGGACAGCCAAAGTTTAATTCGAAAGGAATCACTTAGTTCTTTGTTGGTAGTGTCTACCGGTTTAGTCAATTTCGTATATATTCTTCGCAATCCATATATACTGCTGCCCAAAACCCCTGCTACAAAGACATTAAAGAAATAGTAATGTAAAGAAGAAGTATCCGTCACCTTCTCGACATCAAAGCCTGTTACCCGTAAACTAACTTCAGGGAATAAAAATATTGTACAGAGTACAACCATTAAGGACAGATAGGTTTTTATGCCAATGATCCAGCCATAATCACTCTTAGTAAACTGTTCATAAATATTACGATTAGGTACATTTTCCACTTGTTCTTGTGTCATAGTATCCGGTGTCATCTTTATCCCCCCGACTTATCTCTTTGCGCTTAATCATTCATAATAAAGGAGCTGATTTAATGAGCTTAGTGGACATTGCTATTGAATTTGCGGCAACCGCCCATCAATCCCAGTACCGCAAAGGAACACATACACCTTATATTTCACATCCGTTTGCTGTAGCCATGCTCTTATCCTCGTACAACTGCAGCGAGAAGGCTATAATTGCCGCGCTACTCCATGATGTTCTTGAGGATACTGATATTGCCGAGCAGCAAATTACGGATCAGTTTGGCCCTGAAGTCACTTCCATAGTAAAGGCCTGCTCCGAACCAGATAAATCATTAAGCTGGGAAGAACGCAAGACTCATACTATCGAGAGCATTCCCTCTTCACCGCTCGAAGTTCGCCTGGTTGCCTGCGCAGACAAACTACATAACCTGCGGAGCATGAAACGAGATTACGAAGCATTCGGCCCTTCTTTCTGGTCTCGGTTTAAAAGAGGTGAGAAAGAGCAAGCCTGGTATTATAAGGGTTTGGCTTCTGCCTTTGCTAGAGCCAAAGACGGCTCTCAGCATCCGTTATTTGCTAAATTCATTTATGAAGTGAATGAATTCTTTTGTTAATCATAATTAAGAGTATGTCATGGAGGACATACTCTTTATTTTTAACTTAGGCCGGTTCATCTTCTTCAAAATCTTCTAATTCAAATTCAATATCTTCATCCTCAAAAAAATCCGTATCCGTAAAGATTTTAACCCCATACTTTTTCAGAATGTTTTCTATATCACTGACATCAATACTTTTCAAATAATCTAAATACTCCTCTTCAATACCTGTCCAATTTTTATTCCAAGCTTGTTTAAAATACTTTTCAGCGTCATTAATAATCATTATATGTCTTAGGAGCCCAATGAAATTGGTGGAAAAATGTAGATATACTTCTAATTTTCGCGTGATTAATGCATTTAGTTCGGATAACCTTGTAATTCCGTAAGCATTAAGTTCCTCTATAATTCTTGCATCACCTTGATTAAAATGAGACTCCAGCTGGTAATCCTCAATAAAATCCTTAAATTTAAGAGACAGAAAATTACTTAAAGAAGTAGAGTTGATATCTATATCTAATTCATCCCTGCTTGTTTTATCTTTAACTTCTTTTTGATATTCGCTTATTTCTTGTGAGATCGAATTAAATTCCCGGTCAACAAGTTCAAGAGTCGCGGCAGCTAAAGCAAATCTTCGTTTGATATCGTTATCAGGAGGCAAAACTCCGTTAAATTTATAGTTCTTAGTATGGGAAATATCCGCCCACGCATGTTCTAAAATTGTTCTAATTTGAATTTCAAATTGAAGGTCTTTAAAGATCTTGTACTCAGGGAGATTTAGTCGCTCATCCGTCAGTTTAGCCACATAATGCAGAGACCTGTAGCCGACCTTGTCATCTCCGAGCTCTTTACTTTTATCCGTGCTATGCTCTGGATCTATATCAAATAGCGGTTGAATAATCTCTGAACAGATATCTATTTCCGATTTTACGAAAGTAATCACTCTTACCCCAGCTAAATCCTTTATTTCTTTAATAGGATCCTTATATTTATTATCTGAAGCCTTGCTAATAAAACTGTCTATCTCTTTGGCTCTACTGGTAACTGTGTAATAAGATACATCAGCAGAGTCAAGTACTTCTCGTATAATTGACTCTAACTTCCCCGCTAATTTTTCAAAAACAGGTCTATTTTTTACATACCATTTCGTAATTTCATCCATATTTTTCTTCATCTCGTTAACCTTCTTCATCCGTGATAGTCTAGAAGAATAAAATCCCAATTATTACTTGAATATACCATGACATATGGCCTATGTATAGAAACTAAAAAAAGAGAAGTGCGACCAGCGCACTCCTCTTCACTTAGACTTTTATACTATTCCCTTTCCACGTGCCCGCCAAAGCGGAGGAAGCTGCGGCACGATCATGCCCACCAGCATAAACAAGCAGCCGAATCCGCCGCGGACGCCCAGCACTTCGTCGAGCAGCAGGAAGCCGCCAATTGCCGCAAACACCGTCTCAAGGCTTAAAATAATGGCTGCCTGCGTGGGATGCGCATTTTTTTGGCCAACGATCTGAAGCGTATAAGCAATGCCGACCGAGCAAATCCCGCCGTACAGCAACGGAATAATGGCATCGTACAGCCCGGATAGCTCAATCTTTTCCGTAGAAAAAGCTACAATAAAGCTTAGCAGCGAACAGGTTACGATCTGCACCAGCGACAGCTTAAGCACATCCGTCCTGCGGGAAAACCTGTCGATCATCAGAATGTGGGCGGACCAGAATAATGCCCCTATAAGCTCGTACAAGTCACCTTTTCCCAACGTCATATTATCCGTCATACATAATAAATACAGGCCGATGACAGCCAGCACGGCACCTATGCCGCTGTTCAAGCTAAGGCGCTGCTTCAGGAACAACCCGATGAAAGGCACGATAACAATATAGAGCCCCGTAACGAAGGCTGCTTTTCCCGCGGTCGTGTATAAGAGTCCGATTTGCTGCAAGGATGCGCCGGCAAATAAGATAAGCCCCGTGCAAAGCCCATAGACGGAGGCACTCCGGAAGGAAGTGCGAATCTGCTGCTTCGTCTGGCCGGATTTGCGATCCATGATCCAGATCAGCGGAATGAGAGAAATAGCTCCAAGCACGAACCTCACCGCATTAAAAGTAAACGGCCCCGTGTGCTCCATCCCTTGCCGCTGCGCCACGAAAGCAAATCCCCATATAAAGGCCGCGATTAATAAAAATAAACTGGATTTCAATTGCGATTGTTGTCCCATATTCTGTCTTCTCTCCTACTAGCTGACTAACTGTTGAAAAGACCATTATACAAAAAATAAAGCACAGCGGTAACCCGCTATGCTTTATCTGTTAACCTTCGCTATCCATATCTGATACCCGGCAAGCGACTTGATCCACTTCCATCCCCATTGTTGACGATTGCTCGATTAAGCTGCGCAACGGCACTTCAATCTCTTGATCCGGCTCGGCAAGCGAATAAATGCGGGCTGTGCCCTTTTCTTCATCCACATGCTGAATGTAGACTTGAGTCCCGTTATACTTCACGTCCTCCATAATCGGAGAAGCGGCAATTTCCTTGGCACGATTAATATCCAATGCATATTCCTCCTCTGCTTTTAAACTCATTACAGTATGAGCGGAGGGGGATTGGAATATGCATCCAAATGTACGGTTAGGAATCTGCTTCCCCTGTAACCAACCGTTCATAGTTATACCGAAGCAGTTCTAAGGCATGGGCAATGTCTTCTTCCTTGATCAAATAAACCGAAACCCAGCCCGACTCCGGCAAAATATGATGGACCTTGGCTTTGCCGGTGCTCACCGCCTCATCCCGCTTAGCCTTCGGCAATAGCAGATCCACGAGCTGATTTCCATGAAGATGTCCGATCTCCTTGCCGTTCACCATAAACTCAATCCCTCCGAACCGGTGAGGGCCGGTCGTCACTCCAGACCAGGACAGCAATTCATCGGTCAGAACAGCTTTGTTATCCATGGGTCTCCCCCTTCATTCTAATGTTCTAATTATCGCTTGATCACCTGGTCACGTCTTGGTCCTACGGATATAGCCTCGATTGAAACTCCAATTTCAGACTCCATGAATGAAATATATTGTCTGGCTGCAGCCGGCAATTCATCATATCGTTTAATTTCAGAAATATTACACATCCAGCCAGGCATTTGCTTATATACGGGTTTTATTCCTTCTAACTTTGATGTGTCTGGGAAATGTTCAATGATTCCGTTAGCGGTCTCGTAGCCGATACATACAGGAATCTCCTCCAAATAACCCAAGACATCGAGGTTAGTTAATACAACGGAGGTTGCTCCCTGCAAATGACAGCCATAGCGGGTTGCCACGGAATCGAACCAGCCCACACGTCTCGGCCGTCCCGTTGTCACCCCGTATTCCCCGGCATCTCCACCCCGTTTCCGTAGTTCCTCCCCTTCAACCCCATGCAGTTCAGTCACAAATGGCCCTGCTCCGACACAACTGGAATAAGCTTTTGTCACCGCAATAACATTCTGAATGGCATACGGAGGTAGTCCGGCACCAACCGTTGCATAGCCCGCAAGCGTTGAGGATGACGTAGTGAACGGATAAATGCCATGATCCGGATCTCGAAGAGCCCCTAATTGTCCCTCAAGTAAAATGTTGTCTCCATCGTGATAAGCCTTGCGAAGTAATGAGGTTGTATCCCCTATATACGGTGTTAAAATTTCGGCTTGCTCAAGCAGCTCAGGCATCCAATCTTCGACCTGAATCGATGGCTGACCATAATAATGCTGCAGAAGCACATTTTTAGTTTCAAGCATACGCTCAATACGATCGCGTAACCGGGCAGGATCAAGCAAATCGGCAGCCTGAATCCCAAGCTTTGTATACTTATCTGCATAAAAAGGGGCAATTCCGCGTCTCGTCGAACCAAAGCTGTTGTTCCCAAGCCGTTCTTCTTCAAGCTCATCGAACAACCGATGTACGGGCAATACAATTTGGGCTCTGTCGGAAATTATTAATTTAGGACTTGGAACTCCACGTGCCGATAAAGCTTTCAGTTCATTTAACAAAACACCAATATCCAGCGCTGTGCCCGGCCCTATAATATTCGTAACTTTTGGATTGAATACGCCCGAAGGAAGCATATGCAGCGCAAACTTGCCAAAATCATTAATAATCGTATGCCCTGCATTGCTCCCTCCTTGGAAACGTACGACATAGGAAGACTGTACGGCTAATACATCCGTCATTTTCCCTTTTCCTTCGTCTCCCCAATTTGCACCTACGATTGCCGTTACTGTCATCATCATGACCTCCGCTTTATCGATTCGCTTACAAAAATAATGATAAAGCCACGGAAGTATATTAGAATAATTCATATAACTAATATCTGATATAAATGTGAGGAATACCTATGGAAGTGAACCTGGAGTGGTACCGCGTCTTTTATTGGATTGCGAAGACAGGAAGTTTATCCAAAGCTGCCGAGCAGCTGCACATTACTCAACCCGCAGTGAGCCACACGGTGAAACAACTGGAGGGCACGCTTGGAGGACAGCTATTCTTCCGAACGCCAAAGGGAGTTACGTTAACCACGGAAGGTGCCGTATTGCTCCAATATATCGAGCAAGCCCTCCAATCTGTTCAGATCGGAGAAAAAGCAATAGCGGAAATGAATCATTTAAATACCGGAGAAATTGCTATAGGAGCCAGCGACACGCTGTGCAAGCATTATTTACTCCCTTATCTGGAGCAATTCCATGAGCAGCATCCCGGCGTCCGTGTCCGCGTTACGAATCGAACGACTCCTGAAACGCTTGGACTTCTTAAAGAAGGCAAGATTGACTTTGGTATCGTCAGCTTGCCCGTAATCGATAAACAGATTGATATCCGTGAAAGCACGCCTCTTCGAGACTGTTTTGTTGGGGGAAAAAGCTATCAATCCCTTGCGGGTGGCCCACCACTTTCCTTAGAGCAATTAAGTCAGAATCCGCTGCTCTTACTTGAAGCAGGAAGCAACACGAGACGTTATCTGGATGACTATGCTGCATCGCATGAGATTACATTCACACCAGAATTCGAGCTTGGCAGCGTGGACCTTCTTGTTCAATTCGCCAGAAGCGGATTTGGCTTAGCCCTGGTCATCCGTAATTATGTCTTGGAAGAACTAGAACGAGGAGACCTGTTCGAAATCCCTCTCATTCAGCCCTTACCCGGCCGCCATATCGGAATAGCAACTTTACGAGGAATCCCTTTATCCGCTGCTACGAAATCATTCCTCTCCTTATTGCCATAGAAAAAAAGCACCATAGCCAGCTTTTACGCCTTATTTCACCGATGCCTTGCCTGGACGAACCGCCTTCACTTCATACATATTGACCGTGGTGCTGATCATATACTCCGGCGGCGTGTTGTTCTTCTTCTCCCGATGGCCTTGAATATGCTCCGGGCTTTTCTCCCACGCTTTCCATGCCTCTTCCGACTCCCAGCGGATCATCGCAACGACTTCGTCGTGATCCTTGGTGCGCTTGTTCACCATGACGCTGACATCAAGAAGTCCTTCTCTCTCGTCCAGAATACCCGGCTGGCTGAAACGCTCAACCACCTTGTCGCCGCTGCCCTTTTCTACAACCATTGTTCTGATTTGAACAAACATGGTATCGTCTCCTCCTTAAACACTTCTATTATTGAACCGCTTGTGCCGCTTCCTTCACCATTGCCAGCTCTGACTGGAGTCCGCCGCCCGACAGGTACCAGAAATCCGGGCTCAGATAAATAATTTTGCCGTTCTTATAAGCATTTGTTTTCTTCACAAGATCATTCTCGATTACTTCTTTGGCCGGTTTAGCTCCATCTCCGCCTGCAATTACATCACGGTCAACAACAAACAGGATGTCCGGATTTTTCTCCGCAATGTATTCGCTCGAGATACTTTGGCCGTGCGTGGAGGATTCGATTTTGTCATCCGCCGGTACAAAGCCGTAGCCGTCATGGATAACACCAAAGCGCGAGCCTGAACCATAAGCGCTGATCTTGCCGCCAGTTGTCAGGACGACCAAGGCTTTCCCGGCATTTGCTGCTTTTGTTTTCAGGTCGGCTTTAGCCGCTTCAATCTCAGCAACAAGTGCTTCCGTCTCCGCCTGCTTCGAGAAGATCTCGGCATACCAATTCGTATTTTTTGCAAAAGATTCCGCATAGTTCGCGTAGTCTAACGATACTTGGATCGTTGGGGCAATCTTGTTCAGCTCTTCGTAAGCCTCAGACGTACGTCCGCCGATAAAGATCACATCCGGCTTCAGCGCGGCAAGCTTCTCGAAGTCCGGCTCGAACAACGTGCCGACATCGGTATATTTATCATCCTGGTACTTGGACAGATAGCCTGGCAAAGAGCCTTTCGGCAGCGCCGCGATTTCTACACCCAGCTTATCGAGCGTATCGATTGCGCCGTAATCAAAAGCAACGACCTTCTCAGGGTTTGTTTTAACCGTTGCCGTTCCCAGCTCATGCGTGATTGTCACTTCCGTTGGGGCAGCGGATTCTGCTCCCGCAGCATTCGAATTCGTTGCAGCGCCTGCTGAATTGGACGCAGGCGCATTCGATGCCGACGCATTCGCGTTCGAAGCCTCCTCCTTATTGCTTCCGCATGCGGACAGAACCGTGACGGAAAGGGCTAGCACAAGAGCATAAGAACCGATTTTTTTAAACACGTGAACACCACTCCTCATTGATTGTTTATATAGTTAATTAACGAAAATACAAGCAAACCTTCCGGCCATCCACGTTATGCACCGGAATGTCGATGTCGTAAATCTCTTTGAGCACAACCGGATCCATCATGTCATCCACACTCCCGTGCCGAATAACCCGGCCTTCCTTAAGCGCAACGATCGAATCCGAATACGCCGCCGCAAAGTTAATGTCATGAAGGACAAGCACAATCGTCTTGCCAAGCTCGTCCGTCAGCCTGCGCAGCACCTTCATCATCTGTACCGAATGCTTTAGATCGAGGTTATTTAACGGCTCATCGAGCAGAATGTAGTCGGTATCCTGGGCAAGCACCATGGCGATAAAAGCCCGCTGCCGCTGCCCGCCGCTGAGCTGATCAATGAATTTGCCGCGCAGCTCCTCGAGCTCCATGTAGCGGATAGCCTCGTCTACGCTTCGATGGTCCTCCGCGCTCAGCCTGCCGGACGAGTGAGGGAACCGCCCGAATTCGACGAGCTCGCCAACCTTCAGCTTCACGTTCAGCTGATTGGACTGCTTCAGAATCGAGATGACCCGAGCAAGCCCGCGGCTGTCCGCCTTGCTCACATCTGCTCCGGCAATCTGCACCTGTCCCTCATCCATCGGGATGAGGCGGCTGATCAAGGATAAGAGCGTACTTTTGCCTGCCCCGTTAGGTCCTATAAAGGAGGTTACCGCTCCCTTGGCTATGGTCAGCGAGATATCGTGAATGCCTTGCCCGCCGCCGTAACGTTTGGATAACCCGCGGACTTCAATCATGTTCGTTCCTCCTTCAGCAGCAAATATAAGAAGTATAGGCCGCCGGCAAAATTCAGAATAACGCTGAGCGAGGTCGAGAACGTAAAGACGCGCTCGGCGATCAGCTGCCCGCCAATAAGTGCTGCAAAGCTGATCAGCGAAGCTGCCGGCAGGACAACTGCGCTGCGGAACGAGCTCATGAGCCGATAAGCGACATTCGAGACCAGGAAGCCCAGGAAGGTAATCGGACCAACAAGCGCAGTAGAGACGGATACGAGCAGGGCGACAAAGACGAGCAGCCGTTTCGTAATCCGGTCATAAGGAACACCCAGGTTAACCGCATGCTCCCTTCCCAGCGCCATCACGTCCAGATACTTCAGATCCTTGCAGAAATACAGAGCCGACAGCACCGCAATAGCCGTTGCGAGAACCATAACCTCGCTGTTCACGTTATTGAAGCTGGCGAACATCTTGTCCTGCACAACGAGGAATTCGTTCGGATCCAGCAGCATCTGCAGAAAGCTCGAGATACTCGAGAAAAACGAGCCGCAGATGATGCCGACCAGCAGCAGGAAATAGATCGCGCGTCCGTCCTTCCGCAGGAACAGGAGCTTATACAGCACGCCGCAGAACGGAATCATAACGGCCGCCGACAGGAAGAACTGAACGTTTTTGCTCATCGCGGTCAAAGTATCGGCACCCAGCATAAATACGATAGCCGTCTGAAGCAGCAGGTAGAGAGAGTCCAGCCCAATCAGGCTTGGCGTCAGGATCTTATTGTTCGTCAACGTCTGGAATACAACGGTCGAAACGGAGATGGCCATTCCGGTAAGCAGCATCGCTGCAATCTTCTTCGATCTCCTTGGCAGGATATAATCCCAGTTGCCGTAAGAATGGATCGTCATAAATACGGCTATCAGAGCAATCACCACGATGGCGAGGATCAGCAGCTTTCGTTTGTCAGTCATGAGCAGCCCTCCTCCTAAGCAGCAGGTAGAGGAAAATGCCGCTTCCCAGCACGCCTACAACCAGACCTATCGGTACCTCGAACGGATAAATAACGATTCGCCCGAGAATGTCGCAGCCAAGTACAAAGATCGCGCCAAGCAGAGCCGTATGCGCCAGACTGCTTCGCAGATGATCGCCTTTATACAAGGAGACCAGATTCGGTATGATGAGCCCAAGAAAAGGCAAGGATCCGACGGTCAGCAATATAACAGCGGACACCAGCGCAACAATGGCAAGACCAATCCGCATGACCTGCCGGTAATTCAGGCCAAGGTTAACAGCGAATGATTCTCCCATCCCCGCAATCGTGAAACGGTCCGCGAACAAGTAAGCCAGAAGGATCAGCGGGATGCTGATGTACAGCATCTCGTAACGGCCTTTCAGAATGCTCGAGAAATCCCCGTTCAGCCAGCTGCCTACGCTTTGCATCAAGTTGTACTTGAGTGCAAGAAATGTCGTCGCCGAGCCAACTATACTGCCGAACATCAGTCCGACGAGGGCAACGAGTATCGGATCGCGGTAGCGCAGCCGTTCCATGATTCGGATCATCACCAGCGTGCCAGCCATAGCGAACGCGAATGCGATGACGATCTTGACGAGCGGTGAAGCGCCGGGAATTATAATCATCGCCATAAGGACGCCGAGACTCGCGGAATCGGTTGTGCCTGCCGTCGTTGGCGAGACGAACTTATTCCTTGTCAGCTGCTGCATGATGAGGCCGATCACGCTCATGCCTACTCCCGCGATAATAATGCTGATCAGGCGCGGGATTCGGCTGATTCGCATGATCTCCGCCTGATCCTCCGTCAGCTGGAACAACTCCCATGGACGGATATCCGATACGCCTACAAACAAAGAAGTGAAAGAAAGAATGAGCAGCACCGGAAACAAATAACGGAGTTTCAAGCGAATCCCTTCCTTTGATATTGATTCTCATTTGCATTTCTTCCATCATTTTAGCGGCAAAAAAAAGAAACCGGAATGGATTTTCCGGTTCCCTCATGGACTTTTCTGCACGACCTCGTTCTCGGTATGCAGATGATAAACAATTTGTTCAAGCAACGTTTCATGCATCGTTGCATTGTAGTTGAAAGGCTCGTCCAGCCGGATGCAGAAGCTGTGCTTTGGTCTCCCGTCGGCCTTCAGCATCCCCCACTCTTCCTCCAGACGCCGGCATTCTTCCTCCGATGCGGGATATTCCATCAGGAAAAGAACATGATCACATTCCAGCTTCGCAACCTCGCAAAGCGTCTTGGCATCCATAAAGCCGATCCGGGAAGCAGCCGGCGGCGCTTGAAAACCTATTTCATCATAGAGCAAATCGGCAAGCTTCTTGACCTGTGTTCCAAAAACCCTGAAATTCCCCTTCCGCACGCCAACAAGCAGAAACGGAGTGTCTGCGCAACGCTCCCGTAACAAGGCGCGGGCGTTCGCGCTCTTGCTGTCAAAGTCGGAGAGCCATTGCTCCGCTATACCCGAGAGACCAAACAGCTCCCCGAACTGAGCGAGCCGCTTCTTCCAGGAATAACGATGCCAGTCGTACTCCCGCACCGGTGCTATCGCAGACAACGCAAGACGCAGTTCTTCCGGTATCGGTCCGGATAGGATCACCTCCGGATTGGCAAGGCGAAGCTGCTCCATAACCCCTTCTCTTCCCGCTATGTCCTTATCCCAATTCTTCTTGAGTCTGATGCATGGCGTCATGCCCAAAGCTTCCAGGTCTCCTGCAAAAACACCGCAGAGAACTGCCGCCCTCGTTCTTGCCTTCGCCGCATATTCCGTTGGCGCTATCCCCATTCGTTTCTTAAACAGCCGGCTGAAATAGAACTCATCGCTATACCCAACCGAGTGGGCGGCTTTGGTCACGGAGACACCCGGATCGGCAAGAAGCCGCAGGGACGCCTGGAGGCGCGCCTTCGTCAGAAATTGATGGGGACTAAGCCCCGTATGCTCGCGGAATACGCGGTAGAAGCGGCTTGAGCCTGAGCTTCGCGCAAGGCTTTCCATCTCCAAGGTCAAATCAAACTGCTCCAGCATCCGCCGGCGTATATGAAGGACGAATCGGGCAAGCTCCGGCTTCTCCTCTTCCTCCGTCTTTTCCGCCTTCAAGCAGGCCGAGACGATGGTAAACAGATGCGACTGCATTCTGCAGTGCTCCGCAAGCTCACTGTTCTCGTCAATCTGCTGAAGCTCAGGCAACCAATTCCGAATTTGCGGCAGCCTGAAAATAACCGGATGGGCCAGTCCCTTAAGCGCCTCTGCCACTCTGCCCCCGGCCTGAAAGGATAGAATCGCCGCTTTCACTTCCATCCCTGCGGATAATAAGTAAGAGCAGCCCGCTGGCAAGAAAGTTAACTCCCCTGTTTTGAGACTATATTTTCTCTTCCCGTTTATACTAATCTGCAGCTTTTCCTGCAGGCAGACGATGAACCGAAACCAATCATCAGACGGCTGCTTAAACACATTACCCGGAGGAAGTTCAATCGCTTCCGTCCGAATATAATGCAGACCATTCCCTCGAAGCGTCATGCCCAGCACCTCCCCTAACATGCTTTTATTTTAGTTGATAATCATTCTCATTGTCAATGAAATGGGATTAATTGGGCCCGAAGAAGCACAAAGGCCGGAGTTCTCCCCAAGGAGGCCCCGGCCTATCATATCCGAAGATGCTCAGCCCTGTCTGTCGGCTGGCGGACTGCTGCATCTAAGATTTTTTATAATTTACCTTTCAAGTCCATGAGATACTTCAGGAGCACAGCGAGTGCGCCCAAGTAATAGCCGACCAGAACTAGCCAGCCGGTTACATCCATTGCAGCAAGACCTGCAAGAAGGAGCAGCGGGAGCACATAGTAAACCATGTCTTTCAGATAGCCTAACACGAAGTCAGTCGAGAATTTGCCTCCTGTTACCATTTTGAACAAATCAACCAATAAGTTGGCAGCCATTGAACCCATTACGACCCACATTGCAACTTCCATCCAAAGTGTAAATGATCCTAGCACTTTTCATCACCTCCGAATCAGAGGATTGTGATACGCTTTCATTTTATGCAAGGAGCTTGCAAGTTGTCTCCTTCAATAGCCTGTATATCTATAAAAATAGAGCGCATGGCGAATAGCCTACATAATCGTCAAACAGCAGAACCAAAATACGAGGTAATCCCGGAACCTAGGAGGGTTGACCTAATCTTTTGCAAATCGCTTCTTCCAACCGTTTCCTGCATCCTGATATAATTGCAAGTAATGGATATTCTTCTCGTCAGGCTGGTGACAACTATAAGCATACTGCTGGATTCTACAACCATTATCCTTTTTCTTGGAATAGGATATTTATTAACCTTTATTCTAATAAGCGCCTACTGGCGTGATGTGATCAGGGCTCTTACGGTCAGAACCTTCTTTCTGGGTAAACTCGCGCAATCCGTCTCTTGGTTTTGCGTCATATTACGCGGTGATATCCCCGATTTCCTCTCCATCTCCATTGCGAATTCGCTTATGTTTGTCGGAGTGTCCCTGGAAATCATCTCTTTGTTAAGCTTAAGAAACGAATGGCGTGCAGGATTCAGGAAACTGTATCTATGGGGCATATGGCTTGGCATCATCGGGTTTCAGCTAGTCATCCTCATTCATAACGAGGAGGATTTGCGGATCGTATACGGCTCCTTTGTCCTTGCGTTTCTTCAAGCACCTGCATACCGGTTGCTTCGCGGTTCTTCCTTGTTAATGAAAGTAATAGGGTATTTCTATCTGTTTGTTGCTGCGGCCAATGTCTTCCGAGGGGCAACCGCACTGTTAACCGATACATCCGTCAGCTTTTTCACCCCGGGAATCTATCAATTGATTTATCTGCTGGCCGTTTATCTGCTTACGGTATTAAGCATTATGGCATTTTTGCTGCTGTGGAAGGAGAAGATCAATCAGGAGCTGCTGCATTACGCCAGTTATGACGATCTGACCGGTACTTTGAATCGGAGAATGTTTACTGCAAATGCCAAAGCTTCTCTCGATCGCTACGCCAGGAAAAAAGAAGCCGTATCCTATCTGCTGTTTGATATCGACTGCTTTAAGGACATTAATGATACCTACGGCCATCATGTAGGAGATCTCGTGCTTAAGGACGTTACGAATCGAATTAAGCAGCAATTAGGCGAGAACGATCTGTTTGTGCGTTATGGCGGGGACGAGTTTGGCATTCTTTTACCTGGCAAAAACGAGCTGGAATCAAGTACATTGGCCGAGCGCATCAAGAACATGCTGGAAACCGCTCCAAGCAGCCTGCCTGTCTCCTATACCGTTAGCATTGGAGTGCTCACCGTCGTCCCCGATCAGCACACCCTTCTGGAAGCCATGTACAAGAGATGTGATCAGGCACTGTACAATGCCAAAAGAAACGGTAGAAACAGCATCTTCCGAAGCCAGTTCAGCCAGTAACACTCCTCCTGTGCTTGGCGAATAACCCGAAAGGCCGGGAATCTCCCGCATTGGGAGATTCCCGGCCTTTCCTGTGTCTAACGGCTGACATCATACTCATCTCTTGCCTTCTTCACGTCATCGTAATGATCAACAGCCCAGAGCTTAAGCATATTCATAAGGGGCAGAAGCGATTCCCCGAGCGGCGTCAGCGAGTATTCGGTAATCGGCGGAACCGAAGGGATAAGCTTGCGGTTGGCTACGCCATCCCGCTCCAATTGCTTCAAGGTTTGGGTTAACATTTTCTGCGAAATGCCTTCAATGCGCCTCTTCATCTCCCCGTAACGAATGGTTCCGTCTTCCATCGCATAAATGGCCAGTGCCGTCCACTTGTTCGAGATAATCTCCAGCACATGGCTGTACCTGCACAATTCCAGAGATATATCCGGCAGCTTTCTCATTGCTGTTCCTCCCTCGTACGCACCTTAACGTTCGTAATCCACTTAAAAGTGCCGTGTTACTAAATTTTATGGCGTGCGCTATATTATGTCTATATTTTACAAAGGAGTGTGCTGAAAATGAAAGCATTTGTGCTGCATGGCGGATTTGGACTGGACAATGTAAAAGAGGTTGATCTCCCTGTTCCTTCCCCTGGACCCGGTCAGGTTCTGATTCAAATACAAGCGGTATCTCTGAACTCACGTGATATGGGGGTTATTGACGGATTCTACGAACCCAACCGGACTGAGCCGCTTATCCCTGTCTCGGATGGAGTCGGTACGATTATAGCCTTAGGGGATGGCGCGGCGAAGTTCCAAGTCGGAGAACGCGTGAGCGGGATCTTCACGCAAAGCTGGGTATCTGGGGAGCCTGCACAGGAGAACTGGGTATCCACGCTGGGCAGTCCGCTGGACGGGATGCTTGCCGAGTATGTGGTATTGCCGGAGGAAGGACTCGTCCGTATTCCGGAACATTTAACGAATGAGGAAGCGGCAACCTTGGCCTGTGCGGGTGTTACCGCATGGCATGCCATTGCGGTGGAGGGACAAGTCAAGGCCGGTGACGTCGTTGTTGTGCAAGGAACCGGCGGCGTATCATTATTTGCTCTGCAGTTCGCCAAGCTTCTAGGTGCCCGTGTCATCATCACATCCAGCAGCGATGAGAAGCTGGAACGGGCGAGGGCGCTTGGGGCCGATTACGGCATCAATTACAGAACAAACCCTGAATGGGATCAGGCTGTTCTTGCCTATACCCAAGGCCGCGGAGCTGACCACATCGTAGATCTGGGAGGCGCCTCTACGCTGAATCGCTCGATATCCGCCCTGAAGGTTGGCGGACAGGTCAGCATCGTTGGCATTTTGTCAGGAGCAGCGGTTGAGGATTTCGCCATCGTTCCCGCCATCATCCGTAAAGCCAGGCTTCAAGCGATCAATGTCGGCAGCCGGGAAATGTTCGAAAGCATGAATCGCGCCATCGCGCAGCATGCCCTGCATCCTGTCATCGATAGAACCTTCCCATTCGCCAGGTCCCTCGATGCATTCCGGTACCTGTCGCAAGGATCTGCATTCGGGAAGATCAGCATTGTTTTCTAAAAGATAGAATTCTGACATGCGGAAATACACCGTTAACGTCCCTAAGGACCTCGCGGTGTATTTCGTTCCCTTGCCTTAAATGAGTCTTATAGATGCGACCCGCCGCTTACATCCATGCATTGCCCCGTAATCCAGCGGCTGTCTGAGGAAGCAAGAAATGCCGCGACATCCGCGATATCCGTAGGATCTCCCCATCTGCCGAAGCTTGAATATTCAGCGCCAAATTTATACCCTGACTCATCCTGCAGCAACGCCTTATTCATATCTGTGGCGATAAAACCGGGCTGGAGAGCATTAACGGTAATCCCGCGTGGAGCAAGCTGCGTAGATAAAGATAACGTAAGCGTATTGATGGCCCCTTTGGTCATACTGTAAGCCGCAACCCCGGGCAGGGAAATCCTCGTTGTAGCAGAGGACAAGTTTATAATCCTGCCGTTGTCTCTTAGGCGGGGCAACGCTTGCTGAATGAGGAAGAAAGGAGCCTTTACGTTGGTATTCATCACATGGTCGAAGGCATCCTCTGTTGTCTCCTCGATAGCAGCAACAAGCCCCACGCCTGCATTATTAACGAGAATATCAAATTGCCTCTCGCCCGTGCGCTGCTCCAAGGCCAGATCCAATTCCTCATACAGCTTAGCGGCGCTGGCAGCCGTTCCAAGCTCCTGCCAAATTGAAAAAGCTTTCCCTCCGTGCTGCTCGATTTGCCGTACAACATCAGCCGCCGCATCCGGATTAGCACCATAGTGAACCGCTACCAAAGCTCCCTCCGTGGCAAGTCTCAGCGCAATAGCACGGCCAATCCCCCTGCTTGCACCCGTAACCAACGCAATTTTCCCATTTAATCTACTCATGCTCTGTTCAACTCCTCCTGTTTTTTACACTTTTAGTTGTATCATAGGAGCAGTTTTGTAATGTTGCTGTCTCATTTTTATACGCTCGGAATAACGCCTGATTATGGAAATAGACAGGAGTTTCTGTCTCGGCCAGCGAATCTATACAAAATCAACCAAAACTATAGATTGGAGCCCATCATGTCATTTCCCGTCTGGATTAATCTTGGTTTTGTTAAGCTGCATCCGCATGCGGTATTTGAAACACTCGCTTATTTTATCGGCTTCCGGGTGTACCTCTACACAAGGAGCAAGGATAAAATTCCGATCGTGCAGGGCATGTGGGTAATCGTTGGCGCCATACTGGGTGCTGCTGTCGGGTCCAAGCTGCTGTACTGGTTCGAGGATCCTCGGCTGACACTTGAGAACTGGAACAGCTACACCTATCTCATGGAGGGCAAAACAATCGTCGGCGGACTGCTGGGCGGACTAATTGGCGTTGAATGGACGAAGAAACGGATCGGCTATTCCCGCTCCACGGGTGATGATATGGCATTGCCCCTTATCGTCGGCATGGTGATCGGACGGATCGGCTGCTTCCTGACCGGCCTTGACGATCATACCTACGGCGTGGCGACAACCTGGATGACGGGGATTGATTTCGGCGACGGCGTCCTGCGCCATCCGACACAGCTGTATGAGATTGCGTTCCTGCTTCTGCTTGGGGGCCTCCTCTACCGTTGGAAGTCAACGGGCAGCTTGCCTGACGGGGCGATATTCCAGATGTTTATGACTGGTTATCTGTTGTTCCGTTTCGCCATTGATTTCATCAAGCCAACACCGCACTTCTATCTCGGGCTGAACAATATTCAGCTCGCCTGTATCGCCGGCCTGATCTATTACTTTGTTCTTATATCCAAGTGGCTGGTGTTGCCGCAACGCTCACATAGAAAGGAACGATAACGATGACAACCAAAAACAGACCCTATATTTTCTACGAGCTGACGAACAGTGTATGCTCCAAATGTTTGCGCAAGGTTGAAGCGAAGGTCATCATTGAAGATAATCAGGTATTCCTTTTGAAATATTGCGGACA
Source organism: Paenibacillus catalpae (assembly GCF_900112695.1). GTDB lineage: Bacteria > Bacillota > Bacilli > Paenibacillales > Paenibacillaceae > Pristimantibacillus > Pristimantibacillus catalpae. The sequence continues at coordinate 365,081 of NZ_FOMT01000004.1, forward strand.
GCACGGACGGGAAAAAGTATTGATCGCAAGCGATGCGGACTATTACAAAAAATGCCGGGAGTTTCTAAAGCCTGCCGAAATGCCGGAGGTTTGGAACACCCCGATCCGATACGGCTGTCCCTACGATTGCGGACTATGCCCCGACCATGAGCAGCACAGCTGCCTGACGCTGCTGGAGATTACGGAACGCTGCAACCTGCAATGCCCGATCTGCTACGCGGAGTCCTCCCCTCATGCAGGCTCCTACCGGTCCCTTGAGCAGATCGAGTTCATGCTGGATGCCATCGTCCGCAACGAAGGCGAGCCGGACATCGTCCAGATCAGCGGCGGCGAGCCAACAATCCACCCGCAGTTCTTTGAAATTCTGGATCTTGTCAAAAGCAAGCCGATCAAGCATGTCATGGTCAACACGAATGGCCTGCGTATAGCCCAGGACCGAAAATTTGCCGAGCGGCTGGCCTCCTATATGCCGGGATTTGAAATCTATCTGCAGTTCGACAGCTTCGAGGAAGAGACGCTTAAGGAGCTTCGGGGAGTTGATCTGCGTGACGTGCGCCGCCGGGCGCTGGAGCATTTGAACGAGTTCAATATATCGACCACACTGGTCGTTACCCTCAAGAAAGGCCTCAACGATCATGAGATTGGCGACATTATTCAGTTCGGTCTGAAGCAGCGTGCGGTGCGAGGCGTAACGTTCCAGCCGATCCAGGCAGCGGGAAGACTGGAGGATTTCGACCCCGCCAAAGATCGTCTGACTCTTAGCGAGGTACGCCAGAGCATCATTGATCAGTCGGGTATTTTCCGTCCGGAAGATATGATACCGGTACCTTGCCATCCGGATTGCCTTGCGATGGGCTACGCGCTGAAGCTTGGCGGACAGGCCATCCCGTTAACCGGGTTAATTGATCCTCAGATTCTGCTCGACGGCGGCCGCAATACGATCGTGTTCGAGCAGGATGAGACGCTGAAGTCGCGTATCTTCGAGCTGTTCTCGACAGCGCATTCTCCAGCCTCCTCGGCCCTTTCACTGAAGAGCCTGCTGTGCTGCCTGCCGCTCGTTTCCGTGCCGGAGCATATCAGCTACGATAATGTCTTCCGGGTCATCATCATGCAGTTCCTTGACCCGTACAACTTCGATGTACGCTCCGTCAAGAAATCCTGCGTGCACATTGCGCATCCGGACGGAAGAATTATTCCATTCGATACATACAATATGTTCTACCGGACAGCAGAGCAGGAGAAGAAGCTGGCCGAGCTGAGAGAAGAATTCGATAAACATCCGGGAGGGAAGGTTTATGACTGGAGTCAATAACGGGGATAACAACCAGCCAAGCAGCCGGAACAAGTCGCCATACGAAAAATCGCCGCATCATGTAAGGCAGGTCTTTCTCGGAATCGGGTTATTGGCCGTGCTGCATTGCCTGCTGTTTCTTTTTCCAATCGGCTTCTTCTTGATTGGCATCGCGCAGATTGTCTATCTGCTTCCGGCCATCCTGATTTTCAATAAAAAAACCGGCATCGTGCAAGGCCTCCTGATCGGGGCGGGCATTACCTTTCTCGTTAACGCAGCGTGCTTTGGTCTCCTCGTCAGCGGCAATTTGTCGTTGTAAGTGACATTTACCTATATGCCGAATAGCTTAACGTAAGAGGCATTATTCATGACGAGGAGAATGTGACAAGGCACCAGCTTCCTAAGACGCCATGTTCGGCAGCCACCGCTGCTCCTGCGGAATAGCTTATAATCATGCGAATTTATTACATTAAAAGAAAGGCCGGGAACCTCCGCATAGGAGATTCCCGGCCTTTGTTGATAACAAACGCTTATCCTTAAGACCTTGCTGCAAGGGTGCTAATGCGTTCATCAATCTCGCCGTCAATATGGCAGCTTTATAATAAATGTCGTTCCCTGATGAAGCTGACTTTCCACCTCAATCGTACCCCCGTGAGACAGTACGAACTGCTTCGCAATGGCGAGTCCCAGGCCCGTTCCTCCGCCGTCTCTTGTCCGGGCTTCATCGGTGCGGTAGAACCGGTCGAATAAATGCGGCAGATGCTCGGGAGAAATACCTGTACCTGAATCCTGCACAATCATAGATAGATATTGGCGGCTGTCATTTTGCATACGGACGCTTATCGTTCCATGACTTGGCGTATGCCGGATAGCATTCGTAAGCAAATTCATAAGAACCTGCTTGATGCGGTCAGGATCAACCTGCAAGGTCGTCTGATCCGCGTTGACCTCCAATTGGAGTGAAATTTCTTTATCCTCGGCTAACGGTTCTATTGCCTGACAAATCCGCTTCGAAAGCTCGGCCAGATCCACTTCTGTTTGATTTAATTGCAATTTGCCTGCTTCCGCTAAGGATAAGGTTCTTAAATCTTCGACTAATTGATTCAATCGGATAAGTTCATCTTGAATCGGCAGGAACGTCTCCGGGGGAACCGGCTGACCCTGCTGCTGCAAATGATCCAGCTTCCCGCTAACGATCGTAAGAGGAGTTCTTAGCTCATGGGCAATATCCGCCGTAAGATTCCGACGCACCTCCTCTGCCTTCTCCAGCTTCACCGACATCTCATTGAAGGCATCCGCTATTTCCCCGTATTCATCCTGTGCCTTCACATGAGCCTGTACGCCAAGCTCACCTTTCCCTAACTGTTCTATCGCCGGAAGCAGTACTCTTAAAGGAGAAGAGAGCCACCTGGATAATTGATAGGCAATAACAAGAGAAATAAGAATAAGCAGCGTTCCGCTTCCGATTAAGACAAAGATGACGGAGATCGGAATGCCAATCATAATTTTATTAAAATTCGCCACATCCGGGTCGTAATAATACAATTGCCCTACGGTGTTGCCGTCTATCGCAATAGATCTTTTCACACCCAGACGGGTGATCAGCCTTTCTTGCATATCCCCTTGCTTCAAGACAACCTGCTTATCTTTACTCCTGATGAGGATCCCCGGGCTTTCCCGGTCAATATCCTTCAAAAGATCGGTTTGAGCGAGGCCATCCCAGGATTGTTCATGGTCCAAATAATAGTTCGTTAATTGGCTCATGAGAGAAGCAACCTCCTTCTGCCGCGCTTCATGAATCCCGGCATCGATGGCTTTTGTCACCACAAAATGAGTCATCGAGATAAATATAAGGCTAATCCCCGTTATAGCTAAAGCCATCGTGAGGAAAATTTTTCGGTGGAACCTCATGACTGCCCCCCGAACCGGTATCCAAACCCGTAAACCGTCTGAATATATTTCGGATTCGATATATCGTCCTCTATCTTTTTCCGGAGCCGGCTGATATGGGCATCTACCGTTCTCTCCACATTCAGAAAGTCATCATCGAGCGCAGCCTTCAACAGCTGAAGACGGCTGTAGACGATGCCCGGCTTCACCGCGAGCGTCAGTAAAAGCTTGAATTCGGTAGGCGTCATACTGATCTCTGCCCCTTGCTTCCAGACCCGGCATTGTGAGCTGGAGATCACCAGATCATCCCTCACCAACTGCTCATCCGCTGCAGGACTCCCCTGCAATCTTCGTAAAACAGAGCGAATCCGGGCAAGCAATTCCCTTAACGAGAATGGCTTGGTCATGTAATCATCCGCACCTACTTCAAGCCCGATAATCTTGTCCATCTCGTCTGTTTTCGCGGTAACCATAATAATGCCCACCTGGCTTCTTTTCCGTAATTCTCGGCATACATCCAGTCCGTTCATCTCTGGCATCATCCAGTCCAGCACCACTAATGCCGGTTTTACAGCAACCGCTTTCGATAATGCCTCCTGCCCGTTCCTTGCCGTAAACACCTGAAAGCCTTCATGAATTAGAAACGAACTCATAAATTCAAGAACCTTTTCTTCATCATCCACTAATAATAGGGTTTCAGCCACTGCTTTGCTGCCTCCTCTTCTCCTTTTCACCAACCATCATAACGACATTATATCCGGAAAATCTCATCCGAATTGCAATCGTACCGTAATCGCAAAGCATCGTCACAAGATCACAACATTTCTTTGCTAATGTAGAGCTTGCCGGTTCGTATTGCAGATTCAAAGCTGCGGACTAGGCGGAATTTTCAAGGCGGAGGGCAGATATTTAATGGCATATAGACTTAGTCAAAAGAAGAAACAATTATTAGTCGCTATACATGTGATTGCGGTTGCGTCGTGGATTGGCGGAACGCTGGGGATGCTGCTGCTAGGCCTTTATTTGAAAAGCGCCGTAAACGGAGAGCAGCTTGCTTATACCTTAAGCAGTATGGAGGTGATCGACGAGAACCTGCTGAAATATCCGGCATTGTTGACTCTGCTGACCGGCATCCTGTTATCGGTATGGACGCAGTGGGGTCTCGTGAAGCATTACTGGGTGACAATCAAGCTGGGCCTCACTATCGTCACCATTATGATTGGCATCTTGTTTCTGGACAATTGGACCGCGTCTTTGGCGGACATGATCTCGGAGATGGGCTTTGCAACCTTGCAGAACGAAACCTTCCAGACGACCTGGCTGTCCATCATTATCACGGCTAGTTTTAATTTATTATGTCTTCTCCTCATGGTTTTCATTACTTATTTCAAACCATTCGGGAAGATCAAGCGGAGACAAATCAAACCGGAGAGGAACTGATTACTCGTGCTGCATGGATGATGATCGTCCTGATCAAAAAAGTCCCGAGCCCTGTTACGATTCTTGTCTTTGCGGGCTTAAGTTATGCCTTGTTCGCTATTGTGCTAAGCGGTATCCTGTACCCTATTCTTGACGGCGAATTACGCGGCCCTCAGACGAATCCGCTGGCGGTTGTCAGCGTCTTTGCAACAAATGCAATATGGGGTCTCCTTGTTGGAGCAATAGCTAAAGCGCTTAGCCGCAGCAGTTAGCACAAAGAAACGACCACTTCTAGAGAGTGGCCGTTTCTTTGCCGCGCTTAGTCCCAAGTCTGTTCCAGCTTATCCGAGTAAAATAAAATGGCCTTTTTGTACATCTGAATACCATTGTCGCTGCTTGTCTCCGCTAGCTGCTTCAGTAAGATTTCCATCGCATCGCAATAGGCTTGCTGATTAAATCGGACCATCGCATAGAACACTTGGAATTCCCTTCGTTCGGGAAATTCTCTAATGGCTTCTATGAAGATCGATTGTGCCTCCTCATACATGCCTAGAGTCCGATAGGTGCTGCCTAAACCAAGTAAGGCCCCTTGCCGTTCCTCCCCTGGTAAGCCTAACTCCAGAGCTTTCTTATAATAAGGTACCGCTTCCCTTTCCAATCCCATAGCATCATGAACCCAAGCGCACTGATACCATACCGATGAATGATTCGGATCCAGCTTAACTAGCTGAAGTAATAAAGCTTTGGCTTCTTCGTATTGTCCCGATTCCCTTAATTGGATGGCTTTATCAAGCACGTAATCATTCCGCCCTTCGTACAGGCAAACCTGCAACGTCCAGCTTAACGCGGAACAAAGCGCCGGCAAGCGGCTGCTGGCTTAACTGCTGCTCGTCATTGCCTATTCTGGCTGTCGTAATGTACAGCTCGTCCAGATTCTCACCGCCAAACGCACATGAGGTAACATTTCGAACGGGGATCGGAATTGTCGCCAGCTTATCGCCGGTTAGAGGATTCCACCGTCCAATCTGCCAGCCGCCCCAATGTCCGATCCACAGCATCCCTTCCGAGTCGATGCTCATGCCGTCAGGACTTCCTTCCCCTTCAGGGAACGTGATGACGATGCGCTTGTTCGCGATCTGACCGGTTGCGGAATCGTAATCGAAAGCATAGACGAAATTCTCGAAGGTATCGATATAGTACATCACGGTACCTTCAGCAGTCCAAGCCAGCCCGTTGGAGCAGCCGATCTCAGACAGCCGCTTCGTCAGCTTGCCGTCCTCCAGAACATACAGATGACCGTTGCGATTCTCCCAGGAGCTCATCGTTCCTGCCCAGAACCGTCCTGCAGGATCACATTTCCCGTCATTCAAACGGTTGGTTGCCGTCTCTTCTTCGGTATGCGCGATTAAGGTTGTGCTTCCTGTCTCGAGGTCGAATCGATAAAACCCGTCTGCAAGAGCCATTAACCAAGTCCCATCCTCCGACGGAACAACCGCGCTAATCTTCTGCTCCATCTGATACTGCATTTTTCTGCCGTCACTTGGACGATAACGTTGTAATCGGCGGCCTTCCACATCCACCCACAAAAGCTCCTGCAGCCGATCATCCCATACCGGACCTTCTCCCAGTTCATTCCGTTCCTCCAATAGGCATTCCGGCCTAAACATCTTCAAAATTAACCCTCCTCCCATATCTCAGAAACACAAGAAATTTCCGATATACTCAGTATGAGCCCAAAATACTGGGTTTTGCAATGCGTTGTCGTCATGACATCCCTTGCATTCTAAAGAGAAAGGAATAAAGATGATGAAAAAGAAAATCGCAGGCATTGCGTTAGCTATACTTCTTTGCTCTTACGCATCACTTAGCTTTGCCAGCACAAAGACATCCGCGGATTTTACTGATCTTAAGGATTTGGATGCGGCAACTAAAGCCAAGTTCGATGCCATGATCAGCGCGGGAATCTTCGACGGCGTCTCGGACACCAGCTTTGGTCTGAAGGAGGAAATGAACCGCGCCCAGTTCGCGAAGGTCGCTTCACTCGTCATGGCCCTCAAGACGGACGATTCATTGAAGACATCCAGCTTCAAGGATGTGAAAGCTGATGATGCGGCTAACGGCTACGCCCTTCCGTACATTGAAGCGCTTAAAGCCGCAGGAGTTACGGAGGGCTACGGAGCAGGCGTTTACGATCCGGCAGGCAAAGTAACGAAGGAACAGCTTGCCACGTTCCTGGTCAGAGTTCTAGGCAAGGATGCTGATGCAAAAGCCAAGGACGGCACGGATACAACCGTATCGGATTGGGCGCAGGGTTATGTCGCGCTGGCCCTTGAGTTAAAGCTGCTGAATAATGGCGATGACGGAAAATTTGGCGGAAAAACCAATGCAACACGTGACTTGCTGCTAACAGGTTCGTACGAAACGAAGCAGCAATATGTACCGCCAACACCAAGCCCAACTCCTACACCAACACCGGTATATACATCGCCGCCGGTGAATACTGAGCAGCCGAGCGTATCTCCAAGTGACGACACTAGTGGTGAAAATGGTAGCGAAAACGGCGGTGATAACGGTGGCGAGCAGCCAGGCGATGGCTCCGGCGAGCAACCGGGCGACGGCTCCGGCGAGCAGCCGGGCGACGGCTCCGGCGAGCAGCCAGGCGACGGCTCCGGCGAGCAGCCAGGCGACGGCTCCGGCGAGCAACCGGGCGACGGCTCCGGCGAGCAGCCGGGCGACGGCTCCGGCGAGCAACCGTGCGACGGCTCCGGCGAGCAGCCGGGCGACGGCTCCGGCGAAATCCCTGGCAGCGGCAATGGCGACGATTTGCCGATAACCGATCCTACCGGAGGTTGTCAGGCAATTGGTTGTGAGGTTATTATCCCTCCTGGTTGGGGTGGTTAAAAAAACAACGGTGCTAATCGCACCGTTGTTTTTGCTTTAGCCCTCCCGATAGTACGACAGTACCCAGCACACACCGTTCCGGTCTGTCACGATTGCCAAATAACCATTAAACGGTGCTTCATACATCTCGGCCTGAATCGTTCCGCTCCCCGCAAACTCATCATATATCCTTCTGAATGTTTCTTCCGTGTCGATCTTCAAAAATACTCTAACGTAATCGCCCTTCAAGGCAGGCTTCGCTGCTTGGGTATCCGCAAACTTAAGAGATGTTCCCTCTACATGAAGATCCGCATTAAGAACCACGTCCCCCTGCTGGCGCAGAATTACGATTTCACCGCCAAAGACACTTTGATAATACTTTATTTCCTCTTTGCAATTGTCCACTGCGATAAACGGCTGTGCAATCATGCTAACCATCCTCCCTTAGTCCGTCAAATTATGAAGGACATTCTTTAACAGCGTTAACAATAAGCTATACTCTTCGTCGCTAATCCCTCTCCGGGTCTTGCTCTTGATCCGGTTCAGCGCTTCCTGCACCTTCGGTACCACTTCATGGCCCGCTTCTGTCAAATAAAGCAGATGGTAACGGTTATCCGCCGGATCCGGCTCCCTGCGCACATACCCTTCCGCTTCCAGCTTGGCGACAGCCTTGGCCGTTGTCGTCTTGTCAATAAGCAGCTTCTCGCTTAATGCCTTCTGCGTAACCGGCTGCCGAGAGGCAATCGCCATCAGAAAAATATACTGGCCGCTTCCGATCCGATATGGCGCCAGCTCGGCTGAAATGAGTACCTGCATATGTCGGTAGATTGCCGAGATGTATTGTCCGTGCGATTCCGATGCATGCTCATGCCCTTTATTCCAATGCCCGCTCAGAGGATCCCTCCTCGAAAATAGAATGTTATTGCAACTAATTTAATCTCATCATATGCCAAATAGAATGTTATTGCAACTAATTTTATGCAACATTTTCCACATTCTAAAAAGAGGCCGTTACATCTTCCCTCTGCGTCCTGAACGAATCAACACGTACAGCGCAAACACCAGAAGCACAGCAGCAAGTACATAAGCTGACCGGGCGATAACAGGATGATCTCCATTATTGATCCCGATCGCAATAAACGCCCAAACGAACACCGCCGTATAGGCCCAGTCCCGATAACGGATGCCAACACGAAAGGCAAGCAAGGCTGCCGCCGCCAGCATGATAAATGTCCACGCCTCTTCAGAGAGACCCAAGCGGTTCCAATCTGAGGCGTAAAGAGCAACTGAAATGTTCACGATACTGGCGACGCAGATCCAGCCCAAGTAAAGGCTGAACGGCAGTCTTACCCACAAACGGTCTGCCAGCGATATGGAGTTCTTGGAGACATGCTGAATCCCGAGATATAGGATGATCAGCGACACCAGCAGAGCAAGCATAATCGTCACGCTGCTTGCCAGCTTTTCCAAATGCCACACCACAAGCCAAGCTGCATTAAACAAACAACTTTGAGACTTGCCTTCCCTCTTGCGGTGAACGAGTATATAACAAAGCCAAGCAGCAACGCGTAAATAACCGACCATATGCCAAACGCATAACCCGCCGGTTGAATCAGTACGGGATACCGGGCTGCAATCTCCCCTGTTGTTTGACCTCCAATCGGGATACTTTCCGAGAGAAAATTCATAATAAGTACAAGGCTTAGTCCAATGGCATTTATCCAGCGCATCGATCGATTCATCAAGCAATCCTCCATTCAGCCTTCAACCTAATAAGGATATACACCATATTATTGGACATCCCGTGCCTTTATTAATCTATTTTGTTTTTCTCCACTAAGAATGATCAGTAAAAAATAATTCTTTACCGATCGTTCTCAATATGGTATTCTTGTTTTCGAAAGGAGGCGTGAACACTTGGCCAGAAACAAAGAGTTTGATGAAGATGCTGTCCTGCTGAAGGCAATGAAGCTATTCTGGGCGCAAGGCTACGAGAAAACCTCCATGCAGGATCTCGTCGATCATATGGGCATTCACAGACGGAGCATTTACGACACTTTCGGCGATAAGCATGCTTTATATATACGGGCTTTGAAACGTTATAGCGATACGGTCTGGAAGTCCATTGAACAACGGGCGAACAATTCCTTCACAGCCAAAGCTGCCATCCGTTCTCTGATGGAAGCAGCGATAGCACAACATGAGGAGCGTCCGCAAGGCTGCTTGATGGTCAATACAGCCGTGGAACTGGCCGTGCATGACAACGAGCTTGAAGCATATGTCAGCCAAAGCTGGGCAGTTACAGAAGAACTGATACACGATCTGATTGTAAAAGGCCAGCAGGCTGGAGAGCTGTCTGCAGCACTTGATGCGAATGTTTTAGCCTCCTACTTCAACAATGCACTGACAGGACTTCGGGTAATGGTCAAGACCCCATACAATAGAGACAAATTACAACAAATTATTGAAACAACGATTTCTATTCTAGATTAATTTTTTTTGAATATTCTAGAACAATCATTCCCATAATAAAATTAAAGGAGCAGTGATTACAATGGGTAAATTAAACGGAAAAGTAGCTTTGATTACAGGCGGCAGCAGCGGAATCGGGCTGGCAACGGCTAAAAGATTTATCGAAGAAGGCGCAAAAGTCGTTATTACAGGCCGGAATCAGGATTCTTTAACAGCAGCAGTAAATGAGCTTGGCAAAGAGCATGCACGGGCTGTTCAGGCGGAGGCAGCAGATCCGGCCGGTTCAGAGAAGGCCGTTGCAGCAGCCATTGAACAATTTGGCAGACTGGACATCGTCTTTGCGAATGCCGGTGTTGCAGGCGGTACGCCGCTTGGAGATACGAAGCTGGAAGACTTTGAACACATTTTGAAGGTTAACGTGACCGGTGTCTTCTTCACCGTGCAGGCCGCTGTTCCTTATTTACAAGCAGGCGCTTCGGTTATTCTTGTTGGCTCCGTCCTTGCCACAACCGGCGGATTGACCCGAGCAGCTTATGCCGCCAGCAAGGGCGCTGTGACCAGCATGGCAAGAGTGTTCGCCTCCGAGCTGTCTCCGCGCGGCATCCGGGTAAATACCGTTGTGCCAGGGGCAACAAAAACCCCGATCTGGGGAGCTTCAGGCGCTGAGCAAATGGCTAAGCTGGAAGCAGGTCTCTCCAAATCCATTCCGCTCGGCCGTCTCGGGGAACCCGAGGAAATCGCGAATGCCGTATTGTTCCTGGCTTCGGATGAATCCTCCTTCGTTCAGGCAGCCGAGCTGCAAGTCGACGGCGGTGCCGACGGAGCACCGTTTGGCGCTCCGATCTATCGCCAATAATCATCTCATTGAGGATGAAGAGTAAAAAAATAGAGCAACGGCGCTTCCCACGCCGTTGCTCTATTTACTGTTCCTATTCCTATTTATCCGTAATAAGTCCCTTCGTAATCGTCACTAGGATAAGCCCGGCGACCAGAATAACGGCCCATGCCGCAAAAGATGCCCAGCCTTCCGGGAGCAGCCCCAGGAATTGATACTTCAGCGGCTTGCCAAAGAGCGCTCGAATAAGCGGCTGTGCAAGGGTAGCAATACCTACCATACTCAGGACAATCCCAGCAATTTGCAATCCGTCGTTTTTAATTTTCCTCATGTCCCTCACTCCTTGTCGCAATGGTAAACGTCCGGATGGTTTCCTTGATGGTTCCATCAAGATCATCCATTGCATTCATCGCAATACGCCCACTTAACTGATCTATAGCACTGCTAACAAGCATCGCCATTAGCTCAGGCCGAAAAATCCTGAAGCTTTTCTCTTCATATTGACCATATTGAAAAATTTCAATAAGCGGCTGGTAAATTTGGTTATCCTTGTCCGAGAAAGTCAGCTCGCCATCCTTATTTCGGTGGTTAGCGATAATGTGTATGATGGCCAAAGTCCCAAGCCGATTCTCGGCCACATAGCGCAGATTGCTATCGATATAGCTTTCCAACGCTTCGGGTGCTGTTTTATCAATGACCATATGTCTGGCCATATACTCCGCTGCATCATGAAAGTAGCCTTCCACAAGCTGATTAAAAATAAGATCCTTTTGCGGAAAATGGTACGTTACCACGCCTTTGCTGATGTTCAAATGTTCGGCGATCACACCAAGCGAAAAGCCGGCGTAGCCGAATTTGGCTATAAGCTCTTGTGACGCCTGCAGTATCTTTTCCCGTGTTCCCTTCATGCTCTTTCATCCTCGCGATTCACTGAGATCAGTTGATATTAATTACTTTAGTACGATCGAGCTAATTTTGCAACCAAATTTCGTACGATCGAGCGAATTCATTCCAACGAAATGCAATAAGTAAAAAAGAAAACCGTGTCCCTCCATGAGGAACACGGTTGTTCACGATGACAGCCCGGAGCGCACCCATTCTATAAAGGCCGCTGCCGCCGGCCGGAGCTGCTTGCCCTTCAGGTAAATAAAGCCTTGATGAACGGGCTGTGGCACAGGGAAATCAATCGCAATCAGCTTCCCTGACCTTAACTCCTCCTCCACATTCACTTTTGGAAGCAAAGATATGCCAAACCCCGATTGAACCATACGTTTAATCAGCTCGACGCTCGGGAAGCTTCTGCGATCATGTACCGCATACCCTGCTTCACGGAGGGAAGACTCGCCAAGCTCGTGATACAAGCAGGCATTCCCGTAGCTGATGTAGACCTGCTTCCCGCCTGCCCTTCCACCCGGGGCTCCTACCCAGACTAATTCTTCAACGAGAAGCGGCTCAAATACGAGACTTTCGTGCTCTGGATCGCGGGGAACAATCCCCAGGTCATCCTTCTGCTCAAGTACATGGCTGCAAATATCCTCCATAAACCCCGTCGAGAGCTGCAGCTCAACATCCGGGTATTGCTCTGCATAGGAGGCAAGCAGATCCGGCAGCCTGGTCACGCAATAGGCTTCTAATGCCCGAACCTTCAGCACCCCGCGCGGCTGCTCCGTACGAAGAAGATCCTCCTCCAAGGCCAGGCTTAATGCCGCAAATTGCCTCGCAAACCGGGCCAATGCAGCTCCCGCTTCCGTAGGCTCAACACCGCGAGGCAGACGGTCAAACAGCTTCTTGCCGCTTGCTTTCTCCAGCTGAGCAATATGAGTGGTCACGGTGGACTGTACATAGCCCAATTTATCGGCTGCCCGGCTGAAATTCTTCTCTTCCATGACCGTGAGAAACGTACGAAGCGATCTTCCGTCCCATTGATCCAGCACTATACCGCCTCCTATGGTATTTCATTTTAAAATGATAACAATCATATATATTCATTTTTAAAATAGTTAAGCTCATGATACCATCGAAGCATTCGATCGTAAAGGAGAGCTGATGCTTCATGTTTGACCGCATAATCCGCTTCCTATGGCCCGCTATAGGTGCTTTTGCTGCCGTCTTACTCTTATTCCTGTTTGAAAACACGACTGGACTTGCGCTGTTAATGGCTCCATTCGGTGCCTCCTGCGTCATTGTATTCGCCCTTCCGGATAGTCCTCTGGCTAAGCCCCGCAATGTAATCGGGGGCCATTTCATCAGCACATTGACCGGTCTCGTTTTCCTGCACGCGTTTGGCCATCATGCTTGGACCTTGGCCGCAGCGGCATCGTTATCGATTGTCTTCATGCAGTTAACCAAGACCCTTCATCCGCCGGCCGGCGCTGACCCGCTTGTCGTTATCCTGTCCGGGGCAGACTGGTCTTTCCTGGTCACCCCGGTCTTGGCCGGATCGCTGCTCCTTGTCGGATTAAGCGCTGTGTACCGCCTTTTTCAGAGGTTATCGCAAGATCAACAAGCCAAAGCGAGGGTTGTTCCAAATAAAGGAGTGAAACCTCAATAGCCTTTTTTACGTAGAACATGTAAGGCTCATTTCTCGCATAAGCTCAGTCATGGCATAGCAGATCGAATAATGAAGGGAGGCGTCATTCATGAGAACAACACATTCTGCAGGTCGTTTGACGCTGCTCCTCTTCCTGCTTGGAGCATTTATTCTATTCAGCATGCCAACCATGATGCTCGGCAACTTTGATGCCTCGAAATCAAGCAGAGCCCACATCGAGCACAGCCTCCCGAACAGCATGAAAGCAGTTAAACGGGTCACCGTGTCTCCTGCCAGCAAGCTGCTCCTGATGGCTGCACTGCTGGCTGTGATTTACAGCTGGATTAGTTACCCTCGCCTGTTTCCGCAGGTCAAGCGTGTTTTTCTGCTCCCCTTCTTGTTCTTGCAGCGGCTCAAACGCCTGCTCATGCCCCTCAAGCTGACGACATCCTATTCGATCGTTTAAGGACAATTCGCGCATGTCTTCCGTTGATCCATAAAGCGGAGGTCTGGTTTGTGTTGCCCGTCAAACTGACGAATGGAATTTCGATCATACTCGAGGAGGTACTTTCCTATGAATATCCGTGAAATCGACTTGCCCGGCATCGGGAAAAAATTTCAAATGAACACCCGCAGCGGCGATCAGCTTGTGATCATCGTTCATAACGACGGCCGCCGGGAATGCTATCATTTCCACCACGACAACCCGGAATCCAGCATCTCCATGATTACCCTTGATGACGACGAAGCCCGTATGGCTGCCGCCATGATTGGCGGCATGACCTATAAACCCAAGATGCTCGAGACCATCGAGGTCGCACTCGACGAGCTCATTATTGAGTGGTACAAACTTGAGGCTCATTATGCCTGCATCGGCAAGACCATCGGAGAGCTTAATATCCGCAAAAATACAGGAACAACCGTTATTGCCCTGCTCGCCCCAAATCATGCCAAACAGATCAATCCGGGGCCAGAGGTTGTGCTGGCCGCTGATCATACCATCGTTGTTGCCGGAGAACGGGCGCAGCATAAAGAACTGAAAAAAATCCTCATGAATGGATGTGATTAATCGCCATGGATCACATCATATTAGAGGTTGGCCTCGCTATTGCCCTTATCGCCGTGGCTGGTTTGCTGTCGGCAAAAATCAGGTTTTCCGTCATTCCGTTCTATATTTTGATCGGGATGGCCGTTGGTCCTCACTCGGTTGAGCTGTGGCATTTCGACTTCCGTTTTATCGAAAGCGCTCCTCTCATCGAGTTCATGGGCAGACTTGGCGTCCTGTTCCTGCTCTTCTATCTTGGACTGGAATTCTCCGTCGGACGCCTGATCAAGTCCGGCCGCTCTATCGCGGTCGGCGGAACGATCTATATCGCCATCAACTTTACTCTCGGCCTGCTGTTCGGATGGATGAGCGGCTTTCCTTTTCAAGAGACTCTCGTTATTGCCGGAATCACAACCATTTCCTCCAGTGCAATCGTCGCTAAAGTGTTGGTTGATCTGAAACGCACAGCCAATCCGGAGACGGAAATGATCCTTGGGATCATTATGTTTGAGGATGTATTCCTGGCTGTCTATATCTCGGTTCTGTCCGGCCTCGTCCTAAGCGGTTCGACCTCAATAGGCGGCATCGTGTTATCCACTGTAATCGCCCTTGTCTTCATGCTTGCCCTGCTTACCCTTGGCCGCAAGGCAGCACCGATGCTGAACAAGCTGCTCAATATCCGGTCCAATGAGCTGTTTGCGCTTGTGATATTCGCCGGACTATTCCTGGTTGCGGGCCTCTCCGAGACGATTCATGTCGCAGAAGCCATTGGCGCCTTGTTGTTTGGCCTCGTGCTTGCCGAGACCGAGCATATGAAGCGGATCGAGAAGCTGATTCTCCCCTTCCGGGATTTCTTCGGCGCCGTCTTCTTCTTCAGCTTTGGCCTGACGATTGATCCAACCGCCTTAGGCGGAGCCGTATGGCTGTCATTGGCTGCCGTTGCCGTCACGCTGATCGGCAATTTGACGGCCGGGATGCTTGCCGGGCGCAGCGCGGGACTGTCTCCCAAAGCTTCGGTCAATATCGGACTGACCATCGTATCACGCGGGGAGTTTTCCATCATTATGGCTAATCTCGCCAAGGCAGGCGCACTTATGGCCGTGATCCAGCCTTTCGCAGCCTTGTATGTCCTTATTCTCGCCATTCTGGGACCGCTCCTCACGAAGGAGAACAAAGCGATATTTAACATGCTGAACCGTCTATTCCGATGGGAACGCAAACAGGCGAGCCCTTCATCATCTGCAAAGTAACAGAAAGGGAGCAGTCCAATGCGGACTGCTCCCTTTTCGTAGACTGATCCTTAACGATCCAAAGATTTTCTGGCCTTAAACAGGCCGCTGATCCCGTCCCATACCATAGAGAGCGTGATGAATGCGGCAAGACCGTAGCTGCTTTTATCCCATATACTCTCGAGTGAATCGGAATCCGCTTTAACCCCAAGCGCGAATTTCTCAATAAAAGCATCGGTAAATAAATCGCCATTAAGAAAAAAAGCACAGATAAAGACGATGATGCACACATCAAACAGGACATTCATCCAGGCTGTACGCATAGACCACTTTTGTTGAATCAGCTTAAGCACCGCGATAACGATGCCAAACACGGATAAAGCCAGAACAAATGGTACGTAAGCCCTTAGCACCTCCGCGTTAAACAGCGGGGTAATATCCCATTCACCATCTGCCTTACTATACCAGCCCAGCAAATCCGGATAAAAGCAAATGACGATAGCGAAGAAGACACTGATCACAATCGAGAAAATCGGTTCGGTCTTGTCAATGGACCGGGAGTTCATGACCTGGACCGCTTCCAAGTCTTTAATTGTCCAAGGCTTTCCCGTATAAGGCCATTGCGAATACTTCGTATCCACGCGTTCCAGGAGGGCAAAGATCAGAGTAACGCAACCAAATACGACAAACACCGCTTGAAATGCCATCACAATCGTCTGAACGATCATCCGGACGAGAAGATCGATTGGGCTATCCCCCTGAGCGTCCGTAAGAACGGTCACAATCGCAGCAAAAGGAATGACGATTGCGGCTACAATCGAAACAATCTTCAAAACGTACATGTAATTGGCATAGCGTTCGGGGCTGATAAGGTAACGCTTCGGCTCGTAATATTGTGCCGCCAAGTCAGCAGGATTGCCAAGCGATAACAACACCTGATGAACGTCTGCTTCCTCATATTCGTCGGGCAGCATGTCTTGAATGTTCACACGCAGTTCCCGTTCCACTTCCGCCCTTGATTTCTCCGGCAGCCTCTTGACCACAGCGGATACATAACGGTCAATGATCTCCATTGTCTTCCCCTCCTAAGAGTTGTTCGATTTGGCGGGTCATACTCCGCCAGTTGTCGCTCAGCTTCTTGAAAATTTCATTGCCGGTCGCGCTAAGCGTGTAGTACTTCCGGGGACGGCTTTCTGCCGTATCCCAATCGCTCGTCAAGATGCCTTGCTTCTCCAAACGCCGCAGCAGCGGATACAATGTGCCCGCTTCGATGTCGACATGCTTATCGACCAAGTCCTGGAGAAGAGAGTAGCCGTATTTGGGTGTCTGCAATTGGCTTAGAACGGCCAGTGTGAGAGTTCCGCGCTTCAACTCCACTTCGAGAGCAGCTAGTAGTTCATCATAGGGAGCCATTTAATCACCTCTTGAGCTCATTATACTGTACGACATACAATATTGCCACAATTATAATAAAATAAAGTTTATAATATTTTGCTTTTAAAGCTGAATCCATTTAAAAAGCCGTTAAGCCTATAAAAAATTAACCGCATAACAAATAAGACCGCATTCCCTAGGACGGGGAATACGGTCTATTATTCAGGTGGGCCAGTTAAACGGCCGGTCTCCCCGCTCATTCGTTGCGAAAAATGGTAGCTCCAAGCACATCCAGCGCTTCAGATATCCGCGCCACTTCTTCATCGGACGCATGCTCAATCTGCTGCAGAAACAGCTTTCTCATATGCTCGAATGCCAAGCCCATCCTCTCCTCACCAAGCGAAGAAAGCCGGATGTACTGTTTTCTGCGATCCTCCCCGTCCCCGGTCTTCTCGCATAAGCCTTTTTCCGTCAGTTTGCGGATCTCGCGGCTGGTATTGGGCATCGAGATCCCTTTGCATTCGCTGATCTCGCTTAAAGTGATCGGCTGCTTGACCGATAGAAACTCCAATATCTCGTATTGAAGAGGGGTTATATCGTCCATCGGCAAATCTTTCGTCATATCGTAATGCAGTTGGTGGGAGGCCGCAATGTGGGAGATCATTTGCCGGAACACCGTATCCTTTGAAACCATAGTAGACATCTCCTTATTAACCGTGCTCAAACTTCAAAGTTATTATCAAATAATAATTGTCTATTGACAACAATTTACGGAACATGATACCTTCTTATCAAATGATAACAAAGAAGGTGTCCTATGAAAACCCTTATTGTCTACACGCATCCGAATCATCATAGTCTCAGCTACTCTTTTCTGCAGAAAACGATTCAAGGCCTGCAAGAAAACACTCAGGTAGAGGAAATCCAGGTGCTGGACCTGTACGCCGAATCGTTTGATCCGCTGCTTGTGTTCAACGAACAGAAGCGAAGACGCGATATGCATGCAGATCCGGAGCTCGAAAAACACCGCAATCAGCTGCTATGGGCGGAGAAGATCGTTTTTGTCTATCCGATCTGGTGGGGACGGCCGCCGGCTATGCTGCTTGGTTATATTGACCGGATGTTCGCTTCGAATTTTGCCTACCGCGATAATGGAAGCCTCCTGCCGGAAGGCCTCCTGAAGGGTAAGTCGGTCGTCTGCGTCTCGACAATGAAAGGCCCGTCGCTGTATCCGCTGTTCTGGCTGAACAATGCCCATAAAGTATTAATGCGTAAAGCACTCTTCCGTTATGTAGGAATCAAGAAAGTGAAGTTTTTTGAATTCGGGGGCATGGAGAAAGCGCAAGGCAAGCAGGAGCAGAAGCTGGAACGGATTTATCGTTATTTTAAGGCGGTTGCGCAATAATTCAAAAAAGGCAGCATGCGATGAAACCCATCGCAGCTGCCTTTCAATCTAAAAGGGTTCAGAGCCCAAGGCTCCGTTACACATCGTACTCCAGTTCCTTCCGCGCCCTGGCGATCCACTCCAGAGGGGTTGGCGTTTCTTCCGGATTGTACTCATAAGCACCCATCTTAAGGTTTAGCTCAAAACGGTTGCGGCTGGACCTCTCCGACTCGTTTATCTCAACAAGCCTGCTGCGCAGCCTATTCATCACAATATCGGCTCCGCCCCGGTCCGTGAACAGCAGAAGCCCCCAAGTCGGGTTATCCTGGCTCAGCATGTAGAGCGAATCATTGGCCCGAATGCTGGTCTGGCTAATCGTTGTAATGTTGTAGACAGCAGCATTCAGCTGCTCCTCGCCGATCATGCGTCTGAGCTCATGCCAGTACTTGACGTTCAGGACGAGCAAGGTCAATGGAATCTTATACCGATCGGACAACGCCATAAATACCGTTGTATCCTTTTGGAAGGACAACATATTTTTCAAATTCGTATTCTCATCCATCGTTGCCAGAGAAGCATTCTTCTTCGTCAGCATATCGTTCTGCTCCTGCAGCTGTTTGCTCGCCTGAGTGAACATCCAGGTGACGGCAGTGAACACCGGAGTCATGAAGAGCCAGAAATAGCTTTGAACCGTTACGACATCTCCCTGCACAACCGTCCGATAGATGGTGAACGTACCGTAGCCGAACACGAACAAAATGTTCAGGATAAGCCCGGTCGTGATCGTTGTGAAATAGGTGATGATCGCGATAAGGAAGGCCACATTCAAGAAAATAATGTTATACAAATAAAGATTCGGATCTCGCGCCGTAAACAGGATGCTGACAAAGCACGCGATGAACAGAAGCAGGAAGCCCCCGTCCGAAATCAGGCTTGAGTTACGCCTCATCATTCCTACCCCCTCCTCCGCTTCGTCTTCCGATGCTTGCGAACGAGAAGGACAAGCGATACGAGCACGAGGACAAGCACAAGCATTATCGCGATCATAAAGCCGACAACGTCGCTCCGGTCAAGCACTTGGGTGAGTACAGCCGGCTCTTTGGGCTCCGCTTCCTTCTTGAACCGGAAAGCGTTAACCTGTCCATCCTTATCGACCATTGCCCCGTCACCGAAAATTTTATATAAGTTGGCCGAGTTGCCGACCAGCTTCGATGCTAAATAGACGTATTCGGAGCTGCTCCCCGTTATTGCCAGGAACCCATGCCCCTTGCCGTACGGCGAGTCGATAAGCTGAAGCGTCCCGACTCTCTTCCCGTAACCTTCTTCAATGCTGATCTTCTCATTAGACTGGAAGCCTTCGCCCGTCCCGTCATATCGGAAATACAGCTTGTCGTTGTTATCCCGGATGTAGCGGTTATCGGCATAGGAGCCAATCGCGATAATTTGCCGGTCCTTCAGCTCGCTTTCCGCTACCTCATCCGTATAGAAGCGGATTTCGCCGGTATTGGAGGCTGCGAATTGACCCATCAGATTAAACAGATTGGAAATCGCCGCATACGTATAGTTGTCGCGGGCTTGCGGCAGCACAACGGCAACCCGGTTAAAGCTGCCGTCCCGCAGGAACGGATAAGGATAGTTGTTGAACAGCATATCCGTGCGGTCTTTCGTGTTCAGCTGGAGCACCGAATCTTTGGAGACGAATGCCCATGGCATTTGATCCTGATTCCCGGTACACACCGCATTCTTGATCTCCAAATCGAAAGCCGTCGTGATCGTGAAGTTACCCGAAATCCCCAGGTTCTTCGGAATGGTCAGCTCGAGGTTATCGCCTCCCGCACGTTCGGCGGTCAGCTTCTTGCTGCCGATTGGAACATTGTTCACAAGCACCGTAATCATCGAACGGTCAAAGTCCAAATTCGTCGCATATCGGAAATCAAGACTTAGCTTGCTCGCTTCTGCAATAGAGCGGTTGCTTGGCAGCGTGATGAAATAGTTTTTCTCCCGATGCGATGGACCGGTCAGCTTGTCCCCCGAACCCGTCAATGGGAAGTACCGACTGATGTTTAAGGCCGGCGTATTGACCTCTGTCGTCTCGCTCACAAGCTTCGACGATCCTTGCAATTGCTCCATTAACGCCGAATTGCCAATGAACCGTCCGGCCTTCTTCAGCAATTCCGCATTGTCCGACGTTGCCACCAGCAGAGAGGAAGTGCCGCTTTGGATAAGCTGAATCAAAGCCTTATCCTGCAGTGAGGTTTCATTCAGCTTCGCGCGCAGGTCTGACGGAAGATTTTTCGTTAGTCCAACGAGAATGCCAAGCGGTTTGTTCTTCACATTATCCGCACGGTAGGGCAAGAGAGGAATGATCCGCGAGGTATTCCCGCTTACTCCGGTCAATCCGGACAACGCGTATACGGCAGCTTCCGTTTCATTCAGATCTCCTGCTTCCGGTACGAATACCGCGGCATGTCCATCCTGGAGCGTATCCATGCCTATGAAGTGGCGGTTGAAATCGCTGATGCTCGCACCAACGGGCTTTACCCCATACTTTACGTCAACACCGGAGCTGTCGAAAATTTGCAGCCAGCTTCCTTGATCCTGCGTCGGGACACACATCTGGTCCGCGTTATTTTTGGTCTGGATAACCCCTTCAATCGTCAGCTCGTTAACACCGCTCTTGAGGTACTCAAGCGGGAGCCCGATCGTCCGCGTCACCTTCTGGTTCGTCTCGGTCCCCGGTCTTAACGTGTAGAACGGCTTGCCGTTTAGCTTTAGCGTAACGACCGATAAATCATTAACCGTAAGCTGCGATACTTTATAATCCAGCCGGAACGAGGCGCTTTCGACGTTCCAGTAATTCGGCACCTGAAAAAACTGCTGTGCATACGCATTGGTACCCATAAGCGATGTTTCCGGCATGGGAGTTTCATAAATCTTCTGCACCTGGTTAGCCGCTGCAGACAGCGTGCCTGCACCAGGTATAAGCAGCGCGACAACCAAGGCGATAACCCATGCCGCAAATCCAGCTCTTCTCTCCATACATTCACTTCCTTCTCAAAACCGTTCCGTTTTGTACCATTTGGCTTCACGTTTAAAAATAACGTCCTTGATATATTGATACAGCCCGTTAGCAGCGACGAGCATCCACAGCTGGCAGTAACTGACGTACATCAGCAGGATGATGCCGAGATTCGAAGGGCGCATTTCTCCTTTTTCCGTAATGAGAGTGACAAACGTCCCCACCACAAACAGCGTGACAGCAAGCATCCACAGATAGAGGCTTAGCCCGGAAATGGTCGTATGGACGTAGCCTAAAGCATGCAGAATGAGCAGCAAATCCGACGTTAAGAGCGAGGTAACAAGCAAGAAATAAATGGCCAGGAAATACAGAATGTCAAAGCGGATTCTGCGCGCCTCCGGCCTGAAGAGCAGCGGAATGTTCTTGACGATTACGTATATATTCCCCTTCGCCCAACGCGTACGCTGCTTGAACCATACCTTAATCGTCTGCGGCTCCTGCTCCCAGGTAACCGACTTGGGCTGGAACTTGATCCGGTACCCCATCATGTAAATGCGGAAGCTGATCTCGGTATCTTCGGCGATCGCCTTCGTATCCCAGCCGCCGATAGCCTCAACAATCGATCGGCGCATGATGAAGTTGGTGCCCGGTATCGTGCAGAGCTTGAACAGCTTCCACCTGCCGGCTTGAGCCATCCACTGAAACGATAAGGTCTCGATGTTAATAAACCGGGTGAGCAGATTCTGATCCCGGTTTCTTGTCCGGAATTTGCCTATGACCGCTCCAAGCTTGGGATCATTCACAATTTCGGCGACAAGATAGCGAAGCGCTGTCCGCTCCGGAGTATTGTCGGCATCGTAAATGGCGATCAACTCCCCTTTGCTGCGGGTGAAGCCGATATTCAGGGCGTTCGATTTCCCTTTGCCTCCGATTACGTTGTCGGTATTAATGATAATCAGATTGCGGCCCTTGTATTTCTCCTGCAATTGACCAAGCAGAACGCTGCTGTTATCTGAAGAATTATCATTAATGACGATAATTTCATACCGGTCATGCGGATAATCGAGCGCAAGCAGAGACTCTACGGTTTTGGTAATCACCATGCCTTCATTATGAGCCGGTACCATAATCGACACGAAAGGCTCTTCCCCCACCAGCTCAGGCGGCTTCTCATTTTCCAGCTTCATGTAATAGAAGTAGCCGGCGATGATCAGCACAATATTCACGAGCAGCAAGGACCAGATACATAACACGCATATGACCATTAATATATCCGGTATTGTCATAAGCTCCCCCCCGACTTGTAATATTTTCTCTTATAAAAACGGTATCCGACCGTGAGGAAAACGGCGAACAGCATTAAGGTTGTAACAATCAGTACAATCAAGACCCTGCTCTGTACCGAAAACAATAACTGAAAGCTCTCCTTTTGTGCGGGCGGCTGAAGTTGAAGAGCATCCTCTGCCGGATTCGACCGGTCCTGCAGGTCAGCCGACTTACCGTCGAGGAGCAGTGCCCCCTGCAAGGATTCGGCCTTGTGCAAGCTGCTGCTCAGGCTATGCTCACCGGACTTGAAATCGGCGAACGGCAGCCAGCTTCCTGCGACGGATGGAATAACCTCTTCCTGCCTGACGTCAATCTCAGACCAATCAAGCGTAACTGCCATATCGACAGGAAAGGCTGGCCAGATCTTGTCCTCACGGCTAATCTGGAGAAGCACATCTGCCGGCAGGCTGTATGGCGAAGAGGCAAAAGGCAGCACAGTCTCCGATTGGAAGGGGAATGCCGCTTCATTCGGGAACAAAACAGTCGTACCCGAGAACGCAAAGCCCGCTTCGCGCCCAGCCTTCTCCTGCGCTCTCTTCACCTCTCCCGTCATTCCGAGAGGGGCGATGCCCGCTTCGGCCAAATGATTCAGGAATCCGTCCATCTGCTCCTTCAACACCGTATGATCCTGCCCCGCGGATGTTGGCGGCGGAACGTTGACAAGCACGCTCCCGTTATAGGACTGCACGGTTTGCAGAGCGGCCATGTATCGCTTCATTGCCGGGTAATCCGTATTGTTGAACAGCGGGCTTACGCTGACCAGAAACGGAATTCCCGCGTCATACAGCTGCTCCGAGAGCGCCTCCAGTCTATCGAGGTCGATGAACGGCGTAACATCCCGAATAAGTAAATACGATTGTGCCGATGCCTCTATACCGAGCCATGACCGCAGAACATACGCGAGCGCCATTTCGCTCAAATTGCCCGGCTCAAAATAAGGGACATACGCGTAGCCGCCGGCCTTTATACCAAATGGAGCATCAAACGTGCCCTCGGAGGAAGTCATTTGGCCGAAAGTCTCTCCCTGTCCCTCCCTAATCAAGGCTAGATGGTCAACGAAGACATGGTCCTCTGAGAGTCCGCCAACCGACAGTTTGAGCGACTGCCTCGATGCGGTCTCTGTCTGCAAAGCAAGCTTCCCGCGAAGAGCATTGGGGGGATTTGGCCCGATATGCAGCCAGTCCCCTGTGTATCCATCCGCCTCATGCGCGATTGAGCTGCACAAATCCTCCGTGTTGCAAACCGTAATCAGCTTCCGGGATTCCCCTGCCATCCCGGGCTCGTAGGCGTCAGACGCAATCGTCCTTACCGTCATCCCAAGCGAGAGAAGCAGGCGCTGCAAGGTTTCTACGTTACCGGCTGCAGGAGTGTCAAGCGCGAGGCTGTCATAGATAAGCAGCACATTAGCGGAGGACTTGGCTTCCTCTTGTGCGGCCGCGGGGATCGGGATCAGCAAAGCCGCCGGCAAGCAGAGACACAGTGAAAATAACAACCAAAACTTTACTCCTGCCCGTCTGCTCATAGATGTCCCCCCTGCTGCTGCCCGAGCGATAGCTCGTCTTCTTCCTCACCCGCATTTTTCTGCGCATTTGGCCCCCATAACCGCCGGCATACGCAGTCGGCAATCGTCCAGAAGGTAACCAGATCAAACGCCGCCGCGAATAAAAACTCATGCTTTGCAATGTCCGCATCTCCGGCGCCAATGACGGCTACCCCCATTGCACATAACCCAGACGCCATCATCATCAGGATGATGGGGAGCCGAAGGGCTCTCCGAAGCGCACGCGCCTTAACCGCCTTATAGAACGAAGGCGCGTACAGCCCGGCGATCACAACCATCCATAACACGACAAAACCGGACGTCTTCGGGGCAGCCAGTTCTTTCAAATAACTGTATCCGGAAAAGGCCAGCGTACGCTTTCCAAATGGTTTGCCCGTCGTCTTCTCGTAGTTGCCGAGCTTCGTCCGGTTTGAAAAAGCATTACGCGCAGCGGTCTCAAAAATCTTGCTCGCCGCACCGGGATGGGTCAGATAATACCGTGCGATGGAAGGAAAGCCGTACTTGTCCAGGAACTGGACCTGCATCTCCTCCGATTCGACGGGAATTGGCGAGAACTGATCATAATAAATCGCGCCGGTAAGCACCGCAAACTGCTTGTCTATGCCGAAAAAATCCAGCGCCTCCTCCGGATTATCCGCCGTCATCAGGACGCCCCTCGTCATTGCGTGGTATTTGTTTATGTTTACGAATTGCTCCGGAATGAGGGCATATGTACCTACTG
The DNA here is from genome assembly GCF_900112695.1 of Paenibacillus catalpae. Lineage (GTDB taxonomy): Bacteria > Bacillota > Bacilli > Paenibacillales > Paenibacillaceae > Pristimantibacillus > Pristimantibacillus catalpae. The sequence continues at coordinate 390,057 of NZ_FOMT01000004.1, forward strand.
CCGTAAGCAGCAGGACAAGGGCCTGCACGCCGGCTAACGTGCGGAATACCCTCCCCCGCCGCAGGAAAACGAACAATACCGCGACGATAGCGACAATCAGGCCAATCGGTGCATTTTGCTGCTTACTCGTCGTGAGGATTAACGCACTGGCACCAAACAGGAAGAGCAGAAAATAATCGTTGTACTGCCGCTGGTACAGCAGCATACACGCGCTGAACAATAACAGCAGCATAATCAGCACAACGCTCTCACTGTAGAACGAGTTGAAATACGCCAAATATCCGATGTCTCCGAACACAAAAACCGCCGCAGCCGCCAGCCCGTACCCCGCACGGCGCGAAGCCTTCCAGGCTGCGGCCTTCACAAACAAATACACGGCACCGATGTACAGCACGCTGTAAAGCGCTGCCTGAATCCGGATATCGAACTGCTGATCATATCCAAGCCACTTACTGATCGCAAGCGACAGGCGGACAAACAAGGTCTGCGAAGACCATAACAGCGCACTATTCTCATTGTAGTATTGGAAAATTCCGAAAGTTTTGACAAAATATCCGAGCGTTTGGCTCGTGTAATCCGGTACGTTAAAGTACAAGCCATTGCTGTACAAAATCCGGTAATAGTCTCCGTTATCAGCCATGCCGATATAAGGCGGAATAAAAAGCTCGATCAGCAAAACAAGCGCTACACCAAACGCCGCCAGCGAGGCCGGAGATATGTACTTTTCCAATACCGTTATCGTTTGTTTAAGCAGCTTTATCATGCCATGCCCCTTTCCGCATACATTCCTATGAAGTCTTAATAGGCATAAGCCAATAAAGCCGTCAAATTATCGAACGAATAAACTTCTTCAGCAGCCGCATTCCCATAGCTCCCGTTAAGCGGGCTTGCCACATCATCGATGCGGAATTGCTCCATGCGGCGAACGCTGCTCTCATAGAGCTCCCGGTCGCCAATCACCGAACCAATCATCGCAGCAATGGCATAGGCAGCCGTAGACTGGATATCCGTAACGGGCTTGCCCTTCCGGTCGTAACGGCCGTAAAGCTTACCCGCATCCACTGCCTGCTTCAGGTATGTAATGCTTGCGCTACGCTCCTTGCCGATTTCAGCAAGTGACAACACCGTAAGCAGCGACTCGATTGTACTTATTTCACCCTCGTGGTCACCGTACTTGCCGGTCGTGTAATTATAGCGGGTCTCATAGAACGGGAACCCCTCGGACAAATACCCGCCAGAGACGATTTCAAACAGTCTCTCTTCCAAATTCCGCTTATCCTTTGACGGAACCTCCAACAAGCGAATCGATTGGAAATCGGTATAGCACAAAGTTAAGAAATCATTGGTCTTCCTGTATGTGCTATCATAGAAATCAAACAGTCTGTCCTTCCGGACATTATGCTTATACAACAAATCGCCGTAATGAGCGGCATCCCGGCCGTATTCTTCTCCAAAGGCCGTCTCTGCTTCATGTAACGCGCGGATAATCCGCAGATCGTCGACGACGGCATTAACCATATATTTCTTGCCCTGCAAAGGGCTGTATCTGTAACTAAAACCGAAGTTCGTTGCCAGCGTCTTTTTGGCCTGCGACCAAACGGCATCGAAAGCTTCCTTTTGCCCGGTTAGGGCGTAATAACGCATGAGCAAGCCGGCAGATTCGCTCAGCGTCTCATGGCCAGTAGCTGCTTCCGCGGCTTCATTGGTTTCCTTGTAATTGGTGTAAACGCCAGCCTCGCCCGTAAGCTTCTGCTCAATGAACCGTTGCAGCTCCAGACGATGCGGCTTAAAGCCAAGCGTATCACCATAGTTAGAAGGGACTGCCGTGCCGCCATCTTCCCCGCTGTCTCCATTGCCGTTAACAAACCAGAACAGCGCCAGCAGAACGGCTGTCAGGGCGGCCAGCAAACCTATTCGTTTTTTCACCGTAACCAACCTCATTTATAAGATCCGCCACTCTACCATTTGGGATAATCATACCTGTAAATTTACGGGTAAGACGAGTAGCAATTATAGGAAACAACAAGAGTCCTTCTCGTGCTTATTCAAGCATAACCGATAAATGTTGCTAAAATATGAGAAAAATTGACTAAATTTTGAGCTTTGACCGGGTTAAACGCTGTTATTTCATTCGGACTTGCGGTCTATTTCAAATCATAAAACAGAAGTGGAAAAAAGCGGAAATCAGTTCCCGGCAGGGAATTGATTTCCGCTTTTTTTCTGGTTTGTTTATCCGATCAGGAATTTAGTGTATCGATATAGCCGGCCAGCTGATCGAGCGATTGTTCCCATCGCTTCTTCATCTGTGCTCTTGTCTGCTGATTACCCAGATTTTCCTGATGGAAGGATACGGTCGTCCGCCCCTCTGTTGCGTCAATCAAACGAATCTGGATGGTCGACGGCTTATCCCAGCCCTCTGGCTGCCAAGTCAGACGAATCTGCTCATTCGGCTTTACAACCCGAACCTCGCCAACCGCTCCATCCTCGCTCCGATATTTCATCTTTGGTGCAAGGTCCAGCTCATTCATCTTGCCTAGCCAGATACCCAGCCCGGCGGGTGACATCAAATAAGACCATATTAGCCCCTTCTCCGCGGCTAACGTTTTCCTAACGCCTACCTGAAAACCTGCTGCTTGCGTTAGGCCAACCGGTTTTGCTTCCATGCCTTTGCACTTCCTTCCCCAATTGATAAGCTCAGCTCTTGAATATCCGATCCAAGTGACGGGAAACAACCATCTGCATCTCTCCCGCTTCAATCCGCTCCGGAACCATTACCCGATGCACAACCAAACCGTCGACAATGGCGTGCAAGGTTTTCGTCTCCTCTTCGGGGTCAATCTCATCCTTCGCTAGATTAAGCTTTATTAAGCTGTCGATCATGCTGCGGAAACCGGCATACAGCTCGTCATGCACTTCAAGGCTTAACTCGCGTATGGCAGGATCGGAAATCGCCTTCCCGGCAAACACGAGCCACAGCTCTGCTTCAGCCGTACGCTCCTCATCCAGCGGCAGCAGCTCTGCGATAACCAGCTCCATATTGCGCCGCATGTCTTCGGTAAAAGTTAATTGCTGAATGCGTTCATTCACCCGCTTCGACAGAAGGCGCATCGAGAAGGTCAAGAGCTCGGCCTGCGTCTCGAAATAATGCCTCAGCGATCCAAGGGATATACCCGCTTCATCCGCAACGCGGCGCACGGAGAGCTTATCCAGGCCTTCCCGGCGGATCACCTTCCAGGCTGCTTCCGCCAGCTGTTCCTTGCGTATTTGATGATCTACAATTTTAGGCATAGCTCTATTATAATCCTTCGGCATTTTTTAGCACAACTGTGTTATAATCTTATTAATACGATTGTACTAAAAAAGGAGTTGATTTGCACCTCTATGGTCATCTCAGTGATTATTGGCTGCGAAATCGCGTTCTGGGTGTTTGTGCTTGCGGGTTTGGCATGCCGATACCTGCTGCGGCGCAAGAGATTGGGAGCTGTCCTTCTGGCCTGCACGCCTGTTGTTGATCTGGTTCTGCTTGCGGCGACTGCGATTGACTTGCATCAGGGCGGGGAAGCCAGCTTCGTCCATGGCCTCGCGGCCATCTATATCGGCGTCTCGATTGCATTCGGAAGCCGGATGATCCGCTGGGCGGATGTACGCTTCGCTCACCGGTTTGCCGGAGGTCCTCCACCCGCGCCAAAGGTAAAGACCGGCAAGGAACATGCGCGTAACGAGAGGACGGGATGGCTCCTCCACTTGCTCGCCTGGTTTATCGGATGCGCTTTGCTGTATGGCATTATTTTATGGATTAACGACGAGAACCGAACGGCCAGTCTGCTGTCCGTTATTCAAAAGTGGTCCATCATTCTCGCCATCGATTTCCTGATCAGCTTCAGCTACACGATGTGGCCCCGCAAGCCAAAAAATGCAGACAAAAAAGAGCACAGCCATTAAGCCATGCTCCTTCCTTAATACCATTCGCATCATTAGTTAACGACGCTTTAAGTCGCACCTATGGCAGCACACCGGCTATTTGCAGAACCGTCAGAACGACCTCGATAATAATCAGAATAACGATAATCCATTCGACGAATAGACCCCGTATGGAATGACTGATCGTCGAGAAGCCCTCCATGATGTGGTGCAGAAACTCTGTTTTGCTTTTTAATATTTTATACCGGTCGTTAAGCTCGAAAAATTCCAGCATACTGTCGTAAAACTCTCCGGCATGGCTGCTGCTCCATGTAATATCGGGCTTATCCAAAATCATGATATAACCAAGGGTGTTATACTCGTAACGAAGGATAATGGCCGTTGTCCTGGCCAGCTCCTTGTTGCCGATTCTCAGCTTTCCTTTCTCCAGCCGTTCGATCATGTTCTCAAGCTTGTCATGAATTTTCCCGAGCTGCTCCTCTACCTTCTCAAGCGCCACCGATTTTGCAAGAACGGTAGATATGAGTTCCGGGTGGAACGCCTCAAATTCCGGCACTTCCACATATTCATCCGTCAGCTCCAGCGTATCTTTCTCTCCGTAACGAAGGCAGTAATCATCGGAGTACCGGTCTGCATTCCCGATGTCGATATCCGGCTCGAAAGTCTGTACGTATCTGAGAAAGGCTATGATGTCCTGCGGACGCGAGTTATTAACGAAGACAATGCTGCCAAAGGAAAACACAAGCACCTGCAGGGAATGATCTACCTGCTGCTGAAGAATAGACTCCAGAATGTCGCCTCTCAAGATGAGAGGCTGCTCCCAGGTATACTTCTTGGGAATGCCGCAATGGATGGCAATTTGGTTCAAATCAATTTCATTGGTAATGGCAAAAGCTTTAAAAGTAACTTCCTTCATCTCTATCACTCTTCTCAGTCATACTGAAATTTTAGGTGTATTACCACATTATTCCCTGTCCCCTTTTCTTATAACCAGAACGAACCGTTTCAGAAACGCAAATAGGGCTGTAACAGGTTACTTGCTCATAACCTGTTACAGCCCTCTCATCTGCGTCTTGCGCTGTATTATCTCTGGCTCTGCATGGCCCACGCTTCTACATCCCATGTTTTGGTTGCCCAATCTTCATAGAAGTCCGGCTCATGGGAGACAAGAACTATTGTACCCTTGTAGGCTTTCAGCGCACGCTTCAGTTCGGCCTTGGCGACAATGTCCAAATGGTTCGTCGGCTCATCGAACAGGATCCAGTTGCTCTCCCGCAGCATCAGCTTGCAAAGACGAACCTTCGCCTGCTCTCCACCGCTAAGCTGGTTAAGAGGGCGGGTAATATGCTCATTTTTCAACCCGCAGCGGGCAAGAGCAGCCCGAACCTCATGCTGGTTCATGAAAGAAAACTCATCCCACACGTCCTCCAGCGGAGTCATCGTTGGAGCCTTCGCTTCCTGCTCGAAGTAAGCAGGCGATAAATAATCGCCAAGGTAGGTCTTGCCATCGAGCGGCGGAATAACGCCAAGAATCGACTTCAGAAGGGTGGATTTACCCACGCCGTTGCAGCCTACAATCGCAATCTTGTCGCCGCGCTCAATGACCATATCCATCTTGGGCAGGAGGGGTTTGTTATAGCCGATGACCATTCCTTGTGCTTCAAATACAGTCTTGCCGCTTGTTCTCGACTCCTTGAAGGTAAAGGTTGGTTTGGCCGCTTCCTCCGGCTTATCGATACGATCGATGCGGTCGAGCTGCTTCTCGCGGCTCTTCGCACGCCCGGAGGTCGATGCGCGCGCCTTGTTTTTCTGAATAAACTCTTCTTGTTTCTTGATATAATCCTGCTGCTTCGCGTAAGCATCAATATGCTGCGCCTTGTTCAGCTCGGCCATCTCGAGGAACTTCTCATAATTGGCGGTATAACGCGTCAGTCTCGTGAATTCAAGATGATAAATCACGTTAACGACCTGATTCATAAAGGCGGTCTCATGGGAAATTAGAACAAAAGCATGCGGATAATTCTTCAAATAATTCGTCAGCCAGTTAATATGCTCTTCATCCAAATAGTTGGTAGGCTCATCAAGCAATAAGACGCCCGGCTTCTCAAGCAGCAGCTTGGCAAGCAGAACCTTCGTCCGTTGTCCGCCGCTAAGCGCCGTCACGTCACGGTCAAGTCCGATTGCGTTAAGACCCAAACCATTGGCCATTTCGTCGACCTTCACGTCGATCAGATAGAAATCGCCAATCTCAAGCTCCTCTTGAATTTCTCCCATCCGCACTAACAGCTGCTCCAGCGTATCCGGATCGGCATCGCCCATTTGCGCAGCAATATCGTTAAGCTCTTCTTCTAATACAAGCAAAGGCAGGAACGCATCCTTAAGCACGTCCCGGATCGTCTTCCCCGCTTCAAGCTTGGTGTGCTGGTCCAAATAACCGTAACGAACGCGGGGCGTCCATTCCACCTTGCCCTCGTCCTTCAGCAGCTTGCCCGTCAAAATATTCATAAGTGTCGATTTCCCTGTACCATTCGCACCAACCAGGCCGATATGCTCGCCTTCAAGCAAACGGAAGGACACATCCTTAAACAAGACCCGGTCGCCAAACGTATGCGATAACTGCTCAACTGTTAACAAACTCATTGTTCTTTATCTCCATTCATTTATATACCATAATTAGTACTTGCCCAAATCTCTCGAATTGATCGATTCATTGTACCACACATCCGTCAATCCAACTCCCGACATTAGCGGATAAAGCTAAGAATTCCCTAAGGGAATTGATGCCACTATGTTTTAACCATAAAAGAGCCGGAATCCTCAGCGGATTTCCGGCTCTATTTGTCTATTTAAGCATTTAGCGATATCTTTGTCTTCTCATCCATTGGGTAGCTACCCATTTCTCTCCGGCTGCTACGGGATGACCTGCATGCAGCGTTAATTCATTCAGGCGGGGATCGTTATAGAAATATTCAAAGTAAACCGCGCTGCCTTTCTTGGGCGTTACCGAAAAGCGAAGAGAAGGAAAATACGTCTCGCCGCCTTCTTCCACATCATTTAAATACATGACCAGCGTGCTTATCCGATTATTAACGTCATTGCCTTTTGTGAAATAGTCAAAATGAGGATGATATTGTTCTCCCGGTTGATACCGCAGAACCTGCAGCGGTTCTGCATGAGCGACAGGGATATTCATCAGTTCAGCAATTCGGGACTCCACTTGCACAATGCTTTCGTTTTCGCTTTCTTCAAAGAACATGCTGCTGCTTGTTCTAACGTCACTGACATCGTGAGAGTTCCCTATTTTGGCGCGTTGCATTCTAGCCGTAGCCAAGTCAATCAACAAGTCGCATTCTGCGTGACTTAATACATCTTCCAGGATCAAAATAAGCGGTTCATCCATTTTTCCAACGATACGAATCTCTTTATCCTTGGTTACGATTTTGTTTCCCGTAGACGTTACGATCGTCTGCTCTTTAATGGTCATCGGCTCGTTCCTCCAATATAGAATACTGAGGACGTATTCGATTAGGCATTATATCAGTCACTTAAGTAATTCCCCGTCTAATCGGGAATACCTTTAATAGCAACCATATTCAGGAGCAGTCGTGTTACAATTCACTGAGTTGATCATAAAGGAGAACGATAGGAATGAAAGAAACGGTGAAATGGAAAACTGGCGCTCACGGGCATAAATTCATAGCTTCTTTTAGCGGGGGCAAAGATAGCGTCCTCGCGCTGTATAAATCCATGAAGGTTGGAGAACCAATCGGACTTATCGTCATGATGGAGGAGGAAGGGAAACGTTCCAGATCCCACGGAATGCCCCCGGAGCTTATCAGCGCCCAAGCTGAATCTATCGGCTTGCCCGTTTTTACTGCGGCTGCAAGCTGGGACGATTATGAAGCCAAATTTATAACCCTTCTAGAACAAGCCAAACGTCAAGGAGCGGAAGTGTTAGTCACGGGAGACTTGGATATGCCTGTCCAGGATTGCTGGCATGACAAGGTTACCCAAATAGCCGGCCTAAAGCTTGGAATGCCGCTATGGGAAATGGATCATCATGAGGTTGTCAAAGAATTTATAGATCTCGGATTCATATCCGTTCTGGTCACAGTGAATGTAACGCTTGGGATGCGGGAAGAAGATTTGGGACGAACGTTAACTCACGACTACGTGAAGGAATTGCAAGCTCGTGGCATTGACCCGTGTGGAGAAGGCGGCGAGTTCCATACCACCGTAATCGATGGCCCGCTCTTCAAGCACCCTATTCCTGTTCGCAAAGGCAACATAGTCAAGAACGGGGATTACGCCTTTTTGCCGTTGGAGCTGCTAGAACAATAAGCGGCGGCATGACAAGCGCAAGCACCCTGCAAACCAGAGTCTGCAGGGTGCTTTTCTAGACGGATCGGAGATCATCCCGGGGACTCACACCGTTAAATACTTCTTAATCACTTCGTCACTTAAGTCCTCAAAGCCGCCTTCCCAAGCGATCGCGCCCTTTTCCAGCACATAGAAATAATCGCCGACGCTCTTCACGAAATCAAGGCTCTGCTCCACGAGCAGAATCGACGTCTTGCCGTCTGCCTTGATGGATCGAATCACGTCACGGATATCGTCGACGATCGAAGGCTGGATGCCTTCGCATGGCTCATCCAGCAGCAGCAGATCCGGCTTTGAAGCGAGTGCCCTTGCGAACGCGAGCTGCTGCTGCTGTCCGCCGCTCAGGTCACCGCCGCGCCGGCTGTACATCGCGGGAAGCACCGGGAATTTGGCGATGGCCTCCTCCGGAATCGACCGCACTGCCTTCTTCTCGCGTGAAGCTTCAAGTCCGACCAATATATTCTCATATACGGTTAACTGTCCGAATATTTCACGCCCTTGCGGCACATAACCAATCCCGCTCCTTGCACGGCGGCCCGGCGCAGCCTTCGTAAGCTCATGCCCATTGTAGGCGACAGCTCCTCTTCGTGCCTTGAGCAAGCCCATAATGCTCTTCATCAGCGTCGTCTTCCCTACGCCATTGCGCCCGAGCAGGCAGACGACCTGCCCCGGCTCCACCCGCAGCGTCACATTGCGCAGAATGACGCTTTCCCCGTAACCGGCTTCAAGCTGTTGAACGGCTAGCATCCGCATCCCGCCTTTTTCCCAAATAAACCTCAGCTACGCGGTCATCCCGCTGCACTTCTTCCATCGAGCCTTCCTTCAGCAGCCTTCCTTCATGCATAACCGTCACTTTGCTCGCAAAATTACGGACAAACTCCATATCATGCTCCACCACAACGATCGAACGATGCCGGGCAATCTCGATCAAGAGCTCGCCCGTTTTATCCGTTTCCTTATCGGTCATCCCCGCTACAGGCTCATCCAGCAGCAATACCTCCGGCTCTTGAAGCAGCATCATGCCAATCTCAAGCCATTGCTTCTCGCCATGCGACAAGCCGCCTGCCCGCCAATCGGCCTTATCCTGCAGCCCGATCATAACAAGCTGCTGCTCAATACGTTCCCGCTCCTCCGCCTTCATCCGGGCAAACATCACCGTAAACACGCTACGCCGTTGGCGCATGGCAATCTCCAGATTCTCGAACACCGTCATCGATGGAAAAATCGACGGCGCTTGGAACTTACGTCCGATGCCAAGCTCGGCAATCTGATGCTCTTTTTTCTTTGCAATATCAATGGATTGCTTGAAGGTAACTGAACCAGTTGTGGGCTTTACCTTGCCGCAGATAACGTCCAGCATCGTTGTTTTACCAGCACCGTTTGGTCCGATTAAAAAACGAAGCTCCTCTTTCTGCAAATGCAGGCTCATGCCCTGAATCGCTTTGAACCCATCAAACGCAACGGTCACCTCATCACACTGCAGGATGCTCGATTCCGTCATGCTCGGCCTCACTCCTAACCTCTCTTGTTTTGCTGAGCTTGAGCTTACTGGCCAGACCCGCCAGCCCGTTTGGCAGAAAGACAACTACAAGGATAAACACGCCACCGAGGAAATACGTCCACCCTTGCGGATATGTCGTGCTGAATTCGCTTTTCGCCCAGTTCATCAGCACAGCGCCAAGTGCCGCGCCTATCAACGTACCGCGGCCACCAATGGCAACCCACAGCACCATCTCAATCGAAGGCACGATCCCCATCATGGAAGGCGAAATAATGCCAACATGGAGCACGAACAACATCCCAGCAATCCCCGCAATAGCGGCCGACATTGTGAAAATAACCATCTGATAAACCGCCGGATTATAACCGATAAATCTCACGCGGTTCTCTCCGTCACGGATTGCGCGGAGCACTTTGCCAAACCTGCTCTTCACGACGTACCGGCAAACAATAAACACCGCCACCAGAACAGCTGCTGTTACCCAATACAGCATCCGCTTCGTATCGGGCGAAGCAATGGATTCACCTAGTATATCGTTGTAACCCGTAACGCCGTTTGTCCCGCCGGTATACGCCTGTTGACCAACAAGCAGCGTGGCTGTAATAATAACGAGCGCCTGCGTAAGAATCGTAAAATAAACGCCGCGAATCCGGTTGCGGAAGGTGAAAAAGCCTAGAAACAGCGCCAAAACCGCAGGTATGAGTATTCCCATCAGCACTGCAAAGCCAAAGCTCTCGAACGGCTTCCAGAAGAACGGCAGCTCGCTAAGCCCGCTCCACCCCATAAAATCCGGAAGCCTTCCGCCGCTTGCCTCAAGCTTCAAGTACATCGCCATCGCATAAGCGCCAAGGCCAAAGAAAATGCCATGCCCCAGGCTAAGAATGCCGGTGTAGCCCCAGATGAGATCGAGCCCTAACGCCACAATCGCAAACGCCAAAAACTTGGCCAACAAATTTAACCGGAAGTCGCTTAAAAATAGCGGAGCCGAGAATAGCGCTGCTGCCGCCGCTGCATATCCGGCGAGCAGCCATAACCGCTGGGGAGATAATTTTCGCACGGTCAACATTTGCTTCTCCACCTCTCTCTATGAATCAAGCGAACGCGAGCGCATTGCGACGAATCCCATCGGTCTCCATTGCAGGAAAGCAACGATACAGAGGAATACCAGCACTTTGCCAAGCGACGCATTCGTCCAATATTCGAACATTGTATTGAATACGCCAATTCCTAGCGCGCCCAGCACGGTACCTACCAGCTTGCCAACACCGCCAAGGACCACAACCATAAAGGCATCTACTATATAATAAGTGCCAAGCGATGGTCCGATTGGACCAAGCAGCGTAAGCGCGCATCCCGCAATGCCGCCAATACCCGAACCAATCGCAAACGTCATTGCATCTACGCGACGCGTCGATACGCCAAGGCATGCCGCCATGTCGCGATTTTGCATAACCGCCCGCATTCTCCGCCCTTCAAGGCTCCGGTAAATATAGAAGTACATCGCAAGCAGCGTGAGAGCGACAAGCCCGATGATAAACAGCCTTTTGTAAGGAAGAACCGCGCCAAGGAAAGTAACGCCCCCATCAAGCCAGGACGGACTCGTTACCGCAACGTTTGGCGCACCGAAGATTGATCTTGCAAGCTGTTGCAGCACCAGACCAACACCCCATGTTGCCAGCAGACTGTCGAGCGGTCTTCCGTACAGAAACCGGATGAGACTCATTTCAAGGATAAGGCCAAACAGGAAAGCAATAAGGAAGCTGACAGGTATGGAGAGCGCGAAATACCAGTCGAACATCGATTTCGGCAAATAGTCGTTGAAAATATTTTGCGTCAGGTACGTGGAGTAGGCGCCGATCATGATGAGCTCCCCGTGCGCCATATTGATGACCTTCATCAACCCAAACGTAATCGCCAAGCCAAGCGCAATCAGCAGCAGAATCGAGCTGACGCTCAGCCCGTTAAACAACTGCAGCGTTATGACCTCCATATGTCTTCAACTCCTTTATGGTTAACGCGATTAACCTTGGACTGCTTATAAGGAAAGGGAGTATCCGAAGCAATAATCTGTCGAATACTCCCCCATCCTTTTGCCGTATCACCGGTTGCAGACTACTGCCGCTTAACTTATCTCCGCCTGATCAGTCAGTCGGCTTGATGCTCGCTGCCCAGTCGTAGCCTTTCAGGAACGGATCCGGCATAACCGCATCACCCGAGTTCCATAGCTCTTTAAACTGTCCGTCTGACTGCACCTCGCCAATCCGAACCGTTTTGTAAATATGCTGGTTTTCTCCGTCAATCTTTACTTTGCCCTCCGGAGCATCCCACTCAAGATCCTTTGCCGCCGCTTTTACTTTATCGACGTCGGTCGAGCCCGCCTTCTCTACGGCAGCCTTCCACAGGTACACCGCCGTGTAGCCCGCTTCGATCGGGTCAGCCGTTACGCGGTCTTCGCCGTACTTCTTCTTATAATTCTCCACGAACGTCTTGTTCGCAGGTGTGTCCGTCGTTTGATAGTAGTTCCATGCAGCCAGATGGCCTTGGAGCACATCTACGCCGATACCGCGGATTTCTTCTTCCGCCACCGATACGGACAGCGTTGTTATATCTTGAGCCGATATACCTGCATCCTTCAGCTGCTTGAAAAAAGCCACGTTACTGTCGCCGTTCAGCGTATTGAACACGACGTCCGGCTTCGCTTCTTTGATTTTACTGATAATCGTGCTGTAGTCGGTATGGCCGAGCGGCGTATATTCCTCTCCAACCATTTCTCCGCCTTTCGCTTTCAATTGCTCTTTGATAATCAGATTTGCTGTACGGGGAAAGACGTAATCCGAGCCAAGCAGATAGAACCTCTTGCCGCGGTTCTCGAGCAGCCAATCGACCGCCGGAACAATCTGCTGATTCGTTGTTGCGCCTGTATAGAAAATGTTAGGGGAGGCTTCGAGGCCTTCGTATTGAACCGGATACCAGAGCAGCCCGTTCAATTCTTCGAACACCGGCTTCATTGCTTTGCGGCTGGAGGACGTCCACCCCCCGAACACCGTTGCCACTTTGTCTTCAGAGATGAGCTTGCGCGCTTTCTCGGCGAAGGTCGGCCAGTCGGATGCGCCATCCTCTTGAACCGCTTCGATCTTCTTGCCAAGCACGCCGCCGGCTGCGTTGATTTCTTCAATGGCCATCATCTCCGCATCACGAACGGATACCTCGCTGATTGCCATCGTGCCGCTTAAGGAATGTAATACCCCAACTTTGATAACATCGCCGGATGCGGCTCCCGAACCGCTCTCTGTTGTCGTGGATGCCGGTTCCTCATTGTTGGCGCAGGCTGCAAGCAGTAAACTAAGCACAACTGCAACAAGCCCCGACTGATAAAACCATTTCTTTTTCATCTCTCCACTCCCCAGTTCCTTTTTTCTATATACGAACATTAAATTGGATTGCATTTCCAACGTTCGCATCCTCATTATAGGGGCGGGCATTTTTGACGTCAATATACATGACATTAAAATTGAAAAGTGAGGAAATTCGTCTCACTAATTAGGGAATTTAGGACATAATTCGATAAAATGCGCCACAACTTCCTGCTCATCATCCCGTTTAAATATTAATTTATATCATTAAGTTAACATTTAATGTTATATTAATGATATTAAGCTTTCAAATAAATAAAAAAAGATGACCCCTGTATCGCACAGGAGTCATCTTCATATTCCGTCTAACCGAGCTACTGTTCCGCTTGTAACACCGACTTGCCCGCTTCAAGCAATCGTTTGTTGCCAACAAAGAACATAGTTAAGACAAGGATTAACAAACCGGTGCCAACGAGCAGCCATTCAATCGCGATGACATCCGCAAGCGGGCCAAAGATGAGCATGCCAATGGGCATCATCGAGGTCGATATCATGCCAAACACGCCAAAGATCCGGCCCATATAATTCGGATCCACCTTTTCCTGAAGCATAACGGTTGTAGGCGTATTCGCCATAGGCATAGCAACGCCAAATACCGCCATAACAAAGAGGTAAATCCAGAATACCGGTATTACTCCCAGGAGTAACGTACAGACGCCCATAATCAGGTTAGCAAACGTCATCGTATAGATTTTGTTGCGGAAGCCGCCCCATGATGCGATGACGGCTCCACCAGCCATCATACCGACCGAAAAGGCAATCTCAATCGCAGTCAGCCGCCAATAATCATCTCCGAAGCTTCTCGTAACCTGCAGCGGCGTCAAGAACGCGGCCGGCGCCATCAACACAAAGAATATGGCGAAGAAACTAAAGAAGGTTTTCAGAAAGCTGTGGTTCTTAATGTAGGCTAAACCCTGCTTGAAGTCGTCCATATAACTTGTCGTTTGCTGATCAGACGCTTTCTGATGCAAAGGTATTCGCAAAAAGAAAAACAACGTTGAAATCGCAACAACCGCAGTAATGACGTCTATGAAGAAAATAACTTCGATTGTTGCCATGGTAAGCAGCGTCGCGCTGAGAATAGGGGCAACAAACATCATTAACGCCTGGAGCGTTCCGTTTATGCCGTTAACCTTCGTCAGCTTATCCTCCGGCACAATCTGCGGCAATATCGCTCCCACGGCCGGCGTTTGAATACCTGCACCCAGCGCCCGGACCGCGCATATGACAAACATCAGCCACGGCTCGTCATAACCCGACAGAAATAGAATAGCGAGAAGCAGTGTAACGAGCGCAATCATAGAGTCTGCTATCATAATCAAATATTTTCGGTTAAATCGATCCGCCCACACACCGGCAAACGGCGATAAAAGAAAGGTAGGAATGAAGCCGCACACGATAAACAGCGTCATCATAAGACCTGATTTTGTACTAAGCGTTACATACCACATAATGGCGTACTGTACTAAGGCAGAACCAAACAACGAGATCGTCTGACTACTCAAGAAGAGGATAATATCTCTCTTCCAATTCTTCTTTTCTTCGGTAATTGTCATCTCTTACCCCTTCCCTGAGATACTAGTACCCGCAATGAAATCCATTCCTCCTCTAGTAAGTCATTTCCATCTTAATGAGAACTAATTCTCTCTGCAATTAACTATTTAGCTATAAATAGTAATAGACGATAGCCGACTGTTGAATCAGCAATCATTGACTCCGTAGTGTAAAGTTTATTTGACATAAAGAATACTTTTGTTTACATTATTCATAAACTTGGTAAAAACACCCCGGGGAGGAATTTTTATTAAAGCAATCTTATGCGCAAAGTACGGAACGCCGGAGATTCTTCAGCTTAAAGAAGTCGATCAACCTGTCCCTCACAGCCATGAAGTACGGATAAAAATACATGCAGCCGTTGCCACTCCCTCCGATTGCGCCTTCCGAAGAGCAGATCCTTTCTTTATCCGTTTTCTCTATGGACTGCGAAGTCCCAAATTCCCGATATTAGGCGTAGAATTTGCCGGTGAAATCGATCTGGTCGGCCAAGACGTAAAGCTATTCAAGACAGGGGATCAGGTATTTGGAATAAGTCCACATCGCTTCGGCGCTTATGCCGAATACGTATGCTTGCCCGAAGATCAACCGGTGTTTTTTAAACCTCGCAATGCTGCTTATGAAGAAGCCGCAGGCCTTTGCGACGGGGCATTAACGGCATTAATTTTCCTGAGAGACAAGGCCAACCTGCAGCCGGGGCAAAAAATCTTGATTAACGGCGCTTCCGGAGCAGTTGGTGCATATGCTGTGCAGCTTGCCAGATACTACGGTGCAGAAGTAACCGGTGTGTGCAGTACCAGTAATTTTGAAGGGGTGAAAGCCTTGGGGGCCGATAAGGTTATCGATTATCACCAAGAGGACTTTGCCCGGGGTGATCAGATGTACGATGTTATTTTTGATGCGGTGGGCAAGCGTTCCTTCTCGCAGTGCAAAGGATCGCTAACACCAAGAGGGATTTACCTCTCCACTGTCCCTAGTCCGGGAACGATGATGTCCATGCTGCGTACCTCAAAGTCCGGCAGCAAAAAAGCGATATTCACCGCGGCGGGCCTAAGGCAGAATAAAGAAAATCTAGCCTTTCTCAAAGATCTGTTTGAAGCGGAAAAAATAAAACCGGTCATTGATCGACGCTATTCCTTGGAACAGGCAGCCGAAGCTCACCGATATGTGGAGACGGGACGCAAAAAAGGAAATGTCATCATTCTAGTGCAAAACGAAACGAAAGACCGCCCGGATCCAAGCCAAATAGCTCAGATAGACATGCGATCTTCGATTTCGATGAAAGAAACTATGAAATAGATGCTGCAGGTTCCTGATACCAATACAACGCATAATCATTCATGGTGGAGGCATAACCCAGTTGACGCATCATGGTGGAAATATTGCCTCTGTGATAGGTTCCGTGATTCACTACCTGAAGCACGATTTCCGATAGGCGTGTCTCGCGGATTCCGGCATACGGATTGTTAAGGATAATTGTGCGCTCCAAATCAGGCGCATTTCGGAACCACTCTCTGAACTGTTCGGATAACTCGGCAAAGAGATTAACGTAATCCTCTGCCGTTTCCAGTACACGCCCGGCTAAAGGCATACATTCCTGCAGCGCCTCTCCCATATCGGTGCCCGATAACACCAAGTACCACGTTTTATCAACCATATAAATATGACTAAGAGCATCGGCGATCGCCCGGAACGAGCTGTTCACTTCCTGATGCAGCACGGCAGGCGGCAGCTCCTTCAATCTCCCGAGGATCGTTTGGCTCGCCCAAGCGTGATAGTTATACATTTCTACTGGATAATTCGTCATGAATATCGACTCCTTTTAATTGGTATGTTCCCAGTATAAAAAAAGTAGTATGACAACAGTGTGTCATACTACTCATAAAGTTTAAGAGCTTCTTGAAGCTGCTCCTTCATAATGCTCCGCAACCCGCGGGGCTCCAGCACTTCCGCGCCACTGCCGAAACCAAGCAGAATCGCCCACAGCCAGCTGGCTTCAAGCGGCTTATACACCGGGATCCGCATCGTCATGCTTCCATCGGCGTGAAAGGTTTTCTCGACTCGTCCGAACTGATCCATCGCCTCCGCCAAAGCCTCCGGTGCCACTCGGAGCACAACATTCTCCACCTGATCCTGCCCTGACCCATATGAAACAGCAGCCTCTATCGGTACCTCCTGATGCAGCTCAAAGATATGCTCCGTTTGGCTTAACTCGACCATTCGGGATAGACGAAACTCCCGGTAATCGCAGCGCGTCCGGCAATAGCCGTACATATACCAGTTGCCGTATTTAAAAAGCAGCCTGATCGGTTCCATTTCGCGGGTTGTTCGCTCATTCTTCCCATTGATGTAATCAAACCGGATAACCTTCCGCTCCGAAATAGCCGTTCGTATTAACGGAAGCACTTCGGGGTCCATACGTCGGGTTTCAAAATCAACCGCCAGGCTGGAAGTCTGCTGCTCCGCCCCAATCGTTTGCAGTCTCTCGATTGTCCCCTGCGCACGTTCATCTTCGAAGACGCTGGAAAGTCCCTTTAGTACGGTGATCAAGGAATGAACATCATACGATCCGAGCAGGCTTTTATCCATTTTAAAGCCGTCCATCATGCCAAAGCCGCCTTTGTTCCCCTGATACGACACGACCGGAAAGCCCGCCGCACAGATGACGTCGATATCCCGATAGATCGTTCTTTGAGACACCTGGAACTCTTCGGCCAGCGCGGAGGCCGGCAGAACGTCGTTATTCAGCAGCTTGTAGATAATGGAGATTAATCGCTCTAATTTCATAAGTATCCCCGCCTGTTAATTCTTATCGTATTTCCCGCTCAATATCATACCATTAATCACCGTTAGCGGCTCCACCCTCTTGCCCGGTACCCGTCAGCGTGCTAGACATAAACAAAGATGCAGGGACTCCTGCACCTTTGTTTGTTTAGCCCTATTCTGCTAAATAACTAGTTACTAAAATCAAGTGCGTAACCGGCTATCGAGGCGGCATCCGCGAACTTGGAAAGAGCGTCCGGATCAAATGTATTGTCGTAGACAGCATCCAGGTTAAACGTGATTTCCAGCTTGCCATATTGCTCCGGTTCTACGGTATCCAGCAACACATCGGCGAATGGAGAGTTAGATGCGGAGGATATTTCGGAAGCGCTTTCAATAGTTGGTGCCTGAGCAGATACCGGCATCGCGGTCAGCAGGATGATCGCCAGGCAAAGACAAACGGCAGACACCATCTTATTAGCAGTTGATTGCATTTTTTGTTGGCTCCTTTCGGATATTTGTTCTCGCGCCGGTTCATTATAGCACGGCCATCTTCAGGCCAGACACCGTAGAAAACACACCTTTCAACCGTAGTTTAGAGTGAAATTCCGCCCGCACCGGCATCGGGAAAATAAAAAATACACCGCCCGGGGCATTCACCCGACAAGCGATGTATTCTTGCATGTATTTGGCGGCTTTAGCGGCTCCAGCCGTTTGCCAGCACCCGTCTTGCAAACAGCTCCTCGTCAAAATCGAGACCAAAGCCAGCCTTATCAGGGACGTGAAACAAACCATTCTCTACCCGATAGGCGGATGTATCCATGCCTTCGATGGCGATATCGTCGTATTCGACGAACTCGAAGTTCTTAATCGCACTCGCAATATGGCCAAGTGCAAAGATGCCGTAAGCGTTGCCATAACAGTGCGGTGCCGAACGCAGTCCCGCCTGGTCGAGCTGCGCGCCAAGCTCCAGCCAATGGGTAAAGCCCGGATAAATTATGTCGTATTGCAGCACGTCGACAAAGCCTTTTTTAGCCCAATTGACGAGATGAGGAGACGCAAGCCCCTCTCCGTCGGCAATCAGTACGTTTTGCCCACGCTCACGGAGCCATGCTTTCAAGTCGGCATACAAGGCATCATCTTCGTGGAAGGCCTCCTCAATCCAGTACAGATTCACATCCGAGGCAGCTGCCAACACCTCTTTGGTCAGATTCAAGTTATAGGCGTTGTTGGCATCAATCATGATCCGCCCCTCCGGTCCGGCAACCTCAGCGACACCATGAATGATTGCGATATCCCGCTTCATCCCCTCCCATAACGGCATGTGCCTGCCGCCGCGGCCGACCTTAATCTTGAAATGCCGATGACCTTTGGAGTAGCCCTGCTCAGCCTCCTCTTTCAGCAGCGCCACCGCATCCCGCTCATTCTGCAAATGCAGGTCATCGAAATAAAGCGAGGTATCATAGCAAGGAACAATAAGCGGTGAACCCGGCTTGCGATCGACAGCGGATACTAATTCATATACAGGTGTATTCTGTCTGCGGCCAAGCCAGTCCAGAATCGGATATTCAAGCGGAATTCGGTACGGTTCAAGCACTCTGCCGCTCTCGTCGAATAGATCCACGAGCCTCATGCCAATAACGGACTCCGCCAATTCTTCGGTCAATGATCCCGTGTGGCCAAAGCCCGCCATGCCATCAATCGTTATTCGCGCGATACGAACCGAGCAGCTTTTACCGTGATCTCCAAGCCTGCCGTTTGAGCCCGCGCTTCTAGCGCGCTCGCCCGTAAGAGTTGCAATCTCGATCTTCTCTACTTTCCAATCGGGCTGAATATGGGATATATCCATCATGCGTTCACTCCCTATGATTTAGTCAGCTGGATGCCATTCATACCAACTAGATCCAATATATTACTCTTAAATCTAATATGTCAAAATAAAATATATTCATTATATTAAATTTAGGCATCTATCTCCTGAAGCAGACGCTCCTTCACGAGAGGCCACTCCCTGTCCAGAATGCTATAGAAAACATTATCATGAACCGTACCGCCGTCAGTTGCATCGACTCGATGCCGGCGAAGCACACCTTCCCTCACTGCCCCGATTTTTTCCAATGCTCTTTGCGATCGCACATTGCTGCCGCTGGCGGAGAATTGGACCCGGAGCACACCCAGTTCTTCGAAGCCGTACTGGAGGAGAAGAAGCTTGCAGGCCGGATTGATTCCCCTTCCCCAGAAATCCGGAGAAAGCCATGTCCAGCCGATTTCAACATTTCGATTGGGCACGTCCAAATCGCCAAGCCGCGTCGTCCCCGCCGCACGACCGCTGGCTTTATCGATAATTACGAAGGGAAGCTGAGTTCCCGCTTCTCTGCTTGCCAATGCGGATTCAAGCGCTAATTCAATCGCTTGCTCCGTGATGTTTTTCCGCCAAGTCAGCTCCCAAACCCTCGGATCGCTGAGCAATTGGGCCAGCTCCTTTACATGTCCGGACTGCAGAGGCAGCAAAATAACCTTGTGGTTCTCCAAAGTGAGATCGGTACGAAATTTCATGGCTAACCCTCCTTTTCCTCATCCTATCAATTGGCCAGGACAGCATGAATGAAGGAAGTTGCCGATTTTTTGCATTTGTTGCAAAAAATCCATTATAGCTAGATGGAAGGCTGGTCTTTTGTACCATCGTAAAAACACAAAAGGCAAGCTACGTTGGAAGTCATCCAGTATAATCACCAGAATCACTCTCCCGGGGCCGAAATCGGTTCATTTAAATGGAGCAAATCCAACGTGAGTGTAACTCCTGCGCTTTACCCCGCTATTATAGTGGAGCAGATCCAACGCAGGCGGCTTCAGCCAGACAAAAGAGACCGTCCCATCATCAACCTGATAGGGCGGCCTCCTTGCGTTAGCGCCTGCTTTGCTCCTCCCCTATACGAAGGGCCTGCGGATCAGCCCCGGCAGTGCTCCCTTTGCATGATAAGGACCACCCGCTTGGCGGAGATTATTTCTTCTTCAGCTTCCTTTCCGTACTTCCTCCACGATGACCTTGACCCCTTGGTCAATTTGCTCAGGCCGCGTCTGAGAGATGCTGATCCGTAGGAACTTCTCCCGTTCCAGATAATGGCTTAAGTAGAACCCTTTGCCGGGCACGACACTAATATTCCTATCGGCAAGCCGCTTGAGGAGACGATCGACATTAACGGTCGGCTTAAGCTTAAAATGCGTATAGATGCCTGATGGGATATCGGGCACTTCCATTAGCCCTGGCTCATTGTAACGGGCCACCGACTCATTCAAAGCCTGCATCCGGGATGCGTACATGCTGCCTATCTTATGCTTATGCCGCTCATACATGCCATTCTTGATGTACACTTCAAGGGCCGCCTGGGAGAGCAGCGACGTGTCAGGATATATTTTGTACGCGTAAAAAGTTTTCAGCAGCCGCTCCGGCAACACGACCGCGCCTACTCTCAGGCCCGGGAAAATGATTTTGGAGAAGCTCTTTACATAAATGACATGCTCTCCCCCATCGCTGGCATAAATCGGATCGTTTTGCCGGTCTGAGCCCAAATCAGCCATATAATCGTCTTCCAGGATAAATACATCGTATTTGGCGGCCAGCTTCGCAATAGACCTTCGCTCTTCCGCGCTATAGGAGGTGCCCAGCGGATTATGATATCTCGACATTGTGTAAAAGAATTTGATCTTGCCGCTCTTGAACCACCGCTCCAATTCCCGCAAATCTATACCCGCCGCCGTACGGGCGATGCCATACACGGGTGTGCGTTCCGTCTCCAGAAACCGCAAATACCGGTCATAGCTCGGCTGCTCCACCAACACCGCATCTCTGCCATTCGGAAACGGCATCTTCGCTACTATTTCCAGAGCCTGCTGTGCTCCCGAGGTAACAATGATCCGCTCGGCTTTGGTGAACACCTGGTCATTGGCCAAATGAGACACTAGCGTGTGGCGAAAGGACTCGAGTCCCAGCGGATCGCCATAGGTAAACAGATCGTACTTGTAAATATCTATTGCTTTATTGAGGCAATGCTGAAAATCCAGATAAGGAAATGCGTCCAAGTCCGGCAATACCGTAGCGAAATAGATCATTTCGCTGTCCCGGTTATCGCGCCAATCCCCCGGCTTCACAACCACATAAAAGCCGCTTTGCGGGACCGAATAGATCGCGTGACGCTTCTCCAGCTCTGCATAGGCTCTCGTAATCGTGCTGATGCTGCAGCCGTACATTTCCGCGGCACTGCGGACAGAAGGCAGCTTTTGACCAGGATGGTATACACCCTGCCGGATCTTCTCCTCCATATCGGATAATATCGAAAAGTACTTTTTCATTCTGTCCTCCTATTCCCTCCGGCCCAACTGTATCGATACAGTTCAGGTAAAATGACGTTGTTCGCGCTTCTCATATAACCTATTCTCAAAACAACGGACGTTCGCGAACACGCTGCCGTTTAGTTGGAGAGGATGATGCAACATGAGTCAAAAGGAAATGAGGCTTCCCTATTTCTTTGCCGTGCTTAACGCGGTCATTATCGGTTTATCTTTTTTGTTTGCCAAGCTTGTACTCGATTATGCCAGCCCGCTCGACACGCTGACCTTCCGCTTTGCTCTATCGTTTCTGCTCATGTCCGTCCCTGTAGCTTTTGGCTGGGTTAAGCTTTCGTACCGCGGCAAGCCGCTCTACAAAGTGATGCTGCTGGCAACCATGTACCCGCTTGGGTTCTTCACCCTTCAAGGGTATGGTCTGCAGCATGCCACTTCGGCGGAGGGAGGCATCCTGTACGCGTTCACTCCGGTCGTAACGCTGATCATTGCTTCTATTTTTTTGAAAGAGGCAACAACCGTATTACAGAAGCTGTCGATCTTTCTATCGGTGTTTGGCGTCGTGTTTATCTTCGTCATGAAAGGCAGCAGCATCGATCTGTCCAACCTGCTCGGAATCTCGTTGTTATTGCTCACATGCGTCGCTTTTGCCGGATATACCACTTTGGCCCGCTCGCTGTCGAAGCAGTTCAGTCCGGCGGAAATCACCTATTTGATGATGGGCATTGGCTTTGTCTTTTTTACAATCACCACGTTCACCAGCCATGCGTCTGCAGGAACACTTCATCATATATTCGCTCCTCTCGCGAGCGGCACCTTTATTGTATCCATTCTCTTCTTGGGTGTAGTATCCTCGCTGGTCACGGCATTAACGTCAAACTACATCCTGTCCAGAATGGAAGCGTCAAGAATGAGCGTATTCGCGAACCTCTCTACCATCGTCTCTATGACAGCCGGTGCGCTCTTTCTTGGGGAGGAAGTAACAATCTATCACCTGATCGGCTCTGTGCTGATTATAGCCGGGGTTATCGGCACAAATAGACTAGGCCGCAATAAAACGAACCAAGTGAATAATTGAGGGAGCTGAACATACATGTCATTAACAACCATTACGGATTTCTATACCATCGTTCGGGAGCGCCATTCTATTAAGCATTACGACGCTTCGCACAAGCTAAGCGAGCAAGAGATCATTGAGCTGCTGGAGATTGCGAGCCGCGCACCGTCCGCCTGGAATCTTCAACATTGGAAGTATCTCTGCATCCATGACCAGTCTGCCAAAGAGAAGCTTCTCCCCATCGCCTATGGGCAAAAGCAAGTTATAGAGGCTTCCGTCGTCGTAGCCGTATTAGGTGATCTTCAAGCCAATCTGAACGCGGAAGACGTCTTTGGACCGGATGTGGAAGCTGGATTATTGAGGGAAGATGTCAAATCCGGCTTGATCAGCCAAATCAACGAGGCATACTCGGAGACACCAGCCTATGCTCGTGATGAAGCCATCCGCAACGCTTCACTGGCGGCCATGCAGCTCATGCTCGCCGCAAAGGCGAAGGGGCTTGCTACATGCCCCATGGGCGGATTTAACACCGATGCTTTTATTGAAGCGTTCAACGTTCCGTCCCGATATATTCCTGTCATGCTGATTACGATTGGCAAAGAGCCGGCCCCTGGTCGTCCAACCTCACGAATACCGGTCGAGAAAACAATTATCTGGAACAGTTACTGAGCAGAAGGAAATAAGACGCGAATCCCGGCAATAAATTACCGGAATTCGCGTTTAACTATTTATAGATTGTCTTTCGCCAAGGAAGGGTCAAGCCAATTATCCGAGGCAAAATCTCGCCCCCTGACCATTTGGAAGATTTGAAATATCTCTAGCAGAAAATTATGTAATAATTGTTTACATAAAATTCACAAAATCTTAATACGAGATCAGCTCTTCGACCCATCCCCCACATATATCGTCAAACACTATCATTTTTTTCAAGTTATATGTTACTATATCTAACATTTACTACTATAATACTTGACGCTATATTAACGTAATGATAGAATCTCTAACATGTTTACTAGAAGGAGTTGAAGCATTTTGTATAAGCTCAAAAACATTTTAAAGCTCAATAAAGGCCAATCCGCTACAGATATACCCGCCTTACCGGCTGTTAAGCGCACCAAGAGCAAAAAGTCGACATTTGCAGCAATCCTCGCTCTTTCCATTGTCATTGCAGGATTAACCCCGTCTAATAGCGCATATGCGTTAACTAAGCTGACATCTAAAAGCGGTACGGAATGGGAATTCCACGACTCCTTCGCGCCTAACCTCGATTCAGGCAGCATTCGCAGAGCGAGCGCTACTCCCGCACAGGGCTTCGGCAATATTTTCGTACAAGTATCCACCACGCCGGCACCTCGGATGAACAGCCAAATGATGCGAGGCTTTGGACTAGTATTCGACGGCAATGACACATTTGCCACTACTCAATCCGTTAATCTGGGCGATGTACTTATTACCCGGGATATTTACTTTGACAGCACAAACAACAGAACAAGATTTTTCGACACCTTTACCAATACGACCGCTTCGCCCGTTACGGTCAATGTATCTTTCGGCGGATCGCTCGGCTATGGCACTGGTGAAAATTACGGTGCTGTCAAAATGACCTCTAGCGGAGACTCTTCCATTGCTACCGACGATTCATGGGCACTGATAGGCAATGCGAGAGCAACGGACCGCCCGATCGGCGTCGTTCTTGGTTCTCCTGCTCCGTTTGAAGGAGCACTGCAAGGTACCGGCAACCAGCAAAAGGATCCTTTCACTACCCCGCTTGCCACTTCGGGCAATGACGCCAACTTCTACGGCTTTATCCATCGCTTGACGATTGAGCCTGGCCACACCAAATCGCTAGCCAGATATGTGCTGGCTGGTGAAACAGGCGAAGCCGGACTAACCCAAACGGCTGATTCGCTGGATCAACTGGCGGAGAATCCCGATTTTGCGGAGCTGACTCCAGCACAGGTATGTACGCTAAGCAACTGGGACTTATCCAATCTGACTGGTTTTGATTCTGCTGCTTGCGCGGATGTTACCCGCCTTGACATTCCGGCCGCTCCGGCAGTACCGCCTATGGTAACAACCTCCCCTTACGATGTGATTAACAAAAGCATTGAACAAATGCAGGATGATATGGAGAAAGGCATCACTACCTCCGAAGCCATCACAAAGGCATATCTGGATCGTATTAAAGCGTATGATTTCGGACAGTTAGGCTTCCATTCCTTCCTCCACGTCTCTGAAACGGCTATCCAGCAAGCCAAGGCAGCGGATCAGGCTCGCAAAGAGGGGAAGACAGGCCAATTGCTTGGTATCCCAATTGCTGTCAAGGATATCTATGACACCAAGGATATGCCGACCACCGGCGGGTCCAAAGCACTTGAGGGCTGGCAGCCCAAAACGGACGCTTACCAGATTCAGAAGCTGAGAGAAGCAGGAGCCGTCATTATCGGCAAAACAAATACTTCGGAATTTGCCAACAGCGGCAGCTTCAGCGAAAGCGGCTGGATGCAGACCTGGAATGCGCTCTATCCGTCCAAAACCTCGTTTGGATCCAGCGGCGGTCCCGCAGTATCCGTTGCGACAAGCTTTGCGGCAGCAGCCATGGGTACGCAAACCGGCGTATCGCTGTACGCACCGTCAACAGGCGCTAGTCTGACGACTTTCCGCGGCACGGACGGCATGGCAAGCACGCGCGGCGTGATGCCGCTGACATGGGGACAGGACTATGCAGGCCCTATTGCCCGCACCATTACCGACCTATCCTATTTGCTTAATGCAACAACCGGCACCGATCCGCTGGATATGCTGACACAGGAAGCAGATGAGAAAAGGCCTAGCGACTGGACGGCAGCTCTCGATCGCAATGCCCTGAAAGGCAAGCGTATCGGGTATATCCCATCTTCATTCGTTTCCTCTTACGCCGATGACGGCACAGGGGAAGCCGTGAAGAAACATTTTGAAGATCTCGTGGAAGCAGGAGCTACCATGGTTGAAATAAGCGCACCTCCCGGGGGAGGAACAAGACCCGCAGGAAATGCCGGTTCCGAAGGCTGGGCGCGCTACATCGAACTGCATAAAGACTTCCCTTATGCCAGCGGCGACGAGCTGCTCGCCTCGCCTAAGTTACTTTTATACAATCAAGGAAGCTTGCAGGTGCGTCCGCGAATGACAGAAAGCCAAGTACAGGACTACATTAATTACAGAACGAACTACAAGAAAATTATCGCAGATTGGATGGACAAGTACGATGTAGACAGCGTCGTGTATCCAGGATTTATTAGTGATATGTACAACAACGACAGCGCCGCCTCTCAGTTGAGCTCGGACAGAGCTACCGGAGTACTGACATCTAATGTTGGACTGCCAACTGTTGTCGTGCCTGTAGGCACAAATCCAAACGGCTATTCCATTTCCATGCAGCTTGTGGGCAAGGCATGGGATGATGCAAACATTCTGGGAATGGGCTACGCACTGGAGCAGCAGACCTTGGCTCGCAGCGTTACAACCTTTGCTCCGGCGCTGAGCTATCAGCCGGATGACAACGGACCGGCAAATCCAGGCAATGGGCCATCCATGCCAGGTAACGGACCGTCTACACCGGGTAACGGACCGTCCATTCCAGATGACAATGAGCCGTCGCCAGAGGTAATCTCGTTTGCCGATACGAAAGGACACTGGGCGAAGGATAGCATCGACTACCTGATCAAGAAGGGATTGCTGTCCGGGTTCCCGGATAATACCTTCCGTCCAGACCTCGGCACTACCCGCGCCGAAGCCGTGAAGGTGCTGGCAACTCAGCTTGGCCTGAAGCCGCAAACGGGCGGTTTTACCGATGTGCCTGCCGGGCACTGGGCTGCAGGCTACATCGGAGCTGCAGAGAAGTCAGGACTCATGACCGGTTATGCTGACGGCACATTCCGGCCGGATGACCGGCTTAACCGGGAAGAAATGGCCGCACTGGTTGCCAGAGCATTCGAACTAAGCGGCAGTGCTGCCGTTTCATTCTCGGATGTCCAGGCAGACTCCTGGTCATACACGTATATTAACGCTCTGACATCCAACAAGATCGTCACAGGATATGCTGATGGCACATTCCGCCCTTCTCAAGATATTACCAGAGCCGAATTTGCCACCATTATAGCCAGAGTACTGCAACGCTAGACAAGAGAAACGGAACGGGCGCCTGGATGAGCGCCCGTTTTATTTTTATGAAGACCAAAATACTGGCGGCCATTCCCTAGCAACTTTCACTCCTACTCCACGTCTAAGAGGTAACTTTATTCAGACTGCGAGCTGACTTTATGAGAAAGATGTTTTATCGGTTCATTTTGAGGTGCAATAAATGAATGACAACAGGTGACTGCCGACCAGCGGTTATCATGATGTAATATAATTTTTAAAAAAAACGGAGGAAAGTCATGGAGAATGAAAAATGCGACTTGATACACCAGAACGGTGTCAAAGAGAAGAAATTTGAAGTGATAGACGGCTACACCATCAAGTACCACGCAAACGGGAAAACATTATGGTCAAAGGGAAAAATGCTTGACGATCAGCCGGAAGGCTATTGGGAATGGTATCGTGTCGATGGAACCATAAAGCGTTCGGGGTATTTTGAGAAGGGCGAGCCCGTTGGTGAATGGGTCACCTATGACAGCAAGGGGAATAAATACAAAACGACGAATCGATCGCCGAATTAAATAGCGGTTAAAAGGGTCAGGAATCCGAAATTGTCCTGACCCTTTTCCTAATTCTTAAATTTGCACCAGCATAAGTATAATAGAGGACAAGCCCATGCATGTGCCCATTAAGCACAGCACCATTAGAGCCTGCTTATGATTTAACCCCGCCCGCAGCAATCGGTAATGAGCCTGACTCGCGTCGGCTTGGTAAATCGCTTTTCCTTGCAGAAATCGTTTGAGCATTACATACAGGTTGTCGAATATCGGAACGCCTAATGCAAGAATCGGAATAAGAATAGAGAGAACCGTTGCTTGCTTGAAGGCACCATCCAATGAAATGACAGCCAGCATAAATCCAAGGAAAGTGGCTCCCGCATCACCCATAAATATTTTGGCAGGAGGTTTGTTGAATTTTAAATACGCTAAAGTTATACCTACTAAAATAATAGCCATATTAGCGGAGTTCGACTGCCCCATCGCTAATGCCACAATGAACAAGGTCATTGCAGATATTGCAGACAGCCCGCCCGCCAGTCCATCCAATCCATCTGAGAAGTTAATGACCGTCGTCACGCCAAAGATCCAAAGCGTGGTTAGAATAAATTGCAAAATGACAGGAAGCTCAACATATTCACCGGAAAACGGATTAACGAAGCCGGTAAACACGACGCCTGCGGCGTAAACCAATACAGCAGCCGACAGCTGAACGATCAGTTTGGGCAGAGCAGGAAAGTCTTTTCCTTTTGTCTTATACCAGTCATCAACCGTGCCTATCGCCAGCAGCAATATTCCGCCTAGAAAAATCGCCCCTGTTTGCATGGAGAAATCCCGAACCACGACCAAGTAAGCGACAAAGAAACCGATAAATATAGCATAACCAGCCGTAAGCGGAATAGGCTTCCGGTGCAGCTTACGCTCAACATCTTTTCTAGGCTTGTCCACAAAATCGATTCTAAACGCAAGGCTACTGAATGGAGGAATTAATACGAGTACCGTAACAAAAGACAACAAAAAAGCAAGAATATACAGAATTGCTATCACCACCATATGTAGAAATACCTTATACATAAATTATACAAGGAGCTCGAAGAGTGTCGACTGATGATTCACTGACTGTCGACTGACGCTGGGTTTCGGTGAATCGCAAGTCAAATCAAAAAAGAGGCTGCAACAGCCTGCCTCCCGGCTGCTGTCACAACCCCCATCCCCGCGTTCAAGCGCAGTTTCCCTCGAATTTAATGCCAACCTCAGATCAATTAACGGGCACCTTCAGCTCGGACAGCTTCAACAATTCACGCACCACTGCGCCTGGTTGGTAGCTGTGAATGTAATGGGAGCTGCTTGGAACAATGATTTGTTTGCCGGATCGGGACCATGAGGGTAGTGCTGCTTGGCTATTCTCCCAGGCTTTATCCTTGCCAAGCTTGCCGAAATAGTCCGCCGTCAAGACAGTCAAAGGGATGTCCAGCGGCTTCTTATCAGCGAGAATAATCTTGGCATTGGCGCGGCTTTGACGAATTTCGTCCGTCATATTCCGGTTCCCCGCCTTGAGCAGCATAGCTTTGTTGCTCAGCGCCTTCAGGTCGCCGGGGAGCAAGCGTAGTCCGTTGCTTTGATCGTTCGCCCATTCGGAGAAGCCATTTACTTGAAATAACGCCCGTAACGCGCCTATGTTTCGAAGCGCCCGATAACCGTACGAAATGACCGTATAACCATCTTGCCTTGCATAATATTCCGGACTTCCGCCTTCGATCAGCAGAATCCCCTTTACTTCGCCTGGATACTGCTGCGCATATCGAATGGTTTCAAGAGAGCCTAGCGAATGGCCAACAAATATATAAGGCGGCTTCAGATTCGCGGCGCGAAGCAGCTCGTGAATCTCGTTTGTAATCGTATCGATATCCCTTTTCCTGTCCGTTGTATCGCTGAAGCCGTAACCAAACCGATCATATACGGCGACTTTGACATGCGGCTCCAGCCCTTTATACAGCGGAGAAAAATCGGCGTACGGATTCGGCGTTCCCCATCCGGAAGCGAACACGACGGTTGTGTCCCCTTGTCCCCCAACGTACAGATGCATCTTATTCCCGGCGACGTCATACAGCTTGCCGACCGGCTTATAAGACCTCGCGTCTTGCGCTGAACCATACCATTGATAGAGCGATCCAACCCCTATTAGAGTTAACAGCAAAACAAGAAAGTAAAGCGCAATTTTCCAAACCCGTCTCCACACACGCAAGCGGCTCCCCCCCATGAACTTCATCAGCACGGATTACACTGGATCCCTTTATTTTATTGGAAACGAATGGATATTTAACCGGCCTCCGGTGAAGGAATCGTCTCGACCTTGGTCCAGTTATTAAAGATCAATTGAAAAAGGGCTGCAGCAGGTCATTTACTTCTGACCTGTTGCAGCCCTCAATCCCGCGTCTAACGCAGCTTTTTATTCATTGTTACAGTTTCACCAGGTTATCCGCGGTACGGAAAGCCAAGGCCATAATCGTCAGCACCGGGTTAACGCCTCCGTTGGTCACGTGAACGGATCCATCACTCACCCATAGATTGTCGTATCCGTGCACTCGTCCAAATGGATCGGTGACGGATGTCGCAGGATCGTTCCCCATGCGCAGTGTACCCGCCTGATGTTGTCCTGCGCTTAACCCTCCGCCGGGCCTCGTTTGCCAAACTTCGCGTGCTCCGGCAGCCCACAGCCACTTTTCCGCTTGCTCTCCAAGCAAAGCCGCAGCTCGCAGGGACTCGGGATGCACGCTGCCGGAAAGGTAAGCAACCGGCATGCCAAAACGGTCCTTAACCGACTTCGACAGCTGCACCCTGGACTCGGCGTTTGGAATCTCTTGAATCGGGCCTTGTATTTGGCTCGTGCGCAAGAAGGTATCTCTCATCGTTTCTTTGCCTTTAATCCCCCATCTTGCCGCGTTCGGCGAAAGCGCCCGATACCAATGGATAAGAGGCAGCCGGGTAAACTCGTTAGCGAGCAGCCCTCCGCCGATAATTCCCTTATTGCTATGTTCAGCGCTGAAAGTCGCTATGCTGACCCCTGGACCAAGGCCGTCCTGAACCACCTCGTCAAAAAGCCCATAAGCGCCGGAATAAACATGACCCTGCAGGTTTCTTCCGACCTGGCCGTGCCGGTTGCCAATTCCGTCCGGCTCCGAATCGCTTGCGGAATGAAGAAGGAGCCGCGCGCTTTCGATTGCTCCCGCAGCAACGATCGTCTGCCCTGCCCGTATTTGCCGCCGATGGACCGAACCCTTCGATTGCTGCACGAGGCGGACTCCGGTCGCATGCTTTCCTCCTTCGGTGTCGATGTGCTCGACGATCGTATCGCAGATCAGATCGCAATTACCCGTAGCCAACGCTCTTACCAGCATCGTGTTATGCCCGCCGTTTTTGCTATTCGTCGGACAAGCAAATCCGACGCATTGGCCGCACCTGCCGCAAGCCTGCCGGCCATCCCTTTCAACGGAGTTGATAAGAAGCGGTACCGCACCAGAATGCCAGCCCAGCTTTTGGGCAGCGCCGGCTAACCGTTCAGCTTCCAGCGTCATAGGCATAGCGGGCATGGGATAAGCATTTTGCCGCTTGCCTCTCCCAGGATGGGCGCTTCCGTCCCCGGATACGCCAACCTCCCATTCCGCGCGCTCGTAATAAGGTTCAAGATCTTCATAACGAATCGGCCAGTCGCTAAGCGAGCTTCCTTCTGGCACTCCGTAACGGCTTGCCATGCGGAAATCTTCCGGATGAAAACGCCACGCCTGCGCCCCGTAAACGCGGGTTCCTCCCCCAACCGTCATCGCATTATTGTGATAATCGCCATCAATAGGCAGCGTAATCCGCTCGCCGCCATTGGCGAGTGCAATCGTGCGGGGGTTGCCTTCCAGATCCGGTCCCGTGTTATGTCCATATTTGCTAATGCGGTGATTCCGAAGGTGATCCCTGCCAACCTGATCGTAACGCAGCCAGCTGCCGCGCTCGACGACAAGCACCTGCATTCCCGCTTCTGCCAGGACAGCCGCTGCTACCGATCCCCCTGCTCCTGCTCCGATCACGACAGCATCATACCGGTCCCTCAGCTGCTCAAGCGATTTTTGCGGAAAATCGGCTTCAGGGGCCGGCGCAGCCGTTCCCGCCGCGGGGCCGGGACGAAAGCCTATCATATCCCATGACTGTCCTTCTCTATTACCTCCCGCTTCCGGACTACCATAATAACCTTCTGCAGTTAGATTCAATAACGTATCGAAAAATAGCTTTGACGAAACAGGCCAGTCCCGGAAGGCATCGAGCTCCGCTTCCTTTAGCAGTTGATCCTGCTCATCGGCCGACAAATCGGAAAACGGCTTCTCATGTAGCGATAATGCTTCCTCTTGCAACGAGTGGAGTCCCGTTTCAATAACCTTCGTCCAATCTGCTGCACCTGTCGCGGCATATTGCTCCAAATAGGTTAAAACGCCCGCTTCACTCGCTGACTGCCAATCATCCTTAGGAATCATTCTGTCCGTAACCGCTTTCAACAGAGAACCTGCATCATATTGACTCATTCCCTTGACCCCTCCCTGATTCTAGCTACCTCTTCATCATAATCTGTTCTCCTCGTTTTTCAATGCCTATATCTAACTAATTTCGGCTTAGCAGGTAGCGAGGAGCCAACCTTTTATGACGCCAATCTCGAGAAAGTCGTTAGATCGTCTTTGGGTAAAACAAACGACGAACCGCTTACCCAAGCGGATATGCAATCCCTTACCGTTTTAACTGCAAATCACAAGAACATTAAGGACCTGCGAGGACTGGAGTATGCTGTCAATCTAACAGAAATTTATTTGAACTTTAATGACATTACAGATTTAACACCACTAAAGTCAGCAATCCTTCACGTACGACGCTCCCCTATTGCAAAAAAACAACACTTCAACGGTGCGTTTTGTGTCGGAGCAGTTGAACGCCTCTATTGAGTACCTGGCCAGCAAAAAACGGCAATTATTTTTAAGAATGCCTCAAACTGAATAAACCTCTTATGAACAGCAGAAAGCCGTCGAATCCGCGAGGATTCGGCGGCTTTTCAGGTTAAATTAGAATGAATTAGGAATCTCCGCAACGGTCTGGTCACAATTGCGTAGTAGACGAGTAACCATATTCTAAGTATGAAAGAAATGAGGTTCACAGGCATGGAATTGATCCTACAAGGAATGACGAAAAGCTTTGGGGATAAGAAAGTGCTCCAGGGCGCAGGGTTCCATTTTCAGAAAGGTAAAATATACGGACTGCTGGGCCGCAACGGCGCAGGGAAAACGACATTGTTTAATTGCTTAAGCGGCGAAACCAAAATCGATGGCGGACATGCGTGGTTGAATGACGATGGCGGCAAGAGGAAATTGGTCGAGGAGGATATCGGTTACGTGTATTCGCTGCCGATATTGCCCGAATTTCTAACCGGTTATGAATTCATCAAGTTCTACCTCGATATTAACCGTGACAAGCGTCCGGGCTCCAATATTGACGCTTACTTCGATAAGATGAGCATGTCGCAGGAGGATCGTCACCGGCTTATTAAAAACTATTCGCATGGCATGAAAAACAAAATTCAAATGCTGCTTTTTCTCATCTCGAAACCGCCGGTCATTCTGCTTGACGAACCGCTGACCTCCTTTGACGTGATCGTGGCACACGAGATGAAAAATATGCTGCGCGAAATGAAAAGCGATCATATCCTCATTTTCTCTACCCACATTTTGCAGTTGGCCGCCGATTTATGCGATGAGATTGTCGTGCTGAACAACGGTCAATTGTCCGCCGTACCGGCCGATTTGCTGCATAGCGCGGAGTTCGAACAAAGCATTATTTCATTGTTAAAGGATGAAAATCATGCTGAGAACATTTAACACGCTGTTTTCCATTCGGACTTCCTCAGCCGTCAATCGACTAATTTATTACGCTCAGAAGCTGCCTTTGGTCGGCAGAACAATCAAAGACACGCAATATGCCAATCTAGAAGGAAAAAGAGCAATTGCTGTCATCGCGTTCCTTCTTCACGTCATTTGGGGCTTCGTATCCAAGCTGGCTTTTCTAGGGCTGATGGTTTACTTGCCGGCCGTCGCAATGAGCGGGACCCTGTCACAGGAGGATCAGCTTTCGCTGTTTCTGCATATCTTCTTGCTGCTTAGCTTTGTGGCGGCGGGTGTCGCCAGCGTCACGGTGCTCGAGACGAAACGAGAGAAGTACATTGCCGTAAAGCTCATGCGGATGAAGCCTGCAGCCTATATGCAAGCGTTGCTGGGCTATCGTTATTGCTCTTATTTTATCTACTATCTTCCGGCTATGCTGCTCTTCACCTCCTTTCTGAATGTCCCGATTCTTCAGGGGGTGGCGCTGGCCGTGTCGGTCACGCTTTGGCGGGTATTTTGCGAATATGTTCATCTCATACTGTTTCAGAAAACCGGAATCGTACTCATCAAAAATAACGCGGTTGTTTGGCTTGCGATTGGAATTGGTTACGGATCTGCTTATTTGCCTCTTTTGCTAAATTGGACGCCAACGAGCGGTGAGTTGCTGCTCTTGTGGCCCGTTACGTTGGTCATTGCAGTGCTTGGCGCGATAGCTGCGATGCAGTTAAAACGATATCCCGATTATCGAACGGCAGTGGATGCTGCGACAAAAAGGGATGATCCGCTGCTCGATATTGGCCGTATGTTCGTGGAAGCAAATAAAAAGCAAGTGGAGTCAAAGGACATCGACTATACATCTATGGTCGGGCAGACAGCCCCATATAAGAGCCGGGAGGGTTATGCGTATCTGAATGCGTTGTTTTTCGCAAGGCATCGCAGTCTCCTCTTACGACCTCTGTGGAACAGAATGGCGATTATTGGCGCTTTAGGGGTAATCGGCATAGCATTCGCTGTCATCGATCCGGACAAGGCCTCCTCCCTGTCCGCAAAATGGAGCACGGGACTTCCTTGGTTGATTTGGGTCATGAACTTCATGTCCATTGGAGAAAAAGCGTGCAAAGCTATTTTCTATAACTGCGATCTCAGCCTTATGCGTTACAGCTTCTACCGAAATGCCGCCGAACGTCATTTCCGAGAGCGGCTGTACCGCATCTGTGGGTATAACCTAGCACTTGCCGCCTTGCTTGGAGCCGCATTGACCGGCTTTGCCCTGACTGCCGGGGGAGTACCGTCAGAAGAATTGCTTCTGACATTGATCTGCTTGTTAGCGCTGGCCGTGTTTTTCTCCATCCATCATCTATTCCTGTATTACATGCTGCAGCCTTATTCGACCGAGCTAAATATGAAAAATCCTTTTTTCTTTGTCGTAAACTTTGCCGTTTCCATGGCCTTCGTATTGGCCCTCATCTTGGAAGCCGATGCCGCGGCACTCGCGATCGCCACAGTTGCCATAACGATCGTTTACTTCGTGACGGCGCTTATTCTTGTCAAGAAGTGGGGACCTCGCACTTTTAGAGTGAAGTGAGTAATTTGCAACAGCAGCGGCTACTTTTAGTCTATTAGCATCGCTTTAATTAGAGGTTTTGAAGCCGGAGAGCGCGTTGGCGTAAAGCAATGGCTTAGCAACCTGCTTAAGATATAGGTCTCTTTGCTTTGCATACAATGCCAGATGATGATCGGGTAAAATGTTCACTTCCAAAACATAAATATGACCGTTCTTATCCACCATCACATCGACGCCAATATCGGCATAATTTCCGCCCTTGGCATCAAATATTTTGCAGGCCTTGGTGCAAATATCGATCATTCGTTGCTGCGTCAGCAGCGACTGATTTCGGCTATAGCCATACGTGCCTTGCAGCGCATTCAAACCTTTGCTTGCAAAGCCGGCAGAGGTAAAGTTCGTAACAATGCCGTTTTTCTTGCCGAACCTTGCGATGACACCCGTACAGGACCACTGAAGCTGTTCGTTTTTCTGCATAATGACCCTAAAGTCGATGCCTCTGCTGTCTTTTCGTTTCATTTCTATCCCTTGCTGCACGATATACTGTTGTTCTCGAAGGAGAGTCGCTAGAAAACGAGCTACCTCCTTGGTCCCAACATGTACAATTCTATATGCGCGAGCCTTTTTATTATTTTCGGGGTAAATGAACTGATAGCCGTCACCCGAACGAACCGCTTTAATAATCCCCCTGGCCATGGATTCCATAGTGGGTTTCAGATAAACGGCGCTATAGCGGGATAACAGGTCATCCAGATCTTTGCGGCTCTGCAGCTTTCTTGTATGGGGCAAATGCTTGCGGATCGCCGGATGAGGGGAAAGCCACTTCCATAGTTTCCACTTATTAAAGTGGTCGCCCAAGAAATAACCATTAAACAGACGCTTGCCAAGCACCCGTTTGAGAGCTTTGTAGGCAGGCGGGTTTAGCGCTGCTCTTCTATATAAAGCGGATGGAAACGGGAAAGTACCAAGGGTCCAATTCGATTTCGTGCCATTTGGAGAATAATAGTACCCTCGAATCTTCCTCGCTTGCAAAGAAATATCGTCCGCCCGGCAAACATAGATTAAGCCCTGTATAGAAGAATAGGGACGTAAATAATCATTGTAATTCTTTACTTTCTCTACGGTAATATCAGCCCCTGGTTTGAATGCGACTATGCCCAGTACCGGACCGATGTGGACGTTATTTCCCTTGACCAATATTTTATATTTCAAAGGAGGAAGGCTATACCCTTCCAGCGATTGCGATGAAATACCGATCGTATCGCTTGACAGGTTTTGAGATACTCTCACCTTTAGCTGCCTGCTCCAACCTCCGAAATGCACCTTGACGGTTGATGGCCGAACGCCGAACTTCCGCAAAAAAGCTTGGTTTACGAGTAAACTGTCTTTCTCTGCATGATCCAGTTTTTTAACATACATAGCCATTATGACTGCCTTCCTTTCGATGGATGGCTTATGCCGAAGCCGGCTAGTTTTTTTGCGTACAGCATATTCGCTTTAATCGTTTGGTGGAACATTTGCTTCTCCCCTGCGTCCAAAGCGATGGTAGGATTGGGATCATTATGATTAACCTCGATAATCCATAATTTGTTCTGTGTATCCAGAGCAAAGTCAAAGCCCAAATTAGCCGCATGATAGCCCGATGACACTAGCTGCTTAGCAATAGTTCGAGCAATCTTTTCCATTCTACCGCAGATGGCATTAGCTTCAGCTTCTCCCCTATGCAGGATCCTTCGAAGCGTTCGTTTGCCTTCCATTGCCGTTCCGCCTGCGGATATGTTGCTTACGATCGATCTCCGAGGTCCAAGCTTTGAGATAATCCCCATCCGCTTCCATTTCCCATGCCCGTCTCTCACCAGGATTAACCGGAAATCGATTAGACGCTCCTTGGAGGAGACCAGCTTTATTCTTTCTTGAATCAAATAGCCGGAATGATGGGTTTGTTTCTGAAGAAATTGGCCCAGCTCCTGCAAGCTGTAAAAAACCTTCTTCAACGAGCCTTTATGCGTAACCGTTATTTTATTATTTTGTTTGGACAATTTGAGAATATGACTCCCAAAGGATCCTTGGACCGGTTTCATATATAACTCTTCACTGTGTTCAAACATACGGGAAATATCCTGCGGCCTCTGATACAGAATGGTTCTGGGCAGCTGGGTTCTGACGCTTACGTTCCGGGAGAGAAGCTTGTGCATGCTCCATTTATCCAGCCGAAAGTCATTAAATATGGTTTTCCCAAGATTGTGTTGAAAATGGCTCATTAATGGATTACCGGTCAGCGATTTATTGAATATGGACGAGGGATATCGGTATTGACCGGATATCCACATCTTCTTTACAGGCGAATACATAAACCCGCGAATCGTCCTCGTCCGAAGATTAACATCTTTAGGGGAAAAAGCTAGCAGTGCGCCGTTTATGTGACCGTATATCTTCGTGTAATGGAGCAAATTCTGAAAGGGCAGCTTGCCTTTTAACTTATCAACAAGAATGCCGATATAAGGACCTATGATCAGCGTATTTCCATCCTTGCGGACTTGAAATTGTCCTTCTGCCGGTATCTTTAATTTGTTCATGCATGCACCAGAGACGAGCATTTGGCCTTGCGGCACCTTCTCCGAGATCGTCAATTTGATTGGAATGGTCGTAATGCCGAATTGGAGAAGAAGACTTTGATTCCGAGTTAAATTATTTTTCACCAGAAATGAAGGGGCGACCAGGACCGTATCGGACGGCAGAGAGGATCGACTGCGAATCTTGATCATGGTTAGGATACTTTCCTTCCATAAAAAATCATGCTATGCATTAGTCTATTATTCGTGTTCTGCAGTGTTACTTGGTTGATCATAATTGGGCCTTGTGTCCTTTTCCTCATTCATTCATACACTGAAATGAAATCAAGGAGGGGAGGCTTTATTTATGGCAACTCTCGGAATCATGTGGGATCGGATGAACAGGGGAGTTTTTAAATGGCAGGCCAAGGCCATTCGGGCAGCCGGATTTGACAAGTTATTATTGTTTAAGCCCGACCATGTCAATCAGAGATATCGAACCATTGCCGGATGGGTATATGAGAACAATCAATGGCGCTATGAGCCAAGTTCCCCGTATCCTGCTATCATCTATGATCGCGGCATCTACAGCGGCCGAATGCTCCGGGAAGCCAGACAAGTGAAAGAAACCACAGGCATTCCTTTTGCAGGGGAT
The DNA here is from genome assembly GCF_900112695.1 of Paenibacillus catalpae. GTDB lineage: Bacteria > Bacillota > Bacilli > Paenibacillales > Paenibacillaceae > Pristimantibacillus > Pristimantibacillus catalpae. The sequence continues at coordinate 428,337 of NZ_FOMT01000004.1, forward strand.
TGGCTGGAGAGTGATAAATGGAACATTCATAAGAAACTCGCGGTAAATAGCAGGCTCCGTCCCTATCTCATCCCTACTCTGCTGTTAAACCGTAATCAAGCCGTGCATACGATGCTGCAAAAGTATAAAAAAGTCATTATTAAACCGCTTGGCACCCATAAAGGAAAAGGCATATTGAAGCTGTCCTATATGAACGGCAAATATGTGATAGAGGAAAATAAGAGGAAGCGGATCCACTTATCTAATGAGGGATTGCATGGGAAGCTTGTACAGCTGCGCAGCAATAGAAATTATCTTGTTCAAAAATGGGTAGATATAACCGATGCTGCGAACAGAGTCTACGATATTCGCGTGCTCATTCAGAAAAATGCACTTGGACAATGGTATCTGACCGGGATGGGCGTACGTTTAGGGAAAGCGGGTAACATTACTTCAAATTTAGCTACTGAAGGCAGTGCGAAGGAAATTATCTCTTTCTTATCACGGCAATTCGGCCATACGCGGGCATTAAGGCTTGAGCAAAAGCTTCGGGAGCTAGCCTTTGAAATTGCCGTACAATTAGAACGATCCTATCAAAAACGGCTGGTCGAGCTTGGACTTGATTTCGGGATTGATCGTCAGTCCCATATATGGATCATCGAGGCAAACACCATACCTGGCAAAGAGGTATTTAAGCGGGCAGCTTCTCCAAAAGTGTTCAAACAAAGCCTGCAGCTTCCGATCTATTACGCAGGCTTCCTGCATAATAGGCTGTCGGGAGGAAAAGTTCGGCGAGGGTAATGAATTGCATGGCCGGAATAATAATGATCAAGCAAGAAGAGCCTCGGAGTTCACTTCCCGGGCTCTTTTCTTATGAAAGTACATTCAGTGCTGCATATGGTGTTCGTGTTGATTTCAGTGCATAAAAAGCTCCAGCTGTAGAAATGACTTTCTTCTGGCTCTTCATGTAAGCAGCTTTCTATCCAATTTACCTAAGTGGGTATACGGCAAATGATTGACGAAAACAATTTCTTTCGGCATCTGAAACCTTGCGAGCCTAGCTTGCAGCCATTGATGCAGCTCCTCTTTTGACGTCTCCGTTTGCGGAACCAATACTACAATGGCTTTTAAGCGCTGCCCGAAATACTCATCTTGTATTACAATCACCGCCGCATCCTCTACTTGAGGGTGGGTAAGCAACACGTGCTCCACCTCGTATGGATAGACATTTTCTCCCGCCGAAACAATCATGCTGTCTGCTCTTCCACTTAGAAAGTAATAGCCCTGCTCATTTCGATAGCCCAAATCGCCGGTCTCTATCCATGCTTCGGTACGGTTTCTCATTGACCATCTGTTCTTGACGCACAACTGGCCTACCCTGCCGATTTCAACTTCCCTCTTCTGATCATCCACGATTTTTATACGGCCGCCGTTTATTTTTTTGCCAATCGTACTGGGGAACTGAGTTAAATCCCGTGCCGTGGCAATCATATTTAATCCCGTTTCCGAGGTGCCGTATAGATTGTAGAGTACCTCGCCCAATTGTTCCAAAGACTCTTTTGCCAGTTTAGGACTTAGCTCCGCACCGCCTGAAGCAATACAAGACAAAGACTTCAAATCTTCCGCATTGGTTTTGAGCATTTTATGCAGCATCAAAGGGACAACCGTTACTACTTCGACCTGATGCTCGCGAATGATTCGGCATGCTTTCTCCGGATCGAACCCTCGATGTAGGATTACTTTCTTCCCTAAAGCGCAGAACAAGAGCAAAACCGCGATCCCGTAACCGTGATAAATAGGAGTAGCAATATACGCATTGCGATAGTTCAGTATTTGCAATCGAGTAAGGAAGGCGAAGAACGGATCCAAATAGTTAAATAAGGACGGCTTATGAGACGCTTTTTTGCCTTTTCCAGTCGTTCCGCCGGTTAGAAGCACCAGTTTCCCTGAGGAAGACCAGTGTCTTTTTTGCTTTTTATGCTGTGCGTTACTGATTATGGACAACGTTTCTTGATCACTCAAAATTTTCGTTTTGGGATAGGTTGACCGTTCTAGCAAAGCGCTTCGTTCCACATCATAGATTAGAAGATCAAAATCATTTGTTTCCAGGATGTTGTTCAACTGTTCCCCGCTCATTTCCGCATTAAGCAGGTAAAGATCCGCTCCCGCCCAAGAAATAGCAAAAATCGCTCTTACCAACGAAGCGTGGTTTTTGCACCATACCCCTGCCTTTTTACCACCCGCAAGCTGGTACTTGTCCCTCAAAACCGCCGATAACGCTTTGGATTGTACAAGCAGCTCATGATAGGTCAGAGTTTCCCGCTCATCCACTATCGCCGTTTTTCCCCCGTGGATTCTAGCAGAAAAACGGAGCAGCGCCATCAGATTGATTCCATATTGGTAGATAGCAGCGCTTAATCGAAACAAAACTACGGGAGAAAGCAGCCGAATTTTATACAACACATAGATCAATTTCAGAAGCTTCATAGGCGCTGTCCCTTTTGCCGCAGCTTTCTCGCGGTTGAATACTCCCAATACCTTCTGAAAAGTATGGAGGCCAATTGCCCGAAAATCAGCCACCAAGGTTTGTATATTTTCATTTTGGTATACATGGAATGGCCAATGATCTTAGCAACGTGCTCCGGCGACATCGCCGGCATTTTGCGATAAGCGGCAGTCGGCTCAATCATGGGCGTTCGAACTAGCGGAAGATAAATCGATGTCGTGAATACTCCCTTCGCATTCAATTCGGGAGCAGCAGCCCGGAACCAGAAGTCGAAGGCAGCCTTGGATGCCTGATAAGCAGACCAATTAGGAGTGGGCAGCAACAGAACGTTGACAGTCGAGATGTTGATGATATGACCTTGTTTTCGGGTTAGCAAAGGAATGATAGACAAGAGCAGTTGAACTGGTGCCAAATAATTGATTGCCATTGTACGAGTAAAATCATGATAGCGGTCCAAAGACTGATCAATTGATCGCTTAATGGAATGACCTGCATTGCTCACGACGACATCCAGCCCATCCGGAAGCTGTTGGAGAAAGGCAAGCAACTCTGTCATCTCCTTCTCATTTCGAAGATCGACGGGGAACACGCTTACTTGGGCGGCTTTTGTTTCGATTAGAATTTTCATGGTTGCAAGCCTGTCCACACGTCTCGCAACTAATATTAAATGCACCTTAATATCGGCCAGCAGATAGGCAAGCTGCTCTCCAATTCCGGAGCTTGCCCCCGTAATGAGAATAGTCTTGCCCTCCAGTTCACGTCCCAGCTTCCGTCTATTTAAATAGGTCTGCGGGAATATAAGGCGTTCGAAAAGGCTGTAGGTATGCATAAGAGCTCCTTTCTCGCCTATTTGACGACGTTAAAAAACTTGTTTCCAAGTTCTTCGCGAGCAGAGGAGTAAATTCCTTTTGACCGTTCAAATCAGGTTGGTTGCTGGAGTAATTGACTAACGATTTGTTGACAACTTCGGTCATAAAAAAATACACCGCTAGGGCACTCAGCCTCGTGACGATGTATTCAGAATAAATATACTACTATGCCTTGCTCGCGTTTCCTTCTTCCCCTACCTCAATCGGATTCTCCTCATAACTAATCCAATCACTCCAGCTGCCTGCATACAGCCGCACATTCGAGAAGCCCGCTTCCTGCAAGGCCAGTACGTTCGGACAAGCCGTCACGCCGGACCCGCAGTACACGATCGTCTCGCGGTCCTTCGGCAGATCTTCGAATCTTGCAGCTTGCTCGTCCGCGCTTTTCCACCTGCCGCCCTCACCCTTGGCTTCGGACCAGAGACGGTTAATTGCCCCAGGAATATGGCCGGCTTTCTTATCTAATGGCTCGACTTCGCCGCGATAACGCGCACCGTCACGCGAATCGATAAGCGTCATGTTCTCGCTGCCAAGCTTCTCTTTTACTTCGTCCATCTCCACCAGCATGTTGTGCTGGACAGTAGCAAGGAAACGTGAAGGAACGAGCACCTTCTGCTCCGCGTTTACCGGGAAGCCGGCATTTTGCCAAGCCGTAAAGCCCTCATCCAGAACAAATACTTGTTCATGGCCCAAATATTTCAGCAGCCACCACAGACGGGAAGCAAATGCTCCGCCTTGGTCGTCATAAGCGATAACGCGGGTTTCATTGCTGATGCCAACCTTGCTGAGCGCAATGGTCAGATCCGTAATGTCCGGCAATGGATGGCGTCCGCCATGCTCATCCACCGGAGCGGACAGATCCTTTTCCAGATCCAAATATACGGCGCCTGCAATATGGGAGGCTTCATAAGCCTCGCGGCCGAAGTCCGGCTTGCCAAGCTGGAACCGGCAGTCAACGATGACGATGTCCGTCTCATATAAGCGGGCCAGAAGCCATTTTAACGATACGATATTATTCATGTAAAATTACCGCCTCTCTCTTGTCTATGTATATCTGCATTATACATGATTCCTGCCCCTATCTTCTAATCAAGGAAGCTTCGGTTTACAAATATCGCATATTTCCATAATGATGCAGAAATACTTCATAGATATCATCTTCAATGAAAGGATTATTCCAACATTTTATCAAAGGAGATGAATTTATGTTTAAGCGCGTCATCGGTACGGCGGCCGTCATTATCGCATTAGGCACGGCGCTCGTTACCGAAGCCGGAATCGCGCCTTCACCAGCCCATGCGGCAAGCAACATGGTTCCGGATTATGAGGTTAAGCTGCTGATGAATCCAAGCACGACACTTGGCTCGGACTTCAAGCTGACTAGCGCCGTACTTAGCGCTTTCTCGATGCCAACAACGGTAACGAAGATGAATGTAGCCTACCTGGACACCAACGCCAAAGACATCTACAACAACGGCTGGAGCACCCGGATCCGCAAGACGGAGGGCGAGGATGACTTCGAATTATCTTACAAGAAGCGCTACACCGTCACCAATAATGATATTAATGCTGCATTGACGCAAGCGAACAATGAGGGCTTTAACTCCAGCGATACGAATTACGAGGCACAGGTGGAATGGGGCTACCAAAAGAAAACGCTCAGCATTACCCGGACCAAAAGCGGCAGCAAATCCGGCTACAGCGGCATGGACCTTCCGTCGATCAGCGATGCCCGCAGCCTCATGGTCAACAATGCACCGGACAAATTTAATGACTGGCTGTCTAGTGACTGGGGCACTAACAAGCTTCAAGCCTCCCGTTATTTCGGGCCGGTACTTGCCAAACGTTCCGTCGGCACATGGAGCGGCATGGAGCTGTACATAGAGGTTTGGCCAATTAAGAACGCTGCAGGCACCGGCACGGAATATGTCGTCGAGGCTTCCTTCAAAACAAACAGTGCAACAACCGCATCCGCCAAACACGATGAGCTGGTCACTTACCTGCAGAGCAAAGGCTGGTTCCTCGCCCAGGATTCGCTGAAAACACAATTAATCATGGATCGTTACTAGTCCGGATCCTGCAGTCCGTCTCAAACAGCCTTCCTACGCTTAGCTATTAGGCGAAGGAAGGTTTTTTTAAATTTAGGCGTCGAATATATGTAAAGTAAACTTGACACTGAGTATGGTTTAGATTACATTATGTATATAGAACTTAACTATTTTTACCATCTTAGGAGGTATGAGCTTGACCTACCAGGAAAAGAAAAGCATCACCGCGCTTATCAGTACCGTACTCATTTTCGCAGCCTATTGTTTGTACATGTATACGCAGTACCCGGAAGAAGGTCTGGGGCTTGAAGAAGGCTTTCGTTACTGGGGCTCCTTCGTCCTGATCCTGATGGTGGTGTCCATCGTCGCCCATATCGTGATCAGCATTATCTTCAACATCATCTTCCGGATGACTACCGGGGAGAAGGAACCGGCATTTGCCGATGAACTGGATAAACTCATTGAATTAAAGGCGCACCGGAATTCGTTTTTCCTGTTTATCCTCGGCTTTCTTCTGGCAATGGGCTCGCTCGTCACGGACCAGCCTTTAACCGTCATGTTCGTGATCCTGATCGCCTCCGGCTTCTTGTCCGATGTGACCGGATCTATTACGAAACTGTATCACTACAGGAGAGGAGTTTAAGGAATGGGCAAAAATCTTGTCGGCAATCACATCCGCAAATTACGGTTCAATCATAATGAAATGACACAACAGCAATTGGCTGACAAGGTTGGTGTAACGAGACAAACGATTGTCGCGTTGGAAAAGGGCAACTACTCCCCGTCTCTCGAACTGGCCTTCCGCATTGCTCACGCCTTCGGCCTGCCGCTCGAAGAGGTATTCTTTTACGGGGATGATACGAGCCATTAACTAAGAGGAGGAAATATATGATTTCCGTTATCCGAACTCCAAAAATAACAGGCATCCTGTTTATACTTGCAGCCGTATCATCCGTATTTGGTCTTTTGTTGTATGATCCTATCCTTAACAGCTCGAATTACCTGACGAATGGCTCCGGGCATGACAACCAGATCATTCTTGGAGCGCTCATGGAGCTGATCCTTGTTGCTTCAGCCGTCGGAACTGCGGTCACCATGTATCCCTTCCTGAAAAAATACAACGAAAGCATCGCCCTCGGTCATGTCTGCTTCCGCCTGTTAGAGGCCGTTGTCATCACGGTTGGTGTCATTGGCATGCTGTCGCTCGTAACCCTGAGCAGGCAATATGTCTCCGCTGGCACTCCAGATCCTGCTGCTTATGAAGCTGCCGGCACTTTGTTCCTCGGGGTACATGAATGGACGTTTATGCTTGGTCCTAACTTTTTGCTTGGCATCAATACGATGCTTTACAGCTACATCTTTTACAAGTCCGGGCTTGTCCCGCGGTTCATTCCGATCCTCGGCATGACGGGTGCCGTGCTCGTATTTAGTGCCTCCCTGTTCGAAATGTTCGGTGTATTCCCTCAGCTGTCGGTATGGGGTGCACTCCTGTCGCTGCCGGTAGCTGCGAATGAAATGATTCTCGCTGTTTGGCTCATCGTAAAAGGATTTAATAAAGCTGCACTCTGAAATACATGCAAAGAGGCCGGGATTCCAATGTAGGATCCCGGCCTCTTACATTCAGAGAGTTCCAGTCGTACTTATATGAATAACCGTAGCTGTCAGACCCCGGCTGTTGATAGCGCCTTCGGCTGATTGAGCTTGTGAGGTGACAGAACCCGTTACGGTAAACGAGTAAATATATGTTCCCGGTCCCGGATTGTCTACCCAAGTGAGACTCGTTGTTGCGGCTGCTTGAGAGAGATCCGTTTGGTTCGCCTGCTGCACAATAGCTTCGTTATTCGTAGTGACAACATCCTCTGGGTTTCTAGACAGGATGCTGTTAACCGTATAGCTCTGAATAACCGTAAAATCAACATTTGCAAAAGCCTCCAGCTTTACGACCTGGTTGGCTTGAAGAACAATAGGCGTCAGGGTTAATTCCACCGTAACCTGATTATTCACGAGAGGGATCTGTTCATTGCTGCCGGAGAACCGGATATCTACGATACCTGGAGGTCCGGATGGACCCTGCATCCCTTGTTGTCCCTCAACACCTGCTGCCCCCTCGGCTCCAACCGAACCCTGAACGCCCTGTACGCCCTGCACACCTTGAGCACCTTGCGCTCCTTGTGCTCCTTGTGGACCTTGCACTTCTCGTTCTATCGCTTCTCTTTGCAAGCCAACTACATCCGGAGATGCCACAACCTCAGCTCTAGTGAGATTTGCTGTCTGTATGGCTTCAACGAAGGCCGGGGATGCAACAAGCCCGGGCAATACGGTTCGGACAGCGTTATCGAATACAGGATGGGCAATCACCTGCGGCAATACCGTGCGGACGACCCTGTCAAATGCAGGAGTGGCTAATACCTCCGGCAAGGCAGAAACAATGGATCGGTTAAAATCCGGACTCGCGATTAAAGCGGGTATGACGTCTGAGGAAATTTTGCTTGAAGTCACCGCATTTGTTGCGAGCTTGGATGTCGTTATTGCTCTGGGAGCAATCCTTCTCGCCGTAATGGGCCGCTCCAGTCTGCTGACCCGCTCTTCAATCGTTACTCTTCTACTTCTGGGCAACGCGTCCATCCCTCCAGCCATATGACTTGATCTATGATCTATGATCTATATATGGTTAACAGTGTATTGGGTGGGAGCCAGTCAGGACACGATGTTTGTTCCTGAGCAAAACGTCTATTTTTCTAAACCCAAGCATCAATATCATACCCGCGCTCTTCCCAGTAGCCGATATGATCCTTGTCGATGAGCTCGATCCGGTTCAGCCATTTCACGGATTTGTACGCGTACATCTTTGGCACGATCAGCCGTACCGGCCCGCCGAGATCATTCGGAATGAGATTGCCGTCATGCAGCATCGCGACCATAATATCGTCCATCTGGGCCTGTTCAAGCGTCAGAGAATCGGTATATACCCCATCGCCTGAGTAGAACTTTACGGTCTTGGCAGTTGCTTTAACCCCGGCTTCCTTCAGGAACTGCTTCAGCGGAATGCCTTCCCATGTATTGCTGTATACGGACCAGCCCGTCACACAGTGGAAATCGCTCACCTGAACCTTGCGAGCCAGCTTCACGAATTGTTCCCAGTTCCAGGTCATCGGCTTGTCGACAAGGCCGTCGATCTTGAAGGACCAAGTCGCATTGGAGAAGGACGGAATTGGCGTCACCGAATAAATCCGGAAATCCCCCTTCGCTCCCCCGCCCTTCGGAGGGGCAGATGCCGGCATCGGCTGCGGCAATGGGACAAGCTGGTTCGCATCTCTCGTCACGATCTCGTCATAAGTCGGACTTCCGATGCTGACGCCAAGCGTGTTAACGGTCCATTTCAGAAAAGAGGGCCCAATCGCAACCGCAATCCCTCCGCCAACTGCCCATTTCACGAAGGAACGCCGGGACAAATACGACTGAGGGCTCGCCGCCGGATGAATCGGGGCCGCCTCGCTTTTTTCCTCTCGCTCAGTGCGTATCGTCCGGCGATTCGGTTCTTTCAGCCATTTGGTTCGAGTGACGGAGTGATAAATAATATAGGGCAGACCAATCCAGGTCAGGAGATCATGAACCGTCAGAGCATGGTTCGACCACCATGGACCCACCGACCGGAACTGCCAGAGCAGCACGCCCGAGATGAGCCAGCCAACGAGAAGCCCCAGTACAACAAAGACATTAAACTTCTGCCAAGGCTTGCCCCGCAGCTGTTTCCAGTGCTTGGCGGCAAGCAGGAGGTAGAAAATAACCGGCACAAGGGACAAGAGACCAACAATAATATGCAGCTCCTTCAGCCATACCCTGCCCTCACCGAGCACGCCCCGCCAGTAATTCATGACCAGCATAACGCCGGACAATGCCAAAATAACGACAATCCAGCCGTTCCACATATGTAGTATTGCCAGCTTTCTGCCGAACCCCTTGCGCAGACGTTTCAATAACTCGCCCACTTGCCTTCCTCCTCTGCTTATTGAACGATTGTTGCTTCGTTAACCGTGAACCAAAAGCGGCTCCCTTGTCCTTCCGCCTGCTCTACTTCAATACGGCCTCCATATTGCTCGACCAGCAGCTTAGCAATCGACAATCCGATTCCTGCTCCGCCGCCCTCACGGCTTCGGGAACGGTCCGTCCGATAAAACCGCTCGAAGATTCGATCCCGTTCCGCCTCGGCGATGCCAACTCCTTCATCTGTAACGGATACCCGAATCATGCCGTCCGACAGCTCTTCCGCTGCAATCAAGACGATTCCGTTATGAGGAGAATAACGAATGGCATTTTCGATTAAATTCTGAAGGATCCGCTGAAGATGCCTTGCCAGCATATTCACCCGCAAAGACCGCTCCGGCAGCCGGACGCGAAGCTGAAGCCCCTTGACATCCAAACCCATCGAAAACCTCGGATGAAGCTCCAGAAGGACATCCTCCAGCACAGCCGGCTCATTCTCTGCCTTACCTTCCGCTCTTCTGTCCAGCGTTGAAAGCTCGAATAAATCCTGTATAAGCTCACTAAGTCTTACTGTCTCCGAGCGGATCGTTGCCAAATAACGGCGATAAGTCGCTTCATCCTCGATAACGCCATCCTCCAGAGCCTCCGCGTAAGACTGCATCGAAGCAAGCGGCGTCCGCAAATCATGCGCCATGTTCGCGACGAGCTCCCGTTGGGCCGACTCCGCTGCCTTTACCTGACGAAAGCTTTGCTCAAGGCTCGCTCCCATTCGGTTGAATTGGTCTGCCAGCAGCCGGAATTCTGCCAATCCCGCGCTATCCACTCTGGCTTCAAGCTCGCCTGCGGCAATCCGTCCAGCACCTTCGCCAACCCGGCGAACCGAGGCTTCAAGCGGACGAATAAGCAGGAAGAACAACCCGGCAGATACGATGCCGGCTCCTACGGTAGCCAGTCCAAGCCAAATCAGCTGCGTCCGCGTGACAAGCATATATTGAAAGAAAACGAGCAGCATAACGATAATAAACGCGATGCTTATCGTATTGGCCAGCAGCAGATAGGAGCGAAGCTTCATGTTGTATTCCCCTTATTATCGAGCTTGTACCCGATCCCCCATACCGTCTTGATCCAGGTCGGATCGGAAGGATTTGGTTCGATTTTTTCCCGCAATCGCCGGACATGAACCGTTACCGTTGTTGTATCCCCGTCATAAGCCATATCCCATACCTGATTAAGCAGCTGACTCCGGGAGAACACCTTGCCCGGATAGGTCGCCAGCAGCTGGAGCAGATCAAACTCTTTAACGGTCAGTTCAATATCGAATCCCAAGGCAGCAACTCTTCTTTCCTGAGGAAATATCGACAAGCCCTCGAAATGAATGGCCTTCCCTTCAAGCGCTTCTTCCAAGGGTTTATTTCCCAAATCCCTCTCCCCGCACGAACTATCATTCCTCCGGCCCATTCTTCGCAAAATGTTGTTAATCCGCAGCACAAGCTCTCTCGGGCTGAACGGCTTCGTCATATAATCATCGGCACCCATCGTCAGCCCAAGCAGGCGGTCAGGCTCCTCGCCGCGGGCCGTCAACATAATAATAGGTGTATCGTCTGTCTGCCGGATTGTGTCACAGACCTCAAGCCCGTCTACCTTCGGCATCATGAGATCAAGCACAAGCAAATCCGGCTGATGCTCCTTCCATAGACGGATTGCCTCTTCTCCGTTCTCTGCCACCCACACTTGATGACCTTCCCGCTCCAAGTACCGCCTGCACACATCCGTAATATTCCGTTCGTCATCCGCAACAACAATACAGGCTCCCATACGGCCCTCCGTCCAACAACCTCTTGATGCTTCTATTATACGGCTTGTTCCATCCGGATACGACTTTATAAAGAACAGTCCCCTGCCGCCAGGCAGAGGGTTGAACGGATGGATATTATTTACCGTCATCCATTATTTTATTGTCGTTCATAGCCTTGTCGTCGTTCATCATCTTGTCATCGTTCATTGGCGCATCACTCTGCATGTCTTCATTCATTTCCGCGGCCGGCTTGTCATTCATGTTCTTGTCATTATTCACATTACAAGCGCTGAGCACCAGCATGCCGCCAATAACAAGCGTACTCCATAATCTTTTGTTCATCGTTATCACTCCCTTGAACCGTTATTTCGTCCGACTTGCTTACGCTCATAGCTTACCGGACAAAACTAACCATCCAAGAACGATGTTCTTGCAAAAGCATTATCAAATTCTTACAAAAGAATGACATCTATCCGGGCACAAAAAAGGCTTTGCACCTGTATGCCACAGATGCAAAGCCATTTCTTATGTGCTCAACTGACCGAGGAGTTGATCTTACCCATCTCGTCTTCCACTAAAATTGTCAATTCATCCTCGTATCCGCCCGTAATTCTGTACTTCCGGATATAATCCCGTACAAACTTGCGCGGATCCTTCGGTTGAAAAATTCTCGTGAGTTCCTTCAGGCTTTCCTTGACCTCATTCTGGCTATGTTTCGCCATGAAATCTCCTCCCCTATACGTTGGATGGTCGTCCTAAACAACAAATCCGAGAACGGATGCGGCACTCACACCGCAATTACCCCCATTCGGTGCAGGCACTCCATGGTCAATGAGTCACAATGTTTGCATTTTTCTTACTATTATAACATTTCGGTCAAGATTGTAAAATAAACAAATATTAATCAGGCTCTTGCCTTACTTGTCCCCAGGAGGCTCAACGGCCGCCCCCGCATCCTCTACAGGAGCGGATTTTGGAGGTATCGGAGGCGGGATATCTAGGGATGAATGATGGGTCTCGCTTCTATTAAACATTCGTAAATAGGCAAATACGCCAATCAACGCAACCGCTATGCCGAATATCAATACAACTGCCGTAATCCATCCGTCGACCATTCTTCCCGCCTCCTCTCTTCTTCTATTTATCGGCTGATTGATGCTTTCGTTACAGTTCATCCGCCTATAAATTTTTCTTCCATATATAGGATATATTATATCGGACCAACCGCCTGACAGCAACTCGGCCGAATAGACTAAATATCAGCTATCGCGACACAATTCGGTAAGTTCCGCTTCCCCATGCGATAAATTTCTCCTGCTCATCCTTGACCGTTGCCTGCAGGGTAATCGTCCTGCCAATCCGGTGCATAATCTCGGCCTCACACACCAGAATTCCGCTTCTCGCACTCTCCAGAAAATGCGTGTTGAGGCCGGCGGTTACCGTCTTCTCACGGCATGCAATCATCACCACCAGCCCCATTGCATTGTCCAGCATAGACATCAATACCCCGCCATGTACGATGCCAATCAAGTTCAAATGACGCTGCTCCGCGTGCAGCCGGATCGCCGCTTTTTCCGCATGGGCATATACGACTTCACAGCCAAGCTCGCTCCAAAACGTTCCTCTGGCCAGCTCTTCAAGCTTAGCCAAATGCCTCTCGATATCCGCCTGCTCCGCGGCAAAATCCTCCGCCACGCGCCATCACCGCCTTTATCGTTTATTGCTCCTTCTCCAGCTCTTCAAGCAGCTTGCGCTTTAATACTTTGCCGATCATCGTCTTCGGCAGAGAATCCCTGAACTCATACAGATGCGGCACTTTAAACGAAGCAAGCCGCTGTCTGCACCAGACATCGAGCTGGGCCGCCGATACAGTGGAGCCCTTTTTAAGTACAATGAAAGCCTTCACCGTCTCGCCGCGGTACGGATCTTTGACCCCAAGAACGGTAGCTTCCATCACGGCCGGATGCTCATACAGCACCTCTTCGACCTCGCGCGGATAAATATTGAAGCCGCCTGCAATAATGACATCCTTGATTCTGTCTACAATCGTAAAATACCCGTCTTCATCCATATAGCCAAGGTCGCCGGTATGCAGCCAGCCGCCCCGCAGCACAATCTCGGACTCCTTCGGGTTGTTCCAGTATCCCTTCATCACCTGCGGCCCGCGAATAACAAGCTCTCCAACCTCCCGGACAGGGAGCGGCCTGCCATCCGGACTAAAGATTGCCACTTCCGTATCGGGAAAAGGCATGCCGATCGTGCCGATTTTGCGTTTGCCCCAGATCAGATTGGCATGGGTTACCGGTGAAGCTTCCGTCAGGCCGTAGCCCTCAATCAGCTTCCCGCCTGTCATCTTCTCGAATTGCTCCTGCACCTCAAGCGGCAATGCCGCCGATCCGCTTATACAGGCCTCGATCGAGGAAAGATCGGTGGTGGCCGATTTCTTATGATTAATAAGAGCGACATACATCGTTGGTGCGCCTGGGAACAGCGTCGGCTGCTGCCGGCTGATGGTATCCAGCACGGTCTCGGTCTCAAATCGCGGCAGAAGCACAAGCGAGCCTGCGCGCATCACCGAGAAATTCATTAACACCGTTAAACCAAATACATGAAATAGCGGCAGCACCGCCAGAAATCTTTCGTAGCCATCCTTCACCTTGTAGCACCAGGCTGAGGTCTGCATCGTATTGGCGACAAGATTCCGGTGTGTCAGCATCACCCCTTTCGGTGTTCCGGTTGTCCCTCCCGTATATTGAAGCTGAGCAAGATCGCTGCCGTGGATATCCGTAATAACGGGAAGATTAGAACTGGAGGCAAGAAGCTTCCGGTAAGCGACTACCCCGTGACGGCCGTACGGAATATCTGCTTTGAAGCCTTCTTTGCGTTGTTTGAGCGGATAGAGGAGATTTTTCGGAAAAGGAAGACCGTCCTTCAGCGACGTAATGATGACGTTCTTAAGCTTCGGCAGAGGTCCTGCCTCGGGAAACTCGCCGCGAACGTTCGCAACGCGCTCGTAGAACAAATCGACGGTAATAATCGTTGTCGCGCCGCTGTCCTTCAGCTGATGCTCCAGCTCCCGCTCTACATAGAGCGGATTGGTCTGGACTACAACCGCGCCAATCATCAGGGCGGCGTAATAGGAGATAACCGCCTGCGGACAGTTAGGCAGCATAATAGCGACGCGGTCGCCACGGTTAATTCCAAGAGAAATGAGGCCGTTGGCCAGCCTGCAGGTATGGTCATAGAGCTCACGGTAAGTGAGCGACTTGCCTAGAAAATGAACGGCTTCGTTGGCTGGAAATTTCTCTACGGCATTAATCAGAAACTGCGGAATGCCATGGTTCGGGTAATCCAGAGAAGCCGGAATCTCCGGCGGATAATGGCGCAGCCATGGCTTTGGAATCTCGGCCGGAGGAGCCACAGGCTCCTCCGGCGGGGATGCTGCGGAAGCTACCGCTTCCTCGGGGGCCAGCTCCTCGTGAGGGACGCCACCCGGAGCTAGTTCCGCCGCCGGCGGCTCCTCAGAGAAGGCCTCTTCTGCGGCTGGCTCGGACGCCGGTGCGGGCTGGGCTGCTGCGGGTTCTCCGCTGGAAGCTTCAGCTTCGGACGATGTTGGCTCCACCGCTGGCGGCTCCTCAGGGGAGGCCGCACCGGCAGACAGCTGTTCCGACTCGACAGCAACAGCTTCCTCGCCCGGTGCAGTCTCCGTAGGCAGTTCCGCTGCTATGAGCTGCGGGGCTGCGGCTTCCTCCTGCTGTGGCGGTAATAGCGTTTCGATTGGTGCGGAATCGGTCGGCTCTTGCCGATCCTCGGGTACAAGCGGGCGTTCTTGATTTGCCCTATCCATATGGCGTTCCCCCTCCTACACAATGTATTGCTCCCCGCTAATGACACGTGCGGCAATCTCCCGTTTGGCGGCAATCGTATCGATCAGCGGCCCGCGCATCAGCTTCTTCAAGACCGACAGCTGCATTTGCAGGGCATCTCCTTTAGCCAGTGCAGCCAGCGCAACCTTCGCAATCGATTCAATCTTCTCGAGCGCTTCCTGAACGAATATTTCCGTCATTTGAATCGCGTTCCGAGCATCTCCGCCGCTTTGCACAAGCTTTTGCGTGCGGAGCAGCGCGCTTTCGGCCGCGAACAGCTGAATCATGATGTCAGACAGCGAGCAGAGCACCTCCTGCTCCTGGTCAAGGCGCGTTCCAAGCTTTTGTACGGCGAGGCCGCCGACGGCCAGAAAAGCTTTTTTCCCTTGCGATACCCGGTACGCCTCACGGCTAAGCGGCTCATCAAACGGCGGCACCGGCATCGGCTGAAGCAGCTCGGCCTGCAGGGCCTGTGCTTTGTCGAGGAGAGGAAGCTCGCCCTTCATCGCTTTTTTCAGCAATGTTCCTGGAATGAGCATCCGGTTAATCTCGTTCGTCCCTTCAAAAATCCGGTTAATCCGCGAATCCCGGTATATCCGCTCCACCTTGTATTCCTTGATATAGCCGTAGCCGCCATGAATCTGGACACCTTCGTCAGCGACAAAATCCAATGCTTCCGACGCGAACACTTTAATAATGGAGCACTCCAGCGCGTATTCGCTGATCGCCTTCGCAGCCCTCACGCCGGCATCCGGCGCATCGGCGCCTGCCCCTTCCGCGCTGAGCATTGCGTCAATCCAGCCAGCCGTCCGATAAACCATTGATTCGAGCACGTAAGTTCTTATGTTCATATCCGCCAGCTTGGCGCCGATCAGCGGGTAGGAGGAGATGGCGCGGCCAAATTGCTTGCGCGTATTGGCGTATTTGGAGGCCAGCTCAATCGTTTCTTTTGCCCCGCCAAGGCAGCCCGCCCCCAGCTTGAACCGCCCGATGTTCAGAATATTGAACGCGATCTTATGTCCCTGACCAATCTCGCCAAGCACATGATCGACCGGCACCGCCACATCTTCGAAAAATAACGGACGGGTCGACGAGCCTTTGATGCCCATCTTGTGCTCCTCCGGTCCAAGGCTGAAGCCCGGCATGCCCTTCTCGACGATAAACGCGGTAAAGGCCTCCCCATCCACCTTCGCATACACGATAAACACATCCGCAAAGCCAGCGTTGGTAATGTACAGTTTGGAGCCGTTCAGAATGTAATGGCTGCCGTCAGGCGACAGCTTTGCGGTTGTTTTGGCCCCTAATGCATCTGATCCGGAGGCCGGCTCCGTCAAGCAATAGGCGGCAATCAGCTCGCCGGTAGCAAGCTTCGGCAAGTATTTGCGCTTCTGGGCAGCAGTCCCGAAAAAGACAATCGGCAGCGTGCCGATCCCCGTATGAGCGCCTACGGACAGCGCGAAAGAGGAGGCGCGGGCAAGCGTCTCCGACAGCAGGGTGGTGCTTACTTTATCGAGTCCAAGACCGCCGTATGCTTCCGGTATATCTGCGCCCAGCAGCCCCAGCTCGCCTGCCTGGCGCATCAGCTTCACCGTCAGCTCATAATCCAGTCCCTCAAGTTGCTCATCAAGCGGAAAAATCTCTCCCTCCACAAACTGCTGCGCCGCATCCGCCATCATCCGCTGCTCTTCATTGAAGTCCTCCGGCGTCACCGTTGCGGACGGCAAAGCGTCCTCAATGACGAATCTGCCGCCAAAACGAATGTTTTCCCCCATGCCTAAAGTCTCCTTTCAGTTGGCTTTCCTGCTTCCTCCACTTGCGCGCTGCGTTAAGCGTATACCTCGAACACGCCAGCCGCTCCCATGCCGCCGCCTACGCACATCGTCACGACACCAATCCCGCCGCCGCGTCTCCTCAGCTCATGAATAAGCGATACCGACAGCTTTGTTCCCGTACAGCCAAGCGGATGACCAAGCGCAATCGCCCCGCCGTTTACATTAACGCGTTCCGGATCGATGCCAAGCTGCTCGATAATCGGCACGCACTGGGCGGCAAAAGCTTCATTCAGCTCGAAAATATCAACGTCATTAACCGTTAGTTTAGCGGCTTGAAGTGCCTTTGGAATGGCCTCAATCGGGCCAATGCCCATCACCTCCGGCGCTACACCTGCAACCCGATAGGTACGGAAAACGGCAAGCGGCGTCAGCCCCAGCGCTCTCGCTTTGGCACGGCTCATCACTACAACGGCTGCAGCGCCGTCGCTCATCTGCGAGGAATTGCCGGCTGTAACGGTTCCTTCCCGGGCAAAAGACGGCTTCAGCGGCGCCAGTGTCTCCGGCGTTGTCTCGGCCCGAACGCCCTCATCGGTATCAAAGGTAAAAGTCCGCTCGGTCGGCCGGCCGTACTCGTTCACATCGGAACGGGAGGCCGTGACCGGTACAATCTCATCCTTGAAGCGGCCTTCCTGAATGGCTGCCGCCGCCTTGCGATGGCTGGCTGCGGCGAACGCATCCTGCGCCGCGCGAGAAACATTGTAACGGCGGGCCACCTCCTCGGCGGTATGGCCCATTCCCATGTAAACTTCCGGCATCGCATCTACAATGCCCGGATGAGGAGCCAGCTTAAAGCCGGTCATCGGCACATGGCTCATGCTTTCCACGCCGCCGGCCACCAGAACGTCGGCATCGCCTAGACGTATGCGTTCAGCGGCATAAGCGATCGACTGCAGTCCCGATGCGCAGAACCGGTTAATGGTCACGGCCGGCGTTGTAACCGGAAAGCCGGAATAGAGCGAAATGATTCTCGCCATATTTAGTCCCTGCTCCCCCTCCGGCATGGCACAGCCGATAATAACATCCTCGATATCTTCCGCTTTAAGGCCCGGCACCCGCTCCAGCGCCGCCGTCAGCACGGCCCGTCCGAGGTCCTCGGCCCTCGTCTCCGCCAAACTCCCCTTCTTCGCCTTGCCCACCGCGGTCCGTACCGCGGATACGATAACGGCATCGCGGTCACTATCCGTAAACTTGCCCGCTGCTCCCATAAGCGTCCTCCTTCTTATTGGCGCCGCGCACCATGCCAGCGCGGCACCTTGTGTTGCAATGATTAAATGCGGCTCGTCATGTTCAAGCCGGATTATAAGACCCTGTAACTTTGTTTGCTGATGAGCGTGGCAGATAAGGCCCTCGGAAGGTCTTATTTGCTGCTTAACCCTTATGTGAGACCAATTTTGATGGAAAGTTAAGGTCCATAGGGACCTTAAGTTCGTGAAAGTAACTCTTTCCGATCCTTTTCTCCCGGAATCTCTGTATTAAGGTCCTTCAGGGGCCTTAATGTGCCTCAAACTACGAGTTACAGTGATCTTAAGGCTCCTAAAGGGCCTTATTTCTTCAGCGGCAGACTTCTACATTGGATTCACTCCAGTGAAAAAGGAACAAATCGTCCACAGTAACTGGCTACATTGGATTTCGTACAGTCTATTTCGCTTAAATGAGCTGATCTAGAGGGAAGCAGCTGATTTTGGTGGATGGAATCCAATGTAGACTTAGTTACTGGTCGATAATGCAGCATTAGGTTGGATGAAATACAGTCTGAGCCTGGAGTCCAGTCAGAGCAGAGCTAGACGTATTACGCCGCTGTCCAAACTCGTTTCTTTGGCACCTTGAGTGCTGCTTGCTGCCCTAAGCACTACAAGTACCCACAAGCATCTGCTCCGCCTAATTCCGCAGCGGCTTGCCGGTGGAAAGCATGTGGCTCATGCGATCCTGCGTCTTGCGCTCGCCGCAAAGGCTGAGGAACGCTTCGCATTCCAGATCGAGCAAATACTGCTCGCTCACCTCTGCACCCGGCGCGGCATCGCCGCCGGCCATGACATGCGCGAGCTTACCTGCGATCAGCGCATCATGCTTGCTGATCTGTCCGCCGAGCAGCAGGCTGTGCACGCCCATGCGGAGCACGGCCTTGCCTTCGCGGCCGGCGACGCGGACGCGGGCCTCGGGCTGCGGCGCATAGCCCGCCCGGTCGAGCTCGAGCACCGCCCGTTTCGCCTCGGCAATACGCGCATCCTGCCGCATAATGACGCGGTCCTGCGGGCGCTTCAGCCCGATGCGGCCAACGTCGAAGCCGCTTGTCGAGGTTTTCGCCATCGCAACGGTCTCAAACAGCGCGTTCAAATGCGGCTGAATATCGCCGCCTCCTGCCCTTGCTGCCGCCATAACGGCAGCTTCCTTCGAACCGCCTCCCGCCGGAATGAGGCCAACCCCGGTCTCCACGAGACCGAAGTACGTCTCCGGCGAGAAAATAATCTGATCCGCCGGAAGGCATGCCTCGACACCTCCGCCAAGCGTCATCCGGTGAGGCGCGGCGACGACGGGACGGTCTAATTTTTTGATCGAAAGCATGCTGCTCTGGAACATGCGGATGATGTCCTCGACCTCTTCCCACTCACCGTTTTGCGCTTCCATCAAGAGCAGCAGCAGGTTTGCGCCAACGCAGAAATTCCGTCCGTCATTGGCGATTACAAGTCCGCGCCAGTTCTTGCTCACTTCCTCGGCCGTTCGCCGGATTGCCGACAGAATCTCTCCGCCGATGGCGTTATTCTGGGAATGAAACTCGAGGCATACGACATCGTCGCCAAGATCAATGAGGCTGGCGTCCGAAGTACGCAGCACCGTTCGGCCGGCTTCCTTCAGACCAGCAAGCGAGATCTCATCCGGCGACAGCTCCTCGGCTGCATATCCGCCGCCTCCGCCGGAATAAACCAAGCGCCTGCCCTCCTGCACCGCATAAAAGCTGCCATGCCCTTCCGTGATCCATTGCGTTACCCATTCCGGCACCGCATCCCCTTCGGCCTTCATCCTAGCAACGGATTTCTCTAATCCCAGCGCATCCCACAGCTCGAATGGACCAAGCTCCCAGCTGAACCCCCATTTCATCGCCTTGTCGATGTCCGAGATGGAATCGGCTATGACCCCAACAAGGGCTGCCGAATAGAGCAGCGTTCGCTTGATCGTCTGCCAGGCAAACTGGGCATATTTATGCTTCGGATCCGTGCCAAGGAGCGCGCGGACTTTGCCGCCCGTGCCTTTGGCCGCCTTGGCCGCATCAATGATGGGACCTTTCACGGAGCTCCGAGGCCGGTAAGCAAGCGATTCCAAATCTAAGGATTCGATCTCGCTGCCGCCCTTTGACCCCTTGATTTTGCGGTAAAAGCCCCCGCCGCTTTTCTCCCCCAGCCTGCCCGAAGCGACCAGCTGCTCCAAGAGCGGTGGTCTTGCGAAGGTCTCGCGCTCCGCAGCATCCGTGCTTTTGTCGCGCACATTATCTACAACGTGAAGCAGCGTATCGAGCCCGACCAGATCCAGCATGCGGAACGTTGCCGTCTTCGGCCGCCCCATTGCCGGCCCGGTCAGCGCATCGGCTTCCTCCACCGTAAGGCCGTATCGCAATACTTCCTCCAGCGTCACGAGCATGCCGTATGTGCCGATCCGGTTGGCGATGAAGTTTGGCGTATCTTTGGCCACAACAACGCCTTTGCCAAGCCGCTCCTCGCATAATGCCGTCAGCAGCGCCGTAACCTCTGGATCGGTATCACCCGTCGGCACAACCTCCACCAGCTTCATATAGCGGGGCGGGTTGAAAAAATGCGTCACCGCAAAATGCTGCCGGAACGTTTCGCTCCTGCCCTCCACCATTTCAGCAACCGATAAGCCCGATGTATTCGAAGTTACCAGCGTCCCGGGCTTCCACACCGACTCTATCTTCTCGAACAAGCTCCGCTTAATATCCAGCCGCTCCACAACGGCTTCCACAATCCAATCCGCCTCGGATAATCCCGCCAGATGATCCTCCAGATTACCTGCCGTAATCCTTCCGGCAAAAGACGGCTCATACAGCGGCGCAGGCTGAGCCTTGGCCATACGGGCAACCGCGGCTTGGGCAAGACGGCTGCGCACTTGCGGAGAAGCCAGCGTGAGCCCGCGTTTTTCCTCCTCCGGCAGCAGAGATTGCGGCACCACATCGAGCAGCAGCACGCGCATGCCGGCATTTGCCAGATGCGCAGCAATTCCGGCCCCCATGACACCGGAGCCGATGACGGCCGCACGCCTCACCGTACCCGTTCGATTGTTCGACATTCGAAAGTACCTCCTAAAAAAGTATATTTAGGCCATTCGTGATGTTTTTTCCTTAGCAAATCTGTTAACTTAAGCGGTCTCCCCGCCGAACACGCTTGCCGCAAGAAGCTCCGCCACATCGCGGGCCGCTGTCTGCTCATCGGCTTCCAGCAGCTTGAGCCCGTCTTCCATCATCGTCAGGCAGTACGGGCAGGCAGAGCCGATCACCGTCGGACGCACCTCCAGCGCTTGCGAGACTCTGGCACGATTAACGCGTACGCCGCTATTTTCCTCCATCCACATCAATCCGCCGCCAGCCCCGCAGCACATCCCGTTCTCGCGGTTTCTCGCCATTTCCTCAAGCTCAAGGCCCGGAATCGCCTTCAGCACCTCGCGCGGAGCATCATAAACCCCGTTATACCGGCCGAGGTAGCAGGAATCATGGTAGGTGACCCGTTCTTTGACGATATGCTCAGGGTTCAGCCGCCCGTCTCTCAACAGTCCGGCCAGCAGCTCCGTGTGATGTTCGATCTTGACGTCCGACGGAAGCCCAAAGTCGGGGTATTCCTTGCGGAAGGTGTTATACGTATGCGGGCAGGCCGTCACAATCCGGGTTACTCCGTAACGGGCTATGGTCTCGACATTTTCGCGGCATAATTCCTGGAAAAGAAGCTCGTTGCCAATCCGCCTCGCCGTATCCCCCGAGTTCCGCTCCTCCAATCCAAGCGTGGCAAAGGATACCCCTGCCCGGTCGAGCAGGCGCACGAGATCATACAGCACCTTCCGGCTTCGGGTATCGTAGGAGCCCATGGACCCGGCCCACAGCAGAAACTCCGGCTTCGCCGATCCCGAACGCTTAACCTCCTGCATGGTCCGGACACGGACGCCCGTACGGCTCTCGCAATCGTTAATCCATGCCGCACGCTCTGCTCTTGGCAGCCCCCATGGATTGCTTTGACGCTCGATATTTTGCAGCGCGCGCTGGCCGTCGAACGGCAGCCTGCCCTCCATCAGCACGAGGTAACGGCGCATATCGATGATTTTGTCGACATGCTCATTGCCAACCGGGCACATCTCCTCGCAGTTGCGGCAGGTGGTGCAGGCCCACAGCTCCTCCTCGGTCATGACGTCTCCGATCAGCTCCAGCTCTTCCGCCTTCGCGCCCTCCCGGACACCCCATGCCTGCTTCTGCGCGGTCATCGTCGGGATAATGGAAGTGACACTGCCTTCCGGACTGTCCTCCCATACCGGAATAAGCGCCCCCATCACATGTGCTCCAGCGAGCTTCCCGCCCATAGCCGTCGGGATCCAAGGCGACTTGGACGTAATGGCGGCCCCTTTCTCGGTCAGGTGATCCCGAAGCTTCGTCATCAGATGCATCGGCGACAGCAGCTTGCCGGTACTGGAAGCCGGGCAGACATTTGTACAACGGCCGCATTCGACGCAGGCGTACAGGTCGAGGAGCTGTTTTTGCGTAAAATGCTCGATTTTGCCCACGCCAAAGGACTCGGCTTCTTCATCCTCCAGATTAAGCGGTGTCAGCCGGCCTACCGGCGCATTACGCCCGAGCCACAAATTAACCGGAGCCGTCAGCAAGTGAAAATGCTTCGACTGCGGCACATATACAAGGAAAGACAGCAGCACCAGCAGATGCAGCCACCAGAACAGCTCGTAACCCGCTTCCGATGCGATGCTGCCCGTCGGCATGCCAAGCTTCCCGATCCAGTCCGCAAGCACGGAGGAGACAGGTGCGTAACGGTCGCTGACAGCATGCGGATCTCCCGTCAGCCGCTCGAAGGCAAGCGTCAGCAGGACGGTCAGCATCAGGCCTCCGATAAACCATAGAACGAGCGAAGGCTTCCAGCCCCGTTTCAGCCTCGGCAGCTGCTCGACATACCGGCGGAAAGCCCCGTATAGAACAGCCAGCAGGACAAGGGATACCGTCAGCTCCTGCGACCAGGCGAACTGCCCGTAGAAGGGAAAAGGAATCGGGTGACCGCTGAGCTTCTTCCAGATGATGTCCGCCGCTCCAAACTGTAGGATGATAAAGCCGTAGAAGTAAATGAAATGCATAACGCCGCTCCGGATATCCCGCAGCAGCTTGCTGTGCCCAAGCACCTGCCCTGTAACCGAAGGACGTCCGGTCCTCTTCCTCCGCTCATCCGTTGGCATTGCCTCATGTACAGCCATCCGGCCAAGTTTTATATAGCCGACCCTGCGCAAAACCACTGTTGCAAAAGCTACAGCGGCAAGCCCTATAACCGCCGCGAACAAAATCCACCTGAGTGCAGCTGTCACCTGATATGCAGACCACCATTCCAGCAATGGCCACGCCCCCTTTTGCAGCCCTCGATTCGGACAAGCTTATAAGCGTTTTTGACAAGGTGAAACGGCTATCGCCGTCCGTGGCGGGAGCGCGTTTCAATAAATGCTTGGCATTCAAGCGTAAACGGCTGCACCGTCCTTGGGAGGAGCAGCAACCGTTTTGCGGATGAAATATAAGCACTGTTTCAAAAATACCGCGGTGCTCCAGTATATGAGCCCTCCAGCATGAACATGCCGCCCCTTTCGCCGCATCGGACGGTCTATTTGGCCGTTCTGCCTCATATCGTAGCACTGATGGAAAGCGGTTTAGCCGAGCCTTGCGGCGGGGTCATACCCCATCCTGCCAAGCTATCTGTCCTAGCCATTTTGCCCGCGAGGGATTGCTTGGCTGGACTGCAAAGGGGAGGCGTGATGGACCGGTGAGGAACGTACTTCGAGCTTGGAACAATAGTCTGAGGAGGTTGCTGTTGTGCTGAACATTGTCGTTCTACTCAAGCAGACGTTTGATACGGAAGAAAAAATCATTGTAAAAGATGGCGCCGTCGCCGAAGCGGACGCCAAACTCGTCATCAATCCTTATGACGAATATGCCCTGGAGGAAGCGCTGCGCCAGCGCGAGCTGCACGGCGGTGAAGTGCGCGTGGTCTCCTGCGGCGGCGACCGCTCGGAGGAAGCGCTGCGGACAGCGCTGGCGATGGGGGCGGATGAGGCTATCCGGCTGGACAGCGCTAGCGTGGAGAGTGAGGACAGCTTCGCGCTGGCAACGGCGCTGGCGAAGATCATTGAGCCGCTGAAGCCGGATCTGCTGCTCGCCGGCTTGTTCGCCGTCGACAGCGGCTCCGGAAGCGTAGCGCTTCAGATCGCGGAGCGGCTGGGACTGCCGCATGCATCAGCTGCGGTGAAGCTTGGCATTGTAGGGCCGGATGAGGCCAAGGCATCCGGCGAGCTGCCGCCGGGCGCTGCAGCGGCGGCACGGTTTGCGGTCGTGGAGCGCGATGTGGAGGGCGACGCGGAGACGGTTGTTATTCCGCTACCGGCGCTTATCACGGCGCAGCAGGGCTTGAACGAGCCGCGATATCCATCGCTGCCGGGCATTATGAAGGCGAAGCGGAAGCCGCTCGCCCGGGTTTCGGCCGCCGCAGGCGGCGAGGATGAAGGCGCGAGGACTTCGCGCCTTGCGCTCTTCCCGCCGGCGCCGCGCGCAGCCGGCCGGCGCTTGGCGGGGACGCCGGCCGAGCAGGCGTCCGAGCTCGTGCGCCTGCTGCAGGCGGAGGGGCAGCTGCCGCAATAGCTGCTGTCGTTCCGCTCCCCTGCTTCGTGCTCGTTTGATACACGGCGTTAATCGTTAAGGTCGGTAATTAACACCGACCTTGACGGAGCCAACTACTTATTTATTAATAGGTCCCTTAGGGACCTTATCTTGGTCCGCGCCGCCCGGTTTTGGCTGATTTAGGTCCCTCAGGGACCTTATCCTGGCCGGAGCCAGCCAACTGGGCGACGTTTGGGCTCCTGCGTTTATCGTTAAGGTCCCTTAGGGACCTTATCCTGGCCGGAGCTGGCTTTTCAAACTGAATTTACTGAACAGTTTGCTTTATTATGACCCTCACAGGGTCTATTGGGCACAGCTGCATCTAACCGCTGCAAATAAGACCCCCACAGGGTCTTACGCCATGCTGATACCACCTATCCTTAGACGATATAGCCCTCGCAGGGCCTTATCGCCTCCCAAGGCATTCCAAACAGAAGGTTACTTCAGCAACGTTTGCGTTCAAATAGAAGCTGCAGTTCGACCTTCAACAAAGGAGGAATTTGAAAATGGGAAGAACGATACTCGTGTTCGCCGAGTGCCGGGACGGCAAGCTGCGCCGCGTGGCGCTTGAGGCGCTTGGCGCTGCGCGGCGGCTGGCCGGTGCGGACGGCTCGGTCCATGCCGTCCTCGCGGCCCCCGGCGGCGCGGCCGATGAAGCAGCCGCGCTGGCTGCGCGAGGGGCAGACGTCGTCCATGTCGCGGACGACCCGGCCCTTCGCGCCTTTGCGCCCGAGGCGTACATCGCCGCCTTGCGCGCAGCCATAGAAGCGGCAAGGCCGGACGCGCTGCTGCTCGGCCATACCGCTATGGGGCGCGAGCTCGCGCCCCGCGCGGCCGCAGCCATCGGCGCCGGCCACGTCGCGGACGTAACCGCCATCGACGAGACCGATGGCGTGTTCACGCGGCCGCTCTACGCCGGCAAGGCGTTCGAGCGGCGCAGCTTCGCCCCCGGGCGGCCGTGGGTCGTCACGATCCGCCCGAACAACTTCGAGCCGGCCGAGACCCTCCCGGCCGGCCAGCCGCAGGGCACCGTGCAGGCGTTGCCGTTCACGGTGCCGCCGCTCCTGACCGCCGTGCGCTCGCTTGTTCGGCGCGCCGGCGGCCAGATTGATCTCGCCGAAGCCGATGTTGTCGTCTCCGGCGGCAGAGGCGTGCGCAGCACAGCGGGCTTCGAGCCGCTGCAAGCGCTGGCCGGCGTACTCGGCGGCGCGGTTGGCGCCTCCCGCGGCGCTTGCGATGCCGGCTACTGCGGTTATGCCCTGCAGATTGGGCAAACCGGCAAAGTCGTTACGCCGCAGCTCTATATCGCCTGCGGCATAAGCGGCGCGATCCAGCATCTGGCCGGCATGAGCCAGTCGCGCGTCATTATCGCGATAAACAAAGACCCCGACGCGCCAATCTTCAGCGTCGCTGATTATGGCATCGTCGGGGATCTGTTCGAGGTTGTTCCGTTATTAACGGATGAGTTCCGCAGAACGCAATCCGGCTGACTAAATAGATTAATCTTTAACCAAATTAATCCCAACAGCAACTTCTCTCAGCTAACGAATCCTCCCTCGTATAAGAATATGAAGATTTGTCAGCCAACAAAACAAACAAAGGGACTGTCCCCAAAGCCATCGGCTTATGGGGATCAGTCCCTTTCTCTATTTCCATGCAAAATCCGGACGGATCTCCCGGATGCAGTCCGGCGACTCATAAGCTTCGTCGTTTACCGCATTCGTTACCGGATACGCTCTCATGCGATAGCTGTCCATCGGCTCCAGGTGCTTGCGCAGCGAACGGAAATCCGAAATACGCGGGTTGAGCCAATCCTCCATGCCCTCTTCATCCATAATAACCGGCACATTAGGCTGCCATTGCGACATCGTTCCGGTTGCCGGAGCCGTAATCATCGTAAACGCGCGCACCTCTTGCCCGCTGTAATTCCGCCATACGTCGAAGAAGCCCGCGATCCCAAACACTCTGCTGTTCGGTACGACGATATGCATCGCACGCGAATCCTTCTCTTTTTCACCCTTCTGCCAACCGAAGAACCCGCTGCAAGGCACCACACACCGCTGCTTGCGCAGCATCCGCTCGAAGAAAGGCTTGCTCGACAGCATCGAGCTGTCCGCATTTACCGAATCCTTCGCCCAGAACGGGAAAAGCCCCCATCTCGCATCGTGCATGGTCCGGAGCCCCCACCGGTCGTTCATGACGATCGATACCGTCTGCGTCGGCGCCACATTAAACCGGTTCGTATAGCAGTTAATCAGCTGCTCCACCTTAAAAGCCTCAATCATATCTCCAACATCTGCGGTAATGGAATAACGTTCAATCATGTAAGATAACCCCCTGCGCTTTTTTACCACAATAGACTCGACTTCAGTCGAAACTGAGGTTCGATTTGGCGATAAAACCTACCTATATACACGGTCGCCCATCTTCGAGAGGACTCGATAGTGGTTTTATCACCAAGTATTCGCTTAAGCGCAGGATGATTATGCGTTCATTTCCATTAATTCGTGAATCGTTTGCGGAATTTGAGCGGCGGCATGCCGGTCTGCGCGGCAAAAAGCCTTGAAAAATGCGGTGTCTGCCGGAATCCGGTCTCCTCCGCCACCCTTGCGATCGGCCAGTCCGTCTTGATCAGCAGCAGCTTCGCCTGGTCCAGCCGGTAATACAGCAAATACTGCTGCGGCGTGCAGCCGAACACCTCGGTCATGCAGCGGGTAATGTAATTCGTATGCAGCTGAAGCGCTTCGCTCAGCATCGTATTCGTAATGATGCTCCGGTAGTTCATTTTCAAATAAGCGGCAGCGCGTTCTGCAACCGAGACCCCTGCCTTCGCCGCATCCGAGCGCCAGCCCTCATCGAGCATCTGCAGCAAATGGAGAAAACGCTGCTGCCGCTCCCAGAAGGCGCCATGCGAAGAGCTTTGCGCCGCTTCATGCAGCTGGGAGAACAGAAGCTTCGCTTCGTCCGGGAACGATAAATGCATTTTTTTCGGCAGGCGAATGGCATAGGTGTAATAATCCCCGCGAAGCGAACCGTTCTGGCTCCCCTCCGTCTCCTCCCAGGCTCCAACCGTCTGAAAATGCACCCAGTCAAATACGGTCTCCTCCTGGCAGGGCTTATACGAGTAGTGCCAGCGGTCCGGCCTCAGAATGAGCACGTCCCCTGCATTTAATGTCCAACGGTTCCCTTCCTCAGCAATATAAAGCGAGCCCTGCTGGACAAAAAGCAGATCAAATACGCCAAGATTTGTCCGGTTCGGATGCTCTTCCCCCGCATGATAGGTTCTCCGATTCGATTCTATGAAAAATGGCAGCGGCGGCGACCGAAAGGTCAGCAGCATTTCCTCCGACACAATAAACCTCTCCTTGTTGTCTCAATATGTGTGTATGTATGCAAAAAATTGATAAAAGCTATTGCCATGTTACCGAAATCAGTGCCATTTGTCTACATTATTCGACAGTATCAATCTATGAAAAAACCTCTATCGAAAACAAGCTAGTGCTCTATAAAAATAAGCCCTATTCCTCATATAGAAGAATAGGGCTGTCTGATCTTACATCATAATAGCTTCCGCCTCTGCTGCCGGGCTTACACACTCTTCAAGAAACGGGCAGCGGCTGCATTCCGCTGATCCTTGAACCTTGCGAAGCTGCTGCCCTGGCTCTGAGGCGGCCTCCTGCATTAAGCTTGCGGCAAGCCTCATATAGTCCTGGGACTGTTCAAGTGTCTCCTTTGTCGGGTACACGATGCGCAGATTGCCGGTTAAGACAGGCAGCACCTCAATCCTTACCGGCAGCCGGCCAAATGCGCTGAAGCAAAAAACGGCCGTCAAATGCTGGAACAAGGTGATGATGTCCTCCTCCTCATCCACGATATATTTTCGCACGATGTAATCGGAAGGCTCACCGCTCTCGCTGCCAAGCACAAGCTGAAAAATTTGCGTCAGCTCCACCTGAAGCTCCGGCACAAATACTTGATGTTGCTCGAATACTATCATTGGAACAGAAGATAATTCCGTCATTAACAAGGGATTAAGACCGTTAATCAGTTGCTGCTTAATGGACCAGTAATGCTCGGGCGATTCAAACTTGGTCACCTTGTTGGTCCACCATTGCTCCAGCATGTCCGGGATAGAGAGCTTGCTCCGCTCCTTCTCGGGCGTCATATAAAAAGCATTCACCACATGGCTGACAGCCAGCTGGGCAAGCTGCATCCAATTGACCTCTGCCTTGGCTGATGGCCCGGCCCCCTGCCGTTTGACGTACCGGTAAGGACATCTCAGAAACTCCTCCAGCTTATAATCTTCAATTACCGTCCCTTTCGCCGCAGTGCTCAAGCCGGCCGCCTCCTCATGGATTACAGGATCTAATTCACCGCCGGTACTTTGCCCGCAACCAGCCGTCCGACCTCTTTACATTGTTTGATCTCATCTGCCGAAGGAGTGAATTCAACCTTCACGCCAGCTGCCACCAGTTGAGCGCCTAACGCCTTCAGCTTTTCCTCGATCGTATCAACAGCTCCGCAGAAGATCGGGTAAGAGGTATCTCCGGAACCAAAGACAACCGCTTTTCGCCCATTCAAATCCAGCTTGCCCAGCGCTTCATAGAAATCTATAAATTCATCGGGCAGTTCGCCGTCTCCCCATGTGTACGCTCCGATGGCGATGCCGTCATATTGGTCAAGCTCGGATGCTTCCGCATCATACGCATCTCTGAGAACCACTTCCGCGCCTGTTTCTCTTGCGCCGGCGGCAATGGCTTCCGCCATTTCCTCCGTATTCCCCGTCAAGCTAGCATAAGCCACAATGACTTTCATGTGTACCTCCTAAAATGAATTGCGAAGCATGGGCTAAAATGAATTGGCACCGTAAATGGTAGTATTCGTAACCTTTTGTGATAATTCATGCTGTGCCGTTTCCGCTTATATATCCAAATATTGAATGCCTTGAAATAAGGTCGCCATATACAATCTGCCATCACGTAATTCCACATCCGTAACCGGAAAACCAAGCTTTACCGACAGCAGCATGATCCTACCGTGAATCATGCTGAGCCTGAATAAGCCGTGATCGGTGCACGCATACGTATCAATGCCAATCGAGACAACGGAGAAAATAAATTTGCCTCCGAAGCGGACCCGCTCGAAACGGCCTCTTTTATCCCCGACCAGCAGCTCGCCCTTATCGCTTGCTCCGATCAGATGCCCGCGGTAGACCGACAGGCTTGTTACCGCCCGGTTTAATTCGAATTCCGCCCATTCATCCATAAACCGGTCATAGAGCGCGATGCCGCTCTCATGGCCAACCACGAGATATTGCGGCAGATTCATGAAATCAAACACTTTTTTATCCGGGCAGGCGAACTTTTGCCACTCTCCGCGGATTTCCGCCCATAACCCGTATTCCGTTGCCGCATAGCCGATTCCGCCAAGCAGCCGGTATTGGAAGCATGGGACAGCCAGCCCCGTGTCTACCCATTCATCATCCTCATACATAAACAGACCTTCGCTCGTACAGGCATGCAAAATGCCGCTATGCAGCTGAAGCTTGTTAACACTTGCCTGAGCCGGTAATCCCACGGCCAGCTTATGCCACTCCCCAACTTCGTCAATCTCGTATACACCATAGCCGACGGAAGCAGCAATAATCGACTCCTGGCTTACTTTGACGGAGGAGAAAGGAAACAGCATCCAATTCCACGGCTTTCCTTCGTGATTGATCTTATTAGCCGTATTTCCCGGGTGACCGTTCTGATTAAAGCGACCTTCCTTCATACCATTCACCAGCTCCAATGCTATGTAATGCCCGCAGGCTTACTTGTTTTGTTCTTTCCGTTCATGTTCTGCTTCGTGAACAAGAATGGACTCGACCGTCCATAGGTTAGTTTCCCGCTCTTCCTGCTCCGTCTGACGGACAGGCCTGCTTTGCATCATGGATCGCTTCTTCTTCACAACCATTTCATACAACAAACCCAACGCTCGAACCTCCCTTTATGCTAAGCCCGGGCCTTCCGCCCGGTTAGTCATCTGACTTAAGCTGTTCATCTGCTCGAACTTGGCTGTTATCAGCTAACAGGATTCGCCTTGCTCCTGTCGATTGGTCGTCAAAGCTTGCCCTCTATTTATTGATAATGATTATCAGTTTCGTTAATAACATGATAACTATTCTCAATGGCACTGTCAACTGTACCCAAGTCCCTATTCGTCGGTATCCTTTCTTAGTCTTTAATGGCATGGACGGCTGCAACGGATTCGACACGAGTAGCAGCCATGCCTATAGCATGACTGCCCTCTCGCAATTGCTTTGCGTAATGTTACAATGTATGCCCGCTCCCGCCAAAATATCTGTCATCCTGACAATTTTTACGAAAACTTGTCAGCTTCGGAATGGAGCAAGCAGCTCTCCTTGCACTGGATTCAATACAACCTAATCACTCTCATTCGTGCGCTTATGTAGGCTATGTTGGATTCTATCCATTAGATTTCTTTAAAATTAGCCTGCTGCTCCCGTTTGGATGATTCCGCTGGACGATATCCAGCGTAGAGCTGGTTACTTGACCTCGGTGCACCATTATGCTGGATAAAGTACAGTCTGCTGCAGGAAGCAAGGTAGAGAATAGCCAGCCTCACATACAAAAAAAACCGTTCCTGAACCGAAAGGTTCAAGAACGGTCTAATTCCTCATCTTACTGCCAGCGGTACGTGCCGACGGTTCCGGCCGGGAGCGAGGCAATGAACTGCTTGCCTTCGCACAGCACGCGGAACGGCTGTTCTTCATTCGTCTGGTTGATGACAACCATTACGATTGTGCCGTCCGGATTGCGGAACGCGACATTGGTCACCGTATCCGGCGAGCCGCAGGTGCTGCCGATCCGATACGCGCCACGCTTGACGAAACGGGAGTACTGCGCAAGCAGGTTAAACTCCGGCGTCCGCCAGAAGCGGTTAGGCTCCGCAGCATCCTGTACAAACATCGTCGGACCCGGCTGTCCGAGCCATTGATGGGTGCTGATCTTGCTGTCCAGCATCGTCACCCATGCATTGTAGCTGCAAGCATAGTTGCGGAAGTACTGCGCCATCCGGTCCGCACCGGCGGTACCCCACAGCGAACGCTCGGTCAGATAGATTGGCTTATCCGGATATGCCGCATGAATCTCGCTCATAACATTCGGCGAGCCGTCGTAGTCATGAAGAGCGATGCCGTCAACGGCCTCATAGCCTTCCGGGTCATTCAGGATTGGCGTTACATAACCCATCGCATCCGCAAAGTTATGGTCGAAGATCCACAGCTCCGTCGTAAGACCATGCTCCTCGAACTCCCGCTTCAGGGCAATCGCCAGCTCGCGCTGACGTTCAGGCGACATATAGCAGCTTGGATAGTCGGTCTCGAGAAGCGGCTCGTTCTGCAGCGTCATCGCGCAGACCGGAATACCATGCTCCTCATAGGCTTGAATAGCCAGACGGTAATATTTCGCCAGAGCTTCGGTATACGCGGCGCCTTCCTTCAGGCTTCCCCGCTTCAAATCGCCGTTTGTCTTCATCCAGGCCGGCGGGCTCCAGGGCGATGCAAAAATCTTCGCGTCGGGAACGGCCTTCAGCAGCGCTTGAACCGTCTCTACAATCGACAAGTCGATATCCTTCTGAATGGAGAAATGCTTCAGCTCGAAGTCGGTTTCCCCTTCAGGAAGATCATTGTACGTATAGAACGGCTGAGCGGTGAAATCCGAGGTCCCGATCGTAATCCGGAACAGATTAAACCCAAGACCGTTTTCCTTGTCAGCCAGCTGCTGAATAAAGCTTGCGCGAGCAGCAGGATCCATCTTCAAAAGGTTGTTAATCGTGGTCTCTTCAACAGAAGTACCAATACCCAGCATCTGCTGATACTTGTGGGCAGGCGTTACAAGAATGGTCGTCAGATCCGAGACGGAAGGAGCGGTTAACGCCAGCTTCGGCTGCAGGCTTAACGCATAGGCAGGTTCTGCCGGCCCTTCGAACCAGCGGGTATTTCCAGGGGTCATTTCCGAGCTAAGCCATGCTTCAACTTCTTGAGTCGTTACTGCAGTGTTTAGTAATGTAGACATTCCGTTTCCTCCTTTATCCCTTTTCCCTTATTGCTTGCTGCTGCCCGATCCAGGCCATACAAAGGTTGCCGCAGCGCCGGCAGGCATCGTGTAGGCAAAGGCTTGACTGCCGATCCTAACTTTCAGTTCCTTATCCTCGCCAGCCGCATTAAGCGCGACAAGCACGATAGAGCCGTCCGGGTTCTTGAAGGCAACCTGCTCCATCTCTCCGCTCACGGACTCGCCGGATTCAATCCGGTAGGCACCGGTTTTCACGAATTTGCTGGCATGGCCAAACGAATAGTATTCCGAGTTAAAAGTCACATCTCCGGAGCCTTGGTTAATCGTGACGACACCCATGCAGTCTTTACAGCCGCCAATCGTCGGGCCGTAATTCTCATCAAGCGCAAGGTTCCACTTCAGGACCACCTTCGACCAGTTGCGGGTTGCGCCAATAATCAGATTTTCCATATCCCATTTCAGGTTGCCGCCGAAGTCCGTCGACCACGCTCCGCCGCTGCTCTCGGTGAAATAGAGATTCTTATCCGGGTACGCTTCATGCACCTGCGCCTGATTGCCAACCTCTCCCGCATATCCGTGGAAGGCTGTGCCGTCCACATACTTCAATGCTTCCGGGTCGTTCAGAATCGTAAGCGGATAATACGGCTCATCCCAGTTATGATCCCAGATGACAATCTTGGACTTGATGTTGTTCTTCTCAAAAGCAGGACCGATATAGTTCTTGATCAGCTCGCCCTGCTCGACCGGCTCCATCCGCATACCCGGATAGTCCTCCGGCGTATAATGCGGTTCGTTCTGAAGCGTGACCGCGTCAAATGGAACGCCTTCTGCCTCGTAAGCCTGAACCATTTTCACAAAATAATTCGCAAACGGCTCATAAGCATCAGGCTTCAGGCTCCCGCCAATAACGGAATCGCTAGTCTTCATCCAGCCCGGCGCGCTCCATGGACTGCCCATCAGCTTCAAATCCGGGTTAATCGCAAGCGCCTGCTGAAGCGTCGGAATAATATATTCCTTATCATGAGCGATGGAGAAGTTCTTCAGCTCCGGATCGCTCTCGCCAGCCGGCATATCATTAAAGGTATAGTTCTTCACGGCAAAATCCGAAGCGCCAAGCGGCACGCGCATATAACTGATGCCAATACCCGCCTCATGATCAAACAGCTTGTTCATCAGCTCTTCCCGCTGCTCGTCATTCAGTTTGTTTGCAATCAGCCAAGCCGAGGAATCCGTTAACGATGCTCCAAAACCGTCCATCTGCTGATAGACCTTCTGATCATCGATGGTGATGACATTTTCTTCCGATCCCTTTGCTTTGGTCAGCTTCAGGCTATCCTCCTGCTGCAGCAGCTTGCTCTGATCCGGCGTCGTCAGCCACACCTGAACCTGCCCTGGACCGTCAGCAGAGCTGCCCGAATTGCCGCTGCAGGCCGCCGTGAGTAAGGTCACGAGCAGAACGGGAAGCATCACGGCATTAATTCTTCTCATTAACGGCCTCCTCCAGCTTCTGGCCAAAGCCGCCATGATGACGGGTAATGAGCCCGTATTCGCGGCGAATGAGCGAAGCAACCGGCTTCTCGGTCTTGCGGTCCATATGAATAATGCCAAACGTATCAATCCAGTTGTTGTGGTTCACGTACCAGTCATACATAATCCAGAAGTCGATCCCGGCGACATAGCCGTCCGGATTGTCCTCTCCTTCGGCATTCAATGTCCCCTTCTCCATTAAAGCCCGCATGGTCTCTTCATATGTGACCACCTGCTCGCCCTCCTTACCGCCGGAGGACCAATGCCCAAACTCGGTATTCAGAATCGGCTTGTCAGGGAAAATGCGATGCGCTTCCTCAAGGTACCGGCGAGTGCCTTCGTAGTACGTTCCGCCATGGAAAATGCCAAAATACATGGTCCAAGCCGCCACATCAAGCGGCGCCATCGACGGATCATGCGGACCTGGCTGGTCAGCAGCCGAGCTCTGCGTAAGCAGGCGGCCGTCGTTGTAGTTCTCTCTCAGGTCCCTTACCAGACGCTCATTATAAGCGAGGCGCAGCCATACATCCTTGGATTCGTTTTGCGTACTCCACATCAGAACCGACGGACGGTTGTACTGGGAGAACACCATCTCCCGCCACATTTGATCGGCAAGACGCTTTTCATCCTGCGCTTCGTAATGCTCCGTCTCAAACTGCCAGAGCGGAATCTCGCTCATCGCCATCAGTCCCATCCGGTCCAGCAGCAAATACGTGTACACATGGTTCGGATAATGCCCCGTTCTAACCATGTTGACGTTCAGCGCGCGAATCTGTTCAAGATCCGATCGAATCCGATCCCAAGCCGCGGTCCGGCCCGTATCCGGCCATTCCTCATGACGGGCGATTCCAGCCATAAAGACGGACTGCTCATTGAGCAAAATTCTCGTCTTATCGGTCCGCACGGTCCGAATGCCGAATTGAGTGCTGAACGAATCCTGCTTCAGAGTCGTTGTGCCTGCCGCCGTTAGCGTAAAGGTCGCCACATACAAGTTAGGCTGCCAGACCGACCACAGCTTTGGATCAATAACGGTTACTTCGAACCGAGCAACCATCACCTCACCAGGCTGCAAGGTCAACTCCCTGTTCATTGGCTTATCCGTAACTGCAGGTACACCGGTAAGCGAGGATGCCAGCGGTGAGTCCAGGAAATGAGGGCCTTCGGGGTCCGCTTCAAGCAGACTGCCTTCCAGTCCTACCTGAACCGCATCGTTCCCCCGGTTATGCAGCACGACCTTCACATCCAGCTTGCCGTTCACATCCTGCGGGACTATGTCCGCCCGGACGATCGCAGCTTGAGGGGTGATTTCAATATAAAGATCATGAATAATGCCCGTATAGTTGAAGAAGTCTGTTCCCGCAACAGCCGGAATCGTATCCTTGCGGCTTCCCCACGGCGGATTGTCGACACGGATGCGGATCTCATTGTCCCCTGTGCGCAAGCAGCCCGTTATATCAAAGGCAAAAGGCGTAAATCCGCCTTCATGGCAGCCAAGCCACTGCCCGTTCACCCAAATATCCGCGACGTAACTGATGCCAAGCGCCTTAAGCGTGTAGGCATATCCATCGTTTTTGCTTGCAAGGGTAAACGCTCTGCGGTACCAGACTCCGTCTTCATACGTTTCCGCCGCATTCGCTTCAGGCAATCCGGTTAAGGTATTCTCCGGTGAAGGAACGGCGTGAGGCTGCCACTGCTCAAGCGCATCGCCGCGCAAGTAGTCCCCTTCCCGTTGCTCCAGCTCGGACAGCCAGCCTTCGCTCCGCGGTGACAGCGAGAAATCATGATTCATTGCCAGGCGGCGCTTGTGCCACTCGCCGTTCAAAGCGATTTTCGCTCTTGTCTGCGGTTCGAAGGAAGGTACCGGAATCCCGTTCTGGAACGGAATATTTACACCATTAATAGCTTCCAGCGTTAAGGTTGTCTTCAGCATGATGTCTCTCCTATCTCTCTTTTTTGGTATAAAAAAAGGGGATGAGGACGAATGCGCACGCCGATCCCTACGCACAGGTCACTTACATCCCCCTTGGTCATGCAATGCCTATTATTTAATTCCTTGTGCATCAAATGTTTTGTTTGCTTGCTCTTGCACATATTTCAGTACATCGTTTACGCCAGCTGCTTCCAGCTGTTTGCGGTAAGTCGCGATCGCCTTATCCACGTCTGGTACAAGACCCATCATCAGAGGCATACCATACTGCTGGATAACGGAGTTAACAGCCGCTTGCTGCGATTTCACGGGAGCATAGTCCATGATAACTTGAGCGAAGATATTAGGCTTGCTTTGCGATTTGAACTCTTCAAGCAGAGCGTCGAAGCCTTCCCATCCGCCAGCTTGCTTCTTGCGTTCCATCGACTCAACGCGCACGCCCCAGGTTGCGATATCATAGCCAACGAAGCCTTTAGCTTCTACGCCCGCAGGAGGTGTAACGATATGCTTGCCGTCAGCATCCATCGAGTAGTGAGTGCCCTCAATACCGTAGTTGAACAGGTCATAATACTTCGGATCATTGCGCAGTTTGTCCAGTACCATCAGGGAACGCTCTGCGTTTGGCGCGCTCTTCGGAATAGCCATTGCATTGTTAACCGACAAAGTTGGCGTCGTCAGGCCGTGGAAACGGCTGAACGGGAAGTAGTTCATTTTGATGTCCGGATTGGAAGACTGCAGACCTGTAATGAAGCCGC
Source organism: Paenibacillus catalpae (assembly GCF_900112695.1). GTDB lineage: Bacteria > Bacillota > Bacilli > Paenibacillales > Paenibacillaceae > Pristimantibacillus > Pristimantibacillus catalpae. Next base: position 465,412 of record NZ_FOMT01000004.1, read on the forward strand.
CCGCGCCGGGAGCATTACGCCAGTATACCGCGCCTTGACCTGTTTTGATGGCATCGCCGGCTTCTTTTTGGTCAGACAACGTATCCGATTTCCAGAAGCCTTTCTCTGCCCAAGTCTTCATCTTCTTCACCCACTCTTCGAACTCCGGAGTGAATGGATAAGCTACGATATCACGCGGAGTGTCGTACGATTTGGATACGATGACACCGCTGTCGCCGCCGATTTGCTGATAGCCCTGGAAGGCTTTGAACATCGTAAACACTTCGTTGTAGGCTTTGCCGTTGATCGGCGTTACGCCTTTTGATTTCTTCACGCCGTCAAGGTAAGCCTCGATGGAGTTAACGTCCGTGATTTCAGGGAGACCAAGCTCTTGTCTCCAGTCGTCGCGGTATACAATGCCGTCCGGTGTATATTCCGGATAAGTTGCCGGAACCGCGTAGATTTTATCGTTAACGGTTGCTTCTTTCCAGTCTTGCTCCGATATGCTGCTCCAGGTTGCAGGAGCATAAGTTGGCAAGAGATCATTCAGAGGCATGAATGCGCCTTGGTTTGCGAATTTATAAAAGTCCGCCCATGAGGACGCGAAGATCATATCAATTTTCTCGCCGGAAGCAAGCAGCAGGTTGTATTTCGTCTGCCAGTCGGTCCAAGTTGTGAAGTTCAGCTTAATGGTTGTGTTCAGATCTTGCTGGAGCATTTTGTTCAGCTCGGCCGTAACCTTTGCCTGGTCTTTCGCAGGATCGCCGAGCAGATACCAGGTCAATTCAACCTTCTTGGAAGTATCCGGTGTTTTGGCATCAGCTTTGTTGTTGGAACCCGTGTTTGCGCTGGCTTCAGCATTCGTGCCTGTATTCGAATTCGTATTCGAATTGTTGCCCGACCCGCAGGCTGCAAGCATACTTGCCATAATAGCCGTTGAAACGAGCAGCGTGCCCATTGTTTTTATCTTTCTTTTCATGCTTGATGACTCCTCCTTTTATTTAGTAAACCTGTATGTTAGCCGGCCCTTTGGCCGGTTCTAACCTTTCACGGCGCCGATCGTCAGGCCTTTAACGAAGAAGCGCTGAACGAACGGGTACAAAAATACGATAGGACCGGTTGCGATAACGGCTGCTGCCATCTTGAGCGTTTCTGCGGGCGGCTGGAAGTCTGGCGACAGGTTGCCTGCCACGTTCGTCTTGAGAACAGCTGCGCTCGCGAGAATCTTGTACAGCAGGAATTGCAGCGGATAATGGGTTTCGCTTGTAATGAACAAGTTCGCCATAAACCAGTCATTCCAGTAGCCAAGGGCCATGAACAAGCCGATGGTGGCAAGACCGGGACCGGAAAGCGGAAGAATCAATTTCATGTAAATCGTAAATTCGCCTGCTCCGTCAATTTTGGCTGATTCGACGATCGAATCCGGTATCGATTTCATGAAGTTCTTCATCAGGATGATATTCCATGCGCTAAGGAGTGTCGGAACGATCAATGCCATATAGGTATCTTTCATATCCAGATGTTTGGTAATCAGGATGTACCATGGAATCAGGCCGCCGCTGAACAGCGTCGTGAAGTAGATGAAAAAGGACAGCTGATCCCGGTACTTGAAGTCTTTGCGGGAAAGCACGAAGCCCGCCATGGAAGTCAGGAACAACCCGACTGCCGTACCAACGACCGTGATAAAGATCGTCACTTTGTAGCCGTCAAAAATTTGCTTCGGATTGCTGAAAGCTGCCTTATAAGCATCCAGGGAGAATGTCTCCGGGATCAGGCTGAAGCCCTTGGATATAATCTGCATCTCCGGCGTGAACGAACCGGAGACGATCAGAAGGAAGGGCAGCAGGCACAGCACGGTCAAGACGGTAATCAACACGTAACCAATGATGTTAAAGACGATTGTTGCGCTTTCCATTTTAATTTTCATGCGATCCCCCTCCTAGAACAGTGCGTAGTCCTTCTGCACCTTCCGAATAATATAGTTAACCAGAATAATTAAGACAAAGCCGAACAGCGACTGATAAAGACCGGCTGCCGTACCCATGCCGATATCGAAGTTAACCGCAAGCGAGCGGTATACGTACGTATCGATAATGTCTGTCGAGTTGTAAAGCATGCCGTTGTTGCCGATGATTTGATAGAACAGGTCGAACTGGCCTTTCAGGATGCCGCCGAGGCTAAGCAGGATCAGCAGAATGAACGTAGGTACAAGCAGCGGAAGCGTAATATGCCTAACCCGCTTGAAGATGTTCGCTCCGTCGATCTTCGCTGCTTCGTGGTATTCATCGCTGATGCTCATAATCGCAGCCAGGTAGATTACCGTACCGTACCCGAGACCCTTCCACACATGGAAGAAGACGATGATGTATTTCCACGGCGCGGTATGCAGGTAGAAGTCATAAGGCTGCAAGCCCATCGACGTCAGCATCGTGTTCACGACGCCCGCGTTCGAGAAAAGGTTAAATACGAAAGCGCCTACAAGGACGAACGATACGAAGAACGGCAGGAACATAATGGACTGCGTCGATTTCTTGAACCATTTGCCCGGCAGCTCGCTCAGGAAGATTGCGCATGCCAGCTGCAGCAGATTACTGATGATAATGAAGGCGATGTTGTAGAGCACTGTATTTTTTGTCAGATTCCACAAAACACCCGAGTTGAACAGAAATTCAAAGTTCTTGAACCCGATGAATTCACCGCCGAACAACCCTCCGTCAAAGCTGAACCGGGTGAAAGCGTAGTAGACCCCCACCATCGGGACGTAGGCAAAGACAATAAAGAATAGCAAGGCAGGCGCAATCATGAGGAATAAAATCCTATTCCGTACGAGCTCCTGGAAAAAACCTTTCATACCGGCATTCCTCCGTGACATCAAAATAAACGTTGAATGTAATCGATTTCTTTTTCCTTCAAAATAAAAGGCTTACTTCGTTGCTTGCTGGCTGTCATTCTCGCGGGTTCTCGCAAAGATCGAGGATTCCCGGATAAGCAGCTTGGATTCCACCTTAAAAATCCGTTTGTCCTTAAACTCATTGTTGTTCATCTGGTCGATCAGCTTCTCCGCGAGCAGCGCCCCCATCGTGTATTTCGGCTGATCCACCGTGCTTAGGCGAGGTGCAATGTACTTCGTAAGCCGGATGTTATCTACGCCAACAACCGCCAGCTGCTGAGGGATTTGAATCGAAAGCTGCTTGCAGGCTTTGTATACGCCAAGCGCCATTTCGTCATTCGCTGTAAAGATCGCTGTAAAATCGGCATTCTTCTCGCGAAGCCTCATGAAGCTGTGGTAACCGCCGTCCTCATTGAAATCTCCGTTATCGATGAGATCCGGAATGAAGGGCATTCCTGCATCTCGAAGCGCTTTCATGTAACCTTCAAGACGTTCGTAGCTGTCAATGGCATCCGCATATCCGCTCAGGAACGCGATCTTCTCGTGCCCCTGCTCAATCAGATGATTCACAACATCCCTGGCCATCTTCACGTTATCCGTGAAGGCGCATGGAATCTGTTCATGCTCGATGTTTCTCCCAATTACCCCAACACTGTAGCCATCCTCCACCAGCCCGATAATTTCCTTGTTGGTCATCTCGGGGGTAACGAAAATCATGCCGTCTACGGTACGGTTCTGCAGCAGCGAAACATACTCCAGTTCCTTCTGCTTCTTGTTCTGCGCATCACAGATAATGACGTTGTAGTCTAGGGAATTCGCCATATTCTCGATCCCTTTAATAATCTCGGCGAAATACGAAACTTCAATGTCCGCAACAACAACGCCAATCTTCATCGTTTTCTTGGACCGGAGATTCTTGGCCATCGCATTTGGAGTATAATTCATCTCTTGAATGGCTTCGAGCACCCGCTTCTTCGTCTTCTCGCTAACCAGCTCGCTTCGATTCAGCACTCTCGATACTGTCGCTACGGATACTTTCGCCCGGTTCGCTACGTCAATGATCTTGCTATCATTCATTGCATCACTTTCTTTTTGCCTGACTTATATACACCGATATTAGCATGGACTGAAATCGATTTCAATACCAATTTTTAAAGTTTGTCCCTGTTTTCTAAGAAAACGGCCGAAAACCGCATAGATACGGGCTTTTTCGGTCCGTTTTCCGGCAGTGTCCGGGAAGCACTATGTGAAATCGATAACATATATGCGCTAAAAACAACTGATTTACATCAAAACAGCTGGCATTTATCCTCTTTTGCTTTCCGATTACATCCGCAACGCATTCCCGCTCCGTTCAATAAAAAAAGACTGCCAATGGCAGTCCTTCTAATCCCGTTTATAGCTGGATGATTCTCTTATTATCAATGTCGATTCAATCACATGCTTCTTCTGCATGTTCTGTTCATTCCCGCTCATCTGGGCGATCAGCTTCTCCGTAAGCTGCGATCCCATCTCATACTTCGGCTGCTCTACCGTGCTGAGAGCCGGCAGCAAGTATTCCGTAATCCGGTTATTATCGACGCCAACGACTGCCATGTCCTCCGGAATGCGGATGCCTCTCTCCCGGCACGCACGGTATACGCCCAGCGCCATCTCGTCATTGGCCGCATAGACCGCAGTGAAGGACTGATTACGCTCCAGCAGGCGGCAGAATGCCTGGTAACCGCCGGTCTCTTCGAAATCACCATTATCAATGAGGGATGGCAGGAACGGAATCTTCCCTTCCTTCAGTGCCTTCATATAGCCTTCCATCCGTTCATAATTCTCCAGGGAATCGGAATAACCGCCAATGTAGGCAATCTGCTGATGTCCCTGCTCGACCAGATGACGCACCGCTTCATTCGAGAATTTTACGTTATCGGTCTTGCAGCTTAGGATGTCTTCATGTACAACTGCTCGTCCTACAACGCCAATCACATAGCCTTTCTTCACATACTCCTGGATCGTGTCGTCACTTACCCGCGGTGTAACCAGAATCATCCCGTCAACCGTTCGGTCCGGCAGCAGATCCAGGTACTCCATCTCCTTCTCGATCTGGTTGTCCGAGTCGCAGATGAGCACTTTGTATTTATGGGCGTAAGCCTTATTCTCAATGCCTTTTATAATCTCGGAGAAGTAAGACACATTAATATCCGGCACGATAATGCCGAGCGTCATCGTCCGTTGGGAACGCAGATGCTTGGCTGCCGCATTCGGATGATAATCCATCTCCTCGATGGCTTTGAGCACCTTTATTTTCGTTTTCTCCGATACAAGACTGCTCTCATTCAGCACCCGCGATACAGTCGCGGCAGATACGCCGGCCAGCTTCGCAACATCCACTATTTTTTTGTCCACGATATGATCCCTTACCGTAACGTTTTTACTCATTATATGAATAAATTCTTGCAAGTTCAATATAAGCTTTTCAATGCTTGGGATTGTCGTCCTTTTTGCTGACGGCTACAACCGAAGCTGAAGCTTTATGACAATCTGATTGTCCTGGAACTGCATGTCACCAATTGAAATCAGGCTCGGAAGCTCAATCGGAACAACGATCCGGTCCAACCTCTCTTTCCCCAGATCATAGTCTTTGACCGACAAGGATAAGGGCTCAAGGATAAGATTCGGAGCCTGCCACGTCATCTTGTATGTTGCAAGCATGCCTAGCGGCAGGAAATCGCGGTACGTCATGTTCAAATGGGCAATCAGCCTGTCGCCGCTGAGTTCAAAGCGTGCGCCGTCAAGCGTGGTGTCCGGAGGCAGAGATTCGGGGCTGCCGCTTTGGAGCTGGCTTTTGATCAGATTGTTCACATCGGCTTCCGACAGGACAATCTCCGGCTTTAACTTCTGCACCATCTCCATTGCTTTATCCTTTATCGAGACGGGATCATAGGCTAAATCAAGCTGCTCGGACGGGGCAACATAGGATTTGAGCCATAATCCTCCGCCTGCCACAACGGCAGCCAGCAGCACAATAACAAGAATTAACCATTTCAGCCAGCGGAACATCCTGTCTCCTCCCTTTTTGCCTACATAAAAATAAAGATAGTGCTATAATAAATCATCAGTGTTTGTCGAATCGCGACTATAAATGAGGTGACGCTATTATGGAATTTCAATCATCCTATTTTACCAAGATCGGACTTGAAGATATCGTTCATGCCCAAATGCATCTTAAAGATGTCATTACCCGCACGCCCTTACAATATAACCGCGTCCTCTCCGAGCGTTACGGCTGTAATGTCCTCCTGAAGCGCGAGGATCTGCAGATCGTCCGTTCGTTCAAAATCCGCGGCGCTTACCATCTCATGCGCACTCTGCCGCCCGAGCGTCTCGCTGCAGGTGTTGTCTGCGCCAGCGCGGGCAATCATGCGCAAGGGGTTGCTTATTCCTGCCAGGCTCTTGGCGTACAAGGCAAAATCTATATGCCAAGCACAACGCCGCGGCAAAAGGTAAACCAGGTCTCCTTCTTCGGTGGCACATTCGTCGAGGTTATATTGACCGGCGATACGTTTGATGACGCTTATGCCGAAGCGATCGCCGAAAGCCAGCGCAGCGGTATGGCCTTTATTCACCCGTTTGACGATCCGAAAATCATTGCAGGGAACGGAACCGTTGGCCAGGAGCTGATGGAAGCGGCGGAAACCGTTCCTGATTATGTGCTCGCTTCCGTTGGCGGCGGCGGTCTGGTAGCAGGCGTAGCCTCCTACGTGAAGACCGTCTCCCCAATGACAAAGGTCATTGGCGTGGAGCCGGAAGGCGCGCCTTCGCTCCGCTTATCTCTTGACGCCGGAGAAGTAACTCCTCTCGAGCATATCGACAAGTTCGTAGACGGCGCTGCCGTTAAACGGATCGGCGACCTGACCTTTGCGATCTGCCGCGAGCTGCTCGACGATGTACTGACCGTTCCGGAAGGCAAAATCTGCACGACTCTGCTAGACCTGTACAACGAGAATGCCATTGTCGCAGAACCGGCAGGCGCTTTGCCTATCGCCGCTCTCGACATGCTCCGCGAAGAGATTGCGGGCAAGACGGTCGTGTGCGTCATCAGCGGCGGCAACAATGATGTCGACCGGATGCAGGAAATCAAGGAGCGCTCGCTCATCTATGAAGGGCTGAAGCATTATTTCATGCTTAGCTTTCCACAGCGAGCTGGAGCGCTCCGAGAATTCCTTGACGATGTCCTTGGCCCAAGCGACGACATTACCCGATTCGAATATACGAAGAAGCATAACAAGGACAACGGACCGGCTCTTGTCGGCATTGAGCTCAAGCAGCGTGAGGACTACGCGCCGCTTATCGGCCGGATGCAGAAGAAAGGCTTCCAGTTCGTTGAACTGAACAAAGATCCTGTACTCTTTAACATCCTGATCTGATCCTTACGTGACGCGCCGACGGCTTACCGCTTGGGAGATTACCAAGCGTAGGCTTTCGGCGCGTCTCCGCCTGGACCAGGGAAGATCTCATCAATACGTTTCAATGTCGACTCATCAAGCGTCAGTTCAACCGCGCGAAGCGACCGTTCGAACTGCTCTAGCGTACGAACCCCGATAATTGGGGCTGTAACGGCCGGATTCGCGAGCAGCCATGCCAGCGATACGAGATCCTCCGGTTCGCCCAGCTCATCGCATAATGCCCCGTAAGCATCCAACTGCTCTTTTACTTGGCCAAAACGTTCGTTTTTCTCACCGCTGCGTCTACCCGATGCACCGCGGCGATGATTGCCGGACAGGAGACCTCCGTCCAATGGGCTCCATGGAATAACGCCAAGACCCAGCGCCTTCGAAGCCGGCAGTACTTCCAGCTCCGGCAGACGGCAAAGCAGGTTGTATTTATGCTGCTCGGACACAAGACCCAGAACGCCCCTTGCTTTCGCCTCGCCCTGCGCAACCGCAATATCCCAGCCTGCAAAGTTACTCGAGCCTACATAACCGATCTTGCCTTGATGAACGGCCGTCTCGAATGCACCCCACAGCTCATTCCAGTTCACATTCCGGTCAACGTGATGCATCTGGTACAGCTCGATATGATCCGTCTGAAGACGGCGCAGCGATCCTTCCAGATGACGGCGAATTTTATAGGCAGAAAGACCTGCATCACGGTTTGGACCGTCATAAGGATCATGCATGTCGCCGTATACTTTGGTAGCGAGCACTGTTTTCTCGCGGCGACCGCCGCCTAGTGCGAACCAGCGCCCGATAATCTCTTCGGTGCGGCCGGAATTCTCGCCCCAGCCGTAAATATTAGCTGTATCAATAAAATTAATGCCTGCGTCAAGCGCCGCATCCATTATGCGGAAAGCTTCTTTCTCATCCGTGTCCACGCCAAAATTCATCGTTCCCAGGCAAAGCCGGCTCACACGAAGGCCAGATTGGCCCAAATAGGTGTACTTCATCTCCCGATCACTCCCATTAGTGAGTTTTCCCTGGACCATCCCAAGGAAAGTCTCAGATCAAATTTTGGATACATGTCCCATTATACAAAATTAACATGAGGGAACCAACTTGATCACAATGCGTTGACATTGATCCGCTATACTTGCGGCAGGAGGTGTGCATCTATTGGTTCGTTATCCTGACAGCCATCAGCCTAAGGTGCTGATTTTGTATGCTTCGTATGGTGAAGGTCATCTGCAGGCCGCCAAAGCCATCCGCGATGCCCTGGAGGAACAGGGCAATAACAGAACCGTGATGGTCGATCTGATGGCCGAGTCTCATCCCTGGCTGAACGAAATGACAAGGCGCGTGTATTTGAAAAGCTATACGCATATTCCTCATCTGTACGGCTGGGTATACGATGTCACCCGCCCCATGAAGCATAACTCCTTATTCGGCGGATTCCTGCACTCCTTTGGCCGCGACAAAATCAGAAAGCTGCTCCAGAAAGAAAAGCCCGATGCGGTGATCCACACCTTCCCATTCTTCGCGCTGCCCGACCTTCACCGCCGCCGGCCGAAAAAGACCGTTCTTCCGCAGGCTTCCATTCCAACCTACACCGTTATAACAGACTTTGACCTGCATCGCCGCTGGGTTCATCCCGGTATCGGCCGGTATTTCGTCGCAACAGAAGACATGAAGCAAGAGCTGGGTTCGCTTGGCATCCACCCGGGACGCGTGTCTGTAAGCGGAATCCCGCTTGCGCGGGGCTTCCGAAGCAGCCTGACTCCTTCCTTTGAGCTTTATGAGAAATATGGACTTTCCCCCGAGCAGCCTGTCATTCTGCTTATGCCCGGCGCACAAGGCGTCATGCCGGACTGCGATGAACTATGCCGCCATTTGCTTGAGCAGCACCCAAATGCACAGATCGCCCTTATATGCGGACGCAATAATGTGTTGAAATCCTCAATGGCGGACCAATTTAAACACCATGCAGCGGCAGACCGCCTCCATCTGTATGGCTATGTCAATCAGGTGCATGAGCTGATGGCGCTGTCGACCTGCCTCGTCTCCAAGCCCGGCGGTGTCACGCTTGCCGAAGCGATATGCGCCGGTCTGCCATTATTTCTCTACAAGCCGGTTCCCGGCCAGGAGAAAAACAATGCCCGTTACCTGCAGTCGAAAGGAGCGGCCAGCATTGCCAACGACCCCGAAGAAATGGCAGCGGCCATCATCAAGCTGGTTAATGATCCTGAGCAGCTGAAGCTCAGCGAAGCAGCCGTGCAGCGCCTTCAGACAGAAGGTGCGGCAGCGGACAATATTGCCCATCATATTTTGCTGGAATGCGGTTGGAATGCAAAATTTGGTCAACGCTATAGTTAAGGGTAATTCGAAAAGGAGCCTGACTGCAGGTGAAAAATATGGGGATGAGATTCGGAGCGGAGATGCGGCTGATCTCCGTCATCCTGTTTCTGGTTGAATTTGTACGGGGCGCGGTGCTGATCAGCCTGCTCCCCATTTATGGGGCAAAGGTTCTTGGATTGTCACTGGATGTGATCGGCATCGCGATAACAGCTCATTATTTGACGGACACGCTGCTCAAGATGCTCATTGGCTATCTGCTCGACCGCTTCTCGATCCGTTTCGTGGTGCGGACAGGCCTGTTCATTTCGCTTGCCGGTGTATTCCTGATCCAATTTGCCGATATGGCCTGGCTGTTTATTCTCGCTGCTGCTCTGTACGGCATCGGAATGTCGCCGATCTGGATTGTTTGTCTGACGAAGGTATCCGATGACAAAAGAGCGACACAAATGGGGCTGCTCTATACGATATGGCTTGCCGGACTTGGTGCCGGCCCGATTGTATGCAATATTTTGCTCGACTATTATGTGAACGGTACATACTTCCTGCTGCTCATTCTGTCGGTCTTTGCGACATTCCTGGCTTTTTTCATGAATGGCGCGAAGGCAGTAGGGCAGCAAATTCAAACCATTCCATTAAAACGGCAACTTGCAGCTCTGATCGAACGTATAAAAGCTATGCGCATGCTTCTGCCGGGTATGATTCTGCAGACAGCAGGCGCCAGCATGCTTGTTCCCGTCCTGCCAAACTTCGCCGAGAAAGAGCTTGGGCTTGCAGGTGCCCAGTACTCCCTTCTGCTGACGGCGGGCGGAATATGTGCCGCGGCAGGGCTCATTCCAATGGGCCGTTTATCGGACAAGCTTGGCGGCAAGAAGTGGTTTCTGATCATCGGCTTTGCCGTTTTTGCTGCCGGGCTGTATATGTTGGCATGGCGGCTTCCGTTTTGGTATTGTTTAGTTATTGTGATTATAATCGGGTTATCCTATGCAGCGATCCTGCCGGCCTGGAATGCTTTGCTTGCGGCATACGTGCCCCCGAAGCAGGAAGGTTTAGGCTGGGGGCTGCTGTCGACCGTTGAAGGTCTCGGCGGTATGATCGGGCCCGTTGCGGGCGGCTTAATAGCCGCAAGCTATGGCGCATCCTCGGTCCTGTATATCAGTGCCACGCTGTTTGGGCTCATTGCCCTTTTGTATGTGATGATTCCGGCAGCCAGGATGAACGGCAAGAACGGATAGTTGATTCGAATTATTTTCCCGCAAAGGGGTAGAGTGGGGTTGTATTCAACAATGTATGTGATGGAGAATATGAAGAATCTGTTAGTCCAGATGCGAAGTCTGGATCTTGAGCATTTGCAGCGGACGCTGGAGAGTTATTCGCAGTTTGGCATTTTGCCCGGTATTTTGCTGCCGCTTCTTGAATCGTTCCTGCCATTCCTTCCCTTGGTCGTCATTGTCGCGGCGAATGCGAATATTTTCGGACTGTGGCTTGGCTTTCTGCTCTCCTGGATCGGCGTATCCATTGGTGCCGTATGCGTATTCCTGATCAGCCGTAAGCTGGGGAAGAATGTGAAGGCTAAGATTGAACGGAGATTCCCTAAGACCGAGAGGTTCTTCAAATGGGTGGATCAGAAAGGATTCACGCCGCTTTTTCTGCTGGCCTGCTTCCCGTTCTCTCCTTCCTCCATTATTAATATTGTCTCCGGCTTCAGCAAAATCCCGTTCCGCACCTTTGTCCTTGCAACCGTTCTGGGTAAAGCGGTCATGATTCTCAGCATCTCGCTGATCAGCTTCAATATCGGCAGTTTCCGCGAGGAGCCTTGGCGCATCTTCGTTACCTGCGCCGTGATTATTATCATGTGGTTCGGCGGCAAAAAAATCGAGTCCCGTTATCACGTGAACTAAACAGTAATTTGTTCCTCTTGCCCTTGACTGCTCATACAATGCCTCCTTTCGTGGCAAACTCTAAAGGATTAACTGCCGAAAGGAGGATGGCAGCATGTCAGGTGAATGGCCGTCCCATAAACAAGTCGAAGCCAGCAAAGCGCAATCATTAGCGGACCGTACCGGCAAAGGCAAGCAGAAGGCTAACGAAATGCAATCCGAAGCCGATGCAGCAGCGGTACCGAAGCACGGATTATAAGCTAAGGGAAGGACGAGTGGCCATGAGCGAGCAAGAACATCAGCATAATGAGATGGATCCGATGTCAGGCGAGCACGTCGAGGTATCGGGTGTTTATAAAAATGAATTAGGCCGCGTAGAAAAGCTTGAACGCGGCGTTGTATTCCCGGCCGATCCGCAGCTCGGGACGACCGAATGGGAGCTTGTCGAGCTTGATTTCGACAATCACCATGAAGGCCGTACGGATCCGCGGCTTATTCCGAAGGATGACGACGACGATCCGGAAGCTCATATGCAGCATCCGCGCCGCCATAAGGGGAGTAACAAGACGGACTCTTAGGTTGTGTTTGTGAGGCGTGGTGTGCAGCGGTGGTCGGGGTGACGGGAATGTGTCTACCCCTCCCCTAGCTGCACCAAACACAAAAACGGCCCCCTCTTATTTTTGAGGGGGCCGTTTTTGTGTTCGGCTGCTTGGCCTGCCGACCGGCTTAGTTCGAATTATTTTTGTACTTGCGGTTTTCCTTGATCATTGGGATCGTTAGATCGCGACGGTTTATGCTTTGGCGTATTATTATCGGGTTTGGCTTTCGTACTCATAGCATTGTTCACCTCCTTGGTTAATCATAAAGAGTATCTCTCTAAACCGTTATCCTTATGAGACTTCGCTGTCGCTATATTTTTAGTGTCTAGAAAGCAAAAAAAAAGAAACCTGTCGTTTAGAAAACGTCAGGTTTCTCTGCCATTTGCCCCGTTAATCCTGGATCGCCGCGGGCTCGTCTGCCTTGTCGGCGCTGCGTCGTTCCTCGGCTTCGCCGGAGGTGCGCTGGGTATGGTCGACCAGCTTCTCAAGGCGGCGAAGATGGTAGGCGTATTCGAACAACGCGGAGGCGACGAAGATAAGCCGCTTATGTTCATCCGGATCCTCGCGGACATAGTCCGTGAGCTCGGCGACAAGGCGCGCCTCCCGCTCCTCGCCAGGCTCCATGGACATGTTAGGCTTCATCTTGTTTTCGAGCTTCAGCACGATTGATTCGTGGTACTTCGTCAAATCCTCAATTTGACGGTCAAACCGGACTGCCCATTCCCCTGCCTTCGGCGAAGCGAAATAATGCTCCTCGACGACCTCCAGCAGATCCGAGCCCTTCTGCAGCGCCCGGATCATCTGCTTGGACACAAGCAGCTGCCTGGCGTGGCTTCTCTTCGCGCGGGCAAGCACCTTCCGTTCCTCTTCGAACAGGTTGTAGCTGTCCTCGAGCTTGCGCAGTGTTTTGTGCAGCTTATCCTTCTCCTTGCGGTAGACCTGCTCCCGCATTTCATTGGAAATCGCCGTCCGCAGCAGCAACGACATCTGTGAGAACGCATGATGTCCCTGCTCGGTAAACTGCCTTCTTGGACGAGGCGGGAAGACAAGCACATTAACCGTAAAGGCTGCTCCCATTCCCGCCAATACCATCAGAAACCGTTCAAGCGCAAGAGTCATCTCCTGGCCGTGCGCCTCCATGATGGCTACTACAGTGACTAGCGTAACGCCTATGGTTGTCTCCATTTTAAGCCTGATACTTACCAGAATAACGAGAATACATACAAGTCCAACTGCAATTGGCGTTTGCCCAAACAGCTTCATCGCAGCCAGCGCCATCGCGGCTCCCAGCAGATTCGTCTGGAGCTGGTCCAGCACCTGCTGCCACGAGCGGTAAATGGACGGCTGGATGGTCAGAATAGCTGCGACCGTTGTAATAAGCGGGGAAGCAAAACCAAATAATCCGCTTAGATAGATGGCAAGTGCGACTGCCATACCTGTCTTGAGCACCCGCGCTCCAATTGTCATACCAACTTCTCCTTCACGAGCGAGAAGACTCGCCCATCCTTGTCTTCCCTTTATTATGCCACAAACGCTAAATTAGCCAAGGATTTCATCCTGTTTGTTCACTAAATCTTCTACCGTGAGCACAAAAAAAAGCCCGAGACGCCCCTCACGGAAGCATCTCGGAACGTCCAGATCACTTGCTGAATTAACCTGCTGCCAAACTAGATTGTTCTGGCGATCAGCTCGGACAGCTGGCGGGCAATGCCTGACGGTCCTGCCTGAAGCTGTTCTTCGGTAAATCTGCAGCGTACAAAGGTTTCATCCATATCAAGCGCTTCGGCGAACAGGCCGCTCAGCCCTCTCGCCCGCCGGTCAACCTGAAGAATCAGCTCCAGCTCGCGGTCTGACGAAAAGAACATAACCTCCAGCTCATCCAGCTGCCCCCTGAACTGGCTGGTTGGCACAAATTCGAACTCTTGCACGAATGGCATTCCCCCTCCATGACGCGGGGAATATTCGCACTCTGCCTGCCGCAGGCGGAAGCCAAGCAGATCCAGCGCATGAAGCACGGTGTTAATCCCGCTTGTTGGCAGTACATCAATCCGGTCGTTATCTCCCGGATCCACGGCACCGCGAATATCAAGCTCTGTCTTCACCCATACCGGTGCCCGGCCGATGGTAAGCGGGGTTTGATACGGCAAACGGAAGGCGAATGGAACCTCTTTGGTTTCGCCGGCCTGCAGGGTGAACGGAGCGCTGACATGATAACGTCCAACTTCCCCGTGCTGCCTGATTTTGCTGTCATTGCTTTCCCTAATGTATTCGGTCATAACCGACAATTGAATGGTATCTATGTTTTGCGGAACACTGCCCCCACGAATATTGACTACACCCCGAACCTCTTCGCCAGGCACATATTGTGACTTCTCAAGAAGCGTATCGATTTTGGCGGAACCAATTCCAATACTGGCCAATAAACGATTAAACATGTCATCCATCCCTTCACGCTCATAATTGGATTAAATAAGATTGCCTAAACCTATTACGGCCGACTGGCGAAAGAAGTTGCATTTTTCTAAAGGGTCATTTCATCCTCATTCCACCTCGTACTTTCTATCGGAAGCAAGATCGACTAATATAGTAGAGTAGATTTCATAGAGTTTGGCAGGAGGGATTTATCATGAAAAAATTTATTCAGGAATTCAAGGAATTCGCCATTAAAGGGAATGTGATCGATCTTGCGGTCGGTGTTATTATCGGCGGCGCCTTTGGCAAAATCGTCACTTCACTCGTGAACGATATCATTATGCCTCCCATCGGGCGGATGTTAGGCGGAGCCGATTTCAAGGACTTATTCATTAATCTCGGCTCGGACAAGCCTCTGCCCGAAGGCGTTACAATGGACTCTATCCATACGATTACCGATGCGACCAAATATGGAGTAGCCGTTATCGCTTACGGCCAATTCATTAACGTATTACTGGACTTCTTCATCGTTGCCGCTTGTATCTTCCTCTTGGTCAAAGGCATCAACATCCTGCGCCGCATCAAGCCGGAGGAAGCTGCAGCTCCCGCAGAGCCTACCGAGAAGGAATGCCCGTACTGCTTGTCCCAAATTCCGATCAAGGCTACGCGCTGCAAGCATTGCACTTCCGTTCTGGAAGAAGGAACAGCAAGCAGCAGTTAGGAACCTGACAAAAAGGTGGCTATCCCATGGCAGAAGAACGCTTCGATATTTACGATGAACATCTGAGGCCGCTTGGCACCGCCAGCCGGGCTGAGACGCATGCGCTTGGCTACTGGCACCGTTCCTTCCATTGCTGGCTGACGCGCCGCGAGGAGAACCGCCGCTTCGTGCGGTTCCAGCTGCGCCAAGCCGGGAAGGATACCTATCCCGGCTGTTACGATATTACCGCAGCGGGCCATCTGACCGCCGGCGAGACCATACAAGACGCGGTGCGCGAGATCGAAGAGGAGCTTGGTGTTGCCGCCCGCTTCGAGGACCTGATCCCGCTCGGCAAAGCACGCAAGGAAATGTTCGGCGAAGTAAAAGGCGTGCCTTTCATTGACCGCGAGGTCAGCGACGTTTTTGCTCTTGTGTGCTCTTTGCCGCTTGACGCCTTAAAGCTGCAAGCTGAAGAAGTGGCGGCTGTATTCGAGGCTGACGTCGAACAGCTGATTCGGCTGTTCGAGGGAGAGCTTCCGGAACTGATTTGCCAGGGCGTTGGGACATCGGCTGAAGGTGTCCTATCCACGGTGACGAGAGCCGTCCGAGTTGCTGAATTTGTGCCGCGGGAGCCGAGCTATTACGCATCGATAATGCGGGCCTTGCGCGATTGTACGTAACCGAGACCCCGCTTGGGAGCTCCGGCTTCCCGCTGTTTGAGCGGACACCCCAGGCTGCTTCCCAGTTCTTGTACCACTGGTCGATCATGCCGTGGATATTGTAGAACACCGTTTGTCTGGGCGCCAAGTCAAAGTTATCGATCTCCGGCGAGTTAAACAGCCTCGAAGAAGTCGCATGGATACAGCCGTGAACCCCGCTTGATTCAAGAAACCGGCCGAAATCATCCAGCGTGGGGAACGACCTCGGGTTGTAGAGAATCCGGTATAACGCCTGCTGATTCATACAAGGGGCCTGCATGATACCCGCCGGCATTTCCGGCCAGCCAGCGATAGCCCGTTTGTCATATCCTACGTTGTCAAACCAGGTATTTACCTTGTTAATAAAATAGCGGTGGAACCGTAAAAACTGCTCGCCGAACCCGGGTGGCGGAATCGTCCCTGGCGTCACATGATGCCGATGATGCCATACTTTATGCTCCTCCAGCCATTCCCGCGGGAAGTTCGGGATAATAGGCATTGTCATTCGCCTCCTGTACCAAGCGATATCTTTCATATCGTATGCGTAGGCGGATGAATAAGTGTAGACGCCTATCAAGCTGCAAACAGAAAGGCTGCTCCCTTAGACGGGAGCAGCCTTTCCTGCGGTTTGGAACATTAGAACCAGCAGCAGCCTCTGTTATTATTTTGTCGATCGCTGATGTCATCCACTCCGCGACGACGAACGCAAATATCAAATGATACGACTACATCTCTGTAGCGACCAAAAGAGCATCTAACGCGTACGCAATCTGCATTTCTCGTACGGAAGAAATCCACAACGCGGCAATGGCAGCCGACCAGGCACTGTACGGCTTGGGCATCATGATCGCGGATAGCTCTAACAAGCTTCTCAGCAACTCTTTCGTTTTTCAGATTGTCAAACACCTTGCTTAGATGTTTACCCGCATCCTGTACGCCTTCTACCGCAGGATCCTGATGGTCATTGTCACAATGACGATGATTGTTTCCGCCGGATTCAACGCCACCTACACGATCCCCCATTGAACACCCACAGTTCGAGATGCGAGCTCCTTTTTTCGCTCTGCGTTTCACGCTTTTAACTTTCACTTTAAATTTAGCAGACAATACTTTCACTCCTCTCAATCGATCTGCTTTTATACTATTCAGATTTAAGAGAGAAGTATGGACGAGTGGATAGGGTGAAACATACAAATTAATAGACATACAGATTTAAAGGTAAATTATTTATGCGGCGAATTTGCCGCTTATGAATAATTAACCCCCTCTTGGTAAAAGCTAACTTGGAAATTACGCCCCAAGGAGGATAACATGAACAAATCCATTATGCTGTGCTCGCTTGGCTTCCTGATTACAAGCTGCGGGTTCTCCAGTATGGCAGCCGCCAGCCATGGACATGGCCATCACACACGTGGCCACGTGATGGAAGCAAAAGCTGCGTTTATTGATACGAAAGGCAATCAGATCGGTACTGTCGTACTGACGGAGGAAAAAGACGGCGTGCACCTGAAGCTGGATGCCAAGGGCCTTACGCCAGGCGTTCACGGCATTCACTTCCATAACGTCGGCAAATGCGAAGCGCCGTCCTTCGAATCCGCAGGCTCTCACCTGAATCCGAAGAACAAGCAGCATGGCTTCGACAATCCGCAAGGCTTCCATGACGGCGATCTGCCGAACATTACCGTTGGAAAAGACGGTACCGTAAAAGCCGAGATTATCTCGAAAAATGTGACGCTGGACAGTGAAGCACCAAACTCTCTGCTGCCAGCAGCAGGCACTGCGATTGTCATTCATGAAAAAGCCGATGATTACAAAACAGACCCGGCCGGCAATTCCGGCAGCCGTATCGCTTGCGGTGTAATCCAGCATTAGAACGTCAAAGGCACAGCATCCGGCTTCGGATCGCTGTGCCTTTTTCACCTCAATATCTTCTCTCCACAATAAACCGCGGCCGCTCATTTCCGCTTCGTAAACGTCTGCTTCACGACCTGGTTTCCGTATACGGAAACCGCTCCGCATAAAACACCCTGCAGCACGCTCTGCACATCAAAGCCTAAAATGAGGCACGAGCAGATAATAGCAACCCCCGTAACCGCATACACAATGCTCCAATCCGGCACGGCCGGCGTCTGCTTCAGCATGTAGCCGATAACCCAACAAGCCGCAACCACAATCATTAACCGGGGATCAATCAGATCGGTAATATCATCCCAGGACATACCGCCACTTCCTTCGCTCCACGATATAAGAACCCTGCTTTATTCTATGAATCTATGGACCGCGAAGTTCCGGACAACCACCTGGAGCAGACAAAAAGCGCGGCATCCCGAAACCTCGGAACCCGCGCCGTTACTGGCTTTGAAGAATGCTGATGAAGGGAATTGAACCCCCGGCCTACGCATTACGAGTGCGTTGCTCTACCCCTGAGCTACATCAGCGAGACAATTATTAGGATACGAATTTTTATTTTAAAAGTCAACCCGTTTCCGCCTCTTTTTCTGGGTGCTCATACCTTAACCGGATTCGACATTTTGCCGCCTCATTCGTTATTTCCCGAGGAATAATGCTCCAGAATTCCCTCCAGAATCCGTCCGCATTCGGCTGCCGTCTGCCATCTGCTCTCAAGCAGGCCTTTGACAAAACTTCTTACTTCGGGCTTCAGCGTAAGCTCTTCCTCCCAGCCTCGCTCCTCCTCTCCCTCTTCCGGCGTATAGCCGGCATACATGAGGAACAGGAATAGATGACCGAGACCATACAAATCACTAGTCCGGTCCGGCTGGCGCATGCGATGCTTGACGGCCCCCCAGCTGTCAGCGAATCCGCTTGGCGCCTCTTCTTCCCGCCCGTCAGGATTTTTTTCCCCAATCCGGCAAGCAAGGCCAAGATCAATCAAATAAATGTTCTCCCGGTGCAGCATAACATTCGGGATCCGTACATCACGATGCACATAACCCGCTTCATGCAAATGCTTCAAGGGAGAGAGCAAATCCTGTACCATCAGCAGAGCTTCAAGTTCTGTATAGGTTCTTCCCTCGAGCAAAATCGCCTGCTCCGCATTAACCCCATCAATGAAGGCCATAATTAATGCAGCTTCCCGTCGGTGCATTGCCCAGTCCAGCCATTGCGGCATCTGCGGATGATCAAGCTTCTGAAGAATATCATTTTCACGTCTCAGCAGTCTTCGTCCTGTATCCCGCTTGCTTGGTTTGGCACGCTTCAGCAGAACGGACGTCCCGCTCCGAAGATCCGTACAGCGATAAGCCTGACCATAACTGCCCATCCCGAGGAATTCCTCGATCCGGTAGGTTTCCGCCCAGACGAGCCCTTCCCTTAACGGGTAGTCCATCCATTTAATTATCCATTGCTTCCACCAGATAGGAATCCCTCCTTGCCATTCACAATACGGGATGAGAGCAGGTTTGGTTTCCTGGTACCAAAAGCGGAATAGCCGGAATGAACGAAACCTGGGGTATACAGCTGCGTATTATTTGATAAGTCTAAAGTGTTTCAAATCTATAAAAAAGACTTAATTATGAATATAGGAGGTCAAAATTATGATTAGACACTTGATACAAAGACTCCTCGGTTCGATTACCGGCAAGCATAATAACCATCATGGTCATTATGGCCATAAAGGCCATCAAGGACACTTCGGCCGCAGCAGCAGCGATTACAAAAAAGGCAACTACTATCCGCCACAACAACCGCCGTACGGTCATAGCCACTACAAGAAAAAGTATGGCAGCTACAGCAGCAGCTAAAGGAAATTGTTAGGAGTATGTTAGCAAACTAAACAATAACCTTATGACCATTTTATAAGCGGCTAAAACGTTTCTAGTAAACTGGAAAAAAACGAGTGGAGGTGCGAATGGTATGATGAAAATCATTACCTTCAAAGACCGTTCGGTTCCCGTTTATTACGTTAACGAGCAAGCGGCTTCCGTTGAGCAACTTCATCATAAATTGGTTGAGATGGAATTCAACTTCGATTTCCGCAAGAAGTGGAAACGTATATCGAAGGTCGAGGTTGTCCGCGACGTTGCGATTTTCCAATATAATGACGGGACTAAGCTGTATCTTGAAGTAAGCTAACGAAAGAAAAGAACCAACTGATCGGCAAACACAAAAGCCCCGAAAGATCCGCTGTCATGCGAATCCTTCGGGGCTTTTAGATTTAATCCGGTTTATTATTTAGGCCGTTTGCGGCGACTTGCGGATAATCGACATGTCGAGCAGGTCCGGCTGCATCGGCGAGCCAAGCAGGAAGCCCTGCACAAAGTCGCAGTTCCATTCCTTCAGCAGCTCATACTGCTCCTCGTATTCGACGCCGCCTGCAATAACCATGATCTCCAGCTTATGCAGGAGCCCAATCATCGCCTCTACGATATGACGTTCTACGCTCTGCACGTCAATCTGGCGAATGAAGGATTTGCTGATCTTCACGCTGTTGATCGGCAGCTGCTTCAGGTTCGCAAGAGACGAATAGCCTTCTCCGAAGTTGTCGAGCGTAATTCTCACGCCTAAGGCACGGAGCTTGCTGAGTACGGCCAAAGTCTGATCCGTGAAATGAAGAATGACATCCTCCTTCACCTCAAGCTCAAGCGATGAAGGCTCAATCCCCGCCTCCTCCAGCACATGAGCGACCATGCTGCAGAAGGAACCGTCCATCAGCTGGACATGGGAGACATTAATCGAAATAACGAGCTCCTTCAGGCCATATTCCTGCATGCCTGCGAGCATCTTGCAGGCCTCACGCAGCACCCATTCGCCAATCGGTACAATAAGTCCATTTTGCTCTGCGATCGGGATGAATTCCCCCGGCCATATCGTTCCAAGCTCCGGGTGATTCCATCGGAGAAGCGCCTCAAAGCCGCGCAGGCGCCCGCTCTCGGTACGGAAAATCGGCTGATAGCTCAAGTGGAACTGACGCATATAAAGAGCCGGACGCAGAGCCGCTCCAACCTCCAGCCAGCGGTTCATCTGCTCCGTCTCTTCTTCACTATAAAACGTAATTCGGTTGCCGCCATGCTCCCGGGATTTGATAAGCGCTGTTTCGGCGTGGCCGAGCAGTCTCTCGCTTGTCCGTCCGTTCTGCGGGAACAGGCATGTCCCTATGCTGGCCGTGAGATTTAATTCTGCACCCTCATAGGAAACCGGATATTGCGCTGCATATTTCATCTCTTCTACCGCGCCTGCGCATTCCGCCTGCGAGTATCCGATCTCTCTTGCCATCAGAAAGGTATCGCCGCTAATTAAGGTGACAAAGGCCGTGCCTTCCCCCTGCCTTAACCGCCCCCCGATACTTTCAAGTACCTGGTTGCCTGCCTCTAAGCCCTTAGCCTCATTCACACCATAGAATCGATCGATCTGAATCAACGCCACAACGAGCCGCTGTCCTGAAGCCCGCACGTTGCTCAAAGCTACTTCCAGCTGAGCATATGCCTCCTGCCGTTCAGGTAAACTGGCTAACCCACGCACGATTGCTACACCATCCTTTTGTCATAACTGTTAATCCTATAGTCCCATATAAGTATTAGAAAAATTGCGGATTGTTCTTTAGAAGTATGTTAGGTATTTGCAGCTGTTGGAAATGGGAGTACAAAAAAGATCACCCTGCAGCGGAGGTGATCTTTCGGGCGATTACCTTAATCATTGTCCTGACTGTGGTCGGTCGTATATTTGTAACCAAAGCCCCATACCGTACGGATTAAACGGGGCTCTTTCGGGTTTTGTTCGATTTTTTTGCGCAGATTCACGATATGTACGTCAATAGCTCTATCCGTTACAAAAGAATCAAACCCTCTAATCGTATTAATCAGTTCTTCCCTGCTGAATACCTTGCCCGGGTGGGATAAGAAGAGTTTCATCATTTCAAATTCAGAAAAGGTCGTCTCAATCAGCTTGCCTCTTACAAGTAGCATTCGGCGCTCGGCATCGAGCTGGATTGGCGCAAAATCTATTTCTTCCGCTTCTTCGCCGCTCGCGATTTCAGCCGTACTGAAGTGTGAACGCCGGATTAAAGCTTCCACTCTCGCCGTCATCTCATGCATACTGAATGGCTTGCACATATAATCATCAGCTCCGGCCTTCAAAGCCTGAACGCGCTCAGAGACTTCGCTTTTCATCGACAAAATCATAATTGGCACATGCGATCGTTCACGAATAGAAGCGCAAACCTCCATGCCATCCCTATCTGGCAGCATCAGATCCAGCAAGACAACATCAGGCACAAAATCCTGAACGATCTGCAAGCCCTCTTCGCCAGTCCCCGCTTGCCTAACCGAATACCCTTCTTCTGACAAGTACATCGACAGCATATCCCTCATCATGACGTCATCTTCAATTACTAAAACTTTATACATTGGCGCCACCCCTATGGGAAAGAAGATTTCTGTCAAAAAATATAAATCTATCTCTAATATACAATAACGATGGAAGGGTTAACAATAAAATGTTAGAAGATTGTTAGGAGAAACTGTCGAAAAATGAAAACGGTTTACTTTGAAGACCGGCTATCACTCGATGGAGCTCTGCCTTCAGCTGTTCGGCAGCTGGCTTCCAATCGTCTTCCCCATCCTCTTTCTTCAAAATTTCATTCAGCCGCGCAGCCGCCTGCACCACATCATTCGCCGATAAGTGGCTTGCCGCCCCCATCAGCGTATGCACCATGCGTCTTGCGGTCACGATCTGACCGCTTGCCAGCTCTTCAATCAGCTTATCCGGGAAACCCTCGTAATCTTTCAGAAAATGAATCAGCATCTGACGAAGGATAGCTACTTTACCGCTTACTCTGGCAAGCGCGGTGTCGATTTGAATGCCGTCGAGTTCAGGCAGCGAATGGTCTGATTCGCTCCAGGAACCATGCTGCAGCATAGGGAACTTCTTGTTGTTCAGCAGATTGGTGATAACCATAGAGAGCTTATCGGGATCAAGCGGCTTGGTCACCACTCCGTTCATGCCAAGCTGCAGGTAATGCTCATGATCCGCGCGAAGAGAATTCGCCGTTACCGCAATAATCGGCAGCTGTTCATACCGGGAATCGGCACGAATAAGCGTTGTTGCTTCCATCCCGTCCATCTCCGGCATGTGAATATCCATCAGCACAAGATGCCAGCCCCCTTGCTCGAGCTTCTCCAGCACTTCCCGGCCGTTCTCGGCAACCCCAACCTCAAAGCCCCGCTCCTTCAGCAGCTCGATTGCAACCAATTGGTTAATATGATTATCTTCGGCAAGCAGAATGCGCACTTTATCCTGAGGTTCGGCGGATGCCGCCGCTTCCAGGGCGCCGCTCATCCATTCCTTCACCTGTACCGGCTTCTGATCCAACGTCCCGCTTAACGCGTGGAATAACGCAAGACGGGTAACCGGCTTGGTAAGAATCGCATAAGGACGGCCTGAATCCGGCATTTGCATCAGCTCATCCCGGCCGAAGGAAGTCGTAAGCGCCACTGTCTTCACACCAGCTGCCGACGCCAGCTTGTGGAATTCCAGCCATGTCTCTGCGCCATACATATCGGGCATTTCCATGTCCAGCATAATCAGCTTGGGCATAGCCCCTGCGCCCATCCGGCGCAGCTTCTCTCTTGCGCTAGACCAGGAAGAGAAGGCTACCGGGGTCAAGCGGAAGGACTCCGCGAGCTCGCACCAATGATGCCGCATCTCGTCGCTGTCCTCCACCACCCATACGCATTGATCCTCTAACTCCTTGCTGACAATCAGCCTGTCCTCCGCAACGGAAGACAGAATAGGAAACGTAAGGACAAAGCTGAAACGGCTGCCTAAGGAAGGCTCGCTGTCTACCTGCAGCTTGCCGCCCATCATCTTAACAAGCCCGTTGGCAATCACAAGCCCTAGGCCGGTGCCGCCATATTTGCGCGTTGTCGAGCCGTCCGCCTGCGTGAATGGAACAAACAGCTTATCAATTTGTTTCCTCGTCATGCCGATACCGGTGTCTTCCACTGTAAAACGAAGCTTTAACCCCTCCGCTTCATGCTCCAGCATCTCGAGAACCAGCTTCACATGACCGTGTTCGGTAAACTTGATGGCGTTCATGCAGAGATTAAGCAGAATCTGCTCAACGCGCATCTGATCGCCGAGAAGCGCAGAAGGCAGCTGCTCCGGCACATCCAGAATAAATTCGAACTGCTCCTTGCCGCCCATAAAGACGCTGAGCTGGTCCGTTAACCGGCCGAGCAAATCCTGCGGATGGAAGGCAATCCGTTCTACCTCGACCTTGCCTGCCTCGATTTTGGAGAAATCGAGCAAATCATTAATGATGCGAAGCAGCGTTTCCGACGAAGTGCCGAGCTTATCCATATAGTCCTTCTGCGAAGGCGACAGTCCGGTGCGCCGCATCAGCTGCGACAGGCCAATTATGCCGTTAAGAGGCGTACGGATTTCATGGCTGACCAAGGCAAGAAATCGGCTTTTGGCCGCATTCGCCTGCTCTGCCTCTTTGGTTGCACGGATCAGCTCTTCCTGGATATGCTTCTGCTCCGTAATATCCCGCGCAATACAGGAGAAATAGAGCTCTCCGGTATTCGTATACGAATGCGCCACGATTACAAGGGATACATTCACCTTGTCTCCGGATTGCGTCAGAAGCTCGGCCTCACCCTCCCAGTAGCCGCTTTGCTGGGCAATTCGGGAGCCTTTAATGAGATAGAGAGACATCGATGGCTCAACGTAGCTCTTGTAATCCTTCGGCTTATAGTTCAGCGGCAGTCCCAGCATTCTTTTGCCTGCTTTATTAATGTACACAACCTTCCCGTTGCGATCGAGAGAAGCGATTAAATCCTTGGCCGAGCCGATAATGTCGAGCAGAAGGTTGCGGGATTTCTCTACCCTTACATGCTCCGAGATGTCATACGCCATTCCGAGAATGCCGGTCAGACGGCCCTGCTGATCGCGCAAACCGTTCGAGAAGTGACGGACCGGAATCTTGGTCCCGTCTTTATGTACATAGGTCCACTGCCGCTCATAAGAGAAATCGACCTGACGAAGCATTCTGAATACTTCGAGGCCGGGCTCTACGTGGACGCCCAATTTCTCCGATAACACTTCCGCTTCACGCTCGATTTCTTCCGGATCCATGAACAGAAGTGGTGTCGCATGGCCCTTTAGTTCCTCCGTGGTATAGCCGATCAGCTTCTCTGCTGCCTGATTCATGTAATTAACCCGATAATTCTCATCGAGCAAAATAAAGGAGTATTCGTTCTGCTTAATAATCGCCTCAAGCCTGCCAAACATGTCCTTCAGATGCTCCATCATCCCGTTAACCGATTCGGCAAGCTTGCCAACTTCATCTCCCGGCTCCTGGGACAGATGCTCCACCTCAAATTGGCCGTCAGCCGCTTGCTTCGTAACGGTAAGAATTCCTTTAAGCCGATTAATGATGGTACCGAAGTATAACGAGAACAGAATGACAATAACGACCTCGGATAAAGCGATCGTTGCAAAGGTCCACCACAATACTTTGGACAAGCCTTTATTGAGGTTCGCTTCGGGGATCTCAAGAGCTGCATGCCATGGAGCTGCGCTGTCTACATCCATATAGAACAGGACATGATCCACATTCCCGCGCTTCATGTTCATCTGCCCGGTCGGCTCCAGCAGCTTGTCGAGCTTAAGACCCGGCTGCCCGTTAAGCAGACCTGAGCTGGGCTTAATACCGGCTGTTGCCGAATACGAGTGGAACAGAACAACCCCGCGCTCGTTATAGAGCCAGAATTCCGAATCGGGGTCTTTATCCACGAGGAAATAAGGCGACATCGTCGACATCGGCATGGAGGCATACACCACGCCGCTGATCTTGTTCGTCTGATCGTATACGGGGATCACAATGAGGGACTGCTTCAAATTATCAAAGGAAGGCAGGAACAGATCCGTAATGGCCGACTTGCCCTTGACCGCGTCCCGGTAGAAGGCTTGTCCGCTCATATTAACCGGCTCACCGTTCGTACGGATGGCCCGTCCGTTCAAATCAATATATCCTATCGCGTGATAGGTATAATCGGAGCGAGAAAGCTCCTGCCTGAAATAGTTCATTTTCTCTTCCTCGCTGCCGAATCGGACAACATCGGTGCGGCTCATGACCACTACCTCGGCGCGTCTGATCTGCACCCAGGAGGCGAGGTAGTTCGCGCTGACGCTCAGCCGGCTGGCCGTTCTCTCGGAAGCGGTATTTATCATCTCCTGCTTGATTGACAAGTAGTTGATCACTCCAGCGATGCCAAGCGGTATGAAGGTAATTAATACGATAATTAACAGGCCTTTTGTCCGCAATGATAGATTGTTCAAGCGAGCGGTCCCCTTCCGAGTAAATCTACATGTATTATATCGTCACGAGGGGGGAGAATCGATAGACGACTTGGTATGCGCGGAATGTATCTCCTTCGGCTGCTGTTGCGAGCGTGAAACTTTGAATCAACTCGCATTAGCGAGATTTCACGCTCACAAAGGCAGGCGCTGCGCTCCTTCAGGAGATACATTCCCCTCCAATCGTCCTCGATTCTTCTGGGGGAGGCAGAAATAAACCGCCTCCGTTCCTTGGCGGTTGCTGAGGCAACAGCATGGCGCTATCAGCCTTGCTGTTGCCTGCACCGAACACCTCTTAGCCCCGCCAATGCGGGTCTAAGAGGCAGTTCGAGATAACAGTGTCGGACTGACATCAGCCCTCCATCACGAACGATGTCGCCTGAATATTTAACACTACTGTACGCATCTCATAAACTCACTCTACACCCGCCCTTTGTGGCGAGCGATGCTAGTATAATACTGGTTAATCTCTATCGTTATCTCTGCACCAGACCAGCCCCTCGCAGTTTGCTCTCCAGTACGCTTCATGTCCGTCACTCCGCACCAACCTGCCCAGCTTAGGCACAATGTTGCTTTCACTTGTTTGTTCTCAGTATGCTTCATGCCCATCCACTCGCACCAACCTGCGCATCGCAAACCTTTATTGGCTCACACTGGTTACTCAATTTGTGGCAACATGAGCCGCCCCCCCCACCAGACACGCCGGTACGTTGTAGTAAATGCAGGATATTCGAGCATATGGAGCATGTTGGAGGCAATATCCTGTACGGAGTGCAGGATATTCTTCTATATTGGGGCCAGTTGAGAGGTTGGAGGTCAAATATACTGCAGAATGTACAACATATTTTCCGAGAAGAGGCATTTGGGGGCAAATATGTTGTAGAAAGTGCAATGTAAACATTGAAAAGGCAGGTTATTGATTTTTTTGCTTATACCAGGTGAGGGCGAGTTGTTCCATTTCGCTTACGAATGCTTTTTTGGCGGGGCTGTATTCGCTGGTTCGGTCATAACGCTGGGCTAGCTCTTCTTTAAAACGGCTGTATCTGGCGGCTTCCTCCGGATGCAGGCGCAGATAGTCTCGGAAGATGAGATGCCGCTGAATTTGAGGGTTATCAGACTGGTAGAAATGAATATGGTGGGTACGCTCTTCTCCGCCTTTACGGAACAGCCTTCTGCCGGGGATGCCCCAGTCACCTGCCACATCGTATCCGAGAGCGGCCATCGTATCGTTATATCGATCAACCTTGTTAATGTCATCTACGATCCCCATCATATCGATGACAGGCTTTGCTTTCATTCCCGGAACCGCCGTGCTTCCGAAATGCTCAAATCGCATTTCCACTCCCTGAAATACAGATTGCAGGTATTCCGCTTCATCCCTAAACATCCGAATCCATTCTTCCTGATAACCAGACAACCGTACCTCCACCCTTGCCCCTCCTCTAAAAAAGGCTGCCGTATTAAATCGGCAGCCTTTCTTTGTTTTAAAAATAATATCGTTGAGAGCCAAAGGAATTGTATCTCGTGTAGGAGCGCAGCGTTTGCCTTTGTCTGCACATGGTTACCTTGAAACTTTCGTTCAGGCCATGTGCAGACAACAGCAACCGGAAGGAGATACATTCCTCAGGCGACACGACGATATTTTACGCCAGGATACTCTCGATCGCCTTCAGCTCATCCTCGGAGAAATCGAGGCGGCTGAGAGCAGCAACGTTATCGTCGATTTGCTCGACGCGGCTTGCGCCGATCAGGGCGGAGGTTACGCGGCCGCCGCGAAGTACCCAGGCAAGGGCCATTTGTGCCAGCGATTGGCCGCGGCTTTGAGCAATCTCATTCAGCGCGCGAACTTTAGCCAGCTTCTCGTCAGTAATGCTGTTCGAGTTCAAGAAGACGCTTGGTCCGCCTGCGCGGGAATCGGTAGGAATGCCGTCCAGGTAACGGTTCGTCAGGAGGCCGCCGGCAAGCGGCGAGAACACGATAGAACCGATGCCTTCCTGGTCGAGCACATCTTGCAGGCCATTCTCGATCCAGCGGTTGAACATCGAATACGATGGCTGATGGATCAGACATGGCGTGCCCAGCTCTTTCAAGATCGCAGAAGCTTGAGCGGTCTGCTCCGCAGTGTAGTTGGACAGGCCAACATACAGAGCTTTGCCCGAACGTACGATATGGTCAAGTGCGGCCATCGTTTCTTCAAGCGGTGTTTCCGGATCCGGACGGTGATGGTAGAAAATATCTACATACTCAAGGTCCATCCGTTTCAAGCTTTGGTCAAGGCTCGAGATCAAATATTTGCGGGAGCCCCAATCGCCGTAAGGACCTTCCCACATGTAGTAGCCTGCTTTGGTGGAAATAATCATTTGGTCGCGGTATGCGGCCATGTCCTGCTTCAATACTCGACCGAAAGTCTCCTCTGCGGAGCCCGCCGGAGGACCGTAGTTATTCGCCAGGTCGAAATGGGTAATGCCCAGATCGAAGGCGCGGTGAATCATGGCGCGTCCGTTCTCCAAACGGTCGCTGCCGCCAAAGTTATGCCATAAGCCAAGCGATACAGCCGGCAGCTTGAGGCCGCTCTTGCCTACGCGGAAGTATTTCATGTCTTCATAACGAGATTTCTCTGCAATGTATGTCATTTCTGTCATTCCTTCCTTTCTATAAAGAACTATCCATATGTAACTCCTTTATCATACACCCGCCGCCTATGGAAATAAACCCGGGCTATTCGCCCATGCCGATCTTTACAATATAACCACAAAACCAATCAGCCTGCCGAAGCCTTAAAAGCCCAGCCCTTCTCACCCGCTATCCGTACCAGAGCATCTACACACAACGGGTCAAAATGCTTCCCGCGCTCCTTACAGATGATGCTTATCGCTTCCTCATGCGACAGCGCAGCCCGGTAGGACCGGGATGAGGTCAGCGCATCATACACGTCCGCAACAGCCGTTACCCGCGCAAGCAGCGGAATATTGTCCCCGCTAAGCGCATCCGGATAGCCGCTTCCGTCCCAGCGCTCATGATGCGAGCGGATAACAGCCAGCTCCTCCTGCATAAAGCCAAGCCTGCGGCACAAGTTAAATCCGGTAACCGGGTGCTTCTCGATGACCTCCCGCTCTTCCGGAGTCAGCTTGCCCGGCTTGTTCAGAATATGATCGGGAACGATGAGCTTGCCGATATCATGCACAATGCCGCCCTGCGCTATAGCCCGAAGCTGATCCCGCTTCAACCCAAGCTCCTCCCCAAGCTGAATCGCATAAAGCGCCACGCGGTAATTATGTCCCGCCGTATAAGCATCCCGGGTTTCCGTCGTCCGAATGAGCTCCTGTACTGCCGGGGACATATACCCGTGAATCCATTCCTTCGGATCATTCTGGAACAGCTGCTTAAGCGACATGGTATAAGAGCCGGAGCTCCGGTACTGATAATAAATGCCGACGACCATCGCAATAACGGAGGCAAGCAGCAGCAAGTGATAGATCCACCAGCTGACCATCCACATTTTCCCCGTGACGTTAATGAATTGAGCCCCAATCATCCAGCCTGAGCTGTACACGATGGCAAGCTGCAGAGGAAACCGGGTGGACAGATAAGTCTCCAAATACCGATACATCGTCCAGCCATTTAAACCAATGATAAGCACGGTAGCTGCCCACTTGATAGGCTCCTGCTTCATTTGAAGCCATGACATCTGGTCGGAAAACAGCCACAGCAGCGCACAAATGACCGCAATCGACGCGGTCCAGATCGGCAGCAGCCAGCGCTGATGCGCCGAAAGCCATCCAATGATGCGGCGGTCCGAAGACATAGACGACAGCCATAGCCACATAACCGCCAGCAATATACTCATTTGAGCGGCATTGCTTGGCAAAGCTGTTGCATGATCGGCATGTCTTGGCGTGGATAAACCGTGGACTAGGAAAAGGGCTGCCAACGATACAAAGGACAAGGACAAAAAGCTGATTTTCAAATTTCGAAGCCGAATCGCCGCAACCCCAACTGCTACAGCAAGCGCAAAGGCCGCGCCGGACACAATGCTGACGACGTAAAAATGACCGCCCGGTGAATGAAGATGATAATCCCAAGCCGGATTCGTATGAAGCACGATAAAAAGGATGAGTGGGACCGCCAATGACAACAGAAGATACAGATAGATTTTCGCCTGATTACTCAAAATCCGACGCCCTCCTTGGCTAACGATTATCCGATCAAGCTCTGCGACGTATGTCTTCCATTAACGAACATCGACTGCTGCAACCAAAGATCAAGATCAGCACGTGATATCGGCTTGCTGAAGTAATAGCCTTGCATCATACTGCAGCCGGCGGATTGCAGAAATGCCATTTGCTGCTCCGTTTCGACTCCTTCGGCGATGACTTCCAGATTAAGCTGCTTCGCCAGCATAATAATCGTATGGATGATCGCGCGCTTGGATGGCGAATCGCTTTGCTGCATGTATAACTTGTCTATTTTTAACGTTTGGAAAGGAATCAGATCAATGGAGCCTAGCGCCGAATAGCCTGCGCCAAAGTCATCCATCGAGATCTGCACGCCTATCTCCCGGATGGACTTCAGCTGCTCGACCACATCCTCGACGTTGTGCATGACAATCGTCTCTGTAATCTCCAGCTCCAGCAGCGTGGCATCAAGCCCGGAATGCAGCAGAGCCGAGACGACCATATCCTCAAGATTTTTGCTGTCGAACACGCAGACGGACATATTAACCGATACGCTAAGCGGCTCGGTTCTGTCTTCATTCCATTCGAAGCAGTCCCGGCAAGCTTGTCCAAGCACCCAGCGCGTGATCGGAACAATCAGCCCTGTCTCTTCCGCAATCGGAATAAACTCCTCGGGCGAAATCCGGCCCAGAATAGGATGATTCCAGCGCAATAGCGCTTCTACCCCGATAGCACGGTTAACGGCTGCATCCCACTTCGGCTGGTAGTGAACGACAAATTGATCCCTGGCGAGCGCGATCCGCAGATCCTTTTCCAGCTCCATCCGGCGCAGAAGCTCCCGCTCCAGATGCTCGTTGTAAAGGCAGTATTGGTTCTTGCCCCTGCGCTTTGCCTGATACATCGCCGTATCCGCCGCAATCAGGAGCGAGGATCGCTCATTGCCATGCTCAGGGGACAAGCTGATCCCGATACTGCCCGTTATGTAAAGCTCATTGCCTTCGAGCAAATACGGCTTGCGGATATCCTCCAAAATATGAGTGGCAAGCTGCTCTACCTGAGCCGGCTCCATTCCCTTCGTCATCAGCAGGAACTCATCCCCGCCAAGGCGGAAGGTCTGCGCCCCCTCGTTCTCATGAGAACGAAGCCGCTTGGCTACAGCTTGTACAAGCAAATCGCCAACATCATGACCAAGCGTGTCATTAATAATCTTGAATTGATCGAGATCGAGGAAGAGCAAGCCGTACGTACGTGCATTCTCAAGCTTATGGTCGAAAAACCGGTTCATCGCATGGCGGTTCGCAAGTCCGGTCAATGGATCGCTGAAGGCCATACGTTCCAGCACCGTGCGGTCCAGATAGATGGCGATCCAGGTGACGAGCATAATAAGAAGCGTAACTAATGTAACACTTATTAGAAGGAACAGATTGATCGGGATGTCCTCCGTTAACAAGGTGACAGCCTCCTCGCCGCACCAGAAGGATGCCGCCCCCATTCCCGTATAATGCATTCCGCAGACCGCCAGCCCCATAAGCGCGGCCGCAGCCCATTTGGACCATACCGCCTTGCTGCCATCCCGGAAATTAATAAAGAAGTATAGCGCTGCACAAGAAGTCAGGACAGCAATGGCAGCGGATAATATGACTATAATTGGGTTATATTGTATAGACATTGTCGGAGAATGCATCGATGCCATGCCGGTATAATGCATAGCAACAATTCCCGCCCCCATAACGAAGCCGCCTCCGAGGAGCTTAAGGCGGTTAATTTCTTTTGCCATCGTTAAATAAAAGGCGATATAAGAAGCGCCTATGCTGGCGGTAATAGATAACAGAGTAACGGGTACGTCATAGGCGATGGGAATACCAATATGAAACGCCATCATCCCGATAAAATGCATGGTCCAGACCCCGCTGCCCATTACGAAAGCGCCAGCGAGCATCCAGCCGAGCTGGACTTTACCCTTGGACTGCGAGATTTTGTACACCAGATTCAAAGCGGAGTACGAAACGAATAAAGCGATAATGAATGAGAGAAGAATAACCCAGCCGTTATATTCTCCATGTAATGTGACCAAACGTCCCCCACCTTCCGTCACTAGTTCTCGGGACATGCCTGCTGTGACTAAAGCCTAATATTGTATACATATACCATTATACGAAAAGCGACTGAATGCAACATATTTTTATTTTGAATTAAGGTTTTTTCCCGGTTGTTTTGTTATAGTAGGTGAAGATTGTAAAAATAGTGCCTTTTTGTTGAAGGGAGTTTTATTGACAATGGAAAACAAAGACTCGCAGCACAAAAGAGAAGACGAAGAACGGGATAATGCTGCGGAGCAGGAAACACAATACGTCTATGAAGATGACACCAAAGACGATCAAGCAGTAGATGCAGTTAATGAAGAAGAGGTTATTGACGAGGACGATAAAGAGCAGAAGCAGGCTCCAACTTCCGAGACTCCCGCGCAAGGAGCTGGCGGCCGCAGCGGCGGCAAAGCATGGATCGCGGTATCGGCGATTCTGGCCATCGTGCTTATTATCGTACTGATCAAGCCGCCGTTTGGCGGCGGCACCGAAGCTGTTGCAACAGTTAACGGCGTTAAAATTACAAAGGACAAGCTGTACGATTCCCTGGTGGATCAAGGCGGCAAGTCTACGCTGGACAACATGATTACGCAAGAGCTGATCGACCAAGCTGCTGAAGACGCAAAAGTAACGGTTACTGAAGCAGATGTTGATAAAGAAATCGAGAACCTGAAGAAATCGTTTGGTTCTGAAGATGAATTCAACCAAACGCTTGCACAATACGGCATGACGGTTGAAAGCCTGCGTCAAGATGCGGAAGTTCAAGTGAAAATCCGCAAGATTCTTGAGCCGCAAGTTACTGTAACTGACGACGACATCAAAAAGTTCTACGATGAGAACAAAGCGTCCATGTCGACGCCGGAGCAAATCCGCGCTTCGCATATCCTCGTTGCTACTAAAGAAGAAGCGGAAGCTATTCTGAAAGATCTGAAAGGCGGCGCAGATTTCGCAACCTTGGCGAAAGAGAAGTCCACGGATACTGGCACGAAAGATAAAGGCGGCGACCTCGACTTCTTCGCTAAAGGCACGATGGAGCCGGCATTCGAAGAAGCAGCATTCGCACTGAAAAAGGGCGAGCTGAGCGACATTGTACAAACAAGCTACGGCTACCATATCATCAAGAAAACCGATGAGAAAGCAGCTGTAACCCCAACGCTTGAAGAGAAAAAAGAAGACATCAAGTATCAGCTGGTTACGCAAAAAGTAAGCGAGATGTCCTCCACTTGGATGGCAGACCTGAAAGCAAAAGCGAAAATCACGAACAAACTTGATTCTGCGACAGCAGAAGAATCGGCTTCCCCGGAAGCAAGCCCTGAAGCAAGCGCAGCGGCTGGCAACGAAGCGAAATAATACAGGAAGGCTGTCCCTTGGTGGACAGCTTTTTGTTTTATTTATGGTATTATGGGATTAGAAAACAGATACATAGGAGGGCCATATGAGCCAGTTTCAAGTAACCAGCTATACCGATACGTATAAGATTTATGAACTAGTCGAGGAAAGCACATCTTCCCGTATTCTCGTCTGTCCGGAGCGCGGCGGAATCGTCATTGGCTGCCAGCTGCACGGACTGGAACTCTTCTACCTCGACAAAGCAACGTTCGAGCATCCCACTGCGAATATCCGCGGAGGCAATCCG
Source organism: Paenibacillus catalpae (assembly GCF_900112695.1). GTDB lineage: Bacteria > Bacillota > Bacilli > Paenibacillales > Paenibacillaceae > Pristimantibacillus > Pristimantibacillus catalpae. Next base: position 499,561 of record NZ_FOMT01000004.1, read on the forward strand.
ATCCTGTTCCCGATCTGCGGACAGCTCGAGAATAAGACCTACACATGGGACGGCAAATCGTATGAGATGGCTAACCACGGCGTCGCTCGTACATCCGCTTGGGAAGTCGTTGGCACCAACACAGACGGTGAAGCGTCGATTACGATTATGCTGCGGAGCAATGAAGAAACAAAGGAAAGCTTCCCGTTTGATTTCGAGCTGACCTTCACATACGCATTGGCAAACGGAGAACTGCATATCCGCCAGCAATACCGCAACTTGACAGAAGCTGCATCGATGCCGTTCTACGCCGGCTTCCATCCGTACTTCAACGCCGATGCGAAGAAGCTTGCGTATGAGACAGACGCTACCCGTTACCTTGATTATAACGATATGGTCGAAAAGCCTTTCACCGGCGAACTCGATCTGGACGGCATGGTCGAGTCGGTTACGCTGCTCGGCTCCGTGAAGCCTGAAATTACGTTCCCGGTCAGCGGCGGTGCCCGTGTTCGCATGACCTATAATGATATTTTCAAATACCTCCAGCTCTGGTCCGTACAGGACAAGCCATTCGTCTGCGTTGAGCCTTGGATGGCGATGACCGGCGAGCTGAACCGCCAGGAAGAGCTCGTTATGCTCGAAGCCGGCGGCACGCTTAACGCGAACCTGACCATTGGCTGCGAACGATAAATTGTTGCATTGAAGAAGCCCTCCCTGCATGAGGGCTTCTTTTGATTGCTCTTCACCACCATCAGACGCCAGGGGGGTTCTCCTCGTGAGTGGTATAGGCTAGCGCAGGAATGATTCATACTACCTGCGACAGGTACGCATGAAAAAGGTGGCTCCCATGAAGGATATTGAACATAATATCGCCCTAATCACGAAATCTGCAGGCAGAAAGTCTGCCTTTCACTTTACAAGAGCGAGAAACTTGCAGGCAATCGCTCATTTGGATTCCTTGTGGTCCAGCCATCATTTGCTGCCGGAAGCAACGGGGGAACGCCGAACCTCGACGGAAGAAGTAACGTATGAAGGAACATCCATTACGGTTAATTCACATCTTCGCATTCCCGAGGCTATGATGGAGGCGAACTGTACCGTTGAAGAGTTCAGGACCTTTATCGACAAGCATGTCTTCTTCTGGCCAACTCGCCGGGACTGTCTCAAGATGCTGACTACTTACATGAAGAGAGAGCCTTCCGAGCGGTTTGCCGTCATTGAGCTTGAAGCGAGCGAACTGCTCCGTGAGCACGAAACGTCTGTCCGATTCTCCAAGTATGATTCCGGCAGCTCACCACGTTTTCCAAACACCTGTATGTACAGAAAAAGCCCCGATATGTTTGTCTCTCTTGCTGATTTTGGCCGCAAAACGAATCATGCGGTACCCGTTAAACCGTCGGAGATCAAGGAGATTCTGATTGAAGACCAGGTACGCTCCGTCACGCAGCTTATTAAGTCTGTTTATGTTCAGCATCCGGAGGACGTGCCAGCAAGATGGCTAAATGAATTTCAACCACTCGACGCCTTACTTGCTCTTGCCGAAGGCAAGCCTCCTGCGGATTAGGGAGAAGTTACATCCTATCGTACCACCTGCGGTCCTTACGTCGGATGCTCTCCACTCTTATGCGCTTAGTTTCATGCCCAACATGGTGGGAATAGCGGAGATGCGTTTTCGGGGCTGAAAGCACGCGGCTTACACATACAAAAAAAGGCCGTCCCAAAGGGCGGCCTTTCTACATAAAAATCCTTACACGCCAACGACAGTGACTTGCTTGCCGTTCTTTTGCAGGCGGTCAACCGTCTTGCGGACGGCAAGGTTCGCGGTGTGATCCCATACCTTCGTACCGGTAAGGTCAATGTGGACCTTCTCCGCTTCGCAGTCATGCTCGATCCGCTCCTCCAGCTCGGAAGCGGAAGCGAAGAACAGCTGTCCTTGCACGCGGTACGTCCGCGTTGAACCGCTCCATTCGCTGTGAATTTGCACCTTGGATGCATGAACGGCGAACCAGATCATGCTGACGAGCACGCCCGCAAGCACCCCTATCGCAAGGTCATGCGTCAACAGGACGGCGCCAACCGTCACCAGCATAACCACGGTCTCGCCAAGCGGCAGACGGTTCAAGCGGAATACGGAATTCCAGTCGAAGATCGCGATGCAGACCATCAGCATAATGCCCACCAGCGCGGCCATCGGCACAAGCGACAGCAAGTCGCCAAGCAGCACGACGAGCAGAAGCAGGAACAACGCGGCAACCAGTGTGGACAAGCGGTTTTTTCCGCCCATCTTCACATTCAGGACTGACTCCGCTACAAGCGCGCAGCCAGCCATCCCGCCAAAAAATCCGGCCACGATATTGGCGATGCCCTGCCCTTTCATCTCCCGGTTCTTATCCGTTCTCTCTCCGGTCATCTCATCAAGCAGGTTATGCGTCAGCATCGTCTCCGTGTATCCAACTATCGCAAGCGACAGGGAGTACGGAAGAATAATCCAGAGCGTATCCAAGCTGAACGGAATATCCGGCAGCAGGAACGACGGCAGCGAAGCATCAATCTCGGCGATATCGCCGATTCTTGTTACATCGCCCATGCCAAACGCCCATACGGCGAGCGTCAGCACGACAACCGCGATAAGCGGCGACGGAATTGCCTTGAAGAAGCGCGGCACCAGATAGATAATGCCAAGTGTTACGGCAACAAGCACGTACATGACCCATGACTCGCCTTTGAAATACCGCAGCTGCGACAGAAAAATCATAATCGCCAGCGCATTGATGAAGCCGGTAAGTACGCCTGACGGGACGAAGCGCATCAGCTTGCCGAGCTTAAATACCCCCATCAGGAACTGAATCACCCCGGTCAGCACCGTTGCTGCAAACAAATATTCGATGCCATGCTCTTTCACGAGCGTCAGCATCAGCACGGCCATGGAGCCCGCCGCAGCCGAGATCATGCCCGGTCTGCCGCCCAGGAACGTGATAACGATCAAAATACAAATCGAAGCATAAATGCCTACGACCGGCGGAACACCAGCCATAAACGAGAAGGCAAGCGAATCCGGTACAAGCGCCAGCGTTGCCGTAATGCCAGCCAGTACGTTCACTCTTACGTTACTCGTCCACTGCTCCCGCCAGGAAGTGATACTACTCATAATCCACCTCAATTAATCTATGATAACGTCCGACCGGGTTCTCCCGATCCGGCACCTCATCCTCGAAACGCGAAACGACACAACACCTAACTAATCATCGTACTGCCGAAAATAAAAAAACCAGCTCCACCGAGCCGGTCGTTCGACTTCTTTTATGATACCCCCCCCTCCGCAAAGGGTCAATCCCAAATGAAGGGACGACCGAATCCGGCCGCCCCTTCCAATCTTCGATTAGTACCCTTCGCCTTTACCGCCAGTCACGATTGCCACACTGGAGCTCGCGCCGATGCGGGTCGCGCCGGCTTCGAGCATTTTGACCGCTGTCTCCAGATCACGAACGCCTCCGGAAGCTTTTACGCCCATATCCGGTCCAACCGTACGGCGCATTAACGCGATATCTTCAACTGTAGCTCCGCCTTTGCCAAAACCCGTCGACGTCTTCACGAAGTCCGCTCCCGCTTCCTTGCAAATCTCGCAGGCACGAACCTTTTCTTCATCCGTCAGCAGGCCTGTCTCCAGGATAACCTTCACAACCGCTTTGCCTTTGCACGCTTCAACAACGCCTTCAACGTCACGCTTTACGCCTTCGAAGTCGCCCGACTTGATCAGGCCCACGTTGATGACCATATCGACTTCCGTTGCCCCATTCGCAATCGCGTCCTTCGCTTCAGCTGCCTTCGTAAAGGTTGTTGTTGCGCCAAGCGGGAAGCCCGCTACTGTCGTAATGCCAACGCCGGAGCCTGCAAGCTCCTTCGCAGCAAGCGCGACATAACCCGGATTCACGCATACCGTTGCAAAATGGTACTGCTTTGCTTCCTCGCACAGTTTGATAATCTCTTCTCTAGTGGCTTCCGCCTTCAGTACAGTATGGTCAATTGCAGCGGCAATCTCTGCCGACGACAAGTTATTATTGCTCATAATCCAATCCTCCAATAGTTATCTACTCTACTCTGCTTTGAAATCCAGCAGATGCTGCGCGGTAATCTGGTCCGTAATTAACGTATTCGTATACTGGCCGTTTAATGCGCCGTATATCGCTTCGATCTTGCTTGGGCCTCCGGCGACAAGAACAGACCATTCTTTCTTTTTCAGCTCGCCCAAGTCAATGCCGATCGTCCGCAGATCCAGCTCCTCGCTGCACAGCTGCCCGTTAATATCGATAATCCGGGAACAAATATCTCCAACTCCACGCGATAAAATTATTCCCAAATCCTCGTCGGAGAAATAATTTGCGCGGATCAGAACCGAATCCTCCGTCGGCGCTCCTACCGTCACGACCGCGATATTGGCCTGCTTGCCCATATCGAGGATTTTGCGGATATGCCTGTCCGCTTCAATCGCGTGCTTCACTACCGCATGGTCAACAATCGCCGGCAGCGGAATCAGGTATGGCGACGTCTGATAAGCCTTCGCGAACAGCTGTGCAATCTCGTACGCATACGTGTTCGTCTCGGAATGGCTCACCCCGCCGTTCAACTGCACAACCTTAACCTTCTTCGCGTGTTTGTTCGGCAGACGAGTCGCTACTTCATACAAGGTTGTTCCCCAAGTGACGGCAATCGTATCGCCATCCTGCACCGTATCATGAAGAAAATTAGCTGCCGCCTCTCCGATGACCTTCTTGCACATGGCGTCCTCGTATTTCGGCACGGAAGCTACAATCGCTTCCTTCAAGCCAAACCGTTCCTTGAGCATGCGGGCGCGTTCCTGGTTATCGGAGGCAGGGTCCATAATGCGTATCTGCACGATGCCGTCTTCCTTCGCCTGCTGCAGAAAACGCGATACCGTCGGGCGCGATACGCCCAGCTTTTTCGCTATCTCCTGTTGATTATAGTCGAGCTCGTAATACATACGGGCTGCTTCGATCATTTTCAACCTTTTATCGCTTAGCTCCTCCATCCGTCTTCCCCTCTCGCAGAGCTGTCATAGTATGAGAATATGTTCAATTTAATGTGACAATATTTCACGACTATTATACGTGCCCCCACCTGCAAGGGCAATAAGCTAATCGGCCTTGCGCGGCTTTTGGACATATGTTCATATTGAACGCAATCGATTGTGCATGAAACACAGAAAGCTGTTGTCGAAAATTCAGGGAATACGACGATCAAAAAGGACTTCTGGACTAATTTGCTAAATTTTCAGATAATTAACACGAAATTGGAAGGAAATATGTAGAAAGGCAACGAATACGTACTTGCGTTATAAGAAAAATAAACTGTGGAGGGATACGATGCTTATCAAGCTTAGAAAAATGAAGTGGGCAGTGTCAACGCTGCTTGCCGTCTCGCTTCTCGCCGCGTCCGTCGGTACGGCTCTTGCAGCAGAGGAAACGGCAGTCCCCGCTTCCGCCAAGCACATCACGCTTCTGCATACCAATGATACGCATGCGCGCGCCGTGGAAGGAACCTCAGGAGAAATGGGCTATGCGAAGCTTGCCGGCATTATTGACAGCTACCGCAAGGCTAATCCAAATACACTGCTGCTGGATGCAGGCGACGCGGTGCACGGGACAACCTTTGCCACGCTTGTGAACGGTGAAAGCGTTGTTCAAGTGATGAACAAGATGGGCTATGACGTCTTTACTCCGGGCAATCACGAGTTCAACTATGGCTACGAGCGTCTCCTTGAACTCGAATCGATGATGAAATTCCCGGTTATCAGCGCTAATGTTAAGATCGCCAAAGACAATACGTCCTTATTCAAACCTTATATCATCAAGGAAGTTGACGGCGTGAAGGTCGGCATCTTCGGCCTGACAACACCGGAGACTGCCTATAAGACGCATCCGAAAAATGTAGAAGGTCTCACCTTCGCCGATCCAACCAAAGACGCGCAGGCCATTGTCGATGAGCTCGAGGACAAGACCGATGTCATCGTCGCGCTTGGTCATATCGGCCAGGACACCTCCAGCGTGGATACAAGCCTGAAGATCGTTAAGGCAGTAGACGGCATTGACGTCTTTATCGACGGACACAGCCATACCGTTCTGGAGCATGGACTGACAGCCGATCATAACACGCTGATCGCTAGTGCCGGCGAATATACGAAGTACCTCGGCGTTGTGGATCTGTGGGTAGACGGCGGCAAAGTCGTGAAGAAGGAAGCAAAGCTTGAGAGCAAAGATACGGCTGCAGCTATCGCGCCAAATGCCGAAATTGCGGATTTTGTAGCTTCTATTCAAAAGAGCCAGGAAACCATCCTTGCCGAAGAAGTTGGAACGGCCAGCGTGAAGCTGGACGGTGAACGCGAGCAGGTCCGCGCCAGCGAGACGAACCTCGGCAACCTGGTCGCTGACGCGATTCGCGATGCAGCCGGTGCCGATGTTGCCATCACGAACGGCGGCGGCATCCGCGCCTCCATCGATGCGGGCACCATTACAAAAGGCGAGGTCATTACCGTCCTGCCTTTCGGCAATCAGATCGTATCGCTGAAGGTCAAAGGCGCCGATATCAAAGCGGCTCTCGAGAACGGCGTATCCGATTATCCGAATTCGAAGGGCGGCTTCCCTCAAGTATCCGGCATCACCTTCAAGATTGATACCGCGAAGGCAAAAGGCGAACGCGTCCACTCCGTCACGGTCGGCGGCAAGCCGTTGAACCTGAAAGCGGAGTATGTGCTCGCGACAAACGACTTCATGGCCGCTGGCGGCGATGAGTACACGATGTTCAGCCCTTACCCGCAAGCCGGCATGTACGGTTCGCTGGATGAAGCGCTAATCAACTATATCGCCAAGCTTGGCACGGCTAATCCGAAGGTTGAAGGCCGCATCACGGCCGCAGCAACTCCGGTTGTCACGCAGCCGAAACCAGATCCGAAGCCGGAGCCTAAACCTGATCCAAAGCCGGAACAACCAAAGCCGGAGCCTAAGCCTCCCGTTAAGCCGGAACCAGCGAAGCCCGCTGTCCATGTCGTGAAGACAGGCGATACGCTCTGGGCTATCGCCAAGAAGCACAACACCACCTGGCAGAAGCTTCAAGCCTTAAACCATATCAAGAACCCTAACCTTATCTACCCAGGGCAAAAAATCAAGCTGCCTGCTTAAGCAGGCAAAAAGGGCTGTTCCAGCCGGTCTTCATGACCGGCCTGGAACAGCCCTTTTGTTATGGGCCGCGCCGTTCATCCAGCCGAGACGGCTAGGTTAGTAACTACTTAGCCGAAGCCCCCGCACCCGCCTCCTACGTTGGATCTCAACAGCATAATGATGCGCCAAAGCCAAGTAACTATAGCTACATGGGATTCCATCCAGCGGAATCCGCTCATTTGGGCCAAAAGGAGCTCACAACGACGAAAGCTGCTGGAGGAAATCCAACGTAGCCTGCACCAGCGGGCATACGAGCTATCTTACGTTGGACAAACTCCAACGTAAAGGACGGACTAGTTAGCTGAAGCACTCCGCTTGCCTACCTACGTAGCACATAATGCAGGATATTGGAGCATCTGAGCCCTGTATTCAGTAATATCCTGCACAGATTGCAGGATATTCGGGCTAAATAGCCGAGTTTGGCTCGTTTCCGCGAAATATGCTGTATTCCCTGCAGCATATCTCATCTACCCCTGCCATTCTGGGCAAATATACTGCACTTCGTACAACGTGAGACAGCGGGTACGACTCGTAACCGGTAGTGGAGAGTACAACGTAGGTCTACCGAGAGAATAGACAAGTAACTAACTAGTTATCTGAAGTCCCCGCACCCGCCTACGTTGGATCTCATCCAGCATAATGATGCGCCAAAGCCAAGTAACTATAGCTAAAGTGGACTCCATCCAACGGAATCCGCTCATTTCGGCCGGAAGGAGCTCATAACAACGAAAGCTGCTGAAGGAAACCCAACGACGTACCCAGCACCAGCGGGCATACGAGCTTTCTTACGTTGGACAAACCCCAACGTAAGCGCGGACATACTACTTAGCTAAAGACCCGCTGCTCGCCTGCGCTACACATCATGCATCATAACTGGAGCATTTGTACATAAAGAACGGTTGGTGCCAACAACACAAAAAGAGCGGTGCCCGCAGGCACCGCTCTTTCCGTTCAAATCAACCCGCTTCCTTCTTAATGCGCAAGCTTGCTTACCCCTCCGCCCGCTCACGCTGGCGGCGCAAATACAAGAAGTACACGCCGAGATAAATCACATATAAGACAGCGGACAGCAGGAACATCGTCGTGTAGTCCGTCAGCGTAACGACAACTCCGAGCAGGATCGAGCCAAGCCCGATGCCGATATCGAAGAAGTTGTAATACGTCGCTGTTGCAACCCCGCGTCGTTCCGGCTGCACGAGGTTAATAACCCAAGCCTGCAGCGCCGGGAACATCGCGCCAAAGCCTGCGCCATAGAACACGCCGGCAAGCAGCAGCATGGCCATCGAATCCGTGTAATACAAGATCACGCAGCCGATTATACATAGGATCGCAGTGGGGAACAATACCCAGAACGGTCCTCTCCGGTCGAACAGCGGACCACTTACGAACCGGATCAGCACCTCGCTGATGGCCACAACGAGAAAGAAGTAGCCGGTGTGCGTAATACCAATATCCTTGCTGAATAACGTAACGAAGCTGAGCATACCGCCGAAGGCAAAGCCCACAAGCGAGCCAAGGATGGATGGCACAAGCACCTTAGGCTCAATAACCTCCGCCCAAGGCGAAGGCTTCACCCCAGCCGCATGAAGCTCTGCCGCCGCTGCAGCTTCGGCTGCCGCTATTTCCACCGTCTGGGCACGAGGCTGACGAACAAGCAGCGTCAGTACCAGGGTGATGGCGAGAAAGATCACTCCGGCTCCGAACAAGCCGGCATAATCATATTGCTCCAGAAGCCATAAGCCAAGCATGGGACCAATTGAGAAGGAGACGGCATTGCCCATGGCAAAGTACCCCATTCCTTCCCCGCGCCGTGCGGCAGGGATCGCGTCGGATACCAACGTGCCGTACAAGGCCGTTGCGATACCAAAACCAAAGCCATGCACAATCCGAAGAGCAAGCAAGGCAGAGATTGAAGCGGCTGCGTAATAGCCCGCCATCCCAACAAGGCAGATCGCAACGCCAATCAAGAGCAGCTTTCGCTTCCCAAACCTTCTTAGTCCGATCCCAATCAGGAGGCGGGACACTACGGCCGAGAAAGTAAAGATGCCAAGCAATAAGCCGATCTGCGACCCGCTTCCCCCTTGTTCGTCAGCGAAGAGCGGAAGCGTAGGCAGCAGCATCTCAATGGCAAAGAATAAGAACAAATTAGAGAACGCCAGCAGAATGAAATTTTTCGTCCAGAGCTTTTCTGATTGGTGCATTAAAACTTACGTTCAATCAATTTGAAGTCATCGTAATGGAAGCCTGGTGCTACGATGCAGGATACGAGTACCGGCTCATCGCCAAGCGGTCTGGCCTTCTGCCATTCGGTTGCCGGAACAAGCGCTTGCGGATGCTGGCCATTCGCAACATCGCCCCCAACAATAATCTCTTCACGAACTTCCGGATTCTCTGCCGTACCGCCCAAGGTCAGCAAGAGCGGGCTCCCGGAATGCCACAGCCACAGTTCGTCCGATAGAACCGTATGCCAATCCGACTCCTCACCGGGATGAAGCAGGAAATAAATCGAAGACGCCGCAAAGCGCGGTCCGGAATACGGCTCACCCAATACCGCCTGCGGAATTTCAAAATTCGCCTTCCAAATCTCTTTGTACCAGCCGCCCTCCACATGAGGCTTCAAGTCCAGCGCCGCTACAAGCGGGGATAGTTCTTTTACTGCTGTTGCCGACAATATTGCCCTCTCCTCTCTATCTCTCACACTATCTTTTTGTTAGCTGTGACCAATGTACTATGCAATGCCCAGTCCGTCAATGCATGAGTTGTGGATGCTAGCAATATAAAAGAGGCTGTTCCATTTTCGGAACAGCCCCCGTCTGGTCATACGAGTACTTAACCAGGTTATTTATTCATCCACGTCTACGTAAGGCTGACCGTCCTTGAAGCGCACTAATCCGATGCAGGTTTCACGGAGCACGCTGGCTTCCGGCTCGGCGAGCCGATGGTAGATCAGGTACCATTCATTTTCATATTCCGTAAGCGAAGCATGTCCTGTACCTACGGCGTTGACTGATTCCAGCGTCATCCGGTTATTCTCCGGCACCTCGTAAGGACCTAGAATATGGTCGCTGAATGCATAAGCAATCTGGTATCTTGGATCACGCGTATCATAGTTGCTCCATGTGAGCCAATAACGGCCGTCACGCTTTTGCATATGCGGCCCTTCATTGTACACCGAAATATCGCCCGCTGCGGCATCGCTGCCTTTGCTGTTATGAATTTGCGCCGACAATTGCACGGGCTCGGATTTGAACGTCGTCATATCGTCCTCCATCGGAACAATCCAGCACTTCCCTTGCCCCCACAGCAGATAGGGCTGTCCGTCGTCGTCGACGAATAAGTCCGCATCAATCGATTGGCAGTCATATTGATTACGGGTAATAAGCGGACGGTCCAGCATATCCTTGAACGGTCCAAGCGGAGAATCGGCAACGGCAACGCCAATCTGCGCCTCCGCAGAGAAATACATATAATATTTCCCCTTATATTTGGCGATGCCAGGAGCCCATGCCTGCTTGTCAGCCCAGCTGACATCGTTTAGGTCAAGCGCCAGATAAGGCCCGTCCCAGTTAACGAGATCCTTGCTGTGGAACACATGAAACTTCTCATACATCCAGCCGGCACTGTCCTTAGTCGGGTATAAATAATAGTCGTCGCCATCGCGCAGGATAAAGGGATCTGCCCAGAAGCCAGGCAATATCGGATTGTTGATTTGCATGCTGCATCTCCTTTTTGTGAATGCTTATTCCTTTACGGAGCCGAGAGTAATGCCGTGTACGAAATAACGTTGCAGGAATGGATAAATGATCAGGATCGGCAGCATCGTTACGACGATTTTGGCTGCGTTAAATGTCCGCTGGGAGAAGTTGATCAAATCCTCCGGTCTCGTGGAAGACGTAATCGATGGAGCAACCACCAGCTGCTGGATATACGTTTGCAATGGAATATTATGCTGCTTGTTCATTAGAATCAAGCCGTCAAAAAACGCGTTCCAGTGACTTACGATACTAAATAGAGTGACTGTTGCGATAGCCGGCATTGCAAGAGGAACGGCGATCGTAATGAGCGTGCGCCATGGACCCGCACCGTCCATTTTAGCCGACTCATTAATTTCCTTCGGCAAGCCTCGGAAGAAGTTCATCAGCAATATCACATTAAAGATGGGAACGGCCGTCGGGAGCACGAGCGCCCAGATCGTATCCGTCAAATGAAGGCTCTTCACGACCATATACCATGGTATTAACCCGCCCGTGAACATCATCGTGAATACGATGACCCACATATAGATATCTCTTCCCCTGAACTCTTGACGTTCCCTCGCAAGAGGGTAAGCCATCATAATCGTTAATACGAAATTGATTGCCCCGCCAAGCAGCACCCGCTTAACCGATACGCCGAAGGCATCAAAGAACCGGCTGTCCTTAAACATATATTCATAGGAATAAAAGGTGAAATCAACAGGAAACAAGGTAACTGCGCCGGATGCTGCCGCCGACTTGCCGCTGAAAGACAATGATACAACATTAATCAACGGCAGCAGGCAAAGCAGTGTAATGAGCAACATAACGAGCGTCAAAATAATATCAGTAGTCCTGATTCCGCGTTTACCTGTGAGCGGCATGGGACACTTCCCTTCTAATTACAATAATGCGTTCTCTCGGTGCTGCCCTGCTTAGAAAATGCGATAACCCGCAAACCTGGAAGCCAACTTGTAGGAGACAAATATAAGAATGAACCCGACAACCGACTTCAGCGCTCCAACCGCAGTAGCTAAACCATATTGATATTGGACGAGTCCGATGCGGTATACATAGGTGTCGATAATGTCTCCCGACTCGTAGACCAAGGGATTGTATAGGTTATAGATCTGATCAAAGCCCGCGTTAAGAATGTTACCGATGTTAAGCGTAGACACGAGAATGATCGTCGGCAAAATCCCCGGAAGCGTGACGCTCCAGATTTTGCGGATCCGTCCAGCCCCGTCAATGGAGGCTGCTTCATAGAGCGACGGGTTAATCGCCGTTAAAGCCGCTATGAAAATGATCGTATTAAAGCCAAACTCTTTCCATACATCGCTCAGAACAACAACAACCGGGAACCAGTTATTGCTGCCAAGGAAGAAGATCGGTTCGCCGGCAATGGCGGTTACCACTTGATTGACAATGCCGTTCTGCGAAAGCATATCGGTCAAAATACCGGCCAGAATAACCCACGAGAGAAAATGCGGCAAATAAATAATGGTCTGCATCCATCGTTTTAATCGGTTAAAGACGATTTCATGAAGCAGCAAAGCGGTGAATACCGGAATGAGCACGTTCATGAGCATTTTCATTACAGAAATAAAGATGGTGTTGAAGAAAATGGTTTTGCTGTCATCAAGCTCGAACATGTACTTAAAATTTTCCAAGCCAATCCATTTGGAGCCGAATATCCCTTTGACGGGAATAAAGTCTTGAAACGCAATCGCCATTCCAAATAGCGGAACTATTCCGAAAATAATAAGGAGGATCATGCCCGGCGCCAGCATCAGATGATAATGTAACGAATTTTTGGAATCTCGCAAAGCTCCCACTCCATCCTTAAGCAACTCTAATTTCACCGGAGCCTAAGCAAGTCTGCCTGGCTTTCGCTTAGGCTCCGATGCCCTGCATTTATTACTTCGCTGCTTCAGCGATTTCTTTCGTAATTTGATCGCCGCCCTGCGACTTCCACTTGTCTACGAACGAATCAAATGACTCTACCGGCTCATTGCCCATAATGATCTTGAGGAAGGTTTCATCCTCCAGCTTGCGAAGGTTCGCCCATTTGGTACGCATCGTGTCGGTTTGATCATAATAGATACCAACCTTGCGGTTGATCTTCTCATCCTGAATCAGCGGAAGAGCGCCTGTCAGAAACGCATGTCTTTGCGACCACGCGGCCAAATCCTTTTTCGGATTTTCTTTATCCTTCAAGTAAGAGTTGTAGATTTGCTTTGTTTCGCCTTGCAGGGTATCCGCGTTTGCTTTGCCGTCGATGACGTCTTGTACGAGTTTAGCCTTCTTCTCTTTATCGTCATAGTTGCTCAGCAGGAGGGAGAACGGCATGTTCATCCAGTTATAGGCGTCCTTCTCCACGATACCTTCACCTTGCAGCTGATCGGCATCAAATTGCATGTTGAGCGTCTTCAATACGGCCTCCGGATGCTTAAAGCCTTTCTTTACGACCAGATATCTTGTCGTCGGAGACGCCATATGCGTATTCATTTTCCCCTCGGGACTAAGCGGCGACAGGTACGATACCCACTCGGCCTTGGAATCCTGAGCAACGGAATCCGCCAGCATGCCAAACGGCAGCCACCATGGTCCGAAGAAAATACCTGCTTTGCCGCTAACGACAAGCTCATTGACCTGCTCATTCTTCTTCACAGCGAATTCCTTATCAATTACGCCTTCTTGCACCCAGCCTCTGATCTTGGCCAAAGCCTCTTTCACCTCAGGCTGAATCGAACCATAAACCGCATTGCCGCTTGCATCTTCCGTCCACAGCTGCGGATACGCATTGTAAGCACTAAAGATGGAGTCAAAGCCAAATACGCTCGTTCCGATGTTGACGATCACCTGATTGCCCAGTAGGCCAACGGAGCCTTTTTTGTCCATGAAGGCTTTCGTTACGTTAATAATGTCATCCATCGTTTGCGGAGCTTCCAATTGCAGTTCATCCAGCCAGTCTTGGCGAACCCACAGCATGTTCTGGGCATCCGCTCCCGGGCTTACGTTAGGGAAGGCCATAAGCTTGCCATCGAATGTTGCGGATGCAAGGCTGTAGCCGTCCGTAGAATCATAAGCCGCTTTGAGTGCCGGCGATACGAAGCTCTCGTAAGTAGAGGTCAGATCCTCGATCAGGTCCGCGTTGACCAATTGAACAAGCTGCTGCTTGTCTACGATCATGACATCAGGAATGTCGCCAGTCGAAAGCGTTAGTCCGACCTTCTGCATGTAGGCATCACCTGTCGCCTGCCATTCGTTCGTATATTTCACGTTCAGCTTCTCTGCGAAATAACGGGTCAGCTCGTTATCCTCAATCGTTGAGCCGCTTGGCAGCTTCGGATCAACCGCCGCTTCCTTGCCGATGCTTATTGTTACCGTTTCGGTCATCGGCGCGTACGGATCAGCAGGTTCTGTTGTCCCTCCGGCAGCATTCCCGCCTGTGTTATTGCTGCTATTTTCATTGCCGTTATTTCCAGAGCATGCCGTCAGTACCATCAGCGCACAAATGATTAGTATGCCTAGTGTTTTTTTCATCTCAGCTTTCCCCCTGCACATCATTTATTGTTACATCCCAAGTATAAGCCCGTACTGCGAATGTAAGGGTCGGAGCGAAGTTCACAATCAGGTGTGATTTTGTATCCGCTCTCATCAAGGGATAATGGCAGCTAGCAACATTACTCTCCGTTCCGGCTGACAAACTTCCTACCCCGTCTTTTCTACCTCTCCCATTGCTTTCGAAAATCTGAAGGCAGCACTCCAATTTCCTGCAAAAACAGCTTGCTGAAATACTTCTCGTCCTTGAAGCCAACGAGTTGAGCAATCCGATAGATAGGCGTATTCGTATGCACGAGCAGCTTCTTCGCTTTGGACATCCGAATTTCGGTCGCGTAATCATTAAACGACTTTCCGGTCACGTTCTTGAAGCATTGGCTGAAATACGTCCGGCTCATATTGGCAATGCCCGCGATCTCATTCTGGCTGAAATCCATCTCTTCCTGTTCATGCATATAACGGATCGCTTTATAAATCACCCGCAGGATGTCATCGCTATATTTGGTCTTGCATACGATGCTGCGGAGCTTAGTGCGCTCCTCTTCAAGCACATCCCGCCATTCCTCCCACATGCGAAGCGGCTCCAGGCGGAAAATCAGCTGCATCGACCATTCCAGCATTAGCAGCCAGCGGCCGTTCTCCAGAAAGGCAGGGAACAGCAAGCTCTTCAGCTCGCTCATCGGCAATCGCATGGCCGCTGTATTCCGCAATAATTCCTCGTATACCTCATTGCTATAGATCCATTCCGAATTGTTCCACCGATGGCCAAGCCGGGTCTTCTCCGGGTTCAGCGGCTCCTTCTCTTCGTCGGCCTTCCACTCCCAGAAATTCAGCATCTTCGTATAATCGTATAGCAATCCTGCCGCGAGATAGCCATGCAGCTTGTCCACCGCATCGCTTAGCGGAACATGGCCTAAGCCATGCACAAGCACCGGCAGGCAGCCTGCCTGTTTAATATCGTTAATTAAGGATTGTTCCTCATACTCTCCAATATTGCCCAGCGAGAGAAACCAGCAGCGTCTCTCCAGATAGTGAATCACATGGCCGGCGGACAGCTTTTGAACCAATTGCCCCGCCTTCGAGGCGTCCTCAAGCTCAAGAACAACCATCACCCTGTCGAAGGTCTTCACTTCAGGCGCGGTTCTCACCTTCACCTTATCCTCATAGCTGTGCACAATACGCTCCAGCACCTCATCCATCACGTCGGTTTCCAGATCATTCTTAACGATATAATCAATCGCTCCAAGCCTAATGGCTTTCTGCGCAAACGAAAATTCCTCATGGCAGGACAACACGACTGCCGATTTGGCCGGATATTGTTCATTCATTGCCTCGATCAGCTCAAAGCCCGACATCTCCGGCATCATCAGATCGGTAAACACGAGATCAATCTCTAATGTCTCCAGCAGTTCCAGTGCCTTTCTTCCGTTCCCCGCTTCGCCTACAACCTCGATGTTGTATTTTGCCCAGGGCATCATTGAAATCAATCCGCGCCTGACCAGCTTCTCATCGTCTACTATAATGACCTTCATTGCTGGGACTCCTCCTTCTTATACATAGGCATACGAATGGATACCGTCGTACCCTCCCCGATTTGGCTGTCTATATTCAGCTGGCTGGCGCCGCCCGTAAAGCTGCTCAATGTCCGCACGACATAATTAAGGCCGATCCCCAGACCCGAAATATTATTTTTCCGCGTATCCGACTCCAGCAGCTCCTTGATCTTCTCCGGACTAATCCCGTTCCCGTTATCCTTGACCATAAGAACCAGCATCGCTCCCTGCTCCTGTGCGGTTACCTCGATGATTCCTTTCTCGTCCATCATCCCGTGATACAAGGCATTCTCTACGATCGGCTGTAAAATAAACCGCGGCAGCGGCGTTTCCAGAAACTGCTCGGGGATGGAGTAGCGGACGTCAAACTCGAAGTCGTACCTGATTTTTTGCAGCTCGACATAATCATTCAAGGAATCTATCTCATCCTTCAGCGTAACGATGGTGCCGTCCTTCGCTAAATTGTATTTCAACACCTTAGTGAATAGCGACAGGAAGCGATCGATCTCGTGCTGTCCCTTCAGTCGTGCAAGCCACTGTGCTGTATTAAGCGTGTTGTACAAGAAATGCGGGTTGATCTGGGCCATCAGCTTCTCCATCTCGATCTCCTGCTTTTCGCTTGCTTCCTTTGCCACTTCTTTAATCAATTTCTGAATGCGGTATTGCATATCACTAAAGTTTTGAATGAGAAAATCAAACTCCCTTAGTCCCGTCATTTGAAAGTTATCATTAGGCTCTTGGCTGATAACGGCGGATATGCCCTTGCGGATGCGGTGCAGCGGCGCGATAACGACCCTCCATGTCCGAAAGGCGGACCATATGCTGATCAGCAGTCCAAGTACAACGATAAAAGCATATTTGACGAACCAATCTCGAATCTCCTTCTGGTATTCGCCCTTCTCAACAAACACGCCAAGTCTCCACCCTTGACTGCCCGTCACCTCGTGGAAATAGTATCGCTTCATCTTATTTGCATCATATGTGCTGCCTATCGGAGTCAACTCGGGTTTGTCGCTAAAGAGAATGATGCCGTCATTAGTCATAAGCAAATGAGATACATTCATCCCATATTGCTCTTTGTTAAGTATATTTTTGATGACGCTCACATTCGTTTCCGCATACACGATCAGGGGGTTATTGGGATCCGTAATGCCGCCAACGCTTCGCACAATGGAGAATACGGAAATATCATTGTATTTATAAAGGGTTAAGTGCGGACCGTTGAAGATATGGTCGGATTTGACGGAGAGCTTCGGCAATCGGTCAAAATCGGGGTGCAGATCTCTTGTTATATAATTGTTATACTGAATTTCTCCCGTGGTCGTATCATAATAAAAAACTAGGCCAATTGTCGGATTCGACGCGTTAAGGATGCCCATATTGCGTTGAATGGCCGAAACCAGCTGCGATTTCTCGTAATTGTCCTCGCTTGTTTGGAGCGCTTCTACATCGTGCCCCACAAATCCTTGGTAAGACATTTGCTGGGACACGTCATAGAGGTTTTCCAACGTTTCCTCCAATGAGCCGCTCACCCTCTGCAAATTCTGCTCAATGCCCTTTTCGATTTTGTTATACAGAATATTGTAAATCGAATACACCGTCAAAATACCGACTAGAACCAGCGGTATGACGGAGCTGACAAGCAACGTCCAATAAAGCTGACCGCGCAGCGTGTCCCATCCGAAGAACCGCTTCACATAGGAGCCTTCTCTCTCATCCATAACTTTCACCTGCCGAGATATATTTTGAACAACCACACTATATCACAATTTGTTTATACGAGTATTTCTTAACCTGTGGTTATAGGAGTAGAACAAAAAGACGCACCGGATGGAACCAGTGCGCCTTCAAATACGATTTCATAATACCTATGAAGCTCCAAATTGCGCCTGATGCAGGCGGCTGTAGACGCCTCCGGTTGCAACAAGCTCCTCATGGCGGCCTTCCTCGGTAATGCCGTTCTCCGTCACCACTACGATGCGGTCGGCATTCTTGATTGTCGCCAGACGATGCGCGATAACCAGCGTTGTCCGGCCCGCGGACAGCTCAGCGAGCGACTGCTGAATCGCCTGCTCGGTCTCTGTATCGAGAGCCGAGGTCGCCTCATCCAGGATGAGGATCGGCGGGTTCTTCAGGAACATGCGGGCAATCGCCATCCGCTGCTTCTGGCCGCCGGACAGCTTCACGCCCCGCTCCCCGACTACGGTATCAAGACCGTCCGGCTGGGAATGAATGAACTCTTCCAGTCTTGCACGGCGCGCGGCCTCCATGATGTCGGCATCCGATGCGCCAAGCTTACCGTAAGCAATGTTCTCGCGGATCGTACCGGCGAACAGGAATACATCCTGCTGCACAATCCCGATCTGCTTGCGGAGCGATTCCAGCTTCAGATCGCGAATGTCGTGGCCATCGACCGAGATGCCGCCACCGCTTACTTCATAGAAGCGCGGCAGCAGACTGCATAGCGTTGTTTTGCCGGCACCGGATGGGCCAACGAACGCTACCGTCTCCCCTGCCTTGATCGACAAGCTAATATTCTCGAGAACCTTCGCTTCGCCTTCATAACCAAACGTCACATTGCGGTACACAATATCGCCATGCAGACGGTCAACTTCCTTCGCATCAGGCGCGTCCGCTACATCCGGCTCGGTCTCGAGCAGCTCCACATAACGGCGGAAGCCCGCGATACCACGCGGATAGCTTTCAATAACGGCATTAATCTTCTCAATCGGCTTGAAGAAAATATTCGTCATCAGGACAAATGCAACGAATTCCCCGTACAGCAGCTGGCCGTCGATAACGAACCACGTACCGGCGAGCAAGACGAACAGCGTAACGAGTCTCATCAGCATGTAGGTGATGGACGAGTTCATTCCGATGATTTTGTACGAGATCAGCTTCGCCAGACGGAACCGGCTATTGTTCTGTTCGAACAGCTTGCTCTCATGCTTCTCGTTCGAGAAAGCCTGAACGACGCGGATACCGCCAACCGTATCTTCCACGCGGGCATTGAAGTCGGCCATATCGCCGAAGAGGCGGTCGGCAGCCTTTGTCATTTTTCCATTGAAATAGAGCACCAGCAGAATAATAACCGGTACAACAATAAACGTCATGATCGTAAGCGGCAAATTAATGTACGCCATAATGCCAAACGCGCCAATCAGCGTCATCACGGCAATGAACATATCCTCCGGCCCATGATGCGCGACTTCCCCGATCTCGAACAGGTCATTGGTCATACGCGAGATCAGATGTCCGGTCTTCGTATTATCGAAGAAGCGGAAGCTCAGCTTCTGTACATGATCGAACAGCTTCTTGCGCATATCCGTCTCGATATTAATGCCAAGCATATGCCCCCAATACGTCACGACAAAGGACAGGAACGTATTCAGCAGGTAGACGGCGAGCAGAACCGCGCATGCACCAACGATATACTTCAGATTCCCTTCCGGAAGAAGCGTATCAATGACATGGCTGACCGCCAGCGGGAAGCATAGTTCCAGAACGGCAAGGATAACCGCACAACAGAAGTCCAGCAGGAACAGCTTACGATAAGGCCTATAGTATGCAAAAAACTTCTTAAGCATTAGAGGCACTCCTTTATTCTAAAAATATAAGTAAGTATAGGTGTCTATATACTGGGGTCCGCCAACATTTTAACGAAAATATACGCTAAGCATCGTTCTCATCCCCTTATTGCAAAGCTGTTTTTTCTACTTCCGATTGCAGATCCGAACGAGTCGTCTTTACGTAATTCATCGTTGTGTCCAGTCTATCGTGTCCCATAATTTGCGCCAGGCGGTGCAACGGGGTGTTTGCTGCCATCACATAACCGAACCGGTGCCGTAGATCGTGAGCGCTCAAACCTTCGAGCTGCGCCGATTTCATGTATTTTTGAATCGCATGGCGTAAAGCTCGTTCGGTTAATCGATCGCCAGTTTTCTCCGATGGAAACAGATAAGGACTATCTGAAGGAAGGACTGTGAGATATTTTTCTAAAGCAGCTCTGCAGGTAGCGTTCAAAGGTACTTCCCGCTGTTTATTCCGTTTTCCAGATCGAACCGTTAACTGACCGTCGTGTTTACCGATTTGAATATCTTCGAGAGCCAGATCGCATACTTCCATTGTTCGTAAGCCGGTGTGAAGCATCACGATAATAATCGTCTGATCCCGAATGGAACCGCCGTGCTCTGCCGCAGCGATCAATGCAGCTTCTTCTTTGTCTGTCATCTGCCTGGGACTTACCTTTTCTTCCGGAAGCAATTTGACCGGCTTCGCAGGGTCGCGGCGAATCTTTGATTCCAACAAGGCCCATTCGAAAAAACGTTTCAGGGTTATAAGCCGCCGGTTAATGGTCGCCGGTTTCAATTCCATTACCTTTTGAGTGGCTTCCCGGTATCTTGTTAATGTTGGAGTAGTCACTTCTTCAATTCGAAATATCACTTCATCCTCTTGGTCGCCGGATGTCTCAAACCAACCGATGAAGTGTTTCAGATCGCTTGCGTATTCCTTTAGCGTTTTGGGATTCAAATCTTCGTTGGTAGTGAGAGCGTGAATGAAGTCGTGAATCGTCTGCTCCCCCTGTTTAGAAATCCCGGTCGTTCCACTCATTAGTGAGACCTCCAAATATTGACTTACATTAGCGGACATGGTACTCTTATATTAATCAATACATTAGCGGACATCAAGTACGAATTCTGAATATGCCTAATAACCGCTAATCTTAATTAGTGGCCATTGATATGATTGTGTTTAATAATTTAATTTTTGGAGGAATCCTATGCAAACAGGTACAGTTAAATGGTTTAATGCTGAAAAAGGCTTCGGTTTTATCGAGATTGAAGATGGTAACGATGTATTCGTTCATTTCAGCGCGATTGAGGGTGATGGTTACAAGTCGTTGGATGAAGGTCAACGCGTCCAGTTCAATGTAGCCCAAGGCAATCGTGGACCACAGGCTGAAAATGTTTCTAAACTTTATTAAATCTTTAGAGCTGCCCTAAACATGGGTAGCTTTTTGTTTATTCCTGCTTTTACATCCATGCACGAGGACTGTCATTTAAGTAATTAAAACAAATATAAGCGGAGGTATCCTAAATGAACAAAGAACAATTGATCGAAGATGTGGCTAAATCTAGTGGATTTTCAAAAAAGAATGCTGAAAAAGCAGTAACACATGTGCTGGACTCGATTTTTGAAGCACTAAAGCAAGGCAAAGAAGTTCAGCTAGTTGGCTTCGGAAAATTTAATGTCCGTAATCGTGAAGCGCGCCTGGGAAGAAGCCGCATAACCGGTGAAGAGGTGGAACTTCCGGCAGGTAAAGTTCCTGTTTTCACGGCAGGAATCACTCTGAAAAAAGCTTTAAATTAAGCTTAATATCACCAAATGCTAATATAAAATAAAGATGTTACAACATCAGAAAAGCGGTTTTTTATAAGTACACATGATTCGAACGTTAGTGTCGTATTTTCTACCATGGATGACATTATTAATTTTTACACCAAACAGAATTTGCAGAGAAAAGCAGCCAACCTGAGCAATTTAAAGAATGATACAAGCAAGGAAAGGGATGATTTATCATTATTTACAACCGACCAGTAAGGACAATTAAGAAGAGTTCGTGGTTGATAATGATTTCCTGCGTTGTTTCTTCATTTTTCTTCACTGTTTGGGGGGGATGCCTTTTGTTTGGCTGTCTCCTTTACTTAGCCTTTTCGAATCGAAAGGTCAGAAGCCACTTGGTGAGTTTGGGGTTTCGGGGTCTCAAAGGATAAACAAATGGCAGATCGTAGTTTCTTGCGATCTGCCTTATTTCATTGCCTGTTTCAGTAAACAATTATACAGGGTTTACCTGTACCGCAGCCTGCTTGCCGCTCAGCTGAATTCCTGACTGTTTGGTGCCATAAGACTTGAGGTCGGTAAGCAGCTGTTCCAGCAGTTCCTTCGCCTTCGCTCCCTCTTTGCCTTGAATCCGAATCACGAGCTGAACCGCGTTGCCGGATTCGAGCAGCTTCACGGCCTGTCGCTGCTTCGTCTCATAATCATGCTGCTCGATATCGACGCTAAGCCGGAGCTCCTTCACTTTCGTCGGCTGATCTTTCAATCTCTCCTCGCGCTTCTGCTGACTAGCCTGTTGCTTCGCGCCACCGCGAATAATCAGCTTGCATGGCGGCGGGCTGCTCATCAGTGATTCGCATACGAGATCCACCTTCAGCTGCTTCGCCATAGCAAGCGCTTCATCTCTCGACACGATCCCAAGGTCTTCACCGTCAAGACCGGTGAGACGCACCTCGGCTGCTTTTATTTTCTCATTCATAATCAACATAAATCCTGTAACCCCCGTCTACTGTCTCTTTAAATCTCTAATGTGGCGCCTTTGCTGCCGCTGCTGCTGTGCGGTCCGGAAGACCTTTTCTGCTCTTCTTTCTTTATAAACTGCTTCTGTCTCCAACGTCTCAGCACCCATAAGCCGCGAATGTATTCATCTAATATCATACACGCATAAATGCCGACGAGCCCCCACCCCAGAGTTATACCAAATATATAAGAAAGAATAGTTGCGATCAAGGTCATGGAAGTGATGGAGGTCCACATGACAAAGCGCGTATCCCCAACAGCATTCAGCGCGTTGCCAATGCCCATGTTCAGCATCTTGCCCGGCTGCAGCAACAGGTTCATCCCCAGCAGCGATACGCCCATCGCGATAATCTCCGGATTATCGGTAAAGATCTTCAGCAGCTTCCCGCCGATCAGATACAGCACCAGCGCATTCACCGTCACGATCGCAAGTCCAATCCATAACGCGCGGTAGGAGTTTTTGTAAGCCTCCTGCACTTTGCCCGCCCCATACAAATGAGCGATCTGAATCTGAAGCGCAAGCGCCAGCGAATAACCAAGCATGAAGCAGAACGATTCCAATGTATTCATGTACGTGCGTGCCGACAGCTCAATTGCGCCAAGCTTCGCAATGTACGTATAGATGAGCAGCTGAGAGAAGACCCAGCAGGACATATTAATGCCAAGCGGCCAGCCAATCTTCAAGATTTCCTTAAACAGCTTATTATCGTACAGCTTGAAGTCACGGAGCGTAATCTGACGCTCGAAGGCACCAAGGAACATCATCAGGAGCACAACAACCGCAAGCAGGCGGCTGATGTCCGTCGAGATCGCAACCCCTCTAAGCCCCCACTCCGGAAACCCGAATTTGCCGAAAATAAACGCATAGTTCATCCCGACATGAATGATATTCATGCCAATCGCGGTATACATCGGTCCTTTCGTATTGCCCGTATTCCGAATCGCATTGCTGAGTGCGGCCATCACCGCAACGAGTACCATTCCGCCGCCAACAATGGAGATATAAGTCTTGGCAAGCGACATTAGTTCATCCGGCAGCTGGAACGCGGAAGCAATCTGTCCGGGGAATAGATATAAGGGCACGCTGATCACAAGCCCAATGATTGCGCTGATTTTTACGGACATAATCGCGATTGTTCTTGCATCCTCTTGCCTCTGTGAACCAATTCGCTGCGCAATGAGAATACCCGCCCCGCTCGCCACCGTCATGAACAGAGTCATCAGGGCGCTGAACAGCTGCGTCGAGAATCCAACTACCGCAACCGCATCGTCCGAGATTTTGCTCACCTGAAGGGTATCGGCTGCCCCTAACAGAAATTGCAGAAACAACTCAATAAATATCGGCCATGCAAGCATCCATAGCGAAAACTTGTTTCGTTCACGCTTTTGCATTTTATAATCCTCCCGAGCGTACACCTGATGCAGCCGATTAATCAAGGTAACGGCAACCCAATACGCCTCTATAATAGTGATGTCAATTTCATATTATAGATGCTATACTTCGGATATTGTATCAGTTTTACAACCGAAACTTTCAAAATTCAAACCTCCGCTAGGAGTACAAAAAGGTGCCTATATGACCCTGTTTCACTTTACTGTTCCGCCACTTCCGCATTATATTGCTTCGGGCTACACAAAAGCTTCTGCCGGGTTCAAGCACCCGAGCCGTTACCGGATTGGAGTATTCGATCTGCTGGTTGTCACAGAGGGCTGTCTCTTTATGGGGGAAGGCGATGCCACGTTCGAGGTACGGGCTGGCGAGGCTTTAATTCTGGGGCCGGACAATCATCACTACGCGACAAAAGAATGCGAAGAGCCCTCCGCCTATTACTGGCTTCACTTCCAGACAACAGGACGGTGGGCGGCTTCAGAGGAATATGCTCCCCGAATTATTCAGGGCAGGGAGCCGCATGGATTAAATCCCCAAATTTTCACTACGCAAACCTTCATTAAGCAGGTACCGCAATACACCCGGCTGCTGCAGCCGGCCAAGATGATCGAGCAGATTCAGCAGCTGATGGAGCTTGGCCACGGCAACCATCTAGGCAGCGTCTCCTGGAAGCAGCAGGTGCTGTTCCAGGAGATCATCGAGCAGCTGTCCGCCTCCATCGAGATGCAGGGCTCAACGCCAACCGCCCATTGCGCAGAGCTTGCGGCCTCCTACTTAAGGAAGCATTACCGCGAGGATATTAAGGCGCAGGAGCTTGGCGAGAGCATTAACTTCCATCCGGTCTACATCGCCAGATGCATGCAGAAGGAATTCGGCTGCTCGCCCTTCGACTTCCTGCTGCGGTTCCGCATCCAGCAGTCGAAGCTGCTGCTCCTGCAGACGAACTATACGATCTCGCGGGTGGCCGAAGAGGTCGGCTTCAACTCCGCCGCCTATTTCACCTCCTGCTTCGCCAAATACGAAGGCATAAGCCCGCGCAAATACCGGCAGCGCTTCTCGCACGGTTGACGCTAGCGACGAACTACTGCTGATGGGCCTTAATCAGGTCCATCTTCAACTGCCAGGCTTTCTCGCTCAGATGAACCGGATACAGGTCCGGATTCAGCTTGCGGAGCAGCTCCGGCCGGAACAAGCGAAGCTGTCCCTCATGGAAGCTGCGAATCTGCTCCAGAGGCGGGAGCTTGTACACAATCTCGCCTTGTTCCACGATCGGCTTCAATAATGGTACTGCCTCATAATTCTCAATGTAACGATGAATATACGGATGCACCGGATCAAACAGCTTGATCCGCTCGCCCCGCTGTACATCCGTCTCCTCATGCAGGGTCATATAATCCGCCTCTGCAAGTCCCGTCTCCTTGTTCATAATCCGGTAGACGTCCTTCTTGCCGGGAGCGGATACCTTCTCGGGATTACCCGAGATCTTGATGACCGGTATGTACTCTCCGCTGCATTTGCGGGCGGTCAGCTTGTACACGCCGCCAAGCGACGGCTGATCGGCTGCGGTAATCAGCTGCGTGCCGACGCCCCATGTATCAATCTTGGCGCCCTGCGCCTTCAGATTAAAGATCAGCGTCTCATCCAGGTCGTTCGAAGCCACAATCTTTGCATCCTGCAGACCTGCCGCATCAAGCAGCTTGCGCGCTTCCTTGGACAGGTAAGCAAGGTCACCGCTGTCGAGCCGAATCCCGCCAAGCCGCTTGCCGATACTCTCCAGATAGCGGGCTGTCTTAATCGCATTCGGCACCCCGCTTCTGAGCGTATCGTACGTATCCACGAGCAGCGTTACCCCATCCGGCAATGCCTTGGCATACGCGAGGAAGGCTTCCTCCTCGGATTCATGCCCCTGCACCCAGGAGTGGGCATGCGTCCCTTTTGTCGGAATGCCAAACAACATGCCGGCATGCATATTGGATGTCGCATGGAAGCCTGCCAGGTAAGCCGCACGCGCTCCCCATACCGCGGCATCCGCCTCCTGTGCCCGCCTTGTTCCGAACTCCAGCAGGATGTCTCCGGCTGCTACCTGCTTGATCCGCGAAGCTTTAGTCGCGATCAGTGTCTGGTAGTTCATGAAGTTCAGCAGCGCCGTCTCCACCAGCTGCGTCTCGAAGATGGTTCCTTCCACCCGGACAATCGGTTCATTAGGGAACACAAGCGAGCCCTCTTCTACGGCATATATCGTCCCCTTGAAGCGGAACTGCCGGAGGAGCTCCAGATAGGCCGGATCATAATCCTCCTCCTGCTTGGCAAGGAAAGCAAGCTCTTCTTCTCCGAACGATAGATGCCGGATGTATTCCACAATTCGCTCGAGCCCGGCGAAGACCGCATAACCGTTGCCAAACGGCAGCTTGCGGAAGAACGCCTCGAACACCGCGCCTTCTTCTGCCGTACCATTCTTCCAATGGGCATACATCATATTAATCTGATATTTATCGGTATGAAGCGTTAAGTTATTAGCACCATTCACTGCTCTTGTACACACTCCCCAAGTAAAATCTTTATTCACAGCATAACCATTTCCGGCAAAAACAACAGCCCTCCGCTTCAATCAGCGAAAGGCTGCTGTACATACGACCATTAGAATTTGCGGACAAACCGGTATTCCGTCCGGCGCCGTCGTCTGCGCTCAAACCAATAATTAATGAGGATGCAGACGATCAGACCGATGCAGGCTCCCGTCAAATCCACAAGGACATCCATCGGATTCCCCGTCCGCCCCACCTTGCTCAGCTGATTCCTCTCATCCATCGCGGCCGCTCCGCCCGTTAAGATGAGTGCCATAATTACCGGCAGCACCATCTGCCTGCGGGCCATCAAATTACGGATCAGCATATACAGTGCAGCTGCCAGTACCGCGTACATGAACAAGTGAGCCCCTTTACGGAAGAAGAACTCGACGAAACCGTAAGGATCCTCCTTGGCAACAACCGTGCTGCCATGGTATGTCACCGAAGTATCCGGAAGCTTCTCCGCCAATTCCTCTTTGGACACCCATTTATTTAACGTCGGTTTGATCGACTGTTGATTATACGATTCAGATGACAATGAAAATATGAAAAAAATCCAACAAAATACGACAAAAAACCATATTATAGAAAACTTTTTATCTTTTTTCGGCATTATTCTTCAACACTCCTTCGACACTATCCGCTACGCCCTATTTCTTTCTCTGGTCTGTTATTGTATCAGATCTATGAAGGAAATGGAAATCTACCGATAAACTCCCGAAAAACAAGACTAAGGTAATGTAAATTTGAGCAAAAAGTCCTATAAACTACTGTTTTTTTCATCCATTCTTTGGTATTATAAAAGCACGAGAAAACAATGAGATAATTGTTAAGCTCATGCTTACGAAGCATGAACAATCACGAATGTCCTTGAATACGGCCATTTGTGTGATAATTCATTTTAGGAGGTTATGCGGAATGGCTGGTTACTTAATGTTCTCCGAGGTTTGGACACCCTTCAAGATGGTAGGCTTTCGATTATTCAAAGACGAGAACGGCGCCTATTGGTACAAATACAGAAACAACAAGCGATCGCGGCTATTCAGATAATCTTCCGTTACATAAATAAAGACACCCCCGGCAGCCAAGCTGCCGGGGGTGTCTTGCATGATTACGACAATCCTTTGACGATATCCATGCCTGCTTTCATATCGGCTTCGAATTGAGCTTTAAATGCAGCAATGATCTCCGTGCTGTATCCATACTTGGTAAGCTCTGCAGTCGTATCTTCAACAATCTTATTGAAGTCGGCCGTACATTGATCAACCATTTGATTAGCTTCTTGCTTAATTCTCTCTTTTGTAGCCGCATCACCAGTCAAATATGGATTAATCATAGCCTGAAGTGTTGCTGCGCAGTTTGCTTCAAGAGCATTTAGCTTGGCTGTAGCAGCCGATTCAATTGATTCTTTTGTTGGCTTTGCAGGTTCAACCGGATCCGTACCTCCGCCAGTACCTGTAGAGCCATTACCCGTGCCGTTGTTTCCGCCAGCTTGGGCAGCTTTGTAAGCTTCCGATTCGCCTGTAATGCTGCTAGTTTTCTGATCCCACTTAATATCGGTTCCTACCGCTTCAGACATGAAGCGAAGAGGAACATAAATGCTGTTATTGATCGAATAGAGAGATTGACCTGCAGGAAGAGCCTTCGACTGTCCATCGAATACAAGCGTAGCTTGAACCGGCTTAATCGCAATACTCTTTCCAGCTGCAGGCTGTTGACCGCCGGCTGCTGCACCGGCCAGCAGCTTCACAAGAGCTTCCTTCTCCAGAGCTGTAGGCTCCGATACCATTACTTTAGAAGTTTTTTGATCCCACTTCACCGACTTCTGCAGTGCATACGAGATGAAACGAATTGGAATATAAGTGCGGTTCTGATAAATGAAAGCATATTGTCCGTCCGGCAACGTAAGCGTTTGTCCGTCGAACTTCAGACTAACCGCTTGTGTCTTAATCGTTACCGAACTGGATGCTGCTGCACCGGCCGTAAGCGGTAAAACGGTACATAAAGCGATAATTAGCAACATGAGTGTGTAATGGCGTAAACTTTTCATCATTTTGATTCTCCTCTTATTTATTGTTATTTATAGCTTTGGCAATGGCGCTGATTGCGGATGATCGTACGGCTTGCTTACTTGCCTCATACTTAGCATTCCAATCCGGCATTGCACTGCTATCAATACCTGCGTCAGCATAACTAGAGGCCGCTTGACTCACAATGCCCTGGAACGCTGCATCACATGAGCCCTCGGCCTCCATGACTTTCCCTAGATATTTATTTTGAAGATTCTCTAGCGTAACACCGTCTGCACTGCCGACGATCTGTGCAAGAATAGAATTACTCTTCGCTTGGCAAGTGCCGGAGAGCGACGCCAGTTGCCCTTCCGTCTTGGAGTCAATCGATTGTTTGACTTGCTTCAGGTCGGTAGTGAGCTCTGGTGTCGGTTCTTTCTCTGGCTCAGCAGGTTTATCGTCCTGCTTGGTGTCAGTGTTAGCAGGCTTTTCATCCGTCTTGGTACCGGTATCGGTTGGCTTTGTTGAACCATTGGATTGCTGGTTCATCTTTTTCCAGGCTTCATTATTCTCCTTCATCTTTTCCGGATCTCTTTCGCCAACCCATTCAATTGGGTAATTTGGGTTTAGAATATTGAGCCCTATACCATATTGTTTCGTGATTGATTTCAACAATTCTATCTCTTCATCAGAGAGTTTGGACAATAAGATATCTCGAATTTTCTGTTTCTCCTCAACAGGCAGATCTGTTGTTGCATTACCTTGCAGATAAGAGATCTGTTTCAAGCTAAGGCCAGAATTAAGGAGGATCGCTGCCACATCGAGTGCGTCTGCACTGTCGATCTTCTCTCCTCCAATTAACTGGCTTGCTTTCTCAACAGGTTTTTCGATAATCGCAGGCAGCTTAGACTCCGGTTGCTTTTCACCAGAGTCCGCAGCTAGATCACTGCTATGACGGGAAGCAATATCTTTGATATCAATGGACTTAATGTAATAGTATGTGACTCCCGTAAAGATCAAAGCGACTATAACAAAAAATGAAGCGGTACCTAGTAACCACTTCATCCACGGCTTCAGCTTCTTTTTGGTTTTCTTCTGTGGCGTTTCCATGTTGTCTCCTGTCTGTTTATAAATTTAAAAAGAAAGAATAGGGTTCGTCTCTTTTACACCATTATTCATCTTCGGTCTGCCGATTGAGTAATAGGCGAAAGGCGTTGCTTCCAATTCTTCTTCGCGATAAATATTCCGGCCATCGATTAAGTTCGGCGTCTTCAGCCATTTCTGAATATCGGATAGCGGGATATTAATAAACTCCTTCCACTCCGTAAGAATACAAAGAGCATCCGCACTTTCAGCAGCTTCTTGAGCCGATGAACAGTACTCCACCTCAGAGCGGTTAAAGGTTCTTTCGAAGTTATTCGAAGCAATAGGATCGTAGGCTTTAACCTGTGCCCCCCGCTCCAATAACGTCTCAATAATCTCAAAGGCAGGAGCATCACGTACATCATCCGTTTCCGGCTTAAAGGCTAAGCCCCAAATACCGATGGTCCGGCCAGCAACATCCCCCAGCAATTCATCCAGCTTCCGAATGACATTAAAGCGCTGATCACGATTGACTTCAACCACAGATTTCAACAGCTTGAAATCATAATCCATCTGTCCTGCAATCTGAATAAGAGCTTGAGTATCTTTCGGGAAGCAGGATCCTCCATAACCAATACCCGCCTTTAGGAATGACGAGCCGATACGCCGGTCCATCCCCATCCCTTTAGCCACTTCCTCTACATCTGCTCCTACCTTTTCGCAGATATTGGCGATCTCATTAATGAAGGAGATTTTAGTAGCCAGGAAAGCATTGGAAGCATATTTAATCATCTCAGAGCTTCGTACATCGGTGATTGTAATTTGATCGGTTAATGGACGATGCAGCTCAGTCAGCATCTCTGCTGCCCGATCACTCGCAGTCCCGATAATAATCCGATCCGGATTCATCGTATCCCGTACGGCCGTCCCTTCCCGGAGGAATTCAGGGACAGAAGCAAAATCAAATGAGGCTTCAGCAAAGTTACGTATAATATCTGCAACCTTCTCGTTTGTTCCGACAGGTACCGTACTTTTCACCACAACAACTTTATAGTCATTAATGGCACGACCAATCTCTTCAGCCGCTTGCTCAATATAGGCCAAGTTAGCCTTTCCATCTGGTAAGGATGGTGTACCAACCGCAATAATAATAATCTCAGAGGCACTCACCGCAGCGGCTAAATCCGTTGTAAAGGACAGCCTGCCTGCTGCCGTGTTGCTTGCGATCAGTTCCTTAAGGTCTGGTTCATGAATAGGAACTTCACCATTATTCAACAACTCAATCTTCGATTTGGCATTGTCTACACAGATGACCTCATTGCCTAGTTCGGAGAAGCATACCCCAGAGACTAAGCCAACATACCCGGTACCGATTACCGCCAGTTTCATCCTCATCCACTCCCTACAATTTGTTTGAGATAGTCAGCAATATGAGCTGCCTCAATCCGTTGCTGACCATCTACAAATAACTGCTCTCTATCTATAACCTCATGCATATTGCCTTCAAGTAATTGCTCCCACTCTACTATCCAATAGGGATGACGATTCCGAAGAGCTCGAATCGTATGCTCATCCTCCTTCATCTTGCTTCGATGAAGCAGAAGTAGAGGCTTCTGAAGGGCTACCGCTTCACCAACCGTACTCCATCCAGGCTTGCTAATGACAATATCCGATGATGCAACATAATTCTGCGACTCCGTATAGGAAGCAGGAATAGCCACAATATTCTTATGCTTCACCTTCATGTTGCTCGACACAATATAAAGGCACGCATCATCATCCCATAGCTTTAATGCCGCCAGATCTTGTACATTTATACTCATTCCAATGCCGAAATAGACGACTCTCTTTTGTTTATCAGGATTAATGGTCTGCAGGATCTTCCTTACTTCCTGATGCTCGACTTCCCTGCTGAAGAAGTTCGCCTGCAAGGTTCCTCTAATGCCCCAGTCCGGTTCAACGGCACCTTCCAAACGGACAAAATAATCCATTGCAGCATAGGCTGCAAACAACGGCTGCAAGGCAGGTTTATCGATCATTTCCAAATACGCGGTATGCCAGGTGAAATTAGATATCCCTACCGATGTTACTTTTGCCTGACTTGCAGCTACAAAGGCAATTGGTGAAATATCTGAAATTACAAGATTCACCTCGGCAGTGTGAAGAAAATCGGCTTCCTTCGCTGCTTCATGAGGTAAGCTCTCAACATATTTGTGATACTTCGTTCTGAAGGCAGGGATGTCCGGTTCAATGCTACCTTCCTGAAGAACATAACCAACATCTGAGGCACACCGATGGTACTGGATAACTTCCTGATAACCCCATAGAGAAGCTCGCATAAAGTTCAATATCTTTTCTGAAGAACATAAAATGATACGATAAACTTCTTCCCCGTCTCGAAGCAGAGCACGGATAACAGCAATGCTTCGAGTAGCATGACCATAACCGTAGTCCGAAATATAATAAGCGATCGTCTTCATTATCTTATCGAGACATTAAGGCAATGTTCGGACATCTCCGACCATGTCGTGTACAACTCCATTACCTTATCCTCATCCGAATATCCGCTATGAACGACGATCATTTCCATATCTGTAACTGCTTTCAGACCATGTAAAGTCTTCATAGGAATATGCAGCACATTGCCGGCTTTTACTTTCATAGGAACCCCGTTTTGAACGAACTCTCCTTCACCTTTGACAACCGTCCATACCTCTTCACGGTTCAGGTGCATGAGATAACTAAAGTTTCTGCCTGCTTTCACTGCAACCCGTTTCGTGATTACCGTACGGCCATCTTCGTACCGCTCATCATCCAAGATGCGTACCCAGCCCCATTCTCTTTCCTCGAACATTGGGCCCTGGTCATAGTTAATGAAATCTTTAATCCGCGGGCTTGCACTCTTATCTGTCACAAGAATACCGTCTGGACTAACCGCTACAACAACATTAGATACCCCAAGTACAGTAACTGGAATTTCAAGTTCATTGACTAGATGCGTATTGATAGAGTCCTCGCTAATGGTACCTCTGCCAATCTGATTCTGTCCCATCTCTTCCGTTAACGTATTCCAAGTACCTAGATCCTTCCAATAACCGTCATAAGGAACAACAACAATGTTATTGGTCTTCTCAACAACTTCATAGTCGAAACTAATCTTCGGCAACTCATGATACTGCTCCACAAGCTGATCATATTGAAGCGGATACCCTTTCTCTTTCAGAATATTAATGAGGTATCCGAGCTTGAAGGAGAATACTCCACAGTTCCATAATGCTTGTTGCTCAATTAAACCAGCAGCAGCCTCTTCTGAGGGCTTTTCTTGAAAATGACTAACTCTTAGGACACCATTAAGGTCTGCCTGCTCACGTTCAGGAATGATATAGCCATATTTTGCAGATGGATAGGTTGGCCTCACCCCAATCAAAGCCAGGTCAGCCTGCGTCTTTTGAATAGTAGCCTCTAGCTGTTTTACGGCATAAAAAAAGTGGCCCTCTACATAAGGGTCCACTGGTAAGATCGCTATCACTTCATCTAAATCCACATTGGCGACAGAATATAAATAAGATGCAGTTAAGGCAATGGCCGGGAACGTATCTCTACGTTCAGGCTCAATAATAAGCGGTACGGTCGGTCCGATCTGATTATGCATCATCTCGATCTGAGCCTTGCCTGTCGCGATATAGCTGGAATCTTCTAAACCACTTTCACTGATTTGCCCCCATACTCGTTGCACCATCGATACGAGTTCTTGATCTTCGTTCTCTAGTACTTTCAAGAATTGTTTAGACCGGGCATCGTTAGATAACGGCCAAAGCCGTTTTCCTGATCCTCCCGAAAGAAGGACTAGTTTCATTAATATTCCCCCGGAGTTATTATTAGTTTCTTCAACTTATGTTTAGTCTTAAGTTTGATTCAAGATGATTATCCATACTATAAAAACTATTCGCTCGTTCTTGCCCTTCTTTAATTCCTGCAAAAATCAGAATTAAAAACATACAGGTAAAAATAGTAGGCTCACTCGCAAAAAATAAGAATACAACAAAAAGTTTCAGCATATAATCAACATTTCCAACAGACATCTTTCTAATAGAATAACAATAAATCAAAAGTATTGTACCTCCGCCCAGCAAACCAAATTGAGACAATACAGAAAGAATACCGTTTGTTGCATCAGTTATTCCGGTTCCGTTTAAATAAGAATTATTCTGAAAACCTATTCCTAGAATAGGATCTGTAGAAATGGTTTCATAAAACAATGGTATCTCACTACTCCGGGCAGTATATGATGCATTATCTGCGGAAAATTTATTTGAGATTATACCCATTTTGTTCTCAGCAATAACCAACGTTAATAAAACAATAAGTAGTAAACTCACTGTTTTAAAGTTTAAATTTTGCAGTATTATTCTTCTTGATTTAATAATAACAATAAGTCCACATGCTATTATTCCAGATGTTGATACAGTAGTGATAATAGCCGCTATAAATACAAGTATTTTCAATCTAGACATTTTTGAAGATAAACTTTCCTTCTCAAATATCCATAAAATAGCTAGATTAAGAAATACTGCGAACATACCACCTTCATGAAAAGGTCCAAAATTCCTTATGGTGTAGTTATCTAATGGGAAATTAAAAACTAACATATATCTAGTTGTATGATCCCAATAGGTTATGGGTTTAATAAATTGAAATACAATTGATGGATTAAAAACAAATATACTAAAGCAAATCAGACTAATAATAGCTATTATAAAGATTATATTTATGTAGTATTTTTTTAACTTTTCAAAATCAATAATTTGAGCGACAATAAAACAACTAATAATTTTCATAACTAAACCCAAATGCCCGTTAATATTTTTACTATATACCATTAAATTAATTAAGACTATTAACAATAAGGTAATACAAATTAGCACATTGACTTTATTAAATGTTTTATTTTTTATCAACACAAGAAATATAATAGATAATATTAAGAAAGCAACGATGCTTTGTGAAAACCAGATATATGAAAATTGAATAGTACCTGAAAGTCCAATTAATACTAAACATATAATTAACGTTATGCTTGGCTTAAAATTTGTTTGTTTTATAATATTCTGGGCGTAATAACTATCCTTCATAGTAGCTCCCTTCTTATTATGGTGATTTGATGAAATCATGAGAAAATAATGCTTATGTGAGAATTCTCATAATCTTTTCTCCAATATTTCGAGGAAGGTTATCTTCACTTAGTTTCTTGGCAACTAGTTTCATATCTAATCGATCTAAATTCTCTAGTGAATTTTTAATCACATCCGCCAATAACTTTGGATCGTCATTTTGATAATAATAAAAAGCATCACCAGCAAAATCTTTAATGTCTGCCACTTCAGATGATATTATCAAATTACCCGTTGCCATATATTCAAATATTTTTGATGGAAAGGAACTGTTACCAAACTGATGTTGACTTAGTTGGCTTTGAATCAATATATCAGCATCAAGCATATATCGAATCACACTTTCATAATCAATAAATCCTTTAAAATCAATTCTTGGATCATTTACTGTAATTTTTCCTTTCCCAGTGATAATTAGTCTAAAATCGTTTGATATATATTTTAAACTATCCAGAAGTATATCAATGCCTCTCTCTTTATCAAGTCCACCACCATAAAAAATAATAGGCCGTGACCTTTCACTTTTTTTATGCCCTTCTCTCTTTAGAAATAAATTTTCATCAGTAACACCCCTTACTACAACGCATGGAACTGTCTGCTGTTTAGCTAATAGAGAATTAACTGTGATTGCGGTTGAAATATTTTTGGACACTACTTTTTCTGTTAGCCTCATTAATAACCTTTTAAACCCTTTAACTGAATCAATATTTGAGTAACCATCCTCATATTCAATTGTAATTGGAATATTTAAAATTTTTTTTGCCAACCACGCAGCCCATGCGACTTCCGGCTTGTAGTTATAAAAAATTATATTATTAATAGGCCTTATTTTATTTTCTTTACGAGTCTCTAGAAACATAAATATTATAGATACCATAGTGCTCAATATTGGAACATCCCAAATTGAACAATAAACTACATTAATTACATTTGATTTTTCTTCCACCCTTTTGTACCATTTAAAGCTTTTAGAATTTACAAGTCCGCTCGATAATACCTTAACATGAGCCCCCACTGCTTCTAATGACTTTTTTATTCCTATTATTTTATTATTTGCTGGTTGAGAGTAAATATTCTGACTGTTTCGAGATTTAGCAATATTAACTGACATATAATTATTCAAATA
This sequence comes from Paenibacillus catalpae, assembly GCF_900112695.1. Taxonomy (GTDB): domain Bacteria; phylum Bacillota; class Bacilli; order Paenibacillales; family Paenibacillaceae; genus Pristimantibacillus; species Pristimantibacillus catalpae. Next base: position 535,326 of record NZ_FOMT01000004.1, read on the forward strand.
TAAGATATTTTTGTTCATCTGCATGTTTTATTCCTCAATTCATTAAAAAGATGACTTATTCTCCGTTTTATTAATTATGTTCGGAGTTCTTTTTTATTCTCTTTCTAACCCACTTAACCATTTCCAAATACATCTCATCTTTTGCAAAAAAACAAAGTATTAAATATGCAGCTGCACCTACTAGTATTTGAATAATTGTTGTTATAATGGTCGGTGCCATTCTGTATGAGATAATAAATACAATGAAGCACATCCCCACCGAGTAGAAAAAATAATTCCTACAACTTTTTAACAAATTATTAATTGGTATTTGTTTATTTAAATATACATATTGAATCAATATTGTTATGTAACTCGAAACTAATGTAGCGATTGCTGCCCCTAAATATCCCCAGATCGGAATTAGTATTATATTAATTACGAAGTTAAAAATTGCTGTAGTAGTGTATGCCACAGTTAAAATTTTTGTTTGATTGGTGGCTGTAAAGTACTGTCTACCTGAAATCCCCTCTAATGAATAGGCAATAATGATTGGGCTAATAATCATAATCCCATAAATAACTGGTAAAAAATCATCCCCTAAATACCAAGGAACTAAGCTCTTTGCAATTACGATTAATCCAAATGTCATCGGAAAAGCTAGAAATACGGAAAATTTGCCCGATTTAATCAGATAATCTTGAACTTTTTGATTATTTCCTTTACTGTATTCATTTGCTATTCGTGGCATCATTACAGTACTTAAGGCAGTAATTAATGTTAAGATAACTGTTACGATTTTTTCAGCATTATCATAATATGATAATTGACTTGTTTCTTTTGTAAAGTACTCAATCATTACCTTACCAAGTTGTAAGTATAGTAGCGTTGCAACCATAGGTAAGAATAATTTCAATGATCCCTTTAGATGCAATACAATATTATTAATTTTAATTTTTGGCTTCTCTACATATATCCTCAACTGAGTAAATGCGAGTAAATTTGATACAAGAACCGATAGCCCTAAAATTAATAAATAAATCCCGACATCATTGCTATTTTTAACAAATAAGAATATTCCTATTGTGCTGATAATTTTAGTTACTGCATTTTTTATAACAGCAACCTTCATATCCTCAAGCCCAACAAAAATCCATGTGCAATCAATATACTGTGCTAAAAGATAAAGATAGTATATTAAAAAGTAGATTGTATAAGTCTTATACATTATTGCAATAATAATAAAAATACATGTTCCTACAAGTGTCAAAATTATTCTTAAAAACATGATCTCCCAAAAGGTTTGACTCATTTTTGAACGATTATCACGCTCATAAGCAATTTGCCTATTTCCATAGCTATAGATACCAAGTAAAGTTAAGATACTAATAATATAAGTAACAGAATTAACGTAACTATATATACCTTGATTCGAAGCTCCCAATACTCTTGCAAGATAAGGGGCAGTAATAACGGGAACAAGCATTGCGAAAACTTGGTACAATATATTATATATATAATTTTTAACTATCATTTTTCTCTCCTGGTATCTATGTCTAATGGACGTGTATCATAACTTTTCAAGTTCTAAGTAAATTTTTTCGATCTCATTTTCGTATCGCTTCCAAGTATAGTTTTGAACGTTTTGAAATGCTTTTTCACCCATTTTTTTTAATACTTCACGCTCTTTGTTCAGATATTTAATATAGTTCACTAAAGCATTAACATCCCCATTTGGATGCACGTATCCATCTTCTCCATGTACAATAACCCCCTTCCCTCCATCGGCTACAATACATGGCAAACCATAAGTCATCGCTTCAAGGGTTACCATACCAAACCCTTCGAATAGAGCTTCAAAGACAAATATATCATGTGCACAATACTGCTTATACATTTCAACATGGGGGACACTTTCAATATATTTTGCGTTGGAGAGATTTCTTACTGCATTAACTAGAACTTTATCTTGCTCAAAAGTAGGCTTTCCTATAAACGTAAATTCAATATTTTCACCTACTAATTGCTTCGCTGCCTCAATTATATACTGTACACCTTTAGTAAGATTAAACGCGCCTACATAAAGAATTCTTAAAGCATCTGTAGTCTTTTTATGCTTTATCCTATTTTTTATCTCATCAATATTACTATTTGAAATAATTGAACCATACGGAATTAAACGTAATTTTTCTTCATTTACATATGGCAGTAATGAATTATAAGTGGCCTGTGATGCTACGATAATAATATTGGACATTTTAATATTTTCAATTTGTTTTTCAATCATTTCATCAGGGAATTTAACATCAGCATATTCCTTTGGATAATTAAACTTAACTATCTCCTCCATTAGTTTTTCTTTTTGGTAACTAGCGAAAGGTTGAATATGCTCATATACTATAATTTTTTTTTGCTCGTACGCCCAGCGGACTGTTTCATTTAAGTAGTCCTGTAAAACGTGAATAACTTCATTCTGTTTTATAAATTTTTTGCTCCAGCGTTGAAAACCCTTAAAATAGAGACTCTTGAATTTTGTAGGTATAAACTTATTAAGTAAATATAACCCCTTTACAAGTAACGAGGTTTTAATAGAATCACTGATTTGTTTATCTTCGTATCCCTCAATTTTCTTTTTATGCTTTGACTTTAGAACTAATTTATCTAAAATATCGTCTTTATAATAGTATCCATAAACTCCAATTACTTTGTTTGTGTATTGAGCAATTCCTTTTAAAGAGTAATATGAGTGATGCTTATATGGATGAAATAAAGCAACCTTTTTCATTTTTACTCCTCCATATGATTATTAGCTTAATAGATCAGCATAACCTTTTATATTTAATCTTTTTCCATTTATTAAATGATCTTTAATATAGTCCTGATTCTTTTTAGTAAAATCGGAGAATTGTTCTTCAGTTAACGCAATTAAATCGTTAATTATTTTTATAAATCCATTTTTATTTGATAAGTACTCCATAGTAGATGCTATTTTCTCATAGCTATCCCATGGAGTCACTCCTTTACTTAAAACTACTAAACAGTTATTCGCCATAGACTCAACAATTACATGACCATAATTCTCCCCTAATGTAGGGAATAAAAATGCATGATAATTACTAAAAATATTGCCGATTTCTGAGTGAGGGGCTTCCCCCTTATAAGAAACCTTTACATTTTCGGGCATATCTTTTATCAGTTTGTTACAATCTTCCCAATATAATTTATCTTCCAATGGTCCAAAAATATCAAAAGTTACTATTCCTGATTTAATCTCTTTTAATACCTCTAGTGCAAACTTTAGATTTTTCTTAGGAAATATTCTTGAAACGAACACCAGTCGAAGTTCACCTCTATTTTTCGAAAGAGAGGAATTTACCGGGATATAGTTTGAAGTAAGGTTTGAAACATTGCATATTTCTGCTGCATTAAACTTTTTCTTTATATCATTCATTTCTAAGTCACTTGTAGCATGCCAATTTAAATTTTTATAAAGGCCGAATAACTTACTTAAGTAGATATAAGTATACTTTTTAAACTTTTTATTTTCACTTCCACCCGTAAAATCTCCTCGTGGAGTAAGGATAGTCTTTTTGTCCTTTAACTTACCTAACCTTCTTAATATAAGTGGCTTTATTGTAAAAACAGGTGAATAAAAGCCATTAAAATAGATCGTATCATAGTCAATTGAATTAAGTATCTTTTGAAAACCAGATAAGTTTTGAAGCTCAGGACTCATGTAAAACACCTTCGCTGGACCTACCTGGTTCCATTCATTTACCTTTATCTCACTATAGGGGTGTTCTTCTTTGTGATCTCGGTCAGCTGTTAAAACATAAAATTCAAATTGATCTTTTAAATTTTCAATCATGTTTACACATGATTGAATAGGGCCTCCCCCTTTATAACCAGGAAGATACTGCCCGTTTAAAACTAAAACTTTTTTTGGCATTATATATCCACCCTTTTAGGACTAGGACTTTAATTCCCCTTGCACTCCCAATTTTCTATCAAACTTCTCACACTCAAACATCTTAGCGTCCACTAAGAACCTATACCAATATGCTTGCAAGAAGTGAAAAATCCTTCCTTCAGGGCCATCAAGGAAACCTAGCTTTATGTAGTACCTATAAATAAAGTAAAGATGGGCTCTAAAGAATTTGGGCATACCATAGTACCCTTTGTTTTTAACTACCCTCTTCATTTTTGCTTGCTTTGTAAGCTTACCTTGCTGTGCAGAATCATTTAACAAAGTTGTTGCGTTAGTCTTTTGATAATCAAGGACTTCTCGATTGCTATACCAATTATGTTTGTTAGTCCACCACTCAAGATCCTTTGTATTGTTATCAATCAGATCATACTTAAACTCAATAGATTTACCTTCAAGTAAAACCATGTGTTCATCCATAATTTTTTGCTCACAAGCTGCTTTTCCTGTTCGGAATATTCGAAGTAAAAGTTCCGGATAACGGCCACCGTGTTTAATCCAGCGCCCCATGAAATAAACTCTTCTTCGAAGAACAACTCCATTAACATCTCGAGCCAAGTCCATCAACTTATTGTTTATCTCATCTGCTAAATCTTCCATTAACTCCTCATCTGCATCTATACGCATTGACCATTCAGTATTTATATTTGTATTTGCAAATCCCCAGTTTAATTGGGTAGCATGATCAACAAACTCATTTTGATAAAAATCCAGTTTACTACCGATTAGCTGAAGCTCGGCATCTAAGACTCTGCAAAGATGTTCTGTACCATCCGTACTATAGCTATCAACAATAACAAAACGTTTAGCAATGCCACGAAACGATTCTATACACTTTCTTAAATTGCTCTCTTCATTTTTAGTGATAATTACAACCGTAAGATCTACCATTGTCATTTCCTTTCCACTACGTTTAATGTAAGTGGGTTAAAATCTTTTGATGACTCTAGCCGGATTTCCAGCAATTACGCAGTTATCCTCGAATACACCACTAACGACTGCCCCCGCTCCAACTATGCAGCCATCACCGAGCACAGTCCCTTTTAGGATCAGCGCATTACATCCTATAAAGCAATTCTTTCCTATCGAGATTGGTTTGGCCCCAATCTTCTCTTTAATGTCTGCATTTCTTGCTTCAATCTCTAGAGGGTGAAAATCATTGTCCAAAATCTTGGCATTACCGCCTACAAGCGTATTCTCACCGATTGTTATGGATTTTCTAGCATAGATAGTCGCACCAGAAATACCAACATTGTTACCGATTAATATCTGTGATTCCGGAGTTCTGGTAATAATTATCGTCCTCTGATATAGGCCAACCAAGTTAGATAGAAACGATGAGTTAATCGTTACATTATCACCAAAAGTAAGCTGGGCCCCAGACTTGTTAAAGATGACTGGCATTCCTTTCAGCGTTAAGTTCTTACCGTAGCTGACCTTAGTCATTTTCATTAAAAGCTTGAACCAATTACTATTCATATGAATAACCTCGACTTCGTTAAATACTGATTTCTTGAATATATTTACTAATCGATACATCCTTCGTCAGATTCTTAACTAAGAAGGCTCTTGCACGTTTACTCATCTCGGCAGGAACGTTGGTGTCTTTCTCCCTTATAAATTTCTCAATAATAACCTCAACATCACCATAATTGGCCGGTTCGGTTACATAGCCGCAATTCGTCTCTTCAATAATAAGGCGTGCTTCAGATCCTTGTTCGAGGACACCTAATATAGGTTTGCCAGCTGCCATAATACCGTAGAGCTTACTCGGAACAGATACTCCCTTAATGCCCTTGGCATTAATACACCAGTGTACATCACCGGCATTCAAGCTATAGATCAGGTCCGACTTCTTCTGATACGGAATAAAGGTTACGTTATTTAGATCGTGTTCTTCTTTGTAAGCGATCAGATTCTTAAGGACAGTTCCATCTCCGATAAAGGCGAATACGACTTCATCCCGATCCTTGAACTTCTCAATGATAGGCATCATGTTCTCAAGATCATAGTACAGACCGATATTACCGGAATACATAATGACAAACTTATTCTCCAGCCCATACCGCTTCTTGAATGTGACTACCTGCTCATGATCAGCCGGCAAAGGATAGATTTCCTTCTCATCAATCCAGTTGTTAATAAAGGAATGATTCGGAACCCTCTTTCCCTTGAAGCGATGCTTTACGGTCTCGACCATATCACGGCCAACCACGATTACCTTATCCGAACATTTGCAGCTGAATTTATCGAACCACATCATGGCATTCAGGATTAGCTTATTTTTGCTGTAACCAACCGCCATTGTCTGTTCAGGATTGAAATCCTGAATATTGTAGATATACTTGGCACGCTTCATCCATTTGCCCCATACCCCAATAAGTCCACCAAGGACAGGCGGCTGGGAGATGGAATAGACATAATCCATCTTGCCAACCTTGAACGTTGCCAGCATGGCACCAACAAAGTAAGCCAGAATGTTCTTAATTCTGCTTACCTTGCTGCTCTTGGAGAACTCCGGCACACGGATTCGAGTCACTTTCACGCCATTAATCTCTTCTTGATAGAACATCTTGGTCTTATACTCCGGAGCTACTCCTCCTGTATAAGAGGGAACAACACAAATTACCGTGATATCAAAGGAATCGAGCATCCCTTCGGCCAGTTCCTTCAGGATCTGGCCAGTTGACGCTACGTCAGGATGGTAATAGTGCGCATAGATAAGCAGCTTCTTCTTGGAACTCAGTTCGGTTGCCATGCTCTACACTAGCACCCCATCAAACATTCTTCTGCTGCCTTCTTCCGAGCGGACTTTCGCCATATCGTATTTCACCATAATGCTAACTAGCTCTTCGAAGGATGTCTTCGTTGGGTTCCAGCCTAATAATGTTCTTGCCTTGGTTGGATCGCCGAGCAATTGCTCCACTTCTGCCGGTCTGAAGAATGTAGGATCTACTTCAACAATCACTTCACCTGTAGCTTTGTTAATGCCTTTCTCGTCTACACCCTCACCTTGCCATTCGATATTGACTCCTACATGCTTAAATGCAAGCTCCACAAACTCACGGACCGAGTGCATTTCACCTGTAGCAATAACAAAGTCTTCTGGCTTATCGTGCTGCAAAATCAGCCACATGCATTCTACATAATCTCTTGCATAACCCCAGTCACGCAAGGAATCCAGATTACCAAGCATCAGCTTCTGTTGTTTGCCTTGCGCAATACGAGCTGCGGCAAGAGTGATTTTACGGGTAACAAACGTCTCGCCGCGGCGTTCCGACTCATGGTTGAACAGAATGCCGTTAACCGCGAACATATTATAGGATTCACGATAGTTCTTCGTAATCCAGAAGCCATAAATCTTCGCTACGCCATATGGAGAGCGTGGATAAAATGGAGTTGTTTCTTTCTGAGGGACTTCTTGGACTTTGCCGTACAATTCAGAAGTGGATGCTTGATATACACGGGTTTTGTCTGTCAGACCCAGAACTTTAACCGCTTCAAGGATATTTAATGTGCCTTTGCCATCGACATCCAAGGTGTAACCAGGCATATCAAAGGAAACACGTACATGCGATTGTGCTGCGAGGTTATAAATCTCATCCGGTTGAATTTCACTAATCAAGCGGGTGATGTTAAGTGCATCGGTGACATCACCATAATGAAGATGGAAGTTACTATTATTCAGAATTGCTCTAGCTTCTTCTTCTGTCAGAAGATCTTCCAGACGCTCCTGGTTGTAGGACGAGCTGCGGCGGATAACACCGTGAACTTCATAACCCTTCTCCAATAGGAACTCTGCCAAATAAGAACCGTCTTGTCCTGTTACACCTGTAATCAACGCGCGTTTAGCCATGGTTTCCACTCCTCTATTCTCTCTACTTAATATTATTGTCGTACCAAATATTCATTCTGAAAGGTTTCGTAAACAGCCTTAATACCGTCTTCCAACGGAATCGTCGCTTTCCAGCCAAGACCGTTAATCTTTGTTACATCAACCAGTTTCCGTGGGGTGCCATCCGGAGCAGAAGTATTAAAGACTACTTCTCCTTCATAGCCAACTACATCTTTAATAAGATAAGCCAGCTCTTTAATCGAGATATCTTCACCAACACCAATATTGACGATTTCGTTCTCTTCGTACGTATTCATCAGGAAGAGACAAGCATCGGCCAGATCATCGGAGTGAAGGAATTCTCTGCGGGGTGTTCCTGTTCCCCATACCTCAACTTCAGGGGATTGATTGATTTTCGCTTCATGGAACTTGCGAATTAACGCAGGAAGGACATGTGAAGTCTTGAGATCAAAGTTATCGTTAGGTCCATACATATTGGTTGGCATAACCGAAATGTATTTCGTTCCGTATTGGCGGTTATAGGATTGGCACATCGTAATGCCGGCAATCTTCGCGATTGCATAAGGTTCATTCGTTGGTTCAAGAACGCCGGTCAGTAAATATTCTTCCTTCATCGGCTGAGGGGCGAACTTCGGATAGATACAAGTCGAGCCCAGGAACAACAGCTTCTTCACGTTGTTGCGGTATGCCGCATCAATAACGTTCGTCTGAATCAGGATATTGTCGCGGATGAAATCAGCCGGGTACTCGTTGTTTGCTACTATACCTCCGACCTTCGCTGCTGCCAGGAATACATACTCAATGCCCTCTTCCTCGAAGAAAGAAAGAACCCGATCTCTGCTCAGCAGATCGAGTTCAGCACGGGTGCGGTAGACCAGATTCGTATATCCCTTCTCCTCTAGAGCTCTCAGAATAGCTGAACCTACCAGCCCTCTGTGTCCTGCTACAAAAATTTTCGAATTGAGTTCCATTCTCTATCCACTCCTTCTCTCTAATACGCGTCGTCTGATCCAACCATGGCCTTTGCTGTCTTCGCAAGGATCTTCAGATCAAACCACACATTTCGTTTCTCTATATACTCAAGATCCAGCTCCACCATTTCACTAAAGCTCAGCTCATTCCGGCCGCTAACTTGCCACAGTCCGGTACAGCCTGGCTTCACGCGAAGGCGGAGTTTATCGTAGCTGCTATATTCTGCAACCTCTCTTGGGAGAGGCGGCCTGGGACCAACCAATGACATATTGCCGCGAACGACATTCCACAATTGCGGGAGCTCATCTATACTTGTGCGGCGTATAAATCTTCCGATAGCTGTGATTCTTGGGTCATGTTTCATTTTGAACATGTGACCTTCTATCTCATTCTTATGTAAGAGCTCTGTCAATAAGTCCTCTGCATTCGGAACCATAGACCGAAATTTATACATTCGGAAAAGTTTTTCATTGATTCCAACCCGGTTCTGATAGAAAAAGACCGGAGCTTTCGGATTCTCTAATTTAATTAGAAGCGCTACAGTGAGCAGTAGCGGTGATAATAGTATAAGTCCAATCGCGGCACCAACCAGATCCATCATGCGCTTAACCATCAGATAAGTACGTTTGGAATTTCTGGTCTGGGCTTGTGCTTTATTAACCAATGTTAAATGGCCGTCTATGGTCATCTCGGATTCTTTCCGAAGAGGCGATAACGCCATATTGCATTCTCCCCCGTTTAATTAGATTTAAAAATAAGCTCTCTCTCTAAAATCTCTCTCATCGCTTCAAGCAGCGGTCCCTTGAGCGACTCGTTCCGCAGGGCAAAATCAAGTGTTGTTGTAATAAAACCTAACTTCTCCCCAACATCGAATCGTTTGCCTTCGAATTCATAAGCGTAGACACCCTGAGATTCATTCAGCTTCTGAATGGCATCGGTTAATTGAATCTCGCCGCCAGCGCCCTTCTCCTGCTTCGACAAGAATTTGAAAATATCCGGAGTCAGAACATAACGGCCCATAATAGCAAGATTCGATGCTGTCGTTCCTGGAGCCGGCTTCTCGATAAAACGGTCAACCATACTTAATAGCCCGTTCTTCTCGCTATATTCCACAATGCCGTAACGCTCGGTCTCATTCATTGGTACCGGCTTTACGCCTATAACCGATTTACCGGTGTGCTCGAATTGTTCCATCAGCTGCCTTGTACATGGAATCCGGGAGTCCACAATGTCATCGCCAAGCAGTACAGCAAATGGCTCATCCCCGATAAAATTCCGCGCACACCATACGGCATGACCGAGACCTTTTGCTTCCTTTTGCCGGATGTAATGAATCTCGACTCTTGAAGATTTCTGAACTTCATCCAGCAGCTTAAGCTTGCCCTTCTCCATCAGATTGTGCTCAAGCTCAAATGCGCTGTCGAAGTGATCTTCGATTGCACGCTTGCCTTTGCCGGTCACGATAATAATGTCCTCGATTCCGGATGCAACGGCCTCTTCCACGATGTACTGAATGGTCGGCTTGTCTACAATTGGCAGCATTTCCTTCGGCATGGCTTTGGTCGCGGGCAGGAAACGGGTTCCAAGGCCTGCGGCCGGGATAATCGCCTTCTTAACTTTTATCATGTTTTTGTTCCCTCTCTTTTCTTTCTTCTCTCTCTATTTGTCTATGTATGTTGGTATTGATTGGATAAACATCATGTATAAATATACGAGCTATGTCTTCCTTCGGCAGAAAAACATAGCTCGAACATTTAGTTATGAATATAGGGGCATTAAACCCCTCCTCACATCACACCCTTGGCAATAATGCCTAAGGTCGCTAAGACCCACAGCGTGATCGAGTGCCTGCAGTGATAAAGGTGCAGCAGACTTTACCTTGAGCGATTGTTGTAGCCGCTCTTCCTACTTCACATCAGCACTATAGTAATAGTAGTAAGCTTCTTCATTGGAACGCCGCTTGACGTTATTCAGCACAACACCAAGAATGCGGGCATTCACGTTCTGCAGATTTTGAATCGCCTTCTGTGCGAATTGGCGTTTCACTCTGCCTTGATCCACGACCAGGACAACACCATCACTCTTGGTTGCCGCAATTTGCGCATCCGTTACAGCGAGCAGCGGCGGCGTATCCACAAGGACAATATCATACATGGTGCGAAGCTCATCCAGCAGAGCTGTCATCCGCTTCGATGCCAGCATCTCTGCCGGATTTGGCGGAATCGGTCCCGCTGTAATAACATCCATGTTCGGAATATCCGTTGACTGGATAACTTCTTGCAATGTACTTTGCTGCGAAATCACCGAGGACAAACCAAACCGGTTCGAAATCTGGAACGTCTTATGTGCCGTTGGTTTACGCATATCCGCATCAATCAGAACAACCTTGCGGTCGGATTGGCTATAGGTAACGGCCAGATTTGCGATTGTTGTAGACTTGCCTTCACCTGGTCCCGCAGACGATACCATAATGACCTGCAAAGCAGAGTCGATCGCCGCAAATTCAATATTCGTCCGAAGGGTACGATACGTCTCCGATACCGGCGAACGCGGGTTAACGACCGATATGAGCCTGCGTTTATTCTCCGACTGTGACATTCTCGAGTCCCCCCGCTTTCTGTCTGCCTTGTACTCTACTTCCCGTTTGGAATTCACTCGCCTCAACTCTGGCAACCATCGCAAGTGTAGCCTGACCCAGGTAACGCTCCACATCCGCTTCCGTTTTAATCGTGTCATCCATATATTCCAACAGGAACGCAATGCCGACCGAGATCATAAGGGAAACAATAAAAGCGATGATGATATTCAGCGTGACATTTGGTGATATTGGCGCCGGCTGATCGTCCAGCGGCGCTTCATTCAAGATGGATACGTTCTCGACCTGGAAGATATTCGGAATTTCTTCTTGAAAGACAATTGAGATCGCATTCACGATCTTCGCAGCCTGAGGGTAAGACACATCCTCTACAGCGAGTGTCATGACTTGCGTATCATTCACGGAACTTACCTTAATCTTCTTGGCCAGTTCCTTGGCGGATAAGCCCAGCTGTGGATACTTCTCTGCTACCTTGCCAAGAATAGCCGGTGTCTTAATCACTTCTTTATAGGTTTCTATCATCTTGATGTTGGAGTTAATAGCATTGATATCAAGTGCTCCGACAGACAGCGATTCACTAGTCCGGTTCACGACAATCTTCGTCGATGCCTCATAGATCGGATCCTTGAACAGCTTGGTATATACACCAGCTGCTATTGTGCATACCAATACGAAAATAACGATAAGCACCAGTCTCTTCCTCACGATAAGGAAGTACTCTCTTAAATCTAGTTCTTCAGACACTATTAACCTCCTCCTGATTGCCCAGTTGCCTATTCAATTGTAATACGATAGTCCCATTGTTTGTAGACAAAAATTGTAAATAAACCAACATTTTCTATTATTTAGCGAAAAAATACCTTCCTCCCAACTACTGCACATGAGAGGAAGGTAGAAAGTCCTATTTATTACTTAAAGTTAACCGCACGGTAGATCATAACTGCCGCTTCCGCACGTGTTGCCGATGCATTCGGCGAGAATTTGCCGTTGTTCCCAATGACGATTTCGTTCTTAGAAGCGAATGCTACGCCAGCTTTCAACGCTGCGCCGATCGAGCTTGCATCCTTGAAGTTCGCCAGTGCTGCATTCACATCAGCTACATCTTGAGCGCCTTTTGTTATTTTCAATGCACGAGCGATCATAGTTGCCATCTCTGCACGAGTAATTTGAGCGTTAGGGTCGAACTTCGTAGCCGAACGGCCTTGGATAATGCCAAGCTTAGCCGCTGCACCGATGTAAGGTGCGGACCAGTCTGTATCTTTCACGTCTGCAAAGTTTTCTGTCGCCAGGCTGTTATCCAGATCAAGTGCACGAGTAAGCATTTTCGCGAACTCTGCACGAGTTACGTTATCTTTCGGAGCAAATACGCCGGCTTTCTTGCCTTCAATTGCACCTTTCGCTGCGATAACCTGGATTGCACGGCCAGCCCATGCTTCAACCGATTTGATATCTGTAAACGTTACTTTGTTCTCTACAACAACATAGGAAGAGAATGTGTCACGTTGCTCAACGATTGTGTTGCCTCGGATGGAACCGCCTTGGAAGACAAGCTTGCCGTCAACGATCTTAGCAAGCGACAACAGCTCCTTGTCAACGCCATCTACGTTACCAAGCGGAACGCTAACGATGATTGGTTGCGCGAACGATGTAACCGCTTTTCCGCCAATTGCTAGACCAAAGCTGTATACATCGGAAGCCGCTTGAAGGCCGCCAGTTGTTGTGGAATCTGCTTTGGATTTGTTGATTTTGAAATCAACTGCGCCATTGAATTGACCGCCAACCGGAAGCGTAGCGCTCAGGCCGCTTACTGTCAGGTTAATACCGCTAAGACCTGCTTTGATTGCTTCTTGGATAACGGCATTGTTCAGACCAATGTTCACATCGTTCTGAGCTACGTTACCAAGGTTAATGTTCAGAACAACCGGAGGTACAGGCACGCCTGCAGCCAGTTCTTTCACGTTCTTCAGGATCTCGCCGATACCCGCGATTGCAGACAGTACAGATGAACCGCTAACTTGCAGAGCAGCTTGACCGTTCGATACTGTTACATTGCTGGACAGATCGAAGTTCGACAGCTTCGTTACCAAGGTTTGTGCTTGTTGAATCGCTTGCGCGATCAGAGCCGCTTTCTCGGCATCTGTTGCTGCTGCCAGCTTCTTCTTGAAGTCATCGATGAAAGCTGTTACTTCTTTCGGAACTTCTACAGTAGTTTCTTCACCGCCGCCGATAGCGCCACCGCCAGGACCGCCAGTCGACTCGTTCATTTTCAGGTAAGCGCCGTAGAGAGCAGTAGCTGCTTTAATAACGACTGTGTTGTCTACTTTTTCTTGGGCACGCGACACTACCGTAGTCAGGTCCGCTTTTCCAATGCCATAAGCTTCAAAGATATCTTGAACTATAAGGCTTTCCGCCGACAAAGCTTCGAAAGCATCTTCAATCAGAGCAGCTCTTGCTTCTGCATCATTCAGGGCTGCCAGCAATTCAGCAGCGGACAATCCGTTCAGCAAACCAGCAACTTTCTCTTGCAAAGTGAAGAAGTACTCTGCAACATCATCAACGGTCAGGTCATCTACTTGCTGCGGCGTGAAGCCTGCGCCAACAGCCAGTTCAGCAAGAACGCTGCGGTATGCATCTTTATTACGGATAATTTCGAGTTCAGTCAGGTTCGGATCGTATGTAATCGAGATTACATCAAGAACGAGGTCCTCAACCGCTTGTCTGTCCGTTCCATTAAACTCTGCACCAAGCTTAGTTGTTACTTTGCTTGTAATAGGTTGAGCAACATATTTCAGATCGTCAGTGCCTAAACCTTGGATTACTGTGCGCAATGCTTGCACTTCATCAAGACCGCTTGTTGCAACAAGTGCCGCGCGCAGGTCGTTCACATATTCTACGATATCCGTGCTTGGGAATGCCGCTGTTGCAGCATAAGCCGTTGCATTAAAACCAAGTTTCTCTGCCAGTCCTTTGTTGCTGAGCGGAAGTCCTGCAAATGCGGTTGCCGCTACGCTTGCTGCGATAGTTGATACGATAAGCTTCTTTCTGATCGTCATCTCTGTTCACCTCATAGTTTGATAGTTAGACCTTATGTAACCTTGTAACTCTGTATACCATAAAATGGTATATGTAGACACAAAATAACGTGGCATACCACTAGATCGATAGCTCTAACTCTCTAGTTGATTGCCAATTCGTTATCCAATTCTGCATATGGAATCCAATATTGGTGCATCCATCCATGGTTTTCCGTCCAGATCCTGTGCCTATATGCAATGCATTGCTAAAATGTACCTAGGAAAATACTTGATGCTCATTATAGCAGAATAGACCAATAGAATCAGCAGTTTCGCAATCTTTCTCATCATTCGACAAAAAATGATCTAATGGTACTAAATTGTCGGGATAAATTCCCAAAATGATAGCGTTTTCAGTCGATATTTAACGCTGGAAATTATATTTCCTGTGAAAATTCGACAAATGATAAACCGTGCCCTCAGCCTACTCAGAGGTCCTATCCCAAATGAAATAGGGACCTGGTTGTCCCCCGGCACGAATATAACAGTAATTGTTAAACATTAATTGTATTACTTCTTACATTCAAGGAATGATCCGTCTGAGGGTAATAAAGCTATGTATTTGATATCTGTATCCATGCTATCCTGTCAATCGCTTATCTCGAAGGAGTCTCCTCCATAAATATTCCTGTATACATAAAACCTATTAATGTTTATTACCCTTAAGTCCGTATGAGCAGGCTATGATTAAACTCTCCTTCAGCAGCACTTTTACCATACTTTACTAATAATTGATGGATAACCTATAATATTAGCGAATCTATCATCTATCTATTGAGGAGTGTCAAATGAACGTTCGTCGCAAACTTGGTTTATGTGTATCGGTATTGCTGATCATGATGAGCTTATTTCCTCTGGCTGCAGGGGCCGCAAGTGGAGGTAATGGGAAGGGGTCAAAGGTAATCGTACAACTGGCGGCATCCTACGTGACCGCATTCGAGGCTGAAATAACAGCCGTCATAGGCAAGGGTTATTCCCCGAGACTATATATCGGCACGGATCCTGCCAGCCTGACCCTGAGTCAAGGAAAGGTTTCCCGACTTGCCAATCAATATCGCTTTTACGTCACCGATTTGAAGCCACAAACGACCTATTATTATCAAGTAGAAGCCCTCTCGGGCAAAAAGACCGAAAAAAGCAAAGTACAGACCTTCACCACACTTCAAGAAGCGCTGGTCATCAGCGGAATTCAAGCTTATTCCACCAATTCAACCTTTACGAAGTTCGAATGGAGCACCAATCACGGCGCGACTTCAACCCTGTACTACGGTATCGATCCTTCTACATTGGATCAAACAGCCGCCACGGCTCAAGACGGCAATACGCTGCACCTGGCCTACGCGGATCAATTAAAACCGGGCACCACCTACTATTACCAAGTTGTCGCCAAAGATGACTATGGCAATTATGCAGAGCGATGTTTATAAATTTACGACCATGCCAGACGAAGCGCTGGTCATCAGCGGAATTCAAGCTTATTCCACCAATTCGACCTTTACGAAGTTCGAATGGAGCACCAATCACGGCGCGACTTCAACCCTGTACTACGGTATCGATCCTTCTACATTGGATCAAACAGCCACCACGGCTCAAGACGGCAATACGCTGCACCTGGCCTACGCGGATCAATTAAAACCGGGTACCACCTACTATTACCAAGTTGTAGCCAATGACGCCTTTGGTCATTATGTGAAAAGCGATGTTTACACATTCACGACGGTGAGCGAAATAAAGATTTAAGTCCTTACGGGCTGTCGAGACAATCTCGACCTGGATTGGCGCATGACTCCATCAAAGAGAACCGATTAAACCGAAATAAACCCATGTCTCATTGCAAGACATGGGTTCCCAGACAATCGAAAATGCCCTCTTCACTCGGAAGAGGGCATTTTACTGTCATGTATTATTTGCGATGCATCTTAAATTCAAGGAATAATTCATTGTAGTGGGCGAGCATTTTTTTGCCGAGATTCTGGTAAACCTCAAGCTTCGAAGTCAGCTCTTTACTCGGATAGAAGCGCTGATCACCCGAGATCTCCTCCGGCAAATATTCAAGCGCCATGGCGTTAGGCGTAGAGTAGCCGACATACTCGGCATTCTGCGCGGCATGCTCGGGAGCAAGCATGAAATTGATGAACTGATGCGCGCCTTCTATATTCCTCGCCGTCTTCGGAATGACCATGTTATCGAACCACAGGTTCGAACCTTCCTCCGGTACGACGTAATCGAGCTTCTCGTTTTCGCTCATAATCTCCGACGCATCACCGGACCATACAAGGCCCACCGCCGCTTCTTCGTTCGCCAGCAGCAGCTTGATCTCGTCGCCGACGATCGCCTTCACATTCGGGGTCAGCGTACTCAGCTTCGCCTTCGCTGCCTGCAGATGCTCTTCATTCGTATCGTTCAGCGAGTAATGAAGGCTGTTTAGCCCCATTCCGATCACTTCCCGCGCACCGTCGAGCAGCAGGATCTGATTCTTCAGGCTTGGATCCCACAGGTCTTCCCAGCTCTTGAACTTAAGATCGGTCAAGTCCGGGTTGTAGACGATGCCTACCGTCCCCCAGAAGTAAGGAATGGAGTATTTGTTATCCGGATCAAAGCTCAGGTTAAGGAAGCTTGGATCGATGTACTTCAGATTCGGCAGCTTGCTCTTGTCGAGCGGAAGCAGCAGGTTTTCTTGTTTCATTTTATCAATCGCATACTCGGAAGGAACACTTACGTCAAATGTCGTGCCCCCCTGCTCGATCTTCGTCATCATCGCTTCGTTGGAATCAAACGTCTGGTAGATGACCTTGATGCCCGTCTCCTTCTGGAATTCATCCAGCAGATCAGGGTCGATGTAATCGCCCCAGTTGTAGATCGTGAGCGTATCTTTGCCCGTGTAGCCCTCGCTCGAATTGAGATAAGAGGTCAGATACATAAGCCCGAAGGACACGATCAGCACGGCGATAAACGTCTGGACTAATGATTTCATCCCCGTCCCTCCGATCGCGTCGAAGTCCGGTTATTCCGCTGATTGATGAAGTAGTAGCCGATTACCAGCAGAATCGTGAACAGGAAGATCAGGGTGGACAGAGCATTGATCGACAAGGCAATCCCTTGGCGGGCCCGCGAGTAGATCTCAACCGATAAGGTGGAGAAGCCGTTGCCCGTTACGAAGAAGGTGACCGCGAAGTCGTCAAGCGAATACGTTAATGCCATAAAGAATCCGGCAAAGATGCCCGGCTTAATAAACGGAATGATAACGCGCGTCAGTACATGCCAGCTGCTTGCGCCAAGGTCGCGGGCCGCATCGATCAGCGTTGGGCTCATCTCCTGCAGCTTCGGCAGCACCATAATGACGACGATCGGCACGCTGAACGCGATATGCGACAGCAGGACGGACACGAAGCCAAGCTTAATGCCGATAATCGTAAACAGGATTAAGAACGAGGCGCCGATAATAACGTCAGGGCTGACAATCAACACGTTGTTGAGCGATAGCAGCGCGTTCTTCGGCTGGCGTCTTCTTACATAATGAATCGCAAGCGCGCCCGCAATACCGAAGATGACCGATATGGCCGACGACAAGAGCGCGATGACAAACGTGTTCAGCACGATAATCAGCAGCCGCGTATCCGCGAATACCTCCTGGTACCACTCGAGCGTAAAGCCTTCGAAGTCGCGCATCGCTCCGCCGCTGTTGAACGAGTAAAAGATCAGATAGAAGATCGGCGCATACAAAATGATAAATACGGCGATCAGATAGACATTAGACAGCTTTGCGGTTTTCATTCTGCAGCCCTCTCTTTCTGCTGCCCGTTAACAGCATAATAACCGCCATCGCGATAATGAGGAACACCGCAATCGTGGCGCCCATGCCCCAGTCCTGGGTAACGAGAAAATGCTGCTCAATCGCGGTGCCAAGCGTAATGACCCGGTTGCCTGCGATAAGCCGCGTAATCATAAAGAGCGACAGTGCGGGAATAAAGACCGCTTGGCAGCCGGACTTCACGCCGCTTAGCGTCAGCGGGAAAATAACCCGGCGGAACGCCGTCCACGGCGATGCCCCAAGATCCCGCGCCGCAAAGACGAGCGATGGATTGAGCTCCTCCAGCGAGTTGAAGATCGGCAGGATCATAAACGGGATAAAGATGTATACCGAAACGAAGATGAAGCTGAAATCCGTGAACAATATTTGCTGCGTGCCGATGCCAACGAATTTGAGTATGCCATTAACCGCGCCGTAGGTGCCGAAAAGTCCAAGGAACGCGTACGCCTTCAGCAGCAGGTTAATCCAGCTTGGCAGAATGATCAGCAGCAGCCAGAGCTGCTTGTGCTTCGTTCGCGTCAGGAGGTAAGCCGCCGGATAAGCGACTAATAGGGAAAATGCCGTAATCAGAAAGGCGTACCAGAACGAGCTTAGCGTCATTTTTAAGTAAACAGGCGTAAAAAACTTCTCGTAATTGCCAAACGTAAAGTTCCCCTCTACGTCGAAGAAGGAGTAGTACACCACGAGCACGATCGGCGTAATAACGAACAGCGCGATCCACAGGAGATACGGGATGAGATAGAAATTACGGGTATTAGTTCTCATCTTGGCCCTCGCTGTAGGCGTCCAGACGCTTATCGAATTCTTCCTCCGTCTCGCCAAAGCGCATAACGTGAATCGCTTCCGGATCAAAGTACAGACCGATCTGCTCGCCTACCGATGCTTTCTTGGTGGAGTGAACCAGCCATTCATTGCCCGCTTCATCATAGCAGGATATCTCGTAATGAACCCCGCGGAACAGCTGCGAATCAACGCGTACCTGCAGCTTGCCTTGCTCCGGCTTCGTAATCTCGAGGTCTTCCGGACGGATCATGATCTCTACCGGCTCATTCGGGTTAAGCCCCTGATCCACACACTCGAACGTACGGCCTGCGAACTCCACTTCGAAGTCCTGCTTCATACGGCCGGCTACAATATTCGATTCCCCGATAAAATCAGCCACGAACCGGTTAATCGGCTCATCGTAAATATCGTTAGGCGTACCGCTCTGCTCGATCTTGCCCTGGTTCAGGACGAAGATCTCATCGGACATCGCAAGCGCTTCTTCCTGATCATGCGTGACGAAAATAAAGGTAATGCCAAGGCGGCGCTGCAGCTCGCGGAGCTCGTACTGCATCTCGGTACGGAGCTTCAGGTCGAGCGCGGAGAGCGGCTCGTCCAGCAGGATAACCTCGGGCTCGTTCACGATCGCCCGCGCAATCGCAACGCGCTGGCGCTGGCCGCCGGACATTTCGCTGATGTTGCGGTTCTCGTAGCCTTCCAGGTTGACGAAGCGGAGCGCTTCTTTTACTTTTGCCGTGATGTCGGCGTTCTTCAGCTTCTTGATGCGGAGGCCGAAGGCGACATTCTCGAACACATTCAGATGCGGGAACAGCGCGTAGTCCTGGAATACGGTGTTCACCTGGCGCTCATTCGGCGGAATGCGGTTGATCACCTTGCCGTTGAAATAAATCTGACCCTTGGACGGTTCGATGAACCCGGCGATGAGCCGAAGGATCGTTGTTTTGCCGCAGCCCGATGGGCCCAGCAGCGTGTAGAATTTGCCTCTTTCAATCTCGAAGCTGACGCTCTTGAGGACCGTCGTCTGGTCGTCGTACTGCTTCGTTACTTGCTCGAATCGGATGATCGTTTGATCCGACATGATAGCGCGCACCCCTTTATACCCGGAGGTAAACATAGTCAATAATTTAGTTAGCTAACGATTGCTTTCAGCATTTGATTATACATGATGCTTGAGCGTGTGCGCATGACTTTTTGCGCTTAGGGGGATATAATACAAGAATAAGTAATCTCTCTTTCAAAAAACTATTTACTTATAAGGAGTGTGTGGCTATATGGCACAGTATCGCGAGATTGATTCTATGGAAGGCTGGAACGAAACGTTCGAAGCTTCGAGCGATCGTCCGACCGTTATTTTCAAGCACAGCACAACCTGCCCGGTAAGCGCAAACGCGTACCGCGAGTTCAATGAATATTTGAATGGCAACGCGCGTGAAGATGCTGATTATGTACTCGTGAAAGTGATTGAGTCCCGCCCGGTCTCGCTGCAGATCGCAGAAGACACAGGCGTGAAGCATGAATCGCCGCAAATTATCTATCTCGATAAAAAGGCGAAGGTATGGTCCGCTTCCCACTGGTCCATTACAAAAGAGCATATTACAGCTGTGTTAGACTAGCCTCTATGTTTAAGTGCGAGAGCAGCAGTGTTGATTCCCTGAGGGAATCGCACTGCTGCTTTTTTTATTAGGTTGGCTAACTTTGCCTGCTTCTAATCAATACCCTCATCACTTCGGTGAAAAACTCCGTTGGCTATAGATGCTCTATAGCTCGGTCGGTCAGTTCATAATAGCGAATCTGGACTCCTCGCTTGATTGGCTTCAACATTCCTTTTTCGGACAAAGACTGTAACCTTTTACGTGCTGTTCGGAAATTGATTTGGAGATTGTCGGCCAGATTCTTGGGACCAATCCTCCCCCCCTGTATGAAAAGCAAACCGCAGCACGTCTTTCTCTGCGGCGGGAATGGATATGATCGGGGCGTCGCCTCGGATCAAATGCGGTCCGATGACGTGTTGCAGCAGCATTCTGCACATGTCAGGACGATTCTGCACATCATCGAAGGAGAAGTGAATCATTTTCCATCCCAGTCCTGTTAGGAATGTATCTCTATTCAACGAATAACTGAATCTGTCGCGATCCATATCTTTGACATGGCTTTGGAAGCCATCACACTCAATGCCGAACTTGCCGTACGGAGGAAGATATGCGAAATCTAGAAATTGGGATTTACGGTTCCAATCATACACTTCATACTCGGGATGCAGATGCTCGAAACTCCCCAACACCGGCCATAAGACGTTCTGCAGTAGTAGTTTTTCCTCAAAATTATGCCCTTTGGCAAGTCTCCCCTTGCGCTCCCCCGTTCGACCCTCCATATGTCTCTCGATAAACTGCTGATGCGTTTCTTCAAAGCCAACTAACATCCACACAACCTCCCGAAAAATAAAAAAGAACGCCCTTGCCACCAAACATGGCACAGGACGTTCTTCGTCTGAAGATTAGTGTAGCATACCCAATGTGGTAAAAAAAGTATGATATTCGCTTCGCTTAGTCATTCCGCTTAGCTCATATTGCACGAAGTACAGTATATTTGCCTAAAATGGTGAGGTTAGGCGAGTTACGTTGCACAGAGTGCAGTATAATTCGCTGATTTGAGTTCAATTAGGCTATTTCTCTCGGATATCCTGCATTTAGTGCAGGATAATTCTAGTTACTGGGCTCATATGCACCAATATGCTGTATTTCGTGCAACGTACGCGAGCGTTGGGAACTCAAGTAGCTAATTGGCTGATGAGCGCTCCCATTATGCTGCACGAAGTACAGTATATTTACCCAAAATGGTATGGTTAGGCGAGTTATGTTGCACAGAGTGCAGTATAATTCGCTGATTTGAGTTCAATTAGGCTATTTCTCTAGGATATCCTGCATTCTGTGCAGGATATTTCTAGTTACTGGACTCATATGCACCATTATGCTGTATTTCGTACAACGTAGGCGGATGGCGGCACTTCAACTAACTAATTACTGGGCTCATATGCACCATTATGCTGTATTTCGTGCAACGTAGGCGGATGGCGGCACTTCAACTAACTAGTTACTGGGCTCATACGCACCAATGTGCTGTATTTCGTGCAACGTAAGTGCACGGCGGCACTTCAACTAACTAGTTACTGGGCTCGTACGCACCATTATGCTGTATTTCGTACAACGTAGGCGGATGGCAGCACTGCAACTAACTAGTTATTGGGCTCGTACGCGGCGTTGCGGCGGAACGAGCAAAAGGCCACGGGATAACCCGTGGCCTTAACTGTGCTGTTGTGCTGGCGCTTAGCCGAGCGTCAGCTCGAACAGCCGCGCGGTGCGCGGGTTCGGCAGCGTGACGCGAAGCTCGCCGGCAGCCGCGTCCCAGCTGCAGCCGGTGTCTCCTACGGCTGCAGGGTAGGCGCAGCGCGCAGCAAGCGTCTTGCCGCTGAGTTCCGGCAGCGGCAGCGCAAGCTCCGCCGACTCGCCGCCAATGCGCCAGACGGCGAGGTAGAGCTTGTCGCCGCGGCGCAGGCCGAGCGACAGCCAGTCGTCGCCATGCGCCGGCAGGCCAAGCGGCCACACAGGCAGCGCTTCGCGGATGTCGCCGCGGATTGTTTTGTAATAGTCGAGCGCTTCCTTCACCAGCTCGCGGCGGCGCGGGCTCAGCTCGGCCAGATGACCGGACTGGTGAACGCGCAGCAGCAGCGCATTTACCATGTTGAAGATGACCTCTTCATCATCACCCTCGCGAAGCGGATACGACCAGACTGCCGCTTGCTCCGGCGTCAGTACAGCCGGTGCACCCGCTGCGATTGACGCATACTTGATGTAATCCTCTTGGTCACTGGTTGACTGAATACTGTAACGGCTAAGCATCGCATAATCCATCCGCATGCCGCCGCTGGAGCAGTTCTCGATAACCAGCTCCGGGTAACGAGCGAATATGCCGTCGAGCCAAGCCAGGTATGCACGGTTATGCTGGAGAAGGCCATCGCCAACACTATCCGCATCCGTTTCCGTACCAACACCCGCATTGATGTTATAGTCCATCTTGATATAGCCGACGCCATAGTCCTCGACTAAACGGCGGATCACTTCATCCGCATGCGCGATAACCGCCGGACTACGGTAATCCAGCTGATAGCGGCTGCGGTCTTTGACCCGCTTCCCATGACGCATGAAGAACCAGCTGTCATCGGCATCCGCCAGCTTCGGCGAGTTGATGCCCATAACCTCAAGCTCCAGCCACAAGCCCGGAATCATTCCTTTGCTGCGGATATAATCAAGCACATATTTGATGCCCTCCGGGAAACGTTCCTCCGAAGGCAGCCACTGACCAACGCCATCCCACCATTCGCCCGGCGCATACCAGCCCGCGTCAATACAGAAGTACTCGCAGCCTACATCCGCTGCCGCGTCAATAAGCGGAAGCAGCTTCTCGGTCGTTGGCGAGCCCCACAGGCAGTTCATATAATCATTGAAGATAATGCGGAGAAGCTTGTTATCGTCATTCTCCCGGCGGATTCGGCGGCGGTACACCGTCAGTTGTTCAGCCGCCTCTTCGATACCGCCCACAGCAGCACCAATTGCAACCGGAACAGAGACAAAACGCTCGCCCGGTGCCAGCTTCAGCCACCAGTGATTGTCATGCTCGGTTGGTCCGCTGATCAGCAGCGTCAGCCGGTCCACCTGATCGGTCAGCTCCCAATGCCACGAGCCGTTATGCTCGATCTGCCAGAACAGGCTTTCACCCGATGCGACATTGCTCATTACCGCCATCGGAATAAGCTCAGCCGCCGACCAGGAGCCCGTGTTGCTGAACGCAAGACGCTTCGAGCCGCGGTCAATCAGATGAGACATGCCCAGCTCCGGCAACGTATAAGTCCGCCATTGCAGCTCGCTTTGCCAAGCGTTATGCGCCAGGGTGAGCGTCAGTTTCTTATCGCGGTCACCTTCGCCATCTTTATCAAAGCCCGTCAGCGCGAAGGATGACACGTATTCCACGCCAACCTCCTCCAGGCCGCCATTTATAAGCTCCGTCCAACAACGAGCGACAGACACGCCATCATAGAACTGAACATGCCAGTCGGCCGCTACTCCGGTCACCGGATCTTTCAGTCCGAGAACGAGCTTCCTGCCAAATTCATTACAGGTATCGGACACGCCCGCGTACTCCATTCGAAGTCCCGGATAAGAGGCACGATGCGTCCGTCCGTGATACTCCGCCCGGTCCTCGCCGGTCAGTTGCAGCTCGAGCAGGCGGAAGCCGTCTTTTTGCTTATCTGTTACCGAGTCCTCCTGCCAAGGCCGCGCGCCAAAATGAAGCAGCACCACGTCTCCGTTGTCCCTCACCTCGTAGACCAAATGCAGTCCATTCTCTACAATCGTGCTTATCCCCGTCTTGTTCTCCATCTCCTATTACCGCCTTTCCTCGCTCATTTCAAAATAAACGAAGATCCTTACGAATCCTCATATCCAACGAAATTCTCCACTGAGAAAATTCTAAAGAAACGTATACACACTATTTACCCATAAACCGTGCCACGTCTGCCAAAATAGGCGAAATAACGTTACCACGTTTTCGTCACGCCCCGCAGTTGGTACTTGTCCCGCAAGTTGGTACTTGTTCCGCAGCCGGCGTATGCCTCACTGGAGTCGCGCGTTTCGCCAACCCGCTTCCCCCGCTAACCATATAGATAAAAAAAGAGACTGCCCCATCAGCCATTGGCTTCTGGGACAGCCCCTCGAAGGCTTGCTTATTCGGCCGACCCGAATTGCTGCCATGCAGTCTGAATTTCGTTGATGGCTTGATCTTTGGACTTGCTGCCGCCGATGTAAGCCTGCATGATCTCGCCGAACTTCTGGTGGAACGTATCGAGCGAGTAGTTAACCGACAGATCGCCGGATTTTTGAGTTTTAAGGATCTCTTCCATTTGCTTCGGCATATCCAGCTCAGGAAGCGGAGCGTCCTTGATTGGCGGGATAACCTTAGCTACTGCGGAGAACCATTGCTTGCCGTAATCCGAAGTGTACAGCCAATTGAAAAAGTCGATTGCTTCTCTAGCCACTTTGGAATCTTTGTTGATGCGAAGCGCTTGGTCAGCACCTGTTACGATTTGCGTTTGTTCAGGCTTGTCGCTTACTGGGTAGCCAGCGATGCCAATCTCGATGTCCGGGCTGATTTTCTTGATTGCTTCTTCGTCCCATGCGCCTTTACCGGTCATGAACGCTGCTTTGCCTTGTGCAAAGTCACTCACTTCAGCGTTGCTGTCGCGCTCAAGCGGTTTGTCTGTGCCATGCTTAATCGTCAGGTCGATAAAGTTGAAGAAGTTGTCCTTCAGAAGCGGATGATCGTTAAAGGTTGTTTTGCCGTCGATGAATTGTTGGACCAATTCCTTAGGCGTAGTTCCTGCATCTTCAGCAGCCGAGTTCACA
The DNA here is from genome assembly GCF_900112695.1 of Paenibacillus catalpae. Taxonomy (GTDB): domain Bacteria; phylum Bacillota; class Bacilli; order Paenibacillales; family Paenibacillaceae; genus Pristimantibacillus; species Pristimantibacillus catalpae. The sequence continues at coordinate 560,837 of NZ_FOMT01000004.1, forward strand.
TAGTGTTGGAAGATGTGCTTCCATACCCACCACTCTTTATAAGCGTTGGCGAATGGCGTGATTTTCTTAGCTTCAAGCTTCGCGATATCGTCATTCAGTTCTGCGATCGTCTTAGGCGGTTCTGTAATGCCTGCATCCGTCAGAAGCTTTTTGTTGTAGATCAGCGTCATCAGGTTGCCTTTAACCGGCAGACCCAGCACTTTGCCGTCAGAAGAAGTCATGTTAGTCTTAACGCCGTCTGTCATAGCAGCCGCAAGCGGCTCGTTAGTTAAGTCTGCGCTGTACTCCGCGAAGGTATCAATGTCGCCGCCAGCTGTTGTTTGGAACACGTCAGGCGTGCTGCCCGAAGCGATTTTGGATTTCAATACTGTATTGTAATCGGCTTGCATGATTTCAAGGTTGATCGTTACGTTTGGCTTCACTTTTTTGTACTCGGCGATGTATGCGTTGAACGCATCCGTGTACTCCGGTGATGCTGTAAACATGTTAATCGTTACCGGCTTGTCCGAAGCTGCACCTTCATTGGCTGTACCGCCGTTATTAGCTGTATCATTGCCGTTATTGCCGCCGCAAGCAGCGAGCATACCGCCGACCAGCGCAAGGCTGAGCGACACCGAAGCAATTCTTTTAAACATTGTAACGCCCCCATTTCTCATAGTTGTCAGCAATCTGCTTCCCGTCGTGTTTGGCGGGCTATTTGTTAAGGCTGACCTTATGCACACGTTTATCATAATGAATACGGGACCGGATAAAAATGCACATAAGTGACTAGTTAAGGGTAAAAAAGCGGAGTCTTGCCACCAGTTCACTTTTTATCCTTCCTTGCGAGCGGTTCGATACTCCGTAGGCGATATGGAGAAATAATTCCGGAATGCTTTGCTGAAATAGTTCTTGTCCTTATAGCCCAGCATCTCAGAAATATCCTGGATCTTCAGGCTTGGATCATCAAGGAGCTCCTTCGCCTTGGCCATACGAATACGCTGCACGTACTCATGGATCCCGCATCCGAACTGCTGCTTGAACAGCTTCATTATGTATTCCCTGCTCAGAAAATATTTATCAGCGAACATCGAAATTTTAATATCCTCGTAGTACCGGTTATCGATATACGCTTTAATATCCCCAATCTCAAAAGGCCGGTTCGCGGACTGCGTCAGGCGGATCTGCTCCAGGTAGAAGGAAAGGGCTTCATCCAGCATCTGGCTGAACTGCTCGAAGCTCGTGAAATCGTCCGAAAGACCCATGAAGCGGATCGGATGCTCCTCCATGAGGGGCAGCTTCTCTCTAGGCACGCCTAGCTCCAGGGACATATCATTGAGCAAAACAATACATCGGTTAAGTGTCTGTTCCGCTTCCCCAAGCGTAAATGCCTCTCCGCTGCTCCATCTTTTTAATGCCTCGCTTAGGATAGACCTCGCCCCGGCTGTATTGCCCGCTTCAATCGCAGCGCGGAACAGCTGGATTCTCCCTGATATCAGAGGGTTCTCCTGAACCGGCTTCTGAGCTGTATTGGTTACGAAATACCCTTTCAGCTTCAGCAGATTAATGCCGTTAATCGCAGCCTTGGCCATCTCGTAAGAATTGGCAATCTCCATAATACTGGAGCAAGGAGTGCCGATTCCGGCAACCGCGACAATGCCCAGCAGATCCTGCAGGGCAGCCAATGCCTTATTCATTTGGTGCAGCGACCGGTACGCGATATCCTCCTGGTAGGCGCCTTTCATCGTCAGGATGACAATAAGCTCGCGGTCCTGCTTCGGACTTGCGAAGCTGAATGCCTGGAAGTACTCGCCGGCAATCTCATTGAGCATATTCCCCACGGCAAAATGAAGCAGGTCCACGTCTGAATGGAATCTGGCCTGGCGCACCTGCTCCATATTGAGCATCCTCAGCACGACAGCGGCGAACCGGTTATCCGGATCATCCGCTCCGATCAATGGGAGGAACGCCTCATTCGTCTGGCTGCGGAAGCTGCGGTCGATAATGGACAGATACATTTTCTCCTTCAGCTTTGGCAGAGACATATTGAGGGTAATGTTGCGGTTAATGAACTCGCTCTCCCGCACGCGGCGTGCCTCCAGAAGATCCACCGCCTTGCGCAGCGCGGCGTTCAGATCATGCCGGTTAATCGGCTTCAGCAAATAGTCGACTACCTTCGAGCGGATCGCCTGCCGGGTATATTCGAAGTCGTTATAACCGCTGATGACGATCGCGGGCAGATCCGGATAGTCGCGCTCAAGCACCTGCAGCAGCTCCGCGCCGCTCATGCCCGGCATCTTCATATCCACCATCACCAGATCAATCGGCTGCTGGGCAATAAGCTCCAGCCCCCTCTTCCCGTCCGTCGCCTCCAGCACCTCGCTCACTCCGAGTCCTTTCCAGTCGCCTAGAATCCGAATGGCTTCACGAAGGGGTTCTTCGTCATCAATAATAAGCACTCTATACATAAGGTCCGCCTCCTCGCGGTATTAGCATTTCCATTTCCGTGCCGGACTGACTCGTCCGGATCACAAGCTGGGAGCTTGTCCCGTACAGCAGCTTAAGCCGCGTATTCAGGTTTACAAGTCCCACGCTTCTCTCTTCTTCCTTCTGTTCATTCCAGTCACCCTCGAACGAGCCCAGCACCTCTTTCAGTCTGCCCGGCGCAAAGCCCGGTCCATTGTCGCTGACGATGATAAAGGCATGTCCGCCCGCCGCCCGCGCGCTGATCCGGATTGTCACGGTACTCGATACCATCTCGACGCCGTGCTTGATCGCATTTTCCACCAGCGTCTGAAGCGACAGCTTCGGCAATTCCAGCTCCTTCAGCTCCTCATCCCAGTCGGTTATCAGTTGCAGCCTGCCTCCGAACCGCGCTTTCTGCAGCGACATATACCGCTCGATATGCAGCAGCTCTTCGCTGGCCCGGACGATATCCTTGCCGCTTATGCAATAACGCAAGGTAAGCGCCAGCGCATCCACCATATCGGCAATATCGAATCGCTCCGCCTTAAGCGCCTTGGTCGAGATCGCCTGCAGCGCATTATAGAGGAAATGCGGATTAATCTCCGCTTCCAGCGCTTTTAGAATCGCGTTTTTCTCCACCAGCTTCATCTTGTACCTCTCGTTGATAAGCTCATTCGTCTGGCTGACCATCTGGTTGAATTGGCGGGACAGATAGGCGAGTTCATCCCGTCCAACGACTTCTGTTGAAGCCTCGAAATCCCCGGTACTAAAGCGCTTCATCTGCTGGGACAAGAACTTCAGCGGTTTTGTTACGGCATTCGAGAAATAAGTGATCAGGATGACGGCCAGCAGAAGGAAGAGAAGACCAATCAGGAAGTTCAGATTACGGGTCGTCTTCGCCGCTGTGTAAAGCTCCTTGTAAGGAATCGGCTTGACCAACCTCCAGCCTTCCTGCTCTCCTACATTGTAGACAACGAGGTACTTACTCTCCTCCGGGGAATCCCAGGTGAGACCGTCCTTGCTCGAACCATCAGCCGTTAGCTGCTTCAGGAGGCCGCTATCCACCATCGACTGGTAGAACGGCTTCTCATCGAGTACGAACGGCACATTATCCGGGCTGAGGAAGAACAGATGCTGACCTTTATTTTGCGGAATATCCTTAATGATGTTATCGATCGTGTTCGTGTTGTAGTAGAAAGACACCACCGCCTGCGGAGCCCGGGTCGAGATCGAACGGAGCACCCGGTGGTAAGCCATAAAGCTGCGGCTTGGATCCATGTCGTACCCGCGTTCCGAGTTCGACAGGAGGAAGGACTGATAAGCCCGGTTCGTCTCGCTGTCCATCGCCTGCTTGTACCAGGACATCGACGGAATATTATCCGCTTGGCCCGACCGGATCTTGATATCGAAGTTCTCCTTGGAGATCGTGTAATAGGTCCCGCTGCTGACGAAATACAAATAAATGGCTTCCAGATCCTCATTACTGCGGGAGAAGTACATATTGCGCAGATAGTCCTCGACGAACATTTTCGACGCATAATTGGTCGCCGCATGGCTGATCGCGAACGCCAGCTCATCATAATTGATCTGCGGCAGAGACAGCTGCTCCATCCCCGTCAGGTAATCCTCCAGATTCTTGTTCACGAGGAGCAAATTGTTAGATGTGCTGGCAATGCTGTTCTTTAGCGCTTCCCGCTGCAGCATCTTGTAAGAAATGAAGGTTAATGACCCTACAACCAGAATAATGATCGTCGAAAACAGCAAAATAAGCTTGTTCACCAATCGGCTGGACACCCGTTCGGTCAGAGCGTTCCAGCCTTTCGCGATATGATTTGTCATTTCAACCACTCCCCCACACACTGCTGATGTTGCCTTAAGTTCACCTTTTTACCCCTAACAGGTTTCATATATCCATTTTGGCTGCCTTCCGGCGCAATTATAATACACAGTATATCGAATAAGGTACTGATGTATAGTCGGACGAACACAACCAGAACGGCGACGCACAAACTGACGACATCGAGAAGAGGTGCAACTATGTTTAAGAAAATGGGGAGAAAAGTGAGCGAGAAAATCGAGTTCGGCCTGTTTACGCTGCCGGTTCTCATTTGTATCGCTATCGCCTTCTACATCCCGTTTGCTATGACGATCCGCTATTCCTTAACCAAATGGAACGGGATCTCCAAGCATCCTAAATTTATCGGACTTGATAACTTCAAGCAAATTTTCCTGCATGACACGAACTTTACCCAATCTGCATGGTTCACGATTAAATACGCCGTTCTTTACATCGTGCTTGTGAACGTGCTTGCCATTTTGCTCGCATTGGTACTCGACATGAAGCTCAAATCGACAACCTGGCTGCGCGCGGCATTCTTTATCCCGTACATCCTTAGCCTTGTTATCGTCGGCTTCATCTGGAAATTCATCTTTATGCAAGGCTTCGAATCGCTTGGAGCAAGCACAGGCTGGGGCATCTTCAAGCTCAGCTGGCTGGGTGAACCGGGACTAGCCTTTATCTCCATCCTGCTCGTCTCCATTTGGCAGTCGGTCGGCTTCTACCTCGTTATTTATATCGCAGGTCTGCAGTCGGTGCCGGATGACCTGAAGGAAGCCGCTACCGTAGACGGAGCCGGTCCAATCCGCCGCTTCTTCAACATTACGCTGCCGTTGCTCGCGCCTTCGATTACGATCTCGGTCTTTATGGCGCTGACCAACTCGATCAAAGTATTCGACGTCATCCTGTCGCTGACTGGCGGTGGTCCTGGCGGAACAACGTACAGTATCGCTTATGACATTTACCGGGATACGTTCCAGAACAACCTGTACGGCTATGGCACAGCCAAAGCGCTGATCCTGTTCGTTGCCGTTCTTATCGTAACGATTATTCAATTGACGATCTTCAAACGCAGGGAGGTTGAGGCATAATGAACCGTCAATCAAGAGCTGGACGCATCATCCTTGAAGTTGTGATGGTCCTATTCTCTCTGTTGTTCCTGTATCCGTTATTCCTGGCCATCAATAACTCCTTCAAGAGCTTTGGCGAGGTTATGACCGACGTTATTGCTCTGCCGAACAAGCTGGCTTTTGGCAACTATGAGCATGTATGGTCCTTTATCAACTATCCGAAGCTGTTCTTGAACAACTTCGTCATTACAGGCGTTGGTCTGATCGGGATTGTCTTCGTCTCGTCGATCGCAGCCTATAAGCTCGCACGTACCAAAACAAGATGGAGCGGCTTCTTGTACCTGCTGTGCATTATGCCGATGCTGATTCCGTTCCAATCGATCATGCTGACCGTTCTTCAACTCTCGAAGGATCTTCACATTACGGAAAGCACTTGGGGACTTGGTCTTCTGTACTGGGGCTTCGGCGCACCGCTGGCCGTCTTTATCTACCATGGTTTCGTAAAAGGCATCCCGAAAGAAATCGACGAAAGCGCAACGATCGACGGTGCTTCCGGCTTCCGCCTCTTCTTCAGCGTGATCTTCCCGCTGCTGAAATCGGTAACGACAACCATCATCATCATCGACGTTATGTGGATGTGGAACGACTTCCTGCTGCCGCTCCTTATGGTTAACGGCTCGCCGGATACGAAGACGCTGACGCTTGCGGCCTACACGTTCGTTGGCCAATATACGTCGGACTGGCAGTATGCAATGACCGCCATGGTCATGGCCGTTCTGCCATCGATCATCGTGTTCATCTTCCTGCAAAAATATATCGTTAAAGGCGTTGTAGCCGGCGCCGTTAAAGGCTAATGACGTTAATGCCCATCCGATCTGCCGCATCCTTGCATGCGGTTGGTCAGATGGGCATTTTTGCGCTATTGGGCGGGGTTATCGATTATAATGAAGAACGACGACAGTCAGTTTTTTTCTGATGGAGGCTCAACCGTATGTCATTCGATCAGCTTAATTTCCTCATCCCTTGTCTTGATCATCTGGAAGCTTATACCCGCTCCACTTCCCTGCCTGCCATTGCCGGCGTGCACCATCTTCTTGTTGTCAGACGCGGGCATGTGAGCGTCACTCCCGGACAAGGCGAGCCCGTTGTCTGCACGCAAGGTTATGCCTGCCATTCGGGGTATGGCGATTACCGGATCGAGGTGCCGAGGACGAAGGCCGCCGAATATGTAATCCTCACTTACCGTATGCTGCCTGTAGAACAACAGGAATGGACGCTTGAGGGTCAGCTTGGCACCTATAGCGAAGTGAAAATTCATTATATGGTGGATGAGCTTCTGCGCAAAACGCAGGAGGAGCTTCCCGAGGCCGGACGTCCCGAAGCAGCGGCTTTTCAATACCGGAAAAGGCTTATGCTGGAGCGAATCTTATACATCTTCCTGCGGGAATCGGAGATGAAAGTATCCGGCGGCACTCGCTCGATCGAAGATACGATTTCTTACATGAACGAGCATTATATGCTCCCTCTTACGCTGCCCATGCTGGCCGGACGGGCCGGTATAAGCGAGGGACATTATACGGTGCTGTTCAAGAAGCATACCGGCCGTACGATGACGGCTTACCTCCGCAGCCTGCGGATCGAGAAGGCCAAGCAGCTATTTCAGCAGACCTTGCAGCCGGCCAAGGAGATCGCGCAGCAGGTGGGCTTCCCCGATTATTTCTACTTCAGCCGAATGTTCAAGAAAGAGGTGGGCATGTCCCCTTCCGAATATCAGAATACCGTCAAGCCAATCTAAATCTAAAAATAAGACATGTCCCATCTTAAGATAAGATATGGTCTAACTGCCCCTCAGCCGTTACAATGCAATTAATTGATAATAATTATCATAATCATTTGGCTGGGAGGAACTTTTTCTTATGCAATTCATTCGTACATCCAGACTTTACGCGCTGGCGTTGATCGCGGCACTTGCTTTAACGCTGGCAGCCTGCGGCAATGCCAACAATACCTCTACATCCGGTGCAGAAGCTTCGGAACAACCATCGCAAGAAGCATCCAGCGGTAAAATCGCCATCCAAGATGAGCTGGGTACCGTGGAGCTTGATAAAGCCCCCGAAAAAATCGTCGTACTGGAGTTCAGCTATGCCGATGCACTCGTTACCCTTGGCGTTCAGCCCGTTGGCCTTGCCGATGATGACGACCCTTCCCTTCTGATGGATGAAGTGAAGGACAAGCTGGGCAGCTACACGTCCGTCGGCTCCCGTTATGAGCCTAATCTGGAGAAGATCAGCTCGCTTCAGCCTGATCTGATCATTGCCGATACGGATCATCACAAGAACGTGCTTGATCAGCTGAAAGCAATCGCGCCAACGGTCGTCCTGAACGATCATCTGGCCGATTACAATATGGCACTCGATAACTACATGATCATTGCCAAAGCGCTTGGCAAAGAAGCCGAAGGTCAGAAGCGTCTGGAAGAGCATAAAGCAACGGTAGAAGCAGAGCAGCAGAAAATCAAAGAAACCGGCTATACCATTCTGCCGGCCGTTGTAAATCCAAAGGGGTTCTTCGCCCAGTCCGACCACTCCTTCGCAGGCTCGTTCCTGACCTCGATCGGCTACGACGATCCGGTGAAGAACGAGGAAGCTTACCCGCAGCTTAGCCTGGAGCAGTTGTCCGAGACAAACCCGGAGGTCATTGTCCTTCTTCCTACCGAGGAGAACACAATCGTCAAGGAGTGGGAATCGAATCCGCTTTGGGACAAGCTCGACGCGGTTGCCGGCGGCAAGGTGCTGACGGCAGAGCGCCGCAACTGGGCGCTGTCCCGAGGCCTGATCGGCTCCGAACATATTATTAAAGATATTGCGGCCCAGTTAGGAGAATAATCTTATGATGACGGCCCCAAGTCAGGGAAAGCAGAAACGTTCCGCGTTTCTGCTCTTCCTTTTTTCTTTTCTACTATTAATAGCCGGCATAATCAGCAGTCTCAAATGGGGCCAGGCAGCGATCTCCTGGCGGACCTTATACGAAGCAGTTACCTATCAGGGAAATGACAAGGCTCATCTGTATATTCAGACACTTCGCCTGCCCCGCGCCATCATGGCGTTTGTTGTTGGCGTTCATCTGGCGCTGGCCGGACTGCTCACCCAGCTGATTACGCGCAACCCGCTGGCATCGCCGCATATCTTCGGCATTAATGCCGGCGCCTCTTTCGCGGTGGTCATCGGACTCGTTGCTATTGACGGCTTATCCTTGTTTGGCAGCATCGCGTTTGCTTTTGTTGGGGCGGCGCTTGGCGCGCTGCTCGTCTGGTCGCTCGCCGGCTCCCGGCAGCAGCATGTCCGTCTGGCGCTGGCCGGCATTGCCGTCCACTTCCTGCTCTCCTCCCTGACCGAGGGGATGATCATCTTGAACCAGCATTCCACCGACAGTATCCTGTTCTGGCTGGTCGGGTCCTTAAGCAGCGTGGTATGGGGAGATGTCCATTCGATTCTGCCTTTTACCGTTATCAGTCTGGTCGTGCTTATTCCGATGATTCCTTCCTTCCGGCTGCTGCTGATGGATGATGCGGTAGCCACGGGTCTCGGACAGCGGATTGCTGTCGTAAGGGCGGTTGGCGGATTGCTTGTTATTGCGCTGGCCGGCTCGGCCGTTGCTTTATGCGGACCAATCGGCTTCCTATGCCTGATCGTGCCGCATATCGCCAGATATTTGGTTGGCGGCCGATTAGCCGTGCTTGTTCCGTTGACGGGCTTGCTCGGCGGCTGCATGCTTGTCTATGCGGATTGGATCAGCAAATTTATCGCCTTCCCGTACGAATCTCCGGTTGGAATCGTAACGGCGGTTATTGGCGGGCCCTTCTTCATCTATCTGGCGCGCAGAAGCAAAAGCAGGGGGATGGCGGAATGAGAAAAGGAATGTACGCTTTAATCGTCTCGGCCGTCCTGTTGCTGCTGCTGGCCGTTGTTTCCCTCCGGGTCGGGGCTGTTCCGGTACCGCTTCGCGAGCTGTGGAACAGCTTAACGATGCTGCCTTCACCGGATTCCTACATCGTCCTTCAGTACCGGCTGCCGCGGGTCGTTATCGCCTTGCTGTCCGGCATTGGACTTGCGGTTGCAGGGGATATTCTGCAAAGCATTGTACGAAATCCGCTGGCGAGTCCCGACGTGATTGGCATTACGAAAGGCGCCGGCTTTATGGCGGCGGCTGTTATTTTCCTGTTCCCGGGGGCGCCAAGCTACGCCCTGCCGATTGCCGCCTTCCTGGGCGCGGTGATCGCCCTGGTCATCCTGCTTCTGCTGAGCAAACGGATGACGTTATCCCCGTCCTCCTTCGCTTTGGTTGGGGTAGCCGTAGGAGCGGTATTTCAGGCCGGCATCCAATACCTGCTCGTCAAGCATCCCTCCGATGTGAACATGGCGCTGCTCTGGATGTCCGGCAGCTTATGGGGACGCGACTGGCAGGATGTGCTGTCCCTGCTGCCCTGGATTGCGATTCTTACGCCGCTTGTCTGGCTCAGCTATCCGAAGCTGAACGTGCTCCAGCTTGGCGATGAAGGCAGCGCCGCGCTTGGCATGAATGTGCCTCGCCAGCGCTTCCTCTTGCTGGCGCTGGCCGCGCTGCTAACCGGCAGCTCGGTCGCTGCCGTTGGCTCGATCGGCTTCATCGGCCTGATCGCGCCGCATATCGCCCGGCTGTTCGTTGGCGGGCGGCATCAGTGGCTTGTGCCGCTGTCGGCTCTGATCGGGGCGGACTTGATGCTGCTTGGCGATGTGATCGGCCGCATCCTGATTATTCCGCGCGAGGTCCCCGTTGGCATTACGACGGCGGTTATCGGAGCGCCTTACTTCATCTATCTGCTGCGCCGCGAACGTAAATCGGTGTAGCCGACGTACACAGAGCTATTCTTCCTTATCGCTGATAAATGGCGAATTGGAAGAATAGCTCTTTTTTAGAGTGATTCTCGATACTTTCGACAAAAAATGATACACTATCCGATAGTAAGAATCAGGAAGGAGCATCACCTACCGTCTATGGTCTACCCGATAAGGCCGCGCAGAGGCTTCAAGCTATCATCTATTATTTCTTTCGTCGTTATTCTATCTGTTCTTATTACAATCTTCATTAGCACCATTATCGGATATAATACCGAGCGCAAATCGCTCTTCAATAATACAATCGAAATGAACGGCATCGCTGCGCTCAACTTAAGCAAAACAACCGAATCGCTTGTCGTATCCATGCAGAAGAGCCTTAAAGTGACGGCTGACTACTTCTCGGATGTCGAGCTGAGGGATAGGAACGTCCTGTCCCAGCTTGATTTCTTTATGGGGACAAGCCCCTACTTCAACTCGCTGACGATCGTGGACAAGAGCGGCGTTATTGTCTCTACCTCGCCCAATAATCTGAATCTCATTGGAAGCAAGCCAACCTCGGAAGCTACCCTGGAGTCGCTTAGGCTGAAAAAGCCTTATATTTCAAAACCGTTCCATGCGATAACGAACCGCCTCATTGTTATGGTTAGTCATCCAATCTTCGACCATAACGGCAATTACAAAGGATTTGTCGGCGGGTCCATCTACCTGCAGCAGGCGAATATTTTCCGGGATATTCTTGGCGTTCAGGCGAGTACAACAAGCGGCTCTTACTTCTATGTCGTTGACTCTTCCGGCAACCTGATCTACCACCCGGACAAGGATCGCATCTCGGACAATGTGAGCAGCAATCCGGTTGTTCAAAAGCTGATGCAAGGTCTGGCCGGCGCGCAGCGCGTTATTAACTCGCAAGGGCAGGACTTCCTGGCCGGCTTCGCGCCGGTACCGGCTGCCGGTTGGGGGATTGTATCGCAGACGCCGCAGGACCATATCACGAATATTTCAGCCAATGTCATTCGGGAAATGATGAAGTTCTCTGCGCCGTTTGTTCTGCTGCTCGTTATTATCTCGTTCTGGCTGTCCCGCAAGCTGGCTCATCCGCTTACCCGGCTCGCAACTTACGCCTCCCGCCTCTCCGGAGGGGATGAATCGCTGAAGCCGCTGACGTCTGATGTCAGCTGGAACTATGAAGCGAACCAGCTGCTTGATACGGTGGCGGTTGCCTTTAACAAGCTTCGCGAGCAAAAGGAAATGCTGCATGCCGAGGCCAATACGGATGCGCTAACCGGTCTGACCAACCGGAGGACGATGGGCGCCATCACAAGCTTATGGAAGCAGCAAGGCACTCCGTTTTCCGTCATCATCATGGACCTTGATCACTTCAAGAATGTTAATGACCGGCACGGCCACCATATGGGCGACGAGGTTCTGAAGTTTGTCGCGGGTATTATGCTGAGCGAGAAAGGTCCCGACGATTACTGCTGCAGGTTCGGGGGAGAGGAATTTACAATGCTGCTCCCCTATGCCTCGGAGGATGAAGCCGTTCAGGTTGCTGAGCGGATCCGGCTGCGGATCGAGCAGTCCGTTACCCCGATTGGCGAGTCGGTGACGATGTCGCTTGGGGTCGCAACCTTCCCGGAAGTATCCGAAGAAGTGTTCGAGCTGTTCAAATATGCCGACCAGGCCCTCTATCAGGCGAAGCGCGACGGCCGTAACCGTACAGTCGCCTACAGCAGCCTGCTGCAATTGACAAGAATTTAACAGAAGCTGCACTCCGTCTGCATACAGACATGGGGTGCAGCTTCTTTCGTTGCGTCTTATTCTCGCCAGATTGGCCCGCTCGCTGCGACTGCAGCCTGGGGCACAATTGAAACGTCAGCACGTTAGCCCCGCTGTATGACGGTTTTATGTTTTAATCATTGGCTGCTTCTGCCCCACATAGTTAACAACCCGATATTTAAGAAGCAACACCTACCGCCTACGTTGGATTTCATCCAACATAATGGCTCACCAAGCCCTGCAACAGATGTACCGGGCCGCTTTCTTCTAACCGAACGTTCTTTCACATACCTTTACTACAAAGGACGAATCTATATTTAGAAGAAGGAGACTGTTGCCTTGAATTATTATATCGATGTGGAACCGGGCGTCAGCCTGTACGTGGAGGATACGGGAGTTGGGCAGCCAATTCTGTTTGTACACGGCTACCCGCTAGATCACCGCATGTATGAATACCAGGTTAACCAGCTGCCCAAGTATGGCTACCGCTGCATCCGGATGGATCTCCGCGGCTTTGGCAAATCGGATTCCCCTTGGGAAAGCTACAGCCTTGACCGGATGGCGGATGATGTACGCGCCATTATTGATACTTTGGGATTCAAGCAGATTACACTTGCCGCCTTCTCGATGGGCGGGGCTGTAGCCGTCCGCTACATGGGGCGGCATGCCGGACATGGCGTCGGCAAGCTGCTTCTGTTCGCCGCGGCTGCTCCGTACATTACGAAGCAGCCCGGTTTTCCGCAAGGCATGCCGGTTGAAGGCCTCGATGCGCTTATTGCCCTTGCGAACCGCGACCGGCCGCAAATGCTGCAGGAATTCGGCAAGCTGTTCTTTCACAACGAGCCAACGCCAGCCTTCAGGCAATGGTTCGACTCCGTGCAGCTCGACCAGTCGCCCCGCGCCATTATTGCCTGCGGGCATACGCTGAGGGATGAGAATGTGAAGGCAGACCTGGGGCGTATCAAGGCTCCGACGTATATTTTCCATGGGGTGTACGACCGCATTTGCCCGTTTGAGCTGGCTATTATTATGAAGGAGAACATTCCAAGCTCCATCCTGCTCCGCTTCGACAACAGCGGCCACGCCATCTTTTACGAGGAGCTGGATCTGTTCAACGCCTGCCTGCTGGAGGCGCTTCGGCATTAAATACCACCGCATGACAAGAAGCTTCCGCTGCACGATCGCGGGGGCTTTTTCTCATGAAACCAGCTTAAATATAAATGAGATTAATCAGGTTATTGTAAGGACAAAAGTATCGTTTTTCGAGCGCCACATGGAGATTCTATAAGAATAGGTTTACAATAAAACAAAACGACAGACTCTTTAGGATGTGACTGACATGGCCCAGCCTTACTCGTGGAAACGTAATTTGATCGTCTTGTGGATTGGTGTTTTCTTTTGCAGCACGGCCTATTCCGTATCAATCCCGTTCATTCCGCTGTTCTTACATAACGATCTTGGAGTGAATAATCATCTGGAAATGTGGTCCGGATTCGCGTTTGGCATTACGTTTCTGGCCAGTGCGCTTATCGCGCCTTATTGGGGATCGCTAGCTGACAAATATGGCCGCAAGCCGATGCTCATTCGTTCGGGCTTCAGCTTAGCGGCACTTTATTTCATTACTTTCTTAATCAAGGATCCTTATGTATTCCTTGTGCTGCGTGTGTTCCAAGGCTTGCTCGCCGGTTATGTGCCTGCCGCAATTGCCCTTGTTGCCACCAACACTCCGGAGGAGAAATCCGGATACGCCCTTGGCATTATGGCGACATCCGGCGCGACGGGCGGCATTATGGGACCGCTCATCGGCGGTACGGTCAGCCATTATATCGGCAACCGGGAATCGTTTATTTTCTCGGGCTGCATCGTGCTCGTGGCCGCGCTTATCGCAACGTTCTTCGCTACCGAGCATAAGTTCAACCGCTCCGGCGTACGCTCCTCCGTCATGGATGACCTCAAGCATGCTTCGCATAACAAGGCATTCCTGGCGCTGCTTGGCATGTCCGGACTCGCCATGTTCTCGGTTATGATTCTCGAACCGCTGCTTACGGTCTATGTATTACAGCTAGGAGCTAACGAGCAGGATGCCTCGCTCCAGTCGGGGATCGTGTTCTCCGCTGTCGGGATCGCCACCTTGATCGCCGCGCCGCAGTGGGGCAAATTCGGATCGAGGATCGGCTTCTCCAAGGTGCTCTTTATCGGTCTGCTTGGCGGCGGAATCGGCAACTGTCTGCAATTCTTCGTTGGGCATATTACCGAGTTCGGGATCCTGCGTTTTGTGTACGGCCTGTTCTTCGCCGGAGTAACCCCGGCTATTAATGCCATGATCGTGAAGTCGACGGAGACAAGCTTCCGCGGACGGGCCTTCAGCTTGAACCAGTCGGCCACGCAGTTCGCCACCATGCTTGGACCGGTTATCGGGGGTGTGCTTGGCGGCGTCATTCCAATCCGCTGGGTATTTATTATTAATGGCATTATGCTGATCATTGCCGCCATTCTGGTGAAGAGACAGCATATGGAGGATAAAATGGCCGCCTCCAAGGCTGCTGCCGAGCAATCCTGATCTAAGCCGGGAGAAACTAGAATAATCCCCCATCTCGCATATATAATGGTAGAGTGATTCATTCATTATATTCATGAGGGGAATGGTAAGATTGTTCGGAAAAGTAGCTGCCGACATACTCGGCCTAAGCGATATCGGAGCGGTTATCCGCCCGGAGAATTATGACAAGGTGGATTCTGACGATTACGTCATGCATGAAGACGGGGAAAAGATTTATTTTCTGATCAAATCGAAAACAGATGAGTACTGCTTCACGAACTTCGCACTCATTCATCTGGACGGCACCAGCGCAATGAGCAAGAAGCGGATGCTGCACCGTTACTCGTACGCAACCAATAAGATCAGCAACGTCGCGCTGGAAACAGCAGGCACGGTCGACCTTGATGTCGAGATCAAATTCACGATTGGCTCCATTCCGTTCTCGATTGACGTGAATAAGAAGAATATCGAGCAAGTAAAGGACTTGTACAAATCCCTTATCAAAATCGCGGAAATTAACCATGAGAACGAAATCAGCCTCAGCTTTGCCCGCCAAAGCCTGGAGCTGGCGTCCTCTACGTTAAGCCATGCCCATAAAGGCGACTACGATGTAGCCGCTACCTTCGACAAGCTGAACAAATCCGCATTCTCTTGGCTTGAAGGCGCTCAAAAGCAGTACAAAGTGAAGGACTTCGGCCCAATCTTCGAGCGGTACATTAATCTGTAATAGTAAGAAAGCCGCCTCCAAGGCGGCTTTCTTGCTTTGTTGTATGGAATCAAGAACCAGCTCTCCTTAACAAAGGTAGCAGCAACTGACCCCCATTTTCAGCAGCAGCGTTTCGGCCGTTCACAAGTGACAGTTCTGCCTCTTCTATTCTCTTCCGCTAACCTCTCCAGCTGCTCTCAGGTTACGTTGTATGGATTACAGTATAATGGGATAATTACCGGGTTATGAGAAGAATATAGTGTATGGTTTGCAGGATAATGTGCTCCGAGAGAGCCTGAAACACCCCAACTGGCGAAATATCCTGCACATCGTGCAGGATACTAAAGGAATGTATGCTCAAAACGCTAAATATCCTGCATTCTATACAACGTATATAACCTGCTGTTGTCGAGAGTCAACTAGACGGATGAGGATTCCATCATAGTAGCCTTATATCCTCATTAGAAATTGCAGTAAAAGCCTCCCGCCCCCAGGGCAAGCTTTACCGCATCAAATCGAATCGCGGTTGTCTCTTGGAGTCGGAAAGCTCCGCTCCCCCACGCGGCTGACCAATGGCCCTGCCTCCACCATATGCAATGTCCCAGGCTACACCTGAAGCTCCATATGGCGGATACCCGAGCTCTCCACTTGAATGGTAGTGTGCTGGATGCCGAAGCGCTCTTCGATCAGCGCGATGGCAGCCTGCAGCACCTTCTGGCAGTCCGTGCCGTCTGCGACCTGCAGGTGACAGCTCAAGGAATCAAGGCCGGAGGTAATGGTCCAAATATGCAGGTCATGGACATCAACGACACCTCCCAGCTCGCCAAGCGCCATGCGCACCTCCTGCTCATCCACGTTAACCGGGGTCCCTTCCATCAGAATATGGACGGTATGCTTCAGCACGCTCCACGCACTCTTCACAATCAGTACCGCAACCACAATGGATATAATCGGGTCGGCAATATTCCAGTCGAACAAGTAGATAAGGAGCCCCGCTAACACGGCCCCCACCGAGCCAAGTGCATCACCCAGCACATGCAGGTAGGCGCTTCGAACGTTCAGGTTATTATGGACATCGCCTTTGCGCAGCAGCGCCCATGCACTTGCGAGGTTAGCCAGCAGGCCGACTGCCGCAATCAGCATCATCGAGCCGCTTGCCACAGTTGGCGGTTCAAACAGCCGTCCAATTGCTTCCCATATAATAAAGACCGAGATTACAACAAGTGTAACCCCATTAAATAATGCCGCTAATATCTCGAACCGGTGAAAACCATACGTACGAACCGCCGATGCCGGACGCGCCGCGAACCAGACCGCCACAAGGCTAAGCACCAAGGCGCTGACATCGCTCAGCATATGCCCCGAATCTGACAACAGCGCGAGGCTGTTCGTCACCAATCCCCCGACAAACTCCAATACCATAATGCCCGCTGTAATAATTAATGCTATAAACAATCCGGTCTTGTTGCCCGACATATCAAAATGATGATGATGCCCGTGATGCCCATGGTCATGACCATGATGCCCGTGCCCGTGACTATTTCCATGGCTGTGGCCATGGTGATGTCCGGCGCTGCAGCTATGCGCCTGCCCCCCATCGGCATGCGAATGCTTCTCTTCTGGTTGATTATGATCATGGCTCATAAAACAGGCACCTCTCTTTATGCATATATGAACAACTATTCATATGTTTATGATGCCGTAACCGCCTTCTTTTGTCAATCCATGGATAAGCCATAATCTCTCTATTCCTATAATCCGCCCGGACTCCGGGCTTAACCGATAGCCCGGGCGGTTATGCTATGGATTGTTCGTGTGCTGCACATTTTGCAGCTTTTGTGACGCCTTGCCTTTGCCGTAGTGAACCTTATTTTTCTTCTGCTTGGCCTGTGTCTCATGAACCTTTGCTACAAATTCGCTAGTCGATTCCATTGCTTGAATCCCCTCCTTTGCCATTAGTAGGGTATCCGCGGAGATTTCACCTTATGCGCCAAGCAAGCCTGCCGTTACAGTACTTTAGATAAAAATGCTCTCGTCCGCTCCTGCTGCGGCTCGTCAAACAGCTTCTGCGGAGTGCCTTCCTCCACAATCATGCCCTGCTCCATGAACAGCACGCGGTGCCCGACTTCTCGGGCGAAGCCCATCTCGTGCGTCACGATGACCATTGTCATCCCCTCTGCCGCCAGCTCCTTCATAACAGCCAGCACCTCACCAACCATCTCCGGATCAAGGGCCGATGTCGGCTCATCGAACAGCATAATGTGCGGTTCCATCGCCAGCGCCCGTGCTATCGCTACCCTTTGCGCCTGGCCGCCGGACAAGGAGGCCGGATAATGCCCGGCTTTCTCGCTTAGTCCAACCTTGCCAAGCAGTGACATCGCGAGCTCCTCCGCTTTGGCCGGCTCCAGCTTTCGCACCTGCACAGGAGCAAGCGTAATATTCCGAAGTACATTCAGATGAGGGAACAAATTAAATTGCTGGAACACCATACCCATCCGGGAGCGGATCTGCGTAATGGCAGCCCCTGCAACCAGCAAGGAGCGGTCCTCGATCCGGATCTCACCGCTTTCCGGCTTCTCCAGTCCATTTAGACAGCGAAGCAGCGTCGACTTGCCCGAACCGGAAGGACCAATCACAACAACAACTTCTCCCTGCTCCACCTGCACAGAAACATCCTTCAGGACGGTATTGGCGCCAAAGGATTTGTGAACCCCTTTTACTTCAATAATTGGTCTAGCCGTCATCCTGCCACCCCCTTCTTCTCCATCCACCCAAGCAGCTTGCTAAGCGAATAGGTCAGAATCAGATAGATGAATGCTGCTGCCAGATACGGCTCCCATACGCGCAAATATTGTCCGCGCATCACGTTGCTCCAGTACATTAATTCCGGAGCGGCGATCAGGGCAACAAGCGAGGAATCTTTGACCAGGACAATAAACTCATTGCCAAAGGCCGGAATCATCCGTTTCACCGCCTGCGGAAGAATGATGAACCGCATCGTCTGCATCCCGGTCATACCAAGCGATTGCGCGGCTTCGGTCTGCCCCTTGTCGATCGACTGGATGCCAGCCCGGTAAATCTCCGCCGTATAAGCAGCCGAGTTCAGCGCCAGCGCGGTAATCGCCGCAATAACGGCATCTGTATGTCCAATGAAGGCGGGCACAAGCCCGAAATGAACGATCAGGATCTGCACGTATAACGGAGTTCCGCGAAAAAAATGAATATAACCGCTCGTCGGCCAGCTGAGATACCATCTGGGCGACATTTTGCCGAAGCTGACAGCAAGCCCGAGGATAGAGCCCAGCACAATAGCCAGCGCGGAGATGCCTATCGTCAAAGCGGCGCCTTTCAGCAGAAGCGGTATATAGTCGACAATAATATCGAATCGAAAATGCATGCGCTCTTCCCCCCAGAATGTGAAAAGGCATGCGCAACATGAACCCATTACGCATGCCTTTAGCAGCTTACTTTGCGTTTAGCACATTGTCGACGTTCGGCTCTTCACCAAACCATTGTTTATAGACGTCCGTATACGTTCCGTCCTCCAGCACCTTCTTGATCGCCGGATCCAGCTTCGCCTTCAGCTCGCTGCCCTTCGGCAGCAGAATGCCGTAGAACTCCGAGCCAAAGCTCGCCTGATCCAGAATCCCCTTCAGCTTGCGCTCCGGATTGTTCTTCATATATTCGCGGACGATCGCTATATCGGCCACTACCGCATCCACTCCGCCCGAATCAAGCTCCAGCATGGCCACCGCATTGCTGTCGAACCGCTTCAGATTGCCGTTGTCATTGCCCATAATGCCGGCCATCAGCGTCTCCGCCGTTGTTGAGATCTGCACTGCAACCTTCTTGTCTTTCAGATCGGCCGCGCTTGCGACCGGGCTATCTTCCTTCACCATAATCATGTTGGTAGATTCGAAGTAAGGAATGGAATAGTCATAGGACAGCTTTCGTTCATCCGTAATCGATACGCTGGAGATCCCCGCATCATAAGTTTTGCCGGACTCCACTTCCGCCAGCATCGGATCCCATCCGGTGTTCGTGATGGTGTACTTCAGACCCGCTTCATCCATGACCGCCTTCAGAAAATCCACATCAAATCCTGTAATTTTATCCTTGTCCATGAACTCCATCGGCGCATAAGCCGCGTCTGTCGCGAACTTGTACACCTTCTCGCCGCTGCCGCCGCTTTCCTTGTTTCCTCCACATGCTGCCACCGTCATGATGAGAATACCTGCTGCCAGAAGTACGGATAATCGTTTTCCCATTGTCCATTCCACCCTTCTTAACATTGGTCTAGCCCCAATCGAATTGCTCGGGCAATCTATCAATCAGCTAGTAATTTATCAAGAGTTTAGCAGGTAAGGAAGCAGGGTTGCAATAACTTTATGTAAATTAATCTAACATTAAACTGACATACCCCTAGAAGTCCATATGGGACAGCGCGGTATTTACGCTCATCGCCGCTTTGCTGCCGCCAGCCGCGGCAACAATAAGCTGGGCGGGCGAAATCGTCGCGGCATCACCGGCAGTATAGACATGCTCGACCGTTGTTTTGCCATAATCGTCAATGGCCAGACCACCGCTTTCATTCAATCGGCAGCCTAGCTTCTCGGCAAATCGGATCGCCAAATACCAGTTTGACGTCACAAAACCTCCCGTGCGCGCTACTTCCGTTCCATTTGCGAAGACAATTTTTTGCAGACGGCCATTTTTCCCTTTCAAAGAAGCAATCGGCTGCTCGAAGATCCGCACTCCGCGGCTTAGAAGCTTCGCCCGCTGCTGCGGCTCGAACGTACCAACGCCATTGGTGCAAATGATCAGATCCTTGCTCCAGTTGTAGACCATGGAAACCATGGAATAGCGGTGGGATTCATTTTCCGAAATGACGGCAAGCGGCTGATCTCTCAATTCCCATCCGTCGCAATAAGGGCAGCTGAACAAGGATGTGCCGTAATAATCGGAGACACCCGTTATGGCTGGAAGCTTCTCCTTGAGTCCAATCGCCAGAATAACCGTCCGCGCCTGATAGACATCCCCATTACTCGCCTGCACCAGGAACAAGGCGTGTCCCCTCTTCACCATATCAGCGACCTTTGTCCGAACAACTTGGACAGAAGGATATTTGCTTATATCGGTATGCGCCAGGCGTCTGAATTCTTCCGGCTTTACGCCGTCCCTTGTAATAAATCCATGCGATTCATGCGTCACGGCATTCCTCGGCTTGTTATCGTCAAACAGCACAACGTTCCTTCTTGCCCTTCCCAGCACAAGGGCCGCATTAAGACCGGCCGGACCGCCGCCGATTATCGCGCAATCATACAGCTTCACTACAATCACTCCTTAAAAGAATTGCTGTTTTGCAATTCTTACGTCGTAAGCGTAATCCTAAAGAATTGCTGTATTGCAATTCTTACTTCGTAAGCTTGCTATTCCTTCAGTATGGCATCTTTATATAGAAACAAAACCGGTCGGCTAAGAACAAAAACCGCGTTGCTTATGAAGTCTTGCTTCACTAAGTACGCGGTTTGTTCGGAATTTATGCTTGGTTAGGATGAAAAGGGAGAAAAGTTTTAGGCCAGCAAATGGCGATTTCGTATTTAGGAAGCGTTGTAACCATTGAAATAGTGCACGCCATCGTGAGCGGTATCACCCGGCTTGGTTCTTCGATTGGTGCTGAACCAAAGCTTGCCATTGGCGATACCGATGCCTTCAATCTCAAACAAGTCAGCATAAGCAGCCGAAGTAATGCGGAAGGATAGATTACCATCCGCCTTTATTGTACCTGAGGCCTTGGACAAATTACGGTATACAAGCACGACACTAACGTTCTTATAGGTTAGCGGAACATAGATGGTATCTTTACTATAGCCGAAGCCTTGAGAGACATATGAGGTGATATTGGATATTGTGCTGCCGTTAACCTTTGCATCTTTTACATTCAGGCTCAAGCTTTTAGTTAATGGAATGGTACCGCTGTTTGCAGTCAGTGGAAGCGTCCCCTTGTAAAGGGTCAGTCCGGATTTGAACATAAAGTTTATTTTGTTCGCGTCCTTGCTTGTAATTTTCACACCCGACATGGACTTGTTAGCGCCATTGTATTTGATCGTGTACTGACCAACTTTGTAAAAGGTCGTGCCTACATATTTCAGCTTCACGAGACTCATGCTGCCTGCTTTCATGGTGACGACAAACATATAATATTTTCCGTCTATATAACTGAGCACCACATCATTCGCATGGCCGAGGTATGTAGCGTGCGTTGTCCCGTTATCCCCGTTCTTCATAAGCGTAGTGGACCCGTCGCTCATTCTGGTACGGTAAATAACGGCCTTCGTATTGCTGCTGTTTACCTTTATGGAATAGGTATACGTTGATCCCGCGGCAAATCCCTGTGCAGCGTAACAGCCGTTTGCATTATTGAGCTTTGCGACGGAGCTGTAGGTGTTGTAGTAGGCCGCGCTTGCTGTCAGGGGGAACAACATCGCCGTACATAGGAGAACGGCTATCAATAGGGTCATCCCTTTCATCATTCCGTTTCTTCTTATTGCCATGCTTCTCAATAAAAGCACCTCCATTTAGACATTCAAAGCTATAAACCTTATTAACCTTAATCCATTATCATTCAACCATTTTTTAGAAAATAAATCCGAACACTGAGCAAGGGCCGCCAATGACAGCCCCTGTGATTCCCTTTTATTTGATTCTGAGATCGATGTCCCCATGAATCCGGGTTGGATAGTCCTGAATATAGAGTGTAAGCGGGCTTTGATAGTTCTCCTTCTTGATAAAATACTGGTACTCATACTCGGCCTCATTGCCTGAGGTTGACGCCATATGCGACTCGAAGGATTGACCGGAAGCGTCCTTATACGTGCTTTCAAATAAACTGAACATATGGTTCTGGTCGAGCGGGTTCTCATTCTTCATCTCGAAGACAAGAATGCCTTGACCATCTTCTGAACTGGTACCGATGTCTTTCAAAGTAAGCTTGCTGTCCGGTCGCGTCAGCAGCTCCTTGCGGTCAATATCAACCTTTACCTCCCGCATAGCCTTATCCATGGCTCGTATGCTGCTTGCCCGTAAATACAGGTGTTTAGGCTTGCGGAAGTAATTGCTCTGGAAATACAGTACTTGGCTGTTCTCGCTTATATTAGAGCCTGTTACGCCATTGTTTATGGTACTAAATGTTTCTCCCTTCTCATCTTCGAGCCGAAGATCATCGAAGTAAAAAAGCTTCTTCGAGTTGGATGGATCATAGTCCACTTCAATTTCTATTCTTGTCGGGTAGACCGTCATCGCCCCAAAGGTGATCTTCTGACCCTCAACCGAGACAGTCTGATTGATGTCATAGGTCTCCTTGAGCCCTTCAAATTTGGCTTTATCTACTGGAATGGCAAACTGCCATTCCGGCCTATTCGTTGCCGATTCGGTAACCTTGTCAAACCTAAAAATCATATTCAGGTAATCGGGGATACTTGCCCCTTCGTTTGGATATAGATCAATGGTTCCTTGGATAATCTTCCAATCTTCTTCATGTGGGTAGAAAGCTTGCGAAATCGAAGTATTCTTATTATCTGTTAACTCCACTTTTTCAAGATTAACAACACTCTTCTGTCCGTCCATGTTCTCTAACGTATAGAACACAATGATTCTCGATTCATCGGCGATAATACCGTCTATCGTCATTTTAATCCCGTCCTGCTCTTCCGAGAGACCCACTGGCTGCATAAAGTCGTTGTCTATTGCGAGCTCAAGCCCCTTATCATAATGAATGAGCTCGACGAGCGGCCGGAGAGCGGGGATTTCGCCTACATATGCCGCGACCTCAGGAGAGAACCGGACGGAAGCTGCCGACACGAGAAGCAAGAGACAGGCCGTATAAGCTGCCATTCTGGTATAGACTCTGCGCCTTCTGCGCAGTCGGCCTGCTCTGATGCCGCTCCAGATCTTTTCATCCACTTCAGAAGGGATCGCAATGTCCTCCATATACTCCTTCATCGCCTCAAGCTGCGGCAATTCCTGCTCATGCTGATCCCGAAACTCACTCATTCGACTCACCCTCCTTTGCCAATCGTTGCCGCAGCCCGCCAAGCGCTTTATGCAGCCAAGTTTTGATCGTGCCTTCCGGCTTCTGCAGTGTTCTCGCAATCTCCGTAATCGTCAGATCATGATAATACTTCAGCTGAATGACCTTCTGATAGTTCGCATCCAGCTGTTCAACCGCCGATTCGAGCATGACCCTCTCCAACAAGGCCGATTCAACGCTTGCTGCCAGCGGTTCCAATGCGGCGGCAGCTGCTTGCTGACCGTCATTTCTTCGAATCTTCCTTTTGACTTCGTCTGCGCAATAATTCATCAGAATTCGAATCAGCCAGCTTCCGAAATAGTCCGGTTCCTTCAGCTTGCGGATCTGCATATAGGCCCGGCAGGTCACTTCCTGCACGGCCTCAAGAGCATCGGTCTCGTTTTTCAAATACGAATAAGCGATCCGGTACATCTTCTCTTTGTGCTGCGATATGAGACTATAAAAGGCAGCATCGTCGCCGCGTTTCGCTGCGGTCACCAGTAAATCGTTTCCCACACGCTTCCTCCCCTGACATCTCGCATCTATTCATTAGACTCCGCAGAGAGCCAAACGGTTTTGGCGAATACAACAAATTGGGAATTGTTTCTTTCATAAAAAATCCCGCTTCAGCCAGACGGCCAAAGCGGGATAGCCTTTTACACTAGATGACCGGAGCCGGCATTCCAAACTCTGCCCATTGCTCTTTCGTCGGGCCGTAAAGATCCGGCGTACGAAGGCCGGCCTGACGCATTAAGACCGTCATTTGACCCCGATGATGTATCTCATGCTTTACGAGTACATCCAGCGTCAAGCCGTTCGGCCATTGCTCGCCGTACATCTCGCTCATGCTGAGCAGATTCTCATCTTTCCAACTGGACTGTACAGCATCAAGCAGCGCTTGCGAGGTCCGTTTGTAGGCTGCCGCAATGTCTGCTGCCGATGCTGGTACCGGTACATCTTCACCCGGCCCTTCGAAAGACAATCCCGTCCGCGATGGCATTTCGTGCAACGTCTGTACAAGATGCCATGCAAGACGTCCAAGCGTTCGATGGTCGCTTGTGATCTGTTGGCCAAGTGAATCGTCCGTGAGCATTTCAAGCGTCCGCAACGTTGCTGCTGTTTCATGCCGCCAAGTTGCAACGAAATCCTCAATGTGTTTAAACATATGCAACATCTCCTTTGTGGTAAGGGAACATAACACCCATTATATCATTGTGAATTGAAATATTTGTAAGTATTGCGGACTATTTATCATGGTACATGAATAGTCCATATTCGGTCATTACAGAGGAGTAGCCTAGTTGGCGAAGCATAGCCGAGAGATTGCCCCTGTGGTACGTACCATGATTCACAACTTGAATAATAAACTCTGAATACCTGGTGTTCAATATTCCCGCGTAAGGATTATCCAAGACAACCTCCTTCTCAAGATCCTCATGCCCGCTAATAAATGCTTTGAATCTCACGGCCAAATCGTCATACATTTTTTCCAGTTCCTCAAGGCTTGCAGCTTCTGCATCCGCCTCAATCTGAACCGACGCTTCCATTGCTTCTTTCATACTCATCCCCTTCAGGATATCCAGCCAACCATAATCAACCTTATATATATGTGCCATAACCTTCGACACCGACGGAAACACGCTCTGAATTTCTTGATTATATAGGTGACGCGGAAGCTCCTTTAATCGATTGAAGATTATGTTATTTGCCCACACGTGATAGTCGTAAAATCTCAAGCAATGAGTAGTCATTTCAGTCATATTAAAATACCTCCGGTTTCTGTAGTTAACTTATACACTCATCTTACAATGATTACCCTGACAACTGTATGTCAGGGACTAATTCGCAAAAAAAAAAGGCTGCAGAACCCTTCTGAAGCAGGTTCTACAGCCTTTTTTACACCTAATTAATAAAGTTAATGATATACCAGGCATCACATGCAAAGTGCTCTGAGCCGGCGAGCGGGGCGTCCAATGGTTTAAAGCCATGCTTTACGTAGAAGCGGTTAGCCGCATGCATGTTTGACAGAGTTTCAATGTAACACTGCTTATAATGAAGCCGGGCAAAGATTAATGCCGTGTCAAGAAGACTGGCGGCAATCCCTGTTCCGCGGGCATGGCGGGAGAGGTACATTTTCTGCAATTCGCAAACTTCATTAGAACCGTTAAATTCCGCGATCCCGCAGCCTCCGACGACCTTCCCATCCTGCTCGATGACCCAATAGGCTCGGCCAACTTGATTATAGTAATCGGATAGATGGCTCAGACTCTCGTCCTCCCACGCCAGCCCGGCCCGGTTGCCTCCAAATTCGATAAGACATTCTCTGATGATTTGTTCAATCGTGGCGTTATCCTTCGCCAGCAGTTCTCTGATGATCATGATGACAACCTCCATTTCCGTATCTATTATAGCCTCACTCGGCCAAATCGAAAAAGGGCAAGGTGAAACGGCTTCGCCGTCCTTTGGCAGGGGGAGCGTTTCATTCCGGAGAATTCTAAGCCATTTTATAAGATAAAACTTATACATTCTTAGCATTAAAAGAAAAAACCGCATAATAGAGAGTATTCTCTATTACACGGTTCTTCTTGTTCGGCCAAAATATTATTTGTTTACAATTGCATTCAGCTGTGCGCGGCCTGCGATGATTTCTTCCTCGTACCGTGTTTGCATCGGTTCAAGGATCGAAGGCTCTCCGCCAAGAGCGACGATTTGCGCAGCTGCGTCGTCCATGATCGTTTTGTACTGATTAGTGCAGCTATCAAATGCAGCTGTACCAGTCTTGTACAATTCCGTCTTCTCATGCGTAGACGTTAACGTCGTGAACTGAACGGCGATATCCGTCAGGCCAGCCTGACACTGGTTGCGCAGCTGGAACAGCTTCGCAGAAGTGTTATTGTACACCTGCTGGATTTTCTTCTCATTGTTACCGTTGTTACCGCTGTTACCATTGCCATTACCATTGTTACCACTGTTGCCATTGCCATTACCGTTGTTACCGCTGTTGCCATTGCCATTTCCGTTATTGTCAGTGTTGCCATTACCATTACCGTTATTGCCACTGTTACCATTGCCATTACCGTTGTTGCCAGTGTTGCCATTGCCATTACCATTGTTGCCACTGTTGCCATTGCCATTACCGTTGTTGCCACTGTTGCCATTGCCATTACCATTGTTGCCGCTGTTGCCATTGCCATTTCCGTTGTTGCCTTTGCCATTCTGAATGCTGTCCGCTGCCTTTTGCACCTCTTGCGCAAAATTCTGAATCACCTTCTGAATGAACGAATTAGCAAACGGCGATTGCGAGAAAAAGCTCGACTTAACGGCGGCTGTTGGCGCTTTGGATGCTGCTGCTGCGCTGGACGCATTCACGATAAGCGCCGGCACAAGCAATGCCGTAGCAGCCAGCGTAATCAGCGCTCGGGATTTTTTATTCATATTTTCCTCCTTCTGCATTTCCTGCATTTTCGTTTATAAGGTAAACCTGGATTCCATCCGCCCGGCCGAAGCGGACTGTCATTCAAGCGCTCACCCCCTTTCGAGATCAGGATCAGCAGATACTGCCCTATCCTTTTGCCTTGGGCTTTATCTATAGATTCGCCTTGGGCTCTTCTTTATAGATTCACAGATTTGCGCTCCGCTTCAAGGCGGTTCACCGGACGGCGACCTACCGAGTAATACACAAACCCGTGCTGCTCCATTACTTTCGGATCAAAGCTGTTCCGACCGTCGATGATGATAGGCTGCTTCATCCGGTCGCGGACCTTCGCAAGGTCCATCGTCAGAACCTCATTCCACTCCGTCAAAATCACGCATGCATCGCAGCCAGCCGCAGCCAGCTCCGCCGATTCCATATAAGCCACGTCCGCCGGCAGCAGCTTGCGCGCCGCTTCTGCCGCGATTGGATCAAACGTACGGACAACCGCACCCTGCTTCAGCAGCTCCGGAATAATCGTCAGTGACGGCGCTTCGCGCATATCGTCCGTATTAGGCTTGAATGCCAGTCCCAGCACGGCAATCTGCTTGCCTGCTAGTCCCCCAAGCGTCTCGCGCAGCTTGTCCATCACGACGTAACGCTGGCGCTGGTTCGTCTTGATAACCGACTTAAGCAGCTCAAAATCATACCCCGACTTATCCGCAATATGCGCTAAGGCATACGTATCTTTCGGGAAGCAGGAGCCGCCGTAGCCGATACCGGCCTGCAGGAATTTTTCGCCGATCCGGCTGTCCATGCCCATGCCTTTGGCTACATCTTCAACGTCCGCGCCAACCTTCTCGCAAATGTTCGCAATGGCGTTAATGAACGAAATCTTCGTCGCGAGGAAAGTATTAGCCGCGTACTTGATCATTTCCGCGCTCTCCAGATCGGTCTTGAAGATCCGCGTGTTAAAAGGCGCATGCAGCTGTGCGATCTGCTCTGCCGCCTCCGGATTATCCGAGCCGATAATGGCACGGTCCATGTTCATACAGTCCGAGAGCGCCGTCCCTTCACGGAGAAACTCCGGATTGGACACGACGTCAAAGCTTGTCCAAGGGTATTTCTTGTTCGCCTGCACAACCTCGCGCACCAGCTCGCCGGTGCCGACCGGCACGGTGCTTTTGTTCACGATAATCTTATGATCGTTCAGATGCTCGCCGATTTTTTTCGCTGCCGACATGACGTAGCGCATATCCGCTTCGCCTGTCTCCGACATCGGCGTGCCAACCGCAATATAGACGATATCCGAAGCCTCGATCGCTTCGCCTACCTCGGTTGTGAAGAGCAGACGGCCTTCGCTCTTGTTGCGGAGTGCCATCTCTTCCAGACCCGGCTCGTAGATTGGAATGACGCCGTCGTTGAGCAGGTCGATTTTACGCTGATCCACGTCACAGCAGATAACCCGGTTGCCTACCTCGGCAAAGCAGGTACCCGAGACAAGACCGACATATCCGGTACCGATTACTGTAATTTTCCGCATATTAGTTCGCCGCCTTCGTAATAAAATGCTTCTCGTACACCTGCTGCAGGTAACCCAGCACATCCTTTTGCAGATCATCGCGCTGCAGCGCAAAGTCGAGCTGTGCCTTGATAAAACCAAACTTGTCGCCTACATCGTAACGGACGCCGTCAAAGTTGTAAGCAAGCACGTTGCGCTGGTCGTTCAGCTTCTTGATCGCATCGGTCAGCTGAATCTCGTCGCCCGCACCCGGAGATTGATGCTCGAGAATATCGAAGATCTCCGGCGTCAGGATGTAACGGCCCATAATCGCGTAGTTGGAAGGAGCGGCTTTCTTCGAAGGCTTCTCGACCAGACCGTCGAGGAAAAAGACCGACGGCTCAATCGACGACCCGCGAGGGGCGATAATGCCGTATTTGGATACATCTTCATCAGCTACGCGTTGTACGCCAACAACCGAGGATTGATAGCGGTCATGGACACGAATGAGCTGGCTAAGACAAGGCTCCTCGGACTGTACAATGTCGTCGCCAAGCAGGACGGCAAACGGCTCGTTGCCAACAAAGCTGCGTGCGCACCAGATCGCGTGGCCGAGGCCTTTTGGTTCTTTTTGACGGATGTAGTGGATGTTCGCCATCTCGGAGATACCGCGGATCTGCTCAAGCTCCTTCGTCTTGCCCTTCTTCGCCAGCATATCCTCCAGCTCGAAGGTTTTGTCAAAATGGTCTTCAATCGCCCGCTTGCCGCGGCCGCTGACGATCAGAATGTCTTCGATGCCGGAAGCGATCGCTTCCTCGATAATATATTGAATGGTCGGCTTGTCCACGATCGGCAGCATTTCCTTCGGCTGAGCTTTTGTTGCAGGCAAGAAACGAGTGCCGAGACCGGCAGCTGGAATTATCGCTTTACGCACTTTCATGGGACATCCTCCTTGATTTCATATGAATGGTTTGTTTGATGCAGTTGATCACTCGGTCCTGCTCTTCCCAAGTAAGACTGGAGCCCGACGGCAGGCAGATGCCCTGCTCGAACAGCGAGTCGGATACGCTGCTGCCCGGCTCATGCGGGAAGTAAGGGTAATATTGCAAAAGCGGCTGACGGTGCATCGGCTTCCATACCGGGCGCGCTTCAATATTGGCTTCAGTAAGCTTTTCAAGAAGATCGGCCGGCGTACAGCCTGTAACGATCGGATCGATTGTCATGGTCGTCAGCCAGCGTGTGGACTGGCCGTATTCGGCTTCCGGCATCATCGCGAGACCTTCGATGTCGGCAAAAGCTCGCTTATAGCGGTCGAACACGGCGCGTCTTGCGGCCACCCGGTCGTCGAGCAGCTCCAGCTGTCCCCGCCCGATCCCAGCAAGCACATTGCTCATCCGGTAGTTGTAGCCAAGCTCCGCATGTTCATAATGAGGCGCCGGTTCGCGGGATTGGGTCGCCCAGAAGCGTGCCTTCGACAGTGCTGCCGTATCGTCGGATACGAGCATGCCGCCGCCGGAGGTTGTAATGATTTTGTTACCGTTAAAGGAGTAGATCCCGAACTTGCCGTGAGTTCCGCTGGACTGCCCTTTGTACGTGGTACCGAGGGATTCCGCAGCATCTTCAATGACCGGCACGCGGTACTTGGCGCAGATTTGGTTAATCGCGTCCATGTCGGCGTTCTGACCGTACAGGTGGACCACGATAACCGCTCTAGGCAGCTGCTTGTTGCGGTGCGCTTCCTCGAAGGCACGCTCCAGCGCTTGCGGCGACATCGTCCAGGTCTCGGCGTCGCAATCGATAAATACAGGCACGCCGCCTTCGTATAGCACCGGATTAACGCTCGCGATAAATGTAAGCGAGGAGACGAAGACGCGGTCGCCGCGCCCAACTCCCAGCAGCTTGAGCGCCATGTGGATCGCCGCGGTGCCGGAGGACAGCGCTACTGCCCCTTTCGCTCCCACCTTCTCGGCCAGCTCGCGTTCGAACTGGTCGACATTGGGACCAAGCGGCGCGATCCAGTTCGTGCGGAAGGCTAATTCCACATACTCGCGCTCCCGCGTTCCCAAATGCGGCGGGGATAAATAGATTCGACTGTTGTTCACGTCGTGATCAACTCCTCTTATGCTGCCCGCCGCTTTAGTGGCGGGCTATGTGGTGCGCTCGCGGCCAGCTTGTGGCCGCTCGCGCGGATTTTGTTTGTTGCTGTAAGCTTCAAGGGAACTTATAAGGCCTTCTCGATGCCGAGGCGCGGCTGCACGATCCGTGCCGGCACGCCAACGGCGGTCTTGCCGCCGGGGATA
This sequence comes from Paenibacillus catalpae, assembly GCF_900112695.1. GTDB lineage: Bacteria > Bacillota > Bacilli > Paenibacillales > Paenibacillaceae > Pristimantibacillus > Pristimantibacillus catalpae. The sequence goes on from NZ_FOMT01000004.1 coordinate 591,368, forward strand.
TCCCGGACGGCGACGCCGCCGGCGCCGAGCACGGACCAGCTGCCGACGCGGATGCTCGGGATGAGCACCGCGCCGCTGCCGATATGCGCGCCTTCCTCTGCGGCGGCCGCACCGGCCATGGTCGCGTTCGGCGATACATGCGCGAACGGACCAACCAGCGCGTCATGCTCCACGACCGCGCCGGAGTTAATGATCGCGTGAGCGCCAACGACGGCGCCCGGCCCGATCACAGCGCCGGGCATAACCACGGCGCCAAGGCCGATGCGCGCATCCTCCGCGACAACAGCCGCAGGATGCACCAACACGGCGTAAGACGACTCGGGCAATGCGAGCAATTCTACAATTGCCCGTCTCGTCCGGTTGTCGCCGATGCCGATGACCACATGCATGCCCGGCTCATCCGCGAGAAAATGCTTCAGCGTCGCGATAGGGCCATACGGCAGCCCGCCCCGCAGTTCGACGCCGGAGAAGCGGTCATCCAGAACAGCTGCCAGCCGGTAAGTCTTCGACACGCGGGCAATATCCATCAGTACCCGGCCATGTCCGCCCATGCCCACTACAATAAGCGGGCGCCTTGCAGGCTCCTCCATCACCCGGTATTGCTCCGTATGACCGCTAATCATGATGCATTCCCCATTTCCCTTGTTCCTGTAAATTTTTGAACGGTGGCCTGACCCGCACTCGAAATTCCGTCGCGCTTCAGCACCTTCCCCACAGTACGTACCAATATGCGAAAATCAAACCACAGACTTTGCCGCTCCACATAGACTAGATCAAGCTGGAACTTTTCTTCCCAGGAGACAGCGTTGCGTCCATTCACCTGCGCCCAGCCGGTAATGCCCGGCCGGACATCATGACGGTGCGCCTGCTCTTCGGTATAAAGCGGAAGATATTCCATCAGCAAAGGCCGCGGCCCTACCAGGCTCATATCCCCGCGAATCACATTAAATAATTGCGGCAGCTCGTCCAGACTAAGCTTGCGGAGCAGCTTGCCGAAGGATGTCAGTCTCGCCTCATCCGGCAGCGGCTGTCCAAACCGGTCATAAGCATCCCGCATCGTGCGGAACTTCAGTACATAGAACGGGTTGCCGTATCTGCCCGGCCGCTGCTGCTTGAACAATACAGGCGAACCCAGCTTCAGCCTCACCAGCAGAGCGACGATTAACATAACCGGTGACAGCAGCACCGCAGCCGGCACACTGGCCACCAGATCAAAGAGCCGTTTGCCGAAGGCATTCCATCTAGCTCCCAGTCCCTGGCTCCGGCTTTGCCGCAGCTTCGTGCTCCGGTACAGCCGCATCAGCCTCTCGACAACCCGGGCTTCCGTGAATGCCGCCTCAATCCGGCGGCGTCCCGCTTCACCCATGCGTTTTCTCGCTTCCGGCGTATTCATCATCGCCGCAAGCGATTCGCCAAGCTGCATCGAATCCCGGTAAGGAACAAGAAGTCCCGTCTCGGCATGCGCCACGAGTTCACGAGTGCCAAGCACGTTAGTCGCGACAATCGGCTTGCTTAGCGCCATCGCCTCCATCAAGGAGCGTGGAATGCCCTCTTTTTCAGAAGTCAGCGTAACCGCGTCAGCCATGACCAGCCAAGGAATAATCGAGGACTGCTGGCCGACAAACAGCACATCGTCCTCCAGTCCGCTCATCTCCGCCTGAATCTTCAATTCAGCCTCGAGCGGACCTTGTCCGGCTAGTACCGTTACCCAGTTCAAGGCACCAGCACGCTTAAGCTCAATCAAAGCATCCAGCAGAAGGCTGTGATCCTTCACCGGTTCAAACCGCGCCGCCATAAACAGTACCTTTTCCTCCGGCTTAATGCCGTTCTTCCTGCGAAGAGCCGCTGTTTGTTCCGGCGTAACCGCGGCGGCCAGCCGGTCCAGATGCTCAAGATCTACACCGTTGCCTTCTACAAAAACCGGCCGCCAAGGGGCCAGCTTCCGGAGCACTCCGGCATCCTCCTCATTCTGCGAAGCAAGAGCATGGCAGCATATCGCGCCAAATTTCTCGAGCATTTTGTACAGCCAATATGTCTTCTTCGGCTGCCCTTCATAGAACGGCAAACCGTGGCTCGTATGAATAACGACCTTAACGCCCGCCAGCTTTGCCGCAATACGACCGATCAGGCCGGCCTTGGCCGTGTGGGTATGAACGATGTCATACCGCTCGCGGCGGAACAGCTTGTACATCGCGATAATCGACCTAAGATCGGCAACCGGCTGAATGGAACGTGCCATCGGGAGAAGCTTCCATTCGAACGGGTAGGCTTTCTCTGCCATCAATCCCTCATCCACACCCTCGGGGGAAGTGATGAAGGTCACCTGAACACCCTCCTGCTGCTGAAGCAGCCGAAGCTTGTCGCCCATAATTTTGTGGCTGATGCCGGAGGTGCAGATATGGGCTATCTTTTGAATCATTGTCCCGCCGCCTTTACCGCCGTTTCCAGATCTGCATGGGCGCCATAGTACGACTTGTACCACTCGGCAAACCTTCCGATGCCTTCCTCAATTGTCGTCTCCGGACGGAAGTCCACATCCGCCATCAGGCCGTCCACATCCGCATACGTCGCTGTCACATCACCCGGCTGCATCGGCTTAAACTCCATAACCGCCTTGCGCCCAAGCTTGTCCTCGATCGTATTGATGAACGTCATCAGTTCAACCGGCTTGTTGTTGCCGATGTTGTATACCTTATAAGGCGCATAGCTTGTGCCCGGATCCGGCTGCATGCGGTCCCATTCGGGATTCGGCTGCGGCGCATGATCGAGCAAGCGGTAAATGCCTTCCACAATGTCATCGATATACGTAAAATCACGCTGCATCTTGCCTTCGTTGAACACCTGGATCGGCTCGCCGGCCATGATTCTTTGCGTAAAGCTGAAGTACGCCATATCCGGGCGGCCCCATGGACCGTAAACCGTGAAGAACCGAAGGCCCGTCGTTGGCAGGTTGTATAGGTGGCTGTAGGCATGAGCCATCAGCTCGTTGGATTTTTTCGTTGCGGCATACAGGCTGACCGGATGGTCGACATTGTCGCTGACCGAGAACGGCATGCTGACATTCGCACCATACACGGAGCTCGAGGAAGCGTAGACCAGATGCTTGATGCCCGCCTGACGCGAAGCTTCCAGCACATGCCCGAAGCCCGTCAAGTTCGTTTCCAGATAGGCAAAAGGATTCGTCAGACTGTAGCGCACCCCCGCCTGAGCTGCCAGATGGACGATCGTCGTGACGCCTTCCTCCCGGATCAGCGCCAGCAGACCTTCGTAATCCGCCAGATCCTGCTCGACCCCGCGGAAGGAAGGAGAGGCAACCAGCTGAGCCCAGCGGTCCCTTTTCAGTTGCACATCGTAGTAATCGTTGAAATTATCCAATCCTACGACACGCTTGCCTTCCTTCAGCAATCTCGCGCTCAAATGGAAGCCGATAAAACCTGCTGCTCCCGTCACCAAAATTGTCATAACGCCTCCACCCTTTCTCTGCTCTCGCTTGTACTCGAACTTGTGCTTGTTGTGCTGCTTGTTGTGCTGCTTGTCGTGCCCGTGCTGCCTGTATAGGCCTCGCTTTGCGCGGCCCGCTCAACGCGGACGGCATCCGCGGTTACTGTTTCTTTCAAGGAGCCTTGTTTGACCGCATCGCCAAAGGACTGCCAGAACGCCTGCCGCTTCGCATCCAGCAGCTTCTTCGTAAACTGCCGGGAATGGCCGAAATTACGCTCGGCCTGTTCTATCAGCCATTTGCGGTCAAACGTCGCGCGTTTGATCTGCTCGGCAAGGATACCGACTTGGCCCGGACGATGCAGACAGCTGTCGTGAATCAGCTCGGGAATACCGCCTGCCGTAGATCCAAGCACCGGGCATCCCCGGCTCATCGCTTCAATCGTTGCCCGCGGCAGCCCTTCCTGGTAGCTTGGCTGCAGGTACAGATCGATGCCGTCCAGCCATTCGAAGACAGCCCCGCCGCTAGGCAGTACGCCCTCGAAGGATACGAGGCTGCCGATTCCCAGCTTGTCGGCCATGGCCTGCCAGCGTGCCGGATCTCCGTCACCGAGTACGCGGAACTTTGTTGCCGGCAGCTGCGGCTTGGCTTTGGCGATCGCTCGAAGGGCGATATCAATGCCTTTCGTGCGGCCGTTCAGCGAACCGATCAATCCGATCGTCATCGGCGCATCCGGGCTCATCGCATGCAGACGTTCCAGTCTGCGGGTCAGCACCTCTTCCCCCGGCTCCGGAATTTCAACGTTGGAGCAGGATTCCGTCTTGCCGCCGATATTCGGATAACGCTGCTGCAGAAACTTCTCGGTTACATAGAGCGCATAAGGCGCGTCCTTGACGATAGCCCGTGTCTGATTAAGCGAGAAAGGCGCGTACAGCTTGCCCTGCAGGTTGCCGTAATTCCACAGCCCGTCCCAGGCGCAGGCAACCACTTCAACGGCGTAAGGCTTGCCCATTTTACGCGCAACCCGAATCGCCTCTGCTCCAATCTCGCTTGGCACGCGTGCAATAACGGCGTCGGCCTTGCCGATCGCTTCCTGCAGCAGCTGCTCAATGTAGCCCCGCTTGGTCATTTTGTTAACCGGATTGCTTAGTGACGGTAGCACGAGAAAGTCAACATCTGGTCCGCTCGACAGTGTCTTGCCCGCCATATCGGCATCCGAGGATGCCTTCTTGCCCCGGCAGGCAACCGTAATCTGGTCGAATACGCCGAGATATCGCTCCCATACGGCATAAGGCAGCTTGCCGCCGGAGAAAAATTTCCCCGATTCGTTAAAATAAAACGTATGGTCATGTGCCCAAAGCACGTTCATGCCGTTTTCCCTCCTTCTGTTGCCTGCCGGGCGGCGGTATTGCCGCCTTAGGCTGGCTTCGGGGCTGCAATAAGACCCTGCCGGGGTCTTATTGGCCCTGTTTTCACCCTGCGCGGGGCATATAGCGCCCTCGCAGGGCTTTATTCATCTGCCCTGCGGCGGAATTGCCGCCTAGGGCGTGCTCAACGGATACGTTAAGGTCCCTGAGGGATCTTAACTACCCTAAGTAACTGCTATTTCCGCAGCTTAAGGTCCCTCACGGACCTTAAACCCACTACCATCTGCATTTCCTCGACTATTGCACCTTTTCGCTGGCATTAAGGTCCCTGAGGGACCTTAACTACCCGAAGCAACTGCAATTTCCGGAGCTTAAGGTCCCTCACGGACCTTAAACCCCCTCTAACTGCTGCTTTCCCTCGACTATTGCAGCTTTTGGCTGGCATTAAGGTCCCTTAAGGACCTTAGCTACCCGAAGTAACTGCTATTTCCGCAGCTTAAGGTCTCTCACGGACCTTAAACCTCCTCTAACTGCTGCTTTCCCTCGACTATTGCAGCTTTTCGCTGGCATTAAGGTCCATGAGGGACCTTAACTACCCGAAGTAGTTACTTTTTCTAGGGGTTACGCCAGCCAAAGCAAGCAGCCCGCGAAAGGCACCAGCCTTCAGCTTTGCCTTCACGCACCCTCAGGCGCGGGGGCCGCTCCCGTCCCGATGCTCTTCACAGGGCGGGCCGGCACGCCGGCCGCAAGTGTTCCTGCGGCGACCGGCTTGTTCACAACGGCGCCGGCGGCAATTACCGCACGGGCGCCAATCTCGACGCCGGCAAGGATGCGGACGCCGCAGCCGACCCAGACATCTCGGCCAATCCGAATGGCCGAGCCAAGCACGGGATTGTCGCGAATCGGCAGCGACGGATCATTCCAGGTATGCTGGAACGATACGACCGACGATTGATGCGCGATCGATACTTCATCCTCGATAATGAGTCCGCCGTAAGCATCGATATAACATTGCTTATGGATACTCACATTCGAGCCAATTACCAGGCGTTCCGGATAACGGAGCTCTACCGAGCGTCCAATCAGCACATTATCGCCGCAGCGTTTGGCCAGCCGTCTCAGCAGCACGTATCGCATAGCTACACCCGGCAGATCCGGCAGCCAGTCGCTTAACACCCACATCCACTGCAGCAGCGGCCTCGGCACCGGCTTCAACACGGCTTCCGCCAGGCGAAGCACCCCACGGAACCGGCCGAACTGGTCACGGCCCCGTTTCTTCGTCTTATGGACTGCACTCCGTTCCAATCGTTCTCCCGTCCATTCACCTGCCCTATGTCGTTCTCGTTCCCGCATGACCGTCACTCCCCTTTCCGCCAGCAAGTCTTTCATGCCAAGCAGGTGCTGTCGCCCCTCCACTTGGCTTAGGAGCAGCCACAAGCTGCTTCAGCTCCCGGCTTTGTTCAGCCTCTAATGACTGAATTTTTCGATGTTTCAGAATAAAGATTTTGCGGCACCACACCATTGCGTAGGCAGCTATCGTATAGAGAAGCGGCAGCACTGGCAGCTTCTTGCGCACCATGTTGTCCCCGATCGTTCCAACGCCGTAGTCCAGCTCCCGGCCTGTAATTGTAACGTATCCGACCAGTACCAGCGCGCAGGCATAAGTGAAGATCAGAAGCGCCGCCATCAGGTAAAATTTCCTTGTCTCCTTGTACACAATCGCCTGATAGACCGAGATCATCAGCACAATGCCCATAAACACCGCTTCCAGCGTCCGCAGCAGCAGCTCCGGCTCCCAGTTGCTGAAGTTCATCGGATTCGGACTGATGAACAAGAAGATCGACAGCATCACCGCATTAATGATGCCAAGCGGTCCAATCTGCATGAACAGCAGGCCTGCCGCCGCCAGCATAACGCAAACCGCAGTGCGGATCCGCTGGGTATACAGGAAGTAAAAGCACAGCGTGTAGATTACCGCGTAATCCCTTAGCCCTGTCGCGTACAGAATGACAATAAGGAACAGCAGCCATCTTTTCTGCAGCAGCAGCAGTGCCCCGAGTAATCCCAGCCATACGCAGGTAATGTCTTTGGCGAACAAAGAGGACATGTACATAAGCGACGGACTGAGCATTAATCCAATCACGGAGATAATCATAAATGGCTGCCTCGAGTTATCCGGATCCGGAAGGGCGTAAGCGAATCGGCTGTCGTTCAGCCGGTAAGAGCTGTTGACTATCAGAATGAGCAATACGGTGTTGAACAAAATAATCGCCAGCGGATCATCCAGCTCCAGCCACTTGTAAAAGGGCATGTACATCAGACCAAACACCGGGTAGGCGGAAATGTTCATCCAGCCGCTCTGTATCTGCTCAATCGCGTACGGCATAAACTGCGACAGCTTCTCGAAGGTCGTTACTTGCTCGTAGTAATGAATCTCATCCGGTCCGGCCAGCGGATTGACCGTTGCCGCGTAGATGGCTTTGCCCGCAAGCGTAGCGGTAAAGCTCGCCATCAGCAGCACCGGTGCATTCGGCCAGCGCATCAGGACGAAGAATGGCAGCAGCAGCCCGCAGTATAGAATAAGCGACAGCCTTTCATCCGCCGCAAAAGCCCATCTCGCCGTCAGCACCAGCAGGACGGAGTAGCCAACCAGCATGATTCTCTTCGTATCTACTAACCGATCAACCTGCATAGAGCCGCTCCAGCCTTGCCGCGCTTACGCGGATATCATAGCCGCGCTCGCCAAGCGCTTCCGCTCTTTCCTGCCATTCCCCGCCGCCATGATTCTTGCGCTCGGCGAGACTAGCCAGCGCTTCCGCCCAGCGCTCCGGCGAATCATTCACCGCCAGGCGCTCGATGAGACCGATCCGCAGATCCGCTTCCCGCGGCACGCCTTCCGAGATCAGACATGGCACACCTGCCGCCTGTGCTTCAATGAGCACGATGCCAAGTCCCTCATACAGAGACGGCAGTACAAAAGCATCCAGTGCGCCCAGCAGCTCCGGCACATCCTTGCGGAGGCCAAGGAAGCTGACCTTGTCCGCTATTCCAAGCTCACGCGCCTTTTGCTCCATCTCCGGACGCAGCGGACCGTCTCCGCAGAGCAGAAGACGCGACTTCGGACGCAGCTTCACCAGGCTTGCGAAGCTGTCCAGCAGCAGCGCATGATTCTTCTGCTTGCTGAACCGGCCGATATGGCCAATCAGCAGCTCATCCTCTGCTGCTCCGAAGCGGCGGCGCAGCTCCTGACGGTTCTCCTGTACAAGCGACTCGTAAGGAGCCAGGGTAATTGCATTCGGGAATACATCCACGCGTCCGTCCTTCCAGCAGCTGTTGCCGAACAGCGATTCGCAGGCCGCCCGCGAGCAGCCAAGCATATTCGTCGAATACCGGCTGATCAAGCTCCGCATATACGACCGGTACAGATTGCGTATTGGCGAAGACGACTTGCTGTCGCTTGTGTTGTGACTGTGGCTGATCCGCACCGGCACGCCAAGCTTGTCCGCCAGCTTAAGCACATAGCCGCTGAAGCCAAATACATGACTGTGCACCGCTGCATACGGCCCGTACTTGTTCATGTTGGCCATCAGCTGCTTGCGGAAGGAACGAATCCCATCCTTCGGCGGCGGCTGAACGAAGATCGTTCCTCCAAGCTCCCGAATCTCATCATCGTAGAAGGATGGCTCCGCCGACTGTACGGCAAAATGAAATTCATATTTGTCCCGGTCGATATTCCGGTATACATTCATCAGCAGCGTTTCAATGCCGCCGGGATGCATGCGTCCAACGACATGCAGCACTTTGATTTTGGTATGGCTCATGGCAGTATTCTCCCGATATGTTCATAGAGCTGCAATTTTTTCGCATCAATCGCCGGTCCCGAATCGGCCATCCGGCCATCTACCGCCGCGGCAAGCTGCTGCCTGCTCTCACGGAAGTCGATCAGCTGGCTCTTCATGCCCAGATCCGCAAAAATATTCTCAAGCTTCCGGTCCCAGATAAGCCCGTATGTCGGCTTACCCATCGCAAGCGACGGAATGCAGGCATGCAGCCGCTGCGCAATAACGGTATCACAGGCGGCGATCGTTCCGACCAGCTGTTCCACGGTTGTGGGGTACGGCGTGAACTCGACACCCTTCAAGCCCGCCAGACGAGGCTTCACAAACTCCTCGACAAAAGCGTTATCCGATGCCGCGCCGTTGGTGAAAAAGCTTACGCCATGGCCCGCTCCAAGAGCGAACTTCGCCGCATGCGCCCACCAATCGGCACAAGCCTCGCGCTCCCATCGGAGCTCGCAGTGACGGTTCATCTCATGCGGATCCATCACGCCGAGGCCAATCGTCCGCTTCCCTTGGCTTTCCTGACCCGCAGCCGCCTCCGTCAGACCAAAAGCTTCCGGCGTAAACAGCGCCGGGTCGGCTAACGTAACCGTCTTGCCCGCTAGCTCTGGATCCAAGCCTAGCAGGAACCGCCGAGAATCTTCATCCCGTACAGCGATGGATGCTGCGTACCGGCAAACCCCAAGCAGCCAGCGCTTCGCCTGGGAGCTCCAAGGTCCGCGTGCGCCAACAAGCAGAATATGAAGCGGCTTGCCTTGGCGCTTCGCCTCTTCCGCCACGCGGCGGACGGCTAACGGGAATGTCCAGTAGGTATCAATGAGCAGATGGCCGCCCCCGATCATTACGGCTTCCGATTCGCCAACCGCCTGCTTTAATTCACGGTTCAGCTTCTCGTTCTTGCTGCGGTGGATCCAGTAAGCCTTCAGGCGCCGAAGCGCATCGGGCGTCATCTTCTTGCTCGAGCCGGCGCTGTTCAGCTTCAAGGCTGGCGCCGAAGCACCCTGCTCAACCGCCGCTGACCTTGGCGGGCCAGCCAGCGCGTAATGCAAACCGCCGCGGGCGGAGTAGATCGGCATCGACTGGTCGCAGCGGCCGTCCAGCAGGTCGAAATGAATAACCTGATGCTTGCCTCGCATGGAGATAATCCGATTTAACGTGTAGGCGATGAGGCCGTCGCCCAAATTCGGCGACTTCGGAACCCCCGCCAGCAGTACTTTCTTCACGAGTAATTCCCCCTCTTTCTAACAAGCGCCAGTCTTGGCGCCCATGCAAGCGTCTGAATCCCCGGCCTCTTGCTGACCAGCAGCACGGCGGCCGAGTTCCAGACGATAATCGATATGGTAGCGGCAAGTGCGCCGCCAAGCATGCCGAGCTGCGGGATCAAAAGCGCATTAAGCGCCGCGTTCACCACTGCTGCGGCAATCAGTATTTTCGTTAACGCGTTTTGGCGTCCGGTCATTGTAGCTACGGTGCCGTTCTGTCCGCAATAAGCGCTGAACAGCTGGCCAAAAGCCAGAATCAGAAGGGACGGATAGGCTTGCGTAAATTCAGGGCCGAACAGCCCAAGCGTCCAATGGCCAAGAACAACGAAGTAGGCAAACACGACTGCAGCGAAAGCAAATCCAATCCGCCCCGTCCGCATGCATACCCGCTGGAGCCCTGCCATATCGCCTTTCGCATACTTTTCGGATACGAGCGGTGAAGCCGTCATATTGACGGCCGTCAGCATGAACGATACCAGTACAGCAAGCCGGACCGCTGCAGAGAACAGGCCTGATTCCGTCTCTCCCCGCATGAAGCCCATCATTAACACGTTTAATTGTCCAAGAATTAAATACATACCGGCGTTAACCATTAACGACGATGATAATCGCAGCCAGCCCCGCGTCTCGAAGCTTGGGACAACGCCGGCCGTCTGCGAGCCGATCCGCTTCTTCAGCACGACAGCACCAATTACATAGGTGACTGCCGTCGCAACCAGATAGCACAGCAGCGCCATAGCTGCGCCAAGCTCTACTCCCGCCGCGCCAAGCGCAGCGACAAAGCCGATGGTCAGTACCGGCCGGATGATTTTCTCCGGCATCTGTGCGAACAACGCATCCTTCATTGCCTGCAGCGCGCTTTGGCGCAAGGTGGCGAGCGTCAGAAGCGGAATCGAGGCAAAGCCTGCGATATACGCAATCGTTTTGGCGTGCTCAGCGGTCCCGCCCTGCTCTCCTCTGCCCCAGTCCATCCACGCCACCACCGCAATGCCGATGAGCGCTGTAATGACGGAGAGAGTGAGTCCAATCTGATTGCTTCGGCGCAGGAGGCCTTTGATCAGCGGCCAATCCCCCTTCACCCGATAGGCGGAGACAAGCTTGACCGTTGTGGTATCAAAGCCAAGCTTCGCCGGGAACACCATAAACGTCACGACGGTTGTTACAAAAGCGTATATTCCGTAATCTTCGACGCCGAGCAGCCGGGCCAGCGCGATCTGCAGCAGCATCGCCAGCCCCATTCCAATGGAATTGATCAGGAAGCTGGCGCCCCCTCCCCGGCTGAGCCGAGAAGTAATAAGCGTTCGAATGGACCCTGAGCCGGTAGCGCCGTCCTCCTTACCGCTATTGTTCATGCTGCACACTCCTCAAAAGAATTGCAGAGCAATTCTTACTTCGTAAGCATTAACTTAAAGAATTGCGTAGTAATTCTTGCTTCGTAAGCTTTCGCTATGTTTAACCGGCAGCTGTTGCGCCGCCGTTGCGGTAAGTAGGTACAAGATGCTGCAGGACGGCACGGATATCATCCGGATGCTGTCCAAGCACCTTTTCCATCTTGCGAATTTCGAAATCAAGCTCCTTGCGGTTGAGCTGTGCCGGTCTGCCGATGAAGATCCGGTTATGCTTCGTGGAAGATAAGCCTTCCTCATTCGTCAACAGCTCTTCATACAGCTTCTCGCCTTCACGCATACCCGAGAACGTGATATCGATATCGACATGCGGCTCGTAGCCCGACAAGCGGATCAGGTCGACCGCCAGATCGTAAATCTTAACCGGCTTGCCCATATCGAGGATAAATACCTCGCCGCCTTGGGCGAATGAGCCTGCTTGAATAACGAGCTGAACGGCTTCCGGAATCGTCATGAAGTAACGCACCATCTCCGGATGCGTAACCGTTACCGGGCCACCCTTCACAATCTGCTCCTTGAAGCGCGGAATAACGCTGCCGCGGCTGCCAAGCACGTTGCCGAACCTTACGGCTACAAACTTCGTATTGCTGTGCATGTCGAGAGACTGAATAAACATCTCGGCAATTCTTTTGGTCGTACCCATAACGCTCGTCGGGTTAACCGCTTTGTCCGTGGAGATCAGAACGAAGCGCTCCGCTCCATATGCATCTGCGCATTCGGCGACGTTTTTTGTTCCGAATACATTATTCTTAATCGCTTCCGCCGGGTTCCGTTCCATCAGCGGCACATGCTTATGCGCTGCGGCATGGAAGACAACCTGGGGCTTGAATTTGGCAAACACGCTGTCGATACGAGTCCGGTCCTGCACATCCGCGATAACCGTCTCAATCGGAAGGTGCGGGAACATGCCGCGCATCTCCATCTCAATCGTATAAATACTGTTCTCGCCGTGTCCAAGAAGCAGCAGCTTGCTTGGAGCAAAAGGTGCAATCTGGCGGCAAAGCTCGGAGCCGATCGAACCGCCTGCCCCTGTAACCAGAACAACTTTTTCCTGTACGTAGCCGGCAATATGCTCGAGATCCGTACGGATCGGGTCACGGCCGAGCAGGTCTTCCACGCTGACATCGCGCATGCGGCCTGCCGCGCCGCGGTTATCAATCATATCCTGAAGATCCGGTACGATCTTCAGCTTTGCTTTCGTTGTTTTGCAAAGGTTAACCAGCTCGGAGATTTGGGTCTTCGATACCGAAGGCATCGCGATAATAATCTCGTCGATATGGTGCGATTCCACAACACAAGCAATCTCGTGACGGTTGCCGAGGACTTGCAGTCCAAGAACATCCATCTGGTGCTTGTACGGGTCGTCATCAATAAAACCAACCGGCGTAACGCTGACGCCGTCGTTCTGCATCATTTCCTTGGCGATCATCGTACCGCAGCTTCCCGCTCCGATAATAAGGGCGCGGCGGCCGCCAGCCGGCTTGCTCACGCTGTATTTGTCACAGAAGATACGCCATGCAAGACGTGGAGCAGTCAGCAGCAGGAAAGTGCCTGCCGCGTGATGCAGCATAAGCAGCGGATGAGCTTCACCCTGCATCACCCACCAGGCAGCAAACGGAACAACAGCAGAGATCAGGGAAACCTGCAGCAGACAGAGCATGTCCGAGATGCCGGTGTACTGCCAGATCCGGCGGTGAAGCCGGAGCCGGTGAAGCCGCCAGAAGCCAACAACCGCAGCTAACGCCCCGTAAGCCAGCCATGCAACAGCCCCGCCTTGAGGTACCGAAGGTTCAAGCGCAAATGCAATGGCGAAGCTGGCCAACACCGCTGCCAGATCCCCCGCCACAATAACTTTTGTCCGATAATGAGCCCGCATTATTAATTCCTCCTCTATTCCTTCTGATTGATCTATGTCTCTATCTGATCAACGGTTGGTTCGTCTTACGTGCGATCCACGTACTCGTAATAAGGTCCCGCATCCCTGTGAGCGGTCTGGTTAAGCGCAATGCCTACAATTCTTGCCTGGACGAACTGCAGGGCATTTTTCGCTTTAATGGCATGCTGTCGTTTGCCGGTACGTGCATTAACCACCAGCAGCACACCGTCACATCTCGAAGCGACGACCTGTGCATCGGTTACTGCCAGCACCGGCGGTGTATCGATCAGGACCATATCATACTGCTCGCGAAGCTTCCCAAGCAGATCATCCATACGGGAAGATCCAAGGAGCTCCGACGGATTCGGCGGTACCGGTCCGGAAGTCAACACATCCAGTCCGGGAATCCGGCTTTCCTTGATAACCTCTTTCAGATCAGCCTGGCCAGATAAAACATGCGACAGTCCAGTACGGTTACTGAGGCCAAAGGTGAAATGCGCGGTTGGCTTTCGAAGATCGGCGTCAACAAGAATGATCCGCCGCTCCATCTGCGCATAAGTGACAGCCAAATTCATAATGGTCGTCGACTTGCCTTCCTCCGGACCTGCCGAGGTGACCATCAACAGCTGCAGCGGACGGTCCGTCTCGGCATATTGCAGATTTGTGCGCAAGGTACGGTAAGCTTCCGAAATCGGGGAAGTCGGGTTCGCGTCAGCTACGACCGGGCGAATCTTAAGATCACTGCGTGACATTGGGTTTGTCCCCCTCCTTTCCTATTGCTGCTTTAACTGCGGCCAGAGCCCTCGGCTTCAGATCGCCTTGCTTAATATTCGGTATGGCTGCCAGCGTAGGAAGGCCAAGATACCGTTCCACATCGCTTTCCGTCCGTAACGTATCGTCAAAATAATTCAAGGCCAGTACCAGCGTTATCGACAGCAGGAGTGCAGCGACAAATCCGATGGCGGTGTTCAGCTTCGTATCCGGCTTCACCTTTACTGGCTGATCATTGGAGTCAGCGGTATGAAGGATATACACGTTGTCGACCTTCATAATGAGCGGGATCTGCTGTTGGAACACAAAGGAGACCGTATTGACGACCTTTGCCGCTCTCACGTAATCCGTGTCCAGATAAGAGATCGTGACAACCTGCGTGCCATTCACCGAGCTGAACCGGATATTACGCATCAGCTGATCCGTTGTCAGTCCAAGCTCGGGATGCTTCTCCACCACCAGGTCCATAATGGCCGGGGTCCGGATAATTTCCTTGTACGTATTAATTAAGCTTAAATTCGTGTTGATCATATTCAGATCCAGCTTGAACGATCCTGCCTGACCCGCTGTCGAGTTGACGATCAGCTTCGTATTGGCTTGATAGACTGGCTTCATCACCCATGCACTGTAGGCACCCGCCGCAGCCGCACCGAGGACGGTCACAAGAATGACAAGCCAAAGCTTTTTCCGAACGAGCCACACTATTTCCTTTAAATCCAATTGGCTGCTCAAAACGACAATAACCTCCATCCCTTTCCATCAACATTCGACTTTGATTATGTCACAAGGGTTATGGGAACATAGAGGGAAGAAGGTAATATTTTCAATTAGGCGGCTGTTATCATTTTTTGATGATGGATGACATGCTGAATTTCCTATGATTTCATATTTCTAATCAAGAATTAATCGTATGGAGAGAAATATTTCCAGTAAATTCATGTGTTTTTGTGTGCAAAAATGATATAAAACTAGGTATTCCATACACAACCATAGGTACAGTATCAGGACAGGCGGGAAAGTGGCGTTCTGCCGCATAGGAGCAGGCTTTAGCGGATATGGAAGGCAGAGGAAATTGCTACAGTTAGTCGCAGCGAAATACGAATGCAAGGGACTTTGGCCATACAGCCGGCAAATAGTCGGGATAATGCCCGGTCGTATCAAAACGATAAGAACATTCTCATAATCCGTTACCCTCCCGGTTTCCTGCCCGATGGCCTAGGTTTGTCGGTATTTTAGAGTCAAATGGTCCTGAAAGGGTCGGATCAGGTAGAATTGGAGATTTTAAGTAAGCGCTTTAATTAAATTTGTTACGTCAATGCCTGTCAATTCCGACCGTTCGCATTGAAAATAACAACTTTTCCACTCCATTCCACGCATCACCTATGTACCAATTGTAAAATGAGCTAGTCCAGCGGTAGGACGATGGACAATTGGCTTAACTGTCAGAGCAGCCGATTTGCGAGTCCCGTAGTCCGCGAGGACCCTATGAGAACAAGCCATTTATATCCGAAATACCTCATATTTCGCCCTTTTCTCTCGGCTCCGTCACCGCTAATACCCTGCTTTTATCCATATTTCGCGACTACACCATCCGTAAAACCTCGTATTTCGCTCGGATTTTGGGTCATATCCATTGCAATACATCTGGGTTCGCTCGATCAATCATGACTGCTTCACCATTATTACACTGCTTTTGCTCACTCCTCGTGACTGTGTCATTTGCCATATCTTTAACCTTTCTCGATCCTCGCTACCGCGCCACCTTCAACATACCTGCCTTTGCTCAAGCTCCATGCTATATCTACCGCCATACCTACCTTCGCTCGATCCTCGCGACCAACTTCACCCGCAATACCTCCTCTATCGTTTATTTCCCTTGCCATACTCCCCGCAGCACTTCTGTTTGCACTCACACCGTGCGTGCCACATTGGATTTGCTCCAATGTCACTCTGCAATTTGGCTAAATCACAGTCTCTACGATGGATTTTATCCAGTAGAATCTGCCGATTTAATTGTAGTTGGATGAATCATGCCCTTTTTACTGGATGAAATCCAACGTACTGACATGAGTTAGCTCGAAGTAACCCTTTACGCTGGATGAAATCCAGCCTAGTCTTGCCAGCAGCAAACTCGCCCTAGTTCGAAAGCACAAAAAGACCCAGCCAGGTCTCTGTCGACGCGGCTGGGCGATTTTTTTCTTCTATATATATTAGTTGCTCGTTTCAACTCGATTAGCTGCTGCTGGACCTTCTTTTCCCGCTGGCACAGTCCGGTTATCCCGATTCAAGAACGTTACCGACAAGAAACCGATGGCGAGCATGCCGGCGAGCACAAACAGAGCAGGAACGAGATGGTCACCAAAGACCTCAGGCGATGTAATCGCACCGCCGCTTTCGAAGACAAGACCGCTGATGGCTACACCAAATACTCCGCCAAGCTCACGGGATGCATTGCTCAGACCGCTGGCCTCACCCGCCGCATGCTCCGGAACGGATGTCAGAATGCCGTGGGAGAGCGGGGTAAAGCTAAAGCCCATGCCTGCACCAGCTGCGACCATTGCCGGAACGATATAGCCAAATGGGAAGATCGCACCCTTGCCAATAATAAGGCAGGCGATAAAGATCATCGCGGCCGTCTGCAGGAATAATCCAAAGAGCAATATCCGTTTGGAACCAAATCGGCCAACCAATAATCCGGCAAGCGGCGCGCAGATCATCGTGCAGACGGTCCATGCCATCTCTCTCACACCCGCTCCAAGTGCAGAATAGCCTTGGGCTTGCTGCAGAAACAACGTGAGCAGGAAGATCGCACCGAAGATTCCGGCATTCATCCAAAAGCCGGCTGACAAATAGGCACTATACGTCCGGTTACGGAAATAGGAAAATTGGACGAAGGGCTGCTTCCTGCTGCGCTCCCAGA
Source organism: Paenibacillus catalpae (assembly GCF_900112695.1). Lineage (GTDB taxonomy): Bacteria > Bacillota > Bacilli > Paenibacillales > Paenibacillaceae > Pristimantibacillus > Pristimantibacillus catalpae. The sequence goes on from NZ_FOMT01000004.1 coordinate 608,248, forward strand.
AGTAGAACGCCAGCAGCAGGACCACACCGCCGGCAATAGCCCCCCAGACACTAATCGAATCCCAGCCTTCCGAGTTACCGCGCATTAATCCAAACACAATGCCAAACAACGATGCGCCCAGAAGCACAATACCCGGCAGGTCCAAAGGCTTGCGCTCTCCTTTTGATTCCGGCAGCCACATTGCGCCAAGGATAACGGCAAGGATACCAATCGGTACGTTAATCCAGAATACCATTTCCCACGGTGCGCCATTGACGATAATCCCGCCGACCAAAGGTCCAATCGACAGTCCCAGCCCGGAAATGCCGGACCATAGGCCGATAGCTGCGGCACGTTTTTCAGGAGGAAAGGCCGCATTAACGAGCGTTAAACTGAGCGGAATGATGGCCGCACTGCCGATTCCCTGCAGAGCTCTTGATAGCGACAGCTCAATAGAGCTGGTACTAAGGGCAGAAGCAAGCGAACCTAGGGTGAACAGGACAATGCCGAGCAAAAACATTTTTTTACGGCCAAAACGGTCGCCAATCGCACTGAACGGGACGAGCAGCACCGCAAAAGCCAAGGTGTAAGCATTGAGGAACCATTGCAGATCGGACATTTCGGCATGAAAATCCTCCTGGATGGAAGGCAGTGCCACCCCGATAACCAGATTGTCGAGCATCGCCATAAACAGGGCAATACAAGTTACTACAAGCAGGCGAACACGAGAAGCAGTCGTTAACATTTTTAAATCTCTCCTTATTTTGGTTTTTTATTTATTGATTAATAAATACAAGCTCAAAAAAAATAAGCTTAAACAGGATGGCGGATCTTACGGCTGCGAGTCTTCGAAGACTTACGGGGCAAACGGGGCGTATCAGTCACAGTAGGCTCCCCTTTCGATTATTATTTATTGATAAATAAATGAATCCCGCAAGCGATAACGGATGCGCCTTCCATAGGAGGTGCGGCAACCGTTTCGCGATTAAAAGGCTCAGTATAAGGATATATGCGACTTCGACTAGAGGTTGACTTTAAAACCTGCAGCCGAAGCTGCCTCCTACTTTTCTGTAAGACCCAGCTGCCCCAAGTCTGCCAGCACGGGAAGCTGGAGAATTTCGGACATCGTAATGACCATGCCGCAAGCAATAAAGGTTGAGGCCTGCTGACTTGGATTTGGAATCCCTGCCCGATCGAAACGTTCTGCTATCACCTGATGCACCTCGGCAAATCTCTGCTTCACGATCTCCCGGACATTCGGCTCAGGTGTCGTATAGGACTGCATGCACAGCAGCGTTTCATCCCGATGTGTGGCCATCAGCTCGTTAAAGGCGTTTCCCATCTGATGGTGGAGAAATTCCGGCGGAGCTTCTACCGTAGAGAAGGCGTGCATCAATCGTTTCTGTGCTCTCTCCAGTACAGCCAGGTATAATCCTTCCTTCGTCTTGAAGAAGTGGAACACATAGGGCTGAGTGACCCCAACCTCCGCAGCAACCATACCTGTAGTTGTCTTGTAGTACCCGTTATTCGCAAATAGCGAGGCGGCTGCATCTAAAATCTGTTCTTTCCGGTTCGTTACAGCGTGGAAGTCTTTTTCTCTTGGCGTCATAGGCAACCTCGTTTATTTATTTATCAATAAATTACTGTATAGGATTGGAAATGTCAACTGTTTTTTCGCGGAAAATGTTCCGGAGAAGGAAAAAGCCGACGGAAGGTCGGCTTTTGGGGTTGCTTCAAGGGGTCTTGGAGAGCTCGGAGCTGCTGTTGGAGCAAGCAGGAAACGAGCTTAAGGCAGCTCGTCAAGCAGCTCCTCGAACCAATAGGCTTTCTCCAGCGCGGCGGGGATATCGCCGACGCCGTCTTCGTCGCACCATGCGGTTGACAGCACTGCATGGGCGAACCCCCACGCCAGCAGCCTGGCGTGGTCCAGACCAAGCGCGCCGCATAACAGAAGTACGCGGCGCCGGATCACTTCCCGCTGCCCCTTCGGCGGCAGCTGGTTCAAGAGCAGCGGAATCGTTCCGTATTCCGCTTCCCCAACCACACCCTTCGGGTCAATGGCCAGCCATACCGGCCCGCCATGACCCGAAGACAAAATATTCCCATGGTGCAGGTCACCATGGAGCAGAAACAACTCGCCGCCCTCTTCGAGCAGGCGGCGGAACGTCTCCTCCGCGCGGCTGACCACGCGCTCCGGCAGCGGCCCCGTGCCGCCGCCATGCCGCTGGCGCAGCCTGGCGAAGCCCGCGGCCCAGTCCGCTACGGACGGGAATTCTCCCCCGTCCGGTGCGGGAACAACCAGCCGCCGCATCACCTCGGCGGCGGCCAACGTCCTGTCGTCGTCGCTAAGCTCCGACTCCGCCAGCATCAAACCAGGCTTAGCGCGCTCAATAAGCAGCGCGCCCCGCTCCTCGTCCGCGGCCAGCAAGCGTACCGCGCCGCGGCCATCGTACAACCTCAAAGCCGCAAGCTCCGTGCGGAATTCCCGGCTTGGCACAACAAGCTTCAGCACGGCTTCCGTCCCATCCCGCAGCACGGCCGGGGCAACAAAATTAAAGGACAAGGTAAAAGGAGACGGCAATTCCACCGTCATCTCCCATTTTTCCTCGCAATCTAGCAGCAGCTTATCAAATTCCGCCAGCCACTGCTCACCTTTTTCACCGTGAACCGATTTGATTGTCTGACACAAATGCTCTGAAATCTGCATCATTCACTCTCCCCCGGCACTACTTATGCAGTATTAAAGCTGTACAGGAATGACGCATACCGGCTGGGAAATCTCGATCGAATAGCCCGTAAACACCGGCATCCCCGACTCGCTAATACGGAATACCGCCACATTATTCGTATCCTTGTTAGCTGTAATTGCGAATTGACCGCCCGGTACCAGCGCAAAATGCCGCGGATGCTTTCCTTCCGTAGACACATGTCCAACCAATGTCAGCTGGCCGCTCTCCGCATCCACCGCGAATACAACAAGGCTGTCATGTCCGCGATTCGAGCCGTAAAGGAATCGGCCGTCCTCGGAAATCGCGATTTCCGCGGTGCCGTTCGCCTCTGTGAACCCTTCCGGCAGCGTCGACACGGTCTGCACGGCCTCGAGCGCACCTTTTTCCGCATCGTAACGGAAAGCGATAACCGTCGAATCCAGCTCGTTAATCACAAAAGCAAACTGACCGTTCGGATGGAACGTCATGTGGCGCGGGCCAGCGCCCGGATGGACCACGGTCTCGCCATGGCGGACCAGCTTGCGGTTTTCTTTATCCAAGGCATAAGCAACGATCCGGTCAATCCCAAGATCCGGCACAAAAATATATTTGCCGTCCGGGCTGAAATTCGTGCTGTGCGGATGCGGTGTTTTTTGGTTCGGATGAGGACCGCTGCCTTCATGCTGTTGAATGTCGAGGATCTCGCCGATTTCGCCATTGTCCGAGAGAGAAACCAGGCTGATCCGGCCCCCGTGATAGCTGCAGAGCAGCGCAAATTCGCTGTCCGCATCACGCTGAATGTGGCAGGATGGTGCTGTAATCGCCAGCTTCCGGTTGAGCTCTTCCAGACCGCCTTCAATCGAGAAAGCTACGGCATCGCCAACCTTCGCCCCGTCCGCATCTGCTCCTTCCGCGATGGCGTACAGTCTGCGGTTAGCCGCATCCACATTCAGGAAGGTCGGGTTTCTAAGCCCGGATGCCTGTTCCTTCAGCGTCAGCGTCCCTTCTGCCGCATCAAACTCATAACGGTAAACGCCGCTTGCCGAAGCCTCCGCGTAAGAACCAATAAATACTGTCATTTTGTCATTATGTAAGGTCATGGATTATATCCTCCCGCTTCTATAAAATGCTACCTATATTGTACCCGCTCACCAAGCATAAACCAAGCTTTTCGCTCCGCATGGACAACAGCCTCAATTAAGCCTACACTGTTTTTAACGAATTCACTACTAATGAAAGGAGAGATGAGAATAGTGAGTATGAACCGAAAACTATTCACCGATCCGGATTTCGAGGAGGCCGTTCGCCGGAAATATCCGGTACGCGTGTTTAAGGATGATTATATTGTAAACAACGGCGGGACCGTGGTCCGATTCGACGATAGTATTGTTGTCATCCAGTCCAGCGTAAGCGACCTCGTCTACTATACCAGGCAGGAATGCGAGTTTTTTGAAGTTCGCAAGCGATAACTGCCGCGCCTTCCATAGGAGGAGCAGCCGGCGTTTCGCGGTGAAATATAAGCATAGTATAGAGAAAACTTATACTTTCTTATATTTGAAAAAATGACAACCACCTCTCAAGAGGTCTATAATTACTTTAGTAGTGAGGCAATCTCCATCGAGGTCGCCAAATAGAAATGAGTTTCCACTATCGGGAACTTAGATACAACGGCTTCGCCATTCATTCGCGGCGTGGCACGTTTCATTTATATCAAAGGAGTTTGCAGCATGAGCGAAAATGGAAAAATACTCGTTATGACCGCCGTTGCGGTCGAACGGGATGCTGTCCTTCGCGGACTTAACGGCGATGACCGCTTCGAAGTGATGGAAGCCGGCGTTGGTCCGGTGGAAGCCGCCGTCAGCACGGCAACGGTTCTCGCGCTGGCAGGCTCCGGTGCTTACCGCCTTGTTATTTCCGCGGGTATTGCAGGCGGATTCAAGGAGCGTGCCGAGGTTGGCTCGCTTGTTGTCTCGAATGCGATCGTTGCCGCCGATCTTGGCGCGGAAACGCCGGAAGGTTTCCACAGCGTGGAGAAGCTTGGTTTTGGCTCCGCCCATATCGATGTCGATACAGAGCTTGCCGAACGTCTGACATCGGCGCTTCAGGCTGCCGGTTTGCAGACCGCTCTTGGTCCTGTCCTCACTTTATCTACAGTGACCGGATCAGCCGAGACCGCTTCCGGGCTGGCCGAACGGGTTCCCGGTGCTGCCGCGGAAGCGATGGAGGGCTTTGGCGTTGCCGCCGCTGCCCGGCGCGCGGGTCTGCCGGTGCTGGAGCTTCGAGCCATTTCGAATCCGGTTGGTCCGCGCGACCGCAGCGAATGGCGGATTAAGGACGCCCTGCAGTCTCTCGAAGCTGCAAGCTCCGTATTACGGGAGGTAATTGAATGAAAATCGCTTTTTCCCCGTGTCCAAACGACACGTTTGTCTTCCACGCCCTGACGCATGGACTGGTTCCCGGTGCTCCGGAATTTGATGTCACTTATGCCGATATCGACATTACGAACAATCTGGCAGCAAGCGGCGACAGTGATCTGGATGTGCTCAAAATCTCCTACGCTGCTCTTCCGTGGGTGCTGAAAGACTACGCGCTGCTGCCTTGCGGCGGTGCGCTTGGCCGAGGATGCGGCCCGCTTGTTTTGACAAAGGATAAGCTTGAAGACCCATCTGCTTTAAGCGGCAAACGGGTTGCCGTTCCTAGCGAACGTTCAACCGCTTATCTGCTGTTCCGTCTCTGGGCCGCGCAAAATGTTCCCGGCGGCGTAGGCGAAATTATCGTAATGCCGTTCCATGAGATCATGCCCGCCGTACAGAGCGGCAAGATTGACGCAGGACTTGTTATTCATGAAGCCCGCTTCACATACCAGAATTACGACTTGTCCATGCTCGTTGACCTCGGCAGCTGGTGGGAGTCCGATACCGGACTGCCGATCCCGCTGGGCGCCATCATCGCCCGCCGTTCGCTGGATCTTGCAGCCATCTCGAGCTGGATCGAGAAATCCGTCGAGTATGCCTGGAAGCATCCCGAAGCGTCGAAGGACTATGTGCTGCAGCATGCGCAGGAAATGGACCCGGCCGTTGCCGAGCAGCACATTAACCTGTACGTAAACGACTTCACCGGCAACCTTGGCAGCAGCGGTTATGCCGCTATTTCAACACTGCTTACCCGCGCAGCAGACGAAGGCCTCGTGCCTGCCGTCGACCCGGCTCTGCTCGAGTTCCCGGGTTAACTAGCTAAACCAAAACCAAAAGGGCAACCCCTAAGCCAATGGCTTAAAGGTTGCCCTTACTTTATTGGTTACTGTAGGTGCTTTAACTCTCGGCACCCACGAAAAAGAGCTGCCCCGCTGAGCAACGCTCCATCCTTGCAAGATAATGGAGTGTTGCTTCGTTCGGGCAGCCCTTGTTTATGCCAGTACGGCCCGACTACACGTCGGAGTCGTCCCATTTTTTCGAATATGCTTTCTTAGTGACCCAAAGGGTCATCCAGGTGAGCAAAACAACGATGATGGCAGCAAAAATCCAAACTCCAACAGGAACGTTCATCTGCAACTCCCCCCTTCACGCCTATTACCTCTATATTAACGGACAAAAGGGCGGTTTATGCGGCTCAAATATTAACATTTTGCAACGGTTTTCACCGGAATCTGTCATTTGGAGGCATGACGTACCAGACCTAAGGAGATGCTACCTTTATCTAACTACCGAAAAGCGCGCAGGAACTCAACCGCCTTGCGGATATCCTCCTCCGGACGCTGTCCGACTTCCCGCTCTATCGTTAGGTAACCGTTGAAGCCGATATCCTGCAGCGCCTTCAAGTAACGGTCGAACGGAACGCTGCCTTCCCCAAGCGGAACCTCGCGGAACAAAGCACCTTCGCTCGCCATATCGGCAATAATGTCATGGCTCATCCCTGCAAAGCCCAGATAGCCGTACACTACCCGAGGATCGATCTCGGCAGCCAGCTTAAGCCCATCCTTCGCATGCGTATGCACGATATAGTCCTTCAGCAGATAGACGCCCTGAACCGGATCATCTCCCGTTACCATTACCATATTTGCCGGGTCAAAATTGACCGACACCCCATTGGTCGTAAGCGAGTCGAGGAACGACTTCAACCTTGCGGCAGGCTCAGGACCCGTCTCAATGGCAAAATACGCTCCCATGCTGCTCGCATAGCTGCTAAGCTCTTCACAAGAAGACTGCATGGCCGCGTAAATAGCCGATTCCGTATCGTCAGGCACGATGCCGATATGCGTCGTTACGATATTTGTTCCTAGATCAAGCGCCAGCTCCAGAATCCGCTTCGACTTCTCGATCTTCGCCGGATTAGCCGCTGCATCCTGGAAGCCATGTCCGCCAAGATCGCCGCATAACGCGGAGATCGTAAGGCCCAGCGAATCAATCCGGTCTTTCAACTCACGGCGGGCCGAAGCAGACAAGTTCGCAGGATCCGTCTCACCGCTCACCGCATAGATTTGGACGCCTTCCGCCCCAACCTCTTTGGCCTTCTTCAACCCTTCATGAAGGCCTATTCCAAAGCTCTCCACAATTACGCCAATTGGATTGTTAATCTTTGTTCTCGCCAGATCTGTCATCGTTTATACGCCCTCCCGCGTCGCAGCGGCCGCCGGAGCCGCAGCATCCTTATTTAGAACAACCTCTGTACCAAGCTCTGCCGATTCATACACGGCCTGAAGCATCCTCATCAGCTCAACGCCGTCTTCAACAGGGCTGATTGGCTCAGCTTTTCCGAAGCAGCAATCTACAAAATGGGCAATTTCAAGATCAAAGCTTTCCTGGAACTGGAAGGTTAGATGATCCAGCTGCGGCTCGATATTGACAATCTTATTGAACTGCTCGGTAACGATAACGAGCTTCGGATCTATCTCCACTCCGCCTTTGGTTCCGTAAATCTTGCTGCTCATCTCGTTCTGCGCGGCATGCAGCGTGTAGCTGATATCTACATATAGAGAAGCGCCATTCTCGAAGCGGATCAAGGCATTCGCCAAATCTTCCACATCATTAAGTGAGGCATCGTAGTCCGCCGCTTTGTAGAAGCTCAGCCCTTCAATATGCGACCGGTTGCCCAGCTTCCGGTACGTATTGCCGCTTACCGAGACCGGCTTTGGCTTGCCCATCAGATACCAGCACAGATCGATCATATGTACGCCGATATCAATAAGCGGGCCGCCTCCCGATCGCGAGGCATCCGCAAACCATCCGCCCGGGTTGCCAAGCCGGCGAATTGCGGAGGCTTTTGCATAATAAATCTCTCCAAGCTGCCCGCTATCCGCATACTGCTTCACCAGCTGTGCCTGGTCGGCATACCGGCGGACAAAACCAACAAGCAGCAGCTTGCCGGAACGCTCCACGGCTTCCTGTACGGCAAGCGCCTGATCAACGGTCTGGGCAAGCGGCTTTTCGCACAGGACATGTTTGCCGGCATCCAGTGCCGCAACGGCAATCTCGGCATGGCTGTTATTCCAGGTGCAGATGCTTACGGCATCAATCTCCGGATTCGCCAGCAATTCTTTATAGTTATCGTAAACATGAGGGATGCCGTAGGAAGCGGCTTTCTCCTGCGCTCGCTCCCCGTTCATATCGGCAATAGCCGTAAGTTCCACCTCAGGATGAACCGAATAAGCATGCAGATGTGAACCCGATATTGAACCTGCTCCAATAATCCCAACTCTTAATTTCGCCATTGCCTGCATCTCCTCCATGTTTCCTATAATCAGTTGCAACCTGCTCTTCATTCAATTTATCATGAGAGGTAAAAGAGAGGAATGAACAGCATGGCTCAATTCATGGATTATATGATCAGTCCAAAGCCCCTACGTGTTGTCGATTTAACGCTTGATCCCGCCAAGCTGTCCGTTCGCTCTCTCGTTATTCGGACGGCGGGCTATTTGCCAGGGCGGACGTATTACCGGCAAGGGGCTGTATTTACCTATTGGGCGATCGTCTACATTGCCGGAGGCTCAGGCTCCTACCGGGTGAACCATGGAGAAGCAGATCGGATAACGGCGGGAAGCCTCTTCTTATTTCAACCCGGTATCCGCTATGATTATGGTCCTGATCCGGAAGGTTATTGGGATGAGTATTACTTCACTATAGAAGGAACAAGGTTGCAAGAGTGGCTCGAGCATTGGCCTATTCAGCCGAATACGGTCATGCATCCGGGAGAAGATGCCTCCTCGCAGAACCGGATTGACCGGATCTTTGCGCTGATGGAAAGCGGTACACCGGCTAACGCGGACCGCGCTTCGCTCCTGCTTGAATCGCTCCTGTATGAATGGGTGCAGAGCTGCCAGTCATCCCCCTCCGCTCAAGGGAAGACAGCGCGTCTTGCCCAGCTGCTCGAGGCGTTGTCCGCCAACTTGCATGAGCCGTTTGATGCGGCAGCTTTTGCCGAGCGCCATCATTGGGCGCTATCGACGCTCCGGCGGACGGTCAGCGAATATACCGGCTTCGCCCTGCACGAATATGTTCACCGGCTGAAGATGGCCGAAGCGAAAAACCGCCTGCTCAATACCGAGCAGACGGTCAAGGAAATTGCCGCAGCGCTAGGCTACAGCGATGTGTATTATTTTTCGCGTCTGTTCAAGAAAATTACCGGCGAGGCGCCCCAGCTGTTCCGCAAAAACATGCGCTCCATATGAGAAAGACGGTCCCGGAGCTGGGACCGTCTTTCTATCCTGACTACTCCGCAAGCCTTGCCGCATAGCGGAATCCACGCGATGTAATCGTCTGCAAATGCCTGAAGTTCGGATGCACGACCAGATCATCGAGATAAGCCGACTCCGTGCTGAAGGGCCCGCGCATTTTGTTCAGAGCATTAATAATCTGCTGCCCCGGCTCGATGCCGATGCCATGACCGAAGAACAAATTCTCCGACAGCTTCACGACATTCTCCCCTTGCCATTCCGGTGTATCCCGGTCAAAGTCCGGATTGCGGAAGTACATCACGTCACCCGGATACGATTCATTCTTGTTATGTGTCGTAATGAACCACAGGTCGCTGTCATGATTCCAGTCGCGCAGATACAGAGGGTTGAACAGCTGATTAAACATTTGCTCCCCGATCGTATCCAGCACCGCTTTGTACAGCACGATAACGATTGCCGTCGCGCATTCGAACCCGTACAGCTCACCGTTCATAAAAATATCATTTATCGCATCCGACGGCCTCACGCCCGGATTCATCTGAAATCCGCCGTTCTCCGTCCGTGTCCAATAGCGCGGATTACATCTGGATTCACGGAACACCGCAAAATCCACCCTGCTGTCCTGCATCATTCTAGCCGCATTCACCGTGCGGTCCCTCAGGCGCAGCTCGAACCGGAGCGCATTCATCGAGTCATAATTGTAGACGACCGGACTATTTTGCTTGCCCTGCAGCACTTCCCGCTCCACCGGCGTTAACGCAAACGGGTTAAGCTGCCCGGCGTCACTGCCCGAAATCTGAAGCATTCTCCTCCCCCTCCCATGATCATGCCATGGGTTATTGTACGTGTGAGGGATGGGATTTGTGCTCTTCCCCGGTCAGTGCCTGATGCTTAAGTGCTAGTGGCCGAAGAACCCGATTTGGATAAAGAACAGAACCGCGAACACATAGAAAATCGGATGAACCTCTTTGCCCTTGCCGCGAATCAGCTTCAGAATCGGATACACGATAAAGCCAACACCAATCCCTGTCGCAATGCTGTACGTAAGCGGCATTAGGACAACGATCAGGAACGCCGGGAAAGCTTCCTCGATATCGTTCCATTCGATTTTGCGCAGAACATTCATCATCAGGAAGCCCACGATAATGAGCGCAGGAGCCGTAATGGCCGGGATACCCGCCAGAACCGATACCGTCGGGGAGAAGAAGAGTGTCAGTGCGAGCAGTACGCTTACCGTAATCGCAGTCAGGCCCGTTCTGCCGCCAATCGCAACACCGGAGCTTGACTCGATATAAGCGGAAGTCGGGCTCGTGCCAAACAGCGCGCCAGTAGTTGTGCCAATCGCATCGGCAAGCAATGCGCCGCGCGAACGCGGGAATTTATTATCCTTCAGCAGGCCCGCCTGCTCCGCAACGCCAAGCATGGTGCCGGTGGTGTCGAACAGCGTAATAAGCAGGAAGGTGAAAATAACGGCATAAAGGCCATTTTCGAACACCCCGCCAATATCCAGCTGGAATGCTGTCGCGTTAAGTCCCGTAGGCAGCGCAGTCCAGCTTTCCGGCAGATGCATCTGACCGGTAATGACCGCGATAATCGCGGTGATGATCATGCCGATGAAGAGGAAACCTTTTACCCGGTAAGCCATCAGAATCAGTGAAATAATAAGACCAACAACCGTAAGCAGCGTCATCGGCTGCGACAGATCGCCCATCGTGATGAGCGTTGCCGGCGAAGCAACGACGATCTTCGCATTTTGCAGTCCGATAAACGTGATGAATAAACCGATACCCGCCGTAATGGCATGCTTCAGACTTGATGGGATGGCATCAAGCAGCATATAGCGGAAGGAAGTCAGAGACAGCAGAATGAAGATGACCCCCGCAACAAATACAGCGCCAAGCGCCGTTTGCCACGAAACGCCTTCTCCCCCTACTACGGAAAAAGCAAAGTAAGCGTTAAGCCCCATGCCCGGTGCCAGCGCGATCGGATAGTTTGAGAAAAGTCCCATAATAAGCGTTGCTACGATACTTGCAAGGACGGTCGCGATAAATACACCGTGGAAGTCCATTCCCGCTTCGCTTAGCACGCCGGGATTCACGATGACGATGTAGACCATCGTCAAAAAGGTAGTCACTCCCGCAAGCAGCTCCGTTGTTACCGTTGTGCCCCGCTCCTTCAATTTAAACAGGCGATCCATTGATTCGTTCCCTCCAGATTGTCCATAATGTCCGGGTATTGGTACCTATTGTCTCCTTGATTGCGGCGGATTAGTAAATATGGGAAACAAAAAAAATCCTAAGCCGCGAATGAAGGGAAGTTGGTACACGTATCCCTTATTCGTAGTTAGGATTTTTGGCTCCTTGTAGAGACCCTCACGCCATATTGATGAGGATATACGAATATGATTAGTTGTTTCAATTAACCTTCATAAGATTAAAGGAGGCCGCAGGCTGTGTCAATCCTTTTTTGCGGAATTTGTCGGCTATTCACGAACTATAGGGTTAACGACGTTAATAATGTTCGTTTTTCTCAAAAATCGCGGCTGGCGGCGAATTGAATCGGATCAGCACTTCTTTTAGCGATATACCACTACCTTTGTCAGGCGGGAAGGGAGTTGGCTTGCGAGGACGAATAAGTCTCGTAAGTGACAAATGAATGAGGTGATGAAATGACGTTGCTCAAAACAAAAGAGGCGGCCCATCAGCTGGCCGTCAGTGAAACAACCGTCAGGCGTTGGGTGTCCACCTTCCCGGCTTCCTTCCGTAAGGATATGTTCGGACACTATATTTTTGATGCCCCGGCAATGGACAAGCTTCGGCAGATCAAGGGTCAGCTGGATTCCGGAACAGCCCTGTATGACATTAGACTGCTGTCGCTGGCGGAGGAAGAAGCATTGGCGGCTGTAGCCGCAGAAGTAATGGGAACGAATGGTGCTGTTGATACGGCGGCGGATGGTTCTGCAGGTCAATCTGATGATTCCGTTAAGCTGGTGGTGGATGAGGCTGGTAATGTTCACGCTCCCGGATCTACCGGTGTTGGCAGAGGCGGCGGCGCTGGTGCACTTGTAGTGGATAGTGCCGGAAACGTTCATGCTGCTGGCGGAAGTATCGTAGTCAAGGGAACGGCTGGGATCAGCAGAGGCGGTGCCGGAGCACTCGTGGTTGATAGTGCGGGGATTGTTCATGCTGCTGGCGGCAATGCGGTAAGCGGTGAGGCAGGAGCTAAAGCATCTGCGGAGATAACAGCCGGCTATCAGCATGCTGCTGCAGCTGCAGATGTTGCCGGTGCCCGCCCTGTGAATCTTTTACCTGTCGGCCCGGCTGTCCAATCGCAAGACGTTTCGCAAGCAATCGTCCCTTCCGCCCCTTTCCGTCCTTCAACCTCCTTAATTGACGAACCCGATCCGATGCTCGAACGTCTTAATGCCATAGAAAATGCCCTGTCCCAGAAGGCCGATGAAGTCGTTACCGTCCAGCTGCTCCATCATCGCAAAGAACTGGAGGAGCTCCGCAAATCGCTGACCGAGCTAGCCGCCACCATCGAGGCGCTGCGCACTCCGCAGCAGGAACTGGCTGCATTCGGCAAAGCCTCGCCTTCCCATGAGGAGGATGGCAAGCGCAAAAAACGCGGCTTCCGCTCGTTCTTTTTCTTCTAAGCCCTGTTCCTTATCCAAGGGCCTAGCTCCCTCCACTCCCGCGAAAGCCGCACTCGAGTGATGCCGGGTTAGGTCCTTTTTTGCCTTGTTGTTGGAAGCTGCCTCAAGCGCTGACTGCTCGGCTTATTCCGGCCTGCAGCTTGCGGTTTAGCTGCTGCTCGCGCCTCCAACTGACAGCCGATCCGTGTAATCCATAGCTGCCTGCGCAATCTGCGACAGGTCATAGCCCTGTGCCAGCAGCTGATGGTTATTAAAAAGATAATAAGCAGGATATTCTCTGCTGTTCGTTTGAAGCTGCAACGCAGCCCTTCTCCCTTCCTCCGTCTTCACATCATAGATGACCGGCGTGAACCGGCCCGCCATTGCAGCGACCATATCGTTAACAGCCCGAGTCTCTTCCTGCACCTTCTCCTGCACGAGCACAACGAGCCGCAGCTCACCTTCTTGCTCCGCCAGGAACGGCGTATACTCCGGTGCTGGAGAAGAATCCGGTTTCGCACTCTGACTGCTGCAGCCGGTCAATAGTATTACAACTAAACCCATCATGATCCAAGTTTTAACCACAATCCACTCACCCTCCAAAAAAAGAAATAGAGCCTGCCCCTGAGCGGCGCCTCTTGTCAGATTGTATCCAACTTGAGGCGCCGCTCATCAAAGATGGGCCGGCTCTATCCATATCACTCTATTCCTTCGTCATCTTCACGTCCTGCGGATGCGGCTCGCTTACGAGCTGTGCAGCAAGCGCGTTGGACGCGACCTGCTCCGGATCCTTGCAGCCCGGGATAACGGCCGTAACGGCCGGATGCTTGAGGCACCATGCCAGCGCCCAGCTTGCCATGTCCACCCCTTGCGGCACTTCCTCGCGCTGAATGCGCTCGACTTCCTTCAGCTTCTCCAGCGTGCTCTCCGCATCATGGCGATGGCGCACATCCGTGCTGCTGAACACCGCGCCCGGCTTGTACTTGCCGCTGAGATACCCGCTTGCAAGCGGTACACGCGCAAGCACGCCAAGGTCCTGGCGCTGGCAGGACGGGAATACCTGCTCTTCCGGTACACGGTCCAGTCGGTTGTACACGACTTGGATCGCACGGGAGCCTACTTTCGCAGAGGCCTCTGTTTGATGGATATTCGCGTTGCTGCCTATCGACGTGCCGAGGAATCGGATTTTACCCGCCTGTACCTGCTTGTCCAATGCCGTCCACAGATCGTCGTTATCGAAGACATGATCAGGCCCGGAATGGAACTGATAAAGATCAACGTAGTCTACTTTTAACGCCTTTAAAGATGCATCCAGCTGCTTGATAACACCCGCCGGGTCAAAAACATCCGTACGCGTGAACCGCTCATGGAAGTGATGGCCGAATTTCGTTGCGATAATCCAGTCCTCACGATTGCGGCGGCTTATGTAGTCGCCAATAAGAGATTCCGAGAGATGATCGCCGTAGCATTCCGCTGTATCAATCAGGTTGATGCCAAGCTCATGCCCCTTGTCGAGAATCGCATCGGCTTCGCCTTGCGCGTACTCACGTCCCCATTCTCCTCCGAACTGCCACGTTCCAATGCCAATGACAGATACGTTAAGATCCGTACTTCCGAGTCTCCGGTATTTCACAATCGCCACTCCTTCCAATTTTCACTAAACTGCATCCTTATATTAACATTACACGCCGGAGTAAGCCATAAAGCCGCCGTCGACCGGAACGGTAATGCCGGTTACGAAGCCGGACACACTCTCGTCCGCCAGCCATACGAGGGTGCCCAGCAGATCCTCCGGCTTGCCGAAGCGGCGCATCGGCGTGTGGGTAATGATTTTATTGGAACGCTCCGTGAGAGAGCCGTCTTCGTTCGTAAGAAGCTTGCGGTTCTGTTCCGTCAGGAAAAAGCCCGGCGCAATTGCATTGACGCGGATACCCACATCCGCCATATGAACCGCCAGCCATTGCGTAAAGTTGTTGATTGCCGCCTTGGCCGCACTGTATGCCGGTACCTTCGTCATCGGACTAGGCGCGCTCATGGAGGACATATTGATAACCGTAGCGCCAGGCTTGTTGATCATCTGCTTCGCGAATACTTGAGTAGGAATAAGAGTGCCGAGAAGGTTAAGGTCGAATACGAAGCCAAAGCCTTCTTTTTTCAGATCAAAAAAGGTCGTCACTTCAGGGTTTGCCAGATCATCCGGATGGAACGTTTCCTTCGTCGTAATGCCGTCCGGATGATTGCCGCCGGCGCCGTTAATCAGAATGTCGCAGCTGCCGAGCTGCTCTAGTACAACCGCGCTGGCTTCCTTTACGCTTTCCGCATCCACCACATTGCAGGCAACCGCAATGGCCGTGCCTCCCGCTTCGCGGATTTCACGCGCCACGGCTTCGCCTTTTTCCGCCGTACGGTTCAGGATCGCTACCTTCACGCCCTGACGCCCCAGCTCTCTTGCCATCTCCGCGCAAAGCACGCCGCTTCCTCCCGTAATAACGGCAACTTTGCCTGCTAAATTCTCATGATTCGGTACCATTTATGCATTCCCCTTTCGAATTCTCTCAAGTCCGTCCCATACGCCCCACAGATACATGATGCCAAGCGCGCGGTCATACAGACCGTAACCCGGACGGCATTCCTCATCCCAGATATGACGACCATGGTCCGGCCGCGCATAACCCGTGAACCCGCTCTCGTGGTAGGCCCGCACAACCTCCGCAATATCCACTGTACCGTCGCTCGATTTGTGGGAAGTCTCGATAAAATCGCCATTGTCATACACCCGTACGTTGCGGATATGGGCAAAAGGAATACGGTCCGCAAACTCCCGCACCAGTGCCGGAACATCATTGTCCGGATTCGCGCCAAGCGATCCGCTGCAAAGCGTAAGCCCGTTGTAAGGACTGTCCACCAGCTTCAGCAGCCTAGCCAGATTATCTCGGCTCGTCACGATCCGCGGCAGGCCAAATACCGAGTAAGGAGGATCATCCGGGTGAATTGCCATCTTGATGTCATGCTTCTCACACACCGGAATGATCTGCTCGAGGAAGTATTTCAGGTTGTTGAACAGGTCTTCCTCCGTCACATCCTTGTAGGCTTCGAACAGCGGCGCAAGGCGCTTCAGGCGCTCCGGCTCCCAGCCTGGCATCGAGTAGGAGGAGTTGCCCGCGATGTTATCGACCAGCTCTTCCGCGCTCATGCTTTGGATCTTTGCTTTGTCGAAGAACAGCGCGGTTGAGCCGTCTTCCATTTCTTTGAACAGATCCGTCCGCATCCAGTCGAAAATCGGCATAAAATTGTAGCAGATTACTTTAACGCCAACGGTCGCCAGCTTCTCAATCGTGCGTTTGTAGTTCTCGATATATTTGTCTCGTGTAGGCAAGCCAAGCTTGATGTCATCGTGTACGTTTACGCTCTCTACGACTTCCAGATGGAAGCCATGCTCATCGGCCAGCCGCTTGTATTCCATGATTTTGTCCATCGGCCACTCTTCCCCTGCCGGAACGTCATGCAGCGCCCATACGAGGCCTTCAACGCCTGGAATTTGCTTGATTTGCTTAAGTGATACGGAATCATTGCCTTCCCCGTACCAGCGAAAAGTCATTCTCATGTTAGTTGTCCTCTCCCAAGGAAATTAGTCTGTTAAGCTTAAACGGCCGTTCCAGCCCAAGCTGCCCTTATATTTGAAAATAATCCGGATGCGCTTCCCTCAGCTGCGGAAGCTCCTGATCCAGCTTGCGGATATGCTGCGCCAGCCGCTCTGCGGCGAGCTGTTCGCTGCCGCTGCGAATCGCTTCAAACAGCAGGCGATGCTCCTCCACAACGCGATCCATATGGCCAAATTGATCAATCGCCAGGTACCTGGCCCGGTTAAGATGAGCACGCATGTAATAAATCATCTGCAGCAGCGTTTCGTTATCCGCAATTTCCATAATTGCGCGGTGAAAAGCTTCATCCAGCTGCATAAACAGCGCGATATTATTCGCTTCGGCTGCGGCACGCTGCTGCTCCAGCAGCGCTTCCAGCGAAGCGCTTTCGGCGGAGCGGTCACGTTCGCCCCATTTGGCGGCTGCAAGACGGAACGCGCCAAGCTCCAGCTGCTCCCGGATAAAACGGGCCTCGCTTACTTTTCGAACTGAGATTAACGCAATTCTCGTGCCCCGCTGAGGCTGTACCTCGAGCAGCTGTTCGCTTACGAGCAGCCGAATCGCTTCACGCACCGGCGTGCGGCTTACGTTCATCGTATCGGCCAGCTCATTCTCGTATATCATCGTACCCGGCGGCAGCCGGAACGAAACGATGCTCTCCCGGATCGATTCATAAATCTGGTCGCCTAGCGTTTTGCGCTGCTTCTGCGGCTGCAGCGGCGGAATTAAAGTCATCTGCGCTCCTCCTTCCACGTTTGTTTGTTATCTTTACTTTACTTGTATTCTTGTATACAAGTAAAGCCCTAAATTTTTAGATATATGGGATACGGAAGTTACAGGCAACAAAAAAAAGGACCAGCAGCTGGTCCGGTTCCCAAACCGTCACTTCCGTTGGTCCTGTGCTTTTAAGGTCTTTAGCCGTAATACGTGACGTTCACCGTCGAACCGACGGGCATCAGTTCCTCGGCGTAATGGCGGATTTTACTCTTGGCCGTATCGGTGAAGGGGGAGTGGCTGTACGCGGCCAAATGGACTGTTCCTGTACGCACGTCATACCGGTTGAAGGAGACAACAACGCCGGCAAACAGATTATTCAGCACCGCGAACACGGCCGACTGGTCCAGTCTGCCCTTTAGCGCCGTCTTCGTAAGCTCTTCATCGGGCGACTGGCAGGTTACTTGATCCGCAGCCGCTTCATTGTAAGGCCTCACCGATACACAAATATCCGGTGACATCCACTCACTTGCATAACGGTGCAGCTTAGCCGCATCCGCCTCGGACAGATCAAGCTGGTCGTCCCATGCATAGATCGTCGCCTTATGATGTCCACAGCTGCGAATGGTGACATATCGAATATGCGGAAAACGCTGTCTGACTGCCTGTTCCCACCAAAGACGAGTTCCCATCGCAATACCACCTTTTCCCGTGTTATTGGCATCCCCATCACATTGATAGCGCTTACAATATTGTATGGCTCCCCGTTCAAACTATTCCACCAAGTAGGGAAACGTTCGAATAAGAGAAAGGTTCGACATCTGCCTCTCCTTTCCCTTCCCGATTGCCCTTCCTCAATATGGATTTAATACACTATCCCGGTTATGTATAAGATCCGAGACCGTTACCATCTCATAGCCCCTCTTCTGGAGCTCCGGCAGGATCAGCTTCAACGCTTCTACCGTCTGCATGGAACGCGGCACATAATCATGAAGCAAAATAATATCCCCGTTGCGGGCATTTTTCAGCACCTTGTTCACAATCTTCTGCACGCCAGGGCTGCGCCAGTCATTCGTATCCTGATGCCAGGACCATAAGACGGTGGTATAGCCGTATTTCTTGGCGATTTGAATCATCTGCTCGTTATAAAATCCGCCCGGCGGGCGGAACAATAAGGGCTTCTTGCCGGTTATCTGCTCTAAGGCCTCTTCCGTCCGAACGATCTCGCTTTGCATAACTTCGGAGTTTTTCTTCTGCTGGAAATAAATATGGTTAAACGTATGGTTCGCAACCTCATGCCCTTCCGCGATTTCCCGCTTGACCGTCTCCGGGAACTGCTCTACCCGGGTGCCGACAACAAAGAAGGTTGCCTTCGCATGATATTCCTTCAGCAGATCCAGGATCGGCTCCGTTGTTACCGGGTACGGCCCATCATCAAAGGTCAGCGCGATCTTCTTGCTCTCGCCGGGAACCTCCCATATAATCTCGCCGCGTTTTTCATAATAGGCTCTGTCCTTGGTCGCTTCGGGAGCAGTAAAACCGCATAACAGCGCCGTGACCGCCGCACCTAACACGAATCTTCTCATACCTGTGAAGCAGCTCCTCCTTGGGATGGCATTACAGGTATTATTCCGCAATAGTGCCGCTATATGCCTAGCCTGGCGAATTACTTCCCTTGTTCCTCCGCGAAGCGAACCACTTCTTCTTTCGTCGGCATGCCGGTCTGCGCTCCGAATTTGGTAACGGCTAGAGCGGATGCCATGGACGCGTAATCAACCGCATCGCGCAAGGTCCGGCCTGACGCTAAAGCCACGGCCAGCGCGGCATTATAGCAATCGCCCGCTCCCGTTGTATCCACGACCGGCATGCTGTAGCCGGCGATCCGAACCAGCTGGCCTTCCTCATCCAAATAGGCTGAACCGCTTGCCCCCAATGTCGTCACCACATGAGCTGCTCCAAGCTCCATCATCCGGCGAATCGCATGCTCCAGCGAGTCTCCGTCTGCACTCATCCCTGCATAACCGCTCAGCTCTGTACGGTTTGGCGTAAAATAATCCACCAATCCGAACAGCTCCTCCGGCAGCTGCTGCGCAGGCGCGGGATTAAGGACAACCAGCTTGCCCAGCGACTTCGCTTTACGGGCTGCATACAGGACCGTCTCAACCGGAATCTCGAGCTGCAGCAGCACGAGATCCGCTTCCTTCAGCTTCTCTTCACAGCGGTCAATATCTGCCGGCTCAACAAGACCATTCGCCCCCGGAACCACAACAATGCTGTTGTCGCCTTCCGCGACGTAGATCGAGGCAATACCTGATGCTGTGCCCTCTACCCGCTTCACGCCGGTAATATTCACTCCATCCCTCTGCAGGCTGCCCAGCAGCTCCTCCCCAAACGCGTCGTCTCCAACTGCGCCAATCATAACCGTATCCGCGCCGAGACGCGCTCCGGCCACAGCCTGATTCGCGCCTTTGCCGCCCGGAATAAAGCGCACGCGCTGGCCCGTAATCGTCTCTCCTACCTGCGGATAAGCGCTTGTCTCTACAACAATATCCATATTCAAGCTGCCAATGACGACAAGCTTTGGTCTGTTTGTATGCATGATTAATCCCTTCCTTCTTCTATAACTGCGGCGACTATAACACAGCATATGGAAAATAGCAATCTAACTCCTGCCCTGACATTCTAGCGGGGCTCTTGCCTGAATGACTAGATTCGTAGTCTCGCGTCCATTACGTTCTTCAGGCTTTGTCGAGCTGGATGCAGCAGCTATTCTTCAATATGAAATCCAACTAACCACAGAGAAGAAGACCCGGAACCTCCGGGTCTTCTTCTCTTCGATTAGAGCAGCAGCTGGGCCAACTCTTCATAGCTTGCTGCAATATGATTGGGGATATGCTCCTCCGATTCGGGGCTTGCCCCCCGGTGGTTGAACCAGATGACCGACCAACCGGCTTCCCGTGCGCCAATGACGTCATTACGCCACGAGTCGCCGATATAAATGCTGTTCTCCGGCTTGGTTCCGGTCGCTTCATTCACGTGGTGAAAGACCCGCGTATCCGGCTTGTCCCATCCAACCTTGCCGGATATGAACTGCCGCCCGGGCGGGATCAGATGATCAAGCTCCATCGCCCGGATTTTGCGGAGCTGATGATTCTCGGCTCCATTAGTCAGCAATCCTACTACATAACCAGTTTTTACCAGCCGTTCAATCAGCTCTTTGGCTCCTTCAAACATCGTAATGTTGAACTGGCAGCCGATATAAGCAGCCTGCATGGCCGAAGCCTGTTCTTCGCTGAGCCTAATGCCAAACTCCGCAAGGGACAGCTCGAACCTCCTGCGTCGCATCAGCTCCGTGCTCGCCCCGTTTTCCATGACGCCTGCCCCGCCCATCTCCAGCGACAGCTTATCGCTATAGTAACGCATCCGGTGATAGGCCTCTTCGTAAGGGAAGCCTTCCCGCTCGCCAACAATAGCGATTACGGCTTGACGGAAGGGGGACAAATGATCGTATAACGTATCGTCCACGTCGAAAAAGACGCCTTTTCTCTCCAGCTTCAATTCTTGTGTCATAACAGGTTGCAACCGCTCCTCTCTTGCTATGCCCTTATTGTAACATTGGATCGGCAAAAGACCCAGCCATAGGAATGGCCGGGCCTCTCTATACGCTTATGACTCCGGTTCCCGGTGATCGGGATCGGAATCCGGCGGTGCCTCGCCGTCTTCTTGCTCCATGTCTTCATCTATCGCTTCCGTCACAGTCTCCTTCGCCTCCTTGGCTGCAGCCGGAGCGGAAGCGAACAACTTAACCTCGGGCGGCTCCGGACGGTCCCGGCCGTACAGGTCACGATAGATCTGCTCGATCTCCTCGCCCGTCAAATCCCCGTGCCGCAGCAGCTCTTCGGCGATCTTATGAACAAAGTCGGCATGATCCCGCACAAGCTTCTTCACCTGCTGCATCTGATCCTTCAGCAGCTCATTAATTTGCGGACGCAAAGCCTTCAGCGCATCCATCCGCGAGCCGGCGGCAAGGAAGCTGTACAGCTCATCTCCCATCCCGACCATGCCCAGATACGCTCCGGCGCTTTCCGTTGCTTGTCGAAGGTCAGAGGTAACCCCGTTCAGCTTCTTGCCGAGGAACTCTTCCTCTACGGCGCGGGCAGCCAGGCAGACCTGAATATGAGCGAGAATCTCGCTGTCGCTCCGGTTATACCGCTCATGCGTCGGCTTCGTAGCCGCTAGCCCAAGCGATCCGCCGCGGCGGATAATGGTAACCTTCCACACGCGATCGTGCGGCTTAAGCAGAAATTGTGCAACCGCGTGGCCTGCTTCGTGATAAGCCACATTCCGCTTCTCATCATCCTTCATGGAGCGAAGCGGCTGCTTGAGCCCCCATTCATACGTCTCCATCGCGGCGCGGAAATCTTCATAGCCCGCTTCCTGCGCACCCCGCTGATGTGCAATAACAACCGCTTCATTAACGATATGCTTGATCTGTGCCGGGCTGTATCCGATCGTATCCATGGCAGCCTTCTCCGGCGTAAGCGTAGGATCGCATTTCACCTTACGGAGATAGTACCCGAACACGTCTACACGCCCGTCATAATCCGGCGAATCCACCCACAGCTGACGGTCGAAGCGGCCGGGACGAAGCAAAGCCTGATCCAGCACATCCGGCAGGTTCGTTGCCGCAATGGTCAGCACCGGCGGACGCTCTGCCTTCCTCCGCAGCAGGCCAAGCGAACGAAGGAGCTTCTTGAACTTGGAGCTGTCGAGGTTCGGAGGGTCCATCTGCAGGAGCAGCTCATTCAGCAGTCCTGTTCCGCCGCCCATCCCGAACATCCCCATGCCGCCACCGCCGCCTTGCCTGCTCATGCCAATGGCATCCACTTCATCTATGAAGATAATGCAGGCTCCATAGATATTAGCCAGCTTGCGGGCTTTCTTATAAATGCGCATGACCTTCAGGTTGCCGACACCAAAGAACATGTTCTGGAAGCTGGGAGCTGAAGCATAGGCGAACGGCACCTGAGCTTCATTTGCAATAACCTGTGCCAAATAGGATTTCCCTGTTCCCGGCGGTCCGCACAGCAGAAGGCCTCTAATGGCTTCGCCGCCCATCCGTTTGAAATCCTTCACGCCCTTCAGCAGGCTGACAATTTTCTTGGCATTCTCCACGATCTCCGGGTTGCCCCGATAATCGTCCCAAGTAGCGCCCGTCTCACCCGGCAATACCCAATAGGTCCGGCCTCTCGCAAGGAACCAGAACAAGGCAACAAATTGGATAATGATGAAGACGACAGCAAACAGCAGCTGAAATAAGAAGCTGGCAACAGTAAGCGCAACTCCCCACGCCGGTGGTCCTCCTGCCCATAAAAGCCAAACAAGGATGATGAGGACTACGAGTCTGAGGAGGAATCTACGCCACTTGATCCACTGATAACTCCTCATGGCTTCACTTCCTTTTAAGGTATGCCTTATTCTATGAAACGGCATACCGCGCCATGACTAACATTCTTGCGAAGCATCAGCCGGAAGAAGAGTAACGTGCTCTGTCAGATGGACGAACATGTCTTAATAGCCAAGCTCCTTCAGGATGCGGGACAAGGTGCGCAGACGTTCTCCGTTCAGCTCGTCATCGTCGCTCAGCGCCTGGCTGAACAGCTTGATATCCTGGTTAATCTTTTCATTATCCGTGCATACGGAGACTGTCATTGCATCCCCTTGCAGGCCAATGCGGTCAATAACCGGCTGCTCCGGATCGTACAGATTTTCATACCGGTAAGAATCCTCGCGGAAATGCTGCATCGAACGAGCAACCAGAATCGCAAGATCCAGTACGCGGTGAAGCGGCAGCTCTTCGGATTGGCGCGACCATTTCTCCCCGGTATACCGCCATACCTTCGCCGAGATTTCAACCTTGCCTCTGTCATTCCATTGGGCCAGCCCAAGAGACAGCCCTTTCGCATCGGTATGTTCCGCGTATCTGCCGTCTACCTGCTCGTAATTTTCAGAGATAATAACCGGCTTGTGCTTCAACGTTGTTGGGATTTTCATAATTCCATTCCTCCATCATTTCAAGTTTAGATGTATGAACATTGATTGATTACTAAATTACTAAATTAGTAGTTCGATTATACTGTACCTGTCTTCCCATCGTCAAATCTATGTACCTGCCGGTTAACGTCAACCATCCGCTGTCTCAAAGGGAGACAGCGGATACTGATTCATCACTTTATTTCAATAAAATAGCGATAAGCGAGGCATGAATCCGCTTTAGCACCCGGTAACCGGGCTCTGCCGCCGTTGCCCTTTCTTCCGCATCCGGCTTGCAATAGCCATTCACTTCGCAAATACCGTCATCATAGACTGCCAGCTTGCCCATTAACCCCACGGCCACCCATTCCCGCCGCTTCCTGCGGGGAACGTAAGTCCGCCCAGGGTCACACTGCTCGTCGATAATCGGGCTGCCTCCCGCATCAAGAAGAGGTCTTCCGAATTCATCCTTCTTATACTGCCCGCTCCACGCCAGATCGCCCCTCCGGTGCTCGTATTCAACCCTCCAGCGAAGGAGTTAAGTCCATTGGCAAGGGTACTATCGCCAATGGCAAAGGAATGGTCACCCGTTGCCTGCGTGAAGTTACCGCCTGCAAAGGAATTTAAGCCTGCAGCTTGCGTCCGGTTTCCCATTCCGTGCGCATTATCGTTACTGGCAACGGTAAAGCTTCCCTCCGCATGCGCATTATTGCTCGTAGCCTGCATATTAAAGCCTTGGGCATGCGAGGCGTCGCCTTGCGCCAGCGTGCCGTTGCCTTCCGCATGCGACTGCGCTCCTGTTGCCTGTGTGCTTAAACCTTCTCTCACCGAGCGGACAGCGTATTCCGGGTACTGCGTCATCTAATCCTGTAACGGTGCTGATTCTGGATAACAAGGAATAACAAAACGCGGCTATATGGAAAAAAGAAAGGTATCAAAAACGCAGAAAAGGACGGAGCAGCTATACAGCTCTCCGTCCTTTTTTGTGCCCATCATTAATCATCTAAATTATTAAGCCCGTTGTCCTCCAGTACGGCCGCTTTCGAGCCAAACTCTTTAATAATATGCCGCTCTCCCCAATTGCATAAGGAATCGAGGATCGGGCGAAGACTATCTCCATATGGCGTCAGCTCGTACTCGACCTTTGGCGGCACCTGATTGTAGACGATCCGGTTCACAATGCCGTCCTCCTCCAGCTCCCTTAATTGCTGGGTCAGCATCTTTTGCGTTATGGATGGCATTAATCGTTTGAAGTCGCTTGTTCTTTTCTTGCCATGCGTCAGATGACACAGAATTACGCATTTCCACTTGCCGCCAATCACTTCGAGTGTTGCTTCAACGGATATGTTGTACTTTTTCTCTCCCATTGCTTACAGCCTCCTGTTCCATAGGTACTTTTTAGTGCCTACATTACTTTTTAGTATCTATATTACAAAATAGTGCGTACTAGTCACAGCGACTCATTGCCTCCATAATAGCACTTACCGGCCGATCAACACAACAATATGAAATATGGGGAGTGCAAACATGGTTACAGCAAAAAGTCGTACAGCACTGGCGCTGCTGGCGCTCGCGATCAGCTCTTTTGCCATCGGAACGACAGAGTTCATTAGTGTTGGACTCTTGCCTTTAATCTCGGAAGATCTGGATGTATCCGTTACAACAGCGGGTTTATCCGTTACTTTATATGCAGTAGGCGTTACGGTAGGGGCTCCGCTGCTTACCGCTCTTACTTCAAGGGTACCGCGCAAGACGCTGCTTATCGCTATTATGGTTATCTTTATCTTGGGCAATGGCCTCGCGGCCATGTCCGGCAGCATCGCTATGCTGCTTATTGCCCGCGTCATCTCTTCCTTCTCGCATGGCGTGTTTATGTCTATCGGTTCCACGATTGCTGCCGAGCTTGTCTCCGAGGACCGCAGAGCAAGTGCGATTGCGATGATGTTCTCCGGCCTAACGGTCGCTACCGTTACCGGGGTGCCGCTTGGGACTCTGCTTGGTCAGCATGCCGGCTGGCGGGCCGCCTTTATTGCCATTGCCGTAATTGGGGCGATCGCTCTAATTGCGAATATGATTCTCGTTCCAAACACGCTGCGCAAAGGCAACCGAACGAAGCTGAGCGAGCCCTTCAAAGTACTGAAGAACGGCCGGTTACTGCTCGCTTTTGCCATTACCATGCTCGGGTACGGCGGTACCTTCGTCGTCTTCACTTATCTGTCTCCGCTGCTCCACGATATCACCGGGTTTAAGGAGAGTACGATTGCGGGCATTCTGGTCCTGTATGGGATTGCGATTGCGATTGGCAATCTGATCGGCGGCAAAGCAGCCAACAAGAAGCCGTTATCGGCTCTGCTCGTGATGTTCATCCTCCAGGCTATTATCCTGCTGGTGTTGACGTTCACGGCGCCATACGCCGCAGCTGCATTAGTAACGATAACATTGATGGGCCTCTTGGCCTTCATGAATGTTCCCGGTCTTCAAATGTATGTTGTTCTGCTCGCGGAACGATATATGCCCAAATCAATCGATGTCGTCTCTGCCCTGAACATCTCGGCCTTTAACGCCGGCATCGCTATTGGTGCCTACGTCGGCGGTATTATTACCGACGAGCTTGGCCTGATCCATACCCCTTGGATCGGCGCGATTATGGTGCTTGGCGCCGTTCTTCTGACGGCGTGGAGTCGCTCGCTCGAGAAAAAGGATACGGAAGGCAATCAACCGATTAAAGCTTCCGCTTAAGCAGTAATTCATTAAAGCCGCATGCTTTTATGAAGCATGAATCACCACGAACGGCCGCGCTCGGGCCATTTGGGTGACAATTCATTTAGTTCATGCTTTCGAAGTATGAATCATCACAAATGGCCTTAAAGCGGCCATCTGGGTGACAATTCATTTTAGGAGGATATTCTAATGACAACAGCAATAAACGATAAAGTAATACTGCAAAACGGCGTAGCCATGCCTTGGCTTGGCCTTGGCGTATTCCAAGTGGAGGATGGCAGCGTCGTTGTTAACTCCGTTAAAGACGCAATCAAGAACGGCTACCGCAGCATCGATACTGCAGCGATCTATGATAATGAAGCCGGCGTTGGCCAAGGCATCCGCGAAGCGATTGCTGAGCATGGCGTGACAAGAGAAAAGCTCTTCATTACTTCGAAGGTATGGAACGCTGATCTTGGCTATGAGTCGACGCTTGCCGCTTTCGAGACAAGCCTGAACAAGCTTGGTCTGGACTACCTGGATCTGTATCTTATCCACTGGCCGGTAGAAGGCAAATATAAGGACGCATGGCGTGCGCTTGAGACCCTTTACAAGCAAGGCCGCGTTAAAGCGATTGGCGTCAGCAACTTCCATGTTCATCACCTGCAGGATCTGATGAAGGATGCGGAGATTATGCCGATGGTCGATCAGGTGGAATATCATCCGATGCTTGCCCAGCATGAGCTTCGCGCCTTTACGCGTGAGCATAATATTCAACTGGAGGCTTGGTCCCCCCTTATGCAGGGTCAACTGCTGGATCACCCGGTATTAAGCTCGATTGCGTCCAAACATGGCAAATCGGTTGCTCAAGTCATTATCCGCTGGGATCTGCAGAACGGCGTGGTTACCATTCCAAAATCCATTAAAGAATCACGTATTATCGAGAACGGCAACGTATTTGATTTCGAGCTGTCGGCTGACGAAATGGCTCAAATCGATGCCCTGAACGAAGACAAACGGGTAGGTCCGGACCCGGACAACTTCGATTTCTAAAAAGGCTTGTTCATACAATAGACAAACCAGGCACGCCTCTTTAGGCTGGCCTGGTTTTTTTGTTTGCTTTTTAATTTATCACTTGATAAAATCTATCCAGCAGCATTAATTTATCAAACGATAAATTAGTGACTAAAGTATTCAAGACAGAAGGGAATCCTGCTATGGGACGCAGAAAAAAACAGCCGCTTGACGAAGCAACCCGCTCCTTGATTATCAAGACCGCCCATGATCTGTTCATGGAGCATGGCTACCGGGCAGTCACGACACGGCAGATCGCCAAAGCCAGCGGCTTGACGCAGCCGGCAATGTATCATTATTTTGCGGACAAAGAGGCGCTTTATACCGAAGTGCTGCGAACCGTCACGGAGCAGACAAAGACAGCCATGAATGAGATTATCCAGAGCGGCGGTTCAGTCCGGGAGAGGTTAATCAAGCTTGTTGCCTATATCCTGCTCTATATGCCCGATGATCTCAGCCAGATGGAAAGAGATATCCGGCATGAGCTTCAGCCGGAAACGCAGCAGCTTATTACAAGG
Source organism: Paenibacillus catalpae (assembly GCF_900112695.1). Lineage (GTDB taxonomy): Bacteria > Bacillota > Bacilli > Paenibacillales > Paenibacillaceae > Pristimantibacillus > Pristimantibacillus catalpae. The sequence continues at coordinate 635,919 of NZ_FOMT01000004.1, forward strand.
TGGTGGCAGGAAAGCTATCTGTTGCCGATTGCCTCCTTGTTCGAAGAAGGACAGAAGAACGGCAGCCTCCAAGGCGGACTGCTCGATCCGATTCCATCCGCTTTCTTCCTGCTAAGCGTGATTCAACGCAAGCCGGGAGGCAGCGGCGGTCCCCTGCCAAAAGGCAGCAGCATTCCCGTTCCCGCAGAAGTAATAGCTGCCCGGACCGTCGATATTCTGTTGTTCGGCATGGCTTCGGAGGAAGGAAGACAAGAAGTTCATTACGGAAATAAAGGAGATGAGAAAGCATGAATGGTTTAGCACGCATAGCAAACGCCGTCAGCGGTAAACGTGGACGATGGATTACGCTTGTTTTGTGGATCGTAATCGTTGGTCTCGCCAGCGTCCTCCTGCCTTCATCAAGCGATCACAAAGACGACGCGGCGGCCAATCTGGAGAGCAGCGCCCCGTCCGTTCAGGCTGATGCGCTGAATGACCACAACGGCATTCCCGCTATTATTGCCTGGCACCGGACCTCGGGCCTGACGGATGAAGATATCGGCCGGATTCAGGCCTTATCCAAGAAGCTAGCGGATGATCCTCTGCCCCATCAGACGGAGCTGCCGCCTCTTCACGAGATGCCGTTGCCAGCCCTGAAAGCCATGGTGTCGGAGGACGGCACCACGATGCTGCAGACGGTTGTTTTTGATAAGAATGCCTCATCCGATGAACTAAAGATCAGTCTGGAGCAGCTGCAGGCTGATGGGGATACGATTTTTACAACCAAGCCGTTTGATACCGCCTTGGAGGACGAAGGACTGGTCGGCCGGATAACCGGACCTGCGGGTATTGGGGTAGATGCTACCTCCTTGTTCAAAGGCGCGGACGTTTCGCTCCTGATCGCCACCACCCTGCTTGTCCTGATCATTCTGTTATTAATCTACCGCTCGCCTATTCTTGCCCTTATCCCGCTTGTTGCGGTTGGATTCGCCTATGGTCTGACCGGTCCGATTCTCGGCTGGATGGCCGATGAAGGCTGGATTTCGTACGATTCACAGGGCTTATCGATTATGACGGTGCTGCTCTTCGGCGCAGGGACAGATTACTGCCTCTTCCTGATTGCCCGTTTCCGCAGCGTGCTGACGACCGAGTCCGATAAAAAACAGGCCTTGCTCAAAGCGCTCAGCGATTCCGGCGGTGCAATTACGATGAGCGGCCTGACGGTTGTGATGTCGCTGCTCGCCCTGCTGCTCGCGCAATACGGTGCGATTCACCGCTTTGCGGTGCCGTTCAGCCTATCGATTCTTATAATGATGATTGCAAGCGTGACGCTGGTGCCTGCTCTGCTCGCAATTCTCGGCCGCGCTTCCTTCTATCCGTTTGTACCGCGCACACCGGAGATGCAGGCAGCCCGTGCCGCACGCAAGAACAAACCGCTGCCCGCGCCACAAACAAAACCGGGCTTCGGCATCCGCTTAGGTGAGGCTATTGTAAAACGGCCGAAGACGATCGCGATCGCGACCCTGATCGTATTAGGGATTACGGCAGCATTTTCGGCTCAAATCAAATTCACGTACGACACGTTGTCCTCTTTCCCTGAAGACATGCCTTCCCGCGAAGGCTTCACTCTGATTGGCGAACACTTCTCCGAGGGCAGTCTGGCAAAGGTTCAAGTGCTTGTGCAAACCGACGGCAAGGACTATCCGCTTGACCAGAAGCTAGGGGAACTGGCGAATATCAGCGATGTATCAGACCCAGTGGCGAATACACGCAATGCCAATATCGTGTCCTATAATGTTGAGCTTGCGATGAACCCGTATTCCATTGAAGCGCTGGACATGATTCCTGTCATCCGTTCCGCCGCCGAGCAGAGCCTTACCGATGCCGGCATTACGGATGCGTCAGATAAAGTATGGATTGCAGGCGCAACGGCGGAGCAATATGATACACGCCATGTGACAAATGCAGATGCTTACCGGATTATTCCCGTCATTATCGGGATGATTGCCCTGCTTCTGCTTATCTACCTGCGTTCGTTTATTGCGATGCTCTACCTGATGGGAACCGTCCTTCTCTCCTACTTCAGCGCGCTTGGAATCGGCTGGCTCGTCCTGCACCATATGTTTGGCGCAGAGGCGATCCAAGGACTCATTCCGCTTTATGCCTTTGTCTTCCTGGTCGCGCTTGGCGAGGACTACAACATCTTCATGGTGTCGAGCATCTGGAAGAAGAGCAAGACAATGCCGCTGAACAAGGCAATTGTTGAGGGCGTTGCGCAGACAGGCGGCGTTATTACTTCCGCCGGAGTTATTCTCGCCGGCACCTTCGCCGTTCTTGCGACCCTGCCGATTCAGGTGCTCGTCCAGTTCGGCACCGTCACGGCAATCGGCGTCCTGCTGGATACCTTCATTGTCCGCTCCTTCCTCGTACCGGCTCTGACGGTATGGATCGGCAAATGGGTATTCTGGCCTTCGAAGCAAGGCAGAACCGCCGCTGCGGCAGAAGAAAAGAATTAATCACGTTAAAAAAAGCCTTAGTCCAACGGGGGTCATTCCCACTGGACTAAGGCTCTTTGCTATTTTTTCAGATGGTAAGGAACGGTTGTAATGATGACATCCTTGCGGTAAAGAAGCTGGGCACGAAGCATTAAGCTTGTTTGGTTATGCAAAATGTTATGCCAGCCCTTCTTCGGAATAAATTGCGGAATAACGACTGTAACCTGAAAATTCGCTTCGCCCGCCTTGCGCTGCACCGTGTCAATAAACTTGAAGAGCGGATTCGAAATCGAGCGGTATGGCGAGTGCAGGGTCACGAGCCGGACATCCGGCTGGAATTTTCCCCACTTCTCTTCGAAGATTGCCTCATCCTCTTTCTCGAAAGGCACGTAAACGGCAATAATCTGTTCGGGCTTCAACGACTTGGCGTATAGAATCGAGTGCTCTACAACATGCGTAATCCCCGAGACCGGCAAAATCATGACATTGCCTTCAATCGGCATCACAGGCTCGCAGGTTGCAAGGCGAAGCTGCTCGCCCACCGCTTCATAATGCTTCTTGATCCGGTGGAAGACAAAGATGATAAGCGGCAGGAAGATCAGAATCGACCATACCTGCTCGAATTTCGTCAGGAAGAACATGATTGTTACGATAAAGCTGATCAAAGCGCCAATCGAGTTAATAATAAACTTCGGTACCCAGCCCTTCGGCCGCTGGCGGAACCACTTCACCAGCATCCCGGTCTGAGACAGGGTGAATGGCACGAATACCCCAACCGCATACAGCGGAATCAAATGCTCCGTCTTCCCTTGGAATGCAATGATCAGAATAATGGATAAAACACCCAAGCTGATAATCCCGTTCGAGTAACCTAGACGGTCACCGCGGACCGTAAACATTCTCGGAATGTACTTATCCTTCGCCAGGTTAACCGCAAGCAACGGGAAAGCGGAATAGCCGGTATTCGCCGCCAGAATGAGGATCAAGGCGGTTGTCCCCTGGATAAAATAGTACATCACATTGCGTCCGAAGATACCCTCGGCAATTTGCGATACCACCGTCACGTCTTCCTTAGGAGAGATTCCGTAGTAGTACGCTAGGAGCACGATCCCCGAGAACAGGATTGAGAGCAGGACTCCCATTGCAAGCAAGGTCTTGGCCGCATTGTTAGGGGCTGGATCCTTAAAGTTCGGGATCGCATTCGAGATCGCTTCAACCCCGGTCAAAGCCGAGCTGCCTGACGCAAAAGCGCGAAGCAACAGAAACAGGCTGATCCCGGCTACCGGTGTGCCAACCGCGGTATGAAGCTGCGGCGACACGTCGCCTGTAGCGACTCTGTACAAACCTACGCCAATCATAATGACAATCGCAAGCACGAATAAATACACCGGATAAGCGAGGATGGAAGCTGATTCGGTTACGCCCCGCAGGTTCAATATCGTGATGCAAAGGACGAAAAAGATGGCGATTAACACGGAATGGCTATGCAAGCTTGGAAAAGCGGACGTAATCGCATCCGTACCCGCCGAGACGCTTACGGCCACGGTTAGAATATAATCGACCAGCAGCGAGCCGCCGGATATGAGACCCGGAAACATTCCCAGATTTTCCTTCGATACGACATAAGCTCCCCCGCCGTGAGGGTAGGCAAATATAATTTGCCGGTATGACAAAATAAGTGCTGTTAATAAGACCAACACCCCGATCCCAATCGGGATGGAATACCAAAACGCCGCTGCGCTAACCGTCAATAAGACGATCAGAATCTGCTCAGGACCGTAAGCAACGGATGATAAGGCATCCGAAGAAAGTATCGCAAGCGCCTTCGTCTTAATGAGCTTTTGCTCCCCGAGTTCCGTGGACTTGAGGGGACGCCCGATCAGTAATCTTTTGATAAGAGTAAACACACAGGTCACCGCCAACATTGAAGTTAAACACATTTGTCTGGATACTTGGGCTACTTGGGCACTTATCAGTGCTAATGTAACCATCTTTTCGTTTTTCTACGCACAAGAAAAAAACCGCAGAGTATCCTCCCGCGGCCCTAAAAATAACCGAAGTTCACCCTCTCTATCAACGCTTACAAGGTTAGCTGACGGATTCGGGCGTCTAGAGAATCGCCCTACAGCTTGCTGCCTTTATGACGAGCATGCTGATTCACCCCGGCGACAAGCCGTACTTTCTACAAGCTGTCGCAATTGGTTCCCCTGCTTTCCGGTTCTATCGGAAACTCAGCGAATATGTGGAACATATTTAGTTGAAGTTGCAGAATTGATCATAGTCCTCTCCCGCCTTATCTGTAAACCACGATAAAACCGCAAATAAGGCGGAATAGACCGTTTTCCAATCATGAATGCGGATACATCCCGTTTTGGCGTGCAGAATGTCCCCGTGCGGCGTCCATGCTCTCTTTTAAAGCGCATAAAGTCGCTACCCCCTAGATTATGGAGCAGATTAGCTGTTTTACGTCAGGGATGCTTCTATAGGGGCTATGCCCGCAAAAAAACAACGAACCTGCCGGTGGCGGATTCGTTGTTTTTGATGTAAATTTTTTTATTTTTATCAAGCGGAATGGCTTTCGTTCTGCATCGATTGCCTCTTGGGAGCAACCTATCGGTTGTTGTTGAATACATCAACGATTGGGCTGTCTGTAACAACTATTGACAAAGAGGCCCTCTTGGCACTACCCTTTGATAATGCCCTTGTAACAGCTTAGATTGGAGTTGAACAATGGAAAATTCTAAAGATGCAGCTGCTCGAAGCAGGCTGCCGGAGATCCAGCTTGTCCGCGCGCTGTTGATTATTGCGGTAATTATGATTCATGCAACATCGTTCGCTACGCTGCAAATGAAGGATTCGAGCTTGTATCCCGTTTATCATTTCTTGAATGTATCTATGGCATTCGCAACGCCCGCATTCGTATTCCTGAGCGGCTTTGTCTTGTTCTACAGCTATTATACGCGTCCGCTTAACGGCGCCTTGATAAGTACTTTCTATCGAAAAAGAATTACGTTCGTCATTATTCCATACGTCCTATTCTCGATCATCTATTTCATCCTGTATTACAACGCATACACGCCTACTATGCCGGCGGAGGAGACATTCCGCAGCTTCCTGATCAAGCTCGCTACCGGCAAAGCCTACACGCATCTCTATTACGTCTTTATCATGGCGCAGATGTATGTGCTGTTCCCGATCCTGCTGATGGTCTTCCGGCGCTTCTCCGGGTTGATCAAATGGGCGGTCCCTGCGGCTCTGCTGATCCAGCTTGGTTTCTTTATCTGGAACGAGGAAGCGCTGCATATCACCAATCTGATGAGCTGGGCCCCTTCGTATGCCACTCAGTATATGCTTGGCGCTGTGCTTGGCATTTATTATCCGCAGCTTCGCGGGTGGCTTCATATCTCGAGGGAGCATGCCGCTCCAAAGCGAATCGCCGGATGGCTGGCTGCGCTGCTCGCTTGGCTCTGCTGCCTGGCTGCAATGCTGGTAATTCTGTATGACACGCGGATGAATGGCACCGTTTATTCACCGTTGATGCTTAACGTGCTGAAAATGCTGTACTCGGTCACAAGCTCCGTTATGCTGCTTCTCGCAGCGCCTTTCCTATACAGGCTGCTGCCTGGGAAAGGGCTGCGCGTGTTGGATTCGATTGCCGCGTTATCGTTCGGCATTTATCTGCTGCACCCGCTGCTGCTGTTCTATTACCGGAAGTTCCCCGCAGAGGGCGGGACCTCCTGGCACTATCATGTCTGGTATGCCGTTGGCTTCGGCCTCGCCCTTGGCGGCACCTGGCTGATTGTAGCGGCAGCCGCTCGCTTCCTTCCGGGGGCGGCTCTGTTGTTTGGGGAGCTGCCTCGGAAGGGGAAAAGCGGTAAAAGCCGCATAGCCGGCTGAACAAAAGACATGCTCCTTCGATCTCTGTTGTGCCCCAGATTTCCTCGAACTTACCGCTAAGCGGCAGGAATCCGGGCACAAAGGCGAGCGCTGCCGCTTCTTGGGAGCATGTCTTTTGCTCCGCTCCAGCTCAGCCCTCCAGCCCACCGCAGTACCCCCCACGCTAATCCGCCTGGCTTAGGCAGATTGTATATTATGCAGTATATTCCCCGCTTTCACGCTATCGGCTCAAGCTATGTTGTATGGAATGCAGTATATTCGTCCTCTATTACCCCAAATGTGCCTTTTCTGCTCCAATATACTGTACTGGATACAATGCAACTCATACCTCAGAGCTATACAGGGCAATTATACTGCACATTATACAACGCAGCTTCATCCAATCCCGGTAACTCAGCAAATCCGGGTTCCTAGCCATAACCCCCAGCATCCACGCAGCTTCAGCGACAACCATCCATCAATCCGCGTTGCATCATACTCAGCAACTAACTGCTATATAAGACGAGCTCCTAGGCCGTTTCTATCTCCTCTTCCCGCTTCCCTGCTCGCCTCAAATCCATCAGCTGCCGCATTAGAAGCGCACGTACTAGTCCAAATTCCATATTGCCTTAACAAAATCTCCATTGTATGATTCCTAATAGTTCTGGATTAATATTCCATAAGAATGGAGAGGTTAACATGATTCAACCGACAGTAGGAGCGAGGATTACTGGTTCATCTATTGTTTTACTGGTTAAGGATATACAAGCCGCCTCGTCGTTCTACAAGAATATAGGGTTTATTTACGATGAGATCGGCGGCCATGTGCACGTGGCGAGAAACAGCATCACCCTCATCCTGCATCCCGCCTTGAATAAGGAAGATGTGCGGCCAAACTCCGCTGTTCAAGGCGGACTGTATTTTGACGCTTTTGCCTACACCGATGCCGTGGACCTGCTTATTGAAGAATGCCGTGCTAACCGAGTAGAGATTGTTAACGGCCCTCACTTTTCCGAGCATTGGAATGAGTTCACGATCAAGGACGCCGATGGGTACCGGATCGCCTTTGGCGGAGGGGTCCGTGTACAGCCGTAATTAAAATATTTAGCCTAAAACTTTTTAATACAATGAATCGTCTACTTGGTGTCTTCATTCACCGAACACACTTTAGGAGGCCATCCACCATGAAAAAACCTTTCAAAATGCTTACTCTTGCAGTAGCCGGCTCCTGCCTGCTTACTTTCACTCCAGCGCTTGCGATGGCACAGGAAACAACTGCTGTCCCTATTGCCGCAACCTCCGAACCAATTACAGCCGTACCAATCAGCGCAACGCTTCCAGATACGCAAGCCGTTAAAGTGACGACCAAGGTCATCGAAGAAACAACCGATCTTCTTACCGTAAAAATCTCGGTACCTGTAATCAGCGGTATGCTCGACACTACCTATCAAACTAAATTAAATGCCGGCATCGAGGATAAAGCAACCAAGGAAATCGACCGGCTGAAAGCGCTGGCGGCCGAGGACAAGAAGTTTGCAGAAGAGAGCGATTATCCATTCCGCGCTTACGAATTGAACGTATCCTATGAGCTGAAAGCCGATGGCAGCACCGCTGCAAAGGGTATTGTCTCTTTCACCGTATCCACTTATGAGTTCACTGGCGGGGCTCATGGCGGCACGGCTGTAGAAGGCTACAATATCGTGAACAGCCAGCAAGCTGCTGTGCTGACGCTTGAGCAAGCGCTTGGCGAAGGCGGCTTTGCAGCTGCCAATAGCGCGGTGCGTTACACGATCAGCAAAAACCCGGATAACTTCTTCTGGGATGCAATAACTACGTTCAAAATAGATGCTGACCATACTTACTTCGTAGACAGCAAAGGCATCGTTAATCTGGTCTTCCAGCAATACGAGATCGCGCCTTATGCCGGCGGGATTATTAACATCCCGGTTGATGAGACTACTTCGGTTGGCCCAACATTCACCTTGTCCACCAAAGAGCTGGCCACCGGTCCGAATGGTGCGCATTTCGTTCCGCTCCGCAAAGCTGCAGAAGCACTGGGCTACAAGGTAAAATGGAGCAACAAAACGCAAAGCGCGGAAGTCTCCCGCGATGCGCAATGGACATCGGTAACCGAAGGCAAAAACAGCTACATCATTAACAAGATGGCTCCGATTAAGCTGTTTGCCGCGCCTAAGTTAATGAAAGGTTCCCTGTATGTACCGGATGAATTCTTCAGCAAAATTCTTCACCTGGATGTGAAGAACAATGAAAATGATAATTCGGTTACGATTAAAGGCTAGACGCAAGACACTGTGGAGCTATTCGGCAAAGCCCGTGGATATCCATCCACGGGCTTTGCGTTTAATAAAGCTCGTTATACAACAGGTGAAGCACCTTCGCCGCTTCTGCACGCGTCAGGTTGTTCTGAGGGGTCAGATTGCCGTTATTGCCGTTAATAATGCCCGAAGCAGGACAAGCTCTTCCTCTGCCGGAAAGCGAGCAGGCGGCTGTTTCGCAATAAACGAGAAGAAGGCCATCCACTCCAATGAGCAGATGGCCTTCTTTTTAAAGCACGTCTATTAGTCTTCATGCTCCGCGAAGCCATGCTCCACGAGATAATCCATTTCCAAATCGAGAATCGTCTCGATGGTTACTTCGTCCAGCTTCACATCGCGCTGCTTCAGGACAAAATCAACCAGCTCATCGCTGTCGATATCGACAACCTGGCCTTTCGCCGAGTTTTGCGCCTTATCAATAAACGCCTGCTCGTACTTCAGCACAAGGCTGACCGAAGCAGCCGGTACCTTCGTCTTCTCGGCCAGATAGTTCACTAACTCTTTCTCGTTCAGTTCGCTCATTAGCTTAAACAACTCCTCGGAATCATATATGGTCTATTGTACCATTCCGGGGAGCAGATTCAAAAATCGTCATTATTGTGCCGTATAACCGCCATCCACGGTCAGCGTTGTACCTGTTACAAAGGAAGCATCTTCGCTTGCGAGAAACAAGACGGCCTTCGCAATCTCCTCCGGCTTGCCAAGACGGCCCATCGGATGCAGGTTCACGAGATATTGCCGCGCTTCTTCGCTGCTTCCTTGAATAAGCGGGGTATCGATATACCCCGGGCAGATCGCATTCACGCGAATGTTTTGCTGCGCATAAGCAATCGCCGTGCTTTGCGTCAGCAGCTTCACGCCGCCTTTGGCTGCCGAGTAAGCCGGAATCGTATTTCTCGCCACATGACTGTGAATCGAACCGCAGTTCACGACCGCCCCGCCTGTGCCCTGCTTCAGCATTTGATCAATGGCATATTTGTCGCAGAGGAATACGCCCGTTAGATTGATGTCGATCATCCGCTGCCAATCCTTCAAAGCCAGCTCATGGGTAACGCCTTGTGCACCAATCCCGGCATTCGCGAACAAAATATCAAGCTTGCCGTATTTTTTCACCGCAGCGGCGACCATCGCTTTCACGCTGGCTTCTTCCGCTACGTTTGTTTTGACGAAGAACGTATCATAGCCCTGCTTGTTCAGCTCTTCGGAGACCGCCGTACCACGATCCGAGAAGTCCGCAATAACAACCTTCGCGCCTTCGGCAGCGAACTCGCGGACAGTCGCTTCCCCTATTCCGCTGGCCCCGCCGGTTACGATTGCTACTTTATTATGGAAACGCATCATAATAGCCACCTTTTATCAGAATATGGATAAGACCTAATCGAGCCCTTGCACAATTATTAACAACCTCGTCTACTGTCCCTGCACGGCCCATCGGCGTCAAGCATAGCCGTATTAATGTACCCCGGATGAATGGAATTGAACCTGTACACATGAAGGAAAGAATATGAGCATGAACGATATACCATGACTGCAACGGAACCTTTATTGCTGCAGAAGTACCGGCTTTAATCAAAAAAAGAGCACCTCCGGCAAGGAGGTACTCTTTATCATTAGAAAAATGGATTAGTGCACGGCGGCTGTCGCGAGCATCTCGCATTTTCTCGCTTCCCGCTCGTCTTCCGTCATCCGCGGACAAGTGTAGCATTTTGTTCCGTTCTCGCGGCGGTCGTACATGCAGCAGGAGGAATGCATCAGCCACTTCTCCTCCGGATTAAGCGGGTTCTCCACATAACGCGGCTTTGCCAGAAAATACGGATTCCGTCTGCGGTTGAACAAAGCAGGATCGAGGAATTCCGTGAGCAGCTTGCCGTCAGCCAGGAACTGCTCCGCAAGCTCCGGCATCTTCATATAATCCGTGATGAAGTCCTGCGTCATCTTCAGATATCCGCTGAACTGCTGCCAGATCGCATCCGGCTTCAGATCGCCGGCTGCAGCGATCAACTCCACCGCAGGCGTGATGAAGTTCGTGAAATACTCCTCCCAATGCTGAAGCAGGAAAGCTTTGCGCGCTTCGGGCTCCGTTGGCACCGGGACAGAGCGGATATCTTTTATCCGATAGCCGATATGAGCATGATCGTCATGCATCTCGACTTGGTAGTTCAGATTATCCGGATACATATCGAGCAATTGTTGATACATCGAGACAAACAACAATTGAACGATACTCACCTTGCATAAGGTGGTTCCGAGGAAAGACGCCGGCAGCGCATTCGAGGTGGCTTGCACCGTCTCCCCGCTCCGCCGAAGCGCCTCTTGCAGGATGGCCGGATCAAAAAAGCTCGTTGCCGGAATCTCATAAATCGGATGATCTGCCCCTTCGGGCGAAATATGATAATACATCTTCACGATCGTAAAATCGAACAACTCGCAGGCCCCCGTTTCATTTTTCCTATGGACCTTTGGCCCACAAGACCACATCAATATTACTATGTATATAATCCTCTTATATGATAACGATTCTCATATATACTGTCAATTTATACCGCATAATATCTGCCTTTTTGCCTAAAGCTGTATAGAAGAGGTGAACAAAATGATCTTTATCATTGGAGCAGGGCTAGCTATAGCCGCAGGGATTGTAGGCTGGATCAGTTACCGGAGCAAACTGGGCCATTCCGTGCTTGGCGGCCTCGCCGCTATCGCAATCTTCCTGGCCTCGACCGTCATCGCCACAGCGGCGACGCGGACGATTATGGATAACACGGTGTACATGACGGAGATCCATTCGGTGCTGGAGTCGCCGACTTTTATTATAAGCACGGGGTACCTGATGGTGTATGGATTGGCGAGGATTGTGGCGGGCATTGGACGGGGTACTGCAAGAACATGAAAAAAGCACCTCCTTGGCAGGAGATGCTTTTTTATTTATATAGCCCGAAGGCATCTATTTACGCTGACTGTAGCTTGTGTTCTCAACCGTTGCCAGCATTCGCTCTTCTTTGATCATGGGGGATTGGCACTGGAAGCATACGGGTGCTTCGGACAGTGAGAAATTATCCCTCATCCATCCCTTGCATTGCTCATTCGAGCATGACCATACCACTGTTAATTCAGTAGGCAGTTCTTCGACCGTCTTTTTCCGAGAATACATCATATCCCTCTTTCCTCAAATTCTGTAATGGCAATGAAAAAAAGCCCCAAACCTTTACGATCCGGGGCATTCTTTTACAGTCCTACAGTTTTACAACGTTTTCGGCTTGTGGGCCACGGTTGCCTTGAACGATGTTGAACTCAACGCGTTGACCTTCGTCAAGGGATTTGAAACCGTCGCCTTGGATTGCGCTGAAGTGGACGAATACATCGTTGCCGCCTTCAACTTCGATGAAGCCAAAACCTTTTTCTGCGTTAAACCATTTTACTGTACCTTGTTCCATTTCGAATTACCACCTTGTATATGATTTACATGACATTCTTATTTTGTGCTAACAATAAAAAATTCACATATCGTGCAGGATTATTTCCTCTTAAAAAAATAACCCTCTACGTCATGTGAATTCAGGTCACGTTTTTTGATAAACTCATTGTACCACATCCTAATGGAAAAAGCTATTTCCAATGGGGCCCATTAGGAAAAAAAGTGGACATTATTTTTAAAACCTTGCCTGAACTCAGATATTTATTGAAGGAAGAGCAGAAAAACCCCTGCTCTCTCCCCTTTGTATCCTTTATAATTCCCTTTATGGCCGATTACATACATCGCTGGATCTTCCAATATTATCCGAAACAGCGATTAGATCTTCTCTTGCACCAATCTCGATTCTGCTGCGTACTCCAACTTGCGGAAGAGATCTTTAAAGATGCCGTCACGGGATACGCTTCTTGCGCATCGGATCAGATGTCTGCTTGCATCAAAGCTCCAAGTCACCTGGTCGGTCAACACGGGACTGTGAACCAGATCGCACGGCACCAGAGCTTGGTCTACAAGATAAGCAACGGCAGATAAATCCCAAATGACGCGGGAGTAGCCGTAATGATCACTGCTGCACCCTTCGTACCGTTCCGCCAGAAACGCGCCAATCTCCCCTTTGTCTTGCACAAAGTGTTTAATCTCCGGCAAAGTCGTAATCAGATGCGAAGCAACCCCATGGCAAGGAACGAGAACAAGCGGCACCCCGCTGTCGAACATCACCCGTGACGCATGAATATCTTGGGCCAGATTGAATTCCTTCGTATCGCGCCAGGTCAGCTGATGACCGCCAAGCCAGACAACAACGATCTTGCTGATAATGGAAGGCTCCAGCAAAATGGCCGATGCAATGTTCGTTATTGCACCAATTGCAATGACATAGAGAGGCTCATCATCAGGAGCAGCAAGCGCTCTTTGGACAAGATCCCGGGCCGCCGGACTGTCCACCGGTGTCACCGCTCCGGGCAGATAGCTGTCTGAACCGCGGAAGACCGCATTGTCTTCCTCACAGCCAAGCCGATTCAGAATTCTGCCTATCTCGTCATAGCTCTTCTCCATACCGTCCTTTGGTCCGTCCGACAGATCGTTCCAGAAGGGTGCAGCATATATCGCCTCAAGCTCGATCCGATCCGGTGACAAAAGCGCATAGACGAGAGCGAATTGATCATCGATCTCATTAAACGTATCCGTATCAAGCACAGCACGTACCCGGCCTGCAGGAGGCGCAAGCCGGCTTAATCGCAAGGCATCGGAAATAACAGGGTAATTCACGGCATTCACTCCACTTCGCTTTAGAATAGGACATCTATTCTCATCATAAATAGAGATGCCAGCTGAAACTAGCCGAATTCGGCTATGTTCTTATACGATCTGGTTATCCATCCGAAAAGCGCGGGGAGATACGCCGGTATGCTTGCTGAAGAGCATACTGAACTGCGGCGCATTGCTAAACCCGCATTCATGGGCAATCTCAATCATCGACTTTCCGGAATGAAGGAGCAGCGCCTTGGCATTCTCCACCCGCTTCCGTATCACAAACTGGCTGGGCGAATAGCCGGTCTCCCGTTTAAAGAAATGGCGGAAATGGTCATAGCTGTATCCCAAACTGCGGGCGATCGCCTGAAGGTCAATGGAATCCGACGCATACTGCTCCAGATAGTTTTTCGCATAGTTCACTTTATCATTGGTTCCGGCTCCGTCCGCGGTGTCTACTAGGCGGCCAATCTCCGCAATAGCCTGGCAGAGAAGACCATGCAAGGTGAGATGATAATAATTGCGCTTGCTGCCAAGCTCCTCCTTCATCGCCCGAAGCAGCTGCTCCAGCTTGCGTTCATCATCGGTATACAGCCCGTTATTCAGCGTAAACATGGCATTATCATAGGAGAAGCAGGCGAATAAGACTTCGCTTTCGGTATGGCGATATTCATTATGCTTCGTGTGCGGGGGGATAATAGCAAACGTTCCGGGCACATAGTCGTAGACGGATTTACCGATTTGAGTCGTGCCATGTCCGCTGGCGTAATAGACCAGCTCATAGCTGGCATGCGTATGAAAATCAATAAAGCTGTCCGCTTCCCGGATAACGTGATATAGAAAATCAAAGGAGCAATTCATGCGGATCCTCCTTGTATGAGGAGATTAGTCCCAGTATAGCAAAAAAGAATCAACTTTCTATAAAAGAAACCTTTTTCTATATAGAAGGAAATGGGCAGCAAAGCGTCGTCAAGGGAAGCCCGGAGATTCGTTTCTTCATTAGATACTGAAAAAGTCTCTCGTTGTCTGTGTCGTGGCTTTAGCCACCTCATCCGCCGGCTTGCCGATACAATGCGCAACCGTCTGCAAAATATGCGGCAGCAAGGCCGGTTCATTCCGCCCATCGGCGGGCTTTTCGGGCAGATCCCGCGGAGTCAGGAATGGCGCATCCGTCTCAATCATGAGCCGATCGAGCGGAATGATCCGTACCAGCTCCCGGAGATGTTTGCCTCTCCGCTCATCGCAAATCCAGCCCGTAATCCCGATATGGTACCCCATCTCCAGATAGGCTTTAAGTTCGGACGACGTGCCTGTAAAGCAATGAACAACAGCCCTTTGCACCTTATGCTCCTTCAGCATCCCGATAAAATCTCCCGATGCCTCCCGTTCATGGAGAAACAGCGGCATGTCCAGCTCCAAAGCCAGACGAATCTGTTCTTCGAACCATCTCCGCTGCACGTCCCTCGGCGAGAAATCCCGGTTATAATCCAGCCCGCATTCCCCAACCGCAACTACCTGCCGCAGCGCCGCTAGCTCCCGCAGCTTCCCGATCGTCTCTTCCTTACAATTCTTCGCATCATGCGGATGCACGCCGGCCGTGGAGTACAGCTTCCCGGAATACCGCCCGGCATAACGGGCTGCATCTTCACTATTCCGGAGACTTGTTCCTGTTAGGATTAATGGCGTAACGTTATTCTCGGCCGCTCTTGCCACAACCTGATCCCGATCCTGATGAAAGGAACGGTGCATCAGATTTACGCCGATATCTATGATGGAATTATTCATCCTACATCTGCTCCTCTTCCTTGGCAGCAGGCTTAACCGAGCAGCTGTCAGGCGGCACACGGTCAGCAAGCCATACTTCGTTACCTGCAAAATAAAAGACAACGCCGGCTTGCTTCGCTTTTAACGTATCAATCTGCAAAATCACCAACTCGCCGCGGCGGCTCCCCGCCAGCGTTGCAAAATGAGTGCCCTCCGACAAATGCACATACTGGCGGTTCATTGGATTAAGCCCCTCCATTAAGATGGAGGCAAGAGCCTTTTGGTTAGTGCCGTGATACAGAATGGCCGGCGGTTCACCGGCTGTATATTGGACTCGATCATGACTATGCCCATATCTTGCCCGGATACGCCCGCCATCTATGGCAAAACGCTGCTTTTCCGAGTTGCGGACGACCTGCTCGATATCATCCTGTGTAATGCCCGGCCACTTGGGCTGAGCTTGTATCGCTTCTAATAAAGTGCCCACCGGGCACGAACCATCTTCCGGGTCCAGCACTATGCCAAACTCCCCGGGTGAATGCCGGAGTATTTTACTCATTAATTTGCTTAAGCTATGTTCTATCGCTTGATTCAGCATGGCCTTCACTTCGCTTTCTCTGATCAGCTTTCCATAATTTCATTATAGCTGTTCCACGCTATCTATAGGCGGGATTAGTTGTTTTAGCAGAAACGTTCGCATGAAAAAAGGCCCGAACCACATCGTGGTTCAGGCACTATTTACGATGGATTAACGGTCACTTGGAACTCGTAACGCCCTGAACCAAGAGTGACAACAACATCGTTCGAATCCGTCCTCACTTGGAGGGAATCGGCTGTATGGTCCGAATCGGATGATGACCAGATGGTCTGATTACACCCTTGCTCGAAGATCGATGAAATAAGAGCATCTCGGCGTTTTAAAGGAAAATGCACTTCTGCTGAGCAATTAGACGGTATCTGAATCTCGCATTCCCAGCTGCCGCTGCTCTCCGTGGACCAACGAATCGCGTACTGCCCGCTAATGGTATGGACTGAAGCAGATGCGTGGCTTAAGCCCTTCGCGCCAAAAGGCTTGAAGACCGCTTGCCCGAAAGCAACGGTATCGGGATGCGGAGCTATTCCCGCCAGATGCTTGTAGAACCAAGCGCTGACACTCCCGAACATCGGATGATTATGGGAGTCATGGCCGTCCCATGATTCCCATAGGGTGGTGGCGCCATTTTCGATCATATAGCCGTAGCCGGGATATTCTTTTGTCAGCACCATGCCGAGTGCCAGATCCGTTTCCCCTCGCTCACTCAGCAGATCGAACAAGAAGGAGGTGCCGAATATGCCGGTATCCAAATGTCCGTTCAGCTCTTCCCGGTAGTGCCGCAGTACCCGCTGCCACACTTTATCCTCGTAACCCTCGGGAACACAGCCCAGAATGAACGGAAAAAGATCCGAGCTTTGTCGACCAATGGAATAGCAAACCGTGTTGGGATTAAAGAACGCCTCATTAAAAGCTGCGCATATGTGGCCAAACAGCTCCGCATACTGCTCCCGATCCTCTTCATGACCAAGCACTGCGGCGATTTTGGACATGATGTTCACCGTATAGGCATAATAGAACGTGCTCACGAGTAAAGGAGGAAGCTCGTTCTGCCCCGGGATACACCAGTCCCCTAAAAACCAGCTGCCCTCCTCTTCAAATTCGACCAGATAGCCGCCCCGATTACGCGTGCCTAAGTAAGCGATCCAGCTTTTCATGCCTTCATAATGTTCAGCGAGCAAGCGCTGATCTCCATAAGTGCGATACATCATCCACGGCATGATGACATAGGCGGATCCCCAAGCTACGCCACCTCCGCCTCCATTAAACGGAGCCGTGTGCGGGACAAAACCTGTCTGCTTATTCTGCGAATCGCTAATGTCTCCGATCCACTTCGTATAGAAAGCAGCCATGTCAAAATTATAACCGGCCGCTTCAGCAGTTAAATGCCCGTCACCGGTATATCCGAGCCGCTCCCGATGCGGGCAATCGCTCGGTACGCCTCCATGCATATTGCTAAGCTGCGACCAACGGTAAGCGTGCTGCACCTGATTCAGTAACGGTTCGGAGCAGGTGAACTCGCCGATAGGTTCGACAGAAGCATGCACGACGATACCTTCAAGGTCTTTTAAGTCCGGTACTCCAGGATATCCGGTGACCTCTACGTATCGAAAGCCATGCCAGACGAATCGGGGTTCATATTGCTCTAATCCTTGCCCTTTCATTATGTAAGTATCGGCTTGAATTTGATCGTCCCCTCCGCAGCTTAACGTATCAAGCGTTCCATCAGAGTTGCAGTTCTCCGCGAACTTCAGCGTGACCTGCTGCCCGGCATTTCCTTGCTGCATGCGAATGCGTACCCAGCCCGAGAAGTTTTGACCAAAATCAAATACATAGACTTGAGGCTGCACTTCAGTACGAGAGATGGGAACGATGGTGCTGATCTTTTTATCCGGCGGAGAAATCTGAGCCGTTAACTGTCCGCGGGGAGCACGGACCAGACGGGCATTAGCCCAAGACGAATCATCAAAGCCAATTCCGGCCCAGCCAGGCTGCTCAAGCCTCGCATCATAAATTTCTCCGTAGAAAACGTTATTGAACACAATCGGACCGGAGCTGCATTTCCAGCTGTCATCGCTCTGAATGCATTGCACCGTACCATCCTCATAAGTCACGACCAGCTGCAAAATCAGCTTGGGAGCGCCATAGCTCATTGTTCCTTCAACGGTTCTTTCCGTCTGGTTGTAAAAGCCGTTCCCCAGCATAACTCCTATCGCATTCTCTCCCTGCTGAGTATAGTCGGTCACAGCATATTGAAGATAATTAACTCGCTTAGAGGTTTGATCATCGAAAGGATATAGCAAGCCTTCGATCTGGCGGTCATCATAATCCGTCCAGTTGGGAACAAGCACGTGGTCCCCGAGTTGATCACCGTTCATATACAGCTCATAGTAACCGAGGCCCGATACGAATACAGTGGCCTGCTTAACTGCTTTCTCAATGTGAAAAGTCTTCCTGAATAACGGAGCCGCAATCGACTCATCGGCACCAATCCACTGTGCGGTCCATTCCTTCGGATTGAGGATTCCCATTTCAAAAAAAGCAGCCTCTTCAGCTTCGTATAGTTCCCCATCCTGATCCCAACATCTAACCGTCCAGTAACAGCGTTGCCCGCTAACCAGCGGCTTGCCTGCATACGCAATGTGAAAGGTTTCCGCAGAAGCGACTTTTCCGGAATCCCATAGGTCACCGGTTCCGGCGATAGCATTGTTTTCGCTCGCGGATACAATAATTTGATAAGCAGCCTGCCTTTGGCCACGTTTGGAGGTATTGAGCTCCCAACTGAAGCGAGGCTGGCTCGTTTGTACGCCAATCGGATTATGATTATACTCGCACCGCAATCGAATAATCTTTTCCATGATCGTAGTCCCCTTCTACTGATTAAGGATAAGTGAGTTAGTATACATACGTAATGAATATCACCCTCATAATAACATACTAACTAGAGTGAATAAACCACAAAACACATACAAACTAAAAAATGTCACGCGAATCAGAATAACTGATTGGCGTGACACTTTATTGCTACTTCCCTTCTTCCAACATCACTACGAACGGAATATCTGCCGGGGCAAAAGTAAACTCCTTGAGTTCATCACTACTGATCCAGCGGTACTCATCATGATCGACCAGTGTAATCTCCCCGCTGACGAAGGCTGCTTGGTAAGCAATAAGCCGGATATGCGTGGAACCGTAGTGATGATCATTAACTCCGAAATACGCGTAAGGAGTAATCTCAATGTTCATCTCCTCAAGCAGCTCCCGCTTCAGGCAATCTTCTGCCGTTTCGCCCACTTCAATCTTGCCGCCGGGGAACTCCCACATGCCCGCTTGAGACTTCCCTTTTCTCCGACGTGCAATTAATATCTGGCCGTGCTCATTCTCAATAATAGCTGCCCCAACAACGATCATGTAGTACACTTCCTTATTTTCCTGCATTTAAACTCTTTTTAGCGAAATATATTTAGTTATAAAAATTAACTTACAGATCTACATAAAAAAGGGGACTCTTATTTTATGAGCCCCTTCATATTATTATACAAGTTGTTCAAACGTAACACCTGCTAAATTAATGCTATAGGAAATTTGTGAGATAGAATCAGGATACTTTCCATTAATAAAAGACTGTTCCGTAATCCTCGGAAAAGCATCATCAACATGGTACTTTCTCTTCTCAAGAAGTGAGTACGTCTCCATCCTAGCCGCGCTGCCTGCTTTTAGCCCGCATTTCTCCAACTCACGCTCAAGAGTGTCCTCCGGATAACCTAATAGCTTTAAATCATTAACTAAAGTTTCTATAGACTCCCCAGCCTCAGATGGCTCAAACCTGCAAAAAATCAAGTAAAGTTCTCTGTCAGGGATTAATCGCAATTGAAACTGACCGGATATTGTAATAGTCTCACCGTATCTAATCAGAGTAGATTTAACTTCAATATCTTGATTCTCATTTTGAACTTCTATATCCCTAGTACCGCCAGATGCTCCTGCCCAATGTACTTTTTTACCTTGTTGTAGTAAATAGCGCACTGCACATAGCTCACCAAGAACAGAATAGGCTTGTTTCATGTATAAGTTGTTACCTAGTAGCTGACTCCATCTCTTCCACCATTTTAGTGGATCAGCTTTCAGTTCCGTTCGTGCCTCTCCTTTAATGCCTGGGTCAAGAAACTGTGAACAGATTGAAGCAAACTCCATACGCAACTCTGTAATGCGGCAAGTCAACAAAAGTGCATTCATTGATTTGTTCTGTAAAGTCATAAATGTTGTACGAAGGTATGCACTTGCAAATCCTTCATTGACTTTTAATTCTGGGTCTACTTCAATAGCTACACCGTACTCATCATTATATTGAATAACCCATGCTTCATAAGCATCAGGCAGGCTAGTAACTTTCAGGGCATTATTTTTCGCATTTTGTGCGAACAGTATCTTTAGTTCGATGTCCAAGCTCATACATTCACCTCAGCTAGCTGATCCTTCTTCGCAAGTAAATTCTTCAGCTCATTAGCTATTGCATTCGAAAGCAATGGAGGAACTGCATTCCCAATTTGCTTAAATGCATCACCCATTGTACATTGAAAAATAAAATCATCAGGAAAAGACTGCAGTCTAGCGGCTTCCCTGACTGATATTCCTCTTGGCTCCCAAGGATGGATATGGCTGTAGGTATCCACAGATAAATGTGCTACTAATGTATGAGACGGCTTATCTAAACTTAGACGCTTCCATTTGTCTTTAAATTTATCCGTGTCATATGGAGGCACATATTTCTTCTTCAGCTCGATATATCTCTCTGGATTAGTATCTTCTGTTACATTTTCTGCGGCACATGCTTGTTCAAGGAACGCTTCAGCAATTTCAATCGCCTGAATATAATTGTCTTCAGGATTCATCTTTTCAAAGATCCGATAATCTCTAAGTGTTTTTCTGTAACCATGGCCTGAAACATATTCAAGCGGCTCTCCGCCCCAGTGACGCATTTTCTGCTGATAGTCATTTGACGGAGGGGAAGCGTACTTTAATAGTATATTAAGTTCATACAGTCGATATCGAGAATCTGCCGTTGGGAATAACCTAGGCAGATCTGACAGTGCCTCTTGAACTGAAATCCAAGGCGGCAGCTGTTTTGAAGATTCCTCTGGGACAATATAATGAGGATATTCCCTAAGTTTTGCAAGCCGGAGCTTATAGGAGTTTGCTCTGCAGTCTGCTGAGTAGTGTGTCTGTGCGGGAAATCTCGGTATAACCCCTTCAGACTTTTTAATAGCAATTACAAAGAGTCTCTCTCTTGTTTGAGGTACTCCATAGTCAGCTGAATTTAGAATACTCCATCGCGCATGGTATCCTTCCTTATCTAAACGCTCGCATACTTCTTCAGGAATATTTTGCTCCCCATAATTAACCGCTTCGGGTACGTTCTCCATGACGATAGCACGAGCATCCACCTCAAGTGCAACTCTTAAGAAATCCATATACAGCATCCCTCTTGAATCACTTAGATGGTCTCTGCCTTTACCTAATGAACGCAGCTTGCCTCTTCCTATCTGGGAGTAAGCCTGACAAGGCGGTCCCCCAATAACGATATACCCATTGGGGGAATCCGCTATAAAATCATTACCGTTGAACTTGGTTATATCTCCCGCAATATGCTGTCCATCTCCATTGATTTTCCAATGAAGATTATAGGAAGCAGTTTTTACGGCAGATGGTGAAAGATCAATCCCATTTCCAATAGAAAACCCAGCAGATTGAAAGCCATAGGCTAATCCGCCACAGCCAGAAAATAAATCAATGACTTGAGGCAAGCTGGAACTTCGAATTGACGATTTCTTTGAATAGGTCTGTAACGTATCCACATTCTTCACCCTCATATAATGCTGGTTCTATTACTGCAAGTCTGGCTGTATTCAGCTTCATTACACGGCGAAAAAGCTGTCCCGATCTAGTCTTGGTTTCATTGTCAAATTGACCATATTGAAGCATAATTTCTCGGCAAAGCTTAATGCGGTATCCGAAATTTCCTGATCGTTCAACTAACTGTACGACTTCATCTGTTGTATTAGTTAAAAGAACTTTTCTAGTAAGCTCTTCTGTTCCCTGCCAAGAAAGATGAATATACCACCATAACACTTTTAACCATATTCGTCTAGGGGATTGATAGAATCTATCATGAGCTTGTGCCCCCCATCTTTTGAAAACAATATCCGGTATAACAGCTACCCCTAAGTAGGCCCAAATTTGATTATCCGAAGCGATTGCTTCTGTCATATCATATTTCTTAAGCACCTGATAAAGCTTTAAGCCAAATGATAGGTCATAAGCATACTCGCGCCCTTTTGGAGTAGAAATCTGCAGCTCAGATTTAACTTCCATTTCTATCTGAAGCAGCTCCTCTCTCAGTTCTAGATAATCAGCTGCAGGAGTTTCATGTACTTCACCGATATCATTCCAACTGCTCACACGATATTGTAAATCTGAACTATTCATCGTCTTCCAGTTCATACTGTGCCTCCCCCGAGCAGTTTATCCAGACCTTTGCGAATGGAACTTGCTAATTCTTCAGGAGAACTAGTATTCCACTCGAAGGTTTGAATGAAGTATTGTACGACCTGGCAAATGCTTCCGCTTGCTATATTTGTCCCGCTTAGAATCGACTGTACATCAATAGTGCGTGTGACATTTTGTATAATAATCTGAAGGGAAGATGCCAGAACCTCTCTCATAAGCGGAGATAGTTTTGTAAGATTATTGCTAAAATCCAAATGCTTATAATCTGGGTGTCTCTCATTCAATAAAATCTTAACATACTGCTCTTCAAATAAATCCAATGTAGGATCATCCCAGTTAATTTCTACACGCCATAACGGGCCATCTTCACTAATAGTTGAAATCGGGAAAAATGAACCCGTGCCCTTAATATGAATTGTAGTTGTATCGAATTCCCCTATGATAAATCCAGCATTATTAGCCAGGTGATTTTCATCAGGCAATAAACTGCCAGGGCTTTTAATATACATAATAGTACTTAACTCAATTTTATCCCGCAATGAACCTCTCAAAAACTCACCGGAAATATTAAATTGGCGTTTAGAAGAGTTAGAATCAAAGCTATCCCCTACAAAGATTCCCCGCTGATTAGATGATTTCGATTTCCATACAATTGCAGTCCCAATTTCCGCATTCAGTCCTGCAACGCCGTTGCTTCCAAACAAATGATCAGTTTTTTGGAGAATGATACTTCTGCTTACAATTAGACTATGGGTCTTTTCATTCCATACCCCACGCTCATCTTGGAGAGCTAATTTAGAACCCGTATGTTCAAAACCTGTAACTGGTTCTGCACTAATTGATCTTCGGATGCCGTATTCATCGTACTCAAATCCATAGTCAATAAACTGAATTGCAGATTTAAGCTTTATTTCCTCTGTTAGGACCGGGTTTAAATTAATGATTGCCTTCATGCTTAATTACCTCCGGTGCGGGAATCAATCTGAATCGCTGCACTTACTTTACGATCACTGGATGAAAGCCAAATTGATCCGCTGTACGTATATGCATTTCCATTATGAACGCTTACAGTACAACATTTTTGAAATCTTGAGCTCTTACTTAATTCGAATCGAATCTGATCAATTTCCTCACATAGATTTGAGTGATCAAGTACAAGCGGTTGATCCATCTCAATTCTCTTATTTTTTGCTCCTGTAATATTATGAATCTCTAACTTTGTCACTTCATATGGAAAGACACTTCCTATACCTTCATCGCTTTCCCATACGTCGGCGTTCATCTCGCCAGACTCAGTCAACACTTTAAGCCTAATATCAAATTCCTTGCAGGTTTTCCCTCCAAATAACTCAAAATCATACTTAATGAGGCCCGCTTCATACTTAGGTGAAGATAATGTCTGAAGCTTTGCTAGGCGGCCAGTTGCACCTGAACCTGAACCTCCTCCGGATCCGCCTTGTTTTTGAATTTTAGCAGACTGTCCGAAACCTTCTGGAGGCATTAGTACTGATGCAAGCATTCTTCCAAGAGCTGTCTCTTTCTTTTCAGTAACCCCAGGCTTTTTATCAGAAAGGGATTGTGAAATTTGCTTACGAACATTTTTCTGAATTCTTTCGATAATTGTTTTTTTCTTTTTATTAGGAGTCCAGTCCCCCCAAGACGTATGATCTGCTTTCTCACAGCCCCTGATATACTCCTCAAGCAAAAACTGTTTCTGGGACTTAGGGTTCTGCTCATTTAACGGATTATTTGAGTTAGCAACAAAGATCCCCAATATATATTCGCCGGCTCCAGTTCTAGAAATTCCATCCGTCCAGTGACCACTATACTCATAACCTACTAACATACCAGGCTTTCGAGTAAAAGTAATAATCGCAGGATTCTGATCCAATCCGGTCTCTTTTCCGAATATTTGAATCCACGGAGAAGGATAATTATGCGGAGGTCCCATCAATAGTTGTTCGGCCGTGACTTTACTAAATGCAACCCAGCCCGCTGTCTGACCCTTTACAAACTCCGATCTTATCTTAATTGGAAGGCAGCCTATTTCCCCTTGCTCCAATTGCGCAAGCGATCCCTCTTTTAATTGAACCGCTTCCTCCTGATCTTCTTTTTGAGTGGACCATATCTCGTTATATAATCTCTGTACCAGCGAGAAAACTGGCAAAAATTGATCTTTGCCAATGCCTTTACCATTTACACTCGCTCTAAGCCAAGCACCGTAAGTATATTCCGAATTCATTAAACGAGGAGCGTACCATCGTTGCAAAGCAACCTCAAGTGCACCTTCATCAGTCTGCGTCCACCACGAATCCATCGCTGAAATGGCCATTTTAGAATTCTCAACTTCCTCATTGTCCAAATCGAATTCAGCACGAAGATCGTCACGAAGAAATGGAATTATGATTGTTGTTCCTGTTTCTGTTCCTGAATAAGGCTGAGCACCTAACTTATAAAGGATATCTTCAATATCAGCTTCACTAATAATTGGCTGAGTTGATTGCCCGTCAATTGAATCCCCCCACCAAGCTATACCTCGATTATTTCTAAAATTAGCGAGAAGCGCTTCAGGCCTGGTCTGATCTTCTACCAAACAAGCAGCGAGACGAGATTGGTAACTTCCATTCTCAAATATCCTTGAGTAGTAAATAACAAGCCCAATTCCTAATCTATAATAAACCGTTTTACCAATTCCCCAGGAACCGCCGGAGCCTTCTTTTTGCTGCGGCATACCAACCTGATAAATTAATTTAATTAAATTTCCATACTGATCAGCATCGCTGATCTTATCATTGAGAGGGCCTGTAAGACCAACCGTATTGCAATCTCTGATTTCCAGCAGACGGTACTCTTGTTCTGAATATAGGCCTTCAATCTGCTCCCCTATGCCATCCAGCAACTGAACTATACTGGAACGATTAAATGTACGAATATTAAAACTTACGTCTACATTTATTGCATCTGGCTTTGCAGCGTCCAAACTATTTTGAACAGCCTCACGAACTAGCAAATCGATTACAGGCATTTCGTTGTTTTGAATAAGTCGTATTAAGGAGCTTCCGCTCTCTGACATTCGTTCAAACTTCGCAATTTCAATCTTCATGGCCATCTCCCGTTTCATAGTCATCATCTGCATCAGAAGGATCAATTTTTACTGTCAGATTTTTAACAATTGAATTGCTCTTAGTTCCTGGAATCCACATACTCATACCGATAATATCGGCCTCTGCATTAAGATCTTTACGCGCAGGCTGTTCACCTGGCACTGTCCTAACATTGGCTTCAGAATCTTTATCAATTCGGTAAATAATAAGTAATGGTGATAGGGCCACACCTGCCTTTTCACGAGTTTCCATTATCACCGAATTTCGAGGTGCTCCAGCCTTCAATACTCTCTGTATTTCTTCATCCTGGATAACCTGCTTATCGAAATCTTCGAACAAGTCGTTCGGAGCACGCAAAACACCAATATTTATGGAGTCACTTTCTGTGCTCTGAACCTTTTGAGAACGGCCGATTTTATTAATCCGTCCTCCAGGAAGCTCCCAAAGTTTATCGTTCTGTTCAGACTTTGTTCCAGATACAATTATATTCCAATTACTAAAACCGGTTTTTTCCGATGCAGCTTCATACCAGTTACAGAACGCCTCTATCTGATTAAACACTGACGCTCTCTCATGGAATTTGAACCTGTTATACAAGAGACCGTTTTTTATTAAGTCAAAAGAAACATCTTTCCAGACCAATGAGCGCTTAGAGTGAGATATTTGTCCTGTACCAAGGGATTGTAAAAACAACTCGACTATCTTGATATTATGATTAAGTTCATTAAAGTTATTTTTAAATACAACGGTTTGTGCATTTGTTCCTGAATAATCAAGGTCCGCTGCCATCGCTTGCTTCATTCGATTCGCAGCCGTAATTTTAAGTTTAATACCCTTAGGAAATGCCCTTACCTTAGGTCCAAATTCACTTGGATCTTTACCTGCATGCATGAAGCTCTTAAGGTCTTCTCGAAGTTCGTATTCCAATTCAGCCAACTCTTTAAACTTGGTCTGAGTCTCGTTAGTCATCCATATTCTTGGATATAACTCATATCCTTTACGGAATCCAAACCATCTTCCCATCTGCATTAATGTATCAGCCTGAGTTGAGGTGCGAAGAAAGAACGTGCTGACTAATCCCTCAATTGTCAGACCTCGAGACAAAGTATTGCCGCCGACCACAATAAACGCCGGAGCTGGAGAAGGATAATCTGGCTTTGTGGAGTCAGGATAAGCCAATCGAATAAAAGCATTTTCGTCCGAATTGTTCTTTGAGCAGTTGTCAATACACAGATGGATGCCTTCGTGATATGTCAAAACATCATCATTATCCATCAGAATATTATCAACCTTGGAAATCAGTTTAGCGATTTCATTTTCCAGCTCGCTGAAGTCAGGATAGTTGCGGATTTTATCCATTGTTGGATAGGAACTAAACTGCTTCTTAAACTTCTCCAGGCCAAACTGCTTTGTTTCTATATCCCATACTTTTCTGCATATTGTGATTATGCTTTTCTTTGGAAGCGCCAGCCATTGCTGAATGGCATCTGCTACATTATCATGATGGTTCTGTTTCTGGCTTGTATGTACTAGGAAGCTGATCGACTTCTTATACCCTTGTACACGCATCGCTGCAACTGAACACAAGAACCAAGCTAAACTATCAGTCATGCACTGCGGCATCCCCAAAGATTCACCAGCATGCAAAGACTTAATTGCACTGAGATCATCTTTTTTCACTTCTCTCAGGATATCCAATCCATCGCAATCTTCCGTACCATTTATTCCAAATATTTGCTTTGGACCAAAGTACTCCTTTGACGGTTGAAGTGTACGGATAAAGTGCCTTGGATATAATGACTCCCTGGACGATTCATTAAGGAAGTTGGCGTACGGCGTTGCAGTATAACCTATGTAATTCATTACATTTGGAGCAGCATCAAACTTCACACTATTGGTTTTATTGCCTTCAACCAAATTAACAATTAATTTATTAATTTTGGTACGTTCCTTGCTATCAAAGTTCGCAGTATTTATACCGCCTTGATCAGCCTCATCATCAATAATAATAATTTTCATTTGCTGCAGTTTATTTTTATCTTCCTGCATCCATTTAATAAGATCTTCCAAACGTTTCGCGTTTTTCAAACAAACAGTAAAATATCGCCGCTGGCTTCCCTTCTCAAAGCTTAACTGAGGTGTTCGCTGTCCATAATGAGATTTCAGCGACGGATGATCGATTGGGTTCCAGAAAAGATTTCCAGGATGATTTAAGTCATGAAGAAGACGTTGCTCCGTCTGACGGCGCAGATTGTCTATGGTTCCGGACAGTACGATAAACATATTCCATCCCCAGTCAGCCGCCATAGCCATAACTGCAGCCATGTTGGCTGTTTTACCTGACTGGACATGTCCTACCACCATTCCTTTAGTAGGCTGTCTGTCTGGAATATCTTTATTTAACTTTTTCAAAACTTGGTAGGTTGCTGATTCAACCTCATCAATTGAATCCTGAGCCCAGCCGCCGTTTTTAAGATGCCTTCTATAAGCTACCCATGCAGAATTAGCATCCAAAGGGACTTGGATATTATTCTCAACATCTTTAGTAGCTACCATTGCCTTATCATCTTCCAAAGATATAGTGAGTCTGTTATTTTCCAACTTTTCTTCTTCTTGAACAAGAGCTGTCCAAGATTCAACATTCAATCCTCTTGGCCAAAAGTCTTGAACAATTCGACGTTCTAATTCTATCTGTAACATTTCCAAGCTTAATTGATTGGCGAGTTTAACCGCTTCCCAGCTGAGGTCATTATTTCTTGCATCTCGTATCCAGGTACGTAACTTATCGTAATTAAATTCGTGTATGTCGGACATAAGATTCCCCTTTAATTTTAACTAAAGAATATCATTCAACTACTAAGACAATAGTACTACAACGATATGCCCATCGGAATGGGAAAAATAGAATAATTTAAAAACTTTTACTGTATTTCTTCTCTCTTAAGAGGTTTTATACTATCTTTTACAATTGTAAATAACAATTATGACAACACTCTGTCAGCAAACATTTGTTCCTCATTTTAATGTTCAATACTTTTGATTGCTATAACCACTACAACTTACTGGAAATTAAAAAAAGATGACTCCTGTTCAATACGGAAATCATCTTTTATGAGTCGCCTAATTCATTTTTCGAAATGTCCTTGACATAGGGACCAGTTAAATAAATTGCAACGACTTTTTTATACTAGAGCCTCTTCATTTTCATAAACTACAAGTTCTTGGAGTTCTTTATCAAGAGGTGTTTCCGGTTCTATACCAAGTGACTTTAACAATGATTCCGCAATCGCTCTAGCCATCAACGGCGGGACAGCATTTCCAACTTGCTGGTATTGCTGGTCTTTCGTTCCGCAGAAAATATGTTTATCTTTAAAAGATTGTAACCGTGCAGCTTCACGCACACTTAGGGAAACAGCATTTTCAGGATGATTCCACATCGATTTCCTAATATTCACAACTGTCGGCGAATGATCATCATAGTTCAATCTTAAATAAATAGTCGTTTGCGTTCGGCTTGCATCCGTATAAGTATCTTTCATCTCATCCGACAGACTATGAAAATTTTTCCCTCCACTTTCCCGGATTTCTTCAAATCTTTTTAAGCTTAAGCTGTTACTGGCGGTATTAATATGATTGTGTAGTTTTTCGCTACCTTTTCTAAAATACTTTTGTAATGGATTATCTATTGGAAAATCAGGATAATCTAAGGCTTTGTATTTCTTCATATCTGCTTCAGGTGGAACACTAGCTAAATCAGATATTGCATCTCGTGTATAAAATAATCGTTTCAATTTTCTTATCGGCAATTCGGGTTTATATCGAGCCTTATATGTGCCAATCATAATAAACCTGCTTCTCTTCTGAGGTACCCCAAAGTCCGATGCCGTTATAGGCCCGGAGTCTATGTCATAATCAAAATACTCGAATACACATCGAAGATATTCCACTACATTATATGATTTTACACTAGCGTATACTTTTAAAGGGGATTTCATATCTACCTTTAATGTATTAACGATACCCTCATCTTTAAGTTCGCGCAAATGTATCAGTAAGGTATTTATATCAATCAGTGGTCCAATGGTGTTTTTGGCATTTTGTAAATCTAATTCACCGTCAATTAGTTTTTGCAAACTAGGCAATGCCTGTATAATGACTGGAGCTATGCCTAAATCGTCATTATTTATGAGCATTTGATCAATTTGTCCAGCAAGATGGTTAACTAACTCTTTAATCTCCGCAACACTCTTTGGTGATTTTGATTTTGATTTCGCTCTTGATTTCTGAATGTATTCTTTCTCAATCACCCGTAATCGAGAGACTAATCTCTCATCATCTATGATCGGAGTATCATATTTTTTTTGAACAATATACTTAATTGCAGTTTGCAATGAATTAAATTCAGAATCAAGTAATGTAATAAGATCATCTTTCCATATTGGCTTATCAATAGAATATTTACTATTCATTGCTGTAATTTCTCTTAAATGATTTTCAGAGCTGTAGTCCTTATCCTTTTTGTGTTGCGTCACAAAAAATTTATGCTTTACTGATTCAATAGCCTTCACATTTTCCATTAGAAAAGCTTTCGGGCGCATCTCGTCGATGGCTCTTACGAATTCCTTAACCAGCTGATTATTTCCCGAAATTAAATAGTTTTTCTGCCTGTTCGCATTAGAAAAACCTTGGCAAGGCGGCCCGCCTATAACTACGAGTTTGGAGCTATCAACTCTTTTATTATCGATGAACTCTTTAAATTTTATCTCTGTAATATTACTTTGAATTGATCCTTCTGCTTTGATAATAATATTTGGATTGTTCCCATGATTCTTAATGTAAGTTTCTGCGGCGGCAGGGTTCAGCTCAACTGCGCCAATGACTTCGAAACGTCCTGTTTGTTCGAACCCCGAACTTAATCCTCCAGCTCCTGAAAACAAATCTATAATTTTAAGTTTATCCATCTCGCCACCCCTTGAAATAGAACGTGTGTTCCTATAAATTAATTATATCATCTATTAGCAGCATAATCTATTTGCATCTCTTTTTCAAAAGAAATATTTGCAACATGAGTCCTCTTGTATCAACAACTAAAATTCAGGAAATAATATTATGCATATTAAACGAGGCGGTTTAAAAATGTCCGACAATTTATCAAGTGAACACCGGAAAAAGAATATGCGTGCAATTCGATCTGTCTCACGATTAGAAACAAGGGTCTCAAAGAAACTTTGGGCTTGTGGAATCCGATTTCGTAGAAATGTCGCAAGTTTATTTGGGAAGCCTGATTTTGCTATAAAAAAGTACAAAATTGTAATCTTTATAGATTCATGTTTTTGGCACTCATGTAATCAACATGCTAATATTCCAAAAACAAATAGTGAATATTGGATTGCAAAACTAGAACGTAATCGAAAAAGGGATATCCAAGTGACCGAATATTATAGATCAAAAGATTGGAACATTCTACGCATTTGGGAGCATGACTTAAAAAAAGAAAGCTTTGACCGAACTATTAATAAAATAATCAACTTTATAGAAGATATAAAATGTGTTAAGAGTCAGCAGTCTACTCAAAACACGATTTAATAGGTAGTTTGGCTATCCCTTATATAAGACAAATAAAAATTCCAAGCTGACACCGGCGTAGTACCGTTGGTCAGCTTGTTTAGTAGGGAGCATATGTTTTTTGCAAAGAGAAGTTACCCTTTATACTTCAACTGCCCACAATATAGAGCTGATTAGGCTAAATCTTCAATCTATACATTCATTTATTGCTGCCAGCATGGGTATTCATTTACGCCAGTCACATAAATGGATGCCATCCTTTGCAGTTACATGTTAGTTTTTAGAAGGTCTGACTTCAAATTCAATGGACTGTCTATAGAATATAAAAAAACGTCTCAAATGACATTCTCTAATTAATTAGGTTTTACTAACAATAGTAATATATAAACTAATACAGCTTTTTTGATTGTATGGTTTATTACACTAATATACGATGATTCCACCTCACACCCGCTTCGGCAACAACTTCGAATACTTCCTTCTTAACCGATGCAACTCCTCGCTCCCGGCAAGCGCAGCTTGCTCCTGCTCTTTCCCCACCGCAACGATCAGCGCCTCAATGACCGCGATTGGCGCGACCATTGAGTGGAACTCCCAGAGCTGACCGCGGGCGGTGAAGAGGGAGATGCCGGCTTTGGCGAGCATGGGGCTGACGGCGAGGTCGGTGATGAGCAGCGTGCGGCAGCCGCGTTCGCTGGCGAAGTCGAGCAGGACGGCCATCTCCGGGGATTCGGAGACGAAGCCGAAGATGACGATGACGTCCTGCGGCTTGATCGGCACCATGCTCTCGAAGAGCTCATGGCCGCCGCGATCCAAGCGGCGAACGTCAGCGCCGAAGCGCGACAGGCGGAAGTCCATTAATGCGGTTAAGCATTCGGCGGAGCCGGGTCCGTAGATATGGACGGTGCCCGCTTCCGCCAGCATCTCCACTGCCGCATCGAACGATTCTTGATCGAGGCGATCGGCCGACTGCTGAAGGTAGTCCGCAGATCCCAGCACGCTCACGCTTGCGCCGCTGTCGCCGCCTACTTTATCAAAAGCAGACTGCAGCTTGCGCGCAGGAGAAAGCAGCGCCTCGTCCTTGACGCGCTGCTTGAATTCTTTCAGGTTCTTCGAGCCTACCTCCGCCCAGAAGCGCGAGACGGTGGAGATGCTTACTCCGCATGCCGCCGCGATAGTCTCCTCTACCATGAACGGAATATCGTCCATGTTCTTGCTGATATAATCCGCGATCCGCTGATGGCCGCGCGTCAGCTTGGCCTCATCAAATAACATCATAGCCACTGCTTTCTCCCCCGTTCCCACGCCGACTTAAACGACGACTTCAACTTTCTTCTTCAGCAGCTTCTTCACGTAATTTGCCGCGCGCACTTGCAGATTGAGACTAGGCGAGATGACGCGCTTGTACGCTCTGGAACGAATAGCTGCCTTCAGCTCGGCTACGGTCTCGAAGTCCCCCGCGAACTCGTTATATACGCAGCCCACCTGGAACATCTGATGCGCATCGCTTCCCGCAATAACCGGTACGCCAAGCTCTTCGCCCAGTGTCAGAACCTTCGCGATATTTTCCTGGATGCCGATTTCATGCAGGTCTTTGCCGTTCAGGTCGAACGCATCGAACCGCTTCAGCAGCTCTTTGTCGATATGGTAGAGATGGTTCGACTCGCGGAACGGATGTCCGCCGATCACCATCAGGCCGCGCGGGTGGCACAACTCGAACAATTGCTCCAGCCCGATAAAACGGTCCGCTGTCAAATGTTGCTCCTTCAGCACCGCGTGTACTTCGAGCAGCTTATCCTTCGGACCGCTGACGAGGATATGGCCGCCTTCGGCTACATCAACCTCCATGCCCGTGAACAGCTTGAAGCCGTCGACATTGTAGTAGTGATTGTTGCAAGGGTACAGCTGGTCGAGCGTACCGTATACGTCCTCGAAGCGGTGCGTGTTGAAATGCTCGGTCAGCGTAATGGCATCGAGTCCCTGAGCTTTTGCTTCATTAATAATGCTATTGAAATGCTCGATCTCGAAGTTGGTTTTCTTCGAAAGCTTAACGTGTATATGAAAGTCGATCTTCATGCGCGGATTCCCCCGGTTCATTGTTGTGTCTTGCATATGTCAATTCCAATCGGATACCTGTGTTCTTCTCATAAGCATTCATCTGATCCTCGCGCAGCACGGCGAACAAGGTCGCTCCCGGCTCGTATTCGGATTCCCCGATGACGCGGGCCATTAGCTGCTGCCCGCCTGCATCAAGCTGGACATAGGTCTCCGCACCACTTGGGAAAACAGCCGTAACGCTTACGGCCACGCTCCCCAGCCGCGCACTCTCGTACAGCCGGATATCTTCCGGCCTTACGGTGAGCACGACCTCCGTTCCATCCTCCAGCTCGTCACCCGCAGCAAGAGGCAGAAGAGCAACCGGCGTGTCGAGCCATACCAGACCTTCCCCATCTGTACGGACTACCACCTCTAATCGGTTCAGCTGCATGCCTGTATTTCCGATAAACTCCGATATCTGCAGCGTTTTCGGATGTTTATACAATTCACGCGGCTTATCTAATTGCACAATCTGTCCTCCGAAAAAGACCGCAACCTGCGTCGACAGCGTCATCGCTTCATGCTGGTCATGGGTGACGTAGATGACGGTTGTGTTCAGCTCCTGATGGAGCCGCTTCAGCTCGGCGCGCATCTCGACGCGCAGCTTGGCATCGAGGTTGGACAGCGGCTCATCCAGCAGCAAAATATCTGGCTCGGTGACAATCGCCCGGGCGATCGCAACGCGCTGCTGCTGGCCGCCGGACAGCTCGCTTGGATAACGAGCGGCCAGCTCGCCGATTCGCATTTTGTCCAGAGCGGCACTTACCTTCTCCCTGATCTCTGCCTTCCCCAGCTTGCGAACCTGCAAGCCAAACGCGACGTTATCGAATACGGTCATATGCGGCCATAAGGCATAGCTTTGGAAAACAAGGCTTAACCTTCGCTTAGACGGCTCCATATGGAACGACGTCTCTCCGTTCGCCACTTCGCGTCCGCTGATCGTAATTGTCCCGGCTTCCGCCTGCTGGAGTCCGGCGATGGTGCGGAGCAGCGTTGTTTTGCCGCAGCCGGATGGGCCGAGGAAGGTCATGAAGTCTCCCTGCTTAATGGTGAGATCAATATCGTTAAGAACCTGCTTCCCATCCAGCGATACGCGGATGCCCTGCAGTTCAATTGCATGCATATTTATTGTCCTCCTATCCCCTGCGTCAGGTCGGCTTTGCCGAACTTCACCGCAAGGAAATATACCGTCATCACGATCGCGATAATGATCATCAGAATGACGTTCATCAGCTGCTCATAGCCCTTCTCAGCATAATAGAACGTAATGGTCGTCAGCGTCTCCGTCCGCGGGGTTATGAGCAGGATGATTAACTCCATCTCTTTCATGGCCCCGATAAATACGAGCAGGAAAGCCGACATTAGGCTCTTGCGATTAAGCGGCAGCAAAATCCTCCGGAACCGCGTAAACCAGGAAGCTCCGCTGATCTGAGCCGCTTCCTCCAGCTCTCGCCCGATCTGCATCATGGAGGCGCTGCCCGCTTTTACGGTGAACGGCAGTTCCTTAACGACGGTAATTAAAATAAGCAGTGTGATCGTCCCGTACAAGGCCGGAATGATGAAGGTTGGCTTCGCAAACATCGAGATATAGATCGCGGCGAGCGAGATGCCCGGAATGAGATACGGCAGGAAAGACACTTGATCCACTGCCCGTCCCAGCCAGGATTGTCTGCCCCGCGCTACCACATAGCCAAGAATTAGGCCGATGACAGCTGCGATGACGGAGGAGACGCCTGCGATGTAGAGAGAGTTTTTCAACGCCAGTATGAAAATAGGATTTTGAAAGACGCCCTTCTCGCCGGTGTTAATGTCCGGATTCGAGCCTCCCCACCAGTAATGCATCGTAAAGTTGCTCAGCGAATACTCGCCTTCCTTCAGCAT
Organism: Paenibacillus catalpae; assembly: GCF_900112695.1. Classification (GTDB taxonomy): domain Bacteria; phylum Bacillota; class Bacilli; order Paenibacillales; family Paenibacillaceae; genus Pristimantibacillus; species Pristimantibacillus catalpae. Next base: position 670,835 of record NZ_FOMT01000004.1, read on the forward strand.
GAACGACTGGAGCAGCAGCACCAGCAAAGGCACTACGGAGATGATGATCATCCCCGCCGTTGCCATGCCCGCCGCCGGATATCTCCAGCGTCCAAGGGAGGTTAAGGTTCGTGCGCTGTCCTTGCCCGTCACCGTTACGAAGCTGCGCCGCCGTCCAACGACCCGCTGGTTCAGATAAATCGTCACCATCGAGATGATCATAAGCGTCAGGCTGAGCACGTTCGCTTCGGTCGTCAGTCGGGATCGCATGCTGGAATACAGCATCGTTGAGATCATATAGAAGTTCACGGGCGTGCCGAGCAGAGCAGGAACCCCGTAGGAGCTGATGGCCTTGGTGAAGATCAGGATAAAGCCGGACAAGATCGACGGCAGCACCAGCGGGAACACGATACGCCGCAGCACGGTCAGCCTTTTTGCGCCTGATACGCTTGCCGCTTCCTCCAGCTGACTATTCATGGAGCTTAATGCTGCCCCAACGATCAGGAAGAAGAAGACGCTGTCGTGAATCGACAGGGAGATTACAATCGGCACAAAGCCGTACGACAGCCAGTCGGGCGGCGACACATGGAGCAAAGCCTGCAAAATGCCTGGCGTCCCGCCGATTTTGCCATTTTTGAAGAAGGTCAGCCACGCTTGCGACAGGATCCATGAAGGCAGCAGGTACGGAATAACCGCCAGGAAGGAGATCGTCTTCTTCCACGGGATATTCGTCCGCACGACCAGCCACGCCAGCCCGCAGCCGAGCAGCATGGACAAGGCCGATACGGCAAAGCCAACGCCAAGCGAATTCAGGATTGGCTTATAGAACAAGCTCATGCTCATGTCGCTTGCCAACACCCGGGTCCAGTGATAGAGCGTGAAATGCCCCGGATCCGCCTCTCCCGTCAGCCTGACATCCTGCTGTCTCCATAGGAAGGTTGTATATAGAATCTTCAGTACGGGCCACACAATCGTATAGGCCAAAAAGAGAAGGGCTGCAAGCCCGATCAGATGAACGGGATTCGTCAGCCAGTTCAAGGTCTGGTTGTGCAGCCGCGGCCGCTTCACGGTCACCGCCGGTTTGTTCGCCAATTCTCTCTCCACCTTGCTTTATTTTTGTTTAATCCAGAAGTCGCGCACCTTCGGAGCCGTGTTGTACAGCTTGTCGCCGTCGAACAGCCACAGGTTGAGCTCCTCGAAGGAAATATCATTCTTCGTCTTCACGTCCGAACGCGGTACCCACGAGCCTACTTCGTTGAACGGAGCAAGCCCTTCGCCCGCGCCATCCTTCTCGCCCATCATCCAGCGGATGAACAGCTTCGCCGCCGCTTCATGCGGCGCTTTGTTTGCGATAAAGAAATAACCGGAGTCCGGAACGGAGGTTTTGGGCTTAATATCGTAAATCGGCGCGATCGTCCAGCCGTTCTCTTCGTTCTTCGAAACGTCGCCCGATACGGCAAGGCCAAGGGCGTCGCTTTTTGTTTTGCCGATGGCATCCAGCACGTCGTCACTGCCCTTGAGCACGATCAGACCGTTATCGAACAGCTCCTGGATGAACTCGTAGCCGGCATTTTCCGTCCCGTTAAGGACGATGTCCTTGCCGAACTTCTCTTTGTAAGCTGCCGCCATGTCATCACTGTTGATGACCATTGTCGTGAACAGATCCATGAACGCCGGGGAGCTGAGCGGGTCGGCCGTGTACACCTTGCCCTTGAACTCCGGAGTCGTGAGATCCCACCAGTTCGTCACGGGTGCTTCGGTATATGTAGATTTGTTATAGAAAAGAGTCCGGAACTCCACGTAGTTCGCATAAGCTTCCGCCTGCGTGCGGTAAGGCTCATCCACCATTGGCGCGATATCCTCCGGCAGGTATTTGAGGTAACGGCCTGTCAGAACCATCTCTTCCTCCACCGCTCCGCTGACTTCCTTCGTAATAATGACGTCAGGGTTGAACTGTCCTGCGTCCTGCTCCTTCGTCACCTTGTCCATCATCTCATCGGATTTGACCTTGCTCACTTCTACCTTGATGCCCGGATATTGCTTCATAAAAGTTTCCGCCGCATCGTTCGCGCGACCGGAGGTCGAATAAACAACGACTTTGCCTTCTTCCTTCGCCTTTGCATACAAAGCGTCAACCGATTCTTCTGCCGGAGCAGCGGATTGTTCTGCGGCTGGTGCTGGTGCGTTTGCATTCGTGCTTGCTGGCGCGTCCGTTGGCACGGCGTTCGAGAGTGTATTCGAGCTCTTGTTGTCTCCGCATGCGGACATAATGGCCATCGCAGACACCAGTGTCATCAGCACCAGAGCTGGCTTTTTCTTCGAAATGAACATAAGGATAATTTCCTCCTATGAGATGGGCTCTCTCCAAGTCCTCATCTTTGTTTGTCTCTCGAGTTAGATGATAGAGCCCGATTGTAAGAGGCATGTTACGGCCATGTGGAGTTTTAGTAAAAAACTATTATTTTTTAGGACATGAAAGTTTTTATTCATTTTTCATGCACCGAGCAGAAAGGCAATTGCATTTAAAGGAAATGCTTTTCGGTCATGCGAATACTTATAGAGGACTAATCTGATGAGTAGGAGGCAGTTTGGCTTGACTAGATCGATTTTCCATATCGTTGCAAGCATCGTATGCATTCTATTGCCGGTAATCTTCTTGCTGTATATGTTTTGGGATATGCATCAGCCGAAGATTGGACCCGTCGGCGACGGCAAACCCAATTACCCTACATTTATTCTATTAGTGCCTATAATAAGTTGCTTCCTGATGGGAGTCTTGAATTTGCCTGTCGGAATTTCGCGTTATAGACAACAGAAAAGGAATCACCAACATGACAAAGATAATAATGTCTAGTTATACGGACCTGATCGTCGGCAGCTTGGACATTTTGACACCCAGGGCTGTCGCCGCTTCATCATCATAGGCCCTCTCATACCCTACGTTGGATTTTGTCCAGCATAATCTCCTCCTTGCAACTAACTCCATAACCTACGTTGGATTTCATACAGCAGAATTTACTAGTGCAGCCTCAAACTAGCTCATCACCGCCAATTCCATTGGATAGAATCCAGCGTAGCCGAACTATCTTCACGTTTCCGCACTATTTTACTGGACTAACTCCAACCTAGCCCCTGCCGCGCCCACTAGTCATCACACGAGCCGATTGATATATTCTTTATAGGTATAATTTAGAGGAACGCTCGATGGGAGAGTGCCAAGCAATGGGAGCATGGGGACCCTGGATTTCAGGAGCGGAGAAAGATTTCGAAGAACGCAAAAAGGTCCTCTACGCGTTCAAGCATCAATTACTTGATTCCAACTAGCAATCAATGAGTACACCGGAGGAAGCAAAATGAACAAAACCGATCGGCAGCTCGCCATCATGCTTGAGTTGCAGCGGAGCAAGGTAGTACGAGCGGAGGATTTGGCTGCTTTGTTTGAGACAAGCGTGCGGACCATCTATCGGGACATCCAAGCCTTGAGCGAGACGGGCATTCCCATCTTTGGCGCTCCCGGTCATGGCTATTCCCTGATGGAAGGCTATTTTCTGCCGCCCATCGGATTTTCGGCTGAAGAAGCGGTAGCCCTGCTGCTTGGCGCAGACTTTATCGAGCAGCGGCTCGATGGCGATTACGGAAGAGCAGCAAAAGCTGCGAAGAGCAAGATTGAAGCTATCCTTCCGGAGACTGTACGTGACGAATCGATACGCGTCCGGGAAACGATGCGGCTCCTGAACGCCGGAGAGCCAAGAACCGGCATGAACGAAAAAGACACTCTCGGACAAGTGCGGCGCGCTATCCTGGAGCGTCGTAAAATAAGCTTCTCCTATAAGAAAAAGACGCCGGAAGCGGACGGCAACCGTAAGAGTATCCGCGAGGTAGCCCCTTACGGATTGGTCTTTGCCCAGGGCAATTGGATGCTGATCGGGCATTGCGGGCTGCGCCAGGATATCCGCCATTTCCGGTTATCGCGAATGACGGAGCTTGTCGTGCTCGACACGCCGTTTGCCATGCCGCCCGGGTTCAACCTAAGCCTTTACCGTCCGCAGGATGACCGCAGCGAGCATGTATGGATTCGGGCTAACCCCGAGATTGCCGATAAAATCGCCGAGACCGGAAACTTTTATATCGAATCCGCCGAGGAGCGCGAGGGTGGTCTCTGGGTACACTTGCGCGTTCGTGCGCCGGAGGAAATCCTTCATCTTATCCTTAGCTGGGGCGGAGACGTTGAAGTTATGGAACCAGAGTCTTTACGCTTCCGCGTTCGGGAAGAAGCCGAAAAAATGTTCAAACGCTACTGACATACTGTTGTCAGTAGCGTTCTTTTATATTGGGAATATCCCAAATATAGAAGGAGTGTTATTGAAATGAGAAGCACAACAGAAGCCTTGCAGGCCTTTCAAAAATCGGTCGATCGGTATATAGATGAACTGAATCAATTCAGCATGGAGCAATTGCTCGCAAAGCCAAGCGAGGAAGAATGGTCGATTGGACAAATGTATGTTCATTTAATTCGGTCCGCTCAATACTTGCATCTGCGCAACGTTGATCAATGTATCGCAGGCAACGAGGCGGTGTCGGAGGGCACAGGGAAAAAAACAGAGAACGGAAAGAAAGCCTTCGAGCTTGGAAGTTTTCCGCCTATTCGGATACGAGTCCCGGCTTCGCCTCAGTACACACCGAATCAGCCGGAGAGTAAGGAGCAGTTGATCGCAGGGCTTCAAGACGTAGCGGAACGCATGAAACATACGGAACCAGCATTAATTCAAGCCCCTCTAGAGCATACAGTCCCCCATCCCAATTTTGGAGCTTTAAATGCTGCAGAGTGGTTTTTACTGGTAGAGATGCACTACCGGCATCATTTCTTGCAGTTGGAACGTTTGAAAGCCATTGGAGCTTAAAGGACCTGACACATAGCAGCATAACTATATTAAGTAAGTTCCCTAAAGGAGCAGAAGCTATAGGCCGCAGCTCCTTTTTTGGTTTTTTGATTCCTCCTCTACGTTGGATATTGTCCGGCATAATCGCATACCTCGTTTCGTTTGACCCTCTTTCCCGCCTTACGTTGAATTTCATCTAGTAAAAAAACCCTTAATGGCGTTTCAGCTCTAATTTATTAGAGCCTTTAAATACACGTGTCATAAAACTTAACATTTATGTTATAGGTTTTGCACTCTAAAGAGATCCCTCAAGAGAAAACGATTAAAACGTATAAAACATAACATTTAAGCGGTTTCTTCAGCTTTCTACTCGTTTGATTTACTTAGCTAACATAACTAATATAAAGCGATAGACTGATAGAGAGATTCAAGGGAGGAACATTTTATGTAATATTAATGTCATATATTATAGAGATTTCTTTAGCAGTTTTGTCTACCAAGTTATTATATTTGACATTAATAGACTGGCCTGTGCCAATCCAAGGAGGACGCCATGATTAAACCGATTATTAAATTTACCAGTCTTCTGCTGCTGGGCAGCATGCTTATCTACTCCACTCCGCTCCTGAACACCACCGGCGCATACGCCAACGCTTCGACGAGCACGTCTCTCGTTCAGGAACAGACTCAAGCTCAAGCGCCAAATGCGATGGTTCAGCTATCCGGCCCTGCGCTCACTTCGGTTGGTGACAGCTTCAACGTAACGGTATCGCTGACGGGCGCGACCGGCGATGCGACCGCGGGAAAATTCATTTTCGAATATGACCCTGCTCAGTTTGACTACATTTCCGCTGCGTCGGCCAACTCGGCAGTCAGCATTGCCGGCGTAAACGCCGAGACCGGCAAGGTCACCATCGTAACAACGGATACAACGGGAAGCTTGACAACTGTCGGCTCCATCCTTACCTTGACTTTCAAAGCCAACGCCGCCACAGACCTTAGCGGAATCAGCGGCACCGTAGAGCTCGGCATGGACGACGGCAGCACGGTTCAAACGCCGGAGGAATCGGTAGCCGTCCAAATTACCGACGCCGCCCAGGGTGATCTGAACGCCAACAGCGTCATCGATGTCGGCGATCTCTCCGTCCTGATCAAATACTTCGGCATTCATTCGGATGACCCGAACTGGCCTAAAGTCGCTAATGGCGATTTCAACAAGGACAACACGATCGATCTGCAGGATCTGGCTTCCCTGGGCAAAAAGGTGCTCTACGACAACGGCCAGCCGTTCCAGCTGATGGAAGCCGATATCATGAGCATTCAGAACGCCATCGCCGCAGGCAAGCTTACTTCGGAGCAGCTCGTTCAGATGTACCTGGACCGGATCAACGAATTCGATGATGACATCAATTCCCTCATTACGATCAATCCGGATGCGCTGGCGACTGCGAAAGCGCTGGACGACGAGCGCAAGGAGAAAGGTCCGCGCGGTCTCATGCACGGCATCCCGATTATCGTCAAGGATAACTACGACACCATTGGCATGCCGACAAGCGCCGGATGCACTTGTCTCAAGGACAATCAGACGGTCAGCGACGCCTTCATGATCAAGAAGCTGAAGGATGCCGGCGCCATCATCTTGGCTAAAGCCAACCTGAGCGAATTTGCCATTAATACAGATACGAACAGCTCGCTTGGCGGCCAAACGAAGAATCCTTACGATTTGACCAAAAATCCAGGCGGTTCCAGCGGCGGTACGGGCGCATCGCTTGCATCCAACTTCGCCGTAGCCGGTCTTGGCACCGATACGGGCGGATCGATCCGCATCCCTTCTTCCTGGAACAGCATTGTCGGCATCCGTCCGACGATCGGACTGACGAGCCGCGACGGCATCATTCCGCTCGCGCTGTCGCAGGACGTCGGCGGACCGATGGCCAGAACGGTATCCGACGCCGCCGTTTTGCTCGACGCGGTCAGCGGCTATGATCCGAACGATATCGTCACGGCCGGCAGCTTCGGCAAGAAACCGGTCAGCTATACCAAATACTTGGACAAAAACGGACTAAAAGGCGCGCGCATTGGCCTCGTCTTGGATAGCAGCGTTGTCGGAACCAACCAGGAGGCACTTGGTCTTCTGAATAACGCCGCTCAGGATATGCGGGATCAAGGCGCGACGGTGATCGGGGTCAACATTCCTAGCGTCGCGGATATTATGAAATACCCAAGCCTCAGCGGCTATGAATTCAAATTCAACCTGAACGACTACCTGTCCAACGCGCGGATGGTCGACCCGGCCGTTGTCCGCTATCATTCGCTGAAGGACATCATTGACTCGGGCAGCGATTTCCTTTCATCGCTGAAGAGTACGTTGAATACACGTAACAACGTCGAGTCGCTCGATACACAGGAATACAAGGATATCGTACTGTTCCGTACGCGCACGACCCAGCAGTCGCTGCTCAGCTTGATGGCAAGCAACGATCTTGACGCGATCTTGTATCTTTCGACTACGGGACCTGCGGGTTCAAGCTCCGGCAATGCCAACCGATTGAGCCCCTTCTCCGGCTTCCCCGCTATTAGCGTTCCGGCCGGATACGTGTCCAGCGGCCTTCCGGTCGGCATCGAGCTTCTCGGACGCCCTTACGAAGAAGGCGAGTTGATCAAGCTTGGCTATGCTTACGAACAAGCTACGCATCACCGCGTAGCGCCGAATTCGGTTCCAGCTTTGTCCGGCAAATAAGGTCCAAGGAACGTGACTGTAGAGCGGAGAGGCGGACAAAACATGTCCCCCTTCGCCTCTTCCCCCGTTTCCGCATTCGCCGGCGTTTCACTATACGAGAAAGGACGAACCTGTTATGGCGCGTAAACGACTTTCCTTACTTACGACGATCTGCTTAGCGATAGCCATGCTCGTACCACAATATGCAATGGCCGCGGCCGATTCACCCTCCTTTACCGTGACATCCGACAAAGGCGCCCTGAACAGCGGCGACGAAGTTACCGTGACGGTAAAAGGAAATGAGCTGCAGGATGTGTATGCCTACGAATTACATGTGTACTACGATTCCGATCTGCTGACGTTCAAAACGGGCAGCGAGAAGACGGATGTTGTCGGCTTCAGCACTCCTGCCCAAGTCGTCGCCGACGGCGGAGGCGAATCTCATCTCGTATTCGCCCACACCAAGTCGGGAGTCTCGCCCGGCGACAGCGGCGAGCTCGATCTGGCTTCCTTTACCTTCAAGGCGGCTGCCAACGGAAAGGCAGACGTCGAGGTCAGAAAAATCCGGCTCGTCGATTCGGGGCTTACTGCGAGTACCGTTGAAGACCATTACGGCACCTCGATTCAGATCGGGTCATCGGGCGGCTCGGGCGGCTCCGGCGGCTCCGGTGGTTCGGGAGGCGGCTTGCCCGTCGAATCAGAGGGTACGTTTAATGTGACGGCCGATCAATTAAAGGCAGACGGCACGGGCCATGCTACAATCGCGGTGCCGGAATCGGCCACCGTGACCAAGCTGCCGGCCAATACGGACGAGCTGCTCGGGAAAGCCAAGCTGAACGTCGTCACCTCCGGCAAAGCTGCATTGGAAATTCCGGCCGGCGTGTTCACCGAGCTGAAGAAAGGATTGACCGCTGCGCAGCTGCAGGGCGGCTCCATCTCCCTGACCGTCAAACCCGTCGCCGGTGCGCCAGCACTTGGAACGGATACCAAGCTGAGCGGACGCAGCTATGAGCTGAAGCTGCAATGGATTGCGGCGGACGGCACATCCTACGATCTGCACCAGTTCAGCGAGCCTGTGACGCTTCGTTTGCCGGTTGACGCCTCGATCAATCCGAAGCTGGCGTCCATCTTCTATCTCCCGGATAGCGGAACCCCCGAGTTCGTAGGCGGGACGTACGAGAATGGCGTATATGTCGCGCAGCTCTCGCATTTCAGCTCTTACGCGGTACTCGAGATCGACAAGAATTTCTCCGATGTCCCCGGCAGCTACTGGGCTTCCGGCGTAATCAAGGAGCTATTCGCAAAGCAGATTGTGACCGGCACGACAGCCTCTACCTTCGAGCCGAACCGCAGCATTACCCGCGCCGAATTTACTGCGATACTCGTCAGGGCGCTTGGCTTGAAAGCGGAAGGAACACCTGCCTTCACGGATATTCCCGCAGGCGCCTGGTATGCGGATGACGTTGCCGCCGCTTATAAAGCCGGTATCGTTCAAGGCGTAAGCGGTAAGACGTTCTCTCCTGGCGCCAATATTACCCGAGAGGAGATGGTCACGATCGCGATGCGAGGCTACGAATTGCTGAACGGCAAGCCTGCAGTTGCGGCGGCCGAACCGTTCAAGGACGAAGCCACCATCTCCGCTTGGGCGCTGGATAACGTCAAGAAGGCCGCATCTCTTGGTCTCATTCAAGGACGGACAAAGGGTCAATTCATCCCGCTCGGCACCTCCACCCGCGCCGAAGCCGCGCAAATGATTTACGGGGTTATTAAATAAGCTGTAATTCCGATTCACGGCGATTCGGAGCTTCAGCAAAAACGGAAGGGAACCTGGTTCCCTTCCGTTTTTGCGTTTATTTGCATGCAAAGCAGTTCGTGCTCCAGAGCGAATCCGCGAATCCCCCCTCTAACATTACCCCCCATAGAATTTTTTACAAATTTTATTTAAAATGCCGTTGACAGGACACCGAATGGTGTCATATACTAAAAATCGTAAACAGACACCAAATGGTGTCGGATTAAAAATCAGTCACTCATGCAGCTTGCATAAACTTAAAACCCATTTCGAGGAGGAAAAAAAATGAGCAAAACAATCGCAGCGGTAACAGCCGCAAAAGTAAACGCCACGCCCCAAGGAAAGAAGATTGCCTATTGGTCAGTAACAGCACTACTCGCGGGAGCTCTTACGTTAAGCGGTCTCGGGCAGCTGATGGAATTAGGAGGTAATGTGGATCTTGTCACGAATCTGGGTTACCCCTTATACATCATGCAGATTCTAGGGGCTTGGAAGCTGCTAGGAGTGATTGCTATTCTCGCGCCGCGATTTCCGCGCCTGAAAGAATGGACCCACGCCGGGATCTTCTTCCTCATGACGGGTGCGGCTTTCTCCCACCTGCTTGATCACGATTATGGCGATGGCGGGTTTAATGTTATCCTTCCGCTCTTCTACGCTGCTCTTAATATCGCCTCTTGGGCGCTGCGTCCGGAGAGCCGCAAGCTTTAAGGAGGTGATGAACTTGCGTGAATGAGGAAAATCCGCTTCGGGATGTATTTGACGCCATTGCAGATCCAACTCGTCGCCAGCTGATTCGACTATTAGCAGAGGCAGAAGAGATACCGCTGCACGTAATCACGGCACAGTTTCCGATAGGCCGGACAGCGGTATCCAAGCATTTGGCCATTCTTAAAGAGGCCGGGCTGGTGACGGACCGAAAAGTCGGCAGAGAAACGCGATTCAGGCTTAACGCCTCTCCTATCAAAGAAATTCAAGATTGGGTAGCGTTCTACAGCAAGTCCTGGAGTACGAATATGAAACGTTTGAACCAGCTATTAGAGTAGCGCATGCTTACGAAGCTACTGATTCTTTCATAACTATTTTTAGGAGGAAGAACAATGAGTTTAGCCTTATCCCTGGATTTTCAGTACACAACATCAATCGAGAAGCTGTGGTCTGCCTTGACCGATTCAAGCAAGCTTGGCAAGTGGGTGGCCAACATCCATACAGGCGAAGCGATGGAAAATAACTTCAAGCCCGAGGTCGGATACCAGTTCCAATTCCGTACGCAACCATCGGAGTATTGGGATGGCATTATTGATGGCGAAGTGCTTACGGTGGACGCACCTAACCAGATATCCTACACATGGAACAGCGGAGGTATGGAGCACACCGTTACCTGGACGCTGCAGGATCTGGGAGACGGCAAGATCAATCTTCACCTCGAACAAACCGGATTCGCTAATGTTCAGGCCGTTAATGGAGCTAAATATGGCTGGAGCAAATGGTGCGGCGAGCTTGAAAAGGTTGTAGCTTAAGGTATTTAGGGCGTGATCGTCCGGCAGCTTGGGCTACGTTGGATTATGTGCAGCAGAATCCGGAGTTTCGGCCGGCACCCTGCGGCTACGTTGGAATGCGTACGTTTTAGCGATTCAGGCTCACTGGCTGTCTTCTTCGATATGCGAAAAGGACCCTCTCAACGGTAATAACGGTCGAGAGAGTCCTTTTTATACTTTCTATTAAACCAGATGGCAAGCTACCAGATGATCGGTGCCAATGGTACGAAGAGCCGGCACCTCTTCCTTACAGCGCTCTGTCGCATAGGGACAGCGGGTATGGAACTTGCAGCCGGATGGCGGATTAGCCGGGCTTGGGATATCGCCGCTCAATACAATTCGTTCCCGCTTCAGCTTGGGAATCGGGATCGGAACGGCTGACAGCAGTGCCTTCGTATAAGGATGCTGCGGACGCAAGAACAGGTCCTCCCTCGAACCCGTCTCCACCATGGAGCCGAGATACATAACGCCGATCCGGGTGCACAGGTGCTCAACAACGCTTAGATCATGAGAGATGAACAAATAAGATAATCCGTTTGTTTCCTGCAGCTTACGGAATAGATTGATGATCTGGGCTTGGATCGATACATCCAGCGCAGACACCGGCTCATCGGCAATGATAAGCTCCGGATTAAGCGCAAGCGCCCGTGCTATGCCAATCCGCTGACGCTGGCCGCCCGAGAATTCATGCGGAAGACGGTCAATATGATAGTCAGACAAACCGCATAGCTCCAGCACCTCCAGTACCTTGCTGCGAATCTCCGACGTGTCCGCCAGCTGATGATCAATAAGCGCCTCGCCTATTGCATCGCCGACGCGCACCCGCGGATTCAAAGAGCTGTACGGATCCTGGAAGATCAACTGCAGAGCCGGCCGCAATTGACGAAGCTCATCCTTCGGAAGCGAGTAGATATCCGTTCCTTTGAACAGAACGTCGCCGGACGTCTTCTCGGTCAAGCGGACAATCGAACGGCCAACCGTGCTCTTGCCGCTGCCCGACTCACCCACAAGACCAAAGGTCTCGCCTTTGCGGATCGTGAAGCTGAGGTCATCAACGGCTTTCACGTGGCCAACCGTCCGATTCAGAAGCCCGGACTGAATGGGAAAATACTTTTTCAGATTACGCACTTCCAGCAACGCTTCAGGCATACCGTTTCTCCTCCTCGTACAGCCAGCAAGCCGCTTGCTGCGAATCGCCCACCGGGATAAGCTCCGGCTGCTTGGTCCGGCAGATGGCCATGCATTGCTCGCACCGGTCATGGAAGTAACAGGATTCCGTCAGCTCGAGCGGATTTGGCACTTGTCCGGGAATGGAGTACAGCTCATCCCGCAGCTGATTCATGATCGGCTTCGAACGCAGCAGCCCCTTAGTATAAGGATGCTTCGGATTCGCGAAAATCGCCTCTACTTCACCTTGCTCGACGATCTTGCCGGCGTACATGACGGCTACGTAATCGGCCATTTCGGCCACCACACCTAGATCATGAGTAATGAGCAGAATCGACATCCCGCTCTCTTCCTTCAGGCTGCGAAGCAAATCCAGGATTTGTGCCTGAATCGTAACGTCGAGCGCCGTGGTTGGTTCATCGGCAATCAGCAGCTTAGGCCCGCAGGAGATCGCCATGGCGATCATGACGCGCTGCAGCATGCCGCCGCTTAGCTCATGCGGATAAGCATCAATGATTTGCTCCGCCCTGGAAATGCCCACTTGCTTAATCAGCTCGATTGCACGCTTGCGTGCCGCCTTCCTGCTCAGCTTCAGATGCTCCATCAGCGGTTCAATCACTTGCTCGCCGATCTTCAGAACCGGATTAAGCGAAGACATTGGCTCTTGGAAGATCATCGCAATTTCATGCCCGCGTATGGTACGAAGTTCGTTTCGGGACAGCTTAAGCAGGTCGCGATCCTGGAACTGGATGCTCCCGCCCTCTACCTTGCCGCCCGCATTTCCTATAAGCCCCATTACCGACATGGCAGTGATGCTTTTTCCGCTGCCGGATTCCCCTACGATACAGACCGTTTCACCCGGCTTGATCCGCAGGCTGACATCGTCCACGGCACGGACAGTTCCGGCTTCCGTCTTGAAGAAGGTCTGGAGATGATCAATTGATAGTAAATCCTTCATGATAGAAGCTCACCTACCTTTTCTGTTTCGGATCCAGCACGTCCCGCAAGCCGTCACCAAAAATATTGATGGCAATGACCGTCGCAAAAATCGAGAAGCCCGGCGGAAGCCACAGCCATGGCCGCTCCTGGAAATCAATCATGTTATTCGCGGCATCAATCATATTTCCCCATGTCGGCGTCGGAGGCATAACGCCCAATCCGAAGAAGCTAAGCACCGATTCGCTCAATATCGCGCCGCCGATATTCAGCGTTGCAATAACGATAATAAGCGGCACAAGATTCGGAAGCAGATGCCGGAACAGCTTTCGTCTATCGCTGAGGCCAAGCACGATCGTCGCTTGCATGAACTCCCGCTCGCGCAAGGACAACATCTGGCCCCTAATCATCCGGGCTAATCCCGGCCAGCTGACGATACTAAGCATCAGCATAACGATATACATCCGGTAGTCCGGCGGCACTTTCCACTCCGACAGCAGCGCACCGATAATGAATAAGAGCGGAAGGCTTGGTATCGTCAGCAGCAAGTCAGCCAGCCTCATAATGAGTTGGTCGACAACGCCGCGATAATAACCGGCAATAATGCCAAGCAGAGTACCGATGAAGACGGACAATACCATCGAAGCAAGTCCCACCGTAAGCGAGATTCTGCCCGCCTGAAGCACGCGGGTCAGCACGTCCCGCCCAAGCGTATCGGTGCCAAGCCAGTGCTTGGCATACGGCGCGTGATTCATTAAAGCCATATTGATTTTGTTATCGGTATAAGGCGAGAAGAATGGTCCGATAAAACAAGCCAAAAACATGATCACGACAACAGCAAATCCCGTTACCGCCAATTTATTGCGTACAAGTCTCCGGAAAGATTGCCGCCACAATGAAGATCTTACATGTGATTGGTTTTTATTTACTTTTATTCCCTGAGCCGTTTCACTACTAGCAATCGTCATCTATTAGCCCTCCCTTCCTACAGCTTCACCCGCGGATCTGCGAGATGATACAGAATGTCGGACATAAGCGTACCGATTACCGTCAGCACGGCGATAAACATCGTAAAGCCCATCAGCAGCGGATAATCGCGCAGTCCGAAGGACTGCATATACAGTTGCCCGATACCCGGCCAGTTAAAAATCTTCTCAATAATAAGAGATCCTCCGAACAAGGCTGGAAGTTCGAAGCCAACCAGCGTGATGGCAGGCAGCAACGCATTGCGAAGCGCATGGGTGAACAATACCTTGCGTTCTGTCAACCCTTTCGCCCGGGCAGTTCGTATATAGTCCTGTTTAATGACGTCAATCATGTTGCTGCGGAAGTAACGCGTCAGCGAACCAACGCCCAGCAGCGTCATAACGATTACCGGAAGCGTCATATGATGCATCACTTCCTTCACATAGGCAAGTCCTTGGGCGTTGCTGCCCGTCGTAATCATTCCTCCTGGAGGCAGCCACTTCAAATCAACGGCAAGCACCTTAATCAGGAACAGCCCGATGAAGAAGGATGGGATAGACATCGCGGCAAAAATAAGCACCATCACCAGCGTATCAAACCAGGAATATTGTTTATAGGCCGCAATGACCCCAATCACGACGGCAATCAGCCAGGTAAAGAAGGTGGAGACGGCCGCAAGAAGGAATGAGTTCCAGATGTATTGATTGAACAAGGTGAGCACCGGCTTCTGCTGGGCAAGGGAATAGCCGAAGTCTCCATGTATAGCATTCGTCATCCAAGTGAGATACCGCTCGATCAACGGCTTGCTAAGCCCGTAAATTTCCCGCAGCTCCGCCTTGCGTTCCGGGGTTAATTTAATATTGCCGGTGATGAAATCACCCGGCGTCAAGGCGTACAAGCTAAAGATCAGAAAGGAAGCGGCGAGCAATATAATAGCCATGTAGGTCAATCTCTTCACGAAATAAGTGCTCATATCGGCTCCTTAACCTCACATCCCCTGCCCGGCATTTGCTCCGGGCAGGGGACATTATTTTTACTTCAGGTTCCAATTCGGCAGGCTTGACGCCAGTCCGTAGAATGGGCTGATGGACAGGTTCTCAATTCTTGCGTTATAAGCGTAGACACTTTTTTTGTAGTTGGTAAAGATAACCGGCAGATCATCGTTAAGCAGCTGGAAAATTTCTTTATAAATCGCCTTGCGCTCTTCCATGTCGGTTGTAGCAAGACCTTTCTCGTACAGCTCCTTGAACTTCGGATTATCGTAGCCTTTAATCTCGCCGTCTACGAATTGCAGCAAACCGTCAGAAGGATCCGTCAATAGCGGTGTCGAGAAGGATACCATGTCATAATCTCCGCCTTCTACCTTCGATACCAGCGAGTTGAAATCGGCGAATACTTCAGGCTCAAACTCGACGCCCAGTGCCGCAAAGTTTTCTTTGGCAACCGCGATGAAAATATCCGTGTTCTTGCTCTTTGTGCCAAGATAATGGATTTTCAGCTTCTCGCCGTCTTTCTCGCGAATGCCCCCTGCACCAACGGTCCAACCGGCCTCATCGAGAAGAGACTTCGCTTTTTCCGTGTCGAATTTGTATGGGTTAATGTTATCTTCCGTATAGGCCCACGAGATTGGCGATGATGGAATATTGGCCACAACGCCTGCTCCTTGGTTAGCATCTACGTAGATGCTTTGGCGGTCAAGACCGTAGGTTAAAGCTTGGCGCACCTTCTTGTCATCAAGCGCCTTGTGCTCGAAGTTGAGCTGCAGGTAGCTGTAAGTGCTTGGCGTGTATGGAACGATATTAACGAAGCCAAGTGACTTCAGCTTGTCTATATTTTCGGTAGTGGCGCTGAAGGATGCATAGTCGACTTCACCTGTCTCCAGGTATTGCCACGTATCGCCTTCGGATGTTTTATAGATGAAGTTTTTGGTTTTCGGCTTCTCGCCGTAGTAGTTCTCATTAGCCGTAAAACGAACCTCTTGGCCGGGAATGAATTTTTCCAGCTTGTACGGGCCGGTGCCAAGCGGCTTCGAGCTAAGCTGCTTCATATAATCCAGATTGCCTTGCTTGTAGTCCTTGCCGTAGTAAGCCTTCGACAGAACATCGGAACCAAGCAGCACCAGGGCAGCCGCATTGGGCTTATCCAAAGTGACGGAGATGGTCTGCGGATCAGTCACCTTGATTCCCTCAATAGAGGTCGCGCTTCCGTCTTTGTAAGCCGCGCTTCCTTTAACACCAAGCGTATTGACCTGCGAATCACCGTCATACGACTTGTCATTCAGGATCGTCCATGTGAACGCTACATCCTCGCTTGTAAGCGGAGAGCCGTCGCTGAATTTCAGATCCTTCCGCAGGTGGAACGTATACGTCAAGCTGTCAGGCGATACTTCCCATTTCTCCGCTAGTCCTGGCTGAGGAACGCCCTCGTCATCCACGGTTACAAGCGGGGTATAGAGAAGCGAAGAGACGTTGCCGTCATATCCGCTTTGCTGGAAATAAGGAGTAAATGCACCGCTTGGGTCGGTGAGTCCGACAATAATCATATCCGTCCGCTTCTCTGCTTGATCAGGCAATTTGCTGATGTCGCTGGCTAGAATCGTGTCCGTTAATCCTTGCGAAGCAGAGCCGGAGTTATTGCTGCCACCGGCTTGAACATTGGAATTGCCCGATGTCGGTGAATTGGCGGGCGCCTCGTTGCCATTATTGGAGCAAGCAGCAAGGAGCAAGGTGCCGGCAAGCACAACCGATGTTGTGGCTAAAGTTAACTTTTTCATAAATACCCTCCCATAATGTACAATACTGATATCGGATTAATTCCGATTAAAAGACTATGAATTGGAATCTTTAGTCCCTATTATAGAAACTAGATACAGTTCTGTAAAGAGAGAACTAAAAAATATTTCTTTTTTCAGAGAAATTAAGGGAATAACAAAAATGCCGCTTCCCCCTAATTGGGGCAAGCGGCATTTCAATGTTGCTATTTTCCGGTTATAAAATCCATAATGACATGCTGCAAACGATCAAGCGTTCCGGCACGCAAGCTGTACACCGTCAAGTTTTCCCCTTCAAAATGGGCATGAATCAGTCCCGCGCTCCGAAGTTTCGTAATATGATCATGCGTAATTCCTTTGGACAGCTTTAAGTGGCGGTGAATCTCTATAAAGGTTCTTGGGCCTTGATGCAGATAACGCAGGATCTTCAGTCTGCTCTTCTCCCCCAAGCTTCTTAAGATGCGATAATCATGGGCGGATAAAAAATCTTCCTCGCTAAGGTCCACTCTCGCGGAGTAGTAGCAAAGCGTTAGTTGATTAAAGTGCGATATCACGTTAATGGGCTGAAAATGATACTGCGGAATCAGCACAAGCTTACTTAAACTCGCTATAGGCTCAAAAATAAGTCCGTTTGTCGTCTCGTCTATGAACTGCCAGGCTGACGTGGCTGACTTGGCGTTCTTTCTCTCCGCTGCAACCTCCTCCAGGCTGCTCAATATTCGCGGGCTGATATGCTCGAAATATTGCTCCTGCCACATGGTAAACAGCTTGAGGATCTTCTCTTTGAATGCGCTCATATCTACCGGGAAGCTGCTGCTGTACGGTGACATCCTTTCATACAGTTCGCCCATACCCTGCTTGGACAGCCAATTCACAAAGGCCGGAACATCCGTTTCCGGACACAAATGAACAAGCAGAAACGCATATTTCCATTCCTGATCAATAGATAGTTGATCCAGCCATTCCGCCAAATCCGGAGTCAGCTTGGTGCGGATCTCCTGTGCCCAGCTAGGTGAAAGATCGAGCTTCTTATGCGATTTTCGGCAAATATAGGTATGCAAACTACTGATCGCTTCGTTCAGCGGTTTAAATTCGATGTCTATATGGTAATCCATCCACACCCACCCTTCGCCTTCTAGGTCGAAATACCTTGACTTGGGCGTATTCTACACGGAAATGAATACGATTGCAACATGAAGAGCAGCACCCAAAGAGCATAATGCTCCCCGGATGCTGCTCTTCTATAATAGTAGATTCTAATTATTGACTAACAATGGAGCCCATCGATGCAGATGCCAGCGGAGAGAAGCCTTCCGTTGGCTCGCCTACCGGCTGATTCACTTTGAACAGGAAGCTTGCGCCGTCAACCGTCTTCACGATAACTTCCTTCGTCAGTTTATCGTCCGCGGCTTTGAGCATCAAGTCGAAGTCGCCAATCATGGTGCTTGAGTCCTTCGGATCAATCGTCTGCACATCACCTGTAGCTGCAAGCTCTTTCTCCGCATCTGCCTTAATATCGTCCAGCTTGAAGCCTTCCGGCAGCTTGCTGATCTCTACATAATAGTTGTTGTCGACATTCATGATCAGCTTGTTCGCAGCGGCATCAAATTTGAACTGCTCGAAGATGTACAGCGCATATCCGTCGCCTTTCGCCAGCGTGCCGGTACGGGTCTCTTCATTGCCTTCCAGCTGGAACTTGAAGTCCTTCGTAGCTGGAAGCTCCTTGACTGGCGTATCCCCTGCCGCCTTCTCGATCTTCGTAATGGTGAGCACTTTGGCTGTCGCATCACCCTCGATGGCTGCTTCCGTATATTCGAAAGTAACAGCATCGCCTTCCTTCAGAGCGTTTGCCGCCTCCTCTGTTCCCTCTCCAAGCTGGTAGGCAGCTGCCTCGCCATCCACTGTAATTTCAACCGTATGGGAGTCGGCCAAGCCGACAAACACGCCTTTTCCTTGTTTAGCTTCTGCTACAGGTGATTCTGTGGGAGCCGGTGATACCGATTCCGTAGGAGTTGCTGTAGGTGTCGTATTGTTCGTGTTATTGTTGTTGTTGCATGCCGACAATAGGATAGCTGCCAGCATGGTACTGCTCAGCAAGACGGTCAATTTTGTCGTGATGTTTTTGTTTTTCATTTGTTAAACCTCCTAAAAAGAATTGCGGATTTGTTGATGGGCTTAAGTCCGGCCAATTCAGAGCAATTCTTGCTTCGTAAGCATCAACTAAAGAATTGCGGATTTGTTGATAGGCTAAGTCTGGCCATTTCAGAGCAATTCTTGCTTCGTAAGCATCAACTAAAGAATTGCGGATTTGTTGATAGGCTAAGTCTGGCCATTTCAGAGCAATTTTTGCTTCGTAAGCACTTCTCACTATTACAAACGAATTCTCTCCTGTAAAGGTTACATTAATTTTATGAATAACATCCCCCAAGATCAGGGAAACCTTGTCATATCCAGACATAACTGGCTCTTTCTTGCATCGACAGCTCTATTGTTTTGGAGCATAATGAGAGAAATATAATTAAAAAGTTGTAAATCCGAGTAATCCGATGTAATATAAAAACATCAGAAACAGCTCAGATAAAACTGGAGGATGGAATCATGCGCAAAAGCATTCCCGCTTTACTTACCCTCATTATTCTAGCAGTAGTCATTAGCGCTTGCAGCGGCAACAACAATGGCAATACTGCAGGCAACAACTCCGAAGCATCGCCTTCGAACACGGCAGCTGCCGATCAAGCGAAAGACGGCGGCAACCTGATTTTAGGTGTACAAGCCGATCCTGTAATTCTTAACCCGATCTATGCAGGCGACCGCGTCAGCCTGACGATTGACCAAGCTCTCTACGCTCCGCTGTTCCAAGTGAACAACGGCAAAAAAACCTTCTACCTGGCTGACAGCCTTGAACCTTCCGCTGACAACCTGACTTATACATTGAAGCTGAAAAGCGGTCTTACTTGGCATGACGGCCAGCCGCTGACAGCTGACGACGTTGTCTTCACCTTCGATTCGATTCTCGACGAGAAGCAAAACAGCTTCTTCCGCGAGAACCTGATTATCGGCGGCAAGCCAATCCAGGCCGTGAAGGTCGACGATACAACCGTTGAATTCAAACTGCCGCAAGTTAACCCGGCGTTCGAAGCAACACTCGTGCAATTGACTCCGATTCCTAAGCATATTTTCGAAGGCGAAGCGAATATTGAGAAGAGCACGAAGAACAACACACCAGTTGGTTCCGGTGCATTCAAATTCAAAGAGTACAAAACAGGCGAGTATGTAACGCTTGAGCGTTTCGATAACTACTTCGCGGGCAAGCCGCATCTGGATTCGATCACTTACCGTGTAGCGAAAGACGCGAATGCAGCAAACCTGGCTTTGCAAAACGGCGAAATTAACGTGAAATACCTGGATCCGCAAGACGTATCTACGATTGAAAGCACTGGCAACTTCGATATTCAAGCTTACTCCGAAGGCCGTCTGGCTTACCTGCTCTTCAACGAAGACAGCGACACTGGCGCCCTGAAGAAAAAAGAAGTTCGTCAAGCCATCTCTTACGCTCTTAACCGTGAAGAACTGATCCAAACGGTATACGGCTCCAGCGACTATGCTGACCCAGCAAAATCGTTCGTAACACCGGATGGCCTGTTCCACCACAACGACGTTACTTCGTATGACAACGATGTTGATAAAGCAAAAGAACTGCTGGCTTCCGCTGGCGAGAGCAACCTGAAGCTTCGCTTCATCGTATCGAGCGGCAACAAAGCACAAGAAGCTGCTGCCCTGTACATTCAACAAAAGCTGAAAGCTGTTGGCATCACGGTTGAGCTGCAAAGCATGGACGCTTCGGCGTACGGCCAGAAGTTCACGGATCTGAAGTCGAAAGACTATGAACTGTCCTATGCAGGCTACATCATGGGTTACGACCCGGATGCTTACCGTATTCTTTACACAACTGGTGCTAATTCCAACTACGCTCGCTACTCCAATCCTGAAGTAGACAAGCTGTTCGACCAAGGCGCTGGCGAAGCAGACGCAACCAAACGCGGCGAGGCTTACCAGCAGCTGCAAAAAATCATCGCGGACGACGCGGTTATCTACCCTGTCGGCTACACGAAAACAATCGTAGCGATCGACAAACGTTACGGCGGCCTGGAAGAGGCTGTTCTGAAACCAGTCGTTATCTTCGAAGATCCGTCCAAGCTTTACATGAAATGAGAAAACCTTTATCGAGGTCATTCGAAGATGAGCGACCGCGTTTAGAGGTAGGTTTTATCGCCAAATAGAATTTCAGTTCATTCTAATTATTTTGAAACTTTGACAAATTCTATTGTGGTAATCTCTAAATTGAATATGGAAACAGGCAAAAAATAGCTGGGGCTACCCCAACGTCATTAAACCAAGCTAACTTAATGACATTGGGGGTAACCCAGTTTATTTTTTGCCGTAAACAGCATAGGAGACAATCGTATGAGACAACTCATCGCTAGACGCTTACTGCAGACGATTCCGCTCTTGCTCTTCGTCTCTATCGCCTGCTTTGCCCTGATCAAGCTGGCTCCCGGAGACCCTGTTCTATCCTTCGTGACGCCAAACATGCATCCCGAGGATATTGAACGTATCCGTCATAATCTCGGGCTGGACAAGCCTGCTTATATTCAATATTTGCTGTGGCTGAAGGAGCTGTTCCAAGGAAATCTTGGCTACTCGCTTATCAATCATCAGCCGGTGATGGATCAAATTCTTGACCGTCTGCCGGCAACGGCAGGACTAATGGGCTGCGCGATTGCACTGGCCGTTCTGATTGCTATTCCGCTTGGCCTGACTGCCGGAGCGAACCGTAACCGCTGGCAGGACAAGATCATTAACCTGATTTCTTATATCGGCATCTCGGTGCCTTTGTTCTACCTGGCTATTTTACTTATCTACTTATTTGCAATTGAACTGCACTGGCTTCCGATTATGGGCATGCGGACGATTGGCGTCGAATCTCCTTGGGATGTCATCAAGCACGGCATTCTGCCATGCTCGGTACTTGCCTTCGGCTTCCTGTCGGTCTACGTGCGCTACATTCGTTCCAGCACAATTGGCCAGTTGAACGAAGATTACGTTCAAATTCAATACGCGTTTGGCGCGACACGTCGGCAGGTCCTGTTCCGGCACGTCATGAAGCATGTTCTGCTGCCAGTCATTACGCTGCTCGGCATGTCGATGGCCGATCTGGTTACCGGTGCTATCGTAACCGAAACCGTCTTCTCCTGGCCGGGCATTGGCTCGCTTGGCATGACAGCCGTCAAAGGGATGGATTATCCCGTTATTATGGGCATTACGCTTTTCTCCGCCTTGTTCCTGATCCTTGGCAACTTGCTTGCGGATATTTTATACGGATTCGCCGATCCGAGAATCAAATCAACGAGGTGAGCTCATGAATCGGACCAAATGGCGAAATGCGGGCCTCGAGCTCGTTCGAAGCAAAATGGGGATCGTCGCAATCGCGATTCTCTTTATTTTTATACTGGGAGCGATCTTTGCTTTTCTCTCCCCTAAAGATCCCAACGCACTGGATGCCTTGCAGCGCCTGAAGTCGCCAAGCTCCGCGCATTGGTTCGGAACCGATGACTATGGCCGCGATTACTTCGCCCGTGCCTTGTACGGCGGACGCGTCTCCCTGATGGTCGGCTTCTCCGCCATGATTCTGGCAACCACGATCGGCACGATCGTTGGGGTGGTCAGCGGCTACTTCGGCGGCTGGCTCGACAATCTGCTGATGCGGTTGCTGGAAGTCATTTTGTCTATCCCAACCTTCCTGGTTATGCTCTTGCTCAGCGTGTTCCTGAAGCCGAACTTGACGAGTATCGTCCTCATTATCGGGCTCCTGATGTGGATGAACATGGCCCGCATTATACGGGCTGAGACGATGACGATTCTGGAGCGCGAGTATGTGCTGTACGCGAAGGCTTCCGGCCAGAATCACTGGGGTATTATTTTCCGTCATATCTTCCCGAGCCTTGTTCCGGTCATTATCGTGGGCGCAACGAACAACGTGGCTTCCGCGATTATGATGGAATCGTCCCTCAGCTTCCTCGGATTTGGGGTTCAAGCTCCAAACGCCACATGGGGAAGCATGCTAAACAATGCGCAGGGCTATATCGCGCAGGCGCCATATCTGGCGTTGTTCCCGGGTTTATTCATTCTGCTGACGGTGCTCAGCTTTAATATTCTAGGCGATATCTTGCGCGTTGGCTTCGAACCGAAGCTTGGCAAGCGGTAGGATTGTACGTTAATCCCCCCTTCCCGCGCACTTCCGAGAGGAGTGAACGTTAGATGGCAGACAGGCTGCTAACCGTCAATAACCTACAAGTGTCATTCCATACCCGCAGCGGAGAAAATAAAGCGGTTCGCGGCGTCAGCCTCCATATTGATCAAGGCGAGACGATCGGCATCGTTGGCGAATCCGGCAGCGGCAAAAGCGTCACCGCCAAAGCCATCATGGCGATGATTCCGCCTCCGGGCGAGATCATCAGCGGCGAGATTACATTCGCCGGCGAGAACCTGAGCGGCTTAGCCGAGCGCAAATGGCGGCAGATCCGCGGCAACCGGATCGCCATGGTGTTCCAGGATCCGATGACGTCGCTTAATCCGGTTAAGAAAATCGGCCAGCAGATGACGGAGGTCATCCGCCGGCATCGCGGACTAAGCAAGGAGGCCGCTTTGAAAGAAGCGGTTGAGATGCTTCGTCAGGTTGGCATTAACGAGCCAGAGCGCCGCGTCCAGCAATACCCGCATGAATTCAGCGGCGGCATGCGTCAGCGCGTTATGATCGCGATGGCGTTATCCTGCCAGCCCGAGCTTCTGATCGCCGATGAGCCAACAACGGCTCTCGACGTAACGATTCAGGCTCAGATTCTAGATCTGCTGAAGGAATTGAAGGATAAAACAAGTGCTTCTATTGCGTTAATCACCCATGACCTGGGCGTTGTCGCTCAGGTATGCAGCCGCGTTATCGTTATGTACGGCGGAATGGTGATGGAAGAAGGCACGGTAGAAGATATTTTCTATAACTCCAAGCATCCTTACACCCAAGGGCTGCTTCGTTCGGTTCCGCAGCGGCAAGGAGGCTCGCGTGAACGGCTCGTGCCGATTGAAGGCTCACCGCCCGATCTGCTCGATCCGCCTTCGGGCTGTCCGTTCATGGAACGCTGCCCTCATGCGATGCCGAAATGCGCGGAGCTTCCGCCGCATTTCCAAATCAACGAAGGCCATCGCGCCCTCTGCTGGCTGAACGATGCAGAGGTTCAGGGAGAACTCGCTCGCCATCCGGAGCTTGAAGGGAGCGCTGCACATGTCAGAGGATAAGAAGGTACTGGTAGATGTCCAGCACCTCAAGAAGCATTTTGTGAAGAGCCGCGATGCCTGGGGCCGTACTTCGGAGGTGCTGAAAGCCGTTGACGGCGTCAGCTTCCAGATCAACAAGGGCGAGACGTTTGGCCTTGTTGGCGAGTCCGGCAGCGGCAAATCGACGGTTGGCCGCTGCATCCTGCGGCTCTACGATTACACCGACGGAACGGTTAAGTTCGACGGTCAGGATCTCGCGAAGCTTGGCGAGAAGCAGCTGAAGCCATTCCGCCGGCGGATCCAGTCGATTTTCCAGGACCCGTACTCCTCGCTTAATCCCGGCATGAGCGTGCTGGATCTGATCGGCGAGCCAATGAATATTCACGGCATGTACAAGGATGTAGAGGAACGGAAAGAGGTTATCGCTTCGCTGCTCGAGAAGGTGGGCCTGAAGCGCGAGCATCTATACCGTTACCCGCATGAGTTCAGCGGCGGTCAACGCCAGCGGATCTCGATCGCCCGCGCTTTGTCGGTACGCCCGGACTTCGTGGTCTGCGACGAGCCGATCTCGGCGCTTGACGTATCCGTACAAGCGCAGGTTGTTAACATGCTTGAAGATTTACAGGGTGAATTTGGCCTGACGTATCTGTTTATTGCCCATGACTTATCGATGGTGCGGCATATTTCCGACCGGATCGGCGTGATGTATCGCGGGCGTCTTGTGGAGGTCGCAGGCAGCGATGAGCTGTACGACAATCCGCTTCATCCGTATACAAAGGCGCTGCTGTCCGCGATACCGGTACCGGATCCACGTGCCGTCGTTGAACGGGTAATCTATACGCCTGACGCTGCAGCCGAAGAAGCTGCGGTGTTGCGTGAAGTAAGCCCGGGACATTGGGTCGCATTGCCGTAAGGATTTATCAGGAGCTAGCTAAGGGAGGCTGAAACCAAATGGGGAATACCGTGAAGCTGTCGCAATGGGATGCATTGCTTGTAGAGTCCCTTCGCAAGGGGCATGGCTGGTCGGATGAAGAGATTATTGCAAAAGTGAAGGCTGGAGACGATCTTCCGTCGGACGATAGCATCTTCCAATTTAACTATAGCGATCTGGCGGCTTTCGCTCAGAAAGAGCCGGAAACCTTCGAAGCAGCCGTACGCAACGGCTACCAGATCAAGTACAATACCGTGCGCGGCATCCGCAGCTGGATTTGGGTCGCCTTCGGCGAAGAGCCCCAGCTTGAGCTTGAAGCCGGACAGGAAGCCGTAACGGCACGGCTTACGCCGGAGCAGCTGGAGCGCGTGAAGACGGCGTTGTCCTTCGGCTGGTCAATCGAGCCGATTGACGGCGCGGCCGGTTCCTACCGGATCGAACCGATCCAGCGGTAAGATTTTTATACGGTTAATTATTAAAGGGCTGTCCCAAGAGTCATTCTACTGACTTTTTGGGACAGCCCTTGTTTCTTTTCACCGTACGTTGGATTGGATCCAGTGAAATCAGGATAAAAGGAAGGATTCGGAGGCTACATTGGATTTACTCCATCATAAAGGAAACAGATTGAGCCGCTTATGCCAAACAGAGCTGGTTATACTGTAGACAATCCAATGTAGATCGAACCACCGGACAAAATCGCCCCATTATGCTGCATCAAATCCAATGTAGCTTTAATTCGGTCTGCAAAGAGAAGTTCAGTATAGTCTTCGCTGGCATTTCTAATTTGCGGTTGAGGTCAATTGCGACAGTGGTATAATAACGTAATTAGGCCGCAGCTTAGCCTTACAGGAGGTTACACATAACGTGGAGAACGCGGAAACAACAACCGAGCAGCAAATCGCTGAATGGATGATTAATGAGATTAAGTTTAGAGGCACTCTTCGTCAGGAAGAAGCCATCGAACATGTGAAGCAGCATTTTGGCGAGCAATTCATCTTTGTGAACGAGAACGGGAATGTCTCGCTGGAGAAAGAGGTCAAGAAAGCCTTCCGCAAGCAGCATAAGGGCAGAATCGCCTGGGACCGAGACGGCTTCTTCTGGGCTTGGACTTAAGCCCGGCCGGCCGACAAGATCATCATATCAAAAAAGCCTCCAGCATATGCTGGAGGCTTTATCTATTTCACCTAGTCAATCAACCGGTGACGGTACCACTTCTTGCCGCGGAAGCGCCAGAAGAAGATCGCTCCCCGTACGCCCCACTCCAGATTCATCGCGACCCAGACACCGATGATTCCAAACTCGAACACGATGGCGAGCAAGTAACCAAGTACAATCCGGAACAGCCACATCGAGAGAAGCGATACGACCGAAGTAAACTTCGAGTCCCCTGCTGCCCGAAGGGCTGACGGCATAATAAAGCTGATCGACCAGAATACAACCTGCATTAGGGCATTAATAAGCGAAATGATCAAGATATCGTCTACAATTTCAGCCGGAGGATGGAACAGCCCTACCAGCGGATAAAATAACGGCATCATCAGACAAGTCATAACGAACAGGCAAGCCGTGGACAACCATAGGAAGGAACGGGTAAACTTCCGCGCATCGTCAATGTTTCGCTGCCCCATGCATTGGCCTATAACCGTTATCGCTGTTATTGCCAGCGCGTTCGAAGGAATCTGCAGCACGTTAGCAAGCGAGCCGGTTATCGCATTCGTTGCGATGGCATAGGTGCCAAGGCTGACGACAAACGTTTGGGTGACGATTTTCCCGCCGTTGAAGAACATCTGCTCCGCCGCAAACGGCAGGCCAACGAACAGGATTTTTTTCAACATGGCGAAGTTCACTCTCAGCATGTCCCGGAGGCGTATCTGCAGGCTTGTATCTATCTTCACCAGATAGATAATCGCCAGAACCGCCGCAGCATACCGCGAAATATTAATCGAGATGCTGAGTCCCAGCACGCCCATATTCATCAGGTTAATAAACACGATGTTCAGCAGCACATAAGAGAGATTCATGACGAGCGACAGCATAAGAGATGCCCGGCTTCTCCCGATTCCCCTGAGCGCCCCGCATACGGCCTCCATCATCGCGATCCCGACATACGACAAGCCGCTGCCGATCAGATACGTCCTGCCTTCTTCGAATACTTCCGGCGAAGCCGCGCCAAACAGCAGATTAAGCATCTGGTTGTGGAACACCACGACGATCAGGCTGATCGCCAGCGCTACGAGCGTAACTGAAGCTACGGAACTTGCTGCCGCTTTGGATACCATCGGATGATTGCCGCTGCCTTTGTACTGGGCAACTACTACCGTTCCCCCGGTCGATACGGCGATAAAGACGCTGATCAGGAAAATGTTTAGCGAGTCGACCATATTAACGGCGCTAACCGCATCAACACCCGATGAACTGACCATCGCCGTATTGACCAGGTTGAGACCCACCAGAAAGGCCTGATCGATCAGGATCGGAATGAACAAAGCTATAATTTGCCGGTAATCAATCGACACTCCCGTGAAGTGCCGTCCCAGGAAAGCCTCATGCTTCCCTTTCAGTCTGGGTCGTCCTATACCCATTATTATCACATTCTTCTCGTTGATTTGGTGAAGCTTAAACTACCTACTAAGCTACTACTAACGCACAGATTTGTCCATGACGGATCGCTTAAAACATGAAAAAACCCACATCCTTTAAGCGGCTGTGGATTCGGATTCATACGTTACCGTTCTTCTGCTCTCAATTTGCCGGGCGACGTAAAGCACAAGCATTAAGCCGAGCATTGCCGCGCAGACAGAGAGCGGTATAGCCCAATGATGGGCTGAGTGTGAAAAGAAAGGGATAAGAGCAACCGCTACAATCGGCGGAGCATTCCATTTGAATTTATTAATCAGCCAGATCGTAATAACGACGTTAATGAATAACGAGACCGGGCTTGGATAAATGTAGTACAATACCGTCCCAAGCGTTGAAGATACAACCGCGCCAAAGGTGATTCTCCCCACCTCGGATATGCTGGACGAGCGGGAAAGGAATAGAAAGCTAAACGCTCCGAGCGTTGGGAAGAATAAGGTGTCCAGGAAAGAAATATGCAAGGAAAGCCAATAAATTAGCACCACATACAAGCAAATCGCAATGGTCTTCAAGTTCATGAGCTTTTGTTAACCTCCAGTCCGCAATTTCAGCAGATAGGCCGAGTTGCGCTCGTTCCATTTTAAAGAGTTTTGAAAAAAGCGTCAATCTCAAAAATTTCTAAACCGCTTATTCTTTAAACCCTACCCGGAAACTAAGAATTATTATATACTGGGGATAATCATTACGTAAACTAACCAAAAATGGAACGGAGGATGATGATGTCACAGCCGGCCGTTAACTTAAGCTACGAATGCGTGGAGGAAGTGCCCCTGCACCGAGTCCGCGGCAATCAGCTCGGCATTCTTCTGAGCGTTATCGCAACCGTCCTTACCCAGCAATGGTGGATTCTTGTTCTTCCCCTCGCTGTGCAATTAATCAGTCGTGCGTACGGTGTCAAATATAATCTGTTTGTCCGTTTGTTCTCGCCATTACTGCCGGTGAGCCAGCGGACGGAAGCCCGCGAGCTGCTGCGCTTCAACAATCTGCTTGCGATCCTGTTCCTGGTCGTGACTCTTGCGGCTCATTACTTTGGTCTGACCCTGCTGTCTTATATCAGCCTCGGGATGCTGACAGCTGCCGTCGTTGCTGCCTTAAGCGGCTTCTGCTTAGGCTGCTTCATGTACTTCCAATACAAGCAGTTCCGCTTCCGACAGGCTGCAAAAACAAAATGAACATGAAAGAGCCCGCCATCTCTGGCGGGCTCTCTTGTATCCCATTAAAGAACAATGTCGGAAATAAACCGTTCCAACACCGTCACATCGGTTATATTCTTGTTACAGCTCTCGCTGTTCACGCACATATAGTTGCCGATTGCTTTGTAGTAGTCCGGTGAAGCATTAGCCGGCCTCGACTTCGTAACAGCCGAGAACAATGCCACTTCTTCATGCCGGTTGCACAGGAAGCATACGCTTTTCTTCTGCACAGGCGTGAACCTGCCTTCTACTCCGACAAGCCGGCCGTTCAGATGATAAGCAAGAAACATCTTATTCGAGGCAATATCAGTCCAACCGAGATAGGTCACATAGCGCAGATCCATCGCTGCAAGATCAGGAACCTTCAGCTTCTTGACCTTCGGGAACAGCTTCTTCAGCTGCTTCTCCTCCACCTTCTCGAAAGGCAGCATATAGTTCTCGAGCGACTGCAGATAGCTCTGGAATTCCTGCGGCTTATTGAGCGGCGCGAAGCCTCCAAGCAGCCTCTGCTCGGCTTCCGTTGCCCCCGGGAATGCTTCCATCACTTTAAATGGCGCGTTTGACCGTACCGATTCAATCACCTTCGGATCCGATACCGTGCTGCACGCCTGCTGCAGCTGTCCTACTTGCTTCTTAATCAAATTCAATTGATGGTTTCTAATAAATGGTGTACACATTGCTTTGTCAGCCCCTTATTTGGTATAAAATCATAAATCAATAAGGTGCAAAGCCCATTATTAGAAACGATAGCCGGGCGACCATCCTTCCGTACGCCCCATGCAAAGTATCGCCCCTAATTCAGGCTCTGCATGAAGCTGATTCGTAATCCGGCAAATTGATTTGCCATTCCTACCGCCTCCCTTTACCGCTCAATTATAAAATAGATCCCGTACCGCCCGCAATCCTTGGTTCTTATCCTTCCATCCATTCCCGCAGCTGCGGCATCATCCGCTTCGCATCCTCGTACCCCTGCCTGTATAACGCATCCAGCTTCGCCGGGTCCCGCTCCATTCGGCCCACAACCAGCGTCTCTTGCGGACGGATGACGAATACCGCCCCGCTCTTCTCCTGCTCGGCAATGTAATCCAGCGTCTCGTTGTAGCGTTTATGCCGCCCGAGCATCATCTCTACCAGCTTTGGATATTTGCGGTACGCACGCTCCGCAATCCAACCGAACCTTCCCGCCGATTTCCGGTAATCCTCATTCCTCGTCAGGATGAGAAGATTACGCCTATAGCCGTCAATCTGGGCTTTCTGCAGCGGAATCGGATCGGAAATCCCGCCATCCAGCAGCTTCCGTCCGCCGTATTCCACAATGGGCGCGATGAACGGCAGCGAGCTTGATGAACGGAGCAGCTTCAAGAGATCAAAGTCAGGGCTGCTTTTCCGATAGTAGATCGTCTCTCCTGTCTCGCAGTCCGTCGTACCAATGACAAACTCCTCGGGACTAGCGGAGAATGCTTCATAATCGAAAGGCACATGCTTATTCGGAATCTCGTCGAAGATGAAGTCCATGCCAAACAGCTGCCGCTTCTTCCACAGGTTTTTCCATGAGATATATCTAGGATCGCTCACCCATTCCACATTCACGATCCGGTTGCGTCCAAGCTGTCTCGAGAGGTAGCTTGCCCCCATGCATGCCCCCGCCGAAACCCCGATCATATAAGGAAAATAAACGTCATGCTCCGAAAAGTATTCCAGCACCCCTGCCGTATATACCCCGCGCATGCCTCCGCCTTCCAGCACTAATCCGATCGATGCCGCGTCACTCATCTCTTTGCCTCCCCGGGCGAGGTTGTTCCTCTATTTGTTACCCACATTGTAGACATCGTTTTTCGCGTTCGTCAATTTGGCAGTCCGTTTAACCGGACAACCGTCGCCAAGAATAAAGAAACTTAACAAACTTTCCTAAGTCCATGCCTTGAAACAGGCCATCAACTATGTCACAATCTAGATGGATACACGGAACAGTTGTCTACATACCGTATATTTGCAACCGATTACAAAAATTGGGAGCAAACAAAGGAATCATAAATCACGCGAATCGCGCGATAATTCATTTGAGGAGGATTCAACAATGAGAACGATTAAACTCGGAAGCACGGCGCTGGAAGTACCGGTTGTTGCGGTTGGCTGTATGCGTATTAATTCCTTGGATAAAGCAGGGGCAGAGCGTTTTGTCCAAACGGCACTCGAGCAAGGGGCAAACTTCTTCGACCATGCGGATATTTACGGCGCTGGTACTTGCGAAGAGATCTTCGCGGAAGCGATTCATATGAACGACAGTGTTCGTGAAAATATTATTTTGCAATCCAAATGCGGCATTAAGCCTGGAGTCATGTTCGACTTCTCGAAGGAGCATATCCTTGCTTCGACGGATGCGATCTTAAAGCGCCTCAAAACCGACTACCTCGACATCCTGCTGCTGCACCGTCCGGATGCGCTTGTTGAGCCGGATGAAGTTGCTGAAGCGTTCGACCGTCTGGAAAGCTCCGGCAAAGTACGCCACTTCGGCGTATCGAACCAAAACCCTATGCAAATCGAGCTGCTTAAGAAATCGGTGAAACAACCAATCGTTGCAAACCAGCTGCAGCTGAGCATCACGAATGCCAACATGATCTCCAATGGCATTAACGTCAACATGGAGAACAGCTCCGCGATCAACCGCGACGGCAGCATCCTTGACTACTGCCGCCTGAATGATATTACCATCCAGCCTTGGTCGCCATTCCAATACGGATTCTTCGAAGGCGTATTCCTCGGAAGCGACAAGTTCCCTGAGCTGAACAAAGCAATTGATGAAGTGGCTGGCAAGCACGACGTGAGCAACACAACGATCGCCATTGCTTGGCTGCTCCGTCACCCTGCGAAAATGCAGCCGGTCATCGGTTCGATGAACATCGAGCGTCTGAAGGACTGCGTGAAAGCAGCCGACATTACGCTTACCCGCGATGAATGGTATTCCATCTACCGCGCGGCAGGCAACATTTTGCCATAAGCACAACAGCAACGAACAACAGCAGCCTCTGGTCTCGGACCAGGGGCTTCTTCTTTCTTTCATAAAGCAAGAATCATCAAGAACGGGATCATCCATTCGTATACAATGAGGTCACCGGGAGAACGAGGAGGCGGGCATTCGAGTGAAGCAGGACTATCTGGTACAGATTCAACAGACGATTGATTACATTGAAGCCCATATTGGCGAGGAGCTGTCTTTATCGCGGCTGGCGCAGGTTGCGAAGCTCTCGGACTTTCATTTTCACCGCGTCTTTCAATCCATGGCAGGAGAGACCGTGATGGAATATGTGCGCAAACGTCGTCTGGCGATATCCGCATATCAGGTGGCTTATTCGGATGCGAAGCTGATAGATATCGCTCTGGATACCGGGTTTCAGAATCACGAGACCTTTACCCGCGCCTTCAAACGCATTTTCGAAATGACGCCCGGCGATTACCGCAAGCGGGGCATCAAACCCTACGCCTACTCCAAGCTGAATGTGCTGCAGCGCAAATACAATCCCTATTTAGGAGGAATACGAATGGAATACAAGATTATAACGAAGCCTGCTTTCAAGGTGATCGGCTACGAGATCCATACACGAGCAAACGGAGACAACCATAAAGAGATCCCGGCCTTCTGGCAGGAATATATGCAAAAGGGGCTGTCCAAAAACATCCCAAACCGCGTTCACAAGGACTCTCCCGTCGAGCTTGGCATCTGTTATAACTTCGATATGGGCTCGGACAGCTTCTCCTATCTGATTGGCATGGAAGCGGAAAGCTTCGACGGCGTACAGGGCGACGGCCTCGTCTGCTGCGAGTTTGACACCGCCGAGTACGCCGTGTTCACCACGCCAAAGGTTCCTCGGGAGCAGTTCTCCTCCTCCATCCAGAGCACTTGGATGACGGTCTTCGGAGAATGGTTCCCTCACTCCGGCTACGAGCATGCCGGCAAACCGGAGTTCGAGCTTTATGATGAGCGCAGTAACCATGAGCTTGCCGAAATCCAGATGGACATCTATATCCCGATTAAGAAAAAGGCTTAGACTACCTAAGTGCAAAAAAGGCTATCCACCGTCCGAAGGACGGCAGGATAGCCTTTTTTTCTTGCCTGCTTATGCATTAATGAGTTCGGCTGCAACCAGCATGCGCTTCATTGGAATTTCTCCTACCAACAAACCAAAATACTTTATCACTAAAATTTCCTGCAACACTGCAAGAACATGGTTCGTCTAAGGGGAAGAAGGTTAAGCTATTTATAAAAAATCAGGCGGTGAACATCATGAAAAAAGTCAGCACCCTTATTCTTCTTGTGACGCTCAGTTTCACCCTGCTCCTTGCAGGATGTTCGAAGGCAGATAACTCAGGCAATAACGCCAATACACCAGCAGCAGAAACCGGGAACAACTCTTCCTCTAACTCAAACACTGACTCTGACTCTTCATCGGATTCTAATAATACGGCTACGAATGCGCCTAGCACTGAGCCTGTAGAGGATAATTCCTCGCAGCAGCCTGGCAATACGAATTCCGGAGACGGCACTTCGTCGAATCCGACTCCAGTCAGCACGAATGATCAAGTTGCTCAGATCAGCAATGTGACAGCACTGCGTCTTGCAGATTCGAAGACCGGCTGGGTGGCCGGCAGCGGCCAAATTGCAAGAACGGACGACGGCGGCGCTCACTGGAAGCTTCAATATTCCGGCACCAAGACGATTAATCAGATTTTTGCCCTAAGCAGCACGAAGGTATGGGCAACGATTGGCGACAGCAACGCAAAAAGCCTGATCCTCATTCAATCAACCAACGGCGGCAAATCGTGGACGAAGGCCGGTACCGTGCCTAATCACGGTTTCCTCCACTTTACCAATGACAAGACGGCCTTTAGCGGCGATGCGATGACGAAGGACGGCGGCAAGACTTGGACAACGCTGCAGACACCTGGCAAAGCAATCGGCGAAGTATACTTCCATGACGCAAGCAACGGCTGGGCGGTACAACATGTGAATGGCCGAATTCTTTTCATGCGTACAACAAACGGCGGAAAAACATGGAACACGGTTATGACGCGCAAAAGCGAAGAGGCGCCTAATAACGTGATCATCCGATCCACTGGAACAAACGATGCCTGGATCGAGCTCATTGGCGACTCCGGCATGTCGCAAACTTCCTACTCGCTGTTCCATACAACAGACGGCGGCAAAACATGGCTCCCTGCCATCGTGAAGAACGGCGCAGGCTCCGGTCCGGCACCAGGCTTTACCATGGATGATCCATCGGTTCCAAAAGGCATGGCCAGCTCAAGCCCGGGCACTCTGTATGTAGTTAACCCGCAAACAGCGATTATGGGCGGACAATGCCAAGCCTGCGATACGCCAAACACGATCATGCAGACTACAGACGGCGGCAAGCACTGGACGATCGGCAAATCCCAATTCTCCGGCTACGGCACGCAATATATTGCGGCTTCTGACGCAAGCCATATCTGGTTCATCTCGACAGATGCAGCAAATGCAGCCGTACTGAACACTTCCGCAGACGGAGGCAAGACCTGGAAAAAGGTCTTCACCTTCAAGAAACCGCAGTCGAAATAACCGCA
This sequence comes from Paenibacillus catalpae, assembly GCF_900112695.1. Lineage (GTDB taxonomy): Bacteria > Bacillota > Bacilli > Paenibacillales > Paenibacillaceae > Pristimantibacillus > Pristimantibacillus catalpae. The sequence goes on from NZ_FOMT01000004.1 coordinate 705,267, forward strand.
TAACAAAAAAGCCCTTTTGCGAATCCGATTCAAACGGAAAGCGCAGGAGGGCTTTTTTTACTTTTACATCGTTAATTATTCGTATCCTTAACCGCTATCAATTCCTTCCGGTGCGAGTAGGCAAGCAGCAGAAAGTTAATCATGCCAAGGAGCACATACGGCCAAGCGTAACTATCCAGTACCAGATAGATGGTTAACAGCAGCATCCCCAGCACGACATGAAAGGCATCCGTTTCCGAGTGGGTTGGTATGTCCTTATTCGGGCGCTTCGACGCCAATAGCAGCACCGCCAAAATAACGGCATACGCCAGTGAGGCCTCAAAGCCGGTCAAACCGCTCCAGACGCCAAAGGTTACAGCAATCGCTTTGCCGCCTTTCCAGCCTGTAAACGGAGAGAAGATATGGCCAAGTATAACTGCCGCCGCAGGCAGAACCATACCAAATCCCGTGACCGCGCCGCTATGGTGCAGCCAGAGCATGGGCAAATAGCCTTTTGCAAAATCCAATATAATACCGGCGATGCCATAGCCATACCCCGCTGCCTTCCACAAGTTAATCGCGCCCGGGTTGCCGTCTCCGTACGTTTTCAAGTTAAACCTTTTCATCCGTCCGATCCAATACGAGAACATCAAGGAACCTGCCAGAAAAGCTGCCGCTGTCCATAACACGATCATGGCTTGCCCCGCCCCCCTACCTCAATGCTTCTGCCCTTCCAGGCTACTTTCCGCACAAAGACAACTTGATACAAGGAATACAGCATAATGTACAAGAAGAAGACCGTACTTAATAGATGTATGGCGGGAAGCCATTTTCCGAAACGGCCCGTATAACGGACCAAATAATAAATTTGAAGCGTATACAAGACATAACCGATCGCAAGGGGCAGCAAAGCCGAGGTCCCAATAACAAAAGGCGCCGCTTCCGCAGCGATTAAACCAACAAGCCAGACGGCTACAAGCAGCGTTGTCCGGATATTAAGCTTGCTCGTGCTGAGCACCGCCCCTTTGCTGAAGCCTTGAATTTCGCTCTTGATTCCCCCGGGATACATGCGGAAGGAAACCACGCCTCGCCCGATATAATTCGTCACTTTTACTCCGGCTTCGATAAAGCGGGCTCCCAGATTCAGATCGTCAAGCACTTCGGCTTTAACGCTCTCATGTCCCTTGGCTTGCTCATAATCCTCTCTGGTCGTCAGTATACAGGAGCCGTATAAGCCCTTATCCGGGTTTGTCCGCTCCATGGGGGACGTAAAGGCAAATAAGCCTAAAAGGTTCGGGATAAGCGCCAGCCGCTCATAAAACTTCTCCGCCACATGATAAGGAACAACCGAGATGACCCCGCCTTCCTTCTCTCTTGCTGACAGCAGAGAGCGCAGTGCATCCGGGGCAAGGCGGACATCCGCATCCAGAAACAGAATCAGGTCCCCGCCGGCCTGCTGGTAACCGTTCCATACGGCCCAGTTCTTGCCTGTCCATCCTGAAGGGAGTTCCGGATTCGAGATGACATTGATGCCGCAGCTTTCCGCAATCTCTCTTGTGCGGTCTTCCGAATGATCGTCTACGACAATAATCTCGTACGGTTTATAAGACTGAGCCTTAAGGGAGCCCAGCAAATAAGACAAATTGCTTTCTTCATTCCGGGCTGGAATAATAACCGACAGCTTTCTTTCGTGAAAGGGACCATCGCGGCTGACCGGCACTGTATTTTTGCGAAACAACACAAACCCCATAGCTGAGGCGCATACGAGCAAGGCTGTGATGAGTACCCCCATATCTCACACCCCCAATAGGCTTATATAGCAAATATATGGCCGCGGCAGTCATTCTAAGAACGTTTATCTGCTTGTGTTGCAGGCATGAACGACTAATTTTTTATAAAGGCCTGTATTTTAAACCTTTTGGCGGTATTGTCCTCGCGGAGGCAATACCTTCACTCGTTCTAGTGCCGGTACACAGAATACAAGACCCTCTGAGGGTCTTATTGGCCTTATTACGACATGACAGTATTAATACAAAATAAGACCCTCGCAGGGTCTTATTTGAATTCATTATTCCATTTCCCGACCCTTTTTGCTTTTGTTGGCGACGAAAAAAGCCCTCCCGGGTTCACTCTTTCTCTTCATGCTCCTCTGGCCCTTCAGGCGGGCCAATCGTCACCCGCTTCCCGTCAAAAGAGAGCACGGCCTTGCCTTCCACCTCCATTTGCTCGAGATAGTCCTTCGGAATCTGCAGCCGGCCGACGCGGTCGATGACGACAAACTGCTCGTGGCGGGAGCCGAATCGGGCATCCTGCACAGGATGCTCAAGCGCCTCAGCTGCCATGCCTTCTCCCTCCCGCTTGATCCACTCCGTACTGGTCAGTCCGTCGCGGATGGCCACGACACGGTCGACCTGATCGGCAACCGACAGGTCATGGGTGACGATTACAATCGTAACCCCCATCTCCCGGTTCAACCGGCGGAAAATTTGAAGGATCTGCTCGCCCGTCGCATGGTCAACCGAGCCGGTCGGCTCGTCGGCCAGCACCAGCTGCGGCCGGTTTGCGAGGGCAATGGCAAGCGCGACACGCTGCTGCTCGCCGCCGCTCAGCTGGGTCAGCCTGCTGCCCATCCGATGCTCCAGCCCGACAGCTGTGAGCAGCTGCCTGGCATAAGCCCGGTCGGGCTTGCCATGAATCAGCATGGGGAGCTCGACATTTTGCAAGGCGGTCAAGTAAGGGACCAGATTACGCCCGTTATTTTGCCAGATGAATCCGACCGTCTCCCGTTTGTAGGTGATCAGCTGTTCCTTGCTCATTTTCAGCAGATTCCAGCGGCCTACATGAGCTTGACCTGCCGACGGACGGTCAAGTCCGCCCAATATGTTAAGCAGAGTCGACTTCCCGCTGCCGCTGTTGCCGATAATGGCCATCATCTCGCCCTGCTCCACCGTCAAGTTCAGTCCGTGAAGGGCAACGACTTCCACATCATCGGACTTATAGATTTTGACGAGACCTTCGCAATGAATCATAGGCGGCCTTTCAGTTGTTGCTTCCAACATTAACGCTCCTCCCCTAGCTTAACGGCCTGCGTAATACGAAGACTCCTTAACTGCCAGAGAAGGAGGCAGGCGCCGGCAGCCAGCATGATACCAATCGCGGCATACAGCTTGAGCATATCCTCGGCTTCGAATACGATCCGGAATGGCGGCACCTGTCTGGCATTATCCAGACTTTTGTCCTGCAGGAACGGCAGAAATAACCGGCTGGCGAGCTGTCCGAGACCAATCCCGGCAGCAACGGACAGTCCCATCGTAAACAGCTGCTCCAGGAGAAGCATGCTCGTCAGCTGCAGCCGGGACAGCCCCATCGCCCGCAGGATACCCAGCTGAACCGCTCTGCGCGATAACGCGAAGAACCAGAAAATCAAATAACCAAGCATGGAGATGAGCAGCGAGATCAGGAAGCCAAGGCTAAGAATACCGAACAAACCGCCTTGGGCCGGATGATTGCGCCGGTCAATCAGCTCACCTCGTGCGTCACGCACCGTGCTGACCTCAATCCCCCGATCAGCAAGGGTATCGAGTACGGTCGCCAGCTTCGCCCCCTCCTTCATGTTGAGCCATACCTCGTAAGGCGTCTTCTCCGCCTGCTGATACATGTAATCCAGATTGGCGATGAAAAAAGGCGCTTCATCCTCATACAAGCTTGGCCAATACGGCAAAATGCCGACGATGACAAATTCCACCGGTGTTTTGTCATATCCCATCTGAATAGTGACCGGGTCACCTTCCTTAAGACCATGCTTCTTCGCGAAAGCTTCCGATACAAGCACTGCTTGCTCGGCCGTACCCAGCGCATCCAAATAATAATAAGGATGAACCTTGTATAAATCGTCACGGAACCAGGCGGTTTGGGCAAAATCGGCATTATCGATGCCCACAATCTGCCCGCTTCCCGCCGACTTGCCGCTTATCTCCACCTTGCCGTTCGCCTTCCACACACGTGCAGCAGCCTCCACCCCCTGAGGATCCCGGAATGCCTCAAACGAAGGCTCTGTATAATAAATTTTGTTCTCGTCATTCTCATCCTGCATACCTTCCCAAGCTGTCTCCAGCACAACATCGGCGCCATACTCATACTGCGTGCGGTCCGAAGCGTTCAGGTCCATTGTACGGGCAGCCGACGAGTTATAGACTCCAAGCCCAATCGTCAGAATGAGCAGAATCATAAGCGGGTAAAAGCTTGCCGCCGAACGGGACAGCTGCGTCAGCGTTACATAGATCGTGACCGGCATGCGGCTTCGCATCAGCGCATTCCAATACCGCAGAAGCAGCGGGAACAGCCTTAAGCAGAGCAGCCCCGCAGCGAAAATCATTAGCGCCGGCAGGACGAAAATAACCGTCTGAAGCGTTGTATCTCCCCCGCTTCCCGCAGGCACGAGACTGCCGCTCTGAAGCAGATACCACCCGGCGGCTGACAGAACAACCAAGAGCACGTCGATATACAACCGTTGCCACAATGGTTGTTGGGCTGATCTTGCCCGCTTCTGCGCATGCTCAACAACGGAAGCATCCGCATATTTTCGGATCGGAGCGGTGGAAGCTGCCACGGCCAATAGCGTTGCAGCGCCTCCAAAGATGAGGGAAGTGCCGCTAATGCCAACCGGAATCGATTTGCGGCCGACAAAGGACAGAAACCCGCTGGATGAGCCGATGACCTTCGCCATAAACCAGGCAAGACCAATGCCAACAAGCAGCGCCGTCAGACCAAGCAGGGCAGCCTCAAGGGCATACAATGCCGTAATCTGTCCCGGACTCGCTCCGCGGCTTTGCAGAACGGCAATATCGCTCCGCTGCCTCTCCAGCGCCTGCTGCGCATTAAGCGTAATGAAATAGAGCACCATCGCCAGCACCGGTGCGGCCAGCGCGAACAGCATGGCAAGCAGCAGCAGGCTTTGCCTTTGGAACTCATGCAGCATGCTGCTGAAGGAGAGATTCACCTTCGTACCCGCCAGCATGCCGTGCAGCGTAATGTCCATACGCTGCAGCTCGCTGATAAGCGGAGCCAGGTCACGAATCCGGATATTTTGCAGATCAAACGCGTAATACCAGCCTCCGTCGCCCGGCATAAGCCGACTATCCTTAAGCAGCGTTTCGGACAACGTCTTTTCGCTGACCCATAACGTATCCGCCAGCTTGTCCTTCCCATCGATCGCCCAATTCAGATCCGTGTCATTCTTCAGCTTATAGGAACCGGAAATACGCAGCTGCAGCCGCTTCGTCTTGCCGTCCGTATTTTTCGCATCGTAAGAGAACGTATCTCCAATCTTCCAGCCGTACCGTTCCATGGTGTCGCCGAGCACAAGCACCTCTATTGCCCCGCCTTGGACACCGTCTCTCGGCAGCTTCCCTTCCGTCAGCTCAACCGCATCGGGAATACCGCTTTGAGTGGCAAGCTCCATCCGAACCAAGCGGCTCCCCGTTCCCTGCTCGGCATTGCTGCTACGAACGGTGGAAGCCGGAAGACTGATCCGGCTGGAGTAGGCTAGGGACGGGAACCCGATTCGATCCGGCAAAGCCTCCTTTATCCACTTGTCCAACTCGTCAAGCCCGGACCAATCCGCATCCTTGCTGCCGTCCGACTGATATTTCATATATAAGGAAGCGGCCGGGAGACCTTCCGTCTCCTCCTCCAGCGACTTCGCGACTACCCGCTTCAGCGTGCCGTCCGCATACATCGGAATACTCATCGCAAAAGAAGCAGCGACGGTTAAACCAAGCAGCGTGCTGAGCGTAAACCAGCGGTTCTGCCACATTTTCAGAAATAGAAACTGGAGAATGCGCATTATTTGCCCACAACCTTCTGGCCTTCCTCCAGCCCTTTAATGATCTCCACATCCGTTGAAGTCTGGATGCCGATCTCGACGTCCACCTCGCCTTTGCTGCCGTCCTTCCCCGCTGCAAGCACGTAGTGCCGGCTGTTTTGCGTGCGAAGCGCAGCTAGCGGAATCGTCAGTACCTTCTCCTTCCGCTGAACAATAACGGAAGCTGACAAAGGCGTACCCCGGCCAAGGCCGTCGGGCAGCTTGGAAAGCTCAATAAGCGTATAAGCATCGAGGGATTCTTCCCCGCCGCTATCCGATTGCCCTCCGTCGTCCACCGGAAGCCTTTTGACTGTGCCTTTATACTCGCCGGATGCGTTTATGTCCACAATCGTCTCCATGCCCGGAGCAATGCTGTCCCTGTCATTCGTATTGAATTGCACCGCAACAACAAGGGAATCCATATCCGCAATTCGGCCAATCGCTTCATACGCCCGGGCCAAATCACCTTTCTCGGCGGTAAAGCTGATAATGGTGCCAGAGTAGGGGGCCGTCAGCTTCAGGCTGTTCAGCTCCTCCTTGAGCTCGGCAAGCTCTTCTTTCATCAGCTCATAATCCAGCTGCTGCTTGCGCAACAGCACACTGTCGGCAGCTTCGGCATCGCCGCGCATCGCTTCCTTCAGATCCAGCTCCGTCTTCTCGATATCAATTTCCTTGCGCCGGATCTGGCTGTTCAAATCTCCCAGATCCAGCTCCGCCAGCACCTGGCCTTTGTTCACTTTGTCGCCTGCCTTCACATAGACGTCGGTAATCCGCCGGTTATCCATTTCGAAGAATAAGTTCTCCTCTTGTGCGGACAGCAGCTTGCCGGAACCGGTGGCTTTCAGCTCGAGGGTTTTGCGGGTTACCGGATACTCGGGCTTCTGCGAAATCTTGGGCACTCTTATTTCCGGCAGCGCCTCCTTCTCTTCCTCCTGCGGCATAATCGAGCAGCCCGCGAGAAGGGTTAATCCCATTACCGCAAGCAGCAAGCCTGCCGCACGTCCTTTCTTATTCCGGCTCCAGCCGGCCGTCCGCCATCTGATAGACAACATCTGCCGCCTCCCATAACGTAGAATCATGTGTCGTCATGCAGATGGCGATTCCTTCAGCCTCAATAATGTCGCGAAAAATAGCAATAATCTTGGCCGCCATCTGCGAATCCAGTTCCGCTGTTGGTTCATCCGCAAGCAGCAGAGCAGGCTTGTGGGCAATGGCCTTGGCAATGGCAATCCGCTGCTGCTCGCCGCCCGACAGCTCATACGGCCGATGATTGGCACGTTTTGTTAGTCCAACCAGCTCGAGGCATCTGGCTGTTCTTGTCTTCCATTGCGACTTCCCGACTCCCGCCATGCGAAGGGACAGCTCAACATTCTCCCAGGCGGAGAAAAGCGGCAGCAGAGCAAAGGATTGAAAGACAAAGCCGACCTGCTTGCGCCGCAGCATCGTCAGCTGCCTGTCGCTTTGGTCTTGGAACGGCCGGCCCCGGAACAACACTTCCCCCTCGGAGGGCTGGTCAAGCCCTCCCAGCAGATTAAGCAGCGTTGTTTTGCCCGAGCCCGACCGGCCTCTAAGCATCGTCAGCTGTCCGCTCTTGACCGTAAGATCAATCCCTTTCAGCACTTGAAGAGGGCTGCCGCCGCTAATGAAGCTTTTGTGCACGCCACGCACCTCAAGCAGCGGAGCCGCTTGCTGAACCGCCATTATTCCGCGGCCTCCTCATCAGCCAGCGCCTTCGTCAGCAAATCCTGGCCTTGCGATTGAATCGCCTTAAGCGCATCATCCACCGATTGGCTGCCTTGAACCGCCTGATTGATCTGCCCGGCCGCCATCTCCTCGAACGATTGGGCAAAGCCTTGCGGCAGCGAGTTTTCTTGCAGCAGGGCCTGTTCATTAATCTTCTCGTTATAGAAGGCATCGATATTTTTGCCGTCTGCTTCGTTCTTGAAGGCCGTTCTTGAAGATAGTGCCGGGGAAGACTTGGAGCTTGTCTTTGCAAGCTGCTCGCCGTTCGCATATTTCAGGAACTCCCATGCGGCAGACAGATTCTCGGAAGACGCGTTAATGGCGAAAATATTATCCAAGCTCATGCTGCCGGTTACCCCTTGCTGGGAAGGGTCGGTCGGAATCGATACCAGATCCCAGTTGATGTCCTCGCCTGGTGCTTTTGCAGCCCCGCCGTCGCTGCTTCCCGCCGCTTTGGTGGCCATTTTCATCCCTCCGCCGCCGATTCCGAGCATGTTCATCAGCAACGGACCATCCACCGTCATCGCGGCTTGCCCGGACATAAACCGCATCGTGGCGGGGCCAAACGAGATGGTCGACTTACCGCCCATACCGCGGATCATCAACCCGCCGCCTCCTTGGCCGCCTCCACCGTTAGAAGGAGGGGAAGAGATGCTGCCCGATTCATAGCCGTCAACAACGGACTGGACGATCGCTTTCCACTCCGGCGTATCGAAGGACACCGTCTTCGCCTCGCTGTCCGCATACAGCAGTCCCTTCGCCTCGCCGATCTCGCGGATCAGCTCGAACGAATCCTTTGTCTGCATCGGCAGCGACAGCCCATATAAAGCATCATCCGCGCCAACTTTGTCCATGGCTACGTTATTATCGCCTTTCTTCACCGGGAACCTTGCTGCCAGCTGCAGCACTTCATCCCAGCTCATGCCGTCCGTCGGATACGGCACGCCATACTTGTCGAACATATCCTTGTTGTAATAAAGCGCCTGGCTTGAGAAGCTTGGGCTTAGCCCATACAGCTTGCCGCCGCCGCGCGCCTTAAGCAGATCAATTACCGAAGGAAGAAACCCTTCGAGATCAAATTTATCCTGCTTAACCGCTGCGTCCAAATCATACAGCTTCCCGTCCTGTGCGAGATCGGCATACTGCTCCTCCGTCAGCAGAACGGCATCTGGCTGCTGCTCCCCGATAAAATCCTCCATTGCCGTTACGGGGTCGTCTGCCAACATCGCCTCCTCCGTCGATAGCACCTCCAGCTCCACATTCGGGAACATTGCCTGAAAGGCGTTGCCGTACTGCATGTAGAAGGCTTCTTCGTTGAAATAGCCGATCTTCAGCGTCCCTTTATCGTCTCTGTCCATGCTCCCGAACGCCGCGCCATCCTCCTTGCCTCCCCCGGATGTACAAGCCGTCAATGTCAAAGACAAGGCAAGCAAACTTGTGGCATATCTCTTTCTTCTCACTACCGATCACCCTTTTCCGTTTAATAGGTTCAATGGTAAGTATGATTTGCGTTTCTTAGAAAACCGTTAGAGAAGCTGAAAGCAGGCTTAAAGGACGATTAAAGGGATATAAAAAGTGAAGATCCGCCCGCACGTTGTATATTGTGCAGGATATTAGCCGGTTTGGAGGCCATTCGAGACGATATAGTGTACAAAATACAGGATAGTTCCCCGTTTTCTAGCTAGATTGGGGGAGAGGGACAAATATACTGCATTTCATACAACATAGCTCCTAAGGTTGGAGCATTGCGGGCAAATATGGTGTATTACGTGCAAGGTAGAACAAACGGTTAGTCAGTAGTGGGTGCAAAGGCAGGTTTGGGAGAATCGGGAGCCGCTATATGTTACTGGGATACGCAAAAAAACGCCCTATGCCATCCACTCGCACGGCATAAGGCGCTCCAACATACTTATCATTTATCCCGCAGGCAAAGTAACCAGTACGCGGGTGCCGACTGCGGGCTTGCTCTCGATGCGGATTTTCCCGCCATGGCGTTCTACAATCCATTTGGCAATGGCAAGGCCTAGCCCCGTCCCGCCTTCCTGCCTTGTCCGGGCTTTGTCCCCGCGGTAGAATCGGTCGAAAATATGGGGCAAATGCTCCGGCGGAATCCCAACACCCGTATCCTCGACCTCAAGGTAAACGGTATGCGCAAGCTTATGGCAGGCAACCCGGATGACTCCGCCTTCCGGCGTATATTTAACGGCATTATCCATTAACACCATTAGCAGCTGATGCAGCCTCTCTTCATCCGCTTGCAGCAGAATAGGAGACTCTACTTCACCACGTAAAATAATATCCTTCACCTCGGCCAGCATGGTCATTTTGCTGATTCCATCCTGCACAATCCGTTCCATATGGATGAGCTTCCTGTCCAGCTCCAGCTGATTCGAATCGGATCGCGCCAGCGTCAGCAGACCACTGACCAGCTTGCCTAACCGCCTTGTCTCCTGCAGCACCATCGAGATATGCTTGCTGTCTTGCTCAATCGTATGGTCAGGATGCCGGAGCAGCAGCTCGGCATGGGCCTGAATAACAGACAGCGGCGTACGCAGCTCATGGGACGCATCAGAAACGAATTGCTGCTGCTTCTCCATCGAGTTGCGTATCGGAATCAAGGCGCGGTTAGCCAAGTAATACCCGGCGGCTACCGCCACAAGCAGCCCGATAAATCCACCAAGCAGCAGAATCATCTGCAGCCGGCGAAGCATGCTTACCTCTGCCGAAATATTCGTAAGCAGCTGCTGCTTTATACCAACCTGCAGCTGCCCGTTAACTCTGCTGTAGAGCACCGGCGCGCTCGATTCATCACTGCCGTTGAATACCCGGTAATACTGATCCCCAAGCTTCACCGTTTCGGGATGCTCCCCGAAGTTATCCGGCTGAAGCCGATTAAGATCCTTCTCCCCAAACATACCGCTTGCAGGAAGTTGAATAGGCTTATTGTCCTCTGTCCAGAACAGCTGGAACACCGGCCGGTTCATCTGGCCAACCTGAAAAATAACGGTCTGTTTAGCCTGCAGCGACGGCAAAGCCGGCGATGTCGTTCTTGCGCTGACGCCTGCCACCGTCAGCTTATTGCTTACTCCCGTCAGGGACTTGTCGATTTGCGAGAACAGCATGTCCTTCATCACAAAGAAAACAAAGGCATTTAGCGAAATAAGAATGATCGATAAAACGACGGCGTTGCGAATCGTCAGCTGCATTCGGGTGCGCTTGATCATGATATTTTCTCCTTCAGCATATAGCCGACCCCGCGGATCGTATGGATATAGCGGTCGCAGCCGGAGGGCGTAAGTTTTTTACGCAAATAATGGACGTATACGTCCACCACTCCCGGACTGGCATCGGAATCAATCCCCCATACCCGGTCGAGCAGGTGCTCCTTCGTCAGGATCTGCTCGCGGTTGAGCAGCAGAAACTCCATCAGCTCGAACTCCTTGGCCGTCAGCTTCAGCGGCTCTCCGCTTGCATATCCCTCCATGAAGTGGCATTTAACGGACAGGCTTCCGTACGTCAGCTCCCCATCCTTTGCTCCCCGCAGCTGACGGCGCATCAGCACGCGAAGCCGGGCCAGAAGCTCCCGCATGGCAAAAGGTTTAATCATATAATCATCAGCGCCCGCATCAAGGCCCAATACCCGGTCCTCCACGCCGTCTTTAGCTGTGAGCAGCAGAATTGGCATCGCAAGGCCCTTCTTGCGCAGCTCCTGCAGAACGGCAACCCCGTCCATGCCCGGCAGCATAATATCGAGTATGATCAGATCATGGATACGCTGCTCCGCCAAATACAGCCCCTCCAGACCGTTATCGGCTTCATCCACCTGATAAGATTCTTCCTTCAGAACCGTCGCGATCGCGTCGCGAAGCGGCCTTTCGTCTTCCACAATTAATATCCGCAAGGTGACCCTGCCCCTTCTTGTAACTTCTAGCTCGCCCCATTGTACAGGACGAACCTTAAGAAAGGGTTAGAAATGGTTCCGCCTAATCCATCATTCGCAGAAATAATACGGCGAGACGCAGCTTCATGAAATCATTTGGCTTTTTGAAATCCAGACCCAGCAGCTCACTCAGCTTCTCCAGGCGATAACTCACCGTATTCCGGTGCACGTACAACTGTCTAGCCGTATCACCAAGCAAGCCTTCATTACTCACATAGACATCCAGCGTCAGCAGCATATCCTGCGCCTGCACGGTATTCGAATCCAGCAGCGGCCCCAGTACATGCCGACAGTAGTGCCGCATGCTGTCCGCTGGGACATATTGGAATAAATGAGCCATTTGAATGGTGTCAAAATGTATAATCTGCTCTTGCGATAACAGCTTCCGGCTCAGCTTGACCGTTTCCTTGCATTCGTTGTAAGCTTCAGCAAAATGCACAGCAGACTCCTTTGGCGTACTGAATGCAAATCGGATGTGCCCATCCTTCGGACAAATCGCTTCGAGTGCAGAAGCTAACGCTTGAACACTGCCTGAACCAGAGACCGGATAGATGGACAATAAACCAGCGTCCGTCAGAACATGGTAGCCTTTCTTATCCCTGATAAACGGATTAAACTCCAGCTCCTGCCGCACGGCCTTAAGCCGGGAAGGCTTCAAGAGATAGTCCCGGTTCTCTTCTGCCGCGCACAACACGCAGACAAATCTGTCCTCCAGCACATGAATACCGGCCTTCTCAGCCTGATGCAGCACCGTATCCAGCGAAGTCCCCACTTCCAGGTAATGATTGATTATCGTACCGAGCTCCTGATGCCAGAACGTATCCGATCCGTTCTCCATCATCTTGGACAAATAATAAGCAAGCATCTCGGAGGCTTGATGGAACAGACCCTCCTCTGTTTTGGGCATATAATCGGCAGGCAGAACAAAGACCGCAAAACCTATCGTCTCATCCTCATGAATGAGAGGCAGCCGATATAATTGACAGTCGTTTCTTGTCATTCGTCTTGGCTCCGCTTTCCAGGGCCACTCGCTCATCAGCTCCCCTTCCGAACAGGGAGTATCATTATATAAAATATGTCCTTTCCCTCCCACAATGGACATGGGGTATTCCATTACCGCAGATATGCGCTGGAACGGATTCTCCGTCATGCTCTGATAGAGGGCGACATTCATAAGCCTCTTCTGTTTCTCAACAACCCGCTTCAGCCTGAGGGTGCTTCTATGTATCTCATCCTGCAGCAGACCGTTAATCTGATCGGAGAAGGCGAAAGGATATGGCAGTTCAATTAACGGGAAGCCCAGGACATCAGCCTCCTCAATCAGAGCAGCGGGCATCTCCGACCAGAATCGTCCAAGCTTGATGCCAAGTCCTGCGGAGCGCCTCTGGTGAAGGCTGCGAATGGTTGCAATCGCTTCATCAATGGAGTCCTTGAACACATAAGCCGTTGTAAAAAACATATCTCCTTCTCTCGCCCATTGAACAAAGTCCGGGGCATCAATAATATTAACGGCCTTAAGCGGCCGGGATCCCCCCGCTTTGCCAGCAATCAGTCTGCCTTCCGATAACGGGTATACGCGCATGGCGTCTTCAACGGTCAACAACATAGCTTCTCCTCCTATAAAGAATGATGAAGGCAAGGACGCGGATAAAGGGCTCCCCTATTAGGAGGAACCCGCAATTGAATCGTTATTTGGCTGGCAAAAAATCATTTGTGAAGAATTGCTCCGCCTTCAAATCCTTCGTGACAAGGCCCGCTTCCTTCATCTGTCCAAGCAGTGTTGACCAGCGTTCCTCCGACATGTAGCCCGTGCCGTGAGAAGCGGCATCCCCTCCAAAGACGAAGTCCTTCGCGACGCCTTGCGCATAAGCAAGATGGTCAAGGGCGTAATCCTTGTTGTAGCTGTTAATAACCTTGTTCACTTCTTCTCCGTGCTCGTAGTAATAGTCCCAGCCTTCCGTTGTTGCTTTCAGATAGGCCTTGATCAGCTCCGGATTTTCTTTGATCATTTTCTCCGTCGTGATAACCACGTTGCCGTACGGATTATATCCGAGATCGGCATTCAGGAACCAATCGACGTCTATATTTTGATTCTTCAGCACAAACGGTTCGTTTGTTGCATAACCTTGTTGAACCGCGTTTTTATCTGCTACAAATCCGGCCAGGGAGCCGTTATAGGCCTGAATTTTTACATCGTTCAGCTTATATTTGTAGGCAAGATATTGCCAGTACGGGAAGCCTGTCGCGACATAAACATTATGGCCATTCAGATCCTCAATGCTCTTAATCCCGGAAGCTTTATGGAAAATCAAGTTCTGGGGATTGGTCTGCAGATCCGCATAGACAGCTACAACCGGTATACCTTCCTGTCTGGCCAAGATAACCTCGTCGGCCTGGGACATGGCGAAGTCGACCTTACCGGATGCAACCAGCTGCACGTTAGAGATTTGGGGGCCGCCTTGCTGAATCGTGACGTCCAGCCCGGCGTTTTTGTAAATGTCTCCGGATAGGGCCGCGAAGTGACCGCCCATCTCCGGCTGCGCGAACCAGCTCATTTGCTGAATCACCTTCGCGGGTTTATCCGGCGAGAAAGCGGCATTGCTGCCGCCGCTATTAGAGCAAGCGGTTAAAGAACCGACTACTGCAGCGATCATTCCAGCTTTCCATACAAGCGACTTTTTCAAGTTTATGTCCCCCTATATGATCATTTGATTTAATCTTAAGGCGTTAATCCTTATCCGGCCGAATCGCGGATTCATGCCAGTGACGTAAGGAGTAATGGGAAATCGCAGCGACGGTCAAATAGAAGGCCATGCCGAGCAGCGATGCTGCAATGGTGCAGGCAAACAGGAAGGAGGTCTGCATCTGCACGGCTGCCGAGGTTATCGCCATGCCAAGCCCTCCTTTTCCTCCGCCAATACCGGCTACGAACTCTCCAATAATGGCACCAATAACCGCCATGCCGCTCGAGATCTTCATGCCTCCGAGCATATAGGGCAGGGCATACGGGAAGCGAAGCTTCCAAGTCATCATCCAGGTGCCGGATTTGTACATCCGCATAAGCTGAATAAGATTGCGGTCGGTCGAGGACAGCCCCAAATTCGTATTCGATATAATCGGGAAGATGGCAACGATAAGGGAAATAAACACAATGGAATTCATCCCTGGACCCAGCCAGATGACGACAAGCGGCGCGATTGCCACGACCGGGATGGTCTGAAGAACAACCGCATAAGGCTGTATCCCCCACCGAATCCATTTGGATGCCATCATCAGCAAAGCAACGGCCGTTCCTAGTGCTACACTAAGCAGAAAACCAAGCAGGGCAGCGATAAAGGTATTGCCTGCCGCCTGCATCAGATCGGGAAATCCCTTGCGGGCCGCCTGCCATATATCAGATGGTGCAGGCAGCAAATATTTCGGCGTATCGAATATTCTGACCCCAAGCTGCCAGAGCGCGAGTAACAGAAGAATAAATGCCATGGGCGTTGCCGTCTTATAAATGAGCTGCCGGTGCTTTTTCAGAAATCCGGCTTGGGCGGAGATTCCCTCCTGGGCCAGCACCTTCACTGAAGCATTCGTAACTTGTCCGTTTGCTTGCATCTTTCTGTCCACCTCTTTCCTTGCCTTTAGGTTAACGTATTAGTAATCGCTCGAACCTTCTCTCCAAATGCAGGAGAAGTCATGAAGGCATTCGTACGCGGATAAGACTCTTCAATCGGAATAATTTCCTTGATTTTGCCGGGACGGGCTTCCATCGCCACCACTCTGCCTGACAAATACACAGCCTCGAACACGCTATGCGTGACAAAAACAATTGTCAGCCGGGAATTCATCCAGATATTCAGGAGCTCTTCATGCAGCCGATGGCGCGTCATTTCGTCCAGTGCGCCAAACGGTTCATCCATGAACAACAGCTTTGGCTCCGATACAAGCGCCCGGGCGATCGATACCCGCATCTTCATTCCGCCGGACAGCTGGCGCGGATAGCTGTCCGCATAAGCCGTTAAGCCGACCTTCTCCAATGCGGCTAGTGCTCGCGCCTTGCGTTCGGCAACCGGCGCACCGCTGATTTCCAGAGGCAGTGCAACATTAGCCAGCACCGTACGCCATGGCATCAGGTTCGCTTCCTGAAAGACAAAGCTGGCCTGCTCATTGCCCTTTGCCGCATGGCTCTGAATGTGTACCTGACCTGAAGTGGCCTGATCCAGTCCTGCCATAATGCGCAGAAGAGTAGATTTTCCGCAGCCGGACGGTCCAACCAGCGTGACAAACTCCCCTTCTTCTATTGTTAAATGGATGCTGCTGAGCGCTACCGTACCGTTCTCATACCGCTTCGTCACATCATGGATCCGAATGGCTTCCGCCGCTTGGACGGTTGTCTTCTCATCAACGGTCATATTCATCAGCCCATTCACTCCTTTCGGGAATGTTCCTCCATGCGGCAAAGCCGCTGTTCCCCTGCCACAAGCTTCCGGCGACGGGAATCCCCTCTCTAATGACCAGCTGCCGTCTTGGTAAAGCAGCTAAAGCATGCGGCGCATTTAATGCCTTTACAAGGACAAAGTCAGCTGCATCTCCCGCTTTAAGCTCAAGAGAGCCGCGTGACATCCACTGAAATACCGAGGCCATTCGCAGGTCGTCGTTCCAGATATACTTCTCGGCCAGCAGCCTGCCGCGCCGCAAAATATCCGGATGGCCGTAAGGTGTCCAGGCATCGAGGCCAGTATGATCAGTCGCAAGCGAGATCTTCACGCCACTTGCGGCAAGCAGCGGTACAGGAGGCATCGCCGTATCAAACGGGACGCTCGTTGCCAGGTCCATAGCCTCGCCGGCCATTCGGCTTCCCAGCTCCGCAACAAGCCCGCTGTCCACCTCGCCAAGTCCATAGGCGTGACTGACCGTTACTTTGCCCTTCATGCCTGCCTCCGCGGAATAGTCCAGCATCTTTTCAATGGTATACACCGCCAGATGACCGGGGTCATGCAAGTGAAGATCCACCCTTTTATCAAACTCCGTCGCAAGCTCAAACATCGTTTCCAGAGAAAGCTCGATATGGCGGTCAACACCAGCCGGATCCACTCCACCCATCAGATCGGCACCCATGCGGAGTGCTTCACGGATATAGGGCGTCGATTGCGAACGGAGCAAGCCTTGCTGCGGAAAGGCAACCAGTTCGATTGTCATACGCGAAGCATATTCTTCTTTTAATTGAAGCATCAATTCCAGATGGGATAGTCCGATGTCCGGATCAATGTCCACATGTACCCGCGCCTCTGTAGTACCTGAGGCCAGCATGGCCTCCAGCGTTTTTACGGCCAGCTCCTTGCGGCGGTCCTTACAGCCTGCAAGCAGCTCCTTCTCCAGCTTGAACTGCTCAAAGAGGGATGAGACTGGCGTTCTTGAGATCCAGCGGTCTGATGGGAATGCTTTATCGAGATGAACATGGGCGTCACGGAAAGCCGGAAGCAGAAGCAGCCCATGTGCGTTCCAGACGGAATCGCGAGCTTCCGGAATAAGATCCGGAGCACCAACTTCCGTTATGCATCCTTTTTCAATGACCAGCGTACATGCCCGGCCATTCATATTTATTTGTTGAATGAGTTGTCGTTCAGCCATTACGAGTCCCCCCTATTACAGGTTAATGATCTCTTTAATAACATGTCAGGTATTTTACTTTCGCCCTTTGTCTCATTCGAATTATGGGGGCATATTGGTGATCCGTCAATTATACATGTTAAGTTTTATAACATAACATAAAAGAAGCACTTCCATTTGTGCATAGCTAAAAACAGCCAAACTCAGCCTATCCAACACTATTCCCTATATGCATAATGAAGTTCAAGACTATTTATATGTAATAAAAACTGACACAGAGGATGGTTGCTATGCTCGATATTTTGTTCACTAAATCGGCCGACCTGGTTTCGGGCCCGTTAAGGGATGTCGGAGTAAAGGACGGCAAGATTACGTATATCGCCAATCATTCCGGAGCTGTTCCCGAGAGCAGGGAGATCTGCTGCCTGGATGGGAAGCTGCTGCTGCCCGGACTTGTCGAGCCGCATATTCATCTGGATAAAGCGCTGCTGCTGGAGCGGATGGCAGAGGATGTGACCGAGCTCCGTCAAGCCATTGAAGTAACCTCTTACTTAAAACAGTCGTTCACCGCGGAGGATATATATGAAAGAGCCATGCGGATTATTAAGCAGGCAGTGAGCAAAGGAATAACTCATATGCGATGCCATGCCGAGATTGATCCCGTTATCGGGTTGACCTCTATGGAAGCGATGGTGGCTCTGAGACAGCAATTAAAGGGGATACTTGATATTCAGGTTGTCGCATTCCCGCAGGATGGCTTATTCCAGGACAAAAGGATGCCTATTCTTATGAAGGAGGCCGTTGCGCTCGGGGCGGACGTCATTGGCGGAATTACCTATATGGATGCAGACTTAAGCGGCCATCTGGAGCTTGTATTTGGTTTGGCTCGGCAATACGGCCTGCCGGTTGATCTGCATGTCGACTTCTCAGATAATCCCCATCAGCTTGCGATTCAGGATGTTATTCAAGCGACCCGGAAATACGGGATGCAGGGCAAGGTTAGTGTCGGTCATTTGACTTCGCTTGGCGCTGCTGAGCGCGGGGATGCCGAGCGAATCGCCTCAGCTCTTGCAGAGGCCGGCATTCATGTGATCAGTCTGCCTCTCACCGATTTGTACTTGAACGGAAGAGGCGATCACAAAGGAGACTACCGCGGGCTTACGCCCATCTCCCTGCTTCTTAAGCATGGGGTAAACGTGATATACGGAAGCAACAATGTGCAAAATGCCTTTACCCCGTTTGGAACAACGGATCCGCTGGACGTTGGCCTCCTGCTTGCCCAAACCTCCCATCTGGGCAGCGCTAGAGACGCCCGGCAGCTCATTCACATGGCAACGGCGGGAGCAGCAGCGGCTCTTGGCCTCTCCGGCTATGGCATCCGGATTGGATCCGACGCCGATCTGGTTGTCTGCAGCGCCAAGGACGCAAGGTCACTCCTGTATGAGCGTCCTGAGCGGGAACGCGTCTACAAAAAAGGCCGACTCGTTTCGCAGACGGATGTCATACAGCAAAACTGGCTGAGCTTGGAGACGGTTGGTAGCTGATCCCCGCGAGGTGGCTTCAGTCTCCGTGTCAAACTTATCCCATCAGCAGTTAAGGTCCCTTAGGGACCTTAAACACCTAACTAGCTGCTCTTTTTCCGGACTTAAGGTCCCTTAGGGACCTTATCCCCCTCGTCTACGTCCATCAGCACTCAAATCTGCTATTCCGTCTGCTTTAAGGTCCCTTAGGGACCTTAAATACCTAATTGGCTGATCTTTTCCCAGACTTAAGGTCCCTTAGGGACCTTATCCCCCTCGTCTATGTCCATTTCAGCACCCAAATCTGCTATTCCGTCTGCTTTAAGGTCCCTTAGGGACCTTAAACACCTAACTAGCTGCTCTTTTCCCAGACTTAAGGTCCCTTAGGGACCTTATCCCCTCGTCTACGTCCATTTCAGCACTCAAATCTGCCACTTCGTCTGCTTAAGATAACAAGTTACTCCACTCACCTGCGAGAGTCTTATTAATACCGTGTGCGCAAGCGCCAGGCGAATAAAAAAAGCCCTTAAGGTCTCATGGACCTTAAGGGCTTGCTTTTCACAACTGTTAT
Source organism: Paenibacillus catalpae (assembly GCF_900112695.1). Taxonomy (GTDB): domain Bacteria; phylum Bacillota; class Bacilli; order Paenibacillales; family Paenibacillaceae; genus Pristimantibacillus; species Pristimantibacillus catalpae. The sequence goes on from NZ_FOMT01000004.1 coordinate 724,481, forward strand.
TTCGCGTAGTTAAACATCGATTGAACGGTTACCCGCCCTGGTGCTGCAGCAACGAACTGTACGCTGTCCGCCGCTTTTTTCTTGAATTGAACAGTTACAGGGATACCCGGAATCAGATCGAAGAAGTTATCCGTGAAGATGCCTTCCTCCTCGGCCTGAACCCATACCTGCTTGGCCAATTGCTTAGCCGTTAAGACAAACGCCGTTCCCTCGCTGCCTGCCACTTCTTCAACCGCAATGCCAGGGTCCCCGAGCTCCAGATCCTTTGTATAGACAAAATAATGCTCCGACCGCGCCAGCACCTTGCCTGCCTGAACAAGACGTCCAACCAGTACCGTGCCATTAGGATTAAAGCTTCCCAATTGCTCAGCCGATAAGGCGAGGACCAGCTTAGCCGAACGCGCGCCAATGGCAATGGTCTCCGAAGCATGCTTCAGCGGCTTACCGTCCAATTCATGCAGGCTCCACTCCAGTACCGCATCGATGGACTGCCCGAGATCAGACACCACATGGACGTTTGTCACATCCTCTTTCTGTTCGAACGATAAGAGAACATCCTCAAAGCTGTTCTTGATCAAATATTGCGCTGCCTTCCATCTGCCGAAGTAATCCATGCTAGCCCAGGAAGCAACCGGCCAGCAGTCATTGATTTGCCAATAGAGCGATCCCATACAATAGTTCATGCTGCGGCGGTGAGCTTCAATGGCCTGCTTCATGGCCTCGGCCTGCAGCACCTGACTGATATACAGGAAGGACGGAAAATCCTTCGGCTGCTTCATATAGCGGTCGGCATAATCCTTGATCAGGAAGTTGCCTCTGCCATTCTTCTGGTGATGCAGCATCACTTCGGAATCAAGTGCCATATCCTTCTCTTCCGCATAAGACCGCACGGTCTTATATTCCGGGAAAGATTGGAACCCATACTCGCTCATAAAGCGGCCAATATTCTGATTGTATTGCTCGAATGGCTCCTGCGCGTGCCATACCGCCCAATAATGAATATCGCCATGGGAGGATTTATTCGTCGCATGCTGCTCCGAATTGCCCGTCAGACGCTGCATCGGCGATGACGGCCAATAGGCAATATCCGGTGCCATTGCCGCAACAACCTCCGGCAGAATCTGATGGAATACCGCCTCGTAATCCGCCCAGATCTGTAAGCGCTGCTCGCTCGTATATAACTTCTTCCAGCCCCAGCCGCCGTCTTCCACATATTGCGACCATGCCGTGTCAATCTCGTTATTGCCGCACCATAACGCGATACTTGGATGGTTGCGCAAGCGGCGGACATTATCTTCCGCTTCCGCGCGCACACTATCCAGAAATGCTTCGTCGCCAGGATACATGCTGCAGGCGAACATAAAGTCCTGCCAGACCAGCATGCCGTTCTCATCACATAATTCGTAGAAAATATCCTGCTCGTAGATTCCTCCGCCCCAAATCCGGAGCATATTAAAGTTTGATTCGATCGCGCTGCCAATCTCGTGGCGGTAACGCTCAGGAGTCACCTCGCTAAAGAAGCTGTCATTCGGAATATGGTTAGCGCCTTTCGCGAAGACCGGAATGCCGTTTACTTCGAAGAAGAACGATGAGCCATGCTCGTCCGGCTTGCGGATGAGTTTAATGGAACGAAGGCCGGTCTTAGCCGATGCCAAAGCCGGATTCGCCTCTCCTTGCGAGAGTACTGCTGTAAACGTATACAAATGAGGTTCGCCAAGACCACGCGACCACCAGAGCTTAGGCTGTTCAATCGTAAGCGGCCAAGCTACCGTCTGCAAGCCCTGCTCCAATACAACGCGGCGGATCCATTCCTGTCCGTCATTCGTACGCAGCTTAAGCTCAAATTCACCGCTGTTCTCGGAGTCAATACCGAGCTGCACCGTAATCGCAGCCTCCGCCGCCGTTACTTCATCCTGCTGAATATACAGGTCAGAGATTCTCGCGCCGCTCCACCCTCTCAGATAGACCGGCTTGCCGATCCCGCTGGTGACAAACCGCGGACCCCAGTCCCAGCCGTAATGATAAGGCGCTTTGCGCGAGAATACGCTTACTTTTTTGTCTTCCAGGCCCCCAGTAACGGAATCATCGTTTGGTGCCGGCAGCACCGGCCCATACGCCTCCTGCTTGGCCAAGCCCTCCTCGATCGGGGAACGGAAGCGAATATATAGACGGTTGCCCTTCTCCCGTACATGAGGCTTCACATCGACTGTCCAGGTACGGAACATATTATTAGCAGACAGAATGGATACATCGTTCAAATAAACGTCGGCGTACGTATCCAGGCCTTCAAACACCAGCTCCAGGCGGGAATGACCCAGCAGCTCAGCGGAAGCATCAAATACCGACTCGTACTCCCATGTCTTCTTATCAATCCACTGCAGGTCTTTCTCGTTTGTTCCGACAAAAGGATCGGGAATAAGCTCATTCTTGAGCAGGTCCGTATGCACGCAGCCAGGCACAAATGCCGGTCTCCACTCCTGCTCTTCGCTATTCTTAAACGTCCAGTCCGCAATTTGCCACTTCAACTCGCTCATTAGAATCCTCCTACATGTGCCAATGCTATTCGTAAAAACGGTTGTATTCGACTGTAGTATACCGGAGTTCGGAATCAAATGTATACCACAGTTATTTATACTTTTTTCAGGCTTATTTTATAGAAAATTTGAAACCGCAGGCTACAATGGAAGAGAAATGAGGTGCAGCTCCCTATGTCCATTCGAAAAAAACTGATTTTGTCCTATGCCGCGATGATCGCTGTTCCACTCTTACTGTTTGGCCTGACGATTGCGCTGCTGGGAAATCTATTCATAAAAGATGCCATGCCGGGGGCCGGCAGCGAAGGTGAGCCCTCCAGCCACTCTTTCCCTTTCGCCTCCATCCGCGAGCTGTTTATGGGCCGTACCGAGTTGTCATCGGGCTTACGGTTTGTTGCGGAGCATGACTCCCAGCTGTTGTCCGATCCGGCTTTTCTGTCCGCGACGGATGCTGAGCTCCGGCAGGTCGAGGCCGGAATCATCATTGTCCATAATGACCAGATGACCTATGCTTCGCCAGGACTGTCTGCCGATACCGATACCATACTGGCTGAAGTACAAAGCGGCGGGGAACGCCAAAAGGCCAATCATCCCGGACCCCCAAGCGGCAACGAGTGGGAGGTCATCAACTATTCCGGCCCGGACGGCAGTACCGGCAAGCTTATAATGGTGACGGATATGGAGCCGGTTGCGGACTTCTTCAAACGATTGTTCCCGCTCATCCTGCTCACGCTGCTGGTGGCACTTGCCGTCACAAACGGCGTCCTGACGTATCTCGTCTCCCGCAGCATCATCCGGCCGCTGTATGCGTTGAAGGAGGCAGCCGGCCATATCCGGGAAGGCGATCTGGATCATGCCATTCAGCTTAAAAGACAGGATGAGATCGGACAGCTTGGAGCAGCCTTCGAAGAGATGCGCGTTCGCCTTCAGGCCTCTCTAGGCGCTCAGCTTGAGCTGGAGCAAGGCCGCAAAGAGCTGCTCGCTAACATTTCCCATGATCTGAAGACGCCGATCACCGCGATTCAAGGCTGCACCGAATGTCTTAGGGACGGCATTGCCGACACCGAGGAGAAGCGTCAGAAATATGTGCAGATGATATTCGGCAAAACGACCGAGATGAACCGGATGATTGAGGAGCTGCAGCTGTACTCGACTTTGGATACCGGCCAGCTGCCTTTCCACTGGGAAACGGTTCATTTAACGGCCTATATGATTCAGCTCGTTAATGAATTGCAGCCGGATCCCCGCTTCAGCGGTACAGAGGTTACTTTTACAGCTGACTCCAACGCGGAGTCTGCCTTCATAAGGGCAGACCAGCAAAAGCTGTACCGGGCACTCTTGAACCTGGCCAACAACAGCCTTCAGCATATGAAGGACGATCCGAAGAAGCTGCAATTCCTGCTCAATAAAGAACCGGACGGCATGTACCTTTTGCAAATAAGGGATAATGGGGAAGGCATTCCGCAAGGCGCCCTGCCGCGCGTTTTTGATCGGTTCTTCCGGGCAGAATCCTCGCGTAGTCCGGGCAAAGGCAACAGCGGGCTTGGCCTTGCGATTGTGAAGCAAATCATAGAAGCACATGGCGGAACCGTGGCGGCTGTTAGCAGTCCGGGTGAAGGAACAACGATACAGCTCCGGTTCCCTGCCGTTAGGCAGGACAAGCCGGAGCCGGAGAATGGAGGCCCAATATGAAACGCATTTTGATAATAGAGGACGATCCGGTTATTGCCGAGGTACAGAAGGATTATCTGCTCGCCCACAGCTTTGAAGTCGATATGGCCGAACGCGGCGATCTGGGTCTTGAGATGGCGCTGCAGAGCAGTTATGATCTGATCCTGCTTGATCTGATGCTGCCGTCTATGGACGGCTATGAGGTATGCCGGAGGATTCGCGAGGCGAGCAATGTACCCATTCTAATCGTGTCGGCCAAGAAGGAAGAGATCGATAAGATCCGCGGCTTTGGGCTTGGAGCGGATGATTACATCCTGAAGCCATTTGGACTTGGCGAGCTGGTAGCGCGGGTAAAGGCCCATCTGTCGCGATATGAACGGTTAGTCGGACAGGGCGAGTGGCGCCGGGATGAGCTGCGGCTGAACGGCATCCGAATCGAGAAGCAGTCCCGCCGGGTGTTCGTGAATGAGAAGGAAGTCCCTTTTACCGCCAAAGAATATGATCTGCTCCTCTTTCTTGTCACCCATCCGAACCGGGTCTTCCGAAAGGAGGATCTGTTCGAGAGAATCTGGGGAATGGATGCCATCGGCAGCGATCATGCGACGGTCACCGTCCATATCAGCAAGCTGCGGGAGAAGATCGAGCGCGATCCGTCGAAGCCCCAATATGTCGAGACGATCTGGGGCGTTGGGTACCGGTTCAATATTTAAGAGAGGAGGACGCGACAATTGAAAAAAATCAGCTTGCAGCAGCGGCGGATTTTACTCTTGCTCCATATTATTTTTGCGGCGATTATGCTTGGCGTGCAGGTCGTGTTTATCATACTGGCCCTAACCGCATCCGTTACAAGTGATGCTGATGTGCTGCAGGCGTGCTACACCATTATGCATCTGTTGGCCGATTCAAGCGTACGGGCATCAACGATCGGCACAACCGTAACCGGCATTGCGCTATCGTTACTGACCTCCTGGGGGCTGTTCCGCTACTACTGGATTATGGCCAAGGAAGTACTCACCCTGCTCGCTATCGCGATAGGCTTTATTGGTCTTTATGAGTGGACTTTGCGGGGATTAAACGATAACGGCAGCTTAACCGTGCATCATACGTGGCTGCTGATCGGAATCGCTCTGCAGACCTTGTCTCTTGTCATCATGTACATTCTGTCCGTGTGGAAACCGGGCGGCAAACGAAAAGCCCCGGCCTTATAAGGTCCGGGGTTTTACCGCTTCATCATCAGCAGATGCTCTTAAAATAAATCATCGTGGCATCCAATCGGCCGTCAGCCGATCTCGCAAAGTCCGGAATCCGGCCTGCCAGAGCGTACCCTACTGAACTATACAAAAGATTCGACGGATCACCTTCCCTTGTATCCAGCACCAGCAGCGACCGGTTCTCCTTCAGGGCAGCCGCTTCCGCTTCCTGCATCAGCATCCGTCCGATCCCTCTGCGCCTGAACGCCGGATGCGTCATCAGCTTCGCAATCTCCGCGCGGTGGGAGCCGTTAGCCTTCCCGCATAGCTGCAGCTGAACGGTGGCTGCAATCTGCCCGTCTACTTTGGCTGTGAACAGTAACACATCCGGATCCGGAACACTCCTCCAGTAATCCTTCGCTTCCTCCATTGAGAGCGGCGGCAAGAAACCGATAGACGCTCCATCCTTCACCACCTCGATCAGCAGCTCCGAAAGTTCTTCCAGCGAGGCTTCTAATGACGTTAATTGTTCAATCACAATGGACCCGCCCATGCTTATATCCCTCCATCTCAAATGCTTATAAATCAATCATAATGGCATGTTTATCATTTGTATAACGAATAATATATGTTACTATAATTCATATTTTCGATGACGAAAGGGACGTTTTGCATGGATTCCTCCCAACTTGAAGCGTTTATCGCGATCGCTCAAATTCTTAACTTTACAAAAGCCGCCGAGCATCTTCATATCTCCCAGTCGGCCATAACGGCACGAATTAAAGCGTTAGAGGCGGCTGTCGGCAAGGAGCTGTTCCAGCGGGATAACCGGAACGTCAGCCTGACACGGGCAGGCATCGCTTTTTACCCTTATGCGGAAAGGATGCTGCGACTATTCGAGGAAAGCAAGCTGACGCTGTCGGACAGCTTCGAGCAGTCACTTGTCTTGAGCGGTCCGGGCTCCGTCTGGCATTACTGGTATTTGCCGCGTATTCTCGCCTTTAGACGTGACAACCCGCAGGTTGCCGTAAAATTCTTAAGCAATATTGACCCGGGCTATATGATCCGCGATCTTCTGCTCGATGGCATGGTGCATCTCTCCATTAAGTTTGATCCGCCCGAGCATCCGAAGGTAATCAGGCAGCTGCTGTTCGAGGATGAGATCCTCCTCGTGTCCAGGCAGCCAAGAGCTCGTAAGGTGGAGAAGGAAGATTTCCGGTCAGCGGATTACTGCCACAATGTGTGGGGGTCATCTTTTCCCGAATGGTTCGCCGAGCTGGTTGGCCCCGGCTATGTTCCCGCCCTGGAGACGGATCATTCCACCATCATGCTGACGATCCTTCTGCAAGGAGAAGGATTTGGCTTTCTGCCCCGCTCTATTGCACAGCCTCATCTGGATTCGCATAGCTTGTTTGAGCTGCCATGTGCCTTCGATATGCCGTCCATCCGGGCATACGCAACGTACTTAACCGACCAGCAGCATCAGGGCAGCGTTCAGCTTGGTCTCAAGCTGCTCGGTCTTTCTTGATACAAGTGTCATATGAGCTCTACTATTCTCATACAATTATTTTGCTGACTCCTTATCCGATTACAAAGGGAGGATCGCGGATGAGACACGGGGAGCCAATAACGGCTGGTTATGCGATGATCGTAAGAGAAGATATACCGACAGGACTACGCTATGAAGCGCTTGTTGCCGCATTCGAACGACAGATGGGAAGATTAGAGCCTGAGCTCGCAAGACAGCTTGTCCAGCAGCAGGCGACTTGGGAACAAGTACAGGCTGCCGTCAAGCAGGCGGAAGGCCCGCATGGGCTGATGATTTTGTCGGAAGTAAACCAGGGGGAGCTCCTGTCCCTTCATAACGGCATTAAGCAAAGCCGTCTCTATCTGGTCGGCAATCCGCTTATCGCTGAACCCATCCTTGCAATTGACCGAAGAGCCAGCCTGTACGTTCCGTTCCGGGTCACCCTGTACGATGACGGCAGCCCGCATGGCGCCTTTATCTCCTTTGACCGGCCCTCTTCATTCCTTGGCGCTCTCCACCAGCCGGCCCTTGCACCGTTTGGACAGCTGCTGGATGCCAAGATCTACAGCGTCGTGCGCTCGATCCTCATGTAACGATATAAACCAAGAAGGAGGACACTGCATTACGCAGTGCCCTCCTTCTTTTGACGGCCGATTAGAAACGGCCAATGGCTACAAATATAGCGATCGCGAGCATAATGACGTTCATTCCGATGCTGCCGTATTCAGCGCGTCTTGCATGAAATATGGCTGCAAAAAGCATGATGACTGCGATTCCAAGCGCAGCAATTGGTGTCAGGACAGGCGCTAGGTCCGTTGCCCACGGGAGAATTAAACCTAGTCCGCCAAGCAGTTCCGACAGGCCGATAAAAACGACAAGACCTTTCGAAGCATCCTTCGCCCACGGCATCGTTGATCTTACTTTATCAGGCTGGAAGGTTTTCATCACACCCGCCGGGATAAACATTAAAGCTAACAGCACCTGTGCAGCCCATAATGCCATATTCATTGATTTGACCTCCTTGATTACGTCTTGTTTATAGCGATATAATAAACCCAAGGGTTTGAATGCGGAAGTAGGCACATCAAATAAACCTAGTATCCAAAAAGATACCTTAAGCCCCGTCTGGGATTGGAGGATGTAACGTGGAGGAAAGCTGCAGCACGGTTGAGACCGCATTAGAGATTCTGGTCGGAAAGTGGAAGCCCGTCATTTTATATCACCTCTTCACAAGCGGTACGATGAGATTCAGTGAACTGCAAAGGGCATTGCCGAATATTACGAAAAAAATGTTGACCTCCCAATTAAGGGAATTAGAATACCACGATATCGTGCACCGGAAAATTTATATGCAGATCCCTCCAAAGGTCGAATATTCCATTACGGAATACGGACTAAAAATGGGCCCTCTCTTGCAGGCCATGAATGACTGGGGTACCTCTCATATGCAGCATTTAAATGAGTTGTACGGGGATGACCGGAAGGTACAGGCGCTGGAAGCAATTCAGGATTAACCAGGATCAATCAATAAGCTGAAATAGAAAAATCCCCACGCGAGTGGGGATTTTTTGGCGTATTAAGCGACATTCGCTTTCTGATGATAGGAGGCCTGCTTGGCCCGCGGACGATGATGCAGCAGGTAGTAACCGCCGGCACAGATAAGCGTAACGATTCCCGCCGCAAGGTACATCATCCGATAATCGGAGATCGAAGCGATCATGCCCATGAAATACGAGCCGAGCCCGTAACCAAGGTCAAACATGAGGAAAAAGGTTCCGTTCGCACTGCCCCGCCGGTGTTCAGGCGACAGCTTGATGGCAAGCGTCTGGAAGCACGGCAGCAAGGCACCGTATCCGATCCCCATAATAACACCAGCAAACAGTACCATAGCTGCAGAATGCGCCTGACTGAGCAGGAACATGCCAACAGCAAACAAGCCAATCCCCGGATAATACAGGTAATGCTCCTTATAACGGTCGAACACCTTGCCGATAACAGGCCGGAAGGCAACAATCATAACCGCAAACACCATGAAGAACGTCCCCGTCACTTGAGACTGGTGAATTTCTTCGGTGAACGATGCCATAAAGCTGGATAAAGAGCTGTAGGCAAAAGAAAGAATAAAACCAACCAGCGAGATCGGCAGTGCAGCGGGCTCAACGAAGCTGCTCAGGCGCCATCCCTTCTTCACCGGCTGGGATGCGGCAAGCTCTGCTGCAGCGTCAGCAGTTTGAGCTTCAGCGGACTCCGGTCCTTTATCCCGCGGCATGCGAAGTCCAACCGCAAACGCCAGAGACAGGGCCGCAATGATACAAATCGCAAGCAGCAGCACGTTGATGTTCTTATCCTTCCATAGGAAGAGTCCAAGCGCGGGTCCAACGACCATCGCAATACTCATGAACATCGTATAATAGCCCATCCCTTCCCCTTGCCGGGAGCCGGGAACAATCGTAGCGGCAACGGTACTCATCGCTGTTGAAGCGATGGCATAGCTCATGCCGTGAATGAAGCGGATGATAAGGAATAGAATAATCCCTTTGGTCCCGAAATAACACAGACAAGCGAGGAGGAAAATAATCATCCCGATAACCGCCATTTTTCTTTTGCCGAAGCGGTCGACCCACTGGCCGGAGAAAGGCCGGATCAGCACGCCGCCAAGCACATAAATCGTAATGACCAGCCCCATCTGCTGTTGGTTGCCGTGCAGACTATCCCGGACATACAGCGGAAAGGCCGTCGTCAGCACATAAAAGGTCAAGAACATAAAAAAACTGCTCACGCAAATAATGACGAAGTTTCTCGTCCAAATTTTCTCTCTAAGCAAGGTCAACGCTCTCCAATCCCGAATGAAACTTTCTATATGTTGAATCATTATAAAATTAGAAATTCATAAAGTATAATACTTATTTTATAATGAATTCATCATATGAAAGTTATATAGAGGAGCGTAACCCGCATGGAATTTCTCCAGTTGAAATATTTTCAGGCCGTCGCCCGGCATGAGCATATTACGAAAGCCGCCAAGGAGCTGAACGTCTCGCAGCCCTCGCTCAGCAACTCCATCAACCGTTTAGAGAAGCGGCTTGGCGTCCCTCTCTTCGAGCGGCAGGGCAGGCATGTGAAGCTGAATGCTTTCGGCAAAACCTATCTTCGCCGCGTCGAACGCGCCTTTCTCGAGCTCGAAGAGGGCGAACGGGAAATAACGGATATGGCCGGGCTGGAGCATGGTACCGTCTCGATCTCCGTTACGCTGCCCTATGTGCTGCCCATGATGCTGAAGGAATTTCTGACGCTGCATCCGCATATCCGGATCATACAACGGCAGCTGGGCTCCGTCTTGGAGATGCGAAGCGAGCTGGAGAACGCCGATATCGACTTCTGCATCTCCACGACCCAAATTAACGGACCGGACATCGAGTGGCTGACTCTTGCCGAGGAAGAGCTGTGCTTGACGGTGCCCAAGGGGCATCGCTTTGCCTCGCGGGAGAGCATCTCTTTAATTGAAGCAGAGGACGAGCCGTTCATCGCGCTCTCCTCCCGCTCCAACTTTCGCGAAATAACGGACGGCTTCTGCCGGAAAGCCGGCTTCGAGCCCCATGTTGCCTTCGAGCTCGAGGAGGTCAGCTCCATTCAGACACTGGTCGAGATGGGTCTTGGAATTACCTTCACCCTTCCGCTGTCACTGGGCAATCGGGCATCCAGCCCCGGTACCGTGCAGCTTAAGATCACCGATCCCACCTGCCGCCGCACCTTCGGCATCGCCTGGAACCGGAAGCATTACCTGTCTCAGGCTGCCGTCCATTTCCGCGACTTTGCGATCAGCTTCTTCGGAAAGCTGTAGCCCCGCCGCCGCTGCTTTAAGGTCCCCAAGGGTCCTTAAAGTCACTTCTGGCCAGTGATCTCCTGCATTTAAGGCCCTTTAGGGACCTTATTAGTCAATCAACAGCTGAGACTTGGCATGTTTGTCCGCCTCCAACCTGCTTTAAGGTCCCCAAGGGACCTTATCGTCTCTTCTAGCCAGTGATCTCCTGCATTTAAGGCCCTTTAGGGACCTTATTAGTCAATCAACAGCTGAGACTTGGCATGTTTGTCCGCCTCCAACCTGCTTTAAGGTCCCCAAGGGACCTTATCGTCTCTTCTGACCAGTGATTTTCTGCACTTAAGGCCCTTTAGGGACCATATCTTCGTCTGCCCGCACCATACGTTGGATCGGCTCCAGTAGATTTGCTCCCTCCTGATGCTTCATGGCCTCTACGCTGGATCTTATCCAGCATAATCTTTCAAAAAGAAGGTTACTGGGGCTATTCGTGCTTGTTTTCCTGCATCTACTCCAACGTAGTCACAATTGGATCTCCTTGGTACGGCGGCTCATACACACAATAATGCGTGCTTTATTGCCGTTTTCTTCGATGATCGCGCGCTTAGATAAGCGCTTCTCTATAGAAAAATATAAAAAGCCCTCAATAATGAGGGCTCCGATCTAACGCCGGTATGCGCGGCTGCGCAATTGGGATTTAGACGGCATAGCTGATAATGAACCGCCAAGGCTGCGTCATGTGATAATTCGAGGCACCCACCCTGCATCAAGCAGCCCCAGCTCCAGCTCCAACACTAGATCAACCGGCACATCCTTCGGTTCAAAACGCGGCACCGAACGCCGTTTTCGTATAAGCTGAACTAACTCCAGCCATACCCTTCCTAGCTCCGCAATATAAATCGCAGCATATCGCTAATCATGGGATGGACAACCGATACATGCCCTTCCCCTTCAAACAACCGGTACCTGTGCCGCAGGCCGTCTGCCTGATACGGTTCGACCAGCTCGTTCAGCTGTTTCGAATCCGCAACCATATTAGGCTTCTCATCCGGGCCCACGCCACTATACAGCGAGATATCGTGCAGCTTGCCGGTCTGCTGCAGCCGCTGCAAGGATTCCGGAAGACGGCTTCCCTGCGTGCATTCGTCTAATTCACCCTCACCGTTTTAACGAAAACAGATGTATGCGAATACATTAAAGTATGATCTCCGTATAGGAAGGGGTTGTCCCCATGAATATTGCCGTTGCTGTCATCCATGGGATCGGTCAGAGCAGGGAAGATTTTTACGCCGAGTTGGCCAAAAATCTAAGCGCGCAAATGGCTGTCGTCAATCCGGAAGTCAACTTACATGTAGAGGGTATTTACTGGGGAGATATTGTGAACCGGCTGGAAGCAAAATTATGGAATCGGATTCAGGAGAAAAGGCTCCGCTGGGCCAAATGGCTCAGGCTGCGTCCCTTCTTCGTTAACCAACTAGGCGAAGCAATCGCCTATCAGGCTATTCCCCGGGAGTATGATCCGTCCCCCGATGATTATATTTACGACGAGATTCACCGGCGTTTCGCCGTCTGTCTGCAGCGTCTGACCGAGAAAGCGGGACAAGATGCTCCGCTCTGCATTATTGCCCACAGCTTGGGTTCAATCATTGCCAGCAACTTTTTCTACGATCTACAGAATGGCAAGCTGACAGCCAAAGCTTCAGAGGTCATCGGGGCGAGCAGCTCCGGGCTTGGGCGGGGCGAGACCCTGACTCATTTGTATACCCTGGGCAGTCCGCTTGCCGTATGGGCTTTGCGGTTTGAGGACTTTGGTGTCCCGATTGCTGTTCCTGCCCCTCCGCTCCAAGGGCTTGGCATAGGGGAATGGGTGAACTTTTATGATACCGATGATGTAATTGCCTATCCGATCAAGCCATTAAATGATCGATATAAAATGGTCGTTACCGAGGATATCGAAGTGAAATGCCCGGGCCTGCTAAGCTGGACGCCAATGTCCCACCGCAAATATTTTCAAACCCCAGCTGTCATTGAACGCATTGTTCATTCCTTAAGCACGCTGCAGGTCTATTACGAAGAAGCCCGGCCATAGAGGCCGGGCTTTATTATAGATGCTCTGTTATAACCTACAGCTTAAATTTGCCTACCGCTGCTTCGAGCCCGGCTCTCCTGCTCTTCATTTTCCAAATGCCATCCTACAAATTTCCCTAATTTCCCTTAAATTTCGACATACCTGCTCCAATTTCCTCCATTCGGCGAAAAACAAACACAGCCACATCCGATATCGGATGTGGCTGTTATAGCTGCTTAATTAACCGCAGCACTTCTTATATTTTTTCCCGCTGCCGCAAGGGCATGGCTCGTTTCGGCCGACTTTGGCCGATACGGCTTGCTGCTGCTTAAGAGGGACGATATTTCGTATAGGATCGGCTCCCGGGCTGTCCGACCCTAATTCGACAGGCTTGAACCCGGCATTCGACCACATCCGGGTGTTATTGTACACATTGATGACCAAATGAATGACCATCTCCAGCTGCTCTCTGGTTGGGATCTCAATTTTCCGATCCTCGAAGCCCATCATGATTTCTTCAATTGGTCTTCCCATCGAGCAGTTGAATTGAATCTCCGAGATCAGGTCCTGGACAAGACCTTTATCCTTGCACAGATACTGCAAAATATATTGCTCGAGCCCCGCCAGTTGAGGCGTTTCCTCGTAATAGCCATACTCCGCATATTGCAAGAACTCTTGTTTGCTCGGAATGTAGTACGGTTTATCCGCAACGTTCGCCAGCAGCTCTTCCAGCTCCTCCTGATTGTCATTATCATAATAATCAGCAATCAGTCTGCCATCTGCCACATGCCAGCTCTGCTCCCGTCTTGTGAGCAACTCACTAACGCGGGTAAACTCCGCCTCATCCAGCTGCTCTTCATTCTGTGCGTTATAGATGGCGATAAATTGCTCAAACGGGCATAAGCCGTATAAATTCATGGCAGCAAGAATGTAGGTGCCAACATGCTGTATGCGCTCGCGCTCCTTCAGAAGCGTTGGTCCAACGACCTTCGCATACGCCTCTTTCACTTCCTCAGGCAGAACATAATACAGCTTGTCCTGATCGTAGAAGGAGTAGAATAACCCTGTATTCATGAGGAAGAAATAGGCTCCGGGCAACATCGCGTCATCCTGCAGGTAAGGAACGGAAAGAAGCTTCTGCAACAGCTCCCATTCCTTCGAAGTAGCGAGCAGCAAGGCCATATTTAGCTCCCGTACATCAACGATTGCTGCTTGGACGGCATCCGCCAGCTCCTGCTTCTTCAGCTTGGAGCGTCCTTTGATCTCGTAATTGCCGGCAAGCATATTCAACTTCTCTTTCGTCAGAAGCGGCAGAATCTCGGCCAGTCTGGTCTTAACCTCGCCTTTAATCGCATATTGAATGTTCATCTGCTGCAATTCTTTCATTAATAATTCCAAGGCTGCACACCATTCCTTTAATGTATGATTTCAGTAAACTGTCCTTTACCTTTGCTGCTTCTACCATACACGGACGGATGATGAATATCAAATTTGCACGAACTCGATCCAGTCAATCTGCATTCCCGGCTTCACGAAATCCAGCTTCAGCTCATACAGGCCTGCCGGAAGCTCCACCTTCACCAGCTTCTGGCGGATCCAAGCGCTTTCGGTACCGTTTGTTTGGACGGTGGTCATCAGCTCGCCATTGATCAACACATTGCATGCGCTTTGCGCCCAAGCGAACTCAGTCGACATCAGATGTACCGTAATCCGGTAAACGCCGCTTTGCCCGACCTTCATCACAACCGGCTCATCCGCCGTGAATTTCACCTGATTATTGTCAGCAAGCGACTGCACGGAGGCCGAGGAGAATAACTCAACTGCCGGCTCAAACCGCTCCGCCTTCTCTTCTGTCACCAGCGCTCTCGAGAATACCGGAGCTTTCATAATGAAATCGCAGATGTTCATTGCACTGCGCTGAAGCTCGCCGCGGGTGAGCGTTCCGTTCTCCAGCGATTCAATCGTATTGTCTCTCCACACATTGGATTCTGCGCCGTAATTCGAGACGACCATATACAGATCGTTCTGGGAACGGACCATCCAGTTCGTGAACTTGCGGTCAGCCTGACCGCCATCAACAACATCATTCATAACGGCCCACCAATCCGTCATGACGATGCCCTTGAAGCCCCATTCGCCGCGAAGAATCGTGGTGTTCAGATCATAGCTCGATGCTGCCCAATGCCCGTTAATCGGGTTATAGGAGGTCATGATTGAATTCGCTCCGCCTTCCTTCACCGCGATCTCGAAGCCCTTCAAATAAATTTCACGAAGAGCCCGCTCCGATACGACCGCATTCACACGGTGACGGTATTGCTCCTGATTGTTGCAGGCAAAATGCTTGAGCGTCGCATTCGAGCCGCCTTTCATAATCCCGCGTGTGCATGCTGCCGCGAACGCACCGGAAATCAGCGGATCCTCGGAAAAGTATTCGAAGTTGCGGCCGTTCAGCGGACTGCGGCGGATATTAAGACCCGGTCCAAGGAGAGCGTCGATATCATTGCTCAGCAGCTCGCGCCCTTCCATCACGTACAGTTCTTCAATCAGCTCTATGTTCCAGGTTGCCGCGAGCAGCGTACCGATCGCTACCTGTGTCGCCTTATGCCCGCTGTCCATGCGGATGCCGGACGGACCGTCCGCTGTGCAGGCAACCGGAATGCCGTAGCCAAGCAGATTCTCGCTTACGCCGCCAAAGGCCGACGCCGTGCCCGGTGTTACCTTCGGGCTGGACATGCCCTCACCGCGGACAATCGCCGCCAGATCATCATCGCTAAGCTGCGCGACAAAAGCTTCCATGCTTACTTTGCCATCCGCAACATCCTGCAGCTTGTAGCCTTGATTGCCCGTCTGTTCAAGCGTCACAGGGAGGTTCTTCTCGATCCGTTCCGCGAGCGAAATCTTGCGAACCGGCACTTCGGCAAAGACCTGCTCATAAGTGCCGTCTTCCTTCTTAGCACCCGGCATCATACGCGAGAAGCTGACTGTCGGCGCCATCGCCTCCTCTAATTGCTCCACCAGCTGAAGAGCTTCAACAATGTAGCCGTCCTTCCCGTCAACGGCCACCGCCGCAGCCTTCTTCACGCTATTTCCGGCGAAAATACGGTACGTTCCGGCTTCCAATACATAAGCCGAAGAGTAACCCGTTACACCTGAATCATCATAGGAAGCCATCGCGTGTACCGGGAAGCTTAATGTAAGCCACTGCGATTCTCCCGGCTGAAGCTCCTTCGTCTTGGCGAATGCCGCCAATGCCTTCGCCGGTTTGCCCAGCTGTCCTTGCGGCGCCTCATAATAAACCTGTACCGTTTCTTTGCCGGCGAAGACCGCGCCTGTATTCGTGACTTTTACGCCAAGCTCGATATATGCCTTGCCCTCTCTATCAACCAGCTTTGCCTGTTCAGGCGTGCTCGTGAAGGTCGTATAGGACAGGCCATAGCCAAATTCGAATTGAACCTTCTCCGGGGCAAAGGTTTCGAAGTAACGGTACCCGACATAAATATCTTCTTCATACCGATTGTTCAACTCATTGCCGTAATTGCGAGTAGACGGATAATCCTCGATGGAATAAGCAATGGTATCCGTCAGTTTACCGCTTGGAGTTACATCGCCCGCCAGAACATCGGCAATGGCATTGCCGCCCTCCATACCGCCCTGCCAAGCGTATATAACGGCTGGAATCGATTTCATTTCTGATGCGTTCAACCAGCTCATATCGATAATGTTGGATACATTCAACACAACAGCCGTCTGCTCAAAATGCTCGGCAACAACCTTCAGCATATCGAGTTCTTCTTCCGTCAGCAGGTAGCTGCCCGGCTTCACCGCATTGTCCTGATCCTCACCAGCCGTACGTCCGATGACAACTATTGCCTTGTCCGATTGGCTTCTTGCCCTCGATACCAGCTCCGCCGTCAAAGGCATTTCCTTCTGATGCCAAGGCTCCGCTGCCCATCCGCCTCCGCCGTTATCAAACGGATTTTGCTCAATCCACTGTTCATACACGGCTGCCAGTTCTTCGTTCACCTTCACGTTCTTCTTGCTGCGCATACCGCCGAGCAGATTCGTCGTATGGGTTACATTAACGCTGCCGCCTGATCCTGTACCGCTGCGGTAGTAGTTCACCTGCGTCCGGCCAAAGATTGCAACGCTTTCGCCCGCCTGAATCGGAAGCACTTGTCCGTCGTTCTTGAGCAGAACCGCGCCTTCGGCCGCTACCTTTCTGCTGAACGCCGCAAAACCTTCTAATGGAATGCCATGTGTATTCATTCTATTTTCTCCTAATCAGTTTCTACATCTATAATTGCTATGTATTATCATATCAAATTCTATATCACGAAAACATAATAAACATTCAACTATTTTCCCTTATTTATTGCATTATTCACCGGTAATGATGTCCAAAAAAGAACAACACATATAAATGTGTTGTTCCAATGATGCCGACGCATGCAGCATTATGATTTTTCTATAATCTGTTTGATATAAGACGGAAGCACAAAGCTTGCCTGAAAGATGTCAGGGTTGATATATTTGGCGGTCTGCCACTGCAAACGATTCAGATCAGCCGCGAGCGGATCCCATGTTTTCGAAGCAATGGTGAAGCTCCATATGCCGCCGGGAAACGAAGGAATGGTACATAAATAGGTGTGCACAATGGGAAACAGCTTCTCCAGATTGCCGATTGTTTTGCTCAAGCTGCTAAGATTATAATACGGCGAACCGGATTGGAACACCGCAATGCCATCCTTCGTCAGACTGTCGTACACATTCTGATAAAATTGCGGCTTATACAAGCTGACAGCCGGTCCGTAAGGGTCCGAACGGTCGACCAGCAGGACGTCCCATTTATTTTTCTGCCCCTGGATCCAAGCGTAGCCGTCTTTATAAGTCGTTTGGATTTTGTCCGAGTCAGGCTCCTTCGTCAACCATGCCCGGCATACCTCAATCACTCGTTCATCAATTTCAACAACTTCAATCTGCTGAACGCTGTCATACTTCAGTGCTTCGCGGGCCGGCCCGCAATCGCCGCCTCCGATCATGGCTACCCGTTTCGGTTCGGCATGAGTCGTCATCGCAATATGCGTAATCATTTCGTTATATATAAAGCCGTCCTTCGAGGTCACTTGAGGGGTCCCGTCCAACACAAGCATGCGCCCAAAGCCTTTTGTCTCGACGATGCTTATCTCCTGAAAAGGGGATTGCTCGTAGTGCAGCAGTGCTTTCACCTTATAGCCGACTTCCATATCCAACTCCGGAAGATCGTCCCACAGCCAGACTTCCTCATTGTTTTCTTTATGAAATCCTGTTAACGATCCCTTATTCATTATTTTTTCATCCCACCAACCATCATATTTTTTTCAACCGGTCAAGCAGCAGCCCGTCCGATCCGCTGTTCTCGCCTGTCACAAAATGCTTCATATAATACGACAAGTACTGACCGTAACCGGAATCCGTCTGAAGCAGCAGCTCGTCTACGAAATAAACGCCGTCTGGTATATCATCCAGCAGCAGCGTCGACAACGCTCCATAAATGCCGCAGGCTACCTGGAAATAGGTCGCATTAGTCTTATACTCGGCAAACACTTCCTTATTGCTCATGACATTGTACATGTACCGTTCCTTATCCTTGTAGACAAGCAGTACTCCCACCATGTCGGATCCGATCAGCTCGCCATCCAGCGGATCCAGCACTTGGTGCTTCCAGTTCCACAGATCATTGGCGTTAGCCAGATTCGCCTTGATTATATCTGTCGTATGATCGTTTACCCGATAGATGAAGCCAAACTCCATATCGAAGGCTTTGCCTAGCGTAATCACCTCTTCATGCGGCATCAGGCAGCCATAGAACTGTTTGTCCCCTAGCAGCACTTTGAATTCCAGCTCATACACATCGTGATACAGAAACATCGGCATATGCTGCTTCATCAGCATGGGATAGTTCAGAATCGCTTCATCCAGAAAACATTCCGGCGACCACGTCGAATAGACCGTTTTCTTCTGAACCTTGGATGGATCCGCATAAAACGAATCGTCCTGCTCTACAATATAAATGCCAAGCGGAAGCTCGCCTGATCCTTGCTCCAGCATGCTGAGCGCCATCCATTGCACAACGCCGGGATTCATGCCCGAGCCGATAATCGCCTTCGTATGCGTAAAGCGCCCTCTGTTCTCTTCGAAGATGCGATAGCGCTCGAGCAGCGTAAAGCCCTCCAGCTCCTCTTTTTCATCCACCATCGTGTTCTCCAGTGCCGTATTGATATACATAACCCCAAGCTCATCGCAGCATTGCAGCATTTCCACTGTATCTGCCCAAGACACATCAATAACGACAGTTGTCTTCGTATCCGTCAGATGCTGGCGGAAGCGGTTCATGTTGCCCAAATCAAACTGATGCAGCCTGAAGCCGACATGCGGAATAAACAACTTGTAATAAGACTCTTCCTTCTGTATCTTGTCCACCAAATGCAGATCCGCCTGGCGAACGAACGCATGAATCGGATCATTCGGGTCCTGGAAGGCCTTGTCAACGATCGCGAGAACCGATTTGGCCACACCTCCTCCACTCCCTAGAATCGTAAGCCCTAATCTTTGATTCACCTGTACCTCAACTCCTTTTATTCAAGGTATTCAAAGGAGGGAGGGACGAACTATTCGATGACCTATAGAATCTATCATTTTTTTGCAAACCAGAAATCCCCAAATGACGTTAACGATCCACTAACAATTCGGATATATACTGGAGTTGTGCAGCAGAATATAACTACCCTGTTCCAAGAAAGGAATTTTAGCACATGGGAATTCATACGTACTTTCAGTCGTTGACCGACCTTGAAAGAATCATTCGCTGCCCGGGGAAATTCAAATTTCAAGACCATAGCGTTGCGGAGCATTCCTGGAAGGTTATTCAATATGCGAAGACATTAGCGGATATTGAGGAAATGAACGGTGTTGCCGTGGATTGGAAGAAGCTCTATGAAATTACGAGCAGCCATGACTACGGCGAAATCTTTATCGGAGATATCAAGACACCCGTCAAGCATCATTCCATGGAGCTCCGTTCCATGCTGCTGCAGGTGGAGGAAGGAATGGTTGCCCATTTTATCGATGAGCATATTCCGGAGGAGTTCAAGCCCATGTTCCGCCGGCAGCTGCGCGAGGGCAAAGACCAGTCCGTGGAGGGTCAAATCCTTGAAGTGGCGGACAAATTGGATCAGATCTATGAAGCTTTCATTGAGCTGCAGCTTGGAAATACAGAAAAAGAATTTATTGTGATGTACCGGTCCGCCTTAATTAAAATAAAAGAAATCAAGCTTCATTGTGTCGATTACTTCCTGGCGCACATCCTCCCCGACCTCGTCAGCCAAGGCGTTAAATCCCCGATTGATATCGCGCAGATTACAAGAGAAGCTTTGGCGGAGTAACTCCCCCTTTTTACTACTATCCAAAAATGCAAAAAGCCAGCCTGTCGCGGCTGGCTTTTTTATTTAGCTTACATATCCCCATGGTCCGGCGCGATGAGCATGGAGCGGCAAGAACCCGGCTGGCCCGGCCGCAGCCGATGTAGTATCATAAAAGCAACGCTGGACAACCGAAAGGGGAAGCTTTATGTGCCGAAATATTAAGACGCTGTATAATTTCGATCCGCCGGCAACCGACGAGGAAATTCAGGCGGCAGCGCTCCAGTTCGTCCGCAAGTTGTCTGGATTCAACACGCCGTCTAAGGCAAATGAGGATGCATTTCAACTGGCGATCGGGGAGGTCACGGAGGCGGCGCGCAAGCTGCTCGGGTCGCTGGTCACGAATGCCGAGCCCCGCAATCGCGAGGTCGAGATCGAGCGCGCGCGGCTTCGAAACGCGAAGCGTTTTGGCAACGGTTCCGAATAGATGCGCCTGAAGGGCAGCCTAAGCATCTTCCATGCGATGCTTAGGCTGCCCTTCTGTGAAGACCCAGAATTTGTTGGATGAAAATCAATGATGACCAAATAAACTCAACCGTTTCGTCTCCCCGGGCTCTACCTTAATCCTGCTCCATTGCAAGTAACCGCATGAACCAAGCGGCAGAGCTGCTTCTTCCTCCGTTTCCGCCAGAAGCTTCACCTCAGCCGGAAAGCCGGTCGGATTGGTAATGAGTAAGTTCCGGGACGGGCTTTCTTCCCAGCTGCATTCGACCTGATCGATCACCGTTACGATGCCGGTTGTCTTATTGACGTAAATACCCGGAAGCTCGGCATAGGTCAGCATAAGAGACACTTCGCACCAGCAGGAATAAGGGATCGCTTCGCCAACGTTGTCCTTCCCCTCCCAATCGCTCATATTCACCCGCTCGCTCATATAACCGGGCGGCATATCCCAGCCTTCCCAGCCTCTGACCGGGCGGTCGGCCCGCGACAAATATTGCGGCAAATGGCCGGCGATTTCCCTCAGCAGCTCCAAATAATCATTATTGCCCGTTGCCCGGTACAGCTTGAGTAACGAATCACCGGACAACGTACAAATCCCCGGAGCGCTATGCTTATTCTGCACGTTAGCAATAACGGAACCCGTTGTACGGATGCCAAGCTGCTCAAAGGTTGAGCCCTTTGGAAAGCTGAAATCATAAGAGACGCACCAGGTCATCGCCTGAAGCGCTGCCTCTTCGGCCATTCGGATCCAATCCCAGTCTCCGCTTGTTTCATACAGCACCATATAGGACTCAAGCAGAGCGAAGGCTGACTCGCTGTCCGGACATTGCAAAATTTCCCCCGGCCCCCCTGTCGTAAACCCCTGAAGGGTAAACTCCCGGTAATAATGCCGCGCAGACAGCTCGGCAACAGCCATATATATGTCTTCATTAAAGTATTTCCCGCAAAGAGCCAGACCTGCCGGAGCTATACCTCCACCTGCGGAACCGCCGATGATGATATCTCCGGTCCCGGTATGAACCCATTGCCCGAATTGACCGTACTTGTGCCACAGCCGGACGAAGGCATCCGCCAGCCTCCTTGTTCCATCCAGCCATTCACCGGGGATTACATAGTCGGGGCGCGCCTCCTTAAGGGCAATCAAATGCTTCATGATGAAATACAATGCATCCGCGCTCTTGCGCAAAATGTGCCACTGCTCGGGATACTTTCGATCCGGAGCATCGTTAAATTCATCGCCATACCATTGTCCGTTGTAACAGACCCCACGGAAGAAGCCCGCTTCCGTCTGGCTGCTGAACAGGAAGCGAAGCGTATCAAGCGCTCGGCTTACTGAAAGATCACTGCCCTCAAGAAGCAAAGCGAGGCTCGACATGCCTCCCCCTACCCAGCCAACCTGCCAATCCTGATGCTTCATATCAATTGTGCCTACCGCATAATAACCAAGCTCAGCGTTCCAGTTCATCGCGTTGTACTTCCGCTCCTGAATCTCCCACGCTGCGGAGAACGGCAGGCTTCGCGCCAAGGCAGCTTGAGGCTGCCCCTTCTGGCGGACGGCTGCGAACCGCTCGAACAAGGTCTGAACATTTGGGCAAGAGAACCGATAAATCCGGCAGCTGAGCTCTACCGTATCCCCCGGCTTAAAATCATGACCTCTATCGGTGCCAGGCACTTTGGTGGTAGCCATCTCATATTTCACGGACGGCCGGACTCCCGGTGTCTGGAACGAGATTCGTGCCGAGCTCCGGTCAGCATTCTCTACCACATGGATCGAGCTGTCCCCAAACGCCGTCCCCTGCTCCGTAACAAACAGCCATCCGGTTGCCGATGCTTGATCCATAATCCCTACGGCAGGCGTAGCCGCATCGCCGGTCAGCAGATGGAAGGCAGACGGAACTTGTTCCTTATTAGACAACCGAGGAACATCCGTAATCAGGTTCGGTACATTGGGTCCGATATCATCGAGTCTCGACCAGCAAGGGGCATAGGACAACTCGCGCACTTCGAACCGGTTCCCGGCATATATGGCGCCCGGCACCAAGACATAATTTTGCGCAGACCATCCGCTCCATAGAAAAGACAATGCAACAGCGGATTCGTCCGAGACGTCATGCGACTGGAATTGTGCAGTCAGTATCTGGCCATCCGGATGGTCAACGCTGCCTTCGATACTTACTTGTACAGACCAATCCCGGCTTAGAGCGGTTTGATTTTCGGCTTCGCAATGAAGTGGAATATCGAAGGACTCCCGTATTTCACTGCCTTTATATTTCGTTACGCTGCCGGCATAAGTCACAATTGACCTCATCAATATACCCCTTCCTTAAGCAGCTAATGCTTGTTGAAGGTACGTTAACATGCCCCGGCTGACCGGTCTATTGTGAAATAAACGAATTACTGTACAATCCCGTAATTCCTTTAAATTAAAAAAACCGGCCTCCTCAGGCCGGTCCCCCCACTACAACACGCCAATCGCAATCAGCACCCAGCCGATCATAAAGGACAGACCGCCAAGCGGCGTAACCGGACCAAGCAGGCGCACTCTTTTCAAACTTAAAACGTATAGACTACCAGAGAACAGCACGATTCCCACTGCCAGGAGCCAACCTCCCGTAACGATCATCCCGGAGTCCGGATAACGGTCTGCCAAGAGCCCCACTCCGATTAATCCGAGCGCGTGAATAATATGATACTGCACGCCAGTCTCATACACTTTAAGCTTGTCCGGTTCAATCTTGCTCTTCAGCGCATGTGCGCCAAACGCGCCAATCGCAACCGCTACGGCCATCAGAATACATCCAAGCACAACAAACGTTTGCATCCCATTCCCTCTTCTCTTGAATTTTCTTCCTCTAGCATATCATGTTCCACAATAATTTCCGATTGCTTTACGGCCTGCCGGGTAGTATCGTTGTAGGTTGGAATAGCATCGGGAGGCACACTTACATTATGAAATGGTTTCAATCTACTACGGCGGAGTGGAAGGGCTGGTCCCGCAACATCCGTCTCTTCTTTCTGTCGAACATGTTATATCAATTCGGAACAGGCTTGTTCTCGGTACTCTACAACTTATATATCCACGAGCTGGGCTACCCCGACGCCATGAGCGGGACGGTCGTCAGCATGCAGTCGCTTGCCACGGCGGTCTGCTTCATCCCCATTGGCCTATTTGGCGACCGCACCAGCCGCAAACGGTTACTCCTCATCGGAGCCTTATGCAGCGGAATTGTCCTTGCCGGACGTTCCTTGTTCGAATCGGAGAGCAGCTTGCTGACAATGGCGGTTCTGACCGGAATCTTCGCAACCGTCCTTCAGGTACTCGCCATCCCTTTCCTTGCGGACAATGTGGCCAAGGCAGACCGGCTGCGCATCTTCAGCATCTACTCCGCATTTGTGCTGGCGGCCCAAGTGGCCGGCAGTCTTGGCGGCGGTGTCATTTCCGATGTGCTGCAGGATGCCGGGGTAAGCGAGCTGCTCTCGTTCAAGCTTGTCCTTCTGGCTGGCAGTATCGCCACGATCGGAGCATTCCTGCCGCTGCAGGCGATGAGGGAGAGCAAGAGGACAGACAAAACGGAGGAAAACCAGCATGCAGCCTTGCCTCAACCCGCTCCGGTAAAAAAAGAGTTCCGCTTTATTGCCGCATTTGCAGCCGTAGAGCTGCTCATCGGCATAGGCTCCGGGCTGGTCATCCCTTATCTGAACCTGTATTTTACGAACCGCTTCGAGGTCTCGCTTAGCGGCATGAGCTTCCTGCTCTCGCTTGGACAGGTGATGACCATCTTCTCCATGCTTATTGGTCCATCGCTGGCCAGCCGGATCGGACAGGTGAAGGCGATCGTAATTTTCCAGACGCTGTCGCTCCCGTTCCTGCTTATTACCGGCTTTACGAATATGCTGCTTGTCGCTTCGATCAGCTTCTTATTCCGGCAGGCTTTGATGAACGCCGCCAATCCGCTTCTGTCTGCGACACTTATGAACCGGGTCTCGGCTCGTAATCAAAGCTTGGCCAATTCGGTCATGCAAACCGCCTTTATGCTTGGCTGGGCTACCATGGGGCCGGTCCAATCCCATATCATCACATCCCATGGCTACTATTGGGGTTATGCGATTACGTTCAGCATCACAGGCCTTCTCTATGTAACCGCCTCTCTCCTCTTCTATCTTCTGTTCCGGGAGAAGAAGGAATCGCAGCCTAATTGACCATGTTGAAGCAAGGCTTAACGATGCCGCGCATCGTTAAGCCTTGCTTTTTGGTCTGCCGAGGCTGATTTAACGACGCTGCACATCGTTAAGTCCACTTTTTAGCCGGAATGTTAAAAAAGTACAATAAGTCATTTAATTCGTGTAGTAAAAGAATTTTTAATAAACGCTATAATTTTCTCTAGGAAAGGAGGATTCGCCAGCAATATTGTAAGCGCTTCACCAAAAATTCTTTTCGAAGGGGAATGCAATAAATGAGTAGATCATTGAAAAAGCTCGTCTCGATCCTGCTTGCAGCAGCGCTGCTTATCCCGATCGGCAGGCTTGCACCCGTTGCGGAAGCGGCAGATGCGGAACCGACTGTTGTTTATCATGAGGATTTCGCAAGCGATAAAGGTGTCGCAATCCAATCCGGCGGCGCCAGTCTGACGCAGGTTACGGGCAAGGTATTTGACGGCAATGAAGATGGAAGCGCTTTATCTGTAAGCAACCGGAAAGACAGCTGGGATGCGGCAGATTTCAAATTCACTGACATTGGGCTCGAGAATGGAAAAACGTATACCGCAACCGTAAAAGGTTATGTTGACGAAGGCGTGACAGTGCCTGCGGAGGCTCAAGCCTATTTGCAAGCCGTGGATAGTGATAGCTATGGCTTCCTCGCAGGAACTAATTTCGCAGCAGGAGCCCCTTTCACTTTAACCAAAGAATTTACCGTGGATACTAGCGTCAGCACGCAGCTGCGCGTTCAATCCAGCGAGGAAGGTAAAGCCGTACCGTTCTACATCGGCGATATCCTGATCACCGAGACCGCAACGGGCGGCGGTGGTGAAGAAGAACCGCCTAGACCACCGGCTTTGCCTTTTAACGCGATTACTTTTGAAGATCAAACAGCCGGCGGATTTACAGGCCGTGCAGGGACGGAAACACTCACGGTCACGGATGAAGCTAACCATACAGCAGACGGTTCGTATGCCTTGAAGGTTGAAGGCAGAACAACAAGCTGGCACGGCCCTTCCTTGCGCGTAGAGCCATATGTCAACAAAGGCTTCGAGTATAAAGTAACCGCTTGGGTTAAGCTTCTGTCGCCTGAAACAAGCACCAAGCTCGAGCTTGCCTCCCAGATTGGCGATGGCAGCAGCGCCAACTATCCAAGCCTTGCAAGCAAAACAATCTCCGCAAGCGACGGATGGGTTGAGCTCCAAGGCACCTACCGTTATAACAGCGTAGGCGGCGAGTATCTGACCATTTATGTACAGAGCTCTAATGCCACTGCTTCTTACTACATCGACGACATCAGCTTTGAGAGCACGGGCTCCGGTCCGGTCGGCATTCAGAAGGACCTCACTCCAGTTAAAGAGGTATACAAAGACGACTTCCTGATCGGAAATGCCATTACGGCTGAAGACCTGGAAGGCGCAAGGCTTGAACTCCTGAAGATGCACCACGATGTGGTAACCGCCGGCAATGCCATGAAGCCGGATGCGATGCAGCCAACAAAAGACAACTTCACTTTCACAGCCGCGGATGCCATGGTCGACAAAGTACTTGCTGAAGGCATGCAAATGCACGGTCACGTACTTGTCTGGCATCAACAGTCTCCTGCATGGCAGAATACAACGACAGATTCCTCCAACAACACGGTTCCGCTCGGACGCGAGGAAGCTCTCGTCAACTTAAGAACACATATCAAGACCGTTATGGAGCATTTTGGCGACAAAGTGATCTCTTGGGATGTTGTGAACGAAGCAATGAACGATAATCCGTCTAATCCATCGAATTATAAAGCATCCCTGCGTCAAACTCCTTGGTATAATGCCATCGGACCCGATTATGTTGAGCAGGCGTTCCTCGCCGCAAGAGAAGTGCTCGACGAGAATCCGGACTGGGATATCAAGCTGTATTACAACGATTACAACGAAGATAACCAGAATAAAGCAACAGCCATTTACAACATGGTAAAAGATATCAATGACCGTTATGCGGCAGCACACGAAGGCAAGCTTCTGATTGACGGCGTTGGTATGCAAGGGCATTACAATGTAAACACGAACCCCGAGAATGTGAAGCTCTCCCTGGAAAAATTTATATCGCTTGGCGTAACCGTAAGCATTAGCGAGCTGGACATCACGGCTGGCAGCAACTATACGCTTCCAGAAAACCTTGCTACGGCTCAAGCCTATCTGTACGCACAGCTCTTCAATATACTCAAAGAACATGCAGATCATATTGAACGCGTTACGTTCTGGGGCCTTGATGACAATACAAGCTGGAGAGCCGAGAATAATCCGCTCCTGTTCGATAAGAATCTGCAGGCTAAACCAGCTTACTACGGCGTAATTGATCCAGATACCTTTATAGCTGAAAATGCGCCTGAAACGGAGGATGCTAACCAGGCGACGGCGAAATACGGCACACCTGTCATCGACGGAAATTTGGATTCGATCTGGAGCGGCGTACAAGAAATGTCAATTAACCGTTACCAGATGGCTTGGCAAGGAGCAAACGGCACTGCCAAAGCACTCTGGGATGATCATAACCTGTATGTGCTGATTCAAGTCAGCGACTCTGAGCTTAATAAAGCAAACGCAAATGCATGGGAACAGGATTCGGTAGAGGTATTTCTTGACCAAAACAATGGAAAAACAACTTTCTATCAAAGCGATGACGGCCAATATCGGATTAATTACGACAACGAGACATCCTTCAGCCCAACAAGCATTGCAACCGGCTTCGAATCGCAAACCAAGAAAACGGAAACCAGCTACACGGTTGAGCTTAAAATTCCACTTACAGCCGTAACACCTGCTAATCAAAAGAAGCTTGGCTTTGACGTACAGATCAATGACGCGACAGACGGTGCTCGTACCAGCGTTGCCGCATGGAACGATACAACCGGCAACGGTTACCAGGATACTTCGGTATACGGCGAGCTTACCCTTTCCGGCAAAGACGATAACGGCTCTGGCTCTGGCAGCGGCGGCGGCTCCTTACCGCAAACTAGCAACGTTGTGAAGAACCCTGACGGTTCAACAACGCTGAAGCCAGAAGTGAAAACAACAAACGGCAATGCCGTTGGCACCGTTACAAGCGAGGACCTGAAAAAAGCACTCGAGCAAGCGACTCCGGCAGCAGGCGGCAAGAAGCAAGTTGTCATCGACGTACCGCTGCAAGGGAATGCAGCTTCGTATGCCGTTCAATTACCAACGCAAAGCTTAAAGAACGCGGACAGCTATGTTTTAACAGCAAAGATCGCCAACGCTTTTGTTCAAATTCCAAGCAATATGCTCTCTAACACAAATGTTACCGCGGACCAGGTATCCATCCGTGTAGCTAAAGCTTCCATCGAGAACCTGGATGCAGCGACCCGTGAACTAATCGGCAATCGTCCTGTTATCGATCTGAGCCTTGTCGCAGGCGGCAATGTGATCGCATGGAACAACCCGGCTGCACCGGTAACGGTAGCTATTCCGTACACGCCAACAGCGGAAGAGCTTAAGCATCCGGAGCATATCGTGATCTGGTATATCGATGGCAGCGGCAAAGCAACTCCGGTTCCAAACAGCCGTTACGATGCGGCAACCGGTGCGGTCATTTTCCAAACGACGCATTTCAGCACCTATGCAGCCGTATCCGTCTTCAAGACGTTTGGAGATCTGGCTAAAGTGCCTTGGGCCAAAGAAGCCATTGACGCCATGGCCTCCCGCGGCGTCATCAAAGGCACAGGCGAGAATACCTTCTCCCCTGCCGCTTCAATTAAGAGAGCAGATTTCATCGCCCTTCTTGTAAGAGCGCTTGAGCTGCATGGCAGCGGCACAGATGCTGCAATGTTCAGCGATGTTCCAGCTGACGCGTACTATTATAGTGAGCTGGCTGTTGCCAAGGAGCTTGGTATAGCAACGGGCTTTGAGGACAACACCTTTAAGCCAGGCAGCAGCATCACCCGTCAAGATATGATGGTGCTGACCACGCGTGCTCTGAAAGTAGTCGGCATTCAATTGCCAGCGGGCGGTTCCCTGGACACGTTCTCTGATGCAGCAAGTGTTGCCGGTTATGCGCAAGACAGCGTAGCGGCACTTGTCAAAGCCGGTGTTGTTACCGGCAATGCGAGCAAGCTCGCCCCTAACGATCAGTTGACCCGTGCGGAAGCAGCGGTAATTCTGTACCGGATTTGGAAACTGTAATGAAGCAGATAGCAAGAAATAAGAAGGAGGGGGCAGACTGCCCCCTCCTTCTCATGTTTCATTGCATCATTCAACTATTGCTTAGTCTACTTCTTCTTCCAGCTTGCAATAAGCGCCTCTGCATCGTTATTTAATATGGCTTTGGCTTGATCGGTAACGCTATTCTTGTTCGCTTTATTCAACTGTTTGATGAAGTCCTGCATATGCTTAATGGCTTGATCCCGCTTCCCTTTATCCAAGTGTTGCTGGGCCTGCTTCAGACTGGCCACAAGCTGCGCCGCCAGCGATTTGCTCACGTCGTTCGAAGCTTTGTACAGGTCAACCAGATTGCTCATGCTTCGGATACTTGTCTTCACCTGAATGTGAATCGTCTTCTGCAGCTTATTCCCTGCCGCATCTTCAACCGCTATGACGACAGTCTTCTCTCCCAAATGACCGGCTAACGCAATGTTAAGTTTTGCTCCTTCATACACCTTGCCGTCGAAAGTAAGACTCGCCGATCGGATCGCAGTCTTGCTGTCTCCTGCCTGGAAGCGCAGGATTGCATCATCCTCGAGCACCGCACCTTCCGCCAGTTTGGAGCCGTTGGCTGTTAAGGAATAGACGGGAACGGCCGGAATGGCGATTGTTACACCTGCCGATTCGTTGCCGGACTTATCCGCAGCACTGATTACAAGAGTATAGTCCAGATCCGCTTCAATCCCGGTCAGTACAGCCTTCTGGATGCCGCGTTTCACCTCAACAACTTCACCAACCTGCTGACCGTTACGCTGCAGCTTAAGATGCACGACATCTCCGTCTATCGCATAAGGGCCATCCCAATGCACGGTCAGCTCGCTGTTATCCCGGGTATAATGAACGTTCTCGACCTCTCCCGGCGGAATTTCGTCGTCTACGGGATCAGGCGGCAAAGTTGGTGCCGTAAACACGGATGGATCGCCAAAGGTAAACTTGTCGAAATTGTACAGCCAGTCATTTCCCTTGAACAGCAGGTAGACAAGATGCTTGCCTGTTACAGGGGCCGTCATCTCACCGTCAAATACCTGGAATGTCTGCCAGCCGCCCGTTCCGCTGACTTCGGCCGTTGCGATAACAGGCCCGTTGATGCCGTCAATGCGCGCCTCAATGATTCCCCCGCTAGTATCACTGGCTGCCTGAACGTGGAATTGTGTAGGGCTGACATCGCCAAAATCAATATAGTTGTACATGGCATACGGTTTATTCGGACCGTATACGCCAGCCAGGTACGTCTGATTGCCGCCATTTTCCGTACCAACGCTTACGCTGTTCGTGAAATTTTCAGCCTCCAGCTTGCTGAAGGCATCCCTTGCTTTTCCTTTAATCGTAGAGAAGGTGAACCAGTCGAGATTGCAAGGGTAGTCACTGCCGTCAGCCCCATGGAAAATCAGATATACGTCATGCGTGCCTACAGCCAGCGAATCGTCAATAATGGAGGTCACATCTACCCATTCGTTCCAGCTGCCGAACGCGGGAATCTCGATGACTCCGGCAGTTGGCCCATCCAGGCCGTCCAGCTTCACTTCAATGGAGCCGCCCTTATTGCCGCTTGCGACATGTACCGTAACGCCGGCAGCGCCCGAGCCAAAATCAATATCCTCGTAGGAAGCATAAGCATTATTATGAATGCCGTCCGCGAATTGGCCTGTCGAGTCCATGCTCAGTCCATCGCTGCTTGCATAGTTCTCCGCCTGTAATTTGGCATAAGCATCCGTCTTTGTTGGATCCGTCTTCGTGAATTTGAACCAGTTCAGATTAAACAAATACGAGTCATTGGTTTTCTTAAACACCAGATACACATCATGCACGCCTGTCACGTGGCTCGTCTGGCCTTGATCATCCTTCAGCAGCGTAACGGCATCGATAAAGTTGTTCCAGCCCCCTGTGCCTTCGACGTTCAAAGTTCCCACTTTGGGTCCGTCCAAAGCATCCAGCCTGACCTCGATCTGCCCGCCGCCGGTACCGCTTGACGCCCGCGCTATGAAACCGCTTGCACCATCTCCCGAGCCAAAATCCACATTTTTGTAAGCAGCATAGTTGCCATCCTGAATTCCGCCCAGCTGGAGCGAGCCTTCGATGCTGCCCTCCAAGCCTGGACCATTGACGATATTGAAGCTTTCCGCTTCGAGCTTGTTATAAGGACTCTTAACGGCATATTCCAACTGCTCCGCATCCTGCGGCTCAAGGGATGTCAACGCTTGCACGGCTGCAGCAGAGCTCCATGATTCGAAGGTTCCGGACAATTGCTGCCCTGCCCAGTTGCTGTCGACGAGGTTGGCCGCATTTCGATGGCTCCATGCCATATCCGTATTAAACGCCAGCCATTCGTTATAGCTCTCGGCAAACGTTTTGTATTTGCTTTCCTTGCTTGCGTTTACCACCTTCTGCAGATAGCCGAGATTACGGACGAGAATGGTTTTTCCGCCCTTCAAATCCCCGTTTGGACCTTCATAGCGCAGCAGCCCATTGGCATCGACCAGCTGCTCTCTCGTGAAAGTAGCACCTTCAAGCGCATCATCCAAATACGTCATGTCTCCCGTAACCTGATAGAGCCCTACTGCTGCTCCAATAAACGTGCCTTGGTTATAGTGAGTCGCACCCTGTATAGGTCCGTTTTGCGTTTCAATACGGTCGAATACTTTGCCGTTGCCGTCGGTCAGCATCGTTTTGCTCCAACGATAAATTTTGGAGGCCGCATCCAGGTAACGTTCGTTGTTGGTGACGTTATACAGGAAGACAGCTGCTTCAGCAGCAGGGAAGTTAATACATGCGTTCTTCGTCGTACGGTCATCACTCTTCCACCAAATGCCGCCGCCCGCAAACTCGTCATCCCACTGCGTATCATAGACATAATTAAAATAATATTCCGCTCTCTCGAGGTATTTCGCATCATTTGTAATTTGATAAGCTCTTGCGCTTGCCATTGCCCACCACATAATGTCATCGTTAAACGTATTATTCGTCCAGTCCTGGCCGTATTTGGCTACAGCCCCGTCGAATACGTCATCAATCTGGGTCCGCAGCTCCGCTTTTAATGCCGGATCCGTAGCCTCAAGGTAGGCATCCATAACAAGCTCCCACAGCTCGGCTTCCACCCAAAAGTCCTGATACCCGTCATGATTGGAGGTTTTCCAGAAATACTTCGCGCTTGCATCCCAGAATGCATCATTGTAGGCTTCGATTGCTGTCTTCGCATCGGCCGCCTCAAAAGCATGGGCACGAGGTATTCCGTTTGGAAATAAGGGACTAATCGAGAGTGCAAGAACCACAGGCAAAACAATAAGCTTGGATCTTCTTCTGGTCTTACTAGACATTAACATTCCTCCTAAAAAGAATTGTCACGCAAATGGCCTTATGCTGGCCATTTGTGATGATTCTTACTTCGCAAGCATTAGCTACTTAGTTGGAAAAAGAAAAGCCGATTCGCATGCAAGTATACGATCGGCTTCAGTCATTCAATAATATAATGTTTGGTTAATATTATGTCAATATATCAGAACGAATTAAATCCTTTAGACTAAGGAATGTTGATATATCATGTTATATTATATAAGTTGAAAGAACTACTTACCAGCGAATTTGTCGAATCAAGGAGATGAGCTCCGTACGCTCGCTTGCGGAGATTGGCCATTGCTCTAATTCATGCTGCAGCCGCTCCATATTGAGAAACCCCTTCGCCACTCCGTTCAGCCGAGCCGCCAAGGTCGCGTTCTCCAGTTCCTCGCCGGTCGGATAGAGCGTGCTTAGCTTCAGGACAGCGTCCGGGAACCTTTTCAAATAATATTTCTGATGATTCGATTCTGCCGGATAAAAGTTCTGATATGGCGAAAGCTCCGTGTCGAGACTCCCCTTGTCAGCCTCAATCCTGCTCTTAATCCTCCGGAATGCTTCCTCCTGGCTCCCGTCACGGTAGAGCAACAGCGACTGATATTGCCTGTCCTTGTATCCATTGATGTTATAGGGGTTATGGTTGTTCCAGAACAGTTCCAGCAGTTCTTCATAAGTGACCAGGGCAGGATCGAATTGCAGCTCAACCGTCTCGGTGTGGTCGCCCATTCTGCGGTACGTCGGCGCCTCGGACGTTCCGCCGGCAAAGCCGACACGAGTCCGGATAACGCCGGGCACCGCGCCAAACAGCGCTTCGGGACTCCAATAACAGCCCATGCCAAGCGTAATTGTACGAAAGTTATTTTCCGGTGCGTTGTTGATCATCTTGTTGCCCTCCTCTAACCTTTACTATCTCGATACATTATAATTTCCGTAAATCGTTTATCTCAAGCAGGAACGGCAAACCTAATAGGAGAACATGTATGCAAGGCCAAATTTGGGAGGTAATCATGGGAAAAGTCGTTCATTTCGAGGTTCATGTCGATGACATGGAACGTGCAAAGAAGTTTTACGGCGAGGTATTCGGCTGGACGTTCGAGGATTGGAGCGAATACGCGGGCATGCCTTATTTCGGAGCCACAACAGGCGATGCCGACGCGATGGGCATCAACGGAGCGCTGGTGAAACGCATGGGACCACCTCCGCAGCCGGGCCAGCCGGTAAACGGCTTTTCTTGTTCAATGGGCGTGGAAGACTACGATGCAACCGAAGCCAAAATCATTAGCCTTGGCGGCACGGTAGCCCTGCCGAAATACGCGCTGCCAGGCATGGCTTGGCAAGGCTATTACATCGATACAGAAGGCAATGTATTTGGTGTTCACCAGCCGGATGAGAACGCGAAATAACGCGAAATAAGACCCATGATATCCAGTGCGGCTAACGCCACAAAAAAAAGGGCTGTCCCGTCGTCATGACATGACTTGGGATAGCCCTTTTAAACTAAAGGCTGGCAACCGTTCGTTTGCCGATCTTGGAGGAATCCGCAACAGCAATCGTTGTCTGCGAGCATTGGATCAGCTTGCGGGTAAACAGAGCGCGCATACACCCTAAGATGCTTCGGATCAATTTCTCCCCCGATATAAGCACCCCAATGGCCCGCTTTTCTTCGGCATGAATGATTTCCCGCAATTGTAGTTAATGCCCAGCATCTCGAGGATGCGTTTCCTTCTTTCTTCACCTGCCGTGTTGTTTCTATCATTCAATTCCACTCGTTCTGGATTCCGATCGCAGAGGAATTAATGGATCACTTGCTTAAGAGCGGCAAGAAAGCTTGGTGACTGAAAATTGCCATGAAAAGGGCAGTAAATTCCCCGCTTCGCAATTGAGCTGGCCTTCTTTTTGTTATATGATAAGAGTTGGTTTAAGCCCGATTAGAAGCATAAAAGCATAAGACACATTGTGCATACGATAAGAGAGGAATACTACCCCATATGAATCCAAAACAATTGAACTATACAATGCCGGCGGAATGGACGCCGCATGAGCGCACCTTCATCTCCTGGCCTGTACAAGCTTCCATGGTATATCCGGAGCACTACGAGCAAGTGAGCGCAGGCTATGCCGAGCTGGTTACTGCGATCGCAGAATTCGAGCCGGTGACGATTGTCGTTAATCCGGCGGATATGGAGAAGGTCAGCGGTCTGTTCGCAGGCAATACAGCAGTGGAATGCCTGCCGGTCGAGCATAATGATGCTTGGCTGCGCGACAATGGCCCAACGTTTGTCGTAGGTACGGACGGGGAGCTGGCGGGCGTAAACTGGAAGTTTAACGCATGGGGCGGCAAGTACTCGCCATGGGATTTGGACGATGCAGTAGCACCGCAAATTTTGAAGCATGTCGACGTCAAAAAGTTTGATGCTCCTCTCGTGATGGAAGGCGGATCTATCCATACGGACGGTGAAGGCACCCTGCTGACAACCGAAGAATGCCTGCTCAACGTGAACCGCAATCCGGAGCTCAGCCGCGAGCAAATCGAAGCGTATGTAAAAGAATTCGTAAACGTGGATACTATCGTATGGCTGAAGCGCGGACTTAGCGGCGATGAAACGGACGGCCATGTCGACAACATCGCGTGCTTCGCAGCACCTGGCAAGGTTATTTTGCAAGTATGCGACGATCCATCCGACGATAACTACGAGATCACGCAAGAAAATCGTCGCATCCTGAGTGAAGCAGTAGATGCAAAAGGCCGCAAGCTCGAGATTATCGAGATCGGACAGCCGCCTTACGCCGAATATGAGGACACTCGTCTGACGCTTAGCTATCTGAACTTCTATTTCGTTAACGGCGGCATTATCCTGCCTGTATTCGGCGGCGCGGCAGAGGAAGCTGACCGCAAGGCGATCGAGACGCTGCAAGCAGCATTCCCGGATCGCCGGATTCGTCCGATTGACGGTATGGCAGTTATTCGCGAAGGCGGCAATGTGCATTGCACAACGCAGCAGATGCCGGCTCGCCGGGCTTAAATCATGAATTAATCAGCTTACAAGGAGGCTTTGCACAACTATGAGAACGGTCAAAGTAGCAGCCACGCAAATGAGCTGCACAACCAATATAGAAGAGAACATCCGCAAGGCGGAAGCACTGGTCCGCGAAGCGGCGGCACAAGGCGCGCAAATTATTCTGCTGCAGGAGCTGTTTGAGACTCCTTACTTCTGCCAGAAGGAGAAGGCAGATTACTACGTCTACGCCACGGAGCTTGAGGAAAATAAAGCGATTAACCACTTCCGCGGCATTGCCAAAGAGCTTGGCGTCGTGCTTCCGATCAGCTTCTACGAGAAGAAGAACTACGCACGCTACAACTCGCTGGCAGTTATTGACGCTGACGGCGAAGTGCTTGGCAAATACCGCAAGAGCCATATTCCGGACGGTCCCGGGTACGAGGAGAAATTCTACTTCAACCCAGGAGATACAGGCTTTAAAGTGTGGAAAACAAAGTATGCCAAAATCGGCGTCGGCGTATGCTGGGATCAATGGTATCCCGAAGCGGCACGCAGCATGGCGCTTATGGGCGCGGAGCTGCTGTTCTACCCGACAGCAATCGGCTCGGAGCCGCAGGACGGCAGCATTGATTCGAAGGATCACTGGCAGATGTGCATGAGAGGCCATGCGGCCTGCAACCTGATGCCGGTCATCGCATCCAACCGTATCGGCGAAGAAGGCGACGAAGACTCGACGATTAACTTCTACGGCTCTTCGTTTATTGCCGGCCCGCAAGGCAACATGATTGCAGAAGCTGGCCGTGACGAGCACGGGGTGCTCGTGGCTGAATTCGACCTCGATCAGCTGGAATCGCAGCGAATCGAGTGGGGCATCTTCCGTGACCGCCGTCCGGATCTGTATGGTGTACTCGCATCTTATGATGGCGAAATTCGGGTAAAATAAGCATTGTATTAAAAAAAGGACCCGCAGGCTAAACTAAATTAGCCTGCGGGTCCTTCTTCTGTTATCCACTTAACTCGATGAAACGACCCTGCTCTCGACAATTTGGTCGATTTCACTCTTCAGTAACAGGTATCTATGAATATTTCTCATGATGGGAACTTTGGTTAAATTGTTTTTATCCACAAATACTTTCATTTGGTCTTTGGAGAGACCTAGTAACTTGCCTGCCTCTGTGACGGTTAAGACGTCTACAATGCTCGTTGCGTTGAAATCTCTTTTTAATTTCTGGTTCCAGTCTTCAAAAACGTTCATATATCGTTTCCTCTCTTGTTCCTAATCGATCGGATACTTCATTATAGCATGTTTGAGTGAATTCCTTCTAATGCAACTGTCACCAGTTGCTTTACATAGGAATCATCCAGTGTGCCGCCAGTCATCAGCAATCGATAAAAGATCGGTCCGTATATCAGATCGACGCCCAGGGCAATATCAAGATTCTTACTCAATTCCCCGCGCTGAACGCCTCTCTCCAGGAGACTTCCCGCTTCCAGCCTGCGAGGCTCAATATACCGGGTTCGGATAGCCTCCGCCAGTCCTGCATCAAACTGTCCCCCGCCGATTAAATCCTTGATGATTCTCCCCTCAGGGCTTGTTAGAAACCGTACTAAGTTCGATGCATGAATAACAATATCATCAAATGCCACGCCCGTGTCAGGCACGGGAAGTCTGGCTGCCGCGGCAAACAGGAACCCGTCCATGACCACGGCCGCCTTGTTAGGCCACCATTTATAGATCGTGGCTTTACTTACCTTGGCACGCTCGGCAATTTTTTCTACGGTGACCGTGTCAAAGCCGCTTTCCAATAATAAATCATAAGAAGCGGTAAGGATCGCCTTTTGTGTTTGCATATTACGCGGCCGCCCTCTTTTAGCTTCCACCGGAATCATCCCTTTCACCCGCTTGTATCTGGAACATAATCATAAAA
The DNA here is from genome assembly GCF_900112695.1 of Paenibacillus catalpae. Classification (GTDB taxonomy): domain Bacteria; phylum Bacillota; class Bacilli; order Paenibacillales; family Paenibacillaceae; genus Pristimantibacillus; species Pristimantibacillus catalpae. Next base: position 761,846 of record NZ_FOMT01000004.1, read on the forward strand.
ACGATACGTTCAGTATACTAAAAAAGGTGGTCGAAGGAAAAACAATTCGCCTATTTACAAAACGATACGTTCAGTATATTATTTAATTATAAAATAGTAAACGCACCGTTTAGTAATTAGTTCGCTTAGAAATGACTTAATAGAATGGAGTGGTATTTATGAATGCTTCCAATGGGCAAGCAATCGAGAAAAATATTCCGGCTTGGTTAATGTTGCTGCTCGCCGCCGCATGCGGAATCATTGTTGCTAATCTTTACTATGCGCAGCCCTTGGTTGGGTTAATCAGCTCTTCCATCGGGATGTCCGCCGGCAGCGCCGGCTTGATCGTAACGCTAACCCAGATCGGATACGTTGTAGGCTTGCTGTTTATCGTACCTTTGGGTGACCTTGTTGAAAACCGCAAGCTGGTTGTATCCGCCTTATTTCTCACCGCCATTGCTTTGGCCACTGCGGCAATAGCGCATCAACCGTTTCTTTTCTTGGCGGCTGTACTCGTTATCGGGCTTGGTTCGGTCGCAGCACAAGTCCTTGTCCCTTTTGCCTCCTATCTGGCATCCGATGCTTCGCGGGGACGCGTAGTTGGCAACGTCATGAGCGGGCTGCTCCTGGGCATCATGCTAGCGCGGCCATTATCAAGCCTTGTAGCTGACATCTTGAGCTGGCATGCCATATTTGCCATTTCCTCTGCGGCTATCGTTATCCTGGCAGTTATACTTGCAAAGGTGCTGCCTGCAAGAAAACCAACGGCAACCACGAGTTATGGCGCACTGCTTGGTTCCATGTGGCATCTGCTGCGCACTACCCCAATCCTGCGCCGCCGAGCTCTTTATCATGCAAGCCTGTTTGCGGCATTCAGCTTATTCTGGACCACGGTTCCACAATTGTTAGCAGGCCCGGACTTTCATTTCTCGCAAAAGGCTATTGCGCTCTACGCCCTTGTTGGCGTTGCAGGTGCGGTTGCCGCGCCTGTTGCCGGCCGGTTAGCTGATCGCGGCTGGACCAGACCCGCTACCGCTATAGCTCTCATAACGTCCATTGTTTCGGTGCTGCTCCCGCTCCTGTTCCAAACAAGCTCGCCTGCAGGAGTCTTTATTCTAGTCGTAGCCGCCATTCTGCTCGACGCCGGCGTATCTGCCAATCTTGTGCTCAGCCAGCGTGCCATATTTTCATTAGGTCCGGAAATCCGCAGCAGATTAAATGGATTGTTTATGGCGATCTTCTTCTTTGGCGGCGCCATTGGATCGGCTGCAGGAGGATGGGCTTATGCATCAGGAGGCTGGAGTACAGCTTTATGGATTGGAATAGCCTTTCCCATCCTTGCTCTGCTATATTTCGCCACAGAAAAGAAAACTAAATCATGATATCGCGCTAAAGGAAGACACCCGAGAAGGTGTCTTTCTTTTTGCTATGTCCAGTGTCTTCACAATCGTCCTATAATCATTAGCTCAGAAATGCCCCGGCTGAAGGCCGATATGAACAAATGATTGTTTCGGAACTGCTTTCCCGGCTGATATGCTGTGGGACGGGAGGTGATTGGTGAAGCTTACGGCTGTTTGCAAGCGGTTTCAACATGATTGGCCATAAAGGCGACAATTCATTTGAGTCCATGCTTACGAAGCATGAATTATCACGATTGGCCTGGTATTTGGCCACAAAGGCGACAATTCATTTGAGGAGGGAATTTATTGAAGAAAAAATTAGCAAGTATATCGGGTTTTGTTCTGGCGATGGTTATAACTCTATCCTTGCTTGGAGTCGGGTTGCCCGGCCCAACCTTACATGCTGCCGGTATTGCGATAACGGGCAGCGGAGGCTGGAATGAAACGGCATACGTGGAATGGTCCCCTGTAAGCAACGCGCAAGGATATAAGGTTTATGTGAAGCCTGCAGGCTCATCAGATGCCTCGTATCAGCAGATCGACAATGAGTTAATCCGGAAATACCCCGCCTATTGGCGGGCCGATGCGGTAGGGCTGGCAGCCGGCAGTTATGTGCTGAAGGTTGAAGCGATGCTGTCAGGCAGTTCAACGGAAAGTATTGTTACAAGCCCGCTAACCGTGACGGCGTACGACCGATCCGGCTTTGCCTTTTCGTCCAACTCGCAATATGGTTCGGGATCAGGCGCTTATAACGATAATGGAACGCTCAAGAATGGCGCTCAAGTCATCTATGTCACATCGAATACGGCGCAAACCGTCCCTCTTGATGTGAAAATCGATAGCTCAGGCACGTTACAAACCGCCGTGGGCTTAGGCGAAATTATGACACTCCGGCAAAAAGGCTATGATAAAACGCCGCTGGCTATCCGTTTGATCGGGCAGATTACGGGCGATAACTTAAGCGGACAGCTGAACAGCAGCGGATATCTTGAAGTCAAAGGGAAAAGCAATTATGCGGAAATGAATATGACGATCGAGGGTATCGGCAACGATGCTTATGCGTATGGCTGGGGATTGCTTCTTCGCTATGCAGGCAACCTGGAAGTCCGAAATCTGGGGCTCATGTTATTCCCGGACGACGGCATTTCAATGGATACGGGCAATGTGAATGTCTGGGTGCATAATAATGATCTTTTCTACGGCACGGCCGGAGGAGATGCGGACCAGGCTAAGGGCGATGGTTCCACAGATCTCAAAAAAGGCTCGACTTATATCACTATCTCGTACAATCACTACTGGGACTCCGGTAAAGCCTCTCTTGTTGGTTTAAGCGAGTCAGCTGAGTTTTTCGTGACCTTCCACCATAACTGGTTCGACCATTCGGACTCTCGTCACCCGCGTATACGAGTGGCTTCTGCTCATATCTACAACAACTTCTATGACGGCGTCTCCAAATATGGTGTTGGCGTTACGACAGGGGCTTCCGCCTTTGTTGAATCTAATTATTTCAGACATACGAAGGATCCCATGATGAGCTCTTTGCAGGGTACCGATGCATTAGGGGAAGGCACGTTCTCGGGCGAGAACGGAGGGATGATTAAAGCCTATAACAATGTCATTGTTGACGCTGGCAGTCTAATCTATGCCAACTCGAATGCCGGAACCGCTGCGGCTAACGAGACCTCTTTTGACGCCTACTTGGCTTCCTCCAGAACAGAAACTGTTCCAAGCTCTTACAAAGCATTAGTTGGCGGAACCGTTTATAATAACTTTGATACAAGCGTTCATACAGGAGTCAACGCCTCCCATATTGACAGCGTAAACGCTGTTGAACAAGTAGTTACGGCAGAAGCCGGTCGCCTCAATAACGGAGACTTCACATGGGAGTTTAATGACTCGATCGATGATACGTCGTATGCCCTTAATGAAGCACTGATGTCCAAGATAAGAAGCTATGCGACTAAGCTTGTATCCGTTGGAGGAAATGCGGGCCCGGTAGATCCAACGCCAACACCTACTTCGACCCCTACCCCAACTCCTACAGCAACTCCATCGCCAACACCAACGGCTACGCCAGCCCCAACAGAGACTCCGGCAGCTGGAGAGCATATTCATAACTTTACGACAAATGGTAAAACAAGCGACTTCTTCAACATTCAGGGAAGTCTCTCCACCTCCAAAGGGACTGTAACTTATAATGGTCTAACCCTGACACAATGCCTGAAAATCGAGAGCTCGACCAGCATTACGTTTACGGCTGCCGAGGCTTCAACCTTAACCTTGGTATTTAATACGGCAGACGGTACCAAAATCAAGATTGATGGAACAAGCTATTCCATCACGAATGGCATTGTTCAGGTCTCTCTTGCGGCTGGAGCACATGCGATTACCAAGGACAGTGTTACAAATCTTTATTACATGAAGCTAAGTTAAGGAGCTTTCAAGCCTCCCGGCACGGCAAAAAGACCCTCAGCCAATTGGGCTGAGGGTCTTCGCTATAACAATACCTATATTTATACGGATATCATTATGGTCAAAGGGAATTCTAATCGATGAATGGGATAAGAAAGGAATGCTTCCTTTGGTCATCGTTATTTTTATTTTATACGCCTGGTTTTGTATTCAAGTTCTTCTGAATCTGCGTTATAAGCTCCCGCTTGCAGCCAACTTCCTTCTATTTATGGCTGTAGAAGTCATCCTTACGAACAAATTAACCATCAGCGGTTACAATCTTAAGTTATTTGAAATAAACAAGGACATCCCGCATTTTATAGCCTTAATTCTAGATAATGACTTCACCGTCACGTTCATTCTGCTTGCATTCGCGAATGTTTTTCTTACATCGCCAAAAACAAGCATCCGCATTGGCATAACCGTTTATGCCTTCCTATTACAATTACTGCTCGGCATGGAACTAAGTTGGAATCACGTTCTTATCTATAAGAACTGGAGCTACTTGAATGAGTCCCTGATGATCCTCTTGGTGATGGCATATACTTTATTATGGGGGAAAATCTTTCAACGGATGGCTTCAAAAGAAGGGTGGATCCGATAATGAATACAATCACTTACGACCATCATTTCAACGGCAATGAGTGGTTTGTTATCGGGCTGATGTCTATGGGCTTTGCAGCTTATTGGCTGCTGCCGCGAACATTATCACCCTTGCAGACGATCTTCACTATGCTTTTAAGCGTCACGTTCGGGCTCATTTTTGACCATACGATTGCAGTACCTCCCTTTGATTTGTACGACGTTGGCGACAGATCCAGTTATGAAACGTTTGATTTGATCTCTTATTTAATGTATGCGCCCTACGGATACCTGTTTATCTATGGGGCTGAACGTTATCGCATCTCCGGAATGCCCGTAATCGGATATATTATTTTGTGGTCGGGCATCTCCCTGATGTTCGAATGGTTTGGAATCAAGGTCGGCTTATTCCACTATAAACACGGTTATACAATCCTTTACTCCATCCCCATCTACCTGGTCGTGCTAAGTATTCAACTAAAGATGTATCGAGCCGCCTTTTCAAATCAACGATGGCAGGAATATAACAAGAACCACATCCAATAGACGGATGTGGTTCTTCTGCTTTACTCCTTCACGGCGCCTAGCATAATACCGGATACGAAGTACTTTTGCAGGAAAGGATAGACGATCAGCATCGGCACCATGGCGATAAACACTTTGGCCGAGTTCAGCGTCCGGTTCGACAGCTCCGACAGCTTTTTATACTGCTCGGGCGTCAGATTGGTGCCAACCGGAATGTTAACGACAAGCTGCTGAATATAGGTTTGGAGCGGATAACTGGATTGGGTGTTGCTCAGCACCAACCCGTTAAAGAACTCGTTCCAGTGGTACACGCTGATGAACAGCGCTACCGCGGCCAGTACGGGAATGGAGCATGGGATATACACCCGGAACAAGACCGACCATGGGCCGGCGCCGTCAACAACGGCTGCCTCATTCAGCTCCTTCGGCAGATTGCGGAAGAAGTTCATGATCAGGATGACATCGAATACCGGTACTCCCCCGCCAAGCACTAACGCCCAGATCGAATCGATCAAATGATAGTTCTGAATGGTGAGATACCATGGGATAAGGCCGCCGCTAAACAACATGCAGAAGACCAGGATCCACATGAAGATATTACGCGTTTTAAAATCTTTTTGCGGCCGTGCGAGCGGGTAAGCCATTAATACCGTCATCAGCAAGGCGAAGCCTGTGCCAAGCACGGTACGCTGGATCGAAATCCAGAACGCGTTAAAGAACATGCTGTCATTAATAATTTCCTTATACGGCGTCAAGGAGAAGCCGATGGGATAGAGCGTAACCAAGCCCGCATTAGCGGCCGATTTTTCGGAGATGGATACGCAGAAGGTGTACCAAAGCGGGTAGATACAGCTAATGACCAATAGCCCGAGGAGGATGATATTCGCGATATCAAACGCCCGTGAACCTAATGTTGTATTTCTTACCACAGCAGCGCCCTCCTCTTAGAATATCGTGTAATCGGCATAACGATAGGCCAGGCGATAGGAAATGTAGATCAGCACAAAGCTAATGACTGACTTGAACAATCCGGCCGCCGTCGCCAGCGAGAATTGAAGATTTTGCAAGCCCAGCCTATAAACCCAGGTATCGAGAATATCACCTGTGGAATATACAAGCGGGTTATACAGGTTATAGACCTGATCGAAGCCGGCATTCAGCACGCTGCCAAGACTTAATACCCCAAGCAGGACAACAGTAGTCGTCAGCGCAGGCAGAGTGACATGCCGGATCAACTGCCAGCGGTTAGCCCCGTCAATAGCAGCCGCCTCATAGAGGTTTGGATTAACACCTGTCAGCGCCGCCAGATAGATGATCGCATTGTAGCCAAATTCCTTCCAGACATCCGTGCCGACGATCAGCTGCCGGAATATCCCCGCATCTGCCATAAACAGCTGGGGATCCACTCCGAAGTAACCGAAGACTGTATTTACAACGCCATAGTAGCCGAAGATTCCGATAACAATGGTGGACATAATAACCCACGACAGAAAGTGCGGCAGATAAACAACCGTCTGGACCAACTTCTTGTAACGCAAGTTGCGAAGCTCGTTCAGCAGAATAGCAAAGACAAGCGGGACGATCAGGTTAAGCACGATTTTGCCTACGGCAATGATTAAGGTGTTCGTAATCACGGTCTTGCTGTCATTCAGTTGAAACATATACTTGAAGTTTTCGAGTCCAACCCACTCGGATTTAAGCAGCCCCATCCCCGGATTATAATTCTGAAATGCCATCAGAATCCCGAACATAGGCACAATACTGAACATGACAAGCCAGACCATACCCGGCAGCAGCATCAAATAATAGTGCTTCTGATGGCCTAATTTCCTCATACGGCTAACCTCCTGTCTGTTAAATATAAGCATAGTATATTGAAAACTTATACTTTCTTATATTTTGAGAAAGCTTGCGAAAAGCACCGAAAAGCAAGGTGCCTTCCGCAAGCTTTACGTATCCTTATTTCTTCAAGAGCTCAGCAACTTCCGCCGTGATCTCATCTCCGCCTTGCGCCTTCCAGTCCTTCACGAACTTGTCGAAGGAGTCGAGCTGCGCCTGACCAAGAATGATTTTCAGAACGGTCTCATCCTCCATCTTCTTCAGGTTCGCCCATTTGGTCTCCATGGTTGGCGTTTGGTTGTAAGTCACGCTGTAGACCTTCTTGTCGATTGGCGTTGTTGCGAACGGACGGTCACCGATTAAGAGGGAATATAACCGCTGGAAATCGCCAAAGTTAGCGGTGCTGAAGTTGCTGACGCCAAGCTCGTCAAACGGAGGTTTAACGACGTCTCTTACTTTTTTCGCATCGGCATACATCAGTTTGTACAAGCTGTTCGGTTCGTTATAATCCTCTGGTTCTGCTTCGCCTTTCAGTACCTTCATAAGCTCGGTATACTCGTATTCCGTTTCGTTAGCCGCAGCCATTACGTTGCGGAGCGGATACCAGCCGACTGCTACGGACAGGTCGAAGGTTGCTTCATCACGCACAAGCGCATTGTTCATGATCAGAATGGCCTTAACGACGTCCGGTTTGGCATTTTTGCTAATAACGGTGTAAGTGCTACCCGTTGTTTTCATATGCGTATTCCATTTGCCGTCATCGGAGTAGACCGGATAAGCCTGCCAGTTCGCCGTCGGGTCGTTCTTGAAGGAGTCCCCGTTGCCGTAACCGCCGGCCCACCATGGTCCGAAGAAAATACCCGTCTGGTTCGCGTTAATTGGATCCCCTGTGTTATCACGGGTACCCACCTCAGGGTCGATAAGTCCTTTTTTGTACCAGTCAGCCAGCAAGGCCAATGTCTTCTTCGTATTCTCCGATGTTGTTCCGTACGATACCGTTCCGTCGCCATTGTCGAGCCAGTAGCCCGGATAAGCATCCATAGCGCCAAAGATCGGGTCAAATCCGGCCATATTGTTGGAAGAGACGAGGAATGTGGAATAAGGGAATGAATTCTTGGATGGGCCGGCAATACCAATGGTTTTGTCGCCGCCCAGCTTATTATCAATAAACGCTTTAGCCGTCTTTTCAAGATCCGCCACCGTCTTCGGCACCGGCAGACTCAGCTTATCGAGCCAGTCCTTGCGGATCCACATGACGTGAACGCCGTCGGTGTCCACCGTAATGTTCGGGAGCGAGACCATTTTGCCTTTGTAGCTGGCATTTTCCAGGGCGCGTCCTTCCGTACTTGCCATAATGTCCTTCACTTGCTTGGACGCATATTGATCGAACAGTTCGCCAATATCGTACAGCAGCCCCGAACTTGCCGCTTTAGTCATGAAGGAGCGGTCGTCGACCACCATGCCATCAGGCAGCTTGCCCGATGCGATCGTTAAGCTGACCTTCTGCTTGAAGTCGTTGCCCGTTGCAGCCGTCCAGTCCACAATGACGTTGATGTTGTACTTTTCCTTCAGATAACGCGTGTACTGGTTGTTGCTTACGCTATCGCCTTCAGGCAGCGTTTTGTCCGTCGGATCCACTACCATGCCGATGTGTACATCAACAGGCTTCGGAAATTTGGAGAACGCCAGGTCGTCTCCCGACAATGCCGGGCTTTCGGAACTTGTTTCAGGGCTTGAGGACTCTTGCGAATTGTTTGATGAATCATTTGAGGACGAACATGCTGTCAAACTTACACCAAGTAATGCAGTGGAAAGCAGCAGTGCCATATTCTTTTTCATCTAACCCCTCCTAAAAGAATTCTTGCTTCGTAAGAGTGCGCTTAAGAATCGTGAAGCGACTTTTAGTTCGTAAGCGCTTACTTTTTTCCTTGCCATCTCATTGTACATGGAAAGCGCTTAAAAATAGTCAGACGGATGTACCGTGTTTTGCGATAGATAAGGAGCAGAGGTTAGATATTTGTTCGATTAATTGTAATCAATCTTCCCCCCTATGAATTGGGCACGGAATTCGGAGGGCAGGAGGCGGGTCTGTTCATAGAACAGCTGGGAGAAGTATTTGGAGTCGCTGTAGCCTACCGCATGAGCAACCCACGAGATGGACTGATTGGTCTCGCATAGCAGCCGTTCAGCCGCTCTTATCCGTTCTTGTCTTAAATAATCATTAAACGTCGAGCCCGTCAGTTTCTTAAAGCATTGGCTGAAATAGCTTCGGCTCATGTGCACATGATCAGCAACATCCTCGGCATGCAGCGTATTCGAGGCCTGCTCGCGAATGAACAACACGGCCTTCAGGATACTGGTCGTCGTATTGGTGAAATCAGAAGAGGCCGCTACCTGCGCATAAACGCGCTTTCTGTAATCACGCAGCCATTCTACCGCCGACCGCACGTCATTGGCATCGGACCGCAGCTCGGCGTTTATTGAGATAAGAGACTCTATCTGTGACAGCACGCGCATGAACAGCCCCTCCAGACGGCGGTAAGAAACCTTGGCTTCAACGGTTTGTTTGCACAAGCGCTGAAAGAAGGATTCATTATAGAGCCAATAATGGGAACGCCATTCCTGCTCCAGCCTGCTCCACTCCTCTTCCTCCTGCGAACCGTCATTTCGCTCAGGAGCAGAAGAAGGCGGCGATATGACAGGAAGTTTTGCCGAGCGCTGCGGCGTTTCGCCAGTCATCTGCTGCTGGATCCGGCTCAATACTTGCTCGTCGTCCTCCGATTCCAGTCTCACCTTGGATATATAGTCGAGCACGCCCATACGATAAGCCGTTTGCACATTTTCGAATTCTTCATGAAAAGATAAAATGACAGATCGCAAGTCCGGAAATCTCTGCCGCGTAATTTGCAGCAGCTCCATCCCCGACATGACGGGCATGGAGAGATCCACGAACATGAGATCCACCTCATGCTGCTCCATAAACTCCAGCGCCTTCGCGCCGTTCGCCGCTTCCCCAACCACAATCATATCGTGATTGGACCAAGGCATAATGGAGATGAGGCCTTTGCGCGCCAGCTTGTCGTCATCCACAATCAATACACGAATCAAATCGCTCTCTCCTTTCCGGAATGAAGATAGGGAAGGCTTAACGTAACGGTTGTGCCTTGATTCGGAGTGCTTTCTATACCCATACGAGCTTTATGGCCATAAAAGGATTCCAGCATGGATCGAACATAACGAAGTCCAATCCCCCAGCCTGTCTGCTGCTGATCCGGCGTGTCGCGCTGCAGCAAAGCCAGCGTCTCTTGGCTCAGCCCTTTGCCGTCGTCGCGGATTACAATGCGCACCATCTGCGACGTTTCATCCGAAGAAACGCTGATTTCCAGCCTGCCGTTATCATCAAGACCGTGACAGACGGCATTTTCCACGATAGGCTGCAAAATAAACCTGGCAACCGGACTATCGAGATAAGCCCCTTCTTCCATATCCAGCTTCACCTCAAAATCATGCCGCATTTGCTGCAGTTCCAGATAGGTTCTCATGACCTGAATTTCTGATCGGAAGGTCGCCTTTTCCTCGGATCTGCCCAAATTATAGTTCAGCAAAATAATTAACGAGGAGACAAATTTCTCAATCTCCTCCTGCTTATGCATGACCGCCAGCCAGCGTACGGAATTAAGCGTATTCATCAGAAAATGCGGGTTGATCTGGTAGGCAAGCTTTTCTATCTCCAGCTGATGCCGGCGCTTTTCCTTTTGCTCTACATCCACAATCAGACGCTGAATTTGCCGTTTCATAATATTAAACTGATCGAATATCCGGTCAAATTCGTCGATCCCCGTGTGGTATTGCCGGGTGCCCATGTATCCTTTGCCAAACGTCCTCATTTCCTTCTCTATCAGCCGAAAAGGCCTGTTAATAAGCCGGCGTAATACAAGAGTAAGCATAAACATCATCAGGAGGGCAATCGCAAGAATCCAATACATATGATTTTTCCACGTATAGAGCTCGTGATTATAGAAGGAGACGGGAAGAAGCAGCGCAATGCCGTAGCCGTAATCTCCGCTCATCCGGTTCCAGACATAATCGCTTGTCATACCGGATTGTTCGCTTAGCGCGAGACTCTCCCCGGCTTCAATAACGGTTGAATTGCTGCTGTAAGCCACCTTGTCCGCCGTATCCGTTAAAACAAGCGTATAAGGCATATTCAAGCTGTCTGTAAGCGATTTCATATCTGTGGTGATGTCAGACTTGGCCTCGACGTAGACGACCAGCTGTGTTCCGTCTGAAAATTCGACCGTTCTTGTCACCGATATAACCTGATCATCGCTGAACCGGCAAAGTGACTTATGCGGAGATTGGTATTTCAACTCCCCCGTGCCCGCGACGTTAGGCAAAGACTGCAGCGTAAAGTCATTGCGAAGCGGCAGATTGGAATACGATGCCTGCCCGCTTGCGGGATTATAATACATGACCAACTGCATGGCCGGGTTCGAAAAAGTTATTAACCCAATATTGTAGGAAATATCACGCGAGAGAAGACGTTGACTATAAGTATCCTCCGCATAAACATACGACTCCATCAGATGACCCACTGTACCTTCCGGCGTCATCTGCTGCGTTACCTGAAGCATGTTATTGTACATCTGATTCAGCTTTGACGTTTGCTGGTATAAATCAACTGCCATTGAAGTCTTGATTTTGTCGCGCTGCATCGTGTAGATCGCATTGTAAGAGACAGATGCCATCAAGATGGCGCATCCTACAAAACCGATGGTCAAAAACACCATAATTCTTTTGCGAAGAGAGGAGAAAACAAACCGGTTTCGAAGTATAGACATGAATCCTATTTTCCTGTTAGCAGCCTTCTTCAAACGATTGTAGTACACCTCCATCACCTCACAACAAGTATAGAACAAGTCAATATTCGCTATTAAGCGAGTTTATCCTGCCTTGCGGGGAGAGTTAAGAATAACCAAAAAAGAGGCCTCTTATCTATAACTAGATAAAAGGCCTCATTATCATTGGGTATTATAACCCTCTATTATGTAAAATGGTCGGGATGACACGATTTGAACATGCGACCCCCTGGTCCCAAACCAGGTGCTCTACCAAGCTGAGCTACATCCCGTGGAGCGGAAGACGGGAATCGAACCCGCGACCCTCGCCTTGGCAAGGCGATGCTCTACCGCTGAGCCACTTCCGCAAATGGTGCGGTCAAGAGGACTCGAACCTCCACGTCATTGCTGACACTAGAACCTGAATCTAGCGCGTCTGCCAATTCCGCCATGACCGCATTTTTTGCAACGTATAGAAAATTATATCTCGTCATAGCCGGATATGCAATATTTATTTTTTCGAATTTCCTTGCACCCTTCAACAACTAAAAGGGTGCCCCGCTGCAGACTTATCATCTGTCAGGAGGACACCCTTATCGCTCTACTTGTAAATAGTGAAAATCAAATCACGAGTGCCGCCGTTCTCCGTCGTCCAGCTAGCTCCCCCGTTGGTAGACAACCGCTCGAAGCCGCCGGCGTACGGATTGCTGTCGTTATAAGCAAACCCGTACTTGTTATTCGTCGAGCTGTCGTCGATTGTCTGCGGAGAGCGGAGAATAAGTCCGTATTTCTTCGTAGTGTCAAGCCCCGTCAGCCGCGGATATACCGCATATGGCGTTGCTGCTCCCGGAATATTGTTCGGATTAAGCGAGGCACTGAACAGCTTCTGCGCCGGATTGTTATTGGCATCGAGCTGGACAATGTCCAAGTACAAGTTATCCTCCGGTACTTTATTCACGTAGCTTTCGTACAAATAGACGTCCAGCCTAGGCAGACTCGATTGCGTAATGGAGAACGTCTGCATCCGTTGAATACCCGCGCGGATATCCGAGTACGCAGAATAAGAGGTGTTGCTGTTGTCCTGATCGATGATGAAGCCCGTATTGCCGCTGACATTGTACGCCTCGATTTCATTGATTGATGGGATGAATCTCGCTTTGTTAATATAAAGCCGGATTTTGGACGTATTTACGGTAGGGAAATCAAATACGCGCCGATCGCCTATCGTAAAGCCCTTCGTCAAGTTCACATAGCTCGAGCCGTTCCAATATTGCAGGGTATACGTATCAATCTGGAAGTTCTGGCTGCCATAAGCGTGCTCGTTCACAACGACGCGGTTAACGCTCGTGCTGGAACCGAAGTCTACCTCGACCCACTCGTTATTAGCCGTGCCGCTCTCCCCGCTCCATCTCGTCGCTTGGCTGCCGTCCGTCAGCTTGGATGCCTCATAACCGGTTTGTGCAGACCAGGTCGACGACGCGGTCGCCGTCTTGCCGGAAGCAAGATTCGTTGCGGCGAGCGGCCATGTGCTGGATTGCGGGGAGACGCGAACGATGATCGATTCGCCCGGCTTCAGCGTGCGGCTGTAGCTGCCGGAGTATGTTCCAAGCTTCGTTTTGCTGTACAGCTCGGTTAACGTATAGGTCGTGCTCGAACTAAGGCCAAGGTCGCTGAATGTCACGGTTGTTGGCTTCGAGTTATTCATATCCCAGTTGGACAGCCCGATATACTTGTCGCCGTTTGCCGCCGTCAAATAGACCGCTGTCGGCGAATGCTCCAGCTTATGGTAGAAGTTCGTCATCGACACCGGCCGTGCCGCTTTGCCGGCCTTCACCAGATTGAGCAAATCGGAGTTGAACAATGTTTTCATTCGGTCCTCCGATATAAATGGCACATTGTCGCCAATAAGCAGGTGCCCCCCGCCCATAATGATGGCCGTTGACAGCAGCGTCCCTTCGTTCAGCGTCACTTTGTTGAAGCCGTCAATTACGCTTTCCGGGAACAGCATGTCGGCATCGTTGTATGCGTACAACGTACCATTCGTCCACCAGGATGCCGCCGTATTGAGTGCCTGCCGTTCAATGCCGGGGTACGATTCCAGTCCAATAGTTGTATCGACGCCCGTCCTGCGTCCATGGGCATAGCCCGACGGCAGCAGCGGCGCGATCGATTCGTTAATGTAGATGTCCTGCGGCGCAGCGAGCAGGGTATCGCGCATGATCTGCATGCCGATACGGTAAGCCTGCATCCCGTTCTTCGTGGAGTCGTAGAAGCTGCCCTCATACATGCCAAGGTCGATGAAGTCGAGCTTGACGTAATCAAAGCCCGGGTCGATATGCTGCGTCTGCATAATCCACCGCAAATACGCTTGTCCGCCAGGATGCGTCGCATCAACGATGTACGTGTTGATGTATGACTTGATCGGGTTGCCGGAAGCATCCTTAAGCGCAATGTCACCAAACGTATACAAGGTCGTCGGCACGGTATCCGTCAGCGGATCGAAGATCGCGAACGGAGCGGAGTACGTGCCGGCTTTCATCCCTTTGCTATGCACGTAATCGGCGAAGTCCTCCATGTTTTGCACGGGCGTCTGACCAGGTACTCCTTTGTAGCAGCAATCGAGATTAATGTAGTTGTAGCCTTGCGACTTCAGATGGGAGTAAAAGTAATCCGTCATCGGAAGCATCGCATCCGCCGTGCCATACGTGTAGTAGGCGTACCATGTGTTGAAGCCGATCGGCACGTCTCCGCTCCAATCCAGCTTCGGCTCGCCAACTGCATACGTTTGGCCGAAAGTCTCCAGACCAACGCGGTAATCAGCGAAATACCCGAGGAAAAACTTGTCGCTCGACACGGACGTGCCACTCTTTTTCCCTCCGGCGTTGTATACCGCAAACCCGGTGAGCGGACCGTTCGCGCTGCTTGCCGGCGCCAGGTATTGCATGCTCTTCCACGTCTTCGTCGTAGCAGCGCCTGCAACGACGCCTTTCTTGCTCGCATTGTCGAACATGGCCGCGACCCAATAGCTTTTGCCATTAAACGCCGACCACGTTTCGCCTGTGCCGTACGGGCGGTCGTCACCGTTCTGGCTGTTGCCGAAATCGTTAACCGGGGCAACGCCGAAATCGTAGTTGTTCGTATAGGGAGTCGTATAGATGCGCTTGTCGCTGCCGGAGCCGATATCGAGATTATTGGCCGCAATCGGCTCGAGGAAGTTGATCGTTTGCGCTGTGCCTTTGCTGACCGTCATATCCGAGATGATATAAGAACGGTTCTCGTACATGGTGATGCGCAGCGTTATCGTGGAGCCCGAAGCGAGCGCGCTTGCAATCGTCAGCTGCTTGCCGTTCGTGCCATAACCGTCCGTGCCGATTGTCGTCCAACTCGCGGACCGTGACGCCGAATCGGTCGACTTATACCGCGTCGAACTTCCATCCAATGCATAATCCGAGTAAAAGTCACTGATGAGTGTCGCGGTGCCTTCCTTGAATGTGCCTTTGCCCGTCGATAAGTCGTACGTGACGGTAATTGTTCCATTGGCAGCGGTTACAATATTGCCCGTCTGAGAGATCGATACGGGTGCCGCAAACGTTGTTCGGGCGCCGATAGGCAACAGCACTGACAACAGCAGCGAGAATAACAGCAACACCTTCAAGCCTTGCTTACTCATTACTTCCCCTCCTAATGGGTGATGATGAGCAGGCAACCCTGCTCTCGCCACCCATTGTACGACAGCTAATCCACCATAATAATCCAATTATTTGTGATATCGATGTGCGCTTTTTTGCTGTTGAGGCGTTTTAGAAAGCTCAGCCTTTGATCGCCCCTGCGGCTATCCCTTTAATAATAAAGCGCTGCATGAACAGGAAGAAAACGATAATCGGTATAAGACCCATAACCGCGTACGCGAACGCAAGGTTCAGATCGCTGCTGTACTGGCCGAAGAAGAAATACTGCTGCAGCGGTATCGTCCGGAAGTCTTTGTCCTGCAAATACAATAGCGGCAGCAAAAAATCGTTCCAAATATACAGCGCGTTGAGCACAAGCACCGTCGCGGTCACCGGTTTCAGCAGCGGCATGACAATGCGGATGAAGATACCCGGCGTAGAGCAGCCGTCGATGCGCGCCGCTTCTTCGATCTCGCGCGAGATGCCGCGCACGAAGCCGGTAAAGAACAGCACGCCGGACTGGACGCCGAAACCGCCGTAGATGAGCACGATGCCCCAATAATTGTTCAGCATATCGAGCGACTTGCCAAGCTGGTAAAGCGGCAGCATTGTAACCTGGAAAGGCACCATCATGCCGGAGAGAAACAGCAGGAAGAAGAAGCTGTACAGCGGCTTGTTGCCGCGTGCGATCGCATAACCGCTCAAGGCGGAAATGATCAGGATAAGCAGGACCGAAAGGACGGTGATAATCACGCTGTTCAGAATCGCCGTCGGATACTTCGACGTATCCCAGGCGTGAACGAAGTTGGTCAGATCTAATGAAGACGGCAGCGCGTAAAACGAATCAAACGTCTGCTTTGCCGATTTGAGCGCCATGAGTACTGCGACGTAAAGCGGAAACAGAAACACGACCGCAACCGCAGCCACCGCAAGGAACACGAGCATTCGCAGGCTTTTCATTACATCTCCACCTCCCGTTTTCTAAATAGCGTTACTTGCACGATCGTTACGATGACCAGAATAACGAAGAAGATCATCGACAGCGCCATACCGTACCCGGCTTTAAACGAGGAGAACGCATTTTTGTAAATGAACGTGGAGATGACCTCGGTCGCGAAGCCCGGTCCGCCGTTCGTTGTAACAAGTACGAGGTCGAACACTTTCAGCGATCCGGTCAATACGAGCAGCATGTTAATCGTCACCGACGGTGCAAGCAGCGGCAGCGTAACATTGCGGAAAACGCGGAGCGGACCAGCTCCGTCGATGCGCGCGCTTTCCGACAGCTCCGCCGGAATGCCCTGCAAGCCGGCAATGTAAATGATCATCGGCGCGCCAATACCTTGCCAGACGGCGATTATGATGAGGCCATACAGCGCGTGATCGGGATTGCCAAGCGGACTGGTTATATCCATTCCGAGATGGCTGAGCAGCTTCGGAAACCCTTGGCTGTAGTTATAGCTCCAGATAAAACCTGCGAGTATAACCGAAATGACGCTCGGTAAAAAGAAAATCGTGCGGAACAAATTTCGCAGCGGCAAGTAGCTGTCGAGCAGCAGCGCAAACAGAAGTGCAACTACATTGACGAGCAGCGTAAGAATAATCGCATATTTGAACGTGTTGCCAAGAACCGTCCATAGATCAGCATCTTGGAGTGCATTCACGTAATTGTCCCAGCCAATATAAGTCAACTTTCGGGAAATGCCGTCCCAGTTCGTGAACGAATAGCGAATGCCCGTTACAAAAGGTACAATGACTGCAAACGTGAACAACAGCACACCCGGAATGAGGAACAGGATGTACCACATCTCGCGTCGCATCGTTTTTTTCAAGCTTTCCATCGGTTTCCTCTCCTTTCCGGAAGGAACGGCATAGGCTGCACCTATGCCGTTCACGTCGTCAAACCTCTATTATTTGTGGTTTTTTGCTACCCAACCATCGAGATCCTTAATGATGTCTTCCGGCGTCGCCTTATTGAAGAACACTTTCTGTACATATTGGGAGAACTGAGTAGACCAATCAATCGTCGTTGTAATAAACACTTGCGAGTTGTACAGCTGACCGTTATCGAAGTAAGGCTTCAGCTCCGTGACCGCCGGTGCAATATCCGCCGAGGCGCCTTTCACATACGTCAGCGTCTTCACGTTTTCCACCCATGTATTTGCCGCAGGTACGCTTGATAAATATGCGAGGAATTTGAGCGCCGCTTCCTTATGCTCGGACTTGCTGTTCACGGCAACAGAAGCGTCCGGGTTGAACTCCAGCTTGTTGAGAGCCGGATCGTTGCTGAACGGATACGGGAAGTAACCCATGCCGGTTGCGAACAGCTCCGGGTTTTTCTTCTCGATGTCCGGCAGCGGCCAAGTGCCCATGTACATCATGGCAGCTTCTTCGCGGGCGAACATGTCGACCGCTCCGTTGTAGTCGACGCCGAGCTGGTCTTTGTTACCGAACTTGAACATGTCGAGCGCGTGAGCGATCGTCGTCTTTGCGGCCGGGTTATCAGCGAATTTCGCTTCGCCCTTCTCCAGCTTGTCGAAGAAGTCCGTCTGCTTCTCAACGAGCACCGTGTTGCTCGGGAAATCGCGGCTTAACCACATGCCAAGCGGCCAGCCGTCTTTCCAGCCAAGCGCGAACGGCGTCTTGCCCGCGTCCTTGATTTTTTGTGCCTCGGCCATAAGCGCGTCGTACGTCGTAGGAATTTCGATACCGAGATCGGAGAAAATTTTCTTGTTATAAAACACGGCGATTGGTCCGGCGTTAAGCGGCATAATGTAATTGCGTCCGTCAGTTGCCTGCTCCGCGAGCACGCCCGAATCGAAAGCTTTCATAAATTCCTGGTCAGTTAAGTCTTCGAGATAGCCGCCGTCTTTGTACAGCTTGGTCGTGCTGCCGGCGTTTAAAGTAAATACATCAACAATATCGCCGCTGGCGAGCTTCGTCTTAAGCAGTGTGGCGTAGTCGTCGAACTTGACCGGCTGTACATCAACCTTAATATTCGGATTTTCCGCTTCGAACTGCTCAACGATTTTGTTAATGCCGTCCGTCGCATCACTCTTGAAGTGCATAAACGAGATCGTGACCGGTTCAGATTCATCAGCCGGTGCGCTCGCCGATTCCGTTGCCGGGCTGGCCGATTCCGCTGCCGAATTCGTCGGACTGGCTGCGTTATTGTTGCTATTCCCACCGCATGCGCCAAGCACCGCGGTCATCAAGGCAAGACTGAGACCAAGGCCGAGTCTCTTGTTCATATCCATTTCCCCTTTTCTGCTATTGTTGGATCGAGCATTCCCGTCCTGATGCTCAGTTTACCGATTGTTGGCGGCGGCCGGAATAAAATAAATTGGAGACGCCATGTTCAATTTTTTGCAGGGGGGAAAAGGGACGGAAGCGACTCCCGGAATTCCGAGGGGGTTCGCCCGGTAAATTTCTTGAATACCTGGCTGAAGTACCGCTGATTCTCGTAGCCGACCAGTTCGGCGATATCGCTGACTTTGCTGTCTGATTGGCGAAGCAGCTCGCACGCCTTCTCCATCCGCTTGCGCGTCACGTACTCGATGAAATTTTCGCCGGTGGCGGCTTTGAATTGCCGGCTTAAATAGCTCGGGTCCATATGATAACGGGTGGCGATATCAATAAGCCCGACGTCCTCGAAATAATGCCCGTCCAGGTACGCAACGATATCGCCCATCGGATTTGTCGCATCCGTCGCTGATTTGGACTGTATATGCGTTTCTATGGCAGCCGACAGCTCCGATACGTAGTCATGCAGCGCGGAGATTGTCATCACGCTTTCGATCGCACGGTGATCGGACAGCAGCGGGCTGGCTGCGGCGATAACCGGCCATTTGCTTCCGGCGGCAGCACCCAGCTTGCGCAGTTCTTTCTGAGCGCTACGAATGGTCAGCGAATCCGCCAACTCGGCTTTGCGCGCAAATTCGCCAAGCATTCTGCGTACAGAAGCTGCCTGGCCGCTGGCGATCGCCTGCTGCAGCAGCTTAGCATCGAATCCTCCGAGTACTTCGCTGCGTTCTTGCATCTCCGTTGGTACGTCGGTCATCTTGACCGCAAAGTCTGTTCCTCGCAGCATGCTGCCGCATAGACGGTCGCTTGCTTCCTCGAACGCCTCGGGCAATTGATCCAACCGTACTCGCGGCTCGCTCAACCCGACGACAGCATGTAAATTTAACATGCGGCTGACCGTTTCATGGAAAGGAAGCAGCAGCTCTTGAACGGTCGCACCGTCCGTTTCAGACTCAGGGAGCAGCAAACAAAGACGCAAACGATCATCCGATTTGAAGACGTATAACGGCTCGCCGCTCGTCAATTCGCTCATCATATTCTCGAGACTATACATAAGAAGGTCCGCGTTGCCGTTAAACTTTGTCTCCGCCAGCTCCCGGAAACGGCGAAGCATGCAGACAGCAAGCCGGTAGCGGCCAATTCTAGGGCTCGAGAGCAGCTCTGCTGCCTGGGAGATGATGTCGGCCGTGTTGGCGATGCGCCGGCTCGTCACATTTTGCAAGAACGCCTCTGTACGCAGCTTGCGCATTTCGCTGGCAAACTGCTCACGCTGCTCTAAGCTCATATGGCTGCGGCTTGCCTGTATGGCTTTAACCATTGCGTCCTTCAGATCCACAGGCGACACTGGCTTGAGCACATACTCACATGCCTGAAAAGCCACTGCCGCTTTCATGTATTCAAACTGAGCATGACCGCTGATCACGACGACCTTGATGTGGTTATACCGGTGATACAGCTGCTCGAGAAACTGCTGGCCGTTCATGACAGGCATGTTCATGTCCGTCACGATAATGTGGGGCTTGCTGACTGGAATGAGTTCCATTGCTTCCGCACCATTGCGGGCTTCCGCCACAACTTCAATGTCAAGCTGCAGCTCAGCAATCATTTTGCCGACTGACTTGCGTCCCCACAGCTCATCATCAACAACCATTACCTTAAACATGAGATTCTCCACGCTTTCTAAATGGAATATGGATACGTATGATTGTCCCTTCACCCGGCTTGCTGTCTATTTGAAGGCCGTATGACGCGCCATATGCAAGTCGTATGCGCTCATGTACGTTTTTTAATCCAATCGACACACCGGAGAACACTTCCATCGACTTTGTCTCCAGGTTGCTCTTCAGCTCCGCTAACTTGGCAGGCACTATGCCGGGGCCGTTGTCAATGACGGACAACACGATCGTCTCACCGTCGGTTTCGGCCCGAACCCGGATGAGCAGCTGCCCATCGTCAGGACCACCAAGTGCATGAACGACGGCATTCTCAATGATTGGCTGCATGACAAAGCGGATCGTGGGCGCTTCCATAAGCGATTCAGGCACGTCGAATTCCGTGCGAAGCGATTCCTCGAACCGAAACTGCTGGATGTACAGATAGTTGCCGACATGAACCAGCTCCTGCCGGATCGTGGACTCCGTATTACCTTCATAAAAGCTGTATCGGAACAGGTCCCCAAGCGAACGGCACATCTCAGGAATGTCATAATCACCGATTAGCACCGCCTTACCGCCAATCGTTTGCAGCGTGTTATACAAGAAATGCGGGTTAATCTGCATCTGTAGGGCAAGCAGCTGCGCTTCCTTGTTCCGAAGCTGCATCTGGTAACGCTGCTCGATTAACTCGCGTATTTTTTCCGTCATAAAGTTGAAACTCCGAGTAAGCTCGGAAATATCATCCCGGTAACGGTACGGCTGTGAAAGCGTAACGTGAAAGTTACCGTTGCGCACCTTCTTCATCGCCTGGCCTAGCCTTTTGATCGGTCTGGTCAAAAATTGCTGGGCGAGGAGCGACAACAGAGAAATACAGAGCATCGCAAACACCAATGCCCCAATAGCGATCAGCAGCGTATTGTTGCGATGACGCGCCAGTTCTTCGTTCGGATAGACAATCGTCAGCGACAAGTTGCCATTGTCAAGATACGACGTGCCGACGAGCAAATCCTGACGCTGCTCGAAGCGAATTTCCTTCGGCTTTTTCTTCAACTGCACGTCCGGCGCAGCGACCGAGGATACAACGCCATCGTACTCATCGCTCGTATGATAGAAGGTCTCACCTCTGGAGTTGCGCACTACGATTACATTCGGCGGCTGATTGTTCGCCTCTATGATCTTGGTGAGCTCCTTCATCTGAATGTAAAAGACAAGCGTGCCGATTTTACTATGGTAGAACGGATCATAAATCGTAATCGCAAATACGAAAAAATCCTGGTTAAACGCGGCATCCTTGTATGAGAAGGAGAGCGATTGCTGGAACGGCAAATCGAGCATATCCTCGTAATGGGGGATGCTCTCGTTAAACGGAATAGAGTCGTAGCTTGCCGCTCTCGACCAGAAGTCCTTCAGCTTGTTGTCTTTGCCAAAGATCATAATTTTGATCACGGTATCCTTATTCTTGTTGGAGACAAGCGTATAGTAATTCTTCAGTGACTCGCCAACGGCAAAAAAATCTTCGTCGTTAACGTTGCGGCCATGCTCCATCAGGTTCATAACGCGGGAGAAACCGTACACCTGTAGAGCTGAGGAAGACAGGTCACGAAAATATTGATTCAGATAACCGGCCACATACTGAGCGTTCTGATTCGTGCTGCGATACATCGTACGCTCCAGTGACTTCGTACTTGATTCATAGAAAAGAAACGACAACACAAGCATCGGAACAAGCGACGTGAGCACGCTGCTCCAGACGATCTTCGTCCGGATACTCCGGTTGACGAACAGCCATTTCATGAGCTTCATCACTGCGGTCCCCTCTTCAGCACATGCTGACTTTCAAATAACTTCAATACTGCCGGCCTCTTGTCCACCGTGGAGGCAAGATCATCTAATGTCGCAGATATCCCGTTCATCTCTCCTGTTCCTCCCCCTCACTTCTTCATGTCAAATTTTCTAATGTGATGATGCATTATAACGTCTGTTCAGAGTACCCGCAATTCAAATTATCGTAAATCCGATGTTCATTTTTTTGACTATTGCAACGTTACAACGAAGTATTATTAACGAAATTATCAAACCACCATAAATTAAAGCGCTTACAAATATCAAACTAACGTTTCATCATCTTAAATCTCAAAAGATATCAACTAATTTAATATAAACTATAAGATATCTTGCAAACAAAAAAGAAGCCTTGCTCAGCAAGGCCTCGAATCGTTAAGTATGGTGCGGTTGATGGGACTTGAACCCATACGCCCAGTGGGCACTACCCCCTCAAGATAGCGTGTCTGCCATTCCACCACAACCGCAAACATAAAAAATGAGCCATGAAGGACTCGAACCTTCGACACCCTGATTAAAAGTCAGGTGCTCTACCAACTGAGCTAATGGCTCTCATAAAAGAGAAATGGTGGAGGGCGATGGATTCGAACCACCGAACCCGAAGGAGCAGATTTACAGTCTGCCGTGTTTAGCCACTTCACTAGCCCTCCACAAGCTATGGTGCCGGCGATAGGAGTCGAACCCACGACCTACTGATTACAAGTCAGTTGCTCTACCAACTGAGCTACACCGGCATATTATAATGTTCACCATCTAACATGGTGGCTCGGGACGGAATCGAACCGCCGACACGAGGATTTTCAGTCCTCTGCTCTACCAACTGAGCTACCGAGCCTGATGTTTGATAAAAATGGCGGAGCTGACGGGATTCGAACCCGCGGTCTCCTGCGTGACAGGCAGGCATGTTAGGCCTCTACACCACAGCTCCACATCGTGTT
>NZ_FOMT01000005.1:0-69761 GCF_900112695.1 Paenibacillus catalpae
ATATCGCGGCTGCTCACGCCCATAATGTCGGAGACAACAGCAGCGAGCTTAATATTGGCGCCTTCCAGAACCTTCTGGACTCGGTTGTGTTCACGAGATCGTTCCTGAATCAGACTGCGACGGTAACGAACCCATTCACGAAGTTCGCGTTGGTTACGGTCAGGAATATAACTCGGCTTAAGCAGCCCGTGACGCAGCAAGTTGCAAATCCATTCTGCATCTTTCACGTCTGTCTTCCTGCCGGGGACCGCCTTGATATGCTGGGCGTTAACGACAAGAAACTGAATCTCCTCGGCTTCAAGCAGATTGACGATGGGTTTCCAGTAGACGCCGGTGCTCTCCATGGCCACATGTGTACAGCGATGCTGCTTGATCCAGTCGATCAAGTCGAGCAGGAAAACCGTGTGCGTACGAAACGTCTTAATCTCCTTTCCTTCGGGAGTCGCGATGCAAGCGGTAATGGACTTCTTGTGAACATCCAAACCGCAAGCGCGTTCGATGAGGACATCCATAACATTCACCTTTCTACGGCAATTAGAATTGAGGACTGGGCAACAACCAGAAAAAGGATTAATCTACCCCGCGTGCTTCCAAAAAGGAGCGACATACCGTGGTGCACCATGATCGTTGGAGTCAGACTAACGGGTGGGTTCGCAACACCATAGCTTAACGACCTTCCTCACCAGCCGTAAGAATAGTATAAAACGCCGTATCAAAATTTTCATTATTCTGTGGTGCCCCGGCAGGGGCATGGATGGCTAACGGGAAACTTTACTTCAATAAGCAGTGCAGTAGCCGGTCAAAATGACCGGCTTTTTTTTGAACTATGGTGGATTTATGTTGAATACACAAAATGGATCTAATGGTAAAATCCATTTATAGGAGGTCGAATAAGTAATGAAACCAATTATTAGTTTTGGTATTTATTTTTGTGCGATGTTTCTTATGAGCTATTACTTTGTAGAGATGAGTTTCATAAAGTCTATTCAATTTTTCTCAATTATCACAGTAATACATATTGCAATGGGTCTCATTGATAAGTTCTACAAAGGAAAACAGAGTACTTAGATAGGAAGTGGTAAACATTCTAAAAAAACGCAAAACACTAGTGGCTGTGCTTTTTTGTACTTTAGTTGTATTTAGTTTTTTGTTCTGGTATTCATATTCGTCAAAAACTATTGAATATGCAACAATTAACAAGATAACATCAAACTCAGTCTCCTTAGAAAATGATGGTGGACGAAAAATTAATGTAAATACATCGTTGGATGTAAGTGAACTGGTTGAGGTTGGACAGAAATATTGGGTTACCTATGAGAAGAGAAAATGGCAAGCTCCAATTTTGTTATCAATTGGACATTGAGCTAACTGGGAACTATAGCTCAATAAACAAAGCGGCAGCGGATCAAGGATCTGCTGCCGCTTTTATTAAAGTATAGGGCAGTTATCTTGAAAGATATTGTGAGGTCTCTACCCAAGTTTCTGTCAATAAATTAGATAGTTCTTTAATTACATCACCATCTTCAAACAAGCCGCAATCATTTGGTTGCGGCTTGTTAATGTCTATATGAGCAGCTGTCCATAAAGATATAAAAGAAATGAATAATTTTAACACAAGGTACAGAATAGATCTAATGAAAAAATATTTATATAACTAAGTTCTTTTGCCAAAATAGAAAAAAAAACCGCGTTTTAACAGGTTTTTTTGACCAGACACCTCAATGGTCGCGTTTACATGCCAATTTTTGATTGTTTCTTGGTCCGACTAATAAAAATATACTTGCCTTGAAACTAATGAAGAGGAGAGACAACATGAAAACGGGAATCAAGACAAAGATTGCACTCTTAGTGCTGGCCTTGAGCTTGCCGGCAACATCTTTACTGCAGCATGTTGAAGCAGCCTCATCTTCCGTAGAGGCCAAAAGAAATAAGGTTGTTCAAACCGCACTTTCGCTGAAAAATAAGGTCGAATATGTGAACTGGAGACAAAGACAAGAAACCAGAGCTCCATATAAAACAGACTGTTCCGGATTTACTTATCTTGCATACAGACTTGCAGATATAGGTGTAAAGCTTGTTAACAAAGATGATGATGATCAAGCTAAAGTAGGACAGAAGGTTGCATGGGGAGATTTTAAAAAAGGCGACTTGATTTTCTTTTGGCTTGACAGCGACGATAAGTCAGATGTCGGTCATGTCGGAATCTATATAGGCGATGGAAAAATGATTCATAACATTACCGCCCAGAGAGATGTTATCATTACAAACATTTATAAAAACAGCTGGTACAAAAAGAGATTTATCACAGCAAGACGAGTAATTAAATAATTCCGATAAGATATGTGATACCGACTATCTAAATTGACGGAGCCAAATGATTAAGACTACTTTATGTAGTATTAATCCGCTTGAAGGCTCATGGAAAAGTGAGAAATCAAATGAATTGGTATAAGCACTATATTATTTATTACTTGATAATACTTTACAGTTAATTACTAATAAAACGAACACAATCTGTTTTAGGTCTGTGTTCGTTTTTATTGTAATGAAGTAATGTTGGACGATAACAACATCTTTACAACGAAAGTCGCATAAACTGCTGCGGCGGCTTTTAATGTCGGACGACAAGAACATTTATACAATGAAAGTCGCATAAACTGCGGCTTTTTTATTTTTTTTATAGAAGTTCTTGTCGTGAGCTCAAGACAAGAACTTCTATACAAAGCCGTATTAGGACAAGAACTTCTATACAGCCCTGTGATCCCTTTAAAAGCACGATTTATTAAGCTAACGGGCAGGTTAGTTCCAATATGTGGTAGTATAAGTGTTGAACAAATCCAAAAATTTGGGAGCCAAATTTCTGTATTCAACTAAGTATTCAAACAGGTTGTTACAAGTATAATTCAAGGGGAAAGGATTGAATTTCATTCTAATAGTTTTCTCTTTCATCGTATCAACAACTTTAACTGTCGTAGCAATGAAAAATAAAAAAAGCAAATGGTTAGTTGCGCTCGCGACTTTAGCAACCAACGTATTAATTTTGGGAATAGCGTACTGGTTACTCATCAGCGTAGACGAGGAATCACGATTGTTTGGAATTGATTTTTCTGGTCGATATGCATTGGTAATCTCAATCCCGATAATAACTTGGGTCAACTTTATCATTCTTTTGTTTCTAAGAAACAGGAAGTTAAGAGTAAAATTGTGATTTAAATCAACCGCCTATTGCGGAGATTTTGTTTATTTCAAAATCAACATAAAATTAAACATAGCCATTCTTAGAGAGAAAAAAATACGCTAACGGAGAACTAAAGTTGAATAGCCAAACTGATGAAGCTGCCGGCCACGATAGGCAGCTTTGTTATGTTAAAGGGCAGACATCAAGGACAATCTCTTGTTCTTCGATGCTTTCGGAAAATATCGACTAGGTGCTTACATATGGTGTTCAGCGATAATGCAAAAGAGTGAGTGACACGTATGCTATAAAAAAATTAACTTCAATTGTAACGAACTATTAATTTATTGGATATATAGTCGAAGGGAGTGAGGAAGTGGCGGAGGATATAGAAAAAATCTATAAAAATTATGCAAAAAGTGTCTACCGATATTTAGTTAGCCTTACTCATGATGAAGATTTGGCTGAGGAATTAACGGAGGAAACATTTTACCGCGCTGTATACTCGATTCATACCTACAACGGCTCCTGCAAAATAAGTGTTTGGCTTTGCCAGATCGCTAAGCACGTGTGGTATCAGGAACTTGGGAAAAGAAAAAGGCATCCAAACCAAGAATTACAAGAAGAAATCCCTTCTCCGAATATGTCGCCGGAAGAAGCCACCCTGTTCCAAAGCAACAAAATGGACTTGTATCGAGCTATTCACCAATTGAGTGAACCTATGCGAGAAATTGTGCATATGCGTATATCCGGTGAATTTTCCTTCGCAGAAATAGGTGAAATACTGGGCAAAAGTGAAAATTGGGCACGTGTCACTTTCTACCGAGCAAAACAAAAAATTATGGAGGTATTATAAATGATCAAATGCCATATTGTCCAAGACCTTTTGCCAAGTTATATAGACGGCTTGCTCAGTGCAGAAACTGAACATGACATCCAGCAACACTTACAGGAATGCGAAGCATGCCGTGTGCTTCATGCTAAACTGTCCACTTCAATAGACAACGTCAATTTACATGTAAATAAGAAGGAAATTGACTTTCTAAAGAAGGTACGAAAAATAACAACGAAGAAAGTGGTAACGGGATTAGTAGTACTCCTGTTGATTTTTGCTCTGTTAACTTACTTTTTCGCCATAGGCTCACCTGTCTCCAAGGCAGATCTGATTTATACAACCAACGTTGAGGGGGACATGTGGCAAATAAATATGGAGCTTACAAACGGCAAAGCCTTGCTTGTGAAAACAGAGCCGATTTATGGCGAAAAAGACAGCAATGGTGTCAAGCCTGTTATTGGTGTACTTGTAAAACCTCGCGAATTGCTGCCTTCACTGATCTTGGAAAGCGACAATACTTCCTTTATGTTTGGCAGCACAATTGACAGCTTCAACAAGAGTGGCTATAAAGTCATTCTCCGGTTAGGAGACAGTGACATTGTTTTTACATCAGATAACTATGACAAATAACGGGAAACTATAGTTCAACAGTAAAGCTGCAGTAGATCGGAAGATCAGCTGCAGCTTTTGTTGAATTAAAAGGGCAGATTAATGCAACGAATGGGAAAATTTTACGTCTAAATAATAACTGAATATTTTACAAGGAGGTGTATTAATGTTCAAATTTTCACTAAAAATTTTCAGTGTTGTGATTTTGGTTGGGATGCTTGCATCTTGCGGTACCACTAGCACGACCGTTGGGTTAATAAAAGTTGTCGGTAAAGAGCAACCAGAGAGGAACTCATACTGGATTAAGGTCGAAGATTTAGGTAAACATCCCGAGGAAGTCCGGCTTAAAGTGAATAATGAAAATACGTGGAATCTTATATTAGAAGGTGAACTTTACGCTGTGTCATATGATTTTAAAACAAAAAACGAGAACAAACACACCGGAAAACTTACATCAATAAGACCGGCTGCTAAGCCTTAAATGAAGTGATCAGGACGATAATTATTAAAAACAATGGCTTTAATAGAACATTAATCATTTAAGCTAAACATTCCTGGTTCCAACGGCTGAAGACAATAATGAGTGATCGGGAGTTCTGGGTGACTAATAGCGTACGGCTGCAGAATCGGATTGTACGTTGGCTAGACATTCGCTTTCCCGAATATCCTTCTGTATTCAAAGACTGGACTTGTAAGCGATCAATGGCAACTCTCAAAACTTTTCCATGCCCACAGGATCTCGAGAACTATAGAGTACCGGACGTCATTGAGGCCTGGAGAGTGCATATGCAGCGAGCTGGGGGCTCAACAGGGCTCGAGAAGGCCGCGGGATTTCACAAAGAAAGCACGGAGGACCGAGTTCGTTCTCTATAAGGGCTACGCCCCATCCGCTAAACGCTATCGGTCTCCACACCTTGGACAGGTATAACGAAGGAATGTAAGGGCAATGACCCGTTGAGTTGTGGGAGGGTGAACCTCCAAGGAATGTGTGGGGTATGCGTGCAGTAGAAACAGCCTGGGGAATATTTCCTGAGTTTTCCTCTATTTCCGCATGCCCAGCCAACCACCTCATACGGCATCAATTGCGTTGTTTCCTGAGATGGACATGATCCAAGGTGACGAAATCCTGCGAATAAGTGAGTATATGTGAGATAAACCCTTAAAAACGAGGGACGGTGAACTATAGTTCAATCAAAATAAGCTACAGAAGCTCTACCGCAGTTTAAAGTGTACCTTCGAGAGCGGGAACATCCGCCGCCTTAGCCGAAAGGAACACATTCGATTTAAGTAAGGGAAGCATTACTTTTGGCCTTTGCGCATGAAAAAAGTCATGTGAAATGTCCGAAGGCGATGCTTTTTTTTGTGTATATTCATGACCTTTAACAGGTTTGGTACTCCGTTATTTTATTGATCCGAAGAGAGGGGTTAGCGTAACTTCTCAATGGTTTATGCGTAATACATTCAATGATGTCAGCTGGGAGGAACTACATAATGCAGTGGTTTATTTACATTGGAATTGGTTTTATCTTTATTTCAGGATTAATGGTTGGCGCCTGGATTACAGGGGAGCAACAACGAGGCAATTTTTATTCTGAGAACAAATCTGAAAGACCACTTAAAAGAAAAATTTCAACAGTTGCATTAATATTGGGTTTAATTTCATTTGGGGTAGCTTATCTTATCCATAAATTCTGAGTTTAAGCTAACTGGTCAATTCTGCAAGTTCCATTACGCTATTGGGAGACGATAGTCATTACACACCAGCGATAAAAATAGGGGGATTAAATTCAATGGAGGAAAAGTTTTATCGCCACATAGGGGTTTACGGAATATGTATGGTTAACGAGAAAATTCTAGTTATCCGAAAAAGTTTAGGCCCTTATGCCGGCCAATTTGACTTACCTGGGGGGCGACTAGAAGTATCGGAGTCCTTAGTGCAAGGCTTAAAAAGGGAGTTTAACGAAGAAACAGGATTCAAAGTCAAAGAACTCAACAATATTGGTGTTTGTGATTTTTCTGTGTTATGGACGCTACAGGATAACTCTACTGAGTGCGTGCATCATATTGCGATTTTATATGAAGTTATTATTGTGGCTGGAAAAATTGGGGGTTCCGTGGTTCAATTTGAAGGACAAGACTCTAATGGTTATGACTGGATTTCAATCGATGATGTTACACCGATAAATTCATCACCGTTGGTCCAGCAAGCGGCCGATTGGTTTCGCACGAAGACGATCCCAGTTAGTAGAAGTTCATTTGACTACAGATCTTTAAGCTGACGAAGAACTTTAGCTCAATAAAGACAGCAAGGCAGCTCACACTGATGAGCTGCCGTTTCAGTTAAGATCGCAACAAAATGCTCGCCTTTGCGTTAATCTAATAAGAAGCACAATCGTTAAGGAGGCAGCACTTGAACAGATTTGTATTAATGATAAGTGTGGGTGTCATTCTTATTTTAGTACCGATTGGCATCGTACTGTATGGTTATTGGGACATTCATCAGCCGAAGTTAGGAGCTGTAGGAGATGGAAATCAGAAGTTCCTTACAGTACCTGTATTAATACCACTCATAGGTAGTTTAATTCTTGGAATTGGAAACATACATGGTGCCATTGTTTATCGCAAACAAAATTTGACCCAACCTGATAAAAATGAAGATGATTCATTCAGCTAACGGGAGACTATAGTTCAATCAATAAGCTGCAGCACATCGGAGTATCAGCTGCAGCTTTTCTTGAAGCTTAGTCCTTTTCGTTGGTGGAGATGCTGGATTCAGAGCTTAATATGTGATGATTATATCGGGAGTGGTAAGGGATGAAGTTTAAAAACGTTATTTTTTTACTGACAATTCTTATTTGTTTAGGATTAATCGGTTATATCATACTGAAAAATAACCAGCTTCAGAATAACCATTCTAACATGACACGTAATATACAAAATGATTTAGTTCAGTTAGAAAGTGCAATTGATTATGAGATTAAAAATAAATGGAAAAACGAAAATACCGTATTAGAAAAGGTTGAGGACATCAAAGAAGATATCGATTTGCTCATGGACTATGGTAAACGTACTGGAGAATTAACAAATCAACAAGAACAAAATCTCTCGACTTTACGTCGAATATTTTCAGATCTTCCTGATTACTCAGGTTTCCCAAATACAGTTCTAACGGAAACAGAAAAGAAGGAGTATGAAAAATTAATAACTAATCTAAGAGCTGCTGGCGTGGGAATGAATATTACTTATGAAATAAGTTGGAATTACCTTTCAAAAGCAATAAATACATTAGCGAGCAATTATTACGCTAACGGGTAACGATAGTTGAATGACCAAACTGATAAAGCTGCCGGCACATGATCGGCAGCTTTGTTACGTTAACGGACAGGTTAACGCGGTGGTTTAGCGAATAAATATCTTATGTTGTCGGGAGGTGTTAACCATGACTTATCTGGAATCTTTAAGGATAAATCAGCTAGACAAACAGAAGAAAATTGAAGACTTACTTGAAATAAATAAGGCTCAGACTGTTGGGCATGGTTATATCGATGCAATAACTGACTTCAAGTACATTGAAGCTCTTATATCAGGATTATCACAAATCGGAGTAGCTATTGATTGTGTAACTTGGTGGTGCCATTGTTCAGAAGATAATAAGGATCTGTTTGGATGTCCTCACGGATTGGGAGGTCCCCAAAGCATTTATTTTGACGGTTGGTTCAGTGAGATCGGGATAGACAATGAGAGTTTCGATCTCCCTAATGATGCTTATCAAAAATTAGAACAAGGTAAAGTGTCGCTTGAGGAGATAAAAACAATTAATGAGACAGCACAAGCCTATATTAAGCATTTCACCGAAGGGGAAAAGTTTAGCCCATGCTTCAAACCCGCAGTATGGCTACATGTTCCTGTCGAGTGGAGAAGAGATATAGAAACAGAAGGTTACGCTCCCTCGGTATGATTTAATTTCCTCACTCAGACTCATGAATTCGCAGGATTTCATCCTATAGTTAAATTGAATGAGGGGAGAGCCGGTGGCTAGGAGATGGGGGAATGGGCATGAGGAAATAAGGGCAGATAAAAATTACCCATATTGTTCCATTATGCGCACTTCTCCACTTTGCCCTAGTGATTCTCGCTCCCATGTCTCAACGGGTCATAGCCCTTTCATTCCTTCGTCATATCTTAACTGATTTACAAAACAAACACTCGACAAATCTAAGATCCAAACATTATTATGAGAACGATCGATCTATAAAAGGAGGTGAGATGTATGTGGGGTTGTTTTAAGACTATCCTTGCCTTTTTCTTTTAATCGCGTTGCCGCGGCAGAATCGCCGGGATACTGACAAAAATAGGATCAATCATATATTATGGGAACGATCGATCTAGAAAAGGAGGTGGAGGGATGTTTGAGGTATATGGCAAATTTTTAGATTGGCTTAAGGGTCTCTTTTGATGTTAATGATAAACGCCCCTAATGGGACCAAAGTTATTTGGAAAGATGCCTGCCCTTCGATGAAGGATAAGGGCCGCCTACTGACGGCCCTTTCCTTATTGTTTACGCTTAATATCAGCGATTTTTCCTTCGTAACCCGTTAAAGCGTATTTTGCATCACTAAAACTTGAATTAGCTCTATTTTTTGGAGAGTGTTCAAATATTTCTAGTCGTGTTGTTGGATTTGCACTCATTGGCTGATACAGGATCAACATATTTGAAATCGACACGTGTCGGACGACAACAACATATATACAACGATAGCCGCATAAAAGCGGCTTTTTTTATTTATTGTATAGAAGTTCTTGTCGTCTGCTCAAGACAAGAACTTCTATACAAAGCCGTATTTGGACAAGAACTTCTTTACAGCCCCGAGACCCCCGGAAAATGTGCGATTTATTAAGCTAACGGGTAACGTTAGTTAAATTTTGATAACGAATAAATTAAACATCACAAAAAGGGAGGAAGTAGAAATGTCCTCTTATTTACCAGTTTATAATAAGTTATTCAAATGTTCTGACGTTTACTCAACAAGACCATTTAAGGCAGGAATTGAAGCTAAGGTAGGAATTGAAGCTGCTTTTGATTATTCATGTGCTTTGTTACGAGGGGATATTAAGCCTTCTGAACCACTAGAGGCTAGACATTTGAGGGGGACTCATACACCCTCACTTGTCATCTATACTGGCTTTTCTTTATTGCTACATGATTCGATTATTGAAACGTTCATTCAACAACAAATAACTGGATGGGAATCTTTTCCGGTAACCCTTTATGGAAAAAAAGATGAACTTATTCCCAATTATTCGGGGATTTCCATTACAGGCAGATGCAATCCAGTAGATTATTACCGTAGCAAAATTGTATTAAAGGAACCCCCTGGAGTTATCCGTTCTCACCAATGTTTTAAAGGCACATATTTTAAGGATGACGTTTGGGATGGGACGGATTTGTTCATGGATAACGCTGACAAAAGAGGATATACCTTGCATCAGTATGTTTCAGAACGAGTAAAGAACATTTTTGACACCAATAAAATTAAAAATTTGGAATTTACGAATCTGACAGAGACCGAGACTGATGTAATGCACATTCCAAAAGAAAGAAGACCAGAACACTTGAGATAATGTCTATACAAGGGGCAAACTTACGCTAACGAGAGACGATAGTTCAGCAACACGCAGCAGCCGACGTATTACATTCGACTGACTCTTGTTATCGAGAGGAGAAAACTTTTGAAAAAGGAAATAACCATTACCATACAAATAAAGACTAAAAAAGAAAAAGCTCTTTTAGGTTTTGGAGTAATTTTAGTCCTTCTATTCTTTGTGTGGTTTTATAGGGGACCTATTTCTTCAACCGATATTAAGCTTAATGAAGTAAAACACTCAGGAAACCGATTAATTATTGATGGTACTTTTAAGGATAAGTGGACACGTTATAAAGGCTACTCAATTCAATACGTGAGTACAGGTAATTCAAACTACGCAATATTAAAAATAAACGGCGGTATTATTGGCAAGCGAGATATACATATCGAGACAAATGCAATGAAGAATAACAGACCACTTTACCTTTACTATAAACAACTAGAGGTAAGGGCAGAAGATGTAATAAGACAAAATAAATAAACGGATTGAAGTATTAAACTAACGGGAGACGTTAGTTCCATACAGCTACAAGCAGCAGCCGTAAGTAAGAGGCTGCTATTTTTATGGAAGTAACAGGCAGAAGAGCTTAATAAAGCTACTGTTTACCACTTTTAACTTAGTTTGTTTAATATACAAACTAAGTTAAAAGTGCTATTCTTTTGGCAAGCGTTCATCATCACAACACGAGAATCCTTATGCTATATTCGGTTCAATTTCAAATTCAGAGAGGGGCAATGCCAACATGGATCAAAATATTAAAAAAGCGATAGTTCGGGGAGAAACCTCACTTGGCATCGAATTTGGATCCACACGAATCAAGGCTGTACTGATTGATTACAATTTTGAAACAATCTGTTCCAGCAGCTATGAGTGGGAAAATCATTTGATCGACGGTTATTGGACCTATCATCTCAATGAAATGATTAAGGGTTTACAAGAAACCTATCACCAGTTAAAGCAAGATGTTGAGAATAATTATGGCGTAACACTACAAAAAATCGGATCAATCGGATGTTCTGCCATGATGCAGGGCTATATTGCACTTGATCAAGCAGGGGAGCTATTGGTTCCGTTCCGTTCATGGCGCAATGCCACAACGGGTACAGCTGCATCGGAGCTAACCGAGAAATTCCAATTCAAAATTCCTCAACGCTGGAGCATCGCTCATTTATATCAAGCGATTTTGAACGATGAAGAGCATGTTACTAACATAGATTATATTACGACTTTATCTGGTTATATTCATTGGCTGTTGACTGGCAACAAAGCTCTTGGTATAGGGGATGCCTCTGGTATGTTCCCAATCGATGAATCTGCAGAGGAATGTAATGAAGATATGGTGAAGAAGTTTGACGATTTAGTTGCCGATAAAGGCTACCCGTGGAATCTTAAAGATATTTTACCCAAAGTTTATACTGCAGGTGAACATGCTGGATATCTCAATGACGCTGGGGCTCAACTGTTAGATCCGTCAGGCAACCTGCAAGCAGGAATTCCGCTATGTCCTCCAGAAGGCGATGCAGGAACAGGCATGGTTGCTACGAATAGTGTCAAAAAGCGTACCGGCAACATTTCCGTAGGTACGTCGATTTTTGCAATGTTTGTTCTGGAGAAAGATTTATCCAGGGTGTACCCTGAGATTGATATCGTGACTACACCTGATGGCAGCCCTGTCGCCATGGTTCTTGCTAACAACTGCTCCAGCGATATTAATGCATGGCTCGGCTTGTTCCGTGAATTTTATGAAGCAATAGGACTGAAACCCGATATGAACCAGTT
The DNA here is from genome assembly GCF_900112695.1 of Paenibacillus catalpae. Classification (GTDB taxonomy): domain Bacteria; phylum Bacillota; class Bacilli; order Paenibacillales; family Paenibacillaceae; genus Pristimantibacillus; species Pristimantibacillus catalpae. Next base: position 12,045 of record NZ_FOMT01000005.1, read on the forward strand.
ATTCAGCGTCCTGTTCAACAAAGCGCTGGAAGCAGACGCAGATGGCGGCGGCTTGCTGAGTTACGGTTACTATTCAGGCGAGAACATTACTGGGTTTGCAAAAGGACGTCCGCTGTTCGTTCGTTCTCCAGAAAGCCGCTTCAATCTAGCTAACTTTATGAGAATACATCTGTTTACCGCATTTGCTGCACTAAGGCTCGGGTTGGATATTTTGACAGAGAAGGAAAATGTAACAATTGACCGTATTTTGGCGCATGGCGGATTGTTCAAAACGCCGCTAGTCGGTCAAAAAATGTGTGCCGCAGCACTGAATATTCCTGTTTCGGTAATGTCTACGGCTGGAGAGGGTGGCGCATGGGGGATGGCGATTTTGGCATCCTATATGGTTAATAAGCAGCAGCACGAGGGCTTGGCTGATTACCTTGCCACTAAAGTGTTCAAAGATGCAGAAGGACAAGAGGTTTATCCTGACAGCGCAGATGTGAATGGCTTTGCCTTGTTTATGGAGCGTTACACAAAAGGGCTGGCAATTGAGCAAGCAGCGGTAGATCATTTTGCAGAAAATTGGAAGAAAAGAACATGAGAATGAGTTGAGCCATCCGGAGCACACACATTAATTGTAGAATTAGATGAACAGAAAATAAAATCAACAAACTTCTCCACTAACTCGTTAAACTCCCATGAAAATTAAATTAGCTCAAAACCAGTAAATGAGCAAAACAAAAAAGACCCATAAAAGCACTTTTTAAAAAAAGGCCTGAGCCTATGATGTTAACGATTATGTAGTGTGAAGAGGTAGTAGCGACTTTCTTCTAAAGCAAAGGTAAGGCTGGTGCAACCAGTCAAAAAGGATTAATCTCCCATAAGTGCTACCCATAAAGGGTGCGACATTCTGTGATGCACCGTGATGGTTGGAGTCAGACTAACGGTTGGGCTCAAATGGCACCATAGTTCATAGACCTTCTTCTCCCAGCCCCGTTAGAAGTATTGACAGATTCTAAACATTTTCATCCTTTGTGGTGCAGCGCTGATCTTGCGCTGCATGTATGGCTAACGGGGAACGTTAGTTGAGATCAATATGATAGCAGCCGGCTTACATGCTCGGTTGCTTTTTTATTGAACTAAAGGGCAGGATAGTTTAATGAATTAGTGAAATATATTAAAGGTGAGCTACTTGCAAAGTTGCAAGGGGTATGACACCTATTATTGATAGGTCATTGTTTTGAGGAGTGAAGTGAACTATGTATCATACTTCGCCGGAAACGGCGCTAAAAATGAAACGGTGGCCAAAGAATACCATAGCGGCGGGTCATCGGCATTCCGTTGGTCTCCTTTCGGACGGCACGGTAATGGCTGTGGGAAGAGTGGACGAAATACTGAAAATCAAAGGAGATTTAAGAGAAATGTTTATTGAATTTGAAACATCTGAACAGACGATGCAGTCATGAAGAAGAAAATCTTGCAAGTCATTCAACAAATTTCATGAATTATAATAGTAGTCAATAAAGGGCCATCCATTATAGGGTGGCCCTTCAAACTTGCCGGAAACCAACCTGTTAGACCATGCCGAAAAGACACGATTTAGGAAACCACAATCCCCCTTATCACCCTGACATGATTGTAGTTGTACACGAATACACTTGATTGAGACCAAAGGGAATATATCAAGAATGGAGGGTTGGTATGATTAGAAATCGAGTTTCAGTAATGCTGGTGCTCGCGATTCTGGTGCTGTCCGGGTTGGGACTAGCCGGCTGCACGAGCGACGACTCCGGGAAGGAAATTGCCGTCATGGTGCCGAGCGCGGATCATGGTTGGACGGGGGCTGTTCTGACTTACGCACAGGAGAAGGCAGATGAGCTGAATAAGGACGATGCGGTGAATGAGAAATTCAAAGTCAAGGTGTTTGCAGCGACGGATGTGGAGAACCAAATTAAGCAAGTGGATGACCTCTTGAGTAAATCGGGCAGCATAGGCGGCATTGTTATTCTTCCGTACGATAACGGTCTTCAATCGACTCTGGAGAAAATTGCGGCCGCAGATATCCCCTTTGTCCAATTCGACCGTGTCATAACGAGTCCGATGATCGATGAGAAGGTGGTCTCGAACGTAAAGGGCGATAACGAAGGCATCGGTTATGAGACGGCTAAGCGATTCGTTGAGAAGGGTCTCACCAAGGACGATTATGTCTATGAAATGATCGGAGACAATTCCTCCGTGCCGGAGCTTCGTTCGAACGGATTCAGGACATACCTAAGCGAGCAAGGCTGGACAAAAGAAGAGATCGACAAGACAGTGGTGAAATCCGCAGCCACCGGCTGGAGCCGCGATACAGGGAAGGAGCTGTTCGAATCGTGGTTCGGCAGCGCCCAGCTTGATACCTCCAAGGAGAATTGGATCTTCACGCACGATGATGAAATCGCTATCGGCGTCCTGGAATCTCTGAACGGTTCAGCCCTTGATGCAGGCAAGAAGGAAGCGTTTCTGAAGCAGCTGAAGGCACTGGGCGCCTCTTCGGGTCTTGCCGAAATGCATGCAATTTTGAAAGACAAACATCAGACAATAGCACGCCCGTCCACATTCGATATCTTTTCGGTAACCTACGATCCGGCTATGATTCAAGAGGCCATGCAGGTGATGACGGACTTCCTCATGAAAAAAGGAACAGTCGAGCAGGATCACGTCATTCCGGTTAAGGTCGTCGATGCCGGCAACGTAGCGGATTTCAAGGCGTTCGGCACGTACGAAGAGAAATAGTACGGTAAATAAACCGCTTATGAGATGATCGTGCTTATGAGCGGATTATCCTAATATACAAGGTGAGTGGGGGCATATGGAACTGCTGAAGATGGACGGCATCACCAAAGCGTTCTATGGAGTTACTGTGCTCGACCGCGTTAGTCTGAGCGTTAACCGGGGAGAAGTACACGCCTTGCTCGGAGAGAACGGTGCGGGCAAATCCACGCTGATGAACATCCTGGCTGGCGTTCATAGCAAGGATAACGGCCTGATCTCTTTCGACGGCAGGGAGATCACCCAACACAGCATCAAGTCGGCCGAGCAGCACGGGATTGCCTTTGTTCATCAAGAACTGAATATATTTAACGATTTGCGTGTGTACGAGAATGTGTTTCTGGGCAAGGAGCTGACCGGTCCCCTCGGCAGATTGCGAAAGAAAGAGATGGTTGATCAGACAAGCGCGTTGATGGGTAAACTGGGTGTCGATATAGACCCTATGGAATACGCAGGCAGCCTGGATACGGGGAAAAAGCAGCTGCTGGAAATCGCGAAGGTGCTGCAGGGGGAAGCGAAGCTTTTTATACTGGATGAGCCTACCACAGCGCTGAACAACGAAGAGATTGAGCGGCTGTTCTTTATTATCCGAAGATTGAAAAATGCCGGCAAAAGCTTCATCTTTATCTCCCACAAGATGCCGGAGATCTTCCGGATTGCGGACCGCTTCACCGTGCTTCGCAACGGAAAGCTGGTTGTATCGAATGACATCAAGCACACCACGCCGGAGGAAATCGCCAGACATATGGTCGGGGAACGGTATTCATCCGATGTAGGGTATGTAGAGCGCACGGCAGGTGTTGCAATCGTAGAGATACAGCAGCTCTCCGGCAGGCGGTTTCACAACGTCAACTTGACCGTGAAGAAAGGCGAAATCATTGCATTTACAGGCTTGGAAGGCGCTGGCTGCTCGGAGCTGTTGCAGACGATCTTCGGCGTATTGCAGCCTCATAGCGGCAGGCTTCTCATCTACGGCCGAAGCCTCCAGCCTCACAGCATCCGAAGCGCGATGAAGTTAAGAATAGCGATGGTTCCCGCGAGCCGCAAGGAAAACTCCGTCATCCCGGACCTCAACCTGCTCGAAAATACTTACCTCTCCGAGCACGCGATTCATTCCAGACAGAAGTTTATATTCAAAAAACGAGAGCTTCAAACCTACGAGGAGTTGAGAAAAAAGCTTGCAATCAAGGCGGGCAGCTATCGGGACATGATCACAAGCTTGTCAGGCGGAAACCAGCAGAAGATCATCCTGGCGCGGTCGCTGCGCACCAACGCGGACCTTATTCTTTTCGACAACCCTACGCAGGGGATTGACATCGGCGCGAAGCACGAAATATATAAGCTTATTCTCGAGCTGGCCAAGCAAGGAAAAACAATTATTGTCAATACACTCGAGATGACAGAGATTCAGAAAATTGCGGACCGTTGTGCGGTGTTTTATCGCGGGACCATTACGGCGATTCTGAACCGGGAAGAAATCAACGAAGAACGCGTCATGCTCCATGCGACAAACGCCATTGTTCCGGAGGAGAGGAGTGCGGCGGAGAATGAGCGTCAACTATAAATATCTGTGGTCCAACTACAACTACATTATCGTCTTTATCGGCATATTCATTGCCTTCTTGTTTACGAATGGCAGCGATACATCCTGGACCAGCATGACGAATATATTGCTTCACAGCGCCATTCTGGGGACGATTGCGCTCGGAATGGGATTCATCATTCTTACCGGGGATATCGATCTCTCTGTCGGCTCCTCCTTCGTCCTTGTCGGCGGGCTGACCATTATCGTTTACAACCAAGTGGATAACATCTTTGCAGGGCTGATCATCGCCATTCTGCTCGGAATGGTGTGCGGCTTCATTAACGGCGTGCTTGTTGGCTGGCTGCTGATGCCTTCGTTCATAGTCACTTTGGCAACGATGCTGATCTTTAGGTCGATCTCGCAATATATGATGAATGAGCGGGGTGAAACGAGATACAGCGTGGACGGATCATTATCCAGCTATTCGGCGCTGTTCAAGCTCGGCAATGGAGAATTGCTAACACTCCCCGTCATTGGCATTATTTTTATCTGTATCGCAGTGGCTCTCACGTACATATCGTCCTCTACCAAATTCGGAAAGCGTGTCTATGCGCTCGGAAGCAATCCGCGCGCTGCTAAGCTAGCCGGTATCGATATTCATTGGACCAGAATCAAGGTATTCCTGCTTAGCGGCGCATTGGTGGGATTTGCAGCGTTCCTGAAGATTGCGAAAGATACCTCCTTCGACCCGGCAACGTCCGGTCAGAACTTCGAGCTCTATGCCATCGCTGCCGTTGTCATCGGCGGAATCAGCATGTCCGGCGGGAGAGGGAAAGTGGCGAGTATCGTGTTCGGCACCATGTCATTCACAATGATCGATAAAATCATAACGGCGGTCGGAATGAATGCGTTGTTGAACGATTCAGTAAAAGGGTTGATTCTCCTTGCCGCTGTAGGGTTGCAGATGGTGAAGCGGCAATCAAGGTCGGGGTAGGGAGCGAAGTTGGAGGCCGCTGAAAAAGTCGGAAAAGGTACATTTTCCTTAAATTTAAGGGGAATGTACCTTTATTATTTTAATGTATAACGGCGAAAAGGTTGAAGGGGCTTGGTAATAGGCCATGAGTATAGTATACATTTGAAGGAGGCGGTTAGATGAAACAACTCGTAATTAGTCATGTTCAAGTTTAGGTCAAAGATTTATTGCAGCTTGTCACATGGGCGGGAGGGATTTCGGTGCAAAACCAACCAAACGGATTTCGTTTGCATTCGACCTGTTATATTTGCAAAAGAGAGTTTGGGGTCTTCGAGGGAACTCAAGTTTACGACCGAGTGAAACGAAACCGAAAAGGTATGCATTACTGCGAGGATTGCAAAGTACAGGATCGAACTTGAAGCACGCCTGCAGTTCTCTTGAAACAATATTGTCAGACGACAACAACATTTATACAATCGAAGTCGCATATATTGCGGCTTTTTTATTTTTTGTATAGAAGTTCTTGTCGTGAGCTCAAGACAAGAATTTCTATACAAAGCCGTATTAGAAGGCTTGCCAAAAATGCTTTGCACTCTTGGCGTTCACCCTCCCATGATTCCGTCAGCCGAGGTTTCTACTACGAGTACACGGAAGTAAGGTGATGACTTTTAATTCGAGATTAAAACAAAAAGATGTTGAACTAACGGGGGAACTTTAGCTCAATAAGCAACCAGGACGAAGCTGCCGGCACAATCGGCAGCTTCATTGCGTTAACAGGTATGTATATAAGTTCTTGTCGTTTTTGTATATAAGTTCTTGTCGTCCGACAAAAGTGTAAAGGATAATACTCTGAATCCTATCCATATTTAAGTTCTCGCCAATTAGAAATATTCATGCATCAAGCTAATCTCCTTTAAGAATAGTCTGATAGATTGTTCCAAAATGTGGTAGTATTTATAGGCCATGATGAGAAGGTGGGATCTCATTGTATAACTTTTATAAGGTTTTGCTGATCGTTCTTCTATGCTGTTTCCTTGCGGCATGCGGGCAAAAGATCAAAGTGTTTGAGGATTCTATAGATACGGTTGAAACCAATGAATTACTGGTCAATTGCTCGAAAGAAGTAAACAAAGGCGAGTCCGAGGTTAATGCTATTGGATATTGAATTCACAGCCAAAGAGATCATTTTACTTCATTCGAATAAATAAAGGAGTGGAATCATGCTTGGTTTGCCGCAAGGTGAAGTGTTTCTTGTTCCCTGGACTGAAGAGTGGGAGCATGCTTTTTTGTCGGAGAAAGCTAGAATAGAAGGTGAAATAGGCAGTCGAATCAACAACATTCATCATATTGGAAGTACGGCCGTGAGAGGGTTAAAGGCTAAGCCCATTATTGATATGGCCATCGAGGTGGAAGATTTTCAAGAGGGGTACGAATGTGTTCAAGGGTTGGAAAAAATAGGGTATGCGTATAAGGGGATTAACATCTTGCCTGACCGGCACTATTTCAATAAAGGGGAGCCTAGAACTCATCAAGTTCATTTGTATCAGACGGGCAGCCCGTATTTGTTGAGACAGCTTGCTTTTCGCGATCACCTGAATCAGCATATCGAAGCTCGAAACAATTATGGGCAGCTAAAGGAAGTGCTGGCGCTCGAACACCATAAGGATAAACTTGCCTATGCGGATGCCAAAACAGAATTTATCAATGTCATTTTAGAATATCTTAATTATCGGAGGTTGACATGAATTCTATTCGCAACTCTGCTAAAGCTATTATTATTCAAGATGAGAGAATGTTATTGACGGTCAATAAAGATGATAAGGGATTATTTTATATATGCCCCGGCGGCGGTCAGGAGCATTCAGAGAATTTGAGGGAAGCGGTTGTAAGGGAATGTATGGAGGAGATTGGTGAACAGGTGGAAGTCCTCGATCTTGTCCATGTCCGTGAATATATCGGCAGGAATTATGACGGCGGAGATCCAGGTACGCATCAGGTGGAATTTTATTTTGAGTGTAATCTGGTATCTTCAAGCCCAACCTTTGAAAATGTATCCGTTCCGGATCACTATCAAATAGGAATTGATTGGGTGGACATTAACCGGCTGGATGAAGTCCGATTTTATCCAAAAGAATTAGGGATGCGAATTAAAAATAAGGAAGGCAGCATTCGGTATCTGGGCGATGTGAACTAGTGGAGCTAAGAAAAAAGGAGAAATGCATGGAAGTCGTGAAGGCAACAAAAGAGGATATACGTGAATGGCTGGTGCTCGCTGCGGAAGTGGAAGAGCTTTTTGGGCCGATGGTTGATGATCCTTTGTTTATTCAAACGCTGGAGCGGAATATAGACGAGGGCAGAGCGTTTTGCATGAGGGAAAATAGCGATATTACAGGGTCACCCTTGCTTGGTGGTGTCATGATCTCAACTAAACATGCACCTAACTATAAGATCGGGTGGCTTGCTGTCTCCGAACGGGCGAGAAGCAAGGGGGTAGCAACGATGCTTATGAAGCATGTTTTGGGGCAATTTCAAGTGCCGGCCGAGGTGTCGGTAGTAACGTTTGGCGAGGATACCCCAACCGGACTTCCCGCACGAAAGCTGTATGAGAAATTCGGTTTTGTTCCGGTAAAAGAGACAGTGCCTCACGGTCCGGAAGGTGGAAGCCGTCAGTTGTTTAGGCTATTGCTAAGTTAATAGGTGGAGGGGAATCTATGAGATTCGAAGAACATCAAATCATAGAGTTGTTCAATAGTTTAACGCCGGCTGAACAAGATGAATTGACCCGTATGCTTACGAAAGTTTTTCAAACGGAAATATCAATAACTCCTGAAGCGCTGGCCGAAAAACCTCTTGAACAGCTCCTGCCGTTGCGGGATATCATACGCGGTTACGTATTAACAAAGAGGCGTATTCCCGATATTAGAGAGGCTTACGCTGCGCTTGATACGAGCAAACTTCCGAGGAAGGTCTCATTTGGCCGGATCCCGCGTGTCCAGGAAACGAATGACAATGAGAATTAAAGCGGTGCTTTTTGATCTGGATGGGACATTATTGGATCGTGATAAATCACTGGCTTTGTTCATTGAGGATCAATACGATCGTTATCCGGAGCTTCATAATGTACAGAAGAATGATTTTACGCAGCGGTTTATCGAGCTCGACCAGCATGGCTATGTATGGAAGGATCGAGTGTATCAGCAGCTTCTCGATGAATTCGCTATCGGCAGTATTAGCTGGGAGGAGCTCTTGGAGGACTACCTGCATTCTTTTCAGAAGCATTGTGTCGGGTTCCCCAATCTGGTTGTTATGTTGTCATCCCTTAAAAGTCACGAAATCAAGATCGCTTTAATATCGAATGGATATGGCCAGTTTCAATATGACAATTTCAAAGCGTTGGGCATTAGTCATTTCTTCGACGAGGTGCTTATCTCGGAATGGGAAGGCCTGCGTAAGCCGGATCCGGCTATTTTTCATCGTGCACTGTCTAAGCTGGGCGTAAAAGCAGAAGACTCTCTATTCGTCGGCGACCACCCTGACAGCGACATCAGGGCAAGCCGCGCGGTCGGGATGAAAGCCGTGTGGAAGCAAAATCCCTTCTTTTCCCATGATGTTGTGGCAGACGGTGTTATACAGGATTTGAAAGAGCTAATTTCATTTGTATAATCGAGCTGGCGAGTTGAGCGGGAGGAGAGAGGATCAACTGAAGCGGGAAATTATGATCAATTTACCCATTGAACCGCATGAGGTCCCGAAATTAAGAGAACTCGTGGGTTGGGATGGACGTCATTCTGATTATCCCACTTTGTTTAAGCGCTGCAATTTTTGGGCTGGTCTCCGGGATGAACGGAATGAACTAATTGCATTCGGTTATGTATCAGGAATGGGATTGCAGCATGGCTATATGGAAGATATAATCATTCATCCTCAGCATCAGAGAAAAGGAATAGGTCAGGCTTTAGTAAAGAAACTGCTTCAAGAGTCTGAACATGCCGGGCTCGAGATTGTAACCTTGACCTATGATACCAAACACACAGGTTTCTATACCGATTGCGGATTTGTTCCATGTTCCGGAGGTCTGTGGAGAAAGAAGACTTAATGTAATACTCAAGCAAAATAGACATTGATTACTTAATGCTTGGTACTAATCTCTAAAATGAAATGGATAGAGCCTCGGATATTTGCCGAAGCTCTATCCATTTTCTATTCTTTCCTCCTCTCCCCAGAGAGAAGGGAGGTACATTTCTGCCATTCCACCCTCTTCTAAGTCCTCCATTCTCAATTTTCCCCATTGCATTGTACTAATCATCACTCCTTCCATCAATTTAAATGGCGAAATCCTCAATTTCCCCTTCTCAATTCCCCATTCCATTGCATGTTTTGCCCATATCGATGCGGATTGCCCTCCTTTAATCTGTGGATGTAGCCATTTTCACTACACAATCAAACGGAGGTAGGGTCATGAAAAGATGGGTAGCAGGTTCACTCAGCATCGCTTTGCTGGGAACAATGCTCGCAGCGTGTTCTTCTAATAATGATAAGAACAGCGAAGGCACAAACGCTGCAAGCGGCGGCAACAATTCGGCGGAACAGCCGGCAGAAGCAACAACGTATCCGATCAAGACGGATAAGACGCTCTCGTATTGGGGCGAAATCAACGGTCAGCTGATCGGCGTGAAAGAGTCTCATAAGGATATCCCGTTTTTCCAGGAATGGCAGAAGAAAACCGGCGTACCGCTGGAGTTCACAGAGCCACCTACCGGCCAGGTAAAAGAAGCCTTTAACGTCATGCTCGCTTCCGGCAAGCTGCCGGATATGGTGGAGTACAACTTCATCGGCGACTTCCCGGGCGGCCCTGAGAAAGCGATCCAGGACGGCTATATCGTGAAGCTGAACGATCTCATTGATAAATACGCTCCTAACCTGAAGAAGTATTTGCAAGAGAATCCGGACATCGACAAAATGGTCAAAACCGACAGCGGCAGCTACTACGCGTTCCCGTTCATTCGCGGTGACGAGTACCTTCGCGTCTTCCAAGGTCCGATTATCCGCAAAGACTGGCTGGATGAGCTTGGCCTGCCGGTTCCGGAAACCATCGACGACTGGACAGCGGCACTTACGGCATTCAAAGAGAAGAAGGGTGCAGCAGCACCGCTTACCTTCAACAGCAAACCACGCTTCTTTAATGACGGCGGCAATGGTGCCTTCATGGGCGCATTTGGCGTAACTCGCGGCTTCTATCAAGAGGACGGCAAGGTTGTATTTGGTCCGGAGCAAGCAGGATACAAAGAGTACCTGGCTTTGTTCCGTGACTGGTATGCGAAAGGCCTGATTGACAAAAACATCGCAACAGCAGATACCAAATCGGTTGACGGCAACATCGCATCCGGAGCAACTGGCGCATCGATCGGCAATGCCGGCGGCGGGATCGGCAAATGGCAGCCGCTTGTGGAAGCCAAAGATCCTAAGGCCGTTCTGATCGGCGCACCATATCCGGTATTGAAGAAAGGCGACACGCCTAAATTCGGCCAGCATAACACCGCTTATGCTTCCGAAGGTACGGTAGCGATTACGACGCAAGCGAAAGATCCTGAGCTGGCTGTCAAAATGCTGGACTACGGCTACAGCGAAGAAGGCGGTTTGTTCTTCAACTTCGGTACGGAAGGCGTCAGCTACAACATGAAAGACGGCTACCCGACTTACACCGATCTTCTGATGAAGAACCCGGACAAGCTGGCTCCCGCGCAAGCGATCTCGCTCTATGCTCGCGGCAGCTACAATGGTCCTTTCGTTCAGGACAAACGTTATGCGGAGCAGTTCTTCGCTCTTCAAACCCAGCGTGACGCCGTATCGACATGGCAAAAAACGGACGCAGCGAAATACCAGCTGCCGCCAATTACGCCATCGCCGGACGAAGCCTCCGAGTATGCGGCTATTATGAACGACGTGAACACGCTGATCGACGAAATGTCCCTTAAGATCATCCTGGGGACAGAACCGGTCGAAGCATTCGATAAGTATGTAGAAAAAATGAAATCGCTGAATCTGGACCGTGCGATTGAAATTCAGCAGGCGGCTCTTGACCGCTACAACAGCCGTTAAGAGATAGAAGTTCGAGGAGGAGAAGGCGTTGTCTTCTCCCTCTCCCTCAATATGGAGCGAGGTGAATACCGGCGTGGGCAACAAAAACCGCTATATCCGCGATTTTAAGCTGAACAAACTGTTATATCTGATGATGCTTCCTGTCATCGCTTATTATATTATTTTTCATTACGTTCCGATGTACGGGGCATTAATCGCATTCAAGGAATATTCGCCGATGAAAGGCATTTTGGGCAGTGATTGGGTAGGACTCAAGCATTTCCATGATTTCTTCAGCAGCTACTACTTTACAAGGATCCTTAAGAATACGCTTGTCATCAGCTTGTATTCGTTAATCTTTGAGTTCCCCGCACCAATTCTGCTGGCGCTGCTAATTAACGAGGTTCAGAGCAAGACGTTCAAAAAGGTAGCCCAGACGATAACGTACATGCCTTACTTTATCTCTCTGGTCGTGATTTGCGGGATCATTACTGATTTTACGAATGCTGACGGCATTATTAATAGATTGTTTATGCTGTTTGGGTATGACGGCCAGGCGATGCTGCAGAAGCCGGAGCTGTTCCGTCCGATTTATATTTTATCAGAGATCTGGCAGCGGATCGGCTGGGAATCGATTATTTATATCGCGGCCTTGATGAGTATCGACCAGGAGCAGTATGAAGCAGCCAGGATGGACGGCGCAAGCCGGCTGAAGCAGATTTTCTACATTACACTGCCGGGCATCCTGCCTACGATTACCATCATGTTCATCCTGCGGATGGGCAATATGCTTAACGTTGGTTTTGAGAAAATCATTCTGTTATACAACCCGGTTACTTACAATACGGCGGATGTGATCTCGTCCTTCGTCTACCGGAAAGGTCTATTGGAATTTGGATGGAGCTACAGCTCGGCGGTTGGATTATTCAACTCCGTTGTTAACCTTGCCTTGCTTGTAACCGCCAATTATATCAGCCGCAAGGTGAATAAAAGCAGCTTATGGTGAGGTGAGAGTTGATGCAGATAAAGGCGACCTTTTCCGAGAGAATATTTGACGTCATTGTCTATGCCGTTCTTTTGATTTTGATCGTGTCGACGTTATATCCGCTGCTATATGTCCTGTTCGCTTCCTTCAGCGACGCGGGACAGCTTGTAGCCAATAAAGGCATTCTATGGCATCCGCTCGGATTAAGCCTGGATGCGTATACGAGCGTATTCAAGAATCCGGGGATTACGACCGGTTATAAAAACACGCTGTTTATTCTGGTGTTCGGTACCGCGCTTAACCTGATCATGACCGCATTAGGCGCATATGTGTTATCGCGCAGAGATGTGCTGTGGAACAATTGGTTTATGGGTCTTATTCTGTTAACGATGTTTTTCAGCGGCGGCTTGATTCCGATGTACCTGGTCGTGAAAGGTGTAGGCCTCCTGAATACGTTATGGGCAACCATTATTCCTTTTGCGATCAGCACCTTTAACCTGATCATTATGCGTACGGCCTTTAAAGGCATTCCGGAAGCGCTCGAAGAATCGGCAAAGATCGACGGGGCGAACCATTTTACAATCTTGTTCCGGATTATCATCCCTCTCTCGATGCCGGTTATCGCGGTTATGATCCTGTATTATGCCGTGGACAAATGGAACGGCTGGTTTTACGCATCGATCTTTATCCGAAGCCGTGAATTGTTCCCGCTGCAGCTCGTGCTGCGCGAGATTCTGATCGCCAACTCAACCGACAGCATGTCGTCGGGGGCTTCGGCAGGAGACCGGTTCCAGATTGGCGAAACGATTAAATATGCGACGATTATGGTGGCGACAGTTCCTATCCTGTGTGTCTATCCGTTCGTACAGCGTTTCTTCGTTAAAGGCGTTATGGTAGGTTCCGTTAAAGGCTAAATTTTGTTCAAGGAGGCAGAACAATGCAGGCAAGCTCGGTTCAAACGAAATTGGATCTTTCACGGATCTGGAAGCAGCTTGAAGAGAAGGTAGACCGCATGATCGTTCAGATCGGAGGCAAGTCTCCGCATGTGGCGAAGGCAGACGGGATTTACGATGATCAGAGAGCAGACTGGTGGACCTCGGGCTTCTGGCCGGGTATTCTGTGGCTGATGAACGAAGTGACCGGCGAGGAAAAATATAAGGCGGCTGCATGGGAATGGGATGAGAAGCTGGAGAGGCAGATGCTTGTTCCGAACTCCTTCGACCATGATGTAGGCTTTCATTTCCTGCCGACAGCGGTTGCGAAATATCGGATTACAGGAGACAAGGATGCACAACGCCGCGGCTTGTTCGCCGCAAACTTTATGGCAGGCCGCTTCAATCTGAACGGCAGATTTATCCGTGCCTGGAACAGCGACATGCATGGCTGGTCGATTATTGATACCTGCATGAATCTGTCCCTCTTGTACTGGGCTTCGGCAGAGAGCGGGGATCCGCGGTTCGCCCATATGGCAAGCGCGCATGCAGATACCGTATTGCAGTATTTCATCCGCGAAGACGGCTCGGTTAATCATATCGTCTGCTTTGATCCGGAGACAGGCGAACTCGACCAGGTGCGCGGCGGACAAGGAGCAGCGCCTAATTCCGGCTGGAGCCGCGGTGCTTCCTGGGCCCTGTACGGCATGGCGAATACTTACCGCTATACAGGCAATATCGAATACTTGCGCGCGGCACAGCGCGTTGCCCATTACTTCATTGCGAATTTGCCGGATGATCATGTTCCGCATTGGGATTTCCGGGCATCCGAGAATATGGACGAAGAGCCGCGTGATACATCGGCGGGTGCAATCGCAGCTTCCGGTCTGATCGAACTGGCTTCCCTCTTAACGGAGAAGGAAGGACGTGTCTACCGTGAAGCGGCGGAACGGATTCTTGGTTCCCTATATGCCAATTACGGCACTTGGGATGAGCCTTCGCATGAAGCGATCCTGAAGCATGGCACCGGTCATAAGCCGGCGGGACAAAATGTCGACGTGTCTCTCATTTACGGAGATTATTTCTTCGTGGAGGCGATCGCGAAGCTGAACGGCTGGAAGCAGCGGATGTTCTAAATTTCGTTATAGATCGTTTTATATCAAATAGCCCGATTGGATGATTCCAACGGGCTATTTGTGCTGTTTTCAGCGGCCAGTTGAGCTATCGTCAATCGTTTTGCACATTTTGAAACTTCCTTCCGCCCCTTTTCTATGCTTATAATAAGGTTCTATTAACTCTTAAGTATAGGCGAGGAGATCTTGGTTTGAATATTCAATCCATATGGCAGAAACGGAAGAGCATTATCGTGACATGGCTCATTTCCTATTGTGCGGTATTATTCGTACCGATTCTAATCAGCTTAATTGTCTATTCGCAGTCGAGCGCGGCACTCCGGAGCGAGATTCACCGTGCCAATGATTCGCTGCTTAAGCAGGTCGGCTATACGATTGACAACCAGGTTGATCTGATGAAAAGGCTGACGATGGAGCTGACCTGGAACGCGCGGCTTCAGACCTTGATGTATTCAAGCAGATCCGAAGCGGACGCGCAATTTGACGCCTATCAGTTAGTAAAGGAATTTCAAACCTACCAGACCTCCTATGCGTCTATTGATGAATTTTACGTCACATGGGAGCGGGAGCATGCGGTACTCCGTTCCGGTAATGTCAGGGATATGAAGACGGCTTTTGAGACCCTTCACGATACCGGCGAGATGAATTATAACGACTGGCAGACTGCCGTCGAGAACTCGGAGCATAATCAGTTTACTCTGCTGCCGCTTACGGATGCGGGGAATACCCAATCCTCCATCGCATATATCACTCATCTGCCCAAGGATTTGAACGGCAGACAAGCCGGGACGGTTGTGGTCATGGCCGACTTGGCCAGATTCCAGAATGCGATTAAGAGTATCTCGGGCTTTAGCGGCGGTTATGTTCTTATTCTGAACCGCAGCAACGAAGTGCTGCTGTCTAATCTGCCGAAGAAGCAGGGAGAAGAGGCAGTGCTGCAGCAGGTGCGAAGCGGCGGCAAGGACATGCCGGCTTCGATGAAGTATGGAGACTCGGAAATCTTCTACCTGCAATCGTCCGTATCGGACTTGAAGTACGCGCTTGTTATTCCGAGCAGTATCTACTGGCAGAAGGCGGAATACGTCCGCAAGCTTACATTAGTAAGCATATTGATCAGCGTTATGGGGGCAGGCGTGCTCACCTGGTTCTTTATGCGCCGTAATTATTCGCCGATTCAGCAGCTTGTTCAGTCGCTGACGGATAAGAATAATACGGAGGAGCACACCGAGTGGAATGAGCTTAACTTTATTCAGCGGGCGGTCAGCCGAACGCGAAGCGAGAAGGACAATATTGCGATGCAGCTTCAAATGCACCATAATGTGCTGCGGTCCAATATGCTGAGCAGGCTGCTCAAGGGTCGCCTGGATTCGCCGATCCCTTATGAGGAAGCGTTCAAGACCTACCGCATGGAGCAAATATCCGATGATTATGCTGTCATCTTATTTGTGATCGAGAATGATGAAAGCCTTTACGAGAAGCTGCCCGGCATTGACGATAATGAGCGGAGAAGATTCGTTCAATTCATTATCAGTAATGTCGTGGAGGAGCTGGCCGGCCGCTATAAGCACGCAGGTTATGTGGCAGAGGTTGATGATATGATGGTCTGCCTCGTGAATTTATCCGCTGAGGATGAGGTTGAGGTTGACGGAGATTACAAGAAAGATCTGCATGAGATAGCAACAGAGGCGCAGCGTTTCCTGAAGCGTTATGATCTGGATCTAACCGTAGCGATCAGCGGCAGGCACAGCACCTTGCCGGGCATTGCGGCTGCATACAGCGAAGCGGTTGATGCTATGGAATACAAGATGGTGCTCGGCAAAAAAGGCATCATTACGTACGACGAGATCCGAACATCGCCGTCAGATGCCGTACAGTTCGGCTATTATTATCCGCTGCAGGCGGAGCAGCAGCTGATCAACCTGATTAAGAGCGGTGATTTCGAGCAGGCCTCCGCCTTCATGAACGATATTGCAGAGCGGAACCTCAGGCAGCCGATGATGAATCTGACGCTGGCCAAATGCTTTATGTTTAATCTGGTTGGAACGATGGTGAAGGCCATTAATGAACTAGGCGACGGCAAAGGCAGCGTTCTGAACGATAATCCGAATTGGATGGACCGTATAATGGCTTGCGATACGATCCAGGAGATGCAGCAGGAGCTTCATTCTTTGCTGCGGGATGTATGCGTTTTCGCCTCTACAAGGCTGGAGTCCAACATGACGCATGAACGGGCAGAGTCCATACGTGATCTGTCCGCCCGCGTGGCCGGCTACATTGAAACCAATTACAGCGATTCGAATATGAATGTGAATACGATTGGCGAATACTTCGACCTGAAGGGCAGTTATTTGTCCAAGCTGTTTAAGACGCAGACGGGGGAGGGGCTGCTGGATTATCTGCATAAATATCGGATCCATCAGGCCAAAGAGCGGATGACCGAACATCAGGAATCCGTTAATGAAGTATCGAAGGCAGTTGGCTATAACGATGCCGCGACATTCATAAGGGTATTCAAGAAGTATGAAGGCATTACACCGGGCAAATACAAGGAAATGAATTAGGGGGGACTGTCATGATGAAGAAACACCGCATAATCGCTCTCCTCCTGACCGCTATCCTTGCCATTTCCGGCCTTACAGGCTGCAAGTCAACGGAGAATAATGGCGAGCAGTCTGCTGTTTTGGAAAAGATAGCGGGACAGGCTCCAGCGGCTTCAGGCGACACGCTTACCTATTGGGCAGAGCTGAACGGGAATGCAGCCAGTGTGAAGCCGCGTTTCCAGGACGTTCCTTTCTTTCAGGAGTGGCAGAAACGCACCGGGGTTAAACTAAAGTTTATTCAGCCGCCTTCCAATCAGGCGAAGCAGGCCTTGAACGTCATGCTGGCATCGGGCGAGCTGCCGGATATGATCGAATACGAATGGGCGAATTTCCCGGGCGGACCGGAGAAAGCGATTAAAGACGGCTATATTCTGAGGCTGAATGATCTGATTGATCAGTACGCGCCTAATCTGAAACGTTACCTGAGCGAGCATCCGGATATTGACAAGCAGATCAAGACGGCGGACGGCAGCTATTACGTGTTCCCTTTTATTCAAGGGGATCCCCTTCTGCGTACCTATCAAGGTCCAATCATTCGTAAGGATTGGCTGGAGGAGCTTGGTTTGTCTGTTCCGGTGACGATTGATGACTGGTATACGGTACTCCAAACATTTAAGGAGAAAAAAGGGGTAAAAGCGCCATTAACGTTTCTCAGTACGCCAAGCCCGCTGTTTGGTGTTGAGAACGGGGCTTTTGTCGGGGCTTTTGGCGTGAAAAAAGGGTTTTATCTGAAAAACGGGCAAGTCAAGTTTGGACCGATCGAGCCGGGATACCGGCAGTTTCTTGCCTTATTCCGGGAATGGTATGCGGAAGGCCTGATTGACCGTAATATTGCAACGGTAGATACAAGAACAATCGATTCCAGCATGATGTCGGGAAGAAGCGGCGCAAGTATCTGGAATGCAGGCTCTGGTATCGGAACCTGGCTGCCGTTGCTCAAGGAGAAGGATCCAAAGGCTGAATTTGTAGCCGCGCCTTATCCCGTGCTCCATAAAGGGGAAAGACCGATGTTCGGGCAGAGGGTTAATCCTTATATGAGCAGCGGTGGTGTTGCGATTTCGGCGAAGAGCAGTCATGCCGCAGAGGCCGTTCGCATGCTGGATTACGGTTATGGGGAAGAGGGCCATCTTCTATTCAACTTTGGGATTGAAGGCGTCAGCTATACGATGAAGAACGGCAGACCGACCTATACCGATCTGATCCTGCATAACCCGGATAAGCTGGCTCCCTCCCAGGCGATCGCGATGTACAGCCGGGCGAGCTATTTTGGACCGTTTGTCCAGGATGTTGCTTACATGGAACAGTACTATATGCTGCAGGTGCAGAAGGACGCGGTGAGCATATGGTCGGATACGGACGCAGAGACGTATATGCTGCCGCCGGTTCAGAAGACCGAAAGGGAAAGCGCAGAATTCTCGGCCATCATGCAGGACGTTACAACACTTGTAGACGAGATGTCTTTACGGATCATTCTTGGCATTGATCCGCTTGAATCCTATGAGGATTATGTCGCCCAGCTTAAAGCGCTGAACATTGACCGGGCGGTTGCGATTCAGAAGGCTGCGCTGGACCGCTACAATGCGAAATAGCCCGTTTGATAGAGTGATATACTTTTGAACAAGCACCCCATTTCTTTTCTGCATAAGATAGATAGATCTACTTGCAGAAAGGGGTGGCGAGAGTTGCAGTTAGTCATGGTGTGCTCGGTTAGCGGAATTATCGGCTCTATGATTACGTTTGCATTCGGCGGATGGGTGGAATCTTTGACATTATTGGTTGTGGCAATGGGTATTGACTATGTATCTGGCATTACCGCATCTATAAAAGAAGGGAAAGGATTGAACAGTTTTTTCGGAGCCTGGGGACTGGCGCGCAAAGGAATGATGCTTCTCGTCATTCTTCTTGCACATCGTGTTGATGTTTTGCTTGAATTGGGTAATGTAACAATGGGGGCGGCTATTTATTTCTAT
Source organism: Paenibacillus catalpae (assembly GCF_900112695.1). Taxonomy (GTDB): domain Bacteria; phylum Bacillota; class Bacilli; order Paenibacillales; family Paenibacillaceae; genus Pristimantibacillus; species Pristimantibacillus catalpae. The sequence continues at coordinate 31,034 of NZ_FOMT01000005.1, forward strand.
ATTGCGAATGAGATTATTTCAATTATAGAGAACTACGGCCGGATCGGCCTTCCGCTCCCTGACCGGCTGCGCAAAATCATAGAAGTGCTGAAGGATAAAGGGAAGTGAAGATTTAGGGTTGCGCTGTACATGCTGTGTTCGCTATAATGAGAACAAGTGTTCGATTTATGGGAGGCGATAGCAATGGCTATCCGGTATGCTGATTTGCAGGTACGGGAGAGTGAGTCCCCGGCCTATCTGACGGATGAGGATACAGCGCTCGTGCAGCGCTATATCCTTCTTGGAATCGTGATGCTCATATTGGATCATGATATAAGGGTGATGGGGACAGGATCGATGAAGCTTCCAAGGCTGTATGAATCGCTTCTTCGAGGCATACAGGACCGGGTCCTGCTTGAACAGGCTTCGCTGCGCATGCAGTTCAGGAAGACGGGCATCAAACTTGTTGAAGAACGCCGGCAGAAGGACGGTCTTGAGACATTCTACATATGCCGTGGAAGCCGACATCGCTGTTTTCTGCTATGGAGCTATTTAAAGGCGGAATCCGAGCAGGTAATTAAGCAATTTTACAAAGGATAAGTCACAAAAAGTTCATGGTTTTGTCATATTCGGGAAAAAACTTTTCCTGATTCTGCAGTTTAAGGTTGAGAACTTCGGACGATCTTATGTAATATAAGAATTAAACACTAAGACATTAAGATCGCAAAGGGGAGCACGTAGCAATGCACAAATGGATCATGTTCGTACTATTATCAGCGGCCTCTCTTCTGGGAGTTTATTTGCTGACATTCGGCCTCCCAGCCAAACCGGTAGACGAATCCGCTTCACTTCCTGAAGGCACTGTACTCGTTAAAGTTGAAGCCAACAGCGACTTTACTTTCGGCGAAGCAGAGTACAAAGTTAAGGTCGGCGATAAAGTTATCCTGAAGCTGCAGAATAAAAGCGGCATCCATGGATTGAAGATCGACGAGCTGAATGTTGATCTGGAAGGCGATAACCTTGAGACAAACCTGGAATTCGACAAGCCGGGTGAATATGAGATCCATTGCTCCGTACCATGCGGTGCTGGACATGCTGAAATGAAAACGAAGCTGATCGTGGAAGCGGCATAGAAACAAGAGAAGAGGAGCCCGGGGGCTCCTCTTTCGATTTGTGTCAAGCTCTTTGGCGATCCCGGCTTCTCCCGCGTTCGATCAGCCGGTCGGCAATGAACCCAAGAATGGCCCAAGAAACAACCGTCAGTATATACATCAGAAGAACGTTAACATCATGGATGTCAACAAACAGGTCCACGACCCAAGCCGGAGGGCTGAACATAAAAAACACGAAATTATGCGGGTCGTAACCGGTGGAATTATAGACACAAAGTGCAAGCCCTATGAGGGTCGCAACAAATGTAACGGGATAGCGCATAACGTACCGATCCTTTCTCAGGCTAATGTTGCCGTAATGCGACTGCTTGGGTTATTATGTGACAAAAGGATATTTGTCATTCGACAAGTTGAAGGGAGCATGTTCATTTATGATTACTCATATCGTATTGTTCAAGCTGAAGGACGGCAGCACTGAAAGTGTAGAGCGTACAGCTCAAGTATTGCGGGATATGGAAGGCAAGATTGATGAGCTGAAATCGATCGAAGTTGGACTTGATGTTATCCACTCGGCACGTTCTTATGACATCGCTCTTATTACCAAGTTCGAGTCGCTCGAAGCCCTCGAAGCTTATCAGGTTCACCCTGTACATAAGAAGGTTATCGAGCATATTAACGAAGTTCGCGAGGCTACTGCCGCTGTTGACTTCGTAAGCTAATTCGGCAAGGGAGCGCGGACCGTTCATGGGAGACGTCTTTGAAATTATGACTTATTTGATCATCATCCTCATCAGCAGTGTTGTGATGGTGGCATGGCTCAAGCGAAAAGGGAAAAAGAAGAAAGCAAGGCTGAAAGCGGGCGAATAAACCATGTATTATGTAAATAAAGAACAAATAGCAGTCAGATTGAAAGCCATCCCGGATATTACGGCGGCACTTGAAGCACTGGCTTCGGGTTGGCAGGGTACGCTGCTTGAAGGCTTGGCTCAGGAGCGGGCGTTACATCTCGCGATTGAGACCGTTACGGATGTCGGCAGTTACCTGATTGACGGTTTTATTTTAAGGGATGCAAGCAGCTACGAGGATATCGTTGAAATCACGGGTGAAGCCGGTGCTTTCCCTTCATCTATGCAGCCGCTGCTGATCGAGCTGGTTAAGCTCCGCAAGCCGATTGTCCAAGACTATTACAGCTGGCCAAGGGCTGAGCTTCATGCTATGACGCGTGATCTTCCTGAGCAGCTGCGCCTATTTGGCGAGTCTGTCCAGCAGTATTTGGAGCGCGAACTGCCGGATGAATCCGATTTACGAAAAGGTTGAAATACGATACAATGACCCTAACAATGCCTGCAAGGGTGGTGATGGGTTGATGCTTGAGAAACAGCGTGTAATGGAGTCGGAATCGCGCAGTGTGGAAGGGACAACACGGGGGCGGATTTTGCTTTTGTTGAAAACAAACGGGCGACTAAGTGCGGGACAGCTGTCTGGCGAGCTTGGTTTAACCGAGATGGCGGTAAGACGGCATATGTATGCGCTGGAACGTGAAGGCAGCATCAGCGTCGTCTCCGTCAAGCAGGCCATGGGGCGGCCCGTACATGCCTATGAGCTGACGAGTCTTGCTCATGACCGGTTCCCGAAAAACTACAATCTGCTTGCTCTTGATCTGCTTGAGGAGCTTGCAGAGGACCCGGAGACATCGGGACTGATTACCCGGATGTTCGAAGGACGTCAGAGGAAGCTGCTTGACCGGTACGAACCTAGAATGACGGGCAAGAGTCTGGCGCAGAAAGTAACGGAGCTTGAAGCCATCCAGAATGCCGGGGGCTATATGGCCAAGGTAGAAGATAAGGCTAACGGGCAATACGTTCTCCATGAATATAACTGCCCGATTGCGCAAGTAGCGGGCAAATATGAGCAGGCTTGCAGCTGCGAACTGTCCTTGTTCGAATCCTTGCTTCAAACGAAGGTCGAGCGGACGGAATGCCTTGCCAAAGGCGGAGGAAGATGCAGCTATACCATTGGAATTGATTATCAAGCTAACGGTTCTTAACGAACCGTTAGCTTTTTTATTTGCCCGCTTTGTGTCAGGTCAAGCCCATGCTGCTTATAATGGCAATACGAAATGGGCATTCGCCCGCTTTGGTAAAAGGAGGGAATGGTCATGACGATTATGGAATGGAGTGCGCTGATTGCTGCTGTCACCTTTGTATGTCTTGCCGCAGGCCTCTTGATCGGCGTCCGTACCGCTCTTGTCAGGCTGGCAAAGCTACAGCTCTCTGCGGAGGCGATGCAGGCAGATCTGAAGCAGGCTTCCGTTAAAATGGGAGCATTTGCGGATTCCGCCCAGCAAACGGTCCAAACCGCGCATCATCAGCTGCAGCAGGCGAACCGGTTGTTCGAAGCAGCCGGACAGATCGGTGATACGATCGGGCACACCACGACGGCTATTCATCGTGTGTCGAGCGTTATTTCACAATCCGCAGTTAAACATGCGGAAAGTGCAGCGGCAGAGCGGCAGGCGAGCTCCATGCTCGAATGGATGGAGCTTGGTATGGCTTTCTGGCAGCAATGGCAGACTAACCGTAAACGTTATGAGCCCTCCAATAACGGCCAGGGCGAATAGTTCGAATTTGAAGGGAGCGATTGATCATGGCAACAGGTAAACAAACAAAAGGATTTCTTTTTGGTGCAATTGCGGGAGGTATTATTGGTTCCGTAACAGCATTATTGTTCGCGCCTAAAGCGGGCAGGGAGCTGCGTCAGGATATTTCGGAAGGCGCAAGAAAAGTACAGGAGCAAACGGTTAGAGCTGCAGAGCAAGTATCGGATACAACAGTCAGATTCGCGAAACAAATCGGCAATCAAGCGACTGAGCTGGCCGATACGGCAAGAGCGGCAGCGGAAGCTGCAGTAACAAGCGTGAAGCAGCGCCGCGTTGAGCTGGCCGATGAAGTTGGGGAAGTTACGGATGAAGTGACGGATGCTTTAGAAGATAAGACCGAAGAAGTATTTGAAGACGCAAAAGAACTGCAAACGATCAATTAACCAGGACTTTTAAAGTATCGAAGTCTGTTGCTGCATCAATCGACACCGCCCGGCGATTTCCTTGAAGCTTGTCTGAAATTGAGATAAGATGTAGGTACATTTTTGTACCTGGTTTCATATAGTATTGAAGCTTCAAGGTCTCTTTTACTACAAAAGTTTAAGAAAGCGGTGTGTTTGTGCAGCAACCGATTGCGATACTAGACTCAGGCGTAGGCGGCTTAACCGTCGCCAGAGAGGTCATGCGCCAGCTGCCGCGTGAAAGAATCGTTTATTTTGGCGATACGGCCAGAGCTCCTTACGGTCCCCGTGATCCGGAGGAAGTGACCCGATTTACGCGTGAAATCGTAGATTATTTAATTCAATTTCGTCCGAAAATGATCGTTATAGCTTGTAATACCGCTACCGCTTTTGCTTTGGAGGATATACGCGCCAGGGTTAATATCCCTGTTGTAGGCGTGATTAAACCTGGAGCTAGAGCGGCGATCGGCCGTACGCTTACCGGCTGCATCGGTGTCATTGGCACGGAAGGTACGATAAACAGCGGCGCCTATGAGGATGCCTTGCGGGAGATCTCGCCGCATGTGCATGTGATCAGCGAGGCTTGCCCTCTATTTGTACCGCTTGTGGAAAAAGGGAATTTCCGTTCCTTCGAGACGTACGAAGCGATCCGTAGGTCAATTGGCCATCTTCGCAAGTTTCCGATGGACAGCTTGATTCTTGGCTGTACCCATTACCCGTTCCTTGCTGAAGTAATTCAGGAAGTTATTGGTCCTAACATTAACCTGATCAGCTCAGCCGAGGAGACGGCCCGCGAAGTCAGCACGATTCTCCAAGACCAAGAGAGGATGTCCCGGGGTGAGGTATTGCCGGTCCATCAGTTCTTCTGCAGCGGCGATCCAAAATTGTTCAAGTCTATTGCCCAGCAATGGCTTGGCGAACAAATTGAACTGACGCCGGTCGTATGGCAAGTGCCTAAGATCGGTTGATGAATTATGGCATTCCTAACCAACCTCTAAACGCGGTCTCTCATTTTTGAGAGGCCTCGATAGAGGTTTTCTCCTTTTACACGGATTGTAAGCCTTGGCTCTGGCATGTGCTGCGCATGCTGTGAATAGCATGATAAAAGATTACAGCCTATGTACGGGAAACCAAGGGGGAAGCGGGCATGGAAGACTTCGTGAACGGGCAATATGGATATCGGGAATTGGTGGCAGATTGCGACAGGCTGATGCGCGCCTATCCTTTTGTCCGGGGTTATGTAATAGGTCATAGTGTGCTTGGCAGACCGATCGTTGCGTTGAAGTGCGGAGAAGGCACAAGACGTATTCATATGAATGGTTCTTTCCATGCGAATGAATGGATTACTACCCCGTTGCTCATGCGGTTCGTTGAAGAATGGGCTGAAGCTTGTGCAAGGGATGGTGTTCTGTTCGGAGAACAGGCATGCCAGCTTTACCGGGAGACGGAATTGTGGATCGTTCCGATGGTGAATCCCGATGGTGTTCAGCTGGCGCTAGAAGGAATTGAATCGGATAATCCATACCGGCAGCAGCTGCTTGCATGGAATAAAGGCTCCGGGCAGTTTGATCAATGGAAAGCGAATATCCGCGGAGTGGATCTGAATGATCAATTTCCCGCCCACTGGGAGGAAGAGCGGCTGCGCCGGGGGAAGGAAGGTCCGGGTCCCCGTGATTTTCCGGGTCCTTTCCCTTTAAGCGAGCCGGAAGCGCAGGCCCTGACCCGTTTGACGCAAACGCTGCAATTCGACTCGGTCCTTGCTCTACATACGCAAGGCGAGGAGATTTATTGGAACTACCGGGAATACGAGCCTGAGCAAGCGGAGGACCTTGCGGATCGGCTTGGAAGAGTGAGCGGCTACAAACCGGTGAAACTAAGCGGCAGCGATGCCGGTTATAAGGATTGGTTCATTCAGCGATTCCGCAGGCCGGGTTTTACCGTAGAAGCAGGATTTGGGGTAAATCCGTTGCCTCCCGGGGAGTTCAATAGCATTTATTCAAAAATGGGGCCTTTGTTAACCGAATTTCTGCGGCTTCACCGCTGACCGGCCTGAAAGATGCTTCCGGGGCACACCTATGCTATAATGTTCGGCAAAAGCTATTGAAGGTGGTGTGCCTCATGCGTAAATGGTTATCGCTTCGGCATTGGAAGAGCACATTTGTCCGGATCTACAAGCTGATCATTTCCAGGGATGTTGCTATTACTGACAAATTATTATTTCTTGTTCCGGTTATTCTATATTGGGTGCTGCCTGACGCGCTTCCTTTTGTCCCGGTGGATGATATCGCCGTGACGATGCTGCTGGCCGAATGGTTTGCCCGGAGAATGGAGAAGAAGTATAATAGGATCAGGTAATGTTAACCATCGAAGCATTTTTTTTGAGGAGAGATTAGATATGAATGTCAAGATTACGCGCAATGCAGCAAAGGTGCTCAAATTGGAATTGGACAAGCCTGAGAACGAAGGCAAGAAGCTTCGAGTGTACGTAACGCATGCGCATGGCGATCATGCCCATTACGGCATGGCAATCGACGAGCCTAACGAGAAGGACGTTGTCGTATCGACGGACAAGGAGATCGACGTTATTCTCGAGAAGGATAATGACTTCCTCGACGGCGTACGCATCGATTACTTCTACACGCCGGAAGAAGGCTTTGCGGTAACGAATCCGTCCAAAGGCAATAACGGCGAGCATTAATAGCAGGAATAGATACGATTGGATTGGAAAAGACTCAACAGAGATGTTGGGTCTTTTTTTCGAAGTCATTACAGAGGGAAGATGGTGTACGCGGATGATTCGCCATGCTCGCTATTATTTGGCCGGGATGATTATGGTTCTGTTATTTATTCTGGCTGCGGAGCTGATCTGGCTCCCTGCACCGCTTCGAACTTCCTCCGGCCGGCTCTGGATTGATATGATCGATGAGCTGCTGTACGGCCTTGCGATTATACCGCTATTATGGGGGATTGGGGCTGCGGCCCGGTTCTGGCGGTTATGGATGAAACGCAGGTCATCCGGCAGGGGAAGACAAAGTTGGCTGCTGCTGGCTGTACGCGGGATCGTGTTTGCGGTAAGTGTGGCGGGTTTGGTGTTCTTGCTCGTGAAGCCGGATGATCTGATTATCGGGCTTGGCGTGCTTGGGGTAGGCCTGGTGATGCTGTTCGTTGATCTGATCTGGAGCGATACGGTTGATCGAAGACTTGCGGGCAGAGGTGATGGACTTAGATGGCCATGGAGAAGTCTGGGCTGGCTTCTGCTGACGGCTGCCCTATTTGCCTGTCTTGCTTGCCCGACGTCTTATAATGTCACCTATCCGGGTCTTACAATGGCGATGAACAGGTATGCTCATGTGGACGGCGGGAAGCCGGAGGGCAGGATCAGCGGCGTTCTTGTATTCGAGAGGATTGCTGTGCCGGCGGACTGGCTCTATGCGAGGCTGCTGCCGATGTACAGCTTCGAGAAGAGAAGCAAGGACGAGCCGCCTTTGACCGAGTCGTACACGGAAGTCGTGCAGATGAAGCAGGGTGCTGATGATGTGGCGGGAGCTATCGCGATGGGCAAGGCCGGTCTTGGAAAAGGCATTGAGCTGACCGGTGCCAGAGTGCTTGCAGTTGCAGACAATGCTCCGGCGAAGTCGCTCATTAAGGCAGGCGATGTCATTATTGCGTTGAACGGCAAGTCAATCCGCAATATGACCGAGCTGACGGATTATATGGTGAACCAAGTGAGGCCGGGGGATAAGGTTGAAGTCACACTAAGGCGGGGCGAGGAGACCGTTAAGGTTCAGGTGCCGACAGGCGAGGCGGAGGCGGCTGGAGACCTGCCGAAGCGCGCGGTATTTGGCATAGGGGCTGAAAATGATTGGCACGCGGATATTCCGCGACAGATCGCGTACCGCCACTATATCGCGCATATCGGCGGTCCGTCTCATGGCGCCATGCTGACGCTGGCGCTGATTGATCAGTTGACGCCCGGAGGGGTAACGCACGGCGTGAGAGTGGCCGGCACCGGCACCATTGAGCCGGACGGCTCGATTGGCCTCGTTGGCGGAATCCCCCAGAAGGCATACGCCGTCAGCCGCACGGATGCCGACGTATTCTTCGTGCCCGCGGCATCGCTTGAAGAAGCAAAGGCTGCGGCTCCCGGCTTAAATATCGTGCCGGTGAAGACGATTGATGAAGTGCTGGATTGGCTGAAGGATCACGCGAAGGATTGAGTCTTTCGGCATGCCTGGATGCAGATTTTGAGCATAACAAATGCCATGAAATCCAACGTAGGATAGAATTCCGCCCCCAGTACATGCAAAAGGGCTGTCCCCTGAGGTCTTGATGACCCAGGGGACAGCCCTTTGTTGTTGCGGCGCTACTTGCCCGCGCCGCTCATATTGGCGGCGGTTGCCTTGCCGCCGTCCGCGCTGGCCTCTACAGCGGCTGCGCGGAAGGATGCGATCAAATCGTGCTGTACGATTTGATCCGACATGGACAGCTCGGTGCGCGCGCCTTCCACAGCACCGAGGCAGTCCTGCACATCGCCAAGCGCATTCGCGGCGATGTTCCAGCACTTGCCGTTGCCTGCGACAGCATCGCCGGAAGGCATATAGTAGACGGTGCCGTCGGTGAAGGCGCCGTTGCGCTGCACGACCAGCTTGCTTTGCGGCTGGCTCGTAATCAGCGGCTGACCCAGCAGAGTTTTGTCCGCCGTCGAGATGCCAAGCAGATGCAGAATCGTTGGCGTCACGTCCAGCTGGCCGCCTACGTTTGTATGCGTGCCGGCATATTTGCCATCCGGCAGATGGACGATAAACGGCACCTGCTTCAAAATCATCTCCCGCTGCAGGTCGCTAAGCGGCTGCCCAAGGAAGGTCTCGAACAGGCTCCAATCCCGGATGGAATTGTCATGATCGCCGTACATGGCAACAATCGTATTGTCCCAAAGCCCTTCAGCCTTCAGCCGGTCAATGAAGGTACCGATGGATGCGTCGACATAATGGATGGCCTGTAAATAATCACCCATGAGGGTGCCGTCCAGCTCGCCGACATTCAGCTTCTGCTCAGGCTCCGGCATCGTAAACGGATAATGGCTGGAGAGCGTGATCATAAACGAATAGAACGGCTGCTGCTGCTTCGCCATGATATCCGCAGATTGCCGGAAGAACGAATTATCGCCAAGCGACCAGCCGACCGGCTCGTCAATCTGGTAGTTCTTTTTGCTATAGAACGTATCGTAGCCCATATTCGCATACATTGTATTCCGGTTCCAGAAGCCGCCCTCATAAGCATGGAATGCCGCTGTTGAGTAGCCGTTATCCTTAAGGGTGCCTGGCATACAGTTATACTGATGATTCGCATACTGGATAAAGACAGAGCCGCTCATCATCGGCTGCAGCGAGCAGTTGCTCAGGAAATCCGCATCCGAGGTCCGGCCTTGCGCCGTCTGATGATAGAATTGGCTGAAATACGCACTTTCTTTCGCCAGCTTATTCAGATTTGGCGTAATCTCCTGGCCTCCGATCGATTTGCCGATCATGAAGTTTTGGAAAGCTTCCATTTGTATCACAATGACATTACTGCCTTTGTATTCGCCAAACGTAGGATCCGTCTCCAGCGATTGGCGGTTATCCCCGCGGGCTTCCGTCCAGGCAAGCGCCTCCGCTGTTTCCTCGGCTGATGCCTGCTCGGAATCGATCCAGTGCAGCTTCGCGTAGCGGTACATATCATAACCGTGAAAGCCAACGATACCGGTTACGTTATACAGCGAGACATTCCACCAGTTGCCGTCGAAGAGGCCAAGCGCCCATGTTTTTTTCGCTTCGTTCACGTTGCCAATGGACATTGACATTCCGATTGCAAAGATCGCTGCGCTCACCGTCACCCGAATAATCACTTTCCGCCAAAGCGAAGCCTTCCGCTGAGAGGAATAACCGAATTCATTGGAATCTCCGCGGAGATCTGAACGGCCCTTCCAGATGACATAAACCGCGAATGGAATAACAAGCAGCCAGTCTGCTGCCAGCAGAAAATCTTTCGCATGGATCAGCGTCCCGATACTTTCGCCAAGCGAATCCACCTGGTTCGCCTGCATGAGCACGGGTACCGAGATGAAATCCTGGAAGTAACGGTAGTAGATTAAGTCCGCGTACATGATGAACGATAACAGCAGATCCAGCACAATCAAAGTGATGATCCGGCCGCGGGTCGGCAGCCAGAACGTCCAGAAGGTGACAAGCGCAAGCGTGCCGATGGCAACAACGGTATCATAACCGTCCATATCCATATTAGGAACATGGATGAGACGACTGAACCATAGCTGCTTTAACAGCAGGACCATAAAAAAGAGTAATACGTCGGCACCCTTCAAACGGTTTAGCCATTCCAGCGTAGAACGCATAAAGCGGCGTGCGGCGTTAGGTTTTTCGGTATAACTTAGCATAGATTTAAAAATTCCTCTCTGTTATTTCCGGGGAGGCAGCGGCCCAAAGAACTGATAATAGTTACATTGAATGCGGCCGTTAAACAGCTTCCGCTTCTTATCTGCAGGTTTGCCAAAATAATGCTCAACGCTTGCAGACGGACTGATCGCAAAGAACGACCATGTCGGCATATAAAGCGCGGACCGGCCAAATTGCATCAGAGCCATTTCCGCATCCTTGTCATCACCTAACCGCTCGCCATAAGGCGGGTTCGTAATAATGACGCCGTAATCGCCTTCCGGCTTGATTTTTGCAACCGGCATTACCTTTAACTTAATTTCTTTGCCAAATCCTGCTTTTTTAACCGCGGCTTCAGCAATTTCTATTGCATAAGGGTCAATGTCCGAGCCTGCGATTTGCAGGGGGATGTCATCCTTAACGGCATCAAACGCTTCTTCGCGCGCTTTATCCCACAGCTCATGAGGGACAAGCGGCCAGCCTTCCGCATTAAACGAACGGCGAAGACCGGGGGCAATGTTCCATGCGATCATAGCCGCCTCAACCAGAATGGTGCCGGATCCGCAGAACGGATCATAGAGCGGGCGTTCAGGGCTCCAGCGGCTAAGGTCAACAAGGGCAGCCGCCATCGTTTCGCGAATGGGAGCCTCCGTGGACACTTTACGGTAGCCGCGCTGATGGAGTCCTGCCCCTGTCGTGTCGAGCGTAAGCATCGCCATGTCATTCATTAGGGTAACTTCAATGACATAACGTCCGCCGTCTTCATGGAACCATTCGGTGCCGTAGCGGTCTTTCATTTTCTCGACAACGGCCTTCTTGACGATACTTTGGCAGGCAGGCACGCTTGTAAGCTGCGATTTCTGCGAGCGTCCGTTTACCGGGAATTCCCCGTCCTCCGGTATCCATTCCGGCCAATCGAGTGCCTTGGTTCCTTCGAAGAGCTCTTCAAAGGTTGTCGCTTTGAACTCGCCCATATTTACGAGAATACGTCCTGCGGTACGGAGCCACAGATTGGTGCGGCAAATATCGATCGGCTGCCCGGTGAAACGGACGCGTCCGTTCTCCACCTGAAGGTCTGTATAGCCGAGAGTTTTCAGCTCGCGCGCAACGACCGCTTCCAGTCCCATTGGCGCCGTTGCGATCAGGTTAATCGTCGTCATTATCTCCATTCTCCCCTTACCTGTGAAAACTTGAGTTGTATCCACACGGTCAAAATCATACAATCAAGTATAGGACAAACAGGGTAGCTTTTACAAATTGTAAAAATAGAGAGGTTGAGAGTAAATTGACAGATGAACAATACGTTGACGGGCTATATGGCGAGGATGAGCATCTGGTCCGTACAAAAAACGGGATTGCCGAGCGCGGCATGCCCGATATATCGATTGCTGACGGTTATGGCAGGCTGCTGACGATGCTGGCCGCGATGTCAGGAGCCAAGACAGCGCTTGAGATTGGCGCGCTTGGCGGTTATAGCGGCATCTGTATTGCAAGGGGGCTCGCTAAGGGCGGACTTCTTACTTCATTAGAGTTGAAGGCGGAATATGCAGAAGTAGCCAAGCTGCATATGACGGAAGCAGGCCTTGGCGATGCGGTTGAATACATCGTTGGCGATGCGCGTGAAAGCCTCGTCCAGCTGCAGGAAGAGGGGAGAAAATTTGACTTCTTCTTCATTGATGCGGATAAGGAAGGGTACCCGGTTTATCTTGAGCATGCGATCGCGCTCGCCAATCCAGGCGCCATTATTATCGGCGATAACATCTTGCTGCGGGGCCGTACAACGGATCCGGCCAAGGAAGGTCCATCAGTAAAAGCGGTTCGGCACTTCAATCAGCAGATTGCAAGCGATGATCGCCTCATGAGCACCGTGCTTCCGGGATACGACGGTCTAGCTATTGCGATTGTGAAGTAAATAGGATTAAGAGGAGGAAGGCAAGCGATGCCGGTGCGTCGTTTGCCTTTTTTGTGCTGTTTTAATAGTTCTTTAGACTTAGGTTCATATCCATGATCTATGAAAATAGTATCGCTTTTCGTGGAAAAAATAGCTGGTTTATAGTAAGATGGAATTAGTTTTAGCGATGGGAAAATGATGGCAGATCGTAGGTGCTGATGATGAAATGGATTCGTTACGGAACAAAAGAATCCGGCTTAAGCCTGGTGGAGGTGCTGGCTTCTCTCGTTATTTTATCGATTGTAAGCCTGGTGCTCACATCCTTCTTCACGAATGCACTTGCTTATGCAAAAGGCAATCAGAGTAAGACCGTTATGGTTAACTTAGCCCGCAATGCGTTGTTTTATATGGAAAAGCAGTCGTTTGAGCCAATCGAGACTTATTTTTCAAACCCGTCGCGCACGGCGATTAGCTGCCTGGTATCCGGCTGTGATGCCGCAGTAAGTCAGTTGGCTGAAGACCCTGCGGTTTTGCAGCAGATCCTTAATCCCAATATTAATGGTGTGCAGTACACCATATCCGTCATCTATCAAAGGGATATGCACAATAACATGCTCCACGATTCCGACAAGCAAAATATGGCGGAGGAACTGATGCCCGTTATGGTAAGGGTGGAACGTGTGAATGGAACCGCCAGCGCGCGTAACGCGGCGGAAGTGGAGGGGTATATCGCCAGTGAGAGAGTTCGTTAAGAGATGGCGTAAGGAGGAGAAAGGTCTCACCCTTGTCGAGCTTATTGCAACTATGACTTTGTTGTCTATTGCTGCCGGAGTTATTTTCTCGGTTATTACTTACGGCATGAATACATACAACCGCATCGAAACGGAGAACGCTTTGCGTGATGATGCCGACTTGCTGATGTCCTCCATTATTACGGAGCTGTATTCCTATGGTCCGGATATAATTGCGGTCGATACAAACGGGATCCGGCTTGTACGGGATAACGGCACAAGGGAGGAGCTGAGGATTTTTTTCGAAAATAATCAGCTTCGTATCGGAGACCGCACAATGGATACAAGATCGGATGTTGAAGTGCTTGACCAGGCTGTACCGGAGCCGGCGGCTTCATCCATTGACCTGAAATGTACAACAAGCGCAACGGAATGCAGCAGCGGACTTATCGAGATCCGGCTGGTGCTTGAGCAGAATCATAACGGCCGTGATCAGCAGCTGACTCTGGAAAGTAAATTCGGGTTTTAGGAGGAAGGTGCATGCAAAGCGAGAAGGAACGCGGTTATGCGCTTGTGATGGTTCTGTTTATGATTTTGCTGCTGACGATATTGGGAACGGCTGTCGTCAGTTCAACGCTTGGCGGAGCAACACGGGCCGAGACGAGAGAAAATGATGTACAGAGTCTTCATCTGGCGGAAAAAACGTTAAGTGAAGCGGCATCCTATCTCGTCACGGAGTTTGACGGCAGAGAAGATATCGCTCCGGAGGAACTCTCGCTTCTTATGCGGAAAGTTGATGATCTGAAGAAGAAGACGACTAATACCAGTCTGCCGGATGCAAGCGGGAGAATTATTGATATATCAACCGAGCAGGTAAGCGTTGGTGATCAGACAAGCTATAAGGTCAATCTGACCGCAGAGGCAGAAGTTAATCAAGTGAAAAGACGGCTTACCCAGCAGATAACAATAGCGGCTTACCCGGATTTCCTGAATTATGCTTTTGGTTCGGAAAATGACGTCATTATAAACGGTGCCGCCTATGGGCTTGGCAATATTTATGCCGGTCACGAGTTCCTTATTGACGATACCGCCAAATACATTTATAACAACGATCCAAATAAAACAAAAGAGACGAAGTATCCATATTTTAAAGGCGATATTTTTATCCAAAATATGGATTCAATTCAGGTGTTTGATAAGGTCAGCGGCAAATACCAGCCGTATTCCCGAACAAATCTGACTTTACAGCAGATTCTTGGGGTGGAGAACAACCAGGTGCAGCTTCGCGATCAGAAGAAGTTTATCTCCATTAACGTAGCTGAGTCCTTTATTGATAAGGTAGAAGAAGCAACAAAGGTTGACCGTAACAGCATTAAGTCTGCCGTTGATTATGCCTTGGCGCATAGCGGAGATACGGGCAGGTTCAATAATCTGGCTGCTGTTTTGAAGAATGGCAGCGGAATTACAGTAACATCCGGCTCTCCCGACAAGCCAACTCTGCCTACGGATTTGGACGATACGGCAGCCATGGATGCTTATAATAATGCCTTATCGGACTATGAAGCCTATTTCGCTCAATTCAATTCCTTATCCAGCACGGTTCTATATAATGGAGACTTGAAGCTGGATGGCTTGGATTACAAAAGCCTGATCTATACCGATGACGCTAAAGAGAACAAACATAAATGGCTCATTGTAAACGGGGATCTGACCGTTTCGAACTATTCGAGTGATCCGCTCGTTGTGAAGGCAAATATTCTGGTTACGGGCAATGTGTTCATAAGCGATAATGTACAGGTGGATTCAACAGTATTTACACTTGGGAGTACAACCATTGAAGATGCACAAATAAAAGGCATTCAAACTAACGGGGAGCGAAAGCAGCTGATCCTGATCTCAAAAGGGCCGGTCTTGGTTAACAAGGTTGACTCCTTCAATGATTACGGCAAGTTTGACCCAAGCGACGACTCTAATTCCCACATCCTTGATGCCTTCTTTTATACCGATGAGGATGCGGAGTTGTATGGCGTTGGTTCGATTTTTTGGCTCCGAGGCGGCTTCTTTTCGAAGGGGAATTTAACGATTAATGCCGTTCTCGGCAAAACCTCTGCCGGAGGTTCGGATATTATATTTGATCAACAAAGCACGCTTACCAAAGAAGACTCGCGGTTTATTATCAACTACGATTATGATTTCTTCGAGAACCAATATGAAGGCTTGCCCCGCGTCGAGAAGTTAAGCGTTACTGTGGGGAAAAAGCAGCTGGTATCCTCAACCGGTACCTAGTGCATGGCGTGAACCAAAAAGGAAAAGGAGCTGCCCCAGGGCAGCTCCTTGTTTTAATTATTATTAATATTTCTCGCCGTTTGTTGTTCGTTCTACAATGATGGTCGTCTCGGCTTTAATGGATGGATCGTTTTTGTAAGTGACCGTAACCTTCACTGTGCCGGTCTTCACACCGGTAACGCGGCCATTACTGTCTACCGTGGCAATGGAGGTGTTGCTCGACGACCACTGCAGATCGGCTTTAATATTGGTTTTTCCTGAAGCTGGACTGGAAGCAAGGGCAGCAAACAGATCCTTGTAATTGCCTACCTTGATACGGTAAGTGTTTTCCAGTCGAAGAGTAACCGATTTGACGATTATCTCCTGTTCTGCCGTATAGGTTTTGCCGTTCTTTGTATGAACCGTAACTTTGATCCTGGCTTTTCCTGCTTTTTTTCCGGTAAAAGTCAGCGATTTGCTTGATGTAGAGCCCTTCACCACAACCTGACCTATGCCGTCTGTAACCGTCCATTCATAAGACGTAATCTCATCGCCTGTTGCCGTCGACAGGTCGACAGAGAGTGTTCCATCCGTTCCCAGCTCTATGATGCTTGGACCGGAAATTTGCGGAATAGGATCAATAACCTTAATGACGGCGCTGCCTGTCACCCCGCTGCCGTCTTGAGCCTGTACGGTAATGGTAGCTTCCCCAACGCCTACAGCGGTAACCAATCCGGAGCTGCTCACGGTTGCTGCGCTTGAGTTGCTGCTCGGCAGCCAATCTACCGCTTTATTGGATGCGTCAGTTGGACGCACGACAGGATTAAGCTGATAGGTGGAGCCAACAATCAGGGTTGTACCGGTCAAAGTAATTGAAGTTACTTTTTTAAATACGGTGATACTCATCTCTTTTGTGTAAGTGTGGCTCTGATCTGTCGCAACCGACAGGCGGACCGTAGCATTTCCTACGTTTTTGCCGGTGACGGCGACGGTACTGCTCGTTGTTCCGTTTAGACTGATGTTGCTTGAGCCTTCTTTTATGCTCCACTGGTAGCTTGTTATTTTCTCATAATCGGCGGTATGCAGGTTAGCCGTGAGGTTAATCGTATCTCCTGATGCGACACGGTCTTGACCAGTGATATTTAGTCCAGGAACAATGGCATTAACGGCTGCTGTTGCGGATAATCCGCTGCCATCGGTTGCTCTTGCGGTAATACGGGCTGTACCGGCTGCAATACCTTTCATGATGCCGGAGCTGTCCACGGTTACAAGGTCCGGACGGTCCGATTCCCAAATGTAACTGGAACCATAAGTTGCATTAGCTGGTGCAAACGTAGGAATCATCCTCCGGCTGTCGCCAACAAGCAGCGTTGTATTAGTTAAACTAAGCGAGGTCAGTCTGGTTATAGCCTCCAGAATATAACCAGGGAATGACAAGGATCTAGCAGATTGTTGGCCAATATCATTAAACGTAAGAACTGCATTCTGGAGCGGGTACAAGCCGTCCGCCGTAGGCTTCACTCCAATCTGGAACGATACGGGGGAAGCTATATAGCTGCTGCCGCTTAAGGTGTACGTTATGGTATCGAGTGTTCCGGTGATGGTATATCCGGTTGCTGCTGTCCCGGTTTTCGTCCAGCCAGATGGAAGGCTGGTCACCTCCAGCTTCGCAGGCAATGTTTCGCTGAATGTAAGGTTTGTAATCTTCATCTTGTCGGCGGACAAGGCGCTGCTTGATGCAATTGCCTTTGGCGTAACGGTATAAGTGAAGGTAGCATTTGTATTGGTCTGTACGCGGTTATCCATGACGTTGCTGGATACTGTGCGGCTCAGATCCATATTGGATTCTACTTTGACGATTTTTACATTAATCGTTTGGCTAACCACCGCGCCGCTTTTATCTTTGGCGGTAATTTCGATCTTGAGATTTCCGCCATTTGGAAGCGGATTGGCAATTTGCTGGTTAATTGTGCTGCCGGTTAGCATGGTCTTGTCCTTGAAGATCTCATGAGACTGGCCGTCATAAACAAAGGTTACTGTTGTTTTCAGCTCACGGTCCGCAAGGTCAAAGTCATCCACCTGATAGTTCAGCAGAATATTTTGGTATGACGGAATAAAATTATTGCTTGTTGCATTGTACTCTACTGGCGAATTAACCGTCAGCTGCGGTGCATGATTGGAGCCGAGATAAGCCCGGTACATCGTATTGACAAACAGCTGCTGCTCCCAGTCGGGGAATCTGTTGTTCGTATGTCCGGAGCCCGAATACGTTACATTCCCTTTCGAATAGGTGTAGTAGGAATTCCAGCTGTCACCGACCGTTCGCTTGCCGCCGCTCATGTTATACCAAGGGATAACGGTCGAATCCTCCAAATCAAGCGTGTAATACTGGTTGTGGGTGTTTGCTACATTGGTTGTATTGCTCAATAGAAAAGGGAACTGCGTTAATAAGCCGTCATTCACTTTTTCTGTTGCTGTTGAAGATTCTGGTGCTCCGAGACCAAGATCGGTGCGTGGAGCAATCTGACCGGTAATGGTCTGGAATTTATTCAGCCAGTTGCTGCTGCTCGAGTTGCTGCTGTTATAAATCGTATCATGAGTAAACATGACGCTTTGCTTAGTGTTGATAAATTGAATAACAGCCGCCGCCGCATTGTCGCTGATTGGGGCGTTGTTGTTGTAGATATCGCCAAAGCCAAAGATAAGCATATCGTATTTACCGTTCAAGGTTTGGTAGCCTGTGCTGTTAAACGTATTCATATTCATGACATCGATGCTGATGCTATAAGCGTCTTTATTATTACCGGTTGTTGGAATGAGATAAGACGATCTCATGTTATTCGTATCCTTCAGCGTACTTGCGTTGCTGTCATTAGGCATAACTTGAAGGACCTTGATACTAATCTTCTGATCCTGGAAACGATAAACCCCCGAAGCATAATCCTTCAGCTTGGTGTTGAAATCAACCGCTTCAAGCCGCCAATATTGAATGCCGGAATAACCTTTTGGCAGCGTATAAGAAATCGTTCCTGTCGTGCTGTCAGCCTGCTTGGTAGCTACAACCTGTTCAGCTCCAAACGGAAGTGCACTGTCTGTACTAATATACAGATTAACCTCGATATTTTTCTGACTGATATCCCCTGCATTGGTAATGGTGTAATTGAACGATATTGCGTCTCCTGCCTTATATGGACTAGCCTGGTTTGCAGTATAGTCGGTTGGTTTGCTCGTTACCGTCAATTGCGGGCGTATATTCGCTTTCTCGAGCAGATTAGTCTGTTCAATAAAATCATTGGAAGATGATATATCCGATTCATTAACAAATACGACATTTGAAACAGTATCGGTCTTATACGGCAGGAAATTCTTTTTCAGCAGTCCTTTAGAACTTGAGCTCAGGTCGGCCTGATACTCAATGCCGTTCCGGCTGTTAGTATCGTTGTATAAGACAACCGGCAGCCCTTTGGTAATAAAATCGTTCTTGATTTCATTCGCCTTTAGCTGCGTGATATCGTTCTGAATGCTGCTTGTATTATGACTGTTGCTTTGCGACGAACTTCCCTGAGATTGCGTGCTGAGCAGGGACATGTTGTACGGCGTTTTTGCATTGTTATTTTTGTCGACCAAGGTTCCCTTGCCGATGTATATCGCATCGTATTTACCGTCCAAATCATCGCGAGAAGCAACAAATTCCTTCATGCTGTATGTATCAATGGCAAATGGAACGGGGGAGCTGCTGCCGAGTATGGAGGAAAGATCCGATGTTCCGGACTCGGTTACTTCGAGAATGCGGATGACATCACGGAAGGAAGTAAGCTTGAATTTCTGAGAGCTTTCAATAGTAGTACTGTCACTAAGCCGCAGATTACTATTAGATGAAGTGGTACTAACATACCTGCTATTGCCTATAGACCTGAATGAAACTGTTCCATCCGAATGAGATATAATTGTAAATTTCTGATTATCATTCGTATTCGAATCGCTGCTTGCAGTCAATGAGCTGTCGTTACTAGCCGTCAGATATTTTCCTGTATGGTTTGATTTCAAAGTATAGCTGCTGCCTGACTTCTCCAGTATGAACAGTTCTTCTTTCCAAACATCAGAAGAATTGGCAGCAGGAGTAGTATTGCCCGATGTTACCCTCACATATTTTCCTTTTCCGACAGATTTCAGTGCCACCAGTCCGGTGTCAAACGTATACGCCGCTTCGGCTTCCTTGACCGGATAGCCTAAAAACGCAAATACCGACGCAAGGAGAGTAACGGCTAGGGTGATGGAAATTCTTTTCTGAAAACCAGCTAGTTTCATAGTTCTATCCTCCTATTTTACATTTCGTCAACATAGTTCCAAATACCCAAAATATTTCTTGAAATCTAGTAATATTGCGCTATAATCAGTGTAAGTCAGCAGGTCGATAGATGCAATAAGTAATATAATAAATATTGCCAAAAATGGTTCTCTGGTCTAGAATCTTGGGTATAAAGAACCCTGATTCGATGGCGTTTATAGCATAAATGTAAAGAAAGAAGAGAATGGGGCTGTTATGAGATGGTGGCTATTAAGAAGAGACTGGGAGATTTATTGGTCGAAAGCGCCATAATATCCGAAGAACAGCTGCAGAAGGCGCTGCAAGAGCAGGGCAAATCAAAGCAAAAGCTAGGCGATTTACTGATCGCGCAAGGCTACATAACCGAGCAGCAGCTCATTGAAGTTCTGGAGTTTCAGCTAGGCATACCGCATGTCAGTTTGTACAAATATCAGATTGATCCGGAAATTACCCAGATCATCCCCGAAAGCATGGCCAAGCGCTATCAGGCGATCCCGCTTCACAAAGACGGCGGCAAGCTGATGGTCGCAATGGCAGATCCTCTTGATTACTTCGCGATCGAAGAACTGCGCATGAGCACAGGCTTCCGAATCGAACCTGCTATTTCCAGCAAAGATGAACTGCAGCGGGCCATTGCAAGACATTACGGCCTGCAGGACTCGATGAGTCAGATGATGATTGATCTTCCCACACAGGAAGAAATCCGTGAGACCGAAATTACCGATGAAGATTCACCCGTCGTCCGTCTCGTCAACCAGATGATTCAGCAGGCCGTACAGCTTAGAGCCTCTGATATTCACGTTGACCCGGGCGAGACCAGCGTTACTATCCGTTACCGGATTGACGGCGTGCTGCGTACAGAACGGGCCATTCCGAAACAAATGCAAGGCTTTATTACAGCAAGGCTCAAGATTATGTCCAAGTTGAATATCGCTGAACGAAGGCTGCCGCAGGACGGCCGGATGAAGATGCAGTTCGAATTCAAGACCGTTGATATCCGCGTCTCTTCCTTGCCTACCATTCACGGGGAGAAAATCGTACTCCGGCTTCTTGATCTTAGCACCGGCGTTAAAGCGATTGATCAATTGGGCTTCAATAACCATAACGTTCATGTCTTCAAGGGAATGATTGAACGTCCTTATGGCATTCTGCTCATAACCGGACCAACGGGCAGCGGGAAAACAACTACGCTGTATTCCGCTCTCAGCCATTTAAACGAGGAAGACACCAATATTATTACGGTTGAGGATCCGGTGGAATATCAGCTTGACGGCATTAATCAGGTGCAGGTGAGCCCGACAATCGGATTAACGTTCGCAACGGGCTTACGTTCTATTTTGCGACAGGATCCTAACGTCGTAATGGTCGGCGAAATCCGGGATACGGAAACGGCAGAGATCGCGATTCGCGCTTCCCTGACCGGTCACTTGGTGCTGTCAACGCTGCATACGAATGATTCTGTCAGCTCCATTACAAGATTCCGGGACATGGGAGTGGAGCCATACCTGATCGCTTCTTCACTTATCGGTGTTGTTGCCCAGCGTCTCGTTCGCCGGATTTGCAATGACTGCAAGGAACCGCAGGAGCCTACCGATCAGGAAAGACTGTTTCTGCGGAGCCGCGGAATTCAAGCCGATACGTTGTACCGCGGCAGAGGCTGCGGCAACTGCGGGATTACGGGTTACCGAGGCAGGGTGGCGATTCATGAAGTGTTACATATCAATAATGAAATCCGCGAGTTAATTACGATAAACGGCTCTCTGAGCGAGCTCCGCGAGGCTGCGGCAAAGCAGGGGATGATCCAGCTCATGGATGACGGATTGGAAAAAGTCACGCGCGGCATTACAACGCTGCAGGAAGTTCTCCGAGAGACAGTAGCCAATTAAGGTAATGCTTACGAAGTAAGAATTACCACATTTATGCAGATATTTATGTGGTCATTCTTTTTAGGGGGACAGCCATGCATAGTGAACTTATATTCGATTTACTTAAACAGGCTCACGAGCTGCGGGCATCGGATTTGCATCTATCTGTTGGCAATGCGCCGACATTCCGGATTAATGGAGAGCTTCGTAAGTTAGGGGATTCCGCAATTACCGCTAAAGAAGCAGAAGCGATGGCGCTAAGGCTGTTGACGAGTGAACAAGAGGACAAGCTTCGCATGACAGGAGAGGTGGATCTCTCTCTTGCGTTGCCGGGTTACTGCCGTTTCAGGCTGAATGTTTATAAGCAAAGAGGCTGCATAAGCCTAGCTGCAAGAACAATACCGACACAGATTCCGACCATTGAGCAGCTGCAGCTGCCGCTATCGCTAGCCTCTTTGTCGGATAAGCATCAAGGGCTTATCCTTGTGACCGGCCCAACGGGAAGCGGGAAATCTTCTACGCTGGCTGCCCTTATTGATCATATTAACCGGACACAGGCCAAACATATTGTCACACTTGAGGATCCGATTGAATTTATACATACAAGCCAGTCCTCCATTATTGATCAAAGGGAAGTCGGTCAGGATACGGGCAGCTTCTCAACTGGTCTTCGGGCCGCACTCCGACAAGATCCTGATGTCATCCTGGTTGGCGAGATGCGAGACCTGGAGACGATATCAGCTGCGATAACTGCGGCAGAGACCGGTCATCTCGTATTGGCCACCTTGCATACGACCGATGCGCCACAGACGATAGACCGAATTATCGATGCTTTTCCCGCACATCAGCAGGGACAGGTCCGGACGCAGCTTGCCGCCGTGCTTGTCACTATCGTGTCACAGAGACTGCTACCTAAGCGGGAAGGCACGGGCAGGGCCTGCACAACGGAAATTTTGATGAATACACCAGCCGTTTCCAACCTGATCCGGACGGAAAAGGTCCATCAGATCAAAAGCATTATGCAGACAAGCCGTGCCTTAGGCATGCACACATTGGAAATGTCCGTGAAGGAGCTGCTCCAATCCGGCATCGTCCATCCATCTGCGGCTAAGCCGTTTATGGCGGAAGGAGGTCTCTAATGCCGCAATTTGCTTATCATGTGAAAACGGGCGGAGGAAAGCAGCTGCAAGGAAAGCTGAACGCCATGGACAAGTCATCGGCGGTAGAGGAGCTGCGCAAGCGGGGATTGACGGTGCTTTCCGTCGAGGAGATCCGCAAAAGCGTGCTGTCCACCGAGATTTACATAGGCAATCCGGTTAAAAGCATTCATTTTATAATCTTTTGCCGCCAGTTCTCAACGCTAATCCGCGCAGGGGTAACGATCGTAGAAGCAACTAATATCCTGGCTGAGCAGACGGAAAGCAAACCGCTTAAGAAAGCACTTGTTGAAGTAAGCTCAGCGCTGCTAAGAGGGATTCCGTTCTCGCAGGCTGTTCTGGAGCATAAGCGGATGTTTCCGCCGTTGTTTGTCAGCATGATCCGTGCCGGGGAAGAGACAGGTGATCTGGAAGGGACATTGGACCGGCTGGCTCTGTTCTTTGAAAAAGCCCATACGACCAAAGAGAAGATCAAATCAGCGATGACTTATCCTACCGTTGTTGGCTTGATGTCCATAGCTTCCGTTATTTATTTGCTGCAGGGCGTTGTGCCGCAGTTCGTCACGATGTTTGAATCCTTCGATACCGAGCTGCCTGCCATTACGAAGATTGTACTGGCGTTAAGTAAAAGCTTGTCCCATCAATGGTACTACTGGATTATCGCTCTCGTTATTCTCATCCTTGCCTATCAGCTATACAAGCGTACCGAGCGGGGCAAGTATGTAATCGATTATGCCAAGCTGAAGATGCCGATCTTCGGCAAGCTGGCGCAAAAGGGCGCAATCGCCCAGATGTCGAGGACCTTATCCTCGCTTTATGCAAGCTCAGTGCCGGTTCTGCAATCTCTAACCATTGTTGAGGAGGTGGTAGGCAACAAAGTGATTGGCAAATACATACGGAAATCAGGGGAGTCGCTGAGGCAGGGGAATTCCTTGTCGGAGCCATTTAAGAAAGCTTGGGTATTCCCTCCGCTTGTAACGCAGATGATCGCGGTAGGGGAAGAGACCGGATCGCTTGATCAGATGCTGGCCAAGATCGCGGACTTTTACGAGATGGACGTCGATAACACGGTTGATCGTCTGAAGTCGCTAATCGAACCTCTGTTGATTGTATTTTTGGCCGGGGTTGTCGGACTGATCGTGATGGCCATTATTTTGCCGATGTTCACCCTGTACTCCAGCGTGCAGTAATTTCAAGGGGTTTACTTGCAATACAACATAGAAGAGACAAAAACAAATTATTGTAGGAGGAGAGCAATATGTTGAAAAAAGCAATCAAACGTCTCAAAAAAGAAGAGAAAGGCTTTACGTTGATCGAGCTCCTGGCCGTAATCGTTATCCTGGCGGTTATCGCGGTAATTGCGGTTCCGTTGATTGGTAACATCATTGAGAATACTAGGGAAAAATCTGATTTGGCAACAGCACGTCAAATTTATGACGCTGCTCGTTTATGGGCTACAGATTCAAATAATGGTGATCTAGGTAATACAGATATTACACTTGCAACATTACAAGGTGATGGTTTTTTAGATGCCCCACTATATTTACCTAGCACAAAAGATGCACTTGACCCAGCTACAACTATTATTGATGTAAGTAATGAAGCATCAGGAAATTATATTATTTTATCTACAGGAACTGGTACCGCTGATGACGTTCCATTTACTAAAGCAGAGATTCTGGCACAGTAAAAATTGTGAATATCGTGGGGGGGCATTATGAGCTCCCCTGAAATTTATTTTAATGAAAGCGAACCCGCCTATGACCCTATTTCTTACGATCTATCTGTTCATTTTGGGCTTAATAGTAGGCTCCTTTTTTAACGTTGTTGGGCTGCGTGTCCCGATTAAGCTATCGGTTGTATCGCCGCCTTCGCAATGTCCGAAATGCGGCAACCGGTTAAGGCCGCGTGATTTGATGCCCGTTGTCAGCTATATGTTGTCCCGTGGCCAATGCCGGCAATGCGGCAAGCGGATCTCTCCCTTGTATCCCATGGGGGAACTGGCAACAGGATTATTGTTTGCATGGATCTATCTTACCTTCGGAAACAGCTGGGATACGGTAATCGGACTGCTGCTCGTCAGTATGTCGGTGATCCTCACCGTATCCGATTTGAAATATATGCTTTTGCCTAATCGTATTTTATTAGCTTTTGCGCCTGTGTTTCTAGTACTGCGCTGTCTGTTCCCGGACGACTCCTCCGTCTGGCTTCATGTCTGGGGAGCAATCGCCGGAGGCGGGGTTCTTCTGGCGGTTGTCATCCTCACAAGAGGAGGAATGGGGCTAGGCGATGTAAAGCTGATCTTCCTGCTGGGCTGGATACTTGGCCTGCCAAATCTGATTCCGGCCTTTATATTAGCCTGCTTCTTCGGCAGTCTGGTTGGCGGCTTGCTGATATTGTTCAAGATTGTGAAGAGAAAGCAGCCCATTCCGTTTGGCCCGTTTTTGCTGCTGGGTGCTTTGCTGTCTTTTGCTTATGGGGATACGATAATCGATTGTTACCATTCAATTCTGATGTAGTGGGATGTGAGGAAGAATGCTCGACAGCAACAAGCGTGTTGGTCTAACGATCGATCATGGCGGAGTACGCTACGCGAGAGTAAGGAAAAGGAAAAAGGGCTGGGAGATTGAGAGGACCGGCTTTCTGCCTTTTGCCGACGGAGTCATTCTTGAGGACCAGTTCACTAACATGGAAGAGCTTCGTTCCAGTCTCAAAGACTGGGTAAAGAAAGAAAGGCTTAACGGCACTTCCGTTACGCTGTCAATTCCGACATCGCAAATTATTATCCGAAAGCTCCAGATCGGGACCGTAAATTCGAGGGAGCTTGATCAGCTTATTAATCTGGAAGTCGAGACCGCGCTGCATCTTCCGTTTGAGGATCCGGTCTATGATTACATTGCGGCCGGGTCTGCAGAACAATCTACGAATGTACTGGTCTATGCTTCACCGCAAAAATGGATCAAGCAATGCATAGAGCTGCTCGAGAGTACAGGGCTGAAGGTAAAGTTTGCCGAGCTGGCTTCGACTGCTTTTGCGAGAGCGATTAAGGCACAGTATAAAGACTCTCTCGAGAATACGATGCTGATTCATCTGGATAAAGCCAATGTTGAAGTGTATATGTTCCACCAGGGGCATCCGGTCTTCATGCGTGTGATAAACGAATATGACTACAGCGGTTCTATAGATGGAACATTTACCCAGGAGCTCATCTCCAGCATTAACGCCGAGATTTCCAGATTGCTGAGCTTCTATCAGTACAGTATCCATGACGGAGAGTCTCGTATTGTTCAGGCTATTATTGCTGGTGAGCTGGCAGGGCGCACCCAGCTGGCGGCGGAGCTTCAACAGGCTCAACCGGACATGCGGGTAGAAACCGTTGAGCTGGAGTCGCCTCTTCGCAAGAGAGTGCGCAGAAAGCTGGACGAGTATATGATCCCGTTTGGCCTCGCTATCCGCGAGAAGTCCAGCCCTGGCATTAATCTGATGCCGGAGCGGGCCAGAAAAACAAAGCAGATTCCGGCCAAGCTATTAATAGCGGGCATTTTATGGCTGCTATGCCTTGGTGCTATTCTTGCATTAAATACGAATAACAGGCTTCAAATCTCGGATTATGAGCATACGGTGCAGGTATTAAAGGATAAAGCAGCCCTGCTCCAGCAGCAGGTGTCCACGCAAAATACAGAAGCGCAAGCAGACGCCGATCCGGAGGCGGTTGTTCAGTTCATTAATGAGCACAGGCAGGATGCGGTTGCCGTTCTGGATGAATTGACGAACCGTCTGCCTTACGGCTCCCGGCTTACAAGCATTGAGTACAACAAGCCGGGCAATCTTGCTCTCACGTTTAAAAGCCCGGATTTAACGGCATTGTCTACCTATTTGTCCAGCCTTCGGGCCATGTCATTTGTCGGGAATGTCCATCTGCAGTCTTTTGCCGATAATAATGGCCAGTGGGTTGGAAGCTACGAGGTTACCTGGAAAACAGCGAAGGCTTCGGATGATCAGCAGGCTGACACGGGAGGTGCCGACAATAATGGATAATACCAAAAACCGCTCGCTTGGCCTTATTATGATGATGCTGCTTTTTCTTGTCCTGCTGCTCCTGTATGTCGTCCTGCTTCAGCCTTCGAGTAACCAGCTGTCGGATCAGAAGAAGCTTGCGGATCAGACAGAACGGCAGTTAAATGCCCTAGAGGCCAGCGTGAATAAGCAGAATGGGGAAGGCAGCCTGCCGGAGCAGGATATTCAAGCCGCTCTTCCTCTATGGGACAATTCGGAGCAGCTGGTTGTTAGTCTCAAGAGCTTAAGCCAGCAGACAGGGGCGAAAGTAAACAGTGCAACCATCGATCTGCCGGGCGATAACAAGCTCAACACATTGGATGACAGCGTGGACCCTATTTATCCTACCGTGAAGGAAGTGAATGTTCACGTTTTTCTGCTTGGCACCTATACGCAAGTGAAAAGCTGGATGAATCAGCTGCAGCAGCAGAAACGTCTCATTGTCGTTCATTCGTTCTCTTTGCAACAATCCGACAGCGGAATGAATACGGCAGAACTATCCTTTACCGCCTATTTCGATCCGTCTTATGAGCGAATGCTGAAGAATCCGATCTTGCCGGCAACCGCAAAATAAGAGAAGATAGACAGCAGTTATGGCGCTCCTTATCGATAGGAGATTCATGCTGCTGTCTTTTTTTAATATTCATTGATTCTTCATGCAGGTTAAGTTTGATTGTCATACTATTGTCATAGGAAGCAAGATGAGAATGGTTGTTAGGGGTAGAGAAAACGGGCATAATTGAAATTAGTTAAAAAATACAGAAATGAGGAACGGCAACATGAGTTATAACGACCGTTTCATTCGGGCATGCCGGAAGGAACTTGTAGACCGTGTACCGGTTTGGTATATGCGTCAAGCAGGACGCTATGATCCTGAATACCGTAAAATTAAAGAGAAATATTCTTTGCTTGAAATTTGCAAGCAGCCTGAGCTGGCGGCAGAGGTAACAATGATGCCAGTACGCAAGCTTGGCGTGGATGCGGCTATTTTATATTCGGATATAATGAACCCGGTCGCTTCGATCGGGATTGATTTCGACATTGTCGCTAATATCGGTCCAGTGATCGCGAATCCGATTCGCACGGCGGCTGACGTAGAGCGGCTGAAGCCCATTGATGTGGAAGGCGATCTTGGCCATGTGCTGGAGACGATCCGTATATTGGACAAAGAGCTGGAAGTTCCGCTTATTACATTCGCGGGTGCTCCGTTCACAATTGCGAGCTATCTGATTGAAGGCAAGCCGTCGAAAAACTATCTGCGTACCAAAGCGCTTATGTACAGCGAGCCGAAAGTATGGTTCAGCCTCATGGACAAGCTTGGCGATATGGTTATCGCTTATTTGCGTGCCCATATGGCAAACGGAGGAAAAGCGTTCCAGCTGTTCGACAGCTGGGTAGGGGCGCTTACCCCTGCCGACTTCAGCAAGTTTGTGCTGCCGACGATTGAAAGAATTTTCGCGGAGCTGTCGGATTTGCCGCAGCCGAAAATTTATTTCCCTGGCGTAAGCTCGGGCGAACTGCTTCCAGAGCTTCGTAATTTGAAGACCAATGTGATCGGACTTGACTGGCGCGTTTCGATTCCGGAAGGCCGCCGCCGTCTGGATGGCAAGTATGCCGTGCAAGGCAACCTGGATCCGGTTATTCTAACCGCTCCAATGAGCGTCATCGAATCGTACGCTGCAGAGATTATTGATCAGGGGCTGGAGCAGCCGGGCTTTGTATTTAACCTCGGCCATGGCTTGTTCCCGGAAGCATCCCTGGAGAAATTAACGCAATTAACGGCATTCATTCACGCCTATTCGGAGAAAGCTATTGCAGCTCGAGAGGGGAAGGAAACAAGCCATGTCTGAGATAAATAACAAGATTGGTGTCCTTGTCATGTCCTACGGCACACCGCAAAGTCTTGAGGATGTCGAAACGTATTACACCCATATCCGCCGCGGCCATGCGCCAACACCGGAGCAGCTGAAAGAGCTGACGGACCGATATGAAGCGATCGTAGGCGGGGTATTCCCGCTGCGAGAGAATACGAACGGTCAAGTGGGAGGCTTGCAGGATAAGCTGGAGCAATTGGCTCCTGGCCGTTACGTCTGCTATCAAGGCTTGAAGCATGCCGTTCCTTATATCGAAGACGGCGTGGAGCAAATGGCGCAGAGCGGCATTAAGGAAGCCGTGGGAATCGTACTTGCGCCGCATTACTCGGTTATGAGCGTAGGTTCTTATATCAAGCGTGCACAGGAAAAAGCAGACGAGCTTGGCATCAAGATGTCATTCGTCAAAGAATATCATCTGCATCCGAAGCTGCTTCAGGCCCTTAGCGAACGCGTAACGGACGGCTTGAGCCGTCTGGCGGCATCATCCGGTGATGTAAAGCCGGTTAAAGTATTGTTCAGTGCACATAGTCTTCCGGAGAAAATCCGTGAAATGGGCGATCCGTATGAGCAGCAGCTGCTGGCTACCTCGGAGGCGGTTGCGAAGCTGGCGAATGTAGACGAGTCGACTTGGCAGTTCACATGGCAGAGCGCCGGCCGCACAAGAGAGCCTTGGCTTGGACCGGACATTCTGGATACGCTGAAGACTCTTGCGGACGATGGCATCAAAGCTGTTCTGGTTGCTCCGGTCGGATTTGTATCTGATCATCTGGAAGTGCTGTATGACCTTGATCTTGAGGCAAAGCAAGCGGCAAGCGAGCTGGGGATTACCCTTGAACGTATTGCCATGCTGAATAAAGATCCCCTATATATGGAAACGTTAGCTGAATCGGTGCTCCAAGCCGGTTCGTTGGAATAGTGAAAGGATGAAGAACATGCGGAGAATCGGAATGATTGATCGAATTGTCGTTATCGGCGGAGGGATCAGCGGACTGAGCTCCGCTTTTTATTTGCAGCGGGAAGCGGAGCGGCAGGGGAAAAAGGTGCAGCTGACCATCGTGGACGGCGCGCCTGACCTTGGCGGAAAAATTAATACGCTGCAGCGTGACGGCTTTGTCATCGAGAGAGGTCCGGATTCGTTTCTGGCACGCAAGCTGCCGATATTAGAACTCGCAAAGGATCTTGGCATTGAAAATGAGCTGACAGCTCAAAACGAGAACGGCAAAACCTCGTATATTATGCGGGATGGCAAGCTGCATCCGATGCCGAAGGGTATGGTGCTGGGCATTCCGACGAATTTGGATACGTTTATGCAGACGACTTTGTTATCGGAAGAAGGCAAAGCGCGGTCGCTTCAGGATCTGGAGATGGCTGGCGCCGCGCCGGAAGGCGATGAATCACTTGGCGATTTTTTGTCGCGCAGAATTGGCCCTGAGATTGTGAAGCATATCTCGGAACCGCTTCTGGCCGGCATCTATGCGGGTGATCTCAGCAAGCTGAGCATTCAGGCGACTTTCCCGCAATTTGCAGAAGCGGAACGTCAGTACGGAAGCCTGATTCGCGGAACGCAGCTCAAGCAGCAGAACAAAGCGCCCCAACAGGCGCCGGACTATTTGCCGGATGAACTGAAGAATAGTGTTTTCTTAAGCTTCAAGCAAGGGCTGTCCACGATGGTTCATGCTCTTGATCAAGCGCTGCAAAGCGTGAACCGGCGCATGGGTGAGACCGTCGTGGAGATTAAGCCGCTGGAAGGCGAGGATGCTGCTGCCAGATACGAGGTTGTTCTGGAGTCGGGCGAAGTTTTGCCTGCGGATCACGTGCTTGTGACCATACCGGCTTTTAACGCGGCTGATCTGCTTGAGCCGTTAGTAGACGTGACCGAGCTTCGCGCCATTCAATATGTATCGGTTGCGAATGTGGTCATGGCATTTGAGAAATCAACGTTTGACAAGACCTTCGACGGATCGGGCTTCCTTGTCCCGCGCTCGGAAGGACTCCGGATTACGGCTTGTACGTGGACATCGAATAAATGGCTGCACACGAGTCCGGATGATAAAGTGCTGCTG
Organism: Paenibacillus catalpae; assembly: GCF_900112695.1. Taxonomy (GTDB): domain Bacteria; phylum Bacillota; class Bacilli; order Paenibacillales; family Paenibacillaceae; genus Pristimantibacillus; species Pristimantibacillus catalpae. Next base: position 61,842 of record NZ_FOMT01000005.1, read on the forward strand.
AGATGTTATGTCGGCCGGGCAGGCGACGAGCAGTCGGCCATGCTTCCGGACGAAGAGCTGAAGAAGGCTGTCCTGGAAGATATTCAGAAGGTGCTTGGCATTGATGCCGTTCCGATTTTCACACAAATCACACGTCTGCCGCGCTCGATGCCGCAATATCCTGTAGGGCATCTGGACAATACAGCCAGACTCCGCAAACGTCTGTCAGAGGAGCTTCCGGGAGTGTATGTGACTGGTGCGGCCTTTGGCGGTGTAGGTCTGCCGGATTGCATCAGATCGGGGAAAGAAGCGGCGCATGAGATTGCAGAGAGCCTTTGAAAATTTCGCAATATAGAAGCAACCTTGCTATAATGGAAGCGATACCCTATTAAAAAGGAGCCGACTCATGTATTCAACCCGTTCTGAAGCGCATCAGCATGAAAAACGAAGACGTAAAAAGAAATTTCGCCTTCTGTTAACCGTGAATTTGATGATGGTTGGCCTGATTGTTGTACTAGTTGCGGTATGGGCCTCTATGCAGGACGGTGGCATATTCCATAAGGACAGCAAACCGCAAACAGAAGAGACAGCGGCTAATGGAGATCCTGCTGCTAACCAGTCTGCAGCAGGCAATGAGCCCGAGGTCATAACGACTCCTGTTGAGTCTGCCGCACCTGATGAAGGGAATACCGACGAAGCCGCTAGCGAAGGAACTAAGGAAGATGACAATCCAAGCGGGCAGATTGATCCAAGTCCAACGCCGGGAGACAGCAGCTCTGCAGGAGCCGGGGCAGGAGATACAGTCAGTCTCGCCTTCGTAGGAGATATTTTGCTGGCGGAGAGCGTTGGCGACATGATGAAGCAGTATGGTGACGACTATCCGTACAAAGAAGCTTTATTTCATCTGAGCGAGCCGGATTTGACGGCTGCCAATCTGGAATATCCGGTGACAAGCCGGGGCATTCCTGCCGAGGACAAACAATTTGTGTTCAAAGGCGATGCAGGCGCCTTGCCGGCACTCAAGGATTCAGGCATTGATATTGTGTCGCTTGCCAATAATCATACGCTGGACCAGGGTGTTGAGGGATTGCTCGATACCATGTCTCATCTCGACAAGGCGGGCATAAAACATATGGGCGCGGGCAAGAACGACACGGAAGCTTTTGCACCGGTCATTAAAGAAGCGCAGGGCATTAAGATTGCTTACATAGGCGTTAGCCGGGTAGTGCCGACTGGTGACTGGAAGGCGGATAAGAACCGGGCAGGCGTAGCTGAAACGTATGATTATACAAGAACCAAGGCAGCTATCAAAAAAGCGAAGGAAAAAGCGGACCTGGTTGTTGTTATGGTTCATTGGGGGATCGAAAAGGCGGAGAATCCGGAACAGTACCAGCGGGATTTTGCGCGGGTCTACATTGATTCTGGCGCCGATCTTGTTATTGGCAGTCATCCTCATGTTCTGCAGGGATTTGAGCAGTACAAGGGCAAGTGGATTGCTTACAGCCTGGGCAATTTTATTTTTAGCGCGTATCCAAAAGGGGCAACAGCAGATACCGGCGTGCTGAACGCGGTGTGCACGAAATCAGGCGACTGCGATCTGAAGTTTGCTCCGATGAACAATAACCTTGCACAACCAAAGCCGGTTGACAGCGATAAGGCGAAGACGGTGCTGAGCCGTTTGAATGCGATCTCGTTTGGTGTAAAAGTGCGTGGGGATGGTACCGTTATACCGAAATAAGGAAAGCGAAAGGATGGTCGGCGCCCTATGAGAAATTCATGTGTCGCGCATCGGGGCTGGTCCGGACGTGCACCTGAGAATACACTTGCAGCCATTCAATTGGCCATTGATGAGCCGGATGTAGAATGGGTGGAGCTAGATGTACAGCTGTCGAAGGACAATGTACCGGTTGTCATTCATGACTACAAGCTGAAGCGCACAACAAACGGCCGCGGTGAAGTAAAAAGCTTGACGGCGGCGGAATTGGCAGCACTCGATGCTGGAAGCTGGTTCTCGCCCCTATACAAGGGGGAAGGCGTTCCAGCTCTTAGTCAAGTGCTGGATATAGCCCGCGGGCGTATCCGGCTCAATATTGAGCTGAAGACGGACGGCATCCGGTATCCGAAGCTGGAGGACTATGTCGCCTGGCTTGTGAAAGACTACGGCATGGAAGACAGCGTTGTGCTTACTTCGTTCCATGCCGGAACGTTGTTTAACGCCAACAAGCTGACGGGTGGCAGCATTCGCACAGGGCTTATCCTCGACGGTTGGCGCAACTCATTACCCGTTGAGCTGGAGCAGCTAGGCGCGGAGTTCTTGTCTATCGAATATGGCCGACTTAATTCCGCCCGAATAGAATTGTTGAAAAAAGCTGGCATCCAGGTCATGGCCTGGACGCCAAACGACGAACGGACAATCCGCAAGCTGATCTCATTGGATAAGGATCTTATGATTTGCACGAACTATCCTGACCGTTGGCATAAAGCTTTGCTAGCGGCTGGGGTATGGTAGAAGGCTCGTAGTAGAGTGTCAGTCTGAGGAGAGTAGAACATGGTTGGATGGGTAGATGAGTGGTGGCTGAGGTTGCTTGCCGGTCTTGCCGGCAGTGGATTAATAGCTGCTGCGGCGTACCGTGCACGTTCGTTGTCCGGCTCGGGGGCTTGGTCTGCCGTCATTATGGGGACGGGATTCGTAACGTTGGGTGAACCGGTGTGGTTCGGCTGCTTGATTGCTTTCTTCGTCTCTTCGACCCTGTGGTCGAAGTGGAAGAAACGCCACCGGGCCAAAGCTGCAGCGGAAGCGAATTACGAGAAGACCGGCAGACGTGACGCCGGACAGGTATGGGCAAACGGCGGCATTGGCCTATTGCTGTGTGCGGGCAATGCCCTTCAGCCGGACATTGCCTGGCTATTTGCTTATATCGGCGTGATGGCCGCCGTCAATGCGGATACATGGGCCACGGAGATCGGGGCCCTGAGCCGTACCGCGCCGCGGTCGATTACGACCGGCAAGCGGGTACAACCGGGCACGAGCGGCGCGATTACGCCGCTCGGCACGCTTGCAGCGCTGGCTGGCGCCGCCTTTATCGGCGGCGTCGCGGCAGCGCTGATGGCGCTCCCGCAGCAGGCTTACGCCGCAGCGGGCAGCGCCCCTGGCGGCGCGGCGGCGGTCTTCATCGCCGCCGCTGCCGCCGGCCTGGCCGGATGCTTCGCCGACTCGCTGCTCGGCGCCACCGGCCAGGCCATGTACCGCTGCCGGGTATGCGGCAGCGAGACCGAGCGCGCCGCCCATTGCGGGACGGCGGCGGAGCGTGTGCGCGGCTTGGCCGCGCTAAACAACGATAGGGTGAACCTCCTGTCGTCGGTCTTTGCCGGCCTGCTTGGCTGGGCCATCGGCGCTTTGTTCTAAAACAATACCCCTGCAAGAGAGTTAGCCTGAAGTGATAAGGCTAGTGCCTGGCAGGGGTATTTTGTGCCTGTTAATTGTCCTATTAAATTAATAAAGGAGATGAAAAGACATGGACAGCAAGGAGCGTTTCTCAAGCCGGGTGGATCAATACGTGAAATACCGTCCGAGCTATTCGGATGAAGTTATCCAATATTTATACGAAACCGTAGGGTTCCGTCCGGAATCTGTAATTGCCGATGTAGGAGCGGGAACGGGGATCTTCACCAAGCTTCTGCTCGAACAGGGGAGTAATGTCATTGCAGTAGAGCCTAATGCCGATATGCGGCAAGCAGCGGTAGAACAGTTAAATGGTAATCCGAACTTTCATGCGGCGTCAGGCTCCGCGGAAGAGACGGGCCTGACAGATCACTCCGTTGATTTTATCGTCTGCGCGCAATCCTTTCATTGGTTCGACCGTACCGCTGCAAAAGCAGAGTTCCGGCGGATCCTGAAGCCCGGCGGCAAAGCCGTGCTGATCTGGAACTCCCGGTTAACGACCGGTACGCCATTCCTGGAGGGCTACGACCGGCTGCTCCGGACCTACGGTATCGAATATGAGAAAGTAGGTCACAAAAACATCTCCCAGGACTCCCTAATCCCATTCTTCAAAGATGGAGGGCTGCATAAAGCAATCTTCCCGCTTATACAGCCGCTTAACTTCGAACAATTAAGCGGACGCATGTCATCCTCCTCCTACGTGCCATTACCTGGCCATCCTAACTACGAGCCGTTAATGAAGGAGCTGCAGCAGTTGTTCGACGCTACGGAGCAAAATGGCCAAATCTCCTTTGACTATGAGACCGAAATTTATTGGGGCGAAATCTAATCAAAACTCCCTCTTGAGGATGCCGGCATCCTCAAGAGGGAGTTTTTTGTTCTTAACGATACGCCGCGCATTGTAAAACCTACCTTTTTATATTATAAAATACCTTAATCATTACAACTCTCTGTAAAGGAGAATGTCATTATGAACCGCAAATCCTCCAAAAATATTACCCCTGCAATTCTGGAAGCCATTCCGGATTTATTAATCTATGTTCCGCGGATTCTTTTCCGTCTGATCAAAGGCTTATTAAACTAGTTTATGGCTTTACTTGCTGTCTGGAACGGTTAAAATATATCTTTGATCACCGCTTTGGCATCCGGTTGCAACGAAAACAGTCCTTCCTTCCACGCTCTGCTGCTCGATGCCCGTGCATTCCGTCTTGGATACGCCTTTGTCGCCGCCTGCAAAAGCATCTTCGCTGTTATCCTGCGCATATTGCAGCTTGGTGCCGTCCGTTAGCAAATAGGTATAGATCGGATCGCCTTCAATCGTTAATGATGTAATTTTCATTTGATCGACCTTATGACTGCTGAAGCTATTCATGAAGCTCTCCAACTTGGCGAGGTTATAGGTTTTGTTATGCTTGAAGTAAATCTCATCACCTAGCAGCTGCTCGATGGCCGTTTCGATTTTGGAATGATGGGCGGTTTTTTCTTGAGGACGGACGCCGCCCACATTGTGCTGATACAGGATCAGTACGTTTTTGACGTTATAAAATAAAGGGGGATTCATATCCATCCCCTTTGTTTGCTCTGCGAAATCGAGCCGCGCCTTGCTCGTTCCTTTTGCATTGTCATACACGTACACCATGATCTTCTCCTTGCCTGGGAGCGCGTAAATTAAAGGCTTCACTTTATTTAATTGAAAGTAGGAGTCTGCAGAATCTGCCGTCATCAACTCCATATCGTTCGCCTTTAAGGTTTTGACGACATCCTGTTCGTTTAAGCGTATTTCTTTGTACTCAAGCACTCCGTTTGTGGCAGCATGCGGAGCATCAGCGGTCGGCTCGGATTTGCAAGCGACAAGACCGAAAAGTAATGTCGCCATACCGATCAAAAACAGGCTCCTTATAAAGCCCCTGTTTTCACGCATTTTATCACCCTTTCCATATCTTTCTAGACGAGATAAGAAGTTAGTAAGTTACACTTGGCTCCCCAAACAAAAAGACAGACTCGAAATCAATCGAGTCTGTCTTACTTCTGCCCCTCTACACGAAGTAGAGGAGGGAGAACAAGTTGCGATGGGAGGGTGAAGAGAGAGGGAAAGGAACTCCTAAGGGAAAGGATATGCTTCCGAAGTAGCTTTCTTTCAGAAAGCTTTTAAGCGACTGCCTTTGGAATCGGGAATGTACCTGCAGGCATCATTCAATGTTTCCCGATTCCAACAGCAGCCGAAGGAGATCCTTTCCGTCCCCGGAGCTACTCCATCATAAATGTTCAAAGGAGTTTACTTGGTCAACTCCTCCATTTGCTCAATCAAGCTCTCGAACACGCTCATCGCTTGCTCGATAGGCTCCGGAGTGGACATGTCGACGCCGGCCTTTTTCAGGATGTTGATGGAGAAGTCGCTGCCGCCGCTCTTCAGGAAGCCGAGGTAACGGTCAACGGCCGGAGCGCCTTCTTCGAGAATTTGCTTCGAGAAGCTTGTAGCGGCGGAGAAGCCCGTTGCGTATTTGAACACGTAGAAGCTGTTGTAGAAATGCGGTATACGTGCCCATTCCATCTCGATATCCTTGTCTACGACCATGTCCTTGCCATAATAGAGCACGTTCAGGTCGTAGTAGATTTTGCTCAGATCCTGCGGAGTCAGCGATTCGCCTTGCTCGGTTTTCTCATGGATGATTTTCTCGAACTCGGCAAACATCGTTTGACGGAACACCGTCGTGCGGAACTGGTCTGCATAGTAAGTCAGCAGGTACATTTTTTCCTTGGCATCCGTAGACTTGCCGAGCAGATGATCCATCAGCAGCGCTTCGTTCAGCGTCGACGCTACTTCCGCAAGGAAGATCGTGTACTGCGCATCACGGTAGTTCTGATTTGTATCAGAGTAGTACGAATGCAGCGCATGGCCCATTTCGTGCGTCAGGGTGAACATGCTGTTCAGGTTGTCTTTATGGTTCAGCAGCACGTACGGATGGGTACCAAAAGCTCCCCAGCTGTAAGCGCCGCTGCGTTTGCCTTCGTTCTCGTAGACGTCAATCCAGCCGTTATCGAAGCCGTCCTGCAGAACGTTTAAGTAGTCCTCGCCAAGCGGTTTCAAGCTTTCTTTTACGATTTTTTTCGATTCGTCATACGAAATTTCCATATCGAACTCATCAACAAGCGGAGCGAACAGATCATACATATGAAGCTCGTCAACGCCTAGCAGCTTCTTGCGGAGGTTCATGTAACGGTACATAAGCGGAAGATGCTTATGAATCGTGTCGATCAGGTTCGTATACACGCTCTCCGGAATGTTATCGCCATACAGCGACATCCCGAGTGCCGATGGGTATTTTCGGGCACGGGCATAGAAAATATTTTTTGTCACGTTCGCATTCAGCGTAGTTGCGATCGTATTTTTTAATTTGCCGTATGTATCGTACATCGTGCGGAAAGCATTGGCGCGGACTTCACGGTTCTTGCTTTCAAGGAATTGAATGTAACGTCCTTGCGTTAATTCGACTTCTTCGCCGGCTTCGTTCTTCACCTTAGGGAATTTCAGATCCGCATTGTTCAGAATGCTGTAGATCGACCCTGGTGCCGAGCTTACGTTGCCGACCTGCGCCATAAGAGCTTCCTCGGCTTTGGACAAGACATGCGCTTTCTGACGGCGCATTTCTTCCAAAGTATGCTTGAATACCGCAAGATCTTTATTCGCGATTAATGCATCAAGCTCAGCATCCGACAGCGACAATACTTCCGGCGTGATGTATGAAAGAGCTTCGCCTGTTTCAACGCTGATCTTCTTGGCTTTGTCGGACAAAGCTTGATAAGTAGGTTCAGCTGTATCTTCGTGATGCTTCATATTGGAATATACATAAAGCCGTTCGACATGCAGGGAGAGCTCATCTTCCAGCTCGAAACAAGCTTTGAGCTGTGCCGGGTCGGAAAGCTTGCCTTCGAATGCTCCGACTTTCTTGATCAAAGCTTTGGCCTCGGCATATTCTTTATCCCAGGCAGCTTGATCGGCAAACAGATCCTCCAGCTTCCAGCGGTATTCTACTGCGGTTTCGGAACGCTTAGGTACGTGATTCATCGAACTCCTCCTCGGTACGGATATAGATGATTGGTTATGTGAAGCAGCTTGCTTGCCGGGTTCGGCCGAAGCCGAGCCTGGAGCAAGACATAACGCTAAAACAACGGGCAGCCATTTCATTCGCGGAAGATCACCTCTAGAACACATTTTGTCCTAGTATGTCCGGTGAAGCTTCCAATCATGTCCTAAGTTCCCAATGTAAACAAGCTGTACACAATAAGGAAAAAGGCGAATGCAATTAACACGATGGAGGCTATAGCCATCCACTTGCGAAGACCCGGTGCCAAGGAATCGCGCTTAAGAATAACGAGACCGCCCAGCACGAAGGCGGAAATAATAAAAATAGCATTAACGGAGCCCATTTGTACCTCCTAAAAGAATTGCGAAGCAATTCTACTTCGTAAGCATAAGCTAAGAATTGCGAAGCAATTCT
>NZ_FOMT01000005.1:69956-683808 GCF_900112695.1 Paenibacillus catalpae
AGCTAAGAATTGCGAAGCAATTCTGCTTCGTAAGCATAAGCTAAGAATTGCTTCGCAATTCTGCAGCAAGCGCTTGTGTATTGTCTATGCGGCGTGGTGTTACGATATGTTCGCCGCACAGGTTAATATTTCCTGCCGGATTAAACGTCTTTAAGTGCTTTTATAATATTTTCCCGTTCTTCTTCACGTCCGACGAATTGTTCCGGCTTGAACCGGTTTTCCGCCCAATGCATCATTTCAGGTCGGCTTACGAAGGTGTGGCATTCTTCGCCCCACTGGTCGGATATTTCACGGACGATCAAGGTTTTGCCTTGAACCTCCACGGTAAGCATATTGTATTTATCGGTTTTATAAATTTCGTGTTTTTTAAACATTAGCTGACTTCCACCTTTCTTGCCTAGATATACTGTTCATCATAGCCAAATTCATGGGTGGAAATCAATAATAACAAATGGTAGTATTAGGTTATTCCGCCCCGGGGCGGGAATGCTGGGATGCCAGATGCTGCTAATGCAGAGCTGAGATGAGAAGAGATGAGACGAGGAGCGTGTGTGAGATGAGTAGAGATGTGTATCAGCAGGTTGGCGTGGCGATGACATGCCGCGGGTTTGACGAGTACATGAGAATGTTTGATTTAACGGAGAAAGAGCTGAAGTTAGGCCGCGTGCTGGATGTTGCCGGAGGCGGTTCATCCTTTGCGGCAGATGCCGCCCTCCGTGGTTATGACGCGATCGCAGCGGATCCCCGCTATGTGCTGGACACTAACCAATGGATCGAAGAAGCGGCAGCCGAGATTGATACCTCTACAGCAAAACTTGATAAACTGAGAGATTATTTCGATTGGAGCTATTATGGCAGTCTGGAGCAGCACCGGGAAGGGCGGCTCGAATCGCTTCGGCGGTTTCGCGAGCATCTACATTCTGCAGAAGGCCGCAGCCGATATATAGCGGGTTCATTACCCGGCCTGCCATTCCGGAACGATACTTTTTCGCTTGTATTATGCAGTCATTTCCTGTTTCTATATGCCGAGCAGTTTGGCTTTGAATTTCATAAGCAATCCATCTTGGAATTAATGCGCGTATGTAAGCCAGGCGGAGAGGTGAGAGTTTATCCGCTTTATTCATTAGGCTGGAAGCCGTTCGAACGGATGGATGAGCTGCTGGCCGCTATTTTAGAGCATGGCGGAGAGCCGGAGCTTCTGCCATCGAGGCTTCCTTTTATACCCGGTTCCAGTCAATATTTACGGATTACGACTTGTTGATTTTTCCAAATTAGGGAGATATAATGGGTTTACTCGCCGCGACAAGCGGCGGCTATTCTAGGAGGTTGTGTCAGTTGAAGGGAACAGTTAAATGGTTTAACGCTGAGAAAGGCTACGGTTTTATCTCGGTAGAGAATGGCGAAGACGTGTTTGTTCATTATTCCTCTATTCAAGGGGATGGCTTCAAGGCGCTTGAAGAAGGACAGTCGGTAGAATTCGAAATCACACAAGGCAATCGCGGTGCACAGGCGTCTAACGTCATTAAATTATAAGATCAACCGCTTATAAGCACGCAAGAGAGCAAGAGAGATCCTTCTCGTTAACCCGAGAGGATCTCTTTTTTTTTTGCTTATTAAGCGTTGTTCTTTCCAAATAAATGCTTGCATAAGAAGAGTACCGCAGAGAGGAGGGCAAGCGCTGCTCCCATCTGATAAAAGCTGCTCCGTCCAAAATGCTCAAAGAAATAACCGCCTAACGTACCGCTGATGAGTCCGGCTAGTCCTGACCATACCACGGCATACACGGCTTGTCCGGAGGAACGGTATTCATCCGGGATCAATTGAGACAGATAACGCAGCGCCGTTGAGAAATAAATGCCAAAGCTGACACTGTGCATGAGCTGCGTGCTGAGCACAAGACGCGGATCGTCCAGCACCGAGGCAAGCCAAAAGCGCACCATGTACATCAGGCAGGCGAATACGAGTAACGGCAGCTCTTTAAATTTGTGACCGTATTTGCCCATCAGGAACAATACCGGGATTTCACTGATGGCGGAGAACAGCCATGCCAGCCCAACCTGGGAATCGGAAGCGCCCATTTGCCGCAGGGCAACGGCCAGGAAGCTTTCGTTCATCCGGTGGCTGATGGAGACGAGTAATATAATGAAGAAAAAATATAAAATTTCCGGTTTCCGCAGCAATTTGAAGAAGCCCGAAAACTCAATTTTGCGTGTACTGCCGCGGTAATCTTTCAGGAAGAACGACAGCACAATGGTGACCGAAATCGTGCATAAACCGAGCGGCAAAGTCCAGTCGGAGCCATACTCCTTCAGAATAAAACCAAACAGATAAGCGGATACGGCAAAACCAAGTGAACCAAATATGCGGATGAGCGCATAAGGGGTTTTGATACGCTCGCTTGCAAGCAGGAGCAGGCTGTCGCTGAGCGGGTTCATAGGTGTCTGGAAGAAGTAGAAGGCCGTCATGACCAGACAAATAATTGCGAAATGCTGAACCGGGAACAGCAAGGAGATCATGGCCAGCTGTCCAAACAATAGAATCGTCAGCAGCTTCTTTATCGTCTGAAACCGATCGCTGGCCATACCAAGGAGCAGATTGGCAAAGATCGATATAAAGGGACCGGTCGAATAAATAATGCCGATCTGATGCGCTGAGAACCCTTGATCCATAAAGTATAGCGGAATGTAAGATATAAGCAGAGCCTGCGTAGAGTACATCGAGAAACTGAAGGCTCGCAGGGATAACGTATCCCGTTTGACCGTAGCTGCGGAAGGAGCCGCGCTGTCTGAATTATCCATTCGTTTTCCTCCTGAAAAGAATTAACGCACGTTCTTCGCGATAATTCTTACTTCGTAAGCATGTACTTTACAAAACAACATTGTTTAACAGTATAGCATGATAGGCTGGATTATTGCTTGTTGAAATGGTACATTATTGTCTGGAGGTTCACGAATGTTTATGTATCGGTTTGAGTGGAATGAGCGGCTGCTAATCGCTTTGCCGGTGCTTGATGTGGACTGGGAGCAGTATAGTCCCGCAGAGCAGTTGGTCATTGTGGAGCAGTGGGAGCTCATTAGGGGAACAATACCAGATCGGGTAATGGAATTTGAGAGAATCATTAACCGCATGCAAAATGAATTGTTTGAAGAAGAAAATTTCGAAGAGTCTTGCCGTTTAAACGCGGAGATAGCTGAATACGCGAGCCGGATTAACGACTTGCATATCTGGTACCGCACGAATCAAGAGCTGGATTCCCGCCGGCATTCTTAAGGCTGTCTTAGAAGGGGGTGCTTTGTGAGATTAATGACTTTAGCCGGCAATCGGGTTCCCGAGAGCTCTCTTAAGCTCATGCACCGCGTCTATAAGTACATATTGCCTGAAGTCAATATCGAGCTGCGCAAGCTGCGCCGGTTGGCGGAGCAGATTCCCGATCCGGAGCTTCGGACACAAGCTCTGCAAAGTATGGAAAGCAAGAAGTTTCATTGCCAGGGCGGTGCGATTTATGCCGCGATGAATCTGGACGAACGATATGTTCTTATTCCGCTAATTGTGGCGCTGCAGACGATAAGCGATTATTTGGATAATCTGTGCGACAGGAGTACGTCACTCAACCCGGATGATTTTCGGCTGCTTCATCAATCGATGCTGGATGCGATTGATCCGTCAGCACCGGTGCAGGATTATTATGCTTTGCGCCAGGAACGAAATGACGGCGGCTATTTGCATCATTTGGTAAAATTATGTCAACACTGTGTTTCGATGCTTCCTTCGTATTCTGCGGCTCAGCCGTATGTTGCGGAGCTTGTTGGCTTGTACAGCGATCTTCAGGTGTACAAGCATATCCGCAAAGATTTACGGGAGGAGCGGCTGCTCGCCTGGTGGGACAAGTATGCCGGGCAATATCCCGGATTATGTTGGAACGAATTTGCGGCCGCAACGGGCTCGACGCTGGGCATGTTTATGCTGTTTACGGCGGCGAGTGACGAGACATTACGTCCGGAAGACGCGGAAGCAATTAAAAATATATATTTTCCACATGTGTGCGGTCTCCATATTATGCTCGATTATTTAATCGATCAGGAAGAGGACCGCGCCGGTGGCGATTTGAATTTCTGTCACTACTATGAAAGTCAGCATCAGCTTGTCGAACGGATTGTGACGATTGGGAATCGGGCGAGGGAAGATGTGAAGAAGCTCCCGTCAGCCGGCTTCCACCGGCTTATTATTGAAGGGCTGTTAGCTCTTTATTTATCCGATCCCAAGGTTCGGACCCAATCGGATGTGCTTGCCGCATCCCGCAAACTGATGAAGAAAAGTCCGCTTACCCGCCTGTTTTTTTTGGTCAACAGCATCTGGATTCGAAGACAACAGGTTTAGATAAACTACTTGGAGGAATGATTATGTCATCTGTAAAATCTATTGCTGTACTAACGAGCGGAGGCGACTCCCAGGGCATGAACGCGGCCTTGCGCGCCGTAGTCCGGAGTGCTTTGTATAACGGTCTTGATGTATATGGCGTTCAGCGAGGTTACCAAGGTCTGATTAATGATGATTTGTTCAAAATGGATCTGCGCAGCGTAGGCGATATTATCCAACGCGGCGGCACCATTCTTCAAACGGCTCGCTGTAAAGAATTCATGACACCGGAAGGCCAGCAGCGCGGTGCTGATGTTCTGCGTGCACGCGGTATTGACGGCCTGGTTGTAATTGGCGGCGACGGCTCCTATCAAGGCGCGAACAAATTGAGCAAGCTTGGTATCAAAACAATGGGTCTGCCGGGCACAATCGATAATGATATTCCGTTTACGGACTTTACGATTGGCTTCGATACGGCTGTCAGCATCGTGGTTGACGCGATCAACAAAATCCGTGACACGATGTCGTCGCATGAGCGCTCGTCGGTTGTGGAAGTGATGGGCCGTCATTGCGGAGATATCGCTCTTTATGCCGGTCTCGCGAGCGGTGCGGAGACGATTATCGTTCCGGAAGTGCCAATTGATATGGCGGAAGTATCCGAGCGCATGGAGAGCAACTTCGCGAAAGGCAAGCGCCACAGTATCGTAGTTGTAGCCGAAGGCGCAGGACGCGGCGAAGACGTTGCCCGTGAAATTACGAAGGGCTGCGGTCTGGAGCCGCGCGTAACCGTTCTTGGCCATATTCAACGCGGCGGTACTCCTACTGCGATTGACCGGATTCTGGCAAGCCGCCTTGGCGACTTTGCGGTTCATCAGCTGATGGCAGGCGAGTCCGGCAAAGCTTGCGGGATTATCCGCGGCGAGCTGGTTACAACGGATATCGATACCGTTGTTCATTCGAAGAAGCCGTTTAACATGGAAATGTATAACCTGGCTCTTCGCCTTTCCCAATAGGACATGCATAATTAACAGGTCGCCAGAGCAATTATTGCTCTGGCGTCTTTTTGTTTAAATTGGGTTTACAATGTCTGTGTATTCTTTAACTGTAAAGAATGCGATGAGGAGTGAATTCATTTCGATGAAGCAAGAAGAAATCACACGTAAAGGCGGAGGGAGCTGGCGTCCCTTTCTGAGGCTGATTCTCGAGACGAAGCCTTCAAAATGGATGCTTGGGATCGCGATAGGATTAAGCGTCATGTCTACGGTTGTAGGGCTGGCCGTACCTTTAATGACGAAAAATGTAGTGGACAGCTTTTCGATTACCGATATAAGTACTATGCAAATCGTTGGGTTATGCATAGCCTTCTTGGGGCAGGCGGCCGCATCCGGCATTTCCATCTATATGCTGAACCGGATCGGACAGTCGGTTGTTGCTAGTCTCCGTGACCGCTTGTGGAAAAAGCTTCTGGTACTCACCGTTCCTTATTTCGATAAACACCGGACGGGGGACACGGTAAGCCGGGTCATTAATGATACAGGCATTGTAAAAGGTTTGATTACGGAGCATCTGACGGGCTTTTTCAATGGACTTATCTCTATTATTGGGGCGGTATCCATCCTTCTGTTCCTGGACTGGAAGATGACGCTGCTGATGCTGACGGCTGTGCCTATTGCGATGCTTGTCTTTATTCCGGTAGGACGGAAGATGACGAAGATTTCGAGGGAGCTCCAGGATGAGACAGCCGTTTTTACGACGGTATTGGACCAGGCTTTATCGGAAATCCGGTTAGTAAAGGCATCTAATGCAGAAGACTATGAATATAACAATGGAAAATCGTCAATCGGCAAGCTGCTCCGTTTAGGAATCCGCGAAGGCAAGCTGCAAGCGATTATTTTCCCGATTATAGGGTTAGTCATGATGGGGATGCTTGTGCTGATTATTGCATATGGCGGAATGCGTGTATCGTCTGGCGAGCTGTCGGCAGGTGATCTGGTCGCCTTTATTCTATATTTAATCCAGATCGTATTCCCGATTAATCAGATCTCGCAATTTTTCACTCAGATGCAAAAGGCAATCGGGGCAACGGAACGGATTATCGCTACGCTGCATGCGGATGAAGAACCACTTCATCAAGGCCGTGAGCTGCACAACGCAAGACAGCCGATTGTCGTAGAACATGTGTCCTTTGCTTATGGTGAGCAGGATGATGTTCTTGAAAATATAGATTTTACACTCCAGCCGGGGACCGTTACAGCCATTGTTGGACCAAGCGGAGGCGGGAAAACAACCCTGTTCTCGCTGCTCGAGCGGTTTTATAAGCCGCAGCAGGGCACAATCCGGATCGGAAAGGACAATATTTTTGACCTCTCCCTTCATGCCTGGCGCTGCAAGATTGGTTATGTGTCGCAGGAAAGTCCAATTATTGCGGGAACAATCCGGGATAATCTTATCTACGGCACAGGCAGAGCGATTACGGAAGAAGAAATGAAGCAGGCGGCAAAGATGGCTTACGCCGATGTCTTTATTGAGGAGCTGTCTGACCAGTATGAGACGGAGGTTGGCGAGCGCGGCATCAAGCTGTCCGGCGGACAGCGCCAAAGGATTGCGATTGCCAGAGCGATCCTTCGCGACCCGCAAATTCTGATGCTGGATGAAGCAACCTCAAGTCTGGACAGCAAATCGGAGATTGTTGTACAGCGAGCGCTCGACAATTTGATGGTGGGGCGGACAACGCTGGTTATTGCGCACCGGCTGTCTACTGTTGTGGATGCCGATCAGATTTTGTTCGTCGAGAAGGGGACCATTACGGGAAGAGGCACTCATGAAGAATTAATACGATCGCATGAGCTGTATCGTGAGTTTGCCCATCAGCAGCTGCGTCTGGAGACGGTTGAATGAAAGAAGGAGAGATGACGGATGGCAACCATATTGGTGGTCGACGATGATGCTCATATTAGAGAGCTGGTTACTCATTATTTAAAGACAGAAGGTTTTGAGGTTCTGGAAGCAAGCGATGGCCAAGAGGCTTTGGATGTACTGGATTCCGCAAAAGCGGATCTCGTGATTATGGATGTCATGATGCCGAACATGGACGGCTGGGAGTTATGCGCCGAGATCCGCAATCACTATGATCTGCCGCGGCTCATGCTCACGGCGAAGGGGGAAACCGCCCAGAAGCTGAAGGGCTTCGAGCTTGGCGCAGATGATTATCTGGTTAAGCCGTTTGAGCCGCTTGAGTTAATCGCCAGAGTGAAAGCTCTGCTCAAACGCTACCGGATTGCTTCTTCACAGACCGTTCAAGCGGGGGATCTTATTCTTAACCGGAAGACATATGTCGTTCAGGCTAATGGACAGAGCATGACGCTGCCGCTTAAGGAATTCGAGCTGCTGTTCAAGCTGGCCAGCTATCCGGGCCAATCGTTCTCGCGCGGGCAGCTGATAGAAGAGATATGGGGATATGATTTCGAAGGCAATGAACGGACGTTGGATGTGCATATTAATCGGCTGCGCGAAAGGTTCCCGGAGTCACAGCATACGTTCCGGATCAGTACGATCAGGGGCCTTGGCTACCGCATGGAGGTACAGGGGTAAAATATGAGAGATAAGCTGAAGCTCGCGCTAAAGGTAGTCACTAGGCTTGGTCAAATCAGCCTCATGCTGCTGTTTATTACAAGTAGCTGGACGGCCGTCTATTATTTCAGTTACTGGTTATATAACAAAATCGATTGGACTCCTCATCATTATGTTGCTCAACTGCTGAATCTGCTTGGCGGTCTGTTTTTAATGGGGCTCGTGATTCAACTGATTGGCTTTTTATTTTTTCACAAGCGACACAAAGAATTTACGAATTCGATGAAAGACGCCCTTAGACGGATAGCGCAAGGGGACTTCAAGGTGCGTCTAAACTTCGGCAGGATGGATCCCAGATACATGGAGATTCTTGATGAGATTAACTTGATGGCGGACGGGCTTGAGAAGCTGGAGGAGCTTCGCCAGGAGTTCATCTCGGACGTGTCGCATGAAATTCAGACACCGCTGACGTCCATCAGCGGTTTTGCTCGTGCGCTGCAGAATGAATCGATTGATTCTGACACCCGGTTTAAATATTTGCGTATTATCGAAGGTGAAAGCTCCAGGCTGTCCAAGCTTAGCGAGAATCTGCTCCGGCTGGCATCGCTCGATTCGGAGAAGCATCCCTTCGAACCGAAGCGTTACCGGCTCGATCGCCAGCTCGGGACGCTTATTCTTTCCTGCGAGCCGCAGTGGACGGCCAAGTCAATTGATCTTAACGCGGATCTGGATGATATATATGTGGAAGCGGACGAAGATCTGCTCAGTCAGGTCTGGATCAATTTGATCAGCAACAGCATCAAGTTTACACCGGAAGGCGGGCAGATCGACATTACGCTTGCGCAGACCGAAGGCCATGCGGAATTCCGTATCAAGGATACCGGAATTGGGATAGCCGCTGACCAGCAGGCGCTGATTTTTGAACGGTTCTTCAAGGCGGATAAGGCAAGAAGCCGCAAGGTTGGGGGAAGCGGGCTTGGTCTGTCGCTTGTGAAGAAAATCGTAGAGATGCATCACGGCACGATTAAGGTCGAAAGTGAGCTTGGCCAAGGCTCTGTCTTTATCGTTACGTTGCCGACGGATTTGTAAGAACTTTGTAAGAAATGGTTACGAGTTCGTTTAGAATTCGGAGGTATGATAAACGATAGATTCAATAACTGCTGTAAGTCAGGGTGAGTATCGTTTGTCCATTCGAGTGAAGTTGTATTTGTCGTATGTGGCCATGGTATTTCTTCCGATGGTTCTGATCCTAAGTTTTGTGGTGTTTCTGCTGTATGCCGGCGGAATGCAGGATCTTCGGGAATATTTCCGCGTGGAAAAGGAGGAGAAGACGAATCAGTCCCTGATCTACGGGGAGTTGAAATATGTCATTGAGAATGATACCGACAAGCTTTCCTCTCCCGGCTACATCGAAGATCTTCAGCGAAGGCTGGCCGAACAATGGGCGGGTATCATTTTTGCCAAGGATGAAGTCATCACCGATGTTCCGCTCTTTCTGAAGGAGCTGTCGCCGCATGAAGACTGGCAGGCTTTGTTCAACGAATCACCGGATGCTGTATCCTTCAAGGCATTTAAGTTCCAGATCAATGAAATCTCTTTCCAATATCCCGATGGGCACAGCGGCCAGATGCTTCTTCTCAGGCGATATGATGTTGTACCGCCTCTCTGGCGGCCAGTGGGTGCGTTAATTTTTAGTGCGGTTGTTGGACTTACGAGTTTGCTCCTTACTTACTTCGTTTCCCGCAGTATTTTTCGGCCGATTCATGCGCTGAAAACGGCTGCCCTGCAGATCAAAGACGGCGACTTGTCACAGCAGGTTGTTGTCAGGAGCAAAGGAGAAGTCGGTCAGCTCGCTGCCGCGTTTGAAGCCATGAGGATTCAGCTTAAGGAATCCATCGACCAAAGCCTTCAGTACGAGGAGAACCGGAAGCAGCTGCTGTCTCACATTTCCCATGATTTGAAGACGCCGATCTCAGCTATTAAGGGTTATGTGGAAGGGATTATGGACGGAATAGCCAACACCGATGAGAAGCGTCAACGGTATATGGAGACGATCTATCATAAAGCCAACGATATGGATCAGTTGATTGATGAGCTGTTTTTATTTTCCAAGCTGGATTTGCATAAAGTCGCCTTTGATTTCAAGACGATAGACATGACCAAGTATTTGGAGCACTTCCTGGATGAGCAGCGGTTTGATCTGGAGAAATCCGGCGTGTGGCTCAGCTTTGAAAGTTTCTCCGACCAGCCGCTGCTTATTGCAGCTGATCCGGACAAGCTTGGCCGGGTGCTTACCAATATTTTGAACAATAGCGAGAAATATATGAGCCAGCTGCCAGTATCAGCGGACAAGCGAGTAAGGGTATCGGTTTGGGAGCGTGGCGATCATGTGCTGGTCGCAATCGAAGATTCGGGGCCAGGAATTGAGAAGGAAGATCTTCCTTATATCTTCGATCGGTTTTACCGGGCTGAGCAATCCCGTAATTCGGAGACTGGCGGAAGCGGGCTTGGTCTCGCAATCGTCAAACAAATCATTGAAGGGCATGGCGGTAAGGTTTGGGCGGAAAATGTAGAGGCTGGCGGAGCCAGATTCTGCTTGCTACTCCCAAAAGCGCTGCCGGTAAGAACGGTGACAGAGCATGAAGAGCATATTAATCATTGAAGATGAGAAGGCCATTGCCGAGTTGGAGCGGGATTATCTGGAGAGCCACGGCTTCTCCGTGGAGATTGAAGGGCGCGGGGATATCGGGCTGCAGAAGGCATTAGGCGGATCCTATGATTTGATTATTTTGGATGTCATGCTGCCAAAGCTGGACGGGTTCGAGATCTGCCGGCAGATCAGGCAAACGAACAATATTCCTGTACTCATGGTAACGGCTAAGAAAGAAGATATCGACAAGATCAGAGGGCTTGGTCTTGGCGCGGATGACTATATGACAAAGCCGTTTAGTCCCAGTGAGCTGGTCGCAAGGGTAAAGGCTCATCTGGCCCGATATGAACGGCTGACCGCTGACCGTGGCGAGAACCATGAGCAAATCCGTATCCGGGGTCTGCTGATTGATAAAACGTCCAGGCGGGTAACGATCCATGACCGGGAGGCTATGTTGACCTCCAAGGAATATGACTTGTTATTATTGCTTGCCGCACATCCAAACCGGGTATTTGAGAAGGAAGAACTGTTTGAGCGGATATGGGGTCTTGACTCGAACGGTGACGCAGCTACGGTAACGGTTCATATTCGGAGGCTGCGCGAGAAAATTGAACATGATCCGTCGAACCCGCAATATATCGAGACGATATGGGGCGTCGGATACCGGTTCAAAGTTTAGACAATAGAGAAGGAGTGGAAGGTTTGAAGAGCATTATTAAGTTCTCGCTGAACAACAAATTTGCTTTATGGATTATGACGGTAATCGTCCTTTTCGCCGGCCTGTATTCCGGCCTGAACATGAAGATGGAGACACTTCCGGACATCACAGTTCCGATTGTAAGTGTATCGACCGTGCTTCCAGGCGCTGCGCCTGAAGAAGTCATGGAGAAAATAACGAAGCCAATTGAGCAGCGGACACGCAATATGGAAGGTGTCGACAGTGTCAGCTCGACCTCTTACGAGAATGCTTCATCGGTCATTATTCAGTATAAATTTGGTACCGATATGAATAAGGCGGAAAGTGACGTGAAGAGCCTGCTTGCCGATCTGTCCCTGCCTGAAGGGGCACAGGATCCAAGCGTATCCCGAATCAGCCTGAATGCATTCCCTGTTATCTCGCTTAGCATTGCGAATGACAACCAAAGCCTTGAGCAGTTGACGGAACTCGTCAATGGAAGCATCCTGCCGGATCTGCAAGGTATTGCCGGTGTAGCGGATGTACAGATCTCCGGTCAGAACGTCATGCAAGGCGAGATCGAATTTGATCAAGCGAAGCTCGCACAGCTTGGCTTGAAAGAAGATATGGTGAAAGGCATTATTCAAGCCTCGGCCATGAAAGCTCCGCTTGGCATATTCGAATTTGGAGATTCCGAGAAAGCCATTGTTGTCGATGGTAACGTAACGACTGAAAAGGATCTGAACAATCTTGTTCTGATGCCAACGGTCAAACTGAGCGATGTCGCGAAAGTAACCGTGGAAGGCAAAGCGGAATCTGTATCCCGCACGAATGGAAAAGACTCCATCGGGATTAACATTGTAAAAGCAGCTGATGCCAATACGGTTGATGTTGTAAACGATGTGAAAGACGCAATCAAAACCATGGAGGAGAAAAACGACGGTCTTACCATCGTGACAACTCTTGACCAAGGCGCGCCAATTGAGAAATCAGTTGAAACGATGCTTAGCAAAGCGGTTATCGGCGCATTGTTCGCCGTTGTTATTATCATGATCTTCCTGCGCGACATCCGTTCGACTGTCATTGCCGTCGTATCGATTCCGCTGTCGATTCTGATTGCGATGCTTCTGCTCGCTCAAATGGATATTACGCTTAATATTATGACGTTAGGCGCGATGACGATCGCGATAGGACGGGTAATTGATGACTCGATTGTCGTAATCGAGAACGTGTACCGCCGCATGGCCTTAAAAGGCGAGAAGCTGAAGGGTAAAGAGCTTATTCTCGATGCAACGCGTGAAATGTTCGTTCCGATCATGTCCTCGACGATCGTAACGATTGCCGTATTCCTGCCGCTGTCGTTCGTATCCGGCATGGTTGGCGAGATCTTCACCCCGTTTGCCTTGACGGTTGTATTTGCACTCCTTGCTTCCTTGCTGGTAGCTATCACGGTTGTGCCGATGCTGGCGCATATGATGTTCAGAAAAGGGATTAAGGAAGGCAAAGCGGTTGACCACGATAAGCATGGCCGACTGGCAACCTGGTACAAAGGTGTTCTGGCATGGTCCCTTAACCATAAAGTCATTACATCCGTGATCGCGATTGTGCTGCTGATTGGCAGTATCTCGCTCACTCCGCTGATCGGTATGAGCTTCCTGCCGGGCGATGAGCAGAAATCGATGATTGTCACTTATAATCCGGCTCCAGGCGAAACGAAGGAGCAGGTTGAAGAAATGGCCCTTTCCGCGGAGAAAGAATTGATGAAGCGCGAAGGGATCACCATTGTTCAGTACGCGGTTGGCGGGCAAAATCCGTTTAGTCCGGCAGCATCGAAGCAGGCTTTGTTTAACCTGACTTATGATGAAGACATGAAGAACTTTGGGGATGAGAAAGAACAGGTCGTTCCGCTTCTTCAGAAGCTTGGCGGCAAAGGCGAATGGAAAGAGCAGGACTTTGGTGCCGGCGGCGGTGTAGGCGGATCGACCATTTCGATGGTTGTATACGGTCCGGACATGGATTCGCTTGATCCGGTCGTTACTGATCTAATGACGAAGCTGGAAGCGAATAAGGATCTGGAGAAAATAGATTCCAGCCTGTCTGAGCGGTATGATCAATACCGTCTGGTAGCGGATCAGGAGAAGCTCAGCCAATATGGTTTGACGGCTGGTCAAGTTGCGATGGCGCTTAGCCCGGTTAGAGATAATCCGGTGCTGACAACGATCAAGAAAGATAATGAAGATGTGAATGTGTATGTGAAGGTTGATACCAAGACATACAAGGATAAATCTGATCTGGAAAACGTAACGATCAAGTCGCCGGTAACCGGTGCCGAGGTTGCTTTGAAGGATGTTGTAACCTTTGAAGAAGGCAAATCGCCTAATACGATTACCCGCCTCGACGACCGTATTAATGCGGAAGTGTCGGCAGATGTCGTATCGTCCAATGTCGCAGCCGTATCTGCTGATCTGCAAAAAATGATTGATGAAATGAAATTGCCTGCAGGTGTGGATATTGAAATCGGCGGCGTAGCCGAGGATATGCAAGAATCGTTCATGCAGCTTGGACTTGCGATGCTTGCCGCAATCGCGGTCGTATACCTCGTACTTGTTATCACGTTTGGCGGAGCACTTACACCATTTGCAATTCTGTTCTCGCTGCCATTCACTGTAATCGGGGCACTCGTTGGCTTGTACATTGCAGGTGAGACAATCAGCGTTACTGCAATGATTGGTATGCTGATGCTCATTGGCATCGTGGTGACGAATGCGATTGTACTCGTAGACCGTGTTATCCAAAAGCAAAAAGAAGGCTTTACTGTTCGTGAATCCCTTCTTGAGGCAGCCGGCACTCGTCTGCGTCCGATCCTGATGACGGCTATTGCTACTGTAGGCGCACTCTTGCCGCTGGCATTTGGCTTTGAGTCGGGTGGCCTTATCTCGAAAGGGATGGCAATTACGGTTATCGGCGGTCTGATCAGCTCGACGCTGCTCACGCTGATCTTCGTGCCGATGGTTTACGAATTGTTCAACCATAAGAAAAAAGCAAAAGTAGCTGCTGAGTAAAAACAAAACGGCTTCTTCGACCGGTAGTGGTCGAAGAAGCCGTTTTTCTGTTTGTCATGGGAAGCGGAGGTTATTTCGCGTAGGGTGTGACATTTCCCGCGGTTGGCGAATAATTCTTAGTATTTAACACCCTCTGAATAATTGTTGCCGGCATTCCACAATAAGTACTCCTCTACACCGGCATCATGGAGCGCTTTGATCTGGGCTTCCACTTCGGCCGCACCGTATTTGATGTAATGTCCTTTGCCAAGCCAGCTGGCAGTGAAATCTTGAATCCATGGACGGATAATCGGCTTCTTGTCGCCGATCGGATCCAGCTTTCTATGCGTGTCCTTCATCGCTCCGGCAATGGTGGCGTAGGGGCTTTTGTCCGGATCCTGCTGACCGAACCAGCCGGTACTGTAATGGCTTGGATAGATCATAGGCGAGATGACATGGACATCGCTTGAGATCTTTACAAAGTCCTGGCCAATGCCTTCAGCGGCAGGGACAGATGCGGCATAGCCGAAAATATCGACGGATACGCGGACACCAAGCGGTTCAAGCTGCTCTCTCGCGTACTGTACAAAGCCGGCAACCGCATCAACGCGGCTTTGATCGGTTTTCGTGAAGGCAAGGGAATCTGCTTTTTTCTCGAAGCCTTCCGGAAATCTTACATAGTCAAATTGAATTTCTTTGAAGCCTAGGCTGACCGCTTCTTTGGCAATCGCCACATTGTATTCCCACACTTCAGGAATATACGGATTAACGAAGCTGTCTCCGTTGCCGTTGGCCCATAAAGAACCGTCTTCGTGACGATAGGAAAACTCAGGATGTTTCTTGGCAAGAACCGTATCCTTGAACACCACAATCCGCGCGATCGGATAGACCTTATGCGCCTCCAGCTTGGACATCAAAGCGTGAACGTCAGAAATGTATTTCTTCGCCGTACCCAGCTTCAGAAGCTCAGGTGATTGTGTCGGATAGGTTATGTATCCGTTATCATCTTTAATGTCAATAACCATGCTGTTAAGCTCTGTATCGTCCATGAGCTTCAGCAGCGTGTTGAGACGCGCTCCACCAGCGCTGTGCGCCGTTACGAAGACGCCTTTGACTGCGGGTGCATCCGGCTGCGGATCCGTCTTAATGCCGTCTTCAGTCGCCTCTGGTGTAGTTGCGGTGCTGGCGGGCACGGCTGAAATGATGGTTTGACCGGCAGCTGCGTTAAAAAGTGAAGCGGCGAGCTGCTTCGAGGCGGCATTCTCTTCTCCCGTTCCCGTAACAAGATGATACAAAAGCATCAGCGTCGAAAAGATAATGTCCATATTATGCCCTCTCCCCGTTAGCGTTTTCATTCAAAGTATAAAGCAGAAGAAGGTTTCGTGGCATTATTTTTTTCGAGCGGGACCCTTTCTAAGCAGGCAATTGTTTCATGTCCGGCTGCAAACAAAAAAGCCTGCCGGCACGAAGCCGACAGGCTAAACATTCTAAAATCTATACCCCATTTTGTCATTGCAGTAAAGCTTCTATTTGATGCTCGCAAATGCTGTGGTGTACAATTTCCCTTGCATCTTCCGGTTCCAGAACGGCTAATCCATCCCGCAGCACGATGTTGATCGCAAGCTCGCGCTTCGTGAGGAAAGAACTTAGCTCGGGCACCAGCTTTTCCACAATCTGTGACAATGTGACTGTTTCCATATCCACCTGAGCATCACCCTTTCATCATAGGTTCAGGGCAAATCATATGGCAAGAAAACAAAATTAACGGGATAACCACATTATAACAGGATGAATTGTAAAAACATAGGGATATGTATATGATTCCATGTTTGTCTATATTCATTCATGACCTATTCCTTCGACCGGTGGAAATCGCCGATCACCCCTACCGTTTCCACGATGTTAACGAATGCCCGGGCATCGATGGAAGCGATCGTTTTTCGCAACTCAGCCAGCTCGTACCGGGTACGAACGGTCATCAGCATGTCTTTTTCGGTTGAGGTGTAAGCGCCTCTTGTCTTAATTATAGTGATGCCGCGAGGATGGCTGAGCAGCTTCGCCAGCATCTCGTCGGTCTTGGTTGTAATGATAAAGGCAGTGACTTTAATGTGCCGGACATGGATAATATCAACGACTTTGCCGCAGGTATAGATGGACAGCAGGGAATAGAGCGCCAGATTCCAATCCCTTGTAAACAGGACAAGAGCTGCGATGACAAGGCCGTTCAAAGTGAAAATAATGGAACCGACAGGTAAATCCCTTTTGCGTGTTATAATAGATGCGATGATGTCAAAACCTCCGGAGGAGCCGCCGTAACGAAGCGTCATACCAGTGCCTATGCCGAGTATGATTCCTCCGAAGACGGAGCCAAGCACCACATCTTTGGCAATCGCAGTAACCGGGATGAGCTGGAGAAATAAGGTCGAGGCGAGGACCGTGTACATGCTCCAGATAATGAACCGGCGGCCGACGATGAACCAGCCCCAGATCAGCACCGGGAGATTAAGCACCAGATACAGCCATCCGATATTTCCGCCAGTAATATAGCCAATCATCATGGCGACACCGGACAGGCCGCCGCTTAGCAATTGATGGGGAATAAGGAATAAATTAAATGCGCCTGCAATTAGCAAAGCGCCTATAGTCATAACGACTGCCGTAACGGCAGGCTTGAAGGTCCATTTGTTCATTTGTGGTTAGCTCCATGATCATTTCTCGCTGAAATTCAGCGGTTGTTAATCCATGGTAGTATGGCTTTTTGCCCATTGCTGGTATTCGTAAGTTGTTATGTGCTATAATGGTTTGGATATTTTTTAGTAGGCTGCAGATAAAAGGAGTATGAGAAAAGTTTGAAAACATTTGCTGAATTTGGCCTGGAACCTAAAGTGTTGCAGGCAATTACGGAGCTTGGATTTGAGGAATCTACCCCTATCCAGGACAAATCGATTCCCATTGCTATGTCAGGGAGCGATATGATTGGTCAAGCACAGACTGGTACAGGCAAAACGGCTGCATTCGGAATTCCGCTCATCAACAAAATTCCGACTAGTGAAGAACGTATCGTTGCACTGATTATGACGCCGACCCGTGAACTTGCTATCCAAGTAGCAGACGAAATTGGGAAGCTGACTAAATACAAAGGTCTTCGTTCACTGCCGATCTATGGCGGACAAGAAATCGGCCGCCAGATTCGCGCGCTGAAGAAGAAGCCGCAAATCATTATCGGTACACCGGGCCGTTTGCTCGACCATATTAATCGCAAAACGATTAAGCTTGAAGATGTACAAACCGTTGTTCTTGACGAAGCGGATGAAATGCTGGATATGGGCTTCATGGAAGATATTCAATCGATCCTGAAGCAAGTGCCGGATGAGCGTCAAACACTGTTGTTCTCGGCTACAATGCCGGCGAACATTCAAAAGCTGGCACAACAATTCTTGAAAAACCCGGAGCATGTATCGGTTATTCCGAAGCAAGTAACTGCACCGCTTATCGAACAAAACTATATCGAAGTGCACGAGCGTCAAAAATTCGAAGCTCTGTCCCGACTGCTCGATATGGAATCACCAGAGCTCGCCATTATTTTCGGCCGTACCAAGCGTCGGGTTGATGAGCTGAGCGAAGGTCTGCAAAAACGCGGATATTCGGCCGATGGTCTTCATGGTGACTTGTCTCAGAACCAGCGCGACAACGTAATGCGCAAGTTCCGTGACGGCAGCATTGATGTCCTCGTTGCAACGGACGTTGCAGCACGTGGCCTTGATGTTTCCGGCGTAACGCATGTTATCAACTTTGACCTCCCGCAAGATCCGGAGAGCTATGTTCACCGTATCGGCCGTACTGGCCGCGCAGGTAAAGAAGGTTCGGCGTACTCGTTCGTGACGCCTCGTGAAACAGATCACCTGCACTTCATCGAGAAAGTTACGCGTCAACGCATCAACAAAAAACCTTTGCCAAGCCTTGCTGAAGCGATTGAAGGCAAACAACGCCTCACTGCTGAACGCGTTCTGGAAATTGTTCAGAATGATGAATTCACGGAATACAAAGGTATTGCAATCCAATTGCTGGAGCAATACGATTCCGTTCATTTGATGGCAGCTGCCCTGAAATTGCTCACAGGCGAGAAGAAAGACGTCAACGTTGAACTGACGCCTGAAGAACCGCTTCGCGCGAAAAAACGCAAGCCGGATATCCGTTCGAATGGGCGCCGTTACTCCGGCGGATCGTTTGGCGGCGGCAACCGCGGCGGTCAAGGCGGCAGTGGCGGCGGCGGTGGATACCGTGGCCGTGATGACAAACGCAGCAGCGGGGGTTCCCGTGGCGGCTACGAAAGCCGTAATCGCGACAACAACGGTGGAAGCGGAAGCCGCGGACGCAGCGGTGAAGGCCGCAGCAGCAACAGCAGCAGCAACAGTGAGCCGCGCCGTCCGAAATATTCGTCTGAAGACTTCGTAAACAACTAAGTTATCTAGATCAGGGGAAGTCCGTGATGCCTAGCGGGCATCCGGGCTTTCCCTTTTTTTCCTATTAATGAACTTATTCTATGAGGTAGGGGCGAATCAAATGGAACCAAAAGGCCTTGTTGGCGGTTTGTATCGGATTTCCGAATGGATAATGCGTCTGGCGGTCATTAACATCTTATGGCTGGTATGTTCGATTCCGTTTGTATTTATCGCTTGGAGCGGACTTCTCGCTGCGCCGGCAGATACTTCTGATTCTGCGATTACGAGTCAGGTATATGCGACATTAATTATGATGGCGGTTATCGCACCGTTCACTCTATTCCCGGCTACGGGAGCCATGTTTACGATTGCACGTAAATGGGTGATGGGTGAAGTAGATGTACCATTGTTCAAAACGTTCTTCCGCGGTTACAAAGAGAATTATTTTCAAAGTATGATTGGCGGCATTTTTTATTCTTTAGTACTCGGAATCATGATTATTGATTTTGTTGTTTACAAAGATCAATTCAACCTGTTCTCCTACTTGTACCTGGCAATTTGTCTTCTGCTTGTGGTTTCCTTGTTTAACTTTTTCTCGATGCTTGTGCACTATCATATGAAAACGTTTCAATTGCTGAAGAACGCCATCCTCATTACAATTGGACGTCCAATCCGTTCGTTCTCGACGGCTATTATGGCCGCTGCGGTAATGTACTTCAGCACGCAGTATACGTTCCTCATTCCATTCTTCATGGGAAGTGTCATTGCTTATCTATCGTTCTGGAACTTCTTCATGATTTACCGCAAGCTCCAGGATCAGATGGACAAGGAAAAACAAAAAGCAGAAGAAGAGCAAGCAAACGAGTTTGCGGAGCTTGCTGATTCGGAGAGAGACCGGAACCAGTAAATAGCAGCAAGCCCAAGTTTACTTTTGCCGGATTTAAGTCTATAATAGCAATACATCCTGCGATGTTCGTTTCGGCTTTACGTTGTTTTGAACCAATGGCTGTTTCTAGGGAGACCAATATTGGAACGCGGCTGACAAGCCCTCGAAAAAGGGATTTCAAAAACGTTTCTGCGGACACCCACCTGCGAGAGCGGGTTCAGAAACATGTGAGTCGGACGGCATAGGCGGGTTTTTTTCTTGCCATTATAGAGACCGGCAGTTCCTTGGTCATCGTGCTGTGATGATCAAGGGGCTGCTTTTGTATG
The DNA here is from genome assembly GCF_900112695.1 of Paenibacillus catalpae. Classification (GTDB taxonomy): domain Bacteria; phylum Bacillota; class Bacilli; order Paenibacillales; family Paenibacillaceae; genus Pristimantibacillus; species Pristimantibacillus catalpae. The sequence goes on from NZ_FOMT01000005.1 coordinate 89,904, forward strand.
TTGAAGCATGTTTTCTGGTCTTTTTTCAAGGAAATAAACATGCTACAATTATTTTGACGTACATAGATGCTAGAGGGGGAGATCATCGTTGTTGAAGCGCACTCTAATCGGACTGCTTCGCAGTCACGAAGCGACGGGCGATAAAGCTAAAGACCCACTGCTCAAATCACATATCTACAAGCTCTCAAAGGAAAAAGCGTGGGAGGAAGTTGTGTCCACTCTGAAGAAGATGCAGGGTTACAAGCTGCTCCACGAAGTGAAGTCAGTTGGGGAGATTGTCATGGAGAAACGCACGATGACCGGACGTACAATGGATATTACCGTAACCGTCATTGGCGTGAATCCTGTTACCTCGGCAGTTGATATTTATTCCGCTTCCAAAGGATCGTTAGGGGATCTTGGTTCCAATTACCGGGTTATTCTTGATATTTACCGTACATTGGACAAGAAACTTGCCGCATTCAAGGCATAAAAGGAATCACATAAATAACAAAAAAGCGAGGAAGGTAAGCCTTCACTCGCTTTATTCATGCTTAAATTATACGAGCGCTTTAACCGCGTTAATCGCTTGCTCGTAGTTTGGATGTTCTGTCATTTCGGACAGATATTCTACGTATTGTACTTTATCGTTCTCGTCAATGACGAAGATCGCACGCATATCCAAGCCAAATTCTTTTATGTATACGCCATATGCTTGACCAAAATCATGCGATTTGAAGTCCGACAGCATAACCACTTTATCTACGCCGGCTGCACCGCACCAGCGGGATTGAGCGAAAGGTGTATCTACACTGACAGTCAGTACGATAACTTTATCGCCCAGATTTGCAGCTTCTTCGTTGAAACGGCGGGTTTGTGCATCGCACACGCCAGTATCGATAGAAGGAACAACGCTGATCAGCTTTACTTTACCTGCGAAATCTTTCAAGGAAACGGAGTCAACGAGCGATTTGTTGATTGTGAAATCAGGAGCTTGGTCTCCAACTTTTACTTCCGGTCCGATTAATGTAATAGGATTGCCTTTAAATGCGGCAACGCCAGTGCGTTCTTGTGACATAATGGATATGTCCTCCTTCTCACGTTTAGGGTTTGTAACAGGATATATTATAAGCTTTATGAATCGGCATTGTCCAATGGTTGGAAGGGGAGATTCGTAATGATTTTTTTAAGATATGAAAGCTTTCGCGGATATCTTCGTGCTTATCCGGTTACTTCCGTCATCATTGCGCTCAACCTTATTTATTTCATTGTAATCTTGGTTACCGGGGATATTAACGACAATTACCATTTGGTCCAATCCGGTGCTTTTGTCAGCTTTATGCCGGATAATTCGTTTGGTCTGAATGAGCCGTGGCGGATCATCACTTCGATGTTTATGCACTCGAGCCTCCAGCATATCTTTTTTAATATGTTCTCGATCCTTGTGTTCGCTCCACCACTCGAACGGCTGCTTAAGCCGGTGAAATATGCGATTTTTTATTTGTTATGCGGTATCCTCGCGAATCTGTTTACCGGACTTATACACGGCCTAACCGGGGATGAGCGGATCTTTTATTTATCTACCGGGGCTTCCGGAGCTATCTACGGGGTATTTGGGGCTTTTCTATTTATCGCCATATTCCGTAAAGCATGGCTGGATCAGGGCTCGCGAAGGACGGTTTACACGATTTTGGCGTTTGGGCTTATCTTCTCTGTGCTAACGCCAAGTGTCAGCCTGCTTGGCCATGTAGGAGGCGGAGTTGCCGGGTTTTTGCTTTATGGCTTATTGGACCGCGCTATGACGAAGAAACGGCGCACGTATTAGAATCAGGATGTACGGGAGATAGGAGACATTATGGAACTACGTCAGCTTTATTATTTTGTGAAGGTTGCCAAGAAAGAACATGTGACACAAGCGGCAGAAGAGCTGCATGTTGCGCAATCTGCGGTCAGCCGTCAAATCCATCAGCTTGAGGAGGAGCTTGGCGTTAAGCTGTTTCTGCAGAAAGGGCGCAATTTGCAGCTGACGCCGGTTGGTCAGTTGTTCCTTAAACGTGCGGAAGTGATTCTGGAAGATCTGGAGAAAGCAGTCGTGGAGATCCACGAGTTTATGGATCCGGAGAAAGGGGAGATCCGTCTGGGTTTCCCGCATAGTCTTGGCGTATCTGTTGTTCCTCAGGTTGTGGCATCCTTCCGCAAGCTTCATCCTAATGTCAAATTCCGTTTCCGTCAGGGCATGTACCCGTCTTTGATTCGCGATATGGTGAAGGGGGAGATTGATCTTGCTTTTATCTCTCCATTTCCGGATGAGCATGAGCATGTTTGCGGTCAAGTATTGCTGACAGAGGAGCTGTATGCGATACTTCCTCCTAATCACCCGCTCGCAGGCGAGCAGGAAATTGATCTAAACCAGCTGCAGGAAGATACATTTGTTATGTTCAGCGAGGGATACTCTCTGCGGCCAATTGTATGGGAAGCCTGTCAGGAGGCCGGGTTTACCCCGAAGATCGGTTTTGAGGGTGAGGAGACAGAGACCATCCGCGGTCTGGTTGCGGCCGGCATGGGAGTAAGCCTGCTGCCCGAGATGGCCCTGTATCATGCGGGGGTGCTGCAATCAGCCAAGGTTCGCATTCGTTCGCCAAGGGTAACCAGGAATATCGGCATCATACATCGCTCGAATGAGAAGATGCCTCTGGTGGCTAAAGTGTTCCACAGCTTCTTAATAAAGTATTTCAGTGAGCTTGAAGATAAAAAGGGGAAATCAGAAACGGTAATCACCTAGGTGATTACCGTCAATGATGAAAAAAAGAACGGTATCGCCAATGCGATACCGTTCTTTTGTTATGTTCTATTAGTCATCATCGCTCGATGACGTAAAGATCATAATGTATTTGACCAGCTCAAGCAAAGAGATCAGCGCTGCTGCCACATAAGTTAGGGCTGCTGCGTTCAGTACCTTCGCTACGCCGCGTTCTTCTTCGTTTGTAATAAAGCCTTCAGCAACCATTAGATCACGTGCACGGTTACTTGCGTTAAACTCAACCGGCAATGTGATGACTTGGAAGGCAACAGCAACGGAGAAGAAGATGATGCCAAGTCCAACCAGATTCATCGCGTGGAACAGGAAGCCGGCAATCAGCAGGAATGGTGCGATACCGGATGCGATGTTAACGACCGGGAAGATTCGGTGGCGGAGCACAAGCATCGGATAATGTACTTTGTGCTGAATCGCATGCCCAACTTCGTGGCAGGCAACCGCAACAGCCGAGATGGAGCTCTCGTAATAGACTTGCTCGGATAATCTGACAACACGGTGAATCGGATCGTAGTGGTCCGATAAAGTGCCGCGTACGGGCTCAATGGGTACATCATGCAGGCCATTGGCATCCAGCATACGTCTTGCTGCTTGGTAACCGGTCAATCCGTACGTTGTTTGGACGCCGGCCCATCTGTTAAACGTTCCTTTCACCCGAAACTGCGCCCATATGGATAGAGCGAATGCAATCAGGATGAGGAAGTCCATAGGGTGAAAAAACATGTGATCATACCTCCATTAGAATCATCAAGGATTGTACCGATGGGACAAATGCTTACATGAAAGGTCCCTTGTTAATAAGAAGCATTAACGCTTCGATACAAGCTGCGGTTTGAGGCATCAAGCGTGTATACAAACGATTGGCCTGTCTCGGCTTCAGCTGCTTGATTACCGGCTCCAGCTCCTTCACTTCACGCTCAAGCTGGCTTAAGTGATTCTGCAGATCTGTGAGCTTCTGAGACACCTGCTCCTCGGCTGTAATCTTGCTCCAGCCCTCCAAAGCTTCCCTGATTTCGTCCAGCGTATATTTTTCTTGCTTCATTTGTTCGATACGTTTGAGCCTGACTAAAGTTTCATCATGATATAAGCGATAGTTTTTGGCGGAACGTTCCGATGGTTCTATTAGGCCCATGGATGTGTAGTAGTCAATCGTCCGAGAGCTGACATTCGCTATCTTCGCAAGCTCACCTATTCGATAAAGCTTCGTATCCCCAATCTCTCCACCTTCCTTCTATATAACTGTTCCTTAATCATAATCGGAAACTAACCATACAGTCAAACGTGTTACATGAAAGTACAAATTTCGCCTCTTTATTGAAAGATAGTAAATACTGATTCCAAAGTAATAGATTCAAAATGCGAAGAATATATAGGCTATAGAACCAATTCCCTAGCTCATTTGTGAAAAAACTTAACATTCCGTTCGTTTTCAGACACGAACGTTAGATTTTTTTTCTATTTTAGAAGATTATATATTGTCAAAATAGGTGCTTCTGACTATAATGACATTAAGTCTTTCCTAACATGTTAGTAAACATCACATTAAGGGAGTGGTCGTATTGATTAAGAAAATGGTGTTAACTTTAGCTGCATTATGTTTGGTGTTCCCGGCAATGGCTTTTGCCGATGACCCGACAGCAGGAACACTTAACATGGGAATTAACTCGCTGTGGGTAATGGTAGCTTTCGTGCTCGTATTGCTCATGCAAGGCGGTTTCATCCTATTAGAAACAGGTTCCACCCGAATGAAGAATGCAGGCCACGTTGCCGGCAAAACAATCTTCACAGCAGGTCTTGCAGCATTGATTTACTGGGCAGTTGGTTATGGCTTTTCATTTGGAACTGACAATGCTGAGGGCTCCATCGCCAAATTTATTGGATTCGGAGATTTCCTGTTCGATCCTTCGATCATAAGCGTAGATGATGGACTTCCTACTACATTGTTCTTCCTGTTCCAACTGGCTTTCGCGATCGTATCGCTGTCCATCGCATGGGGCGGCTTCGCAGAACGCGCTAAATTGTCCTCCTACTTTATCTTTACGATTGTCTTTATCGGTGTTATCTATCCTATCGTGGCTCACTGGATCTGGGGCGGCGGCTGGCTGGCAAAAGACGGCGCACAAGACTTCGCGGGCTCGACTGTTGTTCACTTGTCCGGCGCGCTTGCGGCATTCGCAGCTACCGTATTATTGAAACCACGTATCGGCAAATATAACAAAGACGGCTCTGCAAACGAAATTTCCGGTCACAACCAAGTATTCACGGCATTGTCTGTATTGCTCCTTTGGGTTGGCTGGTTTGGCTTCAACGCTGGTTCTACTCTTGCAATCGGCGACGGCTTCTTCGGTTATGTAGGCTTTACTACCATGCTGGGTGCTGGCGCTGGTGCTGTTGCAGCACTTCTTATCTCGTGGGCAGTTAACGGCAAAGCGGAAATCACAACAATGCTCAACGGTACACTTGCTGGTCTCGTAGCTATTACGGCTTCTTGTGCATTTGTAGAGCCTTGGGCGGCCGTTGTTATCGGTCTGGTAGCAGGCGTGCTCGTATTCTACAGCGCGAAATTCTTCGAAAAAATCAAAGTAGACGACCCAATCTATGCGATGTCCGTACATGGTGCTGCAGGTATCTGGGGTACGCTGGCTAACGGTATTTTCGCAACAGATGAGCTTGCTACTAAAGTTGGCGTAGGTCAAGGCGGTCTGATTGATACAGGCAGCTGGCACCAATTGGGCGTTCAAGCACTGTCGGTATTGGTGTGCGGCGTATTCGTCCTGGCTGCATCGTTCCTCGTACTGGGTATTATTAAGTACACTATTGGCTTCCGCGTTACGGAAGAGCAAGAAATTGTCGGTCTTGACCTGAGTGAGCATGGCGCTTATGGTTATCCTGAGCAACTTAAAAAAGGTCAAGGCATCCAAGGTTAATGTAAGGTTTGTTGGACTGACCTGAGGGGAGAGGCGGCGGATGGGCGATCCGGTACGTGTGCAGCTTCTGAAGCAAATCGGCAAAGCCGATAACGTGAATGTACTGCGCAGTTTGCGGGATCAAGTACACGAGCATATGAAAGGTATTCTCCAGATGAGTCCGGTCGAACAATTCAACGAACAATTAAATGAGCTGCATGATTCGGTGATATGCCGCTCTATCATACTAGCGGAAGCGGAAATGGCACGGCTCGGGATTGGTTCTCCCCCCGTGCCTTACGCATATCTATTGTTCGGCAGCGGAGGACGTCAGGAACAGACGCTGTCGAGTGATCAGGACAGCGGTATTGTTTATGACGACTCTGTCATTGATTCGGAGGGGACCAGGGCTTATTTTCAGCAATTAACCTCAATCATCGTCTCGATATTGCAGCAGTCCGGTTATCCGTTATGCGAGGGGAATGTGCTGAGCGATAACCCGGAGTGGTGTATGTCGTTAACCGAATGGAAGGTCAAGCTGAATGGCTGGTTTGCAGAACCGGCATGGGAGGCTGTTCGGTACTTGTTAATCATGGCAGACGGACGATCAGTATATGGTGATCATCGTCTTGCCCTTGAGCTGAAGGATCATTATTTCAATAATGTCCTTGAATATCCGAATATTACACGGCGGATGCTCGATAATACGATGCGACACAAAATGCTGCTCGGAGTATTTGGACATTTGCTGAAAGAACAATATGGAACGGATGCAGGCAGTCTTGATATTAAATACGGTGCGTATATCCCGCTCGTAAACGCGATTCGGTTGTTAGCTATACAGGCAGGCATTCGCGATACGTCTACGCTGTCCCGGATCCGAGCTCTGGCGGTGCATGATAAGCTGCAATCCGACGAGGCGGCTGCTTATGAACAGGCGTTCCGTCTTTTTCTCCGGTTGCGATTAATGACGACCGAGCAGAACGAGGATGGATTGTACGCCAATAACGGGAAGCTGTCCAGCCGGAGCTTGTCGCGGGAAATAACCGAGGAGCTGAAGAGCGCCCTAAGGACAGGGAAGAAGCTGCAGCGCAAAGTATTTAAACGTTCAACAGGAAGGCTCATGTAAGGCGGTGGTGAAAGAATGAAGGAACCAAAAGGCGTCGGGCGGATGTGGAACTTGTATAAAATGGGAGGTTTTACTCCTGCCATAGCCTCCATGATGGGTTCGCAGAATGCACAGCAGATGGCCTTTATCCGTTCTATCAACAAGGAGCAGCGCAAAGGGTCCATGCTTGATATGCCCCTTAAGGAGCTGGACATTGTTGTGTTTGATTTGGAGACGACTGGTTTCTATCCTTCCAATGGGGATGAAATCATCTCGTTTGGAGCTGTTCATATGAAGGGGCTGGAGTTAAACGAAGAGCCTAGGCAGTTCTATAGTCTCGTGAATCCGAAACGTCGAATCCCCCGGCAAATCATAGAGTTGACGGGAATAACCAATGAGATGGTGCAGGATGCGCCGGATCTGATGCAGGTACTGCACGACTTTATGGAGTTTATCGGCAGAAGACTGTTAATTGCGCATGCCGCCGGACACGACAAGCAGTTTCTGAATGCGGCATTATGGCGAACTTCCAAAATCAGCTTGAATCACAGGGTACTGGACACGATGCTGGTTGCCAAATGGCTTGAGCCGAAGCGGGCTTCCTATGCCCTGGATGATCTGCTTGAGGACTTTGGTATCCCGATCACGGAGCGTCACCATGCCTTGCATGATTCCATCATGACGGCAAAGCTGTGGCAACAGTTTTTGATCCGGATATTAGACCGGAACATTACGACATTAGGCGATTTATACGCTTATTTAAGCAAGCATTAATACAAGAGGGCGGAAGGTATGGTTATCTAGCCTATAGGGCTGGACAACGGGAGCGGAACCTCCCGCCATAGAGATAATCCAATAGGAATTCTGACGACCGGAAGCCGGAAAGCCAAGCGCATCGCGCTTTGAAGGTACGGCTGAGGTTGTAGGATGGGAGTGGAAAAAACCGACGAGCGCTTGTCGGTTTTTTTGCATGCCATAATAAACCGATATCCACTCGCCGGGATGAAAGCGAAAGGAGCGCAGCGGGTCTTCATGAATATTCGTAATGGCGTGAATATGAGTAACCGTTGCCGGATTGCCCTCGGCAGCTGCTGTGCCCACGAGGACTCCGCAAGCCTCCTTGGGCAACGCCGCGCGGCAAATGGTCAATAATTGCTCGGATGCTTGATGAGTAATAGCGATCGATTCCATTCTGGCATTCCTTTCCTGCAGGGTACACCTCATTATACAGGGGAGGGTAAGCCTTTAGCTAGCCGGTTTAGCGGTTTTCTCCGGATGAAGAAGACGAATAGCAAAGAGCAGGGCGGCGATGGCCAGTACGACGAGCAGAATAAAAAGTACCGTCACGGAACGGTCAGCCAGCCAGCTGAACAATGGCGGGCCTGCGGCAACGCCAAAAAATCTCAGGCTGCTGTAAAAGGAAGTCACGATTCCCCGGTGAGACTGGTCTACAGAGCCGGTAATCCATGTATTTAAACAAGGCAGCAATAAGCCTGTACCTACGCTGCTTATCGTAATAAATCCGATAAAGACATAAATGAGCCAATAGCTGAACAGACAGCCAATTAATGCAGCGCTCATGAGGGATAGGCCGATGAGAATACAGCGGCGCATTTTTTTGCCGTCTTTCTTAATGCTATGTCCGGTCAGATAAGCAGTAATTACAAGGCCAAGCAGTGGTATGGCAAGAATACAGCCTTTCCATACGCCTTCGATGGAATAAGGGGGCTTCTCGAGCAAGTCTGACAAATAGACCAGTACCCCAAACAGCAGGAATAGACCTAATGCTCCCGTACAATAGGCGGTGATGAGCCAGCGGCCTTTCTCCCGAAAAATTTTTCTCATATCCGTTAAATATTGTTTGAGCTTTAATGGTTCGGATTCAGATTTGGGCTCCTTAATGAAGAACCATACAGCAGCAAGTGAAGCGGCACAGAAGATCGGAAAAGCAAAAAATGGCGCATACCAAATAATCATAGCCAGCAGCGAACCGAGGATCGGACTAACGACTTTACCCGCGCCATTCGAAGCCTCAACAATGCCCAGCGCTTCGCTTTCCTCTCCATCCTTATACATATCTCCAACAAGCGCCATGGCAATCGGAGCTGTTCCAGCTGCAGCTATCCCTTGTATGACTCTGGAAGTGACAAGGAGCCAGTATGATCCCCAAACCGCGGCAAAGCCTGCGAGTATGCCGGCAGCGCCGTATATGGCAAGTGCGGGTATGATGATGACTTTTCTGCGGAATCGGTCGGATAAATAACCTATAGCTGGTATGAAAATAGCCGCGCTAACCGAAAATAGAGTGATAATAAGGCTGGATTGAAGCTCAGATATCTCCATCTTCTTGGCTAAGTCAGGCAAGATTGGGACAAGCATCGAATTGCCGAGCACAAGGACGAGTGGAACAGAAGCAAAGGCAATATATTGCAGCCATTTGTGTTCGGCCATAAAAAGCATCCTCCGATCTTGATGTTGGACATTGACGATTTCATGGCTAATGTGCCCCTCGTCTTGAGCTTCCATTCCTCGCCGTGTTAGGATAGGTATAATATAGAAAAGAATGATGAAAGAAGGGACACCATGAAGCGCGCTACGATGCTGTTTATCGCAGCTTTTGTTTTGGCAGGTTTAGCGGTGTATCAATACGTCGCGAAAGAGGAATCAAGCGTTACCGCGGCTGCCGCAGGCTTCAAGCCAAAGGCAGGATCTGAGGCCGTAACTTTCCAATTGCCCGGACTAGATGAAAAAAACTATGCGATTGGCGGCAAGCAGGACAAGCTGACCTTCGTTAATTTCTGGGCGTCCTGGTGTGGACCTTGCGAGCTGGAAGCTCCGGATCTGCAAAAGCTCTATGAGAAATACGGGGATAAGATCGCCTTTTACGGTGTAAATGCGACGAAGTTTGATAAGGAAAGAGCCGCAAGGCAGTTTGTGGATGATCATGAGTTTACATTCCCAATCCTTATGGACCGGAAGGGGGATGTTACGAATACGTACAAGGTGGATACGTTCCCGACAACCTTCCTCATTGATTCCTCCGGCGTCATTCGCGAACGGATCAATGGTGTCATTACAATTGATGAATGGGAACGGCTCATTGAGCAATACAGCTAAATATAACAATAACGCCCGGCAGATGGCTGCCGGGCGTTTTATTTGGGTTTATTAGTGGTTTACAACACCAATCCGTTCGTTAAAGTCTGAAGGAGCGGTGTTCGCTTTCTCCATGTTTAACAAAGCATAACGGATACTGTCAATAAGAGCTTCCCAGCTGGCTTCAATAACGTTGCTCGATACGCCTACAGTACTCCAAGTATTCTCTGCATTGGAGGATTCTACGAGTACCCGTACCTTTGCGGCTGTAGCATCTTTTTCGTCAAATACGCGAACCTTATAATCGGACAAATGGATTTCTTCAATCTTCGGATAGAATTGGACTAGTGCTTTGCGCAGCGCGTTGTCCAAAGCGTTAACCGGTCCGTTGCCCTCAGCTGCCGTATAGACCTGCTTGCCGTCAACGTTCAGTTTTACGATCGCTTCCGAATTCATTTGGCCTTTCGAGCTTTCAACCAGAATTTTGAACGACTCAACCTTGAATACTTCAACCGGTTCGCCAAAGGCTTGACGGAGTAGAAGCTCCAGGGAAGCATCCGCCGCTTCGAATTGATATCCTTGATGTTCAAGCTCCTTGATATGATCCATAATCGCCTTGGTCTGCTCATTGTTGGCATTAATATCGAGACCAAGCGACTGTGCCTTCGAAATAATATTCGATTGGCCGGCAAGCTCGGATACAAGGATGCGCTGCTTATTGCCGACTAACTCCGGTTCGATATGCTCGTACGTTTTCGAATCTTTCATGATCGCCGACACGTGAATGCCGCCTTTGTGGGCGAATGCCGCATTGCCGACGTAGGCTTGGCCAACCGGCATATTGACGTTTGCGATTTCGCTCACATAACGTGCTGTGCCAGTCAGCGTACGAAGCTTCTCTTCAGGGAGGACATCGTAGCCCATCTTGATCTGAAGATTGGGAATGATCGAGCAGAGGTTTGCATTACCGCAACGTTCGCCATATCCGTTAATGGTGCCCTGCACCTGGCGGGCACCGGCCTGAATGGCAGCCAGGGAATTGGCTACTGCCAGCTCGCAGTCGTTGTGAGTATGTATGCCGATAGGTGCAGTCAGCTCCTGGCGAATCCGGCTGACGATCTCATGAATCTCGCCCGGCAGTGTGCCTCCGTTCGTATCACAAAGCACAAGCCAGTCTGCGCCGGCTTCCTGGGCTTTGCGTAATACCGCTACGGCATATTCCGGATTGTTCTTGTAGCCGTCGAAGAAATGCTCGGAATCAAACAAAGCTTCCATGCCTCTTTGCTTCAGGAAAGCGATGGAATCGTAAACCATGGATAAGTTCTCTTCCAGCGTGGTCTGCAGTGCCGTATGCACGTGGAAATCCCATGATTTGCCGACAAGCGTAGCTGCCGGTACACCGGATTCAGCGATGCGCACAAGGGAAGAATCATGCTCAGCCAGACTGAATTTACGGCGCGTGCTTCCGAATGCCGTAATTTTGGATTGAAAATTCAAGCTTTTAACCCGTTGGAAAAACTCGATATCTTTGCCGTTGCTTCCAGGATTCCCGCCTTCAATATAGTGAACGCCGAGCGCGTCAAGTTTTTGAGCAATTTTTAGCTTATCATCCGCCGACAGGCTGATTCCTTCGCCTTGCGTACCGTCGCGCAGCGTAGTATCAAATATGGTTATCGATGTTGTCATAGCCGGGACGCCTCCTTTTTCACTGTTCGCCTACACAAATATAATTAACTATTATAACACTTGTTGATTAGAATGTAGAGAGGAGCAAGGAATTTTTTATAATATAAGCCAATATAAATTTTCTCTATACCGAGCTTATATTATACCTAGAAACGGTTATAATACGGCGCACTTGTTTAAGCCGGTTTAAACCTGATTTGACGCACCTTCCTGCGGGACGGTATGCTGGGAGGAGTAGGAAGGTGATTACTGGCTATGGCGGACGCACACAAAGATTATCCGGCCAAAGGGCGCGTCATTCTTCATTTGGACATGAATGCATTCTATTGCTCCGTACACGAAGCGGAGGAACCAGAAAAATATAAAGGGAAGCCAACGGCTGTTGCCGGTAGCGTAGAGCTCCGCAAAGGGATTATCGTTACTTGTTCTTATGCTGCGCGGGGTAAAGGAATCAAGACGGGCATGACCGTCAGACAGGCGATGCGGATTTGTCCTGATCTGATCATTATCCAGCCGGATTTCGACCTGTACCGCAAGTTCTCCCGCGGGTTTATGAGCATCGCAAGGCAGTTTACACCGCTGGTGGAACCGATCTCGATTGATGAGTGTTACATGGATATTACGGGTTCCAAAATCTTCGGTTCCCCCCTTGAGATCGCCAAAACGCTGCAGCAGCGAATTGCAGAGGAGTGGATGCTTCCATGCTCGATTGGCGTCGCTCCTAATAAACTGCTCGCCAAGATGGCGTCGGATATGAAGAAGCCTAACGGTCTGACGGTACTGAGGCTGCGGGATGTGCAGGCTGTATTATGGGATAAACCTTGCGATGTGCTGCACGGGATCGGGAAGAAAACGGCGGATAAGCTGGAGAGACTGCGCATTCGGACAATTGGTCAGCTGGCTGCCGCGGACGAAGAGCTGCTGATCCGTCAATTCGGCACATACGGCTCGTGGATGAAGTCGGCGGCCCATGGTATTGATCATTCGGAGGTTCGCGCGGACCGTGAGCAGAGCAAGTCTATCGGGCACACGACAACCTTGCCTTATGATGTAACGGTCCGGGAGGATGCTCATCGCATACTGCTTAATCTGGCCGATCAGACAGCCCGCAGGCTGCGGCGGCAGAAGCTGATGGCATCTACCGTCCAGATCACGGTCAGGAAGCCGGATATGACCACTATAACGCGCTCAAGCACACTTCGAGTCCCGACCCATTCAACGGATGTTGTTTATCATCAAGCTTGCCGGCTGTTTGATGAGCATTGGCCGGCAGGCGATCCGGCACGGCTGCTCGGGGTTACTCTGCAAAATCTGACGGCGGAGGAAGAAACTGCCGTACAGCTTGATTTGTTCGACTACAAGGAGCAGCCGCGGAAAGAAGCTTTGACGAAAACGATGGATGTTCTGAGGGACAAATTTGGCGAGAATGCGGTGCTTACGGCCGGAATGCTGGGGGATGATCCCTCAGCGCTTATCCGCAATAAAAAATTGCGCGGAACATCTCTCCAAAAGGATGAAATCTAACAATTGTACAGGTATAGCTTGTTGCCAATGTGGACGGTTTGTTATATATTGATGAGTGAAGGTTCACACTAATTATAGCGAGCGGAAGATACAACAAGACGTTTGCAGAAGCATTTTTATGTCTATTTTTTTGTGGGAGGGAATACCAATGGCTAAATTTACATGGGTAGAGAAAGACACCTGTATCGCTTGTGGAGCTTGCGGCGCTACAGCACCAGATATTTATGATTATGACGATGAAGGTATTGCTGAAGTCATCTTCGGAAACGACGGCAACCATGGTAATACAGAAATTCCTGAAGATCTGTACGACGATTTGCAAGATGCTTGCGACGGCTGCCCTACAGACTCGATCAAGATTGCTGACGATCCGTTTAATATGTAAGCTGCAATAATAAACTCCATGCCAATCAGCTTTAAGCTGAGGGCATGGAGTTTTTTTGTGAACGATTATGAATTGAGGATGAGAAGGACGGTAACAGCGGCAATGATGACAACAACGATTGAACCGATCCAGGCGAGCGCCTTGACGTTTATCTCTTCTTTTGGCTTCGTTTTCATAGCGGGAGCTTTCCGTTTGGCTGTGCTCATCATCAATCAACCTTCCCGTGGAAAAATGTTTACAATATATTCTCATTGTAATCGGTTTCTTGCACAGCTGCAACAATAGGATGAGCTTTGCGCACGAGCGCCGGCCTTTTCTTTTTCTTATAAAAAAGATAAACTGTCAGATAGGAAAGACAACTTGAAACGGAGTGTGTAATCTTGCTTTATTCTTCTATTCTAAAACCGGCATTATTTCAAATGGATCCTGAGAAGGCCCATCATCTCGTCATAGACGGACTGCATACTGCCGGACGCGTTCCGGGCATGAACGGCATGCTGCATGCCATGTATGGCGTTGCTGATGCGCCTGAACTCGCCGTTGATCTGTTTGGTATTCATTTCCCTCATCCGGTTGGCCTCGCTGCCGGGCTGGATAAGAACGGCGTAGCCGCGGACGGCTTCTCCAGCATAGGCTTTGGCTTCGCTGAAGTTGGAACGGTGACGCCTAAAGGACAGCCGGGCAATGAACTGCCGCGTTTGTTCCGACTGCCTTCCGACGAAGCGCTTATTAACCGGATGGGCTTCAATAATGAAGGTGCTGAAGCGATGGCGCGCAAGCTGTCCCAGCGCAAGATTCACCGGATTCCGATTGCCGTTAACGTCGGTAAAAATAAAGCAACACCTAATGAACGGGCTCACGAAGATTACCGTTCGTGCATACAAGTGTTATATCCGCATGGCGATTTCTTCGTCGTGAATATCAGTTCCCCGAACACCCCGGATCTGCGCGCGCTGCAGCATGGCGACGAGCTGCGCACGCTTCTTGGCGAAGTATTGGAGGAAATCGGACTCCAAGCGTCGAAATTAGGTAGCAAAGCAAAGCCGGTTCTGGTGAAAATTGCTCCTGATATGACGGACGAGCAGCTTGAGCTTACCGTCTCGACAATTAAAGACAGCGGCGTATCGGGCATTATCGCCTCGAATACGACGATTTCCCGAGAAGGGCTTACACATCCGAATGCCAAGGAAACGGGCGGATTAAGCGGATTGCCGCTGCGCGAGCGCTCAACGGAGGTCGTAAGAGCGGTTTACCGGCAGACGGAGGGCAAGCTCCCGATCATTGGATCGGGCGGTATCTTTACAGCGGAGGACGCATACGCCAAAATCCGCGCCGGAGCCTCGCTCGTCGAAATTTATACCGCTTTGATCTATAAAGGTCCAGGAGTACTCCGCGAACTGACGAACGGCTTAAAAGAACGATTGCGTAAAGACGGCTACCGTAATATATCGGAGGCAGTGGGCGCAGATCATCGATAGGAACAGGAGGCGGCCGGATGGATGGTAGAGATTGGAATCTTTTTTTGCAGCCTTATGAGCAAGCAGTAGAAGAATTAAAAGTGAAATTAAAGACGATGCGGGTTGAGCTTAAGATGCGTGAGGCGTATGCTCCCATCGAGTTTGTTACCGGTCGTGTCAAAAAAGTATCAAGCATACTGGAGAAGGCAAGGCGGCTAAGTGTTCCCGCAGATCAGCTGGAAAAAGGCATCGAGGATATCGCAGGCATTCGGATTATGTGCCAGTTCGTGGACGATATTCACCGTGTAGCCGGATTTATACGGACGCGGAAGGACCTGTCTCTCGTCTACGAGAAGGATTATATTACGAATTTCAAGGACAGCGGCTATCGCAGCTACCATATGATTGTAGAATATCCGGTACAGACCGCGCTTGGCCAAAAATTCGTACTCGCCGAAATTCAGATCCGGACGCTTGCCATGAATTTCTGGGCTACAATTGAGCATTCGCTTAATTATAAATATAAGGAAAGCCTTCCGGAGGACGTTCGCAAGCGGCTTAAAAAAGCTGCTGAAGCCGCATTTCTGCTGGATACGGAGATGTCGAGCATCCGCCATGAAATTCTGGATGCACAACGTGACTTTGAGGAACGATCCAATGTGGTGTCCAAAGTGCTGAGCTCGATTCAGGATCTGTACTTCTATCATCGGGTGAGAGAAGCAGCGCAATTCCAGATGAAATTTAATGAGCTGTTTGAGCAGGAAGATTTATACGGTCTCAAGCAGTTATCGTATGATATTGAATCGGCGATCTTGCGCGCGAAGAAAAATAATCATAATACTTAGCTTCAAATGAAAATCCCGTTGCCTGCTCAATGATGCAGGACACGGGATTTTTTGCATTCTATTTGACAAAAGCTTGCATCCGTCCTATCTTTACGTTGTAAGGTTAACGATAAATAAGCGAAGTTTACCAGCCGGAGGCATAGGCATGCAAAATAATATTACGATGCGGGATATTGCAAGCAAATTAGGTGTCAGCAGTGTAACCGTGTCTAAGGCGTTAGGCGATAAAGAAGGCGTAAGCGAAGAGCTCAAGCAGAAGATTAAGGAGCTTGCCCAGGAAATGGGCTACCGGTACAATACGGCGGCCAGGACGATGAAGGAAGGTTTCTCATACAACATTGGCGTTGTGATCGCCGACCGGTATGCAAGCAGGACGCAATCATTTTATCTGCAGTTCTATCAATTTCTGGCAACAACACTCGAAGAAGAGCAGTACTCAGGCATCCTGCATATGCTTAGCGAGGAAGACGAAGAACAGCTCGTATTGCCTAGAATCTACCATGACCGGAAGGTGGACGGGTTTATTATACTCGGCCAGCTGAGCAATGCGTATATTGAGGCATTTGCCAATACGGAAATCCCGCTTGTGTTCCTGGATTTCTATACGGATCAGACGGAACTGGACTATGTAATTACAGATAATTTCTACGGCATGTATGAGATGACGAACTATTTAATCAGCTGCGGTCACCGGGATATTGCGTTTGTCGGCAATGTGCATTCGACGAGCAGTATTCAGGACAGATTCCTTGGCTATTACAAATCGCTTCTGGAACACCGTATACCGCTACGGGAAGAGTACATCATGAATGACCGGGATAAGAAGGGCAAATTTATTGATATAGCTATTCCCGACAAACTGCCAACCGCGTTCGTCTGTAATTGTGACCAGGTTGCGTACATGCTGATTAATACGCTGCGCAAGCAGGGCATTCAGGTGCCGGAGGACTGCTCGGTAGTTGGCTTTGACAATGAT
Source organism: Paenibacillus catalpae (assembly GCF_900112695.1). Taxonomy (GTDB): domain Bacteria; phylum Bacillota; class Bacilli; order Paenibacillales; family Paenibacillaceae; genus Pristimantibacillus; species Pristimantibacillus catalpae. The sequence continues at coordinate 106,681 of NZ_FOMT01000005.1, forward strand.
ATTTATGCAACGCTTGCTGAGCCGGGGCTGACTACGGTTGAAGTGGACAGGAAGGAAATGGCAAAGGCGGCGGTTAACAAGATTGTGAACAAAATCAGATCGACTGCCACCAGCAGCGGCAGAGTGCTTGTAAGAGGGAAAATGATTTACCGGCAGTCCGTAAAGTCCATTCTTTAATTTAACGATTAGCTAAATTCGCATAGAAACATGAGGTGACTTCGGTCGCTTCATGTTTTTTTGTTGACGGGAAAACCGTATCCTTTTACAATGAGTTTGTAACTTAATCGATAACTTAATAAATTACCTAAATTCGATGACGGGAGATTGAGAAACGTGGAACAGCCTGATATCAAGAGCTGGCAGCAGGAAATAGAAAGCGAGTTAAAGGATAATATTCTATCCTTTTGGATGAAGCATACGCGGGATGAGAGATACGGCGGGTTTGTTGGCGGGATTACGAATGAGCTGAAGGTGAATGATGCTTCTGAGAAATCACTGGTGTTAAACGCCAGAATTTTGTGGACGTATGCGGCTGCCTACCGGAAGTACAACGATCCTGCTTATTTGGAAATGGCAGAGCGTGCTTACGAGTATATAATCTCGCATTTCCAAGACCGGGAAAACGGCGGTTACTATTGGCTGCTCGATTATGCCGGAGAGCCGGTGCAGACGAAGAAGCAGATATACGGCCAGGCTTTTATGATCTATGCGTTGGCTGAATATGTACAGGCGCGTCCGGATGAACTGGCACTGCAGCAGGCGGAACAATTATTTGGGCTGATTGAGCAGCACAGCTATGACGAGAAGTACAAAGGTTATATTGAAGCGCTTAGCCGCAGTTGGGAGGCTACGGATGATCTGAGCCTCAGTCATACGGATCTGAATGAGAAAAAATCGATGAATACGCACCTGCATGTGCTTGAGGCTTATTCGAATTTGTTCCGCGTATCGCCGTCGGCACGCCTGGCGGGCAAGCTGAAGGAATTGATTGAAACGATGCTCGACCATATCGTTGATGCAGAGTCAAATCATTTCAAGCTGTTCTTTGATGAAGCGTGGCATTCCAAATCGCATGAAATTTCATACGGGCATGACATTGAAGGCAGCTGGCTGCTGGTGGAAGCGGCAGAGGTGCTCGGCGATCAGGAGCTGTTCCGCCGCACGGAGAGAATCGCGCTTGCGATGGCGCAAGCCGTTTACGAAGAAGGCGTGGATTCGGATGGCGCGGTCGTTAACGAAGCTGATCCGCATGGCTGGACGGATACCGATAAGATCTGGTGGCCGCAAGCGGAGGCTGTGGTTGGTTTCCTGAACGCGTATCAGATGTCGGGTCAGGAGCATTTTTTGCAGGCCGCTTACCGGACGTGGGAATTTATAGACCGCTGCATTGTGGACAAAACAAACGGGGAATGGTTCTGGAAGGTGAATCAGGCGGGAGAGCCCAGCTATGAGCAGATGAAGGTCGATCCGTGGAAATGCCCGTACCATAACGGACGAATGGGCCTCCAAGTACTCGAACGATTAGCAAAGCTGGATAAACAAACAAATAAGGAACATGGGGGAGCACATCATGTATAATCCATCGTTTATGAATAAATTAAAAAGCATTCATGCCGGGCATCAGGAGCTTCTGAAGAGACCAAATGTAATTGCAGCAAGCGGCAACGGGATTTATGACCGGTATGAGAATCCGGTTCTTACTGCGGCACATACTCCGATTTATTGGCGGTATGATCTTAATCCGGAGACGAATCCGCATCTGATGGAGCGGATTGGCGTGAATGCGGCTTTTAATCCGGGCGCTATTGAACTGGACGGAAAGTTTTATCTCGTTGTCCGTGTGGAAGGGCATGACCGCAAATCGTTTTTCGCCGTTGCGGAGGGTGATAACGGAATAGAGGGCTTTACATTTTGGGATTATCCCATTGTGATGCCGGAAACGGATAATCCTGATATTAATGTCTACGATATGCGGCTGACGAAGCATGAGGACGGATGGATCTATGGGGTGTTCTGTACAGAACGGAAGGATCCGGAAGCGAAGAAGGGCGATACGTCAAGTGCCGTAGCCAGCGCAGGTATCGCAAGAACCAGAGATCTGAGAACATGGGAACGGCTGGACGATCTTCGTACCCCTTCACCCCAGCAGCGAAATGTTGTCCTTCATCCTGAATTTGTGGACGGCAAATATGCCTTCTATACAAGGCCGCAGGACGGATTTATTGACGCAGGCTCGGGCGGAGGAATCGGTTGGGGCTTGTCAACAAGCATCGAGCATGCGACTATTGAGATGGAAACGATTGTGGATGAGAAAATATACCATACCATCAAGGAAGTAAAGAACGGACAAGGTGCGGCGCCGATCAAAACAGATAAAGGGTGGCTGCATATTGCCCATGGCGTTCGGAATACAGCAGCAGGACTGCGATATGTGATCTATGCGTTTATGACGGATTTGAATGAGCCAAACAAGGTGATCTATGCGCCTGGAGGTCATTTGATAGCGCCGGATGGTGAAGAGCGGGTTGGTGATGTTTCGAATGTCGTTTTCACCAATGGTCTGATCGCCAGAGATAATGGTGAAGTGTTCATTTATTACGCTTCCTCGGATACGCGCTGTCATGTTGCGGTCACGACTATAGAGAAGCTGATCGATTATGTCGTACATACGCCATCTGATCCGCTTCGCAGCTATGCCTGTGTGCAGCAGCGCAACGAGTTGATCACGAGCAATCTGAAGCTGATGGAGCGTCCGGAATTTAACTTCCTTAGAAAATAAGCCCTGATCAGGCAGGGTTAACAGAAGGGGAAACCATCTATGCCGCTAATTGACATGCCGCTGGAACAGCTGTACAGCTACAAAGGACGCAATCCGCGTCCGGAGGATTTCGACGCTTATTGGGAGCGCGCGCTTGAAGAGATGCGTGCCGTTGACCCGCAAATTGAACTTGTTCCCAGCAGCTTTCAGGTACCGTTTGCAGACTGCTTCGACTTGTATTTCACAGGTGTTCGCGGAGCAAGAATCCATGCCAAATATGTCCGTCCGAAACATGCGCCAGAGCCGCATCCGGCTATTGTTCAATTTCATGGTTATTCCTGGCATGCAGGGGACTGGTCGGATAAGCTGAATTATGCAGCCCTTGGCTTTTCCGTCTTCTCGATGGATTGCCGCGGTCAAGGCGGATCCTCGGAGGATACCGGCGGCGTAAAAGGTACAACGCTGAACGGGCATATCGTCCGCGGGCTGAACGACCATCCGGATAATCTGCTTATGCGCCATATCTTCCTGGATACCGCACAGCTGGCGGGCATTGCGATGAATATGCCGGAAGTTGACGCGGACCGGGTTGGGGCAATGGGCGGCTCTCAAGGCGGGGCTTTGACGCTTGCTTGTGCGTCTCTTGAGCCGCGTGTTCGCAGGCTTGCGCCAGTCTACCCGTTCCTTAGCGATTACAAGCGGGTATGGGAAATGGATTTGGCGAAGGATGCTTATGCGGAGCTTAAAACCTACTTCCGTCATTTTGATCCAAGGCATGAGCAGGAGGAACAAATTTTCGAAAAGCTTGGTTATATCGATCTTCAGCATTTGACGAACCGGATTAAAGGGGAAGTGCTGATGAGCGTCGGCCTGGCGGACACGATATGTCCGCCGTCCACGCAATTTGCAGCGTATAACAACATCACCTCGCCCAAAACAGCAGATATTTATCCGGATTACGGCCATGAGCATATTCCGGAAGTGTCCGATCGTACGATTCAGTTCATGCTGGAACTGTAAAGGAAAGACAAGAGGAGGTTGTCCGTTTGGACGACCTCCTCTTTAGCTTCTAGACCGGATCCGCTGTTCGGCTGTTTGATTAAATTTAAGCAGCAGATTTCCGAAGATCCGCACTTCTTCCTCGTCCCAATCCGTCAAAAGCTCCTTGAAGAAAGCCTCTCTTGATGCACGTACCTCAGCAAGCAGAGCGGGGGCTTCCTCGGTTAATTGCAGCAGGCTGATCCGCGCATCATTCGGATCGGTCAGCCGGGAGATAAGTCCTTTTGCCTCTAACGCCGCGATTTGTCTGCTCACCGTTGAGATGTCCAATTGAAACGTGGTGGAGATTGTCTTGATTCCGGCTGCTCCCGCCTTCTCAAGAAACTGCAGAATCAGATAGGAGGAGCGGTCCATCTCTTTGCCCATAATATTGGAAAGCCTGACCGCCTCGGCGCGGCGCACAAAGAGCGATATCTGGCTTTCCAGCACGCTGAAGGGTGAATTCTCCCTATTATGTTTGTTGTCGCTATCCATGTTCATATCCGTATTCTCATTCCTGTTCTCGAGTTATTACCGTTAGCTTACCGTTCGTACTTGCATAATGCAAGCAAGCTTGGTAAGTATTGCTGGACGAGAGAGCATCTATTTGCATTCCGGCAATAAACTTGTATAATACAATGGTTATTACTTGTATCATACAATTAATTTATTTGGGAGTGTATGTTGAATGAAAGGGAATTTGTTCTGGTATAACCTGAAACTGATGGCTAACCATAAAACTTTGCGGATCGGTTCGATCGTACTGCTGTTTATTCCGCTGCTGTACACGGGCATGTTCCTGGCCGGTTATTGGGATCCATACGGTCATTTGGACAAGCTGCCGGTAGCGATCGTGAATGAGGATAAAGGGGTTGTATCCGGCGGCAAATCGCTTCATCTGGGTCAAGATATGGTGGACAATATGAAGAGTACCCATACGCTGGATTATCATTTTGTGGAGCGGGAACAAGCGGAGAAAGGCTTGTATGACGGCGATTATTATTTAACGATTGTCATCCCGGACGATTTCTCGCAAAGCGCAGCAACGTTGACGGAAGACGACCCGCAGCCCGCAGATCTGACCTACATGACCAATCCGGGTAATAATTACGTATCGGGTCAGATCGGAAGCAATGTGCTGAAGGAATTAACCAATAAGGTGAGTCAAAATATCGTAAAAAGCTACACGCAAACGGTTTACGGCAAAATGCAGCAAATGGCCGATGGCTTCACAAATGCCAGTAATGGCGCGGAGAAGTTAACGGCAGGGACGGAATCGGCTCAGGACGGCGCAAGCAAGCTGAATCAGGCGATTGCAGTATTAGCCAGTGGTGCCGGCAGGCTAAACGACAGCAGCCTTACGCTGCAGCAGGGGTTGAAGTATCTCGGCAGCGGGTCTGAAGGTTTGGCAGAAGGGTCTGCCGCGTTAACGGAGAACCTCGGGACATTAAAAGAGACAGGGGCAGATTTGGCCAAAGGAGCTAGTGCCTTGCAGAAGAATGCGGCGGAATGGAAGATATCTGCGGATACTGCTTCTAAGGCTGCTTCAGGAGTGAACGGATCCGCTGAAAAGCTGGCCTCTCAGCTCAACGCTTATCTCGATCAGCATCCGGAGCTGAAGGAGGATCCGGCTTTTGCCGCGATCGCAAGCAGCAGCAAGGAGCTTGCCGAGGATACGGCGAAGGTTAGCACGTCCATGAAGGAGCTCCAGCAGCCTGCCGCTGCCATTCAGCAAGCGGGAGCGAAGCTGGCCGCAGGACAATCGTCAATAGCTGGCAGCCTGACGGAAGTCTATAACGGAAGCAGCAACCTGGCAGAAGGCAGCAGCAAGCTGGAAGATGGATTGCACAGCTATAGTGAAGGCGTCGGTAAGCTGCAGGACGGGATAACCCGGCTTGCCGTAGGAGCGGAGAAGCTGAATAACGGTTCGAAAGAGCTGCTTGGCGGAGTCATCCGCCTGGTCGACGGTTCCCAGCAGCTGACCAATAAGCTGTCGGATGCGGCGCAATCGACGGCAGGTATAAAAGCCAGCGATGCAGAGCTTAATAGGTATGCCCAGCCGGTTCAGCTGGAGCAGCAGGAATTAAATACGGTGAAGACATATGCCACAGGATCTGCGCCTTATTTTCTGGCGTTGGGACTGCTGGTTGGTTCTTTGATGGCTTCAAACATTATTCATTTCCAGGAAGGACAGGTCCGGTCGGCTTGGCAAAAGTTCTGGGGCAGAATTGGCGTCTTTTATGTCGTTGCCCTGCTGCAGACCATTGTGCTTGACCTTATTGTTCTCTATGCGATTGGGCTTGAAGTGCAAAGCGTGCCGAAGTTCTTCCTGTTTACCTTGCTTACAGCCTGCATGTTCACTACGCTTATTCTTATGCTCGTCTCTATTTTCGGGACGCTTGGCAAGCTTGTCGGGATTGCTCTGGTCGTTACCCAGCTGGCAAGCAGCGGCGGCACCTTCCCGATGGAGCTGGCTCCGCAGTGGATTCAGGCGGTTGGCCAATGTCTGCCGATGACTTATGTGCTTCGCGGCATGAAGAGCGTCATCTCAACAAGCAATTGGGAGATGTACTGGAGCAATACGGGTATTCTGCTGGCGTATCTTGTTGGATTCATGGTAATCATGCTTACGGCTTATCTGCTTCGTTCTGCGAAAGAAGCACCGGCTTCAGCAGCTGCGGCTCACTAGAAAGGCTTGCGAACTTGCCCTTTTCCGGGTAGTCTCAATATAAAAGAGAAGTAAGTACATGGGCAGGAGGCTGACGGGAAAGATGAAAGCTTTACAGGACAAAATTCGGAATGAAGGTATCGTATTGAGCGAAACGGTGCTCAAGGTGGATTCCTTCCTAAATCATCAGGTAGATCCGCAATTGATGCTGGATATCGGGCATTGTTTTGCGGCCGCCTACGAAGGGGAAGGCGTAACGAAAGTATTAACGCTTGAATCCTCGGGAATTGCACCCGCGGTAATGACGGCACTTGCGCTTCAGGTACCGCTTGTATTTGCCCGCAAGCAGAAGTCGCTTACCCTTCGCGACGACTTGTATGTCGAAGAGGTCTACTCCTTCACGAAGCAGGTGAAAAGCGAGGTTGCGATTTCACGCAAGTTTTTATCGGAAGGGGAGCGGGTGCTCATTATTGATGATTTCCTTGCATACGGTGAAGCAGCCTTTGGGATGGCGAGAATTGTTGAAGCGGCAGGAGCAAGTGTAGCCGGGATCGGCATTGTCATTGAGAAGTCGTTCCAAAGCGGGGCAGACAAGCTGAAGGAAGCCGGATACCGGGTAGATTCGCTGGCCCGTATTACGGTCTTGTCTCCGGAAGGGATTCAGTTTGTAGAGGAATAAATAATAAAGCGGAGGCTCTATTTGAACAGGCTCCTTAGTCAAGGACATATTGAAAAGCAAGAGTTACGCTGCACGCAAAAGATGATTCCTGCATTGTACAGGAGTCATCTTTTTTAAACCCTACAGATATCTTCTTGCTAGTCGGAGAATCGATTCGTCTTGCAGGATGTTGACCTTTGTGGTTTTCGATCGATATAATAAGTGTACTGTTCACAAAATGCCACAATTTTTTCATCCGGCGATATTCCCGAGAGCAGGGGCTGAAAAGGATGAAAATTTAACAAAGAACTTGTATATTTATTCTGATGCCTGTAAGGTGTACGTTGTTAAAAACGGTTCACACCGCAGAAGAGAGAAAAAAGCTGATTATAAAGAGGGGGTAGGCTATGATAGCATCGCAGCGCAGAAATGTAATCAAGGAGATGCTGCTGGAGGAGCGAAGCGTGAAAGTAGTCGATCTCGCCAAGCACTTTAACGTATCGGAAGAGACGATCCGCCGAGATCTCTTGCAGTTAGAACAGGAAGGCTTTCTAGAAAAAAATTACGGCGGCGCGGTCTTGGCCGAGGAATTGCAGCAAACGATGTCGATTGTGCCGCCCGTGAATCAGCGCAAATTTCAGTATTACGAAGAGAAGGACGCAATTGCCAAAGCGGCCGCGAGTCTCATTAAAGAAAGTTCGAATATTATACTGGACTCCGGTTCCACCACCTGGTGCGTAGCCCGGCATCTCAAACAGGTCCCCGATCTGACGATTGTGACGAATGGCATAAACATAGCTGAGGAATGCAGCGCGAATGAGGAACGAAGCATTTTTTTGATCGGTGGCAAGCTGATCCGTAAATCGATGTGTCTGGTCGGACCGCAAGCCGAAGACGAACTGCGAAAGTATGACGCCCATTACGCGATTCTCGGCACGTCGGGCATTTCTATGCGTAGAGGATTTATGAGCTCCGATCTCTATGAGGCACAAGTGAAACGAGCCATGATATCGGCCGCCCAGAAAGTTATCGTCGTCGCCGATCACAGCAAGTTCCTCAAGAACGGCTTTGTATCGTTTTCCGCCTTCCAAGAGATAGATGTCCTCATCACCAGCGAGCTTGCCGACATGGCGGTCATGCACGAAATCGAGCAGCACGGCGTTCAAATTATCGTATGTCCAATTAAAAAATGATCGAAAATTCTTGATAGGTTGACTAACAAAATAGGAAACATGCAGAACCGTCGAAGCCATGAATTCGACGGTTATTGGTGTTTGTTACTTAGAAAATTTTAATGGGAGTCAATCCCTAGAAAACACTCAAACAAATCAATAAATACCACAAAAGATGTTGACATTTTGACTGATTAGATTTATAAATGACTCAGCAACATAAAATCCCACATGTAAGCGCTTATATTAAAGGTGTGATCGTGGGATTGGTTCTGGTTTTGACAAAAGGGAGGTCTATGGGATGAAGAAAGTGAACAAAGCTGCAATTGCATCACTTGTTTTAACTTTGACGACCGGTGTGCTCTTGACCGGGTGCGGAAACAACGGCGACAAAAACGCTGCCGCTTCGCATGCACCTGAAGACAACAATGCCCCAAAAGAAAAGGTCGTTCTGGATTTCTGGACATTCTGGGGATCGGAAACGCGCCGGCCGCTAATCGAGAAAATCATTGACGATTTTAACAAAGCGCATGAAGGCAAAATCGAGGTTAAGCACTCTTACTATCCTTACGGAGACATTTGGACGAAAGCGCTTGCGCAAACGGCGGCCGGCAATCCCCCGGACGTCATCGTGAACAGCATCGAAGAGGCCGGACTACGCGCGGCGAAGAAGCAAAACACGAATTTGGCTGAATTCCTTGCTAAGGATCCGGATGTAAAGGACCGTTTCCGGGAGGACCTCTGGAACACGGTGCTCTACAAGGATGATCCGTACGCACTGCCATTCACGACGGATACGCGCATGATGTTCTATAATAAAACCGCTTTCAAGGAAGCTGGACTCGATCCGGATAAGTTCCCGGCTACGTGGGACGAACTGGAGCAAGTCGCAATGAAGCTCGATAAGAAAGACGCGAAAGGCAAGTACACGCAAATAGGCTACGCGCCTCAATTCGCTGGATTCGATGCAAAGAGCATCGCGGTCAATTTCGACGGCGGAAATGGCTGGTTGGATGACAACGGCAAAGCGAACATCAGCACGCCGAATAAAATCGAAGGATTCAATTACGTGCAGCGCTATACCGACCGCCTCGGTCAGAAGACCATTGATGAATTTAAAGCGGCTTTCGGCAGCAAAGAAGCAAATCCGTTTATTGCGGGCAAAGTGGCGATTTGGCCGGACGCCGTCACCTTCGCAACGCAAATTCGCGATTTCGGCAAAGGCATGGACGTAGGCATCGCGCCGATTCCCGAAACGAAGCCGGGCGCAGGCCATTGGAGTGCCGGCGGCGGCTTTGTGGTCGAGATTCCGGCCGGAGCCAAGCACCCTGCCGAATCATGGGAGTTTATTAAGTACCTGACTGATACCGCGGCTCAAACCTACTGGGCGAAAATGAATTACGATAATGTGGCAAACGTGCAGGCTTCCAACGATCCGGAATTGATCAAGGATCCGATCTACAAAGCGTCGGTCGACAATTTGACGAACACCCGCGTTTACCCGCGTCCGGCGGCTGCCGCGGATTTGTTTAAAATGCTCGATCCCCAGGTAGACGCCATTTTGCAAAAGAAAGTCACCCCTCAAGAAGGGCTTGACCAAGCACAAAAAGACATATCCGATCTGATTGCTCAAAACGGAGGCTAATACGAATAGCCGAAAGTTCAGGGGGAGTGGTTGGTTATCAGCCGCTCTTCCTTTCTTTAAGCGAACGAACTGCCTCCGCGTAACGGCTTGAAAGCATTGTAAAGAGGAAGGTGATTGACTTGTCCAATACAAAAAGGAACATCAAGAGGAGCCGGTTGTCGCTGGAACGCAAAGACGCATTGTGGGGTTATGTATTTGTTTTGCCTTGGATCGTTGGATTTCTGGTGTTTACGTTTGGTCCGCTGCTTTTCTCTTTGTATGCGAGCTTCACGAACTACGACATTACCTCACAGATGGATTGGGTGGGGATCCGCAACTACCGAAACATGTTTACTCATGATTCTTTGTTCTGGAAATCGCTTCACAATACGTTGTACTACGTGCTGTTTAACGTTCCGTTAACGACCTTCGCGGCTTTGCTCCTGGCCGTCACGATGAATCAGAAAATACCCGGTATGCGGATCTTCCGAACCGTTTTCTATTTGCCTTCCGTCCTTGCGGGCGTCGCTGTTTTTTATTTGTGGATGATGCTTTTGAATCCCAGCACGGGACTTGTCAATATGGCTTTGGGCTGGGTCGGAATCGACGGACCTGCGTGGATGACCGATCCGAATTGGACGAAGCCTGCGGTTATTCTAATGAAGCTGTGGGGAGCAGGAGGCGGCATGCTGCTGTATCTCGCCGCGCTTCAAGGCGTTCCGGAGCACCTGTACGAGGCGGCTGAGCTTGACGGCGCAAGCCCGATACGCCGTTTCTGGCATGTCACGGTGCCGATGATTACGCCCGTTATCTTCTTCGAGCTGGTGACCAATCTGATCGGCGCGTTCCAAATTTTCCAGGAAGGTTATGTCATGGTGCAGGATCAGTCGACGCCGGGCTCGCCGATGAATTCGCTCCTGTTCTTCAACCTTCATATGTTCTTGAAGGCTTTTCAATCCTTCCAAATGGGCTATGCGACGGCAATGGCCTGGTTCCTCTTTATCGTCGTTATTGTCTTGACCTTGATTAACATGGCCTTGTCGAAGCTGTGGGTTCACTACGAAGGAGGAGATAATCGATGAGAATGCCCGCAACGTCATCTTCCAGAAGTTATTATCGCAGCCGACGAGCGCGGAAAAGAATCGCGAATATCGTCATTGCCATCGTCCTGATCGGATTGGGCATCATTAGTCTGGCGCCATTCTGGTGGATGCTTTCCACATCGCTTAAATCCATGCAAGAGATCATGAGCTTTCCGCCGACGAAATATCCGCATGCCATCATTTGGAGCAACTACGAGCATGCTTGGGTGAGCGGCCGATTGAGCCGCTATGCCTTGAATACGCTCTTTCTGTCCTGCGTGGGCGTGTTTGCTCATGTCCTATCCAACACGTTTATTGCGTACGGATTCGCCAAAATCAAATTTCCCGGGAAAAATTTTCTGTTTTCCTTGATGCTTGCCACGATGATGATCCCGGGTTTTTGCACGCTTATTCCTCAATATATTTTGTTCTCCAAATTACATTGGGTAGGAACCTATTTGCCGCTTACGATTCCGGGCTTTTTCGGCAGCGCCTTTCAAATCTTCATGCTTCGCCAGTTCTACTTGGGCATTCCGAACGATTTAATAGAAGCGGCCAAAATCGACGGGGCGAACCACTTCTATATCTGGTCCAGGATTATGGTGCCGCTTGCGAAGCCGGCCGTCATTGTCATCGCCATAATGACATTCCAAGGGGCTTGGAACGATTTTCTCGGTCCGCTGCTTTACGTGAACAAGGAATCCATGTTCAACATTCAAATCGGGCTTACGGCATTCCGCAGCGCCGAGTTGACACAGTGGAATTACCTGATGGCTGCTTCGTTGATTGCATTGGCGCCTGTTATCCTGCTTTTCTTCTTCTTCCAACGCTACTTCATTGAAGGCATGAACATTTCGTCGGGAACAAAAGGTTGATTAGAGGCGTGCGTTCATAGGATAGGTTGCTAATCTTTGAAACTTTCAGCTAGGAGTGATTCCGCTTGAGTATAACCAGCAAGCCTCAAAACGTTGTTACCTTGAAACAGGCGTCCGAAATGGCAGAGAAAGGAATGTACGCGATCGGTTCTTTCTCGCCGCGTTATACGCCGGTCATTAAAGCGGTGCTGCGCGCCGCGCAGAAAGCGCAGTCGCCTTTTATATGCCAGATTTCGCAGAAAGAGCTTGAACGCTACCGCATTACTCCGAAGGAATTCGCGGGTGAATTCTACGCTCAAATGAAAACGGAGGGAATTACGGTTCCTGCCGTTCTTCATCTCGATCATACGAAGACGTTTTCGGTCATTCAGGAAGCGGTTGAAGCGGGGTTTACGTCCGTTATGATCGATGCTTCCGAGAAGCCGCTTGACGAAAACATTCGTATTTCGAAGGACGCGGCTGTTTTCGCGCATGCGCATGGCGTTTCCGTAGAAGCGGAGCTTGGCATGATCGGCACGACGGATTTTATCGAAACGGACAATGACGAGGAACTATATACGGATCCTCAGGAAGCGAAGCGTTTTGTGGAAGAAACAGACGTGGATTCGCTGGCGGTTTCCGTCGGAACCGCGCATGGGGTCTACATGGTGAAGGAACCGAAGATCGATTTTGCCCGTCTGGAGGCCATCCGCGAGCTGACGCCCGTGCATCTCGTGCTACATGGGGGTTCAGGCGTTCCGGCCTGGATGATCAAGAAGGCGGTGCAATTGCCAAAAGGCGGGATCAGCAAGGTCAACATTGCCACGGATCTCGAACTTTCTTTGCTTGACGCGCTCGGACGGAAAGAGCGGATGACCAACGCGGAGCTCAAGGCGCTTGCGCCGGAGGAGCTGAGCTCAGGTCTGGCCGCGGTAGAAGCCACCGTTCTCGATAAGATTTCGAATTTCCTCGGCAGCAAGGATCGGGCAGGGGACTTCTTGCTTTAGGTTCATTTCAATTGCAGGGTACGCTGTTGTTCACCGCTGTCTGCAAAACGAATCGTTGGTTCAGCACTAGACTCCAACTGAAGGAGATTATGATATGTCTACGAGAAAGAAGCTTCATATGATCGGCAACGCGCATCTGGATCCGGTATGGCTCTGGCAATGGCAGGAGGGCTTTCAGGAAGTGAAAGCAACGTTTCGTTCGGCGCTTGACCGGATGAAGGAGAACGACGATTTCCTGTTTACGTCCAGCTCAGCTGTTTATTACGAGTGGGTAGAGAAGAATGATCCGGCCATGTTCGAAGAAATTCGCGAGCGCATCAAGGAAGGCCGCTGGGAGATCGTCGGCGGATGGTGGATTCAGCCGGACTGCAACCTGCCAAGCGGCGAATCTTTTGTCCGCCAAGGCTTGTACGCGCAGCGCTTTTTCAAGGAAAAATTCGGGGTTATCGCAAAAGTCGGCTACAATGTGGACAGCTTTGGCCATTTCGGCATGATGCCGCAAATTTTGAAGAAATCCGGCATGGACTATTATGTCATGATGCGTCCGATGCCAAACGAGAAGGGACTTCCCGGGCGTCTGTTCCAATGGGAATCTGATGACGGTTCGCAGGTGTTGACCTTCCGTATCATGTTCGAATACTGCACGTGGGGCAAGGAGCTGGATCAACATGTCGCGCGCTGCGCCGCGGAACTGCGCGAGCCCGTGGACGAATTGATGTGCTTCTACGGCGTCGGCAACCACGGGGGCGGCCCGACAAAGGAGAACATCTCCAGCATTCGACGGATGAACGAGGATCCGGCTCTTCCCGAGCTCGTATTCAGCACGCCCAACCGCTTCTTCGAGGCAATCGAGAACAAAGACGCGCAGTATCCGGTGGTTCATGACGATCTCCAGCATCACGCAAGCGGCTGTTACGCGGTTCATTCCGAAATCAAGAAATATAACCGCAAATCCGAGAATATGCTGATCGCTGCGGAAAAATTCTCGGCTATAGCGGAGCGGGCTGCCAATCAGCCTTATCCGAAGGATTTCATTACCGCGTGGAAAGGCGTGTTGTTCAACCAGTTCCACGATATTCTGGCCGGTACTTCGATTGAGCCGGCCTACGAGGACGCGCGCAATTTATATGGCGAAGCAATTGCCATCGCGGACCGAAATTTGAATTACGCGATCCAATCGCTCTCCTGGAACATCGGCATCGAGGAAGAACAGGGAATGAAGCCGATCGTCGTGTTTAATCCCCATTCCTGGGCGTATTCGGCGTCTATCGAGCTTGAAATGGGCGGCAGCGTGAAGGACGGCACGATTTTGGTGGATGAAGCCGGCACGCAGGTTGCGTTCCAGAGCGTGCAATCGCTTGCGACGGCAAACAACCGTTACCGTCTGAGCTTTATCGCCGATTTGCCGCCGATGGGCTATAGGGTATATAAGCTTCGCACGGAAGTCACGGAAGCGCGGCTTCAAATCCAACCGATCAAGGGCAACGATTATGCCATGGAGAACGAACGCTTTCGCATCGAGTTTGATCCCGAGACCGGCTTCGTCAGCAGCTTGAACGACAAGAAGCTCGGCTTTGAAGTGTTTCGTCCCGAGAATGGCGGAGCGGCAAGGCCGGTCGTGATCGAAGACAAGAGCGATACTTGGAGCCACAACGTGTTCCATTTCCATAAAACGATCGGCGAATTCAAGGCGACCAGCGTGAAGCGAGTCGAGCACGGTCCGGTCAAATCGGTCATCCGCGTCATTTCCGCTTACGGCAGCTCCAAGCTGGTCCAGGATTTCACGATGTACCGGGAGCTTGACTATATTGATGTGAAAGTTACCGTCGATTGGCGCGAGCAGTTTAAAATGCTGAAGTTGGTGTTTCCGATGAATTTCGTCTTCACACGCCAAACCTATGAAATTCCGTACGGCTTCAAAGAACGCGAGCACAACGGTGAGGAAGAGCCGGGTCAATCCTGGGTTGATTACGGCGGCATCGCGCGTGACAAAGGCGTGCTGTACGGATGCAGCATTATGAACGACGCGAAGTACAGCTACAGCATCATGAATAAGGAGCTGGCGATTACGGTGCTTCGCAGCGCGATTTACGCGCATCACGACCCGATAGTTCCGGAAGCAAACGGCCACTATACGTTTATTGACCAAGGCATCCAGACTTTCAACTACCGGATTATGCCGCATGAAGGTAACTGGGAGGAGGCTGGCACGGTCAAGAGAGCGCAGGAGCTCATTCAGCGTCCGGTTTCGATTATCGAGACTTATCACAACGGGACATTGCCTCAAATCCATTCGTTCCTGTCGATCGACAAGGACAATGTCATTGTAGGCGCTATGAAAAACAGCGAAGACGGCGACGATCTGATCATCCGGTTGTACGAAACCTCGAAGTCGGCGACGGACGCCACGATTACGCTGCCGCAGTGGGGGCGCTCCATCAAGACAACTTTTGGGCCTTGCGAGATCAAGACGCTTCGGGTTCCGAAGGATCAAGCCGTTCCGGTCGCCGAAGTAAATATGATCGAATGGTAGTCTGCGAAAGGATGAGAAGCACGTGATGAATAAGGGACCATTGATATGGCAAGTCGGCGAACCGAACAGCGACCTGCGCGGCTTTCATGACAATTACCGCGATCCGGATACTGTCACCAGGCGGGTATGGACAATCGGTGAGAACGGCAAGCCAATGGATGCCGAACCGTGGCCATTGTTCCATGTCAGCAACGCCGATCCGGACGGCGGTTACAAGCCGCATCCATACACCGTCCGTTTTTTGCTGGAGGAGCTTAGGGCTCCAGCATTCCGGCTATCGATCCATTATATTATCACCACGCCGCGAACTCCGTACGTTGCCGTTAATGTTAACGGCGTGGAGGGAAAGGGGTTTTTGCACCCTGCTCCGTCGGCTGACGGCATCATGAAGCCCAAGCATTCGCTGCACACAACCATTTTCGCGAAAGGCACCATGGAAATGATCATTCCCGCAGAAGGGATGCAGATCGGGTGGAACGAGTTGACCGTGGAGGCGCGTGACGACGATCCAATCGTGCATGTTCACAATCCGCAAGCCGTTCTGCGGTTGGACAGAATGGCGGATGCCGCAGGCTTCTACTACGATTGGATGGACTTCGAGGCGCTGTCCGCCCTGCCGGATCAGACCATTGTCCGGCATCGCGTGAAGCCGTCTATCCTGTACCGGCAGGAGGGCGAGAAGTTGCTCGAACGGGTTGATGCGTATCTCGAATTCGGGCGTTCGTATGCGGGCGAACCGCTTGAATTCGCGGTCTCCGGAGTGAATGGCCGCGAGATCCGAATTCCCCTTCGCCCCGCCGCCTGTCAGTTCGGTCACGCCGCGTTTTCCTTCGAGATCGAGGATGGTGAAGGCCCTGTGTCGTACCGTCTGTCCGGAAGCGCAGGCGTCGTTCCGATCGAAGAGAACGGGCAATTCAAGCGCAGGCGTAAATGGCAGGTCTATACGACGCCCCACGTCCATACCGATATCGGTTATACCCATCGGCAATGGGAAGTGGCTGAGCGGTTATGCCGCAATCTGGATAAAACGATCGAGCTTGTGCAGGCGGAACGCGAAACGAGCAAACGATGGGGATACCCGCCGTTTACGTACGTGCTGGATTCGTCCTGGGCGCTCGAAGAATTTGCCGCCTATCGCGATGAAAACAGGCAAGCCGCACTGAAGGACGCTGTCCGGCGAGGCGAAATCGGTGTGCCCAGCAACTACACCGATCTGCTTACGCAATTTGCTTCGCTTGAGGATTTAATCCGTAACGGCGAATTCAGCGACAATTATTTGAGGGGGCTGGGACAACGCGCCGATCACGCGGCCATCGTCGACGTGGCATCAGCGAGCGGCTCGCTTCCTGCTGTTCTGGAAGGGATGGGCGTGCGCTATCTGGTGCATGCCAATAACCAAGACCGAGGGCCCTTCCGATTAAACGGCAATTTGCATCACCTGAACCCGTTTTATTGGGAAGGCGTGAACGGGGGATGCGTGCTCGTTTGGCTGGCCAAAATGTACTGTGAACTCAAAAAGGTATGCGGGTCTCCGGCAACGAAAGAGACGGCCGCCAAAGGGCTGCAGGTATGGCTGGACGAGTTCGAGCATGAGCAGTACGCGCCCGATGCCGTCATGCTGTACGGTCAGGACGCGGACAATACGGATATCGATCCGTATCCGATCGGCTTCATCAAGGAGTGGAACGACACGTATGCCTATCCAAAACTGATCCCTTGCGACGTGAGCGCCTTCTTCCGTTATGTCGAAACGAACTTCGGCGACACGTTTAGAACGGTCAAAGGCGACCAAGGCGCCTATTGGGAAGACGGCGTGGGCTCCAGTATAGCCGAATCGATCATGGTTCGCCGTGCGCAAGCGATGCTGCCCGCAGCCGAGAAGCTGGACTCGCTGGCCGTCATTCATGGCGAGGGAGCGGCTTACCCATTGCAGCATTACAATGCCGCCTGGCGAGAAGTGCTTTTGTACGATGAGCACACTTGGGGCGCGTTCCTGGCGGGCTCGGAACCGCAAGCCGTGCTGCAGCAAGATCAGTGGAAGGTGAAGAAACAGATGGCGGAATCGGCAGAGGGCTGGGGTGAGCGCCTTCTTCTTGCGGCTGCGACCAGGCATAGTTTGCGGTGGAATAATAACGGCCGCGAAGTGGTGGTCTACAATCCGCACAGCTGGCCGTTAAGCTCGGAAGTAACCGTGGAAATCGCAAGAGGGGAACAGGTTGTCGATCCGTTGTCAGGGCAGCCGCTGTCTTTGCGCCTTCTGCGCGAAACTAACTCTCAGGCGGTCGTGAGGCTTTGGGTGGACGAATTGCCGGGCATGAGCTATCGGCGATATATCCTTCAGCCGGCTCCTGCTCGGATGTTGTCGGAACAAGTCGAAATAGACAGCGGCTCGCCGATTGTGCTGGAAAGTCCTCACTATCGCGTGGCAATCGATACCGAGCGCGGCCGCATCCTATCCTGGATCGATCTGGAGACGGGGGTAGAGCTGGTGGAGTCGGACGATCCGCATGGATTTGGCGCTTTTCTCTACGCGCGCGGCGGCGAAGGCACGAAGCTGCTTGGCAATCATGCGGACAAATCGGATCATGGAGCCGAGCTGCTCGGCGACTTCGAGCTGAAAAACGTTCGCTGCGAGGAGAACGTCACATCGGCATGGGTATCACTATCAGGCCTTGTTCCGTTGGGGGAACTGACAATCGAATTGGAGCTCTTCCGCAAGTCCAAGCGGCTGGACATTCGCTATCAATACGCGAAACAGGAAACAATCGCAACGGAAGCGGTGTATATCGCGTTTCCGTTCAAGCTTGCGAAAGCTTCCGTGCTGTCGGATTCGCAGCTCGGCTGGGTGAACTGGGGCCGGGATCAGCTGCCCGGCGCCTGCAAGGAATGGCTGCCGTTGCAGACAGCTGTGCTCGTGCATGGCGCTGAAGCCGCCGTGACGATCGCTTCGCCGGATATTCCGCTCTTCACGGTGAATGATGTGGTTAAAGGACGTTGGCCGAAAGAACTTAAGCTGTCTGGCAGCAAAGTGTACTCTTACGTGCTGAATAATTATTGGAAATCGAATTACAAGCCGTCCCAGGGAGGGCTGATTCGATTTGCCTATTCGTTGACGAGTTCGGATGAGCTTAAGCTGGACGAGTCCTACCGTTTCGGCCATGCCAGGAGACTCGGCTTGTACGGACAGAGAATGAGCTTCCAAGAGCAGCGCAAGGAGCGGGCGCCGTACCTGTCGGACGGCGGAGGGACGATGGCCGTCATAGAGCCTTCGCAAGTTGCCGTGACGACGATCAAAGGGGCAAGAAATAAAGATGGTATCATCGTCCGCGTGCAGGAAATTTCCGGACGGGAGCAGCATGCATCCCTATCCTTCCCCGGAAGACGGATTCAAAGGGCATGGCTTGCGGATCTCCTCGAATATGACGGCGAAGAGCTGCAAGTGGAGCCGGGCGGTTCCGTTCGGGTTCCCGTCGGTCCTTGGGCATTGGCTACGGTACGTTTGCATTTTGCTTGATTGGATCAATGGAGTGGGATGGCATTCAAGTTGTGGGATAATAAATGAAAAAGCGGAAGCTCCGTAATAAGAGCTTCCGCTTTTTTTGTATCAAATGGCTTGCAGCCCTGCCTGATTAAGCAGGTTCCAAGGTTTGTTGTAGTGCGGCTGGAAGAAGAAGTCGACAAAGGTGAGTTCGCTCATCGTCATGCCGTTCTGAATGCAGACCGACATCGTATTAATCGCTTGGGTTAGATCATCCTTCGACATCACCTGGGCGCCGACGATCCGGCCGGTGTCCGTCTCATAGACGACCTTGAGGAGCACTTTCTCATAAGTCGGCATAAATTCAGGGCGGTCGTTGTCTTCAACCGTGACGGTCTTCACGTCTAATCCGGCATCAAGAGCGGCCAGTTCGGTTAAGCCGGTCGATGCGATATTGTAATCGTATATTTTGATACCCGATGTGCCTTGCGTACCCATATAACGGACTGTTGGTTCCATCAGGTTGCGGGCGACCAGCGTGCCCATCCGGACCGCGTTTGTTGCGAGCGGAATGTAGGCATGCTTATGAGTCGGGTTGTAAAAGACAGCGCAGCTGTCGCCGGCAGCGAATACATCAGGGTTGCTGGTGCGCATATACTCATCTACAATAATGGCGCCGTTAGGGAGCATCTCGATTTGGCCTCTTAACAGATCCGTATTGGGGCGGAAGCCGATGCATAATACAACCAGATCCGTATCGTATTCTCCGGCAGTTGTGACGACTTTGGCGACACGGCCTTCTTCACCGCGGAAGCTGGTTACCGTCTGAGCCAGCTTAAGCTCGATGCCGCGTTTTTGCAGCTCCTGCTCGGTCGCATCCGTAAATTCACGGTCCAAATATTTGAACAGGATCCGGTCCATATTATCTATAAGAGTCACTTGCTTGCCAAGCTGCTCGAAGGCTTCAACAAGTTCGATGCCGATATAACCTGCGCCAATAACGGTGATGCGGCTTGCTTGCTTCGCTTTTTCGATAATAGTCTGGGCATGATTGTAGTTTTTGCATAAGACGATGTTCTCAAGCTCCATTCCTTTCAGCTTCGGAATAATCGGCCACGAGCCGGTTGTCACGACAAGCTTGTCGTAATGGTCGAGTTGTTCTTCGTTGGTATCAAGATTACGTGCCAGAATGGTTTTCGCTTCCGTATGCACTTCCAGTACATCATGGCGAATCTTCATCCGAACTCCCATGTCCATGAGCTGCTGAGGCGATGCGTAGAACAGCTTCTTCACGTCCTGTACAACTCCGCCGACATGAAGAGCAATGCCGCACGAGAGGAACGATACGTTGTCATTGCGCTCATACACCGTAATTTGCGCCTCGGGATAAAGCTTAGCCATCTGGGTAACAGCGGCGGTACCTGCATGTGTGCAACCAATAACAGCGATCTTCATAATAAATTCCTCCTTAAATTTCCTGTGAAATAATTCACATACTACTGTGCGTAAAATGGAAGGCCGCCATGATAGGGGATTGCAACCTGTATGCCGGCTTCCTTTTGGCTCAATGGAGATGCGGATGAGAGCTTGCATCAATTCGTTATGTGATTTAATTCACAATCTCTTGTTGCTCTTATCATATGCCGGATTTCCGAAATTGACAAGGGGTTGTGATTAATTTCACATATTGATCACAAATGTCCGATGATTGAGCCGGGCGACGAAAATGTTGATTGTTCTTTGAATTATAGAAGCATTGGAGTATACTCGATGTTATATTTCTAACGTATATTAGCTGCTTGCAAGGGGATGACCAGATGTCCGGCTATTTGCCGATTGCTTTTACAACAAAAATGAAATCGCTGCTTGGGGAAGAATTTGACCGGTTTATGTCCTCCTACGAGGATCCGCGCGTTTACGGCATACGGATAAACCGTCTGAAGCTTGATGCCGAGGATTGGAGGAGCCTGTCGCCGATGGGAGAATCGGTACGTCCGATTCCGTGGGCGCCTGACGGCTTCTATTATGAAGAAGGCGCACGTCCGGGCAAGCATCCTCATTATCATGCCGGCCTTTATTATATACAAGAGCCTAGCGCGATGGCTCCGGTTGAGCTGCTCGATGTCCGTCCAGGCCATCGTGTGCTGGATTTATGTGCTGCGCCGGGCGGCAAGTCGACCCAGATTGCAGCCAAGCTGCAGGGCATCGGCGTGCTGGTGAGCAATGATAACGCCAGAGAACGGACGAAGGCGCTTGCCAAAAACATTGAGCTCGCAGGTGTACGCAACGCTGTTGTGCTGAACGAAGAACCATCGGCGCTTGCACCGGTGTTCCGCGAATGGTTCGACCGGATCCTTGTGGATGCGCCATGTTCGGGTGAGGGCATGTTCCGCAAGGATGAATCGATGATTGCGGAATGGGAAAAGCATTCCATTGAACGCTGTTCCGCGATGCAGCGGCATATTTTACGTGATGCGGCAGCTATGCTCGCTCCAGGCGGCATACTTGTGTATTCGACTTGTACCTTCTCGCCGGAAGAGAATGAAGTGCAAATGGCAGAACTGCTTGCCGAGTATCCGGACTTCAAAGTACTGCCGGTACCTCATCCATACGGCTGGAAGCCGGGGCGTCCCGACTGGGCCGGAGAAGCGGGTCAAGAGCTTTCTGCGGAGCAATCGGCGTCCCTTGGCGGCACGGTAAGACTGTGGCCGCATCATATTGAGGGAGAAGGGCATTATGCAGCCGTACTGACCCGGACAGGCTCTGCTTCCGTTGAAGAGCTGACTATTATTGAAGCGGCAGTCACGACAGATGAGGAGAACGGTAGAAAAAAGAAAGTAAAGGGCAATGCCGGTGCAACTTTGCGGGCAGCCGAGAAGCGGGGTCCTCGCGGAGGCAAAGACAGCGGGAAGCTGAATAAAGCTGCGGATGCAGGCCGGCATTCCGGAAGAGGGCAAGCGGAGACCAGTGATCCGGCCGAGCTGTGGAACGCTTTTGCAGAGCGTGAGCTGTCGCAAGCTTTCGCTTGTACGGGCCAGGTTCAATGCTTTGGTTCGCGTGTTTATTTGCAGCCGGACTCGCTGCCATCATTAGACGGTTTGCGAGTCGTGCGAGCGGGCTGGTATGTGGGCGAAGCAGGGCGGAATAAATTTGAACCTTCGCAGGCGCTGGCCATGGGACTTAGGCAATCGGAAGCTGTGCGCTCGCTGAACTTTGGGTCTGAGGATCCGAATGTCATCCGTTATTTGAAGGGTGAAACGATATTCGTTCATGAAGACCAGATTAGATTTGGTCATGAAGAAGACGCAGCAAAGCCTTTGAAAGGATATGTTCTGGTATGTACGGACGGTTATCCGATCGGGTGGGGCAAATATTCGGGGGACGGCATGCTGAAGAATGAGCTGCCGGCCGGCTGGAGGTGGATGTAAGTTGGGCAAAAAAATGCGGCTGGATAAACTGCTCTCGCATACAGGGTATGGTACCCGCAGCGAAATCAAGAAATTGGTGAAACAGGGTAAAGTAACGGTAGCCGGTAAAGTGGCGAAGGACAGCGGACTCCTGGTTGATCCCGAGCTGGATGAGGTGGCTTTCGACGGAGAGCGGGTCTTGTACCGGGAAGTCATTTATTTGATGATGAACAAGCCTCCGGGCGTTATCTCTGCCACCGAAGACCGTCGTGAACGGACGGTTATAGATTTGCTTGAACCTGAGGATCAGCTGATGGAACCTTTCCCTGTCGGAAGATTGGACAAGGATACGGTAGGTCTCTTGCTCTTAACCAATGACGGACAGCTCGCGCATGAGCTGCTGTCACCGCGCAAGCATGTGCCTAAGACCTATGAAGCGGTTGTGCAAGGCGATGTCGGCGAAGAGGATCAGGAGTTGTTCAAGGCCGGCGTTACCCTGGATGACGGTTATGTAACGATGCCTGCTCATTTAAAGATATTGAAAAAGGATAGCGGCGAGGGTGGCGTAAATTCGTTCATATCGCTTACGATAATGGAAGGGAAGTTCCATCAGGTCAAAAGAATGTTCGAAGCGGTTGGCAAAAAGGTCGTATACCTGAAGAGGGTATCGATGGGGCCGCTTGAGCTGGATGCCGATTTGGAGGAAGGAACCTACCGCGAATTAACGGATGAGGAAGTTGCGCTTTTGCGCGCTCACCGGAATGCGGAATAGACAAATAGAAGATAGGATAGGAGTGGGGAAATGGCATTGCAGTATGATCTGATTGCACTTGATGTAGATGGCACGTTGCTCACGGATGATCATCAATTGACAAGCAAGACACGCGAGGCCGTGCGGGAAGCGGCGGATCGCGGAGCGGGCATTGTATTGTGTACGGGCCGCGCTCCTGTCAGCGTGTTCCCCGTTCTGGAGGAGTTAGGGTTAAGCGGTACGATTATTACGCATAACGGCGGGGCAACCGTTGACTCGGATACGAGAAAAATCATTCATCAATATGAGATTGCACCGCAGCAGCTTGAGCCGTTTGTTGCTTATTGCCGGACGAATGGAGTTCATTTTGATGTCAATACAGCCTTTGAAATGATGGTTGAATCGCTTACGCCTGAGCTGACCGATATGTACAGCAAGTTCCATGCCGCTCCTTCTATCTTGGGGCGCGGAGCGACAATACCGGAAGGTCTTGTGAAGTTTACGGTATTTGGCGACAAGGAATTGATGGACCATGTGCAGGAGGATTGGGAGAAATGGCCGCCGTCGCTCCTCACAATTCGCAGCGGAGATTTCTTTATCGATGTGCATCACCCGGAAGCAAGCAAGGGCAGAGCGCTGCAGCAGTTTGCGCTCAGCCAGGGCATTGACCGGAACCGGATACTGGCTATCGGCAATTACTTTAACGATATCTCAATGCTGGAATTCGCCGGATGCGGAATAGCAATGGGCAATTCACCTGATGGCGTAAAAGAAGCAGCCGATGTTGTTGGACGTTCGAACGCCGAGGATGGCGTTGCGCATGCCTTGCGTGAGTTTGCGTGGAGCTGATTAATCATGAAGAAGGGGCAGCCCCCTTGGTCATTAAGACCTTACGGGCTGCCCCTTCTTTATTGGCTTCAGTGCCTAGTCCTTAGAACCAGACTCCTCTAACGATGATTACCAGAAGAATGAAAAGGACAAGGATGAAACCTACCGTATTGACGCCGCCTCCATATACGCCAGACATGCTAATTCCTCCTTGTAGTTGTATTCCGCTGGAAGGCTGGTGCCACTCGAGTACATTCGCCCTCTGTTCGGTATACAGTATTGTATGTGGTTTCACCCGATTCGAATGGACGCTTATCACGGTTCATTCAGAATTGGGTATTCACCCGGGGGAGGAAAGCTTGATGGAAGCGGCTATCAGCAGGATACCTGACATTCGCCTTTTACATTAGTTGAACCGCCGAAGTCCTTTCGGCAGATGGTTCTTTAATTGGCCGCCGCTTGCTTTGGCCCAGCCGAGCGGAAGTCCGTCAACGGCAACGAGACCCCAGCTCATGGCATTACCTGTTACGGGCAATGTCTCACCGCGCAGATAGGCGGCGATTTCCGGCGACTCAGGCTCGTAGCTCTGCACCCATGCAGCATAATCTGAATGAACAGAGAGAGCAAGCGCATGAGCAGGCTCCAGCCGGTTCTTGCGGATATCGCCGAGATGCAGGCCGGGCCGCGCGACTTTGAGGCCGTCGATGTCCGCTGCGCCAAAGCTGCCGCCTGCTTGATGCGGAAGCCAATAGAGAGCATCGCCGAAGCGGAGCGGTTCTCCAGGACCTAACGTGAAGCCGGGCAAAGCCTGCTCCGCGAAGCTGTTAAACAACGCAAGCTCGGCTGCGAGCGGCTTCACACGTCCGGCCGCACGCTTGTCCCGGTCACGCCGTTTTTCTTTGCTGCTGCCAGAGACCGCGAGTTGTTCCTCAGCTCCAACTTCGGCGGTTTTGCGCAGGCGGGCTACAAAATGCCCTTCTCCGCGAACCTGATGGGGCCACAGCCGTTCCATTTGTTCGACCTGGAAAGAGGGATGTTTGGCCACAAAATGCTCGATCGTGTCCTCATTCTCCGCACGGTTAAAGGTACAGGTCGAATAGACAAGAACACCGCCCGGCTTCAGCATAATAGCAGCATGGTCCAGAATCTCGGAAGAGCGCTCGGAACAATAGGTGACATGCGCCTCAGACCATTCGGATACGGCATCTTCATCCTTGCGAAACATTCCTTCACCGGAGCAAGGGGAGTCCAGCATAATCCGGTCAAAAAAGGCAGGAAACTTTCTCGACAGCTCATGAGGAGCAGCGTTGGTCACAACGGCGTTGCGGATGCCCAGCCGCTCAACGTTTTCGCTAAGGATTTTTGCTCTTGCCGGGTGAATTTCATTGGCAATCAGTAATCCTTCGCCATTCATGCTGCCGGCGATTTGGGTCGTCTTGCCGCCGGGCGCCGCGGCGAAATCAAGAACGGTCTCGCCTGGCTGAGCGTCCAGCAGCTCCGCCGCAGACATGGCCGACGGCTCCTGGATATAATAAAGACCGGCTGTATGATAAGGATGCTTGCCCGGTCTAGCTGCTTCATCGTAATAGTAGCCTGTCTTGCACCAAGGCACGGGCTCCAAATGAAACGGCTGCTCGAGAGCAGCCGCTTGGTTCCCGATCGGTTGTCGACATTTCAAAGGATTAAACCTAAGCCCGTAAACTCGGGCATCGTTGTAACTGTCAAGAAACCGCTCGGCTTCTTCCCTTCCGAGAAGAGCCTGCATTTGCCGGACATAAGCTTCCGGCAGCTGCACGTTCTTCAATGTACCGCAACTCCTTTATTCTTATCTGTTGCTTCCGCGGCGTCCGCCCGGATTGCCGCCGCGCGATCCGCTGCCGCCGCCGCTGCGTGAACCGCCGTTGCTGCTTCCGTGCGAACTTCTTCCGCCACGAGGGGCGCTGCTGCCCGAGCTGCGCGAATCTTTGCCGCTGCTTGGACGTCCTTCCCATCTGCCGCCGCTGCTTGATGCTGCCGAGCGGGTATTGCCGCGCGGAGCGCCTTGGCTCTGGGCACGTTCACCGCGACCGCCGCCTGCAGCGCCGCGTGTATTGCCGCGCGAGGCATTACCTTGCGCACGATCGCCTCTGCCGCTGCGACTAGCGCCGCCGCCGCGTGCATCTCTGCCGCCGCGACCGGCCTCGCGCTCTTCTCCGCCGCCTGCTTCCCACGGATTGCCTTCCGAGCTGCCGCTCACAGCCGCACGTTCCGGCTTGCCGCGACCGCCTGCTTGAGGACGATTGCCGCCGCGCTCATTACGATCGCCGCGGCCGCTTCTGCCGGCTTGTGCCGGCTTGCCATCGCGGCCTCCTCTGCCGCGGCCGCCGCCGCGCTCCGGCTTGCCGCCTTTATCATAGCTCCGGCCTTCGCTTGATGATGTACGCGGATTGCTGCTCTTTACGATGGTTCCGTCAGCTTCCACGGTACGGCGCTCAAGCGATGCGTTGATGCTGCGCTCGATATGGGCAATTGATCCGCGGTCATATGGCGATGCTATGGTAATGGCAATACCCCGTTGACCTGCACGGCCTGTCCGGCCAATCCGGTGAATATAGATCTCGGAATCGGTAGGGACATCATAGTTGAAGACATGGGTTACGCCTTCTACGTCGAGGCCGCGTGCCGCAACGTCTGTTGCAACGAGGATCTGCAGCTTCGCATCGCGGAAACGCTTCATGACCTGCTCGCGTTTGGCTTGCGTCAGATCGCCGTGCAGTTCATCCGATTCGAAGCCAAGGTCCTGAAGGGCTTCATTCAGCTTCTTCGCGCGAACCTTTGTCCGGCAGAAAATAACGGCCAAATACGGACGCTGGGTTTCGATCAGGGTGATTAACGCCTTCTGACGTCCGCGGTCCGTCGTTTCCACTACAATTTGCTTGATATTGTCGAGGGTCACGTTGGCGCTTTGGATTTTAATATCAACAGGCACCTTCATATAGTTCTCGGCAAGGCGTTTAATCTGTTCCGGCATCGTTGCCGAGAAGAGCATCGTTTGGCGGGCGCGAGGCGTCTGATCCACGATGCTTTGAACTTCGGGCAGGAAGCCCATATGCAGCATTTGATCCGCTTCGTCGAGAACCAGCATCTTCAGCTTGCCGAGGCTGATCGTCTCGCGTCTCATATGGTCGATCAAACGGCCTGGTGTTGCGACTACAATATGCGGGGCATTATTGAGCTTTCGGATTTGCGCATCTACGTCTTGTCCGCCATATGCGGCTAGTACTTTGGCGCCTACGGCTGCAGCAAGCTTCTTCAGCTCGCTTGTGATCTGGATAGCCAGCTCGCGCGTCGGAGTCAGGATGAGTGCTTGAACCTGCTCTTTATTCACATCAATGCGCTGCAGAATCGGCAGGGTGAAGGCGATGGTTTTACCTGTACCTGTCTGAGCCTGGGCAATAACGTCTTGTCCGGCCATAAGGACGGGAATCGTTTTCTTTTGTACGGGAGTAGGACTTGTTATGCCGCTCGTCTGGAGAATGTCCGTTAACTCCGGGATAATGCCCATGGATATAAATTCGTTTGACATTTGTGAAATTTCCTCATTTCATCGATCTTGTTTAACGTTTAGTATAACAGTTGTGCCTTAGAAGTGCATCTTTCACCTACATATGCTATGCTGGGCGTCATAAGCTATTAAGCATACATGCAAACAAAGGAATGATCAACAATGGGTAATGGTACGGAGCGTGCCTCGGTTAAGCCCGGGCTGGAAGTCGATATTGTATTGAAGCAGGATCAGCGGACAGGGAAGCTGACGCGTGGGATTGTAAAGGATTTACTTACCAATTCACCTACTCACCCGCATGGCATCAAGGTACGTCTGACGGACGGCCAGGTGGGAAGAGTCAAGCATATATATCCTAAGTAAGGAGAGAAAAGCGCGATGGCATTCGGTATTTCCAGGTCTGAAATGAAGGCATGGAAGGAATCGGTCGCCCGAGGAGAAATTGCGTTTCTGACGCATTATTGGGTAGACCCGCGTTTTCCGGAGATGAAGACGGTGACCAAGGTAGGCTGCTCCGATCTTGGCAAGCTGGCTGAGTGGTGCCGGGATAACGGACTTAATCCGAAATATATCCATAGACGGGATGAGTATCCTCATTTTGATCTTCTTGGACCTAAGCAGCGTGAGATTTTGCGCCGGGAGAACATGCATTCACAGCTTGAGAGGTTTCGTCTTTTATAAAGGAAGGAGGGCTGCTCTGCATGCAGCAAGTTCTACATTGGCATCAACAAATAGAAGAGTTAAGTCTCAACGCGTGGCCGTCGCTTCAAACGGTTGTTTATGACGGCTGGCTGCTCCGGTTCGCGGAAGGTTATACGAAGCGTTCGAATTGCGTGATGCCGCTGTATGAAAGTCATGGGGTCGTAAGCGAGAAGATTCGTTACTGCGAGGAGCTGTATGCGAAGCGCGGTTTGGATTCGATTTTCAAAATCACGCCATTTGCAAGTCCTGCCCATCTGGATTCCGCGTTAGACGAGCTGGGCTACCGGATCGTTGATCCCGTCTATGTGAAGACGGCAGCACTTGCAGATCTTCCAGAGCCTTCGGCACATATCGCATACCAACTCGATGAACAGTTGAATGAGCGCTGGCTTGATGAATTTACGCAGATGATGCCGCTTTCCGGCATGCAACGGGAAACAACGATCAAGATGCTGACCGGTTCGCCTCTAAGGCAGTGCTTTGTAACGATATACGAGGATGGGGCGCCTGCTGCCTGCGGGATTGGAGTTATAGAGCATGGCTATATCGGGTTGTACGATATTGTTACATCCGAGAGGTTCCGCAATAGAGGGCTAGGCTATCAGATGCTGCTTCATATTTTTCGCTGGGGCGTTCGGAATGGGGCGAATCAGGCTTACTTATTAGTTGTTCAAGAGAATAAACCGGCTAACCGGTTATATGACAAATTTGGTTTTGAGACGCAATACGAGTATTGGTATCGGGTAAAATCCAGCTAGCAGGATGAGTGAACGCGCATTATGGCATTATGGGTTGCATTTATACAAGGCTTTTTATTCTCATTATCTTTATGCTTGGATCTGGGTATGGTGAATGTTTCCATTATTAAAACCGGGGTTGAGCGCGGCTTCAAGCCATCCTTTATGATCGGCTTTGGTTCATGCTTTGGTGATTTGACTTACCTTGCGCTTGCGCTGATCGGGTTTAGCTTTATATTGGAAATCACGGTGGTACGGTGGATTCTATGGATTGCGGGTACCGCGGTGCTGCTCTTGTTGGCTTATAAAATGGCAAAGGAGTCGCTTCATCCCAAGATGATCGACTGGAATGCGAGAGAGGGCAGCGGGGCAGTCAAGCAAAAGAGCAGGCTCGCCGATTTCCTGTTTGGACTCGGAGCGGCCTTGTCGTCACCTACGGTTATGCTCTGGTTTGTTGCTTCGGCGGGGCCAATTGTAGCCGAGGTGCATGGCGACAGCCGGTACACGATTGCGGTCTTTATAGCTGGCTTCTTCACGGCAGGCTTATTATGGTCGCTTGGCATGGCCTTCCTCAGCGGACGGGCCGGCAAAGCGCTTGGAGCGAAATTCGTGAGAGTGATCTCGCTGCTTTCGGCACTTCTGTTTGTTTATTTTGCCATAAGAGTATTCTGGTCAGGGCTGCAGGATGTACTTGGGTAAAAAAAGTCGGCTGCGTTTATCTGAGATAAACGCAGCCGACTTTTCTATTCCGTCTACAACATCAAAGAGAGCAGCTGTTCCTTCGTCACAGGGCCGAAGTAAAAATTCACGTCGATCTCATCGAGCAGGCTGCCGAGCGATTCTGCATCATACCGGGTGCCGATCAGCCTCGAGGTAACCTCGCCGGTTTCCCCTCTGCCAAAGAAGTCTCCGAAGATCGCGGCATCCACGATCTTTCCTTCTTCGACCTGCAAGCGAACATCGTAAGTACCTGCGCCTTCAATACGTTTCGTTTGACGCATGTTGAAAGCAGGAGAACGGCCGTAATTCCAGTCCCAGCTGCGGTAACGCTCGTCAGCCAGCTTCCGGACGTTCGCCCAATCTTGCTCGGTCAGCTCATACACCCGTATTTCCGGCTCGCCTTCGAAGATCGAATCAAGCAGGTATTGCCTTAACTCCTGAATCGTCATCGGCTCCTTCAGGAACTCGGTAATATTCGCGACACGGCTTCGGATTGATTTAGTCGCTTTCGAGACATACTTCTCTGCATTCACCTTTAGCGCAGAGACGACATTCTCGATCTCCGAATCAAATAGAAGAGTGCCGTGGCTGAACATTTTCCCCTTTGTCGCAAACTGGGCGTTGCCGGAAATTTTCCGTTCACCGACCTGAAGGTCGTTGCGTCCCGACAGCTCAGCATCGACGCCAAGCTTGCGCAGCGCACGCACAACCGGCTCGGTAAATTTCTTGAAGTTGTGGAACGACTTCCCGTCATCTTTCATAATGAAGCTGAAGCTGAGGTTCCCGAGATCATGATAGACCGCTCCGCCTCCCGACAGCCTGCGCACAACATGGATGCCGTTCTCTTTCACGTACTCCGCATTAATTTCTTCGACCGTATTCTGATTCTTCCCGATAATGATGGAAGGCTCATTAATGTAGAACAACAAATATTCGTCTTCCGGCAGTGACCGTAAAATATATTCCTCCAACGCCAGATTGAGCGTCGGGTCCGTGATATTGTTATTGTCTATAAACCGCATGCGTAACTCTCCTCTGCCATATTTCATTTCTCCCCACATTATAACCCTCACGGCAAGATTTTTCATGTGAGAGGAACAAAATAATCGCTACATGCTGCGCGCTTTGCCTCCGTCACCAATCCAGGTTTTCTTCCAGTCCATTTGGGCAAAGGCCAGCATAACGACGCTGAGCACCGCAATTCCGCATAAAATAAGGAAGCCCGGAGTGTAGGAGCCGGTCGACTGATACAGATTGCCAAGAATGAGCGGAAGCGCGTACCCGCCGATGCCGCCTGCAGCACCAACGATGCCGGTCACGAGGCCAATCTCATCGCCGAAACGCTGGGGAACAAGCTGGAACACGGAGCCGTTGCCCGCGCCAAGGCACATCATTCCGACAAATAACATGCAAATTACGAGTGTCAGCGGCGGAAGGCTTGAAATAGAGGCGAGCATAACCGCAGCTCCGGTATACAGAATCATCAACACTTTGATGCCGCCAATTTTATCGGACAAATAACCGCCTATCGGTCGGAAGAAGCTGCCCGCGATCACGCACAATGTTGTAAAGTCGGCTGCTTTGACAGCGGATAATCCATATTGGGTATTAAAGAAGATCGTCAGATAGTTGGAGAGGCCAACAAAACCGCCGAAGGTAACGCTGTACATAATGCAGAACAGCCAAGTATCACGCTGCTTTAACACCTTTGCATAGTGGGAGAACTTTTTTGGAGCCGGTTGGTTCGGGCTGTCTTTCGCAAAGATCGTAAAGACGACGAAGGCAATAGCGATCGGAATGAGTGCAAGACCAAAAACGACCTCCCAGCTGCCGTAATGCTGGGCGATGCGGTTCGCGAACAACGTCGAGAAGACGGTGCCGCTGTTGCCTGCTCCCGCAATCCCCATTGCAAGTCCTTGATATTGTGGCGGATACCAGCGGCTTGCGAGCGGCAATGCAGCGGCAAAGGATGCGCCGGCAACGCCAAGCAAAATGGCGACGATATGAAGATCGCCAAGGGAATCGACGAATTTCCAGCCCCATATGAGCGGAATCATCGTGAGCAGCATGCCAAGCTGTCCGGTTCTCTTAGGTCCGATATAGTCGGTGAGGAAGCCAAACACGAGGCGAAGAATGGAACCGCCAAGTATCGGGAGGGCAACAAGGTTCGCTTTTTCAACTGCCGTCATTTCATAATCTCCCATAATAACGACGCTAAGCGGGCCAATAAGCACCCAGATCATGAAGCTGATATCAAAATACATAAATGCACTAAATAATGAAGGCTTGTGGCCGCTCTTCCAAAAAGACGTAGGGTTACTCATATCCAATTCCCTCCAATTATTTATTTACCTTATAGCAGACGCGCGTTCCGGGGCGAGAGCCTGCTTTCAGTCATCTCTAGAAAAATAAAAAAAGGTCGCAAGCTGCCCTTGTGGACAGATAGCGGCCTCTTTGCCGAAGGCGGTACAACATTGTACCCACCGGATCGTACGGTCACATCATTGTGAACCCAATTCGAATTATAGGGGAATTGTCAATTGCATGTCAATAAACTTAACACCAAATTTCAAAAGTTCCGTAAAATGATTTCAAAACCCGCTTTTTTGCGTCACTTATATTGACATGTAAACAAACTTCTATTATGCTCAAAACAAAAGATCAGCACAACGATGTGCTGTCAACCTTGGCAACGAAGCCCGATTCCCTGTTTGATAGGGAGCGGGCTTTTTATGTTCATTTTGAGCGGTGGGGAGGAAGAGCCTGATGACTACCTTGCAGAAGCAGCAGCTTGTTGTATCCGTAGAAGAAGCAATCCGTCATTTGTGTGAGGGAATGTCCCCTGCTCAAACGGAGAAGCTCCCTTTGGAGGATTGTGTAGGCAGAGTACTGGCGGAAGATTTTTTCACACCGTTTCCGATGCCTCCATTTCGGCGGGCGGCCATGGACGGTTATGCCGTCCGCTCATTAACTACGCTTGGTGCTGGACCGGGCAGTGAGGTCATGCTTAGAGTGATTGCGGAGATCAAGGCCGGCTCATCCCTGGAGTGGGTAGAGGAGTGTACCGGACGCCGATCGATAGATGATATGGATGCCGTACGAATATTTACAGGAGCACCTGTGCCGCATCGCTACGATACCGTTGTTATGCAGGAGGTTGTTACGCCAATTAAAGGCGAAGACGGCAAGCCTCTATGGATTGGGATAGACCGGCCGCATCCAAGCGGCAGACATATCGCGGAAGCAGGAGAGGACCTTGGTCCAGGCAAGCTGATCCTTGTGAAAGGAACAACGATCGGGGCTAAGGAAATGGCCGTTCTTGCCTCCTATGGGTTAGGTGAAGCGGTAGTCTATGCGAAGCCCAAGGTAGTCGTGTTGCCTGTTGGCGACGAGCTTCTGGAGCCCGGTGCACCGCTGTCCGCGAACCGGATTTATGATGCTAATGGTCTTGTCGTAACGGCATTTCTTAAACAGCTAGGCGTTGATGTCATCCGCCGGAAGCCTGTTCCGGATCATCCCGCCATCTTAACTAAGGAGATCCGGCTTGCAGCTGAGCAAGCTGACGTTGTGATAACGACCGGCGGCATTTCAGTCGGCGATCATGATTATGTAGAGAGGTCTGCTGCGAATGCCGGTTTTGAACCGCTGTTTACGAAGGTGCTCATGAGACCCGGAACACCAACCTCTGCTTTCAAGAAAGGGGATTGCCTGCTGTTTGGGTTGTCCGGCAACCCGTCTGCCTGTTATTCCGGTCTTGAATTGCTTGTGAAACCAACCATGCAATGGTTGAAGGGGATTAAGAATTACCGTATTCAATGGCTGAAGGGGAAGCTCGAGGACTCGGTCGGCAAGCCTTGCCCCTATCCGAGATATATCCGCTCAATCGCGACGATGGAGCTTGGGGTGTGGCGGATTTCCCCGCTGCCAAATGATAAATCCGGCAATATTGCGGCGTTTGCAGAGGCAAATGCGATTGCCGTTATCCCGCCTGGCGGCAGAGGCGCGGTGAAAGGTGAAATGATCTCCTTTCTATTACTAACGCATATGGCAAACGGAGGATTAACGTTGTGATGAAAAGGAAACTTGCGGTAATCGGCAATGGAATGGCAGGCGTGAGATGCGTAGAGGAGATATACCGGTTATCGCCCGATGCCTTCGAGATCACGATTATTGGGGATGAGCCCCATCCGAATTACAATCGGATCATGCTGTCGAAAGTCCTTCAGGGAGATACCTCGATTACGGATATAACCATTAATGAATTCAGCTGGTACAAGGAACGGGGAATCCGGCTGCTGCTTGGCGAGAAGGCTGTACGAATAGATGCGGGCAGCAAGAAGATTTTCCTCGAATCCGGTATGACCATTCCTTATGATGAGCTGATATTGGCGACCGGGTCTTCCGCTTTTACCCCTTCGATCCCGGGTATTCACAAGTCTGGGGTGACTGCCTTTCGCAATATCAAAGATTGCGAGACGATGATTGAAGCTTCGGAATCCTACCGGAGAGCGGCCGTGATCGGCGGCGGTCTTCTTGGGCTGGAGGCTGCGCGAGGGCTTCTTAACCTCGGTATGGAGGTACATGTCGTTCATAACGCTTCCTATTTGATGAACAGGCAACTGGACACCATGTCGGCCGATATGCTGAAGCGGGAGCTTATGAAGCAGGGTATGCGGTTCTGGATGGAGAAACGGACGGAGAAAATTATCGGACGCAAACGGGCGGAGGGTCTGCAGTTCAGCGATGGTACGAAGCTTGTGGCGGATCTGATTGTGCTTGCCGTGGGCATCAGTCCCAATATCGCGATAGCTGCGCACAGCGGGATTGTGACGAACCGGGCTATTGTCGTTGATGACTATATGCGGACCAGCGTGCCTCATATCTATGCGGTGGGAGAATGCGCGGAGCATGACGAAACGGTGTATGGACTGGTAGCCCCTCTTTATGAACAGGGAAAGGTTCTCGCGCGTGTGCTGACAGGAGCGGACACAGCTCCTTATAAAGGCTCAATTCCCTATTCGATGCTAAAGGTGTCTGGCGTGGACGTATTTTCGGCAGGGGATATTCAAGGTGATGTTGAGGTAGCTCTGCAGCAATATAACGGGCTCCATGGCACTTATAAGAAAGTAACAGTCAGGGGCGGCCGGATTGCCGGCGCTGTTCTGTACGGAGATAGCTCGGAAGGGATGAAGCTGCTTGATTATTTGAAAAAGAAAACGCCTGCCGAGGTACTCTTGGAGCAAGCGGTGGGCCCGGGTACCGGCGGTGCCGACGCGGCTGTTATCGCGATGGCTGATCACGAAACCGTATGCTCCTGCAACGGCGTGAGCAAGGGAGCAATCGTGAAGGCAATCGCCGAGGATAATCTGCAGTCCGTTGAGCAAATACGGGATAAAACAAAAGCCTCCGGATCCTGCGGCGGCTGCAAACAGCTGGTTGGGGCGGTGCTTGCCTGCGCGCTGGCCGGAGCAATCGGAGCCGCCAAGAAGGTTACGCCAATCTGCGGCTGCACGCCGCTCGGCCATGAGGAAGTCAAAGAAGCGATTATCAAGCGCGTCTATACGGATTCTGCTCAGGTCAGGGAAGAGCTTGGCTGGAGCAAGGCTGACGGCTGTTTCGTTTGCCGGGCGGCTATTCCTTATTACATGGGGATGGTTGACGAAGGGAATCGGGATGGGGCCGATCATGAAGATTATGAAGATCGGATACTAGGAAACGTCAGGGAGGTATTCTTTAATACCAAGGATATTCAGCTGCCGTACCCCGTACGAACGGAAATGTCAGAGAACTATCTGCAGCCTTCGGATGTATTGGTACGGGATTTTGGCCTTGCCGCTGTGCCCGCAGGCTGGGAGGTTTACGTAGGCGGACATGCGGAGCACCCGGTCAAGCAAGCGCAGCTGCTTGCCGTTGAGGCGGAAGAGGATATGGCTTTGCAGCTTGCCGCCGCTTGCGTCCAGTGGTACCGGGAATCCGCCTATTACGGCGAACGCCCGTGGAAATGGCTGGAGCGGATTGGACTTCAGCCTCTCCGGGAAAAGCTGCTTGACAGAGAGAATCAGGAGGAGCTGCTAAACCGGTGGCAGGCAGCTGAAAGGACGGAGATGGCATGGAGCGGCAAATAGATACAATGACTTTCTCGGTAGAGCAAGCGAAACAGGTAATGGAGACGCAATGTCCTTTCTGCAGTGTCCAATGCAAGATGGAGGTCGTGGAGGACCGGTCTGGAAGGCGTCCGACCTATCAGGTAACAGCCATTCCTAACAAAGCTTCCGAAGGGCGGCTGTGCGTGAAGGGGATGAATGCCTATCAGCATGCCGTCAGCAAGGAAAGAGTGCTTCATCCGATGATGCGTAAAAACGGCAGCCTGACACGCGTAACCTGGGAAGAAGCGCTGGAAGCGATCAGCAGCCGCTTCAATGAGCTTCAATCTGAGCATGGCGTCCACGCGGTTGGTCTTTACGGCGGCGGATCCCTGACGAATGAATCTGCCTACTTGCTTGGCAAATTCGCAAGAGTTGCTTTGCGAACGAAATATATCGACTATAACGGCAGATTTTGTATGTCGGCGGCGGCATCCGCCGGTGTAAAGACATTCGGAATTGACCGGGGTCTGACGAATACGATGTCGGATATTCCGCTTGCCGAGTGCATTATACTGGCCGGAACCAATATCGCGGAATGCCAGCCAACGCTGATGCCGTATTTCACGAGAGCGAAGGACAACGGGGCTATTATTATTGTTATTGATCCAAGAGTATCCGCCACGGCGTCCATTGCCGATATCCATCTGCAGGTGAAGCCGGGAATGGACGCGGCACTGGCTAACGGATTGCTGAAGGTTATTCTGGAAGAGAAGTTGACGGATGAGAGCTTTATCAAGAACAGGACAAAAGGCTTCTCTGCGGTAAAAGAGCATGTGGAGTCACTTGATCTGGAAGAGATAGCGGACATGACCGGTGTGAGTATCGATCTAATCCGGAAGGCTGCAATCAGCTTCGGCAAGGCCCGTACGGGGATGATCTTTACAGCACGGGGGGTCGAGCAGCATGCGGACGGCCATATGGCCGTGAGGAACTTTCTCAACATGGTGCTCGCAACAGGTAAAATCGGCAAGGAAGGCTGCGGCTATGGCGCGGTTACTGGACAGGGCAACGGGCAGGGCGGACGTGAGCACGGGCAAAAGGCTGACCAGCTGCCGGGTTACCGCCTGATCGAAAACCCGGATGACCGCGCTTATATTGCCGGTGTATGGGGAATTGATCCGGAGGATCTGCCGGGGAAAGGCGTATCCGCCTATGAAATGATGGAGTTAGTCCATAGCGGCGACATTAAAGGGTTGTTCGTTATGGGCTCAAATCCGATCGTTTCGAACCCGAATGCAACTTTGGTAGAAGAAGCCATGGAACGGGTGGAATTTCTGGTTGTGGCGGATATGTTCCTGTCGGAGACCGCGAAGCTTGCCGATATCGTGCTGCCGGTCAGCAGCTATCTCGAGAATGAAGGGACGATGACCAACCTGGAAGGCCGGGTGCTGCTGCGTCCGGCAGGGCGGCCTGCCCCCGGAGAAGCGCGTCATGACTGGCAGATCTTATGCGATCTGGCATACTGGCTTGGCAAGGAAAAGTATTTCACCTTCCATCAGTCCGAGGACATCTTTAATGAGCTGCGGATAGCCAGCCGCGGCGGCATTGCCGATTATTATGGCATTACGTATGACAGGCTCCGCAAGGAAGAGGGCATTTATTGGCCTTGTCCTTCCGTGGATCATCCGGGTACGCCACGCTTGTTTGGTGAAAGCTTTGCCCATCAGGACGGGCTGGCCATATTCCAGACGGTGGACAGTCAATCGCCGGCTGAACAGCCGACGGAGGATTACCCGCTGTATTTGACGAACGGCCGCATGCTTTCCCACTATCTAACGGGGGTGCAGACAAGAAGAAGCCCCGTTCTGGCAGCCCGCGAGGTAGAGAATATACTCGAGATTCATCCGCTGACGGCGCAAAAGCACCGGCTGGAGGATGGAGTGCTGGCCAGCGTGCAGTCAACCCGGGGAACCGTAGTGGTCCGTACGAAGGTCACCTCCGATATCCGTGAAGATACGTTGTTTATCCCGATGCACTGGGGTGATGCCCAGAACGTTAACCGGGTTACGAATGCGCTGCTCGATCCGAATTGCCGGATGCCGGACTTCAAGACAAGCGCGGTACGGGTTCAGCCGCTCTCTGAGTATTTGCAGGAGCAACGAGAGAAGGAGCTGATCAAGGAGTGAATGAAGCTGCCTTGGCAACGGATGCGGGAGGACGAAAGAAGATCGATCAGCTTGGCGGTGTCATACTGGCCGGAGGGCAAAGCAGGCGGATGGGCGGGATGATGAAGGCGCTTCTGCCGATCGGCGAGCAATTTATGATTGAACGTATACGTGATAAAATGCGCCTGCTCTGCGGCAGCGTGACTGCGATTGTAGCTTCCGAGGAACAGGCTAAGCTTCTCTCCCGCTTGAAGCTGCCTTCCTTGCTTGATACGTCGCCCGGGCAGGGACCGCTGGCCGCTCTTCATACCGCACTCGAATACAGCCGTGATTCCGCCCTATGGGTGTCTGCCTGTGATATGCCTTTTGTATCCGAGGCGGCAGCCGCCTGCCTGATCGATCGGATGGAGGCAAGCGGCAGCATGGCGGCTGTTCCTGAAATTAACGGACAGCTCCATCCGCTGCAGGCGGTTTACCGCGGAGGATGTCTGGAGCAGGCAGAGCGGTGCTTGCAGGACGGTGACTACAGTATGAAGGGATTTCTGAAGCGGATTACCTATGTCCGGGTTACGGAAGAGACGTTTCGTACATTTGGCATTGCGCTTAGCTTTGTGGATAATATCAATACGCCAGAGCAATACCAGGAAGCGTTGCGGATTGGAAAGGGGGTGTAGATTTGGCAGCAGCCGTATATCAGATTACGGGTTACAAGAATACGGGCAAAACAACGCTGATGTGCCGCCTGATCGATTACTTGGTGTCCCGGGGCGTCCCGGTTGCGACGATCAAGCATGACGGCCATCAATTCGAAGCCGAGCCTGCGCATGTCGATACAGCACGCCACCGTTCCTCCGGCGCCGTATGGTCGGCAATCACTTCCTCGGAACGGACAGCAATCGTAAAGGAGAGGCCTTCTACGCTTCATGAGCTGATTGCGGAAGCGCCAGCGGGTGCTTTTGTCCTCGTTGAAGGCTTCAAGTCAGAGGCTTTCCCGAAGCTTGTGATCGTGAGACGATTGGAAGATGAACGGCTGCTTGGCGAATTGGAAGGCATTACCGTAGTAGCCGTCTGGCCCGGTTATACGTTGCAGGAATACGCCATTCCGGACGGGGCAATTCAATTAGAGATAGATGATGTGCAAGGGATAGGAGATTATATAGAACAGAGACGGATAGAGAAGGAGTCCTAGATAGGGACTTCTTCTTTTTTTTCACAACTCACTCGCGCTTGGCCTGATGGATAATAAAATAAGAAGAGTGCCGCGTTTAATCGGATTAAACGGACACTCTGTCAGTTTGTGGGTGATTGATAGCAGGAAGCCGGATGACGGCTTCGGTCCCGACCCCTTTTGTACTGCTGAAGCGGAGCGTGCCTTCCATTGTCTCGATGATGCGGAAGGTGACCATCAGGCCAAGACCGGTTCCCTTGGATTTGTTGGAGAAGTAAGGCTCTCCAAGCTTGTCCAGCTTTTCGGCATCAATGCCTTCGCCATTATCGATGATCCGGATTATAACATGATTTTCTGCTTTATTCGCATAAATGGACACGGTGCCATCAACGCTTGATATCGCTTCAAGGCTGTTCTTGATCATATTAATAACGGCCTGCTTGAATTTCTCGGCGCTGCCAAGCACGTACAGGTCAGACTCCACGATGACTTCCAGCCTCGTGCTTTGCATGGCGGCAAGAGGAGAGATGATGTCCTGAATCTGACTCAGCTCTTCGGAGATATTTAATTCCTTGATGTCATCCAGGTGCGGCTTGGCGAACGTCAGGAACTCCGTAATGATACTGGATGCACGGTCCAGCTCCTGCACGGCCAGATTTAGAAACTGGCGGTCTTTATTAACTGCTTTCTCCCCGACCAGCTGAATGAATCCCCTTGTCACTTGCAAGGGGTTGCGAACCTCATGAGCAATTGAGGCTGCCAGATGGCTGATCAGCTCCATTTTCTCCGCCCGTTGAATTTCCCGGTTAAACATCTCCAGCTCCCGCGAATACTTGACCAGCTGGTCATGGTTGCGTGAGAACTGTCTCCCCATAACGGCAATCAAAGACAGCAGGAAGACAAGCAGTCCCCATTTCCAGTAGATGAGATGATAGGTCTCGTCCTTAAAGTACATGATAATTTCCGTAATAAAGACGCTGCAGAAGACGGAATACCCAACAGAGATGGAGATCGCGTCGCGATTCCCTCTCCACGCATAGCCAATTGCATGCACGATCAGAATGACGAATTGAATGGCAGCAATAACCGTAAGCGGCACTACTTGAAGAAGGCTCAGGCTGATGGCAGGAATGATCGTTTTGCCAAGGGCCCACAACACGATAACAATGACCGTGACCGGAATAAGTGCGATCCTGAATTTCCGAATGATGCCATTGATTCCCGGGCCAAGCGTCTGCTCGAAAAAGACGGCAAGTGCAGGTGTAAGCAAAAACAGCGCCAAATCGAATAAATCCAGAAACGGCTTCCCATACGCATAAAAATGATGGTAGAGTGCCGGAGAATACGCAAGGATAATCTCGCCGAGGCAAAGAATGATCAGGCATAAAGACAACCAGAGTACAATCTGCTCGCGTTTCAGAAAAAATAAACAGGTCAGCATAATTAATGCAATAAACATGAATGAACCGCCGAAGACCAGCTCGATTAAGCCATATCTCTCATATTCAGGCAGTAATTGATCATAGTCGCCTATTATCATTTCGGGATCCAACAATTGTCGTTCATCAGACAAGTACAACAGTATGGTCAAATGACTGCCGCTTGCAGCCTCCGTCAGAGGAAGGAGCATATAGTTCACATCGTAGGGATACGATCTCTTCATCGTATACATCGGATTATTCTGCTGCTCGAGCGATACGCTGACAGCCGTGCCATACACGCGTTTCAACCAGATTCCCGGCGAATCCCAGTCCAGAGAAGGAAGGGTTACCCGCAGCAGCAGCGCATCGGCGTCAGCATCTCGCTTAGACATGGGATGAGCTTGGTTGGCATGCTGCCATTTGTCTGGAGCAGCATCCGCGATCCATGCCGGATCGAAGGGCTCGTTTGGCTTCGACAACCATTGATAATCCCATTCCTTCATGATGGAAGCGTTTTGTTTCGGCGCTTCTTTTAACGAGGCATGTTGAATCTGATAGACCGAGCATATGATCAGTAGTATGATGCCTGTTAGGAGAAGGATTGTTGATCTCATTACCGTCACCTTCAGTCGAGATTTCTGTCATCTTTTACCATACTTGCTAATTCGACAAAAAGCAATATCTTCCAACAAAGTAGATATCCTCTGGTGTATTCTCTTATCGTTCCGCGGCAGAGGGAAGAGCGATACGCCTAAAGCCGGTTATGATCTGGAGGATCATATTTCCGACTTGGAAGCTGTTGTGCAACACGCAGAGGTGAAAGCTTTTCACCTGTTTGCCTACTCGCGAGGGGTATCCTATGCTTTGGGGTATGCCCAGCAGTCGATAGGGGCTGTACGATCGATCATGGTAGGTGATTACCCTGCCGAGCATCGAACTATGCCGGAGGGGTGGGCAGATGATTATATTCATAACTATTTGATTCCTTACGACCGTAGCGTCAATATTCGGACTGCAGCGGTGCGGGGAATTCAGCGGGAGTCGACTCAGATTCCTTTAGACCGCCCGCTTGAGCTGCCGATTCTGGTGGCCAGAGGACTGCTGGAAGGCTCATTAATCTCGGATACCGATTTAGCCCGGTACAAGCAGATGAGCCCAAGCGTCATTGTGAAGGAATATCCGAGATCCGGGCATGCTCTTAAAGGCGAAGATAAAGCACGGTTTTTTAGAGATCTGATTCAATTTGCGGATGAACAGGACGATCTTTAACTACTCGTTTTTATTGCTGTCATGGCGATGGAGAAGCTGTTATAGTAGGGATGATGTATTTATCGAAATGAAATAAAGTGGGGAAACACAAGTGGCATTGATAGCAGTCATTATTTTTTTTGTTACGTTAACTTTTGTTATTTGGCAGCCCAAAGGACTTGGTATCGGATGGTCGGCTGCCGGAGGTGCCATCCTGGCCTTGCTCTTTGGCGTCGTCAGTTTTGGCGATGTAGGAACAGTTACGGGGATAGTCTGGAATGCGACAATCGCTTTTATCGCTATCATCTTGAACTCGCTTATTCTTGATGCGATTGGTTTCTTTGAATGGGCAGCTCTTCATATGGCCCGGCTCGCCAAAGGAAACGGGAAACGGATGTTTATTTACGTTGTTGTGCTTGGCGCTGCTGTATCGGCCTTTTTCGCCAATGACGGAGCTGCATTAATCCTGACGCCAATTGTGCTTGCGATGGTAAGGGCCCTCAAGTTTGATTACAAAATGATCCTGCCGTTTATTATGGCCGGCGGTTTTATCTCGGACACGACGTCGCTGCCGCTTATCGTGAGCAATCTGGTGAATATCGTTTCAGCCGATTACTTTGGCATTGGTTTTGTGGAATATGCCAGCCGTATGGTTATTCCTAATCTGTTTGCTCTTGGCGCAAGCTTGCTTGTGTTGTATCTGTTCTACCGGAAAAGCATTCCGGCCAACTATGACGTGCGTGAGTTGAAAGAACCAAAGGAAGCGATTAAAGATCATCGGTTATTCCGTTTATCCTGGATTCTGCTGACGATTCTGCTTCTCGCTTATCTGGCCAGCGAATTTATTCAAGTGCCGGTATCCATTATTACGGGGGCTGTGTCCTTGGTCTTCCTGATTTACGCACGGCGTAGTCCGGCGATTCAAACAAAGCGGGTCATGAAGGAAGCGCCATGGACGGTCGTTGTTTTCTCCATTGGCATGTATGTGGTTGTATACGGTCTGCGGAATGCCGGATTAACAGATGCGCTTGGAGAAGTGATTCAAGTGATTGCCGACCAAGGCTTGTTTGTATCTACCATCGGGATGGGGCTCCTGTCCGCGATCTTATCATCGGTTATGAATAATATGCCTACCGTTATGATTGACGCTCTGGCGATTAAAGGTACGGCAACAGCAGGGGCAATACGGGAATCGCTGGTGTATGCGAATGTGATTGGCTGCAATTTGGGTCCAAAGCTGACGCCCATCGGTTCGCTGGCCACCTTGTTGTGGCTTCATGTTCTTGCTAAAAAAGACGTGAAGATATCATGGGGTTCGTATATGAAGGCCGGCTTCGTGCTAACCGTGCCAACCTTATTTATTACGCTGGCAGGGCTGTATGTTTGGCTCAAAGTGATTCATTCGTTTAGCATATACGC
The DNA here is from genome assembly GCF_900112695.1 of Paenibacillus catalpae. GTDB lineage: Bacteria > Bacillota > Bacilli > Paenibacillales > Paenibacillaceae > Pristimantibacillus > Pristimantibacillus catalpae. The sequence goes on from NZ_FOMT01000005.1 coordinate 149,749, forward strand.
GGGCTTTGGTTTCGTGGGATTGATCCTGGCGGGAGCTATCGGTCTTAATGTCATTCTTAGATTGAAATCCGGCAAAAAACAAAAAGCAGAAAAGCAGCTTGCATAGGGATGATATTCAAAACCGTATCAAGCAGATTGTAGATAAAGCCGCCGAAAGGCGGCTTTTTTGCTGTTTTCATAAGAAAGGGAAGGGGACTTGCCAACCCCATCCCACGCTAATTCTATTCCTCCGGTTCATTCATCCCTCGGACATAAATAACATAACAGCCCCGGTCCTCGTCAATCTCGGTTGATGTAGTAAACATGGGACCATAGCCTGGAATGTCCGCAATATCCTTTAGCAAGTAACGGATAACATCGTAATGATTCGTGCAGTGGATCTCTGTCAGCTTGCGTCCGCGCTCGTTAGGCTTTCTGAATTCAATATAAATGCCTCGTCCGCGGTAGTTGGCTTCGTCCCCGTAGTTCTCGTTTGGTCCGAGCCTTTTCACGATCAGCATTTCTTCATTTTCCTGCATCTCATTGGAAGTTAATTCGTATTGAATGCCGTTAGCGATTAGATAAGTGCATAACTGCCGGGCGTACATTTCATCGACACCCACATTCGCGGCCTGATACTCCATAAGCGGCTCATATTGATTAAGTCCATTATCGATAAAATAAGTTAATCTCTTCATCCGGTTCACTCCGTAATCAAAATGGTTTTACTATCATAACATCATTTTATGGAAACATTAACTTTTCTTCCTGCATCTCTCTCAAATGTGATATAACTTTATAGGAACTATGAAGCTTGGAGGATACTAGTCTATGAATTTAACTCAAAAAGCAATGCTGGGCGTCTCTGCCGTTGCTATGGCTACTGCGCTGACGGGATGCGGTCAGTCGACTGCTTACCCCCGCACAGCACCGCCAACGGACACCCAATGTAACGACTGGGAATGGGACAAATCGGATGGGGTATACCGCTGTGATGATTCCAGCTCTTCTTACTATCGTCACTATTATTACGGCAACAGCTATTACTCAACCCGCTCTGCTCTGCAGAAAAGCAGCTCTTATTCCACTTATAAAACCAGCATCTCCAGCAAAACGAGCTCCGGCTTCGGCAAAGGCAGCTCCATTAGCGGAGGATAGCCGTGGGCGATTACTCTAAGACCAGAGAAGCCTTCTACTCCCAGATCGAAGGGTATTGGGCGGATTTATATGGTGAAGAATATTCCCTTTATGATCTTTTCATGATTACGAAAGAAGAGGTTCACAAGATTCGCGAATCGACGAACCGGATTGGCCATATTTTCTACAAGACAGCCTTTCTGCTTCGGACCGTGGATGACGAGACACTATTAGCTCTTGGATTCCCTCGAGAAACCCTTCCTTACATAAGGGTCAAAAGCTTATCGGTTGAAAGCGTCATCGCCAGATTGGATCTGATTGGAACGGGACAGACATACAAGTGTATGGAGATTAACTCGGATACGCCAACCTTTATAAAGGAGCTCCATCATGTTAATGGTTTAGTCTGCGAAGCATTTAACCAGCACAATCCCAATGCCGGTTTTGAGGAGCAGCTTGCTCTAGCTGTAGAAAAAGCGGTTATCGAAAGTCTGGAATACCTCGGAGACCATCTCGATGCTCCACACGTTGTGTTTACAGCGCACGGTGATAACGTGGAGGACGCGAATACGGCCGCTTATCTAAGAAGTCTTCTGCCGTTCCCGTCGAGCTTTGTTCCGCTCGATCAGCTTCAAATTATTCGTCATGAAGGATTGTTTGACGAAGAAGGCCGTCAAATTCACGTCCTTTACCGTCAAACCTTTCCGGTTGAGAACTTCATAGAGGATGAAGATGAAAAGGGGAATCCGATCGGACTATGGCTCTTGGAGCTTATCGAGCAGAAGAAGCTGGCGGTTGTGAATCCGCCTTCGGCGTTTCTTCTCCAGTCCAAGGCGGTCCAGGCGATCATCTGGGCGCTGCATGAAGAGGGGAGTCCCTATTTCACTGAAGAAGAGCATCAGTGGATCGAGGAGCATTTTCTCCCGACCTATCTGGAACCGGACCGCTTCCATGAAAGCCGCACGAAATACGTGATGAAGCCTGCCTTTGGGCGCGAGGGAGATACGGTGAAGATTTTCGAAGGCAACGGTACTCTTGCGGCGGAGGACAGTCATAATTCCTATGCCCATTACCTTCCGGTCTACCAGCAGTACGTGGAGCTTCCCACAGCCGGATTTCAGACGGAAAAGGGAGAACGCCAAGGCTCGTATATGTTTGGAAGCTTCCTGATCGGGGGAAAAGCCGGAGCCATCGGCATAAGGATCGGAAGCCCGATAACGGATAATTTATCTTATTTTTTGCCGGTAGGCATAACTAAATCAGTATAGGGAGCTAATTGTAATGGACAATAATTTATATGTGGATTTTCTTGTTTATTCCTTAGTAGGCTTTGCAATTATGATTGTAGGTCTGCTCTTGTTTGAAATGACAACCAAGAATAAGGAATTCGCTCTTATCTTTAAAGGAAATGTTGCGGCGGCGTTATCTCTTGGCGGCAGGCTGGCAGGTCTGGCAATCGTTGTGCGCGCGGCGGCAGAAAATTCGGTATCGCTCTCCGACATGCTGCTGTGGGGTGTAATCGGTATTGTCGCGCTCGTTATTCTCTACTATGTAACAGAGCTGATCACCTATCTGTTCGGCAAGGCCGTTAAAGTGAATGTAACGATCTTCAAGGCGATTGAGCAAAACAATATCGCGGTCGGTATTCTCATTCTGCTTATTTCGTGCAGCGTTGGCATGATCATCGCCGGATGCCTCACTTATGAACCGGATTTGATTGGTTAGCAATCTTGACACGAGACTGACTTAATATTATAATCGGGGCTAACCATGTTTTTCTATACTTAATGGCGTTGAAGAGGAGCAGTAATGTCGCGGGGCAAGGCTTAGAGAGCCGGCGGTTGGTGCAAGCCGGACCTGCAGCGATATGAATCTCGCCTTGGAGCTTTGCGTGAGAAACGCGAACGTTTAGCCTGCGTTAAAGGCAACGAGTGAGCGGAAGGCAAAGCATGCCGGCCGTTAACTAGGGTGGTACCACGGGAATAATCTCTCGTCCCTAGCGATAATACGCTGGGGGCGGGAGTTTTTTTATGTCTGATGATGCGTTGTAACGGACGGTACAGCAAGGAAGCCGCAGCTTCGCACACATTTTAGGAGGATATGATCATGAGTCAGGAATTTCACGGTTACAACCCGCTTGCGGTAGAACCGAAATGGCAGAAATATTGGGACGAGAACAAAACTTTTGCAACGACGGAAGACCCGGGCAAGAAGAAGTTCTATGCCCTTGATATGTTCCCTTACCCATCCGGCGCAGGCTTGCACGTAGGCCATCCGGAAGGCTATACGGCTACGGATATCGTATCCCGTTACAAACGGATGCGCGGCTATAACGTTCTTCATCCAATGGGCTGGGACGCATTTGGTTTGCCGGCAGAGCAATACGCCCTGCAAACCGGGCGCCATCCGCGTGAGATTACGGTAGAAAATATTAACAACTTCCGCCGCCAGATCAAATCGCTTGGCTTCTCGTATGACTGGGACCGGGAGTTCAGCACAACGGATCCGGATTATTACAAGTGGACCCAATGGATCTTTATCCAATTGTATAACAAAGGCCTCGCTTATGTAGCAGAGGTTCCGGTTAACTGGTGTCCGGCTCTCGGAACGGTATTGGCTAACGAAGAAGTTATCGACGGCCTCAGCGAACGCGGCGGTCATCCGGTAATCCGTAAGCCGATGCGTCAATGGATGCTGAAAATTACGGAATATGCGGAACGCTTGCTTGAGGATCTGGAGGAGCTGGACTGGTCGGAAAGCATTAAAGACATGCAGCGCAACTGGATCGGCAAATCGACAGGCGCAGAAGTGACTTTCGCGATTGATGGCCATGATGCTTCGCTTGTTGTATTCACCACACGTCCGGATACGCTGTTTGGCGCAACTTACTGCGTCCTGGCTCCTGAACATGAGCTTGTTGCTCAAATTACAACCGCTGATCAGGCTGCCGCAGTTGAAGCGTATAAGGAAGCAGCAGCGCGTAAGAGCGACCTGGAGCGTACCGACCTTGCGAAGGACAAATCAGGCGTATTTACAGGTGCTTATGCGATCAACCCGGTTAACGGCGTGAAGACGCCAATCTGGATCGCCGATTATGTTCTTGCCGGTTACGGCACAGGCGCAATTATGGCGGTTCCGGGTCATGATACGCGTGACTGGGAGTTTGCAAAGCAATTTGATCTGCCAATCCTTGAAGTTGTTCAAGGCGGCGATGTGACGAAGGAAGCTTATGCAGGCGACGGACCTCACGTAAACTCCGACTTCCTGAACGGTCTGAACAATGAAGACGGCATTAAAGCGATGATTGAACATCTGGAAGCTTCGGGCAAAGGTCATGGCAAAGTGACTTATCGCTTGCGTGACTGGTTGTTCAGCCGTCAGCGTTACTGGGGAGAGCCCATTCCGATTCTTCATCTGGAAGACGGCACGATGAAGCCGGTGCCTGTTGATCAGCTGCCGCTTGTGCTGCCTGATGTGGAGGCGATCAAGCCGTCCGGTACTGGCGAGTCACCGCTCGCAAACGTAACGGATTGGGTGAACACGGTTGATCCGGAAACAGGCATGAAAGCGCGCCGCGAGACAAACACGATGCCGCAATGGGCAGGAAGCTGCTGGTACTACCTGCGCTTCATCGATCCGAAGAACGAGAACGAAATCTGTTCGCCGGAGAAGCAAAAGGAATGGCTGCCTGTAGACCTGTATATCGGCGGAGCGGAGCATGCGGTGCTTCACTTGCTGTACGCCCGTTTCTGGCATAAAGTACTCTACGATCTGGGCGTGGTGCACACGAAAGAACCGTTCCACAAGCTTGTTAACCAAGGCATGATTTTGGGTACCAACAACGAGAAAATGTCCAAATCGCGCGGCAACGTGATTAACCCGGATGATATTGTGAATGAATTTGGTGCGGATACGCTCCGTATGTACGAAATGTTCATGGGTCCTCTGGAAGCAACGAAGCCGTGGAACACAAACGGCGTAGAAGGCACTTACCGCTTCCTGAGCCGCGTTTGGCGCCTGTTCGTCAGCGAAGACGGCAGCGTAACGCCGAAAATCGCGGACGGTGAAACAACAAAAGCATTCAAGCAAACGTGGCACCGTACGATCAAGAAAGTGACGGACGACTTCGAGAATCTGCGCTTTAATACAGCGATCAGCCAATTGATGATCTTCGTCAACGAAGCATACAAGACAGATGTTCTGCCGCTTGAAGCGATGAAGAACTTCCTGCAAATGCTGTCCCCGCTCGCTCCGCATATTACGGAAGAGCTGTGGGAGAAGCTTGGCGGTACCGGGACGATCACTTACGCGGCTTGGCCAACGTATGAAGAAGCTTGGACGGTAGATGACGAAGTTGAGATCGTTGTTCAAGTTAACGGCAAAATTATCGAGCGTGCATCCATTGCCGCAGATACGGAAGAAGCAGAGATGGAACGTCTCGCAAAAGACATGGATAAAGTGAAAGAACTGATAGAAGGCAAAACGATCCGCAAAGTGGTCGTTGTTAAGGGCAAGCTCGTTAACATTGTAGCGAACTAAATAGCAGACAAAAGAAGAGGTGAGCGGTCCAGCAGCACGAATTGTGCTACTGTCCGTTCACCTCTTCGCCGTAGAAATCGGCTGTTATCTTGGCAACGTCCTCGTCGAACTTTTTGTGCGTCGTCCGGATCAGCCGGTTGAAGGTGCCGTCAAGCTCGCGGTTCAGCAGCTGCAGCGCTTGTGCGGTAATGCCTCCGGGAACAGCTACCCTGCGCTGGATATCTTCCGGAGATAATCCGCCTTCGGTCAAGAGCAGTCCCGTACCAAGCAGCATCTCGCTTGCTACTCTTACGGCATCCTCGCGCGCGATACCTGTCTCGCATACGGCGGCATCAACAAACTGCCCGATCAGGTAAGCGAAAAAAGCGGGTCCGCAGCTGGACAGATCGGATACGATCCGGGTGTACGGTTCCTCGATCGGAAGCGGTTCACTAATGTAGGCAAGCAGATCTTCAATAATCCCCTGATCCTCTGTGGAAATCCGGGAGCCGTAAATACATAAGGTGGCTCCGCTCCAGACGAGGTTCGTTACGCTTGGGATCACTTTGGCAATCTTGCACGGCACCAGCTCCTCAAGATGTTCAATCAGTACCGGACTTGTAATGGATATAAGAAGCTGCTCTGGCCGCAGGACCGGCTTCAGCTCATCGATCACTTTCTTATATTCATGCGGTTTGACGCATAAGAACAGGATATCGGCGACGCTAGCGGTGCTTGCATTCGAACGCTCGGCTCTCATTCCGGGATATCGCTCAGCAAGCGCTTGTGCTTTTGTATAAGTCCGGTTGCTGATAACGATATGACACGGGTCGAGTGCTCCCGATGCGACGAATGCTTCGACCAGCAGGCTTCCCATCGCGCCCGTCCCAATGAATCCGACATTCATGCTCAGCCCTCCCAACAGTTTTGCTCTTTTAACCTATTCCGCAAGACTTGCCACATATGACATCAAAATGCTAAAAATCCCCTTTTTTAGATGAAAGGAGTGTTGAGTATGGCCCGTCTCCTGTATGGACGTCGAACAAATACGAATGGAAGCAGGCGGATCGTTCCTTTATTTCTTATTGCAGCAGCGGCAGTTTTGCTAATAACCGCACTAGCGCAACCGAAGGAGAAAGCGCCGGATGATTGGGTACAGCTGAATCGGGAGGTAAGCAGTGCTTTGCAGGTGCAGGAAGCAGCGGCAGAGCAGGCGGCGGCGGTGCCGGAAGAGGCTGAAGCAGCAAAGCCTGAGCATACCGCTAAGACAGAGGCGGCAACCCCGGCAGGGAAGCTTGATGTAAACCGTGCAACCGCTGAACAGCTGGATACGCTGAAAGGAATCGGGCCGGCCAAAGCGCAGGCTATAATTGCCGACCGCGAGCAGAACGGTCTTTTTCAATCGGTCGATGATCTATTGAGGGTGAAGGGGATCGGCAGCAAATTGCTGGCAGGTATAAAAGATAGCATTGTCGCAATGCCTTGATTATGAGAAAATGGGACTAGGTGCAGGGAAGTATTCCCAGCCTATTTGACCATATTCAGGCAATGAGCCCGATTGAATTGGACAACCAAACCGAGCCGCTTGCTTTGAATGGGTTGAAGCATGTCCATCCCATAATCCAAGGAGTTGCTGCACATGACAAATCAAGATCAAAACAAGCGATCGCTCGACACGCTGGCTGTTCACGGGGGCCAGGAGATTGACCCGACTACTTTTGCCAGGGCCGTGCCGATTTACCAGACGACCTCTTATGGTTTCCGGGATACCGACCACGCGGCAAACCTGTTCTCGCTGCAGGAATTTGGCAATATTTATACCCGATTGATGAATCCGACTACAGATGTATTCGAGAAGCGTGTAGCTGAGCTTGAAGGAGCTCCTGCCGCACTTGCTGTTGCGTCCGGACAAGCTGCCATTACATATTCTATTATGAATATTGCCGGCGCAGGAGACGAGATTGTATCCGCGACCAGCCTTTACGGCGGTACGTACAATCTGTTCTCGACAACTCTGCCGAAGCTTGGCATTCAGGTGAAATTTGTTGATCCGTCGAATCCAGACAATTTCCGCGGCGCGATTACAGAACGTACAAAAGCGCTTTTTGCGGAGACGGTAGGCAATCCGAAGGGCGATGTGCTTGATATTGAAGCGGTAGCGGCGATTGCTCACGAGCATGGGATTCCTCTCATCGTTGACAATACTTTCCCAAGTCCATATTTGCTCCGCCCGATTGAGCATGGAGCGGATATCGTCGTCCATTCCGCTACGAAATTTATAGGCGGTCATGGCACATCGATCGGTGGTGTTATTGTAGACGGCGGCCGATTCGACTGGAAAGCAAGCGGCAAGTTCGAGGGCCTCACAACACCGGATCCAAGCTATCATGGCGTTGTCTATACGGATGCTGTTGGTCCAATTGCTTATATTATTAAAGCAAGAGTACAATTATTGCGTGACATGGGTGCTGCGTTGTCGCCGTTTAACTCATTCCTGCTCCTGCAAGGGCTTGAAACCTTGCATTTGCGAATGGAGCGTCATAGCTCGAATGCCCTGAAGGTCGCTCAATTCCTCGAGACGCATGAAGCGGTGGAATGGGTCAGCTATCCGGGCCTCGAGAGCCATCCTTCCTATACACTCGCTCAGAAATATTTGCCGGACGGCCAAGGCGCGATTCTGACCTTTGGCATTAAAGGCGGAGTGGAAGCGGGCAAGAAAGTGATTAATTCCGTGAAGCTGTTCTCCCATCTGGCGAATGTTGGTGATTCGAAGTCGCTGATTATCCATCCGGCAAGCACGACGCATCAGCAGCTGTCGCCAGAAGAACAGGATGCGGCAGGCGTCACATCCGGCTTGATCAGGCTGTCGATCGGCACAGAAGGCATTAAAGATATTTTGGCCGATCTGGATCAAGCGCTTCGCGGCAGTCAATCGAACTAATCCATCAATTCTTACCAATAGAAATTTGCAAGCTTTAATGACAATTGATCACAACTAGAAAGAGGCAGACCCGGCGAGTGTCCCATAGCGGAGGCGTTCGCCGGGAGCTGTCCGGGCAAAAGGAAAAAGGAGCTGGAAGTTATGTCAGAAGCACATGATGCCTCGCGCAAAGACTGGGATACGTATTTTATGGATATTGCCTACATGGTGTCGACGCGTTCGCGCTGTCCCCGCCGCCATGTCGGGTCGGTGCTCGTACAGGGCAAGAAGCTGCTCGGCACCGCTTATAATGGAGCTCCGATGGGCGTGCAGGACTGCTCGGAGGCAGGCTGCATGATTGCAGAAGAATGGGAAACGAAGCTTGGCGATGACGGGAAAGAGCAGATGGTTAAGAAGCAGCGCTGCATCCGTACCATTCACGCAGAACAAAATCTGCTATTGTTTACGGACCGTGCTGACCGGGAAGGTTCTACCGTATATGTGACCGATCAGCCATGCTGGACCTGTGCCAATATGCTGGCGAACAGCGGCGTGAAGGAAATTGTGTTCCACCGCGGCTATCCCAAGGATAGTGACAAAGTAAGCTTGCTCATGAGTCAGAAGGGCATTGTGTTCCGTTCGCTCACCGATTATGAGCCGCCGCCGCAGGCGAGCATGAAGGTTACGTCTTAAACTGAATAAGCGAATGGGGAAGAACCTCTGCATGCATCTGTTTTGATGCGTCCGGAGGTTCTTTTTTTTGTGTTAGGGGATGGAGGGGAGTGCCGTGAATAGACGGCCTTTAGTTTGGTTTGCCGTGTTTTGGATAGCCGGCTGCAGTGTTGCAGCAGAACTTAGCCATTGGGGCGTTGCTCTAGCGGTTTGTGCAGCAACGATTATGCTGCTTGGGCTTGTGCTGCTCGGCAAGTCGACCCGGCGGCTTGCTGCCGTCTGCTTAATCGGCTTCACGCTAGCGGCAGGCGAGCGGATGTGGGCGGATGCCCGTAATGTGACGGCGCTCACCGGGCTGGATCTGCCGGACGCTTCCTACGAAGTGGAAGTGACCGGCACGATGATATCCGCGGTCCTGGTCGACGGTGACCGCGCCACGTTCCGCGTGACGGCCGATACCGTCCGCATTAGTGGTGAAGCTGCGCCGCGCGAGGTCCGCGAGCGGCTGCTTGTGCAGGTGCGGCTTGCTGAGCAGCCGCACCAGAAGATTGCCGCCGCGTGGCACCGCGGCGACAAAGTGCACCTTACCGGCGAGCTGACGCTGCCGGCTGGCGCATCCAATAGCGGAGGCTTTGATTACCGCCGCTATCTTTACAGCAGCCAGCATATCCACTGGCTGCTCAAGGTCACGGGCATCGGCGCCGTCCATGCGGCGCCGGGCCCGGGCTGGACCGCGGCCGCTATGCTCGGCCGCGTGGATGCCGCGCGCGACTGGCTTGGCGCGCGGGTGGATCAATTGTACCCGGCCGATCAGTCCGGGTACATGAAAGGGCTGGTCCTCGGCATCCGCGAGGACCTGGACCCGGAGCAGTTCCAGCAGTTTTCACGGCTGGGACTGACTCATATTTTGGCCATATCCGGTTTGCATGTGGCCGTATTTATTTATGCGCTCGGTGCGGTGTTGCGGCTGCTCCGCATGACGCGGGAGCGAATGCTCGTTGCCCTGATGTTTGCCGTTCCCTTTTATGTACTACTCTCCGGTTCATCGCCTTCTGTCGTCCGGGCAGGTCTGATGACGATGCTTGCGCTGCTGGCTGCCCGGATGGACAAGCTGAAGGATGGCCTGCATCTGCTTGCTGCCGCAGCAGCTGCGATGCTGATTTGGAATCCCTATTTCGTTCAGGATGTAGGCTTCCAATTGTCCTTTGCGGTAACAGCCGGACTTATCATGTTTGTGCAGCCGGTCAGGCGGGCGATGCCGGATTGGCCGAGAGGAAAAGCGCTGCTGGATTTGCTTGCGGTGACCGTTGTTGCACAGGTGGTTTCTTTTCCGCTGACCATCTATTACTTTAATCAATTTCACCTGCTGTCGATACCGGCGAACCTTGTTCTTGTCCCGTTTATCAGCTTTATTGTGATGCCGATAGGAGCGGTTGCTCTTCTCATTGGCATGTTATGGCCGTTTGGCGGTCAATTGCTTGCGGCGGTCAGCGTTTATGCGAATGACTGGACCTTTCTCCTCGTCAGCAAGCTGGGTGAAGTTGATGCGCTTCGTACCATCTGGGCTACACCACCCCTTTGGTGGATTGTCGCCTGGTATTTGTCGCTGGCTGTTTTCTGCCGGATGCTTCCTGCAGCTCCTGTTGCGGTACAGGCGGATTTGGATGAGACTCAGCCTCTACAAGGCGGAGTCGAGCCGGATACAGCACCGATATGGGAGCTGCAGGAGGAAAGAAAGCTGCCGGTATGGAGGATACGCAGAACAGGATTGATCTTCGCGCTTCTTGCAGGATCAGGCTTGTTGCTGTATGCCTATTTCCCCGATGTATGGAATCGTACGGCTGATGTTGATGTGCTTGACGTCGGCCAGGGAGATTCCATCTATATCCGAACCCCGGAAGGGAAAAGGATCCTGGTGGATGGAGGAGGAACGCTGAGCTTCCGGAAAGCGGGGGAAGAGTGGAGGAAGCGGAGTGATCCTTTTGAGGTTGGCGGCAAGGTTGTTGTTCCATTATTAATGAAGCGAGGCGTTCATGCCCTTGATTTGCTTGTTATCTCTCACTTGGACAGCGACCATATCCGGGGATTACAAGCGGTTCTGGAAACGATCCCTGTGAAGGCCATTGTTTGGAACGGAAGCTTGAAGCCAGACGAGGATGCAGAGGCGATCCTTCGCACAGCGGTTCAGAAGGGGATACCTCTGTACCGTGCCGAGCTCGGGAAACAGTGGAAGGTAGACAGGAATACGGAGTTAACCGTATTGTGGCCGCCGCCGGCAGCCGGCAGGGAAATTCCTAGGGTAGACGAGCAGAATGATGACAGTGTAGTCTTATATATGAGGATTTACTCATCTGCGTTTTTGTTATCCGGAGATATTAGCAGCGTAGCAGAATCTTCCATTCTATCGCGTTTGCAGGACATAGGTGCTGCACCACTCTCTGTCAATCCGATTGATGTGCTGAAGGTAGCGCATCACGGGAGTAAATATTCGACCTCCGAGGAATGGCTTCGCTTCTGGAGACCGCTTCAGGCGGCGATTTCAGTAGGAGCCACCAATACTTACGGGCATCCGCATCCGGATGTGCTGAAGCGGCTTGAGGCGGCATCCGCGGCTGCATTTCGTACCGATCGGGACGGGGAGATCCGGTACAAAGTGAAACGAACTGGAATATATGAACAAACGATCAGGAAGAATTAGGAAAGCGTTGTCGAAAGTGCCGATTTTCCTATTCTTTTATCCCGCCAATATGCATCTTTAAACCTAACTCACTAGGAACTACCTATATACGGGGTTCCATTTTTTTGTTATCCTTTAGGTTGGAGTTTTCTACTTATTCAATTAAAAAATTAGAGTATTTTCATTTAGGTATGCAACATTTTATGCAACGGACTCGTCAGAGAGGTTGCAAGAGAGGGGGATCCTTCGTGGTAGAGCCTGGCCTTATTAGAGCCGCTCAGTCAGGAGATCGGGATGCTTTAATTACTCTGTTGCGAGAGATTGAAACCCACGTTTACCGGACAGCCTATTATATATTGAATAACGAACAGGATGCGATGGATGCGGCGCAGGAAGCGTTGATCCGCATATATACCAAAATCGGCTCCTACGAAGAGAAGGCCCAGTTCAAAACGTGGATTCAACGGATTGTAACAAATATTTGTATAGATAAGTTTAGAAGAAGCAAGCCAACCGTATCGATAGACGAGCATGAGATGGTATTCCGGGAGAAACAAAATGTCGAGGACGAGGTCCTGTCGGCCTACGCGGTTCAAGACATTCGCAATGCCATAGACAAGTTGCCGGAACATCACCGGGCAGTAGTTGTGCTTAGGTATTTGCAGGATTTCTCTTATAACGAAATCGCTGATTCGCTTGATCTGCCATTAAATACGGTTAAATCTTACTTATTCCGAGCCAGGCAGCAGCTTCAAACTTTACTACATGATTATCAGAAAGGTGGTGTCCGGGGATGACTTGTCAAGAGGTGATCGAATACATGAATCGGCAGCTAGACGATGATCTGGGTGAACATGAATATGAGATCTTGATCAAGCATACGAGACATTGTCCGGACTGTGCAGCAATGTTTGAGCGGCTGAAAAAGCTGTCCGAGGAGCTTGGGAATTTACCTCATGTCATGCCAAAGTACAGTCTGGTAGATGCTATTTTACCTCAGCTTGAACAGATTGTTCCTTTCCGGCAGCCAGAGGCGGCATCGGTGGAGATATCGCCGGTGACTCCGCAAACGGCTCGGCGTGCCAAGGAACGGCATCAGCTGCGCTTCCGGGCGATTACAGGGATTATTGCAGCCAGTGTGGCAGCGGGTTTATTCCTTGTATCTTATAATGCCGGATTATTCCCGTCTTCGGGCAGCTTTGGAGATGCCAATAAGGCAGAGTCGTCAACAGTGGCTTCGGCTGATATGGCTGACACGCAAATGTCAATGAAAGAAGTTCATCCATTTGCGGCAAATAGCAGCAACAAAGCCGAAGTAGGTACGGAATCGGTAGATCCGGATAGTTCTGGAGCGACAAATCGGTCGACTAACGATGATTACCATGTTACAACGGAAGAGGATTTGGGTATTTCCAAATCGGATGCCGGCGGTATGTCTTCGAATGCCGGTAGTTCTGGTGGAGTAACTAATGAACCTGCCGCTGGCGACAAGGAAACCGGGTCGTCAACAGATGAAGCTCCGTCCATCAGCGAGCCTAACCAAGGCAATGGTAATAATGGCAGTGAGCCAAACCAGGGTATTGCACCAGTCCCTACGCCGCTTCAAGCATCGTCTCCGGACGGTAGCTTTACGGCCAAAGCTTCAAACTTTGTCATTTATGTTTATGATACTGGTGATACTGCAGCTCTATTCGAGTCTGAGCGCAAGAACGGGAAAATCACTACTCTGGTATGGTCGGAGGACAGCAAACAGCTGACTTACGAAATTCAGCTGGAGTCCGGCGGCATGGAGCGTTATGTCATTGATATGGAGACATTGACCGAGTCGAAGGCGGCTCATTAATTCAAGATATTGTTACCGCGATATTCGCACACTTTTCAGTTCATCTGCGTAAGATATAAATGAAAAGTAAGCGTGAGCCTTGATCAAAAGTATGACCATCCGCAGGGCGGTACCATGGACCTGCCTGCTGATGTTTATATAGATGTTCAGGGACAAAGGGATGAGGCCTAAGAAGCCCATCCCTTTGTTGCTGTTGAGCGGAAGCCGAATTCTAAGCGGTTCATATGGGGAGATACGGTGAGGGGTGCAGTATGGAAGCGAAAGAGGCGCTAAAGGAAATTAAAGCGGGGAAATTTCGTCCCGCCTATGTGATATACGGCAAAGACCGATACCGAATCGGGCAATTTACGGATACATTGACCGAAGCGATGTTTACGCCTGACGAGCGTGAGCTTGGCGTCGTCAAATTCGATACATCAGAGACGCTAATTGAGGAAGCGGCGCTGGAAGCGGAGACGCTGCCGTTTTTTGTTGAGCGTAAGCTTGTTATTGTGCGTGATTCGGTTGTGTTTGCAGCCGGCGGCAAGGAAGGCGGCAAGCTGGACCATAAGACGGACCGTCTGCAGCAATATTTGGACATACCTTCAGAGACGACGGTGCTGCTGTTTATTGTGAATGCGGAAAAGCTGGATGAGCGCCGTAAGCTTGTGAAGATGCTGAAGGACCGTGATGCTTTGATCGCCTTTCAGGAGCTTGATGCCTCTGAACTGAGACGCTGGGTAGTCAAACGGGCGGAGGAACAGAAGCGGACGATGAATGCCGATGCTGCTGACCTGCTGCTTGTGCGGACCGGGGCGAATATGCAGCAGCTGGCTATTGAGGTGGACAAGCTATGTCTGCATGCCGGAGAAGGCGGCGTCATTGGTGTGGAAGAGACGGAGCTGTTAACGGCTTCTACCGTGGAAGAGGATGTATTTGCGTTGGTCGATGCGATAGCAAGCCTGCAGGTGGAGCGTTCGCTTAAGCTGTACCGGGCATTGCTTGTTAGACGGGAAGAGCCGATCAAGATTGCTGCTTTAATTGCCCGTCAGCTGCGGATTATGCTGCAGATCAAGGAGCTTGAGCAGAACCGTTATTCGCCACAGCAAATGGCAGGACAGATTGGCCTGCATCCGTATGCGGTTAAGCTTGCCGCGGAGAAAAGCCAGAAGTTTAAGGTTGCCCGTCTTGGGGCTTTGCTTAACGATATCGCGGATTTGGATTATAAAATGAAAACAGGCGCAATTGACAAGACGCTTGGTTTGGAATTGTTCCTTCTGTCGCTTGGTGTACAGCGGAGTCAAAGCGCCAAATAGAAATGCAGCGGTTCTATCATTTATTTTTGATAAATCAAAAACGGCTTCGCAAATGCGAAGCCGTTAATTTGTTTGCGGTTATTAAGCTTGAGCCGAAAGGGCGTTCAGCTTTTTAGCAAGACGAGATTTTTTGCGGGAAGCCGCATTTTTATGAATCAGGCCTTTAGTAACCGCTTTGTCCAATTTTTTCGTTGCAGAGATCAGAGCCGCTTTAGCAGCGTCTACATCAGTGCCAGCGATAGCTTGGTCAGCAGATTTAACAGCCGTACGAAGCGCGGATTTTTGGGAAGCGTTCAAAGCGCGGCGTTTTTCGCTCGTTTTAACGCGTTTAATTGCGGATTTAATGTTTGGCATCGAGTTTCACCTCCTACAAAGTTTGCGTAAGCAAACAAAAAGCGTACGCTATAAGTCTAGGTAACACAACTTAAAATATATTACCATGTGCAGGTCCGAAAAGCAATAGCGAGCCGGTTCTGCCATTTTTGCTCATGCTCTCCAAAGTATGAAATCGTCTCCCTTGCAAACAATAAGCTGGAGAAAATGGCATGGCTTCGAAGGGAGAATGGATAGATGACTGAACTTGATATGCAGCAATATAATGTCCGCACGGATCTGGCGCTTGAAGCGAAAGAGATGGCGGAGCAGCTTGGCGGGGGCGGCCCGATACCAGGCATACATTCCGAAACATCCGAGGATAATGGGATCACTATCACCCATCTTCATGTGCAGGACGAGCAGGGCTCGCGTGCAATCGGCAAAGTTATCGGACGTTACGTTACCATTGAAGTGCCTGCCCTGCGCAACCAGGATACGGAGCTTCAGAACCGTGTAGCCACACAATTTGCCAAGCACTTCGAGACGTTCCTCGAGCGGATCGGGGTAGGCCAAACGGCAAAAGTGCTTATTGTTGGCCTTGGCAACTGGAATGTGACGCCGGATGCACTGGGGCCGCTTGTTGTGGAGAACGTGATGGTGACTCGCCACTTCTTCGAGCTGATGCCGGATCAGGTTGCTCCGGGCTACCGCGCGGTGAGTGCGGTTGCGCCGGGAGTACTCGGGATAACCGGAATCGAGTCGAGTGAGATTGTGCAGGGCATCGCGGAAAAAACAAAGCCTGACGTTATTATCGCGATTGATGCTTTAGCGTCAAAGTCACTTGACCGGGTAAATACGACCATACAAATTGCAGATATCGGTATTCATCCCGGTTCAGGTATCGGCAACAAGCGAAAAGGGCTGACGCAAGAAATTCTAGGCATCCCCGTAATCGCGATTGGCGTTCCAACGGTTGTTTATGCTTCTACAATCGTTAACCATACGATTGAACTGATGAGAAGCCATATGGAGGCAAACAACGGCAACAATGATCAGATCTTTGGTCTGATGAACCAGATGGGCGAGGCTGAACGACTTCAGCTTGTGAAGGAGGCCCTTAACCCCGTTGGCCATGATCTGCTTGTCACTCCTAAGGAAATAGACGAGTTTATTGAAGACATCGCCAACATCATTGCAAGCGGCTTGAATGCTTCCCTCCATGATGCCGTCAATTCCGACAATGTCGCGGCTTACACGCATTAAAATGATATTAGCTCCCGTGGCGGTTAACTTCGGGAGCTTGTTTTGCGTAAGCTCTATTCTATTAATCTATTAAATACATTTTAAATCTATTAATTCATTTCCGGTTCTATTAAAGCTTCTTGTCTCATAGATTAATAGCAGATGAGCAACGAAGAAGCGGGAGGTAGAACTTGAAATGAAAAGAACGATTATGTTGTTTGATCTGACACGTGGGAGCAAACGTCTTCGCCAGCTGCTTGTTACAGGGAAAACTTTCGCGCTGTTGTCGATAAGCTCTATGTTGTTTTTTGTAGCAATTGGTATTGCCGGGATGGCGCACCAGCATTCGTTGTCTGCCCCGGTATCTTCCATGACAGGTTTTGCGGCATCCGTTTCAAGCGGGTTCTTTGGGGATATGCTAGAAATGGAAATGCCTCAATTTCATAGCAGCAAAACAGGCGAGGAATTGTCCGGCACACAGATCAGCAGCTTTCTCTTCCGGTTAATGACGAACGTGAATCCGGGAGATCCAAGAAGCCTGATCGCAGGAGAAATTCCAGGCATGGGCGCGGATTCATCCTTTCTAATTGCCGGCGGAGTCGGGACGGAGCCGAATGTATGGCCGCAAGATAACATTCCGATTCCGGGAGATACAGGAGCAAGCAATGGCGATGACCATGGTCCGAGCGGAACAGACGTAGACAATGAGCCGGCAGATACGCCTGAACCGCCAACGCAAACCCCAGACCCGGCTCCTACGCCAACATCAACACCAGACCATGCAGGAATACCTACTACAGGCAAGGACAAAGTCGTCTTTATCTATCATTCCCACAGCCGGGAATCCTGGTATCCGGAGATTGCGGACAAAGATGGGGATGCCAATTCGGCGACAAAAAATATTACGCTGGTAGGTGAAAGGCTGGCCGAAAAGCTTGAGGATCTTGGCGTAGGCACAACGCATTCGGATACGGACTATCCGACGACGGTGCCGGGTTATGATTGGAACTACTCTTACAAATACTCGAAGAAAACCGTTCAGGAAGCGATCGCAAGCAACAAGAAGCTGAAATTCTTCTTTGATATTCACCGTGACTCCCAGAAACGTAAATATACAACCGTAGATATTAATGGTAAAAGCTACGCCCAGGTATACTTTATAATCGGACACAAGAATCCGGAATGGAAAAAGAACGCTGAATTTGCGACAAAGATCCACGATGCGCTGGAGAAACAATACCCTGGCATTTCTAGGGGGATATTAGGAAAGACCACCGCTACGGGCAACGGGGAATACAATCAATCGCTTGCCGATGACAGTGTGTTAATCGAAATTGGCGGCATTGAAAATACGCTCACCGAAAGCTACCGGACAGCGGATGTGCTGGCCAAAATTATCGCGGATATTTACTGGGATGCAGAGAGAGTGTCTGCTTCAAAATAATTGAACATGACTTGGGTTAAGGCTGCTGCGGCAGCCTACCCTGTCGGAAGGGGCGCAAGAGAGATGAAGGGTGCATTAAAGTGGGTGCTGCTTGGCGGAGTGCTTGTCTTTATTATTTTGTATGGGGTGGAAATGTCCTCGGCTGGTATTGAGCGGATTTATGGACCGATTGAAAGTAACGGCTCTTCTGCGATTATGCCGGGCGAGGATAAATACAATTTGGCGGCGACAGATGAGGAATCGTCGGCAAGTCTGGAAGGTACCGGGTTGTCGAGTGCGGCAGAACGGAAGATTGCTGACCTGGAGAAGGAATTGAAGGAAGTTCGGAAAATCGCCGAGCAGTCCGCGCGCCATGAACGGCTGCCGGGCATCTCGTCTGATTCCGACGAACCTGCGGTAAATAAGGTTGCGGACGGAACAGCCGGCCTCCTGCAGTCAGTCTCAAGCGGCGGAATCCGGTTTATCGCCTCCTTATTTAATTCGGTAACCGGCTGAGCGGCTCTGCATCATTGTCTTATGCGCATTGCTGGTATAACATATAGCTGATATAATGGAAAGAATGATTAGCTATATTGGATTGTGTGGGGGTTAGGCATGACAGACGTTCGTGACCGGCAAAAGAAAATTAGGAATTTCTCGATTATTGCACATATTGACCACGGGAAGTCGACGCTCGCTGACCGTATTCTTGAATTTACCGGAGCGTTATCTTCTCGTGAAATGCAGGATCAGGTTCTCGATCAGATGGATCTGGAGCGGGAGCGCGGCATCACCATTAAACTGCAGGCTGTACGGCTTACATACAAAGCTGATGACGGCGAAGAGTATTTGCTTAACCTGATTGATACTCCGGGACATGTCGATTTCACGTACGAAGTATCCCGCAGTATGGCGGCGTGTGAAGGGGCATTGCTGGTCGTAGACGCTGCACAGGGCATTGAAGCACAAACGCTTGCGAACGTTTACCTGGCGCTCGACAACAACCTGGAGATTCTTCCGGTTATTAATAAAATCGACCTGCCAAGCGCAGAGCCGGAACGTGTGAAGCAAGAGATCGAAGATGTTATCGGTCTTGATGCAAGCGATGCCGTTCTGGCTTCGGCAAAAGCAGGCATCGGCATTAAAGAGATTTTGGAGCAAGTGGTGCTGAAGGTACCGGCTCCCACAGGAAATCCGGATGAGCCTCTTAAAGCGCTTATTTTCGACTCGCATTACGACCCGTACAAAGGCGTTATCGTATATGTGCGCGTAATCGACGGCAGCATTCAAGCCGGCAAGAAAATCCGCTTTATGGCAACGGGCGCTGAATTTGAGGTTATCGAGGTTGGCGCGTTCAAACCGCGGATGGGTATCGTGGACGAGCTTGCTGTTGGTGATGTAGGATTCGTTGTTGCAGGTATCAAGAACGTAAAAGATACACGTGTCGGTGATACCGTAACAGAAGCGAAACGTCCGGCACCGGAAGCATTGCCAGGTTATCGGAAAATCAATCCGATGGTGTTCTGCGGTCTGTATCCGATTGAAACGCAGGATTACAATGATCTGCGCGAAGCATTGGAAAAGCTGGAGCTTAACGACGCATCGCTGCGTTACGAGCCGGAGACATCAACGGCACTGGGCTTTGGCTTCCGATGCGGATTCCTTGGTCTCCTGCATATGGAGATCATTCAGGAACGGATCGAGCGCGAGTTCAATATTCCGCTGATTACAACAGCGCCAAGCGTAATTTATCGCGTAACGCTGACGAATGGTACTGTGCTTGAGATTGATAACCCGTCCAATTATCCGGAAGCAGGCAAACTCGACTTTGTAGAAGAGCCTTATGTTAAAGCGGCCATCATCGTACCTAATGATTTCGTAGGTGCAATTATGGAGCTTTGCCAGGGGAAACGCGGCGAGTTCGTCAACATGGAGTACCTGGATACGAACCGCGTTACGCTTACGTATGAGATTCCGCTGTCGGAGATTGTATACGACTTCTTTGACCAGTTGAAATCGAGCACCAAAGGTTACGCATCGTTTGACTATGAGTTGTCAGGATACCGCAGATCAAATCTTGTGAAGATGGATATTATGCTGAACAACGAGCAAGTCGATGCCTTGTCCGTTATCGTTCACCGCGACCGTGCTTACCATCGCGGCCGGATTATCTGTCAGAAGATGAAGGAGCTTATTCCGCGTCAAATGTTCGAGGTGCCGGTTCAGGCTTCGATCGGTACAAAAGTAATCGCCCGCGAGACGGTTAAAGCCATGCGTAAAAACGTTCTTGCCAAATGTTATGGCGGTGACATCAGCCGTAAACGGAAACTTCTCGACAAGCAGAAGGAAGGCAAGAAGCGAATGAAGCAGGTCGGCAGCGTAGAAGTTCCTCAAGAGGCCTTCATGGCGGTGCTGAAAATCGACGAGGACTAAGAGGGAGCCGCTCCTTAGTCACTGTCGCGTAACCGTGAGTTGGGCAGGTGGGGACAGGGTATCTCGTTACAGCCGCTGTTGCTGATTTTTTCTTGAACAAGGTGTAATGGTTGAAAAAATGCAGCAAAGGCGGGCGCTTTGCTCTTCCACGAGATACCCTTTACCCCATCGCCGTAACTCACGGACAACGAAGACAGGACTAAGGAGCTTGCTCTCCTTAGTCCTGTCGATTTTTTATTAGGGGAGTAAGAAAGAAGGTAGTGATGAAATGATTAATTATGCGCCTAAGGCGCTTTATATCCATATCCCGTTTTGCACGAACAAATGTCATTATTGCGATTTTACTTCGTATGTATTAAAGGGACAGCCAGTTGATGAATATCTCGATGCGCTTGAGAGAGAGATGGCATTAACGGTTGCTCAAATACCGCCGGAGAGAATCGATACGGTATTCGTAGGAGGAGGTACTCCGACCGTACTGACACCACCGCAGATGGAGCGTTTTCTCGCTTCCGTGAAGAAATATTTCCCTCTCGCGGATGATGTGGAATTCACGATGGAGGCCAATCCCGGCACAACGGATCCGGAGAAGCTTGCTGCAATGTTCGCCGGGGGCGTGAACCGGATCAGCTTTGGCGTACAGTCGTTTGACAACGGCTTGCTGGAGAGGATCGGACGCATTCATAATGTAGACGACGTGTACCGGAGTCTTGAGAATGCCCGTGCTGCCGGGTTTACGAATCTGTCGATTGACCTGATGTTTGGCTTGCCAAAGCAGACGGTGGAGATGCTGGAGGACAGTGTGAACAAGGCGCTGGCTCTAGATCTGCCGCATTATTCCCTCTATAGCCTGAAGGTTGAGGAGAATACGCTTTTCCATAAGCTGTATCAGCGCGATGAACTGCCTCTTCCTCCGGAGGATGAAGAGTTTAATATGTATACCTTGCTCATGGACCGTTTGAAGCAAGCGGGGCGTGCTCATTATGAGATCAGCAATTTCGCGCGACCAGGCTATGAAAGCAGACATAACTCGACTTATTGGCGCAACGAGCCCTATTACGGACTTGGAGCGGGAGCACACGGTTATGCACGCGGGCTTCGTCATGTGAATGTGAAAGGCGTTCAGCCTTACATTGATTATACGAAGACCAAGCTGCCGCGTCTGGAGGAGAACGTTGTCCCAGAATATGAGGCAATGGAAGATTTCATGATGGTAGGGCTCAGGCTGCTTAAAGGCGTTCGCGATTCCGATTACTCGGCTCAATTCGAGGGGCGTAATCTGGAGGATAAATTCGGTCCGATTATTGAGAAGCTCAGGAAAGACGGGCTGTTGGAAAAGGTCGAAGCGGACGGGGATATCATCTACAAATTGACCGATAAAGGCGTGCTTTTCGGCAATGATGTATTCGGTTCGTTTATCGGTTTGGAGGAAGAAGCGGCTGGCTAAAATTCGGAAAAATAATTCTTGAGAAAAAATGCGGCATGCTGTATATTTATTCAATAGAATTCATTGCACCGGGTGGAGGCGAAGCAGCATGGAGGCGACGAAACAGTTAACGGTAGTTTGCAGGAAAGCAGCACCGGAAGATGTAGACACTTTGTACGAACTCATTAAAGGCTATGCGGAACAGGGAATCATGCTGCCCCGCACCCGGGAAACGTTATTGCGTCAGATTGATACGTTTGTCGTAGCAGAGATCGGAGATAAGGTTGTTGGATGCGGCTCCTTGCTGAGGCTTGGACAGGATCTTGTCGAGATTCGTTCCCTTGGTATGTCTCAGGAATATAGAGGCCTAAAGATAGGGAATAAATTGGTTGATTTTCTGGTCGAGCAGGCAAGAGAACAGCAGATTCCTAAGATTATGGCGCTCACTTATGCAGTTAATTTCTTTTTGCGCAACGGATTTACCGTGGTGGAGAAAGAGATTTTCCCGGAGAAAGTATGGAGAGACTGCGTTAACTGTCCGAAGCAGAATGCATGCGACGAAATCGCCGTATTGAAAATGTTAAGCTGATCTTAAAAGGTTAGGCATGCTGCCTGACCTTTTTGTTTGTTTTGTCCGGTGGACATAGGCCTGAAAATGCCGAACCGACTTGACAATGAACAAGGTGGTTTGGTATTTTTGTATTAATGATTAGCACTCGGGACTAATGAGTGCTAACGAGAAGATCAGATAAACTTTTTGGAGGGATGCGAATGTTGACTGAACGGCAGAGAATGATACTGAATGCAATTGTAGACGACTATATCCGTTCGGCTGAGCCGGTTGGTTCCAGAAGCATTTCGAAGCGCGGCGACGTTGGCTTCAGCCCTGCAACGATTCGTAATGAAATGTCGGATCTGGAGGAGCTTGGTTTCCTCGAGCAGCCGCATACTTCGGCAGGACGCATTCCATCTACAAAAGGTTATCGGTATTACGTTGATCATCTCGTGAAGTTAAATGAAATTAATGAGGCAGATTTGAAACAGGCGCACTCCTTCTTCTCGGAGAAGATGATTCAGATGGAACAGGTTATCCAGCATGCCGCGATGATTTTATCCAACCTGACGAATTATACATCGATTCTGCTGGGACCTGAGATGTTCAGCAACTCACTTAAGCATTTCAACCTGGTGCCTCTGGATGAGACGACGGCCGTCGCGATTATTGTGACGAACACGGGACATGTGGAGAATCGAACAATTACCATTCCTTCGGGCATTCGCATGGATGAGATGGAGAAGATCGTTAATATTTTGAATGCGAAGCTGGTCGGTATTCCTCTGGTTCGTCTTAAGTCGAAGCTGTATGCCGAGGTTGGCCAGGAGCTGGAGCGTTATGTCGATCATTGCGAAGAAGTGCTTGGCATTCTGGACAGTGCGTTGACCGGCGATTCGGAACAGCGGGTATTCCTCAGCGGTACGACCAATATGCTTACGCAGCCGGAATTCAAAGACGTGGATAAAGTGAAGACGATACTTGATCTGCTCGATGAAACGCCTACCGTGATGAAAATGATTTCCGCGGCACCAACGGGTATACAAGTTCGGATTGGAACAGAAAATGACCATGAGGCAATCGCGCATTGCAGCTTGATTACGGCTACGTACCAGTTAGACGGTAAGTCTCTAGGAACAATCGGTATTCTTGGACCTACCCGTATGGAGTACGGGAAAGTCATTACCTTGCTCGATGTTATATCGAAGGATTTGGCCTTAATGATGGGACGCTTTTATAAGTAAGTTCGGTCTGCTGTTGCATATGGTGGCGCGCTTGGTGCTGTAGGTTTGGCGTGTACGAGCGGGGTGTTGCCTTCCGTCGCTGTTGAAAACGGGAATGTGGATTAGATATTCCTCGCGGAATATTCCCGTTTTCAAAGGCGAGCGCTACGCTCTTCAGGCAACGCCCCGCTCTCCCGCGCTCTGCGCGTACAGCACTGCCCCACAGGGCAGCGCAAAGGCAAGCGCGAACTTTTTATTGTGCTTGGGGCGCTTGCCAACTGGCGCTGATAGAGCCAGTTGGAACTTTTAAAAGTAAGAATTGCATTGCAATTCTTTTAAGGACTATGCTTACGAAGTAAGAATTGCTCTGCAATTCTTTTAAGGAGGTGAATATGGTGAGTAATGACCAACATAACGAAACAATCGATGAAGCTTTAGAAGAGCAAACGCAGCAGCAAGAAGAAGTGGTGCAGGAAGATTCGCGCCTTGAAGAGCTTGCAAAGCTGGCTGAAGAGAATCAACAACGATACTTACGCGCACAAGCGGACTTTGATAACTTCCGCCGTCGTACGCAAAAGGAAAAGGAAGATCTCGCGCAATACGCTTCGATGAAATTGATCGGACAACTGCTTCCGGTTGTTGATAACTTCGAGCGCGCTGTTACCGCAGCTACCGCTAATCAAGATTTTGATGCTCTTGCCAAAGGCGTCGACATGATCTTCCGTCAGCTGGAACAGACATTGCAGCAAGAAGGACTGAAAGCGATGGAAGCTGTTGGAGAGCCGTTCAACCCTGAATTCCACCAAGCGATTATGACTGTGGAGTCAGAAGAGCATGAGGAAGGCATCATCGTAGAGGAAGTACAGAAGGGCTACATCCTGAAGGACCGCGTCCTGCGTCCTGCCATGGTTAAAGTTAGCGGCTAATTATTATTCCGATTACCGGAATTTAAATAAGATTGAACTAAGCTAATGCTTACGAATTGAAAATTTTTCTTTAGGAGGAAACTTACGATGAGTAAAGTTATCGGTATTGACCTTGGTACTACAAACTCTTGCGTGGCTGTAATGGAAGGCGGCGAAGCTGTCGTTATCCCGAATCCGGAAGGCAACCGCACGACACCATCTGTTGTAGGCTTCAAAAAAGACGGGGAGCGTATCGTTGGTGAAACAGCGAAACGCCAAGCCATCACAAATCCTGACCGCACGGTTATGTCGATCAAACGTCATATGGGTACAAACCATAAAGAAGTCATTGACGGCAAAGAATACACGGCTCAAGAAATCTCGGCTATTATCCTTCAAAAGCTGAAATCTGACGCTGAAGCTTACCTGGGTCAAACGGTAACACAAGCGGTTATCACTGTTCCAGCTTACTTCAACGACAGCCAGCGCCAAGCTACTAAAGACGCTGGTAAAATCGCAGGTCTCGAAGTTCTTCGGATCGTGAACGAGCCAACAGCGGCAGCACTGGCTTACGGCCTTGAGAAAACAGAAGACCAAACTATCCTGGTATATGACCTTGGCGGCGGTACTTTCGACGTTTCGATTCTTGAACTGGGCGACGGCTTCTTCGAAGTTAAAGCAACCAGCGGCGACAACAAACTGGGCGGCGATGACTTTGACCAAGTCATCATTGACTACCTCGTGGCTGAATTCAAGAAAGAACAAGGCGTTGATCTGTCCAAGGATAAAGCGGCTGTTCAACGTCTGAAAGATGCGGCTGAAAAAGCGAAAAAAGATCTGTCCGGCGTAATGTCGACAACAATCTCGCTTCCGTTCATCACTATGGCTGATGGCGTTCCGCAGCATTTGGAGCTGAACCTGACTCGCGCGAAATTCGAAGAATTGTCCGCACACCTGGTAGAACGCTCCCTGGCTCCTACACGTCAAGCACTGAGCGACTCGGGTCTGTCTGTAAGCGAAATCGATAAAGTCGTTCTTGTCGGCGGTTCGACTCGTATCCCTGCTGTACAAGAAGCGGTTAAGAAATTGATCGGCAAAGAGCCGCACAAAGGCGTTAACCCGGATGAAGTGGTTGCCCTTGGCGCGGCGGTTCAAGCCGGCGTATTGACTGGCGATGTAAAAGACGTGGTATTGCTTGACGTAACTCCACTGTCCCTTGGTATCGAGACTGCAGGCGGCGTCTTCACGAAGATGATCGACCGCAATACAACGATCCCAACAAGCAAATCGCAAGTGTTCTCCACTTATGCGGATAACCAACCAGGCGTTGAAATCCACGTTCTGCAAGGTGAGCGTCAAATGGCAGCCGGCAACAAAACGCTGGGCCGTTTCACCCTGAACGATATTCCGCCTGCTCCGCGTGGCGTACCGCAAATCGAAGTTACATTTGACATCGATGCGAACGGTATCGTTAACGTATCTGCCCTTGATAAAGGCACAGGCAAGAGCCAAAAAATCACAATCACTTCTTCGGGCGGTCTGAGCGAGGCTGAAATCGAGCAAATGATGAAGGATGCTGAGCTGAACGCAGAAGAAGATCGCAAACGCCGCGAGCTTGTTGAGGCGAAAAACAGTGCAGACCAACTCGTTTACTCGGTTGATAAAACGTTGAAGGATCTGGGCGATAAAGTGGATGCTTCCGAAATTGAGAAAGCAAATGCCGCGAAAGAGAAAGTAACAAGCGCGGTAGCAACAGATGATCTGGAGCAAATTACAAAAGCAACGGAAGAGCTGACTGAAATCGTTCAACAGCTTTCTGTGAAGCTTTATGAGCAGGCTCAAGCGGCTCAGGGCGGTGCTCCAGAGGGTGCTGAAGCAGCTGATGCCGGCACTCGCGGTAAAGACAATGTCGTTGACGCTGACTATGAAGTGGTTGACGAAAACAAGAAATAAGACTTAACTTGTAATGGGAGAGGTCAAAGACAGGGTCTTCCTGTCTTTGGCCTTCCTGTGCGAATAGGATACATTGCAGCAAACATGGGTGGAGGTGAGATGAGTTGGCAGATAAACGCGATTATTATGAGGTGCTTGGCGTAGGCAAGAGTGCTTCCGGCGACGAGATCAAGAAGGCGTACCGGCAGCTGGCGCGCAAGTACCATCCTGACGTCAATAAAGAAGCAGACGCAGAAACAAAGTTCAAAGAAGTGAAGGAAGCTTATGATGTTCTGAGCGATGACGGGCAACGGGCGAGATACGACCAGTTTGGTCACGTTGATCCGAATCAAGGCATGGGCGGAGCTGGCGGATTCTCCGGAAATGGTGATTTTGGCGGGTTTGGCGATATCTTTGATATGTTCTTTGGCGGTAACGGCGGGCGCCGTGATCCGAATGCACCGCAGCGCGGCAACGACCTGCAGTATTCGATGACGATTGAATTTAAGGAAGCCGTGTTTGGCAAAGAGACGGAAATTACGATTCCCCGTACGGAATCTTGCGATACTTGCGCAGGCTCCGGCGCGAAGCCTGGAACCAAGCCGGAAACCTGTTCGGTTTGCCGTGGTTCAGGTCAGCAGGAGGTTGTTCAAAATACGCCGTTTGGCCGTATGGTCAACCGCCGGGCATGTTCGAATTGCAGCGGCACGGGCAAAGTAATCAAAGAAAAGTGCGGAACTTGTCATGGCGCTGGCAAAGTGAAAAAGCAGCGTAAAATTAACGTCCGTATCCCTGCTGGTGTGGATGACGGAGCTCAAATTCGTCTCTCCGGTGAAGGGGAAGGCGGCCTCCGCGGAGGTCCTCCGGGCGACCTGTATATTGTAATCCGTGTGAAGGCACATGACTTCTTCGAACGCGAGAACGATGATATCTACTGCGAAGTGCCTTTGACCTTCGTGCAGGCTGCACTCGGCGATGAGATCGAGATCCCGACGCTGACCGAGAAGGTAAAGCTGAAGATACCTGCAGGCACGCAGACGGGCACGTATTTCCGTCTCAAAGGGAAAGGTGTTCCGAAACTGCGCGGTTACGGCCAAGGCGATCAGCATGTCAAAGTAACGATCGTGACGCCTACCAAGCTGTCGGACGAACAGAAGGATCTGCTTCGCCAGTTTGGCGGAATTGGCGGCGAGTCCCCGGCAGAAAACAATGAGCATCATGAATCCATCTTTGAGAAAATGAAAAAAGCGTTCCGCGGCGAGTAGCCCGGAACGTTTTTTTCGTGCGGCGCGAATAAATCTGCCCCCCTTGCAACATGCTACTTAAGTAATTGACCTATTCACTTAAGGAGCTGGATGAAAAATGACGAACGAGAAAAAAGAATATATGGAAAAAGTAAACTTTGGAGATTTGCCAGTTGGAAAGAACGAGGATGTCGAGTTCTCCGAGGAGCTTGCGGATGAAGCGGACAAGCAGGCTGAACGCCGTGCAGCCGCGGCAGATTCGCGTGCCCAGAATGGGCAGAATGAGCAGGGCGTATAATGACTCAGCAAGTTGAGATCAGAGCTAATTTCGGGGAACCCGGAGCGGCTCAGGAAGCGCTGCGCAAGCTTCAGGCGCTCCGTGCCTTTGAAGTCAACGGGTTGCTCGATAGCGGTCTGCTTACGGCCACGGTTGACGAGGATGTTGTGGAACGTGCGGTCCATATGATCGAGCAGATCGGCGGAAACCCGGAGACGGGTCAATCGACTGTAGAATAACAGGGAGCGGCAAACTATTGTTTGCCGCTTTTTTGTGCATAAATGATGAATAGTGTACAATAGATGGTAGTTTTCACACTGGAGGGTTATGGTATATGAAATGGCATGAAATTACGATCTCGACAACAGAGCAAGCCATCGAGATGATCTCGAACTTTTTGCATGAAATGGATGCTGGCGGCGTATCCATTGAAGAATCGGGTACTTTGAATAAAGAACGCGACACTTCTCTGGGACAATGGTACGAAACTCCGCTGAACGATATTCCGGAAGGCCAGGCTGTCATTAAAGGCTACTTCACAGAGAGCGTAGACATGAATGAGCTGAAGATGCAGATTATGCCTCGGATTGAGCAGTTAAAGGAATTTGGCATTGATCCTGGCAGCTACGAAATCTCGTTTAGACTTGTGGACGAAGAGGACTGGGCGACAGCCTGGAAGCAATACTTTAAACCTATAAGAGTGTCGGAGAAGCTGACCATCAAACCGACATGGGAAGAATATGAGCCGGCGCAGGGAGAGAGCATTATTGAGCTTGATCCCGGGATGGCATTTGGTACGGGCACACATCCAACAACCGCGCTTTGTCTGCAGACGCTGGAATCGGTCATTAAAGGCGACGAGGAAGTCATTGACGTCGGTACGGGTTCAGGCATTCTGGCCATCGGTGCCATGAAGCTGGGCGCACGCCGCGTATTGGCGCTGGATCTCGATCCTGTCGCAGTATCTAGCGCAACGGAGAACGTAAGACTGAACGGTCTTCAGGACGATGTTGAAGTGCTGGAGAGCGATCTATTAGGCGTTCTGGGCGGTAAAGTCGTCCATGCGGTAAACGAGCGGGATGCGCGTAATACATCGGTATCATTACCGGTTGACCTGGTTGTAGCGAACATTCTCGCGGAAATCATTTTGCTCTTTATTGATGACGTGTTCGCTGCACTTAAACCAAACGGGGTTTATATTGCATCCGGCATTTATAAGAATAAAGAAACCGATGTGGAGGAAGGACTGATCCGGTCGGGCTTTGTAATCGTTGAAAAACGCCGCGACGAGGACTGGATTGCATTCGTGGCGAGAAAGCCGCAGGTGAATGAATGAACTGGGACAGTTTCTTAGCGTACCCAATTGAGGATTTGCCGTTTGTTGCGCTCGTGCTGATCATTTCCTTTACGGTGCATGAGTTCGCGCATGCGTACAGCGCCTACAAGTTCGGCGACAATACTGCTAAAGATATGGGCAGGGTTACCTTGAATCCGCGCGTACATATTGATGTACTTGGTGCTATTCTTATTCTGATCGCAGGCTTCGGTTGGGCGAAGCCTGTTCTCGTCAATTCCAGCCGTTTCAAAAACCCGCGTCTCATGGGGGTTATCGTATCGGCCGTGGGACCGTTAAGCAATTTACTGCTTGGGGTCTTAGGTATTGTTATTTTGTTAACACTGGATTCTACAGGCTTGATGTACGCAGGATCGAATGGCCTGAACCTTGCGATTGAACGCTTTTTAAGCTATTTTATCTATCTTAACTTTGTTTTGTTTATCTTTAACCTGATTCCGCTGCCGCCTCTGGACGGCTACCGAATTATTCAGGATCTCCTGCCGCTTAATGCTCGAGTCAAGATGGATCAGAATGTGCAGTGGGGCGTTTATATTTTCCTCCTGCTTGTATTTATACCGCCGCTTCGCAGGGTGACTCTTGATCCGATTCTCGGCTGGTGGGTACCGCTTAGCCACTTTTTTGCGAAATTATTCCAGCCTCTGTTTTAAGCCGCTTTCATAGATTTTTGAAGCGGAAACATGCTATGATGAAGGATGGTTAGACTGACGCAATGCAGCGATATTTTATAGCAGCGGAGCAGTTTGACGGCTCCAGCGTGCGTTTAATAGGAGAAGATGCCTTCCATGCTGTCCGCGTCATGCGGATGAAGCCGGAAGAGAAATTTATCGCCAGCGACGGGGTATCCCGCGTCGTGCTTGCTTCTGTGCGGGAAGCAGCCTCAGCTGAGGTTGTGGCTGATATTGTGGAGGAACTGCCAATGGACAGTGAATCCAACTGGTCGGTCACCATCGCGCAAAGTTTGCCGAAAGGCGATAAAATGGAATTGGTCATTCAGAAAGGGACAGAGATTGGTGCGTATGCCTTTGCACCTTTTCAGTCGGAACGGATGATCGTTCAATATGACGGTAAGAAGGAAGCAAAGCGTCTGGAGCGTTGGAGCAAGATCGCGAAGGAAGCAGCGGAGCAGTCGCACCGCTGCCGTGTGCCGGCTATTGAGCCCGTACGAAGCTGGCGCGAGCTGAAGGATGTTATTCCTACGTTTGATTTGGCGTTATTTTGTTATGAGAGGGAAGGCGATTCAGCGGCAGGCAGAGGCATCAGAGACGCTGTGCTGGGCTGGAAGCAGCAGGCCGGCGGGCAATTAACTGAGCCTAAAGTGCTGCTTATCGTTGGACCTGAAGGCGGCTTTACAGAACGGGAAGCAGATGAGGCAGAGGCAGCAGGAGCTGTTATCGTTGGCCTTGGCAGACGGATTCTGCGGACTGAGACCGCAGGTATCGTCGGATTGACCTGCTTGCTGTATGAGGCCGGAGAAATGGGAGGAGCGTAAGAATTTTATGCCATCGGTTGCATTTTACACCTTGGGATGCAAAGTAAACTTTTACGACACAGAGGCGATTTGGCAGCTGTTCAAAAACGAAGGATACGAGCAGGTAGACTTTGAGTCGACCGCTGACGTGTACCTCATTAATACATGTACGGTTACGAACACCGGCGACAAGAAGAGCCGTCAGATTATCCGCCGCGCGGTGCGCCGCAATCCGGATGCTGTTATTGCGGTAACGGGCTGTTATGCCCAAACCTCTCCGGCAGAGATCATGGCGATTCCCGGCGTTGACCTTGTAATTGGTACGCAAGACCGCGAGAAAATTATGACGTTTGTCAATCAGATTCATGATGACCGCCAGCCGGTTAACGCGGTCCGCAACATTATGAAGACCCGCGACTTTGAAGAGCTGGATGTGCCTGATTTCAACGAGCGCACACGCGCGTTCCTGAAAATCCAGGAAGGCTGCAATAACTTCTGTACGTTCTGCATTATCCCATGGTCGCGCGGCTTGTCGCGCAGCCGTGATCCGAAGAGCGTGCTGGAGCAAGCCAAGCAGCTTGTTGCCTCCGGTTACAAAGAAATCGTTCTGACGGGTATTCATACGGGCGGCTACGGCGACGATATGGAAAATTACCGATTGACCGATTTGCTGTGGGATCTGGACAAAATCGACGGACTTGAGCGTATCCGGATCAGCTCGATTGAAGCCAGTCAAATTGACGATGCAATGATTGATGTTCTTAAACGTTCGTCCAAAATGTGCCGCCATCTTCATATTCCGCTTCAAGCAGGCGATACTTCGGTATTAAAGCGCATGCGCCGTAAATATACGACGGATGAGTTCGCTGCCAAGCTGAAGCGGATCCGCGAAGCGATGCCTGGCGTAGCCATTACGACCGACGTGATCGTGGGCTTCCCTGGCGAGACGGAAGAGATGTTCGAGAACGGCTACAAGTTTATGGAAGAGGTTGGATTCTCCGAGATGCACGTCTTCCCTTATTCGAAGCGTACAGGTACGCCTGCCGCACGGATGGAAGATCAAATTGATGAGGAATTGAAAAACGAACGCGTGCATAAGCTGATCGATTTGTCGGAAAAAATGCAGCTGGCTTATGCGAAACAGTATGTAGGCGCTGTGCTTGACGTTATTCCGGAACGCGACTACAAGGGTGCCCCGGGTACCGGTCTTGTGATGGGTTATTCCGACAACTACCTGCAGGTTGTATTTGAAGGAACAGAAGCGCTTGTCGGCAAGCTGTGCCGCGTAAAAATTACAGAAGCAGGCGTTAATGAATGCCGTGCTCAGCTTGTCCGCGTACTGGACGATGTACCGGCAGAAGCGATGAGAGCTTAGTGGAATAGAAATAAAGCACGAGGATTTCCCGCTCAATTCTGTAGTATTGGAATAGTGGGAAATCCTCGTTGTTGCATGCAAATGTCAAGCAGGCAAGGGGGAAACGGAAATGGTTGAAATTTCGGCAGGAGGGGTAGTTTATCGCCGGAACGAGGCCGGGGTTTTGCAAATCCAGCTGATTC
Source organism: Paenibacillus catalpae (assembly GCF_900112695.1). Lineage (GTDB taxonomy): Bacteria > Bacillota > Bacilli > Paenibacillales > Paenibacillaceae > Pristimantibacillus > Pristimantibacillus catalpae. The sequence continues at coordinate 182,145 of NZ_FOMT01000005.1, forward strand.
AGGACCGTTATGGCAAAGTGTCGCTCCCGAAAGGCAAGATGGAGCCCGGGGAAACGGTCGAACAGACGGCGCTTCGAGAAATCGCCGAGGAAACCGGCATGATCGGAGTTATTGTCAAACCGATTGATCAAATTAAGTATCAATACTATGATGCGAACAAAGGAACCGTCAACAAGGAGGTTCATTATTATTTGGTCGAAGCGGTTGGCGGCTCGCTGCAGGCTCAGGTGGAAGAAATCCGCGGTGTCGAATGGTTTGATCCGCTTGAAGCCTGGAGACGCCAGAAGCAGTCGGGCTACGAGAATAATAACCGTATTGTAGCAGGAGCCCTCAGCTTGCTTGGCGTGAAGAATGATTAGACCGGCAGCTTGCGGAAGACCGGCAAATAACAGAACGGCAGCGCGATCAATGAGCTTAAAATATTGAAGATCGTTTGCGCATGAGCAATCTGGCTTGCAGGGGAATGGGCCAGCCAGCCTGAGGCAGCGGCAAGCTCGCCCAGGAATGGCATAAAGAGCAAGGCTCCTCCGGCATTCAGGATGGTATGGGACCAGGCGACATACTGGCCGGGCCTTGATCCGCTGAAGGATGCGAGAAGGGCTGTTGCGCAGGTGCCGATGTTGGCGCCAAGCACGATAGCAACGCCGAGTTCCAGCGGCATGGCCCCAATCGAAGCGAAGCCCATAATAATGCCAATAACAGCAGCACTGCTGTGGACGATAGCTGTCAGAACCGCTCCTGCTGCTAGACCCCACCAGAGGCTGCTTGTTGATTTATCCAGGAACCAATTGAATAAGGAACTTTCCTGCACGGCAGGGCCAATCGCCTGCATCATCGCCATTCCGGCGAGCAGAAGGCTGAAGCCTCCGAGGGCGACAGCTGAGGAGCGGATTGTCTCGAGCAGCCGGAAAGAACGGACCTTTGACCATAATCCGAGTTCATTGAACAAGACGGTAAACAGCCAACCGGCTAGGGACAGCAAAAGCAGAGGCACAGCCAGTTTATTTAAGCTCAGGCCAATCAATTCTGTTGTCAGGCATGTACCGATATTGCTCCCAAGGATAATGCCAAGCGTTCGAGGGAACGTTAGCAGACCGGCGTTAACAAGCCCGATTGCTATAACCGTGACCGCCGTGCTGCTCTGCAGAAAGGCGGTTGTCGCTGTTCCTATTGCAAGGCCGTGGATAGGCGTAGCCGTAGAACGGTGCAATAATTGCTGCAGATACGGACCGGCCAGCCGGTGCAGGGCCAGCTCCATCAGCTTCATCCCGCTTATAAATATGGTGAAGCCGATAGCCATCGGCAGAAGAATGGTATGTAGCATAAACAGGGTTCTCCTTTATCATCGTTATCGTTGATACATATGCGTACCGTCAGACAAGCATGACAAGCCAGGATCAGAGAGGAAGATTAACGAAGTGAGCAATGCAAAAGTTTGGCTGCAGAAGGGCCGTAAGAAGCGCCTTGAAGCAGGACACCCATGGATATATTCGAACGAAATTGAAAAGCTGGAAGGGGAGGCACAGCCGGGGGATCTGGTTGATGTCGTAGGCCAGAACGGCAGATATTTGGCGACCGGTTATTATAATCCGAAATCGCAAATTACGGTTCGCGTTGTTTCCTATCAACCGCTGGATGAGATGGATGCCGACTTTTTCCGGGAGAAGTTCCGTGCGTGTGAAGCTCACCGCAGCCGGTTCGTACCGGACCGTGATTGCAGATTGGTATACGGAGAGGCTGATTTTCTTCCGGGGCTTGTAGTAGACCGTTTCGCTGACGTGCTGGTTGTTCAAATGGTGACACTGGGGATGGATATCCGCCGGGAAGCTCTTGTTGAGGCTTTGGTTGATGTATTCCAGCCGAAGGGGATTTACGAACGGAGCGATGTGGGGGTTAGGCAGCTGGAGGGGCTGGAACTTCGTACAGGGGTACTGTACGGGGAATGTCCGCGAATTATCGAGATTGAAGAGAACGGCCTGAAACTGGAAGTGGATATTGTAGAAGGCCAGAAGACGGGGTACTTCTATGATCAGCGCGAGAACCGTGCGTCCATTGAACCGCTGATGAAGGGCTGGGGTGCCCGGAGCGGCATTCGGCTCGAGAGCCGTCCGGCAGATACGGATACGGAAGTAACAAGACTTGTTCCGGTCAATTCGAACGGGAAAGAAGTCGCATTCCCTTATTGGGACGGGGCGACCGTGCTTGAATGCTTTGCCCATACGGGCAGCTTTACCCTTCATGCCTGCAAATACGGCGCGAAAAAAGTGACCTGTCTTGATGTTTCCGAGCATGCCATTGACACGGCGCGGCGAAACGTTGAGCGCAACGGCTTTACAGATCGTGTCGAGTTTGTAGCAGCGGATGCCTTTGATTATTTGCGTACACAGGTTAAAGGTGTCGAGGAAAGAGCGGAGCGCAGCCGGGCCGGAGCGGATACATCGAAGCCGATCAGCGGCAACGGACGTACCTGGGATGTTGTCATTCTTGATCCTCCTGCCTTCGCCAAAACCAAAAGTGCAGTAGCGGGAGCATGCCGAGGTTATAAAGACATCAATCTGCATGGCTTAAAGCTGGTAAATGAAGGCGGCTATTTGGTAACGGCAAGCTGCTCCTATCATATGCGTCCTGACTTGTTCCTTGAGACGATTCAGGAAGCTGCTGCAGATGCAGGCAAGCTGCTGCGTCTTGTTGAATGGCGGGCTGCAGGCAAAGATCATCCTCAGCTGCTTGGCGTGCCGGAAGGCCATTATTTGAAATTTGCTGTTTTTGAGGTAAGAAGTAAATAGGAATGTTCATGCAAGGAAGCCGAATGGATCTGCCTAAGATCCATTCGGCTTTTTCGAAATATAAGAACTTTCTGTTCAAAAAATAGACATACCCATTCTATTATTTGATGTGTATAATAGAGTGGTAACGCTGAGAGGCAGTCGACTGCACCCAGCGGAATCCATAACGGGCAGAGCAGTTAACTGCATGTCTAATCAACCCATAATCCGGCAGAGCGGAAATCCGCATGCGGGATTTTTTATTTTTTTACATCGATTCCTTTTCCTATTTCTTTATAAAAAGATAGTATAACTTCCAGAACATACGTTTGTCGTTTGGGTGAAAAAGGACCCGCAATATGATAGTATAGTAGATTATGAGATGGAAACGGAAAGGAAGATTTTGAGGATGGGGCTTCGATTTGTGCTTGGCCGTTCGGGAACGGGGAAAACAGCCTATTGTCTTGACGATATCCGTGCCAAACTGCAAGGTGAGCCGGATGGAGCGCCGCTTATTATGCTTGTTCCGGAGCAGGCGACGTTCCAGACGGAGTATGCCTTATTGAAGGGTTCGGAGCTTAGCGGGACGATCCGGGCCCAGGCGCTGAGCTTCCGCCGTCTGGCCTTTCGCGTGATGCAGGAGACGGGCGGTACTGCTCTTATTCCGATCAGCGATAACGGCAAGCATATGATGCTGTTCAAGATCATTCACCGCCTTGGCAAGCAGCTCGAGCTGTTCCAGAACGGAGCGGAACAGCCAGGCTTTATTGAGCGGCTGGGAGAGCTGCTGACTGAGTGGAAACGGTACGGGATTGATGCCAATCTCCTGAAGGAGAACACCGCTTCAATAGAGGATACATCGCTTCTCAACCGGAAGCTGCATGATTTGCGTCTGGTTTATGACAAATTGGAGCAGGAATTAAGCGGACTTTATATAGATTCGGAAGATTATTTGACGCAACTAATTGCAGGCTACGCCTCAGCACCGGCCATGCATGGCGCGCACCTGTGGATTGACGGCTTCCACGGCTTTACGCCAAAGGAATACGAAGCGCTTGGAACGCTGATTGCTTCTTCCGCCGAAGTAACGGTGGCGCTCACGCTCGACCGTCCGTATGATAACGACGAATTGCCGCATGAACTTGAGCTGTTCCATCCCACTGCCGAAACCTATGGCAAGCTGTCAGCTTTAGCAGCGCAGGCAGGCGTGCCTGTATACGAGACCATTGTTCTTGGTGAGCAAGGCTTTTCACGATTTAAGGGCAGCCCGATGCTGGCCCATCTGGAGAAGCATTATAGCGGAAGGACGCCTATGCTTCTGCCGGATAAGAAGATGCTGGCTGTTCAAAGTCCATCATGCGGTGTGTCTCTGCACTCTTCCGCGAACAGAAGAGCCGAAGTGGAGGCTGCAGCAAGAGACATGGTACGGCGGGCTCGCGAAGACGGCCTTCGCTGGCGTGATATGGCGGTCATGGTGCGTAACGCGGCTGATTACAACGATTATATCCAAACGATATTTGATGATTATGAGATCCCCTATTTCCTTGACCAGAAAAATAATACGGTCCATCATCCGCTTGTTGAATTTATCCGTTCAGCGCTTGAGACCGTGCTGCATGGCTGGCACTACGAGGCGGTTTTCCGCTGCATCAAGACGGAGCTCCTGTTCCCGATCGATGGAAGTATGTCGCGTGAGATGTTTGACCGTTTGGAAAATTATGTTCTGGCAGCGGGGGTGGACGGCTGGAAGTGGCTTGACCGTTCCAGGTGGCAACCATTAATGCCGCAATCGCTGGAGGATGAGCCGGAGGTTGTATCGGAGCCCTCTGCGAAAGCCAAGCGGGAATTTCAAGCGGTGATGGCCGCTAGAGAGGCGATTGTGCCTCCGCTTCGGAAGTTTGAGCAATCCTTGAAAAAAGCATCCACTGTGAAAGCCATGTGCGAAGCCCTGTACAAGCTGCTTGATCATTCGGATGCAGCAGACCGTCTGGAGCGCTGGAGCCGTGAAGACAGTGCAGCTGGCCGTACGCAGCGCGCCAGATCGCACCGCCAGCTGTGGGACGGTGTTATGCAGCTGCTGGACCAGCTGGTTGAGATGGTCGGGGACGAAGACATGCCTCCGGAGCTGTTCGCCGGGATGGTGGAGACGGGACTCGAAAGCCTGAAGCTTGCGGCTGTACCGCCTGCGCTTGATCAAGCCTTGATCGGCAGCATGGACCGGACACGTTCCGGAGATGTGAAGATTTGTTATGTGCTTGGAGCCAATGACGGCGTTATGCCGATGCGGATTCAGGAGGACGGCGTTCTGACCGAGCAGGAACGGGAACGACTTGCCGAGGAAGGCATTGTGATGGCGCCAGGCGTTAGGCGCAGGCTCCTGGACGAGCGCTTCCTAATCTATAATGCCTTGACGACGGCCAGCCATCATTTGTGGATCAGCTGGGCGCAGGCGGACGAGGAAGGGAAAAGTCTTTTGCCTTCGGAAGTGATCCGGCAGGTAAAGCAGCTGTTCCCGGGCATCCCGGTCTATCAGGCGTCGGGGGAACCCACTCCGGGTATGGAGACAAACGAGCAGCGTTCCTATATTGAACACCCTCAGCGGACTCTCGCTTATTTGATTACAGAGCTTCGTGCCTGGCGTCAAGGCGAAGACATTGCTTCTTTCTGGTGGGATATCTACAATTGGTACGCCATTCGTCCAGAATGGCAGGACAAGCTTCAGCTTCTGATTGCTTCGTTAAACTTCTACAATCAGGAGCAAGTACTAACGACGATAACGGCTGAACAGCTGTATGGCACCCAATTGAGAGCAAGTGTGTCCAGAATGGAGAGGTTTGTGTCCTGTCCGTTCCAGCATTTCGCCATTCACGGGCTAAGGCTGCGTGAACGTCAGATGTACCGGCTTGAAGCGCCGGATGTCGGGCAGCTGTTCCATGCGGCACTCAGCCGTCTGGCGGGAGGTATCGGCCAGCGATGGGGCTCGATGCCGGAAGGGCAAATCCGCGAAGCAGCAGCGAAGGCAGTTGATGAGCTTGCTCCAAGGCTGCAATCGCAAATTTTGCTCAGCAGCGGAAGATTCCAATACATTGCCCGCAAGCTGAAGGAAATTGTCGCACAGGCGGCAGTTATTTTAAGTGAGCACTCCCGCAGAGCACAGTTCCAGCCCGTTGGGCTCGAGGTTGATTTTGGCCCGGATGGGACGCTTCCTGCCCTTGTTATTCCTTTGGATAACGGAGGTTCGATGGAAATCATCGGCCGGATTGACCGTGTAGATGCGGCTGATACGGAGGATGGTTTGCTGCTTCGCGTATTGGACTACAAGTCAAGCGCAACGCAGCTGAGGCTGGAGGAAGTGGCATTTGGACTGTCGCTGCAGATGCTCACTTACCTGGATGTGCTCGTCACGCATGCCTCGGAATGGCTCGGGAAGCCGGCATCACCTGCCGGTGTGCTTTATTTCCATGTGCATAATCCGATGCTTGCGGTATCAAACGGCATATCCGTTGCTGAGGTAAATGCAAGACTGCTCAAGAAGTTCAAAACTCGCGGACTTGTCACTGCCGAAGCAGAGACTGCCAAGCTGATGGACGGTGAGCTGGAGTCCGGCTATTCGGAGATTCTTCCCGTTGCACTGAAGCGTGACGGAAGCTTCTACAGCAGTTCTTCTGTAGTGACAGATGAGCAGTGGGACGTGCTGCGCAGCTCGGTCAGACGGACTATTGGAAAAATCGGTTCAGAGATCGGATGCGGCAAGGTGTCTATTGAGCCTTATCGTCTCGGAACGAAGTCGCCTTGCCAATATTGCGATTATAAGCCGGTATGCCAATTTGATCCTTTATTTGACGGCAATGAATATATGAAGCTGAGCAAGCTTTCGGATGAAGAGATATGGCATCAATTGAGTGGAGAGGAGGAGACACCACATGGAAACGGCTAATGTACCGGCTAAGCCGGAGAACAGCACCTGGACAGATGACCAGTGGCGCGCCATTGTGACAGAGGGTTCGGATGTCCTCGTAGCGGCAGCAGCCGGTTCAGGGAAAACAGCTGTGCTGGTAGAGCGGATTATTAGGAAAATCTCCTCTTTCTCCGATGTTGACAGGCTGCTAGTTGCAACCTTTACGAAAGCAGCGGCAGCCGAGATGAAGGACCGGATTCGGATTGCGCTTGAGAAAGAGCTGGAGAAGCAGCCGGATTCGGAGCATTTGCGCAGACAATTAGCTTTAATGAACCGCGCTTCCATTACGACGCTTCACTCCTTCTGTCTGGATGTCATTCGGCGGTACTATCCGTTAATCGGGCTTGACCCGGGCTTCCGGATTGCGAATGAAACGGAAAGCGAACTGATGCGTATTGACGTGCTGGATCAGCTGTTTGAAGAAAAATATGAAGGCGCCGGCGATAACGGGGCATTCCTCCGGTTGGCCGACCGTTATGGCGGAGAGCGTGGCGACGAGCCTTTGTACAGGCTGGTTCAGCAGCTCTATGACTTCGCGCAAAGCCATCCATGGCCGGAGCATTGGCTTCGCCAGACAGCAGCCAGCTTTAACATATATAACGTAGAGGGTCTTCGCAACAGTCCTTGGGTGGCAAGCTTGAGGGCTGATGTCGAGCTGGCCTTGTCCGGTGCGGCATCCTTGCTCAATCAGGCGATGCAGCTGACCAGGGAGCCTGCCGGCCCCGCGCCTTATGCTGCGACGTTGGAAGAGGATCTTGCGCTTGTGAACAGTCTGGCTGAGAACGTACGTATGCATCCCTGGGAGCTGTGGTTCGAACCGTTCCAGGCGGTGCAATTCGGCAAGCTGAAGGCCATGCGCGGCGATGATTATGATAAAACGATGCAGGAGCAGGCCAAAGAGCTTCGTGACAATGCGAAGAAGCTGATTAGCTCACTAGCGGATGAACTGTTCGGACGTTCGGCTGAAGAATTTGCCTGGGAGCTGCAGGAGCTCGCGCCGCTAATGGCAGCTTTGTCCGAGCTTGTTATCGAATTCGGGGAAAGATACGAGGCTGCGAAGCGGGCGAAAGGGCTGCTTGATTTTGGGGACTTGGAGCATTATTGCTTGCGGATATTGAGATCGCCGGAATCGACGCCGGAGCTTACGGCCCCGTCCTCCGCAGCGCTTGAATACCAGCGGCAATTCGATGAAATTTTGCTTGATGAATACCAGGATACAAACATGGTGCAGGAAGCGATCGTGTCCCTGATTGCTAATCCTCAGGCTGGTAACCGGTTTATGGTAGGCGATGTGAAGCAGAGTATATACCGCTTCCGCCTTGCCGAACCCAACCTGTTCATGAGCAAATATAAAAACTACGGCGCGCCAGGCGGCGACGGCCTTCGGATAGATCTGGCCCGTAATTTTCGAAGCCGGCTTGAAGTGGTGGACGGGGTTAATGATGTATTCCGTGCTATCATGCGGGAATCGGTAGCGGAGATGGATTACGACAAACGTGCCGAGCTGGTATGCGGAGCGTCTTATCCTGAGCCTGAACAGGCTGGACGTTTCGCGGTAGAACTCGCGGTTATTGATAAGGCAGGCTCCTCGGACGCGGAAGAGGTTGCTGCTGCAACAGCAGCGGATTCCGATGAAGAGCCGGAGCAAGGAGCAGTCCCTGCCGCTGCTTCGGCGGAAGAGCTTCAAACCGCTCAGTTGGAGGCCCGGCTTATTGCCCGGCAGATCCGCACGCTGCTGGATGAAGGCTTCCGGGTGTATGACGGCAAGAAGCGGGAAAGCCGCCCCATGGAATGGCGAGACATCGTTATATTGCTCAGGGCAACGCAGGCATGGGCTCCTGTTATCATTGAAGAACTACAGGCTGCAGGCATTCCGGCTTATGCGGAACTGAGCAGCGGCTATTTTGATGCGACAGAGGTGGAGACGATTCTTTCCCTCCTTCGGGTTATCGATAATCCGTATCAGGATATCCCGCTTGCCGGCACGCTCCGTTCGCCGATATTTGGTTTGAATGCTGAAGAATTGGCACTTATCCGGATTGGGGCCATGCATGATACCTATTATGATGCGGTGCTGCAGGCGGCTGGCGATTTGCTGCTGCCGGATGAGCTGAGACGCAAGCTGTCCTTGTTCCTTGAACGGCTGGACCGCTGGCGCAATGAGGCAAGGCAAGGCTCGTTAGCTGATTTGATCTGGAGCATCTATCGGGAGACCGGCTATTATGAATTTGCCGGCGGGCTTCCTGGCGGCGTTCAGCGGCAAGCTAACCTTAGGGCGCTTCATGACCGTGCCCGCCAATACGAGGCGACTTCGTTCCGCGGTTTGTTCCGCTTCCTTCGGTTTGTTGAGCGGATGCGGGACAGCGGCGGTGATCTTGGTACGGCAAGGGCACTTGGCGAGCAGGAGAATGTCGTGCGGATTATGTCCATTCATAAGAGCAAAGGACTTGAATTTCCGGTCGTCTTTGTTGCAGGCTTAGGCAAGAATTTCAACCAGCAGGATTTGCGAAGCGCCTTTCTGAAGCATAAGCAGCTGGGATTTGGTCCGAAATTTATTGATCCGGAGAAGCGCGTCAGCTATCCGACACTGCCGTTCCTGTCGATTCGGCGTCGTATGCGTATGGAAATGCTGGCCGAGGAGATGCGAATTCTTTACGTTGCCTTAACACGCCCGAAGGAAAAGATGTTCCTGATTGGTACGGTGTCAGATGCCGCAGCCAAGCAGCGCCGCTGGCAGTCCGCAGCGGATTCAAGCGGGTTTATCCCGGATTTCCGGTTAAGCTCGGCGTCCACATTTCTGGATTGGCTTGGACCGCTTGCCGCTGCCGCATTTAACCAAATGCCGGAAGAAGCGCTGCCTGGTGACGAAGCATCGCGCCTCTTGCAGTGGAGAGCCGGAGTGGTGGATGCCGCCATGCTTGGCCTGGAGGTTGCTGTAGGCTCGGAGCAGCTGACGGATGCGGATCAGGAGCGCGAGGACCGTTTGCAAGGCGTCCTGTCATTAGCCCAGCTTGATCAGGTGGACCCTGATGAGGAGCTGCGCAGACGTCTGGAATGGCGCTACGGTTATCAGGCCTCTACACTTGTTGCTGCAAAAACCTCGGTTACGGAGATGAAGCGGCTACATGCCGAAGCGGTCGAATTGCTGGATGAAAGCCAGCCCTTATTTGCAGATAACCTCGACAGGAATCAAGCGGAAAGCAAGAAGAGCGTCGGCGGCGGAAGCTATACGTTCCGGTTAAGACGGCCAAAGTTCATGGAAGAGGCTTCCTTAACGGCTGCCGAGAAAGGAACGGTGAGCCATCTTCTTATGCAGCATCTACCGCTTACCGGCGAGGTTAGTGTTGCCCAGCTTGAGACGATCCTAAGCGACATGGTAACGCGCAGGCTGCTGACGGCAAGACAGGCAGAGTCCATTGATTTGCCGTCGGTTGCTTCGTTCTTTGATACCGAGATCGGTAAACGGCTGGTTAACGCCAAGTGGGTTAGGCGTGAGGTGCCATTCAGCTGTATGTTCCCGGCTCGAAGGGTTTACCCGGGGTTAGCGTCCGATACGGCTGGTGAATCGATATTGATCCAGGGTGTGATCGACTGTCTGTTTGAAGACGAACACGGCGTTGTCCTTCTGGACTATAAGACGGACCGGATCTATATGAAGCAGTGGGAGCAGGCCGCGGAGCGCCACAGGTTCCAACTGGAGCTGTATGCGGAGGCAATCCAATCGGTTATCGGCCGGCCGATTGCAGAAAGCCATGTATTCTTCTTTGATGGCGGAAAAGCGGTTAAATTATAATTTCAAGTTATAACGGAAATGACATCAGGATAGATAATAAACCTTCCTGCGGAAAGTACATCATATATGCAGCTTGAACTTTTCGCAGGAAAGTTACTTCTTTTGAGATGAGGAAGGATGGACGTAAGATGGAACAGAAAAAAGAGCATCAATCGAAAAAAAGGTCCTTTGCACTGCCAATCACCTTATTGCTGCTAGTATTCAGCCTTACAGGCAATGTGTTCTTATACTCGCAGTCCCTGCAGGGAGAGCAGAATGATAAGTATGAAAAAGGTCTGGAGATCATAGACGCAGCAGCAAAAGCTGTCTCTTACTATGAGGCGGTACTGGATAATACAAACGCAATTCTGGAAGGAACAACGGCGGAGGACGGTTCCGTTATCCGCGATGCTTCGGGCGTGACCGGATTTTTGCAGCAGGCCAGCAGCTTCGATGAAGCCAATAAATTTGACCCCGATCACATTTACAGCTATTTAATTGATGTTGATAATTCCCTGGCATACATAAAACAGCAGGACGGTACTCTGACAGAGAAGCAATCCGGATACTTGAAATCTTTGCAGGAAATCTACTCCAAGCAGCTCGACATTTTGAACAAGTTTAACCTTGATTCAGGCAAAACCCGCAGCGGTGCGATTCAGATTGGCGCAGGGATTGGCTGGCTGGATATTGCGAAGCAGCTTGAGCAGTCCATCCGGGAGCAGTCCGGCATGAAATGATCTGCCCAGTAGCCAAACGCCCAGTTCTGCATACGATAGTAGCAGACGGGAGGCTGACAAGGATGGAGAAAGGCAAGAAGGAAAAAGGAAAGACGACGGAGGTCAAACCGGCTGCATCCAAGCCGGCATCGATCGCTCCTGCAAAGGCAGAGAACCAGGCGCCGGTGGTGCAGACAGCGTTTGCTGAGCCGCACAAGAAATCGCTGAAGGATCACTGTTCCGCACATATGCACCGGTATGTGCTCGCACAAACGCATGACGGATGGTGTATTGACGGCATTGTCGAGCATGTAGACGACCAGTATGTTTGCCTGGCTGTCCCTTGCGGCGGATCGCTTGGCTGGGATAACCGAGCTTTTTTACCGTACCCTGGCTTGTATCCGTATCCGTACTATCCGAGAGGACGATTCTTCCGCCAGGTCCTGCCGCTTGCAGGCCTATTATCGCTGTCGCTGCTGCCTTTTTATTAAGATTTGATGAATAACCCGGTACTTGAACGCATCAGCGTTCAATCCGGCGTGCTGCTATTGGACGAGCATACCATTTATCGGTTATAATAATTGGCATAGTATGGATGAAGGGAGGGGCATATTTGGACTGTATTTTTTGCAAAATCATCGAAGGCTCCATTCCTTCGACAAAGGTATATGAATCCGAGAACGTCATTGCGTTTAAAGATATCCAGCCCGCGGCTCCTGTACATATATTGATTATTCCCAAAAAACATATTCCCACGATGAACGATGTAACCGAAGAGGATGGACCGGTTATCGCGGAAGTGTTCGCAGCTGCCCGAGAAATCGCAAAGCAGCAAGGAATTGCCGAGTCGGGTTACCGGCTGATTAATAATGTGAACAGCGATGGCGGTCAGGTTGTATACCATCTCCACGTTCATTTAGTGGGTGGAGAGAAGCTAGGATCGTTAGTAGGAAATAGTGTAAGTTGACACTTCATTTTGTTTTGTCTTATAATGAAGTTTGATAAACCGTGTTTAATGTTTAATGCTCTGGACGGTCTGTTTCGGAGGGAGGGAAAACTGGTGTCTGAAACTAAAGTTCGCAAAAACGAAACTATTGATGCTGCGCTTCGCCGCTTTAAACGTTCCATCGCTAAAGATGGTGTTTTGGCTGAGGTTAAAAAACGCAAGCATTATGAAAAGCCAAGTGTAAAGCGCAAGAAGAAGTCCGAGGCTGCGCGTAAGAGAAAGTTTTAGGAGGATCCTTCCATAATGAACCTGAGCGATAGATTGAACGACGATATGAAGCAAGCCATGAGAAATCAGGACAAGTTCAAGCTGACTACGATTCGTATGATTCGTGCAGCTGTTAAAAATTTGGAGATTGATTTGAAGCGTCCTCTTGAGGACACTGAAGTGGTAGATATACTCAGTCGTGAAATCAAACAACGTAAAGATTCCCTCCAAGAATTTAGCAAAGCCGGCAGAGATGATCTGGTTACAGATCTTTCAGCAGAAATTGAAATTATTAGTCAATACCTTCCCGTACAGCTGACCGAAGAAGAGATAAAAGCGATTGTAACGCAGACCATCCAGGAACTCGGTGCTTCTTCCAAAGCCGAGATGGGAAAAGTCATGGGTGCACTTTTGCCAAAAACAAAAGGGCGCGCTGATGGTAAACTAGTAAATCAATATGTACAACAATTTCTGCAATAACTATATGTTCGGACGAAGGCACCCCTTTCGAGGGGTGTTTTTGCTTTTTAATTTATTCGGGGCTTAAATGATCACTGCGAGACATATGCTGTCCACATAAGGATGAACGCCACCGTTTACACTTATTTGTGACAACTTTGAAACATAATGTACATATATGCGTATTAACGGTTACTGATTGAAAAGGAGGAGCGACACTTTGCAAACGAAACGATGGCGCATTGCTGCTGTCATATGGCCTCTTCTGCTGATGGTTTCGATGATGCTGGTTATAACAGGCGGGCTGATCACCGGCGGCAAGTCCGTACAAGGAGCAGATACGGCAGAAATCGGTCCCGCGGTCTATGTCGTACCGGTCAAGCAAACGGTGGAATCCGGGCTTAAATCGTTTTTGGAGCGGGCTTATAAAGAAGCGGCCGAAGCGAAAGCGGAGAGAGTAATCCTTGTGCTTAATACGTTCGGCGGAGAAGTTACAAGTGCAGAGGAAATTGGCGAGCTTATCCGCAAGAGCAGCATTCCGACTACGGCGTATGTAGAAGGAAAGGCAGTATCCGCAGGTACTTATATCGCACTTAATGCGCAAAACATTGTCATGGAACCGGGAAGTACGATTGGAGCCGCGGCGGTTGTTAACGGCTCAGGAGATCTCATCGATAATCCGAAGGTCATCTCGTTCTGGGTGAAGACGATGAGAGAAGCAGCCGAATTAAACGGCCGCAATCCGGATATCGCTGCTGCGATGGTGGATCCCGGCGTGATCCTCCCGCTGCCTGATCTTAAGCAGGCTAAGCAGTCCGGCCAGATCCTGACCTTGACGGCGGATGAAGCCATTAAAGTCGGCTATGCAGAATATAAGGCAGAAACGGTGGACGACGCGATCAAGTGGCTGGGGCTGGATAAACGGGAACAGATCACGATCAATCCTAGCATAGCGGAGAAGATTGCTTCTTGGCTGGTTAATCCGGTTGTTATGACCGTGCTGTTTGTTTTGGGTATCGCCGGCATAGCCATTGAGCTGTTTGTTCCGGGTTTCGGTGTTCCCGGCGTTGTGGGGATCCTGTCATTTGGCCTGTATTTCTTTGGCCACTATATTGCAGGATTTGCTGGAATGGAGTCAGTCGTTCTGTTTATTGTCGGCATCGCTCTGCTCTTTGTCGAGCTGTTTGTGCCTAGCTGGGGCATTCTCGGCATCATCGGCAGCGTCTCGCTGATTGCCGGGGTGTTGACGGCTGCATCCAGTCCGGTTACGGCTATAATCTCGCTCGTCATCGCTTTGGCGGTTGCCACGGTTATCCTGTACTTTGTGGTGAAGAAATACAAGGACAGAGGCATCTGGAACAAATTTATTTTGCGGGAGAAGCTGACTACGGATAAGGGCTATCTGTCCGCAGAAACGAAGGATGATCTCCTGGGCCAGGAAGGGATAGCGATAACGCCTCTCCGCCCGGCAGGAACGATTCAGATTGGCGACAATCGTATTGATGTCATCACATCAGGGGAGTTCATCTCTTCCGGCAAGACTGTAAAAGTCGTTAAAACCGAAGGAACATGGGTTGTCGTAAGAGAAGTCGTATAGGATAATGAGAAAAAATGACATGGAGGGTTATACCAAATGGATCCGATTGTATCCGTATTAATTATTGTAGTGGTAGCGATTATTGTTCTCTCCGTATTCTTGAGCTTCTTCCCGATTATGCTGTGGATTTCCGCACTGGCATCGGGCGTAAGAATCGGCATTATTACACTGGTTGCCATGCGTCTCCGCCGTGTAACGCCTAGCCGAATTGTTAACCCGTTGATTAAAGCAACGAAGGCAGGACTTGGGCTCACGATTAACCAGCTGGAGAGTCACTTCCTCGCCGGCGGTAACGTTGACCGCGTCGTTAACGCCTTAATTGCCGCGCAGCGTGCCAACATCCCGCTCGTCTTCGAGCGTGCGGCGGCGATTGACCTTGCTGGCCGTGACGTTCTGCTGGCGGTTCAAATGAGCGTTAACCCGCGTGTCATCGAGACGCCTATCGTAGCTGCGGTTGCGAAGGACGGCATTGAAGTGAAAGTTAAGGCTCGTGTTACCGTGCGCGCAAATATTGAACGCCTCGTCGGCGGTGCCGGTGAAGAGACGATTATCGCCCGTGTAGGTGAAGGGATTGTTACTACGGTCGGTTCCTCCAACTCGCATAAAGACGTGCTTGAAAATCCGGATATGATCTCCCGTACCGTGCTTGGAAAAGGGCTTGACGCAGGTACTGCCTTTGAAATTCTGTCGATCGATATTGCGGACGTAGACGTAGGCAAAAATATCGGCGCCCATTTGCAAACGGAGCAGGCGGAAGCCGATAAACGGATCGCACAGGCGAAAGCCGAAGAGCGTCGTGCCATGGCGGTAGCGCAGGAGCAAGAGATGAAGGCCCGCGTCGTAGAGATGCGTGCAAAGGTTGTGGAATCCGAATCCCAGGTACCTCTTGCGATGGCTGACGCCCTCAAATCAGGTAAAATTGGCGTTATGGACTACATGAACTTGAAAAATATCGAAGCCGATACGCATATGCGCAATACGATTGGCAAGCCTGACACTCCTGCCGATAAAGACAACTAAGGCGCTTAGCCGCGTCGCATGATGGAGGTGCAGGCGTGAAATTAATAAGTTTTCTGCTCGAAAATATATATTGGGTTATCGTAGTCGGCGGTGTTCTCTTCTCGATGTTCGGACGTTCCGGTGCAAAACGCCGTACGAACCGGATGCCAAGCTTTGGGGGAGGCAACGAACCGAACAAACCGGTTGCCCGTCAGGAATGGGAAGAGGAAGACGAGGAGGATGATTCTTCAAGACCTTATCCTGCCCAGCGTGCGGCTAGGCCGGAGCCGGTGCCCTCTATGTCTCCATATCAGCCTCAGAAGCCCATAATGACGGGCTCATCTCTCCAAGGGGAGGGAGTGGGCTCTGGCGAGGGGAACAGTTCGCCGACGCTGGAGCGGGCCATTCAGGCCGCGCCAAGCCGGCCGGCAGAACCGCCTCGTGCGCGATTGGCTGCAGCTAAGCCCCAGTCAGCAGCTGCTGCGGAGAGCAGAGCTGAACTGGCAACACCAAAAGCCGATGAATTGCGTAAAGCGATCGTATGGGCCGAAATTTTAGGTCCTCCGCGTTCCAAGCGCCCGTTCGGCAAATAGCTTCGAATAAGAACAGCCGGGGAATGATGCCTTCAAGCATCGTTACCCGGCTGTTATTTTTTATCTAACACCCATATATTTCATAAATCGTTTCCTCGCCGCATATTTTGGTACAGTACAATAATGTGCACTCGCGCGGCGGAGGGGGACAATGGATCAGCTATGGGCCGTTTAAACCGTAAATTACGCAAATTGACTGCCGATATATTGGATTTGCCGCAGGATGTGGTCTATGATCTGCCCCGCATGACGATGATCGGGGACCGCCAGCTTTACATCGAGAACCACCGGGGTGTGCTTCATTTCTCCAGTGAGAAGCTGAGACTTGCCTTGAGCAAGGGCGAACTGGAAGTAACGGGAACCTCGCTTGTCATAAGAACGATCTGGACGGAAGAAGTGTTCATAGAGGGTCAAATAAAAAGTATCGAAGTAAGGGATCAGGAGGGATGAGCATGGCTGGTCAATGGCTGCAGTGGATACGCGGTGTTGTTACGGTGCATATCAGGGGCGGACAACCTGAACAGCTCGTTAACAGGGCTCTCGAAGGGGGGCTCGAGCTGTCTTCTATCCGGTGGACAAGCGATGGGAAGCTGGAATTCGAATTGTCTGTCGGTGACTTCTTTCGTCTTCGTCCGTTCTTGAAGGAGACAGGCTGCAGGGCGCATGTCACCAAGAGGGAAGGTATGCCTTTTTGGCTTGTCCGCATGGAGAAAAGAAAGTTTTTCGCCATCGGGATTGCCATGTTTTTTATCGGGATCTACTTATTGTCTTCCCTTGTCTGGTCGATTGAGGTGAAGGGGAATGTGAAGCTGACGGAAGAACAGATTCTTACTGCGGCTAAACGTGAAGGGATTTTCCCGATGCAATGGTCATTCCGCTTGAAGGATAAGGATGTGTTATCCAAAGAATTGGCGACCGATCTGCCGGGAGCAACCTGGGTTGGCGTGGAGAAAAAAGGGACAAGGATCATCATCCAGGTCGTGGAATCAACCGAGCCGGAAAAAGCGGACCCGCAAAATCCCCGTCATCTTGTCGCCTCCAACGATGCGGTTATAACGGAGATATACACCGAGAAGGGACGGCCTGTCGTCAAGAAAAATATGAAAGTCAAAAAAGGGCAGACCCTGATCTCGGGAACGATCGGCGGCGGTGCCTATACGCAGACTGTTGTCGCGAAGGGCAATGTAAGGGGACTTGTCTGGTATGAATTTATGGTGGCCTCCCCACTTACGCAGGAGGTTAAAGTGTACACGGGAGAGAAGAAGACAAAGTGGTATGCGGTCATCGGTCACCGAGCGCTTCAGGTCAGCGGCTATGGCAAAAATCCGTTTGATACGTCAGAGGATGTCGTGGTTGAGGAGCAAGCGGTCTGGCGCAGCTGGAAGCTGCCGTTTGGGCGGCTTAAGAAGACGGTTATGGAGGTCCGTACCGATGTGCGGGAGCTTACGGAGGAAGAAGCGAAAAACAACGGAATGCTCCAGGCCAAGGCTGATGTGATGCAGAAGGCAGGCAACGATGCGGTTATATTAAAGGAAATTGTTTTGCATGAAAAGACGGAGAATGGTAAAGTTTATATGAAAGTTCTTTTTGAAGTGGAGCAATCAATCGTAGAAGAGATGCCACTAGTCCAGATGCAAGGAGAATGAGGTTGTTGCAGAGTGAAGCAAAAGTAGTCAAGATTCCGCTCCAGAATGCCGTAGAGGGTTTGGCCGTATTTGGCCCCCAAGATAAGTATCTAAAGCTCGTGCAGCAGCAGATGGAGGCAACTCTATCTTCTCGTGACGCGGAAATTGTCATTTCCGGTCCGGTGCAAGAAGTGGAATCGCTAGAGCAGTTTTATAACGTGCTGCTTCAGCTTGTCCGGGGAGGTTATTCTCCGTCGGAGAGAGACATCACTTATGCGCTTGATCTTGCGCGCAGCATGCAAGCGGAAGAATTGCTCGATTTGCTTAAGGCTGAAATTACGACGACATACAGAGGCAAGCCGATTCGCGTGAAGACAATCGGACAGCGCCATTATGTGAAGACAATCAAGAAGCAGGATATCGTGTTCGGAATTGGTCCTGCCGGTACCGGTAAAACGTATCTTGCGGTTGTTCTTGCTGTAGCGGCCCTTAAAGAAGGCTCTGTTAAAAAAATAATGCTGACACGTCCTGCTGTTGAAGCGGGAGAAAATCTGGGCTTCCTGCCAGGTGACCTGCAAGAGAAGGTCGACCCCTATTTGAGACCGCTTTATGACGCCCTGCATGATGTGCTTGGTCCCGACCAAACGGCAAAGGCGTTCGAACGCGGAACGATAGAAATCGCTCCCCTTGCCTATATGCGCGGACGTACGCTGGATGATTCGTTCATTATTTTGGACGAAGCGCAAAATACAACCCCTGAACAAATGAAGATGTTCCTGACAAGGCTTGGCTTTGGTTCGAAGATGGTTATTACAGGCGACGTTACGCAGATTGACTTGCCGCGGGGCAAAAATTCCGGGCTTATCGAAGCGCAGCGCATTTTACGAGACATTGAGGAAATTGGTTTTATCCATTTTACCGAGCAAGACGTCGTTCGCCATTCCTTGGTGCAAAAAATTATCGTGGCATACAACTGGGACGCTGAAAACAAAGCATAGAGAGGAATGTCCGCTCGATGAATCAGACTCAGGCCGGAAAACAAACAAATCTACAGCAGGCCAAACCGACTGGCTGGAAACAGAGCGCAGCTGTCCGCTACTTGCTCTTATTTATGTTTGTGTTGCTGTTTTATTTCAGCCTGGCGCCGCATGTGGTGCCGGAAACTTACGATATCCAGGTGGATGCACCCAGTGATAAAGATATAGCAGCACCGCATCAAATCTTTGACAGCAAGGCAACGCTGGAAGCGCAGGAGGAAGCGGCGAACAAGATCGATTCCATCTATTCGAATGTTGCCCTGCGCAATGAACAGCTGATTGATCAAATTTTTGTCCGGATTGAGCAATTGAATCTGGATGATCAAGTAACGGTGCAGAATAAGGTGGAAATTTACCGGAACGAAATTCCCGGCAAGTATAATACCTTTGTCGACAATTTTGTCAAAATGAATATGGGCTCGGATAAGTATAGCGACACGCTGCTTGATGAGATGTCGAAGGTCATCAAGGAGCAGGTCTATACCATTCCGGAAGAAACGTTCTACAAGCTTCCGAACCTGACGCTGGATCAACTGGAAGAGATGCGTACGGTTGGGCAGGATGTTGTACGCAAGCTGATGAGCGAGCAGCTCCGCGATGCGGAGACGGCGCGTACGAAGGTTGCAGAGCTGGTGAACGCCAGCTCGCTGACCAACCGTTCAAGCCGGGAAATCGTGCAGGAGCTCGCCCGGTTTACGATTATGCCGAACCGGTTCCTCGATCAGCAGGCAACGGATGAAGAAAAGATTCTCGCGAAACAGAACACGCCGCAGGTTGTGATCAAAGAAGGCGATCTCATTGTCAAACGCGGTGAGATCATCACTCCCGAGATGTACGAGCTTCTGAAAGAATCCGAGCTTCTGCAGGACAAGCGGAATTATTGGCCGCAGCTTGGACTGCTGCTGATGGCTATCACGATAGTGGTTGGCTTGTATACCTACATGCATCAATATGGCAGCAGCGACAGTACAAAACCAAGCTACAGCAATACGCATTTGCTCATGCTGTGGCTCATTTATCTGATCAACATTATTACGATGCAGGTCATTTCGTTAACGCAGACAGACTCTGCGCCATATGCCGGTTATTTGGCTCCTGCCGCGCTGGGCACGATGCTGATTACCCTGCTGCTTGATGTGCATTTAGCCTTGATCAGCTCTGTTTTGTTTGCGATAGCCGGAAGTATTATACTAAATACACAAACAGGACAAGTTTTCGACTTCCAATACGGCTTCGTTATTATCGTCGTTTCGCTGGCGGCGATTTTCTCGATTCACAGAGCAAGCCAGCGGTCTACAATCCTGAAGGCCGGCATCATGGTCAGCTTGTTTGGCTCGCTTGCCGTATTGTCCCTGATGTTCCTGACGGAACAGCTGGAGCAAGGCCCGCTTGTCTATTCTCTCGCTTTTGCATTCGCAAGCGGATTATTAACGGCGATTCTTGTCATCGGGCTTATGCCATTCTTTGAAATAACGTTTGGCATCTTGTCAGCCTTGAAGCTGGTAGAGCTGTCTAACCCGAACCATCCGCTGCTTCGCAAGCTGCTGACCGAAACCCCTGGCACCTACCATCACAGCGTTATGGTAGGGAATCTGGCAGAGGCAGCTGCCGAGTCCATCGGTGCGGACGGGCTGCTCTGCCGTGTCGGCTCGTATTATCACGATATCGGGAAGACGAAACGGCCAAGCTATTTTATCGAGAATCAGACGAATATGGAAAATCCGCATGATACAATTGAACCAAAGCTGAGCAAATCGATCATTGTGGCTCATGCACGTGACGGTGTGGATATGCTGAAAGCCCAAAACATTCCGAAACCGATCCGTGACATTGCCGAGCAGCATCACGGCACAACTTCCTTGAAATTCTTCTACTTCAAAGCTCTTAAACAGGCGGAGGAGCAGGGGATTCAAGTGAATTTCACGGAGGATGACTATCGTTATCCCGGGCCAAAAGCACAATCCAAGGAAGCAGCCATTGTTGGCCTTGCCGATTGTGTGGAAGCGGCAGTACGCAGTCTGCGGAGCCCGACGGTCGAGCAGGTAGAGGCGATGATTCAGAAGATTATTAAAAGCCGCGTGGATGACAATCAATATAACGAATGCGACCTGACGATGAAAGAGCTTGATAAAATTGCTCATTCTTTGAAGGAAAGTGTTATTGGTATTTTCCATTCGCGCATTGAATACCCGGAAGATGTTAAACCAAAGGAGCGTTAAACCGCATGAGCCTGCAATTAGACTGGAGCAATGAGCAAGACAAA
Organism: Paenibacillus catalpae; assembly: GCF_900112695.1. Taxonomy (GTDB): domain Bacteria; phylum Bacillota; class Bacilli; order Paenibacillales; family Paenibacillaceae; genus Pristimantibacillus; species Pristimantibacillus catalpae. The sequence continues at coordinate 203,145 of NZ_FOMT01000005.1, forward strand.
ATTGAAATTCCTGAACCATGGATCAATCGGCTGGAGCAGCTACTGCAAATTGCCGGCGAAATGGAGGGACTTAACGACGGTGAAGTGACCCTTACGTTTACTGACAACGAGCAGATTCATCAGCTTAACCGCGAATACCGCAATATCGACCGTCCTACTGATGTTTTGTCATTTGCCATGCAGGATGACGGCACGGAAGAACTCGATATTATTTTCGAGGTTGAGAGCGAAGATGAAGTTGATCCGATCTCCGGTATGCTTGGCGATATCGTCATCTCGGTTGAGAAGGCGAAGGAGCAAAGCGAAGACTACGGACATTCATTGGAACGAGAGATTGGATTCCTGTTCGTGCACGGCTTCCTCCATTTGCTTGGCTATGACCACATGGACGATGCAGGTGAAGCAGAGATGACTTCCAAACAGGAAGCCGTTCTGCAAAAGGCAGGTTTGTCGCGTTAATGCCGAAGTTTATCCGCAGCCTGGGTTACGCTTGTTCAGGAATTGTCTTGGCTGTCCGGTCGCAGCGGCATATGAAGATTCACACTATAGCTGCTGTTATCGTATGCGCAATCGGGGCAATGCTGCCTTTGACCCGTCTGGAATGGGCAGTGCTGCTGTTAACGATTGCGGTTGTAATATCACTGGAAATGATTAATACAGCAATTGAACATACCGTTGATTTAGCCAGTCCGGACATACATCCGCTTGCAAAAGCGGCTAAGGATGTGGCTGCGGGTGCTGTGCTGGTTGCGGCGTTTATGGCTATTATCATTGGGCTGCTCATTCTTGGGCCGCCCTTATGGCATTTTATCATGGATTAATACGAAGAATAGGAGCTGAGGCTCATGGCATTCGAGGGATTATCGGAGGAATATTCGAAATTGCTTAATGCGGCAAAAGAGGCAATGCTGCGGGCCTATGTGCCATACTCCGGCTTTCGTGTAGGCGCAGCGCTTCTGGACGATAGCGGCCATATTCATTATGGCTGCAACGTTGAGAACGCAGCATACAGCCCATGTAATTGTGCCGAGCGAACAGCTTTATTCCGCGCAATTGCCGATGGCAAGCGGCCGGGTCAATTCCAGGTCATTGCTGTGATGGGGGATACGGATGAGCCGATTACCCCGTGCGGTGTATGCCGCCAAGTGATGGTAGAGCTTTGCAAGCTGGACATGCCTGTTGTGATGGGCAACCTGCACGGAAAGTGGAACATCATGACCGTTACTGAGCTGCTGCCCGGTGCATTTACACCGGCTTCATTAGAGAAAGGGAGTTAACTATTCACATGACTCAATCGAAATTCCGATCCGGCTTTGTGGCTATCATTGGCCGTCCAAACGTCGGCAAATCTACGCTTATGAACCATCTAATCGGGCAAAAAATCGCCATTATGTCGGACAAGCCCCAAACAACTCGCAATAAAATCCATGGTGTATATACGACAGACACGTCGCAGATCGTATTCCTGGATACGCCGGGTATTCACAAACCGCAGTCCAAGCTTGGCGACTATATGATGAAGACAGCGGAGGGCGCCTTGAAAGAGGTCGAGGCCGTACTCTTCCTCATTGACGTTGCAGACGGGCTTGGCGGCGGCGACCGTTTTATTATCGAACAGCTGAAGAAAGTCGATACACCGGTATTCCTAGTTATGAACAAGATAGACAAAGTGCAGCCCGAGCAGCTTCTGGCAACGATTACACAGTACAAGGATTTGTATCCATTCGCAGAGATCGTACCGATTTCGGCGCTTCAAGGCAACAATGTCGAGACGCTTCTTGCGCAGCTCCAGAAATATTTGCCGGAGGGACCGCAATATTACCCGGCCGATCAAGTGACGGATCATCCGGAGCAATTTGTCGTTTCAGAGCTGATCCGCGAGAAAATTTTGCATATGACGCGTGAAGAAATTCCGCATTCCATTGCCGTAGGCATTGAAGATATGCGCGTGCAGGAGAACGGCGTTGTTTATATTGGCGCTGTCATTTTCGTCGAACGCGATTCCCAAAAAGGGATTATTATCGGCAAGAAGGGTGCATTGCTGAAGGAAGTCGGCAAGCAGGCACGCCGTGATATTGAAGCCTTGCTCGGATCGCGCACATTCCTGGAGCTTTGGGTCAAAGTGAAGAAGGATTGGCGCAATCAGGAACGCGTCTTGAAAGATTTTGGCTTCAGGCATGATTAAGCAGGATTGACGAAATTTGTTAAGGATAGCATTCGTCTGTTTACCGCATCCTAATTAACGTCTAGGGCTTCATTTCCAAGGCGGAAAGGATGAATACGAATGCGAAACTTTTCGTGGAAGTATTTTACATTGACCGGTGACGTAGAGTCTTACATGCTCTACAAGGAAATGGATCAACTTGGTCCAGAGAATCATCCTCAACATTTGCCGGGAGACAATGAGGAGCTTGCTGCTGAGTTCGAGGATTCGTCTGCCCTTTAATTCGTTATCCTGCAGGCTGCCTTGAAGTAAGCATGGGGGAGAAGAATTATGCTATATCGTGTGGAGGGCATTGTCATCCGCAGCATGGACTATGGGGAAGGCAATAAAATTATTACGCTGCTGACGAAAACTAACGGTAAGCTTGGCGTAATGGTGCGCGGCGCGAAGAAGGTGAAGAGCAGGCATGCTTCTCTCGCGCAGCCATTTACATACGGCGAGTTTGTTTTTTTCCGGAATAAAGGACTAGGCAATCTTAATCATGGTGAGATTCTAGAATCTCACCATCTTTTGCGTGAACAGTTGGATCTGTCTGCATATGCTGCTTATATGGCAGAGCTGACAGACAAGACGCTTCAGGAAGATGAATCGGGAGAATTGCTGTTTGAGCAGCTGAAGGCTGGGTTTATGGCAATGCAAGAAGACAAGGACCCGCAAATCATTTCTCATCTTTATGAAATGCGCATATTGGATGCAGCTGGTTATTCACCAGAGTTTGAATTCTGCGTAAACTGCTCGAGTGAGCAAGGGCCATTCCGGTTAAGTCCGCATGCAGGCGGCGTGTTATGTACTCGCTGTGCAAGGAATGATGCCGGAGCGATTCCGATGAGTGAAGGCGCTTATAAGCTGCTGAGGCTGTTCAGCCGCATGGATCTAAGACGTCTCGGGGCCATTCAGGTTAAACCGGAGACCAAAAAAGAACTGAAAAAAATGATGCGTGAACTGATGGATGTTCATATCGGCATTCCGCTAAAGTCCAGAGCTTTTCTTGATCAGATGGACAAATTTTCCCTTGAGTAAGCCCTGGGCAATTATGCCTAATGCCCCGTTTGACAACTGCATTAAAAATGGTTAATATATGTGAATATGAATATGGACAGTGATGGAGAAAGTAGCAGTTGATGCCTTGTGCTAGCGATTCGGGGACAGTGGAAGCCCGGGCAGGCAAAACATGCGAAACGGCACTCCGGAGTCAGTTACCGAAAAGAGGATTTACGCACGCCGCTTGGAATAAGCAGTGAAAGCGCAAATCAAGTAGGGTGGAACCGCGGGAGTCAGCTCTCGTCCCTACGTCTGGCAGCAGGCGTAGAGACGGGAGCTTTTTGGTGTTTCCGGATCCGCCGTACTATATGATAAAGGAGCGAGAAAAGTCATGAATTTTCAAGGCATGATATTGACTTTGCAGCAATTCTGGGCAGAGCAAAACTGTATTCTTGTACAGCCGTACGATGTAGAGAAAGGCGCGGGAACGATGAACCCGATGACGTTCCTCCGTACGATTGGCCCAGAGCCGTGGAATGTTGCTTATGTAGAGCCATCGCGCCGTCCTGCGGATGGTCGTTACGGCGAGAACCCGAACCGGTTGTACCAGCATCACCAATTCCAGGTTATTCTCAAGCCTTCCCCGGACAACATCCAGGAGCTATATTTGGAGAGCTTGAAGCGCCTTGGTATCGATCCCAAGCATCATGATATCCGGTTTGTTGAAGATAACTGGGAATCGCCAACGCTTGGCGCATGGGGCCTTGGCTGGGAAGTATGGCTGAACGGCATGGAGATTACACAGTTTACGTATTTCCAGCAAGTCGGCGGTATTGATGCGAACCCGGTTGCGGTTGAAATTACTTACGGCATGGAACGACTGGCTTCGTATATTCAGGAAAAAGAAAACGTGTTTGATCTGGAGTGGGTAGAGGGCGTATCGTATGGCGATGTCTTCCTGCAGCCGGAATTTGAACATTCGAAATATACGTTTGAAACGTCTGACTCCGCGATGTTGTTCCAATTGTTCAACATGTATGAAGAGGAAGCGAAGAAAACCATGGAGCATAAGCTCGTGTTCCCGGCTTATGACTACGTATTGAAATGCTCCCATACGTTTAACCTGCTTGATGCACGCGGAGCGATAAGCGTTACCGAACGTACGGGCTATATTATGCGCGTTCGCAACCTGGCTCGTGCTTGCGCGGCGACTTATCTGGAGGAACGGGAACGTCTAGGATTCCCTCTTCTGAAGAAAGGAGTGGAGAACAATGGCTAAAGATTTGTTGCTGGAGATTGGACTTGAGGAAGTACCGGCACGTTTCGTGCGCGGTGCGATGAATCAATTGAAGGAGAAGGCAGTCAAATGGTTCGATGACTCCCGCATTCCTTATGAAACGGTAGAAATATTCGCTACTCCGCGCCGTCTTGCCCTGTATGTACAAGGCGTGGCAGAGAAGCAAGAGGACGTAAATGAGCAGGTTAAAGGTCCCTCTCGCAAAATCGCCCTGGATGATCAAGGCAACTGGAGCAAAGCTGCCCTTGGCTTCGCGCGCAGCCAAGGAGTCGAGCCGGAGCAGTTCTTTTTCCAGGAGCTTGGCGGCGTAGAGTACGTCTATGCGAACAAAAGCAGCGTTGGTACTGAAACGGCATCTGTCTTGTCTGAAGGTTTGACTAACCTGATTACGTCGATGTCTTTCCCGAAAAACATGCGCTGGGGTAACTATGAACTGAAGTTCGTACGCCCGATCAAATGGATCGTCGCTCTGTTTGGCACAGATATTATTCCGCTTCAGATTACGAATGTGCAAAGCGGTAATGTATCCCGCGGCCACCGCTTCCTTGGCGAAGAGACTGTTGTGGCTTCCCCTTCGGATTATAAAGAGCGTCTGCGCGAGCAGCATGTCATTGTTGACGTTGAAGAGCGCGAGCAGATTATCGTGAGTCAGATCCAGGAGCTTGCCAAAGAGAAGAGCTGGGAAATCGCGATTAAAGAAGATTTGCTCGAAGAGGTCTTATTCCTGGTCGAGTATCCGAACGTATTATATGGAACATTTGATCCTGCCTTTTTGAATATCCCTCAAGAGGTTCTTATCACTTCGATGCGTGAGCATCAGCGTTACTTCCCGGTGTTGAACGCGGAAGGCCAGCTGCAGCCGTTCTTCGTAACGGTTCGTAACGGCGACCGGACTTCGATCGAAAACGTGGCGAAAGGTAACGAGAAGGTGCTTCGCGCACGTCTGTCTGACGCAAAGTTCTTCTACGAGGAAGATCAGAAGCTTGCCATTAACGATGCGCTTGCGAAGCTTGAAAATATCGTTTACCACGAAGAGCTCGGAACAGTTGCCGACAAAGTAAGAAGAATCCGTGCGACAGCCGATCTGCTTGCTTCGAAGCTTGGTGTTGATGCCGATACCGCTGCAGCGGCAAGCCGTGCAGCCGATATTTGCAAATTCGACCTTGTTACTCAAATGGTATACGAGTTCCCTGAACTGCAAGGTATTATGGGTGAAGATTACGCTCGTAAAGCAGGTGAAGGCGAAGCGGTAGCGCAAGCCATTAACGAGCATTATCAACCGCGTTTCGCAGGTGACCGTGCGCCAGCATCCGTTGTGGGCGCGATCGTCAGCCTTGCCGACAAGATCGACACGATCGCTGGCTGTTTCTCGATCGGTATTATCCCGACGGGTTCACAGGACCCTTATGCCTTGCGCCGCCAGGCTTCGGGTATCGTCCAAATCATTCTGGCGCAAGGGCTTGATCTTAAGCTGACCGATCTGTTTGATGCAGCTCTTGAAGTCCATGCAGCACGCGGGATGAAACGCAGCAGCGAAGAGATCCGTAATGATCTGAACGACTTCTTCGCCCTTCGTGTGAAGAATGTATTGTCGGAGCAAGCTAACCGTTATGACGTCGTTGATGCGGTAATGGCAACCGGCTTTAATGATCTGCGTATTACAGTAGAACGTGCCGCGCTTATTAATGAACTGGCTTCCGGAAACGAACGCAGTGAGTTTAAGCTTACTATTGATGCGTTTAACCGGGTATGCAATCTGGCTTCCAAAGCAGAATCGCGTTCGGTAAATTCGGCTCTGTTCGAAGAAGCGGCTGAAGGCGCGCTCTACGAGCAATGGCAAAAAGCCCATCCGGCAGTTGCAAAAGCAATAGCCGAGGGAGACATCGCTTCCGCACTTGCTAACTTGTCGTCGCTGAAGCAAGCCATCAATGCTTATTTCGATTCGGTGATGGTTATGGCTAAAGATGACGCAGTACGCAGCAACCGATTGGCATCACTTGCGCTTATCGCGGATGATATTACGGCAATCGCAGACTTCTCGAAGCTGGTTTGGTAATACTCATCGTTGTATCATTGTCGTCAATCCATAGAAAGGATGATGATTATGGCAGGTTCAGCTGAAGTGATTATTTACGTTGTATCTGACGCTGCAGGCGATACCGGCGAGCTTGTAGTCAGGGCAGCTGTTGCGCAATTCCATCCGGTTCAGACGGACATCCGCCGCGCGCCGTTTGTTATGGATATTCCGACGCTGGAACGGTTTGTCTTGCAAGCCAAGCTGTCCGGTGCCATCGTGCTCTATACCCTGGTCATCCCGCATCTGCGGGAGGCTATGAAGAATCTTGCCAGGGAGCATGAGGTCGAAGCTATTGATCTGCTCGGCTCGCTCATCGAAAGCCTGGAACGGCAGACCGGCCGTCACTCGCGTCAAGAACCCGGTCTTAACCATGTTCTTGACGCGGATTATTTCCGCAAGGTGGATGCTGTCGAATTTGCGGTGCGTTATGATGATGCCAAAGACCCTTCGGGGGTGCTGAAAGCAGACATCGTCCTTATAGGTGTATCGCGGACGTCAAAGACTCCGCTGTCCATGTACCTGGCGCATCAAAAATACAAGGTGGCCAACATTCCTCTTGTCCCGGAAATCAAGGCGCCGAAAGAGCTGTTTAATGTTCCGGTTGAGCGGATTATAGGCCTTACGATTGGCGTACCTTATTTGAACACCATTCGGAAGGAACGGCTGAAGGCGTTAGGGTTGCCCGACAGCGCATCGTATGCGGCGGAGGATCGGATCTTGAAGGAGCTTGAATACGCGGAAGGGATTATGAAACAAATCGGATGTGTCGTTATCGACGTGTCGCATCGTGCGGTAGAAGAGACGGCAAGTCTGATTATGGAGCATTTTCGCAGCGATTAAGCCAAAATGCAGGATTTTTTTGAAGTCTTGCCGTATATAATAGTAACGGTAATTGAAATATACAAAAAATGAGCGGTGATGCGTGATTGGAGCATAAGCAACCGACAATCGTCGTTGACGGCGACGCTTGTCCCGTTAAGACCGAAATTGCTCGGGCCGCGCGCAGTTTCCGTGTTCCGGTAGTCATGGTCTCTTCCTATGACCATCGGCTTGAGCCGCAGGAAGGTGTTTCGGTTGTGCAAGTCGACCGGAGCAGCCAATCGGTCGACTTGTATATCGTGAATCATATAACCAAGGGCGATATTGTGATTACGCAGGACTTTGGTCTCGCTTGCATTGCGATCGGGAAAGGTGCGGTCGTCTTGTCTACACGCGGTGAAGAGTATTCGGACGAGAACATCGATTATTTGATGGAACGGCGTCATGAATCAGCGAAACGAAGGCGTGCAGGAGGCAAAACGAAAGGCCCAAAAGCAATGAATAATGACGATCGGGAGCGTTTTCAACAAAAGTTGACAAAAGTTTTAGCAAACTTGCAGGAGAAACATGACATTTAGCGAATATTATTTACGTGTCATTAGGATGAAGGTGATGGACAATGACCTACGGTAAAATACCGGATGACGTTATTGAGGCGGTACGCCGTCATCATGACATCGTAGATACGGTGAGCAAATACGTTCATCTTTCAAAGAACGGCAAGTACATGAAAGGACTTTGTCCCTTCCATTCCGAGAAGACTCCTTCGTTTACCGTAACGCCGGAACTGCAGATTTTTCATTGTTACGGCTGCGGCAAGACAGGAAATGTTATCCGGTTTGTGGAAGAGATTGAAAGTTATACCTTTCCCGAAGCGGTCCGCGAGCTGGCTGAACAAGCCGGTATACCTGTTACTTGGGCCAATCCGGACGGCGCTAAGCCGACAGCAGCCGATGCGGATCGGAACGCAATTCTTGAAGCGCATGAGCTTACTGCAAAGTTTTACCATTATTTATTGAATAACACGCAGTATGGCACAGAAGCAAAAGAATATTTGCGTGGACGGGGGTTTGGTGATAAGCTGATCAATCAATTTATGATCGGTTATGCACCGACGCAGTGGGATACACTCAGTAACTTTTTGTCCGCACGAAAGTACGATCCCTCCTTAATGGAGAAAGGCGGGCTGCTATCTGCCAAGTCTGACGGAAGCGGATATGTAGACCGGTTTCGGGGACGAATCATGTTTCCGATATGGGATCGGGACGGCAAGGTAACAGCGTTTGCGGGACGTATTATCGGTGAAGGCCAGCCGAAATATTTGAACTCGCCGGAAACGATGTTGTTTACGAAAAGCCGCACGATTTACAATCTGCATCATGCGCGACCTGCCATCCGCAAGAGCAAGCAAGTTGTTTTATTCGAAGGGTATATGGATGTAATTAAATCTTGGAGTGCGGGCGTGAAGAATGGAATTGCCACAATGGGAACAGCATTGACGGAGGAACACTGTACCATACTTGCCCGTCAGGCTGAAGAGATTGTGGTCTGTTATGACGGTGATGATGCTGGACAAGCTGCCGCCATGAAATCCATTCCGATGCTTGAAGGAGCAGGGCTTAGAGTGATGGTGTCCATGCTGCCGAAAGGTAAAGATCCGGATGAGTATATTACCGAATACGGTCCGGATGCATATCTTCGTGAAGTGATTGACCAACCTGCCACCACCACAAAATTTAAGCTTATATATTCAAGAAAAAACCATATACTGCTAAAAGAAGAAGGTCGGAAAAATTACTTGCTTGAAGCCGCTGGAATTGTGGCAGAGCTTGATTCCGCTATTGAACGCGAAGTTTATCTGCAGGAGCTTTCACGCGAATTTAATTTCCCATTAGAAGTATTGAAGCAGGATTGTCATATTAAGCATCAAGAATTGCAAAAAAAGAAACCCGGAAGGGATAATAACGACAATTCGTGGAATAATGGTAGGAATGAAAATCGCCGAAGATCGGGGCCTCCTGTGCTGTTGCCCGCTTATACGTATGTAGAGCGGCGGCTGCTTCATGTGATGATGCGCGACAGAGATGTGGCGTTAAGTGTCCATGACAAGCTGGGGGACGCGTTCAATATTGAGGATCACGCAGCGCTTGCTGCTTATTTATACGCATTTTATGCGCAGGGCTATGATCCGGATGCCGGGCGATTTATTGCCTCTCTCCAAGACGAACGTCTGGAGAGGACGGCTGCAGCCATTCTGATGATGGACGGAGATTTTCCTTTTGACGATGCCATTTTGGAAGCCGATATTCAGGACATTATCAAGGTTCCTAAGTTCCGGGAAATCGACCGAAAAAAAGAGGAAATGATGCAGGCGGAACGCGCCGGAGATCATCTGCTCGCTGCGCAAATGTTAAGTGAGATTATAACCCTAGAGAGACAGCTAAAAGGAACGACTTGACGATCGGTTCTAGGGAGGAGGGAGTCGGAATATGGCGAATGATCAGCATACTGAACTAGATGCCGAACAAAAACTCGATTTAGTGAAGGAACAATTGATTGAACAGGGGAAGAAAAGAGCCTCCTTAACTTATAAAGAGATTATGGAGAAATTATCCCCGTTTGATCAAGATCCGGAGCAAATTGATGAATTTTTCGAACAGCTGGATGATTTAGGAATTGAGGTACTAAACGAAAGAGATGAGGATCGCGATCCGCTTAACCGCGGTGAGGATTCTGAACGTGAGCAGGATGATTTCAACTTCGACGACGACTTGGCACTGCCGCCAGGGATCAAAATCAATGACCCTGTACGGATGTATTTGAAGGAAATTGGTCGTGTTCCGCTCCTGTCAGCGGATGATGAAATCGAACTGGCGCGACGGATTGAGAACGGGGATGAGGAAGCCAAGCGGAGACTTGCAGAAGCTAACCTTCGTCTCGTTGTCAGTATTGCAAAACGATACGTTGGCCGTGGCATGCTGTTCCTTGATTTGATTCAAGAAGGCAACATGGGTCTGATCAAAGCGGTAGAGAAGTTTGACCATCAAAAGGGCTTTAAATTCAGTACGTATGCAACATGGTGGATTCGTCAGGCGATTACGCGAGCCATTGCGGACCAAGCGCGGACGATCCGTATCCCGGTTCATATGGTTGAAACGATCAACAAGCTCATTCGTGTCTCGAGACAGCTCCTTCAAGAGCTCGGGCGTGAACCGACCCCGGAGGAAATTGCGGCGGAGATGGAACTCAGCACCGATAAAGTCAGAGAAATCATGAAGATCGCACAAGAGCCTGTGTCGCTGGAAACACCAATCGGTGAAGAAGACGATTCGCATCTGGGCGACTTTATTGAAGACCAGGAGGCACTGGCGCCTGCTGATGCAGCGGCTTATGAGCTGCTGAAGGAACAGCTGGAAGATGTGCTTGATACATTGACGGAGCGTGAGGAAAATGTTCTTCGCCTGCGCTTTGGCCTCGACGACGGACGTACGCGTACGCTCGAAGAAGTTGGCAAAGTATTTGGCGTAACCCGTGAACGGATTCGTCAGATTGAAGCGAAAGCCTTGCGTAAGCTTCGTCACCCAAGCCGCAGCAAACGGCTTAAAGACTTCCTAGAATAAGATAGCTTTACCAATAACGACCTTTCTGCTCTTGCAGCAAGGTCTTTTTTCTCAATTGACCAATTGTCATCCTACCTGAGAGGACAACATAAGGCATATGAACGAAGAGCGACGCCAGATTATCGTCCGAGAAATTCAACACTGGAGCAGAAGCAAGTTGCTGCCGGATCAATATTGTGATTTTCTGCTTAACTTGTACATGGATCATGATAAGGAAACAAAACGTGAATCCAGTCATTCGATAACCAAAGCCGTAATGGCCGTTCAGCATGCTTCCGGCAAGCATTGGCTCCTTACATTTGGATTTTTTACCTTTATTTCCTTTGTTGTGCTTTATTTTAACGTTTTTCATCCGCTATTGCAAATTGGGGTTTCGGCTGTTGCCGTCATCGGTTTGCTATGGTATGGCGCCCGTCTTCGCCGCCGTTATGAGGCTGCTGGGCTTGCCGTTACGGGTACGGGCATGCTGCTGATGCTTGGATCCGGCTTATACATATTGAAGCAGAATGATTGGACCGATTGGGGCTGGAAAGCAGTAATGCTCGGCTTTTGCGCGCTTTTCTGGGTTGTATATGGAATTGCGTCAAGAATTCAACTGCTGCATCTTTGCGGCTGGTTAGCGGGCATAATGGTATATGCATGGCTGTTGGCCGAATATACGAGCTTACCGGCTTGGTATGAATCACAGCTGTATTGGATGCCGATCTCAATCCTGTTCGGATGGGCGAGCTGGTTCGTGCATCGCTGGTCCAAACCGTCGGCAATGGTCTTATTCGCGGTATGTGCGATTTTATGGTTCATGCCGGAGTTGTATGAAATGATTGTATGGAAAGAACCTGTCATGCTGCAGCTGCAGCTGCAATTGCTAGTGAAGATTGCTGCAGGCGGCGGACTGTTGTTCTTTATGCGAAAACAATGGATGGTGTGGGTTGCTTAATGTTGAAACTTTCGAAACGTCTGCAGACCATTGCAGATTTTGTATCACCGGGCTCGCGTGTAGCGGATATCGGTTCCGATCATGCCTTGCTTCCGGTCTATTTGATTCAATCGGGCCGCGTTCCGTCTGCGATTGCAGGCGAACTGAATCCAGGCCCATTTGAGGCTGCGCGCAAACAGGCAGCAGATGCAGGACTGACAAGCAAACTTCAAGTGCGTCGTGGAGACGGCTTGTCTGTACTCCAGCCGGGGGAAGCTGATACCGTTACAATTGCCGGTATGGGCGGCAGCTTGATGAGCGGCATTCTGGAAGAGGGATTTTTAGCCGGCAAGCTGGATGGGGTGAAGGAGCTTGTGCTTCAGCCTAATGTTGGCGAAGAGTTCGTACGAGGCTGGCTGTTTAAGCGTGGCTGGTTCCTCGCAGAAGAGACCATTCTGGAGGAAGACGACAAAATTTATGAAGTGCTGCATGCCTTCAAGTATGATGAAGCGGAAGTAAAGGAGCGTAATGCTGAGGTGTACGATCCTTCTTTCCTTATGCTGTCTGTACATCAGGATAAAGGAGCCTCCATCTTGGAGAAGATGGGGCCGCATCTGCTTCGCGCGCCAAAAGAAGTCTTTTTCAAAAAATGGCGGTTTGAGCTTGATAAGCTGGGCCGAATTGTTGCTCAGATGTCCCAATCGGATCTGGAACAGGCGGAGCAGAAAAAGCAGCAATTCGTTGAAGAAATGAATGTGATCGAGGAGGTGCTTCAATGTTTGCAAACGGGCAAACCGTCATCCAAATAATGGAGCAGCTTGCGCCGAAGCATTATGCGGTTGAGAATGATAAGATCGGGCTTCAGCTCGGTACTTTAAATAAGGAAGTCCGCAAAGTCGTCGTAGCACTCGATGTTACCGATGAGGTTGTTAATGAAGCGATTGCTGCAGGAGCCGAGCTTATTATTGCGCATCACGCGATTATTTATCGACCTTTAGCGAAGCTCGATACGGCAACTCCAGCAGGCAGGCTGTACGAGAAGCTTATTAAGAATGATATTGCGGTCTACATTTCGCATACCAATCTGGATGTAGCCGATGGCGGCATTAATGATTGGATGGCCGACCTAGTCGGGATCAAGACCGAGGGGCGGCAATGCCTGGAGGAAGTGCATACCGATAAGCTGTATAAGCTTGTCGTATTTGTACCGGAGGACCATCATGAGAAGGTGCTTCAGGCGATGTTCCAGGCGGGTGCAGGTCATATCGGTGATTATAGCCACTGCAGCTTTAATATTGAAGGAACGGGTACCTTCCTGCCTGGCGAAGGAACGAATCCTTTTATAGGTAAGCCTGGGCAATTGGAGAAAGCGAAGGAAGTTCGTATTGAAACGATTGTTCCGCATAGCGTTCACCGTAAAGTGGTGCAGGCTATGCTGAAGGCGCATCCTTATGAAGAGGTTGCTTATGATTTGTACGCTGTGGATTTGAAGGGCCGTTCGTTTGGACTTGGCCGCAGCGGCAAGTTGGAGACACCTGTAACTCTCGGGGAATTGGCCGAAAAGGTGAAAGAAGTATTCGAAGTGCCTTATGTCCGGCTTGTTGGCGATCCGAACCGGATCTTGAAGAAGGCCGCCGTATTAGGCGGCTCCGGCGGGCGTTATACCCGTCATGCTCAATTTGCCGGCGCAGATGTATTGATTACAGGGGATGTTGACTATCACACCGCGCATGATGCTTTGGCGGATGGACTGTCGATCATCGATCCCGGCCACAACGTCGAGAAAATTATGAAGCAGCGTGTAGCGGATTGGCTAAATCAGCAGTTTTTGGATCGGAAGTATGAGACAAAAGCTGTTTATTCCTCCATCAATACGGAGCCTTTCCGTTTTGTGTAGTATTTGGTTCTATAAAACAGGTTGAGCTTTTGTAAAATTCCTTGTATACTTAGTCGTGCATCGGAAAGTTTGACAGACAATCGCTGGCGGCCTTGTTGCCGCGAGAGGAAAGTCCGGGCTCCACAGGGCAGGGTGCTGGATAACGTCCAGTCAGCGCGAGCTGAAGGATAGTGCCACAGAAATGGACCGCCGATGGCCGGCTTATGCCGTGCACAGGCAAGGGTGGAACCGTGGTGTAAGAGACCACGAGGAGTATAGGTGACTATATTCCTGGTAAACCCCACTTGGAGCAAGACCGAGAGAACGTAGCAGCTTCGAGCTGCAGCCTTAGCCCGAGGCTCGTTCGGGTTGGTTGCTTGAGCTGTTCAGCAATGGATGGCCTAGATAGATGATTGTCGCTTCGTCGTGGGAGGGTCGTTCCCGTTATGACCACTTGGAAGTACAGAACCCGGCTTACGGCAAACTTTCCGCAACGGACAACAAATTACGCCTCCTGGCATTCGCCGGGAGGCTTTTTGTTGTTTCGTTTCGGAAAGTTCAAGGTGGTTGGTTGGCAGTGGTCGTCGGGGGCGGGTATCTCTTTCGGTCGCTGTTGTCGTACCGACAAAGGCGACCGAAAGAGATACCCTTACCGCTCCTTTGGCGCCAACATCACTCTTTCCTTCACATCACAACAAATAAGCATCCCTGGCTCTTGCCAAGGATGCTTATTTATGTCCTCTAACCGAGGGATACCTCGCGTGGCTCCGCCGCTTGGTGCAGCTAACGTATCGCTGTCGATCGTCGAGGCAGGATATCTCTTTCGGCCGCTGTTGTCGTTCCGACAAAGGCGACGAAAAGAGATACACCTTTCGGCTCCTCTGGCGCCAATCGCAATAACAACAAGCAAGCATCCTTTGACCTATGCCAATTATGATGCTTGTATACATCGCGCAGTTTCGCCGCTCGGTCAGTACTGCCCCCACTGCACGTAATGCAGGAAAATTGAGGGAATTAGCCAGGGAAGGGTAGATACATTGCACGAAATGCAGGATATCAGACCGAAATGGCCTCAAATAGACTATTTAAGCAACTTATGGTGCATTTCGTGCAATATAACTCCGAATACGAGCTAACATCGGCACATTATAATGTATTTCGTGCAAGGTGAGCAGAAAGCAGTAGTTTTTGTCTCGCCAATAAAGCAAAAGCATCCTCGGCAATTGCCAGAGGATGCTTTACTTTAATTATTAAATGAACGGCGGGAGATCTAATCTGAGCGTCCTTCGTGTTAGCCCGCGTTATATTTCCGGCTGATCGCCTCCAAGCGGCGCTCGGTTTGGCTTGGGAAGTTCTGAAGGGCGGATGTGTAGTTCGATGCTGCCTTCAGAGCTTTGTCCACGTCGATCAGGCCGTAGCCGAAATAATTGTCCTTGCCTTTGTTGCCCAGATCAATGGAGGACTTGCGCATAATCTCCATGACTTCCTCGTTGTTCAGGTCAGGATTGATCGAACGGATCAAGCCTGCTAATGCCGCGACATGCGGGCTGGCCATTGACGTGCCCGACAAGGCTGCGTATTGGCTGCCCGGATAGGTGCTTGCAATGCTGTCTCCTGGCGCCGCAACGTCGATATAATCCCCGTAGTTGGAGAACGAAGCTTTGTTGTTGCCGGAGTCAGTAGCAGCGACTGCGAATACTTCCGGGTATGCGGCCGGATAGCCGGGACGGTCCGTATTATCGTTGCCGCTGGCTGCAACCAACACCACATCATGATCGTATGCATACTTAATAGCGTCGTGAAGGAACTCCGCCTGCGCATAGTTGCCAAGGCTCATATTAATAACTTTGGCACCGTGGTCTGTCGCCCATATAATCCCTTGGGCAACTGAATAGGTAGAGCCTGCACCGCTGCTATCCAGAACCTTTACCGGCATAAGCTTGTTGTACCAGGAGATGCCTGCCACACCTTCGCCATTGTTAACCGAAGCTCCAATAATGCCTGCGACATGGGTACCATGACCAACATCGTCATTAGGAGCGGCATCGGTATCTACAATGTTTGTGCCATCCATCAGTTTACCCTGCAGATCAGGGTGATCGGCCTGCACGCCAGTGTCCAGGATAGCCACGATTACTTTCTCATTGCCTTTCGATAAGCCCCAGCCTTTTTCGGTTTCGATAGAAGGCAGATTCCATTGATACTGGGAGTAAAGAGCATCGTTAGGAGTGATGATGTCAGCATTGTCATCTGCTGTTTCGTTGGTCAGGTACAGGTAGTGCGGCTCAACGTATTCGGTTTTCCAGGACTTTTGGAAATAATGAACCATTTTGTCTGCATCCATGTCCTTGGAACGGAATACGTAAGTGTCACCAATCCGTTGAATGTGCTGCGCGTTGATTTTTTGCTTAATTTGGTCTAATTGCTGGTTAGTCAGCTTATCCTGAAAATGTACAACCACATCCCTGACGTGATAATGGCTGGCATTGCCATTGTCTTCGCCGTTATGGACGGTTGTCTCGCGATTGGAATTAGGATCAACCGATTCAATCCGGTAATTGCCTTCCGCCGGATAAGGTACAAGCCGCAAGTTCCGTTTCTGATGACGTTCAACCTGCATGACAATATCCTGATTAATGACACCTACGACGCCAATGCCATTCTTTTTCCCGCTTGGGACTCCAAGCACCATGTACCGGCTGCCGGTTTCGCTCATGAACGGCTTGGACTGATAAGATTGACCCGCCTTCACCTTTGCTTTGGCATCGGCAACATACTGAGCTGCTGTTTTATCCGGAAGGGCTCCACGATCTACACTCCGGTTTCCATTAAGCCAGCTGATATAGGCCATATGCTTGTGCATATTCATCATGTGGGTAACCTTATCGGATTGCGCCTTCAGCGTATGGGCTTTTACACCGCTGTTCATGAGTTTATGGAATTCTTTGCTGCATTCGGTTGAGCAGAGCAGGGCGGTGGCATCCATATCTTTATTTAAGGTTTTCACTTTAAGTGTTTTTTCCTGTTCTGCCGAGAAGTTTCTCACCTCTGATTCAGGAGCTTTCCGGTCATTGAAGATATAACGTGTACCGGGTACAACAATGGCTACCAGTGCTATAATGGCACAAAGACCAATCCATTTTTTTGCGTTCATTGTTCCTTCGTCCCTCCGTTGCTAAGCCAGCGTAGTTGTCACACTACTGGATAGGTTGCACATCGTTAGGCTGAAAATATGCGCGGAACAATGTCTGAAACGCCAGTACCAAACCAATGTAATTTGTGGTATCATATTGTCGGTGCCTTAGTTTTTTTTGTTGTAGTAGAAGAAAGGGGAACTACCTATATGCCATCGACCAATGCGAAGTCGCTTAGTGAAACATCGCGTACAAAGTTAAAAGATGCAATTAATCAATTGGAATCGTTTCTTAACCAGTATTCGCTGAACCAATTAATCGGCGAAGAAACTGGAGATGAAGCACAAACGTTTTACAAAGGCCTTTTGTCTGATTTGAGACATTTGTTGGTCTTCTCCGAAGTCTCGGTTGAGAAACTGGGAGTATTGCTCAGAAGACCAAATTTCGATAACGACTTTGCTGAACGCGCCTTGTACGATGTATATCATCAGTGCGTGAATGCCTTCTTCTATCCGAAGAATGAATGTTACTCGGAAGACGGCCGTTATGCTTATACCGGACAAGACGCAATCCGCTTCCGCTTTAAGCCAGTACGTGAAGCGCGTGACATCGTTCTTAGCGTGTCCAAGATCTACGAAGAGCTGCGCGATGAATTGGCTTATTATGAGAATGATTACATGACCCAGCGCCGTATGCAGGGGCAAAAATAGGACGGAATGAATCACTTTCGATCAGGGAAACTTGATAACGGAGGTGATTTTTTTTATGCCGAAAGGTGTATCCTGCAGCGTATCGAACTGTACCTTCTGGAAAGAAGGCAACAATTGCAACGCCGATGCCATTTCCATTGATATTGATCAGCATGCTGACTTCAATGAAGAATTTGCAGCTGACGATCTTGGGCTTTACCATCAGGACCAAGCGACGGAATCATCCGCTACCTGCTGCCACACTTTTAAACCGAAGGAGTGACGGGGAATGGATCAAAGAGGCGTAAAAATCACGGATCGTCATAAGAACGATTATCCGCAATATGAAGTATCGGCACCAAATGCGATGCCGGATTTGAACGGCGGTAAAGTGGAAGAATGGGCCAATGAAAATAACGTCAATAACGTCCATGAAGAAATGGCAGCGGATTTCGCTGTAGGAAGTCCCGTCTCCTATGTACCAAGAGAACAAAGCATTGAAGAAGCAGCAGAAGATGTAGAGGCCGGAGGAACAGCCCTTGGCTGGGTTGCACTAGTATTTGCTGCCGCATCCTGGTTTTTATGGCCGGTTGTACTTGGCATCACTTCAGCTGTACTTGGCTTCATTGCATATCGCCAGGGAGCAAGAGCGCTTGGCGGATGGGCAATGGCAATTGGCCTTATCGCTGTATTACTTTCGTTAGTCATTGTTCCGTTTTATTACGCGGTAACCTGAGTCAAAGCCTTGGCGGCAATTACGCCGCTGAGGCTTTTTTTTGTTATAGATACATAATATTGGTTTGATCCAACAGATTTACCCTGCTGTGGGCACTTACAAAAGGATTGTCAATAACTTTGGATTGCCGCTCTGCCCGATTTTACCTATAATTTATAGATGTATGGGAGGGGAACAACCGATGATTATTGATATTAGGCAGGCTAGCTGGGAACGTGGGGACAAGCAGGTTCTGAGCGAGATCAATTGGCAGGTTCAGCCAAACGAGCATTGGTGCTTGCTGGGCTTGAACGGATCCGGTAAAACAACACTTCTGAATATGATTAACGGCTATATATGGCCAACCGGCGGACAGATTTCTGTTCTGGGCAAGAAATTCGGCGAATACGATTTGCGCGAGCTTCGCAAAAGCATCGGCTGGGTCAGCACTTCCCTGCAGCAGAAGCTGTATGGAAGCGAAACGGCCATCAACATCGTTTTAAGCGGAAAGTTCGCCACAATCGGTCTCTATGATCATACAAATGAAGAGGACAGCGTTCAAGCATTGGAGTTGCTGGCCAATCTGGGCTGTTCTTACCTGGCAAGTCGTACGTACGACACCATGTCGCAGGGTGAACGGCAGCGCGTCTTGATTGCAAGAGCACTTATGGCAAAGCCTAAGCTGCTTATCCTGGACGAGCCTTGCACCGGACTTGATGTCTTTGCGAGAGAACAACTGTTATCCATGATTCATAAGGTTGCAAAAGAAGGACCTACAATTATATATGTCACGCATCATGTGGAGGAAATACTGCCTTGCTTCAGCCATACGCTTCTGATCAAGCAGGGCGAAGTATTTGCGGCGGGAGCAACAAATGAAGTGTTGACCTCTGAGCGAATGAGCCGGTTTTTTGACGTTCCGGTGGACATTGAGCGCCGTGACGGACGGAACTGGCTGTTCGTTAAGGAATCGGAGTCGCTATGGAACTCGAATTAGTCCAGCCGCAGCTTCAGCCGGAACAGGAGCCGCGTCAAAAAAGATTTTTCAACTGGCTTCGCTTTCGACTCGCAAGGCGTCTTGAATATGACGGACCGCTCTGGCGTTCCGGTGCTGCAGGCCTTCTGCTGTTTGGCTCTGCCGCGATTACGACAGCCGCATTAGGAATGCCGACGGGATTTGGAACAGCCGTTGACATTGGTGCTTTTGTGCTGGCTAATGCATTGGCCTTGCTGTTGGCCTCGCAGCTAATAGCGATCATTTTATCGCTGCTGTATGTACCGGTTCCGCGGTTGTTTGCCGGCTTTTTGCTGTATGTCGGATTCGAATGCTATTATATTTTGTATTATTCAGATTTTGAGATCTGGAACTCGGCCATATGTGCTGTTATTTTTACAGCCATTGGAGCTATAGCCGGCGTGCTGATCGGCTGGTTCAGCCGAAGCCGTGTACGCATCCTATCGGGTATGGTTCTTGCCGTTATGCTGGTGTCCGGAACCTTCATCTGGATCGTGGAGCCGTCGGGCGGCGGAGAAGCGGCTACGGTATTCGCCGGTGCGGAGGAAGCAGGGGCTCCCGCTGTTATCGATGCCGAGAATCCAGGCGAGCCAGGCGATTACGGCTACCATTTCTTCAATTATGGAAGCGGGTCCGATAAACAGCGTGATGATTATGGGGAAGACGCAGAGCTGATCTCGAAGTCGGTTGATGCTTCCGAATACATGAAACACTGGTATTGGATGAAAGAGAAGTTCTGGGGATTTGATGAAGATAATCTGCCTCTAAACGGCCGGGTGTGGATGCCTGAAGGGAATGGTCCGTTCCCGCTCGTGCTGATGGTACACGGCAATCACTTAATGGAAGACTTCTCGGATGCCGGCTATGATTATTTGGGCGAGCTGCTTGCAAGCCGCGGATATATTGCGATCTCCGTGGATGAGAACTTCTTGAATTACTCGACTTGGTCGGGTATTCCGGATAATGATTTCAAGGTCAGAGCCTGGATGCTGCTCAAGCATATTCAGCAGATTCAATCCTTTAGCGAGATGCCGGATAATGCTTTTTATAACCGGGTCGATTTCTCCAATATTGCTCTGATCGGGCACTCCCGGGGCGGACAGGCCGTTGCGATGGCAGCAGACCAGAACACTTGGTTTGCCGACGATCAAACGCTTGACAGCCTGAACAAAACCCAAGTTCAGATCCAAACGGTTATTGCCCTTGCTCCAACGGACAAAACCATTGACAGCAAGACAGCGAAGCTGACAGATGTCAATTATCTGGTCCTGCAGGGAGCACGTGATGGAGACGTGAATGACTTTTACGGGGACCGGCAATATATCCGGACAAGCTTTACGCCCGATTCCGGCTACATGAAAGCATCCGTGTATTTGTCGGAGGCGAATCACAGCCGGTTTAATACGGAATGGGGAATGATGGATGAGCGTCCGCCAGGCGGATTGTTTCTCAGCCAGCGCGGGATGATGAAGGCGGCTGAACAGCAGCAGGCTGCAAAAGTGTATGTAGCCGCATTTCTTGAATCAACGCTTCATCGGAAGACGGATTATATTCCGCTGCTGCAGGATTACCGTACAGGTCTTGGTTGGCTTCCGGATTCCACGGCTTATGTGACGCGATATGAGGATTCGTCCTTTCATATGATTGCGCGCTTTGATGAGGACCGCATCAAGACAACACTTCCTCAAGGCGGAAAGCTTGAAGCCGATAATCTGAAATCATGGGACGAGCATGATGTGAAAGACCGTGATCATAATAACAAGGGAACCGTAGGCGCTCAGATCGAATGGCTGGAGGACAGCTCTTACACGTTGTCCTTGGCTCAGCCGTTTTCGCTAGCAGAGGCTGCAGAGGCGAATCGCATGTTTGCTTTTTCCCTCGCGAATTTGTCATCGCAGCTGGATCCTGATCATCAGGTGACTTCACCGGAAATTCAGATCGAGTTAACGTCGTCAACTGGCGATGCTATCATACTTCCGCTCGATCGGTATATGTCTGTACAGAAGCCGTTCTTGACGACCTATACTCTTATTCCTTGGCTCGAGAAGACGATTAAGAGCGGGAAATACAAGCATAATACGGAATCGGTATTCCAGACCTTCCGGATACCGCTGAAAGATTTCGCTCAGGCAGTCAATAATAAAACGATATCCGTCAGCCAGATTACGTTCCGCTTTATCGGTGGTCCGGGTAAAATCATGCTGGATGATATCGGCATATCGCAATAAAGAAGGGCTCCCGGCAAGGGAGCCCTTTCTAATCCTCTTGTTCATCTTTGAACGTAAACCGTCTTGCCGCGTACAGGAATGGGGTAGAGCAGACGGAAACGATAAATTTAATGACGTACGTCGAGAGGAAGACGGAAATCCATAGGCTTCCTTCCAGTGTGCCGGCAAACGCAATCGTACAGAAAATGAGCGTATCTACGAACTGGCTTACAACTGTACTGCCGTTATTGCGGATCCACAGCTGTCCCGGTGCAGGAAACACCCGTTTAAGAATCGAATAAATCCGCACGTCCAGGAACTGGCTCACAAAGTAAGCACATAGGCTGCCCAGAGCAATTTGCGGCATAAGCCCGAAGATCGTATGCAGAGCATCATTGGTGTCGTGGGCAAGCTCTGAAGGATCCGGCCGGAAGACGAGTGCCATCTGCATAATAATCGTTGAAGCGATAAGGGTAAAGAAACCGAACCACACCGCTTTTTTTGCGGAACGCTCGCCATACTTTTCGTTCAGTAGATCGGATGCGAGATAGATGGTGCCGTACATCGTATTACCAAGTGTAATGACGATATCAAAGGGCATCTCGACGGTTTTGACGACTTGAACATTAGCCAGAACAGTCGCCATCCCGATCCATGCGTAAATGCCCACACGGCCAAACAGCCGGTATGAGATTAAAAATAACGTAAAATGGACGAGCATAAATAGCGCGCCAAACCACAAATTAAACATAGTGCCTCCTGTTGGACTTCCTAAACCGTATGCGCGGTGAGAGAACTTGCAGCCCGCATGCGCAGGGTGTATGATAGATTTTCTGCCTTTGATATTATAATCGTTCGCTTTCAGCGGATCAATACGATTTTGGGACGGTGACACCCCTTCACCTTGACAGGCAGATTTTGTTACAATGGGAAAACGACCATTTTACAACTATTTTTCTCTATATTGTGTTTATATTTCGCCAGCGAAACTTAGGTTGTGCCTCCAATGGTGGTGCAGCCGTTTACGCTTGAAGGAGAGGATAAGTCATGCAGGACGAGCAGCGTATGGAAGAGCAAAAACGAGTGGACCGTATGATGCGGCTCATTCGTGAGCAGCTGGGAAAGCTGCTGCAAACCTCAAGCGGCATGAGGGAAGATATCGTTGATATCCGGAAAAATTTCTGGGATGATGTCACGCTGAATTTCGAGGATGCGGCTGAGTCTGCAGAGTCGGCCGCGAGCTTGAAGCAGCAGGCTGAAGTACTTGCTGAACGCGAGCACAGCCACAGGCATGCCGTGCAGCAGGTCAAGCTGCTGCGGAAGCTGGAGCAAACCCCTTATTTCGGGCGTGTCGATTTTATAGAAGAAGGAACCTCGGAGGAAGAACAGATCTATCTCGGGATCGGTTCTATGCTGGATGAGAGCGGTTCGAATTATTTGGTTTATGATTGGCGGGCGCCTGTTTCCAGTCTTTATTATGATTACTCGCCTGGTCCAGCCAAATATGTAACGCCTTCCGGATCGATTACCGGCGAGATGACGCTCAAGCGCCAATATGTCATTCGCCGAGGCCAGATCATCAGTATGTTTGACACAGGCGTTACCATCGGTGACGAGCTGCTTCAGGAGGTACTGGGCAAGCAGTCGGATGCGCAAATGAAGAGTATTGTAGCAACAATTCAGCGCGAGCAGAACCAGATAATCCGTAATGAACGGGCGAGACTGCTGATTGTGCAAGGAGCAGCCGGAAGCGGCAAAACATCTGCGGCTCTGCAGCGTGTGGCGTACCTTCTATACCGCTACCGGGGATCGCTGCAGGCCGACCAGATCGTCTTGTTCTCGCCGAACCCGATGTTCAACAGCTACGTGGCAACCGTTCTTCCGGAGCTGGGCGAGCAAAATATGCAGCAGACGACCTACCAGCAATATCTGGAGCATCGCATCGGGCAATCGTTTGCGCTGGAGGACCCTTTTGCTCAGATGGAGTATACGCTTGGCAGCATGGATGATCCCGACTATGAGACACGCATCGCTTCTATTCGACATAAGTCGGGCGCATCCTTCATGAAGGTTGTTGAGAACTATGTGGAAACGCTCGGCGAATCAGGCTTATTGTTTAAATCGATCAAGTTCAGAGGCAGGAAGCTAATCACGGCAGAAGCGATCGAGCAGCATTTTTACAGCCTGGCTAGGACCTATACCATTCCAAACCGGCTTAAGATGGTGGCCGAATGGCTTCTCAAAGAGCTGACCCGTTTAAGCAAGGAAGAACGTAAGAAGCAGTGGGTGGAAGATGAGATGGAGCTCCTTGATAAAGAAGAATACATCCACGCCTTTAATGAATTGCGCCGGAAGGAACGTTATACTTCGGACTCCTTTGATGATTTTGGCCGTGAGAAAGATATGCTGGCTACCATGATCGTGCAGGAGCGGTTCAAACGTTTGCGGAGCCGCGTGAAAAAGCTGAGATTTGTCGACACGCAGACCTTATACCGTCGATTGTACGAGAAGGAACAAGCGTCATGGTTTGTCGAAGACCGCCGGTCCGATTGGGAAGCCATTCGCAGGCTTACATTGGAACAGCTTAACCGCGGAGTGCTTACTTATGAAGATGCAACGCCGTACTTATATATGAAGGATTTGGTGGAAGGCTTCCAAATGAACACGTCGGTGAGGCATTTGTTTATTGATGAAGCGCAGGATTATTCCCCGTTCCAGTTCCATTATATGAAGAGAGTTTTTCCAATGGCGAAGATGACAGCCCTTGGGGATCTGAATCAGTCGATTTTTGCGCACGCGGCATTGGGGAACGGATTTGATCCGCTTGGGGACCTATACAGCAAGGATGAGACGGAGACCATTGTACTCACTCGAAGCTACCGCTCCACGAAGCAGATTGTCGAATTCACAAGTAAAATGATCGAGGGCGGAAGTCGGATTGTGCCGTTTAATCGTGATGGCGACGAGCCAACCATAACGGCTGCCGCTGACGAAGATGAATTGCATGCTTTGATTGCAGGGCGTATCCGTCTTCTTCAAGAAGAGGGTGCCAATTCGATAGCGGTGATCTGCAAGACAGCGGAAGAAAGCCGGACGGCATTTGAGGCGCTGGAAGCGGGATGTCCGGGGATGCGGCTTATTGAGAAGGAGACGGTAACCTTCGAGAACGGCACCGTCGTCATTCCTTCCTATCTGGCCAAAGGCGTGGAGTTTGATGCGGTTATCCTGTATAACGCCTCGAGCCGGGTATACAAGCAAGAAAGCGAGCGCAAGCTGTTTTATACAGCCTGCACCCGCGCGATGCACGAGCTGCATGTGTATTATCTCTCAGAGCCAACACCGTTCTTATCGCAAGCTCTAGCCAAAAAATAAGTCAGCGATTACCGGCCGTTTCGTACTTCCGGCCAGATATCGCTGACTGCGACCTGCAGTTCAGCAGCAATCAGCTCAGCCGTCAACCGGCTGGGCTTTTTTATATGTCCATTACGCAGCTTGGAAATAGTTTGCATGGATATATTTGTGGCGGATGCCATCTGATTTGCGCTGATATCCCGTTTGGCCATCCACATTTTTAATCGTTTGGCGGAATCATGGACTTGGTTAATGGCTGTTAATGGCTCATCCAGGGCAAATTCGCTCTTGTCCTCGAAGATAATCAAGGCATAGTTGGCATCATCGTGATCGGTTACCGTCAATGTCCTGAACTCCACATGTACGGGAATCTCATCTTGTTTGAAGGTAGTCAGAACAGTCTCCTGCGTGAAATGCTGACCGCTATCACATGGCAAATGGCTGTTAATCAACAGATCAAGCGAAGCAGACTTGAGCTGCTCCTGTTTATATCCGGAAAGCCTGCAGAAGGCCTCGTTCGTTTCGTGTATGGTCGTTGTTTCTTTTGTCA
This sequence comes from Paenibacillus catalpae, assembly GCF_900112695.1. Taxonomy (GTDB): domain Bacteria; phylum Bacillota; class Bacilli; order Paenibacillales; family Paenibacillaceae; genus Pristimantibacillus; species Pristimantibacillus catalpae. The sequence continues at coordinate 228,616 of NZ_FOMT01000005.1, forward strand.
CTCTAACTAGCATCATCGGTTGGTCCAGTATTTGAAAGATGTGATAGAACGCTGGCAATAAACGTTTCCTCCTTAATTCCAAGCACGCCAATGTACAAAATCGAGTATAAGCCGTAAGCATGTCTCTATACAATAGATTTACTAGATTTAACAAAATCGTCAAGAATAAATTCAAAATGGTTTAATAAATTAAACTTGCTGGCATGAAACGGTTCTATCGTGCGGAAGATGGCATATCTGCGAAGAAATGATTGATTCATCAGCTAACAGCGAGCTTTATATCAACCTTTCTTCTCAGTTAAGATTAGACAACGCAGGTTTGAAGCTTCGAGGGGGAATAGACAACATGAAAACATGCGGAATCGATAATTGCTCCAAACCGATAAAAGCAAGAGACCTGTGCTCCATGCACCATCAGCGTCTGATGAGACATGGCGATCCACTTATCGTTATGCCTCGCAGGACAAAGAAATTGGTCGATTGCACCTGGATCAACTGTTCTAGTCAAGCCGTATCAAAGGGACTCTGTGTCAAGCATTATTACATCAATCGCGTTTCAAAGCGAAATGATCAAATTAATGTGAGATAAGGTGACATCCATTTTCTGAAAATGGGGTGTTTATTTTCATGAAAATATGTATAATGAAGGTAACTCCCTATTTACCAGAGAATAAACCCTTATTCGGTACCATTCTAACCCAATGGAGGCGATTGTCGGAAATGATTCAAACGGCACCGTATGGCCTTCTGATGAGCGATTTGTATTTGTTCAACAAGGGCTGCGCTTACCACAGTTTCCGGTTCATGGGCGCACATGTAATGGACTGGGATGGTGAATTTGGCGTCAGGTTTGCAGTGTGGGCTCCGCACGCCAGGGAAGTTCGTCTTGTTGGCCATTTTAACAGCTGGGATGGTTCCGGTTCGTTAATGGAGCGCGTTAGTTCGACCGGTGTTTGGGTACTCTTTGTCCCTGGACTTGGCGAAGGCGCTGTTTACAAGTACGAGATTGTTACCTCTTCCGGGCAGCGGCTGCTCAAAGCAGATCCTTACGCTTTCCTCGCTGAAAGGCGTCCTCGAACCGCCTCCGTTGTGTCTGATCTTAACGGGTTCGCATGGCGGGATAAGAAATGGATGGATACCAAACATCTACGACCAGCCTACTCCAATCCACTGTTAGTTTACGAAGTACATGCCGGTTCCTGGCAGCTGAAGGGGAAAGAGGATTTCCTCACCTACGACGAGCTTGCCGAGCAGCTGGTTCCTTACGCAGCCAAGATGGGGTATACCCATATTGAGCTGATGCCGCTTAACGAACATCCTTTTGACCAATCCTGGGGTTATCAGATAACCGGTTATTATGCGCCGTCCAGCCGATATGGCCAGCCCAAACAGCTGATGCATTTTATCGATTGCTGCCATGTACACGGTATCGGTGTCATTCTGGATTGGGTCCCCGGTCATTTTTGCAAGGACGATCACGGGCTCAGGCGATTTGACGGAACCCCGATTTACGAGGGGAACGACGAACGGCTGGCCGAGAAGCCTTTATGGGGAACACTGGCCTTTGATTTCAAACGAAATGAAGTTGTCAGCTTCCTTATCTCCAACGCCATCTACTGGATGGAAATGTTCCACTTCGACGGTCTTCGGATTGATGCCGTCGCCAGCATGATAAACCTCCACATGGATAAACCGCCCGAGCTCTTCACCTGGAACGAGTATGGCGGTATTGACAATCTAGACGCTCTCCGCTTTATGAAACGGCTAAACGAAACCGTATTTCACTACTACCCAGACGCACTAATGATTGCAGAAGACTCTTCTGCTTGGCCTGCAGTTACCTCACCTACCTACTTAGGCGGGCTGGGCTTTAATTTTAAATGGAATATGGGCTGGATGAACGATGTATTACGCTATATGTCGACTGATCCTGCTGACCGCTCACACCACCACCACCTACTAACTTTCTCGCTTTTGTATGCTTTCTCAGAAAATTATGTTTTACCGTTCTCGCACGATGAAGTTGTGCACGGCAAACGTTCGCTTCTAAACAAGATGCCCGGCTCCTACGAGGAGAAGTTTTCCCAATTACGTTTATTATACGGTTACTGGATCGCGCATCCCGGCAAGAAGCTGCTATTTATGGGCGGAGAATGGGGACAGTTCGACGAATGGAAGGACCGCGACCCACTCGACTGGAAGCTGCTGGATTATGAGCTTCACGGTAAGATGCATAAGTACGTTAAAGCTTTGAACCATGTCTATACCAATGAACCCTCACTGTGGGAAAGGGATCAGGACCCAACTGCATTCCAATGGATTGATGTGAATAATGCTGAACAATCGATCATATCTTTCATTCGTTATGGCAAGCATGGCTTTACCGTTACGGTTGCCAACTTCTCCAGAAATGGATATACCCATTATCGATTAGGCGTGCCGCAGCCGGGCTGTTATCGCATGATCCTAAACAGCAATGAGGTACAGTTCGGAGGTTCCGATTCACGGTCTTTAAAGAAATATAACAGCGAGAAAATGGGATGGCACGGCTATAACCAGAGCATTTCCATCTATCTCCCCCCTCTATCCTTCCAGTTGTTCAGCTTTGCGAGTGGGGACACACATTAAGAAGGGGTTGGTGTCATGGGTCGAAAAAAGGAAATGGTTGCAATGCTGCTTGCAGGAGGAGAAGGCAAGCGACTAGGCGTTCTCACAAAGGATCTGGCAAAGCCGGCGGTGTATTTTGGAGGGAAATACCGCATCATTGATTTTACGTTAAGCAACTGCGCGCATTCCGGTATAGATACTGTAGGAGTGTTGACGCAGTATCAGCCGCTGGAACTAAACCGGTATTTGGGCATTGGAAGCCCGTGGGGGCTCGACCGCAAGGATGGCGGTATGGCCATCCTGCCTCCTTATGTGAAGCAAAAAGGCGGCGTATGGTATAAAGGAACGGCTAACGCGATTTATCAAAACATGGCGTTTATCGAACGCTACGATCCAAACTATGTCCTGGTCATCTCGGGTGACCATATCTATAAAATGGACTACGATCTCATGCTGCAGCATCATAAAAAAACAGGAGCAGATATTACGATTGCAGGCATTGAGGTGCCATGGAAGGAAGCAAGCCGGTTTGGTGTCATGCATGTCGATGACGAAGACCGGATTACAGCATTCGAGGAAAAACCTAAAACCCCAACCAGCAATATTGCGTCGATGGGCGTTTATATTTTCTCTTGGTCCGTTCTGCAAAAATACTTGATTTATGACGAGGGCAGCCGAAATTCCAGCCATGACTTCGGCAAAGATGTCATCCCCGCGATGATGAGAGACGGCCTGCATCTGAGTGCTTATTCGTTCCGCGGCTATTGGAAGGATGTCGGCACTATTGACAGCTTATGGGAAGCCAACATGGATCTGCTGGATGATAACCCTTCGCTTGATCTGGCGGATAAAGATTGGCGCATTTATTCGGTCAGCCCGAACCGGCCGGCTCAATATATTGCTTCCGGTGCAAGCGTGTCCTCATCGATGGTGACGGAAGGCTGCATCGTTGAAGGCGTAGTTGAGCGTTCGGTCTTGTTTTTTGGCGTGAATACCGGCAAGAACAGTATTGTATATGAATCGGTCATTATGCCGAATGTACAAATTGGAAAAGGCGCCCGCATTTATCGAGCGATTATTGGCGAAGGTGCTGTAATTGAAGATGGCGTATGCATCGGCAGTCCCGATGATGATGCTATAACGGTTGTTGCTGTAGGAGAATTAGTAACCAATGAACCTGTGCTGCTGGAGGTGGAGCCGTCATGAAACATCAAGTAATGGGCGTTATTAATCTTATTCACGAAACAGATGATATGGAGCGGCTGACCCAGAACCGCTGCCTTGCTACTGTGCCGTTTGGCGCAAGATACCGGCTTATTGATTTCATCTTGTCCAGCATGGTGAATTCGGGAATCAATAAAGTAGCCGTATTCGCACATACGAAATTCCGTTCTCTAATGGATCATGTCGGTTCCGGCGACCATTGGGACTTAAATAATCGTCAAAGCGGATTATTCCTGCTTCCTCCGGCAACGGATGATATTCAGGAGGTCAGCCGCGGAGACTTATACCATTTCTATCAGCACCGTGATTATTTCAACCGTTCCACGCTCGAATATGTCGTGATCGCCCGCAGTCATATGGTATGCAATATTGACTTCGAGCCGATTATTGAAGCGCATAAGGCGCGTGAAGCGGATATTACGGTTGTTTGCAAGGAAGATGCCGATCTGATGGGCGGCAAGGCGCGCAAGATGAAGATGGATGCGGACGGCAGAATCACAGCTATGCAGGATCATTACGGCAGAATGCATAGCAGCCTCTCTTCCATGGAGATGTACATTATGAGAAAAGATCTGCTTATGGAGCTGGTGGAGACTTCACTGGCACAGGGGCAGGACCATTTGGTCCGGCATGCGATTTTTTCGAGAATCGATAAGCTTCGGGTATACGGATATTTGCACGAGGGTTATCTGGCGGTTGTCAATACGTTGTCGAGCTTCTATCAAAGCAATATGAGCCTGCTTCGCCCAGAGGTCTGGCGGGAGCTGTTCTTCCAGCCTGGAACGGTCTTTACGAAGGGTAAAGACGAACCGCCTGCGCGTTATTTGTGCACCTCGAAGGTTTCAAATTCGCTTATTGCAAACGGCTGCCGAATAGAAGGAACGGTAGAGAACAGTATTCTGTTCCGCGGTGTCCATGTTCGCAAAGGAGCTGTTGTCCGCAACAGCATTATTATGCAAAACGGCGACATCGGCGAGAACAGTCTTGTCCAGCACTGCATCCTGGATAAGGATGTACGTGTGCAGTATGACCGTGATATCCGCGGTTCCTCCGATAACCCGTTTCTTGCAGGCAAACGCAAAATTATATAAAAAGCAATATAAATATGGATAGGGTATGAGGTGATCAGATTGAATATATTAATGGCCGCTTCCGAAGCCAATCCGCTCGCCAAGACGGGGGGGCTTGCTGATGTAGCAGGTGCTTTGCCAAAGGCGCTTAAGCAGCGGGGAGCCGATGCTAGAATCATTATGCCGAAGTATGAGGAAATCTCTGAAAATCATATTCAGCAGTTTGAGAGAATTGCAGAGTTTCAGGTGAATTTCGGTTGGCGGAATCAATATTGCGGGTTAATGAGGGCGGAAATCGAGGGTGTCATCTACTACTTAATCGATAATGAATTCTACTTCAGGCGCAGAGGGCTGTACGGTTATGGCGATGATGCCGAGCGCTTTGTCTTTTATTGCTTTGCCGTGATGGAATCGGTCCGTTATATGGATTTCCATCCGGATATTGTCCACTGTCATGACTGGCAGGCCGGACTTATTCCATTCCTGCTCCGTACCCGTTATGCCAATGATCCGGGATGGGAAGGCGTAAAATCGGTGTTTACCATTCATAACCTTATGTATCAAGGTTTGTTTGGCATTGACCTGCTGAAGGAGCTGCTTGGCGCGGGAGATGACACTTTTACCGCCGACAGCCTCGAATTCCATGGCGCGGCAAGCTGCCTGAAAGGCGGGCTTGTCTATGCGGACAAACTGACCACGGTTAGTGACGCCTATGCGAAGGAAATTCAAAGCTGGGAGTACGGCGAGCGCCTTGACGGACTGCTGCGGGGACGCTCCGGCGATTTGTCGGGTATCTTGAACGGTATTGACACCGAACTGTTTGATCCGATGAATGATGACGCCCTACATACGCCTTATCGTTCCTCTATTGCCCGCAAGCGGAAAAACAAACTGTCCCTGCAGGCGGAGCTTGGTCTTCCCGAATCGGAAGACGTACCTCTCCTTGGCATCGTCAGCCGTCTGGTTGAGCCTAAGGGTCTGGAGCTGATCACCTCCAAGCTGGACCAGCTATTACAGGAGGATGTCCAGGTTGTCGTGCTTGGAGCAGGGGAGAGGCAGTATGAGGATAGCATGAATTGGTTCGCCGCAGTTTATCCGCATAAATTCAAGGTATGGCTTGGGTATAATGATCGTCTGGCAAGAAGGATTTATGCGGGGTCGGATATTTTCCTCATGCCTTCCCGGTTTGAACCTTGCGGTTTAAGCCAGCTGTTGGCGCTTCGTTACCGGTCGATTCCTGTTGTTCGGGAAACCGGCGGTCTAAAGGATACGGTGCTATCCTATAATGAAGTTACCGGGGAAGGCAACGGCTTCAGCTTCACGCATTATAATGCGGATGATTATTGGTACACGCTCAAACGGGCGCTGCACTTCTACCGTGATGAAGCGGCATGGCGCCGCATCGTGGACAATGCCGGAAAGGAAGATTACAGCTGGAGCCGCTCGGCAAAAGCTTATATGGCCTTGTATGAACAACTTCTTGTTTCTCGAAAGGGGACTGAAAGATGGCCCGTCACCTTGTAATCGGCAATGGAAAACTGCTGCTCAATTTGGATCAACATTGTTTTATTCGGGATATTTATTTTCCGTATGTCGGACAGCTTAACCATGTGGGCGGACACTATTGCCGGTTCGGGATCTGGATCGGAGGCGCATTCTCTTGGCTGGATGAGAAAGAGTGGACATTCGAGCTTAATTATATCGAGGATTCCCTCGTGACGAATATCATTGCAAAGCACGAGGGACTAGGCGTTGAACTGCATATGAATGACGGTATTCATCAGCGTGAATGTATTTACATTAAGCGGGTTGTTGTGCGCAACAGGAGGAATGAAAGCCGGGAAGCCCGGCTGTTCTTCCATCAGGATTTGATGATTGAAGGATCAGAAGTAGGAGACACGGCAGCTTATTACCCGGAAAATAATACAATGTTCCACTATAAGCGCTCGAACTACTTTATGTTCAGCGGATGTACGGATGAAGGCGGCATTATGCAGTATTCCACAGGCATCAAAAGATTCCATTCCGCCGAAGGAACATGGCGTGACGCGGAGGACGGCGTGCTGATGGGCAATACGATTGCCCAGGGCTCCGTTGACAGTACAATCGGACTGCGCACAACTGTGCCCGCCAATGGCGAGAAGACGCTGTATTACTGGATGTCGGTAGGCAAAAATCTGGAGGAAGTGAAGACCCTTCATAAATATGTGAAGGATAATCATCCGGAGAAGCTGCTCAGCCGGATCGTCATCTATTGGAAGCATTGGCTGCAGCGCTCCGAGACCGATCTTGGCGACCTGTCCAAGGATGTCATCCGGATGTTCAAGCATAGTTTGCTGCTTGTCCGGACGCAGGTGGATGAACGCGGCGCGATACTGGCTGCCAACGATACGGATATCCTGCAGTACAATAGGGATCATTACAGCTATATGTGGCCGCGTGACGGCGCGCTCATTGCCGAGGCCATGTCACTGGCCGGATACCAGAGCGTAATTGCCCCGTTCTTCCATTTTTGCGCGAACGCACTCTCGCCGGATGGTTATTTGTACCACAAGTACAATCCGGACGGAACAGTCGGTTCCAGCTGGCATCCGTATATCGTGAAGGGAAGCCAGAGGATTCCGATCCAGGAGGATGAGACAGCGCTTGTCCTGTTTGCCTTGTGGCAGGACTACTCGCGTAATCAGGTTATTGAGCTGCCTCAGTCGCTCTACAGCAATCTGATCCGCAAAGCGGCTTCCTTCCTTAGCGAATATATCGAGCCGGAGCTTTCTCTTCCGAAGCCAAGCTATGATCTATGGGAAGAACGTTACGGAATCTGGACGTATACGGCTGCTTCTGTTTACGCCGGACTTATGGCTGGCGCTTTCTTTACCGAATTGTTCGGAGATTACGAGCGGAGCGATCATTACCGAAACACAGCATATACGATCAAGAACGGCATCTTAACCCATCTATGGGATGAGGAATCCGGCCGGTTTGCGCGAGGACTCGTTCAGAGGGATAACCGCTGGGTGAAGGATATGACGCTGGAGAGCAGTGTATTTGGTCTGTGGGAGTTTGGTGTCTTGTCCGTTCATGATGAACGCGTGGAGAAGACGATGAACGCCATCAAGGATGGTCTGCAGATCCGGACGAATATTGGCGGTATTGCCAGGTACACGAATGATTATTATTTCCAGCAGTCCGGAGAGATTGATCAAGTGCCGGGCAACCCATGGATTATCTGTACGTTATGGGTGGCCAATTATGAAATTGAATCCGCGCAAACGCTTGCCGATCTGGAAGGTCCTATGAAGACGCTTGAGTGGGTCGTTGAGCATGCGTTGTCGAGCGGTCTGCTTCCGGAACAGCTTAATCCGTATGACGGTTCTCCGTTGTCCGTTGCTCCGCTCACCTGGTCGCATGCTACCTTTGTGCAAAGCGTAAGCAAATATGCAGCCAAGTACAAAGAGCTTGCCAAACCGTAATGAAGATGCAAAGAGGTTGTCCCATAATTCATTAAATGACGATGGGTGCTAGCCAGAAGCCGGGTGGCTTTTGCTTGCCCGCAATCTGTTGAAGAAAAAATAGCGGTGCAGAGATTGTTCTCTGCACCGCTATTTTTATTGAAAACGGAATTCCCGTACCTGAATCATTCACTGCAGCGCCTCTTAGTAGAAGTTGCAAGTACGAATGATGATGACCAGCAATACAAATAGAACAAGGATGTAGGCTGCACTATTGTTCCAGACTCCTTGAACCGGTGCATAGCCCGTATTAGCGCCTGCTACAGGGTATCCCATTGTTCATTCCTCCCGAGTCATTGTTGTTGGTGTGATTACCATTCACAAGACCAATATATGAAGGGAGGGCTTTTTGGAATTGGATATTTGTACCTGCGCATATGGTTTTGATGAAAACGCCTAAGTGACGTTAATCAATGTTTTCTCATACTGCCTGATATGCTTGATCCGCGACTCTGCGGTTGTCCGCATGGCATTGCCGGCAAGCAGGCTCGCGGTGGAGCCAACCGCCGTCACATAAATGCAGCCTACGTTAATACGCGGGCAATGGTTAAACCGCCTGATACTAACATCCTCCCCAGCGTCTGCAACCGGGTCTATAAGCTTCGGAAGCGGACGGTTGAAGATCTCGTAGGATTCGAAATAGACACTCCCGGCCTTGGTATGATCAATGGCACGTTGTACGGCAAGAGCGTTAAGCTTAGGTGTTCCTTCCGCGCGGTCTCCGAATTGGATAATGGCCCCGATGGAGCAATCAACCACGGACACCAGACCAATCTGCGTGAGGCGTATAGGATAATTCTGCTGTATCATGCGTATATCTCCTAACCGGCCATCGGAGCTTCGCCAACTGCATCCGCTTCCCCTTCCGGAACGGGAAGCGGGGCTATCGGTCCGGCAATAACCGATTCAGGCGGTGTATCAAACATCGAATATAAGGTGACATAATCAGAATCGCCAATCTGGAACATAGAGGCTGCCGATACACCTAATATCTCAATAGTGCCTACGGTTAAACCGCAATTATGAACGGTGAAATTCACCATTGCCAACCATCTCCCGTCAGCTGCCGCTGCCATTTTTCAGTAATTGGATATATCTTTGCATGGCGGCGTCTGCATCTCGTATCGTCTTGGATAAAATCACTTCTTTTTTCTGCTGCTCGGTTTGCGGCTCCTGCTCCTGGCCGTTTGTGCCTGATTCTGCTTCTCCAGACTTCAGCTGCATATAGAAATGAATGCGGGAAGGAAGCTGCTTGCGTATATCCTCCAGTACCATCCGGCGATGGTAAGGATCAAGCTCAACCCCGTATTCCGTTTCCAGCGCGACAAGGTTTTGCATCCCACGGAGGTTTAAATACCGGTCCACTTCTGCGCGTACATCCGCATAAGGCTCAGAAGGCGGGGTAAAGCTGGATGCGGCTGCCGGATAAGTGTTAGTCTTCGGAGGGACAGACAGCTGTTCGATGTCTCCATCACCGTTTGGCATGCCGGGCGGGGTCATTCCTATATTTAACGTGCCTTCAAGCTTCTCCACCTTTAATTGGTCAAAATGGTATTCAAGCTTCTCGATATGATAAGTGGGCTTGCTCTCTATCTGCTTCAGCTGCTCGCAAAGAATAGCGAGCTGCTGCTCCAGCGAATAGATTTGAGTCTGCTGCGCTTTGAGCTTCGTCTGAAGCTCAAGTGACCAGGCTTGCCATGGAGACAGACCGTTGCCGGGCGGCTGCTGCTGCATCATGATAGCCTCCTCTCATTAGGCGGGATCAGGAAGCGGAACAAGAGAGAGCGGGCTTTCTTCCCCGAGCTGCGGCGCAGGACCCGTGAACCCTCCTGAATTGTACATTTGTGATAAGGACCGGATCGATCCCGCACTTCCCACTTGCAGAACAGCGCTGTTGGACACACTGTTTACTCTAAGCTGCTGTATGGTGATGGTCTGATAAATGGTCCAGTTCATACTCTACACCACGGTTTCCAGGTTGTTCTGAGAGTTGTCTTGAACGTCCGGATCAAGCGTGTTGGTCGCGCTGACCGCATTGTTCGAATTTGCCAGGCTTCCTGTCAGGAACGAGCCGGAGCCTGCATAGGTTTTGGTCTGACTGGATGGCGATACTTGCACGGCGTCACCGAATTGAACGACGGCACTTGAGCCGACACTTACGACTTTGACAAATCCAACGATAGAAGGCATGCATACTCACCCTTTTCCCTTAAAGCGTCTCGTATATTATCGTATGCGGCATTCGCCCAGAGGTTCCGCCGCCCGTGTGGATAGCTGCCCGCCTAAAGGAAGTAGCCGCCCCGCCAAACCTCGCATATGTTAGAAGGAATGGCAGGAGGTGAACGGATCGTGGACAACAAATGGGATGAGCTTGAGAGGTGGCTGGACGGCCAGCGTTTGCCGAAGGGCTTTGATGTTATGAAGGAACCGGATTGGGTGGAGAAATTTGTCCGGAAAATGATGACCAAGTCGCTGCCTGCCGCAGCTAGTTCCATCATGGATCAGGCGGAGGCAGATGAAGGGATATCTTTCTTTGAAACGCATAACTTCCTGCTCGTGAAGTTCCACCTCCCGCGTGAAGTAAGCCGGGATGAGCTTCGCCTGTACGTTCGGGACGACCGATTACGGATTGAAGGACTTCCTAACCAGCAGAAGGAAATAATCAAGCTGCCTAAGCTTGTTAAGCCAACCATATGCCAGGCGACTGTCAAAAATTATATTTTACAAGTGAAGCTGCGCAAGAAGCCTCGGGCTGGCGCTTATTATGAGGCGGATATCCGATGGTTGAAAGGCCGCTAACCCAGGGCCTTTTGTCACGAAATCTTACTCTTTGCGGCTGGCGAACTGCTGGACAATCCCTTATAATGCTAATAGTGTGTACTTGCATTATTACATAGGGGAGTGTATGCAGTGACTTTAGTCGATGTCAGTGACATCTCTGCTTCATTATTTATTATCGGGGTCGTCTTTCTATTGCTCATATTCGGGTTATTAAGTCTTGGCATTCTGCGCATGTTCCAGCAGCGCTTCCGTTATGGCTGGATTTGCTTTGCAGGAGCGATCGTCAGTTTTATCGTATTAATGATTATTTTGAACAAGTGGTATTTATAGCGGGTATCTGCAGATGAGTAGGGGGTGTGCCCGTTATGATGTGGACGGCAATCTGGTTTGTAGTTAATATGTTTTTCGTGGCATCGGTCATTACGCTATTGTTCATGCACCGGTCCGTTGCGGAAGCGGCACAGGATCCGGCAGGCGTGCAGCGCCATGCAGCGGCGAAGAAGAGACGCAAATTCGTATCGGTCCTAAGTCTCGTGTTATTTCTGGCTATGTGTGCAAGTTTTCTGATAAACATGCGGCTGAATGGCTGATGATGCCGTGCCGCAGGAGAGGCTCTCATTGACGAGAGTCTTTTTTTTCGGCATTATGAATAGAAAGAGACTTTTTTGTCGGAGGTTCTTACCTTGCATACAATAGAAGAAATTATACAACGGATGGCCGGACAAGGATTACGCATTACGGATCAGCGTAAATCGTTGGCCAAATTATTCGCGGAAACTCCGGGCTACTTGGCACCTAAAGAAGTTTATGAATATATGGGCAAATCCTACACAGGATTAAGCTTTGATACCGTATACCGCAATTTGCGCGTTATGGAGGAGCTTGGCGTAATCGAGCAGGTGATCTTCGAGGATGGCGTGAAGTTCAAGCTTCACTGCAGAGAGAACGAACATCACCATCACATGATTTGTCTGCAATGCGGCCGGACGTATCCGATCACGTTCTGCCCGATGGAACAGACGGCAATACCTGATGATTTCCGGGTTGTGAAGCATAAGTTTGAAGTGTTTGGCTACTGCAAGGATTGCATTCAGGAAGATTCGGCGGCTGGAGTAAACTGATGGCCGGGAGCCGTACAGCTGTAAGAGTGCTGAAGGCACCGGTTATCTTCTATCGGAAAGTGATATCACCGCTCACCCCGCCAACCTGTCGCTACTATCCGACTTGCTCGGCATATGCCCTTGAGGCGTTGGAGAAGCATGGGGCTGTTAAAGGCTCGTGGCTTGCCGCGAAGCGCATTGCACGCTGTCATCCGTTCCATCCGGGGGGTTACGATCCCGTTCCGCCCGTACCCGGTGAGCACGGAGAAGCGGGAGGTACGGCTGCTCCTTGACAATGGAGCTCCTGATTGGTTATATTTTGTCATATAAGCATATTTGGTATATTCGATGAACGGATGAGTACGATGCATAGTCCTTGACAGAGAGCCGGGCAAGACGCTGGAAGCCGGTATGGATAAACATCCGAAGATGGTCCCGGAGAATCTGTTTCCGAGCCTGCATGCCTGGGTTAGGAGATGGCGCGAAGCTGGCGTTAACAGCTCTGCCGCCTAACTGGCGGCGCACGAAGCTGCTGTGCTCCTGGTTAAATGACTAAGCGCAGCGGGAATTTGGGTGGTACCGCGTGAGTGAATGTACTCTCGTCCCATGTTGGACGGGAGTTTTTTGCGTTCTCGTAACTTAATTAGAAAATAATGGAGGAATTAGAATGGGTAACGATAACAAGACCTTTTATATTACGACACCGATTTATTATCCAAGCGACAAGCTGCATATCGGGCACGCGTATACAACGGTGGCTGGCGATGCAATGGCCCGCTACAAGCGTCTCCGCGGATATGATGTCTGGTATTTGACGGGTACCGACGAGCATGGCCAGAAGATTGAACGTAATGCGAAAGACAAGAATAAATCGCCGCAGCAGTTTGTTGATGATATTGTAAATGGCATCAAGGAGCTCTGGTCAAAGCTGGAGATTTCGAACAATGATTTCATCCGCACGACAGAACCTCGCCATAAAGAGGCGGTTGAGAAAATTTTCGCCCAATTGCTGAAGCAGGACGATATTTACAAAGGCGAATACGAAGGCTGGTACTGTACGCCTTGTGAATCCTTCTTCCTTGAGCGTCAGCTCGTGAACGGCAACTGTCCGGACTGCGGACGTCCTGTTGAGCTGGTGAAGGAAGAGAGCTATTTCTTCCGGATGAGCAAATATGCAGACCGCCTTCTGAAGCATTACGAGGATAACCCGGAGTTTATTCAGCCGGAATCGCGCAAGAACGAGATGATCAACAACTTCATTAAGCCGGGCCTTGAAGACCTGGCGGTATCGCGTACAACGTTTGACTGGGGTGTTAAAGTTCCGGGGGATCCGAAGCATGTGATCTATGTATGGATCGATGCGCTGTCGAACTATATTACAGCTCTTGGTTATGGGGCAGAAGGCAATAGCAGCGATCTGTATGACCGCTTCTGGCCGGCCGATGTGCATCTTGTCGGCAAGGAAATTGTCCGCTTCCATACGATCTATTGGCCAATTATGCTGATGGCGCTTGGTCTGCCGCTTCCGAAGAAAGTGTTCGCGCACGGCTGGCTTCTGATGAAGGATGGCAAAATGTCGAAATCGAAAGGCAACGTCGTGGATCCGGTAACCCTGATCGACCGTTATGGTTTGGATGCGGTCCGTTATTATCTGCTTCGGGAGGTGCCATTTGGATCGGATGGAACCTTTACGCCAGAGAACTTTGTTGATCGGATCAACTTCGATTTGGCCAATGACCTTGGCAACCTGCTCAACCGGACGGTAGCGATGATCGACAAATATTTCGATGGCGAGATTCCGGCATACGGCGGGAATGTCACGGAGTTTGACGAATCGCTTCAAGTGCTGGCTGCAGAAACCGTCCGCCAAGTGGAAGCGGCAATGGAGACGATGGAATTCTCGGTTGCACTTGCTGCCATCTGGCAGTTTGTGAGCCGTACGAACAAATATATCGATGAAACTTCCCCTTGGGCACTTGCGAAGAATGAAGAGAAGAAGGGAGAACTGGCTTCCGTTATGTATCATCTCGCGGAGTCGCTCCGAATCATCTCGATTCTGCTCCAACCGTTCCTGACGCATGCTCCTCGAGAGCTGTGGCGCCAGCTTGGTCTTGAGGAAGGCCAGCTAACGACTTGGGACAGCACGAAGGACTTTGGTCAACTTCCAGGCGGCACACGTGTCAGCAAGGGAGCACCGGTCTTCCCGCGTCTGGATGCTGCCGAGGAAGTAGCTTATATCGCTGCTGCAATGGGCGGCGGGGCTGCCGCTAAGGTTGAAGCTGCAGCGCCTGCAGCTGACCAAGCTGCACAAGCAGCGGCTCCTGCCGTGGAATCGAAGGAAGAAATCGGAATTGAAGATTTCGCGAAGGTGGAGCTTCGGGTTGCGCAGGTTATTGCAGCCGAGCCGGTACAAAAAGCCGATAAACTGCTGAAGCTGCAGCTGGATCTCGGTTATGAGCAGCGCCAGGTAGTATCGGGTATAGCGAAGTTTTATACACCGGAGCAAATGGTTGGCCGCAAAGTCATTTGCGTGACTAACCTGAAGCCTGTGAAGCTGCGCGGAGAGCTGTCGCAAGGGATGATTCTTGCTGCATCGCATGGGGATCAATTGACGCTTGCGACAGTACCGGATGACATGCCAAACGGTGCAATCGTGAAATAGGGATAAAGTAATGAAAAGGACCGCCCGGATCTTGGATCCGCGGCGGTTCTCTTGCGTACGGACGTATGGCCGGGTACAAGCGTGTTAATAGTAGTAAATAGTATAATCACAAATATAAGTGGATAGGTTCCAACTATACGAAGCTTGTTGAATAAGTAGATATTGTGGGTTGACAGGGTCTCCCCCCGCTCGTATAATCTTAAACGTAATAGTAACGATTACTAAATAGAGAGATGGAAATGGAGATTATACGAATGCGTTATACGAAATCTATCAGCCTGCTGCTGCTGGCCGTAACTGTAGTTTTGTCAGCCTGCGGGAATAACTCGAATAAAACGCTTGTTGAAGGCAAGACCAATGTTGTAACTAGCTTCTATCCGCTTTATTATTTGGCGTCGGAGATCGGTGGCGACAATGTCAATGTCGTTAACCTTATACCGGCTGGCGTTGAACCGCATGACTGGACACCCAAGAGTCAAGATTTGACGATAGCTTCGAAAGCGCAGCTGTTTCTGTATAACGGCGCCGGGCTGGAAGGCTGGACGGATGACTTCCTGAAAGGTCTGCCGAAGAACAGCGGTCTCATCGCGGCAGAGATGAGTACAGGAATAGATTTGATTCACGGTAACCCCGAAGAAGAGGAAGAACATGCGGATGAAGAGCATGCCGATGAAGAGCATGCCGATGAAGAACATGATCATGATCTCGATGTGGATCCGCATACCTGGGTAAGTCCAAAGTCTGCTATCATTATGGCGGCGAATGTGAAAAACAGCCTGATACAGGCGGATGCTGCCCATAAGGATCAATTTGAAGCCAATTATAAGGAATTGGTGTCAAAGCTGGAAGCGCTGAACGATGAGTTTGAGAGCCAGTTAGCAGCCGCTCCCCATAAATCGATTGTCGTATCCCATCAAGCCTTTGGGTATTTGGCCAGAGATTACAGCCTGAAGCAAATTGCAATTACCGGTCTGTCGCCTGATGCAGAGCCTCGGGCTCAAGATTTGCTGGATGTTGCAAAGATCGTGAAATCGGAAGGGATTAAATATATTTATTTCGAAGAGCTGGTCTCTCCTGACCTGGCAAAGACAATCGCTAATGAGACGGATGCCAAGCTTCTGGTTCTTAATCCGATCGAGGGTCTTACTCCAAAACAGGAAAAAGCAGGGGAAAATTATTTGACTTTGATGGAACAAAATTTGCAAAATTTATTGACCGGATTACAGGAACAATAAGAAGGTATTGGCAAGAGAGAGGAGGACAACGATGCAAAACAACAGTTGCCATCAAGATATCATAACGCTTGAGGACGTATCGTTTTCCTATCAGAATCAAGCTGTTCATAAAGGGCTTAATTTCTCGGTAAAAGAACGTGACTTCATTGGACTTATCGGCTCCAACGGTGCAGGTAAAACCACTTTGCTGCGGATGATCGTCGGGCTGCTCAAGCCGGAGAGCGGTACGATCCGCCTGTTTGGCAAGCCGGTATCCGAATTTAAGGAATGGGACCGGATCGGTTATGTCCCGCAAAAAAATTCATTTAACCCCTTGTTTCCGGCTACGGTTCGTGAGGTTGTGTTGTCCGGACTGTACAGCCGGAATAAGCTGTTCCGCAAAATTACAAAGGCTGATCAGAAAAAATGTGACGATGCGCTGCATGCGATGAACATTGAGGATTTGGCCATGAAACGGATTGGCGAGCTATCCGGAGGACAGCAGCAGCGTGTGTTCCTGGCGAGAGCGCTGATCAACAACCCTTCCCTTCTTATTTTGGATGAGCCTACGGTTGGTATTGATTCTGAGACGCAGGAAGGTTTCTTCCATATGATCAAGCACATGCATCAGCATCATAATATTACGTTTCTGATGGTATCGCATGATATGGAGATGATCCGGTCCTATTTGGGCCAGCAGCCTGCGGCAGAGAGCGGCAAGCTGAAGTTTTACAAGAAGCATTCGCATGAGCTGCAGGATTGCGTAGAGAATGATTTGACGCATAGCTTGAAGGAGCTCCGTCAACAAATGGAGAGCAGGAGAGAGGTCGTTACGGTTGGAAATCTTAGCTAGTGAGTTTTTTCAGCGGGCACTGATTGGAGGTGTGCTCATCGGGATAACGGCACCGCTTATGGGCATATTTCTGGTGCTGCGCCGCTTATCGATGATCGGGGATACGTTGTCCCATGTCTCGATTGCGGGGGTGGCGCTTGGCTTCCTGCTTGGCGTATACCCGGTTGCCGTCGGCTTAATATTCGCGATTATTGCCTCGTTCTTTATTGAAAAGCTGAGGAAGACCTACAAATCCTATGCTGAATTGTCCATAGCGATTATTATGTCAGGCGGCGTTGCGCTCGCCTCTATTTTATTTACAATGGGCAGAGGCTATAATGTGAACGTGAACGGCTATTTATTCGGCAGTATTCTTACCCTCGATAATGTGGATTTGATTACGATTGCCGTCGTAACCGTCGTGGTGCTCATTGCGATCATTTCCCAACAGAAGGAGCTGTTTCTGCTGACGTTTGACGAAGATGCGGCAGCTGTAAGCGGCTTGCCCGTTCGGTTCTATAATGTTATGATTAGCGTGCTTACTGCACTTGTCATTAGCGCGTCTATTAAAATCGTTGGAGCGCTGCTTGTTTCAGCTCTTCTCACCATTCCTGCAGCCTGCAGCCTGATTATCGCACGCAGCTTCCGTCAAAGCGTCATTACGGTCGTTATTATCGGCGAGCTTGCTGTTGTCTCTGGACTGATGCTGGCAGGCGTATGGAACCTTGCGCCGGGTGGTACAATCGTGTTGTTATTGATTGCGATTATGCTTGTTCTTATGCTGCTGAAGCGCGGTATGAGGATGGGCAGTTAACTTCGACTGAGGTGTTTAACTTTGGATAACATTAACGTATGGCTGGCGTTTGGCGCCGGCTTTGCTTCATTTATCTCGCCTTGCTGCCTGCCTTTATACCCCTCGTATTTATCTTACATAACCGGCATTTCCGTAAGTGATCTGAAGCAAAATAACCATACCTCCCATATGAGAATGAGAACGATGTCGCATACCTTGTTTTTCATTCTCGGGTTCTGTACCGTTTATTACACACTGGGCTACGGCTCCAATGTGTTCGCAGAGTTTTTCAGCCAATATGAGGATCTTATCCGTAAGCTTTCTGCCATATTGATCGTATTAATGGGGTTGTTCCTCGCCGGGATTTTCCAACCGCAGGTTCTGATGAAGGAACGCCGCTTCAACTTTGATCCGTCGAAGAAGACAGGTTATCTCGGCTCCTTTATATTCGGGATCGGTTTCTCGGCAGGTTGGACGCCATGTATCGGTCCTGCGCTAACCGCGATTCTTGCTCTGGCTGCATCTAAGCCTGGAACCTGGTTCCAGCTTACCACTTCGTATGCGCTTGGCTTTGCGATTCCATTCTTCGCACTCGCCTTCTTCCTCGGTTCGGCACGCTGGCTGCTGAAATATTCGTCGGTTGTTATGCGGATAGGCGGTGGCGTTATGGTGTTGATGGGGATTCTTTTGTTTACCGATCAGATGACTAAAATTACGATTTGGCTGAACCAGGTAACTCCTGCTTTTTTGAAGTTTTAATGGCGTGGCGTGATCAAATCGAGTTGCAGTGGCATTAAAAATCAGTGTATGATACTTAGAGTAACGCCATGAGACAAGGTGTAGAATGCAGGGTTAGGGGGTTCTTCATTGCCGACTCCGAGCATGGAAGACTACTTGGAACGTATTTATAAGCTTATAGATGAGAAAGGCTATGCGCGCGTTTCGGATATTGCCGAAGGGCTTGAGGTGCATCCTTCATCTGTCACCAAGATGATTCAGAAGCTGGACAAAGACAACTATTTGATTTATGAGAAATACCGCGGACTTGTTCTGACAAGCAAAGGAAAAAAGATGGGCAAGCGGCTTGTTGACCGCCATCATTTGCTGGAGTCATTCCTGACGATTATCGGTGTTCAGGAAGAGAATATTTATCGCGATGTAGAAGGCATCGAGCATCATTTGAGCTGGGATTCGATTACTTGTATAGAGACATTGGTCGAATACTTTAACCGTGAGCCATCTCGCCTTGACGAGCTGAGAGGGATCCGGACTGAACTTGAAACCGAGTGAAAAGCTCGCCGCTTGCGGCGGGCTTTTTTAGTTGCCTTGTTGGTCATGGCAGCCTACGGCTTGGGTATGAACAGACAACCTAAAAAGCCCGCCGCGAAATCGGCGGGCTTTATAGCAAGCAAACAACTCAAGTTGCAGCTACGTTGTATAATATGCAATGTATATTCCAATTACTAGGAGGTTTTTATCTGTATGTTGTACATTATGCAGTATATAGAATGATTACCTGCCTTTGTAAGTGCCTCTAGGCTGAATATCCTGCAGAATATACAATGCAGCCTGCATGGTAAGGTGTTTAGAGCTAATTACATTGCACAATGTACAATCCAGACATCAATCAATGCCTTTAATGCCAAGCACATCCCAAACCATCTCCCTGATCTCGGGAACTCTTTTTTCCTCGAACGACGGGTGGGATTTGAACCATCTAATATTAAGCGGAGAAGGATGGGGGAGGACGATGGTTGGCTTGCCATTAAACAGAGAGTTTTTGAATATCAAATCTTCAAAGCTATCTTTTGGAAATAAGTATTTTGCTGCCCGGGCCCCAATAATGATGTAGAGTTGGTTATCGACCATTTCGATTTCTTTAGCCAGCCATTTATTCGCACAGGCAAGTGGTGGGGGGTTGTCTCCGCCCTTTGGATGTTTGCCCGGAAAGCAGTGAGCCAGCGCCGTAATATAGAAATTATCTTCATTGTAGAAAATATCGTCCGTGATTTGGTACCACTGATACTTCAGTTTGGCTCCCGACGGGTCATTAAACGGCCGGCCGGTTTCATGCACCTTCTTGGAGGGAGCTTGACTGATCTGCATAATTTTTGACTGTTCCTTCCCATGGAAAATGGGGACTGGAGTGAAACCAAACTTCTGCCTGCAGTCCTGACACATCTCAATTTGTTTTTTTATTTCTTGAAAGCTCATGTTTTGATTCTCCGTTGTTTACATATTTTCCTCAAGATTGAACCATTTACAGTAACTCAAGAACAATTTTTTCTTAAGCTTATCGTTGATCATATAAAAGGTCTGTTCAAAGGCAAAATGATAGAAATCCAATAAACGCACTTTGGCCATTTCATAGCTCCTATATATGTTAGGATTGTGCTTATTCTGATCATATTTTCTCACAACCATAACATGTAGACAATTCTACCCTGCATATATACTTCTGATGGAAGCCGAATCCACGCTGCTTCCGTTGTCCGGAGGAGGATGCGGAAGTGAAGATTAATGCGGTGTTTGAAGGCGGAGGAGTGAAGGGCATATCGCTGGCAGGAGCGGTCAGAGCGGCGGAGATGCAGGGAATCGGCTTTGAGCGGGTGGCTGGGACTTCCAGCGGGGCTATTATTGCAGCGCTGATTGCGGCGAATTACAGCGGCCTGGATATCAAGAGAATTGTGGAGACTACACCATTCTCGTCTTTTCTAAAAAGGTCTTTCATTTTTAATATGAAAGTGATAAGTCCCGCATTGCGGCTGCTGATTAAGAAAGGTCTATATAGCGGTGAAGCGTTGGAATATTGGATTTCTCGCCTGATGGAGGCAAAGGGGATTCAAACGTTCGGGGATTTGCCGGACTGCAAGCTTCGCATTGTTGCTTCCGATATTACGAACGGGAGACTGCTCGTTTTGCCGGAAGATATTAAAATTTACGGAATGGACCCGAAGAAGCTGAGCGTTGCCCGTGCAGTCCGGATGAGCGCAAGCATTCCTTATTTCTTCGACCCGGTAGTCGTCCGTTATTCCAAGCTTCATTCGTTAACCAATAAGGGGAAAGAGAAGCCCCAGCTTCACCAGGCTTATATTGTAGACGGCGGGCTGCTGAGCAACTTCCCGCTGTGGCTGTTTGATCAGGAGCAGGCGGGGAGGACAAATCCGGTTCCGACGGTAGGATTCCAAATGGTCGGTAAAAACGACAACGAACCGCATGAAATACGCGGTCCGTTGTCTATGCTTGAAGCGATATTCGAGACGATGATGCAAGCTCATGATGAGCGTTACATTAAAAAATATGCCCGTGAGCGGACGGTGAAGATTCCGACCTTAGGCGTTCGGACAACTCAATTCCATCTGCCCGAAGGGATGGCGGAAAAGCTGTTTAAGTCCGGCTTTCAAGCGGCAAATCAGTTTTTTGAAGGATTCCGTCAGTGATACTTCGGCAGATCATCGTCATCTTTGCCGCCATCAATAACGCGGAACGGCGCCCGGCGGGACTTCGGCTTTTGCCGTGGTGTCGTTCTGGTCTGTCTCACATAAGGCTGCTGTCTGACCCGGACACGGGTACCCCATGTGTTAGGCGGATATTTATACAGCAGGAAAATGACGCCCAGTACAATAATGGGAATTAGAAACGAAGTGAGATGCTGTCCGATTCCGTATAAAATCCCGATTGCCAAAAGGGTCAGTACGACGATAGACGATGCGTTCCATCTCCGCGGCATAATATCACCTGTCCTTTATGTTTGAATGGATTAAGCTTTCATGCTCATTTGCTTGTCAAGCTCGCGCATCCGGTTGAAGGAAGCGATGGATACGGCCACTTGATCATCCTTAGGCTCTTTTGTTGTGAGCAGTTGAAGCCACAGCCCAGGATAACCAAGGTAGCGCAATACCGGCACATCACGAAGAGCGTTCGTCCATCGGAGTACTTCATAAGAGATACCGAGTGTAACCGGCAGAAGCAGTATCCGGATGTAGACGCGCTCCCAGATCGTATCCCAGTCGAAAATAGGAAGGGAATAGATGATAACCCCTACGATAACGGTAAAAATGATAAAGCTGCTGCCGCAGCGGTAATGCAGCCTGCTGTATTTTTGTACGTTGCTGACCGTTAATTCCTCGCCGGCTTCGTATGCGCTGATTACTTTATGCTCTGCTCCATGATATTGGAAAAGCCGTTTAATCAGCGGCGTCATAGACATGAGATATAAGTAAACGAGCAGGATAATGAGTTTAATAAGTCCTTCTAACAGGTTATGACCAATTTTGTTCTCGAATACATTCTCGAACATTAAACTTTCGAGCGCTGCCGGAGCAGCGGTGAGGAGCAGCTTGCCGAATATGAAAGAAATAACGCCTGCAGCGGCAACGCCTACGATCATGGCGAGACTCCAGCCGGATTTCTCTTTTTTCTGAGCGGCGGCCTTGTCTGCCTCTGACATATCCGAAGTCTCATCCTCCGCATAGGTCTCCATGGAGAAATTCAAATGCTGGGAGCCCTTGGCGCTGGAATCGATAATTCCGACAACACCCCGGACGAGAGGAATCCTTTTAAGCGATTGAATCCACCGCTGAGTCGTGCGGGGTACCTCGTAAAATACGATCTCATCGTTCTTCCTGCGTACCGCGGTTACATTTACATGCTTGCCTGCGAACATGACGCCTTCGATCACAGCTTGTCCGCCGTAAATGCTTCTAGTGTTTTGAGACAAGAGCTTGTCACCTTCCTTAATAGTATCGTCCCGATCAGGTGACGAAAGGTATGAATCTATTGTACTTGATCGTTTGTATATTTGCCAACGCCATCATGTTGGTTATCCGCGGAGCTAACGTTGCATACTAGGAGAAGGCTAAAAGCGGATCATGAATGGAGGCAAAATGAATGGCAGCATCAGGTGCAAAAGAGAATGTCAGAGGGAACAATCAGCAAACAAAATCAGGTCATCACAGCAGGCAATATGAAGGGGAGCATCAGACGAATCCCTGGATGTTCAGCAGTATGATCGGATTTTTTGCAGGATTGGTCTGGGGAGTCATCCGCTGGTTATTTTATGAATTGAAATTTACAACCGAGCTTCCCGGATTATTAGTTGATCCCTTCTTTAAGTCTTCTTATTTGAAGACAGGCTGGGGGATTGTCATCGGCATCGCAAGCTATATCGTCTTTTCCATATTGGCATCCCTTCTTTATAAAGTACTTCTGGGCAAATTGAAGGGACCTTGGCCCGGGGTATTCTATGGCCTCGGATGGTGGGCGGTGATCTTCCTCCTGCTTGGACCGGCACTCGGTATTTCGCGCCAAATCACGGTTGCGGGCTGGAACACGCTGTTCTCCGAATTGTGTATCTTCCTATTATGGGGGCTCTTTATCGGATACTCCATTGCCTTTGAATTTACCGATGAAGCGTCGAGGGAACCGATTGGGGCGCATTGACTCAGGTTGCGGCTTCTCAAGAAGCGGTCATTTGTGGTAAAATGGCTAATGATCTTTGGCTAAGTGCGAGATTCGGCTGATTGGGAGGTGCGAAATTGCTTAGAATTGTTATTTTAAACGGGCCTAACTTAAATATGCTTGGTGTACGCGAGCCAGGTGTGTACGGTACAGAGACGCTGGCCCAGATCGAAGCGAAATTGCGCGAACAAGCATTGCAGCTCGGCGTGGAGCTGGAGTTTTTCCAATCCAATCACGAGGGCGCCCTCATTGACCGGATACATAGTGCATTTGGGCAAGCGGATGGTATTCTGATTAATCCGGGTGCGCTGACGCATTACAGCTATGCGCTAAGAGATGCGTTAAGCACGGTTGCTTTGCCGGTTGTTGAGGTGCATCTGTCCAATATACATAAACGTGAAGCTTTCCGTCATGTATCGGTCATTGCGCCGGTGGCAATTGGTCAAATTGCCGGTTTTGGCGGTAAAAGCTATGAGCTTGGACTTGCAGCGCTTGTTGCAAAGCTTCAAAATGGTGTAGCGTGAAAGGGGAGCTTACTATGACACTCGAAAGAGTTAATCGGCTGAGACAAGTAATGGCCAAGCAAAGCCTCGAAGCGATCATTATCGGAAGCGAGCACAATCGGCGTTACCTCAGCGGGTTTACGGGATCATCCGGTACGGTTGTGATTACGCAGCAGGAGCAATTTCTGTTTACGGATTTCCGCTATATGACGCAGGCACCGCAGCAGGCGGTTTCCTTCCAGGTCATTGAACATGGAACGAAAGTAATGGCGGATATCCGGGATTTGCTTGCAGGTAAAGGGATCCGCGCGGCAGCATTCGAGCAGGATCAGGTCGTATATAGCCAATTTGCCGCCTGGAGCGAAGCTTTGGGTGACATAAATCTGATACCGGTACCCGGCCTTGTCGAAGAGCTGCGGCTGATTAAAGACGATGCAGAACTGCAAATTATGCAGGAAGCGGCTGATTTGGCCGATGCAACCTTCCAGCATGTGCAGAAGTTCATCAAACCGGGCGTGAAGGAAAGCGAAATTGCGCTAGAGATGGAAATGTTCATGCGCAAAGGTGGCGCAACATCATCCTCTTTTGACACGATTGTAGCTTCCGGCGAACGCTCTGCTTTGCCGCATGGCGTGGCTAGTGAGCGGGTAATTGGCAATAATGAGTTTGTAAAGCTTGATTTCGGCGCTTATTTCAAAGGATATTGTTCCGATCTGACCCGTACGGTAGTGGTTGGGACACCAACGGATAAGCATCGCGAAATTTATGACATCGTTCTGGAAGCACAGCTTCATGCTCTGGAAAATATTCGTCCGGGCATGACCGGCCATGAGGCTGATGCGCTTACCCGCGATATCATTACCAAATACGGTTATGGCGACAAGTTTGGTCATAGCACAGGCCATGGACTCGGCATGGAAATTCACGAGTACCCGCGCCTTGCAAGAAACAGCGATACGATTTTAACCCCCGGAATGACTGTGACGGTTGAGCCAGGCATCTACCTCCCCGGTTTTGGCGGAGTGCGGATCGAAGACGATATCGTCATCACGGAATCCGGTATTAAAATATTAACCTCATCCCCGAAACAATTGATTACTCTGGGTTAAGGACTATTAAGCAGCTATTTCAGGAGGGAATTTGAAGTGACAGTTTCAGTTAACGATTTCAAAACAGGTTTGACTGTTGAAGTGGAAGGCGATATTTTCTCGGTAACCGAGTTCCAGCACGTTAAACCAGGCAAAGGCGCGGCATTCGTTCGTTCCAAACTGAAAAACCTCCGCAACGGCAACGTTGTAGAGAAAACTTTCCGTGCAGGCGAAACAATCGGCCGTGCGATCATCGAGAACCGTGAAGTACAATACCTGTACAATTCCGGCGATGAGTACACTTTCATGGATAACGAGACTTATGACCAATTTGGTCTGGACTACAAACAACTCGAGTGGGAACTGAACTTCCTGAAGGAGAACATGAATGTTAACATCTCGAGCTACAAAGGCGAAATCATCGGCATTCAAATGCCAAACAGCGTTGAGCTGAAAGTTGTTGAGACAGAGCCAGGCGTTCGCGGCAACACTGCACAAGGCGCTACGAAAAGCGCAAAAGTTGAAACAGGCCTGAACGTTCAAGTTCCTCTGTTCATCAACGAAGGCGACGTGCTTTTGATCGATACGCGCGAAGGCAAATACATTTCCCGTGCTTAGAACATAAGGACAGGCCGTTCGAATCCCAGGATTCGAGCGGCTTTTTCTTTAAATATAAGATTGTATAAGATGACACTATACTGGGTTTATTTGATCCGGAATGAAACGCGCCGCGCTTCCAAAGGGAGGAGCAGCCGTTTCACTTTGTTCGACAAAAATTGCTAGGCGCATATACCCAGACATGCCAGGGTTGTGGTATAATATTGTCTTGTATGTTATATGTCAAGGTTGGGAGTGAATCAGCTTTGTCGTTGATAGTGATGAAGTTTGGCGGAAGCTCGGTAGGAACACCGGAGCGGATGCAGCGTGTTGCGAAGCGGATAGTAGACAGCCAGCTGGCGGGTAACCGCGTAGTTGTTGTTGTTTCCGCTATGGGAGATACAACGGATGATTTAATCGATCAGTCGAAGCAGCTTAACCCGAACCCGCCGGCGCGGGAGATGGATATGCTGCTCACGACAGGTGAACAAATATCGGTTGCATTATTGTCGATGACGATTCACCAGCTTGGCCATCAAGCCGTATCGCTGACAGGCTGGCAGGCTGGCATTCGCACGGAAGCCGTACACAGCAAGGCGAAGATTACGGATATTCGTCCTGATCGTTTGTTCAGGGAACTCGATGCGGGCAATGTTGTCATTGTAGCAGGCTTCCAAGGCATGTCGGAAGACGGCGACATTACAACGCTCGGACGCGGCGGTTCGGATACGACAGCCGTAGCGCTGGCCGCAGCTATTAATGCGGATGTATGCGAAATCTACACGGACGTAGACGGTGTTTATTCCACCGACCCGCGGGTAGTGAAATGCGCTCGCAAATTAAATGAAATTTCGTACGACGAAATGCTGGAGCTCGCACATCTGGGTGCTGCCGTTCTTCACCCTCGTGCGGTGGAATACGCTAAGCATAACAATGTGAAGCTTGTTGTACGTTCCAGCTTTACGCAAAATGAAGGTACGAGTGTGAAGGAGGAAGCGGTCATGGAGCAAGGCGTAGTCGTACGCGGCATCGCTTTTGACAAAAATGTAGCAAGAATCAGCATTCTCGGCGTTGAGGATGAGCCCGGCGTACTCGCTAAAGTATTTGGTGCATTGGCGAATAACGGCATCGACGTTGACGTTATTGTACAAAGCGGCGTAAAAAGCGGCAAAGCGGATTTCTCCTTCACGGTATCGGGAGATGACGTAGCCCGCGCGGTTGATGTGATCAACGGAATCCGCGGCGAAGTGCCATTTCATGAAGTAACTTCGGAAGATAACCTGGTTAAGGTATCGATCGTTGGCGCTGGCATGGTCAGCAACCCTGGTGTTGCCGCTACGATGTTTGCAGCGATTTCGGGCCTTGGCGTCAGCATTAAGATGGTCAGTACTTCCGAGATCAAAGTATCCTGCATTATCGCAGCAGAACCGCTGCAAGAAGTGGTACGCGCTCTTCATACGGCTTATGGCCTGGATACAGCTGAGCAAGTATTTGTCGGCGGACCTCAAGACCGTCGTTAATATCCGAATTTATAGGAAAGTGGCCGTGCAGTTTCATCTGCACGGCCACTTTTTTGTTCTTTTTTTAAATGGTGATTCTTTTTGACAGGTTATCCTCCGCTTATCAGCTTAAACAGTTTAAATAAAATAGCTGTAATGCCGGCAGCCATTAAAGGACCAACCGGGATGCCCCGCAGAAAGATAATGCCGAATATTGAACCGATTACAAGCCCAACGACCATTTGTGGATCAAGCTTAAGCAAATCGAGCCCTTTGGCGTTCATATACGCGGCTGCGGCTCCTCCGATGAGGGCAAGCCAGCCAGGCCACGTATTAAAGGCCGCGATCAATTCCTTCATCTGTACTTTGCCTGAGGCAAAGGGGACAAGGACGCTAAGCGTAAGAAATAATAAACCGAGCTCCAGTCCCCGACGTTCAATTGAAGGCAGGAAGCGGCTGAGATGAAGAAGTTTGACGGCCAGAAGCACGCAGGCTGCTGTCGCAATAATAGGCGAACGCCCGATCAGGCCGATGATAATCAAGCCTACTAATATCAATTCACCAGTCATCATTCGAACCCCACTCATGAAGCGGATAAACTGCTTGCTCCATTATATGGACATCCTCTGGTGAATATGTCAGCTAGCAGGAACAGACTAGCAAATCTCCGCTTCCCTGAAGCCGGGGAACCACCGTGTAAGTGTCGACCTCCGAGCAAATTTCAATGTCTCTGGCCATGCCCAGCTTGATTAGTCGTTTGCCGGTAGCCCCTGAACGGATCGTTTCTTTTATATCAGTTGCTCGGTCTTGATAGAGTGATAGCATAGCGAGTCCGAAGTCATCTATCTCGAGCGGGGCAGAGCATAGCGCCTGCATCCTGGAAAGAAGCAGTCCGGCACATAACCCATCCTCAATAGCAAATTCATCATGGCTTCCCGCACACAAAATAACAACATCCCGACGAAGCTCCAGAGCAGCCTTGGCGCAGGCAGAGGCATTCAGTAATGCGGCAACCAGTACATAATCTGCCTTTGTAGATTTATGAATAGCCCTAGTGCCATTTGTTGTGGTTAAGATAACCCGGCGGTCCTTTACGGCATTCAACAGCAACTCATCAGGTGAATTGCCCAGATCGAAACCGGGGATTTTTT
The DNA here is from genome assembly GCF_900112695.1 of Paenibacillus catalpae. Classification (GTDB taxonomy): domain Bacteria; phylum Bacillota; class Bacilli; order Paenibacillales; family Paenibacillaceae; genus Pristimantibacillus; species Pristimantibacillus catalpae. The sequence continues at coordinate 256,706 of NZ_FOMT01000005.1, forward strand.
TGCAGAAACGTTCCCCGCATAGCAAATCGCCTTCCTGCTGCGCCGCGCGGGCTTCCATCACGGTCTCAACCGGAACTACGCCGGAGGAGCCGGTAGCCAGAGCGGTAATTATAGAGCTGGTGGCTCGAAGCACGTCGATGATAACAGCCGTTTTGTGGACGAATTGCGCGGAGCTGGCTTCATTCACGCTTGAAATGACCTGCACTTGCATAGCAATCGCTCTTCCTTTCTGTTGTTGCTTAAATCATATAATGAGCAGGCTCCTCCCGCATTCCGAATTCAAATGTATCGGAACGGAGTCCGCGTCGCATCGCTTCGAGTGCTAAGACATCACTTGGCTGTATATTGCCCAGATGGACATTAGGCCCGAATTGCTGGAGCAGATAAGCCTGCTGCTGCTTCAGCGGTGCTTCCCACATTAAGCAGTCCTGACTTGTCATTTCGGCCAGAATCTGCTCGATGGTCTGCTCGCGGCAGTTACCGTTCTCATCAAACAAACCTACGTCAATGCCGGATTCTCTCGCTTCAACCGTGATCCACGCGGCGCCTGCCGCAAGATCATAATCGGCCGTAACGGCTAATTGCTCCGGGTCAATAAGCGAACCTGCTGTTTTTTTGCCGTATTCCGTAAGAACAAACAGCCCTCTTTGTTTGCCCTCTTTAATGAGTTCCGTCCGTTGCTCCCTGCTAAGCTCGATTGTACCGTCCGATACCTCAATGCCGTTAAATCCCAGCTCACAGATCGTATCAAAGAATGAACCGGCTAACCTCTGCTGAACAGCTGTCTCCAGCAAGGTGCCGCCTGGCATGATGATAAGCCCATGGTTTTTGGCAAGCTCGATTTTACGTTTCAGCAGCGCCGGCTCGTAAAGAACAGCTGTTCCGAATCCAAGCTTTATGACATCTACATAGGGTCCTGCTATTTGAAGCAGATCGGCAAAACCGTTTAGTCCGATTCCTTTGTCGATTACCATTGTTTTGCCTTTATGGCGTGCAGGGCTGTAATCGCGGTATCCGCTTGGATCATGCAGGGTGCGGTGCCATACCGCCTTGCTTGCGTTTGTCATGGGAGTTGACTCCTAACATTTGATGATTCCCGCTGCTTGAGAGCGGGGCATGGAGCAATATATGCAGAAGCTGCTGGGCGTGTGCCCGAACGACAAGCATGAACTGCAGACGAGCCTGCATAGGATGTAAAGATAGGTTTGTTCATAACTGCTGAAATAAGGCCTGATTGGTTGGTATCAGACAAGGAGGTGAACGGTTATGTTGAATAAAATCGTACTCACCATGGCGTCTCTGCGGCTGACTTCGGGGACGATCGAGATCTGTGCGGCGTTGCTCATGCTTCGATTAAACCAGATCGACAAAGCGCTGGTCGTCAATTCTTCGCTCGCATTAGTAGGACCATTTATATTAATAGCTACTACGACGATAGGGCTCATTGGTATGACAGACAAGCTGTCTTTCGGGAAGCTGGCGTGGGTGGCGGCTGGCGTGGTCTGTTTGCTCATAGGAATTATGAAAAAATAGTAATCTAGTAATCTTCAACAAGTTGGACATATTCAGAATGGTCAAGCATACAAATAAAAGTACGAAGGACAATCATCCGGGAGTGATGACTCATGCTGGAACGTGTCATGCATTTGCTTCCGCCGGAGCTAAAGGCGGTGCTGGAGCGGCTGCCTGAATCGGCAATGGAGCAGCTGGAAGAAATACGGATCCGCGAGGGCCGGCCGCTGGAGCTTGGAGTCCGGGGGCAATCCCGGTTTGCTGCATCCGACGGTACGCTTCGTGCAGGCAGTGACGGAGCGTATAAACCAACTGCCGATACTTGCCGGAAGTTGCTGGAGAAAATAACCAATCATTCGCTATACGCTATGGAAGAAGAGTTAAAGAGGGGATTTATTACTGTGGCTGGCGGGCATCGGATTGGACTGGCTGGCCGAACCATTCTTGACGGCGGCAATGTCCGCGGGATCCGCGATATTGGCGGATTTAATATCCGGATCGCCCGGGAAGTAGTAGGATCAGCCAGAAATCTGCTGCCCAAGCTGCTGGACAAGAACCGGAAGACGGTTCACTCGACGTTGATACTTGCCCCTCCGCAGCAAGGAAAAACAACCATAGTCCGCGATATTGCACGTTCCATCAGCTACGGGCATTGGGGACTGTTCGAACATGCGGCAGGCTGGTCCGGCCGCAAGGTCGGCATCGTGGATGAACGCTCGGAGATCGCTGCTTGCGTCCGGGGAATTCCTACCTTTGATGTTGGGCCGCGGACAGATATTATGGACGCCTGCCCCAAGGCGGAAGGCATGATGATGCTGCTGCGTTCCATGTCTCCTGAAGTGGTCATCGCCGATGAGATCGGCCGGCCGGAGGATGGAGAAGCACTTCGCGAAGCCAGCCATGCCGGGATTAGCGTCATTGCAACCGCGCATGCGTTTGATCTGCAGGATGCCAGAGGAAGACCGGTGCTCAGACAACTGCTTGAGGACGGCACCTTTACTTACGTCGTTGAATTGAAGCGTACTTCGGAAGGGTTCATGCATCGTGTTGTTACTGCAGATATGAAAGACAAGCTGCCCGTTTCCGCCAGAGAACCTACTGCTGCCTCTGTCAAGGGCGAGCAGGAACGGACCTTCGCCGGGATGCAAAGGGGCGATGTCCCTTGATCAAGCTGCTGGGCGCTGTACTCATCCTCTTTGCAGGAACAATGATCGGCTTTCAGCAAGCAGCCAGATTGGCTGCCCGACCGCGGCAGCTTCGCCAACTGGCGCATGCTTTGCAAAGGCTGGAGACGGAAATCGGCTACGGCCATACTCCGCTGCCGGAAGCGCTGGACCGAACCGCGGATGCGGTGTCTGAGCCTTTGGCAGAACTGTTCCGGGATGCATCGGACCGGGTGAGAGGGCCGGAGGGCCTGACCTTCCGCGAGAGCTGGGAACAGGCGATGACAAGCGGTTGGGGGTCAACGGCGCTTCGGCAGACCGAACAGTCCGTATTGCTGCGGCTTGGTTCAACTCTTGGCATTAGTGACAAGGAGGATCAGCTGAAGCATATCCATCTGGCGCTGCTGCAGTTGAAAGCAGAGGAAGACTCAGCGAGAGAGGATCAAACACGTTATGAAAAAATGTGGAAAAGCCTAGGCGTTTTGATCGCCGTGCTCGTCGTGATATTGATGGTTTAGTGGGGTGCCGCACAAATGAACATGGATGTGAGCGCTATTTTCCAGATTGCAGGTATCGGAATTATCATTGGCATGATTCATACGGTACTCAAGCAAATGGGGAAAGAGGATATGGCGCAATGGGTAACCTTGATCGGCTTTGTCGTAGTCCTATTTATGGTCATTCGGCTGCTGAACGATTTGTTTCAAGAAATCAAGACGATCTTCCTGTTTCAGTGAGATGTCAAGAGAAGCCGCAAGTAGGTGAATAAAGTTGGAAATTATTCAGATCGTCGGCCTAGGGCTGATCGCCACTATTCTCATTATCGTCGTCCGGGAGCAGAAGCCGCTATTCGCCTTCCTGCTTACGGCTTTTACCGGGCTATTTATCTTCATCTTTCTCATCGGTAAAATCGATTCGGTCATCAAAGTACTTGAGGATTTGGCGAACCGCTCGGGCATTCCATCCATCTACCTGAAGACGATTCTGAAAATTATCGGCATCGCCTATATCGTCGAATTTGGAGCACAGATCGTACGGGATGCCGGTCAGGAGAGCATCGCATCAAGAATCGAGTTCGCCGGGAAGGTGCTCATTCTCGTCATGGCGGTTCCGATTATAAGCGTCATCGTTGAGACCGTAATCGGGCTGCTGCCGGCGGGGAGTTGAGCGGATGAACAAGCTGTCTATGTATACCGCCCGTTTAATCGCCTTTGTGCTTATCGCCTGGCTGGTCAGCATGTTTCTGGTCACGCCGGTAACAGCAGCAGAGACGGCACCGGCAGATGGAAGCGGGCAGCAGCAAAGTGATTCAGCGATGACGGATCAGCTCACGGAAAGCCAGCTGAAGGGCCTCGATACGGAAACGGTAGAAAATTACTGGAGCCGGCTGAAAGAAGAGTACGGCGGGTATTTTCCCGATGAGAAAATGCCGAGCTTCTTCGAAATGCTAAAGCCCGGTGGTGAAGGCCTTAAGCTGTCGACCGTGTTCAAGGGTCTGCTTGGTTACTTCTTTCATGAAGTGCTGTATAACAGCAAGCTCCTGGTCACGATCGTCATGCTAACCGTATTCAGCATGGTGCTGGAGACGCTGCAGAACGCTTTCGAACGAAATGCCGTCAGCAAGGTTGCTTATTCAATCACCTACATGGTTCTCATCATCATCGCAGTAAACAGCTTTCATGTAGCGATCGGTTACGCCAAGGACGCGATTGGCACCATGATCCAATTCATGCTCGCCATGATGCCGCTGCTCCTGACTCTGCTCGCTGCCATGGGGAATGTCCTTACCGTCTCGATCCTGCATCCATTGATTATCTTTATGATCCATACGGTTGGGACCGTCATCTACACCATCGTATTCCCTCTACTGTTCTTTTCGGCTGTGCTTCATATCGTGAGTGCTCTGACAGATAAATTCAAGGTAACCCAGCTTGCGAATCTGCTCCGGAATATCGGGGTGGGGGTAATGGGGGTGCTGATCACCGTATTTCTCGGAGTCCTCTCGGTACAAGGGGCAAAAGGAGCGGTTACGGACGGGATTACGATGAGGACCGCCAAGTTCGTAACCGGCAACTTTGTTCCGGTGGTAGGACGGATGTTCACGGATGCTGCGGATACGGTAATCTCGGCCTCGCTTTTGGCCAAGAATGCAATCGGCCTGGCCGGTGTCATTATTCTTCTGTTCCTCTGTGCATTCCCGGCTATCAAGATTCTGACGCTGGCGCTGATCTACAACGTTTCCGCTGCGGCCATGCAGCCGCTTGGTGATTCGCCAATCGTCGCCTGTCTTCAAACGATAGGGAAAACGATGATTTACGTATTTGCTGCTCTGGCTGCCGTAAGTCTCATGTTTTTCCTGGCCGTTACCATCGTGCTGACAGCAGGCAATGCCGCTCTTATGGTCCGTTGACATTGCCGCAATATAAAGGGGGCGAAGATCTGTGATTGCTTGGCTCAGTGATTGGCTGAGGGATATTATCGCGGTCATCATGCTGGCGGCATTCGTAGAGCTGCTGCTTCCGAACAAGGCGATGCTTCGTTATTCAAGGCTGGTTATCGGGCTTCTTATTCTGCTTACCATTATGTCGCCGATTCTACGGCTGCTACAGGGAGATTTTAACGCCAAGCTGAAAGACGGTATTACCCACTGGGACCAGCTGGAGGCACAGCGAGAGGTGAAGATGCCCACTCTTAGCGACATACAGAAAAAAGCAGATGAGCTGAATAAGCAGCAAGACAGCGATGCTGCAGCATTGATGGAGCAGACATTGGAGTCTGCCATGAAGGATGCCGTCTTCAAGCAGACGGAACAGCCTGTTGAAGCTGTGGAAGTCACGCTGGGCTGGGAGAAACAGGGACAGAAGATGACGCCGTACGTTAATGCTGTGCTGGTGACCTTGACGGCCGTGAAGAAGGAATCCGACGCTGCTCAAGCTCCAAACGAGGATGATGTTAAGGAGGTGACTGCCATACAGGTTGATATAAACGCGAAAACGGAAGCAGGCGGAACCGATAGTCAGCAGACGGATTCAGGCAAAGAGGGGCAAGGGGAAGGCTGGATACAGGCTGACCCGTCAGCGAGCAAGGAAATTCGGAATCTGCTGGCTGAGGGCTGGGGGATCAGCCCCGGTAACATCCAGGTGCGGCAGAGGGACAACAGGAATTAAGGTATAAGGAGTGGAAGCGAAGGTGGCCAAATGGCTGAGTGGTCTTGAATCGGTGGTGGGCGGCGGTCCGGGCGGCCCGAAGCGGGTAAAAACATTACGGCTGCTTCTGATCATCGGCTGTATTGGAGCGGCCCTTATGCTGCTAAACTCCTTTATCAAGTTCGATAAGGTCGATACGATGGCGCAGGAGCCGAACCCTCCTCCCGAGGATCAAGTGACGATTGGCGGTATAGGTGCATCGGATACATCGCCGTTTGCATCCATTGAAAGGCCGCTGGAGAACCGATTGAAAGAGATTTTGGAGAAAATCGTTGGTGTCGGCTCAGTGGATGTGCTGGTTACAATCGACTCTACGGAAGAGATTGAAATTGCCAGGAATGATCAGGAGTCCCAAACGATAACGGATGAGACGGACCGTAATGGAGGCAAGCGGCATATAACGGCGATTAATAAGGATGGCCAGGTTGTCATTGCCGAAGTAGCGGGCGATCAGAAGCCGATCGTGACGAAGACGATTAATCCGAGCATTCGCGGTGTGCTTATCGTCGCCAAAGGCGCCGAGAATCTGACCGTGAGACGCCTTATTATAGACGCGGTGGAAAAGGGCGTAAATGTGCCGGCCAACCGTATTTCTGTAGCGCCAAGCAAGCAATAATAAACCATTATTAGGAGGGTGTTCAATGAACACGAAAAGACAAACAATTTGGCTCGTATCGATGCTCAGCTTGATGGTCGTATTATCCGCGTATTACCTGTTTACCCAAGACACCAAATCGCCTGACATGCTCTCAGACGGTACACAAACGGAGCAGAAGACGGGAGCAACGGAAGCGGCAGCAGGCAATGATCAGATTGTTGTGGATCAAGTGGATCCGGCAGGCGACGCAACGGATGACGGCAGCCTCTCTGAAGCGGATAAGCAAGTACTCGAGCAGATCGAAGCACAGGGCGGTGTGGACAGCAGCGTATTCTCCCAGGTTGAAGAGAAGCGCAGCCAGTTGAACAGCGAGCAGCAGGATAAACTGTTCACCGATATAACAAACCTGGAAGATCCTAAAGAAGCTCAAGCGGCAGCAACGCAGCTTGAACAGCTGGAAGAGAAAAACTCCAAACTGACAAGCATCGAGAATGAGCTGATGAAGAGCTTCCAGCAAGCGATCGTGAACGAAGAAGGCAATGGTTACAAAGTTCTGGTGGAAAGCGATAAGCTTGATAAGAGCCAAGCCGCCAACATTATCGATCTCGTGATGAAAACATTGGGAGTAGACGCGGATCAAGTTTCTGTACAGTTTATCCAGTAATGATGGAGAGGCCGGCAGGGTTTCAAACCCTTGCCGGCCTCTTTTTATGGGCATATAAAGAAGTCGATTATTCATGCATGTTAAAAAATTGATTCGTGTTCCGCCGCGTTTGTGATATAATGTTAGACGTTATGTGAAGGATAACTAACATTATCCATATGAAACTGAATAATGCTATTACAACTGAGAAAACGCATACGAAGCAGAAGGCTTCGGAAACTTTTAAGGAGTGAAAACTATTCATGTTCAAATTGAGCGAGATTAAGGAATTGATCAAACTGGTTGATCAGACTTCCGTTCATGAGCTGGAGATCGAAAACGAAGGAGCACGCTTATTCATTCGCAAGCCTGGCAAAACCGAAGTGGTGAATGTACAAGCAGCCCCAATTACGCATACATATACACAGGCGCCTGTACCTGCTCCGCAGACGGCAGCAGAAGCTTCTGTTGCGGCAGTACAAGCCAGCGCACCTGCGGAACGTCCGAATACGGACAATTTGCATCAGATTGTATCGCCGATGGTCGGCACGTTCTACAGCTCCCCGTCTCCTGACGCGGCAGCATTCGTGAAGGAAGGCGACCGTGTAAACGAGAAAAGCGTTGTGTGCATTCTCGAAGCGATGAAGCTGATGAACGAGCTGGAGGCTGAAGTTCGCGGCGAGATCGTTGAAATTCTGGCAACTAACGGCCAATTGGTTGAGTACGGCCAGCCGCTCTTCCTAGTTAAACCGGAATAATACAAGCTCCGAATTTGGAGAAATTGCTGCCTGAGAGGAGTACAAACGTGAAATTCCAAAAAGTATTAATCGCTAACCGTGGAGAGATTGCGGTCCGCATCATTCGCGCTTGCCGCGAGCTTGGCATTACGACAGTTGCCGTTTATTCTGAAGCTGATCGTGATTCCCTGCATGTGCGCCTTGCAGATGAAGCGTATTGCATTGGTCCAACCCCTTCCAAGGACAGCTACTTGAACCTGACAAACCTGATGAGCGTGGCTACGATTACAGGCTGTGATGCTGTACATCCCGGCTATGGCTTCCTCGCTGAGAATGCCGATTTCGCCGAGATCTGCGAGTCTTGCAATATTACGTTCATCGGACCTTCCCCTGAAGCGATCAGCAAGATGGGCGACAAGGCAGTAGCCAAACAGACGATGAAGGAAGCGGACGTTCCGGTTATCCCGGGCTCCGACGGCCTGATTGAAAATATGGACGAGGCGATCCGCGTTGCCCGCAGCATCGGTTACCCGGTTATCATTAAAGCAACTGCCGGAGGCGGAGGCAAAGGGATCCGTATTGCAGAAGACGAGGAATCGCTCGTACAACAAATTACGACAGCCCAGCAGGAAGCTCAGAAGGCTTTCGGCAATGCCGGCGTTTATCTGGAGAAATATCTGACCGGCATGAAACATGTCGAGATTCAAATTATGGCCGACAAGCACGGCAATGCTGTACATCTGTTCGAGCGCGACTGCTCCGTTCAGCGCCGCCGCCAGAAGCTGGTTGAAGAAGCGCCGTGTCCGATCCTGTCGGAAGCGCTTCGCGAACGCATGGGACGCGCTGCCGTGCGTGCAGCACTGGCGGTTCAGTACTCAGGTGCCGGAACGCTTGAGTTCCTGCTTGGACCAGACGGCAACTTCTACTTTATGGAGATGAACACTCGTATTCAGGTAGAGCATCCGGTAACAGAGATGATTACGAATGTCGACTTGATTAAAGAGATGATCTCTGTAGCAGAAGGCAACCCGCTCTCCTTCAAGCAAGAAGATTTGCGCATTAACGGCTGGGCAATTGAATGCCGGATTAATGCCGAAGATTCGGAACGCAACTTTATGCCGTCCCCGGGTCTAATTCCGTTCTACCTGCCGCCAGGCGGCACGGGTGTACGGGTGGACAGCGCGGTATATCCTGGTTACACAATCTCCCCGCATTATGATTCAATGATTGCGAAGCTTATTGTTTGGGGCAGAACGAGGGAAGAAGCAATCGCGCGGATGAAGCGTGCGCTCTCCGAATTTGCTATCGAGGGGATCAAGACAACGATTCCGTTCCATCAGAAACTTCTGAATCATCCGGTCTTTGTGAAGGGCAACTTTGATATTAAGTTCCTCGAAGAATATGACGTGAATCATCCGGAGCAGGCCGAATAATACAATCTGCTCCTGGTTTGTCATATTTCACGTCGAATGTTATAGTATAGAAATAAGATGCGAAGGTAACACTTCGGTTTTTGCCAAGCAAATTGCCGGAGCGCGCAACTTTAAGGAGGTGTACAACCATCATGAGTACGATTGCTGCAGATTATGAGAGAACGGACATTGGCACGATTCAAATTGCCCCTGAAGTCATTGAAGTTATTGCCGGACTAGCTGCTGTTGAAGTGAATGGCGTAGCGGGTATGAGCGGCGGATTTGCCGGAGGTATTGCTGAGCTTCTTGGCCGTAAAAATTTATCTAAGGGCGTAAAAGTTGAAGTCGGCCAGCGGGAAGCTGCGGTCGATGTGTCGATTATCGTGGAGTACGGCAACCGGATTCCGGAAATCGCCTCGGAAATTCAACGTAATGTGAAACGCTCCATTGAAATGATGACGGGATTGAACGTTATTGAAGTGAACGTACATATTCACGATGTCCATTTCAAAACAGAGAGCAAGCCGGAAGAAGAAGAATCAAATTTCCGCGTGAAGTAATAGATACGCAGATGAATTGAATTAATATAACCCCCTCGTGATGGTTATGCCGCTTCGCGCAAGGGGGTTTTCATTCGCTCAGATGCGAGGAGGCGTTACGTTGATCAGAATTATAGACAAGTTGCTCTTGTTTATTTACAGTATAGCCATCGGCGTTATATCGGTCTTTATCGTCTGTATCGGTTTTCAGTGGATACAGGAAGGCGATTTGAACGATATGGTCAATGAGTTGTATGGTACGGATTCTTTCCTTATTGCAACCATCATAGTTGGTCTGGTTCTGCTCGTATTCAGCTTGCGTTTCTTTATTGTGTCGCTGAAGCGTTCTTCCTCTTCGGCGCCATCGATTGACCAGCGCACTGATTTTGGCGATATCCGCATCTCGATTGAGACCATTGAGAATTTGGCTCTGAAAGCTGCAACCAAGCAGCGCGGCGTCAAGGATTTGAAGGCCCGCATCCAGGCAACTGACTCTGGCCTAAACATTATTTTGCGTGCGGTTGTAGATGGGGAGAGCTCGATTCCAAGTCTTACGGAAGAAATCCAAAAGGCTGTGAAAGAGCATGTTGAGGAAATCGCCGGAATTCCGGTGACGAACGTAGCCGTCTATATAGCTAACGTCATTCAAACCGCACCGAATAAAAGTCGCGTCGAGTAAAGGGGAGAATGCCGATGTGGAGGGAGTACTGGGCATCCTATGGGAAACGGACGGTCGGCGCTGCCGCTGGTCTGTTTTTCGGGTTTGTGTATTTGTTTGCCGGGTTTTGGGACATGCTGTTTTTCATACTGCTCGTCTCTATCGGTTATTGGGTTGGCAAGCAGAAGGACTTGCAAAACGGTATCTTGCCATGGCAGCGGCTTTGGTCTTGGTTAATGGAAAGGTATCGGCCGTTTAGATAATCCTGTGGTCTCCTCCGTACGCCGGAAGGTGGATAGCCGCCAGTTCCGGGCAGGGAGGAGATCATAGGTTTTTTTGCCACAATAGAATTTATAAATTTCGAGACATTGAAATATGGAGATTCTATTGGCGATAAAACTACCTCTAAACGCGGTCGACCATCTTCGAGCGGCCTCGATAGAGGTTTTTTCAAAATATAAGAGTAAATCGGCAGAGAGGCTGCCGAGGAGGAAAGCATGAAACGTAGATTAGCACGCGAGATAGCTGTATCAAGCTTATACCAATTGGAAATGAACGAAGTAACCCCCATGGAAGCAGTAGACATGTTAATGGAGGAAGCGCGTTCCGAGAACGAGATCGAAGCGGATTTTGTGGAGAACGATCAGACAGACAGTTATGTTCGCGAGCTTGTTAATGGAGTTGCGGACAATAAAGCTGCTATTGATGATATGCTGCAGCAATATTTAACAGGCTGGCAGGTTGACCGTTTATCCCGTGTGGACCGCCAAATTTTGCGGTTAGCTTGCTTTGAAATAGCTTATCGTAATGATGTTCCGCCAAAAGCTGCGATTAACGAAGCGATTGAACTGGCCAAGCATTTCGGCACAGAGGAATCCGGTAAATTCGTTAACGGTGTTCTGGGCAAATTGCTCAAAGAACATGAAGGCGAAAAAGCAAATTCTGAATCGACAAATTAGTTAAACGGCCTTTCCGGCCGTGTACATAGGGGAGAGATGATGATGAGCGCACAAATTATTGCAGGCAAAAAGATATCTGATATGATCCGGGAAGAAATTCAGAAGGAAGCGGCAGAGCTGAGAGAAAAGGGCGTCGTACCTGGTCTGGCTGTAGTTCTCGTCGGCGAGGATCCGGCTTCGAAAGTATATGTCGGCTCGAAAGAGAAAGCCTGTCAGCAGCTTGGTTTCCATTCCGAGGTTCACCGCTTGGAAGAACAGACATCGGAAGAGCAATTGCTGGCGCTTATTGATCAATTGAATAACGATGACAAAATCAACGGTATTCTTGTACAGCTTCCGTTACCTAAACATATTAATGAAAAAGCTGTAATCGATGCGATTCATGTCGACAAAGATGTCGACGGCTTCCATCCTGAAAGTGTCGGCAATCTGGTTATTGGTGATGACAGCCTTCTGCCTTGCACACCTGCCGGTGTTATTGAACTCATCAAACGCAGCGGTGTTGATATTGCAGGCAAACATGCGGTTGTAATTGGCCGCAGCAACATTGTCGGCAAGCCGGTTGCGATGCTGCTTCTCCGCGAGAATGCTACAGTTACGATTTGCCACTCCCGTACAGCCAATATGGAGGAGCTTGCAAAGCAGGCAGACATCCTTGTTGTGGCGATCGGCAAAGCAAAAGCGATTGACAGCAAATATGTGAAGCCAGGTGCAATCGTGATTGATGTCGGAATTAACCGTCTTCCGGACGGCAAGCTTGCCGGAGATGTGGATTATGAAGATTGCCTGGAAACAGCTGGCTTCATTACCCCTGTGCCAGGCGGCGTTGGCCCGATGACGATTACGATGCTGATGAACAATACGATTACAGCTGCTAAGCGGGCACATAAAATCGGGGAGTGATTAATGTCTTATGGCAGATCAACCTCGCATTTATTCGATAAAAGATATTAACCGTTACATCCGGATGAAGCTCGAGTCTGACGTCTTGCTTGGCGATGTATGGCTGAGAGGCGAGATTTCAAATTTCACTCATCATTCCAGCGGCCATATGTACTTTACGCTTAAGGATAAGGACAGCCGGCTGAAATGCATTATGTTTGCTTCTCACAATCAGCGGCTGCCTTTTATTCCGCGTGAAGGCGCAAAAGTAATGGCGCGCGGCAATGTGTCGGTCTACGAGCGTGACGGCAATTATCAGTTCTATGTGACGGCTATGCAGCCGGACGGAATCGGTAGCTTGTATCTGGCTTATGAACAACTCAAATCAAAGCTGGAGACGGAAGGGTTGTTTGCCGAGTCGCGCAAACGGCCCATTCCGCGTTTCCCCCGCGCGATAGGCGTAATCACCTCTCCTACAGGAGCGGCGGTTCGGGATATTATTACAACCTTGCAACGAAGGCATCCTTCTATTCCTGTATATGTATTTCCGGTGCTGGTCCAAGGGACGCAAGCAGCACCTTCCATTGTGAAAGCGATTGAATCGATGAACCGTTTTGGCGAAGTCGACGTATTAATTGTAGGCAGGGGCGGCGGTTCTCTGGAAGAGCTTTGGGCTTTTAACGAAGAGCTTGTCGCAAGAAGCATTGCCGCATCGCAAATTCCGGTCATTAGTGCAGTTGGACATGAGACGGATTTCACGATTGCGGATTTTGTAGCTGATTTGCGGGCAGCGACACCAACAGCTGCTGCCGAGCTGGCCGTACCGCATATTGCCGAGCTGCAGCAGCAGCTGGCGAGACAACGCCAACGGTTAGAGCAATCGCTCCGGATGATGCTGCAAGGCAGAAAAGAACAGCTCAAGAGAGTACGGCGTTCACCGTTTTTCGTGCATCCGCGCAAATACTTGCTGGATCAGGCACAGCGGCTGGATCGGCTGCAGGAGCGTTTGCAGAACCGAACCTCACGTTTAACGGAACGCGGAAAAGCAAAGCTCGAAAGACTTCAAAGTCAATTAACCGGTCATCATCCGGGAGAGCAGGCAGCTTTTGCAGCCAAGCGGCTGCAAGGGGATGTTAAGCGGCTTGAGCAGGCGATGGTATCCTCTCTCAAGGAACGGCGGCTACAGCTCCATAGTGCAATCAGGCAGCTGGATGCGCTTAGTCCTCTCAAAGTAATGGCCAGAGGCTACAGCCTGGTCTACGACGAACAGGAAAAGCGACTGATAAAATCCATCGCAGATGTTCAGCCGGGTGATCTTGTAAGGGTGAAGGTAGCCGACGGACAGCTTGACTGTCATGTCTGGTCTATGAAAGGAGAAGATGGCGTTGAAAGCAGCAGCGAATAGTGAATTAAGTTTTGAAGAGGCAATGGAACAGCTGGAGAAAATCGTCGAACGGCTTGAAAACGGAGATGTCCCGCTTGAAACGGCGATTGATCTGTTCCAGGAAGGCATGAAGCTGTCTCAGCTGTGCGGAGGCAAGCTGGAGCAGGTTGAACGCAAGATTGAACTGCTGATTGAAACAGAGCAAGGTTTTCAGAAGAAGGCATTCGCTCCAATGAACGAGGAAAAAGGGGAATAACGTTGATTACAGATATCAAGTCCTACTTGCATGAATGTGCTGCGCTTATCGAGAAATCACTTCCCGAAGCGCTGCCCGCTGACTGGAATATACCGCAGCAGCTCAGAGAATCAATGCTGTACTCCCTGCAGGCCGGAGGGAAACGGTTACGTCCGGCACTCGTGCTTGCTGCCGCTGAAGCCATTCACGGGTCTGCAGCTGCTGCGAGCCATGCGCTTCCTGTTGCATGCGCAATTGAATATATCCATACCTACTCGTTAATTCATGACGACCTGCCAGCCATGGATAATGACGATTACCGCCGAGGGAAGCTGACGAATCATAAAGTGTTCGGGGAAGCAATGGCTATTCTTGCGGGCGATGCCTTGCTTACACATGCTTTTTATTTGATTCCGAAAGCGGCGCGGCTTGGCGGGGTAAATGCCGAGGTAGCACTTGATATCGTTGAGGATCTTGCCATGCTCTCAGGAGCAAGAGGCATGGTTGGCGGTCAGGCGGCAGACATGCAAGGTGAACAAGGTACAACCTCGATTGAGGAACTCGAATATATTCATCTTCATAAAACGAGTGATTTGATTGTTTTCTCGGTAACAGCCGGGGGCCGTATTGGAGGTGCGACGGCGGAGCAGCTGGATGCCCTGCGCCACTATGGACGCAATATCGGTCTTGCCTTCCAGATTCAAGACGACATACTTGACCTGATTGGCGACGAGAAGAAGCTTGGCAAGAAAACGAACAGCGATGTGGAGCAGCAGAAGGTGACCTATCCTTATCTGCTCGGGATCGAGGAAAGCAAAGCACAAGTCAAACGGTTAACTCGTGAGGCGAAGGCTGCTATTCTGGAAGCACAGCTGGCCGCGCCGGATAAATTGCTGCTAATTGCCGATTACCTCGTGCAACGAGACTATTAATTAGGATTGTGTAAATGGGTACATTGGGAAATTTTCAGCGTTTATGCTATAATGATTGAAATATTTTGACGTTTATTGTGGAATGGGACGTTTGTGTTGAAGTCGTATTCCAGAAAGCGAGGAAGTAACGTGCTGCTTGATCAAATTAACGGACCTCAAGATCTGAAAGATTTATCACTGGAAGAGCTGGAGAAGTTATCCGAGGAGATTCGCCAGTTTCTCATTGAGAAGCTTTCCGTTACAGGTGGTCATCTCGCACCTAACCTGGGGGTTGTGGAGCTGACTCTCGTCCTCCATTATCTGTTTGACAGTCCAAAGGATAAGTTTTTATTTGACGTAGGTCATCAATCGTATGTTCATAAAATTCTGACCGGACGTAAAGACCGGTTTGATACATTACGTGAATATAAAGGGCTATGCGGTTTTGTCAAACGCTCAGAAAGCGAGCATGATGTTTGGGAAGCCGGCCATAGCAGTACTTCTCTCTCCGGGGCAATGGGTATGGCGCTGGCCCGTGATTTGAAAGGGGAAGACAATCGTGTAGTTGCGATTATCGGCGACGGTGCCCTGACAGGCGGGATGGCGCTGGAAGCACTTAACCATATCGGGGATGAGAAGAAGAACCTGATTGTCGTACTGAATGACAATGAGATGTCGATCGCACCTAACGTTGGTGCCATGCATCATTACTTGAGCAAAATCCGTACCGACCGCCATTACCAGAAGGCGAAGGACGAACTGCATCATTTGCTTAACAAAATACCGGCAATCGGCGGCAAGCTGGCGAAGACAGCAGAACGCTTCAAGGACAGCTTGAAATATTTGCTCGTGAGCGGAATTTTGTTTGAGCAGTTTGGCTTCACTTATCTTGGCCCGGTTGACGGTCACGATATGGAACAGATGATTGATTTGTTTAAACAGGCAGATTCAATTCCCGGACCGGTTCTTGTTCATGTCATTACGGTAAAAGGGAAAGGTTATTCGCCTGCGGAAGCTGATTCCTTCAAGTGGCACGGCATCACGCCGTACAAGATTGAGTCGGGTCAAGTCGTTAAAGCCGTTGGTCCGCCAATGTATACGGATGTATTCGGAAATACGCTCATTGAGTTAGCCGAAAAGGATGCGCGAATCGTTGCCGTGACGCCGGCGATGCCTGGCGGATCAGGCTTGCTTAAGTTCGCTGAACGGTATCCGAACAGAATGATCGACGTTGGCATTGCCGAGCAGCATGCCGCGACCATGTCAGCGGCTCTTGCAATGGAAGGTATGAAGCCGGTTTATGCGGTATATTCAACATTCCTGCAGCGTGCTTACGATCAGGTTGTGCATGATATTTGCCGTCAGAACGCTAATGTGGTATTTGCCATTGACCGTGCCGGTTTTGTTGGACCGGACGGCGAGACTCACCAAGGCGTCTATGATATTGCTTTCCTTCGTCATATCCCGAATCTTGCGATTATGATGCCGAAGGATGAGAATGAGCTACGCCGCATGATGAAGACGGCTATTGATTATAATGATGGTCCGATTGCGGTCCGTTATCCGCGAATGAGCGGACTTGGTGTGAAAATGGATGAAGAGCTGCTGCCGCTGCCAATCGGCAAATGGGAGACGCTGCGCGAAGGCGATTCCGCCGTTATTCTGGCCATGGGACCAATGATTCAGGTCGCAGAAGAAGCTGCAGAGCTTCTGAAGAGAGATGGTCTTAACGTCCAGATCGTCAATGCCAGATTCATTAAGCCCCTTGATGAAGAGATGCTTCTGTCCTTTGCTTCGGAAGGGAAGCATATTCTTGTCATTGAAGAAAGCTCGGAGCTTGGCGGTTTCGGCAGTGCAGTGATGGAATTTTACTCCTTGCGCGGAATTTACGGCATGCCGGTACGTATTATGGGAGTTCCGGACATTTTCGTGGAGCATGGTTCCATTAAGGAGCAGCGCGTGGAAGTCGGCTTAACGGGAGAAAGAGCAGCAATGGAAATGAAGAACATGCTGCCAAGCCGCCAGAAGCGCGCAACCGGACAGTAACAAAGGAGAACCATGACAACAACACCTAAGGAAAGAATAGATGTTTTACTTGTGGAACGCGGGTTCTATGAGAGCAGGGAAAAGGCGAAGGCAGCTGTTATGGCCGGCCTGGTGCTGGTGAATAACGAGCCAGTTGACAAAGGCGGCATGAAGATTCCGCGTGAAGCTGAGATTAAGGTCAAAGGTGCTGTCCATCCTTATGTCAGCCGCGGCGGACTTAAGCTGGAGAAGGCTATCCGTTCCTTTGATATCGATTTGACCGGAAGAGTTATGCTTGATATCGGCGCTTCAACAGGCGGATTTACCGATTGCGCCTTGCAGCATGGGGCCTCGTTTGTATATGCCATAGATGTAGGGTATAACCAGCTTGACTGGTCGCTCAGGCAAGATGATCGTGTACATGTAATGGAACGTACTAATTTCCGTTATACACAGCCGGCTGATTTGAACGGACCGCCGCCTACTTTTGCCTCGATTGATGTATCCTTTATATCGCTCAAGCTTATTTTGCCGGCTCTCAGCGGATTGCTGAGTGTTGGCTCCGGAATTGTAGCACTTATCAAGCCGCAATTCGAGGCAGGGCGGGAGAAGGTTGGCAAATCAGGCGTCGTGCGTGAACCAAAAGTTCATGAGGAAGTGCTTCAGACCGTTCTTGGGGCTGCTGCCGGACTTGGCTACAAATTGCAAAACCTGACGTTCTCGCCTATTACAGGCGGAGAAGGCAATATTGAGTTTCTCGCTTACTGGACATGGGAGAACGAACCCAACGACCTCGTCCCTGACGAACAAGGCATTTCAGATGTGGTCCGTCAGGCTGGCGAGACGTTTACGGTTAACAAAAAACACTAACCATTGCAGCCTTGTATCGCACCTGCACCTGGCGCTATCTACAGTGCTGGCGCGATACATGATGAAGGGAATGCTACGACCGCGAATCCGGCGGCTGGCGTTCCCTTTTGTTTTCAAATTTAAAGACCGCGCAGCCCTTTTACACTTGCCTCTTTACAAACATGTGTTCGATTTGCTAAACTGTAAGCAACCAAACATGCGTTCGTCCATTTGTTCAGAGAGGAAAATGCTCCCTTCATCTCGAACCACTTAAGTATAGGTTCTTATGAAATGGAGGGCTGTATATGGGAATGTTCGGTGACTGGTTTATCATGCTGGTCGCTGGTGCATTTTTGCTATTCTGGGCGTACCGGGGGCTTTACCGCTGGCTTCATCAGCCTGTGAGTGTTAATCGTTTGACATTGGGCAAAGGCGGCGAGCTCGCCGAGGATGATGAGAATATCCTGTTCCTGGAACGTTCAGGATACGAGGTTGTTTCCGGTAAGCACAGAGTTCCGGTCGGAATTGAATTGGACGGACAAACATTAAACAGCCGATTGTACATTGATTATATTGCCGAGCAAGATGGCAAAATGTATATTGTAAAAACTGCCCGCGAACGAATGCCGATGGATTGGACAGGCAGCGGCGTTAGAGACCGTCTTCTTGTCTATTCTCTGCTCCTGCCGGAATGCACGGGAGTTTTATTCGTAGACGTGAAGGAGCAGGTCATTCGGCGAATTATTTTTCATATAAGCGACTAGCATGTTTGGGGAGGAACGTTATGAAAGGCATCAGACAGTACAAAATCAAGGAATTAATTACAAAGACCACAATCGAGACACAAGAGGAACTGGTGGACGCCCTAAGAGATGCCGGACTACAGGTCACTCAAGCGACTGTTTCCAGAGATATGAAAGAGCTTATGCTCATTAAGATACCCGTTGGCGATGGCCGTTATAAATATTCGCTGCCTCAGGATCAGCAGCGACAGAATCCGGTCTATAAGCTGAAGCGGGCGCTTATTGATCACTTCACCCACATCGACTTTACGGAGAACCTGGTGGTTATGAAATGTTTGCCGGGAACAGCGAATGCTATTGGTGCTCTGATCGATAACATGGAATGGCCTGAGGTCATGGGAACGATATGCGGTGATGATACGATCCTTATTATTTGCCGGACGAAGGAGAAGAGCGGCGAGCTTGTGGAGAAGCTGCTCGAACTTCTGAACTAAACAATTGTTGGAGGTTATTGGCCATGCTGCGAGAGCTATCCATTCGGAATTTAGCGGTTATTGAGGAAGTAAACGTTTCGTTTCATCATGGATTTCATGTGTTGACAGGTGAGACAGGTGCAGGTAAATCCATCATTATTGATGCACTTAGCTTAATTGTCGGGGGACGTGGCTCCGCAGATATGGTCAGGTATGGCTGTGATAAAGCCGAGATGGAGGCGATGTTCGATTTGCCGTCTATCCATCCGGTATGGGCAGTACTGGAACGATTAGGCGTCCAGGCTTCAAGAGAAGAGATGCTTGTGATCAGACGAGAGCTGACCTCTCATGGTAAGAGCAGCAGCCGGGTTAACGGACAGCTTGTTACGATGACGATGCTTCGAGAAATAGGGGAATGCCTCGTCAATATTCACGGTCAACATGAGCATCAATCGCTTTTGCGTACGGAGCAGCATCTGGAGTGGCTGGACTTGTTCGCAGGTGATCTGCTGATTGAGCGTAAGACTGCTTATAGGGCTGTGTATCAGCAACTTCAGCAAGCGCGGGCATCCGTTCGAGAGCTGGAAGAGACAACCCGGCATAACGTTCAGATGCTGGATCTGTACAGGTATCAGATTGAAGAAATTACGAATGCGAATCTGAAGGACGGCGAAGACGAGCATTTAATGGAGGAGAAGCGCAAGCTGCAATATGCCGGCAAGCGCATGGACAGCGTGTCCGAGTCCTATGCGTTATTGTATAACGGCAAGGGGCTTGATGCGATTAGTAAAGCGATCACCAAGCTGACGGATATTCAGACTTATGATCCTGCTGTGCTGACTCCAATGCTTGAGCAGCTTCAGTCGGCCTTTTATCAAGCGGAGGACGCGGTATTCCAGCTCCGCGATTACCGGGACAGCATTGATTCTGACCCCGAGCAATTGTCCATGATTGAGGACAGGCTTGATCTTATTAATGGGCTGAAACGCAAATATGGCGAATCCATTCCTGATATTCTTCAATATCTGGATCGAATTTCGGATGAGCGTGACAAGATCGAGAACCGTGACGAATATCTGGACAAGCTGCGTAAAGATGAATTGCGTCTGTATTTGCAGGCCCATGAATTAGCTCAGGAGTTGTCTGAGCTTCGTGCTCATGCTTCTGAACGGCTGGCTGCTGCAATCGAGCTTGAGCTCAAGCAGCTTCAGATGGGCAATACCATCTTCCGCGTCCAGTTGGATCATCCTGCGGCAGCTGAAGCCGCTGAGATGGCTACATTAAACGCCAACGGTATTGATGAAGCGATCTTCATGCTGTCGACGAATCCGGGCGAGCCGCTCAAGCCACTCAACAAAATCGCATCCGGCGGCGAAATGTCGCGTATTATGCTTGCGCTTAAAGCGATTTTTGCTGAGATTGATCAGGTACCTGTCCTTATCTTTGATGAAGTGGATACAGGTGTAAGCGGAAGAGCCGCACAAGCGATTGCCGAGAAAATGTCGCAGCTATCGGCGAAATGCCAGATTTTCTCGATTACGCATTTGCCGCAGGTGGCTTGCATGGCGGATCATCACTACGAAATCCGCAAGCATATTATTGAACAGCGGACATCAACAAATGTAACGAAGCTTGGGGAGCACTCGCGTATTGAAGAACTTGCCCGTATGCTGGGCGGTGTTGAAGTAACGGAAAAGACCCGTCATCATGCACAAGAAATGCTTGTTTTGGCGGATCGACAGAAGGGAGCCTAATGGAAGGCATTCAGGGAATGTTTTTGCGGTCATAAAACAACTGGTGCAGGGTAACTTAAAGGTACGCCAATGGCGAAACGACCTTTCTCGTCATGCGATGGAATAACAGGGAGCGTGAAATCATTGAACTCCAGCCCAAGGAAGAAATGGTTTGGCCTAGTTCTCGTTATCTGCGTCTGCATGATCGGACTCTCCGCGCCGTTTCAACATTTTGCCGCATTCCCGAATGAACTACGTTTATTCTCCGGCCAACTGAAACGATTACAATATGGAGTTCCCGTACATGCAGAAGTTACCGTGGATCCACGAATGCTTCAGATTAATGGCTCAACCCGTCAGTCATTATCAGTTAATTTGAATGACCCGATTTCGTTACAGCCGCATCAAAGCGGGCAAACGAGCATGAAAGTGAAATTATTTGGTAAAATTCCGTTTAAGACCGTCAAGGTAAATGTCGTTCCTGATTTGAGGGTAATTCCAGGCGGACAGACAATTGGTGTGAAGGTTAAATCCGCAGGCATACTTGTTGTTGGTCATCATCAGGTTCGTGGCAGTAACGGAACGAAGGAGTCGCCCGGCGAAAAAGCGGGTCTCCGGTTAGGCGATCTTATTATTAAGATCGATGGGCACAATATTAACGAAGTACGCAAGGTCGCTGATTTGGTGGAACAAGCAGGCAAGGAGCATCGTCCACTCGCAATCACTTATAAAAGGAACGGTACCATTGGGGAAACAAAGCTGTATCCGATCCGCGATGCAGAAGAGCGTAACTGGAAGCTTGGTCTCTATATACGCGATTCTGCGGCAGGTGTCGGTACGCTGACGTTCTATGCTCCAGATCAAGGCGTCTACGGTGCTCTTGGCCATGTGATAACGGATATGGACACTCAAACACCAATTGAAGTTGGTGATGGACAGATTTTACAGTCCAGCGTGACGTCCATTAACAAAAGCCAAACGGGAGAGCCGGGAGAGAAACGGGCCCATTTCGTAAAAGAAGGCAAAATCTTAGGCAATATTGAGCGAAACACATCATTCGGTATTTTTGGTAAAATGAACGAAAATCCGAATCACAGTTATAGTGACAAATCAATTCCTGTAACATTTGCCGAAGAGGTTAAGGAAGGCCCGGCTCAAATTTTGACTGTTGTTAACGGGCAGAAGGTCGAACGGTTTGATATCGAGATCGCTCACGTGACGAAACAGCCTGCTCCAGCCACAAAAGGCATGGTCATCAAAATAACCGATAAACGTCTTCTGGATAAAACAGGAGGTATCGTTCAAGGAATGTCGGGCTCACCGATTATTCAGAACGGGAAACTTGTTGGAGCGGTAACGCATGTATTTGTTAACGATCCTGCTTCCGGTTATGGCTGCTTTATTGAGTGGATGCTGCAAGATGCTGGCATCTTGACGAGAGAGCAATCCACACAAGGTGCAGCTGCATAAGAAATACAAAACCGCTGTTCGGGCAAATATAACCCGTCAGCGGTTATTTTATTACAGCGTCTAGAATTGGATGGATTTGTCGAAAAATTACGAACAGCATCATAAATTGTAACAAATTATTTATTATAACGAAAAAGAATAAAAAATCAAAGGAAAAAATTTTTCGACAGAAGGAATTTAAAGCGGCATGTCGAAAACTTTATCACAAGACAACTAGGGAAGGTAATCGCGAGTGAATACCAATTAAGGGAGGACCAGACCTTGCACAAGATCGAAGTATTGCTGGCAGATGACAATCGAGAATTCACCAATTTATTATCCGAATACATATCGGAACAAAATGATATGAGCGTAAGCGGAGTGGCTTATAACGGTGAAGAGGTATTGTCTTATTTCGAAGAAGGCAGAAAAATACCTGATGTTCTTATCCTTGATATTATAATGCCGCATTTGGATGGACTTGGCGTATTGGAGCGTATTAAAGAGCTGAACATCAATCCAATGCCTAAGATCATTATGCTGACAGCATTTGGTCAAGAGAACATCACCCAAAAAGCCGTACAGCTTGGCGCTTCCTATTATATTTTGAAACCGTTCGATATGGAAATACTTGCTAACCGGATTCGCCAATTGGTGAACAATACTACATTTGCTTCTTCGGCAACGTTTAGTTCTGCCGCAACAACGACGGTCAAATCAAACGTCGTCCCGCTTGCTAAAGGAAAAAATCTCGACGCAAACATTACAAGCATTATTCATGAAATTGGTGTTCCAGCCCATATTAAAGGGTATCAGTATTTGCGTGAAGCCATCACGATGGTGTACAACAACATCGAAATTCTTGGCGCCATTACGAAAACGCTGTATCCGGCAATTGCAGAGAAGTTCAAAACAACGCCATCCCGCGTTGAACGTGCCATCCGCCACGCTATTGAAGTGGCATGGACACGAGGCAACATTGACAGCATCAGCCACTTGTTCGGCTACACGATCAACATCAGCAAATCCAAGCCGACAAACTCCGAGTTTATCGCCATGGTAGCTGATAAGCTCCGAATCGAACACAAAGTAAGCTAAAGATTAAAACCGCTATTATTATTGGTTTTCTCCAATATGAAGGCGGTTTTTCTTTTCCAGGCAAAAAAACACCCCGCAGTACTCCTGGAGTCGCAGCGGGGTGTTCTATGTCATTTAAGCTTGCGGTTTAGGCGGTCTTGGGCGTTTCGGCCGGAATCTTGGAGCGACATAATTACGCTTGCGGTCACGGAAGAATATCCAGCCGCCGATAAAACCAACGCCAATAGCAAACAGTACAAGGCCGAATAAAAAGCTGAGCCACGCAAAATCCGGGTTGATGGCATCATTTCCGAAATCGGAGAAGTAATTAAATAAGGCATTTTTCATTTTAAGAAAACCGATACAGGCGGCTATGCCGGGAATAACGAGCAGCAGTACGGCAATAAGACGGGCAGCAACTAATTTCATATGTATAATGTTCTCCTTGTATCCGATATAGACATTCTTTCTTATGATACCTTTTTCTGCTTGCAGTGTCTATTTCGGAAATTTAACGATGTAAATCGATTTGAAAAAAGGTACAATAGGACGAGTGGAATTAATGATTTGGAGGGAATACATAATGACAATCCAAGTGGATGTAGCTGTGCTTGGCGGTGGCTCAGGCGGATATACAGCAGCGATTAGAGCTGCTCAGCTGGGCAAAAGCGTAGCGATCGTCGAGCTGGATAAGCTAGGCGGCACTTGCTTACATAGAGGTTGTATACCAAGTAAGTCACTGCTTCGAAGCGCAGAAGTTTATTCGACTTTGCTTGAAGCGGATAAATACGGAATCTCCGTAACAGAAGGTGCGATGTCGCTGGACTTCAATAAAGTTCAGGAACGTAAGGAAAAGACCGTTGAACAATTGCATCGCGGCCTGAAAGGCTTGATGAAAAAATACGATATTCAAATTATAAATGGTAAAGGCCGTATTATTGGCCCGTCCATCTTTTCTCCGCGCAGCGGCTCTTTAGCCGTAGAATTGGCCGATGGCGAGATGGAGTCGGTCGTATCCACGAACCTGATTATCGCAACAGGCTCCCGCCCTCGTCATCTGCCGGGTCTAAAACCCGATGGCGTGCATATCTTGTCCAGCGACGATGCTCTTCAGCTGGAGCAGCTTCCGGAGTCGATGCTTATTGTCGGCGGTGGGGTAATTGGGGTGGAGTGGGCATCCATGCTGCAGGATTTCGGCGTGCAAGTGACTTTGGCTGAGGTTGGCGCGAGACTCCTGCCGGGAGAAGATGCAGAAGTATCGGCGGAGTTGACCAGACTCCTTCGCCGCCGTGGCGTTCGCGTATTAACGAATATCCAGCTCAAAACCGAAGAGTTGTCCATTAATGCAGATGAAGTATCGATAACAGCGGAAACCTCGGAAGGCAATATCCTGCTGACAGCAAGCAAAGTGCTGTTGTCCGTTGGCCGTCAGGCTAATATCGAAAACATTGGTCTGGAGAATACGGATATTCAGACGAAAAATGGTTTCGTCTACGTTAACGATTTTGGCCAAACGACAGAGCCGCACATTTACGCAATTGGAGATGTGATCGGAGGCGTGCAGCTCGCACATGCGGCAGCCCATGAAGGGGTGGCAGCAGCCGAGCATATTGCAGGCCATAAGAAAGCAGCGGTTGATCCGAATCTTATCCCGCGCTGCATCTACTCCAGACCGGAAGTAGCTTCTTACGGCATGACAGAAGATAGTGCACGGATGAAAGGGCATGATATTAAGACCGGAAAAATTCCGTTCGCTGCGATTGGCAAAGCACTTGTGCTTGGCGAAGCAGACGGTTTTGTGAAGGTCATTGCCGACCGGAAAACCAACGATATTCTTGGTGTTCATATGATTGGACCTCATGCGACAGATCTGATCTCGGAAGCTTCGCTTGCCGGATTTTTGAATGCAACACCTTGGGAAGTAGGCCAGCTTATTCATCCGCATCCCACCTTATCCGAGGCGCTTGGTGAAGCCATGCTTGCGATCGACGGCAAATCACTCGCTTTCTAGAAGGATTTTCTTTTTCATCGGAATGCGGTTATAATAGGTAATATCAAGTCTTAGTACCTGGTTTTAAAATCAGGTTAAAGGAGGCACAACCTCATGAGTCAATCAACCGAACAAACCTTTCGTCATAATGAATTAGGCTTAAGCAATGAGCAGGCTCTTGAAATGTATGCAACGATGATGCTCGCACGCAAATTCGACGAGCGCAATATGCTGCTGCAAAGAGCGGGCAAAATTAATTTCCACGTATCCGGCATCGGCCAGGAAGTTGCACAGGTTGCGGCTGCCTTCGCCTTAGACCGGGAAAATGATTATTTCCTGCCTTATTATCGTGATTATGGATTCGTACTTGCCGTTGGCATGACGGTAAAGGAATTGATGCTGTCTGTCTTTGCGAAAGCAGAGGATCCTAACAGCGGCGGCCGTCAGATGCCGGGCCACTTTGGCAGCAAGCGTCTCCGGATTGTAACGGGCTCGAGCCCGGTAACGACCCAGGTCCCGCATGCCGTAGGTATTGCTTTGGCAGCGAAAATGAAAAATAAACCAATCGTCAGCTTCGTAACCTTCGGAGAAGGTTCGAGTAACCAAGGCGATTTCCATGAAGGCTGCAACTTCGCCGGAGTTCATAAGCTTCCGGTCATTTTGATGTGCGAGAACAACCAATATGCCATTTCGGTGCCTGTGCGCAAGCAGCTTGGCGGACGTGTGGCAGACCGCGCCCTTGGTTATGGATTCCCGGGGTATCAGGTTGACGGCAACGATGCACTCGAAATGTACCGTGTTGTGAAGGAAGCCCGTGAGCGTGCTGTTGCAGGCGAAGGACCAACACTTATTGAAGCGATGATGTACCGGATTTCGCCGCACTCTACTTCTGATAATGATCTTGCTTACCGCACGAAGGAAGAAGTGGAAGAGAACAAGGCGAAGGACGGTATTCCAAAATATAAAAAGTATCTCGAAGAATGCGGCCTCTGGAATGAAGAGCTCGAGGCTGAGCTTCAAGCGCGTATCCGCAAAATGGTGGATGAAGCAACGGAATACGGCGATAATGCTCCGTTCCCTGCGCCAGAGTCCGTCTTGTTGCATGTTTATGCGGAGGAGGGACACTAAGATGGCAGTAATGGATTATATCGATGCAATTCGTTTGGCAATGAAAGAAGAGATGGAGCGCGACGATGACGTGTTTGTGCTTGGCGAAGACGTCGGGTTAAAGGGCGGCGTATTCACAACGACTAAAGGTCTGCTTGATCAATTTGGCGAAATGCGCGCCCTTGATACTCCTCTTGCTGAATCCGCAATCGCAGGTGTTGCGATTGGAGCAGCCATGTACGGCATGAAGCCGATTGCCGAGATGCAATATTCGGACTTCATGTTCCCGGCCACCAACCAGATCATCAGCGAGGCGGCTAAAATCCGTTATCGCTCCAATAATGACTGGAGCTGTCCGGTTGTTATTCGAGCGCCAATCGGCGGCGGTATTTTTGGCGGCTTATATCACTCCCAGTGTCCGGAATCCGTGTTCTTCGGAACGCCGGGCCTTAAGATTGTTGCTCCATATACGGCTTATGATGCGAAGGGATTGCTCAAAGCGGCAGTTCGCGACCCGGATCCGGTTCTTTATTTTGAAAACAAAAAGTGTTATAAGCTGATTAACGGTGATGTGCCAGAAGGCGATTATGTCGTTGAGATCGGCAAAGCAAACGTTCTTCGCGAGGGCGATGATATTACGGTTATCGGCTACAGCATGCCTCTTATGTTTGTTGAGCAGGCTGCAGCAGAGCTTGAGCAGGAAGGCATCAGCACTCATATTCTTGATCTTAGAACGCTGCAGCCCCTGGATAAGGAAGCGATTCTGGCAGCCGTCCGCAAAACAGGCAAAGTATTGATTATCCATGAAGATAACAAAACCGGCGGCGTTGGCGCTGAAGTATCGGCAATTATTGCGGAAGAACTGTTATATGAGCTGGATGCTCCAATCCAAAGGCTTTGCGGTCCGGATGTTCCGGCTATGCCGATCAATCCGCCGGGTGAGAAGTTCTTCATGCTTAATAAAGATAAAGTAAAAGAAGCAATGCGCAATTTGGCGCTATACTAAGCGGCAAGTACGTGTCGGGTAGGGAGATGGATAATTAATGAAATCGGTGAAGGAAATCGTCATTCCTCAGTTGGCGGAATCACTGGTCTCGGCGACTATTGATAAATGGCTTAAGCAGCCGGGTGACCGTATTGAGATGTATGAACCGATCTGTGAGCTGATCACGGACAAAGTAAGTGCGGAGCTGCCGTCGACTATCGCTGGCACTTTGGTTGAGATTCTCGTAGGTAACGGCGAGACCGTACCGGTTGGAACTCCCGTATGCCGCGTAGAGACAGAAGTGGCTTCTTCGGAAGCTGCACAAGCTCCGGATATTGCGAAAAGCGTGAGTACGAACGTAAATACGGACTCTACGGATGACGGAGACAAGTCGATGCGCAATCGCTTCTCACCGGCGGTTCAGCAGCTTGCAGCCGAGCATGGCGTTCGTCTAGCCGACGTACCGGGAACGGGGCTGGGCGGAAGGATCACACGTAAGGACATTCTTGCTTATGTTGCTTCCGGAGCGGGACAAGCGTCTGCAACGGCAGCGGCTAGGCCGGTAACGCCTCCGCCAAGCACAACGGTATCGGAAGTGCGCTCCTCGGGCCTGCATCTTACAGAGTCGCCTCGGACACCTACTGTTTCTAACCAAAGCGCATCAAATGCAGGACGCGGAGAAGATTTTATCGACGTATCTCCCATCCGCAGTGCGATTGCCCGCAATACGATGCTTAGCGTCAATGAAATCCCTCATGGCTGGATGATGATCGAAGTGGATGTCACGAATCTCGTTCAGCTCCGCAACAAAGTGAAGGATGAATTCATGAAGCGTGAAGGAATAAATCTGACGTATCTGGCCTTTGTGCTGAAGGCAGTTGTGAATGCGCTCAAAGACTTCCCGATCATGAATTCCATGTGGGGTGTCGATAAAATTATCGTGAAGCGGGATATTAATATCTCTCTTGCGGTTGGCACAGAGGAATCCGTTGCTACACCGGTGATCAAGAATGCTGACCATAAAACGATTGCCGGTCTGGCACGGGAGATCGATGATCTGGCTCGCCGCGGACGCGAAGGCAAGCTGACATTGAGCGATATGCAGGGCGGTACCTTTACAGTCAACAATACGGGCTCCTTTGGTTCAATCATTACAAACCCGATTATTAACTATCCGCAAGCGGCTATTCTGACGTTCGAATCGATTGTAAAACGTCCTGTCGTGATCAACGATATGATCGCAATCCGTTCGATGGCGAACATGTGCTTGTCGCTTGATCATCGTGTGCTGGACGGCGTCATCTGCGGCCGTTTCCTGCAGCGCGTGAAAGACAACTTGGAAAGCTTTAATCAAGACACGAAATTGTATTAAGAAATGGGGTAATCCAATATGACTGACACGGCAGTTGAACACGTGGAGCGGCATTTGGAAGCCCGATATATACCGATGATCGGTTATGCGGAAGCTTGGGATATGCAGAAATCGATCGTGCGGCAAATCAGCCAGGAGGAGCGTCAGGAGACGCTTCTCCTTCTTCAGCATCCGCCAACATATACGTTAGGAACAGACCGTCATCATGAACATCTGCTGCTTAGCGAGGACGAACTGAAAGAGCGCGGGATATCGGTCTTTGAAATCGATCGCGGGGGAGATATTACTTATCATGGGCCTGGACAATTAGTTGGTTATCCGATGCTGTTCCTCCCCATGGAAGGACTGGATCTGCACGCTTATTTGCGAACAGTGGAGCAGGCTATAATCAATTGGCTGGCCGAATATGGTATAGAAGCGGGAAGAAAGCCGGAATATACAGGGGTATGGGTCGGCAATGAGAAAATCGCCGCAATCGGCGTGAAGTTCAATCGTGCCCGTGATCGCGGCGGTTTTGTAACAAGCCACGGTTTTGCCTTGAACATTGAGGAAGGAATCGGCGACCAAGGCTTTAGCGGTATTATTCCATGCGGCATTCAGGAGTATGGAGTAACTTCCTTTAATGACCTGACTGGCCGGAAATTAACCGTTGAGGAGGCAGCGCGGCAGCTGCTGCCGCATTTCTGCCATGTATTCGGGTTCGAGACCCCCTCTCTGCTAGAGTAGAGAGCTGAGTGAAGCAACAAGCGTCGTAACAACAAGGGCAGCAACAACAAGAATAGC
Source organism: Paenibacillus catalpae (assembly GCF_900112695.1). GTDB lineage: Bacteria > Bacillota > Bacilli > Paenibacillales > Paenibacillaceae > Pristimantibacillus > Pristimantibacillus catalpae. Next base: position 286,131 of record NZ_FOMT01000005.1, read on the forward strand.
GACCAGACGGATAAGCTTTTGCATCTTCAAAAGTAAAACTCCTTTCTATGATTTTAGAAAAAACGGCTTCCCGTCTATTGTAATCGAAAACAGAGAGTGGAGGAAATAGCTATGGTGAATCAGGAACGTATTGTAAGAGAGTTTATTGAACTCGTAAAGGTAGACAGTGAGACGAGGCATGAACAGGAAATCAGCGAAGTGCTGAAAGCGAAATTTACAGAGCTGGGCTTATCCATTGAGGAGGATGATGCGCAGGCGAAAACAGGGCATGGCGCAAACAACCTGTTTGCTTTCCTGGAAGGTACGGGGGAAGCCGGCGCGCCTACCATTCTTTTCACCTCCCATATGGATACGGTAGCCCCGGGCAATGGGATTAAACCTCAAATCGACAGTGACGGTTACATAAGAAGCGACGGTACTACGATACTGGGCAGCGATGATAAAGCAGGACTTGCTGCGATGCTGGAAGCGATCCGTGTACTGAAAGAAAACAGCATACCGCATGGACCTATCCAGTTCGTTATTACAGTTGGTGAAGAATCCGGACTGTTAGGCGCAAGAAACATGGACGCATCCAAACTGAAGGCTTCCTTCGGTTATGCAATAGATTCCAATGGTTCTATCGGGGATATGGCCGTTGCCGCTCCAACCCAGGCAAAAATCATTATGAAGCTGCACGGCAAATCTGCTCATGCGGGTGTTAATCCGGAGGATGGGATCAGTGCGATTCAGGTGGCATCCAAAGCGATTTCCCGTATGCCGTTAGGGCGTATTGATAAGGAAACAACGGCTAATATCGGAAGTTTTGAAGGCGGCGGCGCAACCAATGTGGTATGTGATTTCGTGAAGCTGGTGGCGGAGGCGCGTAGCATTGTGCAGGAGAAGCTGGACCGTCAGGTTGAGGCGATGCGCGAGGCGCTGGAGAGTGCGGCAGAGGAATTTGGTGCTAGAGCTGAATTCGAGAGCCAATTAATTTATCCGGCTTATGTCCATCAAGATGATTCACCGGTTGTCCAGCTGGCCAAAGCGGCAGCAACGGCAATCGGGCTGACACCGCGTACCTTTCATTCGGGCGGCGGCAGCGACGCTAATATTTTCAACGGTTTAGGCGTGCCAACCGTCAATCTTGCCGTTGGTTACGAACATATTCATACGACCAAGGAACAGATCAAAGTTGCCGACCTTGTGAAGATTACGGAGTTCGTCATCGAGATTATTAAACAAGCCGCAAAAGCTTAAGCGTTGGGAAACGAAACGGCTTGTCCATTGCTATTAGAAAAGCCGGATAAGCCGTTTATTTCGATGATTTATGCGGGGAGAGCAGCTTTTGGAGCGGGATGTTCATGCCGGACAGCTTGCGGAGCTGGCTTTGGACCTCCCATGCTTTACCAACGAGTCTAAGCTCATTATGCGTTAAATATTGTTTCATCTTTAACACGCTCCTTTGTTTGTCCTTATAAACAATGGATATGTAAGGAGTAGACAAGTTATTCCGGGTAACGATATTTCAGGACAGGGGAGAATGGGATGAGTCAGAACAACGAGCTGTGGCGTGAAGAAACGATTAGTACAGAACCAATTTTCGAGGGGAAAATGATTACGCTCCAGGTGGATACCGTTGCCATGCCTGATGGCCGCACAGCGACACGCGAGATTGTGAAGCATCCGGGTGCTGCTGCCGTAATGGCGCTCCTGGATGGCAAGCTGCTTGTTGTCGAACAATTCCGCAAGCCGCTGGAGAAATTTCAGATTGAAATCCCTGCCGGAAAGCTGGATGCTGGCGAAGATCCTCTTGTAGCTGCGGGACGTGAGCTGGAAGAAGAGACAGGGTACCGGGCGGACGATCTGAAGCTGGTCAGCGCCTTTTTCACCTCTCCGGGCTTTGCCGATGAGAAGCTGTATCTGTATTTCGCGGAGAACGTCACAATCGGCACGCAGCAAACGGACGAGGATGAGTATTTGCAGGTCGAAGCTATTACCCTGGAACAGGCGGAGTCCTATATTGCAGAAGGTCGTATTAGCGATGCCAAGACAATTCTGGCCGTGTATGCGTGGAAGCTTTATCAGTTGACAGGTACAATCTAAAACTTGTCCAGACCGCTCTCTCAAACGTCATACGATGAACAAAGGGATCATACACTTTATCATCGGGACAAGGGGGGAGTGTGCCATGCGTTCGCCAGCTTTTCAAGACGCGGTGAAAAACCAGCTGACTTTATACGTATTTGTGGCCGTATTATTTGTTGTAGGAGCTATATTCGGCGGGCTGATGGTTAACGCTTTGACATTGGAGCAGCAGCAGGATCTGGCAACGGACGTCAATCAATATATCCGACTGGTTAATGCAGGCATGGCGCCTGATGCGGCACAGTCGTTTTGGGACAGCTTCTTTTTCCATGGCAAATGGCTGTTTTTGTTATGGTTTCTCGGTATATCGGTAGTAGGGGTGCCTTTTGTGCTTGCGCTGGATTTTCTGAAGGGCGCGTTGGTCGGTTTTGCAGTCGGATCATTGATCTCCCAGCATGCTTGGAAGGGCTTGCTGTTCTCGCTAGCTTCTGTTGCTCCGCCGAATCTAATCATCGTGCCTGCCATCATGATTACAAGTGTTGCAGCGATTACTTTCTCGACATTTGTCATCAAGAACCGGCTGCTGCAGCAAAAAGGAGCTTTAGCCCCGCAAATCGCCTCTTTTACTTCGACCGCTCTTCTTATGCTGCTGTTTCTGGCAGGAGCGGCTTTGCTTGAGGCGTACCTATCGCCCTACTTCATGCAGTGGGCAGCTCCTTATCTAGCGGGCGCCGGAACAGGCGTCTGACGGCAAAATGTTTGACTTTAGGAATGGTTAACCCCTATAATGAAAGCAAACGTTTCCTGATGTTGGCGCAGACATGTGGTAGGGGGGAAATCATGGAAGCCCGGATTGAGAAGATCAAACAACAGTTGCAGTCGCAGGGCTACAAATTAACCCCGCAGCGTGAAGCAACCGTTCGTGTATTACTTGAGAATGAAGAAGATCACTTAAGCGCGGAAGATGTGTTCATGCTCGTAAAGGACAAGGCTCCGGAAATCGGCCTCGCTACTGTATATCGTACGCTCGAATTGCTGAGCGAAATGCATGTGGTTGAAAAACTTAATTTTGGTGACGGCGTTGCCCGCTATGACCTTCGTACGGATAGCAGCAAACACCATCATCATCATCTGATCTGCGTACAGTGCGGCGCTATGGACGAGATTAAGGAAGACTGGCTTCTTCCTCTGGAAGAACGGCTGGAGCAGGAATATGGCTTCACGGTTATCGACCACCGTCTCGACTTCCAAGGTGTATGTCATCGCTGCAACGCGAATAACGACAAATCAAATGAATAAACGGCTTTGCTGCCCAGCGTAACTGGACGGCAAAGCCGTTTTGGCGTTTTGTGGTCTATTGCCGTTTCTATGCACGATCGAGCTGCAAGAGACCTGCTCCTTGTTCATCCTCTGTCTCGGACGGAAGTGGGAGTGCCCAGCTTCGCAGCTGCTCTGCGACTTTTGCGGGGCTGAGACCCGGCTGTCTTGACAGGAGCAACGCAACTCCGCCTGTTGCATGCGGGGCAGCCATACTGGTGCCAGACAGCGTCATATAGGCTCCGTTAAGCCAAGTAGACTTGATTTGCTCGCCTGGTGCGGCCAGATCAATGCCAGTGCCGCGACTGCTGAAGCCTGTTACCTTGTTTGCCATATCCGTGGCAGCAATGGCCATTGTTTCTGAAAAAGATGCTGGAGCGTCAATCATGCCGTTATCTTCCGTTCCGGAATTGCCTGCAGAGGCAATAATAACGATACCCTGATTGTAGGCTTTTGTAATCACCTCGCGCAAGGCACGGCTGACTGAGGATCCAACGAGGCCAAAGCTCATATTGATGACGTCCATTTTATTGCGGATACACCAGTCTACCCCCGAAATAATACTGGAAACATAACCGCCGCCCCTGCTGTCCAAAGCTTTTACCGCATAAAGCTCGACATCCGGAGCTACCCCTTTAATCCCGTCGAGTCCTTTCGCTGCGGTAATACCGGCGACATGGGTGCCGTGACCGTTATCGTCTGCGTAGCTCCCGCCCCGCATCGTATTGACTCCTCCGGCAATCTGCAGATTAGGATGCTCCGCGATTCCCGTATCAATGATAGCTACTTTAATTTTGCCTCCGGTAGTCCGCGGCCAGGCATCATTGGCTTTGACGCGGCAGATGTTCCATGTCAGTTCAGGAGGGCATGTCGCCAGAGCATGGACCTTCTTGCGGTTTGCCGCCTGCTGATGCTTCCGGTACAGATGAACGCGAATACGGACGTCGCTTTCAATCCGTTTTACCTCCGGGTGTCTCGCGATGGTTTTCAATGACCGGCGTTTGTCGAAGTGGCAGCCGATTGTCCGGAGCAAGGGCATCCGTTTATAAGGCTTGATTCCTTTTACACGGAGCTTCCTGAGACATTTTTTATACGAGCGACCCGTTTTAAAGGTAATAAGTTTACGAGTGGTGTGTTTGGATGGGAGCCTCTTGGAGCTTGTGAACAGCAGCTTTTCCAGCTTTGGCATATACATTTCTCCTATTCGTTCTATATAAAGCCCGGGCAATTGCCAATGAAAAGAAATGCGCTTGTTCAGTGTATGGGGACCCCTCCGGGTTGGTTTGGTCACCTGTACGGAATATCGGCACATATTTTTTGATCGGGCAGGAAAAGGTACGCTTATGGGCTAACATTTGTCCCTCAAGTTTCATACAACATAGTAGATAGTGCGCCACAACCTAGGAGGGGGAAGCTAATGATTATCGGCGTTCCGAAAGAAATTAAGGCGAGCGAATATCGTGTTGCTCTAACCCCGGCAGGCGTAACCATGCTGAAGGCGGCAGGCCATAAGGTGATTGTGGAGACGAAAGCCGGCGAAGGAAGCGGATTTGAAGATCGGGATTATGTACGGGAAGGCGCAGAGGTTCGCTTGACTGCTGCGGAAATATGGGGCGAAGCGGATATGATTATGAAGGTCAAGGAGCCGCTAAAGGAAGAGTTCTCCTATTTCCGTCAAGGGTTAATCCTGTTTACGTATTTGCATTTGGCGGCAGCCCCGGAGCTTACACGGGCATTGATGGACAGCGGTGTTACGGGAATTGCTTATGAAACCATACAGCTCGCAAATGGCAGTCTGCCGTTATTAACGCCTATGAGCGAGGTTGCAGGGCGGATGGCCGTACAGGTAGGCTCGCAGTTTCTTGAAGCTTTCCATGGCGGCCGTGGCGTACTGCTTGGTGGTGTTCCCGGCGTTCCGCCGGCGGAGGTCGTCATTATCGGTGGTGGTATCGTAGGAACGAATGCAGCCAAAATTGCACTTGGCATGGGCGCTAACGTTGTGATTCTGGAAAAAAGCACGGACCGCATGAGATATCTTGATGATGTCTTTGGCGGGCGGATCCGTACGGTTATGTCGAGTCCGTATAATATAGCGGAAGCGGTCGGCAAAGCGGATCTGCTCGTTGGCGCGGTCTTGATTCCGGGGGCTAAAGCCCCTCATCTGGTTACCGAAGTGATGGTGCAGTCCATGAAAAAGGGCTCCGTTATTGTGGATGTGGCCGTTGATCAGGGCGGTTCCATTGCAACGGTAGACCGGCCAACAACGCATAAAGATCCAATCTATGTAAAGCATGGCGTAATCCATTATGCGGTAGCGAATATTCCGGGGGCTGTTCCGCGTACGTCGACCTTTGCCTTGACGAATGTGACCATGCCTTATGCTCTGGATCTTGCAAGCCGCGGCTGGGAAGCGATCAAAGGCAGTATCCCTTTGCAGAAAGGCGTAAATACTCATCGCGGTACCGTCACGTATGAGCCGGTTGCTGCAGCTTCAGGACTGCCTTATACGCCTATCTCGCGCTGGCTGGACAGCATTGCTTTTGAGAAGCTGGAGTCTTGATTGAATCAGTCATAGGTGCCAGCCTTGGCATAACCTCCTTGTTCCCTTCATAGATTGTTACGGATGGACAACCGTAAAGATAATGAAGGGGGAAGTCTGTATGGTCCTTTCGCTGCGCAAATGGTTAAGCCGCATCTTGTTTGTTGTTATATTCACCTTATTGTTACTGATTGCGACGGGCAGCTACCGTTGGCTGGTTGACGTCATAGCTCCCGTCCACCCCTATAAGACGCCAAAAGGCGAGGCACTGAAAGTGTTTCAGGCAAGCCCCGCGGATGCAGAGAAAGGCAGTCTGACAGACCGCCTTCGTTGGTTTTACTGGTATGGGGAATGATGAATCCAATATGAAAAAAAGGGCGAAAGCAGGATTTGCTTGGCTGGTTGTGGAATAGTTGTGTAGCAGGATAACTTGCCACAGACAAGGGCCATGGTCCTATGGCCTTGATCTCATCTTTCTTTAACGAAAGGAACCGGCATGAAAGCTCAAGTACAATCCTTTATACAATATTTAATGAATGAGCGTGCCTTATCGAGCAGTACGCTGGAATCTTACGGCCGTGACTTGCAGGGCTTGCTCGACTATCTGGAACAGCAATCGGTTGCGAAAGTGGAGGACGTGCAGCGTCACCATTTGTCGCATTATTTACTGCGTCTGAAAGAGAGTGGGCGCAAGACCACAACGGTGTCCCGGCATATTGCGTCAATTCGCGCCTTTTTTCATTATTTGGCGGTAAACGGTTATATTCAGCTTAATCCCGCCATCTACATAGAGTCGCCCAAGCTGGAAAAGAAAGAACCCCGTGTCCTGTCGGTGGAGAATGCGGGCCAGCTGCTTGAAACGCCACAGCCGGTTACGGCTGCCGGGAAGCGGGACAAAGCGATGCTGGAGCTGCTGTATGCAACCGGGATAAGGGTATCCGAGCTTATTTCGCTTAATGTCGACAGCGTGAATTCGCAATTGAACATTATTCGTTGCGTGGGCAGCGGCATGAAGGAGCGGATTATTCCGTTTGGACGAATGGCTGCAGCCGCGCTGACTGATTATTTGCAGAACGGCAGAAGGGAGCTGCTAAGGCAATCGGAGGACGAGCCTGCCCTTTTCCTTAATCAGCTTGGTACCCGCATGACCCGTCAAGGCTTTTGGAAAATGGTGAAAAAGTACGCCAAGGAAGCAGGGATCGCAGAGGAGATCACGCCTCATACCCTTCGCCATTCCTTTGCTGCTCATTTGCTGGAGAACGGAGCCGACCTCCGTTCTGTCCAGGAGCTGCTTGGTCATGCGGATATTTCGACTACACAGCGTTACACCCGTTTGTCCAAGGCAAGAATGAAGGATGTTTACACGAATTCTCATCCCCGGGCTTGATGAATCGTTATGGTTGTATTGTATTAGGAGGTAACTAAATGAAATTTGATCGTATTGCAGTTATTGTGTTAGACAGTGTTGGAATTGGAGAATTGCCGGATGCGCCGTCCTTCGGAGACAGCGGATCGCATACGCTTGGCCATATTATTGAACGTGTGCGGGGGATTGAGCTGCCGAATATGAGGCGCTGGGGGCTAGACCGGATCGCGGAGTTATCCGATTGGAAGCCGGAAGGGGAAGCCGCTGCTTATTATGGCAAAATGGCCGAGGTATCGGTAGGCAAAGATACGATGACCGGACATTGGGAGCTGATGGGGCTGAAAATTACAGTGCCGTTCCAGACGTTTCCCGAGGGCTTTCCCGCTGAACTGATAGAAGCATTTGAAGAACGGACCGGCCGTAAAGTGATCGGCAACAAGCCGGCAAGCGGAACTGAAATTTTGGACGAGCTTGGCGCCGAGCAGATGGAGACGGGTGCCTGGATTGTCTACACTTCCGCAGACAGCGTGTTCCAGATTGCAGCGCATGAGGAGATCATTCCGCTCGAGGAGCTGTACCGCGGATGCGAGATTGCCCGTGAATTGACGATGGACGAGCGTTTTGCCGTAGGCAGGGTGATTGCCAGACCGTATGTGGGATCGCCCGGAGCGTTCAAACGGACTCCGAACCGGCATGATTATGCGGTAAAGCCGCCCGAAGCGACGGTGTTGAATCTGCTGAAGGATAATGGTCTTGATACGATTGCAATCGGAAAAATCAATGATATATTTGACGGCGAAGGCATAACGGCTACAACGTCGACCAAAAGCAATGCAGACGGGATTGCCCGCACCATTGAAGCGTTGAAGAAGCCATTCAAAGGCTTGTTGTTCACGAATCTTGTTGATTTTGATTCTCTGTTCGGACACCGGCGTGATCCGGAAGGTTATGCGAAGGCGCTGGAGGAATTTGACCGCGCGATTCCAGAGCTGGAGAGCACGATTGGGGAACGGGATCTTCTGATCGTAACCGCCGATCACGGCAATGACCCGGTTCATCCGGGAACGGATCATACGCGTGAATATGTGCCGCTGTTGCTGTACAGTCCGGCATTCGGCAAGCCGGAGCGGATCGATACGAGAGCAACCTTCTCGGATCTTGGAGCAACGATTGCCGATAATTTTGGTGTTCCGGCACCGTCTAACGGCACAAGCTTTTTGAACCTTCTTCAGACAAAAGAATAGATAAGGATAAGAGGAGGAACTTACGATGAGTTCAACGACAATGACAGCATCGCAAATGAAAGAGGCTGCTTCTTATATTGCAGGAAAGATTCAAATTAAACCGGAAGTCGGTTTAATTATGGGCTCCGGACTTGGCGTGCTGGGCGATCATATCGAGAACGCCGTGACGATTGATTACAGCGATATTCCGCATTTCCCGGTTTCCACGGTGGAGGGCCATGCGGGTGAATTGCTGGTTGGCACATTATCTGGCCGTGCCGTAATACTTATGCGCGGCAGATTCCATATGTATGAAGGGTATGGCCCGCAACTTACGGCATTCCCTGTAAGAGTTATGAAAGCGTTAGGCGTAACCTCTCTGCTTGTAACCAATGCTGCAGGCGGGGTAAACCTGGATTATGAAGCAGGCAATCTGATGCTGATCTCCGATCATCTGAACATGACCGGAAAAAATCCGCTGATCGGGTCAAATGATAATGAGTTTGGCGTAAGGTTCCCGGATATGTCCGAAGCTTACAGCAAGCGTCTCCGTGCGATTGCGCGCGAAACAGCGGCAAAACAGGGTCTTAAATTGCAGGAAGGCGTCTATGCGGGACTGCTTGGTCCTTCTTACGAGACACCTGCCGAAATTCGCATGCTGCGTGTGCTTGGTGCGGATGCTGTCGGCATGTCGACTGTTGCTGAAGTAATTGCCGCTCGCCATTCCGGCATTGAAGTATTAGGAATTTCCTGCATCAGCAACATGGCGGCAGGCGTACTTGATCAGCCTTTGTCGCATGAAGAGGTAATGGAAACTACGGAGCGGGTAAAGGCTGAATTTTTGGCGCTGGTCAAGGAATTAATCCGACAATTTTAATGGGTGCTTGTAATGAAATTGTAATAATCGCCTCGACGGATTATGACAGTATTTGCTGACGACGTCGTCGTATAATGTCCATGATTATGGGATGATGGAGTGGAGACATATGGACAAGCATTTACTCGTCGAAATAGAGCAGCTGCGAGGGAAAATGGTTGAAAAAGCAATGAAAAAGAAAACATTTGTACATCGTGAAGTGCTCCAGCTAAGCCAGATGCTGGACGAGCTGATCGTTCGGGAGCAGGTGCTGCGGGCGCATTCACATAAATGATTGCGGCGGCAGAAACGGAGCGGATAACATGCGTGCAGTAGATTTAATACAAAAGAAGCGGGACGGCGGAGAGCTGACCGCGAAAGAACTGACGTTTCTGGTGGACGGCTATTGTGACGGGGGCATTCCGGATTATCAAATGTCGGCTTGGGCGATGGCGGTACTCTTCCGGGGGATGACGCCAAAAGAGACGGCAGCTCTTACTCTTGCCATGGCAAATTCGGGAGATCAGGTAGACCTGGCTCCAATCGCCGGCGTGAAGGTGGATAAACATAGCACAGGCGGCGTAGGCGACAAAACAACGCTTATTATTGCCCCGCTTGTGGCTTCTGCCGGTGTACCGGTTGCCAAGATGTCGGGAAGAGGTCTTGGACACACAGGGGGAACAATCGACAAATTGGAATCGATTGCAGGTTTTCAAACGGAATTATCGAGGGAGAAATTCCTCGAACAGGTGAACGAGCTTGGATTGTCTGTTATCGGACAAAGCGGAAATTTGGCACCTGCTGACAAAAAGCTGTATGCGCTGCGGGATGTGACAGCTACCGTCGAATCCATACCGTTAATCGCAAGCTCGGTTATGAGCAAGAAGATTGCGGCGGGTGCGGATGCCATTGTGCTGGATGTGAAGACGGGCAGCGGTGCTTTTATGAAGACGGTGGAGGATTCAGAGAAGCTTGCGCAGGCGATGGTGGAGATTGGAACGCAAGTTGGCCGTCAAACGGCTGCCGTCATCAGTGATATGGATCAGCCTCTCGGGTTTGCTATCGGCAATGCGCTTGAAGTCAGGGAGGCGATCGAGACATTGCAGGGCAATGGTCCGTCGGATCTTACCGAGCTGTGTTTGACACTTGGTGCGCACATGGTTGTGCTTGGCGGCAAGGCGGCAACATTTGCCGAGGCGAAAGAGCTGCTGCAGCGCCAGCTGGACAATGGTGAGGCTTTGAAGAAGTTTAAGCAATTTGTTGAGGCGCAAGGCGGTAATGCATCCGTGGCGGATGATGTTGCCTTATTGCCGCAAGCAGCGGAACAGGTTGAAGTGAAAGCCGCTTCTGCAGGCTATATTTCCGCGATTGATGCAGAACAGCTAGGTGTGGCTGCGATGCTTCTGGGAGCCGGACGTGCAACCAAGGACGCGACAATCGATTATTCTGTCGGAATTACAATCCGCAAAAAGGTAGGCGATCCGGTCAGCGAAGGAGATACGCTGGCGGTGCTGCATACCTGTGCCCAAGATGCTGCGGTGGATGATGTGTCGGCTAAAGTCCGCGATGCGTATGCGATTGCTGCAGATAAGCCGGCAGAGCGTCCGCTGCTGCTCTCGGTCGTAACAGCGGAGGGAACCGTCCGCTATTCATAAAGTTCATTCAAACCGCCTTACTCCTTCATTGGAGTAAGGCGGTTTTTTTGTTTTGGCGCGATTCGACATGCCTCGCGTGGAATATATTTCTTGAAAAAGGTCAAGACTGGAGAAGACAATATAGCCCAAATGCGGTGTGAGAATGAAGCGACAAAAACCGCATCATCTTTGGAGGAGACATAGATCATGAAAAAAGTTTGTACGAAGCTGTTCATTCTATTCGCTGCATTTGCCCTTACCGCGATGCCAGCTGCCGCTAATGCCAATGCTGTTACTACCGCGAAGGAGCCTGTGCCAGTCGCTCCAGGGCAGCAGCTGCAAGCCGCATCGCTCGATCTAGCACCTTCCGCACGCTCGGCGGTCTTGATGGACGCTGACAGCGGAACAGTCATTTTTGAGAAGGACAGCAACGTCAAGCTCCCTCCGGCGAGCATTACGAAAGTCATGACGATGCTGCTGGTCATGGAAGCATTGGACGACGGGAAAATCAAGCTGACCGACAAAGTGCCGACAAGTGAGTACGCGGCTTCTATGGGCGGATCACAGATATTCCTTGAGCCGGGTGAAGAAATGACGGTTGACGAAATGCTGAAAGGTATTGCGATGGCTTCCGGCAATGATGCCTCCGTTGCGATGGCTGAGAAGCTTGCGGGTACCGAGCAGCAATTTGTCGCCATGATGAACGAGAAGGCACAGCAGCTGGGTTTGCAGAACACGCATTTTGCCAACTGTAACGGTCTGCCTGCTTCCGACCACTACACCTCCGCGCATGATATTGCGGTTATGTCGCGCGAGCTGCTGAAGCATTCCGAGATTACGAAATATACCGGGATGTATCAGGATTATTTGCGCAAGTCTTCCGAGAAACCGTTCTGGCTCGTGAATACGAACAAGCTCGTAAGATTTTACAGTGGTGCTGACGGTCTTAAAACAGGTTTTACGAATGAGGCGAAGTTCTGCTTAACGGCGACAGCGAAGCGTGACGATCTGCGTGTTATCGCTGTAGTGATGGGCGAGCCAAACACAAAAACAAGAAATGCCGAAGTATCGCAAATGCTTGACTATACGTTCGCGCAATATATGACCCATCCGATCTTTAAAGAAGGCGATACGATGGGCACGGTCAAAATCGAGAAGGGTGCCGTGCGGGAATTGCCGCTTGTTGCGAAGCATCCTTACAGCATTTTGCTCAAAAAAGGCGCAGCTACAAAGGATATCCGTTATGAGCTGCACATTGATCAGCCGCTCAAAGCACCGGTTGCTATCGGTCAATCGATCGGTAAGCTTGTTGTTTACCAAGGGGATCAGGTTGTGAAGGAGTTCCCGGTGGATGCGCCTCAGTCGATTGACAAGGCCGGCTGGTGGAAACTGCTGAAAAGGTCGTTTAGCGGGCTTTTCTAATAGCGTTTTTTGTCAGCTTCTAGCGCTCTGCTTCTAGTTTTGTCGCCGTGCAGGAAACCTTGTGCTGAACGGAGAATTCGTAGTTCGATCCAAAAGCGAAGCCTAAAGGAGTTGAACGGCGACAATGAGTTTGCAAGCAGAGCTGGAGCATTACCGTAATGTTTTGATCGTGCGTCTTCGCGGAGAGCTCGACCATCATACGGCGGACATTGTCCGCAATAAGATGGAAGCGGAGATCATAAGAGGCGAAAGCCATCACGTTATTCTCAGCCTGAAGGATCTGCAGTTTATGGACAGCTCCGGATTAGGCGTCATTTTGGGCAGATACAAGCAGATTCGCAGCAAGGGCGGCAAAATGGTCGTATGTGATGTGAACCCTAGTGTCTACCGCCTGTTTGAAATGTCGGGGTTGTTTAAAATAATGAACATTTACGACAATGAAAGAATGGCGATTTCTAGTCTGGAGGTGGTCTCGTAATGGGACGCAACGAAATGACGTTATCCTTTAGCGCCAGATCGGAGAATGAGGCTTTTGCCCGTATTGCGGTGGCATCTTTCGTGTCGCAGCTGGATCCGACGCTTGAAGAGCTGAACGATCTGAAGACAGCCGTGTCCGAGGCGGTCACGAATTCCATTATTCATGGCTATGACAGTGACCCTGCCGGCAAAGTGACAATTGAAGCCTCCATTGATGGAGACGTAGTGTCTATTGAGATTTATGACAATGGCCGCGGGATTGAGGATCTGGAGCTGGCTCGTCAGCCGCTCTTTACCTCCAAGCCGGAGATGGAACGTTCGGGCATGGGCTTTACGATCATGGAAAATTTCATGGACCGTTTTGAAGTTACAAGTGAGCTGGGCCAAGGTACGCGGGTAGCGATGCTTAAGCGTATTGAATCGAAAAAAGCGCTGTATAACTAGCGCATAGGGGTTGAACCTCATGGATGTCGATTTGAAGCAAACGGCTCAGCCGTATTTGGATGATGCGGAAGTCAAACGCTTGATAGCGTTAAGTCAATCCGGCGATACTCTCGCCCGCGATACACTTGTACAATGTAACATAAGGTTAGTTTGGTCAGTCGTTCAGCGGTTCATTAACCGCGGATACGAGCCGGAGGATCTGTTCCAAATCGGGTGCATCGGGCTGCTGAAGTCTGTCGATAAATTCGACCTGTCCTATGATGTGAAGTTCTCTACTTATGCGGTTCCGATGATTATCGGCGAGATTCAGCGCTTTTTGCGCGATGACGGTACGCTTAAGGTCAGTCGTTCACTGAAAGAGACGGCGAATAAGGTTCGGAAAATGAAGGATGAGCTGTCGAAGACGCTGGGCCGTCTGCCGACCATCAGCGAAGTAGCGGACCGGCTTGGTATTACGCCGGAGGATGTTGTCTTCGCTCAGGAGGCGAATAAGCCCCCGACTTCTATTCATGAAACCGTATTCGAAAATGATGGTGACCCGATTACTCTGATGGATCAGATTGCAGATGATTCTCAAGAGCGCTGGTTCGATAAGCTCGCATTGATCGAGGCGATTGAAGGCCTCAGCGAACGCGAGCGTCTGATCGTATACTTACGTTATTATCGTGACAAGACCCAATCCGAAGTCGCCAGCCGTCTGGGGATTTCCCAGGTTCAGGTGTCGAGGTTGGAGAAGAAAATTTTACAGTCAATACGAGAACAGATCGCGCAATAGCCGCGATCTGTTCTTCGTAGAACGCGAGCAGATCGCCCAATGATACGGCAATTTGCTCGTCGTAAAACGAGAACAGATCGCCCGCGCAATACGGCGATCTGTTCTTCGTTCAATGCAAAAAAGACCAACTAGCCACCCCGTCACCTTAGGTGACGCGAGGCCGTTTGGTCTTTCTTTTTTACATCCCGTATTCGTATAACTTTATCCTCATACATACGCAGCTTGGCTTCAAACGATGGTCTGTTTCGCTCGAAATCTTGAGTCCATTTAAACATCATTTGGAGCATGATAAGGTCTGGTTTGTAGTGACATGGTTCCATGCCAAGATTCTGTTTCATGAACCGGGACAAGATTCTCCATTTCCGTATTCCCAAAGGGGGATCTACAAAAATAATCGTATCGGCCATATGGTAGAGACATTGATACGAATCACGGTCAGTACCTTCAAATATCCAGCATCCTTTGCGGTCAATTTCCTTAATGACTTGGATCTGCTCTTCTGCTGTTCGCTTCATGCGCCCTTCTGATGTTTGATGATGAACGATTGCATCAAGCTCATGCCAAGGAATATGAAGCTCTTTGGATAATTGCTTTGCAAACGTGGTTTTTCCGCTGGCAACGATGCCCACAATAAAAATTTTATTCATCGGTTCACTTATCCTTTACCCAACCTCTCCAAATACCGTCTTGCTTCCCCGGGGGACTTCAAAATGACAACCTGCTTATCATTCGATAATTGCTGCAGCTTGCTTAGCACTGCGGGTTTCCCCGTCTTCGGGTATTCCCAAATCCATTTCATAAATTGCAGATCGATCTTCTCCTTGCAGTCAACCCCCATGTCCGGTCTGGTTTTATTGCGGTATTGAATCGATCTTTTGATGGCGCGGTACATGCATAATATTCTCGGGTAATCCAGAAAAATAATGGTATCAGCCGCATTAAGCCGAATATCGAGCGTACCGCCGTAGTTCCCGTCTATAATCCATTCCTTGCGATCGACTAACTCATTCTGGACCATGATTTGCTCTTCGCGTGGTACGCCAACCCAGTTTGGTTTCCAGAACATCGCGTCCAGATGAGAAACCTCCAGGTCCAGCACCTGCCCAAGCTTCCTGGCCAAGGTTGATTTACCGGCGCCGCCCGAGCCTATTATGGCAATTCTTTTCATCTGCACTCTCTCCTAAGACATAAAGTTGTCCATTACTAATTCCATCTGATGGAAAAGAATCCTTGTGTACATTGGAGTTGCACCGTATTTCTTTATTTTACCTCTATAAGCATGACTATCCGTTATCTCCTTTTCTCATACTAACAGGGAAGTAAACCCTATGCGGAACAAAGGAATGATGACAGATGGACGCCACACAGCCATCCGCCCTCTATCTGCGTCTTAAGAAAAAAGTGAATATCCGGCCGGAGCGGAGCGTGACACTCGGACAGGTGTCGAGACTGCTTGCGCCAACGGAGGAGTTGGAGCAGCAATTAAATGAACTGGTGCTGTACCGCCATCACAAAGGAGACGGCAACCGGGTTGTCATTGATCTGCTTCAGATCGTACGGGTCGTGCGGGAAACAGCTCCAGGGCTGACTGTAGAGGCGTACGGGGATCCTCAGGTGCTGATCATGATATCCCCCAAGCCGCAAAAGCCGCGTATTATCGTGTTGATATTTGCTTGGCTGCTGCTCTTCTTTGGCGCAGGGCTTGCGATTATGAATTTTCATACCGATGTCAGCATGAAGGAGGTTCATATCCGGATTGTCGAGCTCTTGACCGGTGAACGTACGGATCATCCTTTATGGTTCCAGGTTCCTTATTCCCTTGGAATTGGTCTTGGCATGATCCTCTTCTTCAACCATCTCTTTAAGAAACGGTTCAATGAAGAACCAAATCCCCTGGAGGTGGAGCTGTATACGTATCAGGAAAATGTAAATGCGTACGTCATCGCCGATGAAATGCGCAAAAAAAACAACCAGCACGGTGAGCGGGGCGGGGACGATGGGTGAATGGCTGATGCATCTGTTTGTCATGCTGCTTGGCTTGTCCGGAGGCCTGGCCGTTGGAAGCGGGCTGGTTGCTTTCCTGATTGTCCTTGATCTGATACCAAGGCTTGCTCAAATTGCCAACGCCTACCGCGTGTCTTTCTGGTTCGAATCTGCGGTTATATGCGGCTCGATGTATTGGACGTTTGCCGATTTTATGGATTGGCGCCTGGCCTTGCCGAAAGTAGTTGTACTCACTTTCTCCGGCTTGATGGCCGGTGTATTTGTCGGCATGCTGGCAGGAGCATTGACGGAAGTGATGAATGTGCTGCCGATCTTGGCAAAACGGATGAATCTGTCCGATTATCTGGTTGGACTTGTAATGGCTATGGTGCTGGGCAAGACGCTTGGCTCTTTGTTTGACTGGCTGTTTTTCCAATGGTAGCAAGTATAACAGGCGTGGAGGTTGATGACGATGACGGACCGGGAGAAAGACAGGGAGCATTCCAATGGAGAACCCCCGTATATGTACATACCGGAAGCACAAAAGTATGAAGAGCAGGGGAAGGCAATTCCGGCGCCTCCTTTTGAGTTAACGGACAAGCCGGATAAACGGGGAAAGACTCTGTCGAAAAAAGAGTCAAGTAAAGATGATATCATTCCAGACAGCCTGGATGAGGTCTTCATACGGCTGGAGAATGAAGTTGGTTATAAAGTTAGCTTTGATATCGTTGTACGCGAGATGACGTTTGGTGACCGGCGGGTTGCTTTTTTCTACATGAATGGTTTGGCCAAGGATACAATTTTGACGGAGATCCTGAAGCGACTGACCTATTTGCACGCGGATGAGGTTACGGGAGATGCCTTTCATGAGTTCATGAACCTGTATGTGCCTGCTGCACAGGTTGAGAAGAAGGAAAAATGGAATGAGATGCTGACCTTCGTCTTGTCCGGCTCAACGGCGATGTTCATAGATAAAGAACCGAATGTCATTATCATTGATGCAAAATCATTCCCGGGACGAAATCCGGAGGAGCCGTCGCTTGAACGTGTTGTCCGCGGCAGCCGGGACGGTTTCGTCGAGACGATGATGATGAACGTCTCGCTCGTCCGCAGACGTCTGCGTGATCCGCAGCTTAGATACGAGCTTGTCCGCGTCGGGGAGCGTACGCAATCCGATATTTGTATCGCTTACATCAATGATCTGGCTGACCCGGAGCTGGTTAAATCGATTAAGGATAAAATCGAGCTTGTGCATATTGACGGCCTGCCGCTTGCCGATAAACAGCTGGAAGAAGCAACGGTGCAGCGGGGCTGGAACCCGTTCCCGCTGGTTCGCTATTCCGAGCGCCCGGATGTAGTATCCGCTCACTTGCTTGAAGGCTCCGTTGTGGTCTTTGTGGACACCTCGCCAAGCGCGATGATCCTGCCAACGACCTTCTTTGATCTGATTCAGCACGCGGAGGAGAACCGGCAGACTCCGTTTATTGGCACCTATCTGCGCTGGGTCCGGTACCTCGGAATATTCTCTTCGCTGTTCCTGCTGCCTCTCTGGCTCTTGTTTGTCATTCATCCTGAGCTTAAGCCGCAGGCACTTGAATTTCTTGGACCGGAGAAGGTCGGCAAGCTGCCGCTTATCGTACAGTTCCTGATTGTAGAGATCGGCGTCGATCTCATGAGGCTCGCCTCGGTGCATACGCCGTCTACTCTCGCCACCGCCGTATCCCTCGTTGCCGCCATTATGGTTGGTGATATCGCAGTAAAAACCGGGCTGTTTATCAATGAGGTCATCCTCTACATGGCCATTGCAGCCGTGGGGATGTTCGCCACGCCAAGCTATGAGCTTGGACTTGCCAACCGCATTGTGAGGCTGATTCTCATTTTAGCGGTATCGATATTCCATGCACCTGGCTTTGTGCTCGCAACAACGGCGATTCTTATCATGCTGTGCATGCAGCGCTCATTCAACCGTCCGTATATGTGGCCGTTTATTCCATTCGATTACCGGGCAATGTGGAATATCATTGTAAGGAAGCCGGTACTCAAAAACCGGTCCCGTCCGAATCTGCTGCGCCCGCAGCAAAGCGACAAAATGCCGCGGTCCGAGTAGAGGCCAAGAAATACAAATGAAATGTGAATTTATCCATTTCTCTAAGGGTTAGATTGCGATATACTGTGGCTATTGGTGTAAATCGTAATTATCTTCTATTACGTTCTTGTAGTAGATATCCAAGGGGGAAATGAATCATGTACTTACATGGCACAAGTAAAATTAATGCCGAAGGGCATTTGGAAATTGGCGGCGTTGACGTAGCGGATCTGGCGAAGGAATACGGCACGCCGCTGTACATCGTAGATGAGGCGCTTGTTCGTCAACGCGCGAATGAATACGTATCGGCATTTGAGGCTTCCGGCCTGAAATTCCAGGTCGCTTATGCAAGCAAAGCCTTCTCGGTTATGGCTATGTGCGCAATTGCAGAGCAAGAAGGTTTGTCGCTTGACGTTGTATCCGACGGCGAGCTTTACACGGCATTGCAAGCCGGCTTCCCTGCAGGCCGCATCCACTTCCACGGCAATAACAAAACACCGGATGAGATCAATATGGCGCTGGACGCCAACATCGGCTGTTTCGTTGTTGACAACTTTGTAGAGCTGCACATGCTGAATGCACTTGCCGCCGACAAAGGCAAAAAAGTAAAAATCCTGTTCCGTATTACACCAGGCGTAGAAGCGCATACGCATGAATATATTTCGACTGGCCAACAAGATTCGAAGTTTGGCTTCGACCTTGGCAACGGTGCGGCGAAACAAGCCATCGAGGAAGCTCTTAAGCTTTCGAATATCGAGATTCTGGGCGTGCATTCCCATATCGGCTCCCAAATCTTCGAAGTAGACGGCTTCCGTATGGCCGTTGACAAAGTTGCGGCTTTTGCTGTTCAAATCCGTGAAGAGCTTGGCCATACGTTCCAGGTTATCAACCTTGGCGGCGGCTTTGGCATCCGTTATGTAGAAGGAGACACACCGCTTCCGGTAGCCCAATATGTGGCTGCGATTACCGATGCGATCATCTCGAACTTCTCGGCTGCAAACTTCCCGCTGCCTGAGATCTGGGTTGAACCGGGCCGCAGCATCGTAGGCGACGCGGGCACAACATTGTACACCGTTGGCACAATGAAAGAGATTCCGGGTGTCCGCAAATATATCGCAGTTGACGGCGGTATGATGGATAACCCTCGTCCGGCTCTGTATCAATCCCGTTACGAGGCGATTCTTGCGAACCGCGCGAACGAAGCGAATGCAGAAACGGTTACAATTGCAGGTAAAGCATGCGAGAGCGGCGATAAGCTGATTATCGACCTGGAGCTGCCGAAAGCAGAAACAGGCGACCTGCTTGCCGTATTCTGCACAGGCGCTTACAACTATGCCATGGCGAGCAACTACAACCGCTTCCGCCGCCCGGCAGTCGTATTCGTAAAAGACGGCCAATCCGACCTCGTTGTTCAGCGTGAATCGCTGGAGAACATCGTTGGCAACGACGTTATTCCGGCAAGACTTCGCAAATCGCTTGCTAAGTAAGGGCGATATTTGGTAACGTAGTCTTATTCGGAAAAGAAAGGTAGATGTTATAAATGGCTAAACAAGCAAAAATCACACTTGAGAACGGTGCAGAGGTCACTCTTGATCTGTTCGACCAAGATGCTCCAAATACGGTAGCAAACTTCGAAAAGCTTGTAAACGAGGGCTTCTATAACGGTCTGGTATTCCACCGCGTTATTCCTGGCTTCGTTGCGCAAGGCGGCTGCCCTAACGGCTCTGGCTCTGGCGGCCCAGGCTACACAATCAACTGTGAGATCAACCCGAACAAGCATGAGCGCGGTACGCTCGCAATGGCTCACGCAGGCCGTAACACTGGCGGAAGCCAATTCTACATCTGCTATCAGCCGCAGCCGCATCTTGACGGCCAACATACTGTTTTCGGCAAAGTAACAAAAGGCATGGAGCATGTTGACGCGTTTAAAGGACGCGATAAAATGCAAAAGGTTGAAGTTTACGAAGTTTAATGTTAAGATACTAACAAAATTATAGTTTGTGGCTTACCTTCGGGGCAGGGTGAAAATCCCAACCGGCGGTGATCGAGAGGCGGAAGCGTAACTGGTTTAACCAGCATGCTCTCGTTTTCTCGTCAGTCCGTGACCCGGGCCATCCCTTGCAAGAGCGATTCTTCGCATTGCAGGGGATGGAACGGTGGACCTGGTGCAAATCCGGGACCGACAGTATAGTCTGGATGGGAGAAGGAGACACATTCATACGTATGGGCGTTCATGCTTGTTTTTCTTGTGCTTATTTTCACAAAGGCAAGAACAATAGGCTTGTTTGAAGTATAAAAAAAGTATAAGTTTCTTTGTACTGTTCTTATATTTCACCTGCGAAACGTTTGCTGATCCCTATGCGGTTCAGCCGTTTAAGCTTGAATAGCTTATTTTTGTATCGAATGGTTATTTTCCCACCCCCGTTGGCTAAGCTGGCTAATGGGGGTGTTTTGCATTTATGGAAGTTTTAAATGATTCTTATTATATGAGTCTTGCGCTTGAACTGGCAGCCAAAGCCTCCGGGCAGACCGGCATCAATCCGGTGGTTGGCTGTGTTGTAGTAAAGGATGGACGGATAATCGGTGTTGGCACGCATCTGAAGCGGGGAACGGGTCACGCTGAAGTACATGCGCTGCAGATGGCCGGTGACGAAGCAGAAGGCTCGACCGTCTATGTTACGCTCGAGCCTTGCAGTCACTTCGGGAAAACACCACCTTGCTGTGAACGCATCATCAATGCGAAAGCAGCTCGGGTTGTAGTCGCAACAACGGACCCGAATCCGCAGGTTGCGGGCAGAGGGATCGCTCGTCTGAGGGAGGAAGGCATCGAGGTTGAAGTTGGCCTGCTTGATGAACAATCCCGGAACATGAACGAAAAGTTCAACAAATATATTACGACCCGGCTGCCTTTCGTAACGCTTAAGACCGCTAGTACGCTGGATGGCAAGATTGCTTCCCATACCGGAGACAGCCGCTGGATTACAGGCTCTGCCGCACGCGAACAGGTACATACGCTGCGACATCAGCATGAGGCGATCATGGTTGGCATCGGCACTTTACTGGCGGATAATCCTCAACTGACAACACGTGCGGCTGTTCCGGCAATTCATCCGGTTCGTATTATTGTGGACAGTCAGCTGCGGCTGCCGCTGGATGCCCGGGTGGTAACGGACGGTTTATCCCGGACGATCGTTCTGACTTCCGGTCAAGCAGATCAGGCCCGCGATGAGCAACTAACTCAAGCCGGCATTGAAGTTATCCGCTGCGGCGATGGCCCACAGGTCGATTTGCCTGAGGCGATGCGCAAGCTTGGAGAGATGGAGATCGGATCCATTCTCCTGGAAGGCGGGGGCAAGCTTAATGGCGCCATGCTGGAAGCGGGATTAATTGATAAGATTATGATCTATATGGCAACAAAGATTATTGGCGGATTCGATTCCCCTGGCACCTTCACGTTTGCCGGGTTCGAGAAGATGTCGCAGGCTATTGAACTGGACCATGTAAAGGTTGAAATGGCAGGAGAAGATGTTTGTATATCGGGATATCCGGCATACGGCAATGAATAGATTGGGGGAGTTCCCGTGTTTACCGGCCTGGTTGAGGAAGTTGGCACATTAAGACGGGTTAAAAAACAAGGCGAAGCGATGGTTCTGACCGTGGAAGCTTCAAAGGTGACAGAAGGGGTAGCGCTCGGAGACAGCATTTCGGTAAACGGTGTCTGCCTGACGGTTATCGCCTTTGACCGGACATCGTTTGATGCGGATGTTATGCCGGAAACGTACCGCAAGTCGAACTTGCATCAGATGCGCCCGGGGCAGAATGTTAACCTGGAGCGAGCGATGCTGGCTGGCGGCAGATTCGGCGGCCATATTGTTCAGGGGCATGTCGATGGCGTTGGTGTTATTACAGGACGCGAGACGGATGCTAATGCGGTTGTATTCGCCATCCGGCTGGCGGACGACGAGATGATGCGTTATGTCATTCCGAAAGGCTCCATTACGATCGACGGCATTAGCCTGACGGTCGTGAGTACCAATGCCACTGGCTTCTCGGTGTCGGTTATCCCGCATACGCTTGGGGAAACGGCACTTATGAACAAGAAAGCCGGTGAATCGGTTAATATTGAATGTGATGTTATCGGCAAATATGTCGATCATCTGCTTCATTACAAGCCGTCTGATACATCTGGTTCCACGGGCCGGACAGAATCCAAGATTAGCGCCGCATTTTTAAGCGAGAATGGTTTTTTATAAATATAAGGGCAACCGGATAGCAGGGAGGGAAATTGATGAATAGAAACTTGCAAGATGATGTATTTGATTCAATGGAAGCTGCGCTAGAAGATTTGAAAGCCGGCAAGCCGATTATTGTGGTCGATGATGAGGACCGCGAGAACGAAGGGGATCTAATTGCCCTGGCGGAGACGGCATCCCCGGAAGTCATTAATTTCATGATCACGGAAGCGCGCGGCCTGGTCTGCGTGCCCATTACGCAAGAACGCGCCGAGCAGCTTGATCTGCCGCCGATGGTTCAGCATAATACGGACTATCATGGTACAGCCTTTACCGTATCTGTAGACCACGTTTCCACTACAACGGGCATATCCGCCTTTGAACGTTCCCAAACGGTCAAGGCTTTAATTGATCCGGAGACCAAAGCAACCGATTTCCGTAAACCGGGACATATTTTCCCGCTTGTTGCCAAGGATGGCGGCGTTATCCGCCGCGCCGGCCACACAGAAGCAGGCATTGACCTTGCGCGTATGTGCGGCTCGGAGCCGGCAGCGGTCATTTGTGAAATTATTAAAGAGGACGGCACGATGGCCCGTCTTCCGGATTTGATCGCTTTTAAGGAAAAGCATGACCTGAAGCTGATTACGATCCAGGGCATGATCGCTTACCGCAATTCCAAGGAACGGCTTGTCGACCGTATCGTTGACGTTCAGATGCCGACAGACTTTGGTGATTTCCGGGCGATTGCCTTCTCCAATCAGGCAGACGGCAAGGAGCATATCGCTTTTGTAAAAGGCCAGATTGATCCGGAGAAGCCGGTGCTTGTCCGTGTTCATTCCGAGTGTCTGACAGGCGATGTCTTCCACTCGCACCGCTGCGAATGTGGGCGGCAGCTTCAGTCGGCATTAAAGCAGATTGATGAGGAAGGCAGCGGTGTCCTGCTCTATATGCGCCAGGAAGGCAGCAGTCTCGTAAACAAGCTGATGGCTTACGCGCAGTCCGATCAAGGCGTAAATAAAGCCGATGCCAAACCTAAGCTGGATCTTCGCGATTATGGAGTTGGCGCACAAATTTTGCGTGATCTTGGTGTCCGCAAAATGCGTCTCTTGACTAATAATCCGCGTAAGATCAGAGGGCTGGAAGGCCACGGTATTGAGATTGTTGAACGTGTGCCTATCGAGATTAAAGACCATGCAAGCCAAGGGCGTTACCAGCGTACAAAGTAAGCCAGATTGAAACAAAATTTAGATAAACGACCAGGAGGGCTTAACATGCCAAACGTATTTGAAGCAAGTGTAGTATCGGAAGGACTTCGATTTGGGGTTGTTGTTGGACGGTTTAATGAATTTATCTCGGGTAAACTGCTTAGCGGTGCGCTTGACGGTTTTAAACGCCATGGCGCGCAAGACAACGATGTAGATATTGCATGGGTGCCAGGCGCTTTCGAAATTCCGCTTATCGCGCAAAAAATGGCTGAAAGCGGCAAGTACGATGCCGTGATTACCCTTGGCGCCGTTATCCGCGGATCAACTCCACACTTTGATTTTGTGTGCAACGAAGCGGCAAAAGGTGTAGCAGCAATCGCGCTCAAAACAGGCGTTCCAACGATTTTTGGCGTATTGACTGTAGATTCGATTGAGCAGGCGATTGAGCGTGCGGGTACAAAAGCGGGAAATAAAGGTTATGAGGCAGCTGTTTCTGCAATAGAGATGGCAAATTTGTCGAAATTACTGCATAATTAGAGTAATCGCTCAAATTATGCTGCGTTACTTGTTATAGGACGTCAGCCGTTTGCGCATGGCAGGGGGATCGTAAGAAGTGGCGATGCATTACAAGTTGGAATCCTTTGAAGGACCGCTCGATTTACTGCTTCATCTTATTGATAAGTCAGAAATCGACATTCATGAGGTTTCGATTAGTGAAATAACGGATCAATATATGGAGTACTTGAATGCGATGAAGGAGCTTGAGCTGGAGCTTACAAGCGAGTTTCTTGTTATGGCGGCAACCTTGCTGGCCATCAAGAGCAATCAGCTTTTGCCCAAACCTCCCGTATTTGAGGACTTCTATGAAGAATGGCCGGATGATGGGCTTGATCCGAGGGACGAGCTCATTCAGAAGCTGGTCGAATATCGAAAATTCAAGCAAATAGCAGAACAGCTTCGGGAGAAGGAAGTGGAGCGCAGTCTCATTTATTCCCGCGAGCCGGATGATATGACGCCGTATATGAAAGAAGAGATCGTCAATCCGCTTGAGGGCTTGCATGTCTCCGACCTGATTGCAGCATTCCAGCGGGCGCTGCGCAGAGCGGCACGACGGAACATTGTGGCAACCGTGCAACGGGACGAAATCTCGGTGAAAGACCGCATTCGGGACATTGTAGAAGTTCTGAAGCAGTTCGATACCGTGCGATTCTCCCGCCTGATCCGCGAGAATATGGGCAAGCATGAGATTGTGGTCACGTTCCTGGCTATTTTGGAGCTGATGAAGATGAAACATATTCGCTGCTTCCAGCATCAGCTGTTTGATGACATCGTCATTCATTGGAGAGGAGAAGCGGCGGACAATGGATTACCCGAAGTTGAAGTCGATTATTGAGGGCCTGTTATTTATGGCCGGTGACGAAGGGCTGAACAAACGACAGCTTGCCGATATATTGGAGCTTGACGCTGATCTGGCGGCTGACCTTGTGTACGATCTGCACCGTGATTTGGCACGGGAGCAGCGCGGGGTGCAGGTCGCCGAAGTTGCCGGTGCTTACCGGATGACGACGAATCCGGATCATGCGGCTTATTTCGAACGCATGGCCTATACGCCAACGCGCTCCCAATTGTCGCAGGCTGCGCTTGAGACGCTGTCAATCGTGGCGTACCGCCAGCCGATTACCCGTATCGATATTGAAGAGATCCGGGGCGTCAAGAGTGACCGGGCGATACAGTCGCTTGTGTCCAAAGATTTAATTGAGGAAGTCGGACGTGCCGAAGCCATCGGCAGACCGATTTTGTACGGTACAACGAAATCATTCCTGGATTATTTTGGTTTGCCGAATATAAAAGCATTGCCTGAACCTAAACAAGTCGATATCGATGAAGCGCTGGAAGAGCAGACGCAAATGCTGTTCGAACGCTTGGGCGAACGTCAAACGACGATTGACGAGTTTATCCCTGTAAACGGGGACAAGGAAGATTAGCATTGTCAGGTTTTACAAAAGAATGGTCAAAATGGTGAACTTTTGGTCCGTTATTTCCCGTTACAGCGGGATAACGGACCTTTTTACTTTTTTATCTAGTGACAACAACGCTGAAAGTTGGTTATAATGGCGGTTGTTCTTTTTTTATAGGAAAGGATGAACCTGTTGCATCAGGGGATTCTAGCAGTAATGGCATACGATGGATGGCAGGAGGTAATTCCACTGATTGAGCTTTTGGACATAAGTAAAACATACGGTAGCAGCGTTGAAGCTGTTAAAAATATAAGCCTAACCATTCAAAAAGGCGAAATCTTCGGCATTATCGGGCATTCCGGTGCAGGAAAGAGCACCTTGCTCCGCTGCGTTAATTTGCTGGAGCGTCCGACTTCCGGTTCGGTTAAAGTAGGCGACGTGGAGCTGACCCGGTTATCGACGAATCAGCTGCAGAAGGAACGCCGCAGAATCGGCATGATTTTTCAGCATTTTAATTTGTTGTCGATGGCGACGGTCCGCGATAATATCTCGTTTCCGCTAGAGCTTGCGAAGATGCCTAGAGCGGCAATCAAACAAAGGGTAGATGAGCTGTTGAAGCTGGTGGGGCTGGATCAGCATGCAGATAAATATCCGGCTCAGCTCTCCGGCGGACAGAAGCAGCGCGTTGGCATCGCAAGAGCACTTGCGAACAATCCGGATGTGCTCCTTTGCGACGAAGCTACCTCGGCGCTGGATCCGCAAACGACAAACGCCATTCTTTCTCTGCTAATGGATATCAATCAGAAGCTGGGCATAACGATCCTGCTCATTACGCATGAGATGCATGTTATCCGTTCGATCTGCGACCGCGTTGCCGTTATTGACGGCGGCGAAATCGTCGAGATGGGGGATGTGCTGGATGTGTTCTTAAAGCCGCAGCATTCGATTACGATGGATTTCGTCAGCCAAATCGCAGACTCGTTTGATCCGCGCGAGCTTATCGGCACAAGAGACGGGCGTCTCGTGAAGATCAATTACGTTGGCGAGATTACTTATGAGCCGCTTCTATTCAACGCGGTCAAATCGACCGCCGTTCAGTTCACGATTTTGCAAGGAACGGTGTCCCGAATGAAAAATACGCCTTATGGGCAGCTGGTTATCGAGTTTATTGGTGCAGACGCGGAGATCAATACAGTGTTAAATGAGCTTCGGGCCAAAGGGCTGGAAGTAGGTGATTTGAAATGATGCTGAAGCAAAAGATTGATTGGAGCCAGGTGCGCTGGGAGGATATTTGGCCGGCATCCAAAGACACGCTGACCATGATTGGCGTCTCGCTTTTCTTTACCGTGATTATCGGGATCCTGATTGGGGTCGTCCTGTTCCTGACCTCAAGAAGGCAGCTGCTTGAACAGCCTGTTGTTTATGTCTTGTTATCGTTTGTTGTTAACATATTGCGCTCGGTTCCCTTCGTCATCCTGATGATTCTGATCATGCCGTTGACAAAGATCCTGACGGGTACGACACTTGGCGTTCAAGGCACGATTCCGCCGCTTGTCGTGGCGGCTGCACCGTTTTTTGCCAGATTGGTAGAGACATCATTGCGGGAAGTGGATCGAGGCGTAATCGAGGCGGCACAAGCGATGGGAGCTTCCAGATGGGATATCGTAAGACGCGTGCTACTGCTTGAAGCCAGACCGGGCTTGTTGGCGGGGATTACGATTACCGCAGTTACGCTGGTGTCCTATACGGCAATGGCAGGCGTAATTGGCGGCGGAGGTCTAGGTGATCTAGCCCTTCGATACGGTTACCAACGGTTCCAGCTCAGCGTTATGATCGTTACGGTCGCGCTGCTTATTATTTTGGTTCAACTCCTGCAGATGGCAGGCGACCATTTGGTTCGCCGGTTCAGCCGGAAGTAAGGTGGACAACATAGAAGCAACATACAGAAGATGGAGGAATGGAGAATGAAGAAATTTGGTTTCATCCTGCTTGCGCTTTCGCTTGTTATCGCATTGTCCGCATGCGGAGCAAAGAAAGAAGAAAACTCAGACAACACATCAGCAGGTAACGGCAACAACACAGTAAAAGAAGTAACTTTAAAAGTTGGTGCTACACCGGTTCCACACTCGGAAATTCTTAATTACATCAAGCCTGCTTTGAAAGAACAAGGAATCAATCTTGAGGTTGTTGAATTTAACGACTATGTTCAGCCAAATACGCAGCTGTATGAAAAACAGCTTGACGCGAACTTCTTCCAGCATACGCCTTATCTTGATCAGTTCAATAAGGACAAAGGTTACGATCTGGTCAGCGTCGCAGGCGTTCACATTGAGCCAATGGGCGCTTATTCGAAAAAAGTTAAAAGCACGGATGAATTGAAGGACGGCGCTAAGGTGGTCATTCCGAATGACCCTACCAACGGCGGCCGAGCGCTTCAACTGCTTGCCGCAAACAACCTGATTAAACTTAAGGACGGAGTAGGCGTTGCCGCTACTGTGCATGATATTACAGAAAATCCGAAAAACCTGAAAATTACTGAGGTAGAAGCTGCAACTCTTCCACGTGTATTGGGTGAAGTCGATCTTGCTATAATCAATTCTAATTTTGCGCTTGAAGCAGATCTCGTACCTACCAAGGATGCGCTCTTCATCGAGGGAAGCGACTCTCCTTATGTCAATATTCTTGTCGCTCGTCCGGACAATAAGGATTCCGAAGCTATGAAAGCGCTGGCTGCCGCATTGCAATCCCCGGATGTGAAAAAATTCATTGAAGATAAATATGCGGGTGCGATTGTACCGGCATTCGAATAATCAGGACTGAAGAAAGACCGCTCCGTTTAATCGGATCGGTCTTTCTTTTATGTTCCTCTACTATTCTCGAAACAACATTTCATTCCTTATATCAGCCCCTAGGATCCTTTAATGCCGGGGCTTTTTTTGCATGAAATCCATTTGGCAAGCCATACTAAATGTAACCTATTTTCGGGAATATGGAGGAAGCATGGAATGATCGGTTATCCGTATTCGTGGGTACTTGCAGCCGGCCTCATTATTGTGCTTTTCCTTCTCATTATCTTGATATCACCAGTCGTGATTCAAGGTCAAATGAGACGTGATGGAGAGAATGACGACATCGAGATCAAGTTCAAGGCGGTCTTTGGTTTACTGCGATATAAGTTGAAGATACGCTCGGTTGATTTCAGCGGCAAGGCTATCCGTCTGCACGAGCATTTAATGGGAACAAGCATCGGCATGAGCAGCAAAAATGAAAAAAATGATGAGTTTGACACGCATCGTGTGATGGCTGGAATCGAAAAATATAAGCGTGCTGCTGCCCTTACTCATAACCTGTCGCACTGGGCAAAGCAAACGTTAGCGAAGGTCAGGCTGGAGGAGTGGAAATGGTCAAGCTCCGTTGGCACGGGAGATGCGATGTGGACGGCTATGGCAACGGGATTGTTATGGTCGGTAAAAACGACAACCCTCGGAGTACTATCCCAATTCGTCAAGCTGAAGGCAAATCCCCTTGTTGATGTAAAGCCGGTGTATGCACAGCCGTGTTTTAAAACGGAATGGTCTTGCAGAGCCAAAATCGGGTTAGGCAATGCCATAATGGCGGGGCTGCATTTGCTTGTCCGTTTGAAAAAAGCGAAGGAAGGCGTGCAAGCCTGGAGAACCCTGTTATTTAAAGTATAGTTTGGAGTTGACGATTGGTTCCATACATAGTCCACCCCCGTGATGAGCACAATACCAAAAGTGTAGGCGAGTCCTCATCCATAACGCACAAACACAATCTAATTTCAGGAGGAGTCACAATGCCAGAACATCCGATTCAAGGCCTAATGCAGACCGCAATGGAAAATATTAAAGAGATGGTCGATGTCAATACGATCGTTGGCGATCCTGTCCAAACGCCGGACGGCAGCATCATTATGCCGATCTCCAAAGTTGGCTTCGGCTTCGTGGCTGGCGGCAGCGACATCCGTTACGACGGCAATGCTTCGCACGAGCATGCAACGCCATCCGACGGCCATAACCATAATGCCAGTGTTGCTGGACCTTTTGGCGGCGGCAGCGGTGGCGGTGTCTCAATTACACCAATCGCGTTTCTTGTTGTAGGAACACATGGCGTGAAGATTGTACCGCTTGATAATCAAACGCACTTGATGGAGCGTATCATTGATTCCGCCCCTGTTGTATTCGATAAAGTACAGCATATGTTCAAAACTTCGGCAGCAGGGTCAAGTGACTATATAACAGATGGAAACGACACCCTCATCTAGAGGAACTGCCCGCAAGGGCAGTTTTTCATTTCTGGGGGCAAGCATGTCTTAATCTGCCCTCCCTAAGCATATACTGTACAAGGTGAGGGCTGACGATAGGAAAGGAGCAACGAAAAACGTGAGGGTTACTCGCCGAATTGGAATAGGATTATGGATAGCAAGTTTGATATGGGGGACAAGCTTCATTACTTCCGCAAAAGCGGCACCAAGGTCGTACCACACAAGTGCAAATGCTTCTGCGCTCATTGATGTGAAGTCCGGAAGAGTATTGTATAGCGAGAACGGGGATCAATCCATGCGGATTGCGAGCCTGACGAAGATCATGACAGCTATCGTTGCTATCGAGCATGGAAAGCTGTCGGACAAAGTGAAGACAAGCAGTAAAGCCGTCGGCAAGGAAGGCTCCTCGATTTATTTGCAGCTTGGCGAGGAAATGTCTCTGCTGAATATGTTATACGGGCTTATGCTCCGTTCGGGTAATGATGCGGCAACTGCTATCGCGGAACATGTAGGAGGTTCGGAGGAGGGCTTTGTTCATCTCATGAATCAGAAGGCGGAGATGCTTGGCCTTACGCATACTCAATTCAAAAACCCGCATGGCCTGGATGTTGAAGGACACTATTCATCCGCCAATGACCTTGCGAAGCTGACAGCCTACGCGCTTCGAAATCCGGTATTCGCAGAGATTGTAAGCACCAAGGTGAAGAGCGTCCCGAATCCGCATGAGAAGTGGCAGTACAGCTGGACCAACAAGAATAAAATGCTGGCGATGTACGAGGGTGCGGACGGTGTTAAAACCGGGTATACCAAAAAAGCGCTGCGTTGTCTTGTGAGCTCGGCAACCCGGAATGGACAGCAGCTTGCGGCGGTTACGCTGAATGACCGTGATGACTGGATAGATCACCGCCAAATGCTGGATTGGGGCTTCAAATACTATCCGCTTATGGAAGTGGCGAGCAAAGGTCAGACGTTAGCCGGCTATCCGTATGCAGTGGGTAATTCGTTCTATTATCCGTTAGCCGAAGAGGAGCGGGGCAGTCTGCAATCCCGACTGGTTGTTCTTGATATGGCAACGATGAATTATAAGCTTGGGGAACGCGGTGCGCTGGAATGGTACCTCAACAATCAGTTGATCGGCTCCATTCCTGTTTATGATATCGGAAGCGCGCGAATGAATTTGCCGGAACGCAAGCCGATGTCGAATGCCGCAATGCTTGATTATCGGAAGGCAGCAAATGAGCGTGGAAGCTTCAAACATTCGATAACTTCTGTTATAAATGCCTTATTCTAAAAAGACGGCGCAGCCGTTTACGAAACGAATGCTGCCCCTCCATTAGGATGGAGCAGCTACACTTGGCTAATCGGGGGAGGTAAGCCAATTATGGTGAACTGGATATGGTTGTTTTTTATTGTGATCAGTGTAGTTGTAGCAGCCATTAACGGCCGGATTGATGCGGTAACGCAGGCGGCATTTGACGGGGCGAAATCAGGCGTGACAATCAGCTTCGGCTTAATCAGCATTATGGTGTTCTGGCTGGGGATGATGAGGATTGCCGAGGATGCCGGCGTGCTCAAAAAGCTTGCCAAGCTGTTAAGTCCGGTTATACGCCGCCTGTTCCCGGACGTTCCGGCCAATCATCCTGCTATGGGCTATATTATGAGTAATTTAAGCGCCAATCTGTTCGGGCTGGGCAATGCAGCTACGCCAATGGGAATCAAGGCTATGCAGGAGCTCCAGAAGCTTAATCCCGACCAGACAACAGCCACGCCGGCGATGTGTACCTTGCTCGCCTTAAATACGTCAAGCATTACTCTTGTCCCCACGACGCTTATTGCGATCCGAATGAATTACGGTTCGGCGAATCCTGCGGAAATCGTCGGTACAACGCTTGCCGCGACCTTTGTTGCAACAGGCGCTGCGATTCTGGCAGACCGATGGTACCGCAGGCGATCGTCACCGCCTCCAGGCATTCACCACAAACAAATACCAATCCAGAAGTCAATAGATCCGCCGCCAATAGCGGCAACAGCCTCACTCCGTAAAAGTGGAGGTGGAAAAGTTGTTTGATTTATTTACACGCCTGTCTGCATGGCTAATTCCTGCTATTATAGTCTTTATTCCTTTGTACGCAGCGTTTCGCAAGGTTCCCGTATACGAAACATTTGTTGAAGGTGCCAAAGACGGCTTTGGCACGGCCATCAATATCATCCCTTCGCTTGTCGGCATGATGGTTGCAATCAGTATGTTCCGCGCATCCGGTGCGATGGATCTGATGCTTGGCGCTGTACGCCCGTTATTTGACTGGCTGAGCATCCCTACGGAAGTGTTGCCGCTTGGCATACTTAGACCGCTTACCGGAGCGGGTTCGCTTGCATTCACTGCCGACCTTATTGCAACACATGGTCCGGATTCTATGATCGGGCGTATCGCATCCACCATTCAAGGGAGCACGGATACTACGCTGTATGTGCTGACCGTTTATTTTGGCGCTATCGGAATCCGTAAAACCAAATATGCCCTGAAAGTGGGCTTATTCTCCGATTTGGTCGGGTTTTTGGCAGCGATACTTATTTGTTTGTACATATTCAAGTAGTCCGCGCTTGTGCTTTCCCTTCCATATCGGTATGATGGAGTTTGAGGTGAAAGCATTGGAACGTTTACAGAAAATATTAGCGCAAGCGGGTGTCGCATCCCGTCGAAAATGCGAAGAGCTTATTCTTGCCGGTGCCGTTGAAGTTAACGGCGAGAAAGTGACAACATTAGGAGTTAAAGCGGATCCGGAAGCAGATGAGATTACGGTTAACGGCAGGCCGATCCGCAGCGAGAAAAAGATCTATTTGATGCTGAATAAGCCAAGAGGTGTCATCACAAGCGCTAAGGATCCTCAAGGGCGCAAAGTGGTGGCTGATTTTTTGCCCGGCATTCGAGAGCGCGTCTACCCGGTTGGACGTCTGGATTATGATACGGAAGGTCTGCTTCTGCTGACCAATGACGGCGAATTCGCTAACTTGCTTACGCATCCGAGCCATCACGTTCCTAAGACCTACTACGCAACGGTGAAGGGCGTACCACATGGCTCTTTGCTGGATCAGCTCAAGAAGGGTGTTATGCTTGAGGACGGAATGACAGCTCCTGCGGAGGTTGAATATCAGGATGTGGATGAAGAGAATAATTCGTCTACGATCCGCATCACCATTTACGAAGGCCGCAACCGGCAGGTGCGACGCATGTTTGATGCGATCAAGCATCCGGTCGTGAAGCTGAGACGGGTGAAATTCGGCGACCTGGGGCTTCGGACATTGGCGAGAGGACAGTTCAGACACCTCACACCTGTGGAAGTGAAAGAGCTGAGAGAAGCGGCTCGCAAGACACATAAAGTTCATAAAAAGTAAACGGCGGCAGCGGTTATTGCCGCCCATTTTTCGTTATAATGAATGTATTCTAAGCTGACATCAATGGTGAAATGTAGGTGATGGGACGGGAATGGGCAAGTATCGAAAAACGGTGCAAATTGTCATTCTGCTTGCCGTGCTGGTTGTAGGCGGATATGCCATTGGCAATACCTTATTCGCCGCCAAGGACGGGGGAATCCCGAAGATCGGGGAACAGCCGCCCGATTTTGCATTGGCTGATTTGCAGGGCAATACGCACAATCTTTCCGATTATAAAGGCAAAGCCGTTGTCATTAACTTCTGGGGGAGCTTTTGTCCGCCTTGCGTGAAGGAAATGCCGGAGTTTGAACGCCAATTCGAGAAATGGAAGGATTCAGGTCTCGAGGTATTGGCGATTAATTTAAGCGAGGATACGCTAACGGTGAACAATTTCGTGCACCGTTTTGATCTGAGCTATCCGATCCTGCGTGATGTGAACCGGAAGACGGAGCATAAATACGGGCTGGAGTCCTACCCGACGACCTTTTTTGTCAAACCGGACGGGACTATTCTCGATGTGTTTGTAGGCGGGATGACGGAGAAAGATATTGATTCCCGGGTCGACCAGCTGCTTCAGTAAGATGGACTTGCTATACTAGGAGGTTTCACTGTGTTATCGCTACATAACACGAAATGCGAATGCGGGCATCAGAATGCGGTTGGAACGGTCTTGTGCGAGAGCTGCGGCAAGCCGCTCATGGAAGACGCAGAGAGTGATGCCCCTCTTGAGATGCGCTACGACGGCGTGGCGCGGCGGTCGCAGAAGAGTAATCCGAATCCGATTGATAAGATTTGGAATTTCTTCTCATCCGTCAAAATTGCCGTATACCTGATCGTAATTACACTGGTAACGGCTATGCTGGGTACCATATACCCGCAGGAAGGGTCCTTCCTGAACAATTTCAAGCCTTCCGTGTATTACGAGGAAACCTACGGGCTGCCCGGCAAGATTTATTATAAGCTAGGCTTGTCTCATACATACGATTCTTGGTGGTTTATTACGCTGCTGGTTATGATCGGCACGTCTCTTGTAATTTGCAGTCTCGACCGTGTGCTGCCGCTGTACAGAGCGCTCAGCAAACAGCAGATCCGCAAGCACATACGGTTTATTACAAGGCAAAAGACGGTCTACAATGGGCAGGTTGATGGCGACGCCGAAGAGTGGGTGAAGCAATTCTCCGCTCATATGAAGAAGAAGCATTACAAGGTATATACAGACGGTACGGCAATGCTTGCAGAGAAGAACCGGTTTAGCCGCTGGGGCCCTTATATTAATCACATCGGACTGATTCTGTTCCTTCTGGCTATCCTTGCCCGAAGCCTTCCAGGCTGGCAAATGGACAGCTATGTAAGTATTCCGGATGGTGATACGGTGCAGATCGAAGGAACGAACTACTTTGTGAAAAACGAGAAGTTCACCGTCGAATATTACAAGGATGAGGAGCTTCCGCCAGAGCTGCAAGGGACAGTCCGAGCGAAGCGTTACGAGACATCTGCTGTACTCTACAAATGTACAAGCAATTGCGGCGATAATGCGTCCGGCGAACCTGTTTTGAAGGAAGTGAAGAAACAGGACATCGAGGTGAATCATCCTCTCAAGTACGACGGAATCAAACTGTATCAGTTCGACTATGATGTAACACCAAAGCTGAAGAGTGTAAATCCTGTACTAGTGAACAAAGAAACGGGCGAGACTTACGGACCGTTTGATCTGCCGATGAAGGATGCACCGCTGGATTACACGGTTGGACCCTACAAAATGAAGCTTGCAGCCAATTACATGGAATTCGGGATTGGTGAAGACGGTGAGCCGGTTACATTAAGCCGCGATCCGAATGCTCCGGCCTTTATATTCCTGATTACGGGTCCAGGGCTTCCCGAGAAAGGTCAGCCTTATATCTATTTCCCGATGCAGAAGGATAAAGAAAAGTTTGACCAGGACAAGCTTAATGCTTCCATCTCGGACAAGCTGGAGATTAAAGTAAACGGGATGGAAAATGTTCATTTCGCTGAAGCCTCCACTTATTTGAATGTCCGCAAGGATAAAGCGCTGACGTATGTCTGGTATGGCGCTGCAATCTCGATGCTTGGCCTGTTGCTTGGCTCTTATTGGCAGCATCGGCGCATCTGGCTGCGAATTGACGGCGGCAAGCTGTCGCTTGGCGCCCATACGAATAAAAACTGGTACGGCATGAGAGCGGACGTGGCTTACGCACTCCGGAAATCCGGAATTGCCGTAGATCCAAAGTCGCTTGATAACGGAGGGAATAACGCGTGAGTTATGTCGATTTCAGCAGCGATGCCTTTATCGCCGCCTTTTTTCTATATTGCTTTGCATTCCTGTTCTATGTGGTAACGATTGCAGGGAAGAAGTGGAGCAACCGCGACCCGGAAAAGCATGAAAAACGCTGGTCGCGGATCTCGTTCGTCACTTCGACGCTTGGACTCGTTGCGCATCTGACCTTCTTCTTCACCCGCTGGTTTGGAAGCGGTCAAATTCCGACCAGTAACATGTACGAATTTATAACCTTCCTTGGCATGGCGATTATGATTGCCTTTACGGTCGTGTATGCCATCTACCGCAAGCCGCTGCTTGGGATGTTCGCCTTGCCGCTAGTTGTATTGGTTGTTGCTTACGCGTCGGTATTCCCGCAGGAGGTTCAACCGCTTATTCCGGCACTTAGCTCGATCTGGCTGAAAGTACACGTAACAACGGCAGCACTTGGCGAAGCCTTTTTCGCCGTAGGTTTTGCAGCAGGCCTCATGTACCTGCTCCGCGTGGTGGACTTCAAGCAAACCTCGAAGGAAGCTAGAAGAGATCAATTTTGGGTAGAATTTTCTTTATATACGATTGTCCTTGTTATTGGCTTTATCGCTGTCGTATTTATTTTCAGAGGAGCAGGATACGAGGCGACATTTACCCAAGAGAATGTCACCATCGACAGTAAAGGCGTGGATCATTCCTCGACCGATACGGCGGAATATACGCTGCCGCCAATTGTTAAGCCTTATAACAGCACGGCTGACCATATGGA
This sequence comes from Paenibacillus catalpae, assembly GCF_900112695.1. GTDB lineage: Bacteria > Bacillota > Bacilli > Paenibacillales > Paenibacillaceae > Pristimantibacillus > Pristimantibacillus catalpae. Next base: position 322,464 of record NZ_FOMT01000005.1, read on the forward strand.
TTCTTTCCTTGGCATGGATAAACCGCTGTTTGAGGCACCAAGCTGGTTGAATGGCGTTAATGCAGGGCGTAAATTAAATACGGTAATCTGGTCTATTATTGGCGGCTCCATCTTGTACGGACTTATCCGTCTGTTGTTCCGCAAACGGATCGGCGCAGTCATTCACCCTCTAATGGAGGACATTGATCCGGAAGATCTGGATGAGATCAGCTACCGCGCGATTGCGATCGGCTTCCCGATCTTTACGCTTGGTGCGCTTATCTTCGCGATGATCTGGGCCAATATCGCCTGGGGGCGGTTCTGGGGATGGGATCCGAAGGAAGTATGGGCACTTATCTCGTGGCTCTATTACAGTGCTTATCTGCACTTCCGTTTATCCCGCGGCTGGCAGGGCAAACGCTCTTCGTGGCTTGCGGTTATCGGTTTCGTCGTTATTTTGTTCACCCTTGTTGGGGTAAACCTCGTAATTGCTGGTTTGCATTCCTACGCAGGCGTATAATAATTCCTATAAAACTCATTTGAAAGGAGCAACACCGCATGTCCGACTATGCAAGCCGTATTCTGGTAGTAGATGACGAGGAACGGATTCGTCGTTTGCTGAAAATGTATCTGGAGAAGGAAGGCTATTTAATCGATGAAGCGGAAGACGGTGAGACGGCGCTTCGGCTGGCAACAGTAACCGACTATGCGCTCATTCTGCTCGACGTAATGCTTCCGGGCATTGACGGCGTGGAGGTGTGCTCCCGTTTACGGCAAGTGAAAGCAACACCGGTTATTATGCTGACGGCAAAAGGGGAAGAGATGAACCGCGTGCAAGGATTTGAAGTTGGCGCCGACGACTACGTCGTGAAGCCGTTCAGCCCTCGCGAAGTCATCTACCGCGTGAAGGCGATTTTGCGCCGCTCGTCAGCAACAGCCTTTTTGACAAAAGAAGTGAATTCGAGCAATAACATTGTATTCCCCCATCTGGTCATCGAACATGATGCGCACCGGGTATCAGCCGGAGGCCAGGAAGTGAGCCTCACTCCGAAGGAGTACGAGCTGCTGCATTATTTGGCGGTATCGCCGGATAAAGTTTTCTCGCGCGAGGAGCTTCTCAAGGATGTATGGAATTATGAATTCTTTGGCGATCTTCGTACCGTAGATACCCATGTGAAACGTCTTCGCGAGAAATTAAACAAGGTATCGCCTGATGCTGCTTCGATGATTACAACGGTATGGGGCGTCGGTTATAAGCTTGAGGTGCCGAAGTAATGAGGCTGATCAAGCGTTGGGGGCATTTTGCCCTGCATACAGTGGTCGGGAAGCTATGGTGGACGATTATGTTTCTCGTCGCACTGGTCCTTGTCATTCTCGGGACGTTCCTGCTCCAGTATATAGATATCGCCTTCAAGGATTCCCAGCACCAGATTAAAGTGTTGTTTATCGTGGTGGCGATTATCGGCTTTCTGCTCTCTACCTTCTTTGCCTTCTTCTTATCCTCTCGGATTCAGCAGCCTTTGCTGCAGCTGAAGAAAGCAGCGGATTCGATTGCAGGCGGCAATTATAAGACAACGGTTCAAATTCGTTCCTCGGATGAGATTGGCGACCTGGCCAAAACGTTTAACCATATGACTGAGCAGCTGGGCACCTTAATCGATGATTTGAATCACGAGAAGGAGCATCTGTCCAGTATTCTGCGGAGTATGGGGGACGCGGTCATTACATTTGATGCGGATGGAGAAGTGATTCTGACCAATCCACCGGGCCATATGCTGTTAAGCCGGTGGTCCGTCCTGGAAATGGACATGGATTGGGAGGAAGAGGAAGTACCTCCATTCCACAGCGTGCCTGGTCCCTTGCGGGATACGTTCCAGCTTGTTATGCAGGCTGGACGGGATTGCACGAATAAAGTACAGGTCCATAACAATGTGTGGTCGGTTGTTATGGCACCGCTACAAACCGATGGTGTTGTCCGGGGTGCGGTTGCGGTGATCCGGAATGTAACCGAAGAACATAAGCTCGAGAAGCTGAGACGAGATTTCGTTGCTAACGTCTCGCATGAGATCAGAACTCCGCTGTCGATGCTTCAAGGTTATAGTGAAGCTCTGCTGGATGATATCGTTGCGTCTCCGGAGGAGAGGAAAGAGCTTGTCCAGGTTATCTATGACGAGTCTCTCCGGATGGGCAGGCTGGTGAATGACTTCCTCGACATGGCCCGGATGGAAGCCGGCCACGTCGAGCTTAGCCTTCAGGAATTTGATCTGCGCCATGTCATACGCCGGGTACATCGGAAGTTCCAGGTATATGCCAAAGAACGTGATGTGAGCTTAATTGCCGATCTGCCGGAAGAGCCGCTTGCTGTGCAAGAAGCGGATGAAGATCGGATTGAGCAGGTGCTGACGAATCTGATGGATAATGCGCTTCGACATACGCCGGCTGGCAAATCTATCAAGATTGCCGGACAGCTGGCATCGATCAACAAGAAACATTATGTGAAGCTGATCGTAGCCGATGAAGGCCAGGGAATTCCAAGCGAGGATGTTCCCTATATCTTTGAACGGTTCTACAAGGCCGACAAAGCACGTAAACGTGGTGCTTCGGGCGGTACAGGTCTTGGTCTTGCCATCGTTAAAAATATTATTACCCAGCATAACGGCCGCATCGAGGTCGACAGCGTCCTCGGCAAGGGAACGACATTCACCTTGCTGTTGCCTGTCGAATCGAATCAATAGTTGTCAGTACGCTCCCTGCGGGGAGCGTTTTTTTGTTGAAATGGGAGGATTAATCTTGTTGTTCGTGGAACATGGCGTGGTTTTTGTTGTTTGGGCACGGATGAAGTGTACGGCCCGGTGGCTTATGGGCTCGAGGGACGGGGTAACGCTCTTTCGGCCGCTGTTGTCTGTCCATTGCCTCTGATTGGAATTGGTCCAGGGTAGGCAATGGACGAGACAAAGGCGGGCGCTGCGCTCCTCAAGAGTGTTACCCCTTACCCTCTCGCAAGCCGCCGGGCCGCGCTGCGTGGCCCAAAAGACAAAATGCCACACCATGTAATGGTGTGGCGGGGAAAGGCCTCAGCCAGCCTCAGCGGCCTCAAGAGCAAAAGCGAAAGGACAAAGACATAAGCAAAGGGCAAGTCAGGTGAAGTATTCGATTTTTGCTTCCGGGAAATGTTCGGTTATTTGTCCTGAAATAAATTCCTTGAGTAATTTTGCCTGCTCGTCGGGATATACATATTTGCCTTGTCCCCAACGGCCCCATTTGTACTTCCGATTATTTTCATCCATTTCCAGTTTTGTTTTAGGATAACGCTGCTGGATAATGTTTTTTGCCGTTTTGGTAAAACGGTGCTGAATCAATTCAAAGGTTAAATCGGAGATACTTTCATTCGGAAGAACCTCGCTCAATCTTTTAATCAGGTCAGCGTATCCTTCTTCCCAGCCTTCATGCCAAATAATCGGAGCGATAATGAATCCAAGCGGATATCCGGCGGCAGCAATCTTTTGGGCAGCAGTAATCCGTTCAGAAAAACTCGAAGTGCCGGGCTCAAAATGTTTAATGACGTAATTCGCATTAACACTGAAACGAATGCGGGTATGCTTATTGTGCTTGGCATCAAGCAATGGCTCTACATGATGAAATTTCGTTACGAATCGAAGCCTTCCCAAGGGCTGCTGACCCATAAACTCAATACATTCCTTCAGAGAGCCGGAAATGTGCTCCAGACCAACCGGATCAGAGGTACAAGCCGCCTCAAACCGAGTAATCTCTGGTGCGCGCTCTTCAATGTACTGGGCTGCTTGTTTTAGAATATCGTTCGTGTTTACGTAAATACGGATATACGGTTTTGCCCCGAGAGTAGTTTGAAGATAACAATAATGACAATGCGCCATGCACCCTGTAGCTATAGGGATGGCATATTCCGCGGATGGCTTGGATTGATCGAACTTCAACGTTTTGCGGATCCCGACAACCAGAGTTCGTTTAGCAATCCGGTACTTTGCTAATTCGCTGTCTCCAGGTAAATTAGTTATTCGGTTGTGCGAGGTAGTCATTTGAATCGGAAGTCCTTGTTGTTTGGCCCATTCAAGTATTTTTTGACCTTTAGGATAATCAAGAGCACTTGGTTCAAAATACACAAGTTCTGGAACAAACACCTGCGTTTCACGTACCGGAGTCAATATTCCGGTTGAATTCGACACAGCAATTCCCTCCAATAGCTCTTTATTTTATTCTTAAGTTAAGTTAATGTTCAACTTTCTATACCTGTGTAAATTTTTCAGTGGTTTACTTCAATTGTTACTTATTTGGCCTATCCGTTTTAGGTTAAGAAACTTAATTCGTAATTGTATCGTCTTATATTCATCAATAACAAATAGTGGGGTGCTAAGGTATTGCTTATAAGATTAGTCATTATGATAGCCATTCTGTTCGTTACTGCAGGTTGTGCCAATGACTCGAGTAACACTGCAGGGGAGAATTCGGAAAGCAGCGGCGAGTTAGGATCAAGAGCGGAGGTCACAGAGGGAGATTTTGTGTATCGGCTTGTGTCGGAAAAACCGGCTTACGGCAAAGACGAGAAAATTGTGCTGTATGCCGAATTAGAGTACGTTGGAAAGAAAGCAGAAGTTAAAATCGCGCATGCTGCCTCTCCTTTTTATTTTCCGATGAAAGAGCTAACAAGAGGATATGAGATTGTATATTCCATGGATCAGCCAAGAATCATTACGACTTTAAAAAAGGGTGAAGTTTTGAAGGAATTGTATAGAGGCAGTGGTGGCTATAGCTCTGAAGATGCTAAGCCTTTCGTCGATTTTATTAAAGCTGTATCGGAAGCTCAGCAGAAAGGCACTCTTCCAGAAGGAGAATATGAGGTTTATGGCGCTGCTGATTTTGAACAGGTCGACGAGCATTCAGACGAGCGTCAAGGAGAGAGAATACATGTAAAGTCTGAAATAAGGTTTGTAATGGGCAAATAAAACAAAACGCCGGACATCATGGATGTCCGGCGTTCTTTCTATTAGAACAATGTAATTTCTTTTGCAGTGTTCAGGTCAGGCAGGTTAGTCAGTTGCTCAAGGATGTCTTTGCCTGCGTTTTTATCAACCGTCAGAACCATAATCGCGGAACCGCCAACCAGTTGGCGACCTACTTGCATCGTTGCGATGTTCACGTCATTGTTGCCAAGGAGCGTACCAACGCGGCCGATGATGCCCGGTTTGTCGTTATGCGAGATCAGGATCAGGTTGCCCTCTGGTGTAACGTCCACAGGGAACTTATCGATTTGTACAACACGCTCGCCGTAGCCAGTAAGCAGTGTGCCTGCTACGATACGCTCTTCTTTTTTCGTGCGGAGCGATACCGTTACCAGGTTCGTGAAGTCTTTGGAAGCCTGGGATTTTTGCTGTACGATGTTAAGGTCGCGAACTTTAGCCAGGTGCATCGAGTTAACGACGTTCACTTGGTCGGAGCCAAGGTGATGCGACAGCACGCCTTTGACAATGTAACGAGTCAGCGGCTGAGTGTCCACCTCTGCAAGCTCACCGGAGTAACGTACAGTAATTTCTTGTACGGCACCTTCCGTGATTTGCGCAACCAGGCTGCCGAGTTTTTCACCCAGTGTGTAGTATGGCTGCAGTTTGCTTTGCAGGTTAGCAGGGATAGGAGGCATATTAACCGCATTGCTGAACGGCTCATTACGCAGAATGTGCAATACTTGCTCCGATACGTCAATTGCAACGTTTTCTTGTGCTTCAACCGTAGAAGCGCCAAGATGCGGAGTAACGATAATTTTTGGATGAGTCAGGAACGGATGATCCTCAGCCGGAGGCTCTACTTCGAATACGTCGAAGGCAGCACCCGCAACGATACCAGCATCAACAGCTTCAACTAGCGCAAGCTCATCGATAATTCCGCCGCGTGCGCAGTTAACGATACGCATACCGGGCTTCATCACTTCGAATTGCTTCTTGCCGATCATGTGACGAGTCTCTGGAGTAAGTGGAGTATGCACAGTCATGAAATCAGCGTTACGAACGATCTCATCAACGGTAGCCAGCTTAACGCCAAGCTTCTCAGCACGCTCTTCAGTCATGAACGGGTCATAACCCATGATTTCCATACCAAATGCTTTAGCGCGTTTTGCCACTTCGCTGCCGATACGGCCCATACCAAGAACGCCAAGCGTTTTGTTGCGAAGCTCAACGCCAAGGAACGATTTACGGTCCCAAACGCCGCCGACCGTTTTCAGGTATGCTTGCGGGATATGACGGGCAACCGCCATCATCATGGCAAACGTATGCTCACAAGTTGTAATGGTGTTGCCGTCTGGTGCATTGATTACGATAATACCGCGTTGCGTTGCTGCTTCCAGATCGATATTGTCTACGCCTACACCTGCGCGGCCTACAACTTTCAATTGTTTGCCGGCTTCCATAATGCGCGGCGTTACGCGCGTTTGGCTGCGCACGAGCAGGGCGTCGTATTCACCAATAATGCTTACCAATTCGTCTTCGCTTAGTCCAGGCTTTTTGTCGACTGCTACATCTTCTGCGTCTACAAGCTGTTGGATGCCCAGATCACTGATGGGATCCGATACTAACACTTTAAACATATGTAGATTGCCTCCTAAAATTTTTGTGAAGTGCCGACATAAGGAGCAAACATGCGTTTTGCCCGATATGTCGGCACTTCACGTCCATTTGTATTCTGATAGATAGTTGCTAAAACAAAAAACCTCGTCCCGGCACTTAATGCGAGAGCGAGCCGGACGAGAAATTCGTCTTTAATACGGCAATCATAGATGGCAGTTGTTGTCCCTGATGTGTGAAAAAATGCACGCTTTATTATATAACGAAACGCGATTAAACCGTTATGGACAACCGTTACTATTTTATAGCAAGGTGGTGGACAATTGCAATGTATAAACTTGATCAAATGTGAAATTTTCGTTATGATTCAAAGCATTACAAGAGATATTATCAGGGTCAGGGGAGATTGGGTAATGAGTGAGTGGAAAGAATTGGAGCCCGGATTACTGCTGCAGCTGCTTGCGGAAGGACGGATTGAGCCGGAGCAGGTGATTGACGTGCGCGAAAGTTTTGAATGGGACTACTATCATTTGGAATCATCCAGATTAATACCTATGAATACAATCCCCTACAGTCTCGGAACCATTTCGGATGACAAACCGTTATATATAGTATGCGCGCATGGGGTTCGAAGTGCGGCCGTTTGCAATTATTTAGAAGAACAAGGCTACAGCAGCCTCCACAATGTTACCGGAGGAATGGCCGCTATAGCCTCGTTACAAGGATTTCAATATGATTGATCTTTACATCAGGAGAAGAACGGGAGCTGGGGCAGCAGATCCAGCTTGTACAGCTTCGAACGGTTTTCTGTGAAGTCTCCGCTTCTGACGGCTTCTGTATCGATCAGCAGATCGGCGATCGCTGTCACCGACTTCAGATTCAGCTTCGAAGGCTGTCCTGAAGCGATAAAATCATCGATACGGCTTGTCAGGTCCTGGGGGTAAAAGACCATAAGCTGCTCGCGGGAAGCGAGCTGGTCAGCCATCAGTTTATTCTTAACAATAAGAGGCAGGCTTGACCATTTCTTGATTTCGATCACCTTAGGCATTGTATAATTAGAAGGGATGCTCGGTTCGACCGTTGCTCCCCATTTCATCATGGCGGCGTAATAAGCCTGTTGCGCAGCCAATGCCTGCCGGACGGCAAGCTGATAAGAGCCCAGCTGTTCAATGCTGCTTTGCAGCTTAGACGCACCTGTTGTTTTCGCGCTAGCTGACGCTGCTTTCGCAGCCTGCTCGAATTGCTCCAGACTTCTGATGTAATTGGACTGGGCGTCACCTAGGAGCGGAGATTTTTGCATATCGAAGGATGCGGCTTCCGTTCTTTTCGAACGAGCAAGATCCGCCAGTTCTTTTAATTTGGAAGATGCACTGCCGGCCTCGCCTTGAGCAAACTCATTCATGGCAGCATCCCAATCGGATTGAAATTCACGGTAAGGCAAAAATACGGTATGATAAAATGAGACAAGATCCTGCTGCTGATACGGGCTAATGTTCTCTGCTGCCGCAGATTTTAATTGTTTCATTTCGTACTTGGTTTCCGTTTTGGACGTCCCGATCTTTACGCCGTAGAAGAATGCGCCAACTGCGCAGACGAGCATAAAGACAAACCCCAAACTAAATATCATTGCGGAACGAGGTAAACGTTTCTCCATCACAAATCTCCTTCTATGTATTAGTTTATGCCGTCGTTTGTGCCCTATCAGTATAGGTGAAATGATCATAAAAGGAAATATGACCTACTTAGACAGGCGGGAAGCTATGAAAAAATTCGATATCCGTAATATTCGCGTGCGCCAACTATCTGTAGATGAGATTGACGACCGCATGCTGCTCGTGAATCTTTACGTCACGCAAGCAATTACTATTATTATCGGTTTGATATGGGTATTATTTCAGCGTTCAAATCCATTTCTGTTATTACAATTTCCAAACAGCCTTACCTTCTTATGGTGGGGGCTTGGCCTCGCGGCAGCTGTAATCGTAGTAGATCTGCTTATTTCGAGGTGGGTTCCCGAAGAGGCTGCGGATGACGGAGGAATTAATGAACGCATATTCCAGAACAGGCCGGTATGGCATATTGCCGTTATTTCGTTTGTAGTTGCCGTTTGCGAGGAGGTGCTGTTCCGCGGCGCTGTCCAGCATTCCTTTGGTCCGTATTGGACAAGCATTATATTCGCGGCTATCCATGTCCGTTATTTGAAGCATTGGATTCCTACAGGTCTTGTCTTCTCGATAAGTTACGGATTAGGCTGGATTTATATCGAGTCCGGTACCTTGTGGGCGCCGATCCTCGCGCATTTCTTGGTTGATTTGATTATGGGACTAATTATCCGGTTCAGGAGGGAGCAAACAGAGCAGTGATGAGCAGAGTGGAGAAATTCGGTAGCTCAAGAGGGAGAAGACAACACGAACAGGCGGCAGTACAGCCTGGCAACGCGACCGACACGAATGCAGAGGCGCTGCCGCCTAGACGTAAAGTACACCCTTCCAGCGTGCAGAAGGTAACCAAATGGTATTATAATTTGTTATTTCTATTATTCGTTTGTTTGGTAGCAGGGCTTTTCTGGTATGGCTTACGGTTTACGGAATGACCTTGATCGTCTTGGGATCGATGAAAGTATAGCCCTTATCTTCAAGCTTCGTCAGAAGGTTGTCCAGCGCGGCAGCCGTCCATGTTAATTCATGCATCAAAATATTGGCCCCGGGATGAAGCTGCTCCAGCACATTGCTGATCACTTTATCCGGATCGCCGGGAGACTTCTGTTCCCAATCGAGTGAACCATTGGACCACGTCATGTACAGCATGCCGTGGTTTTTTGCTGCCTCTTTTACCGCATCCCCGCCGGAGCCGTAAGGCGGACGGAAAAACTTTGGCTCTTCGCCGATCAGGGATTTCACCTCCGTTTGAACGTTGGCGATTTGGGTCTCGATCATGTCCGGCTGTTCTTTCTTGAGATCAATATGATCCCAGGAATGATTGCCAATCGTTTGACCCCGCTCATGAATCAACTTCAATAATTCTGGATGCTGCTTGACTCTGTAACCGTTTACGAAAAAGATTGCCTTTGCATGATGCTTATCAAGGGTATCGAGCAGGTTATTGATCACTTCTTTATTATGGGGAGCGTCGTCAAAAGTCAGAAGAACGGCCTTTTTCGATGCTTTCGTCTCATCAATGGGAACAAACCGGTAGACACTTGTCATTTCATACAACGGTGCTATTACCTCAGGTGCAGGGCTTGGCGTTGCTGGAGTTTTGGTTGGTGTATCCGGTGATGATTGTTCTGCCGGAGGCGATTGTACGGCAGCTGAAGTTGCCGAAGGCGCAGCGTTTGAATTTGCAGTTATAGTCTTCGGGTTAGCACTGCAGGAGGTCAATAAAGCTGTAACCGCAAGAACGACACAGATTGTACTCAAGTTTGCTTTCGTCATCGAATCTCCGCCTTGTTGTCAGTAGTTTGGTTGCTTCATCCAATTTTATCATAAGGATGGGGCTGCTGCCCGTTTTCCTTAAATTGAGCAGAATGACACTTGATATCAGGGAGAAAATAAATGGTGCAACTATCCCCGAAGGAGGTAACGAAAGTCATGAGAATCGGCGGGTTTATGTTAGGCGCAGTCGCAGGCCTTGCGGCAGCAGTATATGTATCACGCAAAAGACCCGGAATGGCGGCATGGGCATCCAGTTCACTTGCGAATGCATGCTCATCCATAGGCAGAAATGCTGCATCGATGATGATGAAACGAGGACTCAATAAAGCAGTGTCGGCTTCATCTATGGCCCCAAAGCATTCAGACGATACCGCCGGAAAGCAAGGAGAAGGCTGGGAGCAGGTTGAGCAGTTAATCAACAGCGATCCCGGACTTAAGGAGCAGGCGAGCGAGATCATGGCGGAGTCGTCTTTCAAACCGCATTAATGAAGCTGTTGTTGGAATCGGTTGATGTTCACGCCTTACATTGGCGTGGCTCAAACGATTCTTTTTTTGCCTAATTTAGGTGCAATCCGGGGACGAACATGATAAAGTAAATACATAGTACGATTTGATCATTTTGATCACATCCTGCAAATAATTTCATAAGTTATATACAACAGATGCTGCAGAGGAGGATCCTGTCATGAAAATCGAACGGCTTAGTCAGGACAAGATACGGATTTTCCTGACGTTCGACGACCTGCTCGAGCGGGGGATCCAGAAGGAAGACATGTGGCGCGAAATTCCCAAAGTACACGATCTTTTCAGTGAAATGATGGAACAAGCATACAGTGAACTTGGGTTCGATGCCAGTGGCCCGCTTGCGGTCGAAGTGTTTGCCCTCCCCGCCCAAGGAATGGTGGTGATCGTCACCCGTGGCAAGATGAACGGTCTATCCGAAGAACGGGCTACCGATGATGAAGACACGGAAGACGAGATATACGAGATGGAAGTTACGATGGAGCAAAGCGATATCGTCATGTATTCATTCCGGGATTTTGAGGATGTCATAAATGTATGCAAACAGCTGCAGGCAGCTGCGCTTACAGAAGACGGGCGCTTATATTCCTACAACGGGAAATGGATTCTGGCGCTTGAGCCGGCTCTTATCGAGACGACACGGCATAATGCGGTTATCGCCTTACTTGCCGAATATGGAGAAGCGACTTCCGTCACCTACGCGATGCTGGAGGAGTACGGCAAGGTCATTATGCCTGCTCAAGCTGTGCGGGAAATTTGCACTCATTTCTATAATTGAGAAGCGCAACAATTTAGAGCATCGGCAGACATAGGATTGTCTGCAGGTGCTCTTCTTGCATCTTATGGGGTGCTTTTGGAATATCGTGATGTATACACGCTCATATTACAAGTAGACAAAGGCGGGTGAACTTGTAGTGATGGCAGAAAACGATGAAAACGATGTTTTGAAATCTACACAGGTAGTTATTGAAGAAGCCCTATTGAAGCTTGGCTTTAAAGAAGATATGATTGATCTCTTGAAGGAACCGATACGTGTGCTAAGCGTCAGGATTCCAGTCAAAATGGATAATGGCGTGACCAAGATGTTTACCGGCTACCGGGCCCAGCATAATGATGCGGTCGGTCCAACGAAGGGCGGAGTTCGCTTCCATCCGGCTGTAACGGAAAATGAAGTAAAAGCATTATCGATCTGGATGAGCCTTAAGTGCGGCATTGCGGATCTTCCTTACGGCGGAGGCAAAGGCGGCGTAATTTGTGATCCGAGAAAAATGTCGTTCGGCGAGCTGGAACGGCTGAGCCGCGGGTATGTCCGGGCTGTCAGCCAAATAGTCGGGCCGACAAAGGACATTCCGGCTCCGGATGTAATGACCAATTCGCAAATTATGGCTTGGATGCTGGATGAATACAGCCGGATTAGAGAGTTTGATTCTCCGGGCTTTATTACCGGCAAGCCCATAGTGCTAGGCGGCTCCAGAGGGCGCGAGACGGCTACGGCTCGCGGCGTTGTTATAATGATTCATGAAGCGCTGGCTCTCAAAGGAATTGAGCTGAACAAGGCAAGAATTGTCATTCAGGGCTTCGGCAATGCCGGAAGTTACCTTGCCAAATTCATGCATGAGGCCGGTGCGAGAGTAATTGGTATATCCGATGTGAACGGAGCGTTGTATAATGAAGATGGATTAGACATTCCTTACTTGCTCGATCGGCGTGATTCCTTCGGCAATGTAACGAATCTATTCCCGCAGACGATATCCAACAGTGATCTGCTCGAGCTGGATTGCGATGTGCTCGTTCCGGCTGCGATCGAGAATCAAATCACGGAGGATAACGCGCCGCGAATCAAAGCGACAATTGTTGTAGAGGCGGCGAACGGACCAACTACGCTCGAAGCGACCAGGATTTTAACCGAACGGGGCATCCTGCTTATACCCGATGTGCTGGCAAGTGCCGGAGGGGTTATCGTCTCTTATTTCGAGTGGGTTCAGAACAATCAAGGCTTCTACTGGGATGAACAAGAAGTAGATGACCGGCTGCGTGTCATGATGATCCGCGGCTTTAACCAAGTATATGAGATTCATAAGTCCAGGAATGTAAACATGCGGCTTGCCGCCTATATGGCAGGTGTACGCAAAATGGCAGAGGCGGTGCGTTATCGCGGCTGGGTATAACCGGCGGCGGGAGCGTCCCGCCGGATGCCTGGGAGGTGAAACATCGAATTGCTATTGTTTTCTGTGCTGACTGCTGCGGTTGCCCCGGGCGTATCGCTGCTTACTTATTTGTATTTGAAGGACCGTTATGATGCAGAGCCGATTCATATGGTCGTTCGTATGTTTCTGCTCGGTGTCCTCATTGTTGTACCTATTGTGGTGATTCAGCGCGGCTTGCAGCTGTGGTTTGGCGATAATCAGCCCGTGCTGTTCTCTTTTGTGGAATCAGCCGGTATTGAGGAATTTGTGAAATGGTTCGTCTTGTATCACATGATCTACAATCACACCGAGTTTGATGAGCCGTATGACGGGATTGTATATGCGGCTTCGATCTCGCTTGGGTTCGCAACTTTGGAAAATGTCCTGTACGCGATTTATTCGCCGTCCACCTTCGGAACACTGCTCATGCGTGCGCTGCTGCCCGTGTCCGGACATGCGCTGTTTGGGGTGATGATGGGTTATTACGTCGGCAAGGCGAAGTTCGCCACAGCTTCCAAGCGCAATGTTTATTTGACGATATCATTATGTCTTCCGCTGCTGCTGCACGGAACGTATGACTACATCATGATCTCGTTCAAAACCAACTGGATCTTTGTCATTATTCCGTTCATGGTTGCCCTGTGGGTATGGGGTCTCCGGAAGATGAACAATGCCAATTCCCGGTCTCCATTCCGCTTCATCAGCCGGGAAGACGAGATTAAACTTTAAGCCTTTCGTCTATACTGAAAAGTAATAATTTGTTAAATTGACGGAGGCAGGAATGGAACCAAGAGTTAAGGTAACGATTCGATGCAATATTTGCGGCGAGAAATTCGTTCTTCGCGGCAGAAGAGACAAAGGAATGATCGACACCGGCTTCAAGCAATGCATTTGCAACAACACGAACGACCTCGATATTGAAGAACACAGCATTTGACACAGATGCATAAAGCTCCCTTCTGCAAACCAAACTAACGCTAGGTTTTGCAGAAGAAAGGAGCTTTTTTGTTATGTATAAACGGCTAAGCGCGGTGTTGTTCCCCATCATGACGCTTTTTCTAATCGGCTCAGTATATTGGGGTTACCAAGAGCATCAAGAGAAAAACTCGATTCTAATAAAGGCGGAGAACCAGTATCAGCGTGCTTTCCATGATCTCACTTACCATGTTGAGCAGCTCCATCAGCAGCTTGGAAATACGCTTGCCGTCAACTCCACCTCCCAAAGCTACCATCGCAAAGGACTCGTTAACGTATGGCGTCTGACAAGCGAGGCGCAAAACGAGATTAACCAGCTCCCTCTGACGATGCTCCCGTTTAATGAGGCTGAAGATTTCTTATCGCGTATTGCTAACTTTGCCTACAAGACTTCGGTTAGGGATTTATCGAAGCAGCCTTTGTCTGAAGATGAATTCAAAACGCTGAAAACCTTGTATGCCAAGTCCGAGGATATCTCCAAGGATCTGACCACTATGCAGGAGAAAGTGCTGAGCGACCGTCTGCGCTGGATGGATGTTGAGGTCGCGCTGGCGAAGCAGAACTCCCCGAATGACAATACGATTATTGACGGGTTCAAGACGGTAGACAAAAAAGTAAGTGAATATCCTGAAATCAACTGGGGTCCGTCGGTCGCAAGCATGTACCAGAAGCGTTCGGTCAGTATGCTGAGCGGCAAGATGGTTACCGCTGACGATGTCAAAAAGCATGTAACGGAGTTTCTGGGTGCGCAGCCTTCCCAGATCCGGGTAGTCGAGAACGGTAAGGGAACGGAGTATTCCTCTTATTCCGCTACGGTAACCGATCCGAAATCAGGCAGGAAACTGCAGATGGATTATTCGCAAAGAGGCGGTAAGCTGATCTGGTTTATGGATTCCCGAGATATCGGGGAGAAACAGATTGACCAGAACCAGGCACAGGCTTCTGCAGAAAAGTTTCTGAATGAGCATGGTTTTAAAGGCATGCGGGCGGTCAGCTACAATATGTTTGACAATACGGGTGCCTTTACTTTCGTCAGTACGCAAAACGGTGTGCTCATCTATCCGGAGAAGCTTACGGTCAAGGTTGCTCTTGATAATGGCGAAGCTGTTGGTCTCCAGGCGAATGATTATGTCTATGAACATCATGCGCGCAGTCTGCCTAAAGCGAAGTTGACCAAAGCAGAAGCACGCAAAGCGCTTAATCCGGAATTTAAGGTAGCGAATGAGCAAATGGCTATGATCTTGAACGAGCTGGGCGAGGAAACTTTATGCTATGAATTTACCGGCAGGGTAAACGGCAGTGATTACCGGATCTATATCAACTCGGAGACTGGTGTCGAAGAAGCGATTGAAGAGCTGTCACCGCTCGACAAACGGACAAGTTTCGCCAAATAACGATATGGCTCCCCTCAAATTGACGTGTTATAATAAACACCAATATGGGAGGGGAGCCAATTGTTGCCTAGAGTTAACCAAATGTTGTTTTTCGAGATCGCTTCTGCTGATGAAGAAGAGGCAGCTGTTGAATATAAAGCTAGAATTGCAGATGAGCTGGAAGATGGTTTGCTGATCGAAAATCCGCTCAATACAACAACAGGCCGGATGAAACGGCTTTTCTTGGGGGACGAGCTGTCGGTTTATTATGTATCGGAAGACGGGATTAAACATTATTTCGATTCGCACGTCATTGGCTTCCGCGATGATGTCGTCAAGCTGATTAAGATCCGCAAGCCGGATCCGGCCCGTATTACGAAGGTACAGCGCCGTCATTTCCTGCGGGTTGCTGCCGATCTTGAAATTGCGGTTAATTTGTCCGGCAATATTCGTTTTGTTACGTTGACCGATGATGTAGGCGGCGGGGGCATTTCCTTTATTTGCGACGGCAAATGGCCGATTCAACCCGGCATGGAGATGGACTGCTGGCTGCTTATTCCTTATAAGAACGGCACGCTTGAGCATTCCTCCTTCAAGGCAGAGGTCGTCCGTGTGGTTGATATTGTGACCGGGCGGAAGCAGATCATGAGTAAATACATCACTATCGGGGACAGTGAACGGCAGAAAATCATTCGTTACTGCTTCGAGAAACAATTGGAATTTCGTGGAAGATAATTCTGTATAAGATTGGGCTTACATACGCATCCTATCCGGAAACGGCAAGTAGAGGAAGGGATTCTGGTGCGGATTGCGGAGGATGAAGAGGAGTTAAAGAAGCAAATGGATGCCGTCGCGAAACGGCTGGCCAAGATTGCTTTTGTTCTAATAATCGGTGTTATATTAGCGCAATTTATGCTCCAAAATGACGCCATTCGACACTGGGTGACAGATGTTGAGCGTTGGGAAGGTGCAGCTTACCGCTAGGCTTTTAGCCCGGAGGGACAGCGTTTTTGGGCATCTGCCGTTTTTGCATCTGCGTTTATTGTGTGGTATAATTTTCACGATCGCAGGCGGCGCCTGCTTTTTTATTGAATTCTAAGAATTTTTTAGGATAGATCTTAGAATTCTTCGGAATGAAACGCGTCTCGCTACCAAAGGCGGCGAAGCCGTTTCTCCTTGAAGTATAACTTATACATATTCCCGGTTATATTTCACTGGTTACGGTCCGTAAGAACCGGCCAAGCCGTTAATGCTTGAGAGGCAGATGCTCGCATCAACAAATCAGCATTCGGCCAGCCATTCGATAGCAAATGCTTTCGATGCAAGAATCATCACGAACAGCCTAAACCAATCTGTTTGTGTGTTAATTCTTTTGAGGGGGTAGGGTGTTGGTGATGCAGCAAGACGGTGACAGCGACCGGATTAACATTGCGATAGACGGTCCTGCCGGTGCAGGCAAGAGTACGGTCGCGCGCAAGGTTGCCGAACAGCTAGATTACATTTATATCGATACAGGAGCTATGTATCGCGCCGTTACGCTCAGCGCCCAAAGGGCGGGAATTGAGCCTCGGGACAGCGAGAAGCTGTCTGTACATGCCAGGACGCTGGATATTAAGCTGGCGCCGGGTGAGAACGGGCAAGCTGTCTTTTTGAATGGCGAGAACATTACGGATCTGATCCGTTCACGGGAAGTAACACTTGCCGTCTCGCATATTGCAGCAAATGAAACCGTGAGAGAATTGCTTGGCAGGCTTCAGCGCCAATTGGCAGAAAGCAAAGGCGTTGTCATGGACGGCCGGGATATCGGCTCGCATGTACTGCCTGACGCGGAGCTTAAGATTTTCCTTACCGCATCCGTACAAGAACGGGCACAGCGCCGTTTCAAGGAGATTGCGGCAACGCAATCCATTACGTTGGAGCAGCTTGAGCAGGAAATTGCGGAGCGCGACCGGTTAGACGAACAACGAGAGATTTCTCCGCTCATTTGTGCGAAGGATGCTATAGTCCTCGACAGTACATCGATGTCAATCGATGAAGTTGCGGCTTTAATTGTGAAATTAAGCCGAACCAAATTGGCGGAGGCGAAGTAAACTAATGTTATATCGCATTTTCAGAGCCGTGTTTAACATCCTGTACGGATTATTGTTCCGGCTTGAGGTTAAAGGGCTGGAGCATATCCCGAAAGAAGGATCTGTCATTCTTTGCTCGAATCATATAAGCAATCTGGACCCGCCCGCAGTTGGCATAAGGGTGCCGCGCAAGGTTCATTATATGGCCAAATCCGAGCTGTTCAAGATTCCGGTGTTAGGACCGCTGATCCGGGCCTGGGGCGCCTTTCCTGTCAAACGGGGCGTCGGCAAGGATGCGATCCGTTCCGCGCTTAACCTTCTTGGCGAAGGCAAAGTAATGGGGATTTTCCCGGAGGGTACACGGAACAGTGATGGAACGGCAGCAAAGAAAGGCGCAGCGATGATTGCTTACCGCAGCGGCGCAACCATTATTCCCGTAGCGGTAGTGGGCAAATATAAGCTTTTCCGTAAGATAAGAGTTTTCTACGGCCAACCGGTTGATATTTCTGCTATCATAAATGAATCCTCGCCGGATAAGCTGGACCGTATTACGGATGCCATTATGTCTCGCATTCATGAGATGATTGAGAAGAACAAATAAAAGTTGTTTTAAATTCTGCTTTCCCATGATGAAAGTGGATTTAAATAAAGTTGGGGTATGAATTGAGGAGGTTATTTCCATGTCAGAAGAAATCAATGTTCAAGACCAAGCAGCTATGGACAACTTTGTGTCCTTGAAAAAAGGCGATTCAGTAAAAGGTACGATCATCAAAATCGATGATAACCAAGCTTATGTAAGCCTTGGATATAAATATGACGGTGTCATTCCGGTTCGTGAGCTTTCCGCGGTACAACTGGATAACGCAAACGATGCTGTTCAAGTTGGCCAAGAGGTTGAGCTGAAAGTTGTCAGCATCGACGACGAGAAAGAAAAACTCGTTCTGTCGAAACGTCTGATCGACGGCGAGCGCGCTTGGGACTTACTGCAAAGCCGTTTCGAGAGCGGTGAAGTATTCGAAGTTACCGTTGCCGATGTTGTAAAAGGCGGCCTTGTCGCTGACGTTGGCGTACGCGGTTTCATTCCGGCTTCGATGGTAGAGCGTCATTTCGTTGAAGATTTCAGCGATTACAAAGGCCGCACGCTCCGCGTGAAAGTTAAAGAGATCGACCGCGAGAACAATAAAGTGATCCTGTCTGCTAAAGAAGTACTGGACGCTGAGTTCGAACAAAACAAACAACAAGTGATCGCAGGTCTGCAAGCTGGTCAACAGCTGGAAGGTACTGTGCAACGCCTGACTCCGTTTGGCGCATTCGTAGATATCGGCGGCATCGACGGTCTGGTTCACGTATCCGAGCTGTCGTGGCAGCATGTTGCCCATCCTAAAGACGTTGTTTCGGAAGGTCAATCGGTTACCGTTAAAGTACTTAAAGTTGACCCGGCGGCAGGCAAGATCAGCCTGAGCATCAAAGCAGCTCAACCTGGTCCTTGGGAATCCGCTGCAGGCCAATTCAACGTTGGCGACATCGTTACAGGCACAGTACGCCGCCTTGTTACTTTCGGCGCATTTGTTGAAATCGCCCCAGGCGTAGAGGGTCTTGTACACATCTCGCAAATCGCTCACCGTCACATCGCAACTCCTTTCGAAGTATTGAAAGAGGGCCAAGAGGTGAAAGCGAAAGTGCTTGATTTCAACTCGGCTGAGAAACGTGTAAGCCTGAGCATCAAAGAAACAGAAGAAGCTCCTGAGCAATCGGCTTCTTCCGAGCAAGCACCTAGATCGGGCAAACCGCAACGCGAGCGTTCTTCTTCGGTTAAGCCTGAAGATCTGGGCAACAACCCGAACGTAAGCTTGAACAGCTCCAGCATGAGCTACTCGCTTGCAGAACGTTTCGGCGATAAGCTGAGCAAATTGAAATAATTAATATCGATGCATAAAGAGGCTGCTCCTGATTATCAGGAGCAGCCTCTTTTGTTATATTTTGAATTGTAAAAATCGGGAATAGCCCCTTTTATTTGGAGCATAATAGGTCAACGAGAGGTGATCTTGCTAAATGCTCAATGCCGGGTATATTTCAATTTGGATTATGGTGATGGCCTTCATTTTAATGACAACCGGATGGTCGGACTTCGTTGGCCTGTCTGTGAAGAACAGGAAATGGGTATTGTTAGCTCTTGCCATCTGCGCTGCACTCCAGCTCATCGAGGAAACCTTTCAAATTGGAGCGGTACACATTCATGTCTTTGCCGGCACCATTCTGCTTATGGTGATCAGCCTGCTTGCGATGCGCGGTCCGTTAGTTTGGGATTCACGCGGTTATCTGCTGATCTGTGCTCTTCTGGCTGGCATGATTTGGGGAAGCGTAAGGAAGATGTACAGCGTTGATCCCGTATTCTTTTGGCTGGATCCTCTGCTTGACGGACCCATTGTTGCAGGTGTGCTGGCCTCAGCCTTTTCCACGAAGGGCCAGCATCAGTTTACCGTGCTGTTGTTTGCTGGTGCCGCAGCCGAGCTGGTTCATGCCTTGCTGCAGAAAGGCGTATACGAGGCTTCTATCGGCTCTCTGCAGTGGTGGGACAGCTTATGGATTGCGTTTGCCGCTGCCCGTATTATCAGTCTGCTTTTCCTGACTGTCCGCACGGGTGTTGTTCGGTTTATAGCCATCCCATGGAGAAATAAAGGAGGAAGTTCACCGAAATGAATGCTTATCTTGTCGAGCACAAAATGTTAATAGGCGTGCTGCTTGGAATTGTTTTTGGCATCGTTTCAAGGCTTCTTATGCTGACTACCGATTACAGGCAGTATCCAACTTACCCTCACGGCCGTATTATCCATATTTCCCTCGGCGTAATTGCAGCGGCGCTTGGTGCGGTTGCGGTCCCGGCGCTCTACAACAAGGACTACACGGCAATCACTTTTCTGTCCCTTGCTGCGCAGCAGTTCCGTGATGTGAGGAAGATGGAGAGGGAGACGCTGACCAAGATTGACAGCCTGGAGCTTGTCAGCCGCGGTTCTACCTACATAGAAGGCATTGCGATGGTGTTTGAGGGGCGTAACTATCTCGTTATCATGTCGGCGCTGCTCACAAGCCTGTTCGCTATCGTATGGAATGTATATCTTGGCATTGCCGGCGGCATTCTGTCGCTGCTGCTTGTCCGGTTTCTTAAATCAGGCAAAACGATTTCTCATATATGCCGTTCCGAAGGTGCCGAGGTACGGGTTGACGGCCCGGATCTGTTCGTTGGCGACATCTATATTATGAATGTTGGCTTGCAGGCGAACCAGGAGATTATCAAGGAGCGGGGGATGGGGTTCATATTGACTCCCTATAATCCCAATGGCAAAGTGACGATCAGTAATCTGGGGCAAAGACAGGCGATTTTGTATGATCTGTCCACCATTCTTGGCGTGTATCGCGACGACGGGGAGCCTGCTCTTATACCAATGGCCAAGCTGGATATGAAGGACGGCAGGCTGGCTGTCTTTTTCCTCCCTCAGGAGAAGGATATGACAAAAGCGCTTCAAGTCATTAACAAGGTGCCGATTATGGAAGCGGCAGTGCGTATGCCTACGGAAGCTTCAGTCAATAAGGAGGCGCAGAGCAATGGCTAAAATAATTGCAATCGTGGCTATCGAACGTGAGAAAATAGGCGGAGGTGCGCCTATTTTTATTGAGCCGGATGAGAAGGCCATGCAGCAGACCGCTTTTCTTCTCGAGAAAATATTGGATGCCAGCGCTCATGACTTGAAAAACGGCACAATCGTCATTGTAAACCATCATTAAAAGATGAAAAGTTAGCCAAGAACGTTGTTTTTTGCTATGATGATAGTCGTGAGTATTTCTGAAGGAGTGAGCATTGACCTATGGCAAGACCCGTTATTGCAATAGTTGGTCGCCCGAATGTGGGCAAATCCACCATTTTTAACCGGGTGGTTGGCGATCGGCTGGCAATCGTTGAAGATAAACCGGGCGTAACCCGGGACCGTCTTTACAGCCCAGGAGAATGGAATGGTAAAGCATTCAGCATCGTAGATACAGGCGGTATTGAAATCGATGGTGAAGATGAAATTATGAAATCCGTCCGGATGCAGGCTGAGCTTGCCATCGAGGAAGCGGATGTCATTATCTTTATGTGCGACGCGAAATCAGGCGTGACGCATGCGGATGACGAAGTGGCGCAAATGCTGTTCCGTTCCCGCAAACCAGTGGTTCTTGCAGTCAACAAAGTGGACAATCTGAACCGTATGGATGAAATTTATGAGTTTTACGGCCTTGGCTTCGGAGAACCGATTGCAATATCCGGCTCGCATGGCCTCGGTATCGGCGATATGCTGGATGCGGCGATTGAGAAGCTTCCGGAGCTTGAGGATGACGGGTATGATGATGATGTCATTCGCGTAGCCTTGATCGGACGCCCGAATGTGGGCAAATCGTCGCTCGTTAATGCGCTGCTTGGGGAAGAGCGTGTAATCGTCAGCAACGTTGCAGGGACAACCCGTGACGCCATCGATACGCCATTCGAGCGTGACGGCCAGCGTTATGTGCTGATTGATACTGCAGGTATGCGTAAGCGCGGCAAGGTCTATGAGTCAACCGAGAAATACAGCGTTATGCGCGCCTTGAAAGCCATTGAACGCGCCGATGTTGTTCTTGTGCTCATTAACGGCGAAGAAGGCATTATCGAGCAGGACAAACATATTGCCGGATATGCGCATGAAGCTGGCAAGGCTTCGATTTTTGTCGTGAACAAATGGGATGTTGTCGATAAGGATGAGAAGACCATGCAGGAATTCACACAAAATATCCGTGACCACTTCCTGTTTATGACGTATGCTCCAATCGTCTTTTTATCTGCGAAGACAAAACAGCGCTTGCATAAGCTGCTCCCTGTTGTGAACCATGTATCGGAACAGCATGCGATGCGGATTCAGACACATCTGCTTAATGATGTTGTCTCTGATGCGGTTGCTTACAATCCGCCGCCGACAGATAAAGGCAAACGCCTCAAAATCAATTATGTTACGCAAGTGGCAACCAAGCCTCCTACGATCGTAATCTTCGTCAACAATCCGGAGATGATGCACTTCTCGTACGAGCGGTACCTCGAGAATAAGATCCGTGCGGCATTTGATTTTGAAGGAACGCCAGTCCGTTTATTCACAAGAAAGAAATCGGATGAAGATTAGGGGAGAAGAAGCTTGATATACGCTGTAATCGCGGTTGTTCTGAGTTATTTGTTAGGCTCGGTATCGTTCAGCATCGTGATCGCCAGATTAGTGAAAGGCATCGATATCCGGGAGCACGGCAGCGGCAACGCAGGCGCAACCAATACAATCCGTGTGCTTGGAAAAGGGCCGGGCCTGCTTTGCTTTGTGCTTGATTTGGGTAAAGGGATTGCCGCGGTATTCATCGGCCGCTGGCTTGGGCTTGATGAAGGTGTCGACTGGACCCCTGCGATTTGCGGTCTTGCTGCCATAATGGGACATAACTGGCCGATCTACTTCAACTTCAAAGGCGGCAAAGGAATTGCGACAACCATTGGCGCAATTGCTGCGCTCGCCTTTATACCGGCTCTTATCGCCGGAGTGGTTACAATAATCGTGATTGCCATTACCCGTTATGTATCGCTTGGATCTCTTATATTTGCGGCTTTAACTCCCGTCCTTATATCCATTTTTTATTATTCCGCTCCCGTATTAACGGTCAGCCTCATACTATGTGTATTTGCTTTCGTACGTCATCGTTCGAATATTGTGAAGCTGCTGCAAGGAACTGAGAATAAGCTGGGTGCTAAGAAAGGGTCGTGATCGGAAGGATGCCGCAAGAAAAGTCGGAACATAAAGGGCGTGCGGCGGTACTGGTGGCAGGCAGCTGGGGAACCGCGCTTGCCGCTGTACTGGCCGGCAACGGATATGATGTCAAGCTGTGGACACGTTCAGCCGAGCACGCTGAACAGATGAACGCCAGCCGTACAAATGAAAAGTATTTGCCAGGCGCAGCCTTGCCGTCGTCTCTTCATGCGACAACGGATATGCGGGAAGCGCTTGAAAGTGCGGAGCTGGCTTTGTTCGTTGCCCCTTCATCGGCGATGAGGGCGGTAGCGAAGCAAGCCGCACCTTATCTGGCTGAAGAGACTTTAGTTGTTCATGCGACAAAAGGCTTTGAGGCAGATACGCTGAAACGGATGACAACGGTATTGTCGGAGGAACTGGAACGTCCTGCCGAGGAGATTGTTGTTTTGTCCGGTCCAAGCCATGCAGAAGAAGTAATCCGCAGGCAGCCAACAACCGTTGTTGTGGCTTCCGCGGATCTGAAAGCAGCAGAGAAGGCACAGGACGCTTTTATGAGTACATATTTCCGCGTCTATACGAACCCGGATGTTGTTGGTGTTGAAGTAGCAGGCGCGATCAAAAATATTATCGCATTAGGTGCAGGCTTATCCGATGGTCTCGGGTTTGGCGACAATGCCAAAGCGGCTCTGATTACCCGCGGCCTGGCTGAGATCAGTCGGCTAGGTACGGCAATGGGCGCTAATCCGCTTACCTTTGCAGGCCTTGCTGGCGTAGGCGACCTTGTTGTTACTTGCACAAGCCAGCACAGCCGTAATTGGCGTGCGGGCTCGATGCTGGCTGATGGCACGCCGCTTGAAGAGGTTCTGGAGCGTATGGGCATGGTTGTTGAAGGCGTGAGAACAACGCGAGCAGCCAATGAGCTTGCAAAGCAATATGATGTACGGATGCCGATTACAGCAGAGCTGTACAGCGTATTGTTTGCGAATAATTCACCAAAGTCTGCGGTAGAAAATTTGATGGGCCGGTTAAAGACACATGAAATTGAACAGCTAGACTGAGACACGCGCCTATACCATTCATTTCCCCCTCTCATATGATGTTGCAAGGCTAATGCTTATATGGTCAAAGCAGCGACATTGAAGGAGGGGAAAGCAGTGGCTAAAGATCTTTCCAAAGATGTTCTTCATGCAATAAACAAGAAGACGGGGAAAAACATTTCCGAGAATGCGGTAAAGAAATTGGCAAACGGCGTATCGGCATCCACGATGCAGAACGAAGATGAACTCCGTAAGCTGATCAAGCAGGTATCGGATATGGCAAAGGTTCCAGTCTCGGATAAAACGATGAATGATATTGTTAAAGCCGTGAAAGCAAGCGGTATGAGCATAGGCGGTATCGAATCATTGATCAAAATGATGATCAAGTAACGATCTACCCAAAAAAATCTGCTGATTTCAGCAGATTTTTTTGGGTTTTTTTGTCCTTTTTTGTGCTTGATGTTATAATGAGTGTTGCATTTATTACGGTTATCGACTAGGGAGTAGATTAGTTCATGGATCCAATGACGAAGATGTGGGTATCTTTAATCGGTATCGGGTTAATGGCGATCGCCGCCGTTATGATTACCTTTGCCCGTTTAAAGACCAAAGGTGTTATCAAATTTACGTTATCCTTTGTTTCCTTTATTCTGCTTGTATTTGGTTTTCTATGCGGGATGATAGCCATTATCTAAAAAAGATGACCATACATAACGACAGCTTGAAAGGAATCATGATCTCATGATTGAACTGAAGGGGAGAACGAAAACAGCGGTTGTCGAGCCCGAAATTGGCGTAACGCTACTAAAGCTCGCGCTGAAAGCAAAGGTAGACTGGTCTTCGAATTGTACCCGCGGAACCTGCGCGAGATGCCGCTGCTTCATTGAAGAAGGGGCAGCAGCCCTGGAAGGGATAACAGATGCCGAATGGGACCGGATGGAGCCGGAGGAATTTGACGAAGGTTACCGGCTTGCCTGCCAGGCTGTTGTGAAGAGCAGCGAGATCCCGGTTAAAGCGATTAACAAGCCGTATTTCTGATGCTGGGGGAGGATGTGCAGTGATGGATCATGATACGCCAATTGAGAAGGCTCTGGCTGCCATCGTCCGGCTTCTTGCTGGTGTAGAGGCTGACTGGGTGCTGGGAGGCAGTACAGGGCTCATGCTGCGCGGACTGCCGCTGCAGGCGGCGCCGAATGATATTGATTTGTATGTCGACGACAACGAATATGATCAAATCTACGAGCGGCTGAAGCCCTTTGCCTCCGATACGAAGCAGCTTAGCGAATGCGGTAATTATCGCTCGGTACTCAGTCATTTTGTCATAGAAGGCATACCTGTTGAACTGGTTGGAGGCTTTGTTGTGCGGGCGAACGGCTGCCGTTATGTGACGGAAGTCAGCTCCCTGCTAAAGCCTTATTCGGAGCTGTTTGCTGTAAGGGATGCAGAAGACAGCGGGTTGTATGTTCCTGTTGTTCCTGTTGCGCATGAGCTTTGGTTCAACATGCTCCGCAGCCGTGAAGACCGTATAACATTATTAATGGACCACTATATAAAGGATGAATCACGCCATGAGGAAGCCAGACGGCTTCTGGAGAAACGCAATGTGCTTACCGTAGAGGCGAAGAAGCAGCTGAGTCAGCGGCTCGCCAGCCGTCAGGCAGGTGCTGTAAAATGAGCGCGAAGGTGACGTTCTCTCCATCAGGTGTATCCATTGAAGTGAAGCCGGGGACATCGATCCTGTCAGCGGCCAGAAAAGCAGGCGTACTGATTCAGACACGCTGCGGCGGTAATGCGGCATGCTTCATGTGCAAAGTAAAAATACGGCAGGACAGTGACCTGCTGCCGATCGCAGAAGAAGAGCGGCGCAAGCTGGCCGGTCTTGAAGAAGAGGGCTACAGGCTTGCCTGCCAGGCGAAGGCGAGAGGCCAGGTTCATGTCGAGGTGCCGCTTGATCCGCTTCGTGCGGCTGTCCAGAAGCTCCTGGCGAAGCAGGCGGAAGAAAACGATGAGTTGTGGTAGAACGAGGAGGAGCAGCAAGCGATGTGGAAAAAGAAGAAAATGCAATTGCCTGGAGCGGCTGGCCGCTGGGCGATGCTTGTTATTTTGACCGTGGCGGTATGGTCGCTGAGCGGTTGTATGTATCCGAAGAGCGAGCTGAAGCAAAATCAGGCAGCTCCTAAGGAAGCGGTTCGTAACGTCCAGGCAGCCATTGATCAGTATCATTCGGAGACTGGCATGCTGCCGATGAAAACCAGCCCCGAGGAGACGCCTGTCTATGAAAAGTTTCTTGTTGACTTTGCTCAGCTCAAGAATAAAGGATACTTGAGCTCTATTCCAACGGCTGCTTTTGAGAATGGCGGCAATTATTATTTCTTAATTATTAACGAAGAAACCAAGCCGCAGATCAAACTGATGAACCTGGTTACATATCAGCAGATTAATGATATCCAAACCTGGGTGAACGAATATAAGAACAGCCATGACGGGCAATTACCTAAAGGGGAACAGGCCTATCCGGGATATTCCTACATTGATTATAAGGCGATGAACAAAAAAGCGCCGGAGCTGCGCAGCGACTATTCCTTCCAGACGCTCGCGGCAATTATGGATGAGTCAGGCCGTGTATATACCGATTACGGGATAGATATTATGCAGGTGATTCAGAAGAAAGGCGATACCGCCCTTTCTAAGGATACAGATCTCCGCATGAATCTTGTGGATTCCGATATGTTCGTACCCGTTAAAGCTCCTGTCTATCATTGGGTAAATAAAGAGCCGCAGGCTGTTCCGGCACAGACCAAATAAGCGGGATGCCTCCCGTTTCGAAGTCCTCATTACCGTCCTTAACGGATCGGTAATGAGGATTTTTTGGTATAGAAATCTTAACATCTTCATATAACTCAGTCTTGGAAGGGCAAGAACGTGACCGCTTGGGGAAATTTTGTGAAAGGAATCGGCATAATCGGTAGGCTAGGACAATATGATATTACTAGTCCAACAAAAGCTGTACGAGTTGCGTCGCTGGCCTGCCCTCTTGTCCGGTGGAAGGCGGCGAACCGGAAATTCAATTGGGAGGGGATATTCAGTGGAGAAAGTGGACATTTTCAAGGATATAGCCGAACGTACCGGCGGGGATATTTACCTCGGGGTAGTAGGGGCTGTCCGTACGGGCAAATCAACGTTTATTAAGCGGTTTATGGAAACGGTCGTGCTTCCGAATATTGCAAGCGAAGCCGAGCGTGTCAGAGCCGTTGATGAACTTCCTCAAAGCGCCGCGGGAAAAACGATTATGACGACAGAACCGAAGTTTGTACCGAATCAAGCGGTTCAACTGCGTGTCAGCGAAGGACTTGACGTAAACGTCAGACTCGTAGACTGCGTTGGTTACGCCGTTGAAGGGGCGAAAGGCTATGAGGATGAGAATGGTCCTCGTATGATCACGACCCCTTGGTTCGACGAGCCGATTCCGTTTCAGGAAGCCGCGGAGATCGGTACCAGAAAAGTTATTCAGGAGCATTCGACGCTTGGTGTTGTTGTCACAACGGATGGCTCGATCGCCGAGATCCCTCGTTCGTCTTATGTAGAAGCAGAAGAACGTGTAATCGGCGAGCTGAAGGAAGTTGGCAAGCCATTTGTTCTCATCATCAACTCCACACGCCCTCGCAGCGAAGAAGCGCTTCAGCTTCGCGGGGAGCTGCAGGCGAAATACGATATTCCGGTCATTACAATGAGCGTCGCAACGATGGGCGAAGAAGAAGTCATGTCCGTTCTGCGCGAAGTACTTTATGAATTCCCGGTACATGAAGTAAACGTAAATCTGCCTAGCTGGGTAATGGTGCTGAACGAGAACCACTGGCTGCGCAGCAACTACGAAAACTCCGTACGCGATACGGTGAAAGATATTCGCAGATTAAGAGATGTCGACCGCGTTGTCTCTCAATTCTCCGAATATGATTTCATTGCCAGAGCCGGCCTAAGCGGTATGAACATGGGTCAAGGCGTGGCAGAGATCGATCTCTTCGCACCGGATGAGCTGTATGACCGCATCCTGATGGAGGTAGTCGGAGTTGAAATCCGCGGTAAGGATCATCTGCTCCAGCTGATGCAGGAATTCTCGCATGCGAAGCGGGAATATGACCGCTTTGCAGAAGCGCTCGAGATGGTTAAGGCAACCGGCTACGGCATTGCAGCACCAACGCTTGCTGAGATGGCGCTGGATGAGCCGGAGCTTATCCGTCAAGGCTCGCGCTTTGGCGTAAGGCTGAAGGCTACTGCACCTTCGATCCATATGATCCGTGTCGATGTCGAATCCGAATTCGCACCGATTATCGGATCGGAGAAACAGACCGAAGAGCTGGTTCGCTACTTAATGCAGGACTTTGAAGCAGACCCGATCAAGATCTGGGAGTCCGACATCTTCGGCAGATCACTCCATTCCTTAGTGCGTGAAGGCATCCAGGGCAAAATCGCCATGATGCCGGACAATGCGCGCTACAAGCTGCAGGAAACGCTAGGCAGAATCATTAACGAGGGTTCCGGCGGTCTCATTGCCATCATCCTGTAAAGATAGAATAGAGAGCGGTTGAACCGGCTTCATAGCCGGATCAACCGCTCTTTTTTGCGTTGATGCGCTGGCGCGCCTTAGCTTGTAACAATTTATTCATTGCAATTATGCGTTGCGATTACTATAATGGCAATTGTTGCACAGTTCGATCTTTTTCGACAAAGGCATTTGAGAGTGTCGAAAGTTTCCAATTTTCAAGCAAATAATACTTAAATTCCGATTGACATACTTGGTGAAAATGATATGATAACAAATAGATCATTCATCTATCATTTTGTTAGATAAAAAGGGAGAGAAGAGCATGAAAAAATGGGGAAAACTTTCTTTAACGCTGCTCGTTGCAATCATACTTGTCATTGCTTCGGCATGCGGCAACAAAACAAATAATAATTCGGCTAACTCTGAAGCCAGCAACAATGCTGCAGCTAACGCAACAGAGACTCCAGCAGCAACGGGCAACAGTGAGCTTGACGCATTGAAAGGCAAGAAAGTCGCACTCGTTATGCAATTCAATACAGGTACATTCTCTTCGCAATATGTAGAAGGCGTTAAAGAGCAAGTTGAAAAATTCGGCGGCACCGCGCAAGTATTCGCTTCGGACAATGACCTGGCGAAAATGTCCTCCAACCTGGATGCCGCAATTAACCAAGGTTTCGACGGCATTCTGATTGACCACGGTCAAGCTGGAGCACTCGAGCAAGGCATTAAGAAAGCAAAAGAAAAAGGCATCAAAGTTGTTGTATTTGACGCTGATGTGAAAATAGACGGCGTTCCTGTCCTTCAACAGGATGACCAATCGATGGCAGAACTGACGCTTGAGCAGCTCGCTAAAGACGCTGGCGGAAAAGGCAACATCGTTAAAGTATGGGTAGCCGGCTTTGCTCCAATGGAACGCCGCCAGGTTGCGTACAAAGCTTTCCAGGAGAAGTATCCTGACATTAAAGAAATCGCAGCATTCGGTAACGCGAATAACCCTGCAATGGATACACAGGCACAAATGGAAGCGATTCTGAAGCAATACCCGAACAAAGGCGACATTACTGCGGTATGGGCAGCATGGGATGAATTCGCAAAAGGCGCTGCGCGTGCTATTCAACAAGCAGGCCGTACAGAAATTAAAGTATACGGTATCGACATGAGCGACGAAGACCTGCAAATGATTCAAGATAAAGCAAGCCCTTGGGTTGCATCGGCTGCAGTAGATCCGAAAGATATCGGACGCGTTCATGTGCGCACGCTGTACAAAGAGTTCAAAGGCGAAGCTAACGACCCGCTCGTTGTTCTGAACGCTGTATACGTTCACCGTGATCAGCTGCCAGCCGAGCAAGTAAGCACGACTCAGCTGTCCCAATACATCGAAGGATGGGGAAGCAGCACGCAAAACTATGAAGACTGGATGAAAGAGCTGGAAGCTGCAAACGCGAAGTAATCCTTATGCTTGCGAAGCAAGAATGGCTTTAACGAAACGCTGGAGAGGTGCACAAGATGAGTGTTGCAAAGCAATTGCAAATGTTGGGGATCCGGAAAGCCTTTTCCGGCGTCCCCGCCCTCCGCGACGTCGATTTCAACCTGCATAGCGGAGAGGTTCACGCGCTGCTTGGTGCCAATGGCGCCGGCAAGAGCACTTTGATGAAAATTTTGTCGGGTGCATACAGCCAGGACGAAGGTACCGTTACAATCGACGGGCGACAGGTTCATATTGGTTCACCCGCGGATGCCAAAAATATGGGCATCCATTGTGTTTATCAGGAAGTAGATACCGCATTGGTTCCGCAGCTTAGCGTAGCGGAGAATGTGATGCTCGACAGCATTTCAAGCAAAAGGAGCAGCTTATGGCTGAACTGGCGCAAGCTGGAGAAGCAGGCGGAAGCAACCTTGGCACGGCTTGGCGCAACCATTCCGGTTAAGAAGAAAGCGGGAGAATTGACGCTTGCTGAGAAGCAGCTCGTTCTGATTGCCAGGCTGCTGACGGAGAAAGCTAAATACGTTATTTTTGACGAGCCGACCGCACCGCTGAGCCTGGAAGAAGCGGAGCGGTTATTCCGTGTTATCAGGCAGCTAAAAGAAGAAGGGATCGGAATTGTGTACATTTCCCATCGTCTTCCGGAGATATTCCAGCTGTGCGATAGAATCACCGTCATGCGTGACGGCGAGCGGGTTATGACGGAGCCTACTTCGGCAGTAACGGTTGATGAGGTCGTTCAGGCCATGCTTGGCCGGGTATTTGTGGAAGAGTTCCCGAAAACAGAGGTTCCGATCGGCGGACCGCTGCTGGAGGTGTCCGGCGTAACTCGCGGCCATCACGTGCGCAATGTCAGCTTTAATGCCCGCAGCGGTGAGATTGTGGCGATTGTTGGTCTTGTCGGAGCGGGAAAAACCGAGCTGTCGAGAGTATTATTTGGTGCAGATAAGGCGGAGCAAGGCTCTGTTACCATTGCCAAGAAAATGATTAACAACAATGAACCGGCCGATGCGATTGCAGACGGGATTGTTCTTGTGCCGGAGGAACGACGAAAGCAAGGCATTCTCGTTGGTGAATCCGTTCAGAATAATTTAAGCCTGCCGATTCTGAAGCTGATGACAAGAAGCGGCTTCCTGTCGGGTAAGAAGGAGTCTAACAACGCAGCGGCGATTATCGGCAAGCTTGGCATCAAGACATCCTCTTCCCAGCAGAAAACCGGCCATCTAAGCGGAGGTAATCAGCAGAAGGTGTCGATTGGCAAATGGCTTCCGACTGGTGCGGAGGTGTACTTGTTCGACGAGCCGACAAAAGGTGTGGATATCGGTGCAAAAAGCGATATATTCCGGATTATCGGAACGCTTGCCGAGCAAGGGAAAGCCATTGTTTACTTAACATGTGAATTTGCAGAAGCGATGGGCATTGCCGACCGGATTCTTGTCATGTGCGACGGAGCGCTTGTGAAGGAATTTGGCCGGGGAGAAGCCACGCAGGAGCTGCTGATGCTGTATGCAAGCGGCGGCAAGGAGGAGCAGGCATGAAAGAGAAATCGCTAGATTTTATATTTAAATTCGGATCTTTAATTGTAATTGCCCTAGTTATTCTATTCTTCTCCATGTGGGATGAACATTTCTTTACTTACGCGAACTTGTCCGATATCTTGCGTTCGATCTCCATCGTAACGTTCGTGGCGATTGGGGTCACATTCTCTTTGACTGTAGACGGCTTTGACTTATCGGTTGGATCTACGGTATCGTTAACAACAGTAGTTACGGCCGCATTCATGGTATGGTACGAGCAGCCTGTAGCGGTTGTCATTATCGTTGCCTTGCTGATCGGGGCCATCGTTGGACTCCTGAATGCACTTCTGATCGTCAAGATCCGTATTCCGGACATGCTGGCGACACTTGCTGTAATGTATATCGTCGGCGGTATTCATAAGACCTATACAAAGGGTTATTCCATCTACAACAACATGCCGATGCCTGACGGTTCCACGGCCCCGGGTAAGTTCAGCGAGTCGTTCCTGTGGCTCGGTCAAGGTAAATTGCTTGGCGTACCTGTTCCGGTCGTACTTATGGTTATCGCGGTTATTGGGGTTCATCTGTTCTTCAAATACACCAGATGGGGACGCCAGATGTATACGACTGGCGGCAACGAAGAAGCAGCACGCCTGTCCGGTGTGCGAGTACGCCGCATTCGTACTGCTGCCTATGTTGCTTCGGGTATTTTTGCGGCAATCGGCGGTATTTTGTATGCGGCGCGTGTTGGCACGGGTCAGATCGATGCCGGTGCTCCGATGATGATGGAATCGGTAGCGGCTGTCTTTATCGGGTACTCCGTTCTTGGTGCCGGCCGGCCTAACGTGATAGGTACTTTCTTTGGCGCCATCCTGATCGGGGTGCTGCTAAACGGCATGACAATGATGAAAGTGCAATACTATGCCAATGACATCATTAAAGGCGTTGTACTCGTTCTGGCACTGGCTGTTACCTTCATTCACTTGTCCAGAAGACGCAGCGGATAAGATGAAAAATAAATGAAAGTGCCCGGAACCTCTACAGGCTACTTGAAATTGGAAAACGGCTGTATTACTATAAGTTTGTTTGAGGTTGAGGTATATTTTTCAAGTTTTCAGTAAATAAGAGGGATAAGATGACTCTTCATTTGCCTTTAGGGGAGGTGAAACATATGAACAAAACCGATTTGATTAACAAAGTGGCTGAATTGTCCGATCTGTCGAAGAAGGACGCAACAAAAGCCGTTGATGCCGTATTCGAAGCGATTTCCGATGCTCTTCAAAGCGGAGACAAAGTGCAACTGGTTGGCTTCGGTAACTTTGAAGTTCGCGAACGCCAAGCCCGTAAAGGCCGCAATCCGCAAACAGGCGAAGAGATTGATATCGCTGCAAGCAAAATGCCTGCATTCAAGCCTGGTAAATCTCTTAAAGACCTCGTCTCCAATTAATTGCTTGAACATAGCGCCCGAACGCCATCCGCGTTCGGGCGCTTTCGTTATCTTGCTTCCAAGTCTTGCATGACCGCGCCGGTCTATAGTATAATCGAGCGCAGCAATAGGATGCTAGAGCAGCCAGAGCGCTGATTGCTTTTGGGTGATGATTCATTTAAAGCAAATGCTTACGAAGTAAGAATTATCACAACTGGCTGAAGAGTGTGTGTGACAATTTTTTAAAGCATATGCTTTCGAAGCAATGAAGTCCTCACAATGTGCCTTAACATGGCTATTTGGGTGATGATTCATTTTAGGAGGGTTAAGATGGAGCCGACTCAAGGCGATTACATCGTTATCAAAGCGAAGGATCAGGGCGTTCAGGTGATTGGCCTCACTCGCGGTCAGGATACCAAGTTCCATCATACGGAGAAGTTGGATAAGAATGAAATCTTGATTGTTCAATTTACTGACCATACATCAGCAGTCAAAATCCGAGGCAAGGCTTCCGTGATGACCAAACATGGTACGGTGGAAACAGATCAATAATGATAGGTTCGGACAAGCTCCCTCGCGCGGAATATGCGCGCAGGGAGTTTTTTTGTGCATAGCTTGGCTTCTTTGGTTGTAAAATGGGATATAAGGATCTTTGGAGCGTTTATATGAATCGGGGGTTTCCGCTATGCGTAAGGCTTATTTGACGGCGCTCGGCGCGGCGCTTGTTGTAACGGCGGTGATTGGCCTGCTGCCTCATTCCGGAATTGGACCGGGCAAGGAAAGAGGAGAGGTGGCCGTCTTTCATCCCTCCGAGATGAAGCGACTGACAAGCAGCAACCTTGTTGATGCGATTATTGGGCTGCAGTTGACAGGTGCTGTAGGCAAAGTGGAGTGGAACCAGGCGGTGTTGACCGTTGAGATGCGCGCAGATGACGGGAAGCAGGCAGAACGCTGGTACAGGGATATGGAGAAGCTGATCAGGCTGTCTTTTACCCAGATGGAGAATGTGAACCGGCTGCTGATCCGGTATGTGGACACGAAGGCAAACAGCCGTATGCTGTTTGCCGCGGATGTCCGGCGGACGGACAGCTGGCTTAGCGATAATTTGAGCGAGTTAAGCGATGCAGATCCTTTGCATGACGAACAGTGGAGAAAACGCCTGCGGATCGCCTATACTTCTTTTCTTGAAGAGAAACTTGGACCAATTGATACCTTTTCTACTGCACCCCTTCCAGCTTCCTAGCCGAGTTGTATCTAATTCATGAACAATTCGTTCTGGAAGCTTGTTTCGTATGCTCAATACCTAAAGTTGTGCTATAATAGTTTAGATTATTTAGCGGCAATATCTGTTCGGAGGCTTACCCCATGAAACCTTATCGTATCAACGAACTCGCATCCAAGTATGTCGAGTATGACATGATTCAAACTTACACCGAGCTGCCTGCCTTTCCCGACCCGAGGCTGCGTCTGTTACATGCTGTGCTGAATGAGCATGGAGAACTTGCGCCAAGGAGCGAGCTGTACTCGCTGGTTGTATCTCTCGTACAGCTGGGCATGGATACGCATGACCTGATTGATACGGAAGAGACCAGGCGCTCAGAGACCGAGATGAGGGCCAGACAGCTGAAGGTGCTTGCCGGTGATTATTTCAGCAGCCGCTTCTATCAGCTGCTGTCGCAAGCCGGCCAGATCAGCATGGTATCGAAGATCAGCGCAGCCGTATGCGAAGTGAACCGATTGAAAATGGATCTTTACATAAAGATGCAGCAATCGCAGCTGAAAGCGGAAGAGTATTTGAACAGGCTGACTGAGCTGAAGAGCGAGATGTTCCAGCTGTTTACTGGTATGATGGAAGGTGCGTTCGTGAAGCTTTGGCCGGAGATGCTGCAGGACGTAAGCCGCTGTGAGACGGTTCTGGACGAAATGGATCGGTTCGAATCACCATCCCGGTTTTATCAAAGCTGGGCTTATTGGCATGTCATGCAGGAAGGCACGCCGGAGGAGCAGCAGAGCCTCTCTCATAAGCCGGAGCATTCGCTTATTCACGATCTGCGGGGGAAATACGAACTGCAGAGCAGGCTGGTCTCAAAGCTTAAGGCTGCGGCAGACAGTCTCCGCCATTCAGCAGCAAAGCTGGAATCCGAGCAACTGAAGAAAGTCATACAGGATCTTGCGGATTCCTTCCTGGAGAAGATGGCAGCCCATACCCGGGCTTAACGAAATGAGGTATAAGACAGATGAATGCAAACCCAAGCTCTAGTTCAAATTCAAGTTCGAAAGAACATGTGCATGCGCTGTTTGAGAACATTGCACCCAAATATGATATGATGAACGATCTGCTCAGCTTCCGCAGGCATAAGGCATGGAGAAAGTTTACGATGCGGAAGATGAACGTGCAGCCGGGCCAGACAGCCTTGGATCTATGCTGCGGTACTTGTGACTGGGCGATCGCACTGGCGAAAGCCAGCGGCAGCGGCCAGATCGCGGGACTGGATTTTAGCCAGAACATGCTTGATGTCGGAGCCGTTAAGGTGAAGAACGAGGGCTTGAATGAGCAGGTAACGCTCGTTCAGGGCAATGCGATGGAGCTCCCATTCGCGGACAATTCCTTCGACTATGTTACGATCGGCTTTGGCCTTCGGAACGTTCCAAATTACTTGCAGGTACTGAAGGAAATGGAGAGAGTGGTCAAGCCCGGCGGCAAGGTTGTATGCCTGGAGCTGTCCAAGCCCATGTGGCAGCCGTTCAAAGGGATGTATTACTTGTACTTTGAGAAGATGCTGCCGATGATCGGCAAATGGGTCGCTAAGAGATTTGACGAGTATAAGTGGCTTCCGGATTCCTTGAAGCTGTTCCCGGACGCCAAGCAGTTATCCGAACTATTCCGGCAGGCCGGACTTCGTGAAGTACAAGCTTATCCGCTGACCGGCGGAATAGCGGCGCTTCACATCGGTACAAAGGAGAAATCGCAGCAATGATTCGCAAACTACGCATTATTTTGGAAATGATAAAATTTGAGCACTCCGTATTTGCCCTTCCGTTCGCGTTTATGGGGGCCGTTCTTGGCACATTGGCGGTTGAGAAGCGGTTGCCTTCCTGGGCAGAGATCGGCTGGATTGCACTTGCAATGGTTGGTGCCCGCAGCGCGGCCATGAGCCTTAACCGGGTTATTGACAAAGCGATTGACAAAGCCAACCCAAGAACGGCACAGCGGGCACTCCCAGCTGGACTCCTCAAATCATTTGAGGTCTTATTGTTTATTGTTATTTCATTCGTCCTGCTGTTTGTTGCGGCGGCGAACCTCGACCCGATCGCGCTCAAGCTGATGCCGATTGCGGTTGTGATGCTTGTCCTGTATTCGTATATGAAAAGAATTACCTGGCTCTGCCATGTATTCCTGGGGCTAACCATTGCATTATCCCCACTTGGCGGGTGGGTCGCCGTTACGGGATCGCTAAATGCCGCGGCATGGGTGCTTTACTTCACGGTTGCGCTTTGGATAGCCGGCTTCGATATCGTCTATGCGACACAGGATTACGAATATGACCGAGATAGCGGCTTGCATTCCATTCCCGCGCGGTTTGGTCTCTCCGGCGCTCTCTGGATCGCTAGATGCTTCCATGTTGTAACGGCAATCGGATTCTTCGCTCTGTTCTGGATGACAGAGTTAAGCTGGGTTTACTTGATTGGTACAATCGTATCGATTCTTATGCTGTTCTATCAGCACTGGCTGGTACGGCCTAATGATTTGTCCCGTGTGCAAATTGCATTTTTCGGAATGAACGGAACTCTTAGCGTTGTGTTGTTCGTATTCGCGATGTTTGATCTGTTGGTGGTGCACCAATGGTAGAGACGAACAGAGGAACAAGACCTAAACGCTGGGTAGTCGGAATTACCGGAGCAAGCGGGGCGATTTATGGTATCCGGCTGATCGAAGAATTGCTCCTGGCTGATTATGTCGTTCATGTGGTTGTGACAGAAGCGGGCTGGCGCGTGCTGAAGGAAGAACTGGGCTGGGATACGACGCGACGCCAGTCAGCGCTGGAGCGGCGGTACGGCGACGCGGTTACGACTGGAAGGCTGGTATTCCATCCGAATGCGGATATTGGCGCCAGCATTGCAAGCGGGTCTTTTCAGGTTGAAGGAATGGCTATCGTGCCTTGCTCGATGGGTTCGCTCGCTTCAATGGCACGCGGTATTTCGGACGACTTGCTTACCCGAGCGGCGGATGTCATGCTGAAGGAAGGACGCAAATTGATTATAGTCCCGCGGGAAACGCCGCTGCATGCCATTCATCTGGAGAACATGCTGACGCTGGCTCGGCTTGGCGTAAGAATGATTCCGGCCATGCCGGCCTTTTATTATAAACCGCAATCGATGGATGAAATGATTAACTTCCTAGTCGGTAAAGTGCTTGATAGTATGTCGATCGAGCACCAATTATTCAGAAGATGGGGAGATGATCAGCATGACGGGCAGACGGAATAATCCACTTCGTGTCGGCAGGATCGATTACGCCAATGCATGGCCGCTTTTTCATTACTTGGAGGAATATACTGAGCAAGCCGGTATCGATGTAGTGCTGAAAGTGCCTGCAGAATTAAACCGGCTGCTGCGTGAAGGGGAGATACAAGTTTCGGCTGTATCTTCCTTTGCTTACGGGATGAATGATCAGGATTATATCCTGATGCCGCATTTATCGGTGGGTTCGGAGGGAAAAGTAAACTCGATCCTTCTGTTTCTTAAGGAACCGATTGAGTCGTCACCGCCTGGCCGTATTGCCGTAACAACGACTTCGGCAACCTCGGTGAACATGCTGAAAATATTGATGAACAAGTATTATGAGATTAATCCGGCATATGAGCCGGCAGAGCCGGATCTTGACCGGATGCTGGAGGGGGCTGACGGCGCTCTTCTGATCGGGGACCCTGCTATCCGCGAATCATGGGAAAACAAAGGCTTGACCGTAATTGACCTTGGCGAAGTATGGAATAAGTGGACGGGGCTCGCGATGACGTACGCCGTTGTTGCAGCACGCAAGGAAGCGGTAGAGGCATCGCCTGAAGCCTTCAACCGCTTGTACGAGGCTTTTGCCGCAAGCAAAGAGCAAAGCGTGAACAATCTTTCACCGCTGATCAGTAAAGCTTGTGAGCAGCTTGGCGGCGATCGCGCTTACTGGCAAATGTACTTTACAAGCTTGAATTACGATTTTGGGCCAAAGCAGCAGGAAGGCTTGACCCTTTATTTCCGGTATGCGAAGGAACTCGGGTTGCTTGATCATGAAGTAAGCCTGCATTTTTATAAAGAAGAAACTCTGCCGAACAGGTGAAAGAATGAAACTATTAGACATTTTTGCAAAGTTAAAAGGCGATATGTCCCGCATCGAGCAAGAGCTGGAACGAAGCATATCGTTCGGCGATGAGCTGCTTAGCGAGACGTCTCTTCACCTGCTGAAGGCAGGGGGGAAGCGGCTGCGGCCCGTGTTTGTATTGCTTGCGGGCAAGTTCGGCCAATACGACCTTGATAAATTGACGAAAGTAGCTGTGCCCCTGGAACTTATTCATATGTCTTCCCTGGTGCATGACGATGTTATTGACGATGCATCGACGCGGCGCGGACAGCTTACCGTCAAATCCAAATGGGATAACCGGATTGCCATGTATACGGGCGATTATATTTTCGGCAGGGCGCTTACGATTGCAACTGAGCTGGAAGATCCGTTTATCCATCAGATGCTCTCGAAATCGCTCGTACAGATGAGTATCGGCGAAATGGAGCAAATCCGGTATTTCTTCAATACGGAGCAATCGATCCGGGATTATCTGCTGCGCATCCGGCGCAAGACCGCCCTGCTTATCGCTATTAGCTGCCAGCTTGGCGCTGCCGCGGCAGGTGCGGACCGGGTGACGGTGAATCGACTGTACCGGTATGGGTATAATGTTGGAATGACCTTCCAGATCCGAGATGATATGCTTGATCTGTTTGGCACGGAGAAGCAGATCGGCAAACCGCCGGGGTCGGATATTCGCCAGGGCAATATTACGCTTCCGGTTATATTGGCCCTGAAGGACGAGAAGGTGCGCGAGCCTCTTCTTGAGCAGATCCGGATTATTCGGGAGCATAACGGCAACGTGGATACGAAACCGGCTATTTCTCTGATCAAGAGCAGCAAGGGGATTCAACTGGCGGATCAGCTGGCAAATGATTATACCAAAAAAGCATTGGCTGCTTTAAAGGGATTACCGGGTATCGGAGCGAAAAAGAATTTGACCGACATTGCGCATTTCGTAGGAAAGCGTAATTACTAAAGGCACTGAATTGCTTCGCAATTCTTTAAGCGAATGCTTACGAAGCAAGAATTGCTTCGCAATTTTTTAAGCGAATGCTTACGAAGCAAGAATTGCTTCGCAATTCTTTTAGGAGGGGACCTTATGGAAAGAACATTCTTGATGATTAAACCAGATGGTGTACAACGCGGTCTTATCGGGGAGATTGTTTCGAGATTCGAGCGGAAAGGCCTGAAGCTTGTTGCTGCCAAATTTATGGTTGTAAGCAGGGAGCTTGCCGAAACCCATTATGCCGAGCATGAAGGCAAGCCCTTCTACGAGCCGCTGCTGAACTTTATTACAGCTGGCCCGGTTTTTGCGATGGTGTGGCAGGGGGATAATGTTATCGCCCTCACGCGTGCCATGATTGGCAAGACGGATGCCGTTGATGCGCTGCCTGGCACGATTCGTTCCGATTTTGCCGTACATACGAATTTGAATCTGATTCATGGCTCGGATTCTCCGGAAAGCGCAGCGCGGGAGATTGCCAATTTCTTCACTCCTGAGCAGCTGGTGGAATACGAACATACGATTCAGCGCTGGATTTAAGCTAATCTTCGCTGTAGGTACAACAGGAGGCATCCATGTCGGAGGATCTGGATTTCAATCTTTTTATACAAAGAATGAAGGCTAAGACCAATATCGATTTATCGCAATACAAGGAAGCCCAGATGAAGCGGCGTCTGACGACGCTCCGCCAGAAGCACGGTTATGAAACATTTGAGGCATACTGGAAGGCCATTGAACAGGACCGGAGCCTGCTTAATGAGTTTTTGGACCGGATGACCATTAACGTGTCTGAATTCTGGCGGAATCCGAACCGGTGGGAAGTGCTGCAAAGCCGATTCCTGCCGGAGATGCTGCAGCGTGGCGAACGGCTCAAGGTATGGAGCGCTGCATGCTCAACGGGAGAAGAGCCGTACACAATTGCAATGATTCTGTCGGAGCTTGGGGCGCTTAACAAGACGTCTATTACTGCGACGGATCTGGATGCGGTCGTTCTGGATAAAGCGAAGGAAGGGCAATACCTTGAGCGTTCCTTGCGCGATGTTCCGCCTGCATACCGCCAGAAGTATTTCCAGCCGGATCTTGGCATGTATGCGGTGTCGGACAAGCTCAAGAACGCGATTATGTTCAAGCAGCAGAATCTGTTGCATGACACGTTTGATCATTCCTTTGATCTTATCGTTTGCCGTAATGTTATGATTTATTTCACCGAGGAAGCCAAGCACTTATTATATCAAAAATTCGCAAAAGCACTTCGACCGGGCGGATTGCT
Organism: Paenibacillus catalpae; assembly: GCF_900112695.1. Lineage (GTDB taxonomy): Bacteria > Bacillota > Bacilli > Paenibacillales > Paenibacillaceae > Pristimantibacillus > Pristimantibacillus catalpae. The sequence goes on from NZ_FOMT01000005.1 coordinate 362,995, forward strand.
CTTCGTCGGAAGTACGGAACAGATTTTCTCTCCTTCGCAATACGGGTTCGAATCGGCTGATACGTTCTTCTACAGAAGAATCGGGTAAAACATGTATACCGTTTTCCATCGACTCCAATACTAAGGAGAACCGATACTTAATTGGAGGATGAAGATGGACAAGCGACAAGTGATTCATGCTTACAGAAGCGGGATCATAACCATTCAAGAATGCGCTCAAATTCTCGGTCTCGACAGCCGGCAGCTGCCCAACCTGATGAATCAGATGGCAACGAAGGCGGAACGGGAAGCGGGCAAGCGCTTTGTGAACAACTAACGCTATCCATAGCCGCAACAAGGGCGGATGTTGAAGTCATCAATGGCTTTAGCATCCGCCTTTTTGCATGCTTCTTGAACTGCCGCATTTCTTGTCAAAATGCTAAAGCCTGTACTATAATGAGCAAAGATGTTTACATAAGTATACAGCCCGGAATATGAACAGTTAGGATGGTACAGATCATGCGCGAACTGAAAGTAGAGCTTGGCGAACGCTCTTATCCCATTTATATCGGTGAAGGCTTGTTGCAGGAGGCTGCAGCTTATTTCAAGAAGCATCAGATCAGCTTGAAATCGCCGCTTCTTATTATTACAGACGAACATGTAGCTCCTCGTTATTTGGAGTCTCTTGAGGGCAATCTCCGTGAAGCCGGCTTTACGGTTGCAAGTGCGGTTGTTCCTGCCGGTGAAAGCTCCAAGTCGTTGTCGATGCTGGAGAGTCTCGTTACGAAGGCGCTTGAAGCAGGACTGGACCGGAAATCAACGATTGTAGCGCTAGGCGGCGGTGTAGTGGGAGATCTGGCCGGATTTGTAGCGGCTTCCTACATGCGCGGAGTGAAGTTCGTTCAGATCCCGACGACGATCCTGGCGCATGACTCCAGTGTAGGCGGCAAGGTTGCCGTTAACCATCCGCTGGCGAAAAATATTATTGGCGCGTTCCATCAGCCTGAGATGGTCCTGTACGATCTGAATACCCTGCAGTCGCTTCCTCCAAGAGATGTAAGCGCAGGTCTGTCGGAGGTCGTAAAACATGGGCTGATCTGGGATGCCGAATTTACAGCCTGGTGCGAAGAGAATGCAGACCGTCTGCTTGCCCTTGAACCGGATGCACTCGGATATGCCTTGTATAAAGGCTGCAGCGTTAAGGCGGCAGTCGTATCCAAGGATGAGCGCGAGAATGACCTTCGCGCGATTCTGAATCTTGGCCACACGATTGGGCATGCGCTTGAGGCGGTTGCCGGCTATGGCGAGCTTCTTCATGGTGAAGCGATCTCGATCGGCATGATTGGCTCGGCTAGACTCGGGCTTCGTTATGGAGCGCCTGAAGACGTTTATACAACGACGAAACGGGCTTTGTCCAAGGTTGGACTGCCGGTGAAGCTTCCGGAGCATTTTGACGTGGATGCCATTATGAATGCGATGATGCACGATAAGAAATTCAGTGAAAGCACGATGGTATTTGTCGTGCCAACGGAGATTGGTAAGGTGGAAATCAAGAAGGATGTTCAGACTGCTTGGGTACGTGAGATCGTCGAGCAGCTGAAACTGGAGGCGTAGACAGGATGAGTGTTAGAGGAATTCGCGGGGCGATTACCGTTGACGTCAATGAGAAAGAGCCTATTTTACAGGCGACGCTTGAGTTGTTGAATGAAGTTGTGAAGCAAAACGCAATCGTACCGGATGATATTGCCAGCGTGTTCATTACCGTTACGCAAGACTTGGATGCTACATTCCCGGCAATCGCAATCCGTCAAATGGGCGGATGGGACCTTGTGCCGTTAATGTGTGCACTTGAAGTGCCGGTAAAAGGAAGTCTGGATCGCTGCATCCGGTTTATGATCCATCTGAATACGGATAAATCGCAATCCGAGATCAATCATGTGTACCTTGGCGGCGCACGCGTGCTACGTCCGGATTTGTCAAAATCCTGATTGACGCGAAGCCCAATCGGTAGTATATTGAGTACTAACAATAGTTTAGTCAAGTGAAGAGACAGGTATTAGACGAAGTTCCAAGCTTTTAATTGGACTTAGAATTCTCCGGGAATGAATCGTGAACCGCCACCAAAGGGATGGCGCAGCCGTTTCACACTGGGTAGCAGGCTTTTAGTTGAGTAGAGATGAGTAGAGCAGAGTTGAGTGCAGAACAGTAGAGAGTAGAGTTTGTTATCACAGCTAAGCGCTAGTGACGATATGTTGCTATGATGCGCCTTAAGCCTATTCTTTATTTGTATGCAATCTTATTTGTCGTCATCTTTAAATTCAACGCCCCTGCGCCCGCAGGGGCTTTTTTAATGCCCTTCTTAATTCAAACGCTAGAAGCTATGAGGAGGAACCCCCATGACAAATGAATTGCAGCAAGTAACGAAGCTGGCCGACCAATATAACATTATTCCGATTGTACGCTATATGCTTGCAGATACAGAAACACCTATCCGATTGTTTCAGCATTTTGCGAAAGAGCAGCATGCTTTCCTGCTGGAGAGCGTGGAAGGCGGCGTGAAATGGGCGAGATATTCTTTTATCGGAACGGATCCTTTCATGATGCTGTACGGCAAGAACGGCAAGATGGTGCTTGAGCATAACGGCGAGACGAAAGTGTTCGATGAGAAGCCGATTGAACTGCTCAAAGCACAGCTTCGCGGCTTCCGCAGTCCATCCTTGCCGGAACTGCCTCCATTTACGGGCGGGGCGATTGGTTACTTCGGTTACGATCTGCTTCAATACTACGAGAACCTGCCGGCACATCGCATTGACGACCTGCAAATGAATGATCTGCAGTTCATGTTCTGCGATCAGGTTATCGTCTTTGATCACTTCAAGCAGCAGCTTCAAATTATCGGGAACGTTCATATTCCTCATGCGGCAACAAATGCGGATATCGAAAAGGCTTATAACCGTGCGCTTGCCAAGATTGAAGCAACGATTGAGCGCGTACAGCAGCCCATTACCGTACCGGCAACAGCGGGCTCGTCGATCCCGACTGATCCTGAACTTGGCGATGTACAGTCGAACCTGACGAAGGAGCAATTCATCTCGAATGTGGAGCAGGCGAAGGAATACATCCGCTCGGGCGATATTTTCCAGGTCGTCTTGTCCCAGCGTTTCAGCATCGAGACAGAGGTTGATCCGCTGCATGTATACCGCGTACTCCGCACGATGAATCCATCTCCTTATATGTATTATCTGAAGATGGGCGATGAAGTGATCGTAGGGACGTCGCCGGAGGCGCTTGTGAAGGTTGACGGCAACCGCAAGGTAGAGACTCGCCCGATCGCCGGAACAAGACCCCGCGGCAAAACGCCGGAGGAAGACAAGGCGCTTGAGGTAGAGCTTCTCGCCGACGAGAAGGAACGGGCAGAGCATCTGATGCTGGTTGACCTGGGGCGCAATGATATTGGACGTGTATCGGAATTCGGATCTGTACGCTGTGATGCTTATATGGAGATTGAACGTTACTCGCATGTCATGCACATCGTATCCAACGTATCCGGCAAGCTTCGCGAGGATAAAGATTTCTTTGATGCCTTCTTGTCCTGTCTACCGGCAGGCACAGTGTCCGGCGCTCCTAAGCTTCGGGCCATGGAAATTATCGCTGAACTCGAGAACGAAGCACGCGGCGCATACGCAGGTGCTATCGGTTATCTCGGATTTGGCGGATCTCTTGATACGTGTATCACCATTCGTACGATCGTATTCAAGAACGGCAAAGCCTATATCCAAAGCGGGGCGGGAATCGTATGGGATTCCGTACCGGAGAGCGAATATATGGAGACAGTCAATAAGGCAAAAGCAAGCTTGAAGGCGATTCGTGCTGCCGAAGCGATTTTTGGACAACGTAAAGGTTCGACCGGGCAAGCGGTTAACACAGACTACTATGTAACAAGCGGAGAGGTGTTGTAAAATGAGTTTGATGACTGAACAGGTAACGATGCAAGGCGCCTTAAACAAACTGATGAGCAGCACCGATCTGACGCGTGAAGAAGCCCGTGCAGTGATGGATATTATTATGAGCGGCAATGCAACGCCATCGCAAATTGCAGGCGTTGCGACAGCCCTGCGCATGAAAGGCGAGACGAAGGATGAGATTACCGGGTTCGCGGAAGTCATGCGTCAGCATTCCAGCCATGTTCAGACAAAGCAGGAAGGACTGCTTGATACTTGCGGTACTGGCGGCTCTGGCATTCATAAGTTTAATATTTCGACGGCATCGGCTATGATTGCTTCGGCAGCAGGCATACGAGTGGCGAAACACGGGAACCGGGCTATGTCCGGAAAAGCAGGAAGTGCAGACGTACTGGAAGCGCTCGGCGTACAAATTACGCTGACTCCGGAGCAAGCCTCCGAATGTTTGAATCAGATCGGCATCTGCTTCATGTTCGCACAGCTGTATCATCCTTCCCTGCGGCATGCGGCTGTACCCCGTCGTGAGCTCGGTGTCCGCACTATCTTCAATATGCTGGGGCCTTTAACGAATCCGGCTGGCGCTGACCGCCAGCTGATCGGACTGTATGACCGTACCAAGACGGCTACGATTGCCGCAGTCTTGAACGAACTTGGTGTGAAACGGGCCATGGTTGTCAGCAGTGTCGACGGGCTGGATGAGATCAGCATCTCGGCGCCTACCCAAATCTCCGAGCTCCGGAATGGCGAAGTGATAACTTATGAACTGACTCCGGAAGAGCTGGGGCTTTCCCGTTATCCAATCTCCGAAGTGATAGGGGGAGATCCTGCGACAAACGCATCCCTTATCCGTTCGATCTTCAGCGGCGAACAACGTGGTGCTTATCGTGATATCGTACTTGCTAACGCGGGAGCTTGCATTTATGTAGGCGGCTATGCAGATTCGCTCCGCGAAGGAGTAGCGATTGCCGCTGAAATGATTGATTCCGGCAAGGCGAATCAGCAATTGCAAAAGCTTATTCAGACGACAGGAGAGTTGACCCATGTTTCTTGATAAAATCGTAGTAACGAAGCGGGAAGAGGTTGCTCGTCTCGCTTCCGGATTCCAGCTATCCGATTATGAACGCAAAATCGCTTCGCTTCCTGAATGCCGCGGCTTCGAGCGAGCTTTAACAGCCGGCCGCAAGCGGGACGTTGGCTTGATTGCTGAAGTGAAGAAAGCCTCTCCTTCCAAAGGGCTTATCCGTCCCGATTTTCTGCCTGCCGAGCTAGCAGCTGCTTATGAGCGCGCCGGAGCAGACTGTATTTCGGTATTGACGGACCGCGATTATTTCCAAGGTTCTAACGAATACTTAACCTTGATTAAAGAGAGCGTCAGCAATCCGCTGCTACGTAAAGATTTCATAATTGATTACCGCCAGGTATACGAGGCTCGTCTAATCGGCGCAGATGCGGTACTATTAATAGCAGCAATTCTTACTTCATCCGAGCTGTCCGAGTTGTATGATACGGCGAAAGCGCTTGGCATGGATGTCCTTGTAGAGGTTCACGACCGCGAGGAGCTGGAACGCGTTCTTGAGCTTGACAAAGCTACCCTTATCGGTGTGAACAACCGCGATCTGAAATCTTTTGTAACGGATCTTCATACAACAGAGGCACTTATTGATCTGATGCCAAAAGGCGTTACCGTTATTAGCGAGAGTGGCATTGCCGGCCGTAAAGATATGGATTATCTCCAGACGGTAGGCGCGCATGGCGTCTTGATCGGCGAGCATTTCATGCGCCAGCCGGATGCCGGACAAGCGGTTATCGATCTGATGGGACCGGTGACGCGGGCATGACGGCATCACCAAGAATCAAGATTTGCGGATTGAGGGATACGGCGACGATTGAAGCTATGAACGGACTTCCGTTTCATGAGATCGGATTCGTATTTGCGCCAAGCAAGCGCCGGGTTGACGCGGATACGGCAGCTTCCCTGATTGATGCGGCGAAGCAGCTTCAGGCAGCTGACGGCGGTACGCCACAGACCGTTGGCGTCTTTGTTAATCCGGGTATTGACGAACTGGAAGCGATTGTGGCGAAGGCGCCTATTGATGTCGTGCAGCTGCATGGACAAGAGACGCCGGAGTTTTGCCGGTTAGTCAAGATCAGTCTGCATAAGAAAGTATGGAAAGTATTTTCCATCGGAAAAGACGGTATAAGCGCGCAGGAGCGGGTATCCGCCTATGCGGGTACGGTTGATGCGATTCTGATCGATACAGCCGGCGGCGGGACGGGCCAAACCTTTGATTGGCAAGTCATATCGGCTTATCAGGAAGCTGCCGCAGCGATCCAAGTACCGCTGTATGTTGCAGGCGGATTAAATCCCGGCAATGTGGAAGAGCTTCTGGCCGGCAACACGGTAGACGGAATTGATGTATCAAGCGGAGTAGAGACGGACGGACGTAAGGACATCGAGAAGATTAGATTATTCGTTAGAAAGGTGATAGAACGATGAACCAAGTACCAGACGAGAACGGGCGCTTTGGCAAATTCGGCGGCCGGTACGTACCGGAAACACTGATGAACGCTTTGCTGGAGCTGGAAGAGGCTTACAAGCATTACTCGCAGGATTCTTCTTTCAAGCAGGATGTACATGATCTGCTCCATAAATATTCGGGTCGTCCAACACCGCTTTATTATGCGGAACGTTTAAGCCAGCATCTTGGCGGCGCGAAAATCTACCTGAAGCGCGAGGACCTGAACCATACCGGCGCTCATAAGATTAACAATACGATCGGGCAGGCTGTGCTTGCCAAACGGATGGGCAAAACAAAGGTTATTGCGGAAACAGGCGCAGGTCAGCACGGGGTTGCATCTGCTACTGTTGCTGCCTTGCTTGGACTGGAATGCAAAGTGTTTATGGGCGAAGAAGACATGAAGCGCCAGCAGCTTAACGTATTTCGCATGCAGCTGCTTGGAGCGGAAGTGGTTCCTGTATTGTCGGGCACGCGCACGCTTAAGGATGCCTGCAACGAAACACTCCGCTACTGGGTCAGCCATGTAGAAGATACCTTCTATATCCTGGGATCGGCTACAGGCCCGCATCCGTATCCGATGATGGTCCGCGACTTCCAGCGTATTATCGGGGATGAATCCCGGAAGCAGATTGTAGAAGCGGAAGAGCGTCTTCCTGACTATATCGTTGCGGCAGTTGGCGGCGGCAGCAATGCCATTGGTATTTTCTATCCGTTTATTGGAGATGAATCCGTTCGCCTTGTTGGGGTTGAAGCAGCAGGACGCGGAATTGATACAGAAGAGCATGCGGCAACGATGACTATGGGCAGCCACGGTGTATTCCAGGGTTCGATGAGCTACTTGCTGCAGGATAAATACGGCCAGGTACAGCCTGCCCATTCCATCTCTGCGGGTCTCGACTATCCTGGCATTGGACCGGAGCATGCTTATCTAAAAGACTCCGGCCGTGCGGAGTACTTCCCGATTACCGATGCGGAAGCTCTTGATGCGCTGCAGCTGTTGTCGCGGACGGAAGGCATTATCCCGGCTTTGGAATCGGCCCATGCGATTGCGCAGACGATCAAGCTGGCTCCTACGCTGGGTAAAGACAAGATTGTCGTTGTAAACTTGTCGGGCCGCGGCGATAAAGACGTGGAAGCGATCATGGGTTACCTGGGAGGTGCAGAGGCGTGAATCTGATTGATGCTGCTTTTGCCAAATTAAAGCAAGAAGGAAAGACAGCACTTATTCCGTTCTTAACGATTGGGGATCCGGATATCCCGACATCAATCGCTATTATTAAAGAGCTCGAGCAGGCAGGCGCCGATATGGTTGAGCTTGGTGTTCCATATTCCGATCCGCTGGCAGACGGTCCGGTTATTCAACGGGCATCGGAACGTGCACTCCAGAACCGTATTTCGATTCTGGATTGTATGGAGACAGCTGCTCAAGCCCGTGAAGCCGGTGTCCAAATGCCGTTTATCTTGTTTACTTATTTCAATCCGGTGCTGCAGTTTGGCCTGGAAACGTTTATGAACCTTGTCGTTGAGAAAGGAATCAGCGGTCTCATTATTCCCGACCTTCCGATCGAGGAAGACGAGGAAGTCCGCCAGCTGGCGGAAGAGAAGGGCGTTCATCTTATTCCGCTCGTGGCGCCAACCTCGAAGGACCGTGTTGTCCGGATTTCGCGGAAAGCGCGCGGATTTGTCTATTGTGTTTCATCGCTTGGTGTAACCGGCGTACGCGCCGAGTTCCACAAGGGAATTGATGACTTCCTTGCTACCGTTCGCGAAGCAACGGAACTGCCGATTGCCGTAGGCTTCGGGATTTCGAGCCGGGAGCAGGTAGAACGTTTTGAGAAAATCAGCGACGGAGTTATTGTCGGCAGCGCGATCGTCCGCAAGATTGAAGAAACACTTCCACTTCTAAATGATACAACAAAGCGGGAAGCGGGACTTGCGCAAATCCGCAGCTTTGTTGCTGATTTGAAAGGCTAATAGAAAAAGGACAGGGCCGGACGGCTCTGTCCTTTTTCTGTGCTCCAGTTCCTATTTTAAACGACAACTCTTTAAAACCTTGACAAGATGTGAGACAATAGAAAACATGCAGTTTAGCCAATAAGACAAAGAGGTGAACGGCGATGCAGCCAAAAAGCAATATCGTGCATCTCCCTGTTTATCAGCCAGGGAAACCGGTTGATGACGTTAAGAGAGAGCTTGGACTAGAGGAAGTAATCAAGCTTGCTTCCAACGAGAACCCGTTCGGTTATTCTGAACAGGCGAAAGCAGCTATTATAAATGAATTAGGACAAATTTCAACTTACCCGGATGGCGCAAGCTTCGAACTAACCGCTGCTGTAGCGCAAAAATTCGGGGTAGAGCCTAACCAGATTATTTTTGGCACAGGTTCAAGCGACATTATACTTATGCTTGCGAGGACGTACCTTGCTCCGGGTGACGAAACGGTTATGGCCGATGAAACGTTCTCCCAATACAAACATAACGCGGAAATCGAGAATGCCCGTATTATCGAAGTACCATTGAAAAACGGTAAACATGATCTTTCCGCTATGCTGGCCAAAATCACTGATCGTACGAAGCTGGTATGGGTATGTAATCCGAATAACCCGACCGGCACTATTGTTAAGGAAGATGAGCTAACGACTTTCCTTGATCAAGTTCCGAAAGACGTATTAGTCGTCCTGGATGAAGCTTACTGTGAGTTTGTCAATGAGCCGGGCTTCCCGGACGGAATTAAGCTGCTCAAGAAATACCGGAATCTGATCGTGCTTCGCACGTTCTCGAAAATTTATGGCCTCGCATCGCTTCGTATTGGTTACGGTATTGGACATGCGGATGTCATTCAGTATATGAACCAAGTCCGCGAGCCTTTTAATACAAACCGTCTTGCACAAGTAGCGGCGAAAGCCTCTCTTGCAGACGATGAGTTTGTTGCCTTTTGCCGTGAGCAAAACCGGGCGGGCATTGAATATTTATACAGCCATTTCGACCGTCTTGGCCTAAGCTATTTCCCTGCGTTCGGCAACTTTGTAATGGTTGATACGAAACTTCCGTCTGCTGAGGTATTCCAAGCCCTGCTTCGCAGAGGCCTGATCGTTAGACCTCGCTGGACGTATTATCCGACTCATATTCGTGTTTCAGTAGGTACACCGGAACAAAATGAGAAGTTTATTGCTGCTCTGGAGCAAGTATTGCAGGAAGCGGCGGTGCGCGGATAGCCTTATGACAAAGATTGCGATATTTGGAGTAGGATTGATTGGCGGATCGCTGGCATTGTGCTTCAAAGGCAAGCCGGATCTTACGGTAGTTGGTTATTCGAACCGTCAGTCTTCCGTTGAGAAATACATGAAGCGGGGAGTCGTGGATTATGCGACGACTTCCTTGCAGGAAGCTGCTGAAGGAGCCGATTTTATTTTTCTGTGCGTGCCTGTCGGCATGCTGGAAGAATACGTTACGGAGCTCAGCAGGCTTGAATTAAAGCCAGGCTGTATTATTACAGACGTGGGCAGCACGAAGGCGTCGGTTGCGGAATGCGGCAGAAGGCTGGAGCGCAATGGCGTTTCGTTCATCGGCGGCCATCCGATGGCAGGTTCAGAGCGATCCGGCGTTGAAGCTGCGTCGACGAACCTATTCGAGAACGCGTTTTATGTTTTGACGCCGGAAGAAACGACGCCGCCTGAAGCTCTGGAACAGCTGAAAGCTCTGCTTGTTCATACAAGAGCCCATCTCGTAAGTGTGGATGCCAAATCACATGATGAGATTGTAGGGGCCATCAGCCATTTGCCGCATATGATCGCTGTTGCTCTTGTTAATCAGGTCCGCGGCTACAATGAGCAGAACGGCTTGTACGAGCTGCTGGCTGCCGGCGGTTTCCGGGATATTACAAGAATCGCCGCAAGTGATCCCGTCGTGTGGCGTGATATTCTGATCAATAACCGTACGGTTCTGCTTAAGCTTCTGAAGGACTGGAATGCGGAGGTAGAGAAGTTTGCCGTTATGCTGGAGTCTCTGAATGGAGAAGCGATTGAAGAAGCTTTCCAGGCAGCAGGTGAGTTCCGCAGCAAACTTCCAGAGCGCCGCAAGGGAATGATTCATTCCTTGTATGACTGTTATGTAGATGTGCCCGATCATCCCGGTATTATTGGCAATATTGCCAGTGAGCTCGGCAGCGCCCGGATTAATCTTAGCAATATCAATATTATTGAGAGCAGAGAAGACGTTCCCGGCGTTCTTCGCTTATCTTTCCGGACACAGGAAGATTTGGATCAAGCAATGGAGCTCTTGGGCAAAACCGGATATACCGTCCGCCAATAAACCTCGAAAGAGGTTTTTTTGGTTTATAGCCGAGTAAGTGATAACTCTGTTACTGAGCTTTTTATATACCGCGGTATAGCAGTTAGGCTTGTCAAAAATAGTTTAAGCGTTTTCAAAAAAAGCATTGACATAGTGGAAGCGTATACATATAATAAAAGTACAGTATGGTTTCTCTCCACTCCTATCCAAAACTATAGCGTTCATCATGAATGCTGACCACTCTTCGGAGTGGTTTTTTTTTGTTTATTTTTATGGACAAGCCCCCCACGTTATTCCGACAAATTCCTTCAAGCTGGAAATTAGAGTTTATTTATTTTTTAAGACTATTAGGAAGAGGTGTGTTACAATACGTAAGGATAGTCTGGTTTGTTAAAATATGGATGAAAATCCTTTTTGTCGAAAGAAGAAGGAATTTGGCTGCTGCGAATCGAATTACATACATCGTATTTATTGAATTTTTTTATGATAATGACCGCAACTTTTCGCTTCCGGTTCGGTACAATGATACATACATCGAACTGGGAAGAAGAATTCGCAGGTGAGGAGGATCGCCTGTCATGACTGATTCCCAATTAATACGTGAGATTAAGGACGGCAATATCGAGCTCTATTCCGAGCTGATGCGCCGTTACCAACGCAAAATACTGGCCTTTATTTATCATATGTTGAAGAGTGGCAAGCTGGAGCTGCTGGCTGAAGATTTGTGCTCGGAAACGTTTTATAAAGCATACCGCAGTCTCCATTCTTTTCGGGAAGTGGATGCTTCTTTTTCAACATGGTTATATACGATTGCACGTAATACAGTACTTAGCGAGCTGCGTAAGCAGAAGTCGGCTCATGTGCCATTGGATGAATCCAATATGATGCCGGCGGCCCCGCCTGACCAGGTGCCAGAGCAGCATGTTCTGCGCAATGAACGGATGGCGATGGTTCGGGAAGCTATTAATAATTTACCTGAGAAACAACGCTCAGCACTCATTCTGCGGGAATATGACCAGCTCGAGTATCAGGAGATCGCTAATATTTTGGGTCAAACGGTCAGTTCAGTAAAATCGTTGTTATTCCGGGCCAGAGCCAGCGTGAAATCTCAGCTTGAGCCGTATTTTGGCGAGACGCCGATGATGGAAGAATACGAAGGGATGAACACACGATGAAATGCGATGACGTACAAGACAAGTTCGATATCTTCGGAAATTTATCAGAGGAAGATGTCGAGCGGGAAGCGATGGAGGCCCATTTGCTCGATTGTGAGCATTGCGCTGAGCAATACCGTCTATGGGAAGAAAGCGAAGAGATGATTCGCCAGCTTTCGGAAGAGGATGAGGTTGTCAGTGCACAGATGGAGCATGTTAATCGCAACGTCATGGATCGCATTTATGCTGAACAATCGTGGTTGTTGCCCGTATCCCAGAAGAGTTATCATTTCTCGCCCTCATTCCGGAGAAATCTGGCTATCGTTCTGTCAGCCTGCTTAACGGTATTTGTTTGTTCACTGATCTTTTTCATTAACGGCAACGAGAACGGTACATCGGAAGAAAAAATGGCTCAATTAACCGGTTTAATGGATACGGCGAATGCATCCGGTAGTGAATTTGTCATCAGCGCTGAATTCGAAGTGCCGGTGGCAAGCGTCAGCGACCCGTTCGTGCTGCAGGTCGTTCCGTCCTTCCCGCAATATTGGGTAGCTCTTTCGTTATTAGGCGTTGTTATGTCTTTATTAATATTGAACTGGTTGTCTAGAACGCGAAACTAATGCACAACCTTAACACATGTGAGCTTTTATTTTTATTTGGCGATAAAATTAACCTCTAACCGCGGTCGCTCATTTTCGAACGATTTCGATAGAGGTTTTCTCATTTCCGCTTGAAGGGCAGGGAGCAACCTTGATTATAGGAATGGTACGGCATGGAAATACCGATTGGAATGCATTGGGAAAGGTTCAAGGACAGACAGATATCCCGTTGAATGAGCTTGGTAAAAAGCAGGCCAACGCGCTGGCCGAGCGGCTTCTTCGCGATGAGAAGCTATGGGATGCTGTGATTTCCAGTGATTTGCAGCGTGCACGTCAGACTGCATCCGTAATAGCGGACAAGCTGGGCATTACGCTGCTCGAGGGAGATCCCCGGTTACGGGAGCGTAATTTCGGCGAAGTAGAAGGGATGACCTTGCCGGAGAGAATTGAGCGCTGGGGAGAGAACTGGCGTGAGGTTGCAGGTGGTTTGGAATCAGATGAAGAAGTCCGTGCCAGAGGACTTGCGTTTCTTGCGGATTGGCAGAAGAAGCGGCCGGAAGGCAGACTGCTTGTTGTGTCTCATGGCGGCTTTCTGGCACAGATGTTCGATACGCTTTGCTCGGATTTGGAGAAGCAGAATTTAGGGAATTTATCGTACTCGATCCTCCAGTTCAAGGATGAACAATGGACACCTCTTTTGTATAATTGTACCCGTCATTTGGAGGAGCAGGCGAATCCGAGTGTTTGATTTGACTGCTGGGTCATTCTTGGAAATGTATCTCCTCCCGGTCCCTGTTGTCAATTTGATACCGCTCATTCCTCGTCAATTATTTTTTTAAAATAGCAGGTCTGCCGATTATTTGGCAGCCCTTTTTTTGTTGTGTTCGTAGTGAGAATCACGAATGATATCGTCTTAATCAAAAGGCTGCCAATATAAATGGCAGCCTATTTTGTTGCCCTCTTCTTTTGAATTTTAATGGGTCATTGTGTGAAAACGAGCGAGCGGGGAGCGGAGCAAGTGAATGTTCTGGAGAAGCGGAGTTTATGCTTACGAAGGTTTAGAAAGCTTTTAAGCGTTCGCTTTTGATACCCGGATTCCTAACATAACAACTTCTAATTGAAGGAATCCGGTATCAATGGCGATCGGAAGAACATTTGCTTGGTAGCGTGCATCACCGAATATTTCGGCCCCAATGTGAAGCTTTTTCACACAAGTAGTTTTAAAATTCAAATATTTTCCCATAATGGTACTAATTATTGCTAGCGAATCAAAGAAGCTCGCGTAGAGTAGACACGTCGGCGGGCAGTTGCGGAAAGGAGAGATACAATGAATTTGTCGGATATGCTGGGCTATGCTGATATTCAACAGTTGAGCCGGATTGCTTCCGTGTATCAATGTGAGTGCAATGGTCACTCCAAAAATGATTTGATTCAATCTATTCTCTCGACCGTAAGCCGGAAAGATGTTTTTGAGGCGCAGATCAGCAGTATGAAACTGGACGAAATGCGGTTCTTGAATTCCCTGTTATTTGAATCTAGGGATTCATTTAGCCTGGAAGAGCTTATTGCAAGGGTTCAGCAAAGCAAATTTGGCGAAGTTGAACCGCCAGCGGAAGAACCGCCGCAGAAAAAAACGAAACGAACAACAAAAAAGAAAAAAGCTGAGGCTGAAGTGCCAAAAGAAACCGGGCCGCGTGAGATGATCTCGAGGTTCAAGCATCAGGGTTGGCTGTTTAATGGCGTAACGGGTGTGAACCGTTATATGTTCCAGGTACCGCAAGACCTGAGAACAAGATTCCGCGATACGCTTCGCAAGAAGTTTGCGGCGGAACTTCATTTTACGGATGAGCCGCAAATGTACCGCGATGAGCAGCTTCTCGTACAAGAGGATATTTATCAGCTGCTTCATTATATATACCACAATGAGGTACAGCTTTCGGCGGATGGCTCGATGTACAAACGTTTCAGCGGGCAAATTTTAGAGAAGTTGGCCATTTCGGAAGAATTTCCTGCCAAAGGTGAATGGCGTTTTGGATACGGCCGTCATTTTCACCATTACCCAAACCGGATGTCGCTCTTGTACGACTATTGCAGCTACATGAAATATTTCACGGACAACAACCTGGTGCTGACTTTATCGACAAGCGGAGAAGAGCGGCTGCGCAGCAAACCGGCTAATGAAATGGAACAGCTTTATAAATTTTGGCTGAAGCTGTACAAAGGGCCAATCTCTAACGTGCATGCACTGGTGCACTGGATGAACAGTTTGGCGGAACAATGGGTGACTGTGGATTCTCTCCGCAAAGTGCTCATTCCTTTCATTAAACCGTTCTATTATGACACGGCAGATAAGGTGCTGGATGTCCGGCTTATCGGAATTATGGTTCATCTGGGCATGCTTCGGATCGGCGAGCATCAAGAGCATGGAACGGTTGTGCGGATGACCAAGCTCGGCAGAGCGCTTATCGCGGGAGTGAGTCTCGAAGATCAGGATCGGATGTTTCTCTATTAGTTTTTCTATGAAAGCACCTAGGCGATGGCATATTAATTGGAATGGGGGCAATCGTACTTATCGGCGCGCAGAATGGTGAATATGCTTAAAGTAGGAGCCGGTTCGATTGTGACTGAGAATGAAGCGAGTTGACCTATACTCTTTCACTTGAATCACCGCGTGACGATAGTCGAAGACGATAGGATCTCTTAAACGCCGGTTTGGAGGTGTATCCTATGGACAAAATGAAAGTTGCGTACGAAGCAATGCTAGGATTAGCAGCGGAGATGGTATTAGATGAAGCCGTTCACAAATTTCGCTCGGATCGGATATACAAAGCAATTGATCAAGCGTTAGCCGTTGGGGACGAGGATACGTTTTACCGTTTAGCCGCTCAATTGAATCAATTGAAAAGCTAATTTACGCAAATAGAAACTTCCGCTGCATGATGGGGACTTTAATAATCCGTCATAGCAGCGGGAGTTTTTTTGTTGAATGGATTGGCAAGATCATCCTTTATGGGTAACATAGAGTTTACGGATGAATTCAACAAGGGAAAGGAAGCATGAAATGAAATTTAGCGACATTGCTGAGGAACAGTGGGACGAGCTTAAACCATACCTCGATACATGCTTGCTGCCGGTCACAGGTATGAATGGGCTGGAGCAGCCGCATGAAGCGCGGATTGCACTGGAACAGTTAAGGGATGTTATGGATTTGATCGAGATTCCGTTTAAAGGAAGAATCGTAACTTATCCTGCGATGCATTACTTTCTTGAAGACTCTGAAGCGACATTGGTTTCTCGTACCTGCCGTTCCTTGAAAGAGACAGGATTTCGGTATGTTATTGTAATTTCGGCAAAGAATCTGAACGGTCTTGACTGCCCTGAAGCGGACCTGATTATTTGTCCGAATCCGAATGGAGAAGGGCCGACAGCAGCAATTGTGTCGAAAGCCGTGCAGGCTTTGTGGAATCGCGCTGAATTGTAAATGCTGGTAAAGCGCTGTCATATTCCAAACAGGGGCATTTTTGAATAAAAAAAATGGGATTTGGGGAAACAAAAGTTATGGCAAGGTTAATTGTGACAAATTGCCAACAAATTTATGAATGGCATTTTATAGGTAAACAAATCGCGAGCCATATTCTTGACGCTCCCAAGCACCTAGGCTATTATAGTGTATGTCCTAGTTCGTCAAGCGTTTTGCCGTGTGGCTAAACGCGAGAAATGGTTGGCAAAGGGGGTTAGAACAGAAGATGAGTAACCACGAACATCAAGAAACCGCGCATCGTCCGGTTCAACGCAAAGAGATGTCCCGGCGTCAATTTTTGTCGTATACGCTCGGCGGTACGACTGCATTTATGATGGGCGGCGCGGTCTTGCCTATGGTCCGTTTTGCGGTTGATCCTCTCTTGGCAAAAAAAGCTGAGGGAACATGGGTTAAAGTAGTTGAAGAGAGCAAAATAACATCAGAGCCTCAAGAATTCAAGTTCCAAATTCATCAGGTCGATGGCTGGTACGTAAGCGATCCGGAACTATCTGCCTGGATTACGAAAGATGCGAACAATAATGTTTTTGCACTTTCTCCGGTATGTAAGCACCTGGGTTGTACAATCGGATGGAATACGCTTGGCCATAACGAGTATGATTGTCCTTGCCATGGTGCACGTTATACCGTTGACGGGAAAAACATTACGGTAGCCCCAAATCCATTAGATGAATATGAAGTGAAAATTGAAAACGGTTTTGTGTACTTGGGTCCAATTAAAGCAAACTCTCGTGTATAGGAGGCTAATAGCAGATGTTTAAATCGATGTACAACTGGATTGACGAACGTCTTGATATTACGCCGCTATGGCGGGATGTAGCCGACCATGAAGTACCTGAGCACGTTAACCCGGCTCATCACTTCTCGGCTTTCGTATACTGCTTTGGCGGTTTGACGTTCTTTATCACTGTAATTCAGATTTTGTCCGGCATGTTCCTTACCATGTACTATGTACCGGACATTATCAATGCTTATGCGAGTGTTGACTACTTGAACCATAAGGTTGCCTTTGGCGGCATCGTCCGCGGCATGCATCACTTTGGCGCAAGTTTGGTTATCGTAATGATGTTTTTACATACCTTGCGTGTATTCTTCACGGGCTCGTACAAAGCACCGCGTGAAATGAACTGGGTTGTAGGGATGCTGATCTTCTTCATCATGTTAGGCCTTGGCTTCACAGGTTACCTGCTGCCTTGGGATAACAAAGCATACTTTGCGACGAAGGTAGGCGTACAGATCGCAGAATCCGTTCCGTATATCGGACCTTACATCGGCGAATTCCTGTACGGCGGCGACATTGTAGGCGCGCAAACGCTAACACGCTTCTTCGCAATTCACGTATTCTTCTTGCCTGGCGCGCTGATCGCAATGCTTGCAGCGCACTTCCTGATGATCCGGAAGCAAGGCATTTCGGGACCACTTTAAGCGAAGGGAGGATTTATTATGGCGCATGGTCATAAATCGAACGAGAAGGTCGTTTATGTTGGCGACTCGCGGGTGAAGAAAAGCAATCATCCAAACATTCCGCCAGATTATACGTCCTACCCCGGTAAATCGGAAGCGTTCATACCGAACTTCCTGCTTAAGGAATGGATGGTTGGCTGCGTAGTCCTGGTTGGTTTCCTGACATGGACAATCGCGGAAGGAGCGCCGCTGGGTTACCCTGCGGATCCTACGAATGCATCCTTCATTCCAATGCCGGACTGGTACTTCTTGTTCCTGTATCAGTTTCTGAAATATCCATGGGTTTCTGGCGACTATATCGTACTTGGTACGATGGGCGTCCCAGCTGTTATGTTCGGCGGTTTGCTGCTGGCACCATTCCTGGACACAGGTAAAGAACGCCGCTTCTATCGTCGTCCGATTGCTTCTTCACTGATGATCCTTTCATTGATTTCTTGTGTGTATTTGACAATTGTCTCATGGAATCACTATACGCATGAGCTTGAAGCTACAAATACAATTCCAGAGCATCATGTCCGTGAGGAAAAAGCTCGGGAAGCGCATGAGAAAGGTCAAGAGGCTCCAAGTGCTTCGAAGCCGGAAGATACAGCAGTTGCTCTTGTTGACGCTAATGATCCGGCAATGGATATTGCGAAGAAAGCGCAGTGCGTATCTTGCCACGCTGCAGATCTGAAAGGTAATCCGCCGCAAATTCCTGCTTTGACAGGAGTTGGCGACCGGTTATCGAAGGAACAGCTGGTTGAAACCGTAACGAATGGCCGCGGTGGCATGCCAGCCTTCAAAGATCAGTTGACAGCGGAAGAGATTGACCAATTAACAACTTGGCTTGCGAAACAAAAAGCGCCGGCTGAATAATAGCACGATGGAAACCTGATCGTATTTATGCGATCAGGTTTTTTTGAACCAAAATATGATGATTAGAGAGGGGCGTACATTCCGATGGGCATGCCTTTATCTTTGTTCTGGAGCCGATCTTTTTTATTGAATCGCTTCTTTTTATGGCTGATGTTTATTTGTAATTTCCTAGGAACGGTATACGGCTATATCTGGTATGGCAATCAGATTGAAGACACGGTGAGCAATCATCCGCTCTGGCAGGTTGTATTCGTTCCGGATAGTCCAACAGCAAGCTTGTTCTTCACGATCACGTTGCTGTATTGGCTGTTTCCGCCGCGTGGAGATTCACGGTTTGTTAATGGGGCTAGAATGATTATTGAAGGCTTGGCGGTTGTTACTTCTATTAAATACGGCATATGGGCGGTGTCCATGATTGTTGCGGGGAGCATGCAGGGGGATCCTCTTCAATGGGAGCACTGGATGCTGATGGCGTCCCATACGGCCATGGCGGTTGAAGTATTGCTGTATGCCAGATTTATGAAGGCAGGAGTTTGGGCTGCTGTAATCGGGACCTTATGGCTTCTGCTTAATGATACTGTGGATTACACCTACGATGTATTCCCATGGCTCTCGGATCGGCTTATGGATGATTTAACCGCGGTCAAATGGTTTACATACAGTTTAACGATCTTCAGCTTTATTGTTGGCGGGCTTGCTTTAAAGGCGAGAAAACAGACATAAGTTAGGACATCCCTTCATAAAGTTGTCATAGCAGATGCTTACGATGCAAGAATCACCGCATGGACCAAGAGAGGACGGGCCCAATGTGCGGCAATTCTTTTTAGGAGGGATGTCCATGAAGATACGCATTTTACTGCCATTATTCTTATGTATCGTCATGACCGTCTGTTCGGTTACGGTTGCCAAGGCCTTTCCTGCAGACCTGAACGGGACAGGCTATGCAAGCGAGTCGAGGAACGAGCTGCTTCGTTTAGACGAGTCGGCCGCAGCTTTATATCAAGCTGCTTATTTGAACAATCGCCAAGCCGGCTATAAATATGTCCAGCAGCTGGAGAAGCTCATGAGTAAAAGCGATATCAGACAAGCAGGACAAGCTGCAGGATGGGAGCTTATGGAGGATAGCATTTCCTCCATTTTGTTTACGCTGAAGAATGGCAGGCTTACCTCAGATTGGCTTACGGCAGCTGCCCGGATTCAATTGACGACGGACGCCTTGCTTCGTCCTGACCATGCTTTATGGCTGCAGTATGAGAAAGTCATGCTGGAGGATCTGGAGCGTGTTAATCGTTCCTGGAACCGCCAGACCGGTGATGGGGCTATAGCTGCAAGAGCGGCGATGAACAGCTTCAATGAACATTTATCGCGCATTGAAGCCGCTGCTTCGATGCAGCGGCCTGCAGAACGGATTAATGAGCTCCGGGATCGGATGCATTACACGAACGTGCTGCTGGAAGCAGGAATGAAGGGGCAAACCAAACAAGATTGGACGGATAACTCCATTCAAGATTTAGAGTTTTCGGTAAACCGGCTGTTCGATAATGGTCATTCGCAAGAGGAGGAACCGGTAGTCGCACCAATCGGAGAACCAAATCCAATCAGCTGGATATTGCTTCTGGGTGCCATTATTATGGCAGTGCTAACGTATACGGGCTGGAGGAAATATAAGCAGCAGCCATATGGTGTGAAGCCTCTTTCGTAGATTATTCCTCTTTGAACCCTTCACCAAGCACATCATGAACTTCGCTTATCACGGTAAAAGCTCTGGGGTCGATACGGCGTATTATGTTCTTAAGACGGCGCATTTCTTGCCGCTGAACAACGCAGTATACGACCTCTTTTGATTGTCCGGAAAAGGCTCCCTTGGCTGGCATGAGTGTTACGCCGCGGTCCAGCTCGGAAGTGATCTGGGAAGCCATCTCCTTGCCATGCTCGGTAATGATGGAGAAGGATTTGGCTGCATAGGCGCCATCTTGAATGAAATCAATCATCTTGGAGGCCACAAACACGGTAACAAGCGTGTACAATACTTTTTCAATCGGAATATAAAATAACGAAATCCCGATGATAACCGCATCGGACAGTAATATAAACTGCCCCATACTAAACGCTTTGCGGCGTGATGCAATCCTAGCGATAATGTCGACGCCGCCAGTTGTTCCCCCGGCCCGGAAGACGATGCCTAAACCGCCGCCTAATGTCACGCCGGCATAAAGGGCTGCAAGCAGGTAGTCATGGGAGTTGTGGAACGTGATAATCCAGCCTTTCTCAATCATCCACTCCATTAGAGCGAGGAACCCGGATAAGGAGACGATGCCAACCAGTGTATAAGCCATTTCGCCAAGGCCGAGCTTTCTCCACCCGATCAGGAAGAGCGGTATATTAAGAATCAGCGTGGATATGGACAGCGGGAATCCGGCAGCATAGTTAAGCAAGACGCCAATACCGGTTACACCGCCTTCCATGAGCTGATTAGGAATGACGAAATAATGTAGACCAAAAGCATAGATAGCGGTACCTACCAAAATAGGCAGTACAATTTGAAGCTGAAGCATGAATTTCCTCGGCATAGGTAAGGCTCCTTTTAAGTTCTTGGATAAGCTATTTATGTATTATAGCTTAACGGACGGCTCAAAAAACATTGTTTTCATCGCTTCTTTACGTTAACATAGGTGATATTAGCGTTATACATAAGAAAGAAAGGGTCACTTGCAGATGGCAGATAAATCTTTAGCCGATATCCAGCGTGAAGTGGACGCATACATCGGTCAATTCAAGGAAGGCTACTTCAGCCCGTTAGCTCTTATGGCGCGAATGAGTGAAGAAGTTGGCGAGCTCGCAAGAGAAGTGAATCATTACTATGGCGAGAAGCCCAAGAAGCCTAATGAAGAAGAAAACTCCATTGAGATGGAGCTTGGAGATATTTTATTTATTTTGTCCTGTTTTGCAAATTCGCTCAATATTGACCTGACGGAAGCCCATAACAAAGTGATGAATAAATTCAATACTCGTGACGCTAACCGCTGGACGAGAAAAAACGCCGAACAGTAGAACGACCTCGAACATATGCTGTACCATCAACCTGTGTACAAGGAGGATGGGCAGATGGACGGGGAAAGCTGCGTGAGGAAGGCGTATGAGTTTATTCTAAACAGTGATTTCGAACAGGCGATTTATTGGTTCGAGCAAGCCATTGCGGCAGAACCTCTAAATGCGAGCTATCAACATAAATGTGCAGTTTCATGCGCCCGTAGCGGCAAATGGAGCAAGGCGCATCAATATGCGAAGCAAGCGGTAGAGCTTGAAGGTAATCATCCCGAATATCTATATCATTTGGAAACCATTGAATCGCGGCTATTGGTCGCCTCGGCAGAACTTAAGCTTGCGGAGGAACCGTCACAGTATATGGATGCAATTCCACTGCTGCAGCAAGCGGCTGAACTTGATCCGCTTAGCTTCGAGGCCTTTTATTTGCTTGCGTTAACCTATTCGGAGATAGGGCGGATTGAGGAAGCGGTCATTAGCGCGAGAGAAGCGATTAGATTAGATCCCGGACATTCCGCGGCGCGCCGCTTATTCGCCGATGTGAATCGGAAGCGCAGAATGATGCGCAAACGGGTGATGGGCAAACAACAAAAGAAGGAATAGGTGATCTTGGTGGCAATTAAGGTAGCAGTAATCGGAGCAAGCGGCCGTATGGGCCGTGAAGTTGTGAAAATGGTGCTGGAGGACGAGGCGCTCGAGCTCGTTGCTGCCGTCGCTCCTTCAGCAGGTCCTGTAGATGCCGGCGTATTCGCAGGGAAAGCCAATACCGGTGTTATCGTTAGCGCAACCATTGAAGAAGCTTTCAGCAATGCAAAGGCAGATGTGATGGTTGACTTTACGGTACCCGTACTCGCTTATCAACATACAAAGGTTGCCATCGAGCATGGCGTCCGACCAATTATGGGCACAACCGGCTTTACACCGGAACAAATCGAAGAGCTGGACAAGCTTTGCCAGGAAAAAGGCATTGGCGGTCTGATTGCGCCTAACTTTTCGATTGGTGCTATTCTGATGATGAAATTCGCGGCGGAAGCATCCAAATATTTGCCGCATGTCGAAATTATTGAGTATCATGGCGACCAAAAGCTGGATGCTCCGTCTGGTACATCGATCAAGACAGCGGAACTGATCTCGCAGGTACGCCAGGAGCTGCGCCAAGGCAATCCGAACGAGGAAGAAGTCATCGAAGGCGCACGCGGCGGTTATTATAACGGCTTCCGTATACATAGTGTCAGACTCCCGGGAGTGTTCGCACAGCAAGAAGTCGTATTTGGCGGCTATGGCCAAACACTCAAGATCCGCCATGATTCTTATGACCGTGCCGGTTATATGCCAGGCGTTAATGTAGCCGTTAAGAAGGTAATGAACTACAGCGGCATGATTTATGGCTTCGAGCATGTAATGGACTAATTTCTTATACAGCGTAGAAAGAGTGGGATTATAGATGTTGAAAATTTCTTTTATCGCGCATGACCGGAAAAAAGAAGAAATGGTTAATTTTGTGACCGCTTATGAAAGCGTCTTTGCGCCACATGAATTATATTCCACTGGTACTACTGGTACCCGGATTATGGAAAAAACAAATCTGCAAATTCAACGCTTTATGTCGGGTCCGCTTGGCGGAGACCAGCAGATCGGCGCATTGGTTGCACAAAATGAGATGGATCTGATCATCTTCCTTCGTGACCCGCTTATGGCGCAGCCGCATGAGCCGGACATTATTGCCTTGCTTCGCCTTTGCGATGTACAGGGGATTCCGGTTGCAACCAATGTGGCAACGGCAGAATTGCTTGTCCGGGCACTTGCGCGCGGTGACTTTGCTTGGCGCGAGCTTGTTCACAAATACAAACCGGGTGTGGATCAACCATGAGTGAGCCGCTTGATATTCTCGTCTTTGGCGCACATGCAGATGATGCTGAGATCGGAATGGGCGGCACGATTGCGAAATATACGGCTGCCGGGAAACGGGTTGGCATTTGTGATTTAACCGAGGCGGAAATGTCTTCAAACGGCACCGTGGAGCTAAGGAAGCAGGAAGCTTCCGCGGCTTCCTCGGTGCTTGGTTTATATACCCGTACGAATCTCGGACTCCCTGACCGGGGGCTTGAAATTAGTAAGATGCATATCGACGCAATCGTTGCTGAGATTCGCCGTACGCGTCCGCGTATCGTGTTTGCTCCTTATTGGGTTGACCGTCATCCAGATCATATTGCCTGCGGCAAGCTGGTTGAAGAAGCTGTCTTTAATGCCAAGCTTCGCCGTTATATGCCGGAATTACCGGCTGTACAGGTTGAGCAATTAATTTACTATTACATAAATGATGTAGACGATGTATCCCTGATGGTTGATGTTTCGGATTATTACGATCAGAAGAGACGATCCTTGATGGCTTATCAATCCCAATTTCAAACAGCAGCACCCGGTGAGGATCGTGTGGCAACGCCTCTCACAGACCGTTATATCGAACGGGTAGAGGCACGCGACAGTCTGCTTGGCCAAACCCGCAGCTGGAAATATGCGGAGGGCTTTGCCATTAAGCGTCCGCATGCAGTGGAATGGTTTTAACATAAGGAAAAAATTGAGGGACTTTCATAAGCCTGATTTTTGTCGAATATATAGATTATCAGCATGTTACACGAAAGGGTGGACAAACGAATGGCACGTAAATTGAAAATTGGCATCACGTGTTATCCTACCCTGGGCGGTTCCGGCGTGGTTGCTACGGAGCTTGGAAAACTGATGGCCGAGCGAGGCCATGAGATTCATTTTATTACCCATAGCATACCGTTCCGTCTCGGGAAGTTTAATAAAAACATTTTTTTCCATGAAGTTGAAGTAAATGATTATTATGTATTCCGTTATCCTCCTTATGATTTGTCTTTAGCAAGTAAAATGGCCCAGGTGGCCAAAATGGAGAAGCTTGATCTGCTTCATGTTCATTACGCTGTTCCTCACGCTGTTTGCGCGCATCTTGCGAAGCAGATGATTGGTGACGGCTTCAAAACGGTGACAACGCTGCATGGAACCGATATAACCGTGCTTGCACAGGATGAGTCGCTGAAGGATCTGATCCGGCTTGCTATTAACGAAAGTGATGCCGTTACGGCGGTATCACAGGATTTGATTAATGAAACACGACAGCTTTTGGATATTACCCGTCCAATTGACCTGACTTACAATTTCGTGGACAAACGCGTTTATTACCCGCGGGAGGCCGCGTCGCTGCGCGCGGATTATGCGGAGCCTCACGAGAAAGTGCTTATGCATATTTCAAACTTCCGTCCGGTTAAACGCGTAAGTGATGTTGTGGAAATTTTCGAACGTGTATCCTCCAAAATTCCGGCTAAACTGATGCTTGTAGGCGAAGGGCCGGAATTGTCCAAGATTCAATGCAAGATCCGCCAGATGGGTCTGGAAGACCGCGTTCATTTCCTTGGCAAGCAGGAGGATGTTGCTCAGGTTATTTCAATGGCCGATCTGCTGCTCTTGCCTTCGGAGAAGGAGAGCTTTGGCCTGGTTGCGCTTGAAGCGATGGCTTGCGGCGTACCTACCATTGGTTCGAATGCAGGCGGTATCCCCGAGCTGGTTACGCATGGTGAGACCGGCTACTTATGCCCAATTGGTGATGTAGAGGGAATGGCCCATTATGCTACGCAGCTGCTGAGCGATGAGAAGCTTCATGAATCGTTTAAAGAAGCATGTTTGTTCCGTGCGCGCAATGAGTTCTGTAATGATGTCATTACAAACCAATACGAACAAATTTATTATCGGGTTCTCGGAATGGAAGCTGATTTACCGGTTCCGGTATGTGAGGCTTAGAACAGGAAGGAAGTGCCGACTCTATGGGAATACGCTTCACTCTGCCAACACTGATGGAGCAGGCTTTGCCGGTGCTCGAGAAGCTTGCTCAGAACGGCTTTGAAGCGGTATTTGTCGGAGGCTGCGTAAGGGATACGGTTATGGGACTGCCGATTAAAGATGTGGATATTGCGACCTCGGCCAGACCTGAGCAGGTTCTGTCCCTATTCCCTCGCTGCATCCCGACAGGGCTGCAGCATGGGACAGTTACCGTCCTGCATGATGACGTTCCTTACGAAGTGACGACCTTCCGGACGGAATCGGAATATGAGAAGCATCGCCGCCCTATGCGGGTCGAGTTCATCGACCGTCTGGACGGCGATTTGCTGCGCCGTGATTTAACGATTAATGCAATGGCGATGAATGCGGCAGGGGTGCTGTACGATCCGTTTAACGGCTTAGTTGACCTGGACAAAAGAGTAATCCGTTGCGTAGGCGATGCGGATGCGAGATTCCAGGAGGATGCGCTTAGAATGCTACGCACTATCCGTTTTGCCTCGCAATTTGAATTCTCCATCTCACAATCGACCTGGAGAGCGCTCCTCCGATATCGAGAGCTCCTTCAACATATTGCGATGGAGCGGGTTCAATCGGAGATTGACCGCATGATAAGCGGCGCTCATCCCGATCGGGCCTTGCAGCTGCTCGCAGCGAGCCGGCTGCTGCAGCATTGCGGAACATCCTTGCCGGTTGCAGCTAAGCTGGCAGAAGGCTGTTCCGGTGCCGCGGATTCAAAGTCGGCGCTCTACTATCCTTTTCGCGAGCTGAACGAGCTTGAAGATGCCGACTCGCGTTATGGAGCCATATTCATGGCTCTAGGCATACCGCTTCTTCAAGCGGAAGAGACGTTAAAGGCATTGCGTTTTCCTGCGCAGCGGATGAATGCCATTACAGCCATTCTGTGCATGCAGGCTGCTGTTGATAACAAACAAAAAGATGATTTACGTCTCGCCTGGACGTATGCGGTGCTTCACTATGGGGAAGAGTCTGCCCTCAGATGGCTGTCGATTGTGCATGGGAACAAGCAGCATGTCCTGCATTCCCAAACCAATCAATTAAGCACATGGTTAAACAGCATGCCAGCCGTTACTTTAAAACAGCTGAAGCTGAATGGCAGACAGCTCGCTGAAGGCTTAAATAAGGAACCTGGAACCTGGACCGGCCTGCTGCTAAAGCGTCTCTTGCTGGATGTCGCGCTGGACAAGCTGCCCAATGAACAGGAAGCACTTCTAAAGCAAGCTCAAATATGGAATATCGAGGACCAATCATGATGCCAACGAACCGATTGCTTGAATTATTTGAACAAAGTCCCGGTCAATATGTGTCAGGAGAAATGATCAGCCAGGAGCTGGGGGTCAGCCGTACAGCCGTATGGAAGCAGATCAAGAAGCTGGAATCGTTAGGCTATGTATTTGACGCTTCACGGCGCCTCGGCTATAAGCTGATCTCTTCACCGGATACGTTGTCTGTTCCGCAGCTGATAAGTCAGCTCAAATCCAAAGTGTTTGGCCATTCGATCGATTGGCATGAAGCCGTTGATTCGACGCAAAATAGGGCGCAAAGATTAGCGGAGGAAGGCGCGCCTGAGGGTACGCTTGTCATTGCTGAGCAGCAGCTTAACGGGCGCGGCCGAATGGGACGCGGATGGGTGTCCCCGCAGGGCAAAGGGATATGGATGAGCATGATACTTCGTCCATCTGTACCCATTCATTTTGCTCCGCAGCTTACGCTTCTTACAGCGGTTGCGTTATGCCGCAGCCTGCGCCGGCTGACGGCACTGCCGATTGGCATTAAGTGGCCTAACGATCTGCTGGTTGAAGGCAAGAAAATTAGCGGGATATTGCTCGAGTCCACTGCAGAAGAGGAACGACTCCGTTATGTCATTGCCGGAATCGGCATTAGCGTGAATCTGGAGCAATCGGATTATCCGGAGGAAATACTTAATAAAGTTACTTCCTTGCGTATTGCCAATGGCGGAGAAGGCTTCGACCGGACTACGGTTATTACTGACTTTCTGCAGGAGTGGGAGCAGCTTTATTTCCTCTATCTGGAGAACGGGTTTACTCCGATTATTACGCTTTGGGAAGCGTTATCGGTATCCCTTAATCATCCCGCAAGACTGATTACCCCTCAAGGTACGATTGACGGGGTTCCGATCGGCCTCGATGCCAGCGGTGCGTTAAAGGTCCGCAAAGAGGATGGAAGCACGGTTATCGTATTCTCGGCGGAAATGGGCGAGCCCGTACGCTAAAAGCGTTTACGGGCACGCCTTTTTTTGCTACTATAAAAGAAGCAGGCGGTATCTGGTAAGAGCTGCACTGCAAAGGGTATTAGATGTTGTAGAATTAGCAAGGCAAACTCTGCTCTGAGCCGTAGGGACCGAGACAGAAGGAAGCAAACCGTTAACATACGTTTCCTTTTTCGTTCGGGAACCTTTTTAGCAGCGGCTAAAAGGTTTTTTTGTGTTTATCCTAAAACTTAAAAGGGGATGAAACTAATGAGGAAACGTCTGACAATTACCAGCCTCAAGAAAATGAAGCAGGACAAAAATCCAATCTCGATGCTGACCGCTTACGATTACCCGTCCGCCGTTCTGGCGGAGGAAGCCGGACTGGACGTTATTCTGGTCGGAGATTCGTTAGGCAACGTTGTACTCGGTTACGACACAACGATACCGGTCACGCTCGATGATATGATTTATCATACACGCGCTGTAGCGCGCGGAGCGAAGAACACTTTTATTGTAACGGATATGCCGTTTATGACTTATGGAATCGGTCGGGAATCAACGCTCCGCAATGCAGCAAGATTGATGCAAGAGGGCGGTGCACAGGCTCTGAAGCTGGAGGGAGGCACGGAAATTGCTTCCGAAGTAGGAGCTTTGGTGAAAGCGGGCATTCCGGTTATGGGACATATCGGTCTTACACCGCAATCCGTGCATCAGCTTGGCGGCTATAAAGTACAAGGCAAGCTGGAGAAGGAAGCCGAGAAGCTGATGGAGGATGCCAAAGCGCTTGAAGCTGCAGGGGCATTCGCAATCGTGCTGGAGCTCGTTACCGAGCCGATTGCAGAGGCCATCAGTAAGGAACTATCGATTCCGACCATCGGCATCGGCGCGGGCCGCGGCTGTGACGGCCAGGTTCTTGTGTATCACGATATTTTGCAATATTCATCTCCTTATATCGAGAAAAAAATGGTCAAAACGTACGCCGATATCGGATCAACGATCCGCAATGCAATCAGCAGCTACGTCAGCGAAGTGAAAGCCGGTGCTTTCCCTGCCGAAGAGCATACGTTCGGAGCAAAGCCGGCTGCCATTAATCATCTGTATGGCGGTGGAGAAGCTGCAAACAGCAGCAGCAACCAGGCAACCAGAGAGGAGTCCCCCAAGCGTGATTTTGTGTCGAACCATAGCTGAACTTAAAAACGAACTTTATTCGATAAAACATTCCAATGACCAAGCCACGATTGGCTTAGTGCCAACAATGGGATTTCTGCATGAAGGCCATGCCAGCCTAATGCGTCAGTCTGTAGCGGAGAACATCGCTTCGGTATTATCTATATTCGTGAATCCTATGCAATTTGGACCTAATGAAGATTTCGAGCGTTATCCGCGTGACGAGGCAAGAGATCTGGCGATAGCGAAAGAGAATGGCATTGATATCGTATTTATGCCGGAAGTGAAGGAGATGTATCCCTCCAAACCGCGTACTTCGGTTATGATAAGCCAGCTTACCGAGCGTTTGTGCGGAGCTTCGAGACCTGGTCATTTCGACGGGGTAGGCCTTGTTGTCAGCAAGCTGTTCCATCTGGTTCAGCCTGACCGGGCGTATTTCGGAATGAAGGATGCCCAGCAGCTTGCTGTTATTCAGCAGATGACGGATGACCTGAACATTCCTGTCGAGATCGTTCCGTGTCCTATCGTGCGGGAGCCTGACGGTCTTGCGCTCAGCTCGCGCAATGTGTACTTGTCAGCGGAGCAGCGGCAGCAAGCCGTCGTGTTATCCCAGTCTCTTGCCCTTGCGAAGCAAATGGTGGAGGAGAAGGGGATTACTCCCGAAGAGCTGATCGCACGGGTAAAAGCCAAAATCAGTGAAGCGGGTCAGGCCGAAATCGATTATGTGGAATGGCTGACCTATCCTTCTCTGGAGCTGCCTGCATGGAATGAGCCAATTGCGGATCACAGCGAAAAGTATATTTTGGCGCTTGCCGTTAAATTTGGCTCCACACGCCTAATTGATAATGCCTTATTCGTACCAAATACCAGAGGTGAATGATCATGTATAGAACGATGATGAAGTCGAAGCTGCACCGGGCTACCGTCACGGAAGCGAACTTGAACTATGTCGGAAGCATTACCATTGATGAGGATTTAATGGATGCCGCGGACATCTGGGAAAATGAAAAGGTGCAAATCGTAAATAACAACAATGGAGCACGCTTTGAGACGTATGTCATTACGGGTAAACGCGGCTCCGGCGTCATTTGCCTGAACGGCGCGGCAGCACGTCTGGTTCAGCCGGGAGATAAGGTTATTATCATTTCTTATGCCTCCATGTCGAATGAAGAAGCACGCCAGCATAAGCCGATTGTGACGATTCTGGACGACGATAACCGCCCGCTGAAAAGCCTGACGGAAGAGATTCACGCGACCATTTTGTAAAGGTCCGGTTCCAGCACTATGTAACGAATGGCATGGGGTATGAAAAGCACCCCCGAAACAAAGAATGAGCATAACACTCCTCAATTCTTTGGTGAAGGCGGGATGCGTAATGTTCCAACAAATGTTCGAAGCCATGAATGAAATGCTGGATCACCTGATCGAGGTCTATCCTAAAGCAACCGGCGAGCAGAAAGTTCAATATGATGAGCAAATGGCCATGCTCAAAAAAATGAGCGATTCGCTTGTCGAGCAGTGGATTGAATTCGAAGAAAAGTTTTCCTTATTTGTAGAACAGCATGCTGGAACATTGGAAGGCCCTGCGTCAAAAATGATTCCGCCGCCTCTACATGCAATGGAGAGCAGTACTGAATTAGGTGAGCCTCCGGCAAAGGCAGCATCTGCAGCGCCATCACCGGCTAAGCTGCCTTCCGTGCAGCAGCCCGTTCCTCAGGCTGCTGTGGAGAAGACAGAACAGGTTACGGCGGAAGAAGCTTATAATGCGGAGCTTGATATGGAGGTTCCTTATGAGTACGCGATGATGATTTCGAAGGGGCAGGGGTATTATAAATTATTTATGTTTTCCGATGCTGCCACTCATTTTCAATCCGCGGTCTCATACCTTCCGGAATGCAATCTGGCGAGGCTTTATCTGGCAATGACGCATATGCATCTGCAAAATTGGAGTGAGGCGCAGCGGCATTTCCAGTTGCTGGTTTCATTAACGGACTATCCGAAATGGCGTGCTTTAGGCTATAATGCCCTTGGGTGCATTCAAGCGATCTATATGAACATGGAGCAGGCAGAGCAGTTTTTCATTAAAGCTTACGAAACCTGCCCGAGCTTCAAGGACCCGTTAAACAATTTGAAGTGTTGTAAAGAAACGCCGCAGCAATTATCCTTATTTTTCGGCAGTACCGAGCTTTGCTGCTTATGAGGGGATAGGAAATTAATGAAATTTGCAGTATTGGATTTGGAAACGACAGGACATGGCGTCAGCGATGATATTCTGCAGGTTGGTTTAGCGGTGCTGAACGATAACCTTGAGATCGTTGAAACTTTTAGCTCCTTTGTACGTCCTACAATAGAAATTCCGGCATTTATTACGCAGCTGACCGGTATTGACTCTGGCATGGTGGCGGATGCTCCGGAGCTGGATGAGGTGCTAATGCAGCTCATCCCTCATCTGGAGGATGCCGTGCTTGTCGCTCATAACGTGAACTTCGATGCCGGCTTCCTGAATCAGGCGCTTGACCGATGCGGATATCATCCGTTTATCGGCCGGCGTCTTGATACGATTGAGCTGCTAAGAATTTTATATCCGTCGATCACCACGTATCAGCTTGGCGCCGTAACGGAAATGTTTGGCATTGCCCATGATCAGCATCACAGGGCGGACAGCGATGCGATTGCTACAGCACAGTTATTTGCCCAATCGGTACAGAAGCTCAGACAGTTGCCGCTGCTCACTTTGCAGCGGCTATCCTTTCTTATAGACAACGGGAGCGATCTGAGCTGGTTTATGGCCGAGACGTTGAAATACACGGAGCTTCATACATCTATAGATATGAATGCTTATCAGTATTTTAACCAGTTCGCGCTTAAAGCCGGAGAATGGACAGATGAGCAGCCAGCAAGGGCCGAGGAGTCAGAAGATCCGCTGAAGGATATTTCCTTCGAGCAATATTTGGACGGTATTCGGCAGCGATTCATGGAGAAGTATCCGAATTATGAAGAACGCGAAGCGCAGACGACCATGTTCCATGAGGTTTATGATTCCTTAAGTCACGACAGGCATCTTCTGATTGAAGCGGGAACGGGAACGGGCAAATCGCTTGGATATTTGATCCCGTCTCTTTACTACGGCATACAGCAAGAAAGTAAAATCGTTGTCAGTACTCATACGATCAATCTGCAGGAGCAGCTTCGCCAGCGGGACGTACCGCTTCTTCGCGAGATTTTGCCTTTTGATTTCCGTGCCTCGATCTTCAAGGGAAGAGGCAATTATTTGTGCCTGCGCAAATTTGAAAGTAAAATAAATGCGAAAGATCTAGTTGCTCCCATTGATGATGCTATTACGGCATCCCAGATGGTGGTCTGGCTGAGTGAAACGGAAACCGGAGATCAGGAGGAGCTCAACTTTGGCAACAAAGGCGCTGATTTTTGGTCTACCGTTGCGAGCGATGCGGACTCCTGTCTGAACCGGCAATGTCCATGGTTCAAGCGTTGTTACTATCACAGAGCAAAACACGAAGCGAACATCGCGGATGTTTGCATAACGAATCATTCGATGCTGTTTACCGATGTTCAAGCGGATCACCGATTATTGCCCAGCTACAGCCATTTGATCATTGATGAAGCCCATCACGTTGAAGAAGTAGCCGGCAAGCATCTTGGCATGCAATTAAACTATTTCTCATTGACTCATCAAACGGCAAGGTTATTTAAGGACGCCCGTTCCGGCTTGCTGCCTGCTCTCAGGCTGCGCCTGCAGCAGGAGGATGACGAGCGCGTTCAGGCATGGACGGAAACGATAGACACGGTTATTCCGATTTTCCAGGACGTAAAGGAGCATTGGGATAAGCTGTTTGAGCTGCTGTACGCCTTTGTTGGGGAATCGGGAGAGGCCGGCAACGATAACGGGCAAGCGGTCTGCCGTCTGCGCAGTGACACGCCGCCCAAGGGCTGGGATGATGTTCTGACAATCGAGAACAACGTGCATACGGAGCTGAGCCGTGTGGTTAAGACGGTAGATAAGATGGCAACGGATATTAAAGATCGTCTCGATGATCAGACTATACAAGGCCTTATTACGGATTTGAACGGTGTTGTACGCGATTTGAACCGGGTGAAGGACGATCTGCGCACTTTTCTCAAGATGGAGCAGAATTCGGAAGTGTATTGGATAGAGGCCAATATAGCCTACCGTTACCGTTCTGTTCATCTGTATGCGGTGCCGGTTGATGTCAGCAAGCAGCTTCAGCAATATTTCTTCGACGTGAAGGACAGTATCGTTCTTACTTCTGCAACTTTGTCTGTTCATAAATCGTTCCAGTATGCAGAAGAACAGCTTGGTCTGGAAGGCTTTGAAGAAAATAACCGTCTGAAGACGGTACAGCTGCCATCACCGTTTAATTACCGGGAACAAGCGCTGGTCATTATTCCACGCAACTTCCCTACCCTTAAGGGATCAGCGGGGGACTCCCAGTTTGTTTCCATGCTAGTCGGATCGCTTGCGGATGCGGCTGTAGAAACCAAAGGCCGGATGCTGGTTCTGTTCACCTCCTACCGGATGTTGAAACAGGTCTATGAACCACTTAAGGAAGCTTTGGCTGGTTCGGGTATTCAGGTGCTTGGCCAGGGTATTGACAGCGGCAACCGGACCAAATTGACCAGACGGTTCACCCAGCAGCCGGAGACGGTCCTGCTTGGCACCAGCAGCTTCTGGGAAGGGGTAGACATCCCAGGAGAAGCCTTGACTTGTCTGGCGATTGTCCGGCTGCCATTCCAGCCGCCGAATCATCCGCTCGTAGAAGCGAAGTCGGAACTGCTGCAGAAACAGAAGCAAAATCCGTTCATGAAGCTGTCGATCCCGCAGGCGGTCATCCGCTTCAAACAAGGCTTTGGCCGGCTTGTTCGAACAGCGAGAGACAAAGGGATTGTTATTATCTACGACACGCGTGTTATTGATACGTACTATGGCAAGCATTTCCTCTATTCGCTGCCTGGTCCAAAGATTGAAACGATGCATACCGACCAGATGGTGCCGCGTATGCGGGAATGGCTGCAATCGGAAGAGGGGGAAATCGGGTGAAGCAGGCGAAAATATCGGAGGCCGTTGTCAGACGGCTTCCCATCTACCTGCAAGTGCTAAACGAATTGTACAACCGGGAGGTACAGACGGTTTCATCGCAGGAACTTGGAATCAAGCTGGACCTCAATCCCGCCCAAATTCGGAAGGATCTTGCTTACTTCGGTGATTTCGGCCGTAAGGGCATCGGGTATGATGTCTCTTATCTGATCGAGAAAATTCAGCAGATTCTAAAGCTTGATCAGCGGATTAATGTTGCACTGGTTGGAGCAGGTAATCTTGGCCATGCTTTGTGCAATTACAATAAGTACTCGAAGGACAATATGAAGATTGTCGCGGTCTTTGATGACCATCCCACCAAGATTGGCACTATGATCAATAACCTGACGATTCAGCCGATGGACATGCTGAAGGAGACCGTGCAGGAAAATAATATCCGGATCGGCATTATTACCGTGCCGGGTCCGGAAGCGCAAAACGTAGCGAATCAATTCGTGGAAGCCGGGATCGAAGGCATCCTGAATTTCGCCCCGGCTATTCTTCGTTTACCGGATCATATCCGGATTCACCATGCTGACTTCACAAGAGAGCTGCTCAGCTTGGCTTATTATTTGGAGAAGGAAAGGAATGAGCAGGAAAATGGCTCAATTATGGATTGAGAACGGCCTATTTGTGACGATGAACGACGTGTTTGCGGTCTTCCGTGGCCATATGGTCGTTACGGATGATCAAATTACATATATCGGAGCAGATGCCCCAACAGGACTGGATGAGCAGGCGGAGCGCCTTGACGGCAGCAAGCTGGCTTTTATGCCGGGCCTTGTTAATACTCACGGTCATGCGGCAATGTCGCTGCTCCGCGGTTACTCGGATGACCAGAATCTGCAAGTATGGCTGGAGCAAAAGATGTGGCCGATGGAAGGCAAATATGTTGACCAGGATACAAGGGCAGGCAGTGCTTTGGCCATTGTGGAGATGCTGAAGACGGGTACGACCGCTTTTGTTGATATGTACGACCGAATGGATCAAGTTGCGCAGATGGTTGAGCAATCGGGAATCCGCGGCTGTCTGACTCGCGGTGTCATCGGTCTGTGCTCGGAAGAGATTCAACAGGCGAAGCTTAAGGAAGCCATTGCATTTGCGAAGGATTGGAACGGGAAAGCAGATGGCCGGATTACGACGATGATTTCCCCGCATGCTCCTTATACTTGTCCGCCGGATTATATCGAGAAGTTTGTGCAGGCTGCGCATGATTATGATCTGCCTGTTCATACTCACATGTCCGAGACGCTTGCTGAAGTGGAGCAAAATGTCCGTGACTACGGTACCCGTCCTGTCCTGCACCTGGACAAGCTTGGCTTCTTCTCGCGTCCGGCACTTGTCGCGCATGCGGTTCATCTGAATGATGAAGAGATTGCTCTGCTTGCCGAACGCAAGGTAGCGGTGTCTCACAACCCCGTAAGCAATCTTAAGCTGGCGAGTGGTGTAGCACGCGTTCCTGAGCTTCTTCGCGCAGGTGTTACGGTATCGCTGGGTACAGACAGCGTAGCAAGCAATAACAACCTGGATTTGTTCAAAGAAATCAAGTTCGCGGCCTTGCTGCACAAAGGAATTTCCGGTGATCCAACGGTTATCCCTGCTATGGAAGCTTTGCGTATGGGGACTGTCTATGGTGCCCGTTCGATTTGGCAGGAAGACAGCATCGGTCAGCTGGCAGTGGGAATGAAAGCGGACTTTATCGCGATTGATGTTGAACAGCCGCATTATTATCCTATGACCGATATCGTATCCCATCTTGTTTATTCCGGTTCAGGGCGAGATGTTAAGCATGTATGGGTAGATGGCCGCAAGGTTGTTCACAATAGCGAATGCACGATGATGGATGAAGAAAAAATCCGTTACGAGGCACAAGCCAGCTTCGAGAGGCTGTTGAACGCATAATGAGAGCGACAACGAGAAAACGTCAGCCGGTCATGAGTCCGAAGCGCTGGCTGGCTGTATTCTTTGTTGCCTTGGCTGCTGTGATTGCCATTGTTATCATGTACTACAATACAATCCAGCAGCCGTTCTGGGAATCGGAGAGACCGATCCGGAATCAGGCGAAGGAAGCAGCCGGTTTGACCGAGGTATCCTCCATCACGAAGCAGGTTTGGGATACGACATCGTGGATCGTGAAGGGCGAGAATGACGCGGATGAAGAAATATATGTATGGTTGATTGGTCCTGAGAAGACCGTTCAGGTGGTGAAAGCCTCCGAAGGAACAGAAAAGTCCGCAATCAAACAAACGCTGCTTAATTCGAAACCGGACGCGGATATCAAGCGTATTCAGCCGGGAACATTAAACGGCCAGCTTGTTTGGGAAGTTTTTTATTCGCAAGGCAACAGTCCCGAGAAATTTAGCTACGATTTCTATGATTTCCGCACCGGTACATATGTGACCGAATACCATCTTCCTGCCAAAACAGCGAGCTAGCCCATGCGGCTGGCTCCGCTTCCTGTTTTTACACCGCCTCTTTGATGTCTAATTATGATATACTTTCGTATGGCAGAGTTGATATACGATAGTATATATAATGAGTACAAGGAGGAAACAAAGAATGAAACTTCGAATTGTCCCGTTTGTGCTTTCCGCTGTGGCTACAGCCTTGCTGCTCTTTGGCGGATGGATGTTATATAAGCAGTTTGCCGTTGTTTCTCCTTTTGAAAAATCGATTGGACAGATTGATGGCGTCGCTTCGGCGAATGCTCCTACTATAGATCAAGATCGCGTGGCAGTGAAGGTAACCCTTAAACCGGATGCGAATTTGAAAGATGTCTATGAATCTATTGCAAAAGAAGGCAAGGATGCGATTGGCAGTCGCGAATTGACGCTTGATATAACGAATGAGGCTCCAAGCGAGCGGCTGGAGAAAGTATGGTCTTCTGTATTGTTTGACGTGGCTGAAGCGATGGAGAAAAAGAATTATTCGGACATCCCGAATGCTCTTGAGAAAGCGGCCGCTTCGAATAAAGCCATTCAATATGAGACCGAGCTTGATGATAATAACGTCTATATTACGTTAAAGGACGGTAACTCGGCGAAGTATGTTGTACTTCCGCGCACTCCTGCGATGTTGGAGGTGTCGACTTATGCGTAAATATTGGATTGAGATTACAGCAGGTTTTGTTCTGATGTTTGTTATTTTCCTTGCGTTTAGAGGAGTAAATATTGTTCCATTCCTATTGTTTGCCGGCTTGGGGGCCGGCGTGTGGTTTGCTTCGCGCGGAAAAGGCCGCATGACCGCTTTGCCAGGCTCGAAACGCAGCAAGCAGCTTCATACGGTATCAATGAGCTTTGACCAGATCGGAGGCCAGGAGAGAGCCAAGCAAGAGCTTACAGAGGCTCTTGACTTCCTGGTGAAACAGGATGAAATCGCAAAGCTTGGTATTCGTCCGATGAAAGGGATCTTGCTGACTGGCCCTCCGGGCACAGGTAAAACGCTGCTTGCAAAGGCAGCTGCCCATTACACGGATTCGATCTATCTGGCTGCTTCCGGCAGTGAGTTTGTTGAGATGTATGTTGGTGTGGGTGCAGGCCGTATCCGTGATTTGTTCAAGGAAG
This sequence comes from Paenibacillus catalpae, assembly GCF_900112695.1. Classification (GTDB taxonomy): domain Bacteria; phylum Bacillota; class Bacilli; order Paenibacillales; family Paenibacillaceae; genus Pristimantibacillus; species Pristimantibacillus catalpae. The sequence continues at coordinate 400,331 of NZ_FOMT01000005.1, forward strand.
CAAGAGAAAAAGCCAAGAAAGCAGGCAAAAGAAGCGCCGTTATCTTTATTGACGAGATTGATGTCATCGGCGGCAAGCGGGACGGCGGCCAGCATCGGGAATACGATCAGACGTTGAACCAATTGCTGACGGAGATGGACGGGATTCATTCCGATGAGGCGCCGCGCATTCTTATTATTGCCGCGACGAACCGCAAAGAGATGCTCGACAGCGCGCTGCTGCGTCCTGGCCGATTCGACCGCCATATCGGGGTTGATCTTCCGGACAAGAAGGGACGGCTTCATATTCTGCGTCTGCATGCAGCCAATAAGCCGCTTGACGAATCGGTTGATCTGGAACGGATCGCTTCCGAATCTTTTGGATTCTCGGGTGCGCAGCTTGAGAGCGTCATGAACGAAGGGGCGATCTACGCCATGCGCGAGCAAAGCGAGACGATTCTGGAGCAGCATCTGGCTATGGCTATTGATAAAGTCATGATGGGCGAGAAAACAGACCGCGAAGCAACGGCCGAAGAACGCGAACGTGTTGCCCTTCACGAACTTGGCCATGCTATAGCAGCAGAGCTTGTTCGTCCGGGAAGCGTATCGCAGGTTGCTTTGTCACCGCGGGGACAGGCGCTTGGTTATGTTCGTCATAACCCGCAGCAGGACCGTTACTTGTACACGAAGGAGTATTTGGACAGCCAGATCATGATCGCGCTTGGCGGTGCTGCCGCGGAAGAAATATTCTACGGCGGACGCAGTACAGGCTCGCGGGGCGACTTTGATCAAGCGATGAACATCGTCCGCACGATGGTGGAATCGGGACTTACGGAGCTGGGTATTATCGATGCGAATATGATGACGCCGGACAAATGGGCGAACGTCACCCGGTCTATTCTCGACGAGCTGATGGCGGAGACCAAAGCCATGCTGGAAGCAAGACGAGATGTGTTCACCCAGTCGCTGGAAGTGCTGATTAAGGAAGAGACGCTTAGCGGTAATGACTTCCGTGCTCTCCTGAGCCGTTTGTCCAAAAGCGCATAACAAGGGCTGTACTAGGAATGAACGGCAGAGAATGCTAAGCTGCCGTTCATTTTTCCGTTCAAATATTGTTCATTTTGCTGCACAGCCTTTGCCTTCATTCTTTGTTTAAAAAAGGGTATAATGGATTTGTATCAGAGAGAATAATTCTCAATAACACTTTAAAAAAGAGAATAAACACGAGGAGAGAACCTACAGAATTATGTCAATCAAAAAAGTAGGCGTCATCGGCGCCGGAACAATGGGACAAGGAATTGCGGAAATGCTCGCATCTAAAGGGCTGGATGTGTATTTAATCGAAAGCTCGGAGGAACGCTTAACATACGGTATGCAGATGATCGAGCTCAACCTGGATAAGCAGATTGAGAAATGGGCTCTGACGCAAGCTGAGAAAAAACTGATTTTGAATCGTATCCATACATGCAAAGATCATAAAGCGCTGGCTACCTGCGAGCTGGTTATTGAATCTATAACCGAGGATCTGGACAGCAAAAAACGAGTGTTCAAGCAATTGGACGAAATTTGCGATGAGAATATTATTATTGCAAGCAATACCTCCACGTTAAGTTTGACGGAATTGGCAAGTGTAACAAGCCATCCGGAGCGTGTAATTGGTCTCCACTTTATTTATCCGGTTTCCAAGATCGACCTGGTAGAAATCGTGCGCGGTCTGAAAACCTCGGATGCTACCTTTGATGCCACGAAAGAATTTGTGGATGAGGTTATTCAGAAAAAAGGCATCATGGTGTTCGAGTCGCCAGGCTTCGTTACGACACGATTGATCTGCCTGTTCATTAATGAAGCTCTTCATGTTCTGGAAGAAGGCGTTGCATCGGCGGAAGATATCGATAATGCGATGCGCATCGGTTATTCGTTCCAGAACGGACCATTTGAGATGGCTGACCGCTTCGGCTTGGACTCTGTCCTTGCTGCCCTTGACCGGATGTTCCGGGAATACGGTGAATTGAAATATCGTCCGTCTATCGTCCTGAAGAAGATGGTACGAGCAGGACATCTCGGCGTGAAGTCGGGCATCGGATTTTTCAAATATGACAAGGATGGGGACCGTATCTAAATGAAAGTACTTGTAATTAATGCAGGAAGCTCTTCGCTGAAATATCAGCTTTATAATATGGAGAATGAGACTGTGCTTGCGAGCGGACGCGTGGAGAGAATCGGGATGGATTCCTCCATCGTCACGCATGAACCTCCCGGCAAACCGGATGTGACGCAGGTAAGCGAAATTCTGGATCATATCACAGCCGTAAAAAAGGTTATCGATATGCTGACGCATCCCGAGCATGGCGTAGTCGCTTCGATGGAGGAGATCGATGCCGTAGGCCATCGTATCGTCCATGGCGGCGAAGTATTCAAAAACTCTGCGCTTGTAACGGCAGACGTGAAGCAGGAAATCCGCAAGCTGTTTGATCTTGCTCCGCTTCATAACCCGGCTCATATGATGGGCATTAACGCCGTAGAGACGAACATGCCAAATGTCCCTCAAGTAGTTGTATTTGATACAGCCTTCCATCAGACGATGCCAAATACATCGTACTTGTATCCAATTCCCAAGGTTCTGTACCGCCGTCATAAAGTGCGTCGTTACGGCTTCCACGGTACATCTCATCTCTATGTGAGCCAACAGGCAGCGAAATACCTGGGCAAGCCGCTTGAGTCCTTGAAGATGATCTCTTGCCATATCGGCAATGGTGCCAGCGCAACAGCGATTCTGGACGGCAAGTCTTTCGATACCAGCATGGGGATGACTCCGCTGGAAGGTCTGATGATGGGTACGCGCAGCGGCGATCTTGATCCGGCAATTGTTCCTTATGTGATGAACAAAGAAGACTTGACGCTGAGTGAAGTGAATTCCATGCTGAACAAGCATAGCGGTATGCTTGCGATCTCCGGCATCAGCAGCGATATGCGCGAGATTGTGGAAGCAATGGGCGAAGGCGATGCGAATGCCAAGCTGGCGTTTGACATGTACACGTACCGCGTGCGTAAATATATCGGAGCCTATGCAGCAGCGATGAATGGTGTTGACGTTATTTTGTTCACCGCAGGGGTTGGCGAGAACTCGAATGTTCTGCGTAAAGCCGTTTGTGAAGGCATCTCGTTCCTTGGTGTTGAGCTGGATGAAGAGCGCAATAACATCCGCAGCAAGGAAGTGCGCGAAATCTCGACGGATGCTTCACGCGTGAAGGTGCTCGTTGTTCCAACAAACGAGGAGCTGCTGATTGCCCGCGATACGTATGCGATTGTGAAAGGCGAATCGAAATAATCAACGTATGCTGTACCGAAAGGGAGGTTACAGCCGTTTACGCTAGGGTGCGGAGGGATCGGAGGAATCGGTAACATGAGTAATATTGATATGTGGAAGGCGTATTCGCGGGGCATGGCGGCCGTCATGAATGAAGGAGGCGTGCATGTATCTGCACTGCTTCTACGCTCTTATCGCCATCTGAACTTATCCGATACGGAAGCGATGCTGCTGCTGCAGTTGATGCTGTTCCGGGAAGCCGAAGGGATTGAATTCCCGACGATGGAGCAGCTGGCGGAACGTACCGGGTCTACGACAAGAGTCATTGAACAGATGATCGGCCGCTTGATGAAAGAAGGCTTTCTGACCATTGACGAGCGGATCGATTCCATGACAGGTATCCAGTCGGAGCAATATAATTGGAGCGGATGGCTGCTCAAGGCTGCTGAATGGGCGGCGGAAGAGAAGCGGGAGACAAGAAAAACGGAGCGACGCACGGTGAAGCAGGCGGCAGATCCGGGTAACATCTTCTCTATATTCGAGCAGGAGTTCGGACGGCTGCTATCGCCGATGGAATGCGAGACGATTACCGGATGGCTGGACCAGGACCGTTATGCGGACGAGTTGATCCGTTTTGCCTTGAAGGAAGCGGTCTTTGCTGGCAAGCTGAATTTCCGTTATATCGACCGGATTTTGATCGAGTGGAGCCGTAACCGGGTAACTAATGTGGACGAAGCAAGAGCGCATTCCCAGAAGTTCCGCGGGCCGCGCGGGTAAGCACTTATCTATTTATATCGAAAGCCTTGTATTCTCTCATCGGGAATACAGGGCTTTTTTTGCATGGTTTAAGTAGTCAGGGAGTTCTATTAAAAAAAGAATCAAGATACGGTATAATAGAATATTATTCCAACGTTTATAAAAGGAGCCTAGGAACTGATGCCCAATCTCACCAAGCTGTTTATTAGCTCCGTTGCTCAGGATTCTCTTACTCCGTTAAGGAACAGGACATTTGATGAACTAACTGCGCTTGGCCACGAGCCGGAAATGTATGAGCGGACCTTCGGACCTTGGCCAATGGATATAAGCGGTGTAGAGCATTGCTTGAACAAGGTTAGAGAATGCGATATATTCTGCTTGTTTATTCATAATAAGGGCGGTTCTATGACGGGCAGCGGCTATTCGGTAACCCATAGAGAGTTTTTGACGGCCCTGAACATGAATAAAGTGCTTCTGCTCTATGCAGAGCCAACCATCAACAGAAGATACTTCTCTTCGGTTCGGCGAATCCTGTTTCTTTTTATTGAACAATTCAGAAAATCGAATGGAAGAGAGCCTTCCAATCGTGAGCTTGTGGACTATCTCGAGTTAACGTCCGAGACCAATTCTGCAGAAGTTCCAAGCAAGTATGAAATCGATGTGTATGTATGGGTTATGCTGTATGACATCATTGAGAGGCATGGGAAATACCTATTGGACATGCCGGTAGGTGTCGGACTTGATTGGAAACCTATTCTTAGCGCGATCCTGAAGGAAGGCGCTTATTATTTTCCGAGAAAAGAAGAATACATGGAGAGTATCGATGCGCTCGCGGCTGTTGGAGAGTTCTCTGAATTCGTGCAAAAGATGGCGAAGGATCATTTGAGCATTACGGCAATCCGGCATCCCCGGTTAATGCTGGCTCGACTTCAAGCTGTTATCAGAGGCTCAGAAATTAAACAGCTTGTTAATCAGGACCTTACCCTGGGCAAGGTAAGAAATTGTTCAGCTATTTGTTTGTTTTTGCATAATAATGGTTATCTGGATTGTATAGAGTCGGTTGGGGATACGGCCGGCGGTTTTCATTTTAACATCAATCATCCTAAATATGTTACTCATACCTACAGAACGCAGCCAGAAGGGGAACCTGTCTTATATTACACGGAAGATAAACGGATGTTTTATCTCTTATACAAAATTGGGGAATATATCATCTCTTATCATTTCCCTGAAGAAACCAAATGGCACCAAAATTTGTATGTCGACTACTCTGAAGATATAAAAAGTGGTATACTTATGGCACACTCCAACGTTATGATTTTTGATTATGTGAGTTCGATCTTGAGGGGGCTGCAAAAATGAGCATGAACAAAAATAAATTGAGACGCGTTCAGACGGCGATCCGTTCCAAATTTTCCATTCATCAAGGCTTAGCCCCGAATACCAAGGTTGTTATTGTAAATAAAGGCATTACTATTGGGCTGACGGGAAGCAAATTACCCGAATTGCCAAAGGATTCTGTTCTGTTTGTAGATACGAAAAGCACAAATACGTATACGTCCCGTAACAAGCTGCAGCGCATGAAAGAATTAAATGAATCTTTACGAAGCAATGTGCTGATGCGCGAAGTTACCTAAGCGGACAATTAAAATAAATAAACCTAAGCCTTGTATTCCCTTAAACGGGAGTACAAGGCTTTTTCGTTTAACCGGCTTGGCCGATGAAATGGAATACTTAACTACGGCTTGAATTGCTTGCGATACCTCAGAGGAGAGGTGCCTGCGTAGGCCTTGAAGCAGTTTGAAAAATATGGCGCATGCCGGAAGCCTGTCTTATCGGCAATAACCGCAATGGACCATTCGGTCTTCACAAGCAGCAGCTTGGCTTGCTCCAGCCGGTACTGATGCAAATATTCCATCGGAGAGCAGTGATAGATTTCCTTCATGCATCTGACGATATAGTTTGGATGAAAATGAAGGGCTTGAGCCAGCGCCGAGTTGGTCAGCTCCGATTGATAATGCTGCCGGATATAGGCTTCTGTCTTGCTTGCCAGCCTCATGGCTGGAGATTCCGTAGTGGATTGGTCCTGTCTTACTTCCAGCAAGCCAAGCAGCTCGATAAATAATTGATGCTCCTGCCAGTATACGCCTTTCTGCTGCTCAATGGAGTAAGCCAGCAGCTGAGTAAGATGCCGCTCAGCCAACGGAAATTCAGGCGGAGCAGCGTATTGGGGAAGCTGAATGCGATATGGGTTTTCTAAGGCCTGGCGCATGGGAAGAGGAAGCGATGCAGAATCTGCTTCATGCTGCATCCACTCTCCCTTGAAATCAAAGTGAATCCAATAAAAAGCCGTATCGCGGTCACAAGGCCTTACAGAATAGTGATACCGGTCCGGCAGCAGGAGCAGCGTCTCTCCGGCGTTCACCTCCCACTGCTTGTCTTCCTCTCCTATGTACAAGGTCCCTTTGATCACCCACAAGAGATCAAACAACCCGAGATTTTGCCTGTTGGGATGTTGTTCGCCGGGCGAATACTCAGTAAGGCCTATAGCGATGTAGTAGGGCATCGGAGGAAGCTTTAAGGTTATATAAGCATCCTTCATCCTGGGATTACCTCATCTTCATTAAGAGTTATATTTTATAAAAAATAAGGTCGTTTTACTTGTAGTTTCCTTGTCTTTTCGAGAATAAACTAGAAATCAGGAATAATCAAATCTTTTATATTCGATCAGGAGGAACTTACATGGCGAAGCCATTAAACGAAAAGCTGGGACGCAGCGATGTACATATTGAGGATGCCTTTTGGAGCAGCTTTACCGAATTGGTCAGAGAGACGGTCATTCCCTATCAATGGGATGCACTAAACGACCGGATTGCGGATGCGGAGCCCAGCTATGCCATTCGTAATTTCCGTGTCGCGGCAGGTCTTGAGGAACATCCGTATGGCGGCATGGTCTTCCAGGACAGCGACGTGGCGAAATGGCTGGAGGCCGTTGGTTATTCCTTGGCAAATCATCCGGATCCCGATCTGGAGCGCACCGCGGATGACGTGATTGATCTGATTGCGATGGCTCAGCATGAGAACGGATATTTAAATACGTATTTCACGGTCAAAGATCCGGGCAGGCAGTGGACGAACCTGTATGAGGCACATGAGCTGTACTGTGCGGGACATATGATGGAGGCGGCTGTTGCGTATTATGAAGCGACCGGAAAACGCAAGCTGCTTGATGTCATGAGCAAGTTTGCCGATCATATTGATTCGGTCTTTGGCCCGGAGGAAGGAAAGCTGAGAGGCTATGACGGCCATCAGGAGATCGAGCTTGCCTTAGTGAAGCTGCATCAGGCAACGGGAGAAGAGCGGTACTTGAGGCTGGCCCAGTTCTTTATCGATGAGCGCGGAGCTGAGCCGAATTTCCTGATTGAAGAAGGGAAAAAGCGGGATGGGTACAGTCTATGGGCTGGACGTAATCTTCCAATACCAAAGGTTGAGCAATTAGCCTATAACCAGGCGCATAAGCCTGTTCGGGAGCAAGAAGCGGCAGTTGGCCATTCCGTCCGCGCGGTTTATATGTACACGGCGATGACTGATCTTGCGAGGTTAACCGGGGATAAACAGCTGCGGGAGGCTTGCGAGCGGTTATGGAATAACATGACCCGTAGACAAATGTATATTACCGGAGGGATCGGTTCTACGCATCATGGCGAGGCTTTCTCCTTTGATTATGATCTGCCAAATGATACGGTCTATGCCGAGACCTGTGCTTCGATTGGCCTGATCTTCTTCGCGCAGCGGATGTTGAAGCTGGAGGCCAAGAGCGAATACGCAGATGTGCTGGAGCGTGCCTTATATAACAATGTGATAGGCAGCATGTCGCAGGACGGCAAGCATTATTTCTATGTGAATCCGCTTGAAGTATGGCCGAAGGCGTCCGAGCGCAATCCGGGCCGTCACCATGTGAAGGCGGAGCGCCAGAAGTGGTTTGGATGCTCCTGCTGTCCTCCGAATGTAGCGCGTTTGTTAAGCTCATTGAACGATTACATCTACACGGTATCCGCGGCATCAAATACGATTTATGCTCATCTGTTTATTGGCAGCGAAGGTGAGTTTGAGCTTGATGCCGGGACGGTTGAGTTGAAGCAGCAGTCGCAGCTTCCTTGGAAAGGGAATGCCCGTTTCGAGTTTACGAAGGTCCCGGGCTCGGCGTTTGCGCTTGCTCTGCGTATTCCTTCCTGGTGCAGGGGCAATGCGGCCTTAAACATCAATGGCAAGCCTGCAGAATACAAGGTTGAGAACGGTTATGCGCTGATTAACCGCAATTGGCAGCAGGGGGATGTTATCGAATGGGAGCCGGCCGTCGAAGCTCAATTGACTGCGGCTCATCCGGAGATCCGGGCGAATGCCGGGAAAGTGGCCATCGAGCGTGGCCCACTCGTCTATTGTCTGGAGGAAGTGGATAATGACAGCCCTTTGGCAGCGGTATCGATTGTCACGTCCTCGGAGCTGCACGCTTCCTTTGATTCGCAGCTGCTTGGAGGATCGGTAACGATTGAAGCAGAAGGACGGGTAGACGAGCAGGCTTCGTGGCAGGAGGATACTCCATACCGGCCTTATGCGCAGCAACAATCTTCAAGGTCCATTCAGCTTAAGGCAGTGCCTTATTACTTATGGGGGAATCGCCAGAAAGGCGAGATGACCGTTTGGATCCGGGTGGTAAAAGAATAAGCTGGAAAATGGGGGAAAGCATACGATATGTCGTGTGCTTTCCTTTTTTTTAGAAGGTAAAGAATGGATAATGATGGTATGATAAAGGGGTAATACATTTGATCAGGAGGGATTCTGTTGAAGAGTAATCACGAAATCGACTTTATCATTCATGGCGATGACATGCAGTTTGTTGAAATTGAGCTGGATCCGGCAGAGACGGTCATCGCGGAAGCGGGAAGTCTCATGATGATGGATGACGGCATACATATGGAAGCTATATTTGGGGACGGGAGCGGGCAGCAGTCCAGCGGGTTAATGGGCAAGCTGATGAATGCGGGCAAGCGGATTCTGACCGGCGAGAGCTTGTTTATGACCGCCTTCACAAACGAAGGCTCAGGCAAGAGAAAAGCCAGCTTCGCTGCTCCCTATCCGGGAAAAATTATCCCTGTTGACCTTCATGCCGCAGGCGGCAAAATGATCTGCCAAAAGGACGCCTTCCTCGCAGCTGCAAAAGGCGTATCGGTAGGAATAGAGTTTCAAAGGAAGATCGGAACGGGATTCTTCGGCGGCGAAGGCTTTATCATGCAAAAGCTTGAAGGCGACGGCCTTGCTTTCATGCACGCCGGCGGCACCATTATCCGTAAAGACTTGAATCCGGGAGAAAAGCTTCGTGTAGATACGGGCTGTCTGGTTGCTTTCACGCCAAATGTGAATTATAGCATTGAAATGGTAAAAGGGGTTAAGACCTTCCTCTTCGGCGGGGAGGGATTGTTCTTCGCAACGCTTGAAGGACCGGGTACCGTCTACATTCAATCGCTGCCGTTCAGCCGGCTCGCGAGCCGGGTATTTGCTGCGGCCCCACGCGGATTTGGCACAGGCGGCAAGGATGAGGGCAGCGCAGCGGGATCCATCTTCAATATGCTCAAAGGCGACTAGCTGCAAGCCAAGACTCCATCCGGATGGGATGGAGTTTTTTTGACGATTGCAAAATCTGTCCTATGACATAGAGGTGATTGCGATGCAAAATAATTTTAACCGAAAATGGTTAACTGGGAAGTTCGAAGAGATTCAGAAACGGATCTTGAAAGTGCTGGAGCAGCATGGATTGATTTAAGCGAAATTCGACATTTTCCTTTAACTCCGTTTGTAGAAAAAACTCTCTTTAGCCGCATAGACAATTCCAGCTGGATTTGCTAAACTGATCGACGGCGCAATTTTATGGTAACCAACTTTTTAAGGGAGAAGGGGACTGTATATGGACAAAACAGAGCTTGCAAGAGAAATTATCCAAACGTCAAGATTGACGGGGGAATTCAAGCTTCGCTCAGGTAAAAGCTCGAATCATTACTTCGATAAATACTTGTTCGAATCCAATCCCGTACTTCTAGCTGCGATTGCAGAACAGCTTGCACCCCTTGTTCCAGAAGGAACAGAAGTTTTAGCCGGACTGGAAATGGGCGGCATTCCGATCGCCACTGCACTTTCCCTCAAGACAGGCATCCCGGTTGTATTCGTACGCAAGAGAGCGAAGGAATACGGCACGAGCAAGCTGGCGGAAGGGATTGATATTACGGGCAAGAAGGTCTGTATTATCGAGGATGTCATTACGACAGGCGGTCAGGTGCTGTTGAGCGCAGCGGATTTGCTTAATCATGATGCAGAGCTGAAAGAGGTGCTGTGTGTCATCGAGAGGGAGCCGGCAGGCAGAGCCAACCTGGAAGAGGCGGAATTCGAAGTCCACTCGTTATTCAAGATGGAAGAATTACTAGCGGTTGCAGAATTAAGTCTATAGATAAAAAGCTGGTCCTGCTCGTGACGAACGAGGGGGACCAGCTTTTTTTTACCTTATTTTCTGCCGTTCAGCATTTCCCAGCGGTACACATATTCGAACAGGAACTCGAACGATTCGATATGACGCTTCGCCTCGAAGGCATTTGCGCCCCAGGCGTAGATGCCGTGCTTGCGAAGAATAATGCCCGGAATCCGCTTATCGAGGCGTTCCGTAACCTCCGGTACAATACGAGGAATCTCGGCGAAGTTGGAGACGATCGGAATATCGATATGCGCCTCTTCTTCCCAGATGTTCAGACCCTTTATCAGTTCAACGCCATCGACAGGAACGGCTTTGCGCTCCCAGAACCATTCGGATATCACCGCACTGTAAACGGAATGGACGTGAAAAATAGCGCCTGCACCCGTTAAGCGGTAAATCTCGTTATGAATGAGCGTTTCGGCAGAAGGCTTCAGGCTGGTCGCTTCGCAAGCCTTGCCGTCTTTATCTACGAACAGATAATCTTCCGGCGTATGTACCGTCTTATCCTTGCCGCTTGCCGTAATGGCGAAGTAAAATTCATCCGGCGTGTAATCGCCTACGCGAACCGAGAGATTGCCGCTTGTACCGGCAAACCAGCCGCGGGAAGCAAATAATTCTTTGACGCTGCGCAGTTCGGCAAGCGCCTGCTGCTTTTGTTCCAGCTTAATATCGGAAAAGGCCATATTAGACCGTCCTTTCTTTCTTGAGCTCATCCACGATGTCATGGAAGGTTATAAATTCGGTATGAGGAAGGCCAAGCTCCTTACATTTATCAGTCAGATAATGGCGGGAGAAGACGACGTCTGCGAGCTTCGCGCCTTCAAAGTCGGTCACGCTGTCTCCGATAATAATTCGTTCGAATTCAGTGGCAGGGAAACGGCGCATAATGGTCGTTTTGCACATCCCGCAGTCATTCGTGCAATGCCCGTCACATGGATGCGGCCATGTAATCTCGATTTGCTTGCCGCTGAAGTCACTGCCGTTGCAGTAAATATGATCTTCCGGAATGCCGAAGCGGGCAAGGACCGGGTACACAAAGAAATCGATGCCGCCGCTTGTCACATAAAACTCGATCTGCTCGTCTTTGCAATATTGAAGGAGCTCTGCAAAGCCGTCCCTGATCTGAACATTGTTAATGCCATACTCTACAACTTCCTGCTTGATGGAAGTCGGGAGGAGGCGGAACATTTGGCCAACGCCGTCGCGAATCGAAATTTGCTGGGACAGAACAGAGTTTGCAATGTCTTCCCATCCCGGCGGGTTGAAATGTTTAATAATCGCTATGATATTATCGTTAACGGTGATGGTTCCGTCGAAATCACAGAAGATGATGCGTTTCTTAGCAGTTGTCATTCCTTAATCCCCCATGCATCAATAGCCGCCTTAAGCGGTTCATTACCCGGCTGCGCCGCTGCTTCACGAAGCGATACGCCGTTCATTGCTGCCGTAATGGCGCTGCGGAAAGCTTTGCCGCCGGCTGCCGTACCCATTGGATGGCCGTGGATGCCGCCGCCTGCGTTCACGACTACATCTGTACCGAAATCACGCAAGATAAGCGGCACAAGACCTGGATGAATGCCAGCAGATGGAACAGGGAAGCTTGTCCGGAGCGTATCCGAAGGCGCGAGCAGCGCTTCCTTCACCGCCAGATTTTCTTCCTTCGGCATAACAACCGAGCCGTAAGGAGAAGGGAAGAGCACCAAATCCGCACCTGCAAGCCGCATCAGCTTACCCAGAAGAACGGAAGCACTGATGCCGTAATGCGGCGATGGATAAAAGGCGCCGGCCATCGCAGGATGAGCGGCAATCGGCACATTAATCTCAGGATCTTTGCTCAGCTCATGCAGTACATCATAGCCGTAAGACAGGACGTTGAACAGCAGAGCGTTAGCACCGGCTGCAATCGCTTTGCGGGCCTGGCTTGCAAGCTGCGAGGTAGGCCCTGTCAAGTTAACGGCATACAGCAGATTTTGGCCTGTTTCCTGCTGGGCTTTGCGGGCTGCTTCCATGCAGACCTCAACGCGTTTCTCAAGCGGAGTAAGCGGGTTCTCGAACAGGATTTCATCATCCTTGATCAGGTCAACGCCGCCAAGCGCCTGCTTGTAGAATTGCTCCTGCAGGTTCGGCAGATCATGACCAACTACGGATTTGAAGATACTCATCAGCAGCGGGCGGTCGTGAACGCCAAGGAGCTGGCGGACGCCTTCCAGTCCATATTTCGGGCCAGGGAAGGCGGACTGGAATTGCTCGGATACATCCAGGTCGATCAGCTTGATTTTACCATCCATCGACAGCTTGCCGAAGATCGTAACGAGCAGGGCAGGGATGTCACGGCTGAAGTTGATGTCCGGGTAGGCGATACGGATATCTGCATAACGTTCGCTGCCAGCCTGTTCATGCACTTCAACGGACAACACCTTCCCAAGATGCTTTTCCATCTCGGCTTTACGTGCTTCCGGAAGTTCCGTCCAGCTGCCGACCGTTAATCCAACAGCTATGGACAATGCTTTTTTATCAAAATCTGCTTTCTCGTCAAAGCAGCGGTAGGTTGCCACACACATCTGGTTCATTAGGAAAGCGTGCTCCTTTCAATATCGGCTCCGATTTCGCCCGCGCGTTCTGCGGAACGCAGCATGCCGCGAACAACAGCCTCAGTTAAGCCGCTTGTTGTCATCGATTCGATGGCCGCCTGCGTCGTTCCGTTCGGAGACGTAACCTTGCGGCGAAGCTCAGCAGGCTCTTCGCCTGTTGTCCGTACCATTTCGGCTGCACCAAGAACCGTCTGTACAATCAGCTCTTTGGCCTGGTCGGCAGGGAGTCCAAGCTTCTCTGCCGCTTCCATCATCGCTTCCATGAAGAAATAGACATAAGCCGGTCCGCTGCCGGATACGCCAACGATAGAATCCTGAAGGGATTCCTCAACAACGGCGTTGATTCCGATTGATGCAAACATGGTCTCCGCAAGCAGACGTTGTTCTTCCGTTACAGTGTCGGAATAGCTGATGCCCGTAACGCCAAGACCTATTGTGCTGGAAGTGTTAGGCATCGTCCGCACGATTGCGGCGGATCTGCCTAATACGCGTTCCATCGAAGCGATTGATAAGCCGGCAATAACCGAGACAATCAGCTGTTTGTCGGAAATCAAATGCTTAATAGACGAGATTGCGCTGACCGCATCCTTAGGCTTCATCGCAAGGAAAATAATGTCCGCATCCTGGATGAATTGCTCATTTGTCGATCCGCTCAGTACCGTTTGAATGCCGTAGCGCTCGGTGAGCTCATTCAGCCGGTCAGCGTTCTGACGGTTCAGCATAGAGATTTGCTCCGGCTTCGTCAGCTTTTGATTAATAAGTCCGCGTACAATTGCTTCCGCCATTGAGCCCGCGCCGTAGAAGCTGATTTTTAAAGCTTTAACATTTGCGTTTGCATTTGTTTTTTCCATCGATAACATGTTCTTCACCCTCCAACCTATTCCCTTTATCTTAACCGCGGATTTGGCCGTTGCCGTAAACCCGGAATTTCGTTGATGTTAGAGCTGGCAGACCCATTGGGCCGCGCGCGTGGAGCTTTTGCGTACTAATGCCGATCTCAGCCCCAAAGCCAAATTCGAAGCCGTCAGTAAAGCGGGTAGAGGCGTTATGATACACGGCAGCCGCGTCAACCTCCATCAGGAAACGTTCGGCATGTGCCGCATTCTCTGTCACGATGCATTCCGAATGCTTGGTGCTAAACGTTCGGATATGGTCAAGCGCCTCATCTAAGTTTGCTACAATACGAATATTTAAAACATAATCGTTATATTCCGTCGCATAATCCTGTTCGGTTGCCGGCTTCACCTGCGAAATGCGCTCCGCCGTTCGTTTGTCGCCGCGAAGTTCAACGTTAGCAGCAACGAAGCGGTCGGTGATTTGCGACAGATGGCGCTCGGCGAATGCTTCGTGAAGCAGCAGCGTTTCCATCGAGTTGCAGACAGAAGGGCGCTGTACTTTGGCATTGAAGGCAATACGCTCCGCCATATCATAATCCGCACTCTCATCCACGAAGGTATGACAAATGCCGGCGCCGGTCTCTATAACAGGTACTGTCGCGTTCTCTACTACGTTACGGATCAGGGCTGCACCGCCTCGTGGAATAACGACATCCAGCAGTCCGTTTAGTTTGAGCATTTCATTAACCGATGCACGGTCGGAATCTTCAATAAGCTGAATCGCATCCTGCGGCAAATCCGTTGCCGCAAGCGCCTCGCGCAAGACTTCAACAATCCGGCGGTTGGATTCGATGGCAGCGGAGCCGCCGCGAAGGACAACGCAGTTGCCGGTTTTGAGGCATAGGCCAACTGCGTCAACCGTCACATTCGGACGGGCTTCATAGATCATGCCGATTACGCCAAGCGGTACGCGCGTTTTCTCTACGCGAAGTCCATTTGGACGATCGAACTGCTCGAGCAGTTCGCCCACAGGGTCTGGAAGCTCCACGACTTGACGCAAGCCTTCTGCGATGTCAGCGACGCGGGCTTCATTCAAGGCAAGACGGTCGAGCAGGGAAGGGCTGGTGCCGTTCTCCCGCCCGCGCTCCAGATCTTTTCCGTTAGCTTCAATAATAGAGGCCTGATTCTCGATAAGGGCATCAGCCATCGCCGCAAGGGCTGTGTTTTTCTGCGCGGTCGTCATTTTGTTCATCACGTTTGCGGCGTTCTGCGCAAGGGTTGCTTTTTGTCTCACTTCACTAGCCATCGTTGATTCCTCCTAAAAGTTTATCGCAGGGATACCCACTCGTCGCGGTGAATGACTTCAATTCTTCCGACATCAACCCGGCGTTTTACTTCTTCCGTGCTGAGTCCGGCCACAGCTTGTATCTGCCAGGCTTCATAGTTCACAACACCGCGGCCGATCGTATCGCCCGTCAGATTGGTTACTTCAACAACATCCCCGGAATGGAAATCTCCCTGAATTTCGCGAATGCCGGCAGGTAGCAGGCTCTTGCCTCCAACGAGCAAGGCATGTTCTGCACCGTCGTCTACAATGATCCGGCCTTGCGGCATAGAGTGGAAGCCTAGCCATTGCTTCTTCATCGGGAGACTATGTAACTGGGTATCGAAATAAGTGCCTTTGCCGGTTCCGTCTACCGCTAATTGCAAATCGCCAGCTTGCTGAATCTTCCCGATAAAAGCCCGGACGCCGCCTCGCATGGATATACGTGCAGCTTCGATCTTGGAGCGCATGCCCCCGGTGCCGACCGCAGAGCCTGCTCCACCGGCAAGCTGCATAATTTCCTCCGAAATCTGATCCACGCGCTCGATCTTGACAGCCTCCGGATTTTTCCGCGGATCTTCCGTGTATAAGCCGTCCATGTCTGTAATCATAACAAGCCTGCTGGCTTTCGTCATGGCCGCAACAAGAGCGGACAGCTTATCATTATCGCCAAACTTTAGTTCCAGTTCATCAGTAGCTACCGTATCATTTTCATTAATAATAGGTATAATGCGCAGGCGCAGCAATTCCTCGATTGTTTTGAGTGCATTCTGGATCCGTTTGCGGTTAGAGAAGTCTGCGCGCGTCAGCAAAATTTGTGCAACGCCAATGCCAAACTCTCCGAATGCTTCCTGGTAAGCCTGCATGAGCAGCGCCTGACCAACAGCTGCGGCCGCTTGTTTCTCATGCACGGCCTTAGGACGTGCTGCGTATCCGATCTGGCGGAACCCTGCGGCTACAGCGCCGGAGGTAACTAGAATAAGCGGGCAGCCCCGCTTGTGCAAAGCAGCGAGTTCAGCTGCGAAATAGGTGATGCGTTCGCGGTTTAAGCCGCCTTCTTCCGAGGTTAAGGAGCTGCTTCCGATTTTGACAACGATTCTCTCCGACATCTTCTCATCCCATTTCATGACAAAATAAAAAGACCTCCGTCCATAAAGGACGAAAGTCTATAGCTTCCGCGGTACCACCTTTGTTGACCGAATGGCATACTTGCACACCCAGGTCCATCTCAAGCCTCATAACAGGAGGCGCTGTCCGGCTCTCGCCGGCCGCTCGGGGGTTGGATTCAGCAAGGAACCGAGGCAAATCTTGCAGCCTGATGAATTTGCTCTCTGGACACGGCCATCTCGCTTACTAGTCCCGTCATCACGTTACATCTTCAGTTAACGTTAGCATATCATGATACCCCATTGCTGTAAAGCAAGGCAAACACCATATAAACAGACAGCAGACCGGGGATTAGCCGGTCTGCTGCACAGGTTAAAAGATGCCGAGCTTTCCGATCCGCTCAATCGCTTCTATAAGCCTATCTTCGCTGGTCAAGAGGCCTAGTCGGACATATCCTTCGCCATGTGTGCCGAATCCGTTGCCGGGAGCAACGACAACATCAGCCTGCTCAAGTACAAGATCGGCAAACGATTCAGAAGTATAGCCTTCCGGAACCGGAAGCCAGCAGAAGAAGGAACCGCCCGGACGGTCAGCTTTCCAGCCAATCCGCTCCAGTGCGCCAAAGACCGCTTCACGGCGGCTTTCATATCTGGCCGTCAGCTCGTTTACACAGTCCTGAGGACCTGTTAGGGCAAGAGCAGCCGCTTCCTGAATTCCGCCAAACAGGCTGCAGTAATAATGATCCTGGATCAGATTGATCAGCGACACGATCTGCGCGTTGCCGATCGCAAAGCCAACCCGCCAGCCAGCCATGTTATAGGTTTTGGAAAGGGTATAGAACTCTACGCCAACTTCCTTGGCACCCGGTGTCTGAAGGAAGCTGACCGGCTTTTTGCCGTCAAAGCCGATGGCACCATAGGCAAAGTCGCTTGCTACAACGACACCGGTACGGCGTGCAAAAGCTACAGTCTCTTCATAGAACTTGGTATCGGCAACGGCACCAGTCGGGTTGTTCGGGTAATTAATGAACATCAGCTTGGCGCGCTTCAGCGCTTCCTGATCAATCGCGTTATAGTCCGGGAGGAAGCGGTTATCGGCCGTCAGAGGCATGAAGCTCATTTCAGCGCCGGAGAGGGCTACGCCCGACCAGTAGTCCGGGTAGCCGGGATCCGGTACCAGACATACATCACCCGGGTTAAGCAGACATTGGCTAATCTCAACCAGTCCTGTTTTGCCCCCGAACAGAATGGCTACTTCGGTAGCGGGATCCACTTCAACGCCATAATCCTCTTTATAGCGGTGAGCAACCGCTTCCTTCAGGAACGAATAGCCGCTGAAAGGCGGATAGCGGTGATACATCGGATTCGCCGAAGCTTCCTGCATTTTTGCTACGATATGGGGAGGGGTAGGCTGATCGGGATTGCCTTGCCCCAGATTGATAACATCCCGGCCTTTAGCCGCCTGGGCATTCGCCTTGCCGACAAGCTTGGCAAAGAACTGCGTTGGCAGCGCCGTCATGCGGTCCGCCGGTTTAATTACATGCTCATTAACTTGAGTTTCCATTTGCTCACACTCCACCATAAATGCTCTCTAATCGTATAACGACATTAGATTAAATGTAGCATGACGAAACCTTAAATGTCGAGCAAAGTGAAACGGCCATGCCGCCCATAAGTGGCAGAGCTCGTTTCACTCCGGCGAATTCTAAGCCTAAATTATAGCAGCTCTAATAAATGCTTAGAATTTAGATTAGTCGGCATAGAGGGAAGCGATTTGCTGCTTTAGGTAGCCGGAATGCCGACCTTCTTAATAAATGGTGTTATATCTTCTTTGAAGAGCAGAAGGAAGGGTCTGCGTTGTTCGTCAAAGACGAGCAGAAGCGGCGGTTTGCCATCGCAATAAAATAGGAACACGTCGTCAGCCAGCAGCTTTGTGCCGTTTACCGTGATGGTGACGGGCTTCTCAAGAGGTACACGATAAACATAAATACAGCTGTCGTCATTCGTGAGCTGAGGGGCAAGCCCGGTTACCGATGCAATCCACTTATTAGCGAACTGCTGATATTCTTTATCGTTTGGTGTTGTATGCACCACTTTCCCGGCTTTCACATCAAATACTTGAACGGGTTTAAAGGGCTGATCCTCAGGCGATGCCGCGAAGGCGGAGGATGAGGCGAAGGTCAGCATGAAGCAAAGGGCGAGCAGCAGGGCTGCTAATCGTTTCTGGCGCATTTTCAATCTCTCCTTTTACGGGAATGAATAACTCTTCTCCATTAATCTGCCCATCTTGACACTGAACCATGAGAAGGTATCATTAGGGAAAAGCTTATTCATATGAAGCAAGAATGACTGGAATCGGGCATCTTGGTCATTGGGCAGCAATTTACTCGAGGAGGACAAGAAATGACACAGCCATTGCGTATTGCATTATTGCAAATGAATATAGAAGTAGGGCAGCCGGAAGCGAATTTCGCCAAGCTGGCAAGTATGCTGGAGGAAGCGGCGTCCCAGCCCAATAAGCCGGACGTCATTGTATTTCCCGAGATGTGGAATACAGGTTACGCGTTAACCGAGATAACGACTCTCGCAGATCCTAAAGGCGAGCGCACGATTGCCTATTTGTCGGAGTTCAGCCGCAAGCACGGTATTCATATTATTGCCGGATCAATCGCCGAAGGGCGCGAAGACGGCGTATACAACACCATCTTTGCTTTTGACCGCGAAGGCAACAGGAACGGTGATTATTCGAAAATTCACCTGTTCCGCTTAATGGATGAAGAAAAGTATTTGGCGGCGGGGGATAAGCTCGGCAAGCTGGAGATTGAAGGAGCAGGCGCTGGCATGATGATTTGCTACGACATCAGGTTCCCGGAACTGGCGAGAAAGCTCGCGCTGGATGGCGCGAAGCTGCTCTTCGTTCCGGCCGAATGGCCTCATCCGAGATTGCATCACTGGCGGACGCTGCTTACAGCCCGCGCAATTGAGAATCAAATGTTCGTAATTGCCTGCAACCGCGTAGGAATAAGCGGAGAGACGCATTTCTTCGGCCATTCGATGGTTCTTGACCCATGGGGGGAGACCCTTGCAGAAGCGGGAGAAGAGGAGACCATCTTGTATGCCGAGATCGACTTGTCTCTCGTTGATACGGTACGCGGCAAAATCCCGGTATTCGAGGATCGCAGACCGTCTTTATATTAGCAGCTGTCACTTGTAATGACTGATTGTCTTGTTCATCGTTTCAATGAACGCCACTGCCGCTTTGGACAAATACCGTCCTTTGCGGCTGGCGATAATTAACGTACGCGACGGATGGTCTTTGAGCGATAAATAAACAGGCACAAACTCGCCGCCCGCGGCCCGGGTCAGCATCTTTGGAACAAAGGTTATGCCCATTCCGCCTGCAATAAGCGATTGTACGGTCTCAATGTTACTGCTCTCAAACACGATGTTAGGTGTAAAGCCGGCCTGTTGGCACAAATTTACGAGAATTTGACGGAAGCCTTGACCTTTCTTGAGGCCAACGAACGGTTCCTCCCGTAGTTCCTCAATCGATATTTCGTCCTTCCTGCCAGCCAATGGATGGTTTGGAGGTACGGCCAGACAGATTTCCTCCTCCATAAGAGATTCCCATTCCAACGACTGATCGACAAGCGGCAAGGTAAGTAGGCTTATATCGGTTCCCCCGTTAGCCGTAAGCTGCTCCAGCTTTAAGGTTGTATCTTCTACTAAAATGACCTCAATCTGCGGATACAGCTCCCCGAAGACCGGAAGCACTAGCGGCAGGATGTGCGACCCGGTAATTGGAAGGGTACCAACAACTAGTCGTCCGCGCTTCATTTGGGCCATATCATCCATCTCTTGCTTTAACTGTTCAATGGCATCCAGAATCGACTGGGATTTGTCCACAAACACTTGACCGGCCTGCGTCAGCTCGACGGAATTGGTCGTACGGCGGAACAGCAGGACGCCAAGCTCCTGTTCAAGCTTGGAAAGCTGCTGGCTTAGAGACGGCTGCGCAATATGCAGCTTCTCGGCCGCGCGGGAAAAGTTCTTCTCAATTGCAATTTGAATCACGTACTGTAGTTGTCTAAGTTCCATTACCAGCATTCCCCTTATAGTCCAAATGAGAATAGTTATCGTTATTTTATAGTTATTGCCTATAATCATTATAGATATTATATCTTGGTTGAATCAAGAAGGAGATGCTATGCTATTAACATCTAATAGAGCAAAGCGATGAATTCGCTTGAACGATGGGGTGAATATAATGACGAAAAGAACACTGTTTGAGAAAATTTGGGATAATCACGTCATTCATCAGGAAGAGGGCAAGCCGAGCATCATTTATATCGACTTGCAGCTGGTGCATGAAGTAACGTCGCCGCAAGCATTCGAAGGTCTTCGTATGACTGGCCGCAAGGTTCGCCGTCCTGACCTGACGTTTGCAACAATGGACCACAACGTTCCAACAAAGGACCGTTTCAATATTAAAGACCCAATCTCCAAGCAACAAATCGATACGCTGACGCAGAACTGTAAAGACTTCGGCGTTAAACTGTTTGACCTCGATAACATCGACCAAGGCGTTGTGCACGTTATGGGTCCTGAAATCGGCCTGACGCATCCAGGCAAAACAATCGTTTGCGGCGACAGCCACACATCGACGCACGGAGCGTTTGGCGCTCTTGCTTTCGGTATCGGTACTTCCGAGGTTGAGCACGTAATGGCTACACAATGTTTGCAGCAAGCAAAACCAAAAACAATGGAAGTTCGCTTCAAAGGTAGCCGTAAACCAGGCGTAACGGCGAAGGACTTGATCCTTGGCGTTATCGCGAAATACGGCACTGACTTCGCAACTGGTTACGTTATCGAGTACACAGGCGAAGCGATTCGCTCCCTGACAATGGAAGAGCGCATGACGGTCTGCAACATGTCGATCGAAGGCGGCGCGCGTGCTGGTCTGATCGCACCGGACGAAACAACGTTTGAATACCTGAAAGGCCGCGAGTACTCGCCTGCAAACTATGATGAGGCAGTTGAGGCTTGGAAACAGCTGACAACGGACGAAGGCGCAACTTATGATACCATTGTTGACTTCGACGTTGATTCCCTGATCCCGCAAGTAACCTGGGGCACAAGCCCAGGCATGGGTACGGACATCACTTCTTCCGTTCCATTCCCGCAATCTCTGCCGACTGAGAACGAGCGCAAAGCAGCAGAAAAAGCGCTTGAATATATGGATCTGAAACCGGGTACGCCAATGACAGAAATCGAGATCGACTATGTCTTCATCGGTTCTTGTACGAACGGCCGGATCGAAGACCTTCGTGCCGCTGCCGAAATCGCTCGCGGCTACAAAGTAAGCGAGAAAGTTACGGCTATCGTTGTTCCGGGTTCGGGCCGCGTTAAGCTGCAAGCTGAAAAAGAAGGCCTCGATAAAGTATTCACAGAAGCTGGATTCGAATGGCGTGAAGCAGGCTGCTCGATGTGTCTTGCGATGAACCCGGACGTTCTGGAACCAGGACAACGTTGTGCATCGACATCGAACCGTAACTTCGAAGGCCGTCAAGGCCGTGACGGACGTACGCATCTGGTATCGCCGGCAATGGCAGCTGCCGCAGCAATCAAAGGCCGCTTCACAGACGTACGTGACTGGAATGTTAAATCCGAAGTGTTGAACTAATTGAACGTGTGAGAGAGGGGTATTACCGATATGGAACCATTTAAACAACTGACGGGCATCGTTGCCCCGGTCGACCGCGTAAACGTCGACACGGACGCTATCATCCCTAAACAATTCTTGAAACGCATCGAACGCAGCGGCTTTGGCCAATTCTTGTTCTATGAATGGCGTTTCCACAGAAACGGCGAAGTAAACGTTGATTTCGAACCAAACAAACCGCGTTACCAAGGCGCTTCCGTCTTGATCTCCCGTGCGAACTTTGGCTGCGGATCTTCCCGTGAGCATGCACCTTGGGCGATTCTTGACTACGGCTTCAAAGTCGTTATCGCACCGTCTTATGCGGATATTTTCTACAACAACTGCTTCCAAAACGGCATCCTGCCAATCAAGCTGAGCGAAGAGCAAGTCGAAGACCTGTTCCAACGCACAGCGAAACATGACGGCTACCAGTTGACTGTCGATCTTGAGAACAAAAAGCTGACGGACGATTACGGTCTGGATCTTGCGTTCGATATCGATGAGCACCGCCGCCAGTTCCTGCTTCAAGGTCTGGATAATATCGGCCTGACCCTGCAGCATGAAGACAAAATTACAGCTTACGAACAAAAGCGTCCTGCCTATCTGGGTTAATAGATAGCATTGGAAAAGAGGGCAGCTCTTCAGACATAGAAGAGTTGCCCTCTTTTTTCCTTTCTACGCAACTTTTTCTGACAAAATGCGTCTAATAATTCGTCTAGCAAAGTCGAATGATCTCACATTCGATGCAGGCAATTTCAGTCATCGAGGTGGAAAATGAAAAAGAAGTTTGTGCCTATTTTGTTGTTTATGGCGGTTCTGTTTACTTTGTTCTCCGGAGTGGGACAAGCTGCGTCAACGCCAGTCGTCCCGAAGCTTTATCTGAACGATCAATTGCTTGCTCCATATGATGATCCGCAGATCGTGAACAATTTTACACTTGTCCCAATCAGGGTTGTATCGGAAAATATGGGCTACGAGGTCAATTGGTCCGCGGCTACAAAGACAGTCACCATACATAACGGTCAAAACCAGATTGTACTTACCATCGACAAGAACATTGCGCTCGTTAATAACAAACCGGTGCAAATGGACATGTCTGCCAAACTGCAAAAAGGTAGGACGACCATGATTCCCGTTCGGTTTGTAAGCGAGCAGCTTGGATTAACCGTGAAATGGGAACAAACGACGAAATCCGTCTATTTGTACAAATCAGCTGATCCCGAAGATCCTGCAACAACACCGGATCCTGTAGAGACAAGCTCGATTACGTCCATTCAGTATGACAGCAACTTCGGCATTATTATTAACTATGATGGTAAATTGGGGACTATTAAGCCGTTCAAGCTTGATGCTCCGAAGCGTATCGTCATTGACTTTCCGAACACGACTTACTCAGACGTCTTATCATCTCAATTCATGGGAGCGGAAACACGGATTCCTGTAGCGGACAATCCGTATATCTCCATGTTCCGTTACTCGGTATTTTCTACGAATCCGGCTACTGCTAGACTAGTGCTTGATTTGAATACGGATACGGATGCCGATGCCGTGGTTCAGGATAATGGAGCAGGGGTATTAACTATTGGATTAACCGATCCGGCCACAACTACGCCGGTTGATCCGACACCTCCGCCGGTCACAACGAACCCGGGTGATAAAGTCTATAACGTTGTTATTGATGCCGGCCATGGCGGAACCGATCCTGGCGCGAAGAGCATTAACGGGCGTTGGGAGAAGGAAGCCAATCTTAGTCTGTCGCTTAAAGTAAAAGCTTTGCTGGACAAAGAAAAGTATATCAAGCCGCTGCTCAGCAGACCGGAAGATAAATTCGTAACGCTCGCAGACCGCGTGACGTTCGCCAAGAACAATAAAGCGGATATTTTTATCTCTATTCATGCGAACAGTAATCCTACTTCCAGCGTAACGGGTACGGAAACCTACTACACGCGTGACAGCAGCAAGCCTCTTGCAACTATCATTCACAAGCATCTGGTGAAAGCTACCGGCCTTAAGGATCGCGGCGTGAAATACGGTAACTTGCATGTAACGAGAGAAACAACGATGCCAGCTATTTTGCTCGAAACCGGATTCTTGTCGAACAAAGGTGACTCCGAAATCCTGTACAGTGATGCAACGCAAAACAAAATGGCGGCAGAAATCGTGGCAGGAATTAAAGAGTACCTGAAACTTTCTTAAATTCTAAGAATTCACCGGAATGAAACATGCTCTGCCGTTTAAGTACGGCGAAAGCTGTTTCACCTTGAGAAAGCGGGGAAATCGATCGTGCGCAAACCGGCAGTCATCATTTTATTATTTATCGTCCTTTTAACTGTAGCAGCATGCGGAAATGCGAATAAGCCGGATGGTCAGTCAGGCAGTGAAGGAAGCGGCAATGCACCGGCGCCAAGCCCGTCGATAGAGACGGTTGCAGCTACTGAACCTACGCCGACTCCGGTTCCAACGGACGAACCGACCGTTCAAACGGAACCGGCAAATCCCATTGAAATCTATTATGCTGATACGGAGTTTGAGAAGTTAATCGCGAAGAAAATCGATGTGAAATCTCATTCTTCAGAAGACCTGATTAAGCAAGCTTTAGCTGCCTTGCAGCAAGACGGTCCTGACGGAACAGTATCTTTGTGGAAGCCAATTCCCATTAAATCCGTCAAGCTTGAGAATAATGCGGTAACGATTGATATCGAACTGCCTGACACCGCTCGCTTAGGTGCGCCGGGGGAGCAGATGCTGCTTGATTCTCTTGGACAAACCTTGTTCCAGTTTGATTTTGTGCAATCTTATGATCTTCTGGTGGATGGACAAGCCTTGGAAAGCCTGATGGGCCACTTCGATCTTGAGCATCCAGCCGTTCGCCATACTGCTAAATGATAAATTGAGGAGGATTATTCATCTATGCCAACCCATTCATCCCGTTCCAAATTGATTGCCGGCGTTTTAGCTTTCTCCTTGCTTGCCGGTGGCGCCTCCATTGCGGTTCCAGCCCCGTCTGCATTTGCGGCGGTTGTTACGAACAGTCCGTTTGCGGACACGATTCCTGCATGGGCACAAAAGCATGTTACAAAGCTGGCCCTGCAAGGCATTATTAACGGTTATAAAACGTCAAGCGGCAAAACGGAATTCCGCCCGCTGAACAGCGTCTCGCAAGAAGAAGCGGTTGTGATGGCTCTTCGTTTCGCCGGTCTGGCGGATGAAGTCAAACCGGATGATATCGTTGCTTACCCTGCATCATTCAAAGTAAGTAATTTCGCTAAGCCTTATATTATTGTGGCTTTCAAGAACGGCCTGCTTGATCAGAATGATGAATACGCGATTGCATCTGCAAACACGAAACAAGCATGGGGTACAACTCCCGCGACGAGGGAGTGGGTAACTAAGCTGCTTGTGAAAGCAATTGAGAAGAAAGATTTAGCCGATGATCTGAGCAAGACGGCTTCAACCTTTGCTGACGGCAATCAGATTACCCCTAAATACCTGGGTTATGTTAATGCCGCGGTGTCGCTAGATCTGGTAAAAGGCGTATCGGCAACAAAGTTTGATCCGAAAGCTCCTGTAAACCGGGCAAGTCTTGCAACCTTGTTCAGCCGTGCGGAGAAACAATATGAAGTACCTTATGCGGGACAGGTTAGCGGGATCGTAACTGCTCAAACAGCTACGTCGATTACTTTGTACAGCGAAGGGAAAGAAACCTCTTACACGCTGGACTCCAAATCGTTGTTCTATAAAGCGGACAGCGATAATCCAATCGCAGCCGGCGATATCAAGCTCTATACAGATGTTACGCTTATTAGCAACTCGGGTAAGGCGTTATATGTAGAAGCACAAGGAACGGAGCAGCATGTCAAAACAACAACAGCAAAGCTGGACCGCGTGAATACTACGGATCGTTACTTCTATGCCTGGGTGAATGATGAACCGGTAAAATTCACTTACAGCAGCGCGGTGTCCGTAAAAGACAGCACCGGTAAAACATTGCAGATGTCCGATCTGAAGCGTGATACGAATCTGACAATCGTTCAAGATACATTCCGCAGCGCACCCCAGGTAGTATCCATTACAGCTGAGGTGCAAACTGGCGCCAATACCGTCACGGGACAATTCTATTCAGCGGGCAGCGGCTTGATCAACTATCTTGTAGACGGCACGCTGCAGTCCAAATTCCTGGCGGATAATGCGGTAGTCATCATTAACGGTATCGAGGAACCAACGGTTAGCGATCTGCTGAAGGGAATCGATAATATCAAGCTCACCTTGAATGATGAGCAGAAAGTTACACGTATTGAAGTTGTAAACCGGAATGTCTCAACCATTGATTCAGCAACGGTTGTCAACTACAGCGGCGATAACAAACTGCTTACGGTAGTTGATCCCGCTACAACAAACGCAAGTGCGTTATTCCTGAACGATTCTACCAAAATTGATTATAACGGATCGTCAATTACGGTGAGCCAAGCGAGAGCTTATCTTGTTGCTAACCGCAAAGTTAAAATTACGTATTCCGGCAATGTAGTTGTATCCTTAAGCTTTATTTACAAACAGACGGGTACGCTGGTGTCTGTAAACACCAATGACAAGTTACTGTCCGTTAAGCTTGATTCCGGCGAGAAGGTTAGTATCCCGTATACAGCACCACTTCTCCAAATTCCAGGCGTATCGGTTCCTACGATCGGAAGCCTGCAGGCAGGAGATACGTTGACTGTTCTGCTCGATTCGAACCAAGAGAAGGCAGCAACCATTCAGGTTCATAAAACGCTGCAGTATCAGGTTGTCTCCGCAAATACGTCAACCAAGCTTGTAACGGTAAAAGCGGCGGATAATTCGCAAAGAGAGATTTCGCTGACGAATGTTCCGATTACCGATGAGAATGGCAGCGCTTTGACGATAAGTGCTTTAACAAGCGGCACGATCATTAATGTCCCTTACATCGGAAGCAATATTCAATCTGTAAAGATCATTACGATGAAGTACGGCACGGTGTCTTCCGTATCGTCAAGCAGTCTGTCCGTGACGGAAACAAATGGTTCAACATCAACGGTTTCGCTCTCCAAAGGCGTTAAAGTGATCAAAGGCACGCAGACCACTTCTACGTCCTCGTCGATTGCGTCAGGTGATATTATTCAAGTCTATAAAGACGAGAACGAACAGACCATTGTAACCGTTGCGGTAGGCGATAAGCGCACGTATTGGAAGTATGACGCGGCTAATGCGACACTGTGGACATATAAGAATACATCGGAAGATAACAGCAACTTCGCCTATATTTCTTCTGATACCAAAATTTTGTACAACAACGCGTCCATTCAGGTCAGCGCATTAAAGGACGGGGATTCGATCACCGTCTATGGCTTCAACAATAAAGCAATCAAAATTGTAAAATCGTAAGGTTACGGTGAAATATAAGTGGTATAACGAGCAGAAATAAGGCTAAATTCTTATATTTTGTGAAAAAACCGTCCAAATGGGCGGTTTTTTCTGTATTTACGGCCGAATAAGGTTGCTTCTCGTGACAAATTTCGCTACACTTTGAACGATAGTGTTTGGGATTAGGAGAGAGACGATGAATGCGAAGCAGAAGATGCGACATATATTGGATACGTTAGCGGAGATGTTCCCGGATGCACATTGTGAATTGCATCACAGTAATCCGTTTGAACTGACCATCGCGGTCCTGCTGTCGGCACAATGTACCGATGAGACAGTGAACAAAGTCACTGTCAATCTGTTTCAGAAATATAGACGGCCGGAAGATTATTTGACTGTGCCGCTGGAAGAGCTGGAGCAGGATATTCGCCGTATCGGGCTATTCCGCAGCAAGGCATCTAATATTCAAAAGCTATGCCGCATCCTAATCGATAAATATGAAGGGGAAGTTCCTTCGAGGCATGAGCAGCTGACAGAGCTGCCTGGCGTTGGACGCAAGACCGCCAATGTAGTTGTCTCGAATGCGTTTGGCGTTCCTGCAATTGCCGTAGATACGCACGTGGAGCGGGTATCGAAACGGCTTGGCATGGCTAAGCTGGATGATACCGTACTGGAAGTTGAAAAGAAGCTGATGAAGCTTGTACCCCGTGAGGAATGGACGCTCACCCATCACCGGCTTATTTTTTTCGGCCGCTATCATTGCAAAGCACAAAACCCGCAATGCCCGATATGTCCGCTGCTTGATCTCTGTAAGGAAGGCAAACAGCGTATGAAGCCGGGCGGACAAACGAAGACTAAAATTAAGGCAACCAAACCGAAAAAAGCCAATGAAGGATGATGACAATGAAATGCATTTCCGTGTATACAAACAATTTTGAACTGTTCTCCGATATTTTTGAGCAAGTTCTCGAATCACCTCCGCAAGAAAATGAGGATATTCTGGTAGAAGGCGTAACCGTGAGCGGCTCCGGGGATGTGCCTGAGCAATACATCGAACGTATGCGCCAAAAGCCTGAAGTTGTTGTAATGAAAGAAAAAGAGCGCAATATTATGATTTTGCAGCATGGTAATGTATTTGAAATTTGCCTGCCTGCGGAAGAGGAAGCTGTATAGACCATGATGGAAACGACAGTACGAGGCATGACAGAGGCACTGTCCAATGCCGCAGCAGAGATGCAGGCGGCTGGTGACAGTCTGCACGCGAAGCAAGTATTGGAGTTGAACAGTAAGCTGGCCGAGGGCCGGCTTACTGTTGCATTTTGCGGGCATTTTTCAGCAGGGAAATCAACGTTAGTCAACCGGTTATGCGGAGCAGAGCTGCTCCCTTCCAGCCCGATTCCTACGAGTGCCAATGTAGTGGCCATTCGCGGGGGAGAGACGGCAAAGGCCAGCGTAGTCAGTATCAGGAACGGAGAGCATGTAAGTGCGGATATTCCTCTCGAACAGCTGGCCGCGTATTGCAAAGACGGTGAAAACATTGAGTCCGTATCCATTTATTATCCTACTGAACGTCTTGGCAATCATACCGTTCTTCTTGATACTCCCGGCATTGACTCTACGGATGATGCCCACAGAATGTCGACCGAATCGGCACTCCATTTAGCGGATGTTGTTTTTTATGTAATGGATTATAACCATGTCCAATCCGAAATTAACTTTGCCTTTGCGAAGCAATTGAAGGACTGGGGCAAGCCCTTATACTTTATCGTAAATCAGATTGATAAGCACCGTGACCGTGAATTATCGTTCGAGCAGTACCGGAAGAGCGTGGAAGAAGCGTTTCAAGCTTGGCATTTGGAGCCGGCGGGGATCGTTTATTTGTCGTTACGCCAGACGGATCATCCGCACCAGGAATGGGAGCAGCTGGAGCTTTTGCTATCCCAGCTTGCAGCGGAGAGAGTGCCGCTTGCGGCGTACAGCGTAGATGCATCGCTTCGACATCTTGTAGCCGAGCATGAGAAATGGTGGGATATGCGCGATGAGCCGGAACGTGAACGGCTGATTGCGGAGGCTGGCGGTGAGGAAGCCGCTGCCAAGGTGAAGGAAGAGATGGCTCAGCTGGAAGCCGAGAAGAGCAGGCTGGCCGCGGAATCGGAGAGGATCCGCGTTGAATTGCGGCGAAGCGTTCAATCGCTTCTCGATAATGCGATTATTACGCCTGCACCTCTGCGCGATAAAGCGCATGTCTTCCTGGAGAGCCGTAAACCTGGATTCAAGACAGGACTTCTATTCGCAGGAGCAAAAACCGCCGCCGAGCAGGAGCGCAGACTGGAAGTATTCCATACGGAGTTTGCTGCCCAGGTGAATGCGGCTATCGACTGGCATGTGAAGGATCTGCTGCGCCGTGCGGCGGAGCAGGCCGGGTATCCGGCTGACCGGATCGAGCAGGAGCTGACAACGGGTCTGACATGGCAGCCTGAGCCTGAGTGGCTGGTAGAGAAAGTGAATACCGGGGCAACCTTCGGCAACGAGTATACGATGGTGTACAGCCGCGAGCTTGCCGCGGAAGTGAAATTGATCTACCGCAAGAACGCGTTCGAGATCATCGACGTGCTTGCGAAGCATATTGCCGCTGCGAGCAAAGCCGCAGCGGATGAGGCAGCGGCGCAGCTTGCCGCGCTTGGCGCGCAGGCCGACGCGCTCACGCAGTTGGCCGCACTGGGGCAGCGCGCTGCCGCGCATGCGGCGAAGCTTGCTGCTGCGCTGCCGCCGCGGGCGCAGCGCCCGTCGCTGCCTGCGCCTCACAAAGCCAGCGCGTCTGCGCCAGCGGCTAGCGCCGCAGCTGCGCCAGGCGGCAACGCCGCTGACGCGCCCGCGCAGCCTCGCGCTGCAGGCGCGCGCGCATCTGCGCCGCAAGCCGGCGCCGCACTAGCCGGCGGCGCCGCGCTTGCGCAGCAGCATGGCGCCGCAACGCGGCTTGAGCGCGCTGCTGCGCTGCTCGCGCCTTACGCGCCGCTGACCGCCAGCGCGGATGCTATGCTGGGCAGGGCCAACCGGCTGCGGGACAGCCGGTTCACGATCGCGCTGTTCGGTGCCTTCAGCGCGGGCAAATCCTCGCTCGCGAACGCCTTGCTCGGTGAGCCGGTGCTGCCGGTGTCGCCGAACCCGACAACCGCAGCGATCAACCGCCTCGTGCCGCCGACAGCCGAGCACGAGCATGGCACTGCCCTTGTCGTCATGAAATCCT
Source organism: Paenibacillus catalpae (assembly GCF_900112695.1). GTDB lineage: Bacteria > Bacillota > Bacilli > Paenibacillales > Paenibacillaceae > Pristimantibacillus > Pristimantibacillus catalpae. The sequence continues at coordinate 431,073 of NZ_FOMT01000005.1, forward strand.
ACGACGCCATTATCGAAGATCTGCGTTACTCGCTGGCGCTGCTTGGCGAAGACGCATCTGAGTCTGCTTTGCCGAATGCATCGGCGATTATGCTTGCAATTGATATGTTAACACCGGATGCCATTCATGCCGGCGGACGTCCACATTACAGCTTCCTTCGTGCGGCGCGCAAAGGCTGGGATGCGCATGAAGCGCTGCTCGGCACAGAAATCTCGGTCTCGCAGGATGAATACGAGAAGTTTGTTGCCGAGGAATCCCGTTCCTGCTTCGTCAGCGAGATTGCGCTTCATTACGACTGCCCGCTGACACGTCAAGGTATCGTGCTCGTAGATACGCCGGGGGCTGACTCCGTGAATGCCCGTCATACCGGAGTAGCGTTCAACTATATCAAGAATGCGGACGCTGTCCTGTTCGTCACTTACTATAACCATGCCTTCTCGCAAGCGGACCGTCAGTTCCTGATGCAGCTTGGACGGGTGAAGGATCAATTCGAGCTTGATAAAATGTTCTTCCTCGTCAACGCGGCCGATCTGGCAGCTGATGCCGAGGAGCTTGAGGGCGTTTTGAGCCATGTTGAGACCAATCTGCTTCAGCATGGCATCCGTAATCCCCGCTTGTTCCCGGTATCCAGTCTGCAAGGTCTGGATGCGAAGATGGACGGCAGCATGGAGCTGCTTGAGCAATCGGGTATCGATGCCTTTGAGCAATCCTTCCTTGGCTTTGTCCAGAACGATCTCGGCAAGCTGGCTATTGACGCCGCAGAGCAGGAGATCACGAGAGCGGCTTCTACTGTGGCCGGCTGGCTGAAGAGTGCAGCAGGCGATGCCGCATCGCGTCTCGCGGAAAGCGAGCGTCTTGGCGAGCTTCAGGCTGAAGCAAACGCGTCGATAACCGCTTTTAAGGAAAATGATCCTCCGGCGCAGTTGCTCCAAGAGCTGAATGAGCTGCTTTATTACGTTGTTCAGCGGATTCAACTTCGATTCGGGGAATTTTATAACTACGCGTTTAACCCGTCAACGCTGCAGGATGACGGCCGTGATCTGCGCAAAATGATTTGGACCGCATGGCTGGAGCTTCAGCGTCAGGTTCAGACCGAGCTGTCGCAAGAATTACAGGCAACAACTCTGCGAATGGACCGTAAGGTGAACGGTCTTCTGAAGAAGCTGTATGCAGCTCTGACCGAGCAGCTGGAATCGTTAATCAACGGCTACAGCGCTGCAGCGTACGCCGCCAAGGATCTTCCGACGCCGGAAGCCGTAACGGAATGGACAATGTCCGGCGTGGATGCCAAGTGGCTGTGGGGCTGGTTCAAATCCCCTCGCCATTTCTTCGAAGGAGATGGAAAAGCCGCGCTGCGCAAGGAGCTGGAGACAGCTATTTCCCCGGCGCTTCAAGCTTGGATGAATGAGCACATCGACAGCTGGTCTGGCTTGTATACCGGGCTTTGGAGACAATGCGCCGAGGAGACAGGAGTAACCTTGGCCGATGATTTATCCCGTTATGTGCAAGGCATGCAGTCCTCCTTGTCTGACGAAGCGGATACCGGGCAGCTCAGCAACTTGCATCACCAGATTAAGGAGCTGCAAGCGTCGGCTATTGCTTAATGGTTTATCGCATTTATTGTTTTTGCGCCCACAACGGCTTTAATGAGCCGTTGTGGGCTTTTTATGTTTCATAATGAGTTAGTTCTTAAGACGGATTCCCGAATGATGCAATAGAACCATGATGCGAGTAGTCAATCCTCCTGATGAGGGGTATCAACGATGATGCAGGGTCAAACCTCCCGGACACCTGCTGAAAAAGACGGTTTTTTAACGGAAATACACTGCTATTTGGATGGGATTTATTCTCCGCTTTCATATAATGAAGGGGTCAATTACCAATATTTATCTTTTATAGGAAGAAAGGAGGGCGGTTGTTTCATTGGCTTTTGTAAGCGTATTCACAACTTTCTGCGCCAGGAGGAACGAGTTAATGACAACGCGTACTAATAGAAGGAAAACCATTCGAATGATGATGGCAGGCGTTCTGGCCTTATCGCTTACCATGACGGGGTCTGCCTATGCAGCTCCTGCGGAACAGGATTCCGCCAGTCAACCGAAGGAGGGTAAGGGAAGCGTGCAATTAGAATATTTGGACCGGGGACTTGTCGCCGCGACTACTTCCCAGGGTGTATTTATCAGCTGGAGGCTGTTGTCCTACGAGGTGACGGGGAGTACGGACAAAGGCCTGACCGGGCCGGCGTTTCATGTTTACCGGGACGGAGTGAAGATCGCCACGGTTACAGACAGCACCAACTTTTTGGATCCGGCAGGGACAGCAGCTTCAAAGTATTATGTAGCAGCTGTAACAGGCGATAAGGAAACGGATCAAAGCGCAGCCGTTCAGCCTTGGGATCAAGCTTATTATGACCTGAAGCTGAACAAGCCTTCGGATGGCGTAACGCCTAAAGGCGAAGCTTACACCTATTCCGCCAACGATATGAGTGTAGGGGACGTGGATGGAGACGGGCGTTATGAGTTTTTCGTCAAATGGGAACCGTCCAATTCCAAGGATGTCTCTCAAAGAGGCTATACGGGCAAAACGTATATCGACTGCTACACCTTTGAAGGCAAACTGCTGTACCGGATCGATCTGGGCGTTAATATTCGTTCCGGAGCTCATTACACGCAGTTCCTCGTCTACGATTTTGACGGAGACGGCAAATCGGAGATGATGTTCAAGACGGCTCCCGGCACGAAAGTGATGAAGTACGGAGCAGACGGCAAAGTCATTTCGGAAAAATATATTTCCATGCCGACAGCGGATATCAAAGCCGGCTACAGCAATGAAGACGATTACCGCTTGAGTGCCCAAGGCTATTATGATCATGTGGTGAACATGTTTATGGGTTGGAGCGACCGGGAAGAAGTAAAGAATGGCAGCTGGCCGAAAACGCTGGAGCAAGCCTTCGGTATTGCGCCGAAGTACAGCTACCCTCTGTCGCTCGAGGACGCCCGCAGCCTGACGGACTATTTCATGGATGTCTATGCGCCAAGCCGGAGCGTAAACAACAAGCTGCGTGAATTTGAAGGCTTTATCGTGGACGGGCCTGAATATTTGACGGTATTCGAAGGGGAGACGGGCAAGGAGCTGGAGACCATTCCTTTCAAGACAGCCCGCGAGGACGATGGACTGTTATGGGGCGATTACGCCATGGGCAGAATTGAACCCGCCAACCGGGTAGACCGTTTCCTTGCAGGCGTTGCGTATTTGGATGGACACAATCCTTACGCTGTATTTGCTCGAGGCTATTATACGAGGTCTACTCTCGTGTCTTACGCTTGGGATGGCCATCATCTTAAGGAGAACTGGTACGTGGACAGCGGCTGGACGCCGATGACGAACCCGTTCAACGATGGTCCCCACGGTCGGGACGGCACAGATCCGGAGTTCGGCACGTTGACGACGCAAGGCGCACATTCCCTTAGCGCGGCAGATGTTGACGGCGACGGCAAGCAGGAAATTGTATACGGATCCGCAACCATCGATCATGACGGAAGTCTGCTCTACAGCTCGATGGATGTGATGCCGCCGCAGAGTGCAACTCCGGGAGCGATCGCAAGATTAGGTCATGGTGATGCCTTGCATGTGACCGATATGGATCCGAACCGTCCAGGGCTTGAGATCTTTATGGTTCATGAAGGAGGCGCTTATGCCCCGTATGGTTATTCCCTGCGCGATGCCAAGACAGGAGAGGTTCTGTATGGCGGATATACGGGCAAGGACACCGGGCGCGGCATGGTTGGTGATGTTAATCCGGCGAATCCCGGGCTTGAGACTTGGGCGGTTGGCCTATGGTCAGCAGACGGTCAGAAGCTGGGAACTACGGCGCCGGGCACCAATATGAGCATCAAATGGGCAGGAGACATGACGACGCAAATCGTATACGGCGCTATTGATGTTACGCCAACCATCGATGACTGGAAGAGGGGCAATCTTCTGAAGGCGTCGGGCACGCTGACGAACAACTATACGAAGGGCAATCCTTCGCTGGTGGCGGACATCTTTGGAGACTGGCGGGAGGAACTTCTTGTACGTACAGCAGACAGCAGCGCGATCCGGATCTATGTAAGCACCGAGGTTACAGACCGGAAGCTGTATACCCTTATGCATGATCCGCAGTATAGAGCAGAGGTTGCACGTCAAAATACGGCTTACAACCAGCCTTCGTATACAAGCTTCTATTTTGCTTCCGATACGAATTTCGCCAAGGTACCGGTTCCGCATGCGTCGCTGCCAGGTCTCTTGAACAATCTTCAAAGCAAACTGGACGGTTATATCGCGGACGGCAGCGTTAGCGGAGCAATTGTCAGCCAGCTGACCAACTCGTTGAAGCAAGCGCAGCAACAGTCCGAGAAGGGCTCGGCGGACAAGGCGGCTGATTTTATCAGCAAGTTTCTGTCCCAGCTGGAGAAGCGTTCCGGTAAAGATAAAGTATCGGATGCAGCGCTCAAAAATTTAACCTCTCAGGCGAAGCTTCTGCTTTCGCAGTGGTCCTAAGAAGTAAAAAACGGCATCCCATGGGGTGCCGTTTTTAATCATATCCGCCTTCTGCTTCAGGCAGTGCTTTATAGCTGTCCTTGCCTTCAACAATCTGCCAGATATAAGTTCTCAGTTCCTTCAATTGCTCCGCATCCTTAGTTATATCACAATACTCGTTGGTCCATGAGAATGATTTGGTTTCGCCATTGACCGTCACTTTCCAGCTGTCTGTGCTGCTAGGCGTCTGAGAACAGCTCCTCTGCTTCGGAAATTGTTTTTCGCCCATTATGTTCATGTCTTTCATTTGGCTATAAATGGATTGAAGTTCATCGTTGCTAAAAACCAGGTCTGCTGTAGCAGTGCCCTTCGTAATAAGATCCTTTGTAACGGTATTCTCATAGGTGTTGATTTCGTTTTTATTGACTTCCCCGTACCCGAAGCTGACTGAAAACTGGAAATCAGCCGGCTTTTCTTCAGGCATTTGAACCTCTTTCTCTTTGCTGCACCCCGCAAGGAACAGGAAGGCCACACTTATCACAACAAGAATCCGGATCATATCATTCCCCCTTGTAAGGTTAACGCGTTCAAGGCGGGATTTGTTGCGTATGTTTTATCTTCAGGAAATCACTATCGTAAGCGCTCCATAAAGGCAGCTTGGAGAGGGGAGAATCAAACTGATGTTTGGAGACTCCTTCACTCTCCCGGAAAATTGCTGCGGATATTAATAAAAGCGTAATTTTGACTGCCTGTTACTCCCGGTACCTGTATAACCGCTAACTGGCTGCTTACCTTTGTTTTTACCATAATGAAAAAGAACATGACAAGAACAAGGAGGCGCTAATGATGCGTGCATTGATTATTCCTCAATTTGGAGATGCTGATGTGTTAACCCTAACGGATATGAAGGTTCCTGTACCGGGTCCTTCTGAAGTGACGATAGATGTTGCCTATGCCGGAGTTAACTATGCCGAGGTGTTATTCCGTAAAGGGGTTGTGCAAGAGCTGGAGCTGCCGTTTGTACCGGGTATTGAAGTATCAGGCACCATTCGTGAGGTAGGAAAGCATGTGAAGGGCTTGAGCGTTGGGCAGCCTGTTGCGGCACTAACCATCGCAGGAGGCGGCGGTTATGCGGAGGTTGTTAAAGTACCGTTCGAGCTCGTGTTTCCGCTTGATGAAGCGGGGAGTCAGGCTATAAGCATGGAGCGTGCGGCTGCTTTTCCGTCCAATGTGACCACCGCATACATGATTATTTCAAATGTGTCCCGTATGCAGCAAGGGGAAACCGTACTGGTTCATGCGGCAGCAGGTGGAGTAGGCAGTGCGATCGGTCAAGTTGCCAAGTCGCTCGGAGCCGGCCTTGTCATTGGAACGGTCGGAAGCGCGGATAAGATCGCTTATGCGAAGAGTCTCGGTTATGACGAGGTGTACCTGCGGGAAGATTACGAGGAGCAGGTGAAGAAGCTGACTGGCGGGCAAGGGGTGGACATTGTTGTGGATCCGGTCGGCGGCCTTATGCGGGCATCTTCTCTCGGCCTGCTCAAGCCTCTCGGACGGCTGGTTGCGATGGGGAATGCCAGTGATGCTGAAGACGTCAAGCAATCTTTAAATGAATTATGGTTTTCAAGTAAAGCGGTATTAGGCTTTAATCTGCAGCAGATGAGTATGGCGGCTCCCCGGCTCGTAGCCGATTCTGCCCGCAAAGCGTTGGCGCTAGTTGCAAACGGGGAAGTGAAGGTGGATGTTACCAGTCTTATGCCGCTGCACAAAGCCGGAGAAGCCCATAGACAGATTGAAGAAAGAAGATCTACGGGGAAGATCGTCCTGCAAGTGGGCTTCTGACAGTGCGAAAGCCTTAGCGGCTGAGCAGCATTTGCAGTTTTTCGCTCGTATCCGTTCCTTCGGTCGGGATATATACGCAGCAATGTACGCTGCCGCTCCCATTGATTTGGGAGAACGAATTGATATTGAAGGAGAGCAGACCAACTTCTTGGTGATGGAGCCGAATCGTCTTGATTGTCTTATCCATAATGTCGTGGGTGGACCAGAGCTCGCGAAATTCCGGGCTTTCACTTGTCAGCCTTTCGATCAGCCTGTGAAACGCCAAATCGGTTAAATTTTTTTCATAGCGTCCACGAAGCACGCCAGCTGTATATTGGGCGTATTCTTCCCAGTCCGGCATACAGTTGCGTAAACCCTCGTTCATGAACGTAAGCCAGGCCATGCATCGGTCCTCTTCGGGAACGGAAGGAAAATCAAAAATAGTCCGGCGCGCGGAGTCATTCCAGCTCAATACTTCCGTACGGTCTGTCGCAATAAAGGCGGGGTAAGGGAGCTCATAAATGATTTTTTCGATGTCTGGGCTGAGCTGTTGTACAGCCGGAGCGGGATTCGGAAGCTCCAGGCTGGCAAGGTGAAGCATGTGAAGATGCTCGTTCTTGCTGAGCCGCAGCGCATTGGCGACACTGTCAAGAACTTGTCTGGATGGCGTGGATGCCCGTCCCTGCTCCAGCCAGGTATACCAGGTTGTACTGACATGGGCAAGCTGGGCAACCTCTTCTCGCCGCAGGCCTGGCGTTCTTCGTTTGCCGTAACCCGGAGGGAGGCCGGCTTCTGAAGGATTCATTTTCTCTCTGCGCGATTTCAGAAATTGTCCGAGCAGCACGGCTTTTTGCTTATCCATTTCGCAAGATCCTCCTTGTTCATTCATACCCCTCATTATACTCGAGGCAAGAGATGCGACAAGTACTGGTTATGCTGCTTCTGCCTGTTCACTCCATAGCAAGAAGCGTCCAATCCTCGCGATCGGACGCTTCTTTACTTTTTATATAGAATCTTAATTTGCCTCTTTTACATATCACTGTGTGTTTCTGTGCAAAAATGGAGGAATTGCCACACATCTGGGTTGATTATTGATTATTTAGGAGGATACCCCGTTAATTTTTTCTAATTCGCCATAATCGGCTGATTCAGCTAAATATTCGTGATTATCTACTGTTTGCCGGGTCATGGCCGTTACTGCTAATATTCATCACATACCAAGGTGAAACGGCTTCCCCGGCATGTTGCGGCGGAGCGCGTTTCACTCCGGAGAATTCTAAGGCCAATTTATGAATTAAAATTTATAAATCCTTAGAATTTTATAATAAAGAACGGGGAGATGGATTTACTTGGACGTCTTTAGGCAATTGAAACGGTTTTATTGGGTTGAGCGAAAATATCTGCTATCATCAATTATTTGTCTGATGTTTGCAACGGCGCTTGGTCTGGTTTATCCGAATTTGCTGCGTTATTTGATTGATGATGTGATCAAGCCAAGAGACTTTGACAAGGTGCCTATGCTAGCTCTTTCCGTCGTAGGGGTCGTTACCTTAAAAGGGTGCATGCAGTTCCTGCACGGTTTCTTCGGCGGAAGACTTGGCAACCGGGTAACCTTTCGTATGCGGAATGCCTGCTATGAGAAACTTCAAACGCTTTCATTCCAATATTATGACAAGGCGAAAACCGGCGATTTGATGTCCAGATTAACCGCGGATCTTGAGGCCATCCGGCAGTTTATCGGCTTTGGCTTTGCTCAGATTCTGAACGTGGCGCTGATGATTGTTTTTGGCGGCGCAATGATGATGTCGATCGACTGGAAGCTGACGCTGATCACGCTCGTAACCATCCCGTTCCTTGCCTTTACAGCGATCCGGTTCGAGAACAGAATCCATCCGGCTTTCCGTGAGATGCGCAAAGCGATGAGTAATCTGACGACAGCCGTCCAGGAAAATATTACGGGCGTAAGAACGGTCAAATCCTTTGCCCGTGAGCCTCATGAAGTAGATAAATTCTCGAAGCGCAATGAGCAATACCAGGCGAACCAGATTGGCGCATCGTCGATCTGGGCAAAGTTCTTCCCGTCCATGGAGCTTCTGGCCAATCTTAGTGTCGTTATTCTGCTGCTTGCAGGGGGCACGCTTGTTATCCGCGGAACGTTGTCGCTTGGTGAACTGGTTGCGTTCTTCAGCTTGATCTGGTATATCATCGGACCGATGTGGGGCATCGGCTTCCATATTAATAACTACACCCAGTCCAAAGCATCCGGTGAACGGGTGATGGAGCTCCTTAATACGCATATCCATGTTCAAAGCATAGAGAATGCGGTAGAACTGGATACGCAGATGGTCAGAGGCCATGTCCGCTTTGATAATGTTACGTTTAATTATCCGGACAAAGCACCCGCACTTTCGAATATTAGCATCGATGCGCCTGCGGGTAAGGTTGTAGGTCTCCTGGGTGCAACCGGCTCAGGCAAATCTACAATTATTCAGCTCCTCATGCGGGCGTATAACGTGAAGACAGGCAGGATTACATTGGACGGCGTTGACATTCAGAATCTGGATGTGGAGAGCCTGCGCAGCCAGATCGCTCCGGTCTTCCAGGAAACGTTCCTGTTCTCCGCCTCGATCCGTACCAACATTGCCTACGGCGTGCGGGATGTAACGGATGAGCAGATCATTCGTGCAGCCAAGCTTGCGAAAGCACATGATTTCATTATGGAGCTGCCACTAGGATATGAAACGATTGTTGGCGAGAGAGGCATGGGCTTATCCGGCGGGCAGAAGCAGCGGATTGCCATTGCCCGAGCTTTGATTCGTAACCCCCGTATTCTTATTCTGGACGACGCGACCAGCGCCGTCGATATGGAGACGGAACACGAGATTCAGGCCGGCTTTAAAGAGCTCATGGCAGGGCGCACAACGTTTATTATTGCGCACCGGATCTCATCCCTTCGCCATGCCGACGAAATTATCGTGCTGGACAAAGGGCATATCGTACAACGCGGTACGCATGATGAGCTGATCGCCCAGCATGGACCATACCGCGAAACCTATAACATTCAATATGCCGATAGGCCGCTCGCCAACCTGGATTCTTCGGTACCCGAGCGGAAAAGGAGCGTTGTTCAATGAGCAGTTCCAATAAAGAACTGAAAGATAGAATCAAACAGGCAAGCGACAAGAAAGAACGGTTTATTTACCAGGATGACGACGCGATTGAAAAACCGTTTAACTGGGGGCAGATGCGGCGCTTGTTCCATTATATGAAGCCGTATACGCGCCAGCTGATTCCCGTTATTATCGCCATGATTATTGGTACGATTACAAGACTGACTATCCCGGCTCTGATCATACTGGCCATTGACAAGGCGATTCAGCCGGCGACAGGCGATCCGAGCTACAACAAGCTTTATCTGATTGCAGGTATAATGGTTGCTTTATTTATCATCCAGTGGGCTTCCAACCAGTACCGGATCAAGTACACGAACATTATCGGGCAAAAGGTCATTTATGATCTCCGCCATCATCTGTTCCAGCATATTCAGAAGCTCTCATTCCGTTTCTACGACAAGCGTCCTGCTGGTTCCGTGCTTGTACGCGTAACGAATGACGTTAACGCCTTGCAGGATTTGTTCACGAACGGGGTCGTCAACTCCCTGATGGATTGTGTACAGCTTGCAGGTATCGTCGTCATCCTTCTGATCTGGAACTTCAAGCTTGGCCTTGCTGTCATGATTACCGTTCCGATTATGTTCCTTGTCTCGTCAACGCTTCGCAAACGGATTCGTTTTGCCTGGCAGGATGTGCGCAAGAAGCAATCGCGTATCAACTCCCACTTGAATGAGAGCATTCAAGGGATGAAGATTACGCAGGCGTACGTACAGGAAAAAGAAAACATGAATTTCTTCGATAACATGAACGCGGTTAACGTGAAAGCCTGGAACAAGGCTTCAGCGCTTAACCAGACGTTTGGTCCGGTTATCGAGGTGACTTCGGCGATAGGTACGTTTATCCTGTTCTGGTATGGCTCTTATTTGATCGAGCATCGGGAAATTACAGTAGGTCTTCTTGTCGGCTTTGCCAACTATGTCGGCAACTTCTGGGATCCGATCAACCGTCTCGGCCAGGTCTATAACCAGCTGCTTGTTGCCATGGCTTCCTCGGAGCGTATTTTCGAGTTTATTGACGAGGAGCCAACGGTAGGCGAGCTGGAGCATGCGAAGCCGCTGGCCAGCATCCGCGGTGATGTGCAGTTTGACAATATCGTGTTCGAATATGAGAAGGGCAGACCTGCCCTTCATGGCATCAGCATCAACGTGAAGGCCGGTCAGTCCATCGCGCTTGTTGGACATACCGGCTCCGGCAAAAGTACGATTATTAATCTGCTCTGCCGATTCTATGATCCGGTTCAGGGCGCAGTACGAATCGACGGTCATGACATTCGCAACGTAACGCTTGACAGCCTACGCTCGCAGGTTGGTCTTGTGATGCAGGATACCTTTATCTTCGCCGGCACAATTCGCGACAATATCCGGTACGGCAGATTAGAAGCGACGGATAATGAAATTGTGGAAGCGGCAAAAGCCGTCCATGCGCATGATTTCATCATGTCGCTGCCTGACGGCTATGATACAGAAGTAGAAGAGCGCGGCAACGTCCTGTCGATGGGTCAGCGCCAGCTGCTGTCCTTCGCCCGTGCACTGCTTGCCGATCCGCGAGTTCTTATCCTGGATGAAGCGACAGCAAGCATCGATACGGAGACGGAGCTCAAAATCCAGGAGGCGCTCAAGACGCTGCTGAAAGGACGCACGTCGTTTATGATCGCCCACCGTCTGTCCACGATCCGTCATGCGGATGAGATTATCGTTCTTGACCATGGCCGGATCGTCGAGCAGGGCAACCATGAGCAATTAATCAAGAAAAATGGCATTTATAATGGTCTTATTGAGGCCCAATATCGATTCTTGTCGGCCTAGTATTGATTTTTGAGGAAAGAACCTCCACAATGGAAGAAAAATAAACCAGACCTCGGGGGATGTGTAATTCACGTCAACCTCGTCGCTGGGTTCTTCCGGGAGGTTCTTTTTTATTATGTATGGATCACCATTGACAACGAATGCACGCAAGCTTCTTCTGCTCGGCTCTGGCGAGCTTGGCAAGGAGGTTGCCCTTGAGGCACAACGCCTTGGCGTAGAGACGATTGCCGTTGACCGCTATGTGAATGCGCCGGCGATGCAGGTTGCCCATCGTTGCCATGTTACAGATATGCTGGACGGCGCTGCGATCAGACGGATTATCGAAGATGAGAAGCCGGACTTTATCGTTCCTGAGATTGAAGCGATTGCAACGGAAACCTTGATTGAGCTTGAGAAGGAAGGCTTTAACGTTATTCCGACAGCTCGCGCAGCGCGGCTGACAATGGACCGTGAAGGCATTCGCCGCCTGGCAGCCGAGACACTTGGACTGCCAACGGCTCCGTATCAATTCGCGGATTCGCTTGATGAATTGAAGCTGGCTGTCAAAGAGATTGGTCTGCCTTGCGTAATCAAACCGATCATGAGCTCCTCGGGTAAAGGGCAAAGCGTATGCCGGACGGAAGAGGACATTGAGAACTGTTGGAATTATGCGATGGAAGGCGGACGCGCGAAGAAAGCGCGGATTATCGTCGAAGGCTTTATTACGTTTGAATCCGAAATTACGCTTCTTACAATCCGTTCCGTATCCGGGACAAGCTTCTGTGCGCCAATCGGCCATGTACAGAAGGATGGCGATTATATCGAGTCCTGGCAGCCGCATGCCATGACAACGGAGCAAATCAAGCAAGCCGAAGAAATCGCTATGCGCATCACGGATGAACTTGGCGGTTTTGGCCTGTACGGGGTAGAGCTGTTCATTACGCAAGACGGCGTTCTGTTCAGCGAAGTATCGCCTCGTCCGCATGATACGGGAATGGTAACGATGGCCTCGCAGGACCTGTCGGAGTTTGCCCTGCATGTACGCGCTATTCTTGGCTTCCCGATTCCCACGATTCGCTTGCTGACTCCCGCGGCAACCCATACGCTGAAGGCTGACCGCGAGTCCGCTTCCTTCCGTATTGGCGGCGTTGAAGAAGCGCTTGCATTGCCTAATACACAAGTCCGGGTATTTGGCAAGCCGGAGACAAAGGTTGGGCGCCGGATGGCGGTTGCATTAAGCACGGCAGGCAGCGCGGATGAAGCACGCGATCTGGCCCGCCAAGCGGCAGAATCACTCCATATTCAATACGATTAACGGATCATTGCAGCGGCGGCTTCCCTTGTGCAAGAACAGGGCGAAGCCGCTCCTTTTTTAATTCTAGTTATTTATTGGTTTTGTGTTATATTTGGCTTACGATTCTCCGGAATGAAACGTACTTCGCCGCCAATCCCTTACCCCTTCATGAATGGAACGCGGCAATTTCGAGCATGAATAATTTAGCGTGGGGCGCGAATTTATGTTATTCTGTTAATCCATCGAGCGCTTTGACCGATATTGATTGAGGTGGTACGTTATCACTCGTGTCTTTACTAATCGGGACAAGTTGAATTAAAATAGCTTGAAGATATGGAAACGTGAAGCTTCGCAAAATTTAGGAGGCATACCCATGGCAGAGCAAGTAGATCTTTTCGCAAAAACAGCGGCCCCGGAACGGAATTATGAGGCCGATGATATACAAGTGCTTGAAGGCTTGACCGCTGTACGGAAGCGGCCGGGCATGTACATTGGCAGCACGAGCAGCTCAGGCCTCCATCATTTGGTCTGGGAAATCGTCGATAATGCCGTGGACGAGCATTTGGCGAAATTTTGTTCGGCGATCGACGTAACGCTGCACAAGAATGGCGCGGTTACCGTGCAGGATAACGGGCGCGGCATTCCGACAGGGATGCATAAGACAGGAATTCCTACACCGCAGGTCGTCTACACCATCCTGCATGCGGGCGGCAAGTTCGGCGGTGGAGGCTATAAGAAATCAGGCGGTCTGCACGGCGTAGGCGCTTCGGTAACAAACGCGTTGTCCGAATGGCTTGAAGTGGAGATTTTCCGTGACGGGAAAATACATAAGATGCGCTTCGAATATTGGGTGGACAAGAAGGGCAAGGAGCATGTCGGCGAGCCGGTTACGGGGCTTGAGATTATCGGCAATACGAACCGGACAGGCACGAAGGTAACGTTCAAGCCGGACGCCCGTGTCTTCCAGGGCGGGATATCGCTGAACTATGATACGCTGGCAGAGCGTTTGCAGGAAATTGCGTTCCTGAACTCCGGCCTTAAAGTCACCATCAAGGATGACCGCAGCGGCAAAGAGGATGTATTCCACTACGAAGGCGGCGCGCGTCAGTTCGTGCAATATCTGAATGAGGATAAAACCGTCCTCCACGAGGTTGTTCATTTTGCGGGAGAGAAGGACGAGATTGAAGTGGAAGTCGCGCTTCAGTACAATGACGGGTATACCGAGACGATCGCATCCTTCGTGAACTCGATCCCGACACGCGGCGGCGGTACGCATGAGACCGGTTTCAAGACGGCCTATACCCGCGTTATGAACGAATATGCCCGCAAAGCAGCCATGATCAAGGAAAAGGACAAGAATCTTGAAGGCAATGATCTGCGCGAAGGCATGATGGCGGTTATCAACATCAAGATGTCCGAGGTGGAATTCGTCGGCCAGACGAAGGACCAGCTGGGCAGCGCATCAGCACGAAGTGCGGTAGACGCCGTAGTCTCCGACAAAATGCAGGTATTTCTTGAGGAGAACCCGCAAGTGGCGCAGATGCTTCTGAAGAAGGCGGTTCAAGCCTCCAGGGCAAGAGAAGCGGCGCGCAAAGCACGTGAAGAGATCCGCAGCGGCAAGAAGAAGAGCGAAAGCTCCAATCTGAACGGCAAGCTGACGCCGGCGCAGTCGAAAGATTTCTCGAAGAACGAGCTGTTTATCGTCGAAGGGGATTCCGCCGGCGGTTCCGCGAAGCAGGGCCGCGACTCGAAGCATCAGGCGATCTTGCCGCTGAAAGGCAAGCCGATGAATCCGGAGAAAGCCAAGCTGCTCGATATTCTGAAGAATGATGAGTATAAAGCGATTATTGCCGCGATTGGAGCGGGCGTTGGTCCGGAATTCGATGCAGACGAATGCAATTACAATAAAATTATCATTATGACCGATGCGGACACGGACGGCGCGCACATTCAGGTACTGCTGCTGACGTTCTTCTACCGGTATATGAAGCCGCTGATCGACACTGGCCGTGTCTATATCGCTCAGCCGCCTTTGTACAAGATTACGCGTAAATCCGGCAAGCTGGAGACGGTCCGTTATGCCTGGACAGATGAACAGCTGCAGAATTACCTGAAGGAATTCGGCAAAAACTTTGAGCTGCAGCGCTATAAAGGGCTTGGCGAGATGAATCCTGATCAGCTGTGGGAGACCACGATGGATCCGGAGACCCGTACCCTGCTGCAGGTGCAGATCGAGGACGCGGCAAAAGCAGAGCGCCGTGTATCCGCGCTGATGGGCGATAAGGTTGACCCTCGCAAGCGCTGGATTATCGAGAACGTGGACTTCACAGAATATGTAGAATAGGAGGTAACGGCATGGACATGCTGGAACAGTTTTTACCGGCGTATTTGGAAGAGGTCGTTGGTGACCGATTCGGCCGTTATTCGAAATATATTATTCAGGACCGGGCAATTCCTGATGTAAGGGACGGACTTAAGCCCGTTCAGCGCCGTATCCTGTATGCGATGTACGATTCAAACAATACACCAGACAAGCCATACCGCAAATCAGCGAAAACCGTCGGAGACGTTATGGGTAACTACCATCCCCATGGCGACTCTTCGATTTATGAAGGTATGGTGCGGATGGCGCAGCCTTGGAAGATGGGCCATGTCCTTGTAGACGGACACGGCAACTGGGGCTCAATGGACGATGACCCGGCAGCGGCAATGCGTTATACCGAAGCGCGGTTGTCGCCAATCGCTATGGAGATTTTACGTGATATCGATAAACGGACTGTCCAGTTCAAGGACAATTTCGATAATACAACGAAAGAGCCTGTTGTATTGCCGTCCCGTTACCCGAACCTGCTGGTGAATGGCACAAGCGGGATTTCGGCAGGTTTTGCAACAGAAATTCCGCCGCATAGCCTTCGGGAGACCATCGACGCTTGTATTGCCGTTATGGCTCGTCCGGAAATTACGGTTGATGAGTTGATGGGTATTGTAAAAGGTCCGGACTTCCCTACCGGCGGCGTTATTATGGGCGAGGAAGGAATCCGCGAAGCCTATACGACGGGCAAAGGCAGAATCTTTATCCGCTCGAAGGTCGAGATTGAAGATGTACGCGGCGGACGCCAGCAAATTACGATTACGGAAATTCCATATCAGGTTGTTAAATCCCGTCTTGTCAGTGCCATGGAGAATATCCGCCTGGAGAAGAAGGTAGAGGGGATCTCTGAAGTTCGTGACGAGAGCGGTCGTAACGGTCTTCGCATCGTTGTCGAGCTGAAGAAGGAAGCGGATGCAAACGGCATTCTGGCTTATTTGCTGAAGAAAACCGATCTTCAAGTAACGTATAACTTCAACATGGTTGCGATTGTGAACAAAGCGCCGCAGCAGCTTGGCATCAAACAGATTCTAAACGCGTACATCGCCCATCAGAAGGAAGTTGTTACGCACCGCACCAAATACGAGCTGGAGAAGGCCGAAGAGCGTGCGCATGTCGTGGAGGGTCTCGTAAAGGCACTTAACATCCTCGATGAGGTTATCGCGGCGATCAAAGCATCCAAGAACCGTGCGGATGCGCAAAATAACCTCGTAGCGATGTTTGGCTTTAGCGAGCGGCAGGCCGATGCGATTCTTACCCTTCAACTGTACCGCCTGACCAACCTGGAGATAACATCGCTGGAGAAGGAACTGAGAGAGATGCAGAAGCGTATTGCTTACCTGCGCTCGATTCTGGAAAGCGAGAAGAAGCTTATTGGCGTGATCAAGGATGAGCTCACGGAGATTCGTGACAAATTCGGCATTGACCGCCGTTCCTCGATCCGCGGTGAAGTCGAAGAGCTGAAGGTGAACCTGGAAGTAATGGTTCCATCTGAAGATGTGATTGTTACGCTTAGTGAAGAAGGGTATATGAAGCGGACAAGCATCCTGTCATTCACCCGCTCAGGCGGCGATATGCAGACCGCTGGGGTGAAAGAAGGCGATGCAATCAGCAATGTTTATGAAGTGAACACGATAGACAATTTGCTGCTCTTCACCCGCAAAGGCCAATACTACATGCTTCCTGTTCATCAAATTCCGGAGTTCAAATGGAAGGATACAGGTACGGCTGTTGTCAACATCGTCCCGATTCCAAAGGATGATTCCATCGTAGCGGTTATTCCGGTTAAAGACTTCAACCAGCCGGGCTCATCGCTTGTGTTCGTAACGAAACGCGCACAGGTGAAGCGCACAGATCTGAAGGATTATATGACGACCCGTTCCACCGCTATTGCTGCCACAAAGGTTGCAGACGGGGACGAGGTTATCCGCGTGATGCAAAGTGACGGAACGAAACAGCTGCTGCTGGTAAGTAAACTGGGCATGAGCATCCGATTCAGCGAGCAAGAAGTGAATCCGATGGGCAGGGTTGCAGCGGGTGTACGCGGCATGCAGCTTAGAGAAGATGATGAGCTTATTGCAGCCGAGTGGGTGGCTGATGATGAAGGCGAAGTACTGGTCGTGTCGGATTTGGGTTATGCCAAACGTACCTTGCTGCTGGATTATCCGCTTCAAGGCAGAGGCGGCAAAGGGCTTCAAACCTTTGAATTCAAGGAAGGCAAGCGTGTGAAGCCAAACGGCTCTGCGCTGGTCGCGGCTCTATATTGCAAGGAAGAGAAGGGCATTATAGCGCTTACATCCTCAGGCGCCCAGCTTGCAGCGTCTTCCGAGAAGGCGCCGATTGAAGACCGGAAGTCTATAGGACGAATCCTGCTGCCGGTTGATAAGAATGACGTCATTACAACGATCTTTGTCAGACCTGATTTATCTCCTCAGTCATAAGGCCGGTTAGGCGGGTCAAACCGTTCAATTAATCGGATGATGGCTTCAAACATGACCCACATTGGCACCAGCTCATCCGGGCGGTCGAGCCATTGTGGGTCTTTTATGATACCGTAATCTTTAATCTTGCGCATGATTTCTGCCTTCTGGTCATCCAATGGGGATCACTCCTTCACGCATCAATTCGACGAATTGGTGAGGCGCCTATGCCCATTGTATGTCTACTTCTGTCATAATGTTCGAATTTATAGCGATTAATGGCTCAAATTATTAATTGCGTTAACCTTTTATTCGACATTTGCGAATGATATAATTGGTATAAATGAGAAAATTGGACAGGAAGCGGGTGTAATTATGATTTCTGAAGAATTTACTCGATTATGGACAAAGATGACAAGAGAATGGAAGGATAGTTTAGAAGAGGGGCTGGCGCCTCTAACGGAAGGCCAGTTGAATGTGCTGAACATTTTACTGCAGCATGAGCCGATGAAGCCTTCTGAACTGCTGCAATACCTCGCAACAACTCCTGCTGCGATAACTACGCTGCTCGACCGTATGGAGCGCAATGATTTAATTGTACGTACCAGAGATAATCAGGACCGCAGAATTGTATGGGTATCTGTTTCGGAGAAAGGAAGAAACGAGGCCCAGCGCGGAACGGAAGTGCGTTCCAAGCTCATTGGCGAATCGCTGGACCGTATCTCTTCTCATAACCAGCAGCTTCTTGTGTATCTGCTGGGCAAGGTAGCTAATGCATAAAACGTAGGAAGATAGAATAATAGCTTATTGTGAATCCGTATTTAACATGGCTCTCAGACGATTACGAAGTACCTTGAGCGTTTGCTTCATGGAATTGTAATCATCCGTTGTTAACAAGCTGTCGCTCGCAGCCGCGATCGTCTGTTCTACCGGCAGAATGCGGAATCTGTAATAGTTGTCCGGTTGGTAGCGGTGCACATAGGTAGGAGTTGACTCAATATCCGATAGCTCAATCGAGCCGTCGGATTTATTTTTGCGAACGGTTACTTTAAAGATGACGCCATAATCCTTTGTATCATCGCGCTGGGCGGAAATAAAGTTCCCCATCGAATAAATAATAAGTCCTTGTCTTGTGCGGCCGTCGGCATCCGTGGTATCCAATACCTCATAAGGCTGGATGACATGCGGATGAGAGCCTGCAATAATATCCGCGCCTTCCGCTACAAGCTTGCGTGCCAGCTTCTTCTGCTCTTCATTAGGCGAGGTCTGATATTCAACTCCGAAGTGCAGAGCTACCGTTACGAAATCCGCGCCGATCTCTTTCAGGTGATGGATATCATTGATCATCTTCTGCTCGTCAATCATAGAGACGGCGTATGGTTTGCCCTTCGGAAGCGGGATACCGTTCGTTCCGTACGTATAGGCGAGCAATCCCATCTTGATCCCGTTATGTTCGACGATGACCGGAGTGTCGGCTTCTTCCTGGGATTCGGCCGTACCTTTGATCGCGAACGGGTATTTCTTCAAGTGCTGCAAGGTGAGCATAAGCCCTTTACCACCTTTGTCTAGCGAGTGGTTATTGGCATTGGTCAAAATGTTAAAGCCTGCATACTGCAGGGCGTCAAGCAGCTCTATCGGGGCGTTAAAGCTCGGATAACCGGTATAGCCATAAGCGGCGCCGGCTACCGGCGTTTCCAGATTGGCCATTACCCAGTCGCCTTTCTCTAGAATCGGCTTTACTTCGTCAAAAAAATAGTTGAAATTATATTTTTTCGTCTTCGTGTCGTAGGCACCGGGCAGCTCCGGCTTATGCATCATAATGTCGCCTACAGCCATCCATACGGCTTCATCGAATTGAGGCGTTGGAACCGGAGTGGGAGTCGGCTCAGGCGTTGCGGTTGGAGTTGCCGTTGGTACATTAGTTGAATCTGGTTGACTAGGCGCAGGAGGCTTTGATGCCGTATCCGTCAGGCGAGAATCCTGCTTCAAGGTTGTCGTGATGATCAGTAGAATTCCTGCCGCCGAAAGCAGCAGGAGAATGAAATGAACGGTCAAGCGCTTCTTGCTTCGCATTCTGCGCATGAAGGGCGGATCCCTCCTTAAAAGAATTGTGAAACAATTCTTACTTCGTAAGCATTTGCTCCAAGAATTGTGAGAAATAGCTACAAGAACATACTGGATGCTTCCTCCAGCTGCTCGTTTGTCCACCAGGACCAGGCTGGAGAGCCATACGGAATGGAGCGGAAGCATTGGCGTTCCTTCGTGACCGGATGGGGAGCTTCAACGGAAGTGGACCACAGTGCAATATCGGATACGGCTGCCGTGCTTGGAGCGCCGTATTTGCGGTCCGCGACAAGCGGACAGCCGATATAAGCCATTTGAGCGCGGATTTGATGCGGTCTGCCGGTGTGCAGCTTAACGGCAATGAGAGAGTATCCTCCAGCCTCTGCGCATACCTTGTATTCCAGTATCGCTTCCTTCGCATCTTGTGCCTGTTCTGTATATACGGTTACTTGATTGCGCTTGGCATCTTTCCATATGTAATGTCTGAGACGGTCCTGCTGTTTCGCAGGTTTGCCGTGAACGACGCAGACATACGTTTTGCCAAAATTACGGCTTCGAACCGCTTCGGACAGACGGGAGGCTGCTTTGGAGGTTTTGGCAAACAGCATAGCTCCTCCAACGGGACGGTCGAGCCGGTGAACAAGGCCGAGGAATACGTTCCCCGGCTTGTTATGGCGGACCTTCAGATCCTGCTTGATTAATGTAAGCATGTCAGGATCCCCGGTTTCATCCTCTTGGGAAGGGATACCGGGGAGCTTGACCACAGCAATAATATGATTGTCCTCATACAATACCGGAATGACCGGGCTAATTGCATCATTTCCGGCAGCCATTATTCCGACTCCCAGCGACCAAGAATGCCGCAAGGCAAATGCAGGCCGGATTGTGTAATCGGCAAGCCGATCTCGCCGCAATTAATCATGCCGCCGAATTTGTTCTTCATTGTGGTATGAAGCAAATTATGAAGAACCGTCGGAGAGAGCCCCGTTGTATAGGAATTAATCAGCAGGAAGAGCGGATTATCCGACAGAATCGTTGTACAGAATTCAAGGAACGGGTACAAATTCTCTTCGAGCTTCCAGGTTTCGCCGTTTGGTCCGCGTCCATAGGAAGGCGGGTCCATAATGATAGCGTCATATTGACGACCGCGGCGCTGCTCGCGCTGTACGAATTTAAATACGTCATCCGTAATATAACGGATAGGGGCACTCTCGAGGCCAGACAGCTGCGCGTTTTCTTTTGCCCACTGCACCATCCCTTTTGCCGCGTCAACATGCACGACATCCGCGCCAGCTGCTGCTGCGGCGACCGTAGCGCCTCCGGAGTATGCGAACAGGTTCAGCACACGGATCGGACGACCTGCGGAACGGATCTTGTCCATCATCCAGCTCCAGTTCGCAGCTTGCTCAGGGAACAGGCCGGTGTGCTTGAAGTTGGTCGGTTTGATGTGGAATTTGAGCTCGCCATAAGAGATGGTCCAGCGTTCCGGCAGGCTGGATTTGAACTGCCATTGTCCGCCGCCCGAGGAGCTGCGGTGATAATGCCCGTCTACCTGCTTCCATGCTCCTGTTTCACTTGCGATCGGCCAAATGATCTGAGGATCCGGACGGCGGAGAATGTATTGTCCCCAGCGCTCCAGCTTGTCTCCTGCCCCAGTGTCGATAACCTCATAATCGTTCCATTTATCTGCTAAGTACATGTTATAGTGATCCTTCCCTGGTGTATAATTTTCGTTGTATTATAATGAAGTCTTCGACTATTATAACGAAGCGCACAGAATGAAGCAATTAGGTTGATGCCTACGAAGTAAGAATCGCCACAAAAGGCGTGTGACAATTCTTTTTAGGTTCATGCTTACGAAGTAAGAATCGCCACAAAAGGCGTGTGACAATTCTTTTTAGGAGGGTGCTTATTATTCGAAAACAAGGGTGGTTATACGGTTTAACGGCTAGTCTGCTGATCTTTATTGCAGCAGCTATGCTGGCTTCGCACTCAAAAGCTTCGCAGCTTGATGAATCGGTTGCGGACTGGTTTGCAAGTATACAGAGTGGGGCGTTAACCGATTTGTTCAAAGCGATGACAACGCTGGGCTCTACTGTGGGAATTATTGGAATTACATTGGTATTGGCTGCATGGTTTGCGTGGAAGCAGGGGTGGAGAAGGGCGGTGCTGTTAATTGCGGGGGTAGCAGGGGCGTATGCAGGGAATACGATTGTGAAATCCGGATTTGACCGCGCAAGGCCAGCGATGGCATGGGGAATCGAAGCGGAGGGTTCAAGCTTCCCGAGCGGCAATGCAATGCTGGCAATCGTGATGTACAGTTTGGCGGCAATCTGGATTATAAAGGACAGAAGAATTAACCGCGTTGTAAAATGGATCGTCGCTATTATTACAATCATTCTGATTATACTTATGGGAGCATCCCGTTTATATTTCAGCGTGCATTATACTACCGATATTATTGGAGGTTATGCAGCCGGCTTTGTTATTGTATGCCTTGTGATGGCGCTTGCAAGCAGAAAGAGGCTTAGTAGCCGCTAGTCTTGTGGACAGCGGCTAATTAAGACTCCCGGATGGCATCCAGCATTTTGTCGATGGATTCCTTGCGTTTGTTTTCATCCATGGTATTGAGCAGCCGAATAATTTCAATCGTATCCGCTGCAAATTGAGACTCCGTGCCGCGTGAATCCCCATCGATAATATAATCGGTGGTGACTTCAAAAAAAGCGGCAAGTTTGATCAGAGTCTCATACACGGGCTGCCGGTTGTTAATCTCGTAGTGGCTGTAAGCGGATCGCGTTATGCCGATGGATTGTGCAACTATTTCTTGCGACAAGCTTCGCTGCTGGCGCAGCTCCTTCAGGCGATCTCCCATCGTCAAGGTCATTCGCTCCTCATATTGGTAATCAATTTGGCGATATGTTACACTCACTACTAGTAATTTATGATACAAAACGTATCATTGTCAAGCTTAATATGAGAAAGTTACTAATAAAATAGAAAATTTTAGGAAAGTTGACGTGAAGCCATGGTTTTGACCTTTGAATGTGAATGCGGCAATAAAACAGGGGTATTTGCAACCGGGGACCGGGACGATACCGGCAGAGAATTTATCGAGCTTGAGGACGATGATCGTTTGACCTACATAATAGGAGAAGACGGTATATTGTTTAAATGCAAGTTCTGCGGATACACATATCGGATGGATAAGCTGTAAATGAAATACTGCGGTAAGGCCATGATTCCCCCGGAACCATGGCTTTTTTCTTAGTTAAAGCGTATCTCGTGATCGAATCCTTCGGCTGCGAATTCCAGCAGCTTCTGACCTTCTTGTGTAAGTTCATGCTGTTCTTCTTTGGTGAGTGCTCTAAATGGATCGACGATCAGCGCAGCCTTCCGGCGATCCCGCACGATGGACCAAATCCCTTCAATATATCCGTTCAGCAGAATTGTTGAGCGGAGAATGCCATTGGCGGTAAAGATTCGCTTGGCATATGTATGGTCCATGATGCGGGATCGATCGGCTATGCCAAGCAGCATCTGATCAAATTCCCCGAGGAAGCGGGCTGGTGGATCGACGCCGGCATCAGGACGGGGAGCATCGGGCACATCAAATAATTCATTACCGTGTTCATCCTGGAAGGTAATGAGCTGCGGCCGAAGCCTCTCGAAATATTCCTTCAGCCGGGTTAGCCCGGACCAGGCCTGCATATCCTTGACAGTGGCCGGCCCGTAAGCCGCAAGATACCGCAGAATAAGCCTATCTGCGTCCGGCTGTTCCGCTAGGGGCTGTCCAAGCCATAAATTAACTGTAGTATGAGTTGCTTGTCCGCTTTCACCCCACAAGCCGCGCGGCGGAATCTGAATGAGCGGAACATAGGTACGTACTGCTGTTGCAAGAGCCTCAGGATCAATGCCTGGCCTGCTCTCCGCCAGCAGCTTGCCGAGCTCGCTGAAGGTACGCGGCTGCTCCTCTACAAGCTTTCTTCCTTCCGCAATGACGGCTTCCAGATCGACACCGGCAAGACGTTTCCCGAAGGCTGCTTTGTGTGCCCGCTCATGTACCGTTTGCACCCATGGTCTGATCAGCAGACAATCTTTTGCAGATACCAGATGGAGAGTGGAGCGCATGAGAGCGATCCTTACGGCTTGGCGTTCCGAGATCAGGGCAGATAATTGAGCTTGATCAAAGCCTTCAAGCCTGGTCCATAGCGAGTAATAGGGAGCATGAGGGGCTTGTGCCTGCAAGCCGATAAACCATTCCAGCACGTTAAGAACAGGCATGTCCGAGCGGGAGAGCAGCATTTGTCTGGCTAATAGAGCCCGGTTCAGTTCCTGAGAGCTTATCTTTGCTGCCTGGCGATTCATATGCACTCACACCTTTTTATAGAATCTATTTCCAATTAGAGTAGCTTTCTTTGAGACAAGTTACAAGTCATGCAGAGGATGATTAATGAAAAGGATATTCATTTGACCGTATAGAATGGATAAATAGAAAATTCTGTGTGATTGAGGTGTGAAATGAATTCGATACTTGAACTGAAGAGGACAAACCAGTACTCAAATTGGCTGAGGAACTTCAAAGTTTTCTTGAATGGCATCGAGTATGAAAAAATCGCTGACGATGAAACGATCCGGTATGAGCTGGAGCCAGGAGAATATGAACTATATGTAAAGATAGATTGGTGCGGAAGCAATCGTTATCAGTTCACCTTACATGAGAATGAAATCCTTCAATTGGAATGCGGTTGTCCTATCCGAGGCTGGAAGTTTCTTTTACAACCGTTCATCATGCCTTACTATATTTTCTTTTACCCAAACAAATATTTGTATATTAGATAAAAGAATCCGGCAATAGCAGTCAGGTGCCAGCCATTAAATGGCGCACCCGGACTACTGTTGCCGGATTTTATTTGAATTACCGGGAGGATACTGCTCTATTCTCTCGAGCAGCCGCTGAAGCTTTATCTTTTTTACCTGTAAACAGACTGACCAAATAGACAAGCATAAAAATTACCATGGCAACGGCAGCATAGCGGTACATGACCGAATAGCTGGTTGCAGACGCGACAATGCCAAGAAGCATGGAACCGGCGGCTACGCCGAGATCAATCGTGTTGTAGTACAAGCTGTTAGCAAAGCTGACTTGATGCGGTGCGGCTTCACGCAGCATCCAGGCTTGTGTTGTGGGCTGTATCGCGCCAAATCCAAAGCCGTACAGCAAAGCAGACACAATGACCAGCGGAAGCGAGTGCGCGTAAGACAAGATGAGCAGGCTCGCAATAACAACAAGTGCTCCCGGGATAACAATCAGCATCGGCCCGCGGCGGTCGAACAGCT
Source organism: Paenibacillus catalpae (assembly GCF_900112695.1). Lineage (GTDB taxonomy): Bacteria > Bacillota > Bacilli > Paenibacillales > Paenibacillaceae > Pristimantibacillus > Pristimantibacillus catalpae. Next base: position 455,858 of record NZ_FOMT01000005.1, read on the forward strand.
TGCCGGAGATCGGACGAATAACAAATACCGTAAATACAATAAATAAGAAGAACAAGCCGATCTGCTCGATATGGTTCTGTGCGCCGAAGAGCGCAATAAAGCCAAGAATACCGCCGTATGTGACAGACATCAGTACATTAAGTATAGCAGGCACCATCATTCGCGCCGTGGAAGAACCGGCAGAAGATTCTCCTGCGTCTGTGGCACTAACGGATGGCGATGGAGCGGCTTTGGCCGGCTGCTTCGGAATACTGCGCGTAACAATCAATAGCGGAACAATGAGAACAAGGGCAATTGTACCGATCATCGCAAGAGTCGTAAAGCTGAATTGCTTAATGACGGACAGACCAATCATAGGGCCAAGCGACATGGCAATACTTGTGGATAATCCGAAGTAGCCGATCCCTTCCCCGGTTCTTTTCTTCGGAATAATTTGCGATACCAAGGTTGGAATGATGGTGCTGGTCATCCCGAAGCCAATGCCAAATAACGCCCGGAGAACAAGAAGAGACGTGATTGAGCCGGCAAATGGATAGAGGACCGTCGCAATGGCGGCCAACACAAGTCCAGCAAACAAGATGACGTTTCGATGTACTTTGCGAAGCAGCGCTGCTGTCGCGAACCGGGTTACGATCGCCGCAAGGGCGAACAGGCTGGTCACGAGGCTGAGCGTAAAGTTATTGGGGTGAAATTGCTCTTTCGCATAAGTAGGGAAAGGCGAGAGCAGCATCTGCAAGCTTAGAAACAGCAGCAAATAACTGACCGTCAACGTGACAAAAGACTTACTCCAAAGTTTTTCTGGCTGTATGTTCATGTTGTATCATTACTCCTTTTCATGCTCCAATAAGCTGGTTGTATGTGCGTTAAGCCTCTTCAGCAGACTTGTCATTTGCTCGTATTCCTCAGCGGACAAGACTCGCGCGATTTCAGCAATCGTGCTATATTCAATCGGCTCGATTGTATCCGCCGTTTCTCTGCCCAGATCGGTTATATAGACCTGGAAGGAACGCCGGTCATGCTCGCTGGCCCGTTTCGTAATAAAGCCTTTCGCCTCGAGCGAATCCAGTATTCGGGTTGTAGTTGGTTTATCCTTGCCCGCACGTTCTGCAAGCTCCTTCTGAATCAAACCGTCTTCCTCGCGAACACGGAAGAGAACCGCCCATTGTTCCGGAGTTAAGCCAAAATCCTTAATGCGGGCAGCGAAAAAATTCGTCAGTTTCCGGTAGGTTGCTCCGAGCAGGAAGCCGATCGAATGATCCAATCCTTTTTGATGCATTTCGCTCACGCTCCAAATTAGTTGTTACAACAACTATATTCCTGACAACTATTTTTGTCAAATCGAAAATAAAGGATTGGATTAGCCTGAACAGGGGAAAATAAACGGACTACACATGGAGGAGCAGAGCGAGGAATGAAAAAACAATCAAAATGGATCCATTCATTTCTGATCGCGGCCGTTTTGTCTTTGCTGGTTGCCCAGCATCCGGCTAACGCGCTGCAAGGACCGTTTCATTTTGGGTTTAAAAAAAGCGTAGGCGGGCAGCTGCCCTCAATTAATGAAGAAGGCTTCAAAGATATAGTGATGAAGCATGGGGCGATTTTTCTCGGAGACACGACCAAGAAGGAGCTGTACCTGACCTTCGATAACGGTTATGAGAACGGCTATACTCCGCAAGTGCTGGATGTGCTGAAGGAGAAGCAGGTGCCTGCGATTTTCTTCGTGACAGGGCATTATGTGAAGGATCAGCCGGAGCTGGTTAAACGGATGGCCAGCGAGGGGCATCTGGTCGGCAATCATTCATGGAGCCACCCTGATATGACTCAAATCTCTGCTGAACAGATTCGAACGGAGCTGGAGAAAGTAAGGGAGCAGGTTCATACGCTGACCGGTCAGCAGGCGATGACGTATCTGAGACCGCCAAGAGGGATTTTCAGCGATAATGTGCTTGCCGTCAGCAAGGAATCCGGTTATACGAATGTATTCTGGTCTGTCGCATATAAGGATTGGGATGTTAATGCGCAAAAAGGAGCGGGCTTTGCCTTAAATCAAGTCGTCGCACAGCTTCATCCCGGAGCGGTCATTCTGCTTCATACCGTGTCCAAAGATAATGCCGCTGCGCTCGGCTCAATTATTGACGAAGCCCGCAAGCAAGGCTATGAATTTAAAAGTCTTGATCAAATGTCCGTCAAGACCTACGGGAATTAATTAACGGGAGATTAAATGCTCGGAAGGCTCCACGACAACGGACCAGCCGAACGAATCTTCCACAGTACCTCTTTGAATACCGGTCAGCGTGTCGTACAGCTTTTGCGACAGCTCGCCGGTATTTCCTCCGTTAATAACATAACGTGTACCTTCCCATGTCAGTTCCCCGATTGGAGAAATAACCGCGGCTGTACCCGTTCCAAACGCTTCGACAAGGCGGCCTTCCTGATGGGCGGTAACAACCTCATCAATGGACAGCTGTCTCTCCTCAACAGGCACATTCATATGCTTCAGCAGACGGATAATCGAATCGCGTGTAATACCGTCCAGGATACTGCCGTTCAGGGCAGGGGTTACAACCGTGCCGTCAATGTTGAAGAAGACGTTCATGCTTCCGACTTCCTCAATATATTTGCGGTGAACTCCGTCGAGCCAAAGAACCTGGGATGCGCCGTGAGCGTAAGCTTCTTCCTGCGCTTTCAGGCTTGCCGCGTAATTGCCGGCTGTCTTTGCGTTGCCGACACCGCCGCGTACGGCACGAACGTAGTGGGATTCCACATGGATTTTAACCGGATGAATACCTTCCGCGTAATATGAGCCTACCGGAGACATGATGATCATGAACATGTATTGGGTTGAAGCGTTAACACCCAGCTGTGCTTCCGTTGCAATAACGAAGGGACGGACATACAGGGAAGTTTCCGCATCAGACGGGATCCAATCGCTGTCTGTGAGAATAAGCTGCTTCAGTGCTTCAATAGCCAGCTCTTCGTCTACTGCAGGAATGCTGAGACGTGCGTTGGAACGATTGAGACGTGCCATATTTTGTTCCGGACGGAACAGACGGATTTTGCCATCATCGGTTAAGTAAGCCTTCAGGCCTTCAAAGATCGTTTGACCATAGTGAAACACTTTTGCTGCAGGATCAAGCGAAATTGGCTGATAAGGTACAACGCGCGGGTTATACCAGCCAGTTGCCGCATCATAGTCCATGATGAACATATGATCGGTGTAATACTTGCCAAATCCAAGCTCGGATGCTTTTGGTTTCGGTTTCTTGTTCGTAGAAAGTTCTATAGTGATGGTCTTGTTCATCGTATTCGATCTCTCCTTGTTGCTAGTTATAGTTGAATCGTAACATGTCAGTCGATATATTTAAAGTATCTGTTTTATCGTATACGCATACCGAAAAGGTATATTGGGGGCTGGCAATGGATATTCGACAGTTAAGGTACTTTTTGGCGATAGCCAAGGAAGGACAAATTACCCGGGCAGCAAAAGCGCTTAATATGGAGCAGCCTCCGCTTAGCCGTCAGCTCAAGCTGATGGAGGACGAGCTTGGCGTCACTTTGTTTGACAGGAGCGGGAAGGGGCTTACTCTGACGACGGCCGGCGAGCTGCTGCGGGACAAGGCGGAGAAGCTGCTGCAAGAGTTTAATGAGACGATACATGAAGTGAAGGAACTCGACGCAGGCCTTCACGGCACGCTTGCTCTAGGCTCAGTGGTATCCTGTATCTCCTTGCTTCCCCGTCCGATTGAGCAGTTCCGCAGGCTGTACCCGAACGTCACATTCAAGATCTGGGAAGGGGACCACTTTATCCTTGGCAATCTGCTGGAGAAGCGGGATATTGAGCTGATCGTGGCCAGGCTTCCCTTCGAATCGACATTACATACGCAGCCATATTCCGTCCTGCCTCTTCCATCGGACCCGTTCGTTGCGGTCCTGCCCTCAGGATGGGTAAGTAACCCGGATAAAAATACGATGCTGATGAGCGAGCTTGCAGATATGCCGTTCCTGACCCTCAAGACGGACAAAACGATCGGCATGCATCACCGTGTTATGATCGAATCAAGGGCGCATGGCTTTGAACCAAAAGTCATCTGCGAATGCTCTAGCGTAGCCATTATTGTAGCTCTTGTAGCAGCAGGCATCGGGGCAACCGTATTTCCGAAATCGGTTATGGCTTCCTTTCCGCTTCCTTCGATAAAAATGCTGGCCATCTCGGATGCGGATTTTCAATCAGATGTCGGAATCATATGGCTGAAGGACCGCTACTTATCGAAGAGCGCCCAGAACTTCATCGAGTTGTTTAAATAAAAAAAGGATGCAGCATCGTATGCTGCATCCTATTCTTTATCCGCTTACTTTGATCTCGAGCAGCTCATATTTTATGATACCAACCGGCGCATCGACGCTGATGACGTCTCCAACCTTCTTGCCCATTAAGGCTTTGCCCATCGGGCTTTCATAAGAAATCTTGTTATCGAATACGTCAGCTTCTGCAGGGCCAACAATTCGGTATTCGATTTTCTCCGCTACTTCAATATCGTTTAGAATAACGATGGATCCCACGCTTACTTTCGACGTATCTGCTGCTTTCGATACGCGTGCGGTCTTAAGCATCTTCTCCAGCTGCGTAATTCTGGTTTCCATGAACGCCTGGTCGTCTTTGGCTGAATGATATTCACTGTTCTCCTTCAGATCGCCGTAGCTGATCGCTACTTTAAGACGGTGAGCAAGCTCGGAACGTTTGACGGTCTTTAGCTCCTCGAGCTCTTCCTCTAGTTTCTTTAGACCTTCGGGGGTTAGAATGATTTCGTTTTTTGCCAAAACTACACAACTCCTGCCATTTATTTGTATCATCTGAATCGCTTCCTACATCTTACACTATCCCAAGTGGAAAAGAAACTTGGGTTAAGCTCCCAATTCCGCGGAAAAACTAACAATTTTCTAACTAAAAAGAAATGGAAAACTCAAATTTATAGTGTAGGATATGTCCTGCTGGCATCACGTAAATTTTTACCAAGATTGACCTCATGCGAGGTCTTTTTGTCATGCCGACAACCTAGAGAGGGTGCATATTAGAGATGAAGAAGAAATTCCAATTACCCAACGTTTTTCAGACGCGCAAGATTGCTCACCGAGTGTTACTAACAACGTTTATTATTGCCATTGCGATTGTAGCGTCTATGTCTGCCGCATTATTTCTTTCTAATTCTTCCTTGTTTAAAAATCAGATTAAAGAGGAGCTTGCCCTCCAGGCAGACGTCATTACCGCACGCATGGATGAAGAACTGCAGACGAAAGTGTCCAAAATCAATGCTCTGGCAGGCATTGGACAATATTATGGCCAGGATGCCCTAAAGCATGAAGAATTGATTGAACATTTTATAAAAGAAAACCCTGAATTAATGTCACCTGGCTATTCCCTCGACATGACAGGCAAGAACTTTCAGGTAGCAGGAACCGGAAATAAAATAGATGTTTCTGAACGGCCTTATTTCAAATCGTTGTCGGAAGGTAAATTAACCGTAAGTGATCCGCTTGTGAATAAAGTGGACCCTTCCAAGGTATCCATCGTTATCGCGGCACCTCTTATGCAGAACGGGAAGGCTTATGGTTTCTACATATTCGGCTATGAGATTAATTCTGCTGCCGCTATCGTCCGAGATGCGAAGGTTGGCGAAACAGGTTATGCCATTCTGATGGACAGCAGCGGCGTTGTCGTCAGTCATCCGAAGGCAGATCTTGTTATGAAGACAACGGTTTATGATCTGAATATGCCTGAAACCATAAAAGCTTTTGAGCTGGCCAGACAGGGGCAGAATACGAACTATTCCTTTACCTTTGACGGTGTGAAAAAAATCGGCTATGCCGAGGCGACCAAAAACGGTTATGTGATTCAGCTCTCCATTCCGGAGAAAGAAGCCATGCAGCCGGTAACGGATCTGTTGTGGAAAACAATCGGAGTTGCATTGATGGTTACGCTCCTGGCGCTTATCGCTGCCTATCTGTCCGCAATCCGGATGGCGAAGCCGATCGTTTATATTTCGAATGTCATTAAAGTACTTGCAAGCGGCGATTTAAGACCACGACTCGAAGTAAAAGCGAAAAACGAGCTTGGCGAGCTTGCAGACCATATGAACGATATGCTGGATTCGTTCTCAAATACGATTGGCAAAGTAAGCTCTGCCGCCGAACAGCTTGCTGCCTCCTCGGAGGAGCTGACCGCCGCATCGGTTGACTCCGTCGATATTTCCGGCCGCATTGGAGGGGCAATTGACAGTGTTGCAACAGCCGGGGAGAATCAAATGATCTCCGCCGAGCAGACATCGACGGCAATGGAAGAGATGGCATCCGGTGTGCAGCGTATTGCGGAATCCTCTTCGGTTGTTGCCGAAGCTTCGCAGACGTCGCTGGATGAAGTTCAGCTTGGCCAGGTTGCCGTTACTCATGCTGTCGAGCAAATGAAGCTTATTCATCATTCTGTAGGCAAGTCCGCTGAAGAAGTTCGGGAGCTGGAGCTCAAATCAAACCAAATCGGCAATATTGTATCTGTTATTCAGGAATTGACGAACCAGACGCAGCTGCTGTCTCTGAATGCTTCTATTGAAGCAGCACGGGCAGGAGAGCATGGCCGAGGCTTTGCCGTTGTAGCCAATGAAGTGAAGAAGCTTTCCGAGCAATCGGCAAATTCAGCAGCCGAGATTACCGCGCTGATCAAGGAAGTGCAGGGGACAACGCTGCGCGCAGTTGATGCGATGAATCAAGGGGTTGGCGATGTCGAGATTGGCTCCGAGCTGATTAATGAAGCCGGCGAAGTATTCGGCCGGATCACCTCCGCCTTCCAGGAAATCTCCAGTCAAATTCAAGAGGTATCGGCAGCTTCGGAGCAAATGTCAGCAGGAACGGAAGAGGTTACGGCTTCCATGACCGAGATTGTAACGATGACACAAACCACGTATAACCATTCCCAGAGCATCTCTCAAGGTGCGCAGAAGCAGCTTGATTCCATGAAGGATATTTCGGCTTCAGCCGAGGATCTGAGCCATATGGCACAGCAACTGCAGGAAGCGCTGTCGAAGTTCAAGACAAATTAGAAGTTTTTGATTATTAAGGCCGAAAATGGTACAGTATGGAAGGATAGTTATCCAACGATTTCATTATATCGTACAAGGAGAGATCTTGATGTCAGTTGATGCTTATTTGAATTTTGATGGAAATTGCCGTGAAGCGGCGGAGTTTTATGCAGAAGTATTTGGTTTGGACAAGCCAAAGCTGATGACATTTGGTGAGGTACCTCCGCACCCGGACTATCCATTGCCTGAAGAAGCGAAAAACCTGATTATGCATACCCGCCTGAACATTGGCGGCAGCAACGTGATGTTCTCCGATGTATTCCCTGGTATGCCGTTTATTGTTGGCAACAACATTACACTGGCTTATGTTGTGGAGGATGAAGACAAGATCCGTTCCGCTTTTGACCAACTGAAAGTAGGCGGGACCATTGTAATGGAACTGCAAGAGACTTTCTGGAGCAAATTGTACGGCCAGGTTACGGACAAGTTCGGTATTCAATGGCAGTTTAATCTCGGAATGGGCGAATTCTAATACTTAACTAACAAAATAAGGGAACCAGTAATCTGTTAGGACAGATTACTGGTTCTTTTTTACGACTGCTGTTTGCTCCTTAGCAGGGAGTATACATACGTATCGTGCGCTGAACCGTTCTGAACCATATAATCCCGCAGAATACCTTCTTGTTGGAAACCTAACTTTCTCAGCAGCCGATTCGATGCCTCGTTCTCGATAAATACTACAGCACCAATGCGATTGAGCTGCAGTTCATGAAAACCGTATTCAATAACTCGCGTCACGGCTTCGGACATATAACCCATTCTCCAATGATCAGGGTGGATTTCATAACCTTTCAATTCCCCAACGCAAGCCTCGCTTCTCGGTATAGCTTTTGGCAAAAAAATCGATGAGTACCTGTGCTTGATCACTATGTTCCAATGCCTCTTGACCGTAGTAACGTGTAACTAGCTCATTCGAGAAACAAGCAAAGATGTCTTGTAAGTCATCGCTTGTCACTTCTCTTAAATGTAATCGGTTTGTATCTAATTCAGGAAACATGCTTTTCACTCCTTTTGCAAAACAAGAACAAATGTTCTATAATGGTGCTATGACTACGACTAAGAGATTATCGAAGAGGGGTACACCATTGGCTGAGCCGTTAAAAGACATGTATGATGAAGCCTTTCTGAGGCAATTCGCAAATAAGGTACTTGCTGTAAATCCGGCTTTTCATAATGAGGCTTTTATATCTGACGTATTAAATGAAGCTTGGGATCAATTGCAGCTGAAAGGGCGGATCAGGCAAATCTCGACGGTGCTTGGCAAGCACTTGCCGCATAATTACGAGGAAGCATTACGAGTATTATATGCCATTTGTGAGGAATGCAGCGGATTTCCTTATCTGTTTTTCCCGGATTTTGTGGAGGTATACGGCGGGGCAGAGGAACATTGGGAGCTGTCTATGCAAGCTCTGGAGAGATTTACGCCAAAATCATCAGCTGAGTTCGCCGTTCGTGTGTTCCTGATCCGTGATCCGGAGCGAATGATGCGCCAGATGCTGACCTGGGCAAGCCATTCGGATGAACACGTACGAAGACTGGCAAGCGAGGGCTGCAGACCGCGTCTTCCATGGGGACAGGCTTTGCCAGTCTTTAAGAGGGATCCTTCGCCGCTCCTTCCCGTGCTGGAGCTGCTGAAGGAAGATCCATCCCTCTATGTCCGCAAGAGTGTCGCTAATAACCTGAACGATATTGCGAAGGATCATCCGGATCTAGTATTGGAAACAGCCCGCCGCTGGCAGGGACATCATCCTTTTACAGACTGGATCATCCGTCATGCTTGCCGGAATTTGGTCCGCAAGGCTCATCCGGAGGCGCTGGCCATCTTCGGCTATGCCGTGGCGGAGGACTCCTCTCCAATTGTCACTTCAGCTGACCTTCAAGCCCGGCCTTCGACTTTGGAGATCGGGGATAGCTGCAGGCTGGAATATACGATTCGGATTCAGGAGGGGGAACCGCTGCATTTGAGGATTGAGTACGGCATAGATTTCGTCAAATCCGGAGGCAAGACTTCCCGCAAATTGTTCCTGCTGTCAGATAAGACGGTATCTGGCGGATCGTCGCTGTCTGGCAGCCGAGTTCACCGCTTCGCAGATTTGTCTACGCGGCGCCATTATCCGGGAGCACATCGTATCGTCTTGATGGTGAACGGTGTTGAAACGGCAAGTACAACGATTGAGTTGCGCCCAGCAGCAACGGAATAAATAGAAGAAGAGCTATGCTTTGGCTTTAAGCCTCGGCATAGCTCTTTATTTTCAACCGGTAGAAGGCCGTCGGATACACGGTGTTGGCTTCGCGGACAAGCTGGAAGCCATGCTTCTCGTAAAACTGTCTGAGTGGCGGACGATCAGAGGCGCAATCCAGCTTCAAATAACTTTTATTCCGCGATTGTGCGACGTTCGTGGCAAATGCAAGCATGCTGCCAGATAAACCGGTTTTGGAATATTTCCGTCTAATGCAAAGCTTGTGAAGATACAGGGCATCGTTCTGCTGATCCTCCGGCCAAAAGAAGCTATCCTCTTCCAACAGGATCATAACCGCGGCGATCTCCCCGTCTATATAGGCTGCATAGAAATGGTTAATAGTCAGTCCATCGAGCAGACGGTGTGCAGTGAGGTCGGATTCATTCCACATGGGAATGCGGTTCGCGGCAATCCATCTTGCTCCTTCTTTAAGGACCTCAAGAAACGTGTCTAACTCCGATTCATGAATGCTTCGTATGACGGTCTCCATTACGATTAACCTCTTCCAATATAATTTAGAAGGAAATCATCCCGCCCCGTTCATCGAATACGGCGGTAGGATTCCACGCCACTTCCCACAGGTTGTTCTCCGGATCTGCGAAATACGCCGTGCGGCCTCCCCAGAAAGCATCGCTTGGCTCCCGCAATATTTTCCCGCCAATCTCCCGAATTTGTTCAATGGTAGTGTCCACCTGAGAGGGCTCGTCCACATTAATGGCATAAGAAACGGCTCGGTAGGATTGTTTGTCTTGGGTAAAGCTTACTCCCGCATCCTTCTCTAATTCCTCGATAGGAAATAAAGACAAGATAACGCCTGCCGTGAGGAAAGCGGCGTAGTTATCTGAACTGCTCGCTGTTTCTTCCCAACCAAACTTCTGATAGAAAGACCGAAGGGAAGGCAAATCATAAGCACCAATCGTTATTAGACTGACACGTTGAGGGATCATTTAAAATAGCCTCCTTAAAAAGAATCGACACAAATGGAATATGGAACCAATTATATCGCTTTGGTTTTTGGCGTGGCAATAGGGAAATAAGAGCAGATAGTTATGTTCATTCGCTTTACTACGTAAATATGTAGGTTGTAGTAAAGAGTCTTCCGTACGTTGTTATATTAATCTTTCAAGTTGTACAAGGGGGGTGAGAACGTTGAAGCGCCGAAAAATGAATAGAGGCGGTTCGGAAACCTCGGGAAACAGCAAACAAAAAATAAAAGGATTTGGAGCGGAGACAGGATCTGTTCTGCTGCTACTCCATGAACTTAGAGGCATTATTCCGGTTGTCCTGCAAGAGGGTGCACCTGAGCACGTGGTTGCGTATTTCCAGGTTATAGTGGGCAGGGTGCTGAAAATAACGGAAAATTCCAGAATAAAAAAGGCCAATAAAGTCCGGTTGATTGCCCGATTGGAGCTGACTCTCGTAGCAGCTAAAGTCATTCCTTTTGTACCTTTGAGTGTTGCCATTGCTTTGCAACATTTGCTGAATGTCTTGTTGTCCATTGTGAAACAGGGATGCCTGGATCCGAAATATACGAGCCGGTTAATTGCGATTATTTCATCTATAGTGGTCATCATTACGAATGCATTGAGGTGTCATTGTCAGCCGGGTGCTACGGGTTCAACAGGACCGGCAGGACCACCCGGGCTGCCAGGAGCTCCCGGCCCGGCGGGACCGCAGGGTATGCAGGGGCTGGCTGGGGCAGCAGGAGCAACGGGAGCAGCGGGAGATCCAGGGCCAACTGGACCGACAGGGGCAACAGGTATTGCAGGTGAAGCGGGGGCTATGGGAGCGACAGGTGAAGCTGGATTAGTAGGAGCAACCGGAGCAACAGGAGCAACGGGAACGGGAGTAACCGGAGTAACAGGAGAGACTGGAGCGACAGGAGTAACAGGTGCAACGGGAGAGACAGGGGCGACAGGGACGACCGGGTCAACAGGAGTAACCGGAGTAACAGGAACTACGGGAGAGCCTGGTGCAACAGGTGCGACCGGGGCAACAGGAGTAACGGGAGCTACGGGAGAGATAGGAGCAACAGGGGTGACCGGGGCGACAGGGACGACCGGGCCGACAGGAGTAACGGGAGCTACAGGCGAGACAGGTGCGACAGGTGTAATCGGAGCAACCGGAGCAACGGGAGCAACGGGAGCGACAGGTGCGACCGGGGCAACGGGAGAGACAGGAGCAACAGGGGCAACAGGTGCCACAGGCGAGACAGGAGCAACAGGGGTGACCGGGGCGACTGGGGCAACAGGTGAAGCTGGATTAGTAGGAGCAACCGGAGCAACCGGAGCTATGGGAGTTACTGGAGCCACAGGAGTAACGGGAGCAACGGGAGTGACAGGTGCGACAGGGGTAACAGGTGCCACAGGAGAGACAGGAGCAACCGGAGCAACCGGAGCAACCGGAGCGACGGGAGAGACAGGAGCAACCGGAGCGACGGGAGAGACAGGAGCGACCGGGGCGACAGGGACGACCGGGTCAACGGGAGTAACCGGAGAGACTGGAGCGACAGGAGTAACAGGTGCAACGGGAGAGACAGGGGCGACAGGGACGTCCGGGGCAACGGGAGTAACCGGAGTAACAGGAGCAACGGGAGTGACAGGAGCGACAGGGATAACCGGAGCAACAGGAGTAACCGGAGTAACAGGAGCAACGGGAGTGACAGGAGCGACAGGAGTAACAGGAGAGACAGGAGCAACAGGAGAGACAGGAGCAACAGGAGTAACAGGTGCAACGGGAGAGGCAGGGGCGACAGGAGTAACTGGCGCAACAGGAGCGACAGGAGTAACAGGAGCAACAGGAGTGACTGGAGCTACAGGAGAAACGGGTGCAACGGGAGAGACAGGAGCGATAGGGACGACCGGGCCGACAGGAGTAATGGGAGCAACGGGAGTAACGGGAGTAACGGGAGAGACAGGGGCAACAGGGGCAACAGGAGCAACAGGAGCAACTGGTGTAACTGGTGTAACAGGTGAAACAGGAGCAACTGGGCCGAATTTATTGTCCGAAGGGTTCTCGGGCTTTATAAGTACGCTCAATCTATCGGCTAGTCAGCAGCTCACGAACTGGTCAACTGCATCTCCTTATTTTCCTAGTGCCAGCTTTAATGCAACGACAGGGAATTATACAGTTCCCGTTACAGGCCGTTATGAGATCCTGGCGACCATTAACTATTCGACAACCGCAGCTATTTCGTTAACACTGGGGCCAGGCGTCAATCCGGCCTTTGCCGTTCAACGGATTTCGCCTGCGGCAACAACACTCATTAGCGGTTTATTTCCGCTTCTCAACATAAACGTTACTCTCCTTAATCTAAGAGCAGTTTTGGGCAACGGAACCGTTACTCTCTCTGGAGATGTCACTTTAACCGCAGGTGATGTGGTGGGGTTATTTTATAATGCGAATGGTCTTACCATTTCACTTATTTTAGGAGGCGCAAACTCAGGAGGAATTGTCTGGAGTATGCACCGCATAACGTGAAAAATTGAAGGCAGCACGATGGCTCGTTACTCCATGGTGCTGTTTTTTTTTGCCGGCTTCAGTGTTGTCGTAATACTTTTGCCATGTTCGTTCATTGGTAGATATGTGAAAATCCATTTAGAAGTTGTTGATGAAGAGGGGATGAACCATTATGGCCATCGTGCAATTAAAGTCTACGAATCCGAAATTCTCGTACTTGATAAAGAAAAATCCAGGGACCAGCATGCAAATTCGATCCATCCGAAAAGGGATGGCCTATGGCTGGTATACCGATGACACCGCCTACAACGTTTATTTCAAGGATGCTGATAATGAAGTGTCCTACAAAGAAAATGAGCAGGAGCAATTCGAATATTTGAATGTTTCCCGGTACAATACACCGCTGTTCCCGCTCAACGCGATTAATGAATTTTTTACAGCACCATATAAAACACGGCATGAACAGGATACGGACGGCTATGCACATTCTTTCCATATTAATATGATTCATGTGGAATGGATACGGTATTTCGATGTCTTCGAGAAACATATGAGAGATTGCCGCTTTGAGCGCCAACAGTTATCGAACAAGAGCTATTCGCTTACGATTACAACTGAAAAAAACATGTACCATCTGCTCCATGTGGTTTGTGTATTATGCTTGTTCCTGGCTATATCAGGCAATGAGAATATCGATATTAACGACGAAATTCTTGACAAATATATTCATAGTATTCAAGTCATCGATGCCCCGTTTTATATTCGCAGCATGTTTGTAAGAAACTTCTTGTCATCCAAGACGAGCTTTTGGAAATATAAAACGGCTCTAGAGAACACGGACCGTTATGCCATTGACTTTGAATTTGGCGGAACGGCGTTTCAGAGAAGGAATTATATCGGCAGCTCCCTGCAATTTGATAAATCCATTTTGGATGTTGGCTGTGGTGAAGGTTTCTACGCTATTCCGTTTGCGAAGAAAATCGAGTGCAACTATTATGCAATCGATGTAAATGAAGAAGCACTTGAGGTTGTGAAGCGAAAAGCAGGGGCTAAACAAATTGAAAATTTAGCTCTCTACCGGTCCCTTGATCATTACCTAGAGGAATACAACGGGGAACTGGTCGATATTGTTATGACCGAAGTGATTGAGCATATGAGCGAAGAAGAAGCGAAGCAGCTCATTCAAACAATTTGTGCAAATATCGAGTTTGATCAATTTATTATTACGACGCCTAACGCCGACTTTAATCCCTACTATGAGCTTCAGTACTTGAGACATGAAGACCACAAATGGGAAATGGGGCAAGAGCAGTTTCAGCAATGGTTCATGGATGTTATTCAAGAAATGAAATGGGAAGTCGAATTTGTCGCAATTGGTGATCGCGTTAACAGTATCCATACAACGCAAGGTGTTATTTTGAAGAAAAAGGGGGCCTGAACATGGAAATAGTTACAAAAATCCATACCATCTTTTTGATGATTGGATCAACCGAGTGCGGCAAGTCTACTTTTGCTAATGAAATTCTGATCCCTGGTCTTCAGTTCCAGGATGCGGAGAGAGGAATCAAATCAAATATTCAATATTTGTCTTCTGATGCCATCCGACAGGAAATGCTCGGCTTCGATTATGACAAATACGACCGGATCATGCTGGAAGCCAGCGATCAGACCTTTCAATTGCTGTTCACCAAGCTGAAGCTGGTGACCTCCTTTCCGGTAAATGCAGAATTTGTAATCTTAGATACAACGGGACTGGCCGATGACTTCCGGGCAAGGGTGAGGGAGATTGCTCATGAGAACAATTATAACGTTGAAGTGATTTTGTTCGATTATAGAAACCGTTCCGATTACTACGCATCCGAAAGATCCAAGAAGCTGATTACCGCACATATTAACCGCCTCAAAACGGATGTTCTGCGGTCCTTATCCAAAGAAGGCTATTCCGCAGTTCATAAGATACGGGCCAAAGATTTTTACTTGGCATCGAAGAAGCGAGTAAATCCGGAATACCGGGTTAAGATTGAGAACCTGGATGAATATGTATCGACTGCGCTGCCGAACAAGTACAAATATATTGTAGTAGGGGATGTCCATGAGTGCCTGGATACCTTCAAATCCCTTCTTCTCAGCCATGGTTATCAGATTGAAGGAAATACACTCCTTCCTGCCGGTCGTGTAAAAGATACCAAAATTGTTCTAGTTGGAGACTGGATTGATAAAGGGAAGCAGACCAGGGAAACGATACAGTTCTTGTATGAGAATCAGAAGCATTTCTACTTTGTTCTGGGCAATCACGAGAACTTTGTTTATAAGTATCTCAAAGGGGATTTGCAGAATGTTGACCAGGAGCTGTTGCATACGTATTTTAACTCTACACAAGTACTGGCGAGTGATCCTGAATTGCTGGAACAATTTCAACAGCTAGTTGATGTTTCGAAACCATTCTACCGTTCGGTAGGAACAACAGCTGCTTCCTTCTATATTACCCATGCGCCATGCCGGAATAAATATATCGCTAAGCTGGACACCAATTCGATTAGGCATCAGCGGAATTTCAGGATTGACCGCGACACAGACTTGGAGCCGCAACTTGCTTTCCTGGAGGAAGAAGCGGTGAGCAATTACCCGTTCCACATATTCGGGCATGTAGCAGCCAAGAATGCCTTCCGGATCAAAAATAAAGTCCATATCGATTCTGGATGTGTGCATGGAAACGCTTTGACCTCCGTGAGCCTTTCCTATAAACCTTTCTTTAAATCCCAGGCTACGAGTCAAGCCTTCCTAACGGATGAGCTCAAACCATTATTTGTTTCGGAACGAAAAGTGGCTATGCAGGACTTAGGTGAAGAGGAGCTTCGCCGTCTGCGTTACGCGACAAGCAACAAGATCAACTATATTTCCGGAACGATGGCACCGGCAGATAAGGATGACGAGGCAGGTCAGTTAGAGTCACTGAGGAAGGGTTTACACTATTATGCAGAACGTGGAGTGAAGGAAGTTGTTTTGCAGCCGAAATATATGGGTTCTCGATGCAATATTTATCTTTATCAGGATATCGAACAATGCTTTGCTATTAGTCGTAATGGATACAAAATCAAGAAAGTGGACTTAATCGGAATCTACACCGATTTGCTCAGCAAATTTGGCGGTTATATGAAGGGTAACAATATCGAAATGCTTCTGCTCGATGGGGAGCTGCTTCCATGGCGGGCAATGGGGGAAGGGCTTATTCAGCGGCAATTTAAACCTATTGAGAAGGCGTTAGAGACCGAGCTTGCATTTCTGAAGCAGAACGGATTTGAAAAAGCATTTCGTCAATTAACGGATGATTTTCATGTTAGCGGGTTTGAAAAGGATCAATTTCATATGCCAAAAGCAGCATTAAGCGAAAAATATGGCTCTACTACTTATCAGAACTATAAGCATCTGCATATCATTCACGACTCATATATGCCGCTAGATGCACATCAGTCTGCTTTCGAAGCTTATAAGCAACAAATAGAGCTTTACGCGGAAGATGGAGAACTTGCTTATAAGCCGTTCGCTTTGTTGAAAATAATCTACAAAACCGGTCAAGAAGAGATTCCAAACTGGAATACCTCAGACATGTATCGCTTTCTCTCGGACGATGAGTTTCTGTTAATTGATCTGACAGATGATGAGGCTATCCTTCAAGCGGAGCAATTTTTCACCAGGCTGACGGTTGATCAGAAGATGGAGGGGGTCGTTATTAAGTCGCAAGGAATGGAGGGGGAGGGGAAAGTTGTTCCGTTTATCAAAGTCCGTAATGCGGAATACTTATCCATCGTGTACGGGTATGATTACCGGTTCCCTCATAAGTACAGCAAGTTGATGAAACAAAAGAATGTCAGTCAGAAACTTCGCACATCGCTTAAGGAATACCGAATCGGCCAGCGAATGCTTGAAATTCCGAATGTTGAGATTTCACCGGATAATCAAAAATATAAAGCAACCGCAGCAAGTCTGCTGTTCGAAGTGGCAAAAGAGAAGGAAATCGATCCGAGGCTATAAAAAGAAGCACCTCCAAAAACGCGCCTCAGCAGGCGCGTTTTTCTTTTTCTGATGTACAGACAAGCTTTCTTTCCCCTTCATATAATTTAGTAGCAAATGATAGAAGGGTGAGCGGAATATGAGTGATGGATTAACGGGTTATACGGGATTGACAGGTATGACAGGTCCTCCAGGGCCGCAAGGTGTTCAAGGTCCGCCGGGGCCTCCAGGACCAACCGGATTAACGGGAAAGACAGGGGCAACAGGACCAACTGGACCAACTGGCCAAACCGGCCCAACCGGGTTGACCGGGCCTCCCGGCCCACAAGGGGTTCCCGGCCCCTCGGGGAGTCCTTTTACAACCTTTGGAGATGCGGGATTGATCTCGGAGGTTAAGCTTGTGAGCGGCGAGCCGATTGTCGTGACCGAGCTCTATGAATGGGAAAATACAGTTCTGCAAAGCGGTTCCATTGTGGTTGCTGATGCCGGCTTATATCTCGTATCCTACTCTGTTAACGTTATGATACCACCAGTGTCGAACGTGAGCTTTATTCTGGCTGTAGATGGCGGGTTTATTGACAAAACAAGAGGAAGACTCGGGAATGGCAAGAACTCGGACTTCTTTACGACGGGATTAAGCAGAACTCATTTGTTGTCATTACCCGCCAACTCGGTTATCTCATTAATGGTTGAGAGTATGACCGGCAGTGTCACAGCTTATGAACCTGTTCTAACGGTCATCAAGCTAAGAGAGAATGAATTGATTTCCAGTATTTTATAATTAGCCCGCCTGTGATATTCTCTCTTTATCACCTTTGAAAATTGTTCATGAAAGCCATGATTAAGGAGTGTTTGGATGAATAGTATAGCTGCTGTGATCTTCGATCTTGATTTGACTTTATTGGATAAACACCAATCCTTAATCCGGTTTGCCGATCATCAATATGATGCGTTTTCGTTAGAAGCTTTCCATATAGACAGAGGGGATTTTATTCAAAAGTTTACGGAAATGAATCATGTCGTTCGGCCAAAAGACGAGGTGTATAGGGAGCTAATCGAGATTTTTAACATTGACAGCTCTCTGCTGGCCGCTATGCTGGACGATCTGAACCAGAGCTTTTCCGACTATGCGATCGGTTATCCGGGACTTGTTGCCATGCTTAGTGAGCTGAAGAACGCCTCGATTAAACTTGGCATGATTACGAACGGAAGAGCGTTTTATCAGCGGAACAAAATCCGTTCTCTAGGTATAGAAGGTTATTTTGACGATATTGTCATCTCGGAGGCGGTAGGCTTAAGAAAGCCTGACCATGCTATTTTTCAATTATCCTTGTCTCATTTGAACGTATCCGCTGACGATGCTGTATTTGTCGGGGACAATATGAAGAATGATATTATTCCAGCCAAGGAGCTTGGAATGAGAACGATATGGAAGCAGAAGGAAGCTCAAAGCGAGCATGCAGATAGGGTCTGTGATGATTTGCTTGAGATCCCCATGTTAATCCACAACTTGATTCAAACAAAAACCGGGTAACACATTTGTGCTCCCGGTTTTCATTATTTGGTTTTAGTTGCGGCTAGATACTTATCCAGCTCTTCGCGGTTCGTATTGTCTCCGGATGGGACGGTATTGGTTACCCCCCAGTAATCACGCTGGACTGTATCTTTATTAGGGAATGCATATAAGTCAAGATCATGCAAAATACGGTGCATGAAGCGCAATGCTTCGGGATCATGCTTCTTCCGGGCGATATTAGCGAGCTCGGTTAAGGTATTCATATCAATTTGCAAGCCTTGGACACCTGTCAGCGCTTTGCCAAAAGCCTCGTAATTTTTCGCATCGAAGACCTCTGTCGCCAAAAACTCATCCCAGGCTTTATCATTCTCAGGCTTGAAATTATCCAGTCCTCCACCTGTTACTTTAAGATCAAAGGCCGCATGATATTCCTTAATCTTGGCAATGGCTTTGCCTTCTGTTGAATCCGCAGCGAAGTCAACCTTCGGCACATGCAGCGGCTGCGCCTTTACGGTTGACTCTGATGTATCGGTCGTTTCGGTCTTATCTCCGCTATCCATGGCTTTAAGAACGATATTAGCGCCAATGGCTCCAGCACCGCAGATCAGTACAAAAGCGATGGCGGCGCCAATCAGATTTTCTTTAACTCGCAATGAATAAATCCCCCTTAGCTGTCTGTATCAATTGTAACGTTTAGTTTACCCGAATACCCGAAAGTGTTCAAACCTGCCGCTGGTCGTATCAGCATATCGTCTCCAAAATAGGCCAAAAGGGCGATAAAGAAAGAAATGATCATAGACGCAATACCGCCAAGCTTGCAAGTAAAATAGTAAAAATCGCTCGGCTCAGCATCTACAACAAATAATTGGCGAAGGGACATACGGAACATAAAATTCTGAAACCGCTCGTATCGGTAGGTGCACCAACCGTAGATAAATACACCAGCTGCAATCAGCAATATAAATGGATAACCTCTTGTGAAATGGTAATTGGAGTAAGCCGCCTGTACCAGCGTAACTGGAAGATAAAGCTCCTCATTGCCGCCCAGAATTCGTTCTCCATTCGAGTAAGCGGTAATGGTTGCGTATACAGGCTCACCTTGGTCATCGTAAAGAAGAAAGTCACGTGCAGTATTCTGAACGGTATATACTTTGCCGGTGGGGTAGGTTAACCTGTATTCCTTGATTCCGCCCTTATCTTGTCGTGTAATGACGTAATCGGTTGCCTGGATCGTTACAATCCGGTCCATACCGTTCTGCTGCACTTGGATAGGCGGGCCGCTCGAGCTGTGATAGGTAATGATATTCCCTTGTTTGCAATCGAAGGAATAGGTCATATTGTTCACTTCGAATATATGCTTCGTAAAGTATGGCCAGGATAAGACGGTCACAAGGACTAGCAAGGCTAGCACTTTGTATGCGAATCGGCGTGTGGATGGCTGCAGGCTTTTGAACCATGTTAGCATAATGTTACTCTTCCCATCTTCCTGGTTTATACAGTTGTACGTGTTTTTTCCGGGTTGGTTGCGGTGGGCGTAGGAGAAAAGAAAGGACCGCAGCTATCCGCTGAGGTCCATCGTTATGTTGCAGTATTATTCCGAGATAAATTGGAATGATCTGAAGTTGAATTGACTGCCCGGCAGGAAGATGAAGGTGACAGTCTGATAGCCTGTAATACGCTCCAATGTGTATTCCCGTTCGCAATAGCCTTCCGAATAAGCAAATTCAATAAGCTGCTTGGTCTCGCCTTCAGGACCGCTGAACAGGATATGAATCGTATTGTTGTCGATTGGCGATTGACCGCATAGGACAAGCTTGCGGGTACCGGTATCTCCAAAGTCCATTTCCTGGAACACTAATGAAACGTTGTTGCCGATGTTTTCAATTGCACCACTTGCAAGCGAATAGGTATCTCCGTATATCTGATTATGCTCCAGCGCTTCCAGGCGTTCGAATGCCTTGACGGCTTTCTTGAACTGGATGCCCTTTAGATGAATCTTCCTCTTCAGGACAAAGGTTAAGGAGGTAATTCCCATGAGCCGCCTAGGCAGACGATAGGTCTCATCCTGGTACACATTCCATCTTGTAGGCTTGTGATAGGAGAGCTGCGTAAGCAGAGAAGCTGATGGCGCGCCTGGAACGCCTTCCCAGAGTTCTATCGTGAATTGCTCGCTGTCGAGTGAAAAAATCGGTAACGTTATCTCGTCTGATCCATAGGTGCCAAAGTCGATATTGTCAAAGCAAATCCAGCTCTCGCCGTCTCTGCTTGTCGCTACTCCACGTTCGTTGCCGTTCGTCAGGTTGCGGCTTGACTCGCTATGGTAGCCTGCGGATACAAATTCGTACGGGTTAATAAAGGCCTGTCCAATGCCGTCAATCCGGAACTCCATTAAGGCATACAGCTGGATTTTGTCCGAGCCGTTACGGGTTGCGCAGCGGAGATAGAAATCGCCATCACTTAAAGCGGTAACTTCAGCTTGGTTGCCGTCTGCCTTAAGGCTCGCAATATTCGCATCTACACCGGCAACGTTTGTTACCCGCCATTCGACATCACGGTAAGTCGCATGGCTTGGATGAATGACAACATGGACGGGCAAGGAACGGTTCTCTGCCGAAAGGGCATTGCCTTGCGGACAAATAATTTCCAGCTTGCGAACAGGAATTTCATCCGTCTCTAGATTGGCAGCTTCTGCTGCTTGTTCTGCTGTATAGGCATAAAGGGTATATTCATCGCCTGGCGCGGCTGGTTCAGGAGCAACGGAGGCAAGGGTTACTTCACTTGCCATTAATCCTTTTGATGCTGCACGTACGGTAATCGTTCCGCTCTCCAGCGTTGGGGCAATGACAGCCAGCAGCTTACCGCTGAACAGCCGGCGGTTCGTGCCTTTGTATGAATCATAATCGGTGCTGTCCCCATTATCGAGTCCAACGAGACGGCCAGGACCTTCCACGCAGATATGGATGCGGTTATTCGCATTCGCTACCGGCCGTCCATCTTGGTCGAGAGCAGAGATCTCAACGAAGACCAGATCCGACCCGTCAGCCGACATCGTTGTTTTATCCGGGGTAAGAAGAACGGAAGCCGCGTCTCCGAAGGAGGTTTGAATATCCGTTGCAATCATGTTGCCCGATTCATCATAAGCAACAGCCCGCAGGACACCCTTCTTATAAGGAATTTGCCATTCTCCAAGCAGCTTCTCGCCATGGGCGTGATCGATTTCATAAGATCCCATCGACTCGTCATTGAAGAACAACTCGATCTTTGGCGCATTCGAACAGACGCGTATATCAATAAGCTGACCTTCAGAGAAATCCCAATAAGGGAAAATATGAACCATCGGCTTCACCCTATAGTCGGTCCATTCCGCTTGATAAATGTAGAAGGCATCCTTCTTAAAGCCCGCCGTATCAATCTGTCCGAAGTAAGAGTTCTTCGTATGATAAGGTGTAGGCTCGCCAATGTAGTCAAAGCCGGTCCACAGAAATTGTCCAAGCGAGAAGGCGGCATCGCGGTCGGCAATAATGCATGCTTCCGTGCTTCTAGCCCCCCAGCTGGTTGAGCTGTTGCCCAGCGATGAGCATTGCTCATCATCATCTGCCAGAACGGATTGGGCGAGTGGGAAATGATAGATGCCGCGGCTTTGTACCGTCGAGCAGGTCTCGCTGCCATAAATAAACCAATCCGGATGCTCCTCATGATGTTGCTTGTAGTATTTGTCTCCATAGTTATAGCCGGCGAACTTGACCAGGTCGGCGCATTTCTGGGCATTCTCCCATGGCATATAGTTTGAGCCGATCGTGACGACCGCATTCTCTTTTGGATCATGGAACTGAACCTTATCCCGGAGCTGGGCCGTCAGAACTTGTCCGCGTTCATCCGCATGGGTATCGTAAATCTCGTTGCCGATGCTCCACATTAGCATGCTTGGATGATTACGGTCTCTGCGAACCCAGCTTGCGATGTCTTTTTCCCACCAATCCGCATAAAATCTGGCAAAGTCATAGGTTGTTTTCGACCGTTCCCACATGTCGTACGCTTCGGAGACGATAAGCACACCCATCTCATTGGCCAGCTCCATCAGTTCAACTGCGGGCATATTGTGAGCTGTACGAATCGCATTGACGCCCATCTCCTGGAGGAGGGCAATTTGTCTTCTAAGAGCGGTTTTATTAACGGCTGCACCAAGGGAGCCGAGGTCATGATGCTGGCAAACTCCTTGAAGCTTCAAGTGGCGGCCATTCAGGAAAAAGCCTTTTTCCGTGTCAAATTCATAGGTGCGGAATCCAAAGGTTTGCTGCTCGGCATCAATCACCGCGCCATCAGCAATAAGCTCGGTCTGGAGCGTGTAGCAGCTAGGCTGTTCAATATCCCAGAGCTCTGGGTGATGAACGGCAAGCAACTTGTTCGCGGTTACGGTCATATCCGATTCAGTTGGTATAACAACCTCCGCTTGCCCGATGATAGTTGCAGCTGCATCCCTAATCGTATGGCGAAGCTTATATTCAGAGGAAGAGTTTGCGAGTTTCGCGAATACGATTTCCGTATCAATATCAACGGACCAGATATCTCCTTCATTCTTTTTAGCGGAAATATAAATGCCGTCGGATGCCAGATAGGTATCAGGGGAAGCGACGAGCCATACGGATCGATAAATCCCTGCACCTGAATACCAGCGTGAGTTCGGCGATTCATGAATGACCTGGACAAGAATCTCGTTATCGCCTGCCGCAAGATAAGGTGTCATATCGATCTCAAAGGTAGAGTAACCGTTCTTCCAAGTGCCGGCTTCATGTCCATTCACGTAAATCGTTGCATTCATGTAAACGCCTTCAAACCTCAGCGCATATCGCTTACGAGAGAGGGTCTGTTCGAGGTTAATCGTTTTGCGGTACCAGCCAACGCTGTTCTCATAAAGATTATTCGAATCATAAATTAACCAGTCATGCGGGAGTGTAATAGGAGACCAATCGATTCCGCCTTGTTTAATGGTGTTTAGCTCCGTACCAAGCGGATGTTTGGAGAAATACCAGTCGTTATTCAGCTTTTGTTTCTGGCTCATGGGAGAACTCCTTTCGTTCTTATGATTCTATTTCGATAGTGTCATTTGGTGTTCGAGAGTGCAATGTAATTATAAAAGAAGTAACATTATTCGAGTATATCATTTAATTTTCAAAGCAAAGACCGTTTAAATTATAGAATTGTATCTTGAGATTAGATCCTTTAAAATTAGAAATAAGCCCCATTTTTGTATAACTAACGGTATGGATCCGGTGATAGAAGGGGAGATGAGGCATATTTCATCCATTCGATTACTATTATTGCATGCAAAGATTGCCCAGCAGGATGTGGCTGTATTAACGAATAAGGGAAAATGGTGGAGCGGGAAAATCGAGAAGGTTGAGGATCAATTCGTGCAGCTGCGATATGATCATAACATGCTGGTCCATGTCCCTATCTCCACGATTGAGGAAGTAAGACAATCCTGAGCAGGAATGAGGCAGGCCATAGAGGCTTGTCTCTTTTACATAAGGCCGTCATTATGGTGCATGAAATGTCGGATAGGCCGGTTCAGCTTTTGTTAATCTATGTGTGAGGAAAGGAGGGAAGCCATGAATACGCTGGACCATATGAATCAAGCTTTGAAATATATTGAGGATCATTTGACCGAGGAGATTGATCTCAAGGAAGCGGCGAAGCGGGCGCTCTGCTCGGAATACCATTTCTCCAGGATGTTTTCTTTCCTGGCTGGAGTAAGCTTGTCTGAATATATCCGGCGAAGACGGCTAACGTTAGCGGCCTTTGATCTCATGAATACATCATCCAGAGTAATTGATGTTGCGGTCAAATACGGTTATGCCTCCGCGGATTCCTTCAACAAAGCCTTCCAAGGCGTTCATGGAGTTACACCGTCTGAAGCAAGAACGCAAGGACAGTCACTGAAAGCTTTCCCTCGAATGTCCTTTCAATTAACGATATCAGGAGGAGACGAAATGAATTACCGGATTGAAGAAAAGGATGCATTCAGCATTGTTGGCCTTATGAAGCGGGTACCGATTGTATTTGAAGGAGTAAACCCTGAGATTGCTTCGATGTGGCAAAGTTTAAACGAAGAACGGATTAATCAGCTGAAAGCATTATCCAATGTGACGCCAAAAGGACTGCTCAGCGCATCGGTTAACTTCTCCGAAGGGCGCATGGAGGAGAAAGGAGAGCTCGATCATTATATCGGAGTGGCAACATCTGCGGCATGTCCCGAGGATTTAAGCGAACTTAAGGTAGCGGCAGGAACCTGGGCCGTGTTTGAAGCAGTAGGTCCGTTCCCCGCAACTCTGCAAAATATATGGGGACGCATCTACTCGGAGTGGTTCCCATCCTCGAATTACGAAGCGGCGAAAGGGCCGGAGATTTTGTGGAATGAGCATAAAGATGTCTCTTCGCCGACATTCCGGAGTGAGATCTGGATACCTGTTGTTCAGAGAGCCTAAATAATATAAAGAAGAAGGGGATGAGTCCCCTTCTTCTTTATTTACTATCGAGTTACTTGATCGTCTTGTTCACGAGGTTGATATGATCCAGCCCGGTTCCGCTCGTGCCATTGAAAATGAATTCCAGCTGGTACTTGCCGCGGACGTATGTGATTTTCTTCTGTGTGATCTTGCCTGACTTAATGAGGACCGATTCATTCGGAGCGCCCCAATTATGAACGAGCATGCGGACGGATATTCCGCCCAGATTAGTCTGGCGCTCGACATTGGTGCCGAAGTAGCGCATTTCCCGTATTTTACCCAGCTTGTAGTTTATGGCGTATCCAGGATGGCCCATTTCCGCATGATAAACGTCAAAGCCGTCAGCATCCTTGGCTGGAGACTCTGCTTTGCCAATCGTCTTGATGACTGTTTCGTGCGTGGTTTTGCCGATCGTAAAGCTGTGGAAATTCGGGAATTGGCCTTGAAGAGCCGGTTTATAGAAGCTCATCAGGGTTTGGAGAGCTTTTGTTTGTGAATCGACCGAAGCTGTTGTATCAGCTGCCGCGTAAGACGGGACGGTTCCTGCTGCGGATAAGACTAAAGTTCCTGCGGCAATCGTGGCAATCGCCGTTTTTTTCAAAGATGCATATAAGTTCATGTGATTTTCCTCCTAAGTTGTCTGTGTATTTCAACATTCTTGACGCATGCTTGTTGCAATAGGTTGCGGGAAGATGAATAACAATAAATGGAATTGCTAGTTTAATAGCAGGTACCAGCCATAATCGTCGATGGAACACCAAAGACCATTCCTTGATAAAGGAGCGGTCTTTTTCTTTCATAAACTTCTTAAATCTTGTCAACAGTATGATTGACAAAACCTCTTTTTCCTTTTGTTGTTCTGTCGGCAGGCTTGATTTACGATGATAGTGATCAGGCGGCACTGCCGGATTGATAAAAGAAAGCGATTTTATAGAGGAGGAACTCCAATATGCAGCAAGTGCAAAATAACTCTCCAACCGGAGGTATTCGGGTGGGAGTACAGAAATTTGGACGTTTTCTAAGCGGTATGGTTATGCCCAATATTGGTGCTTTTATAGCATGGGGAATCATAACGGCTTTGTTCATTCCTACGGGATGGCTGCCAAATGAAACCCTTGCAAAGCTTGTTGATCCGATTATTAAATATCTGCTCCCACTGCTGATCGGTTATACCGGCGGCACGATGGTTCATAAGCAGCGCGGCGGTGTAATTGGTGCTCTAATGACAATGGGCATTATCGTCGGTACGGAGATCCCGATGTTCCTTGGAGCTATGATTTGCGGACCACTCGCCGCATGGGTGCTGAAGCAATTCGATAAATCGATCGAGGGGAAAATCAAGTCCGGCTTTGAAATGCTGGTGAACAACTTCTCGCTTGGCATTATCGGCGCCATACTTACCTTAATTTCTTATTCCGGTGTTGGACCCGTAATCGAACAACTTACCAAGATTTTATCGGATGGCGTGGAATTCCTGGTTAATCATAACTTGATCCCGCTGGCCAACGTTATTATTGAACCTGCAAAAATTCTGTTCCTTAACAATGCCATTAACCATGGCGTGCTGAGTCCAATTGCATTAGAAGAAGCTTCCCGTACCGGCAAGTCCATTCTATTCATGCTCGAGTCCAATCCAGGACCGGGACTTGGCATCCTGCTTGCCTACATGATTGCAGGGCGAGGTACTGCGAAGCAATCCGCTTCCGGCGCAGCGATTATCCATTTCTTCGGTGGGATTCATGAGATTTACTTCCCGTATATTCTGATGAATCCGCGTTTGATTTTGGCTGTGATTGCTGGCGGCGTAACCGGTACCTTGACGTTCTCGATGTTTGGCGCAGGCCTTGTCGCACCGCCTTCTCCGGGCAGTATCTTTGCTTATGTTGCAATGGCTCCAAAAGGCGGCCTTCTTGCAGCCTTGAGCGGTGTAGTAACTGCCGCCATTGTCTCGTTTATTGTCGCGGCTCTGCTGCTCAAGACGTCCAAGAAAGAAGTCGAGGCTGATGACGAGCTTGAAGAGGCTTCGGCAAAAATGAAACAAATGAAGGCGGCTGGCAACACGGCTGCTGCAGCAAATGCGGTTGCCGTAAATGCACCTTCGGATGCGGGCGAACAAGCCGTACAATCTACTGAGGCTGCGAATAATACGCTCAAAGCCAAAGAGGATGTTCAAAAAATCGTCTTCTCATGCGATGCCGGCATGGGTTCGAGCGCAATGGGGGCCTCAATTCTTCGCAAGAAGATGAAAGCCGCCGGTTCGGACGTGACCGTCATCAATACGGCTATCAGCGATATTCCCGGCGATGCCGACATCGTTATCACGCACAAAACGCTGACAGAGCGGGCAATAATTCAGGCACCAAATGCTGAGCATATCTCGATTGATAATTTCTTGAAAAGCCCGGAGTACGACAAGCTTGTAGACCGGCTTTCGTAATGGATCCTATCTCATCAAGGCTGCCTGCGCTGGAGATTATTTTCCGGCGCCGGGGCCATTCTATCGTTATAGGAAGGTTTTGTAAATGCGTATATCCAGCCGGTCCCGCCGTATTCTAGAGCTGCTGCTACGGAATGATCAAGATCTGACAGCGGCTCAAATTGCGATTGAGATTCAGGTTAGTTCAAGAACGGTTCATCGTGAATTGGAAGCGGTCGAGGACATTCTGCGCGCGGAAGGTGTTGAACTGGTCAAGAAATCGGGTTCAGGCATACGGCTGCAGGGTGATAAGGCTGCGCTTAACAGATTAGCCCAGCTCGTCACCGTGTCGGAGGATATCGAGCTTTCTCAAGAGGAAAGACAAATTTACCTGTTATGTTTACTTCTCGAGAGCGCTCAGCCGGTCAAACTATTCACATTGGCGCATGAGTTGAAGGTAACGATGCCTACCGTAGCGCATGATCTGGATGAACTTGACGAATGGGTGCGAAAATTCGAGGTGACTTTGACCCGCAGAAGGGGATATGGCATAGAGCTTTCCGGTCGGGAAGAGCAGCTGCGAGAGATGATCCGTCAGGTCATTAAGTCACGGTTTGACGATACGGAACTGATCTCAAGCCGTAACGAGCTCCCGGTTCATCCGCTTGACCGTCGTTTGTTTGCTATTGCAGGCCAATCGGAAATAGAAGCCGTAGAGAAGATCTTATGGAGATGGGAAGAACATGGGGGCAGCCGCTTAAGCGAAGATGCCTATACAGATTTGCTGCTCAGGCTGTCTATTGCCCTGCAGCGGATCCGGGCGGGAAAAACGATTAAGGCATTTTCCGCCGTTTATCAGGGTAATAGCTTGGCAGTACCTCATGAGTCTGATGCCGTGTACCTCACCAATCGGTTAGCGGAGCTGACGAAACAAGATTTTACCCCTGAGGAGACGGCTTATATAGGCAGGCTGCTTCGTTCAGCTCAGACAGAAGATCTCTCCGTGCTGCCGGCGGATGACCTGGCTTTAACCGAGATGGTGCGTTCTCTTATTGAACACGTCCAGAACGCAGGCGGGGCCGATTACAATAAGGATCGTTCTTTGCGGGATGGGCTGATCCTTCATTTGAAGGATGCCCTGCAGCGGCTGAACGAGGGGACGACAATTCGCAATCCGCTTCTTGATCAGATAAAGAAGGACTATAAATCGTTGTTTGGCATCGTTCGCAAAGCGGCAAATGAGATTCTCTCTGATGTTGTTGTTCCGGATGAGGAGGTCGGCTTCCTGGTCATGCATTTCGGAGCATCGCTGGAGCGGCTGAAGCAGCTGCGGCACAATGTTCGCGCTATTCTGGTCTGCTCCAGCGGAATCGGATCCTCCAAGCTGCTGCAGATCCGTCTGCAGAAGGAGCTGCCGGAGATTCATATCGCAGACCGCGTGTCTTGGTATGAAGCTTCACGGACGGAGAAAGAAAAATACGATCTGATAATTTCTACGGTGGATTTGCCTCTTGCCAGTGAGGAATATATCAAGGTCAGCCCACTCTTGACGCAGGCAGAGGCGGATAGGCTGCGGTCGTTTATCCATATCGGACTTGACCATTCTCGAGAGAGCATCCTTGTCAAGGAAGAGAAGACCGGCGGAGAAGCCTCGAATTTTGATCAATTAGTAAGTCTTAAGACCACGCTAGACGAGATGGTCAGTCTGATTGGGCGCTTTGAGGTCGTGCAAATCAAGGAACAGAGCGGAGATTTGCCCGTTATTCTGCATGAAGCCTGCTCGCATGAAGAAGCAAAAGGCGTGCTTGCGGATGCTGGCATGGCAGCACAGCGGCTTATACAGCGCGAACAAAGCGGCAGTCAGATGATACCGGGAACGGAGGTTGCCTTATTTCATACCCGTGGTGAAGAGATTATGCGTTCTTCGCTGTCTTTATACAGATTAGAAAGTCCACTTATCGTCGAAGCGGCATCGCCGTCGCAGCTAAGTCATTTCTTGTTAATGCTGGCACCTCGAACGTTATCCAAGGAAGTGCTTGAGGTATTAAGCGAAATAAGCGCCATGCTGCTTGATACGGTCATGATTAATTTGCTTGAGGCCGGAAATGAGGCAGAAATTCGCGATTATTTAACGATACATCTTAGATTATTTTTCAATATAAAAGCGGAAGCGAGTGACGTAAAATGAGTATTTTGTCTATAGATAAAGTGAAATTGAATGCAGCGGTAAAGGACAAATACGAAGCTGTTCGTATGGCCGGTCAATTGCTGGTGGACGCGGGACATGCTGAACAAAGTTATGTTGAAAGCATGGTTGCCCGTGAACAATCTCTCTCCACTTATATGGGTGGCGGCCTTGCTATTCCCCACGGGACAAATGAATCAAAAGGCTTCATTAAGTCGACAGGCTTGTCCATCGTTCAAATTCCGGAAGGTGTGGACTTTGGCGAAGGAAACATTGCGCATCTGATCATCGGAATTGCGGCTTCAGGCGACGATCATCTGGATATTCTTACGAATGTAGCGATGATTTGCTCCGATGATGACAGTCTGGAACGGATCTTGAAAGCTTCCACTGTTGAAGAAATGATCGAAATCTTCGAAAGCGGGATGGAATAATGAAAGCTTTGCATTTTGGAGCAGGCAACATTGGACGCGGATTTATAGGATTGCTTCTGTCGCAATCGGGATATGAAGTGATCTTCTCCGACGTGAACCAGGCGCTTGTCGCCGAATTACAGCAGCGCGGAGCCTATACGGTGACACTGGCGAATGCAGCCAAGGATCAGCTGCAGGTAAAAGGCGTAACGGCCATTGACGGGACGAGAATTGAAGAGGTGGCGGCAGCGGTGGCAGAAGCCGATTTGGTGACCACAGCCGTTGGCGTCAATATCTTAAAGCATATTGCCGCGGGTATTGCCCGCGGTATCGAGAAGCGAATGGAGAGCGGGAAGGGTCGGCTGCATATTATCGCTTGCGAGAATGCGATAGGCGGCAGCACTCAATTGAAAGAGCATGTATATGGGCATCTGGATGAAGCGACAAAAGCGAAGGCGACCGAATGGATTGCGTTTCCAGATGCGGCTGTAGACCGGATCGTTCCGATCCAGCATCATGAGGACCTTCTTGCGGTAACGGTTGAGCCGTTCTATGAGTGGGTTATAGACGAATCGGCGATGTTCGATGGGTACAAACCGGTTGAAGGGGTCCATTACGTCAGCAATCTAATGCCATACATCGAGCGCAAATTGTTCACTGTAAATACGGGACACTGCGCTGCAGCGTACTTGGGAAGCCTGAAAGGATACGAGACGATTCAGCAGGCAATGGCCGATGAGGTCATCACAGGCGAAGTGAAGGCGACGCTGAAGGAAACGGGCGCTGTTTTGGTTGCCCAATACGGCTTCGATAAAACAGAGCATGATCAGTATATCGAGAAAATTATCGGTCGATTCCGTAATGATCAGCTGACTGACGAGGTCACCCGCGTCGGACGGTCGCCTATCCGCAAGCTGTCGCCCAATGACCGGCTTGTGAAGCCTGCTTTACAAGCCCATGAGCAAGGCATGAAGCCTGCGCAATTGGCGAAAGTGATGGCGGCGGCGCTTTGCTTCCATAACTCCGATGATCCGGAAGCTGCCGAGCTGCAGCAATCAATCAAGGAGAAGGGTGTCGGACAAACCATTTCGGACTATACCTCTATTCCGGAGGGACATCCGGTCTATGAATTGATCATGAAGAGCTACGATGCCCTTGCAGACCAGGCTTAAGATGAGAAAAACAAACAGTAGAGAGGTATATCGTATGGCAAATCTAATTACCGGTGTCGCAGCATCACCCGGAATAGCAATCGCTAGGGCATTCCGGTTCACTACGACGCCTTATATCCCGCAGCAGCAAACCATAGTGGACGCTAAAGCGGAGGCGGAGCGCTTCCGGCAGGCGATCGAAAAAGCCAAAAGCGAGATTGATGAAATTCGCTTATTAACCGAGCAAAGACTAGGCGCGCAAAAAGCGGAAATTTTTGAAGCGCATCTTTTTCTGCTGGAAGACCCCGATCTTGTGGATTCGGTGCTCGACAAAATTGCTGATGACAAATCTAGCGCGGAATACGCTTTATACGAAGTGACAGCAGGCGTTGTAGAGATGCTTCTTGAGCTGGACAATGAAATGGTTCGCGAGCGTGCGGCCGATGTGAAAGACGTATCCGGGCGGCTGATGAGCCACTTGATCGGCAAGCCGTATGCCTCTTTGACCGGTATTACTGAGGAAACGATCATTTTGGCCGAGGACTTGACGCCTTCGGATACCGCGCAGCTGGATCTGAATTATGTCCGCGGCTTTGTTACGGAAATCGGCAGCCGCACCTCACACTCCGCCATTATGGCCCGTTCGCTTGAGATCCCTGCGATTGTTGGCGCAGGGGCGGCAGCCGCAACGGTTGCTGATGGAGCCTTGGTCATTATGGATGCAGCGGAAGGCATAGTGATTGTCGATCCTTCGGAGGAAGTGCTGGCCCAGTATCAGGAGAAAAAGAAGCAATATGATGATCGCAGAGTACAGCTGAAACGTCTGGCGCAGCAGCCTTCCGTTACGGCGGATGGGGAGCATCTTGAACTCGCGGCTAACATTGGCAGCATCGAGGATCTGGATAAAGTGCTGGAGAACGGCGCAGACGGCGTTGGTTTGTTCCGCACGGAGTTTCTCTATATGGGACGAAGTTCCTTTCCGACGGAAGAGGAGCAATTCCAAATTTATAAGCATGTGCTTGAGAAATTAAACGGCAAGCGCGTCGTTATTCGTACGCTTGATATCGGTGGAGACAAGGAGCTTCCTTACCTGGAGCTGCCGAAAGAAAGCAATCCGTTCCTAGGACTTCGCGCGCTGCGGCTATGCCTAACGCGGGAAGACTTGTTCCGCACCCAGCTCCGGGCATTGCTGCGGGCTAGCGTATTCGGCAAGCTGAATATTATGTTCCCGATGATTGCGGTACTGAGCGAGCTTCGTGAAGCGAAACGTATTCTTGAGGAAGAACGCATGAAACTGGAGCAGGAAGGGATTCAAGTGTCCAACTCTATCGAGGTAGGCATGATGATCGAGATTCCGGCCGCTGCAATCGGTGCTGATCATTTCGCGAAGGAAGTGGATTTCTTCAGCATCGGCACAAACGATCTGATTCAGTACACGATGGCGGCAGACCGCATGAATGAATCGGTGGCTTACCTGTATCAGCCCTATCATCCTTCCATCTTAAGGCTCGTTAATATGGTTATCAAAGCAGCCGATCAGGCGGGCATTTGGACGGGCATGTGCGGCGAAATGGCAGGTGACCAAACGGCAATTCCGCTTCTTCTCGGGATGGGACTAAAAGAGTTCAGCATGAGTGCCGGTTCCATATTGCCTGCACGCGAGCTGGTTGGCCTTTTGTCCAAGCAGGAATGGTCATCCCTGTCGGCAGAAGCTTTCGCCATGAGTACGCAGGAAGAAGTACAACAATTTGTAAAGCAAAGGAGACCACTATAATGCTATCGCAAACGTATACTGTCATTCATCCGTCGGGGTTCCATGCCCGTCCGTCGAAGCTTTTTGTTCAAGCGGCAACGGAGTTTCCTTGCAGCGTCAAGCTGATTAAAGGCACAAAAAAAGTGAACGGCAAAAGCTCGCTGGGCTTGTTGACTTTGGGCCTGGCAAACGGCGACGAGGTTACGCTGGAAGTGGACGGAGAGCGTGAGGAAGAGGCGCTTAATGTACTGGGCGCCATGTTAACCAAGATTTACGAAGAATAGCGTGACGATCCCCCCATTAAAGATTAAACAATAAATACACAGGTTGTTGTAGCTGAGCGGGAATGCTACCCTATCTCTGAAACTCGCAAGTTTTAGAAAGGGGAAGAAAGCACATGTTTCTTGAATCGGCACCATCCGGCTATGACCAGTACCGGGTTGACGTTCCTCGCGGTCAAATGGCGACTGTCGAATATGAGTCCGGCACGGTTGGCGGCAAACGCAAATGTATGATTTACACGCCACCAATGTATACAGAGGAACTAAAGTATAATGTCTTGTATCTCTTGCACGGGATTGGCGGGGATGAAGAAGAATGGTATAAACATGCCAATCCGCAGGTTATATTGGATAATCTCTATGCGGACGATAAACTCGCCCCTATGATCGTGGTTCTCCCAAACGGCCGTGCGATGAGGAATGACCGGGCAGAGGGAGATATTTTCGCCCCCGATAAGATAAAAGCATTCGAGACGTTCGAATCTGATTTACTGCATGACTTGATTCCTTTTGTAGAGTCGCATTACGCGGTACTAACAGGTTCGGAGAACCGGGCTTTAGCTGGTTTATCCATGGGCGGAGGGCAGTCTTTAAATATCGGATTAAATAATCCCAATCATTTTGTATGGGTGGGGGCATTCTCTTCCGCGCCTAATACGAAGACGCCAGAGCTGCTTGTCCCGCAGCCAGAGAAGACGGCAGCAAGCCTGAAGCTGCTTTGGCTCTCTTGCGGCATGGAGGATGAACTGAAGCATGTGAGCGACAGAACACATGCCTATCTGGCTGATAATCATGTTCCTCACTTGTGGTATGAAGAGGGCGGGGGACATGATTGGCCGGTATGGAAAAATGATTTGTACCATTTCTCCCAATTGCTCTTTCGATAAATCTCGCTTTAAATCAAAGAACCGAGACCGTCACTCTTGGAGTGATTGCCTCGGTTCTTTGTGCTGCCGGATTAGTTAATCTTCACCAGCTGCCACTGCTGATTCAGGTTGCCCCGGTACAGGTTCTGTTGAATCAGAGCATTGTTGGAGGTTGAGGAATTGACAACTTCGATCGCTTTATTGCTATTCACGTTGATGATGCTCCAATAACCGTTGCTCAGCTTGATCAGCCGGAACTGCTGCGCGGAATTATTGTAATCCGACATGAGCTGAACGGCTTCCCCATTGTTTTTCGTGCCATTGCGTACATCCATGACTTTGCTGTCGGGCGAGCTGACGCTCTGCAGCTTGTAGTAATTGTTATAAGTGCCCTGATCCGAGATAACCCACTGCTGGGCGGTTGCGCCATTGTCCGTATATTGCTGGAGCTGCAAGGCGTTTGTGTTTGCGCCTCCAGGCACTTCTAACGCTTTGCCTGAAGCACGGTTTATTATTTTGTAAGTTGATCCGGACTGAATGCCATTCCAGATTCCGTTCCACGGATGCAGCTGCGCCCGCTCATAATACCATTCGAAAATAAACCGGGCCATGCCGTCCCTTGCCGCATTGCCGTCATACTTCAGACCGGCCGTCGGATCGGCGAAGGAGCTTCTTGTGCCAGATTCCAGCAGGAAGCCGTTCATATGAACGGCGATGCTGACATTGCCCGCCGCCGTAAAGATTGCTTTCGTATTCTTGCCGAAGCCTTCGTTGGAGCCATTAAACAGTTCCCAATAGGAGGAGTCTCCCGGCAATGTCTTGAACCAGGTTGTCTCGGTAATATTGATTGGATAGCTGTCGGCACATGGTTTTATGGTATCATCCCAGATTTTCTGCAGAGTTGTGTAATCATCATGGGCGCCGTAACCCGGATACCAGTGAACGGCATAACCGTAATTGTTGAGCGGATCCGTCAGTGGGTAGGAAGCGCATAACTGATAGTATTGATCCCAACCAAGTCCTGCCGCCCAAATGACATTATCTGCTCCTTTATTGCGGATGGTTGATATGATGGAGTTCTGGAACGTTTTGAGGGAATTCCAGTAAGCAACGAAGTCGCTTTGAGCAGGGTTGCCTCCCCAGGAACCGTTTGCATAAGCCTGGACGGGCTCGTTGATCAACTCGAACATGACATTGTCCGCACTCTTGATGGCTGTTTGGGAGGATAGATAACCCCAGATTTGATTGAATTTATCCAGATTAGCCTGCGTTGTTGCCTGGTTATTAAGAAGAGTGAAATCAAGCCCAAGCGTCACATAAACACCTTTGGTCTTGGCGTAATTAATGAACGGAATGATAACGTTTTGGGTAACGGACTGCAACCCCGCAAAATTATAGGTGCCGGCCGCGACGTCGCCCATGTCCTCACGATCGATGAATAGGCGGACCTGGTTCATATACCAGCCGTGGTTGTTGCCGTATTTGCTGGATGTGCTGGTGAAAGTATCAGTAACATCTTTCAGGTATGCGAGAACCGCGGCATGCCTGTTACCGCCGTACTGATCCAAATAGTAGCTGCTGTCCTGATACGTCCAGTAGGAACCGGAAGGCTGATGCCAGCCGCTTAGCAGTACGGGCTGTCCGCTGCTGTTCACAAGCTGATTGCCGCTTACGTGAAGCTTGGACATGGTCATTCCTGACCATGCTTTCGCCGGATTACCGTTCAGCAGGGATGGCGTTAATACAAGGGCCACCAGCGTGAACAGCTTCAGTATCCAGCTTGACTTGCTCTTTCTCATTAAATAACCAACTCCTTTGAAAATGTAATTGAATGCGCTTGCAAGAACGAGTGTACTACTTGGGAACCGGTGATGAACACCTGTCAAATTATGGGGCATAACCCGCTTAATCATATAAGCATCAACAACGATGCTAGGTTGTTAAGGGGTGAAGAAAAGACGCCTCTAGTCATTCGACCAGAGGCGTCATTTCCTGTTTTTAATCTTCTGAGGAATGCTTAATAGTACGAAGTATGCCGTAAATACCGTTCATTTTCTCATTCGCGATGAATTTGACCGTTACGGATTCTTTCCCTTCGGTTAAGGCTGAAGACAGCTCGTACTGCTGTTCATAGAATTTTCGTTTCCATTCATTCGGGAAGATCTCGGTCGCAAGCAGCAT
This sequence comes from Paenibacillus catalpae, assembly GCF_900112695.1. Classification (GTDB taxonomy): domain Bacteria; phylum Bacillota; class Bacilli; order Paenibacillales; family Paenibacillaceae; genus Pristimantibacillus; species Pristimantibacillus catalpae. The sequence continues at coordinate 491,963 of NZ_FOMT01000005.1, forward strand.
CCCGTCAACATAAATGTCGATACTTCTGTTCGTATGCATCCGGTTAAAGGTGACCGCTAACGCGGCTCCCGGCTGTACCTTCATCCGATAGCTGAACCATCCTCCGGCTTCAACCCTTCTTCCGTTTAACCCTTCCCAAGTTCCGCCATGCGTTCCCTCGCCTTGTACCTGATGCTCAAGTTCGTACTGATCATTGCCGACTTGTACGGAATCGATAGTTGCTTCTCTTAGTCTGCGTTCCCGCTCGGCAGCTTCCATATGCTTCCGAAGCTCCTCCGATCCTTCTTCAAGGAAGCTCCAATAGATGCCGTATCTTTCGCGATGCTGCAGGTAGTGGGGGGTAAATATCAGTCGATCATCTTCATCCGTATTTTTGAAGACAAACGCCAGCTCTTCTCCAAGACGGACGATATGCTCATCGAACCGGCTGAACCATTCCTCCGCGCTCATGCCTTGGGGAACGATGTAATCCTTCACGGCCATTCGTTTTGTCGCAACGTTGACGATAACGCCGGTTCGTGATTCCACCATATCTTCTGTGCCAAGCGCTGCGCTCAGAACAACCGGCCCATATTGCAGCCCGATGACATGCGGGGCATCAGGCATTCGTGAGTACGTTACCTTCATAGGTAAGCGAACCTCAATAGTATCGCCGTCTGTCCAGATCCGGTCAAGGACAACATACTGCTGCTCCACGGGAGCGATAACCGCTTCTCCATTAAGCACGACCGCGACTTCCCCGGCAGTCCAGCTAGGAATACGGATATGGAGGGACAGCCGTTTCGCTTCGTCTGTACCGACGGTAAACCTGACAAGATCGCTTTGAGGAAGCGATGTCGTTTGTGTAATTACAGCCTGTTGCTCCGTCCATTCCAGTCTGGAGCTGACGAACTGATTGACGTACAGCTTATGGTCCGAATGGAAGTAGATGCTGTCATTCAGCTTGGTGAAGCTCTCCATTCCCGTACCGGTACAGCACCAGAAATGCTCGAATGGCGAACTGTAAATTTTGAAATATCCCGTAGCCATCGGCTGGAAATACATCGTCATGCCGGTTTCCGGATTTTGCGAGGACAAGATGGCGTTCATGTACGTTCTCTCGTAAAAATCCGCATACTTGCTGTCTTGCGTAAGCTTGAACAGTTCCTTCGTCAGCTTCAGCATGTTATAGCTGTTGCAGGTCTCGCAAGTCACGTCAGAGCGCTTGGCGTCGAGTACATCCGGATCGCCGAAGTGCTCGCATTCGCTGTTGCCGCCCGTGATATAGCTGTGATGATAAACAACCGTATCCCAGAAATTAACAGACGCATCCAGGTAGCCGCGTTCGCTTTCGCCAAGCGTCAAATACCGTTTCAGAGCGCCAATAAACTTCGGAATCATCGTATTGGCATGCTTGCCCTTAAGCACGTCACGTCCTTCGCGCAGCGCTTCAAACAGGCCGATCTCATCGAACTTATGAGCGGCTTCCAGATGACGATTGTTTCCTGTGAGCTTGTACAGATCATAGAGGCAATCGTTCATGCCGCCGTATTCAACAGCAAGCACAGTCGCCTGAAGCTCCTCCGACCAGAAGCAGGCACGGCCGGCAACCCAATCGCCAAGCCGGCTTACGACGTCATAGGCAGCTTGCAGATTGGTTGCCTGATAGATGGCAATAAGGCCGGCAATTATTTTGTGCATCGTGTACCAGGGTACCCAAGCTGGCTTTCGATTTTCCACATTGTCAAACAACGTCTCGGGGAACGCGGATAAATAGCCGCTGTCCTGCTGGGCTTCGGCGAGCTCGGCAACGAGGTATTCCAGTCGCGCAAGCAGCTCCGGATCCTTGGTTTGCGCATAGGCCTGGGATACGGCCGTTAAATAATGGCCTAACGTATGGCCGCGGATCTCGGTATTCTCCCAGCCGGGATATTTGTCTGCTTTCGGCTGCAGACCGCTTGTCTCGCGGAAGCCGGCAAGCAGACGGTCGACGTTGTAGCTGATCAAATAGTTCAATTCTTTCTGAAAGGCATTCGTGTGGTATTCACCCAATAATTGCACCCGGTCCAATCCGAAATGCTGCAAAGCGGTGGTTTCTGTCAAGGCTTTCATGACCATCATCCTCTCGCAAATATGATAAAAGCTTATTACCTGCGAATAGGTCTGGTAAATGGCGTAAGGTTTGATTATGTGTCAAAAAGGAAGTTTTTCTATTTAAATGTTCCCGATGCGGCTATATTATTCTAGAATGAAGTGTAAAAAAGGCAGAAAGGGTGAGAGCCTGTGACCAGCTACAGCTTCCGTGTCGAAAGGCCGGTATCTCTTGTGATGACCGGCAAGTTTATTGCTCCCTCCCCGGAATGGAAGCATATGCACCGCGTCTTGCTGGAATTCGAATTGTTTATACAAACCCGTGGTTCCTTATACATTGCAAAGGATAGTGAACGTTACGTCCTGAACGAGGGGGACTATCTGCTGATGCCGCCCGGAGCAGTGCAATACGGCTACAGAGAATCGGACTGCAGCTTTTATTGGCTGCACTTTGCGGTTCCGGACGGCTACCATCTGGAAGAAAGTGATTCCGGCTATGAGCCGGGAAGAGTAAGCATCCCGGAGAAGGGAACGCTTCGCAGTCCGGATAAACTGATCGTCCTTCTCAAGCAGCTGCAGGATTCCGTCCGGAGCTACAGGGAGCAAACGTTGAACAGCTATTTGACTACCGGTATCTTATGCGAATTGTACAATCAGCAGTTTTTCATCCAGAACCAGTCAGGCAAGAAGCTCAAGCAGCAGCAGCTGTATAACGATATTGTGGACTATATTAAGTGGAACCGGCAGGAAAACTTAAAAGTCAGTCAATTAGCCGAGCATTTTGGCTACAATGCCAAGCATTTATCCTTTTTGTTCTCGGAGATTGCGGGGATATCGCTTAAGCAATTTATGCTGCAGGAGAAGATGGATGCCGCGAAATCGCTGCTCGCCGATACGAATCAGAGCATCAAGGAAATCTCGCAGCAGCTCGGATACCCGGACAGCCACCAGTTTATGCACAGCTTCAAGAAGATTACCGGACTTACGCCGACGGATTACCGCAATGCTTATGCCAACCGGCTGCTATTTTACAGGTGAATAGGAATGGATAAAGATGCGAGAGTACCGGAAGCGCATATAAGATACCTATTCTTGCCGGTGCATGATAATTTGCAGCTAAAAAAGCAATAGATTGACAGGTTGAATAGGAGGGGGGCCGGAGTTACAATTTCTGTAATTAGACCTAAGCTCAGGAGGATGAAGCATGATCAATGAAGTGACAGCTGTGCCTGTTGAATACACACGGGAAGTTAAAGAGGAGCTAAAAGGCACCGTCCATGAAGCTACATACAGCGTCCGCAATTATATTAATTCGTCGCGGCAGCTTGTAACCAATCAGAACGTCGCTTCCGAAGAGGCGGGAAGAGAAACGGTTGAAGGAGAGGGCATCATCAAGAAGTGCAATATCTATTTGCCTGCCGGGTACGACGAGCATGATACGGAAACCAAATATAATGTTCTATACTTGCTCCACGGAGTAGGCGGCGACCATAATGAGTGGTTTTACGGCGGAGTGCGCAATATAATCGATAATCTCATTGCAAACGGCGACATTGATCCGCTGATTATTGTATTTCCGAACGGCAGAAGCGCGCATGATTGGACGGACCGTACATTCAATTCCGAGGGAACCAACATGCTTGGTTTCTACTATTTCGATTATGAGCTGAGACATGATCTGATCCCCTTTATTGAATCCAACTACAACGCATATGCGGATATCAAGCGCACATCGCCGGAGGCCATTGAATATAATCGCATGCACCGGGCAATAGCCGGCTTATCCATGGGAGGAATGCAATCCTTGAATATCATTCTTGGCGGATATCGATGCGATTCGAGCGTTATTACCGGAACAAACAGTTCATGGAATAATGGGCTTGATACGACTGTTCTTGCACCGGGTATGGAGGATCTGTTCGCGCATGTGGGAGCTTTTTCCAATGCTCCTACCTCCAGTGACGGTAAAGTACTGGGCTCAAGTATCGCGTCAAGCGGCCATAGGCTTCAATTACTGTATATAACCTGCGGAGATGCGGATGGAGTAGCAATTGGGAGCTATGCCAAATCCATTGACGGGCTCACGGAAGCTGCAGGAGATTATCTCAGTGATTTTTACCAAATCCTAATGAAAGACGAGGGTCATGATTTTAAAGTATGGGATCACGGTGCATATAATTTTAGCAGATTGTCTTTCAAAAGTGATCATGAACAAGCGAAGCTGAAGGTTGTCAGTATGACATTGTAATCATTGCGAGCATAGCCTTATACGTGGACTAATCAAAAACGCCGGTTGCCGGCGTTTTTTTATATTCATAAAAAGAAGTAAACAACGGGTAACGAAATAAAGAAATGCGTATTGTTTAACCCCGCCGCTGGTCAGATAATTAAACGTATGCTTTTCGTAAGCGGTTGCACAGTTATCGCGTAAGCTGACTTCTAGACAAAGCGCAGGTGTTAATCATGTATAAAGCGATTGTAGTGGATGACGAACCTTATATGCTGGAGGCCTGGGAAACGCTGATCGACTGGCAGGCGTTCGGCTATCAATTATGCGGTACGGCAAGGGATGGTGAAGAGGCGCTTGCTTTGATTAAAGAGAACAACCCGGATCTGGTCATGACCGACATTCAGATGCCCGTGCTGGACGGTCTTGGTCTCGTGCGCGTGATGAAAGAAGAACTGGGGCTGGAGACCAAAACGGTTATTGTAAGCGGTTATTCGGAATTTGCTTACGCGCAGCAGGCGCTGCATTATCAAGTGAATCATTATGTGCTTAAGCCTATTATGATGAAGGAAATTCACGGTATCTTGACTGAACTGAAGGATGAACTGGAGAAGGACCGTTCCGCCAAGGAAGCGGCCACCAAAGTGAAGGCTGCCGCAGACGCCGCCGCTATTTTAAGGCTGGCCAAATGCGGAGGAGCTGTGGCTGCGGAAGCAGCTAAAAAGCTGCTGGACATCCCGGCGGATTCACGTGTTGTCCTTCTGCTGGCAGAAGCAGTCAGTCGTGACAACGTGAACGGGAATAGCCGTTCCGATGGTGGTACGCCATTTATTTCCGCTCAGTTGAGGGCATACGTGGACGAAGCGATTGATGACGGCAGTGTTCAGATATGGGAATTCGAGGAAGGTCCGGGGCGTGCGGGCCTGCTTCTTGTGGATAATCGCCAGGAAGAAGACGAATGGGAAAACAGGCTGGTCCGTGCCGCAGCTGTGCAGCCAGAATTGCTGGAACATATAGCCGTTTATTGCAGCGGAGACGTACATGGCTTGTCGGAATTACATCATGTATACCGACAAATGCTTGAGGTACGCCAGGGAACGCAATTATGTCTGAAGGCAGGCCTGCATCTGTGCCGGAGACAAGTACAGGAGGTTTGCCGGATCGAGGATATGACTTGCATGGTTCATGAGCTGCTGCATCAAATCGAATCGGGCGATCAAGACGGTATCCATGCAGCTGTGCATGACTTGTTCGAGGTCATACCTCTGAAGTATGGCTGGATGCAGTGGACACTCGAATATTTATGCGGTGAGCTGCTTAGAAGATATGAAGATCAGCAAAACGGCTCAGGCTGGCTTCTGGAGTGGTGCAAGACAGCCGCGGAACCGGAAAACTGGACAGCAGACCGGCTCCGGTCACGGTGCATGGAGATATCGGAGCGGCTGGTGCGCCGTAAAGAGCCTTTACGCGCCATTGAAGGGATTATTGCCGATTCCATTGTTTATTTGAAGAGCCATTATCAGGAGAAAGTAAAAATATTGGATATTGCCCGGCAGTTTCATTTGAATCCCGTTTATTTCGGACAGCAATTCAAGCGGGTCACGGGTTCCAGCTTTCATGACTTTATCCACCACCTTCGGATTGAGGAAGCTCAGAAGCTGATTAAAAGAACGGATATGAGGCTTTCCGACATTGCTGCAGCACTGGGCTACCACAGCAATGAATATTTTACGGTCAAATTTAAAGCGCTTACAGGAAAGCTGCCCTCCGCTTACAAAAACGCTTGTCAGAGGTGACGGATATGGTAGGGAAAAGGCTCAGACTAACCGGAATGAACGATGTCCCGCTTAGATATAAGTTACTGCTCATTTATTTACTGTGTGTGCTCCTTCCCATCGTTACAATCAACCTTTTCTTCTACCAGCGAAATTCGGAAGATATCCGAATCAGAGAGCAGGATAATTTGCGCAAGTCGATTGAACGGGCATCCGGCGAGCTGTTGGGAATGATTGACGAAAGTGTTGCGCTCAGCCGGTCTATCGGGGGCGATGACTTGATTTACGAGATGATTGACCGGACTTATGCTTCACCGGTTGAATATTACGAAGAATACAACGGGTTCCTGCGGGACAGGCTGACCCGTTATATGTCCGAAAATATTGTAGAGGTGCGGATCTATACGGACAACCCTACTATGCAGACCGGCGCAAACTATTACGTGATGGACAATTCCGCGGATGAGGAGTCATGGATTAAGCAGTTTGATCAATCTAATGGCAATATCATCGTGGCTGCGTACGAGGAGAATTCAGGATTTAACTCGGGCAGGCGGATAAGTGTGATCAGTAAGATGAACACCTTTACTTCGTTTTCTAAATATTCAAAGTATTTGCGGATTGATTTAAATATAGACAAAATCAACAGCATTCTTGACCGTGAACTGGATAGTCTGCAGCTTTGCCTTGTGGACGGACGAAACCAGGTGGTTGCCACAAGCTCCGGACTTCGTGTGCCTGAGCTGTCAAGCTTCGAAGCGCAGTCGGACCGTGCAGAGGGGGCGGGCAAGGACTCTGTCATCGAGCATGCCATCGGGGATATCCGTTACGCAAAGGACTGGCGGTTGATTGGCATAGCGGATACACGGCGCGTTGACAGTCTGCTGCATGATGCCCATCGATCTATTTTATGGCTGGCGGTTATCAGTACAGTCATTCCGTCTTTGCTCATTTTTATCATTTTCCGTTCTTACCATTACCGGGTGAAGAAGCTCTCAAGACATATGGAAAAGGCGAGGAACGAGAAGTTCGAGCTGATCAATATTCAGGAAGGCCGTGACGAGATAGGCGGCTTAATTCATACGTTTAATGTCATGACCGGGAAAATAACGACGCTCATTAATGATGTGTATAAGCTGGAAATCCGCCAGAAGAGCATGGAGCTGGAGCAGGTTCGGACAGAGCTGTCCATGCTGCAAAGCCAGATGAATCCTCATTTTCTTTTTAATACATTAAACGCGCTTCTCATTGTCTGCATGAAAAAAGGCTATTCAGAGGTAACCGAAATTATAAGCAATTTGTCCTTGTTAATGCGGCAGCTTCTAAGAAGCGCTGACGGTCTTGTCACGTTGGAAGAAGAGCTTGAATTTACGACCATGTATCTTCAGATCGAGAAGTTCCGTTTCGGGGATCAATTTGATTACCAGTTTGAAGTAGATCCCGTATCGCTCCAGATGAAGGTTCCAAGAATGAGCATTCAGCCGCTTGTCGAGAACGCCTGCAAGCATGGACTGCAATTCCGAAAAGGAAGCCGGATGATCCGGGTAACCGTTAAGCTTAGCGACCGGGCGCTTGAAATCAATGTCATGGATAATGGGGTCGGTATGGAGGATAGCAAGCTGAAGCAGCTGATGGAGAAGGTAAGAACCGATCAGGATATGGAAGGCCATGTCGGAATCCGCAATGTGTACCGCAGACTGGAGTTGTTCTATAACGAGCATGCCCGTTTTCTGATCAGCAGCGATCCTGAACTTGGCACAGAGGCGGGATTTCATATTCCTCTTGCGCGACTGGAGCCGGTGAGTCTAAAGAAGGAGGCATAAATGATGTACAAAGTATTGCTTGTTGATGATGAACCGATTGCGATCGAAGGCCTGGAAATGCTGATTAGCTGGGAGAAGCATGGATTTCAGGTTCAAGCTGCCTGCAACAATGGCGAGGATGCCATCAATCATATCCGGAATCATAAGCCCGACCTTGTTGTAACGGATATTCAAATGCCGGTGCTAAACGGATTGGAGTTAATCGAGCAGACACGCGGTCTGGGCAATGATTCAACGATGTTTATCATTACAAGCGGATTTAGCAATTTCGACTATGCGAAGAGAGCAATCCGTCTTGGTGTTTCGCATTATTTGACAAAGCCGATTAACAGCAGGGAAGCAAATGCCGCGCTGCTCCAATTGCAGGAGGTTCTGCAGGAACGTGAACGTCAGCAGTTCATTAAAGCCAGTGCGGATCGATATACCATTAAAGGCGCGTTGTCTCTTCTTGTTCTTGGCGGAACGGATAAGGAACGGCTCGAGGCACAACAGCAGCTGCTCCCGTTAACTGCGCAAATGAAGGAATGGAATTGTCTGCAGCTGTTAACCGACAGCAGCAACACGGGACTTGCACGGGAAGCTGCGCATCTGTTTGCAATGGAGCGGGATGGTTGTTATGTAATTGACGGACATAAGGGCAGTATTGGCCTTGTCTGCGGCTTCCCGTCCAATAAAAGCGACGATGACTGCACAGAAGGCGGCATTCGGGAATATGCGGAGCGGCTGCTCCAATCGGTAAGGAGCAAGACGACAGGAAGAGTGGGAATAGCGGTCGGCAGCAGCGTCAGCAGCCTGGATGAATTGTCCAGGTGCTGGGAAAGCGCATCGGAAGCCTACCGCTTTTTATTTTTGGAAGCTGCTGACATTGTTCAGTATGAAGATATTCAGACGAAGGACTTTTCCGGCGATCCATTGTCGCTGAAAGCGGCCGATACGATAGTGGAGGCTCTTGAGAACGGCAAGCCCGAAGCTCTTGAGGCGTCCATCCGGGAAGTATTTCGCAGCTTCGAAGAAGAAAGGATTATGCCGGAATTGGTCGGTATCTTCTCCACCCACGTTATGATGCGCTGTGCGGCTGTCTATAAAGATCATGGGGGCAATCCGGAGGAGCTGCTCAGAGATTTCAGTCAACGACATCTTCCTTCATGTTGCTTTCATTTGCAGGATTCAGCTGATTATTTGATGGCATACTGCCTCAAGAGCCAAAGCGCCATTCGGCTTCTGTTGGAGAAAAACACGGGCGGAACGCCAGCAAAAGTCGCGGAGTTTCTTAAGCAGAATTACCGGGACACGCTGACGATTAAAGATATTGCGGAACGTTTCTATATGAATCCGGTTTATTTGGGGCAGCTGTTTGCTAAAAAATACGGCAAAGGAATCGTTGATTATATACACGATCTTCGTATTGAGGATGCGAAGCAGCAGCTCGCCGAAACGAATGAAGCCTTGTATTTGATTGGAGAAAAGCTTGGCTACAGCAGCTATCAATATTTCATGAAGCAGTTCGAGAAACGGGTGCTTATGAAGCCGGCAGATTATAGGAGCCACTTTAAAACCACTTAATTATGGGGGTTAAAAATCTAAAGTATGCGTATGTTGCAAGCGCATTCATTTCTTCATAATGAAGAGGCAAGCACATAAGAAACTTGAAGGAGGAAGAGTAACATGGGGGTTATGAAAAGAAAAACGCTGTTAACAACAATGTCGCTGACTTTAGCGCTCAGCCTTACGCTGGCTGGCTGCAGCAGTAGCAATAACGGGAACAGCAACGCCTCTCCTGTAGCGTCAAGCAATGCGGCAGGCTCAACGAACACATCTCAGAAGCAGGAGCAAATTACAATCTCGGCCTTTATCGGTGCACCAAATCAGGCGCCAACAGCAGACAACCGAATTTATAAGAAAATCCAGGATGAGCTTGGCGTGAAGCTGAATATGGAGTTCCTGGTAGGGGATTTGCAACAGAAGCTTGGCGTTATGATCGCCGGCGGCGAATATCCGGACCTGATTACGGCAGATACGAAGCTGGTGGCGGCAAAAGCGGTTATTCCGCTGGAGGATTTGATTGAGCAGCATGCACCTAATCTGAAAGCACACTATGCTGCTGTATGGAACAAGATGAAGGACTCCAGCGACGGTCATATTTATTGGCTGCCGAACTACGGCGTTCAGCAAGGCGAAGTTCATTCCAACAACTATTCCGGCCCGGCATTCTGGATTCAGAAAGATATTTTGAAGGAAGCAGGCTACCCGACTCCGAAGACACTTGATGAATATCTTACTCTGATTCGCAATTATGCGGCCAAGCATCCGACAACAAGCGACGGTCAACCTACTATCGGCTTCACAACTCTTGCATTCGACTGGCGGACCTTCGGGCTGCTGAATGCACCTGAGCATCTGACAGGACATCCGAACGACGGCGGTGTCGTAGTCGATGATGGTGTAGCTTCCGTTTTCGCCGATAAGGATATTGCGAAGCGCTACTATAAAGAACTGAACGGCCTTTATAACGAAGGTCTGATGGATAAAGAGGCATTTGTTCAGAACTACGATCAATACCTGGCCAAAATCTCGACCGGCCGCGTACTTGGCATGTTTGACCAGCACTGGAACTTCCAGGCGGGTGAAGATACGCTTGTTTCCCAGAACAAGATCGGTCAAACGTATGTTGGCTTCCCGCTTGTCTATGATACGAGCATCAAAGATTACTATTGGGACCGTGCTTTGCCTAACTTGAATAACGGTTTTGGAATCAGCAAGGATGCCAAAGATCCGGTTGCAATTATTAAGTTCCTTGATGCTCTGATGAGCGAAGAATGGCAAAAAACGTTGTCATGGGGTGAAGAGGGCGTTGACTACATGGTAGGCGACGACGGCAAATTCTACCGTACTGAAGAACAGCGCAAGCAGCAGCAGGATCCTACCTGGAAACTGGCGAACCGCGCGGATGCTTTCTACGGTGCATCACCAAAGATGGAAGGCAGCTACAGTGACGGCAATGCGACAGATGCAGGCAGCCAGCCACAGGAATTCTATGATTCGCTTAAACCGGAAGATAAAGAACTGCTGGATGCTTACAAGTTCAAAACCTGGACAGATTTCTTCTCTTCACCGCCAGAAAACCGGGTTGACTACCCAGCATGGCAGGTCGATCTGATTGACGGCTCCGATGCATCCGTTGCCAACAAGAAGATGACAGATTCTTCGCTGAAGTTCTTGCCGAAGGCTATTATGGCGAAGCCTGAGAAGTTCGATGCCGTATGGCAAGAGTATGTCAACGATTACAAGAAGATTAATGTGAAGGCTTACGAAGACCGCATTAACGAGCAGCTCCAATGGCGGATCCAGAACTGGACGAGCAAATAAACAGAAAATAGGATGATGTGCCGGAAGCAGAGGCAAAGCTTTTTGCTTCCGGCAGTCACTCTATACGAAGGATCGGAACAAGGAGGAGAGAAAGATGGCGAGTACCCCGGAGATGATTACATCAAAGCCGTCTGCGAAAGCCGGCACCAAGTCGTCTGTATTCAAACGGATGCGCGGCCAGAAGCAGCTCATGCTGATGTCGCTTCCTATATTAATTTACGTAGTAATTTTCTCTTATTACCCCATTTGGGGCTGGACCATGGCTTTTCAGAACTTCAGTCCTGCCAAGCAATTCTCCGAGCAGCAATGGGTAGGTTTCAAGCAATTTAAATTTTTGTTCAGTGACGAGATATTCTTGCAGGTGCTCCGCAACACAATTGGTATGAGCTTAATTAATATGGTGCTCGGATTCGTAACGGCAATCGTATTTGCCGTCTTGCTTAATGAAATCAAGAACAAGCTGTACAAACGTACGATTCAGACCATTTCGTATCTGCCTCACTTCTTGTCCTGGATCATAGTAACGGGCATTGTTGCTAATACGCTATCGGTAGACGGCGGGATCGTGAACGATGTGCTGATGAAGCTGGGCTTTATTAATGAACCGGTTATGTGGCTGAGCAAGCCGCATTATTTCTGGGGAATTGTAGCCGGATCCCATATATGGAAGGAAGTCGGCTGGAACGCCATTATCTATCTTGCGGCTATAACGTCCATCGATCCATCGCTCTATGAAGCAGCGGAAATCGACGGGGCGAACCGATATAAGAAAATGATGCATATTACGCTTCCGGGTATCAAATCCATCGTTATTATTTTGCTTATTATGAATCTCGGTTGGATTCTGGAAGCGGGCTTTGAGGTGCAGTACCTGTTAGGCAACGGGGTTGTTGTAGACTGGTCACAGACGATTGATATTTTCGTGCTGAAATACGGTCTGCAGGTCGGTAACTACTCGCTTGCGACTGCTGCCGGAATTTTCAAAACCGCGGTTAGCATTACACTCATATTTGCAGCTAATAAGATCGCCCAGCGTTTCGGCGAAGACAAACTGATCTAGGGAGGGCAATCATCAGATGAGAACGAAGCAATTGCGGGCAGAGCCGGTTGTCTTCCATACGTTTAATGCCGTAGTCATGATTTTGCTGGCGGTGGTGACACTATATCCGTTTCTGAATACACTCGCAGTATCCTTTAATGCAGGCAATGATACCATCCGCGGAGGCATCTATTTGTGGCCGCGTGTTTGGACGAATCAGAACTACACGGCCGTATTTGCAGGCGGCGCCATCTATCATGCGTTCTGGATATCGGTGGCCAGAACCGTTATCGCTACGGTACTCAGCTTATTCCTCACTTCTATGCTGGCCTACACGGTAAGCAGGAAGGAGTATGTGTTCCGCAAGCCGATTACGGTAATTATCGTGCTTACGATGTACTTTAATGCAGGACTGATCCCTTCTTACTTCCTGATCAAGGATCTGCATCTGTTAAACAGCTTCTACGTCTATATTATTCCAGGGCTGATCAGCGCTTTTAACATGATTGTCATCCGGACTTATATCCAGACACTGCCGGAGGGACTGATTGAATCAGCCAAGATAGACGGTGCAGGGGATTTCCGTACCTTTATCTCGATTATTCTGCCGCTTTGCCAGCCTGTACTTGCGACAGTAGCACTGTTCGTTGCGGTAGGGCAGTGGAATTCTTGGTTTGATACATTCCTCTACGCCTCCTCGAAGCAGGATCTTAGCACTTTGCAGTACGAGATGATGAAGCTGTTGTCTTCTTCCATGTTCTCGAACAGTAATGCAGCGGTCTCGAACAGCGGAAGCGCGATGAATGCCGTTCAAAACATGGTTACTCCGGTGTCGATCCGGGCTGCGATCACCATCGTATCGGCCCTGCCGATTCTCGTTGTGTATCCGTTCATGCAAAAATATTTCGTTCATGGCATGCAGCTTGGAAGCGTGAAGGAGTAGTCAGACGTTCATCGATAGATCCAAGAATGAAATCAGCACGCAAAAGTGCTGGTTTCATTTTTTTATGCCTTGAAACTTCAGGCTGGTTCTTGTACATTTCATAGTATTAATAAGTAAACAACGGGTAACGACATAAAGAGATGTGTATTGTATTATCAGGTCTCAACCAAGATAATGAATATCATACAACTCGTCGCAGCTGCGCCCGAGTGAAAAGGGGTAATCCTGTTGCGGATACCAAGGCCAAGGATAAACAAGGTAAAGCTTTTGCTTACTGCGCTGATAGTTCTGTCAGCCTTATCTGCATGCGAGAATGAAAACAATGTCAAGCCTCCTGAAGGGCAGGAGAATTATACACCGGTGCCGGTAACCGGTGGAGATCCTTCATTAAGCCGTTATGATCCGCCTATTGAGCTATCCTTTGTACGAGAAGTTGGAGAAGGACTAGAAGGCTTAATTGCCGACTTGCCGGGTGAAACTCTGGAAGATAACCGCTGGACAAGGCTGGATGCGGAAATGCTGGGAATCAAGATTAAATACGACTGGACGGCGAAAGGAGATTTATATCGTCAGAAGCTTGGCGCATCCATCGCATCAGGCCATATTCCGGATGTTGTGCAAGTCAATGCCCAGCAGCTTAGGGAACTGAGTAACGCCGGGTTGATCGAGGATCTGACGGATGTGTATGAAAAATATGCTTCTCCACTTTCGAAGAAAGTACTTGGAGAGGAAGGCGACGGCCCGTTTGAAACGGCAACGATTGATGGCAAGCTGATGGCCATTCCGCAGACAAGCTCATCGATCGAAGACTCGGATTTATTATGGATCCGAACGGATTGGCTAAAGAGGCTGGGACTGAGTCCGCCAAAAACGATGAATGATTTATTGGCGATTTCGAAAGCGTTTACAGAGAAAGACCCGGATAACAACGGCAAGGACGATACCTATGGAATTGCAGCAACCAAATATTTGGGTGACCCGGTTATGGGACTTATCAACCTTATGGCCGGTTATGACGCTTTCCCGAATATCTGGATCAAGGATCAGCAAGGAAAGCTCGTGTACGGAGGAATCCAGCCGGAGGTAAAAACGGCTTTGAAAGTGATTCAGGAAATGTACGAGCAAGGTCAGCTTGACCCTGAATTCGCCTTGAAGGACGGGGATAAGGCAGGCAAGCTGATTTCTGAAGGAAGAATCGGTATCATTTACGGTGAGCAATGGGCTTCCTTTCTGGTGAAAACAAGCCGGGATAATGATCCGAATGCCGATTGGCAAGCGTATCCAATCGTCTCCGCGACGGGGAAAGCACCAAAGGTGCCGCTTAAATTCAACACAAACACCTTCTTCGCGGTCAGAAAAGGATATGAGCATCCGGAGGCAATTGTGAAGCTGTTTAATCTGCATCTGGAGAAGAACTGGGGCAAGACGGCCGAGTATGAGAAGTATTACAACACGACTTATCCGGTATGGCAGTTATCTCCTGTTACCCCGTCACCGACAAGAAAAAATCTGGAGGCTTTCCGGCAGATTGAAACCGCTCGAAAGACCGGCGATAATGACAACTTAAAGGACGAAGCCAAATATATCAAGAAGAGAATGGATTTCTATTTATCCGGAGATGACGTTGGCGAATCGGGCTGGGGCTGGTATAAAACCTATGGTCCAACAGGCGCGTTTTCCATTATTGATCAGTATGAGAAAAACAATCAGCTGCTGTACGAAAGCTTTGTTGGAGCTCCTACAGATACCATGATTGACAAGCAGCAGATACTTAACGATCTGCAGGATCAAACGTACATGAATATTATTTTGGGCAGACCAATCGATGATTTCGACCAATTCGTAAGGGACTGGTATAAGCTGGGCGGCGACAAAATAACGGATGAAGTTAATCAGTGGTATGAACAACGGAGGTATTAACTTGCTAAGACTGCCCGCTAATTCATGGCGCAATGCCTTATTTGTCCGGCTTATTATAACGAACTTGGTTGTTATCCTGCCGATTATTTTACTGGGGGTCTATTTGTATAACTGGAGTTACACAAATGCCAGCAATGAAATTTCAAAAAATACGGCTGCTCAGCTAACCTATTACCTGGAAGATTTGAACCATCAAATCGAATGGCTCGAAATTCAGCAATACGATATTTTGCAGGATAATGATCTGAACAAACTGGCGGTTACCTGGGATTTGATGGACAACGCCGACAAGAAGGCCAGCATCGATTATTTGCTGCACCGGTTTACTTCTATTAAGAATAGCAGTTCTTACATCAAAGATATTTATGTGCACGTGCGCACCATTCAGAAGACGATATCATCAAGCAATGGGGTCAATGATTTCAACCAGCTCAGCTTCAATTATTTCCACAAAGAAGTGGACAAAAAGGAAGCGCGTCTCATTCGCTATGATAATTCCCTTCACTTGAGCGCGGCTAAATATGGAGGCAAGGAAGGGGATCCTTTATTTATCGTCCAGATTGAACTGGATATGGATAAGCTTAGAGAATCCCTTCAGCAGATAAGCGTTTATCCCGAGAGCGGCTCTTTCCTTATTTCCAATAAGACAGGGTATACACTGGCCAGTGACGACGGGGTCTCTGAGGATTTGCAAAGCTACGTATTTGCTGTTCTTCGTACAACAGAAAATACATTGATCAAGCGGATTGAAGACAAGAATTATCACCTTGATAAAGCTTATTCCGAGCCGCTTGGATTATCTGTCGTTACCTATTTGCCGGAATCGGTCGTGAAGAAGCCGCTGAAAGGATTTAATAACTGGGCATGGTTATTCGCCCTGACCTCCTGTTGTGCCATCGTTATTTATGCGCTGTCTACGTACAAGTTTGTTCATAAGCCGCTGTTACTGCTGGTGCAGAGCTTCAGAAAGATGGAAGGAGGTGCATTGGACATTCATATTGACCATGAGCAGAAGGATGAATTCGGCTATTTGTATAACCGGTTCAACCAGATGATTAAGAAGCTGCAGACGCTGATCGACCAGGATTTCAAACAAACGATGATGATGCAAAAAGCGGAGCTTAAGCAGCTTCAATCCCAAATTAAACCGCATTTTTTGTACAACAGCTTTTTTATTCTGAACTCATTGGCGAAAACAGGGGATTTGGAGCGAGTAGAGCTCTTCACGAATATGCTTGGCGAATATTATCGGTTTATTACCCGCAACGGAGAGGACAACGTTCTCTTGGCGGAAGAAACCCGCCATTCCAGGATGTATACCGAAATTCAGAAGCTCCGGTTCTCCAGAAGAATTAAGGTAGAGTTCGATGAACTGCCAAAGGACATGGAACGAATCCGGGTGCCAAGGCTGATTATTCAGCCGATAATCGAAAATGCCTATGAGCATAGCCTGGAGAAAATGACAAATGAAGGCTTGCTCCGCGTTTCCTTCGGCTTGGATGAGGAAGAAGCGAGAATTGTTGTTGAGAATAACGGCGATCATCCAATCAGCGACGAACAGATTGAAGCCCTGCAAGCAAGATTAGGCAGCACAAGGGAATCCGGTGAAATGACCGGCATGATCAACATCCATCGGCGTATTATTTTGACCTATGGGGAAGGCAGCGGTTTGTTTCTGTCCAGAAGCGAGTTGAATGGCTTGAAGGTGGAGATCAGAATCAAGCTTGAGGGGGCCGGTGCACTTGTATAGATTGCTGATTGTGGATGATGAAGATATTATTACAGACTCGCTGTACGAGGTATTTCATCGGCTTATGCCGGAGAAGCTGGATGTCTGCAAAGCCTACTCAGCCAAGGAAGCCTTGCGTTGGATGTCGCGGACTAGGATAGATATCGTATTGACCGATATCAGTATGCCGGGCATGAACGGTCTGGAGCTCTCAGAGGAAATTCAAGCCTTCTGGCCCAGATGCAAGGTCATCTTTCTGACGGGCTTCAGTGAGTTTGATTACGCTTATAAAGCGATTCAAATGCCGAAGGTTCGTTATTTGCTGAAGACGGAGGGCTATGACAAGGTTACGGCAACCGTTCAGGAAGTGATGCAAGAAATCGAGCATGAGAATCAGATGAGCAAGATGCTGGAGCAATCCCGCGAGCAGCTCTATACGCTGGAGCAGATGGCACAAGGAGATTACGTCCGACATTTGCTCCAGGAAAGCAACGGGCCTGGTCTGGACAGGGACAGGCTGATTGATGAGTTTCATAAAATGAACATTGACCTGGATCCGGCTTCTCCCGTACTCCTTGTCATGGGGCACTTATCATATCCGGAAGGCGCCTCTTATATTGAAAGAAGCGGGCTGCTAACGAAGGCGAGAATGGTCTGCAATTCCTATTTATCAGAGAAGATGAGGCATATCGGTATTGTAGATAAGCAAGGGGATCTTTTATGGCTGCTGCAGCCCTCCGAACAGGCGGAAGAGAAATTTAATACCCATCTGGTTCGTTATCTGGAAGGCACATTGGAATTGATTCAGGAGACTTGCCTTCAATCACTGGGGTTGCCGCTGGCTTTCACGATAAGCGGTGCTTCCTGCGGATGGGATGCCATAAACCGGCAATATGAACGGCTGCGCCAGCTTCAGCTCATGAAAATTGGCGATGAGGGAATGACGATTATTGTTACGGACCGCGGCGAACAGCTTGAAGATTCACATGAGCTGAAAAATAAGGAAGAAGGGCAGGTTGCTCCAAAAGCGGAAATGCTGGCAGCCTATCTCGAAGCGGGCAAAGCGGAGAAATTCAAAGAAACTTTTGAAGAATTAAGCATGGCGATGCTGCATGCAAATAGTCCAGTCAAGCGAAAAATGGAAATCTACTATTCAATCGCGCTTATTCTGTTTACGTATATCAACCGGTTTGGACGTTGCAGCGAGATTAACGATTACTGCAAGCTGATGCGCCTGGATGATCATTCCTCCATGAAAGAGGCCGTTCAATTTTTAAAGCAGGTAACGGATCAGCTGTTTAGAGTCAAAAGTCCGGACAACAAAGAAAATGCGGTTAGCGTTATTGAGAAAATCTGCGATTATATCAATGATCATCTAAGCGAGGATTTGTCTCTTGTTCGGCTGGCAGAGATCAACTATTTCAATCCGTCTTATCTATCCCGGTTTTTCAAGCAGGAACGCGGTGTCAATCTATCGGAATACATTGACACCTGCCGGGTGAGAAGAGCCAAGGAGCTGCTTAAGGAGGATGAGCTTAAGGTGCGGGAAGTCGCCGTTGAAGTCGGCTATGAGGCTGCTCATTCCTTTACAAGATTTTTCAAGAAGGCTACCGGCATGACGCCGCAGGAATATCGGGACGCCCTTACCCAGACTTAAGGGGGCTGATCCTAATCATATCCCATCATTCGATAACGAATCAGGAGGAATTAACAATGGAAGAATTACAGGTTAAGCTTGCAGATGCGGTTGGCAAGGTACCGCCGCAAGGCAATCCGCTTGTCTCGCATAAATTCGGGGCCGATCCTTATGCTCTCGTATTTGATGGCCGCGTTTATCTTTATACGACGAATGACGTGCTCGAATATAGCGAGGATGGAAGCGTGAAGGATAATACGTACGGCAACATTAACAAGATCGGTGTCATTTCCTCTGCGGATCTGGTGAACTGGACGGATCATGGAGTTATTACGGCAGCAGGTTCTGAAGGCGCTGCCAAATGGGCGACTCAATCCTGGGCTCCTGCTATCGCTCATAAGGTCATTAACGGAAAAGATAAGTTCTTCCTTTATTTTGCAAACAATGCGAGCGGAATTGGCGTGCTGGAAGGCGACAGCCCGACTGGCCCATGGAAGGATCCAATCGGAAAAGCGTTGATCTTAAGATCAACTCCCGGTGTCGAGAAGGTTACCTGGTTATTCGATCCTGCCGTGCTAGTGGACGATGATGGCAAGGCGTATATCTATTTCGGCGGCGGAGTACCGGAAGGCAAGGATGAAAGACCGGATACAGCGCGGGTCATGCAACTTGGGGATGATATGACCAGCGTAGTGGGCGAAGCACAGGTTATCCCTGCCCCATTTATGTTTGAGGATGCGGGTATCAACAAATATAACGGTACTTATTACTTTACGTATTGCTCGAACTTCTATAACGGCATCCGTCCGGAAGGAAGCCCTCCGGCTGGCGAGATTGCTTATATGACCAGCGACAGTCCGATGGGACCATGGACATACCGGGGGACGATTCTGAAAAATCCGGGACATTTCTTCGGAGTAGGCGGCAACAATCATCACGTCATCTTCGAGTTTAAGAACACCTGGTATATGGCCTATCATGCGCAGACTTTATCAAAGGCGATGGGGGTTCCGAAGGGTTATCGTTCTACACACCTGAATGAGCTTAAATTCCAGGATGCTGATCAGTCCATTCAAGAGATAACGGCAAATTACGAAGGCGTTGCTCAAATTCAATTCCTTAATCCATACGAGCCGGTAGAAGCGGCAACCATTGGATGGAACGCGGGAATTGCAACGGAAGCTTCTTCTGACGGCAGACTGGCCGTAACCGAGATTGACAGCGGGGATTGGATCGCGTTATCCAAGGTTGATTTCGGAAGTATCGGCGCTTCCGGGTTTGCGGCGACTGTATCGGAAGCAGGTTCGGCTGCTGTCATTGAACTGCGGCTGGATGCGGCGGATGGCAAGCTGATCGGTACCTTACCGGTTCAGGCGGCAGGTGCCGAAGGGGCGGAATTCCAAACGGAGGTAAGCGGTGCTGAACATGTACATGACTTATACCTCGTGTTCAAGGGACAGCCTGACAGCAAGCTGTTTAAGCTTCATAGCTGGCAGTTCAGCCAATAATCATGTTTTTGTGAGGAGGGATCGCGGCGTGCAAGAGCCGCGGTCTTTTTTTGGAAAGGATACGGATGTTGTCTATGAAGCCCATTCGAGTCTTTGATACCTTGAGCAGCAGTCAGTTCATTTGCACCTATAGCGGCTATAAGCCTGCCAACAGGCATAAGTGGGGGCCGGGCGTACGCGATATTTACGCTTTGCACTTTATTGTCAGCGGGAAGGGAACGCTGGAGACGCGTAATCAGCGGTATCCGTTAACAGCAGGCGACAGCTTCATGATTTTTCCGCACACGGAGATATACTATTATCCGGATCCGGAAGATCCCTGGGAATATGTATGGATCGAGTTTAAAGGGGATGAAGCGGAGCGAATGGTGGCGATGACCGGGCTTGAGCGGGATAAACCTGTAGTTGCGGCATGTCCGGCTGATTTGAAGCCATATTTCCCTGAGGTGCGCGGCGCTGATGCGAGGCCTTTTGAGAAAATGAGAACGGAGGCGCAATTAAGGTTGCTGCTCTCCTATTATGTGGAGTTCTATCCAAGAGAAGCTCAACCGATCGATTATGTCCGGCTGGCGAAGGAATATATCATGATTAATTATTGGAGGACAACCTTGACGGTATCGGATATTGTAAATGCTGTCAGCCTGGAGAGAAGCTATCTGTTTCGCTTGTTCAAGGAAGCGGCCGGGATGTCAGTCTCGGGCTATGTGACCGCATACCGGATTGAAAGAGCCCGGGAGCTGCTGAAGTCATCCGGCTTGTCCATCAAGTCGGTCGCCTTCTCGGTAGGATACAAGGATCAGCTTTATTTCTCGAAGGTATTCAAGAAAGCAACGTCATATACGCCATCCGAGTATATGACGCTGCATGGTCGTGACGAGGAACATTAACGGAAGAGGACGCAATGGCCGGATTCCCGGAAATAGCGTATCAGCTTCTCAAGGGGCTCCCGCCCGCAGCTCAGCTTTGCTCCGAGACAATCGATGCATAGGAAGTGCTGGGCTGTTCTGGAGACAAGCTTCATGTAGATCGCTCTATCATCCGCCTGGAGGGAGGCCTGACAGGTCATGCAAGTTTTGCCGTTCATTTATTTGACCAGCTTAGCCCGTACAATCAGGCAGTCATGTGCCGGCACTACCGGAGCGAACCGTTCCCTGAACACCCCAAGCTCCTTATGCTCCCAGCAATCATACAGGGATAAGGAGAATCCGGAGGCATAAGGAAGACCGATATCCCAGAATTGCAGCGACAGCTCCCGCTGATTGTCGCTAAGATTGAAGAAGCCGATAGCCACGTCGCCGTCTGTCAGTACTTTGACCAGCATAAAGACATCTTCGTTATGGAACCATTGCGGCTCCGGCTTGATCCGGTAAGCTCCGCGGCTTTCGATATCCTGATTGATGGCGATCAGATCCGGGTTCAGCAGTATATCTTTGGTCACTTGATTAGCCGTGCGGATATCGCAGCCAATCATGAGCGGAGATCCCATTAAGCTCCATAATGAGAAATGAGTCTTGTATTCACTGTCATTGCAGCCGCCTATCTTGCTGCCGATAAACGAGTTGTTGCTGCCGCCGTACATACCGACAATGAGCATATCCATATCATTATGGCAGAAGGAGCCGGTGTAACATTCCTTGTCCAGCTGTGAAAGGGCCAAATTTTTGACAGAGTCCCAGTGATCCTGAATATCGCCCGTTGACCGGTACATATGGGCACCTGACTCGCGTATCCACTGGTAGACATTATCCTCGCCCCAATTGCAGGCAGAGAAGAGAATCTCCCGTCCGCTGTTTTTAAGGGCAAGGCTCATTCGCTTATACAGCAATTCTCCCGAAATATGCCGGGGTTTGAAGCAATAATCGTACTTCAAATAATCGACGCCCCATTCAGCGAATAATTGGGCATCTTGAAATTCATGTTCGAAGCTGCCGGGAAAGCCTGCGCAGGTATGGGTGCCTACGCATGAATACATCCCGAATTTCAAGCCTTTCGAGTGGATATAATCGGCGAGTGCTTTCATCCCGCTTGGAAACTTGGCAGGATCAGCAACAAGATTCCCCTGCTGGTCACGCTGCTTCAGGCTCCAGCAATCATCAATGACGATATATTCATAACCTGCAGCCTTGTATCCATCCGATTCGAATCGATCGGCAACATCCCGGATCAACTGTTCATTGATGTCCCAGGTAAAAGTGTTCCATGAATTCCATCCCATAGCGGGAGTAAGGCCAAGCTGCTTGTCCATTAGCTGTACATCCTCTCTTGTACCTGCCGAAAACGGCTGGATTTGAAGTAATAAATAGCTCGTTTGTATTTAAACATATGATTCTTGCAGCAGCCTATAGCCTGACGTTGCTTGGATATGGATAATTGTTGTTTTTGCTTAAGCTATGTTACTGAACAGCCAGCAATCTATAACTTGACGGGTAATAGAGCCGCAATCCGGCAGGTTGCTCATGCTGACCGCGAGAGCTAAACTTTCCTTGTTGCGCCAATAACGAAGCGATAGCTATATCATTAGCAGGAGGAAACTAATGTCCATCATGGATCAACTGCCTGAGCAGTTGCGGAAACAGATGACGGGAGAATTACTGCTTAGCGTGAAGACTGATCTTCTGCCTGACGGCCGCTTCGGAGAGCAATGGCTGGCAGTGACAGACCGGGACATCAGGATTTGGCAGAAGGATGGTTCGCCGGCTATGAAGTTTGCAGTAAGTGAATTGAAAGCAGCACGTGCTGTCGGAGCGGTAGGAGGCGGCACGCTGCTAGTAGACACCTTGGATTGTCCCGTCGTAATAGCCCGTTATACGGCAGCGATGACGCCGGTATTTAACTTTGCGGCAAAGCTGATCAGTGCGCTTGCGAAGAGTGAAGAGCTGCCCGTATTATCGGAGCGTGATATTCCTAAGCAGTGTCCAACCTGCGGCAATCCGCTTCATGAAGGCACGAATGTTTGTCAGCTGTGCATGAACAGCGGTAAAGCAGCTGCCCGGATGCTTCGCTACGCCAAGCCGTATAAAGGTCAATTGGCAGTTGCAGCCTGCATGCTAATTCTGACCACACTTGTCGAACTGGTTCCGCCTTATTTGACAAAAGTCATTATCGATGATGTGCTTCAGGCTCGGAATTTGGGCTCTACTTTATTGTTTCTTATTCTCGGATTAGGGGTTACAACCTTGATGCTGTCGGCCATGCAGACGGTAAGAGGATACATCGGCGTATGGGTTGGCTCTAAGCTGATGGGGGATCTCCGCAAGGATATATATGGTTCTTTGATGCGTCTTTCCATCTCCTTCTTCGACCGCCGACAAACCTCGCAGTTTATCGGCCGCGTGAACAGCGACTCGGAAGCCATGCGGCAGTTCATGACAGATGGGGTCGTCTTTGTATGCGGAGAGTCTTTACGCATTGTGGCGATATTCGTCATTATGCTGAGCCTGGATTGGAAGCTGTCGCTGTTTGCTTTGCTGCCCGTACCGGTCATGATCGCAGTGTCGATGACGATCTGGCCCAAGATTGGGCGCCGCTGGTACCAGCAATGGCGATCCATCTTCCGCCTGAATACGCTGGTTGGCGATTCCTTGCAGGGTATCCGCGTCGTTAAAGCATTTGGCCGAGAGCGGGAGGAGATGACCCGTTATGCAAATGCCAATGTTGAAGTTGTACGGAACAATATCCGGATGGAGGGATTATGGCAGTTCATGTTCCCGGCTTTTAATTTTATTGCGGGAATAGGGACGCTGCTTATCTGGTTTAACGGCGGAAACAAGGTTCTGCATGAGGATATGCAGCTTGGCGTTCTAATGGCTCTTGTTGCTTACCTCGGCATGTTGTTTGGACCGTTGCAATGGGTCAGTCAAATGATCAACTGGGCAAGCAATGCCATGGCTGCCGCCCATCGGGTATTTGAGATCATGGATACTCCGTCGGAAGTGCCGGAAGCGAACCGGCCGGTCCCACTTGGCACTATTCAAGGCATGGTTAGATTTGATAAAGTCACCTATGGCTATGAGAAGCATCATCCTGTATTGAAAGAAATAGATCTTCAGGTGAAGCAAGGCGAGATGATTGGCCTCGTGGGGCATTCCGGAGCAGGCAAGTCGACGTTCATTAATCTGATCTGCCGGTTCTATGATACGGATGAAGGAGATATCTATATCGACGGTATCTCCATCCGCCAGATCAGCCAATCGGATTTGCGGAAGCAGATCGGAGTCGTGCTTCAGGAAACGTTCCTGTTCGACGGGTCCATAGCCGATAATATCGCGTATTCGAAACCGGACGCTTCACCTGAAGAGATTATGCGCGCAGCCAAAATTGCAAACGCGCATGAATTTATTGTCCGTTTGCCGGACGGCTATGATACGCGTGTAGGAGAACGCGGGCATAAGCTTTCCGGCGGTGAAAAGCAGCGTGTAGCAATAGCAAGGGCCATTATTCATGATCCTCGCATTCTGATTCTGGATGAAGCGACGGCATCGGTCGATACGGAAACGGAACAGCAGATTCAGGAGGCGATCTCCCGGCTCATCCAAGGGCGGACCACATTCGCCATCGCTCACCGTCTGTCTACTCTCCGCAATGCGGACCGGCTGGTCGTATTGGACCATGGCAAAATTGTTGAGGTCGGTACGCATGAAGAGCTGCTAGGCAAGGAAAAAGGTTTTTACCGCAAGCTTGTTGATGCGCAGAAAGAGCTGTCCCAAATTAAGGGGGTAGAGGGCTGATGTCAGGCCGTTATGATATCCGGCTGTTCAAGCCGGAAGAGATCTACTTCAGCCGGGGCAAGGGCGGTGTACTGCAAGGCGTGGTAGACGGCAAACCTTACGAAGAACTTGTTATCTTCCGGACATTTCCGTTTCGCTACGCTTCCGAGTACATCTCGGTTAGAACGACTGGCGGGGAAGAGCTTGGCATCATCCGCGACATTGCGGAATTGTCCGCTGAATGCGCAGCTGAGCTGGACAAGGAGCTTCAGTTCCGATATTTTCTGCCAAAGGTACACCGTGTAGCCAGCGTGAAGTTTAAATCGGATTTATGGATCTGGGAGCTTGAGACCCATCTCGGCGAAACCCGGCTGACGATGAGAAATTTGCACGAGCATCTTCAATTTCCGGGAGGCAACCGAATCGTTCTGACGGATATGCACGGTAAACGCTGTGAGATTACGGACTGGCATATCCTTGATGCCCACAGCAGGCGACAACTGGAAGACGTCCTATAAATCTATTAAATAGCAATGGAGAGGGGAACTGCACATGAGCAGCATCGTTATTACAAACCCTATTATTTGGGCGGACATACCGGATATTGATATGATTCGCGTAGGAGACGCCTTTTATATGGTGAGCACCAGCATGCACTCCATGCCCGGCTGTCCCATTATGAAATCTATAAATTTAAAGGATTGGGAGATCGTAAATTACGTATTTGATACGTTCGAAGACAATGATGCCCACAATCTGGCGGATGGCAAAGGGATTTACGGGAAGGGCTCATGGGCTTCCAGCCTGCGCTATCACAATGGAATCTATTATGTTTGCTTTTCTTGCAATGATATGCAGCAATTCTATATTTATCGGACCGAGGATATTGAGAACGGGAATTGGGAGCGCTCCGTGATCAAGGGTCTGTTGCACGACCCGGCTCTGCTTTTTGACGAAGACCGCGTCTTTGTATTCAGCGGCAACGGGAATATTTATATTACCGAATTAACAGCAGACGCTTCCGAAATCAAGCCTGACGGAATTCGCCAGCTGCTGCTTGAAGGGGAACGGGATGGCATTGGCCTGCGAATTGAAGGCTGTCATGCTTATAAGCTGAACGGCTATTATTATTTGTTTTTCATCGATTGGCCGCAAACCGGGCATGGACGCCGCAGAGAGCTGTGCTACCGCTCGAAGGAGCTGCTTGGACCTTATGAATATAAAGTGATGCTGGACGATGACCTCGGTTATCACAACAAGGGCGTTGCGCAAGGCGGAATTATCGACACACCGTCCGGTGAATGGTATGCCTTTTTATTCCAAGATCATGACGCGGTCGGACGGATTCCGTGCATCCTGCCTATGACTTGGCAGGATGGTTGGCCGGTAATTGAGGGCGGCGGCAAAACGCCGGTGTCCTTCGAGGCAAACCTGCCCGAATCTTCCTTCCAACCGATTGTAATCAGCGATGAATTTGATTATGAAGAGAACAAGCTGGCATTGAACTGGCAGTGGAATCACAATCCGGACAACTCGCGCTGGTCGGTTACTGCCCGGCCGGGTTATCTGCGGCTTGAGACCGGTCAAATCACGGATCGCGTTGTGCTTGCCCGCAATACGCTGACCCAGCGGACGGAAGGTCCGGCCTGCAGCGGAACGGCGGTACTGGATGTATCGCATATGAAAGCAGGGGATCATGCCGGCCTTGTTGCGCTCCAAAGCCAGTACGGCACTGTTGGAATTCAAGCAGAAGACAATGGCGAGCTTTATGTCGTAATGGGGATGAACGGCGGCGACGGCAGCATGGAAACGGTGGAGAGGACTCCCTACGTCGGAAACCAGATTTATGTCAAAATTGATTTTGATTTCCGTGACAGCATCGATCTTGCGCATTTCCATTACTCGGCGGACGGTTCGGAGTGGACGCCGATCGGCCGCCCTCTGCAAATGAAATATACGCTGGATCATTTCATGGGCTACCGGATTGGCTTGTTTAATTATGCAGCCAAACAATCCGGAGGCTACGTTGACTTTGATTTTTTCCGCTATACCAAGAAAGCTTAAACGATACATCGACAAATTTAAGGGAAGAGGTGCTGTAAGGATGAAGGATGCAGGGAAGAAGCAAAGAGGGCTAGCCGAAGCGCTACAAAATGATTTTCTGGTTGGTGCGGCGGTCAATTCCCGGACGATTGTCAGCCAAAGCGCACTGCTGCAACAGCACTACAATAGCTTAACCGCCGAGAATGAAATGAAGTTTGAAAGCCTTCACCCTAAGGAACATCTGTATACCTTCGAGCAAGCAGACCGGATTGCCGGCTTCGCGCGCGAGAACGGCATGAAGCTGAGGGGGCATACGCTTGTATGGCATAACCAGACTCCTGAATGGGTATTTGAGGACGGGAATGGAGG
This sequence comes from Paenibacillus catalpae, assembly GCF_900112695.1. Taxonomy (GTDB): domain Bacteria; phylum Bacillota; class Bacilli; order Paenibacillales; family Paenibacillaceae; genus Pristimantibacillus; species Pristimantibacillus catalpae. The sequence goes on from NZ_FOMT01000005.1 coordinate 519,117, forward strand.
ATTAGCCGGGCGCGATCTGCTGCTAGCCCGGATGAAGTCTCACATTGAGACGGTTGTACAGCGGTACAAGGATACGATCTATTGCTGGGATGTCGTGAACGAAGCGGTGACGGATGCCGGCGAAGAAACCCTGCGCCCTTCCAAATGGCTGAATGGCATTGGAGAGGATTACATCGAGCAGGCATTCCGGTTTGCGCATGAAGCCGATCCTAATGCTCTTCTGTTTTATAACGATTACAATGAATGCAATCCCGGCAAAAGAGAAAAGATCTACTCTCTGGTAAAATCGCTGCTTGAGAACGGAGCGCCAGTTCATGGCATCGGTCTTCAGGCGCATTGGAACCTGTTTGATCCGTCTATGGATCTGATCCGGGAAGCTATCGAGCGTTATGCATCGCTTGGGTTTAAGCTACAAGTTACTGAGATGGACGTATCTATGTTCGCCTTTGATGACAGACGTACGGATCTTGCGGCACCTTCGGCAGAAATGATGCGGCTGCAGGAAGAGAGATACAAGCAATTTTTCGAGCTGTTCCGCGAATATAAGGAGGTACTGACCAGCGTAACCTTCTGGGGGGCGGCGGATGATTATACCTGGCTTGATCACTTTCCGGTAAGAGGCAGGAAAAACTGGCCGCTCCTGTTCGATACGGAGCAGCGCCCGAAAGAAGTCGTTAAGGAGATTATTGGGCAATAGAAAGCAGGGCAGAGTAAAGCGTGTTCCAATGGGAACGTGCTTTTTTTGTTTCAATAAGTGTTTGGCACATTCTATACCTTGGCGGGTGTTAAACCAAAAGACGACAGGTTGTTGCCTCTTTCCGTTAGCACTACACTTTTGAAAGAAGGAAGAAATAGCGGCTGTAATAGGGAAAGGGGAAGAATCATGCCGGCCATGCAGGCAGAACAGACAGAAACAAGCGGAGAAACACTGCTAAAGGCAACAGATATAAAGCGGGTATTCGGGAAAGGGAATGCCGGAGTTACGGCTCTGTCGGATATCCGCCTCGATATTCCAGCCGGCTCCATGGTGGCGCTGAAAGGGCGTTCGGGCTCCGGCAAAACAACCTTGTTAAATATTTTATGCGCGCTCGATGAGCCCACAGAGGGTCAGGTTTTTTTTCGGGGGAAGGAAATTACCGGATTACCGGCCAAAGAGAGGAACGCTCTGCGCCGCAAGGAGATCGGACTTGTCTTCCAGTCGTTTGGACTGATCCCGCTTATGTCTGCTTATGAGAATGTGGAGTTTGGACTCCGGATTGCAGGAGCACCGGTGAAAGGGAACCGGGAAGCTGCAGAACGGGCGCTTGAACGGGTAGGCATGCGGGAGCGGATGAAGCATCGTCCGATGGAGTTGTCAGGAGGAGAGCAGCAGCGGGTGGCCATTGCGCGTGCCATTGCGCATGAACCTGCGCTTCTGATCGCAGACGAGCCGACTGCGGAATTAGACAGCCGAATGGGCTTGCAGGTGATGCGGGTATTCAGGGATCTGGTTAACCGTTCCGGAATGACGATTCTGCTTACTACGCATGACCCGGGTATTATGGAGCTCGTCGATCATGTTATTGCATTGGAGGATGGGAAAATTGTATCCGAAACAACGAATCACAAGCCTCTTATCTAGGAAGATAGCGAAGCGGGCGGCTGTCTTTGTCATTACTGCATTAACCCTGTCCGGCTGTTCTCTTCTTCCCCATGAGGAAGCGGTGCTGCAGCCTCCGCTAATTCAACCGGTACAAGAAAAGCTGGATCTTGTTGAAGTGACCCGCGGCAGCATACAGACCTCGCTAAAGGGGACGGCAACTTTCATTTCATCGAATGTGAAGACGCTCTCTTTTACGGAGTCTGGCGGTCAGATAAAATCCATTAACGTTACTCTTGGTCAGAAGGTGAAGGCAGGTGATCTACTGGCCGAGCTTGAGACGGATGATCTGGAGCTGCAGGTGCGCCTTCAAAAGCTGAATGTAGAGCGCGTGCAGTTACTGTACAGCGAGGCGGTCCGAGACGGGGCGTCCGGGACAGACAAGCGTTTGAAAGAAATTGATCTCGAGCGGGAGCAGCTGTCGCTCCAAGCGATGGAGAGCAGGCTTCACAAATCACAGCTGTTCTCACCAATTTCTGGAACGATTATCTTCGTTGATTCCATTAAAACCGGCGACCGCGTGAATGCCTATCAAACCATCGTTACGGTGGCCGACCCCTCAAGCATGCAATTGACATATGCGGCTTCGGATGCCAAGGATGTGCTAGGCGTGGAGGCAGGGATGCCCGTCAGTCTGAAGTACAAGGGAAAGGACTATACCGGCAAAGTGCTGCAGTCTCCATCTAACGCTCCCGTCAGCACGGATCAGGCAAAGGCGAACAGCACTGCCGTAACCATTGTTATGGGGATCGATAATCCACCCGAAGGCATTCAAATCGGACATAGCGCCGATATGATCATTGAACTTCAGAAACGGGAAAATGCCATCGTGCTGCCGCGTAAAGCAATCCGATCTTATATGGGACGATCCTATGTACAGGTTGCAGACGGCGAGCGCAAAAAAGAAGTGGATGTTGAGGTTGGATTAACAACCCCAACCGAGGTGGAGATCGTTAAGGGGCTTGAAGAAGGACAGAAGGTCATTCTGAACAATTGACGGTACAACGAAGCCTGATGACAGGGCGCAAGAATGAGGTGTACGCATGGCATTATGGACAATGATTCTCCGCAAGATGGCTAATAACAAATGGCTTCAGCTGAATTTATGGTTTGGTCTGACCGTATGCGTGGCTCTATTCAGCTCCATGCCGCTTTATTCGGATGCCATTCTCGAGAGGACCTTGCAGAAGGAGCTTCAACTGGTCCAGAGCAAGAACTCCGTATATCCCGGTTATGTGCGGGTCAGCACATCGGTTTCATCGACCAAGATGGATCAGAAAACGGTTGAGGCGATTGGACGCGCGGACCGGTACATTCAGTTGATTCCCGAGCGGATGGGACTGGAGGCGCTGTCGTATTATCAGCAGCGTTTCACCCAAAAGATGAAGGTGTACGGAGCGGACGCATCAGAGCAGGAGAAGAAGACGCAAAAGACAACGGGAGGCTTCAAATCGCTGTCCGATATGGAAAAGAGGGTTCGTCTGATTGACGGCCGAATGCCGGTTGACCACACGGACGGCTTGTTTGAAGCAGTTGTGACGCAAAAGTTTCTAAATTCCGTTAAACGCGATTTAGGGGAAGAGCTTCTGGCAGAGACGGCGGATAAGCATTTGTTCCGGGTCATCCCGGTTGGGATTATCGATACCGATCCGGCAGCAGATCCGTATCTTCCTTTTCTGGCGACGGAGGAGCCTGACGGCTTTCTTATCCCCTTCCAGCAATTCGAACGCGAATTTATTGCGAAGGGCGGCAAGGTAAGAGTATCCGACCTGGAATGGCGTTATGCGCTGGACTACAAACAGATAAGCATTAAAAATATTGAGGCATTTACTGAAGCCAATCGCGGGATCCGAAGTTATTTCCGCGGACGGCTTGGATCAGCCGAGGTTAATATTCCCGCGAACGAAACGATAGCCTCCTATCAGGGCAAGCAAGAGAAGCTTGATGTGATGATGCTGTCTCTGTATTCTCCGGTGATGCTCATGCTTGCTTTCTATTTGTTTATGGCGGCAAATCTCGTCATTGAGAGGCAAAAAACGGAAATATCCGTGCTTCGAAGCCGAGGAGCCAGCCGGCTGCAGATTATGACGGCTTATACGCTGGAAAGCATGATGCTTGGAATAAGCGCGCTTGCGGTTGGTCCTTTTCTTGGCGTTACCTTCACGAAAGTACTGGGTGCATCGGGCGGATTTCTTGAATTTGTGCAGCGCTCCGCTCTCGAGGTCAGCTTGACGAGCAATGCTTACAAGATAGCAGCAGCGGCTGTAGCTGGAGCGATCGTGCTTATCCTTATCCCGGCGTTTCTGGCGACCCGCGTGTCGATCGTGAATCATAAGCAGCAGGCGGCAAGACTGACCAGGATGTCCTTCTGGCACAAGACGGGCATCGATATTGTGCTTGTCGGTCTGGCTCTGTATCTGCTTTACAATTTCAATAACCGGCAGGAGGATTTGAAGCGTCTGGCCTTGGATTCGGATGCCCTGCAGGTGGATCCGCTGCTGTTTCTGATGCCCGCGCTATTTGCGCTGGGAGCCGGACTGCTGGTGCTAAGAATCTATCCATGGTTTATTCGGCTTGTTTACTGGGCAGGGCGTAAGTGGTGGCCGCCGGCGCTATACAACACGCTTATACAAATCAGCCGTTCGTCAGGCCAGTATCTGACGATCAAAGTATTTTTGGTTCTGACGGTATCGACCGGATTGTTTAGTGCCAACGCGGCCCGGACCATCAACGATAATATGGAAAGCAAAATCCAATATAACATTGGCGCGGATATGACTTTGACTACCCGATGGGAAAGCGACGCTCCTCCGCCAAGTATGCAAGGGGCCGAGCCGCAGACACAGACCTCGCAAAGCTCCGGTGATAAGCGGGTGCAATATACGGAGCCGCCATTCCAGCCTTTCCAGGAGCTGAGCGGCGTTGAAGCATCTGCCAAGGTATTCCGGAAGGAAGGGGCCAGATTCAGCGCAGGCAGCTCGAAAAAAACAAACGGCGCAGCCACGCTGGTTGGTATCGATACGATGGATTTCGGTCAAACCGCCTGGATGAAGGACGGTCTTCTCGATTATCCAATCAACAGCTATTTGAATCTTATGGCAACCAATCCGAAGGCCGTTCTAATCTCGCGATCGCTTGCCGACGCCGCGAAGGTAAAGCCCGGAGATCCGATAAACCTTTATTGGGACGGACTGGATGAAGCATTGTTCACCGTCTACGGCATTATTGATTATTGGCCGGGCTGGAATCCACTGCCTGCTGCAGCCGATGGCGAGGAGAAGGTCACAAAGCCAAATTTGATCGTCGGCAATCTGAGCACCATTCAGAACAGGCTGGCCGTTGAGCCTTATGAAGTATGGCTCAAGCTTAAGGGCGGCGTTACGAGCCAGTCCATCTATGATCAGCTGAACGCAGCAAAAATCAATGTGACCGGACTCCAAGATGCGAAGCAGGAGCTGATTGCTTCCAAAAATGATCCGTTCCGTTTGGCAATTAACGGTGTCATGACGCTGGGCTTTGTAATTTCCATGCTGATCAGCTTCTTTGGCTTTCTGTTGTTCTGGGTGCTCGCTTTATCCGGCCGAACGCTGCAATATGGGGTTTTGCGGGCAATGGGAATTCCATTCCCGCAAATTATCGGAATGCTGCTCAGCGAGCAGCTTCTTACTTCCGGCGCAGCGGTCATAATCGGCGTGCTAATCGGCAACATGATCAGTGAGCTGTTTGTCCCGTTGTTCGAAATGTCATTTGCAACCGCGGAGCAGGTCCCGCCATTCGAGATTGTCTATAAGCTCAGTGATTATTTGCAGCTTTACGGTATCGTAGGCCTTACTCTCACAATTGGTCTGCTCATACTTGGCTACCGGCTGTCCCGGACGCGGATTGCACAGGCGCTGAAGCTGGGGGAGGAATAAACCGTGATCAGATGCGAGGAACTTGTCAAAATCTACAAAACCGCCGATCTCGAGGTGGTTGCTTTGCAAGGGCTGGATATGCAAGTGGAAGACGGTGAGCTCATGGCGATCATCGGTAATTCCGGAAGCGGGAAGTCGACATTGCTGAATATGCTGGGCGGACTGGATAAGCCGTCGGCAGGCAAGCTGTTTGTTGACGGTAAGGATTTGCTCGCGTTTGGCGAGAAGGAGCTTGTGAAGTATAAGCGAGAGACAGTTGGTTTTGTATGGCAGAACAATGCCCGCAACCTCATTCCCTATCTAACGGCTCTGGAAAACGTAGAGCTGCCCGTACTCTTGAAGGGAAGGCGGCGCAGAGCGCGTGCAATCGAGCTGCTGGAAGCGGTTGGACTTGGTCATCGCCTGAAAAACAAGCTAAGCGAGCTGTCCGGAGGCGAGCAGCAGCGGGTGGCCATTGCCATCGCCTTGGCCAATGAGCCTAAGCTGCTCCTTGCGGACGAACCAACCGGCTCGCTGGACACAAAGACCTCTGATCAGGTGCTGGATCTGTTTCGGAACCTCAATCAGTCGCTTGGCATTACCGTTGTGATCGTTACGCATGACCCGCTGCTGGCCCGCAAGGTCGACCGGGTCGTGCAGATTCGGGACGGCAAAACTTCTGCGGAGATGATCCGCAGAGAATCGTATGCCGACGAGCTGGCACGGCTGGATGCCGAGCATTTGCTAACCGAGCAGCAAAGCCATATCGAATATGCGGTCCTCGACAAGGCAGGACGTCTCCAGATTCCCGCAGGCTATCTGGATGCAGAAGGCTTCAAGGACAGCAATAAGGTACGAGTTGAGATGGAGGAAGGGCGCATCATCCTTTATCCGCAGCAAATGACGCCATAATCCACCCCGCAAGGGGCGGTTTAATGGAATATACAAGACAAGCGAAAGGTAAGGTGTATGGATGAAGAAACAAGGTTTGAAGCGCTCTCTTTCCGGCGTGCTGGCCATCGCTCTGACGTTGGCGTCATTATCGCTTGGCGTACTGCCGAAAAAGGCAGAAGCGGAAGCAAGTCCAGTGAAATTGGCAACGGACTTTGAGGACGGCACGGTTCAAGGCTGGCATGGCCGCGGAGGCAATGAAGTGCTGACCGCTTCGGAGCAGGCTGCCCACAATGGGGTGTACGGTCTTCAGGTAACGGGAAGATCGCAAGGCTGGAATGGCCCGCAGCTCGATGTGACTTCGATGATGACGGAAGGGAAAACCTATGCGCTTACCGCCTGGGTCAAGCTTCCGGCGGGCACAGCGGCCTCATCGGTATCGATGACGGTTCAGCGTACGACGGACGGAACAACGAATTATGAAGGGGTTGCTTCCGGAAATGTAACAGCAGACGGATGGGTGAAATTTAGCGGCCAATATCAATTGAAGCAGCCGATCCAAAGTCTTTCCGTCTATTTTGAAGCATCCGCGAGCCCAACGCTGGACTTCTATGTAGATGATTTTTCCATTGAACAGCTTCCCGATCCTGAACCCATTGTGATTCAGCAGGATATTCCATCCCTGAAGGATGTCTTTGCCGATGATTTCAAGCTGGGAACAGCGGTATTGGTTAATGAAATCGAAGATCCGAATGGGCCGGATGCGCAGTTGGTGAAAAAGCATTTTAACAGCTTGACTGCCGGAAACGAGCTGAAATGGGATGCTACGGAGCCGCAGGAGGGACAGTTCAACTTCACGCGCTCGGACAAGATTGTCGATTTTGCGGTGGAGAACGGTATTGCGATGCGCGGTCACACGTTGATCTGGCATTCTCAAACCCCGAATTGGGTGTTCTACGATGAGAATGGAAACCTTGCAAGCAAGGAGCTGCTGTTTGCAAGGATGAAGCGTCATATCGAAACTGTCGTTGGCCGTTACAAAGGCAAAATCTATGCCTGGGATGTTGTAAATGAGGTGCTTGAGCCGGGTGACAATCAGCCGGGCGGTCTCCGCAACAGCTTATGGTATAAGATCGCGGGAGAAGAATTTATTGAGAAGGCATTCGAATACGCTCATGAAGCAGATCCAAATGCGAAGCTGTATATCAATGACTACAATACGAATATGACGGAGAAGCGGCAGGATCTGCATGACTTAATCAAGCGTCTCAAGGATAAAGGCATTCCTGTTGACGGCGTTGGTCATCAGACGCATATTGGCATTGAGTATCCGCAGGTTCAAGAGCTTGACGACATGATTCAGGCTTTCACGGATTTGAACATTGAGCAGCAAGTAACAGAGCTGGATATGAGCGTCTATACCAACGACAATGATGCTTACGAGACATTCCCTCTGGAGCTTCAAGTGAAACAGGCGAAGCGGTATAAGGAAATTTTCGATGTATTCAGAAAGCACGCAGATCAGCTGACCGCCGTTATTTTCTGGGGCAAGGATGATCTGAATACTTGGCTGCGCACTTTCCCGGTCGACCGCAATAACTGGCCTTTGCTGTTCGACGAACGGCTGCAGGCGAAATATGCCTATTGGGCATTAGTAGATCCAAGCAAGCTTCCGGTAGAGATTCAGAATACAACGGCGGCTAATGCGAGCGCGGCTATTGATGGCAAGCTGGAGGATGCATGGAGCAGGTCTTCAGCCGTTTCCATACTGAACGAAGGGGCATCTGTCGCAAAATTCAAGACGTTATGGGATGCAGGCCGTCTTTATATTACAGTGGATGTATCGGATACAAGCACGAACGGAAATGATGCTGTAGAAGTATTTATAGACGGCAATAACGGTAAAACAACGACATACGAAGCGGACGACAAGAAATATACGTTCCGCCGGAGCGGCGCAAATCCGGGTAAGCCTGCTGAATACAAAGCGGTTAAGCTTGCAGACGGTTACCGGATCGAAGCGGCCATTCCGGTTGATGGTTTATCGCTGAATAACAAGCTTGGATTTGATGTTCGCATTGTCGATAAGGCGGGCAGCACGGTAACGAGAACCTCCTGGAACGACAGAACGGGTTCGCAAGATACCGATACGTCCAAATATGGCGTAGTAACCTTAATCGAAGGTCCTCAATATACGGAAGCTCCTATGGGCTCGCCTGTTGTAGACGGCAATATCGATTCCCTTTGGAGCAAGGCAAACATAATGACGACAGACCGCTGGGTGCAAGGGACAAACGGGGCAAAAGCAATGGTTAGAACGCTGTGGGATGCTGGACGTTTATACGTACTTGCGGAAGTGACGGATTCGCTGCTTTCCAAGCAAAGTCCAAATGTATGGGAGCAGGATTCGGTTGAAATATTTGTCGATCAGAACCAAGCCGCAACTGCCAGCTATCAGGCGGATGATGGACAATACCGGATTAACTTCGACAATGAGCAAAGCGTGAATCCGGGCTCTCTAAGCGGAAATCTGGTATCCGCAGTAAAACGTACGGCTAACGGTTATCTCGTAGAGGCCTCTATTATATGGAACGGCACACCTCCGGCAGCCGGAGACATCATTGGCTTTGATGTTCAGGTGAACAACGATGAAGACGGCGATGGGGACCGTGACAGTGTGGCGATCTGGAATGACCGTTCCGGTCTATCTTACACGAACACTTCCGGCTTTGGACTACTGAAGCTGTCAGGAACAAAGTAGATGGTCAGTACGAAAAAAGCTTTCCATTAATCTGGAAAGCTTTTTCGTTCTGGCTTCAACGAGACGAGGTCTATGAAAAAAACCGGTTAAAGTCCGGGACTTAAGCATAAGTCCTCAGGTTTTAGCCGGTTTCTTTGCATTTGCAAGCGCTTACGGAAATGACAATTCGTATACATTCATTATGCATAAACCGTACTTTGCTTGCGGTACTCATTGGCGCTCGCGCCGGTGTACTCCTTGAACTTCTTATAGAACCAGTCAATTTCCGTGTATCCTACTTCATTTGCTATCTCATAGATCCTCATATCTGTTTTCTCCAGCAGGACCTTAGCCTTCTCCATTCGCTGTTGAAGAAGATATTCGTTGAACGACATGTTTTCCTGGTCTTTGAATTTCTGACCAAGATAGGCGCAGTTGAAATGCAGCATGCTTGAGATCTTTTTCAAGGTAATGTTCTCGTGCATTTGTTCCTGAACGTATTGCTTGACAAGATCAATGATGGACGGATTCTGACTTTTTTTACTTTCGTAACTTAAGTTAAACCGCTTGGAGTGAACAGGCTGAACGTCGAGCTCTTTCTTTACCTTGCACAGGCTGGCGGCCAAATCCTCGGGTTGTACCGGATCCGCAATGTAATCGCTTACTTGCAAAGCCATCGCTTTTCTCAGCAGCTGGAAATCATGACTGCCTCCCAAAAGAATAATAGAGGCTCGGCTTTGTTCGCGGAGCTGTTCACAGATCTGCATGCCAATAGCCTGCGAAGGTTTAAGATCTATAAGAATGAGGTCGAACAACTGTGTGCGGAGAAGTGCTTGAGCGTCAGAGAGAGAATCCGCATAGGCATGAAGCCGGAAGCCATGCTGCTCCCATGGAAGCATCAATCTGGTTTCTTCTCTCGATATATTGTCGGGATAAACAAGTAATGCTTTATACATAAAGCTGAACCTCACTTTCTGTAGGATTGTCTCTGACGGATTATGGTTTTTATTATTGTTCATTACTCGGGCGGGTGACAATGTGCATTTCTTTATCCATCATCCATTTGTTTACCTCTTGGCTTAATAGCTGGCTGACAATCCGCGTTATTCCTCGAAACCTATAAATTGACAGGTCATTGACCTATTTACAGGCAGGTTGTTGGTCAGAAATGTAAGCGCTACACTTTTCCCTGTAAACCAATTTAGGGGGGACCAATGTGAGAGTAAGAAGGACGGTTATGATGCTTTCGACTTTGATGCTGGCTGCTTCATTATCGGCATGCAGCGGCGGCAGCGGCAACAACGGCAATGGAAGCGGCAATGGCAACGGCAACAATGCGGATGCGACTGCAAGCAATAATGCAGCAGCCTCTAATAATGCCGCAGCGTCGAATAATGCCGGCAGCACCGAAGAGGATACTTCTTCTCCGGAGATGGATTTCGACATGGGCGGCAGAACGATCAAGGTTGTATCCTGGTGGGATATGACGATCGGTGAAGACAATCCGGACAATATCGAACGGAAGAAGAACCTGGAGGAGCTTGAGAAGAAGCATAACTTCAAGATGGAATTCGTAGCGGTAGACTATGGCGAATACCAGCAAAAAGTTGTCGCATCCCTCCTTGCAGGCGAACCGCTTGGCGATATTGTGAGATTGGGCAAAAACTACACCATTCCGGCCCTGGTACAGCAGGATCTGTTATGGCCGGTTGACGAATACACGAAAAACACAAAAGTATTTAATCCGAAGGCTACCGAATTCATGTCGTATAATGGCCGCGGTTACGCCTTCTCCGAGGGTCAAGGCAACCTGATTACCGGCATTTTCTATAACCGTACTCTTCTTAACAAGCTTGGCATCAAGTCTCCTCAAGATTATGTGACCGAGGACAACTGGAACTGGGATACTTTCACTCAAGTGGCTAAAGACGCGAACAAGGATACGAATAATGACGGTAAGCTGGATACATGGGGACTTGCGTCTGCAGGGTTTATGGATCCTGCCCTCGTCTCGAATGAAACGAGCCTGACTAATGGCGACAAGCAAAATCTGGATGATCCAAAAACCGTTGAGGTGTTCAACTTCCTCTCCAAGCTGGCAACCGAGAAAGTGGGCCGCCCGACGGAAGGCGGAGACTGGACGGAACCAGGCCAATTCTTCCGTCAAGGCAATACGCTTATGTATGCCGGAGCAATGTATGAGATCGGCGGCCTGAAAACGGATATGAAGGACTACGATATCGGCTTTGTGCCATTCCCGAAAGGTCCTAGCGCTACGGCTTACCATTCCTCGGAAGCGGCATTCCAGGCTCTGACCATTCCGAAGAGCGTCGAGAATCCGGATCAGCTGATATACATCTGGGAAAAAATCAACGATATCGATTCGATCTACGACTATGCCGACCAAGCATCACTTGAAAGCAACTTCACGGATGAAAATGATATCCAAAACGCCCGCGATGCAGGCGCAGGAATGCTGGTTCTTGACAGCGGCACGTTCCCGAAATTCCCTTACTACGAAATGATCGGCGAACTGACGTCGGGCAATTCAGTATCTACCGTGATCGACACGTATAAAGCGCAGGCTCAAGCAGCTATCGATGAGGTTTACAAAAAATAACAATTGAAGCTGGTGCCGACAGTCCCCATTTGAACCATCACAATGGGGACTGTTGCTAAAGTGTAATCTCTTGCCGCAGGAGGGGAGAAAAGTTGAGCAACAAAAAGCGCTACGGAATTGCCACACTGGTTCTACTTGTATTTTTTTTGTCCATATGGGCTTTCTACCCTTCGGGTCAGCCCAATAATGGACGCGCTCAGGCAATGGGCGGATTTCAGGCGGTTACAGACTCCGATGATAAAGGCGGCTATAACGAGTATTTGAAAAGCTACTCCGCCGATGACAGACCCTCACACGTCATCCGCATAGAAGGCGAAAGCTTCGCTGATACCGTTGGAGAAGGGTTTGAGGTGGCCGATCATCCGGAGGGGCTGGACGGAAAAGCCGTCATGACGCCGGATGCCGGCTCGATCAGCTGGAATGTTCCCGTTGAGAAAGCTGGACTCTATAATCTCCGGATTCATTATTACCCGATTGAAGGCAAAAGTTCTGCTATTGAACGCAAGCTCTCTATCAATGGACAACAACCGTTTACGGGGGCTGAAGATCTGTTGTTTGACCGGCTATGGGGTAACCGCGATGCCGAGATTCATAGAGATGACCGTGGCAATGATCTTCGCCCGAGGCAGATCGAGAAGCCGGCTTGGCAGCTTAAACCATTCATGGATAGTGAGGGCTATTATGAAGAGCCTTATTTGTTCCACTTTGACAAAGGGACACAGAAGCTTACGCTGACGGCTTCACGGGAGCCGATGGCTATCGATTATATTGAGCTTTATCAGGATCAGACCGTCAAGTCCTATGAGGATCTGAAAAAGGATTATGAAGCGGAAGGCTTAAAGCCCGCCAAGGATCAATATATGATGATTCAGGCGGAGGACGCGGTTCTTAAATCGTCTCCGACACTATATCCATTGTCTGACAAATCAAGTCCTTCCGTTATTCCGTACGATGTGTCGAAAATCAGGATTAACGCAATCGGCGGCGTGAACTGGAAGCTGCCGGGGCAGTGGCTGGAGTGGGAAGTGGATGTACAAGAGGACGGATTATATCAAATCGCATTAAAAAGAAAACAGGATCAGCTTCGCGGTGTATACAGCACGCGCAGTCTGATGATTGACGGGGAATATCCGTTTAAAGAAATGAAGCAGATTCCGTTTGATTTCGGTATGGACTGGAAGATGGACGTCATGGGCGGGGATGAGCCCTATTTATTCCATTTGACCAAAGGCAAGCATAAGCTCCGTCTGTCCGTATCCTTGGGCGAGATCGCACCGCTGCTCCAGACGATTGAATCAAGCGTCCTGCAGCTTAACGAGATATACAGAAAGATTCTGATCATAACCTCCAATTCGCCTGATCCGTACCGTGATTACCAGCTGGAGAAGCGGATTCCGGAGATGACAGAGGTGTTCAAGACGCAGGCCGCTACGATAAAAAGCGTTGCCGATTATCTCGAACAATCGACAGGTGAGCAAAGCGATAAAGTAGCCGTTCTTCATACGATGGTGAATCAGCTTGAAGAAATGGCTGCAAAGCCTGAAACGGTTGCTAAACGGCTGACCGCTTTCAAGACCAATGTCGGCGGACTAGGTACTTGGATACTGAACGTAAGAGTACAGCCGCTTACGCTGGACTATTTAATCGTATCTTCGCCTGAAGCCAAGCTTCCGCGGGCAAGCGCAACCTTATTTCAAAAGGTTAAGCATGAGCTTGGAGGACTGGTTGCGTCTTACACGGAGGACTACGACAGCATCGGCAATACAAAGCAAAGCGACAAGTCTATCACGGTATGGATTACGACCGGCCGGGATCAGGCACAAGTATTAAAGAGTCTGATCGACGAGAGCTTCACGCCGGAGTCGAATATATCCGTGAAGCTGAGGCTTGTTCCGGCTAATATTCTGCTTCCCGCGACGCTGGCTGATGAGGGGCCTGATGTTGCCATGCAGATTGGGGAAGATGTACCGGTCAACTATGCGATGCGGAAAGCGGCGGCGGATTTGTCCGCATTCCCTGACTTCAAGGAAGTTGCCTCCAGGTTCAACGAAAGCGCATTGGTTCCTTATGAGTACAGCAATGGGGCGTATGCTTTACCGGAGCAGCAGACCTTCCCGATGCTGTTCTACCGGAAAGACGTTTTGGCGGAAATCGGATTAACGCCGCCGACAACCTGGCAGGATGTGTACAACATGATCTCGGTGCTTCAGAAGCATAACATGGAGTTTTATCTGCCGATTGACACGGTAGCGAACAATGCGAATCTCATTCCGAATGCTACGTTCTCGATGCTTCTCTATCAGAACGACGGAAAGTTCTATACGAACGATGACAAGAAGAGTGCACTCGATTCGGATATCTCGATGGAGGTCTTTAAGAAATGGACGCAGTTCTATACCAACTATAAGTTCCCGCTGATGGCGGATTTCCCGAACCGGTTCCGTACCGGAGAGATGCCGATCGGGATCGCGGATTATACGACTTATAACAACTTGACGGTAATGGCGCCCGAGATTAAGGGGTTATGGGACTTTACGATGGTGCCGGGGACGGAAAAGTCTGACGGCACGGTGAATCATGAAGTGGCCAGCCACACCACCGCGGTGATGATGCTGGAGAATGCCAAGGATAAGGATGCGTCATGGGAGTTCATGAAATGGTGGACCAGCAAGGAGACGCAAATTGCTTATGGCCGCGAGATGGAAGGACTGCTCGGGGAGGCCGCTCGTTATCCGACGGCTAATATCGAAGCGCTTGAGGAGCTGCCTTGGCCGGTTAAGGATTATCAGAATCTTGAAAGCCAGTGGCAATGGGTAGAGGGGATCCCTCAGGTTCCAGGCGGATATTTCACGGGTCGCCATCTGGACAATGCCTTCCGCAAAGTCGTCAACGGCAATGAGAATCCTCGCGAGGCGTTATCGGATTATCTCTTGTATATCAATGACGAAATCGCGATTAAGCGAAAAGAATTTAAATTACCGAACTAGCTTGGGGGTGATATCCGATGCCTGAAACGAGTCAAACCGTATCCGTACCTGTGCCTGCACCCGATCTCATCCGGCAACAGCCGGTCAAGGTATCCAGATTGGCGCAGACGTTTAAAGAGATAAAAAGAAACAAGCACTATTATATCTTGATGAGCCCGTACATGATTATTTTCACCCTGTTTACGATCATTCCGGTTGTATTCTCGATCTGTCTCAGCTTCTTCTATTTCAATATGCTGGAATTTCCAAGGTTCGTTGGATGGGATAATTATTCCAGGCTGTTTCTTAATGATGATGTCTTTATGGTTGCTCTTCGAAATACATTCATGTTCGCCGTTATTACGGGACCAATCAGCTACTTAGCCTGCTTCCTGTTTGCCTGGATTATAAATGAGCTGTCTCCGAAGATCCGGGCTATTATGACTTTGATTTTTTATGCGCCATCGATTTCAGGGAATGTGTATTTTATATGGCTGATCGTATTTTCCGGAGACAGGTATGGTTACTTGAATGGCTTCCTGATCAAATTTGGCTTTATTCTAGAGCCGATCCAATGGCTGACAAATGAGCAATATATTCTGACCATCGTTATTATCGTTCAGTTATGGCTGAGCCTCGGTACCAGCTTCCTTGCCTTTATCGCGGGGCTTCAGACCATTGATCGGTCCCTGGTAGAAGCCGGCACGGTAGACGGGATCCGCAACCGGTGGCAGGAGCTGTGGTTCATTACGCTTCCATCGATGAGGCCGCAGCTGTTATTCGGCGCAGTCCTTCAAATTACGGCGTCTTTCGCCGTTGCGGACGTTTCCATTGCCCTGGCGGGCTTCCCGAGCGTTAACTACGCGGCGCATACGATCGTCACGCATCTGATGGATTATGGCACGATCCGCTTCGAGATGGGCTATGCATCCGCCATTGCTACCGTTCTATTCCTGATCATGGTGGGTGCCAACAAGCTGACCCAGAAGCTGCTTAGAAAGGTCGGTGAGTAACGTTGAACAGCTGGACAGCGGTTTTCCGAATTCAGAGAAAGCTTAACCGCTCCTTTACCGTCAGTTTTTTATTATTCCTGCTCCTTGCCGTATTCGGCTTGTTTATGGCCATACCGCTTATTTATGCGGTCAACAATGCGTTCAAACCGCTTGATGAGCTGTTTATCTTCCCGCCGCGAATTATGGTTAATAATCCGACGCTGGATAACTTCTTCGACTTGTTCGCGTTAATGGGCAATTCCTGGGTTCCGCTGTCGCGCTATGTTGCGAATACGCTTGTTATTACGCTAGTAGGAACGTTTGGGCATATCCTTCTCGCGTCGGCAGCAGCCTATCCGCTAGCGAAGCACAAATTTCCGGGTTCTCAGATTATTTTCTCGACAGTCGTTCTGTCGCTTATGTTTTCCGGTACGGTTACGGCCATCCCGAACTATATGATGATGTCATGGCTTGGCTGGATTAATACGCATTTATCGATCATTATTCCATCTCTTGCTTTCCCGCTTGGACTATTCCTAATGAAGCAGTTCATGGAACAGATTCCGGACGCGTTGGTCGAAGCTGCCAAGATTGACGGAGCCAGCGAGTACCGGATCTATTGGCAAATCGTCATGCCGAACGTAAAGCCGGCCTGGCTCACCCTTATGATTCTGCAATTCCCTATGCTGTGGGGTTCTGACGGAGGCAACTTTATATACAGCGAAAACCTGAAGACCCTCCACTATGCATTAGGGCAAATAGCGCTAGGGGGCATTGCCAGGGCTGGCGTTGGTGCGGCTGTTGCACTTATTCTGATGGTCGTTCCAATCACGCTCTTCATCCTATCCCAGAGCAGTGTCATCCAGACGATGGCAACTTCCGGGATGAAAGAGTAGAAGGGAGCCGAAGCAAGATGCGGATACAGAAAAAAATATACCTCCTGCTTGCCTTAACCTTTTTATTAGGCATAAGCGCAGGAGGCACAAGGGTACAGGCTGCGGATGGCGCAGAATCCTATAACTATTCTTATTGGGGGTTAACGACCGCGGCTCCGGCAGCTTATCAGGCTAACGTTTTGTGGAACGGGGAAAGCATGGGGACAGGAGCCTTTAAAGAGCCAAGCGACTTCCATGTGACCGAAGATCAGCAAATCTATGTTCTTGATTCGGGCAACAACCGGGTTGTCGTGCTGGATAACCAATTTCATCCGGTACAGACGATCAGCTCTTTTGTCCATAACGGGAAAGAGGAGACCTTCAATAACCCTCAAGGGCTGTTCGTAACGGGCAGCAAGCAGCTTGTCGTAGCGGACACCGGCAATAAACGGATTGTTCAACTGGATCGAAGCAACAATCTGCTGAAGATTATCGAAGCGCCAAAATCGGATATGCTGTCCGAGAAGTTTGATTTTCAGCCGGTACGGGTTGTTGTCGATAAGGCGCAGCGGATCTATGTCATGTCCTCGGGCGTATACGACGGATTTATGGAATTTAGCCCGGACGGCACGTTTACCTCGTTTGTCGGCGCGAACCGGGTCAACTTTAATCCAACGGATTATTTATGGAAGATGCTGTCGACCAAGGCGCAGCGAAGTCAGATGGTTATGTTTACGCCAACTGAATTTACGAATCTGGACATTAACCAGGAAGGCTTTATTTATGCCACGAACGGTCAGGACAGCGGGAATGTCAAAAAGCTGAATGCCCAAGGCAATGATATATTGCGGAGGGAAGGCTACTTTGCCCCCGAAGGCGACATTCGCTACATGAGCGCAACCGGACCATCCCGATTGATCGATATTGATGTTGGCGACAGCGAGATTTACTCCATCCTAGACGGCAAGCGGGGCAGAATTTTCACTTACGACGGAGACGGCCACCTGCTGTATGTGTTCGGCGGGATGGGCAATCAACTGGGACAATTCAATACTCCGGTAGCCATTGAGCGGCTTGGCGATGAGTTCCTCGTCCTTGATAAAGCGCTTGGCGAGATTACCGTCTTCCAGACAACCGAATACGGCCGCACGCTAAATGAGGCTGTCAGAGCTTATTACAATGGGGACGAGGATAAAGCCTTTACGCTGTATCAAGAGACAATCAGCATGAACGCCAATCTGGAATTCGCCTATGCGGGAATTGGCAAAGCACTGCTTCGTCAAGGCGATTATCGCGAAGCCATGAAATATTTCAAGAAAAGCATGGACCCAAAAGGGTATTCCAAGGCATTCCTGCTCTATCGGAAAGAAGTGCTTCGCGAGTACTTCCCGGGCATTATGACAGGTATTCTTTTACTCCTCGTTTGTTGGTTTGGAATAAGCAAATACCGGAAATGGAAAGGAGGGAAAAAGGTTGCCTTCATTAAACAGAGAGCTGTTTAAATATCCGTTATATCTAATTTTGCATCCCTTTAACGGCTTCTGGGAATTGAAATATGAACGCAGCCGGAAGCTGAACCTGATCATTTCCTTTGCGATATTGTTCCTGCTGATTGTCATGAAGATTATGCAGACGCAGTACAGCGGATTTCTAGTCAACATTGTATATCCGGACAGTATAAACAGCCTGATGGAGAGCTTGTACGTGATTGTGCCCGTCTTGTTCTGGTGTATAGCCAATTGGTCGCTGACCACCTTGATGGACGGAGAAGGCAAATTTGTCGATATCTTTACCTCGACTTGCTTTGCCCTGGTACCGCTTCTGGTTATCCAACTTCCATGGATAGGCCTCAGTAACCTCATTTCGCTGCAAGAGGCAACCTTCTACCATTTCTTCAATAATGTGTCCGTGCTCTGGTGCGCCTATCTTCTGTTTGTCGGCAATATGACGGTGCAGCAATATTCGCCGTCGAAGACAATCGGAACCATCATTCTCACCATTGCGGCAATGGCATTTATGGCATTTTTATGTTTATTGTTCTTTAGTTTAATTCAGCAGATGGTTGCATTTGTGCAAGTTATACACCAAGAAATCGTGCTCAGGCGCTAGCAGCGCTTTCGAAGCAAGAATTGCTTCACAATTCTTAAGTTGATGCTTTCGAAGCAAGAATTGCTTCACAATTCTTTTAGATTATGCTTACGAAGTATGAATCATCACAATGGCCTGAAGCTGGCCATTTGGGTGATCATTCATTTAAGGCATATGCTTTCGAAGCAAGAATTGCTTCACAATTCTTTTGAGGAGGCAAGAAGATGAATAAGGCCAGAATGGCCCTGCTGACCGCATGCTGTCTGGTTGGGATTCTGCTTGCCGGATGCTCGGAGTCCGCTTCGGGCAAGCAGCCGGGAGAAGCTGATCAGGCCGCAAAGACATTTACGCAGGGAAAGGCTTTGAGTCAGTCCTTCACGGATCCCCGTTTTGCCGACATGAAAGGGGTTGCCGAAAATGATCAGCTTCGGTTGTTCGCGGATGATCAGACCGGCGCTATTGCCGTTCTTAATAAGCAAAGCGGAGATGTTTGGCGCAGCAACCCGCCGGGGAGCAGCGAAGACACCATTGCCGCCGGCGTGAACAAGGATTTATTATCTTCCCAGATCAAGCTGGATTTCTACAATAGTTTCGGGCAGCTTAACTCGATTAATTCCTATACGGACAGCGTTCTTAACAAACAGATTAACATGGAGAAGCTCCCGAATGGGCTCAGCGTTACTTATCAATTCGGCAAGCTGGAGAAGACGCTGGAGGATATGCCGAAAATGATGAGCAAAGGGCGTTTTGAGGCCTTAAACAAGAAGCTGGATAAAACCGGGCAGCGCGCTTTAAAAATCGCCTATAAAGAAAATAAGGAAAAGACGGCGTATGAGCGGAATGACAGCGCGTTAAACGGGCTGCAGCTGGACCGGGCACTGAAAGCGCTTGAAGCCGCCGGTTATTCGGAGGAAGATCTGAAGAAGGATATGGAGGAACTGCATTTCTCCCAGGAGAAAACGGCTCCGAGAATATTTGAAGCTACAATTACGTACACCTTGGACGGCAATAGTCTAGTCGCTGCCGTTCCGGTGGCGGACATCCATTACCCTGAAGAGTATCCGGTAAACAGCGTTTCTTTTCTGAATTTCTTCGGGGCAGGCGGAACGGAAGAAAATGGCGCGATGCTTGTTCCGGACGGTTCCGGCGCGCTTATTAATTTCAACAGCGGGAAAACCCGCTATCCGTCTTATCAGCAGCTGGTTTATGGCCAGGACAACACAATGGCAAGAACGGAAGACGCGGCAAGAGAGGAAGCAGTAAGGCTGCCGGTATTCGGTATTATCCGCGAGAACAGCGCTTTTCTTGGCATTATTGAGGAAGGGGAGTCTGTTGCAACGATTAACGCGGATATAAGCGGAAGGCTGAACAGTTATAACTACGTTTACCCGAGCTTTAATGTCGTCAATAAAGGCCAGGTAACGCTGGATGCGAACGGCCAGCAGCGTTCCCTTCCAAAGTTCCAGGAAAATCCGATGAAGTCCGATTTTGTTGTCCGGTATGCCTTCCTGAACGGAGAGGATGCCAGCTATCAGGGAATGGCCAGCTACTATAAGGAGTACTTGATAAATAACAAGGCTCTTCCTGTTCGGGAGAAGACCGCAAACGAGGATAATATCCCATTTTATCTCCAACTGGACGGAAGCATTTCGGATAAGAAGCATTTTATGGGCATTCCGTACCGCGCGCTTGAGACACTGACAACCTTCAGTGAAGCCAAGGCTATTATCAATCAGATGAATCAGCTGGATATTCATAATATTAAGCTGAAGTATGCCGGATGGTTTAACGGGGGGCTGGATCATAAAGTGCCCAAATCGATTTCGGTAGACGGAGAAATTGGCGGAAGTAAAGGGTTGAGAGACTTGGCAGCGTTTGCAGCGGGCAACGGTGTAACGCTTTATCCGGACGTCGCCTTTCTGACGGCAAGTACCGGCGCGGATTTCGATGAATCCAAATCGGCGTCAAGAACGCTAAGAGGGGATCCGGCAGCACTGTATCCGTTAGATTTGGCATTGAACCGGCGTGATATAAACAAGTCTCCTTCTTATATTATTTCGCCTCGGCTTGTTGGCAGCTATGTTGATTCAACCTTGAAAGGCATCAGTAAATTCAATGCGGAAGGTATTTCGGTCAGGGATCTTGCCGATCAGTTAAACAGCGATTACCGGAAGCATAATCAGATCGACAGGACGGAATCCGAGGAGATCTCCCGAGCAGCGATGGCTAAGCTGCAGGGTGAGAAGCTGCAAGTGATGGGCAACGGCGGCAATGCCTATGCACTACCGTACCTGTCTGATCTTACGAATGCTCCGATGGGCAATAGCGGCTTCAAGCTGGAAGATGAGCAAATCCCGTTCTATCAGATGGTGATCCGTGGAAATGTTGAGTATACGGGTGCGCCATACAATCTCTCGAACTATACGAATGACAAGCAATATATTCTGAAATGTTTGGAATTTGGCTCTAATGTATATTTCGAATGGATATATGAACCGAACTATTCCATCAAGGATACGGATCATAACGAACTATACGCCGTGAACTATAAGCTCTGGATGGATAAGGCCGCAGGCATGTACCAGGAAGTAAACAAGGTACTGAAGAATGTCCGGAATGAGCCGATTACCGGACATGAGAAGCTGCAGCAAGGCGTCTATAAGACGGTATACGGGAATGGCATGTATGTCATCGTCAATTATAACCGTTCACAAGTGACGGTAGATGGCAAGACCATTGAAGCCGAGAGCTACATGACGGGTGGTGATCAATCTTGAAACTCATATCAAAGCTCGGCATGAAGAATCGAACTTATGCAGAGCAAAAGGCACTGTTAGGATTTCTGTTTGTATTGCCCTGGCTGCTTGGGTTCATCTTTTTCTTTATCATTCCGCTGGTCAACTCTTTTCGGTACAGCCTCAGCAAGATTGAAGCGAATGCCGCCGGCATGAAAATCAGCTACATCGGCTTTGAGAACTATATCAATGCCTTGACCGTGAATACAAGTTTCAACCGTACATTGACGGAGTCCATCATCAACATGGTCGTTAACGTCCCGTTAATCGTTATTTTCAGCTTGTTCCTGGCCGTTCTCCTTAACCAGAAGTTTATCGGCCGCTCTATCGCCCGCTCGATTTTCTTTCTGCCGGTCATTCTGGCATCTGGGGTTATCATGACTTTGGAGACCTCCAGTCTTGTTCAAGCGGTCAATGATCAGAACCAGGGCTCCGGCGGGGCTATACATGCTTTAGGCGCCTATGAGCTGGCAGGACTGATGGAGGATGCCGGTGTAAGCGAGAGTATTGTTAACTATTTGACAAGTGCCGTAGAGAGAATCTATCAGATTGTCAGTCAGTCGGGGGTGCAAATTTTGATCTTCCTGGCCGGTATTCAGACGATCTCCCCGCAGTTGTACGAAGCTTCCAAGATGGAAGGGGCAACAGGCTATGAGGCGTTCTGGAAGATTACCTTTCCGATGGTCAGCCCACTTATCCTTGTCAATATGATCTATACCATTATTGATTCGTTCTCCAGGAACGAGATGACGGACCTGATTAAGGAAACGGGCTTTACCAACTTTGACTTTGGACTCAGCTCGGCGATGGCTTGGCTGTATTTCGTGTCGATCATGCTGATTCTGCTGATCAGTTCCTATATCGTTTCGAGGAAGGTATTCTACCAGGAATAGAGAGAAGGTGATGATGTTGATCTTGGCCCGATTGTTATCGGTTGAAAGCTGGAAACGTTGGATTTGGTCATTCATTCGGCTAGTGCTGATTGCCGGACTTTCGTTTGTTATCCTGTACCCGATCATTCAGAAAATATCTACTGCGATAAAAGCAAAGACGGACCTGTATTCACCTATTGTCGTGTGGATCCCCGAGCATTATTCGCTTGAGAACTTCAAGAATGCCATCTCCATTATGGATTATTGGAAGACGCTGCTCAATACGTTCACGCTGTCGGCGACAACGACAATTCTGACGGCACTCTCATGTGCGCTGGCGGGATATGCATTTGCAAGATTGAAGTTTAAAGGCAGCAACTTGCTGTTTGCGGGCGTTATTCTGACCATCATGGTCCCGCCGACAACGATACTTATTCCGATGTATCTGAATTTGAAGGACTTCAGTCTGATGGGGATTATCCCGTTCATTACCGGTAAACCGGTTAACTTGCTAAACTCCTATTGGCCGTTTATCTTAACTTCCATAACGGCGAATTCCTTGAAAGCCGGGTTATACATCTTTATCTTCCGGCAGTTCTTCCGGGGCATTCCGCGGGAAGTCGAGGAAGCAGCTTATATGGACGGGGCAAGCGTCGGTCAGACGTTCCTGCGAATTATGCTTCCCAACGCGATTCCTTCCATTATTACGGTACTGCTCTTCTCGTTTGTCTGGCAGTGGAATGACAGCTTCTTTACGACAACCTATCTCACGTCGAGCAATGTCATGTCTACGCAGCTGTCATCCTTGCCGTATAATCTGTCTATCGTTCTTGGGAATGACGCGTCTGCCAAGGATCCGTTCTACTTGAGCATGGTACAGGATACGGGGATTCTGCTGGCGATTCTGCCTCTTATCATTTTATATCTGTTTGTTCAGCGCTATTTCGTGGAGAGTATCGAGCGCTCAGGACTTGTCGGGTAATAGAATTGACGTATCGCCTGGCGAGAGCTTGCCGGCTCTCACCAGGTGTTACAATAGAATTAAAGTTTCGAGGTAAGTCGAAAACTGAAATTCAATTTGGCGATAAAATCTACCTCTATACGCGGCCGCTCATTTTCGAGAGCCGAGGGTAGAGGTTTTCTCATTTCACAAGAAAGCGGGTTTCTTATGCAGCCAATACGCAAGAAGACCTTTCTCACTATTATTCTCCCGGCGGTACTCCTCGCAGTAATCATCATGATTGTGATGTTAAGCAAATCCGGGGAAACCGTGAAGCCCACTGCGGCTCCTTCCGTTCAAGCATCGGAGCAGGCAACATCCGAAGCCCCTCAAGAGACGGAGCCAAGCATGGCACCATCGGAGCAGCCGGCTGAAGCCGCAGTACCTTCCGTACAGCGGGATATACCGTCTCTCGCAGAGACCTTCAAGGATGATTTTGCGATTGGAGCTGCTCTTGAGCCGAGCCAGACAAGCGGATTATCGGCGGATCTGATGAAGAAGCAAGTGAATATGCTTGTAGCCGAGAATGCGATGAAGCCGGCATCGATCCAACCGGTGGAAGGACAATTCAATTGGGATCAGGCGGATCAGATTGTCGCTTTTGCCAAAGAGAATGGCATGTCTGTCCGCTTTCATACACTTGTATGGCACAGTCAGGTGCCGGATTGGTTCTTCCAGGACGCAGATGGCAAACCGATGGCGGATGAGACCGATGCCAAGAAGCGGGAAGCAAGCAAGAAGCTGCTGCTGGACCGGCTGGATGCTCACATTCGGGCTATTGTTGGCCGCTACAAGGATGACATTAAATATTGGGATGTGGTGAACGAAGTTATTGAGCCAGCTGATCCGGATAGCATGCGGAACAGCAACTGGTATAAAATCACGGGCACCGACTATATTGCGACGGCCTTCCGGGCTGCAAGAGAAGCTGGCGGTCCTGGTATTAAGCTGTATATTAACGATTATGGAACCGATGATCCGAAGAAGCGGGATCGACTGTATGCTTTGGTGAAAGAGATGCTTGATAAAGGCGTTCCGATTGACGGTGTCGGTCATCAGACCCATATCAACATTTATAACCCGTCCGTTCTGAATGTGATTGAATCTATGAAAAAATTCAAGGAGCTGGGGCTTGACAACCAAATTACCGAGCTTGATATGAGCGTCTATAACTGGAACGACAGGACCGATTTCGGAGCGGTTGTTCCGGATGATATTCTGCAGAAACAAGCACAACGATACAAGGAGTTGTTCGAAGCCTTGAAGTCCAACGCAGGACTGGTCAGTGCCGTTGTGTTCTGGGGAATCGCTGACGACCATACCTGGCTAAGTACGTTTCCGGTCACGCGGACCGAAGCGCCGCTTCTGTTTGACAAGCAGATGCACGCAAAGCCTGCATTTTGGGCAATCGTGGATCCATCAAAGCTCTAATACAAGTGTGAGAAGAGAAGAGTTTATGTGCCGCAAGGCAGATATAAGGCACAATAGTCTAAAAACGCAGACGCAGTTAAATCGAATCTAAGAGAGGCGAATAACGATGACAGAGCATCTATCCCTAGACGCTGCAGAGGAGCCGGTTGATCTATACTCTGAGGCTTATTACAAGATGATCGCCAAATCATTGCTCGAGAAAGGCAACAACAAGCGATTGAAAGCCGCTATTGAAAAGGCCAAGAGAGGCGATGACGTTACGCTTGCTTTCATTGGCGGCTCCATCACTCATGGAGCGGGAGCAGATCCGCTCCACACGGGCTGTTACGCTTACAGGACGTATACCGCCTTCAAAGAGAGGTTTGGCAAGGAAGGCGGCGATCATATTCATTTTATTAAAGCAGGCCTTGGCGGGACACCATCCGAATTGGGCATGATTCGCTATGAGCGGGATGTTCTAAGAGACGGAACGGTTCAGCCTGATATCGTCGTCGTCGAGTTTGCCGTCAATGATGCCGATGACGAGACGAATGGGATTTGTTACGAAAGTCTAGTACGGAAAGCTCTGGGCTCCGCCAATGCGCCCGCCGTCATTTTACTGTTCAGCGTGTTCGAAAACGACTGGAATTTGCAGGATAGACTGTCGCTGGTAGGCAAGCATTATGGACTTCCCATGGTAAGCGTGAAGGATGCCGTGACGGAACAGTTTTACATGTCTAAGGAAGAAGGCAATGTCATTTCGAAGCAGCAATTTTTTAGCGACATCTATCATCCGACTAACGCGGGACACCGTATCATGGCTGACTGTTTGAACTGGCTTTTATCTGAAACTGATCGTCTCGCACCGAATCAAGCGGATATTGCCCTTAATAAGCCTCCGGTATTCGGCAACGACTTTGCCAATGTTCAATTGTTGGACCGGGAGAATGGCCATGGCATAGCGAAAATTACGGAAGGCAGCTTCCATGCAGCCGATTCCGATTTGCAATTCGCGGAAATGGACGACTCTCCATACGGCACGCCCCAGTTTCCCTACAACTGGATGCATACATCCGAATCCGGCAGCGACAGCTTTATTATGACGCTTCACAGTAAGAATCTGCTTCTCGTTTATAAAAATTCCGGCAGCGACGAATTCGGAAACGCCGATATTCGGGTTGATGGAAAGCTAGTGAAGGTGGCGGAGTCCCAAACGGTTAAATGGACGCGCTGTCACGCCGTCATCCTGTACGCGGAGCTGAATACGAGAGAACATACGGTGGAAATCAAAATGGCGGCTGGGCATGAGAGCAAGCACTTTACGATCCTTGGCTTTGGCTTTAACTAATAACGGCAATACTCAAATATTCATGGTTAAAAGCTAAGACAATCCACGATTTGCTGTGGGTTGTCTTTTTTATGATGAGATCTAGCGAGATCAGACCATGCACGCAACATTCCCGACACTTTTATTTACAATTGCGAAACATCTGTTTTTATTTTCGGAACAATATTTTGATACCATTTAAATGTGGTTAATCGAAGGCTTAAGACAAGATCGACACGAGAATCAAAGATAAAAAGGAGAGAATCATATGATTCAATTTATTCGAGCAACGAAAATAATCCCGGCAGTAGCTGCTGTTTGCATGCTTGCGGCATGTTCGACAGGAGGAAATGAACCGTCATCCTCCTCAATTCCGACAACTCAAAACTCCAACACCATTCCGACCGTTTCGCCTGTCCAGAGTGACGGCGCTGTTACAGAGACTCCGACGGCGGCAGCCGAGTCTCCTGCGTCTACGGAAGATCGGAATTCTCAGGCGGAGCGTCCGCAAACCAAAAGCATCGACCTGAGAATCGGGGAGCAAACCGCCACCTTGCAACGAGGGGAAGCATTCTCTTTCTACCTATTCGAGGGGTTCGATTTTGACAAAACGACAGGCCGACTGAGTCTTGCGGCCAACGCCGATTATTACGTTGACATTAAGCGCCTGCCTGAGGGCGAAGATTTGAAGTCGCTTCGTGAGTCCGCACAGAAAGAGTTGAAGGCTTTCGGCAAAGTCTCCGATTATAGCGGCGAGCTTGTGGAGCATCCGCTAGGCAGTGCCGACCTGTATCTTCAGTCTTCAGGAGTGGACGGAATAAGGGATTATATTGTCTGGACATCGGAGAGCGGAGAAAATTATCTGTTCCGTCTAAACAATCCGAAAGGAGAGGAATCCTCGGCTTTCGCCGAAAAATTATGGGTTTCTCTGTCCACAGTGCAGGGAGAATAATGGAATAAACCGCAAAGAAGCCGGCCCGTCCGCTTCCAATAAGGGCAATGGGCGGGCGGCTTTTTTATTTACATTTTCGAAACATTTGTTTTTATTTCCGGAACATTATTTTGTTATAGTTTGAAGAGAATAGTGGGAATCCATGATAATAAAGGAGAGAAAGAGATGACTCGACTAAGATCAGTAATGAAAATGTTCCCGATTCTCGCCGCTGCGTGCGTGTTTACGGCCTGTACAGCAGGAGGCAGCGAATCGCCTTCTTCGTCTAATCCGAATATAACGGTCATCGACGATGCCGACAGTGAGGCGGGAGAAGCTGACGTGTCCGTCGAGAACATCGTTCATCTGGATAATGCGGAAATCATGGACTGGGTAGACGAGAATACGATAATCGTTTCAAAGGAGAACGAATCCTTGGGCAAGATGTCCCTGGCGGAACTCGCGGATTCTTACCCCCGAAGTCTCTATCTGTACGACCTCGATACCCGTCAATATACAATGTTGCAGCAACGAAAAGATTCGCATTTAGGCGGGGCCGTTCTTTCTACCGACAAAAAGAACCTGATCTTCTCCGAATATTCACTTGGCGATCCCGTCTATTCAGTCTTGAATATGAACACTTTGGACACTTTTCGTCTGACCGGAGAGTCGATCGGAGGTGCCGTCAGCGCCAAATGGGCCGATGCTGAAACGATCATAGGAACGGCTTTCAACGGTAGAGCTTATATCGCGACCGTGGACGGCCGGATCACCGCGGTCGACAAGCTGGATGAGACGGGCTTGTATATCGTGGAGAAAGTGGGAGACACGCTTTACTACAACACGCAATTCGATGCTTCCCTCAAGGCGTTGAACTTAGTTACTTTGGAGAAGACGAGTTTGAACCTCGACAATGTGATTAACGTTTTACCTTCTCCGGACGGCCGCCAATTATTGGTGCTGCAAGCCAGCGGCTCCAGAACGACCCTCCTACTATGCAGCGTAAACGGAGAGATCGATCGGACGATTGCCAAGGGGACGGAGCTAAGCGGCATTTCGTGGTCGCCGGATCAGCGAATAATCGCCTACGGTCTAAAAGCCGATGCGAGCGGCGCAACGGTTCAAGGTCTCTATCTGTACGACATGTTGACCGACAAGTCCACCCGGATCGCCGTCGACGTCGAACCGATAACCACCTCTTGGAGTCCTTCCGGGGAGCGGCTCGTCTACGCGGAATGGAACGCAAAGCCCTATAGGAGCGGCATTGTTGAAATCAACTATTCCTTGCAGAGATAGAGATAACATCACCGCAAAGAGCCGGCTTGTCTGTTGCCTTATGGGCAGTGGACGGGCCGGCTTCTTTAGGTTACGCGATTATTTTCCGGGGGCTGTCAAGTTTCTGAAATCGACGTTCCATAGGCAGGAAAAACGATACGGAACAACGTGCCTTGCGAATCGGTATTTACGAGCACGATGGAGCCTCCTTGCGATTCCGTATACTTCTTAGCCAGCGAGAGGCCAAGTCCGGTGCCGCCGATTTCACGCGACCGGTTTCTATCGACGGTGTAGAACGGCTCGAATATTCTGTGAGCGACTTCATTCGGAATCCCGATGCCTGTATCGGCGATTTCAATGATGACATGTTCATCGCTTAACGACGTCTTCACGAAAATGTGGCCTCTGGTTTTGTTGTACTTAATGGCATTGTCCAACAGATTCACAAGCACGATGGAGAGGTGCTCCTTATCCGCATCCACGTAAGCCTCATCCAAACTGGTCTCTACTGTAATACCAAACTTATCCATTTTCCCTTTTAGTCTATCCAGCACCTTTAGCATCTCTTGTCGTACGTCCAGCTTTTCCTTATGAAATTCGAACTCGTATTTCTCCAAAGCGGACAGCTGAAGCACCTTTTCGACCATCTCATAGAGACGCTGCGTATCGCCTAGAATGTTTATTTTTGCAGTGTCTAGCAGCTTCTCGTCGTCGGGATACATATCCAGCAGATCTATATTGGATTTGATTGAAGTTAGCGGGGTTTTGAACTCATGGGTGACGTTGCCGATAAACTGCTTCTGCTGCTGATCGAGCTGCGATAATTTGCGAACAGCCAATGCCAGCTTTTCGCGTTCCTCGTCCTTATCCAGCATCGTCTTCATGATTTGCTGGCTCATCATGCGGATACCTTCGCTTAGCTTTCCGATTTCGTCTTTGCGTTTGAGTACGCCGGGGGCCAAGTTGCCGGCTCGAATTTGGTCCACCGTCCCGTTCAATTTAATAATTACTCTAGCGAACGAATTGAAGTAGAAATAAGCGAGAATAAAGCTGATAAAAAAAACGCCCGCGCCGATATAAATAAACAGCTGCTTGATCTGGTTATAGAATGCAAGATTGTCCACTAAGGAATAATAGAACTGGATGACTCCAACCTGCCCGTTGCCTATCCGCAAGGGGGAAAAGTAATACAACGAGTCGTTCTCAATTAGATACGCTGTTTTATTGTGAAGCGCTAAATCCAGCGTCTGCTGGATGCCGTCCGATGCCGCGAAAGCCGGATTAGGATTAAGAACGGTTCCCTCCCGATCGTATAGGACAACCGATTGTCCCGTAATCAGTTCCAGTTGTCTTGCGAAATCCCGGCCTTTGGAGGCTAGATAGGTTTGAGGAACCTTGTGTGATTCTCCCATAAGCGTTTGGATCAAATAGATATTCGCGGTTGCGGCTTGTTGGGAGAAGAATTGTTCCAGCTCGGTTCGCTGATTTTTCTTGATACCTTCCAGCACGAGCAGACTTAGGATGAAAACGGTAAGAAGCAGCAGAAAAACCAAAAAGATGCTGAATTTAAGCTTTATGCTAATTCTCACTGTATCCTCCTAAGATTTTATAGCCAACGCCATGTACGGTTTGAATCATTTTGCCGAACTCTTCCCCCAGTTTTTTTCGCAGCC
The DNA here is from genome assembly GCF_900112695.1 of Paenibacillus catalpae. GTDB lineage: Bacteria > Bacillota > Bacilli > Paenibacillales > Paenibacillaceae > Pristimantibacillus > Pristimantibacillus catalpae. The sequence continues at coordinate 549,104 of NZ_FOMT01000005.1, forward strand.
TTTGCACGTGAATATCGACGGTTCTCGTGCCGCCAATATACTCCAGGCCCCAGACCTGATCAAGGAGCTGCTCCCTCGAGAAGACCTGATCCGGGCGGGATAGCAGCAACGTCAATAAATCGTACTCTTTCGGCGTCAGATCCAGCGCCCTGGTCCCGACGAAGGCCGTTCTTTTGTTAAGTTTAAGCACTACTTCGCCCAGAGAGATCTCGGTTGCTTCTTGTTTTTCCTCCGCAGCTTGCATCCTTCTGAGCAAAGATTTCAGCCGGGCAAGCAGCTCCCGCATGTCGAACGGTTTGGTAATATAATCGTCAGCGCCAAGTTCCAGCCCCAATACTTTGTGGACGATATCTTCCTTGGCCGTCAACATGATGACGCCAATCCGCCTGCCCTTTTCTCTTAGCTTCTTCAGAATCTCATAGCCATCCGTTCCCGGAAGCATGACGTCGAGGATTAAAGCGTCGGGTTGGAAGAGAGGCAGTCTCTCGAGGGCCGTGTCTCCTCGATTGACGACATCGACGAGATATCCTTCTCTTTTCAAAGCATATGCGATGGCATCCGCGATTTTCTTTTCATCTTCGATCACCATAATTTTATCGCTCATGAAAAATTCCTTTCGTTCCATTAATAATACCGTCTTATTTTCAATCTTATCAAACGATTATACAAAAAGGGAAAGTATTATGAGATTAAGGGCATATTGCTTTACCGACGCAACATGCCTTTCATTAGTACAAGATTAAAGCGCCAGTGTTTCCTTTGTCTCTAACCATTTTACCGTGATTTGGTTTTCTTCCGCGCTTCGTGTGACGCGTTTGTTTATATCTGCAGCAGGTGTATAGAAGGGAGGATTGTTAACAAGATCAAAATGAATAGGAACGAGAAGCTTTGCTTCAAGGGCGATTGCTGCCGAAACGGCCTGTTCTGGCGTCATGACAATCGGTTCTTTACTTGCAGGCGTGACGTTAGGAAACTGAGTGACCGGGCCGTTTACGGGCAAGAATGCTGCATCAAACGGGCCATGCTCATTTTTTATTTTCCACCAATATCCATGCCACAATGTATCTCCGCAATGGATTATTTTTTTGCCGCCTGCCGAGACGATCCACGCGATTTGAGGATCTCCAAGACCGTCTACCGAATAAGTCGGAATTACGGTAAACGCCTCGACCGCCAAAACGTCCTCCAAGGGCACGCCAATAACCGAAGTAAATCCATGTCCTTTGACGTATTCGAGGGTGTCCATCGGAACATAAATCGGAATATCCACGCCGTAAAACCGCTTAATAGCCTCAGGATCGTAATGATCGGGATGTACGTGTGTAAGCAAAACCGCATCCGTTTGACCGAATTCATCTAACGGATAAAGCTTGCCCATAGGCGTTCCGAGATCTGAAGGGAAATTATAAAAGGGATCTATGACTAAACTGTTATTTTCATGTTCCACTTTAATACCGGCCCAAGGAAGTTTTACTACGTTCATTGTGAATTGTTCTCCTCTCGCATTTAAAGTCGTGGTTGACGCTTTAAATATTATCAAAGCTGAGAATAGTAAACTGTAACTTTATCACAAAAGTCATTTCCAAATGATCTCAGTTCATTTTATTAGCGCTATCTTAAACGAGTGAACTTTGGGAGGTTAGCGGAAACGGAAACGAAAAAGCCAGCCGCCGATGAATCTTCGACGACTGGCTGCTTTATATCTGTTTGCCAGCTTGATGATTAAAAGCAGAAAGCTGGCGGCATCCTAATGGTACTGCCGGTTTCTCGGTTATCGCAATTGCTCCTGAGTCCAGTTCATTATATATTCGGAAACTTCCTTGTAACCTTTTTCGGCGATGATCCAATGAGAACGATTAGGGAACTCTTTAAATTGGGTAACTGCCCCGGATTGCTGATCGTACAGCTGAAAGTTCTTTCTAACCATAGCGGCAGGCACAATATTGTCTTTCTCCCCTGCGATGATAAGGAGCGGTGCTCTATTGCCATTCATGAAGTTGACGGTTAGAGGACTATTGGAGTTGAAGGAGGCTAAAGCGCTCTGGAAGAAGAGTCTGCTCGTTTCAGGCACAGCATAACTGAACGCTTCTTTTTGTTCTTGTAAAGGCAGGGTATTTACAAACGCATATTGGAACTGTTCAAACGTTAGGCTTGCGGTTTTTTTCCAAGGCTTGAGAAGGATGGAAGCGACCGATTTGGAGGCCGTCTTGTAGGCTCCTGCATTAATGCCTTTTGGAGCTGCGGGGTCAACAGCTATGCCAACCGCACCTAAGTTACGGTCCATCAGAATCTGCGTGATCAAGCCACCGAATGAATGCCCGATTAGGATAGGCTTCTCCGGCAATGCGCGAATCATTGATTCATAATGTTCAACAATTTCCGACAACCCAAGCTTGCCAAGGTTAGGGGAAGCATTGCTCCGAAGCGTTTCCATATGGTTATTGTGGTATGGCCATGCGGGAGCGATTGTTTCATATCCCTGTTCCATAAAATAGTTCCTCATTGGCGTCCAGCTTTCAGGCGTCATAAAAGCGCCGTGAATAAACATAACAACAGGTTTTTTCGTTTGATTTGCAGTAGCAGTAGTCATAATAAAATCCTCCTTCAAATTTGACTAACAAGTTTAATTTGGTTTCGATGAGTTGAGTATACCTACTTGCCGATAGCTGAGTCTGTGACATTATCACGGATGTAAACCGGCGGTATTTATGTCAATATCTACTAAAAAATAGGGGCTGAAACGGTTGATTCAATCGGAGCATTTATCGCGAATCTTTACATTATTCCCCAGCTTGTCAGAAATCTCTGAGGAGGATTGGAATCAGGAAGGGATAAAAGTCCTCCAAATGGAGCCCAACTATATTATTGAAGAAGGACAATTTCTAGAGTTCGTCGTTATGATATTGGAAGGCACCGTCAGAATGTATAAAATAAGCGCCAGCGGACGGGAAATTACGTTGTATAGAATTCATAGCGGAGAGTGCTGCCCGCTTATGACCTCCAGCGTGTTAGGCGAAACCGAATATGAAGCGACTGCCTGCGTAGAGACGACCGGATTGGTGCTCATGGTTCCTTCGGCGATTTTTAGAGCTTGGACGGATCGTTATCCGAAGTTCCGGCAGTTCATCTTTAAATCTTTCGCCAAACGAATTGTTCTCTTATCCAGTCTGCTGGACAGCATCAACTTCAAATCCATTCGTGGCCGTATTTCGGAATTCCTTATTCAATTGTCCGAACAAACGGGTAATTCGGATACTCTATATATCACGCACGACAGCATGTCCGTAGAGCTGGGGACGGCTCGCGAGGTGATAAGCAGAACGCTTAAAGGGCTTGAAAAGGAAGAAATCATAAAACTATCGAGAGGGAAAATTACAATTGCAAATAGAGAAACACTCGAAAGCTATATTGAATAAAGAAGAAAAGCCGCCAGCTACGGAATGGGGCGGTTTTTTCTTGCGGTTGTGTGACAAAGTTAAGGTTCAAATTCGTAAGCCCTTGATATGACCGTACCGTTCGTCTTATTGCATAATTGGCACACGCCTCAGGGATATACGGACAAGAAATGAAGTTGCTGTTTATCAGCGATCTTCAAAAATGACAACGCTTTCTTAAGAATGTTGGCTATCGACGCTCTGTTTCGAAGAGTACACTGAAAACAAAGGAGGAGCAGATATGGAGTTGGATACACGCGTAACCGGAATTAAGGGAAAAACAGAACAGCGAACGCAGTTTTGGAAGCGGTTTAAAAAACAAAAAACGCTGCACCTGTTCGTTGGGCTCGGCATGATATTTTTGCTTGTCTTCGCCTATACGCCGATGTTCGGCATTCTAATGGCATTTAAGCAGTATTCCATCTCTACCGGAATTAAAGGCATTTTTACGAGCGAATGGGTGGGATTAAAGCATTTCAAGGAGTTTTTTAATGACTATCAGTTTGGAACAATCGTTCGAAATACGCTGGCATTGAGTCTGCTAAAAATCCTTTTTGCTTTTCCGGCTCCCATATTGCTGGCCATTCTATTAAGCGAAGTAAAAAATTTGAAGTTTAAGCGTTTTGTCCAAACGATAAGCTATTTGCCCCATTTCATCTCGTGGGTTGTCGTCGCAGGCATCGCTTTCGCCTTCCTGTCAACGGATATCGGGATGGTCAATAAAGCGCTTCTAGGGCTAGGCATAATCGACAAGCCGCTTGACGTATTGACTAACCCCAACTACTTCTGGGGACTGGCGACGGGAAGCGCCGTCTGGAAGGAAATGGGCTGGTGGACGATTATCTTCCTGGCCGCTGTAGCGGGCATTAACCCGTCGCTGTACGAAGCCGCGCAGATCGACGGAGCGGGCCGCTTGGCCCGAATTCGCCATATTACGTTCCCCGGCATGAAAGGAACGATCGTTGTCGTCCTCATTCTGACGATCGGAAGCATTCTGGGCGGAGGACTGGTAGGCTCCAACTTCGAGCAGGCGTTTCTGTTCGGCAACAGCATCAACAATCCGACCTCGGAGATCGTGCAAACTTATGCGTTTAAGGTCGGATTAAGAGACGGGAGATTTTCCTATGCGGCAGCGATCGATTTGATCCAGTCCATCATTTCCGTCATCCTGATTTTCTCCAGCAACTACATCGCCAAACGCACTTCGGGATCAAGTCTATTCTAGGAAAGGGGAGCGTGCATGCAGCTCAGCCAAAAACAAAAAGATCGTATCATGGACGCTATGATTTATGTATTACTAGCCATTCTGACGTTATCTATGCTTTATCCGTTCTATTACGTCCTGATTCTTTCCTTCAATAAAGGAACCGATTCGCTTCTTGGGGGCGTCTATCTATGGCCAAGGACCTTTTCCTTTGAAAATTACGCGCGATTTTTGGATGACCCCCACTGGTACCGTGCTTTTTTGGTCACGATTATGAGAACGCTTGCGGGAACCGCCCTAGGCGTCCTTTTTACCTGTTTGGTTGCTTATGGGCTGTCTCACCGCGATCTGCTGTTTCGCAAAGGTTATTTCACGGTCATTATATTCGCGATGTACTTTTCCGGCGGTTTAATACCGTATTACGTCGTTCTGCGCGCTCTGGGGCTGCTGAACACGTTTGGTGTCTATGTCATTCCTTCCATGTTAAGCACGTTTTTTCTGCTGATAGCCATTTCGTTCTTTCAGGAAATTCCGAGTGAACTCAAGGAGTCGGCTTACATGGACGGGGCTACCGAGCTCGTTATTTTCTACCGGATCATCCTTCCCGTCTCGATGCCGCTGATCGCAACCATGTCGCTTTTCCTGGGGGTTGGTCAATGGAACTCTTGGCTGGATTCCGCTTATTTCGTGCAGTCGGAAGGTCTGCGGACGCTCGCTTTCCGGATGATGGAGGTTATCAACAAGAGCAATGCGCCGATGGACGCTATAGCCGTTGCGAACAGCGCTTCAGCGGGCGTCACCAGCTATTCGCTTCAGGTAGCGGCTATGGTTATATCTATCGCGCCTATCGTGTGCGTCTATCCGTTCCTCCAGAGGTTTTTCATTCAAGGCATTATGCTGGGTTCCGTGAAGGGTTGATTTTGTTGGCATGATATTAAAGCGTTTGCTTTAATATAAACATCACTTGTTGGAGGGGTTATTTTGAAAAGAAACAAAGGGAAGAAGGCACTGCTCTTATCGCTCATCCTAATGATGACGATAGCGCTGATGTCCGCATGCGGAAATAACAACGATGGTCAAAAGGAAAACGCAGGTGTCAATAACTCGGCTGAGACAACCTCCGAACCGCCCGCAAAAAGCAACGAGGTGAAGGAGCTATCCTTGTTTATCGATGCTTCCTGGTATCCGGTGAAGGAATGGAAGGGGACGGTTGCCGAGAAAATTACGGAAAAGACCGGAATTAAGCTTAAGGTGACGGTTGCAACGGACGACAAGCAGCTTCCGCTGATGATCGCTTCCGGAGACCTCCCGGATCTGGTCTTTACTAATGCCAACATTGACCGGATGTCCGATTCGAAGCTTTCTTATCCCTGGAATGAACTGATCGAGAAATACGCGCCGGACTTTAAGATCGACCCGACAAGAATTGCGATACACACGATGGATGACGGCAATTTCTACACGGTGCGCAATTCTTTCGCGACCCAGGAGGAAGTGGCGAATAACAAATACTCGGTCGGCAGCGACGGCAACCCGGGAATAGCGGTGCGCGAGGATATTCTGAAAGAGCTGGGGAATCCGCCGATCGACACCATCGATAATTTCATAAAGGTTCTGGGCATGGTCAAACAAAAATACCCGGACATGATTCCGCTCATTATGGACAAGGACTGGATCGAGCAATACTTCCTGCAGCAGTTCGGTGTCGAAGGTCTTCTGGACGGCTGGTACGAACGGGACGGAAAAGTAGACTACGCGATAAGGCAGCCGGAAATGCTGGAATTTTTCAAGTTTATGAATCGTCTTTACCGCGAAGGGTACATTCTGGCGGAGAACTTCGCCTATACGAACGATCAGATCGACGATCAGTATGCGACCAGCGGGAAGGCGTTCGCGCATAGCCATACGGTCAGCATAGCGGACATGGACAATATCAAGGTCAAAAACGCCGGCGGTTCGTATACGTTCCAGATGCTGCCCAGCGCAATCTCGAAAAGCACGAAAGCGGTCAGCTCGGGACTAGGCTTCGCAGGTACGTTCATCACGAAGAAAAACAAGGATCCCGAGGCGTCGATTAAATTCCTTGAATATCTTGCAAGTGACGAAGGAAAGAAATTGACGATGTTCGGCGTCGAAGGCGAGCATTGGACTTGGAACGAAGAAGGTTATCCGAATTTGAAATATGATCCGTCCGATGCCGATTTCGTCAACAGCAACGGAATCAAATGGTGGTATCTGTACAACGACGGCGTTATGGAAGGAATGCTGAGCTATGTGCCGGGGGCTCAGAAGACGAAAGCCTTGATGGAGAGAAAAGCGTTTACGGTTTACAAACCGGAGCTCGGCTTGATCCAATTGCAGCCGGATTCTGACGAGAAGACGATTAAAACGAAGATAGACGAGATGATCAAAAACGAGAAGGTCAAAATTTACTTGGCGAAGTCGGAAGAAGAGGCCGTGGCAAACTACGAGACCATGGTGAAGAACGCGGAGAAGATTGGTTTGGATCGCTTAGTGGATTGGGCAAACCAGACGTATCAGAAGAAAAAGGATTTGTTTAATAAATAAAGCAAAGTCCGGCAGGAGCTATCGTTCCCGCCGGGCTTTGTATTCGAATGGAGGATGCCATTCATGTTCGCCTCGTTTCGACTGGACGAAGTCAGGTTAACGGACGACGTCTTTGCCTCTCGCAGGGAACTGGTCAAAATATACATTCGCGATTTTGACCTTCAACGTCTTATGCACACGTTCAAGATCAATGCGGGAATTCCGTCCAACGCGGAGCCACTGGGCGGGTGGGAGGCCCCCGATTGCGGCTTGAGGGGACATTTCGTCGGGCATTTTCTGTCCGCGTGCGCCAAATTCGCTTATGGCGATCGCGATGAAACGTTGAAGGCTATGGCGGGCGAGATTGTAGACGTCATGCAAGCATGCGCGCAGCCAAACGGCTACTTGAGCGCCTTCGAAGAGGAAAAGCTCGACGTTCTGGAATTCGAGGAGAACCGCAGCGTATGGGCTCCCTACTATACCTTGCACAAAATCATGCAGGGCTTGATTGATTGCTATACGTATTTGCATAATTCCAAAGCGCTGGAACTTGCCGTAAATCTCGCCCTTTACATCCGAGGAAGATTCGAGAAGCTTTCCCATTGGAAAATAGACGGGATTCTTCGCTGTACGAAAGTAAATCCCGTAAATGAGTTTGGCGGACTGGGAGACGCCCTTTATACGTTATACGACCTGACCTGCGATGCCCGAATCTTCGAGCTGGCCTGTATGTTCGACAGGGATTACTGGATCGGACCGCTTGCTGCCGGTCGGGATGTGTTGGAAGACCTGCATGCCAACACGCATCTTCCGATGATTATCGCAGCCATGCATCGCTACAGGATAGGACGAGAACCTGCATACCAAAGGGCGGCTCTCCATTTCTACAATTTCTTGAAGGGGAGAACCTTTGCGAGCGGAAACAACAGCTCCAAGGCGACGACCTGCATTCGCGGCGGAGTATCGGAAAAGGCGGAGCATTGGGGCGGCTACGGTCAATTGGCGGATGCGCTGACCGGCGGCGAAAGCGAAAGCTGCTGCGCGCATAATACGGAAAAGATCTTGGAGCGCTTGCTGGAGTGGTCCCCGGAGGCCGGGTATTTGGATCATCTGGAATCCCTCAAGTATAACGCGATTCTGAACAGCGCTAGCGCTAAAACGGGTCTTTCCCAGTACCATCAGCCGCTTGGAAGGCAGACTTTGAAAAAATTCAGCGAACCGTATGATTCGTTCTGGTGCTGCACCGCGTCGGGGATCGAAGCGATGAGCGAGCTGCAAAAAAACATCTGGTTTAGAGACGGGAATACCGTGCTTCTTAACGCTTTTATTTCCTCGACGGCCGTATGGAAGGAACGCAGAGTCGTCATCGATCAGCGGACGAGTTTTCCGGACAGTCTGACGTCCACGTTGTACATCGAAGCCGACGAGCCCGTGGAGCTTCGGATTATGTTTCGGGAAAAAGCCGTCAAGAACATTAAAGTTAATCATGAACATATCGAATTCCGAAAGGAAGAAGGGTACGTGTCGGTCGAACGCCTGTTCCGCAAAGGGGATCGGATAGACATTGAAATCGAAGCTTCCTTGAGGCTGGTTCCGCTTCCGGGCTCCGAAGCATCGGCGGCTCTCATGTACAGCAACGTGCTGCTGGCCAGGGTAGGAGACGACAAGCCATTGAAAGGGATATCCGATCGGAATCTCCAAGAGAAGTTCGCCATACAGGAGGGGCGTCTGGAAGTTCTCATTCAAGACGAGGAGGCTAGATTCATCCCGTTATTTAGAGTCGAGGAGGAGATCTATTCCGTGTATATCGATTGGTCCGGACATGCGGTGCCTGAACTTGGTTTTTCCTTTGCCGCGGATGGAAGAGCGGCTTATGGAGGAAGTTAACCGCAGCTTGCGATCGATCTTTCTGGGGGCAATGCGACTCTAGCGGAATTCTTTTGTTCGTGATACGTTAATGAACGATATATGGATTCCGCATCGAAGGGAAGTGCTGCCGTGAGCATTATGCGCAAGATCGTCCTTGGTTACGTCATTATGATCTTTATCCCGGTTATCGCTTTCGGTTATCACTATTACACGCAAATCTACGGCAACCTGACCCAACAATTCGTGGAGAGCAGGCAGAAAATCCTGGAGCAGGCGTATGCCAACATGAAAACGGACTTCGCCCGTATTCAATCGGTCCACCGGGTGCTGCAATACAATCCTTACCTGACCGATTATCTGGATGGCGTATATGATTCCGACGCAGACAGCGTCTACGCGCTGACTCGATATATTCTCCCTCTGTACACGCAATCCATGTTCGCCAATCCGGAGATCGAATCTATCGTCATCTATAAGATGAAGGATCAGGTGCTGCCCATAACCAATCTGTTTCGGGACAGGTCCATGCTGGACCCGCAAACCGAAGATACCGTCTCGGCTCTGAAAGCCGGGCAGGGGATATGGCTGCGCGCCGATCCTAACGTGTCGGATCCGGATTTAATTTATTACCAGTACATATACAATACGCAAATTACGGAACGAATCGGCCTTCTTGAAATTCGGGTTAGCAATAGCTTAATCCGCAACTTCTATGCCGCCGCGGGCGTGGAAGCGAATTGGCGAGCCATTCTGCTGTCCGGGCAAGGCAATTTGCTGACGAACGAAGCGGCAGAATTGGACAATAAGACGCTCAATCTTCTGCAATCGGAAGAACGGAATTTTTTCATCAACCGAAAAACGATCGTCAATCAACTGAAGCTCGAACCGCTGGACGTTCGCGTGGTCATCACCGGTCAAGTGGGAGACGTATTCCGTTCCGTGAAGCATAAAGAAGTCGTCTTGGTGACGATTATCGTGCTGCTGTTGATCATCCTTTCCATCGCCTATTATATGCTGGCTTCGACGATCACAAAGCGAATACTCCGGTTGGCCCGGCATATGCGCACTCTGAATGACGACAACCTAAGGCAGCTGACGATCCAAAGCGGCAAGTTCGAAAAGGACGAAATCGGATTCCTGATCGTAGCCTATAACTCTATGGTTAAGCGAATGGACGAACTCATTAACCATGTCCATCGCGCCGAGCTCCGTAACAAAGAAGCGGCTTACCAAGTGCTGCAGGCACAAATTAAGCCTCATTTTCTTTACAACACGCTCGAAACGATCCGAATGGTAGCCGAAGCAAACAACGACAAGGAAGTCGCGGATATTTCCTTCTGGTTCGGCAAATTGATGCGGTACAGCTTGTCGTCCGCGCGACAAGAAACGGTTCTCGCGAAGGAAATCGAGATGGTTTCCTTTTACATGAAGATCCACAAAATGAGGCTTCAAAGCAGGCTGACCTACGAGATCAACGTTGCGCTCGATGACAAGCGGCTGGCCTGTCCGCGATTCCTTTTGCAGCCTCTTATCGAAAACAGCATTGTGCATGGAGCTTCCGCCGTTCTGCGCCCCGTACATATTCGGCTGGAAGCCAAGGAAACAGAAAGGGAGGTCACGATCGACATCTCCGACAACGGAAACGGGATTCCGCCGGAGAAGCTTCTCGAGCTGCGCGAACGGCTGTCCAGGCACGATGACCTCAGAAAAGCGGAGGAGCCGGTCGGCGTAGGCTTGAAAAACGTCAACGAAAGAGTCAAAGAGTACTTCGGGGGAGAATCACGACTGGAAATCATTAGTGAGCCGGGTAAAGGAACCTGCTTGCGCATTATCATCGTGAAAAGGACGGTGACGGACTTTGAAGATCTTGATCGTAGACGACGAACCTTTGATTCTGAAAGGGTTAGTTAAAATCGTGGAAGAAGTCGCGCCGGTCGGTTCTGACATTTGTTCAGCCTTTAATGCTCTGGAGGCACTGGAGACGATGAAGCGCTTTATGCCCGATGTAACGATAACGGATATTAATATGCCGGAGAAGAACGGTTTCGAATTGATTCAGGAAGCCAGACTTGAGGGGCTATGCGATCGATTCATTATCCTGACCGGCTATGACGAGTTCGAATATGTCCGCCAGGCCCTTCGCTCGGGTGTAGTGGATTATTTGCTGAAGCCATTGGACAAACAGGAAATCGCGGTCCTGCTGAACCGCGTCAAGGAGGAGCTGCCCGCCGCATCGGATTCGGAGTACAGCCGGCACGCCGAACGGATTCTGGCTTATTTGCAGATCAACTACATGAACGATTTGTCCCTCGATCATCTCGCTGAGCGCATGAGTCTGCATCCGAATTATATTAGCAGCCTGTTCAAGAAGGAGACGGGGGACACCTTCGTCAACTACTTGAATTCGTTGCGGATCCGGGAGGCGCAAAAACTGCTGAAAACGCAGCCGCATCTGACCGTTTGTGCAATCAGCCGGCAGGTCGGCTTCGACACCAAGCACTACTTTGCGAAGGTGTTCAAAAAATATGCGGGCACGACTCCCGGCGCCTACCGTGAAATTCAAGAAGAAGACAAACGTAATGAATCGGATAACGGAATATAGCTAATCAGATTTGGTTCAGGAAACAAGAATGCGGACTACTACTAAACGGAAGAAAGGGGGTGTCCCATAAGTCATGTAAATGACTAAGGGGCACCCCTTTTAAATTTGGGTTAACTAGCAACCTGCGCCTTTTTCTTTTGAAACGGCCTCTTCTTATTTTATAACCAATCCGCACGAAATCGGTTGGCTTGTCCGGCTTCCATATCGTATGGTGAGGGACTTATGGACGTTCCAACAATAATAAAAATTATTGTTTTTATAATCAATTAGATATATAAATAATGTTTTACCTATATTATAATTCAAATATAAAGCGCTTTCATAAATTAGTGAAGTCTGCAGCTTCCTAAAAAGGTGCTTACCCTCAGCCTTTTATCTCCATGCAGCGCCTGTCTGTATGCCTCATCTTTTTCCGATCCACTCATCCAGAGAATCACTTTATTTATTCATTGCGCAGTAATGAATGCCTGACGGAAGGCTGGACCTTGCTGCCTATACCTAACCTTTCCTGACTTCCGATCTTATATCGAAAAGGGGAAAAGCTAATGGGAAATAAGTTGTTAAAAAGGGTGTGGATAAAAACAATAGGCTTAGCTTTATTAGCCTGTCTGATGATCATGGGGGAAGCGAGTGCCTTCGGACCATCAACCATGTATACCTCGCCTTCGACGGACCCTGGTCCGGGTACGCTATACCCTAGAGCGATCCGCCTTCAGTACAACGGGGCCTCTAACGGCACGATGTTAGCAACTTTCGAGCATTACGTAAACGGCACGCCAACTTTTCCAATTTACCGCAGTACGGACGGCGGGGTTTCCTGGACTCAAATTTCCCAAGTTTCGGATACCGTAAACGGTTGGGGGATGCGTTATCAGCCGTTCCTGTATGAGCTTCCGCAAGCGATCGGCAGCATGCCTGCAGGTACGCTTCTTTGCGCCGGCAACTCGATTCCATCCGATTTGTCCCAAACCAAGCTCGACCTGTACAAAAGTACGGATAAAGGCCTGACTTGGACTTTCGTCAGCTCGATAGCTACGGGCGGCCGGGCAGACCCTAACGGTTCTTATGATCCGGTATGGGAACCGTTCCTTCTGGTGGCGAACAACAAGCTCATTATGTACTACTCGGATGAGCGCGATGCTGCGCATAACCAGAAGCTGGTGCACGTCACTTCGACTAACGGTACGACTTGGAGCTCGGCGGTTGAAGATATCGCGCTTGCCGATTCAACGAAACGTCCAGGTATGTCTACGGTTGCGAAGCTTGGCAACGGCAATTATATCATGACCTATGAATACGGCGGATCACCGAATGGCAACTTTGCTGTATATTACAAGATTTCGTCCAACCCTGAGAACTTTGGGGCCGCAACCGATCCGGGTACCCTGCTGAAAACAAGAGACGGAGTAATTCCTTCCAGCTCGCCTTATGTGGTCTGGGTGCCGGGCACGGGACCTAACGGAACAATAGCCGTATCCGCTAACTCCAGTACGGATCTGTATCTGAACTCCGAGAACGGTGCTTCGGATACCTGGACGAGAGTGAGTACGGTTGTTCCGCAAGGCTACAGCCGTGCGATCGTTCCGCTAGCAGACAATCATAGCGTAATCATTCTTACGGGCGGACCGCTTGGCAGCGGACATAACTCGGTGAGATACGGTAGCAAGGATTTGGGGGATGCGGCGCAGATTCATCAAATCGAATCCAGCCGTTATGCCGGATATTACATGCGCCACTACAATTTCTTGGCTCGCATCGATATAAATCCGTCACCAATTAACGATTCCAGATTCAGAATGGTGCCGGGTCTGGCTGACTCCGGCGGAGTTTCGTTCGAATCGGTTAACTTCCCGGGTTATTACTTGAGACATTACAACTACGTGATGCAGGTGAGCCGTAACGACGGGACAACAACGTTCCAGCAGGATGCCACCTTCTACCAAACGGCCGGGCTTGCGAATTCTTCCCAAGTCTCGTTCCGTTCCTACAACTTCCCGACCTACTATCTTAGACAATTGAACTACAGCGGCATGCGGATTGATCCACTCAGCGCATCCAGCTCCACAACCGATAAACAGGATGCAACGTTTATTATTCATTAAGCAGAGCAGCTGCGTATATAAAAATCCCCGGCCTACACCATAAGCGTGAGCCGGGGATTTTCCGTTTAACCTTGCTTCAAGCGAAGCATCATCGTCCAGAGATCGGAGGTCTCGTAGCCGAGGCGCCAGGCTGCTACGCCGGCGAGGTCGTATTTTTTCGCGATGTTAATGCGCGCTTGCACGGTGCTTGCGGTCTCGGCCCAAAATACATAGGTGAAGCCATCCTTCAAGTATTTGTATTTGGTCTGGCCGGGAGTAGCCGGATCGGAGACGCCTACCGCATTCGTATCAGCAATCAGCTTCGGGATAGCGCTCATCAGGACAGCACGGTTGCTGACGAGGTTACCGGAGCCGTCTACTTTCCATTCCCGCACATAGAACGGGATACCCAGCATCAGCTTGCTGCGAGGTACGCCATATGCGAGGAATTGCTGAACGCCTTTTTCCACCCATGGCAGGCTGGCAACGGAACCTGCAGTCGAGCTTCCGCTCCAATGCTCGTCATACGCCATGATGATGATCGTATCTACCGCCTTAGCAAGAGCTGCATGGTCATAGGCGGTCAGATGATCCCAGGATACATCGCCGCGGGGCAGGTCGATGGAGACCTTTAATCCTTTGGCGTGAGCAGCTTTCGATAACGCCGATACAAAGGCGGTATATTCATCCCGGTCCGTGCCGGCGATTTCTTCGAAGTCGATATTAACTCCGTATACGCCAAGTGCGGCAAGCTTGGTTACAAGACTGGAAATGAACTGCTGCTGTGCATTCGAATCCGCAAGGAAGGCTGTCGTCATCTGCTTATCGAAGTCATTCGATACCAGGGGCATCACTTGAATTCCCTGCGACTTCAACTTGGTCACGATAGCCGGATCGGACAGATCCGTTAAGGCACCGCTGCTGTCCTTAAGCTCGAACCAGGAAGGCGAATCGATGGATAAGCCTTCCGTTTTGGCTGTCTGATCCAAGATCGTCTGGCTGTTGGACGAACCGTTCCACGCCAGATAAACCAGGCTCTTCGTATTGCTCCACAATTTGCGCCCGTCTGCATTTGCAACATAGCTGTTGGCAAATCCTTTTGCATAGGCGACTGCGGATGAACGTGTAAAGAAGGATTTCAGCTTGTTATTGCCCTGATAGACGGACAGATAAGGAATGCTTGTCCACCAGGTTGTTCCGTTATGATTGACTTCCGAATTGCCGAAATATTTGGCGTATTGCAAAGCGGGCTGCAGAGCGACAAACGATTTAATGGTTTTACCGCTTTGCTGCACGTCATAAGATGGCACATTCGAGTGTACAACCAGACCGGAAACATTATTAACGACGGTGCTGCTTGGAATAGCCGCAGCCGCTTTTATCGCATCGTACAGAAAAGCATACGTTTTTGTCCCCTCAACCTGGACTTTATCCACTTTAATGGAGTAGATCGCGCTGCCGCTCCGTAATTTTTTCTCCGTTGCTTCCGTCATGTTGTCCCAGATCCAGCTGTTGGAGCTTAGCTCCATGATATGAGAGTTTGTCCAACGCTTCGCTTCCTGCTTGGCGGCATCCAGGGTGGTAAAACCCCAGTTCGCATTCGTTTTGTCGCCTTGATAGAGCTGATAGTTCGGATAGGATTGATAAATCCAGCCCGGGCTTTCCAGATCCCGGATATGTACGCCTTTCATCTTCTTGGCTGCGGCCAGAGCCTCGTTGTAAGTACGGTATTCCCATTTGGTGCTGGAAGCACCGCCTTGATAGATTTTGTACTTGGGCAGGTTATCCCACACCCATGCACGGCCCGTAATCGCTTCCACATGACTGTACTCGAAACCCGAGGCGTAAGCGATCGCCTGTTTATCGGTAGCAAATTCACGCAATGCACGATCGTTCTGATAGACGCGATACTTGGTCATTGTGCCGGAAACCGGGCTGGCTGCTAGGCTGATCGCGGATGCACCAATGACTTGGGCAACGAACAGCAGCAGAATTGCCGCCGATAGTTTTTTGAACATGCTTTTCTACCACACTCCTCTCAAAGTCTATTAATTAGACGCAAAGGAGCTGGATAGGTTGCGAACAATTTCAGCTGGTTTTCAGGTGTAAATTATGGTAACGAATCGGCACGCCGTATAAGGCATGGATAAAAAAAGTGGAAAAGAATAACAATAAGGGCATGAAGGAAAATGCTGGATGAGGTGATGAAATGGCACAGCTGTTCGAGCGGCTGAACCTGAAGGAATATTTGGATGGTGATGGCGTTGAGCCGTTAGAGCTGGAAAAAAGCCTCCGTGAAGTATGGGGAGTGAACCGGTATCTTGGCGGCAATCCGGCATTGTTTGTTCATCTGGATCGGCTGATGCGCAAGCTGGCGCCAAGTGAGCCCATTCGGGTGCTGGATGTAGCGACGGGCCTTGCGGATCTCCCGGTAGCCTTTATAGATTGGTGTAAAAAAAGAGGCAGGAGCGTATCGCTTGTGGCCGTGGACAACCACCCGCAAATTGTGCAGCTGGCAGCCCGGCGGACGGATGCTTATCCCTCGATAGAGATATTGCTTGCCGATGCCACGGCGCTTCCTTTTGAAGATCAAAGCTTTGATCTGGCCTTCTGCAATCTGGCGCTGCATCATCTGGATGAAGAATCTGCCGTAAAGCTATTTGCGGAAATGGCCCGCGTGACCCGTTCAGGCTGGGTGGTGACAGATCTGGAACGGCACCGCCTTGCTTATTTCGCCGCCAAGCTGCTCGCGAAGTTTGTATGGAAAAGCCCGGTGACCAGACATGATGGGCCGCTCTCGGTCCAGCGCTCCTTCACGCCGCAGGAAGCCAAGCAGCTTGTTGCGCTTGCGGGGGTGAAAGCAGCCGTACATAAACATTTCCCGTTCCGGCTGGCCGTGGTTGGTCATGAATAAGTACGACGTTATTGTGGTAGGTGCAGGGCCGGCTGGAAGCGCATCAGCCAAATTGCTGGCCGCAAGCGGAGTAAGCGTATTGATGCTGGATGCGGAGGCTTTTCCGAGACGCAAGCCATGCGGAGAATCTCTGAATCCGGGTGCGGTCGCTGCTATTGGCCGAATTACAGGGCATTTGCAGGCAGAGGAGGCTTTTGATTTCCCGCACAGTCTTGTGCAGGGCTGGAGAGTCATAAGCGGGCGCACTTCTCTGGAAGCCGCTTACCCGGGAGGGCAATACGGAGCAGGCTGCAGCAGGGAACAGCTTGATCAGTGGCTTGCCGGTCAGGCATGCCGGGCTGGTGCCGTATTCGAGCAGCGTACACGTGTAGAACGTCTGATCTGGGAAGGGGAACGGGTAGCAGGTGTAATTGCGCGTTCACCTGAAGGAAGGCCGATGTCCCTTCGTGCTTCAATGGTAGCGGGAAGTGACGGTCTCCGGTCCGTTGTTGCGAGAAACGCCAAGGTAAACCGTTACGGCCCGCTTCGTAAAGCGGCATTCACTACCCGGTTAAATGGCGTGCGCGGATTAAACGGAAGGGTCGAATTATTTACAGCCGGGGATGGCAAAGTAATTGGTCTCGCTCCAATCGGCGGCGGGCTGGCGAATATGACCGTTGCTCTCGGAAGTACAGAAGCGGCTGCGCTCGCAGGCAAAGACCGTTCCGGTTATGTTCTCAAAGAAGCAAGAGCGGTGCCGGAGCTGTTGGAGCGACTGCGGGATGCCGAAGTGGAGGGGGATGTGCTGGCATGTGGTCCATTCGACCGGCCGGTAGTTCCGCATGACATTCCCGGGATGGTGCTGCTTGGCGATGCCGCAGGTTATTATGATCCGTTAACCGGACAAGGTATTTACCGGGCCCTTCGAAGTGCCGAGCTTGCTGCGCCTGCCATCGTTGAAGCTCTTCAGAGACGCAGTACCGAGCCGATCAGCCGGTATAACAGAACCCGTCATGAGGAGTTTGCGCCTGGAACACGAATACAGCACGTGATAGAACGGATAAGCAGGCAGCCGCTGCTGTGGCGGGCAGCGCTCAGATTCATTGGCACTTCCTCGCTGCTGACTAACAAGCTCGCCGAAGTGGTTGGAGATTGTCCGAAGGAGGCAAATACATGTATACCCGTAATGAAATCACCATAAATTGCGATAAAAAGACGGCCTTTCAGTATGCTCGGCAGGTCGAGCAATGGCCAGTACTGCTTCCGCATTACCGTGGCGTCCAGTTCGAGCAGGGGAGCAGCGACCAAGGCGGTCTTGTCATGATGAGAGCGGTAAGACCGTTTAAGCCGTTCAAATGGCCGGTCTGGTGGGTCAGTGAAATGAATGTGGACGAGCAGAGCTGCTCCGTTTATTACAAGCATGTCCGAGGTGTGACTGCAGGCATGGAAGTCGAATGGCTGATCGAACCGGTTAGCCACGGGGGACAGGTCAGGGTAATCATTATTCACCGGTGGCTGCAGCCTCCGTTTGGCAGAAGGCTTGCATCGGGCATGATTGGAGAGGTATTTGTCCATGCCATCGCGGACCGGACGCTTCAAGGATTAAAAGAGCAGATCGAACAACAGGCTGTACAGGAAGAGGTGGGCTGACATGACAGAAATAAGAGCAGTGGTAACCGGGATTGGCTGTGTAACCCCGATAGGTATTGGAGTTGAAGCCTTATGGGCAGGCGTGCAGCGGGGGGAAAGTGCCGTTAAGCCAATTGACCGGTTTGTCCCGGAAGGCCTTCGAAGCCGGATAGCCGCGCAAATCCCGCATTTTGACGCAACCGGCTTTATGGATAAGAAGCGGGCGCACCGGATGGACCGATATTCCCAATTGGCAGTAGCCGGTGGGATTATGGCTCTGCGCGATGCCGGACTGGAAGCGAAGGACCTGGAGTCTGAGCGTGCTGGAGTGTTTATGGGCTCGGCATTGGGCGGAATTGCATTCGCGGAAGAGCAATGCGGTCAATTCATGCAGGGCGGCTTCCGTTCCGTCTCCCCGACGCTTGGCTTCTCCGTATTTGGCGGAGCAGCTTCCTGCAATCTGGCAATGGAGTTTGGTTTTACGGGGCCTAATGAAACCAACTCGATGTCTTGCGGGTCAGGTGCGGTAGCAATCGGACGAGCCCTGCAGGCGATCCGGCGCGGTGAAGCCGATGTCGTGATGGCGGGAGGTTCGGAAGCACCGCTTGCCCCGTTATCGTTTGGAGCCTTCGATATGCTGAGGGCGATGTCGACAAGGAATGAAGAGCCGTCAAGCGCCAGCCGGCCGTTTGACCGGAACCGTGACGGATTTGTGATGGGAGAAGGCTCCGCTATATTGGTTATTGAAGCCGAGCATCACGCCCGTGCCAGAGGGGCACGCATCTACGGCGAGCTGGCGGGCTTTGGGCTAACCAATGACGCTCATCATATGAGCGTGCCGCTCCCAAGCGGCGAACAAGCAGCCCGGGCGCTTAAGATGGCGCTTTCGAGCGCTGATATGTCCCCGGATGATGTGGCATACGTAAATGCACATGGTTCTTCTACGCTGCTTAATGATGTGACCGAATCCAAAGTCATACGGAGCGTATTTGGCAGCCGTCCGGTTGCTGTCAGCGGCACGAAAGGGTTATACGGGCATCCGCTTGGCGCGTCCGGTGCCATTGAAGCCGCGATTACGCTGCTGTCCCTGAACAACGGCTGGCTCCCGCCAACAACGAATCTGAGTGATCCGGATCCGGAAGCAGAGATCGATCTGGTCTCCCGTCAAGCAAGAGAAGTGAAGGCAGACGCCGCTGTATCCAATTCTTACGGCTTTGGCGGCGTCAATGCTGTACTGGCCTTCCGCAAAGCATAGCTTTAAAGGGCATCTCCCCAGGAATGGGAGATGCCCTTTTCTCATGTGCAACTCGTCATCACTTGCCCGGAAACGAATATGGTATTAATAGGATGGATGGAGCCGAAGCGGTAAATTCTGATTGGAAGGGCGGGAAGCAGCATGGAAATACCCGTTTATCGCCCGAAAAACCATGTGAGATTTATTACAGCCGCCGCTTTATTTGACGGGCATGATGCATCGATCAATATTATGAGGCGGATCCTTCAAGCTTCCGGAGTCGAGGTGATTCACCTTGGCCATAACCGGTCGGTCCAGGAAGTAACCAGCGCAGCTATTCAAGAGGATGTGCAGGGAATAGCCATCAGCTCCTACCAAGGCGGCCATATCGAATATCTTACCTACATGTTCGATATGCTGAAGCAGGCCGGAGCGGAGCATATCAAAATCTTTGCAGGCGGAGGCGGAGTCATTATCCCCTCCGAGATTGCTGCCTTGCACCGTTACGGCATTGCCAAGGTCTTCTCCCCTGAGGACGGACGCAAGATGGGGCTGCAGGGAATGATCAATCACATGATCGAGGCTTGTGATCATCCCACACCTCGGCAGGTTGAGGTGGACCTCAAGCTGCTGAGGCAGCGGAATTGGGCAGCGATTGGCCGATTGATATCGGCTTCGGAAGACCAGGCGGCCTCCTCCTTTGTAGATGATTGCACGGCTGAAGCACTTCAGCAGCTCCGGGAACAAATTCCCGGCGTGCCGGTGCTGGGCATTACCGGAACGGGAGGCGCGGGCAAAAGCTCGCTGACCGACGAGCTGGTACGACGGTATCTGGATCATTATCCGAACCGTTCGATTGCTGTTATCTCGGTTGACCCGACCAAGATGAAGTCAGGCGGAGCTTTGCTTGGCGACAGGATCCGAATGAATGCCATCCATGATCCAAGAGCTTACATGCGCAGCATGGCAACGAGGAAGTCGAAATCAGAGATTAGTGAAGCTACAAGCGATGCCATTGCAATTGTAAAGCATGCGGGGTATGACTTTGTCATTGTCGAGACCAGCGGAATTGGCCAGGGGGATGCGGCAATTGCTCCGCTCTGCGATGTAGCCATGTACGTGATGACAAGCGAGTATGGAGCAGCCAGTCAGCTTGAGAAAATCGATATGATTGATTATGCGGACATCATCGTCGTTAACAAATTCGAGCGCCAGGGGTCAGAGGATGCGCTTAGGGATGTCCGCAGGCAGTATAGAAGAAGCAGGCGTCTGCATACCTTGGCTAATGAGGAGCTTCCCGTGTTCGGGACGATGGCCAGTCAATTTAATGACCCCGGAGTGACGATGCTTTTTCACTATGTGATGAAGATGGTAGAAAAGAAAATCGGCGGGAGCTGGCCGGTTCGGCAGGTGGAGTTGAGCTCAAGAGCAACCATAAGAAACAGGATAATCCCGCAGGATAGAACCGGATATTTGCGCGAAATTGTTCAGACGGTCCGTCAATATAAGAAGGTTATTGAGGAGCAAGTTGCTGTTGTTCGGACCATTGCCCAGCTTAAAGGAACCCGGCAGCTGATTTATGCCAATCAAGAACGGCTCCTGACGAGAGAGGAAACGTTAAGCTTCTCAGAAAAGCTGGATGTTATGATTACGGAGTGGGAAGAGCAGCTGCATCCGAATTGCCGGAAGCAGCTGGCAGAGTGGCCGGCTACCCGCCAATCGTACCGGCCGATCGTTCTGGAATCGCTTTCGGGCAGTGCGGTGCCCAGAGTCAGTCTTCCGAAATTTCATGAGCCAGGAGAGCTGCTCCGCTGGCTGCTGAAGGAGAATTTGCCGGGATATTTCCCGTACACGGCCGGTGTGTTTGCGTTCAAGCGCACCGACGAGGATCCTAAGCGTCAGTTTGCCGGAGAAGGTACGCCGGAGCGGACGAACCGCCGGTTCCATTATTTATGCCGGAACGATGAAGCGAAGCGGCTGTCTACCGCCTTTGACAGCGTTACGCTCTATGGGCAGGATCCAAGCGACCGTCCTGATATATACGGAAGAATCGGCAATAGCGGCGTTAATGTCTGCACGCTGGAAGATATGAAGAGATTGTACGCAGATTTTGATCTCTGTCATCCGTCCGTCAGCGTGTCCATGACCATCAACGGGCCTGCGCCAATCCTTCTGGCCATGTTTATGAATACGGCGATCGATCAGCAGGTGGATAAATTCACAGTGGAACAAGGCAGGCAGCCCGATGAAATAGAATACCGGACGATTAAAGCATCAGCGCTGCGATCCGTTAGGGGGACTGTGCAGGCAGACATTCTGAAGGAAGATCAAGGACAGAATACGTGCATCTTCAGTACGGAGTTTTCGCTCAAAATGATGGGAGATATCCAGCAATATTTTATCGATCACAGGGTACGCCATTATTATTCAGTCAGCATAAGCGGCTATCATATTGCGGAAGCAGGGGCTAATCCGGTTACGCAGCTGGCTTTCACGCTAGCGAACGGCTTTACGTATGTCGAGTATTACTTGGCAAGAGGCATGCATATTGATGATTTTGCTCCTAATTTGTCTTTCTTTTTCAGCAATGGCCTTGATCCCGAATACAGCGTGATGGGACGTGTGGGGCGCCGCATATGGGCGACCGTCATGAAATACAAGTATGGAGCTAATGAACGGAGCCAGAAGCTGAAATATCATATCCAGACATCGGGGCGCTCGCTCCATGCGCAGGAAATGGATTTCAATGATATCCGGACAACGCTGCAGGCGTTAATGGCGACTTATGATAATTGCAATTCCTTGCATACGAATGCTTATGACGAGGCAGTGACAACGCCTACGGAAAACTCCGTGCGCCGGGCGATGGCGATTCAGCTCATTATTAACCGGGAGTTCGGGCTTGCGAAGAACGAGAATCCGCTGCAAGGTTCCTTTATCGTAGAGGAGCTGACGGATCTGATGGAGGAGGCTGTCCTGCAGGAATTCCAGCGGATCCATGAACGCGGCGGTGTACTTGGGGCCATGGAAACGCAGTATCAGCGGGGTAAAATTCAGGAGGAATCGTTATTTTACGAACAGAAGAAGCATGCGGGCGAGCTGCCGATCATCGGTGTGAATACGTTTCTGAACCCTGATCCTGTAGAAATCCATTCGGATATGGAGCTGGCCCGTTCCACTGAAGAGGAGAAGCAGGCACAAATCCGGCAGCTGCAGGCTTTCCAGATGAAGCATCAAGAGGAATGCGCGGAAGCTCTGGAGGAGCTTAAGCAGGCAGCCGTATCCGGCGGCAATCTATTTGAGGCTTTGATGGAGGTTGTGAAATACGCGTCTATCGGACAGATCACGAACACCTTATTCGAGATTGGAGGGCAATATAGAAGGAATATGTGAGACAACGAGAATTGGGACCAAAACCTTATCTATTTTAAACTGAAAAAAGCCTCTAACCCGTATGGATTGGAGGCTTTCTCATAGAAAGCTAGTCTTCGATATCCGCCCACATTTCTTCTTCGTTAACATCAAGCTTGATGTTGGTGCGGAAGACACGGCGGCTGTACTGCCGGTACATATATTGCTCGATCGCCTCGAGCAGATTGGATTCGATAATATATTGGCTCCGACCTTTAACCCATACTTCTGCGGTGAAGCCGTACTCTTCATCCCAGGCCAGCTGCACCTCCACGTCCGAAGGTTGCACGCCTCTTCGATCTGCCATATGCAGACAAACGGCATTAATAATTTCGTCCGTGTAGATTCTTGTCATTAATAGGGTCTCCGTGTATCGGGATTATTTTTCTTCTTAAACATTCGGAACAGTGAGACAACGATTCTTACAAGAACAAAGATCGCAATCAGGTTAATAAGGAGGCCAAAGAATTGACCCATGCCGCCCATGCCCCCGAGCAGACCGCCAAACAACATACCTGCAAGACCGCCGACGAGCATACCTTTCATAAAGCTGCCGCCGCTGAAAAAGCCTTTGTTTGTTGTTGCGCCTGTTTTAGGTGTTGTTGCACCTGTTTTTGTTCCGGTTGTTGATTCCTGAACATTGGCTTGTTTCTTAGGCGTTTGCGTGAAGCTTTGTTTTGGCGATTTGAATCCGCCGCCGCGTTTTGCCGCATCTGCTTGACCAAGACCAAATGTCAGGAACAAAGCAAATGCCATGATGACCATTAACCCTTTTTTCATTGTGTACTTCTCCTCCTGCTTCGATGTGTAGCGCTTTCGTTGCTATGATACACATTTACGGCTAATATAAACGGAGGTTTCAAAATATTTTTGTACACAATGTTCCAAATCATATATATGCGAAAGGGGAGAAGCCATATGAGTTATCCATCCGCTTATGTTTCTTACTTGGCCGAGTTTAACGGGACACGGGATTTTTTCGAATGCCATGAGCTGCTGGAGGAGTACTGGAAGGAACACCTGGGGGATTCGCGGGCGGCCATATGGGTCGGACTTATTCAATTGGCGGTTGGCCAATACCATGAACGGAGAGGCAATCTGAAAGGCGCAGTCAAAATGTATGAGAAAGCGCTGGATAAGCTGGACCAGCAATCCCTTGAGGAATTAGGGCTGGATGGCGGCCGCGCAATAGCTGAGCTTAGAAGCAGGTATGAACGACTCCATGCAGGTAGGGCACTGCCTTTTCAAGATATAACATTAATCGTAACCGATCCCGAATTGAAGCAGCGCTGTCTACAGTTATGCGATTCTTTAAATGCAGAGTGGGGCAGTACCAGCGCTATGAACGAGGAAAATCTGATTCACCGGCATAAATTACGAGACCGCAGCGATGTATTGGCCGAAAGAGCGGCAGCTATTGAAGCGAAAAAAAAGAACCGGACCGTGGAGTAGCCACTGGTTCGGTTCTTTTTCGTATGTTCTATTTCAGATGCTGGTAACCATCAACGATGAGATCCAATGCGCCTGTATCCGGGTGAATCGCCATGCCGTGAACCGGAGTGTTCGGCGGCAGAAGCGGGTGGTTGCGCACAATGTTAACACTCTTCTCGACGCTTTCGCGCAGGTTGTCGAAGCCTGTCAGCCAGCGGTTCAGGTCAACGCCGGAATTGCGGAGGGTGTCAATCGTCTGCTCGGCAATACCTCGTTCCAGCATATGACCAACCACGGTATTCGGATCGATGCCCGTCATGCCGCATCCATGATGCGCAATGATGAAGACTTCATCGGCTTTCAGCTCATAGAGCGCCACAAGGACACTGCGCATAATGTTGCCGAATGGCTGCGTAATAATCGCTCCGGCGTTTTTGATGATTTTGGCATCGCCGTTCTTCAGGTTCAGGGCCTTAGGCAAAAGCTCGACAAGCCGGGTATCCATGCAAGTGACAACAACGATCTTGCGGTTAGGGAATTTATCGGTCAGATACTGCTCATATTCTTTGTTCTCAACAAACGCTTTGTTGTGGTTCAAGATTTTTTCCAGATTGTTCATTTAAATAACCTCCTAAAATGAATGATCACCCTAATGGCCGTCAGGCCATCGTGATGATTCATGCTTCGTAAGCATCAGCTAAAATGAATGATCGCCCTGAATGCTAATATTAGTTCTTCAGAAAACGCAGGTTAAGTGTATAAATTTGATTGTCGCTCTTGAGGCTGTAGGTTCCACGGGCGGTATCATAATCGATCCGGAGCTCCGGTTCGAAAAACACTTCATGACGAGGCTCAAACCAGAAAGGGAATGGATCGCCCTGAGCGAGCTTGTCATCCGGGCCGCCTTGCTCAATGAGCTCGAGAGCAGGTATGCCGCTAACGACACAGCCGCAGCCTTCGGTGTCATACAACAGCTTCAGTTGCCTGCCGTCATCCTCTATGTAAGGGGTTAAAGCCTTAACAGCGGCAGGAGTAAAAGTAATGCGCATCGCAGGTTCCTCTCTTTCTCTTTACTCTACTAATGTCGAAAAGGTTAAAGTTGATTATACGATTAGTAATCGTTAAGATCAAGTTAAGCTCTGCTGAAAATGAGCAAACGAAATAGGGAAGGTGGATGGAACAATGACGGTACATAAGGAAACGACAGCAAAGTTTTTGGAGACAATCCGTAAGGTGAAAAGCTATGAGGAAGCGTTAGGCGTTCTGTACTGGGATCTTCGGACCGGCGCACCGCGCAAAGGCATGGATACCCGTTCGGAAGCGATTGGCGCGTTATCGGGCGATATGTTCAAGCTGTCGACCTCGCCGGAGCTTGGCGAATACTTGAATGAGCTGGAACAGCCTGCTGCCCAGGAGCAATTATCCGATATTGAACGGAAGCTCGTCAGCGAAACACGCAAAGACTATGACCGGAGCGTCAAAATTCCACCAAAGCTCTATCAGGAATATGTTGTGCTCGCATCACAATCGGAATCCAAGTGGGAGGAAGCTAAAGCAAACAATGATTACGCAGGCTTTCAACCTTACCTCGAGAAGGTCATTAACTATACGCAGCAATTCATTGATCTGTGGGGGCCAAAAGCAACCCGATATGATACCTTGCTTGACCAGTATGAACCGGGCATGACAACCGCTGAGCTGGACCGCGTATTTGGCGGCCTGCGCGAACAGTTGGTTCCTCTTGCATCTGCGATTGCAGCATCCCCGCATCAGCCGGATACTTCATTCCTGGGGCAAAAATACGATAAGCAGGCGCAAAAAGCGTTCAGCTTGTTCATTCTAAATCAGATGGGCTACAACTTTGAAGCAGGGCGGCTTGACGAGAGTACGCATCCGTTCGCAACAGGGCTGAATCCTGGCGATGTCCGTATTACAACCCGCTATCTGGAAAACGATGTGACAAGCGCCTTGTTTGGCACGATTCATGAGGGCGGACATGCCTTGTACGAGCAAAATATTATGCCGGAGCTGATCGGTACTACGCTTTGCACAGGCACTTCGATGGGCATCCACGAATCGCAGTCGCGTTTCTGGGAAAACGTGATCGGCCGCAGCAAGCCGTTCTGGGAGCAATATTTCGGCAAGCTGCAGGAGAACTTCCCCGGACAGCTGGATGTATCCGTGGATCAGTTCTATCGCGGCATTAATGTGGTGGAGCCGTCCCTGATCCGGATCGAAGCGGATGAGCTAACCTACAACCTGCACATTATTATTCGTTATGAGATCGAGAAAATGATCTTTAATGAAGGAGCAAAAGCGGCGGATCTGCCGGCAATCTGGAATGACAAGTATAAGGAGTACCTGGGGATCGTTCCTCCTTCGAATGCCGAAGGCGTACTTCAGGATGTTCACTGGTCCGGCGGTGCGTTTGGTTACTTCCCGTCGTACTCACTTGGCAACATGTACGCAGCTCAAATGGCGGACACAATGGAGCGGGAGCTGGACGGCTTCTGGAACCTGGTTGGCCGCGGAGAGCTGCTTCCGATTAAGGAATGGCTGACCGAGCGGATTTACAAGTACGGCAAGCTGAAGTCGCCGTCGGAGCTGATTCAAAGCGTAACCGGCAAGCCGCTGGATCCTCAGCATCTGGTTAACTATTTGGAACGCAAATATAAAGATATTTATAAGCTGTAATTTCAAAGCTGCCGAAAAGGCGCCGCAGGAGAATTTTCCTGCGGCGCTTTTTTTTGTGCCTGTTATTTGCAGCCTTTCTCTTATTTCCTGCTATTCGCCCTATTAGGGATGAGCATCGTTCGGGATTCACCGCGTAAATTGTTCCTGCATAGGCTATTGTACTTACTTTAATTGAGTGTTAAACGGGAGGACTGGAAATGAAGAGAAAGCTATGGCTGTCGCTGCTCCTCATTGTGGCGCTGATGACAACGGCCGCAATGGCCGGCTGCGGCAAAGGAAGCTCGGAGAAAACAAAGCTGACCATCGGCGAAGTAACAAGGTCCGTTTTTTATGCTCCGGAATATGTGGCTCTGGCGAAAGGCTTTTTCGCTGATGAAGGGCTGGACGTCACATTGACAACGACGGCTGGCGGGGACAAAACGATGACTGCCCTGCTGTCCAACACGATTGACGTCGCGCTTGTTGGTTCGGAAACGTCGATCTACGTGTATCAGCAAGGCTCGGATGATCCGGTTATTAACTTTGCTCAAGTGACGCAAACCGACGGTACGTTCCTTGTGGCACGGAATGACGCGAACTTTGATTGGAACAATCTGAAGGGCTCTACCTTCCTCGGACAAAGAAAAGGCGGAATGCCGCAAATGGCGGGCGAATTCACGCTGAAGAAGCATGATATCAACCCGCACGAGGATCTGGAGCTGATTCAGAACGTTGATTTTGCCAATATCGCTCCGGCTTTCGCATCTGGTACTGGCGACTATGTACAGCTCTTTGAACCAACAGCCTCCGTTTTCGAGAAACAAGGCACTGGCAAGGTTGTCGCTTCTTTTGGCGTAGAGAGCGGACATCTGCCTTATACCGTCTTTATGGCGAAGCAAAGCTATATCAAGAAAAATACAGCCACTATCCAATCGTTCACAGATGCCATTCAGCGCGCGCAACTCTGGGTGCAGGAAAATGACGCCGCAGCAATTGCGGAAGTTGTAGCTCCTTATTTCGATAACGTGGATAAAGACATCCTCATCAGCTCGATTGACCGTTACAAACAACAAGGCTCCTATGCAACGGATCCGATTATTGATGAAGGCGAATGGAACAATCTGCTTGACGTAATGACTTCGGCAGGCGAGCTGCAGGAACGTACGGAGCATAGCGCTATAGTAGATAACAGCTTTGCTGAAAAAGCGATTGAAGATGTGAAAAAATAAGGGGGACTGCCTGATGGCTGGCGAAGATAATCGGCTGGAGCTAAAGGATGTTTCCCATGTTTATGTGAACGAAAAGGGTGCTTCCTTAGCCGTCGAGAAGTTGAATTTGACGGTTCGGCGCGGTGAGTTCGTCAGCCTCGTCGGTCCGAGCGGCTGCGGCAAAACAACCATTCTCAGCATGCTCGCTGGTTTATTTCCTCCAAGCGGAGGACAGGTGCTTCTGGCAGGAGCGCCTGTCCTTGGTCCGTCCAGACTGGTTGGCTATATGCTGCAGCAGGATTTTTTGTTCCCGTGGCGGACGATAAGGGATAACGCGGCAATTGGACTGGAAATTACCGGAGGGAAGACGGCAGCGGCGCTGAAGGAAGTGGACCGTCTGCTTACGGAGCTGGGGCTGCCGGGTTCAGGCAGCAAGTATCCGCATGAGTTATCGGGAGGCATGAGGCAGCGCGTTGCCCTGGCACGCATGCTGGCGACAAATCCGGAAGTGATGCTGCTGGATGAGCCTTTTTCCGCGCTGGATCTGCATATTAAGCTTCAACTGGAGGATCTGGTGGATGAAACGCTGAAGCGGCTTGGCAAAACGGCCGTGCTCGTGACACATGACCTTGCCGAAGCGGTTGCTATGAGTGACCGGGTTATTGTGCTTGCCGCCAATCCGGGCAGAATTGTGAAGGAACTGGTCGTACCGGATGCGATCCGGCAGGCTACACCAATGGAGGCGCGCAAACTGCCGGGATTCCAGGACGTATTTGATCAGCTGTGGGCAGAGCTAAACCGGGCAGAAGGAGGCGGCGGGCATGCCTGAGAAGTTCAACAACAAGGTTTCGTTATCCGGTGTACAAGAAGACCGGGAGAGCGGACTGAAGGAGCTTCATTTACAATACAAGTCAAAAGCAAGGCGGATCACGGCAGCAGTCGGGACAACGCAGATCACCATTTTACTGCTGTTCCTTGCCCTGTGGGAAGCGGCAGGGAGACAGCGCTGGATTGACCCGCTGCTGTTCAGCTACCCGACGAAAATTATCAATCAGCTGTGGAATTCGATGGCTGACGGCTCGATCTGGCCGCATATCGGAATGACCGTATCCGAGACGATTATCGGGTTCATTCTTGGCACGTTGGTCGGCACAGGCATTGCGGCGCTATTATGGTGGTTCCCTTTTTTATCAAGGGTGCTCGATCCTTACCTGGTTGTACTAAACAGCTTGCCGAAGGTGGCGCTTGGTCCGCTCTTTATCGTCAGTCTTGGACCAGGTTTCAATTCGATTGTGGCGGTAACCTTATCCATAACGGTTATTATCACAACGATTAACATATACAACCGGTTCAGAGAGATCGAAGCCGGCTACATCAAGGTCGTCCGGCTTTTCGGAGCGAGCAGGGCACAGCTGTTCCGGCTTGTTATCCTGCCCGCATCCTTCCCGGTCATTATCTCGGCTCTGAAAGTTAACGTCGGCCTTGCCTGGATCGGAGTTATCGTCGGCGAGTTTCTGGTGGCGAAGCTGGGTTTAGGCTATCTCATGATCTACGGATTCCAGGTGTTTAATTTCACCCTTGTCCTGTCCACGTTGATCGTCATTGCTGTCGTCGCAACGATGATGTACCAGCTTGTGGCGATATTGGAAAGAAAGTTGACGTCAGGCTGGCGCGAGCGTTAGGATAATCGTATGAATCTATCCGAACGTGAGGGAAATAAGTGGGCATTCGCATTATCAAAACAGCATTAGCAGCCATTATCGCCATTTATACGGCCGTATATTTGAAGTTGGAACCACCTCTTGGTGCGGGTATTCTTGCTATTCTCGGTGTAGAAGTCAGCCGGATGAAAGGGCTGAAGAGCGCTGTCCAGCGTTTCGTTGCTTCTTCACTGGGACTTTTTTTTGCCTCTTTGGTATTTACAATCTTTGGCTTTCACATCTGGGTCGTGGCGTTATTTATATTAATGACCTTTCCGGTGCTGGCACGGTTTCAACTCAAGGACGGGATTGTCACAAGCGCGGTTATCGTGTTCCAGCTGTTCGCCCACGGGGAAGTCACGGTTGATGTCTTGGGAAATGAAGTGCTTATTATGGTTGTTGGCCTCGGCTGGGCAACGATTATCAACTTCATCTACATGCCGAAGGATCAGCATTTGCTCGAGTCGCTGAAAGCGTCCGTAGAGCGGTTATTTGGCGTGATTTTTACCGAGATGGCCTTGACTCTGCGGGATCCGTCCCATATCTGGAACGGCAGCGAGCTGCTCGAGGTGCACCGGATCATAGATGAAGGTGCCCGGCGGGCGGTGTTGAACAAGGAGAACCGGTTATTTGGGCAGGAGCCTTACTGGTCCACCTATTTCGAGATGAGGCATCTCCAGCTTGAATCGGTGCAGGCTATGCTGGAGGAGTTAGCTCTCGTCTACGAGAAGCTGCCGCAGAATGAACCGCTGGCGGAGATATTGGAGCTGTTGTCCGAGGAAGTGAAATCCGAGGTTTACCGCGGCATTACGGAGAAACGCTTGTCCGATTTGAAGCAATTGTACAGGACGATGGAGCTTCCGCGTACTCGGGATGAATTCGAGCTGCGTGCCGCTATTTTGAAGATGAGGATGGAGCTTGAAAGATATTTGGAGATTGCGAAGCGATTGAAGAAAAGAAATGTCATGTTAGACAAAGCGGAGCCATAAAATAAAGAGGGATAAAATTCGTGGCGGCGCGGGAAAAGATTCAGTCACCCTAGACGAATGACCTGCATACACTTTAATTGAATGATTGTATGGAGGAGGTTAAATCGATGACATTTGCAGATAAACAGCTACAAGGTAGAGAGATTATAACGAAAGCTGTCTGCGGGAAAGGTCGTAAGTTTTCCACTGTCTCTCATACCGTAACACCGCCTCATCATCCGACCAGCATCTTGGGTGCATGGATAATCAACCACCAATATGAAGCGGTTCGATCGGGCGACGGCATTGAGGTAATAGGTACTTACGATATCAATATTTGGTATTCGTACAGCAAAAACTCGCAAACAGACGTAGCAAAAGAATCCGTACATTATGTTGAGCATGTTCCTCTTTCTTATCTGGATCCGAAGCATCGGTCTTCTACGGAAGAAGTTTCTGCCGATTGCATTCAGGAACCAAACTGCATTGAGGCAAACATCTCAACAAGCGGTTCTGGCGTTGTTGTTCGCGTTGAACGCGAGTTTTCGGTTGAGATGGTCGCCGAGACGAAAGTATGGGTAGCCTGCTTCCCGGGCGGCTACGATGACGGCAAAGAGCTTGAATTCGGTCTCGGCGACGGGGACTACGAGGATTTGGATCCGGAATTACTGGACGACGAACTGTAAGCCGGAAGCTCCTATCCGCTTCTGTACTGTAAGATATGCCGCGCGAGCGGTAAATTCGAGGGCGAAAGCCCTCTTTTTTTTGAATTCATTTAATTTAGGCATTCGCCTCTCGATTGTGAACGCAGCAAAAAAATAGAAGAAGGTGGCGGTATGGCTGGCAATCGGCTGAACCGGCTAGGCAGGGAAGAGCAGGCAGGAGAAGTACTCACAGAGCAGGAAATGCAGGCAAGATGGCTTCGCGCCGGTCTATACCGCGGACTGCAGGAGGATGAACGGTTATACCGGGTAAGCATAGCCGATCTCGCGTTATTGGAGCTGAAACGGATTAATCGAGACGGCAGAAACGTTGCGGAGCCGATTGCAGCAGCAGCAGGGCAAGCGGTGGAATGGCCGGAGGATCCCGTCCTTCGCAGGGTGATCCGGCGGGCGATAGCCGGGCTGTACGCCGTTAACCTCGATGCGGGAGAAGCGGATGTTGCCCTTGGCACTGACGGCCGGGTATCCATGAGAGCGGCGCGGAGGCGGAGAAGGGACTCGCCGCAGATGGAGGAGCTTCAGGAGCTGAATAAGGATGCCAGGCTGCTTGTTGGGGCGGATCCGGAGTTTGTGCTGATTCGGCCGGACGGCAAAGTCGCGCCGGCCTCCCGGTATTTGGGGGAAGGCGTCGGCGGAGCTGCGGGCAGCGACGCTATGCTGATCGGGCGGCGACTGGTGTATCCCGTCGCCGAGCTAAGGCCTGAGCCGGCCGCCGATCCGGCCGGGCTTACGGCCAATATCCGGCGGCTTCTGCTTCGCGCCGCCGGGTTAGTCCGCGACCCGAGCCTTCGCTGGGCCGCGGGTGCCATGCCCGTGCCGGGGCTCGCGCTCGGCGGGCATATCCATCTCAGCGGCGTACGGCTGACGCCGCGCCTCCTGAGACTGCTCGACAGCTACGCCGCGTTCCCGCTGGCGCTTGTCGAGGATCCCGCCGGCCGCGGGCGGCGCCCCCGCTACGGCGTCCTGGGCGATTACCGCCTGCAGCCGCATGGCGGTTTCGAATACCGGACGCTGCCGAGCTGGCTCGTGTCGCCGGCAGCGGCCAAAGCCGCCTTCGCGCTCGCGATTCTCTGCGCGCGCGAGGCGGATAAGCTGCATGACATACCGGCTCTTGACGAGCGGTATGTCGCAGCCTATTACGCCGGCGACCGCGCGGAGCTCGCCGGCTGCCTGGACCGCGTCGCCTTTGCGATGCAGGCGACGGCAAGCTATGCCGCGCTGGCGCCTTACATCGAGCCTTTGCTCGATGCGGCGCGGCGCGGCGTTACCTGGGATGAGCGGGCTGACATCCGCATCAAATGGCGCATCCCGCGCTCCTAGCTTTCTGCCGTTTACGCCTGCCCCTATTATTCATCTAGGGGTGCGTCCTGGCCGGAGTTCAGAAGCTTCTTCTGCAGGTCAGCGGTAACCCGCTGAAGCCGACTATTTCATAAATCCGCTGCGTCGCCATATCCCTGTCGTTCTGTTTAGTCCAATATGATTTAGCGGAGCTGCAAGAGCTGCCGTCCCCTTATCCTTCTGAAGCGGCTTCCACCCTCGAATTCGAATCTAGATTACCGGTCAGAACGGGCTTTTTCCCGTGCTCTTCTGACCGATCCCCGACCGTGCAGGTTGGCGCGCCGCAATCGGCTTGGTATAATAGCAGAATGATGTTTTTTGTGATCAAATAACGCTATGTACCTGGGAGGGGCAACAGTGGCTGGCTATACCCCGATGATTCTACAATATCTCGCAATTAAGGAACAAGCGAAAGACGCGTTCCTATTTTTTCGTCTCGGCGATTTTTACGAGATGTTTTTTGACGATGCCATCAACGCATCGCGTGAGCTTGAAATTACATTAACGGGCAGAGAGGGCGGCGTATCGGAGAAAATTCCGATGTGCGGCGTTCCTTATCATTCTGCGGAAAATTATATTGCAAGACTTGTTGAAAAAGGCTTCAAGGTAGCGGTTTGCGAGCAAGTCGAGGATCCATCGGCGGCTAAAGGCGTTGTGCGACGTGAGATCGTCCGCGTTATTACACCGGGCACGGTGATGGAAGCGAAGTCGCTGGAGGGAAAATCCAACAATTTTATCGTTTCGGTCGGATCGATATCGACGGCGGCTATCGGCATGGCGGCCTGTGATTTATCGACGGGTGAACTGTATGTCACCTCGCTTGTGTTCAATCTCGATACGCTGATTGATGAGATTAACGTCTATCAGCCGGCGGAGATTGTTGGCGATGAGTCGCTGCTAACGCAGCTGCGGGAACAAGCCGTATGGAACCGTCCCGTTCTGTTGACAGCCCGCGAACCGATGGCGGAGGACAAGCTCCGGCAGCAGTTTGAAGCGGCTCAGTTAGAAGAGCTGAACGATGCACGTTATCGTGCGGTCAGCCTCTTGACGGGTTACCTCGAGGAGACGCAAAAGCGCTCGCTTGGCCATGTACGCACCATCCGTACATATGAACCGAATCAATATATGATTCTGGATCACTATACGCGCCGTAATCTCGAACTGACCGAGACCGTAAGGGACCGCAGCAAGAAAGGCTCGCTTCTATGGCTGCTCGACCGGACCCAAACGTCAATGGGAGCAAGGCTTCTGCGCCGCTGGATCGATAAGCCGCTGCTTAACCGGTCGAAGATTGAAGAGCGGTATGAGGCTGTTGATGCGCTATATCGTAATTTGATCGCACGCGACGATATCCGCGCGGAATTGAATCATATTTATGACCTGGAACGGCTGGTCGGCCGGGTGGCCTTTGGCAGCGCCAACGGCAGAGACATGAATGCACTCAAAAGCTCGATCCGCCGCACGCCGCAGCTTGTCGAGCTTGCGCGTCAGGCTGGTTCCGAACGTCTTCGGCTGCTCGTCGACGGCCTTGACGACTGCTCTGATCTGGCGGAAATGATCGAGACGGTTATTGTGGACGAGCCGCCTGTGTCCATCCGGGAAGGCGGTTTAATCCGTGCCGGCTATGATGACTATTTGGATCAGCTGCGCGAGGCAAGCACGAACGGCAAGAAATGGCTTGCCGAGCTGGAGCGGCAGGAGCGGGAAGCGACAGGGATCAAGACGATCAAGATCGGCTTCAACAAAGTATTCGGCTATTACCTCGAAGTGTCCAAGGGCAGCCTGTCGCTGCTGCCGGAAGGCCGTTATGAGCGGAAGCAGACGCTGGCGAACGCCGAACGGTTTGTTACTCAGGAGCTGAAGGAGAAGGAACGGCTTATTCTTGAGGCCGAGGACAAAATGGTTGATCTGGAGTATGCGCGCTTCCTTGAGCTCCGTGATCATCTTGCCCTGCAGCTGCATCGATTGCAGCGTCTTGCCGAAGTAGTTTCGGAACTTGACGTCTATCAGTCGCTTGCGACTGTCAGCGCGGAGAGAAGATTTGTCCGTCCGGTTATTACCGATCAATACAACCTGGTCATTGAGGAAGGCCGTCATCCGGTCGTTGAGGCGGTGATGGAGGGAGTTCCGTTTATCTCCAATGCAACCTCTCTCCGCCGCGAGGAGCAGTCGATGCTGCTCATTACCGGTCCGAATATGGCGGGGAAAAGCACCTATATGCGTCAGGTGGCGCTGATCTGCATCATGGCGCAGATTGGCTGCTTCGTACCGGCGAAGGCTGCGGAAATACCGATGATCGACCGAATCTTTACCCGGATTGGCGCTGCCGATGATCTGATTGGCGGCCAAAGTACGTTTATGGTCGAGATGAAGGATATTCAGATCATGACAGAAAAGGCGACGGCAAGCAGTCTTGTAATCATTGACGAGCTTGGACGCGGAACGTCAACAAGTGAAGGGATGGCGATTGCGCAAGCGGTTATTGAATTTGTGCATCACCATATCGGCTGCAAAGCGCTTGTCTCGACGCATTTCCACGAGCTGTCCCAT
This sequence comes from Paenibacillus catalpae, assembly GCF_900112695.1. Classification (GTDB taxonomy): domain Bacteria; phylum Bacillota; class Bacilli; order Paenibacillales; family Paenibacillaceae; genus Pristimantibacillus; species Pristimantibacillus catalpae. The sequence goes on from NZ_FOMT01000005.1 coordinate 584,598, forward strand.
TTGGAAACCACTTTGCCGAAGCTTGCGAATGCGTGCATGGCCGTTTCGGAAAGCGGCGATCATGTCACCTTCCTGCGTAAACTGATCCCTGGAGCGGCAAGCACAAGCTACGGGATTTATTGCGCAAGGCTGGCAGGCTTGCCGGATTCCATTATTGACCGCTCCTATGTACTGCTGGAGCATCTGGAAGCCGATGCTTCGGAGAAGCAGGGTTCTGTTCATGACATTCCTGCCGTTCATGCCCCAGCACCATCCTATATTCCGGTTCCGGAACCGGAGCTGGTGTTTAAGGAAACGGCCGCGGCCGTTCAGCTCTCGATCTTTGATGAGCCTGGAGCGCCGGCCATAGCTCAGCCGCAGGAGCAGGGACGCCGCAAAGCGTCTCCTAAGGCGGAGCAGCTGGCGGAGCAGCTTAGGAAGCTGGATTTGTTTAATATGACGCCGATGCAGGCGATGCAATGGCTGAATGAGATGAAGCAAAAAATAAATGACTAGTTCTTAGAATGGTTAAGGGAAGGAGGGGTTCGCATGGGGAAAATTCAGGTGCTGGATGAGCAGCTGGCTAACCAGATAGCGGCAGGCGAGGTTGTCGAAAGGCCGGCTTCCGTCATTAAGGAGCTTGTTGAGAATGCTATTGATGCCGGCAGCTCGGTTATTGACATTACGGTCGAAGAAGGCGGTTTGTCGTTTATCCGGGTGACCGATAACGGCTCCGGCATCGAGCCTGCGGATATGGAAACGGCATTCCAGCGGCATGCGACGAGTAAAATTTCATCAAGTAGCGATCTGTTCAAGATCGCAAGCCTTGGCTTCCGCGGCGAGGCACTGCCGAGTATCGCGGCAGTGTCGCGGCTGGAATGCGTGTCGTCGATGGACTCCACGGGCCTCGCCCAGCGCCTTATTATCGAAGGCGGGACCGTGACAGCCAATGAACCGGTGAATGCCCCTCAAGGCACCGATATGTCGGTGCGGGATTTATTTTATAATACGCCGGCAAGGCTTAAATACATGAAAGCCATCCAGACGGAGCTTGGCCATATTACGGATTATGTATACCGGATCGCTTTAGCGCATCCGGGTATTGCAATCACGCTGAAGCATAACGGATCGGTCCTGCTTCGCACGCTTGGGACGGGAGACCGGCTTCAAGTTATTGCGGCCGTGTATGGAACGAATACAGCGAAGGCGATGCTGAAGGTGGAAGGCGAGACATCGGATTACGATTTGCGCGGTTATATCTCGAAGCCGGAGCTGACGCGGGCGAACCGCAACGGCATGACGGTAGTCGTGAATGGCCGTTATATCCGCAGCCATGCGGTTAATCAGGCCATTCTGCAGGCTTACCACACGCTGCTGCCAATCAACCGATTCCCGATTGTTGTGCTGGAGATCGGCATGCATCCGAGCTTGCTTGACGTGAACGTCCATCCGTCCAAGATGGAGGTCCGGTTCAGTAAGGAAAACGAGCTGCGAACGTTAGTGGAGGAAGCTGTGAAGGAAGCTCTCGGGCAGGTCCGGCATATTCCCGGACCGGCAGAAAAACGCGAGAAGCCGTTATTTGTCCAGGATGCGATTTCCTTCCATCGGCCAGATCCGCAGACTATGCCTTGGGGACAGGAACGAAGCTCTTCGGCGGGCAATAGCGATGCGGGTGCAACGAGCGGCAGCGCCTCCTATTCATCAGGAAGCAGCTTTACCGCAAATCGTCCGGCAGGAACTTCGAATTCAGGTGCTTCCTACAACTCGGCTTTCCCGCAGCCTCCAAAGCGTGATTTTGTGCCTAAGGATGCGACGGAGCGTCTTTACAAGCCTGCTGAGCAGCGCGAGATATCCGTTCGAGAGACGGCAGCGCCTTGGGAACAGGCAGCTCCTGCCCTTCAGCAGACGGACGACATGCCGCAGCAGCCGCAGTTTACAGAACAGCCTGCAAGTCAGCCAGGGCAGCCCGAGCGGACGCAGGAAGGAACGCCGGCATTTCCGGAGCTTTATTGGATCGGACAGCTTCACGGCACCTATATCGTGGCGCAAGCGGAAGAAGGGTTATACTTAATCGACCAGCATGCTGCTCACGAACGGATTAACTACGAGTACTATTACCAGAAATTCGGCAACCCGCAGGCGGCCAGCCAGCAGCTTCTCGTTCCGCTGACGTTGGAGTTTACTTCCGGGGAATCGGAGCAGCTCCGCGGCATGCTTGAATTGTTCCGGGAAGCAGGCGTTGAGCTGGAATCTTTCGGACCGCAGACTTTTCTTGTGCGGGCTTATCCGGAATGGTTCCCGCAAGGCGAGGAGCAGTCGATTATCGAGGAGATGGCTGAACTGCTGCTTAGCGAGCGCAAGTCCATCAATATCGCCAAGCTGAGAGAAAAAGCAGCGATCATGTGCTCCTGCAAAGCTTCAATTAAAGCCAATGACCGGAAGACAAGGGAAGAGGGCGAAGTACTGCTTGCCCGTCTTGCAGCGTGTAATCAGCCTTATACCTGTCCGCATGGTCGTCCGATCGTCGTTCATATTTCGACTTATCAGCTTGAAAAAATGTTTAAACGGGTGATGTCATGATCGTAACAACCGCGGACAAGCCGTCGCAGCGGGCGCTGGCTACTGCGAAACGGCTTGCGGGAGAACTTTCTGCCCCTTATGTGGCACGAGGCAAGCAGTCGCTTCGTCAACTGGGGGAGAGGATGGAGCCAATCCGGATGGTCGTCGTTACCGAGAAGGAAGTCCGATATTATGACGGGCAGACGGAGTCTCCTTTATATTTTCATCCAAGCATGGCGTTTGTAAGGGTGAAAAGGCTTCGCCGCGGAGAAAGCGATCCGCTGGTGGATCTGACGGGCTGCGAGACTGGCGATAGGGTAATTGACTGTACAGCAGGACTAGCTTCTGATTCGCTCGTATTCTCGTATGCGGCAGGGGAGGCGGGCGCTGTAACGGCGATTGAAAGCGAACCGATCCTGTGCGCCGTCGTCCGCGAAGGATTAGCAGGCTATCAATCCGGCTTGCCGGATGTGGACGCGGCGATGCGGCGTATCCAGATGAAAAACGTTAATCATGCGGACTATCTGGCGGGACTGCCCGACAAGAGCGTCGATATCGTTTACTTCGATCCGATGTTCCGCCAGCCCATTCATGAGTCCAATGCTTTGGAACCGCTGCGCAACCTTGCAAATGACAGCGCGCTGACTGTGGAAGCTGTACAAGATGCGGTCAGAGTCGCGCGCAAAACGGTCGTTATGAAGGAGCACCGCGAAAGCGGGGAGTTTGAAAGACTTGGATTCGAACGGCGGCATGTGAATACGTCGAAAATAGCTTATGGAGTGATCGAGGTTGCAGGAAGCAGCAAATAAGGAACGCAAGCAGCGGCTGCTTGTTCTGGTAGGACCGACGGCTGTGGGGAAGACTCAGCTCAGCCTCGATCTTGCCAAGGCATGGAATGCCGAGATTATTTCCGGCGATTCCATGCAGGTGTACAGGGAGATGAATATTGGTACGGCCAAGCTGCCGCTTGCCGAGCGGCAAGGTATTATTCATCATCTGATTGATATTTGCGAGCCGGAGGAGTCCTATTCGGTTGCAGATTTTCAACAGCAATGCGGAAATGCCATAACGGATATTTCGGCAAGGGGCAAGCTTCCTTTTATAGTAGGGGGGACGGGGCTCTATATCGAATCCGTTTGCTATGGCTTTGAATTTGACGATAACGGCGCAGATCCCGCATTCCGGGAGGAGCAGCAGCGGTACGCGGAAGAGAACGGGGCTGAGGCGCTCCATGCGAGGCTTGCGCTTGTGGACCCGGGCTCCGCACAGCGGCTGCATCCGAATGACCAGCGCCGCATTATCCGCGCGCTTGAGATTCACCATCTTTCCGGCGAGACAATGACAGCCCAGCTGGAGAGACAGAAAAAAGAATCGCCGTACGAATTGTGTATATTGGGCCTTACTATGGACAGGGAAGTGCTCTATTCGCGTATCGAGCAGCGGATTGATCAGATGCTGGAGGAAGGTCTGGTTGAGGAAGTGAGAAGGCTGCTGGACCGCGGCGTGGCACCCGACGGTGTAGCCATGCAAGGGCTCGGCTACAAGGAAATTGTCATGTATCTGCGCGGTGATTGTACGCTGGAAGCGGCTGTAGAGCTGCTCAAACGGGATACAAGGCGCTTCGCGAAGCGACAGCTTTCCTGGTTCCGCCGAATGAAGGATATCGAGTGGATCGACATGGGGGAAAATTTTCACAACAATTTACGGCGGATTCATGGTATAATAGCAGGAAAGTTTCAAGTCAATCTTGAATATACTTCTAATCAATCTTTTTTAGACGGGGGTAACGTCCAATGAACAAATCGATCAATATTCAAGATACTTTCTTGAACCAACTGCGTAAAGACAACATTCCGGTTACGGTTTTCTTAATGAATGGCTTTCAGATCAGAGGCGTTATTAAAGCGTTCGATAACTTTACGATTATTATTGACAGTGAAGGTCGCCAGCAAATGGTGTACAAGCATGCGATCTCGACGTTTACTCCACAACGCAACGTATCTTTGATGCAAGACAACAGTGCTTCGGAAGCATAGAACGTAACGGTATTTGTGAAACCTTCTACTCACAGATAACGTTTAACTTGATAGCGGAAGGCAAGAACAACCCGCTCCAGCAGGGTTGTTCTTTTCATTCCGGGGTATATTGTAGGATATACAAACAGATATTGGAATTACAGGAGGGAGCCCTATGGCTGAACAACCAAGACGAAGCAAACAAAAGGAGCAGAAACGCGGGACGGCAAAGAAAAAGAAAAGAATGACGCCGCGCAAATGGTTTTTTGCTTTGTTTTTTACCGCCGTGTTTGCGGTCGTCTGCGGAATCATCGGATATTTGTTTATTACCTTGAATGGCGAACGAATCTTAACGGAACAGGCAGATAAGCTTGTACTCGGCGAAGCGTCGATTATATATGATGTGAACGGCAAAGAGGTTACAAAGCTGTACGACGCGAGCGCGAACAGGGAAAATGCCGAGTTTGACGAAATGCCGAAGCTCCTGCTGGATGCTTTCGTAGCGACGGAGGACCAGAGGTTCTACGAGCATTCCGGCATTGACTTCTTCTCCATCGGACGTGCAGTGGTGAAGGACGTTATCGCCAGAAGCAAAGTAGAAGGCGCAAGCACCATCACCCAGCAGCTGGCGAAAAATATATTTTTGACGGCTGATAAAACCTTTTTCCGTAAAGCGACTGAAGCATCAATTGCGGTCGCGCTTGAGAACAAATATTCCAAGCAGGAAATTTTGACGTTGTACCTGAATCGGATTCCTTTCGGTAAAGGGATTTACGGAATTAAAGGCGCGGCGGATTATTATTTCGATAAGGATCTTAAGGATTTGAAATTATGGCAGATTGCAACACTTGCTGGAATGCCTAAAGCACCCAACCGTTATAATCCGATTAATGATCCGGAATCCTCTATGGCACGAAGGGCAGTTATCTTGAAGCTGATGTATGACCAAAAATTGATTACACAGCAGGAGATGGAGGAAGCGAAAGCTGTTGTTTACGAACCGCCTGCTAATCTGGAAGAAAAGAAAAGCGATCCGTATAAAGCTTATATCGATTACGTTATCGAAGAAGCCGTTAAAGTCATACCGAATATGACGGAGGAAGAGCTGCGGATTGGCGGTTACCGGATTTATACGTCTCTTAACCCTACAGCACAACAAGCAGTGGAGAAAGAGTTTGCGGATGACGATAACTTCGAAAAGAGTACGGATGATCAGAAGGCACAAGGGGCTATGATCATTATGGATCACCGTGACGGTACGATTCAGGCGATGGCCGGCGGTCGTGATTACGTCCGTAAAGGCTTGAACCGCGTAGAAGTGAAACGTCAGCCGGGTTCGGCCTTTAAGCCGATCGTTTCTTACGGTCCGGCGCTGGAAACCGGGGACTACTATCCTTGGACGGTCATTAATCAGGAGCAGCAAAAATGCTTCGGCGACTATTGCCCAAGGGATCCTCATGGCGCGGGGGCTGTATCGATGCAGCAGGCGATCAAGGAATCCCGTAACCTGGCAGCCGTTTGGATGCTCAACGAAGTTGGAATCAACAACGGTATTGCTTTTGCAAAGAAGCTTGGCATTGAACTGGCACCTGAGGACCGTAACCTTGCGATTGCGCTTGGCGGTTTGACGAACGGGGTAACACCGCTGCAGATGGCAGAAGCATACAGTGTATTTGCCAACGGCGGCAAATCGGTTGACCCGCATACGATTACGAAGATCGAGAATACATCGAACAAGAAGGTATTTACTTATCGTGCACCGCAGGCGAAGCAGCTGATGAAGCCGGAAACAGCCTGGTACATGACACAAATGATGCAGACCGTTCTGGAGAGCGGCGGTACGGGTACAGGCGCCCGGATCGACCGGCCTGTAGCAGGTAAGACCGGTACATCCCAGCATGGTATCCCCGGCTTTAACTCGAGCGCGAACAGGGATGCCTGGTTCGTCGGCTATTCGCCGGAATGGACCGCTGCCGTCTGGATGGGCTATGATATTACGGATAAGCAGCATGTCATTAAAAAAAGCAGCTCGCAGGCAGCTGCGATGTTCGGCAAGGTTATGAAGCAAGCGATGAAGAACGTCAAGAAATCCTCCTTCCAGCAGCCAAGCGGTATTAAGCAGGAAGTGAAAGAGCAGACGGCGGTTACCAACTTTAACGCGGTGTTCCTGGCGGATCAGGCGAAGGTTCAGTTATCCTGGACTGCTCCGGAGGACAGTAAAGGCGTGACCTACCGTGTTTACCGCAAGGACTCATCGGAATCGGAATTCTCGGTATTTGTAGATGCGATTACGACTTCGGTAGACGATATGAGCGTATTCCCGGGCATGACTTATCAATACTACGTTGTGGCCTATAATGCGGAAGAGGATAAAGAAAGCAAGGCTTCCGAGTCCATTACGATTGAAGTGCCGGAGACGGAAGTGGATATTCCGGAGCAGCCGATGGAGCCGGATACACCGGATGACGGTGAATTGCCGGAAATCCCGAATGACGGAACAAATGGCGAAGTGACGCCTACGCCGCCGGTTGATCCAAATCAGCCGGTTGAGACGGAGACGCCGCCAGGTGACGGTGGTACGGATTCTCCTGGGCCGGGCAACGACAACGGAAACAACGGGAATGGCAACGGTAGCGTGGATCCTGGCCAAGGTGCCGACGGACCGGTCGAATCGACCGATCCGGGTACGGGAGACGGAACGGTAACGGGCAAAGGAACTACCGATAAAAACGATGCCGGAAGTGCGGGCGGCAAAGCGTAAGGAGCTGGACGTTAGAAATGGGCAAGCTCAAGAAGTTAAGCTGGAGCACGATCATCATGATTGCAGCAGTGGCTGTATTATTATCCGGCTGCGGCTCATCCGGCGATTCTTCCAAGCAAAAGTGGGATAAGATGCCGGAGATGTCGATTGATTTGAATAAGCAGTATTCCGCGAAATTTGCGACCAATAAAGGCGATTTCACCATTAAGCTTTATGCGGCGGAATCGCCGGTTACGGTCAACAATTTTGTGTTTCTTGCACGTAACGGTTATTATGACGGTCTTACGTTTAACAGCATTATTGAATCGTTTATGATTCAAGGCGGTGACCCGAAAGGCAACGGCACAGGCAATCCCGGATATTCGATTCCGGATGAATTTGATACGAGCATCAAGTTCGAGCCCGGCGTCGTGGCGATGATGAACAGCGGAAAGCCGAATTCGGGAGGCAGTCAGTTCTTTATTTGTACAGGCCCTGACTCCGTGAATTTGAATCAGACTCCTACTTATTCGATTTTCGGCAAAGTAGACACGGGGATGGATACCGTCCTGGCCATTGCCAAGACACCGGTGAATGAGAAGCATGTACCCAAGGACAAGGTCATCATAGATTCAGTTACCATATTTGAAACCTAATAAAACCGAGCAACGGGATGGAGCGGCTTGTCCGCTTTGTCCCGTTGTTTATTTTGCTGCAAAAAAGGCTCCTGGCTGTTCCCTCATGGTCAATTTCTGGGTGAAAGCTTGGTTTATTTTTCATGCGCGCTGGAGAAGAGCGTTAAGTTATGGTAAGCTTTTTACAACGCTATCCATCATCATCGAAAGCCAAGTAATTAAGGCTTATCTCAACGGAAAGGTACGTTCCGTATGAAACGAAAATTTTCGGACCGGGCAAACTGGCGTCGCATTATACGCAAAAGCTACAATTGTCTGGCGCTCGACAGTGATGAGTTCAAAGGTCTCGTTACGTTTTACCGGATTCATGAATTGCGTGAGCCGCTTTGGAAGGAATATAACGGGCGGCGTTTATGTCTGGCGGATCGCGGATATCTATGGATGCAGCATTTTCCGCGGGGCGAGCATTTTGTCGTAACAACGATGTTTGACGATAAGGGCCGTGTCGTGCAATGGTACATTGATATTTGCAAGACGCAAGGCCTCACAGATCAACATGTTCCCTGGTTTGATGACTTGTATCTGGACGTGGTTGTTCTGCCAAGCGGTGAAGTTTTTCTGCTCGATGAGGATGAGCTTGAGGATGCTCTTCGTGATGGAGAGGTAACCGGGAAAGAAGCGGCATTAGCGCGCAAGACAGCAGGGAGATTGCTTTCCAGTATCCGGAACGGCAGGTTCCGGTATTTCACGCTTAGCTTGAAGCACCGCAAAAGCTTGACGGAGAGAGAGCTTAGAGAATCATGAAAAGTATTGTTCAAACGAGGAGCAAGTCACGCAAACGCCGCGGGCTGCTCCTGTTTCGTATCTGTATCGGATTATGTCTCGTAGGTTTACTATACTGCGGTTATCTTCTCTGGCTTATTAACAGCTATGATGACTCCGCTCCGATTGAAAAGGCAGACGCGGCTATTGTGCTTGGCGCTTCCCTATGGTCGGACAAGCCAAGCCCTGCACTAAAGGAACGTCTCGATTTTGCATATAAGCTGTACAAAGAAGGTAAAGTAAAGCAGCTCATCTTAAGCGGCGGTCTTGATCACAACGGCTCCAAGCTGACTGAAGCGGAAGGGATGCGGGTATATCTGCTTGAAAAAGGGATTCCTGCGGATAAGATGCTTCTGGATAATGCGGCAAGAAGTACATATGAGAATCTGCTTAACAGCAAGGTCATTGCCGCCGATCATCAGCTGAAGAAGCTTCTGATCGTGACTCACGATTACCATGCGCCAAGAGCGATGGAGATTGCCCGTTATCTTGACTATCAGAATGCGGAGGCTGCGGCATTCCATTCTGAAGTGCTGAATCCGTTTAAAAACCAGTCTCGTGAAGTTCTGGCATTTGCCAAGTGGAAGGTGGATGCAGTCCTCCTCCATTTCGGATACCGTTCTCCTGACTATCCTTAATAAAATCTGTTAATATGACCGATTCCGATAGAATACACTTGTTAGAAGCGGGATATGCCGGGCTTATCTTATCGGCATGCCTAAGCTAGTGACGGTGCGAAGGATAGGTGATGCGATAGATGAACGGACATGTCATATCGGGATCGAATAATGGAGCGAGGCCGTCCCGTCAAATTAATGTAGTACTTCGAAGCCAGGAACCGGTTCAAATGACAGCTTCTGCGCCAGTGGTCGATAATGAGCCGCTGCCAGCCGTCAAGCCGCTCCCTCCTGGAGATCATTTTGCCGATATACAGAAAGAGCTTGAGCCTATGGTGGGCATGGATAATGTGAAGGCCCTCATCTATGAAGTTTATGCGCTTTTATATATAACCCGTATGCGGTCGGAAGCAGGCTTGTCCGGCGGCTCCCATGTCTATCATATGATATTTAAGGGGAATCCGGGGACAGGCAAAACGACGATCGCAAGAATTGTCGCGAAGCTGTTTCAGAAGATGGGCGTACTTGCGAAGGGCCATCTGATCGAAGTAGAGCGTGCTGATCTTGTTGGGGAGTACATTGGGCATACGGCGCAGAAAACACGGGATTTGGTGCGGAAGGCAATTGGCGGCGTCCTGTTCGTGGACGAAGCGTACAGCCTTGCGCGAGGCGGGGAGAAGGATTTTGGTAAAGAGGCGATTGACACACTGGTAAAAGCCATGGAGGATCACCGCAATCAATTTGTGCTGATCCTGGCGGGATATCCGGCGGAGATTGATCATTTTCTGCTTACCAATCCCGGGCTGCCCTCCCGCTTTCCCATCCAGATTGACTTTCCAGACTACTCGATTGATCAATTAATTCAAATTTCCGAGCTTATGGCGAAGGACAGGGATTATAATTTAATGCCGCAGTCCATATTTAAGTTAAGGCAGCATTTGATTCAAGAGAAGATGAGTGACTTGTTCTCATTCAGCAACGCGCGGTATGTACGGAATATGATTGAGAAAGCGATCCGGTACCAGGCGGTAAGGCTGCTGAATCAATATGCGAACAGCGTTCCCCCAAAGCAGGAGCTGATGGCGATAAAGCCTGAAGATTTCAAATGGGAACCGAAATAATGCTGAAATAACAACACTCTAGAAGGAGTACTCATGCAAAATAAAACATTTAATACGACAACTACCATGCAAGAACGCGCCGTGCTGGTCAGTCTGGTCACTCCCAACATTAAGCGGGGCATAAGCGATCCGGAGCATTCGCTGGAGGAGCTTGTTGCCCTAGCGGAGACGGCTGGTACAGAAGTGTTGACTACGATTACCCAGAATAAAGAAGCACCTGATACCAGATGGTTCATCGGCAAAGGCAAGGTAGAGGAGCTGCGGGCTGTTGCCGAGGAATTGGGGGCAACCACTGCGATTTTTGACCAGGAGCTTTCCGGTGCACAGGTGCGGAATCTCGAAGAAACGCTTGATTTGAAAATCATTGACCGTACGCAGCTTATTCTGGATATCTTTGCGCAGCGGGCGAAGACCCGTGAAGGCATTGTTCAAGTTGAGCTTGCACAGCTCAGCTATTTGCTGCCGCGTCTGTCCGGGCATGGCAAGAACCTGTCACGGCTTGGCGGCGGTATCGGCACAAGGGGTCCCGGTGAATCCAAGCTCGAGACAGACCGCCGTCATATCAGAGGCCGGATTGCTGATCTCAAGGCACAGCTTGACGAAATGGTCCGTCACCGGAAGCTGCACCGTGAGAGACGCAAGAAATCCGGCGTTATTCAAGTTGCCCTTGTGGGTTACACGAATGCAGGGAAATCTACGCTGCTGCGGGAGCTGACCAGCGCTGATGTGTTTGTCGAGAATCAGCTGTTCGCTACGCTGGATCCGACTTCCCGTACCCTGGAGCTGCCAAATGGCCGTGAAGTTGTCCTGACCGATACGGTAGGTTTTATTCAGAATTTGCCACATGACCTTGTTGCTGCATTCCGTGCAACGCTGGAGGAAGTGCTGGAGGCAGATCTGGTCCTTCATGTCGTGGACGGCAGCTCGCCAATGCGTGAGGAACACATGGCTGTCGTAGAGCAGATTCTTGGAGATCTTGGAGCAGCGGGGACACCTAGCCTAACGATTTATAATAAAAAGGACCTGTGCGAAGAGAAGCAGGTTGAACTTCCAACTCCGGTGACTGATACATTGGTCATCAGTGCTTACGTGGAAGATGACTTGACCTTGGTTCGGAACAAAATTCAGGATAAACTGACAGGAGATACCGTCATGTTTACTCTGCCGGCCGACCGCGGTGACTTGATTGCACTCGCTTATCGCAGTGGTGAAGTGGTAGGCAATGATATTAGCGAGGATGGCGAATCCTTGCGCCTTACCGTGCAAGTGAGCCGCCAGGCTTATGAATTAAACGGCCATAAGCTTCAGCCATATATAGAATAATGGAATTGGGTTACGCTAATAGAGGGAGAGACAGGCAGGAATGAGTGACAATCAACATCAAGATAGTCAAACGATTTGGAATGAACTTGAGAAATTAGCCGATCAAGCGGAGGAGCTGGCTGCCGGGCAGCTCCGTTCCATTGATCGGATTGCAGAAAAGAATCAGTGGAAAGTGATCCGTGCGTTTCAACGTCATCAAGTGAGCGATTTCCACTTCACCGGCTCGACGGGTTATGGCTATAATGACCGGGGCCGTGAGGTGCTTGATCTTGTCTATGCGGATGTATTTGGAGCAGAGGCGGCGCTTGTACGCCCGCATTTCGTATCGGGTACGCACACCATCGGGTGCGCGCTCTTTGGCGTGCTCCGACCGGGTGATGAGCTGCTTTATATTACAGGTAAACCATATGACACGCTGCACAAAGTAATCGGTAAACCTGGCGATGGGACAGGCTCCTTGCAGGACTGGGGCATCCGTTACAACGAAGTGGACCTTCAGGAGGATGGAAGCCTGGATTGGGATGGTATTGAGACAAGCATTAATGAGCGTACAAAGGTAATCGGCATTCAGCGCTCTCGGGGCTATAGCTGGCGAGCGTCATTTACCGTTGCCCAGATTGGCGATATGGTCCAGCGGGTGAAGCAGATCAAGCCGGATGTCCTTGTATTCGTTGATAATTGTTACGGGGAATTTACTGAGCTGCTTGAGCCAACCCAGGTTGGGGTAGATCTCATGGCAGGTTCACTTATTAAGAATCCGGGAGGCGGACTCGCTTCAACCGGAGGATATATTGCCGGAACTGCCGCTGCAGTCGAGCAGGCAGCTTTTCGTCTGACTGCGCCTGGTATTGGGGGAGAGGTTGGCGCCATGCTGGACACCCTCCGCGGGATTTATCAGGGCTTGTTCCTCGCCCCGCATCTCGTTGGACAAGCGGTGAAGGGAAGCGTATTTGCCTCAGCCCTGTTTGAGCAGCTAGGGTTCGAGACGAAACCTCATTGGACGGAGCCCCGCACGGATCTTATTCAGGCGGTCCGATTTGGCGGTGCCGAGCAGCTTATTGCATTTGTTCAAGGCATTCAACAGGCAGCTGCGGTAGATGCTCATGTCGTGCCGGAGCCATGGGATATGCCGGGATATGAGCATCCTGTCATCATGGCGGCAGGGACCTTTATTCAGGGCGGAAGCTTGGAGTTATCTGCCGATGCGCCGATCCGCGAGCCTTTTATCGCTTATATGCAAGGCGGCTTGACGTTTGCCCATGCGAAGTTTGGTGTACTTACAGCGTTACGTCGACTCATTACGAACGATCTTATCACAATTAAACGTAATTAAACCTAACACAACTTGACACGTTTTTGGTAGGACGTTATTATATACGTATAAATGAGCGACTGGAAGGTTGATGCGACATGGGTGACGATATTCGTAGAAACATGGCCTTATTTCCGATCGGTATCGTAATGAAGCTGACGGATCTAACGGCGCGTCAAATTCGTTATTATGAGCAGCATGAATTGATAGTTCCGGCCAGAACGGCAGGTAACCAGCGACTGTTCTCTTTTAATGATGTAGAGCGGCTATTAGAGATTAAAGCATTGATTGAAAAAGGTGTTAACATTGCCGGCATTAAGCAAGTCATGAATCCGGTTTCAAAAGAATCGGACGACGCGACAATTGTAAGCGAGCAATCAGAAGTGAAGCGCAAGGAGCTGTCCGATGCGCAGCTGCACCGCCTTCTGAAGCAGCAATTGCTGGAGAAACGTCCCGGCCAGGCTTCACTTATTCAAGGCCAGCTGTCACGTTTCTTGAACAAGCGCTAGTCTATTCCTAATAATTAAACAAGCAAGAGTCGATGCTTACGAAGCAAGAATTGCTTCACAATTCTTTAAGCCGATGCTTACGAAGTAAGAATTGCTTCACAATTCTTTAAGCCTATGCTTACGAAGTAAGAATTGCTTCACAATTCTTTTAAAGGAGATGAATGCTGTGAGCTTCACAAAAGAGGATATTAAACGCATTGCGGAGGAACAGAACGTTCGATTTATCCGTCTTCAATTTACCGATTTGCTTGGCACGATCAAGAATGTTGAAATTCCCGTAAGCCAGTTGGACAAAGCATTGGATAATAAAATGATGTTCGACGGATCTTCCATTGAAGGTTACGTTCGTATCGAAGAATCTGACATGTACTTATACCCTGATCTGGATACTTGGGTTGTATTCCCATGGGTTGCTCAAGACCGTGTTGCCCGTCTGATCTGTGATATTTATATGCCTGATGGCACGCCGTTTGCCGGCGACCCGCGCGGTATTCTGAAGCGCGCACTGATGGAAGCGGAAGAAATGGGCTTCACTGCAATGAACGTTGGTCCGGAACCGGAGTTCTTCCTGTTCAAAACCGACGAACGCGGAGAACCAACAACTGAACTTAATGACCAAGGCGGTTACTTTGACCTTGCTCCGATGGATATGGGCGAGAACTGCCGCCGTGAAATCGTACTTACGCTGGAAGAAATGGGCTTCGAGATTGAAGCTTCCCACCATGAAGTGGCTCCCGGCCAGCACGAAATCGACTTCAAATACGCGGATGCGATCAAAGCCGCAGACCAGATTCAAACCTTCAAGCTTGTTGTTAAGACGATTGCAAGACAGCATGGACTCCATGCAACCTTTATGCCGAAGCCGCTCTTTGGCGTAAACGGTTCCGGTATGCACTGTCACCAATCGCTCTTCCAGGGCAGCACAAACGTATTCTATGACGAGAAGGATCGCCTTGGTTTAAGTCAAACGGCTCGTTATTACATGGCTGGTGTTCTGGAGCATGCCCGTGCAATGGCAGCTATTACGAACCCTACGATCAACTCCTACAAACGGATGGTGCCAGGTTATGAAGCGCCTTGTTATGTAGCTTGGTCGGCGAGCAACCGTTCGCCAATGATTCGTATCCCGGCATCCCGCGGCCTCAGCACGCGTATCGAGGTTCGTAACCCGGATCCGGCGGCGAACCCGTACCTGGCTCTTGCTGTAATGCTGAAAGCAGGTCTGGACGGAATCAAGAACAAAACTCCGCTGCCTGCTCCAGTAGACCGCAACATCTACATCATGACGGAAGAAGAGCGCCTGGAGTCCGGCGTGCCAAGCCTTCCATCCGATCTGAAGGAAGCCCTCGACGAGATGCTCCGCAGCGACGTTGTCTGCGACGCACTTGGCGAGCATGCCCTTGCTCACTTCTACGAGCTGAAAGAAATCGAGTGGGACATGTACAAAACACAAGTTCATCAATGGGAACGCGATCAGTATCTGACGCTGTACTAGGATAAACAAAATAAAAATCCACTGCCTAACTTGGCAGTGGATTTTTATTTTTTATACAAAGATGGAGGACTATCCGGAATAAGGTTAGCCAGAATGATGTAGATGATCAGATTGGCGGGGACAAATAATACGAACAGTAGTCTTACGAATAAAGAGGACAGATTGCAGTAGTCAGCAATTCCGCCGCAAACACCGGATATGGATTTATCAAAGGATGATTTCGTTAATTTCTTGTTCAAATCTGCTCACCTCAGAAATATTCAGTTCTATTGAAACAATACCATATTTAGGCAACTAGGTGAGCGATGATTCCAAACAAATCCATAAAATAAAAAAAGAGGCTGTTCGCACTATCCGAATAATTAAATCGGGATAGCGGGAACAGCCACTTTTATGATGTGTGAAATTAGTGGAAGTCACGGAACAAGCCAACTACTTTGCCAAGAATCGTAACGGTGTTCAAGCGAATCGGCTCCATTGTGGAGTTCTCCGGCTGAAGGCGGATATGATCTTTCTCTTTGTAGAATGTCTTCACGGTTGCTTCGTCATCTTCCGTCATGGCAACAACGATATCACCATTGTTGGCTGTCGGCTGCTGGCGGACAATCACATAGTCTCCGTTATGTATGCCGACTTCGATCATGCTGTCGCCAACGACATTCAGGATAAATACTTCATCGTCACCGACGAAATGAGCGGATAGCGGGAAGTATTCCTCAATATTTTCAGTCGCCGTAATCGGCATGCCTGCCGTTACTTTGCCGACAATTGGTACTTGCGCTACAGCTGGGAGGATAATGCCGTCAACACCGTCTTGATCCAAAATTTCGATCGCCCGTGGTTTCGTTGGGTCACGTCTGATAAGACCTTTCTTCTCCAGACGATCCAAGTGGCCATGTACGGTGGAGCTTGATGCAAGGCCAACCGCTTCGCCGATTTCGCGAACAGAAGGCGGGTATCCTTTGTCCCGAACCTCATTCTTAATAAATTCAAGAATCGACTGTTGGCGGTTCGAAATCTTAGACACGCGAATCACTCCAATATAATATTTGAAGAAAATTATAACATAGAACCGGAGTTCGTACAAACATAAGTTCTTAAAAACAAAAGTTCGCATTTTTGTTGACTGCAAACATTTGTTCGTGTTATTCTAAGAACATAAGAAAACAGAACAAACGTTCGGGGAGCGATAATAATGATCATGAATCCATCTTTTTATAAGAGTATCCATAAGGAAGAAGCCGTTAAATCTTTCAAGCCGCGGGGCCATAACATGAATCGTCATGCTTTCAAACTTATTGTAAGTGCCACAGTATTCGTTCTTCTCTTTACAAGTTTCCTGATGATGCGTACGAATGCTTCATCCGATTATATAGAAGCAGCCGCAATAGATGAGCAGACCGTCGTTGTGTCGGCAGGTGATACATTGTGGGGGATTGCCGATCGCTTTGTTGACAACTCCAAGGACATTAGACAATACATCTATAAGATCAAACAACGGAACCAATTACGTTCCGCAGAGCTTCAGCCGGGACAAGTCTTGATTATCCCTTAGCAGCTATAGATTCAGATGGACAGGAAGTTCGGACACGGGATGTTCGAATCTTGCCTGTCCTTTTGTTATTCTTCGATCATTGCCTTGACAATTACTCGCGATAAAAGTCAAAATAGGTAGGAAGGATGAGTACTGAGCAAACGAGGTGAATGCAGTGGAAGAAATCATCGCGCGTATTAATGAATTATCCCGTAAAAATAAGACAGTTGGGCTAACCGAAGAGGAAATCGCTGAACGTGCCGTATTGCGTAAACAATATCTGGACAACTTCAAAAGAAATTTCCGTCAGCAGTTGGATTCGATTGAAATTGTAGACGGCGATTCGAAGGATGTAACTCATTAAGTTGGTCTAATCTTTATATAGCAAGCAGTGACGCCGTTCCATGAACGGCGTCTGCAATATACACTAGGAGGAATAAGCTTGTCTCGTACGTGGGAGCGCAAAGTGCGCAAAAATACGAACCAAATCAATAAAGCGCGTAAAAAGCATGGTGCATCACAGATTGGCACGTCAGCAGCACCCAAGGTAGAGCGGTTTAAAGGCCGCAACTACATATTTCCGATCTTTCTCGTATTGATGATCAGTATGTATACCATTCTGGTTACAACGGCTCCGGATTTCGAGCCAACAACGATGTTATGGGTCACGATTGGCTGCTATTTATTCCTTGCGCTGATCTTCCTGCTGCGCCGTCCTTACCTCGCGGTAGGCAAGGATTATATCCAAACCCGCAAATTAACGGGTGACAAACAGCTCCATGTGTCAAATATTAAGGGGATTAGCGTTCAAAAAGGCGCTGTTGTTATTATGCAGCAAAAAGGCGCGAACTGGGTGTTCTCGCGTTTGCTCAACCGTTATCCAACGGATGAAATGAGCAGCAGACTGCAGGATTTTGCAAAGACACACAACTTGCCTTTTGAAACCAAATAGAAGAAGAGTAGGAGAGTTATGCGAATTATGGGGAAGCAAGCGGTTCTATTTGATCTTGATGATACGTTACTGTGGGATGACCGCAGCGTAAAGGAAGCATTCGAGGCAACATGTCAAGCAGGTGCAGATGCTGCTGGCGTTGATCCGGAGCAACTGGAAGAAGCCGTGCGCAGAGAAGCGCGTGCCCTGTATGAATCCTATGAGACATTTCCGTTCACGAAGATGATTGGTATTAATCCGTTCGAAGGCCTCTGGGCGAACTTCCGTGAAGGCGAGCAAGAAGAGTTCCGCAAGCTTGAGCAGCTGGCACCTGGCTACCGCAAGGAAGCTTGGACTCGCGGGTTGCGTTCACTTGGCGTTGATAATCAGGAACTAGGCGAGAAGCTGGCTGAGCAGTTCCCAGCAGAACGCCGCCGTCGTCCGCTCGTTTATGATGAAACTTTCCGCGTATTGGATGCACTTAAAGGAAAGTACAAGCTGCTCCTCCTTACGAACGGATCTCCGGATCTGCAGCGTGAGAAACTGGCAGGTGTTCCTGAATTGGTTCCTTACTTCGACCACATCATTATTTCCGGTGAATTCGGAGAAGGTAAACCGGCTGCTTCAATTTTCCGTCATGCTTTGGAACGTCTCGGCATTGAGCCGGATCATGGCATTATGGTTGGCGACAAGCTGACTACGGATATTCTTGGAGCGAATACGATCGGCATGACATCCGTATGGGTGAACCGTCATGGTGCTGTACGCAATGATGACATTATCCCATCGCATGAAATTGCTCATTTGGAAGAATTGCTGCTATTGCTTGAGCAATAATGGACAAGACAAAGCCCCTCGCCATCGGAAGATGGAGCGAGGGGCTTTGTTCTACTTAATCATTTTACGAATGCAGGGTCTTCGAATGGATGAGCAATCCAGCCTTCTGTTTCGATGAAGAGACGTACCGCTACGATTTGACGGTTATCCATCAACGTAAAGAAGTGAGGAATTCTCTCAGGTACGGAAATAACGTCACCAGCTTCAAGTTCAACATCGAAGTAGCCCACTTCTTCTGTCCCTTTGATAACGAAGATACCTTTACCGGCAGTGATGGCACGTACTTCATCTTCTGTATGTGTATGCACGGATTCAAATTTTTTCAGCAGTTCATCGAGGTTAGGAGTAGCATCGGATAATGTAATGATGTCCCAAGTTTTATAACCGCGGCGACCAGCAAGATCAGTAATTTCTGTATTAAAGGTAGACAAAACCTCTGCTTTCTCTTCGTCGGAGAGAACAAATTTCTCTTGCAGATGTGCAGGGAGCTTGGATGCATCCCAATGTTCGTACAGAACTTCTTGATTTTCTAAAAATTCACGTACGTTCTGTTCACCAGAAATACGTTCGTTCGTATTGCGAATGCGGATTTCAGCCATTCTCAATCCCTCTTTCCCTATAGAAATTAACCGATAAGTCCAATTATATAGCAAAAGTAGTCAAATGTCGATGGACTGCCTTTTCAGAAAGCGGCTATTCTGTTACACTATTTGTTAATGATTTTCGGAGGAAGGGTGTACGAAATTTGTTGAAACCGACCATACAAGAATTGATGCAGCAACGGATACTCATCCTGGACGGAGCGATGGGAACGATGATTCAGCAGGCTGATCTGACTGCTGATGATTTCGGCGGGGAAGAGCTTGACGGATGTAATGAAATGCTCGTTTTAACGCGTCCGGATGTCATTTCGACGATCCATGAAAAGTATCTGGAAGCCGGCGCCGATATTTTGGAGACCAACACATTTGGCGCGACAAGCGTCGTGCTGGCGGAATACGATATCCCGGAAAAAGCACGTGAAATTAACCTTGCTGCTGCCAAGCTGGCAAGAGATGCGGCTGATAAATTCTCGACACCTGAACGCCCGCGGTATGTAGCCGGCGCGCTTGGACCAACGACCAAAACGCTGTCCGTTACCGGCGGCGTAACTTTCGAAGAGCTCGTAGACAGTTATTACGAACAGACGCTTGCACTGATCGAAGGCGATGTGGATGCCATTCTGCTGGAGACGTCACAGGATACGCTGAACGTAAAAGCCGGGAGTATCGGGATCCGCAAAGCGTTCGAGACTATGAACCGCGAGCTTCCGATTATGATCTCCGGTACGATTGAGCCAATGGGGACTACCCTGGCAGGCCAATCGATAGAATCCTTCTACATTTCCCTTGAGCACTTGAAGCCGATTTCTATCGGACTGAACTGCGCAACAGGACCGGAATTCATGCGTGACCATATTCGCTCGCTGAGTGAAATTGCCGACACGGCTGTAAGCTGTTATCCTAACGCAGGGTTGCCGGATGAGAACGGTAATTACCATGAATCTCCAGAATCTCTTGCGCGAAAAATGTCGGCATTTGCGGAACAAGGCTGGTTGAACATCGCTGGCGGCTGCTGCGGGACGACTCCTGCGCATATTAAGGCCTTGGCCGAGACGATGGCCACTTTTGCGCCGCGTACGCAGTACGGAACTCACCCGGCTGCTGTCTCCGGTATTGAGACGGTATTCATTGAAGACGATAACCGTCCGATTATGATCGGGGAACGGACCAATATTTCCGGTTCGCGTAAATTCAAACGTCTGATCAAAGAAGGCAAGTTTGATGAAGCATCGGAAATTGCTCGTGCCCAGGTAAAAGGCGGCGCCCATATCATCGATATCAACCTGCAGGATACGGATATCGATGAGGCTTATGCGGTTCACGAATTCCTTCCGCAGGTCGTGAAGAAGATTAAAGTACCGCTGATGCTTGATTCGACGTATGACCATATTATCGAGCTGGGACTGAAATATTCGCAAGGTAAAGCGATTATTAACTCCATTAACCTTGAGGACGGCGAGTCGAAGTTTGAGAAGATCCTGCCGCTTATTCATCAATACGGTGCGGCGGTTGTCATGATTCTGATTGACGAGCGCGGACAGGCGGTATCCCGCGAAGCGAAGATGGAAGTAGCGGAACGCTCTTATAACTTGCTTGTTAATAAATACGGAATGAATCCGGAAGACATTATTTTCGACCCGAATATGTTCCCGGTTGGCTCCGGTGACCCGCAATATATCGGATCGGCTGTTGAGACAATCGAAGGCATTAAGATGATTAAAGAGAGATTCCCGAAAGCGAAGACGATTCTGGGACTCAGCAATATCTCGTTTGGTCTGCCGGATGCCGGCCGCGAAGTACTGAACTCGGTTTATTTGTATCATTGTACAAAGGCCGGTCTTGACTACGCGATCGTTAATACGGAAAAACTGGAACGGTATGCTTCGATTCCGGAAGAAGAGCGCAAGCTGGCTGAAGATCTCATCTACAATACCAATGATGATACACTAGCTGCCTTTGTTGCCGCTTTCCGCGAGAAGAAAGTCGTGAAGAAAGAGAAGGTATCGAACCTGTCTCTGGAGGAGCGTCTTGCTTCTTATATCGTGGAAGGGACAAAGGAAGGGCTTATTCCTGACCTTGACGAGGCGCTGAAGAAATATACGGCGCTTGAAGTTATCAACGGACCGTTGATGCGCGGGATGGAAGAGGTTGGACGTTTGTTCAATAATAACGAGCTGATCGTAGCAGAGGTTCTGCAGAGCGCGGAGGTTATGAAGGCATCGGTAGCTCATCTCGAACAGTTTATGGAGAAGAATGAATCATCCGTGAAAGGGAAAATCATTCTGGCAACGGTAAAGGGCGATGTGCATGACATCGGCAAAAACCTTGTCGAAATTATTTTGTCGAATAACGGTTACAAAATTATTAACCTTGGCATCAAAGTACCGCCTGAGCAGCTGATCGAAGCGCAGCGTAAAGAGAATGCCGATATTATCGGCTTATCCGGTCTGCTCGTAAAATCCGCTCAGCAAATGGTCGTTACGGCACAGGACTTGCGTAATGCTGGCATCTCTGCTCCAATTATGGTCGGCGGCGCGGCTCTTACACGTAAGTTCACGAAGACCAGAATCGGCCCTGAATACGATGGCTTAACGCTGTACGCGAAAGATGCGATGGACGGTCTGGATCTCGCGAACAAGCTGATGGATAACGGGCATCGCAGTCGAATGGAAGAGGAAATGCGCATCTATAAGGAGTCTGGCGGTGAAGCAACCGAAGAGAAAAAAGCACAGCCGCAGCTGACGCGCATAGAGCGTTCCAAAATTTCGGTTGATGCGCCTGTCTATATCCCTCCGGATACAGACAGACATATTTTGCGGGATGTACCGATTCCGCATATCATTCCTTATGTGAATATGCAGATGCTGCTTGGCCATCACCTTGGCTTGAAAGGCAATGTGGATAACCTTCTTCAGGAAGGCAACGAAAAGGCCGTTCAACTGAAGGAAACGGTTGACGGAATTCTGCAGGAAGGTACGACGGACGGTATTCTGACGGCAAATGGCATGTACCGGTTCTTCCCGGCTCAGTCGTCCGGCAATGATATCATCATATACGATCCACAGGATCATTCGAAAGAAATTAAACGCTTCACCTTCCCTCGTCAGCAGGTTGAGCCATTCCTTTGTCTGGCGGATTATTTGAAACCGGTAGAGAGCGGAGTAATGGACTATGTAGGCTTCCTCGTTGTAACGGCCGGTCATGGCGTACGAGAGCTTGCTACGGAGTGGAAGGACAAAGGCGATTATCTGCGTTCACATGCACTGCAGTCGGTGGCCCTTGAGGTCGCAGAGGCAATGGCGGAACGCGTCCATCATATGATGCGTGATGTCTGGGGCTTCCCGGATCCGGCATCGATGACCATGAAGCAGCGTTTCGGCGCGCGTTATCAAGGTATCCGCGTATCCTTTGGTTATCCGGCATGTCCGAATTTGGAAGACCAAGGGCCTTTGTTCGAATTGATGAAGCCGGAGGATATTGGCGTAGAACTGACGGAAGGCTTCATGATGGAGCCGGAAGCATCTGTATCCGCGATGGTATTCGCTCATCCGGAAGCCCAATATTTCAACGTTGAAAAAGTAGAACGATAAGTGCAAGCTAAGCCTCCGTAAGCGCATGCTGGTTCACCAGCCGCCGCTCTCGGGGGCTTTCATCCTATAACGTGGCGATTAAGTGTCGTGAGGTGACAGCAGAATGGAAATTTGGTTTCTGGGAACGGGCGCAGGCCGTCCGATGAAGCATCGCAATGTAACATCCATAGCACTGAGACTGCCGGATCCGGACTGCTCGCTCTGGATGTTTGATGCGGGTGAAGGAACTCAGCATCAGTTAATGCGCACGCCGCTTAAGCTGGGCAAGCTGGAGGCGTTATTCGTTACCCATTTGCATGGCGATCATACATACGGCATTCCGGGATTGCTCAGTACCCGGTCTTATGTCGGCGGCAACAGTCCGCTGCAGCTGTTTGGCCCTCCCGGTATCCGGGAGATGATTGAAACAGCACTCACTCTGAGCAGCACACATCTTGATTATGAGATCACCTATCATGAAGTATTTGAAGGGGTAATCTATCAGACGGAACGTTACACGGTGGAGGCTTTGCCGCTCGAGCACCGCATTCCTTGCTTTGGCTACCGCATTACCGAATGCGAAAGCCAAGGCAAATTAAATGTAGAGCTGCTGCAGCAATTAGGTG
This sequence comes from Paenibacillus catalpae, assembly GCF_900112695.1. Classification (GTDB taxonomy): domain Bacteria; phylum Bacillota; class Bacilli; order Paenibacillales; family Paenibacillaceae; genus Pristimantibacillus; species Pristimantibacillus catalpae. The sequence continues at coordinate 607,824 of NZ_FOMT01000005.1, forward strand.
TTCCTGCGGGACCTTTGTTTGGCCGGATTAAAAAAGGCGAAGATATTACGCTTCCTGACGGAACCTTGATTCGAGCTGCAGACGTTACGGGAACACCGGTATGCGGAAGAGTTATTGCCATTGCCGGCGATACAAAGCCATGCGACAATGCTTCCCGACTGGCACAAAATGCAGATTTGCTTGTGCATGAAGCCACCTTTGCTGCAGGTCAGGAAGAGAAAGCTCATCTGTACGGCCATTCCACAACAGTTGAAGCGGCAACAACCGCGAGAGATGCCAATGCGAAACGGCTGATCATGACGCATTTCAGCACCCGGTTTGTTGAGGAAGATCTTGCGGCGCTTGAAGAGGAAGCCAGAGCGATATTCCCGAATTCCTCAGCTGCTCATGATCTCTATCACACGGAGGTTCCGAGGGTTAGAGGCTAGCTTGTCTGCAGGGCTCCTTACAAATTCATCATGCCTCGGTAATAATCCGTTAATGAAGCCGTATTATGCTGGCCTTAAATCTGCGGGTAAGGGGATGAGGACAGATGGATACGGGAAGTCATTTGCTGTTTGGTGCAACGCTTGGCGGTCTTGCCATGCTTAATCCGGCAGTCGCGGTTCATCCGGCAATCGGCTATGCGGTTCTGGCCGGCACGGTGATTGGCAGCCATGCGCCGGATTTCGATGTATTCGCGAGGTTGAAGGGGAAAGCGGCCTATATCCGTAACCACCGGGGCATTAGTCATTCTGTACCTGCTCCATTGATTTGGGCTGCAGCAATCGGACTGAGTTCGGCTTGGCTGTTCGGCGTAATGGAGCATGTTCTGCTGGTTATGTTTTGGACGCTGGCAGCGGTATGTTTTCATATTGTCCTGGATCTCTTCAACACGTACGGCGTACAGTGTCTCCGGCCGTTCTCCAGAAAATGGTGGCATTTAGACGCTCTCTGCCTGTTTGATCCCTATTTGTTTGGAGCTCACTTGATTGGTTTAATCTGCTGGATGCTCGGAGTGCTTCCGCCAGGGCCGCTGTTTGCCTGTATTTATGTTCTAACATTTGTCTATATAGCCGTGCGTCTGCGGATGCGATGGCGGGTGAGAAGAAGGCTTAAGCTCCACCTTGGCAGTACGGCCAGGATCACACTGGTTCCGAGTCTGGCCGGAGGGAGCTGGCAGTTTACGGCGGATTGCGGTGACTGCTATCGCGCAGGCACAATATCAGGTAGTCAGATTCATCTGGAATCAACCGTGCTGAAGCATGAGCCGAGCGAGCATACGCCGGTCGTAAAGGCTGCAATGGAGGCTGACGGGGTAAAAGCATTCCTTGGCTTTGCCGAACAGGTACATCTGCAAGTCGAAGAGAAGCAGGATGGTTATGAGGTATCCTGGAAAGATGTGCGGTTCTGGCGTGACAACCGAATGGCATTTGGTGTTGAAGTTACACTGGACCGGGACATGAAAGTGCTCGGGCATCATGTCGGATGGAGCAAACGCTCTTGGGAATCACCACATGTATAAGACAGACCCGCCCTTACCCGGGGGCGGGTTTGTTGTTTTTTTGCGGTAAAATATGTCTTTCCTGAATCCTCTAGCCAAGCGAACAAATATTCGCTAAACTGTTGGTATCAAGGGGTGACGACCGTTTATGTTCAAGAAGAAAACTTTGCCTGAATTAATTGAGGAATTACGCTCAAATGAAAATATAGTGAATTGGTATGAAATGCAGCCGCTGGAAGCGAAAACAACGCCGTTTGACGACAGTGTGGACCCGCGTATTCGGGAGGCACTGCAAAAACGCGGTATTACGGAGCTGTACACCCACCAGGGAACAGCTTTCCGGCTGGCATCCAAAGGCGAGAATATCGTAGCGGTAACCCCGACGGCATCCGGCAAAACGATGTGTTATAACCTGCCTGTTCTTCAGGCTATTGCTAAGGATGAGACAAGCCGGGCTTTATATTTGTTCCCGACAAAAGCGCTGGCACAGGATCAGAAAAGCGAGCTGAACGAAATTATCGACGAGATGGGGATTGATATCAAGAGCTACACCTATGATGGAGACACCTCACCGGCGATTCGGCAGATCGTCCGTAAAGCCGGCCATATCGTCATCACGAACCCCGATATGCTTCATTCCGCCATTCTGCCTCATCATACGAAGTGGGTCAGCCTATTCGAGAATTTGAAATATATCGTAATCGATGAGCTTCATACGTACCGCGGCGTGTTTGGCAGTCATGTAGCCAATGTAATCCGAAGATTGAAGCGGATCTGCAAGTTTTACGGAAGCAATCCGACTTTCATCTGTACGTCGGCCACCATTGCGAATCCGAAGGAACTGGCGGAGCAGCTGACGGGGAGTCCGATGCGGCTGATCGACGATAACGGAGCGCCAAGAGGCCGAAAGCATTTTGTATTCTATAATCCTCCTATCGTAAATGTGCCGCTGAACATCCGGAAAAGCGCCACCGTTGAAGTCAATCATCTGGCGAAGGATTTCTTGAAGAACAAGATCCAGACGATCGTATTCGCCCGCAGCCGCGTAAGAGTGGAGATCATCCTCAGCCATCTTCAGGAGCTGGTTAAGAATCAGATCGGCACGAAGTCTATCCGGGGCTACCGGGGTGGTTATCTGCCCAAGCAGCGGAGAGAGATTGAGAAAGGACTTAGGGACGGCGAGATTCTTGGCGTTGTAAGCACAAATGCCCTGGAGCTTGGCGTGGATATCGGGCAGCTTCAGGTTTGTGTCATGACCGGATATCCGGGCAGCATCGCGAGCACCTGGCAGCAGGCAGGACGTGCGGGAAGAAGGCATGGAGAAGCGCTTATTCTGATGGTGGCCAGCTCTACGCCGATCGACCAATATATTGTTCAGAACCCGGAGTATTTCTTCGACAGAACTCCGGAATCCGCGCGGATTAATCCGGAGAATCTGATTATCCTGGTCGATCATATCAGATGTGCAGCTTATGAGCTTCCGTTCAAGAATACCGAGGAATTTGGGCCGGCAGAAGTAAGCGAGATTCTGGAATACCTTCAGGAGGAACGCGTGCTGCACCGTAATGGGGATACCTTTTACTGGGCAAATCAAGCCTTCCCGGCAAGCGAGATCAGCTTGCGCTCCGCTTCGCAGGAGAATGTAGTCATCGTTGACCAGTCGAATGTAGCGGATGTCAGAATCATTGGCGAGATGGACCGGTTCAGCGCCATGACCCTGCTGCATGACGAAGCGATCTATTTGCATGAAGGCGTGCAATTCCAGGTGGAGAAGCTGGATTGGGATCATAAGAAAGCGTACGTGCGGGAAGTGGATGTCGAGTATTACACGGATGCCAATCTCGCGGTGAATCTGAAGGTTCTGGAGATCGACAAGACCAGAAGCTCAGGGAATGGTGCTGTCCATCAAGGCGATGTGGCGGTAACGATGATCCCGACGATTTTCAAAAAGATCAAACTGACGACGTTCGAGAACATTGGATCAGGGCCTATTCATTTGCCGGAGCAAGAGCTTCATACCCGCGCAACGTGGCTTGAGCTGAAGGATACGGATCCGGAGCTCGGAACCAAGATACTGGAGCAGCTGCTGCTTGGCATCGCCAATGTGATTCAGCATATCGTGCCGGTTATGGTCATGTGCGACCGGAGCGACGTCCATGTGACTTCACAGATCAAGGCTGCCCATACGGGCTTGCCGACGATCTTTATCTATGATCATTACCCGGGCGGAATCGGGCTTGCTGACGACGTCTACAAACGTTTTGACGAAGTGAAGCAGGCTGCTGCCAATCTAATAAAAAAATGCTCTTGCAAGGATGGATGTCCATCATGTATTGGAAACGAAATAGAAGGAATCAACGGGAAGCAGAAAAGCGTACAGCTTTTATCCCAGTTATAAAATCACCTGTTGGCCAGGAAAAGGAGGGATAACAATGAGCAGTCTGCGTGATAAGATGAACCGTCTTCGCGGAACCGGCAGCTCTGCTACTGTTCCTCCCGCGGAAGAGACGGGGGCCGTTCATCAAACGGTCGAACCGCAGCCTGAGCCTGCGGATACCGATCATCTGGAGACTTTGTCGGAGGAATGGTCGTCGATGGGCGTAAAGCTGCTTCACAATGAGGCGGGCAGCTTCCTGATCCGGCGGAAGAGTTATTCCGCGCTTCACAAGCACGGCATTCATTGTCTGGGGGAGCTTCCTGCCGCAGCTTGCGGATTGTCTGCGTTCCATGAAGCACCGGTTGCTCCGGAAGAGCTGATGTATTTGGACCTTGAGACAACAGGACTTGGCGTCGGGACAGGCAATGTACCGTTTATGGTGGGCCTTGCCTATTGGATAGGCGAGGAGCTGATTGTGGAGCAGGCGGTTATCCGCCATCCGGCTGAGGAGCGGGCTATGCTGTACTATTTGAACAGTAAATTGGGAAGCTACCGCTACCTCGTCAGCTATAACGGCAAATCCTTTGACTGGCCGGTTATGCAGACCCGATTCATTATGAACGGGTACAACCGGAAGCTGTGGGAGCCTCTCCATCTGGATTTCCTTCATCCTTCACGAAGCATTTGGAAAAATACACTCGCATCGCTGAGGCTAAGCCATGTTGAGGAAGAGCGGCTCGGCATTGAACGAATTGACGATGTGCCAGGATCGCTGGCTCCGCAGCTGTACTTTCAGTTTCTGGCTGACGGCAATCCCGAACCGCTGAGAGGCGTATATCAGCATAATGAGATCGATATGCTGTCTCTTGTGTGCCTGTCCATTCGGTTCGGACATCTGCTTAACGGGGCTATGGAAGGGTGTTACCAGCTGCCAATGCCTGAAGAATCGGAGGAGCTTATCCGTACTGGATTATGGCTGGAGAAGATGGGGCATGGCGACCGTGCGGAGCTGATGTTTCAAGCAGCCCTTGCGGCCGAGCGTACGGCATCTTCAACTCTGAACATGCTGGCTGCCAGAGACAAGAAAGCTGGAAATTGGCAGCGAGCTGTGTTATTGTGGCAGAAGGCTGTAATGCAGTCCGTCCAGCCCGGATCGGCTGGCATGAATGCCAGCGTAGAGCTGGCGATGTATTATGAACATAAGCTGAAGGATTATGACTCAGCTCTATCATATGTGTCAGAAGCATTGGAACAGGCGCTCAGCCATCCTCTCGGCAGGAGGGACGCGAAGCGCCGCGACGAAATCGAAGGCCTTCGCAAGCGGAAGGAGCGGCTTCTGCGCAAGACGACGGGAAGGAAGCTTGCTGAATGAACGAACAACTAGCACCCATGAGAGGCATGCTCCTGGATCTGGATGGCACCTTATATCATGGTACCCAGCGAATTGACGGAGCGGATCTGCTTATCCGGCAGCTTCGGGAGTGGAAGCTGCCTTATCGTTTCGTTACGAATAATTCGACCGTATCCCCTGAAACTGTTGCCGAGCGGCTTCGGAATATGGGGATTGATGCAGATCCTTGCGATGTATGCACCTCTGCGCAGGCTGCGGCACAATATATAGCAAATAAGAAGCCCGGTGCATCCGTTCTCGTCGTTGGCGAGAGCGGGCTAATGGAAGCCGTTGAAGCAGCGGGCCTACAGCTTACGGATGAGCAGCCGGAGTTTGTCCTGCAGGGTCTGGATCGGCAATTATCGTATGAACGCTTGACTCAAGCGGTACGTTCGATACATCAGGGAGCCGAATTTGTATTAACCAATCCGGATTTACTGCTGCCTGGCGAAGGAGGTTTGTTCCCCGGTGCCGGGTCGATTGGCGCTATGCTGACAGCGGCTGGGGGCAAGGAGCCCACACTGATCGGCAAGCCGTCCAAGATCCTGATGGATTACTCGCTTCGCCAAATTGGCCTGTCAGCCGGGGAGACCTGGGTCGTCGGCGACAATATGGCGACGGATATCGCTGCCGGGCATGCCTCAGGCTGCGGAACATTGCTTGTGTTAACAGGCTTAACGACAAGTGATAACTATGAGTACTATGCACAGCGCGCAGGCTGCAGGCCTGATGTCATTTGTGACGATTTACATAAGCTGCTCTCGTATATTTCGTCCACAATCGGGATATAAGAGAAAGCAATAGAGCGGACAGGAAGGAAGCGAGCTTTAATGCCGGAATTGCCGGAAATGGAAAATTACCGATTACGATTATCGGAGCTTATTATCGGCTCGCCGATTACGGGCACGGAAGTGACACGGGACAAATCTATTAATATTAGTGCCGAACAATTTGAAGCCGAGCTGGTCGGCCGGACCATATGGTTCGTGGAACGCAGAGGCAAACATCTGTTATTTCATCTCGATAACGGTAAACGCCTTGTGCTTCATTTGATGCTGGGAGGCACGATATTCTACGGAACGGATGAAGAACGTCCTGACCGCACGGTCCAAGTGACGATTCGGTTTGCAACGGGCAATTTATATTTTATCGGGCTGAGGCTTGGTTATTTGCATTTCATGTCGGTGAAGGAAGCGGATGCGAAGCTGTCTGAGCTTGGGCCGGATCCTTTCGATAAAAGACTAACGCTTGAGCATTTTAAAGCACGCTTTGCCAAGAAGAGAGGAGCTCTTAAAACGGCTCTTGTTGACCAGCATGTATTGTCGGGTATCGGGAATTGCTATGCGGACGAGATTGCTTTCGCAGCCAAGATTCGTCCGGATGCAAAAATTCCTTCCTTGACAAGCGAAACATGGGAACGACTCTATGAATCGATGCATAGTGTGTTAAAGGAAGCGATTTCAAAGGGCGGCTACATGGAGCTGCCATTAACAGCAGGGGATACGTTGACCGGCGGGTATAACGATCACTGTCAGGTATACGACCGTGGAGGCGAGCCTTGCTTCGTCTGCGGCACCTTAATCGAGCAATTTGAGATTTCGTCGCGCAAAGCTTTCGTTTGCCCGACATGCCAGAAGGAACAGTAATAGCGATGTATGTCGGCCGTCATCTCAGTATAAAAGAAGGCTACTCCGCCGCTGCCAAAGCCGCCTATTCAGGCGGCATTAGTGCTTTTCAGTATTTTCCGAAAAACCCCCGCAGTCTTGGTCTTAAATCCTTTGACCGGAAAGATGCCGAGCGATGCGCGGAGCTATGCAGGCAGTACGATATTCAGACCATTGCCCATTCCCCTTATCCGACGAATTTGGCTTCGGAACGTGAGGATGTTCGCCAGCGTACAGTGGAATCGCTGCTGAATGATCTGGATATTGCAAACAGCTGCGGATCAATAGGCGTAGTCGTTCATTTTGGCGTATATAAGGGGAAAGAGCCGCTGACCGGTTATCAATCGATTATCCAGTCGATAAATGACGTGACGAGCCGATGGAACGGGAATGCCAAGCTGCTTATTGAGATTCAATCGGGCGAGCATACGTTTATGGGTACAACCATTGAAGAGCTGGCCCAAATCCGGGGGTTATGTGCAGAGCCGCCCAAGCTGATGTTTTGTCTGGACACCTGCCATATGTTCGCGAGCGGTTTGTGGCATGGGGAGACCGATGCGGAGTGGCTGAAAAAAGCAGCCTCGTTAGGTGTACTGGAGCAAGTAGCGGCCGTTCACTTTAACGATTCGATGTTTGCGGCAGGCGCACGCCGGGACCGGCATGCGGCACTGGGGAAAGGACACATCGGTGAAGCGGGATTAAAGTGGCTGATGTCCGTACCTGAGCTTGGCAAGGTTCCTTTCATACTGGAAACGCCTTCAGACGAGGACGGCACTTATGAAAGACAATTGAATCTGATGCGCGAATGGGGGACACTATGATGATTCATGTGTATTTGGATGATTACCGCCCATGTCCAAAAGGCTTCGTGCTTGCCCGAAATGCAGCGGAATGCAAGCTGCTTATAGATTCAGAGCCCATAGATATCTTATCGCTTGATTACGACTTGGGCTGGAATGAGCCAACGGGCTATGAGGTTGTCCGCTATTTGGTGGAATCTGCCCGCTATCCGAAAAAAGTGTATTTGCATACCTCCAGCACGGCGGGGAGAATGCAGATGTATCATATGTTGTCGAGCCATGCGCCGCTGGACATGAAGATTATGAACGGACCTATGCCGGATTCGCTGCTTGATGAGATCGCAGCCGGCGGCTGACAGATAGATTTTTGTTTGGTGCAATAACGGAGGTGTTGGAGTGAGCCGATGGATTGGTACGGCTAATCAGGGGTATTCCCCTTATGCAATTGAAGAGCTTCGGCGGCTGTTAGACGGCGTGAAAGTGACGCAGCTTGCCGCCGGAGAAACTTTTTTATTTGACAGCGAGCGGCAGGCAGAAGAAGTAGCCGCGGCTGTTGCAGCGGACAAGCCGATCTTCCTGCGGCATTTGCAGCCAGTCGACCGTACGGTTGAGATCAAGGGCAACGCCGATGATCTGCAGGAGCTGTCGGAGACGGTAAGACGTTCCCGACTGCTGTTTGAGGACAAGCAAGTGGCGATTCACGTCAGGCGTGTGAGTAAAACGGCATTTCCTTATTCGGCTTCGGATACAAAAGCCGTGCTGGATGCGGTATTGGAGGAGCTGGATGCTGAGCCGGTTGTCCAACAGCCGGATATTATCATTGCTATCTATGCTGCGGCAAGCGAGCTGTATATCGGATTTGGCAACCCGGAGGACATGCTGTCGGACTGGCCGGGCGGAGCGGTCCGATTCCAGCGGGAGGAAGGCCAAATTTCCCGTGCCAAATTCAAGCTTCTTGAGGCCGAGCGGGAGTTTGCACTCGATTATTCCAAGTTCCGCAATGCGATGGATATCGGGGCAGCGCCTGGCGGTTGGACATCCCTGCTGCTGGAAAGAGGACTTCGCGTTACAGCGATTGATCCCGGGGATTTGCATCCATCACTAGCCGGACATCCTGCTCTGACGTACTTGAAACGGAACGCATCGGAAGTAAAGTTCAAGCCAGGTGCCTTTGACCTGCTTGTATGCGATATGAGCTGGAGTCCCATGCAGATGTGCAGGCTGGTGCTGGATCTGGAAGAGGCGCTTGCGCCGCATGCGACAGCTATCATTACAATAAAACTCATGCACAAGAAGCCTCTGCAGACCATCCGCGAAGTGAAGGAACGCTTCTCCACCGCGTTTATCATCAAACGGGCGAAGCAGCTATTCCATAACCGCGAAGAAATTACGCTTTACCTGGAAAAGAAACAGTAGGTACTTAGCTTGCGCCTATGCTGCGAAAAGGATAAATAACAGAGCAACGCCGGGAAAGCATCCCGGTTTGATCAGAAGTCCACATGGATTTCTGCTTCAAACCGGGATTTTTTGTTGCCGTGATAAATGAACAGGGAGGCTGACGGAATGAAGCATGAAGGGAAGCTGTTTAGTCTGGATTCAGGTATGGTGATCGGAGAGAGGTACACCATTGTAGGAAAGCTTGGAAGCGGAGGAATGGGTGATGTGTACGCAGCTGAAGACCGAAAGCTTCAGGGAAAGCTCCGCGCCATTAAAGTGACTGATTCGGAGCAGGCTTTGGATGAAGCCAGAATGCTGATGCGCCTCAGCCATCCGAACCTGCCTCATATTATGGACAGCTTTGCGTTAACCGATCATGGCGCCGAAGCGATCGTCATGGATTATATTCATGGTCTGACGTTAGGCGAGTGGTTTAACCGGCAAGAGAGAAAGTTTGCCTTCCGCGAAGTGCTGCGGTTTGCTATTCCGGTTTGCTCGGCGCTCGTCTACTTGCACAGCCAGTCCCCGCCCATCATTCATCGGGACCTCAAACCCTCCAATATTATGATTGAAAATAACGGACATGTCCGCCTGATCGACTTCGGTATTGCAAAATCAAAGACCGTTATGCAGACGCAGACGACGATGAAGCTGGGCACGCCAGGATTTGCCGCGCCGGAGCAGCATCTCGGACGAAGCGAAGTCCGGACAGACGTTTACGGTTTTGGAGCGCTCCTCTATTACTTGCTAAGTGAAGGGAGCTATCTGAATCACGCGGAAATCATGAATCGGAGCAGCTTTACCAGACAGCTTCAAGCGGATGTACCCGGTCGTTTTGCAGATATGCTGTGGAGAATGGTTCAGCCAAAGGTTGAGGATCGTTATAGCACAATGGCCCAGGTAGAAAAGGAGCTGCAGGTTTTTGCAGGCTTTCAGCCGGACAAAAACACATTTATGACCTCTTCAGCAACATCCAGGCTATCTTACGGGGGCGGCAGGGAAAAGGTACGTACCGTTAAGATTTCCGTTGTGCCAGTCTCCCCTGGCGCGGGAGCAACGTTTGTTGCAATAACGCTCGCCAAGATGCTGGCAGCCCGGGGATTGCCATGCGCGGCGGCGGAATTTCCGTCCGAACGGCCTGAATGGTCGGCGTTGTTACGAAGTAATATGAGTGGACGAGATCAACTGGAAGACAGGTATTATAGCTGGAATGAGCAAGGGGTATGGTGGCATGCCCAGCAGCATCCGGTTACACAAGACCAGCGAGATGAATTGGACAAGCTGCGGCTTCGTCTCAAAGCAAAACAACCGGCTGCTGCAATTACGGATGTATCGGGAGGGTCGATGCTCCATCGTCAGGACTGGCTGCTTCAATCGGATCTCGTAATTGCGGTAGCGGATCCTTATCCCTCCAGATGGAGAGCGGATCAGCTTCTGGAGCTGGGTCAAATGAGCAGAAAGCTTGCAGCAAATGGCGCCTCGCTGTTATGGGTGGTCAATAAGGATGTGAAATTCCATGGCCGGAGCGAATGGATCAGCATGCTGCCTGAGCCTCCCATTGCCGCTATTCCGCTGCTGCCGGTATCCGATTGGCTGGATACCCTTTGGAAGGGAAAGTGGCCAACGGACGTGAGAAGTTTAGGCAAACCGCTTGAGAAGGCTTTTATGCCGTTAAACGAATATATACTGAAGGCTGCACGAAGGAATGAGGATCATTCCAGCTTTAGGCGCTGACCTTGCTTGCAATTGAAATAAACCTTCTTTATGATGAATACGAGTCCATAAGCAAAATTGGAAGCAGGTGAACATCCTAATATGAATGAACGAGTATTGGTAGTAGAAGACGAGGCGGGCATTTCCCGCATTTTACAGCTCGAATTAGAGCATGAGGGATATACGGTCGGTACAGCAGCCGACGGACGCACTGGATATGAGATGGCATCAACAGGCGAGTGGGAGCTGGTTCTGCTAGATGTGATGCTCCCCGAATTAAACGGGATTGAGGTGCTCCGCCGTTTGAGGCAGGCAGGTAATCCGGTTCCTGTTATTTTGCTCACGGCAAGAGATACCGTTCCGGATAAGGTCAGCGGCTTTGAGCATGGAGCGAATGACTATATTACAAAGCCGTTTGCGATGGAGGAGCTGCTTGCGCGTGTCCGCAACATTTTGCGCATATTCCAGCAGTATCCGAAGGAATCCGAAGGCTCTGATCTGATTAAGGTCGGGGATTTGACGATCGAGCTGCGTACACGCAAGGTGTACCGCAAGGACATCGTCATCGAGCTGACGCCGCGCGAATTCGAATTACTCGTTTATCTGGTCGAGAACAAGAACGAGGAGAAGTCGCGGGAAGATATTTTGTCTGAAGTTTGGGGGTATGATTTTATCGGGGAAACAAACCTGGTAGACGTCTATATCCGATATTTGCGTCAAAAGCTGGACAAGGGCTACCGTCACAAGCTGATTCATACCGTAAGGGGCGTCGGCTATATGATTAAGGAGCCTGACGCATGACGCTTCGCAAACGATTCACGCTTTTTACGATTTTCTGGCTGATTTTCATTCTTATTCTGTTTAATATCTTTGTTTATTTCTACGTCATCAAGATTACGACGGAAAGCGAAGAGCGCGTGATCGGGAATAAAGTGAATCTCATGCTGGAAAATCCGTTAATACAGGACGGTAAAGGGATCTATGATCCCGATCTGCTAAGCGAATATTACAACGTGAATGAAATGATACGTATTATTAGGCCGGATAACAAAATCGTCAATATTACCGGTTCGGATCCCATATTATTGAATCTGCCCGCAGCCTTTCAGGGTCATCACGATACCGGGATGATCAAAAAAGGCAACGAGCGTATTATGTATATGCGCGTGCCGATCTACGACGGGCCTAATGTTGTGGCTATGCTTGAAATTAACCGTGTTCTCAATGAGCTGGATGATTATCTGCAAATTCTGGTCGCAGCTCTATCGGTGACGAGCGCAGGTGCTATTCTGTTTGCGATCTTCGGAACATACTGGTTCACCTCGCGTCTCACTTCGCCTATGCAGCAAATGATTAATACGATGCGTGAGATCGACAGAAGCGGGAAGCTGCGCAAGATCGAAACTTCAAGTCATGAGGAATCGGCAGAGCTGCAGCAGCTTGTTCGCGCTTTTAACCAAATGATCGACCGGCTTGACCGGACCTTCGCCAGACAAAAGCAGTTTGTTGCCGACGCTTCCCATGAGCTGAAGACCCCACTAACCGTGATCAGCAGCTATGCAAACATGCTGAAGCGGTGGGGACGCGATGATGCCAACATCCGGGATGAGGCGATTGAAGCCATTGATAAAGAAGCGAACCGGTTGCAGAACCTGACGAAATCCATGCTGATGCTGGCGGAAGCTGAGCAGGAGGATTGGCTGAATCAGGAGATGTTTGATGTGGTGTTGGTTGTAGAAGAGCTGGCATTAATGCTCCAGACTACCTTCCAGCGTCCAATCCGCGTGAAAGCTTTATCGCGTTCGGTCCGGCTGTATGGGGATAAGGACAAGATCCGGCAGCTTCTGGTCATCCTGCTGGATAACGCAATTAAATACAGTAAAGATCCGATTGATGTCTCTGTCAGCTTGACGAGAAATATCGTGAAGATCGAAGTGAAGGATAAAGGAATCGGCATTCCGGAAAACGAGATTCCGCATATGTTCGAGCGCTTCTACCGCGTTGACGGGGCAAGAAGCCGTGCAACCGGCGGGGTAGGTCTTGGCCTGTCGATTGCAAAGCGTATCGTCGATCTGCATGAAGGCAAGATTGATGTATTCAGCCTGCCAGATCTCGGGACGACAATTTCGATTCAATTCAAGCAAAGAAAGTAAGGGAGCAAAGGGGAGAGGTCTGTTGAAATACCGGGTTGCCTCTGTGCAATATAAACTGGAAGATATCCAGACGTTTGATGATTTTGCAGCACAAGTGACGCATTATGTCCGTAATGCCTCCGAATACGGGACGCAGTTTATTTTGTTCCCGGAGTTTCTGACAACGCAGCTGTTATCGATTGGCGACGATACGGGCGCAGCTTTGCCGATTGACCGTTTGCCTGAGTTTACGGAGCAGTATGAGGGCTTATTCCGTTCACTTGCAGCCGAGTACGGTGTATATATTGTAGGCGGCACGCATGTTGTTGATGCAGGAGGCGGCAAGCGCCAGAACACGGCTCATCTGTTCCATCCGGACGGAAAGATTGACCGTCAAGCCAAAATCCATCTGACGACAACCGAGGTAAGCGAATGGAACATGTCTCCCGGAGACGGCCTTCAGGTCTTCGAAACAGCGTTTGGCACCATTGCCATGCTTACCTGCTATGATATCGAGTTTCCGGAGATCGTCCGGATGGCGCGTGCCAAGGGAGCGGATGTTATTTTCTGTCCGTCCTGCACGGATGACCGTCACGGCTTCTATCGGGTGCGGTACTGCTGCCATGCCAGAGCAGTAGAAAACCAGGTATACATTGTAACTACCGGTACGGTAGGGGCATTACGCAAAGTTGACTTTATGCGTGCGAATTACGGTCAGGCAGCCGTTATTACACCTAATGATATTCCGTTTCCGCCTGCGGGGATTCTGAGCGAGGGTATCATTAATGATGATATGCTGATCGTTGCGGATCTCGATCTTAAGCTGCTGGACGATGTCCGTGCCGCCGGTTCGGTAACGACCTGGAGGGACCGTCGGACAGATCTCTACACGGATTGGGCCTAACATGCGAAAGCAATTGTACGTCATTCATGACGGTATACCAACAGAAGCAATTATCCGTTCCTATACTTCGCAAGACTTTAAGGGATTGATTGCCGTACAGAGTGAATGCTTCCCGCCTCCATATCCGGAAGAGCTGTGGTGGAATGAGGAACAGTTAACCGAGCATATTACCCGTTTCCCTGAAGGAGCGCTATGTTGTGAGATTGGCGGCAGAGTGATTGGCTCCATGACAGGTCTAATCGTGGATATGACGCAAGAACACGAGGCTCATAGCTGGGAGCAGATCACAGACAGCGGCTATATCCGGAATCACAATCCGAACGGTGATACCTTATACGTTGCGGATATTTGCGTCATCCCGGAATACCGGAAGGCAGGCATCGGCAAATGGCTGCTTCAGTCCATGTACGAGACTGTCGTACATCTTGGCCTAAAGCGTCTGCTTGGCGCCGGAAGAATGCCGGGCTACCACCGCTGCGCGGCAGAAGAAACGCCGGAGCAGTACTTCGACAAAGTGATTAAAGGAATCTATAAAGATCCCGTCATTACGTTTCTTCTCCGCTGCGGCCGAACGCCTGTCGGTATTGCAGCAGACTATCTGGACGATGAAGAATCCTGCAATTACGCTGCTTTGATGGAATGGCGCAATCCGTTCCTTTAGGTTTAGGTTAATGCTATTAATCTTTCGACTTCGAAATTTGTAGCCCGTGCGGGCACGGAGAGGAAGCTTGGAGCTTTCGGAGCGGGAGCGTCCGCCTTTGTTTTTGAAAGTCTACCGCAGCCAACTTTAATTGGATGACATTCAAAAACAACACTGGCCGAAAGCCCAAGCATCCTCATAGTGCCAGCCCCACGGCTATCCAGAGAGAGAGGAAATAATCATGCAATACCACCGAATTACTTCCATCAACGATCCTTACTTCGCCTCCCTTCACGCGCTGCTCAAACGGATTTTCCCGCCTGAAGAAGTATTGGCTTATGAGCTTTGGAAAGAGCCTCTTGAAGATCCTGGCATCCATGTTTATGTCGCAATAGACAACGGAGAGGTTGTAGGTTCGACCGAGTACCGCTACTATCCGGAGCTGCGTGTAGCGATGACCGATTTTACGATCATCGGAGTGGCGAACAAGGGAATCGGACGCTTCCTGATGCGGAGCCGCGAGAAGGACTTGGCCAGACTGGCCCGTGAATCCGGTACAGCACCAATCGGCATGTTTGCCGAGATTTACAACCCGTACGAAAGCGGAGAGCATGAGTTTGGCGGAGTGACGCCCATGAATCCATTTATCCGTCGTGAAGTACTGTCGCATATCGGCTACAAAATGATTAACTTCCCGTATGTTCATCCTTCATGGGAGCATACAGGTGAAGCTGTAGAAGGGCTTAATCTTTGCTTCCTGCCGGTTGATGAAGAGCTGTCTTTTATTCCGGCTTCCCTTGTTGTTCAGTTCCTTGAAGGCTATTATTCTGCACTTCCGAATAAACCGCAGCAGTGGCTGGATATGGTGGAAGGATTGCGCGGACGGGACCAAATCGAGCTGCTGCCGATATGATGACCATTACATTCCGCGGAACAGGGGATGCGATGGGCGTGCCGCGAGTCTATTGCGACTGCGAGATATGCAGCGAATCGCGTGCGGGTGGTGTTAACCGTCGTTACCGCTCCCTTGTTCAGCTTGAAGCAGCAGATTTTGGTACGATGATGATCGACTGCGGGCCGGACTGGGGAAAGCAGATGGAAGCTGCAGGTTTGCGGTTTGTGAACCGTATTCTTGTAACGCACGCTCACTTCGACCATATTGGCGGTTTGCCCGAATGGGCAGATGCCTGCCGCTGGTTGGGCGTGAAGGGTGAAGCGTATGCACCTGCTGAAGTACTAACGGAAATTACTCAACGTTTTCCGTGGCTGGGAAGGAACATTACGTTTATCCCGATCGATCAGCCTAGTTACTTCGGAAGCTGGGATGTGTCCGCCTGGAAAGTGAACCATGGCAAGAACGGTTACGCGTATGCTTTTCGGTTTGACCAGCGGGAGTCAGGCGTATCATGGGCATATTGTTCCGACTCCATCGGTCTTACCGAAGAGCAGCAGAAGCCTCTTTATGGACTTGAACTACTTGTCCTCGGCACAAGCTTTTACAAGGAAAACTTCCCTTACGAGACGCGGTCTGTGTATGATGTGACGGAGGCGCTTGAACGGCTTCCCGTGTGGAAGCCGAAGCGTACGCTGTTTACTCATCTGTCGCATGATATTGATTTAAGAAAAACCTATTCGATTCCTGCCCATGCTGCATTTGCGTCTACCGGTTTGGAAGTTTCTGTAGGTGAATAGATTGACAAAAGGTAATCCGTTAGCGTACATTGTGTGTATAGCTAACGGATTTAGCTATTTAATAGCATTTTGCTTTATTCCGGAAGGGGAAATTTTAATGTTTGCTGGTGTTCTTAACTCCTAATTGGATAGATCGGACTTGTTAGATAAGCTTGAACGGCTTGCGTGTGCAAATTTGCATCAGTACGCATGCTTCTATTGCGACGTCTTCTGACAAGGACCGGTGCCATGAGTTAAGAACATGAGGATTTCCGCCTGAATGCTATTCGGCAGCGGCCAATCACCGTGCTCTTGCAGCACGGTTTTTTTACGTGCTGATGAGCATATAACGGGATTGGTGTATGCCGGACCGTCAACAGGAATGGAACGCTTCTGCGTTCTGTTCCTGTTTTTTTATACCCAAAAACAGATAAAGGAGCATCTAAACATGAACGAAGCGGTATTTCAAAGACTGGAATATGACAAATTGAAAAATAAAATGATCGACTACACGGTATCCCCTGCAGGCCGTATGCTTGCTGAACGCCACGTGCCCAGCATAAACCGTAATCAAATCAGAGCATGGCTGAATGAGACGGAAGAGGCTTCGGCCTTGCTGGCGACAGGCGCAAGCGTTCCATTGTCAGCCATGGAGGGGATCGATACATTCCTGGCTTTGCTGGGCAAAGGCCGCATCTATACGGAAACGGAGCTTGATCAGCTGTTAGCCTGGCTTGTATCCATTTCCCAGATGAAGCGTTACATGGACAACAAGCGAATGATTGCACCTACGATAGCTGCCTATTCAGATTCCATGAATGATTGCCCAACTCTCCGGCAAGAGCTGGACCGCTGTATCCGTTATGGCCGTCTTACGGATCAAGCCAGCCCCGATCTTGGAACGATCAGGCGCCATCTGATTGTTGTTGAGGATAAAATTCACAAGAAGCTGGAAGCTTCGCTTTCCAAATATAAATCAGCGCTGCAGGATCCGATCATAAGCAAGCGCAGGGGACGTTCCGTTATTTCGGTCAAACGGGAGCACCGGAAGCTGGTTCCCGGTACCGTATGGGATGAATCGGCAAGCGGTCAAACCTTGTTTGTCGAGCCGATTGATGTAGCGGAGCTGCAGCAGGAATGGCAGGAGTGGTCGGCCGAAGAAGAGCGGGAGAGAACGATTATTTTATCCAGATTGTCGGATCAAGCAGAGCAATACAAGCTGGAGCTGCTTCAGAACCGGGAAGCGATGGCATCATTTGATTTCATGCTGGCCAGAGGCAAGCTGTCGCTCTCCTATAACGGTCAGCCTGTAACCCTATGCGATGAGCCTATGATCAAGCTCGTCGAAGCCCGCCATCCTCTGCTTGGCCATCAAGCAGAACCGATCCATGTGGAGCTTGGCAAGCGATGGAAGCAGCTTATTATTACGGGTCCCAACACTGGAGGCAAAACCGTAGCGTTGAAGACTATAGGAGTACTTGCGCTGCTTGTTCAATCCGGCTTGCTTGTGCCGGCATCGCCGGAGAGCCGGTTTGGCGTCTTCCGACATATTATGGCGGATGTAGGTGACGGGCAAAGTTTGGAGCAGTCGCTTAGTACGTTCTCCTCGCATATTGCCGTTTTGAAGGAAATGCTGCATGCCGCGGATGACCACACCATTATTCTGCTGGATGAACTGGCAGCAGGGACCGATCCGGGCGAAGGGATTGCCTTGTCCATTGCGGTGCTGGAGGAATTGCTGAAGCGCAAAGCATTAACCGCGGCGACAACACATTTTAACGAGATTAAGAAGTTTGCTTCCAGAACTGCCGGCTGCATGAATGCGAGAATGGCCTTTGATGCCGAGACTCTTCGTCCGCTGTACCGTTTGGAGATCGGGGAAGCGGGTGAAAGCCACGCCTTTGCTATAGCGAGACGTTACGGGCTGCCGGAGCATGTGATGCTGCGGGCTGAGAAGCTAGCCGAAGGCAGGGTGGAGATCCGGCTGGACGAATCAGCTGGGGAAGAAATAATAACAAACCTGGAAAGCAAAGATCGGTTGGAACAAGAAGAAGCTAAACAGCCTGTCACGCCGACTAATCCAAAGGAGAAATCCCCGGCGCTAGAATATAACAAGGGAGATGCGGTATGGATTTATCCGCTGAAGCGTGCAGGGATTGTTTTTCAGCCGGCTGATGAGCGGGGAGAAGTGATCGTACAGGTACAGGGGAAAAAGATGGCGTTCAACCGAAAGCGGATCAAACCCTATATCAGCAAGGAAAAGCTGTACCCGGGCACGGATTACGATATGGATATTGTGTTCGACTCGAAGGAGAACCGGAAGAAGCGGAAGCTGATGAACCGCAAATATGTAGAGGGCTTAACGATAGAGACGAAGCCGGATGTAATCGGGGAATAAATGCTTCGCCCCGTTAATCTTTACTCTGGATAACAAGAAGTGTACCGGTGCGGACGGTTAGAGTACCGACAGGGTCTGCAAGAATGTTGCTTATTCCAAGGGATTGACCGATCCGCAGCGTTGCTTCATGAAGCGGGTATGCAAAGCCGTGCAGGGTAATTCCGGTTACCTCCTCGGACAGGGGCAGAAGCGAAACATGGCTGTATTCGCCTTGATGCAGCTGGACCGATCCTTCCTGCGCAAGTGAAATGGTATTATTCGCATCCGTTATAGAAGCCGGGATGCCTTGCTCCAGTGCCAGCTTCAGCAGATGGACATTCGCGAGCGAATGGTCAAAGCGGCTTCCCAATGCACCAAGCATTCTAATCTCGGACGGCGATTGGTCCAGCGCATATCGGAAGGCCAGCTCGGTGTCTGTATAGTCCTTGTCTATCGGATCGTATGTGATTGTCTCCCTGCTGATGGAACGGATAAGCTCCAGTTGCTCCGGGGTTACGGAATCGAAGTCGCCAAGCGCGAGATCCGGCGTGAATCCGTTCTGTACGAGGAACAATGCACCGCGGTCTGCGCCAATTAACAGATCTCCGGGGCTGATATAGGTACGTACCCAATCGCCTAATCGACCGCCTGTACAGATAATAATCCGGTTGTTCATGTTCACATTTCCTTTCGTCTTATATAGTGCTGAAGCCAGTATAATGCGAATGCCGGGTATAAAACTAGATTTTTGTGAAAAAAGAACGAAGAAGGGTAAAAGAAGCAATTGTCAAACCGGATATCCGCGGCTAAAATGATGAAGGACATACCCGACAGGAGTGGCGGAACGTACGCAAATGGACGGTCATCATGGAAGCGGAGGAGTAGGGAGCTTGGACATCTTTGGCGTTTTCAGTATTATCGGCACGGTTGCTTTTGCAGTCAGCGGCGCGATCGTAGCCATGGAGGAAGAATACGACATTCTTGGCGTATTCGTGCTTGGCCTTGTGACCGCGTTTGGAGGCGGGGTCATACGTAATTTGCTGATCGGCCGGCCGGTTACGACATTATGGAATCAGGGAAGCTTGCTGGAAATAGCTGTTATCGCCATGACGATAGCATTCCTGCTGCCTGTATCCTGGATTAACAAATGGAAAAAAAGCGAATCATTCTTTGATGCGATCGGGTTGTCAGCCTTCGCTATTCAAGGTGCTTTATATGCTACCGAGATGAATCACCCGATCAGCGCTGTACTTGTAGCCGCCATGCTTACCGGGATTGGCGGCGGCATCATCCGCGATGTGCTGGCGGGACGGAAGCCGCTTGTGCTTAAGGATGAGATCTATGCGGTGTGGGCGATGCTCGCAGGCCTGGCTGTAGGTGAAGGCTGGTTCCATACAACGCTGGAGCTTTTGGTTCTGTTCGTTATTGTTATCGTGTTCCGCATGCTGTCGGTTTACTACAAATGGAGACTGCCTCGCCGGTCGCTTAAACAGAAGGAGGGTGGCATCATATGAATAAAGCACGTGTTCTGTTTGTTTGCCTCGGCAACATTTGCAGATCGCCTATGGCGGAGGCTGTATTCCGCAATCTGGTGGAGAAAAGAAAGCTGTCGGACGTGATCGAGATTGATTCTGCCGGGACAGGGGATTGGCACATCGGGAAACAGCCTCATGAAGGAACCCGCAAGCAGCTCGATCTTCATGGCATCTCGTATGCCGGAATGAAGGCAAGACAATTTACAGCTAACGATCAGGAATTTGATTATATCGTTTGCATGGATACGAAGAATGAAGCAGATGTCCGCCGCATTATTGGGGATGCTTCCCATTCAGCGAAAGTATTTAAATTTATGGACATGCTGCCGCATCTGACTGAAGATGATGTGCCGGATCCGTATTACACAGGCAATTTCGATTATGTGTATGAGCTGGTTACAGAAGGCTGCGAGAGACTGCTTGACCAGATTGTTAATGATCTAAAATAAGTAAAAAAGCCTTCCTTGTCCGTAGACAAACAGGAAGGCTTTTTTATATTTCATGTATCGGTTATTCCATTTCAATAAAATGCATCAAGCCTTCGGGCAGCTCCAGCTGCCAGAAGCCCCATTGATGGCCGCCGTCTTTCTCGGCATAGGTCACCTTTGCGCCTCTGGCTTCCAAGATAGAGCGGGCCGTCCGGTTAATGTCGAGGAAATCGAACACGCCGTGGCCGGTATCATAAGCCGTCTCCTGGAAACCGGCAATCATATAGATTTCCAGCCAAGATAGGTCCTTTTGTGCTTCCATTATCTCGCGCGAACGGTCATAATAAGCACCGGATAACGACAAAATGCGCGTAAACAGTTCAGGATAGTTGAGAGCCAGGTGGAAGGAGATGGTGCCGCCCAGGGAGTCACCAGCCAGCAGGCGATGCTCCGGAGACGTACGGACCGGATATTTGCCTTCAATAAAAGGAATTAGCTCTTGTCCAAAGAAGCGTACATAAGCCTCGTGGCGGTCGCCGTCAGGTGAATATTCAGCTGATCGATGCGTTTTATCGACTTCTACGCCAACTATAATAAAAGGTTCAACGCCTTCATCTAGAATCAGTCGGTTCGCCGTTGTTGCAATTCGTCCAAAGTTGAAAAAGTCTTCGCCGTCCTGACAGTATACAACCGGATAGCTCAGTACTTCGTTATAACCGGGCGGCAAGTAAACGCGCAGGCTGCGTTCGCCTTCAGCCAAATAACTGCTTTTTACAATTTCTTTCACAACGGTTCGTTTTAAATATCGTTCATCAGTCATATGTGGATCCTCCTGAATGGAATGGTTAGCATGTGGGTAAACAATAGTAAGGTAATGTGAATCTGCCCGTTCCAAGTCTGCGACTGGATTTGACCCCTGAGTGTATTATGCTGTTATACAGAAAAAACAAATCTGTTACACATACAATTCATCAGTAAAACAGTCCAGATTAGCGAAAAAACAACGGTTTTTTTGTTTTTTTCTTTGACCACATTCGGTAAACAGGTGTATTATGATTCTATAACAGAGAGCTCCGATTTTCAAATATTAATGATCGAGGTGAGCGTTCAAAATGAGCAAAGTGCTTAACAAACTGCCATATGAAGTTCAAACGGAACCTGTAAAACCATTATCCGTGTTGTCGCTCGACGGCGACGTGGTTAATCCGGAATATATGCCGGATCTGACTGACGACCAATTGAAAGAATTAATGTACCGCATGGTATTTACGCGCACATGGGATGAGCGTGCCGTAAACCTTGGCCGCCAAGGCCGTCTTGGCTTCTACGCTCCGGTATCCGGACAAGAAGCATCGATGATCGGCAGCGAATATGCGATTAATAAAGATGATTTCATCTGCCCAGGCTATCGCGATATCCCGCAGCTTGTATGGCATGGTTTGCCTATGTACCAAGCTTTCCTATATTCCCGCGGCCATCAACATGGCGGACAAATTCCGGCTGATGTACATGTGCTTATGCCGCAAATCATCATCGGCGCACAAGTGCTTCATGCAGCCGGCGTTGCAATGGCATTCAAGAAACGCGGCGAGAAACGTGTAGCGATCACTTTTACAGGTGATGGCGGTTCCTCCGAAGGCGACTTCTACGAATCTATGAACTTTGCTGGAGTATTCAAGCTCCCAGTTATTTATGTTGTACAAAACAACCGTTATGCCATCACAACTCCATATGAGAAGCAAACAGCTGCTATGTCGGTTGCTCATAAAGCGGTTGCAGCCGGTATCAAAGGCGTGCAAATTGACGGCATGGACGTTCTTGCCGTTATCAAAGCGGTATCTGAAGCAGCTGAACGCGGCCGCAACGGTGAAGGAGCAACTCTGATCGAGATGTTGACTTACCGTTTCCGTCCGCACTCGCTGTCTGACGATGCAACGAAATACCGTACGAAAGATGAAGAAGCGGAATGGGGCCTCAAGGATCCTCTTATTCGTTTCGGCAAGTTCCTGGAGAAGAAAGGCCTCTGGACGGAAGAAGATACAAACCGCGTGAAAGAGGAAGCGAAAGCGGCTGTTAACGAGAACATCAAGAAAGCGGAAGCGACTGAGAAAATGACAGTTGGCGGCTTGATTGATTCCATGTTCGAAACAACGCCTCAGCACCTGGAAGAGCAAAAGGCTGATTTTCAATAAAACCCTTGCCTGACGATGGGATTTTGCACGAGCAAAAATGAAGGAGGATCTGACGATCATGGCTCAAATGAATATGTTGGAAGCAATCCGCGACGCTATGCGTGTGGAGCTTAAACGTGATGAGAACGTACTTATCTTCGGTGAGGACGTTGGTAAAGTCGGCGGTGTATTCCGCGTAACAGAAGGTTTACAAGAAGAATTCGGCGAGGAACGCGTATTCGATACGCCTCTTGCCGAGTCCGCAATCGGCGGTCTGGCGGTTGGCATGGGTATTCAAGGCTTCCGCCCGGTTGCCGAAATCCAGTTCGTCGGCTTCATCTATGAAGCAATGGACCAAATGTTCATTCAAGCGGCGCGTATGCGTTACCGTTCCGGCGGCCGTTACAATTCGCCAATCGTATTCCGTACGCCATTTGGCGGCGGCGTTAAGGCAGCGGAACTTCACACGGATTCCCTGGAAGGCCTTGCTGTTCAAACTCCGGGTATCAAGGTAGTTATTCCATCCAACCCTTACGACGCAAAAGGTCTGATGATCGCCGCAATCCGCGATAACGACCCAGTATTCTTCATGGAGCACCTGAACTTGTACCGTGCATTCCGTGCAGAAGTGCCTGAAGGCGAGTACACGGTTGAGATCGGAAAAGCAAACGTGGTTCGCGAAGGTACGGACGTAACCATCATTGCTTACGGCATGATGGTTCACACAGCTGTGAAAGCGGCGGACGAGCTTGAGAAAAACGGCATTAAAGCGGAAGTTATCGACCTGCGCTCCCTCGTGCCGCTCGATATCGACACCATCGTTGCTTCTATTAAAAAAACAAACCGCGCAATCGTTGTTCAAGAAGCGCAAAAAACTTCTGGCGTAGCCGCAGAAGTTATTGCTCAAATCAACGAAAAAGCGATCCTGCACCTGGAGGCGCCAGTGCTTCGCGTTGCCGGTCCGGATACGGTATATCCGTTCGCGCAAATCGAAGATACTTGGCTTCCAACACCAGCTCGTATCGTAGATGCGGTTAATAAAGTACTGAACTTTTAATGTTATTCATCCTTAGGATGATGGATATAAATTGCCCGCTTAAATAGCGGGCAAAGCCGTCATTTGGGCGGCAAATATGAAGTGATTGCTTACGAGGTAAGAATTATCACATTCTTTTAAGGAGGATACTACAGTGGCGAAATTTGAATACAAATTTCCGGAGCTTGGCGAAGGCTTGCACGAAGGCGAAATCGTTAAAGTGCATATTAAAGTCGGCGACAAAGTAACGGATGACGATATCATCATGGAAGTACAGAACGATAAGGCAGTTGTAGAAGTGCCTTGTCCGGTTAACGGTACAGTTTTGGAAGTTCGTATGAAAGACGGTCAAGTGTGCCATGTTGGCGAAGTTGTGGCTATTATTGATGCAGAAGGCGATATTCCTGAGCAAGATACTCCTGCAGCAGCAGAAACGCCAGCACCAGCGGCTCCTGCGGCATCGGCTGCTCCGGCAGCAGCTCCTTCTGCACCAGCAGAAGCACCAAAAGCAACTGGCGGCCAAGTATTGGCTACACCTAGCGTTCGTAAATTCGCACGTGAGCAAGGCGTTGACCTGACGACGGTTAACGGCACGGGCAAAAACGGCCGGATCACTCGTGAAGACGTAACGAACGGCGGCGGTGCAGCGCCAGCGGCAGCAGAAGCGCCAGCAACGGAAGCGGCAGCTCCTGCAGCAGCAGAAGCACCAGCGGCTAAACCAGCAGCAGCGGCAGCTGACGCATACCGTCCGGAAGAGCGCGTGCCGTTCAAAGGTATCCGTAAAGCAATCGCTAACGCGATGGTTAAATCGGTATACACTGCTCCTCACGTTACAATTATGGACGAAGTGGACGTTACTGAACTGGTTGCTCTACGTGCGAAATACAAACCATATGCAGAGAAAAAAGGTTCCAAGCTGACTTACCTGCCATTCATCGTGAAGGCACTCGTTGCAGCTTGCCGTCAATTCCCGATTATGAACTCTACTCTGGATGAAGCCAGCCAAGAGATCGTCTACAAAAAGTACTACAACATCGGTATCGCGACAGATACAGACAACGGCCTGATCGTTCCTGTTATCGAAGACGCTGACCGTAAAAATATTTTCATGGTTGCTGACAAAATCCGTGACCTGGCTGCGAAAGGCCGTGAAGGCAAACTTACTGCCGCCGAGCTTAAAGGCAGCACAATTTCAATCTCGAACATCGGTTCCGCTGGCGGTATGTTCTTTACTCCGGTAATCAACTTCCCTGAAGTTGCGATCCTGGGTACTGGCCGTATCTCTGAGAAACCGGTTGTTCGCAACGGCGAAATCGTGGCAGCACCTGTAATGGCACTGTCGCTGAGCTTCGACCACCGTCTCATCGACGGCGCGACCGCTCAAAACTTTATGAACTACATTAAACAACTTCTGGGTCAACCAGAACTATTCATCATGGAGGTGTAACTACAATGGTAGTAGGAGATCCGTCTTTAGATATTGATACTCTAGTCATCGGTGCAGGTCCCGGCGGTTACGTTGCCGCGATCCGCGCAGCACAATTGGGTCAAAACGTACTTGTTGTCGAGAAAGAAAATGTGGGCGGCGTTTGCTTGAACGTTGGCTGTATTCCTTCCAAAGCGCTTATCTCGGCATCGCATCAATACGAATCCATCAGCCATGCATCGGCGTTCGGCATTACTGCCGGCGACGTGAAAGTGGAATGGAACAAAGTACAAGAATTCAAGAACGGTATCGTTAAAAAACTGACCGGCGGTGTTGCATCGCTTCTGAAAGCGAACAAAGTACAATACTTCAACGGCGAAGTCATGTTCATTAACGAAAACGAAGCACGTGTCTTCAACGATCAAGAAGCACCGCGCTACCGTTTCAAAAACTGCATTATCGCTACAGGTTCCCGTCCGATCGAGCTGAAGGCATTCCCGTTCAGCGGCCGTATCGTATCGTCGACCGGCGCATTGTCCCTGCCTGAAATTCCGAAGAGCATCATCGTTATCGGCGGCGGCTACATCGGTATCGAGCTTGGTCAAATGTACTCCAAATTCGGCACTAAAGTAACAATCATCGAAGGCGGCGACGCTATTCTGCCAGGCTTCGATAAAGATATGGGTTCTATCGTTGCTAAGAAACTTAAAGGAACAAACGTTGACATCGTTACCGGCGCAATGGCTCAAGGCGCTGAACAAACGGATAAAGACGTGACGCTGACTTACAAAGTAGGCGACAAAGAAGAAAAAGTAACAGCAGACTACCTGCTTGTTACCGTTGGACGTCGTCCTAACACTGACGGAGACCTTGGTCTTGAACTGGCTAACGTTAAAGTTGGCGAGCGCGGTCTGGTTGAAGTTGACGCACAATGCCGTACAAGCAACCCGCATATCTATGCAATCGGCGACATCATCGCAGGTCCAGCACTTGCGCACAAAGCTATGTATGAAGGACGTATTGCTGCAGAAGCAATCTCTGGTCTGCCAAGCGTGATCGATTACAAATGCGTGCCTGCCGTATGCTTCTCCGATCCGGAATGTGCCGCGGTTGGTCTTTCCGAGAAAGAAGCAAAAGACAAAGGCTACAAAACAAAAGTGGGCAAATTCCCGTTCGCAATCAACGGCCGCGCAATGTCGCTTAACGCGACTGAAGGCTTCGTGAAGCTCGTTTCCGATGCTGACACCGGTCTTGTTCTGGGTGCACAAATCATCGGTCTGGAAGCTTCCAACATGATTGCAGAGCTTGCTCTGGCAATCGAGATGGGTGCTACTCTCGAAGATATCGCACTGACGATCCATGCGCATCCTACACTGGGTGAGATCGTTCTTGACGCAGCAGAAGTAGCGCTTGGACATCCGATCCACACGGTAGCAAAATAATTACCCCGCTAAATGATTTTTAGTGAAAGAGGTCCCGCAGCTTGAACAGCATGCGGGCCTCTTTTTGCATATTATAACTGTACATAGCATAAGGAGCGAAAGCTTATGGAAAAGCCGGCTAGAGCATCGAGAACGGTCATGACGCAGATCATTTTTCCGCTGGACACGAACCATCATGAAACGATGTTTGGCGGCAAAGTGATGGAGTATATGGACAAGGCGGCCGCAATTGCAGCGATGCGGCATGCACGGATGCAGGTGGTTACGGCATCTACGGACAGCCTTGATTTTGTGGCTCCAATCAAGGTAGGGGAAGTCATTGAGGTGGAGGCGTATGTTACCTGGACGCATGACAGCTCGATGGAAGTGTGCGTCACGGTGGAGTCCGAGAATTTGTATACTTCGCAGCGTACAACAACGGTGACAGCCTTTTTCACCTTTGTAGCCTTAAACGACCAGGGTAAGCCCGCCAAAGTGCCTAAGGTGTACCCGGAGACGGATGAGGAGATTCGACTATTCGCAACAGCTCCAGAACGTTATGAATTACGAATGAAGAGAAAACGGGAAAGACAAGAAGCGGCGAAAATGTTAAAATAGCGAGATAGCCTCTATCGAGGCTTGTCGAAGATGAACGATTTGTAAACCTTGGATCGGCGGCGTATGCCGGGAGAGGTACGCGTCTTTTGATCGATAATCAAGGAGCTGAATAAAAGTGACAGTACAATCAACGGAAGTCGAATATTTGCAATTGCTGCGGCATGTGCTTGCTAACGGTGTAAAGAAAGAGGATCGGACGGGTACCGGCACGATCTCGACCTTTGGTTACCAGATGCGGTTTGACTTAAGCAAAGGGTTTCCCATTCTGACAACGAAGAGAGTGCCTTTCAAGCTGATCGTCAGCGAATTGCTTTGGTTTATCAAAGGTGATTCCAATATCAGATACTTGCTGCAGCATAATAACCATATATGGGATGAATGGGCGTTTAAGAGGTGGGTGGAGAGCGCCGATTATAACGGTCCGGACATGACGAACTTTGGCCTTCGGTCTCAGACGGATGAAGCGTTTAATGCGTTGTACAAGGAGCAGATGGATAAATTCACGCAGCTTGTGCTGACCGATGATGCGTTTGCCGCACAATACGGCGAACTGGGCAATGTATACGGCAAGCAGTGGCGTGAATGGCGCACAACACAAGGGGAAACCATTGATCAGCTTAAGGGAATTATTGATACGATCAAGAAAAATCCGGATTCCCGGCGTCTAATTGTTTCGGCATGGAACCCTGAGGATGTACCGTCCATGGCGCTGCCTCCATGTCACACCATGTTCCAATTTTATGTCATTAACGGTAAGCTGAGCTGCCAGCTGTATCAACGCAGCGGAGATATTTTCCTCGGCATTCCGTTTAATATTGCAAGTTATGCTCTTCTTACTCATCTGATCGCTCAGGAGTGCGGGCTGGAGGTCGGCGAGTTTATTCATACGCTTGGCGATGCCCACATTTATTTGAACCATATGGAACAGATCGATATTCAATTAAAGAGGGACATGCGTGAGCTGCCAGTGCTCGCGATCAATCCGGATTTGAAATCGATCTTTGACGCCGAGGTTGACGATATTAAGCTGGAGAACTATCTGCCTCACCCGACTATTAAGGCTCCGGTAGCCGTATAAGAAAGCAGGTGCGAACACGATGTCGATTACGATGATCGCAGCAATGGATCGAAGCCGTACGATCGGAATCGGGAACAAGCTGCCGTGGCGTCTTCCGGCTGAGATGGCCTATTTTACGCGTCATACAACGGGGAAAACAGTCGTCATGGGGCGCAAGACGTTCGAGTCGCTGCCTAAGCCGCTGAAAGACCGGACAAATGTCGTCATAACTCGCCAACCGGATTATGCCAAAGAAGGCTGCGAGGTTGTTCATTCCGTGCAGGAAGCGGTTGACCGTTACGGAGATGGCGAACTGATGGTTATAGGCGGCGCTGATATTTACGCGCAGTTTCTTCCATTTGCGGACAAACTTCTTCTGACCGAAGTAGATACCGACATTGCCGGAGGCGACGCTTTCTTCCCGGTGTTTCAAGAGGACGAGTGGGAGCGGGTGGATGCTGAGCGGGTGGAGAGCGATGAGCGTAACGCCTATTCCTTCACCTTCCAAACCTTTAAGCGTCATCAAGCATAGGATAAAGGACTTCAACAAATGACGAACGTTATGTCATTAAGTGCAAAAGATTGTGCGGATAATCCATTAACGACAGAAAGCAAGAATGATAGGCTTTTTTAATACGATATTCGCGTAATAAATGAAGTTTTTTGTTGAAATATTTAAAGATTCCCGATATAGTTTTAGGAGAATAATGATATAGGCTTTTCGGGAATATTGGATGGAGGAAATTCGCACATGTCTACACCTACAGGATTTATGCAGTATCAACGTGAATTGCCGGCCGATCGCGATCCTCTTGAACGGATCAAGGATTGGAATGAATTTCATAAGCATTTGTCGGATGAACAGCTGCGTACGCAAGGCGCTCGCTGTATGGATTGCGGAACTCCATATTGCCATACAGGCATGGAACTTGCAGGATCGGCATCCGGCTGCCCGGTTAACAACTTGATTCCAGAATGGAATAACCTGATTTATCGGGGATTGTGGCGTGAAGCGCTTGACCGCTTGCACAAAACAAATAACTTCCCAGAATTTACGGGACGTGTATGTCCGGCTCCATGTGAAGGCTCCTGTACAGTTGGCCTGATCGGCGAACCGGTAACGATTAAGACGATTGAAAATGCCATTATCGAACGCGGCTTTGAAGAAGGATGGGTTGTCGCACAACCGCCTAAAGTGCGCACAGGTAAAAAAGTGGCTGTAGTAGGCTCCGGTCCTGCAGGTCTTGCGGCAGCAGCGCAATTGAATAAAGCGGGTCATAAAGTAACCGTATACGAACGTGCTGACCGTCTTGGCGGACTTCTCACTTACGGTATTCCTACAATGAAGCTTGAGAAGCATGTTGTAGACCGCCGTGTGAACCTGATGAGAGAAGAAGGCATCGAGTTCATTACGAATACAGAAATCGGCAAAGATATTTCGAGAGACGAGCTTTTGAAAGAGTTCGACGCGGTTATTATGTGCGGCGGTGCTACGAAAGCCCGTGATGTTGAGATGGAAGGCCGTGAACTGAACGGCATCCACCTTGCAATGGATTACCTGAACGGCACAATCAAGAGCTACCTGGATTCGAACCTGGAAGACGGCAACTACATCTCGGCTAAAGATAAAGATGTTATCGTTATCGGCGGCGGCGATACGGGTACGGACTGTGTAGCAACGGCGCTGCGTCATGGTTGCAAATCGGTTACACAATTCGGTACGGTTGCGAAAGCGCCTCTGGAACGTGATATCGTGAACAACCCTTGGCCGCAATTCCCGAACGTGTACACGCTTGATTATGCACAAGAGGAAGCAAAAGCCCTTTACGGTGAAGATCCTCGTGCATTCTCCGTACTGACGAAGAAATTCGTTGGCGACGGCAATGGCAACTTGAAAGAACTGCACACGGTACAAATCGAGCGTACGGTTGATGAAGAAACGGGCCGTAGAATTTATAAAGACATCCCAGGCACAGAGAAAGTATGGCCGGCTGATCTTGTATTCATCGCAGTAGGCTTTGAAGGTCCGGACAGCACGCTGATCGATTCGTTTGGTCTTGAGCAAGACCGCCGCACGAATGTGAAAGCGGCTTATGGCAAATACAAAACCAACGTTGATAAAGTATTCGCAGCAGGCGATATGCGCCGCGGACAAAGCCTTGTTGTATGGGCGATCAACGAAGGACGCGAGGCTGCTCGCGAAGTGGATAAATATTTGATGGGATCGTCGATGCTGCCTTAAGCTTTAAGGAGATGACGAGAACGATCTATAACAGAAAGCGCCTCCGGGCGCTTTTCTTGTCGATTATAGGCATTAACATTCTTTTCAGGAGGCAAAGAGGAATGATTCAATACGGATTAGACCGGGTGACGGAACTGCGGTTCGAGTCGATGACGGCGACGATGGAGCGCAGAGACAATCAGTGGGTCGATATTATTTTGCGTTTTGAGGTATCGGAGCAGACGCCTGTGCCGGCGGATCTGATTGATTTCAGTGGCCTTGTCATTTGTACGCTAAGCGGTGCAATCGCGCAAATCGTTCCTCAAGACGAGGACATCGACTGCGAGTATCAATTCACGACTTTTGAGAAAGAGCAGATTCGTGCTTTTATTGAAAGTGAAGAAATCCAGCAGCGCATTACAAATCTAGCCTCCCCAACATAAAGAAAATTGTGGTAAAATCGGTGTAAGATGACGTTAAGGGGAGATTTCGTCATGGCCGCCGAGGAAGCTTATGTGTTAACCCCAACGGATGTACGCAATATCAGACAATACGTTCAACATAAATATTCGGCTATGCCACAGGATAAAAAAGCGGAGATTGTAGCCGATGCAGTCAGCCGTATCATTCAAAAGCAGCTTCCGTCCTTCGAAGGCAAGCTGAGGCGTGAGGTGACGGCGAAGCTGATCCGGACAACCGTACTGGAGAAGCAGATGCCGGTTCGGTCAGATGATATTTTTGAAGCATGTCTCGGACTAAATCTGACGGATACCGAAGTGATTACTCCGCTGCATAAGTGGATAGAAGATCAGACTGGCGTGCATCTGGAATGGAACATATTCCATATCCAAATGGACAAGCTTTTGCAGAAAAGTCAGGTACCGGCTGTTTTGCCCGATGCTTGGGAGCAGTTTAAGGAATGGCTGAAGTCCGAGCACCGGTTAGAGGGGACGAAAGAGAAGGTTCCTGAGCTGGCTGAGGTAATTTCTCTGTCTGTAAACAATCGAGGCAAGGTGGTTGTGAAGCTTTTTCGGAGGAAGCAATCCTCGATATACCTTCTGTTATCTTTATTGCTGGTAAGCGCGTCTCTGCTGTATGGCTGGTCCTTATTACAACCTTCGCCAAACAAGCTGCAGCCTCCCGTCACATTGCAATCATTTGAGAACGTCATGCCAGTGGTGGAGAATAACGAATTACCGGAAGAGCTGCGTTACACGGAAGTGGATAAGGTCAAGCTGGCCGACTATTTAAAGAGCAGAGACTCTATATTAGCGGAGCAGCCCTATTTGGATGCCATCATGGATGCCGCGAGAACATTTGATATACATCCTCTCTTTTTATTCGCGATAACGGGTCAGGAGCAGGCTTTTGTACCTAAGTCGAATAAACAGGCGAAGAAAATCGCCAATAATCCGTTCAATGTTTTTTATAGCTGGAAAGACTACAATACGACCATTCATGACTCTGCGCGCATCGCTTCCGAGACTGTCTTGAAATGGAGCAGGAACCGGCCGGAGGGCAAAGACCCGATTGCATGGATCAACCGCAAATATGCGGAGGATCAGAATTGGGCGGCTGGCGTGAGTAAAATTTTTGCAACGATGAAAAGCAAAGTGGAACGAACAAGCTAGAAGTAAAGAGGCGATTAGTTGAAGACATTAATTATTGCGGAAAAGCCGGATATGGGACGGACGATTGCCGCGGTAGTAGAGCCAAAAGCGGTAAATAAAAGGACGTACCTGGAAGGCGACCGTTATATTATTACATGGGCGATCGGTCATCTGGTTACTTTAGCTGAGCCTGACCAATATGACGCGCGTTATAAAAGATGGAATGATCAGGATCTGCCGATTATTCCGCAAACATTCAAGCTGTGGCCTAATGCCCGGACAAAGGATCAACTGAAGACGATCGGAGAGCTCGCGAAGCGATGCGGCCGTCTCGTGAATGCCTGTGACGCCGGGCGCGAGGGACAGCTTATTTTTCATCTAATCCGGCAATATTTGAAGCTGCCCCAGCCGACAGACCGTCTGTGGATCTCGGATTTGACGCCTGAGACGATCAGAAAGGGCTTTGACGCCATTCGGAGCGATGAAGAGTATGCTCCGCTTACAAGGGCAGCCAGAGCGCGCAGCGAGGCCGACTGGCTGATCGGGATGAACGCATCCCGTGCCTTCACGATTCGACATAAAGCTTTACTCTCGGTCGGAAGGGTGCAGACGCCTGTTTTAGCGCTGCTGTATGACCGGCATAAGGAGATTACGGCTTTTCAATCGGACATGTATTATGTCGTGAAGGCGTTATTTGATCAGAACGGCTTTCAATATTCAGGCATATGGCAGGGGGATCGGATAACGGACAAAGCGAAGGCAGAGGCTTTGGCGTCGAAGACGCAAGGCAAGCCTGGCGTCATTAAAGATTATCAGACGGCGGAGAGCAAGGAGTATCCGTTCCGCCTGCATGATCTGACGCTGCTGCAGCGGGAAGCAAACGGCCGTTACGGCTACTCGGCAAAGAAAACGCTGGATATCGCCCAGGCTTTGTACGAAAAGCATAAAGCGATTACCTATCCTCGCACGAACTCCAACTATGTAACCGAAGAGAATCTGCCTGTCATGCAGAAGGTGCTGTCCATGCTGCAGGGGACGGATTCCTATCGGGAGCTGGCGGGCGGAGCAGACCGCAGCAGGGTGCACAAAGGCAATAAGGCCGTATGTAATCCGGCGAAGGTCGAAGATCACCATGCGATCATACCCACGCCGAAGCGTCCTTCCGGATTAAATCCGGAGGAGCAGAATATTTATGATATGATCGTCCGACGGTTCCTGTCGCAATACTACCCTCCGGCGATTTATAAGAATCATACGGTGCTGACAGAAGTCGAAAGCGAGATCTTCCGCACGAAGGCGAAGGAGCTGCTCGATCTTGGCTGGAAGGTTGTCCTTCAGGATCAGGCTTTGGCAGCGAAGAAGACAAGCAAGAAGAAGTCGAGCGACAAGGAAGAGGCTGAAGGCGATGAGGAAGAGCTGCTAACAGACAAGCCATTCGCCATAGAGCCGAAGCAGGGCGTCATTTGCGTGAAGTCGGATGCGCTCGAGAAAACGACGCAGCCGCCAAAGCCCTTTACAGAGGGTACCTTGCTGAAAGCGATGGAGAGTGCCGGCAGGTCGATGGAGGACGATGAGCTCCGCGAGGCGATGAAGGATACGGGGCTAGGGACTCCGGCGACACGGGCGGCGACGATTGAACGGTTGAAGCAGGTTGGTTATGTCGATCTGTCCGGCAAGAAGCTGGAGATCACATCGAAGGGCTGTGCCGCCATTGAACTAATCCGCGGCGCGGGGGTGGATCTGTTAGCCTCACCGGAGATGACCGGCCGCTGGGAACAGCGTTTGCATCAGATCTCGCGCGGTGAAGCATCGGATGATCAATTTATTATGAAAGTGAAGCAATTTGCCGCAATGATCGTAGACAAGGTGCGGCAGCAGCGTCCTGCAGCGCCAGGGACGTTCGAGGAGCGGGAGAATAGCGGCAAGCGGGGAACAGCAGGTTCGAAGAGAGGAAGCCGTTCAGGAAAGACAACGGGCTCCAGCAGAGCAGCTGCCTCGGCCTCGAGGTCATCCTCGTCGGCCACAGCCACGGCTTCAGCAGCTTCCAGAACAATACAACGAACTGCAGGTTCATCTGTACGGGAACCGATTGCAGCATGTCCAAGAGGCGGCTGCAGCGGACATATTATTGAAGGAAAACGCGGATTTGGCTGCAGTGCTTTCCGTGATGGCTGCACCTTTGTTATCTGGAAGGAGCAGCAAGGCAAAACGTTATCGATCCCAATGATCCGTTCTCTTCTGGAAAAAGGAGCTACCAGCCAGCTGACCTTCAAGCGTCCGGATGGAAGCAGCGCCAAGGCTAAGCTTGTATTGACTGACCGGGATAAAGGTACAGTAACCGTCCAAGGCGTGTAGACCTATGGTCAGCAGGCTGTGGTCATGAGGAAGCGTATCAGGATGCTTTTATGAAAACAAAAAGGAGTAAAGCAGCGCGCTGCTTTACTCCTTTTTGTTAATTAACCAGGTTAAGGTTGTTGTCGGATCACGTAGTCATGAATCGCTGGCGGGACTTCAAGCAGGTTGTTCAGCGTGAAGAAGGCTCCCTTAGGTTCAACCTCAATATTAATGACGTTGTACTGCCATTCGGATTCCGCTCTCATATGGATGGCATGAATGCCTGCAGTCAGTGCAGGTACAACATCTGTCCGGATCGAGTTGCCAATCATCCAGGTCAGGCTGCGGTTGTAGTTGCCTTCCGCCAATATTTGCTCAAGCGCTTCACTGTTCTTGTGACGGCGGATATAAACCCTTGTATCGAAATAACGCTCCAGCTTCATTTGTTCGATCTTGCGGCGCTGAATCGTAATTTCTCCTCCGGTATAGAGATGCAGTACATGTCCTTCACCGGCAAGCTTATCAAGAGTAGATTCCATATTGGGATAAGGTTCTGTTTCATGCTCATATACGCTCAGGCCAAGCTTCCACAGGAAGTCCTGTTCCGTTGTAGACTTTTTGCGGCCCGTCAGGTCGCAATAGTAGTTGTATGTATCAAGAAAAGACTGCGGGAAATGCTCGCTCTTGAATCCGAGCACCGCTACGCCCGCAATATCAATCTCCGTCTGTTTATTGCGCACAGCTTCCGCGCTTACCCCTTCATAGCCGGCAAACCACGTTGTCATCGCGTCAACAAACTGTTCGATGACAAAGTAGAAATATTTATTGCAGTGAATGAGGGTGTCGTCAAGGTCAAAGAATAGGTTTTGCTTCATCTAAAGCACGGCTCCTTTGGTGAAGTTCGTCGTATGAACAATCTACCTTATTAGAAGCCCTACGTCAACGAAGGCACAATTGGGATGTTTAATTCAGGCGGTTTTAGCTAATCATTCTCATAAAGAGCAGGGAGGTGATGAGCATGCCATTTAATAAAGCCGACAAAACCCAAAACCGCCAAAATCACTCCAGCATGAAGTCGGAAGCTATAGGCCTTAAGTTGAACAAACTCGCCAGCCGTCCTCCAAGTATGAATGGAATTAATAAACAACTGCCGTAAACAGGACAGGCGGAATACAAGGTACGCCTTGTATTCCGCCTATTTATTAACCGTGCCCCTCCTGAGGGGGATATGTTAAGCATATTTCTGCTGGGCAGCCGTCAATTTATTCTTAATAAAGGCGATTCGACGCCGTACATAAAAGTCCATGCTGTCTCCCTTCAAATCATTTGGCGAGATCACCTCCTCTGCACGATTATCGATAATCGTTAATGTTCCGTCCGTGTAAAACTTAAATGTAAGGTCCCGGCGCGGCCATCCTTTCTCTAAATAACGAAAGTTTTCGCAGCTTTTATTCATGGTGAGTCAGCCTCCTTCAAATGATTGTGGGATATAAGATAAGGGAACATTTGTTCTGTTTTTATTATAGCAAACATTTGTTCGTGTGGAAACAATTTTTTGTTTCTCGTAAACTAGATTCATAGAGTGGCGAAGCGTTTACAAAAAAGGGGCATGGACTTATGTTGAGAATATCGAATTTAACACAGCAAATACCCGGCGGACCAACGATTCTGAAGAACATCAGCTTTGAAGTCCAGCCTGGCCAATTCATTGCGATAAAAGGCGCAAGCGGCAGCGGCAAGTCAATGCTGCTCAAATGTTTGGCGCTGCAGCAGAAGTGGAGCGGGGGCAATTACTATTTCGAAGGCGAAGACGTCTTCAAGCAAGGACTCGCCGGCAAACTCAAAATCCGCCGTGCGGTTGCGTATCTGGAAGAGAAGACGGTGCTGCATCAGAATAAGACCGGACTTAAAAATGTTAGTATCGGTGCGGTAGCCCAAACACCGGCTTGGCGCAGATGGACAGGGATGCTGCGCAACGATGATTATATGGGCGCTATGGATACGATCGAGAAATTGGGCCTGCTCGATAAAGCCCATCAGAAAGCCAGCACGATGAGCGGCGGCGAACGCCAGCGTATTGCTATTGCCCGGGCGCTTGTTCACGGCGCGAAGGTTATTGCGGCAGACGAGCCCGTGGCTGGTCTGGATCCTCATACGGCAGACCGGGTATTGTCCGATCTGAAGAAGCTGTCCACGGAACAGGGAGTAACGGTGATCGCCGTGCTTGATCAAGGGGATTGGGCAGAGCGGTTTGCAGACCGGATTATCGGCCTGAACAACGGCGAGCTCGTGCTTGACGTGAAGGGGAGAAGATTGACTGAGCGGGAGAAAATGCTGCTGTGAACATCATTAAGCTTCGTTTAATAAAAGAAGATGAACTGGAGGAAGCGCTCCTGCTGGAGCAGCGCTGTTACCCACCGGATGCGGCGGCAACGCGGGAGGGCTTCCTTTACCGGTTCGAGCACTATCCGAATTATTTCTGGTCGGCCTGGTCGGGTGGAAAGCTTCTTGGCATCACGAACGGAATTCGTACTTCGGCATGGTCCTGCGGAGACGAGATGAAAGGAGATCATCAGGATGACGGAGACGGTAACAACTTCTGCATTCTGACGGTCGCCGTGGCGGCAGAAGCAAGAAGGCAGGGAATCGGAGCCATGCTTCTTAACAGGCTCGTCGAGGAATGCGATGCTGCGGGTCATGAAGCGATCCTGCTCATGTGCGAGGAGCATTTGATCTCCTTTTATGAGAAGGCCGGCTTTACGTACCTTGGAGTTGCTGAATCAACGCACGGCGGGATAGAGTGGCATGAAATGAGACGCACCCTGCATATAATGGAGCATCTGACCAAATAGGTAGGTGTCTTCGAATATGGCATTTCAGTCTCCAGTCATTGTCCAATCTGCAAGAGCGGCATTCCCTAAAGCGGAGCTTTGGATTCCTTATGTAAGCGGCGGTCCCAACGAGAATGCAATGAAGCGGATCAATGAATCCATTCGAAAAGCGGCTCAACAGCTGGTAGACGAGCAGGGCTCGCTTGAGGATCCGCGGGCTGAAATGAGCGGGTATTACGAGGTGAAGACGAACGAGCGGGATATTCTCAGCCTGTCGTTATTCAACTACACCTATTCAGGAGGTACGCACGGACTTACCTTGCAGGTATCCCTTACCTTTCGTGTGTCGACTGGACACGCTTACAGCCTTCCGCAGCTGTTCAAGCCGGGAAGCGCTTATGTTCAGCGTATATCCGAGATGGTAAACACACAGATTCAAGAACGTGATATAAGTACACTCG
The DNA here is from genome assembly GCF_900112695.1 of Paenibacillus catalpae. GTDB lineage: Bacteria > Bacillota > Bacilli > Paenibacillales > Paenibacillaceae > Pristimantibacillus > Pristimantibacillus catalpae. The sequence goes on from NZ_FOMT01000005.1 coordinate 645,561, forward strand.
AGTCATTCCGCACGATCCGGCCGGATCAGGACTATTATATTGCGGACCGTTCGATTGTCGTTTATTTTGCCTTATACGAATTAACGCCTTATGCCTACGGGTTCCCGTATTTTCCGATCTCGGCCTATGATCTCCAGGATATTGTGAATGAGAACGGTCCATTAGGAGCTATGGTGCCCAATAATTAGTGCGGTGCCGGACATGCTGGCCGGGGACGATCAAAAGGAGCTGATCCTTAGATGGACAGGAAGAAATGGTTCGGCCTGGCCTCTCATCTGCTGTTAGGATTCTTGTTTCCATACGTACTGATTGGCGGCATCGTTCTGCTCTACGGTTTCATGGCCCCATCTACGGGCTCTCAGAAGGCATATGGGACTGCCATCATTCTGGTTTACGCCTTGCTTATCATAGGGACAAATCTATGGACGTTAAGACGGCTTGATTTCCGTGCAAAATGGCGATGGCTTGTTATTCATACAGCCCTCTGGGCTGCGGCAGCAATTGCCTCGTTTGCCATGCTTCGTTTCTCGGAATAATGTCATTCTTCATTTCGAATAATAACCGGCTTATTACCGGCATGAAAGGGCTGTCCTTGCGGGCAGCTCTTTGTCGTCTGACATGACCTTAATTCCTCTCTCATACATTATCGTAGGGAGGGGTTCTATGATGCTTGCGGTATGGATCGGTTTGCTGCTCTTTGCTTTCGTATGTGGCTGCGCTTTGCTTCTGACAGCAAGGGCACAGCACAGGATAAGGGCTTCGAGGCACATTAGCATGACCGCATATGGTTCTTATGCGCAAGCGCAGCAGGATAAACATGACCTGAATCTGTTCGGGCTTGCCCAGCAGCTGCGGAGACGGCTTGGAGCAGCTGCGTCATTTGGCCTTTCTTTTCAATCCCTTGGTTTGATAGGCGCTGTATTTCTGTTTGCGGGTCCGGCACTGCAGAAGGGGGGACCCTCTGTAGTCAGTATCGGATTACCGATCCTCGCTTTGTTTGGCATTCTGGTCAGCGCTTCCCTTGCCGAGATGTCTTCTGCTGTGCCGACGGCGGGCGGCGTCTACCACTGGGCTTCCGCCCTTGGCACCAGGCGGTGGGGCTGGTATGCAGGCTGGTTCCACCTCGCCGGTCACCTCGCCATGATGGCCCTAATGAACGGTGCTTGTGCTTTTATTATCGATAAAATGCTGTCGGCATGGTTTATCTATTCCTCCTCCTGGCTAACGACGGGAATTCTGCTAGGTATCATTACCGTCACTCAAGTGCTTGTTAATCTTTGGGGAACAGGGCGGACAGGAGCATTGCAGGAAGCGGGCATCTTGCTTCATGCGGCTGTCCTTGCCGCGATTATTGGCGGGATCTTTATAGCCTTCGGTCAAAGCGTGTATTCACCGAAGCTGTTATATACGTTTCAAAATGCCTCTTTGGATGGGCATGTTACGCCGTGGGCTTTTATCGCCGGGGTACTTGTGCTGCAGAAGCTGTTTCTCGGAATGGATGGAGCCGCCCAGGCTTCGGAGGAAACAAGCGATCCTCGCCTTCGGGTTCCATGGGCGATCTACTTGTCATCGGTCTATACGATGATAGGCGGTTTTGTTCTCTTCATGTGTCTTACTCTCGTTCTTCCTGCCATTGTCGGCACAGCCTTGTTCAGCAGCAGCGACAGTCTGCTCGCGGCCGCCGCGCTTGATGGCTGGCAGGGGAATTCACTTATTCTGGCGGTGATTGCAGCCGCCATTTGGGGGAGCGGGAACAGCGAGATGCTGATCTGTTCAAGGGCGGTCTTTTGCATGGCGAGAGATCAGGCTTTGCCATTCAGCAGGGCGTTGTCCCAGGTATCGCGTGAGCAGCAGTCACCAATAGCGGCAGTCATCACAACTGCTGTATTCTCGGTTATTCTTTTTGGTGCGGGGAGGATGGTGGATGGGGGAGAGGCAGGTGTCTCCAGTTTACTTGGTTTCGCGGTATTATGTTTGCAGCTGGCGTATGTGATTCCGATCTGGATTAAACTGAGACTTCGTGGCAGGCATCGGCTGCTGGAGGATGCGCCATGGAACCTCGGCTCTTACAGCACGGTGGTGAACTGGACCGCACTGGTCTGGCTTATCCTGTCCGGAGCGTTAGCTGTCTTTGCGCTTGGACGGTGGGGAGCCGTTGGAGTGGCAATCCTCCTGATTATCGTTATGGTGATGGACAGGAAATACCGGAAGCAGCATCTTGCGAAGCTTCAGAGCCGTTTGAAGCGGCCAAAAGGCGAAATCATCCGAATTGAGCGAAAATTCCATCTTCACTAATTTGAAGGAGCGGATGCCGGGAAATGAGGAAATAATTGAAGCTTTTATTTCCCGGGGAAGCGCATAATCCTACACAAAGAAAACGTTTTCGACACGGCGGGCTCGAATGTTACAAAAGCTGTCGAAGCATAGTCTTGAAAGACTATGCTGAAATAGCTGAAAAGCCCGTATTTATGCCTGTTTCCAGTGGATTAATACCATTAATAATAGACCGCCAAAAGATGTTTTTGCCATCTTCTCCCTAATCAGATTATAATAGTGGAAGAATTGAAATGGACAGGAGGCTCAGAGAAACAAATGTCTCGGGAAATAATGAACAGCCGCATTGTCTCGCTGAATGTAGGAACTCCTGTGGAGGCAATGCATGGCAACAAGCCCGTTCAAACGGGTATTTTCAAGAAATCATCAGGCAGCAGGCATTATTTAAGCACAACGGGATTATCCGGCGACGGGCAGGCGGATCTTGTCAATCACGGCGGGCCCGACAAAGCAGTATGTGTCTATTTCGAGCGTCATTTCCCGTACTGGGAAGAGTGGCTCGGCAATAAGCTGAGCTCCGGCGCGTTTGGCGAGAACTGGACGGTATCTGACTGGACGGAGCATGATTTGTGCATCGGTGATGTTGTGCAGGCCGGAGAAGTAATCGTACAGGTAAGCCAGCCGAGACAGCCGTGCTTTAAGCTTGGCATCAGGCATCAGCGGCCGGAGCTCACCGCTCATGTTCAGCAGACCGGATTTACGGGATTTTATTTCCGTGTCCTGCAGGAAGGGGAAGTCGGGGCAGGTGAGGGCTTAACGGTTCTGGAGCGTCATCATGCAGCGATATCCCTTGCAGAGGCTAACCGCGTCATGTATAAAGGCAAGAATGATCTGGCAGGAATGACAGCTTTGCTTGCGGTTGAAGAGCTGTCTGACAGTTGGAAACAGACGTTAACAAGCCGTATTGAACGGCTGCAGCAAGCGGGGCTGGGAGGCAATACGGATTGAAAGAGAACGAAATCGCCGCGCTAATTGACCAATACGCGTTTAATGCCGATTGGACGATTGTGCCGGGAGACAGCGGAATGAATAATACAACGCGGATGATCAAGGCAGGCGATGAACGATTTGTCCTTCGCGTGTACAACAATCACCGGGATTCGGATATTGTGGCGCTTGAGCACCATGTATTGTCTGCTCTTAATAAGCAGCAGCCCGGATTCCGGGTTCCGGTACCTGTAGCCAATCGGACAGGGGATACCATCTCCCGTACGTATGACGGGCTGCTTGCTGCCATGTGCCGTTATATCCCGGGAGAACGTCCGTCACCAGAGAGAAAAGAGCATATTCTTTCCCTGGGTGCAATCGCCGCGAAACTCTCAGCCGCGCTTCGTGATTTGACGATTTCGCAAAAACCGATCTATGACCCTTACTATAAGCTCGAAGAGACTTATTCGACTTTGATTCATGAGGAGCTTCCTGGAATTATGCAATCTTCGGAGAAGTTTATCCTGCAGGCAGATAAAGCTGCGGCGATCGAGGACCAGTTGAAAATCCTCTCCGGCAAGATGAAGGGGTTATGGGAACTGCCGCATCAATGGATTCATGGCGATCTGAATTTCAGCAATACCGTTGCAAACGGCGATGATATTATAGGCGTGCTGGATTTTGAGTTTTGCACCGTCGATGTAAGGGCGATGGAGCTCGTAGTCGTACTTATCGATTTCTTTAAAGGCGAGGATGCAGTGATATGGGAACGTATCCAATTGTTCTGTGAAGGATACGGACGCTTCGGCAAGCTTGCGCCTGTCGAGGTGGAGGCGCTTCCTCTTCTCATCAAGCTGAGAGCTCTCGATGTGTTTCTTCACTTCATCAATCGGTGGAAGGAAGGTCTTGACGAAGCAGAGATTGCAGCAGGCTTCATCGATCAGACCTACCGAATCTGCGAGTGGGTCGACCGGAACGAGGGGCAGCTACTTACGCTGTTTCGCCGTGAACTTCTGTAATCTGCAGCCACAATTCGTTAATGTTGCTAATTGTAGAGAGGATGTGCCGAGATGAACGTCGCAGCATCACTTGGATATGGCAGTCAGGAACGATTGTTAATCATTAATGCGGATGACTATGGCTTGTGCCAGTCAACCAATAAAGGTATTCAGCAGCTGCTTCAGGAGCGTGCGGTAAGCTCGGCCACTATTATGATGCCTTGCAAGTCCTCCCGCGAAGCGGCTCTTTGGAGCGCCAATCATCCGGAATACGATGTAGGTATCCATTTTACCTTTACAAGCGAATGGGATACTTACCGTTGGGGACCGGTTAATAAAGCCGGCGATACACATTCGCTCATAACCAGTGAAGGATATTTCCCGAAAGACTGCCGAACCTTTGAGCTCCAGGCTGATCCGCAGCAGGTGAAGAAGGAGATGATCGCGCAAGTCGAAGCAGCCCTGCAGTTAGGGATGAATCCCACTCACGCGGATAACCACATGGGAAGCCTATATGGACTGGAGACGGGCAAAAACTTTCTGAAGGAAGTATTTGAGGTATGCTCCGCGTATGGCTTGCCATTCCGGATGCCACGCAAGGTGGCTGCTGCGAATGGACAGATGGTTCCGCCTGAGCTTGAAGAGCAGGCGCGCCAGCTTGGGTTACTTGCCCATGCCATGGGCGTTGTTGTTCTGGATTATTTGCTGGGACTGCCATTTCCTCTTCAGCAAGGCGATACGTACGATACGGTCAAAGCGAACTTGAAGCAGCTATTGAAGCAGCTTCAGCCGGGTGTAACCGAGCTCTTGTTCCATCCATCGCTAGTGACCGATGAACTTCTTACCTTCCATGGCCAGCCTGATAAGCGCGGCATGGAATTTCAGTTGTTCCGCGATCCGGAAATCCATAAGGCGTTGCAATCTGAAGGGATTAAAGTGATCCGCTGGAGTGATTTGCAGCAGGTTCAAAAGGCTGTGTATGGCAGGCCCTAGGGAAGTAGCCGAGTGGAGTATAGGAGTTTAGACTATTTTCGGGGGATAGAAATTGGAAACGATACAGTTTAATTACGGTCAGCATGCGGGTAAAGCCATGAAGAGCCTTTATTTTCAAACCTTGAAAATTCGATTGACATGGATTTTTGAAGTTGTTTTCGTCTTCATTTGTATTATTCTAGCTGCTGTAACCAATTCCAAAATACTGGCCGTAATTGCGGCAGCGATAATTTTTGTGTCCATACTTAATTATGTCACTCAGGTTATTGTTCACCCTAGAAGAATAATGAAAGTCAGAAATTTGAACAGCCGGTATGAGATTAGCTTCAACTCCGATGACTTCGAGTTAAAAGCGCCCGAGGGTGCATCCAAAGTCAATTGGAGCTTTTTCGCAAAGGTTTGGGAGAACGAACACTATTATTTTTTATTTCATAATAAGAGACAGTATTGGATCGTACCGAAAGAGTCGTTCCGGAGTGCCGAGCAGGAGCAATTATTCCGTAACATTGTCCAGAGCCATCATAAGATCGCAACTGGAGTCATCCGATAACGAAAAAGGAGCCTCGCATATGTCATTTCAATCGATCAACCAATTAGCGGAGAGACTTAATACCAATATCGGCCGTGTTATTGTTGGAAAAGAAAGCGTTACCGAGCTATTATTTATCGCCTTAATTACCTCGGGTCATGTTCTCCTGGAAGATGTGCCTGGAACGGGGAAAACTTTGCTTGCCAAATCTCTGGCACAGTCGCTGAAGCTACAATTCCGCCGGGTACAGTTCACGCCAGATCTGCTTCCGTCTGACCTTAGCGGCATACAATATTACAATCAGAAGGATGGCGGCTTCGAGTTTCGGCCGGGGCCGCTCTTCACGAATCTGCTGCTCGCCGATGAAATAAACCGTGCGACACCGCGGACACAATCAAGTCTGCTCGAATGCATGGAAGAGCGCCAGATTAGTGTCGACGGCGAGACAAAGCGGCTGGACAAGCCGTTTATGGTTATCGCCACGCAAAACCCGGTTGAGCATCAGGGAACTTTCCCGCTGCCGGAAGCTCAGTTGGACCGGTTCTTGTTCAAGATTCAAATGGGTTATCCAACAACCGAAGAAGCACTTCAAATCCTTAAGCGGTTTAACAATGCCGATCCGTTAGCTCAACTGGATGCCGTTGCGACAGCGGCTGATATTGCAGAGGCCCAGAAGGTGTATGCAGAGGTCCGGGTATCCGATGAAGTGCTGCAATATTTACTGCAGCTGATTGAGCGCACGCGCTCGCGCGAAGACATTCTCATTGGCGTAAGTCCGCGCGGCAGCCAGGCTCTTCTGAGAGCCTCGCAGGTTCATGCGATCCTTCGCGGCCGTGATTATTTGACGCCAGATGATGTTAAGGCAATGGCGAAGCCGGTACTTGCGCATCGTTTGTCACTTCGGGGAATGCAAAGGTCGCATAAGCATGCGGAAGACATCATTGAAGATATTATCCGGCAAACCGCGGTACCTGCGGAAGCTGGAATCGCCTCCCGATAGGGGTGAGCGGATGATCATATTCTGGGTAGCATTTGCGGCTATACTTGTCTTTTTCCTGCAGGCCAAAATTTTTCACCGGTATGCCTTGCGGCAAATCGGCTATGAACGGAAATTTCAAAAAAGAGTGAGCTATCGCGGCGAAACGATTGAATTAGTCGAGCAGCTAACGAATGCCAAATGGCTGCCTGTCCCGTGGATGCGCGTAGAATCGCAGTTATCTTCGGACTTATGGTTTCACCGGCAGGATAATCTCGAAGTGAGCAGCGGCAAGCTGTCGCAAAATCATAAAAGCTTTTTCACCTTGATGCCTTATACCAAGATTACAAGAAGACACCGCATCGTTTGCACCAAGAGAGGCTGGTACAAGCTGCAATCGGTTACAATGACCGCGGGGGATCTGCTTGGCTTCCTGCACCAGACGAAGCAAATTCCGCTAAACGGCGAGCTGATCGTCTACCCGACGCCTGCTGAAGTACCCGTTCATGAGCTGCCTTCTCACAGCTGGCAGGGAGAGCTGTCGGTCAGACGCTGGATTGTCGAGGATCCTTTTGTTGTGATGGGGACGCGTCAATATCGCTCCGGCGATACGTACAAGATGGTCAACTGGAAAGCGACAGCCAGGACGGGAAATCTTCAGGTGCATCAATACGATTACACAGCAGACCGCAGGTTGATGATCTATCTGAACGTGGAAGACAATGAAAGCATGTGGCGGTCCGTTAATGACGAAGAACTGATTGAACATGGTATTGAGTGGGCGGCTGGAGCTGCTCAAGCCGTAATAAACAGCGGAATGGAAGCGGGCTTTTGCACGAATATGCCGATTATTGGCGAGTTTGGCAGTACACTCGTTGAACCACGCAGCGGAGGGGGGCATCTGTCGGACATGTTCGAGGCGATGGCGAAGCTGGAGCTCATCCGGACAGAACCGTTTGTCGATCTGCTCACAAGGGAAGCGGACAGCGGTTATTCCCAGCGGGATGTGCTGGTCATCTCCAGCTTCTGGAATGAACAGCTTGAGCTTCAGGCGGACAGGCTCCGCCGGAGCGGGAATGCGGTTGTTCATTGGCAGCTGACATCGCAACCGGAACAGCAGCGGGCAGGTGAAGCAGGATGAATCAGACCCCAAGACGCAAGCTGATGATGCATCTGCTGTATGGCGGGATTGAAACCTTATTCGCCTTGCCGGTTTGGTTCCTGGCACTGTTCTTTACTTCAACGAAGGCCTTTATGTTCCTATGGCTGGTAACGCTTCCAATTGTCTATATGACAGGTGCAATGCTGAACAGCAAAGTGAAAAATAACCGTCGTTTATATCGTATGCTAATTGGAATACTGCTGGGAGCCGTGCATACTTTTATTCTTCTTGCCATGTTGTTGGCACTTCAGGCTGAACAGCCGGGGGTGACCGTTATCGTTCCTGCACTTCTTGCAGCATTCACTGCCACAAGAGGGATGAGTACCTGGACCAAAGGCTGGACAGCTTCTTTCCCCAATATGGCGATGTTAGTCAGCATACTCTTTTATGTCGTCTTGACCATTGCTGCCCACCTTCAGGACAAGCTTCAACCGTATTTTAACTTCCTGACGATCTGCGGCATTATCGCTCTAATTATCATGCTTTATGTGGTGAATGAACGGCTGCTTACGTCCGAGACGCAATCAGGGGGAGCCATTCAATCTTCCACAACAAAGGTTTTTAAGCGGCAAAACCGCTTTATGCTCACAATCGTAGCCGTCCTGCTGCTTATTGCCGGACTGTTTCGCCAGCTGCAGTCTACTATCGAAGCCTTCTTTGATTCCGTTATTAACCGGATCATGGAGTGGATGAATGGATCAGGCGAGGCCGCCCAGGAGACGCCTTCGCAGCCAGCCCTTCCAGAGCAAAGCGGCTTGCCTCCGGTTGAAGCTAATAATCCGCCGGAATGGCTCGAAAGGCTGGAACAGGTGGCGAAGTTCATCGGCATTGCTCTTCTGGTGCTTGGAATCGCCGTACTCCTCTTTATTATTGGACGCAAGCTCTATCAGCTTATCAACAAATTACTGGGCCGGATCTGGGAACGTGCAGCTGACAGCAAGGAAAGTGCGGAAGGTTATACGGATGAGGTGGAGAGTCTGGTGGACCGGGCGAAATGGAGTACAAGGTTTGGAAGGTCCAATAAGAAGCAGAAGGAAGCCCGCTGGGAGGAGTTGTCCTCAGCCGGAGAGAAGATTCGTTATTTGTACCGGAGATATGTTACTGCCGCGATTGGTCGGGGGTATGGCTATAAGCCGCATTTCACCCCAAAAGAAACGACTTCGGATATTGTTGCCTGGCACAATAAGTCTGGGGCGAAGGCCGATGCTGATATTCTGGCCCGTCTGTATGATGAAGTCCGGTACGGCGAACAGGAGCCAAACGAAGAACTCGTCCAATCCCTGAAGAAGAGACTGGACGAGGAGCGGAAATAATTAACGCAGCGAAGCAATATGCTGGGCAATCTTGTTGCCGTGAAAACGGCCGGTTTCAATGAAAATCTCATTGGCTTCATGCTTGGAGGCGACGACACCAGCCAGATAAAGGCCGGGTACGTTCGTCTCCATTGTTGTTTCATCAAAGTAAGGAAAGCCTTCTTCCTCGATCTTAACGCCGGAGTTCGTCAGGAATTCGCGGTCAGGATGGAAGCCCGTTAAAGCAAGCACAAAATCATTGGCGATCGTATGACGGCCTTCTGGATTTTCCACAATAACATGATGGCTGTTAATTTCAACAACACGGGATTCGAATAACATACGAATAATGCCGGTATTGACTTTATTCTCGATGCTTGGTCTCACCCAAGGCTTGATGCTGCGCGAGTATCCTTCGCCGCGGTAAATGATCGTAACCTTGGCTCCTACTCGTTCGAGCTCCAGTGCAGCATCGATTGCAGAATTGCTGCCGCCGATGATAGCAACTTCCATGCCGGTATACGGATGGGCTTCGCGGAAGAAATGCGTGACTTTATCCATCTGTTCGCCCGGGATTCCCAGGTAATTCGGATGATCGAAATACCCTGTTGCGACTATAACGTAACGAGACTCATATTGCTTTTCAACGCCATAGCGGTCCGTGCTTGTTAGATGAAATACTCCATCTGATTGACGTTCAACCCGAAGAACAGTCTCATAGGCATTAATACGTAATTTGTTGCGAAGAGCGGCTGTCCGATAATAATTGATCGCTTCCAGGCGTGATGGTTTGTCATTAGGTGTCGTGAAGGGGATATCTCCGATTTCCAGTCTTTCCGGTGTACTGAAAAAATGCATATAAGTAGGATACATAGAGATGGAGTGCGCAATATTGCTCTTCTCTATAATGACGGGATGAAGTCCACTCCGTTCAAGTTCAATTGCAGCGGCAAGCCCGCAGGGTCCTGCTCCAATAATGATGGCTTGTTCTTTAATCATGTTTGAATCCTCCTAAAATGAATAATCACAAACATAGCCTCGTTTGGGCTATGTTTGATTATTCATACTTCGTAAGCATTAAACTTCATTTTACCGCTACCTGCGGATTTATTGCAAATTTGGCGAATGGCTATCTTGTACAGGGTATGTATTATTGTATAATAATGTGGAACCGTGGTTAGAGAAGGAGGGGCAAATATGCGACGGCGATTTGTTATAGAAGCGGTTATGATAGCAACGTATGGACATCTGCTTATTCCGAGCCGTCCGATTGATTATGTTGTGCCTTATTCATCCATACTTGAATTGTACGATATGAGAGACGGAGCCGAGCCGGTGATGGATGACCCGGAAGATGATGCGCATGTGAAGGGCAAAATTGGCGAGCTCATTACCTTTTTCGAGGATCCGCTTAACCGGAAAAAGATCGAGCGCTCCATGCAGGTGCCTTGGCGTGAAAGTTCTCCGCTTATCTTAAACGACAGGATTCATTTCACGATTGTACATGCCGTTGATAATGCGCATTATGGCGAATATTTCGATCCGATTGAGACAGAGCTGCTTCTGACTAGCTCGAAGCTGCAAATTCCGCTTTTGTCCGATCAATTCGAGTTTCAAGATAAGCTGCTCGAAGCAAGAGTACCTGTTCAGGTATATGATATTGAAGATTTCGAGTTTGCAGTGGAAGAAGGCATATCCATAACGGACACGAGTCAATTCGGCGATTCCTGAAAAATAATAGCTTTTCGACAAAATCAGCTATTGCACGAGTGAGAGTCCGTCTGTTACGATACGAACAGATTACACGAAATACAATTCCGAAGGGAAAGGGGTGTCCGGTATGCGGAATCAACAACAGGCAATGATTGTTCTGGTTCGTTATTTCCATGCATGCCGTACAGGCCGCCTTCGCGATGCAACAGCATTAAGCGGATAACTATCTGTTTAATGCCGTTCTCATCGTTACAAGGATCCCGAGCCTAATTGCGGCTCGGGGTCTTTTTTTGTTCTTTTCACGAGAGAGGGGAGGCATACAAAAGAGTGAGGGTATTATTACGGGTATTGGCGTACGTAAAACCAAGCGCAAAATGGGCGGCAGCGGCTATTGTTATCATGGTGTTCGCGACGATCTTCGACCTGGTAGCACCATGGATATTGCGCGAGATCTTTGACGAAGGAATCAGCAAAGGCAATGTATCGGTTATTCTATGGCTCACATTGCTCCTGATTGGTGTGCAAGCGTTAAAAAGTGCAGGAATGTTCCTGCAGGGTTACGCTCAGGAGCTTGTCGGGCAAAATGTCGTGTTCAAGTTGAGAGAGCAGATGTATGCCCAACTGCAGCGGTTGTCCTTCTCGTATTTTGACAAGGCGCAAACGGGGCAGCTGATGTCCCGTATGACAGGCGATATCGATGCGGTCAAGAACTTCGTCGGATTTGGCGCAATGGGTCTCCTAACCGGATTGTTGACCTTTGTTGGCACGATGATCTTCATGTTATGGATGCACTGGCAGGTTACCTTGATCAGTACCGTTACCATTCCGCTCATCTTGCTTGTCTTATGGTGGTTCAGCAATAAAGTAGGTCCTGCCTGGTCCAGTATACGGGAGCAGACCGGGCGCTTGACGACTACCCTTCAGGAAAATATCGCAGGCATCCGCGTCGTGAAATCATTTGCGACCGAAGAGGTGGAGCAGCAAAAATTCGCCGAGCGGAACAAGCAGAATTTCGAAACGAATATGGACCGCGCAAAGCTGGAAGCGAAAGCGTTTCCGCTGATGGGCTTGTTCGGCGGTCTGACCTTTGTCCTTATGATCTGGCTGGGAGCGGTATATGTCGCACGAGGAGAAATGACGTTAGGTACGTTCATGGCGTTCCAATGGTACACGTGGGGAATTATTTGGCCGCTTAACATGCTGGGCTGGCAGATTAATATTATGCAGCAGGCGATTAAGGCCGCACCCCGCGTATTCGAAGTATTGGATACCCCTTGCGATATTGTTTCACCGGAATCGGGCGTTACTACGGATAACATGCGCGGGCAGGTTTCTTTCCGTCATGTAAGCTTCTATTTTAGTGATCAGGATCAGGTCAAGGATAATCCGATTCTAAGCGATATCTCCTTTGAGGTGAAGCAAGGTGAAGTGATCGCCGTACTTGGGGCTACCGGATCGGGCAAAAGCAGTCTGATTGCGCTTCTCTCCAGATTCTACGAGGTGACGGACGGCCAGGTGCTGATCGACGGCATCGACGTCCGGGAGTATGAGCTGGACGGTCTGCGCCGCAGTGTCGGCATTGTACCGCAGGAGACGTTCCTGTTCTCTGCCTCCATTCGCGACAACATTGCTTACGGTTATCCCGATGCGACAATGGAGCAAATCGAGCACGCAGCCAAAAAAGCGCAAATCCATGATTTTATCATCACGATGCCTCATGACTACGATACATTAATCGGTGAACGGGGAGTTGGACTCTCCGGCGGTCAAAGACAGAGGGTGGCGCTTGCAAGAGCGATTCTGATGAATCCGCCAATTCTCGTGTTGGACGAAGCAACAGCGAGCGTGGATACGGCAACGGAATCCGCCATTCACGAAGCGCTGCTTGAAGTCATGAAGGGCAGAACGACCTTTATTATTGCGCAGCGTCTGTCCTCGATTCAGCATGCCGACCGAATCCTTGTTCTGGAGCAAGGAAGCCTGATCGAGCAAGGTACACATAAGGAATTAAGCGAGCGGAACGGTTTCTTCCGTCAATTGTTTGAACGGCAGAAGCTTGCAGCAGGACGTTAAGGGACAGGAGGGGAATACATGAGTCAAGTGGAATGGGATGACGACAGCGAGATTGAAGAAAAACCGTTTAATCTCGTCTATATGAAGAGACTACTTGGTTATTTGAAGCCGTATCGAAAGACGCTTATCTTCATTATAGGCGTTGTTCTTATCAATATGATTTTAAGCCTGGCAGAGCCCTTGCTGCTCGGGTACCTGATCGATGAAGGCATTACAAAAGGGGATTTTACAGCTATTCATCTATTTGGGATTACCTTGCTTGGCATCAAACTGATTGGCTGGGCTTGCGGCTGGGCGCATACCAAATATATTAATTTTACGGGCCAGCGCATCCTCTATGATCTTCGCCAGCAGCTGTTTAATCATCTGCAGAAGCTGTCCTTCCGCTTCTTCGACGGACGTCCGGCGGGGAAGATTATGTCCCGCATTACGAATGATACGAATGCAATTGGCGAGCTCATAAATGGCGGCCTGATCACAACGGTGATGGAAGTCACGCATCTCGTCGGGATTGTGGCTATCCTGCTCTGGATGGATTGGAAGCTGGCACTGCTGTCCTTTATTATGATGCCGCTGCTTTATCTGATCGTGAACCGTCTGCGACCTCGCATTGAAGGGGCATGGACGCGTTCACGCAAGACGATGTCGGCGATCAACGGCCATTTGAACGAAACGATTCAGGGCATCCGCGTCGTGCAAGCCTTCTCCCGTCAGCATAAGAACAGCGCACGCTTCGAGGGAATCAATTTCCGGAATAAACAGGCTTTTATGCGTGCGATTATGCTGGAATCAACCGTATATCCGCTTGTTGAGCTTGTAGGTATGATCGGAACTTGTATCGTAATCTGGTTCGGAGCCAAACAAGTCATGGATGGTGCGCTCACAATCGGTTTTGTCATGGCCTTCATCAATTACTTATGGCGTTTCTGGGGGCCTCTCAGCGCGTTGTCCAAAGTGTACAGCCAAGTGCTTTCGGCTATGGCTTCCGCAGAACGGATCTTTGAAATTTTGGATACCGACGCTGAAGTAACCGATGCTGCCGATGCCCGCCGTATGCCGGCGATTCGTGGCGAAGTGGCATTCGAGAACGTTTCGTTCCGCTATGAGGAATCCAAGCCGGATGTGCTTCATAACGTCAGCTTCAAGGTTCGTCCGGGGCAGCGTGTTGCACTTGTAGGACCCACCGGAGCGGGTAAAAGTACAATCGTCAACCTGCTGATGCGGTTCTATGATGCAACGGGCGGGAAGGTTACGATCGATGGGCTGGATGTAAAAGAGGTTACGCTGGAGTCGCTCCGCAGACAGATGGGGATTGTGCTTCAGGATTCGTTTATTTTCTCGGGAACGATTGAGCAGAACTTGCGTTACGGTAATGATGGGGCAACAAGAGAGCAGATGGTGCAAGCGGCAGAAAGCGTCCGGCTGGACCGGGTAGTGGCTCCGATGAGCGATGGCTACGAGACGGAGGTGGAGGAGCGCGGCTCCAAGCTGTCGGTTGGTCAGCGGCAATTGCTTGCTTTCGGCAGGGTGCTTCTGTCAGATCCCCGCGTTCTTATTCTGGATGAAGCGACTTCCAGTGTAGATACCGAGACGGAGCAGCATATTCAAGAGGCGCTGGAGACACTGCTGAACGGCAGAACGGCCTTTATCATTGCGCACCGTCTGTCGACGGTACGCGATGCGGATCTTATCCTTGTGGTCCAGGATGGACGAATAGCGGAGCAAGGCTCGCATAATGAATTAATGAAGCATGGCGGGCTCTATGCGAAGCTTGTGAATACGCAGCTTAACATGCAAGAAGCTGTACTGTCGCAAGTGCAGGCTTAATTCGCTGCCTCACTAGCCTGTTTGATGCGGTCAATCGCTTCAGCCATTGTTTTATCCGTAAGGTGGGCGTAGATTTGGGTCGTCTCTGGAGAGGCGTGCCCAAGCTGCTCCTGTGTCATATAAATATCGTTGCGCAAGTAATAATCGGTTGCGAACGAATGGCGAAGCTTATGTACGCTTAAGTAAGGCTTGCCGAATCGCTTTGCGTATTTAATAACCATTTCCTGAATGGCGCGTTTGGTCATTCGAGAGCCTTCTTTTTTGCCGTTAGCAATGGCAAGAAAGAGGGCTTTTTCGCGTTTTGGCGCTTTATAATGACTGTCTCTCAACTGAAGATAAGCGGTCAAATCCTCGACAGCTTCCTGGCGGAAGTAGACCGGGGTTTTAAAGGTGTCGTCGTTCTTACCTTTACGGTAAACGTAGGCGAGCTTCTTTTTCACATCAATGTCTTCTGCGTTTAGGTTCACGACTTCCGATACACGAAGACCGGAGTGCAGAATCAGACTGATGATGCAGCTGTCCCTGGTCTGATTGAGCTTATAGGAATATAGAGCCTGTTTATTAGAAGCAACATCCTTCTCGTAGTCCGCATGAATGTACGCCAGAAATTCGGAAATCTCCTCTTCTTGGAGCAGCTTGCCTTCCAGCTTGGCCGCCGTGTCTTTTGGCTTATGCGTCCGCTTGATCGAGACCTTAGCCATGACGTTCCGCTTCAATAGCGGGTAGAACTCTTCATCCTCGGCGATCTGACTCAAATAATGAAAAAGCGAACGAAGAGACGACAGCTTGCGAGTTATGGTTGTTCTTGTATTGCTGTGGTTCGGATTGGTCGCCAGGAACATCCGGAAGCTGTCGATGCTGTCCATATGCAGCCGTTCCAGCTCAATCAGCTGGACATCCTTTACCTTCTCCGCACTAGACAGCCCTTCTGCAATAAGCCATCCCATGAACGTCTCGTAATCTCTTACATACTCCAGCAATG
The DNA here is from genome assembly GCF_900112695.1 of Paenibacillus catalpae. Lineage (GTDB taxonomy): Bacteria > Bacillota > Bacilli > Paenibacillales > Paenibacillaceae > Pristimantibacillus > Pristimantibacillus catalpae. Next base: position 661,367 of record NZ_FOMT01000005.1, read on the forward strand.
AAGAGGGAGACAGGTCCGGAAGCTTATAGTTAATAAATTTCTCCACATACCAGGGCATCATCGGCACACGCCGGTCGAGCTCCTGCCGATCCTTAATTTTGATCACATTCAATGCTGTTCACCTCACTTTATATCTTTCTATATTGTACCAATTCCAGTGATGGTGAACAATCAGAAGGATTGTTGCGGGAGGAAAAAGTTAGCTTAGCAAATAAATGTAAATCATGTATTTGGGTTACTATTCGATAATTTCTATGTTAAACTCGTTTGAAACCAGCCGTTACACAATAAAATTAATCCAATTAATGATTTTATACAATTATTAATAAAATGAGAGGAGTATTAAACTTGATTAATAATCAAATTTATAAATATAGTATTTCCATTATTCTAGCATTTATGATGACGGTAGCCATGCCGCTTCAAGCCGCAAACGCAGTAGCGCCAGCTACATTGAGCTATGGCAGCCAAGGACCGGATGTTCCGGATCTGCAGTTCCGTCTCAAGACGATGGGATATTTTGATAATACGGCAATTACAACGTTTTATGGCAAAATGACGGAAGATGCCGTTCGCAAGTTCCAAGCTGACTATGGCTTGAAGGAAGATGGAGTAACGGGCAAAAAAACGTGGACGGAGCTGAAGAAAGCTTCTGTTAACCAGGAGGAGCTTGATCTTCTGGCACGTATTATATACGCGGAAGCACGCGGAGAATCTTACAAGGGCCAGGTTGCGGTAGCAGCAGTTGTGCTGAACCGTCTTGCCTCCGACCAATTCCCGAAAACCTTAAAAGGCGTTATTGAGCAGTCAGGAGCCTTCACGGCGGTAGATGACGGCCAATATTATTTGAAGCCAAATGCAACAGCGTACAAAGCTGCGCTTGAAGCGCTGGAAGGCAATGATCCAACGCAAGGGGCATTGTATTATTTTAATCCGAAGACGGCAACCTCGCAGTGGATTTGGTCCCGCAAGCAAATCGTTCAAATCGGCAATCACATCTTTGCTGAGTAAGCAAAGCAATTAGGGCTGCGTACAAAGTTTGCCCGATATCGGCATGGTTTATTAAATAAGAATGACAAGGCACATTCCCGCTAAGATATAGCGGCGATGTGCCTTTATTAATTCTTTGGAATGAAAAGCGCCCTCCTGCCAAAGGGCGGCGAAACCGTTTCACCTTGTTCCCTAACATACATAGCTTTGTTATACTAAAAATTAAATCAATTGTACAAATACTAATCAAATAAAGGTGATCTCATGGAATCGAAACGTATTGCAGCAGAACAAGCCGTCGAACTTGTAAAAGAAGGCATGAAAGTAGGGCTTGGAACCGGTTCGACCGCGTATTGGGCGATTCAAGCCATTGGCAGGCGTGTAAAGGAAGAAGGACTAAACATTCAGGCAGTTGCTACATCTGTGCAATCCGAGCAGCTTGCGAAGGAATTAGGCATTCCGATGATGTCTTTCGCGGATGTAGACGTGCTGGATCTGACCATTGACGGAGCGGATGAAGTTGATTCCGGGCTGCATCTGATCAAAGGCGGCGGCGGCGCGCTGCTCCGCGAGAAGATAGTTGCGGCAGCCAGCAAGCAGTTGATCATTATTGTGGACGAGAGCAAAGTTGTAAATCAATTGGGCAAGTTCCCGCTGCCGGTTGAGATTGTCCCGTTTGCTTTCGAGCTGACGGTTAAAAAGTTGCGGAACCTCGGCTGTGAGCCTAAGCTGCGCAAGAATGGCGAAGAGCTGTTTGTCACCGATAATGGCAATTATATTGCGGATTGTGAGTTTGCTGCCATCGCAGACCCGGCAGCCTTGCATGATGAGCTGAACGGGATTCCTGGCGTTGTGGATAACGGATTATTTATTCATATGGCTAATCTCGTTATTGTTGGTTCCGCCGACGGGTCCATTCGGAGCATCTCCAAGGAATAAGCCCGCCATACCAGCAGGAAGGGTGGAGAAGCATGAGCAAGAAGATTGCATTGATTACGGATATCCATGGCAATATGCCTGCGTTGCGAGCAGCCCTTCATGAGATTGACACTTTGCATAAGGTTGACTCCATCTATTGCTTGGGGGATTTGATTGGCATTGGTCCGGATACGAACGAGGTTCTCGAGACCCTTTTCTCCAGAGAGAATATTTCCTTTGTGTCCGGGAATCACGATGAAGCTGTTCTCGCGATTATAAACGGAGAGCCTTATCCGGAGAGCCATTTCCATTCGAAACGGCATCATGAGTGGATTGCGGAGCGGATGGACAAATGCTATGTCTCTAAGCTTGAACAGATGCCCCGCATGATCAGAACGGTGGAGGAAGGTCAAGCGATGTTGTTCACGCATTATCATATTGCTCGCGACAAGTTTAATGACCCGATTCATCAAGATCCGTTCAGCCCGATTGTCGAGCCCAGTCTGAATAATCTGGAGAAGCTGTTCGAAGGGTATGAGGATGCCTTTATCGGTTTCGGCCATCATCATCCTGTTCATTTTTTCAGAAGCGGCACGCAAGTGTTTGTTAACCCCGGTTCCTTGGGCTGCAATGACATGCCTACTGCCAGATACGCGATTATTACGGTGAGCGAGCAGGGCTTCCAGGTGCAATTGGAGGAAGCGGAATACAATAATTCCGCTTTTTTGGCATCGTATGCGAAGCTTGTTGTTCCGGAACGTGAATTTATATTGCGAGTTTTTCATGGGGATCAACTGAAGTAGATAACACATCATGTAAAATTTAGCATGACAAAATAACAATTATTCGTTATGATGAGCTAGCTAATTGAATACGAGATAAGTTTCAGGTGCCAATGATAGCATTTGTCCAATAGGACGATGGTATTGGATTGGTTAAAAGGGAAGTTGGGTGCAAATCCCACGCGGTCCCGCCGCTGTAAGAGACGAGTTTATGCAAGAATCCACTGGGCAACCGGGAAGGATGCATAAGCGATGACGCTTGAGCCAGAATACCTGCCTGATTCTTTTTTACACCACAATTCTACGAGCGATAGGAGGGTGTTCATTATGCATGCTTATTTGGACATGTCTACTTGATCAAACCTTCAACTTCTATGAGTTGAAGGTTTTTTTTGTTGTCATTGCATTTTTAGGTGATTAGAGAGTTATGAAAGGGAGTTTCCGATGAAAAAGAATAGATTTATCGTCTGGTTGCTCACAGCGGCTTTGACGTTATCCGCATTTACAACCCCGCTGCGAACAGCTTCTGCTGACGAGGCACTTGCGGTGTCCGAAGATGTCCAGGATACAACGCCTCCAACAATTACGGTTAACGGATTGACGAACAATCAGGTTGTTACCAAGCCGCAGCTTGCTTTTACCATATCCGTAACAGACATGGTGTCACAGACGATTGCACCGGAAGTTGCGTTGAACGGTAATCTGTTGCAGTCTTCAAGCGGACAGTATACAGCAAATTTCGCAGCGGGCTTAAATACGCTTGTCATAACAGCAGCCGACAGCTCAGGCAATGAGGCGTCTCAAACGTACTCCGTTACTTATAAAGCAACTGCTGCCGCTACGATTGAACAATATGTCGAGCGTAATCTGGCTTATCTTTTGTCCACCGTTACCAATCCCGTATTTGGAACGCTTAACGGCGAATGGTCGGTGATGACGTTAGCCCGTGGCAATTACGGAGTGCCGGAAGGATATTATGACTCTTATTACAGCAAGGTTGCAGCTGCTGTTGAAGATAAACAAAATGTGCTTGATCCAAGCAAATATACCGAGCACTCACGAGTGATTCTGGCTTTAACCTCCATCGGTAAGGATGTTACGCATGTTGGCGGTTATAACCAGCTTGAGAAGCTGGCCGACTTCAATAAAGTAATCGCCCAAGGCATTAATGGTCCTACCTATGCATTGCTTGCATTTGACAGCCACAACTATGAGATTCCACTCGTAGAAAATGCAGCTGTTCAATCGACAAGAGCCAATCTTATTCAATACATGCTGGATAAAGAGGTAAAGAAAGGGACTGAAAATGCTGGCGGATGGGGTTTTGGCAACTTTGTTGATGTGGACCTTACCGCTATGGCACTCCAAGCATTAGCTCCTTATTACAACAACAACTCAGACGTCAAATCTGCTGCAGACCGTGCGGTCGCTTGGTTATCCAAGTCGCAAAGCAGCAAAGACGGCGGTTATTCTTCGAGTGAAAGCATAGCACAAGTTATCGTTGCTCTTAGCGCATTAGGCATTGATTCCAACTCGGATCCCCGTTTTGTGAAAAATGGAAATTCTCTTATTGATGCCTTCCTGCAGTATGCTTTGCCGGACGGCGGGTTCAGACATACGAAGACCGGCGGCGTCAATGGAATGGCGACCGATCAAGGCACGTATGCCCTAGTCGCTTATGACCGCTACCTGAAGCAGAAGCATTCGCTTTATGACATGACGGATGTAACCCTTTCTACGGACCAGCCTGTCAATCCAGGGGATCTGACATTGCCTTCAGGCAATACGCCGCAAGTGACGGTACCGGATGATTCCGCGGATTACCGAATTCCGGTTACGGCAGCTGATAGCGCTAAACAAATCGGCATTACAATTCCAACCGGTAAAACTTCCAATGTGAAGCTCAGTCTTCTGCTTAACACGGCATTGCCGCAGATTGAGGCTGTGAAAGGTAATCATTCTTTACTTATTCCGCATGGCACGCAAGTGATCTCGGGAGATTCGGCGGGAATTCATTTACTTACTACCTTAGATCCCTCTGATTCCACTTTGAAAAATCAAATTAATGGAATTGTTGCAACTGGCAAAAAGCTTGATCAAGTATCTCTTGCTTTCTTGCTGGGCGGAAGCGCCCGTGTGCAGTTTAACCAATACATCACATTGACTCTCAAAGGAATGGGCGGTAAAAGCGCAGCTTATATTGAAGGCGGCGTAGCATCACCAATTACGAAATATGCCAGCGACGCATTAGGACTAGCAAGCGGTAATAACGAATACGCGTACGATGATGGCACTAATCTTATTATTAAGACAAATCATTTTACGGACTATGTGGCTTTTTCTGAAAGTACGACGGTTGTAGATGGAGGGGGGAGTATTCCTCCGCCGACAGCAGCGAAATATGTAACGCTATCGGTAGACAAATTAACGATTAATAAAGGTTATACAATCCCAAGTACAAAGATTGAGCTGCGTACTGGCGATACCGCATGGAGCGTGCTTAAACGTATGCTCGATAACACAAGTATTGCTTACGATTACACGATTACACCGAAGTATAACAGTGTTTATGTACAGTCCATCGACGGTGACGGAGAATTCGACCATGGTGATGGCAGCGGATGGATGTATAACGTGAACGGCGTATATCCGAACTTCGGGGCAAGTCTCTACGAGCTTAAAGACGGAGATAAACTGCAATGGCGTTACACAACGGATCTTGGTATTGATCTGGGCATAGATCCGAATGATTGGGAAGAACCAGGAGAGAACGGCAACAACAACGGTGATGACAGCGGCCATACAGAAGAAGGAACAGTTACGCCTCCTGCTTCAAGCGGTTTAGAGAAGCTCTATTCGGATGCTTCTCAAATTTCGAGTTGGGCGAATCAAGCGATTGAACAGGCATCTGAAAAAGGCTTCGTTCAGGGCAGCGGCGGCAAGTTCCATCCGAAAAACACTGTTACGAGAGCGGAATTCGCTAAAATGCTTGTGGCGGTTCTTGGTTTGCCAACAACGGCACCAGCAACTGGCTTTACCGATGTGACCGCAAAGGATTGGTTCGCACCTTACGTCTACACGGTTGCGCAGGCTGGTTATATGACCGGCTATCAGCAGCATTTTAATCCCGATGCAAGTATTACCCGTGAAGAGATGGCCGTAACAATTGTTCGGGCGCTTGGCATTAAAGCGGCAAATCCGGAAACAGAAATTAAAGACCTGAAGGCTGCTTCGCTCTGGGCGCAGTCTGATATCGCAACAATTATGCAATCCGGCTTGATGCAAGGGGCAGGCGGCAAGTTCGACCCGCATGCCAAAGTTACCCGCGAGATGGCAGCCGTTGTGTCTATGCGTTCCTACGATTACAAGCAAGCAGGTTCCGGCGGCACTACGCCGGTTGATGCCAAGCAACTGGAAGTACAAGGCCAAATGAAAACGACAGCAGCCTTCCTGCAACAGGTTGTGACGGACCCTGTCATTGCAAGCGTTGGAGGAGAATGGACCGTCTTGGGATTGGCGCGTTCAGGCATGCCCGTACCTGATTCCTATTTCTCCCAATATTACTCGAATGTCGAGCGGACGGTAAAAGAAAAAGAAGGCAAGCTTCACTCGGTGAAGTACACGGAATATGACCGTGTCATTCTTGCACTGACGGCAATTGGCAAAGACATTCACAATGTGGCTGGCTATGATCTGACTAAGCCATTGACGGATTATCAGACCGTTATCAAGCAAGGGATCAACGGCCCAATCTTCGCGCTGATTGCATTGGACAGCAAAGGTTACTCCATTCCGGCGGATGCCAGCGTGAAGACGCAGACTACGAGAGAGCTTCTGATTGATTTTATTCTTAACCGCGAGATGGCAGGCGGTGGCTGGGCACTTGGTGAGAAGCCGTCTGAAGCGGACCCGGATATTACGGCGATGGTACTTCAAGCATTCGCGCCATATTATGCATCCGATACGAAAGTGAGAGCTGCTGTTGACCGAGGAATCACGTGGCTCTCGAAAGCGCAACAAGCAGATGGCGGTTTTGCAAGCGGAGGAGCGGTGAACGCGGAAAGCGCGGCGCAGGTTGTAGTCGCATTAACAGCATTTGGTATGGATTCTCAAACGGACACACGATTTGTGAAAAATGGCCATTCCGTATTGGACGCTTTGCTCGGCTATTCAGCCGCGGACGGAGGGTTTTATCATGTGAAGCCAGGAAGCAACGGTAACGGCGGGGCGCAGCCTGGCGAAGTGGATTTGATGTCGACGGATCAGGCATTTTATGCCCTGGTTGCCTACGACCGCTTCAAGAGCGGCAGCAAACGTCTTTATGATATGACAGACGTGCAATAAGCTAGACCTCGGCAAGGGCATTCGTATGCCCTTGCTTCGTTATTTCTTAATTAAGAGGTGGGGAACAAAATGAATAAGAAAAAATGGCTTTCCGCCCTGCTTATCATCGGGGTCTTGGCGATTGCCTACTTCTGGGGAGGAAATTACGCCAAAAGCCCGGAGACGGCTATTGCGACAACTCCAATAACAAAGGTAGAGCCGATATTGTCACCGTCACCGGGCAGCGATACGATGCCGGCATTGTCCGGGCAGCAATCCGTAACAACCGAAAAAAACGAGCCGGCAACTCCCGATCAATCTCAGCCTGCTTCTGAGGAAAAGCCATCAACGTCAGAAACGGACATTGGTAACGATGATCAAACAACGAAACCATCTGAGGAGTCTAAATCATCCACGACACCTTTAGCAACGGTTAAATCATCAGCCGGCGAGACAGGAGCGGGTAATGGGGCGGAGACTCCGCCATCCACGAAGCCTCCAGCGGCTTTACCAGAAGAGACTAAGGATAAGTACCAGACGGACCCTGTTCCATCGGGAAAGCCGAAGCCGGTCGAGTGGCAGGACGTTGAGATCGACAAGAATAAATCTCTCACCGTTACGCTGTCGGTATCCGCTGCTACGATTCTGAACAATCTGGACAGCTTCAACGAAGATAAGCTGGAAGTTTTGCCAAAGGACGGCATTATTTATAAGACGCAGAAGGTTGCCTTTTATGAAGGGGAGTCCGTCTTTGATGTGCTGCTGCGGGAAATGAAGAAGAACAAGATTCATATGGAATTCGAAATGACGCCGATTTATAACAGTAACTATATCGAAGGAATTCATAATATTTACGAATTCGACTGCGGAGAGCTTAGCGGATGGATGTATAAAGTGAATGGATGGTTTCCGAGCTACGGGGCCAGCCGTTACGCGCTCCAGGACGGAGATGTTGTGGAGTGGGTGTACACCTGCGATCTCGGACGAGATGTCGGGGGCTATAACGAAGATGCAGGAGACAAGTCATGAACCAGAGCGGATTCGCCGGCTATCATCCCTTCATCAACTTTGTTTATTTCGCTGCTGTGCTGCTATTTAGCATGTTCTTCATGCATCCCTTTATGCAGGTTATTGCGCTTGTCAGCGCCTCTGTTTATTCCATTTTGCTGAGGGGTAGGGGAGCAGTTCGTTTCCAATTGGCCCTTATGCTTCCGCTGCTGCTTATTACGGCATTTATTAACCCCGCTTTTAATCACGCCGGAGTTACGATTTTGTTCTATTTAAAAAGCGGCAATCCGGTTACGCTCGAATCGGTTCTGTACGGAATTTCATCCGCTTGTATGTTTGTTGCGGTCCTTCTCTGGTTCTCCTGCTACAATGCGGTCATGACATCGGATAAATTTATTTATTTGTTCGGAAAGCTGATTCCGGCGATGTCCCTTATTTTATCGATGGTGTTAAGGCTAGTGCCAAGGTACAAGGATCAGATCAAGCAGATTTCTTATGCGCAACGAAGCATCGGCAAGGATGTCACGCAAGGGAATTGGCTTCAGCGGGCAAGAAACGGTATGACGATTCTCTCGGTCATGACGACATGGGCATTGGAGAACGCCATCGAGACAGCCGATTCCATGAAATCGAGAGGATACGGACTTCCCGGCCGAACGAGCTATTCGTTATACCGGTTCGATAACCGGGATAAAGGCTTTATGGCGTTAATGCTAAGCCTTGTCACCGTTGTCATTATTGGCGGGATCAACGGGGAGAATTCGATGCGTTTTTTTCCTTCCATTAAGGCTGCTGAAATGACTGCATTTAGCATCGCTGTCTATGCCGCTTATTTAGGTTTATGTATGCTGCCGATTATTCAACATATGATGGAGGCAATCAAGTGGAGATCTATCACGTCCAGGATGTAAGCTTTACTTTCCCTCTTCAGGAGAGGAAAGCTCTACAAAATATACAGCTGAAGGTGCATGACGGTGAGTTTATCATCATTGGCGGAAAATCCGGAAGCGGGAAAAGTACGCTGCTGCGCCAGTTAAAGCCTATCTTAACCCCTCATGGCAAGCGGGAGGGGGAGATTGTCTTTCGTGGAAAGCCAATTGGTGAGCTGGATCAACGCACGCAAGCGTCCGAGATTGGCTTTGTTCTGCAAAATCCAGACAATAGCATGGTAACCGATAAAGCCTGGCATGAACTGGCTTTCGGGCTGGAAAGCCTGGGGCTAGACCAACAGACGATCCGCATTCGTGTCGCGGAGATGGCCAGCTTTTTCGGTATACAAACCTGGTTCCACAAGCCTGTAACAGAGCTGTCCGGCGGACAGAAGCAGCTGCTTAATCTGGCCTCCATAATGACAATGCACCCATCTGTATTGTTGCTTGATGAACCGACCTCCCAGCTTGACCCGATTGCAGCAGCGGATTTTGTCGAGACATTGCGGAAGATCAATCAGGAGCTTGGAACAACGATTATCATGACCGAGCATCGACTGGAGGAAGTGCTTCCGGTATCAGATCGTTTTATCGTGATGGATGAAGGCAGGATTGTTGTAGACGATCAGCCGCGGAAAGTCGGAGAAGCCTTAAGGCTTATGAATCATCCTATGTTTACAGCGATGCCGTCGCCGATGCAGATCTATGCGGGGGTTACGCCTGAATCTCCATATCCCGTTACGGTAAAAGAAGGCCGTCAGTGGCTAGACCGCTACATGGCTGAAAAACCAATTGTCAGAATAGAGGCAGCACAGTTCGACGATGAAATTACGGCTATTCCATTAGCTGCAGAGCCTGCCGTCCGTTTTAAGGATGTATGGTTCAAGTATGAGAAGAACGGACCTAACATTATAAAAGATTTGTCCTTTGAAGTTTCCGGAGGGCAATTCTATTGCCTGGTAGGCGGAAACGGAACAGGGAAGACAACTGCTCTATCACTTGCAAGCGGACTTTATCAGCCATTCAGAGGAAAAGTGTATATCGGCGGGAAGAACATTGGGTCGATGAATGCCAGGGAGCTTTATAACAACAATCTGGCGTATCTGCCTCAAAATCCGCAGCACTTGTTCGTGAAGAAGACCGTTGGGCAGGATTTATTTGACATGTTGACTCATTCCTCCTTGTCCAAGGAGAAGAGGGCGGACAAAGTTCAGGCCGTGAGCGAGTTTCTTGAGCTGCAGCCGCTGCTCACGATGCATCCTTATGACTTGAGCGGAGGGGAACAGCAAAGAGCGGCGCTTGCCAAGGTGCTGCTGCTGGAGCCGAGTATTCTCTTATTAGATGAGCCGACCAAAGGTCTCGACAGTTTCTTCAAGGATAAGCTGGCTTCTTATTTGAAGCAGCTGAATGCTGACGGCGTGACGATCATCATGGTGTCCCATGATATCGAGTTTTGTGCCAAATATGCCGATGTATGTGCGATGTTCTTTAACGGGAGCATTACGACAAGCGGGCCGGCTAAGACATTCTTTGCCGGGAACAGCTTCTATACCACGGCGGCGAACCGGATGGCGCGCCATGTCTGGAGCCATGCAGTAACGATAGAGGATGTGATTGCGCAATGCAGGAACAACGGGTAGAGACAAGGGGGTACGGCAGACGGACACTCGTATCAGCCTTCCTCTTTCTTATTGTCATTCCGGGAACCATCCTGTTTGGCGTGTATGCGCTCGATGACCGGAAGTATTATTTTATCAGCCTGCTTATTATTCTATATACGCTGCTGCCGTTTGCTATGGTGTTTGAGAGAAGAAAGCCGCAAGCCCGCGAGCTGATGGTCATTGCTGTTCTGACCGCCATTGCTGTTGCCGGCAGGGCGGCATTCTTCATGCTTCCGCAGTTTAAACCGGTTGTCGCGATCGTCATCATTGCGGGAGTCAGCTTTGGTCCGGAGGCAGGTTTTCTGGTCGGAGCAACGACAGGCTTCGTCTCGAATTTCTTCTTTGGACAAGGACCATGGACGCCCTGGCAAATGTTCTGTTTCGGCATCATCGGATTTATCGCTGGTCTCTTGTTCCGGAAAGGCTGGCTCAAGGCAAATAAACGATCCTTGTGTATATTTGGAGGAGTAGCCGCCTTCTTCATCTATGGGGGGATAATTAACGTCGGTTCGCTGCTGATGTTCACACCGTCTATCTCAAGGGAAGCTTTACTTGCAACCTATGCATCGGGCTTTTGGTTCGATTTGATTCATGCTGCGGCTACTGTCATCTTTCTATTTGTCCTCTCGAAGCCTATGCTTGAGAAACTGGAGCGGATTAAAATCAAATATGGTCTGATAGAGAGATAGAGCCATGCCAATTCACCACCATAAGAGGCGGATTTTTTCTTTTCTTATTTGTGCCCAGTTCCTTTGACTTAAGCGCCTTGAAAGTGATATATTTAGCGAAGTTTGTTTTTACGTGTTAAGGAAAGGGATGCAAAAAAAGAGTGACCACAAGCGAAGACATCACGAAACCGAAATTAATACCTACGAAAATTTTAAAATGCAAGAATCCGGACTGTAAAGCATGGATCAGGGACGAAATGGCAGCGGACGATTCGCTGTGTCCGATGTGTAAAGGACCAATGGCACGAAGCATGAAGCACTTGCCGGCTCTGCAAAAGAAAGCAAAGCCAAAGCCGCGCAAGCCGAAATCAGAATTTTAAGCTTTAAATTATGGGGGAATAGCTTAGGCGGCTGCGTATGAGACGCAGCCGTTTGTGCTTGTTTGGAGAGGAACGATCATTGATGAGCAGTCATTATCCATTTGAGTTTGATCCAAAGCTTCCGTTTATACAACAGGCGAGCGATTGGATTGCGGATGTTTTTTATGAGCAGCTGCCGGAAGCCGGATTTGAGGTTCGGGATGAACAGATCTATATGGCATTCCAGCTCGAGAGAGCTTATGCCGAGAAGCAGACGATCTTCGCCGAGGCAGGCGTGGGCACGGGGAAAACACTTGCTTATCTGCTGTATGCCATCAGCTATGCACGTTACACAAGAAAACCGGCGATTATCGCTTGTGCCGATGAGTCTCTGATCGAACAGCTTGTGAAGCCGGAAGGGGATATTGCCAAGCTGGCGCGTTATTTGGAATTTACGATTGATGCACGGCTCGGGAAATCGCCCGATCAATATATTTGTTTGAATAAGCTTGATGATGCCAGATCTGCATTTGATGAGGATACCGAAGCTTTTGACGAGATCTTCCGCGGTCTGCCGTCATTTGTTCATAAACCGGAAACGATGCAAAGCTTCCATCCCTATGGCAATCGTAAAGATTATCCGTCATTAAATGACGGGCAATGGGCCAAGCTAGGCTGGGATGTTTTCCAGGATTGCCTTGTATGTGATCGAAGACATCGCTGCGGCCAGACCTTGTCCCGCGAGCATTACCGGAAGTCAGCCGATCTGATTATTTGTTCGCATGACTTCTATATGGAGCATGTATGGACCTATGAGGCGCGCAAACGCGAGGGTCAACTGCCGTTATTGCCTGAACACAGCTCCGTTGTATTTGACGAAGGACATCTGCTGGAAACAGCGGCGCAGAAGGCGTTAACGTACAAGCTGAACCATGCGGTGTTCGAGAGCATCATTACGCGTCTGCTGCAGGATGAGATTAGGGAATCGCTGGCGCTGGCCGTAGAAGAAGCGATTGTGCAAAGTGATCATTTATTTGCGCTAATTGCCCGCAACAGCAAGACGGTTCCGGCATCCAGCCGGAAGGAAGTGATGTGGAGTCCGGAGCTTATTCGCGAAGTGAACCGTCTGCAGGATGTGCTGGCGTCTATTGAGGAGGAGCTTGTTTTTGAAAGCGGCCTGTTTACGATCGATGATTACCAGCTCAAAATTGTAGAAGAGCATATCGAAATGATTCAATTCGCATTATCCTTGTTCAAGCGTGAAGAGAAGCCGATCAGCTGGGCCTCGGAAGATAAGGATGGCCTTACTCTGGTCATCATGCCAAGATGGGTGAAGGAGGTGCTGAAGGAGCAGGTGTTTGCTAAGAAAATGCCTATCGTCTTCTCGTCTGCAACCTTATCCGTTGGTGGAGCTTTTGATTATATCAAGGAGAGCATGGGCATTGAGCAGGCGTTGTCTTTCTCGGTACCTTCTCCATATGAATATGAAGAGCAAATGCAGGTTCTGATGCCGCGTGAATCGGAAGCCGATCTGAGCTGGGCAGAGAAGATGAAAGCTGCGGCCAACCTTCTGGAGCAAAAAGGCGGAAGGACGTTGTTCCTGTTCCCGTCCATGGAGGAGCTTGAGCGATTCCGCGAGGAAGCAACAGGTATGGGCTTAACAACCACTTACCGCTTCTTGTTCGAGGGTTCGGCAGAGATCAGCCATTTGATTGCCGAATTCCAGAATGACGAGACAAGCGTGCTTTGCGCTGTGACGTTGTGGGAGGGGCTGGATATCCCGGGGCCATCCTTGTCACAGGTGATCATGTGGTCGCTGCCATTCCCGCCGAATGACCCGGTATTTGAAGCCAGACGCGGTGATGCTGCCAATCCGTTCGCTGATGTGGATATGCCTTATATGCTGCTGCGCTTGAGACAGGGGCTTGGCCGCCTCATCCGGGCACGTGATGACCGAGGCTCCGTTGTTATTTTCGGTCAGGAGCTGAATGACGCCGTTGTTCGTCAGCAGGTGCTTGGTGTTCTGCCCGATGGAGTACAGGTTGAGGATGTAGTCGTTTAGATAAAGATTGGAACCAAGAGGAGCCTGCGGCTTTTCTTGGTTTTTTGCAACATGGGGGTATTCATTTAGAAAATTAGAAAGGTTGTTGAACATGATTCTATTGCAAAGAGTACCAGCGGATCATACTGATTTCCGAGAATTAATTAAGCTGCTGGATAAGGATCTATGGAACAGATACCCGGACACGCAGCAGTTTTTTGATGCGCATAATCAGATTAATCTTGATGTGCGGGCGGTTGTTGCGTATCTCGATGGTAAGGCGGCAGGATGCGGATGTTATCGGGACAAAAGGGATGAGCAAACCGTTGAAATTAAGCGGATGTTCACTAAAGAAGAAGCAAGAGGGAAGGGCATTGCCCAATCCATTGTGAAAGAGCTGGAGAACTGGGCGGCAGAAGAAGGGAAAAGGCAGGCCCTCCTGGAAACGGGAACTGGCCAGCCGGAGGCTATATCGTTGTACAAGAAATTAGGCTATGTGCAAATTGCAAATTACGATCCATATATCGGCAGTGAAGAAAGTGTGTGCATGGGGAAGGAAATCCGGTAATGCAAGAGCCAAGAACGGGCATGTTCTTGGCTCTTTTTCTTTATCGGAACTGTTCAATAAACCGATTGGCGGCGCTGGACAACGGCATATTTCGCATATTCATCATCCCGATGTGGGAGGGAGGCAGCGGGATATCGAGCTGAATCTCGAACAAGGAGCCTTCCGCAAGCTCTTTCGCGACAAATTCCCGGGTAACGTACGAAATGCCAAGCCCCCTTCGTGCAAATTCGATCAACAAGTCAACGCTGCCGACCTCAATCTCAGGCCTAATCATATAGCCGTAGCTGTGGAAAATCTCCGTAATGGCCATCCGCGCCCGGCTGTTGCGGGAGAACAGGATGATGGGATATTGCAGCAGCGTGTTCAGCGACAGCACTTTATTTTTTAAATCATTATAGACAGCCCCTGCGACAAAACAGTCCTGCAGCTGTATGCTTTCTTTCACCTCAAGCTGAGGATCCACGATTGGCATACGAACCACTCCAAGATCTATTTTGCCTTCTTTCAGAAAAGTAATGACTTCAGGCGTGGTCCCGTGATTCAAATGCAGCTTAATGCCCGGATATTTCTTGATGAAATCTTCAAGATAAGGCAGAAGATAATGCTTGAACAAGGAATCGCTTCCCCCGATCCGAAGCTCTCCGTTATCCAGATTTTTAAGCGCAATCATTTTCTCTTCTGCCATGTTGATGAGGATCTGGGACTGCTCGATGTAAGAGAACAAAATAGTGCCTTCCTGGGTCAGGGAGACTCCCTTGGAATTGCGGTAAAACAGCGTCAATCCAAAGCTTTCCTCGAGTTGTTTAATGGCATGGCTGACGCTTGGCTGAGTGAGATAAAGCATCTTGGCTGCCTGGGTCAAACTGCCCGTTTTGGCTGCCCAATAAAACACTTTGTATAGTTCATAGTTATTGGTCATAGACGTGGTCGATAGCTCCTGTAAAATATATTAATTACTTGTATAGCTCCTAATCGTATTATAGTGGAATTACAGAAAAATAAAACAGAAGCTTTAAAAGTTCTGTTGGAGGGAGAGAAACCATGGAACCCGTAACGTATGTTTTATTTGGTGCAACCGGCGATTTGGCCAAAAGAAAAATTTATCCTGCATTATACAATTTATTCGTTGATGGAAAACTTCCGGAGGCTTTTTCTCTAATTGGTCTAGGAAGAAGGGAATGGACGGACGAGTTCTTCCAGACAAGTGTGGAACAGTCGCTCCGGCAATTCTCAAGACGAGAGATTCAAAACCCTGAACAGATGCAAGCATTTATTCAAAAATTCCGCTACACGGTGCTGGATATCGGCCGTACAGATGATTATAAGAAATTGTTGCAAATTATTGAGGAACGCGAGAATGCTCTTGGCCTTCCTGCTAACCGTCTCTTCTATTTATCCGTGGGGCCGGAGTATTTCACAACGATTGCTTCGAATATCGAGGAGAGCGGACTTGGTTCTGCCGCAGGCTGGAAGCGGCTTGTCATCGAGAAGCCGTTCGGACATGATCTGCAGTCGGCTCGTGATCTGAACGAGCATCTGAGCAAGTCATTTACCGAAGACGAAATATTCCGAATTGATCATTATCTTGGTAAGCCGATGGTTCAAAACCTGGAAGTTCTTGAACGCGCGAATCCGATTATTCAAGCTCTGTGGAGCAACCGATATATTGCCAATGTGCAGATTACAGCAAGTGAGACCGTTGGCGTGGAAGAACGCGCGGGTTATTACGACCATGTCGGCGCTGTGAGAGATATGTTCCAGAATCATATGCTTCAAATGCTGATGATGCTGGCTATACATCTTCCTCACAACAGTACAGCCGAAGATGTAAGGAAGCATAAAAAGCAAGTGATGGAGGCACTTATTCCTTTATCCCAATCGGATGTTCGTACCAACGTGATTCGCGGACAATACGCATCCGGTTCGGTTGGAGGCAATCCGGTGAAAGGGTACCGCTCCGAGCCGGGCATTGCCGCTACCTCCATGAATGACACATACATCGCGGCGAAGCTGCAAGTGGATGATTACTTCTGGCGCGGAGTACCGTTCTATATCAGGACCGGGAAAAGGCTGCACGAGAAATCAACCCGCATTGTTGTGGAGTTTAAGGAAGCTTTGAATCAGACCTCCCATATTGGAGGGGCGCCAAATCTTCTTCTTATTGAGATCAACCCTAACGAAGGCATTATGCTTCAGCTCAATACGAAGGAAAATGGCGTTCTGAAGCCGGTTCAAATCCAATTGCATGAGAACAGCAAGGATATTCCGGAGGCTTATGAGAACCTGATTTACGATGCGCTTGTCGGCAATCCTACCTTCTTCGCGCATTGGGATGAGGTGGAGCTTGCATGGGCTTGGGTGCAGCCGATCCTGGACGCATTCCAGGAAAACCAGGTTCCGCTTCACGCTTATGAAGCGGGCTCCAATGGTCCGGCGGAAGCGGATGCCTTGCTGGCAGCCGACGGCTTCCACTGGTGGTTTGATTCGAAGGAAGACCAAGAAACGAAACGGAAGGAAGAAGACTATGCTTACCAAATTGGACATTGATCAACTATCCGTCGATACGATCCGTACATTATCGATCGATGCAATCAACGCTGCAAACTCCGGTCATCCGGGACTGCCGATGGGGGCGGCTCCAATGGCGTACGCGCTATGGGGCAAACAGCTTTCCCACAATCCTGCGAATGCCAAATGGTTCAACCGCGACCGATTTGTTTTATCCGCCGGCCATGGATCGGCATTGCTTTACAGCCTACTGCACCTGACAGGGTATCAAGTATCGATTGAGGATCTGAAGCAGTTCCGCAAGCTGAACAGCAAGACTCCAGGTCATCCGGAGTTTGGTCATACAGACGGAGTTGATGCAACAACAGGACCTCTTGGTCAAGGGATTGCCAACGCTGTTGGCATGGCAATGGCCGAGGCGCATTTGGCCGCAAAATACAACCAGGAAGGTTTCCCGGTTGTTGACCATTATACGTACGCGCTTGTTGGGGATGGCTGTTTGATGGAAGGTATCTCCTACGAGGCCATGTCGATGGCCGGCCACATGAAATTGGGCAAATTAATCGTATTGTATGATTCGAACGATATCTCGCTCGACGGTGACCTGAATCTGTCCTTCGGTGAAGACGTACACAAAAGAGCTGAATCTGCAAAATGGGAATATTTGCGTGTAGAGGATGGTAATGATCTCGCCGCAATTACAGAAGCTATAGCAAAAGCGAAGCAAAACGATTCCCAGCCGACGATCATCGAAGTTCGTACAATCATTGGTTACGGCAGCAAGGCTGCAGGCACGAACAAAGTACATGGCAATCCGCTTGGCAAGGAAGAAGCAGTCGCTACAAAAGCTGTTTATGGCTGGAAATACGAAGAAGAGTTCACTGTGCCGGAAGAGGTTAAAGCTCATTTTGCAGAATTGAAACAACAAGGTGCTGCTAAAGAAGCTGCATGGAATGAACTGGTATCTTCCTACAAAGCACAGTACCCTTCGAAAGGCAGCGAATTCGAGCAAGTATTGAACGGAACCCTGACGCTGGAAGCAGCTGACATTCTTACCTTTGATTCTTCGAAATCCATCTCGACACGCGTGGCGAGCGGGGAAGCGATTAATCATTTTGTAAAGATTGATCCTTCGATCTTCGGCGGAAGCGCCGATCTGTCGCATTCGACCATGACGGATATTCGCGGTGAAGGCAAATTTGCCGTTGATGGCTATGCAGCACGTAACGTGTACTTCGGTGTTCGTGAGCATGCGATGGGTGCAGCCGGTAACGGCATGGCTCTCCATGGCGGTGTTAAACCGTTCGTCAGCACCTTCTTCGTCTTCAGCGACTATCTGCGTCCGTCGATTCGTCTCGCTGCACTGCAGAAGCTGCCTGTCACTTATGTGTTCACCCATGATTCGATTGCGGTCGGGGAAGATGGGCCAACTCATGAACCTATCGAACAGCTTGCCGCTTTGCGTACCATTCCTGGCCTAACTGTCATCCGTCCTTCGGATGCGAATGAGACTGCAAGTGCATGGGCTTATGCCTTGCAGCAGCAGGATGGTCCGGTAGCCTTGATTCTGAGCAGACAAAACCTGCCGGTATTTGAAGAAACAAGAGCAAACGTTCAAGACGTAGCTAAAGGCGCCTATGTCCTGTCGGAAACAAACAACCAGCCAGATCTCATTCTGATTGGTACAGGCTCCGAGGTGTCGCTTGCCGTTGAAGCGAAGAAAGAGCTTGAGAAAGAGAACATTTCCGTACGTGTCGTAGCTATGCCTAGCCGTGAGCTGTTTGAGCGTCAGTCTGAAGCGTACAAGCAAAACGTTCTGCCTGATTCGGTTACGAAGCGGATTGCAATTGAAGCAGGTATCTCCCTCGGCTGGGATCGTTATGCTGGTAAAGAGGGCAAAGTGTTGTCGATCGATACTTTTGGTGCATCTGGTCCTGGTACAGCGGTTATGGAGCACTTTGGTTTTAGCACGAAAAACGTAGTAAGACTGGCAAAAGAATTTAACTAAATAATATTATTCGGAGGTTGTTCATAATGAAATTATTCATCGATACAGCAAACTTGGAAGATATTAAGAAAGCCTATAAAGTCGGCGTATTGTCCGGCGTAACGACAAATCCGTCGCTTGTTGCCAAAGAAGGCGTTAAGTTCGAAGACCGTATTGCTGAAATTTTGCGCGAAGTACCAGAGGTTGAATCCGTATCTGCTGAAGTAACGCCTGATGCTTTGACAGCGGAAGAGATGATTGCACAAGCGGATGAATTGATCAAGATCAACAACTACGACAAGAACATTACGATTAAGCTGCCAATGACATTGGCTGGTCTTGAAGCTTGCCGTTACCTGACGAAAAAAGGTGTCAAAACAAACGTAACCCTGATCTTCACGGTTAACCAAGCGCTCCTCGCTGCACGTGCAGGCGCAACTTATGTATCTCCGTTCCTTGGCCGCCTGGACGATATCTCCGAAGATGGCGTTCAATTGGTCGCTAAAGTAGCAGAACTGTTCCGCGTTCATAACCTGGATGCACAAATTATCGCAGCATCTGTCCGCCACCCGGATCATGTTACCCGCGTAGCAATGGCAGGTGCGCACATTGCAACCGTTCCGTTCTCGGTTATCGAGCAAATTTCGAAACATCCATTGACAGATCAAGGCATGGAGAAGTTTGCCGCGGATTGGAAGAAGACTACTCAACTGTAATATCGATATATGGTAAAAACGCCGATCCACAGGATCGGCGTTTTTTTATTGAAGCTCAGCATTAATCTACAATAACAGCTTTATTCGGATCTTGGAGATACTCAAACATTAACTGGACTTGCTCGAGAGTATTCCGCTCGACGGAAAGCTCAGGAAGCTCGTCGATCCCGAAGAAGCCGACATCGCTGGTCTCCACGCCTGCTGCAGCTTCGCCGCCTGTGATCTCGCATAGAATGAATATTTTATAGACATGGTAGGGGCTAGGCGGGTGGTTATGGAATTTCTTGTCCAGCACGGCGAGCAGCCGGATAGCAGCGGCGTCATAACCTGCCTCTTCTTTGGTTTCTTTAACGGCAATCTCCTTCGGAGAGTATCCGATATCACTCCAGCCTCCAGGCATCGACCATCCGCCGTCTATTTTTTCTCGAACAAGAAGAATCTTATTATCCTTAAATATAACTGCACGAATATCCGTTTTGGGGGTGGTATAGCCATTGTCACTTGCGAAGGCAAGGGTAATCTTCTCGTGGCTAACGGACGTATATTCAGCCAGAATCTCAATACTCATCTGCCGTAAGGCTTCATAACGCTCGATATCGTATACATCGGTCGCATACGTCAACCCGGTCTGGGCAATGGCTTGCATTTGCTTGGCCCAATCTAACCATTTCGGTTCCATTTCGGCATACCTGCTTTCATCTTAAACTTTAAGAAATCGTAAAAAGGGTTTAACCAGATACCTTTCTATTTATATAATAAAGGAAACGTTGGGGGAGGAACAATTACTCTGAAGGCCATAATTGAAGTTCTTACCGTTTCTTTTAAACTTGGATGTACATCGTTTGGCGGTCCAACAGCACATCTGGGTTATTTCCATCAGGAATATGTCGGGCGCCGGCGCTGGATTGATGAGCGAAGTTATGCGGATCTGGTTGCCCTTGCGCAGTTCCTGCCCGGTCCTGCGAGCAGTCAGGTTGGGATTGGAATAGGGCTGCTGCGTGCAGGATGGCTTGGGGGTGTGGCGGCGTGGATTGGTTTCACCATGCCATCTGTAATTCTTCTTATCTTATTCGCTTTACTGATGCAGGGATTTGATATCGGAAATTCGGGCTGGATTCATGGTTTGAAAATCGTAGCCGTTTCGATTGTCGCTCAGGCCGTGCTCAGCATGGGACTAAAGCTTACGCCTGACCGCAGCCGGGCTACCCTTGCCATCCTTGCGGCGGCCATTACGTTATTGTGGCAGACTGCTGCAAGTCAAATCGTGCTTCTCTTGGCTGCGGGAGGCATTGGCTTATTCTTGTACAAGCATTCGGAAGTTGCGGGCAGCAGTCATTCCGCCTTGACGATGCCGATCAGCAAACGCTCCGGGATGATCTGCTTGGGTCTATTTCTGGCTTTGCTTATTGGTTTGCCCATTGTTAGACAAGTTGTTGGTGGAGAAGGGTTATTCGGTTTGTTCGAAAGCTTTTACCGTTCTGGTTCGCTGGTCTTTGGCGGTGGTCACGTCGTGTTGCCGTTATTAGAGAAAGAGGTAGTCCCAACAGGCTGGATGAGCAAAGCGGATTTCTTGACTGGTTACGGTGCAGCACAGGCTGTTCCGGGACCGTTATTTACTTTAGCAGCGTACCTAGGTGCGATGATCAGCGGTGTGAAGGGAGCATTAGTGGGGACAGCCGCGATCTTTCTACCGGCCTTTCTGCTTATGGCAGGAGCATTGCCGTTCTGGAATACGCTGAGGCAGAACAAGAAGGTGCAAGGAGCTCTTGTTGGCGTTAATGCTGCAGTTGTAGGTATTTTGCTGGCGGCACTCTATAATCCGTTATGGATTACGGCTGTGCAGCAGCCAGAAGACTTTGTTCTCGCTATATTGCTGTTTGGCATGCTTGTATATTGGAAGCTTCCGCCTTGGCTGGTTGTACTGGCAGGGGCGGTTGGGGGAATGTTGTTGGTTTAACCAATAATCGAACAAAGCCTTAGCAGCCGGCAGAACGTTATCCGGCTGCTATTTTATTTTATACAGTAAGACTTGGTTGCCGTTAGGCTGGACACTTCGCTCTGTATGTGGAAGTATCAATTAATAAATAGTTCCAGAGAAAGTATGAAGCGGGGGGAATATGTCCAATAGACCCTCAGCTTCCATGCTCCGAATAAAGGCTTTAGGAAAACCTGATCTGTAGAATTTGTTCGTGCTTCATGCGAAGTCCAGAGGAACTCATTCTCTTAAAGCGTGAGGAACGTAGGAATCTTTTTAATAGTAAATTATTACCTGTTGTAATCGTAGAAGCAATCGTGCTATATTATAAATCCGGCCGAGAGAGACACGCGGTTGGGACGAAAAGCTAAATATCATCAGTTGATAGAAATTGAAATTGATGAGAAATAAAGCTTGACACCAAATTCGATAACGTGATAAGATACGCTGCGTTGTTGAAAAAATTGTTCTTTGAAAACTGAACAACGAGCAAAACTGCCCCGTTAGAAATAACGGAAAAAGCGATGTATTAATCTCTATCGAAGTAACTCAGCGATGAGCGACCGCTATTAGAGGTTGATCAAAACGCCGATTGGAAAGCTTGCTTTCCAATGCGGTATAAAAGTTTGAGCAAGTCAAACAAAACCAAGGAGTTTTCATCGATCGGTTTCGGTCGAGCGATGAAAACGCCATTTCATGGAGAGTTTGATCCTGGCTCAGGACGAACGCTGGCGGCGTGCCTAATACATGCAAGTCGAGCGGATCTTGTCCTTCGGGACAAGGTTAGCGGCGGACGGGTGAGTAACACGTGGGTAACCTGCCCATAAGACTGGGATAACATTCGGAAACGAATGCTAATACCGGATACGCGAATTGGTCGCATGGCCGAATCGGGAAAGGCGGAGCAATCTGCCACTTATGGATGGACCCGCGGCGCATTAGCTAGTTGGTGGGGTAACGGCTCACCAAGGCGACGATGCGTAGCCGACCTGAGAGGGTGATCGGCCAC
>NZ_FOMT01000008.1 GCF_900112695.1 Paenibacillus catalpae
GAAGCCCCCCTCAAGATGAGATTTCCCAATTAGTAAGACCCCTTGAAGACGACGAGGTTGATAGGTTCGGGGTGGAAGCACAGCAATGTGTGGAGCTGACGAATACTAATCGGTCGAGGGCTTATCCTAATTAATACGAAGTAGTTGTACTTCGAAAGCATAGGCTTTGAACTTAAGGAATTCAAACTTTCGCATCCAGTTTTCAAGGCGCAAATAACGCCTTACGTTTGGTGGCGATGGCGGAGGGGAACCACGCGTTCCCATACCGAACACGACCGTTAAGCCCTCCAGCGCCAATGGTACTTGGACCGCAGGGTCCTGGGAGAGTAGGACGTCGCCAAGCAACGAGAAGCCTGTCGCATTTATGCGGCAGGCTTTTTGTTTTGTCTTTATTGATGATAATATGAGGCTTCATTTCTTTGCAGGCGGAGAATACCGTCTTTACGCTGCTTGCGGAAGGCAAGGGATAAGAGCATCCGGGGAACGATGAGCCATAAATGCCAGCAGAAGACGCTGATCAAGAGCGATGACTGAATCCATGGATACATAACAGCGACAGCACAGAGACCAATCCAGAAGAGATGGCGATGTACTCGGCGATATAAAGAGAGACGTATATCATTGGCTGGTTTGAACCCAAACCATGGTGGAGTGATTCCCCAAACCCAGCGCCGGTCCACGGCATCTTCGACACGTATAAAGGCAAGCAGCAGAATAATAAGATGGATGACTTGAACGATGGCAAATCCGAAGAGCCAGCTGAACAGACCGTCCATGCCGTACATCAACAGCTGAAAAGCAAGAAAGATAGCTGCAATAAGGATATGACTATGGACTAGCTCAGAACGGATAACCTTTCTTCGAACAAGCTGATATTGATATATCGTGGCTGCTTGCTGCTCCGATAATGATTGACGCATGTATGACTTCCCTTCGTACTGTTGAAGTTACTTCTTAGTATATCGGCAATTTGGGATTCACCAATTAGGCGGATGCTGCATACGATATAGAAATATTTGAAATGGGCTATGAAACAAGTATAAACCGCTAGAATATATGCCATAATAATAGCTATATAGGATGACAGAAAGGCGGGAATGCTATGGTAGAAGATCGCCAGCTTCACTGTATTATTTGCGGGGAGAATAAAGCAGAGGGTGAAGGAATCCGCATTGTATCGGAGTTTATTTGCGAGACATGCGAATCCGAGATGGTGCGTACAGATGTAAAAGACGCTAAATATCCTTTCTTTATTCATCAAATGAAACAGATATTTATTGAAAAGAACGCTTGAGCGGATTCTTTAATAGGATGCCGCTCTTTTTTTGTGCAGAAATCCGTTACAATAGATGAAAATAGATAGAAGGGACGCTTTATTTATTATGAACCAATTGCAGGCCCCTTTATTTGAAGCATTGGTACGGCATTATGAGAGCGGTCCGGTAAGTTTCCATGTGCCGGGTCACGGTTATGGGCAAATATACGAGCATGAACATTCCATAGAGAAGAAATGGTTGTCTACCATTATGAAGCTGGACGCAACCGAGTTGTCGTCCACAGATGATCTGCATCATCCGGAATCCTCAATAGCCGAGGCGCAAAAGCTTGCAGCACAGTGCTTTGGTGCGGAGGAGACTCTTTTCCTTGTTGGAGGCAGTACTTCAGGAAACCTGGCGATGATTTTGGGGGTATGTGAGCCAGGCGATTTGATTATCGTTCAACGAAACGTACATAAGTCGGTCATCAATGGACTGAGGCTGGCAGGGGCTAGTGCGGTGTTTCTAATGCCGCGGATTGATGAGGAGACTGGACTGGCTACTATACCATCCATAGAGAATATGGAGCATGCCCTTCGGCTGTATCCTGAGGCTAAAGCGGTTATGCTGACAAATCCGAATTATTATGGCATGACTACGAATCTGACAGAGTATGCGGAGCTTGTTCACCGCTATAATAAGCTGCTGTTAGTTGATGAGGCGCATGGCGCCCATTTTGGGCAGCATCCTTCTTTTCCAGAGTCAGCGATAAAAGCAGGGGCCGATGCTGTCGTTCAGTCGACTCATAAAACATTATCTGCCTTGACGATGGGGGCGATGCTCCATATGCAGGGTGACCGAATTCCAAAGGAATCTATAAGGGATGTGCTTGCTGCGATTCAAAGCTCTAGTCCATCGTTCCCCATTATGGCCTCACTTGATGTTGCGCGCGTCATGGTGGACCGATATCAATCTGACTGGTTTGAACCGGGTGTTGCTTCCGCACAGGCGTTCAGGGACTGGCTAGATAATGGGGATGGGGCATTAGAATGTCTACATGCGGGGCAAAAGTCGGCAGCATACGATAAGCTGGACCCGCTAAGAGTCGTACTGTGGGATGCTACGGGTACTTTAACCGGTTTCGAGCTGCAGAAGAAATTAGAGGAGCAAGGCTGCTGGGCGGAAATGGCGGATCTCAGGCATGTTGTCCTTGTTTGGGGTAGTCGTACTGGCGATGACGAAAGAAAAAAGCTGCAAGCTGTATGCACCCAAATTGAGCACTGGATTAAGGAAAGCCCTTCAAAGAATAGAGAGACAAAAGTTTCAGCAAGCATTTATAAGGGTAATGGTACTCCAAGCCTATTGAACCCGGTAAATTGGAACCGTAAAAAGAGGGAGCATCATAGAATACCATTGGTAGATGCGGAAGGTTTGGAGGCTGCAGAGATGGTCATTCCATATCCTCCTGGTATACCGGTTATCTATCCGGGGGAAATACTAACGAAAGAACTTATCCTGTATATTTCGACATTAGCTGAGACGGGAGCCAAATTTCAGGGGGCAGTCGACAGTAGCATGCAGACAATTGCCGTATATTCTCGCTAATTAGGTGAAAATAATGGTACAAGGGTATTCGCTTTGTTAGAACTTTGTTAGAATATATACTATACACAACTATAGTTATGATTAGCTTAGGTTAGGAGCCATACAAGGTTGAATAAGGGAATTTTTATTACTATAGAAGGCGGCGAAGGTGCCGGCAAAACAACACTGATTGAGCAGCTGGCGCATACGATGCAGCAGCGGGGCAAAGCCGTTATTACGACCCGCGAGCCGGGCGGCATTCCGATTGCGGAGCAGATCCGTTCCGTTATCCTCGACCGCAGCCATACAGGTATGGATGCCAGGACGGAAGCCTTGCTCTATGCAGCTGCAAGACGCCAGCATCTGGTCGAGAAGGTCATGCCGGCACTTGCGGACGGTCAGATTGTCATCTGTGACCGTTTCGTAGACAGCAGCCTTGCTTACCAAGGTCATGCGAGAGGTCTTGGGATGGATGAGGTATGGTCGATCAACCGGTTCGCGGTGGATGGAGCAATGCCTCAGCTTACGATCTACATGGATATTGATCCGGAGGTTGGTTTAGAACGGATCAGATCCGCAGGGGAACGCGAAGTCAATCGCTTGGATCTGGAATCGCTTGCTTTTCACCAGCTTGTGCGAGAAGGCTATCAGAAGCTGCTTAAGCGGTTCCCGGATCGGATTGTGCAAGTAGACGCAGGAAAAGCTGCGAATGTTGTGCTGGAAGAAGTTATTTTGACGATTGACCGCAGATTTAAAGGATTTTTCGCAGCTGATGTGCAATAAACAACGTAGGAATGACTTTGTGCCTGTTCTATTAACCTAACGAAATGGGAGGAATGAGGATGAAATTAGTCATTGCGATTGTACAAGATAAGGACAGCAACCGACTGTCAAATGCTCTTGTGAAGGATGGATTCCGGGCAACCAAGCTTGCAAGTACGGGGGGATTCCTTCGTGCCGGCAATACAACCTTTATGATTGGTATAGAAGATGAACGTGTTCATGAAGTGCTGCAAGTGATCAGCTCGAATTGCAAGGTGAGAGATCAATTGGTAACGCCGGTATCTCCAATCGGTGGCTCGACCGATTCGTATATTCCTTTCCCTGTAGAGGTGCAGGTAGGCGGCGCGGCGGTATTCGTCGTTCCTGTTGAGCGATTCGAACATTTCTGATGGGGCGTGTTGAGCGATGAAGATCGATCAAAGCTGGCGTCCGCTTGGCCAGAACCGCACAGGCGGAGATACGGCTGCGAAGCCGGCTCCGACTAGAAGCTTCTCCGATGCAATGGTACAGCAAGACGCTCTGCGGACGCAGGAACAGCTGCAGCAGAAGCTCGATGAGATTCATAGGCAAGGCGAGCGTCTCGCCAGGACTATGACGGTCCGCGAGCTGAAGATGTACCGGCAAATGGTAAAGCGATTCCTCGAGGATACGGTTAGACGCGGAATCGGGCTGAAAGAGCTGCGCGGTTTTGATCGAAGAGGCAGGACCAAACGATACAAGCTGCTGGATGAGATAGATTCGGCGCTGGTGTCGATGGCCGAGGAACTGCTGGATAGTGAGCAGGGCAGAATTGAGCTGCTTGGCCGGATCGGAGAAATTCGCGGACTTCTTATTAATTTATTGTTTTAAGAAAGGGTAAGGAATAAGCAATGAGCATGGAACAAGTAGCCGGCCAATGGAAAGCAAAGCGGATATTAAAGCATGCGCTGCAGAGCGGAAAGGTATCGCATGCTTATTTGTTCTACGGTCCTTCCGGTACAGGAAGAAAGGCTATGGCAAGAGCCTTCGCTAAGGCACTGTTTTGTACAGAGGGCGGAGATGATGCTTGTGATCGTTGCTTGGAGTGCCGGAAGTTCGATAATGGGAATCAGCCGGATTTGCTGACCATTACACCGGATGGGCAATCCATCAAGATTGATCAAATCCGCGAGCTCCAGAGGGAGCTTGCATACAGGGGGAGCGGAACTTCACAAAAGGTATATATTGTCGAGCGTGCGGAGACAATGACCCTTCAGGCAGCAAACAGTCTGCTCAAGTTTTTGGAAGAGCCGCTTTCCCCTATTGTTGCCATACTGATCACGGATAATGGACAAGCTGTATTGCCGACGATCCGTTCAAGAGCGCAGTGGGTGCCATTTCTGCCATTCTCCTCAAGCGAAATGCTGCAGGCATTGGTGGATGAAGGTGCCTCGCCGCTTCTGGCTCGTGCAGCTGTGCAGCTGAGCTCCGGACTTGACGGTGCTAGAGAGATTATCCAACAGAATCAGTTTGCAGAAATCAGAAACGTAGTGATACAATTAGGGAAGGAGAGTCTGACCCGATTCACCGCGGGAATGCTCACCGCCCAGCAGCAATTTTTCAAAACGGACCTGGCAGGTGAGGCACAGCTATTGTTGTCTCTATTTGTATTATGGTTCAAAGACATGATTCAATTTCAGGCCGGAAGGCAGGAAAGTATTGTTTATATAGATCAGTTGGACTGGATAAGCAAGCATGCGTTTAACCGCCCGATCGAGAGTTGGATCTCTTGCATCGAGCATACCCTTGAAGCGGGTAAGCGAATACGTTCCAACGTATCCCCGCAGCTTGCTATCGAGCAACTATTGGTAAACCTACAGGAGGGCTAAATCCTTGTATAACGTCGTCGGTGTCCGCTTTAAGAAGGCGGGCAAGATTTATTACTTCGATCCGGCCCTGCACCCCGTGGACAAGGACCAGCATGTTATTGTCGAAACGGCCAGGGGGATCGAATATGGTAAAGTCGTGGTTGGACAGAAAGAAGTCGGTGAATCGGACGTCGTCCTTCCGCTAAAGAAAGTGATCCGGATTGCCAGTGAGGTAGATGCGAAGGTCGTGGAAGAGAATCGCGCTGCCGCGAAAAACGCATTCGCTACCTGTTTGGAAAAAATCAGGGATCACCAGCTGAAGATGAAGCTGGTTGACGTGGAATTCACATTTGACCGCAACAAAATCATCTTCTACTTTACAGCAGAAGGAAGAGTCGACTTCCGGGAGCTTGTAAAAGATTTGGCCAGTGTGTTCCGTACACGGATTGAGCTTAGGCAAATTGGTGTACGTGACGAAGCGAAGATGCTGGGAGGCATCGGACCATGCGGACGCGTATTATGCTGTTCGTCCTGGCTCGGAGATTTCGAGCCGGTATCAATCAAGATGGCCAAGGATCAGAACTTATCGCTCAATCCTACGAAGATCTCGGGATTATGCGGCCGTCTCATGTGCTGCTTGAAATTCGAGCATGACAATTATGAAAGCGTGCGGGAGGAGCTTCCTTCCGTCGGCAAGATTGTCGTCACGTCTTATGGCGAAGGCAAAGTAACGGGCATCAACGCTTCCACGAAGTCTGTGTACGTGCAGTTGTTCGATGTGTCGGGTAAACCGAAGGAGCTGCCGCTCGACGATGTGGTTGTGAAGGAACAATGAACGACTACGTTTGAAAGCTCTGGGGTGAAAGCTTGGAGAACAAAGAAATCTTTAATCAAATGGAGCAATTAGAAAGCCAGATGGGTAATATTCATGCTCATATCGGCGTTCTCAAACAGCGGGTCAAAGAACTGCTGGAAGAAAATCAGCAGCTAAGTATGGAAAATGAACAGCTGCGCAAAATATTGAAACGCGAGACGTCGCCGAAGCCAAAGTCTGCTGCTAATCGGAATGAGGGACAAGCTGCACAACAGCCTGTCCGTCGGGAGATTGCAGCGCATGCGGAGGAAGATACGGTTAACGATACATCGCAGCAAGCCGGTCTCGTCGGTGAGGCGCATGATAATTTGGCTAGGCTGTATCACGAAGGATTCCACATTTGCAACGTATACTACGGGCATTTGCGGACAGAAGGAGATTGCTTGTTCTGCTTATCCTTCCTTAATAAATAACAGAACATTGTATGCATACCGTCCTTGCTTTTGAGGGCGGTATCTTTATGTTAGGGGAGTTAGGTCAAAGGTGCAGGAAGTAAAACTGGAACCAAATGAACGAATTGACGATTTGATGACGGAGACGGGGCTGCACATTATTCAAAGCCGGGAAGTATTCAGCTTCTCCCTTGATGCTGTGCTATTGTCCAAGTTCGCTACGATTCCGAAGGGCGGACGCATTATTGATTTGTGTACCGGCAACGGTGTTATTCCGATGCTCCTCACGACCAGGACGAGTGCTCGGATTGATGCGGTTGAGATCCAGCCGAGACTTGCTGATATGGCAAGGCGTAGTGTTGAGATGAATAACTTGTCAGAGCAAATTTCTATAATAGAAGCAGATCTGAAAATATTCGCAAAAGAAGCGGGTAATGGTATTTATGACGCCGTTACGGTCAATCCTCCATACATGGCGGTAAAAGCGGGCGACTCCAATGAAAATGAGCACTATGCGATTGCGCGCCATGAAGTACACTGCACGCTGGATGACGTTGTTCATGCCTGTGCAAGGCTTGTCCGTTCCGGAGGAAGGGTCGCGATGGTTCACCGGCCATCCCGGTTCATTGATATTATAGAGACGATGCGGAAATACCGGCTTGAGCCGAAGCGTGTGCAATTTGTTCATCCGAATGCGCAAGGAGAGGCCAATATGGTGCTCATTGAAGCCATACGTGACGGTAAGCCGGAGCTTAGGCTGCTGCCGCCGGTTTTTGTCTATGAATAAGAGGCGAGCAGTCAGCTGCTTTACAGATGAGAGGGAGCGCACAGATGGTACAGATACAAAAGAGCTTTAAAGAGCAGACGAAGTACGGCACTCTATACCTGGTTGCAACACCAATCGGCAATCTGGAGGATATGACCTTCCGGGCGATCCGGACGTTAAAGGAAGTACAGCTTATCGCTGCAGAGGATACCAGGCAGACGCGCAAGCTGCTTACGCACTTCGAAATCTCTACCAGACTAGTCAGCTATCATGAGCATAATAAACAGGCTAGCGGCAGCGAGCTTATCCGTCTATTAATAGAAGGGCAATCTATTGCTTTGGTTAGTGACGCGGGCTTGCCGGCTGTGAGCGATCCTGGAGCTGATCTGGTAGCCGATGCGGTAGAGCAGGGAATTCCTGTTGTACCGATTCCAGGGGCTAACGCAGCATTATCGGCCTTGAT
Source organism: Paenibacillus catalpae (assembly GCF_900112695.1). Classification (GTDB taxonomy): domain Bacteria; phylum Bacillota; class Bacilli; order Paenibacillales; family Paenibacillaceae; genus Pristimantibacillus; species Pristimantibacillus catalpae. The sequence continues at coordinate 7,945 of NZ_FOMT01000008.1, forward strand.
CATTTCGGGATTGCCGACAGACCGATTTATGTTTACCGGGTTCCCGCCAAGAGATAAGAAGCCGCTTGCGGAATGGCTGATCCGTCTGCAGCATCAAGAAGGGACTTTGATGCTGTATGAATCTCCTCACCGCCTCAAGAAGACGCTGGATGCGATGCTGGAGCACTGGGGCGACCGGCGGATTGCGATGGTAAGAGAGCTGACAAAGCGCCATGAGGAAGCGGCACGAGGGACGATCTCAGAATGTCTGGCCTTTCTGGAGGTGAATCCGCCTCTCGGAGAATATTGTCTTATAGTAGAAGGCGCGGCTTCAGGAGCGGGTGATCTAGCGAATAACGGAGAGACTTGGTGGGGTTCACTTGAGCTTGAGCAGCATGTGGCCCATTATGAGAACGGAGGCCTGGACCGTAAAGAAGCGATAAAAAAAGCGGCACAGGACCGCGGCCTGCCAAAGCGGGATGTCTATAACGCAGTAAACCGTTAGTTTACTGCGTTATTTGGGCAAAAAAAGACCTTCCTGGCCGGGTTCTAGCACAGGAAGGCATCAAGGAGTATAAAAAGGTTAGAATTAACAAGTTGGTGTATTTCTATTATAACCTATATTTCTTATTTTGTCACAGGAGTAGGCATCTCTGATAAACAAATATGGCAAACAATTTTGCCTTTGAAGTAAGAAACGTTTTCTGCATTGCCGCAGAAGATACATGCAGGCTCGTATTTCTTAAGCATGATGCGCTCACCGTCTACATAAATCTCCAGAGCATCTTTCTCGCCAATTCCAAGCGTACGGCGCAATTCAATAGGAATAACTACACGACCTAATTCGTCGACTTTACGAACAATACCAGTAGATTTCATCATGATTTTGTTTCTCCTCTCAGGAAATTACATTTCGTCACTATTCGACATAGTTTTTCTTTTTATGGCTACTATAATACCAACGATTCCCATAATAGTCAACCGAGAAAGTCCTTGATAGACCTCGATTTATAGGAATTTGACTCTATAGCATGGTCATATTAATCTTACTATAGAATACATCAGCTTCGACAATTTGGAAACTATTTTACGACACTGTTCGACATTATATCATAGTTTTGTGTCGAAACCATGAACAAAGGAGTTGAAAGGGCGAATGAATCAGCAGCTGACCGAAGAGAAAGTATTTAAAGATCCGGTGCACAAATATATTTACGTGCAGGATCAAACAATATGGGATTTGATCAATACGAAGGAGTTTCAGAGGCTTAGACGAATTCGCCAGCTAGGAACCTCTTATTTGACGTTTCATGGCGCAGAACACAGCCGTTTCTCCCATTCGCTTGGGGTTTATGAAATAACGAGAAAAATCATTTCCCAGTTTGAGCGTAACGAGTATCCCGGCTGGCCGCAGGAGGAGAGGCTTCTGGCTCTATGCGCAGCGCTCCTGCATGACGTTGGTCATGGGCCTTTCTCCCACTCGCTGGAGCAGGTATTTGACACGCATCATGAGCAGTGGACTTGTGCGATATTACTCGAGGATACGGAAGTAAACCGCGTGCTGCGGCGCGTCTCGAAGGACTTCCCGGATAAGGTGGCCTCGGTCATCGGCAAGACTTACCCGAACCCGATAGTCGTTAGTCTCATTTCCAGTCAGATGGATGCAGACCGAATGGACTATTTGCTGCGAGATGCCTATTTCACGGGTGTTAACTACGGCAATTTTGACCTGGAGCGGATACTGCGTGTCCTGCGCCCAGTACAAGGCAAAATTGTCGTGAAGGAAAGCGGGATGCATGCCATTGAGCATTATCTGATGTCCCGCTATCAAATGTATTGGCAAATCTATTTTCACCCGGTAACACGGAGCTCGGAAATTATTTTGCGGCAAATTACCCGCCGGGCGAAGGAGTTGTACGATAATGGCTACAGCTTCGCATGGATGCCCGGACCGATTAATAAGCTTCTCGATGGAACCATTGCCGTACAAGATTATTTGAAGCTGGACGAGGCGTATATGCAGACCATCTTCTCCCTATGGACAGAGGAGCAGGACAGCCTTCTTGCCGAGCTGTGCGACAGGTTCCTTAACCGCCGTCTATACAAATACATCACGCTGGATGATCCGGGGGACTCTTTATTAGAAGAAGCCGCCGGGCAGTTCATTGCCATCGGTCTTAACCCGGACTATCATATGGAAATTGATTTTCCATTTGACCAGCCATATGACATTTACCGCCCGGATGCGAAAAAAGGCGGGAAAGAGGAGAAAGCGCCGATTCTGCTGTTAAATGAAGATAACGGCTTAAGCGAAATATCGGTAAAATCCGACATTGTCCGCTCCATCAGCGGTCTGCACCAGGGACAGTACCATATCTATTATCCGGTGGAGCCTCTCCTTGCTGCGGCTGATCAGTTAAGCCCTGGAGTGAGAGAGCTATTCAAAATTTAAATTCTTATATAGAAGGAGATTGCATTTACGATGATTTCTTTATTCGACACACATACCCATCTGGACTCTTCGCAATTCGACGGCGACCGCACGGAGGCCATTGAGCGTGCACGTGCTGCCGGTGTTGATTTAATGCTCAATATCGGCTTTAACCGGGAGACGATTCCAACGACGATGGAGCTTGTGGAAAAATATGATTTTATATATGCAGCGATTGGCTGGCATCCGGTAGACAGTGTTTTTATGGAGCCGGGAGATCTCGAATGGATTGAGCAGCTGTGCTCCCATCCCAAAGTAGTGGCGATAGGAGAAATTGGACTCGATTATCACTGGGACACGTCGCCGAAAGACGTCCAGCACAGAGTGTTTCGGGAGCAAATCCGGTTAGCCAGGAAGGTGGGCAAGCCTATCGTTATCCATAACCGGGATGCTCATGAGGATATCGTTCGTATCCTGAGGGAAGAAAAAGCTTCTGAAGTAGGAGGGGTCATGCACTGCTATTCCGGCAGCTGGGAAACAGCCAAATTATGTCTTGATATGAACTTCTATATTTCGTTTGGAGGACCGGTCACTTTCAAAAATGCAAGGGTGCCAAAAGAAGTACTTTCGAAGGTTCCGCTTGAACGTCTGCTCATTGAAACGGATTCCCCTTATTTAGCACCTCATCCATTTAGAGGAAAGAGAAATGAGAGCTCTTATGTGTCTTTGGTCGCAGACGCAGCAGCCGAGATAACAGGAAAATCTAAGGAGGAAATTGCAGTTATTACAAGCACAAACGGTAAAAAATGTTTTGGTATTGTTTAAAAACGGATTAAAACCGCTGAAATAAAGACTATAGCGGCGATAAAACTCTTTTTACTTGTTGGAATCGCCCTTTTTTGCCTTCAGAATGCTAAAATTTCGTTAAAATCGTCTTTTAACGCATCTTTACAATTGTACGGTCAGGAAGGTATGATTTTTCTCAGAGCTTTAACTTTTGTATTGGATTTCCAGTTTACGCTTAATCTCCGGAAGCGGAGAGCGGGGGAACCAACGTCGGCAGATGCATGGTTAAGACGACTTAGAGCATCGGCGGCGCATTGAATTCTTCAGGGGTGAATTTTGCGGCGATTGCCATGAGCATTCGATCCGTGGATAGGGCAGCTCTCTCGCCCGAACCCGTCAGCTAACCTCGTAAGCGCGTATAGAGAGCGATCAACCTCGTGTATTCACCTTTTCCTGAATGTTTGATTACCCAGGAAGCCACGATCAGATCCTCTGTCGAAGGCTTCTTTTTATTTTCGATTCATGCGGAAATAGTCTTTCGGTGGGTAGATCTGGAGGTGAGAGGCCGTAACACTGGAGCGTGCTTGTCACGCCAATATACTTAATAGTCGCGTCAATAGTATCATGCGTAACAGATTGGCGGCGGGGCTATGAAGGAGGACCGATTGAAGTGGGAATGATCCAAGCTATTAAGGAGACCCATGGGAAGCGATCATCCAGCATGACTTTCGCAATGCGATGGAAGCATGAAAATTTGCGTTTAATTGTTCTGAGTGCAATTATCTCAATCGCTATGACTTTCATGTTTTTGGTGTTGTTGTACGGATCGGCTGATAAGAGCGTATCCGTAGTAGTGAATGGACAAGAGACTGTTGTGAAGACAAAACAATGGGTCCTGCAACGCCTACTGGATGAACAAGCTATAACGGTAGGACCATATGACGAGGTATCTCATCCTCTGAATGCGTCCATCAAAGACGGAGATCGCATCGAAATTAAGGTGGCGGTTCCGGTTACCGTAAAAGCAGATGGCAAAACATCGACGGTGTACACGACAGAGAAAACAGTACAGGCGGCGATCGGGAAATTAAATATTCCTGTTCGCGATCAAGATAGGGTTACCCCATCTCTGGAAACTGCGGTCTCGAAGGCGATGACGGTTACCGTTACCCGCGTCGATACCAAAGTGTCAGAGATAGAACGGACTTTGCCGTTCTCGATCGTGAAGAAGCAAGATCCAACCCTCGAGACAGGGAAGGAAAAGCTGGTTCAAACCGGCAAGAACGGCGTCGTCGTCGAGCGAGTGGAGAAGAAGTATGAGAATGGTGTTCTCGTTTCCTCCAAGCTGGTCGACAAGGTTGTCGAGAAACATACGGTCAGTCAGGTCGTAGCTATCGGTTCGAAGAAAAGCGTACATACGCTCTCGGCCGCGAGCACCGCCTCGTATTCGAAGAGCGGCGTAACGTTTAAAGCGAAGAAGATCCTGAAGAACGTAACCTTAACCGCTTATACAGCAGGGGTAGCGTCTACGGGCAAAGATGAGAGCCATCCGGGGTACGGCATTACGGCTTCCGGCGCGAAAGTGAAGGAAGGCCGCACGATTGCGGTTGATCCGGATGTTATTCCAATCGGCTGGTGGGTATACATTGAAGGCATCGGCTTCCGCAGAGAGGAAGATACGGGCAGTGCCATCAATGGCAACAAGATTGATGTTTACTTCGACAGCACAAGCTATGCCAATAAGTTCGGCCGGAAAAAAGGGTATACTGTATACGTGCTTGGACCAACCAAGCCAACCGCGAGCTAAAGGTTTCCCGCTATCGTATTTCATTGATAAATATGCCATTATAAGAAGAGGCGCTGCCTCTTCTTTTTGTGCGTATGGATAGGATAAGTAGGCTGCATTCTTATGACGCAGCAAGAAGAGCGAAAGTTGCTGGAGAAAGGAATGTTCGCTTGTGATTAGGGAAATTATTGTGGTGGAAGGCAAATCCGATACAGTTGCCGTGAAGCGGGCTGTTGAAGCGGATACGATTGAAACAAATGGCTCTGCGGTTGGCGAGGAAGTATTGCGCCGAATCGAACTGGCGATGGAACGCAGAGGCGTTATTATATTTACAGACCCGGATCATGCGGGCGAGAGAATCCGCAAAATTGTTGCACGGCGTGTGCCGGGCTGCAAGCATGCTTTTCTGCCGCAGGAGAAGGCGATGTACAAGGGCGATATAGGAATCGAGAACGCCAGTCCTGAAGCAATCCGTCAGGCGCTCTCCGAGCTTCGCACAGAGGAAACCTCGGGAACAGGGGATATTACCTGGGAGGACCTGATGGAAGCGGGCCTGATCATTCATCCGGATGCGGCAAACCGTCGTCTGGAGATGGGTAAGCTGCTTGGGATCGGGTATGCGAACGGCAAGCAGTTTTTCAAACGGTGTACAAGCTTCCGCATCTCCCGCGAAGAGTTCGCAGAGGCGCTGCGTACAATGGAACAAGGACAGGAGTGATCAGCATGAACGGAAACGATATGAAGGCGATTGAAGTTGCAACGCCAAAGCGCACGAAGGAAATTATTGCGAAATACGGATTCTCATTCAAGAAGAGCTTAGGTCAGAACTTCCTGATCGATCAAAATATTTTGCACAAGATTGTTAATGCAGCGGGGCTAGACAAAACCAAAGGTGCTCTTGAGATTGGACCGGGCATAGGGGCGCTGACGCAGCATCTGGCTGCTGCAGCGGGTGCGGTAACGGCCATAGAGATCGACAACCGGCTTATTCCGATTCTGGGCGACATTCTGGCGGGCGAAGAGCATGTGAAGGTTGTGCATGGCGACGTGCTGAAGCTGGATCTGAAGAAGCTGTTCAAGGAGCAGTTCCCGGACGTGACAGGAATCAGCGTAGTCGCGAATCTGCCGTATTACGTGACGACTCCGATTCTGATGAAGTTGCTCGAAGAACGTCTGCCGCTCGAGAACATCGTCGTGATGATCCAAAAGGAAGTGGCGGAGCGGATGGCGGCGAAGCCGGGCGGCAAGGAATACGGCAGCTTGAGCGTAGCGGTGCAGTACTATTGCGAGCCATCGCTTGTGTGCATCGTGCCGCACACGGTATTTATCCCTCAGCCGAATGTAGACTCGGCTGTCATCAAGCTGGCGGTGCGCGAGAAGCCGCCGGTGGATGTGGAGGACGAGGCGCATTTCTTCCGCATCGTCCAGGCGAGCTTCGCCCAGCGCCGCAAGACGCTGGCGAACAATCTTACGGCGTTCGTGGGCAAGGAACGCCGCGAAGAAATGACGCAGCTGCTGATCAGCTGCGATATTGATCCTGTCCGTCGAGGAGAGACATTGTCCCTCGACGAATTCGCCCGCATCAGCCGCGCCTTCCTGGCGGCGGGCTGGCGGGGGTAGTCAGCTCGGCCTCACGTTAGGGCCGAGCCCTGTTGTGCCGGCGGCGAGCTGTATCGCCGCCGGCTTTTTTTGTGGCCGCGCGCAAAGATTGCGCGGCTATGGCCCTCGCCCGCCGCCGCATGGCGGGCGGAGCCGCTTCAGGCACGGCTGCGAAGCGCCGTGCTGTTCTGCTGGTACGTAGACGCTACGTACCTTTAAATCTCTCCACTCACCGACTTATTTGCCCTCTCATAGCGCATCCATCAGACACGCCTCCAGCAGCACGGAAATTTCCTCTTACATCCCAACGAACGCACTAAGTCCACACTTGCTGCCCGTGCAACACGAAAAACCGTGCCTGGCGGTGAAGATTACCCGGGCAATACCAATTGTAAACGTGCGATTCGGTTTAAGAGGAGCACGGCAGTTTGAATGTAGCGAAGTAACATCCTACAAGTGGACGGTTAGGATAACTAATCCCGCAGGTGTCTAATGGGTCCCATGGCAAGTGACACTACATAGCGGATCGGGCGGCGGAGGCAAGTTTATTACGCAAGCGGGAATTCAACTGCAGAGGTCGACAATGAGATGTGGAGTGTTTAAGCGCGTGTATAGTCATGCACCACGTAATGCGTTCAGGCAGCCATATAAGCGCGTTATTGAATGCCGAGCATCTAAGTCACAGAGCGAAACGATACTCGTGCTAGTCGCTGCAGGCGAAGGCTGTACCATCACGTACGCGTGAAACGACGTATGTGCCATATATGTGGCCATAATAGGCTAACCTGTAAAGCGCGGGTGCGCGGGCGCAACCCACGCGTACAATGCACGCGTATGGCGGACATGCCACCGCCGCCAGTCCACCTGCATCTAAGCTGCGCCAGCCGCAGCAGCGCGGCAGCCGTCTGCCTCCACAAGGAATGTGTGGAGGCATTTGGGCTGCGCAGGCTAACCGCAGGAGAGGGTAAGGGGTAACTCCCTTAAGGAGCGGAGCGTCCGCCTTTGCCTGTACATTGCCACCTATGTGGCTAAGTTCAAGCAATGCACAGGCAACAGCGGCCGTAGGGAGTTACCCCGTCCCTCGTTGCGGCAGCCGAAGCAATACGCCTTAAGCCACCGCTCAATTTTCTCCGCACATTCCGCGCCCTCCACCCATACGATAGACGAAGAGGTGATTTACCTATGAAGCAAGGGGACCTGGTCGTCCGCAAATCCTATGGCGGTGACGTGCTGTTCCGAGTTGAAGACATGCGATCAGATAAAGCATTATTGAAAGGCACGGATTACCGATTGCTTGCGGATGCGCCAATTCCCGACTTGTCGGTTGTTCATGACCCGGAATCGACAAGTGCGCGGCAGCAAGTGAAGATAAAAGTAAACGACTCTCTCAAACGTATGCGGCAGGAGAAAGCGCATCTGACCGTATTATCGGGTCATGATCGGGCTACTTTGCAGCAGCAAAGCCAGTCTTATTTCGAACTGCCTGGCAAGGTGCTTCATTTGGATGGGGACGGGAATTACTTAAGGAAGAGCATGCAGCTGTACCAGACGATGAAGGTACCCGCGCATGGCGTGCATGCCCATGAATCTCAGATGGCCCAGCTTCTGCACCGTCTGCTCCCGCAGGTGAAACCGGATATCGTCGTCATTACCGGACATGATGGTGTCTTGAAGAACCGGGAAGGTGAAGATCTATACAGCCTGAGCAGCTACAAAAACTCGCAGCACTTCGTGAATGCGGTGCGTGTTGCCAGACAATATGAGAAAAACATGGATGGGCTTGTCGTGGTGGCTGGCGCCTGCCAATCGCATTTCGAAGCGCTCTTGCAGTCTGGCTCCAACTTCGCCAGCTCGCCGGGCAGAATATTGATCCATGCGCTGGATCCTGTTTATATTGCCATTAAGGCAAGCTATACCTCGGTGCGGGAGTCGATCAACCTCTCGGATGTAATCCACGGCACCATCAGCGGGATTGACGGGGTAGGCGGTATTGAAACGATGGGACGCCATAGAATGGGTCTGCCGAAGCCAAAAAAAGTAACCCAATCCACCGCGAGTATGAAGATAACGTCTTAATATGTACATGTTTTTGACGATTATGCATCAAAATCGTAAAAATGGGCGAAAACACCGTTGACAAGAAAAGTAGATGGCTGATATAATATTTTGCTTCATTTGACAAACCTCCTCTTTCTGGTTATAATGGACAAGGAAAGAGGTGGTAGTGGACAATGGCAAAAAACGCGCTATTGGAAATTAAACGCAATTTGGAAGCTCATGTAGGCTCCAAAATCCGTCTTCGAGCTAACGGTGGCCGGCGAAAGACCATCGAACGCACCGGCACGTTGGAAGAAATCTACCCTTCTGTTTTCATTGTCAAACTGGACCAGGAGTCTCACGCGTTTAAGCGCGTTTCCTACAGTTATGCGGATATACTGACAGAGTCGGTGGAAGTGACCGTGTGCAATGATGAAGGTCAAGTCCGAATTACACATATTCAACAATAAATGCATGTAAGTGCTTTAGACGCGGATCCAATGGATTCGCGTTTTTTTTCGTCCCTATTCCATGCAATTCAGCCCGTGCTGCATAAGCTGCAGCCGACATGGCGCATACTAAACCGCAATCACAATCATTCCTAAGGACAGGAGGTGCGAGGATCATGAGCCGCAGAAGAAGTGTCATGTCCGAGCAGCTGAAATATGAACTGGCGAAAGATCTTGGTTTCATCGACAAGGTAGAGCAGGAAGGCTGGGGCGGTATTAGTACGAAGGATGCCGGCAATATGGTAAAAAGGGCAATCCAGCTTGCTGAGCAAGCCGCAGCCAGATCGCACGGACAGCAATAAACAAGGAATACCATCCATTGACGGAAGCTAAGAGAGCAGGGCGCTAAACGCCGGCGCTGACCTCTTAGCTTTTCTTGTGCCCGTTTGCTATAATGTTGCTTAGTTAACAACGAACGGGAGAGCTTGCCATGAAAATTTACGAGAAGGCTCCGGCGAAAATTAACCTGCTGCTCGATGTCCTTCGGAAGCGGGAAGACGGATTCCATGAAGTCGAGATGATCATGACGATGGTCGATCTGGCCGACCGTCTGGAGCTGGAGGAACTGCCGAGGGATACGATTATTATATCGAGCCAGGCTGGTTACATACCGCTGGATGAGAAGAACCTGGCCTTTCAGGCTGCGCGTCTGATCAAAGAGCGTTACGATGTCCGCAAGGGCGTCTATATTCATTTGGACAAAAAGATCCCGGTAGCCGCAGGGCTTGCCGGAGGCAGCAGCGACGCTGCCGCTGCGCTGCGCGGACTGAACCGCCTGTGGCAGCTTAACATCCCGGAGGACGAGCTATGCCGTCTTGGCGCGGAGCTCGGCTCTGATGTGCCTTTCTGCGTGACTGGCGGTACAGCCATTGCAACAGGCCGGGGAGAGAAGCTGGAGCGGATCAGTAATCCGCCGCAGTGCTGGGTCGTTCTGGCCAAGCCTCCAATTAACGTATCAACAGCCGACGTATACGGCAAACTGCGTGCAAATGAGCTGAGGGAACATCCTTCAACGGCGGACATGGTATCGGCCATTGAGCGAGGTTCATTCTCGGATATTTGCACCGGACTAGGCAATGTGCTGGAGAATGTGACACTGGATTTATATCCGGAAGTGCTGCAGCTGAAAGAAAGCATGCAAAAGCTAGGTGCTGACGGCGTCCTCATGTCGGGCAGCGGACCAACGGTGTTTGGTCTTGTCTCGAAGGAAGCCAAGCTTCCACGTATCTATAATGGGCTTCGAGGATTCTGTAAAGAAGTATACGTGGTAAGAATGCTGACATAATGCTGACGTTTTTCTTGATTAAATCCGTATAAAAATGTTATATTGACTTTATATTATTCGGATTTAGTGGGGGGAATGGCTTTGAAAAAATTGAAGCGAAGCGCAAGACTGGTAGAGATGACGCAATATTTGCTGAGTCGTCCCCACACGTTAATTTCGTTAACAGCATTTGCTGATCGCTATCAGTCTGCGAAGTCTTCCATCAGTGAAGATTTAGCCATTATAAAAGAAGTCTTCGAAGAAGAAGGCTTTGGTGAATTAAACACGCTTGCCGGTGCTGCAGGAGGCGTCAAGTATACGCCCAAAATGCATACCTCTACAGCTTTATCGATTATGGACAACATTTGCCGCCAGCTGGAACAGCCTGAAAGGGTACTGCCGGGCGGTTATTTGTATATGACCGATATGTTGGGGCAACCGGAGCTGCTCGCCGATGTTGGACGAATGTTCGCGACCGCATTTGCTGATCGAAATATTGACGTGATTATGACCGTGGAGACAAAAGGGATTCCGCTTGCTTATGCAACGGCTGCTTGCCTTAACCTGCCGGTCGTTATAGTAAGACGAGATAACAAAGTGACGGAAGGCTCGGCAGTAAGCATCAATTACGTATCCGGCTCGAACAAGCGGATCCAGACGATGTCGCTGGCTAGACGCGCCCTGAAAGAGCAGTCCCGCGTCCTTATTATTGATGATTTCATGAAGGCCGGGGGAACGATTCAAGGGATGATGGATTTGCTCTTCGAATTCAAAGCAACCGTTGCGGGTGTTGGCGTATTTGTAGAATCGGGCGAGGTGGAGCATGAAGAGCGTCTGCTCGAGGATTACGTATCGCTTGCGACGTTGACGGCCGTTGACCTGAAGACGAAGCAGACGAAGGTTATTCCGGGTAACTATTTTAAGATATAAGAAATGATAAGATCGAAAGGTTGGGAATTCGTGATGACAAGCAAGAAGCTGCAAGTAATTGCTACAGATAAAGCGCCGGCTGCAATCGGGCCATATTCGCAAGCTATTAAAGTAGGGGACCTGCTGTTCACATCGGGTCAAATTCCATTAGATGCATCGGGCCAATTGGTAGAGGGCGGAATTGAGGAGCAAACGCACCAGGTTTTCCGTAATTTACAGGCAGTATTGGAAGAAGCGGGTGTAACATTAAATAATGTGGTAAAAGCAACAGTATTTATGAAAGATATGAATCAATTTGCAATTGTTAACGGCATCTATTCTTCTTACTTCGGCGACCATAAGCCAGCACGCTCCGCCGTTGAAGTGGCGCGGCTTCCGAAGGATGTACTTGTCGAAATCGAGCTCATTGCATCGACTGTTGTCGAATAGAAACGAAAAATAATTAATCCTAAAAAATTATTTTAAATATCGCATTTTTTTCCAAAAAAATAGAAGGAATTTGCACAAAAATGTGGAAGTATACACCAAGTCTCAGATAGGCAAAGGTGGTGAACACAAGTGCAAATTACTGATGTCAGACTCCGCCGCGTAAATTCGGAAGGGCGTATGAAGGCTATTGCTTCCATTACGATTGACAATGAATTCGTTGTTCACGATATTCGCGTCATCGATGGTAACAACGGCATGTTTGTGGCTATGCCAAGCAAACGTACGCCAGATGGAGAATTCCGGGATATCGCTCACCCAATTTCTTCGACAACCCGGGAGAAAATCCAAGCTGCTGTACTCGCTGAATACGAGCGTGCTGCAGTGGAAGAAGTTGCAATTGAAGAAGGAGCTTAAGCCTATTCTCTAAGTAACGGATTACGTCCCGATTTGGGACGGCATCGCCGTTTCCAATGGGGGCTAATAGAAAAGAGGGCCGAGAGGCTCTCTTTTCTTTTTGTGTATAATGGGATATAGTCTTATCAAAAAAGGTAGTGTAGGAGGAATTACGGTTGAAAGTGATGGCGATTGTACTGGCTGCCGGACAAGGCAAGCGGATGAAATCGAAATTATATAAAGTTCTTCATCAAGTAAGCGGCAAACCGATGGTGGGCCATGTACTAGATACAGTTAATGAAGCAAAGAGCGAGCGGACGGTCGTAATCGTGGGCCATGGAGCGGAAATGGTAAAAGGTTACCTTGGGGACCGCGCGGAATATGTGCTGCAGGAGAAGCAGCTTGGCACCGGCCATGCTGTCCGCCAGGCGGAGGCGCTTCTGGGATCGGAAGAAGGCACGACTATCGTCATTTGCGGCGATACGCCGCTTGTACAGGCCGAGACCATTCAATCCATGCTCGACCTTCATACATCGAGCGGCGCTGCGGCAACGGTGCTGACAGCCTCCTTTGATAATCCGACGGGCTATGGACGCGTCATCCGCGGTGCAGACGGCGCCGTAGAACGCATTGTCGAGCAGAAGGACTGTTCGGCCGAGGAAGCAGCTGCGAAAGAGATCAATACGGGCACGTATTGCTTTGACAACAAGAAGCTGTTCGCTGCATTGGCTGAAGTGAAAAGCGACAATGCGCAAGGCGAATATTATCTGACCGATGTGGTCGGCATCTTCCGTCAGGCAGGCGAATCCGTACAGGCTTTTTGCACAGCGGATCTGGCCGAAGCTATCGGGGTTAATGACCGCGTTGCGCTTGCGGAAGCAGAACGCTTCATGCGTGAGCGCATTAACAGAAAGCATCTGATCGAAGGGGTAACTATTATTGACCCTGCTAATACGTATATTGAAGCTGACGTACGCATCGGTTCGGATACGATTGTATATCCGGGTACTATTCTGCGCGGCAAAACGATTATTGGCGAAGACTGCGTTATCGGGCCTCAGGCTGATATTATAGATTCTGAAATTCACAGCGGCGCCGCTGTGAAATATTCGACCATTGCGGATTCGGTTGTTGGCAAGGACAGCACGGTAGGTCCATATGCGAACCTGCGCCCGGGCTCCAAGCTTGGCGAGGGCTGCAAAATCGGTGATTTCGTCGAGCTTAAAAACGTTAGCCTTGGCGACGGCAGCAAAGTATCGCATCTGAGCTATGTCGGCGACGCGGTTGTCGGTAAAGACGTTAACATCGGCTGCGGGGCGATTACCGTCAATTATGACGGCTTTAACAAGGCGATTACCGAAATCGGCGACAATGCCTTTGTAGGCAGCAACGTGAACCTGATTGCGCCGGTAAAGCTTGGTGACGGTGCCTATGTCGTAGCCGGCTCGACCATTACGCAGGATGTTCCATCCGGTGATTTGGCTATTGCGCGTGAGCGTCAGGTGAATAAACCGGGCTATGCGGATAAAATCCGTGCACGGGCAAAAGCGAAGAAAGAAAGAAGCAAGAAAGAATAGGTTTTCCAGAGGTTGGGCAAAGTGATATGGAAATTGACTTTTAGGAGGCTACTATATCCATGTCCATACCGATGACGGCAGAACCAAGAATGACGAAAATGAAAAGCGAGCTTCGAAGCTTAAGGGCGAGCGGCAGAGTGCCTGGCGTAGTCTACGGCAAGCAAATTGCTTCCCCGGCTTCTATTGCTATACAGGAGAAGGAGCTGCACGCACTGCTGCGATCCCATCCAAATGCGGTTATTGATCTCGATATCCCCGGAGCAGGAAAGCAATCGGTAATGATTGCAGAGGTACAGCGCGATAAACTGTCGCATAAGCTGCTCCATGTTGATTTCCAGCAAATTAATATGAATGAGGAAGTAACAACGCATGTCCGTATCGACCTGGTAGGCGATTCGCAGGGCGAGCGTGAAGGCGGCATCGTGCAGGCTTTGCTGCATGAGCTTGAGGTACGCTGCTTGCCGGGAGAAATTCCGGATTCGATCCCGGTTGATGTGACTGGTCTTCTGATGGGCAGCAGCTATCTTGTTGGCGACGTTCAGACTCCGGCAGGCGTGACCATTGTAACGGATCCGTCGGCTGTCCTCGTTACTATCCTGGTTCCTCAGAAGGATCTGACGGCTGAGGAGGCGGAAGCCCAGGAAGTGGAGACGAAGGAAGCAGAATCGCGCTCGACGGAAGCGCAAATGCACGAAGTTGATTTTGCAAAATAAAGGCATGAGAAAACCTCTATCGAGGTTTCTCGAAGATGAGCGACCGCGTCTAGATGCAGGGTTAATCGCCAAATAGAATTGTGGTCAAATAAACGGTATCTGCCCCTCTAGGGAAGATACCGTTTCTTCCTTTCTAGATGCAGGGATGTTGTCCCTCGTGTAGAATAATAAGACATACGCAAATGAGATTGGAGAGCAGGATAGCATGAAGTGGATTGTGGGGCTGGGGAATCCCGGCACAACCTATCAAAGCACGCGGCATAATGTAGGATTTATGGTTATAGACGAGCTGGCGCGGCGCTGGAACATTCAAGTGACGCAAAGCAAATGCAAGGCGCTGATCGGCGAGGGGAATGTTCAGGGTACGAAGGTTGTCCTTATTAAGCCGATGACGTACATGAATCTGTCCGGCGAATCGGTACGGGGCTTCCTTGATTATTTCAAGGCTGATCTGGAAGACGGACTTATTGTTTATGATGATATGGATACGGAGATCGGCAAGATCCGCCTTCGTTATCAGGGCAGCGCGGGAGGCCATAACGGCATCAAGTCGCTCATTCAGCATTTGGGCACGCAGCAGTTCAACCGGGTCAGAATGGGCATCTCACGCCCGCAGCCGGGACGCAATATTGCCGACTACGTGCTGGATAACTTTCCGAAGAGCGAACAGGAAGCGCTGAAAAGCATGATTGAGCAGGCTTGTGACGCTGTGGAGTATTCCCTCAAAGCTAGTTTCGATAATACGATGGCCAAGTTTAACAAGTAACCGCCTAAGCTCGGGCAAAACGGGCATACTGAAGGGTATAACCATTCTTCAGGAGGCATACATATGGCTGTAAACTATATTTGCCGGCACTGCCGGACGTCCATGGGGACGATTGAAGAGAAAGAAATCTCGGAGACGAGACTCGGTTTCCATTTCTTGACCCCCGAAGAGCGCAGCGATATAATAGCGTATAACTCGAACGGCGATATAACGGTCAAAGTCGTTTGCGATTACTGCCGCGAGGCGCTGGAAGCAAATCCGGAGCTGTTGCTCGTCGTTAACCCGCTGCAATAATTCGGGGCGTATCACCATAGTGTTCGTAGCCTTAGCATCCGGCTGAGGCTTCTTTTCGATGATTCTATTTGTAAAATAATTGCTTGCTAGTGTCTTGTGTATAGAAACGGGGTGCCTTCACGATTGAAAGCGTTAGTACAGGCTTTTGCCGCGGATCCGGACGTACAGTCGATTATTGCCGGTGTCCGCAAAGGAATGCGCGAACAGATGATATCGGGACTTGCAGGCTCTTCGAGGCAAGTGCTCGTAGCGGCGGTGAAGGAAGATTTAGACCGTCCGCTGCTCGTTGTTACGCATAATATGTATGCTGCACAGAAGATTGCAGAGGATTTGCAGGAATGCTTCTCTGCCGATGACGTATTGTTATATCCCGCGAATGAGCTGGTAGCTGCCGAAGCGGCGATCTCAAGTCCTGAGACGCTGGCGCAGCGCATGGATGTGCTGATCAGGCTGTCCGAAGGCTTCCGCGGGATTATTGTCGTTCCCTTTTCCGGTATTCGGCGCTACCAGCCGATCAAGGGTGTTATGTCGGAAGCCAAGATTAACGTCAAGGTTGGCGATATGCTGGAGCTGGATGCTTTCCTGCGCCAGATGACCGGCCTAGGTTATGTCCGCGCGGACCGCGTAGAATCCAAAGGCGAGATGAGTGTCCGCGGCGGTATCGTGGATTTCTATCCGCTGACGGCGGAGCTTGCTTACCGGATTGAATGGTTTGGTGACGAGGTGGATTCCATTCGCACCTTCGACCCAACGGATCAGCGGTCGCTGGATAACCTGCAGACGTTTACCGTACCGCCTTGCCAGGAGATTGTGGCGGATGAGCGCCGCTTCAAAGCTGCAGCGGACCATGCGGCATCTCTGCTTGCCCAGCAGCTCGATAAGATGACGGACCGTACGGCGAAGGACCGTCTTCGCCAGGAGATTGGCGGCGAGATTGAGAAGCTGCGGGAGCAAGTCTATTTTCCTGAAATCTATAAATATATATCTCTGCTTTATCCGGAAAGACAGACTATTCTGGACTATGTGCCGGAGGACACGGTTCTTATCCTGGATGAGCCGACACGTCTGATCGAGACGGGTCGCCAGCTGGAGCGGGATGAGGTCGAATGGTCGACGCATCTGCTGACTAACGGCAAGTCATTACCAACCTTTGTGCTCGCCCGGGAATCGGATGAGATTCTCCATCACCGCAAATTCCAGACGTTGTTCATGTCTCTTTTCCTGCGGCAAATTCCTCATTCTCAGCCGCAAAACATTTTAAATATGACGAGCCGCGCGATGCAAAACTTCCATGGGCAGATGAATGTGCTCAAAGCGGAGATGGAACGCTGGAAGAAGACCGGAGCGAAAGTGATGATGCTGGGCGGCAATAGCGAA
The DNA here is from genome assembly GCF_900112695.1 of Paenibacillus catalpae. GTDB lineage: Bacteria > Bacillota > Bacilli > Paenibacillales > Paenibacillaceae > Pristimantibacillus > Pristimantibacillus catalpae. Next base: position 24,815 of record NZ_FOMT01000008.1, read on the forward strand.
CGGCTCGACCGGATCCGCCGAGTGCTGCAGGATTATCATATTGAACCTCCTATCCTGATTGAGGGCAACCTGCAATCCGGCTTTGAGCTGCCATCCTCCCATCTTGTCATTATTACGGAAGGCGAGATGTTCTCGCAGAAGCAGCGTAAGGCACGCCGGATGGATAAGAAGATCGATAATGCCGAGCGGATCAAGAGCTATACCGAGCTGAAGGTCGGCGATTATGTCGTTCATCAGAATCATGGCATCGGCAAATATGTCGGCATCGGCACGCTGGAGATCGCAGGCATTCATAAGGATTACCTGCACATTCTGTATGCGGGCGGCGATAAGTTGTCCGTTCCGGTTGAGCAGGTCGATATGATTCAGAAGTACGTCGGTTCCGAAGAGAAGGAGCCGAAGATTAATAAGCTGGGCGGCAGTGAATGGGTACGGGCGAAAAATAAAGTCCGCGCTTCGGTACAAGACATTGCAGACGACCTGATCAAGCTGTATGCGGAACGTCAAGCAGCGCCCGGTTTTGCTTTTGGCCAGGATACGGCCTATCAGAATGAGTTCGAAGCGATGTTCCCGTATGATGAGACTCGCGATCAGCTGCGGGCGATCGAAGAGATCAAGAAGGACATGCAGAAGCCGCAGCCGATGGACCGGCTTCTATGCGGTGACGTAGGCTACGGCAAAACCGAGGTGGCAGTACGTGCCGCATTTAAGGCTGCGATCGAAGGCAAACAGGTAGCCATACTTGTGCCAACAACGATTCTGGCGCAGCAGCATTACGAGACGTTCCGCGAGCGCTTCTCTGGTTATCCGTTTAATATTCAAGTGCTCAGCCGTTTCCGCTCTCGCAAGGAACAGACGGACACGATGAAGGGCTTGAAGGCAGGAACGGTTGATGTGGTGATCGGCACGCATCGCCTGCTGTCGCAAGATGTGATCTTTAAAGATCTGGGTCTGCTTATCGTGGATGAAGAGCAGCGGTTTGGCGTGTCGCATAAGGAGAAGCTCAAGAAGCTTAAGACGAATGTCGACGTGCTGACACTGACCGCAACGCCAATCCCGCGGACGCTTCATATGTCGATGCTCGGCGTACGGGATCTATCGGTTATTGAGACGCCGCCGGAGAACCGCTTCCCGGTGCAGACGTATGTCGTGGAATACAGCACCTCTCTTGTGCGTGAAGCTATCGAGAGGGAGCTGGCGCGCGGCGGACAGGTCTACTATCTATATAACCGGGTACAAGGGATTTACCAGATGGCGGAGCAGATCAACGCGCTTGTGCCGGACGCGAAGGTAGCGGTCGGCCACGGTCAAATGTCGGAACAAGAGCTCGAGAAGACCATTCTTGATTTTCTGGACGGCGAGTCGGATGTGCTTGTCAGCACAAGCATTATCGAGACCGGCGTCGATATTCCGAACGTAAATACATTGATTGTTCATGATTCGGACAAAATGGGTCTCTCCCAGCTGTACCAGCTGCGGGGCAGGGTCGGCCGTTCGAACCGGATCGCCTACGCCTACTTCACCTACCAACGGGACAAGGTGCTCACCGAGGTGGCGGAGAAGCGTCTGCAGTCGATCAAGGAGTTTACGGAGCTTGGCTCCGGCTTCAAGATTGCGATGCGCGACTTGTCCATCCGCGGAGCGGGCAATCTGCTTGGTGCGGAGCAGCATGGATTTATTGCATCCGTTGGCTTTGATTTGTATTCGCAGATGCTGGCTGATGAGATTGCCAAGCGTAAAGCAGAGATGGAAGGCGTGGAAGTGAAGGAAGAACGCCGCGTTACAACGCTTATTGACATCAGCATTGATGCTTATCTGCCATCGGATTATATTTACGACAGCATTCAGAAGATCGAGATTTACAAGAAGGTAGCGACCGTCACGTCCATTGATGAGGCGGAGGATCTTGCGGAGGAGCTGATCGACCGGTTCGGCAATCTGCCGCAGGCCGTCGACAACCTGCTCTCGGTCGGACGTCTGAAGGTATACGGCTCGCAATACGGCATCGAGCAGATCAGCCAGAAGGGCGACGATCTCATCGTTCGCTTCGGCGAGCGCGAGAAGAAGCGGATTGACCGCAAGATGGTGGACCAGCTGTGCATGCAGTACGAGAACCGGTTCCGCCAGGGCGCGCTGCAGGATGATCATCCTTCGCTTCTGCTTCGCGGCAAAGGGCTCGAAATGGATCAGAAGGTACAGATGCTGGAGGGCTTCCTGAAGAAATTCAAGGATGCGAGAAAAGGCGAAGAAGCGCTGCAAGATGCGAAGTCATGATCGTATAAAATATAAGAAAGTATAATTTTTCACTATACTGGGCTTATATTTTTATTCACGAAACGTGTGCTGCTCCTCTTAAAGACGACGCAAGCCGTTTCGCCTTATAGCAAAGGCTTGTCGTTTTCTGTTACAATACAATAAACTTCTCAATTTGAAAGGGGATTCAACATGTTGCACACAACACGCAAATCGACATGGCGCAGAAGCGCGCTGCTCGTTATCGCGGCAGTGCTCGTCATGACGATCATGGCGGCTTGCGGTGGTAAGAAAGATAACGAAGGTTCCTCGGGCCTTACTTTCGAAGGGGCAGGCAAGGGTACCGTCGTTGCGACATACAAGGACGGCAATGTTACAGAACCAGAGTTCAACAAGTACCTTGATATCTTCAACATTATGCAGCCGGGCTATGAGCAAGTGATTGCAATCCCGCAATTCAAGGAGCAATTGCTCCAACAGTACGTTTCGTATAAAATTCTGGCTAAACAAGCTTCCGAAGACACGGTGAAAAAAGCCGACGGCGAAACGGACGAGCAGATGAAGAGCTTTGAAGATACGCTCAAAACAAATGCCGACGTGAAGAAAACGCTGGATGACAAAAAAGTATCGACAGCTGACGTTAGAACGTACCTCAACCTGATGCTGGTAGTGGTTGAGCACATGAACTCGCAAGTAACCGACGAAGAGATGAAAGCCGAGTATGAGAAAAACATCGGCAACTACAATCCGGTTACGGTTCGTCATATTCTTGTAGCTACGGCCGATCCTGCGGATTCGACGAAGACACTCCGCACGAAAGAGGAAGCTCTTGCGCGCGCCAAAGAAGTAAAAGCGAAGCTTGATGCTGGCGGCGACTGGGCAGCACTTGCGAAGCAATACTCCGACGATACTGGCTCGAAGGATAATGGCGGCCAATACGCGGATGCGAAAGCATCGGATTGGGTAGAAGGATTTAAGAATGCTGCTCTGACACAGCCTCTTAACAAAATTGGCGATCCGGTTGAGACCGAATACGGCTACCACGTTATCCTGGTTGAGAAACGCGACCAAGTAACCTATGACAAGGTAACGGAAGAGCAGAAGCAAGAAGTTCAAAGCGTAGTGGCTTATAACCACATGAACACGTTCATGACGGATGAAATGCCGAAACAAGACGTGAAAATCACCTTGCCTGAGGCATCGCCGGAAGCTTCTTCCGACGCATCCGCATCGCCAGGTGCATCGGAATCGCCAGCGGCATCCGAATCTCCGGCAGCAAGCGAATCGCCAGCTGCTAAATAAATCATGAATAAAGCTGATCTTATCATGTAAATGATGGGATCAGCTTTTTTTGTGGCAAAAAGGACTTTCTTGAATTTGTAAAAAGTGATATCATAATTATATCAAAACAATATAAGGGGTGTTTCACTTATGAAGGAATACAAAGCTTGGCATGTGAACGGATTCCTTGCACTGCTTGCCGCGATTATCTCCTTTGCCGGCGGTATCGCGCTTATCGTATTTGGATCCGATCAGCTGGATCCGAATATTTTTCTAATCGTTCTTGGGATCGTGCTTGAAGTGATCTTTATTGTGGCGGTATCCTCGCTTACGATCGTTCAGCCGAATGAGGCGAAGGTGATTACGTTCTTCGGTACGTACGTAGGTACCGTCCGCGACAGCGGGCTTTGGATAGTTGTACCGTTCACGAATAAGAAGAAAGTGTCGATGAAGGTTCGCAACTTCAACAGCCAAACGCTGAAGGTAAATGATGCGGAAGGCAATCCGGTCGAGATTGGCGCCGTTGTTGTGTTCAAGGTGACGGAGACGGCCAAGGCATCCTTTGATGTTGATAACTACGAGCGGTTCGTGGAGATTCAGAGCGAAACAGCGGTTCGTCATATTGCCGCACAATATCCTTACGATACGTTTACGGATAATGATGTTCAATCGCTGCGCGGCAATGCCGACGAGGTAGCGGTGGAGATGATGAATGAGCTTCAGAACCGGCTTGCGGTAGCCGGAGTTGAGGTGCTGGAGACCCGCCTGACGCATTTGGCATATGCGCCCGAGATTGCAAGCGCGATGCTGCAGCGTCAACAGGCAATTGCGATCGTGTCGGCCCGTCAAAGAATTGTTGAGGGAGCCGTAGGCATGGTGGATTCGGCCTTGAAGCAGCTGGCGGAGAACGGGATTGAACTGGATGAGGAGCGGCGCGCTGCTATGGTCAACAATTTGATGGTCGCGATTGTCTCGGACCGCGGAGCAACGCCGGTTATTAATACGGGCACGCTGTACTCCTAAGGGTCAGTCCAATGGGGAAAGAAAAGAAAGCTTTTGCGCTCCGGCTTGATCCAGATGTACACCGTGCCATCGAGCAGTGGGCGAGTGATGAGTTCCGCAGTGTTAACGGGCATATCGAGTTTTTGCTCAGGGAAGCGCTGAGCAAAGCGGGCAGGCTTCCTAAGCCCTCGGCCAAAAATCCAGATCAACCATGACATATGGAGCCGTCGTTCCGCCTGCAAGAGGGTGAAACGACGGTTTTTGCATGCGCGGATTTTTTTCACGTGGAACAATTAGCGGGGTTAATTATTAAAAAAAAGGAAATGAAGCAAGGTTTTTGCCATAGAAGGGAATGCTTTAAATGGTGATTTACGGCTTGTCTAACTGAACACATCCGATACGCCTGGCTTCAGCAGGGGACCGCATGATACGGCGGATGGCCGTGCATAAGAATTTGGGAGCCGATGAATACTATGGTCAGATTCACAAAAGAATTCGTTATCGAACGCGCTAGGTATAAGAGCAGCCGAACGACATCCAGGAATACGGCAGCTTGAACAGGCGCTCCGCTAGCTGTATCATTCTTTTTCCGCGAGAACGCTTTATCCCGTCATTGCAAGGTGAGGGTTTAGCATAATCGCTTGTCATGAAGGCAAATCGTATCCAGTGACTTAAAATCCTCTAGGAAAGTGGGGCAACAAGAAATGAAAGCAACTGGAATTGTACGTCGCATCGATGATCTCGGGCGTGTGGTGATTCCGAAGGAGATCCGCCGTACTTTACGTATTCGCGAAGGAGATCCGCTCGAAATATTTGTTGACCGCGACGGTGAAGTGATACTGAAAAAATACTCTCCAATTGGCGAGCTTGGCGACTTTGCTAAGGAGTATGCCGAATCTTTATTCGAAAGCACGAATCATGTCACTCTCATTACCGACCGCGATACGGTCATTGCCGTAGCTGGCGCTTCGAAAAAGGAGCTGCTGGAGAAACAGATCGGATCGATTCTGGAAAGCTGCATGGATAACCGTAAAACGGCGGAAGGAACTGCCGGCACATACGAGATCGTAAAAGATTTGCATGACACATACTCCGCTTATGTTGCAGCACCTATCGTTGCAGGAGGAGACCCGATCGGCACGGTCGTATTGCTCAGCAAGGATGATGCGGTCAAAATGTCGCAGATGGAAACCAAAATGGTGGAGACGGCGGCAGGCTTCCTGGCGAAGCAAATGGAACAATAAGCAGTCAAAAACAAAGGCTTGGCTTCCCGTCAACCGGTCGCAGCGCGATCTACACGGAAACCCAAGCCTTTTTTATATGGTGCGGTTAATATGGTCCCTGGATGCCCGGGGAGAGGTGCCGATCACTCTCTTGAACATTTTGGAGAAAAGGAAGGGATCGGTATAGCCGACAGAACGGGCGATATCGCCTATTGTCAGCTCTTGATGATGGAGAAGCTCAACCGCCCGGTTCATGCGGAAGCGGAGCAGGAAGGCCTGCAGGGATACGCCAAACTGCGCTTTGAATATGCCGGACAAGTAGGTGCGGTCGAGTCCTACAAACTTTGCAATGTCCTGAATGGAGATGGGCAGGCTGTAGCTGTTCTCGATAAAGGTAACGGCTTTGCTGATGTAGATCTCTTTGGTGTTGACGGCATGCGGCGGAGAGGCCGATTGTCTGTTGCAGGCGACGAGCCGGGCCATGTACTGGTAAAGAAGACTTTGGCTTACCAGATCTCCGCTGTTTGGATATGCTTCAAAGGCATGATGGAATTGTTCGTAGACCGTCTCGAAAAAGTCTCTGTACTCGCTAGCTTCAAAAATCGGGCTTGAGTGGTTCATGCCGGCTCGCTGCAGCAGGGACTTGGCATGAAGCCCTTTGAGCCCGACCCAGGAATAAGTCCATGGGTTATGCTCATCCGCTTTGTAATACACGAGTGCGCCCGGAATGATAAGAAAGCCTTGTCCCGCATGCAGCTCATAGCTGAGCTCTCCTAAACGGAATTGCCCGGAACCGCTATGGACATAGTGCACAATATACATATCACGCAGACCGGGGCCCCAATAATGCCCGGGATCACAATCCTGCTTGCCCCAAAATAATAAGCTTAAATCCATATATCTTTCTGTTACCGGAAGTTGAATTTCGGATATAGGCATAAGGCGAGTTCCCTCCATCGGGTGGTCAACAGCTTATAGGCTTATTATAAAGCGTGAATGCCGGCTCGTCACAAGGAAATGGGATTATGACAAATAAATAAGAGGCTTTGCCATGTTCGCTTAACCGCTTCGGAGATATAGTGAAGGAGTTAATTCCTTTTACGATAATGGGAGGCGGAAGCAACGATGTCCAAAATTACTTTTCTAGGCGCGGGAAGTACAGTGTTCGCAAAAAATGTACTTGGTGACGTGATGTCTACGGAGCCGCTGCAAGGTTTCGAGCTAGCCCTGTTTGATATTGATGCAGGCCGGCTGCGTGATTCCGAGCAGCTGCTGTTGAATATGAAAGCATCACTCGGAAGCAGCTGTGTGATTAAAGCCTATACCGACCGGAAAGAAGCGCTCCGCGGTGCTAAATATGTCATTAACGCGATTCAAGTCGGCGGTTATGATCCATGTACGATTACGGATTTTGAAATCCCGAAAAAATACGGTCTTCGCCAAACGATTGCCGATACGGTAGGCATCGGCGGTATTTTCCGTAATTTGCGTACAATTCCGGTCGTGCTGGACTTTGCTTCGGATATGCGGGAGGTTTGTCCGGATGCTTTGTTCATGAACTATACGAACCCGATGGCCGTTCTGACGAATGTACTGTCTACAGCAGGCGGGGTAAGAACCGTTGGCTTATGCCACAGTGTGCAGTCTTGCGTCTCGGATCTGTTCAAGAATCTGGGGATGGATTCCACAGGCGTGGAGTCGAAGATTGCGGGCATTAATCATATGGCCTGGCTCCTTGAAGTGAAGAAGGACGGCGTAGACCTGTATCCGGAAATCAAGCGCCGTGCGATTGAGAAGCAGAAGGAGAAGCATCATGACATGGTACGTCTTGAAATGATGCTGAAATTCGGTTATTACATTACGGAGTCTTCCGAGCATAACGCGGAATACCATCCGTATTTCATTAAACGCAACTATCCGGAGCTGATCGAACGCTTCAATATTCCGCTGGATGAGTATCCGCGCCGCTGTATCGAGCAGATCAAAGGCTGGAACAATATGAGGGAATCCTTGCTCGCGAACAGCAATATCGAGCACAAACGCAGTCATGAATACGCTTCCCACATTATGGAGGCAATTGAAACCGGTAACCCGTTCAAAATTGGCGGTAACGTGATGAACACCGGCCTCATTACCAACCTGCCGAAGGAAGCTTGCGTAGAGGTACCGTGCCTCGTAGACCGTTCCGGCATTAATCCGACGTATATCGGCGATCTGCCGCCGCAGCTGGCTGCGCTCAACCGCACGAACATTAATACGCAGCTGCTTACAATCGAAGCAGCGCTGACGCAGAAGAAGGAGCATATTTACCACGCGGCGATGCTGGATCCTCACACTTCGGCTGAGCTGTCCATCGATGATATTGTGGCTTTGTGCGATGATTTGATCGAGGCTCATGGGGATTGGTTGCCGCGATATAAGTGATGCGGATGATCGATGGTGGGCGGGTGCAGGAACTGTACTTCCTTCCGGCTGCTGTTGCCTGTACTTTGCCTGAACAATTTATCGGTGGTTGCAAAGTACAGGCAAAGGCAGGCGCTGCGCTCCTCCAGTAAGTACAGTTCCTTTACCCTATCTATCGATCGCATCGGCGATCAAAAAAATCGCCCTAAGCCGGCGATTTTGTAACCGAAGTTAGGCTGCCCATTCATCTGGGCAGCCTTTTTTGTTTGAGGCCCGGGGACAATGGGCCGTTCTTACAACAGCTCGGCTGCCCGGTTCTATAGACAGCCTATTGCGGTTTATATAGCAATTGATTGAGGGAACCGAAATCGCAATGCGTCCATCAGTACTACACCGTACTGAAAATCAAATGGCGTCCTCCACCTTAAACCGGAGGACGGTTTTCAGCTTTTCAGGCTTTGTTTTTCTTGCGTCTGAAATATAAATTTCCTTATGTAACTTGGAGATTCGTTTGAGATGATGCTCGTCGCAGTATTGCTCCATCTTCGCAAAGCTTTCCGGCTCATCGTCGTACGGACCATGATGCATCATTTGAACGCATAGCCCTTCTTCCAGCTGTCCGAACGTTACTTTGCCGAGGAGCGGGTGCGGTTTTTTCTTGCTTACGGTCTCGATTACTTCTAATGCGAGTGCCTCTGTCACAAAATCAGGCTGCCTAATCATAATGGTATAAATGAGTTTATCTTTATCGAGGACTGCAGCGTGCCTCGCTTCCTCTTCTAAATCCCATATACCCTCCAATGGAAAAACGGAGTAGTCGAAATAACCCTCCGGCGTTATTCCTTTCTTGGGCATCATCTTAACGGTGTAAGACAAGGAATATAAGACGCCAATAGCCTCTTCAAAATCCGCCTGATTAGGGTTTCCCTTTCCGCTTAACATGAAATAGTTGACAGCAGGGACATCGATAACGGAAGGGACATTTTTCGGCAGATAGAGCTGCTTGTCATTCTTCTTCCATTCGTATTTCATCTGAAACACCTCCAGATCGTTTATTCACTGCCTCTGCGTCCCGCGAGGAAGGTGCGGATTACTTGCTCCGCTGTTCGTTCTAGCAGGATAGGGGCACGCTCTATCGCTTCCTGAAGCGTCATTGGCGAATTCACGATACTATGCACGCTATGAATGCCCTCCGCATACAAGGAATCTATTCCTTCGCCAACCGAACCGGCTATCGCAATCACCGGAACACCGTGCTGCTTGGCCAGTTGGGCGACGCCCATCGGCGCTTTGCCGGATGCCGTCTGATGGTCGATTCGTCCTTCACCGGTAATGACTAGGTCAGCTCCGGCAAGATGCTCGCCAAATCGGGCGTATTCAAGGACAATATCTATGCCGCGGCGTATGGAAGCGGGGAAGAAGGCCAGATAAGCACCGCATAGGCCTCCCGCCGCTCCGGCCCCTGGGCGGTCGTGGAGCCGAATCCCTGTCTTTGCTTCGATAAGATCCGCCCAAACGGTCATACCCTGCTCAAGCTGCTCCACCATTTCAGGCGAGGCGCCTTTTTGCGGGCTGAAAATCCGGGAAGCGCCATCCTCTCCGATTAACGGATTTTGCACATCTGTAGCAATGACGAAAGAGGATTCGGCAATCCGCGGATCCCATGAGCTATCGTCAATCGCAGCAATGCCGGTCAGATTTCCGCCGCCGGGCGAAATGGTCCCGCCAGCCTGATCAAGCAGCCGCATGCCAAGCGCCTGCAGCATGCCGGCTCCGCCGTCATTGGTTGCGCTGCCGCCAACGGTGAGCAGAAACCGCCGGCATCCTGAGTCAAGCGCATGACGGATAAGCTCGCCTGTCCCGTAGGTTGTGGTTAAGGCGGGATTACGCTGCTCCTCCGTCAGCAGGCAAAGGCCGGATGCCTCGGCCATTTCGATGACGGCCACTGATCCACGCTCCAATAGTCCGTAAGAAGCGCTCACGTGCGCTCCCAGCGGGCCGCTTACGCTAATGGTCACGCGCTGTCCGCCGGCAGCGGCGAGCAGACTGTCAAGTGTTCCTTCGCCGCCATCGGCGATTGGCAGTTTGACCATATCGGCATCCCGCACGCATCGCCAGATGCCTTGTGCAATGGCTGCAGCAGCAGCAGCGGCGGACAAGCTGCCTTTGAAGGAATCGGGTGCTATGACGAATTTCATGAACAGCCATCCTCTCTTGTTATAAACTTCTTATGCTCATTATACCGAAACGAGAGAGTGCAGGTCATAGGCCTGGAGCGCCGCCCGGCGGTTATTATTAATCTGCATGCAAGAAATGGTATACTACGTGTAAAATGTTCATTTGGCAAGGAGGGCTTTACGAATATGGCACAATCGATTACGGTAGTTGGCCTGGGATCCGGCGATCCCGATCAGTTAACGCTTGGCGTGTGGCGGCGGCTGCAGGGGGCTGAAGCGATTTATGTCCGCACGGAGCAGCATCCGGTCATGTCGCTGCTGCGGGAGCACCAGCTGGCTTACACGTCCTTTGACAGCGTGTATGAGCAGCACGATACCTTTCCGGAGGTTTATGATACAATAGCGAGTACGCTTGTCCGCAAGGCGCAGGAAGCATCTGCGCCAGTCCTGTATGCGGTGCCGGGGCATCCGATGGTAGCGGAGCGCACGGTGCAGCTGCTGCGCGAGCGCTGCTCATCAGCTGGTATTATACTGGAGATTATCGGCGGCGAAAGCTTCCTTGATCAGGCTTTTATCCGTCTTGGCATTGATCCGATTGAAGGCTTTGCGCTGCTTGATGCTGCGGAGCTGAAGGCTGCTCATGTACAGCCGCGCGTACATACGATTATTGGTCAGGTCTATGATGCTTATACCGCTTCTGACGTGAAGCTGGCGCTTATGGAGCGTTATCCGGATGACTATGAGGTTGTCGTTGGCCATGCACTGGGTGTTACGGGTGAGGAGCAGATTGTGAAGGTTCCGCTCTACGAGCTGGACCGGACACCGGGTTTTGGCAACCTGTCGCTTATTTGGGTGCCGCGTACGGAAGATGATGCTGTCCTTAACCGCACCTTCGACCGGCTGCACGAGATCGTTGGCATTCTCCGCAGCCCTGAAGGCTGTCCTTGGGACCGCGAACAGACGCATCAATCCATCCGTAAGAACTTTATCGAAGAGCTGTATGAGGCGCTTGAAGCGATCGACAACGATGATCCCGATCATATGCGCGAGGAGTTTGGCGATGTGATTTTGCAGGTCATGCTGCATAGCCAGATGGAAGAGGAGACAGGGGCATTCTCTGTTTATGATGTGATCGGGAGCCTGAACGAGAAGCTGATCTTCCGCCATCCGCATGTATTTGGCGACCGGAGTGCCGGTGATGCGGCAGAGGCGCTTGGCAACTGGGAGCAGATGAAGGCCGAGGAGAAGAAGCGCACAGGCGAAGCCGACGCACGCAAGTCGCAGCTGGACGGCATTCCGAAGGATCTGCCCGCGCTGATGAAGGCCTACCAGCTGCAGAAGAAAGCAGCCAAGGTTGGCTTCGACTGGGACGAGCTTGGACCGGTACTGAGCAAGATTGAAGAAGAGCTTCGTGAATTGCGCGAGGCGATAGATTCGAAAGATTCTAAGGAGCAGGCAGGAGAGCTGGGAGACTTGCTGTTTGCGGTTGTGAACGCTTCTCGCTTTATCCATGCGGATCCTGAAGAGGCGCTCTCTCGGACAAATGCAAAATTTAAGAGCCGATTCTCTTATATTGAGGAGCAGCTTCGTATAAACGGCAAAACTTTTGACCAGACTGATTTAACAGAAATGGATCGTTGGTGGGAAGAAGCGAAGCGACAATAGGAGCGCGAATTCGCCATTAATCGCAACATTTCTGCATCTTTCGGTAAATTTTTTCTCATGCAGCAGGATTTTTTCGAAGACAAGCAGAATAAGTATCATCGAGTTTGTGTTTATGCTTAAAATTACCAAACAGACGGAGCGTTAAACTACGCTGACCGAACAAAACAAGCGAATTGAATTTAGGAGGATATTAATAATGAACAAAACAGATCTGATCAACAACATTGCAACAAAAAGCGGTTTGACTAAACGTGACGTAGAAGCTGTACTTAACGGCTTCCTCGGCGAAGTTACTGACGCGCTTGCTACTGGAGATAAAGTACAACTGATCGGCTTCGGTACTTTCGAAACTCGTAAACGTTCCGGCCGCGTTGGCCGCAACCCGCAAACGGGTAAAGAAATCTCCATCCCGGAATCCAAAGTTCCTGCATTCAAAGCAGGCAACAAACTGAAAGACGCTATCAAGTAATAAATGCGTCTCGATAAATTCCTCAAAGTGTCCCGGTTGATCAAGCGCCGTACGGTAGCAAAGGATGTGTCCGAGCAAGGACGCGTCTGGATCAACGGCCGTGAAGCGAAAGCAAGCAGTACGGTTAAACCAGGGGATGAGCTTGCGATCCAATACGGTCAGAAGACCGTAACCGTTCGTATCGAACGGATTGCGGAGACGACCCGTAAGGATGAAGCCGGTGAGCTTTACACTTTGATCAAGGAAGAACAGCGCCCGCGCGAGGATGACCTCGGCTGGTAACCACCAAGAGCTGTCACGATTCATGTGGCAGCTCTTTTCTATGCTCAGGAGGAGTAGCACCCGTGATCCCTACGATGACGAATTTGCCCGAGATTAACCCCTCCAACGGCGGAGGCGTGTTAAGGCTGACTTTTACCTTATTTATTAAAAATGCCGGGGTGTTGCTCTTCATAACGGCGATCACCGCTGTGCCGGTTGAATTGATAGCCAACTACAGCTTTATTTATGACTCTGATTCCTGGGGATATTCGATCCGGGAAATCATTATTTCATTTATCTTTCTAACCCTCTTAACTCCCGTCGTTATTCATTATCTGATCGAGCGGCTTCGAGGCAGCAAAGGCAGCGTGGCCGAGGCTTACCGCTGGGGTCTGCGCAAATGGGCCAGGATGATCATGTATGATTTTCTCAAAAGCATCATACTAACGGCAGGCTTCCTTCTGTTCATCATTCCTGGCTTTTTCATGTACGTACGGCTTTTACTGCTGCCAGCTGTAGTCTCTATCGAGAATACCTCGGTGACCAATCCGCTGGAGAGCAGCCGCAACATGGCAAAGGGGCAATTCTGGGCTTTTATCGGATATGGGATTGTCATCAACGGCATTACCTATCTTGCTGGCCGGGTCACGGGCAAACTATTTGACGGAGTAGGCTTCATTAACGGGATCTCGGTTACGCTCTGTAATCTATTTATAGACTGGATCTCTTTGCTAGGGGTCATTCTGCCTCTTGTCCTGTATTTGAAAATTAGAACGGAACAAAATAGGGCCGCCCAGGCGGCTGAAGAAGCAGCAGTAACTTTATAGCTGGTTAAAGCTAAAGAGCACTTCTCTCTATGAGAAGTGCTCTTTTCTATTTCTAACAACAAATATATCACTGATATCATTAATTATTTATTGTAAAACGATAAACATTATGATACCTTAAGCACATCAAAATCCCGCTGGTCATTATAGAAAGGGGGAGCATGCGTATGGTATCAAAGGGAGTATGGCTATACCGCTTCAGGCAGCTCTTTATTTTTGGCTATCAGCAGGCGATGTCCTGCATCTTCCCGGTTATTATCTTCGCTTCGCTCGCATTGACGAAGGTTGTATCGATTCCGTACTTTCACCGCTATGATCTGCTGCTGCTGATCTGCCTGATTGCCCAGATTGGCATGGTGGCGTTCAAGCTGGAGACGATCGACGAATTGAAAGTTATCTGTATGTTCCATATCATCGGACTTATGCTTGAGTTATATAAAGTTCATATGGGGTCCTGGTCTTATCCGGGCGAGGGCTGGTCGAAGCTGTCCGGTGTACCGCTATACAGCGGATTTATGTACGCCAGCGTTGCGAGTTATATTTGTCAGGCATGGAGGCGGCTGTCTATTTCCGTATATGGATGGCCGCGGCAGCGATATGCGGTTATCGTCTGCACGGCCATCTATTTGAACTTTTTTACCCATCACTATTTCTGGGATTTGCGTTGGGTGCTGACGATTCTGCTTGTTATTGTCTTTTACCGCACTTCATTCACATACAAGGTCGGCGGCAAGGAGTATCGTATGCATGTCGTGCTGTCTTTCCTTCTCATCGGCTTCTTTATATGGCTGGCAGAAAATATTTCGACGTTTATGGGGGCATGGGCGTATCCGGACCAAGAACATTCCTGGCGGCTTGTCCATCTGGGCAAGATCAGCTCCTGGTTCCTGCTTGTCGTCATCAGCGTCATTATCGTAGCGCAGCTCAAGCGCGTGAAGAGCGCCAGATAATTCCGGCTCTCTAGCGAAAATATGAAAGAGTAGATTTGCCGCGGCCGGCTGTTCTAAAGTTCGTCCCACTCCCATAAGCTAGTCTCAAGCTATGCTTTCGAAGTGGAGGGACGGGTCAATGGTTGAACAAAGCAAAGGGCAGAAGCGGCAGGAAGTCAAAATGCTAAACCGCAAGCTGCTCGAAATTACCGGCGTATTAAATGTGGAAAGTTTCGACAGCGAAGAGTTTCTGCTCGATACCGAACTTGGCTTCCTGATGATAAAAGGGCAAAACCTGCATATTAAGCATCTCAACCTCGAGCAGAACCTGGTTGCGATTGAGGGGCTTGTCCATTCGCTCGCCTATTTGGACGGCAATGCCTCTACCAAGACAAAAGGCTTATTCGGGAAGCTGTTTAAGTGACCTCCTTAAACCTACAGTTCTTCACAATGGGGATGATGCTGCTATCGGGCATTGGGCTGGGCGTGATCTTCGACGGCTATCGGGTTGTGTCGAATGAATTGCGCTTTCCGCGGTGGTCGCTGCCGGTACTCGATATGGTGTACTGGCTGGCCGCATCGCTCCTTGTGTTCCGGGTGCTGTACGCCAGCAACTACGGCGAGGTGCGGGCGTATGTTTTTCTCGGCTTGCTTATTGGCGTGCTAAGCTATTATTGGCTGCTGAGCAAGCCGGTTATCGGTATTGTGAAATGGCTCATTGATGCGGTACGAGCCCTTATCCAGTTCACGCTCCGGACGTTTGATCTTCTAATCGTGAAGCCGGTTCTTCTGCTGTACCGGTTAATCCGCGTCCTAATCGGATTTGGGACTGCACTCACTATATTCCTGTTAAAAATTGTGCTACAATTGGTTCGACCATTCTGGCTTTTGCTGCGATTCCTGCTGGGACCGCTCATTCGTCCGCTGTGGCGATGGCTTGAACCGCGTCTCTCCAGCCTGCAGCTCAAAGAAAGATGGGACAAGATCCGTTCGGGCGTGATTAAATTATGGAAACGCCTTTTTTAACGCAGCCTATGCTTTCAAGGCATGAATCATCGCAATGGCCTCAAAATGGTTATTTGGGTGATCATTCATTTTAGGAGGTTTACCGTTATGACGACTGCCACAGCCAATCAATCGACAGGGAACTCCGGCTCCAAACGCCGCTTGCGCATATGGGCCATGTTCATCACTCTTTTTTTGTGCTGGGCGGCCTATACCTTTATCGGACAGATTAAGGATGCCCGAGTCACAAAGGTGCAATTAACGGAGATCAAGAAGCAGGTAGATGATTCCAGCCTGCAGTCCAAACAGCTTCAGCAGCAGATTGATCGGCTTAACGATCCGGAATATATCAGACAACTAGCAACGAAGGAGCAAGGAATGGTAACACCTGGTGAACAGCAGATCCAGGTCATTAAATAGACGCCATAACGGGTGAACGTCTGTTGACCTTACTTTGACGATTAAGTTATAATCACGATAGTAACGCTATTTAGCTTAGGGAGGAACATTTTATTTTATGGCAATTGAAGTAGGGGCCAAGTTAGAAGGCAAAGTGACAGGCATAACGCATTTCGGAGCATTCGTCGATTTGTCCGGGGGTGTCACAGGGCTCGTTCACATCTCGGAAATTGCCGATAACTACGTCAAAGACGTGAAGGATCACCTGAAAATTGACGATGTAGTTAAAGTCAAAGTGATTAACGTTGATAAAGACGGTAAGATCGGACTTTCCATTAAACAGGCAGTTGACCGGCCGGAAGGCCAAGCACCGCCACAACGTGAGCCACGCCCAAGTGGAGGCGGTGGTGGAGGTTTTAACCGTGGAGGCGGCGGCGGTGGTCAAGATCGCGGTGGACGTCCATTCAACAAGCAGTCGGCTGGCAGACCGTCTTACAACAAACCGTCATTCGAGGATAAAATGTCTCGCTTCCTGAAAGATAGCGAAGAACGGATTTCCTCCCTCAAGAAAAATACCGAAGGCAAACGCGGCGGCCGCGGTGCCAAACGGGTCTAAGCTGGATTTTATACAATCATATGAGGGCAGAACCTAAACGGTTCTGCCTTTTTTACCACAAAAGACCTTATAAATTCCGAAAAGCGGAATTTACAAAGGTCTTTTTGGCGATAAAACCTACCCCTGAACGCGGTCGCTCATCATCGTATGGCTTCGATAAGGGTTTTCTCACCTCTTTTTTTCGATAAAACCTACCGCTAAACGCGGTCGCTCATCCTCGAATAGCTTCGATAAGGGTTTTCTCACCTCTTTTGGCGATAAAACCTACCGCTAAACGCGGTCGCTCATCACCGAATGGCTACGATAAAGGTTTTCTCACCGCAAGATCCTCCTGAACCGCATGAAAACCTACCGCTAAAGACAGAGTCATTCTTCCCCAAACGCTTCGACAAGGGTTTTCCCGCCGCTTAAGTTTATAAAAAAGCATGGACGGGTAATATACATCATCCTGCACGTCTGTACGACTGACAAACTTCCTCAATAAGCAGGGTCACGCTGTCTCCAAACGACTGGCGGATAGGGTTTTCCTGCGATTTCAGGGTTCTACTTTCTCAAAAAGACTCCGGTTAGAAGTTTTTTATGCTGCCTCTATGCACTTTTTCTAAAAAATATACCTCTTTCCCAAAAAAGTTTTTGTTTATTTCCCCGATACTCCTTGTAATCCCGACAGCAGAAAACAAAAATGTCGCAGGCTGCGGAAGGCGCGGCGCGACGGTTTTTGTTGAAGCGGCAGATGTGCCATTAGTCTCGTGTTAGGTATAAAACCAATAACAATGCGGCTTTGAAAGCGTTGACAATTTATGGTTTGAGCTTTTGGCTTTTGTCGGAAAAAACTTTTGTACACCCACGGTAAACTGACAAACTTTTATACGGACATGCTCCTATAATGGGAAACACAATAAACCGGAATGGGTGGTGTTGGTTATGAAGAAGGAGAATGTCATTATGTTTCCTGCAGGAGAGCAACAGATGGGGTGGAGTCGTTCCATTATTGATAAGGGGCGCGGGTGGTTATCCTCAAGAAGGCTTATCCAGTTAGTACTGGCTAAAAAATGGACCATTATGCTGGTAGGGCTAGGCTTTTTGCTCGGACGGGCGGTCATCCTGGAGTCCTTGATGCCCTTTGCTGCTGCTTACTTCGCCGTTGTTTACTTTCTTCGAAAAGACGCGTTCGCCTGGACAGCTGTCTCTCTTGTGGCCGGGAGCTGGTTCGCGGTTACACCCGCACCCTTATGGATCGGGATGGAGCTGGCCGTTCTATTCCTCTTATTTAAAGGCCTGGAGGCGTACGAAAAAGCAGAGCTTGGGACTGCACCCTTACTCGTCTTTATCTCCACCTTACTTGTGCAGCTATTTGGACTCTTCATAGGAGATACGATGAGCTGGTATGGATTTATGATGGTGGTGGTAGAGGCGGCGCTTAGCTTCGTTCTTACGCTGGTCTTTATTCAGGCCATACCGGTTCTAACCATGTCAAAGAAGACCGCCTCACTCAAGAACGAGGAGATTATATGCCTCATGATTCTGCTTGCCTCCGTCTTGACCGGGGCGGTAGGCTGGCAAATTTACGGTCTTTCCGTTGAACATATTATGTCGCGGTTCCTGCTGCTGTTGTTTGCACTGGCGGGAGGTGCTC
This sequence comes from Paenibacillus catalpae, assembly GCF_900112695.1. GTDB lineage: Bacteria > Bacillota > Bacilli > Paenibacillales > Paenibacillaceae > Pristimantibacillus > Pristimantibacillus catalpae. Next base: position 42,961 of record NZ_FOMT01000008.1, read on the forward strand.
CGCTTGGAGCCTGTGTAGGAGTAGTAGCCGGGCTTATTCTGAGTCTCGCCGACTTTAATTCGGTTGTGCAGATGAGTCTGCTCGCTTTCGCAGGGCTGCTCGCCGGCCTTCTGAGGGAAGGCGGCAAAGCGGCAGTTGCTTTCGGCATGCTGCTTGGTACTTCGATCCTTGCCGTCTATGTCGGCAGCGGATCGGATGTCATGACATCCACCTGGGAGTCCGTGGCAGCGGCCGTCCTGCTTATGCTTACCCCAAAAGTTATGATTCGAACCATTGCCCGCTATGTTCCGGGTACAAACGAACACGCCAAGTCGCAGCATGAGTACGCCAAGCGTGTACGCGATGTGACTGCAGAGCGGGTATCCCAATATTCGGAGGTGTTCCGCCAGCTCTCGAAGAGCTTTGGTCACTTGAATAGCACAGTTACGACAGTGAAGCGGGAGGAGGAGCTTAATCATTTTATGCAGTCTGTATCCGCACGGAGCTGCGCAGACTGCCACCGGAATCGGGCTTGCTGGGAGGGCAAGTACTACCAAACCTATCAAATGATGAAGGATATGATCTCGGCTGTGGAGGAGGACCGCATACCATCGCATAATATGCCGCGCACATGGGCTTCCCACTGCACGAAGCCGGCACAGGTGCTTGGCATTATCGAGCAGGAGTACGAGCTTTATAAGAATGATATGCACTGGAAAAAACAAATATTCGACTCCCGCCAGCTTGTGGCGGATCAATTATCGGGCGTATCGCAGGTGATGGAGGATCTGGCTCGAGAGATTAAGAGGGAGGGACAAACGCTTCACCTGCAGGAAGAACAAATCCGCGAAGCATTGGAGGGACTAGGCTTATCCATACAGGAGATCGAGGTTATCAATCTGGAGGAGGGGAATGTGGAGATTGAGCTGTACCATCACTTCGCCAGAGGCTACGATGAATGCCGCAAAATTATAGCTCCGCTCTTGTCGGATATACTGGGCGAGCATGTGGCCGTCAAATCGGAGAGGCCGCCTGAGAAGAACGGCGAGCCGACACTCGTTGTGTTTGGCTCGGCCAAGGAGTTTGAAGTGGAGACGGGCATTGCGGGCGCTGCCAAGGGCGGCGATCTGCTGTCGGGAGACAGCTTCAGCATGCTCGAGCTTGGCAACGGCAAGTTTGCCGTAGCAATTAGCGACGGCATGGGCAACGGGGAGCGTGCGCGGCAGGAGAGCAGCGCGGCCCTGTCGATTCTGCAGCAGCTGCTGCAATCCGGGATGGATGAGAAGCTGGCGATCAAATCAGTTAATTCGATTTTGCTGCTGAGGTCGCCCGATGAGGTGTTCGCAACAATTGATCTGGCGATGATTGATTTATATACAGCCAAAACAACCTTCATGAAGATTGGCTCAACGCCAAGCTTTATTAAGAGAGGAAACGAGGTCATTCCGGTTTCGGCGAATAATTTGCCGGTCGGCATTTTGCAGGATATCGATTTCGACTTGATTTCGATGCCGCTGGAGCCGGGCGATACGATTGTCATGATGAGTGACGGAATATATGATGCGCCGGGTCATGCGGTCAATAAGGAGATGTGGATGAAGAGGATCATTCAGGAGCTAAAGACGGACGACCCGCAGGAGATAGCCGATGCCTTACTGGAGACCGTTGTAAGGTATCATGAGGGTGATATTCTCGATGACATGACCGTGCTTGTCGCACGGATTGATAAACATTTGCCGGAATGGGCGTCATTCCGCTGGCCAGGGCTTAACCGGCTGGAGCGGCCCCGGACGGTTAGCTGAAGGAGGCATAGGACAAATGGGCGGATGCAGGCTCTTCGACTAAAGCGCGTCAGGTTGCGCTTTAGACAAGAGCCTTTTGGCTTTGCAACAAATTTATTTGTTATATGAACGGGAGCAGCTGCATAATTTCTCGGGAAATAGGGTAATCTAGCGGTTTATCCCTCGCTTCAAACGGCAAAACTGATAGAGAGGTTATGCTTGTTTGAATAGGAGGCTGTGAAGAATAATGAAGCAAATATTGCTGGTAACAGATGGCTGCTCCAATGTCGGGATGAGTCCGGTTGTAGCGGCAGCACATGCTAAAGCCGAAGGGATTGCCCTCAATGTCGTGGGCATCCTGGATTATGGTGATGTAGGAGAGCTCGGTGCATCCGAGATTGAAGAAATTGCCCGTGCCGGTGGAGGCCTTAGCAGGCTTGTGAATATGCGGCAGCTGTCGCAGACGGTTCAAATGATGACGCGGAAAACAGCGGTCCAAACGATACAGCTGGCTGTACAGAAGGAACTGAAGCAGGTGCTCGGCAACGGCTCGATCGAAGCGCTCCCTCCAGAGAAGCGGAGTGAGGTCGTCCGTGTTATTGACGAGCTCGGGGAAACCTCCAAGCTGCAGGTTGCGCTGCTCATTGATGCGAGTGCCAGCATGAAGCCGAAGCTTCGCGCAGTAGAGGAAGCGATACACGACCTGATGCTGAGCCTGCAGGCACGCCAAGGGCATAGCGAAATTGCGGTGTTCCATTTTCCAAGCAGCAAGTATGGAGAGGACTGTAAGCTGGATTTGGATTGGACCGATAATTTGAAAGGTATTTCTTCTATATTTTCGAAATTTCCCATGAGCGGAACAACGCCTACAGGTCCTGCGATTATGCAGGTCATTGATTTTTACCGGCAGGGGGATTATGGTAAGAAGGGTAGAGACGATGAAACGGATGGGATGATGAGTGACTACGTCGTTTAAGTTAAGTCTCCGCCGCGGTGCTATTATAACGGGCAAATGGAAGCACTCCCGTTATCGTGTCGAGCGGCTGCTTGGAGAGGGAGCGAACGGCAAAGTATATCTCGTTCATGCCGACCGCGGCTGGTGCGCGCTTAAGGTAGGAATGGATGCGATTGATTTGCAGTCAGAGATTAACGTTCTGCAGGCGCTTGAGAAGCAGGACCGGAAGCAGACTTACCTCTATGAAGTGGACGATCTGTTTGGACCTGACGGCAAAGAGTATCCCTTCTATATTATGAGATACGTGCGCGGAGTAACGATTTCTGATTTTTTGGCCAAGAACGGGCCGGAGTGGTTTCCGCTTATCGGGCTTAACCTGCTTGGCAAGCTTGCCGAGCTTCACCGTAAGGGCTGGGTATTTGGCGATCTCAAGATTGATAATGTGCTGGTAGCCGACTACGGGTATGTGGAGCTTGTTGATTATGGCGGTGTTACGGCAATGGGCAAGGGCATTCGTCAGTTTACCGAGATTTATGACCGAGGCTTCTGGAATGCAGGCTCGCGTTCAGCGGACGCCAGATATGATCTGTTCTCCTTTGCGCTGCTGTGCATCATGCTTCATGAGCCAAAGAAGCTTCAAGCGCTGACGGGAGGACTGCCGCAGACGCGTTCGGTCGAAGAGCTGGAACGTTTGATTAGTGAGTGCAAGGGGCTGTCTCCCGTAGCGGGATGGTTGAAGCAGGCTATGGCCGGACGGTTTTACGATGCTTCAGAAGGCGTAGAAGCCTGGCGCAGGCTGCTGCACCGGAAGGATACGAGAGTAAAAAGCTCAAAGACACCCGGATGGTTAAAGGGACTTGCGGCTGTATCAGCGGTTGTGCTGGGCATCTCGGTTTACTGGCTGCTTCGCAGTGGTATATAAGAGGTATATAGAAGAAACAGGAAACTAAAATGAAGGGAACGGGGAGATACATACGCATATGGAAACGGGGGACCATAAGCTGCTGACTGAAATGATGAAGTGCGCGGCGACTGAACAGCTATGGTCGAAGGGCGACCGGATCGTGGCCGCTGTATCGGGCGGTCCCGATTCGATGGCTCTGCTTCATTTGCTCTGCATGGCGGCACGGCAGGATCAGCTTACGATTATTGCCGCCCATGTGAATCATGGCTTCCGCAAGGAGGCATCGCGGCAGGAGGCGGAGGTTGTCCGCCAATATGCGGCGCAGCTGGGTATATCCTTTGAGATGATTGAGCTGGATATGCCCGCATACATAGAAGAAACAGGAATGAACGCCCAGTCTGCTGCACGCGAGAAGCGTTACGCTTTTCTGCATGAGACAGCAGCAAAATATGGCGCATCTGCCATTGCGCTTGCTCATCACGCTGATGACCAGGCGGAGACGGTGCTCATGCGTGTCATCCGCGGCGCAGGTCTTACCGGCCTTGCAGGCATGGCTGCCAAACGGCAAGAAAAAAACGTGGAACTTATACGGCCATTACTTCGTATGAACAAGTCAGACATTGTGCGTTATTGCTCCGGGCAGGATATTCCTTATTGCCTCGACAGCAGCAACAATGAGCGATATTATTTCCGAAACGTCGTTCGGCTTGATGTTATTCCTTATCTTTCACAATTTAACCCTCAGCTTACCCACTCGCTTCGTCGGATCGCCGATGTGGCGGGGGCAGAGGATGACTGGATGGAGCATGAAGGGCAACGGCTGTTTGCAACGCTTGTGACATCAGCCCCGGATGAATGCAAGGTAGACGCCGGCATGCTGAACGGCCTTCATGTCGCTTTACAAAGAAGATTGATTAAACTAATATTAAATTATCTTTCGAAGGATGCAGAAATTGCCTCCTTTGACGCAATTGAGAAGATGCGGCTTGCGGCAGCTCCTGTAGCCCCGAGTACCTGGCGCTATGATGCGGGCTCGGGCGTTCGGTGCATCCGTGAGTATAGCAGCATGCGGTGGGTGCGAGTGCTGAACGCATCGGAATCGCTTGAAGAAGGCTACGCGTATTCCATATCACGCAATTCCGGAGCGGTGGATTTAACGGCCGGCGGACGAACGCTGTATATGGAATGGCAGAAGCGGGGCGAAGCGGTGATGCCGGCAGGAAGGAACGAAGTTTGCTTTGACGCAGACAAACTCGTTTTTCCGCTTAAGGTACGTAATCGGCTGCCCGGCGACCGAATTCAAGTTTTAGGATTAAACGGCTCCAAAAAAGTGCAAGATATGTTCGTTGACGAAAAGATCGCGCCGTCCGAGCGTGAGCGCTATCCGCTGCTTGTTGATGCGGAGGACCGCCTGCTCTGGGTTCCGGGCATCCGACGTTCGAGCCATGCGCTAACCGGTCATGAGACAACGGACTTCCTGTTCATTCGCATGGAGAACGAATAAGAAGCACTGCTGTATTCATAATTATAAAGTGAAAGATATGGGAGGATTTACATTTTGTTGAACGATATTAAAGAGGTTCTCTATGATGAAGGACAAATCAGAGCGAAGGTGAAAGAGCTCGGGGAGACGCTTAGCCGCGACTTCGACGGGCGCAATCCGCTCGTTATTTGCGTCCTTAAAGGTGCATTTATATTCATGTCTGACCTGGTCAAAGAGATGCCGATTAAACTTGAGATCGACTTTATGGCGGTATCGAGCTACGGTGCTTCGACCAAATCGTCGGGCGTGGTCAAGATTATTAAAGATCTTGATGCTTCTGTAGAAGGGCGTGACGTCCTGATCGTCGAAGATATTATCGACAGCGGTCTGACGCTGAGCTATCTGATCGATGTGCTGGAGCGCCGCAATGCCAAGTCGGTAACGGTTGCTACGCTGTTCGATAAGCCTGCGCGCCGTTCGGTTGATCTGGAAGCGGACTACACCGGCTTCTCGCTGCCGGATGAGTTTGTTGTCGGCTACGGCCTTGATTACGCAGAGAAATACCGCAACCTTCCGTTCATCGGCATTCTGAAGCCGGAAGTTTACGAGAAATAGTATTTGCGGTTAAACCGGCATGTCTCGCCCTCGCCTTTGGTTCTATTGAGATGGAAAGTCATGCTATGTTAAAATATTAGAAGCGTCTTGAGAGGAGGTAGGGGATGAATCGGATCATCCGTAATACTGGATTTTATTTGATCATCTTTTTAGTAACGGTTGGGATTATTCAGTTTATCAGCAGCCAAAATAATACTACCGTCGGAATTCGTTACGATCAGCTTCGCCAGGCGATCAGTTCCAACAATGTTGAAGAGCTGACCGTGAAGTACGATGGTTATACTTATTTGGTTTCAGGTAAATATAAAGAGCCGCCTGCGGACACCAAAAATGGAGAAAAGAATTTCTCCGCACGGATCGGTCTGGAAGCGGGAGAAGATATTCTCGCTGCAGAAGAGCAATATGGATTTAAACTGAACTATAAGCCTATGGATACACCCAGCATCTGGCTTACGTTCCTTACTTCCATAATTCCTTTTGTGATCATATTTATTTTGTTCTTCTTCCTGATGAATCAAGCCCAGGGCGGCGGCGGCAAAGTGATGAACTTTGGCAAGAGCCGTGCAAGGCTTTACAACGAAGAGAAGAAACGCATCACGTTTGAGGATGTGGCAGGTGCCGACGAAGAGAAGCAAGAGCTTGTCGAAGTTGTCGACTTCCTGAAGGATCCTCGTAAGTTTAACCTGGTAGGCGCGCGTATTCCGAAGGGCGTATTGCTTGTTGGTCCTCCGGGTACGGGTAAAACGCTCCTTGCCCGCGCAGTAGCCGGTGAGGCAGGCGTGCCGTTCTTCAGCATCTCCGGTTCGGACTTCGTGGAAATGTTCGTTGGTGTGGGTGCATCCCGTGTCCGCGACTTGTTCGAGAATGCGAAGAAAAATGCTCCATGTATTATCTTCATTGACGAGATCGATGCGGTTGGCCGTCAGCGCGGCGCCGGACTTGGCGGCGGACATGACGAGCGTGAGCAAACGCTCAACCAGTTGCTCGTTGAAATGGACGGCTTTGGTGCAAATGAAGGCATTATCATCGTCGCTGCGACGAACCGTCCGGATATTCTTGACCCAGCACTTCTTCGTCCGGGACGCTTCGACCGTCAAATTACGGTTGACCGCCCTGACGTAAAAGGACGCGAAGCAGTCCTTAAAGTACATGCCCGCAATAAGCCGCTTAATAAGGATGTTAAGCTGGATGTCATTGCGAAGCGTACGACAGGCTTTACCGGTGCGGATCTGGAGAACCTGCTGAATGAAGCAGCCCTTCTTGCCGCCCGCCGCAACAAGAAAGATATTGCCATGCAAGAGGTTGATGAAGCGATTGACCGCGTTATCGTTGGTACGGAGAAGAAGAGCCGTGTCATCAGCGATCGTGAGAAACGTATCGTCGCATACCACGAAGCAGGCCATACGATTGTCGGCTACTTCCTGGAGCACGCCGACATGGTTCATAAAGTTACAATTATTCCTCGCGGCCGCGCCGGCGGTTACGTCATTATGCTTCCTAAAGAAGACCGCATGCTCGTAACGAAGCAGGAGCTGCTCGATAAAGTAACCGGTTTGCTGGGCGGACGTGTTGCTGAGGAATTGTTTATCGGCGAGATTGGTACTGGCGCATACAGCGACTTCAAGCAGGCAACGGGTATCGTCCGCAGCATGATTATGGAATACGGTATGAGCGAAAAGCTTGGTCCAATGCAGTTCGGCCAATCGCAAGGCCAGGTATTCCTCGGCAGAGATCTTGGTCACGAGCAGAACTACTCGGATAAGATCGCTTATGAGATTGATCAAGAAATGCAAAACTTTGTCAATGATTGCTACAATCGTGCGAAGCAGTTGTTGACGGAGAAGAGCAGAGAAGTACATCTGATCGCTCAAACACTGCTTAAAGAAGAAACGCTTGAGCTTGAGCAAATCAAGAATTTGATTGAATCCGGAGAACTTGCAGGCGGAGATGAGCCTACAGGTGAAGGAAGCGCTGCGGCGGAATCGGCTTCCGAGCCAATCGTGGATACGATTGGCGGCGTGAAAGTCCGCATTCAAACCCGTGATGCAGGCGAGATTACGCCTCCTGAACTGGATGAGCAAAAACCAGACGACGAAGACCCTAACAAAGGATCTTAATCATCGAACAGCTGTCCTATGTTTGCTCAAAAGCAAACGAAGGACAGCTGTTTTTTGTTTTGCGTTCGGGTATTAGGGGTAATAAGAAGCAGAAACATGGGCAATAGGGGAGTAATCATTGCGAATATTCCGAACAAACGCGCACAAATGTTACATAATTAAGGCAGTTGTTTGTGAACATAATTTCTGTGTCAAATTAGTTGACATAATGTGATTGACGGCTGTTAGATTGTAATTATAATTAGGAGAATAGTGGCGGTGGACATCAAGAATAATAAAGATAGTGCAATTGCCCTAAAAAATAAAAAGCAGGGGAGAGAAAAAGAATGAAAAAACAGGTTGGCTTAATGCTTATGATCATCCTGGCGCTGACAGTTGTCTTGTCCGCATGCGGAAGCAAGAGCGATAACGGTGCCAATAACTCTAACACAGGCAGCAACGAAGGTGCTGCATCCCCAGGAAATTCTGAAGCGCCGGCTTCCAAGCTGAAGATCGGAATGGCCACAGACGTGGGCGGCGTTAATGACAAATCCTTTAACCAAAGCGCATGGGAAGCTCTGAAGAAAGTAACAGCTGATACCGGCGCAGAGACTAAATATCTTGAAAGTAAAAGCGATGCGGATATGGAGCCTAACCTGAGGGCGTTCGTATCCGAGAAATACGATCTGACTTGGGGCATTGGTTTCCTCTTTTCGGATGCGATGACTAAGGTAGCCAAGGAAAACCCGGACTCCAAGTTTGGACTAATTGATGCAACGCCAACTGAAGCACTGCCAAATGTTGAATCGGTTGCGTTCGCAGAGAACGAAGGCTCCTACCTCGTAGGCGTGGTTGCTGGTCTGATGACAAAAACAAATAAAATCGGTTTCGTAGGCGGTATGAAGATTCCGGTTATCAAAAAGTTCGAAGCGGGCTTTAAAGCCGGTATCGAAGCTGTTAACCCTGAAGCTGCAAAAGGTTTGAAAATCAACTATGTAGGCGACTTCTCCAAGCCTGACCTTGGAAAGCAAGCGGCTGCAACGATGTATGACGCTGGCGTCGACATCATCTTCCATGCGTCCGGCGCATCCGGTAACGGTGTGTTTAACGAAGCGAAATCCCGTAAAGACGCGGGTAAAGATGTATGGGTAATCGGCGTTGACAAAGACCAATCGCTTGAATTCGGCGATGAAATTACGCTGACTTCGATGATGAAAGGTGTAGAAGCTGCCGTATATAAAGTATCGAAAGATCTGATCGACGGCAACTGGAAAGGCGGTCAAGTCGTTACGCTTGGTTTGAAAGACAATGGCGTAGGCTTGCCTGAGACTTCCACGAAGAACGTACCTGCTGATGTTCTTGCAAAAGTAGAAGAGTACAAACAAAAAATCATCAGCGGCGAGATTACAGTGCCTACTGAATAATTTTCGATCGAGGAAAATTATTTAATGTCGCTGTGTCAAGGCAAGGCCGGCTTGAAGCCGGTCTTGTCCTTTTTTGCCATACAGGTAGAAACCCGGGGGGATGATGAAGGAATGGTCCGGAGCACAACGGCTGTTGAACTGAAAGGGATAACGAAGCGTTTTCCAGGGTTAGTGGCCAATGACAACATCAATTTTGAATTGAAAAAAGGCGAGATTCACGCTCTGCTTGGCGAGAACGGGGCAGGGAAATCTACGTTGATGAATATTCTGTTCGGCTTGTATCAGCCGGAAGAAGGCGAGATTTGGGTTAATGGCAATAAGACCGTAATTGACGGGGCAGGTAAAGCAATTGAACTTGGAATTGGTATGGTCCATCAGCATTTCAAGCTGGTGCAGCCGTTTACGGTTGCAGAAAATATCGTGCTCGGCAACGAGCCATCGAAATTTGGTTTTTTGAAATATAGAAAAGCAAATCAGAAAGTTCGGGATCTGTCCGAACGTTACGGATTGAAAGTAGATCCGCAGATGCGGATTAAAGATATTACGGTTGGCATGCAGCAGCGGGTAGAAATCTTGAAGACCTTGTACCGTGGTGCCGATATTCTGATCTTTGATGAACCTACAGCCGTCCTGACGGTTCAAGAAATTGAAGAGCTTATTGAAATTTTGCGCAACCTGTCGGCAGAGGGGAAATCCATCATACTGATTACCCATAAGCTGAAGGAAGTTATGGCGCTGGCAGATACGGTAACGGTTATCCGCAGAGGGAAGGTTATTCGTACTCTTCCAACTTCGGAAACCAATGAACGGCATTTGGCCGAACTGATGGTCGGCAGAGACGTCACCTTCGAAGTCGAGAAATCGAAACAGGAGCCTGGCGATGTTGTGCTGTCCGTAGATTCCCTGCGGATGAAAGGCGACCAAGGCAGACAGGTGCTTGATGGTATCAGCTTTGATATCCGGGCCGGCGAAATACTTGGCATTGCAGGGGTAGACGGAAACGGTCAAAGCGAGCTCGTCTATGCCATTACGGGTATGCGTGGGGTAAGCGGTGGCAGCGTTCAATTGAATGGCAAGGATATAACGAACCGTACGCCGCGTCAAGTTTCGCTCTCCGGTGTCAGCCATATTCCGGAGGACCGGCATAAGCATGGCCTGGTGCTTGATTTCACGCTGAGCGAGAATATGATTCTCGGCAGTTATTTCGACCCGCAGTTTGGCAAGAACGGCTTTATTGATTTTAAAGCGATGGATTTGCTGGCCAATAAACTTGTTACTGAATTTGATGTCCGCGGCTCCGGTATCCATGCGAAGGCCCGGTCGCTCTCAGGCGGTAACCAGCAGAAGGCGATTATCGCCCGGGAGCTGTGGAAGAACCCGGATCTGCTTATTGCCGTACAGCCGACGCGTGGTCTCGATATTGGCGCGATTGAATATGTACATAAGCGGCTCGTGGAAGCCCGCAATCAAGGCAAAGCGATTCTGCTCATTTCGTTTGAGCTGGATGAGCTGTATTCCTTGTCCGACCGGATTGCGGTTATGTACGAAGGACGTTTAATGGGTGAAGTGGATGCCGATCATCGCGATGATCAGCAGCTTGGACTGATGATGGCGGGCGATGCAGCTGCAGCTGCGTCAGCAGAAGGGAGGGACTAGAACATCATGAATACGATGAGAAAAATATTTGACAAGTCCTCCTTCCTGGTACCGCTTGTCGCGATCGTTCTTGGTCTCTTGTGCGGTGCGCTTGCGATGCTTGCCGGCGGTTACGACCCATGGCTTGCCTACTCTTCCCTCGTGAAGAAGCTGTTTGGCAGCCCTTATGATATGGGTGAAGCGATTCGTGCGATTACGCCTCTTATCTTTACCGGTATTGCTGTAGCCTTTGCTTTCCGTACAGGCCTTTTCAATATCGGTGCAGAAGGCCAGTTTATGATGGGCATGACAGGGGCGACGATTGTCGGGGTAACGCTTGATCTTCCTTGGTACCTTCATGCTCCCCTGGCGATTATCGTAGGCGGTTTGTTTGGCGGCCTGTGGGCGGCGCTCTCCGGCTACCTGAAGGCGGCGCGAGGCGTCAACGAAGTTATCTCCTCGATTATGCTGAACTGGATCGCGCTTTTCCTGTCTAACTATATCGTTGGTACTTATCTCGTTATGGAGGGCCAGCAGAAGTCGAAGCCGATTCATGAATCGGCGCTTGTGTCGATCAAATGGCTGTCCGAAAGTATGGGTAACGCGCGGATGCACTGGGGAACGCTGTTTGCGATTATCGGCCTGATTGTGTTTTATGTCATCCTGTGGCGTACGAAAAAAGGCTACGAGCTCCGCGCGGTCGGTCTCAACCCGAACGCAGCACTTTATGCAGGCATGAACGTTAACCGTACGATTGTTACCTCGATGTTCATCAGCGGGGTGTTCGCCGGTCTTGGCGGCGTGTTCGAGATTCTCGGCGTCTTTGGTTACCAGACGGTTATGGCTGCTTCATGGGGTTACGGATTTGATGGAATCGCGGTTGCTTTGCTTGGCGGTAACACCCCAATCGGAGTATTCCTTGGCGCAGTACTGTTCGGCGGCCTCAGCTACGGCTCAGCCGGTATGAGCTTTGGAGCGAATGTACCGCCTGAGATTGTCCGTATCGTTATCGGTTCAATTATTTTCTTTGTTGCTTCGCATGGACTTGTGAAGTTCTTCCTGAAGCCATTTATGATTCGCCGTTCGAATAAAGGCAAGTCGGAAGGAGGCGGTGCGCGATGAACGCAATCGATACGATTGGTCAATTAATAAGCATTACGCTAGTCTTCTCGACGGCGCTCATCTTCACCGGTCTTGGCGGCCTGTTCTCTGAACGGTCAGGTGTTGTTAATATCGGCCTTGAAGGTCTCATGATTGCCGGCGCGTTTGGGGCTGCCGTATTTGCGGATCAAGCCATCCAGGGTGGAATGACGCGTGGTGCTCCATGGATCGGGCTGATTGCCGGTCTCGTCTTAGGGCTGGTGGTCTCGCTGCTGCATGCTGTAGCAACCATTACGTTCCGTGCGGACCAGACCATTGTTGGGGTTGTTATTAATATCCTGGCAGCCGGTCTAGCTATCTATTTGACGAAGAGCCTGTACGAGGGCTCCGGGCAGACAACAACTCTGGAGTACGTATTTAATCCGGTAGCGATTCCGTGGCTGTCCGATATTCCGTTGCTCGGCAAAGGCATCTTCACTGCTTACCCGACCACTTATATTGTCATTGGGGTCGTTATTCTTAGCTATATTGTGCTCTACCGCACAACCTTTGGTCTTCGCCTCCGCGCGGTGGGCGAGCATCCAAGCTCGGCCGATACGGTCGGCATCAGCGTAACGAAGTACCGTTACATCGGGGTTATGCTGAGTGGCGCATTAGCCGGACTTGGCGGGGCAACCATTGCCCTGACAACAACAAGCAACTTCGCGCACAACACGATTTCCGGGCAAGGCTTTATCGCTATTGCGGCCGTTATTTTCGGCAAGTGGAATCCGCTTGGTGTAGCCGGCGCGGCGATCTTCTTCGGGATGGCACAGGCGCTCCGCAACTGGGCTCAGCTGTTCGAATGGTCGCATCATATTCCGAATGAATTTTTCTATATGCTGCCGTACCTGCTGACACTTATTGTCCTTGCAGGTGCAGTGGGACGTTCGTCGGCGCCAAGCGCGCTTGGCGAGCCGTATGATCCGGCGAAAAGGTAGCCAGGTCCTGCTGAAGCAGCTATTAAAGCCCTCTTCTCCGCCTTATGCAAAATTTGCTGCGGGGAAGAGGTTTTTTTATTATTTAATACATTGACAGCATCCTGTACCTGGAGTAAATTAAACCTTAACAAAAGAATCATAAATAGGCCATTGACTTTGAAATAGTTTGTGCATCAATTCACAAAGTCTGGATAGCCATAATCGGAATGGGACTTATCGCCCATCCCTCATAAGAGGAGAGGATCAACTGTGGAAGCACTGGCGCTGGAACGCAAGGCGGAACAGAATCGTGAACTGCGTGAAAGGCTCATGCAATTGAAGAAGGAACGCAATGCCATCATTCTTGCCCATTATTATCAACGTGATGAAATTCAAGAGGTGGCCGATTTCCGCGGGGACTCTTTCCTGCTCGCGCAGAAGGCTGCACAAACTGACGCTGACGTTATTGTTTTTTGCGGCGTTCATTTTATGGGAGAAAGCGCGAAAATTCTTGCTCCTAACAAAACCGTAATCATTCCCGACGAACGTGCCGGCTGTCCGATGGCCGACATGGTTAACGTGGACGGTCTGCGCAAGCTGAAAGCGCAGCACCCGAATGCGACAGTCGTTACGTATATCAACTCTTCCGCAGAGATTAAGGCGGAGACGGATATTTGCTGTACGTCGGCCAATGCCGTTAAAGTCGTAAATTCGGTTGAAGGCGATGAAGTCATCTGGGTGCCGGACAAAAACCTCGGTCACTATGTGCAGCAAAATACCGACAAGAAGATGATTATCTGGGAAGGCTACTGCAACACGCATGATATGCTTACTGTGAAAGACGTTGAGGAGATGAAGGCGAAATATCCGAACGCCCAGTTTGTTGTGCATCCGGAATGCCGCCCTGAAGTCGTAGAGCTTGGAGATTTTGTCGGCAGTACAACGGCCATTATTAAATATTGCAAAGAATCGGATTGTAAGGAGTTTATCGTAGGTACGGAAGACGGTACCGGTTACCAGCTTCGTCTGGACAGCCCGGACAAAACATTCCATTTTGCATCCAAATATCTGGTTTGCCCGAATATGAAAGTGAACAACTTGAAGAAGCTGGTGAAATGCCTAGAAACCATGCAGCCTCAAATCTACGTTCCAGATCATGTTGCGGATCAGGCCCGTAAGTCCCTGGAGCGCATGTTACTCGTTAAATAGGAGGAGCATGCGCTACTCCTATGCTTGGAGGCGCATTACGAAGATGATGATACCAAGATACCTTGTAGATCTGTCGATTGAGGACTTGCCGGTAATCGAGAAGGACGTTATTGTGATCGGGGCCGGCATCGCCGGTCTTTTTACCGCACTTCGGGCAAGCGAGAATAACCATTCGGTCTTAATGATTACGAAGAAATCACTGCTCGACAGCAATACCCGTTATGCCCAGGGCGGCATTGCCGCGGTTATCTCGGAAGAGGATTCGCCGGCCTATCACCGCGAGGATACGCTTATTGCAGGGGCGGGGCTCTGCTCGGAGGACGCTGTTAATGTACTTGTTCATGAAGGTCCCGAAGGCGTCAGCAATCTCATCAGCATGGGAACGCAGTTCGATCTGGAGAATGGCGAGTTTGCATTAACCAAGGAAGGGGCGCACAGTCAGCGCCGTATTCTTCATGCCAATGGTGATGCGACTGGTTATGAGATTGTGCGCGCCTTATCGGAAAAGGCAACGTCGGATCCGGGCATTGACGTATGGGATGACCATTTTGTCATTGACCTTGTCACGCAAGACGGCGAATGCTGCGGGGCGATTGTGCAGAAGCCTGACGGACATCGTTTGTATGTACGCGGTAAAGCAACGATCCTATGCTCCGGCGGGACGGGCCAATTGTACCGTTATACGACAAATCCGGATGTAGCGACAGGTGACGGTGTTGCCATGGCTTACCGGGCGGGTGCTCTTATTCAGGATATGGAGTTTGTTCAATTTCATCCGACTTCGCTTTGTTATCCGGGAGCGCCGCGCTTTCTGATCTCGGAGGCCGTTCGAGGAGAAGGCGCAGTCCTGCGCAACATCCGCGGCGATCGTTTTATGGAACGCTACCATCCTCAGCTGGAGCTGGCACCGCGTGATGTGGTTGCGCGCGCGATTATCAGTGAGATGGAAGAGACGAAGTCGACATTTGTCTATCTCGATGTTACTCATGAATCGCCGGATATGGTAAAGCATCGTTTTCCGAATATTTATGAATTCTGCCTCCAGTATGGACTGGATCTGACTACCGACTGGATTCCGGTGGCGCCGGCTGCCCATTATATGATGGGTGGAGTCAAAACCGATCTAAACGGGGAAACCAATATAAGAAGACTGTTCGCATGCGGAGAAGTATCGTCTACGGGTGTTCATGGCGCGAACCGCCTTGCCAGCAATTCGCTGTCGGAAGCGATTGTGTTCGGCAAACGGATTGTAGACAGCATTATTAAGCTGCCTGAGCTGGAGACGAAGCCGGTGATCGAGATTGATCATCCTCGCATGAGCACGCCTATGCAGGCCGTAGTAGAGAAGCGGCTGAAGCTGCAGAAGGTAATGGTACGGTATGCGGGTCTTCGCCGTAATGCCCAAGGGCTTGGGAGAGGACTGGAGGAGTTGAAACGGCAGCTGCCGTTCTTCCAATCCGTTCTGACCAAACGGGAGGAATACGAGTTCGCGAACCTGCTGACCTGCGCCATTCTGACAACGGAATCCGCGCTGCAGCGGGAAGAAAGCCGCGGCGGGCATTTCCGGGATGATTTCCCGGAGAAGAATGATGCGGTATGGCGCAAGCATACCGTTCTGCACCGGCTGCAAGGAATGACGGAGGAGCGAATTATTCATGTTTGATACAACGTTCGGCACCTATAACCATGCCCTGCGCGAGCTGATCCGCAGCTGGCTGGCTGAAGATATCGGCAGCGGGGATATTACGACCGCTACAACGATTCCAATGGGCTCGCAATCGACGGCAGTGATCCATGTGAAGGAGAGCGGTATTATTGCCGGTCTCCCGGTTGCCCGTCTCGTATTTGAAGTGGTCGATGCAACGCTTCAATTCGAAGCGAAAGTAAGCGACGGCCAATATGTGGAGAAGGGTACGGTTATTGCAACAGTGGAAGGCAGTACCCATAGCCTGCTTACGGGTGAGCGTCTCGCGCTTAACCTGATGCAGCGGCTCTCCGGCATTGCAACAAAGACAAATGCTTTTGTAGCGGCGCTGGAAGGCTTGCCCGTCCGGTTGGTAGATACGCGTAAAACAACACCGGGCCACCGGATGCTCGAGAAGTATGCCGTCCGGGTTGGCGGCGGTTCTAATCACCGCTTTGGTTTATATGATGCTGTTATGATCAAAGATAATCATATCAAGGGTGCGGGCGGGATCCGCCAGGCTGTTGAGGCATCACGTGCCGCGATTCCTCATACGATGAAGATTGAGGTAGAAGCGGAATCCCTTGAGCAGGTACAGGAAGCGCTGGCATGCGGCGCGGATATTATTATGCTTGATAATATGGCGCCGCCGCTTATGACGGAGGCCGTTGGCCTAATCAAATCGCGCTCGCCGCATGTTATTGTAGAAGCATCGGGCAATGTGCGTCTGGATACGGTGAGAACCATTGCAGCATGCGGCGTAGATGTCATTTCCGTCGGCGGCCTGACGTACTCGTTTAATGCGCTTGATATCAGCCTTGATTTAAATGCGAAAAAAGGAGGCGCTCCTGCGTGATTTTAGTTATCGATGTGGGCAACACAAACATCGTTCTGGGCGTCTATAACGGCAAGGATCTGCTGCACCATTGGCGGCTTAGCACGAACCGCTCGGCAACCGTTGATGAATACGGCATGAACATTCATAATCTGTTCCATTACGCGGGTATCCGGATGGAGCAGATCGAAGGCGTTATTATTTCTTCGGTTGTTCCGCCGCTTATGCGGGCGCTCGAACAGCTTTGTATGAAATATTTGCGCAAGACGCCGCTCGTTGTTGGCCCCGGCATTAAGACGGGTCTCAATATCCGTTATGAGAATCCGCGTGAGGTCGGAGCAGACCGGATCGTGAACTCGGTTGCGGGAATCGTCAAATACGGCGCGCCGCTTATTGTTGTTGATTTTGGCACGGCTACAACCTTTGATTATATCGATGCTTCTGGCAGCTACCTGGGCGGAGCGATCGTTCCGGGTATCGGCATCTCGACAGAAGCGCTTTATCAGCGCGCGGCGAAGCTGCCGCGTATTGAACTGGTCAAGCCGAAGAGCGTTATTGGCCGTAACCCGGTAACTTCGATGCAGGCAGGCATTATCTACGGATATGCCGGACAAGTAGACGGAATCGTTAACCGGATTAGAAAAGAGTTTCAGGTCAGCCCGCGTGTTGTTGCTACCGGCGGACTGGCGGAGTTAATTAGTACGGAATCGGAAACGATAGAAGAAGTCGATCCACTTCTGACGTTGGAAGGATTGCGCATTATTTACGAACGGAATCAGGAGGGATAGCATATGGAGCAGTTACCAGATGTACTCGTTAGGGGTACGGCGTGGGGAGGTAAGATTCGCGTATTTGCAGCCCGCACCACGCAGCTCGTAAATGAACTGCAGCGGCGGCATCAGACGTTGCCGACCGCAACAGCAGCCTTCGGGCGCACGGCCACAGCCGCTGCAATTATGGGAGCGATGCTGAAGGGCGAGGAGCAGCTGACGGTTAAAGTAAAAGGCGACGGGCCTATCGGACAAATCGTTGTTGATGCGAATGCACACGGGGAAGTGCGAGGTTATGTCGATAACCCGGACGTGCTGCTTCCAAGCAATGAGCACGGCAAGATCGACGTTGCCGGCGGAGTAGGGCGTAACGGTTATCTTCATATTATTAAGGATCTTGGTCTTAAAGACCCTTACCTCGGCAGCGTTCCGATTATCTCGGGCGAGCTGGGAGAGGATTTCACTTATTATTTTGCCGTGTCGGAGCAGACTCCTTCCGCCGTTGGTCTTGGCGTACTTGTTGAGCCCGATGCGACCGTCACCCATTCCGGCGGCTTTATTATTCAGCTCCTGCCGGGCCTCACTGACGAGGAGATTACCCGTCTCGAACAGGCAGTCGGGTCAATCCCGCACGTGACGCAGCTGCTGGAGCAGGGCGAAACACCGGAAGGCATTCTGCGCCGGCTGGTAGGCGATGATCTGCATATTTATGATTCGCTGGACCTGAAGTTTCATTGCAAATGCTCGAAGGATCGCGTGGAGCAGACGTTGATCAGCCTTGGCGTATCCGAGCTGGAGCAGATTATTGAGGAAGACGGCAAGGCAGAGGTCGTCTGCCATTATTGCAATGAGGCTTATACGTTTGACCGGGAGCAGCTGCAAGAGCTGATTGACCAGGCGAAGCCAAATCTTGTGCAATAACGCCGGGGGCATTGGGGAAATGAAGAAATACGGGGTAGTAAAAGCAGTTGTTGTTCTTCAAGCGATCTGTATGATCGTTCTTAGCGTGGCGGTTATCGTGAAGCTGTCTCCGTTCTCGGATGATCCCGAGCAGCATGATCCCGATTCGGAGACCAAAGCACAAGCCGGCGATACGCCGGGCAGTGAATCCGACTCCATTCGAAGCGAGGGAATCGCGGCTATGGTTGGCGGCGTTCCGATCACGTCGACTGAGCTGGCAGACCAACTAAAGCGGCAGTATGGCGATAATGTGCTGCGCATGTTGATGGTTCACAAGGCGATCGATCTGGAAGCGAAGGCTCAGCAGCTTAGTTTGTCCTCCGAGGAGGAGGACAGGGAGCTTGCCGCTATGATGGAAGGATACGATAGCGAAGACGTTTTCTACGAAGTCATGAAAGATCAGCTTGGCATGACAAAAAGTGATATAGAGGAAGATGTGAAGTACCGCCTGCTGCTTGAGAAGATTGCTATCCTTACCGTGGAACTATCCGAAGTGGAGATACAGAATTACATAACGGCGCATCCGGAGCAGTTTGCGGACAGACTTAGGCTTCATCTGCAGTGGATTGTCACAGACTCGGAAGAGGAAGCAGGCGAAGTACTCGATCGGTTGGCGGATGGGGATTCATTCGAAGAGCTCGCGCTTGTTTATTCGAAGGATGCGAATACAGCGGAGTCGGGCGGCGACCTTGGATTAATTGACTCGGATGATCCTTTCTATGATGCCGGCATGCTGGAGGAAGCGAGCAGGTTGCAGACCGGCGAGACAACCGGCCCCGTTGAGGTTCCGGAAGGCTATGCCGTTATCCGTCTGATCGAGCGGCAGAAGACAGAGGGCCTGACCGGTCATGTTCTCTACGATAACGCACGCAAGGAGTTAGCACTCTCCAAAGCGAAGCCGCTTAATGAGATCGAGGATGATTTGCTCGAGAAATACAACGCGGAAATTACCCCTTAGAGCACTTATATAATCATCTTGAAGCCGCCGTCAGGCGGCTTCTCCCTTTTCCTGTACGTTCAAGAAAGAAACTATTGACAACGGATATAAGAGATTGATAAGATGTTATTAGTGAAAAACCAACTAAATTAGTCGGAATAAGGGAGGCAATTATTCTCATGGCTAGAATCGTTAACAGCGTAACTGAACTTATTGGTGATACACCGCTTGTCCGTCTGAACCGCCTTGTACCGGAAGACAGCGCGGAAATCTATGTAAAACTCGAGTATCAGAACCCGGGTGCAAGCGTTAAAGACCGTATCGCGATCAGCATGATCGAAGTTGCGGAGCAAGAAGGCAGCCTGAAACCAGGCGATACAATCGTTGAGCCTACAAGCGGCAACACGGGCATCGGTCTTGCGATGGTAGCTGCAGCAAAAGGCTACAAAGCCATCCTGGTTATGCCTGAAACAATGAGTATTGAGCGCCGCAACCTGCTTCGCGCTTATGGTGCTGAGCTTGTTCTGACACCGGGCTCGGAAGGTATGAACGGTGCCGTTCGCAAAGCGGAAGAGCTGGCGAAAGAAAATCCGTCCTACTTCATCCCGCAACAATTCAAAAACCAGGCAAACGTGAAAGTACACCGCGAAACAACAGGTCCGGAAATCGTGGAAGCGATCAACTCGCTTGACGGCAAGCTGGATGCTTTTATTGCCGGTATCGGTACAGGCGGTACAATCTCGGGTACAGGCGAAGTGTTGAAACAGAACTTCGAAGGTATCAAGATCTATGCGGTTGAGCCTGCGGCGTCCCCGATCCTCTCGGGCGGCAACCCGGGTCCTCACAAAATCCAAGGTATCGGCGCCAACTTCGTGCCGGATATCCTGAACCGAGAGATCTACGACGGCGTAATTACCGTTGAGAACGAAGAAGCATTCGAATATGCACGCCGTGCTGCGAAAGAAGAAGGTCTCCTGGTCGGTATTTCTTCCGGCGCTGCGATCTTTGCTGCTTTGAAAGTAGCGAAAGAGCTCGGCAAAGGCAAACGCGTCATTGCCGTTGTTCCATCGAACGGCGAACGTTACCTGTCTACGCCTCTGTTCAATTTCGAGAACTAATTGTCTCCTATAAGTGCTCCCATTCCTTGGAATGGGGGCTTTTTGACGTTTGCGGGGGCTTTTTGTATACTTAGCAAATCATACCTGATCGGAGGAAATCGACATGTTCACCGCACATGGGCAGTGGGTCTTATGGCAGGCAGAGCGCAAATATACAACCTTGCCGCTGCTGAAGCGTATTCCGCTTGGTACAGTTTCGGTTGATTCGTGGGAGTCGGCCTGGAGCGCGGCTTCACCGCATGCATTCGTACTGGAGAGCGGCAAGGACGGACGTTATACCTATCTGGGCCTTCATCCGGAAGGCGTTATCCGGGGAAAAGGGCAACACGCCGATTCAACGGATTGGGATCTTCGGGGCAGCGTTTTGTCGGAACAAAGCTGGGAAGGGAAGCCGCTTGAGATTGTAAGGCGCTGGATGGAGCCGTACCGTTCTCCAAAGCTTGCGGAAGGACCTAAATGGACCGGAGGCTGCGTAGGCTTCTGGAGCTACGATGTAATCCGGTCCATAGAGCGTCTGCCGGAGCTTGCGGCGGATGATACAGGACTGCCGGATTACTTGTTCCTGCGGATGAACCGGATCTGGATTGTCGATCAGCAGGAGAAAATGTTGTACTGTGCCGTCCATACGTCGGTTACCGGAGAAGAGAACGAAGAACAGCTGCAGGCCAGATATGAGGCAGCGAAAGCACAGGCCGATGAGATGGCGGCGTTTTGGCAGCAACATATTCAGCTTCAGGATAACGAGGCCGCTGCCGTTCGCGAGGAACGCAGACGTTTTACGGAGAGCGACAGTCTTCATATTGATGTCGAGTCGGTAGAAGGGATTACATCACCATTCCGTAAAGAAGCGTTTATGGATGCTGTTCGCCGAATCCAGCAGTATATCAGCCAGGGCGACGTGTTCCAGGTGAACCTGTCGCAGCGGCAAAGCCGGAAGGTCAGCTCTTCACCGGAGGAGTTGTACGAATGGCTGCGTATTTTTAACCCGTCGCCTTATATGGGCTTTCTCCGCTGTCCGGACTTTCAGCTCGTCTCGGCTTCACCGGAACTACTGGTTGAGCAGAATGGCGACAAGCTGGCGACCCGTCCGATTGCGGGCACGCGCCGCAGGGGCAGATCAGAGGCAGAGGACCGCGAGATGGCGGAGGAGCTCCGCTCAAGCGAGAAGGAGCGGGCCGAGCATATTATGCTTGTTGATCTGGAGCGCAATGATCTGGGACGTATATCGGAGTTTGGCACGGTAAAAGTGGAAGAGCTGATGGTGATTGAATACTATTCCCATGTCATGCACCTTGTCTCGCAGGTAGATGGGCGATTGGCGGAAGGCAAAGATGCTTTTGATGTCATCGCGGCGACTTTCCCGGGCGGAACGATAACGGGTGCGCCAAAGGTTCGCACGATGGAGATCATCGAGGAGCTTGAGCCGGTACGGCGCGGCCCCTATACGGGTTCACTCGGATGGATTGACTATAACGGCGATATGGAATTTAATATAATAATAAGAACGATGGCGGTCAAAGACGGTATCGTACATATTCAGGCCGGAGCGGGAATTGTTATTGATTCCGAGCCGGAGCGGGAATATTACGAATCGTTAAATAAAGCGAAGGCACTATGGAAGGCCATTCAGTACAGTGAACGGTTTGCGGAGCGGACGAGCCTGACATAGTGCGGGGCGATACACAAAGGGGGAGCAGGAGCGATGATTCTAGTAATTGATAATTATGATTCGTTTACGTACAACTTGGTGCAGTATTTAGGTGAACTGGGCGAAGAGGTTGTCGTGAAACGGAATGACGAGATTGATCTTGCCGGTATTGAAGCACTGAAGCCTGACCATATCCTGATCTCGCCTGGACCTTGCTCTCCGAATGAAGCGGGCATCAGTCTGTCGGTTATCGAGCATTTCAAAGGCGTTATTCCGATCTTTGGCGTATGCCTGGGCCATCAGTCGATCGGACAAGCGTTTGGCGGAGACGTGGTGCGCGCGGAGAAGCTGATGCACGGCAAAACCTCTGAAATTCTGCATGACGGAAAAACAATCTTTGAAGGGATCCCTTCTCCTTATACGGCTACCCGTTACCACTCTCTCATTGTGAAGCGCGAGACGCTACCGGATTGTCTCGAGATTAGTGCGGAAACGGCAGAAGGCGAAATAATGGGACTGCGCCACAAGGAATACCCGATCGAAGGCGTGCAGTTCCATCCTGAATCGATTATCACGCAGCATGGACATGCGATGCTGCGCAATTTCTTGAAGCACCGGACGGGCGCGGCGCGATGAAAATCGGGCTCAACGGTACGGTAATGGAATCTGGTGAAGCTGTGATCTCAGTTTATGATCACGGCTTTTTGTACGGAATGGGGTTGTTTGAGACATTCCGTACTTACGGCGGCAGGCCGTATTTGCTGGAGCGGCATATGCAGCGGCTTATGGAGGGCTGCGAAACGATCGGCATCCGGTATAAACCGGATTTGGATGCGCTGGAGAAGATGATTGGATTACTGCTGGAGGAGAATGGGCTGAAGGAAGGTTATATCCGTCTGACCGTTACTGCAGGTATTGGAGAGCTGGGACTTCCGTCCGGAGATTATGAGCAGCCAACGGAGTTTATACTGGTTAAGGCGCTTCCGCCTCATCATGAGCAGCTGTATAGCGAAGGCAAGGAATTATGTCTGCTCAAGACCGTAAGGAACACTCCGGAAGGAGTCGTTCGATTAAAATCACTCCATTATATGAACAATATAATTGCAAAGCGGGAATTGCTGGCAAGCGGTGCGTCCGCCTCGGCTGAAGGACTGATGCTCAGCCATGAGGGTCTTATCGCGGAAGGCATTGTGAGCAATGTGTTTTTTGTGCAGGATGGCATTCTCTATACCCCGTCAACCGACATCGGCATCCTGCCGGGTATTACAAGGCAGCGGGTTATCGAGTTGGCACGCGGGCTGGGTTATACCGTACGGGAGGGTCACTATTTGTTTGGGGAGCTTCTTGCTGCTGAGGAGGCATGGCTGACCACTTCTATTCAGGAGCTCGTGCCGGTAACGCGTATAACCGATGATGCAGGCAGCACTACGTTAGTTGGCTCCGGATCGGCAGGACCTGTGCTGCGTGAGCTGCTGCTCGCTTACCGCAAAGATACGGAGGTACAACAACGATGAGCGAACAGGAATTGCAAGGCTATAAGCCGACCTTTTGGAACAGAAGCTATGAGCTTGGCGGCGGTATCAAGCTGGAGCTTGGGAAGAGAACGCTGATCATGGGCATTCTGAATGCCACGCCGGACTCTTTCTCCGATGGCGGACGGTATAACCATGCGGAGGCTGCTGCCGAGCGTGCAGCCGCTATGGTAAAGGAAGGCGTCGATATTATCGATATCGGCGCAGAATCGACGCGTCCCGGCTTTGAGCCGGTCAGCGTTGACGAAGAGCTCCGCCGTCTGCTGCCTGTCATTCAGGCGGTACGCGAGGCGGCGCCCCACGTGCCGATCTCCATCGACACGTATAAGGCCGAGACCGCGCGCCAGGCGCTGGAAGCGGGCGCGCATATTATCAATGACATCTGGGGTCTGAAGTATGACCCCTTTATGGCGGCCGTTGCGGCCGAATATGGCTGTCCCGTCATTATCAGCCACAATCGCCCTGCCCGGGACTACGGCGACCTTGTCCCGGACGTGCTCGCCGACCTGCAGGCGAGCGTAGCGATCGCGCTTCAGGCTGGCGTGGAAACGAGCCAGATCTGGCTCGACCCGGGTCTTGGCTTCGCCAAGGACCATGACGACAACCTTGAATTCATGGGCCGGTTGTCGGAGCTGACAGCGCTTGGTTACCCGGTACTGCTTGGCACCTCGCGCAAGCGGTTCATCCGGCAGACGCTGGACCTGCCGGTTGATGATCTTGCAGAAGGCACGGCAGCGACAACGGCGCTTGGCATTGCCCAAGGCTGCCAGATCGTACGCGTGCATGATGTACGGGCCAACAAGCGGACGGCGATGATGACCGATGCAATTATGTACCGCAAATAACGACGGTTAGACGCGAAAGTTGTAATACAGTACCCTTAACCGCCGTTCGAATAGAAAGCGAGGAAGTTAACGTCATGGACAGTATGATTATGAAAGGCATGCAATTTTACGGCTATCACGGTGTTTTTCCGGAAGAGAACCGGCTTGGACAGAAGTTTATTGTGGATCTTGACCTGAAGCTTGATCTGGAAAAAGCAGCATTAACGGATGACCTCGAAGCAACTATTAATTATGCTGAGCTGTACAGTGAGATCAAATCCGTTGTTCAGGGAGAGCCTTACAAATTAATCGAAGCTTTAGCCGGCGGCATTGCAACGCGGGTTTTGGAAGCTTATACTATGATAAATGAATTGACGGTTCGCGTAACAAAGCCAAATCCGCCGTTCGAGATTCATTTCGACGGGGTTACGATTGAGCTCCGCCGCAAGCGGGACGGGAATGGGCGTGTTGTCCGTGCCTAACACCATGTCGCAGGCGTATATTGCTATTGGCTCCAATCTTGGCGACCGCGAGGGGCTGCTCCGGCAGGCGGTAGAACGCCTACGCCGGCAGCCTGACGTTCATATCTTGCGGGTATCCGGCGTATATGAGACGGACCCTGTCGGGTATACGGATCAGCCGGCTTTTCTGAATATGGCGATAGCTGTTGAGACTGCTCTTACACCGATTGAGCTTCTCCACGCTTTATTTGAAGTGGAGCAGCATCTTGGCCGTGTTAGAGACATACGCTGGGGACCGCGCACCATAGATCTAGATCTGCTGTTATATGGAGATGTCACGATGGATGATGAGGAGCTGACGCTGCCTCACCCTCGTATGATGGAACGGGCTTTCGTGCTTGTTCCGCTGCGGGACGTCATCGATTCGTCGCATCCTCTGCAGGACATGGTTTCGGCCACTGCAGCAGCGGCGCTTCAGGATGGAAAGGAAGGCATCACGTTATGGAAAATCACCAATTGGCTCAGCGAGTTCGGGCATTCCGGAAGCTGAAGGGCTACACCCAGCAGGAGCTGGCGAAGGTACTGGGCGTATCTGTCGCGGTCCTTGGATCGCTGGAGCGGGGAACACGTAAGCCAGATGCCCGGCTCATGACAAATATTGCAAATACTCTTGGCATTAGCTATGAAGAATTAATGGATACGGAATCATAACGTACCTTTCATATGACGCACGAGAACTTCATTGCCGAATAGGGACATGCTTGCGAAGTATGAATCACACAACTGTCCTGAGTCTGGCCATTTAGTTGGCAATTCATTTTAAGAAGGAGGAGAAGCAGCATGCTTAAAATCGGAGACATCGAGATGAAAAATAAAGTCGTGCTCGCTCCGATGGCCGGCGTTTGCAACCCGGCTTTCCGACTGATTGCCAAAGAATTCGGAACCGGTCTTGTATGCGCGGAAATGGTCAGCGACAAAGCGATCCTGCACGGCAACAAGCGCACGATGGAAATGCTGTTTGTAGATGAGCGCGAGAAGCCGCTTAGTCTGCAAATATTCGGCGGAGACCGCGAGTCGCTCGTTGAAGCGGCGAAGGTTGTTGACCAACAGACCAATGCCGATATTATTGACATTAATATGGGATGCCCGGTACCTAAAGTAACGAAATGTGATGCAGGTGCCCGCTGGCTGCTTGACCCGAACAAAATTTACGAAATGGTGTCGGCGGTTACGGCCGCTGTCAGCAAGCCGGTTACCGTGAAGATGCGGATCGGTTGGGACGATGAGCATATCTATGCTGTCGATAATGCGAAAGCTGTCGAAAGTGCAGGAGGGAAAGCGGTCAGCGTGCATGGACGCACGCGCGAGCAGCTGTACACCGGCAAAGCGAACTGGGATATAATCCGTGATGTGAAGCAGGCCGTTTCGATCCCGGTAATCGGCAACGGCGACGTCTTCTCGCCGGAGGATGCCCGCCGCCTTCTCGACCACACAGGCTGTGACGGGGTTATGATCGGGCGCGGAGCGCTCGGCAACCCTTGGATGCTGTACCGCACGATTCAATACTTGGAGTCAGGTGAGCTGATGCCGGATCCGCTTCCGCGTGAGAAGCTGGAAGTCGCGATTCT
Source organism: Paenibacillus catalpae (assembly GCF_900112695.1). GTDB lineage: Bacteria > Bacillota > Bacilli > Paenibacillales > Paenibacillaceae > Pristimantibacillus > Pristimantibacillus catalpae. The sequence continues at coordinate 69,499 of NZ_FOMT01000008.1, forward strand.
GCATATGGACCGTCTTGTTGCTCTGAGAGGCGAAGCGACTGCTGTACGCGAAATGCGCAAGCATATGGCATGGTACCTGAAAGGACTTCCAGGCGCGGCACGCGTGAAGGATGTCATTATGGAGGAAACCAGCCGCGACCGGCTTGTCGAAGTTTTGGAGCAATACATTGCTTCCTTGGACGAAGAGGCAATGGCTTCAATGGCCAGCGGTACCAAAGCCGCTCATTAAGAGAGGGGGAGGATCATCGGCAGCTTAAGCCGATGGTCCTCTTCGCCTAATCTCTTGTAAAGCGGTTACAGCGGCATATTTGGCTTTGATTGACATTCGGGGTGCACTTGAAATATAATCTTGCAATATACATCAACGACATCGTCGTTTCCGCTCTGGCTGCCCCGCAACTTGGCATGAGGAACGGGGAATGCAATATATTAAATAACAGTGAAATTCATACAACCGTATGAATAATATGTCACACGACAGGAGAATCGGAAGATGAGCGATAAGGAAATCATTCTGACTCAGGACGGTTTAAAGAAACTTGAAGAGGAACTCGAAAACCTCAAGTCGGTCAAACGTCGTGAAGTAGCGGAACGGATTAAAGTAGCAATTGGTTATGGTGATATCAGCGAGAACTCGGAATACGAGGATGCCAAGAATGAGCAGGCTTTTATTGAGGGACGCATCATTACGCTTGAGAAAATGCTCCGCAATGCGCGGATTATTAATAATGATGAGATCGATACCGATACGGTAAGTATTGGATCGGTTGTAACGGTGGAAGATTTGGAATTCGGTGATACAATGGAATATGCAATCGTAGGATCAGCCGAATCCGACCCTCTTCGCAACAAAATCTCTAATGAGAGCCCTGTAGGCAAGGCGATACTGGGTAAGAAGAGAGGTACCGTTGTGGACGTTAGCGTTCCTGCCGGCATCATTCAATATAAAATCGTCGATATTAAAAAATAAGGTCTGCACTGCCATTCGCGCATATTTTTCGAAAGCTTCCTTATCGGAAGCTTTTTGAACGTTAAATATAAGAAAGTATAAGTTTTTTCTATACTATACTTATATTTCACTCGCGAAACGTCTGCTGCCCCTCCAAGGGAAGGTGCAGCCGTTTACGCTTGAGCAGTGCCTTTAATTTAGGAGATGAATGTAGTGGATCAGCAAAACACGGGAGTGGAACAAGAGCAAGAACTAAGCGAACTTCTGCAAATCCGCAGAGACAAACTGGACGAGCTGAGAGCCCTTGGCGTTGACCCGTTTGGCGGCAAATTCGAGCGCACCCACAATGCCAAAGACATTGTGTCCGCTTATGAGGATCTTAGCAAGGAAGAGCTGGAAGAGAAAGCGATTAAGGTAAGCATTGCTGGCCGTATTATGCAAAAACGCGGCATGGGTAAAGCTTCTTTCGCGCATATCCAGGATCTCTCTGGCAAAATCCAGATTTACGTTCGTAAAGATACCGTTGAAGCGAACAAATATGCCGCATTCGAAATGCTCGACATCGGCGATATCGTTGGCATAAACGGCGTAGTGTTCAAGACAAATACCGGTGAAGTATCGGTTAAAGCCCATGAAGTAGAAGTGCTGACGAAGTCGCTTCTTCCACTGCCGGACAAATATCACGGTTTGAAAGACGTTGAGCTGCGCTACCGTCAGCGTTATGTCGATCTGATTGTGAACCCTGATGTTCAACAAACCTTCATTACGCGTTCCCGCATTATTCAGTCGATGCGCCGTTACCTCGATTCGAAGGGTTACCTTGAAGTTGAGACACCAACTCTGCATTCCATTGCAGGCGGTGCGGCTGCCCGTCCGTTTATTACGCATCATAATGCGCTTGATATGCAGTTATATATGCGTATTGCGATTGAGCTTCATTTGAAACGTCTCATTGTTGGCGGTTTGGAGAAAGTGTATGAGATCGGCCGTGTATACCGGAACGAAGGCATCTCGACACGCCATAACCCTGAGTTTACGATGATCGAGCTGTATGAGGCTTATGCCGACTACAAGGACATCATGGCGCTGACAGAGAATCTGATTGCCCACATTGCGCAAGAGGTTCTTGGCACAATGAAAATTACTTACCAAGACCAAGAGATCGATCTGACGCCAGAGTGGCGCCGTGTATCCATGGTCGACCTGGTTAAAGAAGTAACAGGCGTTGACTTCAGCGCAGAGATGAGCGACGAAGAAGCTCATGCCCTCGCGAAGGAGCATAAAGTGCCGGTTGAGCCTCACATGACGTTTGGCCATATCCTGAACGCATTCTTCGAGACTCACTGTGAGCATACGCTGATTCAGCCGACATTCGTAACCGGCCATCCGGTTGCAATCTCGCCGCTGGCGAAGAAGAACCCGGTTGATCCGCGCTTTACGGACCGCTTTGAGCTGTTCATCGTAGCGCGTGAGCATGCGAATGCATTCACCGAGTTGAACGATCCGATCGACCAGCGCCAACGCTTTGAAGCTCAGCTTGTGGAGAAAGAGCAAGGTAACGACGAAGCGCATGAGATGGATGATGATTTCATCCGTGCCCTTGAATACGGCATGCCGCCTACAGGCGGACTTGGTATTGGTGTTGACCGCCTTGTTATGCTGCTTACTAATGCCCCTTCCATCCGCGACGTTCTGTTGTTCCCGCATATGCGTGAACGTGCAGGCGAATAAGAAGATATCAACAGCACCGCTTGGACATATAGTCCAGGCGGTTTTTTTATTTAACGCGACCGCTCATATTCGGAAGACTCAATAGAGGTATTATCACGATAGGAGCACACATTGACATTTGATAGGGAAAATGAGAATGTATTTTAAAGGAAAAACAAGCTGGTGAGAAACTTATCGTTCGAGGTGAACCGCGAAAAATGTGGAAGAGTGGCTTGCGTGCAATCATTTGTTTGTTATTTGTTATCGTTGTTGGCCTTTTGCCTGCCATAAACGGCTACGCGGCAGCGGAGGGGAGCGGAGCGGCAGAGACGAATGCTTTAGGCAATATTGCTACAGAAGCTTTCTCGCCAATAATTTCGATGGAGCCGGTCCAATCCGCCTCTGCAACACCTCAAGAACAGGAGAAGGTTGATCCGAAGAAAATATCGGCCTTTTCGGTTTTAGCCATATCGGCGTTATTTGGTGCACTGTTTGCTTACTTATATAGCAGGTGGCTGCGGGCCCGGGAATTTTCTGCGGCAGGGCAGCTCGAGGTTTCTGGAAGCAAGCCGTCGACGAATGGCATGCGCATTGCGCTGCTTGCGGCCTTCGCCTTCCGGTTTTACATAGCCGCCACTAATCCCGGTTATACGAATGATATTAATACGTTTATTTTTTGGGCGAACCATGCCTTTAAGGACGGACTGGGCAACTTCTATCAGGAAGGTCTGTTTGCGGATTACCCTCCAGGTTATATTTATGTGCTCTATGTGCTTGGTGCGTTGCAGTCCTGGACCGGAATCGGATCTGGCAGCGATGCAGCTATCGTTTTCTACAAACTCCCGGCTATTTTTGCGGACCTAATCTCCGGATATCTCATTTATCGTACGGCGGTCAAAAAGCTCGATCACCGGGCAGCCTTTGGACTGGCGATGCTCTATATTTGGAACCCTGCTGTCTGGATGAACTCGGCCGGATGGGGACAAGTGGATTCTTTCTTCGCCCTGATTCTCATTTTAGCTGTTCGGGCCATTACCGAAAGGAAGCTGGAGCGAGCCTCAATCTGGTTTGCGATAGCCGTTCTGGTAAAACCGCAGGCGCTTATTTTCACTCCTGTTTTTCTGCTCGCTTACGGCTACAATCTTAAATCCTGGAAGCGCATTGCTGCCGGGATTGGCTATGGAGCGGTTACGTTTCTTTTGCTCGCGGCGCCATTTATATGGAACAACGGCGGTTTGCATGCCCTTTATAATCTGTACAGGTCGACATTATCCTCTTACCCATACGCGACGCTGAACGCATTTAATCTGTACGCCTTAACCGGCGGCAATTGGGCGAAGCTGGATGCTCACTGGCTGGGAGTGGAATACGCCGCATGGGGGAATATCGGCATTGTATTTGCTACCGTCGTTTCTATTCTCTTTTTCGCCTTTCGCAAGCAACAGAAGGATCTGTCCGGCTCCTTCTATATGGCGATAATTTTGATCGTAACCGTCTTTATGTTTGCGGCCAAAATGCACGAGCGTTACATGTTCCCTGCACTGCTGCTGATGATATTCGCTTATATCGAAGCGAGGGACCGCCGGATTCTGCATCTGCTGCTAGGATTCAGCATTACGCATTTTATTAATGTCGGCTACGTTCTCGCCTTCAGCCAGGCTAATGCTTTCCTTCCTTCATCGAACGGCATCCTCATTGTCACTTCGCTGTGCAATGTTGGATTGTATGTATACATGTTATATGTTGGCTATGATAGATATATCAAGGGACGCCAGCTGCCGGTTCATGCCTTGACGAAGGCGGAGCTTGCCTTATCCGAGGAGCGGCTGCTGCAAGAAGTGCGCGACCATGAACAACCAGCCCGCAGGCTGCAGCGCAAGGACTGGCTGTGGATGTCCATCATTACGGTTGTTTACGCGGCCATTGCTCTTGTTAATCTGGGCTCAACAGTCAGTATCGATAGCGGCTGGAAGGCCGATCGGGATGGCCAAAGCTTCTATGTGGATTTCGGCAAGCCGGTACAGATCAGCCAGGTAAACAGCTTTAATGGTGTTGGCGTCGGCAATTACAAGTGGGAGTTCAGCAGCACGCCGGATCAATGGAGCAATCCAATTGAGATTGAACAGAAGGTTGGCGATAACCTGAAGTGGACGGTTAATCCGGTCAATCAGACTGTCCGGTATGCGAAGCTGACCGTTACGAAGCGGGGCTTTACCATGCAGGAGGTTGCTTTCTATTCGGAGGGCAGCGATAGACCGGTTCCGATTCAGCAGGTTGTGGATACAGCGGAGTCCAATTCCACTGAAGAAGATGCCGCTCTTGTTGGCAGCCGCTTGTTTGATGAGCAGTCAAATGCCGTTTATAAGCCTAATTATATGAACAACTCTTATTTTGATGAGATTTATCATGCCCGTACTGCTTATGAGAATCTACATGGCATTAAGGCTTACGAGAATACGCATCCGCCGCTTGGCAAGCTGCTTATTGCGGTAGGGATCAAGCTTTTTGGCCTTAGTCCGTTTGGTTGGCGTATTGTCGGTACGCTGTTTGGGGTCGCGATGCTCCCGATCATCTACCTGTTTGCTCTTCAGCTGTTCCGCAAAACAGGGTATGCGGCTACCGCAACGATCCTTTTAGCGGCTGATTTTATGCATTTCACGCAGACACGCATCGCAACCATTGATGTGTATGGCGTCTTTTTCATTATGCTGATGTTCTATTTCATGAATAAGTACAGGGAGATGAGCTTCTACCGATCACCTCTTTGGAAAACGCTTGTCCCTTTATTCTGGGCGGGGCTGTTATTTGGCATCGGGGTCGCGTCCAAATGGATTGTCATCTATGGCGGTGCCGGACTTGCCGTCATGCTGGCGCTTGTTCTTATTGAGCGTTACCGGGAGCAAGCTGCAGCAAGGCGCGTCTTGGCACGCATTAAAGAGGGAGATGTTCTTCCGGAGGAAGAGGTGTATCGGAAGGTATCCCGCGGTTTTGTGCGTAATACCGTACTGACTCTGGCAAGCTGTGTTGTCTTCTTCGTTGTTATACCGCTTGCGATCTATTGCTTGTCCTACATTCCGGTACTTTCGGTCAAGGGAGATACGTTTACAGCGGAGCGGCTCATTGAATATCAGAAGCATATGTATGACTACCATAGTAACCTTGTCGCTACGCATCCGTACTCCTCCCAGTGGTGGGAGTGGCCGTTTATGAAACGTCCTGTCTGGTATTATAACGGTAAAAATCTCGAGCCAGGCCAGATCTCGTCCATCTCATCCTTTGGCAACCCGCTTATCTGGTGGACGGGAATCTTCGCGGTTATTGCCGCCCTATATATTAGTGTAAAACGCAAAGACAAGCGGATGTATGTTTTATGGATTGCGTATCTATCGCAGTATCTGCCTTGGATGCTCGTTCCGCGGCTCACCTTTTTATATCATTATTTTGCCATGGTACCGTTCATGATTCTTGCTATCGTTTATATATTCACCCGTATTGAGGAAGGCCGGGAGAATAAAAGATGGATCCGCTGGGTGTACGCCGGCATAGCGGTTGTTCTATTTATCATGTATTATCCAGTCATTTCCGGTATGGAAGTGAGCAAGGATTATGTGATGATTGCTCTACGACATTTCGACTCTTGGGTCTTTTACAGCTAATGAAGGAAGGGGTAGACGAGCATGAAGGCGAAATACAGCATTATTGTTCCGATGTACAACGAAGAAGAAGTTATTGGCCATACGTATGCCAAGCTTAAAGAAGTCATGGATGGGTATGGCGAGCCTTATGAGCTCGTATTCGTCAACGACGGCAGCAAAGACCAAACGGTCGAAATCGTAGACGCGATCTGTCAGAACGACGTTAATGTCCGGTTAGTCAATTTTTCGCGCAACTTCGGTCATCAAATCGCTATTACTGCCGGTATGGACTACGCCCAGGGTGAAGCCATTATTATTATTGATGCTGATCTGCAGGATCCGCCGGAAGTAATGCTGGAGATGATCGGGAAGTGGAAGGAAGGCTACGAGGTTGTCTACGGTAAGCGGCTGAAGCGTAAAGGCGAAAGTGCCTTTAAGAAAATAACGGCTATGATGTTCTACCGTACAATGAGGAGCCTGACCAATTTTGATATCCCGATGGATACCGGCGATTTCCGATTAATTGACCGCAAAGTGTGCGACGTACTCCGAGGCTTGAAGGAGAAGAACCGCTTCGTGCGGGGTCTCGTCAGCTGGGTAGGCTTCCGCCAGACGATGGTGGAGTATGTCCGTGAAGAGCGATTTGCAGGAGAAACCAAGTATCCGCTGAAAAAAATGATCAGCTTTGCGGTGGATGGCATAACATCCTTCTCTTATAAGCCGCTCAAAATCGCTACCTATATCGGCTTTACCCTCTCTGCATCGAGTTTTGTTTATTTGTTGGTCGTACTGTGCCAACGGCTGTTTACTTCAACAACACAACCGGGTTGGACTACGATTGTCGCCATTAATCTCTTGTTTAACGGGATCATCTTGATGCTCCTGGGACTCATCGGCGAGTATATCGGACGTATCTATGATGAATCAAAGAATCGCCCTTTGTATATTGTAAGGGAAGCCAGGGGCTTCGACGAAGAGAAGGAGCAAGAGGAGAAGCTGAAGGAAAAGGAACGCGAATATGTCCATTGAACAACCCCAGCAGCAGATTAATCCGAGGAAGCAGCGGCTTGGCGCGCTAAAACAATTCGTTTTATTTAATATGATTGGACTGCTCAATACACTCGTAGACTTTATTGCATATGGCATACTGGTGTGGGCGGGACTATATGTCCTACCCGCGCAAGTTATTTCATATAGTGCCGGAATGGTGAACAGTTATGTGCTGAACTCCCTGTTTACTTTTAAAGGTGATGCCAAGCAGGCTAGTGGGTTAAAGGCAGACAGCGGTCGGGCTACTCGCTTTGTTATGCTGAATGCTGGTGTGCTGGGAGTATCTATGATTCTCCTTTATGTACTGACGGAAGCTGCGGGGCTGGGTCCTCTATTAGCTAAGCTATTGGCTACGGGAGTAACGGTTGTGCTTAACTTTGCAGGCAGCAAGTGGTGGGTATTCCGAAGAGCTTAGACAGATCGGAAAACTAGTATCAAAAAAACTTAAAAAAAGTACTTGCAATCGATTAGGCGTACGTGGTATATTATCTAAGTCGCCGCTGAAACACACGGACGACAAACACAAAAGAAATTGTTCTTTGAAAACTGAACAACGAGCAAAACTGCCCCGTTAGAAATAA
>NZ_FOMT01000009.1 GCF_900112695.1 Paenibacillus catalpae
GAAGCCCCCCTCAAGATGAGATTTCCCAATTAGTAAGACCCCTTGAAGACGACGAGGTTGATAGGTTCGGGGTGGAAGCACAGCAATGTGTGGAGCTGACGAATACTAATCGGTCGAGGGCTTATCCTAATAAATACGAAGTAGTTGTACTTCGAAAGCATAGGCTTTGAACTTAAGGAATTCAAACTTTCGCATCCAGTTTTCAAGGCGCAAATAACGCCTTACGTTTGGTGGCGATGGCGGAGGGGAACCACGCGTTCCCATACCGAACACGACCGTTAAGCCCTCCAGCGCCAATGGTACTTGGACCGCAGGGTCCTGGGAGAGTAGGACGTCGCCAAGCAATGAAGAGCCTGTCGCATTTAGCGGCAGGCTTTTTGTTTCCACTACTCCTCACTTATCAACGGTTCATCCACACCCTGAACAGCTGATCCACACTAGGATTAAGCTGCTTTTTTGTTTTGATATCCACATGTGAATAGTCGCTCAATTGCAATTTATCTGTCGCTTTGTAGATAAAGTTGTGTATAAATGGTGAAATCCCTGTATTCATGCGCTTTAGCGGTAGGGATAACTGAATAACCTGGTGGATAGAGCTCGTGCGAACAAACCTTTTGTCCGCAGCCTGTTTACAATACGCAGCATATGGTTGAATAACTATATAGAGCACGTGCATCGTTTGATCTTTTATACACGGGCTTATTCACAAGTGTGTGTATTCCGTGGAGGAATAGCTTGGAATACACCGGCTGCTGCTTGTTATTGAGACGGACTGTGTATAAATCAGCTCCATCCGCACCATGATAGATAATGGCGATAGTATGAGTGTCAAATTATCAGAAAATTGAAATTCCATGTATTGACCTTTCCTGATTTTTGCGTATAATAAAGTTAAAGTCAAAGAAAGTCAAAGTCAGTTGGGGCAGCATTTCCTTAAATGCATCCACAGCTCATGTCGCCAGGAGGTTGGTAAATTTTGCGTAACATTTCCGATCTCATCGAGCAGTACTTGAAGCACATGTTGCAGGAAAGCCCGGAAGGCGCCGTTGAAATTCAACGCAATGAACTGGCAGACAAGTTTTCCTGCGTTCCGTCGCAGATCAATTATGTAATCAGTACCCGGTTCACTTTAGAGAAGGGCTACATGGTTGAAAGCAAGCGCGGCGGCGGCGGTTATATCCGTATTCAACGGGTAGACCTGCCGGCGCTTAAGACGATCCAATTCCATATCCATCAAACGATTGGTGATTGTGTCGAGCAAAGCGTGGCGGAGGGGCTGATTTATCAGCTGGAAGAGGCAAGACTAATTACGAAACGGGAAGCGAATCTGCTTCGGGCCGCGGTTGACCGCGATACGATTGCTGTAAAGCTGCCGCTTCGTGATGAGATCAGAGCCAGGTTACTACGCTCCATGCTGATATCTTTATTAGCCAAATAAGCGCCTGAGAAGGTTACACCGGAAGGAGGGGATTCGGCTTGATTTGCCAAGAATGCGGCAAGAAGCCGGCAACGCTTCATTTTACGAAAATCGTGAACGGTGAAAAAACCGAATTTCACATCTGTGAATCCTGTGCGAGGGAACGGGGAGAAGGCATCCCCGGCGCTCCAAACGGTTTCTCTATTCACAGTCTGCTGTCGGGCCTTCTCGATTTCGATCCGAGCAGCACCACTGGCGCTAACAGCGCCAAGCAACAAGAAATGATCCGTTGCGAGCATTGCGGATTGACGTATACGCAATTCAGCAAGATCGGCAGATTCGGCTGCAGCAACTGCTACCGCCAATTTTCCGATAGGTTAGATCCATTGCTGAAACGGGTACATGGCAATTCGGTACATGTCGGTAAAATACCGAAGCGTTCCGGCGGCCAAATTCAGTACAAGCGAGAGATTGAACAGCTGCGGCGAGATTTGCAAAGCCGTATCGAACAAGAAGAATTTGAAAGCGCGGCTCATATTCGTGATCGAATCCGTGAGCTGGAGCGTAAAATAGTAGATCTGTAAGGCGCACGAAGGAGGGTTACTCTTGGCGAGTCGTCGTTTCTCTGAGCAAGCGTTAAGCGATTGGATGAAGGGAGTTGGACCTGACTCCGAAATCGTCATAAGCAGCCGAGTACGCATTGCGCGAAACTTGAGGCACTTTCCATTCCCGATGCTTGCTACCAATCAGCAGTCGCTTGAAGTGATGAATCAGCTTACTGCAATAGCGCAATCCGGCAAGCTGGATCCAGTCGGTCGTTTCGAAACCATTATTTTGTCGGAGCTAAGCGAGCTGGAGAGAAGGGTATTAGTGGAGAAGCATTTGATCAGCCCGAACCTGGCAAATGAGTCACGAGGAGGGGCGGTCATCCTAAGCGAAAATGAATCGGTCAGCATCATGATTAACGAAGAAGATCATCTTCGTATTCAATGTCTGTATCCGGGCTTTCAGGTCAAAGAGGCCTGGACATTGGCCAATCAGATCGATGATATTTTTGAAGAGGAAGCTAATTACGCATTTGATGAGAAGAGAGGGTATTTGACCACCTGCCCGACGAACGTCGGGACTGGTATTCGCGCTTCGGTGATGATGCATCTGCCGGCGCTTGTGCTCACTCAGCAGATTAACCGCATACTGTCGGCTGTCACGCAGGTTGGGCTCGCTGTCCGGGGGATGTATGGGGAAGGCAGCGAGGCGCTAGGTAATCTGTTCCAAATCTCGAATCAGATTACGCTTGGTCAAACCGAGAGCGAGATCATTGATAATTTGCATGGTGTAGCCCATCAGATTATCGAGCATGAGAAGGCAGCCCGCCAAAGGTTGATGTCCGAGTCCCGGCTGAGAATTGAAGACCGGGTAAGACGATCCTACGGCATTCTGTCTTATGCGGCGGTCATGGATTCCAAAGAATCTGCACAGCGGCTGTCTGATGTAAGGCTTGGCGTTGATCTGGGATTACTTGAGCACGTCACAAGCCAATCTTTAAATGAATTAATTGTAATGACACAGCCCGGGTTCCTGCAGCAGACGTTCAACGAGAAGATGAGCGCTGATCAGCGGGATTACCGCAGGGCCGAATTAATCCGCAATCAATTGCGGGGTCAAACCGAGCATGGGGGTGCATGAAACATGATGTTTGGACGATTTACGGAGCGAGCGCAAAAGGTACTTGCCTTGGCGCAGGAGGAAGCGGTTCGTCTTGGTCACAATAATATTGGTACAGAGCATATTTTGCTCGGCTTGATTCGCGAAGGGGAAGGCATTGCAGCGAAGGCTTTAATTGGGCTTGGTCTTGGACTTGAGAAAATTCAAGATGAAGTCGAAGCGTTGATCGGACGTGGTCAAGAGCAGCCTACGAATATTGCCTACACACCACGAGCGAAGAAAGTTATCGAGTTATCGATGGATGAAGCAAGAAAGCTTGGCCATACGTACGTAGGGACAGAACATATTCTGCTTGGTCTGATTCGTGAAGGGGAAGGCGTAGCAGCCCGGGTTCTTAACAACCTAGGCATCAGCCTGAACAAAGCGCGTCAGCAAGTGTTACAGCTGCTTGGCAGCAGCGAAGCGGTATCCAGCAACCATGGCTCTCCTTCCAATGTGAGCACGCCTACGCTGGACGGATTGGCTCGTGACCTGACAGCTTACGCTCGTGAGGGTAATCTGGATCCGGTTATCGGCCGAAGCAAGGAAATCGAGCGAGTCATTCAAGTGCTCAGCCGCCGTACAAAGAACAATCCGGTTCTGATCGGTGAGCCTGGCGTTGGTAAAACAGCAATCGCCGAGGGTCTTGCTCAGAAGATTATTGCAAACGAAATTCCGGAAACACTTCGCGACAAACGCGTCATGACGCTGGATATGGGTTCGGTTGTAGCTGGTACCAAATACCGCGGCGAATTCGAAGACCGTTTGAAAAAAATTATGGATGAGATCCGTCAAGCCGGCAACATTATCCTGTTCATTGATGAGCTTCATACGCTTATTGGTGCAGGCGGTGCTGAGGGCGCAATCGACGCTTCCAATATTCTGAAGCCAGCACTTGCACGCGGTGAGCTGCAGTGCATCGGCGCAACAACGCTTGATGAGTACCGCAAATACATCGAGAAGGATGCCGCGCTGGAACGCCGCTTCCAGCCGATTACGGTTGATCAGCCGTCGCCGGAAGAAGCGATTCAAATTCTTCACGGACTGCGAGACCGTTATGAAGCGCATCACCGGGTGAAAATTACCGATGAAGCGATTGTTCAAGCGGTGAAGCTGTCTGACCGTTACATTACAGACCGCTTCCTTCCGGATAAAGCAATCGACTTGATCGACGAGGCGAGCTCGAAAGTAAGACTTAACTCGTACACGGTACCGCCTAACCTGAAACAACTGGAGAACCGTCTGGAGGATATCCGCAAGGAGAAAGACGCAGCGGTTCAAAGCCAGGAGTTCGAGAAAGCGGCAGCCCTTCGGGATACGGAGCAAAAAATCCGTGAAGAGCTCGACGTGACGAAGAACCAATGGAAAGAAAAACAAGGCCGCACGGATTCCGAAGTAACGCCTGAAGATATCGCACAAGTGGTTGCAAGCTGGACCGGCATTCCGGTTAGCAAGCTTGCGGAAGAAGAGACAGAGCGTCTGCTCAATATGGAATCGATTCTCCATGACCGTGTCATCGGTCAAGAGGATGCTGTTAAGGCAGTGTCCAGAGCGATCCGCAGAGCACGTGCAGGTCTGAAAGATCCGAAACGTCCGATCGGCTCGTTTATTTTCCTCGGTCCTACAGGGGTTGGTAAAACCGAGCTGGCCCGCGCACTCGCGGAAGCGATGTTTGGTGACGAGAATGCGGTTATCCGTATCGATATGTCGGAATATATGGAGAAGCATTCGACCTCCCGTCTCGTCGGAGCGCCTCCAGGTTATGTCGGCTATGAAGAGGGCGGTCAGCTGACCGAGAAAGTCCGCCGCAAACCTTATTCCGTTGTCCTCCTCGACGAAATCGAGAAGGCGCATCCGGAAGTATTCAACATCCTGCTGCAAGTACTGGAAGACGGCCGTTTGACCGATTCCAAAGGCAGAGTGGTTGACTTCCGCAATACGCTGATCATTATGACGTCGAACGTTGGCGCGGATCAAATTAAACGCAACTCTTCGCTTGGTTTTACAGCGGTACACGATTCGGGCCGCGAATTTAATCAAATGAGAGATAAAGTTATGGCAGAGCTGAAGAAAAGCTTCCGTCCGGAGTTCCTGAACCGGATCGACGAAACGATTGTGTTCCATTCGCTGGAGCAAGAGCATATCGCTCAAATCGTAACGCTGATGTCCGAAGAGCTTCGCAAACGGCTGCGTGAGCAAGAGGTTGACTTCGTCCTCACGGACGCGGCGAAGGCCTTCCTCGCGAAGGAAGGCTTCGATCCTCAGTACGGTGCTCGTCCGCTGCGCCGTGCCATTCAGAAGCATATCGAAGACCGGCTGTCTGAGGACCTCTTGCTTGGCAAGATCCGCAAAGGCGATTCCTTCACGATCGACGAGAAGGATGGCGAGTTGACGGTGAACAAGTCCGAAGCGGTATCGGAAGAGCCTGCTACGAAATAATGCGTTAATCAACAAGGCTGCCTGGTGAGGTTACTGGGCAGCCTTGTTTTTCAATCCATTTGACAATGAGAATCATTATCGTATATGCTGGCTGTAAGGATAGAAAGCTGAAAAATGTGAAGTTTGGAATGATGGAGGGACTTATTATGATCGTTGTTACGAATACGATAAAAATAAAAAAAGGTCACGGCGAAGAGGTAGCCGAACGGTTCCAGAAAACAAAAGGCATTGAACAATCTGCAGGCTTTTTACGAATGGAGGTTATGCTGACGGAAGGACTGGCCGACTTTGATGAACTGAAAGTCTGCACGACCTGGGAGAACAAAGCTTCCTTTGAGGGCTGGGTCAGCAGTGACTCTTTCAGGCAAGCACACGCCCACAAAGGGAGTAAGCAGGCCGAAGGAGGAAAAGGGCAGGAAGGCGAAGGGGAGCAAATCATGCTCGGCTCGCACCTGACGACGCATCGCATTCTCGTGTCAAGAGATGCAGCGGCGATCTCGTAATTTTAAGGAGCAGCATAAGTTTTGCGTTGAAAACACAAGCTTTCTTTATTCCATTATTGGAGTAGGGAAAGCTTTTTTGTTATCTGGAAACAGGGATCCGTACATTAGTTCGTAAGAAGGGGTTTATACCCTCCGGATAAAATGGTAAACTTTTAAATGGTAACGCTTGTTAAAAGGAGCCTTGTATGGCAAAAATAAAGCTGAAGTTTGTATGTACTGAATGCGGGACGGAATCGCCGAAATGGCTGGGGAAATGTCCGGGCTGCCAGTCTTGGAATACGATGGTAGAGGAAAAAGAGACCGTTATCAAGACACAAGGTGTCGGTCTTCGTGTGGCTCAGACGAAAGAAAAGCCGCAATCCATCATACACATAGAAAGTGGGCAGGAACCGCGGATTGAAACCAGGTTGCATGAGCTTAACCGTGTACTGGGCGGAGGCGTTGTACCGGGCTCGCTCATTCTGGTAGGGGGAGATCCCGGAATCGGAAAATCAACGCTGCTGTTGCAAACCTCGCATGCCCTGGCATCCAAAGGATTAAAGGTGCTCTATATTTCCGGGGAGGAATCGGTCCGGCAGACCCGTCTGCGTGCTGACCGGCTTGGTGCTCTGACGGAATCGCTGTTTGTCCTATGCGAGACGAATATGGAACAAATTAATGATGCGATAGAAACGGTGCAGCCGGACTTTCTCGTCATTGACTCCATCCAAACGGTTTATGATCCCAGTGTCCAATCGGCACCGGGGAGCGTCGCACAGGTCAGGGAATGTACGGCGCATTTCATGCGCGTAGCAAAGATTAACGGGATTGCAACCGTGCTTGTCGGACATGTAACGAAAGAAGGCGCGATTGCAGGTCCTCGTTTGCTGGAGCATATGGTTGACTGCGTGCTTTATTTCGAAGGTGAGCGTCATCATACATACCGGCTGCTTCGTGCGGTTAAGAACCGGTTCGGGTCCACTAACGAGATCGGCATTTTTGAAATGGGTGAAGAAGGCTTGCGTGAGGTGCTCAATCCGTCAGAGCTGTTCTTGTCGGAACGCCCGCTTGGCGTATCCGGCTCTACGGTAGTAGCCAGCATGGAAGGAACAAGGCCAGTGCTCGTTGAGCTTCAGGCGCTTGTCGCTGCAACGAACTTCCCGTCGCCGCGGCGGATGTCTACAGGGATTGACCATCACCGGATGGCCTTAATTATTGCAGTATTAGAAAAGCGGATCGGCATGTTTCTACAAACGCAGGATGCCTATTTGAATGTAGCGGGCGGCGTGAAGCTGGATGAGCCGGCAGTCGACTTAGCTGCGGCTGTATCGCTGGCATCAAGCTTTCGTGATGCACCGACTCGGCCTTACGACGTTATTTTCGGCGAGATCGGCTTAACAGGCGAAGTACGGGCGGTGTCCCGTGCCGAGCAGCGGGTGAAGGAAGCGGAGAAGCTTGGCTTCAAGCGCGTCATTATGCCGGAGAAGAGCTTGAAAGGCTGGAAGGCGCCAGAGGGCATTGAGATTATCGGCGTGAGTACGGTTGCAGAAGCGCTGTCCGCGGCACTTGGATAGGGGGCAAATGATGAAGGAACAAAGTCAGCTAGAAATAATGAATCAGCTTTTGCAGTTAGTTGCACCAGGCACCCCGTTCCGTGATGGGCTTGATAATGTACTTCGGGCCAAAACGGGGGCGCTAATTGTAGTAGGGTATAGTCCCGAAGTGATGGAAGTCGTTGATGGAGGATTCTCCATCAATTGTGATTTCTCGCCTAACTATTTGTATGAACTGGCCAAGATGGACGGGGCGATTATCCTTAGCGAGGATATGAAACGGATCCTGTATGCCAATACACAGCTTATCCCGAACAACTCGATCCCTTCGATCGAGACCGGTATACGCCACCGTACAGCGGAGCGTGTGGCGAAGCAAACCGGTAAGCTTGTTGTATCGATCTCCCAGCGCCGTAATATCATTACGTTGTATCAAGGCAATTTGCGTTATTCGCTCAAAGAGATGGGGGTAATATTGACCAAGGCCAATCAGGCGATTCAGACGCTTGAGAAATACAAGGTTGTACTTAGCCAGTCACTGACCAATCTGTCCGCTCTTGAGTTCGAGGAGCTGGTGACGCTGCAGGAAGTAGCGCATGTTGTTCAGCGTGTAGAGATGGTGCTGCGGGTCAAAATGGAAATCAAGCGGTATGTCACGGAGCTTGGTACCGAAGGACGCCTAATCGCCATGCAGATGGAGGAACTTGTTAACGGCGTTGATGAAGATGCCTGGTACTTGCTTAAGGATTATGCCAAAGATAATTCGGATGAAAAGATTCGCGAAGTACGGGCAGCACTCAAGAAGCTTAGCTCTGAGGATCTGCTTGATGCGCCGCCAATCATCCGCCTTCTCGGGTATACCCATACGGCAGCGATGGCGGAGGAAGCCGTATCGCCGCGCGGCTACAGACTGCTGAATAAAATACCTCGTCTGCCATTAATTATAATGAATAACCTCATTGAACGGTTCGGCCGGCTGCCTCACATTCTGATGGCAACCATTGATGAGCTTGATGAAGTAGACGGAATTGGAGAGGTTCGGGCACGTGCCATTAAGGACGGCTTGAAACGGATCCAGGAGCAGATGTTCATTGACAGACAAATTTAAATCTCATACAATGGATGGAATGTGTACCGAATTCCGATCATACATTAGTAAACGGTTTTAGGGCATAGTAGAGAAGAGGTGGAATAGATGATCACAAAGTCGATACCGAGCCTTCTCACGGTCGGGAACTTATTCCTAGGAATAGCCGCCATTATTCTCGTGTTTAATGAAAAGCCGGAAACAGCCGCGATGATGGTTATTATTGCGATGCTGCTTGACGGCGTGGACGGCCGTGTAGCACGTGCGCTGAACGCGCAAAGCGAGTTCGGCAAAGAGCTCGATTCGTTATCCGATGTGATCTCGTTCGGCGTAGCGCCGGCTTTTATTATGTATGTCGTAGCCTTTCAAGAACTTAACCCAACCATAGCCTGGATTATTACTGCGCTGTTTCCGATCTGCGGTGCATTGAGGCTGGCACGATTTAATGTGGTAGCCGGGAAACCGGGATACTTTATCGGCCTTCCTATTCCTGCTGCCGGAGGCGTGTTGTCCACGCTTGCGCTGTTCCAGGATGATATTGCAGTTTCGGTATTGTTAGCGAGCACGTTTGTGTTGTCCCTGCTTATGGTTAGTACGATTAAATATCCGAACTTTAAAAAAATCGGCATTTCCAAGGGTGCCATGTGGGCGATTCCATTTGTAATCGCATTGGCTATTTTCCTTGGGATCCAATTCCCTGATCAGTTATCTAAAATTATCTTTGTACCGATGCTGTTATATGCGCTTTATGGCTTAAAAAAAAACGTTGACGGACGTCTGAAGAAACGCGTCCGCAAACGCCGCGGCAAAGATGTACAGGATGAAAATGTACAATCGGAGACGACTGCATAAATAACCCCACAAAGTGAAGCAAAATGCTCTGAAGCTTATTCCGAGTACTTTGCAGGGACCCCGGGTAAAACCGAAAATATAAAAAGAAGGGAGCTGTTCCTTGGACTCGTCATAGACGAGAACGAGGGACAGCTCCTTTTTTGATGATTACGTTAAGTTAAACAATCCAAGTGTTGAGCATTTGTCATATTCATTGGCGACAACTTCGTCTAATTGAATATCCAGCAGATTGCACATCGCGGTCATGTAGAACAGATTCCGTCCGAGTTCGGATTTGAGCACGTCGCGGCAGGATTCACACACATCTCCGGAGATATGGCTTTGAAGCGTAGATTTAGCACTCTCGAGATTGGGTTCATCTGCATACTCTTGCTTGCGCGCGTTGAGCTCAATACAACCGCAATCCGTCACGGCCTTCGTAACTGCACGGTTAACGGACGCACCGGATTGACCAAATTTGGACATGACATCTAACAAGCTGCGATGTCTAAGCAATAGTTCCGATACTTGCTGCTGGAATTGCTCCAGCGTTGGAGCGCTCATCGATTCCACCTCTTTCATCAGCTTCATCTGCTATAACTGCTAATTCCATTATAAGCATACCTTGCCATCATTTCAAAATGAAAAATCATTCACGATCCTACGGTTTAGCCCGTCCATTATTGGAACATAATTGTAATGGAGGTGGTATTTATGATGAAACGAATGATTCAATTGGCCGGTTTACTATTTGGAGGACTGGCAGGATTAGAAGTGCAGGGCAGAACAAATGGCATAGAGAGCTGGACGCAATCGTCCCTTGGTATTTGGCAGGGAACAAGTTTGTATTATTTCGCGATTGGAGCACTTTTTGGACTTCTTGTTGCGAGTATGGCCGCAGGGCGTATTATCCGGTTTATGCAGCGCGGAATTGAGCAAACAGCTGAAATGCCGATGAAAGATTTGCTGGCCGGGGGCGGAGGACTCCTCGCGGGACTGCTCTTGTCCGTACTCTTATATCCGGCGGTATCAAAGCTTGGCGGTCCGGGTCTGTTGATTCCGGCAGTGATGTCCCTCTTCTTCGGTTATTTAGGTCTTCGGATCGGTCTTCACAAGAAGGACGAGCTGGCGGCTGCGGCTACGGTTATTCTGGAGCAGCGTGCAATTCAGCCGGCAGTGGATGAGACAAGCGGGTTTGAAGAACATAAAATTTTGGACACCAGCGTGATCATTGACGGCAGAATTGCGGATATTTGCAAAACCGGCTTTATCGAGGGCACTCTTGTTATCCCTGAGTTCGTGCTGGAAGAGCTGCAGCATATTGCGGATTCTTCGGACCTGCTCAAACGCAACCGCGGACGGCGCGGGCTCGATATTTTGAACAAAATTCAAAAAGAGCTTGATGTCCGGGTGCTGATCTACGAGGGAGACTTTGAAGAAATAAGCGAGGTGGACAGTAAATTGGTCAAACTGGCGAAAGTACTCAAAGGCAAGGTTGTTACGAATGACTTCAACTTGAACAAGGTATGCGAGCTGCAAGGGGTATCGGTACTCAATATTAATGATCTGGCCAATGCAGTGAAGCCGGTCGTCCTTCCCGGAGAAGAAATTATCGTACAAGTTATTAAGGACGGCAAAGAACATGGGCAAGGCGTTGCCTATCTCGATGACGGCACGATGATTGTGGTCGAAGGCGGACGCGACTATATCGGCACAACGATGGAAGTGCTGGTCACAAGTGTTCTTCAAACATCGGCAGGCCGAATGATATTCGCAAAACCGAAGCTGTTGGAAAAAGCGCTGTAACCTTGTATAGTAGGGAGTAGTTGTTTATACGTACGAGGGAGATTAGGCTATGAATGCACATTGGGGAGCGGTTGTCGTTGCGGCCGGACGCGGTTCGCGGATGGGAACCAAAGAAAGCAAACAGTATTTGCCGCTGCACGGAAAACCTATTCTCGTTCATACACTGGAGCTGTTCCAGTCGATGGACGAGATTGCGGATATAGCGCTTGTGGTTGGTGCTGACGATGTCGAGCGCTGTACCCGGCTGGTACAAGAGTACACGCTGGGCAAGGTCACTGCAGTGGTGGCTGGCGGCAGCGAGCGGCAGCACTCGGTCCATGCCGGGATCAAGGCGTTGTCACAGGCTGCTGAGTGGGTCATGGTGCATGACGGCGTCAGGCCGCTGGTTACGCGGAAGGCGATACGTGCCTGCTGCGAGAAGGCTGAGCAGAGCGGCGCAGCTGTCCTTGCCGTACCGGTCAAGGATACAATTAAACAGGTAGATGACACAGGTCTGATCGTTTCAACACCGGACCGCCGAAGCTTGTGGGCGATACAAACGCCGCAAGCTTTTCGTCGTGATTTGCTGACGGAAGCGCATGAACGTGCGGCCGAGGAGCTTTTTCTCGGTACGGATGATGCCATGGTGGTGGAAAGGACAGGCGCGCCAGTCGTTATTGCGGAAGGCGACTATACGAATATTAAAATTACGACGCCGGACGATCTGCCTTGGGCGGAGTTTTTGTTAGAGAAACGAAAGAGAGAGGAGAACGAACAATGATTCGAGTAGGACAAGGCTTTGACGTGCATCAACTGGTGGAGGGACGCCCTTGTATTATCGGTGGCGTTACGATTCCTTATGAGAAGGGATTGCTTGGCCATTCCGACGCGGACGTGCTGCTGCATGCCATTTCAGATGCGATTTTGGGGGCGCTTGGACTTGGCGATATCGGCAAGCATTTCCCGGATACTTCTGAGGAATTTAAAGATGCCGACAGCCTGAAGCTGCTGGAGCACGTATGGTCGCTTGCGAAGGAGCGGGGGTATAAGCTGGGCAACTGTGATTCCACGATTATCGCGCAGCGTCCAAAGATGGCACCGTATATTCCGCAAATGGCGGAAATTATTGCACGCGCGCTGGAAGCAGACATCGAGCAGGTGAATGTGAAGGCGACGACGACCGAACAGCTTGGTTTTACCGGCAGAGGCGAAGGAATTGCGTCCCAATCGGTTGTCTGCTTGATCAAGGATGGTATAATCAAGTAACGGTTTAAGTTATACGAGAGGGGTATTCTAGCCATGACACAAGAAGTGAGAGTCCGCTATGCACCGTCCCCGACGGGTCATTTACATATCGGTAATGCCAGAACGGCCTTATTTAATTATTTGTATGCACGCAGCCTTGGCGGCAAATTCATTATCCGGATTGAAGATACAGACGTGAAACGCAATGTGGCGGGCGGGGAAGAAAGCCAGCTGAAATATTTGAAATGGCTCGGCATCGATTGGGATGAGAGCATTGATATTGGCGGAGGCTATGGTCCTTACCGCCAAACGGAGCGCCTTGATATTTACAAGGAGTATTGGCAGGATCTGATTGACCGCGGACTTGCATACCGCTGCTATTGCACGGAGGAAGAGCTTGAACAGGAGCGGGAAGAGCAGATGAACCGCGGCGAGACGCCTCGTTATTCCGGACGCCACCGCAATCTGACGGAGGATCAGCGTCAGGCCTTTGAAGCGGAAGGCCGCGTAGCAAGCGTGCGTTTCCGTGTGCCGGAAGGCAAGACCTATGCGTGGGACGATATGGTGAAAGGCTCGATCAGCTTCGATACAACGGAGATGGGCGACTTCGTTATCGTGAAGAAGGATGGTATTCCGACGTACAACTTCGCCGTTGTTATCGACGATTACCTGATGAAGATCAGCCATGTGCTGCGCGGTGAGGACCACATCTCCAATACGCCTCGCCAACTGATGATTTATGAAGCGCTTGGCTGGGAAGTTCCAAAGTTTGCCCATATGACATTGATCGTGAATGAAAGCCGCAAGAAGCTCAGCAAACGCGATGAGTCGATCATCCAGTTCATCGAGCAGTACGACGATCTCGGCTACCTGCCGGAAGCGTTGTTTAACTTTATTGCCCTGCTTGGCTGGTCGCCTGAAGGTGAGCAGGAAATTTTCTCGCATGAGCAGCTCGTTGAAGTGTTTACCGCTGAGCGACTGAGCAAAAGCCCTGCCGTGTTCGATACGCAGAAGCTGAGCTGGATGAACGGAGAATATATGAAAAAGATCGACCTCCAGCGTCTCGTTGACCTGTGTCTGCCGCATCTGCAAAAAGCCGGCCGCATTGGGGAGCAGCTTGACGGAGCAGACCGTGAGTGGGTAACGGCTCTTGCTGCCCTGTACCAGGACAAACTCCGTGCGGCATCGGATATCGTCGCGCAGACAGAGTTGTTCTTCCGCGATACGGTTGTGGATGAAGAGGAAGCTTCGGCAGTTCTTGCAGAAGAGCAGGTGCCGGCTGTACTGGCCGCTTTCCTTGCAAAGATCGAAGAGAATGAAGCCTCCGCCTTTACCGTTGACGGCATTAAAGACTGGATCAAGGCGGTTCAGAAGGAAACAGGCTTCAAGGGCAAGCAGCTATTTATGCCGATCCGTGCCGCGCTTACCGGCCAGACGCATGGCCCTGACCTTAACCAGTCGATTGCCCTGCTTGGACGCGACAAGGTCATTAACCGTCTTAACGGCCGTCTGGGCTAAGGAATACCCGGGGCGACAAGGTTGACAAGCCATGGGATAAATTCCTTGTCACCCTCATAGGGATTCTGTATACTGTTACTAATTACAACTCGATGACTTATAAAAGCCATGAACAGGAAAAGTACGTTTTGCCGGATTTTCAGAGAGGACAATCAGCATTAGCCTAAAGCCGATATGTTATTGGCATGTAGGGATGCAGGCTGCAAGTTGTCTAATTCGGGGGGCGGAAAATTGCACCTGGGAGCTTTGTTCCGATCCGTGTCCTTCCACTTCGTATACCGAAGCTGGCGGAGCGGGGTAGGCAGCAACGTATCAGCCAACGTTACAGGCTTTAAGACGAACAGCCGGATAAGGCTGGCCTAAGCTCATATGCGGCTCTAGGTCCGCAACCCTGGTTTGTTCAAGCAGAGTGGAACCGCGACGTTACACGCCCGCCTCTGCAGCATTTCGATGCTGCGGGGGCTTTTTTTATTTTCACCTTAATTGCCTTGTTTTCTTGCGGGGGGCCGCTGCACATGGGAGAGGAGAACACGCATGTTTCGCCATTTGCATTCAGACATTAATGCAGTATTTGAGAATGACCCGGCGGCGCGAAGCCGGTTCGAAGTCGTATTTACGTATTCGGGCCTGCACGCGATATGGGCGCACCGGATTGCGCATAAGCTTTTCCGCAAAGGATGGTTTACGTTCGCGCGTATCGTCTCGCAGTTCAGCCGCTTCATGACGGGCATCGAGATTCATCCGGGGGCAACCATCGGGGAGCGTTTGTTCATTGACCACGGAATGGGAATTGTTATTGGGGAAACATGCGAGATCGGCGACGATGTCGTTATTTATCAAGGCGTAACGCTTGGGGGAACCGGCAAGGAGAGAGGCAAACGCCATCCCACCATCGGTAATAATGTCGTTATTGGTTCAGGAGCGAAAGTATTAGGCTCGTTCCGTGTTGGCGATAATTCCAATATCGGATCTAATGCCGTCGTGCTGCGTGAAGTGCCGGATAATTGCACGGTTGTGGGCAACCCGGGGCGCGTCGTCAGACGTAATGGGGAACGGGTAGGCGACCGGCTAGACCATAAGCAGCTGCCGGACCCTGTTATTGAGATGTTCCGAGAAATGCAAAAAGAAATAGATGGCTTAAAGTCCGAGCTGGAGAAGCTTCGGGAGCCTGTAGCTGGAGGAGAAACGAGATCATGAATGTGCAAATTTACAATACACTGACACGTGCAAAAGAAACATTCGTCCCGCAGGAGCCGGGAAAAGTAAAAATGTATGTATGCGGACCTACGGTCTATGACTATATTCATATCGGTAATGCGCGTCCGGTTATTTTCTTCGATGTCGTGCGCCGTTATCTTGAATATGCGGGTTATGACGTGAATTACATTGTGAACTTTACGGATGTAGACGACAAGCTGATCAAGAAGGCTGAGCAATTGGGTGTTACCGTTCCGGAAGTTGCAAATAAGTTCATCAAGGCGTTTAACGAAGATATTGCTTCGCTCGGCGTGCATAAGGCATCGCTTAATCCGCGCGTTACCGAGCATATCCCATCGATCGTCGCGTTTATTCAAGGCCTTGTCGACACAGGCTATGCATATGCAAGCGAAGGCGATGTGTATTACCGGACATCGAAGTTCGAGGATTACGGCAAGCTGTCCCATCAGAATCTGGAGGAGCTTCAATTCGGAATCCGGATCGAGATAGGCGACCGCAAGGAAAATCCGCAGGACTTCGTCTTGTGGAAGGGGGCAAAGCCGGGTGAAATTAACTGGGAGAGCCCATGGGGACCGGGACGTCCGGGCTGGCACATTGAGTGCTCCGCGATGGCGCGTGAATATTTGGGTGATACGCTTGATATTCATGGCGGCGGCCATGACCTGCAGTTCCCGCATCATGAGTGCGAGGTTGCCCAATCCGAGGCGCTGACCGGCAAGCCGCTTGCGAACTACTGGATGCATAACGGCTACATTCATATCAATAACGAGAAAATGTCCAAGTCGCTCGGCAACGGGATTACCGTTAACGAACTTGTGAAGCGGGTAAAACCGGCTGCTATCCGTTACTTTATTTTGTCGACGCACTACCGCAGCCCGCTTAACTTCACCGATGAAACGATTGCGCAGGCAGAGAACAGTGTGGAGCGGATTGCGAACTGCGCGTCAAACCTGAGACACCGTCTATCCGCATTTGGAGGTCAGGCGGAAGCGGCGAACGTTGGTACGGAGCTTGGCGAAAGATTGTCGCGGATTAAGGCGCAATTCGAAGCGAAAATGGGCGATGACTTCAATACTCCGGATGCGATTACGGCTGTGTTCGAACTGGTATCAGAAGCGAATCAGTATTTGAACCGCTCGGATGCGACAGCGGAAGGCACTGCTGCTTTGCTTGCGGCGCTTGAGCAGATGAACGCTGTTCTTGGTCTGCTGCCGGAAGCGGGTGCGGATGCAGAACTGCTGGATGAAGAGATCGAAGCTCTAATCGTGGAGCGGACAGAAGTCCGTAAAGCGAAGAACTGGGCGCGGGCCGATGAAATTCGTAACCTGCTCACAGAAAAAGGCATTGCGCTAGAGGACACTCCGCAAGGGATTCGTTGGCGGCGCCTGTAGGCCTCTACCGCCTATCGAATGGAGGAAGTGTTATATTGAACAGTCATGAACGGGAAAAGGAAAGCATGGAGGAAGCGGTGCAGGGGGAGGGAGCAGGAGCGGCCCTTTTGTTCCACCGGCCTGCCAAGAAGACACAGCTCATTAATCCGGTTGTGCTCGCCTATGTGGGAGACAGCGTGTTTGAGCTGCTGGTCAGGCAGTACCTGGTATCGTTTCCTAATCATAAATCGCATCATCTACACCGCGAAGCCACCAAGATCGTATCGGCGAAAGCCCAGCGCAAGCTCCTCGAGAAATGGCAGCCGATGCTGACGGAGGAGGAAGCGGATATCGTAAGGCGCGGCCGTAATACGAAATCGGGGGCGCCGCCGAAAAATGCCGATCCGGCTGATTACCGGCAGGCTACGGCATTGGAATGTCTGGTCGGATATTTGTACTATGAAGGACGGGTAGACCGCCTGCATGAATTGTTTGAAGCGGCAGTTGCACCGTCAATGGAAGAGCAGCAGGATGAGAAGGAGGGGCAAGCGTGACAGAACGTTACAACCAAGAAGAAATGATTGCCGGCAAGCATCCTGTTATGGAGGCGCTTCGTTCCGGACGTGATATTAATAAAATCTGGATCGCTGAAGGGGCTCAGAAAAGTCTGACTCAGCCGATCGTGGCGGAAGCCAAACAACATGGCGTTATTGTACAATTTGTGGACAAGCGCAAGCTGGATACGATGGTGGAGGGTGTGCAGCACCAGGGCGTTGTTGCCCAGGCAGCAGCTTTTGCCTACGCAGAAGTGGAGGATCTGCTCGCTAGAGCGCGTGAGCTGAACGAAACGCCGTTCCTGCTCATTCTTGATGAGATTGAAGATCCGCATAACCTCGGTTCTATTCTGCGTACAGCCGAGTGTACCGGCGTGCACGGCGTTATTATTCCGAAGCGCCGTTCCGTAGGCCTGACCGCATCCGTTCTCAAGACGTCGGCAGGTGCGGCGGAGCATGTACCGGTTGCGCGGGTGACAAACCTGGCGCAGACGATCGACCGCTTGAAGGAAGAAGGCGTGTGGGTAGCAGGCACGGACGTGAGCGCGCCGCAGGATGTGTATAAGACGAAGTTTGATCTTCCGCTTGCGATCGTGATTGGGAATGAAGGCAAAGGAATGGGACGCTTGATCAAGGAAAAATGTGATTTCCTTGTGAAGCTGCCGATGCACGGCCGTCTTAATTCCTTGAACGCATCCGTTGCGGCGGGGGTTCTGATGTACGAAGTGGTCAGGCAGCGCCGGAGTGTATAGCCGATGAACCGGCGCAATGATATTTTGCTGGTGGACGGCTATAATATGATCGGCGCCTGGCCTATGCTTGAGAAGCTGAAAGAAATCGATCTGGAGGAAGCGCGGGACAAGCTGCTGGATATGCTGGCAGACTACCAGGGCTTCTCGGGGATGACGGTGTACGTTGTATTTGACGCCCATCAAGTGCCCGGGCTGGGTGCCACTTACCGGCATCACAAGCTGACGATTGTCTATACCAAGGAGAAAGAAACGGCGGACGAATGCATTGAACGGCTGGTCAGCGAGCTGATGCAAAGGCGCCGCAACGTATTTGTCGCCACTTCCGATCTTGTCGAGCAGCATGTGGCTTTTGGCAAAGGAGCGCTTCGGTTATCAGCCCGGGAGCTTCTCATTAATATTCAGCAAAACCGCAAGCAGATCGAGCTTACGCTGCGCGAAGACACTCCCGGAAAGCGCAACACGCTCGACGGCAATCTTAGCCTTGAGGTGCGCACCAAGCTCGAGCGTCTCCGCCGCGGCGGCAAATAGTCTTCATTTTCATCCATAAAATTACAGAATTTCTATTAATACGACTCTCTCGAAATGGCAAATCGGTTGACGGTGTAAGATTACATAATGTATACTGACTCTATATTTAGTGATGAGAACGGTAGTTTTATCGCTGTATTGTCTTGTTTAATCGTTGTGGCAAGAAGCCACTCCGATAGGTTGCATATGAATCTAGCGGCGTACGCCTTGCAGGCCGGAGGGATAGTTCGTGAGCATCGACCTCAAAAAATGGAGTACGCTTGAGTATGACTGCAGTTCTGACGAGGATATCGTAGAAGCGGTTCGTAACGGCGACAGTCTAGCTCTTGAATATTTGATCAACAAATATAAGAACTTTGTCCGTGCCAAGGCGCGTTCATACTTTCTTATCGGGGCCGATCGGGAAGATATCGTGCAGGAAGGCATGATCGGACTCTATAAATCTATTCGCGACTTTAAAGGGGACAAGCTTGCGAGCTTTAAAGCTTTCGCGGAACTGTGTATTACACGGCAGATAATAACGGCAATCAAGACGGCTACCAGGCAGAAGCATATTCCGCTTAACTCTTATGTTTCGCTGGATAAGCCGATTTATGACGAAGACTCTGACCGTACCTTGCTTGATGTGATTTGCGGTACCCGGGTATCTGATCCGGAGGAGCTTATTATTAATCAAGAGGAATTTGTCGGACTCGAAGACAAGATGTCCGAGATATTGAGCGATCTGGAGCGGAAAGTGCTCATGCTATACCTGGACGGTAGATCGTATCAGGAGATTGCGGTAGATCTCGACAGACACGTGAAGTCGATCGACAATGCTTTGCAGCGTGTAAAGCGCAAGCTGGAACGTTATTTGGAAGTTAGGGATCTCAGTAGTTAGGCTATTAATCTCTATAGGATCTGTAGAGTAGATATGAGCTGTTCTTTCGTTCGGCATCAGGCCAGAGGCGAAGGACAGCTCATTTTAGTTTTAAAAGCTGGAATTATGACGATAATGGTAGAGACGAGCTTCCTGGTGTCGCCATTTTTCCATAATATTCGCTACGGCCCAGCCTATGTTTCCATTGACATGGAATATGCCGTGTGATAAATTGTTTTAGGTAGGCCTTAAATGCGAGGCTTTGTTTCGTATTGGGGTTGATGTTGGGACGACGTAATATCTATTATGCCGTCGTAATCCGTATTTAGCAGTTCGGGAGGTGTAATTCAATGCGGGTAATTATCACGTTGGCATGCACAAACTGCAAACAGAGAAACTATGCGAGCAGCAAGAACAAACGCAATCACCCCGACCGCATCGAGTTGAAGAAGTTTTGCAAGTTCTGTAACGAGCAGACTCCTCATCGCGAGACGAGATAGTCAATGGAGGTGTTGACGTGGCATTTTTGGCTAAACTGAAGCAAAGCTTCGGAACAACGTTTAGTTTCTTTGCCGACAGCTGGGCAGAACTTAAGAAGGTTCGCTGGCCAAACCGTAAAGAGTTGACAAGCTATTCGATCGTCGTACTTCTAACGATCGCGTTTGTGACGATTTACTTTTGGCTTCTTGACATCGGGATCTCGTCTCTAGTTGAACTGATTGTTTAAGAAGGGTCCAAAGGTGGATTGGAATGGAAAAAAGATGGTATGTCGTACACACTTACGCCGGTTATGAGAACAAAGTGAAAGCCAATTTGGAGCGTCGCCTCGAATCGATGGGCATGGAAGATAAGATCTTTCGCGTTCTGGTTCCGATGGAAGAAGAAGTGGTAGAGAAGGACGGTAAGAAAAAGACCGTTCAACGTAAAGTCTATCCCGGCTACGTCCTGGTGGAGATGGTTCAAACTGACGATTCATGGTATGTAGTTCGCAATACACCGGGCGTCACAGGATTTGTAGGGTCGACGGGTTCTGGTTCCAAGCCAATTGCGCTTATGCCAGATGAAGTTGAACAGATTCTGAAGCATATGGGCATGGAAGAACCGAAGCCGAAGATTGAATTCGACCTGAAGGAAACCGTGCGCGTAAAAGAAGGGCCTTTCGCAGACTTTGTTGGTACGATAGAAGAAATTCTACTCGACAAAGCGAAGCTTAAGGTGCATGTCAACATGTTTGGCAGGGAAACCCCTCTTGAGCTTGATTATACTCAAGTGGAGAAGATCTAGTATCTTTGTTTCCAGGTTTGGGATTACCAGTGTAAGGAGGTGTTAAGTCATGGCAAAAAAGGTTATCAAAATGGTCAAACTGCAGGTTCCTGCGGGCAAAGCTAATCCGGCTCCGCCGATTGGTCCAGCACTTGGTCAAGCAGGCGTTAACATTATGGCATTCTGTAAAGAATTCAATGCTCGTACTGCAGATCAAGCGGGATTGATTATCCCGGTTGTTATCACAGTGTTTGAAGACCGTTCCTTCACTTTCGAAACTAAAACTCCGCCGGCAGCAGTATTGCTTCGCGTAGCAGCTGGTATCGAAAAGGGTTCCGGTGAACCAAACAAAAAGAAAGTTGCTACGGTTAACCGTGCGAAAGTACGTGAGATCGCTGAGCAAAAAATGCCTGACCTGAATGCAGCTTCCGTTGAGGCAGCAATGCTTATGATTGAAGGTACTGCACGCAGCATGGGTGTAACTATCGTTGACTAATTGTGCTGCTGACCGCTTGCGGTCACTGCACAGGGCCGTCGATAAGACGGTGTTCGGCAGAGCTTAGGCTTTGCACAAGTGGGAGGAGTCCCATTAGGGGAATTTTCCGCTATAACCACAAAGGAGGAGAACTCAAATGGCTAAACACGGTAAAAAGTATTTAGAAGCAGCTAAGCTGATCAACAGCGAAGCAACTTACGAGTCTTTGGAAGCTATTGAGCTTGTGAAGAAAGCCGCTACAGCAAAATTCGACGAGTCCGTTGAAGTAGCTGTACGTCTGGGCGTTGACCCTCGTAAACAAGACCAAGCGGTTCGTGGCGTTGTTGTACTTCCGCATGGTACTGGTAAAACGAAACGTGTTCTCGTATTCGCGAAAGGCGAAAAAGCAAAAGAAGCGGAAGCTGCTGGCGCTGATTTCGTAGGCGATGCGGACATGATCAACAAAATCCAACAAGGCTGGTTCGAATTCGACGTCTGCGTAGCAACGCCGGACATGATGGCTGAAGTTGGCAAACTGGGTCGTATCCTCGGCGGTAAAGGTCTTATGCCTAACCCTAAAGCGGGTACGGTAACATTCGACGTTACTAAAGCTGTTCAAGAAATCAAAGCTGGTAAAATCGAATACCGTCTGGACAAAGCAGGTCAAATCCATGCTCCAATCGGCAAGGTTTCCTTCGACGCAGAGAAACTTAACGAAAACCTTAAGTCTCTGATCGATGCTCTGAACCGTGCTAAACCGGCAGCAGCTAAAGGGGTTTACCTGAAAAACATCTCCGTTTCTTCGACAATGGGCCCTGGCGCTCGTGTTAACGTAGCGGTTTACCGTTAAGTTAAACAAGAAATCGGAACTAACATTCGAATACGCATACCGTAGACAGTAGGTGCCGCAAGGCTTAATTTCCTACCGAGGTGTTATGATAAATAGACTTGCGCGCGATTAACTTTGCGGCAACAATATATCATGGCCTTCGCAGTCGCTGTGGAGGCCTTTCTCATGCACCCTAAGCAGAGGAAGCTTGTCATATACGGAATGTACAAATATTACGGGAGGTGTACGTTTTGGCAAACGCAAAAATCATCCAAGAGAAACAACAGGCGGTTGAAGTAATCACAGCGAAACTTCGTGAGAGCTCCAGCACGGTCGTTGCTGACTATCGCGGATTGAACGTTGCGCAAGTAACTGAACTTCGTAAACAGCTTCGTGAAGCTGGCATCGAATTCCAAGTACTGAAAAACTCGCTCGTTCGCCGTGCGACTGAAGCTGCGGAATTGACAGAACTGAACAGCATTTTGGTTGGTCCTACAGCCATTGCTTTCAGCGTTGATGATGCCGTAGCACCAGCGAAAATCTTGAACGATTTCGCTAAAAAGAATGACGCGCTGAAATTAAAAGGCGGCGTTGTTGAAGGTAAAGTAGTAGGTGCGCAAGAGATTAAAGCACTGGCGGAACTTCCGTCCCGCGAAGGCTTGCTCTCCATGCTCCTCAGCGTCCTGCAAGCTCCAATGCGCAACTTCGCGCTTGCGGTTAAAGCAGTCGGCGAGCAAAAAGAAACAGCTTAATAAGAGCTGTTGCATAAACCATGTTCAAACTGCTGACCTTCCTCGGAAGGCGGCATAAACCAAAAAAAATTAAACCACTTTCGGAGGTATAACCATGTCTAAAGAGCAAATCTTAGAAGCGATTAAAGTTATGACTGTTCTTGAACTGAACGATCTTGTTAAAGCAATCGAAGAAGAATTCGGCGTTACAGCTGCTGCACCAGTTGCAGTTGTTGCAGGCGGCGCAGCAGAAGTTGCTGAGCAAACTGAATTCGACGTTATCCTTAACAACGCTGGCGCTTCGAAAATCAACGTAATCAAAGTTGTTCGCGAAATCACAGGTCTTGGCCTGAAAGAAGCGAAAGACCTGGTTGACGGCGCTCCAAAAGCAATCAAAGAAAAAGTAGCTAAAGAAGAAGCAGAAGCGGTTAAAGCTAAGCTTGAAGAAGCTGGCGCTGCTGTAGAAGTGAAGTAATTTCGCTTCAAGCTATAATAACGGGCCCCTTGAAACGTCACGTTTCAAGGGGTTCGTTGCATGTTTATGCGATAAAGAGCGATAAGCAGGAGGCCAAAGAGATGTCGGACCACTATTACTCTCAAACTCCGGGAGTGAAGCATGATAGGCAAATACATGAGGCGAATCTTCGAGGCTATTCGCTGCGATTTATGACGGATGCCGGCGTTTTCTCAAAATCAGGTGTCGATTATGGCAGTCGTGTGCTGCTGGATGCGCTCGTTCTTGCGCCATCTGCTCAAGTGCTGGATGTCGGTTGCGGTTACGGGCCCATCGGATTAACTGCGGCGAAACTAGCGCCGGAGGGGCATGTAACCATGATCGACATTAATGAACGTGCCGTTGAGCTCTCACAAGAAAATGCGAAGCTTAACGGAATTACAAATGTTACGATTCTGCAGAGCGATATCTATGAATCTGTGAAGGACAAAAGCTATGATGTGATCTTGACCAATCCTCCTATTCGGGCGGGCAAACAGGTCGTTCATCGTATATTTGAAGAGGGTTATGAGCGATTAAAACCCGGCGGTAAGATGTGGGTCGTCATTCAGAAGAAGCAGGGCGCTCCGTCAGCGGAAGCCAAGCTGGATACATTGTTTGGCGATGTCGAAGAGGTAACGAAGGATAAAGGGTACAGGATTTTTTTGGCAAAAAAGTCTAGTTAACGATTTTCTTGACTTGACTTTTTAGATATGGTAATATTATAAAATGTCAGCATTAAATTGGGCTCAATCTCTTTAGTCAACTAAAATGTCAAGTGCGATTTTTGGCGCGGAATGCATAATACTTGCACATTTGACGTATAATGTTTACATTTTGGGCAAAATTACTTGATATGGAACCATCGCGCCGCGCTGCGTTTGGTTGGCTGCCGGAACACGCTCTTTTTTCGAACTATTCGATAAGGGCTTTTCTTTATTTAAAGTAGTGACGCAGTGATATATCGATGCTGTGAGACAGACATGAGGGGTGAGGTTAAGTTGGCAGGACAACTTGTTCAGTATGGTCGGCGCACGCGGAGAAGTTACGCCCGGATCAACGAGGTGCTGGAAGTCCCGAACCTGATTGAAATCCAACAAAAATCGTACGAAAAATTCTTGGACAATGACTTGCTTGAGTTATTCCAGGATATTTCGCCGATTCAGGACTTTACGGGCAATCTATCGCTTGAGTTTATCGACTATAGCTTAGGCGAACCGAAATATTCGGTCGATGAATCAAAGGAACGCGATGTGACGTACGCTGCTCCACTGCGCGTTAAGGTACGGCTCTTCAACAAAGAAACCGGCGAAGTGAAAGAACAAGAAGTGTTCATGGGCGACTTCCCGCTGATGACAGAGACCGGTACGTTCATTATTAACGGGGCGGAACGTGTAATTGTCAGCCAGTTGGTTCGATCCCCAAGTGTGTACTTCAGCACGAAGGTTGATAAGAACGGGAAGAAAACATACACGGCAACGGTAATTCCGAATCGCGGGGCTTGGCTCGAGCTTGAGACGGATGCTAAAGACATCATTTACGTTCGTATTGACCGGACCCGGAAAATACCGGTGACGGTGCTTTTGCGCGCTCTTGGATTTGGGACCGACGCTGAAATCTTAGAATTGCTCGGCCATGACGAGTATATTCGCAACACGCTGGATAAAGACAACACAGATTCGACCGAGAAAGCGTTGATCGAGATTTATGAACGCCTTCGTCCGGGCGAGCCGCCTACTTTGGATAATGCGAAGAGCTTGCTTGTTGCTCGTTTCTTCGATCCAAAACGTTACGATCTGGCTAACGTCGGCCGTTACAAAATAAACAAAAAGCTTCACATCAAGAACCGTCTGTTTAACCAACGTCTTGCTGAGACGCTGGTTGATCCAGGTACAGGTGAGATCATCGCAGAAGCAGGTCAAATGATTGACCGTCGTCTGCTGGATGAGATCCTCGACAAGCTGGAGAAAAACGTCGGCTTCAAAACATACCATGTTGCTAATGGTGTGCTCGATGCAGATAGCATTCCTCTTCAAACGATCAGTGTATACTCACCGCTTGATGATGCGAAGGTTATCAAAGTCATCTCTAATGGCGTTATTGATAAATCCGTTAAGCATATTACGCCTGCGGACATTATTTCGTCCATTAACTATTTCATTAACCTTCTGCACGGAGTAGGCAACACGGACGATATCGACCATCTCGGCAACCGCCGTTTGCGTTCGGTAGGCGAATTGCTGCAGAACCAATTCCGTATTGGTCTCTCCCGTATGGAGCGCGTTGTGCGCGAAAGAATGTCGATTCAAGACGCTAACGCGATCACGCCGCAAGCATTGATTAATATTCGACCAGTTATTGCGTCGATTAAAGAATTCTTCGGCTCCTCGCAGCTGTCGCAGTTCATGGACCAAACGAACCCGCTGGCGGAATTGACGCACAAACGTCGTCTGTCTGCACTCGGTCCGGGTGGTCTGACGCGTGAGCGCGCAGGCTTCGAAGTACGTGACGTCCATCACTCCCACTACGGGCGTATGTGTCCGATCGAAACACCAGAGGGTCCGAACATCGGTTTGATCAACTCCTTGTCGACATTTGCTCGTATCAACGAGTATGGCTTCATTGAGGCGCCTTACCGTTGGGTTGATCCGAAGACAAGTATCGTTACCGAGCAAATCTCGTATTTGACGGCCGACGAGGAAGATAACTACGTTATCGCCCAGGCGAACGCGAAGCTGACTGAAGAAGGCAAATTTGTCGAAGACAGCGTCATCGTTCGTTACAACAAACAAGCAGATAACATCCTGACTATGCCAAGCGAACGCGTTGACTACATGGACGTATCGCCGAAGCAGGTTGTCTCGGTTGCGACAGCGCTCATTCCGTTCTTGGAAAATGACGACTCCAACCGTGCGCTCATGGGATCCAACATGCAACGTCAGGCCGTGCCGCTTCTTATTCCGAAAGCACCACTCGTTGGTACAGGTATGGAGCACAAATCGGCTAAAGACTCCGGTGTATGTATTGTGTCCAAGTTTGACGGTGTTATTGAACGAGTTTCGGCAAATGAAATTTGGCTGCGCCGTACTGAAGTTTTGGACGGCAAACAAGTGGTTGGCGATCTCGTAAAACATAAACTGCATAAGTTTATGCGCTCTAACCAAGGAACATGTATTAACCAGCGTCCGCTTGTTCGTAAAGGTGATCTGATCAAGAAAGGCGATATCCTCGCTGACGGTCCTTCGACAGAGCAAGGCGAATTGGCGCTTGGCCGTAACGTTGTCGTTGCGTTCATGACTTGGGAAGGCTACAACTACGAGGATGCTATTCTTCTTAGCGAAAAGCTTGTGAAAGAGGATGTATATACCTCGATTCACATTGAGGAATATGAATCCGAAGCACGTGATACGAAGCTTGGACCGGAAGAAATTACGCGCGACATTCCGAATGTCGGCGAAGAAGCGCTCAAGAACCTCGACGAACGCGGTATCATCCGCGTTGGTGCGGAGATCGGCGCCGGCGATATCCTCGTTGGTAAAGTAACACCTAAAGGCGTTACGGAACTGACGGCGGAAGAACGCCTCCTTCACGCGATCTTCGGTGAGAAAGCTCGTGAAGTCCGTGATACTTCGCTTCGTGTACCGCATGGTACCGACGGTATCGTTGTAGACGTTAAAGTATTTACTCGTGAGAACGGCGATGAACTGCCGCCAGGCGTGAATCAGCTGGTCCGTGTATATATCGCACAAAAACGTAAAATCTCCGAAGGCGACAAAATGGCAGGACGCCACGGTAATAAAGGGGTTATCGCCCGCATTATGCCGGAGGAAGATATGCCGTTCTTGCCAGACGGCACACCAGTTGAAGTCGTGCTTAACCCACTGGGCGTACCATCGCGGATGAACATCGGTCAGGTGCTCGAGGTCCATCTTGGTATGGCTTGTAAACAGCTCGGTCTTCATGCAGCAACACCGGTATTCGACGGAGCGCGCGAGTATGACGTATTCGACACGATGGAAGAAGCCGGTATGCAACGTAACGGTAAGACCGTTCTATACGATGGCCGTACAGGCGAGTCGTTCGAACGCGAAGTTACGGTCGGCGTCATGTACATGATCAAACTGGCGCACATGGTTGACGATAAAATCCATGCCCGCTCGACTGGTCCTTACTCCCTCGTTACGCAACAGCCTTTGGGCGGTAAAGCTCAATTCGGCGGTCAGCGTTTCGGCGAGATGGAAGTATGGGCACTTGAAGCCTACGGCGCTGCCTATACGCTTCAAGAGATTCTTACTGTCAAATCCGACGACGTTGTCGGCCGCGTGAAGACGTATGAATCGATCGTGAAGGGTGAGAACGTACCGGAGCCTGGTGTTCCTGAATCGTTCAAAGTATTGATCAAAGAGCTTCAGTCCCTCGGTATGGACGTTAAGATCCTGACCGAGAATGAAGAAGAGATCGAAATGAAAGAAATCGATGACGAAGATGACGGTACGAGCGATAAGCTCAACCTGAACTTGGAAGGTGCCGAAGCAGGCGCTGAATAAGATTTGATTATAGGCTTGCTCGTCCTTCGCCTGAAGGGCGTGCAGCCGCCAATTTGTACGACATAGCCATACATGACGAAGGAGGGTTGCTCCTTGTTGGACGTGAACAACTTCGAGTATATGAAAATCGGGCTTGCCTCGCCGGATAAAATCCGTTCTTGGTCCCGCGGAGAAGTCAAAAAACCGGAGACGATCAACTATAGGACGTTAAAACCGGAGAAAGAAGGTCTTTTCTGTGAGAAGATCTTCGGGCCTACAAAAGACTGGGAATGTCATTGCGGCAAATACAAACGCGTTCGTTATAAAGGCGTTGTCTGTGACCGCTGTGGCGTTGAAGTAACTCGCGCTAAAGTACGCCGCGAGCGTATGGGCCATATCGAGCTTGCTGCCCCTGTATCGCATATCTGGTACTTTAAAGGCATTCCAAGCCGTATGGGCCTTGCGCTTGACATGTCGCCTCGTTCGCTCGAGGAGATTATCTATTTTGCATCCTATGTAGTAACCGATCCTGGTGATACGCCGCTTGAGAAAAAACAACTGCTGTCGGAGAAAGAATACCGCAGCTACCGTGAAAAATACGGTTATGGCTTCCAAGCGAGCATGGGTGCAGAAGCAGTTAAGAAATTGCTTCAAGACATCGACGTAGAGAAAGAACTGGAACAGCTTAAAGAAGAATTGCGCACTGCTCAAGGGCAACGCCGTAATCGTGCGATTAAGCGTCTTGAAGTAATCGAAGCATTCCGTAACTCCGGCAATCAGCCGGAATGGATGATTCTCGACGTACTTCCGGTTATTCCGCCAGAGCTTCGTCCGATGGTACAACTGGACGGCGGACGTTTCGCAACGTCTGACCTGAATGACTTGTACCGCCGTGTAATTAACCGTAACAATCGTCTGAAACGTCTGCTTGACCTTGGTGCTCCAGACATTATCGTTCAGAATGAGAAGCGTATGCTGCAAGAAGCAGTTGATGCCCTCATCGATAACGGTCGTCGTGGACGCCCGGTAACAGGCCCAGGTAATCGTCCTTTGAAATCGCTCAGCCATATGCTGAAAGGTAAACAAGGTCGTTTCCGTCAGAACTTGCTCGGTAAACGGGTTGACTACTCTGGTCGTTCCGTTATCGTAGTAGGTCCAAACCTGAAAATGTTCCAATGTGGTCTTCCAAAAGAGATGGCACTGGAGCTGTTCAAGCCGTTCGTTATGAAAGAGCTTGTTAACAAAGGTTTGGCTCATAATATCAAGAGCGCGAAACGCAAAGTTGAACGCGTTAGCCCTGAAGTATGGGACGTTCTTGAAGAAGTAATCAAGGAGCATCCGGTTCTTCTTAACCGTGCCCCTACGCTTCACCGACTTGGTATCCAGGCGTTCGAACCAATTCTGGTTGAAGGCCGCGCCATTAAGCTTCATCCGCTCGTATGTACCGCTTATAACGCGGACTTTGACGGTGACCAAATGGCTGTTCACGTACCGCTTTCGGCAGAAGCTCAAGCTGAAGCACGTCTCCTGATGCTTGCATCGGGCAACATTTTGAACCCGAAAGACGGCAAACCGGTTGTTACACCATCGCAGGATATGGTTCTCGGATCGTATTACTTGACAATGGACAACAAGGATGCCAAAGGTTCCGGTTCTGTGTTCTCGACTGTGAACGAAGCAATCTCCGCTTACCAGCGTAGTATTGTATCGCTTCATGCTCGTGTATTCGTGCCTGCTAAAGTACTGAAGAAAACGATCTTTACGGAACAACAGCAGAACTCGCTGATTTGTACAACAGTCGGTAAAGTCATTTTCAACGAGATCTTCCCGGAAGATTTCCCTTACATCAACGAAGCTTCCAAAGTGAACTTGCTGCAAGGTACGCCGGATAAATATTTCGTATACGAAAAAGGCAGCGACTTGAACAAAATTGTTGACGAGTTGCCAATTGCCGGCGGTGTCGGTAAAGAGTATCTCGGCAACATCATCGGCGAATGCTTCCGTATCTACCATACAACATTAACGTCGATCATTCTTGACCGTATCAAACAACTGGGCTTCACGTACTCTACACGCGCTGGTATTACCGTAGCGGTATCGGACGTTATCGTTCCGGAGGAGAAAGTGGAGATCCTGAAAGAATCCGACGCAAAAGTAGCTGTCGTTATGAATCAGTACCGTCGTGGTCTGATCACAAACGAAGAACGCTATGACCGTGTTATCGAGATTTGGAGTAAATCCAAAGATCAAATTACGGATATCCTCATGAAATCGATGGATCGTTACAACTCCATCATGCTCATGGTTGATTCCAAAGCACGGGGTAACAAATCGCAGATCGCCCAGCTCGGCGGCATGCGTGGTCTGATGGCGAACCCATCCGGCCGTATCATTGAGTTGCCAATCAAATCGAACTTCCGTGAAGGCCTGACCGTCCTCGAGTACTTCATCTCGACGCATGGTGCGCGTAAAGGTTTGGCCGATACAGCCCTTCGTACAGCTGACTCGGGTTACTTGACCCGTCGTCTGGTTGACGTTGCGCAGGACGTTATCGTTCGTGAAGATGATTGTGGTACTGATAAAGGCTTTGCCGTTAGCAAAATCCAAGACGGTAAAGAAGTTATCGAGGATCTGTATGACCGTATCGAAGGACGTTACGCATTCGAAACGATTCGTCATCCTAAAACGGGCGAAGTTATCGTTAAGAAGAGCGAACTGATCGATTCCGGCAAAGCGGATGCGATTATCGATGCTGGTATTGAGAAGCTTCAGATCCGTTCGGTGCTTAGCTGCCGTGCGCGTCATGGCGTTTGTAAAATCTGCTATGGCCGTAACCTGGCAACAGGCAAGCACGTTGAAATCGGTGAAGCGGTTGGTATTATCGCGGCACAATCGATCGGCGAACCAGGAACACAGCTTACCATGCGTACGTTCCATACCGGCGGCGTAGCCGGCGACGATATTACGCAAGGTTTGCCGCGTATCCAAGAGCTCTTCGAGGCGCGTAATCCGAAAGGTCAAGCGATCATTACGGAGCTCGACGGTGTCGTGAAAGAAATCCGTGAAGCGAAAGACCGCCGTGAAGTTGAAGTACAAGGTGAAGCGGAAACGAAAGTATACGCTATTACGTATGGTTCGCGTATCCGTGTAACCGAAGGCCAGCAAATCGAAGCCGGCGACGAACTGACAGACGGTTCGATCGACCCTAAAGATATGCTGCGCATTAAAGGTATCCGTGGCGTTCAAAACTACATTTTGCAAGAAGTACAGCGCGTATACCGTAACCAAGGTGTAGAAATCAACGATAAACACGTTGAGGTTATGGTTAAGCAAATGCTTCGCAAAATCCGTATCGTTGACGCTGGTGACACTACGCTTCTTCCTGGCGCATTTGTTGACATCCATGAATACGAAGCAGCTAACCGCGAAGCGATCTTCGCAGGCCTTGAGCCTGCGGTTGCGAAGCCGGTATTGCTTGGTATTACTAAGGCATCCCTTGAGACAGATTCGTTCTTGTCCGCGGCTTCGTTCCAAGAAACGACTCGCGTACTGACCGACGCTGCTATCAAAGGTAAAGTCGACCAATTGCTAGGTCTGAAAGAGAACGTTATTATCGGTAAGCTGATCCCGGCTGGTACCGGTATGAACCGTTACCGCAGTATCAAGCTGGTAGGCCTTGAAGATGAGCCGGAAACAACTGAAGAAGGCGAATTGGAATCCGAAGCAGTTACGATTGAATAGTATAGTGTAATAGATGAGAAGAGCGTGGCATTCGGCAGGGATGGTTGGTCTTCCCTGTTGATGCCCGCTCTTTTACATGTATAATAGTTTATGGGCCGTACCTTTAACCGTAGGAATGAATTAACCAATACTTTGCATATGGACAGAGTGCATAACAGCTTGACACATGTAGATGTAGGTGTTACTATATCGAAGTGTGCCTAATTGTGTGATCGCTCTACTGTTAAAGAAAAGGTGATATCATGCAGTTTAAGGTTGGCGCGAAACAGACGACGAAGATGCTTGAGCAAGATAAAGCTATCGAAGTCTATGTAGCTCGTGATGCAGATCCAAGGATGATAGAGAAGATCGTTCATCTTTGCGAGCGGTTGAGTGTTCCGATCAAATGGACGGATACGATGCAAGAACTCGGGGAGACCTGCGGGATTGATGTCGGGGCTGCTATGGCAGCGCTCATACCTGATGAAGAATAATGAAGACATAATTTTTGTTGGTGCAGATTTGAAAGATGATGGACCGGCGAAAATTTTTATTTGTTCTTTTATGAACCGCCTGGATCTGTGGGCTTAATGATTGGGTTAAATGTCTTGCCATAAATAAGACATAATCATGGGAAGGGGGTGGCAACATGCCAACAATTAATCAGCTGGTCCGTAAAGGCCGCCAAGCTAAAGTCGTAAAATCGAAATCGCCTGCTTTGCAAAGAGGGTTTAACGCCCTGAAACGTGAAGCAACGAACATCAGCGCTCCGCAAAAACGCGGTGTGTGCACTCGTGTAGGTACGATGACTCCGAAAAAACCGAACTCCGCACTTCGTAAATATGCGCGTGTACGTTTGACTAACCGCGTAGAGGTAACGGCGTATATTCCGGGTATCGGTCATAACCTTCAAGAGCACAGCGTTGTATTGATCCGTGGTGGACGGGTAAAAGACCTTCCGGGTGTACGTTACCATATCGTTCGCGGTGCATTGGATACAGCGGGAGTTAACAACCGTAACCAATCCCGTTCGAAATACGGTACTAAACGCCCTAAAGCTAAAAAATAATAAGTTGAATATATTCGGATAATATCCGGGTAAAACGACTAACTGAGAAAGGGGGACTTTATCATGCCACGCAAAGGTCCTGTAACAAAACGTGATGTATTGCCAGATCCGCTGTATAACAGCAAATTGGTAACTCGTCTGATCAACCGTATTATGATCGACGGCAAACGCGGTGTAGCTCAAACACTGTTGTATAATGCTTTCACACTGATCCAAGAACGCACGGGTAAAGATCCGATGGAAACGTTCGAAGCAGCATTGAAAAACATTATGCCAGTACTTGAGGTTAAAGCACGCCGTGTAGGCGGTACTAACTACCAAGTGCCTATCGAAGTAAAACCAGAGCGCCGTACGTCGCTTGGTCTTCGTTGGCTCGTTAACTACTCGCGTAACCGCGGTGAGAAAACGATGGAAGAGCGTCTGGCAGCAGAAATCATGGATGCAGCTAACAACACTGGTGCATCTGTGAAGAAGCGCGAAGACACACACAAAATGGCAGAAGCGAACAAAGCGTTTGCTCACTACCGCTGGTAGGATTTTAAATAACCTGATTGAGTTAATCTCAATACACGAGAGGAGACAAATTCATGTCAAGAGAGTTCTCCTTGAATAATACGCGCAATATCGGGATCATGGCGCATATCGATGCTGGTAAAACGACTACTACTGAGCGTATCTTGTTCTATACAGGCCGTACTCATAAAATCGGTGAAGTGCATGAAGGCGCTGCAACGATGGACTGGATGGAACAAGAGCAAGAGCGCGGTATCACAATTACGTCTGCCGCGACTACTGCTCAATGGAAAGGCAACCGCATCAACATTATCGACACCCCGGGGCACGTTGACTTCACAGTAGAAGTTGAACGTTCCCTGCGCGTATTGGACGGGGCCGTTGGCGTATTCAGCGCCAAAGAAGGCGTTGAACCACAGTCTGAAACTGTATGGCGTCAGGCTGACCGTTACGGCGTTCCACGGATCGCTTACATCAACAAGATGGACATCATCGGTGCAGACTTCCTGAATGTTATTAAAGACATGCGTGAACGTCTGCAAGCGAATGCTGTTGCGATTCAATTGCCGATTGGCGCTGAGAGCGATTTCCTCGGCGTTATCGACATTGTTGAGCGCGTAGCTTACAAGTACAAAGACGACCTCGGGAAAGATCCTGAGCAAGTTGAGATTCCTGCTGAGTATGCTGACCAAGTAGAAGAGCTTCGTCTGGAGCTTATCGAGAAGGTAGCTGAGCTGGATGAAGAATTGACTATGAAATATCTGGAAGGCGAAGAAATTACAATTCCAGAGATTAAAGCAGCGCTTCGTAAAGGCGTTTGTGAAGTTAAGATCTTCCCAGTAATCGCAGGTTCTTCTTACCGTAACAAAGGTGTTCAAATGATGTTGGATGCAGTTGTTGACTACCTGCCTTCGCCACTCGACGTACCGGCAATCAAAGGTACACTTGAAGACGGTGAAGAGTCTGTACGTCATTCTTCCGATGAAGAGCCGTTCGCGGCACTTGCATTCAAAATCATGACTGACCCTTATGTTGGTAAATTGACGTTCTTCCGTGTATACTCGGGCGTCCTGAAATCCGGATCGTATGTTCTTAACGCAACGAAGAACAAACGTGAACGTATCGGCCGTATCCTGCAAATGCACGCGAACAGCCGTCAAGAAATTTCCGAAGTATACTCCGGTGATATCGCTGCTGCAGTCGGTCTGAAAGACACGATTACGGGCGACACGCTGTGCGATGAGAAGGACCCGATCATTCTTGAATCGATGAACTTCCCTGAGCCGGTTATCTCGGTAGCTATCGAACCAAAAACGAAAGCTGACCAAGACAAACTCGGTATCGCAATCTCCAAACTGGCTGAAGAAGATCCAACGTTCCGTGCTCATACAGACGAAGAAACGAATCAAACGATTATCTCGGGTATGGGTGAGCTTCACCTTGAAATCCTGGTTGACCGTATGCTTCGCGAATTCAAAGTTGAGACTAACGTAGGTAAACCTCAAGTAGCTTACCGTGAGACATTCCGTACCGCGGCTAAGGTTGAAGGTAAATTCGTTCGTCAGTCCGGTGGTAAAGGTCAATATGGTCATTGTTGGGTGGAATTCACTCCGCAAGAGCCAGGTCAAGGTTTCGTATTCGAGAACAAAGTTGTGGGTGGATCCATTCCTCGTGAATTCATTGGTCCTATCCAAGCGGGTATCGAAGAGTCGATGAAGAACGGCGTAATCGCTGGCTTCCCTCTCGTTGACGTTAAAGCAACTGTAGTAGACGGATCGTACCATGACGTTGACTCCTCGGAGATGGCGTTCAAAATCGCTGGTTCCATGGCGCTTAAAGCTGCTAAGGAAAAATGTAACCCAGTTCTTCTTGAGCCAATCATGAAGGTTGAAGTTACAGTGCCAGAAGAGTACATGGGCGACGTTATGGGTATGTTGAACTCCCGTCGTGGTCGTATCGAAGGTATGGATACTCGTGCAGGTGCACAAATCATCCGTGCTAAGGTGCCTCTCGCTGAGATGTTCGGTTACTCCACAACTCTTCGTTCCGGTACACAAGGCCGTGGCGTATTCTCCATGGAGCTTTCGCACTATGAAGAAGTACCACGTTCGATTTCCGAAGAAATCATCTCCAAACACAAAGGCGCTTAATTATTAAGCGGCTTAACGATACCTTAGGGTATGCTAGGCTGGCGCAATGCTGTTTCGCAGTGTTGTGCTTGGCCCACACATAAAACTTTAGTTATATTAAGGAGGATTAAGTTCAATGGCAAAGGCTAAATTTGAACGTAATAAACCGCACGTAAATATCGGTACTATCGGTCACGTCGACCATGGTAAAACTACTTTAACAGCTGCTATCACTACTGTACTTTCCAAAAAATACGGTGGCGCGGCAATCGCTTTCGACCAAATCGATAAAGCTCCAGAAGAGCGCGAGCGCGGTATCACAATCTCGACAGCTCACGTAGAGTATGAGACTCCTAACCGTCACTATGCTCACGTTGACTGCCCAGGTCACGCCGACTACGTTAAAAACATGATCACTGGTGCTGCTCAAATGGACGGCGCAATCCTGGTTGTATCCGCAGCTGACGGCCCTATGCCGCAAACTCGCGAGCACATCCTTCTGTCCCGCCAAGTAGGCGTACCTTACATCGTTGTATTCCTGAACAAATGCGACATGGTTGAAGACGAAGAGCTCTTGGAACTGGTTGAGATGGAAGTTCGCGACCTTCTTAACGAGTATGAGTTCCCAGGCGACGACACTCCAATCATCCGTGGTGCAGCTCGTGAAGCTCTGCAAAACCCAGATGGTCCTTGGGCTGACAAAATCGTTGAACTGTTCGAGCAAGTTGACACTTACATCCCAACTCCTGAGCGCGACACAGCTAAGCCTTTCCTGATGCCTGTCGAGGACGTATTCACAATCACTGGCCGTGGTACAGTAGCAACTGGACGTATCGACCGTGGTGTGGTTAAAGTTGGCGACGAGATCGAAATCGTTGGTCTGGCTGAAGAAACTCGCAAATCCGTTGTTACGGGCGTAGAAATGTTCCGTAAATTGATGGATTCCGCTCAAGCGGGCGACAACATCGGCGCACTGCTTCGTGGTGTAGACCGTAAAGATATCGAGCGTGGTCAAGTACTGGCTAAACCGGCTTCGGTTAAACCACACACTAACTTCACAGCTCAAATCTACGTTCTGACTAAAGAAGAGGGTGGCCGTCACAAGCCTTTCTTCACTGGTTACCGTCCACAATTCTATTTCCGTACAACTGACGTAACAGGTATCATCAACCTGCCTGAAGGTACTGAAATGGTTATGCCTGGCGACAACATCACAGTTACAGTTGAACTGATCGCTCCAATCGCGGTTGAAGAAGGTACTCGTTTCTCCATCCGTGAAGGCGGCCGTACTGTAGGCGCTGGCGCTGTAGCAACAATCCAAAAATAATAAAGTGCGGCATTAGCTGCGCTTTATCCCAAAAAACCCTCTGCTTTTGGCAGAGGGTTTTTTATTTAGATAATTTGTAATTGAATCCATTGACGTATAAGTTTATATGCTATTAATATTAATGGACAGGCGTCTTTCGACGCTATACGCAGTATTAAGACAATATATCCAACTGAGGGGGCAATCCAGAAGTGAAACAGAAATGGTTGGTACCA
The DNA here is from genome assembly GCF_900112695.1 of Paenibacillus catalpae. Lineage (GTDB taxonomy): Bacteria > Bacillota > Bacilli > Paenibacillales > Paenibacillaceae > Pristimantibacillus > Pristimantibacillus catalpae. The sequence goes on from NZ_FOMT01000009.1 coordinate 36,633, forward strand.
CTTGCTTTAGTACTTTTGCTCATTACAGCAGCATGCGGAAACAGTGGGAAGAGCAACGAGAGCAGCAACAACGGAACAAATGCATCAAACGCATCCAATGCGGCAGATTCGCAAGATAAGAAATCGTACAAAATCTCTATTTCCCAGATTGTTGAGCATCCATCGCTTGACGCAACAAAAGAAGGTTTTCTTGCCGCATTGAAGGATGCCGGTTTTGTTGAAGGGGAAAACTTGACTGTAGACTTTAATACAGCTCAAGGCGATCAAACAAACAACTTGTCGATCGCTCAAAAAATCGCCGGCGCAAAGGCAGACCTGGCTTTGGGTATCGCAACACCTTCGGCGCAAGCACTTGTGAATGCATACGACAAAGCGGGCAACAAAGCTCCGGTATTGTTTGCGGCTGTAACAGATCCGCTTGATGCGAAGCTGGTTACAAATCTTGATGCTCCGGGCGGTAGCGTAACAGGTGCGTCCGATACTAACCCTGAAGCCGTTGTTCAATTAATGGACTTTATCGCAGCTAACTTCCCGGACGTGAAGAAAATTGGCGTTGTCATTAATAAAGGTGAACCAAATGCCGTTGTTATGACTGCTAATGCAAAACAAGCTTTGGCAAAACACAATATCGAGCTGGTTGAAGCAGCTGTAACGAATACGTCTGAAGTGAAACAAGCCGGTGAATCACTGGTTGGTAAAGTAGATGCTATGTTTATTACTTTGGATAACGTAGTTGTTTCTGGCGTAGATGCACTTCTGCAGCTTGCAAAAGAAAACAAAATTCCGTTCTTCTCCAGCGACCGCGATACCGTTGAAAAAGGCGCGTTCGCGACAGTGGGTTTCAAGTATTATGATCATGGCTACCAAGTAGGCCAAATGGCTGCTGAAATTCTGAAAGGTAAAAATCCAGGCGAGATGAAAGTTACGACGCCTGACAAGCTTGATTTGATCCTTAACCTGAAAGCAGCAGCAGACCAAGGCATTACGGTTACCGATGCTATGAAATCCGGAGTGAAAGATCCGGACAACAACATTATTCAATAACAACATGAGAACGGGGTAAACGCTCCTTGCGTTCATCCCGTTCTCTTATTATGTGGAGGAGGTGCCCCGGTGCCAGTATGGTTAAATGGTGCCTTTGAGCTAGGTTTGCTTTATTCTTTAATGGCTCTAGGCGTTTATATTACATTTCGCATCCTTGATTTTCCCGATCTCACGGTTGATGCAAGTTTTACAACCGGAGCAGGGGTAGCAGCAGTTCTAATTACGAACGGCACTTCGCCATGGCTGGCTTGCCTTGCGGCATTTGGCGCCGGAGCTGCCGCAGGTGCAATTACAGGCTTGCTGCACACGAAAGGTAAAATCAACGGGTTATTATCCGGTATTCTTATGATGATTGCCCTTTATTCCGTCAACATGCGGATTATGGGCAAGCCGAATATCGGACTTATGGGTACCGATATTTCTACGGTATTCTCAGGTGTAAAGGTGCTTGTGCTTATGCCGATCGTAGTTGTTATTATTAAGCTTCTGCTCGATTTGTTCTTCAAGACAGACCTTGGTCTTAGTTTGCGGGCAACGGGCGATAACGAACGGATGATCCGCAGCTTTGGTACAAATACAGATACAACAAAGATTTTAGGTATTGCCCTGTCGAACGGCCTCGTCGCTTTATCGGGTTCGTTTGTTGCACAGCAAAGCGGATTTGCCGATATTTCGATGGGTGTCGGGATGATCGTAATTGGTCTTGCATCGGTTATTATCGGGGAGGCTCTGTTTGGAGCCAAGTCGGTGTTCCGGGCAACTCTTGCGGTAGTACTTGGCTCCATTGTATACCGGATTATTATTGGTCTTGCTTATCAAAGTGAATTCCTCGAAGTATCTGACCTCAAGCTGATTACAGCCGTTATCGTCATTATTGCGCTCGTCTTCCCATCCCTGCAGAAATCGTGGAAGCAAAAGAGATTGGCGCGTAAACGTACGGCAAGTCTTCTGAGCAGCATGGAACAGAGAGGGGGAGGACGCTGATGCTGGAAATATCCAAAGTATCAAAGCTTTTTAACCCGGGTACATTAGATGAAAAGACGGCTCTCGTAGGCGTGAACCTGGCGATGAAGCCGGGAGACTTTATTACCGTCATCGGCAGTAACGGTGCAGGCAAGTCGACATTGATGAATATCATCTCCGGTGTAATGAAGCCGGATACTGGCGAAGTCCGGATCGAGGGCAAAAATATTAGCCATCTACCGGAGTTCAGCAGGAGCAAATGGATCGGACGTGTATTCCAGGATCCAATGGCCGGTACTGCACCTCGCATGTCGATTGAAGAAAATCTGGCGATGGCTTATACGCGTGGTCAGAAACGCGGATTTTCGTTAAGTATTAATCGTGCCCGACGGAGTATATTCCGGGAGCAGCTTTCGCGTCTTGGTATCGGACTTGAGAATCGGTTAAGCGCGAAGGTAGGATTATTATCAGGTGGTGAACGTCAAGCGCTTAGTCTTCTGATGGCAACTTTCACTAAGCCGCAAATTCTATTGCTTGATGAACATACGGCAGCACTTGATCCGGCTCGTGCAGAGCTGATCACAACCTTGACCGAGACGCTTGTACGCGAGATGAATCTAACTACCCTCATGGTTACTCATAACATGGAGCAGGCAATTCGTTTAGGCAATCGTTTGATCATGATGGATAAAGGCAAGATTATCCTCGAAGTAAATGAAGACCGAAAGCAAGATTTGACGGTTCAACGCTTGCTTGGCGAATTCGAACAGATCAGCGGCAAAAAAATGGCCGACGACCGCGTCGTACTTGGCTAAGTGCTTATCATCGGAAACGCAATGGCGATATTCGCTGTTGCGTTTCTTCTATTATATAGAAGAGTATATAGAAGAGATTTTTCAGGTCAAAAATGGATTTGAGAGTTGGCTTGTAATCGTGTATGATAGGCAAAGTGGAAAACACGGTTCGTCCTGGCGGCGGACGCGGGAAAGTCGATCATAAATCGTTGTTGCGCCAAGCTGAGTAAAGATAGGAAAAGACATAACTTTCCCTTGCATTTGCCTAGCTGTTTCGGTATAATATTGAATGTTGGTCTGTGACGTTGCGATGATGTGAGAGGTTGCCGACACACCCGGCCCCTTTGCCATGGGGCATGTGCCGGGTTTTCTCACGGAGTATGTCCGATAAGAAATTGGGCGATAGAAGGAGGGACTTATATGGCAAAGCAAAAGATTCGTATTCGCTTGAAAGCATACGATCACAGAATTCTTGATCAATCCGCTGAGAAAATCGTGGAAACAGCAAAACGTTCCGGTGCAGGCGTATCCGGGCCGATTCCGCTTCCTACGGAAAAGCAAATCATCACTATTCTCCGTGCGGTGCACAAGTACAAGGATTCCCGGGAGCAATTCGAAATGCGTACACATAAACGCTTGATCGATATTGTTAACCCAACGCCGCAAACGGTTGATGCGTTGATGCGCCTGGATTTACCATCCGGTGTAGATATCGAAATCAAACTGTAATAAGTATATTTGATCATTGAAAGGAAATGAGGTGTCAACATGAAAGGTATCTTAGGCAAAAAACTTGGTATGACGCAAGTGTTTACCGCTGAAGGTAATGTCGTTCCAGTAACGGTTATCGAGGCTGGTCCTTGTGTAGTTCTCCAGAAGAAAGATCAAGAGAACGATGGTTATGAAGCCGTACAATTCGGTTTCTCCGATAAGAAAGAGTCTAGAGCGATCAAGCCGGAAATCGGCCACGCGAAGAAAGCTAATACAGCTCCTAAGCGCTACGTTCGTGAAATTCGCGGTATTAATCTGGGCGAATATGAAGTTGGCCAAGAAGTGAAGGCTGATTTGTTCGCAGCAGGCGAGTTTGTTGACGTAACAGGTATTTCGAAAGGTAAAGGTTTTGCCGGCGTTATCAAACGTTGGGGACAAAGCACGGGTCCTATGGCCCACGGTTCCCGTTACCATCGTGGTCCTGGTTCCATGGGTTCCATTCAAGCGAACCGCGTACCAAAAGGCAAACACCTTCCTGGTCACATGGGTCATGAGACAGTTACGATCCAAAAACTCGAAATTATCCGCGTAGACGCTGAGCGTAACGTGCTTCTCGTTAAAGGTTCCATTCCTGGTCCTAAAAACGGTTTCGTTAAAGTAAAACAAACAGTTAAGAACTAATTGCTAAAGAAAGGAGGAACATAAAATGCCTAAAGTTACACTTTATAACGTGAGTGGATCTGAAGTTGGTCAAATCGAATTGGCAGATAGCGTATTCGGTATCCAACCTAACTCTCATGTTCTGCATAGCGCTGTGTTGCTTCAGCAAGCTGCTGAGCGCGCAGGCACGCACAAAACAAAAGGACGCTCCGAAGTTCGTGGCGGCGGTCGTAAACCTTGGAAACAAAAAGGTACTGGCCGTGCTCGTCAAGGTAGCATTCGTTCGCCACAATGGGTTGGCGGCGGTACAGTATTTGGACCGACTCCACGCTCGTATGGCTTCAAACTTCCTAAGAAAGTTCGCCGTCTGGCGATTAAATCCGCTTTGTCTTCGAAAGTGATCGCTAACGAAATCGTCGTTCTTGATCAACTGGCATTCGCGGCTCCTAAAACGAAGGAATTCGTAGCAATCTTGAACAACCTTAAAGCTGATCGCAAAGCGCTTGTTGTTTTGCCAACTTACGATGACAATGTAGCATTGTCGGCTCGCAATATCCCAGGTGTTAAATTCGTCGCTGCTGACGGCATTAATGTTCTGGATGTATTGGTGCATGACAAGCTCATCATCACGAAAGAAGCGGTAGAGAAAGTACAGGAGGTGTTTGCGTAATGAAAAATCCTCGCGATATTATCAAACGCCCTGTTATTACGGAGCGCACAAGTGACTTCATGGCCGTTAAACGCTATGTATTCGAAGTTGACCTTCGTGCGAACAAAACCGAAATTAAAGATGCTATCGAGCAAATCTTTAAAGTAAAAGTAACGAGCGTTAATACAATGCGTGTTGCCGGTAAGCCGAAACGCTACGGTAAATACAATGGCTATAGACCTGATTGGAAAAAAGCAATCGTTCAGCTGAGCGCTGAAAGCAAAGAACTTGAATTCTTTGAAACGTCTGTATAGAAAAGGAGGGAATCTAAGTGCCAATTAAAAAGTACAAACCGACATCCCCGGCTCGTCGTAACATGTCCGTTTCGACTTTTGAAGAGATCACAACAAGCACGCCCGAGAAATCGTTGCTTGCTCCGCTTTTCAAAAAAGCTGGTCGTAATAACCAAGGTAAAATTACAGTTCGTCACCATGGCGGCGGACACAAACGTAAATACCGTATCATCGATTTCAAACGTACTAAAGATGGTGTTGTAGGTAAAGTGGCTTCGGTTGAATACGATCCGAACCGTACATCCAACATCGCTTTGATTCATTACCTCGATGGTGAGAAAGCTTACATTATCGCACCTAAAGGTCTGAAGGTCGGAGATCAAGTTGTTTCCGGTCCTGATGCTGACATCAAAATCGGTAACGCTTTGCCACTTATCAACATCCCTGTTGGTACAGTTATCCACAACATTGAGTTGAAACCAGGTAAAGGCGGACAATTGGTTCGTGCTGCTGGCACAGAAGCTCAACTGCTTGGTAAAGAAGGCGATTATGTTTCTATTCGTCTGTCTTCCGGTGAAGTTCGTCGTATTCTGAGCACTTGCCGTGCAACAATCGGTTCTGTTGGTAACGAAGATCACGAACTCGTGAAAATCGGTAAAGCCGGCCGTTCCCGTTGGATGGGCAAACGTCCTGAAGTCCGCGGCGTAGTAATGAACCCTAACGATCACCCACACGGTGGTGGTGAAGGTCGTGCTCCTATCGGTCGTAAATCCCCTATGTCTCCTTGGGGCAAACCGACTCTTGGTTTCAAAACACGCAAGAAGAAAAAAGCATCGAGCCAATATATTATTCGTCGTCGTACGAAGTAATAATCGCTTGTTTGCAAACTGCGTGACCAACGGTCGCGCTACGTTTCCGCGAAGGGAGGACTCCAAATGGGTCGCAGTTTGAAAAAAGGTCCGTTTATTGACGGCCACCTGCTTAAAAAAGTCGAGGAATTGAACGAGAACAACAAAAAAGTCGTGATCAAGACTTGGTCCCGTCGCTCGACAATTTTCCCACAATTCATCGGTCACACCATTGCAGTCTATGACGGCCGCAAGCATGTACCGGTATATGTAACGGAAGATATGGTTGGACACAAGTTCGGTGAGTTTGCACCAACTCGTACCTACAAAGGCCATTCCGACGATGACAAGAAAACAGGCAGAAGATAATTTGCCTAGAACATTTTTTTATGTATGAGAGGAGGTTCATCCATGCCAGAAGCTAAAGCGCACGCTAATTTCGTACGCATTGCTCCTCGTAAAGCACAGCTGGTTGCGGACTTGATCCGTGGCAAGCAAGTAGGTGAAGCGATCGCGATTTTGCGTCATACACCGAAATCTGCTTCCCCAATCCTGGAGAAGTTGCTGAACTCTGCTATTGCTAACGCCGAGCATAACTACCAATTGGACGTGAACAAACTGGTTATCACGCAAGCATTCGTGAACCAAGGTCCGACAATGAAACGTTTCCGCCCTCGTGCAATGGGACGTGCAAGCCGGATCAACAAAAGAACCAGCCACATCACATTGGTTGTATCTGAAAAATAAGGAGGGATAACGTGTGGGTCAAAAGGTAAATCCGGTCGGTCTTCGTATCGGGATTATCCGTGATTGGGAATCCAAATGGTACGCTGGCAAAGACTTCGGCGATCTTCTTTTAGAAGACGTGAAAATTCGTGAATACCTGAAGAACAAACTGAAGGATGCAGCAGTATCCCACATCGAGATCGAGCGCGCGGCTAACCGCGTTAACGTAACGATTAACACTGCTAAGCCAGGCATGGTTATCGGCAAGGGCGGTTCTGAAGTAGAAAGCCTTCGTACAGAGCTTGGCAAGATCACTAAAGGCAAAAAAGTACACATTAACATTTCCGAAATCAAACAAGCAGATCTGGACGCTATTCTTGTAGCTGAAAGCATCGCGCAACAACTGGAGCGTCGTGTTTCTTTCCGTCGTGCTTTGAAACAAGCGATCCAACGTTCGATGCGCGCAGGCGCTAAAGGGATTAAGACTGCTGTCAGCGGTCGTCTCGGCGGTGCTGAAATTGCTCGTTCGGAAGGCTACAGCGAAGGTACAGTACCGCTTCATACGCTCCGTGCAGATATTGACTATGGCACAGCTGAAGCACATACAACTTACGGCCGTATCGGCGTAAAAGTATGGATCTACCGCGGTGAAGTCCTTCCAGCTAAGAAGAAAGCTCCCCAGGAAGGAGGCAACTAATCATGTTGGTACCTAAACGTGTCAAACACCGTAAGCAACAACGCGGAAGTATGAGAGGTCGCGCTAAAGGCGGCACTGAAGTAGCTTTCGGCGAATACGGCTTGCAAGCTCTTGAACCAACTTGGATTACGAACCGTCAAATTGAAGCGGCTCGTATCGCAATGACTCGTTATATCAAACGTGGCGGTAAAGTGTGGATTAAAATCTTCCCACATAAGCCGATCACTCAAAAGCCTCTCGAAGTTCGGATGGGTAGCGGTAAAGGTAACGTAGAGAAATGGGTTGCAGTCGTGAAACCAGGCAAGATCATGTTCGAACTGGCTGGTGTTTCCGAAGAAGTCGCTCGTGAAGCGATGCGCCTCGCGTCCCACAAACTGCCGATCAAAACGAAGTTCGTGAAACGCGAAGAAGTAGGTGGTGAAGCAAATGAAAGCTAGTGAATTTCGCAACCTAACCTCTGCTGAGATTGAACAAAAAATCGCTGGTTTTAAAGAAGAGCTTTTCAACCTTCGTTTCCAACTGGCTACTGGCCAACTGGAAAGCCCGACACGTATTCGTGACGTGCGTAAGAATATCGCTCGCGCTAAAACCATTTTGCATGAAAGACAACTCGGTATCAGCAGCTAAATAGCTGTCCTTGACTTAGGGTTACCAAGGTTTAAGGAAGGAGGAAGAACATGAGCGAACGCAATGCCCGCAAAGTTCAAATCGGTAAAGTCGTTAGCGATAAAATGGATAAAACAATCGTAGTTGCTGTTGAAACATACAAAAAACACGATTTGTACCATAAACGCATCAAATACACGAAAAAGTTCAAAGCGCATGATGAGAACAATCAAGCGAAAATTGGCGACATCGTGAAAATCATGGAGACTCGTCCGCTTTCGAAAGACAAGCGCTTCAGACTCGTAGAAGTTGTAGAAGTGGCTGTTGTCCTCTAGAAAGTAGTGTAGTCTAAGAGCATTTTTCCGGAAGGAGGACGTTGAAATGATTCAACCATTTACTCGTTTGCGTGTTGCGGACAACTCCGGCGCTAAAGAATTGATGTGTATTCGTGTTCTTGGCGGTACTGGACGTCGCGTAGGCGCTATCGGCGACCTGATCGTATGTTCCGTGAAACAAGCAACACCAGGCGGCGTTGTCAAAAAAGGCGACGTTGTTAAAGCAGTTATCGTTCGTACGAAGCGTGCGGTTCGTCGTAAAGACGGTTCCTACATCGCATTCGATGAGAACGCAGCTGTAATCGTTAAGGAAGACAAGAGCCCACGTGGTACTCGTATCTTTGGACCTGTTGCCCGTGAGCTTCGCGATAAAGATTTCATGAAAATCGTATCGCTTGCACCAGAGGTTATCTAATATAGTCCCTTAAAGGGTCGCAATAGCTTGATTATCAAGCATGCAGGAGGTGTAACTCATGCCAAGGCTGAAAAAAATTCTTGAATCGCATAACAACAAGCTGCACGTCAAAAAAGACGACACGGTAATCGTCATCTCCGGTAAGGACAAAGGCAAAAAAGGCCGTGTAATCGCTGCGTATCCGCGTGAAAACCGCGTACTCGTAGAAGGCGTCAACTTTGTTAAAAAGCATACTCGTCCGTCCCAAGTGAATCCACAAGGCGGAATTATCGAGCAAGAAGCGCCGATCCACGTTTCCAACGTAATGCACATTGATCCGAAGAGCGGCAAAGTAACTCGTATCGGATACAAAGTGCTGGACAACGGCAAAAAAGTTCGGTTCGCAAAACGTTCCGGCGAAGTGATCGACTAATCGTTACTGTAGGAAAGGAGGTCCATAAAAAATGGCAGCAAGATTGAAAGATAAATTTCTTAACGAAATTACGCCTGCATTGATGCAGAAGTTTAACTATACGACTGTAATGCAAGTGCCGAAGATCGAGAAAGTTGTCATCAACATGGGTGTTGGCGAAGCGGTTGCTAACTCCAAAGTGCTTGATGTCGCTGTCGACGAGCTTCGTCAAATTTCCGGTCAAAAGCCGGTTGTAACTCGTGCGAAGAAGTCCATCGCGGGCTTTAAACTTCGCGAGAACATGCCGATCGGGGTTAAAGTTACACTGCGCGGCGAGCGCATGTACTACTTCCTTGACAAGCTGTTCAACATCTCGCTTCCACGCGTACGTGACTTCCGCGGTGTATCGACGAAAGCGTTCGACGGTCGCGGTAACTATACGCTTGGCTTGAAAGAGCAATTGATCTTCCCAGAGATCGAGTATGATAAAGTTGATAAAGTGCGCGGTATGGACATCGTCATCGTCACGACGGCAAAAACGGACGAAGAATCTCGTGAACTGCTTACCCAAATGGGCATGCCGTTTGCGAAGTAATCCACTTTTAGGAGGTGTAATACCCAGTGGCAAAAACTTCGATGAAAGTGAAGCAACAACGTACACCGAAATTTAAAGTGCGTGCCTACACGCGCTGTGAACGTTGTGGCCGTCCGCACTCTGTTTTGCAAAAGTTTAAAATTTGCCGGATTTGTTTCCGCGAGTTAGCATACAAAGGCCAGATTCCTGGCGTTAAAAAAGCAAGCTGGTAATCAGCCTAGTTCGGGAAGGAGGTTAACACAAATGGTTATGTCTGATCCGATTGCAGATATGCTGACGCGCATTCGCAATGCGAATGTTGTTCGTCACGAAACCGTGGAATTGCCCGCTTCGAAAGTTAAGAAGCAAATCGCAGAAATTCTGAAACGCGAGGGCTTCATCCGCGATGCTGAGTATATCGAAGACAACAAACAAGGGATCATCCGTATTTTCTTGAAATACGGCCCTAACCAAGAGCGCGTTATTACAGGTCTGAAACGTATTTCGAAACCAGGTCTGCGCGTTTATACAAAATCGACTGAAATCCCACGCGTTTTGGGTGGCCTTGGAATTGCTATCATTTCCACATCCAAAGGGATTATGACCGATAAAGAAGCACGCCAAGGTAAAGCAGGCGGCGAAGTCGTTTGCTACGTTTGGTAATTAACTAGTCACAAGATTGGAGGTGTAACAATGTCCCGTATTGGTCGTAAACCGATCCAAGTGCCAGCAGGCGTTAGCATTAGCTTGGATAACACGGTTATTACTGTAAAAGGACCGAAAGGATCGCTTTCCCGCGAAATTCACAAAGACATGAAAGTGAACGTTGCGGAGAACGAGATCGTCATCGAACGTCCTTCCGATAATAAATTGCATCGTTCTTTGCACGGCACAACTCGCAGCGTCATCGCTAACATGGTGAGCGGCGTTACTGAAGGCTTCTCGAAAAACTTGGAGCTGGTAGGTGTAGGTTACCGTGCGAACAAAACTGGCGATAAGATCGTTCTTAACGTTGGTTATTCCCACCCAGTGGAGATTGCACCTGAAGCCGGTATTGAGTTCGAAGTTCCAGCGAACACGAAAATCACTGTTCGCGGTATCGACAAAGAGCGCGTAGGCGCTGTTGCTGCTCAAATCCGTTCCGTACGCGAACCTGAACCTTACAAAGGTAAAGGCATCAAGTACGAAGGCGAGCGCATCATCCGCAAAGAAGGTAAAGCTGGTAAGAAGAAATAAGCAGTCTGATTGGGCTGCTTAAAATAGCGGTATAAGGCAGAAGGAAAGGAGTGAACCTTGAATGATTACGAAAGGCGATAAAAACAAGGCTCGTCTGAAAAGACACTTGCGTGTTCGTAAAAAAATCAACGGAACGACTGCTCGTCCACGTCTCTCTGTATTCCGTTCGGCGAAGCATATCTATGCTCAACTGATCGATGACGTACAAGGAGTAACAATTGCTTCCGCGTCCACACAGGACAAAGAACTGGCAGCGTCGATCGGCAACGGAGGCAGCGTAGAAGCTGCTCGTAAAGTCGGAGAATTGATTGCACAACGTGCTCAAGCGAAAGGGATGACCCAAATCGTATTTGACCGTGGTGGTTACTTGTATCATGGCAGAATTCAGGCGCTTGCTGAGGCAGCACGCGAAGCTGGTCTGGAATTCTAGTCGAATTTACTTATAAGGAGGTTAATCGACTTGCGTGTAGATCCAAATACGTTAGAACTGACTGAAAAAGTTGTCCATATCAACCGTGTTGCTAAAGTTGTTAAGGGCGGACGTCGTTTCAGCTTTAGTGCGCTCGTAGTTGTCGGCGACGGCAATGGCTATGTAGGCGCAGGGATCGGTAAAGCGGGCGAAGTACCTGATGCGATTCGCAAAGGTATTGAAGACGCTAAGAAAAACCTGATCCACGTTCCACTCGTAGGAACAACAATTCCACATCTTGTAGTTGGACACTTCGGTGCAGGGGAAGTTCTCCTGAAACCGGCATCCAAAGGTACAGGTGTTATCGCCGGCGGTCCTGTTCGTGCAGTACTCGAACTGGCTGGTGTAGGCGATATCTTGACGAAATCCCTTGGTTCTTCGAACTCCATGAACATGGTTAACGCAACGCTTGAAGGTCTTTCCCGCCTGAAGCGCGCGGAAGATGTTGCGAAGCTTCGTGGAAAAACTGTCGAAGAGCTGTTAGGTTAAGGAGGGGAATAGGATGGCAAAATTGCAAATCACCCTCGTTCGCAGTTTGATCGGCCGCAACGAGAAACAACGTGCAACAGTTGAATCCTTCGGTTTGAAGAAAATTCACCAATCCGTTGTTTTGAATGACAGCGCTGCTGTTCGCGGCATGGTTAATGCTGTAAGCCACTTGGTTAAAGTAGAAGAAGTGTAAGCAAAGCGCTTGCTATAAGAAATAAATAAGGAGGTGCAAGAACGATGAAATTGCATGAACTCGCACCAGCACCAGGCTCCACGCAAGTGGGTAAGCGTAAAGGTCGCGGTATTGGCTCCGGCAATGGTAAAACTGCAGGTCGTGGTCATAAAGGTCAAAATGCTCGTTCCGGCGGCGGTGTACGTCCTGGTTTCGAGGGTGGCCAAAACCCATTGTACCGTCGTTTGCCGAAACGTGGTTTCAATAACCGTTTCCGCACGGAATATGCTATCGTGAACATTGAAGAGTTGAATAACTTTGCAGCAGGTACCGAAGTTACTCCAGAAGTTCTTATTGAGCAAGGGATCATCAAAAATCCTTTGGCGGGCATTAAGATTTTGGGTAATGGCGAAATTAAGGTTCAATTGACTGTTAAAGCAAACAAGTTCTCTCAATCTGCGGTAGAGAAAATCCAGGCTGCCGGCGGTAAAACCGAGGTGATCTAATTGTTTAACACCGTGTCCAACATTTGGAAAGTGGCGGATTTGCGCAGGCGGATCCTCTTCACCCTTTTCATTCTGCTTGTTTATCGCATCGGAGCATTTATTCCGGCGCCAGGCGTTAACAAAGATGTATTCAAACAGATTGACCAAACCGGTGTAAATCTGTTCGGTTTGCTTAACACGTTCTCCGGCGGGGCTCTGTTCCAATTCTCAATCTTTGCGATTGGTATCGCTCCATACATCACAGCTTCGATCATCGTGCAGCTGTTATCGATGGACGTTATCCCTAAATTCGCCGAATGGGCGAAGGAAGGCGAGAACGGGAAAAAGAAACTCGCGCAGATTACACGTTACGGCACGGTAATCCTTGGTTTATTGCAAGGTTTTGCAACAGCAATTGGCTTCAACCGTCAATACAACTACGAAATGGTTCCTGGTGCGAATTTTGTAGATTACTTGCTTATCGCTATCGTCTTGACAGCGGGCGTATCATTCCTGATGTGGCTTGGCGAGCAAATTACGGAGCGTGGTATCGGTAACGGTATCTCGATTCTGATCTTTGCCGCTATCGCAGCAAGCATTCCGCAACATATCCGTACGATTTACCAAACAGAGTTTTCTGACTCAGATGCCAACTTGTTCTGGGGCATCGGCAAGATGGTACTGATCGCTTTAGCGATTATACTGATCATTGTTGGTGTAATCTTCGTACAACAAGGGATCCGTAAAATTCCGGTTCAATACGCTAAACGCGTAGTTGGTCGGAAAATGTATGGTGGTCAATCGACTCACATACCAATGAAAGTGAACGGCGCAGGTGTTATTCCCGTCATTTTCGCAATTTCGTTACTGATGTTCCCGGCAACAATCGCTCAATTTTGGTCTGGTGCCGCTTGGGCTGATTGGATCATGCACAATTTAACGTACAGTGAGCCGCTTGGCATGGTACTTTATGTTCTGCTGATTATCGGGTTCACGTTCTTCTATACATTCGTTCAGATTAACCCGGTTCAAATGGCGGATCAGATGAAGAAGAATGGCGGTTACATCCCAGGCATTCGTCCTGGCAAACCAACTTCCTCTTATTTGACTCGCGTATTGTCGCGGATTACGCTGACGGGTGCGATTTTCCTGGCCGTTATCTCCTTGTTGCCTGTGGCGTTTGGTGCTTTAGCTGGATTGCCTCAATCGGTTCAACTAGGCGGTACCTCGCTTCTGATCGTCATCGGTGTTGCACTTGATACGATGAAGCAAATCGAGAGCCAGTTGATAAAACGCCATTACAAAGGGTTTATCAATAAATAACAATAGGTTCCGACCGGGATTCCGTAACTTCGCTTGTATGCGAGGGACGGAACCCGCACGAGCCTATTGTGCTTAAAGCGAGGAAGACGGAATGAACATTTTATTCATGGGTCCTCCGGGGGCCGGTAAAGGGACACAAGCAGAACGTATCGTTGGCGAGTTTGGCATTCCGCATATCTCGACAGGCGATGCATTCCGGCTTGCGATGAAACAGGGGACTCCGCTCGGTCTTAAAGCGAAAGAGTTTGTCGATCAAGGCAAGCTGGTTCCCGATGAGATTACGAACGGTATTGTCAAAGAACGTCTTGCTCAAGACGATTGCAATAAAGGTTTCTTGCTCGATGGTTTTCCACGTACGCTGCAGCAAGCCGAAGCGCTTGATGTTATGCTGACTGAATTGAACCGCGGCATTGACCATGTAGTTAATTTGAAAGTTGACCGCGGCTTGTTGCTTGCCCGTTTGACTGGCAGACGCATCTGTAAAGCTTGCGGATCGACATACCATGTAATGTTCAACCCACCGAAACAAGAAGGCGTCTGCGACAAATGCGGCGGCGAATTGTACCAACGGTCGGATGACACGGAAGAGAAAGTCGGAACGCGTCTTGACGAGTACATCTCGAAAACCGCGCCGCTTCTTGACTACTACAGCGGTAAAGGTCTACTTCGCGAAGTCGACGGCGAGAAGGAAATCGATACGGTTACGGCCGAGATTGTTTCCTGCTTGCGAGGTTCATTGTAATGATCATTTGCAAATCCGAATCGGAGCTGCGATATATGAGGGAAGCCGGCCGCATTGTAGCGGAGACACATCGGATTATGGCTGAAGCGGTAAAGCCCGGGGTTACAACCCAGGAGCTCGATCAGCTGGCCGAAGCGTACATCCGCAGCCAAGGCGCTGAGCCATCCTTCAAAGGTTACAATGGTTTTCCTGCCAGCATTTGCGCTTCTGTAAATGACGAGCTGGTACACGGTTTTCCCGGACCTCGTAAGTTGAACGAAGGCGATATTATAAGCATCGACATTGGAGCGCAGTATGAAGGCTATCACGGCGACTCGGCCTGGACCTATCCGGTCGGTAACGTTTCGGATGAAGTCAAGCGGTTGCTTGAGGTGACAGAGGAGTCTCTGTACGCAGGGATTAATCTTGTTCGCCCAGATGTTCGTTTATTTACAATATCGCATGCGGTTCAACAGGTTGCCGAAGCGGCGGGCTTTTCGATTGTACGGGAATTTGTCGGACACGGTATTGGTAAGGACCTCCACGAGGAACCGCAAATTCCGAATTACGGCATTCCGGATCGCGGGCCGCGTCTTAAGCCAGGAATGGTGCTTTGCATCGAACCTATGGTCAACATCGGTGAACGCTATGTTCGCACGCTTGAAGACAATTGGACGGTCGTAACGGAAGACGGCTCCTGGTGCGCTCACTTCGAGCACACGGTTGCCGTAACGGAGGACGGATTCGAAATTTTGACGAAACTACCGCAGTCGGTGTAATCTGATATGGATAAACATCCGCAAATCGGTCAAATCGTCAAGGTGCTTCGGGGCAAAGATGAGAACAGCTATGCTGTTATTATTGAAATTGTTGACGAACGCTTCGTTCTTATCGTCGATGGCGATAAACGCAGGTTTGATCAACCGAAGAAAAAGAACGTTCTGCATCTCGAGTTACAACCCGCTATAAGCAGCGAAGTTACAAGCAGCTTGCTTGAAACGGGCAGGGTGACCAATGCCAAGTTACGTTATGTGATTCAGAAGTACGCACATGCGAAAGGAGAATGACGGTGGCTAAGGAAGACGTCATTGAGGTCGAAGGTACGGTAATCGAACCGCTGCCGAATGCCATGTTCAAGGTGGAGCTGGAGAACGGTCATCAAATTCTCGCACATGTTTCCGGAAAACTCAGAATGCATTTTATCCGTATTCTGACTGGGGACAAAGTGGTTATACAGTTATCGCCTTATGATTTATCAAGAGGGCGCATCACCTATCGGAAGTAGACCGCCCGCGGTATACTTGCGAAGGATTCGGGAGGTAATTCACAATGAAGGTTAGACCTTCGGTAAAGCCGATTTGCGAAAAATGCAAAGTCATTCGTCGTAAAGGCAACGTTATGGTAATTTGTGAAAATCCGAAACACAAACAAAAACAAGGATAGAAGGAGGGACAACGGCCTATGGCACGTATAGCTGGTGTAGACTTGCCGCGTGATAAACGCGTGGAAATCGCCCTGACATACATTTTCGGTATTGGCAAAACAACTTCGCAAAAAATCTTGAGCTCTGCTGGCGTTAACGCTGACACTCGTGTTCGCGATCTGACAGAAGACGAACTCGCGAAATTGCGTGAAGCAATTGACAAATCCGTTAAAGTGGAAGGCGACCTGCGTCGTGAAATTTCGCTTAACATTAAACGCCTGATCGAGATCGGTTGCTACCGTGGTGTTCGTCACCGTCGTGGTTTGCCTGTTCGTGGTCAACGTACGAAAACAAACGCTCGTACGCGTAAAGGTCCTCGTCGGACTGTAGCTAACAAGAAGAAATAATAAAGGGGTGAAATAGGGCAATGGCTAAACCTAAAAAAGTCGTTCGTACAAAACGTCGTGACCGGAAAAATATTGAGTCGGGCGTAGCACACATCCGTTCGACATTCAATAACACGATCGTAACGATCACTGACCCTCATGGCAACGCAATCTCTTGGGCAAGCTCCGGTAACCTGGGCTTCAAGGGTTCGCGTAAATCCACGCCTTTCGCAGCGCAAATGGCAGCTGAAGCAGCAGCTAAAGCAGCGATGGAGCATGGCATGAAAGCTGTTGAGGTTATGGTTAAAGGTCCTGGCGCAGGCCGCGAAGCAGCGATTCGTTCGCTTCAAGCAGCTGGTCTGGAAGTTAACCTGATTAAAGACGTAACGCCAGTTCCTCACAACGGATGCCGTCCGCCGAAACGTCGTCGCGTATAGTTGGATCCGCTGTGGTATCAAATAACAACAACTTGTGAATAATGGTTGTGAAGGTTTGGCATACTACGAGGTTTGACTACACAATACGAATGGTAACGGAGCGACGTTTGAAGGAGGGTACTATTAGTGATTGAGATCGAAAAGCCGAAAATCGAGACCGTAGATTTGAATGAGGATGGAACATACGGGCGTTTCGTAGTAGAACCGCTCGAGCGTGGATATGGCACGACGCTTGGAAATTCGCTTCGCCGAATTTTGTTGTCCTCGCTGCCGGGTGCGGCAGTAACATCCGTTCAAATCGACGGAGTGCTTCACGAGTTCTCTACGGTTCCAGGAGTGATCGAGGACGTAACTGAGATCATTCTGAACTTGAAAGGCCTCTCGTTGAAAATCCACTCCGATGAAGAAAAGGTGCTGGAAATCGACGCTGAAGGTGAAGGAATCGTTACGGCAGGGGATATTCGAGCTGACAGCGATGTCGAGATTTTGAACCCTGATCTTCACATCGCCACCTTGGCCTCCGGCGCGCGGCTCCATTTGCGAATTTTTGCCAATCGTGGACGTGGCTACGTCCAGGCGGACCGTAACAAACGGGACGATCAACCGATTGGGGTTATTCCCGTTGATTCGATTTACACGCCAATTACCCGTGTCAATTACAGCGTTGAAAATACCCGCGTTGGTCAAGTAACCAACTACGACAAGCTTACGCTTGAAGTATGGACTGATGGCAGTATTAGACCGGAAGAGGCTGTAAGCCTTGGCGCTAAAATTTTGACCGAGCATTTGGACCTGTTCGTCGGATTGACCGATGAAGCCAAAGACGCGGAAATCATGGTCGAGAAGGAAGAGGACAAGAAAGAGAAAGTTCTTGAGATGACTATCGAAGAACTGGATCTTTCCGTGCGTTCCTACAACTGCTTGAAACGTGCAGGCATTAACACTGTTCAAGAGCTGATCACGAAATCCGAAGAGGACATGATGAAGGTTCGTAACCTGGGCCGTAAATCCCTCGAGGAAGTTCAAGAAAAGCTCGAAGAGCTTGGTCTTGGCCTTCGCATGGAAGAGTAGAATCTTGAACATCTAGAACAGACTTTAGGCAAGGGAGGGGAAATCAAGATGGCATATCAAAAATTGGGCCGTGACGCTAGCGCGCGGAAAGCACTTTTCCGTGATCTCGTTACTGACCTGTTCCTGTATGAGCGCATTCAAACAACAGAAGCTAAAGCGAAAGAGGTTCGTTCGATCGCTGAAAAACTGATCACGAAAGCGAAGAAGGGTGACTTGCACGCTCGTCGTCAAGTAGCTGCTTACGTTCGTCGTGAAACTGTTGACGGAGAGCAAGATGCAATCCAAAAACTGTTCTCCGAGCTGGCCACCCGTTACTCGGAACGTGCGGGCGGATACACACGGATTTTGAAACTGGGACCTCGCCGTGGCGACGCTGCGCCTATGGTGTACCTGGAACTGGTTGACCGTGCGTAACACAAGCGTAATCGGCTCGCCGCTTAGGCGGTTGAGCTAGCGTTTCGCGGTGAGAAAGGGTGGACCTTTGAGGCCACCTTTTTTTATTGCCCTGCATTGAAGGAGTGCTACACTGGCATATTGCTGTTCTGCATAAAAGATTTTGCCTCGATCGCTGTTGTTTCCGGATTTCTTCTAACAACTCGCTTAAGCGGTTGAAATCCGGGAACAAAGGCGAACGCTTAAAAGCTTTCTGCAAGAAAGCTGCTTCGGAAGCATTCACTCGCTTCTTCGGTCAAAAACCTTTTATTCCGCGCACTCCGCCAGTGAAGCACATACTTCGTGCTAGGCAATAAAAAAATAAGGCCGAAAAGGGTTCATCCTTTTTAATTTAAGGGGATTGATTGTTAATTGCATGTCTGATTAACATACGGGAGGTGGTGAAGGATGAGGAATATAGCTGTAACGGTAAGCTACGACGGGACGGACTTTAACGGGTTTCAGTCTCAGCCTTATGGACGGACCATCCAGCAAGAGATCGAGCTGGCCATCAAGAAGCTGACCGGTGAGGATCTTATCATTATCGGTTCAGGCAGAACGGATGCCGGCGTGCATGCGACGGGACAAGTATTCAACTTCTTTACGGAATCCGCGATTCCGGCAGAACGTTGGGCAATTGCTTTGAATACCCGGCTGCCGAAGGATATTGTTATTATGGATGCCTTTGAGGTACCGGAACAATTCCATTCGAGACGCTCAGCTAAACGGAAAACGTATCGCTATACGATTGATATGGGGAAATTTCCGGATGTGTTCTACCGCCGTTACGCGTTCCATCATCCAACACCGCTTAATGTCGAAGCGATGCAGCAGGGGCTCAGCTGCCTTGTGGGGGAGCATGACTTCACTTCATTTACGTCCATTCACTCGACCAAGCCGCATCATGTACGGACCATCTACGAGGCTTATTTCGAGCGCGAAGGGCAAATGCTCCATATGTATATGACAGGTAACGGATTTCTTTATAATATGATCAGAATCGTGATGGGTACGCTTCTTCATGTTGGCCACGGGAAGCTGAAGCCGGAAGATATGGCGCGCATATTGGAAGGCCGTAAACGGTCTCTAGCCGGTCCAACGGCGATGCCTCATGGTCTGATGCTTATGAAGGTTGAATATCCTGAACAAATGTAAATTAACATTTAATAACTCCTTGATTTAGGCCATTATCTATAGTAGAATATAACTTGTGCTTTCTTAGTGGCTATCCCACAGCCCCGACTGAGACTGACACAAACTTGGCATGCAACATTTGATTCAACTAACTGTAAAAACGTGAAACGTTGTTTAATAAAATTTTAACTGTAACGGATATAAGGAGGATCTCCATGCGTACTACGTATATGGCTAAGCCAAATGAAGTTGAGCGCAAATGGCACATCATTGATGCTGCAGGTAAAACGCTCGGCCGTCTGGCTACTGAAGCTGCTAGCCTGATCCGCGGCAAGCACAAACCGCAATTCACTCCTCATGTTGACACTGGCGATTTCGTTATCGTTATCAACGCTGAGAAAGTAGTTCTGACTGGCAAGAAAATGCAAAACAAAATGTACTACCGTCACTCGGGTTACTCTGGTGGTTTGAAAGTAACTCCAGCTCATGAGATGATCGCTAAAAAAGCTGACCGCGCTATCGAATTGGCAGTTCACGGCATGTTGCCAAAGACTCGTCAAGGTAACGCAATGAAACTTAGACTTAAAGCATACGCTGGTTCGGAGCATCCGCATCAAGCACAAAATCCAGAAGTTTACGAACTTCGCGGCTAATAAGGGGAGGACAGTTTCATGGCACAAGTACAATACTATGGAACCGGTCGTCGTAAACACTCTGTTGCACGTGTACGTTTGGTGCCAGGTGAAGGACGAATCATTGTTAACAAACGCGACTTGAACGAATATTTTGGTCTGGAAACATTGAAGCTGATCGTTAAGCAGCCATTGGTTCTGACTGAAACTTTGAACAACTACGACGTTATCGTAATCGCTAACGGCGGCGGTATGTCTGGTCAAGCTGGCGCTATCCGCCACGGTATCTCCCGTGCTCTGCTTAAAGCAGACCCTGAGTTCCGTCCAGCTCTGAAACGTGCTGGCTTCCTGACTCGTGACCCACGTATGAAAGAACGTAAAAAATACGGTCTTAAAGCGGCTCGTCGCGCGCCACAATTCTCGAAACGTTAATATTTTTATCGAACACCTTCTCCGTTATGCGGAGGAGGTGTTTTTGCGTAATAGGCAATTATGTCAGCAGCTCGGTACTCGGTTTGATGGATAAGCTCATAAAAACTTTATTTCATTTTGGTGAAAACTTTTATTGAACATTTTCGCGTTAGAACGTATACTCTTCTTAATAGCATATGAATTTACTTGGAATTAATAATGGAGGGCAAAACCATGAACCTGTTCGAGAAAGAAGCGTTGGTTAAACAAAAAGCCGAAGAGCTTGAAAATGCTACGCCGGAAGAGATTTTGGCTTATGCAGTTGAAGCATTCCCCAATATTACGTTTGCATGCAGCTTTGGCGCTGAAGACGTTGTAATCGTCGACATGCTGCAAAAGATCAGCCCAAAGACAGATATTTTTTACCTTGATACGGATTTTCACTTTAAAGAAACATACGAAACACGCGACCGCATGGTTGAACGTTATCCTGGCATTCCATTCGTTGAAGTTAAACCACTGATTACTCCTGAGGAGCAAGCTGAGAAGCATGGTGCAGAGCTTTGGAAATCTGACGCTAACGCTTGCTGCAATATCCGTAAAGTAGAGCCTCTGACAAGAATTCTGAACCAGTATGATGCATGGATTACGGGTATCCGCCGTGATCAGGCTCCAACTCGTGCCAACGCGAAGAAAGTGGAGTATGACACGAAATTTGGACTCATTAAATTTAATCCGATTGCAGGCTGGACTACAGAAGATGTTTGGAACTACATTCGTGAGAACAACGTTATTTACAATCCGCTGCATGACCAAAACTACCCAAGTATCGGATGTGAGTATTGCACGCGTCAAGTAATGCCTGGTGAAGACCCACGTGCAGGACGTTGGTCCGGGCAAGAGAAAACAGAATGCGGATTGCATAAATAAAATAAGATATAAAGAATTTAGTATGCCGGCTAAGCCAACTTCACATTTTGAGGAGGCTATCAGCAATGAGCCAGATTTTACCGCATGGCGGTAAGCTTGTGAATTGTCTCGCTACCGGCGAGCAGCGTGTAGCGCTTTTGAATGAAGCTAAGTCTTTGAATACGATTGTCATTAATAACTGGACTGTATCTGATCTTGACCTGATTGCCGTTGGGGCTTTCTCGCCGTTGACAGGTTTTATGAACGAATCGGATTACATCTCTGTCGTACAAAAGATGCGTCTTGCTGACGGCACGGTTTGGAGCATTCCCATTACTCTTGCTGTAGACGAAGCGAAAGCTGCTGAACTCCAAGTTGGCACTCGTGCCGCGCTTGTTGGTGAAGATGGCGTAACTTACGCCGTTATCGATGTAGAGAGCATCTACAACGTTGATCAGAAGGTAGAAGCGGTTAACGTTTTCAAAACCGATGATCTGGAGCATCCTGGCGTTCAAAAGCTGCTTTCCCGCCCATCCACATACATTGGTGGCGCGATTATAGTTCTGAATCGTCCAGAGCCTGAGAAATTCGGGGAGTTCTACTTCGATCCATCTGAGACACGCCGCATTTTCGCGGAAAGAGGCTGGAAAACCGTTGTTGGCTTCCAAACGCGCAACCCAGTTCACCGTGCACATGAATACATTCAAAAGACGGCAATGGAGATTGTCGACGCTTTGTTCTTGAACCCGCTAGTAGGTGAGACCAAATCCGACGACGTTCCGGCGAATGTACGGATGAAGAGCTACCTGTCCTTGCTTGAGAACTACTACCCAAGCGATCGCGTATTTCTGGGTGTATTCCCGGCGGCTATGCGTTACGCGGGTCCTCGCGAAGCGATTTTCCATGCGCTTGTACGTAAAAACTATGGCTGCAGCCATTTCATCGTTGGCCGTGACCATGCCGGTGTAGGCGACTACTACGGCACATACGAAGCACAGGAACTGCTGAAGACGATTCCCGCAGAAGATCTTGGCATTACGCCTTTGTTCTTCGAGCATAGCTTCTTCTGCAAGAAATGCGGCAACATGGCAACAACTAAAACTTGCCCGCATGGTAAAGAAGATCATTTGACGCTGTCAGGCACGAAAGTACGCTCCTTGCTAAGAGACGGCGTTTGCCCGCCGACAGAATTCTCCCGTCCGGAAGTGGCGAAGATTCTGATCGAAGGTATGGCTGAACGGCCGGTATCTAACTAAGTTAACTATTTGATACGTTAAGTACACGAATTGATTGCTTGGCCATCATAAACAACCATCTCGTCCCATATAAATGATTAACAGATCATTTGTAGAAAGCGAGGTGGTTTTTTTATGCGCCGAAAACGACTGGTCGTCTGGATGACCTATAAGGGAGCACTCCGCATTGCGGCCGGCATGGCTACGCTTGTGTTAACCTGGATATTGCTTTCCCAAGGCGGAGAGCCTGTATCTCGAACCTGGTCTTATTGGACGCTGCCTTTATCGGGGAAGACGATTGCGATCGATGCTGGACATGGCGGTATTGACGGCGGTGCTGTTAGTAAGGAAGGTGTCGTCGAGAAGGATCTTAACCTGGCCATTGCTTTATACCTCAGAGATTATTTGCAGCAGGCAGGTGCCATTGTGCTGTTAACCAGAGAAGGGGATTATGATCTCGCGAATCAGGATACGAAGGGGTATTCGAAACGCAAGACGGAGGATCTGATGCAGCGGGTGGCAAATATTAAAGAGAGCGAGCCAAGCCTTGTCGTCAGCATACATATGAACAGTATTCCTTCTGCGAAATGGTCAGGCGCTCAAACGTTTTTTAACCCCGCTAATCATCCGGATAATCAGGTACTGGCTACTTTTATTCAGAATGAGATCCGCCGTAACCTGGAGAATACGAGCCGGGTAGCGGTGAAGGACAAAAATAATGTTTACCTCCTGAAAGCATTGGAGAATATACCGACGGCGCTTGTAGAAGTCGGATTCCTGTCCAATCCGGGGGAAGCAGCACGGCTCGCCGATTCGAATTATCAGCGACAGGTTGCTGCCTCGATATACCAAGGCATTCTCCGGTATTCATCGGGGGAGAAGCTGAGTACCGATACGTCATCGGATCAGGAGGCGAATACGACGAATTAACCTTGTCCCGCTTAATATGCTATACTCATTATAAATAAGCAGCTACAATCACGCTTACACCTACAACTCTCTTACATAAAGGTGGGACTCATTCATGTTAACACGTGAACAAGCTCTGGATGCCGTCGGTTCTGTGACGGCCCAATATAGCGCGGACACCGTTTCTGTCCGCGATGTTGTTGTGAAGGACCGTCAAGTATCGATGACGGTCCTTACAGCCAGCGAGGAGGTTCGTCCCTCGCTGGAAGCCGCGCTGCGCGAAGCGCTCGCGCGGGCTGGCGCCGAAACCGTGCATTGCCGGTTTCGTGCGCTTGAGGGCGGCGCAGGCGCAGCTGCCGCGCCGCAAGGCCAGGCTGGCGGCAAGGCGCAGCCAGCCGCAGGCCAAGGCAACGGCCCCGTACAAGGGCACGGGGCCGGGCTCGATAACCCGCTGCTCGATCCCGGCAGCGGGGTGCAGTTCATTGCCGTCGCCAGCGGCAAGGGCGGCGTCGGCAAGTCGACGGTGACCGTCAATCTCGCGGTCGCCTTAGCCCGCAAAGGCAAACGCGTCGGTATCATCGACGCGGATATTTACGGCTTTAGCGTGCCTGATATGATGGGCATCGAGACACGGCCTGAGATCGTGAACGAACGGGTTATCCCGATCGAACGCTTTGGCGTGAAAGTCATGTCAATGGGCTTCTTTGTTGAAGATAACAGCCCAATCGTATGGCGCGGACCGATGCTGGGCAAGATGCTCCGCAACTTCTTTGCCGAAATCGAGTGGGGCGAGCTGGATTACCTGCTGCTTGACCTTCCGCCAGGTACGGGCGATGTAGCTCTGGATGTTCATCAGATCATCCCGCAAAGCAAAGAGATCATCGTTACGACCCCTCATGCTACAGCAGCATTTGTAGCTGCACGTGCAGGAGCGATGGCCATTAAGACCAACCATGAGATTATTGGTGTCGTCGAGAACATGTCCTATTACAAATGCAGCAAATGCGGCGAGCCGGAGTACATCTTTGGTCGCGGCGGCGGTGCTCGTCTGGCAGAATCCCTGCATGCCGAGCTGCTTGCGCAGATTCCGCTGGGACAACCGGATAACCATATTTCCGAGCCTGATTTCTCGCCTTCGGTCTACAAAGCCGAATCCGAAACAGGCGGACTTTACCTCGATATTGCTGAGCAAGTTATTCAGAAATGCGGACGGTAAAATAAAACGAAAGCCCGGGCAGGAAAGAGAGCGACTAAGCTCTCGACCCTGACCCGGGCTTTTTACATCCTTAATATTAGATTCAGCTTGAAGCCTGGTTAATGTTAAGTCGAGGATTCCTGTTCGCCTTCGCCCTCGCCGCCGCCTTCTTCACTTTGCTTCTCTTCATCAGAAGAACCTTCCTCTTCGCCGCCGCCTTCCTGTTTCTTCTCAACCTTCTCATCCGGCTTCGGCTTAAGCTCTTCCTGAACCGCTTTTTTCATCAGATCAAGCACTTCCAGACGGAAGAGGGGGTTTTGCATTGATTCCTGCATAAGCGACATCACTTGTTTTTTATACTGCGTGCTTTGCAGCACCTCAAGAATCATTTTGTCCATCTCAGGCGTCTTCATGGCTTTAATCATCTGTTCTTGATAAGACGGATCCTTCATTAACTCCTTATGAATGTCTTTGTTCTGCTTATTCACCGCCTTAGCGAATTCACCTGCAAAGCGGGTATCCGTCATTAACGTCCTGATGACTTTGTCATATTCCGGAGAGACTATTACATCTTTGACCGCAAGCCTTACTTGTTCCTGATCTTGTACCGACAACAGCTTTGTACCGCTGCCGTTATAACCGGACATCTGCTGGGCTGATTCCTGCAAAGCCTTCTGAGCATCTTCGGTCTTCAGTATATCGATGACCATCGACTTCATGTCCTTGTAGCTTATCTGCTGGTTATTTCCCGATGATTCCGCACCGCAGCTCGTTAAGACGAATGATAGGGCGGAAAGCGCCATTAATAAAGCCAATCGCATGCGCATGCACCAACGAACTCCCTTCTAAGACACCATAGCTGAATTTATATCGTAGTATGTCTTAATGTTCACGGGATTATCATGGCTTCGAGGTTAGCTTTTTATGACGAACGTGGTAAAATAATGGATGGTGCGGGAAGGGCTTGTGCAGCGCGGACTTCGCCAAACTTGAAGGAGGATAACGGAGTATGAATTTGAAAAGATGGTTTTTTCTTTTTTGGAGCTGCATGGCAGTTGGGGCTGCCGTAACAGTCATCAGCGGGTCGATCATGCAATGGACGGACCAGTCCTTCGGATTTATGGGGCTTGAGGCAGCCGGATTCAACGCCTTCATGATGGCGATGGTCGGCTTATTGATAGGAGCATTCAGCCAGATGGGGTTCTTTGCTTACCTGACGTTAAATTACATCGCATTAAGCATTTTCCGCAAAAGCTATCTTTGGAATGCTCTGCAGGGATATACAACCGTATTTGCCGTATTTGGCCTCGGATACCTTCTGTATGAGCAGCGGACGAATAACTGGTTTTTCTGGGTGCTTCCGCTTGCCTTGTTAGCTTTCTCCGTGGGAGTAGCCTACATCAAAATCAAACAAACCAATCCAAGTGCATTTGTGCCAACCGCGTTTCTGATGTTCTTCGTTACATTTGTGGAAGCATGGCCGGCTTTGCAAGGGGAGACGAACATTTCGGCTATCGTCTTTATGGTTATCCCATTGTTTATCTGCAATGCTTACCAGATCCTCATACTGCCAAGACTGCTTCAGAAAAATACAACAACCGACTCTGCAGCATCTGCAAAGCCGGTCGCGTAATCCTTTGTTTAGTATCCCGTATCAGCAGCAGTAACCGCTTCTTCAAGTCCAAGCATGGTAAGCGAGGTCGTTTTGTCCTGAACAGCACGGCCTTCTGACTCTGTTTGGTTAATCAGTTCCGATACCGTCACAAATTCATACCCTTTAGCGCGAAGCTCATCAATAATAACAGGGAGTGCTTCATGGGTTTGTTTCACAGAATCGCTGGCATGCATAAGAATAATGTCTCCATTATGGGCACGGCTTACGACGCGGTTAATGATTTTGTCTGTTCCGATGTTCAGCCAATCCAGCGAATCCGTGTCCCATTGAATGACTTTGTAGTTAAGCTCTTCTGCGATACGGAGCACCCGTTTGTCGAAATCTCCGTTAGGCAGTCGGATCAGGTTCGGTTGTTTGCCGGTCAGATCGGACAAAATCGTATGCGCGGTAGTGATTTGGGTACGGATTTCTTCATCACTAAGCTTGCTGTAATTATCATGCTTGTGGCCATGGCTTCCGATCTCAAAGCCGTCGTTAGCGATGTCTTTGACAATGTCAGGATGAGACTGGCTCCAAGGGGAAGACAAGAAGAAGGTTGCTTGCTTAACTCCTTTGTCTTCCAATACTTTAAGAATAGGCTCCGCACGCTTGTCCCCCCAGCTAATGTCGAAAGTCAGGGCAATCACCTTCTTATCGGTAGGAACACTGTATATGGCAGCCGGCTGCTGCGGTGCAAATACCGTGATGTTGTCTCTTTCGGCGTAGATTACCCCTACAGAGAAGACAAGTGCGAGAACAATAAGGAAGTTGCGTTTTAATTTCCGTCCGTTCAGTACATAAAAGAAATTCATCTTAAGGCTCTCCTTTCTATTGGAAGCTTGTTCTAGTACAATCTATGCTCGTACATCCAAGATATTCATGCTTGTTCAAACCAACAGACAAGTTGTTTTAAGGATAATGTTATTGAGTGACAATTCTTTGGGTTAAAACTTTCGAAGTGTGAATCATCACAACTGGCCATGTAATTGGCCACTTGAGTGACAATTCTTTAGGTTAATGCTTTCGAAGTAAGAATCATCACAGCTGGCCATGTAATTGGCCACTTGAGTGACAATTCTTTAGGTTAATGCTTTCGAAGTAAAGAATCATCACAACTGGCCATGTAATTGGCTAATTGAGTGACAATTCTTTTTAGGAGAGGATAAGCATGTTTAGGTGGTCTGAAATAAAAGCCCATTTCAAAATCATGAATCCCTACATCGCGTTTGGATTCATTTTATTTTTTGCTGGAATTGTAGTCGGAGGAACCAACAGCGCGTTCAGCGATTACCTGGAGCAGCAGATTAATGCGCTGGGTGATGTTGCGAACTCCCTGGAACAGTCGAATAATCCGACATTAGCCTTTATGGTTTTTATCTTCTTAAACAATGCGATCAAATCTATCTTCATTATCTATATAGGCGCAATCTTGGGCATCGCTCCAATCTTCTTCCTTGTATTGAACGGAATGGTTGTAGGCTTTTTACTGCAGCATGTTGCTGAGACTCAAGGTACGGGAGATATGTTAACCGTAGTTCTTGGCCTCTTGCCTCACGGGTTACTTGAGATCCCGGCTATCGTTATTGCTTGTGCATACGGGATGAAATTTGGTGTTCTCTTGCTCAAAGCATTAGGCAGGCTGATTATACCGGGGAAGGAAGCGGGCAAATCAGGGCCGGAGATCGAATATTTCATGATTAGATCGGTCCCTGTGGTCGTTATTTTGACGGTTACACTGCTAATTGCAGCAATAATTGAAAGTACAGTAAGCGTATGGATAAGTTCGTTGTAATATTTTTCCCAAATATTGAGCATAACAGTAAGGCGGCGTCGTGATGCGTAATCGCGAGACGCCGCTTTTGCTTTTAGCTGCCGCAGCAATAAGCTGCTTGGCCATTACTGCTTAGGAGGGCGCTCAATAGTTATGCTAGGAATTCTATTCAACGACAAAGAATGCAAAGAACTCGATTACGTCCTGCGCAAAGAATTAGATGAGATGCTTCTTGATCTGAATGACAACCGTTTAGACGGAGATATTAAGCAAGCTATAACCCGACGGTACAAAATTATCTTCCGTATGTATGCACGGATTGCATCGCCGAAAGAGCTGTCCCGTTATGCATTGAACGTACGAAACTACAGGTAGAATAATCCAATAAAAAAAGTTTAAAAAAAGGGTTGCAATCCTATAGGCCTCCATGATATATTATCTCTTGTCGCCGCTGAGGTTATCGCGAACGACACACAAAAGAAATTGTTCTTTGAAAACTGAACAACGAGCAAAACTGCCCCGTTAGAAATAACGGAAAAAGCGATAAAAACAAAGTTTGAGCAAGTCAAACAGAACCATTTCATGGAGAGTTTGATCCTGGCTCAGGACGAACGCTGGCGGCGTGCCTAATACATGCAAGTCGAGCGGATCTTGTCCTTCGGGACAAGGTTAGCGGCGGACGGGTGAGTAACACGTGGGTAACCTGCCCATAAGACTGGGATAACATTCGGAAACGAATGCTAATACCGGATACGCGAATCGGTCGCATGGCCGAATCGGGAAAGG
>NZ_FOMT01000006.1:0-434691 GCF_900112695.1 Paenibacillus catalpae
TTATTTCTAACGGGGCAGTTTTGCTCGTTGTTCAGTTTTCAAAGAACAATTTGTTTTGCGTTTGTCGTCCATGTGTTTCAGCGGCGACTTAGATAATATACCATGTCCGCCTATTGGAATGCAAGTACTTTTTAAAAGTATTTTTATAAAACATCATTATTATCTTTTACATCTTATAATAATGCGAATAATCCTTATAAAACAATAAAGATATCGCCCTTATGGAGGGCGATATCTTTAGGTTAACCCATTACTTCTTTAATATGCAGATGTCTATCGATTGTGAGATTAATAATCGACCCTCCAACAGAAACCCAAGGTCTTGTCGGATGTACAGCATCTGTAAACACAATTTCCCCTACGCGGTCATCGCTTAGTTTGACGATATTGCCGTTATGGAATTGTGTAACTTTCTCTACAAACATTCTGACGTATACAGGCTCAAGCTTTCCGAAGGCATCGCTCTGAATCTGTTCCAGGACGAAATATGGCGAGGCTGCCTTGCGGTAGAACCTGTTTAGCGTCATAGCATGATAGATATCTGCAATGGCTACAATCTTTGCATAAGGATGGATCTTTGACGTATCGATGGCAAGCGGATAACCGCTGCCGTCAATACGTTCATGATGCTGAAGAGCAGCCAGCTTAACTCCCTCGTTTAAAGAGGCAACATTCTTGAGCAGCTGGTAACCTAATACCGTATGACGTTTCATTTCTTCATTCTCATCAGCTGTCAAAGCTGTCGGCTTAGACAAAATAGCCGGATCAATCTTGACGTTCCCGATGTCGTGAAGCAAACCAGCAAGTGCTACCGGCATCCAATCTTTGCGCGGCAGTCCGCACCACTGGGCAATACGATAGGAGGTTAAGGCCACCAGCACGCTGTTGTGCAGTAAGTAATCACGTTCAGCGAACTGTCTTGGCATAAAGGTGAGAACCTGGTAACTGTTCTCATATTGCATCATCTTCTCTAGTTGATTCCGTATATCCATAACCGGGATGGACAGGCCTGATCTGATTTCGTTGATTACCCGTCTCAGCAGCACCAGCATTTGATCGTACTCATCGTGCAGCGGCGTGGAAGACTGTACAGGAGCAGTCGCTTTCTCTTGCTTCGCATTCTCCTGTGCACTATCTGCCTGGTTAGCCGGCTGCTCGATCTGTACTTTCGGAACCAAAAAAGCCTGCATAATATCTAATTCTCTAGGTGTGACGATGCGCCCCTTCTGAAATAGCACTCCGCCAAGCGGGGTGAGGACATCTTCGCTGATTTTGTCGCCTAACTTCACTTGTGATAAAGCCACTGTTGCCACAACGGTCCCCTCCCGAGGTATACCAATCCTGCACTGCTATGATTACTCTTCTGCCGGCTCTGAGCCTGCATCCGATGCATTTTCTTCGAATTCTTCGCCTTCTTCAAACGAATCATCGGCTTCTTCGCTGCGTGCTACACGGGTAACCGTTGATACGGTATCGTCATCACGCGTATTGATCAGCTTAACCCCTTGAGTATTACGGCCCATCGTCGAGATGCCTTCCATGCTCGTCCGAATAAGCGTGCCAAGAGCGGTCATAATCATGAGGTCCTCATCATTCAGTACAACCTTCAAGCTGACAATAGGTCCGTTCTTATCGGTGACGTTAAGCGTCTTGATCCCTTTACCGCCACGGTTCTGGATCCGGTATTCAGCCATTGGCGTGCGTTTACCGTAGCCTTTTGCCGTTACAATAAGCACATCGTTATCCGGAACAACAACGTCCATATCGATTACGGTATCGTCATCATCCAATTGAATGCCTTTTACCCCTGTCGCCGAACGTCCCATAGAGCGGACATCCTGTTCAGAGAAGCGAATCGACATCCCTTGTGCGGTACCCATTACGATTTCCTGATTTCCGTCTGTCAGCTTGACGCCGATCAGCTCGTCATCCTCACGAATCGAAATCGCAATCAGGCCGACCTTCCGTATATTCATGTAATCGTCAAGCGGTGTCTTTTTGACTATACCTTGGCGAGTCGCAAAGAACAGGTAGCTTTCCGAATCAAAGCTCTCTACAGGAATAACCGCATTGATCGTCTCGCCTTGCTCGATCTGAATCAGGTTAATGATCGGTGTTCCTCGAGCAGTCCGGCTGAGATCTGGAATCTCATAAGCTTTCAGGCGGTATACCTTGCCCTTGTTCGTAAAGAACAGGAGGTAATGATGGGTATTGGATACAAACAGATGCTCGACGAAATCATGCTCCTTCGTATCCATGCCCACAACGCCCTTGCCCCCGCGTTTCTGGCTGCGGTAAGTCGTTACCGGCAATCGCTTGATATATCCCGTATGCGTAATGGAGATGATGACATCTTCACGCGGGATCAGATCCTCGTCAAGAATCTCTTCATCACTTACGGTAATTTCAGTACGACGCTCGTCGCCGAAACGCTCCTTGATCTCATTCAGCTCTTCGCTGATGATGTTGAGCACTAGCTGCTCATCAGCCAAAATCGCCTTGTACTCGGCAATTTTCTTCATCAGTTCCGTGTACTCGGCTTCAATCTTGTCGCGCTCCAGGCCTGTCAGCCTTTGGAGGCGCATATCAAGAATGGCCTGTGCCTGCTCGTAGCTGAGCGCGAAGCGCTCGATCAAGCCGTCGCGGGCGATATCCGCCGTTTGCGAAGCACGGATAAGCGCAATAACTTCATCGAGATGATCAAGCGCAATACGCAGGCCTTCGAGAATATGAGCTCTTGCTTCTGCCTTTTTCAGGTCATATTCTGTACGGCGGCGTATAACTTCGATTTGATGCTGCAAATAGTAATACAACATTTCACGAATATTCAGCGTCTTTGGTTCGCCATTAACAAGCGCAAGCATGTTAATGCCAAAGTTCGATTGCATTTGCGTCTGCTTGTACAGATTGTTCAGCACAACACTCGGCGTTACGTCGCGACGAAGCTCAATAACGACCCTCATGCCATTACGGTCCGATTCATCGCGGAGGTCAGTGATGCCCTCTACTCTTTTCTCACGAACGAGTTCAGCGATCTTCTCGACCAGGCGTGCTTTGTTTACCTGATACGGCAGCTCATACACAATAATGCGGGCTTTATTGCCGTTCTCTTCGATGGTTGCACGCGCACGCATCGTTACAGTACCGCGGCCAGTCAGATAAGCCTGACGGATGCCGCTCAGTCCCATCACAATACCGGCTGTAGGGAAATCCGGGCCTTTTACATAATCAATCAGCTCAACCGGCGTAATATCCGGATTACGGATCAGGGCCTGAATGCCGTCAATAACCTCAGTCAGGTTATGTGGCGGAATATTGGTGGCCATGCCTACCGCAATACCTGTTACCCCGTTTACGAGCAGGTTCGGAAAACGCGACGGCAGAACTGCCGGCTCTTTCTCCTCGCCGTCATAGTTCGGTACAAAATCAACCGTTTCTTTATTTAAATCGCGGAGCATCTCCATGGCGATTTTCGACAGACGCGCCTCGGTATACCGCATCGCCGCCGCCATATCTCCGTCAATCGAGCCGAAGTTGCCATGCCCGTCCACGAGCATGTACCGCATGGAGAAATCCTGCGCCATCCGTACCATCGCTTCATAAACCGACGAATCGCCGTGCGGATGGTACTTACCGATTACTTCCCCTACGATCCTCGCAGACTTCTTATACGGCTTGTCCGAAGACATTCCTAGCTCCGACATTGCGTATAAAATACGACGATGCACCGGTTTAAGACCATCCCTTACATCCGGCAATGCGCGGCTTACGATAATACTCATCGCATAATCCATGAATGAATCGCGCATTTCTGTACCGATGTCACGGTCTTTAATTTGCGAATGCTGTTGTTCTTCCGCCATGTTTTACCTCCCTGACGTCATCAATCTGCAAATCTTATTAAACATGATAACCATTATATTACTTTCACAAAAAAGGCACGGCTAAACGCCCTGCATCCGTTTCATCTATGAAACCGACAAATTAACTGCAAAATAACGAAAAAATAGGCAAATATCCGTATTCTTTCGTTCCCGATCCGCCATAAAATAAACAGACCCAAATTACATTATACCACTCATTACAAAGTCTGTCTTCTTCTTGATTCGCATTCTTGACATGGTTTGAAAGGGTCCAATGGGAAAGGAGCATCAACTTTGTCCATCCAGTATGTATACAGCAAATGGGAGAAAACAAACGTCCTTCTTCACTCGGCAGCTCTCCGTGAATATATTCCTGTAACGAAACTCTTCAGTCAGGAGCACCTTCTGCTGATGTTAACTGAATATGGGATGGTCTATGTCAAACCGGTTAACGGAACCTTTGGCAAAGGCGTTATGCGCGTAGAAAGACTCAAGCCGGCTAACAAAGGCTTTAAATATCAATTGAACACGACCATTCGGACTTTTCCTACCTTCGAGCTGCTGTACCAAAGCCTGGTTAAGAAGATTAACGGCAGACGTTATCTGGTTCAAAAGGGAATTGATCTGCTCCGTCATAAAAAGCGGCGCTTCGATATCCGGGTAATGGTGCAGCGCAATGATCACAACAACTGGGAGGCTACCGGGATCATCGGCCGCCTGGCTCATCCGGCTAAAGTGGTCACCAACTACCATAACGGCGGAACCCCAATGTCCTTCGAACGCTTAATGTCCACCCATCAATCGCCGACTCAAAAAATGATCTATGCCATGCGTCTCAAACAAATCAGCCTGGATATCGCAAAGGAACTGGAAAAGCATTATCCGGGTTTAAAAGAGCTGGGCATCGATATTGCCATTGACCAGCAATTCCGTCCCTGGATCCTTGAGGTTAATACAAAACCCGATGCTTTTATTTTCCGCAAGCTTGAAGATAAAACAATCTTCCGTAAAATTTATAAATATGCGGTCTCCTACGGCCGTTACAAAAAGAAATAGCCGTCCATCAGGACGGCTAACTTTGTTAAACGCTAAATATCCAAGTTCTTAACGTCCTTCGCAAACTGCTGAATGAAGTCACGGCGCGGCTCAACGTTATCACCCATTAAGGTGTCAAAAATAACATCGGCTTCGATCGCGTCTTCAATGGATACCTGAAGCATGGTCCGGCTCTCCGGATCCATCGTTGTCTCCCAGAGCTGCGTAGCATTCATCTCGCCGAGACCTTTATAACGCTGTACGTTTACTTTTACACCTTCTCCGAATTCCGCGATAATATCATCGCGTTCCCTCTCTGACTGCGCATAACGGATAACCTTGTTCCGTTCAATCTTGAAGAGCGGCGGCTGCGCGATATAAATATATCCTGCCTCGATAATCTTCCGCATGTAACGGAAGAAGAAGGTCAGCATCAAAGTCCGGATGTGGGCCCCGTCGACGTCGGCATCGGTCATAATAATGACTTTGTGATAACGTGCCTTTGCCAGATCGAAGTCATCGCCAATGCCTGTACCAAGCGCTGTAATGATCGCACGGATCTCGGCGTTACCAAGAATACGGTCAAGCCTCGCACGTTCAACGTTCAGGATTTTACCGCGCAGCGGCAAGATTGCCTGGAAGTGACGGTCGCGGCCCTGCTTCGCAGACCCGCCGGCGGAGTCACCTTCGACAATATAAAGCTCACTGATCGACGCATCCTTGGAGGAGCAATCCGCCAGCTTGCCCGGCAAAGAGCTTACTTCCAGCGCACTTTTACGGCGTGTTAACTCACGTGCTTTCCGTGCCGCTTCGCGGGCTCTTGCCGCTTGCAGACCTTTTTCAACGATTTTGCGGGAAACCGATGGATTCTCATCCAGGAACTCCTGCAGCTTCTCTGCAAAGAACGATTCGACAATACCACGAACCTCACTGTTGCCGAGCTTCGTCTTTGTCTGTCCTTCAAACTGCGGCTCCGGAATTTTCACCGAAATAATCGCCGTTAGGCCCTCACGGACATCGTCGCCGGAGAAGTTGGAGTCATTGTCCTTAATCAAGTTCGTCTTGCGGGCATAATCGTTAATAATACGCGTCAACGCGCTCTTAAAGCCCGATTCATGCGTACCGCCTTCATGCGTATTAATATTATTGGCGAAGGAATGAATATTCTCGGTGTAGCCGTCATTGTACTGCAACGACACTTCAACCTGGATATGGTCCTTCGAGCCTTCAACGTAAATCGGTTCTTCATGCATGACTTCTTTGTTGCGGTTCAAGTGCTTTACAAACTCGATAATACCGCCTTCGTATTTAAACGAATTCGAAGCACCCGTGCGTTCATCAGTCAGTTCAATCTCAAGGCCTTTGTTCAGGAACGCCAGCTCGCGAATCC
This sequence comes from Paenibacillus catalpae, assembly GCF_900112695.1. Classification (GTDB taxonomy): domain Bacteria; phylum Bacillota; class Bacilli; order Paenibacillales; family Paenibacillaceae; genus Pristimantibacillus; species Pristimantibacillus catalpae. Next base: position 6,289 of record NZ_FOMT01000006.1, read on the forward strand.
GCGATTGGAGCGTCTCATATTCGTAAACGGTAGTATCCGTAAAAATCTCAGGGTCCGGCTTAAACTTAACCGTTGTGCCAGTCTCTTCCGATTCACCAATAATCTTGACATCATATTGCGGTACACCACGGCGGTATTCTTGTTGGTAGACCTTCCCATGAAGCTTAACCGTAACCGTCACATGCTCTGACAACGCATTAACGACGGATACACCTACCCCGTGCAATCCGCCCGATACTTTATAGCCCTCGCCGCCAAACTTGCCGCCTGCATGCAGGACAGTCATTACGACTTCAAGGGTTGATTTCTTAAGCTTTGCGTTCTCCCCGACCGGGATACCACGACCGTTATCAATTACGGTAATACTGTTGTCCTCGTGGACAAAGACTTGAATCTTCGTACAGTAACCGGCCAGTGCCTCATCGATACTATTATCGACAACCTCCCATACGAGATGGTGAAGGCCCTTTCCGCTAGTAGAACCGATATACATCCCTGGACGTTTCCGTACAGCTTCTAACCCCTCGAGGACCTGTATCTGACTCTCATCGTACGTATTCTGCTGATTCAACTGCTCACTACTCCTCTCATACCTGTTCACCTTGGCTGCTTCTAGCCATTCGCTGCAAAATGATGTGCCCGTTTTTTCAAAGTAGAGGATGAAATCGGCGAATAATAGATTTTCTGCTTGGTCACAACAATCGATTTCGGCTCTTCCTCACCAATCGTCTCGACATCTTTGCGTTTGCGGGCTCCTGCTACAAATTGCTTGGACAGCTTGGAGGATTGCTCTATCGATATATCAAAAATGGCTACCAACTCGGCAGCCCGGATAATTTTCTCTCCGCCCAAATGAATATACATGTCCTCCGCCTCCCGTATATACGCCCGTTATCAGCGCGTCACTCGGCCTTCCCGCACATCGTAGATACCGGCGTCACGGAGCTTGCTCACATTTACGCTCTCGAGTCCGGTCGTTGTAATAAACGTCTGAACTTTGCTCTGAAATGTCTCGATGAGCTGCGTCTGCCGGTTCTGGTCCAGCTCAGACAGCACATCATCAAGCAATAGCAGCGGGTATTCCCCAATTTCCTCGCAGATCAATTCTATCTCGGCAAGCTTAAGCGACAATGCGGTTGTGCGCTGCTGTCCCTGCGAACCGTAAACAGCCGCTTCCTTGCCGTTAATAAAGAACGCCATGTCGTCCCGATGCGGTCCAACGAGCGACATTCCTCTGCGAATCTCCTGATCTTTCACCTGTGATAACTTTAACATAAATTGCTCAAATAAAACAGTTTCATCTTCGGAGGGGCCGCCGTCAAAGGACGGGCGGTACTCAATGGTGAGGTGCTCGGCGCCCGCCGTAATGCCGGAATGAATCTGTTCCGCCCACCGCTGTAATTTATGAATAAAGTGTTTCCTTTTTTTCATAATTTTAACACCATGCTCAGCAAGCTGCATATTCCAGATATCCAGCATTGCCTGCTGCGTGCTGCCTGGAGATGCTGTCTTCAGGTAATTGTTCCGTTGTGCCAGCACCTTGGTATATTGCGTCAGCGTATGCAAATAACCGGGCTGTACTTGGCCGATTTCCATATCGAGAAACCGTCTTCGTATGCCCGGCGTTCCTTTGACAATCTCAAGATCCTCAGGAGCGAACATGACAACATTCAGCGATCCGATAAAATCACTGAGCTTCCGCTGCTCGAGTCCGTTGATCTTTGCTTTCTTGCCTTGCGTCGAGTACATCAAATCAAGTTTAACAGTACCGTAACGCTTCTCCACCTCGCCGTGGATCCGGGCCGTATCCGCTTCCCAGCCGATCAGCTCCTTATCCTTGGACGTGCGGTGCGACTTGGTGAGGGCAAGAGCGAATATCGCCTCAAGCAAATTCGTCTTGCCCTGCGCATTCGGTCCAACAAACAAATTAACTTGATTGTCAGTCTTCAGTTCAAGCTCTTTGTAGTTGCGATAGTTGTGCAATTGGATGCTGTTTAAAAACACGTTCGTAGTCCCCCCGGCCCTGGCCTCTTCTTAGGCGCTTAAGCCCCGGTCACCGTAAAGACGCCGCAGCCTTCTACTTCGACGCGGTCACCGGCATACAATTTTCTGCCGCGGCGGTTATCCACAACCCCGTTTATCTGAACCTCGTTCTCCTGCAAGAAAAATTTCGCGTGTCCACCTGTGGATATACAATCAGCCAGCTTTAAAAACTGCCCCAGCGTAATATATTCGGTCCGAATGGCGATTTCTTTCATCACATGCTCACCTGCCTTTCACCTTTGCCTGGATAGCCTTAGTTTGTTGTCCGATAAGGCAGGATAACATACGTGTTGTAATTATGGTCTGTCGGGCGTATAACAATCGGGCTCATCGCCCCGGTAAAGCCGATAAAGATCTGCTCGCTGTCGATGACTTTAAGCACATCCAGCATATATTTGGAGTTGAAGGCAATCTTAAGAGCTTCCCCATCGAATTGCTTCGCTTCAAGCTGCTCGGTTACACGGCCAAGCTCTGTCGAACTGGAGGAAATCTCGATAGCGCCGTCTTCAAGCGTCGTCAGACGAACGATGTTCGTTTTCTCTTCTCTCGACATGAGGTACGCGCGGTCGATAGCATCCGTCAAATTTTTTGTATCAAGAACGAGTTCTGTTTTGAACATGCTCGGAATAATTTTAGAAGTATCCGGGTATGTCCCGTCCAGCACGCGGGTGTAGAAAAGAACATTGCCGATTTTGAACAGTACTTGGTTATCGGCTACGACAATATCGACAAGGCCGTGCTGATCCGGAACCAGCTTCGACAGCTCGACTAACGTTTTGGCAGCAATAACGACATTGTTAAACCGGTAATCTGCAGCGGTCTCCGCTTGAGCGATACGGCTTGCCAGACGGTGGCGGTCAGTCGCCACAAATTTCAGCTGCTTATCCTGAAGGCTCCAAAGCACACCTGTCAGAATAGGCGTTTGCTCGTTAACGGATGCGGCCAGAACGGTCTGGCGAATCATCGCCTTCAGCAAATCACCTGGCATCTGGAACAGTTCATTATGCTCGATCGATGGAAGAACCGGGAATTCCTCCGGATCCAGGCCAACCATCTGAATATCTGTCGAACCGGAACGGATCAAGGTTTGGAAATGGGCACCTACTTCAATTTCTACATTTTCGGACGGAAGCTTCTTAACGATCTCCACGAAGAATTTAGCGGGAAGTACAACGTTACCCGGTTTATCCACATGTGCAATAACGAGATTATCTCGTTCTACAGGGATAAAGCTTTGAATAGATATATCGGTATCGCTCGCCGTTAAGGTAACTCCTTGATGGGTAACTTCAATCTTGATGCCGCCGAGAATAGGAATTGTCGGACGGGAAGAAGCCGCTTTGGCAACCTGTTGAATGGCTTCGTTCAGTTCATGTTTGGAAATTGAAAGTTTCATGGTTTCACTCCTAAGTCCGTTTCGGATCGATGGTTGTTGGTTTTAAAAATAGGCGAAGCCGTAAGGGGCGATTTCGCCCTATTTTGATGATGTTTTTTTAAAAAATATTAGTAGTCGTAGTAGTAGGCGGCGTTAATATGTGGATAACCGTCTAAAACACGGATAAAGCAAGCCTATCCACATGTGTATAGCTTGTGCATAGGCTTGCTTGGTTGTTCATATAGAAGTGTATAACTTTTACGTGTGATTTTTGATCTTTTCGGTCAGGTTTTGCAAGATCTTGTATAAGTCCTGATCGATCTTCAATTGCTGCGAGATTTTCTCATGCGCATGGATGACGGTCGTATGGTCGCGTCCGCCAAACGCTTCGCCAATCTTCGGCAGTGAATAATCAGTAAGCTCACGCGAGAGGTACATCGCAATTTGACGCGGATAGGCGACAGCTTTGGTTCGTTTCCGGGCTTTAAATTCCTCAAGACGCAGACCGTAGAACTCGCCAACCTTTGTCTGAATATCGTTTATCGTGATCATCTTCGGACGGCTGGACGGAATAATATCCTTTAACGCTTCAGCAGCCAGGTGAGATGTAATATCCTGATTAATAAGCGAGGAGTAAGCAACCACTCGGATGAGGGCGCCCTCCAGCTCACGAATATTCGTATCAATCTGATTCGCAATGTAAACCATGGCTTCATTCGGAATATCTAGGTTCTCGGCTTTCGCTTTCTTACGCAAGATAGCGATCCTAGTCTCCAAATCCGGTGCCTGGATATCCGTTATCAGTCCCCACTCGAACCGCGAACGCAGCCTTTCCTCCAAAGTCGGGATTTCCTTTGGCGTACGGTCACTCGAAATAACGATTTGTTTCCGCTCTTCATGCAGCGCATTAAAAGTATGGAAGAACTCCTCTTGCGTCCCGTCTTTACCAGCCAAAAATTGAATATCGTCAATCAAAAGCACGTCAATATTGCGATATTTGTTGCGGAAGCTTTCCCCGCGGTTATCCCGGATCGCATTAATGAATTCATTCGTGAACTTCTCAGACGAGATGTACATAATCTTCGTGCTAGGATTGTGATCCATGATGTAGTGACCGATGGCATGCATCAAGTGCGTCTTGCCAAGTCCTACACCGCCGTATAAAAAGAGCGGATTGTATGCCTTTGCCGGTGCTTCCGCTACAGCAAGCGAAGCGGCATGCGCGAACCGGTTATTAGCCCCGATGACAAACGTATCAAACGTGTATTTCGGGTTAAGCATATGATTGAATGTCTCTTCATGAACGATAGGCGTTTCGACTGATTTGGGCTGCACAGCGGGCGCGGGCTCAGCTGTTTTGGCTTCTTCAATTGAAAATCGGACATCGACCTGTCTGCCGAGAAACTCAAACAAGGTGTTACGAATTAATTTGGTATATCGGCCTTCCAGCCATTCTGCCGCAAATGTTGTCGGCGCCGTCACTTCCAGTAAAGAATCATTCACGAAGGAAGCTTTGGTCGCTTTAAACCAGGTATCGAAACTGGGTTTGCTTAGTTTCGTCTGAATGATTGACAACACTTGCTGCCATAAATCATAGGTATGGCTGTCCACAGACGTCACTCCTTATCAAAAATCGCCGAATCGGCGCAGTTAAGCCAAAACATGTCGAATGAATGGTGATTATTACGAAATACCCACAATATGAAGAATAATAGGAACATGAGTTATAAATAGGGGATGAGTTTGTTCACAATGTTATCCACAGGTTGTTGATAAGATTTGATGAATCGATGAGGTATTCACACCGAAAACATAATAATCATAGCAAAAGATCCCTTGTATTTCAACGAATTGTGAGATTTTATCCACAAATTCAATAGCTTGTGCATAAAAGTTATCGACACCACTACATATTGTTAATATCTTGTTACCATTTCGACAAAGTTCGTCTAAAGTCCCGAAAAATTATGCACATGTTATTAGTTTTCCGACAAAGCTCTGTATTCCATACATTTATCCACAATATTTGGATGACCGCTGTTTTAATTGACTTTTTGGGCCTGTCGTGGTTTAATAAAAAAAGCGTGTTTCAAAAATCAGTTGTTTACAAAGAATGAGCAGATCGGTTTCAAACCGTACTGTTTGAGTATTTGATATACGGGAGGTGCAGTTCAGATGAGACCTACATTTAAACCAAATGTAAGCAAACGCAGCAAAGTACATGGCTTCCGCAAACGGATGAGCTCGAAAAACGGACGTAAAGTTTTGGCAGCGCGTCGTCAAAAAGGCAGAAAAGTTCTTAGCGCATAAGCAAAAGACCACGTCGGGTGGTCTTTTTTTTTGCCCTGCGGGCGATACTGAATAGTAGGTCCGCGGGCAGTCATACATAAGTGTTATTAATATGAAGAAAGAACGGTGAGCCTGGTCGTGCAAAGAAAATTGCGTCTGCGTAACCGCGCTGACTTCAATCGGATCTATCGCTACGGTAAATCGTTTGCCAATGGCCAGTTTGTTGTTTATTGGTCGAGGCAGCAGGTAGCGGAACCTTTCCGGTTAGGCGTCTCAGCCAGCAAAAAAATCGGCAATGCGGTTGTCCGAAACCGGATGAGGCGAGTGATTAAGGAAATTGTCCGTTTGAACGGAGCCAAAATCGTGCCAAATACCGATTTTATATTAATAGTAAGAAAACCTGCGGTTGAGATGGAAACGAAGCAGCTGGAGAAGAGCATTATGCACGTATTGAGAAAGGCGGGACTGCTGAAAAAGGATGCCCGTTTTTAGCAGAATCGGCCAGCATTGCCAGGTTGTTTCTTTGTCCTATTATTTATGGTATAGTTTAGTCAATAATGCTTAGTTTGGAGTGTTCAGAGAGGAGATTTCACGTTGGTTTTAAGAGGAAACCGCAAGTGGCTGCTCGTACTGGGTATGGTGCTGTTGATCGCAATGCTCTCCGGATGCACTTCGCCGAACCATACAACGAGCACAGAGGATCTAAAGAGCGGAAATATCTGGGAGAGCAATGTTGTTTACTACTTTGCATTGACCCTTGATAAATTTGCAGAGTGGTTAGGTGGCTCATATGGACTAGCTATCTTGCTCATCACGATTATTGTAAGAACTGCAATTCTACCGTTAACGCTGAAGCAGTATCGCAGCTCAAAGGCGATGCAGGCGATTCAGCCGCAAATGGCCGAGATTAAGAAGAAACATAAAGATAATCCGCAGAAGCAGCAGGAAGAAACAATGAAGTTGTTCCAGGCCAACAAAGTAAACCCGATGGCTGGCTGTTTGCCGCTTCTTGTTCAAATGCCTGTTTTTATGGCGCTTTATAATTCGATTTATGGAAATCCTGAGGTTCGCACGCATGAATTCTTAGGTTTGCAGCTTGGCGAACCAGGGCCATGGTACTTCCTGCCGCTTATAGCAGCAGCCACGACGTTTGTCCAGTCGAAAATGATGCAAAAACAGCAGACCCAAGCGATGCCGGGGATGGGAGCTATGCTTATGATTTTCCCAGTCCTAATCTTCGTAATGGCGCTAAACTTCCCGTCGGCACTTCCGCTGTACTGGATTTTCAGTAACATCTATACTATTGTTCAAAACTACTTCCTGTACGTTCGTTCATCCAACAAGGGTAAGGAGGCCCTCGCGAAATGAAGAAAATCGTAGCATCAGGAAAAACGGTTGATGATGCTGTACGGAGCGGTTTGACACAATTAAATGTAACCATGGATCGCGTCAAAGTGCTCGTGACGGAACAGCCCTCCAAAGGACTGTTCGGACTCATTGGCGTAAGAGAAGCAAAGGTTGAGCTTGAGCTTATACCGGATCCAACAATTGAAGCAGAGCAATTTCTTCGTGATGTGGCAGAAGCGATGGGACTTACAATCGCTATCGAACGGAAACAAACGAAAGAAGCGACTTATCTGTCCGTTTCGGGCGGAGGGGACATTGGCATGCTGATTGGCCGGCGCGGTCAAACGCTTGACGCGCTGCAGTATTTGGTTAACATTGTGGCAAATCGATATTCGGACAGCCATCTTCGGATCGTGCTTGATGCAGAAGATTTTCGCGAGCGTCGCCGCAAGACGCTGGAAGAATTATCGGAACGGCTTGCCGGCAGAGTTATCCGCACGAAGAAAGAGGTCGTGCTCGAGCCGATGTCGTCGCATGAGCGTAAAGTGATTCATTCCCAGCTTCAGAATCACCCTAGGGTAAAAACTTACAGTAAGGGCGATGAGCCAAATCGGCGAGTTGTTATTGCTTTAAAGGAAAAGCAGATGTAAAGTTAGATCCATACGTTTATCAATTCGCAGCAATGGCTCCCGTGGTCATTGCTGTTTTTCCATTTGAGAGGTGCTGAAAGCTGATGGTACACGATACTATAGCAGCCATTTCGACTGCAGTCGGAGAAGGCGGCATAGCGATTATTCGTGTCAGCGGTCCCGATGCAATTGAAGGGACTGCCCGAATTTTTCGTTCAAGAACCGATCTTCGGGATGCGGCAACGCATACCGTTCATTACGGTCATATTATAGATCCAAAGAGCGGGGAACAGGTTGAAGAGGTTATTGTGACCGTCATGCGTGGTCCCCGTTCGTTTACGGCAGAGGATGTCGTTGAGATTAATGCCCATGGCGGCGTAGTTGCCGTGAAGAAGGTACTCGACCAGGTGCTCCTGCAGGAAGGGATGCGGATCGCAGAGCCAGGAGAGTTCACGAAGAGAGCATTCCTCAACGGACGGATCGATCTGATGCAGGCGGAGGCGGTTATCGATCTTATCCGTTCGAAGTCTGATCGAGCGTTCTCCGTTGCACGCAAGCAGGCGGAGGGAACGTTATCGAAGCGTATTAAAGCGCTGCGGCAGACGGTAATCGAGCTGCTCGCGCATATTGAAGTTAATATCGACTATCCCGAGCATGATGTTGAGGATTTGACCAGTGCTTATATTCGCGAACAAAGCGGATCCGCGCTGGAGGAGATCGGCAAGCTGTTAAAAACGGCGAATGAAGGTAAAATATTGCGTGAGGGCATAATGACAGCAATAGTAGGGCGCCCGAATGTGGGCAAGTCTTCGCTGCTTAATATGCTGGCACAGGAAAATAAAGCGATTGTAACGGATATTCCCGGTACGACTCGTGATGTTATTGAGGAATATGTAACGCTTAATAACATTCCGCTAAGACTGCTGGATACGGCAGGCATCCGCGAAACGAGCGATGTGGTCGAGCGGATTGGCGTAGAGCGGTCTCATAATGCGCTGGAAGAAGCGGATTTGATCCTGTTCGTGCTTAACAATAATGAGCCTATGCATGAGGATGACCGCACGCTCCTTGAGAAGATGAAGGACCGTCAGCTTATTCTTATTATTAATAAATCCGATTTGGAATCCAAGCTGGATATGGACGAGATTGAAGAGCATATTGATGAAGAGCGAATTGTACGTATGTCAGTACTCGAAGAGGATGGACTCGACCGGCTGGAAAAGGCGATCAGCAAGCTCTTTTTCGAAGGGCAGCTGGATTCCGGGGATTTGACATATGTCAGCAATGTTCGGCATATTTCTTTGCTGAAGCGGGCTCAGCAGTCGCTTATTGATGCGATTGAAGCGTCGAATATTGGCATACCAATCGATCTGATTCAGATTGATGTACGTTCCGCATGGGAATCACTTGGCGAAATATTAGGCGATGAGGTTGGCGATTCTTTGATCGACCAGATTTTCTCGCAATTCTGTTTGGGTAAATAAATACGTGTTTATTACGACCGACCGTAAGGAATTGCGGTTGATGAATTGGAGGGATATCAAATGACATATGAAGCTGGGCAATATGACGTGATCGTTATTGGAGCGGGTCATGCCGGCTGTGAAGCGGCGCTTGCTTCTGCACGGATGGGCTGTGAAACGCTGCTGCTGACCATAAACCTGGATATGGTGGCCTTTATGCCTTGTAACCCGTCGATCGGCGGACCGGCGAAAGGGCATGTCGTGCGTGAAATTGATGCATTAGGCGGGGAAATGGGCCGTAATATCGATAAAACGTTTATTCAAATGAGGATGCTTAATACAGGGAAAGGGCCAGCGGTTCATGCCTTGCGTGCACAGGCTGACAAATTCTCTTATCAGCATACGATGAAGAAAACGATTGAAGAGACCGATCATCTGACCCTTCGCCAAGGTATGGCGGAAGATCTCATTGTGGAAGAGGGCAAGATAAACGGTATTGTAACAAAAACAGGTGCTATCTACCGGGCGAAGGCCGTTGTTATCACGACAGGTACTTACCTTCGCGGTAAAATCATCATGGGCGAGCTGATGTATGAGAGTGGTCCAAATAATCAGCAGCCATCGGTGAAGCTGTCAGCAAGCCTGAAAGAGCTCGGCTTTAAGCTCGCTCGCTTTAAAACGGGAACGCCGCCGCGTGTGCATAAGGACACCATTGATTTCAGCAAAACGGAAATTCAACCGGGTGATGATAATCCGAAGTTTTTCTCGTATGAAACCCAATCCTCTGATAATGAACAGCTGCCATGCTGGCTGACGTATACGTCGGAAGATACTCATAAGATCATTAACGACAATCTGCATCGTGCGCCAATGTTCTCTGGAGCGATTGAAGGTACAGGGCCACGTTACTGTCCGTCTATTGAAGATAAAATCGTCCGCTTCGCGGATAAACCAAAGCACCAAATCTTCCTCGAGCCGGAGGGCAAGCATACTTCCGAGTATTATGTTCAAGGACTCTCGACAAGTATGCCGGAAGATGTGCAACTCGGAATTTTGCGATCAATTCCAGGTTTGGAAAAAGTTGAGATGATGCGTAACGGTTATGCAATCGAGTACGACGCAGTCGTACCAACGCAGCTTTGGCCTTCCCTGGAGACAAAGCTGGTTGACGGGTTATTCACAGCTGGACAAATTAACGGTACCTCCGGTTATGAAGAGGCCGCTGGTCAAGGCATTATCGCCGGCATTAATGCGGCGCGTAAAGTACAAGGGAAAGAGCCGGTTATTATTGACCGCTCACAAGGTTATATCGGCGTTATGATCGATGACCTGGTGACAAAAGGAACGAATGACCCGTACCGACTTCTGACGTCTCGCGCGGAATACCGTCTGCTGCTCCGCCATGATAATGCAGATATCCGTATGACGCCAACGGGGTATGAGATAGGTCTGATTTCGGAAGAACGTTATCAGAATTTCCTTAATAAAAAGGAGCTTGTAGCTCAAGAAATTGAACGACTCGGTACAGTGAAAATTAAACCGGAAGTGGCCCTGCCTATGCTGGAGGCTGCCAATTCAGCACCGATCGCTTTTACAATGGATGCGTTGTCGCTGCTTCGCCGTCCGGAACTTACTTATTCGTTGATTGAGCCGTTTGTACCATCTGATCTTCCATTGACGGAAGAGATGAAGGAGCAAGTTGAAATTCAAATCAAATATACCGGATACATCGAGAAGCAATTGCATCAAGTAGAGCGGCTGAGCAAAATGGAGAAGAAGAAAATTCCGGATGATATCGTGTATAGCGAAGTGCATGGTCTTGCTTCCGAAGCAAAACAGAAGTTAGCCGACATTCGTCCTTTGTCGATTGGCCAGGCTTCTCGGATCGCGGGCGTTACCCCGGCAGACATCTCCATTCTGCTTGTTTATTTGGAACACTATAACCGGGTGACGGCAGCGAGAGGGTAATGATGACAGAGACGCATGTATGGTTTGAAAAGCTGCTGGGGGAGAACGGAATATCGTTAAATGCCAAGCAGCTTGAACAATTTGATTCTTATCACCGCTTGCTTGTAGACTGGAATGAGCGGATGAACTTAACGGGAATTACGGAACGCGATGCGGTATTCGAGAAGCATTTCTACGATTCGATTTCGCTCTCGTTCTTCGTTAATATTAAGGAGATCAAAAGTATAGCCGATATTGGTTCGGGAGCGGGGTTTCCGAGTATACCTCTGAAAATCTGCTTCCCGCATCTGAAGGTAGTCATTGTAGATTCGCTTAACAAACGGATTCAATTTCTAAACCATCTGGTTCAGGAGCTTGGGCTTGACAATGTGAGCTGCGTCCATGGCCGGGCTGAGGATATTGCTAGATTGCCGGAGTACCGCGATTCCTTTGACCTTGTTACGGCAAGAGCAGTTGCCCGACTTAATGTGTTGAACGAATTTTGTCTTCCGTTTACCCGTAAGAACGGATCCTTCGCAGCAATGAAAGGTTCGCAAAGTGTAGAAGAGGTGAAGGAAGCAGGCGTCAGTTTGCGGGAACTGAAAGGGAAGGTTCGTGCAGAGCATGCACTCAAGCTGCCTTTCGAACAATCGGAGCGCTATATTGTATTAATTGAGAAGACTGACTCTACCCCGAAAAAGTATCCGCGTAAAGCGGGCACACCGCTTAAGCAGCCGCTTGTCTAAACATTAAATAAACCTCCCTATGTTTCACGTGGAACATAAGGGAGGTTTATTTTTGTCCAAATAGAAAAAGAGATAACTTCTAAAATATGCTCATTTACGAAGCGCATGCTGCTGCCCAGAAAGTACGGCGCAACTGTTTAAGATCGATTTGAAATATTAAAAAGATCAAGCAGGAAAAAAGCAAATAGAAGTCGAAATAATAGGAATAGAAAAGATGACCCGATTGAAGAGCGCGAAATTCGTATGGTTCCGTCGATTTCACTAGTCTCTTAAACGAGGTTGTCTGTACAGAGGAATATAGATAAAATGGTAGTAACGGGAAGCATACCGTTAATGCATAGCAGCACATCTTGGAAACCAGCCGTTACACCGGTAAATGGTTTCTTGGTCGGGTGGTAGAGAAGATAATATGAAGGAATCATTTTCCCGTTTGTTTGGTCTAAGTGATCAGCGGAGTGGTCAAGAAGAAGTTCGGCAAATTCCTATTCAAGATATTGATACAAGTCCATTCCAGCCTCGGACAATCTTCGATGATGAACGTATTGATGAATTGTGCCAAACGATCAAAACGCATGGCGTTATTCAACCGATTGTTGTTCGCGCAAGAAATGGCAGATACGAGATTATTGCTGGCGAACGCCGTTGGCGTGCGGTAACAAAGCTTGGATATGACACCATTCCGGCCATTATCCGCGAATTTAACGATTCACAGACGGCATCTATTGCTTTAATCGAGAACCTTCAACGCGAGAATTTGACAGCTATTGAGGAAGCGGTTGCTTACCAGAAGCTGATTGAACTCCATGAGTTGACGCAGGAAAGCCTGGCTCAACGGTTAGGTAAAAGCCAATCCACGATTGCAAACAAATTACGTTTGCTGGGATTAAATGACACTGTTAAAGAAGCCCTTGCTGGTCGTAAAATATCGGAGAGACATGCGAGAGCTTTACTTTCTCTGGACACGGAAGAGCTTCAGAACCAGGTGCTGGAAGAGATCATTACAAAGGAATTAAACGTCAAGCAGACGGAGAACCGTATTGCTTCCATGAAAGAAGAACCAAAAGCGAAGCAGACGAAACGTTTTGCTATGCCGAAGAATACTCGTCTTGCTTTTAATACCATTCGCCAAGCTGTACAGATGGTGTCCAGCACGGGAATGGAAATCAAGGCTGATGAAAAAGACCTTGGCGATTTTTATGAGATTACTATTCATATACCGAAAAGTTAGCTTTGCGTAAGTCGTCGATGATGAACGTAATAGTACTAATCCGGGCCGTCCTCTATGAGGGCGGCAAAACCGTTTATACCGATACGTTTCACCGTTAGTGCAATTGTCATCATGGGATTAAAAGTTTGGACACAGAGGTGAACAAGTTTGTCTAAAATTATAGCAATAGCCAATCAAAAGGGCGGTGTTGGTAAAACGACAACGTCTGTTAACTTAGGGGCTTGCATGGCAACACTCGGTAAACGGGTGTTGCTCGTTGACATAGACCCGCAAGGTAATACAACAAGCGGTATTGGCATCAACAAAGCAGACGTCAATAATTGCATTTATGATGTTCTTATTAACGATGTACATCCGAAGGATGCCATGTTCGAAACGAAGATTGAAGGACTTAAAATCATTCCGGCCACCATCCAACTCGCAGGTGCCGAGATTGAGATGGTTCCAACAATTTCACGAGAGCTTCGCTTAAAGAAGGCACTCCATCTCGTGAAGGATCAATTTGACTATATTTTAATTGATTGTCCGCCGTCGCTTGGTCTTCTGACGATCAATTCCTTGACAGCATCTGATTCGGTTATCATTCCAATTCAATGCGAATATTACGCGCTGGAAGGGTTAAGCCAGCTCTTAAATACAGTAAGGCTTGTTCAAAAACATCTGAACACATCCCTTCAGATCGAAGGTGTATTGTTAACGATGCTCGATGCACGGACAAACCTGGGTATTCAGGTCATTGAAGAAGTGAAAAAGTATTTTCAGCAAAAAGTGTATCAAACGATTATTCCGCGTAATGTCCGCTTGAGCGAAGCTCCATCACATGGTGAAGCGATTATTACGTATGATCCAAGATCCAAAGGTGCTGAAGTATATCTTGAACTTGCTAAGGAAGTGATTATGTATGAGCAAGCGGCTAGGTAGAGGACTTGATGCGCTTATTCCATCGCTTTCGGTAAGCGAAGACGATAAAGTCATAGAAATTCAATTGGGGCAATTGCGTCCGAATCCATATCAACCACGCAAAACATTTGATGACGATTCCATTAAAGAATTGGCAGAGTCCATCAAACAGCATGGTGTCATTCAACCGATTATCGTTCGTACGGTTCTCAAAGGTTATGAGATTATTGCAGGGGAAAGACGTTTCCGCGCTTCTCAGTTGTGCGGCAATGCAACGGTACCAGCAGTAGTTCGTGCTTTTTCTGACCAACAGGTCATGGAAATTGCGCTAATCGAAAACCTTCAACGTGAGGACCTGAATGCGATAGAAACAGCAATGGCCTATCAAGGGCTGATGGATAAGTTCAAGCTGACTCAGGAAGAGTTGTCGATGAAGGTGGGCAAGTCCCGTTCTCATATTGCCAACTTCCTGCGGCTTCTGGCATTGCCTGCAGAAATCAAAGATAATGTTTCACGTGGAACAATATCGATGGGGCATGCGAGAGCTTTAGTCGGGATCAAGGATGCGGCGATCCAGAAGGATATGGCTAATCGTACTGTTAGTCTTGGATGGAGCGTACGTGATTTGGAGGAAGCGATTCAGAAGCTTGAGGTGAAGGAGACGGCGGAAGCGGCCAAGGCGAAAGCGAAGTCGAAGAAACGTGATCCTTACATTGAGAGTTTGGAAGAGTCGTTAAGAGACCGATTCAAAACGACAGTTAAAATCAAACAGCAAAAAGATAAAGGGAAAATCGAGCTGCAATACTTCAACAAGCAGGATCTGGAGCGACTGCTCGAGCTGCTCCAAAATATGGCATAATATAGGCTGGATTCTAGCATACCAAAGTTGTAATCTTTGATTCGAAAGATTAAACTAAGGTATGCTATTCTTTTGTTTCAAGGTGAAGTAGCTAACGTTGTTTTTTGCGGTAAATCACGTTTCATTCCGGAGAAATCTAAATTTATTTAAAACAAGAAGCTTGTAAACTCTTTGATTTTTGAGAGAGTGTTTTGAGAGGGAAGAAGAGAAAGGAGGAAGAATATAAAGGTGGAAAAGATTATCTATTTGGATCATGCAGCGACTTCGTGGCCAAAGCCGCCTGCCGTGCTGGAAGCGATGCAGTATGCGATGCTTCATGAAGCGGCTAATCCGGGACGCGGAAGCCATCGGATGGCGGTAAAAGCAAGCCGTGTTTTGTTTGATACGAGGAAGCAATTAAGTAAGCTGTTTCGGATTAAAAATCCGAATGATATAGCATTTGCATCTAATACGACGGCTGCTTTAAACATGGCGATCAAAGGCTGGGTTAAAAGCGGGGATCATGTGATCGCAACATCGGTGGAGCACAATTCCGTTAGAAGGCCGCTCGAGTATTTGAAACATGCGCTTGGTATTCAGGTTACCTATGTAGAAGCGGATGAGGCCGGCCGTGTTCACGTTGACCGGATTGCTTCAGCAATAACTGCACAAACTTCATTAATAATCGTTAATCATAGTTCTAATCTGCTTGGAACCATAGCACCTGTTGCTCAGATTGGCGAACTTGCCAGAAGCAAAGGGATTAAACTGCTTGTTGACGCGGCTCAAAGTGCTGGCATTCTGGACATTGATGTCGAGGCAATGGGGATCGATATGATGGCGTTCCCGGGGCATAAGGGACTGCTTGGTCCACAGGGCACAGGAGGCTTGTATATCCATCCTAACGTCGATCTCGTACCTCAACTGCACGGCGGAACAGGGAGCCAATCTGAGGCGCCTGAGCAGCCTAGCGTACGTCCAGATCGGTATGAGGCGGGGACGCAAAATACACCCGGCCTGGCAGGTCTGAAGGCGGGCGTTGAGCATGTCCTGCATGAGACGGTTCATAACATCCATACTAAGGAATGGGTGTTAACCCAGCGGATTATGGAGGGGCTGTTGTCTGTAGACGGGGTGAAAGTTCTTGGGCCAAAGCTTGGTGAAGAAAGAACGGGGATCGTCGCATTTGTAGCGGAAGGGATTGACCCTTCAGAAATGTCCTTTATTCTAGATCAGCATTATCAGATTGCGGTTAGAGCAGGTTTCCATTGCACACCGCTAGCCCATGCCTGTGCAGGTACGACAGGAACAGGCGCAGTACGAGCAAGTGTAGGTTGTTTCACAACAGAGCAAGAAGCGGATGCCCTTGTTTCAGCAGTGAAAGAAATACGGAAGCAATATTCTTAGCATAATTTTCTGGGGGCGGAAGTTCGAAATGGATGAGTGGACGAATAACCCGATGAATGGGGTTACGGTTGTACTGGCATTGTTGGTCATCGTGTTATTGATTAGAGTTTCAGTAGTTGGAAGAAGACTGAAAAAACTTAGAAAACAGTATGTGGAAGTCATGGGCAACACCGGCATCACGAACCTGGAGGAAGTCATTATTGATTTGAAGCAGTCCATAACAGCACAAGAGCTGCAAAGCGAAAAGATGCAAAAGCAGTTGGAGCAGGTAAAGGACGTGCAACAACAGGAAAAAGGACGTGTTGGCATTCTGCGGTACAATGCATTTGCTGATCAGGGAAGTGATCTGAGCTTCTCGATTGCTGTAGTAAATGCATCCCAGGACGGGTTTGTAATCTCTGGGCTGCATAGCCGGGAGAATACTTATGTGTATGCCAAGCCAGTTAACAAAGGTGAGTCGAACTATACGCTTACTCCAGAAGAGCGCAAGGCGATTGCCGAAGCGAAATAGATTAGTTGGAATGAGGGTGTTCCAGGGCCGCTGCCTGTTCTCTGGAACGGGCAGAGACGTGGATGCTGTTCATGATGGAGGAGAATACGCTTGAAGCAATGATGTCGGCCATTTTCATAACCAGGTGTAGACGGGTGTTCTGGAGGACAAAATATTCCATGAATCCGCCAACATTCACAATGCCGGTAATATGGATGTCGCCAACGGGAGGAAGCTCCTTGTTTACGCCTGCACCCGGCCTTACAGGTCCTGTGCCTAATTGAATGGAACCGATACTGGCCACTTGTCCAAGGCAGGCGTCAATGCCGATGACAAACGGTTTATGATAAGTGCGGTTAATTTGATGAAGGGTATCTTCGAGGTTCATGGCATGTACAGGCTCTTCCAAGGTGCCGTAAAGGGAGAAGTGGGGACTCTGATATTTGGAAAGTGTCGTGCCGATCAATGGGCCAAGGGAGTCGCCAGTTGAACGGTCCGTTCCAACGCAGACGATGACGATCGGCCGCCCGGCAGACAGCTCATCAATCATAAGAGAAAGCCGGCTGACGATTTGACCAACAGCATTTGCTTCCGTGTAAGGAACCTTCAATGGTACATCCTTCATAAATGATAGTTTCATAGAATCCCCTCCGTAAATGCCAATATGATACTAGTATATGGATGAGACAACCATTTTATACGTCGCGAAGCCAATAGTTTCGCTCTATAGGGTGAGGGAGAGGAGAAAATTGCAATGTTAATCGCCTTTGATTCGACGCAGCAGGCGCTGCGGGCAGAGATGCTGCTGGAATATGCAGAGGTTGAAATCGATATTTGCCCTACGCCGAAGGAGATTACGGCTGGCTGCGCGTTATCGATTCATTTTCCGGAAGAAGAACTGGAAACGGTCAAGCATGTTATTGAAACAGAGAACGTAGAAATAAGAGGGGTATTCAAACCGGTGCAAGCCGGGTATGAACAAGTGAACTTGTAGTGAAGTAAGGATGGTGCGGTAGAATGGATATTCAGGCCTACTATAAAGATTTTGCAGCATGGATTACAAGCCAGACAACATGGGAAGGTTTTGGACAATCAGTCTTGCGCATTGCAGTTATTATTATTATCGGACAGGTTATTATTTGGATCGCGAACAAAACCATCGACCGGGTTGTCATTAATCAGACGTCCAATCGGCTGGTTCTTCAGACAAGAAGAATGACAACGGTAGGCAAGCTGGTCAAAAATATAATCTCTTACGCCGGCTATTTCATTATTGGCATGCTGGTACTTGGCGAATTTGGTGTTCAGCTTGCGCCGCTGCTTGCTGGGGCAGGCGTTATCGGACTAGCTATCGGCTTTGGAGCCCAAAGTCTGGTGAAAGATATCATTACAGGCTTCTTTATTATATTTGAAGATCAATTTGCCGTTGGCGATGTGATTCAGACCGGTACTTTCAAAGGGACGGTCGAGGTGATCGGGCTTCGGGCAACCCGGATCCACAGCTGGACGGGAGAGGTTCATATTATTCCGAACGGCATGATTAATGAAGTGACGAATTTCTCGATGCATAATTCGATTGCTTTTATTGACGTTTCGATTGGGTATGAAGAGGATGCTGAAAAAGCAATCTCGATTATCCGACGGGAACTGGAGCGTTTCGAAAATGACAATCTGGTCAAGCCTCCGGAAGTGCTAGGCATTCAGACCATGCTTTCGACCGAGGTGAAGGTACGCGTAACGGCCGAATGTCTTCCGAATACGCAGCCCATCGTAGCAAGAGCTTTAAATGCTTATATCAAGAAAGTGCTGGACGGTCACGGAATTGACATTCCGTATCCGCGAATGGTAACGTATCATCGCAATGAAAGGGGCGGCGATCCGAATGGAGCGTAAACAGTTCGAGCTTGGCGATATCGTTCAAATGAAGAAGCAGCATCCCTGCGGCTCCAATGAGATGGAGATTATCCGGATGGGAATGGATATCCGCATCAAATGTGTGGGCTGCAAGCATAGCGTACTGATTCCGAGAGCGAAGTTCGAGAAAAATATGAAGAAAGTACTGCGCTCCGCTGCTGATTCCGGGGAAAGCGGACAGGCCTAATTATTTTTTAGAAAACTGTTGCATTAGGACAAGGCGTGTGATATTATAGTTTTTGCTTGACACAAACGGAGAGGTACCCAAGAGGCCCAAGGGGGCTGA
The DNA here is from genome assembly GCF_900112695.1 of Paenibacillus catalpae. GTDB lineage: Bacteria > Bacillota > Bacilli > Paenibacillales > Paenibacillaceae > Pristimantibacillus > Pristimantibacillus catalpae. The sequence continues at coordinate 25,191 of NZ_FOMT01000006.1, forward strand.
CTCGAAATCAGCTAGGCGTGTCAAAGCGTGCGTGGGTTCGAATCCCACCCTCTCCGCCATTTTCGTAAATAACGCTTAGGCGGTTACATAACAATAGAAGCTCCTACGGAAACGTAGGGGCTTTTTTTATGTCCATGGGAAGCAGGTGATTGGATTGAATCGATATGATATTACGATTGTGGGAGCAGGAGTCAGCGGGATCTTTGCCGCCTATGAGTTAGCCGAAAGCGGAATGAAAATATTGCTGCTCGATAAAGGCAGGAAGCTGGAGGAGCGGAGCGACAGTTACATAGGTTTTGGCGGTCTGGGTATGTCAGAAGGCAAATACAACTTTACGAATGATTTTGGCGGTGAACTGGAGCGGAAAACGGGCTATGATACGGCATTGCAGCTGATGGAGGACGTAGATGCCCTATTATGCAAATACGGGGGAAGCGCAGCAGAAATGTATCACACCTATGATCCTGAGCTGTCGTCCCGGGCGAAAGAAGCCGGATTCGGAGTGCTGACGACGAAAACCCGGCATTTGGGAACGAAATTATCAAAGGTTGTCCTTCAGCGGTTGTACGATTACTTACAATCCAAAATAACAATGCGGTTCGAAGCGGAGCCGGTGCGAATAGAGAAGAAAATGGACAGCCGATTCACGATAGAGCTGCCTGACGGGACGGTCGTTGATTCTGGCCGGGTTATTATGGCAACAGGCAGAAGCGGAAACGATTGGCTCACTAAACAATGCCAATTGCTTGGAATCAACCAGGGGGAGGCCAGAGTGGATCTTGGTCTTCGGATAGAGATGAGGGGGAATCAACTGGATTCCTTATTAAAGAGGTCTTTTGAAACCAAACTTAGCTTCAAGGGACAGGATTATACCGCTACGACCTACTGTATGAATCCGCAGGGCAGGGTTGTTCTGAAGCTTCAGGAAGGACTGGCGATGCCAGACGGGCAAAATTACCGGGAGAAGGAAGAGGGCAGTCCCAATCTTAATTTTACTTTATTCATTGCGAACCATTTCCCGACACTGGAGGAGGCCGATGCCTACTTCCGGGATATCGTTAGCCGAATTAACCGGAATCGTCACCGGATTGCTGCCCAGAGGTTTGGCGCACTTCGAAAGGGGCAATGCAAGGGGACAGACAGCGGGACAGGGACAAGAAGCGTAATGCCAACTCTTGAGGCTGAATTTACAGATCTGCGGGAAGAGGTGCCGGAACGTTATATAGAGGCAACCTTGGCCTTCCTGGACGCTCTAGAAAAGCTGTTGGGGGAGAGGGTTGATGAGGATACCATTCTCTATGCGATCGACGGCAAGCTGTATTCTGCCGCTATTGAGACAAGCAGGTCATTCGAGACGAAGGTGGGCGGCTTGTATGTAATAGGTGATTGCTCGGGGACAACCCATTCTTTATCACAAGCTGCGGCAAGCGGGCTCTATGTCGGAAGGCTGCTTGCAGGTCAAAGGCAGTGAAGGATAGCGGGAACATAAAAAGAGGGACTCTTGCGAGTCCCTCTTCCGACGGTGTTGTAAGTTTCGATGAATTTTACATGATCATACAACAGAAAACCAGGTGCAACTCCCACAGATCGGTACACAATTCCACTAATGCTTCATCGCTTATCCGATCGTGACTGCTCGTGTGTTACAGCAACGTGTATTTAGCACAACGCCTCGCTTCTTAAGTGATGAGTAGTTAAATTCTCTAGTAGTCCTTGCCCCTATACAGGTCCAATGGAACCACACCTCTCTTCACCGTCGATACTTATAATGTCCGAGACCTAAAGATCTTATTCGGAACGGTTAAAAAAAATTAGTTGTGCCCCATCCGTTTCCATCTGCGTTCATGGTTTGATGTTTCCGGGAATCTCTCTCCCCGTTTCAACTGAACTTTCTTCGGATTGTTAATGCCCATATGGTAAGAATTATCGCCCGTTTCAATATAGGTGCCGTCGTTTGGCGCATGGTCGCCGGGGGAAAACACTGTCCATTCACCCATACTTGATCACCTCCTTGTCCGATTGTTAGTATTGACCGGATAGGACGGGGACATGAAAGGCAGAAATCGGGAGCGGCGGATGACTTGTCAATGGGTAGGCGATTTGCTATACTGTGTAGATGCGAGTAATAATCTCGCTCCTTGCCCTTTCGGGGGCCGCTTAGTCCAAAAGGAGGTGAAACACAATGCGCAAATATGAAGTGATGTACATCATTCGTCCGGACGTTGAACAAGAAAACGTTCAAGCCATCGTCGACAAATTCAGTGGCATCATTAACAATGGCGGGGAAGTCACGAAGCAAGATGTGATCGGTAAACGCCGTCTTGCGTATGAGATCAATAAGATTCGTGATGGTTACTACGTTCTGGTTCATTTCAACGCGAACAACGAAGTTGTTAATGAGCTTGACCGCATCATGAAAATTACGGATGAAGTTATCCGTTTCTTGATCGTCAGAGACGTTGCTTAATCCACGCTAGATGTTCGATTGGGAGGTCCAGAGGCGATGTTGAATCGTGTAATACTGATTGGCAGATTAACAAGAGACCCCGAATTGCGTTATACACCTGCGGGTGTAGCAGTTACGCAATTTACGATAGCAGTAGACCGGCCGTTTACGAGCGGTCAGGGCGAGCGCGAAGCGGATTTTATTCCGGTCGTAACTTGGCGGCAGCTGGCTGAGACATGCGCTAATTACTTGCGTAAAGGTCGCTTAACCGCGGTAGAAGGACGCATTCAGGTGCGTAACTACGAGAACAACGAAGGTAAACGCGTCTATGTGACGGAAGTTATTGCCGATAACGTTCGCTTCTTGGAATCTAACCGTGAAGGCGGAGCACCGCAAGAGAGTGGCAGTTATGCCGGAAGCAACAACAGCGGCGGAGGATCTTTTGGCGGCGGCGGCGGTAACGCTCCTAATGGCGGCGGTAACGGCGGCGGCGGAAGCCGGCCTAGTACTCCACGCAACAACAACAGCCGTGATCCGTTCTCGGATGACGGTCGACCGATCGATATATCAGAAGATGACTTGCCATTTTAATCGAAAGGATGGGTTCGAATGAGCTTCAAGCAAAGAGAAGGCGGAGACGGAGAGCGTCCAGAGCGCAAATTCGGCGGCCGCAAAGGCGGACGCAACAAACGCCGTAAAGTATGTTTCTTCACTGTGAACAAAATTTCTCACATTGACTATAAAGATACTGATCTGCTCAAAAAGTTTATCAGCGAGCGCGGCAAAATCTTGCCACGTCGTGTAACTGGAACTAGTGCGAAATACCAACGTCTGCTGACGGTTGCGATTAAACGTGCTCGTACAGTAGCATTGCTGCCGTACACTACTGAGTAGTAAGTAGTTAAAAGCCCATCGAGACTAACCTCTCGGTGGGCTTTTTTCGAATTTTAAGCGATTTTACCTTGCAAATTCATAAAAATAGGAATTGATCATTTGGCGGAAGAGGAATACAATAAGATGTAGTTCGTGCATATAAGTCGGCGATGATGTTAGAGCTTCATTGTGAATAATTTCACTTTAAATTACAGTTGTGGAATAACGGCTTATGCAAGTAAATCATTTGATCGATTACAGATGGAAAGAGGGATGCATTCGTATGTCTGAAACCGTAACGAAATTACCTGAGGAATCCGGTTCCGTACGTGAACTGGACGTGCTTGAGCAACTGCTGCAACCAGAAATTCAGCAATCGCTGACTCAACTGGTGAACCACCTGCCTAAACTGGCAGAATTGGTGACTCTGATGACCAAAGCTTATGATGTTGCTACTACTGTAGCTAACGACAAAGTTCTTGTGAACGATATGGTTCATGGCTTTGGCGAATTCGTTAAACCAATCGTTGACACAACTAAAGGCATCGCTAACGCAGCTGTAGAAGCTGGCGACCGCGCACAAGCTGATACGTCGACAATTGGTCTCTTTGGCATTCTGAAAATGCTGAAGGATCCGCAAGTACAAGCAACGCTTCGTTTTGCACAATCGTTCCTGAACGTATTGGCTGAGCGTAAAAACGTTTAATCACACAAGAGCGGAGGGTAAATATGGCTAAGCAAATTTTAATCCTGGGCGGCGGTTACGGCGGTCTTCTGAGCGCACTGACAGCTCGTAAATATATTTCGCCTGAAGAAGCGGAAATTACAGTAATCAACAAAACGCCTTACCACCAAATCATTACTGAACTTCACCGTCTGGCTGTAAGCGGCGTAAACGAAGGAAACGTAGCGCTTCCTTTGGAGAAACTGCTGAAAGGCAAATCGGTTAACCTGGTTATCGATACCGTTGAGAACATCGATCCAGAGAAAAAACATGTGAAGCTGGCTGGCAACGGCACAGTGAAATATGACCAGCTGGTAGTTGCTCTGGGCGGCGAAACGGCATTCTTCGGTATTCCTGGCCTGGAAGAAAACAGCTTGACGCTGAAATCGGTTGAAGAAGCGAAGCAAGTTAGCGCACATATCCAAAACCGCATTGCGGCATACGCACAATCGAAAAACAAAGCAGACGCAACAATCGTTGTTGGCGGCGGCGGCCTGACAGGTATCGAGCTGATCGGCGAGATCGTGGATATGCTTCCAAAATGGTGTGCGGAGCACGGCGTAGACCGTAACGAAATCTCCCTGTACAACATTGAAGCTGGCCCAACAATCCTGATGGGCTTCCCGGCTGATCTTCTTGAGCGTGCGAAAACCAGCCTGACAAACCGCGGCGTTAACCTGATCATGGGTGTTGCGGTTACTGAAGTTCAAGGCAACAAAGTTATGCTGAAAGACGGCAGCTCAATCGAAACGAATACGTTCGTTTGGACAGGCGGCGTTACAGGCAATCCTGTTGTAGCAAACTGTGGTATCGAAGTTAACCGCGGCCGTGCATCGGTAACGGAATTCCTGCAATCGACTTCCCACTCTGATGTTTTCCTTGCTGGCGACAACGCGTTTGTAATGGGTCCAGAAGGCCGTCCTTACCCGCCAAGCGCGCAAATCGCATGGCAAATGGGCGAGTGCATCGGTTACAACCTGTTTGCATCGTTGAAAGGTCTGCCGCTTAAATCGTTCGAATTCGTGAACTCCGGCGTACTCGCGAGCCTTGGCCGTAAAGATGCAATCGGAACAATCGGTGCAAGCCAGCTGAAGCTGAAAGGTACAGCGGCTACATTGATGAAAGAAGCAAGTAACGTTCGTTACCTGACTCATGTGAACGGTCTGTTCTCGTTCTTGAAATAGTTTTTTTTCAAGAAAACGGAACCTGCAACTGTTCTGTACGTATCAGGAATAAATATGTTTTAACTGGAGGAGCCTGTCACTATGGGCTCCTTCTGTCTTTTTTAAGGAGCCTGCATAGATGCGGGCTCCTTTTGTTATGCTGAATAGAAGGAGGAAGGAGTAAATATGGAATTCATTTTGTACCTGGCTATTATTATAGTATCTACAAAAGCGGCTGGTGCATTATCGGTCAGGCTGGGACAACCGGCAGTACTTGGCAAGCTGCTGGCCGGTATTGTAATAGGGCCGGCCGTGCTCGGGTGGGTTAAGCCCGATGATTTCATCGGCCACTTCTCCGAGATAGGCGTTTTGTTGCTGATGTTTATAGCGGGGCTTGAGACCGATCTGGAGCAGCTGCGGAAGAACTGGAAGCCGTCATTTGCTGTAGCATTTGGAGGTATCCTTCTGCCATTTATCGGGGGATATGGGATTGCGGGGGCATTTGGTCTCTCCAATAATGAAGCGCTATTCCTCGGACTGCTGCTATGTGCAACATCGGTTAGCATATCCGTACAGACGTTAAAGGAAATGAATAAGCTGCAGTCGAGGGAAGGGACGACTATCCTGGGCGCTGCCGTAGTCGATGATGTTCTTGTTGTTATCCTGCTGGCAGTAATGATGAGCTTCCTGGTGCCGGCAAGTGATATTTCCATCGGTCTCTTGATCGGAAAGAAGCTGTTATTCTTCCTTGTCATTGGTCTAGCCGGCTGGTTGCTTGTTCCGCGTTTCCTGAAGTGGTTTGCGCCTCTTCGGGTAACGGAGACGGTCATGAGCGCAGGTCTGATTATATGCTTTGCTTTTTCGTATTTTGCAGACGAGATGGGCATTGCGGGGATCATCGGAGCTTTTGCTGCAGGTATTGCTGTATCGCAAACACCGTTCAAGCACGAGGTGGAAGCCAAGATTGAGCCAATTGCCTATACGTTATTTGTCCCGGTCTTTTTTGTTAGTATCGGATTGCATATTACATTTGAAGGCGTGGGGGAGCAACTGCTCTTCATTGTGCTTGTTACGCTTGTTGCAGCGGTTACGAAGCTGCTTGGCGGGGGAGTTGGGGCAAGACTGACCGGCTTTAACAATCGGTCATCGGTCGCAATCGGAGCCGGTATGGTGTCGCGGGGCGAAGTTGCCCTTATTATTGCGGCAACGGGGTTGGAATCCGGGTTGTTACTCGAGAAGTATTTTACATCGGTCGTGCTGGTTGTTATTCTAACCACTCTGATTACGCCGCCATTGTTAAAGCAGTTACTTAAAGAGCGACAGACGGGACAATAGGGTAAAAAGAAAGGGCAGCCATCGCGGCTGCCCTTTGCTGGTTATAAGATTAAGCCGTTTCAACCTCGGCTTCATGAGTGCTGTCATCCATTTCATTCTGGATAATAAGTTCAACCTTCTTGATGCGGTGCTTGCCAACCTCGCGGACAATAAAGCGCAGATTCTCGTATTGGAGTTCTTTGCCCGGCTTCGGCTCCGTAAATTCAGTGAACAACCAACCGCCAACGGTGTCGACATCTTCTTGATCGATCGTTACCCCCGTTAATTCGGCTACATGATCAAGCGAGACTTTACCATCGAGCAGGTAGCAATTATCAGCAAGCTTCTCGATTTCCTTCCGTTCGTCCTCATCAAATTCGTCACGGATCTCGCCAACGATCTCTTCCAGAATATCCTCGATTGTAATCATACCGGAAGTACCGCCGTATTCATCCATCAGAATGGCGATATGAACGCGTTCCTGCTGCATACGCTTGAGCAATGTCTTCACCGGCAGTACCTCGGATACAGCCAGAACCGGATGAACAAGCGACTGGAAGTTGAATTCTTTGTTCTCCTGGAATTCCAGGAACAGCTGCTTGGTATTGATCATGCCCACAATGTTATCCTTGCTGCCGGTTGCAACAGGGAAGCGGGTATATTGTTCTTTGCGGATAATATCCATATTGTCAATTAATGAATTATTCGTATATAAGCAAATCATATCGGTACGCGGAACCATGATTTCTTTGGCCAGCATTTCATCAAAGGCGAAGATCCGGCTCACGTAACCGTATTCGGTGTTATTGATTTTGCCGCTTTGGAAGCTGTCATTCAGGATAATCTGAATTTCTTCTTCACTATGCGCTTCTTCATGCTCGTTCACTGCCTTCAGTCCGAACAACCGGATTAGGAAAGTGGCAGAGCCATTCAGCACCCAAATGAACGGGTACATAATCCTGTGGAAGTAGATAATTGGTTTGGCAACGGCAAAGCTGATAAATTCGGCTTTCTGGATTGCCCATGTCTTCGGAGCAAGTTCACCCATGACTACATGCAGGAATGTAACGGCAACGAATGCTATAACAAAGGAAATAATATGATTCAAATCGCTGTGTACGCCCAGTTTCTCGAATAACGGATGAATAATTCGTTCGACGGTTGGCTCACCTAACCAACCAAGTCCGAGGGCGGTAATCGTAATACCGAGCTGACAAGCCGACAGATAAGCATCAAGATTGCTTGTCACGCGTTGTACGGCAAGTGCGTTCTTCTTGCCCTCGAGCACCAGTTGATCCACACGGCTCGCACGAAGGCGGATAATCGCAAACTCCGTAGCAACGAAGAAGGCGGTCAATACAATTAATACAGCAATCATAAACAGATTAAATCCTATACTACTGTCCATTTCGGTTCTTCACAATCCTTTATAAAATATTATAAGTTCCTATGATCTACTATAACGAACTTCGGCTAGCAGATGCAAACTTGCTATTTTACTCTACGGGGGCGATACCCCCCATTATGACGAAAAATACGGAGTTATCACTGCGATATTGGCAAATACCTCGTCTTTACAAGGCTCTGTACAGGGGCGTATGATAAGTTCAGATGAGCTTGTAAACCAAGCCAATCCGTTTACGTAAGGAGGTAAGCGCCGTGGAAGCCTTTACGCTTACCCGCAAAGAGATGGCGGATTTGCTGCTCGCGCTGCATGGACACAGCTGCTGTGAACCCCTTCAGGTTCTCCAGCAGGCTTGGAAAAAGTCGCACCGTGACGCATACGAATCCGGGTCTTCCCTCCCGGCGTTTCTGTCGACCGAGCTGCCGCCGGTCCTCGTGAAGCTGATTAAGGGACGTGTTGTGAAAGGATTCTCTTTGCAGGAAATATCCGCTTTAGGCGGATTGATACAATTTTCGCAAATGTCGATTACATCGATGCAAAACTGGGTAAAAAGAGATTTCAAGGCTTTTTTCGACAGTCCGAAGATCGGCAAAAAATATTCATTGAATCAAACGGCTTTATTGTTTATTATTGATGATCTCAAATCCAGTCTTGATTTCGGTTCAATCCGGAAGCTGTTTGACCGGCTGTTTAACACACCCGAGGATGAGACGGATGACCTGATCGGCCCGCTCGAGCTGTATGCTTCTTATACGGCAATGTACGAAGAGCTTGCCGCCAGCGGCTACCGTCTGCTTGATATGGCCCGTCCTCACTCTGATGCACGGGATAGAGAGGCGATAATGGAGCAGATGCTTCATAGCGCTTCAGAGCCGTTTCTGCAGATCCTGCCTAAATTAAGTGAAGAACAGACGGAGGCACTCCGCCATATATTGTTCATTGCCGTTATCTCGATCCGTACGTCATACTTTCATTCGCTGGCCAAAAGGTATTGCCATGCCACCCTGTTCCTGAACCCGTAACCGGATCCTAAACATAGGTAGCATAAAAAGGCAGCAACGGAAGCTTCCATCCCGGTACTGCCCAGGTAATCAGAACTTATATGATTGCTGTTCTGCCCAGTCGCCGATATACGGCAGCTTGAAGCGCTTGCCCTGGAGGGCAAGCAGCATCAGGGCAATCCATAGAATAAAGCCAAGAGGTGTCAGAATCAGGCCGAGGAGCCAGCCAATGACGGGAATAAAGCCCAGGACGATATTGAGGACGATGAATATGACGGATATGGCGATGGACTGAAGAGCGTGGAATTTCACAAACCGGCTCTGTTTTTCCACGATCAGGAATATAATACCGGTAATAAAGCCTAGGAAATAAGCAAGCAGTCCTGCCACTTTAGGGTCTATACCTGTTGAGGAACGATCAGGTTCGAAGGAAGCACTGGACATGAACGGAAATCATCCTTTCTATAATCGACTCTCTCGAGAAGATTGTATTCATGTCCGAAAAGTTATATGTCATAACGAAATTTATAGTGAATCTAAAGGAACGATTGGAGTTGAATGACGGATGAATATTGCGTTTTTTCTGCTGCCTAAGCAGGAGGTTGTAACGGTAACGCAGGATGCAACGCTCAGGCAAACCCTCGAGAAGATGGAGCATCACCGCTATTCCGCGGTCCCGATCATTAATGAAGAAGGCGGTTATGCGGGAACCGTAACCGAAGGTGATTTGCTCTGGTACATGAAGAACACGCCGGGTGTGAATTTTGAGAACGCCCATAAGGTGAAGCTGCAGGATGTGCCGCTTCGCATGATGAACCGTTCGGTTCGGATTGATGCAGATATGAAGGATTTAATTGACCTTTCGAAGGTGCAGAACTTTGTTCCTGTCGTGGATGACCGGGGTCATTTCATCGGTATTGTCCGCAGAAGCGAAATTATTGATTATTGCCAGTCCTTTATTCCAGGATCACCCACGATTGCTCTGGAAGCATAAGCACCCGGCATCACAAGAATATGACAACTCAGCATCTCCTCGGGTTTTCGTATACGGCCATATGTTCTAGGAGAATATATTTCCATATACGGACTTAACTTCAGGAGGGGCTTCATGAATAGGAATGAGCGCCAAAAAGACGGAGCCCGCAAACGGTACCGTCTTTTTGTTTTAATCTGGAACGTCGGCATATACGGCGGACAGGTGCTATTGTTACACCAAACCCAATTAAGGGTAAGCAAATGATAGATGCGACCGTTCAGCCGTTATGAAGTGACAGCAGCCGGCGACGCACGTTGGAGAGCAGGCTGAAAAACCGGCGCCCAATCAGCAATGGCGTGGCGTACAGCAGCTTTGACACATGCTACAGGAAGAGGCGGGCGGCAAGCGCTAAAGGATGTGCGTGATCTATTTTTCTTTTATGATATAATGGAGTGTGAATGTTTGTTTACTGATTATGTATGCAAGAGGTGAACGGCTTGAAAGGTAAGCCCAGTATGAAAGCAGTTTTATGGAGCGGTGCGTCTTTGCTTCTTATTTTGTCATTAGCAGTCCCGGTATTTAATATGCTGACGATTATGCTGCTGATGGTGCCTTACGTCATATTGTTTACGACGCTGTCAACGCGGTCCTTTTTACTGCATCTTGTACCGGTATGGATCATAGCGGCTGTTATACTGGGACCTTCGGTTCTCATTATCGCGTTATTTTTCTTGATCCCCGCCATGGTGATGGGGCAGATGTATCGGAAGCGGGCGTCAGCTCCGTATATACTAAGGCGCACAACGTTGACGATCCTGTTTTGTCTGCTGGCGGAGCTGCTTTTATTCGAAGGAGTTCTGAACCAATCGTTTATTGATCAAATTGGTGAATTTGTCCGCGCACTCGTGAGTGACCTTGAAACGGAGCATGTGCTTCCGAAGGAATGGGACAGCGACTATACGGAATCCCTCATCCGGGTTATGATCCATTCGATCCCGCAGGCGATTATTCTGATTTCTTTCGTGTATGCGGTCATTACGCAATATTTTGCGCGCAAAATTCTGGCATCTTCAATCGAGGATATTCCCACCATGCCAAAAGCAAAGGACTGGATGCTTCCGCGTATCATGGTCTTCTTCTATTTGGTGGTGTATATTCTGGAGATATTCGCAGACACGAGCAGCAGCTCCTTCTACTCCGTAGCGCTTATGAATTTGGTGCCGCTCATGCGGTATGCGTTCACGATTCAGGCAATCGGATTTTTCTTCTACATTGCGCATCAACGAAAATGGAACAAGACGGTTCCGGTTATTATCGCCATTCCGCTTCTCATCTTCCCGCCGCTTAGTCTGATTGGCGTACTTGATGCTGCTTTTCCGATCCGTAAGTCGTTTTCGAAATCATCATAAGCTATAGGAGCGAATAGGAAATGCCGAAGTTTCTTGTCACGCGATGGCATGGCATGCATCAGGTCTGGTCTATCGCATTAATGGTTCTCATGACCGTTGTGCTCACTTGGTACTGGTGGGTGCTTGGAGCAATTGCGCTTCTTCTCACAATAGCCGCAGCGGTCTATACGGTGCTCGCGGAGCGGGCTTTCCGCAAAGATCTAAAGTCGTATCTCGGGACGTTATCCTACCGGGTCAAAAAGGTCGGTAATGACGTTATTGGCGAGCTTCCGTTTGGCGTTATTTTGTACAATGAAGATCGGACCATCGAATGGCATAATCCATACATTGCACAAATTGCGGGTCAGGAATCGGTGATCGGCTTGCCGCTCACGGAGCTGTTCCCGGCGTTGCAGCAGGTGAAGGACAAGGAAGGAACCGTTGAAGCGATGGTTGACGGACATGTCTACCAGCTGATCTTCAAGCAGAAGGAACGGATTCTGTACGTTCAGGACATTACCCTGCTATGGCAGGTCAGCAAGCGCTACGATGAAGAAAAGCTTGCAATGGGTGTGGTTATGATCGACAGCCTGGAAGAAGTTACGCAAGGGATGGACGACCATCAGCGAAGCTCGCTCCAGTCCAAGGTTACGACCGAGATTACAGAATGGGCGCAACGGTATCAGCTGTATCTGAAGCGGGTTACTTCGGACAGGTTCCTTCTGATTACCGATCAGAAGACGCTGAGGCAGCTGGAGCAATCCCGCTTTGTCATTCTGGATGAAGTGCGTGAGATGACCGCCGATCAGAAAATTCCGATAACGCTCAGCATCGGCTTCGCGGCCGGAGCGGAAAGTATCGTTGAGCTTGGACAATGGGCACAGTCCAGTCTGGATATCGCCCTAGGGCGCGGCGGCGACCAGGCATCGGTGAAGGTAGGCGGACGTCAGTCGTTCTATGGCGGCAAGAGCAACGCAGTAGAGAAACGTACCCGTGTCCGTGCACGTGTGGTTGCACATGCGCTTCGCGATTTGATTAAAGAGAGCGGCAATGTGGTCATTATGGGCCATAAGATGCCGGACATGGATGCAATAGGCGCAGCGATCGGTATTATGAAGGCAGCGCTGCTGTTCGGCAAGGAAGCTTATATCGTACTCGAGGGCATTAATCCTGCGATTCAGAAGATGATGGAGATGCTGCGGGAGGACGAGAAATTCGCGAAGCGGTTCATTACGCCGGAGCAGGCGCTTGGCATAACGGACAGCCGAACGCTGGCTGTAGTAGTTGATACGCATAAAGCGTCGATGGTGAAGGAACCGCGCATCTTGGCGCAAACGAATAAAATTGTAGTGGTTGACCACCACCGCCGCGGCGAAGAGTTTATCTCAACCGCGATTCTGGTCTATATGGAGCCGTATGCTTCCTCGACCTGCGAGCTTGTCACCGAGCTGCTGCAATATATTCACGACCGCGTTCTGCTGGATGTCCGTGAAGCAACGGCACTTCTTGCAGGCATTACGGTGGATACGAAGAACTTCTCGCTCCGAACCGGAGCCCGCACGTTTGACGCGGCATCGTTCCTGCGGCGCAACGGCGCGGATTCAACGATGATTCAGCGGATGCTGAAGGAAGATCTCGAGGAGTACGTCCGCAAGGCGGAAATTATCAAGCATGCCGAAGTGTTCTACGATCATGTGGCGATTGCGGTGACGGAGCCGGGCCGGAAGGTTGCGCAGCTCCTCATCGCGCAGTCAGCCGATACGCTGCTGAACATGACCGATATATATGCTTCCTTTGTTATCGGGGAAAGGCCTGACGGGCTTATCGGCATAAGCGCCCGCTCGCTCGGGCATATGAATGTACAGGTTGTAATGGAACGAATGGGCGGCGGCGGTCACTTGACGAACGCGGCGGCTCAGCTGGAGGGCACCGTCCAGGAAGTGGCGGCCAAGCTGAAGGCAGTATTAGAACAAATTGAAGCGGAAGAGGGGTTATTCGAATGAAGGTTATTTTCTTGAAGGACGTTAAAGGCCAAGGCAAAAAAGGCGATGTAAAGGATCTGTCGGAAGGTTATGTACGTAATTTCCTGCTGCCGCAGGGACTTGCGAAGCCGGCATCAGACGGCAATCTGAAGACACTGGAAGTACAGAACGCTTCGGAAGAGAAACGTAAAGCAAAGGAAAAAGCGGACGCGGTTGAGCTTGGCAAGCGGCTGGAAGAGCTGAAGATTGTCATTAAGGCGAAAGCAGGCGAAGGCGGCCGGTTGTTCGGCGCCATTACAAGCAAGCAAATTGCAGAAGCTCTGGCTTCGCAGGCAGGCGTCAAGATTGACAAACGAAAAATCGAGCTGGAAGATGCTATCCGTACTCTTGGGGTTACACAAGTATTGGTCAAGCTGCATGTTGATGTAAAATCGAAGCTTAGCGTACATGTAACGGAAGAATAAGAGTCCTCATCAAGCGTAATAGGGAAACAGGCAATGGCGATGTGAGAGCATCGCTATTGTTGTGTCGGCAGATAAGCCGATGTTGGAACTTACCATAGCTTTAGGCGGCTTGCAACTGCTACACTGATCGTTGTAGCTTGTAATGGAACCGGATGGTATTTAGCGGCTTAGCAATTTTTTATAAAATAGGAAAGTATACGAATGCTGCCCTCCATAGGAAGGCGCAGCCGTTTACGCTTGGGAGGGAGCATACAAGCATGAGCATGAGTAGTACGGAGCTGATGTTTGATCGGGTGCCGCCGCAGAACCTGGAGGCGGAGCAAGCCGTTATTGGCGCGATTCTGCTTCAGTCGGAGGCGCTGATCACCGCGATGGAGCGGCTGCGCAGCGAAGACTTTTATAGCGTTCCTCATCAACATATATATGAAGCGATGGTTGAGCTTGGCGAGAGCGGGCAGCCCGTCGATCTGATTACGCTGACAGCCTTCCTGCAGGACAGGCAGCTGATTGAAGAAATCGGCGGCGTATCGTATTTGGCCAAGCTGGCAAGTGCGGTGCCAACCGCGGCGAACGTCGATTATTACGCACAGATCGTGGAAGAAAAGTCGATGCTCCGCCGGTTGATTCGGACGGCAACGAATATCGTATCCGACGGCTATGCCAATACGGATGAGGTTAGTATCCTTCTAAGCGATGCGGAACGAAAAATTCTTGAAATCTCGAACCGCCGTTCCAGCAGCGGCTTTATCTCCATCCGCGATGTGTTAATGGAAGTCTTCGAGAAGGTGGAGACGCTCTACAACACAAAGGGTGCAGGAACAACCGGCATTCCATCGGGATTCGTCGATCTGGACAAAATGACGGCAGGCTTCCAGCGAAGCGACTTGATCATTATCGCGGCCCGTCCTTCCGTAGGCAAGACGGCATTCGCGCTGAACATTGCTCAGAACGTTGGCGTCCGCGCCCGCGAGACCGTCGCGATCTTCTCGCTAGAGATGTCCGCGGCACAGCTGGTTCAGCGTATGGTCTGCGCCGAGTCGAACGTAGATGCGACGCGGATGCGTACTGGTCAGCTGGAAGGCGATGACTGGGAGAAGCTGACGATGGCGATTGGCGCCTTGTCGGAGGCCAACATTTTTATCGATGATACGCCAGGTATTACAGTTGCCGATATCCGGGCGAAATGCCGCCGTCTGAAGAAGGAAAAAGGCCTTGGCATGATTCTGATCGATTACTTGCAGCTTATTCAAGGCCGCGGTAAAGCTGGCGAGAACCGTCAGCAGGAAGTATCGGAAATTTCACGTACTCTGAAACAAATCGCCCGTGAGCTCGAAGTGCCGGTTATCGCCCTGTCGCAGCTTAGCCGTGGTGTCGAGCAGCGTCAGGACAAGCGTCCGATGATGTCCGACCTTCGGGAATCGGGTTCGATCGAGCAGGATGCCGACATCGTAGGCTTCCTGTACCGGGATGATTACTACGACAAGGAATCCGAGAAGAAGAACATTATCGAGATCATTCTTGCCAAACAGCGGAACGGCCCGGTCGGTACGGTCGAGCTGGTCTTCCTGAAAAATTTCAATAAATTCGTAAGTTTAGACAGAACCCATGAGGACCCATCACAGGCATCATAACTTTTGTATAATATCCGAACGATTGTATGGGCGACTGTGCAATTGTTCGTTTTTTGTTTGACTTCTCTATACGGGACTGATACACTGTTATTGCTGTCTTTTATGCAATCGGTAGCATTTCTGAGTAAGAAGCGCGGATCCGGTTAATGCTAAGACGGTAATTTTCGGTGTGCAAAATCACCGGACGGGGGTATGATTATGTCTACGGTTGTTGTTGTCGGTACGCAGTGGGGAGACGAAGGGAAAGGCAAAATTACCGATTACTTGGCGGACGGAGCCGACGTCGTCGCTCGCTATCAAGGTGGTAACAATGCCGGACACACTATTCTCATTGACAACAAAAAGTACAAATTGACGATGATTCCATCGGGTATTTTTAACCAAAATAAAACTTGCGTCATCGGTAACGGGATGGTTATTAACCCGCAAGCGCTGATTGACGAAATTAACTATATTCATGACAACGGGTTCTCGAGCGACAATCTGAAAATCAGTGACCGCGCCCATGTCATTATGCCTTACCATCTCGTGCTGGACGGCCTGGAAGAGGACCGCAAAGGCGATAACAAAATCGGTACAACGCGTAAAGGCATTGGCCCGTGCTACATGGACAAAGCTGCCCGTAACGGGATCCGTATCGCGGACCTTCTGGATGCAGAAGAGTTCACAGAGAAAACCCGCCGCCTTGTCGTGGAGAAAAACCAAGTGATTCAGCAAGTATACGGCGGAGAGCCGCTCGATGCGGAGTCCATTATCGCGGAATACTTAGGCTACGCCGAGACGCTTCGTCCTTACGTGACGGATACTTCCGTTGTTCTGAACGATGCGATTGATGCGAACAAGAAAGTTCTGTTCGAGGGCGCTCAAGGCGTTATGCTTGATATTGACCAAGGTACTTATCCTTTCGTTACTTCTTCCAACCCATCGGCTGGCGGCGTATGTATCGGTTCCGGCGTAGGTCCGTCGAAAATCCAGCAGGTTATCGGTGTAGCGAAGGCTTACACAACCCGCGTAGGCGACGGTCCGTTCCCAACTGAGCAAATTAACGAAATCGGCGATCTGATCCGTGATAAAGGCCACGAGTATGGAACGGTTACCGGCCGTCCGCGCCGCGTTGGCTGGTTTGACAGCGTCGTTGTCCGCCATGCACGCCGTGTCAGCGGTATTACGGGTCTGTCCCTTAACTCGCTGGACGTACTCAGCGGTCTTGAGACGGTAAAGATCTGTACAGCTTACAAATACCGCGGCGAAGTAATCGAGCATTATCCTGCAAGCCTTAAGATGCTGGCAGAATGCGAAGCGGTTTATGAAGAAATGCCGGGCTGGAGCGAAGATATTACAGGAGCGAAGAAGCTGGAAGATCTGCCGGTGAACACGCTGAACTACCTGAACCGTGTATCCGAGCTGACTGGCATTCCAATTGCGATCTTCTCGGTAGGACGTAACCGCGAGCAAACGAATCCGGTTCGCGCAATCTACGAATAGAATATGATCTTAAATGAGGATAGTCCAAGGCAGAAGTGCCCGGGCTATCCTCTTTTCTCGTTTTCATAGGAATGCTCTCCCTATTCTTTGACCATAATGGTAGATAGCAGAAGGAAAGGGATGAGCGTAAATGTGGTTAAAAGCAGCCGTATGGATCGCGAAAATCATAGCGGCGGGACTCATCGTCAGCTTTCTCTCCATATGGACAACCGGCTATATTGTTAGTAGTTATGTGGAGACGCTGCTGAAGCAGTATAATATGCCGCTGGAGGTACAGCCGATGGCCATGTCCGGCGTATGGGGCAAGCTGTGGGGCGTTGAGCCGGTCCAGAAGGATGATACCGAGAAAACAGGAACGGACGAAGCCGGGGACGATGATAAGGTTGCGGTGGATGCCTTTGGCGACCAGCCGTCTAACCCGCCGCTTACGGATATTGGCGTTGGCGGAGGTACGAAGGCGGAAGGCGGCACAAGCGGACAGTCGGGGGAATCAGGCACGAGTACGGGGACGACGGAAGGTACAACGGAAGGCAGTGCCCAAACGGATGATGATGAAGCGCCTTCGATTGACGGGTCCGAAACAGCCATTACGACTGACGATTTGAACGAAATGAAGGGCCAGTTGAGTGATGCCGATAAGGATCAATTGTTCGGATTATTAATGAGCAAACTGCCGCAGGAAGCGTTGCAAACGATCTCCGGATATATGGAGAACGGACTGACAGACGAGGAGCTTACGCAGGTTCAGCAGCTGATGGCGCAGTATTTGGACCGCGACCAATATGAACAAATGATGGCAATTCTGAAAAAATATTAATTTCGACTCTTGACAGGAATGGTTGCCGCGTTTATTAACCATATGTTAAAGTATTAGGCGAGTGATCCGACAGGACATTCGTCTTTTTTCATGTCGGAACTCGTATTTTATTGCAATAAAAGTGCGAAAAGGAGACCATCATGACCGTTTTCAGCCCCAAGGATCGTTTCCGGAAGACTTGGAACCTCGTAAACCAGTACTTTCGGCCTACTGATCCGCAAGACTCGAAAGGCAAGAAGCAGCCTCCATCGACAGGAGAGAAGCCGCATACACCTATGTGGAAGAGAAAACCTGTCATTCTTACAGCAGGGGTGCTGGTAGTCCTAGCAGCAGCCGGTATCGGCGGTACCGGATACGTACAAGCGAATACAGTCGATTATTACAACGTATATAAAGATGGCAATATGGTGGGCTCGGTCAGCGACCCTACGGAAGTTGACCAGCTGATTAAGCAACAGACCGAAGAAGTGAAGAAGTCGAATCCGAACCTGAATATGGTACTGGATGCCGGCGAGATTACGTACAGCGGTGAAAGCGGCTTTAAAGCGGAACCGGCTACGGAAGAAACATTAAGCAAGCTGAAGGGGCTTCTCACCTCACATGCGGAAGGCGTGGAACTTGTTATCGATGGCAAGGTAGCCGGCATTGTGAAGGATCAGGAGACGGCCGATGCGATTCTGAACCGGGTGCAGAGCAAATACGCTCCGCAGCTGGCAGCTAATAAGAAGTCCGCGGAAGTAACAACCTTGTCCTACTCCAAGGCAGCCGCCGAGAAGAAGAAGACAGAAGCGTCAAACGGCAAGAAGCTGACCGGCGTCAAGTTTGTTGAAGAAGTCAAGACAGACGCAGTCGCGACTGACCCGGCTAAAATCATGGATGCCAACGAGCTGTATTTGAAGCTTGTGAAAGGCAGCGTCAAACCAACCAAGTACACCGTTCAGAAAGGTGATTGCGTCGGCTGCATTGCCGACAAGTTCAACATTTCCGAACAGGTGATCTACGATAACAACGGCTGGATTGAGCAGGATATGATCAAAGAGGGCGATGTTCTTGATCTGACCGTACTTCAGCCCGAGCTGACAGTAAAGACGGAAGAGCGTGCAACAGAGACGATCTCCTATGAGGCTCCTGTAGAAATCCGCAAGAGTGATGCAATGAAGCTTGGCGAATCGAGGGTGCTTACGGAAGGCAAGAGCGGCAAGAAGACTCTTACATACCGGATTGTGAAGCAGAACGGTAAAGTGGTTACGGAAGAGCTCGTAGACAGCCAGGTTGTTGTGAAGCCTGTAGCTGAGGTTGTTCTTAGAGGAACGAAGGTTATTCTGGGCGAGGGCACAGGCCACTTTGCATCACCGGTGTCCGGCTGGTCGCTGTCGAGCAAGTTTGGTAAGCGTTGGGGCCGGATGCATAAAGGGATTGATATGACAGGCGGCAAGACCATTATGGCTGCCGATAACGGTGTAGTTGAATTTGTCGGTCAGAAGACAGGTTACGGCAATGTCGTTATTATCAATCACAAGAACGGCTACAAGACGTTATATGGGCATCTGAGATCCTTCAGCGTGAAGAATGGCCAGATTCTCGAAAAAGGAGACAAGCTGGGCATTATGGGCAGCACCGGCGAATCGACCGGCGTGCATCTGCATTTTGAAATTACGAAAAGCGGTGTTTTGCAAAATCCGTTAAAGTACTTATAATATAACTTTTCTCCAGGGAGACTGTCCGTTAACGGACAGCCTCCTTTTTTAGTTTCTTAGCTAGTGGGCCTGCCCATTTATGAGTTTTATTGGAATGGGACTGAACGAACTTTAATTGGGAACTTGACGACTCACTATGTTAAAATAGAAGAGTGAAAATAGGACGAGCGACAGGCGGGTGTAACGATGCACGGAAAAATATTAGTGGTCGATGACGAACAGCCCATTGCAGATATATTGAAATTCAACCTGGAGAAGGAAGGGCATCAGGTCATTTGTGCGTTCGACGGCGGTGAGGCGGTTCGCCTCGCATTCGAAGAACAGCCGGATTTGATTTTGCTTGATTTGATGCTGCCCGTAAAAGACGGCATGGACGTATGCCGCGAGGTGCGGACGCGCCTGCATATGCCGATCATTATGCTGACGGCAAAGGATACGGAGATCGATAAGGTACTAGGCCTCGAGCTTGGCGCCGATGATTATGTAACGAAGCCGTTCAGCACGCGTGAATTGCTAGCCCGGGTGAAAGCGCATTTACGCCGGCAGCAGAAAACAACGGCTTCTTCGGCAGACAATTCGAATGCCGGTGGTGAAGGCGGCCAAGGGGCAGCGGACGAGAAGCAGGGTCTGAAATTATTCAACCTGTTTATCGATACCGATATGTATGTTGTCTATAAGGACGGCGAACCGCTTGACCTGACTCACCGCGAATACGAGCTTGTATACTACATGGCGCGCAACAGCGGCAAAGTGATGACACGCGAGCATTTGCTGCAGGCGGTATGGGGCTTTGAATATTTCGGCGATGTACGTACGGTAGATGTAACGATTCGCCGGCTTCGCGAGAAGATTGAAGATGATCCCAGCCGTCCGGAATATATTATGACTCGTCGCGGTCTTGGCTATATGATGCGCAATTCGAAGTCGGGAGGGCTTGGCTACGCATGAGCGGGAGGCGGTTTTTTCGCACCATTCAAGTCAAGCTGGTTATTATTTATCTCCTGCTCATTCTTGTCGCGATGCAGCTGATTGGCGTTTACTTCATCAGTACGGTGAAGGCGTCGCTGACCGATAACTTTACGACAAACATGAAAGAGCAGGCCGATATTCTCTCGAAGCTGGCGGCGCCTAATCTATCGATTAAGCCCAACAGCGACAGCGAGGCAAATGCCGAAAATACGGAGAACTTAAGTCTTGTTGTCCGTAATCTATTCAGCATTAGCGGCACCGAGGTGCAGGTGCTTGACGGCAATGGCAGGGTCGTTGCGACATCTCTGCAGGTGCCGGAGTCGTATATCGGGAAGAAGAATACCTCTCTTGCGGTAAGCCGCGCGTTAACGGGTATTTCAGATAACGAAGAAGAGATTATTGACGAGAACGGCATCCGGAAAAAAATTATCGCCCTTCCCGTTACGTATAACGATAACGACAAGGTTGTTGGCGCGGTCTACATGGTAGCTTCCATGGACAGCTTGTACGATACGGTTAACCGGGTGAACCAGATCTTTTTCTCTGGAACGCTTATTGCACTTAGCCTTACCGGTATTCTTGGCATCCTGCTTGCCCATACGATTACGAGCCCGATTCAGGGGCTGACGCGGCAGGCAGCGGCTGTAGCGGACGGAAAGTTCGATCTGCAGGTGCCGGTTCTTGGAGATGATGAGATCGGGCGGCTAAGCTCGGCCTTTAATGATATGACGATCCGGCTGAAGGAGGCGCTCTCGGTCAACGAAGAGGAGAACGAGAAGCTGGCCTCCATTCTGTCGAATATGAGTGACGGCGTGATCGCAGCCGACGAGAACGGCAAGGTGATCGTCTGGAACCGGCGCTCGCAGGAGATGCTTGATGTGCGTACCTGTGAGGGCTGCAGTCTGCCTGAGCTGCTTGGCATGCCGGAGCAGAAATACCAGGAGCTGCAGAAGGGGCGGGAGCAGACCGTTATTTTGTCGCGTGACGATGAAGAGGACGGCGCCGATGACGCGGAGGGTATCCTCCGCGTGACGTTTACGCCGATTCACCGCCGTGACAAGGGGATTACGGGAACCATTGCGGTGCTTCAGGACGTCACGGAGCAGGAGAAGCTCGAGCAGTCGCGCCGCCAGTTCGTTGCGAATGTCTCGCATGAGCTGCGCACGCCGCTCACCACGATCAAGAGTTATGCGGAAGCGCTCAATGACGGCGCATTGGATGAGCGGGAGCTGTCGGAGCGCTTCGTAGGCGTTATCCGCAATGAGACGGAGCGGATGATCCGGCTTGTTACCGATCTGCTGCATCTGTCACGCCTGGATTCGAATCAGGCGCCGCTGCGGCGGCGGGAGACCAATATCCATGAAATGCTGGATGAAGTGACCGACCGCTTCTCCTTCCAGCTGCGGCAGAAGTCGATTCGGGCTTCTATTATCGTCGACCGCGATCTCAAGTCAGCATGGCTGGACCGTGACCAGATTGACCAGGTGCTGGATAATTTAATATCCAATGCCATCAAATATACGCTTGAAGGCGGTTCGATTGAGCTCAGCGCCCGCAAGCCGGATGCTGCTACGATCGCGATTAGCGTAATGGATACGGGCATCGGTATTCCGAAGAAGGATTTATCCCGTATTTTTGACCGGTTCTACCGGGTGGACAAGGCTCGCTCCCGCAACATGGGCGGAACCGGCCTTGGCTTATCCATTGCCCGGGAAATCGTTAAAGCGCACGGCGGTACGGTCTCTCTCAAGTCGGAGCTGAATGAGGGCACGACCGTGACGTTTACGCTGCCCGCGCTGCAAGAGGAAGGTGAAACGGCATGATGGAGAAAGCGAAGACGCTCCTGCTCGTTATGCTTGTTGCACTAAGCTTGATACAATCGTATATCCTCGCGTACAGCATGCCCGGTCTTGGCGCAACGGTCAAGACAGAGCAGGACTTATTTAACGCCGATCCGCTCGGCAAGGAATCGAGCGTGGAGAATGTGATCTTCCCGGCGGAGATCGTCCTCCACTTCGGCGGCAATGAGCATACGGTGCTGTACCCGGGAACAACGTTCTACAATATGATCTTGAAGGACCGGATTCAGGGACGCGAGTTCAAGGGCTTCCAGCGCAATCCGGCCAATGTGCTTAACTGGGACGAAGTAAGGAAGAATGATATCGGCGTGGAGCTGCGCTTCCAGAACGGCGTTCCCGTAGAGCTGCTCAAGAAGCTGCTCAAGGTGCAGGGGGACCTGCTGTTCCTGGGCGAGATGATTGACCGGATCTGGATCTTCAAGGCGACCGATTCTGAGGAAGTCCGGACGTTCTTCTTCAGCGCCGACGGGCAAAAGGTGTACGAGTCTACGCAGGCCGATCTGACGGTTCGAGACGTACAGGATTATGTGGGCTTTGGCGAATATCAGCCGAAGTACCAGATGACCTCGGACGGCATCTATTTGCCGAAGCAGCCGATTCAATCGGTAGAGATGGTCTTCCCTTATGAAACCTACTCTTCGGAGCTGATGCAGCAGAACCTGTTCTTTGATCCGGCCACTACGAAGGCGCTCTACGACCGGAGCGGCTCGCAGATTTATACAGACGGCAAGCGGGGTCTGCAGATCGAGCAGAAGGGCATGTGGATGATTTATACGAACCCGGCCGCCTCGCAGAGCGAGGAAAATCCGCTCAGCGAGAATGTGTTTGCATCCATTGAGTTCATTAATCAGCACGGCGGATGGGACGGGGTATACCGTTTCATCAATCCGGGGATAAACGTGGAAAGCAAGGCAGGCAAGTATGCAGAGTTCCAGCAGTACGTAGATAACTATCCCATTATTGAAACGAAAAATTTCGAATATGGCAGTATGCGGCTGACGCTGCAGCAAGGTGTGGTGACGGAATACAGCCGTTCCTTGATTACGCTTGCGGACAGGTCGAAGACAAGGGAAGCAAGATGGCTGCCGGGCGGGACCCAGCTGCGAAGCGCGCTGGATCATTATGACCGCCGTTCCGAGGTTGTTCGGCTGTTCCCGGCCCTGAAAGCGGCGCCGCTCGCAAACAATGAATTAAGATTTATTCCGGTCTGGGCGGTACAGCTTGAGGATGGGACGCAGGAGTCTCTGACCGAAGCATACCCGGCTGGCTTTGTGCCGCAGGAAGTGAAGGATGCTTCGAACTTTGAACATAATCCGGAAGCGGGCACAGACGCGGGTACAGACGCGGGTACAGATACAGATGAAACATCCAAGGATAGCAACAGCTTGTTCAGAGACTCGGATCAGCTGCAAAATGCAATAGCACCGGATAAGGAAAGCAAGGAATAAGCCGTCAGGAACGGAGGCGAAAGATCAGGTGGATTGGGGCAGGGCCAAAAGCGTGCTTATTATTTCGTTTCTGCTGCTTAACGTATTGCTCGGCTATCAGGTATGGTCGAACGTTGGCGAGCAGCTCAATGCCAATAAGAATACAGCAGAGCTTCCAAGCGAGACCTATGCCTTCATGAAGCAGAAGGGGATTGAGCTGTCCGCCAATCTGCCGGTCGAGACTCCGAAGCTGCGGGATTTGACGTATATGCTGCGCAGCGGCACGCTCGAGGAACTGCCGGAGACGAAGCTGGAGACGCCGGTCGACAGCCGGATTATTTTCTCCGAGAAGGACCTCGACAAGACGCTGGGCAGCCAGATTGTTGACCTTGATAAATATAAGTTTGACCCGGCGATGACAAGAGACGGGGTATATGTGCTCTATCGCATGGCCGATAGCCGTCCGATGTTCGACGTCAAGCTGGAGCTGTATTACAGCAATCAGAAAATAACCGGCTTCCGCCAGGTCAGGGTAGATCTGATGGGGCCAGGCGAAGCCAAGGTACAGACGGTTCTGCCGGCCTCCAAAGCCATGGCGCCGTTCATTGAGCGGAACCTGCCGGACGGCGCGGTCATAACCGACATTCAGCTTGGCTACCACGGCCAGATGTTCGATACGGAGACGCAAGTATCGGCGCCTTATTACCGGGTTCTGCTGGAGGACGGGAACGAGTATTACATCCATGCGATTAACGGGGAAGTCGCACAGGTGAAGGAAGAAGTGCCGCTGGACCGCGTCCGTTAGCTACTAGCGGGACAGGCGGTTGAGCGGAAAGATATAGTGGCTTTTGTTCATGGGAGCAGGGGAAAGGATCGAATTAATGCGATGGGAATTACGTTTACGGTGCTGGGAAGCGGATCTACGGGCAATGCAACGATAGTAAGCAACGGGGATAAAATGGTGCTGGTGGATGCCGGCCTTAGCATGAAAAGATTGGACGAGCTTTTGCGTGAGCAGGGCGTAGCTGGCCATCAGCTGGATGCGCTGTTCGTCACGCATGAGCATTCCGATCATATTAAAGGGCTGGGAGCCTTCGCTCGCAAGTATCAGCTTCCAATCTTTGCGAAT
This sequence comes from Paenibacillus catalpae, assembly GCF_900112695.1. Lineage (GTDB taxonomy): Bacteria > Bacillota > Bacilli > Paenibacillales > Paenibacillaceae > Pristimantibacillus > Pristimantibacillus catalpae. Next base: position 49,941 of record NZ_FOMT01000006.1, read on the forward strand.
GAGGGAACATGGGGCGGCATGGAGCGTCATGTCGGTACGATTGATCCCGAGAAGCGGGTTGTAATGGAGACAGGCGAGATGCTGCGGCTGGGCTCAATGGAGGTATGCTCTTATCCGATCTCGCATGATGCGGCCGAACCGGTCGGCTATACGTTTATCGATAACGGGGAGAAGCTGAGCCTCGCTACTGACCTTGGTTATATGAGCGATAAAGTAAGAAAGGCGATTATTGATTCAGACGTATTGGTACTCGAGTCAAATCATGATACCGAGATGCTCCGCATGGGCCGTTATCCGTGGAACATTAAGCGCCGGATCCTGAGCGATGTCGGTCACTTGTCGAATGTTGCCGCCGGGGAGGCATTATGCGAGCTTCTGACGGACCGGACGAAGAGGGTGTACCTGGCCCATCTCAGTCTGGATCATAACCTGATGGATCTGGCGATGCTGACGGTGAGAAACGTTATGGAGGATAACGGAATCTTCTTCAAGCAGGATGAGAATCCGCTGCGCGCAACCTATCACGACAGGCCTACGGCATGGGATGAAGTGAGGCGGAAATAAACGACTCCAGCTGATTGTCCAGCTCATCGGCTTTGGCATTCAGTTCTTCCCGGGTGATAAGACCCTTGTCCACCAGCAGTTCAAGCATGGCGCTGAGGGTCAGGACGGTGCGGTAGTGGTCTTCCTTCAGGTCCGCTAATTTGGCCGCAAGCTCTACTTGCTCCCAAGGGGAGAATGGTTTTGTTTTCATAGATACGGTTCGCTCCTTTTTCGCTATGATGGAGGAGTGCAAAAGTAAATCTATTATTATTGTAGTCTAATCTTCCGAAAACATTCTTAGATAAGAAAAATAGTCTTGTTATATTTTCAAAGGCAAGCATAGGCATCGAAAGGAGCGGTAACGATGGGATTATTTGATGACGATTTCTATTCGACAAAGGTGTCAAGACGTGCTCGTTCCACTTCTTCGAAGGATGATTTTGCCTTCTCTAATAACAAGGGCATGCGGAACTGGTCGAATGTCCGAATCGCATTCGTTGCTTCCTTCACCAGTGCGGTGGCGGCAGTGCTGTTGTTTGTGCTTGTCTTTGGCGGCGGAGGTTTTGGTCCGGGCTCGCATTCGGCCAGCGTATCGGCTTCCGGCAGCACTTCGCTTGAGCAAAGAACAATTCAGGCTTCGGCGAAGGTTCGTCCGGCGGTTGTCAGCGTCATTAACGAGCAGACGGTTCCTTATGGACTTATGCCGGGTACGGATGGCAGCGAGGGTACCACAGGCAGCGGAGAAGAAGAGCAGCTTCCAGGCTCGAAGCAGGAGGTTGGCGTCGGCTCAGGTGTTATCTTCAAGCTGGCGAACGGCAAAGCATACATTATAACAAATCATCATGTTATTGCGAATGCGGAAACGGTGAAGGTGCTGCTCGTCAATGGCGAGAAGCGGGAAGCGAAGATTGTCGGCAGCGACCAGATTACCGATTTGGCGGTGCTCGAGATGGACGGCAAGGATATTAAGACGGTTGCCGAAATCGGCAAATCGTCAAAGCTGCAGCCGGCTGAATTCGTGCTTGCGATCGGTAATCCGTTAGGGCTTGGCGATTCGCTGGCCATGGGGATTGTGAGCAAGACGCACCGAATCGTACCGGTATCCTTGAATGAGGACGGCGTATATGACTGGCAGCAGGAAGTCATTCAGGTAAATGTATCGATTAATGAAGGCAACAGCGGCGGACCGCTCATTGATATGGATGGCAAGGTTGTTGGGATTAACAGTATGAAGATTGCTGAGGTTGGCGTGGAAGGCTTAGGCTTTGCTATTCCGATCGACAATGCGATGCCGATTATTGACAGCCTGATGGAGAAGGGATATGTATCCCGCCCTTATCTTGGCGTGTACACCGTCGATCTGGAGCAGTACTTCGCCCAGCAGCAGATGGAGGATCAGGCGGCGGAGGATAGCGGGAAGGCCGATTCAGGTGCGGCCGCGGGCACTGAGGAATCAGAATTGCCTGAACTGAATCTTCCGGATGAAGTGTTTAATGGCGTCATCGTGATTGAAGCGGTTGGACCGGCCAAGGATGCAGACATTAGGCTGAATGATGTCATCGTGAAGCTGGATGAGAAGAGCATCAGCAGTACGATGGAGCTCCGTCAATATTTGTACGAACAAAAGCATATTGGCGATGAGATTAAAGTGACCTTCTACCGCGACGGCAAGCTGAAGACAACGTCGTTCAAGCTGGCGGAGAAGACAAAGGATGAATAGATCGTAATGGCTGTGCTGACAGGAGACTGCGGGCACAGTCTTTTTTTGTGTTTTCCCCGACTAAAGTCTAACCTTTGAACCATCCTCTGGAAGGTTTTTGGCAATTTTCTAATGGCGTACACTATATTCAAGAAGCAAGGGAGCAGAGAGTGGAGAGGGAGAGAAATCAACCATGAATAGACGCTGGGCAAGAAACACGATAGGAGTGATCCTTGTGGCAATCGGGATAATCGCCATATTCCAATATCAATTCGGCGGCGTGAAAAGCAAGGAATACACTCACACGCTGAAGCTGGATGATAACATGCAGGAGCTGAGTATCGAATCCGACAGCCTCGGGCTTGAGGTTAACTTTGTTCCAAGTACGGACGGAAGCAACTCGATCCATGTCGAAGGCAAAGCAAAGCCAGAGGTTATTGATCAGATTAAGAACGCAAGAGTCGAGAACGGGAAGCTTGATCTTCGAATGAAGGAGAAATGGCGTATGAATTTCTTCGACTTCTCCGGCTGGAACGACAAGCAGCTTGTAACGGTATCGCTGACAGACGAAGCGATGAGTTCCCTGGAGTCGTTCAAGCTGGACAGTGATTCCGGATCGGTAAGGGTTAATGGAGCCAAAGCGGTTAACAGCTCGGTGGCAACAGAATCCGGCAGCATCAGGCTAGGCAGCTTCGAGGGTGACAAACTGTCACTGAAGTCAGACTCCGGAAGCATCAAGCTGGACAGCTTTACAGGCAGCAGCTTGGCGCTCAGTTCGGAATCCGGCAGCATCCATGCAGGGACGGTTGTTGCGGAGCTGAGAGCCTCCTCCGATTCAGGCAGTATCACCATTGATCGTCTGAACGGCAAGTCCGTCGTTAAATCGGATTCCGGCTCCATCCGCATCATGAAGGAAGATACGGCAGGTGCAGATGTAAACAGTGATTCGGGCAGCGTCAAGATTGATTTGCCGGCTTCGTACGGCGGCATGTATGATCTGGATTCGGATTCCGGCTCGATTCATAAACCTGAGCAAAAAGGAACTTCGAACGAAGTGATCAAGGTTCGCACAGACAGCGGCAGTATTCGGATCAGCCAGCCGTAAATAAGATGAAGCCGCACGGGCAGCCCGTACGGCTTTTTTTTATTGGGGATTAACCGCTCCGCGGGGCATACAGCATGATCGCTACGCCGGCGAGACAGACAGCGGCACCTAGCCAGTCGTAAAAATCGGGTGCTTTTTTGTCGATGAGCCAACCCCACAGAACGGCCAGAATAATAAAGACTCCTCCGTAAGCAGCATAGACACGGCCAAAAGAGGGGAAATTTTGTAGGGTGGGAATAATACCGTAAGCGATAAGAATAACGCCGCCGATAATGCCGTACCAGAGCGGCTTCGCTTCGCGCAGCCAAAGCCAGACAAAATAACCTCCGCCGATCTCGGCAAGGCCTGCGATCAGGAACAAGACGATAGCGATAAACAAGGGATGGACTCCTTTTATAATCAGTTGTTTTTATTATAGCGAGATCGTATGCAGAAGGAAATGATAGGGAGAATCGGACGGAATGCTTCACATTGGCAGGCTTGTTTGCTATGCTAACGTTATATAACAACAATGAAGAGGAAGCGAAATTCGAATGTATTGTGTATGCAAGCAGCATGTAGAGCTCGCGATTGATAAATTTGTAGACGAGTATGAGGATGCGCCGGATATTGTTGATTTGAAAGAAACGGAATTTGCGGACTGGGATCCGCCGCGCAGCTGCGACCTGTGCGGGGAGGCAGCCGCCGAGTTCCTGGTGGTGTAGCACCTGCAACGTACAGCCCCCAACTTGTCATTAAGTTGGGGGCTGTTCCTTTGTCTGCTAAACTAAAGAAAGAAACAGAGAGATTGAGGCCAAGAGGAGCGTGTTTATGTCATGGAAACGATAAATGTCCAGTTGCTTCAAGCTGCGGAGAGTGGGCAAGTCGAGAAGGTCAGGCAATTGCTTAAGGATGGAGCGAGCCTCAACGTCCAGGATGCGAGGGGACGTACACCGGTTATGATTGCGACTTATAACAAGGACTTCAAGACGGCGAAGGCGCTCATTGAAGCGGGAGCGGACGTGAATATACGGGATAATAGGCTGAACTCGCCTTTCCTGTATGCCGGCGCGGAAGGATATTTGGATATTCTGAAGCTTACAATCGACGCCGGTGCAGATCCGAAGATTACCAACCGTTATGGGGGCGTAGCGCTCATTCCGGCTTCGGAGCACGGTTATGTGGAGGTTGTCCGGGAGCTGCTTGAGCGGACGGAGATTGATGTCAATCACGTTAATAACCTGGGTTGGACGGCTTTGCTCGAGGCTATTATTCTAAATAACGGGAACAAGAGACAGGTTGAGACTGTGCAATTACTGATCGAACATGGGGCCGATGTTAATCTGGCCGACGGCGATGGCGTTACGCCGCTAAAGCATGCCCGTTCAAAAGGTTTTAAAGAGATAGAGAGGGTTCTGATGCAGGCAGGGGCGAAGTAGGCTGGATGCAAGGGAACAGGCGTCACAGAGAGAGTGGGCTCGTATTCTTACGCACGACAGCAGGTAGGCTTGAAAACTTTCCAGTTTCGGGCGAGTTTTGATATGCTAAGAGAATTAGGGAAAATTCTACGTACATAAGGGATGAACATTCATGCATATACAAATTGCGTCGGTAGGCAAGCTTAAGGAAAAATATTTGGTACAAGGCATCGCAGAGTATGCCAAGCGGCTTGGACCGTACGTGAAGCTTACGCTCACGGAAGTGCCCGATGAGAAGGCGCCGGAGACGATGAGTCCGGCGGAGGAAGCGCAGGTGCGCGAGAGGGAGGGAGAACGGCTTCTGGCTCAGCTGAAGCCGGACGCCCATGTGGTGGCGCTCGCGATCGGCGGCGAGCTCTGGTCCAGCGAGGATCTCGCGGACCAGCTCGATAAGCTCGCCACGTATGGAAAGAGCCACGTGGCGTTTGTCATTGGAGGGAGCACGGGTCTAGCTCCTTCGGTCTTGCAGCGCGCCCAGCAGAAGCTCAGCTTCGGGCGCATGACGCTCCCGCACCAGCTGATGCGGCTGGTGCTGATCGAGCAGATCTACCGCGCGGTAAAGATTAACCGCGGAGAACCGTACCACAAGTGAGGCGAATTATTTGATGAATCGAAGAGAGAGGCCTGCTCTCATATAACGTTATGTTCTACAATCGATAGTAGTTACGTACTTTTGGAACGTGTATCACTGCTGTTGTATAGACGCCTTCCTCGGATTCGATCGTGAGCTCATACTCTAGCTTGTTAGCTAATTTCTTGGCAAGATAAAGTCCCATGCCTGTGGACTTGGTATGGTTCCTACCGGTTGTTCCGGTAAATCCTCTGTCGAAAACACGATCGATATCCTCTGATTTGATTCCGATCCCGTCATCGTGGAGACGCACTCTCTTTTCATTGCTGTCTTCTTCAAAAGAAACAGAAATGTTGCCGCCTACGTCGGTATATTTCAAAGCATTCGCCATAAGTTGATCGAGGACGAACCCCAGCCACTTCTTATCACTCTGGACTGTTAATTCTGAATTCTCCATATGAAAATGAATTCCTTTGTTTATGAACAGCTTGGCATATTTTTTTACCGTATTTTTGACGATCTGTCCGACATGAACCTCGGTGATGAAATAGTCCTTATTGAAGGTATCTATCCGCGAATAGTAGAGGGCTTGCTCTACATAATCTTCGATCTTCCCGAGTTCATCTTCAAGATGATCGTCAAGCCACTCCTTCGATTTGTCTTCGCTATGTTCGAGGAGCAATTTGCTTGCAGCGATAGGGAGCTTAATTTCGTGAATCCATGACAGGATATATTCTTGATGCTCCTTCTTTTCCTCTTGCAGTTTTTGAAGCTGATGGGTATGATCTTGGACTATATTCTTGATGACATTTACAAAAAGTCTTTGGTTTTCATTTTGAGACTCAGGGAGTAAGGAAACAAGGACGTCATGGGGATGTTCTGTAAGTTCTCTTAATGACTGATAAAACTTTTTACGGTAATAGTAGCCGACGGCTATGTACATACATGCAAACACTAGACAGCTAATGTAAGTGTATAATATGACACTCCAAGCATGTTGATCGATATTCGTATACAGGATTATGGATACAAAGGTGATGATGAGTAAATAAAAGATGACAAAAAAGCGTTTATCCTTGATGTACCCGTATAAGCTCATTGGATAATATAACCCTCCCCTTTTTTGGTTGTAATCAAGTCCCCCTTGCCAATATCGGTCAATTTTTTTCGAAGTCGATTAATATTCACGGTTAAGGTGTTATCATCTACGAAGCTTTCGTCCTTCCAAAGACTGCGCATGATCTTATGGCGGCTTATGATGGTTCCTTTTTGCTGCAAGAGAAGCTTTAGAATCACAAATTCCGTCTTTGTAAGCGAGACCGTCTCATCCCCTCCGTGCACTTCCCAATCCTTGAGATTCAATAGTACACCATTATGCTCAAGTACGTTGGATTGGGTATCCATGTATGCATAGGACCGCCGCAAGAGCGCATTGATCTTCGCCATCAGCACGTCTGAATCGAAGGGCTTCTGAATAAAGTCGTCCCCGCCCATATTCATGGCCATAATCATATCCATAGGGGTATCGCGGCTAGATATGAAAAGGATAGGCACTTGGGAAATTTCCCTGATCTTTTGACACCAGTAAAAGCCGTCGAAGGTAGGCAAATTAATATCCAATAGTATCAGGTGTGGTTCTTCTTTCAAAAAATCCTCCACAAGCTGGTTAAAATGATCTGGTTTTGATACAGTATAGCCCCATCTCTCCACGGTTTTTCCCAGCAATTCTCGAATGGTTGGCTCATCTTCAATAATCATAATTTTCATGATATTTCCTCCCGATGTAATTCATTAGTATTATTTTAATCTAACTAGCAGGATCAAATTGTGACAAAACTGTAAGGATGTTAGCATAAACCGTAAGTTTGAATTCGGTTTTCTTCGTATACAATTGAACCTAACAAAGAGTAAATATGTGAATGGGAGGAATGGGAGCAATGAAAGTAATCGTCGATGCTAAAAATATAAAAAAAGTATATGGTACAAAGGGAAATGTTTATACAGCAATTGAGGGTATAGACCTTACCGTTCAGGAAGGACAGTATATAGGTATTATGGGGCCTTCAGGGGCAGGAAAGTCGACGTTGCTGAATATTCTGGCTACCATTGATCAGCCCACATCCGGAGATGTTGTAATTGACGGAACAAGCATTGTCCATATGAACGAAGAACAGCTTTCCGTCTTTCGCCGCGAGAAGCTGGGGTTTATTTTTCAGGATTATAACTTATTAGATACATTAACCGTGAGGGAAAACATCCTGCTTCCTTTAGCACTTGCCAAGACGAAAATTAAGGAATTGGAACGAAGAGTTGAAGAGGTGGCTGACATATTTGGCATATCTCCCATCTTAGACAAATATCCGTATCAAATTTCGGGAGGGCAAAAACAGCGTACTGCGACTTCAAGAGCGCTGGTCGCGAAGCCGAGCTTAATCCTGGCGGATGAACCTACGGGCGCTTTAGATTCTAAATCAGCGACCGATTTATTGGAAAGTCTGAAAGGCTTAAGTGAACATAACCGGGCGACGATTCTTATGGTTACACATGATGCATTCGCTGCTAGTTATTGTCAGAAGGTGGTCTTTATTAAAGACGGTAAACTTTTTACCGAGCTAGTGAAAGGCAAACTGCCTCGGAAAGAGTTTTTTAACAAGATATTAGATGTGTTGTCTGTGCTGGGGGGTGGAGCCAGTGACGTTATTTAGTTTAGCTTGGAAAAATATGAAGGGAAGTTTCAGTAATTATCTGATTTACTTTGTTTCGATGGTATTCAGCATGATTGTTTATTACACTTTTGTCTCCTTGCAGTATAGTGAGCAGATTCAGGGGAGTATTATGCTGTCGGAATTTATGAGCTTTATGTTTATGGCAGCTTCCGCAGTCTTACTATTGTTTGTTGCCATTTTTCTTTTATACTCCAACTCCTTCTTCACACGGAGTAGGAAGAGGGAAATCGGATTGTACTCGATGCTCGGATTGCGTAAGAAATCGATCGCACGCATGATGTTTTATGAAAATCTGCTGATGGGTGTGCTGGCTTTAGTCATTGGAATCGTATTTGGAGCATTGATTTCGAAGTTTTTTTCTATGATCCTAATCAAACTCATGGGCACGTCGGCAAAGGTTGATTTTGTACCTTCCATCGAAGCCATAGTCCAAACTGTGATTGTCTTTATGTTGATTATTTTATTTACTTCATTTCAAGGGGCACGATTAATTTATCGGTTCAAATTAATTGAATTGTTCCATGCAGAAAAGAAAGGGGAACAAGCACCTCTGGTTTCTCCCATAATTACCTTCATTGGTGTAAGCCTTTTGGCTTTTAGTTATTGGTTAATCGTGAGGCCTTTTCCGGAAGAACTCACGGGTAACTACGTGGTGGGGAATTATGGGATGGCCCTTATTGCGCTCAGTGTGGGGACTCATCTCTTTTTCCGTTCGGCAACGGTCTTTTTATTAATGCTGTCGCAGAAAAATAAATCTCGATACTATCGAGGGACCAACTTTATAGGAACCTCTCAGTTACTTTATCGTATTCGGGGAAATGCACGCACTTTCTCGTTGATTGCCTTACTCAGCGCAGTAACGATTAGTTTCTTCGGAGCCACTTACAGCGGGTATTATGGGAATGAAATTTCTGCAAAGGAGGATGTCCCCTTCACTTATACACACTTATCAGGAGGGCAATCCTTCGATTCTGAAATAGAGAAGTTAATCAATGAAGATACAGCGCATCCAGTTCAAGCACAGCTAGATATCCCTGTATTAGTGATGGAAGGTCAGCTTTCATTCGAACTGGATTATTTAACAAGTCCGATCAAAATAATCGCAGCAAGCACATTTAATCAAGCATCTAGGGCTTTAGATCGGGATGTCACCGTACACCTATCTGGTCAACAAGCCGCTGTGGTTAAGCCGAGGTTAACCGATTTCAGGCAAGCCAGCTTTGAAGGCCAACATTTGACTTTGTCGGAATCTAAGAAAAACTCTAAGCTACAGCTTGTACAACTAGTCGAGGGCAGTGTCTTGCCTTTTGATTATCCCGATTTTTTCGTTATTGTGAGCGATGAATGGTTTAAACAGCTGGCGAAACAGACGACAACGTTGACCTACAAGGCGTATGAAGTGGAGGACGAAAAGACAACAGAAGCTGTCTCCAGTAAGCTGGCGACGCTCATTGATGGAGATTTCCAAGTGCATTCATCCTTTTATACAGTCTATAAGGAAGGTAAGGAAGGAAGTGCAATGAATCTTTTTGTTTTTGGTTTCTTAGGGCTGGTGTTTCTCGCGGCGACAGGCAGTGTCATTTATTTTAAACAGTTAACCGAAGCGGGGGAAGCTAAGCCTAATTATGAAATCTTACGCAAGATTGGCGTCGATAACAAAGTGATTCGATCGATGCTGCATAAACAAACACGATTTGTGTTTGGGTTGCCGCTTCTCGTTGGTATCTTGCATAGTACTGTGGTTTTATATTTTATAAGTAATTTCATGTCCAACCTAATCGGCGTTAATATGGTCGTTCCTATGCTGATTGCCATGGTGGCATTCATTGGGATTTACGCAGGTTATTATGTATTAACGGTAACGACCTATTATAGGATTGTATGCCGGTAAAAGTTATAGATTACGGAGTGCCCCTCAAATTCGCCGTTTGAGGGGTTACGGTGAACCGTATCATAAGTGACGGCGAAATATAATCTAAAGAATCAATCCTGGCAACGGAAGTAGAGTTTATGGTCTGCAAAATATAAAAAGGTCAGCCCAATGGCCAACCTGTGTAATAGGGGAGTGAACACTCTATCCGTCTAGTTCGCTTTAACCTCGTTGGTAATCATCCACAGCACGCCGAATTTGTCCTCGAGCTGTCCGTGCAGGGCGCCCCAGAAAGCAAGTTCTAGAGGGTACTTCACATTGCCGCCTTCCGCGAGCTTCGCGAAAGCTTCACGGGCTTCATCTTCCGTTGCGAATTCGAGTGACAAGTTGATATTGTTCCCGTAATGAATCGGTTCGAAGGAGTCAGACATGAAGAGATTAACTCCGCCCGCCACAAGGCTCATGTGAACGATTTTGTCCTTGATGGCGTCAGACAAGCACCTGCGGGCGTTCTATAGCCTGATGCGGCTGATAATCCGAACACCTCGCCCAACCGATAGCGCCGAGACAGTCGGCCGGACCTGCGAAGGGCGACCCCTAAGCCGCATTGCGAACGAAGTTCAGAAGATAGTCTCCCAGGCAAAGTTCTTCTGGAACTCAGCCATGAAGAACACTCCCGTCAAGAAACTCACGGCTATATATGTCGGAAATTCTGTCCAGTACGCGCGGCGCATGTTCTGCAAATTTCAATTCCGAAACCCGGCCTTTCAACAAAAATACGCCGGACTTATCGCGGTGGTTGCCGAGGGCTCCCTCATATAATTGGTCGGCGCCATGGGTAGGCGGAGAGGAAAGAACCTTAAAAAGCAGTTCGAACCATGCCGGCATTCCCGAATCTTTTCCTTTTTTTAGAGTGTTGTTAAGTCCCGGGTCAACGCTGCGGATCTTGATGCCTTCCTTGGCAAGTTGCGGCGCCACGGCTTGAGTCCACAACGATAGCGCCAACTTTGAGGCCGCATAAGGACCAACCATTTTGCGGAAGGTTTTGGGATGCTCCAGGTTTTCGATTGTAAATTCCTTCGTGAATCTAAGGACCTGTGATGAAGTGTTAATCACTGTTTTTAATCGGCCGTTTTTCAACAGTTCCTTCAATTCCATCAGAATGATATAAGGAACGACCGTCAACAATTCATAATGCTTTTCGCGGCCTTGTTTCGAATAGCTCAGTTCGCTTAAGCCACCTCCGGCGTTGTTGAACAAAATATCGATCTGCTGTTCCTTGCTTTTGATTTCCTCCAAAGAGCGTCTCAAGCTGCCATAATCGGCTAGATCCGTCACTTTATAGGCTCGAAGCCTTCCGTTCTTGAGGGCGTTTTGAATGAGCATATCGTCCGCCGGAAAATCGGAACGGTTCAAAGTAACGACCTGCCAGCTCTGAGACAGAAATTTCCGGGCTAATGCCAACCCGATCCCCTGGCTTGCGCCTGTAATCAGTGCGATATGTTCTCGTTGGTTCGTATTCAACGGATGTCCTCCCTCCTATTTCAAAATACTCTCCTCTTATTTGCGCACATCAGTCGGCGGCGGGCAGGAGAATCAGTTTGCCGTGGGCATGCCCACTCTGACTGATTTCGAGGGCTGTTCGCCAGTCGTCGAGTGAGAAAGTCTGGGCGACTGGGATGGTGAACTTGCCGTCTGCGGTGTACTGGGCGAAGTCGCCAACAACGTCATAACGCAAGGAATGTTCTTCTCCGTAGCTGGCGCGAACGCCAAGTTCGGCGGCTGAAGCGAAATCGCTTACGGTTAGGACGCGCTGGGGAATCCCATTGGCGATACGAATCAGATCTTTCATTGCTCCGCTGATCGGTGCGGCATCCAGTACGAGGTCAACCGGCTGCTTCGCCAGTGCTAACACTCGATCGACCATTCCATCACCGTACGAGGTCACCGTCGCCCCCATGGCGCGGAGTTGGTCGGCGTAGGTGGCACCAGCGGTTGCGACCACACGAGCGCCGCGCATAAGGACGATCTGGACGGCGGCGAAGCCAACGGTTGTGCCGGCTCCGTGCACGAGTACGGTCTGGCCCGACCTCACCCCGAGAGTATCAATCCCCCGGTAGGCGGTTTCGACCGCCATTGGCAGTGCTGCAGCCTGTATAAAGTCGAGTCCGGCCGGCATGCGGAACCAGTAGTACATAATCGCTCGGTCCGACGCACCGGCGCTCGATCCGTCCATAAAATCGGCGGCACCAAGAACCGCATCACCAATAGCGACATCGGTTACGCCCTCTCCAACCGCGTCTACAATCCCCGACACGTCCAGTCCAATACCGCGAGGCAACGGCAGTTGACCGGCAAAGTGTCCTCGGCACATCCCCCAGTCAACCGGATTTAACCCACAAGCGCGTACGCTCACGCGAATGCGTCCCGGGCCTGGTTCGGGGATCGTCACCTCCTCCAAGCGCAAGACATCGGCCGGTTCGCCGTAGTCGCGGAACCGGATCGTCCGCATGGTAACAGGGTTAGATGCTTGATTCTTAAAATCTTTGCTCGATGTATCCCAATTGTCCATATTGATTTTCCCTCCATTTTACTCAGATCTGGGAGCCGCCTCCGTCGACAGGGAACTCAGCCCCGGTAGTATAGGTGGCGTCAAATGCTAGGAATGCTACGACTTTGGCGACCTCGACTGGATCGCCCAAACGCAACATCGGGATCTGCTGTGTCATCTGTGCCTTTGTCTGTTCGGCAGCTTCTTTCGGCATTGATTTCTCTAAGATACCTGTGTCAATGACGCCGGGACTGACTGCGTTGACACGAATATTTCGAGATAATAACTCGCGTGCCAGACTTCGAGTCATGGAGCGTAGCGCCGCTTTGCTAGCTGCGTACGCACTGAGCATTGGGAGACCCACTACGTTCACGATTGAAGTGGTAAGCACTACCCCGCTGCCTGTGCTCAGGAGCGGAACGAGTTTTTGTACGGTGAAGTACGGCCCTTTGGCGTTGATTGTAAGTATCTCGTCGTACGTTTCTTCGGTTGTTGACTCGAAAGGGACAAAGCCGGTGACACCTGCGTTAACGAACAGGGCATCTATTGTTCCGAATTCAACTTTCACTCGATCGGCCAACGCGGCGATATCCTTCAATGAGGCGGCATCGCTCAAGAACGCCATTGCGTTGTTGCCGAGTTGTTCACGAGCCGCGTCAAGCGTCGCCTGGTTACGTCCGGTAATCAGAACGTGTGCTCCGTCATCCACTAGCAACTTCGCTGTCGCTAGACCGATTCCACTGCTGCCTCCCGTAATCACGACTTTCTTGCCGGAGAATTTGCCATTACTGGATGGTTCCATTTGAATCGTCCTCCCTTTGTATAATCCGCAATCGGATGATTAGGTACAGGAACGATTATACAACAAACTATTAACTAAATAAACTAAATTAATAAAATTAGTTAACTTAATTCATTTAATTATTGATGTAAATAAAAAGCCAGCAAATTTGCTATAATGCATTTGATACGCATCACCAGAGAGGGGCACTTATTCGTGAGAAAAGCTGTGAGTGTGGAGACATATATAGAAAAAATAAAACCCGTTATAAGAAGGACAAAATTTAGCCAGCTGAAAGTCGACGATCTCGCAAAATATATGGATATCAGCAAAGTGACACTATATAAGTATTTTGCCTCCAAAGATGACATTATCGAACAAGTTGTAAATTATTACATTGATTACTCGAAGAAAGATGACGCCACGGCCAAAGATGATTCCGTCTCTTTTTTGGAAAGGTTTCAAATCACGTTTTTACAATCTTTGATGTGTGCCATGTATATCTCCGATTTGTTCTTGCAAGATCTGAAGGAATTTTATCCGCACCATTTTGAGAATCTGTCAGTTGCCCTGCAAAACCGGAATAAAAGCTTACAAACTTTTTTTGAATCCGGAATGGAGCAACAGATTTTCAACAGATTGAATGCCGTGTTGTATATGGTCCAAGATGACGCTGTGCTGCGGCGTTTTATAGAGCCGTCATTTACGATTCAGTATGATATCACTTTGAAGCAGGCAATTATGGACTTCTACCACATGAAGCAGTATCAATTGCTAAAGCCTGAATATCTGAAGATGATAGATGACTCCAATATTGAGGGGAAAATCGTTCATATTTTGCAAACAATCTCATAAGTGAATTGCCTGCGCATGTCACGCCGAAGCCGACCTAAACGTACAACATGTATCGAGCTATAATTGTTTGGGTAGGACTCTTTAAGCACAGTTAGCGACGGTGTAAACGTAGAACAGGCTAGAACTATTATTGTTGAGAAACAAATAGCCCCTATAGCGGTTTAACCGCTAAAGGGGCTAATGAAGTTCTTCCAGTAAGTTAAATAAAACCGCCATTAACACGGATTGTTTGACCCGTAACCCACTGCGATTCTTCACTCGCAAGGAAGAGGATCACGCCTGCAATGTCTTCGGTCTCCCCGAGACGGCCGAATAATCCATTTCAGCAATCTCTCCTTTCAAATATGTTTAAAAGGGGAACGTTAAGCAAACGGGTAATCCATCACGACGATTCCTTCGACAAATGGACTAATGGATTGCAATAAGCTTTGATGCAAGGGATGCTGAATATAATCCCGGCAAGCGTAGGATTGGGAATCCTACGTTCATAAATGGGTAGGAGGCATGGAGATCATGGCAAACAGATTGGACCGTTATGAGGAATTGTCCCGTTTTTTGCGTTCACGCCGTGAACGAATAACCCCAGAGCAAGCAGGCTTGCCGGATTCCAGACGCAGACGTACACCCGGACTTCGCCGCAACGAGGTAGCTTTGCTGGCAGACGTGGGATTGGATTGGTACACCTACTTGGAACAAGGGCGTCATATCAACGTATCCGCTGAGGTTCTTGATCGAATAGCGAAAGTGCTTCGGTTAGATGAATCGGAACGCAGGCATCTGTACCATCTTGCCCGTAAGCAATTTCCCTTGACCGGTACGAAGCAACCCTCTAAGGTAACGTCGGAACTTCAACGTTTTTTGGATAGCCAGAACCTTTCCCCTACGAATGTCATGGATGCGCGCATGAACATCATTGCCTGGAATGAAGCCTACTGCGCTTTGAATGGGAATCTCACGATTATGTCGGATAGGGAGCGGAATTTGGTCTGGATGACGTTTACTTCTCCCCGTTTCCGTTATGTAAAGTGAGACCAATGGGAACTGCATGCGCGGCGAATTGTCGCTAAATTCCATGCCGGGTATGCGCGTCACGTCGACGATCCTTGGTGGTCCGAGCAGTTCGAGGCGCTGTCACAGGCTAGCAGGGAGTTTCGAGAATTTTGGGATTCCCACGAGGTTCTCGATGCCATTGATGCTCCTAAGACGCTGCATTGTCCGAATCTCGGGAAATTGAACTTTGATCTTGTATCGTTTCAGTATTTGAACGATTTCAATATGACCGTTTCCATCCATGTTCCCCAACAAGACGGTACGGTGGAAAAAATGCAGCGGCTGTTAATCGATTATCGGAGTCAGCATGCAGAGTCGCTTGAATCTTCTCCAAGAGTTTAGTATAGGGAGGCAATCAGAACTCTTATTGGGCATGAATCAAGGCATCCGAGCGGATGCCTTTTAATTTCGCTCTATAAGTGAAACGGGGAGCCGTACCATAAGTAGAGCTAAATCTAAGGACTACCTTCGGAATTATGACCTAACAGAGAACAGGCGCTAAGCTTGCTGCTACTACAACCATGACATCTTTAACGGTTGATTCCATGTCACATGCCTCAGGATCGCGAGACCATTGAAGGGCTGATCCGAATATACCCCAGCTTACACAAAATTCCGATGAGGATAGGCCGTTACAGTAGGCTGAGACAATCTACGAGCTGTCAGCCCAGTGGAGAAACAACAGGGAGCAGGAGTAGAATATTCAGTGGGTGAAAAGGTTCCGTAGAGCGTTGCGTCCCTTTGTTAAAGGGGATTATGTGAATTTCCGATCTGCAGATTAAAAACTGGCCCAAGGCGTATTATGGCGAGAACCTTGGCAGATTGCAAAATGACCAGGGGGGAGGCCTTAGTTGCGACTAAGATTGCTGCAAGTAGTTTTTTGATCGATAGTGTAATTCTCCTGACAAAATGTCAGGCAAGAGCGATTTGAAGGAGTTGTGATCGGTTTCGATCATGATGGGTTTATCCTAATTTTTATTTATGAAATAACCGAATAAGCGTCGAGATTTCTTCAATGGATTCTTTTTGACCATTTTTAATCCACATCACCCAAATTTCAAAAACGCCCGCACTCATAAAGTCGATCCAATAGTTTCGTTTCGCTCCCATCCAGTCCGGAAAGGGAATAATCTCATCATAAAGCTGAGCAACGTGGGATTTGAAAATTTGATAAAACAGCCCGATATAATCGCCTTCGATCGCCATGTGAAAATCCTTGGATAGGTCAAGAAAAAAGCTCGTTAGATCGGCTATTTTCTGTTCATGACTTTTTTTAAAGGCGATTTTATTAAATATATCCGCAAATTTAGGTTCGTAGTATTCCTTCAATACTTGTTCAAGGTTTTCATAATTTCTATAGAATCCCATTCGACTGACGCCGGCTTTTTTGACGACTTCTGAAACGGTTAGTTTTGACAGTCGATTGGTCTTTAAAAGCTCCAGCAACGCAAAAGCAATCCATTCTTTTGTGTCTTTTTTTATGTTTTTGGCGTGTTCCGTCGCTGCCATTACACTTCCTCCATTTTGTCACAGATGTTTGTCTTCCACTTGTTTTAGAGAATATTCAGCTATAAAATAGTGTACATCTGTTACAAGTGTAACGTCAATGAGAGGAGCATTCACGATGGCGGAGAGTAACAAGCCCTTAGTGCTTGTGACCGGCGGTTCAGGATTTATCGCGGTTCATATTATGTTGAAGTTACTCGAGCAAGGTTACAGGGTTCGGACATCGCTTCGTACCATGAGTAGACAAGATGAAGTAAGAGATATGCTAAGATCAGGCGGAGTTACCCGTTTTGAAGGCCTGTTGTTTATTCAAGCCGATTTATCTAATGATCATAATTGGGACGAGGCTGTTAAAGGAGCGGAATATGTCATTCATGTTGCTTCCCCGACGCCCAATAAAGTGTATAAAGACGAAAATGAAATGATTCAACCCGCACGCGATGGCGTTTTGCGCGTGCTGAGAGCCGCACGTGACGCGGGAGTCAAACGAGTTGTTTTAACCTCTGCTTTCGGAGCGATCGGCGTGGGGCACAAGAATCATAAAGGACCTTACACCGAAAAAGATTGGTCGAATACGGACGCGAGCATTCATCCCTATCAAAAATCCAAAACCATTGCCGAAAAAGCGGCCTGGGAATTTATTCGCCAAGAAGGAAACGGTTTAGAACTGGCAACGGTAAATCCCGTTGGCGTGATGGGGCCGATCTTAGGCAATGATTATTCTCATTCAAACAGCAGCGTTCGACAGATGCTGGAAAGCAATCAAAAGTATGTCCCTAAAATTTATTCCGATTATGTAGATGTCCGTGATGTTGCCGATTTGCATCTATTGGCCATGTTGCGTCCCGAAGCAAATGGAGAGCGTTTTATCGCCTCTAGCGCAGAGACGTTGTCGATGTTGGATATTGCGAATATTTTAAGAAAACATTTGGGCGAAGACGCTAAAAACGTGCCAAAAAGTGAACTTCCCAATATTTTGGTTCGTGCGATCGCGATCTTCAAACCACAATTAAGAATGATTGCAACGCTCCTGGGACAAGATATGTCAACTAGCAACCAAAAGGCCAAACGACTACTTGGATGGACACCGCGTTCGGCGGAAGAAGCCATAGCCGCAACGGGTAAGAGCATGATAAAAATCATTAAAGAGCAGAAGAAGTCGTAAAAATATAATGAATAAAGCTTCTCGAAACTTATGAAGCAGTGATCATTTAAGAGGCGTTTATGAGTCGCCAAAAGGCGCCCGACCGGGTGCCTTTTTTATTATTAAGTAGGGCGAAACGAATGAGGTATTTAACAGAAGGGCACCCAATGATCACAATGGGGTGCCCTTCGATTTCGCCCTCAAGATGATATGTGGAACCGTATCATAAGTAACGGCAAGTTTTTTGGTCTATTTTTGCCGAAACGACTTGATAGGGTCGAATGCTCCCTGCCTTATGTGTAGGTTCCATTTGTTTTAGAAATTCGCGAGGTAGACAGTCAGTCGTTTAAAAATTATCTCACTTGGATGACGATTTTGCCGCGCGCACGGCGGCTTTCGCTTCTCTCATGGGCCTGGGCTGTTTGCTCCAAGGGAAAGACGGAATCAATTGCAACTTTAATTTTACCGTTGTTAACCAGCTGGGCCAATTTTACTAAGTAAGCGGCAGCAACTGGCGGATACTGAATCTCCTGAACCGTTATCGATGCTTGGGTTGCCTTTTCAGAGGAGTATTGTCCCCATGCGATCGGTATGAGGCGCCCCCCAGGCTTTAGCGTGTCCAGCAGCCAGTCCCCCTGAACGCCGCCGACCGTATCGAGCACAATATCTACGCTCCGTGCAATTCTGGTTGGCAAGTCGGTCGTGTAGTCCACGAACTCGTCGACTCCCAGATCGTGCAGGAACGGCCCCTTTCGGGTGGAAGCCGTTCCAATGACTCTGGCCCCTTTCCATCTGGCCAACTGCACTGCTATATGACCGACACCTCCGGCCGCGCCGTTTATCAATATGGTCTGGCCCGCCTCTAGTTTGCCTTGTACGAACAGCGAATGCCAAGCCGTGACTCCAGACTGAGGTAAAACCGTCGCCTCTACGAAATCGATCGATCGAGGCTTCAGTGCCAATTGATCGGAAGGAACGGCAACATATTCCGCGCAGCCTCCGCTGTTGGCAGTCATTCCAAAGACTTCGTCGCCAGGGCGCAAGCTGGTTACGCTGTCACCCACGTTGACGACAACTCCCGACACATCCCAACCGGGAATATAAGGAAGTTGGAAGCGGTCCCCTGCAAAGCCCGATCGGATCTGCCAGTCCCCCGGATTTACGCCGACAGCATGAACGCGTACGAGCACCTCTCTTTCGCCGGTTTTCGGTACAGGCAACTCTTCTAAACGAAGAACCTCCGGCCCTCCATGAATGTGGTAGCGAATCGCTTTCATCGTATGTGGCAATTCCATCATTATGTTTACCTCCTTTGTTTCTGTTGCAATGAACGCCCACCGTTCACTAGAATAATAAGGAAGCCAGTTTTTGGGGGCAACAGACAATGTAGCCTCCGCGTTGGATATACGACAATAAGGCTTATTTGTCGGATGGCCGAGGCGACGGCTTCCAATGATAACAAGGAGCGGGTGAGAGCGATGCAAAAGAATGGCAAGGATAGACGGCATAGCCGTTCACAGCGGTTATTGAAGCAGTCATTCGTCGAACTCATGCATGAGAAGGGATTTACCGCGATGACGGTCCAAGATATTGCCGATCGGGCGGATGTGAACAGGGGGACGTTTTATGCGCATTTTCCGGACAAATTCGCACTGCTGGAGCAGTCCATCCGCGACAAATTCCGCCATCTGTTGGAGCGGGAGCTCCCGCCCGATTCCGGCTGGCACCCGAAACATATACGTGTGCTCGTTCGAACAGTGCTTGAGCATGTTCGAACGCTATATGGTCGATGCAGTCCAAACGATACCGTCAATCCGCTGTTCGAGCATTCGGTTCGCGACGAGCTCGCAAATCTCCTACGGCGATGGCTCGGGCAACTTCGCGCAGATCGGCCTGACTGGCAAGTCTCTGTCGACACGATGGCGCTCATGACGAGTTGGTCGATCTTTGGGGCTGCGGTAGCGTGGAGCAAAGGTTATGAGGAAATAAGTGTAAATGAAATGACCGACCGCGTACTATCCGTGCTGACAGAGGGCGCTGCCCGATTTGGGAGGGACCCTTCTGCCGACCAGATTCGATGAGTATACAGATGTGGAATATGGCCAGTATTTAGAGGTTTTCTGCAGGTAACAATCTACCGAATTGCGATTTGTGTCATCCATGCGGATGACCTTAAAACTTGCCGTTACAGAACCGTACCACAAATAACGGCAAGTTATATTTTGAGCCTTGAACATTTATGGCCATCCTACCACGGAGGATGGCCATAAATTTACCATTAAAGTCTGAGAAGGACAGGTTGAAGCGCCCTTCCGTTCGACAATTTTCAATGAGAGAAACCTAATCTATCGTAGGACTATGGCAGGATGCCCGCTAACACTTGGTATGGCAAAGTAATACCAAGGCATGCAAACCTATTGATAGGAGGAAGTAGCAATGAACTATCACTTCTTTGTAGGTAACGATAATGGGAATAGCGAGCATGATTTGATGATTGACGGTCGATTAATTAAGCAGCCCAATGTGAATTGTAGAGTGGACGAGCTTCCCTGGCGGGAGGAGCAAGCGCCGGAGGGCTTCATAAAGAACCTTCAGGACCAGTTGGTTGTTACCATCGACTCACCGTCTGCGCAGCCGGGCATGTACTACATTGGGAAGTTTGCTCTGGAGAGCGGTGAAATTCTCGATAATATTCAGATCGGCATCGACTCTAAGAGCGAGATGGATTTGCCGGTCGTGAACACACTGGCGCAAATCGCCGCGGTCGCGGTACAAAAAGCCTATGAAGAGGAGAAGCATATTCCGGCCCAGCTCGACATCGAGGTCGACATGGCGACAGCGCTGCCGGTTACGCAGCATACGGACGAGTCCTCCGCGAAGTTCGAGAAGCAGTTCACTTCGTGGAGGCATCATGTGACGGTTCACCTCGGCATTCTCCGGGTATCGGTTAACATCGTATTTCCTTTCGTGAAGGTTGTTCCGGAAGCGACGCCGGTTATTTTTACTTTGCAAAAGGACGCTGCGGGCAATTGGCGGGAAGGCGAGATTTTTGCCGAATTTGCTGCTTCATACGGAATAGACAAGAAATTCAACGGGAGTTTCTTCAAAGATAAAAGGATTCTCCATGTCGATATTGGTGACGGATCAACGGAGTATCCCATCACGGAGGGCAACCGGTTCTTGCGGCAATTCGTGCATGGCAGCCATCATGGAGCGGGCTATGCGATTGAAGAAGCGCTGCAGGAGTTCAACCGTCTGATCCATCTTCCGGACAGTCCGAGGCAGTTCTTCAGCGATGTGCTCAAGAACCCGAAGCATAAGTACCATGCAAGGGCGCTTAAGACACTTCGGAGACCGCTGGAGAGTCAGGTTAAACAAATCGTCCAGCACGTAAAGAAGCAGTTGACCAAAGCGCGTAACGAGATTGACTTGATCTGCGTTTATGGCGGCGGCAGCATTCTCATGCAGGCGATATTGTACCCCTACTTGAAAGAGCTCTGCGACGTGAGGGAAATTAAGCTGTTCTATATTCCGGCGGAATTTGCCGTGGAGCTGAATGCGACAGGATTGGATGCTTTTGTACGCGGCAAAATCTACGAGGCGCTGAAAAATAAAGCGGAGCAGCCCGCGTAATCTAACGGAGCAAGCAGGTGATGGTGATGAAAAAGACCAAGCTGGCGGGCGATAACATTAGCCTGAAGACAAGGAAGAACGAGGATCCGCTTGTCATGGCATGGTTGAACATGCAGACGAACCTAATGGATTCCCTTCGTTATCTCGTGGAGAACGAAATTATGCAGTATGGCGTCCGGAATTTGCAGATGTTTATCCCGATGGAGCGGACAGGTATTCACAGACAAGACTTGTTGGTTTCTCAACAAGCGGCTGCTGCGGCTGAGGTAAAAGCCGAGCATCCAGTAGAAGAAGCAAGAGCCGTCATCTACGAAAAGGAACACTCCACTCGCCAAGAGGAAATTGACGATGAGGATATCGAAGCGTGGAGCTAGCAGGACGCGGTATTGCTTTGTGTGACAAGGCCATACGAAGTAATACCAGGCAACACTCGGTAATACCGAGTAACACGCAGGAGTACAATGGCGCACGAGGCCATGCGAGGTCCCGCAAGGCAAAGGAGCATTCCACCTGATTGCTCCTTTTATTGTTACGATGGCGAATGATCTTCTTATAGGAATCTAATACGAAAATAAAGGGCATCCATTGGATGCCCTTATTCTTTAGAAACAAGCGGCAGTGTCAGCGTGAACGCGGTTCCTTCTTCCGAGCTTTCGCTCAATGCGAGATTGCCTTTTTGCGTTTGGGCGAGCAGTTTGCTGAACGCTAAGCCCAGACCAAGCCCGCGTACATTCTGTTTCTTATGCTCCCCGCGAAAGAAACGCTCGAATACGAGGCTTTGCTCGGAAAGAGGGATACCGGAGCCGTTGTCGGCAACAAGTATCTCTGCGTACCCGTCGCTTTGTTTACTTAGGGTGATAAGGATTTGGAGCGGGCGGTCCGGATGTTTGGACTGGGCACTGTTATTGAGCAGATTCACGATAATTTGCTGAATGCGAAGCGGGTCGCCTTCCACTTCAATCGGATGCCCGTGCAGAGATAGCTCAGGTTCGCGGATGTCCCCGTCCTGATGCAGCGTCCATTGATAGGTGATTTCGGACAGAAGCTCGGCAACATCCAAACGCCTGACGCTTGCCTGGACGAGTCCGGCGGCTAACGCGTTGTAATCGAGCAAATCCGCGATCATCCTCTCCAGCCTGCCAGTCTCTTGAAGAGCGATATCAAGAAATTCATCCGCTTCTTCGTCTTGTACAACTTTTTCTTTGACTGCATGGATGAGGCCTTTCGCGGAAGTAACGGGTGTTTTTAACTCATGCGTCAAGCCAGCCAGCATAAAGGAACGGGAATGCTCCAGTTGTTGCAGCTTGCCCGCCATCTCCTTGAACGAGACGATTAACTCGCCCAATTCACGCTCCTTCGCATTCGCGTTGAGCTCGATGTCGTAGTTCCCGTGGCTGATCTCGCGGGCGGCCGACGCCACATGGCGTATCGGTCGCGCCAGCTTCCTGGACAATAAATAAATCATCAGCCAGCCGAGCGCGGTCAAGCTGACGAGCAGCAAGCCGAGCGCCAATTGGACTTCGGGCCGTCGGAACATGGATTCGGTTGGATATAACAAGGTGACTTGTCCGAGTGTATTCCCGTTATAGATAATCGGCGCCGGAACCGCATGTAATCCGGGCAGACGGGATTTATCGAGGCGGTCATTCAGCCACTTGGGCAGATCCTCTTGCGTGATCGGTTCGTTAGAGTAAAGAAGCTTACCGTCCTTATCCGTCACGATGACGCATAATTTGGCTCCTCCTTTGAAAAATTTCGACCGCTTCTCAATGATTGCGTTCATGTTCGGAGGGATAGCGATAATTCCATTCGTAGAGTCAAGATGGTCAGTGATTTCCTGTGCCAGCAACTCTGCGGCCTGCTGGCGGCTGTCCATCGTTTCGCGATTGGTCCACCAGACGACGGCGGCGGTAAGGGCCAGCAGCACAATAAAGAGAATGGTGAAGTAACGCAGGGTCCAATACGACAATATCGAGGTTGGCTTCAGTTTTCGATCCAAAATTGATACCCCGTTCCCCTTAAAGTCCGAATTTCGCCTTCCTCTGCGGGCCAGTGGGACAGAGCCTGCCTTATCCGCTTGATCGACAAATCGACCGCACGGTCGCTTCCTTCATAGTCCGTTCCCCATACATTCTCAATAAGCTGGTCCCGGGTAAACGTCCGGTTCGGGTGTTCTGCCAAGTAGAGCAGCACGGCCATATCGCGGGGCATTAAGGTGACTTCTGCACCGCTGAGCGTAACGCGCTGACTAAGGAAATCGATACTTAAGCGGCCGAAGCGGCTTTGTCTGCCCTCATCGGTCCATTGCGATGGCCGGCGCAGCACCGCATGAACCCGAGCGACGACTTCCTCCGGTATGAACGGCTTGGACATGTAGTCGTCGGCGCCGCCGTTCAGACCGGACAGCCTGTCATCGATTCCGTCGCGAGCGGTCAGCATGATGATCGGACAGCTGCTGGTTTCGCGTATTTGGTGAAGCACTTCCCAACCGTCCATATGAGGAAGCATCACGTCGAGAAGAATGAGCGATGGAGGCTTTTGCACATATAACTCCAGCGCCTTCCGCCCATCGGACGCAAGCATAACGTCGAAGCCCGCTTTGCGCAAATAGACGACTAGTACGCGGGCGATCGCGGGTTCGTCTTCGACAACCAAAATCGTCTTCAAGCAGACAGCTCCTTTCCAATCTAGCTGCCATCATTATAACAACCGTCAGGGTACCAGACAATTAAGGAGAGGATGGCAACTTTGGTCATGGTAATAAAGACCATATTTTACATCTCGACATCTGCTCGACATATTGGGCTGTTACAATGATCGCGGATAAGAGATCGTCAAATAGAGATAGGAGGGATAATGATGAAGAAGAAGCAGGTCATTTGGTTGACGGCAGTTATTGTGGTGGTACTGATTGGGATTGGTGCATATTCAGGGTTCAATCGTTATCTCGGCAACAATGTAGAGATCGAGTCGGTCATGGCTCAGGGGGAAGAGACCGCGACGAGCGAGGGGGCTGGAGAAGCCTCGGCTTCAACCGGCGAAGCGGTATCATCGGACAAGCTGAATGGCACGTGGAGCATAGCGAGCGGTTCCAAAGTATACTGGTCGGTTACGACGTCGAAGGAAACGGTCAATTTTGTCGATGAAGCGGTGACGGGTTCATGGAAAGTCGATCTGAACGATGCCGCATCCATGGCGGGCGAAGGAGTTGTCGATCTGACGGCGCTCGACTCGGGCAACAGCATGCGGGACAGCCACGTGAAGGAGCGCGACGATTTGCTTACGGTTACCAAGTATCCGCAGGCGACATTCAAGACGAAGTCCATCTCGTCGGTGCCGGCGGAGTGGAATGAAGGAGCTGCCGTGCCGCTTACGATTTCGGGCACACTGACGATCAAAGGGGTAGACAAGGAAGTGACGTTCGATTCGAGCGCGATGTATAAAAACGAGCAGTTGCTTCTTTCCGGCAAGACCAACGTGACATTCGCCGATTTCGGCATGGCCAATCCGCACACGGTCGTTCTGGAGACCGAGAACAATTTTACCGTGCAACTGGAGCTTGTGTTGAATAAGGGATAAATAAACTCATTTTTCTCTGGCGCCCTATTGGGCGCTTTTACTTTTTTTCAACATAAATTCCCTCATAGACGTATCAACCCGCGAGCGCTACACTAGGGAAGGCGACAGAGAATAAACATAGTAGGAGCTTGTAAACGTGACCTTATCAGATCATACTCCATCATGGAAAAAACTTAGTCTTTATGCCGTGACATGGCCCATTTTCATAGACTCCGTGCTGCGCATGCTGCTTGGCACAGTTGATGTATTTATGTTAAGCCGCATTTCCGACAAGGCGACGGGGGCAGTAGGCTTAGCGAACGAAATTATTTATTTTTGTATTCTGATGTTCGGCTTCGTTGGCATAGGCACCAGCGTCGCGGTCTCACAGTATATTGGCGCGGGACGGGCGAAAGAATCGAGCCGTATTTCGGCCTTGGCCATCTCGATGAACCTAGTATTCGGAATCCTTGTCAGCATCGTTCTCGTATCTTTTGGAGAATCCCTTCTGCGGCTGCTGCACTTAAATCCCGAACAAATCGAAATTGCGAGTCGCTACTTAAAGATCATCGGCGGATTTATTTGGGTCGAGGCGCTTTCTTACGCGGTGTCGTCGGTTATCCGTTCGAGCGGAAACACGAAGAGCGTGATGTATGTGACGCTAGGCGTCAACATCCTCCATATCGGCGGAAATTATTTACTTATTTTCGGCAACCTGGGCTTCCCGGAATGGGGGGTTACGGGAGCGGCCATCTCAACGGTCGTCAGCCGTTTGCTAGGTATTATTGTTCTTTTTATCCTTTTGTATCGCCGGACTCCTGCGCCGATCCAAAGGAAGGATTACGTGACCTGGAACGGTTCCTACGCCAAGCAGATCATGAGCATCGGCTTGCCTGCCGCGGGAGAGCATCTCTCTTGGCAGTCGCAGTACTTGATGATTATTAGCTTCGTCAATATGATAGGCATCACCGCGTTAAATACGCATGTTTATGTCATGAATGTATCGAACTATTTTATGGCGCTGGCGATGGCGATCGGGATGGGGACGGAGATCATCGTCGGACAAATGGTCGGTGCGGGGGATATGAAAGCGGCTTACCAGAGGCTGATGAAAAGCGTAAGGATCAGCTTCTTGATTACCATAGCCGTCGTTGGCGTGGCGGCGATATTCCGGAATGAACTGGTCGGTTTGTTTACAGAGGACCCTAAGATCATTGCTGCCGGTGCAAGCATATTTTTGCTTTCCATCGTGCTTGAACCCGGTCGAACTTTCAATTTGGTTATCATCAATTCGCTGCGTGCTGCAGGAGATGCACGGTTTCCCGTCTTGCTTGGCATCATCTCCATGTGGGGAGTCTCGGTGCCGCTTGCCTATCTGCTGGGCGTTCATTTCGGAATCGGATTGCTTGGCATATGGATTGCCTTTACGGTAGACGAATGGCTGCGGGGGGTCATGATGCTGCTTCGCTGGAGAAGCAGAGTATGGGAGAAGAAAGCGCTAGTAAAGCCTGCTTCCGTTTCGGATACCGGCGTGGGAGCGCAAGGTTAGCAGGATGCAGCCAAAAAGTTCGGCAAGAAGCCGCTTCTCAGAGGAGCGGCTTCTTTTTTTTGCAGCAAATAAATGGCGAGGATAGGCACATGACCCCTTGAATGGATAAATTTCCGCGGGGTAAGACTGTAGGATAAATAATTTTACAACTCTATGATAACTTTCGATTACAGAATTGCTATCATGACGTAGAGGTGTCTTATGGCGAAAATATTAATTGTAGACGATGAGAAGGCGATTAACGATTTGATTGCCGTCAATTTAAAGATGGTTGGGCATGAGTATGTCCAATTGTATAGCGGAGATCAAGTGTTGAAGATATTAAAGGAGACGAGCATCGACTTGGTTATCCTGGACGTGATGCTGCCGGGCAGAGACGGCTTTGAAATCGTGCAGGATATCGTGAAGCGGGGCGTACCGGTGATCTTCTTAACCGCTAAAAATTCGGTTTCCGATAAAGTGCATGGCCTTGAGATCGGAGCGGAGGATTATATCGTCAAGCCTTTTGAAGCCGTGGAGCTTATCGCCCGCATCCATGTCGTTCTAAGAAGAAACCAAAAATCCGCAAATGAATTCAGGCTGGATGACACGATTGTGGATTTGGACAAGCATATCGTGACCGTTCATGGACAAGAAATCGAAATAACCAATAGGGAATATCAATTATTGGATCTTCTCGTGCAAAATAAAAATATCGCGCTATCCCGCGAAAAAATTATTGAGCAGACGTGGGGATTCGATTTTTATGGCGAAACAAGAACCGTCGACGTGCATATTCAAAAGCTGAGAAAGAAACTAAATTGGGAGAACCGGATCAAAACGATATATAAATACGGGTACAGGCTAGAGGTGTAGAGGTGAAATTCTGGCAGAAAACGTATCTGAGCGTATTGATTGTATTTCTGATCGCCTTCGATCTTGGTGCTTATGGGCTTCTAAAAAAGAGCTACGAGCTGAACGAACAGTTGGATATCTCAAGAGGCGCGAGCGTATACGGGAGCATCGAGAATTCATTAAGCTATATCCTTCGCGTATATGCTGAACGTACGGGAAGTACCCGCTATGAATCGATCATTGCCAGCTTCGCGGAAAATTATGATAAAGACGGTATCCTTTTAGAGGTGTATCAAGCGGATCAATTGGTCTTTTCCAATGCCTATCAATTTGCGGGGGATCGGGTAGAACTGCATGGGGTTCATCCGTACCAATCCGTATATAGAAAGATGAATGGCGAGCTTTGGCTGTTTATCGGCGGAAAAATGGAATTCCAGGATTTAAGACTTGTTATGTCAAGAAATTCGGATTATTTACAGGAATATCAGAATACTTTGCGGCAGTATTTCATTACGCTCAGTGTTGTCATTTCTTTGATTTTATCGGCAGCGCTTATTTTTCTATTATTTCAATTAACCGCACCCATCCGCAGGTTAAACAAAGGCGTAAAGGCGATTGCATCGGGAGCGTATGATCGAAAAGTAAATGTGAGAGGGAACGACGAATTTGGGGAATTAGCACAAGATTTTAACAAGATGGCGGATGCTGTTTCCAAACATGTCGAAACGATCAAAAAGGCGAATGAAGACAAGGAAATGTTCATCAATAACCTCACTCATGAACTAAAAACGCCCATTACGGCTATCAAGGGATACAGCGAGTTTTTAAATCATGCCAATCATAATGAAGAAGAAAGGAAAATGGCGGTCCGCTACATTCATGAGCATATAACGCGACTGGACGTCCTCTCGGGGAAAATGATGCAATTGTTATATTTGAAGAGTGGAGAGGTTACCTTAGAGCCCATCTCTATCAAGAATCTGTTTGCATATGTGGCAAACATGGAACGGCATCATCTAGAAGCGAAGCAAATGACGATCAGAATGGAATGCTTGGCTGACGTCGTTTATGGAGATCAAGAATTATTGCAATCGATGTTCATTAATTTAGTGGAAAACAGCATAAAAGCCTCCTCGCTTGGAGGGGAGATAGAGCTGAGAAGTTACGATTCGGGCGAAGGCGTCGTGCTGGAGGTATTGGATCATGGAAGAGGCATACCGAAGAAGGATATTACAAAAATTACGGAAGCGTTTTATGTGGTGGATCGTTCCCGCTCCAAAGAGCTGGGCGGGATTGGGCTTGGCTTGTCCATCTGCAATCAGATTGCCCGGCTCCATCACGCAAACTTAAAAATCGATTCAGAAGAAAATAAATATACAAGGGTCTCCGTTTTTTTTACAACTCCGTAACAACTTGAAGATTAGTTCATAACGCGGCTCCATCATAATGGGTTTGTAGCTACGAAACACCAATAAATGTTGGAGGTCATGAAGGATGAGAAAAAAGATGGCAGCAAGAGTACTGGCTACTTTAGGAGTAGCAACCGCTTTGATTGCAGGAAACGGCGTGATGTCGGTATATGCTTCTTCCAATAGCGATGCTCAAGAGGTAGAGATTATCGGTAAACATCAGCAGCCAGATATTGCTGGCCCAGGCTCAGAGCCGGGGATTATAAATAAAGATTTGCCGGTGAACGAAAAGATAGCGGTTGTGAGTGCCGAGAAAGCGATTCAAGAAAAATTCAAGGTGTCATTAAGCGGTTTTAAAATTTCCTATGATTTGGGCAACCGAGTAGACAAGGAAGGAACGTTCTATTTTGTAACCTTTGTAGAACAAACCTACGAGTATTCTGACGAGGAACTCCTCAAAGCGAAGCGTGATTTAAAGGACGGTAAAGATATCGGCATCGAGCAGAACGATATTTACACCGCATTCGTAAACGCCGAAACCGGGGAAATCGATTCTGTCGAGAAAAATTGGGCGGCACCTGAAGGCGCTAATTAAATCCGTTTTGGGACATAAAACCTCGGGTCGTATAAGAATATACGACCCGGTTTTTTTTATTATGTGAGGGATTGGTAATTGGACGGCCATGCGAATAGTGCGAATAAAATTTTTCCAAATGCACAACATACACGGTAGAAAATAAATCCAGCTTGTTGGACCTTGCGGAGGAAATGAAAAATGAACCATCTTTCAACATCGCTTGCCGACAATTTGGAAACCGCGCAGCACTTATTCTGTCAGAGTCCGGATCTGGTGATCAGGCCTTTTCAATTAAAATCGGAACAACGGGCATTGCTGCTCTATTTCGAAGGACTTGTTGACAAGGTATCTATCACGCATGATATATTGCGGCCTCTCATCTCTGAAGCCGAAGCAATAAAAGAACTTTCAAATGCTCCCGTTACTGTAGGCAGAGTGCAAACGGTCTCGGATTGGACACAAGTCGAAATATCGCTGTTTACCGGTAAATGCGTGCTATTCGTAGACGGTATTGCGGAAGCCCTGATCATGTTCACGCAAGGCTGGCCGCAGCGCGCGATTAGCGAACCGCAGACCGAGTCTACGATAAAAGGGGCTCATCAGGGATTCGTAGAGACGGGAGAGCAAAATATTGCTCTTATTCGGCGTTATTTGCCAAACCATGAGCTCAAGCTCAACCAATATATTATCGGCAAGCGAGTCCGCTCGACAATGACGCTTCTTTATTTGTCTGATATCGTTAAGCCGGACTTGGTCAAAGAGATGGAGAAGCGACTTCAAAGCATCGACGTCGATGCGATTCTGAGTACCGGCGAACTGACGGATTACCTTGATGATCACCCGTTTAACTTATTGCCTCAATTCCAAACGACGGAACGCCCGGATGCTGCGGTAGCGCATCTTCTGCAAGGACGCATCGCGCTTGTTGTCGATCACTCTCCAACGGTTCTTGTCGGTCCGGTCACTTTCGTGTCATTTTTCCAAACGGTAGACGATTACAGCCACCGCTGGTTGGTAGCCTCATTTCTCCGGGCGCTCCGTTTTGTTGCTTTGTTGATAACCATATTCCTACCGGCTTCCTATATCTCGCTCATTGCGTTTCATTTCGAGGTTCTGCCCTTCAAATTGCTGCTCTCGATCGGGGAGTCGCGCGCGCGCGTTCCGTTTCCTCCCATTATTGAAGCCTTCTTGATGGAGATATCGATCGAAATGCTGCGAGAGGCCGGTCTTCGGCTGCCTGGCCCGGTCGGTCAGACGATCGGTGTCGTCGGCGGGATCGTGATCGGTCAAGCGGCCGTGCAAGCGGGCATCGTCAGCAACATCATGGTTATCATCGTTGCCCTGACAGCGATCTCCTCCTTTATCATTCCCGACTTTGACATGGCGTCTTCCTTGAGGCTCATTCGCTTTCCGTTTATGATCGCCGCCTCATTATTCGGGTTGATTGGCATTGTGATCAGCATGCTCCTTCTGGTCGGGTTCATCATGTCTATGCGAACGCTCGGCATTCCCTACGGCATTCCCGTTGCTCCGCTTGATATGCGTGATTGGAAGGATATATTTGTTCGCTTCCCTCTCTTTATGCTTAAGCAGCGTCCACGTTCCACAAACGCGACACAGCTTCGTCGGCAAGGAAGGAACCGGAAAGGCGGACAGGGAGGGAATGGAGCTTGAGAAGGCCGCTTAGCCCGGAAGATCATAAGATCAGTTTTACTCAGTTTGTTTTCACCATATACAAGACTCAAATCGGTATCGGAATCCTTACGCTGCCTCGGGATCTCGTGGAAACAACCGGTACCGACGGATGGATATCCTTGCTTATTGGCTATGCGATAGCTGTGACGGTCAGCATCCTGATCATTGCCGCCATGTCTAAATACCCTAACGATACGCTATATGAGCTTCTCCCGCGCTTGTTCGGAGCGTGGATCGGCGGGGGGCTCTCTCTCCTCTGGATCGGTTACGCAGCCGGAGGCTCGCTCGTTATGCTCTTATGGTCGATACACTTGACCCAAGTGTGGGTATTGCCTGCTATTTCAAGTCCAACTCTCATGTTCCTCTTCGTGCTCCCGATCTGTCTATATACCTTTCATGGACTTAAGCTGGTCGGAAGGTTTGGCGAATTTGTCTACTTGATTTCGTTCTGGATGCCTCTGTCGTTATTCTGGGGACTTAAAGATGCCCACTGGCTGAACTTTCTTCCGATAGGCCACAATGGATGGGTGAACATTATCCTGGCAGTCAAAACCACACTGCTGTCTTTCCTGGGATTTGAGCTGGCATTCATTCTGTATCCGTACCTGACGGAAAAGAAACGCGCCATTCAGGGTGTGGTTTTCGCGAACACGCTTGCGCTGATCACTTATTCTATTGCTACGGTTATCAGCTTTCTTCAATTTAGCGAAGAGACGCTCAAAGAATATGTATGGCCTTCGCTTGTCCTGTTAAAGCTGATTCGCTTGCCTTTCGTCGAGCGATTCGAGATCATTTTCGTAGCCTTGTATCTGGTCATCCTGTTCGCGACGATTGTCCCTTATCTGTATATGGCGGCCATGGGGGCGAACCGGCTGCTGCGCACGAAGAACCATCGCTACTATACAATTGCGTTTCTGGCAGGCTGCGTTGTGCTCTCGGTGTTGTTCCGGCCTTCCTTTTGGCAACTTCAATGGATGGGAAGGCAATACGGCAAAGCCGGGTTCTTGCTGGCTTTCTTGTTTCCAGTCTTTCTGTGGCTGTGGGGTATTGGCTATCGGTTCATAAGAAAGGAACGGCATCCATGAAGAGAATACCTAAACGATATCTATCACTGTTCGCCTTGATTATGCTGATGGCAACGTGCGCGTGCGGTAAATCTACCGCTCTGGAAATGCTCCAAATTATGGGGGTTTACGGAATAGACCTCAATGAGGAGGGGCGATTACAAGCCTATTCTTCCTCTCCCATATTTAGTCGGGAGGCAAACAAAAAGTACAATATAACAAAGACGACAGCCTTATCAACCAGACAGTCCCGGCTCCAGCTCGACTCCATGAGCATTGGGGCCTTAACGGGACGGAAGCTCGCAACCGTTCTGGTCGGCAAAAAGCTGCTAACTGAGAAATCCATTTATCCTTACATGGATGTTCTTTTCAGGGACCCGAGCAGCGAGATCAATGCAAGCATCGCGATGGTTGATGGGAATGTGTCTGAAATCATGGAATCGGAAATGGACGATAAGGGGAGATTGGAGGTCGTGCTGTTTGAAGAAATCGAGACTTCTTACGAAGACCGGATATGCGTTCTCACACGTGCTTATCAATTAGAAGATCAACTTCTCAATCCCCGAATTACGCCTTATGTGACGGAAATCAAGGCACTCCCGGGGGAAATAAAGGTAACCGGAACGGCACTGTTGTCCGACGATGGAAAATATGCCGGTTCTCTTAACAACAAGGAAAGCTCCTTGCTGTTATTGCTGCAGCGGGATATCGGCCGGCCGATCCAACTCATGCTGGACTTGCCGTCCAAGGGCATCGTTACTATAAATATTAAAAACGCCAATTACAACATGCATTCGGCCTATGGCAAAGAACGGTTCCAGTTCCGCGTTGCAGTCCATGCGGAGGCCGAATTAACGGAACAAGCGACGAATTGGAAAGAAAACATTCCTGTTCCCGTTCTGGAACAGGAAATCGCAAAGCAGCTTCAACAGGAGTGCGATAAGCTTATCGGCAAAATTCAGCGTTACCGCGTCGATCCGATTGGATTCGGCTATTATGCGAAAGCTTACCAACTCTCCCGATGGAAGGAGGTCGAAGACAACTGGGGAGATGCGTTTGCCCAAGCGGACATCGAGATCACAACCCGTGTCAAGCTGACAAGCACAGGCGCGGTAAAATGAGTTTCGGGAATCGATTCAAGTTGTATATAAGGTCGGCTTCGTGAGCGAACAGTATGGGATCATGACGATTTCAGGATTAAAACAGCTCAATTTGCGCAGAAAATAACAGGTCTCAGGCAGATGGTGTTCCAGGAAGCGCAGCGTTGCCCGGCTTATGAGCTCAGTATTGGCGAATTGCTCGATAATCTGCACGACAAACCAGTAGAACTCGGCAACGGTCTGCGAAACTTCCCGGGCAAACCGTTGTTGAAAGGGCAAGCCGGGAGGAGAAAACCGCAAGTAGCCTGCAATGGATTGGTTTTTGGCCATATGATTGCGGAAGGATTGCGCAAACCCCAGCGCTTTTGTCGCCAGCGGGATTTCGACGGGGTCCAGGACATTGTTTAGCAGAATAGCGTGACCCAATTGATCCTCGATCCATAGATGAAGCAGAGCGACAAGCGACAACTCCTCAAACGGCTGCCCCTTCTGCGCATAAGACAAGAAACGCAAATACTCTTGATTCTCGTTCAGCGTCCCGTTGAAATAAGTAGGAGAGGCATTTATATTGACTCTGTTTGTTAACCGCAAGTTCTGCAGCGTGCCTTCCAGGCGATAGTATCCTTCCGCTACGGGATAGACCATACGGGCGAACTCGATCATCGCCGGATCATCGATCGGGAGGTTACGGCTTGGCATCTTCATCAGCTGCCCGAGCAAATAACGGAATCGTTCGCTGTACTGTTGCGCCAATGCGACCCAGTGAGATTCCGTAGGAGACAGAAAGTCACGGACAAAAATCGCGTGATCGTCCAGAATTTCCAGCCAAAAACGGTGTTCCTCCCAAGGGGTGATAGGCTCGCATGCTTGATTCATTGTTCATTCCTCCCGGGTAAGCTGCCGATTTTAACAATCCGTACATCTTATGTTGGAAGGAAGAGGTAAATGTCCGGTTCTACTTCAAAAACCCCTGATGGATCGCGTCCAGCAGACGATGCGTTTTATCGCAGCTATACTCCCAAAACATGATGCCCGCAAGTCCTTGGCTCATCACATACTCGCATTTGCAGCGAATCGATTGCTCGTCTTCGTAGGAGATGAAGGTCGACCCGTCGAACAAATACGGCGCGCAGGCTTCATTGTCCCAATAGCGGATATAGCCTTGCTTGTTAATGTAATCAGCGTCTAATTCGGTGAAAGAAGGACCGTATCCCCCCGTGCTGCCAGCCATCTGGTGAAGGCCGTTATTGCGGTCAGGCACGCCGCTCCACTTGCGGGAGTAGAAGGCGGCGCCGATCACGATCTTATTCTGGGGAACTCCTGCGTTAATGAACATCCGAACGGAAGCATCCGTGCTGATACGGAACAGATCCCCGGTCGGCGTATACAGATTGGTATGATGGCCGGTGAGTACCTGAAAGCCGCCGCGCATATCGTACGTCATTAACTGCACGTAGTCCAAATACTGCTGCACCTTATCCATCTCCGTACCATCGACATAGTACTGATCCGCTCCAGCTGCGATCGTGAGCATATAATGGCGGCCGTCTTCCGCCCCTTGGACATCAAGCGCTTCCCGGATCGCGCGTAGCAGCAGCGTGAAATTCTGCTTATCCGCCGGACTCGAGGCAATGTCCGCTTCGCCGTAACAAGGATACTCCCAATCCAGATCGATTCCGTCGAAAGGATGCGTGCGAATGACCCGGACCGCCGAGGCGGCCATCTTTTGTCTGCCCGTTTCGGTCGAAGCCGCTTCGGAGAAACCGCCGGCGCTCCAGCCGCCGACGGACAGGAGTATTTTCAGCTCCGGATGCTCCCGTTTAATTGTATGAAGGGCATGGACTTGCTTCAGATGGTCCGTGACAATCTCATCCTGCCGGACATGACCAAACGCCACGTTGATATGCGTCAGCTTCTGCAAGTCCTCGCGAGTCATGCCGGCAAGCGCAGAATCGCTTACATAACCTACTTTGAAATATTGCTTCTCCATTGTTTGTTAGCTCCGTTCTGTGTTTATTCGTTAGACATGAGGCTGGTCATTGCTTGCAAGGCTTCTTTGACATTGCCGATTTTGTATCCGGAGGCCGCGTAACGAATCCGGTCTTGGCGGTCCACGACGAACAGATGCGGGAACCCGGCTTCTTTTGCCGCCGATTGGGCGAATGTGCCCGGCAAGGCAGCACCGCTTAATTCTCGAACAAATACGGTACGCGAAGGCAGCTTCGGATAGTCGGCCGGGTCGAAGGATGCGGTCAGCTCCGTTTCGCCAATAAGCAGGATAATCGGCGCCCCGAAATGATTGAGCGGCTCAGCTAGTTCCATCAGCTCGCGGAACAAATGCTTGGTTGGCTCCCGTTCCGGCTCAATCCAAGCGACAATAGCGGCTTCCTTTCCAAGGAGCTCATCCAGCAAGGCCGGCGCGCCGTCTGGCAGCGTAATTGCCCTGTCGCGGTCGAATGGGCCGAGTACGGGTATTTCAATCATAGTCTCCCGAAATGTCAGGGGCACTTCCGTCGTTTCGGAAGCCCGCACGACGAAATACGAGAGTCGTACGCGCACCATGCCGTCCTTCAGACGAATGCCCGACGTCAACCGGTATTGTCCTGACCGCACCTCG
Source organism: Paenibacillus catalpae (assembly GCF_900112695.1). GTDB lineage: Bacteria > Bacillota > Bacilli > Paenibacillales > Paenibacillaceae > Pristimantibacillus > Pristimantibacillus catalpae. The sequence goes on from NZ_FOMT01000006.1 coordinate 85,835, forward strand.
AACGGCTCGTCATAGACGTCCTTCTTGCCGTGAGGATACGCTAACGTTTGGTAGACGCCATTCTCCAGACGGGCAAAGGTGAAGTTCTCCGCATAGGAGGCAACAGGTGACTGCTCCGCGGCATCGTCTTTGGTAAACCGCAACAATCCCCGGTCTTGGGGCTCTCGCTTGCTGCCGGAGGATGCTTCCGGTGCGATCATGGCGTCAAACCAGCCGCCACGCTGCCTATATTGCGCCCTCTGCTCGCTCGGATGCAGGCGCGCCGGGATACCCAGGCTGCGGCAAATCGCAACGAATAAAATATCCAGAGACAGAGGATCTCCGAGCTTCAGTTTGTAGGTTCCTGCCGGGTTTCCCCGTCCCGTCAGATTCGGGAGATCCGTCCAAACGCCGAAGCTATCCTGCAAGCTTCGGGCAAGCAGCGAAGGATCGGCTTGAAAAGAAGCGATTTCCTCCGCCGTAAATGCAGCCTGGAACAGCTTCCTGTAAGGAACAAGCATCTCGTGCTGCACCCGCGGACAGAGCACATAACGAACAAAATCGTCCTCGGCCAGAGCATCGCGGCCCGCCAGCGCACCGATTAAATGATCCTCGAGCACGGGGCGGAACGTATCGGTCAAATCCTTGTCTCGCAGCGTTTCCAGCAATCGCAGCGGCCATTCGCCATAAGCACCCGACTGCTCGCGTAAAAAGGCTGCGATCTCCCGGCTGTTGCCCCGCGCTTTCCGAATGACATCCCATACGCGATCGGAAGGCAGTCCCGTCTCTTCGGCAAGCGAGATCGCATCCTCCTCGAGGAGGAAAGTGTCCTCATAGGAGGTCCGACATCGCGTCCCTTCCTCCAGTCGGTTGTTATGCCATTCCATCTTTGCTTCCGTCAGTGCCTCCATAGGCTTCCCTTCTCGTTCCGGAGGCGGAACCATATTGAAATCGACACGGCCTGCAGGCTGCTCCGACGCGTTCAAGATGAGTTCCACCCTATTCAAATCAAGGTCTGAAACCGAAATTTTTGTTTCAGCCCACTCTCCGTCTTTCACCGCTCGAATGACCAGATCCCCGAGACCCGTTTTAAAGGAAACCTTGCCCTCGGCATTTGTCGGCACGATGGCAATCGGAAACAATTCGGCCATGTTGTACAGATCGAATCGGACCTCCGCTCCTGCAACGGGGGCGCATTGCTCATTCTTCACCACAACATGAATCGTCTGGGTTGGTGCATAGTTATCGAGCAGGTTGATCTCCGTGAACCATTCGTGGGCAAGGGTAATGTCTTCCGGGCCTAGATAATTGGCGAAAATCCGCGTATTGACCAGCATGGCCCGGCGCGCGGGCGGCGTGAACCACCCTTGGTCGAGTCGGGCTTCCGGTTCGCATGCCCCGATATAGTGCCACTGCCCGTCGGCCCATGCTTCCACCCATGCATGGTTATCGTCGCAGTGGGCCCAGCGAGGCGTATACACCTGGCGGGCGGGAATGCCAATGCTGCGCAGCGCGGCTACGGCAAGCGTCGACTCTTCGCCGCAGCGTCCACGCGCGTTCCGAATCATGGAGAGCGGCGACAGCGTGCGCAAATCGCTGCCGATGTAGGTCGCTTTCTCCTGACACCAGTAATTGGTCTCCAATATAGCCTCAGCCATCGATAGATGCGCCGTACGCTCCGCCAATTCGTGGTATAGAATGCCACGCGAATCTTCGATATTTTCCGTATTGACCCGGTAAGGCAGCACGAAATGCAGGAAGAGATCGTCCGGAACGCGAGCTCCCCATGGCACCTTGCTGCGAATGTCCAGCGTCTGGCGCACATGGCTTAAGAATAAGGAGCCGTCGTAATCCGCCATGTCGTTAACCGGCATGTACGCAAACAGATACTTTAAAGCCCATGCCTCTTCTTCCGTCAGCGCCTCTTGGAAAATGCCAAACAGCTCTTGCTGCCGAGCCCCTGCAAGCTGCTGTTTCAAACGAAATTTGTGCTCTATTTGCTCCATAACCTCTTGATTAAGGGAAAATATCGTCTTCGGCATTGTCATCCTGATTACTCCTTCCATAACTTCCCGTCTTCGCGAATGCACAGCATGGAATGCCGGTCCGCGGAAGGCGCTTTAATCTGAAACAGACTGCTTGTCGTTTCGATAATGGGCTTAATGCTCCATGAATCTCCGCCCATTAGTTGTTTCGCGTCACTTGCGAATACACCATGCACTTCAAAGTAGTTGCGCTGCCGGTAATAGAGCCTGCGAAGCTCCCATTTGATCTGCTCGTCCGCCGGAAGCTCAAACGCCGAAGGTTCGCCGTTCCCATCCGCGAATACGACATATCCCCACAGCTCCGGATAATGCATATTGATAATGCCCATCGGCGACCACACCCAGTTATCTTCGGGATACGGCCTGCCCGACTCCGGATTGACCGTTTTGCGGTACCTGCCATCGTGCACCTCGGCTTGCCACTCCACGCGCGAGAAGTTGACGCGCCAGAACTCTCCGGCGGCCGGCGGCCGCCCGCCTGTCGCGCACTCGCGCAGGCTGGTCCAGGGCATCGCAACTTCAATGCTCCACTTGCGGTTGTCCGCATCTGGTTGATTAAGCTTGCCGTCGATGTGCACGGCGGTTTTTAATCCCGCAATATCCCAGCCGTTTACCGGCGGTCCGCCGTCGCGGTAGGGCTTTACCAGAAGCAGATCCCAAACCGTATTCAGCGCATTGATTTCGAATTCGTAATAATGATGGCTGTCGCCGTCGGGATCGATGAATATTTCGAAATCATTGTCGTGAAAAATGACCGAATCGCGCTCCGTCAGCGTCGCCCAAATCTGGTCCTCCATCAGCTCTGCTGCGAAGTAAAAATACAAGTCGTCCCACAGCATTTTGACCCGCGTCCGCTTTGCCGGTGCGGGACGGAGATCGCCCTCGATATCGACGAAATCCCCGGTCCACTCGGCAGCCTGCCAAAACGGCTTGTCGACGCGGCCATCCAGATCAAGCGGTATCAGCGCACGTCGGCATATGTAGTGTTCTGGCGCGTAAGTAATATTCGGCTCCGGCACTCCGTTTCTATTCATATTTCACCCTCCGTTTTAAGTTTTACGTTCATTCGCGCTATGGGCAAAAAAATAAAATGTTGTTATGATTGTTAAAAAAATATGAATGCAGGATGCACAGGAGGCATGAAGTTTGAAGAAAAATTACTTTAAATCAAAGCTATTCCTGAAATACATCTGGTCCTATTTGTTTATCTTGTTAATTCCTTTGGTACTCCTGACGATTTTTATTTACGAGAATGCAGTCAGCAGCCTTCGTTCCGAGATTGAACAATCCCGGTTAAATCAGTTGACGCAGGCCATGGTCATCGTCGACGGCCGGATCAAGGAATTGAACGAGATCGCATCCCGCATTTCCTACGACACCCGGCTTACGCCATATCGCGTCCACGACCCGATCTATAGCGGCGAGGCCATTCAAGGCCTTGACCAATATAAATCGACCAGCTCGATCATTGGCGAGCTGCTGCTCTATTTCCATAAAGACGAGAAAATTTACTCCAGCAAAGGTCTCTACGACTTCGACGTGTTCGCCACTTCCTTCAGCTTTGAAAGCTGGCCGGCGGACAAGCTGTACCAGGATCTGAATGCGGTCAAATATCCGACGATGCGGCCGGCCGACACGGTTATTAAATCATCGAACATCGCCGACAGCATGCTGGCTTATCTCATTCCCATCACGCCGAACAGTCCTACGCCGCATGGCACGGTCATGTATCTGATCCGGGAGTCCGAGCTCACCAGCCTGATCGATTCCATCCTCGGAAACTATCAAGGCCTCACCTATATTCTCGATAATGAAGGACATATTCTGGTCGACAACCGTCAAGGCGAGGCCATGACCAGTACGGCGGCAAAATCGCTGATTAATCTGGAACCGGGCATTCACGAGCAGACCATCAACGGCAAAGCGCACTCCGTCGTCTCCGTCAAATCGCAAAAAAACGGTTGGACGTACGTCACGGCGATGCCAAGCGCACAATTCTTCAGCAGCGTGCTGCATGTGCGCAGCTTCATCATCCTGCTGTTCTGCATCGTCGTCCTTGTCGGGGCGGCCATCGCGCTTGTACTTGCCAGAATGCAGTACCAGCCAATCTCGACGCTGGTCGAGTTCGCCGCCTCCAAGAGAAAAGAGAACCGCCCGAGAAGCGATGTCGCCGACCGCGGCAACGAGCTGGACCGGATCCGGTCCGCGCTGCAGGAATACAGCTCGCGCATTGATCTTCAAGAACCTTTTGCCCGCAATCACTTATTATCGATGCTGCTGAAATACGGCAATGTCCATCCCGAACTGCAGCAAGCATTTGGTCTCCGTTTCGACCGTTCCAACCATTTTGTCGCGGTCATCGGATCGGGCGACAACGGAGGGTCTCCAACCGAGAGGCAAGAACGAGTCAAAATGCTTAACCAGATCGCGTTTCCGGAGCTGCAAGCGGTTGGGTACGGAGTTGAACTGCCCCAGCTGGACCAATTAGGGATTATCTTCAGCTTCGATCTGGACGGGGACGAAGCGGATGTGTTCAACCGCGTTCGCGAGATCGTCGAAGCCATGCGAAGCGGGCTCCTCGCCGTCACGGACGATATCCCGATGATTGGGGTCGGTACCAGCTACGAAAGCCCGGACCAGCTGAACCAATCCTTCATCGAGGCCTGCTCGGCTTATGAGCTGCGGTCTTCGGCCGAACCTGGGGCCATCACTTATTTCGAGAAGCTTTCCGATGCTCCGCAGCACGCGGATTGGATACCGAATAACACGTTGATGAAGCTTGCCCAAAGCTTGAAGCAAGGCAGTTACGACGTCGCGGTGCCTATTATCGGTTTGGCGTTCCAGAACCTGCAGACGACGCAGGCCTCCGCCTTGCTTACGCGCTGCATATGCTTTGACCTGTTGAATACGATGCTCAAGACCGCGTCCGAGCTGGGCATCCACAGCGTTGCTCTGGATATGGCCCCAGCCGCGATTTACGGCAATTCACTGGACGAGATTGAACGCACCCTCCTGAATTTGGCTTCGCGCATCTGCAATCAAGTGGAGCAGAACAACCGGAAGGAAGAGCATTCCTTGATGGATCGCATCGCCGCTTATATTGACGAGAGATATACGGATTATTCGATAAGCCTCGAATCGGTCGCTTTTGCATTCAATGTTTCGCCATCTCATGTCAGCCGTTCCTTCAAAGAAAAAATCGGGACGAATTTCATCCAGTATATCTGGCAGAAGCGGCTTAATGTGGTGATTCAGCAGCTCAAGACGACCAGCGATCCGCTGAAGGACATCATTCTCCGCGTCGGCTACCAGGATACGCCTAACTTCACCCGCAAGTTCAAGAAGGAAACCGGCTATACGCCGGGACAATACCGCAAGCTGTTCTCGGAGAACGAACAAGCGCGCCGAATGTCCGAATTCGAGGATGAATAATGCAATAGCCAACCCCCGGCCAGATGGCCGGTATCGGTTGGCTATTTGCTTGTTACGGCATGAATGGTTTTATTTGTTCCAGCTGTCGTAGGCGGCTTGGTAAAGCTCGACAATTCTGTCGCTGCCCATTTTCTTCAGTTGTGCTACGTACTTGTCCCAATTGGAAAGCGGCTCTTGCCCGGTTACGAACTTCGCTTCCATCTGCGTCACGTACGTGCCCAGATCGGCCAGCAGCGCCGTTGCTTCCGTCTGCTGCTCGTTCGTCAAGTAGACGTACGGGAACGGTGCTTTGGCGATGGGTACCAGCTTCTCCGTGTTCTGCTCATCAAGCCAGATGTCGAATTCGCTCTTCAAGCCTTTGGTCAGCTCGGAGGAGCTCATTCCCGGGGCAGGAATGCCATAGTTCGGCGTTAGCGTGCCTCGAACCTCTTCGCGGTCTTTGCCGCCCTCCACCGGAAGCCATTCCTTCTCGCGGGTCTCTTTGTTCTTGTATTTCCACAGGAGGTTCTCCGGACCTTGCGAGAACAACGTTGCGCCATCGTAACCGTACAGGTAGTCGACCCAGCGAATCGACGCCTCCGGAGAAGGATTCGAGCTCGTAATGGCAAAGGTGCCGTTTGTGGAAAGCCCCGGATGCTTGCCGTATACCGGCGATCCTTCCACTTCGCTTTTCACCGGCGTCATGAGAGGATTATCGCCGCTAGGTTCGCCGCCCAGCGTGAAGTACGGGAACCAATCGTTGAACAAAGCGACTTGGTTGTTCGTGCCTTTTGCTTTCTTCTGATCGCCTGTTTGCGAGAACGTCTCATGGTCCAGCAGCTCTTCTTTCCACAGACGGTTCAAGAAGGTCAAGTAGCCTTTGTAGCCTTCTTCTTGCGGCGTATAGTGTACTTTGCCGTCCTTGTCGGCATAATACACCTCGTTGTAGATGCCCCAGAAACCAAGGAAGTACATGCGCAGATCGTCGAGTTTAACGGAAGTGAGCGGAATTTCGTCCTTCTTGCCGTTGCCGTTTGGATCTTCTTCTTTGACGCGTTTCAAATAAGCATACAGCTCTTCGGTCGTCTTCGGCTCCGCCGCATTCAAAGCTTTCAGGAATTTGCCGTTGTACCACATCGGGCCGCGATACCATACCGCGGACAGATCGATGTTCGGCAAGGAATAGATGTGGCCGTCCGGCGTCGTGTATGACTTGCGGATATCCGGATGCTCGTCGAATATTTTCTTGAGGTTTGGCGCGTAGCCTTCATCGATGTATTTCTCCAGCGGCACGAGTACGCCTTGCGTTCCATACGTGACTTGCTCGGCGGACGTCAGTTCCGCTGCGTAAAAAATATCCGGCAAATCGCCGCTTGCGAATACGAGGTTTTTCTTCGTTGCGAAGCTGTCTACCGGCGAGTTCTGGTATTCCATATGGATGCCCGTCAATTTCTCCATTTCTTGCAAGACCGGCATCTTATTCCAATCGGCAACGCCTACGTCCTGCGACATCATCTTGAGCGTCAGTGTTTTGTCGACGATTGGAAAGCCGTCCTTCTTGATGCTCCCATCGCCAGCATTGGCGTTCGAGCCAGAGCCGGCGTTTGTCGCACCGTTGTTACCGTCGTTTGAGCCCGAGCCGCAGGCCTGAAGCAGTGTTGCGGATGTTGTGAGGCTTAGGAGGATCAATGATGCCTTGCGAAACTTTGTCATGACAACAACTCCCTTTATCATAATGGTTTGCATATGGCCAGACCGAATCAGCCTTTAACTGAACCGATCATAACACCCTGAACAAAATAACGCTGCAGAAACGGATAAATGGCGATTACGGGAACCGTCGCCACGATGATGACGGCGTATTTGACGAGAGCGGCGATCTCCGCCTTGCTGTTCAGCGCGGAGGCCGTGGAAGAGTCCATGGCCCCACTACCTTGGGCCGCTGTCTCCTGCAGAACGAGAATTTGACGCAGCACCAGCTGCAGCGGATATTTCGCCGCTTCGTTCAAATAAATAAGTGCCGAGAAGTAGCTGTTCCAGTTGCCGACCCCGTAGAAGAGGGCCATGACCGCAATGATCGGCATCGATAACGGTAGAATGATCTTCATAAACAGCCGAAGATTGGTGCAGCCGTCAATCTGTGCCGCCTCCTGAAGCTCCCTCGGAAGAGAACTCTGGAAGAAGGTGCGGGCGACAATAATATTCCAGATGGAAGCGGCCGACGGAAGAACGATCGCCCAGATCGTGTTGATCAAGTGAAGTTCTTTAACCAGCAAATAGGTGGGAACGAGCCCGCCGCCAAAGAACATCGTGACCATGAACAGTCCCATGAAGAAATGGCGGCCGGTAAAATCCTTTCGGCTCAGCGCATACGCCGCGGGCAGCGTCACCGCCAGGTTAATCGCCGTGCCGACGACGGTATAAAGAATCGTATTGCCGTATCCGGTCCAGATGTTCGAATTCTGAAACACCCTTGCGTAGCCGTCGAACGTAATTCCCTTCGGCCAAAGCCACATTTCGCCCGAGCCGACAAGCTTCGGATTGCTGATGGAAGCACTGACGATATAAATGAGCGGATAAAACACGACAAGAAACGCTAGAAATACAAACATGTAGTTAAGTACAAGAAATATCTTATCCCTGCGGCTTTCTTTCACGCCTGATATCATGCTGAAATGCTCCCCTCTCTACCACAAGCTGTTATTGCTCATACGGCGAACGACCTGATTGACCACGATGAGCAGCACCAAATTAATAACGGAGTTGAACAAACCGATAGCCGTCGAGAAGCTGTACTGAGCGCTCACAAGTCCCGAGCGGTAAACAAAGGTCGATATGACATCCGACGCCGTCATGTTGAGCGGATTTTGCAGCAGCAAAATTTTCTCGAAGCCGACGCCAAGCAAGTTACCCATGCTCAGGATGAGCAGGATCGTCATGGTTGGCATTAGCGTTGGAATGTTAATATGGCGAACGCGTTGGAACCGCGTGGCGCCATCAATGACGGCAGCCTCATGAAGCCCGGGATCGACGCCCGACAGTGCGGCCAAATAAATAATGGTGCCCCAGCCCGCGCTCTGCCACACATCCGAGAAGACGTACATGGTTTTAAACCATCGCGGATCGGTAAGGAAATCGGGCGATTGGAAGCCGAGTCCTTCTATAATGTTCGTGACAATGCCGGTTGAAGGGGAAAGGAAGGTAATAATCATGCCGGCCATTACGACCATCGATATAAAGTGCGGCGCGTAAGTGACCGTTTGGGCCAATTTCTTGAAGTAGCCGTTCCGGATTTCATTAAAGGCGAGGGCCAGTATGATCGGAATCGGAAAACCGACGGCTAAGGAGTATAAACTGATGCTGAGCGTGTTCCATAATAGGTCCCAGAAGTAATAGGAATGAAAGAAGCGCACAAAATGGTCGAAGCCGATCCACGGGCTTCCCGTAATCCCTTTTGTCGGTATGAAGTTTTTAAACGCGATCTGAATGCCGTACATCGGTCCGTAACAAAAAATAAGGAAGTAGAGCAGTGCCGGGGTGATAAAGAGGTACAGCTCCCAGTTCCGGACGATTCCTTTCCACGTCTTGGCGCCTTTTGTTGTCTGTTTCGTCGTCAACGCCGAGCTACCGGCAATAGCCGTTTTTGTATCCTGCATAGGGCCGCTCCTTTCACGAGTGGTAACGCTTACACCTTTACGATAGCGGAGATATTAATTTCGCGTAAATATGTCGTTTTAGGCGTGCCTCTAAAGCGCGTAACCACAAGCCCGGCGGGTATTTGACAAGTGGCGGTGACAAGCGGACAATGTGTTGTTTTTGACCGAAATGGCATGGTTCTGACAGACATCAAATTTGGCCAACTGGCGTTTTTCATGCAAAGAGAGGCCGTTCCCAAAATCATCTGGCGATGACTTTGGGAACGGCCCCATGTATCTTGCGTATATAGGAACGGTTTATAACGGTCGTTCCCAGAAACGGCCTTGCGCGATTCCATTAATAAACGCTTGAATGGTGGAATTGGTTAAATCGTACACTCCGGCCTCGTCCAATTTTACCCTTGCTGTCGCCAATGCCTGCTGATTGCTGAGAGCCAGTGCCAATGGTTTATAATGCTTGAATGTCGTTTCAATGAATGCCAAGGCAGGAGTCGGAATCGAGGCTTCGCTGCTAACCAATAATACGGCATCAAAGAGGGTAGGGTCCGTCGTTTCATAAGTGGCCGTTACTCTCAGCGGGTTTGGCAAGTCGTGAAGCTTTTCACCGACAATCGTATAATTTACTTTATGTTCCGTTAGAGCCGTCGTCCATTCGGCAAACTGCTCCACATCGGGATCGCCAACCCGGACAATAGCGACTTTCTTCGTATCCGGCGCGAGGATGGTATTAGCCATGCTGAGGGCGGGAGAGCTTTTGTCGGATATCACTTCCATGTTTTCCTCGGGAAGAGAAACTCCGATTTGGTCGGCTACCTCTTGAGCCAAGCTGCGATCGACATGGTTCAATAGGGCGACCGCGTTTGCTTTGACGTGACTCGATTTGCATTTGCCCAGCTCAAAGCTGAAAGCCTTCTTCACATGCGCTTGTTCGTAAGGAGCCAGACTGTTATAGAAAAGTTTCGCTTGCGAATAGAAGTCAAGGAAGCTTTCGCTGCGTCCTCTGATTTTGCGCCCGTCAATCCGCTCTTGATAATGCTCGTAGCCGCCTTGTTCAGCGGGAACCGGCGCCGGCTGGTTGGCATTCAAACCGTTGCGATGGTAGCTGGTTTGCCCCTGATGAATGGTCATCTGATGCATGCCGTCTCGTTGATTGTTATGGAACGGGCACACGGGCCGATTGATCGGAATTTGGTGAAAGTTAGGGCCGCCCAGTCGGGATAACTGAGTGTCGGTATAGGAGAATAACCGTCCTTGCAGAAGGGGATCGTTCGAGAAATCGATACCGGGCACGACATGACCGGGATGGAAAGCCACCTGCTCCGTCTCCGCAAAGAAATTGCTGACATTTTGGTTTAAGGTCATTTTACCGACCAATTTCACGGGAACTTCCTCTTCCGGCCACAGTTTGGTTGGATCTAAAATGTCAAAGTCGAACTTATGCTCATCCTCTTCCGGAATAAGCTGCAAGCCAAGCTCCCACTCCGGATATTGACCCTTCTCGATCGCTTCGTATAAATCTTCTCTATGGAAGTCTGGATTTTTGCCCGCGATTTGCTGAGCCTCATCCCAAACGAAGGAATGCATCCCCAAGACGGGCTTCCAATGAAATTTGACGAAATGCGATCGTCCTGCCGCGTTCACCAAACGGAAGGTATGCACGCCAAAGCCTTCCATCATGCGCAGGCTGCGCGGAATGGCGCGATCGCTCATGACCCACATGACCATGTGGGCCGTCTCCGGATTCTGCCCGATAAAGTCCCAGAACGTATCATGCGCGCTGGCCCCTTGCGGGATTTCAGTATGCGGTTCGGGTTTAACGGCATGGACGAAATCGGGGAACTTGATGGCATCCTGAATAAAGAAAACAGGCATATTGTTGCCCACCAGATCATAGTTGCCCTCATCCGTGTAAAACTTAGTCGCAAACCCGCGCACGTCCCGAACGGTATCATTCGATCCTCTTGATCCTTGTACCGTCGAGAAGCGTACGAATACGGGCGTGACTTTGGACGGATTCGTGAGGAAATCCGCCTTGGTGATGTCTTCCAAGGATTCATAAAGTTGAAAGATTCCGTGAGCCCCTACTCCGCGTGCATGAACGATTCGTTCGGGGATGCGCTCATGATCGAAGTGAGTCATCTTCTCGCGAAAGTGGAAATCCTCCATAAGAGTAGGACCGCGTTGTCCCGCCTTTAATGAAAACTCGTCCTCGGCTATTTTTAACCCCTGGTTTGTCGTCAAACCGTGCTGTTCTTCATTATTCACGGTATAATTCTTTAATTGCTCCGTCTTCTTATTGTCCATTTGAATCCTCCTAGCAAATCAGGTATTTATTCACGTAAAATGCACCTTACGTTCAAATACCCGATTTGCTAGGATTTAATCGCATCGTCCAAAAAACTGGACCTGAGTTGCAGGTTGAAATGTCTTATGTCCCTGCACGATGGGTCAATGCCCAGAATAGAAGCGCCAAGGCACTGACAATTGCACCTAACAAGCAGACACCGTTCCAGCCTGAGTAAACATAGATACTGGTAGATGCAATTGACCCGGTGGCGCTGCCAATGGAATAGAAAATCATGTAACCAGCCGTAAGCCTACTGCGTGCCTCAGGGCGCAAAGTAAGGATCATGCTCTGATTGGTGACATGTACGGCTTGCACCGCCAGATCAAGAAGGACAATGCCGACGATTAATGCGAGAAGTGAATGATGAGTATAACTTATTGGTAACCATGAAATAAGCAGCAGAATTAGTGCTAGGCCTGTGGTCTTCTGTCCTAAACCTCGATCGGCAAGACGACCTGCTCGGGCTGCTGCTAACGCCCCAGCAACTCCAGCGAGACCAAACGCTCCAATCGCAGTATGTGAAAGAGAAATCGGCGGAGTGCTGAGAGGCAGCACCAGGGAAGTCCATAGTATACTGAAAGCGGCAAAAATCATTAGAGCCAGTGCACCACGGATTAGCAGGATTCGTTCTTGTGCGAACAATGTGAGCAGCGAACGAAGCAACTGGAGGTAGGATAATGATTCTCTTTTATGGTCATCATGCGGCAGCACCCGAAACAATACACATGCCATGATTAGCGTTAATCCCGCAGAGACAAGGTAAACAGAGCGCCAGCCGGCCAAATCCGTTAATACGCCAGCGAAAGTTCGCGCCAGTAGAATACCAATTACAATTCCACTTGTCACAACACCTACGGCACGCCCTCGTTCGGCCGGTGCAGCCAAAGTTGCAGCAAACGCAACAAGCGTCTGTGTTACTACGGCAAGCAATCCAACTACAGCTATGCCTATGAATAACACCATGCTGACGGGCGCGGTGCCAACCACAATCAAGGCCAAAACGGATATTAGCATCTGTCCAGCGATCAGCCAACGCCGATTTAATAAATCTCCTAGGGGTACTAGCAGCAGCAGGCCAAGTGCATAACAAATTTGAGTGATTGTAATAACAATACCGACGGAAGAATGAGTAATACCGAACTCGTTTGAAATGGCATCCAGCAAGGGCTGCGCGTAATAGATGTTGGCGACTGCCATTCCGCAGGCAATTGCAAATAAAAGTGCAACATTACGAGATAACAAAGATGTGGGCACTGATTCTGATGCTATAAGCGCTTTTTGAGCGGGTTCAAACTTCCCCAAAGATAACACCTCCTTAAAATTACGTTTACCATTCGAACAATAGAATACTGATCGGTATGTAATATTTCCTGTTAAATATAACTTTAGGGAAAGTTAGCTGTCAACAGATTCCTGTATAGGACGGAATGCAGCCTAATATTATTGACACAACAAACCTCATACTATAAAATTATAGTATACCGAACGATATGAAAAGAGGGGTTATTATGGCCCGACAACGCGAATTTAATGAGGAAAAGGCATTAGATGCAGCTATGCAGCTATTTTGGGAAAAAGGGTTCGAAGCTACGTCTTTAAGCGACTTGACATCAAGAATGGGCATTCAGCGTCCAAGCATATACTCCACCTTCGGAGACAAGAAAGGATTATTTGAAGCTGCGTTGCGAAAATATACGAGTTCCCATGCAGCCTATATTCGCACCAATCTACAAAACAATTCTTCTGTTAAAGAGGCATTTCGTGCCTTTTTTGAAAATATGGTGGCAAAGGAATATGAGAAGAGTCCGAACTGGGGCTGTTTTTGCATTAATTCGATGGTGGAACTTGCGCCACATGATGAGAAATTTGAAATTCTCACAAGAGAGCATCAGATGTATCTCTCGGTCATATTCCAAGAAACGATTGAACGAGGGATGCGCTCAGGTGAGCTTGATGCCGCTATTAACGCAAAGGGTTTAGCGCAGACACTAGTCATCTCATTAATTGGACTTACTGTGTTCATGAAATCTCGTCCTGAACGAGTATTTGTCGATAATTTTGTAAAAGAAATCCTTACATTGCTAAGATAGAACGCGCGATTGGACTATACAACAGGCCATCCTTCTAGACCTATTTGTTCCACATGAAACAATTTTTATTTAAAGCTGGACTGGAGATGACATAATGGCAAATACAGATAAGTTTGAAATGATTGCTCATACCTATGACAGTCCTGGGAGAATTCAAATGGCTAAGGTATCATCGGATGCCATTCGTGAATTATTAGGTGACGCTAGCAGCAAGAGCGCTATCGATTTTGGTTGTGGAACGGGTCTTGTTGGATTGAACTTGTTAGACGAGTTTAACTCGGTGCTTTTTCTTGATACATCACCAAACATGATTAATCAAATAGAGCAAAAAATTTCTGATCTGAATATTAAGAATGCAAATACATTATGCTTTGATTTTGAACAGGAGGGTCTGTCGGAATTACGTGCTGATTATATCTTCATGGCGCAGGTTCTTCTCCATATTCCTGATGTGGAATTCGTGTTATCACGATTATTTGATGTTCTTAATGAGGGAGGACATTTAATGATCGTCGATTTTGACAAAAATGAAAATGTCGTTTCGGATATGGTTCATAACGGATTTGATCAAGCTGAACTAGCTGATGTGATGACTCGAATAGGGTACAACAATATTCAATCCAAAACTTTTTATCAAGGAAATAAAATATTCATGGCACAAGATGCCTCGATGTTTATTCTCGATGCTCAAAAATAAGGTTTAAAACGGACATATATCGCGAGATCAAAAGAGGGCCGCCCGCAAAAGGGCGGCCTTTAAATGTTGCTTAAAGCAAAAAATGTTCAGTCTTTTCAGTATAGTAAAACTGCTTGTATACTAAGAGCATGTCTGTAATATTCGCACAAAATATGCCAGTATAATTCAAGCTGGATTCATTGACTCGGCTGTTTCAGGATCAGATGTATCGGGTTTCCGTTCATAAAACCTTGCAAAATCCGGGCTCCTATATCTTCGGGAAAAAGAATCAATTAAAGAAAGTATTTTTCAACCTGCTGAAGAATGCCTTTGAGGCCATTCCCGAAAACGGATCTATCTATATTGCGCACATGTCAACCGAGAACGAAGTGATTATTTCTATCCGGGACACCGGAGTCGGTATTCCGCAGGAAAAGCTCGGATTGCTGGGCACGCCTTTTTACACGACAAAAGAGAATGGCACCGGCATGGGATTGACCCTCGTTTTCTCCGTCATTTATCAGCATAATGGCTCGATCGAAGTGCAAAGCTCGGAAGACGGCGGTACCCAGTTCACGATTACGTTCCCCAAGGAGACCAACAAGATTGGAGTAAAAGAGGTGATTTATCTGGAGTTAGAGGCGACAATGAGTCTCAAAGATTTCTTTGTTGTGAATCGGAGTAATTTCGAACAACGGTTGTTGCTGGAAGCAGTCAACGTCCGAGATAAAATTGACGAAATTCTTGCCATCGGCAATATCAACTTGCTGGATAACGCGCATAAGCTGGTGCTCTTCATCATTGACGGAAAAGAGCATGAGGCAATCGCCTTTGCCAAACGTGAAGGAATCACTTGGGCGAAACATTCGCTCACCCTCGCATTCAAGCTGGAATGGGTTCAAGCGGTAAGGCGCGTCTTGTGGGATTTCCTGTACAATTATGACCGTCTGAACAATCACAACGACAGCAAGGAACATTATTATAGCATGGAGAAGAGCATTAACCAGTTAATGGACCAATTCCTCAACCAGTTCTTTATCAGCTATTCCCAATTCAAAGACGATCTCATTCGGGCGCAGCGGGAAATGGTGGAGGATCTTTCCGTCCCGATTATTCCATTGACGCGGGCGACTTCCATTTTGCCTCTGATCGGCGCGATTGACGGGTTCCGGGCCAATACCATCGAAGACAAAGTCATTTCACAAATCGGCAATAACCGGATTGAAACGTTAATCATTGATTTGTCGGGCGTAATGGAAATGAATGAAGATGTCGTTAAGCAGTTTATCAGCGTATTTGACGGGATCAATATGATGGGCTGCCAACCAATCGTTACCGGGCTCAGGCCGGAGGTCGTGAAGATGATGATTCGGTCGGGACTGTCCTTCGAGCAAAAAGCAATAACGAAAGGAACGCTTCAGCAAGCGCTGGAGGATCATTTAACAGCGCGGTAGCCTTGGGCTTGCACTGTGTGATAATCATAAAGGAAATATTTTGAAATACGTCCATATCAAAAGAAAAGAAGGCTGAACCGAGGCAAACGGTTCAGCCTTCTTTGTTAGGCTTTCGCACGAGAGGCAGGAAAATGTGATCTACAATCTCGATGACGGCCTCATCGGTCAGCGGCGTGTGAGTCGTGAGTATCTCGAGCCGCACCAGGTCAATGGGAAGGGTAACGACGCGCTCCGGCAGTTGCCCGAGCTCGACCTCGCCTCTCTGCTCGGCGCTCCGCAAAATGTTCATCATGGCGATGGAGAGCGGATCCTCCGCTCTTGGCGACAATGTCAGCTTGGCATGAGCCTCGTCCCCGTGGAGATCGACCATCAGGCCGTGAATCGTCTCGGCTCCAATGAGCTGCATCGGCTTGATGATTCGCTCCAGCAATTCCAGTACGTCTTCTCTAAGGCTGCCCGTATCGGGAGCGTCGAGGGAAGGCTTAGGCATATGCTTGATTATCGAGGAGATGATCAGCTTCGCTTTGCTGGGCCACCTGCGGTAGACGGCAGTCTTATTAGTCTGTGCCCGAATGGCGACGGCTTCCATCGTCAGCTTGGGATAGCCGGTTTCCTGCAGCTCGTCCCACGCAGCAGACAAAATGGCGTTCTCCAGAACATCTCCGCGTCTCCGCGATCCTCCTGCTTGTTGTTTCTCCTTATTCCTATTGCGATCTTGCGGTGATTCCGGCATATCGGGTTCCTCTCCCAAGATGTATTAGATCTTAGACTTATCTAAATAGTATATTGCATTTTCGCTAGAATTATAATATTGTATTTCAATAAGGTACGGTACGTACCGTACTCTAAATAACAAAGAGGTGAGCGACAATGGCCCAGAGCCAAGCGGTGGCAGTCAAGCCTCCCAAAGAAAAAATCGATCCAGGTATTTTGAAAGTCGCCCTTATTCTTGTTCTCGGCGCGATTGTTCCTCTTCTGGACTCGACGATGATTAACGTAGCGATCAATACGCTTACGCTAGACTTGCACAGCTCGGTGTCAGCGACACAATGGGTGATCACGGGTTACGTGCTCACGATGGGGCTTGCGGTTCCGATGTCGGGATGGGCGATTCAACGCTTCGGGGGGAAGAACGTGTATCTGTTCTCATTATGGGTGTTTCTCGTCTCTTCGATATTGTGCTCCCTGGCATGGAACACCGGCAGCCTGATCGGCTTCCGGTTATTGCAAGGAGCAGGAGCGGGGTTGCTTATCCCTACGATACAGAACGTGCTCGTACAATCGGCGGGTGGGAGCAATCTTGGAAGGCTGATCGCGATTATCAGCATTCCTACGCTGATCGGCCCGATCCTCGGTCCGGTTATTGGTGGACTGATAATGGACAACATGAGCTGGCGCTGGATCTTCTACGTGAACATCCCGATTATGCTGGTTGCGCTCTGGTTATCATGGCGGCACATTCCGAAAGGCGAAGCTGCCATAAGTAAGCCGAGACTGGATGTAATCGGGCTTCTGCTATTGTCCCCGGCGTTTGCTGCACTTATCTATGGCATCTCGGAGATCAGCTCCGCAGGGGGGCTGTCGTCGGCAGGGGCGCTTGTTCCTCTGGCGGCCGGAATCGTATTGATGGCTGTATACATCACGTACGCCTTGCGTTCGAAGCAGGCTCCGCTGGTCGATTTGCATCTATTCCGTTCCAGGCATTTCTTGTCGTCGAACGTTATCTTGTTCTTCTCGAGCATGGTCATGAATGGGGCGCTTCTGCTGCTCCCGCTGTATTATGAGCAGGTCCGCGGCGAGAGCGTGCTGACGACGGGGCTTCTCTTGATTCCACAGGGGATTGGGATGCTGCTCACGAGGAGCTGGATCGGGGGGATGACGGACCGGGTCGGTTCCCGAAGCATCGTGCTCGTAAGCCTAGCAGTAACACTGGCGGCCTCCGTTCCGTTCGCCTTTGCCGGAACGGACACGAGCCATATCCTGCTAGGCGCGGCGCAGCTTGTACGCGGGGCGGCCATGAACGGAATCTTCATTCCGATTATGGTATCCGCGTATGAGGGATTGCGGAAGGAACAAATTCCGCATGCAAGTATTTCAACGCGGATCTTCCAGACGATTGGGGGCGCATTCGGCTCGGCCGTCTTGGCGACAGTCATCAGTCATCAAACGACAAGCGGTACGGAAGCGAATCTTGCTTCGCTCGCCGATGCGTATCAAGTTGCATTCTGGTGGTCGGTCGGGTTTGCGGTGGTCTCCATGCTTCCAGTGATGTTCTTGTCTAATCGCAAAAAATAACCGGAACAGAGCACCGACTTGAAACCTGGTCTCTTAGCTTATGTTCAGAGAAGGAAGCAGACAAGGGGCATGGCAGATTAATCCGCCATGCCCCGGTTCATGTCTATTCCACTTCAATGGCTTTAACAGTCTCGCCCTCGATAAATACGGGCTGGTAGTAGGTGCTGGCAGGCAGGTCTTTTTTGCCTTGCAGGTTCTTAATCACCCAGTCCGCAGCGTCGCGGCCCATCTGTTCTTGAGGGTGGGTCAGCGTCGTTAGCTTGATATTCGCGTTTTTGGCGATATAGGAATTGTCCTGGCCAATGATGGACAACTCGTCTGGAATGGAGATCCCCAGCTTCCGGCAGACATGTACGACTTCCAGGCCAACTTCGTCGTTGTAACATACAAGGGCAGTCAAGTCATCCCGGTTGTCGTTCAAATACGCTTCCAGGTTAGCGGACAGGTCCGGCTTGGTCGCCGTATCGAAAGAAAGCACATGCTCTTGCTGGAACCGCAGCTTGGCTTCCCCAAGAGCTTTAATGAACCCCTTCATTCTAAACTTCCCTTGCAAATCATCCATCTTCGCAATAATGCCGATCTGGGTATGGCCTTTGGCTATCAGCTCCCGGGTTGCGAGATAGCTGGACTGTACGTCGTCCAGACAGAAGAACGGAACCTCTAGCTCTTCATAATAGGCATTAATCATCGTGAGCGGTACCTCCTGCTCCTTAAAAGACAGGTAGTAAGCGATATTCGGGTTGTAAACATTGCTTCGGGTAGGTTCTATAATCAGTCCGTCCACGCCGTAGGACAGCATCATTTCAAGCGCCTTTTTTTCCTGGGAGATATCGTTATTCGTGCTGGCTAACAGCAAGGAATAGTTATCTTCGTTTAAACGGCTTTCAATGCCGCGGATAATGGAGGGGAAGATGTAGTCCGAGATATAGGTGGTGATGACGCCAATCGTTTTATTTGTCGTTTTCCCACCCGTTCTGGAACGGTATTGGGCGCTGACGTAGGTGCCGGATCCTTTCTCGCTTCGCAGGAACCCCTCGTTCGACAGCTCCAGAATCGCCTTTCTAACCGTCTGCCGGCTAACGTTGTAATCTTCCTGCAAAGCAAGCTCCGAAGGGATTTTCTCGCCTGCTTTGTAAGTTCCCGATAGAATATTGCTTTTAATATCATCTATGATTATTTGGTACTTTGGCTTCATGTCATTCACTACTTTCATCATCCTTCATAAAGTTGTACGTACACATTCTAGCATAGATTGCATGGAATGCAAATGCAGTCCTATTTGTCGAAAAGAGATCGAATAGGGAAGTCATTTCGACTCATGTAGGTATAACTATTAGACTATATTGACAAATGTACGTACAGAAAATATACTAAGGCTGTTAATTAGAGAAAGCGCCTTCTTTCCATCGAGCAACAGGTTCGATCGGAATCAGACTATACAAATCGTATCCGTGTAAATTAGGAATAGAAAGGGGACATCCGTGATGATGAATCATGCAGACCTGAAAGAAGCGATCATTAAGGGGGAAACCTCGCTAGGCATCGAACTCGGATCTACGCGGATCAAAGCGGTGCTGATTGACCGTCGTTTCGAGACCATCGCATCGGGAAGCTATGAGTGGGAGAATCTGCTGAAAGACGGATATTGGACGTACAACCAGGAGGATATTATTACAGGCCTTCAAACCGCTTATCGTGAGCTGAAGCAGGATGTGGAACAGAACTACGGGGTCACCCTCAAGACCGTGGGTTCGATCGGGTTTTCCGCTATGATGCATGGCTATATGGCATTCGACAGCGCAGGCGAGCTGCTGGTGCCGTTCCGGACTTGGCGCAATGCAACTACAGATGCCGCAGCGAGGGAGCTAACGGAATTATTCCAATTTAATATCCCAGAGCGTTGGAGTATCGCCCATTTGTACCAAGCGATATTAAACCAAGAGGACCATGTGCCCCGCATTCACTACGTAACGACGCTGTCGGGATACATCCACTGGATGCTGACCGGCAATAAAGCGATTGGCATTGGCGATGCATCCGGCATGTTCCCGATTGATGAATCCATTCATAATTACCATCCATCGATGGTTAAGCAATTTGATGAACGAATCGCATCCAAAGGCTATCCGTGGAAGCTTGAGGATCTTCTTCCTAAAGTATATCTCTCCGGCGAGCAAGCCGGTGATCTAACGGAGGCTGGGGCCCGCCTTCTGGACCCGGCAGGGGATTTGCAGTCTGGTATTCCGCTATGTCCTCCAGAGGGCGATGCCGGCACAGGCATGGTTGCGACGAATAGCGTCAGGAAGCGTACAGGCAACATTTCTGTCGGCACTTCCGTATTTGCGATGATTGTACTCGAGAAGGAAATATCCAAGGTTTATCCGGAGATCGATATGGTTACGACGCCGGACGGCAGTCCGGTCGGCATGGTGCATGCCAACAACTGTTCCAGCGATCTTAACGCCTGGATGGGATTGTTCCGCGAATTCTCCGAAGCCATGGGCTTAGGCGCAGATTCCGGCAAGTTGTTCAGCGTGCTGCTGAATAAAGCCTTGGAAGCCGACCCGGATGGCGGCGGTTTGCTTAGCTACGGTTATCTTTCGGGCGAGAATATTACCGGCATCGACAAAGGTCGTCCGCTCTTCGTCCGCTCGCCTGAAAGCAACTTTAATTTGGCCAATTTCATGCGGACGCACTTATTCACTGCTTTTGGTGCATTAAAGCTTGGCATGGATATTTTGACGGAGAACGAGGATGTCGCTATCGACAGCATTTTGGCTCATGGCGGTTTATTCAAAACCCCTGTCGTGGGACAAAAAATACTGGCCGGCGCTCTGAACGTACCGATCTCGGTTATGTCCACGGCTGGCGAAGGCGGGGCATGGGGCATGGCGCTTCTGGCTTCTTACCTGGTCAACAAGGATCAGGAAGAGAGTCTGGACAACTTCCTTGCGCAGAAGGTCTTTAAAGATGTCGAGGGACTGGAGATTGCTCCGGATGCCAAGGATGTAAAAGGGTTTGAAGCCTTCATTAAACGATACCAGGCAGGGCTTGCCATCGAACAAGCTGCTGTAGACCATCTGCTGGAGAACGGGAGGGACTAACGTTGTTAGAACAACTGAAAGAAGAAGTATATGAAGCAAATCTGGATTTGCCGAAGCACGGACTTGTGAAATTTACATGGGGCAATGCGAGCGCCATCGACCGGGATAGCGGGCTGTTCGTCATCAAACCAAGCGGAGTCAGCTATGAAAAGATGAAACCAAGCGACATGGTCGTTGTTGATCTTGACGGTAATGTGGTCGAGGGAGAGATGAGACCGTCCTCAGATACCGCGACTCACGCCGTGTTGTACAAACATTACCCGCAAATCGGCGGCATCGTGCATACGCATTCCACCTGGGCAACCATCTGGGCGCAAGCGGGGCTGGATGTGCCGGTTATGGGAACAACGCATGCGGACACCTTCTACGGCGCCGTGCCTTGCGCCCGTTTCTTGAACCAAGCGGAGATCGACCGGGGCTACGAAGCGGAGACAGGCCGTGTCATTATCGAAACGTTCGAGCAGCGCGGATTGGATATTATGGCTGTTCCGGCTGTCCTGCTTCAAGGACATGCGCCTTTCACTTGGGGGAAAGACGCGAAATCTGCTGTCGTGAACAGTGTCGTGCTGGAGGAAGTCTGCAAGATGAATTTGTACGCGCGGCAATTGAATCATTTTGCCAAAGAGCTGCCGCAAGGCATTCTGGATAAGCACTATCTTCGGAAACACGGGAAAGACGCCTACTACGGGCAGAAGTAAGCCCTAAACAGATTATAGAAAAGAGGATGATTAAGATGGCAGAAAAACAATTTTGGTTCGTTGTAGGTTCGCAGCATCTGTACGGAGAAGTAGCACTGGCTGAAGTAAAAGCTCACGCGCAAACAATGACCGACGCCCTGAATAAAAGCGGTGTGCTCCCTTATCCGCTTGTCTTGCAGGATCTGGCTGTCACCGCGGATAAAATTACAAGCATTATGAAAGAGGTCAACTATCGCGATGAAGTAGCGGGTGTTATTACATGGATGCATACGTTCTCGCCTGCAAAAATGTGGATTCGCGGCACGAAATTGCTGCAGAAGCCTCTGCTTCACCTCGCAACCCAGTTCAATGAAAGCATTCCTTGGGCAACGATTGACATGGACTTCATGAACCTGAACCAAGCCGCTCACGGCGACCGCGAATACGGCTTTATTAATGCCCGTCTGAAGAAACAAAATAAAATCGTCGTAGGCTATTGGGAACGTCCGGCAGTGCAGCAGCAGATTGCGGACTGGATGGACGTAGCGGTTGCTTATAACGAAAGCTTCAACATCAAGGTTGCCCGTTTCGGCGACAACATGCGTAACGTAGGCGTAACCGAAGGGGACAAGGTTGAAGCTCAAATTCAATTCGGATGGACCGTAGACTACTATGGTATCGGCGACCTCGTGCAATACGTAAATGCCGTTACCGAGCAAGAGATCGATGATCTGATGGGCCAGTATGCGGAGCTCTACGAATTCGATTATGGCACAAACAGCAAAGAAGCTTGGGAAGCGAGCGTAAGAATCCAGGCGGGCTATGAAATTGCCATCAAACGTTTCCTGGACGAAAGAGGGTATAATGCCTTCACGACAAACTTCGAAGATTTGCATGGCATGAAGCAGCTCCCGGGCCTTGCTGTCCAACGCCTGATGGCACAGGGCTACGGCTTTGCCGGTGAGGGCGACTGGAAGACAGCCGCACTCGATCGCTTGATGAAAGTGATGAGCCGCAATCAAAACACGGGCTTTATGGAGGATTACACGTACGAGATGGCGGCAGGTCAGGAATCGATTCTGCAATCCCATATGCTTGAGGTAGATCCAACCCTGGCAAGCAATCAGCCAAAAATCATTGTTTCCCCGCTCGGAATCGGCGATCGTGAAGATCCGGCGCGCCTCGTATTCGACGGCAAAGCAGGCGAAGGCGTTGTTGTATCGATGGCGGACTTTGGCACTCATTATAAATTGCTGATTAACGAGGTTTCCGCATTCGAACCTACGGTTCCGGCTCCTAAGCTTCCTGTGGCACGCGTACTCTGGAACGTGAAGCCAAACTTCCAGGACGGAGTGAGAGCTTGGATCGAGAATGGCGGCGGCCACCATACCGTTGTTTCCTTGAACCTGACAACAGACCAAATCGTGACGTACGCGAAGCTGGTTAACTTGGAATACGTCGTTATTAAATAAGGAATAATGATAAAACCGTTTCTTTGTAGATAGATGCTTCCAATTCTATTTACCAAGAAACGGTTTTTTTGTCGTTAGCACAAATGATAATGGTGAGTTATAATATCTGGTAGATAAGAGAACTAATTAGAAGTTTGTGTATGTGCAAAAAAGGAGGATAATAATGTCGTATATTGTTGGTTTTAAGAATGTGTCTACCGTTGGTTTAGAGTCTTCGCCTGTAGTAGAAACGCTTGCCGGTTTGCGAGCAAATGAAGCCCGTTACTTCATGACCAAATACAAGCATGAGTTTACGGTCGTACCGGCTAGCGAAAGTCAGGAAGCCCTTGATTATGTGAACCGGATTTTGAAGGAACGTAATATTGAGTTTGCCGCCAAACCTCTGGAAACATCGCAGTTTCAAGTGGAGAACATTAAATTTACATACGTCTTTTATGAGGATGGGCTTGCGCTTAATGTGATGTATACGGTTGATGACCCCAAGAAGCGGGCGGTTGGCTTTAAGCTTTCGGAGGGGATGGAGGTACCGCAGGAGTTAGAAGGAAAATTTAAGTTTGCCAGACAGAAGTCGAAACTGGCCGGAACCATTCGGGGCTCGTTTTTTGTCATTAAAGGGGAATATTAATCGAGCAGCCTGTCCAAAACTAAAAAGGTTTGGACAGGCTTTTCTATAGGAGAATGACTTGTATGCTTAAGTGAAAATATGGTTGGGGAGTGCGGAATGAATAAAACAAGAGAAGCTGAGGTTATACAGTTAAAAAACAGGAACAGAGGGCTGTTTGAACAGGATGTATTGAACCTGCTGAACGGTCAAGCGATGTATGATGAGTTCAGTAATAAAAGACTTATGGGAGATTCGGATTATGCCCCGTTCAATGAGGCGATGTGTGTAAACGCGACTACGGTCTCTATCTTCGATCATGCGTTTATTCAAACGAGAGCATCGGGACATCACGAATCTGTAGAAAATTACAGCGATAAAGTCATAAAGCCCTTATATAATCTGTTTAACAAAAGCTATAATAATATCGTTTTATGGTTTGGGGAAGATATGTTTTGTCAGATGAATCTTCTAACGATCCTTGCCTATTTGGAACAGTCTCGATATAAAGGGAAGGTGTTTTATAATAGGTTTAGAGAGAATGAGTTCAAGGTAAGTCAAACGGAGCTAACTTTAGGCCGTTATTATTCCGTCTATGTAGACGTATTGGTCAATCATAGGAAGCCAGCACATGAGCTGCCTCCAGTGATGGATCAGGCCATAGAGTTGTTTTTGGAGATGCAGACAGCCGATAATGCCGTCACAAAATATATTTCAAACCATAAACATTTACCTGTGTCCGAATTGCTGGAGCGGTTATTTGAGGTTTTCCCAAACGTAGGCTATGGGGATACACAATATATAGAGCTGATTGAAAATCAAAACAATTCAAAGTAAGAGATTGACAGCAGGAGAGGGAGATTCCGAAATGAACAACAACAATGACAACCACTTCATGTTAAGCGAGGACGTATCCTACGAAAAAACGATGTTTGGTGCACTGGGCATGCGTGTCACCGAATGTACGGGAGAACGCGTTGTTGCTACGATGCCGGTTGGTCCGGCTACCTGGCAATATTTTGGCGTCCTGCACGGAGGCGCATCGGTAGCTCTTGCCGAGACGGTGGCGAGCGTGGGCACGTACAATTTGATTGACAAGGAGACCCAGCTGGCTGTAGGCATGGAGATTAACGCGAACCATATTCGCTCCAAGCAGGATGGGATGGTTACCGCGGTTGCGACGCCTTTGCACAAAGGACGCACAACAATGGTTTGGGATATTAAGATTACCGACGAGGAAGACCGGCTGATCTGCGTTTCGCGCTGTACGGTAGGAATTATTCCGAAAGTCCGGGAGAGCAGGTAAGTCCATTTTACATACAGGACATGGCAAGCCGGAAAAAGGATGGCTCATCGCCATCCTTTTTCATATTACGTTCATTAAGTGACTTATTCCATAACAAGACCGCCGGTTACGGGCGTATAGGTTCCTGTCAGGAATCGGGCGCCGTCTCCGGCGAGAAAAGAGATCATACCTGCCACATCTTCCGGTTCTGCGATTCGGCGGAGCGGCGTGAGGCTCCCTATGACGCGGCCCTCATCCTCGGAGATGGTAAAAGGCCCATCGGTTCTAACGAAGCCGGAGGCGACGACATTGGCAGTGATCCCGTCGGGTCCAAATTCTTGCGCGATATATCGGGCAAACGCATCAAGTCCGCCCTTTGCCGTGCCAAATGCGATATACGGAGGGGAAGGATCCTTGCCTTCCGTGCTGGACAGATAGATAATCCTGCCGAATTGCTGCGCCGTCATCACCGGGATGACGGCCTTCGTTGGCTCAAACGCCGCTTTCAATTCCCCGGTCAGCTGTTGTTCGAATGAATCCCAGGAGAGCTCCGCAAAAGAGGCAGCCTCCGCGCTATGACTCGCATTGCATACGAGAACATCGATACGTCCGAAGGCATGCATCACAGCGTCCGCCAATCGCTCCATTTGCTCGCTGCTGCGCGGATCCGCCGGAATCGACACAGCCTCGCCGCCATGCGCCACAATCTCGGATACGATGGCTTCAGCGGACAACTCATTTCCAAAGCAGCCTACAATAACCTTTGCTCCCTGTTTCGCGAGCTGCAAGCATGTTGCCTTCCCAATCCCGCTGGTGCCCCCGATTACAATCGCTACTGTTCCATGTAAGGACATCATGATCAAACCTCCCTCTCTGAACTTATTCCTTATTCAGCCCCTCATACTGACTTGCAATGTCGAGTGCCAGTTGTCTCACTTTTGCAGCTATGGAAGCGGGCTCAAGTACAATAACATCAGTCATATAGTGGAGTACGGAACGGATCAGCCAATGTTCGCTAGAGTACGTCATGCGCACAATGAGCTGACCGTCCGGCATTCGTTCGATATTCTTTTCATCAAAATGGTCCATCACGGACACGGCAGCCGATGCTTTAAACCGAAGGACGGCAGAAATTCCTTCGTTCGCCTCGTTCCTCGCGGGTGCCTTCCATCTGTCATTCAGCTGCGCAAGCGACTCCTCGCGGCGAATGAAGGTGCCGGCTTGGATGCCGAGTTCCCGAATACGCGTCAGCTTAAAAATGCGATAATCGTCGCGAAGGCGGCAATAGCCGTGAAGGTACCAAGCATAGTTCTTGAGCACAAGGGCCATCGGCTCCACCTCGCGCTCTTGTTCGCCGCCGGCTCTGCTTGTGTACGTGAATCGGATGAGCTTCCGGTCATTTACCGCCTGGCGAAGCGAGTCATACCGGCTTTGGTCTTCCTCGCTGTTTTTCCAAGGGGTGAAGTCCACATGAATGCGGTCTCCTTCTCCGGTCCGGCCCTGCTCAGCCTGCGCGACCATCGCGCCAACTTTGTTGAGAAGGAGATCCATATTCGAGCGGTCATAAGCCTTTGTAGACTCGAGACCGCGAAGCGCAGTGGAGAGGGCGGTCAGCTCATCGAAGGACAGCAGCTGCCGATCCAGCCTGAAGCTGTCCATAATCTCATAACCGCCCTCCATGCCGGTATAGGAGACGATGGGAATGCCGGCCTGACCGAGCGAATCGAGATCGCGATAAATGGTGCGCAGAGACACTTCAAGCTGTTCTGCCAGCTCTTGCGCTTGCACCCGCTTTCGATTAAGCAGCAATATCGTAATGGTCATTAATCGTTCAAGCTTCATGATCATCTCTCCTAAGCCGGCATGCTGCAGCTAGCCGATCTATAAATTAATGTGCGGTTGCTAGTTCTTCGCCTTCTTCGACGGGTTCCATTTTATCCTTCGTCATCAGGAATGCCGCGATCAGCGCCAATGCGGCAGGAACCAGGCTCCAGGCAAAGGTTGCTCCAATGGAGCTCGACAGCCCTGCGGTAATGGTGTCCAGAAGCTGAGGATCGACCGTTTGGCGAAACGCGGGATTCAGCAGGGCATGAGGGTCGCTTAAGTTCAAGTCGGAAGGGACTGCTGCGTTACCGTTGCCAAGCGAATGACTAAGCTTCGAGAGCAGGCTATGGCTTTGAACGATTCCGAAAATGGTAATGCCAAGCGACATACCAAGCGAGCGGTTGAAATTTAACGTCGAGCTTGCCGCACCGCGCTGCGCCGCAGGGAACGTATGAAGCACAGAGGTGCTTAATACCGAGAAGGAAGCGCCAATCCCAAGACCGATCAGAATCATAATCCCCGTAATGGAAAGTCGAGAAGATTCTACCGTAATTTGCGAGAGAAGGGCAAGGCCCGTCAGCAGGATCGCCAGCGTCCCGACCATAATGGTCCGGTATTGCAGCTTTGTCATCAGAAATCCACCCAGAGTGGCGGTGACAACCGAACCCATCATCATGGGCAATAAGGTCAGACCGGAATTAGAGGCAGAGCCGCCAATGACGCCTTGCACGTAGATCGGTATAAAAATCGCCGCTGTCATGTATGCCGCGCCGCTGAGCATGGCGACCAGATTGCTCGTCGCGTACAGTCTGCTGCGGAACAAGCGGAACGAGATGATCGGCTCCGCGGCGTTTTTCTCGACCCATACAAGCAAGAAAGCAAGAACGGCAAATCCGGCGAACAGTCCGATAATTTGCGGAGAATCCCAGGCATACGTTTTGCCGCCCAGCTCAAGTCCGAATATAAAGCAGACGACAGCTCCTACGAGAAGAACAGAACCCGCCCAGTCGATCTTTTGCCGCGAATGCGCAGCCGATTCCTTATAGAACAGGGCAATCATGAGCAGGGCAATGAAGCCGAGCGGCAGATTGATGTAGAAGATCCACGACCAATTGAGATGATCGGTAATGTACCCGCCAAGCAGCGGG
The DNA here is from genome assembly GCF_900112695.1 of Paenibacillus catalpae. GTDB lineage: Bacteria > Bacillota > Bacilli > Paenibacillales > Paenibacillaceae > Pristimantibacillus > Pristimantibacillus catalpae. The sequence goes on from NZ_FOMT01000006.1 coordinate 113,899, forward strand.
CCAACGACGCTCGACAGACCAAATACCGCTCCGAATGCGCCCATCATTTTTCCGCGATCCTTCGGTGACACGACATCGAACAAAATCGTAAACGCAATGGACACCATCGCTCCGGCTCCAACCCCTTGCACGGCCCGGTAAATGCTTAACTCTACGATGGATTGCGCCATTCCGCACAAGGCGGAGCCAATCATAAACACAATAATCCCAAAGATGAAGAATCGCTTGCGGCCGTACATATCGGACAGCTTGCCGAAGATCGGCATGCAGGCCATTTCCGCGACCATATACGCGGTGGTGACCCAGACGAATTTGTCGAGCCCTCCCATCTCTCCCACGATTGTACCGATTGCCGTTGATACAACCGTGTTGTCCATAGACGCCATTAGAATGGCAAGCAATAATCCTCCAACGATGGCCGCGAGTTTGTTTTTCATAAATACTCATTCCTTTCTTCTACCTGAATGGATGGCTTAACAATCATCTGAGATCATCATAAGCTACCCTTGTTGACAACTGTCTGTCAGGGAAGAAAGACTACTGTTGGCAAATCGCATAAAAATGTTAAAAAGTCCACTTTATAAAAAAATAAAAAAGCCGCGGTATACGCGACTTCAATAGTAGTATACATATGCTTGTTGTCCGACAATCAATGATCGCCGCCGATGCCTTGATAATAATACCCGATTCCGCGCATCCGCTTAGCATCGAGCATATTACGCCCGTCAAAGAAGTTGGGTTGCCTGAGAAGCCTCTTCGCTTTCTTCCAATCCAACTGGCCGAACTCGGGCCATTCCGTGCATAGTATAATCGCCTCCGAGCCTCGCAATGCTTCTTCGGCTGAGGAACAGACCTTCACCGCCCTGTAGGAAGCGTGCCCCGGTAAAGCCGCAATCGGATCAAACAACTGAACGTTGGCCTGTTCGAGCAGCAATTGATCGATAATCCTTATAGCCGGCGCTTCCCGAATATCGTCCGTATCCGGCTTGAATGCAAGTCCCAGTACCGTAATGTTCTTGCCCGCAAAGCCCCCCAGCCGCAACCGCGCCTTGTCAAGCAAATAGGTGTACTGCGTGCGATTGACCTCTATGACTCCCTCCAGGATACGAAGATTTACATGATGCTTTCTTGAAGTCATAACCAATTCCGAGACATCTTTAGGAAAACAGGAACCTCCATACCCTAAGCCGGCTTGTAGAAAGCTTGACCCGATCCGGGGATCAAGGCCCATCCCTTCGGCAATCTCTTTTACGTTGACCTCCAGCTCGTCGCAGAGCTTTGCCAGCTCGTTCATATACGATATTTTCGTTGCGAGAAACGAATTGGAAGCATACTTGATAAGCTCTGCGGTCCTCGGCTTGGTTATGATCCAAGGGCATACAAAAGAGCTATATAGCCTTTGAAGCTGCTCGGTTGCCCGCTGACTATCGGTGCCGATCACGATACGGTCGGGCCGCAATGCGTCTTCGACGGCCTTGCCTTCCCTCAGAAATTCGGGATTGGAAGCGACATCGAATGGAATAGCCTCTTGCTGCGCTGCTGCTATCCACTTTTTGATTTGCTCTTGCGTTCCGACGGGAACAGTGCTTTTCGTGACGATGAGTTTATAACCTTTCATAGAACGCCCGATATCCTTAGCCGCTTGCCCAATGTAGCGCAGGTCCGCGCTTCCATCCGGCAGCGATGGCGTTCCGACGCAGAGGAATATAACGTCGTGTTCTTTAATGGCGGTTTCCTTATCCGTTGTAAACTGCAATCGGCTGCTTTTCACATGCTTGGCAATCATGTCTTCGAGGCCAGGTTCGTGAAAATGCAGGCGTCCCTGTCTCAGCCGTTGGATTTTGCCCGCATCGATATCAAGTCCGGTTACTTGCCAGCCGATCTCGGCAAAAACCATTGCGGTTGTGGCCCCTACATAACCCGTACCGATAATCAAAATTTTCAAGGTTCTGTCACCTCTTTATCAATGAGTACCCCAGAAACGATAGAATGTTCGCCGATAACAACATTTTTAATAGGGAATGTGAGATCTTTCATATGAACCCCATTCAATATAATGCTGTTCTCGATTTGACAGTTTTCCAGCTTGGAGCCTGCGCCAATCGAAACGTAAGGGCCGACCTGGCAATCCTTCAGCACGCAGTCTTTCTCGATCGATACCGGTTCCACAATGGTGCAGCGCTCCAGCCGGACAGAGTCGTGAACCCGTTTCTTTAATGCCTTTGCGTCCAGCAATTTTTGATTGGCCAGCAGCCATCGATCCATCGTGCCTACGTCGATGTTCAATTGGTCGGTAACATGGTAAGCGACGGCATGCTGCTGGTCGATCAACCACTGAATCGCATCCGTTATTTCATACTCGCCCCGCTTAGAGGGCGTAATTTCGTCGACCGCGTCGAAGATCTCTTTCGTAAACGCGTAACCCCCTAATACCGCCAAATTAGACTTCGGATGCGCCGGCTTCTCTTCCAGACCTATGATGCGCGAATCTTGGATCTCCGCGATGCCGTAATCCTGAGGGACCGCAACTTCCGCGAGCAGCAAGGATGCCTGTACACCCCCAAACTCGACGTCGCTCTTCAGATCGGATAACGGAGCGGAAATCAAATTATCCCCCAGAAGAAGCAGGAACGCATCGCCTGATATATAGTCTTTCGCTTGTTTTAGTGCATTCGCGATTCCCTTGGCCTCATGCTGATAGATGTACGTGATCGAGATGCCAAGTGCTTCTCCCTCGCCGAATTGCCCGCGAATGTCGGCTTCTTGGGATGGATGAATGACTACGCCGATACGATCTATTCCAAGCTCCATTAATTTTACGATTGATAATTGCAACAGCGGCGTATTAGCGACAGGTATAAGCGTCTTTGGAAGATTATTGGTAAACGGATATAAGCGGCTCCCTTTCCCTGCACAGAGAATTAGTCCTTTCAATGCTTCTCACCTCTTTCTATCAACTTCTATTATTCTATTAAAATGGCTTTCACTTGGTATGGGCCATATCCTGTACGCGGTGTAATTTAGGACGATGAAATTGGTGAAAGCGCCGTGCCCTGCACAGGAGTCCATTCATATCCTACAAGGAATGCCTATGGGAAGTTATTGACCTAAGGAGTTGAGAGACATTTGAGAATTGCTCAGATATCGACGAATACAATTCCTGTGCCACCGAAGGATTACGGGGGCACGCAGCGCGATGTGCATTATTTAACGGAAGAGTTGGTCAACCGGGGGCATGAAGTAATTCTGTTTGCCAAAAAAGGATCGACCTCGAATGCGACCCAAACGTTCGAATACGAGTCGGATGATCCGAAGGAGCAGCTGGACTTCATTATTAAAAACCTCCCGCCAGACGTGGATATCATACACGATCACTACGGCATCGTGGCGAAAGCGAATCCGCCTATTCCGACGATCAGCAACTCCCATTCCAAAGGGATCAAGGGAAACGTGCAGCTTCGGGTATACGTCAGCAAATTCATCCTTCGCAAATACGGAAAACAAAAAGGCTATGCTGTCCATAATGGCATCCGCTTGGAGGATTACACGTTTACGAAAGACAAACAGGATTACCTGCTCTTTATGGGAAGATTGATCAAGGAGAAAGGCGTCCACCTCGCCATCAAGGTTGCCAAGAAAACAGGCATGCGGCTTATAATAGCCGGCACACTAAACGACAAAACCTATTTCAATGCTAAGATCAAGCCTCATCTTGGCAAAAAAATCAGCTATATCGGCCCCGTCGGAGGAGACCGCAAACGCGAGCTGCTCGCTAATGCAAGCTGCGTCTTGTTCACGTCGACTTGGGATGAACCCTTTGGACTAGTTCTCATCGAGGCGCTGGCCAGCGGCACGCCAGTTCTAGGCTTTAAGAAAGGCGGCGTTGCCGAGGTGCTTAAAGGAATGCCTCAGCTCCTATGCAGAACGACATCCGATATGGCGATGAAGGTCAAGTACCGCAAGCGGCTGCCCGCAGCCCGCGAATGCAGACGCTATGTCAGAGACCGCTACTCCGACAGCATCATGACCGATCGATTCCTAAGTCTGTATCAAAAAATCATCGATAAAAGATTGTACAAAATCAAAAAAAATACATTATGGAACCGTCGCAAAGCCAAGCTTCTAGCCGCGCCTAAGGAGATGGGTTAAGATGATCACCGTAATCGCATGTACGATGAGATCCTCATTCATCGATAACGTATTCGAGAATTACGACCGGCAGCTTTGGAAGGACAAACAAATGATTATCGTCTTGAATAACGACAGTATGGATATCGAGCCCTATCAGGAGCGGGCAAGCCAATACCCGGAGAACGAAGTCAGAGTGATTCAACTTCCCCAAAAATATAAGCTCGGCAAATGCCTGAACCACGCCATCAATCTAGCCGAGGACGGCATCATTGCCAAGTTTGACGATGACGATTACTACGGACCCAAATTTTTGCGCGAAGCTGCCCGTGCAATCAAAAGCGGCAAAGCGTCTATCGTAGGCAAACATACCGCCTACATTTATTTCGAGGCAACTAGTGCGCTGATGGTTTTCCGCAAAGGGGGCGAGAAGAAATACCAGCGCAGCATCAAGGGCGGCACGCTGGTCTTCCGGAAATCGGTCTGGAAGCGTGTCCCGTTTCCCGAGTTCAAAAAGGTCGGCACGGATTCCGGCTGGGTCGGGCGGTGCGTCCGCAGAGGATTTCGTGTATATTCCTTATCCAAGCGGCACTATGTTTGTATTAGAAGAAAAGATACCAAAAGCCATACGCAAAAGAAAAGCACGCGCCTCTACATGTCGCACTGCAAGCTTATTCGCAAGACGAAGCATTACACACGTTACGTAAACTAGGCTTGGCATGCACAGTAACGCACGCAAGGTCAACCCGCCTTCAGGAGTTGACCTTGCCCGGCCGAGTGACGGTTACGACGTAATCTGATTGCATGCTTTCATTTTATCCTCTTTTTCAGACACTACTATAAACTATGATTCGAGATGCTAGTCGGTCTATGCGCATAGCCTGTTCTAGATTTAATATTTTTATAGGGGACGAAGACAATGTTCGAGAATACGAATGCAGGCGTAACGATCATTACTTCGACCATTCGAACGGAGCACATGACGGATATATTCGACAACTACAACCGTCAGGAATGGCCCGCCAAAGAACTGATCGTGACCGTCAACGACAACGATATCGCGTTGCTTCCATATAAAGAACTTGCGCGGCAGTATGACAACGTCCGCGTCTTTCGCGTCGATGGACGCTTGAATCTTGGCGCATGCCTGAACTACGCGGTTGCCCGCGCCCGTTATCGCTATATTGCCAAATTCGACGACGACGATTACTACTCGCCTCATTATCTGGATGAAGCTATGTTTTTGTTTTCCAAGAAGAATGCAGATGTCGTCGGTAAACGCTCCTGTTATTTCTTCTTCCCTCACCGCTCGGTCCTGCTGCTGCGCAAAACGACCGTAAAGCCTTACGGGCGATGCAGACGTATCGCAGGGGCCACCATTATGTTTCACAAACGGGTATTCAAGAAAGTCTCCTTCTCGACGAAGCTGGTTGCCGGTTCCGATGCGCGATTCGTCCAAGACTGCCTGAAGCAAGGCTTCAAGGTATTCACGACCTCTTCCTATAACTTCGCCGCTTACCGCCGCGCGAATCGTAAATCGCACACCTGGCAAGTATCGGAGCAGCAGCTGCTCTCTTCGAAAGGCGCCACGATCATACGCACCGCGGACTTCAAGCCTTATGTGGATCGGACGATCCTGCAAGGCGGAATGGAATCAGTCCAAAGCGACTTGGGGGTGTAATGGGGGGAGATTGCATAAAAATGATTAAAGGCCATCCGTTTGGATGGCCTTATCATTTACCGCTGCAAAATAGGCGGTGAACCCGATTTGTAGTCTTGAACAATGACATCAATGACGCGTTTGCCCCAACCACTGGCTTCCGAGCCCTGCTCATTCCAGGCGTAGGTGATGAGTGCTTTCCACAAAGCCCATCCGCGCGCGCGGTCAACCGTATCCGGGTCAACATTCATGCAACGCAGAAATACCCCACGGCTTTCGTCATCGAAAAAGTTCCATGCCATCACCAGATCGCTTGATGGATCGCCAACGCCCATGGTTCCAAAATCAATGACGCCGGACAACCGGCCATCCTGTACGAGCAGATTGCCTACCGCCACGTCGCCATGCAGCCACTGCGGTGCCGCTTCATATTTCGTCGCTAGGGCAAGCTCCCAGATTTCCGTTAATAGCTTTTGATCGTATTGACCGGTCAGCTTCTCAATGACAGATCTTGTATCTCCATCGTAAACCGCTAAATTTCCGCCGCGATGAAAGTTTTGTATGCCTGCCGGTATGCCGTTTGTGGCATCGATAGCCTGCAGTTCCTTCAGAAAGCCCGCGAGATCCTCGGCAAATTCGTTAAGATTGCGTATGTTGGCATTCGAGACGGTATCGCCTTCAATCCACCGGTTAACGGACCAGGGAAGGGGATATTCGTCCGTTGGCTCGCCTTTTGCAACGGGAGCCGGAATGGGCAAGGAAAGAAGGGGCTTAAAAACGGGAAGCCATGTCACTTCCTTCTCAACGGCCGAGGCGTATCGCTCATGGCTCGGCAGACGAACCGTCATTTCGTCTCCCAGCCGGTAGGTGCGGTTATCGTGCCCGCTTTTTTCCACAGGCTTTATCTCTAAATCCCTCCACTCGGGAAATTGGCTGTTGATTAATTGACGAACAAGGCCAGTCGTAATTTCAATCATTTCCTTCGCCTCCTTCCATACAAGTCGATGCAACGTAATTGTACATAGATCATAACAATCCGCCGCGGACATATCAAAGGATAAAACGGCTATACACAAGCAACGTCTAAAGAAAACGACCGATCGCAACAACTGCCGCTAACAAGATGAAGACAGCATTCACCCCGATTTCCCGGTATTCCTTGCGCGTAAGATGAAGGACTGCGCCGAATAATACGACTGCGGCAAGCGCGGTTGCGGCAATTGGGGCCAATACAGGCGCAACGTTCAAAGCCTGAGGCACGATGAGTCCAATTGCTCCAAGTAATTCTGCTAACCCGATAAAGACGACAAGCCCTTTCGGAACGTCTTTTGCCCATCCCCACGACGCTTTGGCTTTGTCATGCTGAAACGCCTTTAACCATCCTGAGTAGACAAAAGCAAGAGCTGCAAGCCCTTGAAAAACCCAAAGTGTAATATTCATGAATAGTGTCAACCTCCCGATCCCTTTTTAGCTAGCCTCTAAGGTATAATAGACCCAACCAATCGGATCGAGGAAGTAGGCACTTTATCTAAACAAAGGTAATAAAAAGTTACCTAGTGATGCGGAAGAGGTGAGAGTTTTCATGAAACAATATTGCAAGTTCGAATCGGCGTTAGATATATTAATCGGAAAATGGAAGCCCGTCATTCTGCTTCAGCTTATTGCAAACGGTACGATGCGCTTCAGCGAGTTTCTAAAAGCGATACCGGATATTAACAAAAAGATGCTTACTCAGCAATTAAGAGAACTGGAATATAACGATATTGTGCACCGTGAGGTGTATAACCAGGTTCCTCCGAAGGTGGAATATTCGATCTCGGATTACGGCAAAAGTTTAAGCAAAGTACTGCAGGTCATGAACGATTGGGGAGCGACTCATACGGAACACATGGATGAGCTTTATGGAGCGGATCGTTTACAGAATAAGCAGGATTGAGCGACATGCAGAATGCAACTTACCGGCCGACAGCATAACGCAGCTGCACGACACCGCCGCCGAGCGGCTTGCAGTCCAGCAGCTCGACGTGCTTGAAGGCGTAGTTATCTTTGTCGATGACAAGATTTAGGCCCTTGCCTTCTAATACAGGCGCCACGTTGAAAATCACCTCGTCTGCCAGCCCCTGTTCGAGAAAGGAATTATGAATATCTGCGCCGCCGCTAACGAGAGCGGTCTGATGTCCCTTTTGCCGCAGATAGTCCAAGGCCTCTTGAGGCGACCTCACAACCTTCGCCCCGGGGAATTCCGCAGCATTTCTGGAAATGACGACGATGTCGACTTCGCCAAATGGCCCCGGGCCGCCACCGCCCCGCAACCCTTCGAAAGTCCGGCGTCCTGCAATAAAGTTACCCGCAGCCTTGGCCTGTGCCGCGAAGTCGTGCAACGCTTCCTTGGTCGGCGGGTTATCGGGACCCGATTGCGCATAATTGCCGTTAGCCGTTAACGTTGCCCATAAAATAGTTTTCATTATCATACTCCTCCTCGAGTTCTTTTCCTAATATTTCGAATGGATGCTGCAACCCGATCCGGCCGGTCCTCTTGTACATAGTGCGAGGAGTCGTCCAGAATTTCCGTTTCGTTCAACGGCAAATAGTGCTGCCATTTGGCCATCTGTCCGGGCGGAAAGCCGGCACTGTCCTTCGTCCCCCACAGAATTTGCGCAGGCAGATCAGACAAATTGGGCAGCTTTGATTCAATGCCGGCAAGCCATTTGCGTGCCTTGCGGATCTGCCTTGGAAAGACCCATGTCGGTATTCTGGACTTTGGGGTGGGGAACGGGTCTGTGTAAGCTTTTCGCAGGCTGTCGGTTATTTTGTTGGTCTGGTATATTCCGCCCGGAACGATGACTTTGGCGAAGAAATTGCGTCGTGTCTGAAGCCAGTACCCGATCGGCCATCCCCCCATAACAAGCGAGAACAATTTCATCGGCAAAATCTTTGCGGGCCAGGCCCATGTATTCATGACGACAATGCCGCGCAAGTTAGCGTGATGCTGTACGGCATAGTTCAGCCCAATTGGGCCGCCCCAGTCCTGAACGACTAGAATAATGTCCTTAAGATCCAAATGGCGGATCAGATGCTGTACGGCATCCGACTGCTCTTGCGGCGTAAAGCGGTAATCGTCAGGGGCCTTTGACATGCCAAATCCCGGGTAATCCGGAGCAATGAGACGAAATTCTCCTCGAAGCTCTTGGATCACATTCCTGTACAGATAGGACCACGTCGGGTTGCCGTGCAGAAGAAGAACCGTTGGTCCTTGCCCTTCATCCAGATAATGAACGTAACCGTCGCGGTAAGGCAGCCAGTGATCGGTGAACGGATACTCCGCCGGATCTACTTTAAAAGATCTATCCAAAATGAACCCTCCTTGCCAAGCAAATCATTAACTTATTTTTCCTCTTTGCTTGATTCACATCATAAAGGTTCTATGGTACATTTGAAAAGTAGTTACATTAAAGTGCAATAGTTTCAAAAAATGAACTATGGAGGAATAAAACAATGATGGACCGGTCTTGTCCAGGCACTGTGGAGCCCATTCTGGAGATTTTGGACGGAAAATGGATGCTGCTTCTCTTGTTCGAGCTGTTTAACGGGACTCGTCGATTTGGGGAATTGCGCCGCAAGCTGCAGCCCATCAGTCCAAAAACGTTAACAGACCGCCTGCGGTTATTAGAAGAGAAGGGGATCGTTACACGTACGCTTTATCCGGGCGTACCGCTGCATGTCGAATATGAACTGACCGAAAGCGGGCAGGGCTTGCAGCCGATTTTTGAGGCCATGTGGACATGGACCCAGCAGCATGGCGCATATCTGGGGAATGAGAAGAGCGGGGAAGAGCAGGGATCGGAAAAGGTGCTGTAAATGAATACAAATTTGGTAAACATGCAAAGAAACCATGCGTTCGTAAAAGGAGGCAACGCCTCCAATTGCGTCAGCATGGTTTCTTTTTACGTACAGTGCCGAAGCACTAATCTTTTTTGTAGAAGAATCTCGACAATAGGATGCCAATGAAGCCAAGTCCCATAAATAATATCGCTTTAGCAAGCAAAGATACGCTAGGCAAATCCATGAGAATGACCTTCATTAACGTCAGGAATAAGAGAGCGATGCCGGTCAGTCTTGCTTTCTTTATTTGCTTCTTCAATCCGTATCCAATGACTACGACCGAGTAGGCAACCCATGCTGCTGACACTGACAGATGCTGCGCATTCGTGCTGAAGTCCTTTGTTATTACATTCGTTACTTCGGTAAGGAAAACCAAGAAGGCTAAGCCAATGCCATACCACAGGATAATCAGGATATCCCTTGTGTTTTTGCCTATTTCGAATCGAGTTACGATTCTAATCAAGCACCCTAATGTTCCAAGCAACACAATCCAAATGAGCATTTCAACCGAAGCTATGCTGTCCAAATTTCCGATCACCTTCTCGAGTCCAATAACGCATCCAAGCAGATAAATCAGAAGGCCGTTTATTTTCTGCAATAAGGACTTCACAACGAATCCAAGCCATAAGGCAGCAGCGCCTTCGATTAATAAGACTACGGATACGGTTTCGGAGTGAAGAGAATTAGCCAAGCAGAATAATAGGGCATAGCTTGCAATGGTTAATGTGTAAGGCACTTTATCTTTGTGCTCGGGTTTCTTCAAGAACCATGCGGTTATTAAGGCGTACCCTGCAAACAGTGCAAGCATGACAATGTTAAATGGCAGATCCGAATAGGATAATTTGAACCAGACGACTGTCAGTGCGAAGCTCGGAACGAGCAATTTAAGCTGATGTTTCATTATCGTGGTCTTGAAGAAAATAGAGAGAAGCAACACCAATTGCTGAACGAATACTCCGATTGCAACAATGTCCTCATTTCCGCTTGCAATTAACGCATAGATCGCTAACGCCATTTGCAGCAATACAAAGGATTGATAGAACAAAGCAACAAATTTTCTTTTTACCGCAAAAATCATGAAGCTGATGAACAGCATGGATTCGTAGGTCACCAAGAATACGACTGAAGGATGATCGCTGTTCAGCAGGAATGGTATCAGAACGCCTGCTGCGCTCGCTAACATAGCAAGGGGCTGCGATTTCAGATGGTATGAGAACACTACTCCGAGTATGACGAGCAGGAAATTGATGAGAAATGCCGCAGGTACATTTATTAGTTCGTATAAGCCGTGGGCTGCAAACGTGGTGAGCATGCCAATGCCGATGGAGCCCCCTAATAGCACTTGCGAGAGCAACGGCCGCTTGGCCTTCTGCTGTCTGAATCCCGCGAATATAAAAGCCCCGCAAGCTAAATAACCTATAACTACGCGCATGGCTTCCGTTATAAATCCGCCGTCAACGGCTGCTTTAAATCCCCAAATCATGCCGATAAGAAGCACGAATAAAAAGATTCTTGGCAGCCACACTCTTGCAATCAGATGCTCCCAATCGGTCTTTTCTTTTCTGATTTCCTGTTTTTGTGCAGGATGCGCACCATATTCATGGCGAGTCTTCTTTAGATGATCGTTGCGTGCAGCCGGTGAGAGAGGTCTGTTAACGGGCAGTCTGCTCTGCTTCAATTCCGTTATTTCTTTTTCGAGCTCAGTAATCCTGGCTTCTAGTCTACTTACTCGATCATCAAGTTCCAATTAAGCAGCCTCCTATATTTCGTATTACAGGAAGTATTTTACTTGCCCGTATGGTTAAGCGCAACGAAATTGTAATCTTACTGCACCTCTAAAAAGATAATTTAATCCCCATACAAGCTAATTTATCGTCTATAGCTAATTACGATTCGTTGTTAGACTTAGCTTATATTCCGATGTATGGAGGCGTTAATCTAATATGAGCCAAACCTTAATTCAAGAGCGCACAGAACGTACCGAATGGTTCCTTCATGATCGCTTTGGCATGTTTATTCACTGGGGACTGTATGCGATACCGGCACGCGGGGAGTGGGTGCGAAGCGTAGAACGCATCAGCAACGAAGACTACCAGCCATACTTTGACGAATTCAACCCGGACCGCTACGACCCGAAGGCTTGGGCTAAAGCGGCAAAGGCGGCAGGAATGAAGTATGCCGTTCTGACGGCTAAGCATCATGACGGCTTCTGTCTGTTCGACAGCAAACTTACCGACTATAAATCGACCAACACGGCATGCGGCCGTGATCTTGTGCGGGAGTTTCTTGATGCTTTCCGTGAAGAAGGGCTGAAGGTCGGGTTGTACTACTCGCTGCTGGACTGGCATCATCCGGATTACCCGGCTTACGGCGATCGTATTCATCCCATGCGCGATAATGAAGCCTATAGACGTGACCCTGCCCGGTTTGGCGTCTACCTTGATTATATGCATGGACAAGTACGCGAATTGCTGACCGAATACGGCAAGCTTGATATTATGTGGTTCGATTTCTCCTATGACGATTTGAAAGGTGAGAAATGGCGGGCAACCGAGCTGATGGAAATGATCCGCTCCGAGCAGCCGTATATTATCGTCGATAACCGCCTGGAAGCAAGCGGTGAAGAAGGCGGCTCCATCTATACCGATAATCCGAGCATCTACTCGGGCGACTTTGCCTCGCCGGAACAGATCATTCCGCCTGCTGGCATCACGGACAACAATGGCCGTTCCATCCCTTGGGAAGCCTGCATTACGTTGAACAACAACTGGGGCTATGGCGCATCCGATCACACCTATAAGACCGCCAAGACGGTCATCCGCAAGCTGACCGAATGCGTCAGCAAGAACGGCAACCTGCTGCTGAACGTCGGTCCGGACGCAAAGGGCGAGATTCCGCTGCAGTCGCTGGTGGTACTTGAAGAAGTCGGTGAATGGCTGCGCAAGAATGGTGACAGCATTTATGGCTGCGGTGAGGCAGGCTTCTCGAAGCCGGAGTGGGGTCGTTATACGCGTAAAGGCAACAAGCTGTATGCTCATTTGCTTGAAGAAAGCGTGGGACCAGTTAACCTGGCGGGACTGGGTGACCGCGTCAAGAGCGCAAGACTGCTGGCGGACGGCTCGGAGCTGTTTGTTACCCGCCCGTGGAACGCAACGCTTTATCCGAATGACGCGTTCTTCAACTTTGCACAGCCGGAGCATTTCACGTATCCGCTCCCGGATGAGCGCAATACGGTAATCGAGATTATTCTAAAGGACTAGCATAGCATGATGAAGATAGAGACATCGCCTGTCTTGTCTTGCGCGATGTCTCTTTGCGTTGGAGCGGCGGAACATCCGCAAGCGGGGGCCTCTTCGGCATTGCCTTTTCCTCTTTAGACAAGAAAATGTGGTTTATGCAAATAAAAAGGGTTGCATTTTCATATTATATGTCTTAAAATTAAGATAATTAAATTAAAGGAATATGGGCAAGACAATAGACGAGCATACATCGCAACTGGAAGGTGCCTTTTTTTAAACTCCATATCTTAAATTTAAGATAATGAGATTTTGCTAAATTAATCTATTACATAGAGGAGGCGGGCGAAATGAGCGATTTCGTGTCCGTAGTTACAGAGAGAAGATCTGCAAATAAATTTAACAAAGGGGTATCCATTGAAGATAAGGAACTGAATGAAATCTTTGAGCTGGTGAAGTACGCTCCGTCGTCGTTTAATTTGCAGCATGCCCATTATATAGTCGTTAAGGATGAGGAGATCAAACAACAGGTTTATGAAGCTGCCAATAAGCAGTACAAGGTGCAAACGGCTTCCGCCGTCATTCTTGTTCTAGGACATATGGATGCGTATCTGAATGCAGCGGAGATCAATGAAGGACTGCTGAACCTGGGGGTTATCAATAAACAGGAGTTTGATTATGCCGTATCGTCTGTTCACGAGTTTTACGAAGAACGCGGCGAGGCCTTCAAGCGGGATGAGGCTATCCGGAATGCCAATCTATCAGCGATGCTGTTTATGCTCGCGGCCAAAGAAAAGGGCTGGGACAGCAGTCCTATGATAGGCTTTGACCCTGAAGCCATGATGAAGGTGCTGCAAGTTCCGGATCGTTATGTGCCCGCGCTGCTCATTGGAATCGGGAAAGAAGATCCTTCAAACCGCAGAATACGCGGTTACCGCAAGCCGGTCGGAGAGTTTGTCAGCTTTGAGCGGTTCTAAGACTTTAAAGGGCGTCCTGCATAGGGCGCCCTTAACTTCTTTCTCGGAGCGGTACTCCAAACGGAGGTGAAATGGTAAAGTTAGACATAGGAGGCGATCCGAAACCATGCAGAATGAGGAGAAAACTTATAATACCGCTGTTGAAGTAACTCTTGAAGTGATCGGAGGCAAGTGGAAGCCGGTTATCTTATTTCATCTCACCTTCGGCAAGAAGCGTAATGGTGAGTTCATGCAGCTGATCCCTGCTATTTCGCAAAAAGTACTGACACAGCAGCTTGGGGAACTAGTGAGGGACGGGATCATAAACCGCATTGCTTATAATCAAATACCTCCAAAAGTGGAATATGAGTTGACGGACTATGGGTGGAGCTTGAAAGAAATCCTGCATGCCATGTGCCGCTGGGGTGACGGGTATATGGATAAGAAGTACGGCGACAAAGGCAAGATTCTTTTCAAACCTCCGGTATCTGAAGAGGAGATCACGGAATGATCTTCCGCTGCCGGAAGTCTTCAAATATGTCCATAAACATTTTTTCCGTATCGATAAAGTCATGGAAGCCGAAGCGCCGGGCTTTGGAGCCGTCTGCAAAAAAGTCATAGTCCCAAGAGAACACGAAATCCCCGAAACGCCACGATGACACGTCTTTATAGCTGATTTTCTGCAAATCGTATTTATCGACCATGGCATTCCAGAGCGGTTCTTTGTCAGCCATAACGACATCCAGCGACATTGGTAACGGAGGGGCGGTCTCAAGCCCGAAATAGGCGGCAATCTTCGGCCAAAGCTCGTTCCACCGGAAGAGGTCGCCGTTCGTAATGTTAAAGGCTTGATTCGCGCAGCGTTCATCGGTGGCTGCCCACACTGTCGCGCGGGCAAGCAAATTCGCGTCTGTCATTTCCAGCAGGCTATGGTAAGCACCGGGCTTTCCCGGGAAACGAAGCGGCAGACCAAGCTCCTTCGACATGGAAGCGTAGATGGCGATAACCATCGCCAGGTTCATGGGATTGCCCAATGCAAACCCGGCAACGACGGAAGGGCGAAGGGCTGACCAGGTCCAGCTGCTTCCCGGCTGCCGTTTCTCAAGAAACTGCTGTTGGTCGACATTAAATTCAGGCGGCATGTGATAAGCATCCGTCTCCCGTGCCGGCGTCTTGAAGGGTCCTAGATGCGCACCGTACACTTTATAACCTTGCATGAGGCTGATATGCTGCAAATTTGGAGCGATTGGTTCAATGGCGTTGACAACATTCACGAGCATGGAAAGGTTAGGGACGACAAGTTCAGCCCATGTAGATCGATCCTGATAAGCCGCATAAAAGATATGCGTAACGGCGGTTAGTCCACTTAACTTCTCGCGGGTGTCTTCTTCATCGAGAAGATCAACGGCGATATACCGCGTCCGGCCAGAAGCCTCTCCGCCGCGCCGAGATACTCCGATAATATCCCATTCGGGAAGCGTCCTCAGATAATCGATAAGATTCCTTCCGATAACTCCGTTTGCTCCAACGACAAGAGCGGTCTTTGGCGTATCCTTTTTCATATTCCATTCCTCCTCTGCTTCTTGATGACTATTGTGAAACAGAACAGAGGTGCTGTGAAGTACGCACTTTCAGCTCATATACGCACTTTCAAGTAACCTTGTATGGTATATTCAAGGAAGAGAGCTATTTCCCCAATAACCAAAGGAAGTGCGAACAATGAATCTAGAAGAGGTCATGCAGGAGCTTGAAGGGCTTAGCAAGGAACGAACCAAAAAGATCTACTTATCCAATGGCGCGCACGAACCGCTGTTTGGGGTGGCTACGGGCGAGATGAAGCCTATCTTCCGGAAAATAAAACTTAATCAGCCGCTGGCCGAGCAGCTCTATGCGACAGGGAATTATGACGCGATGTACTTCGCCGGGATCATTGCCGACCCGAAGGCGATGACGGAAGCGGATTTCGAGCGGTGGATTGACGGCGCGTATTTTTACATGCTGTCGGACTATGTGGTGGCTGTAACGTTGTCTGAAGCGGATATTGCGCAAGAGGTGTCCGATAAATGGATTGCAAGCGGTGAGGAGCTTAAGATGTCGGCGGGCTGGAGCTGTTACTGCTGGCTGCTCGGCAATCGTCCGGACAGCGAGTTCTCCGAGGAGAAAATCGCGGGTATGCTGGAGCTTGTGAAAGATTCGATTCATGATGCGCCTGAACGCACGAAATACGCGATGAACAATTTCCTGTACACCGTAGCCTCATCCTATCTGCCGCTCCATGACAAGGCGGTTGAGACCGCAAAGGAAGTAGGTCCGGTAGAGGTTGGCAAGGGTACGGCGAAAAACAAGCTTATCAACGCTTCCGTTAATATTCAGAAGGCGGTAGACAAAGGGCAGCTCGGCTTCAAGCGTAAACATGTAAGATGTTAATCTCTTTATCCAGCCCCATCAGGTTTATTGGTTACTTTATCATCTCGGTTAGCGTGCTGATTGGCGCATCCATGTTGCTTCTCAGCATTTTTCGATAATACATAAAGCCCCCGCACCTACGTAAGGAGCGGGGGCTTTGCTATATCTTTTACAGTGTCTTCACCCGACGAATCGTTACGGCGCATGCTGCCGGGACCCGAATATCGAGCTCGATCAGCTCGGGAGCGGTAACGGTGAGCTCGGTTAGGCTGCCATTCCCGGCTTTCCAGCTTACCTCCACGCAACCGTCCTGCGGCAAAGGAACGGTTCCCTTGGCCCAGCTTAAATCTCCGATCTGCGGTTCGATAATAACCTTCGTCCACCCCGGCGTGGCGGATCTAACTCCCAGCACATAGGCACCAAGGAAATATCCCGGTGCGGCAGACCAGGCATGGCAATGGCTGCGGGTCAGATCATTTTCGTTCGCGCGGTTCATGGTTGTATGTCCATACATTTCCCAGCATGTCGTTGCATCGTTATCAAGCATGAATCCGTAGTTCGTGCGCATGTCGTCGAGCATCCATTGCAGGTTGCCGTTTGCCATTAACGCCTCGTAATAGAAGAAGGACATAAACGGACTTCCGACGGGTACGAATCCTTCCGGTGTAGCTGTTAAGTATTCCTTCAAGAGCACTTGGCGTTCTTCATCCGCGACGTCCGCGAGGAGCGCCATGACTTGCGTCTGCATGCTGAAGATAGTCGAACGGCGGCCCCCCGGATGAATACAGTCGAGATAGGCACCGCGCTCCTCGCTCCAGAGATGCTGATTAATCGCGGCTTTCATTCTAGCGGCGCGCTCCGTGTATTTTGTCCCCTGTTCAGGTACCCCGGCGAATGCAACAATCGCGGCTGCGTCCTCCAGAACCTTCTTCAGCATGACATTCTGATGCGTAACAATTCCGTCATCCGGCTGGTCGATTGGCGCCCAGTCCAGCAGGTTCCACCCTTTCATATCAAGCAGATCATCCGCGTTCAGAAGCTTCAGATAATGATCTAACGTGAATAAGACCGATGGGAGTATCTCAGCTGCAAATTCGCGATTGCCTGTATGCTCGGCGTATTCCCGGCAGGCGACAATCCAGAAGAACGTCCAGTTCGGAATGACGCTGGTCCAGGCGCTTGGTACCTGGTCGCCGTAGAGCGGCGTCTGGAACGCAGAGCCGGGAACCAAACGAAGGCAGCGTTCCACGATATCCGTTCCCCCGAACGCGTAGTAGTTGACGAGCGCTTCATTGCGGCTGTCGCCTACCCAGAAAGTCTGCTCATAAGCCGGACAATCCACGAAGGTGTCCTCCATGCAAAGCTTGGTTGTATGCTTGGCAATATCCCAAATCCGTCCCAGCCTATCATCCGAGCATTGGAAGCTTCCAATCTCCGGTGCGGGATAGTTGCTTTGGATGATCCGCACACCGCGGATACGAACCGGACTTGTAGCGCCACGGACGGTGACGATCAGGTAACGCAGCCCTCTCCGGACAGGGGAGGAATAACGCTGAAACCCTTGCCTTGTCACATAACGCAGTGTATTGTCCAGACCAAATGTATGTTGGATATAGGTATCCTTCCGGTATTCAATGCCGTACCAATCAATCGTAACTCCTGCCTCGGCCTCCAGCTCGAATTCAAGGTATCCGCTCCACTCCTTGCCGAAATCGAGCATAAATTCCGTGTCCGCGTTGTTAAACACGGGCACAATTCCCGGATCGGAGGAGGCTGCCGCAATACGCTGCAGACTGGCCGGAACGGCGTACGCATCGGATTCGCGTTTGGCGAATTGCGGCATAAACGCATCTTCGCCGTTAGCATGGCTATGCGGGACAGGCTCGACCGGATATGCTGTAGCCCGCAGCTCTTCAATTGTTGCGATAGAGGCGATTCGGTCCTCGAACTCGGTCTTTGCAGCCTTCCATGCTGCAAACTTGTCGTACTGTACCACGTAATCGATGCAGGTGTATGTATAGGAAGGACCAATACGTACGAATGGAGACATCGTCCCTTCCGCATGGACGAACTCCGCCTCCAGAGGCGAGACCCACTCGATCTCTTGATCCGCATCGATGCCTATCCGGTTGCTATGGCCGTGTTCGGGCCCAAAAACGGTATACAGCAAGACATGCTCGCCTGCCGGCAAATGGGCGCGAAGGGTTGCAAGAGGGGCTTCGCCTTCCATATCCTCTGCCGAATATACCTGCTCTCCCAGCCTGACCATGCCTAGTCCGCCAACGTGGAACATGACCTTTACGTCCGAAGCTTCCTTCAACCGGAGTGTGGTCATAAAGGCGCCGCAGAAGCGGATATGATTGGCATTCTCTTCGCCGGGAGCTTTCATAAGGGCATACGCATCGATAAAAGCAGTAAGCCTGTATGGGACAACCCGATTTAACGAGATGACACGCGCAGGCAGGACGGGCTCCTCCGTCAAATACGGAATATCTCTCGGATGCAGCCGCACCCAGGGCTCCATTCCGGCTTGGCCAATAACCTCCGCCTGCTGCCAATGCTTATCCGAATAATCGGATGAGGTCCAGTCCTCTGCAAGCTTTCTTCCGTCGATCCGCTCCGAGTAGGCAAGCTGACAGGACATCCGCGCCATGGCCGGATCTTGACCCTCATGCAAGGACGTAAGCCAATCGGCTCCGGTCTTGGCGAGCGTAATCTCCCCATCCTCCGAGAGTATGTCTAATTGGGCAAGCAAGCCGCCGCGTCCTCTCAAATAGGTAAAGGTAGAGACGCCATAATGCATCACTTGCACCGCAATGGTATTCACTTCGCCCCGGCGCAGCAGATGCCCGACTTCATATCCGTCATAGAAAATATCCGTGGAGAAGTAACGAACAGGACCTCTGCCGACCCTTGTTCCATTGACGTATAGCTCGTAACGGGAGTCTGCCGTAATCCATAAGACAGCCTTCGCCAGTGCTTCCAAATCCAGAGGGCAGCTGAAGGAGGTTCTGAACCAACGCCACTCGTTACGGGGACTTTCCTCAGATCCTCCCCAAATCCAACTTCCTTGCCATGGTGTGTTCTTTGCAGGGATTGCCATGATAGTTGTTGTTCCTCCTATAGTCTGGAGATTTTTGTTGAAGTGATCGAAGTGCGGGCATCGTGCGCCGTGGTGTTTACCTTTTATACTAATCAATCCGGAGAGGAAAGAATAGATCGGATCTCATCAAATAATTGTCCGATTTTAATGAATTGCATAAATGTGATATATTAGGCATTACCTAATAAAATAAGTTATTACCTAATATCAGAGGTGATGAAATGCTCGTATGGATGCTAAGAAAAGTAATGGCAGACAGACAAATTTGGACAGGTGCGGCTTTAGCGAGGTTATTAAGGGAGAAGGCAGATTACAATCTGACTCCGGCCTCTATAAGCGCTCTGTTAACCCATCAACCGAAGCAAATGAAAGCAGAAACGCTCGATGCTCTTTGTACGGCGCTCGAGTGTACGCCTAATGACTTGTGGGTCTATACGCCGCCGCATAAAGTGAAAGGAGCCTGACCATGTCGGTGAAACTCATCTTGCCTTTTGGCGACCCTATCTTAAGAAAAACAGCAAAGCCGGTTGTCGAGACCATCACCCTTGAAGGAGAAGGATACCTCGCCCGCTGCATGCAGCACGAAATCGATCATTTAAACGGAGTATTGTTCGTTGACCATGTTCAGGATAGATGGCTCTATCATGAAGAGTCACAGCAAAAGGTAAACGTATGGGATGTTAGGAAGCTGACCAACCAAGCGTTTAATTAGGGCTGCACACACTCCCGGATCGTTTGAATGACGAGGTCCGGCTCCGTGAATTGCGGGAAATGTCCGCTGCGCGTTGCTAGGACCTGTTTGCCGTGTTTGCTTAGCTGTACGAGGTCCAGCTGATTCTTCATTCGAATGTCAAAGGCCTGCTTCGGCATCATCGGAGGTTTGCTTGTTCCTGTCACAACAAAGAGAGGGATGTCAGGAAAAGGTCCGGCCTGCTCCAATTGCTTCGCTGTCTCCTCTACATAGTGAATTTCATTCCACTTTCTGGAGGGAGAGAGGGCATCAAATCCGCTTAGAAAACGGTTGATAAGGCGGATCAAAGCAGGCTGGGTATCGTTAATCGCCAGATCCAGCGGATGGCTCGCTTCAAGGAGCACAACACCGGCAATATGGCCCGGGAACTCGCGGGCAAATAAATGGGCATACAATCCCCCAAGCGAATGCCCGACAAGAATATAAGGGGGAGGCAGCTTGATCGCATCAAGCAGCTCCCTCAGAGACGATACAATAGCCGCACCGTGCTGGGGACTGGACGGCCGATCGCTTTTACCCACTCCCAGGCGATTATAGGCCAGCACGGTAAAATCATCAGCCAGTGCATGATAGATTTTGTGCCAGCCCTCAACAGGACCGCTTCCTCCGTTCATTAGGATGATCGCGGGTGTTCCTTTCACCGAAAGTGCGTACTCCAGTGCCCCTTCTTTTTTCTTAATCATAGACCTCATTCTCTACCTCCGTACCCTGTTCGTTCGTTTCTCCTGATACGCATTCTCCTTCCATTTGGTTCCAGTTCAAATTTTTTGCGAAAAAATTGAAATCCTATGGCCATTTCGTACGTATATGCATTGACGGTCAAGAGAAGATTATTGCTTATACCGATTATGTTCGAAGAGAGGGGAATCCACGTTGGAATCAATCTGGCTGGAGTATGCGTGGGCGTTACTAATCCTTATAGGCTTGGAG
The DNA here is from genome assembly GCF_900112695.1 of Paenibacillus catalpae. Classification (GTDB taxonomy): domain Bacteria; phylum Bacillota; class Bacilli; order Paenibacillales; family Paenibacillaceae; genus Pristimantibacillus; species Pristimantibacillus catalpae. The sequence goes on from NZ_FOMT01000006.1 coordinate 134,951, forward strand.
GGTTTATTGTCGGCGGACAATGCGCTGGTGCTCGCGATTATAGCGAAGCATTTGCCGGATGATCAGAAGAAAAGAGCGATCAACTACGGCATCATTATGGCTTTTGTTTTTCGTTTTGGCGCTCTTTTTGCGATATCTTTTATTGCAAATGTCTGGCAGGTACAAGCGATTGGCGCAGCCTATCTTCTTTACCTGGGTTTAAAGCACATCATTCAGGCACGGTTTGGCAAGAAGAACGAGGATGTTCATAAGGACGAAAAACAAAAAGCGGGTTCAGGCTTCTGGCCTACGGTAAGCAAGATTGCTCTGGCAGACCTTGCCTTTGCCATTGACTCGATTCTTGCTGCGGTAGCTCTAGCACTCGGATTGCCTGATTCACCGCTTGGCGAGTTTGGCGGAATGGACGGAGGCAAATTTATTGTCGTGCTGCTTGGAGGAATTGCAGGGCTTATCTTGATCAAGTTTGCAGCTACCTGGTTCGTGAAGCTGCTTGCCGATCGTCCGGCCCTTGAGACTACGGCGTATGCAATCGTAGCATGGGTAGGAGTCAAGCTGGCTGTCATTACACTGGCTCACGAGGATATTGGCCTCCTGGATCATGATTTCCCGCATAGCACGGGCTGGACGGTTGTCTTCTATGGTGTTTTGGTTGCCATTGCGCTTCTGGGCTGGTTTGCGCCGGGCAAGAAACAGCAGAAGGCTGAGGCATCCTAACGGGAAGAATCGTAAAAAAGCTGTTATTGAGGTAAGATAGGAGGTATTGTGCAAAGTTCAGAAAGTAGGTTAAGGATAAATGACTATTCAAAACAAGCAGCGTTACCGCTTCAGTGAAGCGCCGATCTGGAATATTCAGCGGGAATATTACGAAAAAGAAGGTTTAAGGGCCTGGAACAACGATCAGGTGCCTCAATATATAACGAGCAATCCCATGATCGCAGCGGCCTATGCCGAGATGATCTTCGGTTTTCTGCAAGACCGGGCCAATCAAGAAGGGTCTGTTCAAATTGTGGAGCTTGGAGCAGGAGCGGGCCGATTTGCTTTCCATGTGCTGCATGAGTTGTGCCAGCTGGTAGACTATGCGGGTATTCCGCTGCCAGCATTCCGCTATATCATGACAGACCTGGCCATGAGCAATGTGCTAGCCTGGCAGAAGCATCCGGCCCTGCAAGCTTTTATCGCGCGGGGAATGCTTGATTTTGCTCCCTTTGATGCCGTTCATGATACAGAGCTGAAGCTGATTGTATCCGGAGAGACAATCGGCAAGGGAGATGTAAAGCAGCCTTTAGTCATCGTCGGGAACTATTTCTTCGATGGAATTCCGCAAGAGCTGCTTTATGTGGGTGAAGGTCAAATTTATGAGACCGACGTGATGGTTGAATATCCGGAAAATAGGGAATCCCTGAAACCGTCCGAGCTGTTGACTCAAATCGCTCTAAGCTACGAGCACCGGAGGGCGCCGGCGTACGAGGAAGAAACTTATCCGTACCGTGACGTCATAGCGGTCTATCAGGAGCAGCTTGAAGATTCGCATATTGTATTCCCCGTTGCCGGATTAACTTGCCTGGATCGGTTAAATCAGCTGTCACAAGCCGGTTATTTGTTGCTGACGGCCGATAAAGGAGATCATCTGCTTGATAACTGGAAATTCGCAGACCCGCCGGAGCTCGTCCTGCACGGCAGCTTCTCTCTAACGGCTAATTACCATGCGATTCAACAGGTGCTGGAGAATCAGGGTGCCTTGGTGTTATTTCCCCAACACCACTACGAGAATATAAATGTGGGCTGCATGATCCATGTGGATTCGCCGGAGAGCTGTCTCCAGACCCGATTAGCTTATCGCCGGTTTGTAGAGCGCTATGGTCCGGATGATTTCTACAGCTTGAAGATCTGGGTAGACCGCAACCTGGAGAGCATGGAGCTGCGGCATATTTTGAGCTTCTGGCGCCTCGGCGGCCATGACGCGGAGTTTTTCATCCAGAGCACGAAGCAGATTTCGAGTCTTCTGGCGGATGCCTTGGATGAAGAGAAGGAAGATATTTTGCTCGGGATACGGATTATGTGGTCTTCGTATTATGTGATGGAGCAGAAGTATGATCTTGCTCTTGAAGCGGGATTGCTGCTGTTTGAAATGGACATGTATGAGGAATCCAAGCATTTCCTCGAAATCTCGGTCAAGGAAGACGAAGAGGAGATTGTATCTACCGTATTTTATTGCCTGGCCATCTGCTGTTTCGAGCTGGAATTGGTGGATGAGGCTCTGCATTACTTAAGAGAATTAATAAGGCTTGAACCGGATCATGAAGAAGCCTTGGCGTTAATTCAAAATTTTGAGTAGGTAACATAAGGAACCCGGCGCTTTAACCCGATAGACAAGCACTTTGTTTTTAAAGTGGCTATCTTTCGGGTTAGGCGCGCGGGTTTTTCCTTTTTACGTTCCAGGAGATACCAAGTATAATGATAGACAAAGTAGATTTCAGATGAAACGTGAGAGGATGGTAATCATGTCAGTCGGAATTTTAGCTCATTTGCTTGGAACGTTGCCTTATAAGGAATTGGCGGCGAAGGTTGCTGCACAAGATTTTCCCTATGTACAGCTGGCGCTTGCAAAAGCGTTCTCGGATGTAGATTCCCGGCTTGGCAAGCTAAGTCCCGGACTTGCTCAGGAGGTAGGCGGAGCATTTGCGGAGCAAGGTGTGCGCATCGCGGTACTGGGCTGCTACGCAAGTCTGGTTGATCTGGATGATGACGTATTCCGTCATAATGTAGACCGTTTCAAGGAGCATCTTCGTAGCGCCAGGCACTTCGGCGCTCCCATTGTAGCGACCGAGGTCGGCGGCGTAACCGATCCGGAGCGTCGCGGCCAGCATGTCGAACGGTTAAACCGGGCGCTTGAAGAGCTGGTCGAAGAGGCAGAGCGGTGGGGCGTGACGATCGGTCTGGAAGCTGCACAGGGACATATGATCGATACAACGGAAACTCTGGCTGAAGCCATTGAGCGGTTCCCGTCCTCTTGTGTTGGCGTTGTGATGGATCCTTGCAACTTAATGAACCCCGCGCGGTTCGAGAATCAGGACCATACGATGCGTGAAGCCTTCCGCCTGCTTGGCCCTCGCATCGTGAGCGCACATGTGAAAGACCTGCGCCGCGCAGCAGACGGTACGTTGACCGAGACGGCAGCCGGCTCTGGTGAGCTGAACTATCCGCTATTCTTCGAGCTGCTTGAGCAGTACAAGCCGTATGGCTTTGCGACAATGGAAGCAGTAAGCGAACCGCAGATGGCCGATGCAGCACGTTTTGTCCGGGAAGGCCGGTTGGCAGCTAGAAGCAGATGAATATAAATGGGAAACTTTTGCCGGGAGTGTTCTTTTGTGTTTAATGACTTACTCCATAACAGGCGCCAGGCTTGCCGCTGCAACAACCAGTACATCCCGCACCATCTGATCCATAGGACGTTTGTGAGAACTGCGGCTCCACTGTACGGCTGATCCGAATATGCCCCAGCTGACAACGAGAGCGGCAGTCTCAACGATTTCTCGAGAGGCGTTAGAATTCTGTTTACTCAACCAGTTGAACAGAAGCTGGTGAAGCTCATTCTGCATGGCAACCTCGAATAGAGGTTCGAATTGACTGTCCGCAGGAGTCATATACTGCCGGGTACGGGAAAGGAAGTCGAATACGCTTGTAATAAGGGCTTTCAGGCTCAACATATCTGATAATGAGCCGCTCGGCAGCTCGGTTTCCAGCTTTGTCTGGAACTTCTCCCTCATCCAGCTTTCCAGGAACGCGTATTTATCTTCAAAATGGGCATAAAAGGTGGCGCGGTTTACCGTAGCCCGTGCCGCAATATCCTGCACGGAGATGGAATAGATATTTTTCTTCTCATTAAGAATCTCCATAAAAGCCTGCATCAGCAGCTGACGCGTTCGTTTGACGCGGGGGTCGTTTATATTTACCGGCATTTTTAACCTCCTCCTACCGGTTAACCCAACAAACATGCATCCGTGTTGTGTAAGCAACCAATACGTCTTATTGCTGATTGCGAGGGTTTTTCAGGTGGCCTATTATGATATCTACACTGTAGTATACACAACAATGTTATTTAGACAACGGTGTAGAGTTAGTCTTCATAAACAGGAAGAAGGAGGAGGATATCATCATGATTATTATTACGGGAGCAAGCGGCCAGCTTGGCCGGCTGGTGGTGAATCAGCTGCTTGAGCGTGTTCCGGCCGATCAGATTGGTCTAAGTGTAAGGGATACAAGCAAGGTTAACGATCTTCGGGAGCGGGGAGTCCGCGTGCGTCAGGGCAATTATAACGATGCGGAAAGTTTGGCTCATGCATTCGAAGTGGCTGCTCAGGTTCTTATTGTGTCGTCCAATAGTCTTGGCGATGCTGCTCTCAAGCACCATCGCACGGCAATTGAGGCGGCCAAGAAGGCAGGTGTTCATCGCATTCATTACACCAGTCAGATGGGAGCTTCGCCAATGTCTTATTTCCCGCCGATGGTGGACCATGCCGCTACCGAAGATGTCTTGCAAGCATCGGGCGTGGCGTTTACCTCCCTTCGCAATGGCTTTTACGCGGGCTCGGCACTCATGATGCTTGGTGACGCTCTTCAATCGGGTATACTGGCAGCACCGGAAGATGGGCCAGTAGCTTGGACGGCTCATTCCGATTTGGCGGAAGCGGCTGCGATAGCAATCAGCGAAGGGGGACTTGAGGGCATTACTCCGGTTCTTACGGCTTCGGAAACGTTCGACCTTGCCGGCATCGCGGCGATGGCCTCCGAGCTGACCGGCCGCCTGATTCGCCGGGTTGTTGTGCCGGATGACGAGTATCGGGCGGGTCTGCTTGCTCATGGTCTGCCTGAAGAGAGAGCGGATATGTTTGCGTGCCTCTTCAAAGCAAGCCGTAATGGCGAGTTCGCGCGCACGGATGGGGCACTAGCCAGGCTACTCGGCCGGGAGCCTGTCCAGATGAGAGAGTTTTTGAAAGCTAATCTTATAGGTAATATCAAGTAATGAGGAAATACCCATCTATTAATGAGGCAAATTCCATCCTGCATGCAGGAAGAGGAGTTTGCCTCTTTGTCTTTTTTGGGCGATTGGGGTAATTTACATGTCGGGAAATTGCAGTCATTCACGGCCTTTGTTACGTCTTTAAAAAATAATTAGTATCGAATGAAAAATAATTGGGCACTCAGTTGTATTACAAGTGAAAGGAGGTGCTGAGGTGTACAATTCATATGAGCTCAATGAATCTGTGCGACGGGCCTTGGATCTATATTCGCAAAGCATGATCAAGATTGCTTTTGCTTATTTGAAAAATATAGCGGATGCAGAAGAAGTGACGCAGGAGGTTTTCCTGACGTATCTGCAAAAGCGCCCTGTCTTTGAGAACAGTGAACATGAAAAAGCATGGTTGATTCGAACAACCATTAATAAAAGCAAAAATATGCTGAAAACCGGATGGTTCAAAAGCAGAAACCCTGTGCCCGAAGACCTGAGCTACCTCCCCAAGGAAGAAAGTGAGGTCCTGCAGGCCGTACTCTCCTTAGACAAGAAGTATCGCATTCCCATTCATCTGCATTATTACGAAGGATACTCAATCCAGGAGATAGCGGCAATTATGCAGGCTAAGTCCGCAACGGTAGGAACTTGGCTTGCCAGAGGACGTTCACTCTTAAAAGAAAAGATTGGAGGCCTGGAGGATGAAGAAATCTGTTTATAAATCCGCGATGTCCCGCGTGCGAACCAGCGAGGACTTCAAAGAGGCAACCTATCAGAAGTTAATGCTGGAATTAGATAAATCAACAATTAACCCTACAAATAACTCTACAATTCAAAAGGGGCGGATTAAAATGGAAAAAGCAAACAAAAAGAAATTGACTGGTTGGACAGTAGGTATTGCAGCAGCAGCAATCTTGGCGGTTGGCGTAATTAGCGTAAACCAAAATCAAAATAACCCGGCGTCCGCCCCAACAAATCAGGAGCAAACGGCTGACGCAACATCCAAGCCTCCTATCATGGGCAAAGTTGCGGTTAACATCGACGGCGTGATCTCTGAAGTAAGCGAAGACGGCAAAAGCTTCAAAGTAGGCGACCTGTGGGTAGAAGTAACGGATAAAACACAGCTGGGAAGCAGCGAGCCAACAGCGGCAGAGCCGTCCCAAGAGCTGCTCAATAAAGAATTTAAAGTAGGCAACATCGTTTCCGGCTTTACTTCCCAGGACGTAAGCACAGGTAAAGTATCGGCTGATGTGATCTACAACCTTATCGCGCCTGAGAAAGAGGATGCCGGCAAGCCAGCTACTACAGGCAAAATGGCGGTTAACATTGACGGCTTTATCTCCGAAGTAAGCGCAGACGGCAAAAGCTTCAAAGTTAATGATGTATGGGTAACGGTAACTCCTGACACCATTATGGGCATTACTGAACCAACAGCTGGCGAACAGTCCGACGAGCTGCTGCAAAAAGAATTCAAAGTCGGCAACGCGGTATCCGGATTTACAACGGAAGACCTGAGCACCGGCAAAGTAAATGCAACCCGTATTTACAACAACTTTGCTCCACAAAAATAATAGGTATATTTAGAAAAGGCACCTCTCGGGGTGCCTTTTCTTTTTGAGCAGCTCCGATTTTTTCACGTGAAACATTTATATATACCATGCTTATCGACATACGTATATGGGAGGAAGAAGAAGCGGGGGATGCTTATGCGTATCGGAATCATTGGCGGAGGAATTGGCGGATTAACGCTGGCACAGGCTTTGCGGGCGAAAAACATCGATGTTATTGTGTTCGACCGTGATCCTGGACCGTGGAGGACGCCAGGGTACCGTCTGCATCTTAGCGGAGAAGCGCTGTCAGCCTTGCGGCAAGGATTGCCGGAACGATTTGAGCAAGCCATACGGGCTAGCGGTACTGGCCCGGAGGCATTTCGGACCTTCTCGATTATGGACCATCGAGGGAAAACGCAGTTTCTTATACCTTCTCCTGCCGGGGAAGATCTGGCGATGATTGGGCGGGTACCGCTTCGGACCATTCTTGCTGCAGAGATGGAGGACATTATCCGTTGGGGTGTCCGTTATGAGCGGTATGAGGAGCGGGAATCCGGTGTGCGGCTGTACTTCAACAATGCTGCCAGCGAAAAGGTGGATATATTGGTTGGAGCCGATGGCGTTCGTTCACTAGTAGGGCGTCAATTATTGGGAAGGCCAAGCGCAAAGTCTGCAGGCATTATTGGTATAGCTGGGAAAACGCTGCTGACTGACGCTATACGCATAAGCTTGAATAAAGACCTGTACCAGGGCCCCGGCTTTGTAATCGGACCAAAGGGTGTAGGTGCGTTTTATACGATTCATGATCTATCTGGCGGAAGTGTCTTGGATGGTGGCACAACGAATTCACTTATACGGACAGAAGAGCCGTACATGGTTTGGTCGGTAGCGGCACCGCTATCTATCTACAGTGCTGATCCGGCGAAGCTGACGTCCGGGCAGCTAATGGAGGAGACGCTCCGACTCATTCGGGATTGGTCACCAGTCTATCGGCAAATTGTCCAACAGGCCACGCCAAACAGCGCTGCTGCATTTCCGTTCTGGTTTCCTGCGGCTCTGGCCCCATGGATGAGCCGAAGGGTGACGCTGATCGGGGATGCGATTCATCCCATGCCTCCAACTGCAGGTCTTGGCGCAAGCACGGCAATCATCGATGCCGTTACGCTGGCCCAACTGCTCGCAACAACTACGGATGCTGCTGACGCGCTGAAAGCCTATCAAACCGAGATGCTTAAATACGCGCCGCGAGCCGTAGATGAGGCCAGACCCCCGCTCATCTGGCAGCAGCGATTTGCCAATCCATTGCTGCGAGTAACCGCTATGCAGGTTTTCTTTCCGGCCGCCAACGCATTTGTGAAGTGGAAAACACAATTTAAATCTCGGACTTAAGCACGTGAGCGATTTTGCGAAAGTAGGCTAAACGTTGGCATCCTCCTGCAATACCACTCCTTTAAGCCTAGTTACATGGACGCAATTAGGTACTTTAGCCCCGCATATAAACTTGGAAAATTAATCTATAATGAAGGAAACATTTTTCGATATTAATCGACATATTTTCTCAGAAAAGGTGAGTTGATCTATGTTTTCTCCTTTCCAAAAGAAGAAAGAGCAGCAGCAATCGCGAGAGGATCTTGGGATAAGGAGGGACTTGGAAGAACCTCAGGAGGAAGTGTCGGTTACTTCAGCCAAGGCTGAGCAGAGTGATGAGCCTTCAGGCTCGATTCTGATCAATAAGGGCCACATGGACAAACGGTCGCTTGATCTCGTATTTGCTGTTGAGCAGATGATTAAGGCCAAGCAGCACGTCGAAATGAGCCATAACGATCTGCAGGACCGGCTGGGACATGCGAATGGCCAGATTGACCGGTTGAACAGAGATTTGAAAAACCTCGGCAAGGTCATTGAGGAGCGCGAGAAGAGTATTCTGGATCTCGAGAAGAGACTTAGCGATAAGAATCTGAAGGTTGACCAGATGATGGATGACTACCGTGAGCTTCATTCCACCTTATCCGGCGAGGTTGAGGAACTTAAGAGCGTCATTGAGCTCGAGCGCCAGAACTATGCCGGACTCTTGCAGAAGCACAATGAGACGACTGCCGATAAGAATAAGAAAATAAATGAGCTTGAGGAGAAGAATACAAGGCTGGAAGCCGAGCTCTCCCAAATGAAACAGAAATTCGATGCTCTTCGCCAGGAGAAGACGCATCTTCTTAACATTGTAAATGACTTTACGAACCGGCTGACGTCTCCGTTTGCACCAAACACAGGCTCTATTGATGGAGGTTCATCCGATTAAGGTCATGCCGGGAATGCGAAGAGAAGGACGATGGTGGGGATGGAGACATACAGCACGCAGGTGATGGAGCTGCTGTCTCTTGGGAGGACCTCAAGTGGTGTTAGCCAGATGAAGATCGCCGTCACCCAAGACGACAAGTATGCAACATACGTAATCGAAATGGATGAGTTTACGTTCCTTGAACTTGAAGCACTGGGGCCATTGCATGGAGACAGGATTCGCATCTCTCCTTACTCCAAGTGGGATCCTTACCGCAAATCGTATTATAGCTCCATAATCCGAACGACAGGGAGCATCCGCGTCCCGTTGTATTTTGCATGTAGTGAAGCTTATGTCCATATGATCCAGCAGATCCGGCAAGGAGAGCTTGCGCCCGTTCCTCCAGAAGTGGAAATGAAGATAGCCGAAGTGCTGCATGGGAATCCAAGCCGTACTAAGCTCCGGAGCCGTTTCTCCGCGCGTTTGCCGAAGATTGCGGTTGCTATTCTGATCATGGTTGGTCTATTGGCTATTCTGTCCATCGCAACCGGAGGCAGGGTAGATTCCGCACGCATGCTGGGCGGACAAGTCGCCAAGGCTAAGGTAACGAGCGGCGATTCGACGAGTTTGCCAGCTGCACACGCTTCAACTTCTGCAGTCAGCGGCAGCAGCATGACGGCACTCTCACGGGATGGCGCGGTTATTACGGCTGATCAGACCGTAGCGGAGCAGGATTCGGTGCCTCCCGAAGAACAGGAGAAGCAGTCCAGCTTCACCATTATCGATATCGATGAAAAGAAGAAGTTTTTCGGACTGTCAAAGGAATATGTAGCTTTAACCTTTGATGATGGGCCATCCAAGCTGACGAAGGAAATCGTAGATATTCTGACGGAGCAGAAGGTGCCGGCGACATTCCTGTTTATAGGGCAAAATGTTGCGCATCATGAAGAGGCCGTTACTTATGCCTCGAAGCAAGGCATGTCCATCGGCAATCATTCCTGGGATCATAGTATAATGACTAAATTTACTCTTGCAGCTCAGAGCGAGAATCTCTCCAAGGCAAACAAGGCGATCGAAGCTCTGACCCATACGCCAGTTACCTTGTTCCGCCCGCCATACGGCGCGGTTAACGATGATTTGATCTCTGCGGCCAATAAGCAGCAAATGAAGACATTGCTCTGGAACCGCGACCCGGAAGACTGGAACGCAAAAAATCCGGAGGACATCATTCGTTACTTCCATCATGTAGAAGCGGCCGGCGGCATCTATGTGCTGCATGAAGACAAGAACACCTTAGAGGCGCTGCCAGCTATTATCAACTATTTAAAAAGCAAGGACTTAACGTTCGTTGCTTTCCGGTAATCATACTTTACTAATATCATTCGCAGCGAAGCACCCGTTTGGGTGCTTTTTTTATGGATTGCAAGAAAAAAAATTTCGGCAGGAAAAGGGAAGCAGGTTTCAGGCCATGTTCAGAGAAAATTAAATCTTGAGCATCGGTCGATTTTGCCGGATTCCATTCGTTGAAGATATATAATCCATAATCTAATGGTAAAGGAGAATATAACTATGAAATTCCTTTGTTTAGGTTATTTGAATGCAGAGAAAATGGATGCTCTTCCTAAAGAGGAGATTAATGCTGTGATGAGCCATTGTCCCCCTCATCTCGAGGAACTGTATAAGAGCGGTCAAGTGATGATGGATGCCGGGCTAGCCGCGGAGGCCAAAAGCCTGCGGCGGGCTAATGGGAAAATTAAGGTGCTGGACGGCCCCTTTACCGAGACGAAGGAGATGATTGGCAGCGCGTTTATCATTGAAGCAGAGAGCATGGAGGAAGCTATCCGGATCGCCTCACTGCATCCAGCTGTACAGGTAGGGGAAGGTGAACGGTTCGAATGGGGGATCGAGATCCGTCCGATACATTATTTCAAGGGAGAGAACGAAACGGTATGGTAATTCAAGAATGTACCTTCGATGAAATTCAGCTTCTCGTTACAGAATATCTGGAAGGCTTGTCCTCGCCATTTGATTCTTTCCTGGAGGATCATATTTTGTCCTCCGCCTTTTACCGGATTCAGGACAGCTCGGAGGATATCGGTTATTATGCTTTACATAACGGTGAGCTGCTGACGCAGTTTTATATCCGGAAGTCATCTTTGAAGCATGCCCAGAGCTTGTTTCTTGAAGCACTTGAACGGCATGCCGTTAAGAATCTGTTCGTACCGACCTGCGATGAGCTGTTCCTAAGTCTCGCCATAGATCAGGACTTCAAGATTAACAAGCAGGCTTACTTTTTCCAGGACAGTCAGGTGGATATCGCAGTAAGCAAAGCGGACGGGGAAGTGTTCCGGCTTGCTGAAGAGGCCGATCTTCATCCTATCCAGCAGGTGTGCGGAGATTTTCTGAGTGATTATGAGCAATGGCTTGCTGGCGGCAGGTTGTTTGTATACTACAGAGGCGAGAATCTACTTGGCGTTGGAATTATGGAGCAGTCGAAGATGTTCAACGGATACGCAAGCATCGGGATGTTTGTGAATGAGTCCTTTAGGAAGCAGGGGAACGGGAAAGCAATCATCATCCATATGCGCAATTGGTGCAGAGAGCATGGCATTATCCCGATCTGCGGCTGCTGGTATTACAACGAAGCATCCAAACGAACCTTGGAGAGCGCAGGCATGGTGACGAGGACAAGGCTGTTAAATATGGAAGTGTCTTCGCAAGCCAAAGCCTAACGATGATATAGAGCAGGGCTTCCCGCAGGGGGGCCCTGCATAGCGGATGATGGCTGGCGCCTTACAGAACAGAAAGATAGCTCCGGGATGTCTGAAACAGGATGTCGGGATCCGGCTGTTCTTCCTCAGCTTTGCTGCTCAGATTCGATAAGGCCATGAGCACCAGACCGGTTTTCGTGTCGCCCCAGACGCTCCGGTTCGCAAGAGCGGTATGCCTGGCTTCGGCCAGAGACAGCTTGTTTAACCGAAATAGAAAGTTAGCCCATGGAACGATATCGAAATACGGGACATCAATGGCAATGACGCATTCACCCCAGCCTGTATGAGTACCGCTGGTCATGCTCAGGAGTCCGTAATGGCAGTTTTCCTTGCTGAAATGATAAAGCTGTATTCCCGATATTGCTTCCGCATTCATATGTAACAATCCCTTCGTGTTAGGTTAAGCAAGTAATAGAATCGTACTCCGAATAGAGCTTGGTGTAAAATGAGGCTTTTCTTGATTTAAGTCATATCGGATCAATTAATCGCATTTGCCTTGATTAGGACCGGTAAAATGATTTAGCTATCCATCTTGCCATCATTAATCTTTCGATAATGTGATTTTTCAATTTTCAATGGGATATAGCGGAGGGCTCCAGCATGAATAAAGCACTGCTCGAAGGAGGACTGTCCCTGATTGCTCAGTGCAAGCCGAGGACGGGGGATATTTGGGAGAGAACGGGTGAGGCACAACTTGATTTTTTCGGCGGCAAGCCTGATGGCACTTCGGGAGCTAGATGGCTGGGGGACACCGAGGCTATGGAGAAATTCCGGTATATCATTTGCAGCTAAACAAAGAATGCCTCCCAATTCGGGAGGCATCTTAGCTTTATTCGGCTTCGCCAACAAGCGTAAATCTTTGATTCACATGCTGCGGTTTTTCGATTTCATCCAGCACGGCGACAGCATAGTCGGCATAGCTGACGTAACTTTGGCCTTGGCTGTTAACGATGACATGATCGAGGCCTTTCTTATATGCTCCTGTCCGCTTGCCGTCTGGATCAAAGAAAGCTGCCGGGCTAATGTAAGTCCATGTGATCGAGTCCGAGCTTCTCAGCTCATCCAGCTGTTTGCCGGCATTGGATGCTGTCGGATATACAAAAGCCGGGAAGTCAGGTGTGTCCATCAGCTTGGTTGTATTTTGCTCATCAACATAGAGGCTTCCGGCACCGCCAACTACGATGAGCTTCGTGTTTGGAGCATCTTTGAGAGCCTGAACCACAACTCTTCCTGCATCCACATAGAGATGTTCTTCTCCTTCGGCAGCTTTAAATGTGTTAACAACAACGTCAAAGGCTGACAGATCAGATCCCTTGAGACTGAAAATATCCTTCTCGAGAACATTAACGTTTGTAGCCGTTAATTTCGAAGCATTTCTTACAATAGCGGTCACCTCATGACCCCGCTCTACAGCTTCCTTCAGAATCAGGCTTCCGACTTTGCCATTTGCCCCAATGATACCAATCTTCATGATCTATTCCTCCATTTTGGTTTATGGATAAGTTGTGCGATTAAGCATAATCTAATATTATTTCCTTAGTTCGATTTTTTAAAGTAGTCATAATAATATTACCTAGTCATAAAAACAGAACCATGGACGAAATGGGGGATTAACGATGGCCCGCAGCTCATTCGAAGGGGAAATTCCGGTAGAGCAAATCGGGGTTTGTCCGGTAACCGAGACGCAGAACGTTATTGCAGGCAAGTGGAAAATTATTATTTTATGGCATTTGCGGGAGACCAAGCGGTTTGGGGAGCTTCAAAGACTTGTCCCCGGCATCTCGAAGGCCATATTAACCAGTCAGTTAAGAGAGCTTGAGAAGGATCGGATGATCAACAGGAAGGTCTATCAGGAAGTGCCTCCGAAGGTCGAGTACTCGCTGACGGAAGCAGGAGAGCAATTCATCCCTATTCTTGAAAGTATGGGGGAATGGGGCAAGAAATATGCGGTGAACAAGAAGTAGTGGGACCTTTCCAAACAACCTTCCGTCTATATAAATAAGTGTGGTACGGGAGGTAGCATTGGCATGTTGGCCAATCTATCACCAAGAAGACAAGGCTGTATACGAAGCACTGTTATATCTGGAATATTCCAAATGAAGTGATAAGCTGAATAAATAAGAAACCACTCCAATGTTTGGGGTGGTTTTGCTGTTTTTCGGGTTGTCCGGGGTTACATATGTGGAGAATTGTTCAGGGAATGGTTAAAAAATCATGTGTAAATAGCGTCGATTATAGCTTGAAACTGTCGTATAATAGAAATAGACATTATCTATTGTTATCGTGAAACAAATTATTTTAGATACAGAAAAGATGTGTGAAACAGGAGCGTGAACATCCTTTCTGCAAATCGAAGGGTATAAGGACGGTTAAAATGAGCAAACAAACGAAAACAGACGTAATCTTAATTGGTGCCGGCATCATGAGTGCTACCTTGGGCTCATTGCTGAAGGAATTAAAGCCGGACTGGGAAATTACAGTGTTCGAGCGGCGTGCCACGGCCGGTGAGGAAAGTTCTAACGAGTGGAACAATGCAGGAACAGGACACTCGTCGCTATGCGAGCTGAACTACACAACGGAAAAACCGGACGGATCCATTGATATCAGCAAAGCGATTAAAGTTAACGAAGAGTTTCAGGTATCGAAGCAGTTCTGGTCTTATCTTGTTAACAGCAATCTGATCCGTAATCCGCGGGATTTTGTTGTACCCGTTCCTCATATGAGCTTTGTGCAAGGGGAAAAAGATGTAACGTTCTTGAAGAAGCGTTTCGAAGCTTTGTCGGTGAACCCATTGTTCGAAGGCATGGAATTCTCGGATAGCCCGGAAAAGCTGGCGCAATGGATTCCGCTTATGATGAAAGACCGTAAAGTGAATACGCCTATCGCAGCGACCAGAATTGAGTCCGGGACGGACGTCAACTTTGGTGCTTTAACGCGCATACTGTTTAATCAATTGAAGAAGCAAAACGTCGACATAAACTTCAACCATAATGTAGACGATATTAAACGTGCAAGCGACGGCTCCTGGGAATTGAAAGTCCGCAATCTGGGCAGCGGCAGCACGGAACGCATTAATGCGAAGTTCGTCTTCATCGGCGGCGGCGGCGGAAGTCTGCACCTGCTGCAGAAATCCGGCATTGAGGAAGGCAAAGGCATCGGCGGCTTCCCGGTAAGCGGTCTGTTCATGGTCTGCAAGAAGCCGGAAGTTGTAGCCCAGCATCGCGCGAAGGTTTACGGTCAAGCTCCGGTTGGCGCACCGCCAATGTCCGTACCGCATCTGGATACACGCGTTATCGATAATAAAGAATCGCTGTTCTTTGGGCCGTTTGCCGGCTTCACGCCAAAATTCCTGAAGTACGGTTCGATGCTCGATTTGTTCACTTCGATCAAGCCGCATAACCTTACGAATATGATGGCCGCTGGCGCGAAAAATATGTCTTTGACGACTTACCTGATCAAACAGCTGATGCTTTCGAAAGAACAGCGCATGGAAGCTTTGCGCGAATTCATTCCGAACGCGAAGAGCGAAGATTGGGAACTGCTCGTAGCAGGCCAACGCGTACAGATCATCAAAGAAACACCGGCAGGCAAAGGTACGCTTCAGTTCGGCACAGAAGTGATCAGTGCTGCTGACGGTTCGATTGCGGCCCTGCTTGGCGCTTCGCCAGGTGCATCCACAGCCGTATCGGTTATGCTCGAAGTGATCGGCAAATGCTTCCCGCAGCATGTTAAGGAGTGGGAACCAAAACTGAAAGAAATGATTCCATCCTATGGAGTTAAGCTGCTGCAGCATCCTGAGCTGATCGAGCAGATCAATGCCACAACAAATGAAGCTCTTGGCCTGGCAGGCAAAAAACAAACAACAAGCTCGGCGTTGGCATAACGCCCGTTCTATAAAATAAGCCTTCGATTGCTGCAACAGCAATTGAAGGCTTTTTTATTAAGCGCGAATCTCTTCCACGAGTTTCTCTACATCGCTCATAAGATCAGGTATCCACGCCTCGGAACCGGGAATGATCTCTGTCCCGCCGTAGACAAGCCATCGTAAGGTCTTTATGAGCCAGCATAAACCTCCTACGGATATTTGCCAGTTCAGTTGCCCGATATCGATATTAGATACGTCTTGATAAGCAGCATTTACTTCCTCCCTGGATAGACCGGCCAAAGCTTGAGCTTCTCTTATTAAGCAGTATAAGTCCCCCAGATGAGGACTTAAGTAGGCGAGGGACCAGTCAATCGGCATAATGCCGCCGTTCTTTTGAATCAGCAGATTTTTGGCATGGTAATCATGATGGACAAGGGTGACGATATAGACTTATGTTTTCCGCTCTGCTATGATGTTGAATAAGGTCTTGGGAAAATTCGGGACTCTTTTTTTATGTCTTTTTACGGTTCTTAATCATAACAAAGGCCATCCAATCCGGATGGCCTTCATTTTTATGCATGGGCAGACGATTTGCTCTTGGGCTGAAACAAGAGGCGGGTGAGCCAGTTGAACTTTTTGATCCGGCAGTTATGGAATGCGGCGATTTTCCATTCGCCGTTTTGCCTGACCAGCACGTTGGTGTTAATCGAATCACGGCTGGCAGGCGCTTTCTTTTGCCATCGCATCAGAACGGCTCCGGTCGCGTGGGCCAGGGCAACATCCGGAGTGAGAAAGCGTAGATGCATTTCCCTTAGGTCTGCGATCATCTTTGATCCGCGCAGCGGGCCATCCCATAATGCCTGGTGGGCACTGTCGATTTCACTGCGGCCTTTCAGGTGCTCGCCGAAGAAAGTAACATAGTCCGCATCCGGGGTGAAGAACTCGCTGTAGGCCTTGCCGTCGCCCTGATCCCATGCTTTGTACAAAGCCCGGAATACATTGTGTATGGCCTGAATATCCTCTCGATTATCCGGCATCAGCTTCCATCCTCTCTGGAGATTCCTCTTTGCCCCTAATTATATAGGAATCGCCGAGTGGGTTAATCACCCGCAGGAAGGAACCCTCCTCAGACCTTGGGCGGGGATTAAAGCTTTATTTTCTCCAGCTCCGGGTACTCCCGAGGCAAAGCGTTTAAGGTATCTTCCGTCACGCCTTTCAGATGTTGATCGAAGAACGCCCGAGTCAGAGCCTCGGTAACGACAAGGCATCTAGCCGGATCTGTCTGACCGCCTATGCCAATTAGATTACGCAGTTTATTAGAACCGATGAACAGGCCGATATCCGTGAATTTCATATGATCGCTGCCTGCAATCGTAAATAGATTGCCGGATTCGTGAAGCACTTCTGTAAGTCCGATTACATTTTGCCGTGCTTTGTTATAGGCCTCCTCATAGGCTTCTCTCGTGCCGTATATCGACTCCGAGATCAGCTTTTCCTGTTCCTCCGCGGGCACTGCATTCAAATCTTGATACAGCGGTTTGCGATTCTTGATCTGCTGAATATGGTTCTTATCGTTCGCCAGCATAAGGAACGGAGCGATAATCGTCTCTTTGCCAGGCTTCATATAAACGGCACCGTCTAAATCAATGGCTGCCTTTACACGGCTGTCATGAATGGCCAGATTATAGGCAGCTGCTCCCCCGACCGAATGTCCAGCAGCTCCAATATGATTAAGATCTAATTTCCCTTTAAAGTCTACGTCCTGTGTGCCGTTGCCTTCGTTCAGCCCGCTTAGCTCGTCCATGACGAAGGAGGCGTCATCGGCCATAATTTGTGTGATGATCTCTGCCGGTTCTGCGGTATGGAAGTCGGTTGTCGCCTCCATGGCCGAAACGGTATGATCGGGAAACACCGTGCCTGCCGATACGAATGTATGATCGATGGCCGCTACGATATACCCATGGCTGGCCAGATCCTCGTATTGCGAGGTGTGAACAGCCGCTGACGTGCCTGCACCATGGGAGAACAGAATAACAGGATATTGTTGAAGCTGTCCGGATACCGGCAGATCTGCCTTCGTATCGGTTGTTACAAGCCCAAGGTGCCCAAGCACAAATGCAGGCACGTGAAAGAATGAGGCGAATAAGGTCAGGAGTTCGGACTGCAAATAAGGCTCGTAGGGCTTGGAGTTATCTTCCTCTGCCGGGTAATACAGCTTCACCATCAGCTCACGCTTTTTCGGCGACTTGTCAAGAAACGGATCATCCCGGTTCTCATCAATCAGATGCAGCTCCTCTACGCCTATCTTGTAGTCGCCGGTAGGCTGCGGAAGGGAGAAAACAGGAAGGGCATAAGAGAGGAATGAAGTTAGGGCAAGACATCCTATGGACAAGCAAATGACAAAACCCTTCAGCAATTTCGGCATTTTCTTTGCATACAACCTGGTTGTTGTCTTGAATAAAGTGTAGATAACCAGAAGTCCAACGTAGCCGTAGGCGAGAAACATCTGGAACCGGAAGCCTTCAACAAGGCCGTGCAAAAGGAGTGCAGCCAAATTAACCGCGGCCGTTCCTATCCATATTTGCTTGGAAGGTCTGCTAAAACCGAGGAATAGCGACAATATATTGATTGCAATAAGCGCGATCTCTACTATTCTCATGCTGCACGCCTCCTCAAGATCCGCTGTGAACATCGGATTTGATGTAGTAGAGGAGGCTGAAGGCAAGCGAGAGAAGGAAGGTTAATGTCAAAATGATCAGCGCGGGAACCCCATAGGGGTTAGCGCCCGTATTGTCTGCAATATCCTGGGCAAGATGACGGACCGGCCAGTAAGGCGTGAGCCAAGGGAACAGTATGCCGCCCTGACCATGGCCGATCTTGCCAATAACGGTGACAATGGTTGCGAACACTCCAAGTACGGCAGCAGGGATGACATTTTTGGCGATCAGGCTAACAGCTGCTGCAACCGGAATCGTGCCAAATGAAAGGATGCAAATTCCTGCATTCGTCTTCAGGCCAAGCCAGATGATCTCAAAGCCGATGCGGCCCTGCAGCAGCATGACAATGCCGACGACAACCGCGGTCACGCAGGACAATACCGTTGTTATGACAATAAGAATAAACACAACAGAGAGTTTGGCCGTAAGGATTTTTGCACGTGATACCGGATAGGCAAACAACTGGTTAACCGTACGCTCCTGATACTCCCTCGAGATAATATAGGCTGTGAACAGAGCGAATATGGACGGCGCCACCATAACAAGCATCATTCCTTGCCGGTAGAACATATCCTGCATGTCTATTCCTGCTGGTGTTCCATCCGGCGTTACTTTTGGCAGGAAGGCAAACAAGGCAACGAGATTGGCAGGAATCGCTCCGAACAGCACAAGCCAAGGGATTTTCGTGGATTTAAGCTTTAACAGCTCGGTATAGATGACGTTAAACAAGCGGAGCACCCCCCGTTACTTTCAGAAAATAATCCTCCAGGCTATCTCCGGACAGCCGGATCTCCCTAACGGCAACCTCATGATTTGTCAGCGTCAGATTGACTTTTGCCGGCTGATCGAGCAAATCATAAAGATGCAGAATACCGGGATCGGCGATACGGTAATCGGATACGCCAAGCTTTTGCTCCAGCACATAGGCGGCCTTCTTGTCGTCGTCAACCTTGATCTCAAGATAATGCCGGGTCTTTCTTTGGAAGTCCTCGTAGTCGATTTCCTCCAGCAAATTCCCCTGATGTATGATTCCGATCCGGGTAGCCAGCTGCTCGACCTCGCTAAGCAGATGACTAGAGATTAGAAAGGTGATCCCGCGTTGCCTGGCCAGATCGAGGAACAGCTGACGGATTTCCTTAATGCCAGCCGGATCCAGTCCATTCGTAGGCTCATCGAGAACAAGCAGTTCGGGATGATGAAGCAGTGCGCGGGCTATGCCAAGTCTTTGCTTCATGCCAAGCGAGTAGTTTTTCACCTTCTCATTTCGGGCTTCAAGCAGGCCCACAAGGGATAATACCTCTTCGATGTACTCTTTGTTGCCCATACCCATCAGACGGCGATGAATATCCAGATTGTCCACTGCGTTCAGGTTGAGATAAAATCCCGGGTACTCAATGATAGCGCCGATACGCTCCATTGCTCTTGCTCTGCCGCCGCGGACACCTTCGCCAAACCATTCGACTTCTCCCGAAGTGGGGCGGATCAGCCCCATGATCATACGTATCGTTGTGGTCTTGCCAGCCCCGTTTTGTCCGAGAAAACCGTAGATATCGCCTTGCCTGATCGTCATATTGAGGTTATGGACGACCGTTTTGCCGCCATAACGTTTCGTTAAATGATTCGTTCGCAGTACATAATCCACGAATATCAACTCCTTTCGAAGCTTATTGTACAGAACACTTTTCACAGGGCATTAATAAATACCTTACAAAAACCTTAAATCGAATCATAAAAAGAAAAAGTCAAACCGGATGACGGTTTAACTTTTCATAAGGTTGAAAGAAAATATCGTTTTCTCGTTAGGCGCGCTGTGGGCCGTGATCTGCCCGCCTTGCTTCTCGACCAGGTTTTTCACAATGGTTAGTCCAAGGCCGGTGCCCCGAAGAGAGGCATTCCTGGATGCTTCGCCGGTATACAGCCGTTCGAAAATATAGGGCAGATCATGAGCGGCAATTCCTTGTCCCTTATCCCAGACATCCACCAGAACGGAGCCGGATTGTTCCCGAATGCGAATCCCGATCTCGCCGCCGTCTGTGCCGTAACGTAAACTGTTGGACAGAAGATTGTTCATAATGCGCCGCAAAAAAGCCTTATTTCCTCTGACATAGAGAGGCGAGTCGGGCATTTCAATAACAGGTGTAAGGCCTGCCTTGGTCAACTCCGGGTAGAAATCAATAAGAACCTCGTGTACAAGCTCAGTCAGGTTAATGCGCTCCAGATCAGGGGTAGAATCATCGGTCTCGAGCCGCGCTAATTCAAAGAAATCCTGCAGCAGGGCCAGCAGATCGTCGCCTTTGTTCACCGCTACACGGAGAAAGGCTTCTTTCTCCTCGGCGGATAAGCTTGTGTCCTGCTGAAGGGCTTCCATATAGCCTAGTAAGGAAGTCAGCGGAGTGCGGAGATCATGCGACATATTTGCAATCATCCGTTTGCGTTCTTCTTCCAGAAATCTTGTCCGCTCGAAGGCCTTTTGGAAGTAGTCGACCAGCCGGTTGAGCTCAGCTCCCAATTCCGAGAGGGCTTTATGGTTCGTATGAAGTCGGTAGCGCAGATTGAGATTGCCGCTGCGGACTTCTGCCGTGGTCCGCGTTATGTTCTTCATTTCATTTTGAAGCTGAACATATTTGAATAAGACGATAAAGATAACTAGCAGAAGGGCAACGATAAAGGCCCAATATAACATCCGTTCACCCCTCGCCCAGCTTGTAGCCAAATCCCCAGACCGTTTGTATATAAACAGGGTTGGAGGGGTCTTTCTCGATCTTTGTCCTTATCCGGTTAATATGCACCATTACGGTGTTATCGTCGGCCATGCTTTCTTCCTGCCACACCGCCTGGAAGATATGAGACTTGGCAAATACCCGGGTGGGATTGGAGAGGAACAGCTTTAAGATGGCATATTCTTTGGCGGTAAGCGGCTTTTTCTGCCCTCTCACCGTAAGCTCGCAGGAGCCGGTGTCCAGCTCTAAATCCCCATGCTTAAGAACTTTAGGCGCGGCCGCGGAATGATCCGGCTGGAAACCGATATACCGGCGAAGCTGGGCTTTAACCCTTGCAACAAGCTCTCCGATTGTGAAAGGCTTGGTTATGTAATCGTCCGCTCCAAGCTCGAGCAGACTTATTTTGTCCATCTCTCTGTCTTTGGCCGACAAAACAATAACAGGCGTGGTTCTGGTCTCGCGGATTTTGCGTAAAATTTCTGGACCGTCAACAACGGGCAGCATTAGATCGAGAAGAATCAGCTGGTAGTCGTCTTTGGCCAAATACGCCAAAGCTTCCTTGCCGTTATAGGCGGATTGCGTTTCGTAGCCTTCCTTCTTTAAGTAGCGGGCAACCAACTGGTTAATTTCCAGATCGTCTTCAATAATCAAAATGCGGGTAGAGATCATCACGATTCCCCTATCATGGCAGTTATCTTCCATTCAAACCGAATATACCGTATGTATGCCCCGGACTCAAGCTAACCCCGCCCGGCACGCAGACGGTATTCCGTCGGGGAGCAGCTTGCTTCTTTGCGGAAAGCCTTGGCAAAGTGATTGGTGTCGGGGAAACCGACCAGTTCTGCAATTTCCTTGATCGCAAGGTCGGTGGAGCCAAGGAGTGACTTGGCCTTCTGCATTCGCTTGCGGTTCAAATATTTGAGCGGAGAGACCGCAAAATGCTTGTTGAAATAACGGACAAGATAGTTGGGTTGAAGATGGACATGCTTTGCCAGCTGCTCAAGTGTTAAGGGCTCGGACAGATTGGCATCGATGAAGGCTTCAATCTGCCTTAATCGTTCAATCTCGCCAAGCCGGCCCGGTACGAATCTGAGATGAGTGTCAGACTGGGAAAGGAAGATGGCGATGATGTCGAGGAGGATAGCTTTTTCCCGGATCCTGGCCAAGTAAGAACGATCCTGATACAGCTCTCCAAGCTCGCGGAACAGGTTCACTAAGGAATCCATATGAATAGGAGAGACATCGAGAATATGAGGGACCTCCAGCCATTGGAACAGATCCATCTCTCCCATCGTCGCGGTAAAATGGCACCAATATTTCGAATAGGGGTGATCGCTTACCGCGGAGTAGGATTGCAGAACATGGGCGGGCATATGGACAAGCTGTCCGGGTGCGGGGCGGTATTCCCGGCCGTCGATCTTAAGCCAGCCTTCCCCTTCGCAGATCAGATAAAATTTATTATAAGAAGGTACATAATCAAGCTCGCACCATTGCGGGGAGCATTCGGTATAATAGGCTTCCTCCAGATGAACCTGCAGGTGCTGAATCATTTCGTTAAGAAACTCATGATTAGGGTTAAGCGGCATGAGGACACCTCGAATCAGGTTAATCAATAAAAATGTGATGCCTTTATCATATCACAATTGACCCCTGGACTAATGGGGGAATAACTTAGCTGTAAACAAACAAAAAACCGTTTCTGCACCCGCCGGTAATGGCTGCAGAAACGGTTGACAGTCTTGTTCATAACTGAGCAGGAACATGCTGTTCCTCTTGTTGACAGGCCTTGGCAATGATTGCACCAAGATCACCCGAAGAGTGTGACAGCTGCACCAGGAGCAGCAATACTTCCTCGGTCACATGGTCGCCATAACGCTGCTTATTTGCACGTATACACGACAGGACATCACTTGTTTGGATAGACAGTGTTTTGATGGAATGATGAAACAGAGGGCTCTTCTCAATATGGAAGGCCAGCGAATTGATCGCAAATCGGACGGAACGCGGGAATTCCGCATTCAGTAGAAGGAACTCCGTTACTTCAGTAAGCTGGACGTCCTGAGCATGGAACTTTCGGAATGCTTCATAACCTCCGCATGATTTAAGAAGGACAAGAAAACGATTATAACGGGCATCCTTATCAAGCTTCTTCGCGTCCTTCAGCAGGTTGCGGTAAGTTGCATGCACGATGCGGACGGTACCGGTTAACCGTTCGATGAATTTACCGGCTTGAAGGAGATTCCAGCTTTGCCCGCGGACCATCAAGGAATCCGCAGTACCGTTAAACATGGCGAGCCATTCGCTGACGTGTTTATAGAACATATAAGGTGACTGCGACATCATCTTGTTCACGTCCTGATCCTTCAGCCATAGATAGAAGGAATTGACGATATCCCACAGCTCGCCGGGCAGCATAGGCCGCAAGGTGCGGATATGGGTTCTGGCCTGCTGAACGGAGGAAAATATACTGTCTGCATTCGACCGTTCGAATGTCAGGTCATGGAGGACATCCCATTCATTCGTTTGGGGCTGCGCCAGCTTGAATTCATCGATATCGCCAACAGCTGCTGCAAGCCGCTCCCACGCATAGCTCTGCTCACCTTCAATGAGCTCATCGCGCATACTATAGTAGTTATTAATAATGCGGGAATAGTTGTCCGCCCTCTCTAGCAAACGTCCGATCAGGAGCAGCAATTCCGCATAACGGGTTATCATGGTTATCACCTCATATAAGTGTATGAAGCCGAATTACGTTAACACCCAGGTATCCTTCGTGCCGCCGCCTTGGGATGAATTAACGACCAGCGAGCCCTCTTTCAGTGCAACGCGGGTTAGACCGCCAGGAACGACGTAGGTTTCGGAGCCCATAAAAGTAAAAGCGCGCAGGTCGATATGTCGAGGAGCAACACAGCCGCCTGTAAGCGAAGGACTGCAGGACAGTTTAATGGTAGGCTGGGCAATATATCGCTCCGGCTGCCGCACAATTTTCTCGCCAAAGGCCTTGATTTCTTCTTCGGTAGCCGTTGGGCCGATCAGCATGCCATATCCGCCCGATAAGGATCTTTCTTTTACAACCATATCGGACAAGCGGGATAACACATACTCTCTCTCGTGAGGTCTTGTTAAGATATAAGTCGGGACGTTATCGAGGATGGGTTCTTCCTGAAGGTAGTAACGGATCATATCAGGCACGAATGCATACACCGCTTTATCATCGGCCACCCCTGTGCCAGGCGCATTCGCCAAGGCCACATTGCCGGCAATATACGCATCCATGAGGCCCGGCACGCCGAGCAAAGAATCTTTGCGGAATACGTGAGGATCCAGATACTCATCGTCTATGCGGCGGTAAATCACATCAACCCGGCGAAGCCCGTCTATGCTTTTCATGTAGACAACCCGGTCTTTGACCATAAGATCGCTTCCTTCAACCAGATCGATTCCCATTTCTAGCGCCAGAAACGTATGGTCATAATAGGCGGAGTTATAGATGCCAGGGGTAAGGAGTACAACGAGAGGATCGGGTTTGGCATTCGGAGCTAAGCAGCGAAGGCTGCTCAGCAGAGCATTCATGCTATGGTCAATACTGCGAATTCGTTGATCGAAAAACAATTCGGGCAGCAGGGACGTCGTAAGAGCCCGGTTCTTATATACATAGGACAGGCCCGAAGGGGTCCGAAGATTATCTTCAAGTACATAAAATTCTCCTGAGTGGCCGCGAATAATATCAATACCGGATAATGGAATATAAGTGCGGTTTGGAACATCCACTCCAACCATCTCGGGCACAAAATAAGGATTATTTAGAACCATATCGCTGGGAATGAGTCCGTCTTTCAATATGTTCTGCTCATGATAGATATCCCATATGAAGAGATTCAGCGCTTTGACCCGCTGCTTCAGACCTTGATTCAGATGAAGCCATTCGTCCGAAGTAATGACCCTCGGCAGCATGTCGAAGGGAATCGTTCTCTCCTGCGAGGATTCCTCCGGATTATTGCTATATAGAGTAAAGGTAATACCTTGCTTCACCATTTCTTCTTGCATCATGGCGTCGCGCCTTTGTAATTCGCTTAGTCCCATCTTGGAGAGCCGCTGCAGAATTGCACCGTAGTGGGCTCTGCCCTTGCCCCGCCTTTCAAACATTTCATCGTAATAAGCCGGATGTTCATAATCAGCGAAAAGCTGGTTCATGTTATCCTTCATCATAACCATGGCCATGACAGAAATCCCTCCATTGTTCGTATTGCTTGATCCCTTATAAGCGTGTAAATTTATATGACATTTGGATAACAACGCAAGTATAGAGCAACGGGTCACTGAATGTATGTCGAAACTCCTTGCGTAAATGTGTCTGTTTTGTGACAATTCAAAAACCAGCATTTACTACTAATTTTTGCTATATTCACTTGTTTGTAAGAATAGTAAGATAAGGGAAATGAATAGAGAGGTGTCTCATGAGGTTTACGATTCGGAGCAAGCTGCTTATTAGCTTTTTATCGGTTGCATTCTTTGTAACGGCAGTGAATATCACAGCTTACATTTACAACGATAAACTCAATCGGTCCTTTGATGAACTAATCGACAGGCGAGTGGCCGTGCTCAGTAAAGCAACGGAAATTCAATATTTGTCCGTTCAGCAAACGAACAGTCTGAGGGGCTATCTGCTGACTCAGGACTCCGATTTTCTGACAGAGCTCCGCAGCTCCAATACCCAAATGACGGCCCTTGTTGATGAGGTGGATAACCTAATCATTAAGCCTGATGTACGGGAATCGTTCCGGGAGCTGGCTAATATGGATGAGGCCTTCATCAAGAGCTCGGATCAGCTGCTGCTTAACCTGGAGAAGGATCAGGATCAGGAAGCAGCATTAGCCTATTTCAAAACAACGGTACTTCCGATAGGTGAACAGCTGGGTCCTCTGTCGATGGCATTTGTGGATCATCAACAACAATTATTGGATGAAGAGCGGGCAGATAATGCCTCAATGGTTGATTTCGTCAACACAATGACCGCTGTTCTTACGGTTATTACCTTTCTATTAACTCTGCTGATTGGAATCCTGTTATCTCACCGCATCACGAGCAATCTATTCAAAATTACAAGCGTCATTAAAGGCTTTACCCACGATTCCAACACAGCCTCAAAACTACCTCATATTGATGTTCGTTCGCAGGATGAAATTGGCGATATTGCCCGTTCCTTTAATGAAATGGCCCTTACGCTGAATAAATATTCCATTCTTGAAGAAGATCAGCGCTGGCTCGAGACCAATGTTGCCGAAATGGCTACAAAGTTCCAAGGCGTCAACCACCTGGAAGCACTGGCGCAGCTGTTTATCACCAGGATTACCCCGCTCGTCGAAGCGAGCTATGGCGTATTTTATTTGAAGGAAGGCGCAGGCCGCCGTCAACAGCTGAACAAGCTGGCTTCCTATGCTTACCAGCAGTCCAGCGTCGGAGTAGAGTCCTTTAAGACCGGAGAGGGACTAGTAGGACAAGCCGCACTGGAGAGCCGAACCATTCTTTTGAACAACCTCCCTGACAACTATATTCAAATTACATCGGGACTTGGGAAGGCAGCACCGGCAAGCCTGCTCATTATGCCTATCCAATTCGAAGGGCAAGTCGTAGCGGTCATCGAACTGGCATCATTCAGTCCATTTACTCCTATTCAACAAACCCTGGTGCAGCAAGCATCTGCGCATCTTGGAAGCGTGTTAAGCAGTATTTCAGGGCGTATGCAAGTAGAGCAGTTGCTGGCTGAATCGCAGGTACTGACCGAAGAGCTGCAGACTCAATCCGAAGAACTTCGGGGAATTAACGAGAAGCTGGAGGAGCAGTACAAGAATTCGGAGCAGAAGACAAGAGAACTGGAGAAGACCCAGACCCAGCTAGAGGAGAAGGCAAGACAGCTGTCGCAAAGCTCCCAGTATAAATCCGAGTTTCTGGCTAATATGTCTCATGAACTGCGAACACCTCTGAACAGCTTGCTTATCTTATCTAATATTCTGGCAACGAATGCGGAAGGCAATCTGAATGAGCATCAGGTCAAATACGCAAATACGATTCATCACTCGGGCAACGATCTGCTTCAATTAATTAATGACATCCTCGATCTGGCTAAGGTCGAAGCGGGGAAAATGGATCTCGTACACGGAAAGGTTTGTCTGCACGAAATAAGCGGATTTGCCGAGCAGCAGTTTACTCCGGTCGCCCGTCAGAAGGGACTTAAGTTTACAACGATACTGGATCCCGATCTGCCAGAAGCTATCTTTACGGATGAACAACGACTATTGCAAATTATTAAGAACCTGTTGTCCAATGCATTCAAATTCACCGAGCGGGGCGAAGTGAAGCTGCATATTCATCGTGCTGCGCCCCCTCAGGCCGGAATTGCGTTCTCGATTACGGATACGGGCATCGGCATTCCGAAGGAGAAGCAGGAGCTGATCTTCCAGGCGTTCCAGCAGGCGGACGGGACGACAAACCGGAGGTACGGGGGTACAGGACTTGGGCTGTCGATCAGCATCAATATGGCTCATTTGCTGAATGGCGAGATTATCGTGAGCAGTACGGTTGGCAAAGGAAGTGTATTCTCGCTGGTGGTGCCAAATGAAGAAGAAGCAGAGAGCGGAGCGATGGTCCATCAAGAATCCGCCGCAGCTGCAGCCGAGCCCGAGCCCGAAATTGTGGTTGAAGCGCGTGGCTTCGAGGATGAACTTGATGACGCGGTATGGGTGGGTAAGAAAATACTAATAGTCGACGATGACATGCGTAATATATATGCCACAACCATCGCCCTCGAAAGTAAACAGGTGAATGTGCTTTTTGCCGAGAATGGACTTTCGTGCTTAAAAGTGTTGAAGGATAATCCGGACGTCGATCTTATCCTGATGGATATTATGCTTCCCGAGATGGATGGCTATGAGACGATGCGCACGCTGCGGCAAATGCCAGGCTTCGTATCGCTGCCCATTATTGCTTTAACCGCCAAGGCGATGAAAGATGACAAAGACAAATGCATCGAGGCAGGTGCGTCGGATTATATGAGCAAGCCCGTTAAGCTGGAGCAGTTGTTTGCCCGCATACATAGTTGGCTGAGCAGATAGGTGGTAAGGCATTTGTGCGCGAATGAGAAGGAACCGCTTGAGGAGCTGGAGCGGATTGAGATTGAACTGCTGCTGGAGGCGCTCTACCGGTATTACGGTGTGGATTTTCGTAATTATGTAATGCCGACTATACGCCGGAGAATATGGTACCGCATTCGGGCGGAGCGTCTGAAGACGATATCCGGATTACAGGAGAAGGTGCTGCATGACCGCTTGATTTTCAAGAGGCTGGCTAACGATTTTTCCATTAATGTAACGGAGCTGTTTCGCGATCCTGGCTTCTTCAAAGCTTTCCGTCAGACAATCGTTCCCGAGCTGAGGGATTACTCTCGCATCCGGATTTGGCATGCCGGCTGCTCCACAGGCGAAGAAGCCTATTCGATGGCGATTCTGCTGCATGAGGAAGGTCTGCTTGAGAGGACAAGAATTTATGCCACGGATATGAATGAAGCGGTAGTTGAAGAAGCGAAGCTGGGTTCATTTCCGCTTGAACGTTTGGAGCAGTATGCCTTTAACTACAAGCTGTCGGGCGGCAGGAATTCCATAGAGGATTACCTGTCCTATACGAAGGAATACGCGAAATTTCGGCCTTTTCTAAGTGAGAAAATCACCTTTGCCCAGCATAATCTGGCGGTTGATGAATCGTTTAACGAATTTCACGTTATTATTTGCCGTAATGTCATGATCTACTTTAATTCGTATTTGCAGAATCGCGTTCATGAACTGTTCTATGGGAGCTTGTCTCCATCCGGATTTCTGGGACTCGGGAATAAAGAAAGCATGACCTTTACCGGCTATACAGACTGTTATAAGGAGATGGAGCCTAATGAAAAGCTTTACCGCAAAGTTAAATAGCGCCGTAGCTACGGTCAATATATTAATGGTAGACGATCGGCCGGAAAATCTGATCGCGCTGGAAGCGATACTGGCTTCCCCGAATTACCGCTTATTCTCTGCTCATTCCGGCGAGGAAGCGCTGCGTCATGTTCTGACAACGGACTTTGCTGTCATCTTGCTGGACGTTCAAATGCCGGGCATGAACGGCTTTGAAACCGCCCGTCTTATTAAGATGAGAGAGCGTTCAAAGTATGTTCCAATTATTTTCATCACGGCGATTAGCCAGGCGGCAGAGCATGTGAAGCACGGCTATTCCGTTGGCGCAATTGATTATATCTTCAAGCCGTTCCACCCGGAAACGTTAAAAATGAAAATTGAGGCTTTCGTTCAGATGTATCAGTATCAGGAGCAGATTAAGCTGCAAAATGAACTGCTCAAGGTTATCGGAGAAACGTCCAATGACACAATCGTAACCGCGGATGAGCATGGGATTATGCAAACACTGAATCCTACCGCGGCCAAAATGTTTGGTTATACGCCGGATAAATTGGCGGGTCAGCATATTGACCAAATCGTACCCGACATGTTCTCATTTCTTCAGGCAGAGACGAATCAGGGAGCTCTGCTCATTGAAACAACGGCTATTCGTAAAGACGGCGTCCCCTTTCCTGTGGATATTCAAGTTGGCAAAGCAAGTATTGCCCAGCAGCAGCTGTACGTTTGCTCCATCCGTGATGTAACCGACCGCAAAATGATGGAGGAAGAGCGTTTCCGTAAAATTTTCGATACGATGCCTTGCCTCATTGTCTTAAGATCGATTAAGGACAAACGGTACATTAATGTCAATGAGAGCTTGCTGCAGGCTACCGGCTATGAAGGAATTGAAGTAATGAATCAATCCCGGGATCTGCTGCAGTATATTGTGGACATCGAGGATAAGGGGAGTTTGTCAGCAGACAGCCATGATCCATGGGGGCCGGCCCGGAACGTCCGCATCCGCTATATGACCAAATCCGGCGATTTGCGGGATGGCCTATTGTCTAGTGAAGTGATGCAGATTCATGGAGAGGATTGCCTCCTAAGCGTGGTAACGGATATATCGGAGCGGGTATTCCTGGAGAAAGAGATTACGCGGCTTGACCGGCTCAACATTACAGGGGAGATGGCTGCTGGTATTGTACATGAAATCCGTAATCCGATGACGACGGTACGCGGATTCCTTCAGTTGTCCAAGAGCAATCCGTCGAAGGAATATACCGATATTATGATCGAAGAGCTCGACCGCGTGCACAATATCGTAACCGAGTTCCTGTCCGTGGGTGCGCAAGCTCCGACGAGCCGGAAGCTCAAGCAGATCAATACGGTTATTGAAACCTTGTTCCCGCTTATCCAGTCCAAAGCGATGACCGGTAACCATGATATTACACTGGACTTGGGGGAATGCCCGCCTATTCAACTCGATGAGAAAGAAATCCGTCAGTTAGTGCTGAATCTCGTGCTGAACGGACTGGATGCCATGCCTTTGGGAGGTACCTTAACGATTAAGACATACTCTGACGACAAGCAAGTTGTGATGGAGGTCAAAGACCAGGGGAGCGGGATTAAGGAAGAATTTCTTGAAAAGCTGGGAACGCCGTTCTTCAGCACGAAGTCGAGCGGAACTGGCCTTGGCCTATCCGTCAGCTACGGTATTGCCGCCCGTCATGACGCGGTTATCAAGGTGCAGACGAGCGAGCAGGGAACGATCTTTTTTGTGAATTTCAGGCTATAGAATGGAATAGAGAATAGAACAGGCCTCCTCTTTGGTTAGAGGAGGTCTGTTCTATGTTCTCAGCGGATGCTTATGCCTATGAGCGTTATGATCGTAGGCGTGATTCGCCAGGGGGTACCGCCCATACTGGCTGGGGCACCCTGCATCTCATCTGCCGACGTACGTTGTATGTTCTACAGTATAATCCGGCTCAATGGGGCTGTTGGCCACCCTATGTTGTATTTAATGCAGTATATTCGTTCATATGGGTGCAATTAAGCCGAAAAGCTGCCAATATCCTGCATATTGTACAACATAGGCAGCCTCCATGCTCCAATAGCTTTAAATATCCTGCATAAAGTACAACGTAGCTAAAGAGGGCGACTCGAATCAAGTAGTAACCCACTCGGCAGGAAACATCAAATGTGCAGACGATCCATTCCATTCATATATTTGCGCAGCGCTTCAGGGATACGGATCGAGCCGTCTTCCTCTTGATGGTTCTCGAGCAGCGGAATGAGAATTCGCGGCGAAGCTACGGCCGTGTTATTGAGCGTGTGGCAGAACCGCGATTTTCCTTGAACATCCCGGTACCGGATGTTCGAGCGGCGCGCCTGAAAGTCGAGAAGATTCGACGACGAATGGGTTTCGCCGTAAGCCCGACGGCTTGGCATCCAGGTTTCGATGTCCAATTGCTTATAAGTCTTCTGCGACATATCTCCCGTGCATACGGCCATGACGCGATAGGGGAGCTCAAGCAGCTGCAAGAGATCTTCTGCGTTTTGCGTGATTTCCTGGAGCATCTGCTCCGACGCCTCCAGGCTGTCTTCGCAAATAATAACCTGCTCTACCTTCGAGAACTGGTGTACCCGGTATAAACCGTGAACATCTTTGCCCGCCGAACCTACTTCATTCCGGAAACAGGTCGAGACGGCAGCAAGCCGGATTGGTTCGCGGACATCGACGATTTCATTATCGTAGTACGATACAAGCGGCACCTCCGATGTACCGACAAGGTATCTGTCTTCGCCGTCTATTTGGTAGGTCTGTTCCTGTCCAAGCGGGAAGAAGCCGGTATTGTGCAGGGCTTCCTTTCGGACCATGAGCGGAACCTCGAGCAAAGTAAATCCTTTGGCCATCAGCAAGTCCAGAGCCAGCTGCTGCACACCGCGATGAAGCGCGGCACCGGCGCCGGTCAAATAATAGTTGCGGCTTCCGGCTGTTCGGACACCGCGGGGAATATCGATCATCCGGTGAAGCTCGCCAAGCTTCACATGGTCTTTGGCTTCGAAGGCGAAGCCGGTTGGTTCGCCGACTCGTCTTACCTCCACGTTATCCTGATCCGAAAGGCCAACAGGCGTGTCCGGCGACACGATGTTTGGGACAACTAACATCAGGTTCGAATATTGATCGTGAACGGTTTTATGTTCTTTTTCCAAGGCAGCTAACCGATGGTTGATCTTCTTCATCATCTGCTTCTTCTGATCGAGATGCTGAAGGTCATGGCTATAGATGGATAGATTAATCTCCTGAATGGTCTGATTCCTCTCTTGGCGCAGCAGTTCGATTTCCTGCAGCAGCACCCGTCTTTGATCATCCCATGCCACAAGCTGGGTGATGGAGATGGCAATCCCTTTCTGGTCTGCGACGGTTTGAATACGTTCCTGGTTGTTCCTGATCCACTTGATGTCTAACATGGCAACTCGCTCCTCTACGATTGAATACAAAAAAGCGCTCTAATCATCCGATTGGGACGAAGAGCGCTTGTATTCTCGCGGTGCCACCCAAATTGATTAAACAGTTTGACCGCTGTTTAATCCACTTAGTTCCGCGGTAACGGGCGGGTCCGGTTAACTTAGGGGGTAACCCCTTGACGAGAACGCCTCCGAGTTGGATTCTCTTCATCGGCATAATTTCGTTTGAATTTTTACTAGTATAGCTTATGCCGTTATTTTTATTCAAGTGCTAATTTTATTGGCCTTAGTGCTGCTGTACAGGAGCGAGAGAGTAGTAGCGTTCTGTTTTATCGAGCGTTTCTCTGGTCTTCTCGTCCCACACGTAGCTCAGCTCAAATGTACCCTCCTGGAAGAATAGCGGGAAGCGGCGAGCAAACCAGCTTTGCATCGGAAGCTTCAGTGCCTCTTCCTTGTTCACCCAGAGCAGCTCGCCCTCCGGCGGATTCTCGAGCAGACTCCCCTCAAACGAAGTCGCCAGGTAGTTAAAGACCATATATCTGAGGTTCGTATGGGGATCACAGAACTCTTCCAGTCCTTTATAAATAATGTCCTTCACGATCAGGCCCGTTTCTTCCTGAACCTCCCGGATTGCGCCGTTTACGAAGCTCTCGGGAAAGTCCACTTTGCCGCCGGGTGCAATATAACCGGGAAATCCCTTTTTGTCTGGCCTATTGATTAAAAGTACCTTATCCTTATCTTGAACCATACACATCGTATACATCTTATAGGTAATGGACATGTTGCGCCGCCTATTCTATTAGACTATGAATAATCAGTTTTATTTTACCATCCGCAACTAAGATTGGCGAAGAGAAAGGTGTTGAAGGGAATATGAGTGAGCATGACATTATCAAGCAAACGAAGCTGCCGGTTACGGTAAACGGGATGCTGCATGACCTCCGTCAGCTGGGCATAGAAGAAGGGGATCATCTGCTTGTTCATTCCTCCTTGTCCAGCATCGGGTGGGTATGCGGCGGTGCGCAGGCGGTCGTGCAGGCGCTGCTGCAATCCGTTGGAGAAAGCGGGACGCTCGTCATGCCGGCGCAAAGCGGGGACTGGAGTGATCCCGCCGAATGGGGCAATCCCCCGGTTCCGCAGGAGTGGATCGAAATGATCTATAACGAAATGCCGGCCTTTGATCCGGCGGTAACGCCAACGCGGGGAATGGGACGTATCGCCGAACTGTTCCGGACTTATCCGGGTACGCTGCGCTCGGAGCACCCGCAGGTGTCCTTTTGTGCGAACGGCAAATATGCGGAGTATATCGCAAACGGTCATCCGTTAACCCCGCAGTTCGGGGAGGCTTCTCCGCTAGGCAAGCTATATGCGGCGGGTGCGAAAGTACTGCTGCTTGGTGTTGGCTTTGATTCCTGTACCAGCCTTCATCTTGCCGAGTCGAGGCTGTCTGGCATGCCGACCAAAAAGATGGGCACAGCGATGCTGGTGAATGGGCAGCGGACGTGGAAGTGGTTCATGGACTATGCTTACGACTCCGGTGATTTTGAAGAGTTGGGCAGGCATTTTGAGGATCATGGCACCATCAACCGCGGTCAGGTCGGATATGCGGAATGCAGGCTGCTTGAATTGAAGGAAGCGGTTGATTATGCAGGCGGGTGGCTGGCAAAACATCGTCATTAATTCTTGGTTTTTATACGGAATGGAGCGGACGGTATGATCGAGCGGTTCATGTATAGGGCAGCATGGAAGGACGGCTGTCAAAAGGCTGGCGTAGCGGCATTACAGCAGAATGAGCATGTCACCAGTCTGGTGAAGCAGGGCCGTTTGATGACGGCCGCGGCTTTCCATTGGGAACATAATGTCTTTCTCTATTATGAGTGCCTGGACGGCAAGCTGGCGCCCGAAGAGGTTGCAGGTGCGGCAGAGCCGTATTTGAAGGATTGGCCGGGGCAGGCGGAGCCGCGCAAATGGATCCGGATGATGGATGTCTTCCACTTCAACGAGCCAGCGAATGAGGAGCACTGGCTTCGCAAGTCTCCGGTCGAGAAGAGAGTCGGGCGGGTTGCGCATCTGAGGCCGGAGATGGTCAGCAGTTATGTTTATTACCATTACCAGCTTCAGGAGGAGCGGGCTTTCTTCGGACCAAAATACGAGATCATCGGCATTCACGAGAATCTCCTGTTTGGTTATCAGGAATTCCCGAATGTGACCGAGGAGCCTGTTATGCCGGGACGCCTTAGCACGAAGGGAACTCCGGAGAACTGGAGCGATTCAAGGATGGATCTGCATTTTCAGCCATGGGAAGACGGGCATCTGTACTTCAAGCCGATTGAGCAGATTTATGCTTGCTATATAGGTGATATTGCTGATTAAAAGTAATATCTAAAAAAGGGTCGTCCAACATGCCGGACGGCCCTTTTTTGCGTTTGTCCTAGCGGGAAAAACCCGCGTATTTACTGGCGCAACCTGTGGTTGCAGGGCTCCGCAACGAAAGCTCGCTTTACTTCGTACATGGAATTCAGCATGATGTGGATATGAATTTACTCGCGGAAAGGTGATAGCCGAGATGGTGTTTGGAGAGAAGCTGAAGAGCATGCGGCAGAGCAGCGGCTGGTCGCAGGATGAGCTGGCGGAGAAGCTGTTTGTAAGCCGGCAGTCCGTGTCGAAGTGGGAAAACAATCAGAACTACCCGAGTATCGAGATTATTATTAAGATCAGTGATCTGTTTGGGGTTACGATTGATGAGCTGTTAAGGAGTGATGAAGAGTTGACCAAAAAGGTGATTGACGACAGCAAGCAACTGGCCTATCCGGGACTAAAGGTGTTGTTTGACCTGTTATTCCTGCTGGGTGTAGTCCTGCTTATTATTAAGCTTGTTGTGCTGGGGCTGAACAAATTGGCCGGCATGGATATTGCTTTGCTGGACGGGTCATGGTTCTGGAATTTTGCTCCGCTTGTTCTTATGGTTGGCGCAGGAATTGGTTCCGGTATTGTGAAAGAGAAATTTAAAGAATAAATGTCCGTGTGAACAAGAAGTATAAGCTGATTTAAGGAGCCCCGGCAGATCCTGTCTGCAGAGGCTCCTTGTTATTATTCTGGTCCCGCTGCAATGGTTAGCGGCATACCAGCCTTGTAATAGGAAGCGAGTTCATATTCATCAAGCCGGCTGTCGGTAATGATCTCGTCAAATTCATCTATGGCTGCAAAAATCGCAAGCGAGTTGTAGCTAAATTTGGTGGAATCGGCCAGCAAAATCGTTTTCCCCGCAGCTTCCATCGTGGTCTGCCGGACCCCTACAAGATTTGGCGACCAGGCCATGGCCCCTTTGGACAGAGATACGGCCTCGCAAGTAAGGAATGCGGCATCTACAGTCATTGCTTTAAGCATTTTCTCCGCATAAACCCCGTCCAGGCTATACGCCCATTTGCTTATTCTTCCGCCCGAACAGTATACATCAAAGCTCCCAAACCGCTCTTCGTTAGACAGCATTAAGGCGGTATGCAGATCACGGGTAATAATCTTGAGCCCCTTGAAACGCTCCAATTCGTCCACCATTGAGGCTACGGTCGTGCCGGCATCCAGAATA
This sequence comes from Paenibacillus catalpae, assembly GCF_900112695.1. Taxonomy (GTDB): domain Bacteria; phylum Bacillota; class Bacilli; order Paenibacillales; family Paenibacillaceae; genus Pristimantibacillus; species Pristimantibacillus catalpae. Next base: position 170,839 of record NZ_FOMT01000006.1, read on the forward strand.
ATGCTCATGCCGTCCTGAATATGCTTGACCGCTTCTTTGGCGATCGCGAGCTTCTCCGATTTATGTTCGTTCGCACGCTGCTCGTACCTGGCGCCCATGAACCGTTTTACTTTAACGGCGCCGCCGTGGAACCGCTGGATTTTGCCTTCCGACTGCAGGAGATCAAGATCGCGGCGGATGGTCATTTTGGAGACATTAAATTGCTCGGCAAGCTCGAGGATCGTTAACTGCGGTTTTGAGTCGAGCAGCATCATAATTTCGTGGCGGCGTGTTCCGATTAGCATAAGTGATCTCCTCCCAATAGCTCCCTTTTACCTTCCAATACATGTTACATACCTGTTCAATTGTGTGAAAATTCTGTATACAAACTTTCGTTTGTGTGATATAAGTGGTAAATAAGAGGAAGTTTTGTGTTATATGAGTGTAATTTAAGTTTACTTAATATTCTGAAAATTTTCTAGTCCTTTGCCATTTTCTTTGCTTTTAGTGAATCGTGTGTCATTTAAGTTAACATCATATTCTGCTTAAAGAGGTGAGTGTTTATGTTCTTTCGTTATCAGGGAGAAGCTTATGACCGGAGGTTTTTACCGCGGCTGACGACCAAAGAGATTGCGGCCATGAACAAAGAGGATGTCCTGCTCGTTCTGCCGATAGGCGCTGTGGAGCAGCATGGCCCCCACATGCCGGTCTTTACGGATACGCTCATTGGCGAGGCGATGCTGGCTGCGGCCTTTGAGCATTTGCCGGAAGATGCGCCAATCTGGCTGCTGCCTTCTGTAAGCTATGGGAAGAGCACTGAGCATGCCGCTCATCCGGGCACCATCACCCTATCGGCTAAGACGCTGATGGCAGTACTGGAGGATATTTCTTCCTCGCTTGCGCGAAGCGGCTTCCATAAGCTTCTGCTATTTAATACGCATGGCGGCAATGCGGATCTGCTGGGCATGATGGCGAGAGAAATCCGGATCGCGACGGGACTGGAGGTCTACCGGCTGGATCCCGGTGCAGTAGGCTACAGCGACTCCTTCACCGATGAGGAAGAGAAAGCCTGCGGCATTCATGCCGGAGATGTGGAGACGTCGCTTGTGATGGCGATGTGTCCGGGGTGGGTAAATGCAGAGCTTGCTCCCCGTGAGATGCCGAGGTTCCCGGATTCCCGCTCATTCTCCTTCCGGTCGAGGTCGTTTGCCTGGGTAATGGACGATATATCCGGCAGCGGAGTCGCAGGAGATGCAACCAAAGCAACGGCGGACAGAGGGGAAGCGATGCTCACGATCGCAGGGCCGTTGCTGGCCGAAGCACTTATGCATGTTGCAACGTTCGATATGGACTCACTGAAGAACGGATAGGGGGATGATCACCATGACAACATTGACTGGGGCCAAGGAATGGGTAAGGATGGAGCGGTTGTCCAAGGTTTATCCGAACGGGACGGTAGCGGTCAAGGAAGTTGATCTGACCATTCATGAAGGCGAATTTCTTTGTTTTGTTGGTCCATCCGGCTGCGGGAAATCGACAATCTTCAAGATGATTACCGGCTTGTCCAATCCTAGCAGCGGCAAGCTGGAGGTGATGGGGAGGGCGGCGAGCGAAGCCCGCAAGCAGTCCGATACCGCATTCGTCTTCCAAGATCATACGCTGCTGCCGTGGAATTCGGTCATCGATAATGTAATGCTGCCGCTTGCGCTGCGCGGGGTGCCGCGTAAGGAGCGCCAGGGGGAAGCGGAACGCGTGCTGGAGATGGTTGGGCTGAAGGATTATATGCGCTCCATGCCCCGCGAGCTGTCCGGCGGGATGAAGATGCGGGCATCGATTGCCCGTGCTCTTGTCGCCAGGCCGAAGCTTCTGCTGATGGATGAACCGTTTGGAGCACTGGACGAGATTACTCGGCAGACCCTTCAGATTGAGCTGCTTGAATTATGGCGGCAGGATCCGGAGATGACGGTGCTGTTCGTAACCCATAACGTGTTCGAAGCTGTATTTCTGTCGACCCGTATCGCTGTCATGACGCCGCGTCCGGGCAAGGTTGCCGAGCTCATTAACGTACCGGTGCCTTTCCCGCGCGACGAGTCATTCCGTACAACGCCGGAATTCGGGCAAATCGTCCGGTCCGTGTCGCAAGCCCTTAAGCATTAGAGAGGAGGAGCAAGCATGATGAAGGATTGGATGGTTGACATGCAGGCAGCTGTGGGGGAAGAGAGGCTGCTCTCGGATCCCGGGCAGGTCGATAAATTATCGAAGGACTATTACTGGTATTCTCCGGTGTTAGTCCCGTTGCTTCAGGACAAACGGGCGGAGGGCATTGCCGTCCCGCATTCGGTGGATGAGGCGGCGCAAGTGCTCGCATCGGCATGGAAGCACCGGATTCCGGTAACGACACGCGGGGCGGGTACCGGCAACTACGGTCAGGCGGTTCCGCTCGAGGGCGGCATTGTGCTTGATCTGAGCAAGCTCGATCAGGTGCTTGAAGTAACAGAGTCGTATGCACGCGTGCAGGCCGGAGTTCGGCTTGGCGCTTTGGAGAAGCTCCTCCGCGAAGAGGGGAAAGAGCTCCGGATTTATCCGAGCACCTATATGAAAGCAACGGTAGGCGGCTTCGTATGCGGCGGTTCAGGCGGGATTGGCTCCATCACCTGGGGCAACCTGTGGGACGGCAATGTGCTGGAGGCGGTTGTCCTGACGGTAGAAGAGACTCCCCGCAGGTTGACCGTCAAGGGAGACGATCTTATCGCCTACATTCATAACTACGGAACGACCGGCGTGCTTGTGGAAGTGGTCATCCCCATTGCGGCCAAAGTGGAATGGACCCAGACGGTTGTCCAGTTCGACGATTTCGAGTCAGCAGCCCGGTTCTCGCATGCGGTTGCGCTTGATGATACGATCCGCAAGCGTCTCGTTGCCCCGGTTGAGTGGCCGATCCCGACGTTCTTCAAGCCTATCGCTTCAAAGCTGGAAGCCGGCTGCAGCGCTTGTCTGCTGGAGACCGAGCATGGAAGCGAAGGGCTGCTTGCGGCACATGCCAGCGCGGCAGGCGGCCGAATCGGCTACACGATCCCGCCGGAGCAGTACCGCAAGGTGATTGGGCTTTCCGATTTTACATGGAACCATACGACGCTATGGGCGCTCAAGACGGATCCAACGATGACCTACCTGCAGGCCGGCTTTGACAAGGACCGGTTCCTCGACCAGATTGCGCTTATTAAAGAGCAGTTTGGCGATGAAGTGCTGATGCATCTTGAATTTATCCGCACGTCGGGCGTTGTTGCTCCAGCAGCGCTGCCGGTTGTCCGTTACACCACACATGAACGGCTGTATGAGATTATTGCCTACTTCCGGTCCATTGGCGTCCGAATTAATGATCCTCATACCTGGGTTTTGGAGATGGGAGGGCGGGGAGAGTGGGATGCGATGGTAAATGCCAAGCGTGCCAATGACCCCCGCGGACTGCTGAATCCAGGCAAACTGCAAACGCCGGTAGAGAGCATTTCAAATCAGGAGGGATAAACGATGCGTGAGGAGACGATAACGAGCCCGGATTTATCGTTTGGGACGTCGGCAGATGTGGGCACAGACGCAAAGCAACGCACCTCATCATTGAGAAAAGCATGGAAAAGAGTCGGTCCGCCATCTGTCGCCTTCGTTCTGTTCATTGGCGGCTGGGAGCTGTTCTGTCGTCTGTCCGGCCTGAAGCCGTATTTGCTGCCAAAGCCTTCGGATATTGTGATGGCGGCATCGGAGAACGCTTCGAATCTGTGGGTGTCGGTCTATACCACAATTACGGAGGCCGTGCTTGGCTTCTTGCTCAGCATCATTCTAGGTATCGGGTTTGCGGTTCTGCTCGCCAGCTCCAAGCTCATTGAGCGCAGTATCTACCCTTATGCCATCATCATGCAGACGATTCCGATCGTCGCCATCGCGCCGATTATCGTGATCTGGTTCGGGGCGGGTATGAACGCCATTATTATTATCGCTTTCCTGATCGGATTTTTCCCGATGCTGTCCAACACTCTTATAGGCCTTAACTCAACCGATCACAACATGAAGAATCTCTTCTATCTCTATAACGCCTCTCCCTTGCAAACGATGATCCGGCTCCGGATCCCGGCCGCGCTTCCTTATATCGTGGCGGGCTTAAAAATCTCATGTACGCTAGCCGTTATTGGCGCCATTGTTGGCGAGTATATCGCCGGTATCGGCGGAGGCAATGGCGGACTCGGTTATGCGATTACCGTTGCTTCCTCCCGCCTGCAGACGGCTTACCTGTTCGCTTGCGGATTGTCCGCCTCTTTGCTTGGCATCGCGTTCTTCCTGCTGGTGAACGCCTTCTCCAAGTGGATGCTGAGCTCCTGGCATGAATCCGAAATGAAATCATCTGAGGGGTAGCCCATGCTTACGAAGCATGAATTTCACGAGTGACATGGACCTGGTCACTTAGGTTGAAATTCATTAGGCATATGCTTACGAAGCATGAATTTCACGAGTGACATGGACCTGGTCACTTAGGTTGAAATTCATTTTAGGAGGGATTAGACAAAGATGCTGGAAGCCATCAACGTAAAGCTGCCGCTGCAGCAAAATGATGACCTGTACACGGTAAAAGTCCAGGGAGGGCGCTGGACAGCCGTCGACCGGCAGGAGGGAATAATCGTGTCTTCGGAGCATCCTCCGATCCATTCCCTTTCCTTCGACGAGCTGAAGACAACGGCATTGCTGGACCTGGAGGGGAAGGTGATGCTGCCGGGTTTTGTAGATGCCCACATGCATCTCGACAAAGCCTATTCGCTGCCTTGGGTACGCAACCGGTCCGGTACGCTGCTGGAGGCGATCGAGAACTACCGGGGTGCTGCTCCGGCTTTTACAAAGGAAATGATCCGCGACCGCATAGAGAAGGCAGCGATGAGCTCGGCTTCCTTCGGCTCGGCAGTTCTTAGAAGCCATCTTGACGTTCCTGTTCATCTTGGCCGCGATATCGCCATGCGAACCGTTGAAGCGGCGCTGGAAGCCCGCGAGAGGGTCAGCGGAATAGTAGACATTCAATATTTCCCGATGTTCTTCTATGATTCTGCTTATGAACGAGAATTAACGGAATTCGCGTCCGAAACGCTGCGCATGGGCATAGACGGGGTGGGTGGGTCGCCGCATCTGTCGCCTGATCCCGAGACTAACCTGGCTTGGGCATTCAAGCTGGCGCAAAGGTTCGATAAACCGATTGATCTTCATTCGGATGAATCGGATGATCCGGGCGTCAAGACGATCGATATTTACTGCGATTACGTCAAGGCAGGCGGTTACGGCGGCCGGGCGACGGCCGGCCATCTATGCTCCTTGTCTGCGATGGAGCATGGCGAAGCGGAACGGTTAATCGCGAAAATGTCGGATGCGGGTGTAGCGGCGGTCACCCTGCCGGCCGTTAATCTTTATTTGCAAGGCCGTGGTGACCGGGGCAATGTCCGGAGGGGCGTTACCCGCGTCCGTGAGCTGCTGGAAGGCGGAGTGCCCATCGCTGCAGCGTCGGACAATATTCAAGATCCGTTCCATCCTTTCGGGAGAGGCGATCTGCTGCAGATTGGCTTAATGACGGCTTATGCCGCCCATTTGGCCAAGGAGGAAGATATTATTACCGTGCTGCAGATGCTGACAGCAAACCCGGCCCGCATCGTTGGTCTTGAGCAATACGGCATTGCGCCGGGGAATCCGGCGAGCTTTGTTATTTTGGATGCACGCGCCGAAGAAGAGTTGTTCCAGGAGCTTCCGTCCTCGCGTTGGATTTATAACAAAACCAGGTGGACGTTTGCTTCCAGGCTGAACCGGTTCGGACTGGAGCCAAGTCTGCTTACTTAAGGTTGGTGCTTGTCCCTCCCCAAGAGGGATGCACATATAGAGGAGAAGAGAATAAGCTTATGCTTTCGATGCAAGAATCATCACAAACAGCCATCCGGCTGTTTGGGTGACAATTCTTATTAGGGGGAAGAGAAGCATGCTGAGATCAAAGAAAAAATTAGGTGGAATGGCCGCGCTTCTTGCAGTTACCTTAAGTCTGACGGCTTGCGGGAGCAACAACTCATCGGGAGATTCCAAGGAGCTGACCAAGGTCAGCCAGGTGACCAACTGGTTCGCGGAGCCGGAGCATGGCGGGCAATATGCAGCGCTGGCCAAAGGCTTCTATGAGGAAGCGGGTCTCGACATGACCATCCAATCCGGCGGGCCGGGTATCTCTTCCACCCAGATTGTCGCCGGCGGCAAAGCCGAATTTGGCATGGGGCAGGCGGATGAGATTCTGTTGGCGCGTCAGAACGGAATTCCGCTTGTGGCGGTTGCGGCAACGTTCCAGAAGAATCCGCAAGGGATCATGTTCCACAAGGGGCAGTACAAGGATATAACGGAGCTGAACGGCAACAAAATCTTTGTCGGAAGCGGCGTCGTGTTCTGGGAGTACTTAAAGAAGGCTTACAGCCTCGATAAAGTAACGGAAATGAAGTATACCGGCTCGCTTGCTAACTTTGTATCCGATCCGACTGCCGCCACTCAAATTTATGTAACCTCCGAGCCGTTCTCGATGCAGCAGGAAGGGGTCGACGTCGAATACTTCCTGAACTATGACCTCGGCTATAAGCAATACGGCAACATCCTCTATACAACCGAAGACTTCCTGAAGAAGCATCCGGATACGGTGAAAGCCTACGTAGAGGCATCGATTAAAGGATGGGACTATTATAAAGATCATTCCGATGAGATCAACAAAGTGATGCAGGAGAAAAACCCGGATCTGAAGCTGGAAGCAATGGCGTTTGGCGCCAAAGCGCAGGAACCGCTTGTATACGGCGGTGATGCGGAGACCAACGGCGTTGGCTACATGAGCAAGGACATCTGGTCCGGCCTGCAGGCACAGCTGGTTGATATGGGACTCTTGAAGGAAGCGGAGCCAATCGAAGATGTATTTACGAATGAATATCTGCCGGGCAAATAAAGGGCAGGCAACGGAGCCGCTGCATGTTGGCATGCGCGGCTCCTGCTGTATAAACGGTATGCTGCTGTTCCTTGGGACGGCGCATCCGTTTACGCTGCTTAAGGAGTGATGGAATGGCCAACGTGCTTGTAATTTATTTCAGTGCTTACGGACATATTCACCGGATGGCGGAAGCCGCCGCGCAAGGCATAGAGAGTGAAGGGCATACCGCAAGGCTGGTACGTATTCCGGAGTTTCGCCATCCGGATAACATTACGGCGCTGCTGGACCATCCGGACCGCAGGCAAAGCACGGAAGGCAGCGGGCTTTCCGGTACGTTCCGGGTTGGAGCAAGGTGGGAGAAATATGAAGCCGCGCAGGCTTTGCAGCAGACCGTGCAGGAGGCTAAGGCCGATGATCTTCGCTGGGCGGACGGGATCGTATGGGGGTTTCCGACCTATTACGGCTCTATGCCGGCGCAGGTAAAATCTTTTCTGGATCTGTCGGGAAGCTTATGTGCCGGCGGGGAGCTGGAAGGGAAGCCGACCGGCGTCATGACGAGTGCCGGATCGATTCATACCGGCCACGAGGCGACAATTCTGACGTCCATCATCCCGCTCTTGCATTTCGGGATGGTCTATGTCGGTCTGCCGTATTCGCAGAACCCGGAATATTTGACCGCTGACGCGATTGGCGGCTCGCCTTATGGGCCTTCCACGCTGGCAGGTCCGGACAGCTCGAGAACGCCGGATGAACGCGAGCTGCGGATGGCCGGCAGGCTTGGGGCCAGAGTGGCGAGATTTGCTGCAGCAACCAAAGGCATAAAATGAATGGCGGGGATAGGATGACGATACCATTTGATTTGCTTGTTTCTCAGGTAAAGCTGCCCGGCAGCGGTATATTAACGGATATTGGCATCAAGGGAGGTGCCATTGCTGCAATTGGCAGCTTGGCGGGAGCATCCGCCGCAACGACCTTCCAGGCGCAGGGCAGACTGCTGCTTCCGCCGTTTGTTGAGTCCCATGTGCATCTGGACACCACGCTGACGGCCGGCGATCCGGTCTGGAATGAGAGCGGAACGCTTGCCGAAGGCATCTCGATCTGGACTTCCCGCAAAAAGCAGCTTACGCGCGATGATGTCCTGGCAAGGGCGGAGCGTACGCTAGAGCTGTTTATCGGCTACGGCGTCCTTCACCTGCGGGCGATGGTTGATATCGGCGACCCAAAGCTGACCGCTCTGCGGGCGGTGATGGAGCTGAAAGAGCGCTACCTTGAACGAATGCAAGTGCAGGTTATCGCTTTTCCGCAGGACGGGATTGTCGCATGTCCGGATAATGAAGCAAGGCTGGAAGAGGCGCTTCGGCTGGGTGCAGACGGGGTGTCGGCGGTTCCGCACCTGGAGCGGACCCGCGAGGACGGGATATTAAGCCTCCGCAAAGCATTTGCTTTGGCACAGCAGTACGGCTCGCTTGTTCATGTCTTCTGCGATGAAACCGATGATGAAGCCTCGCGTTACCTTGAGGTATGCGCCTCGCTTGCTTTATCAACCGGTCTTGCCTCCAAAGTGACCACCGCTCATGCCAATGCCGCAGCATACTACAATGAGCCCTATTTTCAGAAGCTGCTTGGACTGGTAAAACAATCCGGTATCTCCATCGTGGCTTGTCCCCTGATTAACAGCGTGATGCAGGGCCGCTACGATGCTTCTCCGAAGGGGCGGGGGATTACGCGTATCCAGGATTTCCGCCGGGCCGGCATTAATGTGGCCTTGGCTCATGACGATATCCGGACCCCTTTTTATCCGCTTGGCACGGGAAATCCGCTTGATGCCGCGCATATGGCTGCCCATCTGGCCCATATGTGCGGCCGTCAGGATCTGAACGATATAGTGGCCATGATTACGCATGGCGGAGCAAAAGCGATGCAGCTCGGCAGCTATGGCTTCGAACAAGGAGCGCCGAAGCTTGGTGATCCGGCTTCCTTCCTCTTGTTTGACGCGGCTGAACCGGCCGAGTTAATCCGGACGCGTTGCGCCCCGCGGTATGTCTTCAGCCGGGGCGTGCTGGCCGCGGAGACACAGCCTGCTGTTACGAAGCTGATGAATGCGGCAGACGGCAGAATGGCTATTCCATAGCTTTGAAACAGAGGCTTCATTATAATTTTTTAACATTTATTGGTTCGTCCAGACTATTCTAAACGATATCCTTCTCCTTGATAATCATGGTGTAATCAACCATATTATCGGAGGGATTTGTATGCTGCCGCTTCACAGATTTAGCCCTATGAACAAGCCTGTTAAAATTTTTGCTGCTGCTGTTCTTGCTATGCTCCTGTTCGGCACAACCGTATTGCCCGCAGTTGCAGCAACTCCGGGGAAAACCGTAAACGCTTCGGCTACCCTCGCTTACAATCTCAAAGGGCTTAACCACAACCTTGCTGTCCAAAAAGCCTACATCGCTTCCAAGTATCTTTACGTCACCCAGCGCTCCGGCGGAACCGTCTATCTGTCGAGATTGCTCATGAGCGGAAGCACCGCTACCTATGTGGACGAAATGACGATTACCAATGCCGGTCATGGCCAGACGCTGGATATGTACACCTACAATGGTATCGATTACTTCTACTTCAGTTCAAAAGCGGATCCATCCACAACGTATAACTGGTCGCTTCAGGTAGCCAGACTCCAATACTCGGCAGGAGCTACCCATGATTATACGGATCTTCATCGATTCACCTACATGAACTATGCCGATAAGAACGGCGCGAGATTAGGCGATACTTACCGCGTGGATGCCGGCGGCAACAGCGACTATACGATTTTCCGTGTACAGACCGTCGAAGGCACGGTTACGTGGTCCATTTATGACACGGCAGCCTTGAACAAGCTTCTGGACAGCAATGAACAGGTGCGAATGGACAGCGCGGAAGCGATAAGCGCCTGCGTGACCAGCTTTACGCAATCGGGCAGCGATATCGTTCGGCCAAACGGATCCTTCCAAGGCTTCGATATGCTCTCGAATACGGAAATCTACACGTCGGGCGGAGCGGAAGGCGAAACGCCGCGAATTGCTTTAATGTCTAACACGGGCGCCTATAAAACCCTTGTGAACATTACGAATGTGGGAACCCATGAGATCGAGGGCGTACAGACGAAAAACAGCAACGTTTATTTCACGATCGTTACAGACCCGGACAATAAGAAAGACACGCAGAAAGTGTACTATGTACCTGACAGCGTATTCTAGTATTTCGACTGAGCATCAGAAAAGGGCTGCCGTCAGAAGCGATTAGCTTCCGCGGCAGCCCTTTTGATTATTACTTGCCTTGCCTTGCGTGTGAGAACGGCATATCTGCATATCTGAAGGACACGCCGCATAAGACGTAAGGAAGCTTTGCTTCGCCTATAAGGGGGGAACAAGCGATGGGCAGGAAATTTCTCAATTCTCCAACCGCGTATGCGCTCGGGATGTTCGCAATGATGGTGCCAAGCCAGGCGTTTGCATCCTTCTTTAACTATTATTACGTGGAAAAGCTGGGCCTGAGCCTTGGGCTTGCTACGATTGCACGCACAATCTATCTCATCTGGGATGCGGTCAACAACCCGATGGCCGGCTATTTGTCCGACCGGACCCGTACGCGCTACGGCAGGCGCAGACCGTGGATCTTTTTCTCCACGCCAGCCTTTATGCTGGCCTTCATTATGGTATTCTCCGTCCCTAAAGGGCTTGGCAATACGGAGCTGTTCGTTTGGCTGCTGACGTCGCTGATCCTGTTCGAGGGGATTGCGACCCTGCTGTGGGTGAACTACGGGGCGCTCTTCCCGGAACTGTTCAAAGGGGACCGGCTTCGGGCAAAAGCATCAGCCGTTCAGCAGGGGTTTCAGATCGTGGCTATTCTCATTGGCACTGCTCTGACTCCCATTTTGTATGAGTGGATCGGCTTCGGATGGATGTCGGTGGTTTATTCCCTTATATTCGGCGTCTTTATGACCTGGTTCGCTTTATCTGTCCGGGAGAAGGACAGCACGCATCAGGAAGCGCCGCTTCCCCTAATTGCCGCATTCCGGGAGACGCTGTCGAATAAGCCGTTCTGGATCTTTAATATTGCAGGCTCTTTCGCCCAGACGGTGAATGGCCTGCTTGCAGCCCTGCTTCCGTTCTATGCCAAATACGTCCTGAATATCTCGGAAGGAGAGGTGTCCATCCTGATGGGTGCCGTCTTTGTCTCCATCATACCGCTTGTGGCGATATGGTATCTCATCTCCCGCAAGCTTGGCGGCCTGCGCAGCTGGCGGCTGGCGCTCGCCGTTTACGGATTGTCGGTCATCCCGCTTTGGTTCGCGGGCAGTCTTGGCAGCGGAATTGTTGCCGGTATACTGGTTGGCTTTGGAATGGCGGGGTTCCTTGTTACACCCGCTATGCTGAGCAGCCGGATTATTGATCTGGATGCGGAGCGGACCGGCAGGCGGCGGGAAGGAATCTATACGGCGGTTGCGGGCTTTATTACGCGTTCGAGCGGGCTTATAGCCGCGGTAGCCTTCTGGATTGTTGGCCTGATCTACGGTTATCAGAGCGGAGACGATCCTGGGCCGCAGCCGGAGACGGTCTTTCGGGTGCTGATCTGCGTGGTGCCGCTTATTTTGCTTGCGATGTCCTTTGTCATCTCCCTGTTTATGAAGAATTTAGAGGAGCCGGGTCAATCGAAACGTCCGGTGTGATATGATTATGGCAAAATCAAACCAAGGGGATTCGCATGAAGCAAGTAACGATTGGCATGTTCGCGCATGTGGATGCGGGCAAGACAACGCTGGCCGAGCAGCTGCTGTATCATACGAACAGCATTCGGGACCGGGGCCGGGTGGATCATAAGGACGCCTACCTCGACAGCCATGACATTGAACGGGCAAGAGGCATTACGGTATTTGCCGACCAGGCTGTAATGACCTATAAAGGGGATACCTATTACTTAATCGATACGCCGGGGCACGTCGATTTCTCTCCGGAGATGGAGCGGGCCATCCAGGTGATGGACTACGCCATATTGGTTGTAAGCGCGGTGGAAGGGGTGCAGGGGCATACCGAAACCGTCTGGCAGCTGCTTCGGAAGAGCCGGGTTCCGACGTTCTTTTTTATTAACAAAATAGACCGGACCGGGGCGGATGTTAACCGCGTCCTGGAGGAGATTCAGCTTCATCTGACGCTGGATGCCTCACTAATTACGGAAAGTTTTGCAGGCGGCGTTGTGGGAGAACCATTAATGGAAAGTCTCGCTGAGCGGGATGAACAGCTGCTGGATTGCTTTCTATCCGGTGAAGGTGATCAAGCCTTCTGGCTGCACGCGCTTCAGGAGATGGTGCGGAGCAGCCGGTTATTCCCTTGCGTAAGCGGATCGGCGCTGCAGGATGCCGGCGTTAAGGAGTTCCTGGAACAGCTGCATCTGCTGACGACCGTTAATTATAACGGGCAGGCACCCTTCGGAGGACGCGTCTATAAAATCCGTCATGACAGCAACGGCACAAGGCTAACGTATATGAAAGCGCTCAGCGGAACGCTCAAGGTGCGGGAAGAGCTCTGTTACGGCAGCGGCGAAGAACAGCGTTGCGAGAAAGCAACAAGGCTTCTAATCGTGAGCGGCAGTAAAATGCAGGCGGTGGATCAGGTATCGGCCGGCGATTTGTTTGCGGTTATCGGGCTTACGGAAGCCGAAACGGGACAAGGCGCAGGACTTCATTCGGACAAGCTGTCCTATGATCTGGTACCGGCTCTGACGTCCAAGGTTATTTTTCCTGAATCCATCCCGGTAAAAGACGTGCTGAAGGCTTTCCGCATTTTGAATGCGGAGGACCCGTCTCTTCATGTCATCTGGGAGGAGAGTCTGCAGGAGATCCAGATTCACGTGATGGGTGTCATTCAGCTTGAAGTGCTGCAGCAGCTGGTGAAGGACCGCTTCGGTTTCGAAGTAGTCTTTGGCAGTCCGGAGATTTTGTATAAAGAGACAATTGCCAGCCCGGTGAGGGGCTACGGACATTTCGAGCCGCTGCGGCATTATGCCGAGGTGCATCTGCTGCTCGAGCCTGGAGAGCGGGGCAGCGGCATTACGTTCACGAATGCTGCCCATGTGCATGACCTGAGCGTAGGCAATCAGAATCTGATCGAAACGCATCTGTTCGAGCGCGAGCATCATGGACTGCTGACGGGAAGTCCGCTGACGGATGTGCGGATTACGCTGCTCACAGGTGCTGGCCATAACGAGCATACGCATGGCGGTGACTTCCGTGAGGCAACGTTCCGGGCGTTGAGGCAGGGGCTTGAGAAGGCAGACAATGTGCTGCTTGAACCGTTCTACGAGTACAAAATCAAGGTGGAGTTGGACCATCTGGGCAAGGTGTTATCGGATCTGCAGCGCGCCTCCGGGCAGTTCGATCCTCCGCAGACAACCGCATCGCATGCGATCATTACGGGCAAAGTGCCGGTCGCCACCTTTATGGATTACAGCACGGACCTGGCCGCCTTCACGCATGGCAGAGGCAGTATTCAACTCGTTTTTGCCGGCTACGACCGCTGTCATAACGAGCAGGAGGTCATTGCGCGCAAAGGCTACAGGAAGGATGCGGATCCGCTGTATACCTCCTCGTCCATTTTTTGCGCCAAAGGGGCAGGTTACACGGTGCCTTGGGAAGAGGCGGAAGCGAAGATGCATTTGCTCTAGCTGATGATTATAGAAGCGGGCTGTCCGTTCTGGGCAGCCTTTTATCCAACATGCTTGTGCCTTTTCATATCATTTGTATTCCTTTCAAAGCATCCGGAAGATACAGTGCAAATGAAAGCATGTTGCCTGGGATGCATAAGACTTGTTACACTATGAATAAGTGATTCATCACTAATTGCATATGGCAGAGGAGCAAATAGACGATGGCGAAGAACGACACGGCGTCCGTTAACCGGCGGACGGAAATAATATCGGCAGCAATTGAGGTGTTCGCGGAAACCGGCTATTATCGCACGACAACAGCGCAGGTGGCGCAGCGGGCAGGTATTTCGCAGCCTTATGTATTCAAGTTTTTTGCTACGAAGGAAGCTTTAATGCTGGCGGCGCTTGAGGTTTCTTGGGAGAGAATTACGGAGGCGTTCAGCCAGGTAGTTGAAACGGCATCGCCGGATCGGCTGGAGCAGGAGCTGATTGAGACGTATGAAGAGATATTGGCTGCCCACCGGCAGGAGACGCTGCTCCAGATGCAGGCGCAGACGATGCACGAGGAGCCAATCCGTGCGGCGATGCAGATGGGGCTGAAGGAAGTGCGCCGCATTGTATTGGAAGCGTTCCAGAACAATAAGCTCGCTGATCCGGAGGAAAGAGCCATGCTGTTCCTGGCCCGCGGCATGCTGTGCAATATTTCGATGGCGCTGGATATCCCGGAGTTAATGAACAAATAAAGAGGGCTGCCAAGCCTTGTAAAATAGTGATTGATCAATCACTAAATAAGTAGTATATTGTTTTCAATAGAAGTTAGTGATTGATCAATCACAAAATAAACGAGGAGTGGTAGAGATGAAAAAGGCAATCGTTATTGGAGCTACGGGCGGCACAGGGGCTGCCATTACGGAGGAATTGGTAAGCCGGGGGATTTCGGTCGTAGCGTTTGGGCGCTCCCGCGCGAAGCTGGAGAAGTTTGCAGCGAGGCTAGGCAATCCGGCGAATCTGTCGCTAGCCGTTGGAGATGCCTTTAAGGCGGATGATGTGGAGGGAGCGTCGCTAGGGGCGGATGTCATGTTCCATTGTGCGAATGTTCCGTACCACGAGATGGAGGATCGGCTGCTGCCTCTTGGCGAGGCGGTGATGGAGGCGGCGAGTCGGCTTGGGCTAAAGGTTGTTGTCATTGACGGGATTTATCCTTATGGAAAAAGGCAGATGGAGCGGGTGACCGAGGAGCATCCGAAACAGCCTCATACCCGTAAAGGGCGGACACGGCTGCGGTTTGCGGAGATGGTATTTGATAAGCGGTGGACTCGTGCCCGTCCCCTTATTGTCCGCCTGCCGGACTATTATGGACCAACGGCCAATGAAGCCTCGTATCTCGGCTCTACGCTGGAAGCTATTGCGGCGGGCAAGACGGCCTTCTTCATAGGCAACATGAATGTGCCGCGCGAATATGTCTATTTGCCGGATGCGGCGAAGATGATTGTCGAGATCTCGCTGCGTGATCACGCTTACGGTCAGGAGTGGAACATACCGGGCGGAGATGTCATATCCGGTCATGAGATCGTTCGTCTCGCCCGAGAAGCAAGCGGCAGCAAGAAGGCTGTCCTGCCGCTTGGCAAAGCCGGCTTATCTTTGCTTGGGTTATTTGTTCCCGTAATGAAGGAAGTGGTGGAGATGCTGTATCTGACATCAGAACCGCTTCGCCTCAGCAGCCAAAAGTATGAGCGGTTAATTGGGCCGGTTCCGGCAACAAGCTTCAGGGAAGGGATTCATGAAACAATCAGCCGGTTGAAATAAAAGAAAGGCCATCCCGCTAAAGGATGGCCTTCGTTGCTGTCTGCAGCGTGCAGACGATCTTGTAGCTTCCCGGCTCAGCCCGGAACCCCATCAGATCGCGGTTGACACGAAGCATAGGGATATTAGCGGAATCATTATGCGTCCGGAGATAAGGGGCACCGGCTGCCTTTGCGGATTGCAGGCCAAGCAGCTTCAAGGCAAGGGCGATGCGGCGCCCGCGGTATTCCGGCAGAACGCCGGTGTATTCATGATACATGGCCCCGGTCTGCTCGTTATGCTGCAGAGTTACGACGCCAATGTAGCGGTCCCCGTCCTTGGCGACGTGAATCCATTCCGGACGTACGCCGGGCAGGCCGATGTTCCATTTTTTCCACTCCTCGAACCATGGGAAGTCGCCGGAATAGCCGGGAATATCGAAATGCGTGATTTTATACAGCTCATGCAGCTTGCGCTCGTTCTCCTCACCCGGTTCCTCCGCCAAAGTAACGAAGCGTATGCCGGATTGCTCGGCATTATGGATCGAGGCGAGAAGCTCCTCGTTAACGGCGTATTCACGAAGATCAAGCACGGATTCGAACGACAGCCGTTCCCGAATATAGCCATGACGCTCTGCAAAGGCAAGCGACCGTTCGTCCGTCTCCTTCATGGAATAGTTGATCAGACTCGAAGCCTTAACTTCCAGCGCCCATGCGTGGAGGGCAGCGTACAGTGCCGTACCTACGCCTTTTCCCCGGAATGCCGGGTCTACGACCAAGGTGTAAATAAGCGCACCGGGTTCCGTCCATGGCGCCCGCCAGGCAATCGCGTAAGCGATGATTTGTCCGCTCTCCTCTTCGGCTACCCATTTGGGACGGTCCCAGCCCATAAGCTGGCCTGCTTCGTTATAGTGAAGCTGTCCAGGGGGGATTTTCTCTTCATCCTCCTGCAGCCGCTGCGCCGTAGTTGGCTCGGGCCATATTAAATTGACGAGAGGCGCTACAGCCTGGAAGTCTTCGGGCTGCTTGAGTTTACGAATAATAAAGTTCATATCGACCACCACCATCACTTAGATAAGCCTAGTATGGCATACCTTTTATTCCAATGGTTGGAAAAATTCGATTATAACGAAAGTTGCTCGCGGCGAGGCCTCAGGAGATACCACTCCACAATTATGAAATGAAGGATAAACGCCGCCCAGATGTTGTTATCGAGCACCTCTTCAATCATGCCCGTACGCCCGTTCGGAAGCGCGAAACCGTGCAGCAGCAGGTAAAACAGAATGAGCAGAGGGACGACCGCTCTTGCGATAACCGCCGTTAAGGTTATGGCAAAGCTGCGGATCATCCATAGCTTATGAGCAGCAAAGTCCCCGTTCACCGCTGCCCGGAATCCTTTCACCGTTGTGAACAGCCAGATCAGATCAAGGAACAGAAAGGACAAGGCTCTCCCATAGTCCGGTTCATAGCAAGTCACGATAAGAGCAAGTCCGCCGCTTATGCAAACAGAGACAACGTATACTTTGCCAAGTAAGGCATGCAGAGAGGGGTTGTTCTCTCTTATTTTTTTGTGGAATTGGAGAAATCCCGTAATCATGGCGACAAAAGCCAACACGATATGAAGAACCAAGGCAGGATATTGAATCGTCCGCGAGGAAATGTCAACGCGGCTGCTTGCAGGGTCAAACGTTAGGTACGGAATAATAAACGGCAGCATAATGGCAATGGACAGGAACAGCATGATCCACCAGCTTTTTTTCATAGAAACGCTCCTTAAGGATTGGATGTCTAAAGTATAGCTGGCGGATGTTTACGGACTCTAAAAACTTTCTAAAAAAACGATAAAAGGCATATAGATTGCTTTGAACCGGTAAGGCCAATAGGAGGCGGGATATTGAAAAGATATTTATGGAACACCTTGACCCTTCTGGTAGTTGGTATACTGCTTGGTGCCTGCTCCCCGGACGATACAAACAATGACAAGTATCATCTGGAAGCAATCGTTGCAAATGTTGCAATAGCGGATAAAGGTATAACGAATGACGGGCAGTACTGGATTATGGCGGCATATCCCGACAAAAAAAAACTGAAAAGCGTTGTCAGATTCGATGTTGAAAAGGAACTTTGGGATACCATCGAGATCAATCAAAAATACACCGTACATTATGCCAAACGAGAGAATGGAACCTATTCCTTATATAAAATCATTCCATTAACCGATTAGCAAAATTAGAGTCAGCCGATTGGCTGACTCTAATTTTGCTTGGTGCTATGCCGACTCCGACTGCTGCCTGGCCGTCGTATCTGTACTCGCGAGCAGCCCGCCCAGCCGGAAGGTTCCAAGGGAGAGCAAGATGCATACGGCCGAGAAGATGCCAATCGATACATAGCCGTTAAGGTGAACATACAGCAGTCCGGCCAGCCATGCTCCAAGTGTATTGGCGCCGTTCATCGTGGAGTTGGCTAGACTTGATATGGTTCCCCGGATCGAAGCGTTCAGCGCCGTGAGCAATCCCATGACCAAAGGGAAGATTACGCCAAGAACGGTGAAAATAATGAAGTATACCATTGCTGCTGCTGGCAGCTGAACGATATGAGGGCCAAAGAGATAAAGCAAAACAAGCAGCAGCATTCCCGCTGTCACGGTTCTCGTATTTCCGAGTTTGCGGGTTACAGCCGAACTGATTATGCTCCCAACCAAGGTGCCGAAGCCAAGCGCCATCATAACGGTACCAATGCTGCCTACCGACAGCTCGAAGCGGTCGGCCAGCCATTTGCCCATAAAGGCCATGGCGGTGCCGCTTCCCAGGTGGAGCAGCAGGTAAGCGAGATAGCCGCTTCTTGCTTTCCCGCTCTTCATTAACGGGGTGTAGCGGCTAAGGATGGATACGGGGGTTTGTCCGCTTGGCTTCATGTCCGGGAGCAGCAGGAACGCTAACCCCGCAAGGAGCAGAGCCGCCGCGCCGATGCTCCAGAATGGGACGGGCCAATCGGCCGCTGCCAGCCAGCTGCCGATTGGCACGCCAAGTGCTTGAGCTGCCGCAAGCCCGCCAAAAGCAATACCCATCGTCCTGGCGATTCGCGCTGGGGGCATAACGGCCGGAATGGATGCCCATACTTGGGGAGCGGTAAAAGCGGCACTGACACCGGCAAGAAACCGGAAGAGGAGCATCATCCAGAAGCTGTCAGCAAAGCCGCACAATGCGGTTGAGACGGAGAATCCGATGAGGCCGCAGATCATAACGGTTCGGCGGTTCCAGCCGTCGGACAGCGGACCGGAGATAAGGGCAAACAGGGCAGAGCCTAACGTATAGGCGCCAATCATCCAGCCGGCAATGCCGGTAGATACCCCGTATTCCGCCTGCAAAGTCGGGAGCAGCGGAGAGATCAGGAACGTATCGGTTCCGATCATGAACATGACCAGGAAAAACAGAATGGAATATTTGGACACAGGTTGTCACTCCTTTGGTTTGGTGTTGCTTCTTGCCCTCATCGTAGCGGATAATAGTGACACATTCTGTCATGGATATAAATTTTAGGAGGGAAACGGGATGCCCAAATCCAAACGATTAATGGAGCTGATGATGACCGTCAACCGGAAGCGGCGCTTCAAGGTGCAGGAGCTGGCCGATGAATTTGGCGTCTCGAAGCGGACGATTCTGAGGGATTTGCAGGAACTGAGCGAGCTTGGTGTTCCCCTCTATTCAGAAGTTGGGCCGCATGGGGGGTATCAGGTATTAAGGGAGCGGGTGCTGCCCCCGATTGCGTTTACGGAAGAGGAAGCGGTGGCGATGTTCTTTGCCGTACATGCCCTGCGTCATTACTCTTCGCTGCCGTTCGAGGCGGAATCGGCTTCGGCGCTGAACAAGTTCTATCTCCATATGCCCGGCGACGTGCGGGACCGCATCGACAGCATGAAGCATCGGGTAGATTTCATCACGCCAACGAGGCGGGGGGATGCTCCTAGTCTGTCCGTGCTGCTTGATGCAGCGGTGCGTCAGAAGGTATTGGATATCGAATATGAGACAAAGGACAATGAAGCGGGCTGCCGCAAAATACAGCCGGTATGCATCTATGCCCATAACGGACTCTGGTACTGTACGGCATACTGCTTCCTGCGCGAGGGCTTCCGTGTCTTCCGCTGCGACCGGATCCGCTCGGCGTCGGAGGATACTTCGGGTATCGAAAAGCGTGATCTTGGCGATATCCGCTTAAGCCGCAAGGAGGCCGTCCAGCCGGATGATCCCATCCGCCTTCATGTGGAGCTGAGCCGGGTAGGGGTGCAGCGCTGCGAGGCAGAGCTGTGGCTTGCTCCGATGCTGCAAGTGAAGGAGGACGGAAGCGGTATCCTGGATGCGGAGGTATCCCGAGGCGAACTTTCTTTTTATACGGATTTCCTAATCGGGCTGGGGCATGAGGCGGTGCTTAAGGGGCCGGAAGAGTTAAGAGAAGCGATCCGGGACCGATTGATCGGGCTGCTGGACCGCTACCAATGACTCGGATTGGGAAGGTTTATTCCTGAACATGTCGAATTAAAGGTAGAATTAACCATTTATTTGGGCATGGGGGGCTATTCTAATGAGCAGTACCATTAGTATGGAAAAGCTTATTGATTGGGGGCATTTTGTTAAGGTTGCTTACGAGATGTATGCGCAAAATCATCCGTCGCCGGTAAAGCCGGCAGACTTTCCCGCGGGCTGGGAGCTGGTGGCGAATCTGACGATGACGCCTTACCTTGAGAAGCTGAAGGAAAAAGAGTTTGGAGGCTTTATTGCAAGATCCTTAGATAACCCGCTGCAGCAGGTAGTGGCGATTCGCGGTACGGAGAGCAGTCTCGACTGGCTGTCGGATTTCGAATTTGTGCTGGAGACGTTCCATGAGGTGCCGAATGGGGGCAAGACCGAGAGCGGCTTTACGAATCTGTACCGCAGCATGATGGTGGAGTATGCAGATACCAGCATCCCGACCCAGACACTGATAGATTCGATCGATACGCTGCCGCAAGGCACGAAGCTTCTTGTGACCGGTCATAGCCTCGGAAGCTCGCTTGCGACGCTGCATGCCTTTCTTGCCGGAAGCAAGAATATCGATGTTGAACTGGTAACCTTCGCATCGCCACGCGTGGGAGACAAGCACTTTGTTGAGGCCTTCCAGCGGATGAACATTGCGAACACCCGTGTATTTAACCATCCGGATATTGTGCCGCAGGTGCCGGTGGAGATTGCCGGTTACCGTCATCTTGAACCGGGCCTGGAGATTAATTCGGCGCTGTTTCCCCTCAAGCACTCCATCCCATGCTATCATGCGCTCAGCACTTATCTGTACGTTCTGGGAGACGCGGACGCGAATATTGCAAAGTGTAAAGCAACTTCATAAGGCAATGTTGGGAAGGGACACCCCGCAGGACTTGCAGGGTGTCCTTTCTATTTCCTTCATGTGTTGAGTCGTTAACAGAACAACCTATATAATTAGAAGACAACAAGAATAGGGGAGAATATTGATCATGAAGGAAACGGAAATTCAGCAGTGGATTCAAGAATTTTACAAGCAACGCGGATGGTCCAGCTACGGACCCTTTGAGAGGATTGCCTTTCTGACCGAGGAAGTCGGAGAGACGGCAAGGGCGGTACGGGCGATTGAGATTGGAAGAGATCGCCCCGATGAATCGCCGCAGCCCGAGGCCAAGCTGAAGCAGGATTTAACGGAGGAGCTGGGGGATATCCTAGGCAATGTGTTTATCCTCGCAAGTATGTACGGTGTTCCCATAGAGGAAATTCTGGAGGCACATAAAGATAAGCTGAGCAAGCGATACATCGAAGAATAACAGGGGGATCATCATGAGCAAAATTTGCGTATTTGCCGGCTCCAATGTCGGAAACAGCCCGGAATATGAACAAACGGCGACCCGGCTTGGAGAGCTGATGGCTGCCAAAGGAATCGAATTAGTGTATGGCGGCTCCAAGATTGGCCTCATGGGGCGTGTTGCAGATGCTGTGTTAGCTAACGGCGGCCGGGTTACGGGAGTAATGCCGCGTGGACTTTTCTTAGGCGAGATGATGCATACCGGTCTGACGGAGTTTCACGAAGTCGGGAATATGCATGAGCGGAAGGCTCTTATGTCTGAACTGTCGGACGGTTATATTGCTTTGCCGGGCGGGCTTGGGACGTTCGAGGAATTGTTTGAGGTTGCAAGCTGGGCGCAGCTTGGCATACATAAGAAGCCGGTTGGCATTCTGAATGTGAAGGGCTTCTATCAGCCGATTGCCGATATGCTGACGCAGGCCGTCTCGGCAGGCTTTATGCGGGATACCAATCTGGGACTGATGCTTTTTGAAGAGAATCCATCCGCATTGCTCGATAAAATGGCAGCTTACTCGCCTCCGGAGCAGGCAAATAAATGGACTGAGCTATCGAAATAAACGAAAAGGACGATATCCGCCGGGATATCGTCCTTTTTCCGTATGCTTTGTAGGCTTATACCTTCGTATACTTCCCGATCAGCGTCGCAAGCTCGCTCCAATGCTCGCAGTTTTCCCAGTGGAACGAGGCCGGAAGCTGGTACATCTCTTCCCACGGACGTTTCTCGAGGTACGGCTTCAGCATCTGCTCCACGCAAATCGCCTGCATAATGGTTCTCATCCGGAACTGCAGCGGGTAACGCTCTTCTGCCGAGATCGGCTTGAAGTAGGTTGCCGCCATGTAGTCAACGAGCGCTTCGCCTTTTTCCTGCTCCTTGTGCTGGTTCCACACCTGCTTGATCTCATCGGTTAATTGTCTCCACGGCGTATCGGCCTTCGGATATACAATGCCCATTGTCGCTGCGTCCTTGTACGTCCAGAGCGCCCAAGATACATCATGCTCTTCACACAGGTCGAGCATATCTTCGATAATGGTCATTTGGAAATCGATCTGCTCCCGCTCGAACACAAGGCCAAGCTCGCCGCACCAGACAGGACGTTTGTATTTCTCGCGGATGCTGACCAGCTTGCCAAAGGCCTCTGCAAAAATCTCTTTCCGTCGCGCACGATCCATCTCCGGCGTAAGAACAGCAGGCTCGTCCACAAACGGATAGAAGTGGAATTCATAGGCCACCTGCGGATCATCAATCGGATCAATCATCGTGAAGTCGGTGGTGAATTTATTGCCCTCAATGAAGATGATATGATGTTCGTCATATTGGCGAATCTCCGCAATAACCTTCTCATAGAACTCGTTGAACACCTTCGCATTGGTCACCTGCGACGGTTCGTTAACGATATCATAAGCCGCGACCCAAGGCTGATCCTTGTAATACCGGGCGATATGGCCCCACAGCTTAATGACGGTATCTCGCAGCGCGCTGTATTCCCAGAACAGCGGCAGTCCGGAGTTCGTATCGCAATGCCAGTCCGGATTTTGTCCGCCTGGTACGGAGTGCAGGTCGAGAATGCCGTATATCTCGTATTTCTCGCACAAATTCACGATATGGTCGAGATAGACGAAGCCTTCTTTTTTATATTCGCCGGGATTCTGGTCATCGATAAAATACTTGTAGTTGAACGGAATCCGGAGATGGTTCACGCCAATCCGCTTCAGGAATTCAAAGTCTTTCTCGTCCACGAACTCCAGCAGGAAGCGGTCGAAGAACTTGTCCGCGCGCTCCTCGCCATATACGTCGGCAAAAGCCTTCTTAATCATCGTATCCGTGCCGGGCAGGCCGATCATAAAGTGCTCAAGGTTCATCCAGGAGCCTAGTCCAAAGCCCCGGAAAAAGATTTTTTCCCCGTTCACGACAAAATCCTCGCCGCGTACTTGCACAAAGTTGTTCAGGTTTGTTGTCATCTCAATACCTCGCTTCTCATTAGTTTTTCATGCCGGTAGTGGCCACGCTCTGAATAAAGAACCGCTCCCCGATCAGGAACACAATCACCATTGGAATCGTTGCGAACACGGTGCCGGCCATCAGAAGGCCGTAGTCCATCGTGTGCTCCGTCTGGAACACCTTAAGACCAAGCTGAAGAGTCTTCAGAAGATCGTCGTTCAGGTAAATTAGCGGTGCCAGATAATCGTTCCACATAAAGGTGAAGGTAAAGATCGCAAAGGTGGAGAGGCTTGGCGCCGACAAAGGCATAATAATCCTCCAGAAAATCTTCCATTCGCTTAAGCCATCCACTCGGGCAGCCTCGTTCAGCTCATTCGGCAGGCTGAGGAAAAATTGACGCATCAGGAAAATACCAAAGCCGCTGAATAGTTGAATAAGGACATAGCCGGTATGCGTGTTGTACAGATCCAGCTTGCTGACAATCGCAAACTGCGGAACCATGATCGAATGCCAAGGCATCATCAGGTTGGTCATGAACAGGATAAAGATCGTCTGCTTGAACGGGACCTTCAGCTTCGCGAAGGCGTAAGCCGCCATGGAGCAGATGACAACCTGCAGAATCGTTATAATGACCGATAGCTTAAGAGTATTCAGGAAATAGCGGCCAAACGGAATCGCCGTCCATACCTCCTGGTAATTGTGCAAATAGAGCTTGCTTGGGATCCAGTTCATCGGATTGTTGAACAGATCCACGTCCGTCCGAAGGGAGGTCGAGATCATCCATAGGAACGGGAACAAAGTGGCAATCGAAAAAGCGACTAGCACAATAAGCAACAAATAGCTGGCAAGCTTGCCCCATTTCGATTTAGTAGTGACATCCATCATGAGCACCTCGCTTCCATCTTAATAAGTCACCCATTTTTTCTCGAGCCGGAATTGAATCAGGGAAATAATCATGATAATCAGGAACAGCACGGTCGACATCGCGGCGGAATAGCCCATCCGGTAGTTGACGAATGCTTCCTGGTAAATGCGGAATACAAGCACGTTTGTTGAGCGGCCAGGGCCGCCGTCCGTCATAACCGACACCAGGTCAAACACCTGGAAGGAGTTAATAATGGTAAGAATGAGTACCATAAACAGGGTTGGCGACAGCGACGGCAGCGTAATGTACAGAAACTGCTTGAACCGGTTCGCTCCGTCAAGCCGCGCGGATTCATACAGGTGAGTCGGAATGCCTTGAATGCCCGCCAGCAAAATAATCATGTAGTAACCAAAGCTCTTCCATACCGCAACCACTACAATGGCGATCAGCGCCCACTTCGAGGACATCAGCCACTGCGGCGGATTCGCAATTCCTATCGCTTCAAGCATATGGTTGATCGGCCCGGACATCGGGTTGAACAGCAGCGCCCAGACAATCGCGATCGACACCATAGACGTAATTTGCGGAAAATAAAAGGCCATGCGCAAATACTTGCGCAGATGAAGGATCGAGTTAAGAGCGATAGCAGCCAGCAGGGCCAGCAGCATCGTAAGCGGAACGAATAAGACCGTGTAGACCAGATTGTTTTTGAGAGAGACGATAAAATAATCATCCTTGAACAACTTCGTATAATTGTCAAAGCCGATGAAATTCGCTTTTACATTAAAGCCGCCGTAATCGGTAAAGCTCATGACAAAGCCATACACGAGCGGAATGAAGATAAAGACGGCAAACAGCACAAAAGCCGGAAGGATAAACAGCGTCCCCGTCAGATACGGCTTATATTGAGGCAGTCGTCTGCTGGTCATGGAAGGAACCTCCTTGCTGAAATAAGATCGGCTTCCGTCATTAGAAGCGGAAGCCGATGATTGCTTAAGCTATACTTACGGGTTAAGGATTAAGAACGGATTTGCGCGCATCCAGGTAGTTCTGGATCGCCTTCGCCGAGTCGATCTCCTCGAACAGGAACAGATCGCGCTGCTCGTTGTACAAGCGGTTAATCTCGTCGATTTGGGCGATAGGCTGATTTTCAATAACCGTATTTGCTTCAAAGAAGTAGCTGCTGCCTTGAATGCCGGTAGCGCTCAGGAAGGCATCCTTTGTTTTGTCGCTGGAATAGGCCGGCAGTACACTCGATTGCGCAATGATGGATTCACCTTGCTCGCCGGCTAGGAACTTGACGAATTCGAAGGCGGCATCAGCGTTCTTGCTTGCCGGGTTAATACCGATAAACGTACTCACGCCGCCAACGGTAACCGGATCGGTGGTTCCTTCCGGCAGAGGCAGGGGAGCCATATCGAAGTTGATGTCGGTCTTGCCGCTCGCGATATCGGCCTTCAGCATGTTGACGGTCCATTCGCCGTTAACCAGCATCGCGACATTGCCGCTCTCGAACTGCTTGATCCAGTCAACGCTTTCGCCGTTCATTTGCTTATAGCTCATATGCGACTGGTCTTTGTAGTACAAGCGGTCTTGGAAGTCGAGCCATTCCACTACATCATCAAGGCTGTCATCGAGAATGGTTGTCCCCTTCTGAAGAGCGCTAAGCGGCGCCGTCAGCCAGTCTGCGAAGTAGCCGCCCCATTGTTTGCCGGCTCCGTCGCCTTTGGTCAGCTGTTTGGCGAGATCCGCGTATTCGTTCCAAGTCATCTGCGTTGGATAAGGAAGGCCTTCTTTATCGAAGATCGCTTTGTTGTAGAACAACGCGTACTCCGAAGTACGGTAAGGAAGGGCGACGTATTTGCCGCCTGTCAGCGTCTCGACGATGTCCTGGTAGCTTGGGCCGTAAGCGCCAACGTCGAGGTTGGCCGATTTAATGCGGTCGGTCAGGTCGACCAGCTGGTTTTTGGAAGAGTAGAGACCAAGGCTGGACGTTCCGTTCATGCTGTACAGATCCATTTTGGACCCGCCGGTCAGGTTGTTCATAATTTTGGTATTATACTCATCCGCATTATTGCTGATGGTGTTCATTTTCACTTCCGCGGTGCTGCTTTGTGCGTTAAAGGCATCCACAACCTTCTGCATATAATCGGCCTCGTCCGTCCAGGTGTAGTATTGCAGGACGGTCTTGCCGCCGCTTGCCGCACTATTTTGTGTATTTGTATCGTTTGAGCCGCATCCGGCAGCGGTTACGCCAAGAGCAGCAATAAGGGCCAAGCTGAAGTAGCTGCGAGTTTTCATCGTAATGTTCCCTCCTAAGCTTTGTAGTCCTTTTATAGTAAATCTGTCCGGCCAATTCGGTAAGGTTGAAGTTTTATCATCGCTTGGAACAGGAGGAAGGGCTGGACTTGCATAATACATTGGGGATTGACGGGAGGATATAGAAAGGCGGTTGTATAAAATTTCAACCTCTACAGCAGCGTAAAGATCAAATAAAATAAATGTTATTTGGTTCATTTGGTCGAAAGGACGGCATCTATGTTTATCTTCTTTGTGTTCCTGTTATTTATTGCGATCGCGGTATTCTGCCTGACACAACAGAAATATACAAAGGCCACGCTGTTTATGCTGCTGATGGGCTTGTCCTATCTGATCGTCGTGACCTGCATCATTACCTACATGAGCAAGGATGCTTATTATTACAACAGCCTGGGCAACTATTTCGGCATCAAAAAAGGGCTGCAAAACCAGCTGCTGTTCCTGCCGGTTTCCCGGCTTGCCCTTATTCGTATTTTTCATCTGTTCACGCTGTTGTTTCTGTATACGGGACTTTGCTCCGCGATGTATTTCGCCTTTGATCCGGATGCAAAGCGAAGCAGACGGCTGCTTGGGATAATCGCCGTACCTTGCGTGCTGCAGGCGGTCATCTATGACCCGGTCTTTTATGAGCATCTGTATTACAGGCTTTATCCGGATTATATGTCCGCTCAGCGGTTGAATTCGCTCTATGAAACAGTCCATAAGGCAACTTTGACGGTTAATACGCTGTTTATCGCAACAGGCATAATGCTGCTCTTATATGCTCTGTATAATGCCCCGAAAGTCCGTCAAATACGAAGCAATATCGTTATGATTAGCATCTCGTATGTATCGGTTCAAATTACGTACTATTACATGAATTATTGGGCTCCCAATATACTGGTGCATGTGTCGAAGGCGGCTCATTTTGTCCGGTATAAACCGATGAATCTCGTAGGCAATCCGTCGATCTATTCGTTATTGCCGTATGTATCGGGGCTTTGCCTGTTTGTGAGTCTGTACAGCATCTACAAGTACGCGCGGATACAAAATAAGATTAATAACCAGGAGACAATTATTTCGCGAAATATCGATTCGGCTCTGTTAACCTCCCGTGTATTCAGCCACTATATGAAGAACGAGCTGCTGGCCATTAAGGCGCAGACAGAATACCTGGAGAGTCTGTACGAGGAGCAGCCGGAGCTGGTGGAGGAGCTGCAGGTCATTGAACAGCGCTGCAATAAGGTCTATACTCGCCTTGATGCCATTCATCAGAAGAACCTGAAGTCCAGAATCGAGCTGGAACCCGTGTCTCTATTTGATCTGCTCGATAAGCTGCTGGCCGAGATGGGCGTGGAATTAAAGTCTATCCGGGTCAATTATGCAAGATCTCAGCGGAAGCTGATGATTATGGCCGACCCTTATTATTTGTCCCAAGCGGTAGAGAATATCATGACGAATGCCGCGGAAGCGCTCGAGTTTGTCCCGGAGAAAGCCCGGCAGATTGATGTATTGGTCAATGTGAAAAATAAATGGGCAGAGCTCGTCATTCAAGATAACGGGCCGGGTATTTCGGAAGAGAACCAGGCAAATATATTTCAGCCCTTCTATTCGTCCAAGCCTACCGCGACCAACTGGGGGATGGGGCTGTCGATCTGCCATACCATCATTACGGCCCATGGGGGCAAGATCAGCGTGGATAGCAAGGTTGGGAGCGGTACTGCGTTTCATATCGTTATTCCGTTACTTTCGATGGACAAGGAGAGGAGATGAAGCGGCATGAGCACGCCCATTAAAGTACTGATTGTAGAAGATGATCCCTTAATTTGTAAGCGATATCAGATGATCCTGTCAAAGGATGAAGAGATTGAGTTTGTCGGGCGGGCAGCCAGCGGCTATGAAGGCACGATGCTGGCTGCGCTGAACAAGCCGGATGTGATTCTGATGGACATCGAGCTGGAAGATAAACAGGCGGGCCTCCGGGCCACCTCCGAAATATTGAATTACATGCCGGATATCAAGATTGTCATGCTGACCGTATGCGAGACGGATGAGACGGTGTTCCGCGCCTTTGAGCTGGGGGCAACGAATTATTTGCTCAAGAACATGCCGGCCGAGTCGATCCTGGAGGCGGTCAAGGATGCCTATTATGACCGGCCGTCCCTGCATTCGAATATTGCGGGCAAGATTACGAAGGAATTCAAGCGAATCAAGACGACGGAAGACAGTCTGCTGCATAACTTTTATATTTTCTCCCAGCTGACGCCAACCGAGCTTGAGGTGCTGGAGCTCTTGATGAAGGACTACACACGCCAGGAAATTTGCAAGCTGCGGCATGTAGAGCCTTCGACCTTAAAATCGCAAATGAACAGCATTCTGAAAAAGTTTAACAAGAGTAGTGCGGCGGAGATTGTCTCGCTCCTTCGTGAGCTTCATATACCGGAGATTTTGTCGCAGCGTAAGACGAAGCAGTAGAAAGGGTTACAAAAGAAGCTGCCGGGCTTAGTCAAGGGCTGATAGCTCAGTTCCTTTTTTGTGAGGACAGAGGGTACGCTGGATTTCATCCAATCTATAAAGATAATTGTTGCTAGTTAGCCTTCTACGTTGGAGTAGATGCAGTATAATGTGCTAACTTGGAACGGATTCCTCGTTTCAACGGAGATTAGGTTGGATGGACTCCATTCTAATGAATACGAAGTCGCTTAAACGGATGATTCAACTGTAAAAAATCCAACGTACAGAAAAGAAAAGGCTGTCCAACGTCATCATCTTTAATGACTTTTGGACAGCCCTTTTTTATTCCAATCTACCTTTAGTAAACGAATCTCCGCTGCACCAGGTAGCTGAAGGCGAACAGAAGAGCCTCCGTCATCAGCTTGGCCGCAAATAGCGGGATCTTTATGCTCTCATGGAAGAGATACAGAAGGGCATAGTTCGAGATCATGATGACGACTACAAGAGAGAAGTAGCGGGGAAGCGACTTCTTGATCGAAATGGCTTGCCCATCGTTAAAGACAAAGCGGCGGTTCATCGTGAAGTTGAAGATGGAGCTGATTACCCTGGCCCCGATTACCGCAATGAGCAGACTCGAGGTCAGCCACTGGAAGAGGAACAGCAGCACGAAATCAAGTACAGCCGCGAAGCCCGATGAGGTGCAGAACTTCAGGAACGGGAAGTAAATGCGTGCCGAATCGGTAAGCGGACGGAAGTGGGAGGACTTGTTATCCTCCAGATAGACCGTCTCGATCGGCACCTCTACGAAGTCATAACCTGCCTTCGGCGCCTCAAGCAGCATGTTCATTTCATATTCGAAGCGATCGCCGGGAACCTCGCATAGCCAGTCCAGCATGTCGGAGGAATAACCGCGCAGGCCGGTCTGCGTATCCCGGATCGGCTTGCCTGTCGCAAGCGAGTAGACCATTCGGGTCGCGGAGTTGCCGAAGCGGCTGCGCAGCGGTACTTTGCCGGTGAATTGCCGGCTTCCTAATACGATATGATTGCGGTTTTTGCGTACCGCATCCGTTATTTTCAGAATATCCTCCGGCAGGTGCTGCCCGTCGCTGTCGGCACAGACAACACCGTCATGGCCGCCATGCTGCCGGACATAATCGAAGCCGGTTTTTAACGCACTGCCTTTGCCCTTATTGACCGTATGCCGGAGTACCGTACAACCAGCCTCTGCCGCCGATTCGAAGATCGCCTTGTATTGCTCGCCGCTGCCGTCATCCACAATCAGAATGGAGGCGACGCCGGTTTCCTCCTTTAGATGATGAATTAGCGTGAGCAGCCTTTCGTCCGGCTCGTATGAGGGGATTAAGATCGTCATTGTTGTGGCCTCCGTTTCTTAGGATTGAGGAATATAGATAATGTCGCTTACACCACGTTCATTGCCCTTGCCAAGCGGATTGTTAACCACCCGGCCCATGAAGTACATCGTGGACGAACCGCCGCCGTCGAGGTTATACGCCTCGGTCGCTCCAAGCTCCTTGAACAGATCGGCGAATTCCGTCAGCGTCATGCCTCGGCTATAGCCCGTGCTTCTGCCGTCAACAATGACAAGCAGGAAGTGGTTCGGCGAGATCATGCCAATGCCGGTGCGCGGATTGGAGGCCTGAATCGAGCGGTTGCCAAAGTTTTTATCAATCTCGACATGGCTGAAGTCACCGGCGATTTTACCGTCCGTGACCAGAGCGGGACCAAAGGAGAACGCGTTTGTTACTCCTTGCGCGAGCAGCTCATCTGTTGATGTCTCCTCTTCGTCGTAAGACTTCAGCGTACCGTCATTGAACAGGGCAAGACCAATCCTTGCCGGTTCATCCCGGTAGACGGTGCCGTTACGAATAACAACTCCGTCGCTGCGGAAGCCGTAGTAATCGCCGTTAATCGCGAAGATGGCATTGTGATCGGCCGCGATAGTTGACGTATTCTGAATAATATTGGTGCCAAAGGAATCCTTGGCGAAAGCGGTAAGCAGGTTGGTTGTGCTGTTAAAGGTGACGTCAGCAACATAGTAGGTGATCATATCCGAGCCGGAGCCGGTCTGCACCTGCTTGATGCTGATCGTCTGGTTGTCATCCTTGTAATTCCAGTCATCGTATTCGGCGTTGGTTGACGTAGTCGCGGAGGTGCCGCTGCTTGTGCCGGAGCTCGAACCCGAATTGGATACGGAGCCCGGCGTGACTTTCACCTCAACGTGCTCAATCAAATACCGGTCGGCGAGCTTGTACAGAATGGCTGCGATGATGAGCAGAATGACCGCTATAATGGTGATGATTTTGGTTTTTTTGCGTGTGCGGAAAATTAAGATCAACTCCTTAATAGGCAGATGCCTTGTGGTTATGGAGTAATCTTAGAGCGGGAACCTTTAGTTAAACTTAAATAGGGGAGGGGGGAGGGGATATGAATGATGGATGGCTGGTTGTAGGTGGGTGGGGAGCTGGGGTATCCCCTTCGGTCGCTGTTGCCTGGCAGGAAATTTCGATTGGAATCCGCTTGTCGGCGGATATTTCCCGCAAGGCAAAGGCGAACGCTCCGCTCCTCAGGGGATACCCCAGCCTCCCTCCAAACCCACCTGCTTACCCAAGATCCGCCCCTTCCTATCTGAGGGGCCGGCAGGTAGGAAAGCTGCAGGGTCCTGGCGGACCCTGGGGCGCCTAAATGGCGGGATTAAGGCCCCCTCATCCCTGCTATAGTGAGCAGGGAAGTGCCGAGGCTACAGCTGCCGGAAGCCTCCCATATGAAAAAAGCGGTCATGCAGGGTAACACCTGCATGACCGCTTTTAATGAGATTAATGGCGCTCAGCGGGAAGCTGAACGTAGAACGAGGTGGTTTCGCCCGGTACGCTTTTGGCGTGGATCTTGCCTTTATGCTGCTCCACGATCGCTTTGGCGATGGCAAGGCCGAGGCCGTAGCCGCCGTTCTTCCGGGAGCGGGAGGCGTCAGCGCGGTAGAAGCGGTCAAAAATTTTGTGCAAATGCTCGGGCGAGATGCCTTCTCCGGAGTTGGTCACGGTGAGCATGACCTCGCTGCCATGTTTCCTCAGCGTCAGATCGATCGAGCCCTTCGTATTCGTATACTTGATGGCATTATCCAGCAGGATCAGCGTCACCTGCTTCATCTGCTCGACGTTGCCGTTAATGGACAGCTCCGGTGAAATGTCATAGCTGAGCGCAATGTCCTTTTCGAAGATTACCGCTTCAAGCGTCAGAATAACACTTTCCACCGCTTCACTTAAGTCGAAGGGAGCGAAAATCACGTTGTCCCGCGCATCATCCATTTGGGTCAGGTAGAGCAGGTCGCTTGTCAGCGTCCGCATCCGCTCCGTCTCCGACTTAATATGATGCAGCCACTTCTCCTGATTGCGGATGAGATCATCATTGTTGGACAGCAGCACATCCGCATTCGTATTAATGACGGCGAGCGGCGTCCGCAGCTCATGGGAGGCGTCCGCGATGAACCGCTGCTGCTTATCGAAGGCCTCCTTGACCGGAGCGATGGAGCGGTTAGCGAAGTAACGGCTCGTGAAATAAATGACGATAAGCATGATGCAGCCTACGGCAAGGAAGGTATATAAGAGCGTCATCAGGAATTGATGCTGATTCGTGACATCAAGGAAAACAACCGAATAGCCGTTCATAGTCTGCTGCACATCATAAGCCCACCGGTTGCCGTCCAGATTAAACTCGCCGCGGTTGGAATCACCGTTAGAGGCAGCTTTGATCGCCAAATCATAAAATTCGCTGTCCATATCGAAGCGGGAGTCTGTCTTCGTTATTGTCCACTCGTTATCCGTCGTAAGGGCAAAAGATACCGACCGCTCAGGCGGCGGACCGGCTTTTATGCTGCCTTCCGGTAACATCATGTCGCCGCGGCCATGATTGCCGCCGCCGTACTTGCCGCCCACAGGGCCGTCCTGCTTGCGGTAAAATTCCGAGATTTTGATAAGGTCCTCATTCATTGTCTTGCGGTTGTTCTGATAAGTGATCGTATAGATCGTGGAAAAGGCCAGAATCATTATAAAGCTGATGATTACCATGTTTACAATCAGGAACCGGTTGCGCAGCCGATTAAACATTAGGAGGTCGCCTCCAGTACGTAGCCCACGCCACGAATCGTACTGATTTTGACCGAGGATTGGAGAAATACGAGCTTCTTCCGCAGGAAGGAAATGTACACTTCCACATTGTTATGCTCCACGTCCGAGTCGAACCCCCACAGCTTCTCGATAATCTGCTCTTTGGAAGTAACCGCCGTTTTCCTCACAATGAGCAGCTCCATCAGTTCGCTTTCCTTCAGAATGACCTTTAATTCTTTCCCTTTGCAAATAAGCTTCAAATTCGCCGCGCTGAGCTCAATGTCGCCGAACTTCAGGCTGTCCTCCGGCACCACTTCGCCTCTTCTTCTTAATGCCGCCCTAATGCGGGCCAGCAGCTCGCCTGTTGAGAATGGCTTTGCTACATAATCATCCGCTCCATAGTCGAGTCCGGTTATTTTATCGTTAATCTCTCCTTTGGCGGTGAGCATAATGACCGGCGTTGCGATTCCTTCATCCCGAAGCTTCTTCAGTACCGTAATGCCGTCCATCTCCGGAAGCATGATATCGAGCAGCAGCAGATCATAAATGCCGCATAAGGCGTTATCGAGCCCCGATTGTCCGTCATGGACAACGTCAACGGAGTAATTATTCTTTTTCAATATTTGAGATAAGGCATCCGCCAGATTAACCTCGTCTTCTACTATTAGTATTCGCATGAAGTATTCCTCTTTTCGTAATTGCTGCCCTTGCAAACCTATTATAGGTAGGGAACCTTTAATCAATCTTAATTCGAAAAACAAACCTGAAATCCCTTTACAAACATTTAAGATTCATTAAAGGTTGCCGCTCTATGATACAGACATGAACAGGCGGCATGCCGCAAGGAAAGGAGCTTGAACAATGGCCATTGAGGTATTTAACCGACATGAGAACAAGTATTTGATGGATAATCAGTCGTTTGTCGAGATATATAACCGGCTGCTTGATTATATGGAGCTCGACGAATACAACAAGAACGATCAGTTCTACTCCATAAGCAATCTGTACTTTGATACCGACCAGCATTCCATTATCCGCACCAGTCTGGCGAAGCCGAAATACCGGGAAAAGCTCAGGCTTAGAGCATACGGTGTTCCGAAGCAGGATGCCAAGGTGTATCTGGAGCTGAAAAAGAAAGTATTTGGCCTGGTAAACAAACGGAGAACGGGACTGACGCTGGATGAGGCGTACGAATTCGTCCGCACGGGAGCCGAGCCGGAGCTGAAGCCTTATATGAACAAGCAGGTCATTCAGGAAATCAAATATTTTCTCGGCCGTTATGAACTGCAGCCCAAGGTGTATCTGGCTTACGACCGGATCGCCATGTTCTGCAAAAACAACCGGGATCTGCGGGTTACCTTCGATACGAATATCCGCTCAAGACGGCATGATCTCAGGCTGGAGGCCGGCGACCACGGGGATCTGATTATGGCCAAGGATCAATGGCTGATGGAAGTGAAAGCCGAGAAGACGGTTCCCGTCTGGCTCGCACAGCTGCTGTCCGAGCTTGGAATGTTTCGGATGGGATTCTCGAAATACGGCAATGAATACCGCATGAATATAAGGCAAGAAGAACGAATAAAGGAGCGCTTTTTACTATGATTGATTCCCTCTTCAGCACCACGGCCACCGTGACCGAATTAACATTCGGCCAAGCTATACTTACGTTGTTATTATCGTTTGCGTTAGGTGCGATGATCAGCTTTACGTATATGAAAACACAAACGGTCTACGCGCAAAATTTTGCATTAACCATGATTGTTCTGCCAACCATCGTTGCGATTATCATTCTGCTCATCGGCAGCAATATCGCCAGAGCGTTCAGCCTTGCGGGTGCCTTCTCCATAATCCGGTTCCGAAGCGCGCCCGGTGATCCGAAGGATATTGCCTTCGTTCTGTTCACCATGGCGGCTGGACTTGCGTGCGGCGTTGGCGCTTACGGCTACGCGGTTCTGTTCACCGTCGTGCTCTGTCTCTTGATGTTCCTGCTGAAAGCCGTGAAGTTCGGCTCAAAGTCGTCCGCCCAGAAGCTGCTTAAGGTAACCATTCCGGAGAACCTTGGTTATGAGGAAGCTTTTGCCGAAGTCTTCAACATCTTTAATGTGCAATATGAGCTCAAAAAAGTAAGAACAACCGAGCTCGGCAGCTTGTACGAGCTGGTCTATGCGGTCACGCTGGATCCTTCCACGAACCAGAAGGAACTTATTGATGCGATCCGCTGCCGGAACGGCAATCTTGATATTTCCTTAACGATGACCCCTACGGTCGTTGAAGCTTGATACTGCGAATGCAATATAGAGAGGAAGAGAAACGATGAACAAGAAAAAGAGATTAAGTAAACTGGCATTCATTTTATTATGCGCGGCGGCTCTGTCGGCATGCAATAACAATTCCAATTCCAACGCCACTACGAATACCACCGGCGCTGCAGGCAGCACCAACACAAGCGAAACAGCAGCAGCCGTTCAAACGGCAAGCTTTGATCTGGACACCGAGGTGGAGTATGACGAGGACGACGCGTATTCGGATTGGAGCGCATCCGATGCAACAACGCTTACGTTAAACGGTACGACCGCAACGGTTGACGGCTCGGGTGCGGAAGTGAAGGACGGCATCATTACCATTACGGCAGCCGGAACCTACGTGGCAAGCGGCAAGCTGGATGAAGGCCGGATCGTCGTGAACGTCGCGGATAAAGGAACCGTGCGGCTTGTACTGAACGGAGCGGAGATTCATTACAGCAAGAGCTCCCCGATCTATGTAGAAGAAGCGGGCAAGCTGATTCTGTCCCTGCCGGAAGGCACAAGCAACGTGGTATCCGACGGCGATTCGTATGTATTCCCGGATGCGGAGACGGATGAGCCCAATGCGGCTATTTTCAGCAAAGACGATATGACGATTAACGGTACGGGCAAGCTGACCGTGGAAGGGAACTACAATAATGGTATTGCCAGCAAGGATAAGCTGAAAATTACCGGCGGCACGTTCGAAATCCAGGCGGCGGATGATGCCATGATGGGGCGAGACCTTGTCGCCGTAAAGGACGGATCGTTTACGCTGAACGCAGAAGGTCACGGCATCAAGACAACCAATGATACAGAAGGCGAAGAAGGTATTATCGTCTTGGATGGCGGCACGTATAACATTCAGACCGGGAAAGACGCGCTGCACAGCACTGGCGGTTTAGCGATTGCAAGCGGTGGCTTCGAGATTTCGGCCGGTGACGACGGTATCCATGCGGAGATGGCCATGCTGATCTCTGGCGGAACAATTAACATTACGAAGAGCAACGAGGGTATTGAAGCAACGGATATTACGATTGCAGGCGGAGATATTCAGGTTGTGGCAAGCGATGACGGTCTCAATGCAGCAACGGGCGCCGACGGTTCCGGTGTTGACGGTGCTGCTCCGGGAGGCGGCGGAAGTCCGGCAAGCGGTGCTTCAGAAGGGCTTCTCACAATCAGCGGCGGCACACTGACCGTTGATGCAGCAGGTGACGGTCTCGATGCGAACGGCTCGATTGCGATGTCCGGAGGAACCGTGTTTGTTAATGGTCCAACAATGAACGGCAACGGCTCGCTGGATTATGACGGTACCTTCAACATGACGGGAGGTACGCTGGTTGCGGCGGGAAGCTCCGGCATGGTACAGGCGGCATCGGACAGCTCGACACAAGCAGGCGTTCTGATGATGTTCCCGCAGGCACAGGCGGCAGGAACACTGGTTCATTTGGAAGATGAATCAGGTAAGGCGATTGTGACGGCAGCACCTGCGAAGAGCTATCAGGCGGTATATATCAGCACGCCGGATATGGCAAAGGGCGCTTCGTACACCTTGTACTCGGGCGGCCAATCGACGGGCACTGCAACAAACGGGCTTTATGCAGACGGTGAATACAGCGGCGGCACAAAGGTAGTATCCTTCGCCGCAGAGACGCTAGTCACTTGGGTGAATGAGTCCGGCGTAACGGAAGCCCAAAGCGGATTTGGCGGCGGCATGGGCGGTGGCGGCCGCGGCGGTCGTGGCATGGGCGGCGGAGGCGGCCGCGGTATGGGCGGCACTATGCCGCAGGACGGTGCCGCACCTCCAGACGGTGCCGCACCACCGGACGGAGCGGCTGCGCCAGATCCAACACAGGCTCAATAAGAAGGAAAGAGGGCTAGGGTCCTCTAGGGACCTTAGTGGAGAAGGCAAGCCTAAAAATAGGCCGATTATCGGCTGAACTGAAGAGGTTAAGGTCCCTAGAGGGTCTTAACCTCGGAGAAAAGGCTGGAGTCAGCACCTTTAAGGTCCTTAAGGGACCTTAATGCTTAGCCTGAGGCCTGGCCGGTAAGCTAATAAAAGGAGATGTGCCGTGACAATCATGGGCATCTCCTTTTTAAATTGCAGCTTACAAGCCAGGGAAGATCAGAACCTTTCAATATTGTAAGAAAGCGTAAGGTTAATCGATAGCTGTAGAATTCCTCCTTTTGTTACGATGAGAACAAATCAACAGGGAGGGCTTATTTATGAGCTTGCGACGGTTTGCTTTCAATAACGTAATCCGCAATTGGAGGATTTACGCGGGGTATTTTCTAAGCAGTGCATTTTCGGTCATGGTTTTTTTCGTCTATTCGATGTTTGCTTTTCATCCGGGACTGGCGGATGGCAAGATTCATGCCAATGTGTCTGTAGCTATGCATTTTGCCGAATCGGTTATTTATGTGTTCTCGTTCTTCTTTGTACTCTACTCGATGGGGTCGTTCCTGAAGACACGCAAGAAGGAGTTTGGCATACTCATCATGCACGGGATGACAAGCATGCAGCTGCGCCGTCTCGTGTTTATGGAAAATATCGTAATCGGCTTCGGCGCGACGGTGGCGGGTATTGTCGTTGGATTTGGCTTCGCCCAAATCATTCTGATGTCGGCCAAGAAGCTGCTCAGCCTCGATGAGGCGCTGCCGTTTTATTTTCCAGCCAAGGCTATTCTGCTGACCGGGGCGGCCTTTATGGCGCTGTTCCTGCTCATCTCGTTATTTACGGTTACCGTGCTTCGGAATAATTCGCTTATTGATCTGCTGAAAGGCTCAAACAAGCCAAAGCCGGAGCCCAAAGCGTCCGCTCTGCTGTCCTGGTTTGCGCTGTTGCTTATCGTTGGCGGTTATACCGTATCCCTGCTGGCCAAAGGAATGATCGTTTTTTATGCGATGGTGCCGGTGACGATTGTCGTTATAATAGGAACGTACTTCCTGTTTACGCAGCTGAGCGTTTACGCCGTTCATAAAGGCCGCAAGAGCCGCTCCATCTTCTGGCGGAAAACGAATATCATCCTGTTCTCGGACCTCGCTTACCGGATGAAGGATAACGCCAGAACGTTCTTTATGGTCGCGATCCTGTCGACGGTTGCTTTCTCCGCCATTGGTTCGTTGTTTGGCTTCAAATCGATGTATACGGATGTTATCAGGAACGATAATCCGTTCGCGATGAAGTACACTTCTTATGATAAGCCGTCCGAGCAGGACGCTTTGACGATAGAACAGACTTTGCAGGGATCGGGACTGTCCTATCATCCATATCAATTAACGATTAAAAATGTTGAAACGAAGGACGGCAAGCAGATCTCCGTCGTGGCAGAGTCCGCCTTTAACGCGCTTGTAAGTGCGGCTAAAGGGAATAAAGCTGACGTCGAGGGAGATGAGGCAGCGATTGTCCATTACACCAGTACCATGATGGGTGCGGGGCAGCCTGAACTTACGCCTCTTACGCTGAAAGAATCGGCGTTGACACTGAAGCCGGTTCAAACCATTGATACGC
This sequence comes from Paenibacillus catalpae, assembly GCF_900112695.1. Lineage (GTDB taxonomy): Bacteria > Bacillota > Bacilli > Paenibacillales > Paenibacillaceae > Pristimantibacillus > Pristimantibacillus catalpae. The sequence continues at coordinate 209,588 of NZ_FOMT01000006.1, forward strand.
CTGCGATTCAGGCAGGGCCGAACTATTATGTAGTGACGGATGAGCGGTTTGATCAGATGAAGGAAACGAAGAGCGTCATTTATCAATATGCCTTCGATGTGTCCGGTTCGCATGCTGCACTGAAAAAGCTGGGTGAAGAGATCGACGGCAAGCTGGGTTATTCAGACAACGGTTCTTCGGACAACTGGTTCATGGGCGTCGATTATGAGTTGTATAAGCAGGATCAGTTCTTTGGCGTTATCTTGTTTGTCGGATTTTTTATCGGCATTGTGTTCTTTGTTGGAGCGGGCAGCTTCCTCTATTTCCGTCTTTATACCGACCTTGGCGAAGATAAGCGGAAGTTCCAGGCTATTCATAAGATCGGCCTTACGGACCGGGAATTGTCCTCGATTCTGTCGAAGCAGCTGATGATCCTGTTCTTTGCGCCGATTGTTGTGGCAGTCATTCATGGGGCAATTGCCCTTATAGCGATGCAGAATATGTTCGAGTACAATATGATGAAGCCGTCGCTGACGGTACTGGGGTCCTTCGTTATCATTCAGCTCGTCTACTTCCTCTTTATCCGTACAAAATATATTTCGAACGTAAAATCAGCATGGGGGTTGCACCTTACGTAACGTCATGCTCTACAATAGAGCTACCGGTATAAAGCTAGCGCAAACGAAAGGGGAACAATCTATGGAAAGTTGGAGATCTCGCCAAATTGACGGGGCTAACGGTCAGAACCTTGCGCTTTTACGATCAGATCGGCTTATTCTCGCCGTCGGGGCAGACCGATTCGGGCCATCGGCTGTACAATGAAGCTGATCTGTCGCGTCTGCATCAGATTCTGACGCTGAAGGAACTGGGCTTATCGCTCGAGGAGATTAAGGAGACTTTATCCGCCAAGCAGATCAGTCCGCTCGAGATGGTGACGCTGCAGAAGCAGCGGATTAAAGAGCAGATCGCAAAGCAGCAGAAGCTGCTTGAACAACTGGAGCATGCTTCCAAGCTGCTTATCGGCAAGAAGGGCCTATCGGTGGATGATTTTACAAGCCTTCTGCAAGCGATGAAAATGGAGTTTGAGAAGCCCGTTCTTGAGCGGCGGGCCAGCTGGGAGCAGCATTTGGACAGGCTGGGTTCGATGCTGGAGCAGGACCATTCATTTGAGGAGGAAAACGAATGAACGAAAGATTTGTTAAACATGCGACCTTTGTTGTTGAACGTACTTATAAGGCTGGCGCGGGGCGGGTTTTTGAAGCTTGGGCAGATCCGGAGGTAAAGGGCAAATGGTTCTCGAAGCCTGATCAATTCGAATTCCGGGTAGGCGGGCGCGAGTACAGCAGCGGCGGACCGCCGGAAGGACCGGTCTTTACCTTTGACTCGGTTTATCAGGAGATCGTGCAGGATGAGCGCATTGTGTACACCTACACCCTGGATATGAACGGAACGCGGATGTCCGTCTCCACGACAACCATTGAACTGTTTGTGGTGGATGGCGGTACGAAGCTGGTGTTTACCGAGCAGGGAGCCTTCTTTGACGGTCATGACACACCGGAAATTCGCGAACATGGCACAGGCGAGATGTTGGATGCACTTGGCAAGCTGTTTGAATAGAACTTTTGGGGAGAGTCTCTGGGCAGAGGCTCTTTTTTGCTTCTATCAACCGATTGCATTAGTCGGATATTCAAGGTATTTTAGTTACACAAAGTAGAGATGGCTTGCAGGAGGCAGACATGACGAATATAACAATAGAGGTGGTAACGGACGGCAATATTGAGCCTTGCCGGGAGCTTTGCGACGAGCTTATGGCTTTTCAGCAGTCCCGGGCTGTTATGGCACCCGAAGTGTTTGACCGGATGAACTTTAATACACGGATGCGCCGCAGCTATGACAGTGCGCTTCACAAGCACGTTCTTATCGTTAGGGATGGCGGAGTTCCGGTTGGCTACGCGTTCTCAACTATAGATGATGTGGAGCAAGGGGAGGACAAGCTTCCTGCATGGGCGCCTAACCAGGACCCGGCCGTCAGTAAAGGCTTTTATCCGGATTGGGTCATGCTCCCCAAACGAATCGGCTTCCTGAGCAATTTGTATTTGCGCGACGGCTATCGGAGCATGGGTCTTGGATCCAAGCTGTTTGCCATGTCCATGGAATGGCTGGAAAGCTTCCCGGAGGTCGAGCTGTTGTTCATCTATGTCTCCAACGGCAATGAGGATGCGCTTGATTTTTATCTGAAGCACGGCTTCACTTACAGCCACGAGGTGTTTGGCGGTTTCATCAAAGCCGTCTATAAGAAATTGGATAGATAATAGAGTTAAGGGTTTAAATCAGGTTTAGCAGGTTGAATGCCGGCTAATATAGAAGTAAGGAAGATGATTAATTAGTGGGAGGGTAATGACAGTGACATTTCCGGTTGCAAAAGCAGAAATGCTGATCAGAAGGCCAGTGAGCGAAGTGTATGAGGCTTTTATCGATCCGGCTATTACGTCGAAGTTCTGGTTCACGAGGGGAAGTGCAAGGTTAGAAGCCGGCAAGCAAGTCCAATGGGATTGGGACATGTACGGGGCTTCTGCACCTGTTCAAGTACTGGAGCTCGAAGTGAACAAACGAATTGTAATCCATTGGGGCACAAATGCGGAATGGACGTTTACCGCCCAGTCTGAGAACGAGACCTTTGTAACCATTACAGATTCCGGCTTTGAAGGTGAAGCGGAAGAGGTGGTTCAGCAGGCGATTGGTTCCACGGAAGGGTTTACGATTGTTTTGTGCGGGCTGAAGGCTTATCTGGAGCACGGCATTCAGCTTAACTTGGTGTATGACAAAGCGCCTTATGCCCATGTTAACAAACCGGAGGTCACTGATGAGCAAGACGATAGTGGAGAAGTTGAGTTTACATAAATATAAAAAAGCCGCCGTGCTGCATCAGCCGGAAGGCCATAAAGCTTTGGCGGATCTTGAGCATTATGACACGAAGCTGCAGACGGGCAGCCGTTATGATCTTATTTTTGCTTTTGTCCTCGATATGGAGTCGCTGCAGAAGCTGATGGCTGAAGTCATTGAGCAAGGTTATTTGCAGGAAGGGGGCTACTTATTCGCGGCATACCCGAAGAAGGGCAACAAAGCGTATCCGACTTACATTCACCGGGACAGCCTGTTTGAAGGGCTTGGCGCGGACGAAGAAGAAGGCTACATCGGCACAAGCTCCATCAAGTTCGCCCGTATGGTGGGGCTTGATGATGTCTTTACCGTTGTAGGCTTCAAATCGGAGGCGCGGAAGTCTAAGGCTTCCGCTTCGAAGAAGCCAAGTCAAGTTTCGGCTGACTACGCGGGTCAGGTGGCGGAGATTGAGAAGGATCTGGCGGGGAGCCCGGAGGTGCTTGCTTTCTATCAGTCGCTTACACCGGGATACCGCAAGGATTGGGCCCGATATGTCTACAGCGCTGTTCAAGAGGGGACCAGGAACAAACGGAAGGACGAAATGAAAATCATATTGGGCGAAGGCTTTAAGAGTATGGATCTTTATCGGAGAAGGGAGGGCTAATTGATGCAAACACCATTAGGTATGGAGATGCTGGAGCGGGTGCAGAACATTTGCCGGACGCTGCCTGAAGTAGATCAGATCGTAGACGGATTTGGCCATGATGTCATGAAGGTGAGGGGCAAAACCTTCATCATGATGGGAGAAGGGCATAATAGTGCCTTGCCAAGCTTGTCGATCAAAGCCACAAAGGAGCAGCAGTTCCTGCTGCTGGAGCAGGGCGGATACGTGAAGACACCGTATATCGGCCATCACGGCTGGGTTTCCATAGATATGGAGGTCGGGCCGAACTGGGAAGAGCTCACCGGAATTATTCAGGAAGCCTATTTGCTCGCCGCCCCGAAGCGGCTTGTGAAGCAGGTGCTGGAAAGCGGCATAATTAACTAAAATCAACTAAAGCGTATGGGCTACCAGCCCATACGCTTTTTTAGTGAAGTAATCTGCGCGAGATGATGGCGGCCATGCCAGTCAAATCGCTGCAAGGCCGTATCCAGAGTCATTAACCCATGTGTCGGGCTGGTAAAGGTTCTTAGGAATTCATACGGCTGCATCCCATGAAGCAATATGGCAAACCTGCTGCGCAGCGCTTCAAGGATCACGAGCGAGGTCTCAATGGGAGCTTCATAGTCATGAAGCTCCGCCCACATGTTTTGCCGGTACGTTGAAGCGGTCGATTCCTCCTCGGTCAAGGCTCTTTTGAATCGGATATAGGCATTCATATCATTATCCGCCAGATGATGAACGACCTGCCGGATGGTCCAGCCTCCAGGACGGTAAGGAGTGGACAGCTGCTCGTCGGATAGAATCTCCACGGCTTGCCGCAGCATCGACGGCATCTCTGTCATCCCCATCATCCATTGATTGCGCTGCTCGTCAGTTGGTTCGCATATCTCTTCAAAAGGGCCGATCGGATAACGCAAATTGTCCATTGTCATATCACTTTTCCTCCTAATAAATTCCTATAATTGGAAATCAAGAATTTGAACAAAGCTCTATAAAAATTTTAAGTTGCCCTCATTGACAGACTTCCAATAACCATTTATAGTTATTCAATGTGATATTGATAATCATTATCGTAGCTAATGCCATTCAAAATAGAAAAGGAGCTAGACCATGAAAAAGTTTATCCCTGCAATGATGCTGCTTGTGCTTGTAGTCGTACTTAGCGCATGCGGCAGCAACTCGGCAAACAACACGAACAACGCTAACAACGGGGCTGCGGAAGCTACCGCAACACCCGCACCTTCGGAATCAGCAGCAGAGCAGCCTGCTTCCGGTACGGCAACGTACCAAGCGGAAAGCGGTCCTGTTGAAATTCCTGCGAATCCGCAGCGTATCGTAGCATTGGCTTATGCGCCAAACATGATTTCCCTGGGCGCTAATATTGTTGGCGTAGACCAATGGACAAATATGAGCCCTCTCTTCACGGATAAGCTGAAAGGCGCAGAAGTGGTATCCGATGAAGATCTGGAGAAAATCATTGAGCTGGATCCGGACCTGATCATTGTAGGTACAGAAAGCAAGAACGTTGCTAAGCTGAGCGAGATCGCTCCTACCGTTGCCTTCACGTGGGGCAAGCTGGACTACTTGAATCAACAGCTGGAAATCGGCAAGATTCTTGGCAAAGAGCAAGAAGCAAAAACTTGGGTTGAGGACTTCAAAGCCCGTGCAGCCGCGCTTGGCGAAGAGGTTAGAGCGAAGATCGGCGAGAACGCAACCGTATCCGTTATTGAAACGGATGCCAAGAGCTTCTACGTATTCGGCGACCACTGGGCACGCGGTACGGAAGTATTGTACCAGGCGATGGGGCTGAAAATGCCTGAGAAAGTAACGAAGGATGCTCAAGGCCCTGGCTACTACACCTTGTCGCAAGAGCTGCTTCCTGATTACTCGGGCGATTGGATCGTACTGAGCAGAAGCTCCGCAAACGATAATGCCTTCATGAACACGGATACTTGGAAGAACATCCCTGCCGTGAAGAATAACCATGTCATCGAAATTGATACAGAGGCTTCGACTTACAGCGACCCAACAACATTGGAAAGCCTGCTGACTATCTTCAAAGACGGCTTCCTTAAATAATCTGCCCCAACAAAAAGCGCCTTCCAGGACAACCTAGAAGGCGCTTTTTCAATTTAGTGGCTCATGCTGACGCGCTTCTCACCTTCAGGCTGATCGCTTTCCGGCGGTTTTGTACGCTTCACGAACAAGCCGATAATGATTGCGGCGATGGCAACAATAAGACCAATCCAGAAGGCATCGTGAATACCGGAGACCATTCCTTTTGCAGCTTCAGCCGGTGCGGTCGGGTCCGATGACGTCTTTAGATAATCTTTGGTGCCGTTGCTCATGATACTGATGAACAGGGCTGTGCCTATCGCACCGGATACTTGCTGCAGCGTATTCAGAATCGCTGTGCCATGAGGATACAGATGGCGCGGCAGCTGGTTCAAACCGGAGGTTTGAGCCGGCATCATCACAAGAGAAATACCGATCATCATAATGATATGAATCAGAATGATATGGCCGTTGCTTGCGGCTGCATCAATGCCTGTGAACATCCACAGCGAGATTGCAACAAGAATCAAGCCCGGTGTAACAAGAACCCGTGGACCAAACTTGTCGAACAAGACGCCGGAGACGGGCGCCATAACTCCGTTGACAATACTGCCAGGCAGCATAATCAGGCCGGATGTGAATGCGGTCATGAGCAAAGCGCCCTGCAGGAACATCGGGAGCAGCGTCATGGTGGAGAACAACGTCATCATAAGCACGAACAGCAGGATGGTTACGATCGAGAACATGGGGAATTTGAATGCCCGCAGGTCAAGAATCGGAGCCTTCAGCTTAAGCTGGCGCCAGATGAACAGAATCAGTGAGACAGCGCCGATCGTAATCATCCAGACAACCTCTGGATCCGACCAGCCTCTCTCGCCTGTCGAGCTGAAGCCGTAAACGATTCCGCCAAAGCCGATGGTGGAGAGAAGGATGGACAGGATATCAACCTTAGGCTTTGTTATATCCGATACGTTCTTCAGGAACATAAAGGAGAAAATAATAGACAATGCCGCAAGCGGAATCACAAGAATAAACAGCCAGCGCCAGTTCAACGAGTCCATAATAACACCGGACAGTGTTGGACCAATGGCAGGAGCGGCCATAATAACAAGACCGATCAGACCCATGGCGCCACCGCGTTTTTCCGGCGGGAAGATCGCCATAATGGTGTTCATCAATACAGGAAGCATCAGACCGGTTCCGATCGCTTGAACGATACGTCCTACAAGGAGAACGCCAAATTCAGGCGCAACGGCCGAAATGACAGTGCCTGCAAAAAACAAAGTCATTGCGCCGATAAACATTTGTCTGGTGGTATACCACTGTTGAAGCAGCGCTGTTACCGGTACGAGCACACCTACCACAAGCATATAAGCGGTTGTCAGCCATTGGATCGTTGAAGGGCCAACTTCGAAAGCATTCATTAACTCAGGGAGTGCATTACCAAGCAGCGTTTCGTTCAGAATCGCGATAAACGCGCCAATAATAATAGTAGCAATAATGGGCCCGCGCTTAATATTGCTTAAGTCGGGAGCCGAGCTGGATCCACCAGCTTGAGAAGCATTCATGGATAATTGCCTTCCTTTCCATCGAAAAGGTATGTACCTTATTTTGTTTAGGCCCTCTGGACAGTATGCTATGGCGTTCCGTCCTTATTTTCCCCTCCACGGATCTATATTCAAGCCCAATTTCCACTTTATCACAGGCGGCTAGGCCGAGAAAAGGGTGCCTGACGGGAAGAAATAATTATATTTAATTTCGATATTGCAGAAAAGCCCAAGACCTTTGCCATGCAAGGATCCTGGGCCTTTCTCAATTATTCTTCTTCTTCCTCGACGATAATGCGAACCGTATTGGTCAGCAGACCGGCCCGGAAGCAGGAGGTTCCAAACCGGAATTCGAAAAGAACGGCTGCCTGGTTAATGATAATGCCGCCCATCGGCTCGGCCAGCACGTTCACCAGGAAGGTAAGTCTCCGCGTTACTCCCGGTGCGATGGTGCCAAGCGGGATACCGGCTTGAGGATCAGGCTGCGGAATGCCGTCGACGGTCAGACTTCCTGATACGAAGGAAAGCTGATTATCGAGCGGGTCATAGAAGATGACCTGGCTGGCCGTAATATCCGAAGATAGATTCGTGAGCGTAATGTTGTAATGGTAGCTGTCTCCGACCCTGACGATTTGCGCGTCGGCGGTTTTGAGGAAGGAGGCAAAGTCTGATGCGCGAATCATGGATACCGGGTTCGATATCGTATTGGACTGGTAGGTCTGAGTTACTATCTGTTGATTCGGCAGCACGAAATCAGCTTTTACTTGAGCTGTATTCGTTAGTGCTCCGCTTCCTCTTACGAGGACATCAAAACGGATGGTCGTGCTTTGATTCTGAGCAATGGGCCCAAGACTAATGCCTTCGCTCGGATTATCATCCAGTCTAAGCACGTTATTAACACGAATGGTTCCCGGAATGAATAGTGCATTCGCCGGAAGGATGTCCGTTAAAGTCGTTCGGCCGGATACCGCATTGCCGTTGTTAATGACAAAGATGGTATAGGTAATCCGCTGTCCCACAAATAAGGAGACATCAAGAAAGGCTTTGGAGACAATCAGGTTAGGCGTATTCAGAACCGTTATCCAAGGGACTGTGACAAAGCTTGTTGAGAGGATGGGCTGAACCGTTCCTGCCATGACCGGTATGGTCAAACCAACGAGCGGTGTAAGGGTAACGCCCGGAACCGATACCTGCTGACTAAGCAGAACAGTTCCATCCGGACCGGTTATCGGCCCCAGGTTCGGAACTTGGCCCGGCGTTGGTGTTACGCCAGGCTTAAAGATAGGAAGGACAGGTAGAATGAGCCCGGGAACAGGCGTTACCCCCAACATGCCGCTTACAGAAATTTCTCCAGGCGTACAGGTTGCCGGTACAGTGCCTGGCGGAACGGCGACGATAAAGCCGGCATTCGTAATTTGTCCATTAGGAGGATATCCCGTAACAAACGCCTGGAATTGAATGGTCACGACCTGCCCGACGTTGATGAGACCGATGATGACCTGCTCGGTAACGTCCACACCGCTGAAGCGGCCTCCGTCAATAAATAAGCTGGATGGAATGAATTGAACGCCAGGAGGAAAGACCTCGGCCAATATGACTTCTCCGGGAGCCGTTCCTATATTTGTCACCGTAATCGTATACGTAATCGTATCGCCAAGCTGTGCGGTTGTGACATTTGGGGTTTTGGTCGCTGTAATGATTGGTCCCGTGACAACTGCAGGTGTCGTGGTTGAAGTCGATGTCGTGGTTGTGGTCGTCGGCACTGGCGTTGTAGTCGTTGAAGTTGTTGTTGTTGAAGTAGTGGGAACGGCGGTTGTTGTACTAGATGTACTCGATGTTGATGATGTGCTGGTTGTTGAGGTTGTACTCGTTGTTGATGTTGTTGATGTTGTTGACGTTGTTGTAGATGTAGTAGAAGAAGTCGTCGAAGTTGATGTGGTTGACGATGTCGGCACAACCGTACCCGGCAGGCAGCCCATAAACGGTATATTATGCGCCTCAAGCGTGCCGCCCACATTCGTGAGTGATTGAGCAACGAGCGTTCCATCAATGTTGCCGAAGCCAATCGCTTCCCAGTTCGCATAAGGTGCAAGCACGGAGCCGGTAATCGACAGGTTCTGGTTAAAGGCGGTAATCGCCTGATAGAGGTTCCAGAGAATGAATTGTCCGTCCCCGGGAGTAGCGGTAACGCCATTGCGAAAAATCTGATAGCTTCCGAATCCGACACTGTCATCCCCAACATTGATGAGAATAGTCGAGCTTGCCGGAGCAATGATGTTAATGCCGTTTGCGGTATCCAGCCGCAGTCCGTTGCCGTCCACATTATTGCCGTTGAACATAAATATGTTAATGGCAGGATCCGTGCCTGTAAGTACGATTTGGCCAAAATTAATGGTTACCGTGCCGTTTACGGGTAAGGCAGCCAGGTTAAGGGACAGCTGCGCCAAATATTGTTCAGCCCCGTCGAAGTCGATTGGCGTACTTACAAGGGGCTGGCCGGGTACTCCGTTATTATTGGTCATCGTGTAATTAATGACCGTACTGCCTGGGTAGATAACGGTATTCCCAGCGAAATTGGTACCCGCAGAAATATCAATATTTCCCCGCACAATCAAATCCGCTCTTGTCGTTGACACGGGCAGTGTATTGCCAATCCCATAGCTGTTATAAGTGGCATTGCCTCCAACGGCTACTCTCCCCTCTGAGTCTACAAAGGATTGGGTATGATCGCCAAACAGAAATAAGTTGAAGCTATTGGCTATCCCGAGATCAACACAGGCCATTCATGAATCCCCTCCCAAGTACAGTAATAAGCCCATTTACGCACACCTTAGATACCTATGCATATTCCCTCTTATTCAGGCATAGAAGACAGTATTTACACAAAAAAAGGGGGTCGGGTGTTGCAAATCGCCATTCTTACGATGTTTAACGGGCTGTCGAAGACCTATTCCCTGGTCAGTGTTGTAGAGGAGCATCTGCACATGCTGCTTGGCGGCGGAATGCGGGTGAAGGTGCTGGTCAGCCAGGACTGCCCTGATTCCGAGAGGTACGGGATCTATAACGATAAACGGATTGAATGGGTAAAAATAACGAACCGTCTGCAGGGTAAGCAGATCCACTGGATGGATTATACCCAGCCAACCGGCAGGGTCCATCCGAGCTTCTTTGAGGAGGCTGAGGCCGTTGCGGACAGCTTATATGACGCGCTGCAGGATGTGGATGTTGTCTTTCTCCACGATATTCTGTATCAAGGATGGCATCTCGTACATAATGTGGCCGTCCGCCAGGTGCAGGTCAGGCTTCCCCGGCTAAGGTTCCTCGCGATGAACCACTCCCATCCGGCCGCCAGGCCGCGGCGGATGGACTGGCCCCTCTCGGCGAGGTATATGCCCCTTCCGAATGCGACGTATTTATATCCGGCGGAGTCGGGGCTTGCTGCACTGGCTGACCAATACATGGTTCCGCTCGAGCGGTGCAGAGCCATTCCTAACAGCTTGAATCTGTATGGCGAGATAAGTGAAGAGGTTAAGCGGCTCGGAGAACTGACCGATCTGCTCGAGCCGGATATTCTGGCGGTGTATCCTGGCCGGCTGACAACGGGTAAGCAGATGGAGAAAGCAGCCGCATTGCTGGGTGCCATAGGCGCCGTGTCCGGGAAGCGGGTGAAAATGATCTTTTGCGACTTTCCCTCACTTGATATTGAGCCCGCTGCTTATAAACAAAGAATCAGAAGCGAAGGGGAGATATACGGGCTTGGCGTCGATGCGCTTGTATTCACCTCGGAGCTGGGCTGGCCGGACGGATTCCCGCATCGCGGCGTTATGGATTTGTTCACCTTGAGCAACCTGTTTATATGCACGTCCTATTCGGAGTCATTTGGACTTATTGTGCTGGAGGCGGCAAGCCGCGGGAATATGCTGGTCCTGAATCAGGCGGTGCCTGCTCTGGAGGAGCTGGGCAATCGGCTGAAGGCGTATTTCATGCGATGGAATGCGCGGGGGTTCGGCTGCGACACGAGAGAAACCTATCATCCTTCTGAGGAAGCCTATTTACGCGAGCATGCGGAGCTGATCGTTCGCATGATGGATGATAATCCGGTCATACAGGCCAAAACCATCACCCGTCAGCGCTATAACCCGCAGTGGATATGGGAGCACCGGCTGAGGCCGTTAATTGAGAATCAACTATAAAACCGGATGCCGGCCCCCTTGCCCAAGGGGGCTTTTTGCTGTTCTATGAATAATTTGGCAGTTCTAGAGGGAGCGTATAACATATCTTTTCCCAGTTACAGGGGATGCTATGAAACGGGATGATATTCAGATGAATGTATCGGCGAGCAAAATTACAATAATCCAGCTGCTTATGATATTCGCTTTAACGAACGGACTTATTGATCATGTCATTATTAACCCGATGCTGCTGGATTCCTCCGGCCGGGATGCCTGGATTACCGTTCTTGTAACGGGAGGCATGTTTATCGTATGGTGTCTGCTGCTTTCCTGGATGATCCGCAAATCCGGACAGCAGAAGTGGCAGAAGTGGATATCCGAGAAGACTCACCCTTTGGTGTCGTGGATCCTGATGATACCGGTGTGCGTAGTCTTGTACGTGATTGGAGCTACAACCGTCATTCATACCGTGAAATGGAATACAACGAACTATTTGCCGGCTTCTCCTGCGCTGGTGCTGACGCTCACTCTGGTTGCGATCTGCTTCCTCATTACGATATGGGGGCTTCGCGTCATCGCGGTTACGGCAGGGGTATTGTTTCCCATTGTCAGTCTGCTGGGGGTATTCGTCAGTGTCTTTAATCATTCGGAAAAGGATTACCGTCTCCTAACTCCCATTCTGGAGCATGGGTGGGCTCCCGTTCTTGACGGCATCCTTTATGCTTCGAGCGGCTTCATTGAAGTCATCTTCATCCTGATGCTTCAGCATCGGCTCAGCGAGAAGATCAAGACCTGGCATGTATTTGCCTACAGCCTGTTTATTATTGTCATCATGCTGGGGCCCATCGTTGGGGCGATTACCGAATTCGGGCCAAAAGAAGCGTCCAATCAGATGACGCCTCCCTATGAGCAGTGGCGGCTGGTGAAGGTGGGGGAATATATCGAGCATGTCGATTTCTTCTCGATCTTTCAATGGATGTCGGGGGCATGCATTCGGATCAGTCTCGCCGCTTATTTGATTACGGATACCCTGAGGCTGACCGGACGGGTTCGGAAATGGGCTACAGCCATTATAATGGCCAGCTATATATTCGTTGGAATTATTCCAACGAATGATAACACCTATTACAAGTGGATGTATGCCTTCTTTTTGCCGATATCGTTCGGTATCCTGTTTGCTGTGACAATCACGTGGATGGTCATAACGCTATTCGCCAAGCCTTCCAAACCATTCCGAAAGGGTGAGCCTCAATGACAGCGCCGGCAGCCAGCATGAACTGGTCGGAGGAACGATTAAAGCAGTTATATAAAGGGTCGGCCGATGTATGCGTGAAGCCATGCCGGTTTGGAGCAAGCGATAGGACGGCAGTTGTATTGGTCTATGCCGTTGGCCTGTGCGACACGGGGCAAATCCATGAATTTGCGCTCCCTGTCCTCGCCGAATATTACGATGGAGCGGGCAAAGTCACCGCCCAAGAGATGAATCAACTGGTGTCCCGGCTATCGCTGTTCTCTTACAAGGGTCATCCTACAATCGATGAGATTGATGAGACGATCTTTGAGGGAGGGCTATTCCTCTACTTCGTCCAGGAGAAGCGTTATTTCCGGATGGAGATCGCCGACCGTCCGCAGCGAATGCCAACGGAGTCAAGCACGGAGATCTCCATTAAAGGGCCAAAGGATGGCTTTAATGAAGATATGTCGACCAATGTGGCGCTTATCCGCAAACGGCTGCGCAGCCACTCGCTTAATGTTCGGGAATATACGCTTGGCAAACGGACGAAGACGAAGCTTGCGCTCCTTTATTTCTCGGATATTATTAGTCCAAAGGTGTTAGATGCCGTTCATAAAAGCCTGGAATCCATTGATACCGACGGCGTATACAGCATTAATCAGCTGGAAGAGGCTTTAACGGGCTCGAAGTACAAGTTTCTTCCCTTGCTGGACTATACGGGCCGGCCTGATTATTGCGTGAACTCCCTGCTCTCGGGCCGGTTTCTCATTGTGATGGACGGCAATCCGCTTGTGATTGTGGGGCCGGCAGGATTAAGCCTGCTGCTCAAGTCGCCGGAAGATATTCATTTCAACTACACCTATATTTCATTCGCCCGGTTCATCCGGTTATTTAGTCTGTTTGTGACGGTGTTTCTGCCGGGCATCTGGGTAGCCCTGATGGCCTTCCATCAGGACCAGCTGCCTTTCCGGATCATGGCGACGATCTCGGTTTCACGGCTCGGGCTGCCGTTCTCGGCCCAAATTGAGATGTTTATTCTGCTCATGCTCCTGGAGATTTTCCGCGAGGCGGGCGTACGTCTTCCAACCTCGATTGGACAGACCTTAACCTCCATTGGGGGACTTATTATCGGGGATGCCGCAATCAGGGCGGGGCTTGTCTCTCCTTCAGTTGTAGTCGTAGGCGCCATAACGGCGGTCTCGGGCGTAACGCTGGTTAACCAGTCATTAAGCACGGTGGTCAGCATTATCCGGCTGTTCTTCTTCATCCTCTCCTCCTTCCTCGGCATGTACGGGGTTATTCTGGGGATTGTTATTTTTATTGCTGTAATGGGCAGTCAGAGCTCCTTCGGCGTCAGCTATCTGGCACCGTTATCCCCGCTTAAGATCAAGGATCTGGTTGCTTCGTTCCTCCGATTGCCGTGGTTTATGATGAAACGGCGTCCCATCAGCCTGCAGAATCAGGATGATGAACGGCAGGGAGGTTGAAATTTGATGCGATTAATAGGAAGGATAGCGGTCCTTTGTTTATTAGTGGTGCCGGTTCTTCAAGGCTGTGCGAACTCAAGAGATATTCAGAACCTGGCTTACGTGACCGCGCTTGGCATCGACTATGAGGACGGTAAGTATAAGACCTACGTTCAGGTGCTTAACTTCTCGAATATCGCCCGGAGCGAGAATACGCAGCTGGGGACGGAAGTGCCGATCTGGATTGGCAAGGGGGAAGGGAAGACGCTTGCGCTTTCCCTGGCCGATACGAATACGACCTCTCAATTTCCGTTGTTCTGGGGGCATATGAAGGCGGTTGTGCTCAGTGAAAATATATTGAGGCACGGAGGCAAAGAAACCTACAGCACGCTCAACCGTCATTATGAGGTGCGGTATAACGTCCTGGTATTTGGAACGGCGGAAAAGCTGCCGGATGTCCTCACTCAACGTTCCTTGTTCAATCTGTCGCCGCTTGACACGATTATGTTCACAAGCGTGCAGTCCCGCAGCCAAAGTCCTTATGTTATTGCCTCCTATGGCAACCGGCTGATTGCGAATATGAACGAGCCGGGCAACTCTTTCTATATGCCCTCTATTGCCATCAACAAGAACAGCTGGCTGGAGGATGAGAAGAAGAAGGGGATGTTCGAGATGGACGGCGCTTACTTTTTCAACCATGGAAAGCTGGCGGACAAGATGACGGTGGAAGAACTGCAGGGTATACGGTGGGCTACCAAAAAAATCGCCAAAACAACGCTGCAGGTCCCGCTGGAGGAGGACAAGAACGCTGCGATTACGTTTACTCATCCCAAGCTGAAAGTGAAGCCCCTTGTCCAGGGCGGCGATGTAACGTTTGAAATTTCCGTTAACGCGAAAGGTACAATCCGGGAGTCCTTTGACGCATCGATCCGGGAGCTGGAGGAGAAGGCGGAACAAACGATTGAGAATGAAATCCGGCATACCTTCAAAATTGGCCTGGCAAAAAAATGTGATCCTTTCCAGCTGGAAGAAACGCTGTACCGGCGGAATCCCCGGCTCTTCCACCAGCTAACGAAAGGCAGTTCGTTCTTCCTGAACGAACGTTCTCTCGGCAGCGTGCATGTTAAGGTGGACATCACAAGTACAGGTAAATATAAAGAGGTTGTGAAATAGGCTTACAGCGTTTGGCCGCTGTCGACGGTGATAATCTGGCCAGTCATCGCTTCCTGCTCCAGCGCGGCGCAGATAAGCTGCGCAATATCCTCAGGCGTAGAGAGCTGCTGCAAGAGCAGGTTAGGAGCATGCTGCTTCATCTGCTCTTCTCTGCCGGCCCACCATCTGGTCTCCACGGCTCCCGGCACGACGCAGTTGACGCGAATAACGGGAGCCAAAGCGCGGGCAAGCGACTTGGTAAGGCCGTGAACGGCGGCCTTGGATACCGCGTAGGGCAGGGACGAGCCGAGGCCGGTTATGCCGGCGATGCTGCCAAGGTTGACGATGGCGCCCTGTCCCTGCTTTTGCATGTAGGGTGCGACGGCTCTGGCGCAGTAGAACATGCCCTTCACGTTGACAGCAAACAAGTTATCCCACACCTCTTCGGTTGCGGCCTCCAGATCCGGGAACGGAATATGGCTTGTAATGCCGGCATTATTAACAAGCAGGTCAATGCTGCCAAAGTGACGGACGATCTGCTCCGCCATATTTTTGACCTCTTGATCCTTCGAGACATCTGCCTGCAGGGCAATCGCTTGTCCGCCCAGGCTCCGAATAAGCTGCACGGTCTCTTCGGCTTCTTCTCTGGAGCGTGAATAGTTGACGGCAACCGATGTGCCCTTGCTTGCTAACGCCAGACTGGCTGCCCGGCCAATCCCGGTTCCTCCTCCGGTTACTAGCGCTGTTTTATGCTGCAGGTTCATGTGATTTCCTCCCTTATTTCTTCCTTACATCGATTGTAAAAGTCTCAGATCGATTTGTATAATTGAATTAAGTGAATGTTTGGTTCAATTATATTGAACTAATAAGGGATAAAGAGGTGCCGGATGGATCTGAAAACCTTAAAGACCCTGCAGGCGATCGTGCGGCATGGCAGCTTTAATCAGGCGGCGGAAGAGCTCAGCTATGCTCAGTCCACGGTGACGATGCAAATTCAGAAGCTGGAGGCGGATCTGGGGGTACAGCTGTTTGAACGGGGGAAGAAGGTCCGGCTGACGGAAGCGGGACGGCTGTTCTACAAGCAAAGCCTGGATATCGTATACCGGATGGAGCAGCTGCAGGCCAATCTGTCGGATATGCATAAAGGCGAGGCGGGCAAAATCCGGCTTGGCGTAACGGAGCCAACCGCAAGCTCGCGGCTGCCGCAGCTGTTAATGGCTTTTATGCGGGAATTTCCCAAAATCGAGGTATCGCTTGAGATTGCAAGTACACCGGCGCTAGTAAGCAGCCTGAGGCAGGGAACGCTGGATTTTGCTTTATGCTCGGCGCCAGAGGCTGGAGAAGAGCTGTATTTCCACCCGCTGTTTCTGGAAAAGTTCGTCATGCTGCTGCCGGAGGATCATCCTCTCGCCGGGACCGATCGGGTTAGCTTGGCCGATCTGGAAGGGCACAGGCTGCTTATTACCGCGGCCACCTGTCCCTACCGGAAGAAGCTGGAGAGAATACTGCAGGATGACGGACTAATCTCTATCCGGACGATGGAGATCGGCAGTATGACAGCGTTGAAGCATTATGTTGCAAGCGGTTTTGGCATTGCCCTTGTGCCGATGTATGCCCTTGATCCCTTGCCCGCCGGCACGATAACAAGGGAGATTCAAGGTGCATCGGTCGATATGCTCATGGGAATGCTCAGTCGAACGGGGCCGTTAGCTCCGGCTGCTGCCAAACTTTACGATAAATTAAGGCAAGATATGGAAAGGATTTAAGCCCCTGTATAGAGAAAGAATGTTATGGAGACGATAGAGCAAGTGATTTCTGTTCAATCGTTAAACTTAGTCTAAGAAAGAGGGAAAATTCATGTCGAATCTGAATATTGGTATCATTCTGGGAAGTACACGCCAAGGTCGTGTATGTCCGCAAGTAGGCGAGTGGGTTAAAGGTGTTGCTGATAAACGCGGCGATGCTAATTATGAGATTGTAGACGTTGCAGACTACAAGCTGCCGATGTTTGGCGAAGTGGATGCATCGGAGCAAGCGGGCGCTTGGAACTCGAAGCTGGCGAGCTTGGACGGTTTCGTGTTTATCGTAGCGGAATATAACCACAGTATCACAGGCTCCCTGAAAAATGCTCTCGATTTCGCGCGTGATGCGTGGAACAACAAAGCAGCCGGCATCGTGAGCTACGGCTCGGTGGGCGGCGCCCGCGCAGCGGAGCATCTTCGCGGTATTCTTGGCGAGCTGTCGGTAGCGGACGTACGCGTTCACCCGGCGCTGTCGCTGTTCACTGACTTTGAGAACGGCTCAGTATTCAAGCCGGCTGATCTGCATCTGACTAATGTAAACGGCATGCTGGATCAAGTTCTAGCGTGGAGCGGAGCGCTCAAGACGTTAAGACAATAGAATCAAAAAACCATGAAAGAGCATCCTCCTTGAGGGTGCTCTTTTTTTTGTTAATTAACGGCAATGTGTAACCTTCCTGTCATATTTAACGTCAGAAGCACTGTCTGAATTCGAAATGATTACCCTACATCAAGGAGTGTGCTAGACGTGAAAAAACCAATGTTTCTTCTGCTATTTACGGTTCTCTTAAGTCTGATGCTGAGTGCGTGCTCGAATGGGGGCAACAACAGCAAATCGCCTGAAACCTCGTTAACCCCGAAAGAAATGGTAGAGAAGCTGGTGCAGCCATACGAGCAGCCGCCGCAGGCCGAGCTTGATCCGGAAGGGGTGAAGAATCTGTATCATCTGGATCCGGCGCTTCTCGAAGCGTATTCTATCAAGACCCCTCTTATGAACATCAAGACCAATGAAGTTGCCGTTCTGAAGGTGAAAGACGCCAAGGACATGGAGACGGTCCAGAAAGCCGTTGAACAGCGTGCGGCAGATGTTCAGAAGCAATTCGAAAGCTATTTGCCTGATCAATATGAGAATGCCAAAAACTATAAAACAGCCGTGAAAGGCAGCTATCTGCTGTTCGTTATGGATGAACAAGCGGATGAAATGGTAACCGCCTTCAACGCCTTCTTCGACGAGAAGTAACCAGTTATGGTATTCAGCAGCCTGTTATTCCTGTTTGTTTTTCTGCCGGCAGTCTTCCTGCTCTATTGGCTGTCGCCGCGCCGAGGAAAGAACCTGATTCTATTCCTCGCCAGCCTTGTGTTCTACGCCTGGGGAGAACCGGTCTACATTGTCATTATGCTGATCTCGACGGTGACGGACTACGGCTTTGGTCTCTTGTTAAGCAAGCCGGAGTGGGGGCCGAAGCGGCGGAAAGCAATCGTGGTCGCATCGGTTATCGTGAATCTGGCGCTTCTGTCTTATTTCAAATACGCCGACTTCGCCGTCCATAACGTCAATGCTCTGCTTGGCACCGATATTCCGCTGACGGAGCTGGCGCTGCCGATCGGCATCTCGTTCTATACGTTCCAATCGATGTCTTACATTATCGACGTATACCGGGGAACGGCAAAGGCGCAGCGCAACTGGATCGACTTTGGTACGTTTGTCGCGTTGTTCCCGCAGCTGGTTGCGGGACCAATCGTGCAGTACAACACGCTGGCCGAGCAGTTGAAAGAACGCCGCGTGACGATGGAGATGTTCGCCGAAGGCGTAAAGCGCTTTATTATTGGCCTGGCCAAGAAGGTGCTGCTTGCGAATAATATCGGACTGCTCTGGCATTCGATCGCAGATGCGGACGCCGGTACGCTGCCGGTTCTGACCGCATGGCTTGGCATTATGGCCTTTGCGTTCCAGATTTATTTCGATTTCAGCGGCTACTCGGATATGGCGATTGGGCTTGGACTGATGTTCGGCTTCCGGTTCAACGAGAACTTTAACAAGCCTTATGCGGCGCAGAGCATAACGGACTTCTGGCGCAGATGGCATATCTCGCTTGGCAGCTGGTTCCGGGATTACGTCTACATTCCGCTTGGCGGCAACCGGAAGGGGCTCGGCAAGCAGCTCCGCAACATTCTGATTGTCTGGGTTCTGACCGGCATCTGGCATGGGGCGGCATGGAACTTTATGCTGTGGGGCCTCTACTTCGGCGTCATTCTTATTTTCGAAAAATGGGCCGGGCTTCGCCTGCTCGCCCGTGCTCCGAGGTGGATGCGGCATCTATATGCCAGCCTTTTTATACTGATCGGATGGGTGCTGTTTGCCTTTGACGAGCTGCCGAAGGTTGGAGATTATCTGAAAGCGATGTTTGGCTTAAACGGGCAGCCGGCCTGGAATGACGGGACGCTGTACTTTTTGTACACGAATGCCGTTCTGCTCGCCCTGCTTGTTCTCGCTTCAATCGCTTGGAAGAAGTCCGCAGAGGGGGAAGGCGGATATTCGGCGGTACGCTCGCTGGCAGGTTCCGCGTGGTTGATTGTCTTGTTCCTTTTGTCCGTTTCGTATCTCGTCGACGCGACGTTTAATCCGTTCCTGTATTTCCGCTTCTGACAGCAAGGAGGACAATCATCATGAAAAAGCAAACCGACCGGCTGCTCGTCATTTGGTTCGTCTTAACGATCTTTGTGCTTGCGCTGCTCTTCCTGTTCTCGCCGTCTAACAAGTTCTCCGAGCTGGAGAATCGTTATTTGCAGGCGGAGCCCAAGCTGACCTGGGATAATCTGATCTCCAAGCAGTTCGCGGAAGAAGCGGAGACGTACGTCACGGATCATTTTCCGCTGCGCGGTCAGTGGGTGTGGGTGAAGTCGCTGTCTGAACAGCTGAGGCTTCAGCAGGAGAACAACGGGATTTATAACGGCAAGGAAGGTTACCTGTTCGAGAAATTTACGAAGCCTGATCCGGCGCTGATTGCCCAATATACGGCTGCGGTGAAGGCGTTTGCCGCTGCTAATCCGGACTCTGACATGAAGTTCCTGCTTGCGCCGACCTCGATTGGCCTCTATCCGGACAAGCTTCCCTGGAAGGCGCCTTATGATCCGCAGGATAAGATGAACGAAGCGGTAGGGAATCAGCTGGAGGGCCTTGCGAATCTGACGTATATGAATGGGTTCAACGTTCTGATGCCGCATGCCCCGGAGGATATTTATTACCGGACCGATCATCACTGGACGACGCTTGGCGCTTATTACGCGTATGAGGCGTATGCGAAGCAGATGGGGTGGAAGCCGCATCCCATGACGGACTATACCGTGAAGATCGTAAGCGATTCCTTCCTTGGCAGCTACCATACGCGCGGGCAGTTTAGTCTGGCGAAGCCGGATTTGCTGCAGGTATATATACCGAAGAAGCCTGTTGCCACGTCGATGTACGTAGCAGATACGGATACCCGGACGGACCGTCTGTACGACGAGAGCTATCTGGCGAAAAAAGATAAATATTCGTATTTCCTCGGCGGAGTTCATGCGCTTATGACGCTGACAAGCGATATTCCGGCGGGCGAAGAGAATCTGGACAAGCTGCTTGTAATCAAGGATTCTTACGCCCACAGCTTTCTGCCATTCCTGACGCAGCATGTGAAAGAGATTCATGTGATTGATATGCGCTATTATAACGGCAGCATCAGCCAATACATGAAGGACAACGGCATCAGCGATACGCTGCTGCTGTTCAACACGGCGACGTTCGCCGAGAACAATGAGATTCTGAAGCTCAGCAAGTAAACAACAACATAATAGGGGAGATTACTTTCATGAAAAAACGTGCCATCATTCTTCTTCTGTCCACGATGATTCTGGGCGGTATCTTAAGCGCTTGCGGCAGCAATGACGGGAACAACGGCAATAACGCGGCGAATATTTCTCCAAGCCCTACAGCATCTGCTCCAGCCGAAGAGAGTCCGTCGGTCAGCCCGGATGCGGAGCCAAGCGAGGAGGCATCGGAGGAGGTGCCGGCGGAAAGTCCGTCGGCTAGCCCAAGCGCCAGCCCGGCGCCTGAGCAGAGCGCGACCCCGGAGCAAGCGACAAAACCAGCCGCAACGAAGGAGCCGGCTCAAAGCGCGAAGCCGTCTGAACCGGCGAAGAAGCCTGCTCCAACACCGGCGCCAAGCGCGAAGCCGTCCGCCACACCAAAGCCAACGCCGAAACCTGCGCCAAAGCCAACGGTTAAGCCGAGCCCGAGCCCGGCTGCGGATAAGGCTGCGGATGATGTAGTCGAAGCGATGCTTAAGGCGGTAGAGCAGCCTCGTCTGATGGAAATGACTGCCGATGATGTGAAGAATATGTACGGCATCGATGCCTCAACGCTCGCGGACTTCTCGGCACGTATGCCGCTTATGAACGTGCAGACTAATGAGATTGCTGTGTTCAAAGTAAGGAAAGAAAAAGATATCGACGCGGTGAAAAAAGGCATGGTCAAACGCGCTGAAGCGGTTCAAAAGCAATTCGAGCAGTATTTGCAGGACCAATACGAGAATGCAAAGAACTACAAAATTGTTGTAGAGGGTAACTATGTCCTGTTCGTTATCTCGGAAAGCGCCGACGATCTGGTGAAAGCGTTCAAAGCAGCTGTGAAGAAGTAATGAAAACCACCACCTCTGCATAATTTGGCGCCGTAGCTTCATCCTATTTGGGTAAGAGTTGGTGTAAGGAGGTTACCCGAATGAGTGAAGAAATGGTCCATCTGTTATATATCATTCTGCTCGGCGGGCTGCTGGGGCTTGGGCTCGTTTGGTTGGGATGGTACGTGTACCATCGGAGGAAGCGGAAAATAAGATAAACAAAAAAGCCATGAATCTCCGCCTGGGAGCTCATGGCTTTTTGATTGAGCGTGCCCTACTTGATGCCGAACTTGATAAACGAATCTACAATATGCCGGCGGAGAAGCAGATAGATGATCAGAACCGGCAGGCAAGACACGGTAGTGGCGGACATTAAGGAGCCCCACATATTCGTGTCCGAGTTGACGAACAGCTTCAAGCCAATCTGAATCGGCGAGTTTTCCATTTTCTTCGTAATGAGCATCGGCCACAAATATTCATTCCAGGCATTAATGAACGAGATGATGCCAAGCGAAGCAATCCCTGAACGGATGTTAGGAATAATAAGCCGCACCAGGATGTCCCAATCGTTCATGCCGTCGATGCAGGCTGCTTCAATAAGAACGCCGGGGAACGATTGAAAGGATTGGTACAGCGATAGAATGGCAAACGTTGACACGCAGAACGGAAGCACGATACCAAGCATGGAATCATTAAGTCCCATGTTATTAACGAGTACGTAGTTCGGAATCATGATAGCCTGGAACGGAATCAGCCAGGTCAGGCTCAGGATCGAGAAGATCAGTCCCTTGCCGCGGAATCTCCAGCGGACGAGAGCGTAAGCCGCAAGCAGGCTTGTTGCCAGCTGGAGAAGCGTCATGAGAATCGAGATGCCAAACGAATTGAAGATCATTCGGACAATCGGCATCTGGGAAAAGGCATACGAATAGTTGCTAAAGGTCGGCGCATTAGGGAAAAAGCTGGACGTAAAAATCTCGGACTCGTTCTTCAGCGAGGAATTGACCATCCAGTACAGCGGAATAACCGCAATGATGCACATCAGAGCCAGTACCCCATGCCGCAGGATTGCCGCTACCGGGGATCGTTTGTTCATCGATAATTCTCCTTCACCATTAATTGTCGTAGAACGACAGCTTGCGGGATACTGCATTGAGCAGCAGCGCGATAGCGCCAAAAATGAAGAAGAAAACAAGCGCAGCTGCCGAGCTGAAGCCAACATTCAAGTTCGAGAATGCGTAGCGGAACATTTCGTAATAGATGTTTGTTGAAGTGCCGTATGGACCGCCCGTTGTTAGAATATCGATATAAGCAAATGTCCATTGACTGGAGAACAGGATACTCATCATCAGCATGAACATAATCATTGGCGACATGAGTGGTACGGTGACGTTAATGAATTGGCGCAGGCTTGTGGCTCCGTCAATGGCAGCAGCCTCGTAGTATTCGCGGTTAATACCGGTCAAGGCAGCCGAGAACATAATGACGCTGAAGCCGATCATCTTCCAGCCGGTAATGAGCAAGATAATCCACTTGGCAAAGTTCGCGTCGGAGAAAAAGGCAACGGGCTGTTGAATCAGATCCAGCTTGAGCAGAATGTGGTTAACTACACCGTTCGACGGATGGAATAACCACCGCCAGATGGCGCTGACCGACACAGGGGCCAGAATCATCGGGATAAAGAAGATACCGCGGTAAAAGTTTTTCATCTTGCCGTTCATATTGTTCGTGACGACGGCAAGGACAAGCGGAATGAGAATCGAGAACGGCAGAAGCCCTGCCGTATAGAAGACGGTGTTGCCAATGGAATCGATAAAGGCCGGATTATGGAACAGGCGATCGAAATTATCGAGGCCAACAAACTTCTTGTCTGTCCCGGGAACCATGTTCCACTTATGAAAGGCCAGATAGAAGGTCGTAATCAGTGGCTTATACATCCAGACGCTGAGCAAAATAAGAGCAGGAGCCAAGTAGAGGAACGGTTTAATGCGCCGCCACAGCTTGGTCTTATTCAGACTTCTTCTTGCCATTGCGGTACTCCCCTTTAAAGGGGGGGCATACGAGTTTTCGATAGTTTGGCTCATAACGATTCCTTTCTTATGGAGGAACAATCTCTCCAGTGTTATGGCTGCTATTAAGGCATCATGCCGTTGATTTGATCTTGTGCCTGCTTAAGGGTTTGTTCTACATCTGCGTCCGTGCTGACCGATTTCACAATCGCATCCGTGAAGGCGGTAACCATCTCCGTTGCGCTTTCGCCAGGCCAGATCGCAACCGGTTGAATGCGGGACAGCTGCTCAAGGTTGATTCTGTACAGCGGGTTTTGCTCAACGAATTCTTTAAGTCCGTTCGGGTCATCGGCAAGACCGGTGCGAAGCGGGAGGTAACCGATTTGGGACGTGATGATCGTATAGCCTCTATCACCTGTCACAAACTTGATAAACTCCCATACCGCTGCATTTTTTTCCGGGGAATCCGGGCGGACAGCGAGTACAGAACCGGAGTTGACAGGAATAGACTCCTTCTCTCCGAATTGAGGAAGCGCTCCTCCGTATACCTTCCAGCCGCCTGCTTCAGAAGCTTTCTTAATGCCGCTGTACAGCGATGTAGAAGAAACATACATACCGAGGTTTCCAGCCATGAATTGCTCGGAAACCTCAGCGTCCGTACCTTTTGCCGATGCGCCGTTCATATACAGGTCTTTCCACATCGAGATAGCGTCTACACTTTCCTTGTTCGCAAACTCTGCTTGTTTGTGGTCTTCGGACAATACGCGGCCGCCGTTGCTTAAGATCAGTCCTTCCGTTACCCAACCGTTCTGAGGAGAGAGACCAAAGCCATCTTTGCCTGTTTTTTCTTTAATTTGAAGCGACGCTTTTTTAATGTCATCCCAAGTCTTCGGCGGATTAGCCGGATCAAGACCAGCTTCTTCGAACAGCTTGCCGTTAATGAAGACGATTGGCGTACTGAACGTGAAGGCAAGTCCGTACATTTTGCCGTCGATCTTGCCAAGTTCAAGCGCGTTGGGCGAGATGCCCTTCAAATGCTCATCAAGCTCGGCTTGCGGGAATACGTCTTCGTACGCCTTGAAGCCCAGACCAAGACGGGAGCTGTCAAGCAGGTTGAACGTATGCTGTACGACATCGACTTCTTTGCCCGCCGATATGTCCGCTTTGTATTGTTGGAAGGTTGCATCGGGCACGCCTTCAACTATAACGCCTTTTTCTTTGCCGACCGTATCGTTAAACTCTTGGATCAGCTGCTCCATGCCAGCCTTCATCGTTGGATAAGCAAGGCTGTAGGAGTAGAACGTAACTTTCGTTGGGTTCGCCGGGTCAAGCGTTCCGAGTTCAACTTGACTAGCCTTTGCCGACGCATTCGCATTGCCGGATGTGTTGCTTGATTCGCTATTCGCTCCGCAAGCACTGGTCAGGATAAGCGAGCCTGCCGTCATAAGAGCGATGGCGCCTTTTGCCAAACGTTTCATATTTACCTCCGCTAATGAATTGGATTTGATCTATTCCAGGCAATAGTCCTGGATCTGTTTCCTCATGCTTTCGTCAATGCCGAATTCCTCCAGCAAGTAACGGTCAAAGGTTTCATACTCGCGAATAATGCTGTCCAGCGTTGCTTTCAGATACACTTCCTGCAGCTTCATCGTTTCTTCGATCGTCTTCAGCTCTTCGGTGCTGACATATTTGGCTGCCATGTCAAACATCTGCTGATGGTAGTGCTCGAGCGTGACATTCGACAGCAGGTAATCCTCGAGCACCGTTTCGTAAGGCACGCCAAGCGTCAGCAGGATCAGCATGCTGCCAACACCGGTACGGTCACGCCCGGCTGCGCAATGATGAACAAGCGGCAGATTCGCTTCCGGATTTTTGAGAAGCTCCATCAACTGCTTGTAGGAAGCGTTTCGAAGCGGAAGCTCAGCGTACAGGTCAACCAGCATGTTTTTCGAAAATTGATTGTGAAGTCCGCTGGCGAATACTTTCTCGAGATCAAGGCTTGGCGCATCCTCTGCTGCAACGTTCGCGGGAATACGGATGTTGACCGCTTGTCCGATCTGCGGATCGGGCTTTTGCTCGGCTTCGCCGCGATTGCGGTAGTCGAATACATGCTTTAGGTTGTAAGCTTCAAGCAATAGGTGGTCGCCTGGCGTAAGTCCGGTTAATTCCGCTGCGCGAAATAACAAGCCTTTCTTGACCGAACGGCCGTCCGCCGCCTGTTGACCGCCCATATCGCGGAAATTAAACGCCCCTTGAAGGGGAAGCAAGCTCGCAGGCATAAGTTGATTTGTCATGATGAAAGTTAACCTTCTTTCTATTCGTTATGGGCAGCTGCAGCTTCCATCGAGAAGCGGAAAAACTCTTCCTGCATGCCAGGCAGAACGATCGATTGTACGGTAATACCTTCCTCAAATACGGAGATCACATTGTACCCGCAGAAGTCGACCATCTTGAATTGATTGTCCTCAGCCGCTTCGCCGGCAAAGGCTGTTCCCGTTGCCGCTACGCTGCAGATCCCTTTATATGTGCCTACATTGTTGGTATGAACGTGGCCGGCCACGACGCCAATAACGTCCGTACCTTCAAGTACAGTGCCAAGCTGTTCGCGGTTTGCGAGCAGATGTTCCGAAGGCATGCCGTTAATAGTAAGCAGCGGATGATGAAGGGCTACGATCGTGCCGTTCTCAGCTGGCGTTCGGAGCGTTTCTTCAAGCCAAGCCAATTGCTCGGCGTCAATCTCGCCGTGGTGATGGCCTTTGATTTGAGAGTTCAGGCCGATCAGACGAACGCCTTGAATCGTGTGGGAGTAGTAATACGGCTGCTCGGAAGGCTCTTCCTGAAGGAAGCCTTCGCGGAACGGAGCGCGGTGGTCATGGTTGCCAAGAACGACATAGACCGGTACTCCAAGCCGTGCGGAGCCTTCGTCAACAATCGTACGAATGTATTCATAATCCTGAACGTCGCCTTCATGCGACAAATCTCCCGTAATCACAACGAAAGCAGGGGAGATGGCATTGGCATGGATATGTGCAAACACGCGGGACACTTTGTCAGCCAGTTTGAGCTTGGAGAAATGATTTTGGGCGTGTGGAGCATTCATGTGCGTGTCTGTCAGGTGAATGAATTTCAGCTTTTCCATAATAAGAACCTCCCGATTGTCAGGCTGCTGCCTGTCCTATTAGTGATCTTGCGGTTCGTAATTCTCAATGGCGTCAACGCCGCCTAGATGAATAACCCGGTAGGATGGAACACCGCTTTTCATCGTTACCCACAGGATCAGGTTCTCGTCCGAACGGTTGGCACCATGCGTCAAGCCGCCGGTACGGCCGAGCTGGATATATTGCTTGGAGGATTCCGAATGATTCGTGTATTCAAGAGAGTGGAAGTGGCCGGCAAATACGGTGTGGGAGCGGCCTTCAAGCATCCGTTCCAGCTCTGCAAAATCCGCATTGTCCGATTTCCAGCCCGGCTTGTGCATGGTTACGAACGTGTGCTTCACGTCCCGGTTGTTCTCCAATATTTCCTGGAAGAAGGCAAGCTGTTCTTCGCCGATGCCGATATCGAGCCTGCTGAGTGCGGCGGCTTCTTCAGGAGACATGGTTGCCATGCCGCTAAACAATTGCTCCAGTGGTGTTGCAGGGTTTTGTTTGAACAGTTCCGTTGCCTGCTTAATCGTGTCGAGGAAGACTTCAGGGAACTCATGAGGCGGATTCTCGGTGTTTATGATCAAGTACAGGACATCATTCATGCGGAATGCGTAGTATTCGAAGCCTTTGCGCGCTCTCCATACATCAGCCATCATGGGATTGCCATAATCATGGTTGCCGACAACCTGGAAGAAAGGAACGCCGGTTGCTGCGATTTTCGCATCAATCTCATCCCATTCCTCGTGAACGTTAGCCGGGTCGCGCCAATAGCCCTCAATCAAGTCTCCGACGGAGAGAATAAAGCTGGGCTTAAGGTCAGTCAACAGGTCAAGCGCTTTCTCGAAAACGCCAGGTGTTGCCAGGCCGCAGCGGTCGCCTACGACGGCGAAGGAGAAGTCTCCTGCCGGCAGCTGCGGCAGCTCGCCGAACCATGGACGCTTGTCTGTTGAGAAATGCTTTTCATCGAACCAGATCCCCTTGGTTTGTTTGCCTAATTGAATCGTTGACATTTTGTTGTTGCCTCCTTATTGCTCTAATCTTCTCACTTAGTATGCAGGTTGTATGTAAGTTGTGTGTAATCGCGGGATTGAATATTTGTAAAAGACAAAAAGAAAACCGGAAGCTGTGAAAGCTTCCGGTTTGTACGTCATATGGACTTATTTCATCAAGCCGTGGAGGATAAAGTGTTCGTGAGTATCCGAGTATTGATCGGAAACAGCGGCTTTGGCTGCTGCGATATCACCGAGCTTGATGGCTTCGAAGATCCTGCGGTTCGTTTGAACGGAGCGGCTTGGCTGGTATTGGGGATATTTTTTGCGATAGGACACGGTACTGAAGACATAACGGCCGCGATAAAGCTCCATGATTTGCAGCATGCTCTCATTGTGGATGGTTCGCAGGATTGTCTCGGTAAACAGCAGGCTGCTGTTGTAGTAGCCGTAATAATCCTTTTGCTCCATGGACACTTGCTGCTGCTCGAGTATCCGGCTCATCGCTTCCAGATCAAAGGCCAGCTGGCGTTTAACGGCCGTATCTAGAACGAAGAGCTGCATGGAGACGAGAACCTCGTACATCTCGCTGAATTCATGGGCAGATACTTCCTTCACCATTACGCCCCGTCCCCGGAAGGAACCCACAAGTCCTTCTCGTTCGAGCAAGGAGATGGCAGCGCGGATCGGCGTCCGGCTCATGCCAAGCAATCCGGCAAGCTCATTCTCCGACAGCATGGAGCCTGGCATATATTCGGCATGCATAATCCGTTCCCGTATTTCCCGGTATGCAATGGCTTCTAATGAATCTGAGGACATCATGTGAATTTTCCTTTATCTGTTTTTTAGACTAATACTACCAAATATCCCGATGACATGGAATCACTGCGTCCAGATCCAGGCGCTGTTGTACGGACCATCTATCAGATCCGGCATTGTCTCAAAGGTCGACCACTGGGCACCGTCATTTAGCGTAGCATGCTCTATTGTGCCATGTCCATTCACGTCAGCCTTGGCATTCAGCTCCAGATGCTTGATTACGGCCTCATCGCTTAGGTTCAAGGTTAAAGGGCTGTCAGCTGTCAGCTGCCCGACGGCAGTTTCCCCATCCACGTTCATGGCGGCACCTTCTTCAGTCTGAACCAGAGCCTCATGAAGCGAAGCGTTTGACAGATGAACGGCCGGCGAACCATCACCTTGGATTATCGTATGGCCGTCTACAATAACATGGATGAGATGATAATCGCCGCTTCCACCCTCTATTATCAAATTTCCTTTGATATGCATGTATCGCAAAGTAATATCGGCTGCCTTTAAGGTGACGTTCCCGTAAGCGGTTTCAACAACGGATTCCAGTCCGTAAGTACCCGGTGCCGAATAGGTCCGGTTCACGATGCCGGATCTCAGCAGCGTATCAATCATTACGACAGCGCTTGCACGAGTAACCGGCTCGGTTGGCCGGAAGGTGCCGTCCGGGTAGCCTTTAATAATCCCCTTCTCCGCCAAGGTTGCAATGGCTCCCCGGTTTGCTTCGAGGATCAAATCTTTATCCTGGAACGGTGGCGCTTTTTCTCTCGGAAGCTCCAGATGAACAATGGATGCAAGCATGAGAGCCGCTTCCTCGCGGGTGATGAACTGCTCAGGCTTTAACGCACCGTCTTCGCCGGATATGTAGCCTTCTTCTACAGCTTTGGCGATATCGGTATAGAACCAGTCGTTTGTCGTTACATCTTGAAAGGAGAGAGGAGCCGAATCCGTCAGTTCGAAGGCTCTGTTCATGAGCGATATCATCTCTGCCCGCGTAACGGGCTGTTCGGGCTTTATCGTGCCGTCGAGATAGCCCTGAAGCCATCCGAGGTCGAGCCATGCCTTTAATGCCGGAGCAGCCCAGGACTGGTCCGCTTCTTCGTATGCCGCTTTGGTGGCCGCATAGCCTGTTACCGCAAAGGTCAGGAGACAACATCCGATTAGCAGAGCAAGCAGTGGTTTTCTTCGCCTCATCAGCATCACATCCCTTCAAAATGTGGTTCCTCTATTAAAGTGTAAGAGATCGCAAATGCAATAGCTGTCGAATGGAAGTGGAAGGCCAAGGAAACAATAGGGGCACGATGAATGACAGATAAAGGATGGATCATAGGTGGCTAATCCGTTTCGTGTGTTTAAAAAGGACGTAGGCTATTTTCTGAAAAACAGAATGCTTATCATTACTTTTCTTGGCGTTTCGATTGTTCCCATGTTGTACGGCGGATTTCTGATTAAAGGGAATTGGGACCCGTACGGCCAGCTTCAGGATTTGCCCGTTGCCGTCGTCAACCTCGATAAAGGCGCGGAGTATCAAGGGAAGCCAATGAATGTCGGCGAGGACTTTGTGAATGAGCTGAAGGAAAACGAGACCTTCGATTGGCGGTTCGTCAGCGAGCGGGCAGCCCAGGAGGGGATGGTCAGCAACCGGTATTATGCGACGATTACGATTCCGGAGGAGTTTTCCGAGGATGCGGCATCTCTAACGAGCGAAACGCCGCAGAAGGCGGATATTATCTTTGAGTCTAACAGCTTTTATAACTTTATTTCCGGACAGATTAGCGAAAATGCGACAAAGGAGCTGCGAAACAAGCTGTCGCAAAATCTGACGGAAGCCTATTCGCGAAGCATGCTGTCCCAATTCTCGACCCTGTCCAGCGGTCTTTCCCGGCTGGCCATAGGGGCGACGGATCTGTATACTGGCGCCGTGCAATTAAAGGATGGGGCGGGGACGCTCAGTTCCAAGCTGCAGGAGCTGTCGAGCGGCGCGGCCAAGCTGCATGCCAGCATTAGCCAGCTTGAGTCGGGTGCTTCGCAGCTGAATGCGGGGCTGTCGAAGCTGAGCAGCAGCGCAGGGACTTTATCCAGCGGCGCCTCGCAGCTGGGTGAAGCTTCGACGCAGCTGATGCAGGGGGCAGATAAGCTGGCGGACGGGTCCGCCAAGCTGAAGGCTGGTATTCAATCCGCCAAGAATGGCGCGGATGAGCTGTATGCCGGCAGTAAACAGACGGCGGCCGGCAGCAAGCAGCTGGAGACGGGGCTGACGGCCTCTTCTGCTGCCAGCGCAACTCTCGCAGACGGGAGCGCCCAGGTAGCCGATGGCCTGCAGCAGCTGGTGGACAGCAACGCCGAG
The DNA here is from genome assembly GCF_900112695.1 of Paenibacillus catalpae. Classification (GTDB taxonomy): domain Bacteria; phylum Bacillota; class Bacilli; order Paenibacillales; family Paenibacillaceae; genus Pristimantibacillus; species Pristimantibacillus catalpae. The sequence goes on from NZ_FOMT01000006.1 coordinate 240,483, forward strand.
CTGGCGTCGGATCCGGCTGTTCAGCAGCTGCTGGCGGCAAGCCAGGCGGTTGAAGCGGGAGCGCGCGAGCTAAGCAAAGGCCAGCAGAAGCTGCTCGCCGGCAGCCGCACCTTAAACGCCGGGCAGCAGAAGCTGCTTACCGGCAGCAAACAGCTGAGCGATGGCCAGAGCAAGCTGCTGCAAAGCACTTCGCAGCTTGCCTCGGCTCAGGATCAGCTGCGTGATGGCCTCTCGCAGATGGCAGGGGAATTCCCGGCCTTTATATCGGGCAGCAAGCAGCTTGGACAAGGTGCGGCGCAGCTGGCGCAAGGCGCGGAGAAGCTGAAGAATGGCATCGGCCAATTCGAGGCGGGAAGCGCGAGTCTCTCCAGTGGTTCCTCCCAGCTGGCATCGGGTGCCGGAGAGCTGAAAACAGGAGCGGATAAGCTGGCATCCGGCTCGCAGGAATTAGCAGACAAGCTTGCCGATGCCGCGGAGCAGACGGCCAGCCTTAAGGCAGATGAGAAGACGATTCAGATGATCGCCGAACCGGTTACCATTGTGGCCAATGACGACCGGAAGGTACGTCTGTACGCCAATGGCATCGCGCCATATTTTCTATCCATGGCCTTGTTCGCAGGTTCACTCGTCTTTACGACGATGTTCTCGGCGAGACAATCCTCGGCAGACGGAGCGGACGGCTATCCCTTGTTCCTGAGCAAGCTCCTCACCTTTGGGCTTATGAGTCTAGCCCAGTCCCTCATTCTTAGTACGGTTATTCTGTACGTGCTTGGTTTGAAGGTGCAGAGCGTGCCGCTGTTCTATCTGTACACCATAATAACCGGCTTTACGTTTATGTTTGTCGTCCAGGCCTTTGTCACCTGGCTCGATAATCCCGGGCGGTTCGTCGTGCTGCTGCTCATGATCTTCCAGCTTGTCTCCAGCGCGGGCACGTTCCCTTATGAGCTTCTGCCGGGCTGGGCGCAGGCGATGAATCCGTGGCTGCCGATGACCTACAGCATCCGCGGCTACAGGGACGTCATCTCAAGCGGCGATTTCGATCATATGTGGGCGCAGGTAGGGCGGCTTGCCATTTACATTGTCATCTTCGTGATTCTGACGGCGCTGTATTTTGTAGTGACGAAGAAGAGACAGAGAGAAGAACAGCTTATGCCGGCGAAGATGTAGTAGCAAAGCTGCCGTTCGCAAAGGACAGACGGCTTTTTGCCTTATACTTCACAGGGAAAAGGTGCTGGCGGGAGGGCTGCAGATGAACGTTAAATCAACGCTGTGGCGGGGCGGTTAAGTCAGTCTCTTATTGTTTTGCTGTTGCTCATTTTTATCGCTTCTATTATAGCGCTTACAATTTTTGAAACAATCTGATTCGCTCTCCGCAAAAGGGGCTTGGCCTCCAATAGGTAGTCTTATGCCGAATTTTGTGATAACATATTGACTTAAAGAGAACGTGAACGAGTACATACGCCCATTCCGTTCGGGCCGATTGATCTGCCGGTTGGAACCGCATAACAGCAGTTGAATTGGGTATGATTGAAAGGTCTAGTCATTTATCTGAGGAGGATTTAACAATGGCATTGGAATCAATGAAAGACATGCTGAACAAAGCTTTGCAAGGCGGTTACGCTGTTGGTCAATTCAACATCAATAACCTGGAATGGACGCAAGCGATCCTTGACGCTGCACAAACAGAGCAATCGCCAGTAATCTTGGGCGTATCTGAAGGCGCAGCTCGTTATATGGGCGGCTTCAAAGTTGTTACGAACATCGTATCGGCTTTGATCGAAGAAATGAAAATCACGGTTCCAGTTGCAATTCACCTGGACCATGGCTCCAGCTTTGAAAAATGTAAAGCAGCGATCGACGCTGGCTTCACTTCCGTTATGATCGACGCTTCGCATGATCCATTCGAAGAAAACGTTCGTATCACTAGCGAAGTTGTTGCTTACGCTCACGAGCGCGGCGTTTCTGTTGAGGCTGAACTGGGTACAGTTGGCGGCCAAGAAGACGACGTTGTTGCTGAAGGCGTAATCTACGCTGATCCTAAAGAGTGTCAAGAGCTGGTTCAACGCACAGGTATCGACTGCCTGGCTCCAGCCCTCGGTTCCGTTCATGGCCCTTACAAAGGCGAGCCTAAATTGGGCTTCAAAGAAATGGAAGAGATTTGTCAAACAATCAAGCTTCCACTCGTATTGCATGGCGGTACTGGTATCCCTACTGAGCACATCAAACGTGCTGTATCCCTGGGTACTGCGAAAATCAACGTAAACACGGAGAACCAAATCGCGTTCACTAAAGTTGCTCGCGAGATCTTGACGAAAGACTCCGATGTATACGATCCGCGTAAATTCCTGGCTCCAGGCCGCGAAGCGATCAAACAAACCGTTATGGGTAAAATCCGCGAGTTCGGTTCCTCGAACAAAGCGTAAGAAACGTATATGAAAAGGCTGAACGGCTGCCTCTCGCAGCTGCTCGGCCTTTTTTTTATGGTTGAAAGTCTCCTCTTCTCCGCTATAATAGAGTCAAATCATCGAGGCAAGGGGATGCTTAAGTGAATAAGACGGCTGAGGGCAACAAGCTTATGAAAGCGGATACGGTGAATACGGCCGTTATTCCGGCGACCAAGCTGGAAGATGACAGCTACGACTGGTGGGAGCGGCATGACCAGGTGCTGCAGATTAAGAGTGAAATTAATCCCGAAATTGTGCTGATTGGCGATTCCATCACGCATTTCTGGGGAGGGCTGCCGGTATCGACGAGTCAGCATGGCAGCGGACAAGCCTGGGAATCTGTCTTTGGCGGGCGCCGCGTCCTTAATCTGGGCTTTGGCTGGGACCGGACCCAGAATGTATTGTGGAGACTGGATCATGGCCAGCTGGAAGGTCTCTCGCCAGAGTGGGTCGTTATTAATATCGGCACCAATAATACGAGCGGCACGGACAACGCGCGTGCCAGCTCGGCAGAAGAAGCTCGCGATGGAGTAAGGGCCATTGTGGAGCGGGTTCGGACGCATGCTCCTTCCGCGCGTATCGTTCTGATGGCGGTGTTCCCGCGCGAGGAGTCGCCGGAGGATTCGCGCCGCAAGCTGATCGGGCGGATGAATGAGCTGTATGCGGCGTTAGCGTCAGAGCTTGGGCTGACGTTCCTGGATATCGGGCCATCGATGCTTGCCGAGGACGGCACGCTGCCAAGGGAGATCGCCTTTGATACCTGCCATCTGACGGAGAAGGGATATCAGCTGTGGGCGGATGCGCTTCGTGAGGTTCTGAATCAGGACTCGAAATAGACCTAGAGGTTGCCGTCCGGTCACAAGGGCGGCAAATTCTTTTTTTGGAGCGTTGCAAGCGCGGAAGGGATGGGACTTTATGCGGTTTTTTCAGAATTGGAGCGTTACTTCGAAGTTTGTTGCCATCTACGTGTCGATCTTGCTGGTATCCCTTTCCGTAACGGGCTTCATGTTGTACCGGCAGGCTTTCCAATCGGCGATTGCCCAGGCGCAGACGGTGATGGAGCAGAATCTGCTGCAGACAAAAGCAAGCGTGGAAGAGAAAGTGAAGCTGACGGAGAATCTGTCGCAGATTATTGCTTTTGACTCCCGGATTCAGACGTTCCTGGACAGTGACTTTATTAACGAGAGCTTCCAGCTGCAGGATTACCGCGACAACATTATGCCGATTATCGATAACATTATGAGACAGAATACGAATATCCATTCGATTCACGTGTATATGAGCAATCCCACAATCCCGGAGCTTTACGGAGGGTATGACGGCTTCTATGCCATGAACCGGATTACCGGCGATTCCATGTATCAATCGATTCTGGAGAATGCAGGCAAGCAATCCGAATGGCATAGTCTGCATAAGGAAAAGCTGCTGCTCATGAAACCGGGCATTACGGCCAAAGCCGATGTACTTTCTTATAACCGGAAAATTTTCTCGATCCGTGATTATGGCATCTCCGGTCTGGTTGAGATCGAAATTACGCAGAACGAGCTGTTCAAGGCTTTGAAGGATTCCATTTCAGGCCATTTAGGAAGCGTTTTCATCGTGGATGGCGGGAACCGGATCGTCTCCGATAACATCGCCGATACCATTGGACAAAGCATAGACAGCGTAGGTCTTGCCGGCATTCTGGATAACGGCCGGATGAATAAAATCGCTGTGGTTCAAGGGACAAAATCCATTGTTATTTCTATTCCGGTAGCCGGTCCGGACCTGCGCGTGGTAGGCGTGTTCCCGGTCAGTCATGTAGTGGAGAAGGTCAGCCATTCGATCCGCACGATGCTGGTGATCCTGACCGCAGCGCTTCTCTTGCTCAGCCTGCTCGTCTACTATGTAACGGTGAAGCTGCTGTCCCGGATGAAGCCGCTGCTGAAAGCAATGAAGCAGGTGCGGGAAGGTTCGCTGGACGTCTCCGTGCCGGTCGTATGGAATGATGAATTCTCGCAGATGGCGCTTAGCTTTAATCATATGACGGGTCGGATTCATGATCTGGTCGAGAAGGTGTACAAGTCCGAGCTGCTTGAGAAGGAAGCGGAGCTTAAGGCGCTGGAGTCTCAGATCAACCCGCATTTTCTGTATAACACGCTGGCTACGATCTCATGGGTATCCCGTAAAGCAAAGGCGCCGGAGGTCGCCCGGATCTCCGATTCGCTTGCGAAGTTTTACCGGCTGGTGCTCAATAAGGGCAGCTCGGAGACGCTGATCGCGAATGAACTGGATATGGTGAAGGCGTATTTGGCGATTCAGAAGTTCCGTTTCGAGGACCGATTCGACGCTGTCTTTGAGGTGGATGAGCAAGTTAGAGACTATGTGACGGTCAAAAATATTTTGCAGCCGCTAATCGAGAATGCGCTTGTGCATGGCATCGAACCAAAACGGTTCCACGGCACGATTATTATAAAGGCTTACCTTGAGGACGAACAGATCGTACTCCGGATTATCGACGACGGCGTCGGGATGGAAGTAGACCGGATGCGGGATGTGGTGGAAGGAAAACCGGTGAATTCGCACGGCAGCGGTTATGCCATCGCTAATATTACGAAGCGTCTGCAGGCTTATTACGGAGCAAGCCATAAGCTGGAGCTGTTCAGCAGGCCGGGGATCGGCACGGTCATTACGATTTCTTTTGCGGCAAGGAGGAGAACGGATCATGTTTAAGATGCTGATCGTGGAGGACGAACGTTGGGAGCGGGAGGGGCTGGTCGAGTTTCTGGACTGGCCGGCACTCGGAATAGGCACCATCGATACGGCCTGTGACGGTATCGAAGGGCTTGAGAAAGCGATTGAACGGGAACCGGATATTATCATTACCGATATTCAGATGCCCGGCATGAACGGGATTGAGATGGCCAAGCAAATCCGGGAGAGACTTCCCGATACGCATATTGTTGTCCTGACCGGCTATGATGATTTTCAATTCGTGCGCGATGCCCTGAGATTCAGTGCGGTAGATTATCTTCTGAAGCCGGTGGAGGAAGAAGAGATTAAGCGCACGATGCAAAAGGTCGTTCAGCACTGTGAAGATACAAGGCGTACCAGGCTGGAAGAAGAACGGCGGCAGCAAGGGGATGAGGCAGGACGTCGTGTCGCGCTCCAACAAGCATTTGGCGAGTTGATCGCCGGAAGAACGGGAGGCGAACAAGAGCTTCGGCAAGCTCTTGCCGGTTCCGCTGCCGACTTTATTCCTGACGGCTATGCCGTCTGGACTGTAAGGGCACCGGAAGGAGAAGGGTACCTGCCAGGGATAGATATGCTTGAGGATTGGGCCGAAGATGCGCTCGGCAGGCCGGTTATTGCATGCGCGGCAGGCGAGCCGCATGGCTGCGAGTATGCTCTCATTCTGCGAATGGAAGAGAAGGACAAGCAGCGGGAGCTGGCTGAGCAATTGCTGAAGCAGCTCACCGCTATGACGGAAGAGAGCGGTTGGAGGATTGGCCAAGGGACAGCTGCCAAGCTGTTGGTTCAGGCGGAGTCCTCTTACCGGCAGGCTAGTCAAAGTCTGAAATATGCGGTGTGGGCGGGGCAGCATGGCGTATGCGAGGCGGAGGAGGAAGAAGCAGCGAAGCAGCGGTTTGCGTTGTATATCGATGAGTTCACCCGGCAGCAAAAAGAGATTAGCAAGCAGATTCGCAGCTCGCTTGGCAGCGGCCGGAGCGAGGAAGCGTCAGCTGAGCTGAATCGGCTGTTCGAGCTTGCGGATGCTTATCCCGGCGCCGGACGGGCATATATAGGGAGTCTTCTTGCGGGCTTGATCGACAGCTTGCGAACACTTGCTTCGCCCGGTGGAGCGGGTGCTTTAGCAGGAAGCGCTCAGGAACTGGAAGGGCTGCTTGCCTGCGACAGCCAAATACAGATGAAGCAGCATATGCTTGCTGTCATTGGGCGGATGTCTGCTCAATTAAACGAGAAGCGGGACAATAAGGATGACTATATCGTGAACCGGGTTCTGCAGCTGGTAGAGGAGCGGTATGGACTAACGGACATGAATCTCCCTTATTTGGCGGCCGAAGTATTTGTATCGCCGAATCATCTGGGCATGCTGTTCAAGAAAAAGATGGGCAAGACTCCGCTGGTCTATATCCAGGAATACCGGCTTGCCCGGGCGGAAGAGCTGCTCCGGACAACCAAGCAGCGCGTATCCGTCATTGCGGAGCAGGTCGGAATTCCGAATACGTCGTATTTCGGGACGTTATTCAAGCAGGCGTACGGGATGACGCCAGGCGATTATCAGGAGATGACACAACGCTAAATAGCAATGCCCCAGTGCCGGACCGGCAGCTGGGGCATTTTTGTGACTGAAGGGGGAGTAAAGCGGCTTTAGAAAGATAGCGCTTTCAAAATTCGTTGAATTTTGATACCCGCGTTCGTTTTTTGCATATCCGGCTGGAGGGGCTGTTTCTATAATGGAGTTAGGTCGCGGAACGAAGCATAACGAAAGGAAGTCGACTATGAACCTGAAACGAAATTTATCGAAAAGGATCTGGCTGCAGCGGTATCTGCTCATACTCACTCTGCCAGCCGTCCTGTGGATGATTATTTTCAACTATATTCCGATGTATGGCGTCATCATCGCATTTCAGGAATACACGCCGTTCAAAGGATTTATACACAGTCCTTGGCTTGGCTTCGACAACTTCAAGGAGCTGTTCAATGATCCGACGTTCCGGGAATCGCTGACGAATACGTTCAAGATCAGCATTGCGAAGCTGGTGTTTGGTTTTCCGGCGCCGATCGTGCTCTCCCTGCTGCTTAACGAGCTGGTGTTCAAACGGTTCAAGCGGATTGTACAGTCGCTCACGTATCTGCCTTATTTCGTATCCTGGGTATTGGTCGTTGGCTTCATGTATACGCTGCTCGATCCGGATACCGGCGTCATCAGCAAACTCCTTGTTAAGCTTGGCATTGTTGGAAGCGATGTCATGCTGATGGGGGATGCCCATTCGTTCCTGTCCCTTGTTGTTATTACGGAGATTTGGAAGAACATCGGTTGGAACTCCATTATCTATCTGGCGGCAATCGCCGGTATTGATCCGCAGCTGTATGAGGCTGCCGTGGTAGACGGAGCGAACCGCTTCAAGAGGGTGTGGCATATTACGCTTCCTTCCCTGAAGCCAACGATTATTATTTTGCTCATTCTATCGATCGGCGGGCTAGTGAACTCGAACTTTGACCAGATGTTCCTGATGCAGAACTCGATGACGCAGGATGCGGCCAACGTACTAGCTGTCTACTCCTATAAAATGGGCCTTGTATCCGGAAGATTCTCATATGGTACGGCAATCGGACTATTCCAGTCGCTCGTGGCATTCATGCTTATGTATGCCGCCAACTATTCGTCGCGCAGGCTTACGAAAGAAAGCTTGTTCTAGGAGGAGACAACGCATGATAAAAGCATCACGAAGCTGGGGCGGAAGAAGCTTTGACCTGTTAAACGTCATACTAATGCTTGGTCTTTGCATCATCACGCTATACCCGTTCTACAATATCTTCATTACATCCTTTAATGATCCTACGGATGCCGCCCGCGGCGGAATCACGCTGTGGCCGCGCGTTTTCTCGGTCGATAACTACCGGATCGTCTTCCGGGACGAGAACATGCTCCATGCCTTCGTCGTTACGTTCGCCCGCACGATTCTCGGAACGGCAACCGCCGTCCTGTTCACCGGGGCATTCGCTTACGGCATTTCGAAATCGGAATTGATCGGACGCCGCTTCTTCCTTATGATGGCGATCGTTACGATGTACTTCAGCGGCGGCATTATCCCTTACTATCTGGTGGTCGCGAAGTATCTTCACCTGAAGGAAGATTTCCTCGTCTATATCATTCCGAATCTGTTCAATGTGTTTAACGCCATCATCATGCTGACCTTCTTCCGTGCTCTGCCGAAGGAGATTGAAGAGTCGGCGAAGATCGACGGCGCTAACGACCTGAGGATCTTTTTCCAGCTGGTGCTGCCGGTATCAAAGCCGGTTCTGGCGACCATCGCGCTGTATAACGCGGTATTTCACTGGAACGCTTGGTATGATGCCATGCTCTTCGGCGGGGATAAGCTTCCGACGCTGCAGCAGATTCTGATGCAAATTATCAGCTCGAACAGCAATGTCAGCCAGCTGGCCAGCCAGCTTGGATTCGGAGCCGTATCCGCCGCTTCTCTAAAGCTCGCGACAATGGTTATTACGACACTTCCGATCGTGTTTACGTATCCGTTCGTTCAGAAATATTTTGTGCAGGGCGTCATGATCGGTTCGGTAAAAGGGTAATTATGGCTTTGGCTTTAAGGGCTTCGGCCGTTTAAAGTATAGAGAGTTGAAGAGGGCAGTCTATAAACTAGAGGAGGTCATTTAAGATGAAGGGGAAAGGCATCCAGGCAATAGCTGCGGCAGCGCTTGTAATGACGGTGCTCGCAGGTTGCGGTTCGAACAATAATGCGGAGAATGCGGCAAGCAATGCGGCGGCTTCCAATAATGCAGCTACGAATGCGGCAAACAGCGGCGAAGAGCAGAATGCAGGAGGACCATCGTGGAAGCAGGATACGTCGCCGTTTACGTTCACGCAGTATTTCTACGGGAACTGGGCTTCCAACTACTTGTGGAAAGATCAATATGCGATGAAGCTGGCAACGGAGAAAACCGGCGTAACCGTAGACCGAAAGCTTGCGACCGGCAGCGATGATGACTATCTGAATACGATGATTGCATCCGGCGATCTGCCTGACACCATCATGCTCGATTGGAACAACCCGGCTGTCAGCAAGCTGATTCAGAACGACATGGTGTATTCGATCGACGAGCTGATCGAGAAATACGCCCCTGAGCTCAAATCGCAGCTGGATCCGGATATGGTGAAATATCACTCCATCGACGGCAAGCTTTGGTATCTGCCGAACCTGTATGAGACAAGCGACCGTCTGACGAGCGGCGTTCCAATCGTTGCGGTGCGTCCTTGGTTCATCCGTTCGGATATTTACAAGGCAATCGGAAGCCCTAAGATGGAAACAACGGATGATCTGATGAATGCCCTTAAGCTTGCCAAAGAGAAGTTCCCGACAGTAAGCCCGGTTGGCGTCGAGTTCTTCGATGTAGCCAAGAACGGCTTTGGCGGCAGCAACTCCATGGACTACCTGATTTATTCCTTCTCTCCTCATCTGCTTGAAGAGCGCGTCAAGGATGACCAGCAAATCGTGGAGTACCCGATGCGCAACAAAGGATTTATTGATGCCTTCCGTTATATGAGCCAGCTCAGCCGCAACGGTCTGCTTGATCCGCAGCTGCTGATCTACAAGCAAGAGCAGTATGAAGAGAAGCTGTACGGCGCGCAATACGCGGTGGCTTCCCAATACATCAACAACATGTATACGATGTACAATCCGAAGATTGAAAGCACCGTTGGCGCGGATCAGAAATATACCGTTCTGGACGGATTAAAAGCGAACGGCCAGGAGCCGCGTTATCCGGCTTCCCGTCTGATGGGCTGGCAGGGCTTCTTCATTACGAAAAAAGCGAAGGATCCTGAGCGCATTATCCGCTGGGCGGAATATGCTTGGTCTGAAGAAGGCCAGCTGGATATGCGTTACGGCAAAGAAGGCGAAACTTACGATATGGTAGACGGTCTTCCGAAATACAAGCAGGACATTCTGGATCTGTCGATCAAGGATAACGCAGCCTTTAATGCCCAATACGGCTTTAATGACTCGACGCTTCTCTTCAGAGCGGGCAAGCTGTGGGATGATGCTTCGGCACGTGATCTGAAAGAAAGCCAGCCGGAACAATACGAAGCAAGCAAGCTGCTCGAGAAATACAACTTCGACAACTATGCGCTTGGCATGGAAAACCTTGAACCGGACGGGTCTACACCGGAAGGTACAATTAACTCGAAGATCAAGGATCTGTGGAACAAAACGATTCCGAAGCTGGTCTTGTCCAAGACAGACGAAGAGTTCGACTCCGCTTACAACAGCTTCCTGAAACAAATGGATCAGGTTGGCGCGCAAAAAGTAGAAAAAGTGATGTATCAGCGTCATCTGGATGACCTGAAGAAAAAAGGCATTCAATAAGCGATTAATAGAGCAAGTGCCTGACGGGCCGCCGGAATCTGCCGGCGGCCCGTTGCGTGCTTGCGGATAGGAGAGAGCGAAATGACAGGGACAACGGAGAAAAGAACGATTTTATTTATCGGAGATTCCATTACCGACGGTAACCGCGGCCGTACCGACGACCCGAATCATATTCTGGGTCACGGTTATGTTTTTCAGATTGCCGGACGGCTGGGCCTTGAGCTTGGCGCCGGGGCTCCGCATGTAGTGAACCGCGGGATCAGCGGAGACAGAGCCTCCGATCTGTATGCCCGCTGGAACGAGGACGTTATCAGTGTACGGCCGGATGTATTGAGTATCCTGGTTGGCGTGAACGATGCCTTCCATCTCATTCATGGAGATGCCCGCGGTGCATCCGACCGTTATAAGCGGTCGTATACGCATTTATTAGAAGAGACACGGGAGATTTTGCCGGAGACGCGGATCGTGCTGCTGGAGCCATTCCTTCTGCCGGTTGGAGCTCTAGTGGAGAAATGGCCGTTATGGGAAGCGAAGCTGGAGCAGTACCGGCATACAGTCAGGGAACTGGCCGAATGTTATGCTTGTACATTCGTACCGCTCCAACAGCTGCTTGATGATGCCCGTGGGAAGGCTCCCGCGGAGCACTGGCTCTGGGACGGCATCCATCCGACGGCCGCCGGTCATGAGCTGATTGCTCGCCAATGGATGGACGTTGTCTCCCCATCGTGACAAAAACGTCACTTCAGAGCATCTTACTTCGATGGATGCCCGCTCTCGATAGGTCTATATTAAGAGTATAAAGAGGAGGGCATACCATGGAAACGGTTATCCAAACGAAAAACTTATCAAAGAGCTACGGGTCAAATCCCGTTCTGAAAAACATCGATCTTGCGATTCAGCCAGGTGAGCTTACGGCGATTATGGGTCCTTCGGGCTCGGGGAAATCAACGCTGATGAATGTATTATCCACGATTGATCAGCTGAGCGGCGGCGAAGTATGGATCGAGGGTAAATCGCTGCTCGATATGAAGAAGAAGTCGCTCAGACAATTCAGGCAGGAGCGAATGGGGTTCATCTTCCAGGATTATAATCTGCTCGATACGCTGACCGTGAAGGAGAACATTCTGCTGCCGCTTTCGCTGCGCCAGTTCAAGGCGGCGGAGATGGAGGCACGGCTCGCGCCAATTATTAAAGCTCTTCATATTGAAGGCTTGCTGGCCAAGTACCCGAATGAAATTTCCGGCGGGCAAAAGCAGCGGGTAGCGTCGGCACGGGCGATCATTACGGAACCTGCAATCGTCTTTGCCGATGAACCAACGGGCGCGCTTGATTCCCGTTCGGCAACTCAGCTGCTCGAGCAGCTGGTATCGCTAAACACGACATTTAATACGACGATTATGATGGTTACGCATGACAGCTATGCGGCGAGCTATTGCAAGCGGGTTGTTTTCTTAAGGGATGGTGCAATCGTAAGTGAGATTTACGCGGGCGAGCAGAGCCAGAAGGATTTCTATGAGCGCATTCTGGAGACGCAAAGCCTTATAGGGGGCAAGCTGCGATGAGCCTGTTTGACCTTACGATCCGGAATGTAAAACGCAACTTCCGTCTGTATTCGATCTATCTGCTGTCCATGATTATTGGCGTTATTATTCAATATACGTTCTCGTCGCTGATGTACAACCAGGACATTGTCGATGCGCTGCAGAACCGCGAGCTGTTCCAGACAGGGATTGCGATCGCTTCCGTCGTTATCTTTCTATTTATTATTTTCTTCATTCTCTATGCGAATTCGTTCTTCATGCGTCAGCGGAAAAAAGAGTTCGGCATGTATCTTCTGTATGGCCTAAACGAGCGGCAGATTGTACGGATGGTCTTTTACGAGACGCTTATCATGGGATTGATCTCGCTTGTTGTCGGTATTCTGCTCGGCGGGCTGCTGTCCAAGCTGTTCGGCATGCTGCTCATGAATCTGATGCAGTATGACCAGGTGATTTCACTGTCGTTCCCGATTGGATCGATAGCTACGGCAGCTGCGGTCATCCTTCTTATTGCGTTGATCGTAAGCGTGCAAAGCTACATTCTGGTCAACCGGGTACAGCTGACGGAGCTGTTCCATGCCAAGCAAAAGGCGGAGAAGCCTGTCCGCATATCGACTGCTATGGCGATTCTGGCTGTTCTCCTGATTGGCGTTGCATTCTCTCTCATCTGCAGCGGTCAACAGTCGGCCGTATGGCAGGATTACGGGACGTACAGCCTGATCGCCACGGCGATTGGAATCGTTGGCGGGACATATCTGTTCTTCCGCCAGTTCGCGGGGTGGCTTCTGCAGCTGATCAGCCGCGGGAAAAAGTACCACGAAGGCAATACGGTGCTGTGGACGTCCTCGCTTCGGTTTCAAATTCGGGGCAATACACTGAATCTGACGTTCATTTCCTTATTCAGCGCCGTTATTATGATGCTGCTCTGTTTTGTAACGATTAACTATAAGGTGCAGTTCGAAGCGGTGGGCAGGAATGTGCCAAATGCTATCGCTTATGAATCGCTTGATCCGGCAACCAATCAGCAGATTGATGGGGTTATCAAGAGCTCGAAGCACGACATCCGCTATCATCTGAAGCCGGAGGCCTTGGTGGTGGAGCCGGTTACCGACCGGGGTATAGCTTTCGATAATCCGGAATATTATATCCCGGGGCTTTGGCTGGTTTCGGAGAAAAGCTACAACGAATTAATTCAATTGCGGGGCGACATGCAGCAGGTAGAGCTGCAAGGGATGGAGGCTGTTACTCTTTCCCAAGGCTCGGACTTTCCGAAACACTTTGCAGCCGGTGAGTCACCGGACTTTGCGGTAAAGGCAGCGGGGGAAGAGAAGACCTTTAAGATCGCGGAGAAAAAAGACTATGCTTACCTGGGCTGGGCTACCGATCCGGTCCTCGCGATGGGTAAGAAACCTCCGATGTTTGTCATCTCCGATGAAGCTTATGCCGAATTAAGCGGACTGGCGGAGAAGAAGAGCTTCGAGATTTACGGGCTGACGGACGCCAAGAATGCGGAAGAGCTGTCGAAGCAGGTGAGTGGGATTGTCTCGAAGACGAAAGGGACGTACTATTCTTCCTTCGCTGATGTGTACTCCAAGCAGATCGAGAGCTCTTCGCTGCTGCTGTTTGCTGCCGGCTTCCTTGCTCTAATCGCTACCTTTGCGCTGGCGAGCGTAATCTACTTCAAACAGCTTCGCGAGGCGACCGAGGAGAGGCAGCAATATGCAATCCTGCGCAAGATAGGCGCCGAGAACCGCCAGTTCCGAAGCGTCATCCGCAAGCAGCTGCTGTTCGTCTTTCTGCCGCCCATCGTGCTGGGGCTGCTGTACAGCTGGACGATCATCAAGTATTACATTCTTGAATCGGTTAAGGATTTCCCGGAGCTTCCGGGTATCGTATGGAGCATTATGGGGGTATTCTTCCTTATTTATCTGGTGTTCTACGCTTCTTCGGCGAATCTGTACTACCGGATTATCAACAAGAATCCTTAAGCCAATTCTAAAACAGAACAAGGCCCGTCCTTCAGGACGGGCCTTGTTCTGTTTTAGGATTTCACTTTGAATGCTCGGCCAGCCCCGTCTATTCCCTCCGCTGCAGCGTGTCCAGATAAGGATCATGATGCTTGGGAAAATGGATCGTAAACGTCGTGCCTTCCCCCGGCGCGGACTCGCAAGTGATGTAATGCCCCAGCTTCTTCGACAGCTCCTGGGCCAGGTATAAGCCCATCCCGGTTGATTTCGCATGCGTCCGCCCGTTCATCCCGGTGAATCCCCGGTTGAAAATGCGGGGCAGATCCTTCGCATCGATGCCAATGCCGTTATCGCGGAGGATCAGCACCTTCTCCTCGGAAACAGCAGCAGCCTGAACGGTAATGACTCCATATTCGCCGGTATACTGCAGGCTGTTTGTGATGATCTGATTAATGATGAACAGCAGCCATTTGGAATCGCTTTGGACGACCGTGTACGGAAGCTCCAGTTGAACGCGGATTCTTTTTGAGATGAATACCTTGGAATGGGCTTTGATAACATCCTTTACAAGCGGCTCCAGATCGCAGTTCACGATCTCGTAATCCTGATTGAAGCTGTCGAGCTTCGCATAATACAGGGCCTGGTCGACAAAATGCTCGATACGCGACAGTTCCTCGTTCAGGCTTTGCGGATCTACCTCCGTCTGCTGCATTAAGCGGAGAACGGAGATAGGCGTCTTGATCTCATGGAACCAGGAGATGATGAAATCATAATATTCCTTCTGCCGCGCATGCACTTCGTTTAACGAACGGATGTGGGCGATGCCCGATTCTTCCAGCGTATCCCGATATGCCTCCGCTTCAAGCGACAGAGGCTCCGCGTTCTCGCTCCGCATCTGGCGGACTGCCTGCAGGTTCCGCGTATAACGATAGGCGGCGAAGGCGGCCAGCCAGAGCAGAACAAGCACCAATGCATAGAAGAAGGTCGGCCAATGCCAGGAAGACTGCGGATCGGTGGCGAATATGGCAGCGGTGAGCAGGAAGGCAACGCCGTACAGTAGAAAATAAGGCCGTTCGTATTTCAGGAATCGCCAAAAGCTCATTCGATAATGTACCCCATTCCTTTGCGGGTGGCGATAAAGTCTTCCAGACCAAGCACCGCGATTTTGCGCCGCAGCCGGTTGACGTTAACGGTCAGGGTGTTGTCATCGATGAACTGCTCGTCATTCCACAGCACCTGCATCAGGTCATCACGCGAGACAATTTTCCCGATGCTGCGCATCATCGTCTGCAAAATAATAAATTCATTGCGCGACAGCTCGGCCGTGCGCTCTCCGTACTGGACAGAGGAGTTCGACAGGTGGAAGATGAGCTGCCGGTGCGACATCTGCAGGCTGTCATCCTGATACGTATAATTGCGGCGGAGCAGCGCGCTGACCTTCGCAACCAGTACCCCCAGGTCAAACGGCTTCTGCACGAAGTCGTCCCCGCCCATATTAATGGCCATAATGACATCCATATTCTGATTGCGGGATGAGATAAAGATAATAGGTACTTTCGAGACCGAGCGGATTTGCTGGCACCAGTAAAACCCGTCAAACACGGGCAAATTGACATCGAGCAGCACGAGATGAGGCTGCATCGCCTCGAATTCACCCCGTATATTCTCGAAGGAGGTTAACTCCAATACCTCATACTGCCATTTGCGCAAAGCGTCGGCGACGATTCTGCGAATCTTCTCGTCGTCTTCGATAATCATAACTCGAAACAATTGCCTTACCTCCTGCTCTATAACAAGCTACAGCCAGTAACAGGTAAATTATATCATTTTTAGACGGCGACGCTAGGCTCGCAGCAGTTAGGTTTGTGCAGTAGAGAAATGATCAGCTATGATGAATATATCCGTTATATAGATCAGGAGGTTATTAGACATGAAACAAAACAAATACGATGATCCCGAATTTTTCGAAAAATACAGCCAGATGGCGCGCTCGATTGGCGGTCTGGATGCTGCAGGGGAATGGCATGTTCTTCGCACTATGCTCCCAAGCCTGAAGGATAAGAATGTGCTTGATCTTGGCTGCGGCTACGGATGGCATTGCCGTTATGCCCGGGAGCAGGGAGCCCGTTCGGTGCTCGGAATTGATATCTCGGAGAAAATGATCGAACGCGCCAAATCGTTTAATGAGGATGCTGCGATTGTATACCGCCAAGCAGCTATTGAGGATATTGCCTTTGAGCCGGGACAGTTTGATGTCGCGATCAGCTCCTTGGCTCTTCATTACGTGGAGGATTTCGAAGGCGCGTGCCGGAAAATCTACGACAGCTTGACCCCGGGGGGCCGCTTTGTTTTGTCCATGGAGCATCCTGTCTTTACGGCAAGAGCTGCGCAGGATTGGCATTACGATGCGGCAGGGGAGAGGCTGCACTGGCCGGTTGACAACTATCAGGACGAAGGATCTCGCGTAGCCCGGTTCCTTGATGCGGATGTCGTCAAGTATCACCGTACAGTTGCGACCATTATGAACGCCCTTATTCGCGCCGGATTCCGTATTACGGAAGTAGCGGAGCCGGGTCCTTCACAAGACGCGTTGACCCAATACCCGGACATGATCGATGAGACACGCCGTCCGATTTTTCTGCTGCTGGCTGCGCTGAAATAGAAATTAAAGGAACGTCCCACATTTGTTGTTATTTATGTTACGATCAGTTGCAGAGCGAAACTTACAAAACGGAGTGTTGTACCACGTATGGGAACACCTTATTCCGCTGTCTTGACCCTGATGGTTACAGCCGGTGTTATTAATATCATAATGGGCATCTATGTCGTGTCGAACCGTTCCAAGCAGGCAATGGCCAAGACGTTTATTGCGTTGTGCTTTTTGTCAGCCGTCTATATATTTGGTTCTGCGCTGGAGCTGTCGGCCGGTACGCTTGCGGAGGTGAAATTCTGGATTGCGGTGGAGTATTTCGGAATGCCGTTTCTGCCGCCGGTCAGTCTGATGCTGATTATGCATTTCCTCGGGATGGACCGCTTTTTGAAAAAGCGCATGCGCTTGTTGATGTACCTGATGCCGCTTATTACGCTGGTGCTTGTCATCACCAATGACCTGCATCATTTCTATTACCGTTCGATTGAGCTGCATACTTCCGCTGCCATTCATAAGGTCGAATTAAATGCAGGACCTTGGTATATTATCCAAGGCGGATACACATTCGGCTGCATGATTGGCGGTGTAGCGCTGCTGCTCTTGTATTGGAACCGGATGCGGTCCTCTTACCGTCTCCAGCATATTACGATGCTTATTGGATTACTGCTGCCGATCATTGGCGACTTTCTCTATCTGGGGAATATGACGCCGGCTGGCATGGATCCTATTCCCGTTATAATGGCGGTTACCGCTGCCTTGTATATGTGGGGGCTTGTATCGAAGGGAATGCTGAATGTGGCGCCAGTTGCGAGGGATACGCTGTTTGAGAGCATGAGCGACGCTGTATTGGTGCTTGACCGCAATAACCGGCTGGTGGACTTTAATCCTGCTGCCGCGGCTGTTCTGCCAGAGCTGACTTCCTTCACTCTCGGGCAGCCCATTGAGCCGCTGCTGAAGCTGCATACGGATCTGTCTATGCTGGATTTCAACGCAGAAGCAGATGAGGATGAACCCCGCATCTATGATGAGATCAAATGGACGGTAGGCGAGCAATCCTACTATTATCAAATCCGTTCTTCTTTTATCCGGAAGAAAAACGGTCCGGAGACAAGCAAGCTGATCGTTATGATTGATGTGACAGAGCGGGTAAGGCTTCAGGAGCAGCTTCGCGTGATGGCTTATCATGACGGCTTGACCGGTATCTTTAACCGGATTCATTTTATTCAATTAAGTGAGGCACTTCTTCATCAATCGGCCATGCAGGACGAGCCTCTTGCCTTGATGCTGTTTGATATCGATCATTTCAAGCAAATTAATGATGCCTTTGGTCATGATGTCGGGGACCGTGCCTTGCTGCATGTCGTAGAGGCATGCCGGCAGCTGCTCCGTCCCGAGGATGTGTTCGGCCGTTACGGCGGCGAGGAATTCGTTGTCGCGATGCCGGGAATAACCCGTGAAGAGGCGGAAGCCGCGGCACATCGGATTCGCAGCGAGATTGCGGCGCAGTCGATGGTGGCGGCCGCCTCCGAGCGTCCTCTCTCCGTAACGGCCAGCTTTGGCGTTGCTATGGCCGGAGCGGGCTGCAAGAAAGAAGGCGGAGGCATTAACAAGCTGCTGAAGGCAGCGGATAATGCCCTGTATGAAGCAAAGAACAGCGGACGGAACACGGTTCGACTGGCAGATATGGAGACAACCAAACAAGCACTTCTCCCATAAGGAGAGGTGCTTGTTTTTGTGCATGGTGTCGAAAAATAGCGGAATTATAGAAGTCCTGTCTGAAATGAGGAATAAGGAGGATTTTAATAGCCGAGATGGTATTATAGGAAATAAAGGAAAATCGCAAATTATAGGTAAAAACGGGAGGAGGGCCATGATTGTTTCGTGGCAGAAGCTTTTCGTTTCATATAGGGATGACTTTATTACTGGTTTGTGCCGTTTGGCTTATACTTCTTCGCAGAGAGTCATTTACCGGGGTGGCCGTCAGCAACGTTACAGTCTCATGGCGGTACTTTGTCCATCAGCAGCGAACCAAATGTTGGGACGACGGCTACGATCAGGCTTCCGGCTTAGACGGCTGCACTCGCCGTCATTCATTCAAAAATCCCCTGGCCGTTCATTGGCTCACCAATGATTGTCCAGGGGATTAGTCATGCCTGCTAGATTCGGCTATCGATATTGTTACCGACGGAACATAGCCTGAAAGTTAGCTGAACGCTTACGGGGTCTTAACATCCGTACGGTAGCTGAGCAGGCCAAGCACTAAAGCGAGACCAACCAGAATGGCGCCAACCCAAGGCAGCGCGCCAAGCGAAAGATGGGTTATGACCCAGCCGCCGATAAAAGCGCCGGTTGCATTGCCAAGGTTGCCCGCCGAATGGCTGGATGTCGAGGCAAGTGCAGGCGCTGCCTGCGCCAGGCTCATGATGCGGACTTGAAGCCCCGGGAAGACAGCGAAGGATGCCGCCCCCCACAAGAAGATCGTAATGACTGCGGTGATTTCGTTATGAATGGTGAAGGTGAAGATCGTCAGGACAACGGCAATCGTCAGATACAGGCCAAGAATGGAAGGCATCAGCTTCCAGTCTGCCAGCTTGCCGCCGACAATATTACCGACCGTTACGCCAACTCCGAACAGAATCAGAATCCAGGTGACATTATGCTCGGCAAAGCCGGTAATGTCCGTCAAGAGCGGCGTAATGTACGTAAATACCGCGAACAGGCCGGCGTTGCCAAGTGCCGCGATCAGCAGATAGACGAGCAGCTTGGGTCTGGCGATTGCGGATATTTGCTGAATGATGCTGACCTGCTTGCTGAGCTTGAGCTTCGGAATAAAGACAACAATACCGATGAAGGCGAGTATGCCCATGATCGCAATTGCGCCAAAGGAAGCGCGCCAGCCCCAGTTCTGGCCGATATACGTACCGATCGGCACCCCGATTATATTAGCGATGGTCAGACCGGCCATCATAATGGACACGGCGCCTGCTTGCTTATCGGCCCGTACCAGATTAGACGCAATAACGGCACCAACCCCAAAGAATGTACCGTGGGTCAAGGCGGTAATCATCCGGGCGATCATCAGAACGGCGTAATTCGGCGCAATAACCGATAGTCCGTTGCCGAGAATGAAGAGAAGCATCAGAATACAAAGCAGCTTTTTCTGCGGAATACGGCTTGTCAGAATGGTCATGATTGGAGCGCCAATGGCTACGCCGAGGGCATACATCGTAATCAGCTGGCCAGCTGCCGAGATGCTGACGTTCAGATCGCCTGCGACATTCGGGAGAATGCCCATAATAACAAATTCGGTCATACCGATTGCAAAGGCACCGACGGTAAGTGACAGGACAGAGATCGGGAAAGGCTCCTTGGAGGCTTTTCCTTTCATTACTGGCTTGCTGTTTAATTGTTGCGAGACTTCCATGTAATAAAGCCAACCTTTCTGCTACACATGATCATGCTGAATAATACCCCCTATTATTTCGCTTCAGAAGCATATAAGCAAGAACATTTTTTGTTAAATTACTGGTAAGATAGAAGTAAGGGCTTACATTATATTCGGGAAGAGGACGGGGTTAAAAGTGAGCAAAAAAGGGCTTTATCGCGACTATTTTTTGCATGCTGATATTCTTATTATGACAGTGGTTCTGATCGGATTAGGGGCGTGGGCTGCCGTGGAGACACTTACGTTGTTCAGCCTGTTATTCTTCGTTATTGGGCTTATCGGGTTTATGTTCAGCGAATATTTGACCCATCGGTTCTTCTTCCATCTGAAGGCGCCCCAAAATAAGTTGTTCCTTAAATTTCTGAAGCGTCTGCATTATGATCATCATACCGATCCGCATGACTTGAAGCTGCTATTTCTGCCGGTCTGGTACAGTCTGCCTAACCTCGGAGTACTCGCCATCCTATTTTATTTGGCAACGGGCATGCTTGGCGCTGCTCTCGCTTTTGGCGCAGGTCTTGTTACGATGCTTCTCGTCTATGAGTGGAAGCATTACGTCGCACACCGGCCGATTCAGCCGACGACGAAATTTTGGAAATGGAATAAGCGGATGCATCTGCTGCATCATTTCAAGAACGAGAACTACTGGTTTGGCGTGTCGACGCCGCTCGTCGATGCGATCTTCGGAACGCTCAAGGATGAGAAGGATGTGCCAACCAGCGAAACGGTGAAAAATCTGGAGAAGCGCGGACAGACGCTATCATCCTGATCATGAAAAACGGAGGACAGTTATGACAAGAGGGGCGTTAATCGGCAAAGGCATGACCGCTGAAGTGTATGAATGGGGCGAAGGGCAGGCCCTAAAGCTTTATTATGAGAACATTCCAAAAGATTGGATTCAATACGAGTCGGAGGTCGGCACAGCGGTACATCAGGCGGGCGTGCCTGCGCCCGAGGTCTGGGGTCAAGTTGAGGTAGAGGGAAGAAGCGGGCTTCTCTATGAGAGGATTGCCGGCAGCTCCTTGCTGGCCATGATGATGCGGAATCCGGATCAGGCGGAGCCATACGGTACGGTCCTGGCGCGGCTGCATGCGGATATTCATCGCCGCAGGGCGTCCCGGCTGCCGAAGCAGAAGGAGCGGCTGGCGATGTTCATACGGCAATCCGCCGCATTCCTCGGTGAACGGGTTCAGCCCGTACTGGATGATTTGGAGCTTCTGCCTGAGGGTGAATCCGTCTGTCATGGCGATCTGCATCCGGATAACGTTCTCCATTCAGATGGCAGACTGACGGCAATAGACTGGATGGATGCTCATACAGGAGATCCGTTATGCGATGTGGCCAGGACATCCATGATATTTCTGTCGCCGTTTGTTTCAATGCCTCCGTTGTCTATCAGTCCGGTCATTTGCCATCAGTTAAACGAGGCTTATCTGTCCGAATATTGCCGGCTGACAGGTGCCGAAAAGTCGGCAATCGACCTTTGGCGTCTCCCGGTCGCAGCGGCACGCCTCCGTGAGCAGGTGCCGGGTGAGCAAGAGTGGCTGCTGGCGTATATTGACCGGCAGCTTAAATACCGCAAATGAAAAAGGGTCCCTTTCCGCAAAATGCAGGAAAGGGACCCTTTTTTCGTTTACGTATTAAACAGCGTTTAATGCAAGCTCTTCATCCTCATCTTTGTTGAATGCTTCGCGGTCAAATTCGCCTTCGGAATTTGCCACAAGAAGAGCGGTAACCGTCGTGCCGGTTGCATTAACAGCGGTACGCGCCATGTCAATCAGAGCTTCTACGCCCGCGACAATCGCGAGTGCTTCAAGCGGCAGGCCAAGTGCGGTAAGAACAACCGTTGTCGAGATAACAGCCGGTCCAGGGACACCTGCGACACCAATCGAAGAAATGATGCTAACAAGTACGAGTACGATGTAGTCGGTTAAGCCAAGCTCGATGCCAAATGCTTGCGATGTAAAGACAGCAACAATGGCAGGCCATACTCCGCCGCAGCCGTTAAAGTTAACGGATGCGCCAAGCGGAGCTACGAAGCTGGCGATTCTCGGCGAGACATGCAGACGTTTCGTAATTACCTCGAGATTAATAGGCAAGGTTGCATAGCTGCTTCGCGTTGTGAAGGCAACCGCAATGGTCGGATAAGCTTTTTTGAAGAACTTAATCGGATTCACTTTTGCTACAAGGAGCACAAGGCCGCCAAATACAAGGACAAAATGAATGATAAGAGCGACATACGAAGTTACGATAACGCTGCCGAGCTCCTGCAGGGTATCCCAGCCATATTTGGCCGCAACACCGGCAATCAGGGCAAATACGCCGTAAGGCGTAAGGCGAATAACGAATTTAACGACTTGGTGCAAAACTTGAGTAGCCGATTGAATGAGGTCGCGCACGGGCTTAACGGCCTCTTCGTTTTTCGAACCAACCTTAATGATCGCAACGGCGAGGAAGATCGCGAAGATAAGGATAGGGACAACCTTGCCGTCCGCTGCTTCACTTACCGGGTTGGATGGAACGAGACTCAGAATAACGTCTGAGAAAGTCGGAATCTCACGCGGCTCTGCATCACTTGCAGCCGGTTGTTGAATGCCTTGACCAGGGCTAAATACAAGAGCGGTCAAGAGACCAATAATAGAAGCAATACCGGTTGTGCCGAGGAACCAGGCAAAGGTTTTAAAGCCGATTTTGCGAAGGTAGTCCAGGCTTGTGAGTGATGCAATACTATTTAATACCAGAATGAAGACGAGCGGAATAACGAGCATCCGGATCAAGCTGATATAAATGCTGCCGAAGGTTGTGATCCCCTTGATCTCCAAGTTAACGAGGTTCTGGAACAGGATCCCGACGACAAGTCCCAGTCCCAGGCCGATCAGCACCCTCGTGCCGAAGCCGACACGTTTGCGTGCCAAGTAATAAAGTAAGGCGAATACAAAGATTGCGGTAACAAAGCTGTACCAGTTCGTCTCGATGGCCAGCAGCAGGTTGTTATCTATTTTATCCATCTTAAAAATACCCCCTTAATCCAAGTTGTTTGATAGGATTTATACTTCAATAATTTACAAACCTCTGAAGCAAATGTCAATCCTTTTTTGGCGATAAAATAATTCCGACTAAAACTATGGGAAATATGAAAATAGTTATTGACATCTATTCCCTGACATCCTAAGATAGGTGTTAGAAATCGGATTTTCATATCGTAATTGGATAAGAAATTAATCGACTGGACCTCCAGAGATTCAATGTTCCAGCATCAACTGATGCGGGCATTGAATCTTTTTTTATGCCTAATTACAGAATGAGCCGCCAAAAATCGAAGGAGAAAGGATGAGTTTCATCATGAAAAAATGGTTTAGCTCCAAATTAACAGTTACTTTCGTAGCCGCAGCTGTCGTCTTCTCATCACTGACATATGCTGCTGTTTACGCGAATAAGGAGGTTGCCGGCGCTGAGCCCGCTGCAGCTGAGCCCGGGGCGCCTGCGGTAACGGCTGAGCAGAAGCCGCAAGAGGATACAACAAACACAGCGGTAGTTGCTGAGCCGCAAGCAACAACAGAAGTAACAACGGAAGTAACAACAGCAGCCGAATCGGCTGAAGTTCAAACCCAAGTTCAAGAGCCGGCTGCAGAAGCAGCTCAGGTTCAAACGCAACCGTCCGCTGCAGCTCCAGAAAAGCAGTCGGAAGTAAAAGCAGCGAAAGCAAGCTCCGCGGAAGCCGGTCAACATGTTTCGAGCCCTGCTCCTGCCGCAAATAAAACGACAACAAAGCCTGCTGTAAAAGCATCCGAGCCGGCGGCAACAACAAAGCCGGCAGCGTCTGCGCCAGCAGCCACTCCGGCACCGGCCGCAAAACCGGCACAGTCTACACCTGAAGCAAGCAAACCGGCAGCATCTGCACCTGCTGAGAGCAAATCGAATGATTCGGATAAAAAAGTAACGTTTGTTAAGAAAGAAGAATCGCTGCCTAAAGCACCGGCCGTGACTGCTCCGTCCAGCAGCTTGTCCTCTTCGAGCTCTTCGGGCACACCTGCTTCCGGCGGATCTTCCTCTTCTCCTTCTACGTCGCCTTCGGATTCCGGGAATTCCACGGCTGACGGCGAAGAGATCTGCTAATTAGACGCACGGTTCAAATAGGAGAGGAGTATATACACATGAAACGATTCAATCGCACATTATCTCTTCTGCTTGCTACCGCGCTGGTGCTGCCGGTCTTCCAGACCGGCACGGCGCGTGCCGCAGAAGTGAGCAGCTTTAATAGCGCAGTCAGCCATTATGATTATTTTAACGATGTCTATCCGCATTTGAATGATACAAGCCATGTCTTGAAGACCGTTACTTATGAGGATCTGGTCACGCTGCTGGACAGCGAAGGTACATATGCCGTTTTGGTCGGCGGGGCATGGAGCGAGGAGACGCAGGCGGATATCGGCTTTATTAACCAGGTGGCCAAGCAGTATGGCGTAGATACCGTCTATAATTTCGATACGAAGCTGGACGGCGCTGCAGTTGATATTGCCGAGCAGCAGGAGAACCCTTACACCAAAGTGGTAACTTCCACTTCGCAAGGTGTAACTACAAACACGACCAACTATTATGATTTCAACGAGCTGTACGTTGAGCTGGCAGACAAGTATTTGACGAACCTTAATCCCAATACCGATGCTGCGATCACATACAGCAAGAAGTCGCCGGATAAAGTAACAACTACCGGTACGGTTACCGCTGCTTCGACGGTGATTGCAAGCGGTGAAGCGAAGAAAATCGAGTCCCCGTTCCTGTTTATTTATGACAAGGACCACAAGGATGGCGAAGGGAATGCTGCACCCATCATCGCCTCGCTTGAGAAGCACGGTTCTTCCGCGGATTACACCTGGAACGACTTCCTGACAGCTGATCCGAACGACGGCGATGCGCTGGATACAGCTAAAGTCGACAGCTACAAGGAACAGGTATTGAATGTATTTAATAAAGTGCCGGCTGCTGACTACGACAGCCTGACGAGCTGGGATTTCATCGCTCCGGCGTTTAACAAGCATGAAGATCAAACGGTAGGACGCGACATTTTCCCGACACATGAGGAGAATGGCGAAGTAGTCGGCAATGACGGCGAGCTTGTCTTTGTGCATGTCACTTATGACGAATTGAATCACTTGCTTGATAGCGAAGGCAACTACGTAATCCTGTTCGGCGGTTCGTGGTGCCCGAATACGCAAGCGGCAATCCGTTTCATTGATGAATATGCGAAGAAGTATAACGTCGATAAGGTCTACTTCTGGGATACGAAGCTGGATGCGGGCATCTCGGTGCTTGATCCAAGCGCTGATCCGCATAACAGCACGTTCCTGCAAGTGCGCGACACGAATCACCCGCTGGCCAAGCTGTATGTTGATCTGGTGAACAAGTACCTGACCAACATTAAGACCCAATACTTACCGGCTTCGAACAACGTCAATTATGTGGAAAATGGCACTAATGTAGTTGCCAACAAGCTGCAGGTTCCTTACCTGTTTGCTTACAACAAGGACAACGTGAGCGCGGATGGCAGCAAAGCGCCGATTCTTGGTCATGTGGAATTGATGTATACGTGGAAGAACATTCAGCCGGATTATGCCGTAGCTGACGGCGTTATCCGCAATCATGCGAACTACACAAGCGCGCTGGATAAATTGCTCACGCGTCTGGAAGCAACACCAACCGGACTGACGGGCGTTGCGCCAACCACGAGCGCGAACAACAATGGCCAAATTACAGGTATAACAAACAAAGCATTGGAATACAAGCTGAAAGGCGCGGCTGATTCGGCTTACACAGCCGTATCCGGCAATGCCATTACGGGTCTTGCAGCTGGAACGTATTCGGTAAGATATGCAGCGAAAAACGGTTATAACGGTCCAACAAATGCACAGAACGGACCAACAGCCGTGCCATATGCAGCAGGCCAAGCGGTTGATGTGATTGTTCCGGCTTTTGACGGACCAACCACGCCAACTACCCCAACAACGCCGACAAATCCTACCACTCCAACAACACCAATTGAAGAGGTTAATGCGGTGAATTCGGTAACCGTAACGGGTACAACCGATCCGGCAACGGGCGAGACGGTAGCCGCGGTATCGGCTAGCGATGTAACCAGCCTGATTACGAAAGCTTCCAAAGCAGAAGCAGCAGGCAAAGCGGCCGTTATCGGCTTCCAAGTTCCTGCAACGGCGGATACAACTTCTTCGCAATTAACGGTTCCCAGAAATTCCTTCAACTCGATTGCTTCGGGTACTAATGCAGCGGTGAAGGCGGATCTGTCGATTGGGACCGTAACGTTTGATTCGAAAGCGGTAGAAAGCATCAGTGCTAATTCGGAGTCCGGCGATATCAGCCTTATTGTCTCCCAATTCGAGCTGACGGCTGAAGGCAAGGAAGTACTAGGCGACCGTCCTGTCTATGATCTGTCTGTCTTTGCAGGCGACAAACAAATCTCGAGCTTCGGCGGCGGCAAGGTGCAAGTGAGCATACCGTACACCCTGAAGGCAGGAGAAGATCCGGAATCCATTGTTGTATACCATGTAGCGGACTCTGGTGATCCGCAGACGATCCGCGGCCGCTTCAATGCAGCAGCAGGAACGGTCAACTTCACAACGACTCACTTCTCGCAATACATTATCGGCTTCAATAAAGTAAGCTTTTTGGACGTACCAACAACGGCCTGGTTCCATCATGCTGTCAGCTTCCTGGCTGCCCGTGAAATTACCGGCGGCACGGATGAAGCTCACTTCAGCCCAAATGCGGAGCTGACAAGAGGTCAGTTCATCGTTCTGCTGCTGAATGCTTACGGCATAACGCCTGAAGCAGACGGCGCGGCGAACTTCGCCGATGCAGGCAAGACGTATTACACGAACTATCTGGCTGCTGCCAAACGCCTTGGCATCGCAACAGGTTCGGGCGAGAACAAGTTTAATCCGAATAACAAGATTACACGCCAAGAGCTGTTTACCTTGCTGTACCGTTCGCTGGAGCAATTAGGCGAGCTGCCAACGGCAAAAACAGGCGCGGCTGCAGCTTCTTATTCGGATGCTGCGGACATCGCAGGCTATGCGCAAACGGCGTTTGCAGCCCTTGTTGAGACTGGCGTTATTAAAGGAAGCGGCAATAAGCTGAATCCGGAAGGCGTGTCCACAAGAGCGGAAGCGGCTCAAGTGCTGTATAACCTGTTATCCCAATAAGAAGGAAGGGGTGGAGAGTGGCCGCCCCTTCTCCTACTTAGAACAAAAGTGCGAGCCGTCAGCCGGCCCGCACTTTTTGCGTTTGTATTCTTATTTCGAAGCTGCGGTAATTTCCTTGCGGACAATAGGCGCAACCTTGGTGCCAAGAAGCTCAATCGCACGCATCATATCCTTGTGGGGAATTGAGCTGGTGTCGACATGCAGGAAGAAGCGGGTCAGGCCCAGGTTCTTGTGCAGCAAAATAATTTTCTCCGCTACATATTCCGCTTCGCCGACATAAAGCGCTCCGCGCAGGCTGCGTGCCGCGTCGAAAGCTTCAAACGTGTACGGAGGCCATCCGCGTTCACGGCCGATGACATTCATCATCGCCTGCTGAGCCGGGTAGAAGAGCTCAGCCGCTCTTGCTTCCGTATCGCTGATGAAGCCATGCGAATGCGTGCCGATTTGCATTTTTTTCGGATCATGCCCGGCACGGGTGTAGGCTTCTTTGTACAATTCAACAAGGGGAGCGAACCGCTCCGGCATACCGCCTATAATGGCAAAGCATACAGGAAGACCAAGCACGCCCGCGCGAATCGCCGACTGCGGGTTGCCGCCTGTTGCGATCCAGACGGGAAGCGGGTCCTGAACCGCACGCGGATAAACCGCCAGATTGTCGAGGGCAGCACGGTGATTGCCCTGCCAGGTCACTTTCTCTTCCTTCGTAATTTGGAGCAGCAGCTCCAGCTTCTCGTCGAACAGCTCATCATAGTCTTCCAGGCTGTAGCCAAAGAGCGGGAACGATTCGATAAACGAGCCTCTGCCCGCCATAATTTCAGCGCGGCCGTTCGAGATCGCATCCACGGTAGAGAAGCCCTGGTAGACACGGACCGGATCATCCGAGGACAGTACCGTCACGGCGCTTGTCAGACGAAGATGCTTTGTCTGCGCGGCTGCAGCCGCCAAAATGACATGCGGTGCGCTGGCTGCATAATCCGCGCGGTGATGCTCGCCGATTCCATATACGTCAAGGCCAACCTGGTCGGCCAGAATCATCTCTTCCACGCTGTTGCGGATCCGTTCTGCATGGCTGTAGGCATTCCCCATGCCCGGATAAGGTTTTGCTTCCAGAAAGGTGCTAATGCCAAGTTCAAAATGTGTTGCCGATTCGGTCATATAAGTCCGCCTCCTTTATTTCTTCTAGTTTACTCAATTTTTATAAGTTTCTCAATTATAGTAAGCTGATTCTCAGGAAAGTATTTTTAGGATTAGAAGATAGGGCGGTAAACATACAAAGAGGGAATTTCAACACAAACAGGCGGATGATGTTAGAGGCGTGCAACAATTTCCTGTTTTTGGCGTATCTTTTGTAGGGAAAAGGGGTGTTTCGTTGTTTATTACGATAAGCAGGAAGCAATTCGAGGAGCTGGGAGACGACGAGTTAAGGCGTGCGTGCGTAAAGCCCATTGCCGAACAGATTCGAGGGAAGAGCTTTGCCGTGAAGTCAAAGGTGCTTGCGAAGCTGAACCGCCAGCAGCAGGCCTTGTTCCTGTATGCGGCCTGGTACGATCATGCGAAGCAATCGCCGATGGAGCTGTTCTGCTGGACGGCTCATGTGCTCGGTCAGCGCGGCTATTGGGAAGGCGTGACGAAGGCAGTGAGGTTCTTCGGAGATGAAGCGATGTCCTCTATCCTGAAGGAGCTTCAGGCTATGCTTGAAGCTCATGTCTTGCAGCAAGAAAGTACGTTAAGCGAAGTGACGTTTAAAGATCTGGAGCTGCATGATGACCTGCGGGAGCAGGTGGAGGACTGCTACAGACGTTTTCAGTTAGAGGTGCCTGGCAGCCTGCACCGGCTTGCCCGATATATCCGTGCTCATACGGAGCGCTTTATTATCTTTTTACCGGAAGGAGGGATGGACATGAATGATTTACTCTCTGGAATACCTGAGCTGCAGGATTGCGAGAGGCTGGAGCTGATTCATAAAGGATACTCCAGCGACAGCAAATATATCGCGTATAGCCGTGACGGCCAGCCGCAGTATCTGCTTCGCACTTATGCGCTCGAAGAGGATACAAGGAAACGGCAGGAATTCCGCGTGCTCGAGCAGCTGCGGGAGCAGGCTGTGATGTGCTCGAAGCCCATTGCTGTTGGCAGGCTGGAGGATTACGCGCTCGGCTATATGCTGCTATCTTATATTGATGGCGGCGATGCGACAGACGAGCTTCCGCTCTTAAGCCTTGGCGAGCAGTATGAGATTGGTCTTCAAGCCGGAGCCGAGCTTCGCAAAATCCATCAAATCCATGCACCGGACGATGTTGAGCCGTGGGAGAGCCGGGTCGTTGCGAAATATAGACGATACCGGGAGGGCTACGAGCAAAGCGGGGTAACCATTCCTTATGAGGACAAGCTGATTTCTTTTATCGAAGCGAATCTTGGCCGAATGAAGGGCCGCCCGAACATCCTGCAGCATGATGACTTTCATGTCGGCAATCTGATCGTGAAGGATAAACGGCTGTCGGGCGTTATTGATGTGAACCGGTTTGACTGGGGAGATCCTGTGCATGAGTTTCTGAAGGCGGGCTTCTTCAGCGCGGAGGTCAGTATTCCGTTTGCGGTGGGTCAAATCGACGGCTATTACGGGGACGAGACGGCGGATGATTCCTTCTGGGCCTTATACTCGCTCTATATTGCGCTGACGATTCTGTCGTCGGTGGTCTGGATTCTTCGCGTACGCCCGGAGGAGCTGGATGATATGCTGGTCAGAATAAACAGGGTATGGGAGGACCATGACGGCTTTGAACGGCTTGTGCCGAAGTGGTATTCCGAATTCCGGAGATAATGAATAATGAAGAGAAAGAAGAGCCTTCACGCTTAGAGAGGGCTCTTTGTCTATTCTAGGCAAGAGGTTTTTCTTTCAATCCAAAGGATACCAGGGGACCGAAATTGACGATATTCATCATAATGAAAGCCATCTGCGTTGGCGTCTGATCCATGTCGCATTCAATCCAATGCATCAGCATGCCGAAATGCGCCGAGGTCATATAAGCGACGACGTAGTCCCGCCTTATATTCAGATTAGCGGCTTCAGGAATGTTGATCTTCTCGTAAATATGCCTGGTCATCAGCTTGCGGAATTGAATGGCGTAGGAAAGATCGCCTTTGGGTCCAAACATGACCTTCAGGAAATCCGCATGCCTCGCAAACTCCTCGAAAATTTGGACACCAAGCGGGTATGGCTCCTGCAGATTCCCATACTCCATGGCTTTGCGGAAGTCGAGCTTCATCACATACTGCTCAATGCTCTTGAACACATAATCCTTGAGCTGCTGCAGCAGATCGGGAACATCGCGGTAATGCAAATAGAAGGTTCCCCGGTTTAAATTAGCATGATTTGTAATATCCGTAACGGTTACGTTTTCCACGCCTTTTTCCGCGATCAGACTCATGAACGATTCATAGATCTGCTGTTTGGTCTTTGCTTTTCTCCGGTCGATCTTCTCGGACATAACGGCGTCTCCTCCACAATTTTGCTGCGTTAATGAACACCGCGTGAGCGATGTGATGAGTACTGAACAGGTTGGCGAGGAATGATTATTGTATTTCCTTCATCTCTCATTATAATTAACAACGTGATCACTAATCAACATGCTGTTCATTTATATAAATAGGAGATGAGAGTGGAAATGGCTATTTTTAGACAGAAAATGTTATGGATTGGAGTTCTGATCATTACACTGGTACTTACGGTGTTTGGTCTTGCCATGATGGGCTCCGTACTGGGGACGAAACCAAGTCATGTGCCTGTGGCACTGGTCGTGCTTGATGCGCCAGTTGATCTGCCGACCGGCGATAAGCTGGCCGTGGGCGAGATGATCAAGAAGCAGCTAACCGGCAATCAACAGCTGCCGATCAGCTGGAAGATTGTCAGCTCGGAAGAAGAAGCCCGCGAGGGGCTGAATTCGCGTGACTATTACGGCGCGCTGGTGCTGCCGAAGGACCTGAGCGCAGGTGTAGCGTCGATGATGGGACCGTCACCGTCACCCGCAACCGTGCAGATTATTAGCAATGAAGGCATGAACACACAGGCGGCCACCCTTGTGAAGCAAGGTCTCGGTCAAGTGATGAAGATGGTATCCCTCGAGCTGTCCAAATCAGCGCTCGAGCAGCTGTCCCAGCGTTCGGAGCAGATCCCTGTTGCTACGGCATCGGCCTTGCTGGCTCCGATTCAAGTGACGGATGAGACCGTTCACCCGGTTGGCGCTAATAATGCGAGCGGCAATGCACCGGGACTCATGACGCAAATCATGTGGATGGGCAGTCTGGTAACCGCTATGATGCTGTTCCTGGCAAGTAACGGCGCGAAGAAAGCGACTGGCCGCAAATGGGAAGTTCACCTGCTGCAGCCCATTCTCGGCATTGTTCTGGTTGGCGGCGCATCCGGCTTCCTGGTCTGGATGGCCAATGCCTGGTACGGCATGGAGATGACGGCAGCCTTAGATACATGGCTGTTCCTCTGGCTTGGCGGATCCATGTTCTACCTGCTGCAGTCGATGCTGCTGAACTGGATCGGCTTCCCGGCCATGGCGATTCTCGTCTTGCTTATGTTCTTCTCCATGCCGATTCTAAATATGCCGGTGGAGTTCCTGTCTTCGACTACGCATGACCTGCTGTACTCGTGGACGCCGCTTCGTTTCGTAACCGGCGGTCTGCGCGAGATTATGTACTTCGGCGGGCTGAATGCAGTGAGCACGAATGCGGCTGTACTGTGGAGCATCGCGGGAGGCTGTCTGGTCCTGCTGCTTGCAGCAGGCGTGAAAAAAGAAAAAGCCGCTTCGGAGTATTCCTCCGCAGCGTAAGGTAAAGGCTGTCCCCTTGGGACGGCCTTTTTTTGATTATGGCCCGGCCAAGGGGTTACAATAAGAGATGGAATAAATAAGAAATGACAAGGAATGATTGACAATGGGGATGCAGCGAACAACGATCTTGATTGCGGAGGATGATCCGGACATTGCCGAGCTGATCGCACTTCATCTGGGCAAAGAGGGCTACCAGCTGCTGAAGGCCGCTGACGGGAGAGAAGCCGTCCGTCTCGTTCAGACGAATACGATCGATCTGGTTATTCTCGACATCATGATGCCGCATATGGACGGTTATGAAGTAATCCGGGTTATTCGGGAGCAGCAGCACCGGATGCCGATTATTTTCCTGAGTGCCAAGACGTCCGACTTTGATAAAATAACCGGCCTCGTCATGGGAGCCGACGATTATATGACCAAGCCGTTTAATCCGATGGAGCTTCTGGCGAGAGTCAATGCCCAGCTGAGGCGCTTCAAGCAGCTGAATCAGCCGGTATCCTCGGTGCATCAGTCCGCTCTCATCGCGGGAGGACTGACGATTGATCAGGAGCAGCGGACGGTTACCTTGTACAATGAACGGATCGAGCTGACGCCGAAGGAATTCGATATCCTGTATCTGCTGGCAAGCCACCCGAAGAAGGTGTTCAGCGCAGAGCATATTTTTCAGCAGGTATGGGGCGAGGCTTATTATGAGAGCGGCGGCAATACGGTGATGGTTCATATCCGGACGCTGCGCAAGAAGCTTGGCGAGGACAAGAAGCAGCAGCAATGGATCAAGACCGTATGGGGGGTCGGCTATGCTTTCCAAGGTTAAAAAAACGCGCAGCTTCCGGACCCGGATGATTGAGCTGTTCGTCATGAGTCTGCTTGTCTCCGGTGCCGTCACTTATTTGCTGTATCGGCTGCTGCAGTCTTACTATAATCAGAGAGTCCGCTATGCGGATGATCCGATCGCCCAGGCACGGGGCTGGATCTACGACATCGGCGATTTGAATTTTTTCCTGATCTTCTTTCTGCCGTTATCGTTCTTCTTCTTCTATATGTTCACCAAGCCATACGTTACCTATTTCAAGGAAATCTCGAACGGCATTCACCGGCTGGCCAACGGCGATTTCAACGGGCAGGTGCAGGTCTCCTCGGATGATGAGTTTGGAGTAATCGCGAGCGACCTTAATCTGGCCGGCGAAATGCTTCAGAAAGCGGTGGAACGGGGAGATTTCGCCGAGACGAGCAAGGATCAGCTGGTGCTGAATCTCGCGCATGATCTGCGGACGCCTCTCACCTCGGTGCTCGGCTACCTGGATTTTATTCTTCGTGACGAGCAGCTGACACCGGAGCAGGTCAAGCATTTTGCGGCTATAGCGTTTAATAAGTCTCAGCGCCTGGAGCGGCTCGTTGATGAGCTGTTTGAGTTGACCCGGATGAACTACGGCATGCTGACCCTAGAAAAGCGGGAGATCGATCTGTCCGAACTGCTGATGCAGATGAGCGAAGAGCTGTATCCGCTGTTTAAGAAAAGCCGGCTGACCGCAAGAATGGACCTTCCTCCCCATCTCATGATGGTTGCGGACGGCGAGCTGCTGGCAAGGGTGTTCGAGAACTTGCTGACCAACGCCGCCCGTTACGGTCAGGATGGAGAATATGTCGACGTGAGAGGACGGATAGAGAACGGCGAAGCCATCCTGGAGGTTATCAATTATGGCGATTCGATCAAGCCGGAGGATCTGCCGCATCTGTTCGACATGTTCTACACCGGCGACCGTGCCCGCTCTCCGGAAGGAAGCACGGGCTTGGGGCTGTTTATCGTCAAAAACATCGTGGAGCAGCACGAAGGCACCATTACCGCGGAGAGCAGCACGATTCGCACCATTTTCACGGTCAGATTGCCAATTTAAGAAAAACTTTAACTTTTTCCCCACTTCTTCTTAAAAAGTATGCCGTATTCTTAATTGCATGAACAAGCAAAGGGGAATGGAGCATGAAGAAGTGGGTTGTTTTTGCGTTTATCCTTGTTATTCTGCTTAGTTACGGAATCCCGCAGCTTAATGTGAAAAGCGGCGGGGAAGGCAAGGTTAATATAGAGAACGGGTCGCTGCCGTCGAAAGACAGCCAGATGATTACCGTAAGCAAGGAGCAGATGTATCAGGGGGATTTGCTCCTTGTGAATGCGGACTATGCCTTGCATCAGGAAGGAATACGTTCGGATGTCGTCTCGCTGTCCGATCGTTCGGATCTGGTGAAGGGCTTCGGCTTGCTCGATCCGTCCATTCAGCTGTCACAGTCGATTGTTAAATCATTTGGCAAGATGGTAGCAGGTGCGGCAAAAGACGGCGTGAATCATTTTCTCATCAACAGCGGGTATCGCGACGCGGATAAGCAGGACCAGCTATACCGCGATATGGGACATGACTATGCGCTTCCGGCTTACCATAGCGAGCATAATCTTGGAGTATCGCTGGATATCGGTTCAACAGAGGCGAAGATGGAAGATGCAAAGGAAGGCAAATGGCTGGAGCAGCATGCCTGGGAGTATGGTTTTATTTTACGCTATCCGAAGGGTAAAGAAGAGATTACGGGCATTAAGTTTGAGCCGTGGCATTTCCGTTATGTCGGGCGTGCACACAGCGCCATCATGTATCAGCAGGACCTGACGCTTGAGCAATATTTGGACGAGCTGAAAAAGACAAAGGGACTCTCCATCACATTAGATAATCAAAAGTATACCGTTACCTACTACCCGATGGTCGGAGACAGCGTAACCGTTCGGGTACCAAAGGGCGAGCATTACGATATCTCCGGCAACAATTACGACGGGGTTATTGTAACGGCGTATGCATAGAGGAGTTAATGAAGCGTATCGCTGGAGATGCGCTTTTTCGTTGGCTGTTGGGTATACTGCTCCTTGCCAGTTGACAACGGAAGCAACAAGAAGCATAATAAACGCTAGAATGAACGTTCTATCTAATGGGTCTGGACAGTCTGGAGGAAGCATCTCATGTTTGAGCAATATAATAAAGTGCAGAAGGCTGTGCTCGAAACGACACTTTCGATTATTATCCGCAAAGAGCTTCAGGCTACTTCTATGGCGCTGATCGCCAAGGAGTCCAAGGTGTCGACGGGCAGTATTTATCATTATTTCAGCAGCAAAGAAGAGATTATCAATGAGCTGTACACGGCCATCGTTACGTATAACGGCCAGTTCGTGCAGGAAGGGCTGAACCGGGAGGGCACGATCCGCGAACGATTTACTTGGGGCTGGGAGAAAGTAATCGAGATCAGCCGGCAATATCCGGAGGGCTTCCAGTTTATTGAGCAGTACTCCTTCTCGCCATACATCTATGAAGAGGTTAAGCAGAAAGCCTATAACGGCGGATGGTGCGCGCCGATGAACGGGCTTTATGCGGAGGCGATGGAGCAGAAGCTGTTCAAGGAGATGGATCCCAAGCTGCTTGTTCAGATGCATTATGGATCTATTGTCTACATGATGAAGAGCTATTTGCAAGGCAACACGGAGTTAACCGATGCCGGGATTCAGCAGGCGATAGAGGTGTGCTGGCAGGGAGCATGCAGAGAATAAAGGGACGCGAGCGTTTGAGCATGCTTCCTCTGCAGTCCGGTCTGTTGGGCCGGTTTTTAAGACAGTTAGAATGAACGTTCGATCTAAAATTGAGGTAGAGGAGAGAATCATAATGAGCAAAACGATCTTTATTACAGGAACAAGCAGCGGACTAGGTAAGCTGACGGCGATTCATTTTGCCAAGCTGGGCTGGAATGTTGCGGCAACGATGCGGACACCGGAGAATGAAACAGAGCTGACGCAGTACGGCAATATTAAGCTGTTTAAGCTCGATGTAACGGATGTGGAGCAGGTCCAGGCAGCCGTGGCCGATGCGATTGAAGCTTTCGGGCGGATTGATGTTGTCGTGAACAATGCAGGAGTTGGAGCTTATGGAGCATTGGAGCTGGCAAAGGAGGAGACCATTGACTGGCAGCTTGGCGTAAACGTACGCGGTCCTATCAATGTGATTCGTGCAATGCTGCCGCATTTCCGGGCGAATAAATCCGGCATGTTCATTACAATCAGCTCGTTTATGGGCGTCACCACGGCCGTGCCTACCGGCTCCTTATATAATATGTCCAAATTTGCTTTGGAAGGATTAATCGAAGGATTGTATTACGAGCTGAAGCCGCTTGGCATCGAGCTGAGGCTGGTGGAGCAGGGCGGTTCGTCGGGCAATAACTTTGTGGATAAAATTGTCTGGGGTAATAGCGAGGAGATTACCGATTATGATGAGATTACCGCAAAGGTAAAAGCGATGATGTCCAAAGCCGCCGAAGGCGGGGTGGATGATCCGCAAACGATTGTAGATGCTATTGCCCGGCTTGCCATTGGCGAGAGCAATCAGTTTCGCACGCTGGTGGGCGAAGCTGCTCATCAGTTGATGGATATGAGAAAATCGCTGCCGATTGAGGACTATTTGGAACGGATCGCAGCGCCGTATCAATAATAATACGATCTAAGGCGAAGGCCGGTCACCATCCTAAGACGTGGCCGGCTTTTTGCTGTTCCAATGCTCTGGCCGGTTAAGTGCCGGCGGAAGCTTGGTGTCCGCATTGCCTTTTGCGGCTTGCAGCTGGACTTGGGTCAGGAAGAGACTCTCGCTTAAGTCGGCTCCAGACAGGTCGGTATCCCGCATATCGGCTCCAATCAGATCCGCATAGCGGAGGTCGGATCCCCGGAGATCGGCGGCAATGAGGAAAGCCCCACGCAGATTAGCTCCCCGAAGGTCCGCGCCTTGCAGCTTGGCTCCCATTAGATCGGCCCCACGTCCGATGACTTTCTTCTTGCGGCTGCGGGAATCCCCCTTAAGCGGAGGGGCTTCAGCCCGCACAAGCTCGCTTGTCTGCAGCAGCAGAGCGTTCACTTTGGCGCGGTGGGCGGCGACATCCAGCTCCAGCAGGGCATCGGCGTCCAGGCAGGTGAGGCGTTCCGTCTCCTCAAGCTGCGCTTGAAGCTCTTGGCGGATCGGCCGGGCTGCTTGATGCTCTGCCGCTCCGGTCAAATACCAGAGCAGCTCGTGAAGATGCCACATGGCGGGGAATACCTCAAATATTTGCTTCGCCTTGTGTGGCTCATGCCGCCAGCTGCGGCCGCCGAAGGTGAACTGCGAAAGCTTCTGTCCGGCTCCAAAGCAGTCGTATACGGTACAGCCCCGGAAGCCCTGCTGCCGAAGATTATTGTGGATGCCGCACCGGAAATCCTCCTGCAGATTGCGGCACGGCTGTCCGCTGTTTTTATCTATAGCAAAGTCCGCAGATGCGGCAAAAGGAAGTGCGACACAGCATAAGCCAAAGCAGTTTTCACAATCCCCTCTAAGATGTCTGCGTTCTAGGGCCATCTTATTCCCTCCTTTTATTCTCTCTATTCTAAACGAAAGGGATATTGAGAGAAATGGAAAAAACAATTAAATCCCTTTATGTGGAAGTTGTGCTCGATTATGATAGAGAGAGGGCAGCGGCACTCGACTTCGGCGAGGGAGATTAAGTAAGATTACTTAATAAGGAGTGGAAATATATATGGATCTGAGGAAAATCAACTCGTTAACCAAGTATCCGAGTATTCTTACCTATCATAAGCTGGGCGAGCGGGGGAAATTAACGGAGGAGTTAAACGAAGAGCGGGGATATCTGAACGATTCCGATACCATCTATATTTACGAGAAAGTAGACGGAGAGAACGCAAGAATCATTTTCTTAAAGAATCCATCGGGCGAGATCGATTATTTGATCGGCTCCAGAGAAGAGCTGTTATACGCCAAGGGAGATCGCATCGGGAATCCGTACGGGAATATCTCCGAATTTCTTAAGCCTCTTGCGGAACAATTGACTGCAAATGA
This sequence comes from Paenibacillus catalpae, assembly GCF_900112695.1. Lineage (GTDB taxonomy): Bacteria > Bacillota > Bacilli > Paenibacillales > Paenibacillaceae > Pristimantibacillus > Pristimantibacillus catalpae. The sequence continues at coordinate 278,587 of NZ_FOMT01000006.1, forward strand.
CTTTCTTCAAGGCGATTGGGCTTTAACCGTTGTGTATCAGGAGTCGTATGGCGGTAAAACGAAAGCTGCCAAAAACTATACCGAGAATAAGACCCAGGCCTATAGAGTGTTTGACGTCTTTTCATTGACCAGAAGTGAACTGGACAGTCTCCTTCTATTACCGAGTGAGAAGATTGCGGAGTGGCGGGAGCACGGGAATCAGCCTTTTTATAGCGAATTAGAAAAAAACAAATTTATAGAAGCCAATGAGCTTGCATATGCTCCTTTGTTACATGAGGTCAGCGGCGCGGAGTTCCCAACCTCGCTTGAGAATACGTTTCGTTATTTGAAGAGCTTCGAACAAACCAGGGTCGGGATTGATGCTTCGGGGAAATCGGAAGGGATTATTGTCCGTTCTGCCCATCGAAAGCAGATCAGAAAAATTCGTTTCGAGGACTACGAAAGAACCTTCAGAAAATAAGGAGCATAATGATGTACACAGGGAAAAGATCAAGTCTGTTATGGGTCAAGTGGAGCTGCATGATACTCGCCTGTTTGCTGTTGCTTGTCGGCTTTGTCTATGCTTATGACAAGCCTGGCGGGATCGCGGACTGGAGATATTCTCGAGCAGCGGGGTACCCGGGAATCATAAATATTCCGCTTGGAGACACGCCGGAGCAAGCGGTGCAGAAGTTTAGACAAACTACTGATGAACAAGTGATCTATAAGGAAGCGATTGACGGAGGCGTCCTGGTCTTTACGAAACGTAACGATCAAACAGACGGGACCGATCTAGGGATAGAATTTGTGCGTAAAACATGGCTGGGCTGGAAATGGGTTACGGGTGGATCCTACGGATTATCGTCGGTCGCGGATGAGGCGGTTAACTATATGAGTATGCCAAAGTTCAAAGGCATACACGGACCTTTCCCCATTGTGTATGGTCAAATTGCGGATAAATCCATTACCGACATCCAGGTTATACTCGGCGGCGATGCTTATCGCGCCAAGATTATTAATGAAGGGGTTTTGGAGCCGATCTGGTATGTTGAACTGCCTTCCTCAGCCGATACTCCTTACCAAATCGAGGCCCTAAATAGTAGAAGTTCAGTCGTGGCCAGCAAAACCATTGACGATTCGTTTGATTCCGGAAGCATTCTTGTATCTAAATAACCGAAAGGCGCCTGCATCTTTGCAGGCGCCTTTCGGCGTTTCACGCCAGATAATAGTTCTGAAGCTTCGCGCGACGCTCAGCATCAATGCCGAATTCCTGCTCGAGGTAAGCCTCGAAGGTACCGTAGCCGGATTCAATTGCGTTAAATACCGCCTCAAGGAACTCTGCGCGAAGACGCATATTTTCCATTATTTCCTCTAGCTTTTCTGCAGAAAGATGCGGCCTCAGGCGCTCCTTCATTTGTTCGTTCATCGGAGCCAGCGTTTCGTTGGAGATCAGATAGTCTGCAATGATCGTCTCCTTGTCCACGCCAAGGGTCAGCAGAATCAAAGCGCCGCCAACGCCGGTACGGTCACGTCCGCCCATGCAGTGGTGAAGGAATGCCGTACCCTCCTGATTTTCAAACAGCTGCATCAGAGCTTTAAACGACGTGTTATTAAGCGCCATTTTCCCATACATTTCTGTCATGATTTCAAGCGGCATTTGTTCCAGCTGCTTCAACATTTCCTTCTCGAAATCAGCGGAAGTCACAGCCGGATTATTAATAGCCGGAACGCGGATGTTGCGAACAGACGGGATTACCGGGTCAGGCTGCTTCTCCGCTTCGTGATCATCGCGGTAATCGAAGATTGCCGTGATGCCCAGCGATTGCAGTAACGAGATATCCTTTTCCGTCATTGCCGACAGATCCGCGGATCGGAAGATCAAGCCAGGCTTTACTTCACGGCCGTCTGCCGTTTTGTAGCCGCCCATATCGCGGAAGTTAAGGACCTTCTCCATCGGGATAATACGCTCAAATTGTTGAGTTGTCATTAGAGTCTCGCCTTTCGATTTGGGATTAGATTAAACAGCTTGTTCAATGGCAGAGCCGTTTTGGAACATTTGATGCTCTTTGCCCTCATAGATGTGCTGCGTCATGCGCTCCGTCAGCTCTTCCGGGCTGCCGTCGAAGACCACTCTGCCGCTCTTGATACCAACAATGCGGGTAGCATATCGCTTAGCAACATCCACCTGATGCAGGTTCACGAGGCAGGCAATGCCCTGTTCTTTGCAGTTGGCATAAAGGGAGTCCATAACAACCTTTGAGGAATTAGGGTCAAGGGAAGCGATAGGCTCATCCGCGAGAATAAGCTCAGGCTTTTGGGCCAGCGCACGGCAGATGCCAACCCGCTGCTTTTGCCCGCCGGACAGCTCATCAGCCCGTTTGTACACCTGCTCCTCCAGCCCAAGCTTTTGCAAGAGAGCAATGGCCTGCAGCTTGTCTGCTTCGGAATAGCGGCTGAACACCCCGTTAAAAGCGCTCATTTGGCCAAGACGTCCATGCAGCACATTTTCAAGCACGCTTAAGCGGTCTACCAGATTGTAGTGCTGAAAGATCATGCCAATTTGCGATCGGATTTGGCGAAGCTGTTTTTTGTTTGCCCCCACAATCTCTTGATCAAGGAACGCAATCGAGCCAGCTGTTGGATCGATCAGGCGGTTGATGCAGCGGAGCAGCGTTGATTTGCCGGCGCCGCTTGGGCCGATGACGGCAATGAATTCATTCGGGTGAACCTCAAGATCAATACCGTTCAAAGCCACTGTACTGGTGCCGTATTGTTTCTTCAGACCATGAATTTGAAGCATGGGTTTCATATGAGAAGGCCTCCCTTAAACTTATTTGTGATTGCGTCCCGACAGGCGCAAGCGAATGATGTTGGTTGTCATCTCCAGCAGGAACAGCGTAAAGAAGACGATGAGAATACCAAGCGACAGCGGCTTGAAGTCATAGAAGCTGATGTATTCCTGGAGCAGGACCCCAATACCGCCGGCACCCACGATCCCCAGTATGACCGTTTCGGCAACGGTAATCTCGAAGTTGAAGGCAACACTGGCAAGGAATGCGGTCATCAGCTGGGGCGTTACGCCATTGAATACAAGGTTCCACCAGCCGCCGCCGACAGCCTTAACGGCTTCGATGATGTCTTTGCCGGACTCGTCGATCTGGTCGGAGAAGACTCGGGTCAGAAAAGCGATGGTCGGGAAAATCAGTCCAAGTACGCCGGCCATGGAGCCGAAGCCAATGCTCGCTACCGCCAGCAGGACCCAGATCGTAATGGGAATCGTCCGAATAATGACGATGATCGCGCGAATGAGCTTGGCAAGGATCGGGACAGGCGCCGTGTTGGTGGCAATCACAAAAGCAAGGAAGAACGAGATGACAACACTAATGACTACGGTTAAGAATGCAATAATTAGGGAAGTGAGCAAGCCATCCATTAACGCCGGGAATTCTGTAAAGGACATTTGCGCCATCATGCTTGCCATATGCGGAATCTGATGCAGTCCTTCCGTAAATTGACTCAGGTCAAGCTTTAAATAGAAGAAGCAGGGTATGAACAGCAATGCCATGATGCCGATGAACCAGCGCTGCTGGCGCTGAGTCGACGCATGGCCAATCCGGATTTTCTTCAAATTAATCTCTCCCTTATCCGTTTCGTCATAAACTCTATGACCAGAATCATGACGATCAGAATACAAATCACGGTTGAGGTCCGGTTGTATTGGAACAAGTCCATCGTCAATTTGATTTGGGAACCGATGCCGCCGGCGCCAACAAGGCCAAGGATCGCGGAGGCCCGGATGCTGAGCTCGAACATAAACAGTGTCCAGGAGATGTACCCGGGAACGAATTGCGGAATAATAGCGTGTTTGATTTTTTGCAGGTAGCCTGCCCCCATCGCATCCAGAGCTTCGGTCGCATGACTGTCGATCTCCTCTATCGCTTCCGCATAGACGCGGGCAAGGAAGCCGCTGCCGAACAGGATCAGGGAGAAAATGCCCGGCATGCTGCCGACTCCAAATATTACGACAAGAATCGATGCCCATACAAGGAACGGAATATTGCGAAGCAAGGAGATGAAGCCGCGCATAACCGTCCGAATAACAGGGTGAGGCGTCGTTTGACGAGCCATCAGGAAGCCAAACACCAGTCCGATGACCGATGCCAGCACCGTTGCCACTACACCGTAAGCGAGCGTATCCAGCACAGGTCCAAAGTAAGTCGGTAAGTCCGAGGCCTTAGGCGGCAGGAAGTCGGTGAACAAGAAGTTCATGAAGATCGGAATGCCGCCAATAAACTCCGAAAAGCTGAAGTTGATATACCAAAGCGAGAACACGACAGCGGCTGCAAAAAAAGCAAGCGAAACATTTCGCTTAAGCTTTTTTTGCGTGACCGCAGCTGCAGTTTGCATGAAGACAAGCCTCCTTCAATAATACCGTGCGGGTTATTTCAACAGATCATCAGGGCTAAGGTTCAGTTTTTTCGCAATATCGCGCAGACCGTCAAAGTCGCTGTCTTTAGCTTCAATAAACTTCGCGTCTTTTGATCCTACGATGCCTTCGAGGTATTCCGGATTGTCATAAGAGAGCAAGAACTCTTTCACGGATGCTTTGAAATCTTCCGGCAGGTCTTTGCGGATACCAATCGCTGTGCCAGGAAGCGGCTGCGACTCACCAATTGTGCGATAGGAGTCCTTCTCGATAATGCCTTTTGCCTCAAGCATAGCCGGCATCATGGAAGCTGTGCCGATTGCGTCATATTGTCCGCGAAGCAAGCCGAGAACGGCTTTGTCGTGGCCGCCTGCGAATTGAACATCCTTGAAGAATCCTTGTTCGATTTCCTCAGGAGTTAGATCAAGCTGCTCGGCAAGAATGGATTTCGGCAGCAGATGGCCAGTTGTCGATACCGGATCCACGAAGCCGAATGTTTTGCCTTTCAAGTCAGCCAGCGTCTGAATCGGGGAATCTTTCTTTACAAGAATGACGGAAGCAGGAGCATTTGCCATCGCGGGGATGGAAATCTCCGCAACCGGCTCTACGTTCGCGCGGTCAACGGCTACGATATAGGAGAAGGGACCAAATAGAGCATAGTCGGCTTTACCGTTCTTCATGGCTTCGATTGCAGCGTTGTAGCTGGTTGCTTTGTACGATTCAACGGGAACGCCCAGCTTCTCGGACAATTTGGTTTCGAAGTCCTTATTCAGCTTAATCGCGGTGTCACTGTTCTCACCCGGCAGGTATGCGATGACGAATTTTTTCGGCGCGCCGCCTTTATTGCTTGAACAACCGGCCAGCATCGTGAGTGCCACTACAAACAAAGTCATGATCAGTAAAGCTTTTTTCATTTTTCTCTTTCCTCCCTATAATGGACAATATCCTGTATACAGGTTGTATAATACGTGTGTTTTGTTAGGGGATCGTTAGCGATCGTGCATCGTTGTGTTAAAAAATTGTTGAGCTATTGTAGACGGCAAATCGGTAGCCTAAAATAGGGACAGAACAAGAGAGGATGCTTCCTATGTCACTTATACAGAAGGCCTATGCGTATATAAGAGAACAGATTTTACAGGGGGAATTTATGCCTGGCACGCTGCTCTCCGAGGTAGAACTGGCCGAGCAGCTTAATATGAGCCGGACTCCGGTGCGATCCGCGATGTCGCAGCTGGAGTCGCAGGGTTATGTGAACGCGATACAAAATCGGGGGATCTTCGTTAAAGAAGTCTCTTTAAAGGAAATACTCGATATGATGGAGGTTCAGCATGCTTTTCAGCGGATGAGCCTGAGGGTGATCGTCGAGACGGGAGATAAGCCTGATCTTGCCGCGATGCAGGCGTATCTGGATGGACAGATTGAGGCAACGGAACGGGTCGATTATTTCAGCTATTTGCAGCATTTCTTTAAATTTAACCGGTGCCTGATTGAAGCTTCGCGCAATTCCGTTGCGCTCCAGATGTTTGATATGCTGCAGGACAAGATGCTGCGGTTCTCTATTGTAGGCTATAAGAAGACCCCGCATATTCCGCATTTCTCAGCCAGCAAGATCAGCCGGAGTATTCTGGATCATCTGATTGCCGGCGAGTATGATGAAATCGGGGAGATTATGGACCATATGCTGATTCACGGCAAGAAGCGAATGATTGAACTGAATTTGATGAAGCTATAAAGCTATAAAGAGATAACCTTAAAGATCGATGCGGAGGCAGCAGGATGAGCAGCAAGATGAAGGCATTAGTGTTTGAACAGTTCGGCGGGCCGGAGGTATTGGCTTATAAGGAGATTCCCGCGCCGGAGCTTAAGCCGGGAACCGTATTGGTGCGGATGAAGGCCGCCGGCCTGAACTATGCCGATATTTACCGCAGGCGGGGCAACTATCATTTGGCGGGGAATCCGCCTTATATATTAGGCTATGAAGGAGCGGGCATCGTTGAGGCAGCAGCAGCCGATGCGGCAGAATTGAAGCCGGGCGACCGGATCGCGTTCTGCGATGTTCCTCATGCGAATGCGGAGCTGGTGCAGGTCCCGCTGGAGAAGGCCATTCCGCTTCCGGAGGATATCCCGTTCGAGACGGCAGCAGCAATATTGCTGCAAGGCATGACCGCGCATTATTTGACGCGTGACAGCTATAAGGTGCAGGCAGGCGACGAGGTGCTTGTCCATGCGGCTGCCGGAGGTGTCGGGCAGCTATTGGTACAGCTGGCGAAGCGGCAAGGAGTACGTGTGCTGGGGCTTGTCTCATCGGAGGCGAAGCGGGATGCCGCTCGGGCCGCGGGAGCCGATGAAGTGCTGCTCTACAGCAGCAGCTGGGTGGAGGCCGTGAAGCATTGGTCCATCAGCGGTAATGGGGTGACGGTTGCCTATGATTCGGTCGGTTCAACGCTGATGGACAGTTTTGCAGCCGTACGGACGAAGGGAACGGTTGTCTTCTACGGCATGGCAGGAGGAGATCCAGCTTTTGTTGATCCTCGGATGCTGATGGATACGTCGAAGACACTAACCGGCGGTGATCTATGGAATCATGTCACATCCCGTGATGATCGTTTGCGACGGGCGAATGAATTATTCAGCTGGCTGCGGGACGGCAGTCTGAGGCTGGAGACTCCAGGAGCTTTCTCGCTTTCGGAGGGAGCGGAGGCCCACCGGATGCTCGAAAGCCGTCTGAGCACGGGCAAAATCATTCTTATTCCATAATCGTTTCAAGCGGCTAAGCCGGGGGCAATTCTTGCACAGGAGCGAACCCCCGGCTTTTTTCTGTCGAATGTTTTAGTCCCGGAAAGGACATCTTATTTCAGGAGAAAGAAGACACCTGCATGGTCCATTTCCCAAAGTTAACGTTGACGTTAACATTAACTTGGAGTATCGTAGATATCAGAAAGCAAGAGAAAGAGGCGATGAACATTTTTTACAAGATCGAGGATGTTGCCAAGATGGTTGGCTTGACGAAACGAACGCTTCGCTATTATGAGGAGATAGGGCTGCTGACTCCCCCGGAGCGCAGTGAAGGCGGCTTCCGCTTATATACAGACAGTCATGTGGAGCGGTTGAAGAAGCTGATTAATGCACGTGATGTGCTTGGCTTCTCTCTGCAGGAGCTTCAGCAATATGTATCGATGAGCGAGGAGTTCATCAATCAGCGTGATGAGATCAAGCAGACCGAAGATTTGGAGCAGCGTCTGCGGAAGATTGATGAGCTCGAGCAGACGGTCGACAAGCAGCTGGAGCTGATTGATCAGAAGCTTGAGAAGATGAAGAGCATGAGGTCGGAGATCCATCTGCTCAAGGACAAAATCATTGAGGCCAAAAAGAAATATAAACAGGAGTGAGAATGAGCGTGGCAAATTCATCTCAAACTACATCAGATTCATTATCTAATGAGAAAAGCGGATTTTTCAGCCAGCCCCGCGCGGTCTGGGCTGTCTTCTTCGCCGGCATAATCGCCTTCATGGGGATTGGCCTGGTTGACCCGATTCTGAAAGCCATTGCGGAAGAAATGCATGCTTCAGCCAGTGAAGTAAGCTTATTGTTCACCAGCTATAACGCGGTTATGGCGGTAGCAATGCTGATTACAGGCGTTGTTACCTCGCGGCTGGGGATCAAATGGACGCTTCTTCTTGGCGTCGTTATTATTGCGGTTTTCTCGCTGCTTGGCGGGTTATCGAATGATATTTGGGCACTGGTCGGCTATCGGGCCGGCTGGGGCCTTGGCAATGCCTTCTTTGTTGCAACGGCGTTAACCGCTATCGTATCCTTGTCCAAAAGCGGCGTGACTAAAGCCATCATCTTATATGAGGCCGCGATTGGTATCGGGATTTCGGTAGGTCCGCTGCTTGGCGGCGAGCTGGGGTCGATCTCCTGGAGAGGCCCTTTTATCGGCGTTGCCGGACTTATGGTTATCGCGTTCCTGGCGATTATCTTTATGATGCCAAAAGCGGCGGGGGCGCCCAAGGCGGCGGCTCCTAATGCCAGAAAAACGTCACTGCTTGATCCGTTCCGAGCACTCAGACATCGTCCGCTAGTTGTCTTTGGCCTGACGGCGTGCTTTTATAACTTCGGCTTCTTCACGTTGATGGCTTATGCGCCATTCGTTATGGGCCTCGGCATCCACGGCCTGGGTTATGTGTTCCTCGGCTGGGGTATTCTGCTCGCCGTTACTTCGGTCTTTATGGCTCCATGGCTGCAGCGCAAGTTCGGTACGGTCAAATCAATGGCGGTAATGCTGTCGCTGTTTGGTCTTACCTTGCTTGCGATGGCAATCTGGACGGATACCCAGTGGGTCATTATCGCCAGCGTAATCTTCGCCGGTGCTTTGCTGGGTAACAATAATACCTTGATTACGACAGGGGTTATGAATGCAGCGCCGGTTGAACGTTCGACAGCTTCTGCGGCATACAGCTTCCTTCGTTTTATCGGCGGTGCCGTTGCGCCGTATTTCGCCGGCAAGCTTGCCGAATGGTTTAACCCGCATGTGCCTTTCTATGTGGGGGCAGGCTTCGTTATCCTGTCCGTGCTGTTCATCCTGGCGAATCATAAGCATGTGAAGCATGTCGATCTTGCTGGCGGTCATTAATCGGGAGCAGAAGAAAGGGATTTGCACTGCCCGTGGCAAATAGATGTATCATGATGCTCAGGACTTCTATTTATCCATGGAAAAGGATGTGCTGGTCTTGTCGATTCGCAAGGGAACTTATATCAGCCCGGCTGATTTGCCGCTTAAGCAGGAGCTGCCGGATCCATTCACGTTTGAAGACGGCCGCCGCGTGCTGACGGTTTCGGACTGGGAAGAACGTTCGGAAGAATTACAGGATATGTATCATTATTATATGTATGGCTATAAACCCGATACGTCGGGGGAACAGGTATCTTATGAGAAAACAGAGCAAGGCCTTCAGGTTCAAGTAACCCGGGAGCTCTATTCTGACATCGATGCAACCCGCGCTGTCGTGACCGGGTTCTCCAGATGGGGGAAGGCAAGCCTGGTGATCGGGATGATGGATAAGCGGTTTGCCTTAATCAATCCGCATGCATCGGGAGCAGGAGGTATGGCCTCTTTCCGTTATTCGCTCGAAGGAAAGGTCTATCCTTGGGGGACAGCCGGGCGGAGCGAGCCGCTTGATGCGCTGCACAGCGAAAGCTTGGCGCACTGGTTCAACTCGGTGTTCCTGGCGTTCAAGGATCCGGCGGCGCTGCCGTTCGACCAGCATGAGCTGGCCGCGCTTATGGCGCCAAGAGCGCTGCTCTTAACGGGCGGTTACGAGGATGACTGGGTGAATCCCGAAGGGATGTATGTTTCTTATGCAGAGGCGGAACGGGTTTACAAGTTTCTCGGCGCTGAGAATCAGATCGGCATTGCTTACCGTTCGGGCGGGCATAACCGGACGCAAGAGGATATCAGCCATCTGCTTGATTATTGTGACTGGCGTTTGAGAGGCATTCAGCCGAAAACTACGGATTTTAAGTCAAGCTTGTATGAGCCATGGAGACAGGGCATAGACTAAGAGTAAGCCGCTTGCAGAAGCCTCATTCTGTGAGCGGCTTTTCTTTATGAAAATAGAAGAAAGTATAAAAACGTTTGCTCCTCCTCGAAAGGGATGGAGCAGCCGTTTACGCTTGCTTAAACAACGTAACAATGTTATGTTATATTGAAAGAAGAGGAGGCCGTCATATGGAGGAAGAACTGATATCCAAGAAGGATTTGCTGGAGCTTACGGGCATTTCGTACGGACAGCTATACCGCTGGAAGCGTAAAAACCTGCTGCCGGAGGAATGGTTTATCCGCAAATCGGCTTTTACCGGGCAAGAGACCTTTTTCCCAAAGCAGAAAATTTTAGACAGAATCGATAAAATTGTTCATATGAAGGATGATCTTTCCTTAGATGAGCTTGCAGATATGTTCTCGCCGGCATCCAAGGCGATTTCAATCCCAATGAAGCAATTAATAGAACGAAACATTGTTTCAACAAATGCGGCAAAAACAGCAGAGGCCTATATCGGGCAGTCGGAGCTATATACCTTTGAGCAGACATTATGTGTCTACATTCTCGATTATTGTCTGCAGACGGGCGAGATCAGCCTTGAAGAAGGCAAGACGTTGATTCCTACCTTCCTTGAGCACTATAAGAAATTCAAGGAACAGCAATGTGATCTGATCCTGCTCCGCAAGATGGGCGTATCCGTGTTTTTACTTCTCCCTGCCGGCGGCGAAATTCATTTCGAAAGCGGAGTAAAGATCATCCTCCGAGTGGATGTGCCGGTTATGATCGAGCAATTAAAATTGAAGTTAATGGCGATATGACGGGAGGCAAAACATATGGTAGATAAACGGAAGCTTATTATAACCGGAATTGGCAAGTCGAATGGCGGCGATGTTCATTTGGCGAAGATCGAAGGAGTAGGCAAAATTGATGGGGATGTCAATTGCGCGGAGTTTCGAGTGGATGGCACGGGAGATCTTCAAGGCAGTTTGAAAGCTGCGACAGCGGCGATTAATGGAATCGTTCATATACATGGCAGTCTGCATGCCAATACGTTTAACCTTGAGGGCAAGATGACGGTGGATGGCTCCATGATCAGTGAGCATATCCGGATGAACGGCATGGTGACGGTGAAGGGCAGCTGCGAGACGGAAACCTTTGAAGCGAATGGGCGATTGCATATCGAGATGCTTAACGCAGGACAGATTAAGCTGACCTTGCAGGGCGCAAGCCGAATTGAAGAGATGGGCGGCGAAGATATTCAAATCCGTGAGCAGTCCAGCAAGGGCTTCGGCAAGTGGCTGCAAACCGTAAAGGGGCCATTCAGCAATAAACTAAATGCAGGGGTTATTGAAGGCGACCGCATTTACCTTGAGTATACAACGGCTGATATTGTAAGGGGCGGGAAAGTAACCATTGGTCAAGGCTGCACGATTGGCAGTGTGGAATACAAGCAAAGTCTTGATGTACACAGCAGCTCCAAGATCATTAAACAAGCTCAAGTATAAGAGAATGGAGGCGATCGTATGAACCAGAATAAAAAGATCAGCAGAGGAAATTTAACGATTACTGGCAGTTCCAGTGTGATGGGAGGACTGTATGACAGCGTCAAGATTGTGGGAGAAGGCGGTATTGAGGGCGATACAGACTGCAATAAGCTGAAGTGCGTCGGTACGCTGGAAGTGAACGGCTCAATCTCGGCCGACAAGATGAGCATAGTTGGCACATGCGACGTCAAGGGCGGATTGCAGGGCGGGACGCTTAAAACTTCCGGTACCTTAACCGTTGGAGGGATCACCCGGCTTCGCGAACTGGGTATATCGGGGACAATTGATTCGAAAGATCATATATATAGTGAGAGAGTACATCTCAGGGGAAGTCTGCAGACGCTTGGTGATTGCGAGGCGGAAGCATTTACGGCAAAAGGCATCTTTGAGATTGGAGGCCTGCTGAATGCCGGAAAGCTTGATATCAAGCTGTACCGCGATTGCAAAGCGCATGAGATAGGCGGCGGACAGATCAATATCAAGAAAGCGAGCTTGCTGCATCCGCTCAGCTTGTTTTTCAAACCTTCTTCCAGCGCAAGGCTTTCAGTGTCAGTTATGGAAGGAGATCATATCTATTTGGAAAACACGATTGCTGATATAGTAAGAGGGAACAAGGTTGTGATCGGGCTAGGCTGCGAGATTGGACTTGTCGAATATAAGGAACATTTCGAACAAAGAAAAGATGCCGTCGTAAGAGATAACAGAAAAGTTTAGGCGATTTTGTGATGTTTTGGCATATCGATTGACATCGCATCGGCCATGCGCTAAACTTTCGCTGTGCGATCGTTCAGTGAAAACTATGCAATTCTTTTAAGGAGGTGGCGACGATGTCTCGCAACATCCGAAAAGAGCAAGCGGCCGAAACGCGTGAGAAAATACTAGAAGCTGCAAAATCATTATTTGCGGAAAAAGGATACCATGGCACCCCAGTACGAGAAATCACGAGGAAGATCGGGATGGGCGACGGTATCCTTTATCATTATTTTCCGGGCGGCAAGCGCGAAATTATGTCGGTGTTGCTACGTGAAAGCTTCGAGCACCGTAGAAAAGAAATACAGCAGATTAACCGCGTCATCGAAGAGATGGATCTGAGAGACGCGATGATGACGATAAAACGCCGGATTTACGAGCTGTTTACGGCGGATATGGATTTGACACGGATTTTGTTCCGTGAGAATGATTTGCTTGGCTTTGAAGAAGCCGAGCAGTTAACGGCGTTGCTCCGCGAGCAGAGCGCCATCTTCGAAGAGTTTCTGAAGGACCGGCATGAGAAAGGCGAGATTCGCGATCTTGATTTCCGGATAGCGTCCAGACAATTCTTGTCCACAAGCTTGCATGCGATTATGAGCAAATCGGTTGGCATTCAACTGCTTAATGAACCGGATGTTTATAAATACATGGAAGAGAATGTGGATTTCACAATAGATCTATGGAAAAATCCTTGAGCTACAAATAGAAGGCTGAAGGTTCTTTTGCCTGATTAAAAAGAAGGGTGATGACAAGGGTGTCTTTAATAACCAGATTCTTAAATAGACGTTTCTACTATTTCCTTATTATCTTGCTGATTAAAAGCATTGTTGCTCGTGATGTCGTGTTTGGCAATGGCTTCTCCTGGCTTACGCTGCTGACGGAAATTCCGTTCATTGTTGCTGTATTCTGTCTGATTGAATTTTTCGCCGGCAAGCGTAAGATGCTGTATTATTTAATCGTCAATGTGCTGTTTACGGCCTTATATTTCTCTATACTCATGTATTACAAGTATTACGGTATTATCGTTACGACCGATGCTTTAAGCCAAGCCGACAAAGTAACGGAGGTAGGGGAAAGCACCTACTCGCTGATGGATCCTTATTATTTGCTGATTTTCCTTGATATTATTGTTATTGCGGTTGTACTGCTTCTGCCGAAATTCAAGAAAGCCCGCTTATCCGCGGATTTGCGTCCAAGAAGAAGCAAGGTCTGGATGGCCGCATTCGCATTGTCCGTAGTCGTATGTCTCGTGAACGTATGGCCAAACCGTGCCAGCATGAACGAGAACAAACAGGCCGAAGAAATGGGATTGCTTGATTACGAAGTGTACAACATCATTGATAAAATGATGGAAAACGAACCCATTACGCCGATCGATCAAATTACGCAGGCGAAGATTGACGAGATCAAAGGCATTGCAGAGCCTGCATCGCCGAATTACTTTGGCGCGGCCAAAGGCAAGAACGTTATTATTCTTCAAATGGAATCTTATCAGGATTTCCTGATCGGCCTTAAAGTAGGCGGCGTGGAAATTACGCCAAACATGAACAAACTGATTCAAGAGGCAACGCATTTCACTCATTTCTATGCGATGGCTGGCCAAGGCACAACTTCTGATGCCGAGTATGTTGTAAATACTTCGCTGTATGTTCCGAAACATAAAGCGGCAACAGATGTGAACGTAGACAAGGTACTGCCAAGCTTGCCGAAGGTAATGAAAGAAAGTGGCTACTCGACGGCAACGTTCCATACGAACTCCGTTGAGTTCTGGAACCGTACGGAGCTTTACTCATCCCTTGGCTGGGATAAATATTACGATCAGAAGTTCTACGGCGATGAAGACCATCTCGCATTTGGCTCTTCGGACGAAGTATTGTATGCGAAGACGCTTCCTGAGCTTGTGAAGATGGATCAGGCAGATAAGCCGTTCTACGCGCAAGTGATTTCGATGAGTGCGCATCATCCGTACAATCTTCCGTCTTCTAAGGACCGGATTGAGCTTCCTGCTGAATTTAAGGCTGACAGCCTTGTAACCCGTTATCTCAAAGCGCAAAACTATGCAGACTATGCGCTCGGCCAATTTATCGACGGTCTGAAATCGAGCGGTCTGTGGGATGACAGCATCGTCCTCATGTACGGTGACCACCAAGGTCTGCCGCTGTACTCGCTGGATGATGAAGAAAAAGCATTGATGAAAGAAATGCTTGGTACAGAATACGGTCATACCGAAATGTTCAACATCCCGCTTATTATGCACGTTCCGGGCGTAAATCAACCGTTAGTAAATGATAAAGTTGGCGGACAAATCGACATCCTGCCTACCGTTGCGAATCTGGTTGGTGCATCGCTTAAGAACCAAATCCACTTTGGCGAAGATCTTCTGAACCAAAGCTCGGAGCTGATTCCGATGCGTCACTTCCTGCCGAGCGGTTCGGTTATCAACAACGAGAACCTTTATGTACCGGGTATTGATTACGAAGACGGTACGAACCATAAAGTAGTTGACGGTTCGGAGACGACTGAAGGCGGCGTAACGGAGGATGAGTACAACAGAGCGCTGGAATTGCTCCATCTCTCGGACAGCTACGTGCAGCAGCTTCCGCTTAAATAAATAGCTGTAGAACCAGGGCTCCCCTTATGAAGGGGAGCCTTTTTCTTGTAAAAGTGATGATCGAATTGGCTTTATTGATGAAATTCCGCCGCTAACGAAGCAAGCCCCGAAGCAGAATGTCTGCTTCGGGGCTTATTAAGGTTATTTTTTCAGCAGCAGGAACAGGAAGTACGGCGCTCCGATAAGGGATACGACGATCCCGGCCGGCAAGCCGCCGGCAATGTCGATCTGACGGCCGATGGTATCGGCAAGCACGAGCAGCCACCCGCCAAACAGGATGGAGATCGGGATAAACAATTGGTTACGCGGGCCAACCAAGGCTTTCGCAATATGCGGAGCGAGCAGCCCGATGAAGGCAATCCCGCCTGTGACGGACACGGCGGTTGCGGCTAGAGCAACCGCCGAGAAGAGCAGCACTACACGCTCCTTCGTCAGGGAAATACCGACGCCAACCGCCACATGCTCGTTCAAGGAAAGGATGTTGAGGCGGTTCGCCTTGTACAGCGTAAACGGAATGAAGACGGCGAGCCATGGCCACAAGGCATGGATAAACACCCAGTCCGTTCCCCAAATGCCGCCGGCGATCCATTTGGCGATAAAATCAACCTTCTCGCGGTCAGCCGAGGAAATCAGCACGATCATAACGCCGCTCAGAGCCATCTGGAAGCCGATGCCCGTCAGCACCATGCTGACCGGCTGGATGCCGGCATGCCGCTTCCAGGAGAATAGAACAATAAGGCAAGCGGTTGCCAGGGCCCCGATAAAGGCGACAACCGGCAGGGCGTAGACAAATGGGCCAGCTTCCGTCGGGAAGAACAGGAAGAAGATCGTAATGGCAACGCCTGCGCCAGAGTTGATGCCGATAATGCCGGGATCCGCGAGATCATTGCGGGATACGCCCTGCAGGATGGAACCGGATAAGGCAAGCGCCATGCCGGCCAGCAAGGTAATGATGACGCGCGGCATCCGTATGTCGAACAGGATGAAGTTTTCTTTTTTCGAACCGTCGCCAAACAGAACGGGTATTAACCTTTTAAAGGTCAAGGTGGAATAACCAAGGCTAAGGCTAGTAATGATGGTTGCGATAATAAGCAGCAGCAGGATGACAAGGATAATGCGTTGTTTTCGAACCAAGTGAGATAACATCATTTCAGTGCTTTGCCTCCTCTTCTAACGATAATGAGGAAGAAGGGCAGACCCACAACCGCGATAATCGCCGCTACCGGCGTTTCATAAGGCGCATTGATCGTCCGGCCGATCAAATCCGCGAGCAGCATGAAGGAAGCGCCAACTATCGCCGACATCGGAATGGAATAACGATAGTCCTGCCCTACAATAGCGCGAACCATATGCGGGATCATCAGGCCAAGGAAAGCCAGATTGCCGACCAGCGCAACGGAAGCGCCAGCGAGCAATATGGTAACGGTGAACAGGATTCCTTTGATAAGACCGGTCTTCTGCCCAAGGCTTGTCGCTACATCTTCACTTAGGCTAAGTACGGTCAACTGCTTCGACATCGCGATCGCAATAAGAATGCCAACGACGATAACCGGAACAATCGCTTGAAGCTGTCCCCAGGACGTACCGATCAGACCGCCGGATGTCCACATGTTGACGTCTTTTGATACTTTGAAAGTAAGGCCTATGCCTTCCGCAACGGCAAATAAAAACGTAGAAACAGCCGCTCCCGCCAATACGATGCGAATAGGGGAGAAGCCGCCTCGTTTGGCTGCGCCAATTCCGATAACGAGAATCGAACCAAAGGCAGCGCCGATAAAGCATGCGATCATAATGCCGAAGTAATTAATGCCAGGGAATAACGCAACCGATACTGCAAGGGCGGCATTTGCTCCGGCAGATAAGCCGAGAAGCCCCGGATCTGCCAGCGCGTTCCGGGTCACGCCTTGCATAATGGCGCCGGATACGGCTAGTGCCGCGCCAACAAAGATTGCCGCGAGCTCGCGCGGCAGCCTGATTTCGCGCAAAAGCGTCACCTTCTCACTTGTATCTTGAGGTGACGTCAGCGCGAGCCATGTTTCATGGACCGTGGTGTCGGCAGCGCCGAACACCATGGCCATGAAGAAGATTGCGATAAAGAGCACGATCCCTACACACAGTTTGACAGCAAATGGGATGGGGCGTTTCGTTTCCTTTGTCACCATCGGCTTACTTACCCAGGAACTGCTCTTTAAAGAAGTTCAGCTGATAATCCAGCGTATACGCGTCATTGAAGTAGAAGCCTTGAGCATCCGCCGTAATCACATGATTGTTTTTGACAGCCGGGATGTTCTTGTAAGTCTCCGTTTCTGTAATGGCACTTGCTGTATCTTTGCTTTGGCTGAAGACGATGTAGTCGCCAGCGAATTCGGGAAGCACCTCCAGCGATAATGCATACCAGCCGTCTTTCATTGCCATTTCTTTTACTTTTTCCGGCATCTTCAGGCCCATTGCCTGATACAGAATTTCGGTGCCGCGGCCCCAGGCATTGCCGAATACGTACAGCTCCTTGTCGTAGTTCTCAATGACCGTAACCGTGGAGTTTTCACCGATTTTCGCTTTAATATCTTTGCCGATTTGTGTAGCACGTGCTTTGAAGTCTTCCACCCAAGCCGTTGCTTCTTTTTCCTTGTTAACGGCTTTGCCGACCTCGATATGCTGCTGCAGGTAATCGACTTTATTGTAAGTGAAAATAACGGTTGGAGCGATTTCCTTCAGTTTATCCACATTCTTTGTTGTTTCTGTGCCAATGATCAGATCCGGCTCCAGCTCGAGAATTTTCTCAATATCTTCTTCGGATACTTCGGTTACATCCTTCAGCTGCTCAGCGAAGTTAGGATTGTCTTTCGCCCAGGAGGTGACGCCAATGGGAGTAATGCCCAGGGAGATCAAGCTGCCCGTATAAGAAGAAAGATCAACAATACGCTGCGGATTAGCAGGTACTTCCATAGGACCGCTTTCTGATTGGAACGTGATGGTTCCGGTTGCTTCAGCAGCTGTGTCTGCAGATGGCGAAGCATTGGCTGCCCCTGCATTGTTTGCTGCGGCCGTGTTCTCTGCTCCGGCGTTATTGCCCGAGTTGTTGTTTCCGCATGCGCTCAGAATTATGACGAGGAGCATCATGAGGGAGACGAGAGTTTTTTTCATGGGTGTTTAATCTCCTTATAATTAAATTAGTGGAATACATAAATGATGAAGATAATATAAATAATCCAGCAGATATTGATAATGATTATCATTACCTAGTGCCATTTACTAAATTATAGTGATTTGGGCGGATTGTCAACCGCTTATTGAAAAATGTTCTCAAAGGCCGTATACTATTGATAATGATAATCAGTGCTAACTAAAGCTAGTGGGTTTCCGAGGAGGATGTTCATGCTGCAAGAAGAATTGTTTGATGTCACCGTCATTGGGGGAGGTCCTGCGGGACTATACTCGACTTTCTATAGCGGACTTAGAGAAATGAAAACAAAGCTGATTGAATTCCAGCCGTTCTTGGGCGGCAAGGTGCATGTATATCCGGAGAAAATGATTTGGGACATCGGCGGTTTAACTCCCACTCCGGGAGCGCAGTTAATAGAGCAGATCGTTAAGCAAGGACTGACCTTCGATCCGGAAGTCGTCTTGAATGAGAAGATTGAATCGATTACGCGCAGCGCTGATCATATTTTCGAGCTGCAAGGTTCCTCGGGACGTATCCATTATTCGAAGACGGTCATCATCGCAGTTGGCGGCGGCATTCTGAATCCGAAGAAGATCGCAATTGAGGGCGCGGAGAAGTTTGAAGTGACAAACCTTCATTATACAGTGAAATCCTTGAAGAGATTTAAGGATAAGAACGTGATCATCTCTGGCGGGGGCAACACAGCAGTCGACTGGGCGATGGAGCTGCTGCCATTCGCGAAGAAGATCTACATTACATACCGCAAAGAGGCCTTGTCCGGGCACGAAGCGAATGTAACGCTACTTATGAACAGCTCGAAAGTCGAGTGCTTGTTCCATACCGAAATTACGAAGCTGCTTGCGAGCTCCGGCGATGAGGTTGTTGAACACGTTGAGCTTACCAACAGTAAGACAGGTACAGTATCGCAGCTGGCTATTGATGAAGTTGTTATTAATCACGGGTATGAAATGGACTCCTCTCTGCTTAAGAACAGCAAGCTTAATATTGAGATGGTAGAGGATTGGTATGTAAAAGGCAGTCCGAGCGGAGAATCGTCCGTTCCGGGGCTTTATGCAGCAGGCGATATTCTCATGCATGAAGGCAAGCTTCACCTCATTGCGGGTGCTTTCCAGGATGCCGCCAATGCAGTGAACAGAGCGAAGTCCTACATTCAACCTGACGCTAATAAATACGGAATGGTCTCATCCCATAATGAAGTATTCAAGGAACGAAACCGTGAGCTTGTGAAACAAATGATGGTTTAATAATAGAAGAAGGACGAAGCAGACAATCAGCTGCTTCGTCCTTTTTTGTTGCCGGCGGGCGCAGTTGAGAGTGTCTGGAAGCCTATGCCATAATGACTGTAGTGCCTTTTAATAAGGGAGAGATGCGAGTATGGGAGTCCGTTCAAAGAAAGAGAAAATTAAAGCGATTATTACCGGAGCGACAGGCATGGTGGGGGAGGGCGTCCTGATGGAATGCCTGCTACACCCGGATGTTGAACAGGTGCTGATCATTACCCGCCGGCCTAGCGGCGTCACGCATCCGAAGCTGAAGGAAATCATACATAAGGATTTTTATGATTTAACCCCGATTCAAGATGAGCTAAAAGGATATAATGCCTGCTATTTCTGTCTTGGCGTATCTTCGATTGGCATGGCGGAAGCAGATTATACCCGCGTCACTTATGACTTGACCATGCATGTTGCCCGTCTTCTCTCCAGTCTCAACCCGGATATGGTGTTCTGTTATGTGACCGGAGGAGGGACGGACAGCACGGAGAAGGGACGCGTCATGTGGGCGAGAGTGAAGGGCAGAACGGAGAACCATCTGCTTGATCTGCCGTTCCGCCGTGCTTTTATGTTCCGACCGGGTTTTATGCAACCGACGAAGGGTCAGGTTAGAATTCCGAAGTGGGCTCGAGCATTGACATGGCTGTTTCCGGTCCTGCGGCCGATTTTCCCGAACCACCTCATTACACTGCGGCAGGTTGGCCTCGCCATGATTCAAACCTCTTATACCCAATATGAGCGTTCTATCCTTGATCCGAAAGATATTATTGCTCTTGCGAAGGAAGGCAGCTGACAGCCATTACATCCATGTTCCGGCCGCTTTGCAATATTCTCTTCACGATGGATGGCCGGAATATTCTCGCAAGCCAGCTTTGTTTCTCCTGACCAATGATGAACTGCGTGCTCTTAAGTGCATTGGCATGCGTAAGCAGAAAAGCCGGAAGATACTGATTGTGCTTCATCTGTTTCACTACAAACGATCCTCCCAGTTGCTCCGTTAATTGAAGGAGTTCCTTCATGCGGCGTTCTATAGCTGCATCCTTGCCGCTATGCACAGCCATGACATGCCACTGTGCTTTCAGCCGGAAGGCGATGCGGAAGCCTCTGCGGATAAGCCGATCCGCTTGCGAAAGGTCGGTTATGGCTACGAATATGACCTCCTGTCTCCGCCAAGGTCCGCGCAGCGTGTCGGTCCGCTCCCAGGATTCCAGCCGTTCATCCACGTCATCGGCAATTTCCCGCAAGGCCAGCTCGCGCAGCGCAATCAGATTGCCAAGCTGAAAGAAAGCGCCAAGCGCCTGCTCAACCTTGCCCATTGCATAGATTTTTCCTTCGCGCATACGCTCCTGCAAGGCTCTGGGCGATACATCGATAAGCTCTACTTCATCGGCAAGGCGAAGCATGCTGTCCGGAACCGTCTCTCTGACCCGCACGCCGGTAATTTGCTCGACAGCGTCATTCAAGCTTTCGAGATGCTGGACATTGACGGTGGAAATAACCGAAATACCCGCCTCAAGAATGGAACGGACATCCTCGTATCTCTTCTTGTTCAAGCTGCCGGGTACATTCGAATGGGCAAGCTCATCAATAAGGACGACTTCAGGGAATCGTTCAATAATGGCGGGGACATCCATTTCCTCCAGCAGCGTGTCTTTATAGGCAATCTTTGCTTTGGGAATGGAGGTCAGATCTCCTACCTGGTCGATCGTATCCTTTCGGCCATGTGTTTCAAGGAGGCCGATGACGACATCAATACCTTTGCGAAGGAGGACGTTGCCCTCTCGCAGCATGGTGTACGTTTTGCCTACTCCGGGCGCCGCCCCAATGTATACTTTGAAGGTGCCGCGCTTCATTCGCTCGGTCGTTTGTTTTTTCTCGTCAGGGCTTAGCCTTTTATAAGTAGATTGGGACTCCGCGTGATGCCTGGCGGGCAAAATGCGTTCGCCTTCCAGATCAGTCCGATCCGCGACAAAGAACAGGTCAATGGGCTTGGCAAGACGCAAGATGCCATTAGCAATGGAGCCATGAAGCAGCTCCTGCAGCCAGGTATGCTTGGAGTGGCCCAGAACAATGCGGGTGACGCCATGAGACATAGCATACTCGGTGATATGCTGGGACAACAGACGCCGATGGAGGCGAGGCACAGCGAGCTCCTCAAAGTCTGCTCCGATCTTCTGGGTGAGCTTCACGATAGAACGCTTAAAGGCAGCCGCTTCTTTCGATAAGGCATCGTTATCCCGTACAAACGAGACGACAAGCAGCTCGCCGTTCAGTCGTTTCGCCACTTGCTGGCCGCGCCGGATATGGATAGAGCCGTTCCAGTGATATTGGACGGTGACAAGAACCCGTTCGGATGCACCGGATGGGCCAATAAGACCCTGATTCCTCCGGTGATGCTCGAGCGATTCGTTAACATCCTCGGCCATCAGGCGCAGAGCGAGCTCGCGCAGCTTGCCAAGATTGTCTCTGCGCAGCAGGTGGGGAGACTTGGCATTGCGTAAATGTCCTTCGTTTAACCGCGTCAGAAGGGTCTCCGGCGTAACGTCTATAAGACGCACTTCATCGGCAAACTCCAGAATATCGTCCGGTACGGTATGCTCGGCTTCAATACCCGTTAACTGAAAAGCAAGATCACATACACCATCCAGTTCATACACATTGATGGTCGTCATGACGCTGATGCCGCATTCCAGCAGATGCTTGATATCATCAAGCCGGGAAGGATAATCTGCCTCGGGACGATTGCGATGGGCAAGCCTGTCTACAAGCAGAACTTCGGGATTGCGCGCTTTTATGGCCCGCAAATCAAGATCCTTATATTCGATTCCTTCCTTAAGCCAATGGATACTGGGAATTCGTTCGATCTCGGTAAGCTGTTCCATCGTTTCGGGTCTTTGCATCGTCGAGACGGCACAGGCGACGACATCAATGCCTTGTTTCTTAAGCTGCCGGCCATCGCGCAGCATATGATAGGTTTTGCCGGTCCCGCTTACGGCGCCTATATAAATTTTGAGCTTTCCATGATGGAGCTTTGTTATAGCCTGCAGGAGCTCTTCGGGCGACTTTCGCCGATAACCGTTGTCCATGACCGATTATTCCTCCTTTCCGCATAGCGTATGAATGCCCCGCCTGCATGTGCAAGCGGGGCGTTCTGCTTTATTTTCTAAGCTGGCTCAGCTCGATATTTAACTCCAGTACGTTGACGCGCGGCTCGCCGAATACCCCAAGATCGCGTCCTTCGGTATGCTTATGGACAAGCTGCTCCAAAGTATCGGCCGGCAGACCGGTCAGCTTGCTGATCCGAGGGATTTGAACCTTCGCCGAGTCCGGCGTGATATGCGGATCCAGGCCGGAGCCGGAGTTGGTAATCAGAGCAATAGGAAGCTGGCTGATTGGAACATCCGGATTAGCGGCCTGCCAGGCGGCAATCGAGTCCTGCGTGCGTTTCAGCATATCCGGATTGGAGGGCGCATAGTTGTTCGAGCCGGACGCCTCCGCTTTGTAATCAATGCTGGATACACGGCCTTGGAAATACGCCGGATCGGTGAAGCTTTGCCCGATAAGGGAAGAGCCGACAATCTGGCCTTCCGCATTTTTGATCAAGCTGCCATTCGCCTGATGGGGGAAGAGCAGCTGAGCTAGCCCCGTAGACACCAGCGGATAAATAATGCCGCACAATAGAATAAACGCGATGCTCGCCCTGATCGCAATCATCAGGATTGAGCCGCCGCCCGATGCGGATGATGAAGCGGATTGATTCATAAGATCCCTTCCTTTCGATAGGTCAACCGGTTTAGATCCAGATATGCACAATGAGATCGAGCAGTTTGATACCAACGAACGGTGCAAGGACGCCGCCAAGACCGTATATCAGCAGGTTCTTGCTTAACAGCTTGGATGCGCTCATCGGCTTATAAGCAACCCCGCGCATCGCAAGCGGGATCAGAAGCGGAATAATAACGGCGTTGAAGATAAGCGCCGAGAGGATCGCCGATGAGGGCGAGCCCAGCTTCATGATGTTCAGGGCGTCCATCTGCGGGATCGCTAGCATGAACATGGCAGGGATAATGGCAAAATATTTGGCGATATCGTTCGCAATACTGAACGTTGTTAAGGCTCCGCGAGTCATCAGCAGCTGCTTGCCGATGGCGACAACCTCGATAATCTTGGACGGGTCGGAATCCAGGTCGATCATATTTGCAGCTTCCTTCGCTGCGATCGTACCGCTGTTCATCGCAAGCCCGACATCGGCCTGGGCAAGAGCAGGGGCGTCATTCGTGCCGTCGCCCGTCATGGCAACAAGGCTGCCCGCAGCTTGTTCTCTCTTGATCAATGCGATTTTGTCCTCAGGGCGGCTCTCCGCCACAAAGTCATCAACCCCTGCTTCGCGGGCAATGGTTGCTGCCGTCAGAGGATTATCGCCTGTACACATAATGGTCTTAATGCCCATCCGGCGCAGCTCCGCGAACCTTTCCTGCATGCCCGGCTTAACCGTGTCTTTCAAATAAATAATACCCAGGATCCGGTTATCAACAGATACGGCAAGCGGTGTGCCGCCCAGCACAGCAACGCTTTCGCCGGTGGAGTCGAGATCGGCAGGGACCGAGCCGTTTTGAGACAAGACCCATTTCTTGACGGCATCAACGGCGCCTTTGCGAACTTTTCTTCCATCCGGCAAATCGGTGCCGCTCATGCGTGTTTCTGCCGTAAAGGGAATAAATGAAGCATTCTCAACCAGCTCGGCAGGATAGGACAGCTGTTTCGTTTTCATCAGCTCAAGCACGGAACGTCCTTCCGGCGTCTCGTCTTTGGCAGAGCTGAGCGCCGCCCATTCGCCAAGCTCTTGAACGGTCGCGCCCTTAACAGGAAGGAATTCGCTGGCCATCCGGTTCCCGTACGTGATCGTGCCTGTCTTGTCCAGAATCATCGTATTAATATCTCCGGCTGCTTCAACGGCTTTCCCCGACATGGCCAGAACGTTAAACTGCGTTACGCGGTCCATGCCCGCGATCCCGATAGCAGACAGCAAACCGCCAATCGTTGTTGGGATCAGACAGACGAGCAGGGCGATAAGCACGGGCACATCCAGCTCTACGCCGACATATTTGGCGATAGGAGCAAGGGTAACGACGACGATCAGGAAGATAAGCGTCAAGCTTGTAAGCAGGGTGTTCAGGGCCAGCTCGTTTGGCGTCTTTTGCCGCTTGGCACCCTCAACAAGCGAGATCATGCGATCGATAAACGATTCGCCGGGATCGCTCATAATGCGAACCTTGATCTGGTCGCTGACGACACGGGTACCGCCTGTAACGGAGCTGAAGTCGCCGCCTGCTTCCTTAATAACCGGCGCCGATTCACCCGTAATCGCGGATTCATCAACGGATGCCAATCCTTCAATGACTTCGCCGTCACCCGGGATCATTTCGCCTTGCGAGACAACAACGATATCGCCTTTGCGAAGCTCGGTAGATACGACTTGCTTCACGCCGCCCCCGACGATTTTGTTCGCGGTAATATCCTGCTTGCTTTTTTTAAGCGAATCGGCCTGCGCTTTGCCGCGTCCTTCGGCCAGTGCTTCCGCGAAATTCGCGAAGAGCACGGTGAACAGCAGAATGAGGAATACCGTCAGATTAAAGCCTACCCGGTCTTCTGTTCCGAAGTATCCAGGTATTACGGTCATAAGCAATACAACCAGCGTGCCGACCTCAACAACAAACATAACGGGATTTTTCATCATCATCAGCGGATTTAATTTGATAAAGCTGTCCTTCACCGCCCGGCCTATAATGGCGGAGTCCAGCATCGATTTACGTTTCGTAGTCACCTTTTATTCACCTCATCCTTATCCGTTCCGTTAGCGAAGCGTCAGATGCTCTGCGATTGGTCCAAGGACAACGGCAGGCAGGAACGTCAGCGCTCCAATAATTAATACGGTTCCTACAAGTATCCCTGTAAACAGCACGTTATCCGTCCGGAATGTACCCGATGTCTCCGGTACAGGCTGCTTACGGACCAGCGAACCGGCTACGGCAAGCATGGCAATCATCGAGATGTATCGGCCAAACAGCATGACCAGCCCGGTCGTTATATTCCAGAAAGGCGTATTATCGGCCAATCCCTCAAAGCCGGAGCCGTTATTCGCTGCCGATGAGGTGTATTCATACAGCACCTGCGAAATGCCATGGAAGCCCGGGTTCGTAATGGCGCCTTGACCCAGGTCGGTAAGGAAAGCAATGGCCGTCGGCACCAAGATAATAAAGGGATGCGCAAGTATGGCGATCGCGATGAGCCTCATCTCGCGCGGCTCAATCTTCCGTCCAAGAAACTCCGGCGTGCGTCCAACCATAAGTCCGGCGATAAATACACCAAGTATGGCGTACATCAGCATGTTGACGAGGCCAACACCCTTGCCGCCAAACACGACATTCAGCATCATTTCCGCGAGAGGGACTAAGCCGCCGATCGGCGTCAGCGTATCATGCATGTTGTTCACCGTACCGGTTGTCGCAGCCGTTGTAACGGCCGTGAACAGCGCGGACTGTGCGATGCCAAAGCGTACCTCTTTGCCCTCCATGCTGCCTTGCGAAGCATCAACGCCAAGGTTGTTCAGAGCGGGATTGCCATTAAGCTCCGCCGTATAGACGGTTGCGAGAAAGACAAGGAATAAGGTCATCATCGCGGAAAATACAACCCAGCCTTGCTTCCGGTTTTTTGCAAAACGGCCATACGCATACGGCAATGCAGCGGGCAGCGCCCACATTGACAAAATCTCAATCACATTGGTAAGCGGATTTGGATTCTCGAATGGATGCGCCGAGTTCACCCCAAAGAAACCGCCGCCGTTGGTGCCCAAATGTTTAATGGATTCAAGGGAAGCAACCGGACCGATGGCGATGCTTTGCGTTGCCCCTTCAAGCGTTGTTGCGGTAATGTTCGGATCAAACGTCTGCGGCACATTCAGCGCGACCAGCACCAGCGTAACCAGCACGGCCAGCGGCAGGAAAATCCGGGTATGCGACTTCACAAAGTCCTCGAAGAAGTTGCCGATGGTTGTTCCTTTGCTCGTCAAGCCGCGAATGAAGGCAATAGCGACCGAAAATCCGGTAGCCGCTGACGTGAACATCATCATCATAATGACGGCCATTTGCGAGAAGTAGGACAGCCCGGTCTCCCCGCTGTAGTGCTGCAGATTCGTGTTCGTGATAAAGCTGATGACGGTATTGAAGGACAAGGTCTGTTCCATGCCGCCGATGTTATTCGGATTGCCCGGAAGCCCGCCCTGAAGGCGCAAGATCAAGTAGCTGAGGGCAACCAGAACGATATTGGTCAGGAGAAAGCTTAAGGCGTACTTTTTCCAGGTCATGCCGGACCGGTTTTTCAAGCCGATCACCCTGTAGATGATTCGATCAGCCCAGCCGAATATCCGGTCTGTCCGGTTCGGCTCATTCGAGTATACGTGATACACGTACGAGCCAAGCGGTTTTACGAGCAGAACAAGCACGCCAATCACGATAAGAAACTGTAAAATATCCATTTTGACCTCCCGCGATCGAGTAAGGGATTAGAATTTTTCCGGATTAATAAGGGCGTAAACCAAATAGAGAAAGACGAACAGGGCAAGACCCAGCGTAACAATCATCGTTTCTCCTCCTCTTGAATGGAGCGGTCGCACCAATGCATAAATCCGGCGAAGAGTACAAACACAGCTGCCAAAAGCAGC
This sequence comes from Paenibacillus catalpae, assembly GCF_900112695.1. Taxonomy (GTDB): domain Bacteria; phylum Bacillota; class Bacilli; order Paenibacillales; family Paenibacillaceae; genus Pristimantibacillus; species Pristimantibacillus catalpae. Next base: position 305,612 of record NZ_FOMT01000006.1, read on the forward strand.
ACCATATAGATATCCTGCATAACACCGAAACCTCCTGAATTAATAGTCCTTACCGGTTTTGGCTCTCTGTCATGAAGTCGTTTGATATCAGAAAAGAAGTCTCTCCGCTGCCGGAATGGATCACATAGTTCGCGCCCATTCCCTTATAGATCAGCCTCGGATTCGTGCTGTCTGTAATGACGCAGATCGATTTCGACGTCCAGCTGCGGCAGATCTGAATATAACGGCAGCAGAGGTTCAAGCTTCTCTCGAACAAAAAGATCCGTCCAATCGGAAGCTCCGGCACGCGCCATGTGGCTTCATCGTTCGTATTGATGACAATAATTGTATTTACATGTAACACTAGCATTCGCTCATACTCCGTCTTATTATTCACGATTGCCGCAAATGGAATATGCCGGCGCTGCAGCTGTTTAATAAAGTCCTCACCCTGCACGTTGGGTGCAGAGACGAGTATATAATCGTCCATGAAACTCTCTCCTCTTTTCGTTAGAGGAACCAACGACAAAAAACCGCGGAAGAGGGACTCTTCACGCGGCTGATAGGCGCAGCAGAAAATAAACCGTGCCTACATTCACGATCATCGTTGCCTCTCTTGATACGCTTACGAGGTTAGCTGACGGATTCGGGCGTAAGAGTCGCCCTACGCCATGGCGGCCTGTTCAGGCTGCTGCGGCGATTCACCCCGTGGACATGCGGCAGTTGCTGCCGGGCCGTCCGATTGGTTCCCCCGTTCCCCGGTTAAGGGGATTAAGCGATAAAGACATTGCGAATACAATAGAAAAAGACCGCAGAGGAAAGTCCCCCGCGGCCCTTAAAGGTCACAAGAACACATCATCCTCTCTACCTGGAGAATGCCTCCGCAGCTTATAGCTTGCTGTAGGCTGACATCCTCTTCGCTTACGAGGTTAGCTGACGGATTCGGACGGTGAGAGTCGCCCTACCGGGTCCGGCTGCGAGCAGCCGGACCCGGATTCACCCCTGACAAGCAGCAAGACACATCGGCTCTCACACCGATGCCGCTCCCGCTTATCGTTTGGTTCCCCCGTTTCCCATTACGGAAACTCAGCGAATAAAGCATGCATTTCAATTGCTGAGTCGTATATTACGCCTGACTAGAGTGAAAGTAAATGAAGCATGAAGGCGGCATATTGCCTTATTGTGACAAAGAAAGGGGTTAGAGCGTTTACATTTTGAACGAACTCTACAATGCTCTTTCTTGGTCTCTGTATCTCTTAATTGCGATAAATGCACACTGAAATTTGGATTAGAAAAAGAATCCGGAAGGAAGAAAATGGGGTTTCCAGCATTTTTCATCAAAACCAGGCATGAGACATTCCTTTAAGTAGAGAGGTTAAGGTCCCTTAGGGACTCTAATTAGTGCAATGGACGGTCAAACGGCGAGTATAAGGTCCCTAAAGGATCTTAACGTGGCGGATGAAGCGATAAACGGAGGATAAGAGAATAGCAATAAGACCCTGCGGAGGTCTTATCGGATCGACGCTGCAGCGTCCTCCCGTAATTGGCGGCAATCTCCCCTTGTTTTCGACCGCCAATTTTGGGACAATACAAGTAACTGTTTTGAAAAGAGGATAAACGATGAGTACACCATCCATTTATGGATTTACTTTAGATCAATTAATTGCCTGGCTGGGCGAGCGCGGACATAAAAAATCCCGCGCGGCGCTGGTGTGGGATTTTTTATACCGGAAACGGGTTACGAGCTTTGCCGATATGGCGGACCTTCATGCGGACTGCGTGAAGCTGCTGGAGGAGAACTTCGCCATCCAGACGCTGGCTGAGCATACGAAGCAGGTTTCGAAGGACGGCACGGTTAAGCTGCTGCTGAAGCTTGATGACGGCAACTTGATCGAGACGGTCATGATGCGGCATAAGTTCGGCTTATCCGTCTGCGTAACGACGCAGGTTGGGTGCAACATCGGTTGCAGCTTCTGCGCAAGCGGTCTGCTTAAGAAGAGCCGGGATCTGACCAGCGGCGAGATTACGGAGCAGATTATGAAGATTCAGCTTCATCTTGATGAAGCGGGTCAAGGCGAGAAGGTCAGCCATATTGTCGTGATGGGCATCGGTGAACCGTTTGATAACTTCATTCATCTCAACGACTTCCTGACAACCGTGAAGGATCATAAAGGGCTGGCGATTGGACCGCGTCATATTACCGTATCAACGAGCGGCCTTGCGGACAAAATCAGGGAATTTGCCGACAAGGATCAGGGGGTTAACCTCGCTGTCTCGCTGCATGCACCCAATAATGAGCTGCGGACCCGCATTATGAAGATCAACCGCGCGATCCCGATCGAGAAGCTGATGGATGCTATCGACTATTACCTGGAGCGGACGAACCGCCGGATTACGCTGGAATATATTCTGCTGAAGGATGTTAACGACCAGCGTGAGCATGCCCTAGAGCTTGCCGAGCTGGTGGGCGACCGCCGCCGTTCGCTCGTGAACGTGAATTTGATTCCTTATAATCCGGTTGACGAGCATAGCCAATATCAGCGAAGCGAGAATGATTCGATCAAAGGCTTCTACGATACGCTCAAAAAGCAGGGCGTCAGCGTCAGCGTCCGCCTCGAGCATGGCGCCGATATCGACGCGGCTTGCGGCCAGCTGCGAAGCAAGCAGATGAACAAGGAAAAAGCGGGATGAAGATGAACAAAAGCCATGATCACGGGATCATGGCTTTTTCAACTAGAAGAGAGTATTGGTTTCGCTATACGTGGCTTATATTCTCACCCGCGAAGCTCATGCTGCTGCTCCTCCGTTAGACGGCGCCGCCGTTTTCGCTTATTGCGAGCGATGCGCGAGGGATGGCCGATGCAGGCCGCGATGCAGAACTGAGCGGCGTAATAGGTGGTCATAATGAGCACGTCGGAGTAGGCGACCTCCGAGATGAACTTGTTCCAGGCGAGAATGGAGTCGGATGCCATGAACAGCAAGGCACCCGCAATCGCCCAGGCGTTGCCGGACATGATGGCCGACCAGCCCATCAGGGATATCGCCGTTACATAGATGAGCACCGGAACTTTCAGGCCTCCGTCTCCCGACTTCGTAAGTGCCTCCAGCAGCTCGTAGCCCATATAGACGGCATAGGCCCCAATAGGAATAACGGTAACGAGCCGCCATGCGGAAAAGGTCCACTGGCTGAAGAATCCGCTCAAATAAAATAGATGTCCGATCAAGAAGGCGGACAGCCCCACGATAAAATTGTCGAGGGTAACGTCTCCGATGACGCAGAAAACAAGACCTGTAAGCAGAATGCGTTGAAACCGCTTACTATTCCCTGCAGACTGCAAGCAAGCATAGGCGATGACAAGGATCATCGGGATAGCTTTGAAAATTAGCTTGACGGCATGCGGTTCAGCAGGAATGATAAAAATGTAAAGCACGCCCATAATCAGGATGAGTGTAGGCAGCATTTTATTCAATCAACATCGCTCCTTTTGTCCAACTATAGCACAGATTTTTACTCTTACTAGGGAGAAATACATAGACATAATCGAAAAGGCGGGAGATACAATGAACGGATCATTATTGCTCGAGAAACAGCAGGTTTATTACCGAACCGGCGCGACCAGAAGCCTCGAATTTCGCCTGGCGCAGCTGGCTAAGCTGCGTCAGGCTATTGTGGAGCGGGAGGACGCCATCATGCAGGCGCTTCGGGAAGATCTGAACCGAAGCGAGCAGGAATCCTTTATGCTCGAGATTGGGCTTGTCCTGAAGGAAATCTCGTTTGTGCAGAAGCGTCTGAAGCGGTGGATGAAGCCCGCCAAAGTCAAGACGGCGCTAACCCATACCTTCAGCAAAGGGTATATTGTGCCCGAACCGCTCGGAACCGCGCTTATTATCGCTCCATGGAACTATCCGTTCCAGCTGGCGGCGGCCCCGCTTGTTGGCGCGATTGCAGCGGGGAACACGGCTGTGCTGAAGCCATCGGAGCTGTCGCCGGCGGTATCTGAAGTGTTATCCTCGCTCATTCAGGATACCTTCGATCCTTCGTACGTCGCTGTCATGGAAGGCGGCGTGGAGGTCAGCAGAGAGCTGCTCGATCTTCCGTTTGATAAAATCTTTTTCACCGGCAGTGTAAATGTCGGCAAGCAGGTGATGGCCGCAGCGGCCAAGCATCTGACGCCCGTTACTTTGGAGCTTGGCGGCAAAAGTCCGGCTATTGTTCATCATGACGCCAATCTCAAGCTGGCCGCGAAACGCCTTGCCTTCGGCAAGTTCATCAATGCGGGACAGACCTGCATTGCTCCCGACTACGTGCTTGTGCACCACAGCGTACAAGATGAGTTTATTGAGCAGCTTCGCAAGGCGGTTGCGAAGTTTTACGGTGCGGAGCCGCTTGCCCATCCGGATTACGGCAGAATCATCTCGGAGCGGCATTTCAGCCGGCTTGCCGGATTCCTTAAGGATGGAGAGATTGTAATGGGCGGCCGTGCCGATGAGCTGTCGAATCAAATGGAGCCAACGGTTCTCACCAAGGTCGATTGGAGCATGCCGGTCATGCAGGAGGAGATCTTTGGTCCAATCCTGCCTGTACTTGTCTACGATGAGCTGCAGGAAGCGATTGATCGGATTAATGAGCGGCCGAAGCCTCTTGCCCTTTACTTGTTCAGCGAGAATCCGGCTATTCAGAAGCGGGTGATAGAGGCGGTACCGTTTGGCGGCGGTTGCATTAACGATACCCTTATGCATTTGGCGACACCTTATCTGCCGTTTGGCGGGGTAGGCGAGAGCGGGACCGGGGCTTATCATGGCGAGTACAGCTTCAAGACCTTCTCCCATATGAAGAGCGTATTGAAGCAAACGACCAAATTTGATTTTGCGTTCCGGTATCCCTCGGCGAAAGGCGGCCTTGCGATCATCCGGAGGCTGATGAAATAGCAGGTAAAGGCCGAACACGGATTATCTATTTTTTACCAAAATTTCGATTGACTTATGCCCGGGTTGCTCAGTAACATGGGAGAGCGAGAACCATTACTTGACAGCCGTTGTTCCCCACATCCCTTGGCGTAATGGTGTATTCGAGTGTATTCCATGTAGGAGGTCAATCAGATGGAACAACGGTTAAATGATAACCCGCAGGAGCAGGAATTCAGTCTGAAAAGCATTCTGCTTCCGCTTGTTGCGATTATTCTCGGCTGTTTTATGGTTATTCTCGATACAACGGCCATGAACGTTGCCTTATCGAAGCTCGTAGAGGATTTCCATACGCAGCTTCCTACCCTGCAGTGGACAGTGACGGGCTATATGCTTGCGCAGGCCGCTGTTATCCCGCTTGCAGGCTGGCTGTCCGACCGGTTCGGCGCCAAGACGGTCTTTCTGACCTCGGTTGTTCTCTTCACGCTTGGTTCGCTTCTATGTGCCCTGCCGAATGACCCGCAGACGCTTATTACGTTCCGCGTTATTCAAGGGCTCGGCGGCGGCTTTGTGCTTCCGGTTGCGATGGCTTATGTCTACCGGCTGAGCCCGCCTAATAAGGTCGGGCAGGTTATGGGCCTGCTTGGCGTGCCGATCCTGCTCGCTCCGGCAATTGGCCCAATCCTCTCCGGATGGCTGGTGGAGTACCATTCCTGGCGCTGGATCTTCCTGATCAATCTGCCGGTTGGGATTATCAGCGTATTGTTCGGGCTGTGGAGCCTGCCAAAGCTGTCGACCAAGAAGCTTGCCGGATTTGATATACCGGGCATGATTCTGGGGCCGCTCGCCTTTGCCGCTTTGTCCTATGGCGTCAACCAGGGAGCAGAGAGCTGGACATCGGATAAGACGTTAGGCGGTCTGATCGTTGGCGGCGTCGCGCTTATCATCTTTATCTTCGTAGAGCTGCGCGCGAAGCATCCGCTGCTGGATCTTCGGGTGTTCCGCTCGGTTGACTTCTCGTTTGGCATCGTCGTGCAGTGGATTGTTCAATTCTCGCTGTTTGGCGCGATTTTCCTCTTGCCGCAGTTTCTGCAGCAGGGCCGCGGATACGGTGCCTTCGATACCGGACTTACCTTATTCCCGCAAGCACTGGCTTCGGCCTGCATGATGCCGATCGGCGGCTATTTGTTCGACCGGATCGGAGTCCGTTGGCTGGTCGTCATCGGGCTCAGCCTTGTATCGGGCGCGATCTTCCAGTATTCGAATCTCGATATTCATACCGGCAGGGAAGATCTGCTGCTGCCGCTCATCATGGCAGGCTCGGGTATGGGACTGATGATGATGCCGCTTAATTCTCATCTGATTAATAAGACGCCTCGCGAGCTGGTCAGCCGGGTCACTTCACTTACCAGTGCGATGCAGCAGGTTATCAGCTCCCTTGCGGTAGCCCTGCTTGTGACCATTCTGACGAAACGGATTGCAAAGCTGATGACGGAAGCGAATGTTCCGCCGGAAGTGCTGGCCAGCCAAACCTCGGGTAATGCAGCGCAGGCTGATCCGGAACAGATGCAGCAGCTTCTCGCGCTTGCGGTAGATGCCTTCGATTATACGTTTGGCATAATGCTGTTTGTGGCTATAACCGGTGCTGTGTTAGGCTTGCTTCTCCGCAGAGGCAAGAAAACCTCCGGCGAAAGCGCATCGGCAGAGAAACCGGAAGCGGTACTGGAAGGGCTTCATATGGGGTAAATCGATAAGCACTCGGCTTTCATCAGCCGGGTGCTTTTTCTCTTTGAACGGGTATGAAATAGCTGGAAACGATCACAATATAACGAGTTCCCATTCACCAAATTTATGCTTGAAGGAGCAAACATTCATCATGAGAGTACAGAACAATCGGTGGAAAATGACCATCCTTGCCGCTTCGATGGCGCTCAGCTTAAGCCTTGCGCCGGCGCAGGGCTGGGCAGCTAATCGGGCAAGCGAGCGGGTGTCGCAGCAGGTGTGTATCAATCCGGCTGCCGAGAAGCTGAAGGATGATCTGCGGCTGCTGTGGATTGATCATGCGGTATGGACCCGTAATACGATGATCAGCATGCTGGCAGGGCTGGAGGACGCCAATCCGGTGTTACAACGGCTCCTGAGAAATCAGCAGGATATTGGCAATGCGATTAAGCCTTATTACGGCGAAGAAGCCGGCAATAAGCTGGCGGGGCTGCTCAAAGAGCACATTGAGCTGGCTGGCAAAGTGATTACGGCGGCGAAGGCCGGCAACAAGACGGATTTCGAGAAGTACAATAAGGAATGGTTCCGGAACGGCGACGATATCGTGAAATTTCTTAGCGGTGCAAATCCGAACTGGGCTTACGCAGACTTGAAGCAGATGTTCGATAAGCATCTGGATCTGCTGGCGCTTAACCTGACTTCAAGGCTGGCGAAGGATTGGGAGAAGGATATTGCCGCTTATGACGAAGGGCAGATGCATCTGATGATGCTGTCCGATACGCTTGCTGCAGGCATCGTGAAGCAGTTCCCCGAGAAGTTTGGCGGTCCGTCTGCGCAAAGCAGATAACTTAACAGCACGAACATGAGACTGTCCATTAGCCTGGGACAGTCTTTTTTTCGTCGAAACAGACTTATTTGTCAGGTGTTCATCTCTCACTTCTCCGGTTTTGCCGCTGGCAGTCTCATTAGATAATAGAGTCATAGCAGGAGCTGATACATCTTAAGACCTATGCAGCCCTATAACAGAACGGAGATGTTGCGAGCTATGAATTTTGGCGTTTGTTATTATCCGGAACATTGGCCGGAAGAACGTTGGCCGCTCGATGCCAAGCTGATGAGGCAGGCCGGCATAACGACCGTGCGGATCGGAGAATTCTCCTGGTCCAAGCTGGAGCGAAGAGAAGGGGAGTACAGCTTTGAATGGTTGGACAGAAGCTTGTCTATCCTGGCATCCGAAGGCATTCGGGTTGTGCTTGGCACGCCGACGGCTACTCCGCCCAAGTGGATTATGGACCGCCATCCTGAAATATACATGCGGGACAATAAAGGGATTGTCCGGGGCTTTGGCCACCGGAGGCATTATTGTTATAACAATCCGGACTACCATGTGTATGTCCGTTCTATCGTGACAAAGATGGCGGAGCGGTACGGCAGCAACGAGAGCGTGATAGCCTGGCAGATTGATAATGAGTTTGGCTGCACTGATACAACCCGCTGCTACTGCCCTAATTGCAGCAGCGCATTCCAGCAATGGCTGGAGGACAAGTATACGGACATTGATAACTTGAACGAGCAGTGGGGAACGGTGTTCTGGAGCCAGATTTATAACGCGTTTAGCGAAATTGAGCTGCCTGCCTACACGGTGTTTCCGCTTCATAATCCCGGGATGGAGCTTGATTTCCGGAGGTTCTCATCGGATTCCGCTGTTCGATTCCAGAAGCTGCAGCTGGACATTATCCGTTCCATTGCGCCAGGGCAGCCGATTACGCACAACATGATGGGCATGTTTAATGAGATCAATGACTTTGACTTGTCGAAGGAGCTGGATTTCACCTCGCTGGACAGTTATCCGAACCTGATGTTTGCCGATAAGCCGGACCCTCGGAATGCGGCACTTGCCCTTGATGCGACCCGCGGCTTCAAGCAATCGAACTTCTGGGTGATGGAGCATCAAAGCGGCCCGCCGGGCGGCAACATCCTGTTCCCGACTCCAAGGCCGGGCGAGCTCCGCAAATGGACCTACCAATCGGTTGCCCATGGAGCGGATGCGATTCTGTATTTCCGCTGGAGAACCTGCCTATTCGGGGCGGAGCAGTTCTGGCACGGCCTGCTGCCGCATGACGGCATTCCAGGCCGGCGTTATGAAGAAGCGGCGCGTACGGGAGAAGAGCTGCACCGGCTGCTGCCTCTTATGGAGGGAATCGGCAGCGGAGCTGAAGTGGCGATTATCCGGTCCTACGAGAACGAATGGATAATGGAGATTCAGCCGCAGACCTTCGAGCACTACTATGAGCGGCAGCTGAAGGCTTATTACCGGTATTTCTATAACAACCGGATTCCGGTTGACGTGGTATCGGATGATTGCGATTTCGAAACCTATAAGCTGGTTGTTCTGCCGCATTATATGATGGCGAAGCCTGGTGTTGCCGAGAAGCTCGAGCGTTATACGGCCGCAGGCGGCACGGTGGTACTCGATATCCGCTCCGGAACGAAGCTTTGGAACAACCGGATGGATGATACAACGCTGCCGGGAGCATTCCGGGAACTGCTTGGCATCCGCATCACCGACTACGGCACGCTTCGGAAGGGGGAGTCGCGCCGGATCGAAGCTGCTGATGGCAAGCATATCGGGCAAGGAACGGTCTGGTACGATGTCATCAATTGCGTGAAGGCTGAGCCGATCGCTTGGTATGCCGAGGATTACATGGCCGGAACACCAGCGGCCACGCGTAATGCCGTAGGCAAGGGTACCGCTTATTACTTTGGCACGGGAGCTGACCCCGACTGTATGCTGAGCCTTATGGGCCTAGTGTGCGAATCGGCGGGCATCAGCCCGATTGCCGAGGTATCGGCGCCAGAGGAGGTGGAGCTGGCGAGAAGGGCTGACAGCGCGCAGCGGTTTATCTTTGCGATTAATCATGCGGGAGAGGAACAGAGCCTTCAGCTTGCTGCACCGATGCGGGAGCTGATCTCGGATCGCGTACTGGAAGGCAAAGCCGTTATTCCTGCCTATGGCGTGTACGTATTTGCCTAGATGAGCCGATAACTACAAACTTGCTGTCAAGAAAGGAGACTAATATGGCCAAACCCGCCAAAACACTAACGAATCAAGAGATTGTTCAAACGGCCGGGAAGAAGGCGGGCAAAAGCCTCGTCATGCGAAGACAGTATCAGCTGCTTTTGATGTCAACGCCTTTCGTGCTTCTCGTTATGCTGTTTTCCTTCGGTCCTCTGTGGGGCTGGATCATGGCTTTCCAGCATTACAAGGTAGCGCTTGGACTGTGGCAATCGCCGTGGGCCGGCTTCGATAACTTCAAGCTGCTCTTCCAGGATCCCCAGTTCTTTAACGCGCTGCGCAATACCGTCGTCATGGGGGTGCTGAACCTGGTGACGGGATTTGTCGGGGCGATTGGTCTCGCGTTATTCCTGAACGAGATCCGGTTCGTATTCTTCAAACGGGTCATTCAGACGTTGACGTATATCCCGCATTTCGTATCCTGGGTCGTCATTGCCAACATCTTCGCTACGCTGCTGTCCCCGGACGCCGGTGTCGTGAACGCTATTCTGATGAAGCTGGGCTTTATTCAGGAACCGCTCTATTTTCTCGGGGAGGAAAAATGGTTCTGGTGGATCCACACGGCGGCGAGCTTCTGGAAGGAGCTTGGCTGGAACACGATTATCTACCTCGCGGTGCTGGTAGGCCTTAATCCGGAGCACTATGAAGCCGCGGAAGTTGACGGGGCGACGCGATTTCAGAAGATGCGTTATATCTCCATTCCGGGCATCATGCCAACAGCCGTCCTGCTGCTCATTCTGAGCGTTGGATGGATCGTGCAAAGCGGATATGAATCGCAGTTCCTGCTGGGTAATCCGGTTGTCATCAACCGCTCTGAGGTGCTCGATCTCTATGCCCTGAACTATTCGACCAGCATAGGCGATTATTCGTACGGCGTAGCGGTCAGTATGTTCAAATCAATTGTGAGTCTTGTGCTTGTTCTGCTGGTCAATTATACGGCCAAGAAAACATCCGGCAGCCGATTGTTCTAACGGGGCCGGAGCTCCAAGGAGGTGAGAGAAATGTTAGTCAGGCGGTCCATTGGAGATGTCATCTTTAGTACATGCAATTACATTCTGCTGCTGGCGCTTGGAATCGGAACGCTGTTCCCGTTCCTCAATCTGGCTGCCATCTCCTTGAACGATGCGGGCGATACGCTGAAGGGCACCATCTACGTATGGCCCCGGGTCTTCACTCTGGAGAACTACAGCACGATTTTCGCCAATGAAGGTTTGGCGTCGGCAGCGGTTCGTTCAGTCATCCGGACAGTTGTGGGTACTGCGCTTGGCGTCATCTGTACCGCGATGCTCGCTTATGCGCTGAGCAGGAGGGAATTCTTCCTCCGCAAGACGTATAACATCATTCTGATCATTACGATGTATGTGAACGGCGGGCTAATTCCGTTTTATCTGCTGGTCAAAAATATCGGACTTATGAATCATGCTGCCGTATATATCCTGCCCACGCTAATTGGAGTATTCAACGTCATCATTATGAGAAGTTATTTCGAGCAGCTGCCCGAAGGTATTGTCGAGTCGGCCAGAATCGACGGCGCAACGGATTTCCAGATCCTGTTCCGTATTGTGCTCCAGATCAGCTTGCCCGTCATATCGACAATTACCTTGTATATCGCTGTTTCACATTGGAACTCCTGGTTCGATAACTACCTGTACGCGAGCCGCAACGAGAACCTGAACCTGCTGCAATATGAGCTGCAGAAAATTCTGATCAGCTCCGTAAACCAGGTCATGAGCGCCAATACCCACATCGATGCAACGGATGCCAGAAGGACGAACCCGGAGACAATCCGGGCGGCTATGACGATTATCGTAACCCTGCCTATTCTGCTGGTTTATCCGTTCCTGCAAAAGTATTTCGTAAAAGGCATGACCTTCGCTGCCATGAAGGAATAGGCAGCTAAGATTGGTGTTGTCGGATCATCGAATCCGGTGATATTATCATGACAAGATGAGAGGGTGTCCATATGTCTAAGACATGGAAAAAAGGGTTAACACTGATGGCTGCTTCCGTTATGCTCACAGGAGTAATGGCAGGCTGCTCCTCCAATAACAACGGAGGCAGCAATTCGGAAGCCTCGAACAATGGCGGTAATTCGCAGGCTGCTAATGCTACAAATGAAGGCGCTTCCACAGAACCGACAAAGGCACCGCTGGAGCCGATTACTTACACCATGAATACGGCAGACGAGAAGTTGACCTGGGATACACCAATTACAAAACTGTTTACTGAAAAAACAGGCGTTTCCTTCAAATACGATCTGATCGTAGGCGAGGAAACGCAGAAGCAGGATCTGTGGCTTGCTTCCGGCGACTATCCGGATATTATGGCGATGGGACCGCAGGAAATCCAGAAATATAAGGACGGCGGTGCTCTGATTCCGCTGAATGATCTGATCGATCAATACGGTCCGAACATTAAAGAAAAGTTTGGCGAATACTTCAACCTTCTCAAGGATGAAGACGGCAAAATTTGGTCCATCTACGGCGTGAACAAGAGCCGCGAAGCCAAAGCCGATGCTTCCGCCAACTTTATCGTTCAATACGATGTACTGAAGGAAGCGGGTTATCCGCAGATCAAGACGCTGGATCAGCTGTATGAAATTCTTAAAGCCTACAAAGAGAAGCATCCGCAGATTGACGGCAAAGATACGATCGGCTTCTCCGGCGCTATGGCCGGCTGGCAGGTCAACATTGAGTACAACAATCCGATTATCAGCGCATCAGGGCTTCCTGACCACGGCAATTTCCGGATTGATGAGAGCGGCAATGTGCAGTACAACCCAGTAACTGAAGATGCGAAAAAATATTATTCCTTCCTGAACAAGCTTTACCAGAACGGACTATATGATAAAGAAGCTTTCTCCCAGGATGATTTATCGAAGAAGCTGGCACAAGGCCGCGTATTAGCTGCCTATGCACCAAAATGGATGGTCGGCAACGTGGAAACGCAATTCCGCCAAGACGGACATCCGGAACGTCAATATGCTTACCTGCCGCTGTTCTTCTCGGAGGATACCGTGGATCAGACCAATACTGTCGTTCCGACTTTTGCCGGCAGCTTGCAGTGGGTAGTGACCAATTCGGCGAAAAATCCGGAGCGGTTCATCCAGTTCGTAGACTACCTTTTCTCGGATGAAGGCCAGATCCTGTCACAATGGGGTATTGAGGGTACGCATTACGAAGTGAAGGACGGCAAACGCACCTTGCTGCCAGCCGAGCTGGAAGCGCGCAAAACCGATCCCGACCATGGCACCAAAGAAGGCTTTACGAGCAACGGAACGGGTAGTGGTGCTTGGTTTAACGTAGGCGATGGCGCCAAGCTGAGTGATGGCGATTATGCGACTCCGCTGACCAAGGATTATCAGCTCAGCGTGTATGATGATATGACCAAAGAAGTACTGGCGAAATACGGAAAAGAAGTGTGGGCAGACTTCCTGCCGCCGGCCGTAGTTGTACCTGGTTACCTGTGGCAAGTATCGCCGCCGGAAAATATCAGCCTGCAAGCGAAGAAAATCGAAGAAGCCTGGAAGAAGTATTTGCCGAAGCTCATTATGGCGAAGAGTCCGACCGACTTTGACAGCAGCTGGGATGGCATGAAATCTACTATGGAAAAAGCGGGACTTAAAGATGTGAATGATGCTTATACGAAGCTCTGGGCAGATTTCAACGCCAAATTTAAAGCCACCATCGGGGAGTAACTAACTTAAGCCAGGCTGTAAGCTATATACCGCGTACGCCTTGACACTTGTGCAAGGCGTACGTTCTTTTGCTTCACCGTACACTCCATGGAGGGCGAGGGATAAGACGCATGAAGATCCGGACGAAACTCATTCTAGCCAACCTGTTCATCGTCTTATTTCTGCTCGGCTCGGTCACTTTTGCGCTGACCAAACGAAGCAGTGATCTGGTGCATGAGCACATCGTGCAGAATGCTACCTTATCCCTGTCTCAGATCGGCCAAAACCTCGACAATCGACTTGCCTCCTATGAGGATGTCGCCAATACGCTATTCCTCAATCCGTCGCTTAATATCATTCTTGATTCCCGTTATGCGGATCAATTAGAAGCATATGAAGTCTACTCCGAGCAATTCCAGCCGTTTCTTTCCGCCATCCAATCGACCCGGGATGTCATGAAGGTGGATGTGTTCACGGACAATCCATCGTTTTTCTTTTCCAACGTGCAGCTCATTGACGACGAAATCCGTTCCTCCGCCTGGTACAAGGAGGTTATGAGCAACAACACGGGAGGCTATTGGACGCATCCTTATCTGACTTTTCCGAAGAAAGAACCGGTCATCAGCTTCCGCAAACGGCTGAACAATGTGAACCGGGATTCGCCAAGCGTCGTGTCGCTGGAGGTCAGGCTCAAGAATCTCGCACAGCTTGTTGATCTGGAGAGCAAGAACAAACGCGTGATCTTCGCGTTGTCCGACGGAACGGTGCTGATCGACAGCGACAAGGAGAATGCGGTAGAGAATATCAGCCAGCTGTCGTTTGGCAGTGAAGTGATGAATGGAACGGATGGAAGCTTTGATCGGATGATGAACAAGGAATCCTATCAAATTCTGTACCAGACGCTGAATTCCCGTAATATCGTCAAAGGGATGAAGGTGATCGCCTTTGTTCCGACGCAGGAGTTATCCGCGAAGCTCCAGCAGCTCCGTTCGCTTGCCGTCCTGCTCTTTGCCGTGGCGCTGGCCGCTTCCGTGCTGTTGATCTCGATCATGTCGGTCAGCTTGACCCGGCGGTTAAGCGATCTGGCGATGAAGATGAAGCGGCTCAACCGGGATAAGTTCGACAGCTTTGTGGAGGTCAAAGGCAGCGACGAAGTTGCTCAGCTTGGCGAGATGTTTAACCTGATGGTCCGAAGACTTCGCGAGCTGATTGGCGAGGTTTATCAATCGGAGCTGGACCGGAGGGAGAATGCGCTTCGGACAAAGGAAGTGGAGCTGTACGCCCTGCAGACCCAGATTAATCCGCATTTTCTGTTTAATACGCTGAACATGATCCGGGGCAAGCTGCTGATTGCCGGTGACCGGGAGAATGCGAAGGTCATTGGCCTGCTTGCCAAGTCCTTCCGCATGATGCTCAAGAAGGGTGGTCCAACGATCCGCCTGTCGGAGGAGCTGGATTTCATATCCAGCTATCTGCAGATCCAGCAATACCGGTTCGGTGACAAATTTACTTACGAAATTGATGTGGCCGAAGAAGAGATGGATGTGCTGGTGCCTAAGCTGTGTATCCAGCCGATTGTCGAGAACGCCATTTCTCATGGTATTGAGCTGAGTCCAAACCCTTCTCACATCCGGATAAGTGGACAACGCAGAGGGGATGAGCTGCTGCTCATCATCAAAGACAATGGCCTCGGCATCTCTTCGGAGCGGCTGGCGGAGATTCAGAAGCGGTTAAACAGCGATGACAGTCTGGTGGGAGACGCGCATATAGGCCTTCAAAATGTGCAGCACCGGCTGCGGCATCTGTTCGGAGACCGATACGGGCTTGAAATATCAAGCGAAGTCGGGGCATGGACAATCGTAACGATGAGCATTCCAAGAGACGGACAGGGGGAGAAGCCGGATGTACAACGTGTTGATCGTGGATGATGAACCGGTTGCGCGGCAATCGCTGCGTTATCTGATTGATTGGGAGGAGCTTGGTTTTACCGTAAAGGGCGAGGCGCAGGATGGACGGCAGGCGCTTGATATGCTGCGAAGCCAGCGGTATGACCTGGTGCTTACCGATATTCGGATGCCTGTCGTTAATGGTCTGGAGATGGCCGCAGAGATGCAGGAGTTTACCGATACACCGGTCGTGATCTTAAGCGGTTACGATGATTTTGCTTATGCCCGCGAGGGGCTGCGGCTAGGCGTGAAGGAATATTTGCTCAAGCCCGTGGATGAAGAGGATCTGATTGCTCTGCTCAAAAAGCTGGCGGCCGGGATGCGCGAGCAGCAGCTGCTGGAGAAACGGCAGCGCCTTGGCCTGTCGGCCGGCCGGGACCAGCTGCTTCGCCGCTGGGTGCATGGGCAGATCGCTGCCCGTGAGCTGGAAGAGCAGCTTCGATTGCTTGGACTTCAAACGAGTGAAGAAAAGTATGCCTGTCTCTTGCTTGAGCTTGATTTCATTGCAGACGGGGAGATGCAGGACCGGGATACCGATCTGATGCGTTTTGCCATCCGCAACATTGCGGAGGAGTTAACGAGCGGACGTGGATATGTATTCGAAGAATCCGAGGAGAGAATCGGTATCCTGATAGGCGGCCCCGCCCATGAGATGGGCCTGGACGAATGCCGGCAGTGGGCGGAGAAGCTGCTGTCATCGGCAATGAAATACGCGAAGGCGTCTGTCACGATTGGCATTGGCGGAAGTGTAAGTGCGGTAACGGGAATTAAGCAGTCCTGGAGCGAGGCGGAAGAAGCGCTCGACGGGAAGTTTTTGTCGGGGGCCGGAACCGTTCTTGTGCCGCATGGGCAAGCCGCTGAGGGCGAGGGGGAGCGGGATACGCTCCGGACGCTGGAGTCGGAAGTGCTGGAGATGGTGCGCAGCTGCCGGCGTGCGGAGGCCATTCGGGCGTTGGCTCGGTTATGGGAGTGCTTCCGGGTAGAGCAAGTGCCGGAAAGCCGTGCGAAGATGTCCGTATTGGAGCTGCTGATCCAGCTGTTCCGGCTTATGAAAGAACAAGGAGCAAGCCATGACCGTCTGTTTGACCCCTCTTTAGGAGACTATGAGCGGATCATGAGGATCAAGACGATGGATGAGCTGCTGCGTTTTACGGAGAGCAAATGCGGGGATGTCGTCGATGCGATGCTGCGGATGAAGGAGGTCCGGCCAAATAAGATCGTTGCTGAAGTTAAGCGGATCGTGCAGGAACAGTACAGCAGTCCGATTAGTCTGCGGGAAGTAGCCGCAACCATCTACATGAATCCGAATTACCTTGGCAAGCTGTTTAAGGCGAACACCGAGCAGTCCTTCAACGATTATGTGCTGCAGGTGCGGATGGAGAAGGCGAAGGAGCTGCTTCTTCACACGGATAAAAAAGTATATGAAATTGCCCAAGAGGTAGGCTTCAGCGAGCTCGACTGGTTCTATAAACGATTCAAGGCGTATACAGGCGTAAGTACAGGTGATTACCGCAATGCCCGCTGACGGGAGAAAAGGAGGAGAAGATGGACGAGAATAGAGCGTGGACGGCAAAGTGGATCTGGGCAGGATCAGATCAGAATGGTTTGGCGACAAACGGAAGCATGGAGACCGTGCTTTTCCGAAGGAGGTTTCAGCTTCCTACAGATGGCGGCACGCAGCTTACGATTCATGTATCGGCGGACAGCCGGTTCCGGCTGTATGTGAACGGGCAATCGGTTGCTTACGGGCCGTGCAAAGGGGATCTTAATGTTCATTATTATGATTCCGTGAATCTAACGCCGTATCTTCGCCCGGGTACCAATGTGCTGGCGGCACAAGTTGTTCATTATAAGGGGGATAAAGGGCCAGCCTCTGTCTGGCGCAAGGACCGGGGAGTATTTTTGCTTCAAGGCGATTTGGCAGATCAGGCCGGCCGTGAAGTAGAGAAGCTGGATACCGGACGCGAAGGCTGGCTTTGTTACCCGATTCCGCCAGACTCGGCGAAGCTTGCGCCGGAAACGGCTACCCTCTTTATTGGAGGCGGAGAAATCGCAGACGGTGCCGGCTGGCCTCATGGCTGGCGGGACGCATTCTTTGTTGATGCGGATTGGTCGGCCGCAGCGGTTGTGGCGGATACGCATGACAAGATGTATGGAGGCCTCAGCAGCTGGCTGCTTACTCCTCGTCCTATTCCTTTCATGAGAGAGGAGACTTGCGAGTTTAAGACGATCGTCCGGGGAGAGTGCGGTGACCGGGTCTGGGCAAACGAACCGGTGAAATCCGGCGGGCTGCTGGGCATTGAGGTGCCAGCGGGGAGGCGGCTGGTTCTTGAGCTTCACGCGGGCGAGCTTGTGGCAGGCTTCCCGCAGCTGTCGCTTAGCGGTGGAGCGGGCGGCAACGCGGCTATTCTATACTCGGAATGTTATGAGTATGAGCCGTTTCCAAATGGTCAGCGCAACAAGGGTGTCCGGGATGACCCGGAAGGCAAAGCTTTATATGGATTTGAAGATACATATCGGATAGCAGGCTTTGGACGGGGTGCGGAAGAGTGCGAAAAGTATGAACCGTTCCACCGGAGAGCGTTTCGATTCATCCGTCTTACCGTTGAGGCAGCTGACGAGCCCGTTGTTGTAGAGCGCTTAACTTTCCTGCGAACCGGCTATCCGCTGGATGTGACGGCAAGCTTCGACAGCTCGGATTCCTCGTTATCGCCTTTGTGGAGCATCAGCTTAAATACGCTCCGGAATTGTATGCATGAGACGTATGAGGATACCCCTTATTATGAGCAGATGCAGTATGAATTGGACAGCCGGCTGCAGGCGCTGTTCACCTATTATGTAAGCGGGGATGACCGGCTGGGGCGCAAGGCGATTTATGATTTCCACAGCTCGCTGCTGCCAACGGGCATGCTGCAGAGCCGCTATCCATCCGTTAACCGTCAGATCATTCCGGGCTTTGCGTTGTTCTGGATCATGATGGTGCACGATCATTATTGGTATACGGGCGATGTGGCGCATGCCGCGCGGTACAGACCAACGATGGATGCTGTGCTTGACTGGTTCGAAGCGCGGATAGAGAAGGAATCGGGGCTGGTCGGCATTATGCCGGAAGCTTATTGGTCCTTTGTCGATTGGACGGAGGACTGGCGCCATAACGCGGGCGCACCGCCTTCGGGCAGGTCGGGCCCTAACACCATTTATAATCTGATGGTCGTGGATGCGCTTCTTAAGGCGGCCGAGCTGAATGAAGCAACCGGGCGGAGGGATACAGCGCTGGAATACCGCGGGCGGGCAGAAGCTTTGCAGCGAGCTATCCGGCAGCATTGCTGGTCGGCGGAGCAAGGCTTGTTCATGGATAGTCCCGGCTCGCCGGATGCACTCAGCCAGCATGCGCAGATCTGGGCGGTACTGACGGATACGGTTACCGGTGAGGAAGCACGGCAATTAACTTTGCGTACACTCGAGACGGAGGGACTTGCTAAAGTATCCTGCGCGATGGCTTATTATTTGTTCCGCGTGCTTGCGAAGACGGGCATGTATTCGAGAACCTTTGCCTTATGGGAGGATTGGAAGACGCAGGCAGAGCTGCACTTGACCTCTTGGGTGGAGGATCCGGTCTCGGTTCGAAGCGACTGCCACGCTTGGGGCGCATTGCCGCTGCATGAATTCCCGGCTGAGCTGCTCGGCGTCCAGCCGTTAACTCCGGGCTTTGCAAGTATTGCGGTTGCGCCTAGAATCGGGGAGCTTCAGGCGGCATCGGGAGCCGTCATAACCCCGCATGGGGCGGTTCATATTGATTGGAGCATACACGAAGGACGATTCCGTCTGCTGATTGAGCGGCCCGGAACAATTCCTGTTCAGATCACCCTGCCGGGTGGAGAAGTGTTGTATCGCGCCGAAGCTGGGCCAATTGTTTGTGAATGTGTCATTTCGATAACAGACCCTGCAGAGGAGCTTAAACCATGAAGCTTGGAATTGCATATTATCCGGAGCATGAGCAGCCGGACCAATGGGATATCGATTACAGCAAGCTTGCGGCAGCCGGGATCGGTTCTGTCCGGATAGCCGAATTTGCCTGGGCGGTGCTGGAGCCGCGCGACGGGCAATTTGAATGGGGCTGGCTGGATGCAGCCATTGAGCGTGCTGCTGCTCACGGAATTAATGTTGTCTTATGTACGCCAACGGCCTGTCCGCCAATCTGGCTCGTGGAGAAGCATCCGGACGTTCTTCCCGTTAATAAGCAGGGGAGAGTGATCGGCTTTGGCGCCCGCCAGCACCGGTCTTATTCCTCGGATCATTATGTGCTGCATGCTTTACGGATCGTGAACAGAATGGCGGAGCGCTACGGCGATCATCCAAACGTTGTTGCCTGGCAGCTGGATAATGAATTCGGCGGGGAAACCAAATATGATTTCAGCGACGGGGCAAGGCATGCTTTCCATGAATGGCTGGGCAAGCGTTACGGCACGGTTGAGGCGCTTAATGAGAGATGGGGAACGACCTTCTGGTCCCAGCGTTATGAACGGTTTGATCAGATTCCGCTGCCTGCACCCATCGGGGCGGACGTGAACATGTGGCAGCACCCGAGTCTGGAGCTGGATTTTGCCCGGTTCTCCTCGGACAGTATGGCACGCTTCGCTGGTCTTCAGGCGGCAGCCCTCCGTCCTTACGTCGGTGACCGGCCCATTACAACCAACGCCTTCATGTTCTGCTGGGGAGATAACCTGAACTGGCCTGATTTATTTGCGGATCTGGACGTTGTAGGGATGGATATTTACAGCAACAAGCCGCATGAGATTGCCTTTTATGCGGATGCATGCCGGGGCGTGCTTGGCAAGCCGTTCTGGATGATGGAGTACGGGACGGGAACAACAGAGCTGGAGCGGGATATGCAGCTGGTCCGTGACCGGGGCTGCAGCCGATTCTATCTGTTCAAGATGAAGCCTTTCCCATGGGGTCAGGAGCAAGGCGGGGGGCAGCCGGAGCTTGTGACGTTAACCGGGGAGCCTTCCCGGAATTACGGCGTCGTCCAATCGTATACGGCAAAGTATGGGCATGTGGCGGAATTAATGGAAACGAAGCGTGCAGGGGTAGGGCTGTATTATCATTTCGACAGCTCCTGGAGCTATCAGCTATCCGTTGCCGACCGAATCGCATACCCGGATTATCTCGTCCATAACATCTATCGGCATCTCTATGAAGCGGGTATTCAAACAGAGGTTGTCTATACCGCACAGCAGCTCGATGGCCTGAAGACGTTAATTGTTCCACTCCATCAAATTTATGATGCTGCGCTGGAAGAGAGGCTTATCGCCTTTGTACAAGAGGGCGGCAGGCTGATCATTACCTCCGACCTGTTCCGCAAGAATGAGGACAATGTGTACCTCCGGTCCGTGCCGCGTTTATTCGCTGAGCTGCTGGATTGGCAGGAGAATAACTTCGCGGGCGGCGTGCTTGCTGAAGGTACGGTCATGATCCGCAGGCCAAAGAGCAGCAAGGGCGAGACATGGCTTGTTCATCGAAGCTCAACCGCGGAGCAGTGGAAGGATATACTCGCTGGAATTATAGAATAAGTCTTTATGTTCAAGCGCCCGGCCGCGGATTCAACTCTGCGTGCCGGGCGTTTTGTGCTGTGCGATGCTCGCTGAGTAGTGATAGGTAACTTTTATCCATTCATTGTATGATAGAAGGACAAAGGATTGGTCCGCGTCAGCGGGGAAAGGATTGGCGCTTATGTTACAGCCCTATACGCAGAGAGTAGTTGATATTATCAAGCAAATCCCGGAAGGGAAAGTGATGACTTACGGGCAAATTGCCGGGCTGGCGGGAAGCAGCAGAGGAGCGAGGCAGGTCGTGCGGATTCTGCACTCCTTAAGCGGCATCCACCAGCTGCCCTGGCATCGGGTCGTGAATGCAAAAGGGGAGATCGCTATTCAGGATGATGAATCGCGGATGCTGCAGCAGCATTTGCTGGAGGCGGAAGAGGTGTATGTGGGGATAAACGGCCGAATTGACCTTGAACAGTATCGTTATGAACCGGACGTGCCTCCGGACAAATAAGACTCCTCATATGTTAACTGGTGTGATAAAATCAGGTTAACATATACACGGAGAGGGGCGGCCCGAATGCAAACCATTACCTTAAGAGGGCATCATTTATTTTGTCTGCTTGGATATCGGGGCAAGGGATATTCCGAGGGCTTCTGTACGAATATGACCTCGATATACGAAACCTTGAGGCTGAAGCCGCAGACCATTATTGAAATCATGGAAGGCCCAGATAGGATCTGTGCAGCATTCCCGGCTGATCAGCCGTGTCATTGCCATAATCCAAGCGTCTATCGGAAAGACAAGGAGATATTGGGCGAGCTTGGTCTGGCGGTTGGTAACCGCCTTAGCTGGGAAGAGCTTTGCAGCCTTGTGGCCGAGGAGATTCAGCCAAGCGATATCCATCGTCTTTGTTATGATTGTCCTTGGGAGCCGTACGGCCTTTGTCAGGAAGGGGTTGCTCATATCCGGCAGGCGAAAGCTCTGAGGGCGCTCCCGTAAAATAAAGCGGCAGCCTATGGCTGCCGCTTTGCAAGCTTCTCTTGCGCCATCCGGATCATCTCCCGAATCATCGCACCGCCGATTCTTCCGCCAACATGGCCGGCATCCTCGGTCTTCATATCTCCGTTGTCGCCCCCGCGGTTCATCCGAATTCCCAGTTCGCTTGCCACTTCATATTTCACGTCATCAGGTCTGTTCTCATCAACCGCGAATCCTTCCTGCCGCATAACGTTAGCTTTTAAAGTTTGCATCGCTGCGCCTGCTTCAGGAACCAGTAATCTTCTGCTGCGTCTTCCCATTTCGCTGCACCGCCTCATCGTATTTTGACGGTTTTAATTTCCCCAGCGGGTCCTGTAATTATGAAGCTTCGCACACTAAATATACTTGCTAAGAATGGCATTTACTTTTATCTTGCTGGCAATAAACTTATGCCGGTTCAGCAGCCGCTGATTCAGCGTATTGCGTTTATGAACAACAACCATGTAGTTGCGTTTACCGGCTGTCGTCAGGATCTCATGGCTATGCTTGATGACACCGCTGTGTCCGTCCACCGTTTTGTAGCGAAACCCGTTAAAATATTGCTCCGACTTGTATATCCATGTATAGAAAGGCGGCGAAGACTTGCTTACGGTGGCGATCCGGTGCCTGACGCTGTCATAAATATAACCGGCCTGGTTAATGAGTGCCCGGGTTCCGGCTTTTGGCTTATATTTATGAAGCTGGTCGATATAGGTCCGGTGGTAAGTGTCGTCACAATCGAGCCGGACAAGATAAAGATAAGGGCTGCTGCCAACGGTTTTGCGCAGCTTATCTTGATACTTATTCTCTGCAACGAACCGGATGTTGGCCGGCAGCTTCGGATATTTCGCCAATGCGGCCCGGACAGTGGCTTCGGTCCGCTCCGTATAGCGGATGAAGGCATGGAAATTCTGATTCGTTTGTTTAAGCAGGCTTTGAAGAGTGAATTTCATAAAGACCGCCATCCGGTATTTAATCCATTGCGGGGTTAACCCGATTTTATAGACACCGCCCCTGTTCGAACGGTTGTTAAACTCGATTTCCACAACAATCGTTTTTGCCATCTCGTCCACCCTCCCGGAAAGAATTGCCGCTAACATCTGAGATAATATATTCGGACGAGAAGGATTGGATATAGGCGGCATTCTTCCCCGGCTAAAAATATGGCAGAATATCCGCTTCTCCCAAGCAGCACACTTAAAGGTGTACCAAACATCAAAGGGAGGTCTTCGACAATGAAAAAGAAGGTATTCTCGACGCTATTCGCCGCAACGATCCTGCTGTCCGCCGCTTCTGCTCCTGCTTTTGCTGCAAATGCTAAAGATGAAGTGGCTGCAGACAACTACCGCTCGACTCATTATGGTGCAACGACTTATGGCACGTATGGTACTGACGGCTACGGCAATAATACGACGAACCGTACAAACAACTACAATGCAACAACAAACGGAATGAACACGTTTGGCACAAACGGTACGAACCGGATGAATTCCAATACCTTTGGTACAAATGGTACAAGAGGTACAGGCAACTACGGCACAACAATGAACGGTTACAGCACCAATGGTACAGGTACAACAACCGGCAATTACCGTAATTTAGCCAACACAGCAGACGATGATGATTTCGATTGGGGCTGGCTTGGTCTGCTTGGTCTGGCCGGATTATTTGGCTTAAGAAGCCGTGACCGTGAACGCACCTAAATAATTGGGCATTATAAGTGCCCCCTGTTATAAGCAGGGGGTTATTTTATGAAAACAAGCTGTCCTGCAGCATACTAAACCCGTTCATACATCAGGGATAAAAAGGAGCGTTTATAATGGGCATTTTAGGTGGTAATCCGAAAGACGAACCGATGCATTATGGCGAGGTCTATGCCGTATGGCAAGCCTCTACAGCAGCTAAAGGCGCTGTTTCCTGCTATCAGGCTTATTTAAACCATGCTGGTGACAAAGACCTTAAAAAGATTCTGGATGCCCTTATTGATCAAGCAAAGCTGGAGATCAAGGAACTGGACACTTTGCTTACGGATAACGGGATTACTCCGGCACCAACTATGCCGGAGAGACCGCCGGTCAAGCTTGAAGATATCCCTGCAGGGGCAAGATTTGCCGACAATGAGATTGCCGCTGGAATAGCAGTTGATGTATCAGCGGGCCTGATGGCTTGCAGTCAGGCCATGGGCCAGTCTATACGGGAAGATATCGGTGCGCTATTTGGAAAGTATCATATAGCGAAAGCAGCCCTTGGCGTCCGCATACTGGAGATGGTGAAGGACAAAGGCTGGTTGATTCCTCCTCCGCTCCAACTCAAGCGTCCGGAGCCTGTTAAAGCATAAATTCATGCAAAGCCCTGCTCCCTGGAGCAGGGCTTTTTGTAGGATTGACGAATATTTCAGATACATATAGACTGGGGGAACTTTCTATGTTCGCATGCCGATGACGAAAGGGGGATTGTGATGTGGGAGAAGCTGCAGTCTGGCGAACAGGCGATACATGCTCTGACGTCACCGTTATTTATCGCAGATGAAGTGAAGATGAACCTGCTGCATAAGATATGCGAGATGAGCCAGTCAGTCGTGTACAGATATAAAGACGGCTCAGCGATATTCGCAGGCTCGCCGGGTCATAATGCCTGGTTGTGGGTGGACCACAGGCTGGGCGAAGAAGAGCGGCTCTCCATCCTGCAGGGATTGGTGAAGCTGGCGGGTCATATGCTTCGCGGAATTACAGCAGAGCCGAGACATGCCAAGCTGTTTGCCGAGCTATACGCCGCTCGTTTCCGTGTTCGTCCGGAGTACAAAATGGGGATGGAAGCTTATTATTGTCCGGAGATTCTGTACCCGTCAGCCGTTGCAGGAACACTGAGACCAACCCAGTCCGCAGATGTGCCGCTGATTGCGGATTTTATGGCAGGCTTCGCCGAAAGTGCGTACGGGTATAAAGTTCACCCGGCCAGTCAAATACCAGCAGCGGAAAATACCGTTGCATCGGGCAACTTATTTTTGTGGATCGTGGATGGAACCCCTGTATCGATGGCGCATATCGCCCACCGTTCTCCGCGTCATGCCCGGATCAATTATGTCTATACGCCCTTGGCTTTGCGCAAGCGGGGATATGCGAGTGCAACAGTTGCCGCCTGCTGCGGCCTGATTGAACAGGAGCACCGGATACCGATGCTGTACGCCGATCTGACCAATCCGGATTCCAATAAGGTCTATCAGAACATTGGATTTGTGGAAAGCGGCAAGGTGGCCGATGTGAAGTTTGTACCTTAATGTGCTTACAAAAGAACCCTCTCCAGCATAGGCAGGAGAGGGTTTGCTGCTTGCTATCGGGTACCCCTGTAGCTTTCCGGCGGTCCAAGGTAGCTTGGCTTTAGGCCGCCGGTGTCGATCAGTATTTTTTGCAGGACAACGATTGGGTCAACCATCCATATTTTCAACGTGTGATAACCGGCCTCCGGCAGAATATGCTTCGTTACCGCAGCGCGGATATTCAGTATAACGCTTTGCTCCCAGTCCAATTCCGAGTAGCTGCCGTCTTTGGCAAGACCGATCGCGCTGACAACCTGAACGGGGCCTTCATCAAACGATACACCAAGGCGCAGACCCTGTCCCGGAATAAAGTCTATGGTTGGAGCAATCAAAGCGGATACGGTCAGCTCGCCCGTCGTCAGCAGATACACTTCATATTCGAGGCAAGGCGATACGCCTGCTGCGGGTATAGGCGTTGAAGGGGCGGTTACCGGGAACACAGCCATGGATGACAAGGTTCTGCCGTAATGGGGGATGACCTGCCAGCTTGCGCCAGCAGCCTCCTTATTCGTGCTGTAATGCTCTGCCTCAATCGCTATGTATCCGTTGGATTCGATAAAGCCGGATAAGGATTCACGGGTTGGTGCAACCGGATTGCTGACATGAATCATAACGGTAAAGGCTTTGCTGGTCAGCAGATCAATCAGCGTTATGCTGCCGCAGAGCTTATCACCTTGAGGCACTTCGTTCCAATCGATCTCTACCCATACTCTTTCCTCAACCTTTATGCTTCCTGCCGTGCTGCTTAGCTTGATCCATGGCTGATCGGCCCGTGCGCAATAGGTGAACGCTTCTGTTCCCTGGTTGAACAGGTCGATATAGCGGCTCTCACGGGTGAAATTATCGAACGGCAGTGCAGGAAGCTGGGGATCACGCGGCCATGCCAGCTCCGAGCCTTCGATCGCGACACCCATTCCGGAGCTTTCGCTAGTCAGCTTGACGGATCCGGTCTCCGGCATAATATGCTCCTCCGGCTGGTTCCAGTAGGTGTAGCCGATATGCAGCTGATCCATCATATGGTTCCATTTGCCGTTTGCAATCTCGTGGTTATACCTGTAACTCAGTGCGGCATCGTCTTTAAACAGCTGTGCGGCCAGAGCGGCCTCCACGTTGGCAGAAGCTCGTCCCTGCGCGGCGTACAGCTTGCTTCTGGTTGCATGGATATACATCTCCAGCACCTGGGCGGAAGCTTTAGCAGGATAGAGCGCCAGCTGAAAGAAGGCATCTTTTGCCGATTCATGCAGCTCATTATAAATTTGCTCGGCCAGCTCAACCGTCTCGTGCAGCTCGGTCAGAACGGCATCTGCTTCTTTATAATGAACAGAGCTATAGAGAGGCACGGCATTCAATAGCTCCGGCTTCAGCCGTCCGTTCCATTTGGAGTAACGGTTAATAATAAGGGACGCTTCTTCTGCATACCGGGAGCCAAATTGCTGCTCTGCCCACCGTACGCTGTATTCTCTGATGTTGTCTTTAGTGAAGGCATCCATATCCCAGGCGATCCGAAGGAAGAACTCCAGCTGGCATTCCATCGGCTTCAAGTCGCCGACATTCAGCACCCAGATCCGGTCTGCGCCATATTCGTACGCTTTGTGCATCTGCTCCCAGATCTTCTCAAGCGGGACGGTGTTCACCCATTTGTAGGAGCGGGGACCGCCGACATAATCAAGATGATAATAGATGCCTGCCCCGCCGGAGCGGTTCCGCTCTTCAGCGGTTGGCACCCTGCGCAAATTGCCATGATTGTCATCGGACCACAGCAAGGTAATATCATCCGGCACACGCATGCCATTCTCATAGTAATCCTGAACTTCCTTATATAAGGCCCATAGCTGAGGCACTTCGGATGGATCGGCCTTCATCTGCTCGCTGATAATCTGACGCTGGTCCTGTACGATCCGTTGGAGAAGTTCGATTTTTTCTTGAAACGACAACTGACCGCCCATCGCCTCATCGCCATCCCCCCGCATGCCAAGCGAGATGACATTCTCGAAGCCGGCGCTTCTGCGGATGCCCTCCTCCCAGAACCTGTAGAGCACTTCCTCATTAATGGAGTAATCCCATGGCCCTTGCTTATGCTTCTTCCAGTCGCCGTGCGGACGCTGCATCGGCTCGTGATGCGAAGTGCTGATTACGATACCGTACATGTCGGCCACAGCCGGGTTTAATTTATCATCTTCATAGAAAGTATTATCCCACATCGCCGGCCATAGATAGTTCGCCTTCAGGCGCAGCAGAAGCTCGAATACGTTTTCATAAAAGCTGTGCTTGAAATCCCCGAAGTTCTCTCTAACCCACGCCATAAGAGATGGTCCTTCGTCGTTTAGAAAAATACCTCTATATTTGACGGACGGTTCGCCTTGCTTGTAAGTCCCGTTACGGAACATTATGGCTGTACGTTGACGTACGGGAACATCCGCCCAGTAGTACCAGGGTGATATGCCCATCTGCTCGCATAAATCATAAATGCCGTAGATGGTGCCGCGCTTGTCGCTTCCTGCGATAACGAGTGCTTCGTCAACGCCAGGCAGCGGATTGGCCACGGTCTGCAGCACAAAAGCCTCCCATTTGCCTGTCAGTTCAGAGGCTGCGAGTTTTCCTTCCGCAATCAGTTTATCGACAAGGGGGCTTTTCCCGACCGTACCGATGATGATACTGCTGCTCTTGAGTTCCTCTGCCAGATGAATAATCCGCGGATCGGTCTGAGAGACTTTGTAAATATCCTGCTTCAAATCGGATACTGCCCGTATAACACCTGCGTAGTCCTCTTGAGAGACGTAAATATCTGCCGCTTTCCCGTCATAGGAAAGCGGGAATTGGCCTTCGTGATAACTGAATTCGATATACTTGTCGTTCAGCATGTCGAGACCCCCGTTCAATAATGGAATGAAAGCGGAATTATTATATAACACGGGTCTTAGTGAATAATCGGGATCGGCGTAACATGTTTAATTTTCACGATAAACTCTTTAATTTTTTAATCGAAATTGGAGCCGTATGAAATTCCAAATTGGGGAATAGTAAGGCGTGGAAAAACAATTTCAACATGAACAGGAAGGTGTCTTAGGAAATGAAATGGGATTGGATGCTGTCTTCCCGTGAGAGCACAGGGAAACCGAGCAAAGCAGGAAAAATCATTGGTGCGGTTGTTCTGTCTGCTGCTTTGATGTTTAGCGGGGCTGGTACAAGTCTTGCAGTTGGCAAAGGAGCTAAAGGCCCGGACATCTATGTTATTCAAGGGATGTTGAAGGGAATCGGCAGCTACTCCGGAAAAATCAACGGTTACTATGACAATACAACGGTAAGAGGAGTCAAGCATTATCAAAAAACGCATGGCCTTAAGGTGACTGGCTCGGTTGATGCGAAGACATTCCAGTCGATTACTTACTCGTACAACGCCGTTAAATACGGTAAGAAAGTAAGCGCCAAAGGCGCTGGTAAAGCGAGAGGCCTCGGCGTAGGCAACGGCGGCGGAGCAGGTGGCGGCGCAGGAATCGGTGGCGGCGGAGCAGGCGGCGGCGCAGGAGCTGGCGGCGGCGGTGGCGCAGGAGCAGGTGGCGGCGCAGGAGCTGGCGGCGGCGCAGGAATTGGCGGCGGCGGAGCAGGCGGCGGTGCAGGAATTGGCGGCGGCGGAGCAGGCGGCGGCGCAGGAATCGGTGGCGGCGGCGGAGCAGGCGGCGCAGGAGCTGGCGGTGGCGGCGGAACAGGCGGCGGCGGCAAAGGCTTCGGCGGCGGCGGCCAAATGCAAGAAGGCGGTAAAGGCGGCAAAGGCTTTGGCGGCGGTGGCGGCCAAATGCAGGAGGGCGGCAAAGGCGGCAAAGGCTTTGGCGGCGGTGGCGGCCAAATGCAAGAGGGCGGCAAAGGCGGCAAAGGCATCGGCGGTGGCGGCACTGGCGGAGGCAACAACATGGCGCCTAACAACCAAGCGCCAAATGCTGCACCAAATCCGGCGCCAAACAAAGCGCCAAGCGAGAACTCTGCGCCTAACGTTCGCTAAGAATCGGCATAAGGCAAGCAGTAATCAAGGAGGTTGTCCATCAGTTGGACAGCCTCTTCAAACTTTTTTTCAAAAACCCCTTTACAATTACCTCTAAATAAAGTATCTTTAAATCAAGATAAACGAAAGCGAGGCGAGCAAATGGAAAAAGAAAAGGATAATTCACTTGATCTTTACATCGCGCTTGCCAGAGCCAGCCAATGGGTGAACGCTCATGCCGACCGGGATATCCGCAAGCATGGCCTTAACCGGACCGAATTCGGGGTACTTGAGCTTCTGTACCATAAGGGTCCACAACCTCTGCAGCAAATCGGCGAGAAGGTACTAATGAGCAGCGGTAATATCACTTACGTCATCGATAAGCTGGAGAAGAAAGGCTTTGTATGCCGCAGAGCTTCTACCGAGGACCGGAGGTTAATTTACGCCGAGGTTACCGATGCCGGCACACAGTTTATTGAAGAAGTGTTCCCGCAGCATACACTCGTTATTGATGAGGCGGTCGGAGGACTGACGGCAGAAGAGAAGCAAACGGCAAGTGCACTGCTCAAGAAATTAGGCAAGTTCGCACAGACGACCTTCAAATAAAGATGGTCGTAACGATCAAACATCAAGTCAGACCATATATCTTAATTTAAAGATTCTTTAAAATTCTAAATAAACCCAATAGGAGAGTGGAAATTATGACAACCAACCAACGTACAGCAGGGATTCACCATATTACAGCATTTGTGAAAAATCCTCAGGTGACAACAGACTTTTATGCAGGGGTGCTTGGTCTTCGGCTCGTGAAAAAAACAATCAACTTCGACGCACCGGAAGTATACCATCTGTACTTCGGCGATGAGGCGGGCAGCCCGGGCACAATTATAACCTTCTTCCCTTGGGAAAACTCCCGTAAAGGGGTTGTAGGCGGCGGCCAAGTTGGTTACACCACTTATGTTGTACCCGAAGGCACACTGGGCTTCTGGAGAGAGCGCCTGGCGAAATTCTCGATCGAGTTCCAAGAAACAACGCGGTTTGGCGAGCAGTATCTGCAATTCGCCGATCCGGACGGCTTGCTGGTTGAGCTGGTGGCACGCGAAGACGGTCCAAGAAGCACATGGTCGTTTGGCGGCGTATCGGCTGAGCATGCCATCAAAGGCTTTGGCGGCGCGATTCTGTACAGCACGAATCCGGCAGCTACTGCACAATTGCTGGAGCATGTGATGGGTCTGTCGAAAGTCGATGAGCAGAACGGATTGGCCCGTTACCAATCGTTTGGTGAACTGGGCAACATCATCGACGTGAACACAGAACCGATGGCGGCTGGTCATGGCGGTCACGGTACCGTTCACCATATCGCATGGCGCGCAAAAGACGATGCCGAGCATCTCACTTGGCAGCAGCATGTGGCCGCTAACGGCTTCCAGCCAACGCCTATTGTGGACCGCCAGTACTTCAATGCACTCTACTTCCGTGAGCAAGGCGGCATACTCTTCGAGATCGCTACAGATCCTCCAGGCTTTGCACGTGACGAAGAGCCCGAACATCTGGGTGAGCAATTGATGCTCCCTGCATGGTATGAACAACACCGCGCGACAATCGAGCAGCTGCTCACACCGTTTGACGTACGCGTAATGGAACTGGACCGTTAATAATTCATTAACTCATGCTTACGAAGTATGGATCATCACAATGGCCCGGAGTAGGGCCATTAGGGTAATAATTCATTAGCGCATGCTATGAAGCATGAATCATCATAACTGGCCAAAACTTGGCCACTAAGGTGACAATTCAGTTTAGGAGGAATCAATATGAAACATATATTCAAACAGGGAACAAACCCGGCGGCGCCAGTCCTCGTCCTCTTCCATGGCACAGGCGGGACGGAGCATGATTTGCTGCCGCTCGCGGCAGGTCTGTCGCCGGAATCTTCGGTACTGAGTATCCGGGGTAATGTATCGGAGAACGGGATGGCGCGTTACTTCCGCCGTATTGCGGAAGGTGTATTTGATCTGGAGGATCTGGTATTCCGGACGAAGGAGCTGAATGACTTTCTTGATCAAGCGGCAGAAGAGTATGGCTTCGACCGTCGCAACTTGGTAGCCATCGGTTACTCCAACGGGGCGAATATCGCCGGAAGCCTGCTGTTTCACTACAAGGACTCGCTTCGCGGGGCGATCCTGCATCATCCGATGGTTCCAATCCGCGGGCTTGAACTGCCGGATCTGTCCGGGGTGCCGGTATTTATCGGGGCCGGCGTGAATGATCCGATCTGCTCGGCAGACGAGACGAAGGAGCTGGAAGAGCTGCTTGGCGGAGCCGGCGCAGCGGTAGCCGTTCATTGGGAACGGTTCGGCCATCAGCTTACGCGCTCGGAAGTTGCAGCTGCCGCAGCTTGGTACAACGAACAATTTTAATAAAAGAGGAGGCGGCAGGACCATGATTCGTATTGATCCGGAAGAAATAAGTGAACGCGAGAATTACAAGCTGCTGACGGGCACCATTATTCCAAGGCCGATTGCCTTGGTAACAACTCTTTCCGAGGATGGCGTGCTGAATGCGGCGCCGTTCAGTTATTTCAATATCGTTACAGCTGATCCGCCGCTGATCTCCGTTTCCGTGCAGCGCAAAAAAGGTATCCCGAAGGATACCTCTCGTCATGCCATCGCTAGAGGAGAGTTTGTTGTCCACATTGCGGATGAAGCGTATGTAGAAAAGCTTAATGTGACGGCAGCCAACCTGCCGCCGGAGGAGAGCGAGGTTGCGCTGGCCGGACTGACGGCTGTTCCTAGCGAGCACATTTCCGTTCCCGGCATTGCCGAAGCCAAGGTTAGGCTGGAATGTGTGCTCGAGCAAGCGATCCCGCTGGGCGGAACAGCCGAAGCGCCTGCTGCCGATCTGCTTATTGGCCGCGTTGTCCGCTATCATTTGGATGAAGCTGTAGTTGACGAGCGGAGACATGTTGATGCGGCGGCGCTTCAACCGGTCAGCCGGCTGGCGGGTTCATCGTATGCGAAGCTAGGAGAGCAGTTTGAAGTCGAGCGGCCATCCTAATTATTCGCCGCTTGCTTCGAACCGTTTAATAATCTCGACAATCACCTGGACCGATTTGACCATGTTATCAACGGAAACATACTCGAATTTGCCGTGATAATTCTCGCCCCCGGTGAAAATATTCGGAGTCGGCAGTCCCATATAGGACAGCTGCGAACCGTCAGTACCGCCGCGGATCGGCTTGATGATCGGCTTAATATCAAGACTCTCCATCGCATCGCGGGCGATCTCAACGATCCGGATAACCGGCTCGATTTTGTCGCGCATGTTATAGTACTGGTCTTTCAGTTCAAGAACGATACTGTTTGGACCGTGGACGGCTTTCAATTCCTCGACGATTCGGGAGATATTCGCTTTCTTGGCTTCGAATTTCTCGCGGTTATGGTCGCGGATGATGTAGGACATCTTCGTCTGTTCGACATCGCCCTGCAGCGTGTTCAGATGGTAGAAGCCTTCATAGCCTTCGGTAAACTCAGGCGCTTCGCCTGCGGGAAGACGGCTGTGAAGGTCCATGGCGATTTTCATCGAGTTGATCATCTTGCCTTTGGCAGTGCCGGGATGGACGTTGGTGCCATTAACGGTGATCTTGGCAGACGCCGCGTTAAAGCTCTCGTATTCCAGCTCGCCAAGCGGACCGCCGTCAACGGTGTAAGCATATTTGGCGCCAAAAGCAGCCACGTCAAAGCGGTGAGGCCCGCGGCCAATCTCTTCATCCGGCGTGAAAGCGACGCGGATCTTGCCATGCTTGATGTCCGGATTCGCGATCAGATAGGCCATCGCGGTCATAATCTCGGCGATGCCGGCTTTATTGTCGGCGCCAAGCAGTGTTGTGCCGTCTGTTGTCATCAGCGTATGGCCTTTATATTGGCTGAGTTCAGGGAAATCTTTTGTCGACAGCACGACGCCAAGCCCTTCGTTTAGCGTAATGTCGCCGCCTTCGTATTCGACGAGCTGCGGCTTTACATTTTTTCCGGTAAAATCGGTTGCTGTGTCTACGTGTGCCAGAAAGCCGATAATCGGCACCTGTTTATCGGAGTTAGCGGGCAGAGTGGCCATTACATAACCGTTCGAATCAATCGTTACCTCATCCATCCCGATTGCTTTCAGTTCCTCAACCAGCTGGTTCGCAAGAGTAAGCTGGCCGGGAGTGGAGGGGCAGGTCTCGCTCTCCTCATTGGATTGGGTATCTACGATGACATACGAGGTCAGTCGTTTAATAATCTCTTCTTTCATTTATTCCGGCTCCTTTCACGGGTAACTTGCCTATGTCCTCATTATAAAGGAGCGGAAAGCAGAAATCGAATAAACGGATCAGTGAACGAGGGCTGCTCCCGGCGGTCATCATGACCGTCAGGAGCAGCCCTTGGTTGGTTCTATCTATGGACTCACTCGCTAAGCAGCTTCTCGGTGAGCTGGTTAGCGGCTCTGGCAGCGGATATCCCGAACTTGTCAGACCAGGCAAACACGTTCATGAGCGTACCATAGATCCGCTCGACGCGGCTTCTGGCGTAGGAGGGCGAGTTGCCGTTGAGCTCGGCTGCGGTCACAATGATCCCGCCTGCGTTCACCACATAGTCAGGAGCATACAGGATGCCCCGCGAATGCAGTACGTCGCCATGCCGCTCCTCTGCCAGCTGATTATTGGCGGCCCCGGCAATAATCCGGCATTGAAGCTGCGGGATGGACGTATCGTTGATGATGCCCCCAAGCGCGCAAGGAGAGTAGATGTCACATAGTTCTTGCGCTATATCCTTCACCGGAGTTGCCTTAGCCCCGTAATGCATTACCGCCTTCTGCACAAGCTCCTCATTCAAGTCCGCCACAATGAGCTTGGCTCCGGCAAGAGCCAGGTAGCGGCAGAGGAACATCCCGACCTTCCCGAGCCCTTGAACGGCAACCACTTTGCCGGACAAGCTATCCGACCCGTCAAGTTTCTTGAGGGAAGCTTTCATTCCCAGATACACGCCATAGGCAGTCATATCCGCAGTAAACGTGCCGGAAGCGCCAAGCGATCCGGTGATGTCTGTGACATACGGCGTCTCTTTATATACCCAGTCCATATCCGCCGAGGTTGTTCCAACATCCATTCCGGTAATATATTCACCATGCAGCCGGTTGATAAACCGTCCGAGAGCACGGAACAAGGGCTCGC
The DNA here is from genome assembly GCF_900112695.1 of Paenibacillus catalpae. Taxonomy (GTDB): domain Bacteria; phylum Bacillota; class Bacilli; order Paenibacillales; family Paenibacillaceae; genus Pristimantibacillus; species Pristimantibacillus catalpae. The sequence goes on from NZ_FOMT01000006.1 coordinate 339,984, forward strand.
TTTTATCCTTGCCGGGGTCTCCGATAATGACCGCTTTGCCGCCGCCGAGGGGCAGCTCCGCCATTGCCGATTTATAAGTCATCCCACGTGCCAGTCTGAACGCATCTATTATCGCATCCTCGACGGACAGGTATTTCCACATTCTGCAGCCCCCAAGAGCAGGGCCAAGCTTCGTATTATGGATTGCAATGACAGCGGTTAATCCGCTCTTCACATCCTGAATAACCTCCAGCCGTTCATAATCCTCAAGGTTCATCAAGCTCCGCAAATCCATATAAAATCCCCCTTGTCTGGCAGTCCAGCAGCATTGGTATTACCGTTGTATTCAACAGCAGCAACCGATGACACTGGATGTCTGACAAGGGGGACGATTATTTTACGATAAAGAATCTATACGGTGGATCTGCGGATCAGCAGGAAGGAAAGGATGGCGAAGCATAAGGCAATCGGCAGCAGCCACAGCGACAGCTCGAACGCGGTGATCTCCTGCAGCCAGTTCCAGATCGGCTCCCACCAGTTATTAAGCGTTGCTAGAACGACAAGGAGAGTCGTTACGATCATTGCGGCCAAGCTTGTGACAAATAGTCCGATTGCTCTGAATTTTCGGAAAACACTTCCGATCGCAAAGCCCAACAAGAACATGGTCAGCAGCAGGATGAACTCTGTCAGAAACTCCTGGGCCAAATTACCGTCTGTCAGGAACGGAAGGTTGAAGAAGTGCAGCTGTACTCCCCAGCCGTTAGTGGCATCCTCTATAGCTGCCAGGATCATGAGAATCAGGGTCACAAGTGCGCTCGACAGAATGGCATTTAAGACGGTGCCGATAAAATAATCGGTTCTCCGGATGCTGAAGCTGATGGCAAACGGAAAGGTTTGCGGCAGCACGATAATGCCAAGGACAAGCATATAGATGAAGATGGATGACAAGCCGCCGGTATAGATCGCAATTCCGCTTCCGAAGCCGATAATCACATTCACGATAAAGCTGGATCCGAGAATGCCTGCAGGGACGGTCATCCAGGTATGCTTGTCGCGATTCAGAAGCTTGATCACGTTCGCGATTCGATTCATGGACGGGAGCCTCCTTTGGTTTCAAGTTTTTTATTGGTTAATTGAACGATCAGCTGCTGCAGGGAGATAGCGGCTGTTTGCAATCCCAGCGATTCCGCCCGTTTCCGGTCGGTTTCCGTCAGCCTTTCGAACACGCCCGCTGTCAGCAATCCGCCAAACGGCTCGCGCGAAATGACCTTTTTCCCTGCGATGAAGCTTTCAACGGCACTTGCTGTACCGGCAATCGAATAGGCTGAGCCGCGCAGCTCCTCGGCATCTTCGTTAATAAGAATCTTACCGCCGTCGATGACGATAATATGCTCCAGCATACGGCTTACTTCATCAATGAGATGAGTGGACAATACGATGGTCCGCGGATATTCGGAGTAGTCCTCAATGAGCCGGTCGTAGAACATGGCTCTCGCAACAGCGTCCAAGCCTAGGTATGGCTCGTCAAAAATCGTTAACGGAGCGCGGCTGGCAAGCCCGACGATAATGCCGACGGAGGAGTGCATGCCGCGGGACAGCTTTTTCATTCTTCGCTTCAGCGGCAGCTGAAAGTCGAGCACCAGAGAGTCCGCATATTCCTTATCCCAATTGGGAAAGAGGGAGGCGGACAGCTCAAGCACATCCTTGACCATGTAATTATCCGGGTATTTCAGGCTCTCTTTAATGAAGCAGACCTGGCTGAGCACCCTCTCGTTCTCATAAGGCTCTTCTCCGAATACTTTGAGCTCCCCGCTTGTCGCGAACAGCTGGGCCGTAATCATATGCATGATCGTTGTTTTCCCGGCGCCATTGCGTCCAAGCAGTCCGTAAATTTTATTCGGCTCAAGCGAGAAGGTAACGTCATTCACGGCCGTAACCTTCCCGTACGATTTGGTTAGATTTTTTACTTCTACAACGCTGCTTGTCATTTTGCATCCCCTCTCCGAATCATATCCGATAATTGATCAGCCGAAATGCCCAGCTTCTCTGCTTCTCTCAGCATGGTAACGACGTACTGCTCGAAAAACTGCTCCTTGCGTTTCTCTACCAGCACAGCACGTGCTCCTGTGGCCACGAACATTCCAATCCCTCTTTTCTTATACAAGATTCCTTCGTCTACCAGCAGGTTGACGCCCTTCGCGGCGGTTGCGGGGTTAATCTGATAAAAGGAGGCGAACTCGTTCTTCGAAGGCACCTGCGATTCCTCCGGAAGCCGTCCTTGAATAATGTCGTCTTCTATTCGTTCGGCAATCTGCACGAAGATGGGACGGCTGTCATCGATGATTAGTGTCATATCGTATTTATCACCTCTTGGTCACCTAAGTGGTTGATTACTCGTGTAACCAACTATATAGGAGGGGTGGTACGGAGTCAATAGGCTGGGACACAAAAAATAGCAGGCCGTCTGTACAAGACAGACAGCCTGCTATTTGGCTAATGCTATAACTTAAGTAGCTTCGCTCATTTTACTCATGAGGGTCTGCACCTGCTTGCGAAGCGCAAACAGCTCCTCTGGCTCTACGTCTGTTCCCTCAAACAACCGTACAGGTACACAGGAGGCCTTCTCCCGAAGCTGTTCACCTTTCATGGTCAAGCGGACCACGAGGTGCCGTTCATCGGATTTATCCCGTGCTCTTGTCAGCAGCCCCATGGACTCCAGCTTCTTCAGAAGCGGGGTCAGTGTGCCCGAATCCAGCAACAGCTTGGCGCCCAGCTCCTTCACCGATACATTATCCTGCTCCCATAGGGCAAGCAGCGTAATATACTGGGTGTACGTAAGTCCAAGCTCGGCCAGTAAAGGACGGTAGAGCTTCGTGATCTCTCTGGAGCATGCATAAAAGGCAAAGCATAGCTGGTTATCCAGCTTCATCAGTTCATCGTTGTTCACAGCTGTCGTAACCCCCTTGTTCGATATCCGTCTCTATATAAATTGTATGCAATTAATTGGGTGATTGTATTGTAGCACTGCCTCTAAAACGTGTCAAAAGGAACAAACAGCCTTTGACAACCGACAATATATTTTATACAATTTAATTAATAACAATTTATTTAGAAGGAGATGCATTCACAATGTCCCTATATGATATCGAGGTAAAAACGATCAAAGGCGAGAAACAAACGCTGGCTCCATACAAGGGCCAAGTGCTGCTCATCGTAAATACGGCAACCAAATGCGGGTTTGCCCCGCAATTCAAGGGCTTGCAGAATCTCCATGACACGTATAAAGAGAAGGGCTTTGCCGTATTAGGCTTCCCCAGCGGTCAGTTCATGAACCAGGAGCTCGAGGATAATGCGGCGATTGCGCAGTCCTGTGAACTGAATTTCGGCGTGAATTTCCCGCTTTACGAGAAGGTTGACGTAAACGGCAGCACGGCGCATCCGCTGTTCCAGAAGCTCACCAGAGATGCGCGCGGGCTGCTTGGCTCGAAGCGGATCAAGTGGAACTTCACCAAATTCCTGATCAACAAGGAAGGTAAAGTCGTGAAGCGGTTTGGTCCTAATATTACCCCGGAGAAAATCAACGAAGAGATTCAGGCCCTGCTTGAATCGTAAAGCATCCTTTTCATCAAACAAGCCGAGGCTCGCGCATGAAGCGCCAGCCCGGCTGTTTTTCTCTTTAATAGGCTATACCTGCCCGGGCTCGCGAATATTGCTCGCTGAACAGCTGGGCATAGGCAAATGCAGCGGTATCGCCGGTTGTTATCCTCGCGCCGTTCTCCGGCAAATAGTTATGCTCTACCCGGTAGCCTCCTTCAGCCGGGCCGTCAGGTAGATAAGTCGGGCAGACCAGTGTCCAATCGAGCCCCGATTCTTCCAATAAACGAAATGCCGCATGATGCTCCTCGGCAGCCCGCGTGAGAGTTCGCCTCGATTCGCTGGATTGATAGCGGAGCAGCCCCGGTTCAACCCGGCTGTCCAGTACCCCCGCAGTGCCAATGGCCACAATTCGTTTGATCCCGAGCTGCTTCATCGAAGCCAGAATTAGAGGCAAGCTGTCAGACAGAACAGATCCGCCGTCAGTGCTTAATGCGCTGATGACGGCATCCGCTCCCTGCAAAGTTTTGCGAATGGCCTCCACCTGAACCGCATTCCCTTCCACAATCTTTAACGAGGCATTCCTTTCGGCCAAGTTTTTTAACTTTTCCGGTGTTCTCGCAAGAGCTGTAACGGTATGTCCATCCTCCAGGGAATGGGCGCAAATCAAGTGTCCGACCCTTCCTGTCGCTCCAAAAATAGCAATGTTCATTTCTTCACCGTCCCTATATAATAGAGTTTACATTAAAATTTTATCATAATGGAGCAACATTCCAGCTATAAACTGCGTTTAGTAGGAGTACTAGGCAGCAGCTTTTTTTTTTCGTTTGCTGTCCAGTATTTGTAAAACAATGAAATAGATTGATATTTAGGGGGAAGTAAGGCATGTTTAAGGTCCGTTTAACACTATGGACGAACTTTATTCTACTCATTTTATGTCTAATGCTCATTGCAGTTTCATGTTCCGTTCCGAAAGGCAATACACCGGTCAGCTTTTACGTCAATGGGGAAAAGGTTAAGAAGCCGCCGGCCGTGGATATGGTCGACGGGGAACCGATGGTGCCGGCCTCCTTCCTGGAAACGACCTTTCAGTCGAAGCTGGAATGGACGCTGAAGGATCCGGGGAGCAGCGGGGTTTATTATTCCGATAAAGTTGCCGTTCTGATGTACCATGATTTAATTGGAACATCCGTAAAGAAAACAATGATAAAAGGCGCGGAGGCAGAATCCGCCATTCCGATGGATGTATTCAAGGAACAGATGGAGCTGCTTAAGGCAGATGGATTCCATATAATCACAATCGATCAATATGCTGATTTTATCGAAAATAAAGGCAATGTTCCGGACAATGCGGTATTGCTCACGTTTGACGACGGTTATGAAAGCTTTTATACGGAAGCTTTTCCGGTTCTGAAGGAGCATGGTTACCCTGCCGTTAATTTCGTTATCGGCTCGGGCGCGGATAATGCGGCCAATCCAAAGCAAAAGGCCCGTCCAAAGATGACGTGGGACCAGATGCGGGAAATGCAGAAGTCGGGCATGTCTTTCTATAATCATACATACGACAGTCACAAATACGGCGTGATGCGTGCCGATGGCTTAACGAAGCCCGTGCTGACGCGTCATCAATATTTGAAGAAAGAGAAGCGCGTCGAGACGGACGAGGAGTACCATGCCCGCGTGAAGACGGATCTGGAGAAAGCCGAGCAGCGTCTCAAAGAAGAGCTGGGCAACACAAGAGGCGTTATCGCTTTCCCTTACGGGGCATATAATGCCGAGGTGCTGGATATTCTGAAGGAAGTGGGCATCTCCATCTCCTTCACCGTGAAAGAAGGGATTAACGGCCGAGGGCAGACGAACGGCTTCCGCTTGAACGGTGCGAGGGCAGGCGAATCCGCGAAGCAGCTGCTCGAGAAGCTGAAGGCGCTGGATCTGAATGAAGCGGCGGTTACGGTTCATGTGGACGGCAAGGAAGCGGCATTCAAGGAACAGCCGTACAAAGGGCCAAACGGCGTCATGATCCCGCTGAAGGAATACTGCAAGATGAAAGGCATGAAGCTGCACGTTAGCAAGTGGAAGAAGCAATACAAAATCACGGCTTAATAATGAACTCATAAACATATTAGCTGTATTCCCGGTCCAGTTAGGTCCAGGGATGCGGCTTTTTTTATTTCTAAGCATTATCATTGTTGTTTCATAAATAGGGCTTGGAATGCTCCGGGATTCACTGGGAATCCTTTTCTGCCGGGATATTCGCTTCTTGGAGCAACAAATAATAACCGCATAGTCAAATATAGTTCGACAGCATTCGAGTGGGGGATTTTAAAGGGGGAATCTCAAGACCTAAAGAAAACCTACCTCATATCCTAAGTTCACACATTGTAAGGGTTTGCAGATTTCAAGATAATAAGAGCATAACAAACAAGGGGGATAAACAAATGGCTAAAATGAATATGAAGAGCATTCTTGGTCTTGTACTTACAGGTTCCTTGGCAATCAGCTTGACAGCTTGCGGCTCTAACAGCAATAACGGCGGCAACTCGGAAGCTTCCAATAATGCAGGTGCAACTAACGCTGCTACAGAGAAACCGGCGAGCAACGAAAAAATCACAATCACTTTCCAAAACATTTACCCAGATCCAACCGATCCGAAGCACAACATGATGAAGAAGATTGTAGACCAATACCAATCCGAGCATCCTAACGTGAAGATTGAGCTGGACTCCCTAAATACAGACCAACAGAAACAAAAGCTTAAAACACAAGCAGCTTCGAAAGAAGTGCCGGACATCACCATCGTTAACCCGGCAGCACAAATGCAGCCGTACGTTGATGCAGGACTGTTCGCGCCGCTGAACGACATGGTTGAGCAAAACGGCCTGAAAGATACATTCCAAGACGGCGTTCTTGATTTCTATACGTTCGACAATAACCTGTACGCATTGCCAGACGGCAACAACATCGGCGTTGTTTACTACAACAAAGAGCTTTTCGAGCAAGCAGGCATTACAAAAACTCCTGAGACATTCGAAGAAATGGTCGAAGACGTAAAAACATTGAAGGCTAAAGGCATTCAGCCAATGGCAATCGGTGAAAAAGATACTTGGACCGGTTCGTTCCTGTTCATGAACGTCCTGCTCCGCACAAACGGCGGCCCTGGCTTCCTGTCTGACGTTGTAGCCGGCAAGAAAACATTCGAAGATCCAGCATTCGTTGAAGCTGTAGACGCTATGCAAAACCTGATCCAAGCAGGCGCATTCCAAGAAGGCGTTACATCTTTCGACTATAACGCTGGCGAGAACCTGTTCAAAACCGGTAAAGCTGCCATGTACTACATGGGCTCGTGGGCAACTGGCGGTATCGAAACATCTGAAGCTGTAAAAGGTAAAGTAGGCGTATTCAAATTCCCTACTGTAAACGGCAAAGGCGACGCTAACCAATTCATGCTTGCTCCAGGTTCCGCATTCGCGATCTCTGCAGACAGCAAACACCTGCAAGAAACAAAAGATTTCCTGAACTACTTCATGCTGAACTTCCCTAAAGAAGCATTCGCAGTTAAAGGCGCTGTAGGTTTGGCTCAAAAAGTGGACGGCGACTTCAAAGCAGCCGGCTACTCCGATATGGCGATCAACGTTCTGGATCTGTTCAAAGAAGTTAAAGGCGGCGACCTCGCGTTCGATAATACGATGAACCCTGGTACAGCTCAAGGTCACTTGACTTCCATCCAAAACATCTTCGTTCAGAAGAAAGATTCCGCTGAAGTTGCAAAAGAGCATCAAACGGCTTACGAAAGCAACAAATAAGCTTTAACCAACAGATAAAAATATAAAAAGCTACACACGGTTGCGAAAGGGATTCTCTCCCAGGAATTCCTTTCGCAGCTATGTTTATAACAGCTAATAAAGATAGGAGGGCACACGAGATGAACGTACTGAAGGTTTCGAAGTTAACGATAGCGCTGTTCGTGCTGCCGTGTTTGTTGCTCTATGTCTGCCTCGTATTTGTTCCAATCATCGTTTCCCTGTATACCAGCTTAATTGATTGGAACGGGATCGGCGAATCGAAATTTATCGGTCTGGAAAACTTTAAAGATTTGTTATTCCATGATAAAGTGTTTTGGCCCGCTGTACGCCATACGTTAATGTTTGCCGTATTTTCCATGCTTGAAATTCCAATCGCTTTGTTTGTCGCAATCTTACTTAGCCGCTTCGTCAAGAAGCCGAATTTCCTTGTATCCAGCTATTTTATGCCGGTAATTTTGTCGGTTGTTATTATCGGACAACTATGGAAAACAATCTACAACCCTGCGTCCATGGGCGGCATGCTTAACCAGGTTCTTGAGTGGGTAGGCCTTGGAAGCTTGCAGCAGCAGTGGTTGACAGATCCAGATATCGCGATGTACAGCTTGTACTTCGTAGCCTTGTGGCAATACCTTGGTTATCACACCCTCATTCAGTTCACGGGTATTCAGAACATTCCGTCGGATATTTATGAAGCAGCCAAAATTGATGGCGCTGAAGGCTTGAAAGCTGACTGGCATATTACATTGCCAATGAACGTTCCGATCTTCAAAATCTCGATTGTCCTTGCCTTTATCGGCTCTCTTCAATCGTTCGACATGATTATGGTAATGACAGGCGGCGGTCCTGGTAACGCAACGGACGTTATCGCGACGCATATGTACAGAATGTCAATCTTGTCGATGAAATATGGATACGGAAGTGCCATTGCAGCCATTCTGGTTGTAGTTTGCCTTGTCGCAACAGTGGTTATCAACTATGGATTCAACCGTCTGGAACGGAAATACACGTAACGAAGGAGGGATACGACCATGAGCCAAAGTACACACACAGCAGTGTTGCCGAGCATTAAGCCGCAAAGAAAGTTTTCGATCGGGAAAACTCTCATGTGGGTTCTACTGGCGATTCTGTTAGTCACCCAATTGTATCCGCTCTTGTGGCTGGCTATCTACTCGTTAAAGACAAACGAAGAAATTTTGTCCGGACAATTTTTCGCTCTGCCGCATGTTCCGCAATGGAGCAACTACAGTGCTGCGATGGAGTCGGGCAATTACGTTAAATACCTGTTTAACAGCTTGAAAGTTACCCTGATTACAATGGTAGGCGTTCTGTTCCTCAGCTCGCTTGTATCCTTTGCCATCAGCCGCTTCAAGTGGAAATACGGTCAGGCCGTGATGGTCATCTTCCTGATCGGAATGATGATCCCGATGCAGGCGACGCTTTTGCCGCTGATGATCATCTTCAAAAATCTCGATTTTCTGAATACGCATAAGGCGCTTATCTTCCCTTACATTGCATTCCAGACGCCAATCGCCGTATTTATTCTAAGCGGATTTATGAAGTCGATTCCTCACGAGATTGAAGAATCGGCGATCGTAGACGGAGCGGGAGTCTTCCGGATCTTCTGGAATATCGTCCTTCCGGTATCCGTTCCGCCAATGGTAACGGTTTGTATTCTGACCTTCATTAACATCTGGAATGAGTACATTCTGGCAGCAACATTTATCTCGAGTGAGCGTCTCAAAACATTGCCTTTCGGGGTATACAGCTTCGTCAGCCAATATTCGGTCAACTACGGAGCGATAGGTGCATTCCTCGTACTTGGTGCACTTCCGGTTATCGTGATTTACTTCTTGCTCGCAGATAAGATTACAAAAGGTATGGTAGCAGGCGCGGTGAAGGGTTAAGACCCTTCTCCGCTTTTTTCTGTTTGTGTTACAATAAGCAAATGAGGATACAGACTTAAGGCTTACGAAGTAGAATGATCACAGATAATTCTTTTAGGAGGAGCAAAGTTGGCGCGTTACAGGGGAATGCACTCTATCCAGAATCGATTATTTCTACTGCTGTTCTCTTCGATGATGACCCTTCTTATCCTGGTCAGCTTCCTCTATTATCAGAAGACGACCCAAATCATTCACTCGAAGATCAGTGATCTTGCCGAGAAGAACGTTTCGCAGACAGTTGGGCTGTTTGATCTGCTGCTTGAAGGTTATGACAGCGTGACCAAATCGCTGAACAGTAACTACGAGCTGTCCCGGCTGCTTCTTGAAGCGGATAAAGAAACGAATATAAACGTCAGTGTCATGAATGAACGGGCGATTACAAATATAATCGGTGCCGCATACTATTCGCGAGATGATATTGTAGGCATTCACGTTATGACGAAGGGCGGCAAGCTGTACAATTATGAGCGGCGGTTCGCCGGTCTGGTGGATCAGGATTACCGCTCGGCTGATTGGTACAAAAAGCTTGTAGATTCTAAGGGCGAGATGGTATGGCTTGGTCTCTCGAAGGGCTCGGTTTTGAACAGTATACTTCAGGAGCCTGTCTTTATATTCGGGCGGCAGTTATACGATCTGACGAATTACAAGCCGGTTGGCATTGTGCTGATCGAGACCGACCCTAAGCCTATCCTGGCCGCATTATCCAATGCGTCAATTAGTCCAAACAGCCGCGTGTTTATTGTGAACAATAATAACGATATTATTGCATCTACGGATGAGCAGAAGGATAATCTGTCGATGGAAGCGAATGCGGACAAGCAGCTCCCGGCACCGTCCTTCAGCAGACTGCCAAAGCCAAAAGGCGATGAGATAGTTGTCGATAATAATACCGATGATTTAATCGTCTCGGCTAATGCGGCCGTTGCCGACTGGACCGTGTTCGGGCTAACGCCCAAATCGGACATAAGTGAAGAGCTTGTCCAAACCAGGCTGTATCTGCTCGCCGTTATTATAGCCGTTATTTTGCTCTCGATTATGCTGGCGACTTTAATCTCCCGGAATATCTCTTCACCGCTGAAGCTCCTGATCCGGGAAATGAAGCAGGTTGAATTGGGTAATTTCAGAGGTTCGGTGGACGTCAAATCGTTCGAGGAAATTAACAGTCTGGTCTCGTCCTTTAACCGGATGGTTCATCGGATGGATGAGCTGATTGAACGCATTACGCTGTCCTCGATCAGTGAGAAGAATGCGGAGCTGCAGGCCCTGCAGTCGCAGGTTAATCCGCATTTCCTGTACAATACGCTGGATATGATCTATTGGATGCTGGATGAAAGGGAGAATGACAGACTCGGGCGAGTCATCCTGTCGTTATCCCATATGTTCCGTTACAGCAGCGACTGGGAGGAAGCGTCGAAGACGACACTCCGCCAGGAACTGGAGCAGATGCGGCATTATATGACGATTATTGAGAATCGTTTGGTCGGTCGCGTGAGCACGGAGGTGCAGGTCGACAATATTTGGCTGGATGCGATCGTGCCGAAGATGACGATTCAGCCTATTATTGAGAACGCGGTGAAGAGTGGTCTGGAGCCTCTCGACCGGCCGGGACTGCTAAGGGTATCTACGATTGCCGATGAAGAGGCGAACGAGCTGCGCATTGTTGTTGAGGATAACGGGGTAGGCATTGATGAGGAAGCTTTGAAGGAGCTGCAGGCCATGCTTCAGGATTCCGGGCCGGGCCGCAACTATAACGCTGCACAGGAAGGCCGTGGAAGAAGAGGAATTGGCCTGCCAAATGTGCACCGCCGTATTGTGCTGATGTACGGGGAGCCGTACGGTCTGAGAATTTCCAGTGAAGCAGGAAAAGGGACGACGGTTATTATCGCAATACCGCTGCCTGCAAGAGGAGGTTAAACGGGCGATGAACATATTAATTGTGGATGACGAAACCGTCATACGGGATGGCATCAAGCGGACATTGGGCAACCGGTTTCCGGCATACAGCACCTTTCTTGCTGTGAATGCCGAAGAAGCGGTTGCCCAGCTGCGCAAGCAGCGGATCGATATTGTGCTTACAGATATTCTGATGCCGGGCATGACTGGACTTGAATTGATGAATTTGACCCGCAGCATGTATCCGCGAGTGAAGTGGGTTGTCATTTCCGCGTATTCGGAATTCAGCTATGCGCAGGAAGCGGTGCGGCTTGGGGCGAAGGACTATTTGCTCAAGCCGATCGGCAAGGAAGTGCTGGCGGAGATGATCCAGAAGATAAGCACAGAGATTGAGCATGAGCGGGAGTTCATGGAGGAAGCAGAGCTTCTGAAGATGAACCGCAATTACTTGCGGGAAGCCGTGTTCCAGCGCTGGGCACAAGGACTTGATATCGGGCGCTTTGATATGAAGCCGTTTATGGACAGCCATCCGCATTTCAATCTCATTATGGTCAAGATGGAGAGCGACAAGGTCGTGCAGCTTGAGCACTTCATGATCGAGAATGTGCTTGGCGAGCTGATCGAGAAGTATGGTCAAGGTTTCGTCACCATCTATGATAATAAAAGTCTTCTTGGTCTGGTTACTCTCCCGGAAGGCGGAACGATGTCGGGGCTCCTGGAAGAGCTTCGTAAACACTTGATCAAATATTTGAGGGTTCCGTTCCAGATTATGCATACGGATGTGATTGAGGATATTGATGCTGTGCCGGGCGAAGTGCAGCGGATGCGCCAGGCTTCATCCACGCAGGTATATGAGCATTATGCTAGCGGGAGCGATCAGTCGATTGAGGTTGCGCTTCAATATATCCGCACGCATTATCACGCCGATCTGTCGCTTGAGAAGGTTGCTGCCATTGTGTACCTGAATCCGGTCTACTTCAGCCAGCTGTTCAAGCAGAAGACGGGTTCCGGCTTTAAGGAATACGTAATTGGCCTGAGGCTGGAGCAGGCGAAGCAAATGCTGCTGAATCCGAAGCTGAAGCTCGCTGATGTTGCCGAGAGGATCGGCTACCAGGACATGCGTCACTTCTCCCAGCTGTTCCGCAAGAAGTACGGAGAGACGCCTTCCGAGTTCCGTCAGCGCCACCCTTTGGACGGCGTCGAGAAGCAAAATTAATCTTATAGAGCATTGGATAGATGAGGGAGTCCTATGTCCATTAATAAGACACCGACCAATCGGGTCTATACCTATATAGCCCAGCGAGGCGTCGTATCTCGGGCCGAGCTGATGAAGGAATTCTCAATGACGAGCAGCAGCATGACGCGGCTGCTCGAAGAGATGATCGCAGATAACAAGCTGCAGGAGAGCGGGCGCGGCAGCTCTACCGGCGGCAGAAGACCGATTTTATACGAGACGAATCCAACCTACGGTTATTTGTTTGGACTCGAAATCTCGCGGATCTATTCGTCTATGGGTTTATACGACATGCATATGAACAGGCTGTCTTCCATACGCTGGAAAATGGATGAGAGCATGACGCCGCATGTATTCATGAAGCGGGTGCACTCTGCCGTCCGCAAATTTGTACAGGAGCATGACCTTCAACCATCGAGCATTGTTGGCATGGGCGTCGGCGCGGTAGGTCCGCTTGACCGTGAGCGGGGTCTTATACTGGATCCCGTCTATTTCCCTGCTCAGGGCTGGCATAATCTGCCGATTTGCGAGCTGCTGGAGGCACAGCTGGGCTTCCCGGTACTGCTCGATAACGGAGCGAATACGGCCCTGGTCGGTGAGCATTGGGCGCTGAGGAGCGAACACTACCAGCACATGCTGTATGTGCATGTGGGCGCCGGCCTCCGTTCGGCGGTGATGTCGAACGGCCAGCTCGTTTACGGAGCGACCGACATGGAGGGGGCGATTGGCCGGATGATCATTCAGGCCGGCAATCTTTCGCAGCCGGGCAGCCCCATTGACGGAGCGCTGGAGTCTTTCGTATCCGTTCACGCGATTGAGAACGAAGTGCGCGAGCTTGCGGCGGCGGGATCGCTTGCGCTAAGGGGAGAGACCGGCAGCGGCAATGGCGAGGCGCTAAGCTTTGAACTGCTGCTCGAGGCTTTGTCGGCCGGTGAACCCATCGTGCGGGAGAAGTTTAAGCAAGCCGCTGCTTATCTAGGAATAGGGTTAGCCAATCTGATTAATGTATTGCACCCGGAGAAGGTCATTCTCGGGGGTGCACTTATTAATGCGCACGAGAGTGTATTTGAGACCGCGGTGGAGGTTGCAAGAAGCCATACGTATTATTATCCGCAGTATAAGCCGTTGTTTTCGAAAGGTTTGCTCAAAGAAGAGGCTGTCGCGGTTGGTGCGGCAGTGATGGTACTCAAGCAGCTGCCATAGAAGGATTTTGACCGATAAGATGAGGTGACAGCATGACAGCCGCTCAAGCGGAGAAGCCATCAAAGGAGTTTAATTTATTTTTTCTGACATGGCCGATATTTCTGGAATTATTGTTATTTATGCTAATGGGAGTTGCCGATACCTTTATGCTGAGCGCGATCTCGGATAATGCGGTATCGGGGGTAGGCGCCTCCAACCAATACCTGTTTATTGCTTTACTGGTTCTGGAGGTCATCGGTAACGGTGCGTCGATTGTTGTTGCGCAGTATATCGGATCGAGGCAAATGAAGGAAGCAGCCAAAATCTCGGCGCTTAGCGTGACGCTTAACCTGGCGGTTGGCCTCGTGATGAGTATTGTGTTTGTCGTCTTTAACGGCTTGATCCTGCAAAGTCTTAACCTGCACGGCGAAGTGCTGGAGCATGCGAAGGCGTATTTGTCCTTCGTTGGCGGATTTATTTTCCTGCAGGCGCTTATTAATTCGGTTTCTGCCATTATCCGGGTGCATGGTTTCACGAAGGAAGCGATGTTTGTATCGCTCGGGATGAACATCATCCATCTGATTGGCAATTACGCTCTGATTTTCGGCCATTTCGGATTCCCTCAGATGGGCGTTCACGGTGCGGCTGTGTCGACTGTGATCAGCAGGGCGCTGGCACTGGTCGTCTTCTTCTGGATGCTGTATCGCATAATGGAAGTTCGTATGAAGATGCGTTATTATTTCACATTATCCAAGGCGTATATTGGCAAAATATTAAGAATCGGTATTCCGTCGGCTCTTGAACAGGTCATGTATCAAGGCTGCCAGATGGTGTTCCTGTATTATGCGACCTTCCTTGGCGAGGAATCGCTTGCCGCCCGCCAGTATGCAGCGAATATTTCGATGTTTATTTATTTGATGGCTTTCTCCATCGGTTCAGGAACGTCCATTATTGTGGGACGGATGATTGGCGCAGGACGTCAGACGGAAGCTTACAGGCGGGTGTGGTACAGCACCGGCTGGGCTTCTGTTTCCAGCGCCGTTATGATTGCCTTTGTTATGATATTCCGCGAACAGCTGATGAATATATTCACGAGCGATCCGGAGATCATTCGCCTCGGCTCCCAAGTGCTGCTGTACAGCGTCATTCTGGAGACCGGCCGTACGATCAACATCATTCTCGTGAACTCGCTTCGCGCTTCAGGGGATGCAAAGTTCCCGTTATGGGCGGGAACGGTATCGATGGTGGGCATGAGTCTGCCGCTTGGTTATTTCTTTGTATTCCAGCTCGATATGGGTCTCCCGGGCATTTGGCTGGCTATTGCGGCCGATGAATGGCTTCGTGCCTTTGCGATGTTCTTCCGCTGGCGCAGCCGGGCATGGGAGAAACATGCACTGGTGAAGAAGGACCATGCCGATCATCCGGTGGCGGCCGCAACGTAACATGGGTAGAAGGAGCGATAGGTCATGACTTCAACTGTGATGGAGCAGCCTCTTCATTCTTATCATCTGATTGCACAGACCTGTTTGCTTGCGGGCAAAATTATACTGCAAAATGGCGGCGAGACGTACCGGGTAGAGGATACCATGGTGCGGATCGCCGCTGCTTACGGTATCTCGGACGCGCAGAGCTATGTGACGCCAACCGGTATATTATTTGCGATGGATGCCTCCGTGCCGACAACACGGCTGATTCGTATTTCGGAACGCTTGACGAATTTGCGGAAGGTGACGCTTGTGAATGAAATCTCGCGGCGGATCAGTCAAGGGAAACTGGAGGTGAGCGAGGCCCACCGTCTGCTGACGGAGATTGATGAGCAGCCTTATGCTTATCCGGTCTGGCTCCAGGTGCTGGTTGCCGCCATTGCGAGCGGCTGCTTCCTGGTCATGTTCGGCGGGCGGTGGCATGATTTTCTGGCAGCCGTTCTTGCCGGGGGATTAGGCTTCGGGAGTGTGGTGCTGCTTCACCGGCTCGTACCGGTCAAGCTGTTTGCCGAATTTGTGGCATCCTTGCTGCTCGGCATTGTGACCATACTGCTTGTGAAGAGCGGGGCAGCCTCTAATATAGACACCGTTATTATTGCTTCCGTTATGCCGCTTGTACCGGGGCTGCATATTACGAATGCCGTCCGGGACTTGATGGCCGGGCATCTGGTATCGGGATTGTCCAAAGGGGTAGAAGCATTCCTGACCGCTTTTGCGATTGGAGCAGGCATGGCGGCTGCTCTGTCATTTTATTAGTGTAAAGGAGGGGACAAGCTTGCCTTGGATCGAACAAGCGGTATTGAGCTTCATAACGGCAGTTGCCTTTGGCCTAATCTTTAATGCGCCCAGGCAGACGCTGCCCCAATGCGGCGTTGTTGGGATGATCGGCTGGCTGCTTTATATGGCCTGCATGGAAATGGGGCTGGAGGCCATTCCGTCAACTCTGATCGCGGTTATTATCGTTGCGATTATCAGCCAGCTTTTTGCCAAGCTGTATAAGACGCCAATCATTGTGTTTAGCGTAGCAGGCATTATACCGCTTGTGCCGGGCGGTACAGCATACGATGCGATGCGGCGAGTCGTGGAGAACGAGTACGATATTGCCGTTCAGCTCGGAGTTAAGGCGTTTATGATCTCCGGGACCATTGCTATTGGTCTAGTTCTCTCCGAAGTCGTTAATCAGCTGATTCGCAGGACTTACTTAGTGAGGAGGGGATAGTTATGCGATTTTATATGGTGGATGTGTTTGCTGAGCGGAAATACCAGGGGAATCAGCTTGCTGTGCTGCTCCCCGACAGAGAATTGGAGACCTCTGAAATGCAGCAGATAGCAAAGGAATTCAATTTCTCTGAGATTACCTTTGTGATGTCAGGTAAAAAGACGGACGGTGGATATGACGTAAGAATCTTTACCCCTGATGTAGAAATCCCGTTTGCGGGTCACCCGTCACTAGGCACGGCGTATGTTATCCGGCATGTCATTGAGAAGGGGAATAATGATCCTGTTCTCTTGAACCTTGGGGTGGGGCAGATCCCGGTCGCCTTCGCTGAAGGAGAGAGGCCTGTCCTGTGGATGGCTCAGAAGCAGCCGGAGTTTAGGGATGCGATTGAACCGTCGGTTATTGCAGATATTCTTCAGATTGGCGTAGAGGATATCGACGCGAGCTTTCCGATTCAGGTGGCTTCAACAGGCCTGCCCGCGGTTATTGTTCCCGTGAAGACTCTTAAGGCTGCTCAGCGCTGCGCGATTCATCATCAGAAGTACGAGCGGTTCCTCAAGGAGGGCGCCGATGCGAACATTCTTGTTTTTACACAGGAAACGCTTCATGAAATGAATGACCTTCATGTCCGGGTGTTTGTTAATGACACCGGGTATTATGAAGATCCGGCAACGGGCAGCGCTAACGGTAATCTGGCGGGGTATTTGCTGGAGCACGAGGTGTTAGGCAAGAGCTCCATTCAGCTTCGGGTAGAGCAAGGTTATTCGATTGGGCGTGACTCCTTGCTGCTTATCGATGCTTCGAAGAACAACGGGGAATTCGAGATTAAGATCGGCGGCAAAGTGTTCCTGGTGGCCAATGGTGATTGGCTGTAGGGCACTAAAATTGCGATTGCTGCCTTGCGGGCGTTATACTGAATAGGAATACTACCGGTCACATCTTGAAGAAGCGACCGGAGCCAGGAGGCAAGGAGCATGAATCTTCTTAGCAGTGTATCGCAATTCCAACAACTGAAACAACTGATCACACGGTTTATGATGACGTATAAGTTTGCGCTGGACGAGATAGAGACCAAGATTGAAATTCTGAAAGAAGAATTTCAGATGCTCCATGATTATAATCCGATCGAGCATACGAAATCCCGGCTGAAGTCGCCGGAAAGCATAATGAATAAGCTGGTCCGCAAAAATCTGGATATTTCGCTGCCAAGCATTAAGGAAAACATCAGGGATATCGCAGGGCTGCGCATTACTTGCTCGTTTATTAAAGACATCTATCTCATCTCGGATATGTTGCAAAGGCAGTCTGACTTGAAGGTGCTCGAGGTTAAAGACTATATTAAGAATCCGAAGCCTAACGGTTACAAAAGCCTTCATATGCTAATTGAGGTGCCGGTCTTCTTGTCCGACCGTGTGGAGCATGTCTGCATCGAGGTGCAGATCCGGACGATTGCGATGGACTTCTGGGCAAGCCTTGAACATAAAATTTTCTACAAATACAACGCCGATGTGCCGGAAAGTCTTGTTCAGGAACTGAAGGCAGCTGCGGATTCGGTGACGGCACTCGACCGCCAGATGGAGCGTCTGCACAGGGAGATGGGCGAGATCAAGGCAGATAACGTGATCGACGCCGAGGAGCAGCTCAGGCTCCTGCAAATCGACAATCAGCAGTTTAACATCCCGATTGCGCTTCTGGAGATGATCGGAGATAAGTCGGAGAATTAATAGGTATGGAAGTGCCGATAACCTGTTATCGGCACTTTTAATGTTTGAGGAGGAAGCAGCTTGAAGCTAGATTTAAATACGTATCCTTTTCGCCTGGAGCAAGGCTATGAATTAGGTTATGGACCAGCCGGATACGAGACAATGGCAAAGGTCATATCTGCATTTCAGGAACCCCAGTCCGACATTCTGTTCTCTTATACGAATTGGGACCGGGATAAAGATCCGCATAAAGGCGAATTAATGGAGAGCGCTGCGCATGATTTCCATTACGGTATCATTAATGACCCGGCGACAAGTTCAAAGGTAAAGGAAATCCTGCTTCTTCATTATGCGCCGGAGCGTGATCCGAAGGTTAGTCAGGCTGTTATGGATCAGCTGTTAGCTTATTTTAGAGAGGTCCCGTTAGAAGAAATAAATGAAGAGCTACTGCGAAAAATTGGATCGGCCGTATACGAAAAACAGGGAGTTTACACGCTTGCAGATCAAGATGCGGCTACGCAAGACTTCGTAAACAGCCGCCTTGTAGACACCAATTCGGTCTGGCTGCTGCCTTATGAACGTCCCGTCTATTTGGAGAACGTCTTATGGTATAGGGTCAATACGCAAGAAGAAATGGTACAGGCCTTTGAGCGGACAGACTGGTGGTTTACCTGCGCGATTGTTGACCGCAGCAAGCAGGTGGAGGACTATCGCTATTTTCTGAACTATACCGAAGAACACGGCGAGGATCATGACGGAATGGTGCTGTATATATCTACTCCCGACCCACGGCATTTCAAGGATACCGTAATTCCAAGACTGAAGGAGCTGCTGGCTGAACAGCTGGAGATCGTTGGGTGAAGGGAGTATGGTGATAAGAGCCAGTAAGGGTCTTAAAGGATTACTAAGAGAAGACACTAGAACAAATAAGACCCTGGCAGGGTCTTATTTTCATTTTCTTGTTGTCGCGGTCAGAGCAAGGCGGCAAAAAGGGCATGTCCAATGTCAGTATCGGCTTTGACGCTATATCGCATAGCGATTATGCAAAGTTTCCGCCATCTCGCGGACCTGCTCGGAATCGGGCAGGATCAGGCTGCCAGCGGAAGGCTGCCCCTCCTGGGCTTCCCTAATCACCTGCTTCACGGCGGCTGCGAATGCATGTGAGGCCTCGGCGCCAAGTCCGGCCATCTCTTCCAGGCTTGCCGTGCTGTCATCCGTCACAACCGGGAAGTTGGCGGCATCCGCTCCGGCTGCTGCTATATCGTAGAACGAGCGGACAAGGCGGGCGCGCTCAGCCCCGGAGCCCTCCGCCACGATAAAGGCTTGAATAATAATCGCGTGCGCCTGCCGACGCTGGGCGATTCCGCAAAACTTGTAGCCGCCGATGCTCAGGTCGAAGTCCCCCGGACAATAAGCCCCGCTGATCTCGCCCTTGTCGACCTGCCGGCCAGTCCCTTGCAGTGCCAGCCGTATAAGCTCGTACATCTGCTCGAAGTTGTTATGAAAGTGAAAATCAAGCACATCGCTCTTCGGCAATATTAACGACAGGTTTACGACTCCTGTATCAAGCGGGACGGCGGCTCCGCCCGAATTACGTACTGCTGTTGCCCAGCCGGCTGTCTCCAGCAGGTCGCGGGCTGTTCCGGCTCCCGGCAGGCGGCTGTCACGCAGCCCCATGATGAAGGCGCGCGGATGGCGCCATAGATGGCATACCGCGGGTCCGCCTCTCCCTGTACTTCTGCACAGCAGCTCGTCCAACGCAAAGGCATACAGCGGGTCTTCCTCCGAGAAGTCATCCATCCGGTCAAGCAGGACAAGTCCGCGCTCACCCAGCTCCTCTATTGCGCTCCATTTCATGGTTAGCAAACCTTCCCCTCTACCTAGATCCAATTCCAATATTCCCATCATACTGATCCCATGAGAGGATGACAAGGCGTGCCGACTGTCGTCATATATCCGCCGCTGCCTGCTGGGTATAGCCTGTACGCGGCAAGAGTTCTATGAATATACTGCTCCTAAGCGATGCAAGATGATAGGTCGGAGGATGATTTACAAGTGAGTAATATGAAGACGATTTTGGAGGCGCTGCCTCCACGCCATGTCAATAATAAATTGTTTATCGGCCCCTTTACGATGGGTACGCCAATCGTATTGTCTTGGACGGAAAATACGATTGCGACGATTGGCAAATTTTGTTCAGTGTCGAACACCGCAACGATATTCCTGGGGGGCAACCATCATTATGAATGGGTCTCGACTTTCCCTTTTACCGCTTATATGACGCAATACTTCACGGAGGGGGCAAAGTCAAACGGCAATGTCACGATTGGCAACGATGTGTGGATCGGGCATTACGCCACGATTTTATCCGGGGTTACGATTGGTCATGGGGCCATTGTAGGAACGCATGCGCTGGTGACGAAGGACGTTCCTCCTTATGCGATTGTTGGCGGCAACCCTGCCCGCATTTTGAAGTACCGTTTTCCGCCTGAAGTAATTGAGAGGCTGATGCAAGTGAAGTGGTGGGATTGGGAAATACACCAGATTGAAGCGGCCGTGCCGCTGCTTCAGCAGGAGAATCTGAAGCCTTTCTTCCGTTATTGCGCCAGGCTTGGGAAGTGACCGATTGGAGAAGAGCGTACCTTAGGGGTATGCTCTTTTTTAATGAATGTAGGCGAATTACTATTACCCTGTAAAAATGGCATTTACACCCTCTGTAAGTTCCTGTAAAATCCAAGTCAACGACGAATTTTGACAGCGGTTACATATTAGAGGGCGAAAATATAGGCCTGAGAAAAAAGGGGTTGAGGCGAATGACGTATTCTGCTCATGACGCCAGGAATGATGAGCCGCTAGCAGCGGAGCAGACCCTGCTTAGGGTGGAAGGCTTGAAGCGTACGTTTGGACGAGGCTCCGGCGCTGCAGTTGTCCTGCAGGGCGTTAATCTATCGATCGCGCGAGGGAGGCTTGTTGCCCTGAAAGGCCGTTCCGGCTCGGGGAAAACAACGCTATTGAATCTGCTGGGAGCGCTGGACCAGCCGACGGAAGGCAGCGTGGATTTTGACGGCGTTGTACTAAGCGGACTGTCTGACAAAGCACGGGGGGACATCCGCAGAACGCAGATGGGGCTGATCTTCCAGTCGTTTGCGTTATTTCCGCTTATGTCAGCCTATGAGAATGTAGAGTTTGCGATGCGGATTGCCGGCGTTCCGGCTTCGGCCAGAAAAGAAGCGGCCTTGCAGGCGCTGGATTATGTCGGACTTAAGCCTCGCATGCATCACCGTCCGTTCGAAATGTCCGGCGGCGAGCAGCAGCGGACCGCCATTGCCCGGGCAATTGCACACAAACCTAAGCTGCTTCTGGCGGATGAACCTACTGCTGAGCTCGACAGCCGGACCGGCCTGCATATTCTGAGCGTGCTGCGTGATCTGGTGCGGGAAGAGGGCATGACCGTCGTGATGACAACGCATGATCCGGCCATTATGGAAATCGTGGATGAAGTCTATGAATTGGAGGATGGAACCATTGTTGAAGCTGCGAAAGTTTAATCTGGCGATGTCATTGATTGTTAGCTTGTCCCTGCTTGCAGGCTGCTCCCTTATTCCGGCCGAAGAGGAGCCGCTGAAGCCGCCGCTTGTGAAGCCTGCGGAGCAGAATTATTCGACCGATGAAGTAAAAATGGGGGATATCCGCCGTGAGGTGAAAGGCTCTGGCGTGTTCGAGTCAACGGCAAGCGAGCTTGCGCAGTTCAAATCGCAGGGCGGCCGGCTCAAGAAGCTGTATGTATCCTCCGGTGATGAAGTGAAGAAAGGTGATCTGCTTGCCGAGCTTGTGGTAGACGGTCTGGATGTGCAGACGCTGGAGCAGAAGCTTGGGCTGGAACGGGCTGAGTATGCGCTGAAGCAAGCAAAGCAGGCCGGCAATGAGCAGGAGATACATATCGCGCAGCTGCAGCTGGAGATCGAGAAGCTGAAGCTGGACAAGCTGGAGCAGACGGCCGAGCAGAGCAAGCTGCGGGCAACAATGAATGGACAGGTCGTGTTTGTCGAGGAACTGGCTGAAGGGGATTTCGTGCAGCCTTATCAGACGCTTGTGCGGGTGGCAGACCCTTCGAAGCTGCGGTTTTCTTACCGCTCCTCGGATGCCGGCAGCATCGGCGAGGTGCAGGTGGGCATGAACGCCGTGATTAGCGCCGGCAAGAATTATGAATCGACTGGCAAGGTTGTGCAGACGCCGTCTTCGGCACCGCTGACGACCGATCCGGATTTGAAGGCCAAATACGGCAGCACGTTATATGTGAACGTAGACAAGCTTCCGGAGGATGCGGAGATTGGCTCAAGCGCGAACGTATCCATTGTCCTTGTCGAGCACAAGAATGCGGTCCTTATACCGAAGAGCGGACTCCGTTCCTATCTGGGACGTACGTTTGTCCGCGTGCTCGACGGGAAAGCTTTGCGGGAAGTAGATGTTGAGGTAGGCATCCAATCATCAACAGAGGTTGAAATTGTACGCGGGCTGAAGGAAGGCCAGACGATCGTTCTGAACTAATTCGTTTTATACCACATTTTGTGAAGTGGAGGCTTACCTGTGGCTTTATTGTCCATGATTGTGCGTAAAATGACGCAAAACAAATGGCTGGAGCTCAGCTTGCTGATCGGGCTTGTCATTACAGTCGGCTTAGTCTCCAGCATTCCGACGTATACGGAGGCCATTCTCTCCCGCATGCTGGTGAAGGAGCTGGAAGCATCAAAGCTGAGCTCTTATCCGGGCACCATGAATATGCGATTTACCTATATTGGTGTGAACAACGCGGAGCAGCGCATCAAGCAGATGAAGACAAATGAACAGTTTATGCAAAATAAAGTGCTTCCCCTTATCCCTGTTGACCTGCTTGAGCGGACTTCGGATCTGACCACATCGGCATTTGATCTCAGTTCCGAGTTGCCTCCTCCTCCCAATGAGAAGAAGAAGGTATACCGCACGAGCCTGGCCACCGTCAAGGATCTCGAGCAGCATATCAAGCTGGTTGACGGACGTATGCCGGCGGATAAGCCGGTGGACGGAGTCTATGAGGTGCTTGTTACGGAGAAAGGCCTGAACAATCTGCATACCGTACTGGATTCCGTGTTTGTCTTCGAGGATGTGAACAAAACCAAGGTCCGGGTAAAGCCGGTTGGCATTATGACGAAGAAGGATGATGATGATCTCTTCTTCCTGTCGCCCGATCTCGGCGGATTCACCAACTCCCTTGTGATGAACAGCGATGTGCTTGATCGGGAATTTATTCAGACGCAGCGCTTGCTTGTGAATTCGAACTCTTGGCATATCGTACCTAAGTATGAGGATTTGGAGCTTCGCAATATTGACCGTTATTTACAGGCAGCCGAGGTACTGAAGGCGCAGGTGAAGTCCAACTATCACTACACGCTTGAAGCGCAGTATGTCGAAGTCATCGAGCGGTACTTCAAGAGCTCAGAGAACTTGCGGGTTCTGATGTGGTCGCTTAACGTACCCGTGCTGGCGATGCTAGGGCTGTACGTGTTTATGGTATCGAACCTCATTACGAACCGGCAGAAAAACGAGATCGCCGTCCTGCGCAGCCGCGGCGCCGCCCGCTGGCAGATTATGCTGTCCTACTTGGTGGAGTATACGCTGCTTGGTGCAGTGGCCGTTGCCGCCGGACCACCGCTTGGGCTGTTCCTGACCAAGGTGCTTGGTTCCTCGAACGGATTCATGTCCTTTGTCAAGCGGTCCGGCATCCGTGTCCATCTGAACAGCGAGGTGTATGTATACGCGGCAGCAGCTGCGGTTATCGCCCTGATTGTGATGCTTGTGCCGGTTATCTTCGCAACCAAAACAACAATTGTCGGCCATAAGCAGCAGATGGCCCGCATGCAGCAGACACCGTTCTGGCATAAGCTGTTCCTTGACGTGATTGCCCTTGCCGTCTCCCTGTACGGTCTTCGGGTGTTCCATGAACGGATGAAGACGCTGCAAACCTTGGGTCTTGATAATGAAGCGCTCCATATTGATCCGCTGCAGTTTGCCGTACCTGCTTTATTTATTCTTGGCGGCGGCATGCTGCTCTTGCGGGTATATCCCTACTTCTTAAGGCTGATCTATTGGATAGGGCGCAGATGGTGGCCGCCATCCATGTATGCGACCCTCATTCAGGTTGGCCGATCGAGTGCCGGCTATCAGTTCCTGATGGTCTTCCTGATGATGACGATCGCAACCGGGATGTTTAGTGCGAGCGCCGCCCGCACCATTAATCATAACTCGGAAGACCGGATCCGGTATGCGAGTGGGGCAGATGTTGTTCTGCAGGCGAATTGGCCTAATGACAAGCCGCCGGAAATGCCGGGGGGAGGCCCGCAGCAGCAAGCTGCTGTCACATTGACCAAACCGGTTATCCACTATTCGGAGCCGCCGTTTGAGCCCTATACGAAGCTGGCCGGCGTCGAAAGTACGGCAAAGGTATTGATCCACGATAATGCTTCTTATAGTACGGAGGAGGGCTCCGGCTCGGCCAAGCTGATCGGAATCGATTCGGATGAATTCGGACAGACGGCCTGGTTCCGCGACGGACTGCTCGATTATTCGTTCTATGATTATTTGAACCTGATGGCCGCTGCGCCTAATGCCGTGCTGATCTCGAAGACATTGGCCGATGAAGAGCAGCTGAAAGCCGGAGACACGATCTGGGTAGGCTGGGAAGGCATCGATATGCAGCCGTTTATGGTGTATGCGGTTGTGGATTATTTCCCGACCTTTAATCCGAATCCGCGGGATGCGGAGACCCCTGCGCCGAAGCTTATTGTGGGCAGCCGCCTGCAGATTCAGACCTATCTGTCGCTAGAGCCTTATCAGGTATGGCTGAAGCTGAAGCCTGGCGCAAGCGTTAATGACTTGTACCGGGATATTGAAGACAAGAATCTGGGCATTGTCGATATTACCGATATGAAAAGCAAGCTGAGCACGGCCAAATCCGATCCGTTCCTGATGGCCGTTAACGGCACGCTAACGCTTGGTTTTATCATCTCGCTCGTTATCAGCTTTGCCGGATTCCTGCTCTATTGGACGTTAATTCTGCGAGGACGGATGCTTCAGAACGGCATTATGCGGGCAATGGGCTTGTCGCTTCGCCAATTGATCGGGATGCTGACGGTCGAGCAGCTGCTTACGTCGGGGGCCGCTATTGTGATTGGTTTGGTCACGGGACTCACGACCAGCCGGCTGTTTGTTCCTCTGTTCCAGAATGCCTTTGATGCGAAAAAGCTGGTGCCGCCGTTCCGGGTTATGGTGGATCCGATTGACTCCATCCGGATTTATATCTTCGTCGGGTCCACGATCTTGATCGGGCTTGCGATTCTGGGCTACATGCTCTCGCGCCTCAAAATTCATCAGGCCATTAAGCTGGGGGAGGATTAAGCGTTGATACACTGCGAAGGTTTGGTCAAAATCTACAAGGCGAACGAGCTGGAAGTGTTCGCGCTGCAAGGCCTTGACCTCCATGTGGAGGATGGTGAGCTGATGGCGATTATCGGCAACAGCGGCAGCGGCAAATCCACGCTTCTGAACATGCTGGGCGGGCTCGACCGCCCGACAGCAGGAAGCCTGACGGTTGACGGCAAGGATCTGATGAAGTTCAAGGAACGGGATTTCGTCAAATATAAGAGGGAAAGCGTTGGCTTCGTCTGGCAAAATAACGCCAGAAACTTGATTCCTTACCTGACCGCGCAGCAGAATGTGGAGCTGCCGATTCTGCTGAACGGCCGCCGCAAGCAGCAGCGGGCTCGGGAGCTGCTCGATGCGGTGGGATTGTCCCACCGCGCCCATCATAAGCTGCAGCAGCTGTCCGGCGGGGAGCAGCAGCGGGTGGCAATCGCCATTGCCCTGGCGAACCATCCACGGCTATTGCTCGCCGACGAGCCTACCGGCTCGGTGGACACGAAGATGGCGGCTCAAATCCTGGAGCTGTTTCGAAAGTTAAACCGGGAGCTTGGCCTTACGGTTGTTATCGTTACGCATGACCCGGAGCTTGCCCGCAAGGTCGACCGCGTCGTTTCCATCCGTGACGGCAAGATTTCTTCCGAGATGCTTCGACGCAAATCGTATATAGAGGAGCTTGCGGAGCTTGAGGAAGGCGAGGCAGAGAAGGAATCTCATGTCGAGTATGCGGTGCTGGACAAAGCAGGCCGCCTCCAAGTGCCACAGGGCTATTTGGAAGCGGCCGGATTCAAGGATCATCGCAAAGCAAGGGTGCAGCTGGAGAACGGCAGAATTATGCTGACTCCGCCTGAGGAAGGTTAGTATAGCGGAATACGGATTTCGACGCAGGTTCCTGCACCAAGCTGGCTGCTGTACTGCATATTTCCGTTATGATTCTGGATAATTTGTTGACTGATCATAAGGCCGAGGCCATTGCCCTCGGTCTTTCGCGTGAAGAAAGGCTCGCCTAGCCGTGCCAAATCCTCTTCCGGAATGCCAATTCCCTGGTCCTTAATCCGGATCAGGATAACTTGCTCCGACTCGCGGACTAGCTCGAGAGTCAATTCTCCGCCGTCAGGCATAGCTTCCATGCCGTTCTTCATCACGTTAACCAGCACTTGCTTGAGCTGATTGGATTCGCACATAAGCGGCGGAATTCCGGCATCGAGACGGGTAATCATCTGAACATTATGGATATTGGCCTCCGAGTCGAGAAGAACAACGATATCATTCATAACGGTATACAAGTCGGCTTCCTGATAACGGTCAGCCTGCGGCTTTGCAAAGACGAGGAACTCGCTGACGATCAGGTTTATCCGATCAAGCTCGGAGAGCATAATATTCAGATACGATTTGTCCAGCTTGGCGTCCTTCTGAAGCAGTTGGACGAAGCCGCGCAGGGTTGTAAGGGGATTGCGGACTTCATGGGCTACCCCCGCTGCGAGCTGCCCGACAACCGAAAGCTTTTCCGAACGCCG
Source organism: Paenibacillus catalpae (assembly GCF_900112695.1). Taxonomy (GTDB): domain Bacteria; phylum Bacillota; class Bacilli; order Paenibacillales; family Paenibacillaceae; genus Pristimantibacillus; species Pristimantibacillus catalpae. Next base: position 366,987 of record NZ_FOMT01000006.1, read on the forward strand.
TAATATTTCCTCGGTCCGTTTGCGTTCCGCAATATCCCGGGCGATGGATGCATAGGCAACCATTCGGCCCTGCTCGTCTCTTATTCCTGACAGGGTTATGCTGACTTCAACAGGCATGCCATTCTTACCGTACAGCATGATTTCGTAGTCCGTCACTTCTCCGCCATTTAGAACGAGTTCTCCTTTTTCTCTAAGATCGATCAGAAGCTCTGACGTAAACATGGGGAGTTTCTGACCAACGGCTTCCGCCTGTGTCCATCCGAACATCGTTTCGAACGCTTTGTTAACATCAATGGTCCTGCCTTCAAGGTCAACCACATGAATGGCGTCGGAGGTGTTATTGACGAAAGACTCCAAATATTGCTGCGTATGGAGGAGCTCCTTGGCTGCTGCGGTAAGCTGCGTCTGGTAGCTGTACAGATTTGAGCTCATCGCATTAACCTGTGAAGCAAGAGTTCCAAATTCATTGTTGCTGTCGATAATGATCTGTTCCCCGAAGTTGCCCCGAGAGATCTCGTTCATCCGATTGAAGATAAGCTGCAGCGTGCGGATCATGAGTCCTGCAATAAATGAGCTTGAAACCACGACGGCTGCCATTAAGCCTAATGAGATCAAAACCTGAATAAGAAGCTGATGGTATAGAGGCTCTTTTATCGCCGCGTAGTTGAAATTGACAACAATAACGGATTTGCTTGTCCCGGACATCGGGATAAAGCTTTTCATTACTTTATGGCCGAGAATCTTGGCTTTGGTCGTTATAATACGACCGGTCTGATCAGCCTTCATCAGGTTGGTGTAATCATGGATATCTATATAGTTGTACTGCCCGAATATCATACTTTTATTATCGAGTTTGTAAGGAGGTACGGATTCATTTAAGACTAATACCTGCGGATCCTTATAGAAGGCCGGGTTGAACCCCGAAACCTCAAGAATCGAAGGATTATCGTCAATGATTTGCTGCGCAATAGCATCACTGCTCTTCAAGTTCTCCAGATTATAGAACGCTCCGGCATGAACAATCGGATTAATCAGGTAATTGTATTTGTCATTATAATAAAACCCGAGTTTATTGACGTCATTGAGGTCAGAAGGGATGATCGTAATTGGCGGCGACCAGAAATGATTCAGCTTTTGTCCCTGGGGAATGATGACCTGGCGCAGCTCGAACAGCTGACTAAAGGCGGTATACCAATAGCCTAAAGCTTTGGAGCTTGCACCTATGGCCTTCGGATTGGATGATTTCTGAGCGGTAATATCATCTCCGTCTTTTGCCCATAACGTAATATAATCAACGCCTAAATCCCGGCTCAGCCTGTCCAGCTGCTCATTGCTCACATTGGCAATATCGGGATCAAGCCTCATTTGCGCGGAAATAGCAGCAAGACGGAGTTTCTCGCCAACAGAATCCTCGATTAACTGTTTGGATTTCTGCGCAGCGTCAAGCGTCCCGCCGATCTGCTTGGCAATGCCGATCATTTGTTGCTCGGCTTCTTTTTTTAGTTGGGAAGAGGTCGAGAAGTAGTAAATCGAGAGATTCAGACTTAGAATGACGATGACCGTCAATGATATGAACCAGGCCAGCTTGGTCTTGATAGACAAAACGGTATTCCTCCTGAAGGTTTTGCGCAGCAATAGGATTATTTTACCACAAAAGGATAATTGAAATTTTTGAGCCGCAAAAAACGGAATTCTATTCTGGCGATAAAACCTACCTCTTAAGCTCTTCTTCGAAAGGCCTCGAAAGAGGTTTTCTCACATATGAAATCTAGTATATCGCAGTTGGGAAGGCGCGAACATAGCGGAATATGTCGAAAGTCCTTATTCTCAGCAATTGGAAAAGAAATACTGTTTTTACTAAGGAATCGGATAAAAAACAAAAGGAGCAGCCTTTGTCCGGAGGCAGCTCCTTTAATGTTAGGTTTTAGTGTTCCCTGCGGCGCATAACCAGTGCAGCAGCCCCTGCAATAATAAGGGCAATAGCGAGGAACGGACGGATAACCTCCACTTGATTGAGGAATGTACCAAGCGAGAATACCGCGAAGAACAAGAGCCCAAGAACGACCAGAATATTGATCGGGATCAGCAGCCATTTGTTCCGGTTGCCGAACCAGTAGAACTCGAAGAGGCCGGCAGCGACCGCGATAATAAACCCTGGCCACATGTATTCCCAATTATCGAACAGCATGGCGATCTGAGACGTCACTCCGGACACCAGCAGGATACCGCCGGGGATCAGGACACCAATGCCTTTGCGGCCGGTCATAGAGAAATACAGCCAGTGGAAAAACAATCCGAGCGGGATTACGAATAAGCTCGGCCAGAAGTAGCCGAACAGATTGCCCGGCCCAAAGGTTGTTCCTTTATTCAACAGTAAGTATGCACCGAGAAGAATAAATACAGGGCCAAGAATGGTCCTTTTATTCATTGCGCTCATCTCCTTTAGGTACAGCATATCATGCGGTTTTTTAGAAGTCCTCATTCTTTAGGTCACAACGGGAACCCGACTAAAGTCCAGTCCTGTAAAAAATTCGTCGTATTAGTCATAATCTCACAGTTTACGACAATTTACACCTCTTGTGGGTTTCTATGAAAGCGCTACAATTAAGATATAAACGAATAGGAGGTGAGCACGATGAGCCATGATGATGAAATCGTTCAAGCAGCGGAGGAATCCGTAGAAGAAGTGGCAGCGGCTGAAGAAGCTGCTGAGGAAATTGCCGAAGAGGTTGTAGCGGCTGCCGAGGAAGAGGCAGTTGAAGCAGCTGAAGAGGAAGCGGCGGTAGCTGAAGAAGAAGCTGCTGTTTCTGAAGAAGAAGAGGCTGATGCTGAAGAAGCATCCGATAACGAAGCAGAAGAACAATGATTACGGTCATTTTACAAATAAAAGGTTAGTCAATAATCCCCTTCGGGTCCGAAGGGGATTATTTTATTTTGGCATGGAGGATATAGTATTTGCATGTAAGCTTGTCGCTTTGGTATGCTCTTTATTGATCACCAAATAAGGGAGAAGCACACATGATTATAATTAAGACTGAGGCGGAAATTAACCGCATGCATGAAGCCGGCAAAATTCTTGCCGAAATCCATAGACAAATTGCCAAGCTGATCGCACCTGGCATTACGACCCATGAGATTGACCAATTTGCAGAGAAGCTGATGAAGCAATATGGGGCAACGCCTGAACAGAAAGGCTACAAAGGTTACCAATACGCAACCTGTGCTTCGATAAACGATGTGATCTGCCACGGCTTTCCGAAGAAGGAAAAGCTGAAGGACGGCGACATTGTAACGATCGATATGGTCGTTAACTTAAACGGCTGGCTGGCAGACTCGGCATGGTCGTATGCGGTCGGCAGCGTTTCGGAAGAGGCGGATCGTTTGCTGCGGGTAACCAAGGAGTCGTTGTACAAAGGGATCGAGCAGGCTGTTGCCGGCAATCGTATCGGCGATGTGTCCCATGCCGTCCAAGCATATGCCGAAGCGGAAGGCTTCTCCGTTGTTCGTGACTTTATCGGCCATGGCATTGGTCAGGAGATGCATGAAGATCCGCAGGTGCCGCATTACGGCCCGCCAAACAAAGGTCCGCGTATTAAGGAAGGCATGGTCTTCACCATTGAGCCGATGCTGAACGTTGGCACCTATCAAATGAAGATTGATCAGGACGGATGGACAGCCCGCACAAGAGACGGCAAGCTGTCCGCGCAGTATGAGCATACGATTGCGATTACGGCGAATGGTCCGATTATTCTGACCGAGCAATAAACAGCTTCGAATAAGGGATTTCGCCCAAGGCGGCTCACGCGCTGCCAGGGACGAGGTCCCTTTTTTTATACATAGAAGAGCGCTTTGTTTTACATCTGTTCACTCCCTCTCTGAACGAAAGAAAACCTTACATAATTAGTAATAAAATTACAAAATAATTGCGTGACAATTCAGAATTATTCCCCTAAAATGAGGAAAATGATGCCGCCATCATCCTTCATAACATCGCTGCGTCAGGTGAGTATCAACAAATAGGGATAGAGAGAGGGAGGATTTCGTTTGGTGAAGTCGAGGAAAACAACATGGAGACGAGCTCTCGCAACTGCAGCAGCAGCGGGATTAACCGTGATGCCCTTTTCCGCAATAGGTTCTGCAGCAGGCAGCGGGACTACGGTTGAGCTGCGGATTTTGGAGACGACCGACCTGCACGTGAACATCGTGAACTATGATTATTTTGCGGACAAGCCTACGGATGAGTATGGTTTCGCCAAGACGGCAACGCTGATCAGGCAGGCCAGGGATGAAGCGGCGAACAGCCTTTTGTTCGATAACGGTGACCTGATTCAAGGAAATCCGCTGGGCGACTATGTGGCAACGGTGGATCCGCTGCAGCAGGGGGAGACGCATCCCGTCTATAAGGCGCTTAATCTGCTTGATTACGATGCGGGCAATATCGGCAACCATGAGTTTAATTACGGACTCGATTTCCTGAAGACCTCGCTTGGAGGGGCAGACTTCCCGTATGTGAATGCGAATGTTTATATCGATGACGGCGATAAGGATGAGACGAACGACAAGAACTATTTTACCCCTTATCTTATACTCGACAAGGAAGTAAAGGATAACACCGGCGCCGTTCATACGCTGAAGGTTGGCGTAATCGGTTTTGTGCCGCCGCAGATTCTGCAGTGGGATAAGGCCAAGCTGGAGGGCAAGGTCATTACGAAGGATATCGTGAAGACGGCAGAGAAATTCGTGCCGGAGATGAAAGCGAAGGGTGCCGATATTATCGTGGCCATTCCGCATTCCGGCTTTGAAGATATTCCGCAGACGGATCTGATGGAGAATTCGGTACTTTATCTGAGCAAGGTGAAGGATATTAACGCGATTCTGTTCGGCCATGCGCATAAGGTATTCCCGGACAAGTCGTTTGAAGGCAAGTCGGGCGTTGATCTGACGAAAGGAACGATCAACGGGGTGCCTGCGGTAGAGCCGGGCTTCTGGGGCAATAATCTCGGTATTATTGATCTGACACTGCAGCTGGAAGGCGGCAAATGGACCGTGGCGGATTCGAAGACGTCGGTGAAGCCGATCTTCGATGCCGTAAACAAGAAACCGCTCGTGGATGCGGATCAGGAAGTGCTGGACGCGGTAGCGGAAGATCATCAGCACACGCTTGATTATGTGCGCGGCCCTGTAGGGACAACAACAGCGCCAATCAACAGCTACTTCGCTCTGGTGCAGGATGATCCGTCCATTCAAATTGTGACGAATGCGCAGAAATGGTATGTGGAGAAGCAGCTTCAAGGCACCGATTATGAAGGAATACCGGTGCTTTCGGCAGGTGCGCCGTTCAAGGCGGGCGGACGCCAGGGGCCGGCTTATTACACCAATATTTCAAAGGGCAGCATCGCCATTAAGAACGTAGCCGACCTTTACCTGTACTCGAATACAGTAAATGCCGTGCTCGTAACGGGCGCGGAGCTGAAGGAATGGCTGGAATGGTCGGCTGGGCAGTTCAACACCATTAACCCGGCATCTGCGGATAAGCAGGAACTGATCAACTATGACTTCCCGACCTATAATTTCGACGTTATTGATGGGGTCACTTACCAGATCGATGTGTCCAAGCCGGCGAAGTATACCGCAACCGGTACCGTAGCGAGCGCGGACTCCAGCCGGATTGTGAACCTGAAATACAATGGAAAGCCGATTGACCCGGCGAAAAAGTTCGTCGTTGCGTCAAACAACTACCGTGCTTCGTCGAGCAAATTCGCGAATCCGGACGGCAAGCGGATCATTCTGGCTTCACCGGATGAGAACCGCCAGGTCATTATCGACTACATCCGTTCGTTCAAGACGATTAACCCGTCAGCAGACGGCAACTGGTCGCTTGCTCCAATCAATGACAAAGTGAATGTTTCCTTCAAGACATCGCCTGACGCAAAAGCTGCAGCGAATTCGATCAAATCGCTTTCCTACGTAGGAGCAACCGAAGACGGTTATGCGGAATTCAAGCTGAGCTTTGCAACGCCGGAAATGACGGTTCCTGAACCGCCGGCGAAGCCCGATCCGAAGCCGCCTGTGAAGCCGGAACCACCTGCAAAACCTGATCCAAAGCCGGAGGCTCCAGCCGATATGGTCTACATCGTAAAGAAGGGCGATACGTTATGGGCTATTGCCAATAAATACGACACGACCTGGCAGAAGCTTGCCAAATACAATAAGCTGAAAAATCCGAATCGGATTTACGTCGGTCAAAAGATCCTTATCCCGGCAAATAAGTAAGACTGCGCGGTAAATAAAAGGAGATTTTCGTAGATATGAAGCGGTAGCTTCAGATGGGATAAGCAGAAAAAACAGCCCTCGGGCTGTTTTTTTGTTGCTGATTTGGCCCGGCAGGTTTACGCTAGGCTTAAGAACAACAAGTGCCGCTGGCTGCGGCAGGAATGGGAGAACCAAAGCGATGACGGGCAGGGACAACGCCAGACGGCGTAATGTAGGTATCTTTGCGCATGTTGATGCGGGGAAAACAACAACAACGGAGCACATGCTGTTCGTCAGCGGTCGAACACGATCACTTGGCAGCGTGGATGCGGGAACAACATTAACAGACTGGCTTGATGTGGAGAAAGAGCGGGGTATTTCCGTACGTGCGGCAACGACCTCCTTTGTATGGAAAAATACGAATATTAACCTTGTTGATACGCCGGGGCATGTCGATTTCTTATCCGAGGTTGAGCGTTCGCTTCGGGTGATGGATGGCGCCGTACTGATTCTATCAGCCGTTGAAGGGGTGCAGGCACAGACGGAGATGATCTGGAGTGCGCTGCGCAAGCTCCGGATTCCAACGATTATTTATATTAATAAAATGGACCGGATTGGCGCTGACCGGGAAGCGGTTCTGCGCGATATTCGCAGCTACCTGTCGCCGGATATATTGGAGGTGCAGCATCCGCTTGGGAGCGAGCAGCAGTTCATGGGCGCTGTGGATTTATGGGGGCCTGATGCGGATGAGGAGTCGTTCACTGCTTTAGTGGAAGCGATTGCGGAGCGTGAGGAAGAGCTGCTTCAGCGCTATATAAGCGGGGAAGCGGAGGATTGGAAGAGCCATGCGGCCGGGATGACGAAGCGGGCGGAGCTTTTTCCTGTTGTTTATGGCGCCTCCGGCAAGGGAATTGGGGTAACCGAATTGATGGATGCCGTCATTGATTATCTGCCTGAGCCTGGTGGGGACCGGGATGCACCTCTGTCAGGCATTGTGTTCAAGATTGAGCGTGACAAGACGATGGGGCGTATGGCGTTCGTCCGGCTCTACGAAGGGACGATGCGCAACCGCGATGTAATCCGTAACTATACGCAAAATATCGATGAAAAGGTGACGCAGATCCGCAAGGTGGAAGGCAGCCGTTCGGAGGATCTTGGCATGCTGGAAGCCGGCGACATTGCGGCTGTATGCGGCATTTCGCATGTGCGGATCGGAGATATTATCGGTGTTCCCGATGCCGTGCCGGAGGAAGTGCGGCTTGCCGTGCCGCTGCTTACGGTGCAGGCTCATTGGGCGGATCAGCAGCAATATCCGGCGATGGTACAAGCTCTGCAGGAGCTGTCGGATGAAGATCCGCTGCTAGATGTACAGTGGCTGCAGGAGGAGCGGGAGCTGCATGTGAAGGTAATGGGGCCCATCCAGTTGGAGATTCTCGCCAGCGTACTGGAGAACCGGTACGGGCTGCAGGTGAAATTCGGTCAGCCTTCTGTTATCTATAAGGAGACGCCAAGCCAGCCGGGCGAGGGCTATATCGCGTATCTGATGCCGAAACCATGCTGGGCGATTCTGCGGTTCCGTATTGAGCCAGGCGAGAAGGGCAGCGGTCTGCGCTATGAGGCCTTCGTTCGCTCGGAGGATTTGCTGCCGCAATATCAGAACGAAGTGGCAAGACGCGTACCGGAGGCGCTGCAGCAGGGGCTGAAGGGCTGGGAGGTTGTTGACCTCAAGGTCACGCTGATCGAGGGCCAGCATCATGTGTGGCATACGCATCCTTTGGACTTTGCCGTAGCAACGCCAATGGGGATCATGAACGGCCTTGCTTCGGTTGGCACGAATCTGCTGGAGCCCGTGCTGCAATTCCGTATCGTGGTACCGGAGGAAAACGGCGGCCGCGTCATGAACGATCTGATTCTTATGCGCGGAACATTCGAGGCGCCAACGCTGCATGGCGACCGGCTTGTCATCGAAGGGCGAGTGCCCGCGGCCACCTCGCTCGAGTATCCGATGGAGCTGAACTCGCTGACGAAGGGACGGGGGACGATCGCGACCTTCTTCTCCGGTTATGAGGAATGCCCGCCGGATGTGACAGCGGAACGGACGCGCCGCGGCGTGAATCCGCTTGACCAGTCGAAATATATACTAAGCGTACGCAAGGCGCTGCAAGGATGATTAGTAGACGAACCGAATAAGAAGCAGCGTGACGGCCGACAGCAGTACGGTTGTGGCTGCCATGGCGGCAAGCGGCCTTAATGCCTTGGCACGCAAGGCACGGAGATCTACGTTTAGCCCAAGACCAACCATAGCCATTGCCAGCAGAAAGGGTGGAGCCTGCTGCAGGAAGGTCATCAAATGGGCCGGGATTTCGAATGCGGTGCCGGGAGTGAGGCTGCCAAGCACGCTCATCAGGACAAAACCGATAAGAAACCAGGGGAAAGCAACGGTTGTACCCGGTGTTAAGGTGCCTTTGCGCTTCATCATGAACACGAGGATAAAGCTGACGGGTACTAGGAGCAGTACGCGGCTCAGCTTTGCAAGCAGGCCGGCTTCAACAGCTTCCTGACCGGCGGCGCTTGCCGCGAGCGGCACATGGGCGATTTCATGCAGGGTAAGTCCGCTCCAGATGCCGTATTGAGTGTCTGTCAAGGGAAGCACGGGCAGCAGAACCGTATAGCCGATAGCGGCAATCGTACCAATTAGCGCAATGAGTCCGGCTCCGGCGGCGGTATCTTCATCTCTTGATTTCAAGATGGGCGATACGGCTGCAATTGCAGCCGCTCCGCAAATGCTGGTGCCAATGCCAAGCAGGAGCGATAGTGGAGTATCGGCTCTCAGCTTGCGAGCGATAAGCAGCGTACAGAAAGTGGCGAAGGCCGCCGTAACCGCCCCTTGCAGCAGAAGCGCCGGTCCTTGATGGAGCAGGGTGCCAATGTTGAGCCGAAGTCCGCATAAAATAATAGCCAGCCGAAGCAAATACTTTGAGGCAAATGGAATACCTGCACGAAGCCTCTCCGGATAACCGAAAAATTGACGGGCGATGATCGTTCCGGTCAGAGCCAGAGCCATTTGACCAATATGATCAAGAACCGGCAGCCGGGCAAGATAATAGGCAGCGACAGCAACGGCAGCTGTCAGCGCAAGGCTATATATCCACTCCAGCATTGGAATACGGCGTTTATGTTTAGAAGTAAAAGCATGGACCAGTGTACTCATCCGTATCACCTCAAAGTTGTTGGTGGTTGATGGCTCAAGCATACCTGAAGCCTTATGATAAGGAAAATAAATAGTTATAATAGTTATCATAATTAAATTCTTATGATTGGAGTGCAGATGGCCATGGATCAATCGTTAATTGTCTTTATGACGGTTGCAGAGAAGCAAAATTTCACGCGTGCCGCCGAGGCGCTCCATATGACCCAACCGGCGGTCAGCCAGCATATTCAAGCACTGGAGAGCAGCATTGGCACCAAGCTGCTCGACCGAAGTAATAAACATGTCCGGTTAAATAAAGCGGGGGAGATCGTATACAGGCATGGCAAGGAGATGGAGGGGCTGTATACCCGCATGCAACGGCTTGTAGATGATCTGATGTTTACTGCAAGCGGGTCGCTTTCCATTGGGGCCAGTTATACCTTCGGCGAGTACGTGCTGCCGCATGCGATAGCGTATTTGCAGACTCATTATCCGCTCATAAGACCAACGATAACGATTGGCAACACGAAAGACATAAGCGCACTTGTAGCCGGCGGTCAGCTTGATATTGGTATCGTCGAAGGCGAGCTGGGGCTTGAGAAGCTGCATGCCGAGTCATTGGCCAAGGACCAGATGTATGTTGTAACGTCGTCGCTGCATCCGATTGGCACAGCGGATGATATAGATGCTGCAAGGTTGCAGCAGGAGACCTGGATCGTAAGGGAGGAGGGCTCGGGAACACGGGAAGTAACGGAGCGGATGTTTCTGGAGCAGGGGCTGAATCCGGAGAACCGCATGGTGTTTGGAAGCACGCAGATTATTAAGGAATCTGTCGAGGCAGGCCTTGGCGTCTCGCTATTATCCCATTGGGCGGTTCGCAAGGAAATTGCGCTCGGGACCATTAGCAAGCTGACAGTTGGCGGCAGACCGGTGGAACGTGATTTCTCGCTGCTTACCCAGCTTCATCAGCAGCATACGAAGGCAGCCGAGCTGTTTATTGCTATTTTGCGGGAGCAGAAGGGCTGGCCGGAGCAGGCATGAAAAAATTCTCCTAGCCATTAGATGGCTAGGAGAACAACCTGCGGCACACGGATATTAACTCTCCGAGCCAGCCTTTTGCGCAGCCAACTTCCGGCGATACTCCAGAGCCGGAAGACCGCCCCAACCCCAGTTATCGGTATCGACTTCTTCAATAACGACAAAGGTCGATTCGAGCGGCTTATTCAGTACGTGAAGCAGCAATTCGCTGACGCCCTTAATAAGGGCAGCTTTCTCTTCCGCGGTGACTGAATCTCTCTCAGGAGATCGTTAATGCTTAATCCTGCATAAATGCATGGATCAAATCTGCAGGCGATTGCAGGCCGGATAGGGCGAACTTCCCGTTTATCATATAAAAAGGAACGCCTCGGATGCCAAGCTGCTGAGCGTCACGCTGTCCTTCTTCCACCTTCTCAAGACCTTCTCCTTTAAGAAGACGGGCTTTAAGCGCCACGGGATCATTCGTGATCCCGCTCGCCAGCGCGATTTCCGCAAGCTGGTCCACATCGCCGAGATTTACTCCTTGTTCAAAATAAGCGTTGTACAAATTCTCAATCAAATTCGATTGCAGGTGTTCCGGCGTTATCGCTATCAACTGATGCGACAACACCGTGTTTGGCGTATATTTCACCAGATCCATATTGTAAATCAGGCCGAAATGAGCTCCCGTTTCGTTATACTGCTTCATTCTTGCTTCAAACTGAGCTTCTCCGCCCAAGCGGCCGATCATGACCTTCCGGTAGTCCTCGCCTTCCTTGCGAATGCCGGGGTTCAACTGGTACGCATGGTAGCTAACCGTAGCGCTTGTGCCTTCCGGAAGCTCCTTCAGCGCAGTTCTCAGGCTAGCATCCCCCATCCGGCACCAGGGACATACCGTATCCATATAAACGTCGATTGTTATGTTTTTCATTAGACCATCATCACCGGTCTAACCGTCTTAAGGTGCTCGACGTAGGCTTTGCTGCTTTGCGCCAGACGCTCAGGCGTTACATCGGATGTGTCGTTCACCGCGAAGTGCGGCAGGTAAACCGCGCTGATGAAACGCGCACTCGCTTGAAGCGGCGCCAAAATTTGCTCCAGCGTAAAGCCGTTGGAACCGGTTGGCTGATACGATTCCGCTGTGCCGTAAGTCGAAATCGCGGCACCGATTTCTTTGCCTTTTGTTGCGGTAGCTTCAGGACCGTAAGCCCAATTGTACTGCAATACGGAATCGAGCCATTTTTTGAGAAGCGGCGGCGTGCTGTACCAGTAGAGCGGGAATTGGAAGATAATGCGGTCATGCGCTTCAACCAGCTTTTGTTCACGCTGAACGTCGATGTTCTCGTTCGGATATTCCTTGTAAATTTCGTGGATCGTGATGTCTCCTTGTTTCTTCAGCTCTTCGACCCATGCTTTGTTCCAGTTGGATGTTTCCAGGTTAGGATGTGCTACGATTATGAGTGTTTTCATTTGATTCTCTCTCCATTCCTCTGTTGGTTTAATTGTTGTTGGCAAATGCTGCGTTATGCATGAAAATGCATTTCTGTAATAGCCTCCATCTGGTTTGGGCTTGAACCCTCATCCCATATAACGTCCCCTCGCCAATCATTATCTATCTACTAAAAGGTAGATTTAGCAGAGAAAAATATCCGCTTTGACTGCTTAAGTTAAAGCGGATATGACTCCGTCGGCAATAAAAGTAAACCGATTTACATCCCGAAAGCTTCTCGCAAGCAGCTGCGCTCCTTGAAGAGCGGCCAGAATAATGTGTGCCTGCAAGCTTGCCGCGCCTTCAAAACGCAGCTGCCCTTCACGGCGGCCTTCTTCGAGCACGCGCTCCACCCACGCTAAATTGGCGGTAAAGAAATCAGCCAGCTTTGCTCCAACCTTCTCCGACAAGGTAGCCAGATCCGAAGAGAGCATCACGCTGAGGCAGGTGCAATAATTATCGACCGGAATGCTGAAGATATTGACGTATTTGCGTAACTTCTCAAGATTGTTCTGCGTCTCGCCGTCAATTTGAGTAATGGTTGCAACAAATTCCCTTTGGTACCGGGTAATTAACGCCTCTCCCAGATCCTCCTTATTCGGAAAATGATAATGAATACTTGCTGTGCGGATACCGATCTTCTCTGCGATGTGCGCGTAGCTAAAGCCGTTAAAGCCGACTTCCTGCACAAGAGCTTGGGCTGTATCAAGAATCAACTCTGCCGTTTTTTTGTTACTGTTCATGTACGGATTCTACCTTTCAGTAGGTATAAAAGTCAAGGTTATATTTCATCCAAAAATTTGAAGTCTGATCATGCCATTCCAAGCAAGAACGATACGCATCCGTTTGCCTATGGCAAACGGTACAGCGCAAACGGCTCTCCGTTACGGAAAGGCCGGCTTAGCGTATCAAGCTCTTCTAATGCTGCGGCATCAAGCGGCAGCTCAACGCTGCCCAGATTATGCTCCAATTGCTCCTTGCTCGTCGCTCCCACGATCACGGTGGATACAGTGGGCTGCTTCATCAGCCATGCAAGAGACAAGACGCTGGCTGAGCAGCCGAGCTTGTCTGCCAGGCTGCTGACCTGGCGGCCGAGCGCAAGGTTGCTCTCGCCGAAGAAGCGGGTGAAGCCCGGATTGGTCGCGGCGCGCGAGCCCGCTGGAGCTTCTTCCCCGGCACGGTATTTTCCAGTCAGAATCCCGCCTGCAAGCGGGAAGTACGGGATGATGCCCACGCCCTGATCGAGACATAGCGGAACCAGTTCGCGCTCCGGCGTCCGGTCGGCCAGCGAGTAGCTTGTCTGCGTGGAGACAAACCGGCTCAATCCAAGACGGTCGCTGAGGCCAAGAGCTTTCATCAGCTCCCATGCGGCATAATTGGATGCTCCGATGTACCGGACTTTTCCCGAGCGGACCATATCCTCGAGTGCCCTCAACGTTTCCTCGAGCGGAGTCTCCGGGTCGAAAGTATGGATTTGATAAAGATCGACGTAGTCGGTCTTCAGCCGCTTCAAGCTGTCCTCCAGCTCCAGCATCAGATGATATCGGGAAGAGCCTTTTGCATTAGGGCCTTCACCTTTTGGAAGACCTGCTTTGGTTGCAAGCACAACCTCATGGCGTCTGCCTTCCAGAGCGGTCCCGATGATGGATTCCGACGCTGTTGCCGAATAAATATTCGCCGTATCGATAAAGTTAATGCCGCGGTCAATAGCCGTATGCAGAATACGTGCCGAAGCAGCCTCGTCCGCCCGTGAGCCGAAAGAGTTCGTCCCGAGCCCCAGCGCAGACACTTTCAGTCCGCTTCCTCCAAGCCGGTTATATAACATGGTCATCCCTCCCATTTAAATTTTGGATAAATTCGTTGCAGATAGTATAGCAAACAGTACGGAATGGATGCTATATTTTTAGTAAGCTAGTCTGCTATATTTGACATAAAAGTAAAGCGCTTACTTATACTAAATTAAGGGAGATTTAAGCTGTATCGATTATAGTAGCACGAAAGAGCAACATTTTGTCCGAAGGGGATGGGGAAAATGACGCGTCTGCCAGTTACCTACTCAATTATCGTGCCGGTCTGCAATGACGAGGAAGTGCTGTTTGGCGCCTATAAGCGCCTGAAGCAGATCATGAAGCCTGCCGCGGCCAGTTATGAATTTATATTTGTCGATAATTACAGCACTGACCGTTCGGCCGATATGCTGCGTGTCTTTTGCGCGGCTGATGTCCGGGTCCGGGTCATCTATTTGTCGGTCCGCTGCAGTCATGCTGCCGCCATCGCGGCAGGCATTGACCATGCGGTTGGCAGCGGTATCGCTATTATGGAAGTGAAGCCTGTAGACCGCAAGGCAGACATGGCCGAGCTGGCAAGCCCGCATCCGGGCTATACCATTCGGGCACTGGAGGGCTTTACGCATTCCCCGCTTTGGGATTCGATCCCTGCCGGTTAATAACTACAGCCATGAAGAGAGCTGCTGCTGAAGCTCCTCCGAGACAGGAGTAAGCGGCATGCGGATATGATCCGATGCGATGCTGCCCTGCCGGGCAAGCAGCCATTTGAGCGGTGCGGGATTAGGCTCCTGGAACAGGAGACGGATCAGAGGCAGCAGGGTGAGGAAAGATTGCCTGCTTGCTGCAAGCCGATCTTGCATGAGCTGTTCATACACCTCGACAAACGACGACGTCCGGACATTCGCAGAAGCGAGCATGCCTCCGGCTGCGCCGCTGCACAGCATGGCATGGAAATAAATATCTTCACCGCATAATACCGGTTTATGGTTTCCGCTGCGGGCAAGCTCGAGCATAAGCTCGATGCCGCCGGAGCTGTCTTTGATTCCGATCACGCCGTCCAGATCCAGAATAGCCTTCACGGTATCCGGCGCAAGGCGTACTCCGGTACGCGCAGGAATCTCATAAGCAATAACCGGGAGGCCCGTGCCGGCTGCCTGTCTATAATGTTCAATAATGCCTTCCTGCGATGGGCGGCTGTAATAAGGCACAACAACCAGAGCTGCATCTGCGCCCAGCTCGCCTGCGAATGCCGTTTTCCGCACAGTTGAAGCTGTATCATTTGTTCCCGTCCCTACAACAACAGGTTTGTTCGCCGGTTGGCAGACAGAACGTGCTGCTGCAGTAAGAGCCGCCATTTCTTCCAGCGTCACGGTTGGCGCTTCGCCGGTTGTACCATTCACAACAATGCCATTCGCACCATCCTCAAGCAGCTGCCTCACATAGGGCTCGAATGAAGCCAGATCCAATTCTCCGTCTGCCCGCATGGGCGTCACAACAGGTACGTATATCCCTCGCAAATCTTGTTCCTTCAGCATTTAACAGCGCCTCCCTCTATAAACTTAAGAACTCTGTCTTTACTGTAGCATGACTCAAGTATTACAGTTATCTATAATGATTCATGAACGTCATCAATAATATTAATAATAAAGAGAGGGACAGAGGTGGGAGCATGGAGCTGGTATATTTGCAAACCTTTTGCGAGGTGGCAAGAAGGCGTAGTATTACGCGGGCAGCGGAAGAGCTTGGTTATGCGCAGTCCAGCGTCACGATTCAGATTCAGAAGCTGGAAAAAGAATACGGCGCACCGCTCCTCGAGCGGTACGGCAGGCAGATGCGGCTCACGCCTCCGGGAGAGAAGCTGTATACTCTTGCGGTTCAAATGCTGGAGCTGTACAAGCAGTCCAAGGAAAGCGTTGCGGGTTATGCGGGAGGGACGCTTGTAATCGGGGCGATTGATTCACTGGCGGCTTATTTTCTTCCTCCATACCTGAGGCAGCTGAGGCAGCTGTTTCCTGAGCTGACCATTCAGCTTCAGCCGGACCGGGAATCGCACATCATCGGCAAAGTGAAGGATGGGGAATATGATATTGGGCTGCTGCTTGATGCCAAGCCGGCCGATTCGGCTCTTGAGTGCCAAGCGCTTAGAGAAGAGCCACTGGTGCTGGTTGCGCCCGCAGGCCATCCGCTTGCAGGGCAGCCTCATATTGGGCTTCATGATCTAAATGGCTTGGAGCTGATTATGTCAGAGGAAAGCTGTGTGTACCGGGGGATGTTCGAAAAGGTGCTGCAGGAGAGCGGGATTGCGTTTACCGCCTTGTTCGAGCTGGGCAATCCGGAGGCTGTGAAGCAATGTGCGGTGAACGGTCTTGGCCTCGCGCTGCTTCCTCAAATGGTTGTCGCGGAGGATATCCGGCAGGGAAGATTAGTCGCGCTCCCGTTCAGCCATCCGGATATCCGCTTTGACTTGCAATATTTGATTCATCCCCGCAAGTGGATGTCCCAGCCGCTCCAGACGCTTATCCGGCTGCTGGGAAGAGGACAAGAGTGAATATGCAAGAAGACGCGCAGCTTCCCTTCGGGGGAGTGCCGCGCGTCTTTTTGTCATTCCGGATGATTATGCGTAGCGGTGCCTACCGTATAAGGCGATGTAATCCCTTCATACATCAAATGCATCGTCATGCCGGCCGCCGCATGGGCGAGATTATGACAATGGTCCATCCACAGCCCCGGATTATCGGCGATAAAGGCTACTTCATATACTTCGCCCGGAGCCGTATCCAGCGTATCTGACCACCAAGGGCTGCCTGTTACGGCTTCGCCATTACGCGAAAGGACAAGCATGTGATGCCCATGCAGATGCATCGGATGGTCAACGGCACCGCGATTTACGATTGTTGTCTTCACAAGCTCGCCTTCGCGTACCATAAACATCGGCGTATCCGGGAATACTTTGCCGTTAATCGTGTAATTCATGGCTAATTTACCGTTAAAGAAGCCAAGCTGATTATCCAGCACCATCGTAAACTCCCGGTCAAAATGGCTGTTCGCATCAAAAGGCGCAGAAGCCGGCGTACCATAATGCGTCGGATCAAAGACGGGCAGGTTCGGCACTTGTTCAGGCAGTTCGCCTTGGCCATTCGGACTCATGACGATGCCAAGCTTCCCGCCCTGGCCGACATTTAAGGTGACCGGCGAGTCCGGCATAATGAAGGTCACATCATAACGGCCGCCTGTAGTGAGATCGAGGCTTACATTCGTAAGGTCTCCTGGCTCATGCAGCTCCGTCCCGTCGATCGCAGCCACCTTGAACTTCGTTCCGAGCAGCTTGTAGGACTGACGGACCCAGTCATCCGTATTCGTCAGGCGAAGACGGACCGGGGTTCCCGGCGCAATCTTCATCTGCTGAATGCCGTCGTTATCGCCGATAGCCACGCCGCCTCCCTCCCAGATATGAGTAATCACCGTAATGTCCTTCACGTCTTGAGGCATCCCTTCCTCAGGCTCCGCGACAAGTGAGCCGAAGAGCCCTTTTGCCACGGCTTCCTTCGAATCCTGATGGGAGTGATACCAGAAGGAGCCGACCTGTTCGGCGACAAACCGGTACGTATATGTTTCACCCGGCATGACGGCATTTTGCGTTGCGCCGGCTACACCATCCTCCGCATTTGGAACGTCAAGGCCATGCCAATGAAGAGTAACGCCTTCTGTAATATCTTTATTGATCAGCTTAACCTCTACCAGCTGCCCTTTGTGGAACCGCAGCTCCGGGCCGGGGATTTGGCCGTTATAGGTCCACGCTTCTACGGTACGCCCGGAAGCCAGCTTGACGGTCTTTTTCTCGGCGGTCAAAGTATACAAGACATCAGGCGTTCCTTCCGCCGGTCCTGTCAGGCTGTCTACGGAAACCTCCTTGACCGGTTCAACTGATGCGGTGACGGCGCCGCTATGATGGTGATGAGCAAGCTTTGTGCCGGTTCCGTTATCCATCGGGCCAGCTGCCATGGAGAGGGTCTCCGGCAGCCGGCTGGCCTGAAGGCCGCCGTAGAACGGGATGCTTCCCAGCGCAAGCACAGCCAGAAGTACGGCCATCCGCCGCAATAAACGCATCCAGGGACGATTGACAGGCTTTGTTCCTGTCAGGCTGACTCTCGAACTGCGGTTAAGATGCGTCAGCCATAGCGCCATGCTTGCAATCAGGAGTATGACAAGCGGAACGGTTCCGTTTAGCATGTCGAATGGAATAGTCGTGGTGAAGGTCCAGTACATGCCGGTTAAAGAACCCAGCGCCACGAATTGATAAGGCGCAACCAGCGCAGGCTGTGAGGCACGGCTCAGCAGTCTGACATCAAGCGGTGCATCTGTCTTGCGCATGGTTGCCTGCCGGATCCGGCGAAGGCGTGGGAAGGATGTCAGCCACACCATCAGCATCGGAACGATCAGAAGAGGCGGAATAAGCAGGCGGTCCTGCCAGAAGACTTGTTCCGACACGGCCATAAGCCAAATAATGCCGCCAAGAACACCTGCGCTGGATATAGAAAGGAATACAGCCCAGGTTATTAATTTACGTGCTTTTCGGTTCAGGTTTGCTTCAGTCCCGCTGAATAGCAGGGCGGATGCCTTGTTGCCGGCAATCCAGGCGAGCAGCAGAGTAAGGAACAAGGCGCCCCTTACAACGCTAATAGCTGCAAAATACATACAATCGTTTCCTCCGTCCCGGTCGTTGCCGCGGAAAATAGTACATCGTATTCCAAGAAGCCAGAGAAGCTATCCTGTCCATGATGTGATAATATAGTCATAGTTCATTGTAGCCCGGTCACACTTCCGCCTTAACCGTCCCGGGAAGGGACTTGAACTAGACTTTGGGCCGGGAGAAGAAACGTTTGCCGGCTGTCAGTCGTATTAGTGATGAAACTGACAACTTTAAAATGGATGCTTGCCACAAGCGGCATATAGCCGCTAAATGATATCAATTCTTTTAAGGAAAATGCTTACGATGCAAGAATTGCCACAAGCGGCATAGCCGCTAAATGATGTTAATTCTTTTAAGGAGGTGAATGCATTGTTAGAGCTGCAGGATTTAATTCCGTATTTTTTCTCGATTAGTATTTTATGTTCGATGGCTTATCTGGCGTATTTCGCCCATCAGTCCGTAGATGTCGAATTCAGCACGGTTCAGAAGCGGTTCATATGGGAACCCATCGTCCCGCTTGTTGTGATTACCAGCCGTTTGGATAAGATCCAGCATTGGCTCGCGCGAAGGATAAAGCGTAAAGAAGCACCCGATGGTGATTCAGCGGATTGTCACTCCTCGTTTGTGAAGGTTACTGAGCACGCACACAAACGAGGAGGCTATTATGAGCAAAAACAATGCATTCACCGCTTTTTCTAAAAAATATCGAATTCTCGCAGCAATCGCGATTCTGGTAATCGTCAGCGGCTGCGGCGCGCAAGGGACGATTGATTCCGACACGCCGGGCTTTTTTAACCACTATGTGGTTTATCCGTTCTCGTATCTGATCCAGCATATCAGTTCCTTCTTTGGCGACAGCTACGGCATGGCCGTTATCGTCATGACGCTGCTTGTGCGGATTGTCCTGCTGCCGCTCATGCTTCGGCAATATAAGAATCAGCAAGGGATGCGCCAGAAGATGAGCGTTATCCAGCCGGAGATTAATAAGCTGAAAGAGAAATACAAAGAGAAAACGCCTGAGAATCAGGCTAAGCTGCAAAAAGAAACCATGGAGCTCTACAGCAAGCATCAGTTCAATCCGCTGGCGATTGGCTGTCTGCCGATGCTGATCCAAATGCCGATTCTGACAGGTCTTTATTACGCAATCAAAATGACGCCGGAGCTTGCCCAGCATTCGTTCCTGTGGTTCCAGCTTGGTACCCCGGATCACATTCTGCCGTTCCTGGCCGCCGCGATTTATTATGTGCAGTTCCGCGTATCGCAGATTGGCGCAGACCCGGCTCAGCAGAAGCAGATGGGGATGATTGGTCTCCTCTCGCCGGTTATGATGGGAATCTTCTCCTTCAGCGCGCCGGCTGCAGTACCGCTGTACTGGGTTGTTGGGGGATTGTTCATGATTGCCCAAACCTTCGTGTCGAAGAAGCTGTACCCGGCTTTACCCGTAACGGCTGCGGGACCGGATGCAAAGGTCGTACCGGCGAAATAAGAGAAGGACGCATGACCTGTTAGGTACAGGTCATGCGTCCTTTTATATTTCCGTATTTGGCGATAATTCACCCCAGGGGGCTGTTTGCAGCACTCTGCAGATGCTATACTTGAGCTAGCTCCTTACCGCGAGCCGTCAGCCGGTCCGCTGGGAGGCGGCGCTGTTCTGCCCTTTTTCGGATACCTATCGATCAGCTTGCTTGTCACATCAGGTAAGACGGTTTGCGGCATCTCCTCCGTAAACAAGCCGAATTTCGGATCGATATCTCTCTCCGTAACGAGATCATCCTTGTTGTCCATCGCCCATTTCACACTCCCTTTTATAGCTCCTGTCGTTAGATTACCCATTATCTTCACTTTCGATTACATACGGTTAACATGAGCTTGATTGGTATACCTGCCCCCCTGGGGTTACAATAGTAGGAGGTATTTCCGGCTCGGATGATTTGAATGAAAAAGGAGGCGTTTTTTCGATGATGAAACTTTTTCCGGCAAGCGCACGCCATGCCGTCGATTTGGGATGGCTGCGCAGCGCGCAAAGCTTCTCATTTGGGGAGTATTTCGATCCTGACAACTCGAGCTTTGGCGTTATGCGTGTATTAAATGACGACACGATTGCACCGGGGCGCGGATTTGGAGCTCATCCGCACAGCGAGATGGAGATTGTGACGATTCCGCTCAGGGGAAGGCTGAAGCATGAAGATAACCTTGGCAATGCGGAAGTGACATCTGCTGGAGAGGTTCAGCGCATGTCGGCCGGAACGGGCATTATTCATGCGGAGTACAACGATTCCGATACGGAAGAAGGCAGCTTCCTTCAGTTGTGGTTTATGCCGAAGGAGCGGGGAATTGCGCCTTCCTACGAGATGGCCCGGTACGATGAAGATAAACTTCAGAACGCTTTGCTTCCGGTTGTGACACCGGATGGGGCAGGCGATACAGCGAGCATCAACCAGGATATGACGATATATCTGGGACGGCTGCAGCCGGGCAGAAGGATCTTTTTCAACCAGAAGACGGGGCGTCGTGCCTTTGTTATGGTGCTGGAAGGAAAGCTGAACCTGAACGGTACGGTTATGGGCCCTAAAGATTCAATCCGTGCGGAATTTGAGCCTGATTTTGTGTTGTCCGCGGAAGAACCCGCATTTGTGCTGCTGATCGATCTGCCATAAGGTGCTTACGAAGTAAGAATCGCCACATATGGCTTGAGATAAGCCATAATGATGGCAATTCTTAAGCAAATGCTTACGAAGTAAGAATCGCCACATATGGCTTTAGAAAAGCCATAATGATGGCAATTCTTTTTAGGAGGGAACGACACATGAACGAAACATTACTGATCAAACATGCCGTTGGCGGCCGGACATTTGTGGATTCGTCCAAACAACCGGTTCCTTATGAGGTCGCGCATGAAGCGGGGCAGTGGCAGTTCACTGTACACACGCCGCAACATGCCGGAATTGATGAGATCTTAAAGTGGAAGCAGGAGCTTAACGTGTTTATATTCCGGGCTTATAACGATGGGCGCCCGACGCTTAAGATCTGGTACTCGGTTGCGGCAGATACGGTGAAGTACGACGCAGCAGGGGAGAAGCTGACTTTTGCCGCCAGTTCCTGCATCGAATATGTACCTGAAGAATTTGGTTATAAGCTGTAAGATTGCTTGCTTCGGACTATCCTACATACATAAGCTCTTTCGCTTCCTTCCGGAGGTGGAAGAGCTTTTTTTATGGCATTTTTATGGCATTCGACCAAAATTGTATGTATGAAATTTGCGGTTAAAGACACGCTAAAGGGACGGGTTTATGAAGTCCGTGCCAAATTATCTAAGAGAAGGAGGCGTACCCATGTACAGTCGAAAAAAAATTCAGGAAGACATCCCGGAAGTAATTACAAAAATCTGGTCATGCCAAAGCGAGGATTGCAATGGCTGGATGCGCGCCAACTTCTCGTTTGACCACACGCCAACCTGTGTGTTGTGCCAATCTCCGATGACAAGCGAAGAGCGGATGCTTCCGCTGATTGTGAATATGAACGATCATGTGAAGCTGAGCGCTGTCGTCACTACGGCTGAGTAGACGAAAAAGGGCACAGAAGGAAGAGGACGCCTAAAGAGGCGAGGACGCCTAAAGAGGCGTCCTCTTTTTGTTTTCTTGACAGGGGGAACGATCGTAATTAGAATACGTCGGGATCGTGCAGGCGGCCGGCAGCGCATCGGAGCTGCTTGGCTTGCTGTCCTTCGTGTTTGGCGCCGCTTGTTGGACTAGGCGGCAGCGAAGCAGCGCTGCCAATGGGAATTGTTATTATAGTGGCGGAAGCGGCGGCTGTGCTCAGCTTTGTGATTCTCGTGTGCCGGGCACGCTCGCGTTAGCGGTTAGCGAACTTTCTACGCTGGATTTTGTCCAGCGTAAAATAACTTGATTGGTTACTCGTGCCAGCTACGTTGGATTATCTCCAGTAATTTTCGCCTTTATGAGCTCTTTTCAGCCCGAATGAGTTAATTCGATTGGATGGAATCCAACGTAGCTGCAGTTACTTAGTTTGTTGCATCAATATGCTGGATGAAATCCAACGTAGAGGTGGAGCTTATCCCGTTTTTTAATTTCAAGTTATTAGAAAAAGAGCTTCTGTTGGCTGATTAAGCCTCCAGAAGCTCTTTTGATTGCATAACGTACAGCGTAGGAGTCGAAGTAGAGGAGGAGAGTCTTATATGCTGTACATCGTCAATGTGGGTCGAGTAGTTAGCTGAGTAATGTCGTCTGCAGGTAACCGGTATGTGCTAAATTCGAGCGTCGAATGGGCACAATATCTGCAATCAAGCCGTTAATCTTCCAAGTAATGGCGGTTAAGACAGGAGAAGATCGCTATACATGTTACTTTACTTGACGCCGCCAATAGAAGCGGGTGTTCCTTCGCCCAGCAGGCTGCTGCGCCAAGCCGTATAACGCTCCCATGCAACACCGCTGTCGAGCAGCGCCTTGCATTGGTACAATGCTTCTTCGACGGATTCGGCGCGGTCAGCCAGGCGAAGACGGACGGCCGCATTGAGCAGCACCTGATTTACGTAGCCGATATGAGCTTTCCCTTGCAGAACGGCCTCGACCATTTCGATCTGCTCTGCGGCGGACCATTCGGTTTTCTCTGGCAGCGTTGCCTCCAGCCCAAACTCTTCAGGGTCAATGACATGCAGCCGGGCTTCGCCGTTCTCCACGATATAGGTGCGGGTAGGGCGCTCGATAAACAGGTCCTCGGAGCCCTCCGTCCCTTGAACGATAAGAGCACGACGGTATTTCAAATCGGTGAGCAGCTTGCTCATCCGGTCAAAGACGGTGTTATGGAAGACGCCAAAGACGAGATATGGCGAGTGGGAGAAATCAATCAGCTTCTCCGCCGTGTTCAGTATTGTACGCATGCCAAGCTCTTCCCGGATGCCGCGGAGCTCTTTGATCGGCGGACACCATTCTTCCGTATCAACGAAGAGCACGCCGCTAGCGGCAGCTGCCTGCGCAACGCGGTCGCGCGTCAGCTGTGCCTTGCCGATACCCAGCTCAGCGAGCATATCCAGCAGCGTAACGCCCCATTTTGGCGGCAGCGACTTGGCGCCGTGCAGCGTAACGGGGAGACCTGCGGATGCCAGCAGGAAGGCTGTGGCGAATGACGCGAAGAAGGTTTTTACCCGTCCGTCATACGGTCCTGCGCAGTCCAGTCCTTCCTGTATAGGAGCGCGGTATGCGTTATCGCGGCATACGCGCACGAAAGCTTCCAGTTCCTCAACACTTTCCATCTTAATGCGTTCAGCGATAAAAAACGCACCCATCTGGGCGGGGGTTGCTTTCCGGTTCATGATCCAGTCGGCCGCTTCCAGCGCTTCTTCATAGGTTAGATCTCTTGCGCCTCTTTTTCCGCGGCCGACTTCCTTTAATAGTTTAGTAAACATCGACAGCACCCCTTTATTTCTGCTCTTGCAGCAGCTGATAGACTTTTACGATGGATGTAGCCACATCCACGATCCGCTTCCGCTCATTCATGGCCTGCTTGCGCAGCAGGTCATAAGCTTCCGCCTCCGATACCTGCTTTATTTTACATAAGATGCCCTTGGCCATGTCAATCCACTTCCGCTCTTCCAGCCGCGCCTCCAGCTGCTTCCGCTCATTCAGCCATTGATGACGCTCGAAGCAGGTCTTCGAGCCGAAATGAAGCGCCCAATGCAGCTCCTGCTCGCTCATTGATGGCGTCAGAATGCCGTCTATTGGCAGATCGTCCTCGCAATAGGCTGCAGACATGGTAGCCGTATCTGCACTGCACCACCATAGCATGGGCAGTCTTTTGCGCTGGAGCAATCTGTTCCCCCAAGCTTTTACTTCGCCAAGCGCCAGATGGAGCACGGCAGCATCTGCTTTTGGCAGATGATGTTTGGCTGTTTCTTCCGAACTGGCATACAATACGGAATATCCGTATGCCTCCAACATTTGTTCCAGCGGCTGCACTTCAGCTTTCTCCCCGGGACTATCGATCACTAACAGAGAACGCATGTCATCCTCCTCTTCCCCTACGAACGAAATATCATTTGTCATTATATATAACATAGAAAGTGTAAAATTGTCGATACGCACAAATGTTCATTTTTAGTGTTAACTATGTTGACATGAGGTTCGCGCCATTGTATATTAACGGTACGACCTAACGACAAAACGAGAGGCAAACCTCTCTTATCTTTGAGGTTACAAACCAAATCATAATCTTTCATGAATACAATGGCGTATTCATCTGAAGCGGCAATGAAGCCTGTCTTCGTCTTCTGCAAGAGCGCACCCGTGTGCCCCTTGCGGAATCCGAAGCCGGGCTTTTTCTATTTTCATAAGAATTAAGAGTTAGAGAGAGTGGAGAGGAGAATGACAATGGCGGATCGGAAGAAATTGGTGCTGGTTGGTAACGGAATGGCGGGGGTACGGGCAATCGAGCATCTAATTAAGCTCGCTCCGGATGCTTACAGCATTACCATATTTGGAGCGGAGCCTCATCCGAACTATAACCGGATTATGTTATCCTCGGTGCTTGCGGGCGGAACGGACATTAAGGATATCGTCATTAACGACTGGGATTGGTACTCGGACAATCATATCCAGCTTCATGCCGGACATACGGTGACGAAGATTGATACCAAACGGAAAAAAGTTTACTCCCAGCAAGGAATTGAAGTGGATTACGATGTGCTGGTTATTGCGACGGGCTCGAATCCGTTTATGCTGCCTTTGCCGGGTGCAAACAAAGAGGGAGTTATCGGCTTCCGCGATATCCGTGACACCGAGATCATGCAGGAAACTTCCCAGAAGTACAAGAAAGCGGCGGTAATCGGGGGCGGCCTGCTTGGACTTGAAGCAGCGCGTGGTCTGCTTAATTTGGGGATGGACGTATCCGTTGTTCATATTAACGGCATTCTGATGAATCGCGAGCTGGATGAGCCGGCTGCACGCATGCTGCAGCGTGAGCTCGAAGCGCAGGGAATGAAGTTCCTGCTTAGCAAACAATCCGCTGCCATTACGGGCAGACGGCGCGCGAAAGCTTTGCAATTCGCGGACGGCAGCGAAGTTGAAGCAGATCTGGTTGTCATGGCGGTGGGGATCCGTCCGAACATTGAATTAGCGAAGGCTTCGGGCATTGAGGTCAATCGCGGGATCGTTGTAGATGACTTCATGCGGACGAATGTTCCGGATGTATACGCGGTAGGCGAATGCGCCGAGCACCGGGGAATCGCATACGGTCTGGTTGCCCCGCTGTATGAGCAAGGCGCGGTGCTGGCTAAGCTGCTGGCCGGCGTTGAGACGGCAGGCTATGAGGGTTCGGTTACTTCTACCAAGCTGAAGGTATCCGGTGTAGACGTATTTTCGGCAGGCCAGTTTAGCGAAGGGCCGGGCACAAGAGCTTTGCGTATTCAGGATGATGTAGCCGGGACTTATAAAAAAATCGTGATTAAGAACGGCAAGCTGGTAGGAGCTGTGCTGTTTGGTGATACAGCCGACGGGGCGGAGCTCTTCTCGATTATGAAGAAGGGCGAGTCGATCGAAGGCAAGGAGAAGGAACTGCTGCTTGGTTTCTCGCCTGCCGCGGGCGGCGGAGGATCATCCCCTGCAAGCCGACTGGAAGCCATGGCGGATGATGAGATTGTCTGCGGCTGTAACGGTGTATCGAAAGGTGACATCGCTGATGCGGTTCTAAATAAAGGCTGCAATACCTTGGCAAGCATTAAAGGCTGCACGAAAGCTTCCGCATCCTGCGGCGGCTGTAAGCCTCAAGTAGAAGGGCTGCTGAAGCTGTACGCCGGCGATGCAGCAGGCGTGCCGGTGAAGGAGGGCATCTGCGGCTGCACCGAGCATTCCCGTGATGAGATTGTTGCGGCAATTAAAGAGATGCGCCTCATGTCGGTTAAAGAAGTTATGAACGTTATGGAGTGGAAGAACGAAGAGGGCTGCACGAAATGCCGTCCGTCTCTGAACTATTACCTCGGCATGCTGTGGCCGGCGGAGTACAAGGACCAGAAGGAATCGCGCTTCACGAACGAGCGCTACCACGCCAACATTCAGAAGGACGGCACGTATTCGGTCGTTCCTCGAGTATACGGCGGCGTGACCACGCCAGCCGACTTGATCAAAATTGCTACCGTTGCAGAGAAATACGATGTTCCAATGGTGAAATTCACTGGCGGTCAACGGCTTGACCTGCTGGGCGTGAAGAAGGAAGATCTGCCTAAGATTTGGGAAGAGCTTGATATGCCTTCCGGCCATGCTTACGGCAAGACGCTCCGTACCGTCAAAACCTGCGTAGGCAACACTTTCTGCCGATTTGGCACGCAGGATTCGATTGGCATGGGGATTCGGATGGAGAAAGCATACGAGCGTATGACAGCTCCGGCGAAAGTAAAGCTTGCCGTATCCGGGTGTCCTCGTAACTGCGCGGAAGCAACGATCAAGGACCTTGGCGTTGTGGCAATCGACGGCGCCTGGGAGCTTCATGTAGGCGGCAACGGCGGTATTCATGTACGCGCCACCGAGCTGCTCTGCGTTGTGAAGACGGAAGACGAGGTTATGGAATGGTCGTCGGCCTACCTGCAATATTACCGCGAGAATGCGACATGGAATGAACGTACCGCACAGTGGATCGAACGCGTAGGTCTCGATCATGTCAAGAAAGCTCTCGAGAAACGTGAAGACCGTCTCGCTTTGGTGGAACGTCTCGAGAAGACGCTTAGCTATACAACAGATCCATGGAAAGAAATCGTAGAGAACAAAGAGCTGCGCAAAAACTTCGAGCAATTATCCGGTGCTCAGCCGGTGCAAGGATAGGGGGAGCTTCTATATGGTCACAAAGGTGCTTGTAGCAAAAATATCGGATATCGACGTATTAGGCTCTCGTACGGTGCAGATCGACAATACCGACATTGCGATCTTCCGCCTGACGGACGGCACTGTGAAGGCCGTTGAGAACAAATGCCCGCATAAGGGAGGCAGGCTTTCGGAAGGGATGGTATGCGGCACGGCTATTCACTGCCCGCTGCATGACTGGAAGATCGATCTGAAGAGCGGACGGGTGCATGAGCCGGATGACGGCTGCGTGAAGACATTCGAGACAGAGATCGAGCCGGGCAGCGGCGATATCTATATCACCCTATAGAGGGCGTATGCTTACGAAGCAAGAATCATCCCGATCGGCACATAGTGGCCGATTGGGTGATTATTCTTTTTAGGAGGAATGGAAGATGGACTATGTGAAACCGGCTGAAGTACTGGAATCAATGGTGGAAGCGGGCACGGCCAAGGCAGAGATGAACGCTACGCAAATGCTGCTCAGGGGATTTCTTGGCGGCGGGATATTGGCTTTTGCAACTACGCTTGCCTATACGGCTACAACTCAGACGGCAATTCCACTTGCCGGAGCGGTTGTTTTTCCAATCGGCTTCGTCATCATTGTCCTTCTGGGGCTTGAGCTTGTGACCGGCAGCTTCGCTCTCATTCCTCTATCGGTATTTGAACGGAAAACAAGCGTTTCCCGCATGCTGGCGAACTATGGGCTGGTCATTATTGGTCATCTGATCGGCTGCGCGGTGTATGCGGCTTTATACGGCATGGCGGTTACGAAGATGGGAACGGAAATGACCAATCCGCTAGCCCAAATGCTCATTCAAGTGAGTGAGACAAAGACGCTGGGCTATCATAAATTGGGATTTAACGGCATTATTCTGGTATTCATCAAGGCAATTCTGTGCAACTGGATGGTTACGCTGGGCGTTGTCATGGCGATGACCTCGAAATCCACTTTAGGCAAAATCGTAGCGATGTGGCTGCCCATTCTGATGTTCTTCGAGCAAGGCTTCGAGCATGCGGTCGTAAACATGTTCGTCATTCCGGCAGGCATGATGCTTGGTGCGGATGTCACCGTCGCCGACTGGTGGTTGTGGAATCAGATTCCGGTGCTGCTTGGTAACTTTGTAGGCGGCGCGCTGTTTACTGGCTTTATGTTCTACTGGTCGCATAACAAGAAAAAAGATTCCGAGAGCCCGGCTTTGCAAGCGGGCTTGCCAACAACACCGGCGCTTGCTGCCGAGAAGAGCGGCCTGTAATGCGGGCGGCGGCAGGCAAGGTGTATATTGTTGGGGCGGGTCCTGGAGATCCGGAGCTGATCTCGGTGAAGGCGATGCGGCGCATCGGGCTGGCGGATGTCATCTTGTACGACCGCCTAGTGAATGAGGAGCTGCTCGCCTATGCAAGGCCTGGCGCGGAGCTTGTCTACTGCGGCAAGGCGCCAAACGCGCATGCGATGCCGCAGGAGAAAATCAATGCGGCGCTTGTCGCCTACGCGCGGCAAGGGAAGACGGTCGTCCGCCTGAAAGGGGGCGATCCCTTCGTCTTCGGGCGAGGTGGTGAGGAAGCGCTGGAGCTGGCGGAGCACGGCATTGAGTGGGAGATTGTGCCGGGCATAACATCGGCGATTGGCGCAGCTGCGTCGGCGGCCATTCCGCTGACACACCGCGGGAAGGCAGCATCCTTCGCCTGTGTGACCGGCAACCGCTGCCACGGCGATCAGGAGCCGGTACGCTGGGATTTGCTTGCGCACAGCGTCGACACGCTGGCGATTTATATGGGCGTCAGTCAGCTTGCGGTCATTCGCGGGGAGCTGCTGAAGCATGGCAAGGTGGCATCTACGCCGGTTGCCATTATCGAGCAGGGCACAACAAGCCGGCAGCGTGTCATTACGGGAACGCTTGCGGATATTCATAAGCTGGCGATTTCCTTCAAGGTGGTCAACCCGGCGCTTATTATTGTCGGCGAAGTGGTTAAGGTTCGCGAGCAGCTGCTGCTCGCGGAGCAGCAGGCGGAAGCCTGGGTTATGTGAAAATAGGCGAAGATTAACAAAATTACGGATTGACAGTTTTTTCATCTGATGGTAAAGTGACAAATATATTTCACATTTCGAAAGGAGGATTACGGCATGAACCCAATTGTAGGCGTTTATCAACATGTAGGATTTAACCATGTGCATACTAATTTTATGAACGTAATCCATCCGCGCGTCGAATCTCTTTGATGATTAGGGGTATCCCATTAAATCAAAGGCGCATGGTTACGTACACCGTAACCGTGCGCCTTTTTTGATTGCAGCGGGCCTTCCTGTGCCCGCTTGTTATCCGAAGGAAGCGTATCGTACATTTACGGTGCGCTTCTTTTTTTGCTTATTGGGACTAACGATGCTTGGATGGAAACGGGAGGTGTCTAGCTAGAGCTATGTTTATTGTACTTAAGAAGCTTCGATGGTTTTTTGCGATGAATTGGAAAAGATATACGATTGCCTGCGTTCTGCTGATCATCACGGGCTTTCTGGATGTTATTCCGCCGTGGCTGATTGGCCACACGATTGACGGCATTCATCAGGGAACGCTGGATGAGACCGGGTTTATGCAGGTGGTAGCCGGCTGGATCGCGGTAACAATCGTCGGCTACGCGATAACTTATGTGTGGCATTATAAATTATTTGGCGGTGCCTTCGTATTGGAGCGGCTGCTCCGGTCGCGTCTTATGCGTCACTTCCTGAAGATGACGCCAACCTTCTACGAGCGGAACCGGACGGGTGATTTGATGGCCCGCTCTACGAATGATCTGAACGCGGTTGCGACAACAGCCGGGTTCGGCATTCTGACGCTGATTGACTCGACCTTCTTCATGCTGACGATTCTCGGCATTATGGCGGTTATGATCAGCGTGAAGCTGACGCTGGCCGCGCTGCTTCCGTTGCCGTTCATCGCTCTTGCGATGAAGCATTTTGGCGGGAAGATCCATGAGCGCTTCATGCAGTCGCAGGATGCGTTTGGCGAGTTGAATGACCAGGTGCTGGAATCGGTATCGGGGGTACGGGTTATTCGTGCTTTCGTGCAGGAGGAAGCAAACCAGGAACAGTTCAAGAAAAAGACGGATGAAGTATTTCAGAAAAATATTGCTGTTGCCAAGATTGATGCGCTCTTCGAGCCGACCATCAAGATTCTGGTTGGTCTGAGCTATCTGATCGGCTTATGCTACGGCGGTTATCTGGTGTTCCACAGCGAGATTACGCTTGGCGAGCTGGTCTCCTTCAACGTGTATCTCGGGATGCTGATCTGGCCGATGTTCGCAATCGGCGAGTTGATCAACATTATGCAGCGGGGTAATGCTTCGCTGGACCGGGTGGATGAAACGCTTGGTTATAAGCCGGATGTGGAAGATGCGGAAAATACGATTGATGTAACCACCCCGGCAACCATTGCGTTCGAAGACGTAACGTTCCGTTATCCGTCTTCGGTTGTCGATAATTTGAGCGAGGTTACGATCCGTCTTCGCCAAGGCCAGACGCTTGGCATTGTCGGCCGTACGGGCAGCGGCAAGACTACGCTGCTGAAGCAGCTGCTGCGGGAATACCCGGTAGGAAAAGGCGAGATCGCCATCACCGGTCAGCCGCTTGAGAAGCTGCCGATGGAACGGCTTCTGGGCTGGATCGGTTACGTGCCGCAGCAGCCGATTCTGTTCTCGAAGACGATCCGGGAGAATATCATGTTCGGCAAGAAAGGCGAGGCGACCGAGGACGACCTGCAGCGTGCGCTTGCAAGGGCATCCTTCGCCAAGGATATTCAATTCCTGCCGGACGGACTCGAAACGATGGTTGGCGAGAAGGGGGTTGCCCTCTCCGGCGGCCAGAAACAGCGGGTCAGCATAGCGCGAGCGCTGATTGCCGATCCCGAAATACTCATGCTGGATGATGCGTTGTCCGCGGTTGACGGACGGACGGAAGCCGAGATTATCGAGGGCATTCGGACGGAGCGCGCCGGCAAAACAACATTGATTACGACACACCGGCTGTCTGCGGTACAGCATGCCGATCATATCGTGGTGCTGGATGAAGGGCGAATTGTTCAGCAGGGCACGCATGATCATCTGGTGAAGCAGGACGGCTGGTACAGAGAGCAATATGAGCGGCAGCAGCTGGAGTCGCTTATTGAATCATAGGAAAGAGAGGCGTTTACGAACAATGGGTCAAACAGGTAAACGATTGTTTCAATACGCCATGCTTTATAAAAAACCGATCATCGGAGCGCTTAT
This sequence comes from Paenibacillus catalpae, assembly GCF_900112695.1. Classification (GTDB taxonomy): domain Bacteria; phylum Bacillota; class Bacilli; order Paenibacillales; family Paenibacillaceae; genus Pristimantibacillus; species Pristimantibacillus catalpae. The sequence goes on from NZ_FOMT01000006.1 coordinate 398,515, forward strand.
CCTGCTCCTGCTGGCCGTATGCGCGGAGCTTGCAGGGCCGTTTATTGCGAAGCGGATGATTGATCAGAATATTCTCGGCATCGAGAAGAGCTGGTACGAGACGGCAGGGGATGAACGGTACGCGGTCTCTTATAAAGATAAATGGTATAAACGCGAAGACCACTTCGCAGCCGGCGAGGCAAAAGGCGCGGAAGTGCATCTGCTCCAGGCCGGCAGAAAATTTTATTGGCATGAAGGCGCCCTTCCTGCGGTGGAAGGCGTGCGCAAGGTAACGGATAATCAAATGACCGTTACAGACAAAACAACCGGAGAGACAGCATCATTCCCGGTAGCGTTGGTCTCGGCCAAGGATCTGTATCAATTCTATAAGCCGGAAATTCCAAGCTTAATGACAATGGCCGGCTTGTATGTCGGACTGCTTCTGCTGGGTGCCGTGTTCACTTATGGGCAGCGTCTTCTGCTTCAGACATCCGCGAACCGGATTGTCCGGAAGATGCGGAATGATGTATTCGCTCATACGCAGCGGCTTCCGGTGAACTACTTCGATACATTAGCTGCCGGGCAAGTCGTCTCCCGGATTACGAATGATACGGAGGCGATCCGCGAGCTGTATGTTGCGGTTCTGGCGAACTTCTTCTCCGCTATCGTCTACATGACGGCGATTTACGGAGCACTGTTCCTGCTGGATCCACGGCTTGCGCTGTTCGCGCTGCCGCTGGTGCCGATTCTGCTCATCTGGATTAGTCTGTACCGGCGCTTCGCCGCCCGTTACAACCGCATTATCCGGGCGAAGCTGAGCGAGATTAATGCGATGATTAACGAATCCATTCAAGGGATGGCGATTATTCAGGCGTTCCGCCGTCAGAAAGAGACGTTCAAGGAATTCGACGAGCTGAACGAGCATTATTTTACGTATCAGAACAAGCTGCTGAGCCTCAACTCGATTACGTCGCATAACCTGGTCAACGTGGTAAGGAACATAATCTTCCTCGTTGTCATCTGGTTCTTCTGGGGAGACTGGTTTGGAGCAGCGATCGGGGTTGGCGTGCTGTATGCGTTCGTCGACCTGATGAACCGGATGTTCCAGCCGATTGTTGGCGTGGTGAACCAGCTGTCGAACCTCGAGACAGCAAGGGTATCTGCAGAGCGGGTATTTACGCTGATGGATCAGCCGGGAGTTGAAGTGAAGCAAGGCATAATGGAGCGTTATAAGGGAGAAGTGAAATTCGAGGATGTTTCTTTTGCCTACAAGAAGGATGAGTATGTGCTGAAAAACATCTCCTTCTCCGCCCGCCAAGGGGAGACGGTTGCACTGGTTGGCCATACGGGCTCGGGCAAAAGCTCCATTATGAACCTGCTGTTCCGGTTCTATGATTCGAATGAAGGCAGCATTATCATCGATGGCCGGAATGTGCTGGATATTCCGAAGCAGCATCTGCGCCAGCACATGGGGATCGTGCTGCAGGATCCGTTCCTGTTCACCGGCACGATTGCCTCAAACATCAGCCTGGACAATCCGGCGATCAGCCGGGAGAGGGTCGAGCAGGCGCTCCGCGATGTTGGTGCTTATGAAATGTTCTCGCAGCTGCCCGGAGGCATCGATGCCGAGGTAATAGAGAAGGGCAGTACATTGTCTGCCGGACAACGCCAATTGATCTCTTTTGCACGGGCGCTTGCCTATGATCCTGCCATTCTTATATTAGATGAAGCAACGGCAAGCATCGATACAGAGACAGAGGCCATTATTCAAGAAGCGCTTAATGTGCTGAAGAAGGGCCGCACGACGTTTGTTATTGCACACCGTTTATCGACAATCCGCCAGGCGGATCAAATTCTGGTACTGGACCGCGGCCGCATTGTGGAGCAAGGCGACCATGATCAGCTGATGGAGCATCGCGGCAAATATTATGCGATGTATCAGCTGCAGCAGGGCAGTACTGTAACAGCTTCCTGATTATAGATCCGGGCATACAGGGGAAGGGTTCTCCCCTTTATCCGATTAACAAAAAGCACCTCCATGCAGCCTGTTGGCTAACTGGAGGTGCTTTTTTGTCAGGCTCTATTTACTCGGTCTTGAAGGTATCGATCGCTTTGTTCAGGTCGGAAGCCAGGCTGCGCAGCTGCGCGGATGAGCTTGCGACCTCCTGCATGGAAGCCAGCTGTTCCTCGGATGCGGCAGCAACCCGCTGGGACTGGATGGAAGAGGCTTCGGCGATATGCTCCAGTTGATCGAGCGACGCTGCGATTTGTTCGCTGCCTGCCGACATTTGCTCGGAAGCGGCCGAGACCTCCTGAATTTGCGCGGATACCTGGCGGATAGCCTCGCGGATGGAACGGAAGGATTCGCCCGCCTGATGGGTGACGGTTGAGCCTTCACGGGCACCTTTGGCCGCCTTCTCCATCGAGAGTACCGCTTCGCCGGTGCGGCTGCTGATGCCGCCTAAAATCTCATTGATCTGGTCGGATGACTCCTTCGAACGTTCAGCCAGCTTGCGAATCTCATGAGCGACTACGGCGAAGCCTTTGCCGTGCTCGCCGGCCCGTGCTGCTTCAATAGAAGCGTTAAGGGCGAGCAGGTTGGTTTGTTTGGATACTTCACCGATCATTTCAAGAATGGAACCAATCTGGCTGTTCATTTGCTGCAGTTCTTGCATAACGGTTACAGTCTCATTGACATTCTGCTCAATCACCTGCATTTGGCTGACCGTCCGGTTAATGACCGTATCCCCCGCATTCGCGAGCTCCGAGGCATCGGCTGCCAGCTCGGATACGGAAGAGGAGGATTCGGCAATCCGCTGGATGCCGACGGTCATCTCGTTCATGGCGCGTTGGCATTCCTGGAAGCTCTGGAGCTGCGTGTCGGCTCCGGAGGCAACCTCTTGAATCGCATGGGCAACTTCCTCGGTGGCACGCGAGGTTTGTTCGGCGCTTTCCTGCATGATGGCCGATGAGCCGGCTACCTCATTAGAAGTGTCGCGGATCTGTGTGGCCAGTTGGCGTAGGCTGGTGATCATTTCGTTAAAGGCGTTGGAAGCCTGGCCAATCTCATTGCCTGTCGTGACCGGAACGGTGACGGTCAAATCGCCTTTTGCGGCAAGAGTGGCCACTTGGCTGAGGCGCTTTAATGGTTTTACGGCAAACCGTACGATCAGTACGACAAGGATGATGGCGATGATATCGCAAATGATTCCTATGTTTATTATTTCCCATCTTTTCTCGTCGAGCTCAGCCTGCACATTATCGTAGTCAAAGTCGGCGCCAAACAAAGCGACCGTTTGGTTGGCATTATCTTGTATCGCTACCAGATAGGTAACCCAGGTCCCCATTTGGTCTTCGTATGTATCTAATTTGGCAAAACCGTCTTTCATCACCTTATCGTAGCCTTCCGCAAATTCAGGGGAGAGCTCATAAGGGGTTCCCGGCGTGATCCCGGCTTGCGTAAGTGCTCCGGTACCCTGCAGCGTGGTGAGATAGGCTTTTCCGTCCTTCTCGTTTTTATCTGGCAGCAGAATATAAGCATTTGAGATCTGATCGTTGGAATTCATAGCCTCCAGAAACAAGGATAAATTGTAAAAGGCCGTGGAGCCTTGTGCTTTCCCGCTGTCTAGCTGAGCTTTCGCGTCAGTCACCAAGTCGATTCTGGCGTCCGTAATATTACCTAACGTTTTGACCGTGCGCGACATTTCCTCGAAGTAGGCATTCTTCTGATTATTCGTTGTAATGGATACCAACACCCCGATGGTGGTCAGAAACAGTATGGCAAGTACAACGGAGCTGACAAGCGCTAGACTGGTTTTTCTCTTAGTGAACATTCCATATCCCTCGTTCTTTATGAAGTTGATAGGCTGCGTTAGCATGGTTGTCAATTCTATTACCAACTGTACCAGCCAAATATTAGACAAGTTCGCGAGGCCATGTTAGAAATGTATTTGGTTCCCGCTCCTTACTCCTTCTTTCGGCGTATCTGAGCCCGGAGTTTAGTTCCGAGACGATTCTAATTTTTTACAATCGCCATAAGCCAACGATGGTCAAATTCCGCTTATAGAAGAGGTATGCAAATGAAAGGGGAATTGACCATTCCGGATCAAAAGGCGGGAAAATGATGCGGAGAGGCGCCACAAAAAGGACGGAGCAGAAATCTGCTCCGTCCTTTTTTGCATCCTGCGCTTATTAGGCTTTCATTACGTCGTGATCGACATACCGCTCGCCGTTCAGCTCGCTGATGATGTTGATGGCCGCTTTGGCGCCGTCGCCCGCAGTAATAACTGCGTGCACGCTGACGCCTGCCACCGTACCCGCCGCCCATACGCCCGGGATATTCGTGCGGCTGGCCGCGTCTACATCAACCACGGTTTTGATGCGCGGTTCCGTACCCGGCTTCGTTGCCACGCCGATGCTTTCCGCCAGATCGACCAAAGCACCTGTCGCTAGCAGCACATGCTTCGCCTCATAGGTGCCTTGATCCGTTGCGACGGACAGGCCGCCTTGAGCGGCGGTAACGCCGGTAACGGTCTCTTCTCTCAGTTCCGCGCCAAGCCGAACGGCTTGTTTTTTGCCTGTATCGACAAGATCGGGGCCGCCGATCTCGGTAATGCCGTAGTAATTTTCAAACCATGCGCGTTTGGTCATGCCTTTGTTGTTCTCGAACAGCAGCGTTTTCTTGCCTGCTTTGGCTGTGAAGATGGCTGCGCTTGCGCCGGCTGGTCCTGCACCAATAATAATAATATCGTACATCATCCATACCTCCTGTGAAAGAAATGGTAAGTTACACCAATATTATAAGTCGGGCTATCGAGGACAAGCAATCGCCCCAGCTTTTTCATAAAATTTTCAAATTATTGCCTGTTTTCTGGTTGACCGGCAGTTTATCCATTTGCTATAGTTCTACTGTTGAATAGTTCTACAGTGAAACTAAATGATTCGGAAAACGAGAGGAATACAGATATGGTTATAGACAACGAAATGCTGGGGCAAATCATTCGGCGATATGAAGGGGCTCATTTCACCGTAGAACGCAGGCTGGCTGCGATGTTCCGCGATTTGATGCCGGAGGAGCTGACGTTTGATCAGTCCTCAACGCTGCGTTATTTGCGGACGGTGGGGGTATGCACGTCCACGGAGCTTGCGGATACGTTCTGCGTGGGCAAAAGCTCGATTACCGCCATTATTACGCGGTTATTCGATAAGCAGCTGCTGGAGAGGCTTCCCGACGAGAAGGACCGCAGGGTCACGCTGCTTCGGCTGACCGAAGAAGGTGAACGAATGGCTGATGCGGTGGAACGCAAAATCCAGGAGTTGATTGCAAAGTACCTGCAGCATTTTGATGAGGAGGAAGCACTCGCGTTTATTGAGACTTATGAGAAGCTGGCCATGGTTATGTCACAACCGCCGGGAGATGGAGAGGAGTTAGAGAAAAAATGAAGACGGTAATCAAAGCAAGATGGATTCTTCTTGTTGTCTGGATTGCTGCAATGGTTGGATTGATGCTGAGCGCACCCAATATGCAGGAGCTTGTCCGGGAGAAAGGGCAGGTTAACGTGCCTGACGGCTATTCCTCCACTATCGCTTCAGACATGGTGAAGGAGATTGGCACGAAGGACTCCGGGGGCGGGGGCGCCTCCACCGTGCTGGTGTTTCACAAGGACGGCGGCTTATCGGATGACGATCTGGCGAGTGTACAAAGCGGTATCAACAAGCTGAAGGAAGACAAGGGTGAGCTGCGCATTACTTCTCTGACGACGCATTTCGATACTCCGGAGCTGGCAAAGCAGATGGTCTCGCAGGACGGCTCTACTGTGCTGGCGCTCGTTAACGTGAATCTGGATGGAGCGGAGCTGGCTGAAGTCCGCGGTCACTTGTATGACGCGCTCAAAGACGTAAAGATTGAGCATTATTACACAGGCAACTGGCTTATCTCGGAGGACGTTGTAACGAGTTCCCAGGAAGGGCTGAAGAAAACCGAATTTATTACAGTAGGCTTTATCCTTATTATCCTGTTCGTTGTGTTCCGTTCGGCGGTGGCGCCAATCGTACCGCTTCTGACGGTAGGCTTTACTTATATGGTGACGCAGTCCGTTGTCGCTTTTCTGGTCAAATATATGGATTTCCCGTTGTCCAATTTTACGCAAATATTCCTCGTTGCCGTATTGTTCGGGATCGGTACGGACTATTGTATTCTGTTGATCAGCAGATTCAAGGAAGAGCTGTCGCACCGCGGCGGCAATATTCCGGAGTCTATCGTGGCTACTTACAAAACAGCAGGCAGAACGGTCCTGTTCTCGGGCCTTGCTGTTCTGGTCGGCTTCGCATCGATTGGGTTCTCGACCTTTATTCTGTACCGTTCGGCAGTCGCGGTAGCCGTCGGAATTGCGGTACTGCTGCTGGCGCTGTTCACGATTGTGCCGTTCTTCATGGCGGTGCTTGGTCCAAAGCTGTTCTGGCCTTCAAAGGGTTCGCTAGAACATAAGCCAAGCGGCTTGTGGGGGGCAGTCGGCCGCTTCTCGTTGAAACGTCCGCTTTGGGCGCTGGTTATTTTGGCGGTGCTGATCGTACCCTTCCTGACCGTTTACAAAGGCTCGCTGTCGTTCAATTCGCTCGACGAGATTGGCGACAAATACGATTCGGTAAAAGCATTCAACATTATCGCGGACGGCTTTGGGCCCGGCGAATCGCTCCCGACTACGGTTGTTGTGAAGTCGGATGAACCGATGGATACATCGGACGGCCTGGCGGCACTTGAGCAGATCAGCCGTGAGCTTGGCAAGGTTGACGGCGTTAAAATCGTCCGCAGCGCAACGCGCCCAACCGGCGAAGCGATGGATGATTTTCTCGTCTCCGATCAGGTGGGAACGCTGGAGGACGGTCTTGGCCAAAGCGGTGACGGATTAGGCCAAATCGGCTCCGGATTATCCGAGGCCAGCTCCGAGCTGAGCAAGAACGGTCCAAAGCTGAATGACGCGGCTGCCGGCGCAGGCAAGCTGGTGGATGGCACCAATGCGCTGAAGAGCGGTATTGATCAGCTGGGTACGGGTCTGAAGCAGATTGAGCGCGGTCTGCAGGACGGCTCTGCCGGAGCGAAGGAATTAACAGCCGGGCTTAAGCAAGCCCAAGCAAGCGCGGATCAGCTTGCGGCGGCAAGCCGGGATCTGCTGGGAGGTTATCGGCAGGCTGGAGCGGGTTTAACGCAGCTGGCGCAGGCTTATCAGTCGGTTGCAACGGAACAGGCGAAGCTTGCAGACGGTCTGTTGAGCCTGGAGCAAGGCATCTCGGGTCTTACCGCAGCGCATCCGGAGCTCGCTGATGATGCGGCTTATCAGCAGGCGTTAAGCTCGGTGAAGCAGCTTGGTCAGGATGCATCCGGCATCAGCGAACAGCTGGCCCAGCTGAATATGCAGCTGACGGGCGTAAGTGGAGGGCTGGAGCAGGCGAACGCCGGCTACAAGCAAGCGGCGCACGGCCAAGCAGCTCTTGCGGCAGGTCTTGCCAAGCTGGCAGACGGTATGGCCAATCTGCAAAAAGGGATTGAGCAGGCGGCTAACGGCCAAGGCCAGATTGTATCGAAGCTGCCCGGTGTAACGCAAGGTTTGGATCAGCTCTCCAGCGGACAAAAGGAGCTGCAGTCCGGCTTCGCCGAGCTGAACAGCCAGCTGGGTCAGCTGACGGACGGACTTGATCAAAGCGTCGACGGCTTGGCGCAGGTGACGGACGGTTTGTCTTCCGCAAAAGGATATCTGAATGAGCTTTCCTCTTCGCCAAACAAACAGATAACCGGATGGTTCATCCCGGATGATGCGATTGGCAATGACGAGTTTCAGCAGGCGCTGAACGTGTATATGTCCGAAGACCGCAAATCGGTGAAGTTTGATGTTGTCTTCAACGGCAACCCCTATGAAGAAGAGACGATGACGCAGATTGACGATCTGGAAGCGGCAGTCGAGCGCGGCGTGCAGGGCACGGCTTTTGACGGGCGCGTCACGTATGCGGTTGGAGGCGTGACCAGTATGAATCATGATTTGAGCAATATTTCGAATGCGGATTATTCCCGCACCGTGATGCTCATGATCATCGGCATTTCGATTATTCTGATTATCCTGTTCCGCTCCATTATTATGCCGCTGTATATGATCGCTTCGCTTCTTGTGACGTTCTATACGTCAATGGCGATTACGGAAGTAATCTTTGTTCGAATGCTTGGCCACACCGGCATCAGCTGGGCGGTTCCGTTCTTTGGCTTCGTGATGCTCGTGGCGCTTGGTATCGACTACAGTATCTTCCTTATGGACCGCTTCAAGGAGTACCGCGATGAGATGTCTCCTACGGAGGCGATTCTTGCGGCGATGAAAAACATGGGCACGGTTATCATGTCGGCGGCCCTTATACTGGGCGGTACATTTGCGGCGATGCTTCCTTCGGGCGTAATGTCGCTGCTGCAGATTGCTACCATCGTGCTGTGCGGATTGTTCCTGTATGCGCTTGTTATGCTGCCGCTGTTCATTCCGGTCATGGTGCGGGTATTCGGCAAAGCGAATTACTGGCCGTTTATGAAAGAGGATGGCGAATACGTGCCGGCAGGACGTGAAGTTCGAACGCATTCCAACGAGCAGTAAGAAATGGATGTAAATGTAAAAAGCGGCTGTGCGTAACTTAAGCACAGCCGCTTTTGTTAGTTTGTACGGCAATAGTCAGCCGTCTGGCCAGCTTTGCCTGCGCTGCCTTGAAACTCAGGCGAGTGTATGGGATAGCTGTACATTGGAGATTGTCCAACTTACACTTTCCTGTCTGTCCCTTGATGCTGTCTACGTTGGATTTTATCCAGCTGACTTCAGGGATAGCTCCATTCTGCTAGATATTCGCCAGCACCGTGCCGCCGTAAACAAAGGCGATGCAGATGACGATGGCGGGATGAATTTTCTTCCGTTCCATCAGCCAGTAGGCAGCAGCAGCGATGCCAAGCGTCTGCCACAGGTTGGTGGAATGAATCGACGTATCCACCATCTGCCAGGTGAGCAGCACCATCATGATTGCTACAACCGGCTGTACAAGCAGCGTCATTCCTTTCACAATCGGGGATTGGCGGTGCTTCTGGAGCAGCTTCAGCAGGAAGATGAGGGCAACGGCCGAAGGTATAACCGTTGCTGCTAATGCAAGAACCATACCGGGCAAGCCGAATATGTCGTAGCCGACGAAGGCGGCGATTTTCGTTGCGATCGGTCCGGGGAGAGCGTTACCCAGCGCAAGGATATTGGAAAACTCGGCGTCGTTCGTCCAGCCGTAATGCGTGACGATCTGATTGTACATCAGCGGGATAGAGGCGGGTCCGCCGCCGTAACCAAGCACGTTGGCGACAAAGAAGCCGATGATGAGGTCGAGCCAGTCCATTACTCTCCGCCTCCTTCAGAGCGTACGCGCCGTTTGTTTTTCCACTTGGCGACCCAGCCTGCTGCTTTGAAATGCACAGCGCCATATGCAAGAAAGGAGACAATGACGATGGCATCCTGAATATTAATAATTTGCAGGAGGAGAAAGGCAACGGCAAACATGGCAAACCCCATCCATTTGCCAAGCCCTTTGACCGCGCGGTTCGCAAATTCATAGGCCATAACGCCAAGCATAACGGCGATGACCGGAATAACGGCGGCGATCATCCCTTGAATGACAGCTGAGCCGCTCAAATATTGCACGGCCGACAGCAGGGCGATCATCGCGATAGCCGAAGGCAGAATGTGCGAGAGGACGGAGACGACAGCGCCAAGCCAGCCTTTGCGGCGGTAGCCGAGGTAAGCAGCCATCTTTGTTGCAATCGGTCCCGGAAGGGCATTGGCAAGCGCGAGAATTTCGGCGAATTCATCGTCTTCGATCCAATGATACCGGGTAACCGCTTCATAGCGGATAAGCGGAATAACGGACGGTCCGCCGCCATAGCCTAATACACCGGTTTTGAGCATCGCCCATACGATTTGCCCGTAATCATTCAAGCCGGATGGCCGGCCGGTCTGCGGCGGCGGAGCTCCCGGCTCCAGCTTGGTCGTTGTTGTTTCCATCGTTACAGCCTCATTCCCATCCGACTTTTGTATCGGTTAATCAGCACCTGGCAGTCGACCCCCATAATACCGGGCAGCGGATACAGCTTCTCCCGCATAAAGGCCTCCATCTCCTGATTGCTCGTGAACAAGCCGTGCATATGCAGCTTGCTTGGTCCTGTCATATGATACAGGCTGGTGACAACCGGCTCATCGGCTAAGCGGTCCGCGACTTCGTGGAGATACTTCGGTTCTACCTCCACGTTGAAAAATGCGCTGACCGTAATGCCGATCTTTTCCGGATTAATAACAGCGGTAAACCGTTCAATGACGCCTTCTTCCATCAGCGCATTGATGCGTGCCTGTGTGGCAACGCGGGATAAGCCGATATCTTTGGCTAGATCCGTGTAAGATATTCTGCCATTCTGATGCAGGGCAGAAATGATTTTACGATCAATTTCATCGATCTGAACGTTTTCAATGGGATTGGAAGTGCGATGCTGCATCTTTAGTGTAGCTCCTTTCGGTGAACGAGTATATGCAAAAGGTATGTAAAAGACAAAGATTCATTACTATATGCATAAATATATAACCATTTTTGTTCATCATCAACAAAAATTACAGAAGTGGCCTTCGTATCCGTTGCCGGGTAAGGGGAGCCGTGTTATTTTTAACATAGAAGATTAAATGATGTTAGTAAACCTGACTTACGAGGTGGCATGGGGATGGAGAAGCCGGTAACAGGAACAAAAGCGATGGTAGTTAGTCCGCATCATTTGGCAACATCGGCGGGTGCACGTGTCTTGGAGCGGGGTGGCAATGCGTTTGATGCGGCGATCGCAATCAGCGCCTGTCTGGCGGTTGTTTATCCGCATATGACGGGGGTTGGGGGCGATTCGTTCTTCCTTTCCTATCACGCTTCGGACCGGGAGGTGCGGGCTTATAATGCAAGCGGCCGGTCTGGCAGCGGGGCTGCGAGAGAAGTCTTTGCCGATGTGGAGGCTATCCCGACCAGAGGGCCGAGGAGCGCCATTACCGTACCCGGCATGGTGGACGGCTGGTATGCGGTGCAGAACCGGTACGGCCGTTTAACGTTCGCGGAGGTGCTGGAGCCAGCGATGACGTACGCTGCGGAAGGCTTCCCGATGTCACCGGATCAACATGAACATACCAGGCAGCATGCCGATATGCTTAGAGAGTATCCGACAACGGCCGATATTTATATACCGGGAGGACAGATTGTACCGGCGGGAGAGCGGTTTATCCAGCCGCAGCTAGCGGCTACTTTAAGGAAGCTGGCGGAAGAGGGAAGGGATGGCTTCTACCTTGGAGAAGTGGCAGCTGAGATTGTCCGCTTCCTGCACGCAGAAGGCGGTCTGCTGACGGAGGAGGATTTCGCAGCACATAGCGGTGAGTGGGTGGAGCCGATCCGCGGTTCCTACCGGGGTTACGATCTTTACCAGGCGCCGCCGAATTCGCAAGGGTTCACCGGTATTATGGCGCTGCAGATTCTCGAGCAGTTCGATCTCGCGGCGATGGAGCATGGCTCCTACGAGTATTATCATGTATTGACGGAAGCGCTGAAGCTGAGCTTCCGTGACCGCAACCGGTATTTGACGGATCCGGCCTTCTCGGCTGTTCCGCTTGACCGGCTGCTGAGCAAGGAATATGCGGCAGAGCTGGCGGCATTAATTAATCGTGATGCAGCCGTGGACATCAACAGCCAGCCTGTCGGGAGCGATACGGCTTATGCGGCGGTTGTGGATAAGGACGGCAATGCGGTTTCTTTTATACAAAGCTTGTATTTCGAATTTGGCTCTGGTGTTGTGGCGGGGGATACGGGGGTACTGCTGCAAAACCGCGGATCCTTCTTCTCGCTCGATCCTAATCATATTAACCGGCTGGAACCCCGGAAAAGGACCTTCCATACGCTTATGCCGGCGATGGCCTGCCTGAACGGAAAGCCAAGCTTTCTATACGGTACGCAAGGCGGGGAAGGGCAGCCGCAGACCCAAACGCTGATGCTGACCCGGATGATTGACTTCGGCATGAACCCGCAGCAAGCCGTCAGCGAGCCGCGCTTTGTATGGGGCCGCACTTGGGGAGCGCCAACGCAGGAGCTGAAGCTGGAGGGACGGATTGCCGATGAGGCAGTGGATAAACTGGCGGCTGCCGGACATCTTGTCCGGAGGCTTCCTGACTATGATGGCGTGATGGGGCATGCACATGCTATTGCAATAAGCAAGGACGGTTTATTAAGCGGCGGATCGGATCCGCGTTGTGACGGTTCGGCTATCGGCTGGTAGGCCAAGACAAGAGAGGGAGGGATTATTCCATGATCGATACGTACAACGCGTTTGTGCAGCCGGAGCTTGAGCTGCCGCCGGTTGGAGAGGGGCTGCTCAGCGGCCTGACATTTGCAGTGAAGGATGTATTCGCGATAAAAGGGTATACAAGCGGGGCCGGCAACCCGGATTGGCTGCGTACGCATTCGCCTTGGGAGAAGACGGCCTCCTCTATAAGAAAGCTGCTGGCATCGGGAGCCCGCTTGACCGGCATAACTCACACCGATGAATTAATGTATAGCATTAACGGTCAGAACGATCATTACGGCACGCCGATTAATCCCAAAGCCCCCGACCGGATACCGGGCGGCTCGTCCAGCGGCTCGGCGGTTGCCGTTGCAGCCGGGGCTGTCGATTTTGCCCTCGGGACGGATACGGGAGGTTCGGTCCGGGTACCTGCCGCTTACTGCGGTATATATGGATTCCGCCCATCGCATAACATTGTGCCGATTGACGGGGTCATTCCGCTGGCCCCCGCTTATGATACGATCGGTTGGATGGCGCGGGATATCGCCTTGCTCAGCAAGGTAGGCGAGGTCTTGTTAGCCGGTGCCTCCGATGACGTGACGCCCCGGGGCTTCCGCAGGCTGATCTTTGCCGAGGAAGCATGGGAGAAGGCGGAGGCTTCCTGCCGCGGCAGTCTGGAAAGCAGCTGTATACAGCTCTTGCAGACCGAAGGGCTTAAGCAGGAATGGCGCTCGATCGCGCCGGAAAGCCTGGAAGTGTGGAGCCATGCGTTCCGGACGACGCAGGGACGGGAGATCTGGCAGACGCATAGCGAGTGGATCGTTCGGGAGAAGCCGGTGTTTGGCGAAAGCATTGGAGCGAGATTTGCTTCAGCAAGTACGATAACCGATGAGGAGGTCGAGAGGGATGGGGCATTGCGCCGCGTCATCCGTAATCGGCTGCATGAGCTGCTTGGCGACGACGGCCTGCTCGTGATCCCGACGATACCGGGTGCCGCACCAAGCCGTGCCATTAACGGTACGGCTAATGAGGAACGCCGGTTCCGGACGATGCAGCTGTCTTGCATCGCCGGTTTGTCCGGACTTCCTCAGGTGACGATTCCGGCGGGTGAGGTCGACGGAGCGCCAATCGGGTTATCCCTGATTGCTGGAACGAAGCAGGATTTGAAGCTGCTGCGCTGGGTGGAGCGGTTCGAGAAGGAGGCGGCAAAAGGGTGAAGCTGGCAACCATTGTACATGACGGTGTGGAGCAGGGCAGCATAGCCGTGCCCGAAGGTTACGTAACGCTGGCGGAGCTGAACCGCATCATAGGCGCGAGCTGGCGGACGGACGTGTTTGGACTGATTACAAACGGTCAGCTGGAGGAACTAACGGCCTGGTATAACGCCGGCGGCCGGGAAAAGCTTGATGAGCTGCCCGTTATTCCGGTCTCGGAAGCGGGCTTTGCGCCGCTCTACCGCCATCCCCGCAAAATATGGGGAATCGGCATGAATTATACGGCTGATGCCGATGAGCTTGCCGCCCTTCGGGAGGAGGAGCCGGTCAGCTTTATGAAGCCGGACACAACGATTATCGGTAACGGCGAAGCCATTGTGCTGCCTCCGCAATCCCAGCGGGTAACCGCCGAAGCGGAGCTCGCTATTGTTATCGGCCGGACATGCCGGAACGTAACGGAGGAAGCAGCGCCTGATGCGATCGCCGGTATGGCAGCGGCCATTGATACAACAGCGTCGGATATTCATGCGCGGCATATGCGGTATTTGACAAGAGCGAAGAGTTTCGATACGTTCTTTACCTTTGGTTCAGAGCTTATCACTCCGGATGAGGCAGGGGCGCTGTCGGAGCTCCATGTCGAGACCTGGCATAACGGCGGACTGGCACATGCGAGCAAGCTGGCGAATATGATTTTTCCGCCAGCCTATCTGATTGCCTTCCACTCTCAAGTAATGACGCTTCTGCCGGGTGATGTGATCTTGACCGGAACGCCGGGTGCGGCCGTGATCCGGAGCGGTGATAGGATCGAGTGCCGCGTGAATGGCTTGTCACCGCTGCGGAACGAAGTGCGTTAACCTTGCGTGCAACAAGTCCGGTTTAGTATGATTTATGGTGCATATGGGGACGAATGAATAATACATACATACATACATACATACATACCATATGCCAATTGCTGAAACGGAGAGGGATGTACAGATGAGCCAAATACTTGTAATGTTCACCGGGGGAACAATCGGCAGCAAGAATAATAACGGCGCGATCTCGGTGAATGAAGCCGGCTCTTACCATTTGATTGATGCTTATATGGCGAGCCCGCTAAAGCGGGATGCGGACCTTGAAACGGTTCAACCGATGAATATATTGAGCGAAAATATTGTGCCGTCGGACTGGAATACCTTGATTGCGGCGATCAGAGCCGCTGATCAATCCAGGTACGACGGTATTATTGTGACGCATGGCTCGGATACGCTTGCCTATTCGGCGGCGCTTCTCAGCTTTGTTTTATGCGATCTGACGATCCCTCTGGTCCTTGTAGCGAGCAATTATCCGCTTGGCGACGAACGGGCGAACGGGCTGAGCAATTTTGCGGCAGCAGTGGACTTTATTTCGGAGGATGCGGCTCCGGGCGTATTTGTTACATACCTCAATGACAAGGGAGAAACGATTGTTTACCTTGGCAGCCGCATTACGCAATGCGAGTCGTTCACCGACCAGTTCGACAGCCCTTACAGCATGCCTTATGGCATCATGACCGGAGGAAGATTGGTGCGTTACGACCATCCGTTTAATCCAACTCATGAGGAGCTCCGCACGCGCCAGCCGGTTAGCAGCCCATGGCTGGAAGACGGCGAAGGCATCCAGTCCGGCATGCTGTATATCCGTCCTTTTCCGGGACTGAACTATTCGTATTATGATTTCTCCGTGCATAAACCAAAGGCGGTGCTGCATGACCTGTTCCACTCCGGAACGGCGAATGCGAGCGCTGCGGATTCCCATTCCCTCCTGCAGTTTGCGCAGTATTGCGCGGAGCATGGCGTTGACCTGTATCTCTGTCCGCTTAAAGACAGCAGCGAGGCCATGTATGCCTCGTCTATCCGTCTGCTGGAAGCGGGCGCGGTCTTTATCGAGAATATGTCTGTTGAAGCCGCTCTTATGAAGCTGACCCTGGCTTACTCGCTGCCGCTTGGCAAAGAAGAGATTCATGCGCTTGTCATGGAGCAGCCGCTCTTCTACGAATTTGTGGCTAATCATGGTAAACTGGGCGTATGAAGGATAACTGATAAGAGGAGAGGTGCTTATTCATGACGCAAGTGCAAGTAGGACAAGCTGTACCGGATTTTACCCTGCCGGCTTCAACGGGCGGCAATATTTCGCTGTCTGACTACAAAGGCAAGAAGCTGGTTATTTATTTCTATCCGAAGGATAATACGCCGGGCTGTACGGTGGAGTCCTGCGACTTCCGCGATTACAACGGGCAGTTCAAGTCGTACAATACGGAAGTAATCGGCATAAGTCCGGATGATCTTGCTTCACACGATACGTTTATCTCGGACTTCCAGCTTCCGTTCCCGCTGCTCGCAGATACAGAGCATGGCGTATCCGAGCTGTTTGGCGTATGGAAAGAGCGTACCTGGAACGGCGAAACGTTCATGGGAATCGAGCGCTCGACTTTCCTGATTGACGAGAACGGCGTGCTGGCACGAGAATGGCGCAGCGTATCCGTAGACGGACACGTGCTTGAAGTTCTTGAGGCAGTAAAATAAACGAGCAACAAAAAAAGCCTCCAATTCCACTCATGGTGGATTTGGAGGCTTTTTCATTCGGTTGATAGGTATGTATTACCGCTGGAAGAACTCGATTCGCTCGCCTTCCGGTCCGCTGATGAAGAAGTAACGGTAGCCGTTTGGCAGTGTCGTAATATCTTCGTCGATGAAGGTGACGCTCGTCTGTTTCAGGCGCGCGAATTCCGCATCCACATCATCCACATAAATCGCGAAGTGATGAACGCGGCCTTCAACAGGCAGCTCGCCGTTATAATGCTGAATCAATTCGATCTCTGTTTCGTCAGAATCCCCAAATCCGAGAAAAGCCAGTTCAATAACGCCATTGGTATGAGTCAGGCGGCCTTTCAATGTCAGACCTACAAATTCCTCGTAGAAGCGGATCGTCGCTTCCATATCTCTTACCATTATCCCCACGTGATCGACGCGTTTGCGTGCCATGTTCATTGCTCCTTCTCCTCTAGTTTGACCCATCATAGGCATTCAATCTTTCATTGTCAAGCAATGAAGAGGAGAGTATAATGAGAAATAATTCCAAGTAATTTCATGGGTATTATATGATAAAAGGAGGCAGGAGGAATGGAGACAAGAAGGCTTGGCAATAGCGGGCTGTATCCATCGGTTGTTGGTTTCGGGGCATGGGCCGCCGGACGAAACGGATGGGGAAATGTAGAGGAGAAGGAGATCAGGCTCGCGATTGATAAGGCGGTTGATCTGGGCATCACCTTTTTCGATACGGCTCCGGTCTACGGGTTTGGGGAGTCGGAGAGAGTGCTGGGGCAAGCGCTGAAGGCTGTGCGGGATAAAGTGCTGATTGCCACCAAATGCGGCCTAGTCTGGGATGACCGTTATGAGATCGATATCGACTTGTCGGGCGAGAGTATTATCCGAGAAGTTAATGACAGTCTCCGCCGCCTGGACACCGACTATATTGATCTTTACCAGGTTCACTGGCCCGATTCGAAAGGAACAGTACCGGTGGAAGAGACGTTCTCGGCCTTGAATGAGCTGGTTCAAGCAGGAAAAATCCGCAGCATCGGCGTATCGAATTTCTCCGTCCATCAGCTGGTAGCGGCGCAGTCCGTTGCACCTATTGTCTCCCTTCAATCGCCGTACAACCTTCTTCAAAGGCAGGTCGAATATGCCGAGCTTCCATATTCCGAGAAGCAGCAGCTTGGCTTTATCCCCTACAGTCCATTGGCACAAGGGCTTCTAACCGGAAAGTTCAACGCGCTTACCAAATTCCCGGATAATGATATCCGTTCCTATGGCAATCCTCTCTACAAACGCGACCAGTTCGAAGGCAATGTGCTGAAGGTCGAGCTGCTTCAGGGAATTGCAAAGTCCATCGGCAAGCCGCTTGGCCAAGTCGCGATTAATTGGCTGCTCTACAACAAGGCGGTTACTACGGTTATCGCCGGTGCCAAGACGGCCGCCCAGGTGCAGGAAAATGCGGCTGCCTCGCGCTGGAAGCTGTCCCGCGAGGATTATGAACAGATCAGCCGCTTGTTCGAGCCGGATTCTTCCTATGTCATATAAAAAGAAGGCCTGCGGATATCCGCAGGCCTTCATCTTCCTTATTCAGCGGCTACTTCTTCTTCGCCAGATGGTTCTTCAACGTCATCAGAGGAGAAAAGATAGATTTTCCAGCTGTTGTCTTCCATTTTCTTAAGCTGGTAAACACCATCTCTTGGAACGGTTTGCGTGTCTTTCTCGCCTTCTCCTTCAAAAGTTACGTTGTAGGTGCTGCCCGTTGCGTGAATAACAGCAAAACGGTCTGTTTTCGACACGATTTCATATTTTTGCGGTGTCAGCTTTTCCAAAGTGAGCTTATAGCCTTCCTTGGCCATTGCCGAATAATCTTCATAACCATAGATCGTTTCGGCCAAAGCGTAACCAGTCATATACTTAGGCAGAACTTCGCCAAGCTTGGCGAATTCTTGCGCGTTAATTACTTCTGCTTCTTTTGTCTCGTATTCATCAATCAGAGCTGTAAGAGCAGCGTCTTCAGGCAGGCTGCCTTTTTGCAGATCAAGCGCACGCTGGATCATAACAACAGCTTCAGCACGCGTTGCGTTAGCGTAAGGTTTGAACGTTGTTGCGGTAGCACCACGTACAATGCCGGCTTGGCTTGCTTGTGCAATGAATGGCGTAGCGAAGTATTCAGGTACGTCTGTGAAGGTTTTTGCTTCGCCTTCAAATTTGACTGTCGAAGTGAACGCGCGAACGATAATCGTTGCGATCTCGCCGCGTTTGATCAATTCATTCGGGCCAAACTTCGTTTCGGTCAGACCGTTTACGATCCCAAGGGAGCTTGCGATCCGGATTGGCTCGGAGTACCATTTGCCAGCTTCAACGTCAGCAAAGGTTTTACCTGTTTCTTCTGTTGTCAGGCCAAGCGCACGTACCAGGATCGATACGAATTCCGCACGGCTAATAGATAAGTCCGGTTTAATCAGGGTATTGCCGTCAGAGTCATGGGAGCCTTTGAGCAGGTCAGCGTTAACGAAGTTGTCAAGCGCATCGTAAGCCCAGTGCTCTTCAATGTCAATCGGGTAGTAAGTGTCGAGTACTTCTTCCGCGGACGCAGCGCTTACTTTGGAAGCCTGGAACGGGAGGGCGAGCAGAACAACTGCTGCCAGAAAAACAATAAGACTACGGGATAAGGTTTTCATTTCATATTCCTCTCTTAACGTAATGATTTTGTAAATAGATCCTTTCTGATACTACCAGATGAGAGGTCCCAGTACTAGAGAAAATTAGTAGATTGAAGGGAAAATTATCTAAAATAAATCATTGGAACTATATGGAATAAAAATGAATCCACGTATACGAAAAAAAGCCGACCCTTATTCATAAAAGGTTCGGCTTCTTTCTGTTATAAGACAGGCCTGCCGCAATCTACTTCCAATTAGGAAGCTGGCTGACATAGCTGTCGGATAATTTCAGCAGCTCCAGCGCGCGGTTGAATTGGTCCTGCGAATCCAGGGAGACGGCGCTTGCTCCCGGGAGGGGAAGATGTGTGCCGTCCTCATAACCGCTGCCGGACAGGAACAGCTCCTCGCTGCTGACGAATGAGCCGGTTGGCAGGTAATAACGCTGCGGCAGCAGGTTCACCGTCGTGTTGTTCAGTATATCTTGACCGAAGTGAATCTGCTTATTGAGCGAGAAGCCAAGCAGGTTCGCCACCGTAGGCAGAATATCGACCTGGCCGCCGAGCTGGGTCAATACCTCCGGCTGTGTAATGCCGGGAGCGGTAATGATAAGCGGGATGTGGATCATATCAGCAGAGCCGTACTCACGCCCATAAATCTCCTGCATCAATTCCTTGTCATCGCGGTCAAGCGAATAAATCGGCAGACCAAGATGGTCACCGTACAAGACAACGACGCTGTTATCCCAGATCCCGCGCTGCTTCAGATCATCTATGAACAGGCCAAGCGCATAATCGGCATAGTTCTGGGCGCGGACATAATCGCCAACGAAGGTATCCTCATACCGCTCGGGAAGCCCCATCTTATATTTGCGTTCCGGTATCGTAAACGGATGATGGGCGGTCATCGAAATGACTTGTGCATAGAACGGCTTATCGCTTTGATCCATTTTCTCGAGCTCGGCTGCGGTCTTGGCGTACAGTACCTCATCCGA
Source organism: Paenibacillus catalpae (assembly GCF_900112695.1). Taxonomy (GTDB): domain Bacteria; phylum Bacillota; class Bacilli; order Paenibacillales; family Paenibacillaceae; genus Pristimantibacillus; species Pristimantibacillus catalpae. The sequence goes on from NZ_FOMT01000006.1 coordinate 418,272, forward strand.
GGCGGCGAAGAAGACCGAATCCTCCTCGCCGAAGAACTTCTTATCGTAGTAGCGGTTGAAGCCAAGAGCCTTGTACAGCTCGCCGCGGTTCCAGAAATCGACGATATTCGTATGGAACGTAGCGGTATCATAGCCATGCTCTTGCATCAGTCTTGGCAGGCTTGGGAGCTCCTTCTTCGGATAGACCTGCGTTGCCGCCCCGTTTGGCGGTATATAATAGGAAGTATTGACGATAAACTCGGCATCGGAAGTATTGCCCTGGCCAACGCCTTGATAGAAATTATTGAAATAATAGCTTTCATTGGCCAGCTTGTTCATGTTTGGCGTAATTTCCTGGCCGTCTATCTTCAGATTAATAAGGAAGTTCTGGAACGACTCCATTTGAATAATGATCAGGTTTTTGCCGGAAGCGGCATTCCACAGCTTGGGCGCAGCCGGTTTGTTAATCTGTTTCAGCTCGTCAATCGTGGCTTGCGTAATCTCGGAAGGATTCACAAGCTCCTGATCTTTATTGGAAAAAATCGTATAGGCTTCATAGTTGAGAATGCCCATTTGCTCCGCTTTCACAATTTCATTCATGCTGGCACGGTTCGGCACGATATTGAACAGGCAAAGGACAAGCGAGATCCCAAACAAGGTCGCAAGCACGCGCCGGCTGACTTTCTTCTGGCTGGCCGCTTTCCAATACTGCCCCTTCTGACGGCGGATCAAATAATAACCCATGACGATAATATCAATGAAGACAAGCAGATAATAAGGGTCCATCAGAGAGAATACGCTGTTGCTGACGGCTGTAACCTGATTGACTTGATTCAGGGCTACATAGGTGACAATAACGCCATAATATTTGTAGTACATTAATACTGCGAACAGGATAGCGGTCATCAGAAGGTTAGCGCTCAGATAATAGACCAGCTTTCGTTTGGTTGCGAACCATTCAATCAAGCAGAACACAATTAATGCAAATGGAAGCTCCTTAAGCAGGGTTGTCCAGTTCGGTCCGCCGAAGACGACCATCCAGGTCAGAAAGCTCTTAAGCAGAACAATCAGAGAGAATGCGAGAATGGGTCGTTTGCTGAACAGCCTTTTTGGTGCTAGATTTGACACGTTTTCGCCGCCTTTCACAATAAAGACAGGCTATCATCAAAGCAGCCTGTCATGTGGTGTCTTAATATTTACGATATTATTTACTTCATTATGCTTGGCTGGAAGATGATTGTCAAAGGCAAAACAAGTATGCCAGTCTTGGGAAAATGTCGTCAACAAATGTTGCAACTTTTTAAGACATTATCAAGTCTATTCGTTTATAGTAGAGAGGACAGAACGTTCCATATTAAATAAGCAATTAAAGGAGTGCAGCATGAGAAGAAACGTACAGAAACGTAGAAGACGCGGATTAGCTTTTATCGCGGTATGCGTGGTTGCTATTGCAGTCATTCTGTTTATCCGCAATGAAAATTTAACGGCTGAGACTCCTCCTGAGGAGACATCGGCTAATAGCCAGACTTCAGAACAACCGGATCCAACGGTATCCGAATCTCCCGTTGTATCTGACGAGCCTTCGGACACACCGTCGGACACGCCGACTGAGACACCGTCAGACGAACCATCGGATGAACCTTCTAATGAACCATCGGACAAGCCTTCGTCTACGGATGAACCATCGAAACCGGCAGTTGCGACAGCGGGCGAAGAGGACGGTTACGCCGTTGTTGCCCAGCCGGAGAGCGTAGCGGTATTGGTAGACAAGCAGTACAAGCTGCCTGACGGTTACGAGCCAACGGATCTGGTGTATCCAGACGTGCGCTTTACATTCAGCGAGAAAATCGACAAGCGCAAAATGCGCAAAGAAGCGGCAGGCGCTCTGGAAGATCTGTTTGCCGGTGCGGAGAAAGACGGAATTTACTTGGCCGGTGTATCGGCTTACCGCTCGCAGGCGACGCAAAAGTCGCTCTTTAATCGGTATGTAAAGAAAGACGGTTTGGAAAAAGCGTTGACCTATAGCGCATTCCCGGGTACAAGCGAGCATCAGACCGGTCTTGCGATTGACGTATCGGGCAGCGACGGCAAATGTGCGGCCGAGGATTGCTTCGGCGGTACGCCTGAAGCGGAATGGCTGGAGGATCATGCTCCGGAGTACGGGTTTATTATCCGCTATCCGGAAGGCAAAGATGCAATTACGGGCTACAAATACGAGCCTTGGCATCTTCGTTATGTAGGCGAGGAATTGGCACAGGAGCTTGAAGATAAAGGATTAACTCTTGAAGAGTATTATAACGCAGTTCCGGTTACAAAATAATAGAGTCGAACGGGACGGCGCTTAGCTTCCGATGCGTGTGATTGATACATGGCATGGGGCTCAAGCGCCGTTGCCCATTCTTTTAGATCTTTGGCTCAAACGTTTTGCAGTCGGTTTCATCGGAATTGCTTGCTTGTTTCGAACGGTTATTCACTACATAAATCGAAGTAGCGGCGCAATGATTGCCTGCAGCCCAATACTTGCAGGAGTTTACTTCGCATAATACATCCTTAGCCATGGATATCACCTCCTGAAAAGAATGGCGGAGCCATTCTTGCTTCGTAAGCATGAGCTTAAAGAATTATCATACAAACAGCATAAATTCGGCTGTTGGTGATGATTCTTGCTTCGTAAGCCTGGGCTCCTCTTATAGGATGGACAAACGCGAGTCGGTTTTATACTTATGAAACTTATGAAGGGATGGAACAACAATGGGAAAAAAGCTTTATTTTAATCATGACGCGGGGGTAGACGATCTTGTATCGCTGTTTCTTGTTCTGCAGATGAAGGATGTCGAGCTGATCGGGGTATCGGTTATTCCGGCAGACGGCTATCTGGAGCCGGGGATGGCGGCAAGCCGTAAAATTATCGACCGTTTTGGAGCGCCAGGGGCGAGCGGCAAAATCGAGGTTGCCCGTTCGAATTCAAGAGGACGTAATCCTTTTCCGGCGGAATGGCGGATGCATACGTTCTTTGTGGATGCGCTGCCGATTCTGAATGAGCCTGGCAAGGTCTATACGCGTGAAGCAGAGCAGCCAGCCCACAAGCATATGATTCAGCAGCTGCTTGCAGCAAGCGAGCCGGTTACCTTGCTCTTTACCGGTCCTCTTACTGATTTGGCGAGAGCGCTGGACGAAGCGCCGGAGATCGAGGAGAAGATCGAGAAGCTGGTCTGGATGGGCGGCACATTCAACGAGAAGGGCAACGTACAGGAGCCGGAGCATGACGGCACGGCGGAATGGAATGCCTTCTGGGATCCGGAGGCTGTCTATCGCGTATGGAACAGCGGGATCAAGATTGAGCTCGTAGCGCTGGAGAGCACGAATAAAGTGCCTCTTACCGTACCCGTGCGCAACCGCTGGGCATCGCTCCGCAAACATGCCGGACTGGACTTCGTAGGGCAATGTTATGCGGCTTGTCCGCCGCTGGTTTATATGGAGACAAACTCTACCTATTACTTATGGGATGTTTTGACGACGGCGGTTGTGGGCGATCCAAGCCTGGTACAGATGGAGACGGTCCGCAGTACCGTTATTGCTGACGGCCCAAGCCAAGGCCGCACGGTCGAGACCGGAGACGGGCGGCCAGTCAGCCTTGTTTATGACGTGGAGCCGGAACGGTTCTTCGATTATATTACAGCGTTATCCCAAAACGCTGAACTGAACCCGGCCTAGGGCCGGGAGGTTAGTCCATTTCATAGATGGAACCGGATTTGCTCGCGTACAGCTCGGCGTAGACCTTCTCTGCATAAGCATCGGTCATGCCGGAAATATAGTCCGCAATGAAGCGGGCCCAGGTCCAGTTATGCTTGTGCTGGTCGAAGCTGGCCACCCAGTCGGGCGGCAGAATAAGGCGTCCTTGCTCGGGTCTCATGAAGCTGTCCCACAGACGGCGGATCATGATTTCGCTGCGCATCTGCAGCCGTTGTACGCGGAAATCCTTAATCAGCGTTACCCAGGCAAGCTTCTTCAGGATCTCCATCGTGCGCAGCAGGTCGATGTCCTGCTGTCCTTCCAGTACGAACGTTACTTTCTTCCAGCCTTTTGCCGGATCCTCGATAATCCCGACACGTCCGGCAAATACGCTGACCCACCGCGCTTTCATCTCTCTGCGCGTTCTGGATGATTCATGATCATACAAGGCGTACAGCTCTTCCCACTGCTGCAGATAAGCAGCCAGCACACGCTTCACCATCGCCGGAATATCGACCTGATCCCAGCCTACGTCCATATTGCCCTGATCTTCTACGATTTCCTGTACCAGGTTGTCGATCAGCCGCTGATCTTCAAAGAAGGTGCGGTTCATCTGGATTTTGCCGGCACGGATGCCGTCCTCAATATCATGGGTGGAATAGGCGATATCATCGCAAAGGTCCATTAGCTGGGCTTCCAGCGTGGAACAGCCTGTCGGCATCACCCATTGCTCGCGTATATGGTTAATGGCATGCCACTCCGAGCTGTATAGACCTTTCAATCTGCCCGGTTCATCCAGGGAATAAGGATATTTGTTTGTAGCCAGCAGAACGGCTGCCGTCAGATCAAGTCCGCTGCCGCTGCCTGCGCGTTTCTCCAGAAACATGAGGATACGGAAGTTTTGAGCGTTGCCCTCGTAGGCGAGGCCGTGTTCCTTCATTAGAAGCCGGTTCAGAACTTCTTCGCCCTTATGGCCGAATGGCGGATGCCCCAGATCATGGGCAAGCGCAGCGATTTCTACGACGGACGGGTCCAGAACGAGGCCCGGATGTTCCTTTTTACTTAGAAAAGGATATTGTGTTCCGAGGCGCCGTGCCACTTCGCGGGCAATCTGCGATACCTCAAGGGAATGGGTTAATCTTGTCCGGTAATAGTCGCCCGATCCGGCGCCAAACACCTGTGATTTGCCTTGCAGCCGCCGGAAGGCGGGGGATTGAATAAGCCGCGCGTAATCCCGTTCATATTCATCGCGTTCTTCACTGAATGTGCTGAGCGCTGGTTCGTCTAATCGAAATTTTCTTAAGTCCATGGTCCTTCCTCCTATGCCGCCCGCACCTAAATTAGTTTTCTGAAAATTGTAGCATATTTCATTCTTAATAAGAATGTTTGTGTAAGGTTTGAACATCTTTCGTGCTTGAGGTATGCTCTAATTAACGTTTTTATCCATATATTGAGGTGCTGGTCTAGCTATGAATGTCGTGCAGGATATCTCTACGGTCTTTATCGTCCTGAATATATTGCTGGCGCTGGCGGTTATTTTCCTCGAAAGAAGAGATGCAAGATCGACCTGGGCCTGGCTAATGGTGCTTTATTTCCTGCCAGGGGTCGGCTTTGTTCTCTATCTCATTCTCGGGCAGCGGCTGCGTAAGCGGAAGCTGAATAAGATGCTCGTGGAAAGCCAGCGTATTATTGAGGATTCCATTGAAGTTCAGAAGCTTCAATTAGAAGAGCGGCAGATCGCGTTTAATGATCCCGCTACCATCAACTATCAGAGCATGATTCACATGAATCTGGTAGGCAGCTTCGCGCTGTATACGCAGAACAATGCGGCACAAATTTTTACAACCGGAAAGAGCAAGTTTGATGCGCTGCTGCGAGATATTGAGTCCGCACAACATCATATTCACCTTGTCTATTACATTGTGCGTAATGACAATCTCGGCAACCGGCTTATTCAGGCGCTGGTGGAGAAGGCGAAGCAGGGCGTACAGGTCAGGTTCCTGTATGATCATATCGGCAGCAAAGGTCTTCCGAGGAAATTCTTCAAGGAGCTTAGAGATGCAGGCGGTCAGGCGGCAGCCTTCTTCCCGTCGCGGATTCCATATGTGAATCTGAAGATCAATTTCCGGAATCACCGCAAGCTGGTTATCGTTGACGGACGGATCGGTTATATCGGGGGCTTTAATATTGGGGATGAGTATTTGGGCCGTGACAAATATTTCGGGGAATGGCGGGACACCCATCTGCGTCTTGAGGGAAGGTCGGTCCTGCAAATGCAGGCGCAGTTCCTGATGGACTGGAATCTGGCCTCCTCGGGAATGGTTGAGCTGGACTATCATTACTTCCCGCGCCACTTCCAGACGGTGGGAACCATTGGCATGCAGGTCGTGGCGAGCGGACCGGATTCGGCATATCAGCAGATTAAGGATGCCTATATCAGAATGATCTATTCTGCCAAGAAAAGCATCTACCTGCAGACGCCTTATTTTGTCCCTGATGAAAGTCTGATGACGGCTCTCAAGATCGCAGCCATGTCCGGTATCGAGGTGAAGGTGATGCTGCCGAGCAAGCCGGATCACTTCTTCGTCTATTGGGCTACCCATTCGTATTTGAGCGAGCTTCTGGAGGCCGGCGGCAAGTGTTATATTTACGAACGGGGCTTTCTGCATGCGAAAACGCTCGTGATAGACGGTCAGGTGGCTTCCGTTGGCACGGCTAATATTGATAACCGCAGTTTTAAGCTTAATTTCGAGATGAACGCTTTTATTTATGACAGTGCGACGGCTGGCGAGCTGGAGAGAATATTCGAGCATGATCTCGAGGACTGTTATGAGCTTACAATCCACAAATATTTGAAGCGGCCGCTGATGAACAAGTTCAAGGAGTCCATCGCGAGGCTGCTGTCGCCTATCCTATAATCCGCACAACAAAAAGGGATTCCGCTTATCAATGATAACCGGAATCCCTTTACCTTTCTGAATCGCAATTATTCAATTTCGTAGCTCTCCATTCTACAACTTGCGTTGCCATAATATCGGATAAGTATTGAATCGGATCAAAAGCCCGACCTTCCTATTGGGTTCCCGCATGTCCGGTTAACCTTGAGAGGTCTCCTTTCCGGAATTAGTAGGACACGCTTCGCTAACTTACTGCAATGGTCTATCCCCTTTCGTTTGGTGTAGGTCTATCATAAACTATTGTTTCAATTTTGTAAATATTCTGATAATTATTTTTTTGTATAGCCTGACAACGGATTCTATAACGTAATCGCATGACATATAGGAAGAGAATTGAATTTGGGTTGATCTCGCTGCTATTTAGATTTATACTTAGTCTAAATTAACTCATTTTAAGGAATGAATCGATATGACAAAAATAAATTTAACGACACAGCGGAAAGCGATTCTCGAGGCGATTCAAGATTCCCATGATCATCCGACTGCCGCAGATGTTATTGAGCGGCTTCGTGACAAGGGCATCAGCTTTGCTTACGGAACGGTATACAATTCACTCCGGTATTTGAGCGATGCCGGCCTTATCCGGGAATTAAAGCTTGGAGAGGCGGTCAGCCGTTATGACGCAAGAATGGACGACCATCATCATATCATGTGCAAGCAGTGCGGGCGCGTAGAGGAAGTGTTGACCGAATTGCCGGAGGAATGGCTCAGGAAAATTGCGGCTGAAACGAAATTTACCGTCCAGGACGCACATGTTGTATTAGAGGGGGTATGCGAGTTATGCGCCAGCCGGTAGAAGACAATCGAGCGGAAGGCATGCCGCCCGGTGCCGTTGCCCGGGAGGGCAGCAGGTCAATGGAGGATCTGTTCGCGGAGGGAAAGGCATGCTCCCTGACGAAGCGGATTATGACGGTCAGTCCCTTTCCCGAAAGAATGAATAGTCTGCTGCATTTGCTTACGGCCGAATGCTTCGATCTGTTTACGCTTCATGATCTGAACAAGGCCTTCGTCAGCAGCCTGCAGCCGGAGCTGATCATTTATGATGCTACTCCACATCCGCTTATACCGGATGCCGTAGATGCCCTGCATGCTGCCATGACTCAGACTGCGCACATTAACGGCGCTTCACTGTTGTTCCTGGTCCACGAGGATGCTCGGGTTATGGCTGCGGCTATTCCGCAGCATGCCGAGCTGCTCGTATGGCCTTCGAATCCGCAGACTGCACTTCAACAGGTGAACCGGATGCTGGGGGAATGGAAGGCTCCTGATCAATCCAGCTATCGGTTCAAGGACTTAACTGTTGATCTGAAGAAAATGGCGGTGTACCGCAGCAGTGAGCGGATTGAGCTGACCAAGACCGAATATGATCTTCTGCTCATGTTCCTGACATCGGGAGGGGCCGTACTTACCCGAGAGGCGATGTTTGACTCCGTGTGGGGAAGCCAATATTTTGGCGGTAGCAATGTCGTTGACGTGCATATCAAGACACTCCGCCGCAAGCTGAAGGACAGTGCCGTCGCGCCGCATTACATTGCAACGGTGCGCGGGGTCGGGTACCGGCTTGTGGAGTAACGGGGAAATGTATCTCTTCATTTGTTCTTCATTATGATTTCATCTAACGTTCATGACACGGTTGAGCCATAACCTTACAATAGGATTATAAGATTTAGATCAAGTCTAAATATAAATAATCCGGAGGTAACCATATGATCAACCATTTAACAACGAACCAGGGAACACCAGTTGGCGATAATCAAAATTCCAGAACAGCGGGTCAGCGCGGCCCGACATTACTGGAAGACTATCATCTGATCGAGAAGATCGCCCACTTTGACCGGGAGCGGATTCCAGAGCGTGTTGTTCATGCCCGTGGAGCCGGCGCACATGGCGTATTCCGGGTCGCAAACAGCATGAAGGAGCATACGAAAGCTGCGTTCCTTGCGGAAGAGGGGAAAGAAACCGATGTATTCGTCCGGTTCTCCACCGTTATTCACGGTACGGGATCGCCGGAGACGGCGCGTGACCCGCGGGGGTTTGCCGTGAAGTTCTATACGGAGGAAGGCAACCTGGATATTGTCGGCAACCATCTGCCGGTCTTCTTCATCCGTGATGCGATCAAATTCCCGGATATGGTGCATTCCCTGAAGCCGTCTCCGCGCACGAATATTCAGGAGCCTGGCCGTTATTGGGATTTCATGACGCTCTCGCCGGAATCGACTCATATGCTTACCTGGGTATTCTCCGATGACGGAACGCCTGCTTCCTACCGGGAGATGGATGGCTTTGGCGTTCATGCATTCAAGTGGATTAACGGGCAGGGCAAAGTGACTTACGTGAAGTACCATTGGAAGTCGAAGCAGGGTGTCCGTAATTTCACGGCTGCAGAAGCTGGGGAGATGCAGGGTAAAGACTTCAACCACGCGACCCGGGACTTATACGATTCAATCGAACTCGGCAGTTATCCGGAATGGGATCTGCATGTGCAGCTGATGCCGAGCGAGCATCTTGACCGTTATTCGTTTGATCCGCTGGATCCTACGAAGGTATGGCCGGAAGATATGTATCCGCTGCAGCTTGTGGGCACGATGCAGCTGAACCGGAATCCGGACAACTATTTTGCCGAAGTCGAGCAGTCGGCTTTTGCCCCAAGCGCGCTTGTACCGGGGATTGAGCCGTCTGAAGACAAGCTCCTGCAAGGCCGCCTGTTCTCGTATCCGGATGCGCAGCGCTACCGTCTTGGCGCGAACTATTTGCACATTCCGGTTAACTGCCCGTATGCGCCGGTCCGCAACCATCAGCGTGACGGTGCGATGACGATGAAGGCCGATTCTCGGGCGGTCAACTATGAGCCTAACAGCTCTTCCGACAGCCCGCAGGAAGCTCCTGAATATATGGACAGCCATGCGCCTCTGCAAGGCTCTGCAGGACGCCGGAAGATCGATAAAACCGATGATTTCACGCAAGCGGGCGAGCGCTACTTATCGCTGTCGCCGGAGCAGCGGGATAATCTGGTCAGCAATCTGGTGAATGACCTGAAGCAAACGAATGAAGCTATTCAGCTGCGCGCGGTATGCAACTTTTTCCGTGCCAATGTGGAATTCGGCATCCGTCTCTCGAAAGGGCTTGGCGTAGATATCAGCGCCTATATGCAGCACCAGCGTTAATATATAACCGGTACCAACGGTCAAGGCCTATCGTTTATCGATTGGGCTTTGGCCGTTTTTTTGAAATATAAGAAAGTATAAATTTTTGGTATACTGTACGTATATTCCATTCGCTAAACGTACTCCTAAAAGAATGGCTGCATGCTTTTTGCGGTTAGGCGGAGCCGTTTACGCTTGTGACACTATTTTCGTAACCGATTACATAACGAGGTGAGAAGAATGCAATATCGCGGGTTAGGTTCTTCGGAATTGAAAGTAAGCGAGATTAGCTTTGGCACTTGGGCGATTGGCGGTGCCTGGGGCAATGTAAATGATAAAGAGTCGCTGCTCGCGCTTGAGGCGGCAATCGACAGCGGCGTTAACTTCTTTGATACGGCTGACGTGTATGGCGACGGCCTTAGCGAGCGCCTGCTGGCTCAGGCGGCCAAAGGCCGCGAGGATGAGATTCATATTGCGACAAAGTTCTGCCGGGCGGGTGATATTCATGATCCGGCGACTTATTCTGAAGCTTCTGTGCGCGCATATTGCGAAGCAAGCCTGAAGCGGCTTGCGCGCGAGCGGATTGATCTGTACCAGATCCACTGCCCGCCGATGTCGATCCTGAAGGACGGCAGCGTATTTGGCGTACTGGACAAGCTGCAGCAGGAAGGGAAGATTCGTCATTACGGCGTCAGCGTGGAGTCGGTGGAGGAAGGTCTCTTCTGTCTGGAGCAGCCGAATGTCCGTGCGCTGCAGGTGATCTATAATATTTTCCGTCAAAAGCCCCTTGAGCTGCTGAATGAAGCGCATCGCCGCGGCGTTGGCATTCTGGTTCGCCTTCCGCTGGCCAGCGGCCTTCTGACAGGAAAGTTTACGGCAGCTTCCACGTTTGAAGCGGATGATCACCGCCGATTTAACGAGAACGGCGAATCCTTTAACGTAGGCGAGACCTTCGCCGGGCTTGGCTTTGCCAAAGGCGTCGAGCTGGCTGACCAGCTGCGCTGGATCGCGGAGGGCCGCGGCAATATGACGCGTGCTTCGCTGCGCTGGCTCCTGGATCATGAAGCGGTAACCTGCGTTATTCCGGGCTTCCGCAATGTGCGTCAGGTTGAAGACAATCTTGCGGCGATCGACGTGCCGTCGTTCACAGAGGGTGAACGCGAGCGGCTTGCGGCTTTCTATCAGGAGCAGGTTCATCCGTTTATCCGCGGATCGTACTAATTCGGCTCGTTTGCACTGTTTTTTATTTTGCAGTACGATGGGGTAGTCAATACTTGCCTGAAATGAGGATAGATCAAGATGCTATCTGCCTATACACATCTCATTCAAATTGCGTCCATCGTTTTTTCGGTTTGCGCTGGTCTAACGCTTATTATTCTCCGCATGCGGGCAGGCAAGCAGCCGACCAGTTTGCGTAAAATCATTATACCGCCGCTTGGCATGTCGACGGGTTTTGTCATGTTTGCTTTTCCGATTACGCATATCCACTGGTTGTGGGGTGTATCAGCATTTGGTACGGGGATGCTGATCTTCTCGTTCCCTCTCATCGTCACAACGCGTCTTGAGAGAATAGAATCAGATATTTTCGTCCGCCGGTCGAAGGCGTTTATCTTCATCATGCTGACTTTGCTCGCTATCCGGCTTGCGCTGCACAGCGTAGTCGAGCAATACATGTCGATTCCGCAGACGGGCGCATTGTTCTACCTGCTGGCCTTCGGGATGATTCTCCCATGGCGGCTTGCAATGGTCGGGGACTTTATGCGCCTGCAAAAAGCAGAAATGTAACGGGGAACGGGACGTGCCGGCGGCACGCCCCGTTTTTATTGGGTGACGGTAACAAGGAAAAACCGAGTTATTCGGCTCTGCTTGTCGGCCGCTGAATTTAAAACCGGTGCCTCGAACTATCTATGTATTTGACATGAGGCTCCGGATTATGATATAAATTGTATACAATTTAATTTAATAAAACCATTTAACTGGAGGAGGAAGTTATCATGACGGTTTATTCATTCGAAGCAGATACAATCAGAGGGCAAAAGGTGAGCTTGGAGGATTATAAGGGCAAGGTTCTCATCATCGTAAATACAGCAAGCAAATGCGGCTTCACCCCGCAATATTCCGATCTTCAGAAGGTGTACGAGCAATATAAAGACCAGGGACTTGAGATTCTGGGCTTCCCGAGCAACCAATTTGGCGAGCAGGAGCCGGGCTCGAACTCGGATGTACAGGAATTCTGCCAGATCAATTACGGAGTATCGTTCCCGCTGTTTGCGAAGACAGATGTACGGGAAGAATCCGCGCATCCTTTGTTCGCTTATTTGAGCGAGCAGGCGCCATTCCATGGTTTCGATACAACCGAGCCAAGCGGTAAAATGCTGCACGCCTTCCTGTCGGAAAAGCTGCCTCATTACCTGGAAGGCAATGATATCAAATGGAACTTTACGAAATTCCTCGTTGACCGCGAAGGCAACGTGGTTAAACGGTTTGAGTCGACGGACGAGCCGTTAAATATGACCGCAGATATCGAGAAGCTGCTGTAATAGCAGCGGATATGGAAGAGCTCATGTTGCCCGTACAAGGCAGCATGGGCTTTTTTTAATGCGGATCTAGGTTTCCCACCAGATAACCTCTACGCCAACCCCCAGCAAACCAAGCACACTCAAAGAGCCTACCACGTTAACGGTTAAGGTTTGTCCCGCAGGTACGGCAACGCCTCCGCCAACGGTAAAGGAAAAGGGGCCAGGCTGAAGCGGATAAAGGATGAAGGAGGAGCCGCCAGTTACGGCATTGATTGAAGTGGTAACGGATGCAGCGGCGGCTGTCCCGCTTCCCAGGTTAAGGTTCACCGGAGTTACGGCTGTCGGCGCGGCAATAGTTCCCCCGCTATAGACCGTTACTTGCGCAGAAAAGCTGGAGAGCAGACTTAATGAAATGCTGGTATAGCCTATAATTTGCCCGAGGTAAATCGTTTTGCCGCTGCCGGAAGGATTGGCGATCCGGATGGAGCTGTTAACACTCCCGCCCAGCAATCCCAGGGACAAGCTGTTAGATGCACTGATGCTAAAGGAACCGGCTGCCTGCTTGGAGGTGCCGGATTGAGCGGGGATTTCTAATCCAGGCTGCGTGTAGGAGTTGGCGGACGCTCCGTAGTACCTGTCAAAAATCGGATTGTTCGGCATTATGCCTCCCACCACGAAATATTGGCCGCAGCAGTAATAGCACCGGTACCAACAGAGATCGCTAACGAGCGGTTAGGGGCGACAATAAGTCCGCCCGTAAAGACGACTTCGAACATTCCTGCTGCCAGTAGTGAGGTATAGAACAAGGTAGGCGTGCCCGTAACGCTGCCGGTGGCTACGCGTGCGGCAGCAACACTGGTGGTCGCATTGCCAAGCTGCATGTTGAAGGGAGTTGGCGTCGTACCACCGGATACTGTTCCTCCCGAGTAGAAATTAACGGTGGCTGCGGCGCTTACTCCTCCGCTAATTTTCGAGATATATAGCGATCTTCCGCTGCCGTTCGGATTGGTGATCTGAATTAATAGGTTGGAGCCCCCGCCTACGGCCGTGCTGGCCGACGTGACCATGAAGAATCGTCCGCTGGCGGCCGCATCTTCCTCCGGAGGAGCCACGATGGCCGGACTGTTGTATCGGTTGTTTAACAGGATGTACAAGGGACTGTTCTCGCTGTTAAAAACGGAGTAATTCGTCAATGCGCTCACCTCTTGTCTCGTAATGCTTGCCTCATTATATGGCGGAAACCCCGGATTCGCATGGGGAAATACGGATGAGATGGAAGTTAGGTGAATCAACCGGCTCCAATCGCCGCCGCGTACAATTTCATTTACACATAAAGTAATGGAATGGACATCGAGGAGAAGAGGAGAAATGGGAAAAGCAGCACGATGCAAACATAGAAGACCGTGTCATTGCCGGAAAAAACGGCTGAAACGAAGAAGACGACGCCGTGTCCCAAGAAGACGTGTTTGCCGCAGATGCAGAGACAGCGGCTCTTTTCAGATTTTTCGCTCTATTGAATATGAGGAAGCCATTACTTCAGATGAATTCGCACCGATGCCAACACAGGATACAGCGTCGGATTTGGTATTCTCCTATGCCGTTCTTAATCGGGGGAAAAATGCTGCCGTTGTACGTTTGGAAGTTGGGCCAAATGGAGTCGATTTCGCCCATGATTATGAGCTTGTATTACAACCGGGCGGGATCGATATCCTGACTCCGTCGAGATTTATGCACTATACGAGAATCTCGATACGCTCGCAGCAGCCGGGCAGCCCTACATTGATTCAAGTATATTTCCAGGCGCAGCGCGCCCAGATGACTCCTGTTCATGAATTTCATTTTCTAAGAGAAAATAGGTGATGGGAAGGAATGCCAAACTTTTCGACATTTAATCCGAATCCGGATAACTTGCGCACTCTGATCTTTGGTAAAGACAGCACGGATACAGCACGGCCTCTGGCAACGGATTCTACCGGCAATTTGGTTACCGTGATGCTGGACGGTACGATCAGCAGCATTTTGGGGGTCACAATAACGGCAGGTACGGTTGCGATCTCGGGCGGAACGGTAGGAGTGACCGGAACCGTGGCCGTGTCCGGGGGGACGCTGGATGCAACCCTGACAGGCGGTACTTTAAGTGCAGTGCTTGGTGCGACCATTACGGGCGGAACGATTAGTGCCATTCTAGGTACGACGATTACAGCAGGTACGGTGGCGATATCGGAAGGGACAGTGACGGTGTCGGGCGGTACGGTTGCCTTGGCAGGCGGAACGGTGGCTGTCTCCGGGGCGACGGTTACAGGCGGCACCATTGATGCAGTGCTTGGCGCAACGATTACCGCAGGAACGATAGATGCGTTGCTGGGGGCGACCATCACAGGCGGAACGATTAATGCCGTGCTCGGAACGACAATCACCGCTGGTACAGTGGCAATCTCAGGCGGTACAGTAGCCGTGTCTGGCGGCACGTTCGAAATATCCGGCGGAACCGTGGCGGTGTCCGGCGCGACGATTACGGCGGGAACGCTGGATGCGCTGCTCGGGGCGACGATAACCGGAGGAACGATAGATGCGTTGCTGGGAGCAACGATCACTGGTGGTACTATTAACGCCGTTCTAGGTACGACGATTACCGCAGGTACGGTAGCGATCTCAGGCGGTACAGTAGCGCTGGATGGCGGCACAGTAGCTGTCTCAGGCGCGACGATCACGGCGGGAACGCTGGATGCCGTGCTAGGCGCGACAATTACCGCAGGCACATTGGACGCAGTGCTCGGAGCGACAATAACGGCCGGAACGATTACAGCCGTGCTCGGAGCAACGATCACAGCGGGAACCGTGGCGATTTCGGGAGGAACAGTGGCGCTCGATGGGGGTACTGTGGCAGTATCCGGCGCAACGATTACGGCAGGGACAATCGATGCATTGCTAGGAGCGACAATAACGGCAGGAACGATTACAGCTGTGCTTGGAACGACAATTACCGCAGGTACGGTGGCGATTTCGGGAGGAACAGTGGCGCTCGATGGGGGCACGGTGGCAGTGTCCGGCGCAACGATTACGGCAGGGACAATCGATGCATTGCTAGGAGCGACAATAACGGCCGGAACGATTACAGCTGTGCTCGGAGCAACGATCACAGCGGGAACATTGGATGCATTGCTCGGAGCAACAATAACGGCCGGAACGATTACTGCGGTGCTTGGAACGACGATCACGGCAGGTACGGTTGCGATCTCCGGGGGAACAGTGGCATTGTCAGGCGGCACGGTGGCAGTGTCCGGCGCAACGATTTCGGCAGGGACAATCGATGCATTACTAGGAGCAACAATTACAGCCGGAACATTGGATGCGGTGCTCGGAGCGACGATCACCGCGGGAACGATTACAGCTGTGCTTGGAACGACGATCACGGCAGGTACGGTAGCGATCTCTGGAGGAACAGTTGCATTATCAGGCGGGACGGTAGCGGTGTCTGGCGCAACGATAACAGCGGGAACGCTGGATGCATTGCTAGGTGCGACCATTACCGCAGGTACGCTCACAGCTGTGCTTGGAACGACAATAACTGCAGGTACACTAAACGCCGTGCTTGGCACAACCATTACCGCAGGAACGTTGTCTGCCCTGCTAGGAGCAACGATTACGGCCGGAACTTTAAGCAGCGTTACCTCGATTTCGCAAAAGAGCTTCCAAGAAGCAGTTAACCTGAATAACCTAACAGCAGATGCTTATACGGCGGTACCGACCATTACAACAAGTGTATTTGGCACTTATTCGTACTTCGTTTATAACAAAGGTCCGGGAACGAATGCAGCGACCGCACGTGTTGAGATTAGCGCCAACGGAACGAACTGGTATACCGACGTGGAAAGCGTAACGGGAATCGCGGTAGGCTCGGTCGATGTACTAGTGCCTCAGCGTTTCCTGAAATATACGAGACTGGCATACCGTTCGACAACGACCGGCAGTCCAACCACTGTTGACGTATACTTCAATGGCCAAGGCACGTAATCGTATGCTTACGAAGCAAGAATTACCGCAAAGAACGCGCTAATTCTTTAGGCGTATGCTTTCGAAGCAAGAATTA
>NZ_FOMT01000006.1:434776-507426 GCF_900112695.1 Paenibacillus catalpae
CGCAAAGAACGCGCTAATTCTTTTAGGCGTATGCTTTCGAAGCAAGAATTATCGCAAAGAACGCGCTAATTCTTTTAGGAGGGTTATAAAATGCTGCTCGGTGTTCACATCATCGTACGCAATGAAGAGGATATGCTCTCGGAATGCCTGGACAGCATTCGTGGTATAGCCGATGAGCTCATCGTTGTCGACACGGGTTCGACGGACGGAACGGTGGACATTGCTTTGCGGTATGGAGCAAGAGTGATCAATGCGGAGTGGAAGGATGATTTCTCCTTCGTCCGCAATCTGGCATTAGAGCATGCGCGTACGGTCTGGGTGTTGGTCCTGGATGCAGATGAACGGCTGAAAGGTGATGGGCAGGCACTGAGGCTCGAGCTGAGAAAAGCCGCCTCATCGGCTTATCGGCTGCGGATGGAGCATCTGCTGGATGCCTCCAATACGAGCTGCAGCATGAGCAGTGAAGCCGTGCGTCTATTCCGGGCGGACCGCGGCTATCGCTATCACGGGGAGATCCATGAGCAGCTCGTCCGCATCAGCGAAACGGTGAACGGAACGATTATGATGGATATCGACAGTCCGCTATGCCCGGGGAGCCAGCACCTTGTACATGTCGGTTATATGCCGGATGTGCTGCAGCGCAAATCCAAAGCAGAGCGCAATTTACGGGTCATTTCCAGGCAGCTGACCAGGCGGCCGAATGACCCTTTTTGTCTATATAATCATGGAGTTACGTTATGCCAGCTTGGAAAAGCCGGAGAAGCGGCGGAAGCCTTCGGCAAGTCGCTTGATTATACGCCCTTATCCGCGCCATACAGGCCAACGCTGGTCAGGGATTATGCGACTGTCCTGCTCGCTTTATCACGTCCCGCGGAAGCTGCCGAGCTGCTCAAGGGAGAAACGCTCCGGTACCCTGACTACCCGGATCTTTTTATGCTGCTAGGTAATAGCTTCGCGGCCACGGGCATGATGCTGGAGGCCAAAGCGGCATATGAGGCCGCTATAGAGTCAGGCGCAAGACCCCATTCTTATATTTCGGAAAATGGTGCCGGCAGCTATCAGGCGGAGCTTCGTCTGGCAGCCGTGCTGCAGCGGATCGGAGAAGCAGAAGCCGTTCAGATGAGGTATGAATCCTTGCTCGGCAGGATGCCGGGATGGGATGACGCATTGTCGGCCTGGGCGGACTATCTTCATCAATTAGGAATACCCGATCAGGATATTCGCCAGAAGCTAAGTTCTTATGCCGGAGAAGAGGGAGCGGAACAGCATAAGCTGTTGGCCCGGATCCTGAGCCGCATTGGGGCGTACAGCGCAGCCTTGCCGCTGTGGAGAGAGGTGATTCAGGCTGCTGCAAATACAAATGCAGCGGCCCCCGCACAGCTCACCTTTTCCGATATGCGCTGGTTCGCCGATTGTCTGATCGGTACCGGTCAATACATGGAGGCAGCCTCCCAAATCCGGACATGGCTGCAGGCAGTAAAGCCGTATGCAGAAGCCGAGCCTCGGAAAAAGACGATCCGGCTGGGCATGGCCTGGGCGTTATGCCGCTGGAATGAAGGGCAGCGAATCAGCCGGGAGGAGCTTGCGGTGGTTCTTGGAGGCAGCAGCCAGCTGGCCAGAGAAACGGAGCTATTTAATAACTGGCTGCCGATGACACACGAAACAAGGAACAAAATCGCGAAGGAGCAGGAGCTTGCTTCGGCCGTCCGGTGGCTGGATGCGGCCGTAGGCCATGGGATGCTTCGCCTCGCGCATAAGCTGGCTGGCGGAATATATGGTCTTCGCCCGCATTTTGAAACACTTCTTTATGATCACGGGTACGTAGAAGCAGCGGCAGAGCTGATGCTGGACCGCTTCGAGAAGGACGGCAAGCTGACAGGAGAGCAGTCGTTCCGATTGGGAGAACTGCTGTATCTGAAAAAGCTGCGCAGCGAGGCTCTATCGCTATTCGAGAGTGTGGCGGGCAGCGGTAACAGCGGCGCTTATGCGGAGAGAGCGCTGCTAGGGGCATCGGCAGCCTGTCTGCAACTGGCGATTGAAGCGCTGCAGCCGGATGAATACAGCGGATCCCGCAATTGGGATGGGAGCTGGTCCGAGCCTGACCGGATGAAGCTGCAGGAAGCGCTCTTGCGGGTTGAATGGATGGGCTGGCAGACGAACTGGAACGGACGGCAAAGGAGGCGCGTGAATGGCGGAGCTGCGGAAGCGGATTTC
This sequence comes from Paenibacillus catalpae, assembly GCF_900112695.1. Taxonomy (GTDB): domain Bacteria; phylum Bacillota; class Bacilli; order Paenibacillales; family Paenibacillaceae; genus Pristimantibacillus; species Pristimantibacillus catalpae. Next base: position 436,991 of record NZ_FOMT01000006.1, read on the forward strand.
CTTATGCATGATCGTTAAAAATGAGGAGAAGCATTTGCCCGGCTGTCTGGACAGCGTGCAGGGGATTGTGGGCGAGATCATTATAGTCGATACCGGTTCGACGGATGAGACGATTGCCATTGCGGAGAGTTACGGGGCGATTGTGATCCGGAGCGGGTGGGAGCATGATTTTGCCAAGGCTCGTAACAAGGGGGTGGAGAAGGCATCAGGGGAGTGGATTCTATTCCTTGATGCGGATGAACAGCTGGATGAGGCGACAAAGCCGCAGCTGCTCGAATATGCCCGCCACGCCGATCTGTCTGCGCTGCTTCTCCAGATCCGAAATCAGATCGGGCCGGATCATGATCAGGGCTCGACAATCCACCCCGTGCTGCGGATGTTCAGGAGCGACCCCGCCCACAGGTTCGAGGGACGTATTCATGAACAGATTTCATTCTCGATTTTGCGGAAAAACCCTTCGGCCCGTTTCCATCTGACAGATGTCATCATTCATCATTATGGCTACCGGACCCAGGTAGTGGCGGAGAAAAATAAGCTTCAGCGCAATATGGAGCTGCTCGAGCTTGCGCTTGCGGAAGATCCGGACAATGCGTTCCACCGCTATAATATCGGGGTTGAATACTTGAGAAATAACCGGGCGGCGGATGCACTCGAAGCGTTCCGGACCGCACGGCGGTCAGCCGGATTTGAACAGCTGTCCTATGCGCATCTGGTGCTCAAATACGAATCGCTCAGCCTTCAATTGCTTGGCAGATGGGAGGAGGCTGCGGCCACGGCAAGGGAAGGGGCGGCGGTGTTTCCCGATTATACGGATCTGTGGCATTATATCGCGTTTTGCTCAGCGAGTACCGGACAGTACAAGGCGGCTATGGAAGCAGCGGAAAAAGCACTGGAGATGGGGGCTGCGCCCGCCCGGTACCATACCGAAGACGGAATGGGCACTTTCCGGACCGCTTATTTGCAGGGGCGTATTTATGAAGCCATGCATGACGAGCAAGGTATCGTTCATGCCTATATTACGGCTTTGCGGTTTAAGCCCAGTCTCCTCCCGCCATTGTTCCGCCTTTGCAAATATATGCGTGCCGCCGGGCGCGAAGGCCAGCTTGCCGCCTTAATGGCAAGGCGGATTACCTGTCCGGATGAAGCAGCAATGCTCAAGCTTGCTGGCGTGATGGTTGCGAGCGGCTGCCCGGACAGCGCCATCGCCTATTTGGAATGGCAGGCTGAGCTGTATAAAGAACCGGCCTTGAGGAATTCCCTTGCTTCGCATGCCAATGCTTTGCTTGAAGGAGATTTCAGCCGGCTGCCGTTTGCGGGTTACAGCGGCAAGGATGAAGTGGAAGATATGCTGTCTCCGGCGGCGCATTGGCGGGAGCGTGCGGAGTATTATTTGGAGCGGGTTCAGCAGCAGAAGGAACAGATTGTTGAGAAGCAGGCTATTCAAAGCATCCGCTTGTTAATGCCCGGTTTTGAAGGCTGGTAAGGAGGCGGGGCAGATGGTGGAAGGCGCCCGCGGCGGGCTGGACGGCAGGGCAGAGCGGCAGGAAGCAGGAATAGGTTCCGCGGGGCGGCTCCCTTTGTCACTTTGCATGATTGTCCGCGACGAGGAGCTGTTCCTGCCGTCTTGTCTGGCCTCGGCGGCTCCTTATTGCTCGGAAATCATCGTGGCAGACACGGGCTCAACGGATCAGACGGTTGCTATAGCGGAGGCGTGCGGAGCGAAGGTGCTTCGGGTCAGCTGGCAGGATGATTTTGCGGCGGCACGTAATGCGGCTGTTGAACTTGCGACCCAGCCGTGGATTCTGGTACTGGATGCCGACGAGAGGCTCCTTCCGTTTCCGGTGGAGGAATGGAGAAAGCTGTTGGCGGAGCAAGACTGCTACGGCTACCTGATTCAGATCAGAAGCCGGGTAGATGGACGGGGTGGAGATGAAGAGGTGTCAGACGCGGTCTGCCGTCTTTTTCGCAATGATTCCCGCATCCGGTTCACCGGGGCTATCCATGAGGAAGCTGCAACGGCGGTTGCGGCCTGCGGAACGGGAGCGCTGCGTCATGCTCCGGTCAAAGTGCTTCATGAGGGTTACCGGAATGCGGTGATGCTGAAGCGCAGGAAAAATGAAAGGAATAAACGGATACTGCTCGCCGCGTTGCAGCGTGATCCGGATAATCCGGTGCTGCAGTATGCGATGGGCACGGAATATTTTACTTATGGCAACTGGGAGCAGGCGGTCCGATGGCTGGAGCCGGTCCTGAACAGTCAGGAGCATTGTGAGGATAACGGGTATTTGTCCGATGTGTGGCTGAAGCTGGTGCATGCACTGCGGGCGCTGGGCAGGCTGACGGAAGCGGAGAGGTATGCCGGGAGCGGACTGGAGCGGTATGGCGACTTTCCTGATCTGCACGAAGCTTATGCGGTTGTGCTGCTGGAGATGGACCGCCCCGCTGAAGCAGCGCAGTCGTTGCAGCAGGCTCTCTTGACCGGACGCTCTCCTTCGACCTATTCCTCGGCTTCCGGCTCGGGAAGCTTCCGGACGCAATACGCTGCGGGCTATGCTGCCGAACGAGGCTATGACTGGGAGCGGGCGGCGGATGCTTATGCGTCTGCACTTGAAATGAATCCCGCTTATCGGCCTGCTTGGGAAAGGCTGCTCATGCTTGGCACGCTTGATTCGGACTTAAGGGGCTGTTGGAGGGGGGCTGCGGACCGTGCGGCTGCGAGCGGAAATCACAAGCTTTGCCGGTCCATGCTGGAGCTGCTTGCTGACGCCGGACTGCAGCTTGATCCGGCCGTGAGCAGCAGGCTGATCGGGAGCCTTGCTGTGGGCGGGGATTTTTGGAGCGGCCTGCTGGCTGTGCAGCAGGGCGATCTGGCTGCTGGCCGGCAGCGGTGGGCGCAGCTGCCGGAGGAGTACCCGGGCAAAGGCGAGTATCTCGCCGCCCTTGCCTGGCTGGGCGGCGGGCGGGCTGAGCCGCCGCCCGCAGCAGCGCTTGCGCACGCGCTTATCCGCGTGCGCGCCTGGTCCGCGTGGCTGCGGCTTTGCCCGGCCGCGCCAGCGTATGCGGCGGCGCCGGCACCCGCGCCGCTGCAGTGGTGCGCGCTGCTAGGCGCAGCGACGCCTGTGCCCGCGCTGGCCGCGGCACGGTGGCTGCGCGCGGCAGCGCAGCCCGAGGCGCCCGCGCGGCTGGCCGCGGGCGCGCTCTTCACCGCCGCGGGCGAATGGCCCGCCGCGGCGGAGCAGTTTGCGGCTGCGCGCGAAGCAGCGGCGCAGCCATGGGTCTCGCGAGCCGCCGCATCGGGGCTCGCGGCAGCGTTCGCGGCGCGCGCCCGCCGCGCCGCGCCGGAGGCAGCGCTCGCAGCGCCGCTGCTCTGCGAGCGGGAGCTGCTGCTGCGCGTCACCTCCGCTCTGCATGGCCTTTAAGCATGAACCGCCACTTTGTAGCTTGGCGGGCCGCCTACGTTGTATTTCATCCATCATAAGGAGGCACAAAGATCCGGTAAACAAAGCTACATTGGATTTCATCCGGCCTAATGAGCTCATCGGGACGAAAAGGAGCTATTTAGGTGAAAGTTGCTGGATGAAATCCAACCTAGCGCAGGGCAGTCTGTGTCTGAGCCAAGTTAGGATGGATGAAATCCAATCAAGCTCGCGGGCAGCCAGCGGAAGGCTGAGAACTCTTGCGATACAGCTGCTCCAGATCCTATGCTCGCCATTTATCCTGCACGATGTGCAGCATAATGCTGCCTGCCATCGCAGCTGCTGGCTTTATCCTGCACGTTATGCAGGATAAAGCCAGCGATTGTGTTAAATGAGCCTATATCGGCGAAATATCCTGCACAATGTGCAACATAATTCCCTGTAAATAGCTATTTAGCTAAATATCCTGCACACCGTGCAGCATAACTCCCTGTAAATAGTCTATTTAGCGAAATATCCTGCACAACGTGCAACATAACTCCCTGCAAACAGCCTATTCAGCGAAATATCCTGCACAACGTGCAGCGTAACTCCCAGTAAATAGTCTATTTAGCGAAATATCCTGCACAACGTGCAACATAACTCCCTGCAAAGGGCCTATTTAGCGAAATATCCTGCACACCGTGCAGCATAACTCCCTGCAAAGGGCCTATCCGGCGAAATATCCTGCACACCGTGCAGCATGACTCCCTGCAAAGGGCCGACCCAGCGAAATATCTTGCACACCGTGCAACGTAACTCCCTGCAAACAGCCTATTCAGCGAAATATCCTGCACAACGCGCAGCATACTCCCTGTGACTAGTCTTTTTAGGGAAATATCCTGCACAACGTGCAATGTTGGCCGGGCAGGCAGGGGAGTTAGTCAATGAGCTCGAAGCAGCTGGGGGACAGGCAGGCGGTTGACTGGTAACTACAAAGCATAGGTTACCGCCTAACCCCATCCAGCTTCGCCAGCTGAGAGGTAATAATCGATTTCCACTCAGCAAACCAGCGTGTCTGATCGAATGTGAGCGCCGCCCGCCGTGCGGCCGTACCCATTCTGCGCCGCAGCCGGGGCTGCTCGATCAGTTCAATGATGGCGGGCGTGACGGCTTCTGCCGAAGGCGGAGCCAGGCGGCCGTTCACGCCGTCGATAATAAGGTCATTCAGGCCGCCGACGTTGGTCGCAACGACAGGCAGGCCGCAGCTCATCGCCTCCAGACAGGAGAGCGAGGTTCCTTCCGAGTACAACGTCGGGATGACTGCAATGTCTGCCTGATGGTAGGCTTCCCGGATAGTCTCGAATGTGTAAGTCCGGTGAAGAATGCGGTCCCGGTAAGGATGCGCCTCATGCCATAGGTGAAACACAGCTGCCATCATCGATCCGTCGACCAGCTCGCCGGCGAATTCGACGGTCATGCCCGGATAACGGCGGAGCAGCTCATCCGCGGACAGCATCATTGTCACAAGGCCGCGTTCAAAGCTTAGTCTTCTCGGATAAAGCACATGTACGCTGCCGGCAGTCGAAGAAATGCCCGATCGCGGAACAAAGCAGGAAGTATCTACCGGATTAGGCAGCAGGGTAATAGAAGCAGGATCTTCAAACTCGCAAACGGCCCGGCAGTAGGTTTGAAAATGCGAATCTACCGACACGATGCGGTCAAGCTGCCGCAGCGCCCGGTTAATATGCTGGCTGATCGCTGTCTTCGTCTCCGCGGCAAGAAAGGGAGTGTCCCAGTTAATGCCGTGGCAGATGCCGATGCTTCCCGGGCGGTAGCGGATCGGATGCCAGATGCAGCTGGCATAGATAAGAAGGCCTTCCGCAGACTCGGCCATCTGCTCGAATGCCTCCGTAATATGGCCCGCTTCAAACGGCCAGCCGCGAACCCGGACACCCTCATACACCGTGTCAAAAGACTCGTAATACGTAAGCTGATAGACAACCGGAGTTAGTCCAAGCTCCTTGACGGCACGGCATAACAAATCGACATAGCGCTCCAGTCCGCCTCCGAACGGCCGCGTGTAATCCTGCCCGTAGCCGTTCAAATAGCTATGGGTTAATACCGTTACCGTCCTTCCCGCATTCCCCTTGGTCTTATTCATCATGCCGGTCTCTTTCCTGCCAGCGGATCAGCCTTGGATTTGGCTCCAGAATAGAGGCGTAATGGCCGAGATTTCCCCATTGACCAAGCGGGTCCAGCTTCATATAGCGGTCGTATTTCGCCCGCCGCTCCTCGGCGCTTCCTGCCCAGCCGAAGTGCTTGATCCGAAGCTCGGTATCGAGGCCCGGAAAGGCGCTGTACGTAAAAGGAAGCCGCGTCGCGTGATGCGCCCGCTTCGGATAAGCGTAATGATAACCGGGCAGATACCGGACAAGCGTCATCATGGGGCGCTGATGAAGATTCCACCATTCATCCTCGCGATAATGGGTGACGGAGTCCCAGAAATCATACATCCGGAATGAGACCGTATCGTACTCATCCTGATTGATAAGCTCGCGCAAAGTCCCCTTAGTATACTCCTCGTAAAATTCATCCGCATCCACCGCCAGCAGCCAGTCCGGCGAGGTCTCCTCGGCAGCCCGCCACAGCTGCTCGCGCAGCAGCCATTCCTTATGGAACAGCGATTCCTTATTCCGTACCAGCTTCACAACCTTTTCGAAGGATGCGGCAAGCTCGGGCGTATCGTCGGTGCTTGCATCATCCACGATAACAATCTCGTCTACAAAGCCGGACAGATCCGCAAGCACCGCTTCCAGATAACGTCCGGCTTCATTACGAACCTGCATCATGGCGGTCAGTTTGTTGCCCGTTTTTTTCCTGCCGCCCTTTCCGAGACCGTTAGCCATCCTCAGTTGGCCTCCTTATTTCCCCGTGTTAGCTCTCGCGCGACTTCATCCATTACTGCCAGTTCGATCATCCCGTTTAAATCCTCCTGCCTGTTCTCTCCTGCCGACAGGAAGCAGTGGATCGCCTCATGCCGCTTGCCTTCCAGCAGCAGCGCAGTCCCTTGCAGATGCTGCCATTGGCGGCGGTCGCCCGCCGATTGCCGATGCTCGGCTTCCCCGAGAGTGAGAGCACTATGCAGCCTGCCCATCTGGATATAGATTTCGATAAGCAGTGTCCTGGCTTCGGGATCATCCGCAACAGGCTCCAGAAGAGCTGCCGCTTTGCGGTAATCGTCATTCAGCCGGTACAGCTGGGCTTTGACCAGCTCCCGCTTCCCGCCGGCAAGCCACTTCGTTAATTGCTCGGCGTAACGCCACTCCGCGTCCCCACCAGCGGTATAGCCGTAGGTTCGGACGGCATCCTGGAGATGTCCGAGCTCCAGCTCGATAGCCGACAGGAAGCGGTAGACGTTCTGAAGCGTATTCCCTCGGCCTTCCAGCAGCATCTGTTCGAAGGAAATGAGCAGCAGCTTACGCGAATACTCGGCTTCACCGATCAGGTACCGGTAGACCGAATGATAGAAGAGGCCGTCGGCGTAACCGTTAGCAGCCGCATCAGCCGCATGCTCCTGCTTTTGCAGCAGCTCATTCCGCCAGTTCGCCCGATGCCGCTGCTGCAGCCGGATGAGCGTATCGGATTCAAAGCCGTCAATATGCCATTCTGCCGCCTGTCTCGCGAACAGATCAGAGGTTTCATCCAAGCCGTCCATGAGAAAGACACTGCCCCGGCGGAATGATTGCTCCAGATAAAAAGCCTCCGAACCGGTGACCACAAGCGTGGCATAGGCACACAGCCAGGTGCGGCATTTCGTCCAAAGCGCTTCTTCCGCCTGCTCGGGCGGAGGCAGCATCGCTATGAGGCAGCGGGGCTTCAAAGGCACTGCAATATGCACCCACGCAGGATGCATCACAATAGCGGAGGCGCTGGTCCATTCGACGCTGCTCAGTTGTTCCAAAGAGAGCTGCTCAATTGGAGCTGGGGCATCATCGGCTACTGCAAGCAGCCTTCGTTTCCGGGCGAACTCCTCCAGCCAGCTTCGCTGGCCGGGCGGAATGCCGTGCCAGCCGCCGCTTGGGAAGACGACAATCGGTTCTGCTGCCATAGGCGCGTTCACCATCCGTTTCATCTTTTGGTTCTTGTATGAACGTATGAAAAATAGTACGATAACCATTCCGGTTTTTTCTCGGGCTGGAAGTAAATAATAGGCTTTAACAACATCAGGTGAAGACACAAGGAAAGAGGTAGGTTTGTAAGATGGTTGATCAAAACAAGAGTACGTCAGCTCCATCGCTTGCGGATGGGGAGGAACGGTTCTCGAAATCCGGATTTATTTTCGCGGCGATCGGCAGTGCGGTTGGTCTCGGGAACATGTGGAAATTTCCTTACATTACCGGCAAATACGGCGGAGCGGCATTTTTCCTCATGTTCGTTATTTGTTTGCTGGCAGTCGGTTTGCCCGTCTTGATGGCGGAGCTTGCAATCGGCCGCGGCGGCCGTGGCAGCGTTTCAGCTTCCTTCAGCCGGCTAAGCAAGCAAAAAGGCTGGGGTGCGCTTGGGTTCCTCATGATTCTGGCGCCTTTTCTGATCTTATCTTTTTATTCGGTTGTTGCAGGCTGGACCATATATTATGCGGTACGCTCGTTTTCCGGGCAGCTGTTTTCGAATTCGGATTATTCCGGCCAGTTCAGTGCCTTTATCGGAAGCTGGCAGCCGGTATGGTGGATGCTCCTTGCGCTGGTATTAACAGCAGTGGTTATTATAAAAGGCGTGTCGGCGGGGATCGAGAAGTTTAATAAAATTCTCATTCCGGGCCTTGTTGTTTTGCTCCTGATCCTGGTAGTCCGCTCCTTGACACTGGATGGGGCAGGAGAGGGCGTATCGTTCTTCCTCAGTCCGGATTTCAGCAAGCTGACAGCCGAATCGGCCTTGGTTGCGCTTGGACATGCTTTCTTCTCCTTATCCCTTGGCATGGGGACGATGATTACTTACGGTGCTTATGTAGACAAAAGACAGTCGCTTGGCATCGGAACGATGGCGATTGGTCTCGGCGACCTTTTGTATGCCTTTCTTGCGGGCTTGATTATTTTCCCGACGTCGTTTGCTTTTGGCATTGAGCCGGGTGAAGGTCCGGGGCTTGTATTTGTTGCCTTGCCGGCTGCGTTTGCAGCGATGCCGCTCGGCAGTCTGTTCGGCGGATTATTCTTTATCCTGCTTGCGTTTGCCGCATTGACTTCAACCGTTGGCTTGCTTGAAGTACCGGTTGCCTTCGTCCGTGAACGGTTCGGCTGGAGCCGCGGCCTCTCGGTTATTGTCATTACCCTGCTCCTCTTCCTGCTCGGCATACCTTCCGCGGTTTCGGTCGGCGGAGCTGTGGGCGGATTGCAATTCGGAGAGAAGACATTCTTCGACTGGGTGGATTTCATCTGCTCGAACATCATGCTGCCGCTCGGGGGGCTGATTGTAACGATCTTTGTCGGGTATGTATGGAAGCATGCCGGGGATGAAGCGGGCCTTACTTCGAGCTGGTTCCGGATTTGGATCTTTATGGTTCGTTATATTGCGCCAATCCTGGTTGTGCTGGTTCTGCTGTACTCGGCGGGCGCTCTGGACTTTTTGTTTTAGAGGGCAGTCTCCATCGGCAGTTGACAGTGTATTTTCTCGTAAATTTGTGTATGATAGGAAGATAATTATTTACGGGAAAGGTTGGTCGCCGTGGAAAACACAGTGGAGAACAAGGTATCATCCTCTAACTTTATTAAAAACATCGTCGTCGAAGATTTGAAAGAAGGCCACGTGCAGGAAATCGTGACCCGCTTTCCGCCGGAGCCTAACGGATATTTGCACATCGGACACGCCAAGTCGATCTGTCTAAACTTCGAGCTTGCCGATGAATTCAAAGGACGGACAAATCTGCGCTTCGATGATACGAATCCGGTCAAGGAAGATACGGAATATGTCGAATCGATCAAAGAGGATGTCCGCTGGCTCGGATTTGACTGGGATGATCTTCGCTTTGCATCCGACTATTTCGAAGAGTTATATAATCGCGCCGTTCTGCTGATCCGCAAAGGAAAAGCTTATGTGTGCGATTTGACCGCCGAGCAAATCCGCGAGACCCGCGGTACGCTGACGCAGCCGGGTCAAGACAGCCCCTACCGTAACCGCAGCGTCGAAGAAAATCTCGATCTGTTCGCTAGAATGCGGGCAGGCGAGTTCAAAGACGGCGAGAAAGTACTGCGCGCGAAGATCGATATGGCTTCGCCTAATATCAATTTCCGCGATCCTGTATTGTACCGGATTGCCCATGCTCATCATCACCGGACCGGCGATGCATGGTGCATCTACCCGATGTATGACTATGCGCATCCGATTAGCGATGCGATTGAGGGCATTACGCACTCGATCTGCACGCTTGAATTTGCTGACCACCGTCCGCTCTATGACTGGACAATCGCGGAATGCGAGATGGCTGACGTACCGAAGCAATACGAATTTGCCCGCCTGAACGTTACGAATACCGTGATGAGCAAAAGAAAGCTGAAGCTTCTTGTTGACGAAGGTGTCGTAACCGCGTGGGATGACCCTCGCATGCCAACGATCAGCGGCCTTCGCCGCAAAGGCTATACAGCGGAAGCAATCCGCGCGTTCTGCCGCGAGATTGGCGTAGCGAAAGCAAACAGCACCGTCGATGAACGGATGCTGGAGCATTTTATCCGGGAAGACCTGAAGCTGAAGGCGCTTCGCACGATGGCTGTTCTGCAGCCGCTCAAGGTTGTTATTACGAACTATCCGGAAGGCCAAACGGAGATGCTCGAAGCCGAGAACAATGCCGAGAACGAGGAAATGGGCACGCGCCAAATTCCGTTCTCCCGCGAGATTTACATTGAGCAAGACGATTTCATGGAGAATCCTCCCGCGAAATATTTCCGTCTGTTCCCTGGCAACGAAGTGCGTCTGAAGCACGCTTACTTCATTACTTGCCAGGAAGTGATCAAGGATGCGGACGGCAATGTCATCGAGCTGCGCTGTACGTATGATCCAGCGACGAAGAGCGGTTCGGGCTTTAATGCCCGCAAAGTAAAAGGCACGATTCATTGGGTAGAGGCTTCGCAAGCGGTGCCGGCAGACTTCCGTCTGTATGAGCCGCTTATTACGAATGAAGCGGAAGAGGAAGGCAAGCCGTTCCTCGAATGCATCAATCCGAACAATGAGCAAGTGCTGAAAGGCTTTGTAGAGCCAAACATGAAGGGCGCGAAGGGGCATGACAAGTTCCAGTTCTTCCGCCACGGCTACTTCAATGTGGATCCTAAGGATTCTACCGATCAGAAACTCGTATTTAACCGGATCGTCTCGCTGAAGAGCTCGTTTGATCCGTCGAAAGCTTAATAGAGGCACCTGGGGGTGCGCAGACCGGGCTGTCCCAAGAGGATGGCCCGGTTTTTGTTCGTCTTATAAAATATGGTAAAATAGAAGGAATTTGTAGAATGGTGGCGAATTTCCATGTTAATCATCTTCCGGGCTGCCGTTGTGAAAGTCATAAGCTAAAACAGCCTGTAATAGGCTAAATGGAGTAAGAAGCAGCCAACAGAGAAAATAGGGAGGAATAACATGAATACCCATTACCATGCAGGATTCTGGAGACGTTTCGGTGCTGCAATATTGGACGGATTAATTATAGGCATACCGCTTGCTATCATTTCGTTAATTATATTTGGCAAAGGAGACACCCTGTTTACGAATATCGTCTCCTTCCTGTATTCCCTGCTTATTCCGATTGTTTGGAATGGTTATACGATCGGGAAGAAGATATGCGGGATCAAGATCAAACGGCTCGACGGCATGCCAATTGGCATCGGCACCATGCTGCTTCGCCAATTGGTAGGCGGTCTGATCTATGGCTTTACTTTCGGCATTGCCCTGATCGTCAGCGCCTTTATGGTTGGTCTGAGAGAAGACAAACGGGCCATTCACGATTTTATCGCGGGCACTGTCGTTGTGCATGACGGCGAAGAGTAACAGGATAGTACCAAAGTGATTAAGGAGCTTTCCCAACGTCATCATGGATGATTGTAAGGGGGAGTTCCTTTTTTGGCTTCAAGAAGGGCTATACTAAAAGAAAATAGACCCGCGGTTCATTTAATTGCGCGTGCGCAAATTTTGCGCTCGCTGTACAATCAAATAAAAGGATACAAAGGGTTAAGGAGAGAACTATTTATGAACAATAATTTTACGATCCGAGATGCCGGCCTGGAAGATTTGCCCCGCATCGTTGAAATATACAACTCAACCATTGCATCCCGTCAGGTAACGGCAGATTTGGAGCCTGTATCGGTGGATAGCAGGGTGCGTTGGTATAACGAGCATTCACCGGATTTTCGTCCGCTATGGGTGCTTGAGGATAAGGGGACAATCATCGCTTGGCTGAGCTTCCAGTCGTTTTATGGACGGCCGGCGTATAATGCGACTGCTGAAATCAGTATTTATATCGACCAAGAACACCGCGCGCGCGGCATCGGTTCGTTCCTGATTCAGAAGGCGCTCGAAGCAAGCCCGGGGCTTGGCCTTCGTACGCTGCTCGGATTTGTGTTTGGTCATAATGAGCCAAGCCTCGCGCTTCTCCGGAAATACGGCTTTGAAGAGTGGGCAAACCTGCCGCAGGTAGCCGAGCTTGACGGTGTAGAACGGGATTTGATTATTGTCGGCCGCAAAGTATAGGTCCTGCCAGTGGTGCTCCGTGCCAAAATGATTTATGCTGGAAGCAATAGGATGATAAGATGACAGGGGAGAATGAATAGTGAGTAAGTTTTGGAGTCCGCTTACGGCTTCATTAGTTCCTTATGTACCAGGGGAACAGCCGAAGGACAAAAAATATATTAAGCTGAACACCAACGAAAACCCGTACCCGCCTTCGCCAAAAGTACTGGAGGCAATCCGGTCGGTAACCAATGATGATTTAAGGCTTTATCCGGATCCAACCTGCGACGCGCTTGTTCGGAAGATCGCTGGATATTTCGACGTTGCTCCGAATCAGGTATTTGTAGGCAACGGCTCTGATGAAGTGCTGGCTTTCGCTTTTGCAGCCTTCTTCAATCCGGCAAGGCCCGTAGTCTTCGCCGACATTACATACAGCTTCTATAAGGTGTATGCGGAGTTTTATCAGCTGAAGGCGGATATTATTCCGTTGGACGAGCAGTTCAAGCTGCCGCTTGATGAATTCAGCCGCCGCGATTCCGGAGGGATTGTCATCCCGAATCCAAATGCGCCTACCGCGATGCTGATCTCGCTTGATGATATCCGCACTTTGCTTGTCCAGAACCCGGACCAGGTTGTTCTGATCGATGAGGCGTATATAGATTTTGGCGGCGAGTCGGCGGCGAAGCTGGTGAAGGAGTATCCGAATCTGCTTGTTGTTCAGACACTCTCGAAGTCCCGCTCGCTGGCAGGACTGCGGGTAGGCTGGGCGCTGGGCAGCGAAGAGCTGATCGACGGGCTTAACCGCGTCAAAAATTCGTTCAACTCCTATACGCTTGACCGTCTTGCGCTTGCGGGCGCGGTTGCTGCGTTTGAGGATGAAGCTTATTTCCTCGAGACAACGGCGAAGGTAATCACAACCCGCGAAGCTGTAACGAAGGAATTGAAAGAGCTTGGCTTTACCGTGACCGATTCTGCAGCGAACTTTGTCTTCATCTCCCATCCGGATCATGCAGCGGAGCAGTTGTTCCAGCAGCTGCGTGAGCGCGGGGTTCTTGTCCGCTATTTCAAACAGCCGCGTATCGATCAATATTTGCGCGTGACGGTAGGCACGGATGAAGAAATGTCGGCCTTTACGGAGGCCTTGAAGGAGATCATTAAGCGATAATGAAGCCATCGGCAAAAGCAGGCTACAGCCGGGCTGCATTTTTCGTTGTGATGGTAAGCGTTATTTACGCGGTAATCGGGAATACTTTTTTTCAACTGGCCTATCGCTATAGTGCCGCTATAGATGAGGCTTACATCGTTTTTGCAGTAACATCGGCAGTATATGCGTTGCCCGTTATCGTATGGTTCCGCCGTAGATATTGGTATTTTGCTCTGTTTATCCCTGTTATCTGGGTGCCGATGCTGGTTGTTACCGGCTATCTGATGGGTCTTCTTTTTCCGCTTCCGGAGGATGATTTGGGCGGCGGCATGCTGCTCTTGTTCGTACACGGACTGAATTTGGGGGCGGTAATAATTGGCGTGGCGCTTGGATTAACCGTGAATGCGGCGATTGCGGCTTGGAGGAAGTTCAGCAGGGACTAGCGAAAACGGATGCACCTCAAAGAATTGCGACAAAGAGCATGAGCAATTCTTTAGGGGGCAGCATACGTATCGCGAATGAAATATAAGCATGGTATAGAGAAAACCTATACTTTCTTATATTGAGAAAACCTCTATCGAGGCTGTTCGAAGATGGGCGACCGCGTTTAGAGATGGGTTTTATCGCCGAATAGAATTTCGACTTCCGAAACTCGAAGTTAATAAATTCTATTGGGGTTATAAAAAGGCTAAACAGCCTATTTCCATTTTGTTATTTTTTCGTGCTATAATGGTGGCAAGTGACTGGTTCGGATTTTTAAGTTTGAAGTATAACAATCGTCGTCAGTCTTATAAATAGGAGGATTATTTTTGAATAACCATAAAACAGAAAAGAAACTAACCATTTTTGCCTTGGGCGGCGTAGGTGAAATTGGTAAAAATATGTACGCGGTGCAATACGCGAACGATATTATTGTAATTGATTGCGGTTCCAAATTCCCGGATGAGGAGCTTCTCGGTATCGACATTATCGTACCGGATATTACGTACCTCATCGAGAATAAGGACAAAGTCAGAGCTTTGCTCATCACGCACGGACACGAGGATCATATTGGCGGCTTGCCTTATATCTTGAAGCAGCTGAGCATGCCGGTCTATGCAAGCCGATTGACGATGGGATTGATCGAAGGAAAACTGAAGGAAGCCGGGCTTCTTGGATCGACAGAGCGGCATCTGATTCATTCCGATTCCGAGATCAAGCTGGGTTCCATGAAGGCGTCGTTCTTCAAGACAAACCACAGTATTCCGGATTCCCTCGGTGTCGTGCTGGATACACCGGAAGGCGTCGTTGTCCATACGGGCGACTTCAAGTTCGACCAAACACCGGTAGGCGACTATCACGCAGACATTCACCGGATGGCCGAAATTGGGAAAAAAGGCGTCCTCGCTTTGCTGTCGGAGAGCACTAACGCCGAACGTCCAGGCTTTACGCCATCGGAACGGATTGTCGGCGCGAACTTTATCGATGCTTTCCGCAAAGCGGAGCGCCGCGTAATCGTCTCTACCTTCGCCTCGAACGTTCACCGTCTGCAGCAGGTTGTTGATGCGGCGGCAGCATCGGGACGGAAGCTGGCGATTATCGGACGCAGTATGGTCAACATGATTACCATTGCTTCGGAGCTTGGATATCTCGATATCCCGGACGGCATGCTGATTGAGACGAACGAAGTGAACCGTTATGCGGATAATCAAGTCGTTATTCTTTGCACAGGCAGCCAGGGCGAGCCAATGTCCGCATTAACGCGGATGGCCCGTTCCAATCACCGTCAGGTAGAGATTCTCGAAGGTGATACGGTTATTATCTCGGCGACACCAATCCCGGGTAATGAACGCAGCATCGGACGTACGGTGGACGAGCTGTTCCGTCTCGGAGCGAATGTAATTTACGGCTCCGGCACACAGACAGGCATGCACGTATCTGGCCACGGCAGCCAGGAAGAGCTGAAGCTGATGCTTCAATTGATGGCACCGAAATATTTCATCCCGATTCACGGGGAATACCGGATGCAGCTCCATCACAAGAAGCTGGCTGAAGCGGTTGGCGTTAAGCAAGGCCATACCTTTATCGTCGATAACGGCGAAATTGTAGAAATCGTAAACGGTGATGCACGCAAATCCGGCAAAGTGCCGGCAGGCAATACGTATATCGACGGACTTGGTATCGGCGATGTCGGCAATATCGTGCTTCGCGACCGCAAGCATTTGTCCCAAGACGGCATTCTTGTCGTTGTTGTAACGATCAGCAAGCAGGACAAAACCATCAAATCGGGACCGGACATTATCTCCCGTGGTTTCGTTTATGTACGCGAGTCGGAAGGACTGCTTGAGGAAGCAGGCAGAATTGTGACAAGAACAATTACGAAATCCATCAGCGATAACGTGAACCAATGGACAACACTAAAATCAAACGTGAAAGACTCGCTCGGACGATTCTTATATGAACAAACGAAAAGAAAGCCGATGATCCTTCCTATCATCATGGAAGTGTAATCGGCGCCTAACCAGTCCACTTCTTTTTGTTTAGTGAGCCGATATATACACAAAGGGGCTGTCCCATTGGGACAGCCCCTTGCTGCATTTTATAGCGCAGGCGTATGCTCCTCTATGGACGGAGCTGACTTTGCGCTTAGGCAACCAGCTTAAGGCCAACAACAGCTCCGATGATCAGGGTAATAAAGAAAATCCGGAGCATATTCTTCGGCTCGCCATAGAGGACCATGCCAAGGACGGCACCGCCAGTGGCGCCAATCCCCGTCCAGATCGCATAAGCGATACTCATCTCGAGGGTTTGCATGGCATAAGACAGGCAGACAAAGCTCATGCCGAAGCCGACGAGAAGGAGGGAGACGTTTTTCACGCTCCGATTCTCATTCACCTTGTTCATCATAACAACGCCAAGCATTTCGAATAAGCCCGCACAGATAAGAGATAACCAGTTCATTATGAGGATGCTCCTTTCTTCTCGCCCGCATTTGCATGCTCCGGCGTAATCATTTTGAGGCCGATGATGCCAATCAGGAGAAGGGCAATGAACAATAATTTAGCCGCATGCAGCGGATGACCGAAGAAGACGGATTCGGATATGACGGTGCCCGTGGTGCCAAGTCCTACAAATACGGCATAGACGGTGCCGACAGGAAGCTCGCTGCTTGCTTTAATAAGCAATACGAAACTAAGAATAATAGCAATAAACGTGCCTGCCCAGCTCCAGATATGGTCGGCATGTTTGAGACCGGTAACCCACAGTACCTCGAATACAGCAGCTATATAAACTTGAAGCCATTGCTTTTTCATGAAATATATTCCCCCTTACATAAGATGTCAGATTAAAAAATGGCAAAATAAAACCCGGGAGTACACTGCTATCGCAGGCGACTCCCAGGTTTTTATCCTTCCGTGATCACAGCTATTGCTGTGCGTTTTCCCTCGGACCAGACCCAGGCTTTGAAGCTTGGCGGAACCCTAGAAAACCACTAACCTGTATTATACACATATCCCCCCGAAGATCAAGGCTTTAGACTAGAACAAAAAGTGGCGGCAACCGGATAAAGGCATGCCTTAAAATCCGGTTGCCGGCCGAAAAGAAACTGCGGATTGCCCGGCTGAATCAAAGCTTATAGGGAGTGCTCGGCGTCGAATGCAGCCGCAAGTTCCTTGGCGCGTTCCTCATCCTTACTGCGTACATGAAGACGTTTCAAGGCGTTGCCCTCCAGGGTGATCTTTGATTTCAACCCGTTTGACTTAAAATACGCTTGCAGCCTGTCGATTTCATCTGCCCTGGAACCACCTTCGGTCCGGAAGGCGACCCACCGGTTCCACCACGCCATTCCAACACACCTCCTTAACCTGCTGATTCGCCATTCCGTACATATGTATTCGCGCATCTCCCGCCATCATGACAGGTTTATGAGGAATGCCCCGCTAATTATTCTATAGCGGCTTAATTGTTCACGGCAGACAATCAATGGTAAAATGGTGTAGCTGAGAAGCAGCATTTGAAAATGAAGGAGGAGAAAGTTGTGAGCAGATTTACATCCATTACGCAAAACACGGCATTAAACAATGGCGTCCTGATGCCTTGGCTGGGCTTTGGCGTGTTCAAGACGCAGGAAGGCGCGCAGGTGGAGCAAGCGATTGCGGATGCGCTGGAGGCGGGCTACCGCAGTATTGATACGGCAGCCATCTACGGTAACGAAGAGGGCGTAGGCAGAGCGGTGGCAGCAAGCGGCCTCAAGCGCGAGGAGCTGTTTATTACGACAAAAGTATGGAACAGCAACCAAGGCTACGAGAGCACGCTCAAGGCGTTCGAGGAAAGCCGGCGCAAGCTGAAGCTTGAGGTAATCGATTTGTATCTTGTTCACTGGCCGGTGGCCGGTAAATATAAAGATACATATCGCGCGTTGGAGAAGCTGTACAAGGAAGGTCATGTACGGGCAATCGGCGTCAGCAACTTCCTGATTCCTCATCTGGATGATCTGCTTGGCAGCTGTGAAGTCGTACCTGCCGTTAATCAGGTGGAGTTCCAGCCGTTCCTGACCCAGCCTGACCTGCAAAGCTATTGCAAGGACCGCGGTATTCAGCTTGAAGCCTGGAGTCCGTTGCTTCAAGGCAATCTGGACGTGCCGCTCCTGCAAGAGATTGGACAGGCCCACGGCAAATCGGCGGCTCAAGTTATTTTGCGCTGGGATTTGCAAAGCGGAGTCGTCACCATTCCAAAATCCGTTACAAAAAGCCGGATTATCGAGAATGCGGATATTTTCAACTTTGAATTAACGGATGAAGAGATGGCTTCCATCAACGGCTTAAATAAAAACCGGCGCTTTGGCTCGGACCCCATGAATTTCAATTTCTAGCCATGATGCTTGGCGAATAAGGGGGATGTCGCCGTCGCACCCTATGACTGTGGCGGAAAATCGGGCGGCCTTGCTATTGACAAAGTTAACTGTAATTGATATTATTACAGTACTAAACAGGGAGGCCGTTCACATTGAACAGCGAATTTACGATTGCCGTACACAGTCTCGTTTATTTAGCCTATCTGCCCGAGCGGATGGCAAGCAGTGAGATGATCGCCGACAACGTAGGCACGCACTCCGCGCGCGTCCGCAAAGTCATGAGCGGATTGCGCAAAAGCGGCTTTGTCGATACAAGAGAAGGCGCTGGAGGCGGCTACAGGCTTACAATTGATCCTAATGTCGTTACGCTTGGCGATGTATATCGCGTCATGGCGCAAGGCTCTTTTATCCCAAGCTGGTGCTCGGGTGATCCGGGCATGGATTGCGTCGTTGGCTCGAATATGAACCAGGTGATGTTTGGGATCTTCTGTACAGCCGAGAAGCAGCTGGAAGGCTACTTCAGCGGCATCACGATTTCCGATGTACTGAAGCAGATTCATGCTTGTGGCTGCGATTAGGCTATATGAAACGGTACGTGGCGGAATTCCCTTATCATACACCAAATGGAGAGGATGATTGACAATGGCAGTAGCATTGACAAAAGATAACTTTACAACTAGCGTACAAAACGGCGTTTCTTTGGTAGACTTCTGGGCACCTTGGTGCGGACCTTGCAAAATGCAGCTTCCTATCGTGGAGGAGCTTGCAACAGAACTGGAAGGCCAAGCAACAATCGCAAAAATCAACGTTGACGAAGAGCCTGAACTGGCTTCGCAATTCGGCGTAATGAGTATTCCTACGCTGATCCTGTTCAAAGACGGCCAACCGGTTGACAAAATGGTAGGCGTTCAAAGCAAAGACGCTCTGAAAGCAAAAATTTCCGGCCAACTGTAAGATTCGGCCGAATATAATTAAAGCCAGGAGCCTGCGTACAGCGCAGGCTCCTGGCTTTTTTTACTTCCTAGTGGAGCGGAATGCTTTTGGAGGATGGGGGAATGCCCATTTGAAATATTTGGACTAGGACGCAACTTTTGGTGTATCGGCTGCGTCTATTTAGCTGAATAATAAGAATGGAAAAGCATGGGAGGTTAATTATGGTGATGAATCATCGTAAGAAGCTGGTTGCTCTCGCGGCTGCCGTTATGCTGACGAGCAGCTTGCCTGCAGCGGCGTTTGCCGAAAGCGCTAACATACCGGCAGCTGCCGCAGCGTCCGGAGATGCTGCCGTATCGGATGGAGGCATGGATGTACCTGCTGCTGTGAAGGTATCGAAGGAGAAAGCGGAGTCGCTTGCCCGGCAAATGGTAAAGATTCCAAAAGAGTATACGCTGCAGGGCGCATCACTTTCGGCTGATGCTTTGGCAGGCGGCAAACGCAGTGTTTGGGGCCTTGATTTTGTTTACAAAGTAAACGGCAAGAACAAGGGCAGCATCTATGTACGGCTGAATGCAGATAACGGCCAGCTTCTTGATTACAGCACCTACCTGGATAACCCAAGTGCCAAGCCTACTTATCCTCTTAAGGTTGAGCGGGAGAAAGCGCAGCAGATTGCTTATTCCTTCTTGTCGGACATTGCGCCAACCTACAAGGATCAAGTGAAATTCAATCCGGAATACGGCGCGCAGCAGCTGCCTCCTCTGACTGGCGAGGTGCGCCATACGCTGCGGTTCGACCGGATCGTTAACGATATTCCTTACGTGGATAACTATATTGAGCTGGATGTGGACAGCGAAGGACATGTGCTCCGCTATTCCTTGCAGTGGGATGATACGATTAAATTCCCGAAGGTAGATGCGAAGCTGACGGCTGATGAGGCGAAGAAGAAGCTGATTGAGCAGGCGAAGCCGGAACTCAGGTACATCCTTCCTTACAATGCTCAAGCGCCAAGCAAGCCGGTGCTGAGCTATGACATGGGCGCCTTTGCCATTGATGCGGTAACCGGCAAAGAGGTGCAGAGCGGATACATCAATCCGAGTCTGGTATCGGAGACGCCGGTAGCGGATAAACCATTGGGCGAAGCTCCGGCTGCGGTTAATTTAACCGAGGATCAGGCGAAAAAGGCTGTTCTGGCGGCTTTCCCGATTCCGTCCAGCGCTGTGTTCAGCGGCTCCAGCTATTATGAGAATACCGATGAGTCTTCCGGTGCAACCGTTGCGAACTGGAGGCTTGACTGGGAGCTGAAGAACGGTAAGGAAACGGTAGGCTCCGCTTCGGCAACGATTAACAGCCGGACCGGGTTGATCAGCAGCTTCTATTCTTATCCGTACAATAACCAAGCCGTCAGCGCAAAGCCGGCCCTGTCGTATGACCAGGCGGAAGCCAAAGCGGTCGACGCTGTTAAGAAGCAGCTTCCTTGGATAGCTGATGAGCTGTATATCGTGAAGCGCGACAAGTCGCAGTATGATCCGGACAAAGTACCGCATATCGACTCGTATTACTTCAACTTCGTACACAAGATTAACGGCGCAACGGCCGATTATGACAATGTGAACGTTACCATTGATGCAAATACGGGCGAGGTGCGCAGCTATGATGCCAGCATCAACCCGTACAAATATCCGGAGGCAGCTCCGAAGGTCATTACGCCGGCGCAGGCGATTGAGAAATGGATGACGTACTACCGGACGGAGCTGACCTACTATTTGACGCAAAATTATGTGTATCAGGGACAGCCGATTCCGGTCGAAAAATTTAAAGTGATGATGGCTGCGGGAGAAATCCAGCCAACGGATGTTGAATATAATACCGATGCGCAGCTGATCTACCGCTTGGTGCCGCGCCAGCTGGATGAATCGATCTTCCTTGATGCGGCATCGGGCGAATGGAAGAACCGCGAGACGGGTGACGTTACCCAGCTCGAGAAGCCAAAAGCAACCGATATTGACGGCCACTGGGCACAGCGCCAGCTGGAGCTGATGGTTGCCTACAAAGCGCTGGATGTGAAGGACGGCAAGGTCCGCCCGAACCAAATCGTGACCCGCGGCGAGCTGATCAAGATGCTCGTGCTGGCGATGAACAGCGGCCGTTCGCCGATATTGTACGGTGCGTCAGAAGATGCGGCGGCATCGACATCGTTTAAGGATGTCGGTACGAAAAACCAATATTATGTATATATTGAGAGCGCGCTGCAGCAAAACCTGATCGACATCGGCGACGGTTCGTTTAATCCGGACGGCAAGGTTGATCGTGAAGAGATGGCGGAGCTGATTGTACGTGCCCTTGGCTACAACTCCCTCGCCAATTATGAGGATCTGTTCAACATCAGCTTCAAGGATGCGGGCAAGATGGAGAAGAAAGGCCAGGCCGCTATCGTGGTTGGTCTCAAGATCATGACGCTGTCGGGCGGCAGCTTCCAGCCGGAGAAGCAAGTGTCGAGAGCCGAAGCTTCTGCAGCGTTCTTCCGCTTCCTGCAGACAAGAGCCGAGCTTCAAGAAGCTCCGCTGCGCAACTGAGGTAAAGCACATAAGAAGCCCCCGTTCGGGTAAAGCTGTTACTTCCAATCAGGAAGGCCGCTTGCCCCACGGGGGCTTTATGTTGAGATTAGTCCGTTTTTTTGTTCTTGGAGGAGAAGTTGGTTACGGACTTCGCATCCTCAATCGTGTCGTTTACAAATGCCATATCTTGGTTCTTTGCCTTCATGGCCGTTGTCCCTTTATAATTGCCTTTGTGGCTTTGATTTTCCATCGTGTGTGTTTCACCTCCCTGCTCCTTGTTAGTATGGGCGTGGGAATGGTTTGGCATGCAATGGTGTTATACAACATAAGGGGTGCAGAAAATGGTTAAGAAGGCGGCAGTATACAAGTATGTGGTGTTCATCCTGTTTCTCCTGTTCACCATGCTTGTTGTTTTTGCGAGTAATGAAGTGTTGATCCGTAACGGCGATCCGGAAACGACAACCAAATTCCTGTTTGTTTTATTTGCTATTACATTTGGCTTTGGCGCCAGTCTTCATCTGATCGGCAAGGGCGAGTTCGGCTTCCGATTGAAGGAAACGCAATTTACGCTTATGTTGTCGATTGTTCTTGTAGTTCTGAATTATGTGGCGGCCGTAAATTACGGCAAGTTGTATACGAATGCGGAAGGTACGGTCGAAACGTTCATCCGCATCGTTCTTGATGATAAGAATGAAGCCATTATTAATGTTCTTGCGGGTTATTTATTCGGTTTATCCTTTTATAAAAAATAACGCGAATGCCCGATAGGCGAACAGCGCTTACGATCCGGGCTCCTTCTACATATGCTGATGGCATGAACCTATGTGCCGGGCGGTGGAAAGATGGGACTTGCGAGCATTATCCTGGTAACCAAGGATGGGCTTGATTATACGAGATCATGCATAGAAAGCATCAGGCGGCATACGGCAGCTGGAAGCTATGAGCTGATCCTTGTCGATAACGGGTCGGAGGATGGGACAGTCGATTGGGCGAAAGCGGAACCGGATATCGTTCTGATCGAGAACGGCTATAATGCCGGATTCCCTAAAGGCTGCAATCAAGGGGCAGCTGCTGCTTCCGGCGAACTGCTGCTGCTGCTGAACAACGATACGCTTGTGACGCCGGGCTGGCTGGACAGCCTGCAGCGGAGTCTGCTTAGCGATCCTTCAATCGGGGCAGTAGGACCGGTAACCAATTCGGCCCATTACTGGACGCAAATCGCAAGCCATTATACAACGGTGGAAGAGCTCGAAAGGTTCTCCGAATCGGTCCGACTGTCTGCCGGAAGCCAACCGATGGAAGAGAGGCTGAAGCTGATTGGCTTCTGCATGCTGCTGCGGCGGGAAGCTTATGAAGCAGCCGGCGGAATGGATGAGCAGTTTGGCATCGGCAATTATGAGGATGATGATCTGTCGCTGCGCCTGCGGCTTCTCGGCTATAAGCTGATGCTGTGCCGGGATACGTTTATTCATCACTACGGAAGTGTCAGCTTCCGGGCGGATTCGGCGATGTATTTGCAGCTGTTCACCCGCAACAACCAGCTGTTCCGCGAGAAGTGGGGATTTGCTTCCTCCGAGGCGCTTACGATTCACTCCGACATGCTGGGACTGCTGGACCAGGAAGTTTCCTTAACGGGCAGCGGAGCAGGCGGCCTGAAGTTTCTGAATATCGGCTGCGGCTGCGGGGCAACCCTTCTCAGCTTGAAGCACAGATATCCAGGTGCGGTATTGTACGGAGTTGAAAAAAATGAGCATGCCGCCAAAGTATCGGTAGCGGCTGGTATCCGGATTTTTACCTCCGAGGATCCGGAGCATTGGGGATTGGAGGCCGGATCGCTTAACGGCATCCTTGTCGGGGATGCGCATATATGCGGGTCGCCAGAGGTCATGCAAAAGCTGAAGCAGCTGCTGAAGCCTGGCGGCTGGCTGATTGGAACGTTCCTGAACCGGCATTACTATCCGTTTATGCTCCGGTATTTGCAGCCGGATAATGATCATGCCCAGCATCAGTCTTCCTGCCTGTATTCCATTGAGCAGGTGAGGAAGCTTTATGCGGAGGCCGGTTTTGTTTCCGTGTCGACCCTCTTGATCGATGACGGGAAGGATGGACGTCCCGGCACGGATATTAGCGCCGAAGATTTCAGTCTCCTGGAGAGAATGGCAAACGGGAATCATCCGGTGAAGGGGCGGCTGACGTCGAGCAGCATCATTACTTTGGGCTTAAGCAAAAGTCCGGAACTGTCGGCGCCGATGGATGAAGCGCTGCCGGGAGCTGCTGCCGAGGCGGTGCAGGAAGAGCTTACTGCTGTAGCGGCCGTCACGGAGGAGTTGTCCCCGCCGCTGCCGGAGACAGAGGCTGAGGCGGTTAGGCCGGCAGTGCCTGATCAACTGCTGAAGGAGCAGAATGATGTGGTCTTCAGCGGCGAACGGCTCGTGATTAACCGGCAGGTGAAGGAGCAGTATGCCGATGTCTATGAGGAGCATCTATACCGCTATGAACTCGCCGGTCGTTATGTCCGGGGGCTTCGGGTGCTCGATGCCGCCTGCGGGGCGGGCTACGGTTCGGCGTTCTTGAAGCGTTCCGGCGCTTCGGAGGTTGTTGGCGTTGATGTGGATGCCGCAGCTGTCACGCTTGCGGAGCGGGATTACGGCGAGGAAGGCATACGCTTTGAGACGGGTGACGTGCTGAAGCTTCCTTTTGCCGATGAGTCCTTCGACGCGGTCATTTCCTTCGAGACGATCGAGCATGTAGAGGAAGGGGCGGCATGGATCCGCGAGTCGGCCCGCGTCCTTAAGCCTGGCGGGCTCTTTATCGTATCGACGCCCAACCGTTCCGTGACCAATCCGCCGTTATATTTTGAAGAGCAGCCGTTTAACGAATATCACCGTTTTGAATACCGTATATCGGAGCTTGCGGGCGAGCTGCTCACCTGCTACGACATTGAAGCGATGTTCGGGCAAAATCCGATTGATGATTCGAGGCATCTGTCCATGAACTGGCTGCGGGAAAAGGTCGGGCTGCCGCTGGGCAGAGCGGCGCAGCACCTGCTCAAGGCGGATGGGCATGAGCCGCTTCCGCTGGCAAGGTTCAAGAGCTGCGATCCGATGTATGTCATTGCGGTTTGCCGCAAAAAGTCAGGTTAACATAACTCGGATCATGCGGCACTGCCCCATTTTTGGAAGAACGGTCTGACTTGTACTAGGGCTTTTATTGTAAGCGGCCATCGGGTATAATGACGTGAGATTGTTACTTCGGAAAATGGGGTGTCTTATTTCATGGCTTTGAAAGCTGGTGTCGTGGGTCTGCCGAACGTTGGCAAGTCCACTTTATTTAATGCAATAACGCAAGCAGGAGCGGAGTCCGCAAACTATCCGTTCTGTACGATTGACCCAAACGTGGGCGTTGTAGAAGTGCCGGACTACCGTCTGGACAAACTGACAGAGCTCGTGCAGCCGAACAAGACGGTTCCGACTGCCTTTGAATTCGTAGATATTGCCGGTCTTGTGGCAGGCGCAAGCAAGGGCGAAGGCCTGGGCAACAAATTTCTGGCGCATATCCGCGAAGTAGACGCGATCGTTCACGTTGTCCGCTGCTTCGAAGACGAGAATATTACGCACGTGAACGGCAAAGTGGATCCTCTGGGCGATATCCAGACGATCAACCTTGAGCTGATTCTGGCGGATATCGAGTCCGTTGAGAAGAAAATCGACCGTTCCCGCAAAAACCTGAAAGGCGGCGACAAAAAAATCGCCCTCGAAGTGGAAGTGCTGGAACGCGTCAAGGAAGCTCTCTATAACGACCAGCCAGCGCGCAGCGTTGAGCTGTCGGATGACGAGAAGCTGATTATCCGCGATCTTCATCTGCTCACCATGAAGCCGGTGCTGTATGCGGCTAACGTAGCTGAGTCGGAAGTTGTCGATACGGATAATAACAAGTTCGTACAAGTGGTGCGTGAATTCGCAGCTGCCGAAGGCGCGCAAGTGGTGCCAATCAGCGCGAAGGTGGAAGAAGAGATCGCCGAGCTGGAAGGCGAAGACAAGGCTATGTTCCTCGAAGAGCTGGGACTGCAGGAATCCGGTCTTAACCGTTTGATCAACGCGGCTTACAAGCTGCTTGGCCTGTATACGTATTTCACGGCTGGCGTGCAGGAGGTTCGTGCCTGGACCATCCGCAAAGGCATGAAGGCGCCTCAAGCTGCCGGCGTTATTCATACCGACTTCGAGCGCGGCTTCATTCGTGCCGAGGTTGTATCGTTCGAGGACCTGGCTGCTGCCGGTACGATGAACGTAGCGAAAGAAAGAGGACAGCTGCGCCTCGAAGGCAAAGAGTATGTGGTGCAGGACGGCGACGTTATGCACTTCCGCTTCAACGTTTAATAGCAGCAGAAGAAACGGTATTGTTCTCTGGATCAGAGAGCAATACCGTTTTGCTCTGTTCAAACGGATTCTGCCCTCTGTTCTGTCTAGCTCTAACGAGTCATGCGTAGAGCGGCTCGCAGGCGTACAATGGAGGGAAGCTAAAGAATAGGAGTATGGTGTTATGACAGCAAATCAACATCCTTTTTCCAAACGTATTCTGGCAGCTGCCATGCTGCTTGTTGTATTCCTGCTTGCTCTTTCTCCGCAGGCTTTTGCGCATGCCACGCTGGAGAAGACGGTTCCGGCTGCTAATGCAAAGCTGGATCAAGCGCCTCCCTATGTGGAGCTTGCGTTTAACGAAGCGGTTGAGCCCGGAGCAGGCTCACTTGAGGTGGTCGATTCCCAGTCGAATAAGATCAAAACAGAGGATGCTGTGCTCGAGAACGGAGGGGCAACGCTGAAGCTGCCTCTTCCGACGCTGGGGGACGGCGTTTATACGGTCTCCTACCATGTGATTTCGGAGGATGGCCATCCGGTCAGCGGCTCTTATGTGTTTGTTGTAGGCAACCCCCCGAACTGGAAAGATGCGGAGACGTTTGCTTCAACCGCGAATTCTTCAAAAGGAATGCAGCAAAATCTGCTTTATATTGTGCGGGTACTCTACTATGCAGCGCTGCTGCTGGCAGCCGGCATCGCATTATGGTCAGTCTTTGTGAGGAAGCCAAGCGAATCGCTGCAGTCGACCTTTAAACGTTTGTCCGTGATCGGGATGCGGGCGCTTCTCTTGACCGTCCTGCTTCATATTTTCCTGCAGGTGAACGACTTGATGAAGGGGCAGCCTCTCTCCGCGTGGGGCAGTCTGTTTACGGATACAACAACCGGCCGGGCATGGCTGGAGCTGATTGTTCTGGTGCTGCTTGGTTTTGTCGCCCTGCGCTTTAACGAGAAATTTGTCAGCCTCCTGTGGGTTGTCCTGCTGCTTGGGGTGGAAAGCCTTATCGGCCATCCGGCAGCAAATGATCTGAAGGTGCTGACGATTGCCTTCGACTTTGTTCACTTGCTCGCGTCCGCCGTATGGGCAGGCGGTCTGGCCGTGCTCCTGTATGTCTGGTATGCCGACCGGAAGGAAGCGGGGCGCTTTGGCGCAATCTTCTCGCAAGGGGCTTTGATCTCTCTTGCCGTGCTGGTCATCAGCGGGGTGTTCATGACGATGCTGTTCCTGCCGAAGCTGTCGTATTTGTGGCTGACGACCTGGGGCGGCCTGCTGACGGTTAAAATTGTTCTCGTCATTGCTGTACTGGTGACGGGCACCTTGCTTCGCCTTCGGATGCGGAAGAGCGGCTTTCCTGCCGGCACTCTGCTGAAGGCGGATGCCATTATGATGGCATGTATCGTTGCGATTGCCGCCGTATTCACGTATATGAGTCCTCTGCCGGCCAACGAACCGTATAACTACCATCAGATGGGCGAGGATATGCATGTGACGTTTAACGTATCGCCTAACGTGCCGGGAGGAGATAATACGATCGCCCTCCATGTATGGCTGCCGGAGGCGTCGGGAGCGCCCAAGTCGGTCATTCTCCGTCTGCGTTCAGACAGCAGGGAAGATGCGCCGATCGATATTCCGCTCGTCCAGAACAATGATGAGCCAAGCGATTCTTTCCCTGGATACGTCAGAGCATCCTTTGAAGCGACAGGTCCGTTCCTGCCGTATGCGGACAAATGGACAGCAGAGATCAGAGTCATGGATCAGGACGATAATGAGCTTGTGCGGGAAACGCAGTTCCGGAATTATTAACGCGGCCCGACACATAATAGTCATATCCGGGTAGCCCTTTCGAGTCATGTCAGGCGTGATGCGTAGCTATATACTGATGGAAGATTAGCGGTGATACGCTTATGACTGGAAAGGGAGATGTATATGAAACAGATAAAAAAATGGACAATTGCGGCAGCGATGGCGGTATGCCTGATGATGTTCGCGGGCGTGGCAAGCGCCCATGTAACGGTTCAACCGCCAAGCGTGCCGGCTAACTCGTATCAGGTATTCGCGGTTCGCGTGCCAAGCGAAGAGAAAGGCGTTAGCACCGTGAAGGTTCAGGTTAAGGTTGCGGAAGGTGCTGTCATTTCCCGCGTGGAGCCAAAGCCGGGCTGGACCAGCGAGCTGGAGAAGGATGCAGACGGTGCTGTAACAAGCATTACCTGGACAGCCGCGGAAGGCGGCGGTCTTAGCGAAACGGAGTTCACGGAATTCCGCATGAGCGGCAAGGTGAATGAAGATGCGGCCCAGCTGGTGTGGAAAGCTTACCAGACTTACAGCGACAATAAAGTTGTCGAGTGGGTAGGAGCGGACGGCTCGGATAAGCCGGCTTCCGTGACTACGGTAACCGCGGCAACGGCTGAAGGCGACGGGCATGGCCATGATACGGGCGCTGCCGCAGAAGCAAGCGATGCGAAGGACTCGGACTCCGATTCGGCGCTTCCGCTGACCCTGTCGATTATCGCGGTGGCACTGGGTGCTGCAGCACTCGTCCTGGCGGCAAGAAAAAATAAGAAATAAGAAGCATGAAGGGGCTCCGTTTTCCTTAGGGAATATACGGGGCCTCTTTCAAGGCGACTTAGGCAAATACACCAGTCGAAAAAGCAGGCCTTGTGTGCTATAATGGGTGATACAAGTCAAAAAGGAATTTATAGAGGTGAATCATTGTGTTGGACCGTTTACAAGCGCTCGCAGACCGTTACGAGAAGTTAAGTGAACTGTTGTGCGATCCGGATGTAGCAAGTGATCCGAAGCGCCTGCGGGAGTATTCCAAGGAGCAATCGGATTTACAAGAGGCTTATGAAGCCTTCACAGAATATAAGCAAGTGTCGGAGCAGCTCGAGGACGCCAAGATTATGCAAGGCGAGAAGCTCGACGACGAAATGCGCGAAATGGTGAAGATGGAGATCGATGAGCTTTCCGCGCGCAAGGCCGAATTGGATGAGAAGATTCGCATCGTTCTCCTGCCGAAAGACCCTAACGATGACAAGAACGTTATCGTTGAGATCCGCGGCGCCGCAGGCGGAGACGAAGCTGCTTTGTTCGCATACGAGCTTTATCGGATGTACACGAAGTTTGCGGATGCGCAAGGCTGGCGTTGTGAGCTGATGGATTTGAACGAGAATGATTTGGGCGGCTTTAAAGAGGTCATCTTCATGATTACCGGCAAAGGCGCATACAGCAAGATGAAATATGAGAGCGGCGCACACCGCGTGCAGCGTATTCCGGTAACGGAATCCGGCGGCCGTATTCATACGTCGACTTCTACCGTTTCGGTTATGCCGGAGGTTGAAGAAGTCGAGGTTGAGATTCTCGATAAAGATATTCGGATCGATACGTTCTGCTCCAGCGGCGCAGGCGGTCAGTCCGTTAATACAACGAAATCGGCGGTTCGCGTTCTTCACGTGCCGACTGGTATCATGGCGACTTGCCAAGACGGCAAATCGCAGAACGAGAACAAGGCGAAGGCGCTTCAAGTACTTCGTGCCCGGATCTCCGATGTTCGCCGTCAAGAAGAAGAGGCGAAATATGCAGGCGAGCGGAAGCTCAAAGTGGGTACGGGCGACCGAAGCGAACGTATTCGTACGTACAACTTCCCGCAAAGCCGCGTGACGGACCATCGTATTGGTCTTACACTGCATAAGCTTGATTCCGTTATGAACGGCGATATGGAGGAGATCGTGTCCTCGCTGACGATTGCCGAGCAGGCGGAATTGATGGAGAGAGAGCTGAACTAAGGCATTTTGCAAATGTCTTTAAGACCCTCGAGAAGGGATGCTAGAGAGATGATTGATCATAAGGACGAACGGGTGTTTTTTGAGTCGTCGTTTACCATTAGGGAAGCCTGCGTGCAGGCTTCTTCGTTTTTGGAGGGGCTTGGCGTGATGGAGCCGCGCTCTAATGTAGAGCGGCTGCTTATGCATCTGCTTGGCATCGAGCGGTCAACGATGCTGCGCGATTTCGCGGAGCCGTTCCCGGCAGAACATGCCGCGGAATGGGTCGAGCTCATCCGCCGCAAGGCGGCGGGCGAGCCGGTGCAGTATATCATCGGCGAGGAATGGTTCTACGGCCGGCCGTTTACGGTGACGCCGGCTACGCTTATTCCGCGGCCCGAGACGGAGCTGCTCGTCGAGGCCGTGCTTGAGGCGGCCGATCAGCTGTGGCCGCCTGACGGGGCTGTTGGGCCGACGGTTGTTGACGTCGGCACAGGCACCGGCGCCATCGGCGTGACGCTTGCTTCGCAGCGTCCGCGCTGGCGCGTATGCGCGTCCGATCTGTCGCCGGACGCGCTGGAGGTCGCCCGCACGAATGCGGCCCGCCATGAGGCGGCGGGACGCATGGCATTCGTGCAGGGCGACCTGCTGGCGCCGTTTGCGAAGCGCGGCGCCGCAGGGGCACTCGATGCGGAGGGCGTCCGCATCGACGTGCTGGTGTCCAATCCGCCGTATATCCCGGCGGATGATCTTGCGGGCCTCCAGCCCGAGGTGCGCGATTACGAGCCGCGCCTCGCGCTGGACGGCGGAGCGGACGGGCTGGATCCGTACCGCCGCATGGTGGAGCAGCTGCCGTCGCTCGTGCAGCTGCCGCGTATTGTCGCCTTCGAGCTTGGCATGGGCCAAGCCCATGACGTCGCCGCGCTGCTGCGGGATGTCGGCCAATGGGACGACATCCGCATCATTACCGACTATGGCGGCATCGAACGCCATGTCATCGCTGTCCGTACAACCGGCAATACGTAAATGAATCAACTCACCCCCGGCAGGCGTCTAAAGACGCCTGCCGGGGGTTTTTATTTGCAGTGCAGAAGTGATGGCTTCATTTATGAAAACAACTCTATCATTTTCATTTTTGCTGCTAGGTTTATAGAGACGGGATCGCGGACATAATGACGGATAGATACGTTCCGGAACGCAAGCTGACGCACTGACGGGTGCGATCGAGAGGAGCTTGTGTCATATGAACCGCACTAATTCCCTTTTTTATTTCCGTAAATCCTATGGCTTGTTGATTATCGCATTATTTGTTCTGGTGATGAGCTGGGAGCAGCAGCGTACAGACGCGGCAATGGTAGAGACGCTTATTCCGCAGGATTCGATTCGTCTTCGTATTCTGGCTAATTCGGATGCGCCTGCTGATCAAGCGGTGAAACGCGTCGTCCGTGATGCCGTCGTGAAAGCAATGGACGGTTGGGTAACCGGTCCGCAAACAATTGAAGAAGCGCGCCAAACGGTGCATGATCATATGGGTGAAATCGAGGAGATCGTTGCCGATGTGCTGGTAAGCCGCGGGTTTGATTACTCGTATAAGGCGGAGCTTGGCATGGTGCAGTTCCCTACCAAAATGTACAGCAGTGAAGTATATCCAGCAGGTGACTATGAAGCTCTTCTGATTACGCTTGGCGAGGGTCAAGGTCAAAACTGGTGGTGCGTATTGTTCCCGCCGCTTTGCTTCATCGACGCTGCAACAGGCGAAGCCGCAGCCGCTGATCCGGACTCCGACGCGGCAAAAGCAGAAACGGTAAAGACAGCTTCCGCTGACGGCAAAGACACTGCAAAGGCAGAAAAAGCAACAGACAGCAAGTCCGAGGCTTCCGTACAAAAAGCCGGGGAGGACAATAAGCAAGGCGAAGCGCCTGAAGCAAAATTTTTCCTGTGGGAAATGATTCAACAGTTCATCCACTGGCTGAAAGGCCTGTTCTCCTAATCGGCAATGACGGCGGTCCCGGCTGCATGGCAGCACAGCGGGGCCGCCGCTCTGCAATTGAGACCGTATATGCTATAATGGGGGCAGTCAGATGAACTTATAATAGCAGGGATTGAAGGATAGAGATGACAATAACGAAGGTTTGGCGGGCAGCAGTGGATGGCGATGCTGCCGTGCTGGCCGGACAATTGGAGGAAGCGGCAGCGCTGCTAAGTGAGGGGCACCTTGTCGCGTTTCCGACGGAAACGGTGTACGGTCTTGGTGCCGATGCCCGTAATACGAAGGCGGTTGAAGGCATCTTCCGGGCAAAAGGCAGACCGTCGGACAATCCGCTTATCGTGCATATCGCAGATGAACGACAGCTGGGTGAGCTTGTGCTCCCTTATCCGGAGCTTGCCCGACGGCTGATGAAAGAGCTGTGGCCGGGTCCTCTTACGATTGTACTGCCTGTGCGTCCAGAAGCAGTGTCGCCGCTGGTTACGGCAGGGCTTTCCACCGTTGGTGTCCGAATGCCGGATCATCCTGCCGCGCTTGCCCTCATCCGGCAATCCGGCTGTCCGGTAGCTGCTCCAAGCGCTAACCGCTCGGGCCGTCCGAGCCCTACGCTCGCAGAGCATGTGCTGGAGGATCTGGACGGAAAAATCAGCGGCGTTGTAGACGGCGGAGCAACCGGTGTCGGACTGGAATCGACAGTCATTGAGCTGCCGGATTCGGATACGATCCGTATTCTAAGGCCGGGCGGCATCACTGCCGAACAGCTGCAAAGCGCAGCTCCGGAAGCAACCATAGACGCTCCGGCATCAGCCAAGTCCGAAATAACGGAAGCGCCTCGTTCACCAGGAATGAAATATACGCATTATGCTCCTGAAGGCGACCTCACGATTGTGCAAGGTCATGATCCATCTGAGGTAACCCTATACATTCAAGAGCAGGTAAATGCAACAAAAGCATCGCGTCTGAAGACGGGCGTTCTGGTCTTTGATGAAAGACGTACCGCTTATGATGCCGATCTGGTCCTCACTTACGGCAGCGAGCTGCATCTGGAGCAGGCCGCACACAGACTGTATGCGGCCCTCCGCCGTTTTGACGCCGAGGGCGTGCAGCTCATATGGGCGGAGGGCTGCTCCGAAGAAGGAATCGGCCTTGCTCTGATGAATCGTCTTGCGAAAGCCGCGGGGCATCAAATCGTCCGGATTTAGAGTAGTATGTTTGTCCCCTTGTCCGCATATCTTGGTTAAGAATGGATGTGGACATGGGGGCGATAGCGTGACTGATGCAACTTTACATGCCGGACAATTCGCGACACTGCTCATTATGGCAGTTGCGCTTGGCATGGATGCTTTTTCGTTGGGGATCGGAATTGGACTGAAGGGAATCCGCCTGCGAGATGTGCTGCGATTAAGCACAATCATCGCGGTATTCCATGTAATCATGCCGCTTGGCGGTATATATGCCGGCCATTTTGTGAGCGGTCTGCTGGGACATGTTGCTACAATGGCGGCAGGTGTATTGCTTCTTCTGCTTGGCGGGCATATGATATACAGCTCGCTCAAGGGAGAATCTGTTCAATCGATCGACTACCGTTCCTCGGTCGGAACGTTTTTATTTGCGTTTAGCGTCAGCATCGATTCTTTTTCCGTTGGCGTGACGCTTGGCATGTTCGAGGCCGATATCTTGCTTACCGTCCTGCTGTTTGGTTTTTTCGGCGGCTTGATGTCCGTACTCGGGCTGCTTCTCGGACGCCGGGTCAGCGAGAACCTGGGCGGCTACGGGGAAGCGCTTGGCGGAGCGATCTTGCTCATTTTCGGACTGTTATTTATATTCTAAGATAATGACATATTCAGCCTTACCAGAAAGGGGAATGCAGCATGACACGCATCTTGTTCGTTTGTACCGGCAATACATGCCGTTCACCGATGGCCGAAGCTATGCTGAGGACGATGGCGAGGCAAACGGGAATTTCGCTTGAAGTCCGCTCTGCAGGAGTATCCACGATCGACGGTTTGCCGATTTCGGGACATGCAGCTACTGCGCTGCGCGGCAAATCGGTTGAGCACCAAGGCTCGTCACGCGCTTTAAGCGGGGAAGCCGTTGCTTGGGCGGATCTTATTCTGACCATGACAGCCTCGCACAAACGAGGACTGCTTCATTATTTCCCTGAAGCGGTGGACAAAGCTTATACGCTTAAGGAATACGTGAATCAGGATACGGCTGTACAGTCGGATATTGAAGAGCTGGAGCGTCTGTACACCGAGATGCATATGAAGCAGGCACTGGGTCAGCAGCTGTCGACGGCGGAACGCACGCGCCTCTTGGAGCTGGAACGCCGGATTCCAAGCTTTGATATTGCGGATCCGTTCGGCGGGACGCTAAGCATGTATGAAAGCTGCGCTTCGGAAATCGAAGAGAGCCTGAAAGCCTTGCTTGGCATCCTTCAAAAGGGATGAAATTCCATGCCGGAAATAGGCTCGATTCATTCATTTCCCCGATTGATTTTCACGTTTGAATAAGCTATCATGAAGGTAACAAAGACGGTTTCCGATGTAACTGGCGACGGAAGTGGGTAACCACGGTGGAGCATCGGAACATACGGCCGGTCGCCTGGGCAAAGAGCAGCATGCTATCTTCAGCATGTCATGCTCTTTTTTCGTCTTTTTAACGGAATTTAGGTATAATAAGTCCGTATGATTCGACAAACATATACTTATTTTGCCGACTACATGGTTGCAGCAAAATAGCAGGAGGGTTTACGTTGAAAATTGCAATTGGTGCAGATCATGCGGGTTACCGTTTGAAAGATGAAATTGTTCCGTTTCTTTTATCGCTTGGTCATGAGATTGAAGACTTGGGCTGCGACTGCAGCCAGTCGGTGGACTATCCCGATTATGCACTGCCTGTAGCAGATAAAGTGGCAAGCGGCCAAGCTGACCGCGGCATCCTGATTTGCGGCACGGGTATTGGCATGTCAATCGCGGCAAACAAAGTGCCGGGCATCCGCTGCGCGCTTGTACATGATATGTTTTCGGCACAGGCGACTCGCGAGCATAACGATACAAACGTACTTGCTTTGGGCGAGCGTATTATTGGCCCCGGTCTTGCGCAAGAGATCGTCCGCATCTGGTTGGATACGCCATTCTCGAATGGCGAACGCCACGTGGGCCGTGTTCAGAAAGTGACGCAGATCGAGCAGCAGTATACGGTACATCCCTAAGGTCTCTAAGGTTCTGGCAAAGGAGCGTGCAGCATGAGCAATCACGAAGTTATTGCATCAGATGTCGAGACGATTGTCCGGGAGCTTGCTTCCGCGGGCGGTCTCAAGGCAGGGCAGCTTTTGGTCATTGGTACAAGCACAAGCGAAGTATTGGGTCACCGGATTGGCACATCCGGAACTGTCGAGACAGCCGCACAGATCTACGCGGGTGTCGAAGCGGTACGGAAGGAGATCGGTTTTTATCCGGTCTATCAGTGCTGTGAGCATTTGAACCGGGCGCTGGTGCTTCCCCGCGAAGCAGCGGAAAAGTACGGCCTTGAAGAAGTTGCCGCCGTTCCCGTTCCGAAGGCGGGCGGGTCGATGGCTGCATATGCTTACCGGCATTTGCCCGATGCCTGCCTGGTTGAAACCGTGGAAGCCCATGCCGGTATTGATATCGGCGACACTTTTATCGGCATGCATCTCCGGCGGGTTGCCGTGCCGGTCAGACCGTCTATCCGGTCGATTGGTGCAGCCCATGTGACGATGGCTTTTACAAGACCTAAGCTGATTGGCGGCACACGCGCCGTGTACACCTTGGAAGACAGCGGCCTGGCGTCAGAGCAGACGTCAGGAACATGCGAATAATCTTATTAGGAGGCTTTTCACAATGGAAAACTTACGTAACCAAGATCCTGAAGTATTAAAGGCAATGGGCCTTGAGCTGCAGCGCCAACGCGACAACATCGAGCTGATCGCATCCGAGAACATCGTCAGCGAAGCCGTTCTTGAAGCAATGGGTTCGGTACTGACGAATAAATATGCAGAAGGCTACCCTGGCAAACGCTTCTACGGCGGCTGCGAGCATGTAGACATTGTGGAAGACATCGCACGTGAACGCGCGAAAGAAATTTTCGGCGCTGAGCACGCGAACGTACAGCCTCACTCCGGTGCACAAGCAAACATGGCGGTATACCTTGCTGTCCTCAAACCAGGCGACACCGTTCTTGGCATGAACCTGGCGCACGGCGGCCACTTGACGCACGGCAGCCCGGTTAACGCATCCGGTCTCCTGTACAACTTCGTTGCTTATGGCGTAGACGAAGATACCTTCACAATCAACTATGACGAAGTTCGCAAAGCAGCCTTCAAACACCGTCCGCGTCTAATCGTTGCCGGCGCCAGCGCATACCCGCGCACAATCGATTTCGAGAAGCTTGGCCAAATCGCGCAAGACGTAGGCGCTTTGTTCATGGTGGATATGGCGCATATCGCAGGTCTTGTTGCAGCAGGTCTGCATCCGAACCCTGTGCCGCACGCTCACTTTGTTACAACAACAACTCACAAAACGCTTCGTGGTCCTCGCGGCGGCATGATTCTTTGCCGTAAGCCTTGGGCTGCAGCGATTGATAAAGCGGTATTCCCTGGTTCGCAAGGCGGCCCTCTGATGCACATTATTGCAGCGAAAGCTGTAGCATTTGGCGAAGCGCTTCAACCATCCTTCAAGGAATATGCACAAAAAGTCGTGAACAACGCAAAAGTATTGTCCGAGACACTGATCGCTGAAGGCATTAACATCGTGTCCGGCGGCACGGACAACCATCTGATGCTGGTCGATACTCGCAGCCTGAACATTACGGGCAAAGATGCTGAGCATGTCCTTGACTCGGTCGGTATCACAGCGAACAAAAACGCCATTCCATTCGACCCGACCAGCCCGTTTGTAACAAGCGGTATTCGTCTTGGCACACCGGCTGCTACTTCCCGCGGCATGGATGAGAAAGCAATGAAGACAATCGGCGAGATTATTGCCATGACGCTGAAAAATCCGAAAGACGAAGCGGTGCTTGCGAAAGCTACCGGCATGGTTCGCGATTTGACGGCTCAATATCCGCTTTACCCTAACATGAAATACTAATTCTTGCATTGCAGAAGAGAGGCTGTCCCAATGGTCATACGACCAGTGGGGCGGCCTCTTTTTTTCGTTGTGAATTAAGCGAAAGGGATTGCAGCATGCTATAAAAGGCGCTTTCACGATTCTACACAACTCGTCAAAAATCGACAATTTTAGAAATGTAATTTCTGGGGCGTGACAAATCATTATAAAAATTGTATATTTACTTACGGTATATTAATTTAGCATTAATTTTGTACTAATTTGGCCTGAACATATGTAAAACAAGGTGAATGAACAAACGTTCATTGATAATTATTCAATGTTCCGTATTATTTTTCACATTGTTTAAATTATGTAATGTCAAATTTTTACAACATAAAGGCAAGAGGAAAGAAACCAGGGGAGGATATTTTATGTCGAAGAAGAAGTATGGCTTTACATTGGTTTCCGTACTGCTAGCACTAGCTCTCGTAGCGGTCGGCTGTACACCTAAGGAAGAGTCCGGAAGCAGTGAAGCACCTGTATTCCGCATGAACCTTGCAACTGAACCGCCGTCTCTTGACCCGGCTCAAGTACAAGACCAAGTGTCTGCAACTGTTGTTAATGGTTTGTATGAAGGTCTTACTCGTAAAGACGAGAAGGGCGAAGTTGTTCCAGGTATAGCGAAAGAATGGAAAATCTCCGATGACGGCAAGACGTACACCTTCACTATTCGCGACGACGCAAAATGGAGCAATGGTGATGCAGTAACGGCAAACGATTTCGAATACGCTTGGAAGCGTGCTCTGGATCCGAACCTGAAACCGGCGGTTTCTGCTTATGCTTACCAGTTGTACTACATCAAGAATGCAGAAGCTTACAACACTGCTGCTGACGGCGTAAAGGTTGACGATGTAGGTGTTAAAGCGATTGACGAGCATACGCTGCAAGTTGAGCTGAACTCGCCAACTCCTTACTTCCTCGGTCTGATGTCCTTTACCGTTTTCTACCCGGTTCACCAATCGGTTAAAGAAAACGAAGCTTGGGCAACTGACGTTTCGACAATGATTACAAACGGACCGTTCAAGATGAGCGAATGGAAAAAGAACAACTCCATTACAATCGTTAAGGACGATAACTATTATGCAAAAGACGATGTGAAGCTTACGAAGGTTGTCTTCTCTGAAGTTAACGATTCGAACACAGAGCTGAGCATGTACCAAACCGGCGAACTGGATTATGCAGGCATGCCTACTGGCTTGATTCCTAACGAACAATTCCCGACGTTGAAACAAAACAATCCGGACGAGTTCAAAATTCAAGGCAGCGCATCGATCTACTACTACCTGTTCAATACAACGCAAAAACCTTACAGCAATGAAAAAGTGCGTCAAGCGCTTTCGATGGCGATCAGCCGTCAAGATATCGTAGACAACGTAACAAAAGGCGAACAAAAACCGGCTTACGGCGTTGTTCCTCCAGGTATCAAAGGGGAAAAAGACGACTTCCGTACCGAGCATCCGGACACTTACTTCAAGGAAGATATCGAACAAGCTAAGCAATTGCTTGCTGATGGTTTGAAAGAAGAAGGTCTGACTGCAATGCCTACTGTTAAGCTGACTTACAACACGAACGAACTGCACCAAGCGGTTGCTGAAGCAATTGCCGAAATGTGGAGCAAAAACCTCGGCATCAAAACCGAAGTTAGCAAGCAAGAATGGGGCGTCTTCCTCGACAACCGTAACCACCTGAACTATGATGTGGCACGCGGCGGCTGGGGCGCTGACTATGATGATCCAATGACGTTCATTGACCTGTTCTCGTCCAAATCCGGCAACAACAATACAGGCTTTGCAAACCCTGAGTATGACGCTCTGATCAAAGAAGCATACAGCACAGACGACCAAGCAAAACGTATGGCTGCTATGTCCAAAGCGGAAGAGCTGGTAATCGGTACGCGTGCGATTATGCCGATCTACTACTACAGCACGGTATATATGATTAAGCCTGGTTTCAAAGGCATCTTTATCGACTACAAAGGCGACATCGATTATAATCGCGGCTACTACGAAGCGGAATAATTAGCTCGTCACGGATTGAGGGATATATGCGGCCATTGATGTCTGCATATATCCCCTTTCACTTTTTTACTTTCGTAAGTTTAAAGTTTTTAACTTTTGAAAGCTTAAGCTTTCGCAGTAATGAATCATCACAATGGCTCTAAGCATGGCTGTTTGGGTGATCATTCATTTTAGGTCCATGCTTACGATGCAAGAATCATCACAAATAACCATGGCAATGGCAGTTTGTGTGATTCATTCTTTTAAAGTCCATGCTTACGATGTAAGAATCATCACAAATAGCCATGGCAATGGCAATTTGTATGATAATTCTTTTTAGGAGGTGCCATGACGTTTGGTTCGCTATGTGCTTCAAAAGCTGTTGTTCATGCTCGTTTCGATCTTCGTGCTGGCTTCGGCCACTTTTTTTCTGATGAAGGCTATTCCAGGCAACCCGTTCCAAAGTGAGAAGAACATTCCTGCTGCCATTCAAGAGCGTTTGAATGAAGAGTATGGATTAAACGATCCGCTGGGCGTTCAATATTTGCATTATTTGAACAACCTGGTTCACTTTAACCTCGGCATGTCCATGAAACAACAGTACGTTACTGTAGTTGATATTATTAAGACAGGTTTTGTTTACTCGCTTCAAATCGGGATTTTCGCCATTATTCTGGCGGTCGCAGCAGGGGTGCTGTTCGGTTTGATTGCTGCGCTTAACCACCGCAAGTTTCTTGACGGCTTTACGATTTTGCTCGCAGTACTTGGTGTATCGATACCGAACTTCGTTGTCGCTACGGGCTTGCAGTATGTATTTGGCGTCAAATTGCGCTGGTTCGACGTAGCCGGATTAAATGACCCAACTGACTTTATTATGCCGGTCCTGGCGTTGTCTTTCCTGCCTGCCGCATTTATTGCACGTCTTGTACGCTCCAGCATGCTTGAGGTTCTGAGTGCCGATTACATGAAAACCGCGCGCGCCAAGGGGTTGTCCGGCCGTGTTATCCTTGTACGTCACGCCTTGCGGAACGCTATTCTGCCAGTTGTCACGTATATTGGGCCGATGACGGCAAATATCATTACCGGTTCTGTTGTTATCGAGCAGATTTTCGGTATCGGCGGACTTGGCAAATTCTTCGTTAACAGCATTACGAACCGTGATTACACGCTTATTATGGGTCTCACGCTGTTCTATGCGGTTATCCTGATGCTGGCGCGTTTCATGACGGATATCGCTTACGGCTTTGTAGATCCGCGTATTAAATTAAGCAGGAAGGGGGGCTAATAAATGAAGGAACATACACTGGAGCCTAATGATTTTGTAAAGCTGAACCACGACGAGAAGCAGGGCGAGACGGTTGTCCGTGAAAGTATCTCTGCTTGGAAGGATGCCTGGTTCCGCCTCAAAACCAATCGCATGGCGATGATCAGTCTCTGGATATTAGCCCTTATCGTCCTGATGGCGATCCTAGGCCGGCCTATCGCTCACTATTTTACCGGCAATGATTTTTCAACCAATGACCTGAAAGCAACCAACATGGCTCCTTCTGCCGATCACTGGTTCGGTACGGACGGCTTGGGCCGCGACATGTTCACAAGGACATGGATGGGGGCAGGCATATCGCTTCAGGTTGGTATATATGCAGCAATTGTCGACTTGATCGTTGGCGTTATTATGGGCGGAATTATGGGTTACTTCGGCGGCAAAGTCGATGAAGTTCTGAACCGTTTCTGCGAAATTTTATATTCCATTCCGAGCCTTCTTGTCGTTATCCTGCTCATTGTCGTTATGGAACCAAGCATGTTTACCATTATCGTAGCTTTGAGTATTACAGGCTGGATTAACATGGCCTGGATCGTTCGCGGTCAAATCATGCAGCTCAAGAATCAGGAGTA
Source organism: Paenibacillus catalpae (assembly GCF_900112695.1). Classification (GTDB taxonomy): domain Bacteria; phylum Bacillota; class Bacilli; order Paenibacillales; family Paenibacillaceae; genus Pristimantibacillus; species Pristimantibacillus catalpae. The sequence goes on from NZ_FOMT01000006.1 coordinate 477,684, forward strand.
TGTTCTTGCTGCTCGCGCTCTGGGCGCAAACCCGGTTCGCATTATGTTCAAGCATCTTATTCCGAATGCTATGGGCCCGATTATCGTTACGATTACGATGACGGTGCCAAATGCGATCTTCGCGGAAGCTTTCCTGAGCTTCCTTGGTCTTGGCGTTCAATCGCCGGCCGCATCTCTTGGTACTTTGATTAATGACGCTATTAAGGCGATGACTGTATATCCATGGCGTATGCTGTACCCGGCAACGCTGCTTAGCTTGACCATGCTTTGCTTTAATATTTTCGGTGATGGCCTGCGCGACGCACTTGATCCGAAAATGAAAAAGTAGGAGGTGCAACAATGGAACGTTTGCTCGAAGTGAATGATCTTCGTGTTAATTTCAAAGTTCGCGGCGGTACTGTACAAGCGGTACGCGGCGTCAACTTTCATATAAATAAAGGCGAAGCCGTGGCAATCGTTGGTGAGTCCGGCTGCGGTAAATCCGTAACAGCACAAACGCTGATGCGCCTCATTCCAAGCCCGCCGGCGATGACCAGCGGCTCGATCATGTTCAAAGGGCAAGAGATCTTGTCCAAGACGCCAAAAGAGATGGAGAACATCCGCGGTAAAGAGATGGGCATGATCTTCCAGGATCCGATGACCTCGCTTAACCCGACGCTTACGATTGGCCGTCAAATTACGGAAGGCCTCGTCAAGCATCAGAACATGAGTGCTTCCGCAGCTCGTGCCCGTGCAATAGAGATGTTGAGCCTCGTAGGTATTCCAAACCCTGCAGCGCGCTTTAACCAATATCCGCATGAGTTCTCCGGCGGTATGCGTCAACGTGCGATGATCGCGATTGCTCTGGCTTGTAATCCTTCGCTTCTTATTGCCGATGAGCCGACTACGGCGCTCGACGTAACGATTCAGGCGCAAATTCTGCGTGTCATGAAGGATCTGCAAGAGCGTATGGGTACGTCGATTATCCTGATTACGCATGACCTTGGCGTTGTAGCGGATATGTGCGACCGCGTTATCGTTATGTATGCAGGCAAGGTTGTAGAGAGCGGCACGAAATGGGAAATTTTCAAAAATCCGAAGCATCCGTATACAAAAGGTCTGCTTCGTTCCGTGCCTCGTCTTGACCAGAAAAAAGACGAGCCGCTGATTCCGATCTTCGGCACGCCGCCGGATCTGATCAAGCCTCCGGCTGGCTGCAGCTTCTGCGCGCGTTGTGATGAAGCGATGCGCGTCTGCGTTGACAATGATCCTGCGCTCCTGCCGGTAGACGGCAATGAGTCGCATACTTCGGCCTGCTGGATGGCACATCCTTACGCGAAACCCGCGAAAAAGGAGGTATCCGTATGAGCGAGCCGTTAGTTAAGGTTAATAATCTGCGCAAGTTCTTCAACCTGGGCGGAGGCAATGTTCTGAAGGCGGTCAACGAGATCGACTTCTCTATCGCCAGAGGCGAGACCGTTGGCGTCGTTGGCGAATCCGGCTGCGGCAAATCGACGGCTGGTCGTACGATTTTGCGTCTGTACGAGCCTACGAGCGGTAATGTCACGTTTAACGGGGAAGATATCTACAAGCTGAAGGGCGCTAAGCTCAAGCAGATGCGCCGCGATATGCAGATGATCTTCCAGGATCCATATGCATCGCTTAACCCGCGGATGACGATCACGGATGTCATCGGTGAGGCGCTTGATATTCATGGCCTGGTAGGCAGCCGTGCAGAGCGTAAACGCAGGGTTGAGGATCTTCTTGATCTGGTTGGCCTGAATCCTGACCATGCTACCCGTTATCCGCATGAGTTCTCGGGCGGCCAGCGTCAGCGTATCGGTATTGCCCGCGCTTTGGCGGTTGATCCGAAGTTTATTATTGCCGATGAGCCGATCTCGGCGCTCGACGTATCGATTCAGGCACAGGTCGTAAACCTGATGCAGGATTTGCAGCGCAAAATGGGGCTGACTTACCTGTTCATCGCCCATGACTTGTCGATGGTCAAGCATATCAGTGACCGTGTTGCCGTTATGTATCTGGGCAAAATCGTTGAGCTTGCGGAAAGCAGCGAGCTGTACGGCAGTCCTGCGCATCCGTATACGCGCGCTCTGTTGTCCGCGAACCCGATTCCCGATCCGGAGATTGAAGCAACGCGCGAGCGTATCGTATTGGCCGGCGATTTGCCGAGCCCGATTAATCCGCCTTCAGGCTGTCAATTCCATACCCGCTGCCCGATGGCAACGGATAAATGCAAGACGGTAGAACCTAAGCTGGTAGAGGTGAGAAAGGGGCATTATGCCTCCTGTCACTACGCATCGGTATAATAAGGGAGGACGAAGCAGAGATTACATCTGTTTCGTCCTTTTTTTATGGAAATCCGCCTTTATATAGCCATAAAACTCAGGATGCATCAGAGGGGGCAGAATGATATAATAAACGGGATTGTGTCCAAGACTATAGGAATAACTTATTCACACAGGAGGAATTACGCTCCATGAGCAAAGTGGTTATATGCGACCATCCATTGATTCAGCATAAGCTGACCTTTATTAGAAACAAAGAGACCAATACGAAGGACTTTCGTGAACTGGTTGACGAGGTAGCCACTCTGATGGCTTACGAAATTACAAGAGACGTTCCTCTTGATACCATTACGGTGGAGACGCCTGTCGCAACCACAGAATCGAAGGTAGTGTCCGGACGCATGCTCGGGCTGATTCCGATTCTGCGGGCGGGACTTGGTATGGTGGAAGGAATGCTGAAGCTGATTCCGGCTGCTAAAGTCGGTCATATCGGACTTGTCCGCGACCACGAAACACTCCAGCCGACCGAATACTACATTAATCTGCCAACAGATGCGGCTAACCGCCAACTGATTGTCATCGATCCGATGCTGGCAACAGGCGGCTCGGCGATCGCGGCAATCAACTCGTTGAAGAAACGCGGCTGCGACCAGATCAGGCTGATGTGCCTTATTGCCGCTCCGGAAGGGGTTAAAGCGGTGCAGGATGCACATCCGGAGATTGATATTTACCTCGCAGCACTGGACGATGCCTTGAACGAGAAGGGCTATATCGTGCCGGGTCTCGGCGATGCCGGCGACCGTCTGTTCGGAACGAACTAACTAAAGCGTGCAAATATAGTCGTATGCTTACGAAGTATGAATGTCACAACTCGCACTATCCGAGCTCATTAGGTAACCATTCATTTTAGTCGTATGCTTACGAAGTATGAATGTCACAACTCGCACTATCCGAGCTCATTAGGTAACCATTCATTTTAGGCGTATGCTTACGAAGTATGAATGTCACAACTCGCTCTATTCGAGCTCATTAGGTAACCATTCATTTGCGTATGCTTACGAAGTATGAATGTCACAACTCGCTCTATTTGAGCTCATTAGGTAACCATTCATTTTAGGCGTATGCTTACGAAGTATGAATGTCACAACTTGCTCTATTCGAGCTCATTAGGTAACCATTCATTTTAGGAGTGAAATGTTTTGTCCAAACTGAAAGTAATGACGATTTTTGGTACACGTCCGGAAGCTGTAAAGATGGCTCCGCTCGTGCTGGAATTGAACAAGCATGCCGATCAGATCGAATCGATCGTATGCGTAACGGCGCAGCACCGCCAAATGCTCGATCAGGTGCTTGATTTCTTTGAAATCCAGCCGAATTATGACCTGAATGTGATGAAAGACCGCCAGACGCTGACCGAGACGACAGTACGCGTTCTGGAAGGCCTGGACCCGGTGCTGGCGGAAGCTAAGCCGGATATCGTGCTTGTGCATGGCGATACGCAGACGACCTTCCTGGCCAGCTACGCGTCCTTCCTGAAGCAGATTCAAGTAGGCCATGTCGAAGCCGGTCTTCGTACGTGGAACAAGCTGTCGCCATATCCGGAAGAGATGAATCGCCAGCTGGCAGGCGTCCTGTCGGATGTGCATTTTGCGCCAACCGAATGGTCGGCCGGCAATCTCCGCAAGGAGAACAAATCGGAAGCTTCCATCTATGTAACGGGCAATACCGCTACGGACGTCTTCCAATATACGGTTGATCCGTCGTTCTCCCATCCTGTTATTGAGTGGGCGAAAGGCAAACGTATGATTCTGATGACGGCACACCGTCGTGAAGCGCTGGGCGAGCCGCACCGCAACATTTTCCGCGCGGTCAAACGGATTGCCGATGAGCATGAAGATGTAGCAATTGTCTATGCGGTGCATCCGAACCCGGCAGTAAGAGAACCGGCTAATGAAATTCTTGGCAATCATCCGCGCATTCAATTAATCGAGCCGCTTGATGTATTTGAGTTCCATAATTTCTACCCGCATGCGTATATGATTTTGACCGATTCCGGCGGCTTGCAGGAAGAAGCGCCTTCCTTTGGCGTGCCTACGCTTGTCCTGCGTGATACAACAGAACGTCCGGAAGGCATTGAAGCAGGAACGCTTGAACTGGTTGGTACCGACGAAGAGAAAGTATACAGCCGCGCACGCGCCCTTCTGAATGATGCTGCCTTGTACGAAAGAATGAGCAAATCTGCCAATCCTTATGGCGACGGACAGGCTTCCATGCGGATCGTGCAGGCGATTTTGCATCATTTTGGAAGAACAAACGAGCGCCCAGAGCCGTTCACACAACGTTCATAGTTTCAGAAGAGTACCGCTGCTAGCTAAGCAATATACAGCATACAGTGGTACTGTACGGTTTTGCTCGCTCTGAAGGCCTGATTTTCCAAGGCTTTTGGCGATTTTTGAACAAATTGTTCGCAGTTTAATCAATTGACAAACCTTGCGCCGCTTCGATAAAATAAGTGAGGATTGACAGGGGTATGATGATGAATAAAAAGAGCAGAAGGGACAATCCGATGTTCGCTGCAGGCTTGGTAGGCGCACTCGGACTTCAAGTCGCTGTATGTATCTTTTTAGGCTATTGGATCGGCTCTTCCCTCGGACACCGTTTCGGTGAAGAGAAGGGATGGACCATCGGAGGCATACTGGTCGGTCTGGCTGTCGGTTTACTCTCAGCCATTCTGCTTGTGAAGAAGGTTATGGAGGAAGCCGATGGATAAAATAATGACAACGGCAGTACGGACGCTTCTCTTGGTAACCGCAGCTAGTCTGTTTGTTTGGGCTATCGTACCGGAATGGCGTACGATTACTCTCGGTCTGCTTCTGGGATTGCTAGCAAGTTACATGAATGCGTTTTTATTAAAGCGCAGAGTGGAGCTCGTTGCGCTCGGTGCTGCAGGGGGTGGCGCCCGCCGGATGGGACTTGGACTTGGAAGCCGCATTGCTACGGTATTGCTGGTTGCCATGCTCGCCTATCGCTTTCCGGAGAAATTCAGCATGCCTGCCGCCTTGGCTGGTTGTATGGTAATGCCGTTTATTCTTTTGGTAGCAGCATATATTTACAATAAAAGACAATCATAGCGGAAAGGGGTGAGAATTTTACATGCATGAATTTCCGATACTGCAGGTTGGACCATTTAACATTGACTTGTCCATGTTAATCGCGATATTGGTGTCAGGAATCATCACTTTCGTGTTGGCCAGACTGGCTGTTCGAAACCTTTCGGTGGACAACCCGTCCAAGCTTCAGAACTTCCTGGAGTGGGTCATTGAATTTGTTCATAATCTGATCGCGAGCGCCATGCCGCTTAATCGTGTGAAACCGTTTATATCGCTCGGTATGTCACTGATTATGTTCATCTTCATTTCCAACTTGCTGGGCTTGCCGTTCGGTATCGTAACCGAACCGCATCACGCTATTCCAAGCTTGGGGATTACAGAAGAAATGCTGCACGGAGAAGAGCACGTAGCTCTAGCTTGGTGGAAATCGCCGACTGCCGATATCTCGGTAACAGCGGGGCTTGCGATTATTGTGTTCTTCATCGTCCATATCCTTGGACTTCGACTGAACCGCAAGCATTATCTCAAGCACTACTTCCAGCCGTATCCGGTCTTCTTCCCGATTAACTTGATCGAGACAGTTTCGAAACCGGTAACATTGGCACTGCGGTTGTTCGCAAACATCTACGCAGGGGAAGTGCTGATCAGCACGATCCTGATGCTGGGCTGGATCGGTACGCCGTTCCTGGTTGCTTGGCAAGGCTTCAGTATTTTCGTTGGCGCAATCCAAGCGTTCCTGTTCACAATGCTTACGATGGTTTACATCTCGCAAGCAGCGATTCACGACGAAGAGCATCATTAATTATGATTTACGTTTGACCCCCGCGCTCTAATGCGTGGGTTAAGTTATACAAAAAAAACCACAATTTACGAGGAGGATTTACAAATGGAAATCTTGGCAGCAGCATTGGCAGTAGGTTTGGGCGCGGTTGGCGCAGGCGTGGGTAACGGTATGATCGTAAGCAAAACAGTTGAGGGCATCGCTCGTCAACCAGAACTGCAAGGCAAACTTCAAACAACAATGTTTATCGGCGTAGGTATCGTCGAAGTTGTGCCTATCATCGGCGTAGTTATCGGCTTCCTGGCGTTCTTCAGCGCTTAATTGAACATTCGCAACTGGCGGGGAAGGCCTAGCCCTCTTCGCCTTCGTTATGATTTAGACAATTCTGTGTTGAGGAAGGAGTGGCAGCAATGGCTTGGCAGTGGGAATCCACAGTAATCGCGATGGTAGCATTCGGAATTTTGTACTTCCTGTTGAACAAATATGCGTTTGGACCATTGTTCAGCATTATGGAGCAGCGCAGACAATTGGTGCTTGAGCAGATGAATACGGCGGAATCGAGCCGCAAACAGGCTGAAGCGCAAATGGCTGAGCAAAAAGCAGCGCTTGATCAAGCGCGCAAAGAGGCTTACAGCATTATTGAACAAGCGAGAACGACGAGCACGAAAACAGCTGATGACATTGTTCAAACGGCAAAAGCGGAAGCGACTCGCCTGAAGGACGATGCTTTGAAAGATATCGAGAGCGAGAAGAACAAAGCGATCGCCGCGCTTCGTACCGAAGTGGGCGGAATCTCCGTTAAAATCGCGTCGAAAATCATCGAGAAGCAAATCGATGAGCAATCTCAGGAGCAGTTGGTTAATCAATACCTGAAAGAAGTAGGAAGCAAATGAGCCGCGACGCAGTCGTAGCGAAGCGCTACGCTAAAGCATTGTTCGAGCTCGCGCAACAAGACGGCATTATCGCCGAGGTTGAAGGCCAGCTTAAGCTGATCGTTGAGACGCTCGAGCAAAACGCAGAAGCCGTTAAGTTTCTTTCTTTACCAAGCATTGATCCTGCGAACAAGATTGAGGTTCTTAAATCGGCGTTCGGTGACCGTATTTCTTCCCTTGTGATGAATACCCTTGAGTTGATTGTGGTTCGCGGCCGTCAGGATGTTATTGCGGAAGTATATGATTCCTTCAAAAAAATTGCGGGCGAGGTTCTTGGCCAAGCACACGCAACTGTATATGCCGCGACTCAATTGTCTGCTGCTGAACTCGAAGAGGTTGTTGCTCAGTTCAGCCAATTGACCGGCAAAAAAATTATTGCACAGCAAATCGTAGAGCCTGCTTTGCTCGGCGGCGTACAAGTGCGCATCGGCGACCGTCTGTACGACGGAAGCTTGTCCGGCAAACTGGATCGTTTACAAAAATCGTTTAAAATCTAATGCAGTAGATAGGGGTGAACGAATTGAGTATCAGACCTGATGAAATCAGCACGCTGATTAAACAGCAGATCGAAAACTATAAATCCGAAATTCAAGTCGTAGACGTCGGCACTGTAATCAATGTCGGTGACGGTATCGCCCGCGTACACGGTTTGGAGAATGCGATGCAAGGCGAGTTGCTCGAATTCGCTAACGGTGTTGTCGGCATGGCATTGAACCTTGAGGAAAGCAACGTTGGTGTCGTTATCCTCGGACCATACACGGACATTAAAGAAGGCGACCAAGTTAAGCGTACTGGACGCATCATGGAAGTTCCAGTCGGCGAAGAACTTTTGGGCCGCGTAGTAAACCCGCTTGGTCAGCCGCTTGACGGCAAAGGACCAATCAACACGACTCATTTCCGCGCGATCGAGTCGCCTGCTCCAGGCGTAATCGACCGTAAATCCGTTCATGAGCCAATGCAAACGGGCATCAAAGCGATCGACGCGATGGTACCAGTTGGCCGTGGTCAACGTGAGCTCATTATCGGTGACCGCCAAACCGGTAAAACTGCGATTGCAATCGATGCAATCATCAACCAAAAAGGCAACGGCGTTAAATGTATCTATGTTGCCGTTGGTCAAAAGCAATCCACTGTTGCAGGCGTTGTTGAAACCCTTCGCAAACACGGTGCTCTTGAATACACGATCGTCGTAACAGCAGGCGCATCCGAACCAGCTCCATTGCTCTTCCTGGCTCCTTATGCGGGTTGCTCGATGGGCGAGTACTTCATGTACAAAGGCGAGCACGTTCTCGTTATTTATGACGACTTGTCGAAACAAGCGGCTGCATACCGCGAATTGTCCCTGTTGCTCCGCCGCCCACCGGGTCGGGAAGCATACCCAGGCGACGTATTCTACTTGCATTCCCGTTTGCTGGAACGCGCCGCTAAACTTAGTGACGCACTCGGCGGCGGCTCGCTGACGGCTCTTCCGTTCATCGAGACTCAAGCATCCGACGTATCGGCTTACATTCCTACGAACGTAATCTCGATCACTGACGGCCAGATCTTCCTCGAAGCAGACCTCTTCTACTCCGGCCAACGTCCGGCAGTAAACGTAGGTATCTCGGTATCCCGTGTAGGTGGTGCCGCTCAAATTAAAGCAATGAAAAAGGTTGCCGGTACTCTGCGTCTCGACCTTGCGGCTTATCGTGAGCTTCAAGCATTCTCGCAGTTCGGCTCCGATCTTGATAAATCGACGCTTGCCCGTCTGAACCGTGGTGCTCGTACGATGGAAATTCTGAAGCAAGGCGTTAACCAGCCGATGCCGGTTGAGAAGCAAGTTATCTCGATCTACTCTGCGGTTAAAGGTCATCTGGATGAAATTCCAGTTGCGGACATTCTGCGCTTCGAGAGAGAATTCCTGGCATTCCTGGATTCCAACCATCCGGAAATCGGCGAGTCCATTCGCACAACAAAAGACCTCGTTGCAGACAACGAGAAGGCGCTTGTTGACGCGATTACGAAGTTCAAGAAAAGCTTTTCTGTAACGGCTTAATCGTCCTAATGAATAAATGTCCAACGCCCGTCCTATAGAACGGGCGTGAGACGCTTACTCCTACCAACACCAGGCTTTGTTCGTCCTATGGCTGTTGGAATCGAGCGCTTGGCGTTTGTGAAAGGAACTGCGTAAGCCGCAGAGTTTACGTTCCGCTTTGGATCTGTATCCTCACCGCGAGGTGATTCCTGTAACAATAAGCCTGGTAGCGGTCCAATACCACCGGACAACAGAGCATCAAAGGCGGGTGACAATGCAATGGCTAAAGGCATGCGCGATATTAAGCGCGAAATCAAAAGTAAACAAAACATGAAGCAAATCACGAAAGCGATGGAGATGGTTGCGGCTTCCAAGCTCAGAAGAGCACAAGAAGCTTCGACGAAAGCCCGTCCTTACTCGGATAAGCTGAAGGAAGTTGTAGCGAGCATCGCGGCAGGTACGAAAGACGTGAAGCACCCGATGTTAGAGACGCGTCCGGTGAAGAAAACGGGTTATCTCGTGATCACATCCGATCGTGGTCTGGCAGGGGGCTACAACGCCAACGTGCTTCGTAAAGTGACGCAAACGATTCGCGAGAAGCATAAATCAAGTGATGATTACGTATTGTTCGTCATTGGACGGAAAGGCCGGGATTATTTCCGCCGCCGCAATATGCCGATCGTCGAGGAAGTAATCGGTTTGTCCGATTCGCCTACCTTCGCGGACATCAAGTCGATCGCTTACAATGCGGTCAAAATGTTCTCCGAAGGCGCATATGACGAGTTGTACATCTGCTACAACCAGTTCGTAAACGCGATCACTCAAATTCCAACAGAACTACGTTTGCTTCCGTTGCAGGAAGTAGGCGGCAAAGGTCCGGTAACCTCGTATGAGTACGAGCCGTCCCCGGAAGGTGTTCTGGAAGTACTGCTGCCTAAATATGCGGAGACGCTTATTTACAGTGCGGTGCTTGACGGTAAAGCAAGTGAGCAAGGCGCTCGTATGACTGCCATGGGCAGCGCGACGAAAAATGCTAACAAAATGATCAACCAATTGACCCTGACCTACAACCGGGCACGTCAAGCGGCGATCACGCAAGAGATCTCGGAGATCGTTGCAGGTGCAAACGCACAGGCATAAGGAATATAGAAGTATTAGAAAGAACCAGGAGGGAAAACCATGAAAAAAGGACGCGTTGTATCCGTCATGGGTCCGGTCGTCGACTTGGAGTTCGAACGCGGTAACCTGCCGGAAATCTTGAACGCCGTCAAAATCGTTCAACAGGCACCAGCGGGCGGCATCGATATTAATCTGACGCTTGAAGTAGCAGTTCATCTGGGTGATAACCTGGTTCGTGCTGTTGCGATGAGCACAACTGACGGTCTGGTCCGCGGCATGGAAGCTGTAGACACAGGAGCTCCAATCACAATTCCGGTTGGTGCACCAACACTCGGCCGTGTATTTAACGTATTGGGCGAACCAATCGACCAAGCTGGTGAAGCAGTATCGGAAATTAACCTTCCGATTCACCGTCAAGCTCCTGCATTTGATGAATTGTCCACGCAATCGGAAATTCTCGAAACAGGCATCAAAGTTATCGACTTGCTCGCTCCTTACGCAAAAGGCGGTAAAATCGGTCTGTTTGGCGGCGCGGGTGTAGGTAAAACGGTAACGATTCAAGAGCTGATCAACAACATCGCTCAAGAGCATGGCGGTATCTCGGTATTCGCTGGCGTAGGCGAGCGTACTCGTGAAGGTAATGACCTTTACCACGAGATGAAAGATTCCGGCGTACTGAGCAAAACGGCAATGGTATTCGGACAAATGAACGAGCCTCCAGGCGCACGTCAACGTGTTGCTTTGACGGGTCTGACCATGGCTGAATATTTCCGTGATTCGGAAGGCAAAGACGTACTTCTGTTCGTCGACAACATCTTCCGCTTCACGCAAGCAGGTTCCGAGGTTTCGGCCCTTCTTGGCCGTATGCCATCCGCGGTAGGTTACCAGCCAACGCTGGCAACTGAAATGGGTCAATTGCAAGAGCGTATCACGTCGACGAAAAAAGGTTCGGTAACTTCGATCCAAGCGATCTATGTACCTGCCGATGACTACACTGACCCGGCTCCTGCAACGACGTTTGCTCACTTGGACGCTACGACAAACTTGGAGCGTAAAATCTCCGAGATGGGTATCTTCCCAGCCGTAGATCCACTTGCTTCGTCGTCCCGTATCCTGAACCCGGAAATTCTGGGTGAAGAGCATTACAACGTAGCTCAAGGCGTTAAGAAAATTCTGCAGCGCTATAAAGAGCTTCAAGATATCATCGCAATCCTTGGTATGGACGAGTTGACAGAGGAAGACAAGCTGACTGTATCGCGTGCGCGCCGCATTCAATTGTTCCTGTCCCAACCGTTCCACGTTGCTGAACCGTTCACAGGTATCAAAGGTAAATACGTACCTGTTAAAGAATCCGTTCGCAGCTTCAAAGAAATTCTCGAGGGCAAACATGACGACCTTCCGGAAGAAGCTTTCCGATATGTAGGTGTGATTGAAGAGGCCGTGGAGAAAGCCAAAACGCTGTAATAGCGAAAGGCGGGAGGAATCCACATGAGTACTTTTCTGGTTGAAATCGTAACTCCGGAGCGCAAGGTTTATGCGGAGACGGCGAATATGGTCAGCGTAAAAGGGGTCGAAGGCGAACTTGGTATTTTGCCGAACCACATTCCGCTGGTCACACCGCTGCGTATTGCACCGGTAACCATTAAGCGTGACGGTAAAGTTGATGTTCTTGCTGTAGGCGGAGGATTCATTGAAGTCCGTAAGGACAAAGTGGTTATCCTTGCTGAAAGCGCGGAGATGGCTTCCGAAATCGATGTGAACCGTGCGCAAGCTGCGAAACAGCGTGCTGAAGAGCGCCTGGCAGCGAAGCAGAGCGAGATCGATTTCAAGCGTGCAGAGCTTGCTCTGCAGCGTGCAACGAACCGCATCAACGTAACAGAGCGTTAAAACCAAAGCCGTTCAGATCTCGCCTAAAGAGATTTGAACGGCTTTTTCATATTTTCATCATAAAGCCGACTTGTGTCTCATTGACTTCAATATAACAATCTCTCACAATGAGGTTAAATAGATGAGCGCAAGAGAAGGGGGCGTAGGCGATGATCGATATCCACACGCATATCTTGCCCGGGATTGATGACGGTGCTGCGGACTGGGATTATTCTATCAAGCTGGCGCGCGCTGCTGCAGCCGAAGGGATAACCGGTATTGTAGCAACGCCACATCACTACGATGGCAAATATAGCAATGATGCGAATACGGTAAGAGAGCTGACTACAGAGTTAAACAACAAATTGACCGAGCTGGATATTCCGCTGAAGATTCAGACCGGGCAGGAGATCCGCGTTCATTCCGAGTTTCTGTCCAACTGGCAGAGCGGAAAGCTGCTGCCGATGGGCGATTCCTCTTATGTCCTTATAGAGATGCCCTCCTCCCAAATCCCAAAGTCAATGGAGCAGATTGTGTACGAGCTGCGGCTGTTGGGCGTAAGCACGGTTATAGCGCATCCAGAGCGCAATGCAGAAGTCGTACAGAATCCTGACCGTTTGGCCGAGCTGGTGGAGCTTGGGGCATATGCACAGGTTACAACCCATTCCTTGCTTGGCGGCTTCGGCAGAGGGATTGAGAAGGCTTCGTGGACCTTATGCCGGCGTGGACTTATCCACATTGTCGCTTCCGATGCCCATCATCTGGAATGGCGGGGCTTTCGGATGAAGGATGCTTATGAGCGGGTGGAGGCTGAGCTTGGTCCGGCTTGGAGACGGTATTTTGAGCGCAACGCACAGGCGATCTGGGACGGGAGAGATTTGACGGATCAGCCTACTCTTATACAGCAGACAGCGAAAGCTGCAGGCTGGGGCAAGATCAAAGCGTTATTCGGCAAGTAAGGCATAACAAGATACGAAGCGGCCTGTTACACATGATGGAAATTATGATCATGTTGTGACAGGTTATTTATTTTGTGGGAAAAGTTATCTTATTTCTATTGACTTGAATGTTGATAATCCTTATCATTGAGATCAAAGTTATTGAGAATGATAATCATTTTGTGGGGGTTTAACGATGAAGAAACAGATGAAATGGACAGGTTTGATTCTTGCAGCGATGATGGTATTCCTGGCTGCGTGCGGTGGCGGCAACAACTCCAATAATGGAGGCAACAACAAGGAAGCTTCGGAGCAAGCGAGCACAAATGCAAATGCGAATGCCAGTACAAATACAGCTTCTGAGGATACGGCAGAACGTTCCATTAAGCATGCCCTTGGTGAGACCAAAATCACCGGAACACCGAAAAAAGTGGTTGTTCTGGAATGGACATATGCCGAAGATCTGATCGCACTTGGCGTACAGCCGGCAGGTGTGGCTGATGTAAAAGGCTACGGCGAATGGTACGGCGCGATCGACCCTAAGCTGGATGCTGCGGTTGTTGATGTAGGCACCCGCCAAGAGCCAAGCATCGAGACAATCACAAGCCTTGATCCGGATCTGATCATTGGCGTAAGCTTCCGTCATGAAGCGATCTACGACCAGCTGTCCGCTATTGCTCCAACCTTGATCTTTAACCCTTACCCTGAAGAGGGCGGACTTGATCAATACAGCGAGATGGAACAAACCTTCACGGCGATTGCTGATGCACTTGGCAAAAAAGCCGATGGCGAGAAAGTACTGGCTGATCTGCATACCTTCTATGATGACTCGAAAGCGAAGCTTGCAAGTGCCGGTAAAGAAGGTCAAGAGATTGTATTTACGCAAGCTTGGACAAATGAAGGCGTAGCTACTTTCCGTCTGTTCACAGACAACTCGATGGCGATGGCGATCCTGGCTAAAGTTGGTCTGAAGAACGCCCATCAGGACAGTGCGTTCCAACAGTACGGCTACTCCGAGACGGATATCGAAGGCTTGACCAAAACTCCAAATGCAAGCGTACTGTACACAACAAGCGCAACGGATACGGTATTCAGCGAGCTGCTTCCTAATAATGAAGTCTACAAGAATCTTAATTTTGCAAAAGAAAACCGCGTGTACGATATGAAAGGCATTTGGCCGTTTGGCGGTCCGTTGTCTGCCAAACTGCTTGTAGAACGCACGCTTGAAGCTCTCGGCTAATGAATACGAATCTACAAACAACAAAGGAAACGAGTAAGGGCAACTGGAGCCCGCTGCTGTTATCAGCGGCGGGTCTTCTGCTGCTCCTTGGTTTAGCTTCTTATCACCTGACCCTTGGCGAAGCGGTTATGCCTGTAGAGACGGTATGGCGCGCTATCTTTGAATCCACTCCTGTGCTGGAGCATCAAATATTGTGGACAGTCAGGCTGCCCCGTACCGTTATTGGTATTCTGACAGGCGGAGCGTTGGCAGTGGCTGGCGCATTGTTTCAGAATGTGACGCGTAATCCGTTGGCATCTGCGGGTACGCTGGGTATTAACGCGGGTGCATTCCTTGCACTTACGGTGGGAACAATCATGTTCCCCGGGCTTGCGATGGGCTTTCCGCTGCTGCTTACTTTCATTGGAGCAATTGCAGCTGCCAGTGCTGCCTTCGTCATGGCTGGAGGAGCAAAGGCTTCACCGGTACGTCTCGCTTTATCAGGGATGATTGTTACGATGACGGCCGCAGCCTTTACCGGCGTGCTTCAACTATTTAACGAACAAAAAACGCAAGGCTTGTTCATGTGGGGATCCGGCTCGCTCGTGCAAAATGACTGGGGCGGAGTTCAGCATGCGTGGCCGTGGATTATTGGCTGCTTCCTGCTAGCCTTCCTTCTCGCGGGCAAATGGGATCTGATGGAGCTTGACGAGGATACCGTCACGTCCCTGGGACAAAAGGTTGGCCGGATCCGCATTACCGGACTTGCGATTGGCGTTCTTCTCGCGGCGGCTGCCGTCAGTGTCGTTGGCCCGATTGGCTTTGTCGGGCTGATCGCTCCGCATCTGATGAGGATGCTTGGTGCCAAGCGGCATGTGGTGCTGCTGCCTTTATCCTTCTTATGGGGCGCTATTATCGTCATTGGTTCCGACGCGATTGCCATGCATTTCAAACATTCGCTTGGTCCGTTGCCTGCCGGTGCGGTAACGGCCCTTATCGGCGGCCCATGGCTCGCCTATCTTGTCTTGAGAACGGTGAAGGCACGTAAGGAAGGAACTCCGCAAACGGGCAGCTCTCCCGGACGCTCTACGACAAAGGTGCCTTTTGGCTGGTGGATAGCAATCTTCTCGCTGCTGCTTGTTGCAAGTCTCATTGTCAGCCTTGCCTTCGGTAGTCTGCGAATCCCGGTATCCGATGTCATTAACGCCTTGTTTGGCCACGGGGCAGACAGTACAGAGCGTATTGTCGAGATGAGAATTCCTCGGACGCTTGTTGCTGCTCTGGCGGGTGCAACGCTTGCCGTCAGCGGTTTGCTGCTGCAGGGTGTTGTTCGTAATCCGCTCGCGGATCCTTCGATTATCGGGGTAACCGGCGGGGCTAGTGTCGGCGCGATGCTGATGCTGGCGGTGTTCACCCAACTATCGGTGCAATGGCTTCCTGCCGGTGCCTTTATTGGTGCGGTTGGTGCAGCGGTTATCGTGTTCCTGTTGGGGCGGAAAAGCTCCTTTAATCCAGCTGTCGTAGCATTAATTGGTCTTGCTGTCTCTTCTATGGCCAGCGCCGTTGTGCAGGTGCTTGTCATTCGCATGAAGCTGACACTGGCATCCGCATTGGTATGGCTGTCGGGCACGACTTATGCCCGTAACTGGGATGATTTCTGGCAGCTCGTCTTCTGGCCGATCGTTCTTCTGCCTGTTGCCTGGTACCTCGCGCGTAAAGTCGATGTTCTCCAGTTCTCCGATGCGACGGTGACAAGTCTGGGGCTTCGCGTAGACCGGACACGTCTGGTCATCGGGGGGGTTGGTGTTGCCATGGCGGCAGCCGCTGTAGCGACTGTTGGTTCGATTGGTTTTATCGGGCTGATTGCTCCTCACATGACACGCATGCTCGTTGGACCGAAGTACCGCAAGCTGGTTCCTCTAACGGCTTTGCTTGGCGCATTGCTGCTTGTATTAGCCGATACGATCGGCAGGTCACTGCTGGCGCCCAAAGAGCTGCCGTCGGGGCTTGTTGCAGCGGTTGTTGGTGCTCCGTATTTCATGTGGCTGATGTACCGATCTGGTAAAAAATAGAAGTAAATGATAGGAAGGGTGTCCTAGGCTGCAGTTCATGAGCCGAAGGACAGCCTCTTTTCGTGGAAACTAGTGCTTTTGTAACAAAAAAGTTTAAATTTTTATACAAAGTAACGAAAAATACCTTACATATCTATCAAATTTTCTCAAATCTTATGTTAGTATATATGACATATATACTAGATGACCAGGATATGGGGGATGCACATGTTCGACTGGCTTGGTACGAAAAAAGGATTGCCGCTTTGGGTCTCATGGCGTTTGAATCAGGGGATGAAGAAAGACGTTGAACAAATCTTTGAAGGAATAGCAGAGACGCGCAAGGAGCTTTTAGCTTCTTGGGCTCATGAATATTGGGGGCATATCGAACGGCTGGCAGAGCAGATTACGGCAGTTGCTGCAGCGGGACAACTTGTGCATCAGGAGGAGCAGAGGCAAGCGATTGGCCGCCTGCTTGAGCGTACCTATGCAAGAGGTCATGACTGGACGGAGCTGTTCCTGCTGGATCAGGAAGGTACGGTTCAAGTATCCACTTACGAGAAGCATAGAGGGACGGCTTACAGCAGCGGCAGTGTTATCGCTCCGGGTCTCAACTACGTCAAAGGGGGAGGAAAGCCGCAGCCATGCCTGTTTGGGCCTTATGGCGATCCGGTAACGCTGAATCTTGGGCCAAGATCCTCCTCCTTCCACGATAAAATGACGCTGCTTTTCATCTATCCACTGATTATAAATGGAGAGTATGCCGGTACCTTATGCGGCCGTGTGCCTAACGATGTGCTGGGGGACTTGATTCAGCGGGAATCCGGGCATGTGTATCCGGACTCGGGGGACAATTATATCTTTATGGCGAAGCCTCATTTGAATCAGCATATTGCGCTTGGTACGGCTTTGTCGCGCAGCCGCTTTGAGGATCGGACCTTTACGCATGGCGAGAATCTGAAGGACGGGGTTACAACGGACTGGGGCACCGTGTCGATTAAGGAGCATACGGAGCTGGAGATTATTTTTACCGACCCGGCTACAGATGAGCTTCATCCCGGCGTACGCAATACGATTGATAACGGCAGCAATCTGTTTGTCGAGTTCCCCGGCTATTCGGATTACCGTCATATCCCGGTTATCGGGAAGGGCGTAACCCTGCAGCTGCCGCATTGCCCGGATGTATGGGGGATGATGTGCGAGGGTGACCTTGAAGAAGTATACCGGATCCGCAGCATTCGCTGGCGCTTAAGCAAGCTTCAGCTATGGCAAACGTTCATTCAGGCTGTATTAACAACGGTGCTGGTGGCGGTGCTTGCAGGACAAGCTCCCGCGTGGGTAACCGCAGCGGCGTCAGGTGTATGGACGCTCGTATTTGGCCAATGGATCGCCGGTGCCATGCAGCGCAAGGAATCTCGCCGGGTTGTCCGGAATTTGCGGCGTATTAACCGGTTCATCCGCATTAACGCGGAGGGCAAAGGGGACCTGACGCAGCGCCTCGAGCCTGCTAAATTTGATAATGATGAGACAAGAGAGCTTGCCAAGTGGATTAACAACATGATTGACTCGCTCGAAGGCATCATGCTGCAAGTGAAGCTTGCAGCATCGGATGTTCTCTCCAGCCAGCATGTGATGAATGAATCGGCAGCGGTAACGGCGAAGTCGACGGAGCGCGTCAGCCGCAAGGTTGGAGATATGATCGGCAGCATCCGCACTCAACTGAAGGATATTGATATGGCCAAGCAATCGGCAGACGAGATGCGCGATACCCTGCGTCTTCTGGAGCTGCAGGCTGCTGAGCAAATCGCGGTGGCACAGTCGGAAGTAGACCGGATTGGAGATAAAATGCAGCATATCTCCACTAAGGTTGGCGATACGAATGATACGATCCGGAAGTTTATGCATACGGTGGACGAGATCCGCGGCGTATTGCAGGTCATTGAGGAGATTTCGGCGCAGACGAATCTGCTGGCCTTGAACGCATCCATTGAAGCGGCACGTGTAGGCGAGCAGGGACGCGGCTTTGCCGTTGTCGCTTCCGAGATCCGCAAGCTTGCTGATATGACTCGCCGTTCTACGGAGGAAGTGCATCAAATTACGCATCAAATTTATGAGGAAGCGAAGCAGGCTTATGCGTCCATGGATGAAGGCACGCAGGTTGTTGAGGAAGGTACGCAGCTCGTAGCTGCTGCAGCCGGCACTTTGCAGACGGCGCAAAGCGAAGACAGCCGGAAGTCGCAGGTAGTAGATGAGGTTGTGAAGCTGATGGAGCGGATCGCCGTCGTCAGCATGGAGAACCGGAAGGTGTCCTCCGATGTAGAAGGCAAAGTGCAGGAGCTGATCGGCGAGATGGACAGCGTTCGCCAAACCTCGGAAAGCGTAGAATCCATCACGAAGTTCCTGCAGCAGCTGGTTGGCCAGTTCAAGCTGACGGATACCCGCATGAGATAAGAGTGAGCGCGGGAAGGATGCATCGGCCATCCTTCCCGCGCTTTTTGCGTTTCAGAAGGGTGCTCGTGTCGAGCAAGGCAGGGCTTAACGATACGGGGCATTGTTATGACTTATGAAGATAGTAAGAGCGAGAGTCTTAACGAAGTGGGATATCGGTAGGGGTGGCGAGCATAGGTTAATAGTGTGACAGGCGGGAATTGCGTTGACCGGGTGTTCGCGGGTATTCCCGTTTCCCGGGAAGCCGCGTCGTTACAGGCTTGTCCGGCATTTGGTAGAGGCGGGGGCAAGCAACTCCGTCATAGACGGCTGTGGAAGCATTTGTTATAATTGTGAGGAAAAATGACCAAGCGGCTGGTCCGCTTTGACGGAGGCGATGGTGTGGACAATTACGTCAACCAGTATGTCGTCGTGGCTATTTTTATTTTGCTGGGCATCTTACTCCCGGCAGCGGCGCTGACCGTAGGAAGACTGCTCAGACCGCATAAACCGAATGATCCGAAGCAAACCACCTACGAGAGCGGCAATGAGCCGGTCGGAGAAGGCCAGGTGCGTTTCAACATCCGGTATTACATCTTTGCGTTAATGTTTGTCATCTTTGATGTGGAAACCGTTTTCTTATATCCTTGGGCCGTCGCGTATAATAAGCTCGGCCTTTTTGTGCTGGTTGAGATGTTCATTTTTGCGGCAATGCTGTTTATCGGACTTCTATATGCCTGGAAAAAGAAGGTGCTGAAATGGAATTCAGTTTAGAGTCGATATCGCTGGAAGAACGCAAGGAGCTTGAACGAAACGTATTTATGGGAACGCTGGAGCAGCTGAAAGCATGGGCGCGGAGCAACTCGCTTTGGCCGCTGACCTTTGGTCTGGCCTGCTGCGCGATTGAAATGATGGGAACAGGTGCCTCCCATTATGACCTCGACCGTTTCGGGGTCATGTTCCGCACCTCTCCTCGGCAGTCGGATGTGATGATTGTCGCAGGCACCGTGACGAAAAAGATGGGGCCGCTGCTGCGCCGTCTGTACGATCAGATGCCTGAGCCCAAATGGGTTATCGCGATGGGATCCTGCGCAACCGCAGGCGGTCCGTACATCAAGTCATACGCGGTTATGAAGGGTGTCGACCAGATTGTTCCCGTCGATGTGTACATACCAGGCTGTCCGCCTAATCCGGCGGCGCTGATCTACGGCATTAATAAGCTGCAGGAAAAAATCCGTTACGAAGCGAAGACCGGGAAGCGGGTGACGGAGCGATGAGCGAAGAGAAGGATGAAGGGCAGAAGCCCGAGGAGAAAGTAAAGGCCTCGGCCGAATCGCCGGAGACACCGGCAGCAGCGCCGACTTCTGCTGAGGAGACAGCTGTGTCAGCGGGCAGTGCAACGCTGGAAAAGGAGCCTGAAGCGGCAGGTGGAAGTGAGCCTCCGGCGGCGGATCTGGAGCGGGAAGCGAAGCTGAAGGCGGCCGCGGAAGCGCGCGCGGCAAGGGCCGCGGCGAAGGAAGCCGCAAATGCGGGCGGAGCAGCGGCACCGGAAGCGTCGGCGGATCCGGAGCGGGAAGCGAAGCTGAAGGCGGCCGCGGAAGCGCGCGCGGCAAGGGCCGCGGCGAAGGAAGCCGCGAATGCGGGCGGAGCAGCGGCACCGGAAGCGGCCGAGCCGCCCCCGCCGCCTGAACCATCGCCCAAACAGCCGCAGCTGGATGCGATCGCGCAGCTTATCCGCAGCCTCGTCCATGAAGAGGCGCTGGAGGATGCTTATATTAACGAGATGAGCCGGCATATGCCAACGATTATCGTGAAGAATGAGCATTGGCTGAAAGCGGCCGAGCGGCTGAAGCAGCATGAAGAGCTTGATTTTGCCTATCTGCGCAATGTCTCCGGTGTCGATTATGAGACGCATCTGGAGGTTGCTTATCATTTGGTCCATCTTGGAAGCGGGCGGGAGCTTGCTGTGAAGGTGAAGGCCGACCGCAGTGATCCTGTCGTCGCTTCGGTGACGCCCGTCTGGGCAACCGCGAACTGGAACGAACGCGAAATCTATGATTTGTTAGGAATAACTTTCACGGGGCATCCCGATCTGCGCCGCATTATGATGTCGGACGACTGGGTCGGACACCCGCTGCGCAAGGATTATGAGCCGCTCGATTCGGAGGTGTAGCGAAAGCGTGATTCGTACCGAAGAACTGCTGTTGAATGTCGGTCCCCAGCATCCCAGCACGCATGGCGTATTCCGCATCGTCGTCAAGCTCGACGGCGAAGTCATTACGGAAGCGACTCCCGTCATGGGGTACTTGCACCGCGGAACCGAGAAGCTTGCCGAGCAATTGAACTATACGCAGATTATTCCTTATACCGACCGGATGGATTATGTCTCGGCGATGACCAATAACTATGTGCTCGTTCATGCGGTCGAAACGATGATGAATCTGGAGATCCCTGAACGCGCGGAGTTTATGCGCCTTATCGTCATGGAGCTGCAGCGGGTTGCCAGCCACCTTGTCTGGTGGGGGACCTATCTGCTCGACATTGGGGCAATGAGCCCGTTCCTCTATGCGTTCCGTGATCGGGAGATTATTATTAATTTATTTAATGAACTGTGCGGGGCTCGTTTAACTTACAATTATATGAGAGTGGGCGGAGTGAAGTGGGATGCGCCGCCGGGCTGGCTGGATAAAGTGCGGGATTTCATTCCGTATATGGAAGGCAAGCTGCGGGAATACGACAAGCTGGTGAGCGGGAACGAGATTTTCCTCGCCCGGATCAAAGGAATTGGCCGTTATGATGCAGCAACAGCGATTGATTATGGACTGTCCGGCGCCAACCTGCGGTGTACCGGTGTAGACTGGGATTTGCGCAAAGCGGAGCCGTACAGCTTATATAACCGCTTCGAATTTGACGTGCCGCTGGGGCAGAACGGAGATTGTTACGACCGTTATGTCATCCGGCTCGAGGAGATTAAGCAGAGCTTGCGTATCCTGAAGCAGGCCCATGAGCAAATGCCTTCAGGCGGGGAAACGATGGGCAAGGTGCCGCGTGTTATCCGTCCTCCGGCTGGCGAAGTGTATGTCCGTATTGAATCACCGCGCGGTGAGATCGGCTGCCATATTGTATCGAAAGGAAAAGCAGAGCCTTACCGCCTGAAGTTCCGCCGCCCGTCCTTTGTGAATCTCCAGATTTTGCCCAAGCTTCTTGTCGGGGAGACGATGACCAACCTGATTACGATCCTCGGCGGCGTCGACATTGTAGTCGGGGAGGTTGATTGCTGATGGGCGCTTGGCTGCATAACTCGCTCACTTGGGGCGATGCTGTTATTATTTTTCTGTGGGGCGCGGTATTCCTGTTTGTTGTGCTTGGCTTCGTCACCTATGCGATATATTTCGAACGGAAGGTTATCGGCTGGATGCAGCTGCGGATCGGCCCTAACCGGGTTGGTCCTTTCGGGCTCTTGCAGACGGTAGCCGACATCTTTAAGCTTCTTATCAAGGAAGACACGATCCCGCGGAAAGCCGACCGTCTCTTGTTCGTCCTTGCTCCCATACTTTGCTACGTGCCCGCTTTTACGGTGCTCGCGGTTATTCCTTATACGGAAAAGCTTTATTTCGCCGATCTGAATGTTGGTCTGCTCTATTACGCCGCCTTATCGGGCATCTCGACGCTGGCCATTGTGCTCGGGGGCTGGGCGTCGAACAACAAATATGCGCTCCTTGGCGGCATGCGCTCGGCGGCTCAGATGATCAGCTACGAGGTTCCGCTTGTCATCTCGGTAGTCGGCGTCATTCTGCTCAGCGGCAGTCTTAACCTGAGAGATATCGTTGATGCGCAGGCTGGGGGCTGGTTCTGGGACTGGAACTTCCTGCCGCAGATGATTGGCTTTGTTGTCTTTATCATCGCGGCCGTATCTGAGCTGAATCGTACACCGTTTGACCTGCCTGAGGCTGAGTCGGAGCTGGTAGCCGGCTATCATGTGGAATACAGCGGCTTCCGCTTCGCGTTTTTCATGCTGTCGGAGTACGTCTATGTGTACGCCATTGCGGCTTTAACGACCGTACTGTTCCTTGGCGGCTGGCATGCGCCGGCGCCATTCCTTGATTTTGTGCCGGGTATAATCTGGTTCCTGCTCAAATTCGCGTTTATCGTCTTTTTCTTATTCTGGATCAGGGCCACCTTCCCGCGTATCCGGGTGGATCAGCTGATGGGGCTGGGCTGGAAAGTGCTTCTGCCGGTATCGCTTCTTAATGTATTCCTGACGGCAGGTTATCTGGAGCTGTTCGTGAAGTAATAGGTTAACGCTAATGCTTACGAAGCAATTCTTTTTAGGGGGATTCGGCCATGAATGGACTAGTGCAAGGACTTGGCGTGACGCTCAAATCAATGGTGTCGAAAAAAGTGACGACTTCTTATCCCGACGAGCCAATTGTTATGCCGGACCGGTTCCGGGGCATTCAGCATTTTATTCCGGATCTCTGTATCGTCTGCAACCAGTGCGCCAGAATCTGCCCGACCGACTGCATTACGCTGACAGGAAAGCCGAATCCCGATCCGGCCAAAAAAGGCAAAGTGATCGACACGTTTGATATTAATTTCGAAATTTGCATCTTATGCGATTTATGCACCGAGGTTTGTCCGACGGAAGCGATTGTCATGACGAATCATTTCGAGCTGTCCGCGTTCAGCCGGGATGATCTGTTCAAGGATGTGCAGTGGCTGACCGACAATAATACGCTTGTCCGCCAGGATAACAATAACATCGGGGCTCCTGCGAAAGGAGGCGCCAAATAAGTTGTTCAATATTGATTTTAATGGCGAGTTTGCCACTTTTTTTATCTTCTCGGCGATTATGATCATTGGGGCTGTTCTGATGGTCAGCCTGCAGAAGGTCGTACACATGGTCATCTCAATGGCCGGGGTGTTTCTTGGCCTTGCCGGGATGTTCGTGCTGCTTGATGCAGAGTTCGTCGCTTTTGTCCAGGTTCTGATCTATGCGGGGGCCGTCTCTATTCTGATGATATTCGGAATTATGATGACAAACCATCAGGCTGCAAAGGCCGATCCGGTTAAGCCTCTCCATGAGACGCTGGCAGCAGTTGCGGCGCTTTGTCTGTTTGGAATGCTGTTTTATGCGATCCGGACGACGGATTTCCCTGATGCCCAGCCGATGAAGGCGGTAGAGGATAATACATCCAGCATTGGAGAGCTGCTGTATACGGGTTATGTTGTACCGTTCGAGCTGTTGTCGGTGCTGCTGACGGTTGCATTTATCGGCGCGATTGCCATTGCGAAGAAGGGGGCGGATTAACGATGCTTCCATCCTATCTGACGATGGCGGCCATTCTGTTTTGTATCGGGCTCTACGGAGCATTGGTGAAAAGGAACGCCGTTATTGTCCTGTTATCCATTGAGCTTATGCTGAACGCGGTGAATCTGAATCTGGTCGCGTTTTCCAAGTACGGTGTCGTTCCGTCACTCACGGGCCAAGTCTTCGCCTTGTTCACGATAACGGTGGCTGCTGCGGAAGCTGCTGTCGGGGTAGCGGTGCTGATTGCCCTCTTCCGTGCCAGAGGTACCGTAAATTTGGATGAATTCGACGAAATGAGGAGGTGATGTGACACGTGGATCAATTTACTCAAACAGCCTGGCTCATTCCGCTCTTCCCGTTTGCCGCCTTTCTCCTGCTCACGGCCCTTGGCCGGAGCTACCGGCGCGCTGGCGTTCTGATCGGATCGATTGGCTCGCTGGCCGCGCTGGTCATGTCCCTTCTCGTGTTTTTCGAGAGACTTGATCCGGATGCAGTAGACTACAGCGACGGCTTCAAATGGATTGACCTTGGCGTTTATGTGCTAAGAATCGGCTTTGAAGTGACGAATCTGAATGCGCTAATGCTTGTTATTGTGACAGCGGTCAGTTTCCTTGTAAACGTGTATTCGGCAGGCTACATGAAAAAGGATGAGCGGATTACCGTCTTTTACGGTTATGTAGCGCTCTTTACCTTTGCGATGCTGGGCCTGGTGCTGTCTGATAATATGCTGGTCTTTTATATTTTCTGGGAGCTTGTTGGCGTCTGCTCCTTCTTGCTTGTCGGCTTCTGGTATGCCAAACCGGCTGCCCGCGCGGCAGCGAAAAAAGCGTTTATCGTAACCAGAATAGGCGATGCAGGCCTGCTCCTTGGAGTCATCGTGCTGTTCTGGTATATGCCGGGCCACGCGCTTGATTTCAGCAGTATACATAATGTATTTAGCGAAGGGCAGACCGGTGCGATCACCATGAGCATTACAACCTCGATAGCCCTGCTTTTGTTCATGGGAGTGATCGGCAAGTCCGGCCAATTCCCGCTCCATGTGTGGCTGCCGGATGCGATGGAAGGGCCAACGCCAATAAGCGCCCTGATCCATGCGGCAACGATGGTAGCTGCCGGTGTTTTCCTGCTCGCGAGAACCTTTGATATCTTCGAAGCTTCTGCCGCTGCTATGCATACGGTAGCCTACTTGGGGGGATTTACGGCGATATTCGCGGCAACCGTAGCCCTGGCGCAAAATGATATTAAACGAATTCTTGCTTACTCAACCATCAGCCAGCTTGGGTACATGGTGATGGCGATGGGGCTTGGCTCCATGACGGGCGGCATCTTCCACCTGTTTACCCATGCTTTCTTCAAGGCGCTTTTGTTCCTTGCGGCAGGCAGCATCATTCATGCCGTACATACCCAGAACATTCAGGAGATGGGCGGCCTTGGCTCCAAAATGCGAATCACGACCTGGACCTTTGCGATTGGTGCCTTATCCTTATCCGGGATCCCGCCATTCTCTGGCTTCTGGTCGAAGGATCTGATTCTGGCTTTCGCGCTTGATGAGAATCCGTTCCTGTTCGTTATTGGACTTGTGGCAGCTTTCTGTACGGCGCTCTATATGTCGAGACTATTTTTTATCGTATTTATGGGCAAATCCCGCCTTCAACAGCAGGCACAGGTACGGGAATCTTCTAAAGTAATGACGATTCCGCTTATTGTGCTTGCGGTGTTATCCGTTGGTGCGGGTTTTGTGGAGACGCCATGGAACGGTTGGCTTGGCGGGTGGCTGACAGGCGGCGGAGAAGAGGTGCATGCCAGCGCAGCAGCTATTGTTGCTTCTATTGCGGTAGGGGTGCTTGGCATCTATGTCGGCTGGCTCATGTTTGGGAAGGGCAGCATCGAGCGCGGCGCTGCAGCTGCCCGGATGCCATGGCTGGCCAATCTGCTGGAACGGCAATATTACATGAATGAATTTTATAATTTGATGATTGTGAAACCGGTGCGGGGTCTTGGTAAAGGACTCTATGCATTTGATGAATATGTCATTGGCGGAGCGGTGAGGCTCATCGGCTTTACGTCGGTAGCGGGCGGCCGGGTGCTGACGCGGATGAATAACGGCCAGGCGCAAGTCTACGGCTTGACCGCTGTTATCGGCCTTCTCGTTATTATCGCAGCCATTGTTGGAAGGAGGTTTTGGTAATGACAGACCTGACCGATCTTCCGATTCTATCGATTATTCTCGTTACACCGCTAATCGGGCTTCTGGTCGTTCTCCTGCTGCCTAAGCATCGTAACCGCTGGCTGCAGACGGCAGCCATTATCGCGACTCTCATACCGCTCGTTCTGTCCTTCTGGCTGTATGCCGATTACGATAAGCATCAGGGCGGAAGCACCTATGAGGAAACGGCCACTTGGGTAGAGGTTCCGCTCAACAAGGAGACGCAAGCCTCCAACGGAGTTATGAGCTATACGATGGAGTTTCAGTATGAGCTTGGCATAGACGGCTTATCTCTGCCGCTTATTATCCTCACGACATTAATTACGGCTATGGCAGCATTTGCTTCTATTCATGTGAAAAAGCGCTGGAAGGCGTTTTACGTCTGGTTCCTGCTCCTGGAGACGGGTGTCCTTGGGGCATTTATGGCCCGGGATCTGTTCTTATTCTTTATTTTCTTTGAAATCACGCTTATTTCCATGTATTTCCTGATTGGGATATGGGGCTATTTCAACCGGGAGCGGGCGGCTAACCAGTTTGTCATTTATAACGGCCTTGGCTCGGCCATTATGCTTATTGCCTTTATTCTTCTGGTAAATACGGCCGGCTTCCATATTGATCAGGATACGTCATCCTTTATCTACAGCGGCAGCTACGCGGATATTGCCCGCAATCTGGCGGATCCGTCGGCATGGGTGAACCTTGTACCCGACCAAGCCGGAGGGATGAACCCGTTCCATATGTCGGAGAAGATGCATACGGTTATTTTCCTGCTGCTGGTTGTGGCGTTTGGGATCAAGCTACCGATTCTGCCGTTCCACACGTGGATGCTGAAAGTGCATAACGAAGCGCATCCTGCCATTGTGATGATTCATTCCGGTATCCTGCTGAAAATGGGCGCTTATGGCCTGATCCGCTTTGGGATCGTGTTATTCC
Organism: Paenibacillus catalpae; assembly: GCF_900112695.1. Lineage (GTDB taxonomy): Bacteria > Bacillota > Bacilli > Paenibacillales > Paenibacillaceae > Pristimantibacillus > Pristimantibacillus catalpae. The sequence continues at coordinate 504,876 of NZ_FOMT01000006.1, forward strand.
CCGAACAAGCGAAGGATTGGGCCGTTGTGCTGGCTTCTCTTGGTTTGGCGAATCTTCTGTACGGGGCGCTAATTGCTTTCCGCCAAACGGAGCTTAAGCTGGTGCTCGCCTATTCCTCTATCAGCCATATGGGGATCGTTCTGCTCGGGCTTGCGGCCTTTAACGAGATTGGGCTGCAAGGCGCGGTATTCCAGCTTGTATCACACGGTCTTATCTCGGCGCTGTTGTTCCTGATTGTCGGGAGTTTATACGAAAGAACAAAAACAACCACTTTGTCCGAGCTTGGAGGTCTGGCGCGGTCGATGCCATTCATCTCGGGGGTTCTGCTTGCCGGGGGCTTGGCGTCCTTAGGTCTTCCCGGCATGTCGGGCTTCGTAGGCGAGTTTCTCTCCTTGCTTGGCTTGTTTGACAGTCAGCCTTGGATCGCCGGTTTTGCTGTCATTGGCGTGATCCTGACAGCTGTTTATCTATTGCGGGCAGTACTCAAGACAACATTTGGTCCTATTGACGAACGGTATCTGGCGGTTAAGGATGCACGGCTGATTGAAGCTCTGCCGATGATTGTGCTGCTGGCGTTTATCCTGCTCCTCGGCTGTTACCCGTCCGTGCTGACGGATACGCTCCAATACAGCGTTGACGGACTGTTCAAGCCGATATTTTCGTTAAGGATGGGGGGATAAGCGATGAACGAATTTATACCTCTGACATGGCATGATACGCTGTATCTCGCCCCTGAGCTTATCCTTGCCGCGATGTTCCTCATCCTGATTGTAACGGACCTGTTCCTTCCTCAAAGGATGAGCCGTGCGGTCATCGGCTGGTTATCGCTGGGCAGTCTGTTGTTATCTCTCGGATTCGTAATCTGGAGAATGATAGATATGAATCCTTCCGGAGTGTCCGCGGAAGAGGCTGCGAAGGCCGGTCAGGCGATCTCGCTCCTTGGCGCCAGTTACCGGGTAGACGATTACGGCAATCTATTAAAAATCATTTTCCTTATCGGAACTTCTCTGATCGTTCTGTTAGGGCTTGGCTCCACGCAGAAGGATGAAGCGGTCACCGACAAAGCCGAATTCTATTATCTTCTGCTTCCGGCGGCGGCTGGTGCCATGATTATGGCCTCCTCCGGCAATCTCGTCACCCTGTATATCGGTCTGGAACTGCTCAGTATTACGAGCTATGTGCTCGTAGGTTTACGAAAGCGCTCATCGCTGTCGGCCGAAGCAGCATTCAAGTATGTCGTTACGGGTGGTATAGCCTCCGCGTTTGTCCTGTTTGGCATGTCGTATCTATACGGAGTGACGGGTTCGGTCAGCCTGGGGGATTTCCCGGCGGCGCTGCCGCAGGCCTTCGCCGATTACAAGGCACTCGTGTATGTCGGCTTCTTCTTCCTGATTGCAGGCTTCGGAATCAAGATCGCCGCAGCTCCTTTCCACTCCTGGGCACCGGACGTGTATCAGGGGGCGCCCACGCCAATCTCCGCTTTTCTCGCGGTGATCGCGAAGGGGGCGGCGCTGGCAGCGGTATTCCGCTTCTTGTACAGCAGTGCTTTCTTCCTTTCTGGCGGCTCCGGGAAGCAGGCTGGCGATGATGTCTTCTTCGCACTACTCGTGATCGCCGCCGCAGCGATGCTGGTCGGCACGGTGTCCGCACTCCGGCAGAAGCAGGTGAAACGGCTGTTAGCCTTATCCGGTGTGGCGAATGCGGGATATCTGCTTGTACCCATTGCGATCTCGGTGACGATCATTCATAGCAACAACTTTTCGGAGTTTGCTTTCTACCTGATCGCTTATCTGCTTATGAATGTCGGAGCCTTTGCCGTCGTTACGGTCATTGCCCGTGCGGCCGGGCATGAAGAGCTGAAAGGGTTCTCGGGTCTCTATTACAGGGCGCCATGGACGGCGGCAGCGATGCTGATCTTTATCCTGTCGCTGTCGGGACTGCCGGTAACGGCCGGATTTTTCGGCAAGCTGTTCATTCTGCTTGGTGCAGCCAGTGTGCAGGCGTATTGGCTGGTAGCGATTATGGTGGTCAGCACCGTCATCTCCTACTACTTCTACTTCGGCATTATCCGCCAGATGTTCATGCGGTCGAATGACGAGGAAGAAGACGCAATCCATGTGCCGACTGTGACCGGCGTCGTGATCTGGATATGCGCCGCGGCAACCGTTGCCCTTGGCGTATTGCCTGGCCCGCTGATGAAAGGGATCGATGCGGTGTTCTCGATTCAAGCCGATTTGTTCGTGAGATAGATTTTTAGGTGAACCCAGCGGTTAATGCCGCTGGGTTTTTTTGTGTGGAAAATGGAGGGAGCGGACTGCTGCCGTGGCGGGCTGGAGAGAGTGGTGCAGTTTAGAGCAGCGGATCAAAAAGAAGATCAAAGAGCGGATCAAGAGCAGATCAAGAGCAGATCAAGAGCAAAGCAGTAGATCAAGCTCGGATCAGAGATAACCCTACGAGTCTCTTATTGTGGCAATGAGGCGGAAATGCGTTAAGGTCCCTTAGGAACCTTAAGAGAGAAAAACTAGCTAGTTAGTGAGGGGTTAAGGTCCTT
>NZ_FOMT01000006.1:507887-612147 GCF_900112695.1 Paenibacillus catalpae
ATAGGGACCTTAAGATATGAAAAACTAGCTAGTTAGTGAGGGGTTAAGGTCCTTAAGGGACCTTAAGTAGGGTGGTTGAGGTGGGAATGAGGCGGAAATGCGGGGGAGCGACCTGGTTAAGGTCCCTTAGGAACCTTAAGAGAGAAAAAGCAGCTATTCTGAGAGGAGTTAAGGTCCTTAAGGGACCTTAAACAGAGGTTGAGTGGAGCGGGAATATAGATGGTTGGTGAGTTTTTGTCGATGGTGGATTGCTATGAAAAAGGGTGGTTTTGCAGGCAATTATCTTTTGCTAGAGACAGGAGAACGGGGTGCAGAAATCGAATGATAATAGGAGATAAAGAGAGACTCGTAGATAGTCCAATAGAGAAACGTGTGGCAAGAGCATACGTATAATTTGAGACGGAGACAAATATACCGATAAAGGCAGAATTAGATGAGAAAAGATGCTCTTGGCAGCCTGTTGAAAAGAACCATCCCCGCGGTTCTCCTCGCGGGGATTCTCGCCAGCGGGGCGGTTGTCCCCGCCCCGGCAGGCATGGCCCCGACACGGGCCGCTGCGGCGAGCATAGCCGCCGCCAGCGCCCCCGCCGGGGCAGACGAGGAGCCGCAAAGCTGGCTCCTCAAATGGCGCGAACCCGCGCAGGCGCATGAGCTGCGCGGGACGCGTGTGCTCCGCCGCCAGAGCGAGGCGGCGGAGATCTGGCTCGTCCAGCCCGCTGACCGCGGGGCGGACGCCAGCGCATGGCTAGCCCGGCTGCAGAGCGAGCCGGGCGTTGAATATGTGCACCCGAATGAGCGGGTGCACATCCTCGCATCCGCCGCCGCTGCGCCTTATGCGGCGGATGATCCCGAGCTCGCCAAGCAGTCCTACTTGAAGCAGATTGGCGCGCTGGAAGCCTGGAAGACGGTGCGGAAGCAGACCAATCTGACGATCGCGATCGTGGATACCGGGATTGATCTTGACCATCCGGATCTGAAGCGCAATCTTGTACCCGGCACCAACTTCGTCGCGCCGAATAAGCCGCCAGAAGATGATAACGGCCATGGCACAAGCGTGGCCGGCGTTATCGCCGCTGCGGGCAATAACCGCCTTGGCGTAAGCGGCATCCTCTGGGAAGCCAAGCTGATGCCGATCAAAGCGCTTGATTCTCTAGGGGATGGAACAGAACGTGACTTGGGAGAGGCGATCCTGTACGCCGTCCGACATGGCGCCCGTATCGTTGTGTTGTCGGTTGGTCTTAACCGGTATTCGCCCTATATGCTGGACATCGTCAATTACGCCGAAAGCAAGGGCGTCCTGCTCATCGCCGCTGCAGGGAACGACGGAGTGATACAAGGGAATAAAGCGGCTGTCAAATATCCGGCTGCCTACCCGACTGTGCTTGGTGTTGGCGGAGTGAAGACGGATAACACGCCGGATCCCCGCTCGAATCCCGGCCCGGAGGTTGACCTTGCAGCGCCATGGCATGTGTATACAACCGCAATGGGAGGACGATACAAGCAGGAGGAAGGGACGTCCATGGCGGCCCCTCAGGTTGCGGCTGCGGCTGCGCTAGTCTTGGCCCGTTATCCGGCGCTTGAAACTTATCAGGTCCGGGAGCTGCTTCGCCAGACGGCCAAAGATATCGGACCTTCTGGTCTAGATGCCAAATCGGGTTACGGCCTGCTTCAGGTGAACAAAGCCGTTACGATGACGGCGAAGTCCGACCGATTCGAGCCAAACGGCTCCCGTACAAGCGCCAAAGGCCTTCCGTCGGGCAAGCAGATCACTGCACTCTTAGCAGGAGGCAGCGATATGGACTGGTATACTTATGATGCTCCTTATAACGGGACCATAACGCTTGACTTCGAAGAGCTGATCCCTGAGGGCAGTGCGACACCTCCTGTCCGTTTAGCGCATTATTCTGGTGATAAGCTGCAGGCTGCAGCAGAGACCAAGCTCGGAAGCCGTGTGGTTGAGTTTAAGGTGAAAAAGGGCAAGCAAGCCTTCCTTATTCAATACATGAATTCGGAGACGGATCAGAAGCTGCCTTATCTGATGACGGCGACTTTCAATATGGCGCCCGACAGCTATGAGCAAAATGACAAGTCGTATGAGGCTTACACGCTTCAACCGCGGAGTCAGAGCATTACCGGCTCTTTTCACCAGCTTGCGGACCGGGATTGGTATGCCGTGACATTCACGCAGGGCGGAACGCTAAGCCTTCGTGTGACAACGGATACGGTACGGATTGATTCGGAGCTTGCTGTCCAGCAGGCCGGGCAGACGTTAATGTCATACGATGAGGAGCGGGAGGGCGAGCCCGAGCAGTCTCCGGTACTAACGGTTTCGCCGGGCAAATACTATATCCGTATCCATAATGCGATATCGACGGAGGCTAGTCCTACAGTGGGTGCCTATACGCTGAAGATGGACTACGTTCCGAAATATGTGGATCCCAACGAACCAAACGATAAATATTATGAAGCGCTGATGACGACCTCCGGCACCGAATATGTTGGAGTGATCGGAAGCGCAAGTGATGTAGACTGGTTCCAAATCCGGCTCTCTCAAGCCAGCGTGGTGGACATGAATTTGTTTAACGTTCCGTCAGGCAAAAAGATGAAGCTGGAAGCATACGATAAGAAGCAGAAGCTGGTCTTTGCCCAATCGACCGGGAGCAGCGGGACACTTCAAGCTGCAAATAAAGTTCTGCAGCCGGGTGTGTACTACATAAAGCTTACGGCGAACGCCGCTTTTGACAAACAGTATTACCGTTTCAAGATGAAAGCCGATCCGCTTGTCGCAGGCTTCCGCGATATCAGCAGACACTGGGCGCGGGATGCTATTGCGGAGATGAGCAGGCTGGATATTGTGAGCGGCACCGGTCCTTATACCTTTGAGCCGGAGCGGCCGATTACCCGTGCGGAAGCGGTAGCGATGACGGTCAAAGCGTATAAGCCGATAATTGCCGGCATGCCGACCACTGTCCGGTTCAAGGATCTGGATGGTGATCATTGGGCTTATGGCGCTATCTCGAAAGCGGTGCAGAAGGGGTGGATCAGAGGATTCCCGGATGGAACCTTCCATCCGGAGCAGCCGGTGACAAGAGCGGAGATGGCGCTTATGATTGGTTATGCCGATCAGGTGCAGCCTGTACCGCCGATTGGAAATCCGTTCAAGGATGTAGGGCGTACCCACTGGGCCGCTCCGATGTTGAATGCGCTCAAGCTGAAGGGGGTTATCAGCGGCACGGGAGACCAGGCCTACAAACCTGGGAAAAAAGCCGGCCGCGCAGAGTTTACGACGATTTTATATCGGGTATATAGACAATAACCATCGCTCAGGCATATGGATGTAGAAGGGAAAGTAAGACAGATGGGTATCGATCAGATGGTGAACGACGCACAAAATGTGGCCGGCACCACGGCGTTGTTTTCAATTGTAGTTAATTTGTTCAGCATAGTGTTTGTTTGGTATATCCTGCAGGAGATAAAGCTGGATGTATTCTTTAAATTTCCGCGCAGTCCGAAGGCCAGGATGTTCCAGGTTGTACTCGCCATTGTCATCGGCCATGGCTTCGCCAGTTTTATTCTGGATTATTGGAACTGGACGAAGTACCTGCAGTATTTTGTCGAATAACAAACCTCAAAAAAGACAACAATGGATACTACAGGACGGTATGAAAATGACACGAGACTACGAACAACTATATATAAAGCCCCGGATTGGAACTGGAACGCTGCCCGTAAGGCAACATTCGGACAGTTCTTTCGGCTCGGTTTAGCGGTTTATTTAGTGCTTTATGACGATCTTTCTGGTAATAATTTACCGCTTGTCGATTTGTGTAAATGAATGATAAGATGAAGGTTGGATAAAGCATGAATTTGTCATTTTCTTATACAAAAAATGGAACTAAAGCTCGGAGAAAATCAGTTCGCGGAGGGAACTATAAGATGACCAAAATTATCGTCCGCGGAGGCCAGCGTCTATCGGGAACGGTCCGTGTCAGCGGTGCAAAAAATGCAGTTCTTCCCATATTGGCAGCCTCGTTATTAGCGGCGGAAGGAGACAGCGTCATCTGTGACGTTCCCCTCCTCGACGATGTAATGACCATTCAGAAAGTATTGGCTTCGTTAGGCGCAAAAATTACTTACAACAATGAAACCATGCAGATATCTGCGGGGATGATTTCCTCCTTTGAGGCTCCTTACGAGTTTGTCCGCAAGATGCGTGCTTCTTTCCTTGTTATGGGACCGCTTCTGGCCAGAATCGGCAAGGTCCGGATTTCGCTGCCGGGCGGGTGCGCGATTGGTACAAGACCAATTGATCAGCATCTGAAGGGCTTTGAGGCAATGGGAGCGGAGATTACGCTTGGACACGGCTTCATTGAAGCAAGTACAAAGTCGCGTCTTAAAGGTGCGAAGATCTATCTGGATGTAGCTAGCGTCGGGGCAACGGAAAATATTATGATGGCCGCCGCTTTGGCGGAAGGCACAACAACGATCGAGAACGCTGCAAAAGAGCCGGAAATCGTTGATTTGGCCAACTATTTGAATGCAATGGGTGCCAAGGTGCGCGGCGCAGGTACGGGCGAGATCCGTATCGAAGGCGTTCTGCGTATGCACGGCGTGAACCATAACGTGATTCCGGACCGTGTGGAAGCAGGCACGTATATGATTGCTGCAGCGATCACGGGTGGAGACGTATTTGTGGAAAATGCGATTGGGGATCATTTGACACCGGTTATTTCGAAGCTGCAGGAAATGGGCGTTGAAGTAACGGAATCAGACAACGGCATTCGTGTCCGTGCCCCTAAAGCGCTGAGGTCGGTAGATGTGAAGACATTGCCGCACCCGGGCTTCCCGACCGATATGCAGTCCCAGATGATGGCGCTGCTTCTCGTATCGGAAGGAACCTCGGTTGTAACGGAGACGGTATTCGAGAACCGCTTCATGCATGTCGAAGAGTTCCAGAAGATGAATGCGCAGATTAAGGTCGAGGGCCGTTCCGCATTCGTAACCGGCAGTGTACCGCTCGTTGGTGCCAAAGTATGCGCAACCGATCTTCGCGCAGGCGCCGCGCTGATCTGCGCAGGACTTCGTGCAGACGGCGAGACGGAAGTATCCGGCATATACCACGTAGACCGCGGTTATGTCGATATTACTGGCAAGCTTGCCGCACTAGGTGCAGATATCAGACGGGTTGAGCCGGAAGCTCCGGTTGCCGCTGTAGCCGCTGCTCCTGCACCTGCTGCTGAGCTTGAGCCGGTTGGCAGCTTCAAGCGCGAAGCCGCAGTCTTGAAAGTACAGCCTACCTGGGCGTAACTTATAAGTTTGGCGATAAAGCTGTTTCCTTGCAGAGGAAGCAGCTTTTTTTGTGCATGTGTTCACTTTCACTTGCCGTTTCTCGTGCAGCGGCCCCCGTAGGCTTGTTCATGCTGTGTTCATTTTCCCATGATATATTCGTCGGTAGATATGACCGATGGAGGGTGGAGTACAGTCAATGAAGAAGTGGACATTATGGCTAGGTATCATCATTATTCTTGCTGCCGCCGGCGGGGGCGCGTATTACTACTATTTCATGCGCGATGAGAAGGCGACCGCCGAGACGCCTCTTGCTGTTACGGCCAAAGCGATAAAAGGCGACATTAAGACCTCGATAAGCGGGACAGGCTCGGTAGAGGCGAATTCCAGAGAGACGGTAACCGCGGGGAAAAGCGGCACCATTGCAGCCTTATTCTTCAAAGAAGGAGACAAGGTGAAGAAAGGGCAAGTGCTTGCTACTTTCGAGGATAACGATAATTATGATGATCAGATCGAGACAATCAACAAAAATATCACAAAAGCAAAAGAGCAGATCGCTGACAAGCAAGAGGAATACAAAGAAGCGATAGGCACCGAGAATGAAGAGCAAACGACGAAATCAATCAAGAATGAGATCGATGATCTTGAGTCCAGCATCGATGACTATAATGACCAGCTCCAGGACATTTACGAGGATCAGGCGAAAGAAGTGAAGCAGGTTATCGCTACTATTGATGGTGAAGTAACGACTAGTGATGTAAGTGTTGGCGATGAGGTTCAATCCAATACAACCATCGCGGAGATAGTAGACTACACTCATCTTGAGTTTGTAACCGGCATCGATGAGCTGGATATTCCTAATGTGAAGCTGAAACAGACGGCGCAAATTACGCTTAGCGCAATTACGGACCGGACGATTGAAGCAACGGTATCCGAGATTGCGAAGGAAGGCACATCTTCCAACGGCTCAGCGTCTTACAGCGTAAGCTTGCTGCTCAATGATATTGATGGCGTTTTGGTTGGCATGTCCGGACAGGCAGATATTACAACGGAACAAAGTACGGGTGCTGTGCTGGTGCCGGTTAATGCCGTAGTGGAGTTTGGCGGCAAGTCGTATGTCCGTGTTCCGGGTGCGGGTACAGGTACAGGAACCGGCACAACATCTGGCGGTCAACGTAGCCAAGGCACGCAAGGTACACAAGACGCAAATGGAAATGAAGCGGCTGCTGCCGGCGGCTGGCAAGGCGGCGGCGGAGGCCGATTCCAGGGAGGAGCAGGCGGTACGGAAGCAGCTGCGGCTGGAGGCCGAGGCGGAGTCGGCGGCGGAACAATAGCGGCAGCTGGCCAAGGTGCCGGACGCAACGTCGCGGCTGCAGACAGCAGCAATCAAGGCGGAACGGCTTCGGGAGGAACCACACCGGGAGGAACCCCATCGGGTGACGTTGGTAATGGTGGAGCAACGGGTACTGCTCCAAGCGGAACAGGCCAGGGCGGAGCAACCGGATCAGGCCAAGGTGCTGTGCCGGGTGGAGCACAAGGCGGAAATGCCCAGGGCGGTAATGCAGCCGGCGGTCAAGGCGGAAGAGGCGGCATGGGCGCTCAGATGAGGGAGAGCCTTACACTTGGCGGCCAGCTTAAAGAAGTAACGGTTGGTATCAGCAACGAAACTTATGTTGAGATTAAAACGGGTCTCGCAGAAGGGGACTCGGTTCTGATTCCTGTAGCAACCGGTGCGCAAGGAATGGGCTCCTCGTCAACTGAGCAGCAGCAAACACAGCAATTCGGCGGCTTTGGAGGAGGCGGCTTCGGAGGTAACTTCCCTGCTGGCGGCGGCTTCGGAGGCGGTGCCGGGGGCGGCAATGTAAGAACCAGCACAACAACGCGTGCGGCCGGCGGCGGTGGTACACGATGACCGGGCAGTCCGCGTTAATTGAAATGAATGATATCGTCAAATATTACAAGATGGCCGGGGAGAAAATGACGGTCCTGCACAACGTATCGCTGACGGTCAACCATGGTGATTTTCTGGCCATCGTTGGCCCTTCCGGATCCGGCAAATCCACACTGATGAATATTATCGGGTGTCTGGATGTGCCCAATGAAGGCAGCTATAAGCTGGACGGCATGGAGATTCGCGGGCAAAGCGATAACAGGCTGACGGAGATGCGGAATAAGAAGATCGGCTTTATTTTCCAAGGCTATCATCTGCTTCCGAGATTGACTGCCCTTGAAAATTGCGAGCTTCCGCTTATTTATCGCGGGTTGTCGGCGAAAGAGCGCCGAGCGCGCGCTATGGAGGCACTTGAACGTGTCGGGCTTGGGGAGAGAGTGGGACATCGCCAGAATGAACTGTCGGGCGGTCAGCAGCAGCGTGTCGCGATCGCGCGGGCACTCGCGACGAATCCTCCGCTCTTGCTGGCGGATGAACCGACCGGAGCACTTGATTCCAAGACCGGCATGGAAGTGCTTGGCATGATGGAGGAGCTGAACCGCGCGGGACAGACGATTGTGCTGATTACGCATGATATGGAAGTTGCCCAGCGTGCAAGCCGCTCGGTTATCATCCGAGATGGGGTGCTTTCTGAGCAGAAAAGGAGGGACGGCCATGAAGATTACGCAGGGCCTCATAATGGCGGTCAAGAGCGTCTTATCGAACAAGCTTAGAACCATCCTTTCGATGCTCGGCATTCTGATTGGAGTTGCGACCGTTATTGCGCTTGTTGCGATGGGCAAAGCGTCATCCAATGAAGTGGCCGGCCAGGTCTCTACGCTTGGCAGTCCGGATTCCCTCTCGGTTACGATAACGGGCCGGGGAACGGTTACCTCCTTGTCGGTTGATGAAGCCTTGAAGCTGGGCGAGCTTAGTAATGTGATTGGCGTAGCTCCGATTACGAGCACAAACGGCTACGCCAAATACGGCCGGACACAAGTATCCGTCACTGTCGAGGGCATTACGCCCGAATATGAGGAAGTGAAAGATTTCAGCGTTCAGGATGGACGCTATATCGCGGCCCCGGACATTAACAACAAGACCAAGGCGGCGCTGATAGGTACGCAGACGGCGCAGGACTTATTCGAGGATGAGAGAGTGGATCCGGAGGATGCGGTTGGCCGCAAGATTACGATAAACGGTTATATTTTTACCATTGTAGGCTTGTTGGAATCCAAAGGGGATTCCCTGACGGGATCGAACGATGAGAAAATCCTGATTCCGATCTCGACTGCGCAGAAAATTTTCCAGGTCAGCGGCGTTACCACCATTAATATGAAGGTGACGGACACCAAGCTTATGGGTTCGGTCGTCAGCAGCGTGGAAGCAGAGCTATATGAGAAGTTCCGCGGCAACGAGAATGCGTATCGCGTATTGAATCAGGAAGAAGCGATGAAGACGCTCAATTCCGTGAATGAAACGATGAACCGACAGCTGATCTATGTAGCGGCAATCTCGCTTATTGTCGGCGGGATCGGGATTATGAATATCATGCTTGTCTCTGTAACGGAGCGTACCCGCGAGATTGGTATACGTAAATCGCTAGGAGCGAAGAAGAGAGACATCCTGTTCCAGTTTCTCGTAGAGGCAGTGGTGATCAGCGGACTAGGCGGCATGCTCGGCATTATTATAGGTAATATTGCCTCTTATATCATAGGCGAGGTTATGAAAACCCCAACCGAGGTGCCAATGAATACGATGCTGCTTTCCTTTGGCTTCTCTGCCTTTGTTGGCGTTGTATTCGGCTATCTGCCTGCGAATAAAGCGGCAAGCCTGCGTCCGGTAGATGCCTTGCGTCATGACTAGTACAATGGAATATGCGCCCAGCTTTAACTAGAGCCGCGGGTTCTATCCTATTATTTAGCCTCATAGAATAAATCCATCAAGGCGGGCTTTAAGAGAGTCCACTCTCTTAAAGCAGCTTACAGATGGAAAGGAGAACTATGAGATACGTAATAGGCAGACCGAAGCGGGCGATCAGGCGGCCCGGCAGCAGGTGGTTTACCGCTGTATGCTGGACAGCCTTCGGAATTGGAATTGTAATGAGCATTTCCGTAATGCTGGCGGCCTCGGCCTATCGCAATGCCGGGACTGACAATACCGATCCGTTCCAAGGGGAAAGCGGCGGCGTAACGTCTACGAATAAGGCGTCTGCCGGCGGGATCGGGCAGGCGCCTTTGCCGTCGAAGGCCGAGAAGCCCGCGGCAGCAGCGGGCAGCAAGGAAGAGCAAACGTATATCAATGTTTATTTGACGAAGGAAAAGCGTACGGAGCGGGTAACTCTCGAGACTTATGTCCGAGGCGTGGTCGCAGGAGAGATGCCTGCCGATTTCGAGCTGGAGGCGTTAAAGGCTCAGGCGATCGCTGCCCGTACTTATATAGTGAGAAGGCTCGAGCTCGATGACCACAGCGGCATGCCGGCAACGGCCGCAGCCTCTCAGGCGGATGTCACGGATACGATTAGTCATCAGATCTATATTTCGCTTGATCAGTTAAAGAAGCTTTGGCCAAAGGACGAGCAAGAGGCAAAGCTGGCCAAGCTCAATAAAGCGGTGAGCGAGACTCGCGGCAAGGTTATCACCTATGGCGGAGAGCCGATTCAGGCCGTGTTTTTTTCTACCAGCAACGGTTATACGGAAAATTCGGAGCAGTATTTTCAAGAGGAGCTTCCCTATCTGCGCAGTGTGGCGAGTCCTTGGGATAAGCGGATCTCCCCTCGTTATCAGGAGACGGTAAAGCTGAAACTCTCTGATTTTTATGCGAGACTGGGGCTTGGCACGAAAAAGAAGCCGGTCATTCGGGTATTGGACAAGACAGCGGGCAACCGGATCGCCGATATTATGATAGACGGCAAGACCTATACGGGCCGGGAAGTAAGAGAGAAGCTAGGGCTTGCCTCCTCTCAATTCTTGTGGAAGCTGGACGGCGATTCGATAGCGATCACGACCTTTGGCTACGGGCATGGCGTCGGCATGAGCCAGTGGGGCGCCAATGGCATGGCAGAGCAAGGCAAAAGCGCAGAGCAGATTGTGACCTACTATTATACCGATACGAAAGTGGAGCAAGCTTCGAAGCTTGCGGCGAAAACATAAAATCAATTCTCAAAAAATAGTATACGCCTCACGTATAAAGCTAGATGATCTGGCAACAATGGCTAGTGAGGTGATATCAAATGAATGAAAACCAAAACAAACCTAAGCAAGAATCTCCTAAAAACGTACTAGGAGAAGTATCTGCCGCTAAGTCTAGCAACGGCTTTAAAAGACTGTTGTCGAGGAAATGGGTAACCCCGGCAGCGTTCATGGTAGCGGCAGCAATTATCGTAGCCTTAATGTGGATCTATCAGGGTTCGGACGACACCAAAGAAACTTCAGCTACGACTTCCGAACAAACGGAGACCGCAGTAGGCAATGAAGCTGTGAAGCCGGATGACCAAGCGCTTGAAGAAAGCAGAAAAGGCGAAATGCTGGAATGGCCTGTAGCAAGCAAAGATGCTCTGGATGAAGTGCTTCCTTACTATGATGCTAACGCAACAGTTGAGGAGAATGCGAAGGCGGTTGTTCAAACGAACGACAATACCTTTGTAGCTCACACAGGCGTAGACCTTGCGGATCCAAGCGACCAGCCTTTTGATGTACTGGCTGCCCTCTCGGGTAAAGTAACCCGCGTGGAGAAACATCCAACCAACGGTAACGTAGTGGAGATCAGCCACGGCAACGGTCTGGTGACCGTATACCAAAGCCTTAGCGACATTCAAGTTGCTGTTGGCGACGATGTAAAACAAGGAACCAAAATCGCTGTAGCCGGCCGTAACGACCTCGAGAGTGATCTCGGAGTCCACCTTCACTTCAGTGTGAAAGAAGACGGCAAGTCGGTTAACCCGGCTTCCCTCGTAGGCAAATCGCTTAGCGAAGAAAAATAGGACGAAAGTCTCACAGGCAGGGGTGGAAACCCCTGCCTGTTTCGTTTTTTTATGAAAATTTTAGGCCAAACACGTCTTAGAGGCTTGACCACAAAGAATATATACCCGGACCTCTCATATACTGTACCAAACTATCTCGAGTAGGGAGGCGGGAACGTGCATGATTACATCAAAGAACGAACCATTAAAATAGGTCGTTGTATCGTGGAAACCAAACATACGGTGCGTACGATCGCTAAAGAGTTCGGCGTTTCCAAGAGTACGGTTCACAAGGATTTAACCGAACGGTTGCCGGAAATTAATCCTGACCTGGCAGACCAGGTGAAGCACATTCTCGAGTACCACAAATCCATCCGTCACTTGAGGGGCGGAGAAGCAACAAAGATTAAATACAAGAAGACGAGCACAAAGAAGCGGGAAGTTCTCGCAGCCGGCAAATCATAAACATTTTTCGAGTTTTTCCGCACATAAGCAAGAGGAATTTAGTGGTTTTTGGCGAATAATGTATATCAATATGTCCTATGTCATGGGAACTATTTATGGACGGGATGTTTATATTATTCGTTGGAGGAACAAAGCCGTATGTTAAGCAAGGATATCGGAATCGATTTGGGTACAGCCAATGTATCCATTCATGTAAAAGGGAAGGGCGTTGTTCTTGACGAGCCTTCGGTAGTCGCAATTGAAAGCGATTCGAAACGGGTGCTTGCCGTAGGCGAAGAAGCGCATCGCATGGTCGGGCGGACGCCTGGCAACATTGTTGCCATACGTCCGCTTCGCGATGGAGTTATTGCCGATTTCGAGATCACGGAAATAATGCTTAAGGCTTTTATTGATCGCGTTGAAGGCCGCAAATGGTTCAGCCGTCCGCGTATCCTGATCTGCGCACCTACCAACATTACGTCGGTAGAGCAGAAAGCGATTCGCGAAGCGGCTGAACGCAGCGGCGCGAAGGAAGTTTTTCTGGAGGACGAGCCGAAGGCTGCCGCAATAGGGGCAGGGATGGATATCTTCCAGCCTAGCGGCAACATGGTCGTGGATATCGGCGGAGGTACAACAGATGTGGCCGTTCTGTCGATGGGCGATGTCGTAACCTCATCTTCGATTAAAGTCGCGGGAGACAAGTTCGACGCGGCGATTATGAAATACATCAAGGATAAATACCGTCTTCTGATCGGCGAGCGGACAAGCGAGGAGATCAAGATCAAGATCGGTACGGTGTATGCCGATGGACGCCATGACGAGATTGATATTCGTGGCCGCGATATGGTGTCGGGTCTGCCGCTTACTCTTACAATCCGTTCTGAAGAAGTTCGCGAAGCGCTTTGGGATCCGGTGATGTCCATTGTTGCAGCTGCTAAGATGGTGCTCGAGCGGACACCGCCTGAACTGTCTTCCGATATTATCGACCGGGGCGTTATTCTGACTGGCGGCGGGGCGCTGCTGGACGGGCTGGATGCTCTGCTTGCGGACGAGCTGAAGGTGCCTGTGCTCATTGCGGAGGATCCGATGCACTGCGTCGTGAAAGGGACAGGCATTCTGCTTGATAACCTGGACAAGCTCGGCAAAAAAAGCCGGGCTTAATCTTATGCGGGTAGGGCGCCTGGGGGGCGCGCCGAGGCATAAATGAGTCAAAGGTCACAGAGGCTATCTATTACGGCGGTTGCCTGCGAAGCCGATATTATAATAAGAAGAGATACGATTTTCGAGAACACGGCTTCGTAAGCGGACCGGCCGAGGAGGCGCCACATGTTAAGAGGTCTTTATACAGCTGCGGCAGGCATCACTGCGCAGCAGCGCAGACATGATACGATAACGAATAACATTACAAATATTAATACGCCGGGCTATAAGCAGACGTATGCGGTTACCCGTTCTTTTCCGGAGATGCTGCTGTCGCTAACTGGCGTGGACGAGAAGCAAGAGAAGCAGATCGGCAGGATCAGCACGGGCGTATTTGCGGAGGAAAGCCTAGCGATCCATCTGCAGGGCGATTTGATGCAGACGGGCAAATCATCTGATTTTGCTCTTGTCTCCAATATTGACGTGCCTGGGATGGCCTTTGATGCCTCCGGCAAATACGTTTCGCCTGACGGCGAGGTGACGTTCCAGCCTCAGGCGTTCTTTACGATGCAGGATGAGAGCGGCGAGATCCGCTATACACGCGGAGGTTCCTTTACTTTGACATCGGATGGCTTCCTTGTATCTGGTGACGGTTCGAATGTGCTCGGGACAGACGGTAATCCGATTCAATTCCCGCAGGGGGTAAGCCTGGACGGCCTCACTCTGACGGCGGACCAGCGTTTTGTTGATGCGAATACCGGAGCGGACACGGGAAAACAGCTTTTGCTTACAAGGATTGATAATCCGAATGAGCTGGCCCGCGAGGGAGACGGCAAGTTTCGGTTAGTCGGCAATGCGGAAGATACCCGGCCGGTTGCGGCAGGCGAACGTGTCGAGGTGCGCCAAGGCTATGTAGAACGTTCCAATGTGGATGCCGCGCAATCATCGGTAGACCTGATGGCCGCGCTGCGCGCTTATGAAGCGAATCAGAAGGTTATTCAATTCTATGATGAAAGCTTGGACAAAGCGGTTAACCAGGTAGGCCGTGTATAAGGCTTCGGTTAATGCTCTACTTTTAGGAGGACTCGCCTAGATGAACAGCTCGATGATTAATGCCAGCGTATCGATGAACGCGCTTCAGCAGAAATTGGACATGATGGCTGATAATATTGCGAATGTGAATACGGTAGGCTATAAACGTAAGGAAGCAACCTTCGAGGATCTGCTGAACAATACAAGGAAGCAGCCGGATGCCTTCAATCAGCCCGGAAGAATGACTTCCTTGAACTTCAATCAAGGCTGGGGCTCCAGACTGGCGATGATCCAGCCGAATCTGCAGCAGGGCACCATTAAGACAACGGACAAGGATACCGATCTTGCCATTGAGGGCAATGCTCTTTTTGAGGTTATCGTAGACGCTGCCGGGGACCGTGCCTACACACGCAACGGGGCGCTGCAGTTGACGGTTGCGGCAAACGGTGATACGATTTTGGCAACACCGGAAGGTTACCCGGTTATAGCGAATACGCCAGCAGGCGAAGGCCCGCTTGTCGTGCCAAACGGCTATAAGCTACGGGTGAATCCGGACGGCACCGCGCAAGGGGTAGCGACTGACGGCAGCACGATTGAGCTTGGCTCGATCAAGCTGGTTCAGGCAACTCGTCCCGCAGCGCTAACGCTTGTAGCCGACAACTTATATCAAATAGCCGACGGCATTAACGTAGCAGATGTGCTGCAGAACGTTACGCCAAACGGCGATAATGGCATTGCGCTTCGTCAGGGCTCCCTGGAGCAGTCCAACGTTAATCTGGGCGATGAGATGACGGAGTTGATTAATGTGCAGCGCGCTTACCAGCTGGCATCAAGAGCTTTAACGTCCAGCGATACAATGATGGGGTTAGCCAACAGTCTGCGCAAATAGATAGGGTGAGAGTATGACGGATGAACGGGCGGTTCTATCGCGGAGCGCGCCGAAAAATCAGGAGAAACCGCCAGTTGAGGAAGCAGGCAAAGCCACGAGCGGCGGGGAATCCGGGAAGCAGCAGCGTTCCAAGGGCGCGCGAATGACATTTTGGATTTTGCGCAAAAGTATTGTACCGGTCATTATGGTTATCATGCTGCTCGCCGGTTTGTATGTGGGATATGCGGTTGTAGGCAAGCAACCAGGCAGCGAAGTGTTTGAATGGTCGACCTGGCAGCACATGTACGATCTGGTTTTCTCCGATACCTAGAACATGAATATTTATTAATGAAGGGCTGTTTCCGGAAGTCATTGTGTTAAAGTGACTGGGGAGCAGCTTTTTTTGCATCAAATATAAGGATGTATAGGAAGGGACAGCCGTCAGGTGCTGTTTTCATTTTCATATGGTAGTTGTATAATGATTGGGAACCTTGGTGGAAGAAACGGATAAAGGTAGAGGGGCGTGCGCGTTTGAATCTGCCGAATTTTTTGACGTCGCTGCGTTTTGCGATGATCCCCGTCTATGTCGCGATATTCGCGCAGGGACATATGATTTATGCCTTTCTGGTTGTCGTGGCAGCAGGCCTCACAGATATACTCGACGGATATATTGCCCGGCGCACGGGGCAGGTAACGGCAGTCGGCCAAATGCTCGATCCGCTCGCTGACAAGCTGATGTTCATTTCCGTTATATTATCGCTTCTACTGGCCGGTCACATCTCATGGGCTGCCGCAGCAGCGATCTTTTTGCGCGATTTGGGAATGATAGCCGGAGGCATGATTTTTCACTTTAAAGGAAAAAAGACCGTGCCGGCGAATTGGATGGGCAAGCTGACGACTGTGCTGTTCTATTTCGGCATCATGTTTGTTTTTCTTGAAACACCGTTTGCAGCCATGTACTTGTGGGCTGTAATTGCCTTCTCATTCGTGACGGCGATCGTGTATATCATTTTGCTCCAGGCGCTGAACAAGCCGGGTTCCGGACAGAAACCCACGATTGGGCCGGAGCAATAGGGAACAGGCACACAAAGAGGCTTGGCCCGTGGATTATCGTCATCCGCCAGCCAAGCCCCCTTATCTTAACCTTCACAACCTGCAGTTTGATGAAGGATAGTATTAGTTTCAGTAAAGTGAACCGATTTTATACCTGCTAACATCGAAAGGAGCGAAAATTCATGCTCGATATCAATCAAATCCAAGAAATTATCCCGCATCGCCCGCCGTTTCTGCTCGTTGACCGCATTACCGAGGTGGAACCTGGCGTCCGTGCAGTGGGCATCAAAAACGTTACGATGAACGAACCCTATTTTGTAGGACACTTCCCGGGGTATCCGGTTATGCCTGGCGTTCTTATCGTTGAGGCGCTCGCACAGGTGGGTTCCGTTGCGATGCTGATGGTTGAAGCAAACCGCGGCAAGCTTGGCTTCTTTGCCGGCATCGACGGCTTCCGTTTCCGCGGCCAGGTGAAACCGGGCGATACGCTGACGCTGGAAGTGGAAATTACGCGCCTCAAAGGGCCAATCGGCAAAGGGAAAGCAACAGCCAAAGTGGACGGCCAAGTGGTGGCGGAAGGCGAGCTTATGTTTGCCTTGTCCGAAAGAACTTAATCCGGTTTTAATAATTCCATGTAACAATAGAGAAATAACCAAAAAATAAAGGAGTGAAGCTGCTTGAATCAAAATGAAAAAGCAATCGAACGTTACCAGGCTTGGTTGAATGACTCGCTGATCGATGAAGCTACAAAGGAAGAGCTCCGCGGCATTGAAGGACAAGAGAAGGAAATTACGGACCGCTTCTACCGCGATCTTGAATTTGGGACAGGCGGTCTTCGCGGCGTTATGGGCGCAGGCACGAACCGTCTTAATGCATATACAGTAGGCAAAGCTACGCAAGGACTCGCGAACTGGCTTTTATCCCGCGCGGAGGGCCAGCCGTCGGCTGTTATTGCCCACGACTCGCGTAACTATTCGCCTGAGTTTGCGCTTGATTCTGCCCTGGTGCTTGCGGCAAACGGCGTCAAAACATATCTGTTCCCGTCGCTTCGTCCGACACCGCAGCTGTCCTATGCGGTACGCGCGCTTGGCTGCGCTACGGGCATTGTTATTACAGCCAGCCACAATCCACCGGAATATAACGGCTATAAGGCATACGGCTCTGACGGCTGCCAGCTCATTCCGGAAGATGCAGAGCAGGTTATTGCTTCAATCGGCCAAGTGACAAGCTTTGGTCAAGTGAAAAGAATCAGCCGTGAGGAAGCGGAAGCGCAAGGCCTTCTCGTATGGCTTGGAGCTGATGCAGACGAGCAGTATACGGATACCGTTGTTGCACAAAGCCTGAATAAGGAGCTGCTGCAAAGCGGGTTGGGCGAGAAATTCAAAGTTGTCTTTACTCCGCTTCATGGTTCCGGCAACCTGCCTGTCCGGGAAGTGCTGCGCAAAGCAGGCTTCAGCAATGTTCATATTGTAGCCGAGCAGGAGGCGCCTGACGGTTATTTCAGCACGGTCAAATCGCCGAATCCGGAAGAGCGTGAAGCTTTTACCCTTGCCATCAAGCTTGCGCAAGAGATTGATGCTGACATTATCATGGGTACGGATCCTGATGCTGACCGCATGGGTGCCGTGGTGAAGAACAATAACGGCGAATATGTCGTCCTGACGGGCAACCAGTCAGGCGCGTTGATGATTGAATATGTGCTTAGTCAACTGAAGGAACGCGGGCAGCTGCCGGCAAACGGCGTCGTGATCAAGACGATCGTTACCAGCGAGATGGGTGCGGATATCGCCCGTTCTTACGGTGCAGCCGTTGAGAATACGTTGACAGGCTTCAAATATATTGGTGAGAAAATGACGGCTTACGAGCAAACAGGCGAGCATACTTTCCTGTTTGGCTATGAAGAAAGCTACGGCTATTTGACCGGCGATTATGCCCGCGATAAAGATGCCGTTGTCGCTTCGTTATTGATTTGCGAAGCAGCGGCATACTATAGCAGTCAAGGAAAAACCTTGTACGACGTTCTGCTTGAGCTGTATGCGAAGCATGGGTTCTATCTGGAGGGCCTGGAGTCGCGGACGCTGAAGGGGCTTGACGGCGTGCAGCAGATTGCCGGCATTATGAACGACTGGCGCAATAACCCGCCTGCGCAGATCAATGGCGTGAAGGTTGAACGCGTGCTTGATTACCTCGGCGGACTGGATGGACTGCGTCCGGAAAATGTACTGAAATATATGCTCGCAGACGGATCGTGGTTTTGTCTTCGTCCTTCCGGTACGGAGCCTAAAATCAAAGTCTATTTTGCCGTTCGCGGACAATCGACGGAGCATGCGGCTGAAGTGTTGGCTGGGCTGCGCGGGGCCGTAATGGAGCGGGTTGACAGCAAGGCATAATCTAATCCGCCCGGCTCGGATCACATTAGATTAGGATCACATTCGTAAAGAGTTGAACGGAGGATTATTGTGCTTCAACGTTGGCAGCAATGGAACCGCAAAGCGATACTCTGGCTGTGGGTAATTGCAATTATTGGCGCAATCGCCGCACTGCCCATCGGGATGAATCGAATGGACATGGAAGCCTCCTCGAAGTCCGTGGAGTATGTATTCGATTATCGCGACTTGGTAGAGATCTCGGACTATCAGGCACGCCCGCAGCAGTATATCGATGAGCAGCTGAACAAAATGAAAGCCGTCGGCATTACAACGATGTCGCTGTACGAGAGCTCCATGAAGGAGCTCTCCCAGTCCGGCCGCTTGAAATATTATAATTCGAAGGATATCGCACTGCTCCAAAACAAGCTGGAGCCTGTAGGGCAGAACTTCTCCTACGTTCTCTTCAGCGGCCCGCAGGAGGAAGAGCAGATCGGTCCAATCGTCCGTGAAGCGATGGATCGTGCAGGCGCGGTCTACCGTCCCTGGTCTTTTGACGGACGTAATGGCCTTGTTATTGAATTGCCTCTGCAGGAAGTGCTGCTGCAGCCGATGGATTTCGATCCGATGACCTTGCAGTCCCTGCATGACAAAGGATTTCATATTCTGGCTCGATTCTCTGACCGCGTACTGCCTTATGATGAGGCAGCTACAGATGCGCAGCTTGCTCGTCTGAAGGAGGTTGGCGTTACTCGCGTATTGTTTGACGGTGCAACGGTGAAGGGCTACAAGGATCAATTCGAGCTTCGAAGCCTGAATTCGTTCGCAGAGCTGCTCAACAAGTATGGCATGGGGATCGCTACGATTGAGAATTTGAAAAAACCTCAGTCCGGCATAAATAAATTAGCATTTATTACAAACTATAATATTGTACGCCTCTATTCGCTGTCGGCTGAAGATGCTATCGGCAAGTCGCCGGAAGTATTAACCGACCGCTTCCTGCTTGCTGCGAAGGACCGCAACATCCGGATGTTCTTCATGAATGCTGGCGTGCAGACAAGCACGGAGAAATCGGCAGTTGTAAGCGGACTGGACAACTTGTATATCACAATGAAGGGCAAAGACGGCCTGGTTCAGAAACTGACAGATGCCGGCTTCTCTCCAAATTTGGCTCAGCCGTTTGATGTGAAGCATCCTTCTTATGCGAAGCCGCTTAAGATGGTCGTGGCGGCAGGCGCCGTTGCTCTGATTGCCCTTCTTATTAATGTCTTTATCCCGGGCACGCTCATTGCGCTGTTCCTGATCGGATTGATTGGGGCGGCCGGTCTGTTCCAGATCAACAGCGCGCTCGCCGAGCAGGCGCTGGCGCTTGGAGCAGGCATTAGCGCTCCTACGCTTGCCCTGGTCTGGGTCATGAACCGCGTATATGCGCGAACCGAAGGCAGCCTCCGCACAGTAGGCGGGACCGCCTGGAATGGACGAGCTGGTACGGCGGAAGAAGGTAAATGGATATTTGAAGGTCTGACGGTGGGACGCCGTCTTGGCCTTGCAATCACCTGGTTCGTCGTTACCGCGCTTATCTCGCTGATGGCCGTGCCTTTTGTTTTCGGCCTTCTGAACAATATTACGTACAGCATGGTCCTGCAGCAGTTCCGCGGCGTGAGCCTGCTTCATTTGGCGCCAATCGGCTTAACCGCAATCTACGTGCTGCTCTACACCGGCCATTCGCCTGTACGCCGTCTGCGTAAGGTAGCGAATATGCCGATTACGGTATTTATGGTCATCGCGTTTGTCGTTATTGCGGTGGTAGGCATGTACTACCTGTCGCGTACCGGCAATGAGGGCTCTGCTTCATCCCTGGAACTGACGTTCCGTAACTGGCTGGAGCAAACGTTTGGCGTTCGTCCGCGGAGCAAGGAATTCCTCTTGTCCCATCCGCTGTTATTAATTGGATTGTTCCTGGCGCTTCGTTACCGCGTAGCTTGGGTATTCATTATCGTTGGTTCGATCGGGCAGCTGTCGATGGTTGATACGTTCGCTCATATTCATACGCCGCTGTATATCTCGATTATCCGCGTATTCCTTGGCCTTGGCCTCGGCGCGATCATCGGTTTGATCCTGATTGGCGTGTGGCAAGTGCTGGAAGGGGTATGGCGTAAATGGTCACCGGGACTGATAAGAAAAATTACCGAATAGTGATCTCCGGCTATTACGGCTTTCGCAACAGCGGTGATGAAGCGGTGCTTCGGTCGATCTTGCTCGCATTAGCCGAGCAAGGCGAAGCCGCCGGCATTCACATCCAGCCGGTCGTGCTGTCAGCCGACCCGGACTGGACAAGCCGCATGTACGGCGTGGAGGCCGTCCGGAGGATGCATCCGAAGGACCTGCTGAACGCGCTCCGTACGAGCGACGGGCTGATCAGCGGCGGCGGAAGCCTGCTGCAGGATGCCACAAGCTCGAAGACGATTCCGTATTACACCGGAATCATCAAGCTTGCCCAATGGCTTGGCAAGCCGACGTTTATTTATTCGCAAGGGATCGGGCCGGTAACCCGGCGCTGGATGGATCCGCTCATCCGCTCGAGCATGCGGAAGAGCGCGTATGTGTCGGTGCGGGACGCCGAATCCGCTGAGCTGCTTAAGCGGATTGGCGTGCCGCACAGCCGGATCGAGGTTGTACCCGATCCGGTAATGGGGCTGCCGCTGCCGGCTGGCGCGGCAGCGGGGCGGGCGCAAGCCGCCGATGATGCGGCGGCTGTGCCCGTGCTGGGCGTGTCCTTGCGGCATTGGCGCAAGGACGGCGCCGATCTTGGCCGCGCGGCAGACGCGCTGGCCGAGCTTGCCAGCCGCCGCCCGGTGCGGCTGCGGTTCCTTCCGTTCCATACGCCGGACGATGCTGAAGCATCGAAGCTGGTCATGGAACGGCTCAGCGGCAGGCTGGCCGAAGGAAGCTCGGCCGAGCTGGCCGCCCCTGGCGATGACCCCCAGCAAATGCTGCTGGAGGTAAGCCGCTGCGACGCGCTGCTGGGCATGCGCCTGCACGCGCTCATCTACGCAGCGAACCAGATGGTTCCGATGCTTGGCTTATCGTACGATCCGAAGATCGACCAGTTCCTTCACCGGCTTGGTCTTGCGGCGGTCGGTACGACCGAGCAGCTCGATCCGGGCGCATTTGCGGACAGCGCAGAGCAATTGCTGGACGACATAAGCGGCTGGAAAGAGAAGCATCGCGAAGCGATCGAACGATTAAGGCAACAATCGCAGCAACCGGCGCAACAAATCGCGCAGTTATTGCGTCATACCATATCGAGGTGATTTTCACTTGTCGAAACAAGTCCCAACGGTGCCGATTTACGGAATTCCATTCTCTAAGATGAGCATGGACGAGACGGTCAACTACCTAACAGAAGCAATTGAACAGAAGCGCCAGACGCATGTCATTACGGCTAATCCGATTATGGTAATGTCGGCGGTTGAGAGCCAGGATTACTACAAGATGATGAGAAAAGCCGAGCTTATCGTACCTGACGGTGCGGGAGTCGTATGGGCAGCCAATTATGTTGGCACGCCGGTGACAGAACGCGTAACGGGCTTTGACCTGTTGCATCGTCTTATGCAAGAGGGCGAAAAACGGAAATGGACAGCTTATTTGCTCGGCACTTCGCAGGAAGTGATTGAAGCAGCGGCCGAAAAGCTGCAGCTGCAATATCCGCAGGTTCGCATCGTAGGCTATCGCGACGGATATTTTGGCGCCGATCAGGACGCCGAGGTAGTCGAAGCGATTCGGCAGGCAGCACCGGATTTACTGTTTGTGGCACGAGGCGCGGAAACGCAGGAGCCTTGGATTGCCAAATATAAGAAGCAACTTGGAGTCCCGTTTATTATGGGAGTTGGAGGAAGTTTCGATATTGTTGCAGGCAAGCTCAAAAGAGCGCCAATCCTGTTCCAGAAGCTGCGTTTGGAGTGGTTTTACCGGTTATTACAGGAGCCGAAAAGGCTGCCAAGAATGTTGGTATTGCCGAAATTCGTCGTGAAAGTGGTTCGCGATAAAGAAAACGTCAAGAAACCACGCTCTACTACGTAATAACCTCCCAAAACCGTTGAAAACAAGTGAAAACGGGATTTGGAGTTTCTTCTTCTGTCGGAGTATAATTCACTTCGGTAGAAAGAAAAAGGGGAGCTGCACAATATGCCAGCAGGCTTACTGTACACACTAGGATTTATCATATCTTTAATAATAGCTTTGGTTATGACACCGCTTGTTAAAAAATTCGCTTTCAAGGTTGGAGCGATCGATAAACCGAATCACCGTAAAGTACATACGCGGATTATGCCTCGTATGGGTGGTCTCGGGATCTATCTTGCTTTTGCAATTGGATTTCTCATTCTTATGCCGTTTATTCCGGACGGGTTGCTGAACCATGAAGGAACGAATCTGATCCGCGCCGTTCTTGTTGGCGGTACGATCATTATCCTTATTGGTGCCTTCGACGACCGCTTCGAGCTGTCGGCTAAGGTGAAGCTCGTTGCCCAAATCGCTGCGGCTTGCGTAGTCGTATTCGGTTTTGGTATCAAGATCGACCTGCTGAACGTACCGTTTGGCGCGACGATGCAGCCGATTGAAGCATGGGTATCCATCCCGCTTACGATTTTCTGGATTGTGGGCGTTACGAACGCGATCAACCTGATCGATGGTCTAGATGGGCTGGCAGGCGGCGTATCCGCTATTGCGATTGGCACCATTCTCGTGATGGCGATCATCATGGGCAATGTACCGATTATCCTGCTTAGCGTTCTGCTGCTTGGCGGTATTGTTGGATTCTTGTACTTCAACTTCCACCCGGCCAAAATCTTTATGGGAGACTCGGGCTCCTTGTTCCTGGGCTTCTGCCTGGCGATGCTCTCGATGACGAGCTTCAAGCAGATTACGATCGTATCTTTCGTAACTCCGCTGCTTATCATCGGCGTACCGTTGTCCGACACGTTCTTCGCGATTATCCGTCGCCTCGTGAACAAGCGCCCGATCTTTGCGCCGGACAAAGGACATCTGCATCACTGCTTGCAAGAGCTTGGCTTCAGCCACCGCAAGACGGTTCTTATCATTTGGAGTGTGGCTGCGGTGTTCGGCGGCTTTGCGATCCTGCAATCAACGGTTGTCCAATCTTCCGCGGCAAACTGGATTACGTTTATCGTGATCTGTCTGGTAATCTTCAGCCTTCAGATTGGTGCGGAGCTGATCGGTATCGTAGACAAGTCGCGTCGTCCGCTCATTAACTTCTTGAACCGCGTGCTTCGCTCGAAGGTCGATGCAAGAAGCTCGAAATAATAGGCTATTATCTTATATAGGTTAGACCAAAGGGTTGTCCGATGAGGACAACCCTTTTTCTGTTTTATTAAAATTTCTTTATAATTCCAATCTGCCGGTTGGACTAACATTTTGGGGCTAAAGGACCGATAACAACAGTACAGAACTATTCTTCATCTGAAGCGGACGAGGGAGGAAGTAAATCGAGACGTATAGCCGTGTTATCGACCCCTAATTGCAATGTCAAACAGTTGGAACAGTCGACCATACTTTTGTTTATTACGCTAACAGCCATTATATAAAGGAGGAACATCGTTTTGAAAAAGCTATTATCCCTTGTGCTGTCACTGGCGCTTCTAATTACGCTGCTGCCGCCGTTTGGTACACCGCACAAAGCTTCTGCGGCAGGAACTTACTTCTTGTTTAATAATGAACAGTACTCAGCGGCTAGTGCAAGAATTACAACTGACCAGCGCGTGACGCTTAAAGGTACGATTAATAATGTAGTAGGTAATTCAATCAGTTACAGCGTTTATAACGTTTCGGTCAACGGAAATACAGAGACCGTTGTTAATTCCATTGAGAATCAAACGGCTAATGTCACATTGAGCGGAAATAACATTACCGTTTCAAACGTGGAGCTGTATCCGGGTCTCAACAAACTGACATTTAAGGGGATCTACGGTACTTCGACAGTCAGCGAATCGATCTACATCGAATACCGCAACAGCCCAATGCTTTATGACTTGGCGGCTACGATCCGCGGTACAAGTTACCCGATTTTGGAGGATCAAACAACGGTTCTGCAATCGGCTTTGTCCGACGGCAAAACAAGCGAAGATATATCCATTAGCGGTAAAGCTCCAAACGCTACAAAAGTTGCGGTTATTGTAAACGGCAAGAGCTATGAATATAATGTGTCTGATGCCGGGGACTACAATTTTGTTGCTTCGCCATTAAACATCAAGTCGGGCAAAAATATTGTAACAATTCGCGTGTACAATAATAGCCAAGTCGTAGAGACAATAAGAGAAATTGCATTTTATAACGGTTCTTCGACCTTCTACGATATGTCCGTAACAGATGGAACAACTTCCATCGATTTGGACAAAACGTCTGATCTGTCTGTTTCTGCTGGCCAGACGCTGACGCTTTCGGGTAAAGCGATTATTCCGGTTAAATATGCAAGCAACGCGTATACGCCGAATGTAGCGGACTTTGCCAATCTTGCTAGCCAATTTCAATATTTGCCGCAATGGGTAAACGGAACAAATTATCAGTTAGTTGCGGCTGATATCATAGGCGTAAGCCCAGACAAAGATTCGATTACGCAAACGACGAAATACATTACAGTTTCGTTTAAGTTCAATATTGGTACAACTGGTTCATCGGGCTTTGCTTATGAGACACCTTACCGTTTCAAAATGCAAGGTAATAATGTGGTAGAGGCAGAATCTCAGCAATCAGGCACCTACACACTGACGCTTCATAATAGCACGCTTCCGTATATCTATGATGTCAACTACCTGACTGGTTATACAGCGGGTATGAAGGGGAACTTACCGCAGCTTCAAGTACTCGAAGGTACTGATATCGAGAATGCGAACATTTACTCGCTGCCAATGGGTGTAGAAGTTTTGATCGGCAACTACACCTCCATGGGAACGAACTATTCCAACATTGTTGCTCTGGTTAACAGTGCTGGACAAGCGTTGAATTCTTCCTCAGGCATAAGCTTCAGTCAAGATACGGAATATCAAATTGTGTACCGAAACGTGAATGGTACTTCAGTTCCATTCCTGCGCGTATTTATGGAGATTTCGAAGTTGCCAACCGCAGGTACTCAAAAGCTGTATTTCAAAGTAACGGGCAATGCTGCACTGAAAGAAGCATCTATTAGATTGTTGTATGGTCCATACGTGAAGTATGACAAATTGTATAATGGCATGCAGATAAATTACGATACGACAATGAAAGTAAATGACGGTATTACTTATATTTTTAATCAACTTGGCAATTTTGCCGGACAGTTGATGAATATCGCCAATGAAGACGAGATTGTGTATCCAAGTACTCTAGGGGCAACAAAGCCACAATCGGTCTTCTTCTATATTAATAACGTAGAGGTTCCATTGATTCAAGATGGAACTGCAACAAAGACCAAGTTTAAACTTGCTTCAAAGATTGTGAACAATAACGGTGTCGATGTTGACACGGTTAAATCTACAGCCTTTGGTGTCTTGAACAAAACTGGTGAAAACACCTTCAAAATCGTATATAAAACGGCTAAAAACAACTATGAGAACACCGTTAAAGTCAATATTGTTCCGACTAATTTGCCTTCAATTCCGGCTGCAAATACCGACGGCATATATCCGTACAGTATAAATCTGCAGGAGCCACTTGCAAGCGATCCTAACTTTACGAATGTATCGAGTATTTTCCAAACGAAAGAAGCTCGAATGAATGTTTACGGTACGTTCGACTTTGTAGATCTTGGTGACGATACGGTAGAAATTGCGAACAAAATGGCTGAACTGAAGGACCCGGACGGGATTCCCACGACCAATGATAGTTTGCTCACTAATTATATTTTGAGAGTAAGTTCTCCTAACTTCGTTAAGGACGTGGAATGGGATTTATCGAAAGAATTCACACCAACTCTCAATGGCAAAGCCGTTGGCAGTGCACCTATTAATTCAGGTACAGGTGGTTCAGTTGCCGGCATCAAGGTGTATTACGATGTAACTAACCAATATTTCTACTTCATTATGCAGGATCAAGAAATACCTGAGGACGGCAGTTCGCAAGTTTATACGTTTACGGTATTTAATACCGGTGAAGCCGGGCCTCGCGCGACTTATCGTCTCGAAGTCGATCCGGTTGCCATTCCTTACACGGTACTTGCACCTGTAACAGAAGAACGGAATTTGAACTCTAACTTTGTGGATGTCATCATCGCTTCCCCTGGCGCGGATTCCATGACTATTAACAAGCTGCCTGCCAAGAAGGTAACGTATCTTGACTATAGCAAGGATCCAGTAACACCAGCACCTATCGAGGCGTACAAAGTTCGTGTAACGGGCTTGAAAGCCGATAAAGAAACAGCAATCCCAATTGTTATTACTCGCGGCAAGGATAAAATTTCTGATTCCCTAACCGTTAATTATGAACCAGCGAAAATTCCTGGAGCACAATATACGGAAACGATGGCAAGTTCTCATAAAGTGTTTGATAGCAGTCTTACGTTGACATTCCCGAGAAACACAAAGCTGATCCGACCTTCGTATAATTCGACAAGCGGCAACTCAAGCCAGATTTATAGCGGGAATCAGCTGCTGTTCGGCATTGCCAACCCTACAGATGGCGTATTGAATCGTTACGAATTTAGAAGTCAACCAGCAGATTATTGGTCTGAGAATAGAATAGGCTCGTATTATCTAAGTGAATATTTCTCGGACAGATTTATTAAAGTCAGCTCGCTCTTCTGGATCGATGGTGGTCTGGCGGATGATGACAGCACGAAAGCTTATGATCCGATTACTTCGGGACAGGATCCTTATCCATACGCAATGGTTCAAGGAGACACGACTCAGCAGTTCTTCAAACGGTTCAGCAGCGGAAGAGAGATTATCCCATCGCAGTCGGGAACCTTAACGCTGACCTATGATTCAAGTATTTCGCAGGATGCTGGAACCATTGTAACGGTATTCCGTTATGATCCTTACGAGAATGTGTGGGAGAACATGGGCGGTACGGTTGATTCGAAGAAGCATACCATTAAAGTGCCGTTCCAGAAATTTGGTTACTACGTAGTAGGCAAGCTAACTTATGGCTTCAATGATATCAACGACCACGGCTATGCTCGTAATTCGATGGAGGCTATCTTCGCTAAAGGCGTCATGAATGCTGAGGACCCGACTGGTATCTTTGGCGCTGATCAATACGTATCCCGCGGGGAATTCGCTCGTATGATCGTTAAAGCTTTGAGTATCCCTCTGAACTACGAAGGTCCAAAGCATTTTATCGATGTACCGGTTGATCCAATTTTAAATATGGACGCGCTTTATGATTACCGCTATATCGAGACAGCAGCAAGGGCTGGTATTATCCGGGGCACGCAGCCGGTAACTTTCGAACCGGCTAGCAAGTTGACGCGCCAGGACGCATCGGTTATTCTAGCAAAAGCTCTTAATTTGAAGCTGGAGACTAACTCGGCTAAAGCGAAGGCAGCGCTGGATAAAGCGTTCAAGGACTCCGCTAACGCAGACTATTATGCAGTGCCGTCCATTCTTGCGATTCAGAAAAAAGGCTTTATTCAAGGCTCCATGATAAATCCTAATGATAAGAAAGCCGGCTACGTGTTTGAGCCTCGTTCCAGGCTCCTGCGCAGTGACGCAGCTATTCTTATCTCCAAGGTAATGGCGAGCAACAAAACATTGCCGGCAATATACGCAAATTAATGGGATAGAGCGGCTCGGCTCTTGGCCGAACTGCTCTAGTTTTCTTCTATTAATTTCTAAAGTAAGTTTATCCATGGAAAATGTTAAGCATCGACGAGATTGATAGGCCAAGCTATACTAGGTACATACCTAGGGAAGGGTAGCAATACATAAAACAACCGAATCGAAAAAAACTCAGAACTTTTTTTGAACTGAGCGCAACTTTTTGAGCTGCTGTGCGTTTAATTACATGACATTGCAAATAGCGAGGCATGTAGTGCCTTGGGACTACTATTATTTCTCGAAGTGGAATGATTTCTCAACTTCCTCTTTACGCTATGGATAGCCCATTGTATAATGTTAAAGTGGTAGGTCTTCTCTAGTAATATATTTATATGGTTTTTTCGCAGGTTTACGAGTTTCTGCGACATGTTCTTACATAGGGTTGAAGCATGGCAGCAGACATCATTTATATTTCATTTTACTAATTTATGCTCTTATCTCGGGGAAGGGGGTGAATCGGCTATGAGAAAAACGAGCAATTCATTATCTACACAAAACTCTCAACAACCGAAGGTATTTAGAGGAGGAGAAAAAAAGGTTATGAAAAAAAGTTTAATTTCGCTGGCACTCGCTGGCTCGATGCTTTCCGCTTTGGCAGTTCCTGCGTTTGCAGCTACTCCATCTGACGTAGTTGGCAAACCGGTTCAAAATGCAGTTGAGGCTCTGACAGCTCTGGGTATTATCAATGGTTATGCTGACGGTACTTTCAAACCAGACAACACGATCACTCGCGCTGAGCTGGCTAAAATCGTTATCACAGCTACTGGCAACGCAAGTGCAGCAAACCTGATGGCTAACACGCCTCCAGCGTTTAAAGACGTTAAAAAAGGCGTTTGGTACACAGGCTACATCAATGCTGCTGCAGCTAAAGGCTTTATCCAAGGTTACAACGGCAAGTTCCGTCCTAATGATACAATTAAGTTCGAAGAAGTAACTGCAATCTTGGTTCGCGCTTTGGGCTACAAAGATAAATACCTGTCCGGTTCGTGGCCTTACAACGTATTGCTGCAAGCTGACGAAGTAGGTCTGTTCAGCGGTGTTGAACTGGCTCAAGGCACTAACGCTACTCGTGGCGTTGTTGCTGAGCTGACAGAAAACGCTCTGAGCGAAAACCTGGTTCAATACGATGCTGACGGCAACGTATCCAACGTTCAAGCAGGTACTCCAAAAGTTGACCAATACCTGATCAACAAATTGGGCACAAGCGCTACTGAAGTTGTTAAGCTTTCGGCTTTGACTTCTGACAAAAAAATCGCTTTCGTTACTGGCGATGTAGCAGTTGCTGACAACTACTTCATCACTGGCGGCAAAAAACTGGCTGACCTGGTTGGTCACTCGGTAAGCGTACTGAAAAACAAAGACGGCAAAGTTATTGCTATCACTGACGCACAAGCAGCTTCCAATAGCATTACTACAACTACTAATGCTGCTCCAGCTACAACAACATTCGAAAGAAGCACAACTGCTTCTGCGAAAACATTCACTATCGGTGGCACAACTTACACTACTTCAACTGACTTCGTAGTGTACAACAACACTGATCTGGATGCTGACTTCAATCTGACTGTTACTGGTGCTAAAGAAGTTCAAATCTTCAAAAACAGCGCTGGTCTGGTTCAAGCAGTACTCGTAAACAACTGGGCATCCAACCTTGTTGTATCTGACATCGTTGCATACTCGAACTACAGCAGAATCGTAGCTAAGAGCGGCTTCTCTACTAAAGTAGACGCTAACACGTCGATTACTTTGAATGGTAAAGATGCTACATTGGCTGACCTGAAAGCTAACGACGTTATCAACGTTATTGAGAACGCTGCTGACAGCGCGCTTAAAATCGTTGCTACTCGTAACGTTGTAACAGGTAAAGTTGAAGCTACTGGTACCGAATCCGGTTCTGCTACTGTTAAAGTAAGCGGCACTACTTACAAAAACGTTTCCGGCACTGTTCCTACAATCGGCACAGAGTACTCGTTCTTGCTCAATAAAGACAATGAAGTTGTAGCTTACGAGACTCCAAATGCAGTAACTGCTAGCGCATATGCGGTTATTTACAGCGTTGAAGCTGGTAAATCGATTATCGTAGACGGTGAAGTTCAAACTGGTTGGACAAAAGTAGTTTACTACTCCTTGAAAGACCAAAAAGTAATCACAGCCTACACTAAAGATGCTGACACTACAAATAATGCTGCTGCTCTGGCAAACACTATCGTAGAACTGGGCTTCACTAACGGTGCTATCGATTTGACGGCTGCTCAAGTAAGCGCAGCTGTTGACGTAGTTACTGATGCAGCGGCTGTAACAGCTGATCCTACTGCTACAAAACTGACTGTTGGTACTACTAACTATGTTCTGAACAACAACACGATCTACCTCAAAGTAGGTATCGATGCAGCTGATATTACTAAGAACACAGTTGCTAATGCTAAAGCTGCAGACGTTGCGAAAAACGACGTAGTAGCAGTTAAAGCTAAAGACGGTGTGGCTCAATATGTAATTATCAAGTCTAAAGGTGCGGCATCTACTACACTGCCACAAGTACAAGGTGTATTCGTTAGCCAATCCGCAGTTACAACTGCTGACGGTACTTCATACACTGTTAAACTCAACGTTAAAGGCGAAGAGAAAACATTCGCAATTGGTGCTGCAATCACTGGCGTTGCTAAAAACGACATCGTAACTCTGCAAGATACTGTTACAACTAACGCCGTTTACGATGTTACAACTCCGTTTAACACTGAGGCGGCTACTCTGACTGTTAACAACTCTGCGAGAACAATCGTCGCTGGTGGTACTGGTTACATCGTAACTGGCAACACTCAAGTAGTACTGCTGAAAAAATCCGACGGTACTATCAGCACTGGTGCATTTGCTGACGTAAGTGCAGCTGCAGACGGCACTAACTATGGTGTAGGCAGCGGTCAATTCAAAGTTATCGTACAAGGTACTGGTGATATGTACGATTCCTCCACTGGTGACGTTGAAGAAGCTGGCGTAATCGTAGTAGTTGCTTACTAAGATTCGCTGACTTAACTAGAAAGCTGAGAGCTTAAGCTCTCAGCTTTCTTTTTTGTTTTTAAGGACATGTTCACATGCTGTTCACATACATTCGATATAGTTACGGATATAGACGAAGCAAAGATTTTTAAGATGTACCGAAACTTATGGGATTCCATTATCGTCTATTTAAGTAAATCTAATTATACGGAGTGAATGTGACAATGCGGAAAAGCTTTAAACGAACGACAATGCTTGTATCCCTCTTCGTTGCTTTTGTTATGCTGCTCAGTGCGATACCGGTGTCTTTCGCTGCATCAAGTTCTTCTGTCAACAAGAAGGTGTATGTAACGAAGGCTTCGTATGTACAGCTGACAGATGCCAGCATAGTACCGAGTGCCAATGGCGCAACGGCTAGCTTCACCTTTGAATTCTACAACGGCGATAGCTCGTCTATTAATCTTGTAGATTACTGGGCACGCTTAAAGTCCAAAAGCGGAACGAAATATACGCTGACTTTGCTAGACAAAGCTAATAAGAAAATGGTCAGCCCGAAGTCCAGCACAACTCTCACGTTCTATAGTGCGGTAGGGCCTAAGGTTACTCTTGATCAACTCATTCTAAACTTTGTGAAGTTCGATTTCTCGGTTTCCGGTTATGAGAAAACAATTGGTTCATTTACTTTTCCTGCCGGCTACAATAATGATATTAAACTGGGCGGATACAAAACGGTTAAAATCGGCAGTTCTAACGTAAATATGCGTGTGGATCAGAACACCGTATCCAAAACAAAGGATTATTATAATGTGAACTTATCATTTGTAGCCCGTAATACAAGCCAGATTGGTGTAGCCATTCCGGAGTATAACTACTACTTAAAAACATCTAGCGGCTTGTATAAGTTGAAGCTGAAAAACACTGCAGATTCTAACTTGACGCTTGAGCCTGCTGTACTTAATTCTATTCGACTAACAGGATCGATTCCGAATACCGTTAAAACAACGGGCTGGAAGCTGGTTATTACTCAAAAAGTAGGGGCAGACAGCAGCCAGGTTGAACTGCCCGTAGCATCGTTTATGGTTCCGTTCTCGCTGGATACCACTCCTGGAACAGCTAAGCAAGCATTTACGGATGAAAAAGGTACTTATGAAGTCGAATTGCAATCCGTACAGCGTATGCCATGGGGTAATGATGATAATGTAATTGCTAAACTCTCTATTAAGAATAAAGAGTCTGTCTACCTGCCATTGCCTGAATTAACAGGTACAATGCTGCTAGATGAGAACATTACGATCAATGGCCAGACCATAAAAAATACAGGTGACATCGGATTAGCGCCAGGAGCTTCTACAACCATTAGCTTTATAGGCAAACTGCCTTACGGCTACAATTGGAAGAAATTCGAGCTTCAATTGAACGAGAAGTCCGGCACGGAAGATGTTCAAGTAGCAGAAGTAACAAAATCCGCGATTACAGGTATATACTCGGTTGATGCAGGCAAGGTGTATACGCAAAAATCGCTTGGCTCCGAGATGAGCGTTAAAGTGACAGACGTGCGTACGTACAAAGGTGATACTACTGATACCTATGCGGTGTTTATGGATGTAATGAATAATCAGACACGCAGCAAAGTGATGCCGCAATGGACGGGTTACTTCAAATCAGCTGCAGGCAACTACTACGAAGCAACCATTCAGAAGACAGCAACTTCTATAACACCAGGCAATAAAGAACAAATTATCGTATACACTCAGCTTCCTAGCAACGTAAGCCGTGATGGATTGCAGCTGCTGCTTGGTGAAGCCATTGATGCGAATGGTCTCATTAAAGGTGCAACTGGTACTCCAACTGGTTATATCCGTGGTGTTCTGTTTGGTCTTCCGGCAGAAAATACAGATCTGACTAACAATCATGCCATTAAAGTAGGACCTTATAATATTGATTTTAACTACTTCAACGTATTTGCTGATGGAGAGACACTTGAACTGGACATCGGCAGCAAAGTGCAGCGTGATTACAGCTATGATGGGTTTACACAGTCTAAGCTCACCATGGAGTTAGAATATGAACCTGCAGGTGACGTTCTCTGGACGAAGACTATTAGTCTGGAAGGCAAAGCAGATAATAGCTTAACGTGGAAGATTGGGGACAACTACAACTCCTTAAGCGAAAAAATGGAAACTAATAAGTATTGGAGCAGCTACACATTAAACGTCTACGAAACCGTAAACGGCAGCAAGAAAAAGCTGTTTTCCAAAGAAATCCAATTTTCTTCTCTTATCAACTGGCTTGACGGTGAACATTAATAGTCCAGAAATAACTGGTTAATCCCATTCAAATCTAGTATCTTATTAAGAGATACTAGATTTGTTTGTGTAATAGCGTAAGAAAGGAGCTTGTCGAAGTGAAGAAATATGCACTACGGATTGTATTGACAGTGGTTCTTGTAGGAGCAGGCATTATTGCCGGGGTGAACTGGCCGACAACCCTTGAAGCGGAATCAAATGCAACAGTACCAGGTTCTGCAGATGATCCGGTTGTAACCAAGAGCTATGTAGATGAACAGATTGCGAAAGCAGGTTCCGGATCTGGCGGAGGCTCAGAGCAGCCTGAGACAGGCGGTACCAGCGCGAAGCTTGAGGTTGTGGCTGTACCTGCCGGTAAGACCCTTATCGCTAATGAAGGCACGGAGGTAGTTGTACGCGCGGGTAAAGCGGTTGTATATACGACTGACGCGAATGGTATAGCGGATTTGACCGACGGCAAAGATCTAACGAATGGCAAAGCCATCCCTGCTAATCATCACATCCTGTTTCCTCGGGCAGGGCGCGGTGTGACAACAGCACCAACGTACACCAAATCGTTAACTTTGCTTGTACGCGGTAGTTACGTGATCAAATAAGCCAGAGGCAATGGATGATATAGAACATTTTGCCCGGACTGACAATAGGTTATACGCTTCAAACTCGCCGGAAGGACACACAATAAAGCCACGTTCCTAATTCAAATGGAGGTGTTCTTATTATGAGTCGTTCCAACAAAGTTGTCGTTCCAGATTGCAAAGCTGCACTGAACCAAATGAAGTATGAGATTGCTGCGGAACTTGGTTTGTTTGCTTCTCATGGCGTTAGCACAGGTGCTGATACGGAGTTTGCTGATGAGCTTGGAGGAGTAAGCGGCGGCACTCGTATTCAATGGAGAGAAGTAACGAGCCGTGATGTCGGTTCGATCGGCGGAAGCATTACGCAACGTCTTGTTGCTCAAGCTGAAAAAGTATTAAACGGGTATTCTTAAGCGCAAACGGCTGTGCCTTCCGAAGGTGGCGAAGATACGTTTCGCGGTGAAATATAAGCACAGTATAGAGATAATTTATACTTCCTTATATTTTATCAAAAATTGGTATCCGTTGACACCAAGCGACATTTTCGGTATTATACTGTTTTAGAGAGTTGTCTAACAACCTTTTCCTACGGGGAAAGGTTCATTTTTTGTGTAGAATGTCTGCACTTATTTCATACTAGCTGTAGGAGGTTGATACGGATGTCTGTAAAAGGTCGTCACTTGTTTACATCGGAATCGGTTACAGAAGGCCACCCGGATAAGATTTGTGACCAAATCTCGGATGCTGTTCTGGACGCGTTTCTCGAAGCTGACCCTTACGCTCGCGTAGCTTGCGAAGTTTCGGTTGCAACTGGTCTTGTACTTGTTATTGGAGAAATCAGCTCCCGTGCTGATTATGTCGATATTTCCGCAATTGCTCGCCGTACTATTAAAGAAATTGGTTATACGCGTGCAAAATACGGTTTTGACTCCAGCACTTGTGCGGTGTTGACATCGCTTAATGAACAATCCGCGGATATCGCGCAAGGGGTTAACGCTGCGCTTGAGAGCCGCGATGGAAAAGACGTTCAGAAGGAAAACGAAGATATCGGTGCTGGTGACCAAGGCCTGATGTTTGGTTTTGCAACGAACGAAACACCTGAGCTGATGCCTTTGCCAATCGCATTGTCGCATCGCATTGCACGCCGCCTGTCCGAAGTTCGTAAGAACGACACGCTGGGTTACCTGCGTCCGGACGGTAAAACGCAAGTTACAATCGAGTACGTGGACGGCAAACCGGTTCGCGTAGACACGATTGTCGTATCGACTCAACACGCTGAAGAAATTTCCCTGGAGCAAATCCAGAAAGATATCCTTGAGCATGTTATCAAACCAGTTGTTCCTGTTGAGTGGCTGGATGAGCAAACAAAATACTTCATTAACCCTACAGGCCGTTTCGTAATCGGCGGTCCTCAAGGCGATGCTGGTCTGACTGGCCGCAAAATCATCGTTGATACTTACGGCGGTTATGCTCGTCATGGCGGCGGCGCATTCTCCGGTAAGGATCCAACGAAGGTTGACCGTTCCGCAGCTTATGCAGCTCGCTATGTAGCGAAAAACATCGTTGCTGCTGGTCTGGCTGACAAATGCGAAATCCAATTGGCTTACGCAATTGGTGTAGCACAGCCGGTATCGATCAACGTTGACACTTACGGCACTGGCAAAGTATCGGAAGAAGTTCTGGTTGAAGTAATCAAGAACAACTTCGATCTTCGTCCTGCGGGCATCATCAAAATGCTGGACCTTCGCCGTCCAATCTACGCTCAAACAGCTGCTTATGGTCACTTCGGCCGTACAGATGTGGATCTCCCTTGGGAGCGCGTGGACAAAGCAGAGAACCTTAAAGCAGACGCGCTTGCTGTAAAGTAAGCTCGCCTTAAATTAAGCCCTGAATCTTCGGATTCGGGGCTTTTCTTATGCGATTTTTCGCAGGAAGATGCAACCTTTTTGCAACTCTCCTCGACTAATACCGTGTCAGCCTAAATTTTTCTAGCCGATTTGCCGACAAATAGGGTACAAGTGTATTTAGCTGGGGAGTGATTGCGGGAAATGTTAGTACGAAGCCGATTAAGTGTAATGATAGCCGTCTTGCTACTGCTTCAATTGTTACTGCCGGGATGGGCAGGGGATACGAATGCGGTTCATGCTGCATCAAGCGGACCTTTGGTGGCAGGCATGAGTCCAGCGGATAATGCAACAGGAATTACACCTACAAGCGATCTAACGCTGACGTTTGATGAAGCTGTTACAAAGGGCTCAGATTCAGCGGTTTTGACCATCTATAACTACAACACCAGTGATATTGTCGAAAGCATCCCTCTGTCCTCTTACAAAATCAGACTTGATGCGACAGGCCGGGTCGCGACAATTAATCCGGATGCTGTACTGAACGTAAATACGGATTATTATGTTTTGATTGATTACGGCGCTTTTGCCAACGTGTCCAATGGTGCTTATTATGCGGGAATATCCAGTGCAACAACCTGGAATTTCAGAACGGCTGCGGTTGTGGATACAACGGGGCCTTCGATTACTCTGAAATCTCCGGATTCGAGCGCTACACAAGTATCTGTAAACAGCAAAGTTATTATCCAATTTAATGAACCCGTGTATGCGTCAAGCGGCTATGTGACTCTTAGCAGTGTTACGGATACGAAAAATATTCCCGTAACCTCAAGCATGGTGCAGGGCAGCGGTACAACTACCATTACGATCACGCCAAATGCGCCGCTGGATTCGGATGTGGATTATACGGTTACGATTCCAAGAACCGCGTTTCAAGATGGCGCCGGTAACGCGATAGAAGCCGGAGGAGCATCCTATGTGAGCTGGAGCTTCCACACTGACCTTGCTCCACTTAATATGGTGTCGATCACGCCGGCAGACAATGCGACTTCCGTATCCGTGTTGACGGATAAGTTAACGATCACCTTTGATCATAACGTTGCGGCGGGAACCGAGAAATATGTGGAGATCAAAGATGTGAAGAGCAACACGACTTTTGCAAGAATTAGAACAAGCTCTTCGCAAGTTGCGATTAATGGGGCAACGGCGATAATCACCTTGCCATCCTACCCAAAATTTAATGCCAACTCGTCTTACTATGTATTGGTCGATGCAGGGGCATTTATAGAGACGGATTCCGGTTCGAATCATCCTTTCCCGGGGATCTCGAATGCCTCGGCATGGAACTTTACAACCGGGTACGGCAATGATACAACAAGGCCTTCACTTAAGAGTCTTTCGCCAGTGGCTGGCGGCATTCTAACGGCAACAACAGGTAATCTCGTATTAACGTTTACAGAGCCTGTATTCCAGGACAGCGGCACGATCGAGATTCGAACAGTAACAGGAGGCAGCTTGTTCCGCTCTATACCGGTTACGTCAGGGCGCGTATCTGGCGGCGGGACAGACACCATCACGATCGATGCAACGAGCGCATACGGCGGCGAGGCTGCAAAAGCCTTTGTCAACAATACGGCGTATTACGTAACCGTTGGGAGCCGTGCTTTTAAAGACGGAGTAGGATTGTATTTTGACGGATTAACAAGCTCGTCCAGTTGGCGATATACGGTTACTCAAGATAACGTGAAGCCGACTTTGGCTGCAACTTCGCCGGCTAACAACTCGATCTCAGCTGATCCGAATGCGAATTTATCTGCAACATTCAGTGAAGCTGTACAGCCGGGCAACGGTCAAATTAAGCTTCAATGTGTCAGCAACACGAGCAGTCTTTGTATTACACAGCAGGTTGGAACATCGGTAAATGTAGATCCGCTGAATAACAAGAGGCTGATTATTTCGCCTAATCAAGCTCTTCAGGCGGGTGCAGTATATTATGTCGTTATTGATCCGGATGCCGTGACAGATCTGGCAGGCAATGCGTTTAACGGCATTCAGAATGAATATCAATGGACATTCAAGACCATTGGCGGCGACACAACAGCGCCAGCGATATCCAAGCTTGAAGCCAAGGGATCAAACATAGTGATGACTTATAATGAAGATCTAATGGAGAACTCGATTCCGACAGCAGGCAGCTTCTATATAACCGTTGACGGGGCATACCGGTCCGTAACCGGAGTATCCGTATCTGGACCAAAGGTTACGTTAACGGTGTCCAGCACAATTGTTGATGGGCAGCAGGTAAAGCTGTCTTATACCAAACCATCCGTTGCTACGCTGGGCATTCGTGATCTTTCAGGCAATCAGGCGTTGAGTCTTGCTTCACAGACGGTGACAACCGCAGTGGATGCAACAAAGCCTCAGTTGACCGGCGGTACGGCAGCAGGCGGTATCGTGACCCTGGTCTTCTCGGAAAATCTGGCTTCGGTCAGCAGCTATGCGTATTCGCAGTTCAGTGTCTATGTTGGAGGCAATTATTACACGCCAACTTCCGTGTACAGCACGGGGAACAAAGTTATTCTGGCTGTTAATGCGTCGATAGACTCCAGCTCGAGCGTTCGAGTATCTTACAGTGCCGGTTCCTATCCGCTGCAGGATGCGGCAGGTAACAAAGTGAACAACTTTAGCAGTTATGCACTGACAGGTACGGGAGATACGTCTGTCCCGGCTTTACAGTCGATTGAAGCGTCGGGTTCTTCCATCCTTATTAATTACAATAAAACGCTGGATTCCTCCAGAAGGCCGTCAACAAGCCAGTACTCGGTTATCGTCAACAATTCGCAGTACAGTGTGACGCAGGTGTCCGTATCTGGTTCTCAGGTACTTCTTACAGTTAGCCCTGACATCCAATCAGGCTCTACTGTAAGGGTATCCTACTCGAAGCTATATACGAATGTAGCCGATGTATCCGGCAATGAAGCTTCGGTATTCAGCAACGTAACGGCATCTGTAGGAAACGGTTCATCTGCGGATAACGGGTTGTACGGAGCGGTTGCGAAAGGAACCAAGTTGACCTTGTCCTTCTGGAAAACGCTCAGTTCATCTTATGTGCCTTCATCAGCTTACTTCGCTGTGAAGGTAAATAACGGATCGGATCCTGCAACCAATGTAACGGTTAGCGGCAATACGGTTGTCTTGACCCTTGCCAAAGCACCTGGCGTTGGCGATTCGATTACGGTTACTTATTATGCGACTTCTACGAATAGCTTGCGTACGTCTGACGGGACGATTATTAACAGCTTTACGAATGTGACCGTTGCTAATCAGACGACGCTTATTGATTCCCTGCCAGGCGGGTATGAAGAAGCCGATGGCGGCGGTATCGGATTGACAACATCGATGGCGACTCAGACATCGGATATTTCTCCTGCTGGTTATTCCACAACCCGGTATACGATCCAGTCCGATAAGCTGTCGACGGCTTACACTGCGGCCAAAGGAGCGGGAATCAGCAACGCACGCGTTGTCTTTGAAGTTCCAAGCTCAGAGAGAGCTGCTGTAGTAGCTGTTCCATTGACTGTTTTAGAAAGTGCATACCGGTCTAGTACCGGAGCGTCCTTTGTTGTGCAGTATGGAACAAGTTCGTATGAGATTCCGTTAAGTGCTCTTGCCTTCAAGAGTATGGCCTCTCTCATTGGATCGAGTTATACAACCGGTAATCTTTTGATCAAGATTGAAAAAGGCAGCAGCTCCAAAGCCAGCGGTTTGACTTCGGCAATCAGCAAAGCAGGGGCATCCCTTCTGTCGACGCCGATTACGTTCGAGACATCCGTTGTGAATGGTACTACGGAGAAGACGCTATCGGAATTCGGCGGCTATGTAAAAAGGAGCTTTGAGCCGTTAATGTCTGCAAATGCAAGCAACAGTGCGGTAGTATGGCTGGATCCGCAAACCGGTAAGCTGTCGTATGTACCGACTACGTTCTCTACAGAAAGCGGCACGAACATAGTCTCCTTCAAACGGAAGGGCAACAGTGCATACGCACTGGTCAGCGGAGCATCGAAGTTTAATGATATCGGCTCGCATTGGGCTGGTTCTACGATTAAAATGATGGCAAACAAGTTTATTATCGAAGGTCGTTCGGGATCAACAACGAAGTTTGATCCGCAAAGCTCGATCACTCGGGCAGAGTTCGCAGCTTATATCGTTCGTGGTCTTGGGCTGTCAGGCAGCCGGAGCGAGGCTTCGAAGTATAAGGATGTAACTTCAGGTACAGTAACGGCCGCTTATATCGGCGCTGCTTCCAAGGCAGGCATCGTAACAGGCAATACAGACGGCACGTTTAAGCCGAATAGTCCGATTACGCGCCAGGAGATGGCGGTTATGATGTCGCGTGCGGCGAAGGCTGCCGCAGTGACGATTTCACTTCCGCAGTCTGAAACGACATACTTGTCGAAATTCAGCGACCGGAAGAAGGTAGCTTCCTGGGCAAAGAGCGATTTGGCCAAAGCCGTCTACATCGGCGTAATCACCGGCCAAACCGAAACCACCTTCGGCCCAACGAAAAACGCCACCCGCGCCGAAGCGATCGTTATGATCAAACGTTTGCTCGAATACGTCGATCTCTTAAACTAACTTACTCTATCGAAAGCCCCGTCAAAGCGATATGTTCGCCATGACGGGGCTTTTTACTGTCCAGTGAGCATAGGAAGGATGATGGCACGGGAGTTAAGGTCCCTGAGGGACCTTAAGAGCGGAGAAAGAGCAGCTGGTTAGGCAGTTAAGGTCCCTAAAGGACCTTAAGGTTGATGGAATGGTAGTGTAGGCGGTCGAAATGGACGGTGGCGTGGGAGTTAAGGTCCCTGAGGGACCTTCAGAGCGGAGAAAGAGCAGCTGGTTAGGTAGTTAAGGTCCCTGAAGGACCTTAAGGTTGACGGAATGGTAGTGTAGGCGGTCGAAATGGACCGTGGTATGGTATTTAAGGTCCCAGAAGGACCTTAAAGTTGCTGGATTGAGTAGGTCATCAGTGGGCGTCAGGCCCACGCGATGACCAACATCCTTCTGCCCGCCCCCACAAGTGCTGGCGGATGGGGGCGGGGACTGGTTGAAGGGGCGGAGAGAAAAGATCATTCTGGAGAAATGGAATGCTCGCCTTTGCAGGCGAATTCTAACGATAGCATCGTTAAATTCAAGGAATTCGTCTGCAACAGCGATCGGAAGAATGATCTT
Organism: Paenibacillus catalpae; assembly: GCF_900112695.1. GTDB lineage: Bacteria > Bacillota > Bacilli > Paenibacillales > Paenibacillaceae > Pristimantibacillus > Pristimantibacillus catalpae. The sequence continues at coordinate 548,725 of NZ_FOMT01000006.1, forward strand.
TTCTCGCAGCCTTGCCCTTCCTTGCCCAGACTTTAGCCCTATCATCCTCCAGTAATTCCCTCTCAAATTTATTAAGATTTTCTTATACTCGGAACTTTTCCTGCCTTCTAGTAGTCTATAATGAGTAGATTAATAGATTAGATTAGGAGAGTTGCTATAACGATGAGTAAGTTACATAACAGCAAAGTTCGGCAGACGGGTAGCCTAGGCAAGAAAATCGCGGTTGTCGTAATCGGTGGTACATTGCTAGCACAACCAGTCTCGTCAGCTATTTCTTTCGATTGGAATCCCCTCCAGGTTGGAACCGCAGCAGCTGCTACGGCACAGCCGTCCCTGAAGCTTCTCCAGCAGTCCTATGTTACGGCTGGCGCGCAAAGAATGGATTATCTGTGGACAACGACACGCAGCGGAAAAGCTGCTAAAGCGAATATTCATGTCATTGAAGTAGATTTATCGAATCCTTATGTAAGCTTGGACGTCATGAGCGGCAAGAACGACACCATCGGCAAGCTGAATACGGTTATGAACATGACAAAAGAAAACGGCGCAGTTGCAGGTATTAACGCCGATGTTTTCATCACAACAACGGAAGGCTCGCCAATGGGCGCGCAAGTTACAAGCGGAACGCTGATGACCAGCCCGATGCAAATCAAAGGCATGTATGCTTTTGCCGTGACAAAAGACCGTAAGCCAACGATCGACAGCTTTACGTTTGACGGCACGGTGATGTCCGCAGACGGCTCGAGCTTTGTCCTGACAGGCCTCAACCAGTCTGCGTATATGCCAGAGGGCGGTACATCGAACTACAGCCATGCCAATGCCCTGTTTATCTACAACAGCGCCTGGGGCGGCGCAGAGCGTCCTAAGAACTCTTCTGCAACGCCTACGGAGGCATTGGTCGTGGGCGGGGTTGTTCAGCAAATCTCGGAAGGCAAACCGCTAACAGGGGCTATTCCTGCAGACGGCTATATCCTTCGCGGTCATGGTACCGCGGCTAAATTTATTGTGGAACACCTGCAGGTAGGCCAGGCGGTGACGTCGGATTATTCGCTCGTATCTGCAACAACGGGTCAAAAGGTAGATCCTTCGTCCTTTGAGATGCTGGTTGGCGGTCATACGATTCTCGTAAATAACGGCGCGGCAGCATCCTTCTCCCGCGATATTACCGGGGTCAGCGGATCGTCATACGTATCCCGCTCGGCTGTAGGGTACTCCAAAGACGGCACCAAGGTCTATCTGATTACAAGCGAGGACTACGGCGACAGCACGGGTCTTAACTTGAAAGAATTGCAGCAGGTAATGGTGAAGCTTGGCGTATACAAAGGGATTAACCTGGACGGCGGCGGTTCCACAACAATGATCGACAGACCGCTTGGCGAGACAGCGGTACGCCTTGCCCATTCCACGCAATATGAGACGACACAGCGCAGTGTTGCGAACGGCATCGGGGTATTCACAACCGCTCCACAGGGTAATTTGAAAGGCATTGCGATTAGCGGTTCGAATGTTCTTTTTGTCGGACAAAAGGCCAGCTTCTCGGTAAAAGGCTATGACACGTACTATAATCCTTACACCGTAGACGGATCTAATGCTGCCTGGAGCGGCTCTGCCGCTGGCATAGGTACATTTAACGGCAATACGTTTACGGCTGCTAAGCCCGGCTCAACGAAGATTACAGTCAAATCCGGTTCGGTTACAGCGACTTACCCGGTGGAAGTCATCGGCAAGGATCAGATTGCTGAGCTGAAGCTTGACACGGCGGCTGGCGCATTGTCGAATGGCGCGACAGTCTCCATTCCGGTGAAAGTCACACTGAAAAACGGCAAAACCTATAAGCTGTCAGGCGATTCGCTGAAATGGGAGTTTACAGGCTTTACCGCAACGGCGAGCGGCGATACTTTGACGGTTAATTCCGTAAACCAAGGTGCCACAACAGGATACGCGATCGGACGTTACGACGGTTATCCGACGATGATTCCGTTCACGCAAGGCGGTTCAGAGAAGACGCTGGAGAACTTTGAAAATGTAAATTATGGCATTAATTCACAGGTGACGCCTGCTGCTACCACAACGGGAAGCGTCAAGCTGGTGACGGATATACCGGGTCAAACGTCCGGAAAAGCACTGCAAATTTCCTATGACTTTAGTGCCGGTACCGGTACAAAAGCGGTATATGCCCAGTTCAATGGCACCTCCGGCAAATCGGTTGAAGGCTCGCCGGTATCGATGACTATGGATGTATACGGCGACAAGAGCCTTAACTGGCTGCGTGCCGAATTTATCGATGCGAATGGTACTGCCCATCTTGTTGATCTGGCGAAGCAGCTGGATTGGACAGGCTGGAAATCGGTAAAAGCCGATCTGTCCGGCAAAGGAATGGCTTATCCGGTCAAGCTTAAGCGGGTTTATGTAGTAACAACGCCTGACGGCCAGGATGAGCGTGCAGCGACAGGTACTGTAGGCCTGGATAATATCAAGCTGCAATATGCCGCAACGGCTACAACTCCGACCAAGGGCCATATCGAGATGACAATCGGCAAGAAATCGGCAGTATCCAACGGCAAAACGATTGCAATGGAGGTTGCTCCTTTTGAGACGGGTGGTACGACTTATGTACCGATTCGTTTCGTAACCGATGCGATGGGCGTTACGCTAAAATGGGACAATAAGCTCAATCGCGTTACGGTTCTGAATGGCTCGAAGATGCTTGAAATGGTTATTGGCAAAAAGGAAATAATTATCAATGGCGCGCTCTCTGAGACAGAAGTTGCTCCTATCATCAAGAACGGAAGAACGTTAATTCCGATCCGGTTATTTTCCGAAAAGCTGGGACTAAAGGTCACCTACGACAGCAAAACGAAAAAGATTGCCATCGATTAGGTGTGGACGAACGGCCGCCAATCTGTGTTATGATAGGGGAGAATAGCCTTCTACAAGGTAAAACGGCTTTGCCGTCCTTTGATAGTTAAGAGCGTTTCAATCCGGAGAATTCTAAGCTCTATTATAAGGAGAAATTTTTATATTATTAGAGTTTGAGAAAGGTTGCCGATTGTTTTGGACCAGCACATCGTCGATATTAATAATGTGATTACAAATGCGATCTCCGTTATGGAGGACAGTAAACTACAAATTTACGAAATATGTGAGTCGGCGCGTCAGGAGTTGGAATCGCTTGGCCAGGAGCTCGAGATTGTGTTGGCAGAAACGCTAACCACAATTGAACGAGTTGACCAGCTCGAGCAGGACTATCGGCGCGCCCGCATCCGGTTGACTGAAGTTAGCCGTGACTTTGTTCGATATAAAGAAGAGGACATCAAAACCGCCTATGAGAAGGCAACTCAAATTCAGCTTGATCTGATGGTCTACCGGGAGAAAGAGGCTTATTTAAAAACTCGCCGGGATGATCTGCAGAAGCGGGTTCGCAATGTTGAGAAGTCGATCGAACGGGCGGAGACGATTGCCTCGCAAATTAATGTAGTACTCCAATATTTGTCCGGCGACCTTAACCAAGTGTCGCGCATATTGGAGTCGGCGAAGACGAGACAGATGATTGGACTCAAAATCATTGTGGCGCAAGAGGAAGAACGGAAACGGATTTCACGCGAAATCCATGACGGACCGGCCCAATCGCTCGCCAATATCGTGCTTCGAACAGAAATTGTAGAAAGAATGCTTATAAAGAAGGAATTTCAATTGGTACAGGACGAATTATTAGATCTGAAGGGTCAGGTTCGTTCCGGGCTGGAGGAAATACGTAAAATTATTTTCAATCTGCGCCCGATGGCCTTGGATGATTTGGGTCTTGTACCTGCACTTCGCAAGTTCGCTCATGACTTCGAGGATAAGACGAAGATCCGGACGATCTTCGAGCTTAACGGAAAAGAAGTCAGAATGCCGTCAGCCATGGAAGCTGGGGTATTCCGCCTTGTTCAGGAAGCGTTCACCAATGCACAGAAGCATGCAAGAGCATCCTTTATTACTCTGGAGGTTGCTTTTACGACAGAGACGGTCACGATTACAATCGTGGATAACGGTATTGGATTCCAGACCGAACAGACGGAAGTACATGCGCAGAATAACTCCCATTTTGGCTTGATAGGCATGCGCGAGCGTGTAGATCTTCTTGAAGGGAGGATGGAAATCGACTCAAAAATAGGACACGGGACGAAGATTATAGTCAACATCCCCATTTCAGTAGAGAGTAGAAAGGAGTAAGATGACGAATGAACCAGGCAGCGCCGGCTAGTAAGCGCAAGATTAAAGTATTGCTTGCGGACGATCACCAACTTTTCCGCGAAGGGCTTAAACGGATTTTAAACATGGAAGACGATCTTGAAGTAATCGGGGAATGCGGGGACGGCATTCAAGTACTCGAGTTTTGCAATCACACGATTCCGGAAATCGTGCTCATGGATATTAACATGCCAATCGAGAACGGTGTTGTAACAACCGAGCGACTGAAAACGATTTTCCCTGATGTGAAAGTTATTATTCTATCTATTCACGATGATGAAAGCTACGTATTCGAGACACTCCGCAAAGGGGCTACAGGCTACCTGCTGAAGGATATGGAAGCAGAGTCTCTGATTAACGCAATCCGTTCCGTTGTGAACGGTCATGCCTATATCCATCCGAAGGTGACAGGCAAGCTGATCAACCAGCTGCGCCGTATGACTTACCTGGACGAGATGGGCGTTATCTCCGGAGCTGCAGCGGGCATGGAGCCGGGAGTGAAATTTGTAGCGGGCGAAGACAATCCGCTGACACGCCGCGAAGCGGAAGTACTGCGTCTTATGGCTGAGGGCAAGAGCAATAAGATGATTGGCGAGTATTTGTTCATTAGCGAAAAAACCGTTAAAAACCATGTAAGCAGCATTTTGCAGAAGATGGAGGTTGACGACCGTACGCAAGCGGTTATTCAATCCATCAAATTTGGCTGGGTAACACTGTAGCCGGGGGCTAGCTAGTTTCACACGCAAAGTGCGCTCTAAGCGCACAGGAGGCGAGGGGCTCGATCGAAGGCAGACCAAAGCTGCATGCGAGAGGCAGGAACCCGGTGAAGAGCGGCCCGCCGTCAGGCGACCCGAAGTCAGAGCAGGTCTGGTTACAGGTACATAATAGAGTCCCGTGTCGTAGACGCGGGATTTTTTTGTGTTTTGGTGAGAGCATGGGAAGCGTGGGAGTTAAGGTCCCTGAGGGAGCTTAAAGGCGTCGGAGTGGCCTACGACTGTCGAAGTTGTGAGGTAAGAGTATAAAAACGAACTCGGGAGCTGCCGCTGGAGGCTGGGGCAAGGAGCTTCTTTTCAACTAATTCCTTCAAAAGTGATCGAGCAGCTTTATTACCAACTTGGAGCAACGTTTTAACCTCTTTCGGAGAAATCTTGCTGCAGCGTAAGGTTAGTCTCGGGAGCAAGACTGAAGAGTTTGCCGAACAGCTGCTGGATGAATTGCTGGCATTGGCGTGGTTTGTTTTTCACATCGTCGTAGGAGAAACGGATAACCGTCCAGCCGTCCAGGATGAAATGATTTTGTCGCATAAGGTTGTCAGCAAATTGTCTGCGGTCGGTGTCCCGGTGATGCGGGCCGTAGCCGTCGATTTCGATACAGATTTTGTAGGGCTTACGAAGATAGGCATAGTCCAGAAAACGCGGGCCGTCTTTGTAATCATTGACTTCAAATTCAGCATGCAGATGTTCCAAGTGTCCGATTGCTGGCCACCAGACCTTTTTCAGAAAAATATCCTCGGCATGCCGCTCCTCCTCGAGCCTTCGTTTGCGTTCTCCTCCACTGGATGCAAATTGGGAAGTTAACCATTGATCATATTGAGCTTCCAGCATTCGAGATCCCTCCTTAGCAAAATAAAAAGCACACTACTCTCTCCCGTTAGAAAACGGAAATAGAGCGGTGTGCTTCACGCGCCAAATATATTTGTATTTATTTTACATCAGGCTAATTGGCATGTCGATCGCATATTTTGTCTGTCTTGTCCTTGTGTCCGTAACCACTAGGCGCATAACGGCATATATTGTCACAAAGAGGAGGTGGCCGACCTGATTACGATTTTACTCCTTGTGATAGGCTGTTATGCTTTGGCCGCCGCATCGGTGCATGTGGCTTATAGGCTTAGGAGAAACAAGGCGCGTGAAAGCAAGCATTATGTTCTTGTCGCCCATGACCAGCATATGAAGATGGAGATGTTTCTTCGCCAGTTTTCTTCGTATTCGCGCAGAATGGGGACGGATGTCCAGCTTACGGTTGTAGATAGTCACTCGGCTGACGAGACTGCTCAGATTGTAGACCGACTCCGGAAAGAGAACGGGAATATTACGGTTTTTGCGGATGAAGGTTTAAAAGATCGTAAGCGCTCACATCGAGACGATTCTTCCGCAGGTCTCATATGGATGCTTACAAACGAAGGAATTGTGAGTAAGCCGGACCAGGCTATTCTTGTGGATTTGCAGAATCCTTCGGATTTGTCGAAAATGCCGTTTTGAGCTATAATGGGACCTAATTGAAAGTACGGAGTGAAGCACACCCCGATGATGCGATTCGCGTCATTGAGGTGTGCTTTTTTGCGTGTGCAGGGAGGGGTGTGGGTGAAGGCTTATGTATATCTAGTATGTATTGGAGGGGCGTGGTCTGCTCAGATGACGATTGCACCAGAGGTGGACCGGCTGTTTTGGATGGAGGATGGGCTTGCGGAGGCAGCTAGGGTGGTGGATGGCCGGCAAAGTGGAAGGAAGAGTAGGGAGAAGCTACGGAGTAAAGCCGTGGAGCTGAGGTTAAAAGGGGAGCGGGTGGAGGAAGGCCTGCTGTCGGAGGAAGCCTTGCCTTTAGGCGATGCGATTCGGTGCGTGGAATTGTGGCAAGGTGCCGGAGCTGCCCGGGGTGAGGCGGGCAAAGCTTGCGGGCCGCTGGCTTCGCTTGCGGCCTGTGTGGAGCAGGCGCGCCGCGAAGCGTCTGGCGCGCTTGTGGGGCCGGGCGGGCAGGCTGCAGGCGATGCCAGCCTGCCCGCCCGGCAGTGGGCGCGAGCCGCCGCTGAAGCGGGCGGCTCTAGCCCGGGCTCCGCGCGCGCGGCTGCTCGCGCGCGGGAGGCCATGGCGGCCGCTGCGCAGCGGGCCGCCGCGGCCTTGCAGGGCCGTGCGCTGCTTCGCAGCGAAGCGCACGCCCTGCTTGAGGGCGCCGCCGCCGATATTGGCGGCGCACTGCAATTAGCGCAGCTGCTAGGCTGGCTGCGCCTCACTGGCGCTGTCGCCGCCGGGAACGGCCGGCGGCGGCGCGAGTGCCGCTGCAGGCGATGCGGCAGCGGCGAAGCGCACATGCACCGCACGGCTTGCGCGGCGTGCGGGCGCATGTGCGCCTATTGCTCGGCATGCCTCACCATGGGGCGCAGCCGCGAATGCGAGCTGCTGGTGCTTGGCATGCCTGCACCGCCATTACCGGCCGATTCTATTCCGGCCGACTTGCACAAATGGCAGCTCAGCCCCGCGCAAGCTGCCGCCACCGGATCGGCGCTTCGATTCATCGAAGCGCCGCACCAGTCACAGCAGAGCAAAGAATTCCTCCTCTGGGCCGTCACCGGCGCCGGCAAGACGGAAATGATCTTTCCGCTTGTCGAGTCGGTCCTTATCCGGGGCGGCAGAGCCTTAATTGCAACACCTAGAAGGGATGTTGTTATCGAGCTTGACCCGCGCATTCGGCGTGCTTTTCCCGACGCAAGGGTGGTCACCTTATATGGCGGCAGCGAGCAGCGCTGGGAAGCGGGCGATATAACGTTAGCAACCACGCATCAGCTGATGCGGTTCTATCTAGCTTTTGATCTGGTGATTATCGACGAGCTTGATGCGTTTCCCTACCATGGAGATCCGATCTTGCATTTTGCGGCAGACAAAAGCCGCGCGCCTCATGCGCCAAAGCTGCTGCTGTCTGCTACGCCGCCAACTGAGCTTCAACGTAGAGCGAGGAGTGGTCAATTGCCCCATGCGAGAGTACCTGTCCGTTATCATCGTCATCCGCTGCCTGTGCCCCAGCTGATACGTACACCGTCCGTTGCCAAGCTGCTTCAGGCCAAAAGTCTGCCGAGAGCACTGCTTGCCGCTTTGAATCACTCTCTGGCTAGAGGCGCCCAGCTATTCTTATTTGTCCAGCGGATCTCACAGGTTGAACCGATGGCCAAGCTTCTGCGGACAGTACTCAAACAGTCAGCTGTCGAAGGGACCTCGTCCCAAGATCCGCTTAGAGCGGATAAAGTAAGCAGATTCCGCAAGGGCCAGATCCGGGTTCTCGTAACCACGACTATTCTGGAGCGGGGAGTGACGATTCCGCGCAGTGATGTTTATATTCTCGATGCGGACGGACGATTGTTTGACGAGGCATCACTCGTACAAATGGCAGGAAGGGCCGGGCGTTCGGGAGATGATCCGAATGGCTTCGTCTATTTTTGCGGAAGGGAGCGCTCCCGGTCCCAAATCTCAGCTGTCCGCCATATTCGCGGAATGAACCGGATAGCCGGAAAGCAAGGATACTTAATCCAAGAAGGAACAGCCACGCGTACCTTTTGGAGCCGCTTGTTAAAGCGGTGAGGCATAATCCATATCATCCATACGCACGAAGCTCCACTCAAAAAAAGAAGGAGGTCTACCATGCTCCAGCTGCTCCGACAGCTTTTTCAGCGCTCGACACATGACATCCAGCAGGCTTTGCAGTGGCTGAACACAAGTTCATCCGAATGTCCCTTCTGCGGAAAAGGATTAAGCAAAACTCTCCTATCTCCGTCATTTCTCAAATCAGGAGGACTCCAAGCCTATCTCTCCTATCTGCCGTCCTCCTTCATTCAATCGGTTTGCTCTTCCTGCCAGGCAGCAATACCATGGCTAACACCAATAAAATGCCGGATTTGCGGGAGAGGAATCACCTGTACCGACTGTGTCCGCCGGACGGATGCCCGATTTATAGCAAATCGGAGCGCGGTTCAGTACAGCAGCGAGATGAGAGAATGGCTTGCCCAATACAAGTATCGCGGCAATGAGAGGCTGGAGCATATGCTTGCCCAGATGATGCTCCCTGCTTTTGCAGCTATTACGAAGGAAGCAGCCTTTCGCACACAACCCTCTTCTCCCGATGAAGTCAGCAGCTCATCCTCCTTCTGGGATGCCATTACCTTTGTGCCGGTCAGCTCGGAGCGGGCAGAGGAGAGGGGCTTTAATCAGGCGGAGCGTTTTGCTTCGATACTTTCCGGATACCATCATATTCCGCTCTATGATCTGCTCATCCGGCAGCGTCATACGGAGAAGCAAAGCTTTAAGACCCGATCCGAACGTATGAAGGATACGAGGCGCTTATTTCAAGCGAAGCCGGAGACAATGGGCCTTTTGCATACATCACTTTCAAACTCTTTAGCACCCTCCCGTCCTATCCGTCTTCTGCTCATTGACGACATCTATACCACGGGCAGTACCATTCAGGCCTGCGCGACTGCGCTGCATGAGCAGGCATCTATTTCTCTCGCTATTTATGCCCTGACATGGGCGAGATCCTAGCGGATAATATCCTCTGCAAGATTACTAGTGAAAAAACTCCCAATATCCGTTAAAATAAACCCTATCTACTCTTGATTGCTGGAATGGGGAAACGATGATGAATTTAGACAATTGTCCTCGGTGCGGAAAGCTGTTTGCGAAAAATTTTCGTGACGTCTGTCCTGCATGTATTCGGGATATTGATAAAGAATACGAATTGTGCTCCACGTACTTGCGTGAGAATAAAGGCGCGATCATAACCGAGCTGCACGAGGCAACGGGTGTATCGATCAAACAAATCACGAAGTTTATTAAAGAAGGACGGATTTCGCTCTTAAATGCCCCGAGTCTTATGTATCCTTGCGAAGTATGTGGTACACTGATTAGGGAAAACAATATCTGCGGCAATTGCCGTGCACGGTTATTGAAGGATACTCAGCGCATGCACGAGGACGAGGCAAGGAATGCTTCTCATCGTTCGGAAGAGAGAGTATCTTACAAAGGCATTGATAAGTACAAAAACAGGTTAAATTAATATTTTGTCCCATAACTTGGCCTATTCATTTTCAAACTTACTGAACCGATAATACTGTTAAAGGTTATCGGTTTTTTTCTATTGTGTAACTAAAGAGGTGATTATCCATGAAGATAAATGAAACGAATCGGATCGGCGCATACAACTACTACCAGAAGCAGATGGAACAACGGGTTGATGGTGCAAATAAGAAGAAACAGAAGGATGTCGTAGAGATCTCGGCGGAGGCGAAGGAAATGCTCTCCAATACCCAAGCAAACAGCCCTGAGCGGCAAAAACGCATCGAAGAGCTCAAGCAATCCGTGTCTGCCGGTACGTATAAGGTTGATGCCGGGAGAATCGCTGACAAGCTGCTTCCATACCTGAAGGGTGATGAGTAGATGAACGAACATATCCGTCAGATTTTACTTACTTTGCAGGAGCTGCTGGATGCTCATCGTGAGCTTATCCAGCATGCCAATGAGAAGACGGAAGCCATCCGAACGGAAAATGTTGAAGCGGTATCGCTCATTACGAGTCGCGAGAGAAAAAGCGTGCAGCGTATTGTCGATCTGGAGCAAACCCGTCTCCTTCAAGTAGGAAGGTATACGGTTGAACAAGGGCTGCGCAATATGCGTTCTCTAAAGATGGAGAAACTCATTCAGATGGTCTACCATGCCGAACAGAAGCTGGAACTTCAGCAAATGTGGCGGGAGCTGTCTGCCGCGATTAAGACACTGCAGGATGTGAATACATTTAATCAGCAGCTGATTCGAATGAATCTGGATTACTTGCAATTCACCCAGGATCTGCTCCTTGGCGCGCCGGAGGACGAGGTTACTTATCATCGCGCCGTACAAGGGATGAACGTGCAGCGTGCTAGTCGCTATAATCTCAAGACTTAAGCATAGAGAGGACAAGATACGATGGCATCTACATTTCATGGTCTGGAGACCGCGAAACGAAGCATCTTCACCACTCAGACCGCGCTGAATACGACAGGTCATAATATCTCGAATGCGAATACAGTAGGCTATTCCCGGCAGCGGGTTAACTTCACTGCAGCTCGTCCAATTGAAGCCTATGGCTATTCTCACTCCACAGCTGCAGGACAACTTGGTACTGGCGTGGAAGCGAGCTCAATTACCCGGGTGAGGGACAAGTTTTTGGACAGCCAGTTTCATAGTGAATACAAGTGGCTCGGCAATTATACCGTCCAGGCAGATACGCTTGAGAAGTTGGAAACCATCGTAAATGAGCCAAGTGACACGGGCCTGCAGACGGTAATCTCGAATTTTTGGAATAGTTGGTCGGATATAAGTAAAACACCAGAAAGCTCGGATGGCCGGGCTGTACTTGTTGAACAGACGAAGGCCATGATGGATGCTTTTAACTATACATACAAACAGCTTACTGATTTGAAAACGGATTTGTCGGAAAATGCTCAAATTAACCTTGATAACCTCAAGTCGATCTCGGGCACAATCGCCAACTTGAACGGACAAATCCAGCGTATTGAAGGAATCGGCGATGATGCTAATGACCTGCGGGATCAAAGGGATGCTCTGGTAGATGAACTATCCGGTCTCGCTAATATCAAGGTGTCTGATTTATCCGACGGTTATACGATTACAATGGGCAATGTGACCTTGGTTGTGGGTAAGACTGCGGAAGGATCACAAGGATTGACTTTAGATGATATGGCAAGTGCGATAGAGAACGGTGATTTAAGTAACGGCGCTATCTACGGTACTATTCAGTCGCGTGACAAATATGTACAAGGTTATATAGAGCAGCTGGATCAAATGGCTAACACAATCGCAAATGGCGATATTGAGGTCACAATTCCTAAAGGTTCGGTATTGCCCGAAGGTACGGTGCTTAACGGTGTAACCTACACAGGGGCTAACCGCACGCTGACGGAGGATCTGAAAGTTACCGTTCAAGGCTTGAACGGCCTGCATCAGCTGGGCTATACGATGAACGGGGAGCAAGGTGAACCGCTGTTCACGGATGCTGACGGCAATATCGATAATTTAACCGCAGCTAATATCCAATTGAATCCGAAGATAGCAGCTGACCCTACATTGCTAGCAACTTCCATGAAAGTGACTCTTAACGCAGATGGAACGGAATCAGTTGTATCAGGCAACAATTCAATGGCAGTTCTGATGTCCCAGGCTCGCGATACAAAATTTGCTTTTGACGGTACAGACAATAACACAATCAATGGATTCCTTCGCTCTGTTGTTGGCCAATTAGGTGTGCAGTCCAAGGAAACGCAACGTTTGCAGTCGAATCAAAAAACGATTGTTGAGCAGGTAGATTCACGCCGGATGTCTGTCAGCGGGGTATCGCTTGATGAAGAAATGTCTGATCTCGTGAAGTTCCAGCATGCGTACAATGCATCTGCACGTGTGATGACCGTTATCGACGAAACGCTTGATCGTATCATCAACAGCATGGGCCGTGTCGGCCTGTAATCTAATAGATAGAGCCGGAGGTGCAGCCACGTGGCATTGCGCGTAACGCAAACAATGATGTCTTCTCAAATGCTTAGCAACATTACAAACAACATGAACAGTATGAATAAGCTGCAAAACCAACTTTCTACCGGGAAAGCAATCAATAAGCCTTCAGATGATCCAGTTGGTATTACTTTTGCTTTGCGGTATCGCGGTGAGATTGCTTCTAATGATCAATATACAGATAACGCAGATGCGGCTTTGTCATCATTGGAATATATGGATACTACCATTGGTCAGGCAACGGATATCGTTCAACGGTTTCGTGAATTGATCGTTAAAGGCGCAAATGGTACGCTCGAACAAACAAGTCTCACAGCTATTCAGACAGAGGTTTCGCAGTTGTACAATCAAATGGTTGAAATCGGAAACAGCCAGTTTAACGGAAAACAGATGTTTAATGGCGAACAGACAAGTGTTAAACCATATTCTACAATCGGATTGGATCAGGTGACTGATCCCTTGGCTGATCCTCCTCAACTAAAAGCATTCAGCAGCCAGACCGATACCGGAAGCATCAATTATGAGCTGTCACCGGGCATGACAATGGAAGTAAACATTACCGGAAATGATGTTTTTGGAGACCCGGTTAGTAATGAGTCCGATACAACAAGTGATAACTTGTTCCAGCTTATGCATCGTGCCTATGATATGTTGGGTTCAGGTGATCAGGAAGGGTTAACAAGTCTGCTCGGTCAGATTGATACGCGAATGAACACCATGCTGACGGCAAGAGCTCAGATTGGCGCGCGTGTTAACCGTGTGGAAATTGTACAAGGCAGACTGTCGGATGTGGATGTTAATCTCCAGCAGATGCAGCAAAAAGTAGAAGATGTCGATATGGCACAAGCTATTACAAATATCACCACCTTGGAGAACGTTTATCAAGCGTCATTATCCGCAGGTGCTAAAATCATTCAGCCTAGCCTTGTAGACTTCTTGAGATAGGAAGGGTTCTAATGGCGATTGGTCAGATTCAAATTCATCAGCAGCCAGCCTTAATAGGGATCCAGGTAAGACCTGCGGAGCAACGTATTGAGCAGCCGCAGGCTTCCGTCGATATGCGGCAGATTCCAGCGAAGCTGTCTATTGAGCAGCCTATGGGTGTTCTGGAAGTTAATCAGGATAGGGCATGGGATGCATTAGGATTAGCTAACAACCTGGAAGTATCGAGTAGAATTTATTCGCAAGCCAAAGAAATTGCGCTTCAGGGTGTAGCCCGTCGGATGGAAGAAGGGCGGCAGCTGGCGGATCTTGCACATGTAAAGAATAATCCAGTCGCAAGCCTGTCGAAAGACTGGCAGATCGAAGGGCCGTCGATGCCCGTTACAGGGCCGGCTTCTATTGATAATGTAGATGTATCTTTTACACCGGGCAAAGTACAGATATCCGTTGAGCAGGGCGGTGTTGACTTGAATGTCACACCTAATCGTCCTATTCATGAATATACGCCGGGCAAAGCAGAAATCTACATGCGTCAATATGCATCCGTGCAGATTACACCGCCAAGCATAGATACCTTTCTGTAGCGGTGATTTTACAAGTCTCATAGAATTAGGTTTAATAAACTATAGGCCTTCAACGTATATGCCTTATATACGAGGTCTGTAGTTTTCTTTTTTATCTTGTAGACGAAGAGGGGATTCGATTGACTACATACCAGTTTGATAACGGAATACCGGGCTTTGAACACCTGCAACAATTTACATTGTCTGAAGTAGAGGGAGAATTACCGGTAAGGCTGATGCAATCCGTTGAGGATGAGAATATCACGTTTCTTATTGCCAACCCCTTTTTCTTTTATAATGAATATGAATGGGATTTACCGGAGTCGGTCATACAAGAATTAAGCCTAACCGACGAAAAGGATGTAGAGGTCTGGTCGATCATTACGTTAAATCCGGATCCTATGAAATCGACGATAAACCTACTTGCGCCGATCGTTCTGAACAAGTCAACAAATCGCGGCAAGCAGCACATCATTCATGACCATGCCTTTAGTTCAAGAGCCCCTTTATATCAAGCCTAAGGAGGAACGACATGCTTGTATTATCCCGAAAGATAGATGAGTCGATTATGATCGGTGGAAATATTGAAGTCGTTGTGCTTGGTGTCGAAGGTGACAATGTGAAAATTGGCATCCGAGCTCCTAAGGATATAGAAATATTACGCAAAGAGCTCTATGCCAATATACAATCTTCTAACCGTGAAGCGGTGAGCAGCCTGCAGTCTTTAAATGATGTAGTCCAGCTGCTTAAACAGAATCGAAACAAATAAAATTAAAAATAGAAATTTTTGTTTTTCCTCTATAAAATTCCTCGAATGCTGTCGATATAATTAATAAGCGCGGGGGAGGGGCGGCCGACCCTTTCACCGTAAGCTTCCGCAAGGATGCGGAACTAACAGACATTCAGGGAGGAAATAACAATGCGTATTAATCACAACATTGCAGCTCTTAACACTTTGAGCTCGCTGAACAGCGCTTCTGCAGCACAAAGCAAATCCATGGAAAAACTGTCTTCCGGTCTTCGTATCAACCGTGCAGGTGACGATGCAGCTGGTCTGGCAATTTCCGAAAAAATGCGTGGCCAAATCCGCGGTCTGGACATGGCTGCTAAAAACGGTCAAGACGGTATCTCTTTGATCCAAACGGCTGAGGGCGCTTTGAACGAAACTCATAGCATCCTGCAACGTATGCGCGAGCTGGCTACACAATCCGCGAACGGTACGAATACGGATACTGACCGCTCGGCTCTGCAAGACGAAATGAACCAATTGACTTCCGAAATCAACCGTATCGGCAATACAACTGAGTTCAATACTCAAAAATTGCTGAATGGCGGTATCGCTTCGAACGATGGTTCGAAAATTACTCAAGCTAAGAGCGCTGAAATTGTTGGTGCTACTACTTTCGCTGGTAATGCTGATGTTACGGGACTTACTTCTGCAACAATTAAAGTTGATGGTACTACATTTGATATTACATCTGTACTCGATAAAGATTTCAGCGTAGCTGGCCCCCCTGCTACAGCTATCACTAAAGATCAATTAATCGACCAATTGAAAAATGTAACTGCTGGCGGAGTTAAATTGTCTGATCTCGTTGACATTAAAGACAACGGTACAGCACTTACTTTCACAGCTAAATCTAAAGGCGATACAAGCAGCATTACTATTACTGCAGATGACGACGATGCAGCTGTAATGTTAGGTTTCGCTAACGCAGCAGCGACTGGTACGGAAGTTAAAGGTACACCAACAACTGTTGAGCGTCATGGTCTTGAAGGTTCCACAGCTGTAGACGGCACAGATGTTACAATTGCCGCTAATTCCACATTTAAGGTTACTGTTGGTACGGATAGCGCGGTTGAAATTAATCTGGGACCTAACGCTAAAACTTACGACACTAGTAACACTGACGCTAATATTGCAAAAGCAGCGACAGCTGATCTGGTAAAAGATCTGAACGCAGCATTGCAAAAAGCTGGCCTTGATGGCAAAGTAACGGCTTCTGTTTCGGATGATAATAAAATTCAGTTTATTTCCGAAAATGGAAAAGATATTAAACTCGAAAATGGAACTGGTGCTCCTCTAACTGCTGTTGGATTCACAGGTACTTCAGGTACACCTGGTGACCTTGAAGCTGTTGGTAACATCGAACAAGTAGTTGGACCTGGCGCTCAAGGCTCTGGCTTCTCCACTAAATTCCAGATCGGTGCAAACTCCGGCCAATCGATGTCCTTGACAATCGCTGACATGCGTTCCGCTGCACTCGGTATCACTGGTAACGCTGGTCAAGCTGGCTTCACTACTGCTAACTCCGTTACTAACGGAACTAACGACGTGAAATCCGAAGCTGCTCTTAATATCTCGACCAAAGAAGGCGCTTCTTCCGCAATTAAAGTTTTGGACTCGGCTATTAGCTCCGTATCCGGCGAACGTTCCAAACTTGGTGCTGTTCAAAACCGTCTGGAGCACACGATCAACAACCTGGGTACAGCTTCCGAGAACCTGACTGCTGCCGAATCCCGTATCCGTGACGTTGACATGGCGAAAGAAATGATGGAGCAAACGAAGAACTCGATCCTTGCACAAGCTGCTCAAGCTATGCTTGCTCAAGCGAACCAACAGCCGCAAGGCGTACTTCAACTTCTCCGTTAATTTTTAACCATTACGGAATAAAGAGAGACCTTAGGCGACTAAGGTCTCTTTTTTAATAGGGTTTACTTGCAATGTACCTATAATAATCGCTTTTTAATATGCCGATATAATAGGTAACATCAATCTGGCAGGAGGAAAATTCGGATGAGTTCAAATCTATCTATCTCAGGATCGAATTTTCCATCGGAACGAATTTCGGCATCCGAAGCACCAAAGAGTATTCCTAGCAAAGAAGCGTATGCGGAAACTTCGGTACAGATGGAAGCGGCTGTTCAAGGAACACGTACCTATACAAGCTTTGAAGATGTGAAACTGGCTGAGATGCAAGGCGAGAAGATCAGCGTTGGAGAGCAGCAGTTATTCAAAAATATCGAGCAGGCTGTTAAAGCTATGCGGGGAAGACCAACAGAACTGCAGTTTGATGTGCATAAGCAAACCCATCTTGTTGCGGTGAAGGTCAAGGACAAGGAAACGGGGGAAGTATTGCGCGAAATCCCTCCAGAGAAGTCGCTTGATTTTATTGCAAAGCTATGGGAAATGGCAGGTTTAATTGTTGACGAGAAAAGGTAATGATCAGGAGGGATTAAAGTGACTTTACGTGTAACCGGTTTAGCATCTGGCATGGACTATGAAAGCATGATTAAACAGATCATGGATGCCCAGCGTGTGCCACTTGATAAGCTCAACCAGAAGAAACAGATTAACCAGTGGAAGCAAGATGATTATCGGACGCTGAACAACAAGATACTGGATTTCAAAAATGCTGCATTCGACATGAAGCTGCAATCCGGTTACTTAACGAAAACGGCATCCTCTTCTAATACGAGTGTAGCAACGGTAACAGGCTCAGCAACGGCGATCGAAGGGTCGTACACTTTGCAAGTTCAGCAGTTGGCAAAGGCAGCGTCATTGAAAAGCGGAACTTTATCAGGAGCTGCAATTGGTAAGGATACGACGATAACCGTCAATGGCGTAAATATTGAGCTTAAGAGCTCAGATACTTACCAGGATCTTGCCAATAAGATCAATGCGGAATCTGTAAAAACAGGGGTAAAAGTAGCTTACGACTCTACCCTGAAAACAATGTTCTTCTCATCTACTAAAACAGGCACAAGTGCAGATATTGATCTGAGAGGTGCGGATATTGGACAGATCTTAAACCTCTCTACATCAACAACAGCTGCAACCACGACAGGCAATGTTAAGCTGGCATCTGATACTTCATTAGCTTCCTTAGCAGGTAAATCCATTTCTCTTACAATTAGTGGTCAAGAATATAAGTTTGATATTACCGCCACAACAAAAGTTGGAGATTTGGTTGCGAAGATGAATGATTCGCTGAAGAATACCGGAGTCTCGGTATCCTTGAATAAGGATGGCTACCTGGCGATTGACAACCCGGATAAAAGCAAAGCAATTGATTTCAATACGGGTTCTGCTACAGAAGTATTGGATGCTTTGGGGTTGACTGGTGCTACGCCTGTAGATGCTGGGCCATCCATTTATAAAGCAGGCCAGAACGCTAAAGTATTGTTTAATGGCGTAGCCGGTGAATACGATTCAAACACCTTTACAATAGCTGGCCTTAGCATTACAGCAAAGGCGGAAGGCGCCGATGTAACAAACGTTAATGTTACGCAGGACACGGATTCCGTCTTTAACAAGATTAAAACTTTCGTGGATAAGTACAACGAGCTGATCAGTTCCATTAACTCGGAGCTAACTGAGGAGAAATACCGCAATTTTGCTCCGCTGACCGACGCTCAGAAGAAAGAAATGACTGACGATCAGATTAAGCAATGGGAAGATAAAGCAAAGAGCGGTATGCTTGCGAATGATTCCATTCTGAGCAGCAGCTTGTATAAAATGAGAGATGCCTTGTCTTCATCCGTTAGTGGTCTAGCTTCCGGAACATTAAAAAGCTTATCCGATATCGGGATATCCAGCTCTTTAATTAGTGGTACATCGATTAGCGGCAGCTATATGGACAAAGGTAAGCTTTATATCGATGAAACCAAACTCAAACAGATGCTTTCCGAGAAACCGGATGAAGTGATGTCTTTATTTACGACTGACGATAAAGATGATAAGACCCCTGCAGGGGATGGGATTGCTACTCGTTTGTATAATCAGGCAAGTGCGATTTTCAGCCAGATCGTTGAAAAAGCAGGAGCGACCACATCCGTTAAAAATACTTATTTACTGGGTAAAGAGTCACTCGACTTAGACAAGCAGATCTCAACTCTACAAACCCGGTTGGCTGACATGGAAGACCGTTATTATGCTCAGTTTACTCAGATGGAAAAATACATCAGTCAGATGAACTCTCGGAGCACGAGCCTGGCATCGCTGCTTAATTCAGGAGGCTAAACTATGCAATACCAACCGCGCAATCCATACATGCAGACCTCGGTTCAAACGGCTAATCCGGCTGCTTTGCTTATTATGCTTTATGACGGGGCGATTCGCTTCTGCCGTCAAGGCATTGAGGCGATTAAAGAGCAGCGGAATGCGGATGCACATACGAGTCTGATGAAGACACAGGATATTATTAGCGAGTTCATTATTACGCTGGATCGCTCGAACCCGGTATCGGAAAGCCTGCTGCTGCTTTACGATTACTTCAAACAACGGCTTATCGAAGCGAATACCCAGAAGAACGCCGAACCGGCCGAGGAAGTGCTTGAGCACTTGCTTGATCTGAAGGCAACATGGGTGGAAGCGGCCAAACAAGTCAATCAGATGGCGGGACAAGCTAATGGAAGCTCTTTTACAGCGACTCATTCAACTGTCGTCTAATTTGGTTGAGCGGTTGGACAATGCCGACCTGGAGCAGTTCGACGAATATATGCGGCAGCGAGAAGAACTGTTCAAGGAACTGGAACAAATGGAACTTCCTATGGAGCAAATGGCCGTGCTGCGCCTGGAAGCGGACCGTTTAATTTCCATGGAGTCCGTCATCGTTGCTAGAATGGTTACTCTCCGTGACGAGGCGAGGCAGCAATGGGATAAAATCCAGCAGGGGCGCCGTTCTCAGGCAAGATATGACTCGGCATACGGCGGCGGAGACAGCCTCTTTTTTGATGCTAAAAGGTAGTTTTTGAGGCGATTTAAAAATTATGAATTCGCTTACATGGAAATATTGACAATAGTGTGTCAATGATGGTATATTCGACTTGTGGGCCATAACATATCTTAGACGCCTCACAGTATTTGAAGATGAAGGGACTGTTTATGTATGCAAGGTAAAGTTAAATGGTTTAACGCAGAGAAGGGTTACGGATTTATTGAGACTGAACAAGGCGGCGACGTATTCGTTCATTTCTCCGCAATCCAAGCCGAAGGCTTCAAAACTCTCGAAGAAGGCCAAGCGGTCGAATTCGACATCGTAGAAGGCGCTCGCGGTCCACAAGCTGCAAACGTAGTCAAACTGTAATCATCTAGGCTGACTCATCAGCCACATTATATGGTTCGATTGACAAGTGCCTATTCTAAGCTCCGGGAAACCGGGGCTTTTCATTTTTTTATCCCCTTTTCATCCATACTGTCACACAGCTAGTCCCCTTATTAATGAAGAAAAAATTTCAGGCAGATCCTTCGAAAATATTATCTGAAAATTCACAATAAATAAAAAACTATTTTGAATTAGGTTCCTGCATATGTTATAATAAGAGTACGTAAAGGAGGAATGCCCCATGAAATACATCATTCGAGGTCATCGTTTTCAAGTGACAGAAGCTTTACGAGAGTATGCTGTGAAGAAGATCAGTCGACTGGAAAAGTATTTTGAAGCACCTGCCTCCGAAACAACCGTTACGATGTCTGTAACCAAAGGCAAACACGCTGTGGAAGTCACAATCCCGCTGGTTGGCGTTATGCTGAGGGCGGAAGACAAGAGCGAGGATATGTATTCCTCAATTGATGTCGTGGTGGACAAACTGGAACGTCAAATTCGCAAACATAAGACCAAAATCAACCGAAAGTTCCGTCATGAGAGCGGTGTCAAATCGCTGTTTAAGGAAGGGGCCGGTCAAACAGCCGTATCCGTTATGGATGAGGAAGATGAACTTGAGCTCGTCCGGACGAAGCGCTTCATGCTGAAGCCGATGGACGTTGAGGAAGCGATTTTGCAAATGAACATGGTTGGACATAACTTCTTCGTATTTTCCAATGTCGATAATAAGGAAGTGAACGTTGTCTACAAACGCAGCGACGGGAAGTATGGGCTGATCGAGCAAGTATAATTCTGAAACCGGCCATAATAACTACACTTATACTTATAAAATTGAGAGCGACGGCCTTTTCTCCGAACGGGGAAGAGGCCTTTTATATGAAAGTATACATGCTTATTGCTGGAAATGAACGCGATGCGTTGCGAGCGTCACTACAAACTGTTACAATTTAAGGCAAACAGGCGTATTTATGAAAGGGGAAGACCATGCTCGGACTAGTGAAAAAAATATTCGGTGATGCGAACGAGCGCGAGGTCAAGCGTCTCACGCGAACGGTAGAAGAAATTAACGGACTGGAGTCCTCGATAACTCCGCTCACGGACGAACAGCTGCGCAACAAAACCGAAGAATTCAAAGCACGTCTTGAAAAAGGCGAGAGCATTGATCAGATTTTGCCGGAAGCATTTGCGGTTGTCCGTGAAGCGTCGAAGCGTACGCTTGGCATGCGTCATTTTGACGTACAGCTGATGGGCGGTATGGTGCTCCATGAAGGCAAGATCGCGGAGATGAGAACCGGTGAAGGCAAGACGCTCGTTGCGACCCTTCCGACTTACTTGAACGCTTTGCAAGGCAAAGGCGTGCATGTTATCACGGTCAATGATTACCTTGCACAACGTGACAGTCAGATCATGGCTGCTCTTTATACTTTCCTCGGACTGACAGTCGGCTGTAACCTGCACGGCTTGACGCATGAGGAGAAGCAAGAAGCTTATGCTTGCGATATTACTTACGGAACGAACAATGAGTTTGGTTTTGACTATTTGCGTGATAACATGGTGCTATACAAGGAGCAAATGGTTCAACGCCCGCTTTATTATGCCATTATTGACGAAGTGGACTCCATCCTGGTCGACGAAGCGCGTACTCCGCTTATTATTTCCGGACAAGCACAAAAATCGACTGAGCTCTACTTTGCAGCTGACCGTTTCGTCAGCCGTTTGAAGCAAGAAGAGGATTATACGGTTGATATCAAGCTTCGTAACGTGACGCTGACAGAAGCAGGCGTTGAGAAGGCGGAGAAAGCCTTCGGCATCGAGAACTTATTCGATCATGCGAACGTAACGCTTAACCACCATGTCCAGCAGGCGCTTAAAGCGCATGTCATCATGAAGCGCGACGTTGATTATGTCGTTAATGAAGATGAAGTTGTTATCGTTGACGAATTCACGGGCCGTCTGATGGCCGGCCGCCGCTACAGCGACGGTCTGCACCAAGCAATCGAAGCGAAAGAGCAGCTGAAGGTTCAGAACGAGAGCATGACGCTCGCAACGATTACGTTCCAGAACTACTTCCGTATGTACCGCAAGCTGTCCGGCATGACCGGTACGGCGAAGACAGAGGAAGAGGAGTTCAAACGGATCTACGGTCTGGAAGTTATTCAAATTCCGACGAACCGTTCACTTATCCGTAAAGATTTGCAGGACGTTGTCTACAAATCCGAGAACGGCAAGTTTAAAGCCGTTGTCGAAGAGATTGTGGAACGCCATAAAAATAACCAGCCTGTACTGGTTGGTACGATCTCCATCGAGAACTCCGAGAGATTAGCCGATATGCTGAAAAAACGCGGCGTCGCGCACAAAGTGCTGAATGCGAAGTTCCATGCGGAGGAAGCAGAGATTATTTCCCGCGCAGGTCAAGCTGGCGCGGTTACGATCGCTACCAACATGGCGGGACGCGGTACGGATATTTTGCTTGGCGAAGGTGTCGCGGATCTGGGTGGTTTGCACATCATCGGTACAGAGCGCCATGAGAGCCGTCGTATCGACAACCAGCTGCGCGGTCGTGCCGGCCGTCAAGGCGACCCGGGCTCCTCGCAGTTCTATCTCTCCCTCGAGGATGAACTGATGCGCCGCTTTGGTGCGGAGAACATTATGGGGATGATGGACCGTCTGGGCCTTGAAGAAGACCAGCCGATCGAGAGCCGCCTTATTACGCGTGCCGTTGAGTCCGCTCAGAAGCGCGTAGAGGGCAGCAACTTTGATACCCGTAAAGTCGTCCTCCAATATGACGACGTGATGAATCAGCAGCGTGAAGTCATCTACAAGCAGCGCCGTGACGTATTGTACTCGGAGAACATCCGCGAAATCGTTATGGAGATGATCGTACCGGTTATCGAGCATGTGGTTGATGCCCATACCGAAGGCGATATTCCGGAAGAGTGGGATCTGCAGGAAATCGCGGATTACGCGAATTCGAACCTGGTGCCTGAAGATACCTTCAGCAAGGATGATCTGTGGGGCAAAGAGAAGGAAGATATCGTTGAGCTCATCAAGGGCAAAGTTGTCGCTTATTATGATGAGCGCGAAGCCGAGCTTGGCGCCGAGACGATGCGTGAATTCGAGAAGGTTGTCGTACTGCGCGCAGTAGACAGCAAATGGATGGATCACATCGATGCGATGGATCAGCTCCGTCAAGGTATCCACCTTCGTGCATACGGCGGTACGGATCCGCTTCGCGAGTACCAATTCGAAGGCTTCGAGATGTTCAAGGAAATGATCTACAGCATCCAGGAAGAAGTCGCGAAGTACATCATGAAGGCCCGCGTTGAAAGCAATCTGGAGCGTCAAGAGGTCGCGCAAGGCCAAACGACGACGAACAGTCCTGCTGAGGCCGAGAAGCGCCCTGCGAAACGTGAAGAGCGTACAGGACGCAACGATCTGTGCCCATGCGGCAGCGGCAAGAAGTATAAAATGTGCCATGGCATGGGTAAGTGACATTAGCCTTGCCATGCGCATAATGTAACATAACGGTTTGAACGCGCCGGTCTGCCCTTTGCGGCAGAACGGCGCGTTTTATGCGGTCTAAGCGGATTTGATGAAGCAGGGCCGCGCATACTTAATTTTGAGGTGAAGCTAACGCTATGATAGAACCAAATGTGAAACAGGATTTGCGTGAAGTAGCAAAGCGTCTCCAAGAACTCAGGGGGTCTCTTTGACTTAGATCTGAAGCTGGAGCATATCGCAAACTTTGAGGAGAAGATGACTGCCCCTGATTTCTGGGATGATAATACGAAAGCGCAGGGCGTTATCTCGGAGATGAATGCGATTAAGTCGGTCGTTGAGCAATATGATCGGCTGTATGTGGAATCGGAAGATCTGCAGACGATGATGGAATTGGCGGAGGAAGAGAGCGACGAGTCGCTGGAAGCCGAGCTGATCGAAGGAATTGCGGCTCTTGTTGAGAAGGTTAACAGCTTCGAGCTGCAGCTCTTGCTTAACCAGCCCTATGATAAACTCAATGCTATTCTCGAGCTGCATCCAGGTGCTGGCGGCACCGAGTCGCAGGACTGGGGGCAAATGCTGTACCGGATGTATACACGCTGGGCCGAGAAGCATGGCTTCAAGGTTGAAGTGCTTGATTACCAGGATGGCGATGAAGCGGGCATTAAAAGCGTAACGATTGCGGTTAAAGGCTATAATGCCTACGGCTACCTGAAAGCAGAGAAAGGCGTTCACCGCCTCGTCCGTATCTCGCCGTTCGACTCCTCCGGCCGCAGACATACGTCCTTCGTATCCTGTGATGTAGTGCCAGAGATTACGGAAGATATTGAGGTGGAGATCCGTTCCGAGGATCTGAAGGTCGATACGTACCGCGCCAGCGGTGCCGGCGGCCAGCACGTAAACAAGACGGAATCCGCGATCCGGATTACGCATATTCCGTCGGGAATTGTCGTTGCCTGCCAACAGGAGCGTTCTCAGATTCAGAACCGCGAGCGTGCGATGAATATGCTCCGTTCGAAGCTCTACGAGCGCAAGATCGAAGAGCAGCAGAAGCATCTGGCCGAGATTCGCGGCGAGCAATCGGATATCGCATGGGGCAGCCAAATCCGTTCGTATGTTTTCCATCCGTACAGCATGGTGAAGGATCACCGGACCTCGGTGGAGACAGGCAACGTTGGAGCCGTTATGGACGGCGACCTGGATGCTTTTATCGACGGCTATTTGCGCAATCAGATCCGCCACGACTAAGATATCAGCAAGTTCATATGCATAGCTTTGGGGAAGAGCTCCAACACTTATAAAGGTTGGAACTCTTCTTTTTTGTGCAATCGGGGTTACATACGATGGAAGGTCATGCGTACATGAATACATTTAGAAGAAGCAGACATACAGAGAGGCGGCATGGTCATCCATGGACAGCAAGAGCAAGAATAACAGCAGGAAACACGCCAAGCGCAGCAGGCGCCCGGTTGGCAGGAAGGCAACTCCTGCAGATGTCATCTGGAGCTTTCTGCAGGTTATCATCGGTTCATTTGTAGTAGCACTCAGCTTTAACCTTTTTCTCGCGCCGAACTCAATCGCGTCAGGCGGTGTGTCGGGTATATCCATCCTTGTTCATAAGACGCTGGGCATCACGCCCGCCTACACGCAATGGGCGCTTAACATTCCGCTGTTCCTGGCCGGGCTGTTCCTATTGGGCAAACGTTTTGCGTTAAAAACTCTCCTGGGCACCATTGTGCTTCCGCTATTCGTCCTGCTTACGGCAGATTGGTCGCCGCCAACCGACAATATGCTGCTGGCGGCCATTTACGGCGGTATCGGGGTTGGTATCGGACTTGGTATTGTGTTCCGCGGCAGGGGCTCCACGGGAGGACTCGATTTGGCTGCCCAGATTTTGCATCGGTATACCGGCATTCCGCTTGGACTTGCGGTAGCCTGCTTTGACGGCTGCGTGATCGCGGCGTCGGGTATTTTTATTACTCCGGAGGCGGCTTTATATGCACTGATCGGATTGTTCGCTACAAGCAAGACCATTGATATTATTCAAAGCGGTCTTCCGCTGTCGAAGGTTGCTTTTATTATCAGCGATCATGCCGACCTGCTTGTTGAGGCGATTCTGCATGACCTGGACCGCGGAGTAACAAGGCTGGATGCGCATGGCGGATACACCAACGAGAAGCGCCAAGTGCTGATGGTCGTCGTCGGGCAGATGGAGGCGGCCAAGCTGAAGCAGCTTGTGAGAGCGGTTGATCCGGGGGCCTTTGTCATAATCAGCAATACGGCGGAAGTCGTTGGACAGGGGTTCAAATCGGAATAAATTGTACGGAAAATGACATCTTTTTTCATTGTATTAATATGAATACGACTGTATAATAATACGAAACGACGTAATATTTCCATATGAACTTGATTCATGTAAAATATAGATTTAGATGATGATGCAGTGAGGGGAGAACGGATATGAGCGAGAAACTTAAGGTTGCAATAATCGGCTCTACCGGCTATGGCGGTATTGAGCTTATTCGTTTGTTGGCTTCCCACCCGTTGGTGGAGATTACATCGGTTATTTCCTCGTCCAGCGCGGGTATGCCGATTGCAGAATGGTTCCCGCATTTGACGGATATTCAGACGGCTTTGCTGGATGATGTGGATCCGCAGGCCATCAAGGCAAAGGCTGATCTCGTCTTTACGGCAACTCCGGCTGGCGTAGCGGCAAAGCTTGCTCCGCAGCTTTTGGATGCCGGCCTTAAAGTCATTGATTTGTCCGGCGACTACCGTTTGCAGGATACCGCTTTATACGAGAAGTGGTATAAAAAAACACCGGCGGATGAGCATTACCTGAAGCAGGCTCTATACGCTCTCCCCGAGATCAATGGTGACAAAGCTCAAGGCGCTTCGTTTATTTCGAATCCGGGCTGCTTCGTAACCTCCGCTCTGCTTGGTCTTGTTCCTGCCGTAAAGGCGGGCTGGATCGATCCGGCCTCGATTATTATCGACGCGAAGTCCGGTGTATCCGGCGCGGGACGCGGTGCAAGCCTCGGTACTCATTACTCCGAGCTGAATGAGAACTTTAAAGCCTATAAAGTAAACCAGCACCAGCACGTTCCGGAAATTGAGATGGTGCTCTCGGAAGCGGCAGGCCATGAGGTTGTGACGACGTTCACGCCGCATCTGGTTCCGATGACTAGAGGCATCATGTCGACGATGTACGGGGCCGTGAAGGGTGAGCATACAACGGCTGATTTTATTGAACTATATAAGCAATTCTATGAGGGCCGCCAATTCGTCCGTGTCCGCAAGGAAGGCGTTATGCCGATGACGAAGGAAGTTTGGGGCTCGAACTATTGCGATCTGGGCTTTAACTTGGATGCAAGAACAGGCCGCATAACGATTGTTTCGGTTATCGACAACCTGGTCAAAGGCGCGTCGGGACAAGCGATTCAGAACCTCAATCTGATGATGGGCTGGGATGAAGGTCTGGGACTGCAGTTCGTACCGGTCTATCCGTGAGAAATGCCATTATACTTATTAAATTTTCAATAAAGCAATTATTCGTACAAGGTGAAGGGGATACGAGGAGAAATGGGACAGGTGCAAGCTAGAGCGCTGTATTCGGTCGTCTCGGACGGATCGATTACGACTCCTAAAGGATTCAGAGCCGGTGGTCTCCACTGCGGCCTGAAAAAAACAACACGTTATGATCTTGGAGCGATCGTATGCGAGGTGCCGGCTGCTGCTGCGGGCGTCTACACAACGAATGTATTCCAGGCGGCGCCAATCAAGGTAACGCGTGAGAGCATTGAATCGGACGGTTTTCTGCGTGCGGTCATCGTAAACAGCGGTAATGCTAATGCGGTAACAGGCAAGCAAGGCGAAGAGGATGCTTACGAAATGCGTTCGCGCTTTGCCGAGTCTATTGGCGTGTCCGCAGATCAAGTTGCGGTAGCTTCGACCGGTGTGATCGGCGAGAACCTGAAGATGGATAAGGTACGCTCCGGCATCGATGCGCTTCCGGCTCAATTGCAGTCGGACCGTCATGCATCGGAAGGCTTCTGCCAGGCAATCCTGACCACTGACCTTGTACAAAAAATGGTATGCGTCTCGGTTGAAATCGACGGCCAGACCGTACATATCGCCGGCGCGGCCAAAGGCTCCGGCATGATTCATCCGAACATGGCCACTATGCTCGGCTTTGTGACAACGGATGCGGCAATCGGCAGCGATGCGCTTCAGGCGCTGCTTCGCGAAGCAACTAACTATACGTTTAATATGATTACGGTTGACGGCGATACAAGCACGAATGACATGCTTGTAGCGATGGCAAGCGGCCTTGCGGGCAACAGCGAGCTTACGCCGGAGCATGAAGGCTGGGCAGCCTTCTCGGCAGGACTCCGCCATGTATGCGAGGTGCTGGCGAAAGCAATCGCCCGTGACGGCGAAGGCGCAACAAAGCTGGTTGAAGTGCAGGTGCACGGCGCAGTGAGCGACGATGCAGCTAACGCAATCGCGAAGACGGTCATTGGCTCTTCCCTTGTGAAGTCCGCCGTATTTGGCGCAGATGCGAACTGGGGTCGGATTATTGCGGCCGTTGGCCGTGCAGGCCAGCCGGTTAACCCGGATACGGTAGACGTTCGGATCGGTGATATCGTGACACTGGAGCAATCCCGTCCGGTTGCGTTTGACGAAGACGCCGCGCTGGAATACTTGAAGGGCGATACGGTTGTGATCCGCGTCGACCTGCATATGGACAATGGCACGGCAACGGCTTGGGGCTGTGACCTGACTTATGATTATGTCCGCATTAATGCGGCATATCGTACGTAACGCTAGGGCAGAGGGGAACGGATTCACATGGCACAACGTTTTGTAATGAAATGCGGCGGAAGCACGCTGGCGGCGCTTCCCGATTCTTTCTTCGGCGAGCTGCGCGAGCTGCAGCAGTCCGGCGTTCATCCGGTCATCGTCCACGGCGGCGGTCCGGCCATCTCCGAGACGCTGACGAAGCTTGGCATTGAGACGGAATTCGTAAGCGGTTTGCGCAAGACGAATGAGGCTGTGCTCGACGTAGTCGAAATGGTGCTGGCGGGCCGAATTAATAAAGAAATTGTTCGTAAAATCCAGACAAACGGGGCGAAAGCACTTGGCTTGTCCGGTGTAGACGGCTTGCTGATTCAGGCGAAGCCGGTCGCAAATGCAGCGGAAATCGGCTTTGTCGGCGATGTAACCGATGTAAATGCGGAAGTGATTGAAGGCGTTATGACCATGGGCTATATGCCGGTTATCGCGCCAATCGGAATCGACGCAAGCGGTCAGCGTTATAACATTAACGCCGATACGGCGGCTGGTGCTGTCGCTTCCCATCTTGGTGTCGAGCAGATGATTGTCGTAACAGACGTGCCCGGCATTATGCGCACGGTAGACGGCGAGAAGCGGGTGCTCCCAACGGTCACTGTGGCTGAGATTGAAGAGATGATTGCCAGCGGTGAGATTTACGGCGGCATGATTCCGAAAGTGCGCGCAGCCGTACAGTGCATTCAAGGACGCGTGCGCGAAGTTGTTATCGTGAGCGGCGAAGTGCCGGGCGTATTAACCAATGCGGTACGTGAAGGCGGCGTTGGTACACGGATCGTACAGGAGTAGAGAGAGGCGGTTATAGTCGATGAGTGACACGAAAGTAGCGGCAGCACCTGAGCAATCCTTGCTGCCAACGTACGCGAGATATCCAATTGCACTTGTGAAAGGCGAAGGAAGCTGGCTTTGGGATGACAAAGGCAATAAATATCTGGATTTCATGAGCGGCATTGCCGTTACGAATCTCGGCCATGCACCGCGCCAAGTGAAAGAAGCTCTTATTAAGCAGCTTGATGAGCTGTGGCATGTCTCGAACCTGTTCCGGATTCCGAACCAGGAAGAGGCGGCACACCTTATTACCTCCAATAGCAGCGGCGATGCCGTATTCTTCTGCAATTCCGGTGCGGAGGCGAATGAAGCAGCCATCAAGATGGCGCGCCGTTACCAGCAGAAGGTGCGAAGCAACGGACGTTATGAGATTATTACGTTTGCCCAATCCTTCCATGGCCGTACGCTGGCAACCTTGACAGCTACTGGGCAAGAGAAGGTGAAGGAAGGCTTTGCGCCTTTGCCGGAAGGATTCAAATACATTCCTTATAACGATATCGAAGCTTTGAAAGCGGCGATCTCGGATAAAACAGCTGCAGTAATGCTCGAGATGATTCAAGCCGAGGGCGGTATTTATCCGGCTGACCCGGCATTCGTGCAAGAAATGGTTCAGCTTTGCGAAGAGAACGGCATACTGATCATCGTGGATGAAATCCAGACGGGCATGGGCCGTACGGGCAAGCTGTTCGCGTATGAGCATTACGGCATTGAACCGGATATTTTCACATTGGCAAAAGGTCTTGGAAGCGGGTTCCCGGTTGGCGCGGCGGTTGCGAAGGATAAGCTTCGCGAAGCATTTGGCCCCGGCAGCCACGGATCAACGTTTGGCGGTACGCCAATTGCGACTGCAGCGGTGAAGGCGACAATCGAGACCATTGTTGGCGAACGTTTGCCGGAGCGTGCGGCGGAGATGGGCGCTTACTTGATGGATGAACTGAACAAGCATCTGGCAGGTCATTCGTTCGTGAAGGAAGTACGCGGTCAAGGTCTGATCGTGGGCATCGAATGCGCTGAGCCGATTGCACAAGTACTGACGGAAGCGCAAGAGCAAGGCTTGCTCGTTATTTCCGCGGGACCTAATGTTGTTCGCCTCCTGCCAAACCTTCTGGTGACGAAGGAAGAAGTAGATCAGGCGGTATCAATTCTGACGCAATTGTTGTCTAATGCGGTTAAAGTTTAATGGCTTGAAATAAATTCATAAGCTTATGCTTTCGAAGTATGAATCATCACGATGACAGATCGCGGTCATTTTGGTGATAATTCATTGCAGGAGGTATCACGATGGTAGATACAGTAAAGGAAGATTTGGCGGCTAGCTTGAAGGGTAGGGATTTCCTTATGCTTCTGGATTACACGCCGGAGGAAATCAGATATTTGATCGATCTTGCGATTGATTTGAAGAAGAAGCAAAAAGCCGGTGAGGTTTATCAGCCGCTCAAGGGCAAGACGCTTGGTATGATTTTTGAAAAATCGTCCACTCGTACCCGCGTATCGTTCGAAGTTGGTATCTACCAGCTGGGCGGCCAAGGGCTGTTCCTGAGCGGTAATGACCTGCAAATCGGCCGCGGTGAACCGATTCTTGACACGGCACAAGTACTGTCGCGTTACCTCGACGGTATCATGATCCGTACATTCGCACACCGCAACGTGGTAGAGCTTGCGCGCGGAGCAACGATCCCGGTTATTAACGGCCTTACAGATATGTCTCATCCATGCCAGGCACTGGCGGATTACCAGACTATCCTCGAGCATAAAGGACGCCTTGAAGGGTTGAAGCTCGCTTACATCGGCGACGGCAATAACGTTGTTCACTCCCTCATGATGGGCGCTGCTAAGCTCGGCGTTGATATTTCCATCGCTACACCTGAAGGTTATGATCCTGATCCGGATCTTGTTAAGCAGTCGATTGACAATGCGAAAGAAACCGGCGCGCGGATCCATCTGTGCCGTGATCCGAAGGAAGCAATCGCGAATGCGGATGTGGTCTATTCCGACGTTTGGGCAAGCATGGGTCAAGAAGCGGAGCAGAAGGAGCGCGAGCTTGCTTTCGCGAACTATCAAGTGAACGAAGCTTTGGCGAAATACGCGAAGAAGGATTACCTGTTCATGCACTGTTTGCCTGCTCACCGCGGGGAAGAAGTAAGCGAAGGCGTTATCGACGGTCCGAACTCGATTATTTTCGATCAGGCAGAGAACCGTTTGCACGCGCAAAAAGCGATTATGGCAGCAATCATGTAGCATGAGACTTGTTTTTAATAAATTAAAGGGGTGCTAGGAGAAATTATGGCGAAGGAAAAAATTGTACTGGCCTATTCCGGCGGTCTGGATACGTCCATCATCTTGAAATGGCTGAAAGAAACGTATGACGCAGAAATCATCGCTTTCACGGCGGATATCGGTCAAAAAGAAGAGCTCGACGGCCTTGAAGCCAAAGCTCTGGCAACTGGCGCATCGAAGGTTTATATCGATGACCTGCGCGCTGAGTTCGCGAGTGATTTTATTTTCCCAATGTTCCAGGCGGCAGCGCTGTATGAAGGCCAATACCTGCTCGGCACATCGATCGCACGTCCTCTGATTGCGAAACGTATGGTGGAGATCGCCCGCGCAGAGGGAGCTACGATGATCGCTCACGGCGCAACAGGCAAAGGCAATGACCAAGTGCGTTTCGAGCTGGGCGTGGCTGCTCTTGCTCCGGACATCAAAGTAATCGCGCCATGGCGTGAAGAGCGCTTCCGGGAAGAGTTCCCGGGCCGCGCGGAGATGATCGCTTTTGCCGAGAAGCATGGCATTCCGGTTACGGCTTCGGCTTCCAAGCCTTACTCGACAGACCGCAACCTGCTGCATATCAGCTTTGAGTCCGGCATGCTTGAGGATCCTTGGTTTGATCCTAGCGCCGAGTCGAACGAAGAGATGTACGTGCTGAGCGTGTCTCCGGAGAAAGCTCCGGACCAAGCGGAATACGTTGAGTTGACTTTTGAAGCTGGCGACTGCATCGCAATTAACGGTGAGAAGCTGAGCCCGCTTGGCGTTATGGATAAATTGAACGAACTGGGCGGCAAGCATGGCATCGGCCGCGTAGACATGGTAGAGAACCGCTTCGTTGGCATGAAGAGCCGCGGCGTGTACGAGACACCGGGCGGCACAATCCTGTTCACGGCACACCGCAAGATGGAATCGCTCACGATGGACCGCGAAGTGATGAACCTTCGTGATTCCCTCATTTCGAAATATGCGCAACTCGTATACAACGGCTTCTGGTTCGCACCTGAGCGCCTTGCGCTGCAAACCCTTGTTGCCGAGTCGCAAAAGAACGTAACGGGCGTTGTTCGCCTGAAGCTGTACAAAGGCAATGTCATCGGCGCTGGTGTGAAGAGCCCGGTAAGCTTGTACAACCCGGATATCGCAACAATGGAAGCAGATCCTTCGCAAGCATACGATCAAGGCGATGCTACTGGCTTCATCCGCCTGAACGCGCTTCGTCTGAAAGTATCGTCCGGCGTAGAACAAAGCAAGAAATAAATTGAACCGAATACTCATCAAGGCCGTTATGTGCGTTGCATCTAGCGGCCTTTATGGCAATTCGGGAGGGAGTGTAACGAGTGAGCAAATTGTGGGGCGGCCGGTTCACGAAGAAGACCGACCAATTGGTAGAGGAATATACAGCATCCATTATGTTCGATAAAGAGCTTGCGGAAGAAGACATCCAAGGCAGCCTGGCGCATGTAACGATGCTTGGCAAGCAGGGCATTCTGCCTGCAGATGACGTGGAGGCGATCAAGGACGGGCTTCACCGCGTACTGCAGCGCATCAAACGCAATGATATCGAATTTTCTATTTCTGATGAAGACATCCATATGAATATTGAAAAAACGCTGATCGACGACGTTGGTCCGGTTGGCGGCAAGCTTCACACCGGCCGCAGCCGTAACGACCAAGTGGCAACGGACATGCACTTGTACCTGCGCAAACGCGTCGTTGAATTCGTGGATATGCTGCATAAGCTGCAATCCGCGCTGATCGAGCAGGCGAAAGCCAACATCGATACCATCGTACCGGGCTACACGCATTTGCAGCGTGCGCAGCCAATCCTGTTCGCCCATCATCTGATGGCCTACGTTTCGATGTTTGGCCGCGATCTGGAGCGTCTGCAGGACAGCTACAAGCGTATCAACATGCTGCCGCTTGGCGCTGGCGCATTGGCGGGAACAACGTTCCCGATCGACCGTCATTTTGTCGCAAGCCAGCTGAAATTCGACCGTGTGTACGAGAACAGTCTGGATGCGGTAAGCGACCGCGATTTTATCCTGGAGTTCCTGTCCCATGCTTCGATCATCATGATGCACCTTTCGCGTCTGAGCGAAGAGCTGATCCTGTGGTCGAGCACGGAGTTCCGTTTTGTCGAGCTGGATGATGCGTTCTGCACGGGCAGCAGCATTATGCCGCAGAAGAAGAACCCGGACGTTCCGGAGCTAGTACGCGGTAAAACCGGCCGTGTCTACGGCAACCTGGTTGGTCTGTTGACCGTACTGAAATCCTTGCCGCTTGCTTACAACAAGGATATGCAGGAAGACAAGGAAGGCATGTTCGACACGGTGAAAACGATGCAAGGCGCTTTGCAGCTGTTTGCCCCAATGATCGCGACGATGAAGGTCAACAAAGACCAAATGCGTCAAGCGGTTAACAAGGACTTCTCGAACGCGACCGACATTGCCGATTTCCTCGTTGGCAAAGGCCTGCCGTTCCGTCAAGCGCATGAAGTGATCGGCAAGACGGTATTGTACTGCATCCAGCAGAACAAATACCTGCTTGATCTGACGCTGGAAGAGTTCAAGCAGTTCTCGCAGCTGTTCGACGACCGTATCTACAACGTGCTTCAGCCGGAGCAGGTTGTTAATGCCCGCAATGTATACGGCGGCACAGCAAAAGCACAGGTGGAGGCCGCAATCGGCCGTGCCGAGCAGGTGCTTGAGCAAACCGCTGCCTGGGTTACGGAATACGCCGAGAAAAGCCGTTAATCCGAATAAAGACCATCAACCCGCTTTATAGCGGTGCTGATGGTCTTTTTATTTTCACCCGGTAACGGCTGAGCGTGCGTGCCCGCCTGCTGCGCGTCCGCGCACGCTCAACACGAGGCGGTACGTTGGATTCACTCCTGTAAAATTAGGCAAATAAGGATGGAGAGCGGTGCTACACCGCCCCCTGCAACACGAGGCAGTACGTTGGATTCACTCCAGTAAAATTAGGAAAATAGGGATGGGGAGTGGTGCTACATTGGATTCACTCCAGTAAAAAGAACAGTAATGAGCCGAGATAGTCTAAGTCTGCTTCTTATACTGCATGCAGTCCAATGTAGCATAAGCTGCCGGTCGAAAACGCCGCAATATACTGCACGAAATCCAACGTAACTCCTTCGACTATCATATAAAGTAAACACTTCCCCTCATGAGGCGGCTACATTGGATTCATTCCAGTAAAAATCAGCATATAAGGTAAGAAGTCGGTTTAGGACTACATTGAATTCGATCACCAATCAATGTGTTGGCATATTCAGAAGTCGTAGCAGCTACAACAATGACTCCATTGCTCTATCGGTTAGTTCGTAACGTCGGATCTGGGTTCCGCGCTCGATTGGTTTAAGCATACCTTTGGAAGTGAGGGATTGCAGCTTATTGCGGGCAGTCCGAAAATCAATTTTCAGGTGGTCCGATACATCCTTTGGACGGATCGATCTGCTAAGCTGATAAGCATAACGTAATATTTCTTTCTCAAGCAATAGAGTTGGATCAGGTGAAGAACTGCTGCGGAAAAGACGAGGACTAATGACATGTTGAAGCAGCATTCTGCATATCTCGGGCCGATTCTGTACATCATCAAAGGAAAAGTGGATCATGGTCCAACCCAGTCCGGTCAGGAATGTATCCCTATTTAATGAATAGCTCAATTTCTCGCGGTCCATATCTTTGACATGACTTTGGTAGCCGTCGCATTCAATGCCGAATTTACCGTAGGGTGGCAGGAAAGCAAAGTCTAAAAACTGCGATTTGCGGTTCCAATCATAGACTTCATATTCGGGAATAAATGTTCAAAACTGCCAAACAACGGCCACCAAATGTTTTGCAGTAGCAGCTTTTCCGCATAGTTATGTCCTCGTGCTAAACGGCCCTTTCTTTCACCACCTCTCAATTCTAAATGTTCTGTTAGAAATTGTTGATGCGCTTCTTCAAATTCAACCAATCTAGTCCCTCCTTAAAAAATAAAAAAACGCCCTCAGCCAAAAGGCTAAGGACGTTCTTCGTCTGCCAACAGTTTACTATATTTTTTCCAGCATGAACAGACAGTCCCCATTAAATCTACTACGTTGGGTTTCTCCAGTAAAATTAGGCTAACAGGGATGGAGGGCGGTGCTAAGTTGGAGTCACTCCAGTAAAAGTAGCCAGAATGAGCCGCCAATGTCCCAAATGAGCCTATTATGCTGCATGCAATCCAATGTAGCGTATGCTGCAGGTTGAAGAATCCGCATTATACTGTAAGAAGTCCAATGTAGCGGCGCTAACTCTCTAAAGTGGCTCAAACCGTCGAGAGAATGTACGACTTCACTATAAGCTCGAGCTAATGGGCAAAACCGCACTATTATGCTATAGGGTGAATCAGATCCCGTCTTCTACGACACCGGAGTTTTGCGAGCCTGCCGAGCCGCCGGCGCCTGGTGCAACATGGATAATAATTGGCTGTGCACGATACGTATCATGCGATACTTTCTCGCGGGAGACAGCTTTGCCGTCTTTCACAAGCGTGCGGTACGTATCAACGACATAGCCAAGAGAGCCATTCTGAACGGTAACACTCTGACCGGCTTCTAACGATTTATCCGTCACTTTTTGCACGGCTGGCTGCACCGTCTTCACCACTTTGGATTCAATATCATAGCGGATATTTTCCGGCATGGTGCCAAACAGCTTCACCGTCAGCTTTCGGTCTTCCACAACGGTGCGGATAATCAGCTTTTTGCCGGTCGAGTTGCGGAAGCGGAAGTCGATTGCGCCGGAAGCAAAGGTGGCGTCTTGACCCTTAGGCAGATAAGCGACGGGAAGAGAGTGATTGCGCCGTTCGACGATATCGATTCCTGATACTCGGAGAATCGCATTATATAAGGTGCTGGACACCTGACAGATGCCGCCTCCGATACCGGGTACAAGCTTGCCATTAGATATAACGGGAGCTTCTTTGTAGCCATATTCCTTTTCGGTCTTTTTCACCACATCCCCGTAAGAGAACACCTCGCCAGGTTCAAGCACCCAGTCGTTTAACACTTTAGCCGTCGATGTTACGTTAAAAGCCCGGCCTTCGGCACTCGTGGCAAAATTGGTCGTGAACTCGATGATTTTACGGTCGATGCCTTCATCCTTCAGCTTCTCCAAAGTGATGTCCGGTTGAACGGTTTTCACTTCAAGCTGCATAGAGAGCGCCTGCTCCGGCTGCCCGCCAATCTGGCTGTCCGGGATGATAATCCAGGACGCAACCTTTTTCTCCAAAGGCTCCACATCAATACGGTAAGCATCGGTATGCGGCGTATAGACAACCTTATCGTTGCTTGCGATTGTGCGTGTGGCGTTCACCGGCTCGTTCGAGTCAATCCAGTCCCACTCGGCCCGGACGAGCTTGCCAAAGACGGCAGCATCATAGCTTTGCTTCAGCTCAAAGGAAGCCGGGAAGTGGTAACGGAACTTCGAGCGGGTCCACACATCCCCCGTACGGAGCTTTTTAATTTCCTCCCGGACCCCAATGAACTCTGCGTTATATCCGATCTCGGAAGCCCTCCACTGTTTGCTGCCCTCAGCCTTAGCTTCGGCATTGCCTTCGACGGTAATCGTCCGGCTCTCCAGCATCTGTTCATATTGATCCAGCTTCTTCAGCGCATCATCAATCGGCAAGCCCCCGACGTCTACCCCTCCGGCTGTGACCTGCTCGGGTACGGTATCCTGCCCGGCATAGTAGGACAGGGCGCCATAGCCGACTGAAGCGACTAATAGCAGCGCAAAAATAACAATGATCCATAAGTGCAGCTTTTTCCACATCGTAAGACCACCCTTTCCGTTCAAAAATGACAGTGTTTCATGTATATGCAGAGGAGGAAGGCGACTTGTCACTTACTCTGTTTTCCATATTTTCGTCATTAGGCGACAAGGCGTTTTGTCGTATAAAAGGCCAAAACTCGAGGAAAATCAACCCTTCGAACGTTTATGAGAATTGTGAAAAATGAGGAAATAAGACCCAATGTGAAGGATTTCGTATATCCCTGTCGAAATAGTAAGGCCGAGGTGAAATGGCTTCCGCCGTCCATTGATAGCGGGGAGCGTTTCATTCCGGAGAATTCTAAGTCCTATTTATAAGACAAAGACTTATAAATGCTTAGAATTTGATAAAAAACAGGATGTGATAATGTTGATAGAGATGCAAGACATATGGAAGACTTACACCGACGGTACTCACGCCCTGAAAGGCGTATCTGTCCGCATAGATCGCAACGAATTCGTGTACCTCGTCGGCCCATCCGGCGCCGGCAAATCCACCTTCATGAAACTGATCTACCGTGAGGAAGTGCCAACGAAAGGGCAAATTTCCGTCAACGGTTTCAATATTGGCAAGCTGAAGCCTCGTAAAATCCCGTACGTTAGACGTAATATCGGCGTTATTTTCCAAGATTTCCGGCTTCTTCCGAAGCTGACGATTTATGAGAATGTAGCCTTCGCCATGGAAGTTATCGAAGCACCGCGCCGCCTGATCAAGAAGCGGACGATGGAGGTGCTCGATCTGGTCGGACTGAAACATAAGCATTCCAGCCTGCCTGCCCAGCTGTCCGGCGGTGAGCAGCAGCGTGTTGCCATTGCGCGGGCGATTGTGAATAATCCAACCGTTATCGTAGCGGATGAGCCGACCGGCAACCTTGATCCCGAGACTTCGTGGGGCATTATGAATCTGCTCGAGGAGATCAATTTCCGCGGCGCAACGATTGTCATGGCAACGCACAACAAAGAGATCGTAAATACGATGCGCAAACGCGTCATCGCCATCGAGAACGGCAACATTGCCCGCGATGAAGCAAGAGGGGAGTACGGGTATGAAGTTTAGTACGCTGCTCCGCCATCTGCGCGAAGGCTTCAAGAACATCATCCGTAACGGATGGATGTCCTTCGCTTCGATCAGCTCGATCTTTTTCTCGCTCTTCCTGCTGGGCGTATTCGTATTGCTGGCGCTGAACATTAACAGCATGGCATCTAACATTGAAAGCCAGGTGCAAATCCGCGTTTACCTGCAGACGGATATTGATCAGCAGAAAGCGAATCAGCTCGAGAACAAAATCCGCAAGCTGGCCGACGTCAGCAAAGTCGAGTTTGTATCCAAGGAAGAAGGGCTTGAGCTTCTCCGCAAAAATCTCGGCAAGGACGGCGACGCGCTGTTAGACGGTTATGACAAGGACAGCAACCCGCTGCCGGACTCATTCACCGTTGAGGTGTTTGACCCGCAAAATATCGGCGTGACTGCAGATCAAATCAGCGCTCTGAATAATGACGATGAGGCAAAGCCGATTACAAGCGTCAAATACGGACAAGGCACGGTTGAGAAGATGTTCAAGATTACGAATGCCATCCGCAACATCGGTCTGATCGTCGTTATTGGCCTTGGCGTTACGGCAATGTTCCTGATCTCGACTACGATCAAGATGACGATTCTGGCAAGACGCCGGGAGATTGGCATTATGAAGCTGGTAGGGGCAACGAACTCTTTTATCCGCTGGCCATTCTTTGTAGAAGGTGCGTTAATCGGAATCGTGGCTTCAGGGATTACAACCGTGGTTGTTCTGCTGGCTTACTCGGAGCTTGTGCGTTTGAATGAAGTCGAACTGGGCTTATTGATGATTAAGCTGATTCCTGTTGCAGATTGTGGTTGGCAAATCGCAGCGCTCTTGATTGGCCTCGGCACCTTGATTGGGGTATGGGGAAGTACGATCTCGGTACGCAAATATTTGAAAGTGTAGGTGACCGCGCAGGTGAAGGTAAAAAAACTATTTATCGTCATAACGATGTTGACCGTATTTATGTTGCAGCCTGTTGGCGGAAATGCCGCATCCTCCTTGGATAAAATCAACAAAGATCTCGCTGCAGCGAAGAAGCAGATTGAGCAGGCGCAGCAAATCGCCAAAAATGCCGACCAGAAGAAAGAAGATATAGCAGGCAAGAAGGAAGACGCTCAGCAGGCAATCCTTAAATTGAACAAACAGCTGAATCAGGTTGCAGACAACCTGAACTATGTGCAAGACCAGGTGGATACGAAGGAAGAAGAGCTCCAGAAGGCCGGCAAAGAGCTGGTCAAGGCAGAAGAGCAGGTGAAGGAGCGGGATGCGCTGCTCCAGTCCCGTCTGAAGCTTATGTATGAGAATGGCGTTGTCTCCTATTTGGATGTTCTGTTCAGTGCAACCAGCTTCTCTGACTTTCTTGACCGGTTCGATTCTTTGCAATCCATCCTGAGTCAAGACCGCTCGATCCTCGAACAGCACAAGAAGGATAAAGCAATGGTCGCTGAGAAGAAAGTGAACGTCGAAACGGCGCTTGGAGAAGTAAAGACCATGTATACGAAGCTCCAGAAGTACAAATCGGAGCTGAACGAAAAAGAGGAAGAGAAAGAAGTTCTGATCGCAAACTACAACAAAGAGATGGAAGAACTTGAGGACATCAGCGAGGAGCAGGAACAGCAGCTGATTGCCTTGGCGAAGAAAGTGTCGGATTTGAACAAACAGAAGAAT
Organism: Paenibacillus catalpae; assembly: GCF_900112695.1. Taxonomy (GTDB): domain Bacteria; phylum Bacillota; class Bacilli; order Paenibacillales; family Paenibacillaceae; genus Pristimantibacillus; species Pristimantibacillus catalpae. Next base: position 588,875 of record NZ_FOMT01000006.1, read on the forward strand.
TCGATCAAAAACCCTTATTCGGGCGGCAAGCTGGGCATGCCTATTCGTGGTACATACCGGATCAGTTCAAATTACGGCTACCGTATCCATCCGATTACCCATGTGAAGAAGCTTCATACCGGCATCGACTTTGCAGCGAAGCAGGGGACAGATATTTATGCAGCAGAGTCGGGTATTGTTATCGTAGCCCAAGTATGGAGCGGTTACGGAAACGCAGTCATTATCGATCATGGCAACGGATTATGGACGTTGTACGGGCATATCCGCAATGGTGGCATTAAAGTAGAGAAGGGTCAGAGCGTGAAGAAAGGTCAGAAAATTGCAGAGGTCGGCAGTACGGGTAATTCGACAGGACCGCATCTCCACTTCGAAGTCCGGAAGAACGAGGCAACGGTTGATCCGGCAGGCTATTTGAAATAACTTTCTTGGAAGGCATACCGAGGGATGCGGAATTGTTCCGTTATTTCACGAGTATGCCTTCTCCTGCATTAGGAAGAAGCTGCAAATAAATATGGACAGACTTTCATATACTAATGAGGTTCACTTAAAATCTGGAATGGGTCAAATGATAAGGTGGTGTGGAACGTGTATTTTAAAGGAAGAACCGTGTTCGTCCTTCTGCTGATGACGATGGTTGCTTCAGTGCTCGTAACGCTGACCATAGGAGATCAAGTCTTTTGGCCGGCCAACGGGAAGCAGGCTTCCTTATCCGCTGCTTCGGCAAGCGAAGGTGCCGGGCTGAGCAGGAAGGAAGAGTCGAAAATCAATGCGGTTCTGGGCTTGATTGAAACCAAGTACTTCAAGGACATAGACCGGGATGAGCTGGTAGACGGAGCTGTCAGAGGTATGATGGAATCGCTTGATGATCCTTATTCCGTCTATATGGAGGAGGATGTCGCCAAGCAGTTTTCCGAGTCTATTGAAGGATCTTTCTCCGGAATCGGGGCAGAAGTTACGCTCGAGAAAGGGAAGGTAGTAGTCGTTGCGCCAATCAAAGGCTCACCGGCTGAACGCGCGGGACTGCTTGCCAAGGATATCGTCCTGTCGGTCAACGGCGACAAACTGGACGGTCTTACGTTAAATGATGCAGTAGCCAAAATCCGCGGCCCTAAGGGGACAAAAGCGAAGCTTCGGATCGAGCGCGTTGGGAATACCCAGCCGATTGATCTGATCCTCGTCCGTGATGATATTGATGTGGAGACGGTGTATGCCAATCTCCGAAGTGATGGTGTAGGCGTGATCGAGATTCGCCAGTTCTCACTCAACACAGCAGACAGGTTCAAGGAAGAACTCGCCAAGCTGGAGAAGCAAGGGATGAAGGGGCTAGTCATCGATGTGCGTAATGATCCGGGTGGTGTGCTGCCGGTTGTGGTTGAAATCGCACAGCAGTTCATACCGAAGGGTGAAACAATCGTACAGGTCGAAGACCGCGACGGCCATCGGGACAAAACGGAATCGCAAGGCGGGGGCAAGACCTATCCGATTGCGGTATTAATGAACAAGGGCAGCGCCAGTGCTTCCGAGATTCTGGCAGGAGCGCTGCAGGAACGGGCTAAGGCCGTTCTTGTCGGGGAGACTTCTTACGGCAAAGGAACGGTGCAGGTCAGCTACAACAAAACGCTGGGAGACGGCAGTCTTGTGAAAATGACGATTGCGAAATGGCTGACGCCGGATGGCAATTGGATTCATCAGAAGGGGATTAAGCCAACGGTTGAAGTACAGCCGCCTAAGCTGTATACCGTAGCGAGACTTACGTTAAAGGATACATTGCGTAAGGATATGCTCGGGGAGCAAGTGCGGAATGCGCAGGTGATGCTGACTGGTCTTGGCTATGCTACCCAGCGGGATGACGGATACTTCAACGCCTCGACGGAACAGTCTGTGAAGAACTTCCAAAGCAATACCGGCCTGCCGGTTACAGGCGAGATCGATGCCAAGACGGCAGTTGCTTTAGAGCAAGCTGTTGTGAAGTGGATCAAGGACGAGAAGAACGATAAACAGCTGCTTGAAGCAATCCAGGCGGTCAGCAGGAAATAAAGAGGAAATGTCGAATTCTTAAAAGGTTGGCTCGCTGCTAAGGGTCAGCCTTTTATTTTATTTTATTTTATTTTATTTTATTTTACCGCGAAACGCGTGCTTGTCCTCTTAGGACGGCGCAGCCGTTTACGCTAGATGCAGGATGGGAGTGTGGCGATTGGATGCGGCCAATGCTTTACTAGATCAGTTTGGCAAGGCGTTTGTACATTTGCTGGCGCAGCCTTTTTACTATATTGCGGTCTTATTTATTATTGTACAGTACACAAGGCAAATCTCTCTGGAGAGAAGGATGTTCGCCGTTAGGCTGCATATATGGCCGCGATTAGTCGCGAAAGCCATGCTGGCGGGGCTTGCAGCGGGCGTGATCGCCTCCATTGTTGGAGCTTTTATCGGAATAAGCTTAAGCGGGGATGCCGTATTATGGCTGTGGGGATCGGCAGTTGTTCTGCTGCTGTTCCGGATCCGCTATCTGTGCTTTGCTTACGGAGCGGGAGTGCTCGCGCTTCTGCAATGGATTATTGGTTTTACACCGTTAGAGGATAACGGCGGCTGGATTGGCGACATCGCTGCTTCACTCGCAGCGCTTGATATGCCAGGCATACTTGTGCTGGTAGCGCTGCTTCATCTGATGGAGGCTTTCCTGGTCCGGCGGCAAGGCGACAAGCTTGCTACCCCGTTATTTCTGGAAGGCAAACGCGGCAAGCTTGTTGGCGGTTATATGCTGCAGGGCTTTTGGCCGGTTCCGCTGTTTCTGCTTGTACCTGCTGCAGGAGGAGCATCCGTTGTTGATCTGCCATGGACGCCATTATCCGGCAGTGACTGGACGCAAGGATGGAGTGTCGTAGCTCTGCCGATGATTATCGGCTTCAGCGAGATGACGCGGACTATGCTGCCCAAGGTCAAAGCCCGCCACGCGGCAAAAAGGCTTTTGGGGTACAGCCTGCTGCTGACGGGTGCGGCATTGCTCGCGTGGTGGCAGCCTGCGCTGCTGCCGATCGCTGCTTTGTGCTCGCTGCTCATGCATGAAGTGATTATCTGGCGAAGCCGTGCTATAGAGGCGGCACAAAGTCCGCTCTATGTGAATGACCAGCGCGGCTTGCGCATACTTGGCATTGTGCCGGGTACACCGGCAGATGGGATGAAGCTGCAGGCAGGCGAGATTATCGCGAAAGTAAACGGCAGCCGCGTTTATTCCAAAGAGGATCTTCACGAGGCGCTGCAGAACAGCTCGGCGATGTATAAGCTTGAGGTGTTGAATACAGACGGCGAGCTCAAATTTGTTCAGCGCGCACGTTATGAAGGGGAGCATCATCAGCTGGGCGTCATCCTGTCGCCGGATGAGCGGGCGACCTATTACGCTTCATCGGAGCCGGCTACGCTGCTTGATCTCCTTCGCAGGTCAAGGACGGCAAAGCGCCGGGGCGGGGTTTATTCGGAGGATGAAGACCGTTCGGGCACTTTGAATGTTTAAAGGGGAACAAGGGCTTTTCTTAAGCGGATGCTTAGGGAAAGCCCTTCGATTTTATGTTTGCAACAGCCGTTGCAGACGTCTATAATAGAGGGGAACACACATTCGGATATGCTATATTATTATATATATTGACTATAATGATTGATGAGTAAGGGAAACGGGGTGGATGACGCAAGTGAATGAGATTTCAGAGCAATTATTTCAATTAAAGTCCGACTATACGCCGCAGGGCGATCAGCCGGGAGCCATCAGAAGACTTGTTGAAGGCGTGAGGAACGGCGAAGCCAAGCAGACCTTGCTTGGTGCGACAGGTACCGGCAAGACCTACACGATTGCCAATACGATTGCGGAGCTTAACCGGCCGACGCTGGTCATTGCACACAACAAGACGCTCGCGGCACAGCTGTGCAGCGAGTTCAAGCAGTTCTTCCCGGACAATGCGGTAAGCTATTTTGTCAGCTATTATGATTATTTTCAGCCTGAGGCTTATATCCCGTCTACAGACACCTATATCGAAAAGGATTCCAGCATTAATGATGAAATCGACAAGCTGCGCCACTCCGCGACCAGTTCTTTGTTTGAACGCAGGGACGTCATTATTGTAGCGAGCGTATCTTGTATTTACGGTCTCGGTTCGCCTTCCGAATACGGCAGTTTGGTTCTGTCGCTGCGGGTAGGCATGGAGAAGCCCCGGGATACGATTCTTCATAAGCTTGTTGACATTCAATACCAGCGCAATGACATTAACTTTATCCGCGGTACGTTCCGCGTCCGCGGTGATATTGTAGAGATTTTCCCGGTTGCCAATAATGAACGGGCGATCCGGGTCGAGCTGTTTGGCGATGAGATTGAACGAATTACGGAGATCGACGTGCTTACTGGCGAGATCGTAAGCGAACGCGATCATGTGGCCATATTCCCGGCGTCTCACTTCGTTACCCATGAAGAGACGATGAAGGTTGCGCTTGGTAATATCGAGCGGGAGCTGGAGGAACGCCTTGCGGAGCTGCGGGAGAATGGCAAGCTGCTGGAAGCGCAGCGTCTGGAGCAGCGTACGCGTTACGATCTTGAGATGATGGCCGAGATGGGCTTCTGCTCCGGTATCGAGAACTATTCGGGACCTCTGACTTTCCGTGAACGCGGAGCTACGCCGTATACGCTCATGGATTATTTTCCGGATGATATGCTGATCGTTATTGACGAATCCCACGTTACCCTGCCGCAGATCCGGGCTATGTACAACGGTGACCGTGCGCGGAAGGAAATGCTTGTTAACCATGGCTTCCGCCTGCCGTCTGCCTTGGATAACAGGCCGCTGCGCTTCGAGGAATTCGAGGAGAAATCCAAACAACAAATTTATGTATCGGCAACACCTGGACCTTATGAGCTGGAGCAGTGCCCGACGATGATTGAACAGATTATACGTCCGACAGGCCTGCTTGATCCGATTATTGAGGTGCGTCCGACCAAAGGCCAGATCGATGATTTGTTAGTCGAGATCCGCGACCGGATTGCCAAGGATGAACGAGTCCTTGTCACCACGCTGACGAAGAAGATGGCTGAGGATCTGACGGATTATTTCAAAGAGATTGGCATTAAAGTGCGTTATCTGCACTCCGATATCAAGACGCTGGAACGGATTGCGATCCTTCGGGATTTGCGCCTTGGTACGTTCCACGTGCTGGTGGGTATTAACTTGCTGAGGGAAGGGCTGGATCTGCCGGAGGTGTCGCTGGTTGCGATACTGGATGCCGATAAAGAAGGCTTCCTTCGCTCCGAACGCTCTTTGATTCAGACGATTGGCAGGGCTGCACGTAATAGTGAAGGCCGAGTGATCATGTACGGGGATAAGATTACGGATTCCATGGATAAGGCGCTGAAGGAGACGGAGCGCCGCCGGACCATTCAGATTGCCTACAACGAGAAGCATGGCATAACGCCGCAGACGATCCGCAAGAAAGTGCATGATGATATCAAGGCGACGAAAGTGGCTGAGGAGAAGTCGGAATATTTGACCGGCGTTGGCACCGAGAAGATGTCGAAGAAAGACCGTCAGGCATTATTGCAAAGGCTGGAAGCCGAGATGAAGGATGCGGCGAAGAACCTGCAGTTCGAGAGAGCCGCGGAGCTGCGTGACGCTTTGCTGGAGCTGAAAGCCGAGATGGGCTAGAGACAAGGAATGGGAGGAACGTAAGAAGTGGCTAGTGACAAGATTGTAATCAAAGGGGCAAGAGCCCATAACTTGAAAAATATCGACGTTACCATACCCCGCGACAAATTTGTCGTGCTGACAGGGCTTAGCGGCTCCGGGAAGTCTTCGCTTGCTTTTGATACGATTTATGCAGAAGGCCAGCGCAGATACGTCGAGTCGTTATCCGCGTATGCCCGGCAGTTTCTGGGTCAAATGGAGAAGCCGGATGTCGATTCCATTGAAGGCTTGTCTCCGGCGATCTCGATTGACCAGAAGACGACAAGCCGTAACCCGCGTTCGACGGTAGGTACGGTAACGGAGATTTACGATTATTTGCGTTTGCTGTATGCCCGGATCGGAAGACCGCATTGCCCAGATCATGGTATTGAGATAACCTCACAGACAGTTGAACAAATGGTTGACCGGATTATGGAGTATCCGGAACGGACGAAGCTGCAAATTATGGCTCCCCTTATTTCCGGCCGTAAAGGCGAGCATACGAAGCTGCTTGCGGATATTCAGAAGCAGGGCTACGTCCGGGTACGGGTTAACGGCGAGCTTCGCGAGCTAAGCGAGAAGATTGAACTGGAGAAGAACAAAAAGCATAACATCGAGGTTGTCATAGACCGGATTGTTGTTAAACCAGACATCCAGGGCCGGTTGGCCGACTCTTTAGAAACGGCGCTGAAGCTGGCCGATGGCCGTGTTCTCGTTGATATTATCGATCAGGAGGAGCTGCTCTTCAGTTCCAACCTGGCTTGTCCGGAATGCGGCTTCAGCATTGAGGAGCTGGCTCCTCGTATGTTCTCTTTCAACAGCCCGTATGGTGCTTGTCCGGAATGTGACGGCCTTGGCGTAAAGATGATCGTTGACCCTGATCTGCTTGTTCCGAATCTAAGCAAAGCCATCAATGAAGGGGCATTCGAAGCTTGGGCGGGAAGCACGTCCAACTATTACCCGCAATTTCTTAGCGCCGTATGTCAGCACTACCATATTCCGCAGGATGTTCCGGTATCGGATCTGACCGCGGATCAAATGAAAAAGCTCATGTTCGGAACAGGCGGGGAGCGGGTGCGGTTCCTCTATGAGAATGACTTTGGCCACCGGAAGGAAGCTTTTGTTCCTTTCGAAGGTATTGTGCATAATCTGGAGCGCCGCTACCGGGAGACTGCTTCTGAAGGCATCCGGGAATATATCGAGGCTTATATGAGCGCGAAGCCATGCGGTACCTGCAAAGGACATCGCCTCAAGAAAGAAAGCCTTGCGGTGACCATTAATGCGAAGAACATCTCCTTTGTTACTTCGTTATCGATTGGTGAAGCGCAGCGTTTCTTTGACTCTCTTGAGCTGAACGAGAAAGAACGGACGATCGGCCATTTGATCCTGAAGGAGATCAACAGCCGACTAGGCTTCCTCGTTAACGTTGGTCTGGAGTATTTGTCGATGAGCCGTGCAGCGGGAACCTTGTCCGGTGGGGAGGCACAACGTATCCGCCTCGCTACGCAGATTGGTTCCAGTCTGATGGGCGTCCTGTATATCTTGGACGAGCCAAGTATCGGCCTGCATCAGCGTGACAACGACCGCCTTATTCAAACGCTGGAGCATATGCGCAACCTTGGCAATACGCTTATTGTGGTTGAGCATGATGAAGATACCATGCTGGCAGCGGATTATATTATTGATATTGGCCCGGGTGCAGGTATACACGGAGGCATGGTAACAGCTGAAGGGACACCTGAGGAGATTATGAAGGATGATAACTCGCTGACCGGCCAATATTTGAGCGGGAAGAGATTTATCGAGGTTCCGCTTGAGCGCCGCAGCACCGGTGACAAATGGCTGGAAATCCGCGGCGCCAAGGAGAATAATCTGCGCGGCGTCAACGTGAAGATTCCGCTTGGTATCTTTACCGCGGTGACGGGCGTTTCCGGCTCCGGTAAATCTACTCTCATCAACGAGATCCTGTATAAGACGCTTGCCCGCGACCTGAACAAGGCGAAGGTGCGTCCAGGGGAGTACAAGGAGCTGCGTGGTCTTGAGCATTTGGAGAAGGTCATTGATATTGACCAGTCCCCAATTGGCCGTACCCCGCGTTCGAACCCTGCTACTTATACAGGGGTATTCGACGATGTGCGTGATCTGTACTCCACAACCAATGAAGCAAAGGTTCGCGGCTACAAGAAAGGCCGGTTCAGCTTTAACGTCAAGGGTGGACGTTGCGAAGCTTGCAGAGGCGACGGGATTATCAAGATTGAGATGCATTTCTTGCCGGATGTTTATGTCCCTTGCGAGATCTGCAAAGGCAAGCGCTATAACCGCGAGACGTTAGAAGTGAAATACAAAGGCAAGAACATTGCCGAAGTACTGGAAATGACGATCGAGGACGGAACCAAGTTCTTCGAGAACATCCCTCGTATCCATCGTAAGCTGCAGACCTTGCTTGATGTAGGCCTTGGCTATATGACCTTGGGCCAACCGGCTACGACGTTATCCGGAGGCGAGGCTCAGCGGGTGAAGCTGGCTTCCGAGCTGTATCGGCGCAGCACGGGCAAGACGTTGTATATCCTGGATGAACCAACTACCGGGCTGCACGTCGATGATATTGACCGTTTGCTTACCGTACTGCATCGTTTAGTTGATTCGGGAGAATCGGTGCTAGTTATTGAGCATAACCTGGACGTAATCAAGACAGCCGATTATTTGATCGATCTTGGTCCAGAGGGCGGTAATGGCGGAGGTACCATTGTTGCATCAGGTGCACCGGAGGATGTAGTGAAGGTTGCCGGTTCCTATACGGGCAAGTATCTGAAGCCGATTATGGAACGTGACCGTGAACGTACGGTGAAGAAGCATCGCTCCGTAGAAGAAAGTGTAGCTGCCGGCGTTGTGGATTAAATGAAGACAGAGACTCTCCTTTGCTTGAACGGAGGAGGGTCTCTTTTTAAATTGAGATTTCATTATTCTGTGCTTAGCGAAACGGTTGCTGCTCCTCCCGTGGATGGCGCAGCCGTTCTCGCTTGTATGTATTTGTTATAAATGTGGGCCGATATGGACAAATTATTGGCAGGGTAAACTGGAAAGACAACGTTTTAAAAAGAAAATGTGGGAAAAGGTGACAAAGTTGTTACGAAATCTGAATCGGACTTGCATCATTTGCCACTTGAAGATAACATAGAGGTAATATAGGCTACGTGCGAATAAAAGGGGGTCACTCGATGTTTTTGGCAGCAGAAGAAGCAGCACAATCGACCAGCAACATCAATACATTTGACTGGTTCATGCTTGCATTTACCATTTTGATCTTGATTGGCTTTGTGCGTTTATTGAAAGCTCGTTCTAAGAAAAATGTGTTTGCGATCGGATTTACCGCCGTATCGCTCGCCTTGTTTGTTTACATTGACTACATTATGATCTTTAAAGTTTGGATGGCATAAATCATACATAAGCCTGCCGTTAATCGGCAGGCTTTATTAATGGATAACAAGCGCTGGTCTATTCATCCGTAAGGATGAAGCAGGCTGGCGCTTTTTTGGTTTGCGGATTGACTTTTAGGAAGCCATCCCGTAATATCTAATTTAACAATAATCTAATTAGACAATTATTAAATTATATCTCAGAAGGGAGAGAGTGACCTCCATGCAATTAGATAAAGTAGTGAATTACCATAAAGCACTTGCGGACCCAACGCGAATCCGGCTGCTCATCTTGCTGGCAGATGGAGAGCTCAACGGTCAGGTACTCGCTGAAAAGCTTGGCGTAACGCCGGCTACCGTAACACATCATGCGGCAAAGCTGCGGGAAGCGAGCCTGATCAATGAGCGGAGAGAGAAGAACACCATTTATTTTTCACTCAATGATTACTTTATCAAGAGCGGCTCTAATGCAGCGGCGAACCTGATCTATAGGCAGTCTAATCAGAAGGGAGAGGAAGAACAAATGAATGAGGAACTGGAGCGTATGAAGCAATCCGTGATCAAGAACTTCTTTACCGCATCGGGTCAGTTGAAGTCGATCCCGGCTCAACTCAAGAAGAAGCTTATCGTACTTGAGTTTATGGTCTCGAAGTTAGAGAAGGGACGTAAATACACGGAAAAAGAACTTAACGCATTCATAAAGGGTTACCATGAAGATTTCGCCACGATCCGGCGTGAGTTTATCATGCATCAATTCATGTTCCGCGAAAACGAAATTTACGAGCTCAATCCACAGGAAATGTGGGCGAAGTGGGAGATGTTGTCCTAAGTATTCTTAGTTTTGCTCTCACAAAAAAACAGCCTGCCCGGCTCAAAGCCAGGCAGGCTGTTTTACTGCTCTTATCTTTAATTCTTGTGTGTCTTGCGTGAGCGGAGCGAAAGTATGTTTCTGGAGAAGCGCTAGCGTTCGCCTTTGACCAAGGATTTCAACCGCCCAGCGGTTTAATTGAGAAAATCCGCGGTCAAGAGCGATCGGAAGAAACATACTTTTGCGCAGCGAATATCAGTTACACAAGAATTAAACCCACCACATATCGCCTACAGGCTCTTTAATCAGAACTTGCTGCAAGTTTTGAACGGCTTTCGAGAAGCCTTCCTCGACGGACATTAGGCCGTCTTCATGTTCGATGCTGACAACGTAGTCGTAGCCAACAAGGCGAAGCGTGCTGATGATATCAGCCCAAGTTTTCAGATCGTGGCCAAAGCCAACGGAGCGGAACTGCCAAGCGCGGTCCATCATCAGGGTGTACGATTGCATGTCAGTCACGCCGTGTTTGTTCACGTTATTATAGTCAATCGATGTATCTTTTGCATGGAAGTGATGGATCGCATTTTCGCGGCCCAGGATTTTGATAGCTTCGACAGGGTCAATGCCTTGCCACCACATATGGGATGGGTCAAGGTTGGCACCAATCGCTTTACCAGCAGCTTCACGAAGGCGAAGCAAAGTAGCCGGGGTGTGAACGGAGAAGCCGCCATGCAGCTCGAGGCCGATTTTTACACCGTTTTGTTCAGCAATGCCGCCGATTTCAGACCAATATGGAATAACTTTTTTCTCCCATTGCCATGCCAGGATTTCTTGGAAATCATTTGGCCATGGAGCAACCGGCCAGTTCGGATATTTTGCATCTTCATGGTCGCCCGGGCAGCCGGAGAATGTATTTACAACTGGAACCTCAAGACGGTTAGCCAGTTCAATTGTTTTACGGATAATAGCGTCGTCTGCACTGGAGATTGCTTTTTGCGGGTGAAGTGGATTGGCATGGCAGCTAAGTGCGCTGATCATCAGTCCACGCGATTCCACTGCATGTTTAAACGCTTTCAATTTGCCTGCATCAGCAAGCAATGTGTCAGGGTCGCAATGTGCGTTGCCCGGATAGCCGCCAGTTCCCAGCTCTACCGCTTCCAGACCTTTGGCTGCGATATAGTCGAGCGCTTCTTCAAGTGGTTTCTGCGAGAAAAGTACGGCAAATACGCCTAATTTCATTATTATTACCTCCTAAGGTTTGGCTGCCCCTATTATATCATTCTACTTGAGCGGATAGTTAATTTTTACGAAAGAAAAACCAAAATCGCATATAAACAGAGCAATTAAAATGAAAGCATTCTCTTGGTGCGGAATGACTTAGCATTTCAGTAACGAAAGGGCCTATTTAAAACTTTACAATAACGTCAAATTTATTCGATCAAGGTATACCTATTTGTCGTTATATTGGATTCTTCATAATAAGAAAATAAGAGGTTTACTTCATCCTTACATTTACCCAATATTTAGGATTTTAAATACAAATTCTTCTTGTTGTATAGTACTTTGGCATGATACATTTAGAACATGTTTCCTATAAATGGATTCTCTTTTTTATTGGATCTGGGAGAGTGATAGAGTGAAACGTAGTATGCTTCGCGCAGGTGCCATCGTCCTGGCGGGAGGCCTGTTGGTGGCTGGTTCAGCGTTTGCAGCGGGAACAGCAACAAGTCCCGGAACAATGAAAATGAGCGCGACCAAGATTAATGGAGAAGTTTATGTCAAAGCTTCTTCGCTGACAGGTACTCTTGGAGGGGCTGGGACTTATGACGCATCATCGAAGACCTATACTTACACACCGCCTGCGGATGTACCCGCCATTGTCAGCAAAGTATCTCCTTCTGTTGTTGGCATTATTGGCAAGCCTGAAGGAGGCGGCGACCAGCGTTATGTGTTAGCTCATGGAACGGGTGTCATTATGAAGGCGGATGGCTGGATCTTGACCAACGCCCATGTCGTGAAGGACATGACCAATATTACGGTCGTTACCGCGGATGGCAAGCAGTACAGCGGAAAGCGAAGTAATGTTGACGAGGTAAGCGATCTGGCGCTTGTCAAAATCAATGCAACCAAGCTGCCGGTCGCCAAGTTTGCGGCATCGCCTCTCCGAGCAAAGGTTGGCGAAACGGTTATTGCAATCGGGACGCCTGTATCCTTCTCGCTTCGCAACACGGCTACAACTGGTGTACTTAGCGGCATGAATCGTTCGGTGTCTTCCTTCTATAAGTTGCTGCAGACAGACGCGGCGATTAACCCTGGGAATAGCGGCGGCCCACTTGTGAATATGAAGGGCGAAGTAATCGGGATCAACTCCATGAAGTTTGTGGATGAAGGTATCGATAACATGGGCTTTTCCATTCCGATCGATACCGTCTCCTACGTAACGGGCCATTTCTTCAAATATGGTCATGTGAAGCGTTCATCCCTCGGCATCGGTCTGGAAGAGAGTTACGCTGCTATTGTCGGTCTGCCGACAGATGACGGTTTAACAGTGACCTCTGTCAAATCGGACTCTGCCAAGAAGCTGGGCATTCAGGTTGGGGATGTGTTGTATTCCGTTGCCGGCCATCAGATTTCTTCTATTGTGGAACTAAATGAGCTTTTGAAATCGTACTTACCAAGCCAGCAGATTGAAGTCACAATGATGATGGATGGCGATTTGGTTACCCGTAAACTAACGCTGACTACGGCTTAATTTCTTATTCATTTATAAATAGGGAGAGTAGAGAGAATGAAGATGAACCGATTTATGCTCATGCTGTTCGCGGTATTGATGGTTGTCAGCATCGTGCCGGAAGCAGCTTTTGCAGCAGATTCTACGAGCACAGCAGTAGAAGTCCGCCTCAAAACAGGCAGCACCGCCGTTAAGATTAACGGCAAACAATCGACGGTACAAGCTCCTTTTGAGAAAAGCGGAACAACAATGGTACCGCTTAGCATTATTACGAAAGCATTTGGCGCGAAGCTGAAGCTGCAAGACAATAAAATTATTACGCTTAATTATAATGATAAAACCGTGGTAGTCACGATCGGCAGCAAAGCCGTGAAAGTAAATGGCAAAGCACAAACAGTCGCTGTTGCGCCAGTTGTGATCAAGGGTACAACAATGGTGCCGGTGCGGGTAATTGTCGAAACGTTCGGCGCGAAGATTGGCAAAGATAAGAAGACGAATGAAATTGTAATCACCGGTACGCTTGCTCAATCGGGCAGCAGTAATTCAGGCGGCGGCTTGCCGAACCTGGATCCTGACTATGGCAAAACGAAATTTGGTGACAGCTACCTCGGCTGGACGATGAACTATCCACCAGGACTTGCGCTAGTGCAGCAAAGTGATGACGGAACATTTGCAATGTGGGGCAGCACTACAAGCGAATCGACCGTTATCGTGTCGACTGAGCATGTGTCTGATGTTCTGACGAGCAACGAGATTCGCGATAAAATCACTGTAAACTGGCTCGGCGATGATGAAGTCGTAATGGATAAACGTGCGATCACTGTTAATGGCCAGAGTTTCGAGAAGTTGGTAACAAGAACAACTAAACGTGGAATGATGTTCGAATATCGTGCCGCTCAAAAAGGCGAAGAGCTGTATTACGTGATGGTTGGAGTTGTTGGAACAGACAAGTCGGCTCTTGATCCATACCAGTCTCTGCTGGACAGCTTCGTGACTTCTTTCAATAAAGCGGATAGCACCGTTAAAGATATTACAAAAGTTAAAGATGGCCTTATGTCCATTAATAACAAAGAGTTTGGCCTTTCCCTTAAGCTGCCTGCAGGTTGGTACGGTGTTAAAGACAGCACAACTCCTCTGTATGTAAGCGAAGACGGCTATTTCTCCTTTGCAATCTCTTCGCTGCAGTCGGGTGATACGGTAGACCGATGGCTTGCTCGCATGCAACAGCAGCTTCATGATGATTTCTTGCCGAATTATATTAAGAATGAGAAAGTCTCTTCTATTACTTTGAAAGACGGCAATGCGCAAGTTTTGACCTATGATTACAGCTATGACATGAAAGACTGGGTTACGGTTAATGAAGTTTATCTGATTGTAGGCAACTATCGTTATTCGGTTCATTTCACTTATGATTCGAAGCTCGGAGCCCAAGGCGATGCATTATTTAAATCCACAATGGCAACGGTAGATATCGACTCGGCTTATATTGAAAAAAATTACGGCCAAATCGAAGATCAGTACGATAACATCGACCGTACACAAGTGAATACGAAAACAAGCAGTAAATATGGCTATTCCATCGATCTTCCGTCTCACTGGCTGGGTATCGACACTGACTTTAACCAAGAGACAGTAAGCTACGCTGACGATTATAGCAGCATGATCATTCAAGCTTATGAAGATGTTGATGCCGCGACAGCAAACAGAGCTGTTCAACAAGGACTACAGGAAGAAGGAATAACAGTTTCCAATAGTTCTTCCCTATTTGTGGGCAACTCGACGGTTGGCAAATTTACCATTCATGATGTGACAGATTCCGGGGTGCCGATTACACAAGTTTTATATTTTGTCCAAAGCAAAGGCAATACGCTGCTGCTCGTCTTTACAATTAATGATGCAAACGCAACAACGAGCGCTCTGAACGGCTTTGACACAATTGTCAAGTCGATCAAGCTTCAATAATAGTCATGTAAGTATTAGGAAAGAAGCCGGATCTCGTCAAGAGAATCGGCTTCTTTTCTCTTCCTTGCCAGTATTGGGTGGTGGCATCTGATGCCGCGGTTTGATAAACTAGCAATAGCAGGTTTACAAATGGAGGAATGAATGTCGAATGACGATTAATATAAAGCGAGAGGATATCGAGCTGCTGGCTCCGGCCGGCGACTGGGATTGCATGCGCGCAGCAGTGGCCAACGGCGCGGATGCCATTTTTTTTGGCGTAGAGAAGTTTAATGCTCGTGCCCGCGCGAACAACTTCCGGAGCGAAGAGCTGCCGGAGATTATGGCGTTTCTTCATACGTATGGAGTGAAAGGCTTTCTGACCTTTAACATTCTCGTATTTGAAGATGAGCTTCGTGATGCGAAGCAATTAATAGAGATGTGTATTAATGCCGGTGTAGACGCGGTAATCGTGCAGGATTTGGGTCTTGTGAAAATGATTCGCGAGCTGTCTCCTGACTTCCCGATTCACGGCTCGACTCAGATGACGATTACGTCGCCGGAAGCGGTAGAGTTCACGAAGCCTTTTGGCATGGAACGTGTCGTTCTTGGCCGCGAGAATAACTTGAAACAAATTCAAAAGATTGGCGAGCAAGCGAAGCTTCCGATGGAAGTATTCGTTCACGGCGCGCTTTGCGTATCGTATTCGGGCCAATGCCTTACCTCGGAAATGTGGGGAGGCCGTTCCGCGAACCGGGGCGAGTGCGCACAGGCATGCCGGCTCCCATATGATCTAATGGTAGACGGCGAGCATAAGCCGATGGGCGATGTTGCTTACTTATTATCTCCGAAAGATCTTGCGGCTATTGATCTGATTCCGGAATTGATTCAGGCAGGCGTCACGTCCTTCAAGATTGAAGGCCGCCTGAAAAGCCCTGAGTATGTTGCTAATGTTGTAAGCAAATACCGCCGTGCAATTGACAGTTATTTTTCGGGAGATATGACCGGCCCTACCAAGGAAGAAGTCCGCGAGCTGCAGCAAAGCTTCTCCCGCGGCTTTACGCATGGCTTCCTGAAAGGAACGAACAACAAACAGCTGGTAGACGGCACCTTCCCGAAAAGCCGTGGCGTCTATCTGGGCCGTGTAGAACGTATTTTGCGTGATGCGGTAACGATTCGCCTGGAAGCTCCGCTTAAACGTGGTGACGGAATCGTATTTGATGCAGGGGATCCAACGAAGAAGGAAGAAGGCGGACGTGTTTATGACCTGCGCCGTCATGGCCAGAAGATCGAAGGCGAAGCACAAGAGGGAACATTGCTCGAGCTCGTAGCGGGCCGTAATGACGTTGACCTGCGTAAAGTGCATGTCGGGGATAAGATCTGGAAGACAAACGACCCGGCACTGGATAAACGTCTGCGTACAACATTCGAGACCGAGAAGCCATACCGCGTATTCCCTCTGCATCTGAAAGTATCGGGCGTTGTTGGTGAACCGCTCCGAACCTGGTGGACGGATGTTCAAAAAGGAATCACCGTTGAGGTCGAATCTGAGCTAATGCTGGAGCAAGCGAATAAACGTCCGATGGATGCTGCACTGCTTGAAGACCAGCTTGGCCGTCTTGGTGGATCGCTGTATCAGCTTGATCAGCTTGAAGTGGCGCTCGAAGGCGATCTTATCGTACCGGTACGTGAGCTGAACAGGATGCGCCGTGACGCGGTTGTGAAACTGACGGGCGAGCGTCCGAAACCGCCGGTCTATGTGAAGCATATGATTGATCCTTTGGATGATGCGACAAACCTGGCTGCCGGGCAGTCCAAGCAAAAAGTGATTGATCCGAAACTGACGGCTCTCTGCCGTAATTTGGAGCAGGTTGAAGCGGCCGTTCAAATGGATGTTGAGATGATCTATGCCGATTTCGAATTTATTAAGCAGTTCCCTGCTGCTATTGAAGTAGCAAGACGGGCAGGCAAGCCGATTGCGCTGGCTACGCCGCGTATTCATATGCCGGGAGAGAACGGCTACCATGCGAATATATTGAAGCTTCAACCGGATGCCGTGCTTGTCCGCAATACGGGTGCCTTGTACTACTACCTTCGTGCACGCGCAGAGAATCCGGGCAAGCCTTTCCCGAGATTAATCGGCGATTTTTCGCTTAACGTGGCTAATCATAAAGCGGTTGAAGTATTTGCGGAAGCGGGTCTTGATCTCATTACCCCGTCCTACGATCTGAACATTCAGCAGATGGTCGATATGCTCGAGCAGTCGGACACATCCCGTCTGGAGGTTGTTATCCAGCAGCATATGCCGATGTTCCATACGGAGCATTGCGTATACTGTACCTTTATGAGTGAAGGTACGGATTATACGAACTGCGGACGTCCTTGCGAGGATCACCGCGCATCGCTGCAAGACCGTATTGGCATGTCTCATCCGGTACGTGTAGACGAAGGCTGCCGCAATACGGTATATAATGCGATTGAACAGTCTGGCGCCGAGTACATCCGCAATTTCATGGAGCTTGGCGTACCTTCCTACCGCGTTGAGTTTCTGGAAGAAACCCCGGAGAAAGTACGCGAAGTACTGGGCTTATACCGGGACGCGCTGGATGGCCGCATCACAGGAACGAAAGTATGGAAAACGTTAAAAGCAACGAATCAGCTCGGTGTTACACGCGGGCAGCTCGTGAAGTAAGGAGAACCATCGCATGAGTGGAGCATGGTACAGCGGTTGGAGACATGTGTTCAAATTAGATCCGGAGAAGGATATCTCCGACGATGTTCTGGATGCCGTTTGTATGTCCGGAACTGATGCAATCATAGTTGGCGGCTCCAGCGGCGTTACGTTTGAAAATACGGTTGATCTCATGGCGCGCATTCGCCGCTATGAGGTTGATTGTGCCCTTGAGGTTTCAAGCCTCGACGGGGCAGTACCTGGATTTGACGGCTACTTCGTCCCTATTGTCCTGAACACGGACAGAGCAGAGTGGATTATCGGCCGTCAGATCGAAGGGTTGAAGGAATATGGCTCGTTTGTGCCGTGGGAGGAGACCGCTTCACAGGGCTATATTATCCTCAACAGCGAAGCTACAGCAGCAGCTGTCACAGGCGCAAACACGGAGCTGGACGAAACGGCTCTGGTTGCCCATGTCCGCATGGGGGCAAGGCTGATGAATCTCCCGGTTATTTATATCGAGTACAGCGGGCGATTCGGCGATATGGCACTTCTCCGCGCAGCGAAGGAGGCCGCTCATGGCGCCCAGCTGTTTTATGGCGGAGGCATTCATAATGCGGATACCGCATCGCAGGCTGCCGAATATGCCGATACCGTTGTTGTCGGTAATGTGATTTATTCCGACCTGGAAGCAGCGCTGTCGACGGTTCAGGCTGTCCGGACTGCTGCAGGGGAAAAATGAACAAAAGCTTATTTTCTTGAGAAATGTCAGTCAGCGAGAGAGCTATTCCGAGAGCGTAATAACGAGCTTTAGGAATAGCTTTTTATTTGCAAATTGACACATTAAAGGTCGTTGTCTACACTATCAGTAAGAAGCGAACAAATGCGAACAGAACTTATCATTAAGGAGTACATTTATGTTTAATCCGATAAATATTGATCAAGCCGTACAGAAGCTGAATCCTCCGCAGCGGGAGGCCGTTCAGGCAACGGATGGACCTTTGCTTATCATGGCTGGAGCGGGTTCCGGCAAGACGCGTGTGCTTACGCATCGCATTGCCTATCTAATTGAGAAGAAGCGGGTTGCTCCGTGGAGCATTCTGGCTATTACCTTTACCAACAAAGCTGCCAGAGAAATGCAGTCGCGGGTAGCGGCACTGATTGGACCTTCCGGACAGGATATTTGGGTATCGACCTTCCACTCGATGTGTGTGCGGATTCTCCGTCGCGATATTAACCGTATTGGTTTTACCTCCAACTTCTCGATTCTGGATTCTGCCGACCAGCTGTCGGTTATCCGCAACTGTATGAAGGAATTGAATATCGATGTGAAAAAGTTTGAGCCGAAGGCTGTCCAGGCTGAAATCAGCGGAGCAAAGAACGAGCTGATTACACCGGAGCGTTACGAGCAGAAGACGGGTGACTATTTTACCGATATTGTGGCGAAAGTATTTAAGATGTATCAGAAGCGGTTGAAGAGCAATAATTCACTCGACTTCGACGATCTGATTATGACTACGATCCAGTTGTTCAAGGAAATGCCGGAAGTGTTGGAGTTTTACCAGAACAAGTTCCGCTTTATCCACGTGGATGAGTATCAAGATACGAACCGTGCGCAATATATGCTTTGCCGCATGCTGGCTGACAAGCATCATAATATTTGCGTAGTCGGCGATAGTGACCAGTCCATCTACCGCTGGCGCGGAGCAGACATCACGAACATCCTGAACTTTGAAGATGACTATCCCGAAGCACGGACGATTATGCTCGAGCAGAACTACCGCTCCAGCGCCAACATCCTGGAAGCAGCAAATGCCGTGATTAAGCTCAATACCGGCCGCAAGCCGAAGAAGCTGTGGACGGATCAGGGAGAAGGCGACATGATCACTTTGTATCAGGCGGACTCCGAGCATGACGAAGGGTATTTCGTATCCGGCACGATCAGCAAAAATGTGAAAAACGGCAGCAGATACGATGAACATGCGATTTTGTACCGGACAAATGCCCAGTCCCGTGTGATCGAGGAAATTCTGATCAAGTCGGATATTCCTTATCAGATCGTCGGCGGCATCAAGTTCTACGATCGCAAAGAGATCAAGGACCTGCTAGCTTATTTAAGACTCATCTCCAACCCGGACGATGATATCAGCTTGCAGCGGATTATTAACGTTCCGAAGCGGGGAATCGGCGATACGACGGTGGCGAAGCTTGCCGAAGAAGCTGTCCGTCAAGGCACGTCTATTTATAATGTGCTTGGTAATTTGCAAGGGATCGATCTGAACGCCCGTGCGCAAGGTCTGCTGCATGAATTCCGGGATATGATTGATAATTTAACGCAGATGGTCGACTACCTGTCTGTGACCGAGCTGACGGAGAAAGTCCTGGAAATGTCGCAGTACCGGATAGAGCTGCAGCGAGAGAAGACGCTCGAATCGACTGCCCGCCTCGAGAACATTGACGAGTTCCTGTCCGTTACGCTTGATTTCGAGAAGCGTAATGAAGACAAGACATTAGTCGCGTTCCTGACGGATCTTGCTCTTATCGCAGATATTGATTCCATGGACAAAGATGATGACGGTAATCCGGCAGACAATAATGCGGTTGTCCTCATGACCATGCACAGTGCGAAAGGTCTGGAGTTCCCGGTCGTCTTTATTATCGGAATGGAGGAGAGCATCTTCCCTCACAGCCGTGCGCTTAATGACAACGAAGAGCTGGAGGAAGAACGGCGCCTTGCATACGTGGGCATTACCCGCGCGGAGAAGCAGCTCTACCTGACATGCGCGCGCAGCCGGACTCTCTTCGGCCGCATCAGTGCCAATCTGCCTTCACGTTTCCTGCAGGAAGTGCCGGACAACGTGAAGACGCTGGCTTCGCCGGGGGGAACGATTGGCCGCGGCAGCTTTGGCGGAGGCGCAAGCCGCTCGAGCTTTGGCAGCAGCAGCGGCAACGCCGGCTTTGGCGCAGGGCGCGCGCCATCTTTCGGCGCGCCAAGCGCTGGAGCCCGCCCCTCGGGGCCATCCGGGGCGGGAGTGCGCGTGAGCACGCCGCTTGACGCAGCAGCGAAAGCGGCGACTCAAGCCGGATCGGCCGCGGGTAGTGCCGCGGACCGGAACTTCGTTGCCGGCGACAGAGTCGCGCACGGCAAATGGGGCGAAGGCGTTATCGTCTCCGTTAAAGGAACGGGCAACGATATGGAGCTGCAAATCGCATTCCCTGCGCCGGTTGGCGTCAAACGGCTGCTCGCCGGATTTGCACCAATAACAAAAGTCTAAAGGTATGGAAGGATGGGACCTCCCATGGACAATCAGACGGCAACGCCTGAGCAATTAACCCGCATGCAAGAGCTGGCGGCGGAAATTTCCGCCCATAACTATCAATATTACACCCTTGACCGGCCATCCATTAATGATGCTGATTACGATAAGCTGTACGACGAGCTGGTGGCGCTTGAAGCGGCTACCGGAGTTGTGCTGACGGATTCTCCTACTCAACGTGTAGGCGGCGAGCTGCTGAAGGGATTCGAGCCCCATCGTCATCGGGCGCGCTTATGGAGTCTCGACAAAGCTCAGGATATTGAAGATCTTCTGGCTTGGAATCAGCGTGTGCTCAAGGGTATTAACGATTATAATGCGAAGCATCCTGGGGAGGAGCCTCTTCCTCAGCCGAGTTACGTGATTGAGCTGAAGTTTGATGGACTCACTCTCAACCTGACTTATGAGAACGGACAGCTCATTCAAGCTTCCACGCGCGGCAACGGCACAGTGGGCGAAGGTATTCTTGCGCAGGTGCGCACCATCCGTTCAGTACCGCTTACGATTCCTTTCAGAGACGGAATTATTGAAATACAGGGCGAAGGGATTATGAACCTGTCCGTCCTGGAGCGTTATAACCAGACAGCAGCAGAACCGCTTAAGAATGCGCGTAATGCGGCAGCAGGGGCACTCCGTAACCTTAATCCGAAAGTAACGGCAGAAAGAAAGCTGAATGCTTTCTTCTATAATGTTGGCTTTGCGGAAGGGATTTCGTTTACGAACCACCGTGAAATGCAGCAGTTTCTGAAAGATAACCTGTTTAAAGTGAATCCGTATGCCTTGTATTTCGACACGATTGAAGAAGTGCAGGAAGAATTGCTGCGGATTGCCGAGAAACGATTGGAACTTGATTTCCTGATCGATGGCGCTGTCGTTAAGCTTACAGATATGCGCACGCGGGAAGCCCTCGGTTACACGGATAAATTCCCGCGCTGGGCAGTAGCCTTCAAGTTTGAGGCGGAAGAAGCGGCAACCGTACTCGAGTCTGTCTCCTGGGAGGTTGGCCGTACAGGCAAAATCACGCCGGTAGCCCGTGTTGAAGCGGTCGAACTGGCAGGAGTAACGGTTCAGAATTGTACGCTTAACAATATTGGAGATATTGAGCGGAAGAACTTGAAGTTTGCTCTTGGCACGCTTGTGTCCATACGCCGTTCCAATGATGTTATCCCTGAGATACTGGGCAAAGTAGATGAAGAACCGGGTCAGGAGATTGTCTTTCCAACCGTTTGTCCGGCATGCGGAACGGAGCTGGAGCAGCGCGGCGCCCATCTATTCTGTAATAATAAGCTGGGGTGCCGACCGCAAATTATCGGGCGTATCACTCACTTCGCATCCCGTGATGCGATGGATATTGAAGCTTTCAGCGTCATGACGGCCGAGCAGCTGTATGCGGACTGCGACGTCCATGATCCGGCGGATCTTTATGCACTAGGTTATGATGACTTGATTAAGCTGGACCGATTCGGCGACAAAAAGGCCAGAAAGCTTCTTGATGCCATCGAGAAATCCAAAGAACGCGATCTTGCGGCTTTCCTCTTCGCTCTTGGCATCCCGAATACGGGCAAGGCGACGACAAAAATGCTCGCCGACCACTATGGAAGCCTCGATGCCGTCATCTCTGCTACGGCGGAAGAGCTGGTAGGTTTGCAGGATGTTGGCGCTATTGTCGCGGATAGTATTGTGAACTACTTTGCCGATCCGATAATCGCTGCAAGTATTGCGCGTATGCGCGAGCTTGGCGTGAAGGCGGAAGCTGAGCAGCCGGCAGTGGTCCGTCAGGATAGTATCTTCAGCGGTAAGACGGTTGTATTAACAGGTACTTTGTCGAAAATGTCGCGGGATGAAGCAGCCAAGAAGCTCGAAGCGTTCGGGGCTAAGGTATCCGGCAGTGTATCGAAAAAGACCGACTTCGTTATTGCAGGCGAAAGCGCAGGCAGCAAGCTGACCAAGGCGCGCGATCTCGGCATTACCGTTATCGAGGATGAAGATGAATTGCTTCGTTTGCTAGGCGAAGCATAGAACGCATAGAGCGTTAAAGCACCGCAGGTCCTGAAACAGGGCTTGCGGTTTTTTAATTATGGTCATGAAAGATTAATGTCATTTATTACAAGTTGTATTTCAAAATCAGACATGGTATATTATTTCTTGTCGCTTCGGAAGACACGGCATTAACAAGCGAAAGCACATGAGTAGCTAAAACAAATGTGAAACAAGCTGTTGACAAAGAGTTCGGAAGCTGATAACATAACATCTTGTCACCACGACAAAATGTGACAAACAAGTTCTTTGAAAACTGAACAAATGAATCACGTCGATTCAAACAAGTTTTAAATAGCTAGTTAAGTATTGAGCAAGTCAAACACCATTTCATGGAGAGTTTGATCCTGGCTCAGGACGAACGCTGGCGGCGTGCCTAATACATGCAAGTCGAGCGGATCTTGTCCTTCGGGACAAGGTTAGCGGCGGACGGGTGAGTAACACGTGGGTAACCTGCCCATAAGACTGGGATAACATTCGGAAACGAATGCTAATACCGGATACGCGAATTGGTCGCATGGCCGAATCGGGAAAGGCGGAGCAATCTGCCACTTATGGATGGACCCGCGGCGCATTAGCTAGTTGGTGGGGTAACGGCTCACCAAGGCGACGATGCGTAGCCGACCTGAGAGGGTGATCGGCCACACTGGGACTGAGACACG
>NZ_FOMT01000010.1 GCF_900112695.1 Paenibacillus catalpae
CTCCGCCTTTCCCGATTCGGCCATGCGACCGATTCGCGTATCCGGTATTAGCATTCGTTTCCGAATGTTATCCCAGTCTTATGGGCAGGTTACCCACGTGTTACTCACCCGTCCGCCGCTAACCTTGTCCCGAAGAACAAGATCCGCTCGACTTGCATGTATTAGGCACGCCGCCAGCGTTCGTCCTGAGCCAGGATCAAACTCTCCATGAAATGGTTCTGTTTGACTTGCTCAAACTTTGTTTTTATCGCTTTTTCCGTTATTTCTAACGGGGCAGTTTTGCTCGTTGTTCAGTTTTCAAAGAACAATTATTTTTTTTGTTCATCGCCCGTTTCTCTCATCGGCGACTTTTATAATATATCATATCCGCCTAGATGATTGCAAGTACTTTTTTAAAAACTTTTTTGAAGCTTTTATTTCCTTGCACTTGGCGCGAGAAGTAATATACCATGAATTAAACAATAAGGTCAACCCTTCGCACAAAAAACTTTATCGGCTTATACAATGAAGTACTGTACACCAGCAATAAGGGCGATGCCCGGCACACCAAGCACAACAACAGTACCTATTGTAACCGGATTTAGAGGAATATATATATGGGGGATTAGACCGGAGAAATTGAGAACGTAAAGCACAACCGCTGCCAGTACAAAATGAATAGTAAAGTTACGAAGCCAGGTCCATGACATCCGCTGTCTGACCAGTACACCAACTAAGGCAAGCGAGGACAAAATAAGCATAGCCAGCCATACTGTTTTCATTGTAACGCCCCCCTCCACTCCGGCCAAACGCTGCATGTACGCTTGGCAATTCGGATTAGCATTTCATATCGTTTTTCCGCTGTAATTAGCGCATAAATCGCGTAATCAATTTGATCATCCCCTACAGCTACGTTAAAAAATCGGGTTGCATTCACCCATTCGTTATGAGCTTCAGCAATTTCCGCACGCAAGTGCTCTCGCCACTCTGCCGTATCTGCCTGGGGTACAGGCTGCATTTGCGTTCTCATCATCTCTAATCCGCCCGAATGGCCGCCTTCATTAGGCTGCTTCGGTTTCCACCATAGGTTCGCCATTACATTCGCCTCCTTGCTCGTCCCATCGGACAAGACATTTCTATATATGTATAAAGGCTTGTTCCGATTTAGAACGGATTGTGTTCGGGCAAAGGTGAAACAGTTATCACCACACTTAGTGACAGAGGAGTTTTATGGGCTGAGCCGCCCATGACGGAGCAGCATAATGCATCGCGGTGAATGCAAGTTCAGTTGAGAAATATATACTTTCTTATATATAAACAAAATAAGAGCCGCCTCCCCTAGCGGGAAGCGGCTCTTGTCAGGCATATAAATCTAACTTAACTCTCTGCGTCCTTCAAGTGCTTTGGACAAGGTAACTTCATCAGCATATTCGAGATCGCCGCCAACCGGGAGGCCATGGGCAATACGGGTTACCCGAATACCAAACGGCTTGACCAGCCTTGAGATATACATAGCCGTCGCTTCGCCTTCTATATTCGGATTCGTGGCCAAAATCAGTTCTTGTACACGCTCATCACTCAAACGGCGAAGCAGCTCCGCAATCTTAATCTGATCAGGTCCGATACCTTCAATCGGCGAAATGGCACCTTGGAGCACATGATAATATCCCTGGAACTCTTTTGTCCGTTCCATAGCTACAAGGTCCCTCGATTCCTGTACGACACAGATAACAGAATTGTCGCGTGTCTTATCCTGGCATATCCGGCATGGATCCGTATCGGTAATATTGCAGCAGACGGAGCAGTAGGTTAAATTCCGCTTTACGCTGACAAGCGCTTTGGCGAAATCAATGACATCATCTTCTTTCATACGAAGCACATGGAAAGCCAGCCTTGCGGCTGTCTTCGGTCCAATGCCCGGAAGCCGCGTAAAGGCATCAATCAGCTTCGCTATCGGTTCAGGGTAAAACAAAACGCGCAGCTCCTTTCAAGCCTTGGGCGTAAACGGCTGACGCCGCCCTTACGGCGGCGTCAGCATACGTCTAGCTTATATATATGGTGTGGACTATCGATCAGGCCTAGAACAATCCAGGGATTTTCATGCCGCCTGTAAATTTGCCCATGTCTTGGTTTGCAATTTCATCTACTTTAGTCAAAGCGTCATTAACAGCCGTCAAGACAAGATCTTGCAGCATTTCTACATCTTCCGGATCTACCGCTTCAGGTTTAATCGCGATGCTCAAAATTTTCTTATGGCCGTTTGCTACTACGGTTACTACGCCGCCGCCAGCTGTACCTTCAACGGTTTTGTTAACAAGGTCTTCTTGTGCTTTCATCATTTGCTCTTGCATCTTCTTCACTTGCTTCATCATTTGGTTCATGTTATTCATGACTTGTCACCTCATCGTAATAGTTAATTATCTTCTTTAATTACAACTAAGTCTTCACCAAAAAGCTTAACAGCTTCCTCTACCCATTGTGGACGTTGTTCCTCTCCGGTGTCAATTGCATCCGGTTGTAATTCGAGCGTTTCACCCTGCTGTTCACCTGATCGACTGGCTGCGTTCTGCCATTCCTTCAGCATGCAGGTCGCAAGCTTAACCGGATTACCGAATACATCCTGCATGACCCGTTCGATAATCTCCCGGTGTGCAGGACGCTCCGTAGTCTCCCGGTGCATCGTATTCTTGAAGGCAATCAGTATCGTACCATCCGTTGCGGCTACCGGCTCACCGTCAACCAGCCACGCGTGTACGGTAATCTTGGCCTCCTTCACACGTTGGAGCACCTCGCTCCACTTCAACCTAGCCTGCCCTGTACCCGGGCTGCCGGCTACTGCAACAAAAGGATCAAGCTTTACGGTAGATCGGCTGACTGCCCCCCCGCTTCCGCCAAATCCCCCGCGGCGGGACTGATTAGCAGCCTGGCGAACCGCTCCGCTGTCAGCAGCTGCTCCAGCACCGGCACCAACCGCAGTACCGCTTTGAATAAGCTGCTCCAGCTTACGCTCGAGCACCTCCACCTGTTGGCGAAGCCGCTGAACTTCAGCGGAGGCGGCCGGCGGAGAAGCCGTTGCCGCTCCGCCACCTGTTGATGCTGTGCCGCCCTCATTGCCAATCGTGCAAATCTTCATGAGTGCGACTTCAAACAAGGTCTGCGGCTGAGAGGCATGCTTCATGTCTGATTGATAGCCGTTAAGCGTATCAATCATCCGGAATAACCGCTCAGAGCTAAACGCGGCAGCCATCTCCCGAAAACGTCCCGCGTCAACTACCCGTTCCGTCACTGCACCTTGAGGAGCCAGCTTCAATACAAGGAGGTCCCGGAAGTAGAAGATAAGGTTCTCCATACATTTGTCCGCACTCTTGCCGGCCTGCGTCAATCCTTCCACAAGCGGCATGATCGCAGCGACATTCCGGTCTCTGATTGCCTCTGCCAGCGCATAAAACTGGTCGGCAGCCATGCCGCCGGTGACATCAACAGCTCCATCAAGAGTAATTCTTGAGCCCCCAAAGGCAGCTACTTGCTCAAGCAGGCTTATCGCATCCCGCATACCGCCTTCGGATAATCGGGCAATATAGGCAATCGCATCCTCTTCAGCCTCAATGCCTTCTTCTCTGCAAATCTCAAACAACCTCTCCGATTGCTCCTCCAGCGACACTTGCCGAAAGTCGAATCTTTGACAGCGAGAGATAATCGTAGCAGGTAGCTTATGAGGTTCTGTCGTAGCCAAAATAAAGATAACATGGCCAGGCGGTTCCTCTAATGTCTTAAGAAGAGCATTAAACGCTTCGGAGGTGAGCATATGAACTTCATCAATAATATACACTTTATATCGAACTTCAGACGGGGCATACCGGACTTTATCCCGAATGTCGCGGATTTCATCAATACCCCGGTTAGACGCTGCATCAATCTCCACAACGTCCATAATGTGACCGGCTGTAATCCCGCGGCATGCATCACATTCGTTACAAGGCTCTTCAGCAGGGCCGCGTTCGCAGTTAACCGCTTTCGCAAGCACCTTGGCAGCCGTTGTTTTACCCGTTCCTCTAGGTCCATTAAATAAATAGGCATGCGAGACACGATTCTCTCGAATCGCATTTTGCAGCGTCTGTATAATATGCCGTTGTCCAACCATATCCTGGAACGTCTGCGGACGCCAGGCACGATATAATGCAATATGACTCACGCGTTTACGTTCCTTTCAGCTTGCTTCATTCTTAGTTCTTCTATTATACATCATGATGTCTATAAGCAAAACAAAAACACCTGCATTCCCGGCATCTGCTTCAAAAAAAACAGATTCCATTGCTGGTGTTCCTCATTTATAACTATGAAAATAAAGATGAACCGTGCACCTGCCCTCGATAACATGCGATCCAGGCGGCATTCTTGCGTCCCAGCTCGAGTCAGGCACTCCCCCGGCACATGAACTAACTTGCTTACGGCTGCTTCCTTCCGGACCTGACCGGGTTCACAAGCGTCCATTGCGGAGGACCCAACTGTCAACACTGATTGCAAGCGCCAAACCCTGCATCACATAACCTCAAGCAGGAATTCAACCTCGCTAAAGCGGATTGCGAGTTACAGGGCACCGCTAACTCCCCATCTAGCACGGCAAAACTAAGTATAGCCCATCCCAACGCAAAGCGCAACCGTAGGATAATGGCAGAAGGAGATTAACGAGACGCCTTCACTTTAACATGATAACGGGGCATATTGAGCTGCACAACCTGCTGCGCTTTTGCTTGCAACGCTTCGACCTCGGCATCCGTCAGACTCGGATTTGCTTTTATACGTACATTCAAATCCTCTCCATTAAAGGAGACACGGCTATTTTTAATTCCCTCAATTGGCTGCAGAACTTGGTTAATCAGCTTTCTGTCCGAGTCATAATTAAGGAAAGTTAGCTTATTAGGCATGTTGGGATTGCTGTTGGAATAGCCCATATATCCATCATGACCGTAGGTCTCTGATTTCTGGTCGTTCGTACGATGTCCGTTGTTTACGCCATCAGCAGCACAGCCTGTAAGACTGCCGATTATTAAAGCAGGTATGGCAAATCCCATAAATATTAAGCGCAGCTTGCGGCGCAGCATTTTCTTAGTAAGCAATCAAAAAACCTCCCTTTAACCATAGGATGGCTAAGGGAGGTTTTCTTATTCTGCCAAATAAATCCCGGGCAGATGATATTAAATGCCGTATTTCTTTTTGAAACGATCGACGCGACCGCCTGCATCCAAGAACTTTTGCTTACCCGTGAAGAACGGGTGGCATACGGAACAAACCTCTACACGAAGGTTCGATTTGATCGAACCTGTCTCGAACGTGTTACCGCAAGCGCAAGTGATGTTGGATACGTGGTATGTCGGATGAATACCTTGTTTCATCTCGTTCACCTCTTTCTGCCCTGAACCACATGCGGGTCCAGAGTTAAAATCACACACCCGGATTATAGCACGACCATAACCCGCATGCAATGCCGATGTTTTTGCCAGCTACTTACGAGCGGCAGCCGGCGGGAGATGCGTATACGAACCAATGACCACATCCGGCAGCTCTTCACGGAAGATTTCGAGCATTTGCTTCATCCCGTAAATCTCGCCTTTGGCAGGCGGGATAAGCTGCAGGTAACTCTCCGGATCAATGTTCAGGTTGCGCATCTGGATCAGCTTCAGCCCTGTCCGCTTCGCGAACCCGATCATCGCTTCAATCTCTTCCTCACGATCCGTAACACCAGGGAAAATGAGGTAATTAATGGATGTATATACGCCTTTATCCGTTGCATATTTCAAGGACTTCTCTACATTGGCAAGCGTATAGGCCCGCGGTTTGTAATACGCATTATAATGCTCGTCGATGGCACTGATGGTGCTGACACGCATCAGATCAAGACCTGCGTCTACGATCGCACGCATGAAATCGGTCAGGCCCGCATTCGTATTAATATTGATGTAACCCTGTTTGGTCTGGCTTCTGACGATCTTCATCGCTTCCACAATAATCTTGGCTTGCGTGGAAGGCTCGCCTTCGCAGCCTTGTCCAAAGCTGATGATGGACTCCGGTGTCTTCAAATGCTCAAGCATGACTTCCACGATCTCATCCACCGTCGGCTTGAAGTTCATACGGGTCTGCGGCGCCACAAAGCCGCTGTCATCCGGCTGCTCGGAAATACAACCGAAGCATCCCGCGTTACAAGAATAAGAAACAGGCACGCCGCCTTCCCAACGCTGCAAGAACGTATTGGAGGAAGTCAGACACTCATAGCCAAGCGCACAATGAGACAAATGCTTGTATAAGCGGTTCTCCGGGTATCTCGATGTCAGAAGCTCGACCTGTCTGCGTACTTCTCCGCGGTCACAGTTGAGCGGATCCCACTTGTACGGATCATCTGACTGCTCTGCGGCTACATAAAATCCGCCGTCTTTCCATACGACGGAAGTATAGCCAAAGAGCGGGAACTTCTCGTTCTTATCGGTCTTTACATAACTTGGAAGTGCCAGACGGGTGAAGCCCTGAGGCAGCAAAGCGCCTACGGCCTGATAGTTGCCGGAGAGCATTTTCATATCGCCTGTATCCGGATCCATAAAGACCGGCCGGGTATGCGGCAAACCTACAAGCGTAGCCCCTCTTGGCAGAGGGATCAGCTCTTCTTCCATTAGTTCGACGATCATATCGCCGCTGCGCCCAAGCGCAATATAGTCAGGATGATCAAATACATTACCTTGCTCATCCGCGTATACGAGATTCATCTTGATGTCCTCCTTCCGGCGACACTAGGAGCCGTGCGTCGTGCGCGGTGCTGGTCGCCTTCCGGTTGCTGCGCTGCTTTTAAGTCCCGTACCTGTACCTGTTCCGGCACTTGTCCGCTGCTGCGGAGCAGGTTTTTCCTCCGCTGTATCAAGCGACATCAGGAATTCTGCATTTGTCTTCGAATCGTTAAGCTTCTTCAGGAAGCCGTCAACAAAGTCAGGCGTATCGGTCATATTGCGGCGCACAACCCATAATTTATCCAATTCTTCTTTCGATAAAAGCATTTCTTCGCGGCGCGTACCCGATCTGCGGATATCAAGCGCCGGGAAGATACGGCGTTCTGCAAGCTTACGGTCAAGATGCAGCTCCATATTGCCTGTACCTTTAAACTCTTCATAAATGATATCATCCATACGCGATCCGGTCTCAATAAGCGCCGTCGCGAGAATCGTCAAGCTGCCGCCCTCTTCCACATTCCGGGCTGCGCCAAAGAAGCGTTTCGGACGATGGAAGGCTGCCGGATCAATACCGCCGCTAAGCGTACGGCCGGATGGCGGCACAACAAGGTTATACGCCCGGGCAAGACGGGTAATGCTGTCGAGCAAGATAACAACGTCTTTTTTATGTTCCACCAGACGCAATGCTCTCTCAAGCACTAGCTCTGCTACTTTAATATGATTTTCAGGCACTTCATCAAACGTGGAGGCAATAACTTCACCTTTCACGGAACGCTGCATATCCGTTACTTCTTCGGGACGTTCATCAATAAGAAGTACAAACAACTCGATATCCGGATGATTTGTCGAAATACTGTTCGCAATTTCTTTGAGCAGCAAAGTTTTGCCCGCTTTTGGCGGCGCCACAATCAGTCCGCGTTGGCCAAGGCCAACAGGTGCAAGCAAATCCATAATCCGTGTAGAAAGTTTGGAAGATGCCGTCTCCAGCACGAGTTTCTTCTGTGGATAAAGAGGGGTCAGAGCGGGAAAATGAAGCCTTTCAGCCGCTTGTACAGGATCTGTGCCGTTTACGGCATTTACCTGGAGGAGGCCAAAATATTTTTCCGAGTCTTTCGGCAGCCGGCATTTGCCGGATACGAGATCGCCGGTACGCAAGTCAAACTTTCGAATCTGGGAAGCGGAGATATAAATATCCTCTTTGCTCGGCAAATAATTGATTGGCCGTAAGAAGCCAAAACCTTCCGGCAATGTTTCAAGTACACCCTGCATAAACATGAGGCCGCTTTTTTCTGCTTGTGCCCGTAATATTGCAAAAATTAATTCCTTCTTCTTCAGCTGGCCGTAGTACGGAATTTGATACTGTTTCGCCAATTTGTACAATTCGGTCAGCTTCATTTCTTCGAGATCACCGATCTGAAGATCTGTCATATTCTCACCACTTTGTATTCAGTTTTAGCTATCATTATATACCCGATTTGGCGCCTTCTATTCGTCTTAACACCTAGAAAGACGCCAAATCGATAGTTTTCTTTTCTTCGGATTACTCCGCCTCTCGCCAAACATCCGCACCAAGACTGCGCAGATTATCAACAAGGTTGTCATAACCGCGGTCGATATACTCAACCCCGGTAATTTCCGTAATGCCTTCCTTCACCGTAAGAGCGGCAATGACAAGCGCAGCTCCTGCACGCAAATCGGCAGCCTTGACCTTTGCCGCAAAGAGCTCTCCGCCTTCAATAATAGCCGAACGGCCCTCTACGCGGATATTCGCGCCCATCCGGTTTAACTCCGGTACATGCTTGAACCGGTTGCTGTAGACATAATCACTTAAGATACTTACGCCCTTGGCCTGAGCCAGCAGGGTTGTCATCGGCGACTGAAGGTCGGTCGCAAAGCCCGGATAAACAAGGGCCTTTACATCTACGGCCGCATATTCCGGCGCGCCAATAATCCGAATGGATTCATCCATCTCATGAACCGTTACGCCCATTTCTTCCAGCTTGGCCGTCATCGCTTCCATATGTTTCGGAATAACGTTGTCGATCGTTACATCACCGCGTGTTGCAGCAGCCGCAATCATATAAGTACCTGCCTGAATCCGATCCGGAATGATGGAATGACGGCAGCCATGCATGCTGTCTACCCCTTCAATCCGAATCGTCTCCGTTCCTGCACCTTTGATTCGCGCGCCCATGGCATTAAGAAGTGTTGCTACATCTATAATCTCAGGCTCTTTTGCCGCATTTTCGATAATGGTAGAACCTTTGGCCCGCGAGGCCGCAAGCATAATATTAATCGTAGCCCCTACACTTACAACATCGAGATAAATTTTTGCTCCGCGCAGCTCTTTCGCGTGAATTCGCATCGAGCCTTGTTCATTCGTAACAGTAGCTCCTAAAGCCTCAAAGCCTTTAATATGCTGATCAATTGGTCTAGGTTCAAAATTACAGCCGCCCGGCAAACCTATTATCGCTTCCCCAAAACGTCCAAGCATGGCACCCATCAAGTAATACGAGGCGCGCAGCAGCTTCACTTTTCCGTTAGGCATAGGCTTTGATTCAAGCCGTGAAGGATCAATTTTCATGACATCGCCCTGCCAGCTTACGACAGCACCAAGGTCTTGCAGGATCTCACTATATACGACAACATCGCTTAAATGGGGCAAATTGTCCAATACCACTTCTGATTCTGCCAATATAGCAGCCGGAACCAGAGCGACGGCACTGTTCTTTGCTCCGCTTATTTGGACGGTGCCCCGCAGCGGACGTCCACCGCGTATCATCAATTTCTCCATCAAATATAGTCCTCCCAAGATTTAAGAAAGAACAAAGGAAAACCGCCAAATGGCGCGAGCTTATATTGACACACTCGCCGTAATGGGCGGCTCATTATCCCCTACTCCTATTTTGTGCGTTTGCTTCGTCAATGCCTCCGTGTGGAAGCGAATAATAATCATCAAAACCCTATTATCATGTCTATTAGACTTTATATTCTGAGCCATTATACCATATCGGCACAGGGAATGGTATTTCCCTTACTGAAGTAGGCAAAGACTGAGAAACCTTTAATTTTAGTATAAAAAAAAGGGCCCCCTCAGGACCCTACCGCAAAGCGGTTATTGGAATTGCCTCCGTGAAGCTGCATGTTAACCGCAATCCGCATCTCATCAATATCAAACGGCTTCGTGAAGTGCATAACTGCACCAAGATCAGTAGCTTCCTTGATCATATCGAGTTCACCATAAGCGGTCATCATGATGACTTTGATATCTCGGTTAATGGCCTTCACATGCTTCAAAATCTCAAGACCGTCCATCCCTGGAATCTTCATATCAAGCAGAACGAGATCAGGATTCTCGGCTTTCACAATTTCCAGTGCCAGCCTACCATTTGAAGCTTGGAAAGTATTGTAGCCTTCACTGCTGAACACTTCCATTAGAAGCACACGGATGCCATTCTGATCATCAACGATCAATAGCTTCTTCTTCTCCAAGATATTTACCTCCCGCGACTCGACCGACAACTGGTCAACTCTTCCATAATCGTTAATATATTCGCGCGGAGAGGTACATTATCCTGCTTTTCCACTAAAAAAATTGAAACAATTCCATGATAGAACAGCTGTTCTTACTGCCCAGAGTATTTCAACGCCGCACGCACAAAACCGCGGAAGAGCGGTTGCGGACGATTCGGACGGGAAGTGAATTCCGGATGGAACTGAACCGCGAGGAACCACGGATGCTCAGGAAGCTCGACCATTTCAACCAGACGGCCATCCGGCGATGTACCGGAGATACGAAGACCTGCCGATTCGATACGCTCACGATATTCATTATTGAATTCATACCGGTGACGATGGCGTTCATAAACAAGCTCGTCGTTATATTCTGTAGCCGCAAGCGAACCCGGCTTCAATTTGCAAGGGTAAAGACCAAGGCGCATCGTGCCGCCCATATCTTCAATGTCTTTCTGGTCAGGCAGAAGGTCGATAACCGCATATGGCGTTGATGGATTGATCTCTGCGCTGTTCGCGTTGAACAGACCAGCTACGCTGCGCGCGTATTCGATAACCGCAACCTGCATGCCAAGGCAGATCCCGAAGAACGGGATTTGCTGCTCGCGGGCATAACGAATCGCGGATACTTTACCTTCAATACCACGATCGCCAAAGCCGCCCGGCACGAGAATGCCATGTACGCCTTTCAGCGCTTCTGAAACGTTCTCATCATCAATCTCTTCCGCATTCACCCAACGAAGCTTCACTTCGGAATCGGCGTCGATTCCGGCATGACCAAGTGCTTCTACGATGGAAAGGTAAGCATCATGCAATGCAACATATTTGCCGACAATGGCGATTTCAGTCGTTTTGTGCAGCGATTTCACACGCTCGACCATTTCTTCCCATTGCGTCATATCCGGTTGGTTCGTCGTCAGCTTCAAATGGTTAACGACAATATCGTCAAGGCCTTGTTCGCGAAGCATAAGCGGGACTTCATACAAAGTAGAAGCATCGATACATTCAACAACGGCATTGGCATCGATGTCGCAGAACAAGCCGATTTTACGTTTCAAATCTTCCGACAGCGCATGCTCGGTACGGCATACAATTACGTTCGGCTGAATACCGATGCTGCGGAGTTCTTTTACACTGTGCTGCGTTGGCTTGGTTTTCACTTCGCCCGCTGCTTTAATATAAGGAATCAGCGTTACGTGAATATACATTACATTATCACGGCCGATGTCACTCTTAATTTGACGGATTGCTTCAAGGAAAGGCAAGCTTTCAATATCGCCTACTGTTCCGCCAATTTCCGTAATAACAACATCAGATCCCGCTTCTTTGCCTGCGCGGTATACACGCTCTTTGATCTCGTTTGTAATATGCGGGATAACCTGAACCGTTCCGCCCAGATATTCACCGCGACGCTCTTTGGAAATAACGTTAGAGTAAATTTTACCCGTTGTTACGCTGCTGTATTTGGTCAAGTTAATATCAATAAACCGTTCATAATGCCCAAGGTCAAGGTCTGTTTCCGCGCCGTCGTCCGTTACGAATACCTCACCGTGCTGGTACGGGCTCATCGTCCCCGGGTCAACGTTGATATATGGATCGAATTTCTGGATCGTTACTTTCAGGCCTCTGTTCTTAAGCAGGCGACCAAGTGAAGCAGCCGTAATCCCTTTGCCGAGCGATGAAACGACGCCCCCGGTTACAAAAATATATTTCGTCACTGTGTTAATACCCTCCATACTCCTCTGGTTATGTTTAGGTTTTCCCATTTGTGCAATAAACATGGTTTAGCAGGTGCCGTATCCCTCTATCCAGTTTATGGATGAACAAATCAGGGTCCTGAACTTACTTCTACAAACAAAAAAAGTGACACCCGTCTTCACGGGGCACTTTTCATTTGGCATATTATTAAACGTTTTAGCTTGCCGGCAAGAGCGCGGCAAATCTATATCCGCGTTAGACCTGTATCCTTCAAAAAAAGGAAAGGTAAGCCATTGCTGCTTATGCGGTACGTTAACCGAATCTTAAAGCCCATGCAATAGTTTACTCCGCCCGTATGCGGACTGTCAAGGGTAAACACGGTCAAGACGAGGACGATTATTTGTCGGTTTCTTCGTCCTCATCTTCATCAAAATCTTCTTCGTCCGACTCTTCATCGTCCAGTTCAGCATCAGCGTCAAGCTCTTCGTCAACCTCTTCTTCGATCTCTTCGTCCTCGATGCCAACCTCTTCATCAACTTCCTCTTCTGCTTCTGCTTCGGAGAATTCACTATCTTCATCAAATACATCGTAATCTTCTTCGTCACCTGCGTACGTTTCTTCTTCTTCGTCCGCAAACAGATCATCATCGTCGTCTTCGTCATTAATGATACGAGGACGCTTCGCGTTCGTGATCGGATCCTCGTTTTTCTCAACTGGGTACCAGCGTTTCAATCCCCACATATTGCTTCCAACGCAAGCGAACCTGCCGTCGATATTAATCTCCGTATATACTTGAGCGATTACTTGGTTAACTCCGTCCGCAGACAGTCCGCGAACCTTCGCAATTTCCATCATCAGGTCACGGTAGTAATAAGGCGTATTGGCCGATTTCAACAATTCAAACGCCAAGTCGACCATAGGCATTTCTTTTATCCGCTCAGGATCGAGCTTCAATGTAATATTGCCGCTGCTCATATGGACACATCCCTTCTTGCTATCTTCATACTTTCGTAATCATAACCATTATCAAAGTATAGTAAAACCTATTTTATTCAAAAAAGCAAGCCGCCCCCGGCCGCCTGTTATCCCCTTATCTTCCCTTGAAACAGAAAAAAGCGAAGGGCTGTCCCTTCGCTTTGACTGTATCCATCCGGACAACGCATGAATGATGCGGACCGGAGCGGTAAGAGTCCCTGAGAACTCTTACATCATCCTATGTCCCGCGCGCGATTTTGACACGGCTCCACGCCTAATTATCTGAAAAAAGGCAAGTTGCTCATGCGGCCGAACCTCCTGCTTCATACAATAGTTCAGCATCGTCCGTCGGGAGGGGACGCGTAATTGGACATCACCGCTTTTCTCCATTGGTTGAAGGACACGATGGCTTGCACGGGCCAAACGACAAAAAATCGGATTATCCGATTTCAGAAGCAAGGGGATTATCGACGGTTTCTGCAAGAATGGTCAGAAGCTGCGACAAATTTCCCCGCGCTGAAGCCGGTTAAGCAAATGCGCATTATTCGTGCAATCTCTTGTCAGCTCCCTGTCGAAGCAACTTTATCAGGATTTTCCGGCGGCGTATGGATTGAGAACGACCGCCGTATTACCGTTCACCACACGGCAGTTAAAACCATGCCACTGGAAAAAGGCATCCCTTGGGGCGTGCAGCAAATTAAAGCTCCGCTTGCCTGGAGCATCACAACCGGACACCGCATCAAAATCGGAGTCATCGATACCGGCGTAGACTTTAGTCATCCTGATCTCCGCCAGTCGCTGTCGCGAGGCATTAATCTGCTCAACCGCAGTATGCTGCCTCATGACGATAATGGCCACGGCACTCATATCGCAGGAACGATTGCAGCGGCCAACCAAGTGCACGGCATGATCGGCATTGCGCCGCGGGCACAAATTCTCCCGGTAAAAGCATTCGATCATAACGGAAGCGCCTTTGTATCCGACATTATTCTCGGCATTGATTGGTGCGTCCGCAACCGGGTCCATATTATTAACATGAGCTTTGGCATGAAAACGCGCAGCAAAGCTCTCCTCAATGCGATAACCAACGCTTATAATGCCGGCGTTATCGTTGTAGCGTCATCAGGCAACGACGGTAAGCGCCGGTCGGTCGATTACCCGGCCAGATATCCGCAGACGATATCCGTCGGCGCAACAAACAAACTGCGGCGCATTGCCCCGTTCAGCAACCGGGGTACGTTTATTGATATTTATGCGCCCGGTGATAAAATCTTCTCCGCTTGGCTCCGCGGCAAGTATCACGAGATGAGCGGAACGTCGATGGCTACCTCCCATGTCAGCGGAGCCATCGCTTTGCTGCTGGCCCATAAGCCCGGATTATCTCCCGCGGAGATTAAAGCGATTTTAAAAAAATCGTACCTGCCGCTGCGAAGCACGAAAGCTCCTCGATATACCGGGGAGCTTGACGTGATGAAAATGCTGGGGGCGGCGGAACGATAAGGTGACGGTGGCTGAAGGGCAAGTTCGCTGGAGAGCGATGATAGGGGTTGCTGCGAACTATGTATTTCCTTTCGCTACAGCTCCTCCAGGAGATACATTGCCCTTGACCCGCACCTTATCGGTCCAGTTTGGCAGAAAAGAAACCGTTCTTCCCAGAACGGTTTCTTTGGTTTTGAAGCGATAGCGATTGCTACGCTGTATTTATTGCAGGCTATTGGCCTTGATTCGGCCAATATTGGAACTACGCTGTACATATTACAGTATAATCGGGCCAAACCTGCCGATAATTGCCCCTAATAAGCGAATATACTGCATTTAATACAACGTATATGTGCCGGAACACCCGAGAAGCGATTTTACTGTATTCCGTACAACGTATGCAAATGTTACCAGCTGGTGAAGCAGAAGTTGGGGGAAGAAAGATACTGGATTTCCGACCCACCACACTTATAAGATGCGGCGAGTAGAGCAAGATTGCTAGTTACCTTCAGATCAGTCCATGTATAAGTGAAGATTAGCTGATTAGCTCCATATTGCAGCAGTCAGCAGGAACGAAGAGCAGTCAAATGCAGCAAAGCCGCCAGCGATAACTGGCGGCTTTGCGTTGTACGGATTTATTGCCAGACAAGCGTATTACATCCGCTCCGGAGCCGATACGCCAACAAGGCGGAGCGTGTTGGCGATGACCGTGCGCACGGCGCCGAGCAAGGCGATGCGCGCCTGGGTTTGAGCGGCGTCTTCGGTAATGACGCGCTCGGCTTTGTAATAGCTGTGGAACTGCGAAGCCAGTTCATACACATAGCGGACCAGGCGGTGCGGCGCGTATTGAGCCGCAGCTTCGGAGATTTCCTGCGGCAGCTCGCCGAGCTTGCGAAGCAGGTCGAATTCGGCTTCGGATGAGAGCTTGCCGAAGTCGATTTCGCTAAGAGGCAGGAGAGCGATGCTTTGCTCCTCGGCCTGACGGAAGATACTGCAAATACGCGCATGCGCATATTGCACATAGAAGACCGGATTCTCGTTCGAGGTCGAGATCGCAAGGTCCATATCGAAATCCAGATGCGAATCCATGCTGCGCATCGTGAAGAAGTAACGAATCGCGTCAACGCCAACTTCGTCCATCAAATCCTGCATCGTCACGGCTTTGCCGGTACGTTTGGACATTTTCACTTTTTCGCCGTCCTGGAAAAGGCTTACCATTTGCGCGATCAGCACCACCAGCTTGTCCGGATCATTGCCGAGGGCAGCCATTGCCGCCTTCACGCGAGGGATATAGCCATGGTGGTCAGCACCCCAGATGTTGATCATCCGGTCGTAGCCGCGGCTGAATTTGTCGCGATGGTAGGCGATGTCCGGCGTCAAATAGGTGTACGAGCCGTCATTCTTCACAAGAACGCGGTTCTTGTCGTCGCCATAAGGCATCGTCGCAAGCCAGGTAGCGCCTTCCTCTTCGTACACTTGGCCTTTTGCCTTCAGTGCATCTAGCGCCTGTTCAACTTGACCGCTCTCGTAGAGAGATGTCTCGCTGTACCAAATGTCGAAGCCGACGCGGAAGCGGCCGAGATCGCGTTTGATTTTATCTAATTCTTTCTCGAGTCCGAATTGGCGGAAGAAGTTGAAGCGCTCTTCATCAGACAGCGAAAGAAGGCTGTCGCCCTCCTCCCCTGCAAGCAGCTTGCCGAAACCAATGATGTCTTCGCCGTGGTAGCCGTCTTCCGGCATTTCGGCAGATTGACCCAGCGCCTGACGGTAGCGCGCTTCGATGGAGCGAGCCAGGTTGTTCACCTGATTGCCTGCATCATTAATATAGTATTCGCGGGTTACTTCATAGCCTGCGAAGTCCAGCACGTTACAAAGCGCATCGCCAACAGCAGCGCCGCGCGCATGGCCAAGGTGAAGGCTGCCGGTCGGATTCGCACTGACGAACTCAACCTCTACACGCTGGCCCGATCCTTCGTTTGTACGGCCGTAGTTATCTCCCGCAGCTTTAATTTCGCCGATAACGGAATATAAATAGCTTTTGTCCATGCGGAAGTTAATAAAGCCCGGCCCTGCAATCTCAGCCGACTGAATGCCGAATTTCTCACCGTTCAGGTTTGCAATAATGGTCTCTGCGATTTGACGGGGATTCTTCTTCGCCAGCTTTGTCAGCTGCATTGCAGCATTCGTCGCCAGGTCTCCATGCGCCTTGTCCTTCGGCACCTCCAGCACAAAGGCAGGCAGCTCCTCACGTGCAGCAAGGCCTCCCGTCACTGCCGCATCGGCAATCGCTTCCTTCACCTTCTCATACATTTGTTCCAATACGTTCGTACTCATTGATTCTACTCCTCCTGTATATGGAGCCGGTTATGGAACCGGCCCGACAAATGTTCATTCATCCATAGTTCATATTGCCATTCAATCGTACAAGGGGGCTCTGCTGAAGGCAGCTCTGCGCCATCGTCACCCTTTACGACAACAAAAGCCGTACCCGTCTCCATCTGGAACGAAGTATACGGCGAACGGTAATAGCCGCTTCGTCGCAGTTCCCCCGGCACAAACAGCTGCTCCGACTCGAGAGCGCCGCGGCGCGTAATCGACAGCTCGTCCTTCCGGAAGCGCACCAGCGTCCGTATGGGTGCAGCATCTCCCTCGACCGGTTCTTCATACCGGATATAAACCGACCGTTCCTTCCGGAACCATTCTCCCGTATACGTATGTATAACAGACTCCCCGTCCTGGGTGCTTGTCAGCGTGATCTTAACCGCCATTCTATCTTGCATAGCAAAGCTCCTATATCTCCAGTCTTCTCGTATGTTACTACTATATACAGGAAGCCCCGTAATTTCAACGATTGTACGCTATTCCGGCAAACAAGGCGAAACGAAAATCGCTTTCCTTTGGCAGCGTAAACGGCTGCCGTCCTTAAGACGGGCAGCATACGTTCCGCGGATGAAATGTAAGCATAGTGTACGTAGCTTATATTCCATTATATCTCCAGGTACGGCAAGATCGCGCTCCACGCCTCGATCCGATCCTCTAAATTTCGCATCTTTTGAGTGGGAATTGGACTGGTGGAAGGCATTTTCAGAAGAGTAATATCCCGAAACGCCGGATGATCGCGGAAATATTTGCGGAATGTATCATAGGCCTTGCTTCCATTAAAGGCAAAACACTTCAGACCCGGATACTGCGCCAGCAAAGCAGGCAGATCGTTCGGCCGCTCATTCTTAATGTTCACATCCAGGCTTCCTGGCCGCTCGCAGGATTCAATGACATCAAACACAGCCATATGATGCTCCTGCAGAAAAGCCAACCGCTTCCCGTAATCCTCATCCGGAGCCCCGGCTCCAAAAATACCGTAGACCATACCCCAGAAATAATTGCGGGGATGGCCGTAAAACTGCCGATGCTCCAGCGACTTTACGCTTGGCGCCGTACCCAGCACCAGCACACGGGCACGCCCGTCAATCACAGGGGGAAAAGAATAAATGCGCTCCGCTTCTTCCACTCGAATCGTCTCCTCGGCCACAAAGTCACACTCACGTATCTACGTATTCTACACCAGCCGCCCCTAAAAATAAAAAAGCAAAAGAGACGCCCCGCATCCCCTCAGCTTTTCAGAAAGCCGGGAGCACAAGCCGCCTCTTCCATTCAGGCATCTCGCTGTCCCGCGAGTATGCCAATTATCTAATTACTTCACGAGATCTTCTACAAATTTAGGCAGTACGAATGCCGCTTTGTGAAGACGCGGAGTGTAATATTTCGTAGAGATCTCAGGAATCGAAGCCTCATCCACTTGAAGCGGATCGTACTTCTTGCTTCCCATTGTGAACGTCCACAGACCGCTTGGGTATGTCGGGATGTTAGCGCCGTATACGCGAACGATCGGGAATACTTCCTTCACGTCTTTGTTTACGCTTTGGATCAGGTCCGCTTTGAACCAAGGATTGTCGGTTTGAGCCACAAAGATGCCGTCTTCCTTCAATGCTTCGTAGATGCCTTGGTAGAAGCCTCGTGTGAACAGATTAGCAGCAGGACCAACCGGCTCAGTCGAGTCAACCATAATAACATCATAAGTATTTTTGTGATCATGAATATGCATGAAGCCGTCGTTCACGAGAACTTCAACACGCGGGTTGTCCAGTTCGCCCGCAATTGTCGGCAGGTATTTCTTCGAATATTCAATAACCTTGCCGTCGATATCAACGAGCACGGCTTTTTTCACTTTAGGATGCTTCATAATTTCACGGATAACGCCGCCGTCACCGCCGCCTACTACAAGCACGTGCTCCGGATTCGGATGCGTGAAGAGTACCGGATGGGCAACCATTTCGTGATACACGAACTCATCTTTAACCGTAGTCATGACCATGCCGTCAAGGACGAGCATGGTGCCGAACTCTTCCGTTTCGATCATATCGAGCTTTTGAAAATCTGTTTGTTCATCTACATACGTCTTCGTAATCTTCGCAGTAATGCCGAAGTTCTCGGTTTGTTTTTCTGTATACCACAATTCCATTTCGATAAATCCCTTCTTTCCGTCAATGGTTCTCCATGTATTATAGTAGTTCGGGACGAAAAATCAACCTTTTCTAGCTTCCTCCTATGAATATCACCACCTTCGTTTTTCCATACTAAGGAAAAGGTCGTTCTTGCGAAGGGAGCACCACCATGAAGAAGCAGCAGATCAGGCCGGGCAAGCCGCGCCGCAAATATGCATTTCCTATTATAACCGAACGTTTTCTTCCTCATGTTATGAGGTTCAAAAAAAGCTTACGCTGGACCGCAGCAATCTCTGCCGTACTCGTGCTCGGGATTGTGTCCATGCTGCTTTATTTACGTTTTCAGTCTCTTCCGGTGACATCGATCAGTCAATCCTCCCGCATGCTTGATCTGCAGGGGCAGATCATCGATACGTTCCATACGGGGGAGAACCGCAGCTCAGTTCCGCTCAATCAAATTTCCCCCTATCTGGTGGAAGCAACGCTGGCGATTGAAGACCACCGTTTCTACGAGCATAAAGGCTTTGATATGAAAGGCATGGCACGCGCCGTATTGGTCAACGTGGAGACGATGTCTGCCAAGCAGGGTGCCAGCACCTTGACGCAGCAGCTCGCACGCAACTTGTATCTCACCCATGAGAAAACATGGCAGCGCAAAATGAAGGAAGCGATATACACGATCCAGCTGGAGATGAACTACTCCAAGGATGAGATTCTTGGCCTCTACCTGAACCAGATTTATTACGGGCATGGCGCATACGGAATTGAAGCGGCATCTCAGCTTTATTTTCAAAAGCACGCCTCCCAATTAACGCTTGCCGAGAGCGCTATGCTGGCAGGCATTCCGAAGGGGCCGAAATACTATTCTCCGTTTATGGATATGAAAAATGCGAAGGACCGGCAGCTGACCATCCTTCACGCGATGACGGAGTCCGGCGATATTACCCAGGAGCAAGCGGATGCCGCTTATAAGGAAGTATTGACGTTTAAGCCGCTGGGCTCCGGCCAGCAGGCAGGCTTTGCCCCTTACTTCCGGGATTATATCCGCTACATAGCCGTTGATAAGCTGGGCATTAATGAGCAACTATTTAATGAAGGCGGCGTTACGATCTATACCACTCTTGATCCTGCCGCGCAGCGCGCTGCAGAAGATGCCGTCAAAAACGGTCTTTCCGGCAGCGAGGAGCAGCAGGCGGCACTCGTCGCCATCGATCCGCGTAACGGCTACATTAAAGCGATGGTAGGCGGACGCGATTACAAGACGAATCAGTTTAACCGAGCGCTCGCCGAAACACGGCAGCCGGGATCTTCCTTCAAGCCGGTCCTTTATCTGACGGCGCTGCACAGCGGCTTTATGACGCCGGTCACCCGGTTCAAGAGTGAGCCGACGGCCTTCACTTATGATGAAGGGCGCAAATCCTACGAGCCGCGCAACTACAATGACAAATATTTCAATGACTTCATTGATATGCGCACGGCCATTGCAAGCTCGGACAATATCTACGCCGTGAACACGATTATGACGGTGGGCGCCGACCGCGTCATCGAGACAGCCCGCAAGCTTGGCATAACGAGTCCGATGAACCCGGTTCCGTCTCTTGCTCTAGGTACTTTCCCGGTTAGTCCGCTCCAGATGGCTTCTGCCTTCTCGGTTATCGCGAACGGCGGCGTCAAAGTGGAGCCCGTTGCCATCTTACGCATCACGGACCGGAACGGACATATTATATATGAAGCAGAACGGCATGAAGAACAGGTGATTAATCCGGCAGAGGCTTATGTCATGACCAGTCTCATGGAAAGTGTATTCGAAGGAGGCGGCACAGCAAACCGCGTCTCTTCCTTCATCAAGCGGCCTGTAGCCGGCAAGACGGGAACAACGTCAACGGATGCCTGGCTGGTTGGCTATACGCCGGAGCTTG
Organism: Paenibacillus catalpae; assembly: GCF_900112695.1. Taxonomy (GTDB): domain Bacteria; phylum Bacillota; class Bacilli; order Paenibacillales; family Paenibacillaceae; genus Pristimantibacillus; species Pristimantibacillus catalpae. The sequence continues at coordinate 20,779 of NZ_FOMT01000010.1, forward strand.
CAACAGCCGTATGGGTTGGCTATGACAAGAACCGCAAGCTTACCGTAACGGAAGCCCACCGCGCGGCACCTATTTTCGCCAAGTTTACAGAGCAAGCCTTGTCCGCCATTCCGCCCAAGATCTTTCCGATTCCGGATGGTGTTGTAAATGTATATGTCGATCCAACGAGCGGCAAGCTAGCAGCAGCCACCTGTGCGAACAAGCGGCTGGAATCGTTTGTTGCAGGCACGGAGCCAACCGAAGTATGCGGTGGACCGGCTGCCAAAGATTCTCCTGCGGACAACAGCATGAAGGACAACAGCCGTTCATGGTGGAATGATCTGAAGCGCTGGTGGAAAAACTAGTGCGTATGGACGTTAAATTTGTCCGAAATTTGATCAAAAAGTGAAATTTCTTTGAACAAACGCCGTATACTGTGGTATAGTAGGATCAAGAAGTAAGCACTTACAAACTTTATGGGAGTGTTTCAGATGGCTACGAAAACTGCAACGGTAAGCAATGTGAAGTCGGATTCTGAAGCGACAGCTGCAAGCGTGAAACGACTCGTTACTTTAATGACGGTATTTGCCTGGACGGCTTTGACAGTGGGTGTGTTGTTATGCCTGATCAATATCAGCCACTTTAGTGATAAGAACACCACTTTAATGGTTGGTATCGGCTGCCTTGTAGGCAGTGTGTTCATTTATGTTATCGGAACAGCGATTGGCCTCGTTCACGCTAGACTCCATCAGGCGATGGAAGATCAGCATAACGATGATCAATCCAACCATATTTTGTAACCGAAGTTCGCTTTTAAGAGGCCGCTTTTTCGTCAATATTGACGAAGGGCGGCTTTTTTGTGTGATGTTTCCAAGGAAGATTCAAACAGTTGTCAATATGGTGAAGATTCTATTACAGAAAAAAGACGAATTATTGTCGTAATTGTTAAGCCAGCAGTTATTTTGAGTGACTTCTGCTAATCTTAATGTCAAGAAGCATTATTGAGGAGTTGAAACAAATCATGAGAAAGTATTTTCGCTTTCTGGTTCCGTTGATGATTATGCTGATGGCCGTTATGCTCTCCGGCTGCGGCGACCAATACGTCGTCCTCGATCCTAAAGGACCGATCGGCGAATCACAAAAAGATCTCATCTGGATCACGGTTTGGCTGTGTGCGATCATTCTCGTTCCGGTCCTGATCCTGACTGCGGTTATCGTATGGCGTTATCGCGACAAGAAAGACAATAAATCTGCTTACCAGCCAAATTGGGAGCACAGCACAAAGCTGGAGACAATCTGGTGGGCGATTCCAATCATCATCATCGCCATCCTGGCCGGTGTTACTATTAAATACACGTACGAACTTGAACCAAGCAAGCCGCTTGAATCGGCTAAGCAGCCGATTACGATCGAAGCAACATCGCTTGACTGGAAATGGCTCTTCACTTATCCGGAAGAAGGCATCTCGACAGTCAACTACGTACAAATTCCGGAGGATACTCCGATCCGTTTCCGGGTAACAGCAGATCAAGCGATGAACTCCTTCTGGATTCCGCAGCTTGGCGGCCAGATTTACGCGATGAGCGGCATGGCCATGACCCTGTACCTTCAGGCTGATGAAGTCGGTACGTTCTTCGGTACGGGCGCGAACTTCACTGGCGAGCAATTTGCGAAAATGACCTTTGATGTGAAATCGACTTCCGAAGCTGACTATACATCCTGGGTTGCGAGCGTAAAATCTTCCGCTCCCGCACTGACTGACGAAGGCTTCGAGCAGCTGAAGCAGCCGGGTTCTTCGGATGAACAGTTCTTCTCTGCCTTCCCTGAAGGCTTGTTCGATAAAGTCGTTATGCAATATGTTGGCGAAAACGGCGTTCCTGCCCATAATCATGGCCAGAAATCGGGCCCTGTAAAAGATGAGGAAGGCGGCGGCCATGATACTTCCAACTTAGAGCATGATATGGACGGCATGGAGATGACCGGTATGGAGATGAAAGGCATGAACCACTCGTCTCACACGAACCAAGAATAATAATGTAAGGAAAGGAGATGCACTATGTTTAAGGATTTTATGGACTTCATGATGAATGACTTCTTCATCACCGGCGATCCGCTCATCTTGGGTGCCCAGGTTTCTATTGGGCTTTCCATGGTAGCGATTGTTATCGCACTTACCTACTTTAAGAAATGGCGCTGGTTGTGGACCGAATGGCTGACAACCGTCGATCATAAAAAAATCGGCATCATGTACGTTATCGCAGCGCTTCTCATGCTGTTCCGCGGGGGCGTCGATGCCCTGCTGATCCGGACACAGCTTGCTGTGCCGAATCTCGAGTTCCTGCACGCAGGACACTATAATGCAATCTTCACGACGCACGGCGTTATCATGATCTTGTTCATGGCGATGCCACTTATGTTCGGTTTGTTCAATATCGTCGTACCGCTGCAGATTGGTGCACGCGACGTTGCTTATCCGTATTTGAACTCTCTCAGCTTCTGGCTCTTCTTCTTTGGTGCCATGCTGTTCAACGTATCGTTCGTTATCGGGGGTTCGCCCGACGCAGGCTGGCTGGCTTATCCGCCGCTATCCGAGCTGTCCGGCAGTCCTGGTCTCGGTCAAGACTTCTATATTTGGGGTATTCAGATCTCCGGTATAGGTTCCCTCGCGTCCGGTATCAACTTTGTAGTTACGATTCTGAAGATGCGCGCGCCAGGCATGAAGCTGATGCAAATGCCGATGTTCACCTGGTCCGTCCTGTCGTCTTCCATTACAATCATGTTCGCATTCCCGATTCTGACGGTTACGTTGTTCCTTCTGTTCATCGACCGTTATCTCGGTGCCCACTTCTTCACGCTTGACGGAGGAGGCAACCCGATGATGTATATCAACCTCATCTGGATGTGGGGTCACCCGGAAGTATATATCGTCATATTGCCGGCCTTCGGGGTATTCTCGGATGTCGTATCGACCTTCTCGAAGAAAAAATTGTTCGGCTACAAGTCAATGGTATTCGCACTAATGTCGATCAGCTTCTTCTCGTTCTTTACTTGGGCCCATCACTTCTTCACCATGGGTTCCGGTGCCAACGTCAACGCGTTCTTCGCGATCACGACGATGCTTATAGCTATACCAACCGGTGTAAAAGTATTCAACTGGCTGTTTACGATGTTCCGAGGAAGGATCACCTTCAGCCAGCCGATGTTATGGACAATTGCTTTTATTCCATGTTTTATCGTCGGCGGTATGACGGGGGTTATGCTCTCGGTAGCGCCTGCTGACTTCCAGTTCCACAACAGTTACTTCCTGATTGCCCACTTCCACCAAGTATTGATCGGCGGCGTCGTATTCGGTTACTTCGCAGGTCTGTACTACTGGTGGCCGAAAATGTTCGGCTTCAAGCTGCATGACGGTCTTGGCAAATGGGCCTTCTGGCTTTGGAATATCGGCTTCTATGTCTGCTTCATGCCGCAATATGCGCTTGGCCTGATGGGTATGACTCGCCGTTTCAACGAGTACAACTTTGACATGGGCTGGCAGCCGCTTAACGTCGTATCGACGGTTGGTGCCTTCATCATGGGTCTGGCCTTTATTTTCCAAGTGTGGCAAATTGCCCACAGCATCAAGTTCTTGAAGAAAGAAAAATCCGGAGACGCATGGGGCGACGGCCGTACGCTCGAATGGTCGATTCCATCGCCGGCTCCAATGTACAACTTCGCACGTCTTCCAGAGGTAACAAGCTCGGATGAATGGTGGGAAGAGAAACAGCGCCGTGCGCAAGGCATTGAGCCAAAACCGCTCGCGCCGCTGGAACCAATTCATATGCCGAAAAACTCGGGTATTCCGTTCATCATGTCTGTGTGCTTCTTCGTTGCCGGCTTCGGCTTCGTATGGCACTGGAACTGGATGATCATTCCGGGCCTGATCGGTGTTGGATGCTGCTTGCTTGCCCGTTCCTTCGATTACGACACGGACTTCTACATTCCGGTTGATGAGATCGAACGTACTGAAGCAGCGTTAAAGGGGGGTCGCTAAATGGCACACACAGCAGCGCCTCATGGCGGTCATGGTCATAACGACCACGGCCACCATGACGATCATCATGATCATGAATCCATCAAGATTCTTGGCTTCTGGATGTTTCTTATAACCGACGTTATTTTGTTCGGTACTTTGTTCGCAACGTTCTCCGTGCTGCACAACAGCACGAACGGAGGCCCTACGCCTCATGAGATATTCGAAATGCCCGGCGTCATCGCCGAGACATTTATCTTGCTTACCTCCAGCTTTACGAGCGGTGTCGCCGTGCTTCAGATGCACAAAGGCAACAAAAAGGGTCTGATCGGCTGGCTCATTATCACTGCTTTGCTTGGCGCATCGTTTATTTACCTTGAAGTGTCCGAGTTCATCGCAATGGTGCACGAAGGCGTCACAATCGGTACAAGCGCGTACTGGTCCGCTTTCTTCACTCTTGTCGGAACGCACGGTTTGCACGTATCGGTCGGCTTGATCTGGATGGTCGCGCTGATGATTCAAATCGGCAAACGCGGTATCACGCCAGTTACGAAGCGTAAAGTTTCGATTATCAGCTTGTACTGGCACTTTCTTGACGTTGTGTGGATCTTCGTCCTCACGGTCGTTTACTTGATGGGGGTGATGTAGGATGGCCAATCCTAACACGCATGGACATGGACACGACGAGCATGAGTCTCATGGCTCGCTGAAATCCTATGTCATCGGTTTTGTCCTTTCGATTGTGCTTACGATTCTGCCGCTTGTTGTTGTCTTGAACGACATGATGGACAGAACGCCAACGTTGATCTTCATTCTGATCATGGCAATACTGCAGTTCGTTGTTCAGCTCTTCTTCTTCATGCATCTTCGCGAAGAGAAGAAGCCCCGCTACAACGTTATGGCGCTTATCTTTGGCATCGTCATTCTAATCACGGTCGTAGCAGGTTCGATCTGGATTATGGCTTATAACCAAGTAGGCTAATAACAAAAAGCCCGGGTTCTCCTGATGAGAGAGACCCGGGCTTTTTTTCATTCAGAGTGCTATGTTATGATTACCTGTAAGACAACTACCCTCATGAGGAGGCATTCTTACGATGTTCAAACGCAATACACGCCTGCCGCTTCTTATCCTGCTTACAGCAGCGGTACTTCTAGTTATCGCCGGCTGCGGCGGCGGCAGCAAAAACAGCACAAATAATAACGGCACCAGCGGCTCCGGAAGCGCTAATGCAACAGCAACTCCGGAAGCGACCGATGCGCCTCAGCCGGACAAGCTGCTTGGCCCGGAGAAGCATCCGGTCGTTACGATCGAAATGGATACGGGCAAGTCGTTCAAGGTTGAGCTGTACCCGGAGATTGCTCCAAATACCGTCAACAACTTTGTGTCGCTTGTTCAGAAGGGCTTCTATGACGGCACGATCTTCCACCGCGTCATTCCCGGCTTTATGATTCAAGGCGGTGACCCCGAAGGTTCAGGCATGGGCGGCCCTGGTTACGGCATCAAGGGCGAGTTCATGAGTAACGGCTTCCAGAACGATCTGCTGCACACACGCGGCGTTATCTCGATGGCGCGCTCCGGCGATCCGGATTCTGCCGGCTCCCAATTCTTCGTAATGGTTGCTGATGCCCCATCGCTTGATGGCGATTACGCAGCATTTGGCAAAGTGATTGAAGGCATGGATACGGTGGATGAGATCGTCAATCAGGAGACCGAGCAAACGGGAGAAGGCTCCACTCCTGTGAAACCGATGGCCATCAAGAAAGCAACGGTAGATACCAAAGGCATGACCTTTGCCGAGCCTGAGAAAGTAAAATAATAATAAAATAAGGGCTGTCCCCGAATGTCTGATGACAATGGGACAGCCCTTTTTTCATATGAGTCATCATGAAAATGATAAATGATTCCGATCGTCATTACTCACGGATTAAAAGCCCCGCTTCTCGATCTCAATCTTCTGCGGCAGGACTAGCGTCAGCTCCTGATTGATGCTCTCCGACCCGATAACTCCATCCTTATGCTCGAAGCCATTGATGAGTACATACATCGTACTGCCCACCGTACTTGTCGCCACCATTTGCTCCGGCTGCTTGAGCGGCTTTGGTGACCAGTATTGCACCTGCCCGAGCAGCTGAACCGCGCGGTTCTCCCCTTGATCCAGCTGGACAGGGCGAAGCGACTGCACAACAATCTTCTTGATGCCATCCGGCACCGCAACGGGCTCGGATTGTACGATTGCCGTCCGTTCCGTCATTTGCAGCTGATCCCGAATCTCCCCGAGCAGTCCCGTCGAAGCAAACGACGCCATGAGCAGGCTGCCTGCGCCAATAACCGCCACGTAGAACATACTCATCCAATCATAGCGCATAACCGGCTTTTCTTTCCCGGACAGCTTCAAGTGGATCAGCAGCTCCGCACCCAGCAGGATGAAGACGATAGGAGCCACCCACAGCAGCATGTTAAGCGCATCGGTACCGATCCAGATCGATACCGCAATAGAGATACCGATCAGGAGCAGCGTTATTCCCATCGATAACGAACCTACCCGCCATTCTCTCATTGCTCGCCCTCGCTCTCTCTCAACCTGTCTGCCGGATGCGGCGGAAGCGGCTCTGGAGAAGGATACGGTTTCTTGCCGTTGCCGAACACCAGCCTGAAGCCTAGAGCAATCAACAGAAAAGCAACTACCGCCGTTGGCAGATTATATTTCAGCTTCACATATTCCGAATAGATGCCCGGCCAGGTCTGCGAAATATACCCGCCCATAACCCGGTCGCCCAAATAGTAAATGCCTAGCAGCAAGAGGCCGATACCGATCCACTTCTGATAAGGGGCAAGCTGGGCAACAACCGCTTGATCATTCAGCTCGCCGCGTTCATAACGCGACATTTGCTGCATCGAGTCAAAGAAAGCGTAGAACCACAGCAGCGGCATCAGGAACAGGAAGATCGAGAGCCGCAGCGAATCCATCAAGTAGATGGCGATTAAGAAACCGCCCATCAGTTGAAGCCCCCGCTTCTGCAGGCCGAGATACAGATGCCCCGCTCCAGGGAACAATGAAAGGATCGCGGCGAGCACTTTATTTTTCCGGCCGGTGCCCATTTGGTTCTCAATCTCCTCGAACAGCGGCCGGTCGTTCAGCTCTTCCCCGCGCTGCTTCCGGTGAAGCTGCTGGATCGCATCAAAGATGCTGTAGATCCAGATTACCGGCAAGCCGAGCAAGAAGATCAGGAAAGCAGCCGTATTCGTTACCACGCTGATAAAGACCACAATCGCGAACAGTCCAAGGAAAGCGACCAGGAATGTAATGCCGCGCTGCATAAGTCCAAGCGACATATGGCCAAGCCCCGGAATAAGGGACAGCATCACGGTGCTTGTTTTCTCCCGCTGCTGCTCGATGGCAATATAACCGGGATCAAACGGGATATCTCCCCGCTCGGAATAGGGCCCGACTTGAGGCTTTGGCGACAGCAAAGTGACAACCATATCAATCATATTAATGAGCCAGCTGAGAGCCGCTGTGAAGAAGAAGAAGAAAGCCATTTCTTCTCCTCCCCCTCCTGCTTGTATGGACAAGAACAAAAGCAACAATGAGCCAAAGAACGCTCCTCCGTACAACAAGCTGCGGAATGGCCGTCCCATGTAAGCATGCCCGACGCCCGGAATAAACGACAGCAATAAAGCGACTACCGGATTTTTTGACATTTCGTCTTTCCTCTCCTTCATAAATAGTTCCTAGCTTACTTATTTGAAACGATCCTTCTCCAGCTTATCGAACCAGGAAGAAGTTCGGGTGACCATCCGATCCGACCAGGTCGGCCCTTGGGTCTGCTCTGTCCCCTTCTCAATCGTTTGTTCCGCGGGTACAGAATGGGAGTCCAGCTCTCCCAGCTTGGCTGAGATGCCGCTGAACGTTCCTGTTCCAAGGAGGAGCAGCGTAATAGCCGCAGCGGCAGTAAAGTGAACGGCAGGGCGCTGCAGGAACGACTGGCGGCGTGCAGGCTCCGCGCGCATAATCGGCTTGCTCCTTGCCGATTCGGCAAGCAGGACATCGATGACCCGCCCCCCCAGCTTTTTCATATCCGGGATAACCACCTCTGCCCCTGTATCCGCTGAAGAGGTCAATTCCCCGGCTTCAGATGCTTCCATCACTGACATAAACAGCATCATGCACGGTTCACAATCCGCCAAATGCAACTCAATCCTATCCCGCTTCCGCTCGGCCAGCTCATCGCGGACATAAGCTGTCAGGTCCGACGCTATGATATGTCCACCTATCAGATCCTTGTTCAATCGAAGTCCTCCTTCCGCCAGTGCCGCTTGATCCAGTTACGCGCCCGGTAAAGCCTTGACTCTACGCTTTTCTTCTCGAGGCCGGTCTGTTCAGCGATCTCCTCGTACGATTTGTTATCCATATAATAAGCCGTTACGACTTCACGGTAATTGTCCGGCAGCTGCTCCACTTGCTTCCGCACGCGGCGCTGCTCTTCACGATGCATAACGGCTGCCTCAACGGGCATGCCGTTTCCTTTCATTATTCCTTCTGCCTCAAGCTGAGCCAGACTGTCAATCAGCTCTTCAGGCTTACGCATCCGGCTTCTCTTCCAATCAATCGCCTTATTGACGGCAATGCGGGTAATCCACGTCTTGAAGCCGTCCATTCGGAACTCCGGGAGGGAGCGATAGATTTGCAGCAGTGCTTCCTGCGTCACGTCTTCCGCATCATGCGGCGAACGGATGACAGCATACACTGTTCGATAGATATAGGGCCCGTATTCGTCTACAAAAGTCTGAAACGCCGCAGGACCGCCGTTTTTGATGGCCGTGATCCATTGTTCGTCTTGTATCTCGCTCTCCTCCCTTCCCGCTATAATAGACGACAGCCCCGCTGTCATACCCTGCACTCTTCTAAAATTTTTTCGAATATCAATAAAAAACCGGGGATCGTATGGCATCCTGCCTTACGATCCCCGGTTCATTTGTCTACATAAATGACGCAACTCTATACCAATGCTTCCTTGAGAGCTTCCGGCGAGTTGTTCCACCACTCTTCATTATGCTCGATCAGAAGCTTGCGGTAAGCGGCCTTCTCGCCGGCATCCAGCTCCTCCAGCTTATACTTGCGTTTAATCGCCGCATCCAGCTTGTTCACGTGATCAGCGAGGATCTTCCAGCCGCGGCGTGCTTCCGTATCGACCCACATCTCGCAAGCCGTTGCCCCTGCATAATAGGTAGCGCCTGCTTCATTACGCTCAACAGCTGTCCATACGATCCAGCACTTCCGGCCGTTCGGGCAGTCTTCTTTGTTCGGAGTGAACTTGATGCCCCGCTCCACCTTACTCTTCGCGTGCATGGCACCGTCATCGATATAGGCTACGCCTCCATCAATAATAACGCAAGATACGGCGCTTAAATCTATCGTTCCGGCTCCAAAGCCTTTATGTTGTTTGTTGCTCACTACGTTAAGCGCGAGCGATTTTTTTTCCTTTTTTTCCGGCTCTGCCGGCTGTCCTTGCTGATCCGTCATAGCTCTTCCACCTTCCCCGTACAATAATTCCATTTTAGCTAATAATCCGCGAAAAGCAAACATATACATGCTTTAGATGCTTGTCAACGGGAGGGAATTGTATCATGTCTCCACGCTACGTCAAACGTTTCTTGCTGTTTACGCTTACCGCCGTCCTGCTCGGCATCTCCATCCAGCAGGGCTTCGGCCGCGCTTGGCAATCTCAATATACCTATGCATTCGCCCCCGCCGCCAAAGCAGCGACCGATTCTGCCCCAAAATCGGCCAAGCCGCCTGCCTCGTCCCAGCCTGACCAGGTAGCGCCTAAGCCGCAGGCACTTAGCAAACGAATTGCTGAGTACCACATTAACGTCTCCTTGCGCGATGATATCCGGTATCTCGACGGCCAGCAGACCATCACCTGGACCAATCCGGGCAAGAAGACGGTGTCCGAGCTGTACTTCCATCTCTACCCGAATGCCTTCATGTCGGACAAAACCACGTTTATGCAAGAGTCTGGGGGCAAGCTGCGCTCGGATAAGGCAACTGAGGCAAGCCAGGGCTACATGAAGCTGCTGACGCTGGAAACAACGGAAGGCGAAAGCCTGCTTCCGCGGCTGCATTATGTACAACCCGATGACAACAACCCGAATGATTTTACACTAGCCAAGCTTAAGCTTCCCGCACCGGTAGCGCCTGGCAAGACGGTTACGCTCCAGATGGGCTTTGAAGTGAAGCTTCCGGAAGTATTCGCCCGCATGGGCTACTCCGGCAATTACGTCATGGCGGGTCAATGGTTCCCTAAACTGGCCGTCTATGAGACAGCAGGAACAAGAGGCCGCACGACTGAGGGCTGGAACACGCATCAGTATCATGGCAACTCCGAGTTTTACAGCGACTTCGGCATCTATTCCGTCCGTATCCAGGTGCCGGAATCCTACATCGTGGCAGCAACCGGCTTCCAGACCAAGACAGCGGAGAAAAAGGATAACCGGGCGATCTATCAGTTCTACGCGGATGATGTGCACGACTTCGCCTGGGCGGCTTCGCCGGATTTTATCTACTATGAGGATACGTTATCGGGACCGGGCATTCCGGGCGTGCGTATCAAGCTTTATCTCGATCCTGCTCATGAGGAGCTGAAGGACCGTTACATGCACGCGGCCAAATCCGCGTTGTCCAAGTACGGGCAATGGTATGGCGAATATCCGTACTCCACCTTATCGGTTGTTGTTCCTCCTAAGGGAGCTAACGGCTCCGGGGGGATGGAATATCCGACACTCGTCACCGCCTTCGCCGCAGAGACGAGCAGTCCTGGCTACAGCCTCGAGCGGACCGTCATTCATGAAGTCGGACATCAATACTGGTATGGCATGGTCGCCTCGAATGAATTCGAGGAAGCCTGGCTTGATGAAGGCTTCACTTCTTATGCAGAGGATAAAGTAATGGCGAGCGAATATGGCATAGAGGCGAATCTTCCGCTGGAAGCCAGCTACATGACCGCCCCCGCCCCGCTGAAGCAGCCTTCCTGGGCTTACCCGAGCAACAACGTCTATGCCGAGAACGTATACATGCGGGCGAAGCTCGTATTGATCGGCATTGAGAGGCAGGTCGGCGAGAAAATGATGCAGAGGATTATGCGCACCTATTTCCAGAAATACAAGTTTAAGCATCCGACAAGCTCCGACTTCCAGCGGGTTGTAGAGCAAGTCACCAAGCAGAAGTGGACCAATTACTTCGACCAGTATGTTTATGACAATCAGATGGCCGACGTGTCCGTGGAGTCCATCAATGTTCGTCCGGTCGAGCAGGACGGGACGCAGATGTATGAGTCAGTTGTCCTCATTCAGCGCAAAGGCGGCTATAACGGGCCAATTCCGGTTGTGTTGAAGTTCAAGGATGGCACGGTTGTTCCAAAAACATGGGATCCGACAGAAGCGCATATTCAATATAAAGTTGTCCATAGCTCTCCGCTCGAATGGGCAGTTATCGATCCGCAGCATACGAACGTGCTCGACAATAAACATATTAACGACTATATGAAGGCGGACTTGTCGGAAGTCACGCGCACACGTTGGAGTCTTGGTACATCTAACGTCATTCAAGGTCTGCTCGGATTATTGGGCTGGTGAGAAAACCTCTATCGAAGCCAATCGAAGAAGAGCGACCGCGTTTAGAGGTAGGTTTTATCGCCAATAAGAATTTGTTCTTCCGGCTTGCTCGAAACTTATAAATTCTTATGTGGTAGCTAAGAATTGCTTCGCAATTCTTTTAAGGGGGTTTGCAATGAAAAATCATATGATGCAAGGCTGGCGGCTCGCGATCAAGCACTTTTATATCGTTATCCTGCTCTTCCTGTACCAGCTGCTGTGGGGGTTCTTCCTTTATCGGTTTATCGATTCGGTCGTAGCGCCGATTCTGCGGCGCTTCCCGGATCAATCCCCTTCCAAGGCGGCCGTCCAATTATTTATGAGTGAAGCGCAGTTCCAGATCATGAAGACCGATCTGCTGACCCCATACTTATGGCTGCTTGGCGGATTATTCGCCGCAAGAATGCTTCTCTCTCCATTGTTTAACGCAGGACTGCTGTACTCCCTGCAGCATGCGTCCGACGCGGGAGGAACCCAGTTCCTGCAAGGTATCCGCAAAGCATGGAAGCCGGTTACTCTACTCTACTGGATTGAGACGATTCTAACTCTCGCACCGGCATGGTGGCTCGCTCCGCGTGGATTGGATGCTCTCATGCACAGCCGTTCAATCAGCGCGCTGCTGCAGCAGACACTGCCCGCTGCTGGTGGCTGGCTCCTGTGGGGCATCCTGCTCCATCTGCTGTTTCTGGCCATGCAGCTTGGAGCAACCAGCGGAAAGAGCGGCGGTATCTTCCAATCGCTTGGTACTGCCGTGAAGAATCTGCTCCCTTTCGCCGGATTATCCCTTCTCATGTGGGCCATCGGATCGGGAATCGGATTGTTTGTAAGCAGTTTATCCCTAGTATGGGCCGGCTTCATTGCCCTCATTGTCCACCAAGGCTATCATCTTGTCCGCACCCTGTTGAAGGTGTGGACTCTAGCCTCCCAATACGACATATTGAGATCGAAGGAAGTTTAAAATTTTCTCATAATTATAGAGGCAGCCCGCCTTGCGACCTAGTCGCAGCGCGGGTTTTTCGTGTTTTTTCGGGGAAGCCTGTCTGCCATTCTTCAAATAAATCAACATATTAGCTAGAAAAATCACATAGTAAAGAGTTAGTAAATCGAAATAGTGCTTATCTGCTAGTCTGCGTGCCCTACTCCAAGACTATGAACCGCAGGATACAAGCTTTTCCGCTTTGATTAGTCAAAAGGTTGCATGAGAATTATTAGAATTTGCCACTTTGGGGAGGAGATAAGCGAAAATTACCGAATAGTTACCAAAGTACATAAATAACACTGCCAAATTCCGTGTACTGGAAACGGGGGAACCACCTCTGGGTGAATTGACTTCGACGTCCGAATGATTCTATCGGCGCCCGAGAAGTCATAGGGATCCTTCAACCGAACCCCACAGCTAACCTCGTCGGCATTGGAAGGAGCTTTACCGCTTTGAAAAAGGTTACCGCACTTATTCTTGGGCTTGCGTTAATGCTGGCTTTTCAGGCTGGAAGCGTTTTCGCAGACTCCAAAATGGACGGTATTGTCAGCGACTTAGTTGGCACGCCGTACGTTGCAGGTGGAACATCATCGAAAGGATTCGACTGCTCCGGATTTACGTCTTATGTATTCGACAAAATGGGCATCGATCTTCCTCGTACATCCGCTTCGCAATCGCAAACAGGTAAGAAGATCGCAAAAAGCGATCTGATCGCCGGAGATCTCGTGTTCTTTAACACGAATGGTCGTGGTGTATCTCATGTCGGCATTTATGTAGGAGATGGCAAGTTTGCTCATGCATCGTCTTCCAAAGGCGTAACAATCAGCAATCTTAGCGACTCTTATTATGTAAATCGGTATGTGACTGCTCGACGTGTCATGGACCCTAGTACTTTTGAAAAATATGCCGACGAACAATAGAATCAAGCAGTCGCTTCCCCTGAGGCGGCTGGCAAGATTCCTGCAATAAAGCCGCACGCTGCTTGTCCAAACGGACAAACCGCATGCGGCTTTATTGTTTGTTGCATTTCTTATCTTATTTAGGAAGCAGCGGCCTCCCGGCGCCGGCCCAAGGCCAACATGGCAAGCAAGACGACAAACATCGCGACAATAAACGCTCCGAGAATCCAGACCGTACGGTCTGCACCATAGCTGTCCATCATCCATCCCGTTAATTTGGGGAAGATCGCTCCGCCTATACCGCCGCATGCGACAAGCAGACTGGTCGTCCGCTCCGTCATGCCCGGAATAAGGCCATTCGCAAATACGAGCGCGATACCAAATACGCCGGAGAAGAACAGGCCGCTTAATCCGACTAGGACTAACATTCCGCTTAACTGGCCAATCGCTCCCATCGCAAGAATGATGATACATGCTCCGGCAATGGCGACAAACAGGTATCGGAAGTAGCCGACACGATCTGCCAGACGCCCGGCGAATAGTCTTCCAAGGATCATCGTGCCCCAGAACAGACTTAGCGTAGAAGGCGCACTCGCCTCTGTCATGCCAGAACGTTCAATCATAATAGACGGCAGATAGTTGGAGAAGCTCATCTCTACCCCAACATAAATGACAAAGAATAAAGCGGAGAGCAGCAGGAACGGAATGGCCGCTCGCTGATAGCCGAACCAGCCTTTGGCATGCGTGCCGCCAGCTTCCCGCTCCACAAGTTCCTTCCTCCCTCTGGCATGATAACCAATCTTGTCATCTATCGGTCCAAACGATAATGTCATCCATAAGATAAAGGTTATGCCGGCAAGCGCGGACAGTATAGGGAAGGATAGCTGCCAAATATCATATTTGATCAGTATACTTGCCATCGTCGGCATCAAGAAGGCTCCGATGCCAAAGAACGTCTCGAGCTGAGTCATCGCATTAGCTTTCCCGTTGTTCTCTGCCAATTCGATGACCATGGCCCCGATGACCGATTCCGTCATCCCAAAGCCAAAGCCGGCGAACAAAGCAATAAACAGCATCAGCCCCCAGGAATCGGGAGTCAGGCTATAGGCTGCTTCACCAAGTGTCAGAAGCCCCAGCGAGAGGAGCACTCCCCCTCTTTTGCCTATCTTCGACGTAATATACGGGGATAGGAGGACACCAACCAAAAAACCGAGGAACTGATTCATCATCCATTGCCCGCCGTCATCATACGACAAGTCGTACTTATCGAGCATCTGCTCCATTACTGATCCGCCCACAACATGAGCCAATCCAATTACGAGATAAGACAAACAGCCAAGCGCTATTAATTTCCGCATCGTAAATAGTTCTCCTTCGTTGTCCTTCGCCAAATCCTCATGAAGTCGGTCACTGAAATGTTATAATGGAAAGAAACGCATAGATTCTTAAATGAGGGTATATCCATGACTAATTTTACCGATGAGCTTCATTATAAACCATCCTTGGCGGACATGACTATCCAGCCTTTGGAAATTGAACAAGCCCGGCAAATCTGCGAATGGCAATATGATCCGCCTTATGATCTGTACCGCTGGCCGTCCTGGGATACGATGCAAAAGGACGAGATCGAATTTGGCGATCCCGTCCTGCGGTGCACGCAATATGCGGCTGTGGTGAATCGCGTTCAAGAGCTGATTGGCTTCGCCCAGTTCTTTCCCCTTGTTGGCGTCACCCGCCTTGGACTTGGCCTTCATCCCGCATTATGCAGCAAAGGCATAGGTACAGACTTTACCCGTCTGTTAGTCCGTGAAGCGGTCAGAAGAGCACCGCAGAACAGCATCGATCTGGAGGTGCTGACCTGGAATAACCGCGCAATCCGTGCTTATGAACGGGCAGGCTTTATCATAGACGATACTTATGTAAGACAGACGCCGGATGGACCCGCAGAGTTCCATTGTATGGTGTACCAGTCCAATCCGTAATATCCCTGCCCTAGATACGATAATAATCAGGCTCGGGATCTTTCATATCAACGAATAAAATAATACCTGGTTTCACGAGCACCGATACGGTTCGAATCCACGCCCGGGAATCTAGATCGGTGTAGGCGCGGGAGACTATGGAACGGCGAGTCTCATTAAGCTGAACGACATTGGGGACAAAATACGGGCGCCAGCTCCAGTTCGCTCCGCAGTACTCATCCTCCCGCCGCCAGCTTCCATCCTCTCTCCTCGAGTAGTTCGATGAGATCTGGATTCCGTTATCGCGGCAGAGATAGACACGGATACAGTTATTCTCCAGCTCCTGCAGAAGCCTGACGATCCACTCATTATCCTCTTCATCCAGCTCCTCTAGATGACCGATCCGGTCAATCTTGCCCGCCAGCCTGTCCGACAAATACCGCCAATAATTCTCGGAATACAGCTGCAGCTGCCGGTGCGTCTCCAGTTCCTCTTCCAATAAAGAAGAGAAACGGTACGGCTGATCAAAATCCCGCTCCGCCTTCGCAAACAGAAAGCCCTGCACATAACGGACCCCGGCCTGAATTGCTCTCGCCAAGTCCTGCTTGGTCTCCACCCCTTCAGCAAGCAGGGAAGCCCCGAGCTGGTCGGCCAGCGCAGAGAAGGAACGAAGCGTACCGAGATATCCGTCATGATTTGCGCTGCGCTTCAGCATATGAATGTCGATTTTCAGAATGTTAGGTTGAATGAGAGCGATTCGGTCCATTCCGCTAAAGCCGCTGCCTACATCGTCGATTGCAATCAGACAGCCTTTGGAGCGGTACAGATCAATAACCTCGCGAAGCTCCTCCATCTCGCCGTTAAAGCTCTCCTCGGTAATCTCTATGACAACTCTGCCCGGATCAATCTGATACTTGTCCAGCAGGGATAACGTATAGAGCTCCCCGGACTGCATGCCCCGATGCATCCAGTTCGGCTTCAAATTGATAAACAGCATTGGAGGCTGCCTGGTTGCCGCGATTTTCTGAAAAGCCTGCTCCCGCAAGATCCGGTCGACCGCGATATGATCCTCGACCGGCACCTCCGGATCGCAAAAGAACGGTCCCAGACTGCGGACAGCATCCCCCTTGCAGGCTCGCCCCAGCACCTCATAGCCAACCACTTTTCTCGTATCAAGCGCGATGATCGGCTGATAGAAGGCAGACATCTGCTCGCCATCCAGCTGCAGTGTCTGCGGTATCGTCGTATTTGATAAGCAGTCGTTCGTCACGCTCACGCTCTCCCTTTGTTACCTTTATGTCAAACGAATCATACGCGTCACGTTATCCCCGTGCGACACTTCAATGACATGATGCTTCGGATGATACGTAATCGATCCTTTGCCAACCTCGATTACAGGCTGCTCGCCAAGTCCGAAGAATACATCATCAGCAAGCGCCTCCATCACTTCATGCCGGTCGTCATCCCCAAGCGCCGCCCACTCTTCCTCTTCCATTTCAAAAAACGTAT
Source organism: Paenibacillus catalpae (assembly GCF_900112695.1). Lineage (GTDB taxonomy): Bacteria > Bacillota > Bacilli > Paenibacillales > Paenibacillaceae > Pristimantibacillus > Pristimantibacillus catalpae. The sequence continues at coordinate 37,772 of NZ_FOMT01000010.1, forward strand.
AGCTGCCTTCTACCTCGCCAACAGCTTCGGTCAGTTCCTTCAATATATCTGCGTACTCTCTCGCGTGTCTGACTCCCATTGCCTTAACCACCTTTTCCATATTTATCTTCTATACTTTCATTTTACCGCATTTTCACGAAAATTAACGCCTTCTCTCCTAAATCATTTCTGAAAGTCTAATTTCCGTACGATAACCTGTCGATATAAGAACTAAAGACTTGTCGAAAACGTACTGGACGGGGTGCATGATGAAAAACTCTACTATTATCGGTATTATATTAGGACTTGTAGCGGTACTGGTCGGCATGACGCTGAAGGGTGCTGCGCTTAGCAATCTGTTAAATCCCGCCGCTTATATGATTATCGTCCTCGGGACCATTGCTTCGGTTATGATCGCCTTCCCGATGTCGGAGTTGTCCAAGGTCGGTAAACTGTTCAAAATCGCATTCAAGGAACAACCGCTGATGCCCCGAGAAGAGCTGATCGAGAGCTTTATGGAATGGGCTTCGATTACTCGCCGTGAAGGACTGCTCGCGCTTGAGGCCAAAGTTGAAGATATTGAAGATACCTTCCTCCGCAACGGCATGCGCATGATAATTGACGGCAATGACCAGGATTTTGTCCGCGATGTTCTGCTTGAAGATATTTCTGCAACAGAAGACCGCCATAAAGCCGGTGCCTTGATCTTTACGCAAGCCGGCACCTACGCTCCAACCCTGGGTGTACTTGGCGCCGTTGTTGGCCTGATTGGCGCCCTTGGCCATATGGATGATATGGAGACACTTGCCCACTCCATTGCCGGCGCCTTCATTGCGACACTGCTCGGTATCTTTACCGGTTATGTGCTGTGGCATCCCCTTGCAAACAAATTAAAACGTCTGTCCAAAAAAGAAGTACAGCTTCGCTTAATGATGGTTGAAGGCCTGCTATCCATCCAATCCGGTGTGTCCACTATTGCGATTAACCAGAAGCTGTCTGTATTCCTCACCCCAACGGAACGGGCGGCTATGAGGGAGAAGGAGGCTGGCGCCGGTGAAAAAGCGTAAGCACGACGACCACGATGAACATATTGACGAATCCTGGCTTATCCCCTATGCCGATCTGCTGACGCTGCTTCTCGCCCTGTTTATCGTATTGTATGCGGCAAGCTCCACGGACGCCAGAAAATTCGAGAGAATGAGCGAGGCCTTCAGCGCAGCATTTAATTCGGGAGCCGGCATTTTGGACAATCCGGCGATTATTAAGTCGGGCGAGCAGTCCCAGCAAAAAATCGATGATGAGAAGAAGACCAATACCGACCAGCACGAGGATACGGAATCCAATCTTCAAGAGCTGATAAAGAAAGAACAGGAAGATTTGGAGAAGCTGAAGCAGCAGCTGGATCAGTATATTAAGAAAAACGGACTTTCCTCCGATCTGGAAACAAAGCTGAATCAATCACAGCTGATGATTACCATCAGCGACAATGCGTTGTTTGCATCCGGCAGCGATGCCCTCAAATCGGATTCGATTGAGCTCGCGGCGGCCATCTCCAAGATGCTCGAGCCTTATACCGGATATGAGATTGTTGTATCGGGCCATACCGATAATCAGCCGATTCGGACACAGTCGTTCAAATCCAACTGGGATCTCAGCTCTTCAAGAGCGATCCGGTTCATGGATGTGCTTCTCGAGAATAACAAGCTGAAGCCTGAGCGGTTCAGCGCCATCGGATACGGCGAGTACCGGCCTGTGGCATCCAACGATACAACCGCAGGGCGCGGCAAAAACCGCCGCGTTGAAGTATCAATTATTCGTAAATATGTCGATTCGAGCAATGTTCAGCAAATTCCTGCTACACCAAAGCAGTGATGCTAAAAAAGGGGCTGTCCCATTTGTCATTATATGACAATGGGACAGCCCCTTTTTGGTTTGGGTTAATTAGCTGCCGGCGCATTCGAACGTTGTTCCGATCTTATGCTACGACGGCTGGTAACCCAGAGTATCAAACAGATCTGCTTTCTCCGTTTCCGTCAAATCCCGCCATTTGCCCGTCGGCAATTGCCCGAGATGAATATTCATGATGCGGACACGCTGCAGCTTCCTCACATGATAACCAAATGCTTCACACATCCGGCGAATCTGCCGGTTCTTGCCCTCCGTCAGAATAATCCGGAAGACACGCTCCGTTACCCTGGTTACCTGGCAAGGCAGTGTCATGCTGCCAAGTATACGGACCCCGCTCGACATGCCCTTCACAAACTCAGCTGTAATCGGACGGTCGACGGTTACAATATATTCCTTCTCGTGCTTGCCTTCTGAACGGAGAATCGGATTAACCACATCCCCGTCATTCGTCAGCAGGATGAGTCCTTCCGAATCCTTGTCCAACCGGCCGATCGGGAATATCCGCTCCTTATGTCCAACATAATCAACAATGTTGCCGCGGATATGAAGCTCGGTTGTACTTGTAATGCCAACCGGCTTATTAAGCGCAATATAGACATGATGCTTCTGCTCGCCGATCCGTTTGCCATCGATCCGAACATCATCGCCAAGCTCAGCTTGGCTGCCCAGCTCCGCCTTCACCCCGTTAATCGTGACGCGGCCGCTGTCGACCAGCTTATCCGCTTCACGCCGCGAGCAATATCCCGTCTCGCTTATAAACTTATTAATACGCACAAAAGTTCACCCCGTAGTCTGTGCTGCCATTTCCGCTATGCGATCGGAGGAGTACGTATAGACAGCTGGCTGTCCTCCCGCGCTCCTCTCCGCTGCTTGCTCCATCATGGCTTGCCTCGCTGCTGTCCGCATCGCTTTGGCGACTGCTTCGCCTGCGATTGGACGGTATGGCCGAAGCGAGCCTACCATCCCCCATTGTACTGCCTTCGATACGGCTGCGCCAATCGTTTCTCCAAGACGGAAAGTCTGGCGTGAGCCGAGCAGCAATGACGGCCGGAAGATCCGGACCGATTCAAGAGGAATAAAGGCCAATTGCTCCTCAAGCTCGCCTTTTACCCGATTATAGAAGAGCGCAGACGATGACGAAGCTCCCATTGCAGTAATGACCAGATAATGGCGTACCCCGGTATGCCCCGCCCACTCGGCGAGGCCAAGCGGATAATCATAGTCCACCTTGCGGAAAGCTTCCTGCGATCCTGCCGTCTTGATTGTTGTCCCAAGGGTACAAAACACAACATCCACCGACACATCATCCAGCGCTTCCCACATTCGGTCGAAATCCGCGACAATGACGCGCAGCTTCGATCTCACTTCCTGATCTATCTCAACCTGTCCTAGCGGTCGTCTGGCTAATATCGTAATGGAATGGCAATACGGATCATTCAGCAGCTGCGCCAGCAGCGCTGATCCGACAAGTCCCGTAGCTCCAGCAATCAAGCAGCTGTATGTGTCCGTGCCTGCAATATGGTCCATTAACAGAATATTCCCCCTTAGCCGGCATTTGCGTTCTTTTCCCCTAATCCTCCATCTAGTATACCGTTCGTATTCCCTTCTTTCAAAGAAGGAAGTGTTATTGTAATGGTCGTTCCTACGTTCACCTGGCTCTTGATCTCCATCAGTCCATGATGACTATGAATAATCCGTTGGCTGATCATCATGCCTAGACCGGTGCCGCTTTCTTTGCCGGTGAAGAACGGGTTGCCGATCTTCGGTATCATATCTTCCGGAATCCCGATTCCTTCATCCGTTATCGAGATCGTAATCTGATCATTCTTTGAGGCGATATGGGTATGTATTCTTCCCCCGGACGGCATGGCTTCGATCCCGTTCTTGAGAAGATTGATAAATACCTGCTTCAGCTGATTCTCTTCACAAGAGACCAGACACGCCGCTTCGGTAAAAGAGGTCTTAAACGTCACATTATGCAGATGACCCTCACTATCGATCAGCGATAAGACACTGCGGAATACATCCCTGACGTCCTTGGTCGCGAATCTTGTCGCCTGCGGCTTCGCCAAAATGAGAAATTCCCCGACAATTAAATTAATCCGGTCAAGCTCCGACAGCATAAGTTCCGTATGCTCCGGATTCATCTTGCCGGTATGCTGCTGAAGCTGAAGGAAACCTCGCAGCGTTGTAAGCGGATTCCGGATCTCGTGCGCGACACCTGCCGCCAATTGACCAACCGTTGTGAGCTTCTCAGAACGGCGCAGAAGCTCTTCCATCCGGTTCCGGCTTCTCATATCTCGGGTTATGCTTGCGTAAGCCTGAATGACGCCTTCCGTGTCCCGTATAGGGGATATCGTGACGCTGACCGGAATAATTTCACCGCTCTTGGTCATCCGAATCGTCTCTTGCGCCGGGAGCACCTTGCCTTCCTGCAGGGATTGGATGATCAGGCGCATTTCCCCTCTGTGTGTATCTGGAACCAGCTCGATTTCCGCGCCAAACACTTCTTCTGCTGTATAGCCAAACAGCTGCTCGAAGGCTGTGTTGACTTGAATCGTCTTGCCCTGCAGATCCACCACATGAATGGCATCGCTTGTATGATCAATAAAAGACTGCAAATATTCTTTCATCTGCCGGTTGTCCTCAAAGGCCTGCCGCAGCTTTTCCATATAGATGCTTAGATTTTGTGACATGGCATTAATCTTGAGTGCCAGAAGCCCGAATTCATCCTTGCCTCTGACTTTAATCGCCGTCTGAAAGCGGCCAAGCGATACTTCATTGACCTTCCACAAAATAGCATTAAGCGGCCTTAACATAAATCCGGCCAGCAAATAACTGCTGACGAGGACGAACAACAAAATAATGCCGGCATACGTAATCGCATCCATCCGCTTTACGCTCATAATCTGGTTATATTCCTCACTGTTGTACACCATGCCAATCACATACGGAGCGAGGCTGGGGTCGCTGTAATAGCTCTTAATATACACCTTGCCGCCTAGCTCCACCTCGCGCACCTGGAAGCCCTTCTCTGCAGCCTGCCAGGCATAGTGCATATCCTGGGCTTCATCGCGGATGGTATAGGTGCCAAACAGCACTTTATCATCTGACATCGCCGCGGCGGAATCCGGACGAAACACGGTTACTTCCTCCAAATCCGGGTAAAGCTTTTTTAATAGCTGCTGCATTTCATTCGGTTCGAAATCCGGGTCCTCCCGTAAGGACACAGAAGTTGAAGACCAGCCCGGGTGCTGTTCGAAGGATTCGGAGAGCTTGCTCGAAGCCTGCTTCATCACCCGCTCCATATCCGCATTCATATTGCGAAGTGCGGCATATTGGTCCAAAATAACGATAAGGATAAACATCGCCAGAACAATCATAAATATGTAGATGGAGAACTTGGCTTTAAAAGACACTGGCTTCGCACATCCTTTAAATCGGGCAGTAGTTACCCACAAGTTATTAACAATATCAACAAGTAATCCACATGCCCCTAGAATAGTTTGTGTGTAGTTTTGTGGACATTACATAAGTTATCCACAATTTTATCCACTACATGTTAACAACAGAATATCTGTTCGATGAATAAATACGAAAATGTCGAATTTTATCGTTAATTTGGAGGGTAAAATGATTCGAGAACAAGAAGATCAAGCCTGGATGCGGCTCGCCATAGAAGAAGCCAAAAAAGCCGAGCAAATAGGCGAAGTACCGATCGGCGCAATCCTAGTGAAAGACGGGGAAATTGTCGGAAGGGGGTATAATTTGCGGGAGATTAACCATGATCCGACTGCGCATGCCGAAATGGTCGCTATTCGTGAAGCTTGTGAGCGGCTTGGTGCTTGGCGGCTCTTGGACTGTACGCTGTACGTCACACTTGAGCCTTGTCCGATGTGCGCAGGCGCCATTGTCCAGTCCAGGGTGAAACGGGTTGTATACGGAACGGGAGATCCTAAAGCAGGCTGTGCAGGCACATTAATGAACTTGCTTCAGGAGCCCCGCTTCAATCACGAAACAGAATTGACTAGCGGCATTCTACAGACTGAATGCGCTGAACTGTTAACTAATTTCTTCAGAAACTTGCGTAACAAGCGGAAATTATAACTACTCGCTTCTGCGAGCGGAAGAACAAGCAACTTCGTTACGTTGAATATATTGCAAAGCAACAATCAATTGATCAGCTTCTTCGCTTATCGCAAGGACATCGGGGTCAGTCAGGCTACCGCGTGCCTCCGCTACTTCATGAAGCTTCAGCCGCAGCGATTGCAATTGTATAAGCAGATCAGTTTTGTCCATAATCGCTTTGGGGCACGCTCCTTAATTTCATTGATGTAGGTATATGATAATTATACGCTTTCTTTATATGACTGTTTGTAAAAACCTGTCGACAAGGAAACACAATTTTCAGGCATGATTCGACACGATTTGGACCAACAGTACTAAATTACCATCTTTTGTGGGAGTCGTCTAGATGTTTCATGCTCGTTCATATATTTGTTGATAAGATATCTGACATAAACACAGACGAAATCACGTCGTTGCAAGTTACAAGCCTCCCATGCTAAAATAAACCATACTGCGCGCCCGTAGCTCAGCAGGATAGAGCGACAGTTTCCTAAACTGTGCGTCGCGGGTTCGAATCCCGCCGTGGCGCGCCATACCTCGAACTTCCAGAACCGCATGATAAAATGTGGTTCTTTTTTATTTTAACCAGAAAAGGAGGCTCTCCTTTCCTGAGTGGAATCAACGGAAGCCGGATAACAAAAATATAAAAAAAAGCACACAAATCATGGATTTGCGTGCTTTTGGTTAAGAATTTATATCCCTTGGGTCAAAGCAGCAATACGCGTGTTCACATCGCCTTGAAGCATGCCGCCATGATAGCAGATAACGGTCTCAACATCGTACTTCTTGAATTTCTTCAGCGACTGAAGAGCGGTTGCCATGTCCGGGGTTACCGCCTCTCTAGGGCCCTTCAGCTCTCCGTTATCGACAACCATGGCATCACCTGCAATTAAGGTTTTGCTTAGCTGATGATAGAGACTGACATGACCTGGGGTATGGCCCGGTGTATGGATAACCGTTATACCGCCCGCAAACGGCAGAACCTCGCCGTCTGCCATTGTACGATCAACGTTGGAGCCTGGTTTGAGGAAAGCTGCTTCAAACTGGCTTCGCGCCAGCTCCGGGAGCGCACCCAGCAGACCGGCCAGTCTCTCTGGGGAAACCTTGAGCATCGGCTGCTTCCCGTCGATCACCGCTCTGTCATCTTCATGAGCGTAGACAACAAGCTCCGGGTTGTCCGCCTTAAAGGCCGGAAGACCCCCGATATGATCAATATCCTGATGGGTGAGAAGAATTGCACTCAACCGTTGTTCCCCGATACCTGCCTGCTTGGCAAGCTCTATAATAACCGAGGCAGAACCGGGCATGCCCGTATCCACGAGCACCCACTCGTCCTGATCGAAAAGCACTGTCGGACATACCGTCATCGGTCCTAAATTTAGTTCCAGCATTTCAATACCTTGAGCAATACGCATTATTCCTGCCTCCTCTTCAAATGAGCCATAAACATTCGAGTAGAGTATAGAGCTCTTCTTGCATGCACGTCAAATCGGAACGTTGACGAAAATATATAAAGGGAAGTGATCTTATTAAGCTGCTTTTTGTATGCAGCAGGAATAAGTGGCGCAGTCTTACCGCGGAGAAAGTGTTTGAAGCATACAGCATGTACGAGGTAAGATCGGCCGGAACCGAAGAGAATGCCCGAATAAAGGTAACTGCCGGACATGTTGGCTGGGCAGATGTTATCTTTGTGATGGAGAAAAAGCACCTGAGAAGACTGTAGGCCAAATTCGCAGCTGAATTTATCGGCAAGCAGACGATTTGCCTTGGTATTCCCGATGAATACAGTTATATGGATGATGACTTAATCGAGCTGTTAAAAAGCAGTGTATCGGATTACATAGAGGTACCCGATTAACTTTGGTGCCGCATGTCCCATTTTAAGAACCTACCCGAGGTGAATCCATGATTGTACTCGTTATTATCGGCGTGTTTATTGCAGGCTTTATTACTTACTGGATTTTACACGAAGTCATTCAAAGCGCTGTCGACAATTCAACGATGGCAAGAAATATTCAGGAGATCCGGGATCATCTGGTTGGCAACAAAGCCGCAGAGCAGGCCGCCAGCGATGAAGACCACGAGAACTGCCCGGGCTGCAATCATCTGGTCCGCAAGACGGAAAAGGTATGCGGCAATTGCGGATTAGCCTTAAGGGATTGGGATTGACTAAGTGATGATTTTTTCGCGGCATACATGCATAGCAATCGTCTATCCCGACCATAATACTTTTGACGGTGTGAAGTGAGGTGTGGTTCCATTGTCCAATTTGGTGCAAGAACTGCTGAGGGATCTGAACTAGCCACTTAATGCGATGGAAGCGAGGGGTTGTGCCGCAGAGTACTTCCAAACGCGTGCCTAACACGCTCCGCCCTAACGGTTCGTGTAAAGCCGTGCCCGAGTGATTTCAATACGTGAAGTGTGATATGTAAAGTCTCATTCAATCAACACACCGTCGGAAGAGGGGCCTGTAACAGGGCTCCTCTTTTCTGTTGAAAAGAACCTTGGCGGGCGGTATACTCCTATTAATTCCAAGGAGGTGCCATTCAATGTTCGAACGTCCACAAGCAGGCGAATATAACGAGTTTTTCTCCCGTTATATCAGCCTTGTCCCAGAAGGGAACCTGATTACTCTGTTAGAGGAACAGCAAGCGGAGGCGAACCGGATCTTCCCCGCAGTATCCGCTGACCAAGCCGAGTTCCGCTATGCCGTAGGCAAGTGGTCTCTGAAAGAAGTTCTTGGTCACGTAACGGATACGGAGCGTATTATTAGTTACCGTCTGCTCCGGATCGCCAGAGGAGACTCAACCCCGCTTCCGGGCTTTGATCAGGATGCTTATATGGAAGGCGAGCCTTTCCGCGACCTCACGATCTCCGATCTGCTGGACAATTATAATGCCGTCCGCCAGGCGACCATCCTGCTGCTTAAGCAGCTGCCTGCCGAAGCATACACCCGGACCGGCATTGCGAATCAGTCGCCGCTTAGTGTACGTGCAATAGCATGTATTTTGTATGGTCACGAACGGAATCATTTGACGATTATCCAGGAGCGTTATTTAAATAACTAATTACTTACGCTTATCCAATCGGGAGGCAGCGAAGCTGCCTATCCATTGGACAAGCTGAACGATTACGACAAGAATCACTATACAGGCCGCCATAACCTCGGTCTCAAACCTCTGATAGCCGTAACGAATGGCCAAGTCGCCTATGCCCCCGCCCCCGACAGTACCTGCTGCAGCCGAGTACGAGATAAAGCTGATGATCGTCACCGTAAGGCCGGATACCAGTCCCGGACGGGCTTCGGACAACAGTACTCCCCATATTATATGCTTCATCGACGCTCCAGAGGCTACTGCTGCCTCGATAACCCCTTTAGGCACGTCCCGCAGGCTTTGCTCCACCAGCCTCGCATAGAACGGAATAGCCGCCACGGAGAGCGATACCGAAGCCGCCAGAGGACCAATCGCGGTTCCTACAATCATTCTGGAGAACGGAATTAAGGCAACGAGCAGAATGAGGAACGGAAAAGAACGCACAAGGTTCACCGCATAACTGACAACGCTATATAACGGACGGTTAGCCCGCAGATTGCCCGGTGCCGTCAGGAAGAGCAGGATCCCGACCGGCATGCCAACGATAATCGCGGCGGCAACGGAGATCGAGACCATCGTAAATGTCTGCTCGATCGCTTTTATAATCTCCGATTGTAAGGCCAGAATGCTATCCACGGTAACCCTCCCCCCTCCGCCAGACGGAAGAGGACGATACTTCAGCCGTATCGAACAAAAACTGCCCAAGCGGCGTTACCGGCTTGATCTCCGGGAGAGTCATATCCAGCTGCTCGGTAATCGCGCCGCCCTCCATTACAGCAACGCGGCTGCACAGCCGTTTCGCTACCTGAATCTCATGCGTCACCAGCATAATGGTGACCTGCAATTCGCGGTTGATCTTCTCCAGAAATTCCAGAATAGACAGCGTAGTGACCGGATCAAGCGCCGATGTCGGTTCGTCGCATAGAAGCACCTTCGGATTGTTCGCAAGCGCTCTGGCGATCGCCACCCGCTGCTTCTGACCGCCGCTTAGCTGAGCAGGATACTGCTTCGCTTTATCCGCCAGTCCGACAATCTCAAGGCATTCCTCTGCCCTTCTCTTTCGCTCCCTTCCGGGCAGCTTTGCGGCTTTAAGCACAAACTCCACATTGGCTGCACAAGTCTCATTGCTAAGCAGATTATAATGCTGAAAAACCATTCCGATCGACCGTCTCGCCTCCCGAAGCTCTCCTGCGCTTAGCCCCGTAAGCTCTTGTCCATCTATGTAAACCTCGCCAGCGGTCGGCAGCTCAAGCAGATTAGCCATCCGCAGCAAGGTTGATTTGCCCGCTCCGCTGAATCCGATTATCCCTTGAATCTGCCCCTTCTCTACATGCAATGAGGTAGGCCGAACCGCCTCCACCCACTGCCTGCCGGCCTTGAATTGCTTGCTGACTTCTCTAAATGTGATCATATCTTTCTCCTATTATCTCCGCGTCGAACTTGTCCTTATGGTAGCAAACATTGACAAGCGTGGGCAAGCTAAGCTCCCGCACAAGAAGCTTAGCTGTCCAGTGCTTATCGAGCATTGGAATTCGGACGCCGAAGCCCCAGTCTGCGGAGCTGCTGAATACTGCGGTTCACGTGTTTCCGGTAATAAGCGGTTTTTCTAATGACCGCGCCTTTCGACCGTAAAAGATGACTATCCGTTATCTTCCACGTATGGGAGCTTCGGTCCGCCCTGCGCATGGCTGCGAAGTTATAGGGCGTTGTCGTATAGACCCGAAACTTCTGCTCCAGCGCCCCCTTAATAAACCGGACATCCGAGCCTTGGCGGACCTTGTTATTAAAGGACACCTTTTCCAGAACCCGCTTGTGAAACATAATCGTAGCCCCGGCAACCCTGCTGACCGGTGAATACCAGGGGGTGCCTCTTTTTCGAAGCAGCAAGGTCAAACGATGGGGGAAAAAATAATAAATTTCCTGCTTTCCGACAATATCCGCCTTACTGGTCTGGAACATGGCCATCGCCTCAGGAATGTAATTGGAGCCGTAATAATCATCATCATCAAACTTGGCGATATAGTCATACTTGGCCCGCGAAGCTGCGTAATTAAGACACGCACCAAGCTTCGAGCTCTCCGGCATCCGGAAAACCCTCACATTCGGGTAGGATTTGGCCTTATTCTGATATTGTCCAAGCCCTGCCTTATCTTTATTTACAATAATAATAAGCTCTTTATTCTCCCAATCCTGACGGGAGTAGTTTTGAAAGAGCTGATTGATATGTTGGGGACGCATCGTAGCCGTGATAATCGTAACGCCTCTTGCTTTTGCTGCGCTCATCGCTTCGCACCTTCCTATAATCTTTCTGAAAATGGACATGACATGCAGGCTTATGTCGTGCTCATCTCTAGCAGCTTTTTAATATTTTAGTAGAATAGGATCGCGGTTTTGCGAAAGGAGATAGATAAATCTATGAAGGAAGACCATACGGTAGAGGTCATGCAAAAGAAGGTCGCGATTATCGGTCTCGGTTTTGTAGGACTGCCGCTCTCGATGATGTTCGTGCGCAAAGGATTCCACGTAATCGGTATCGACTATGATTCCCGGAAAATCTCGGCCATTCAGCAAGGAAAAAGCTACATCCAGGACTTATCCGATTCGGATATAGCGGAGGCCGTTCAATCGGGGCGCTGGCAGGTATCTGCGGACTATGCAGCCTTATCGGGCGCCGATACCGTTATTATATGCGTACCCACCCCATTATCGCCGGACAACAGCCCTGATTTATCATACTTGACCGACACTTGCAGCAGACTTGCCCCGCTGCTGACCCCCGGTCAGCTTGTTGTGATTGAGAGCTCCACCTATCCCGGAACGACTCGTGAGGTTGTGCTGCCCTTACTTGAAAAAAGCGGTCTAAGGATCGGACAACAACTCTATCTCGGGTATTCCCCTGAGCGGATTGATCCCGGGAACAAAAGCATTTCCTTCTCCGACATTCCCAAAATCATCAGTGGCATAACAGCCGACTGTGAACGGAAGCTATACGCCGTTTACTCCCAGGTGTTTGAACAAGTGGTCACGGTCTCCACAACGGAAGCAGCAGAGACGGCCAAACTGCTGGAGAACAGCTATCGGTTCATTAATATCTCGTTTATCAATGAATTCGCACAACTGTGCGACCGGTTAAACGTCAATGTGTGGGAGGTTATTAAGGCCGCAGCGACCAAACCTTACGGCTTCAGCGCCTTCTATCCCGGTCCGGGAGTTGGCGGTCACTGTATTCCCGTAGACCCGCTTTACCTCCAGTGGAAAGCCGCACAGGCCGGTATAACCAGCCGCTTTATTGAACTCTCTCAACAAGTCAATGACAGCTTGCCGGCTTACCTTGCCGATCGGATCGAGCAAGAACTTCCGGGCAGAAAGAGACTTGCAGGAGCCCGTATCCTCGTCTATGGCGTTACCTATAAGCCCGATATCGCCGATGTGCGGGAATCTGCCGCCCTTCCGATCATAAATACCCTGCTGCATCGAGGCGCGGCCGTAGATTATCATGATCCCTATATCCCGCACATCAAGCTGGAAGATGGTTCCAAGCTTCAAGGCATCGAATTAACAGGGGAGCGGCTGAAACAGGCCGACTGCGTGCTGATCTGCATGAATCACGAGGTAATGCCGGGTGATCTGATCATCAAGCATAGCCGCTTTATCTTTGATACCCGCCACTCACTATCGGTGAACCCTGCTGACCATCCAATAACAGGCAAGCTTGTCACCTTCGGCGATGGGACAACGATCGGATGAAAAATAGGCCTTTGCAAAATGCGGGAAGCCGCGTCTGCAAAGGCCTATTTGTTATTACTTCACAATAAATTCTACCCGGGTTCCATCCGGGAATGTATCGAGCTGATTGCTTACCCATGCACCCGCTCCGCGGTTATCAGACGGAGCTATATATGCAATATCAGCTCCTTCTCCGCCTTCCTTGCACATTGCCATTGGCCATTCGTCGCGGTCATAGCCCTTTTTGGTCGGGATATCCTTTAGCGATTCCTTGCGGTTCTCCTCGGCATTCTCCCGGTCTATCGTACAGATCCTGGATTCACCTGATGCCACGGCCTCCTGGATATGTTTAGCTGTCTCCGGATACCGCTCAGCAGGAAATTCCAAGGCATAGTCGCTTGTAGAGGCTGGTTCTACAGAATGCTGCCCCTGCCAGTCGTCTATTCGGGGTACTACGTAGATCATAATGGCCACAAATAGTAAGGCGAGTAGTTTCTTCAAAGCTTGGTAACCTCCTGCAAATAAGCCCTGCTTCCTTTACTTATTGGAGTTAGGGGCGCAGACGCCGTCTGCACATGCTTCGTCCGTTCCGTTCGTCTCTTTGTCTCCACCAATGACGGTAAGCGGTTTGTTTTCCTCCCAGGCCTTCGATACCGCCTGCAGGAATACTTCGCTCGGCTGTGCACCGGATACCGCATATTTACGGTCGATGACAAAGAAAGGAACGCCGCGTACGCCAAGCTGTCCCGCCTCCTGCTCGTTAGTACGTACTTCCTGCTTATAAGTGCTTTCTTCGAGAGCCTTCAACGCTTCCTCGCGGTCCAGTCCGATTTCGGCAGCCAGGTCGGCTAACGTTTCTTTACGGCCAAGATGCTTCGAATCCGTGAAATACGCTTTGAACAAACGCTCCGCCATCTCTTCACGCTTTCCGTATTTGGCTGCGAAATGAGTCAGCTGATGGGCATCAAACGTATTGGTCAGGATCATCGTATCAAAATGATAATCCAGGCCAAGCGTCTTCGCCTGCTCGGTCAGGTGCACGTTGTTGGAGATCGCCTGCTCGCGGGTCATTCCGTATTTAGTCGACAAATAGTCATAGACGTCATGCCCGATCTCAACCGGAGCATTGGGATCCAGCTCAAAGCTCTTGAACTCCACTTCCACTTGATCGCCATGCTCAAATTGACTAAGAGCCTGCTCCAGGCGGCGTTTACCGATATAACAGAACGGACACGCAAAATCAGACCATACTTCTACTTTCATTGAAGAACACCATCCTTGTTTAATTATTTAATTATAACCCCGTTGGAAGCTGCATCTGCTTCGCTAAATCTTCAAATTTCACTGCATCCGTTGGAATCTCATACAGGAATTTCGGATCACTGTTCACATCGCTGTATGTCATGTCAAAATGAACATTTGCTTTAAACACGTTGCCGCTGGCTTTATCCATTAATTCTACATCTACCTTGCCTGCTTGGTAAGTCAGCAGCTTATCTTTATTGATCGCACCTGTAATCGACAGCTCATTAACTTTTACATTCTGGTTCAAATAATCAATCTTGGCCGCTTTGCCGGCATCCCAGTCTGCTTTCATCTTCTCTACATCTTCTTTGGACTTCTGAATCTGCTCCAGATACGACTCATTAGAAGCAATCACATTCAACAAGTCTGGAACCATCTCATTAACAATGGTTTCCACAGACTGCTTATAATTGCTCTCATCCACCGTGAAGCGGACAACCTGCTCAGCCTTCACACCGTCCGGCAGACCGGCATCCTTGGCCTTTACGTTTTTGAAATATGTTTTCTCGTCAAAATGCTTAAGTACTACCGCACCAAGCTCTTGGACTAATTTTTGCTGCGCTGCGGCATCGAGCGTTGCTGCTGCGGCTCCCTGCTCTTCGGCCAGCGTCTTCATATCCAGTTCAACAAATTTGCCTGCTGCGGATTCCGGAAGCTGAAGCATCGGCAGGGCCGGCAGCTTCATAAACAGCTTCTCGCCCGTAACAATCATCGGTATCGTAATCGTTGTCCCGGATAGTTGAAGGTTCAGCTCCATATCCGTGCGCTGCGGCTCCTTTGCGTATACCGCCTTAATATCCAGCTTGGCGCCTTTGAGCATACCCGTTATGACCGTAGCCATATCGATCCCGTTCTCCGAAGCTCCTGAGGGTATTTCAAAGTTATCAATGCCAAGAGACATTTGCGCGGAATAGCTGTTTATATTTCCCATATTTTTCATAGCTTCCTGAAGCGCCTGCTTGGGCGGCGTGCTTTCGGAGCTGCATCCTGCAATAACCAGTAAGACAACAATAAGTGCGAGATAAGCGATTCGTTGTACGCTCTTCAATTCCGTTCGTCCCCCTTTATAAACAATACCTCCATTCTATATCATCACCTGCCCGTTTAGAAGATAATTGCAGCAAAATCCCGTTTCATATGCTGAAACGGGATTCCACTAATCGATGATATGAAGTTATTAGCCCTCAGGGTTATTATGCCGTACATGATTTTTTTGCTTCACTTTTTTAGAGCCGGACAGAGGCTCTTGCTGATGACCGCGGTTTTGGCGCTGTCTGCCTCCGTTTTCTTGTCCTTCGGGTACTGGATAAGATTCGGGTTTACTCATATTAAACGCCTCCTAATCAAGGATTAACTGCCACGTTGATGGGTCAAATCCGTCGGTTGATCATGATTTAACGCATCTTGATGGCGTCTATCATTCACATCTTGATTGATTTGCTGAGCTTGATGACTGTTGACGGGCGTTTGTGCTAAATCATCAATTACATTGGATAAATTTTTGTCGAGCGAGCCTTTTGCCTTCGTCATGATTGGTTCCTCCTATGCATGTGTCAGCTGCTGAAGCGCTTGTGCGCATTCATGCAGGTGACGAGTGTAATCCTGGATAAGCTGCTGCATGGGATCTGTCCGTTCATCAATGGAAACCTTATTTTTATCCACATCAATCACTTCGACCTTCACTTCGCGGCTATCCACATAACATACCTTGAAGTCAAAGGAATAAGCTTGATGCCCTGCCGTATTAATCGTGACACGCAGCGACCTCGGATCTGACTCATCCGCGAAAACTTCGCAGTTGTCCGCATCCTTAATCCACTCCGGCAAGGTACGCTGCCATGCAGCCACAAGCTGATTCTGATCAATTTGAAGCTTATCATTAGCCATTTATAAAAGCACCTCCACAACCTATAAGATGCGGCAATGCGATTCGAATTATTCGGCTGGCAGCTATTCACCTTATCCACAGACTTATCCACATATTCTCCACTTTATTCACAATGCTGTGTATAAAGGATTTGAACGGTTTATGCACAGGTACACAACTGCGGCCGATTTCGTTATCCCCAATCCCATAATGAAGAACGCAACAAAAAACGCCCGAGACATAAGTCTCGGACGTATCGTATGTACGCTGATTATAAAACTGGCGGAGAGGGTGGGACTCGAACCCACGTGGGCTTGCACCCTAACGGTTTTCAAGACCGCCCCGTTATGACCGCTTCGGTACCTCTCCGTATTAAGAACTGACAAAGGTTATTGTACCACAGGCCAAAAACCATAATCAACTGCATTTTTGGCCCATGGGAAATTATTTAAGCACGCGGGCTGATTTTCGCAAGGCCGCCCATGTATGGACGGAGCACTTCCGGAACAATAATCGTTCCATCCGCTTGCTGGTAGTTCTCCAGAATCGCAGCAAAAGTACGGCCTACAGCCAGACCCGAGCCGTTCAGCGTATGCACAAACTCCGGCTTGCTCTTCGCTTCACGACGGAAGCGAATGCCTGCACGGCGAGCCTGGAAGTCCTCTACGTTCGAGCAGGACGAGATCTCACGGTATGTGCCAGCGCTAGGCAGCCATACTTCCAGATCGTACGTCTTGGCCGCTGTAAAGCCCATATCGCCTGTGCAAAGCGCCAGAACGCGGTATGGAAGACCAAGCAGCTGCAGTACTTTCTCGGCATTAGCCGTCATTTTCTCCAGCTCATCATACGACTCTTCCGGCTTCGCCAGCTTGATCAGCTCGACTTTGTTGAACTGATGCTGACGGATCAGACCACGCGTATCACGGCCGGCTGCACCTGCTTCCGAGCGGAAGCACGAGCTGTAGGCAACGAAATACTTGGGCAGCTCTTCAATCGACAGAATCTCTTCACGATACAGATTCGTTACCGGAACCTCAGCTGTTGGAATGAGGAAGTAGTCGGAATCGCTGATCTTGAACAAATCCTCTTCAAACTTCGGAAGCTGGCCTGTACCGATCAAGCTGTCGCGGTTGACGAGATATGGCGGCAGCACTTCTTCATAGCCGTGCTGGTCGCTGTGCAGGTCCATCATAAAGCTGATCAAAGCACGCTCAAGACGCGCGCCAAGACCACGGTAGAACGTAAAGCGCGAGCCTGTTACTTTACCCGCACGCTCAAAGTCGAGAATTCCCAGTTCCTGCGCGAGGTCCCAATGGGCCTTCGGTTCGAATTCGAATGTCGTTTGCTCACCATGACGGCGAATCTCAACATTGTCTTCCTCCGAAGCGCCTACCGGAACACTCTCATGAGGCAGGTTTGGAATAGACAGCATAAGCTCTTCCACCTGTGCTTCGATTACACGGATTTCCTCGTCCAGCTCTTTAATCCGGTCGCCAACTTCGCGCATCTCTACGATCAGCGCATCCGCATCGCCGCCGGATTTCTTCAGCTTGGCTACTTCCTGGGATACCGTATTACGGCGGTTCTTCAAATTATCTGTTTCTACAAGCAGGTCACGACGCTTTACGTCCAGCTCCGGGAAACCGGAAATAAGGTCGAGCGAAGCGCGACGGTTGTTCAGCGCCTTCTCCACCTGCTCATATTCGTTACGCAGCCATTTCACGTCCAACACGACAGTTGCCCCTCTCTATTGCTTCACGAAGTAACTTTTACTTCGTCGTTGTTTTAGTCGCTTCTTTTACCATATCGACAAAATACGCATGCAGACGGAAATCGTCCGTAAGCTCTGGATGGAAGGAGCAAGCGAGCAGATGCCCTTGTCTTGCTGCTACAATCTCATCGTTGTATACGGACAATACATCAACGCTGCTGCCAACTTCTTTTATGAGAGGAGCACGGATGAACACCGCACGGATCGGTTCGTTGATCCCTTTGATCGGAAGATCCGTCTCGAAGCTTTCACGCTGGCGGCCAAACGCATTACGCGCAACAACCATATCCATCAGCTTCAGATGTGCGTCATCCTGACCATCAATCTTGTCCGCCAGGATAATAAGACCGGCACAAGTCCCAAACAACGGCTTGCCTTGTTTCGAGAAATCCTGAAGAGCTTCCAGGAAGCCGTATTTGCGGATCAGCTTGCCGATTGTTGTGCTTTCGCCGCCTGGAATAACGATACCGTCGAGCTCAGCAAGCTCTTCCATTCGTTTAACGGCGACCGCTTCCGCGCCCGCCGCCTCCAAACTGCGTATATGCTCTGCTACTGCGCCTTGAAGCGCAAGTACACCAATTTTCATCGCTTACACGCCTTTCTATAGATGCCGCTTCTTACAGACCGCGGTCCTGCATACGCTCAGCTGCATTCAGTTTCGAAATTTCAATGCCTTTCATCGGAGTACCCAGGTTTTTGGATACTTCTGCAATCAGCTTGTAATCTCTGAAATGTGTTGTAGCTTCAACGATAGCACGAGCGAATTTCTCAGGGCTGTCCGATTTGAAGATACCGGAACCAACGAATACGCCGTCAGCGCCGAGTTCCATCATCAATGCTGCGTCAGATGGAGTTGCCACGCCGCCCGCTGCGAAGTTAACAACCGGCAGTTTGCCGCTCTCGCTAACTTGAAGCAACAAGTCGTAAGGTACGCCAAGTACTTTCGCCTCATGGTAGAGCTCATCCTTGGACAAGTTTTGTACTTTGCGAATTTGACCGTTGATCAGACGAAGGTGACGCACCGCTTCAACGATGTTTCCGGTTCCCGGCTCGCCTTTGGTACGAAGCATAGCTGCCCCTTCTTGAATACGGCGAAGAGCTTCACCCAGGTCCTTAGCACCACATACGAAAGGTACAGTGAATTCGTTCTTGCTGATATGGAATACTTCGTCCGCAGGAGTCAGTACTTCGCTCTCGTCGATATAGTCTACACCCATCGATTCGAGGACACGTGCTTCAGTAATATGACCGATACGTGCTTTCGCCATAACCGGAATCGATACCACTTTCATAACTTCTTCTACAATTGTAGGGTCAGCCATGCGGGCAACGCCGCCTGCTGCACGAATATCAGAAGGTACACGTTCCAGTGCCATTACGGCAGTTGCGCCTGCTGCTTCCGCAATTTTCGCTTGCTCGGCGTTCATAACGTCCATGATGACGCCGCCTTTTTGCATTTCTGCCATGCCGCGTTTTACGCGCGAAGTTCCTGTTTCCATGCTTAGAAATCCTCCTTAAAATGGAGCGCAGCCAACCTATAGGGGCTATGCGCTTAATCACTTGTATAGTTGAAGCATCGCCGCTTACTCTAACCATTTATTTTACAGGAAGGGCCATCAATCGACAACCCTTGATTTGCCTTCCCTGCCACGGTTTAGAACATCTTCAGCGTGTAATTAGAACAAATCCACAATACCGTTAAACAGTCCGGAGAAGAAGCTCCCGATTCCGCGGAACATCAGAGCGAACCAGCTTGCTTTCTTCACATCTTTGCTGGCGATCAGATCGACTTTTTTCTCCAGCGCCTTGCCTTGATCGTCGGTATATTTGTACGTAGCCGTACCTACGACTTGACCTGCTTTAATCGGAGCAACCAGCTCCTCCGGTTTTTTAAGTTCGTAGCCGGTCAACTCAATCTTCGGCTCAGTCCCTTTTTTAACGATTAGCGATATATCGGAAGCCGTAATAACCGGAACCGATTTTTTCACACCTTTTTTAATTTTTACCGATTCTGCTTTTTCTACCACGGATTTTGCCGGAACTACGGTTTTCTTCTCCAGGGAATTAAATGCGTAGTTGTACATTTTCGCCGTTTCGTTAAAGCGGGCTTCCTTCGACTTTGCATTCATAACTACACTGATATAACGCTGATCACCGCGTTTAACTGTGCCTGTAAACGTATAGCCCGCAGCCGAAATATAGCCTGTTTTCATACCGTCAACACCGTCATAGGCAAAAGCTCTCAGATAAGTGTTGTTCTTATTAGCCGCAAGCATCCAGTTAATATTAGCGATTGGTTTGTCATCACGAGGACGGAACTGATACTCTGTCGTAGAAGCATACTCCAGAAACTCAGGATCCTCCTTGATAATCGTTTGAGCCAGCTTTGCCTGGTCTCTCGCCGAAATCACGGTTGTATCAGCCAAACCAGTTGCACTTGTATAATGAGCAGAAGTAAGTCCGAGTTTTTGAGCCGTTTCATTCATTTTTTCCACAAAGCCTTGCTCGCTACCGCTGATTGCAGAAGCCAAGGCGATCGTTGCATCATTCGCAGAGCCTACAGCCATAGCCATATAAAGATCTTTGACCTTATATTGTTCGCCTTGGGCCAGGTATACTTGCGAGCCGTCCTTTGGCGTGCTAGCTGCTTCTTCTGTAACGGTAATCATTTCATCCCATGTAAGCGACTTGCTCTTAATTTGTTCCAGGACGATGTACTCCGTCATAAGTTTGGTCATACTTGCAGGAGGACGAGGCTCGTCCGCATTCACTTCATATACGACTTGGCCAGTTTCGGCGTCGATCAAGATGGCTGAACTTAACTCAAGGCCAAGGGAGTTTTCCACCCATTCGCCGCCCGGCGTACCTGCTGCATTCACCGAGGACGTTCCTAACGATAATGCTACCAAAATTGCGACAAAAGCTGCTACTACCGACCGTAGTCTTACCGGCAATACTTTCAACGTTTTCTCCCCTTTTCATCCCTAAGTCATTTGAATTTCATTGTAACACATGGGATAGGTAGAGTTAAACCGATGCGAAAGAATCAACTTCTGGGCAATAACGGCAGCATTATGGTTAGTCAGGCGGAGATTCCACATTTCGTAGAGATTAAAAGTAGATATTAAAAAATTCTTATATATAAAAAAGCAGGCAAGAGAACTAGTCTCTTGCCTGCCGTTGCCCGTTAGCCGGGTAAATTACAGCGAGTAGTTTGGAGCTTCTTTTGTAATTTGAACGTCATGCGGATGGCTCTCGCGAAGACCAGAGCCAGTGATCCGGATGAATTGCGTATCGTTACGCAGTTCATCCAGATTTTTTGTACCGCAATAGCCCATACCCGAACGAAGACCACCAAGCAATTGATGAACCGTATCAGCAAGAGGACCTTTGAACGGAACGCGTCCTTCAATACCTTCCGGAACAAGCTTGCTCTCGTTCTCTTGGAAGTAACGGTCTTTACTGCCTTCTTTCATCGCGCCAAGCGAACCCATGCCGCGGTATACTTTAAAGCTGCGGCCTTGGAAAATTTCCGTTTCGCCAGGGCTTTCAGCTGTACCAGCAAACAAGCTGCCGATCATAATCGCGCTTGCGCCTGCAGCAATAGCTTTTGTAATGTCGCCGGAATACTTGATGCCGCCGTCAGCAATGACCGGTACATTGTATTCACGGGCTACAGTAGCGCAATCATAGATTGCGGTAATTTGCGGTACACCGATACCTGCGATAACGCGTGTTGTACAGATCGAACCAGGACCGATACCAACCTTGATCACCGATGCGCCTGCTTCAATCAGGTCGCGAGTCGCTTCGCCTGTTGCAACGTTACCCGCGATAATCGTCAAATCCGGGTATTTTGCACGCAGCTTGCTAACCGCATCAAGAATATTAATATGATGGCCATGCGCCGAGTCAACAACCAGAACGTCGATGCCAGCTTGTACAAGTGCGTCCGCACGGTCAACTGTATCTTTGCCGATACCCACCGCAGCGCCGCAAAGAAGGCGTCCATGCTTGTCTTTTGCCGCATTAGGGAATTGGATCGCTTTTTCAATATCTTTAATCGTAATGAGACCTTTAAGCGTGTTGTTCTCGTCAACAAGTGGAAGCTTCTCGATTTTGTGCTTTTGAAGAATACCTTCAGCTTCTTGCAAAGTCGTTCCGACAGGTGCTGTTACGAGATCCGCATGTGTCATCACTTCGTGAATTTTGATCGAATAATCATGAACAAAACGAAGGTCGCGGTTTGTCAGGATACCAACCAGCTTCTGTTCGTTGTCAACGATCGGCACACCGGAAATACGGTATTTGCCCATCAGCTCTTCAGCATCATAAACATGATGATCAGGCGTCAACGAGAATGGATTAGTAATAACGCCGCTCTCCGAACGTTTAACACGATCGACTTCTTCTGCTTGTTGCGCTACCGACATATTTTTATGAATGATACCGATACCGCCCTCACGAGCTATAGCAATCGCCAAAGCCGATTCCGTAACAGTGTCCATCCCTGCGCTGATCAGCGGAATGTTCAGTTTGATGCCTTCGCTGAGTTTTGTAGATACGTCCGATTCACGAGGCAACACAACAGATTTCCGCGGTACGAGCAGTACATCATCGAATGTCAGGCCTTCTTTGGCGAATTTCGTTTCCCACACGAGTAAGTTCCTCCCTTAATTTTGATACCTCTCACGCATATTATTGCAATATTATCAGAGGGGGTAGGGGCTGTCAAGGATGTTAGGTTTATGCGTGGAACGGTTCCCTTTTGCAGGAAAGTAAGCCTTTTAACACCCAGCAATAGGCAGTCTCGATGTCAGCGCTTTAGAAAAAGTCAGGAAGAAACGTAGTCCGAGCCGGGATTCGACTCTCCAACTTCTCCACCAGATGGCTTTGCCCCTGGATTTGTCCATAACGAAGCAGCTCTGTCGGACGCTTATACCCTGTAAGCATTGCCGCCAATGCTCCAATTCCTGTCCGGATTTGTTCCCCGTTAGTCTCTCCCGATAATCGCTGTACATTCGCGCTTCCGTCTGCGGCAATACGTACTTGCAGTAACCCTTCATTCCACGGGGCATGCTCATCTTGAATATCCAGTACAAAACCGGTCTCGGCCTCATCGCTGCCTGCCTCAAACGGGTACTCTCTAAGGAATGACTCCGCATCAACGATCCGTGCCATGAAATACGGTTCAATCTCCTGTTTGATCCGTGGATTAGCAAGCAGATAAGCAAGGCCATCATCAGCAGCTACCTTGATCTCCAGCCGGTCTATCATGGAATCATGCTGCGCCAGGAAGGACCATAAGGCGCTGCGCGCTTCTTCTGTCAGATCAATAAATTCATGAACAAACAGCTCTCTGTTCTTCACCTCATAGATCACATACCCTTGGGCTACACCAGTTGTATCGAAAAAGACAACCGTTTGTCCCTTCTTACGCGAAGCGATCCGGTAATTCCACCAGGCTTCCGCACGGTCCAATGCGCCATTTACCCGTTTGGCATACGCGTTATATAACGGATTAAGCAGTCCATAATTCAACTCTACTCGCTTAATCGTTCCACTGTACGGAGTTCTTGCAGGCAGCAGGCTCGTGTCGATCCGATATGTCTTTAGATCCGTATAGACTTCCCAGCCAAACTTCCGGTAAAACCCAATCGAGAAAGGATGGAGAAATGATAACGTCTGCCCTTTTTCTTTCATTTGCTCAAGAGAGTGTTGAAGCAGCTCAGCAACAAGACCCTGACGTCTATATTCCGGCCAGGTAGATACACCGGCAACGCCGCCCATCGCAAATCGTTTGCCGTTAATATAAGTATGGAGATCAAGAACCGCTAACTGTGCCGCAAGCTTGCCATCCAAAAATATTCCCCAGCGATCTGTTTCCTCATGTTCAAACCGTTCCCGTGACTCGGCCAGCTTAGCAGCCGGAATTTCATATTGAAAAGCGAATTGACTCAGTTCAATCATATCCTCAAATTGCTCCATCGTAAGCAAACGTGTGTCCTTCGTCATCACCAAACTCCTCTCGAATTAACTAGTAAATATTCACATTATTACATAGCGAGACGAGACAGAGCAATGCAAGAAACAGACAAAACAAAAAAACCTGCCGCAATCATGCGACAGGCTCTTCGTGCTTGGCGACGTCCTACTCTCCCAGGACCCTGCGGTCCAAGTACCATTGGCGCTGGAGGGCTTAACGGTCGTGTTCGGTATGGGAACGCGTGGTTCCCCTCCGCCATCGCCACCAAACGTAAGGCGTTATTTGCGCCTTGAAAACTGGATGCGAAAGTTTGAATTCCTTAAGTTTTTCCGGATTTTATACCGGGGTCCCCGCAAAGTACTCGGAATAATCCTCGTAGCGTTTGCTTCACTTTGTGGGGTGAATTTTAGGATAAGCCCTCGACCGATTAGTATTCGTCAGCTCCACACATTGCTGTGCTTCCACCCCGAACCTATCAACCTCGTCGTCTTCAAGGGGTCTTACTAATTGGGAAATCTCATCTTGAGGGGGGCTTCACGCTTAGATGCTTTCAGCGCTTATCCCGTCCGTACTTGGCTACCCAGCGGTGCTCCTGGCGGAACAACTGGTACACCAGCGGTACGTCCATCCCGGTCCTCTCGTACTAAGGACAGCTCCTCTCAAATTTCCTGCGCCCGCGACAGATAGGGACCGAACTGTCTCACGACGTTCTGAACCCAGCTCGCGTACCGCTTTA
>NZ_FOMT01000007.1 GCF_900112695.1 Paenibacillus catalpae
CGATTCGGCCATGCGACCAATTCGCGTATCCGGTATTAGCATTCGTTTCCGAATGTTATCCCAGTCTTATGGGCAGGTTACCCACGTGTTACTCACCCGTCCGCCGCTAACCTTGTCCCGAAGGACAAGATCCGCTCGACTTGCATGTATTAGGCACGCCGCCAGCGTTCGTCCTGAGCCAGGATCAAACTCTCCATGAAATGGTTCTGTTTGACTTGCTCAAACTTGTTTTTTCGCTTTTTCCGTTATTTCTAACGGGGCAGTTTTGCTCGTTGTTCAGTTTTCAAAGAACAATTTCTCTTTCGTTTATCGCCCGTATCTCTCAGCGGCGACTTTTATAATATATCACAGTTGCCTATTTGAATGCAAGCACTTTTTTTCGTCTTTCGACATTTTTTTCAAATGTCGTTTTCGACTTATTTCGTATTGCCTCAAAAGCGGCGAGTATTAATGTACCACAGGGCAAAAAGATAAGTCAACCCATTTGTAAAAATAAAATACCCGTTCAAACAACGGGTATTTTGCATCATTACTGTATCAAATTGCCGTAAGCAAATATCTGAGTTCCATTACATCCGGATCTCCGTTATTCGGCAGAACCGCTACCTCGCGGACATATGCCCGCTTAACCAGATTCTGAACGACAAGGGACAAATCAATATGCAGTTCTTGTATCAATGGATAGTTCTGCAGCTCACATAAACTCCATGGCTCCTGCCTGCTGCTAATTGCTTCAAATAATAAAGAGCAGCATGCCTTCATTTTGTTCATAACGGTAAACTCACAAGCAAGCATAACGAGCCGGACACGCTGTTCCAAGGATTCCGGACTTGCCGTCAGTTCCTCATACAGCTTATATACACCCGGATGGACTCTGCGGATCTGTCTCCATAACGTAAGCTCCGGATGATACCCTTCTTCTATAAGTACAATGTGTGCCCAGTGATGAAGTGCTGTCATCACATGACTGTGCGCATCCAAAATATTATTGTCCTCAAGATCCTGCTTCGCTTGCAGATAGGTACGCAAGAATCCGGAAAACTCGGCGAAACGCTTTTGTTCCCGCATCATATCAGGAAATAACATCAATTGCTCACGAATATTCGTCAAGTAATTGTCGCGCTCCAACAATATCTCCCCCCGAACCATCCATTGGATTATGCTGCCGCTTCCTCTGCCCACAATCCATTGCTCCAAACGACCGGTGTCAACCGTCCGAACCATGATTCGTTTGCCATTCAAACAAACTTGTTCGGTTTCTTCACTTGCCCCGCTCTCTCGCACAACAAGAAATAAAACGTCCAACCCTTCAATCTGTGGATTATAAGGATACGGATTTTCGATTGCTACCAGACCGACTAAATCCAGCTGCGAACGATACGTTTCAATAAAATACTGTTTCGTATTCACTTGAGCCTCCGTATAGCTAAACCAATTGGATTAAGCTATAATAATTATCTGTATAGTATTATCTTTTTCGACAAACTGTGGCGGTTTCCTTCTTTCCAAATAAAGAAAACCGTTAACGTTACATACGTCTGTCGCATAGAGAGGAATGGAATAGTGAATAAGATTTTTTTCAAATCGGCAAAAATCAATGAATTCCGTTTGTGGGGCCTCGTCTTTACGCTAGTTGGCATGGGAGTCATGATCATAGGAACAGGCGGAATTGTCTGGTGGGGACAAACCGGCAAAATATTCGCTGCTATCTTTATGGTTATCGGAATGATCTCCCTTTTGATCAGCTGCGTGGTATATTTCTGGGCAGGCATGATGTCGACAAGCGCCACGATGCTCGAATGCCCTGAATGTCACCGACCGACAAAAATGCTTGGGAAAACCGACCGCTGTATGTATTGCAAAACAATACTGACGCTTGATCCCGCTCAAGCGACGCATGAGCCTTCGGTAGAATAGAACAAAAGAACATCCCCCTGGTGCCTGGCATCAGGGGGATGTTCTTTTGTTTATTTATAAAATTTATTATGGCCTTTTGTTAATTGCTTCATCAATTACTGACCAGATAGAAGAGGTCTGGAAGGAACGGTTCCATGTAGCAACGCCTGCAAGATCAAGCTCTCGCATTAGCTTCACACGGGACTGGATAGATTTCGCGTCTTCAATCCATATCCGGTTAAGAGCACCGTTCTCCGTATACTCCACATAATTCTGCCCCGAAGCTTGGTCAAACTTTGGTGTAAGTTTTTTGCTCGCTATAATGTCCTTAACCTTGTCCATCCCTACTGCCTTGGAACTTACTTTCCCGCCTTGTTCCGTCCAGATACGAGTATATAACGGCATACTCAGAATAAGTTTATTCGCCGGCACACCATCTTCTTCAATTATCCGTTTTACCGAATTCTCCGTCCAAGCAAGAGATGCAACAGAGCCTGCTACCGGACTGGAAGACCAGTGCTCGTCATAAGCCATCACCATCATATAATCGACTGTACGACCGAGTGCCGTACGGTCAAGGAACAAGGACCAAAGCTCACTATTAGATTTTGGCGTTACATCAATTGATACAACAAGCCCTTCTTCATGCAGAAGAGGTGTAAGCTCTCTGACAAATTGAACAAGATTCGCTTTATCCGACGTACGCACGTTCTCAAAATCGATATTAATCCCCTGGAGATCGTAGGTCTCAGCAAAAGCCAGCAACTGACGAATCATCTTGAACCGTGTATCGGCCTTGGCTAAAGCCTCGGTTGTTTGTTCTGGCTCAAATCCGTTACTGAATAAGGCCCAAACCTGCATCCCTTGTTTATGAGCCCACCGCACATAGGCCGGGTCCGCCTTGCCTTCAATGGTCCCCTTACCGTCCTGAAGCTCAAACCAGGTTGGACTTACTACATTAACGCCTTTCAGGCTGCTGCCTATGGATGCCGGATCAGGATTTTTCTCATACACAGCTTCCCAGGTAAGATTAATTTTTTTGCCAAGTACTTTCCAAGGAATAAACGCCTCTTCCTTAGTTGCTTGGGGCACCTTCTCTATACTAGCCAGCTCTACACTCGACTTCTGCATAAAACCAATTTGTCCTTGGGGACCTTGGACGAACAGCCATCCGTCTTCCTCTCCCCAAATCCGGACCACCTCACCTTGCGGCACCTTTTCCGCAATGGGCGAATGAATACTTGTTTTAGCTCGAATCGCACTGCCCTTTGATTTTAATGCTTTCGCTTGCTGAATAGATTCCCCGGCCTGGAGTAAAATAACGATGCCGGTATCCGCCTTGTACTCTGCCTTCAAGCCGTACAGCTCTTCAAGCGGTGTGATTGGTATATAGACGGCATTATCCTTCGTCTGTGCCGCAATATGCAATTCATAAGGCTTCTGATTAAGTTCTGCTGTAAGTGCATCCGTCTTTAACCTTAATACCTTATTATTAGTGGTCAAAACAAGGGAGCCGGTTGCCGCTTCATAATAGATAGGCTCGTCCGGTCCAAGCACCTTCTGCACGGCTGTAATAGGCAACAGCACTTCATCTTTATCAATAACTGCGCCTTGATCCATCAATTCGCCCTGATAGGTTATCGGATGTTCCATCCCGTAGTCAGGAACCGTTATATGCTGGTTAGGGATAAACTTCATGTAAATAAACCACACGCCCATCGCTGCCGCGATAAATAGCAGGAATAGCATCGTATACCATGCTCCCCCGCCCTTTCGGCGGCGCGGCGCCCTGGTGTACATCGTCTCCAATTGCTCACTCTCCTAAAAAGAATTATCACCTACAAACAGCCTAGTTTTGGCTGTTTGTGATGATTCTTACTTCGAAAGCATTAGCTTAAAGAATTATCACCTACAAACAGCCTGGTTTTGGCTGTTTGTGATGATTCTTACTTCGAAAGCATCAGCTTAAGAATTATCACCTACAAACAGCCTGACTGAGCTGTTTAAGATGATGCTTACATTGAAAGCATTCGCTTTTATAAAAAAGACGTGCAATTCCGCGTATTACCGCATCTATGCACGCCTTATTCTTCGAACTATTAGGATCTTGGATTATACTCTTGCCGCAGATTCGCAGCAGCTTGAGCATACCCCGTAAATCTCCATACGATGCCCTTCAACCGTAAATCCTGTCTTATGGGAAGCAGCTCGCTCCACTTCCAAAAGCGGCGGGTATTCAAAATCGACGATCTGGCCGCAGCTTTTGCAAATCGCATGGTAATGGTCGGACAAATCCGCATCAAATCGGCTGGAGTCGTCACCGTAGGTTAATTCGCGAACTAAACCCGCTTCGACAAATAACCTCAAGTTATTATATATCGTAGCCACGCTCATACTCGGAAAATTCGGAGACAGCGACTTATAAATTTCATCGGCCGTCGGATGTGACATCGAGCCCATCAAATAACTCAATATGGCGTGACGTTGCGGGGTCATACGGACGCCATTCATCTTTAACTGTTCAATCGCTTCGTTAACGCTGGCTCCCATTCCCCTCACGCCTTTCTTTTACTAGATAAAACTATTGTACGTTCATTCAAAATGGTTTGTCAATGAAAGCGCTCATCAATTGGTCTCATTCAACTGTATGTAAATACTGTTAGTTGCATTCACCTGAATACGGTAAATGCCTGACCCCATTGTACCCCGAATCGTTTTCTTACTTACCGCGAGCGGCAGATCCGTTGTAATACTGCCAAAAGTTACAGAACCAAAAACAGAATAATCCCCTATTGCAGGAACACGAAGCTTGATTTCACCTACCGTACTATCAAGATCCCAATCCCCGCCAACCGTCTGGCTCGCTAGCTCAATGTTACCGTTAAGCGTAGACGCTTTTACTTCACCAGCTGCTTCCTTTATTGCAATCTTGCCGTTTTTCGTGTCTGCTTCCACATTGCCAGCAATGCTGCTCAAAGTCATCGCTCCGTTCCAGGTCTCTGCCGCAAGATTGCCTGTCAGCGCCGTGACGGTCACGGCACCGTTCCTTGTAGTCAGTTCGGCATCACCGGTTACGCTTTGAAGCTTTATTCCCCCGTTCAGCCCGTGAATGACGAGCGGACCTTCAATCTGCTGAACGCCAATATCCCCATTGTCGCTCTTCAACTGCAGACCTCCAGGTGCAGTCAGACCGCTGGCGGTAATAGGCCCATTATTAACATCAACCGTTATCGTCATCTGAGGAACGGATTCTGTTTCAGACTCCGTTAACGGGGGAGTTGTAGCATCGGAAGACGGATTGTCTGTGTTTTCAACCGGATCTGTGGCTGTAACAGATTTCTGCGGTACCGTAATTACAATATTCATACGAGGTTTACGGCTTCCGTTTGTGCCGTACGGCTCGCCTTTGGCCGTAATGGTCATCGAATCCGCATCCGATACTCTCTCCACAGCCGATTTGTCTGCAATCTGCCGGGCCTCCTGCTCATCCGTGACATCTACCCAAACTTCCGTATCGATCACGATCTGATTGGTCCCTCCGCCGTGCACGGTTACTTTGCCGTTCGGATTCGATACTTTAAGCTTGGTGATTGCCGCTGCATCAAACGGTACTGTATCTGTGTCCTTCACATATTTAAAGCCCTTCTCTTCCCCGTAATCAGGGGCACCATTCAGATCAACGTATTGATCAAGCCAACGGAACGGAAGCTCTGCATATTGGGTTACCGTAAAAGCAACGACAGAAATAACTAGCGCGATGATCACGCCCATAAAATCAAATCGCAGCCTTTTTGTACCTTTCCGATAAATAATGCTGTAGATAACGATCTCTGCACCAAGCAAAATAAATACTGCTGGCCACCACTTGCCTATTAAGGCTATATCATTGCGGCCCTGCACCTGATCCCATAGCAGCAGACCGCCAATCAGAATAATAAATATAGCGGACGTGAAACGCCCTAATCGAAACATGGACTGAACTCCCTTCACTCGTGAAAACCACAAAACAAGAGCCACTGCCACCAAAAACGGACCTACTGACATTTCCGCCAAATCATCCATCCATGGGATAAGCGCCGCCGGAGGGTCAATCAGGATAAACATCAGCACACCTGCAGCCATAATCAGTATCCCAATCAGCGGAGACAATTTTTCCGATGAGCCCTCTTTGGACTCGGCCCTTGTCTGAAGAGCATCAAATACGCTGACGAAATAATAAACCGGCAGCGTAATGCCCAAATAGACGATAAACAGCAGATGCCTTGCAGCATTCGCATCTGACAGCCTAAGGATAGCTGCAATATCAAGAACTAGAGCTGCGATCAGAAGCAGTCCTCTCTGATAGCGTCCCGTATATAAATGTCCCGCTCCAGGGAGCACAAATGCGAGAAATAAGGTAAGAAGTCTGCTCTTGGGCCGATCTAATCCGAGCTCACGCAATGCACGCCCTCCATCTGCTGAATTTGTTCCAGTAAAGCTAATAACGATTCATTCTTTGGCAATTGCACCGTCAAATGAAGCATAAACTGCTGCAGGCCATGCTCCCGCTTCCCGCTTTCTTCAAGCATCACTTTGCGGATCACAATCTGCTTCTCCGTCAGCAGCGCGTTCAGCGTCCGGACAATGGTAGACTGCTCATCCGCCTGAACAATCAACTGATGCTCCCTCTTTGTGCTGATATACCTTTTCTCCAGCTTGTTGAACGCCCATAAGATAAGAAGAACGAGGACGGTTGTTACGGCAGCTGCAAAATAAAACCCGGCACCCACCGCGAGACCAATCGCCGAAACGACCCATAAAGAAGCAGCAGTCGTTAGTCCCGTGATGGACTTGCCCGTGAATAAAATCGTACCCGCCCCAAGAAAACCCACCCCTGTTATAACGGCTGCAGCCAACCGTGCAGGGTCCACGCGGACATTCGTTTCATTCACAAAAGAGGAAAAGCCATATATCGATAAGAGCATCAGCAAACAGGAACCGATACATACCAGTGTGTTTGTGCGCAGCCCAGCTGCATGATTGGATTGTTCTCGCTCAAGGCCAATCAACCCGCCTAACAGCATGGCAAGCAGCAGCCTCAATCCCAAATGAAGCTCGTTAATATACCAAGGATTCGTAACATCAAGACCCATGAGGCAGCACAACCTTTCGTATCATAATTGTACCATATTAGTATGCATGTGGACCTGCATTCCATGAAAAGACGCCGCTCATCACGAAGGATGAGCGGCGTCTAATGGTCAACTCCGAGTTAGGCTTTCAGACGTTCAAGCAGAAGCTTGTTGACAAGGGCCGGATTTGCCTTGCCTTTCGTCTCTTTCATGATCTGGCCGACAAGGAAACCTATCGCTTTATCTTTACCCGCTTTAAAGTCTTCTACCGATTGCGGATTCGCTTGAATAATCTGATCCACTACGGCTACAAGCGCGCCTTCATCGCTGATTTGTACGAGCCCCTGCTCTTCAACGATTTGCTGCGGAAGCTTGCCCGACTCCAGCATCGATTTGAAGACGGTCTTGGCGATTTTGCTGCTGATTGTGCCTTTCTCAAGCAAACCAATCATTTCCCCAAGCCCTTGGCCGGTAATTTTCACTTCGGAAAGCTCCAGGCTGTTTGCATTCAAATAACCAAGCAGATCGCCCATAATCCAGTTGGACACCGCTTTAGCATCCTTCGTATAGTTCAGGCTTTCTTCAAAGAAATCAGCAAGCTTCTTCGAAGATGTAATTACTTCCGCATCATAGGATGGCAGGCCGTAATCACTTGTATAACGAGCCTTGCGTGCATCCGGAAGCTCAGGAATCGAAGCGCGGACACGGTCTTTCCATTCTTGACTGATGTTCAGACGAACAAGGTCAGGATCCGGGAAGTACCGGTAATCATGCGATTCTTCCTTGCCGCGCATGGAGAAGGTTTTGCCTTGCGTATCATCCCATCGGCGAGTTTCTTGAATAACGACTCCGCCGTCATTCAGAATTTCAGCCTGACGGATTTGTTCGTATTCCAGACCGCGTTGAACGCCGCGGAACGAGTTCATGTTCTTCAGCTCGGCACGTGTACCGAACTTCTCTTGCCCATAAGGACGAAGACTGATGTTAGCGTCACAGCGCAGGCTGCCTTCTTCCATCTTCACGTCCGATACTTCGCAGTACAGCATGATCGCCTTCAGCTTCTCGAGGTACGCCTTCGCTTCCTCCGGCGTACGGATATCCGGCTCGGATACGATCTCAACAAGCGGTGTACCAACGCGGTTAAAGTCTACGAGCGAAGCATATCCGCCGTCCACATGCGTCAGTTTGCCGGCATCTTCCTCCAGATGGAGTCGAGTAATACCGATCCGTTTGGTCTCGCCGTTCACTTCGATATCAATCCAGCCATTTTCGCCAATCGGCTGATCAAATTGCGAGATCTGATACGCTTTTGGCGAATCCGGGTAGAAATAGTTTTTGCGGTCGAATTTGCTGATGTCGGCAATTTCGCAGTTAAGCGCCATAGCTGCTTTCATGGCATATTCGACAGCTTGCTTGTTCAGCACGGGCAGTACGCCCGGGTGCCCAAGACATACCGGGCATGTATGAGTATTAGCCGGTGCACCAAAAGCGGTGGAGCAGCCACAGAAAATTTTACTGTTCGTATGCAGCTCCACATGCACTTCCAGACCAACTACTGTTTCGTATTGAGTCGCTTCAGACATCGTTATATCTCCCTTCACCCTAGCTGCGGCCGTAATTTATGGAATTCGGTTTGCTGCTCAAACGCATGAGCTGCACGCAGCACGGTCGATTCATCAAATGCCTTGCCGATAATCTGCAAGCCAATTGGCATGCCGTCCGCTGTTCCGCAAGGAACGCTGATTGCCGGAATACCCGCAAGGCTGACCGGAATCGTACAAATATCGTTCAGATACATCGTTAGCGGATCGCCAACCTGCTCGCCGATCTTGAACGCGGTTGTTGGGGCTGTCGGGCCGATGATGATATCGTATTGATTGAAGACATTATCGAAGTCCTGCTTGATCAGCGTGCGGACCTTCTGTGCTTTCAAGTAATAAGCATCGTAGTAACCGGAGCTAAGCGCATAAGTACCCAGCATGATCCGGCGTTTCACTTCCGGACCGAAGCCCTGGCTGCGCGATTTGCGGTACAGGTCGATCAGGTTGTCCGGGTTATCCGCGCGCACGCCGTAACGAACGCCGTCAAAACGTGCCAGATTGGACGATGCTTCCGAAGAAGCAAGCAGATAGTAAGTCGCGATTGCATATTCGGTATGCGGAAGCGATACTTCCTCCCAGGTTGCGCCCATGCTCTCGAAGGTCTTCAAAGCTTGCATAACCGCTTCTTTCACCTTCGGATCAATGCCTTCACCCAGATACTCTCTAGGTACGCCAATGCGAAGGCCCTTCACATCGCCGGTGAGAGCACTGGTGTAGTCCGGAATATTCACGTTAGCGGATGTCGAATCCTTCTCGTCATAGCCGGCAATCGCTTGCAGCACGTAGGCGGAATCTTCAACATTTTTCGTAAGTGGTCCGATCTGATCCAGAGAAGATGCAAAGGCAACCAGACCAAACCGCGACACAAGACCGTAAGTCGGCTTCAGGCCAACAATACCGCAATAAGCAGCAGGCTGACGGATCGAACCGCCCGTGTCGGAGCCAAGAGAGAAGTATACTTGTCCAGCAGCAACGGAAGCCGCAGAGCCGCCGCTCGAGCCGCCCGGAACATACTCCGGATTCCACGGGTTACGTGTCGGATAATAGCTGGAGTTCTCGTTAGAGCCGCCCATCGCGAATTCGTCCATGTTCAGCTTGCCGATCGTAACCGACTGTGCCGATTTCAGCTTGGATACCGTTGTTGCATCATAAATCGGATTATAGTTGCTAAGGAACTGACTCGCACAAGTTGTGAGCAGCCCTTCCGTTACAATATTATCCTTCACGCCGGCCGGCAGGCCAAACAAAAGACCGCGTTCGCCGCCTTCTTGAAGCTGCTTGTCCAGGTTATCCGCCTGGCGGCGCGCATTTTCTTCATTTAATGTAAGAAAAGCTTTAATCGTCTCATCTGTCTCCGCAATGCGGCGGTATGAAGCATCCACCAAATCGGAAACCGTCAATTCTTTGTTATTGAGCTTGCTATGTACATCCTGTAGGCGTAAATCAAACAGTGACAACAGCAGTTCCTCCCTTCAAATACCTGTAGGTTCTATTCCAATACAGCCGGCACTTTAATCTGGCCATCTTCTTCATCCGGTGCGTTAAGCAGTACTTTCTCAATCGGAAGCGATTCACGGGTAATATCTTCCCGCATCACATTCGTAATCGGCAGCACATGGCTAGTCGGCTCCACATTGTCCGTGTCCAGGCCATCCAGCTTCTCGGCATATTTCAGGATCGCATTAAGCTGTCCCGTAAATTGTTCTTTTTCTTCATTCGAGAGCTCAAGCCGCGCCAAATTCGCAACATGCTCAACGTCTTTAATCGTAATGCTCATGGATGCTTCGTCCTCCCTTTTAAACCTTGTACTCATTCCTCCTATTATAGCTTATAATCGTCATTTCACAAAGTATTGTCTATCGACAACAAGAAAACGGAGCCTACCCCCGCAAGGGATAAGCTCCGCTAGATAATGGCTGTTAAATCCATGCCTTCAAATTAACCTGGCGAATAAAGTCTTCTCTCGACTGGCTTTCGCCGCCTACATTTTCCTGTTCCTCGGGTGCTTCTTCCTCACCCTTCATAATCCGGTTGAACAATTCTTCATTAAACGTTGCAAGCGCATAATCGATAAGCGCCTCCCGCTCGATCCGGTCAACCTCTTCCTGCAGCAGCACTTCCTCCAGCTCAACATCCTCATCCGGAACCAGGAAATTGCGGTTAGCCGCAGGTACTCTTACCACATAGTCGAACACATTGTCCGCGTTGCGGTCATAAGCAATTATATAACCATACTCCCCAAGAGGGAGATTTTGCTCGAATTGGTCAGCGATTATAACGACCTTTGCCCCTAAACTCAGCATTGTCCTCACTCCTGTCTATCAGCCGCTGTCTATCACTATTATCCTACTAAAAAATAATAGCGGTGTCCAATGAAGAGATATCCCTATTTTTTATTACCTGTTCGGTTATGGCTGTACCAGTGCCATACCCTCTCAACATCTTCCCGCTCCAGACAAGCAACCTTATATGCTTGGAGACTGCCCAGCACATGTGCGGATATCGACAACAGGCGCCTCTTTTGCTGTCTTCTCGTCCTCTTGGCGGTCATCGATACGATTTGCGGTCTTCGCATGTAATAGGTAATCCGCGTCAGGACCCGCTTGCGAAGGGTCAATTGACCGTGCTCCAAATTCATGCCCGCCGCCGATAAACAGCTCCAGCTCCAGGCTGCCGCAATAGGCAGCAAGAGCAAGGACCAGAGTCCAACGTTATGGAAAAAGTAAATAAGGACCGCACAAAGGAGACTAACCGCGAGCAGTCCCTTCCAGACATAATCGAAATACGCCCGCTTCGGTGCCGCTGCCTTAATCTTTGCCGCTGTAAATTGCGGCACAAAGCACGCCATTACCGAATCGAGGGACGTTGCTGGCATAAACGGATGCAGCATCAAACGTTCTGTTTTATCCGAGGAGACGACCTGCAGTTGTATCTGAGCATAGCCGATCCACTGATGGAGAAGGCCTTCCTGTACGATGACCGCCTGGACCTTTCTGGCATCAAAGTGATGCACTTTCTTTTCCAGCAACCCATATGAGATCGAAATTTGCTCATCTTGTTTGTCCGCTGTAAACCCTGAAAACTTGATCACATACAGGACAAGCGAGAGCAGCCACGCAAATGCAAGCCCGCAGACCGCAATGACCGCAATAACCGCATAACTGGGATCTACACTGGTGGATTCCTCGTATAACGTGGAGTATAAATTCGGCGCCAGCTCATTAATGAAATCGTCGGCCAGCGAAACGATACCGGCGATAAAGGCAGCAACCAGACCAAAATTAAGAGAGGTAGCAGCGGCAAGCAGCAGCTGTCCTGCATGTAATTGAAGCCTCGGCATGGCTCTTACTTGGGAAGGAGACCGGTCTTCAGCCGCTTCATCCCCTTCAGGCGCAGCATCAGCTTCCGACTGCAGCTCAACAGGTGTGAGCATCAGCTTCTGCAGCTGCCTCGCATCCTTATCGGTTAAAGCGGCCAGCACTCCTTCTGCCTTCTTGTTCCCGCCCGGCGTCTCAATCTTGACCTGCGTGACGCCAAGCAGTCTCTGAAGCAGTGGCTGCTCCAGATTAACGGAATGAATCCGTCCAAAGTAGATCGTTTTCTCATCCCGGAACAGGATACCTTTACGTATGACAATCCGGTCCTCTTCCACGGTAAAGGAAAACTTACGCCAGCCCAATAAACCGAGAAACAGCAACAAGGTTACTCCAGCAAGAATCCCCAGATAAATATAACCGTTTAATTCCGACCATTTCACACCTTGCAGCAGGGTGATAATAATGAGCGGCAATAAGCCCTTTATAGTATTGAACAGAGGGAACAGCATATAAATCGGATGCAGCCTGCGCGGTTTATGTCTTTTAATCATCCTGTTCATCTACTTTCGCAAGCTGGCCGATTCGTCTCTTCAGAAAATGAGCTTCGCTTTGCTTCAGGCCGCTGATCCTGTGCGTTGTTGCTGCTGTGACAACCGCCACACTGGCAAGCTCATGCTTACGCATAAGCGGCCCGCTCTCAAGCTCCACATGCTGGACGCGCACCATCGGAATAAGCACATTACGGATAACGATTAGTCCGGATCGGATCTCCAGCTCCTCTTCAAACAGCTCGTATTGAAAGTGCCGGTATTTCAGCTCGGGAAGGAGCCAAATAAACAACAGGGCTGACAGACTGACAACCCCAAGGCCAATAAATCCCGGAATATAGGTCCAATGCTTCCAGGCCGCAAAGGTTAGATAGGCAATCACCAGTATATACAGCACAAGATGTGTAAAGAACGAGCTCACTCGAAAAACGGTGATGTAATCACGATGAAGTCTCTTTGTTAACGGACGATCCATATCTGTAAGGCCCCCTTGGCTTACCATGCTTATGGCAATTTGATTAATCCTTCTCTGGTAAACGTTAAAGCCCGCGGGCGACCATCCGTAATCAAATAGCTGTTCTCAATCCCGACTACACCTTCTCCCGGAAACGTAAACTTCGGCTCAACGGCTATAACCATTCCCGCTTCCAGCGGAATATCAAAACCTTTGGCCAGGACAGGCCATTCGTCGATCTCGAGACCAATCCCATGACCAAGAAATTTAGCCTGATCAGCGCCATAGCCCATAAAATGCGGGGCTAGCCCTGCTTCATCCGCTTGCTCGAGCGCCTTGGCATAAAGAGCCGAGCAGATCGCTCCCTGCACCATTCCGTTCTCGGCTTCCCGGATAATCGCTTCTGAAACCTCATAAGCGCGAGCAAGCTTCTCTGGCAGTTCACCAATTACAGCGGTGCGGGTCTGATCGATCACATAACCGTCAATACAACAGCCGATATCCATTAGAATCGGCTCATTGCGTTCAATCGCCCGGCGGCTGACGCTTTGCGGCGACGTCGCGCCAAGACCAAGCCCTCCGGCAGGTCCATCGAAATAAGTAGGGACCGCTGCTGCCGACCCGGCGATAAACATCCCTGTGGCGATCTCCTGATTGTAGCCCCGCATACGCATCAAGCCGATATGCCCTCTTCTACGCATCTCATATTCAACACGTGCCATCCATTCCAATTCCGTTACGCCCGGCTTCAAAAAATCCAATGCTTCGTTTAATGCTTCATCCACAACAGCCGCTGCCGCTTCAAACCGGCTGATCTCAAGCGGAGACTTGATCATTCGCTGCCGTCTGATGATCGCTGAGCCATCAACGATAGAACTTGATCCTGCCCTCTGCAATAGTTCTGACAACCTCAGATAGGTTTGCGCAGGAAGCACATCCAGATCTGCCGCTATTGTAACCGTGCCGCTCGTTCCACCACTGAATACATGAGAGAATTCCTTCGCCAGCGTTTCGCCAAACTGACGGAATGCGCCAAGCTCTTTCACCGTAATGCCGCTTTCGAGCTTTGCCCGCTCTACGCTCCTTTTCACAAAGAAAACCGGATCCCCGTGCGACGGAATAAACGCATATCCGTTCTGCATAGAGCCGGTGTAATAATAAAGGTCTATATTTTGCGTCAGAAGAAACCCGTCCACTGCCGAAGCGCGCATCGCCTCCTGCAGCTTATTGGTCCTCTCCCGTACAACTTCCTCAGAAATGTCCTTGTTAATGTCCATTCGAAGCCAACTCCTAACTTCCATATTCCCCCTTTATTACATCAATTTTATGATGGATCGTCAACAGGGAACGAAAGGATTCGTTCCATCTCCCCTCCTTAAAAGAATTGACACATGCTTTTTGTGGCAATTCTTGCTTCGTAAGCATTAGCTTAAAGAATTGACACATGCTTTTTTGTGGCAATTCTTGCTTCGTAAGCATTAGCTTAAAGAATTGACACACGCCTTTTGTGGCAATTCTTGCTTCGTAAGCATTAACTTAAAGAATTGATACACGCCTTTTGTGGCAATTCTTGCTTCGTAAGCATGGACTTAAAGAATTGACACATGCTTTTTTGTGGCAATTCTTGCTTCGTGAGCAGCGGCTACCTCACGGTCAGCTCGGAAACACCTTTTATGTCCCATTCGACCGGTTCAAGCAGCGTGAATGCACGCGGGTAAACGACATGGATAATAAGGACAACTCCCGGTCTTTGAAGAGTCGCTTCATAATCGTATTGTTCGTTCCGGTAAGTATAAGGAAAGGTGTGATCATCGTTAATAACATCAAATACGAGCACATTTACCCGCTCCCGTACAGGCGAGTTCGGCAAGGGATTTCCTTGCGCATCAAGCTGCAGGTTCGCTTGCAGGTAAGCAGCCGCGGCCGAAGCGGCCGCATTCGGATCAATCCGCAGAATGCCTTCAGCCATTGCCTCCGGATCCAGCTGCTGCGAAGCGGCATGAGCAGCACGGTTCAGCGCATGCTTCCCCTGATAGAGCAGCTTCATCGCCATTTCCTCATCCGTTTGCAGAAAATGTACGGATACCCATACTGTCATCATTAATACGATCAACATCAACTTATACATCGCATCTCTCCGTTAGCACCCTTATGGCATATACTCGCTCATCTTCAACCCAAACGTCCGCATGCGACTGTCCGGAGAGACAGGAGCTAGTCCAATCAACCTGTCGATCTGAAACAAATTCTCATACGGATAGCTCATCTTCAGCATGATTCCCGTTCCCCTTGGCAAAGGAGAAGCCGGATCTGTCGCCGCTAGTCCGTTATCCGCCGTAACTTCATATTGAACAAGCTCAGGCTGCATCCCGAATGCGGCAAGACGCTCTCTTGATCGCTCCATCATGGCCGTGTCAATATAGCCGTAACTCCCGCTTGCACCAACTTCCAGCAAATAATCGGTCTCCTGCTGAAGCACCGCTTGCCTTGCTATCAGCACATGCTTATATATGGGTGAAAACATCATCCAGCACACCATGGCGGCAAACAACACAAATACTAATATATTTCTCATGGGCTCATCTGCCGGATATAGGCGCCGATAGCCGCTCCGGAACGCTCCACTTGCCGCTTCGTACCGCCGTCGCCTCCGGTAATTCCCGTATATAGCAAAATGACGGTCACCAGAAGCAGCATCGATATAAGTAAGCCTCTCAATGCCGTACCTCCTTAGTTGGAACCAGATCCCGACCCTAACATAGAGCTGATCTTCGTATTAGCCGAACTGCCTTGTGTCTGAATCTGCTTGCTTGTTCCCGTCGTATCATTCGCAATAATGTTATTAAACAAAATGATTACAACAACAAGCAGCATGACGGTCATCAAAATATTGCGCATCTTGCTTCACCTCCTTCATAGCGTTCTCTTACCGCAGGCTTATCCTAAAGACTCGAACAGCTTGCGGCCTTCCTGCACCCAGGGATAGATAAAAATTTGAAAGGTATACAATATAGGGATCCCTGCGATGATGAACAAGAAGTAGGATGT
This sequence comes from Paenibacillus catalpae, assembly GCF_900112695.1. GTDB lineage: Bacteria > Bacillota > Bacilli > Paenibacillales > Paenibacillaceae > Pristimantibacillus > Pristimantibacillus catalpae. The sequence goes on from NZ_FOMT01000007.1 coordinate 15,976, forward strand.
TGATTCTTTACGGCTTTCCTTCGCCAGCTCCAGCTTCTCTTTGTAATCCTGAATCCGCTCCCTGAGAAGCTTGTAATACTCCTGGCTCTCATGAAGCCGCAAGGAGTCAATCGTCTCCACGAAGCTCATCCCGTCGTCGGTGCCGATCCGGTGCTTGAACCGGCGAAGCGCCTGCTCTGCATCGTGATACCATTCGGCAAGCAGCCGTTCGAGATCCCCGCGCAGCGTCCGGGTAAACGGAATGCAGCGCGTCAGCTTCGTATGGATATGCAAGGACGACTCCGACAGATAGAGCAGCTGGTTGCTCATCAAATAGATTTCCTTTGTAATTCTTTGGGCGCGAAGCCGTCTGAAGGAACGCAGCCATGGCAAGTCCCAATACAAGAGCACAAATATCGTTAGAACAAACAAGTAACAAAGCCACGCCCCTTGCTCAATAGATAGACCTGCATAAATGGCGGCGACGGCTGGCAGCAGAATCAGCAGTATCCTTCTTGCCGCCGAATACCAAGCCGCATCTGCCGTAACTCCGCAGCCCGCCAGGAGGGTTGCGCGTTCGATATACATATCTTGTTCCCGTGATAACCGGAGCAGCTTCAGCCACTTATCCGGCAGCTCATTCGTCCGCCAGTTCAAGGCATCCAGATGGAACCATCTCGTCCGCCTTCTTGGCATCGACTGCAGAATCATATAAACCCCCAGAAAGCCGAATAGAAACTCCCCGGCAACAATCAGCAGGCGCAAGAACGATTCCATAGCCTTACCAGCCTCCCTCTACATCTTTTTGCGTGAAAGCCATAGTCCCATTAAGAAGGAAGCAAAGATCAGTACAATGGCGTTTAACAGCATGTCTCTGCCCTGCGGATCAATCAGGTAGTAGTAATAGGAATTCTCCCGGTTATAACGGACGTTAATGCCGATATAAAACGCAAGAAACAGGACCGGCGTAAAATTGGCAATCCGGATTTCCAGCAGCTTATTACGCTCCTGCTCATTGGCCCGGCGTGCCTTGCGCATATCGGCGATCAGCTCCTTCAGACTGTCAGCAATCGGCGAGCCTTCAGCTAAAGCCACCCGCATAATGTTTACGAAATAATCGCCCCACACATGGCCCAGCGCAGCCGAGAAAATTCTCAGGCTTGCCTCATCATCCCCGCGAACCGACAGGTTCCGGTACAGCTGCTCGAACACCGACTGCATAGGTCCAAGCAACCGCCTTTCCTCTACCGTCCGCTGCAGCCCGCTGCGGACCTGTCGTCCTCCCGTGACCAGATAACATTGATAGAACAGCTCAACTGCCGGCAAAAAATCCATCTGCAGCTGCATCTGTCTCTGGACAAGCATTGCCCGCAATATGGTGTAAGGCAGACACCCAATAACCGCTCCAAATAACAAAGTTCCCTTGATGCTTTGAAAAAAGAATCCGCCAACAGCGACTCCAGCGAGCAGGAGCAGAAATGATCCCACAATGAGACCGGACGGCTTCAGCTTGAGCTGCAGCGTCTCAAGCAGCTCGGACAAATGGCGGAACACCCGCTCGAACCGCTGGAGCTTTTCCGTCAGCCGGTAGCTTAGGCGGTTTTTTGCTTGAAATGTCAATCTGTCTCTCCGCGCCTGACGGTCAGTCCAGACGAACAATAAGCTGGACAGAGAAACGAACCATAAGCTAAAGAGCAGAAGAGCGCCTGCCGCAATAGACAGCTTAATCAATACCGCCATCCCCTCTCCGGAGCCGTGCCATTGCTTTGGGCGAGGGCTTCTGCGGATAGATCCAATGCCCGCTTGTCTCATCAAATCTTGCCCATTCACGGACAACAACTTCGTTATTCACCCATCCCAGCTCGCCGATCCGGGCAATAACCCGTCTTCCGCCCAGATAACGCATTTCAATGCCGATTTGTGTAACGTATTCGGCAATCCTTTTCGTCAAGCGCTCCGGATTCATGCCCCGCCCGTCCAGCATGCACATGTCCGCAATCGCTTCGGGCACATCCTCCAGCGTGTTGGCATGTACCGTTGTCATACTGCCGGAATGCCCCCTCGTACAAGCCCGTACGTATATGTTGGCGTCCATATCGCGGATCTCGGCATGGACGATTCGCTGCGGGGACTGGCGAAGAGCCAGCTTGAACGCCTGCTCTGCCCGGTGCTGCGAATCGTCCTCATCGGCCTCATACTCAACCGTATTCTTCCGGGGGAAATCACGCCCTAGCATCATTTCAAAACGCCCTTCGATCGTAACGATCCTTTCCTCATCCGGCAGTTCGGCAATCAAAGCTTTCATAAGATGTGTCTTGCCTGAGTTGGTCGGGCCGATAATGACCAGATTAAACCTCGCATCCAGCACATTCAGAAGCATGTCCTTCATAGGAATACTTAACGTTTGATAAGCTGACGAGCATAAAGTGCCGAGGCTAAAGCTGCGCACGGTAAAAAAACGAATCGTAAGGGTAGGCTTGGACGTAAAACCAAAGCCGGTCATGGTCACGCGCGAGCCGTCCCGCAGCATAACCTCTGCCCAACGCTTCCGGGGATTAATCCGGTCATTGTTATAAAGCACAAGGTTCTGCTGGATCCGTTCTACATCCCTTTCATGATCGAACCGGTATGGTGACAGCTTTGTTTGACCATCTCTCACTTCGTAGATCTGCGATCCAACCACCTGGATTTCCTCGAGACCGTCCTTCTTCGCAAGCACAAGCTCAAGCACGTTGAGTCCGATAACCTCAGCAAACAGCGCTTCCGCCAAAGTCGCGTAGGGATGCTTATAGCCGTCCAACTGATGAATACGGAGACGGATCAGCCGGTCGGCAATAATGGCCAGCACCTGCTCCCTCTCGGGCGCAAAACCAAGCACCGCCCGGTTCAAGGTCTCACTATACTGCCGGCGTTCCTCCTCCGTTAGCCCTCTGGGTGCAGCCAGGTAGGACCTGATCTCATCCGAGAGCCGACCGAAGTCTGCTCCCCTCCCTGCTGCATCGCTGCGATCCAAAGGATCAGCTGCAGAAGATTGGTCCAGCCTCAGCCGCGCAGAATAATCCGACGGAGAAAATTTACCCGCACTTGTGCTCAAGAGCTTACTCCGTTACGGTGAGCGAGCAGCTTGCGGTACCAAGGCTGGACGGCAAGCGTTGGCGTTATTCTGCGTATATGATGACGGTCCATCAACTGGTCTGCGCTCTCCTGCATTACAAGCTTGCCCGCAGGATCTTCCTTGAGCCATTGGCCATAATGGCCGCTGTCCAGCTGTGCATAAAAGTGATGTCCAAACCTTAATTCTCCAAGTTTTGTTGTACCCATCTCTTTGCAAATGTCCTTCATGCTATATCCTCCTGTGCTCCATGGCGAGTAAATGACAACGGTATCGTATTGTTCCGTTGATAACCCAAACAGCGGCGATACTTGCGAGATCCAGCGTTTTCCGTCTTCCTGAAAATGGGATAAGGCATCCGTGGTTACGATAATGCGAGTGTCTGCCTCCCTCAAGGCACATATCGTAGCTGCGTTATCCCAATAAGCTCCTACATCAATGATTACAATGGAAAAGGTCTGCCCCGCAACCCGGAGCAAGTGCTCCATCTCTTCCGGTGAATAAAATTCAGCCTGGTCCCTCAGCATGTTGCCGAACAAGACATGCAAATTCGGCACTCCTCTGACCGCCTGCACGGCACGCAGCAGCTTATCCGGCGTTAAAGCCCCGGACCTCAGCTCCGGTCGCAGCTTGTCCAGCGTAACGGCCGGTTCGACGATACCCAGGTACCGGTGCAGCTTCGCGCTTTTCAGATGCATACATAAATAACCGACCTGCCTGCCGCTTGCTTCGGCTATCCGAAAGGCTGCGGCGAACGCAGCGGAAGTGGTGCCAATATTCGGCGTCGTTCCAACAAAGGTGATTAGCGGTGCCGATGTGTTCACGAGCGATCCTCCTCTTCCAGCTGCAGTGATTCCGGGCTGTACGCGATAACCAGCTTGTGGAGGCCGTCCTTGCAATAACTGTCGATCTGCAGCCATTGTGACTCCGTCAGATTCAAATTTATATATTCAATCATGCCGTTCGCATCACGCCGCGAGGCATACATCCGCTCTTTATCCCCTTCAGCAAGCGACAGCAAATTAGGATCCTTCATATTGTCGATCTCCACATTGCTTGAGGATTTGACGGATGCTACCGTTACGAGCGAATCAAATATTCGCCTGGACGGCTCATTCTCGCCCGATAAATAAACGGAGACTTTGTCACCGGCGCGAATGCCGTTGGAGATCGAACGAACATAGTCGCGCGGAATTTGAAAGGTCGACTCCGAGTCTGCCGGCAGGAGATGGTACTGATCGATTTTCCAGCCAAGAATCGGTTCATTTGTCCCAAGCGGAATAACGGTCTCCATGCCTACCGCCTGCCTTGCCTCAACAAGCATTTCCTTCTCATAGCCTTCACGCGGTATCCGCTTGTAGGCAATATCCGCTTCCGTCAGCCGCCTGCCCGCTTCAACAAATTGTTTAGCCACAATTACCTCTACCGTCTCCTCGCGGGTGACCTGCAGCTTCTGCAGCTGGAACAAGCCGTATACCAAGAGGCCCGACAGCAAGGCGGCAAGCAAGCCGATTCCCGCATTTCTTCTTCTGTTCATCTTCTCTCCCCTCTGCATCACCCGGCGAAAAAAAAAGAACGCAGCAGAAGCCCTATTAAGGCTGATCCGCTTGCGTTCTTCGCTAAGCCGTGCACGTATATGTATTTAACAACTAATTGACCATATAATAGCAAAATCGATAAATAGTTGTCTATAGGTTTTTTTCAAAATTCTACAATTTTTCGATATATTGCGACGATTTTCTATAAGAAAAAACAAGGACAGCATCAGCCGTCCTTGTTCCATGTGGTGATTAAAAATCAATTAATCCAACGCTAATCAGCAGAGCATCGTCCACTTTACGCATCGTTTCATCGTCCAGGTGGGTGATCTTGTCGGTTAAACGCTGCTTGTCAATCGTCCGTATCTGCTCAAGCAGCACGACGGAGTCTCTGTCGAAGCCGTGCGCCGCCGCTTCCATCTCAACGTGCGTAGGCAATTTGGCTTTCTGGATTTGCGCCGTAATGGCCGCGACTATGACCGTCGGACTGAAGCGGTTGCCGATGTCATTCTGAATAACAAGTACTGGCCTTACTCCGCCCTGTTCTGATCCGACGACCGGTGACAAATCCGCAAAAAACACATCTCCGCGTTTTACGATCAACCTCTACACCCCGCTTACGAGACGGCCTAACGTATGATCGGCTTCTTCCTCCGCTTGAAAAGCTTCGGAGGCCATGTTCAAGTTGATTTTCGCCATTTCCAGATACCCACGCTGCATGGACTCGCGGATCTGCCGTTTTTTCCGTTCCACAAGATACAGCTTCATGGCCTGCCGAATAAACTCGCTTCGATTGGAATTTTCCTTCGCGACGATACCGTCGACCTCCTCCAGCAATTGATCCGGCAAGCTGATCATGATCCTCTTGGTGTTCTGCATATTGGCCACCGAACTAGCACCCCCAAAACTTTTCCAAAACCATTAATATTCATTATTACAAAAATACGCTGCCACTATACTTCATCATATCTATGTTCCGCGTATATCAATTATGCTGCATGATGAATGTCACTCCGAAGCATATACAAATTGTTTTAACTAATTCGCGATCGACAGCAAGAATCCTCTATTTTTCGCGAAAAGCTGCTATTAACAATTAATTCCTAACCAAAAACGAGCGGATTCGATACCGCTGCCACCTGACCGTCTCTCACATAGACGCGGGGCACGCGGGCTGCAACCATACAGGTCACTTCATAGGGAATCGTTCCCAGCAGGGAAGCGATCTCTTCCGCCGAGATTTCCTCCTGGCCTTGCCGCCCGATCAGCACGACTTCTTCGCCCGGCTCTACAGCAGCATCCGCCGCTGCATTGTCCAGAGCAATCATGCATTGGTCCATGCAGATCGTTCCAAGCACGGGCACCTTGATTCCGCGTACAAGTACATGAGCCTTGCCGTTCAGCATCCTGCTGAAACCGTCTGCATAACCGATTGGCAGTGTGCCAATCCGCTCCTCCTGCTTGGTTACATACCGGGAGCCATAGCTGATTCCCCAGCCCGGAGGCGCATCCTTGACCATGACAACTTCCGTCTTCAGCGAAAGGACAGGTTCAAGCTTGATCGTGTCGCGCTTCACTTCATCCGAAGGATATAAGCCGTACATGCTGATCCCCAGCCGGACCATATCGCCGCCGTATTCCGGCGTATCTATCCCTGCTGCACTGTTGGCCGCATGAATAATCCGGATCGGCAGATCATGGCTGCGGACATGCTCGGCAACGGCATAAAACCGTTCGTACTGCTGCCTGGTGTAGCTTTTGTCCGCCTCATCGGCTTTGGCATAATGGGTGAACAAACCTTCCACCTCAAGCTGCGGAACTTGAAGCGCCTTGCCGATAAAAGCAATGGCTTCCTCTGTTCCGATGATGCCAAGCCGTCCCATGCCGGAGTCAACCTTAATATGAGCTTTGAGCTTCTTGCCATCCGCATGAACAGGAAGGGCTGCAGCCGCCGCCAATATGTCTTCGCGGAACAACGCGATTGCAATATCCTTGTCGCGGGCAATGGAAAGCGCTTCTGCCGGTACAAACCCAAGCACCAGAATAGGCGTTGCAATTCCCGCCTGACGGAGCTGCAGCGCTTCATCCAAGAAGGCTACGCCTAAATAATCAACGCCGAAACGCTCTGCCTCGCGTGCAATTTCCACTGCGCCATGCCCATAAGCGTTTGCCTTGACCGAAGCCATTAACAGGCGCCCTTCAGGCATAGCGCTGCGGAATGCTTGCAGATTGCGGTTCAGCGCATCCAGCGAAATTTCTACCCGTGTCGGGCGATAATACGATTCCAAGTCGGTTCACCTTCTCCTCACCCTAACAGTCGCAGCAACCCGTGCCATGTAAACATCAATAGAAATAATGTTAAACGCTGTCGCGTGGGCTGTCAATGAAATGGCGGCCGGAATCGGATAGTACGTCTTGGAAAAATCCATGTTTTGTATGATCTTTTAACTATTATTTAGTGGCATCCACTTGAACGGACTGCGCAATACGGATCATCTCGGTCTCCGGAAGCGTTGCGCTTGTGAGACGAAGCTCATTCCCGTCCACGATCCAGGTCAGTGTCTTCTGGTCGTCTCCGCCCGTCAATTCGCCGATTGTAAATCCAAGATCAAGGAACGTTCCGCCTGTATACGTGGCGGCCATATCCTTTGGCTGCGTCTGAATAATCGAGAAGTCATAAGTGCCGGTATAGCGGGATACAACACCCGGCAATCCGCCAAATACGATATCCATGCTGTCCTTCAGGACTACGCCTTGAGGGAGGTCCGTTGGCACCATCACTTGAAGTTCAGTTGCTGCATCTGCCTCAGGGCTTGCGGCTGTGTCATCAGCATCCTCTTCATCTTCTGCTGCGGCATTTTTGCCGTCTTCATCCTTCGTTGCTTGATCCTTGCCGTCTGCTTCTTTGCCGTCTTGCGAATCAGTCGATTTGTCCGGCGTAACGGCATCCTGGCTGTCTTCCGTGCCGGCATTCGCGCTGCCGTCCACATCCGATTGATCCGGATCTGCAATCGTTGGCTGATCGCTTGTACCGCTGCTCGAAGGCGACGATTTCATATTGGCTTCGGTTTCGAACGTTGTGTTATCAAAGCTTGGGCCAAACTCGAAGCTCGTAAAGTCCACCTGTACCATGACAGAGGCATTTGCATCGCTGACTTGAACCTGAAGCGGCTTGTAATCCGATTTGTTCAGCCAGATTTTTTGTCTGGCGAGCGTGCCGTTATTATAGTTAGCCATAACGTCAAAGACATAGGATTTATCATCAACCGCGAACTGGCGTGAGTTGTCCGTCAGAATGCTTTGAATCAGCGTTTGATAGAGGTATACCTGCCCTTGATTTTGCGGCCAGTCGCTTTGGAATCGGAACACTTTGTTCAGGCGCGGCGTAAGGACAAATACACCGTCATCATTGCGCAGAACAATTTGTGTAATATCTTTCTCTGCATTCGTTAATTTAATGCGGTAAAAATGGGGCTTTTGGTAAGAAACTTCCACATTGTAAGTCAGCTCCTGCTGACCGGTATTCAGCTTCATTGTGCCTGTCCCCTGGTAGCTCTCCATATTGCTTACCACTTTGTCGAGCTCCTTGACCACGGACTCGGCGTCCTTCTTCCCGCATGCGCTTAGTACGAGTGAAAACACTAACAAGATTGCCGCTGCCCATGTCATGCGACGCATTACAATCATCCCCTCTTCACATTGTTTTTCCGACTGGTAACATGTCTATGAGGGAACTTGGACAATTATGCGGACTAGTTTGACAAGCTGGGGCTTGTATAAGAAATAAATCGCCGGACAGCATTAAAAACTGCCCTGCAAGGCTATAGCAGCCCTGCAGAGCAGTTAAAAGCATCTTATTTGGTATCGAGAAGCTTCATAATGACCGTGATCGCTTCCGCTCTCGTTGCTGTTCCTTCCGGTACGAAACGGTTGTTCAACCGGCCTTGTACAATGCCTTTATCCGCCACCGCTTTCACCGCACCTCTTGCCCACACCGGAATCTCAGCATGGTCAGAGAAGCTGGTAACGGCATCTTCCTCTGTTGTCAGCTTCAGAGCCTTGGCGATCATAACAACCATCTCGGCGCGGCTGATTTTACTGCCCGGCCTAAAGGTTCCATCCGGATAGCCGCTTGTAATCCCTGCGCTGACCGCCTGAGCTACCGCAGCCTTCGCCCATGCTCCGATTACGGAGGTATCCTTGAAGGATAACGCAGCACCCGGATCATCTGATTTAAGCGCGCGCATCAGCATCGCAATGAATTCTTCGCGGGTAACGGTAAGCTCCGGCTTAAAGGTGCCGTCGCTGTAGCCGTTCACGATACCTGCCGATACCGCGCTGCGAATCGAAGCTGCCGCCCAGTGTCCCGAAATATCGGAGAAGTCCGGTGCTGCCGGAGCAGCGTCAACTGCAAATACAGCAAACTTCGTGAAATGATCGGTAGTTACGGAGATCGTGCTTCCGTTCACCGTTCCGCCCATCTCAATCCATTGTTTCTTCGTCTCATCATAATAGAAGATTGACGGCTTCTTGCCTTCCTTAACCATCGAAGTATCAAACTTGAAGGTCAAGGTTACAGGAACAAGGAAATGACCTGCTTTATTTTTCACTACTTCAAAGATCGAAGACAGAAGCACATCATCTGCCTGTACCAGTCCGCCTGCTTGCGCAAGCTTCTCAATAGTGATCTTCAATTCCTCGCTTGTTGCCCCGCTAGGTACATGCACGGTGATGCTGTTGTCATAGACACTTAAGTCGCCGGAGCCGCCTGAAGGCACGGTAAGTTCATTGCTGCTCGGCGGGGTGCCTGCGCCACCGCTTGATCCGGAACCGGATGAGCCTGTCTTGAACGTGCCGGTCAGGCCTGCACTCTCATTCCCCAAATCGTCAAAGGCTTTAACCGTAAAGGTATATGACGTATTCGAAGAAAGACCTTTCGCGGTATAGGTTCTGGCCGATGAGGCAACCTTGGCAATTGGAGTCTCGTCCGTTCCCTTGTAAATCGCATAGCCTGCCACACGGGTCAGATCCGTCGCCTGCGGCCAGCTTAAGTTAATGCTGTCCGTCGTTTGCGCATCCGAGGCAAGCGCAGCATCCGCCGGCCATGCCGGTGGAGCCGTATCATCCATGACAATATCCTGCGCTCCGACCGTTTCGAACCAATCCTTGACCGTATTGAAATCTTTCGAGAACGCGAGGGACAAGAGCAGCATAATGCGGGCATGCTGCGGATTCAGGTTATCCCCGGCAATAACGCCGTTGCTGCCGCCGCTCATCGTTCCCGAGCCTGTTCTTGTCGTTGTTACAAAGATAACGCCCTTCTGGATAGCGGCGCTTCGCGCTTGGCTCATCTTCGCAGATATGCCTCCCGCTCCCGTTCCGGCAGTTACGATTCCTTTGGCCCCGTCCTCTACCAAAGCCCGGATCGCGCCGCCTCCCGCTTCCTGATAGCTGTAGGCGATCTCGACAATCGGAAGATCCTCCTTCGATATGGTCCGCAGATCAAACGGAGTAGCCCACTCCGGTGTTCCGGCTTTCAGAGCTCTGGCGTTCAGCCGGTACATTCTCACAGCCGGATCATCAATATAGCCAAGCGCTCCAAACATCGGAGTATCAAACGTATCCAGACGGTGAGCATTGGACTTCGTTACTTCGCGTGCCGCCTGAATAACATCGTTCAGCATAATAACCGTGCCATACCATTTGGTCTTATTGCTGGCAGCCACTTTAATCGCCTGATAAAGGTTAGCCGGACCGTCTGTACCGATGACGTCCCAAGGTCTCATCGCACCCGTTACAATAACCGGTTTCTCGCTGCGTACAGTCAGATCAAGGAAATAAGCGATCTCCTCCATCGTATCTGTGCCCGTCGTTACGACAACGCCGTCATAAACATTAAGGGCTTGGTCTACGGCCAATGACAGATCATACAGATCTTTCATAGAGTAGCTGCCCGATCCTTTATTGCCGAACTGGAAGGTCGATACGTCCGCATTTTTGTGAGTCGGAAGCTGAGCGACCATATCCGCCATTTTATACGTGCCGGCCGCATAGTTCTGAAAATTTGTTTTATCGCCTTGTGACGCTGCTCCGGCTATTGTCCCCCCGGTTGCCACAACCATAATATTCGGCAGGGGAGAAGCTGCTGCTTCTGCCGACAAAGCCGGTATATCAAAGGTCGGAAGCTGGGGAGCTGTTTCTTCCGCTGCACGCGCATAGCCCATAAATCCAGATAAAAGCGCAAGGATCAGCAGGGGAGAAAGAAATCTCCGCAGCATTCGATTATTGCTGATGACAGTCATATCCGGTTACCCTCCCTTCGTATGCGTTCCTGTTTAATGCACGCCAACAGGCTCTTCTACCACAGGTGTGGATTCAACCGGTTCAGTGCTCTCCGGCTCTGCAGTAGGTTCTGCGGAAGGTTCTACCGTTGGCTCTGCAGAAGCCGGAACCTCAACGACAGGTTCTTCAACAACCTCTTCTTCTTCAATCGAAGTTTTCAAAACCGTATTCTCATCTACGGAAATCTCAACATCCCCTGTGCCAAAGGACTGGAACCAGGAATGAATCGTAGGCAGGTCGCCGGTGAAAGCCAGAGAAAGGAGAAGCAGCATGCGTGCATGCGCAGCATTCAGGTTATCTCCGCCAATCGTGCTGCCTGTCCCGCTGTCATACATCGTACCGGAGCCTGTTCTAGTCGTTGTAACAAATACAACGCCTTTTTGGATAGCTGCCGAACGAGCCTGGCTCATTTTCGAAGAGATGCCGCCAGCGCCTGTACCTGCCGTTACGATGCCTTTAGCGCCGTCCTCTACAAATCCGCGGATTGCGCCGCCGCCTGCCTCTTGATAGCTGTAGGCAATTTCAACGATCGGAAGACTGTCCTTGGATATGGTCTTAAGATTAAACGGTGTTGCCCATTCCTCTGTGCCGGCTTTAATCGCTCTTGCAGGAGCGCGATAAATACGTACCGCCGGATCGTCTACATAGCCAAGCGCGCCAAACATTGGTGCGTCAAACGTATCCAGACGGTGCGCGTTTGTCTTCGTTACCTCGCGGGCTGCATAAATCACATCATTGAGCATCAGCACAGTTCCAAACCATTTGGTCTTGTTGCTGCTTGCCACTTTAATCGCTTGATACAGGTTAGCCGGAGCATCCGTTCCGATGACATCCCAAGGTCTCATCGCACCAGTAACAACAACCGGTTTTTCGCTCCGTACAGTCAAATCAAGGAAATAAGCGATTTCTTCCATCGTATCTGTCCCTGTCGTAACGACTACGCTGTCATAGTCGGCAAGTGCGGTATCAACCGCCAGAGATAAATCATACAAATCTTTGATCGAATAGCTGCCTGAGCCCTTATTGCCGAATTGGAAAGTAGATACGTCTGCTGTTTTATGTACCGGCAATTGAGCAACCATATCCGCCATTGTATAAGTGCCGGCTGCATAGTTCTGGAAATTTGTTTTATCGCCGTTTCTCGCTGCACCTGCAATGGTGCCTCCGGTCGCAATGACGAGAACGTTAGGCTTCTCCGAGGCTTCGGATTCAGCCGAAACAGGCGGAATGTTAAATGTAGGAAGTTCTACGGGTTCGGCCGCATTAGCCAAATTTTTTGAAACGACAATCCCGACCGTCCCTGCCGCCATCGACAGCAAAAGAAGCAATAAAACAAACCTCTTACCTAACACACTTTTGACAACGTTTGTCATGATTTGTCTTCCTCCCTATTCTATCTATTTATTTCAACACCTATAAGTCTATTTTATGTCACATATATTAACAAGCCCAATAATCCCGAAGTTAAGCGCTACCATTAGAGTTTATCTAAGTATTTCTTCAATTCTCTTGTTTGATTTATATAATTTAGGAGATTTAAATGTTAAATAAACTAACATTTAATTTACATATTCAGAACATGTCGATAGGAGGTAAAAGGGGGATAAAAAAAGGAGATTGTCGAAAGTTCGCAGCTATTCTTTCGCATTCTTAGAAGTAAAAAAAATGAAACCTAAGTCCTAAACTACCGTATAATTAACTACGGCTTTCCATGCGTAGAGAGGTGTGTGCCATTTTCATGCTCCAAGACATTGTTGACTTCCTAATGAAATTTGGCCCCTGGGGTTTGTTCGTTCATTCCATGATTGATGCAATCATCTTTCCAATACCGGCCTTATTCCTCCAGGTTCCATTAAGCCTAGTAAATCCGTCTGATGCGTTTTTGCTGGCTACCGTAGGATACATCGGTTGTTTGATAGGCACCCCTATTGGCTACTTCATCGGCAAATTTCTCGGCAACTCCATCCTTTATAAGATTCTTAAGAAGGAGTGGGTCGAGTCCGCTACAACTATGTTTCAGAAGAACGGGGATACAGCGGTACTAATCGGTTCTTTTACCCCCATTCCATTCAAAGTGTTCACGATTTTATCAGGCGCGCTCAACTTCCCGCTTTGGCGTCTCATGCTATACGCGGCATTAGGCCGAGCAGCAAAATTCTATCTGGTCGGTGGACTGATCTACTTTTATGGTCAGGCGGCCGAAAAAATGGTTCACAATGCATCGATGTATTTGTTCGCCATCGCTGTTCCGTTAATCGTCTTATTCCTGTTCTTCCGTAGAAGACTTCGCAAGAAGAAAGCTGCTAAAACGGCGGCGGCAGAAGCTGCAGCAGCAAGTGCAGCCGAGGAAACCGCTCAGGAGCAATCTGCGGCTAGCGTTACAGCAGAAGAATCCTCGTCCGATACTCCCATCCGGGCAACAACTCCCGCAAGCCATACTTAAACGAACATACAAGAGGCCCCTTCCCGGTCAGGAAGGGGCTTTCATGCGTCCAAATAAAACGCCCCTCGGAACCATCTGAACGAGATGATCCAAGGGGCGTTCTTCGCCGTTCACTATATAGGCTTAAATTCCGTACTGAGAGATCTTCACAAGGTTGGTAGCGCCGGCTTTACCTGTAGGCGTACCCGCTGTAATAACAACGTAATCACCTTTCTCCAGAAGACCTGTGCTGCCGCCGTTCGTTAATGCCGACTCAAAAATATCATCGGTCGAGTTAGGTCTGCCGCCTTTTACCGGGATAACTCCCCACATAATGGCCAGACGAGGAAGCACTTTCTCGTCTGAAGCTACCGCGATGATCGGCGATTTCGGACGGTATTTGGATACCATACGAGCCGTAAAACCACTCTCTGTCGGCGTAACAATAGCTTTCGCGTTCAACTCAAGCGACGAGCTTACCACGGCTTGGCTGATTACTTCCGTAGTCGTTGTTGGCTGTGCGCCTCTGCGCTGCTGGAACTCGTCGAAGTAATCCAGCATCGATTCTGCTTTTACCGCGATCGAAGCCATCATGCTGACCGACTGCACCGGATATTTCCCGGCTGCCGTCTCTCCCGACAGCATAATGGCGTCCGTTCCTTGAAGAACAGCGTTTGCCACGTCACTAACTTCCGCACGGGAAGGACGAGGGTTGATCTGCATCGAATCGAGCATTTGGGTCGCAACGACAACCACTTTGCCGGCTGCATTACATTTTGTAATCATTTCACGCTGAATCATCGGAACGTCCCAAGCTGGAACTTCTACGCCAAGATCGCCGCGGGCAACCATAATGCCGTCGGATGCTTCAATGATCGAATCGAGGTTATTAACGCCCTCTTCATTCTCGATCTTCGAGATGATTTGGATATGTCCTGCGCCGCTTTCATGAAGCAATTCACGGATTTGCAAAATATCTTCCGCTCTTCTCACAAAGGAAGGAGCGATAATATCGATTTTCTGTTCGATACCAAACAGGATGTGGCGGATATCGCGTTCGGTTACGCCAGGAAGTGTTGTGCGAATTCCCGGCAGGTTGACGCCTTTTCTCGCTTTAATAACGCCGCCGTTCAGAATGACGCAATCGATTTCCGTTCCGTTAACAGCAACAACTTCCATCTCGATCAAGCCGTCGTCAAGCAAAATTTTATTGCCAGGGCTCACAACTTGCGGCAGCTCCGCATAGTTCACGTGAATACGCTCGCCGTTACCGATGATTTCTTCCGTTGTCAGCGTCAGCGTCTCTCCAACCTTCAGCAGGTAAGAAGCCTCCTCCAGCTTGCCGATCCGAACCTCCGGACCTTTAATATCAAGCAGGATCGCGACAACACTATTCGTTGCTGCTGCGGCTTCCCGAATACGAGCAATGCGTGCCGCATGATCCTCCAGCTCGCCGTGTGCCATATTCAAACGGGCAACGTTCATTCCCGCGTTAATCATGTCAATTAAAATTTCTGTCGATTCGCATGATGGTCCCATGGTGCAAACAATTTTAGTCTTGCGCATAATGTCTTTCATTCCTCCTGATTGTACGAGTCTGTTGAACAAGAATACCTTTATTGTAGCCTGTTTCTTCCCAATCGACTATGAATTATAGTACTCTTATAGAAACATAGTACGATAATAATCGGAGGAGAACAGAACAGTGCTTAGCCTTGAATATGTAAGACAAGACAGAGGAACCGACTGGTTTGACGACGGTCATCGGCCGGAAAGCTCTTCCACACTCGTATTGGCGAGTTACGGAAAAGTGGTGTACTGGATCGAGAATGAGAAAATTATTTTAGAAAAAGGCGATTTGTTGTACATCCCGGCTGGCCAGTCCTATTATGGCAAATGTGTGCCAACCGTTTTCCACGAGAAATACGTCATCGAATTTACGGCAGTCACCCCTGCGCTCCCGCTTCTGCAAAACAATCATTGGGTAAAATCCCGGACGGGCGCTTATGATCTGATCTTTGAGCGGATTAAGACCATGCACAATGAGTGGATAGAGAAACATCTGTATGCCGAAGTCCTTGGCCTTGCCATTCTGTACGAATGCCTGGCCCTCTGGAACCGGGAGCTTGATGAAGGGCCGGCTACATCCGCTGCCCATCAGCAGGTAGAACGGATGAAAAACTATATTATGAACTACTATCAGCAGAAAATTACAAAAGAGGAGCTTGGCGAGCACATACACAAGAGCCCGAACTACGCCGCTACGTTATTCCGCCGGGTAACCGGTCAAACGATCAGTGAATACGTCCATAAGGCACGAGTCAAAAAAGCGATTTATCTGCTGGTTGATTCCACCCTTACCGTAGGGGAAATATCCGAATCCGTCGGCTACCGTGACTTGTCCTATTTTCAGCGCATCTTCAAGCGCGAAACAGGCAAAACGCCATCCGCCTATATGAAAGACCGGCCTAACCCCATTCCTTGATCCTTGCTAAGCAGCAGCGGAAAAATGACAAAAGCAGCAACATTCGATTCAGATTTTCGTTTATGAGGGTAAGATATAACTAATCCTGTTCCCTGAAATGGAGTGAAGCTCATGTGGCGTCTATTAAGCCTATTGACTGTGATGCTGCTTCTTGGCGGATGTTTTGGTCTTGGAGGGAACGGAAATTCGTTATCGCCAGCACCTTCAGCAACACCAACCAACGAGCCATCGGTCGAACCTTCACCATCTTTATCTCCTACACCAGCACCAACAGCTACACCAGCTGCGACTGCGGAAGAAACTGCCAAAGCGATTATCGCGTCCATGCAGCAGCAGGATATAGAGAAGCTTTCCACCTATATCCATCCCGAGAAAGGGCTGTTATTCTCCCCATACGCGCATATCGACAAGGACACGGCGCTCACGTTTCATGCGGGTGAACTGCCGGCTCTGGAGGATCCAAAGATCTATGAGTGGGGGAGCTATGACGGCTCGGGCGAGCCGATCAGCCTCACTTTCGGTGACTATTATAAAAAATTTGTGTATGACCAAAACTTCGCTGAGGCTGAAGAAGTCGGCCATAACAAAGTGCTGGGCCAAGGCAATTCGCTTGTCAATCTCCGGGAGATGTATCCGGGCAGCACATACTTCGACTATCACTTCAGCGGCTTTGACCCCGAGTTAAGCGGAATGGATTGGGAGAGCCTGATCCTTGTTCTTGAGCAGCATAACGGCGCCTGGTACCTATGCGCTATCGTGCATTCCCAATGGACCATCTGAATCAACAATGATAAAGGGCGCTCCATCGTCATCATGACGATAAGAGCGCCCTTTCCTTTTTCTATACGGCCTATTCACCTGCAGCATTGACAGAACGGACTAATTCGGCGAACCGTTCCGGCGTAACCGGCGGACTAAACAGATAGCCCTGCATGAGATCACAGTTATGTTCCTTGATAATCTGCAGCTCCTCCGCCGTCTCCACACCTTCCGTAACAACCTTCATATTCAGGTTATGGGCAATGACAATCAAGGATTTAAATATCATCTGCTTGCGGATATCCGTCACGATTCCCCTGATAAACGATTTATCCAGCTTCAAATAATGAATAGGGATATTCTGCAAATAACTAAGCGATGAATACCCCGTGCCAAAATCATCCAACGAAAGCTTTAAGCCAAGCTCCTGAAGCTCATGTAATATTTGCAGCGTATGCTCGGGATTCTCCATAAAGATGGATTCCGTTAATTCCAGCTCAATCTGCTCCGGACGGACACCAACCTCTGACATAACAGCTTTTATGCTTGCCACAATGTCTTTCTGCTGGAACTGCATCATCGACATGTTTACACTAACCAAAATCGCGTCCATCCCCATCTGCTCCCACTGCTTCACCTGTAGGCACGCTGTCCGTAGCACCCATTCCCCGAGTAAAATAATAAAGCCCGTCTTCTCGGCAATCGGAATAAATTCGAGCGGCGATACCATGCCAAACTCCGGATGCTTCCAGCGCAGCAGCGCTTCAACTCCATGAATACGGCCTGTCCCAAGTTCAAGCTTTGGCTGGTAATGAAGCATGAACTGATTCGTCTCCAGCGCATCGAGCATACTATTTTCCAATATCAGCTCTTTCGTCGGGACGTCATTCATCAGCGGTGAATACAGCTTATAGGTATTGCGCTGCTTCTTCGCCACATACAAGGCGATATCGGATTCCTTCACAAGCCGGTCGACCGTCTCCGGGGTCCACTCCTGCTGCACACTCATCCCGATGCTGGCCGTCAGATAGAAGAGCCGCCCCTTCATCTTGATCGGCTCCGCAATGACACTCAGGATCCGCGTTGCAATCGCGGTAGCCTGCCCCATGTAGCTGATCTCATCCAGAAGGACAACAAATTCATCGCCGCCAAACCGGAAAACTTGGCCAGCCTGACCCGTCACGTCAACAATCCGGTTCCCGACCTGCTTAAGCAGCATGTCCCCCATCGTATAATCAAGCGTTTCGTTAATAATTTTGAAACGGTCCAAATCGACATACAGCAAGGCAACCTGTCCACTACTGCCCGTCCTGGTCTCCATGTACCGCGTGTAACCGTAACGGTTCGGGAAGCCCGTAACCAAATCATGCGTTGCCTGATGCTGGATCAGGTGCTCGGCTTCCTTGCGGAAATCAACCATCCGGTTAAAATGATTAGCCATCGTCTCAAACTCATCATTTGTCCGGATATCCAGCGTCAGCTTCTCATTGCCAATCGCTACGGCCGAGGTCACCTGAATGACCTTTTTAATGTTTTCCAATACAATCTTCTTCAGCAGCAGAAGCGCCAGAATTGACATAAGAACGAGAGTGATGACCGCAAGCAGAATCGAGCTCCACAGAGATGAATAGAACGTCGTCAGCATATTGCTCTTCGGAATCGCCATCTCGAAATGCCATGTAAAGTCCTGAATCCGAATAGGAATCAGCATCCGGAACATTTGTCCTTTCGTATAGCGGTCCGGTGTATATTGGATGGTAGAAAAGCTCTTCTTGTAATCGTTGATGGAGCCTCCCCCTTGCCACATCTCATAGGGCTTCATGACAAGATCCGGGTAAGCACCGTTTGCGAGGTAATCGTTATTAGACGTGATAATGCTGGCATGGCCGTTTAACGGACGGATCTTGCGGATCTTTTCCTGCACCGTCTGAAGCGAAATATCGCCTCCGACAATACCGAGGAACTGACCGTTCGCATCCAGAATCGGTAATATAAACGAGGTTACGATAATCTTCTTGCCGTTCAGATTATAGGGATATGGGTTACATAAGGTAAACTTCCCGGATTGTTTGACGGCTTGATAGAAATCCCCTTCGCCGTTCTTTTTGTTATAATCAACGGTAGGGATCGCTTTCAGACCGTCATTCGTTCGTACAATATAAGGGATAAACCGGCCGGTAGCATCATCGTAACTGCTGTCCATACTATGCTGGTCATCCTTTTGATCAAATGCGTCCGGCTCCCAAACGGTATAAACGCCAATCAGATCAGGATTATTGCGGACAACAGCTTCGAGCATATGTACAGCATAGAGACGGTTCTGTACGGCATCCGTACGCATTTGGAGCAGAGCATCTCTAATCGTTGTGAGAGAAGACAAGCTTTTATTAATAGAGGTAGTAAATTCGTCGATATATTGGATAGACTGCTTTTGCGCCAGCAGCTCGCCTTTCTCCAGACTGGTATCATAGAGCTTGTTCAGATAGAAAGAAACCAATAAAGAATAAGACAGCAGCATGAGAGCTCCCAGTGCAATAATTAGTTTCTGTGCGATGCTGAGCCTTATTCCCCTCAAATCTCTATCCTCCTTCTCTATCTCCAGACCTATCCAAATGTATTTTCCAATTTATGATATGGTTCTAGTATACTTGACAAAATAAGATAAATTCAACGGAAAACTATCGATTAATATGACAAAATAATCATTTCTTCGACAGGTTAATGTCGAATTATGTAACTTTCCAATCATCCAGGAAAATGAAAAGAGGCTGCTTAAGCGTATTAGGCAGCCTCTTTATTCCTAATCCTATAGTCCTAACTTCGTTCAACCCTGTTTTACATCTCTCTGGGGCTCTTGCTGCGCATCGCTCTTATGGTGCATCCGGTGAAGCTTATGGAGCTCCTCGCGAAGCTGCTCTGCTGTTTTGCCTTCCGTTGCGATGCCGTTTTCTTTGGCTTTCTGACGCAGATGCTCCAGCATTTTCGCTTTATGCTCGGTCTTGAAAGCCTCCCACTTCGCTTTATCCTTCTGCTTCGCCGCTTCCAGCTCTGTCCTCAGCTGCTCTGCCGATTTGCCCTCCGTCTTAATGCCGAAATACTCGGCCATATAACGAAGCTTAGCGAGCCTGCGCTCGTCGTTATTCTTGCCATACATACCGCCGTGATGGCGGCCATGCCCCTCCATGCGGTTATCCTGCGTAGCATCCTCCGGCTGCGCTGCATAGACCGGAGCCGATAGCAGCAGCATAGTTGCTGCGAATGCGCCGATGATCCATTTTCTTTTCATGCCTTGCCACACCTTCCTATCCAATTCGTGATGCCGGAGCTTTGGAGCCCCTAATGGATTATTTTTCCCAAGCAAACGGATAGATAGACATGACTTTGTCGTCTCGCCAATTATTCTGTCGAATGATCGGCCTGCCGTTCGACTGTGCGAAGCTGCTCGAGCAAAACATCCTTCGAGAAATGCTCACCAATAAAGACGGCAACATCATTCACTTCGCCTTGCGGGGTAATCCGAATAAAGTCGGTTTCACGGTAGGCATATTGGAACAGGAAGCGGCTGGCTGTATCCGAGAATGATACGATACCTTTCGCCCGGTACACATTATCCGGAAGCCCCTTAAGAAATTCCTCAAAGGCAACGCTATCGACCGGTCCATTCATGTAATGAGTCATGACCATCACATGCTCGTGGGTATGATGGTGATGATGCTCTTCATGATGACCGTGCTGGCTGCCAGTATCCTGATTATGTACAGCTGACAGCTGAACAACATCTTCGGCTTGTCCGTTCAGGAATGCCCAGTCCTCCACCTTGCATCGGACGGTCGTCATAACGGGAGCAACCGTGTTCATTTCCCTAAGCAGCTGCTGCGCCTCAACCAGCTCTTCCGGTGCCAGCTTATCTGCTTTATTGAGCAGCAGCCTTGTCGCACACCGGATCTGCTCACGCATCAGCTTAAATGTCTTGCCTTTCCCGCTCCGGCTGCGCTGCAGCAGCTCGGGGCCATCTACAACGGTAATCACGCTCTGCAGTTCAATCCGGCAGTACAGCGCCGCTTCTGTTACCCCATCCATAATCTCCATCGGATTAGCCGCGCCGGTTGATTCAATGACAATCACGTCCGGCTTATGCGTCTCAATCAGCGTCTTGATCTCCAGACTGAGATCGCTTCGGATCGTACAGCAGATGCACCCGCTCAGCATTTCCGACATGGGAACATCATCGCCGACCATCTGGCCGTCCAGATTAATATCGCCCAGTTCATTCATAATAACGGCCGCTTTGAGCCCTTGTGCCTGCCACTGCTCCAGCAGCCCGGTTAGCAGAGTTGTTTTGCCGCTGCCAAGAAAGCCGGACAGCAAATAAATCGGTACATTCGTTTGGTTCATTTTTTGTCGTTCCCTTTCGTCTGTCATTCCTTTCATTATATCGCTCCCGTAGAGGGGATGCACCTGTCTGCAAGTGTTTATAATAACGAAATGAGGATGGACATATCTTACATGTCATGTTAGGATGTTAAGAGTTGTTTTGTTAAAACTTTTTAAGAAGGGGGCAATAAAGTGAGCAATCAAAAGATTCAAATAGGTATCGTAGGTTACGGCAATTTAGGTAAAGGGGTACATAAAGCCATTGCGCAAAACAGCGACATGGAGCTGGTTGCCGTCTTCACACGCAGAGAGCCATCCGAATTAGCAGCTGGCGCGGAAGGCATCCGTTTCGAATCCATTACCAATGCGGAAGCCTATAAAGGTAAAATTGACGTTATGATTTTGTGCGGAGGATCTGCTACGGATCTGCCTGAACAAACACCGTTCCTGGCAAGCATGTTTAATACCGTTGACAGCTTCGATACCCATGCCAAAATTCCTGAGTTCTTTGAAGCTGTTGATCGTGCCGCTTCGGAGAATGGCACTCTGAGCGTGATTTCGACCGGCTGGGATCCGGGTCTCTTCTCGCTTAACCGTCTGCTGGCGGAAGCGATCCTGCCGGAAGGCAAAGACTATACCTTCTGGGGCAAAGGCGTCAGCCAAGGCCATTCGGATGCCATCCGCCGCGTACCGGGGGTTAAGGGCGGCGTTCAATATACCGTTCCCGTGCAAAGCGTAATCGACCGCATCCGCTCCGGAGAAACTCCTGAATTCACTACTCGCGAGAAGCATTTGCGCGAATGTTATGTCGTTGCAGAAGAAGGCGCGGATGAGGAGCAAATCCGTCAAACGATTGTAAACATGCCGAACTACTTCTCCGATTATGATACGACTGTTACTTTCATTACCGAAGAGCAGCTTAAATCCGAGCATCAAGGCATGCCGCACGGCGGCTTCGTTATCCGCAGCGGTGTAACCGGCCAAGGAACCAAACAGCTGATTGAATTTGGCCTGAAGCTGGAAAGCAATCCTGAATTTACAGCAAGCGTGCTTGTTGCTTACGCAAGAGCCGCACATCGTCTGAGCGCAAGCGGTCAGACCGGCGCCAAAACCGTATTTGATATTCCATTTGGCCTGCTGTCGCCAAAATCCGCGGAAGAGCTTCGCCGCGAGCTGCTGTAATTGAAATAAAAAAAAGGCTGCCCGGGCGCCATGAAATGGCGAGGGCAGCCTTTTTCTATTTAAGCTACATTATAACCAAACGGATCTGATGATGATTACAAGCAAAATAAAGAGGACGAGAATGAATCCGAGTGAAGAACCTCCACCATACGGATACCCGCATTGGGCACCTGCAACTGGACCTACTCCGTAGCTCATTTGTTCATCTCCTTTAACTAATGTACAGTATCCTATGTTTAAAAACCCAATCGGTATAGGCATTTACCGAAATTGTGCGTTTGCTGAGTTTTCGGTTTTTGATGCACATTGTCAAAGGAACTGAGCATGTACCCCATCTTTTTAACGATTTTACAGATGTTCGCCCAGCCGCTCGTTAAATATAGTCAAAAATTGAAGATCCGTTTCATCGAAACGGCTAAACGAGGGACTGTCGATGTCCAGTACGCCAATGATCTGACCGCCGCTGTAGAGAGGGATAACCAGCTCGGAATTGGAGGCACTGTCACAAGCGATATGCCCCGGGAATTGATGCACATCTTCGACAAGTACCGCTTCCTTGCGCGCAACGGACGTGCCGCATACTCCTTTGCCAAGCTTAATCCGCGTACAAGCCGGCTTCCCCTGGAAAGGACCCAGAACAAGCTCATCCCCCTCAAGCAAATAAAAACCAACCCAATTGATATCATCCAGAAACTGTTGAAGCAGGGCGGACGCATTCGCCAGATTGGCAATCCGATTGCGCTCGTCTTCGACCAGTCCCGTTAATTGTTTGATAAGCAGCGTATAATTCTCTTCTCGCGTGCCCGTGTACAAGCTTCCATTAAACAATATCATCACTCCTACTCTATCAACCTGACCAACCATCCAAACCAGACTTGATTGTATGAATAGAATAACATAATTCAGTATGATCGATTAGGGGGATAATTTGGGTGACGAAGAAGAAAACTGTTTTGAGGAAGAACACTGCTGCCAGGAAAACCGCTGTCAAGAAGACCGCCGCCAATAATACGAAAACGGATCTGCTCTATCCTTTGCAGGAAACTTTTGAAGATGAAGTATTCGCACTTGTCAATCAAGAGAGAGAAGCGGCCGGCTTGCCGCCTCTCAGCCGCTTGGAAGTGCTCTTTGAAGCAGCCGAAGCCAAAGCGCAGGATATGCGGGATAATAACTACTTCGATCATATCTCTCCAACCTACGGCACTCCCGGGCAGATGCTGACCCAGTTTGGTGTGGAATGGACCGCATACGGGGAGAATATCGCTGCAGGGCAGCGGACACCAGCGGCCGTAATGGAGGCTTGGATGAATAGTCCGGGCCACCGGGCAAATATATTGTCTCCCAAATTTACTCATCTAGGAGTTGGATTTGCGCCCGGGACTACCGATAGCCGATTCCGGACTTATTGGGTACAAGAGTTTGTAAGACTATAGATCTGATTTTCAGCCAATTCCCTACTTTATCCCTATTTATGTAAGTTATTTACAACACATTCACTTGCTCCATACATTCTCCTAATAGAAACTCTGTAAGATGCAGTTGAATCAGAGCATTCAAATAGGAGGAGATACTAGAATGAAAGTCACCAAAGGTTTGAAAACCGCACTATTAGGAACTGCAGCAGCGGCACTTGTCGTTACCGGTTATACAGGCATTCACAGCAGCAATCAGGCTGACGCAGCGACACAAAAAGCGAAAAACGTTGTTCTGTTCGTCGGCGACGGCATGGGAACCGCCCAGCGTGATGCCATTCGTCTTGCCACAGTAGGCGAAAGCGGGCAGCTGGCCATGGATTCGATGCCGTATGTCGGCCTGATTCATACAAGCTCAACAACTGCCATTACGGATTCCGCTGCTTCTGCAACGGCTTATGCGAGTGGAGTTAAAACGTATAATGGCGCAATCGGCATGGATGCGAACAAAAAAAGCGTCAAAACCATTATGGAATATGCGAAGGATAAAGGCATGTCCACCGGTCTTGTCACAACAAGCCAAATCACGGATGCTACGCCTGCAGCTTTCGCTTCCCATGTGGAAGACCGCTCCAAGCAAAGCGACATTGCCCTGCAATATTTAACGAAATCGAAGGTTGACGTTCTGCTCGGCGGCGGCGAGGACTTCTGGTTCCCTGCAGGCAACAAGGGAGCTTTCAATGATGAGACAGCAGCTGATCCATCTGAGAAAAGCAAAGGAACACAAGGCGACCTCGTGAAAAAGGCGAAATCACTTGGTTATACGTACGTAACGAACAAAACGGATATGACAAAAGCAAAAGGCAAGCTGCTTGGCCTCTTCGCCAACGAAGAAATGTTCCAGCAAAAACCGGAAGGCCAAGGTGATGTCTACAATCCGATCGTATCGCTGCCAGACATGACGAAGAAAGCGCTCGATACCCTTTCCAGTAATAAAAAAGGCTTCTTCCTAATGGTTGAAGAAGAAGCAACGGATGAAATGGCTCACAACAATAACGCGAAGCTGACGATCAAAGC
Organism: Paenibacillus catalpae; assembly: GCF_900112695.1. Classification (GTDB taxonomy): domain Bacteria; phylum Bacillota; class Bacilli; order Paenibacillales; family Paenibacillaceae; genus Pristimantibacillus; species Pristimantibacillus catalpae. The sequence continues at coordinate 40,658 of NZ_FOMT01000007.1, forward strand.
CGGCCAAGAATTGGACAAAGCGGTCAAAGTCGCCAAAGATTTCGCCAAGAAGCATCCGGACACGCTGGTGCTCGTCCTTGCCGACCACGAAACAGGCGGCTTCTCGGTTGAAGAGGTTGACGCCTCCGACGAATCGGGCGACGGCACTACGATCTCCGGCGAAGATGGTCCATTCGCTATTGCGAACTCCAAAATGAGCTTTACAGTAGATTGGACAACCTCCGGCCATACAGGCGTTGACGTACCGGTTACCGTAACAGGTGCGGGTGCAGAGCTGTTCACGGGTATTTATGAGAATACCCAAATCTTCAGCAAGCTCGCGCAAGCGATGGGCATTACGGTTAAGAAATAATTGCCCCGGCAATAAAATCCCCGCTAATCAAAAGAGACTTCCAAGGAGCAACAACGCTCCCTCGGAAGTCTCTTTTTCAAGTTCATTATAATACTTTGCTAAGGAATTCCTTCGTTCTTGGGTGCTGCGGATTCGCAAACACATCCCGCGGAGCTCCCTGCTCAACAATCTGTCCGCCGTCAATAAACAACAAACGGTCTCCAACCTCGCGTGCAAAGCCCATCTCATGGGTAACGATAACCATCGTCATACCTTCCTTCGCCAGCGCCTTCATAACGTCAAGAACTTCGCCCACCATCTCCGGGTCAAGCGCCGATGTAGGCTCGTCAAACAGCATCACGTGAGGGCGCATCGCCAGCGCACGCGCAATCGCTACACGCTGCTTCTGTCCGCCGGACAAGCGATTCGGATAGGCATCACGCTTCTCCTCCAGTCCAACCCGGCGCAGCAGTTCAAGACCAATCTTCTCCGCTTCAGCCTTTGGCATGTTCTGTACCTTGATAGGAGCAAGCGTTACGTTTTCCAGAACCGTCTTGTGCGGAAACAGATTAAACTGTTGAAATACCATCCCCATGCTTTGACGCAGTTCATTAATATTAACTCTGCGGTCCGTCAGCAGCTTGCCTTCGTATTCGATTTCGCCGCCTGTTGGGGACTCAAGCAAATTGAGACACCGGAGAAAGGTGCTTTTGCCGGAGCCGCTCGGCCCGATGACAACAACAACCTCGCCCTTGGCGATCTCCGCGTTGATACCGTTCAGGATATTGGCTTTGCCAAATGATTTCTTCAGTCCGCTTACCTTAATCACTTGCTTTCAACCTCCTCTCGCCAATGCCAAGCAGCTTGGACATCGTAAAGATCAAGACAAAATAAATCAGAGCCGATACAAGCATTGGTTCAAGCGATATGAATGTCGCACCCCGAATCGAGTTAGCCTGATAAGTCAATTCGGCGAAGCCGATAACCGACAGAACCGAGGATTCTTTTACAACAACGACAAACTCGTTGCCAAGCGCCGGAAGCACATTTTTAAACGCTTGAGGAAGAATAATTTGTCGCATTGCCAGACTTCTCGACATCCCAAGCGAACGGGCAGCCTCCATTTGGCCTTTATCAACCGCCTGAATCCCCGCTCTCATAATCTCGGCGATGTACGCGGCGCTGTTAATGGTCAGAGCCAGGTAAGCAGCCGTAAAGATCCCGATATCAAACCCAAGGAAAATCGGAAGACCATAGTTAAACAAGAACAGCTGGACGATAAGCGGTGTCCCGCGAATAATTTCTACATATACAGATCCGATCAGACGAAGCGGCCATAGTCCTGAAAGACGCAAAAACGATACCAGCGTTCCTAATACAAGTCCGCTAAGAACGGCTAGCAGAGAAACCTCCAGGGTCATTCTGATGCCTGTCCAGTAATAAGAGCCATATTCGTTCAGAAAAGAAAAATCCCAATGATACGCTAATTCCATTGCTGTCAACCCTGCCTTCTGTATTCACATGAAAAGGGAAATAGCGGCTTACTCCTCTATTTCCCTAATCATCGATTTATTGCTCCGAGACTGCTGTCATTTCCGAAACCCATTGATCAATCTTCTTGTCTGCAATCAGATGATCAAGCGTTTTTTGAATTTCCGCCAATAGACCGGCTTCCCCTTTATTAACAGCGACAGCTGATCCGCTGTTCTCGTATTCAGGTGAAATTGCCGTCAGTGCAAGATCCGAATTTGTGTTCGCGTAACCTTGAGCAACCGGAAGCTCAGCGATAAGGGCATCCACCTTTTTCGATTTCAGCTCAAGAACCAAATCCGTTGTTTTACCCAAAGACTTCAGCTTTGCCCCTTTGATGCCTTGGGCAATTTTCTCTTGCGTAGAGCCCATCTGAACACCAATGGCTTTGCCTTCAAGATCAGCCATCGTATTGAATTTTGCGTTATCCTCAGCACGCACAAGGACGCCTTGCTTCGCTTCGTAATAGATCTTCGAGAAGTCTACGGCTTTCGCGCGTTCCGCATCCGGTGTCATACCCGCGATTACGAAGTCGATTTTGCCAAGCTTCAGCTCTGCAAGCAGGTTGCCGAAGTCCATATCTTTAATCTCCAGATCAACACCAAGATCCTTTGCGATTTCTTTCGCAATCTCGATGTCGAAGCCTACGATTGTATCTTTCCCATCAATATTCTTATGGAACTCATATGGCGCATATTCCGCGCTTGTTCCAAGGACGATTTTGCCGGCTTTCTTAATGTCCGCCAGCTTGCCCGTTGCCTCTGCAGCACCGTTGTCAGCCGAAGCCGCCGGGCTTTCATTAGACGATGCATTATTCCCATTTTTGTTGCCGCCGCATGCTGCAAGCGTCAGTACGACAACCAAAGTTAATACCAATACCAAGCTTTTCTTAACTGTCATGTCATTCAACTCCTGATGTCTGATCATTAAAAACTAGTTGATTATAATTCATAATCACGCATAAAGATACAGGTTTTTTCTCCCATTATTTTCAGTTTTTCTAAGCCGTCAGTCCTAAAAACAGCCTTCTATGGAAGCATTCCCATTTCCATGACAATCCTTCCCCAACGCTTCTGTTAAAAACTTCATCCTAAAGCCAAGATAACGAGTATAATAAGAGCTTACCCAATCCAATAATGAGGTGCTTCGAATGTCCATTAGCTTCACATCTTCAATCATTAGCCGATTAAAACGGGAAATAACGGAGATAGAGCGGCAGATTGTTAATGATAAGAATAAAATCGCCAAAATAAATGCTAAAGTCAAACAGCTTCAAAAGGACACCACTGAAGGCTCCTCGCCGGCAGACCAGAGCAAATTGACTCAGATCAAAAAGCTGAGCGCACAAGCTGCACAATTAGCGGACATGCAAGCCGATCTGGCCAAGCAGTTGTCCGTGAAAAACGCGGAGCTCAGGCTTCAGCTTGCAAAGGACAAAGAAAAAGGGATGTAACTCCATAACGGGCTACATCCACTGAAAAGATCATAATTAAATCAAGCTTCTGAGCTGTTCTTGCTGGATAGCAGCAAATTCAGCAGAATAGCTGTAACGGATCCCGTTACGATCCCGTTCTGAAGCAGCATTTTCGCAAAATCCGGCAATTGGTCGAAGATTTGCGGTACCGCTGACGAACCGAGGCCGATGGCAATGCTGCAGGCAGCGATAAGCAGGTTTCGCTCCTGCCGCAGATCTACTTCTGACAATATCGAGATGCCGGATGCCGCAACGGAGCCGAACATAACAAGCATCGCTCCGCCAAGCACCGCGTTCGGGATAACGGTTGTAATAGCGGCAAGCTTTGGCAGCAGGCCGAGCACAACCATAATTCCGCCAGCCGCAAAAATGACATCCCTGGTCTTTACGCGAGTCAGCGTGATCAAGCCAACATTTTGCGAAAAAGCCGTATAGGGAAACGCGTTAAATAAGCCGCCAAGCATAATCGCCGCCCCTTCGGAACGCAAACCGTTAATGATCTGTTTCTGCTCAACCTTCTGATCCGTCGCCCGGCCGACTGCCAAGTAGACGCCTGTCGATTCCACCATGCTTACAATATTGACTATAATCATCGTAAAGACTGCAGTTAGGCTAAATTGCGGTGTGCCGAAGTAGAACGGCTGAACGATGTTAAACCATGATGCTTCGGAGACAGGCGCTAAGCTAACCATCCCCATCGAGTATGCCGCAATGGTACCAACGGCAAGCCCGATCAGAACGGAAATAGATCGCAAGAAGCCTTTAGCGAACCGATTAACGAGCAAAATGACGACTAGCGTGCCAAGAGCCAATAGTAAATTGCGCGGCATGCCGAAATCGCTGCTGCCTTGACCGCCGGCAACATTATTCATCGCTACGGGGATCAATGAAAGTCCAATGATCGTAACGACCGAACCGGTGACGATAACAGGAAAGAACTTTAACAGCTTCCCGTAGAGCGGTGCGGCCAATACAACAAATAAGCCTGATAAAATAATCGCTCCATAGGCAGTCGCCAAATTCGAGGCCGAAGCAATCGCTATAATCGGACCTACTGCCGTAAACGTGCAGCCGAGTATAACGGGCAGTCTGCTGCCAAAATATTTCGTACCCAGCACCTGCAAAATTGTCGCAAGCCCGCAGGTGAACAGATCTGCTGCAATTAAGTATGCCATCTGTGCGCCGTTCAATTGGAGTGCGCCTCCGACGATTAACGGAACGACAACAGCACCCGCGTACATCGCTAAGACATGCTGAAACCCTAATGTAATTGCCCTTTGTTTGCCCAGCATACCTATACCGTCTCCTTTACCAGCACTTTGGCAGGTTCCTGAAAATAGATTTCCCCTGGCGCCATTTTGGAAATGGTCGCAAGCGACTCAACGCTGACATTCATCTGCTCAAGCAATCCTCGTCCCTCTTGAAACCCTTTTTCAATCACGCAGCCTACACCTGCCAGTTCAGCTCCAGCTTCACTAACGATTTGAACTAAGCCAACAAGCGCTGCCCCTGTCGCAAGAAAGTCGTCTACGATGAGCACTTTATCTTCCGGTCCCAAATAATTTTTAGAAATCGTCACCTGGTAAGTTTCTTGTCTTGTAAAGGAGTGGACGGACGCGGAATAGACCTGCTCGGATTGCGTAACCGCCTTTTTCTTCTTGGCATAAACAAACGGAACTTGTAGAGCAATGCCAACAGCCATCGCAAATTGAATGCCGCTTGCTTCAATCGTCAGCACCTTCGTAATCGGCTTGTCCGCAAACCGTCTGGCAAATTCCCTGCCAATCTCTAACGCAAGCGCCGTGTCCACTTGATGATTCAAGAAGGAGTCCACCTTAAGTACCGTATCGGACAATATCAATCCTTCTTCGCGTATTCGATCTTCCAGCACTTTCATCGTTAGTATACCGCTCCTCTTCGTAATGTAAAAAAAAGGGACAAGCCCCTTAAGCTAATGCTCAAGTGTGGCCTGTCCCTACGACATCCCTATTCGTGTACGCTAATCTAATCCTATATCTCCCCAAAAAAAGAGGACAGAAATATAAAACGTGAAAAGCGAATCACTCATAGTCGGATAGTTGCAATGGTTATCCGGTAGAAACTTTTGGGCCATATCCCCAAGATTATATGAGTTGCATTTAAAAAAGCATTTACCATAATACTAGGAATGTCTAGTAGATTACAAGTGGTAAGTTTTTGAAGAAACAAAAGACTTCCCACCAAGTTCGTTAGAACTGATGAGAAGTCTTCTTTAACTAAAAACTACCGAGCACCTCGAATCATGACCTGTGGGGTCCTCCTTATATAAACGATAGGATGATTGCAATAACGGATGATCCCTCCTTTTTTTCTACACGGTGAACTTGATTGGCGATACTGCTGCTTGCTCTTTAGGCAACGGAATGCGCTCGGAGTACACATCTTTCATCTCTTCAACGATGTTGGGAATATCAAATGATTCTGCTTTTTCCCAGCTGGTTTTCCCCATCTCAGAACGCAGTTTTGGATTTAGATAAAGTTTCAGCAGCGCTCCAGTGGTTGCCGCCACGTTTCCGACCGGTACTCTATAACCATTCTCGTTCGATGCTACCAGTTCTCGATTGCCTCGAATATCCGTAACAACCATCGGTTTTCCAGCTGACATCGCTTCAAGCAGCACCTTAGGAAGTCCTTCACGCTCAGACATTAACGCACAGGTATCCGCGATATTCATCAGCTCCGGAACATCTCTGCGGAAACCTAAGAATAAGATGTTCTTTTCCAGATTCAATTGTTGGACCAACGCTCTCAAGACCGGTTCCCGGTCACCAACTCCTGCCAGCAAACCAACAACAGGCACGCCAAGCTGGGTCAGTTCATGCAGCGCATATATGAGTTGCTCGATATTCTTATTGCGGTTCAGCTCTGCCACACTGAGCACCACAAATTCTTTACCGCTCAAACCAAGTTCATTGCGGAGCGAAGCGACTTTCTTAAGATCAATGTTCCGATAAGAGCTGACATCAACGCCAACACCCGGGATATATACAACCTTGTTCCGCACAGGAAATTTACTGGCTCTTTCATGATCTTCATGATTAATTGCTATAATGACATCCGTCCATCTCGCTAGCATTCGTTCAACCGGGTAATATAACAACCAGTTGAGCAGCGGCGAGCCTTTGAAGAAATGGAAGCCATGTGCCGTATAAATAACATTCTTACAGCCAGCCAGCTTGGCGGCTATTCGGCATACTACACTTGCATTGGGTGTATGGACATGAATCATATCGTATTGCTCTTCTTTAAATCGCTTTACCAATTGCTTTAATGCTTTAACATTCTGCATAGAGAACGGATTTCGACTAAACGGAATATCGTGACAGGCAATGAAGGCTCGTTTGACGTCTTCCTTGCAATGATCTGGGCTTGCATAAGCATGCACTTCATAGCCATGATACTTTAACATGTTCATGAATGGTATATGAAACACGGACAAATGAGAGTAAACCGTTGCTACATAGGCAATTTTTTTCGTACTCATCGTAATCCTCCTTGAATATCGCCTACTTTAATTTTACGTCCTTTCACTTGATCATACAGGGATTCCCATTTCGCGATAATTGCGTCCATCTCATAATGGTTCATTACAAATTCACGGCCTTTTCTACCCATGACTTCCCTATCATTAGCCGATAGCGCCATTAGCGAAATCATTCTTTCGGCCAGATGTTCACTATCAGAAGCTCTCGCCAAATATCCAGACATACCTTCTTTAACGACTTCCCGGTTCCCGCCTACATCTGTCGCTACCATCGGGAGCTCGCATGCGGATGCTTCAAGCAAGACCATGGGCATCCCTTCCCATAGGGAGGACATGACATAGGCGTTTGAAGCGTTCATTATACGCGGAATGTCATCGCGAATACCCAAAAACTTGATCTTGTTGTCGAGTCCAAGTGACTTAGATTGCAGTTCAAGAGCTTGCCGATCTTCTCCGTCGCCGACAATTAACAGCTGACACTTGCTATTGTGCTGAATAACTTGTTTGAAGGATTTCAATAATGTCGGATAATCCTTAACCATAGACAATCTGCCGACTGCCAGCCAAACGAACTCATCTTCAAGTCCAAGCTCGTGACGAAGAGAATCGTACGAATCCGCATTTTTCTTGAATCGCTTCAAATTGATACCGTTTGGAACAAACATAATTTTTCTCTTTGTACTGGCTCCCTTTTGTATAAAGCTGTCTACCGCATCCTGACTCACATTGGTCATTAAATTACAAAGTGAATCTGTTAGCCGGTACATCAGCATCCTAATTTTCCCCCCTTCATTTGTGTTGTGCGCCGTTGAGATTAATACCGGCATATACGTAACGAGACGAGTTATTCTGGCCAGCAAGTTCGCATGGATCATATGACTGTGGATGATATCCGGACTGAAATCCATGATCAGCCTTCTCAATTTCCATATCGCCCGCGGATCCGGGGCTCCTTTGTTCATATCCAGTGTATTGATTTGGATTCCTTCTCTGTTGAGATTCTCTACATTAATAGTAGGCTTAATCATGGAGATGATCTGAGCAGTCCAACCTTTCGCTGTCAGTCCTCTGGCCAGCTCAATGACTTGCATTTCAGCTCCAGCATGATCCAAACCAGTGATAAGAAATAATATTTTCTTCATATCGGCAAGTCTCCTTCTTACCCACTTAATCGATTTTCATCAAATTTGACTGACGTTACTTGGGCAGTTAGATCTTCCATACTCATGCTTACCATTCCATATTGTTTATTCAGCTTTTCAAAATGATCGATTATCTTTTTGATAAAGATCCAGTTCTCTTCCTGGTTTCTCGCAAAATTATAAGGATGCCACCAAAGATGATAGACAAGACCATGCTTGGCGGCATAAGTCATGCTTGATAGAATCCGTTGCAGGCGAAGACGTTCAAGCAATCGCAGCTTTCCGGAATACGGCCTTAGAAAATGACTGGCGGGTATATTGACCGGCATGCTGTCTGCTGACTCCTCTACCGAATAGCAGTTATGCCCGGAAAGGTTGAGATAGGTATCCATCAATCGAAACGCTCTTAACAGAAACGAATCATTTTTGCTGTATCCTTCCCGATAAATCCAATGATCAGGGTTGCCTCGGTAGGACCGGATACCCTGCTCCTGAAGCACGCCTAAATAGGTTTCATTAAACTGATTCCTGGGGAAAACGATACTTTGGATATTGTAGCCCTTCTTCTCTGCGATTCGAATGGCAGCTGCTATATCCGCATTAAATTGATCAACCGTCTGCCCTTCCTCTAAGCAATAATAATGAGAAAACGTATGTGTAGATATTCGCTGGTACTTCGTTTTTTGAATAGCTTTTATGATTGAAGGTGCAAAATGAAACGATTCCTGCTGGCCGCCGTCAATTGTTTGATCTGCAATATAAGGATAGGGAGATAAATTTTCATTTTTATAGGTTGGTTTTTGCTGCGGGATGCTGCTCATCATCTCATCTGCATGGTCACAGAACATAAGCCCAACTACTGCCCAGGTAGCATGGATGCGCTGCTCTTCAAACAGCTTTAGCAGCTTCGGGATGATTTCCAGCTCATTCGACATCTGTGCTTCATACTGATCCAATGTAACAATATCTCTTACTCCCCAGTACAACTCAAAATCAAGTGATATGACAAAGCGGCCATTGTTTTGCATGGATTAGTTTCATTCCTTATCTTAGAATAATTTTCTTTAGCTCAGTGCACCATTGATATGGTAAAGCGGTACTTCCCTGAAGAAGTTGATTCGATATAATCAACAAATTCGAAATCCACTTCACATTGTCCGCCCATAATCGTTCTGGCATCCTCTACCAGTCTCTTGATTTCTTCCGAATAAACCTGATAATGATCGAGCTTCTTATTGGCAGGATCTACAATAATCTTGATCCTGTCATATCTGTCTTGGACGACCTGAAATTTATTAATGAATGCACTCGACATCAACAAGCGGATAAACATCCTTCCATCTATCCGGTCACCATTCTTATTGATGAAAATATCAGTCGTTCTTCCGATTACATCCTTCAGTAAGGGCATTCCCCGTCCACAAGAGCATTCTTCATCTGACATAACGCCCATATCGCCTATGCGGTATCGAATCAATGGCATGGTATAGTTAGTCAGCAGAGTGATGACGATTTCTCCATATTCCCCTGGCTCCACGGGCTGTCCCTTGTCGTTAAGAATCTCTACATAATGGGTCATTGCCGATAGGTGTAATCCATGATGATGATCACATTCACATGCGATGTCGCCAACTTCTCTGGAACCATAACGATTAAACACCGGCGCCTTGAACACCCTCTGAATGGTTTCGCGCATCTGCGGATGAAGGACGCCAGCCGAGGTCAGAACCGCTTTAGGCGTATAAATATAAAGACCTCTTTCCTCAATGAATTTTGCCAGGTCATATAGATTTTCAGCAAAAGCAGTAATTTGCACAGGTTTAAATTCATTTAATTCATGGATAAACTCTTTCATTCTGTCTTGCGTCATGCGGAAGGAATTTAACCAGCGCTCATTCCTCATCCATCTGCCTAAATACGTTTTTACGGTCTCTCTCCCAACAAGCGTGTCCCTTACAGACCCCCAGACATAGGCTCTTCTGCAGCCCATCTCCATACCGGTCCATTCATCATCTTGCAGCTTGACGGCTGAGCTCCAGTCCATAAATTGTTTATCCTGAAGCAGCTTGATCGGTACCCCCGTTGATCCTCCCGACGATTCCTCAAAGGGTGAGCGCGAATCGAGATCATCGGATTTTAGTGCATCAAAATGTCGCTTGATCGTATCTTTATCAAGCAGCGGAAGGTGATGAAAACGATCGAGGTGAACATTGCCACTCTCATCAACCGTTCCATTTTCAAGTAATAAATGCCGGTAATAGGGAACATGAACGTAAGCATGCTGTAACAGCGCCGTCAGCTTGGTCCGCTGTAACCTCAATATTTCTTGTTTGCTTAGCCATTGCCACTCGTCCAGTTTTTGTTTATATTTCAGTGTGTTCCCTTTTACTTTGAGCTCTATCTCCCAGGCCACCCGCTTAATATTGTTCATTTTAGATTGCTCCTAACCGAACAGTGGTTGAGTTACTTTCTGAATATATTTAGTATTTAATAATGTAGCCGAACAATTTGATATATTCTGAAATCGTGTAGTTCACGTATTTCCGTTTACTCCACCAGTACACGGGATCGAAGTTTACACTTGGAGCATTAACATAGGTCAGATCTATACCGGAATGGCTATAGACCTTATTGAATGTGTAGCTTACTCGTCGCATATGATAGTTACTCGATACGACCAGGGCTGACTGAAAGCCATACTGCTCCATAAGAGCCTTTGAATAAACAGCATTTGTATAGGTGCTTGTTGCCTGGTATTCGGGAATAATAGCGGACTGTGACACCCCCGAGCGTATAAGCGAGCTTAGTCTAATTTCACCGTAGCCGCGACCATCCGTTCTAGTCACAATCATTCGATTCGCATAACCTTGATTCATCAGTTCGATGGCTTTCTCCATTCTGCCTACGTCTCCACTTAGCAGAATGATGACATCTACTTTTTTTGGTTCCTCGTTAACGACCAGGAATCTGCCGATTAAACAAAATAGAAGTGCCAGCACTAATAGAATCGCTACATTGATCCCTATTAATTTTCTAATCATGGTTATTTGGCCGATACAGACAAATTGTCTATTCCATCATCGATATAAGCCCGATCATCTATAGAGACATTGGATTGAATCTGATTACGCAGCGAGTTTCTGTCGAGATGAACAGCTTCTGCGCCTAAATGGTAATCCCAAATCATCGCTTGGATATAGTTTTTTGTCCCTTTAACAAATATGGCCTGCTTAGTCTGCTCGCTTGTTTGAATTTGCACGCCAGTGAAGTTGTTCCCTGAGATCTCATAAGGCAAATCCATATGCCCGTCGAGGTAGATGCCGTAATCAGCGTCTTTAATGAAGATTTGCGAGAAATTGTTGCCATTAATCCATATCTTATCCGGCTTTTGCACAGGTTCTGTTTTGAAATAAATCGCTTTCTCAAAGCCGGTAATGTTTAGGTTATGCGCTTCGACCCAGCTGACATGATCCGATCCTTCCTCCGCATAAAAAAACAGGCCATTACCATAACCCGGACGGCCAATAATCTTGATATTTGAAATACCCGCAGATTTTAACGTTCCGGAAAACTCCTGGGCCCCGTCCAGGTAAATACCCGATTTACTGTACCCTTTGAAATCATAGGCATAAATGATGCCCCCGTTAACCGCGGAATTTCTGCGCAGCTCAATAACATTCACATTTCTGACCGGAACAAGCATGGTGCCCGAGTTTAGTTGAAGCGTGACGGAAGGCTTTACGATTATTGTATTTCCAACATCAAACTTGCCTGCCGGAATTTCCACATCCCCCCCGCCGCTAGCGGCTGCCAAGTCAATCGCTTGCTGTATATCAGAGCCGTCTTGTATATGAGCTATTGCTTCCAGCACATGTTCACCAGCCCTCGCAGGTGTAGAATGATTAGAACGGTCAGGATACCAAAGCTTCAAAATCACTATTACGATTGCAGCTGCAATTACACTAAATAACCATATTTTTTTCTTCATCCATCCGCCCCGCTATGATCAATTTAACCTTATCTAGCCCCTTCGCCTGTTATTACCACTCGAACGGTCTTCAGCAAAATTAGGAGATCCAGCCTTAAGGATAGTCGGTCAATATACTGCATATCCAGCTCCAGCTTTTGTTTCGGAGTGATATCGTAACCGCCGTTAATTTGAGCCCAGCCGGTCAAGCCTGGCTTAACCGCCAGTCTGTTCACGAAACCAGGAATTTCACTGTTAAATTGATAAGTAAAATAAGATCTTTCCGGCCTTGGTCCAACGATGCTCATTTCACCCTTAATGACATTCCAAAGTTGAGGAAGCTCATCAATTCTTGTTTTTCTTATGAAAGCACCTACTTTTGTCACCCGGGAGTCATTTTTCTCTGCCCATTGAAGTCCGTTTTCTTCTGCATTTTTGACCATCGAACGCAGCTTGAAAACATAGAAACTTCTACCCATCAGCCCAACACGTTCCTGTGTATAAAATGCAGGTCCGGTTGTTTCAATCATAATAGCAACCGTAAAAATGGCTACAATAGGTAACGATAGAATAAGCCCGACTATCGCGAGGAATACATCGATCACCCGCTTGAAATATTGGATATACAAACCTTGCTTATACCCTGTTTGCGAAATTACTAAGATGGGTTCTGCAGCCTCTGGCTGATAAGTCTTCCTAATTGCCTCTTCCGTCATCAACAGTCGCTCACCTCATGCTTATAAGTACTTTTTCGTATAAATCCGTAATTTTACGAGAATCATAGTCCAATGCCCTTGCATAACCTTTGCTTCCAATATGAGGGTCGCTTATTCCTTTCAACATACCGTCAGCAAGAGCGGCCGCGTTCTCTACGGGGACAAGCAGACCATATTCACTTCTGCTCAAAATATCACCGGGGCCACTATCGCAATCGGTTGCAACAATCCTTGCCTTACACGCCAGTGCCTCGAGCAGAACATTCGGAAACCCTTCAAACCGAGAAGATAATACAAATAGATCTGCATGCTTCATATAAGGATAAGGATTTTCTGTAAAGCCTATAAAATGCACGTGTTCAGCAATGTTCAGGGATGAAGCGAGCCGAGCCAATTCCGCTTGCAGACTTCCTTCACCCAAAATATATAAATTCGAATCCGGGTATTGAAGCGAAACCTGCTTGAAGGCTTGAATCAAAATATCGTAACCCTTTTGATACTCCAGCCTGCCGACAGAGACGATATTTTTGCCTATACGACTCGTGTAGGGGCTCGGTTCACTGGAGAGCCGGGCAATCGTCTTGATATCGATCGGATTATTAATGGTCGTCACCCGGCTTCCCTGAACACCGGTAAACGTCATAATCTCATTACGCATCAATTCGGATTGTGCAATAATTTGATCCGCCAGCGGATATAATCTTCTATACATCGTTTGATACATTATTTTTCGATAAAAGCTGTAGGAGTTGATTGTTTTCGAGGGCAGATTAGCCTCTCTTATGACTACTTTCGTTTGCCGGCGGATAAAGGGTCTTGCTAGCAGCAAAGACAAATTTAATTGTTCAAGCGTGGAGAGGATCACATCGGGTTTTGTCTTGTTTATGGCGTTCAATAGTTTAGGGATGATATATCGTGCCCTGGTTATTCCAAGGTCAATCACTTCTATATCCGTTGGCAGCTGCTTCGTATATGGTCCCGTTAAATTTGCCGTCATAAATACAGGCTCAAACCGTTCCCTGTCAAAATGCTTCAGCAGATTGACAAAAACTTTCTCCGCCCCGCCACCATGCAAATTGGGAGTCATCAGCATAAGCTTTGTTTTCATACGGAATACTCCCTCTCTTTATTGTTGTACAGCTTCGGCTTGCTGAACGGATACTTTCGTCTTCATATAGTAGGTAATCCCCATAATGATCGACAGCATGATCCAGTGAAACTTACTGTAGTAGGAGACATGTGCTAAATCCCATAGAAGGAAAATGAGCAGTGTGGAGATACTAAAGAATCCAATGTGGCTTTCTGTTTCATTCCCGCTTAATAACTGCTTGAAAGCAGTGACCAGCAAGATGAGAAATATGGAGTAATAGAGCAGCAAACCAAGCAGCCCATTGTCGCTTAGCAGCTCGAGATAATTGTTATGAGAGTAGGTTTGATAGTCTGTTAGATATCGGAATTGATCTGTTCCCCAGCCCGTGATGGGCCTGGCCTCCCACAGCTTCCACGCATCCCCCATCATACTTGATCTTTCCGTTAAGCTGTTGTCGTTGACATTTTTACCTTGAAGCATGTCAAAGATTCTGCTCAATCTGACGAAAAACACGGATTCCTTCAGGAGAATGAACAGTTCTGTCAGCACACCTGCTCCGATGACGAGAATAAGCATTTTTTGCAGGAATTTCACCTTGATAAAAAATCTCACAAATACAAGGAAACCTAGCATAAATACGGAAAGCATCGCTTTACGGGAGCCTGTCAGAAAAATAATTTCGTAGGTGAAGAGCACTAGTAGAAGTATGTATACCCCTTTTAGCAGCATCTGGCCAAAAGTAAGCTTGCTTTTCTTTGATTTTTTAATCAGCCCTTCCATTGTAAGGAGCATGCCGATAAATAAGGCAATTGCAAAGGTATTCGGATTTCCCAAAAACGAGGTGACTCGGGTATTGTCGTCAGTAACGATAAAACCGCCGATTTTATTCCAGATATCGATAGTCGCAACGACTAATGCCGCCAAAAAGCCTATGGTGATGGAGTGAAAATGGCCTTGATAATTGACAATATTGACTAGGATGAGGGATATGAAGAACAGCTGGACGAGAGTGAACATCATATCCACGCTCTGATTCGTCCATATCAAACTTATGGAGACATAAATAATAAAGCAAAGGTAGCAGAGCAGCGGGATAGGTACTACAAATTTATAGTCCTTGATTTGGGTAATCTCAAATACAAAGAAACCAACGACCAGGCATGCACAGCCTTGTGGAATCCAGGACAAGGAGGGATTAAATGAAAACACGATAATCGTAAATACGAATACAGACAAACAAATATTAGTCAAAGTTAAACGTTTGTCAGCTGCCATGGTATTGGTCATGATTAGCCTCCATATTTCCTCACTCTTTCCTTACTGGCCTTCAGCATGGATGCGATCAAATAGGTATTAAATACGACACCTACCAAGGTAAACATCGCTATACAATTTACAACTGAAAAATAGGTTCCGCCTACAAACAATGCCCCAAATCTTGCTGTCATGAGCAGCGTCTCATAAATTAACAGCCTTCGTTGCAGACCAAATACGGTCATTAGCACTAATGCCGGAGCACTTATAAAGGATAAGAACATCCATATGACCATCCAGCTTGCATAGACCCCAGCTTCCATCCATTCGGTGCCAAGAATGATCTTGAATAATTGCGGGCCAAAAACAACGATGAACAAAGAGGGCAGTAAGGCAATAAGGGCAAGAGTAACCGTAAATTTTTTGAACATTGCATTCAAATTAATCTCGTCCTGCCGGGCTTCGCTTATCCGCTGCAGAAGCACCTGTCTGACCGATTGGGCAACCAGTGTAACCGGGAATTGTATAAGTCTTAACCCCAGCGAATAAAGACCAATAACCGCTGATCCGTAGAAATAGCTGAGCATAAAAATCGGCAAATTTTGCGATAGCGAGTTTACCAACGTTTGAGGTGTGCTGTATACCGGAAATTCCGAATATTTTCGAGCTGCTTGCCTCAGCTGATCAACCTTAAAGTTACGTTTGAAGAGGCTTGAATTCTCTCTCCATGTTTGGAATAACCAGATCGCGGAAGCAATCACTTGTCCGACAATTTGACCCCCGATCAAGCCCATCGAGGCAAAACCGGATGATCCTGCGGCGATTTGGGTGGAGGCGATACTGCCCTGGCGTCCTACCAATGACTTGGACATCCGTTTGTACTGCTTCTGTCTAGTGCTCCAATAATTGAGGCATTGATACAAGCCCATTGCACAAACACTTATTGGCACCCAGATCAGCCACTTTTTTAATTCAGGGGAACCAAATAAGCGGGCAATGGAATCATCAAAGAATAAACAAAAGATTAGCAAAACCGCACTCAGCAATACGGTTATGATGCAGGATAGCAGAAAGATACGAGTCGCTTCGTCCTCATCTTTAGGCAGCACGATGGCCACCTCATATCGGAATGATGCGATTACTGAAAATAACGTGATGATCGATACATAGAGCGAAAAAACACCTAGCTGATCTGGCTGATAGATCCGACTCAATACCGGTACGATTATCATGGCGATCATTTGAGCAATTGCCGTTCCATACATCATGACAGAGACATTTCTGATAAATTTATTATTTATCCATCTATTCAAGACTGGATTCGTAAGACTGCTTATTTTCATATGATGTTCTCCGTCCTCACCACTGCACCTCTACCTTAAATGAAGGAGCAAAGGTGCAGCGACATTTCAACAACAACTAATTAGCGATCTTGCGTTTGTTTTTGTTATTAAATACGACTCCGACAATTCTGGTATTTACCTGCTCAATCATAGACTTCACCTTCAAAGCGTGATTCTTCTTCACCTTGCCGTCCTTCATGACAAGCAGCACCCCATCACTCATGGAAGATACAATTTGAGCATCCGACCATATCATGGCGGGCGGCGTATCCATAATGATCAAATCGAATTCCCTCTTTAACTCCTCCAGAAGGGTAGACATTTTGCTGGAAGTCAGCAATTCAATCGGGTCGATAAAATTCGGGCCGGATGAAATCAGGAACAGATTCGGCATCATCGTATAACGAATGATATCGCTGGTCTCGTAACGTTCCGTCACGACATTGGTAAGCCCATTGTTATTGGCTACTCCGAATACTTCATGAAGGAACGGTGTCCTGAGATTCGCATCCACTAACAACACCTTTTTATCCTTCTGAGCGTAAGAGCAAGCTAAGTTAACTGCAGCTGTCGTCTTGCCTTCTGATTTCCCGGCCGAAGTGACCGTTAACACTTGGCAGGTTTCGTTTTCCATAATTTGATCAATTTTATTTCTCATTTTCCAACAAGCCTCAATGATAGGCGAAGACGGTTTATACTTTTCCTTTTTACTGGTTAATGGCCACATAAGTTCGCTCACCAACTCTTTCATCAGATGTAACACGAAGTGACAGCGGGAACACTTCATTCTTCTTCATCTTCGGAATTACAGTCAGTACGGAAAGTCCAAGCGTCTTTTCAATGACTTCTTCCGATCTCACCTTATCATCCAGATATTCTCTAAGAAGCACGATAGACATACTGATTAGAGACGAAAGAATAAATCCAATGGCGATGTTAATCGGTATGTTTGGTGTAACTGGCTTAGGATTAGGCATGTTAGCTGCCTGATCAAGAATGGAAACGTTATTGATGTTCATAATTTTCGGAATCTCCTGAACCAGAATGTCCGATACAGCGTTAGCAATTTGTGCCGCCTTATTGTAAGAAGCGTCTTTCACTTGAACGGACATAATTTGATTGTTGGATGAGTTAACTTTGACCTTTAGAATCAACTGCTCCGGCGTCATGTTTATTTCCGGATAAGCCGTAACGACCTTTTCCATAAGTCCTGGCGTCTTGACGATATCACGATAGGTCTCAATCAACATCACGTTGGCTAGCAGCACATCATAATCAACCAATTTTCCATCGGTTTCACCATTTGATTTTAGAACGATCTTGGTTGAAGCCTCGTATACGGGTTTCATGTAAAAAACACTGAAGACGCCTACAGCTGACGTAACGAATAAAATGAAGACGATAATGAACCACGCTTTTAACTTAAGCACTCTTAGAACTTGTTTGAGCTCCATTTGTACCCTCTTTTCACTCGTAATTTGTTACAGTTAGTATCTTTATTCCGCAATTCAGATTTTATGATACAATTTGTAACTTGTCAATCAAATTTCCCCACTCTTCGTCCACTTGCTTTCATGATCTGCTTTTCAGGCTTCTGCTGCTGAATTCCTATACCAATCCTGCCTGTAATAAGCGGGCCAAAACGGATTTTATTTAATAGATGCGTAACAGCTATGGAGCCGAAGACAGCCACCGCGAATGCAATAACGACAAATAACAAGAGGTTAGGAAGTGAATATTGTGCAGGAGCTAATTGACTTACACCGTACATGTAAAACCGGGTGAGCAGAAATATGCCGAAGGAGTACTGGCTTACTTTCACTAGAACGACTGGTACCCGAGTTAGTTTTTTTGAGTAATGCACCATAATAAAGATGATGCCTATCGTATAGAACAAAACATCAAATCGTTTCGAATAAACTCTGTCCATGATTCCTGCCTGGTTCAATATAAGCATGGCGGCTGCCGAGAGGATGACGAAGGCGATCACCCATTTTATTTGCCTGCCCAGCATTTCAATAAAGGCTTCAAAGTTTCTGCCGCAATAGAATGCAATTGAGAAGTAGCCTAGCCAAGCGATTGCCGGAACCTTGTTCAGAAAACTAATGATGTAATAATTGCCGAACGGAAGAGATTCAAGGTCAATTAGATTAAATATAGCGAGGTAGAGAACATTGGCGCCGATCGAGCAAATAAGCACAGACCTCATCGAAAATCTGCGGGATATCCACCTGGCAAATAAGATATGCAGCAAATAGAATTGAAAAACAACCAGAAGGAAATAACCAAAGAAATCTGCAAGCAGGAAGTTTTTAGCGAGCTCGTAAAGGTACAGCTTGAAAGTTGGAACCGCATGATCAATATTTACATCGATAATCGAAAATAAAAATGCCATTGCGAGGTAAGGAATTAAAATAAACTTCGCTCTTTTTTTCAAAAAATCCGGCGGAACTCCATCCCGATACGATTTCGATATAATCAACTCAGAAATAAAAATAAACATCGGTGTAGAAAACAGCAGCAGCATCTGAATCATATGGATGATGGCCGGTGTCACGCTGTGACCCGCTGACTCAGATAAATTGAAATGCGTAATTGCCGTATCTAACGAGTTGAATAATACGATTCCTAAGCACGCAATGCTTCTTAGCATGAACATTTCTTTAATCACTTTGGATGAATCCTTCATACCCATCCACCTTCCAGCGCCTGATTATATGTGCGCGGCCGATTCGAGTGCTTTCTCCTGCGTCATTTTGGACAAACGGTAGGAGTATGTCTTCCAGAGTCCCTCTTCCAAACGTACTTTAGGTTCCCATTTCAATTGTTGGATCGCTTTGTGATTATCCAGACAGCTATGCATGATGTCCCCGGCACGGGCAGGACGGTATTCAACCCTTGTTTTCTGATCACAGCAATCTTGCAAGCTCGCTACGAGCGCATTGACACTCAGGGGATGCGCTGTGCCTACGTTTGCAATCACATTCTGTTCAGCAAGAATGGCAGCAATATTCGCATCGGCAATGTCCTCAACGTAGATAAAATCTCTGGTTTGCTCCCCATCTCCATAAATGACAAGCTTTTGTCCACGGAGCAGACGATCAACGAAAATAGCAACTACGCCGCCCTCCCCATCACTAGCTTGGCGCGGTCCATACACATTTGCGTATCGCAAAATTCCGTATTCCAGTCCATATAATTTGGCGTACGTATATATGTACAGCTCTGGCACATATTTGGACACCCCGTAGCCGGACATCGGATGCTTCGGATGAGCTTCGTTAATCAGAGCAGCTTCCGGCATTCCATAGATGGCAGCAGATGAAGCATAAACAAACTTGCGCACACCATACTTCACGGCCAGCTCAAGTAAACGGATCGTAGACAAAATATTGGCTGAGGCATCTTCGAGCGGCTCATTAATGGAATACTGAACGTCTGTTTGCGCAGCCTGGTGTACAATAACATCCGGTCGTTCCTTAGCTAAAATTCCTTCCATCTCATGTGATCTGATATCGGTGTGATAGAAGCGAGCCCCGATTGGAATATTTTCGAATTCCCCTTTGGATAAATTATCAACTACGATTGTTTCCCAGCCTTTCGAGAGACAACGTTCAACGATATGAGAACCAATAAAACCTGCACCGCCTGTAACCATTACTTTTTTGGGGTCCATAGGATTCGATCCACCTTCCAAATTTTCTCTGATTCTTTTCCACGATTCTAACACCACAACGATACAAAATGTATCATTAAAGGCGTGATAATACCGTCTGTTCGGCAGAAACAGCTGTCCGCCCAATGGAATGGTATTCAATACCATGCCCACTCATGCTTGCAAGCGAATAGCAATTTCGTCCGTCCACTACAATTGGACGCTTTAAGAGCTGACGCACTTGTTCTAAATCAAGCGTAATAAATTCTCTCCACTCTGTAAGAATTAAACATGCATCGCAGCCGGCAATCGTTTGATAAACGCCTATGCCATAATTCACATCACTGCCGAACCATTTTCTCGCCTCAGACATGGCAACTGGATCGTACACCCGTACGCTCGCTCCTGCAGCAATCAAGGCAGGAATGAGTGCAAGTGACGGCGCATCGCGCAAATCGTCGGTATTGGGTTTAAACGACAACCCTAGCACAGCTATCGTTGTTCCTCGCAGATCACCCAATGCCTGAACCAATTTCTTGAGCAGCACATACTTCTGCTCTTCGTTGGTTTGAATAACCTCCTTCAACAGACCAAAATTATACCCCGCTTGATCAGCCATCCAGTTCAATGCATGTGTATCCTTTGGAAAACATGATCCGCCATAGCCAATACCTGCTCGGAGGAACGCAGAACCGATACGGCTATCTGAACCGATTCCTTCAGCCACATCCTCCACATCTGCTCCATACCGCTCACATAAATTCGCAATTGCGTTAATAAACGAAATTTTAGTCGCTAAGAATGCATTCGCCGCATATTTGATCATTTCGGCACTCTCGGGAGTGGTAAAATAGGTTTTCGTATTGAGCGGCTCAAAGCAATCTGCGACCAACTGTGCAGCTTCCGGACGAATCGCCCCCACAATGCATCGTTCCATCTTCATAAAATCAGCAACGGCAGAGCCTTCTCGTAAAAATTCAGGATTGGAAACGACATCAAACGGGATTTGCGGATTCTGCATATTCGCCCGGATCCAGCTGTCTACCATTCGTCCTGTACCAACCGGAACCGTGCTCTTTATTACAATCGTTTTGTATGCTGTCAAATGACGGCCAATAAATTCCGCTACTGATTGAATATAACCTAGATCCGCAGCACCTGTAGGAGCCATCGGCGTTCCAACAGCAATAAACAACAAATCCGATTGTTCGATAGCAGACGCCATATCGGACGTAAACGACAACCGACCAGCAGCAACATTTTCTGCAACCATTGCTTCGAGTCCCGGCTCATAAATCGGAATTCGACCCTGCTGGAGCCACTCGATTTTGTCAGCATTAGTATCGCAGCATTGCACGCTATGGCCGATATGTGCCAAGCATGTGCCGTTTACAAGCCCTACATACCCCGTACCAATCATGGCAATTGTTCTCATGTTCCTGTCTCCTCTGTTAATCTCCGCTTATAGACTTCGTCAACTCGAGCCCCTTAACTTGATAAAACGCTTTATACCAGGAAACGAATTTGCCTAATCCCGCATCCAATGGCGTTTCAGGCTTGAATCCAACCTGTTCCTCTAAAGACTTGGTGTCCGCATAGGTTACTTCGACGTCCCCAGGATGCATTGGGCGATATTCCATACGAGCTTTTTTTCCCAAATGCCGTTCAAGAAGATTAATCATCTCCATTAACTTGACAGGACTGTGATTGCCGATATTATAAATACGGTAAGGAGCATTACTGCTTCCTGTCTGTCCATTCCAATTGCTGTCAGGCGCAGGTGGAAGTGGGATGAGATTGGCTATTGCCTGAACGACATCATCCACATAAGTAAAATCACGCCACATTTCCCCATTATTAAATACGGTAATCGGCTTCTCTTCCAGAATATTTCGCGTAAACGAAAAGTAAGCCATATCCGGTCGCCCCCATGGACCGTATACGGTAAAAAACCGCATCCCCGTCACTGGTAAACCATAAATATGACTATAAGCATGTGCCATCATCTCATTCATTTTTTTGGTGCTTGCATACAAACTAACCGGATGGTCGGTCATATCTTCCACAGAGAAAGGCACTTTCCGGTTGGCTCCGTAAACGGAACTTGACGATGCGTAAAGAAGATGGCCTATTTGATGAATTCGGCACATCTCCAATATGTTGAGGAAGCCTGTCACATTAGAGTCAATATAGGTTTGAGGATGCTCCAAACTATACCGAACTCCTGCTTGGGCAGCCAAATGAATAACGACTTGAAAGCGATGTTCTTCAAACAGCTGCTCAAGATCGGATCGATTTTCCAGAGACCCTTTTACAAAATGAAATTGGTCACGCTCCAGCAAATGCTCCAGGCGAGCTTGTTTCAACTCCACGTCATAATAACTATTCAGGTTATCGAAACCAACAACGGTGTAACCCAGATCTAATAGCTTACTGGATACATGGAAGCCAATAAATCCAGCGGAGCCCGTTACCAAGATACGCATCTTTCATTCACGCTCCATTTTAGATTAAGAGATAGATACAAATTGTATCTAAAGTATATTTCTAAATTTAAGATACATTTTGTAACAAGTCAAGATAAATTTCTATATAGCACATCTGTGTCTGTATCCATTATCCATCACCTAGCGACCATTGATAATTGCACATTTTCAGCAAGCAAGATGAGTTTTTACATATGGCCCATACCAACTCTACTATTCTTTCATATGTTGTTTTAAAGTGAGTGTCATAGTGTCAATTGAATAGATTTTTGAATACCAAAACGCCGGCTGATTCTACTAGTCTCTGCATGACTACTCGGCACCGCCTTTTATTTTTTTAACAAAGATAAGGATAAACATTAAGAAATAAACGGGCGACGAACACGCGGATTGTAGGTAGCGTACACCGCTTGTGTTTAGTTACGAGAGAAAAAGGAGATGATGGTATGGCAAATGGGGATATGCTTAAATCGGTTTATGACACGAACAATAACGGTGTTGTAGATCAAGCAGCAAAACTACAGACCGCACGAACAATCAAGCTGACAGGAAGCGTTGCGGGTTCTGCAACTTTTGACGGTACAAAGGATATTACGATTACAACAACAGGCGGTGCAAGCCCGCTGGAGAACTGGGTGAATGTAAAATCCTTTGGCGCTCTAGGCAACGGCACTAGTGACGATACAGCAAGAATTAATGCTGCAATCAACTCTCTGCCGGCTTCCGGTGGCACGGTATACATCCCTGAGGGCACTTATATGATCAATACAGGAAACCCTTACAACCCGGTGACAAACGCAACGTGTATCTCACTAAAAAATAACATCACGATTAAAATGACTGAAAATACGGTATTAAAAGCCATCACAAATGCGTATAACAACTATGCAATATTTCTTGTAAGAGCTGTTTCTAACGTAACGATTGAAGGCGGTATCCTGCAAGGAGAAAGGTATACGCATACGGGGCCAACTGCGGGTCAGGTTGGAGTCGGTGTCTGGCTCGAAGGTGCAACAAATGTAACCATTCGCGATGTGACCTGCAAAGAGTTTTGGGGCGACGGAATTTACACTCTGTATCATTCTACACTTGGAAACACAAAAAAAGTAACCGTCGAGAATGTCAGCTTTATTGATAACCGCAGACAAGGCATCTCTATATGCGCTAATGAAAATTTCCGTGTGATCGGCTGCTCGTTTGAAACGACACAGGGAACTGACCCGGCAGCAGGGATTGATATCGAGCCGGAACTTGGCGGGACGGTTAGAGACGTTACCATTACCGGGAATGTGTTCAAAGGGAATAAAATTGGTATCCAGGCCCTCGGCGATGCAAGCGCGACAATCACCGGCAATGTCTTTGAAGGGAATACCATGTGGGGGATTTACCTTGCCTCATCGTCACGCTATTACAGCGTTACAGGCAACATCGTATACGCCAGCGGCAACTATGGTATTTACGTTAACACCTCGACGGATAACGTAATCAGCGGTAATGTCGTTTATAATAACGGCTCGCACGGCATTTATCTGCTGAACAATGCAGACCGGAACGTTATCACAGACAACAAGGTCTACGGAAACTCCGGCGAAGGCATCAATGTTTACAAAAGCTTTGACAATATAATAAACGATAATAACGTTACAAATAATAAGGGCCGCGGTATTTTCATCGCCGTCAGCACAGATAACTCCATTAATGGCAATACCAGCTCAAGTAACGCTTTGTCAGGCATTTACCTTTGGAACTCTAAATACAACTTAGTCGACAGCAATCGCTGCTCCAAAAACGGTCAACACGGTATCTTTGTCAAAGGAGATGCGGCTAACGATTCACTTAGCAACTCCATCTCGAACAATCAATGTAAAGAAAACAGCCAGACGACTAACCAAGGTTATCAAAACATCTTTCTCAGTAGCGGAGCACAAGGCGCGAACACAATCAATAATGTACAGGGCAATATGTGCCGCGCCGGTGGACTCGCCAACAAACCACAGTATGGGATATTGATTGACGCGAACACCAGCGAAACCCTGCTGAAGAACAATGATACTCGCGGCGGTGGAGCAAAAGGCGACTTGTCTGACTCCGGTACAGGAACAGTTCTTATCTAATAAGAAACGGCGATTAATTTCTGTTAGCCATAGGTATCGATATCGCCGTTTTCGTTTATTAACTCATACAAAAAAAGAAGCTTTCCATAAGTTCAGCGAACTTATGAAAAGCTTCTCTTTATTTATATTGAACGTTTAAATGTCCAATCTTACATCATGCCGCCCATACCGCCCATGCCGCCCATGTCAGGCATGCCTGGTTTGTCTTTCTCAGGTTTGTCAGCAACAACGGCTTCAGTAGTCAGGAACATAGCTGCTACGGAAGCTGCGTTTTGCAGTGCGGAACGAGTTACTTTCGCAGGGTCAACGATACCCGCTTCGAACATGTTCACCCATTCGCCAGTAGCGGCATTGTAACCAACGCCTACTTTTTCGTTTTTCAGACGCTCAACGATGACGGAGCCTTCTTGGCCAGCGTTCGCAGCGATTGTGCGAAGCGGCTCTTCGAGGGAGCGCAATACGATGTTAACGCCTGTTTGCTCGTCGCCGGTTGTTTGAACAGCCGCAACTGCTTTGTATACGTTGATCAGAGCTGTACCGCCGCCGGATACGATACCTTCTTCAACCGCTGCGCGAGTCGAGTTCAGGGCATCTTCAATGCGGAGCTTGCGCTCTTTGAGTTCTGTTTCAGTAGCCGCGCCAACTTTGATAACCGCTACGCCGCCAGCCAGTTTAGCCAGACGCTCTTGCAGTTTCTCACGGTCGAACTCGGAAGTTGTTTCTTCCAATTGAACGCGGATTTGGTTTACACGAGCTTGAATGTCTTCCGCGTTGCCGCTGCCGTCAACAATGATCGTGTTTTCTTTTGTAATGCGAACTTGGCGAGCGGAACCGAGTTGCTCCACGGATGCCGATTTCAGTTCAAGACCCAGCTCTTCTGTAACGACTTGAGCGCCAGTCAGAGCTGCGATATCAGCCAGCATCGCTTTGCGGCGGTCGCCAAAGCCCGGAGCTTTAACGCCTACGCAAGTGAATGTACCGCGCAGTTTGTTCAGTACCAGCGTAGCTTGAGCTTCGCCTTCAATGTCTTCCGCGATGATCAGGAGCTGTTTGCCGGATTGAACAACTTTCTCCAGAACCGGAAGGATCTCTTGAATGTTCGAGATTTTTTTGTCCGTGATCAGAATGTATGGGTTGTCGAGGACAGCTTCCATTTTATCTGTATCCGTGATCATGTATGGCGAAACGTAGCCGCGGTCGAATTGCATGCCTTCAACCACTTCAAGCTCCGTTACGAAGCCTTTCGACTCTTCAACGGTGATAACGCCGTCGTTGCCCACTTTTTCCATTGCTTCTGCAATCAGTTGGCCTACTTCGTCGTCAGCAGCGGAGATCGAAGCAACTTGTGCGATCGATTGTTTGCCTTCGATCGGCTTTGCGATTGCTTTCAGCTCTTCAACTGCAGCTTTAACCGCTTTTTCGATACCTTTGCGGATAACCATAGGGTTAGCGCCAGCAGTAACGTTTTTCAAACCTTCGCGAATCATCGCTTGAGCCAGAACGGTAGCTGTTGTTGTACCGTCACCGGCAACGTCGTTTGTTTTTGTTGCTACTTCTTTAACCAGTTGAGCACCCATGTTCTCGAATGCATCTTCCAGCTCGATTTCTTTCGCAATGGATACACCGTCATTTGTAATGAGCGGGCTGCCGAATTTCTTCTCGAGTACCACGTTACGGCCTTTAGGACCAAGCGTTACTTTAACTGCATTTGCAAGGGAATCTACACCACGCAGCATTGCGCGGCGAGCGTCTTCGCTAAATTTAATTTCTTTTGCCATTATCGTGTTACCTCCCAAAAAGTATAATAAGTATCTTGCTTCTTGCCCTCTATGTTAGGAACGGGCTTATCCAAAGATCGCGTGAATGTCGCTTTCCTTCATAATCAAATACTCTTTACCATCATATTTGATTTCTGTTCCCGCATATTTGGAGAAAAGAACGCGGTCGCCTTCTTTAACTTCCAGCGCAACACGAACGCCGTCTTTCAGCGTGCCGCTGCCAACTGCCACCACTCTGCCTTCTTGTGGTTTTTCTTTAGCCGTATCCGGCAAAACGATGCCGCTTGCAGTCGTTTCTTCTTTTGCGATCGGTTCGATCAATACGCGTTCACCTAAAGGTCTGATCATTGAAAATAGCCTCCTTAAAAAATTTGTCGCTTATTGTTTTAAATTAGCACTCGTAAGCTTGAAGTGCTAACAACCATTTTTATCATACTCATTTTCTTGTCTAATTTCAAGTGTCTTGGATCATTTTTGCAGTTATTTAACATCCGCCAACAGGACACCTTCACCATTATAGCCCTAGCGAAAAGACGGCATACGCGATTATCGCGCATGCCGCCATCTTCTACAGCTTGGCTTGCAAGCCGTTCATAATAAAGCTGGTCATCTCTTCAATCGTGAATGCCAGCGTATGCGGCTCCTCGCTCCGGATTGCCTGCCAGTAATCCGAGTGACGGTTAAACAACAATACTCCAGCTATTGAGAAAAGGGTAAGATCTGTCGAACGGAACTGAAACACTCCCTGCTCACGGCCAATCTCCAGCCACTTCCGCAACGTCTGCCACAACGGCATTACATAAAAACGGATTTTCTCAATGCGGGCTGTATTCAATAAAACCTCATGCTGGATGATCTGGACAAGCTCAGGATCGCTGTAACGGAACTTGGTGACTTCCGAAATAACAAGCTTCACGCCTTCTACGGGCGGCAGGTCCAGATCTACCTCAGCAAACTGGCGGCTGGGGAAATAAGCATCAAACAGAGCTGCAAACATATTCTCTTTGCCACCAAAATGATACGAGATAAGAGCAACGTTAGCTCCGCCCGCTTCCTCGCATATTTGCCTTACCGTCGTCCCTTCGAAGCCTTGGCTGGCAAACAGCTTCCTTGCCGCAAGCAGGATGCGCGACTTCACGTCACTCTCATTCGTTGTCATTTTCCAGTCCTCCAGCTTATCTATTATACGACTTATTTGGCCGCGACCGTTGTTGTTGCCTCATGCGGCTGAACCGCGCTTCGTTTTAATCCCGCAGCAGCAGCGCTCACTGCTATAGCCACTGCTGAAATCAGGAAGAGAACAGCTGCCTCATGGCCTACTCCAGGGCCGCCAAATAACAAGTTCATATTGCCTTCAACCGCATAGGTTGCAGGAAGAATCGTACCCAGTGCGGTATAAAAGTCCGATAGCAGCTCCCGCGGCACAATTGTACCTGACGACACCAGCTGCGCCGACAGCAGCATTATATTAAACAGCATGCCCGCCATACCAAACAGATACAGAAACATCTGCGAGACAAACATAAATGTCAGCAGGAATAGCATTTCAAATAACCACAGATGGATAAAGCCCTGCTCGATTTGTCCGCCAAGGGAATAGAGCAATGTAGCGCCTACTAATGAAACAACTACGGCTGCAGCGATATTAATGATGCTTCTTGCAGCAAATCTTCTCCAGCGGCTGACGCTGCTCTGAACAGCCATGGCCGACTGCTCCAGATTCATCCCCATAATCATAGCACCTACATAAGAAGCTAGCACCATCATCATCGGTACCATCTGATTATTCATGCCATGAATCGCATTAGTCGATTGAATATCAGCCGTTACCCGTTCCGCCAGACTTTGTGCCGCTGTTGCAGCCTGAGCTTCCGGCATTTTGGCCGCCGTTCCAAGTGTTGATTGAATACCTGCGGCGACTGCCTGTTTGTTCACCTCGGCCGTTACCTGCTCGGCTACCCCGCTCATCATACTTTTAATTAAAGCAGGATTGGACTCATTAATCCAATATTGAATATTGGCGTGGCCCTCCGGAGACGCCGTTTTCTGCGTGAAATCCTCCGGCATATAAATAACCATCTGAAGCTTCCTGTCATCCAGTTGCTTCTTAGCAGCGTCCAAATCATCGAGCTGTGACATTTGGAAAGGCAGTTCCTTCATTAGATTAGAAGCAACCTGCTTTCCAAGCTGTCCATCTTTGTTGACAATTGCAATATGCAATTGATCGGCGCGATCGGTTACCCCGTCATAACCGGTCATCCAGATTAATGAGAAAACCATCTGGAACGTTAATGCTGTAATGATCCCCACCCAAGTAGTAGGGCGCTTCATAAATGCCCGCAGTGCTTGTTTCAATCTCTCCACTCCCTCTATCTGTCTCTCATATTAAACATATGTTTAAAACAACTGTTCAACACTTTAGCAATTACGTTTCTTCTTGTCAATGGCAATCAAATAGACTACTACTACTCGACTACTTGTTGTTAGGAGATAGCACTGTACCCATGCTGGGCACAAACAAAAAAATGCTTACCATTGCATTCCAATGGCAAGCATTTAATCATTGATACAAATCGGTGGGATACCGCATTACCGGCCTGTATACCACTCCGTCAAAATTTGGCCCGCTCGCTTGCCGTACACGTCGAACCCTCGGTTCGACTTTGCTTCCGACAACGGGTACAGTTTCACGCTCCAATCCCACCAGAAAAATCCGCCGAACCACGGCTGATCCCAGAATACCTGGATAACGGAACTGTAAAAGTTCGCCTGCTCCTCTTCGGAAAACGGCAAGTCCTGGTGCAAGTAATCCCATGGCATCGTGGCGCAGCCATGTGCGCTGCGACAACCGATCTCCATAAATACGACCGGCTTGTTGAACTTCCGGTGCAGCCGCTCCATCTTGTCGCGAATCGGCAGCCATTTGGCGATCATATTGTCTTCCGTATCACCTGGCACACTGCCGACAGGGTAATAAGCGCTTGTGCCGATGACGTCTACCAGGTCGAACCACGCCACTCCGTCTTCACTGCCGTGGTTGGCGTTATAGATCAACGGTCCCGAGTAAACCTCTCTCACGCGTGCAATCGTCTGAGTCCATCTAGCCGTCTGCGACTCGGTTTTGACCATCTCGCAGCCGACGCAGAACATCTCGCAGCCCAATTCCTCCGCAAGCTCTGCGTAATGAACCAGAAAATTCGTATACGATTCGAACCAGGTGTCCCAGTAAGAAGGACTGCCATTATCCTCCTCCGGAAATCCGATATGCGCCCGCCAGAGGCCATCCCGCGAATTGACGACGGGCTTAAGGCAAATTTTCAGCCCGCTCCGTCTAGCTTCGCGCACGGCGGCTTCGATGTCGCGATCGGTTACGGTAAAGCCGTAATCAAACGGGATCTGCGTCGAATGTACCGTGTCCTGCCAGGTCCAGAAAGAGAGCGCGATCCATTCGCTCCCGGTTTCTTTCAGCTTGCGTATGGAGTCCGCTGCTTCTTCCGTCCGGTAGTCGCCGCGCTTTGCGCTCCATCCCCATGTCATTCCCTTGATGAACAATCGTTCCATGCCGTCCCTCGTTTCGGTTTAATACTGAAATCCGCTCTGGACATTTATGCTTTCTATATTCCCATTCTCTACTGACGACCAAGCGCCTTACGAATGCTGATCTCAAGCGGCGAATAATCCGTCTCGTTCTCCCTCTGCAAGTTCAGCCTCTCGATTACCGGCGTTGTGCGGTTGCACATAAACCGGGGAACGCCAATCAGGTTCTGAGAGGACGAATGGTACAAAAAGGGATGACAGAGAATCGCGTCGCCTGGCCCGCCAGTCGTCTCCAGCACGCGCAGCGTAGTGCCGCTTGCATCGACATAGTCATTGTTCATGAACTTGTCGAGCCGCGCCTTGGCGATTTCTTCAGCCGATCTTGCATCCGGTGCCCCGGCGTACTGGTTGGCATAGATATCGCCGGCATCACTGTCCTTCCTCCTGTCCGCGCCAGTCAGTTCGCGCAGATAGGGATGCTCACGATTCAACTCCCCAATCGCTTCTCCGAGTTCCAATCCCTCCGGGCGGCCTTCCAGGAATCGGGCGACAACCTTGTGCGATCCCTCCACGATAAACGTACCTCCGCCCTGATGCGTGATATCGGAGAACAGACACAAGCATAATAACCCTTGCTCCGGGCTGTCGACGAAATGTTTGAAGTGGATACCGTCCCAATGCCAGCCGTTGATCGGAACCGTCCAGGGCTGGTCGGCGTTCAGGGAGAAGTTGACGGGCCACCATCCGAACCCGCCCAGCCGCTCCGTCTCTCCGTACACGGTGCGGTTCGCCCATCGGCCATGACCGATCAGATCCTCGATGGCATCGCCGAGCCGTGCCGTGTTGCAGCGGGCGAAGGCCGGCGTCAGAAACGTTTCGTTGATCTGGACCAATGGCTCCGTCCATGTTGCACGGTCGTCCTTGCGCACGCCGCTCCGCTTCTCCACCTCTGTCCAGAGATAATCCTGGGCCTCCAATGCGTCTTCCCGGGCGAAAGCGCCCTCCAGCTTGACCCAGCCTCTCTCAATGAAATGCTCGACCTGTTCTTCCGTCAGCACTTTATAGGTCATCGTTCATTTCCTCCCTTGCGCGTTGTATGTGGCGGTGAACCTTACTATCGCACTCGGACCAAGCGCTCGGGGCGATTGCCTGCAAACGCTATTTTTTTATCCTTCAATTGGATAAGCGGTTAAATCGGGTAATTCATCCAATGTCACCGTGAACGGGTGCCCGTAATACTTGATCAGCATCTCCCGCTCCGTATATTGCTCGCCGACATCCCATTCACCATTTGCACCTTTAACGCATACAAAGCCGCCGTACCAGGTACAGTTCCACAGCCAGGGCGCACCTTCGCCAATCATCTTGTCAGGATCCGGCAACGGCCCGTTCTCTGAGAGGGCAATCATTTTGTTTGCCGTGGTATAACCAAGCGCTTGGCGAAATCTCTCCAAGCTCGAGATATACGTTCGCTCCGGGGGATAGATGTCTTCTCCGATAATGTCGACATATTCATCGCCGGGATACCAATCACGATGCTGACCGTTCCACACCCAGATCAGGTTGTTTAGCCCGTGCAGATTCGTCAGTCTATCGTACATAATCCTCCACAGCTTTACGCAAGGCTGAGGACCCTTCGCTCCCCACCAGAACCAGCCGCCGGAAGCTTCGTGCAGAGGCCGCCATAACACGGGGATCCCAACGCTTTGAAGGATCTTCAACTGGATGGCAATGGCGTCGATATCGCGCATCAACAAGGCAAAGTCTTCGGATGATTCGTCGTTCATGGCTCCCGCGATATCGAACGTCGTTGCACTCGTATAGAAGCCCCGGTGCCATCCATTGTCCGGCGCCTCATCGATCAGATCTTTAGGCGCATTCCAGTGCCAGCAGAACGTGACGATTCCCCCGCGTCTCCACCAGTCGATCGCCAGCGGCGTATCGGTTGGCACGGCGCCTCGTTCAACGCGGGACGGCGAATCGTTCATGAAGTCGAAACCGCCGACCGCCGGGTATTTGCCGGTTGCCCGAACAATGACATCCATCTCGGGCGTCGAAACGACGCCGTACTGCTGTCCGGTCAGCGTCCGTTTGCCGTATATGCTGCACAGATAGGCCATCAACCGTTTGGCGTTATCGCTTGCCGCCGGATGGATAAGTTTTGGCTCGACCGCCAATCTTCCTTGCAAATGCTCCTTCATTGCCGGGTTCTCCCTTCCGTATTGGATTCTTGCTGTTAACCGACGACGCCGGTGCGCTCAACGCTCTCTACGAAGTTGCGTTGGACGAACAGGTACAAGATAATGAGCGGTGCGATGGCCAGCAGAATGCCGGTATCGACGATCATCGATACATGATTCGGATCTGCACGAGCCTCTGTTCCCTCGATACCAAGCAGACGAGGAAGGAATTGATTAACGTCTGCCGGGAACGATGCAATCTTGACCGCCATAAGGTTGCTATCGCTCATGAACAGCGACGTGTAAAACGTGTCGTTATACTGCCAGACGAACGAGAACAGCAGGACGGTAATGATCGGCGGAATCGCATTCGGCAGCATGATCGTGAAGAACGTTCGCAAACCGCCGGCTCCGTCGATGAGAGCCGATTCCTCGATTTCCTTCGGCAGTCCCCTGAAGAACTGCCGGAAGATATAGATGAACAGACCTGCCTTGAGGCCGATGGCGAGCCCCGAGGTGATTAACGAAGGCCAATACGTGTTCAGTAGATTGACGCCGTCCTTGCCCGTAAACAGCTTAACGAGACCAAGTACGTCAAACTCCCGGAAATGCAGGTACATCGGTACCATAAGCGTGCTGGAAGGAATCAGGATCGTCATAATAACGAGAGCAAACAACACATTGCTGCCCGGAAAGGTGAACCGCGCAAAGCCGTAACCCGCGAGCGCACAAGAGGCAGTGGCAAGCAGCGTCGTCGAAATGACGAACAGCATCGTGTTCTGAAGCAGCGGCCAGTAGTCCAGAACGTTCATCGCCAGCCGAATGTTCTCCATCGTATAATTGACGGGAATCATATAGATCGTTGGATCATAAATATCTAGCGGATCTTTGAACGCGACCGAGATTTGCTTCAAGACCGGCAGCAGGATGACAAACGATATGCCAAGGATCAGAATGTAGCGAAATATTGACCACAGCACCTCGCTGCCTTTGTTTCGTGCACGCTGGTACCGCAACAGGACCGCTTCGTTCTCCGGTATTTTGGCTGACATTGTCTTTCCTCCTCTCCGAGGATCAGTTATAGTAGAACACCCTTTTGGAAATAACGAAGCCAACCACGACCAGAATAATACTGACAACGATCGTATACATCCACGCCATCGCTGCGCTGAGTCCGAAGTTCTGGGAAGTGAACGCCGTTTCATAGATATACTGCGTCACTTGGCTGTCGGCGAATGAATCGATAATCGTATAGATGACGTTCGTCAGGATGAGCGGACTGACCATGGGAAACGTAATTTTCCAAAACGACTCGTACGCGGTCGCGCCCTCCATCTTCGCGACTTCATACATCGTGGAAGGAACCGATTGCAAAGCGGCGAGGAAAATGAGAATCTGGACGCCGGAGCTGCGGATAATCTCATATATCCGGTTGACGGCCGTCACGATATATTCGATGAACCCGAGCGGAATACCGCTGTTGCCGAGAATACTTACCAGAATCATCGGGTCGAAGCCATTCTGCTGTTCACCAAGCTCCTGCGCGATCTGGGAGCTGCCGGTTAACTGGATCAAGCCGGCCGATTGCGCCTCCTCGATCGCACCGGAAGCGAGAATGACGGGCAGGAAGAAGATCGCCCGCGCCAGCGCCCTGCCCTTGAACTTCGAGTTCAGTAGCGTTGCCGCAAACAGGCTGAAGAAAAGGATCATTGGTACGTTGTAGACCATCTCGGTTACGGACTCCGTCAAGATCCGGTTAAAGTTTGGATCGATCCGGATTGCATGATGATAATTGTCTAGACCGATAAAGCTCAGATCATAGCCGTTAGGCGCCACTTTCAATTCACTGAAGCTGAATTGGATTGACTGAAGGAACGGCGACAGGAACAGGAAAAGGAATCCGAGCAGCCACGGCAGGATAAAGAGGATCCCGAGAAGCGACCGCTTCTGTGACAGTGTGAAACTTCTCTTGATCAATTGACCTCACTCCTTACCGCAAAATTCTCCGCTTCGATCGTCATGCCGCCCACTGTCACCGGTTTGTCGGTATAATTGACGTACACTGCGGCGCCATTGCCATAGCGAACCTCGACGACCCCTTCCTGATGAACGATTCGATCCGATATCGGCTGCGTTCGCAGACCGCCAAGCGCCTCATTCGCCTTTGCGTACATATTCGCGGCATCCTCGATCCAGCTTGTGTATTCGGTAGAGAAATACAGGTCGTACGCCGTAAATTTCAGCTGGGAGGAAGGCTCATATGTCCACAGGAAGTGCGGCGCCGCGCCGTATTCGACCGAACGAAGCAGTTGGTGCTGGAGGTCCTGCTCATCGTCCAGATTGAGCGGCGAGCCCGCATAGTCCATATAGCCGTGAATGACCATTTGGTAGAAAGGCACGGTTTCATCGACAATGTTGAAGCCGCTGTCTCCCATCGGCACGTTGACAAGCTTATCGGCATACGGAAGCGCATAGGCATTCCCGCCGGTCAGCAGCAAATGCGGGAATTCCTTCTCCAGCTTGCCGAGCTGCTCCGTCACGATGTTCTTGGCCGTGTCGCGGAAAATGACGCGGTCTGCGCGGTAGTCGGCATGGAGCAAATCCCCGAGATCGCGCAGCGAGACGGAATCGATCTTATAGTCATCGTAACCGGCCATGAATTGGTCGACGAAGTACGGAAGCTTGGCAGGCGACAGCAGCCAATAGGTGCCAAGATCGTAATCCATTGTATTGAGCGCGCGGTTGTACGGCGTCCGAGCCGCCTGCTCGCGGGTAATGAACCTGGCCGCGTCAGAGGCAGGCCTGAACGCGAAGCTGTCGCGCAGCACATGCTGGAAAGCCGTGTCCGGATACAGCATGCCGCCGGCCGCTTCCAGCTTATCAGCCAACCGGCGCAGTTCCGACCCGCTGCCTAGCTTCCCTTCCATATCGACGCTTGCAGGAACGGTATGCTTCATGCCGCCGTTAAACCAGCCGAGATAACGCATTTGAACGTTGGAAACGCCTTTTTCCCTCAGCGCATCCGCGATTACGCCTGCCTGATCCACCGTCGTCATCGGCACGAGTCCTTTGTAAGGCACACCCAGGAAGGACTTGCGCTTGTCGATCGCACCAAGCACATCCACGAAGAACGGCAGGCCCTCCCCGGCTTCAACTGGCTTCAGAAGGCCTTCCGCAGCAAGCCGCTCGCGGTAGATCTCGGCCATGCCTGCATAGGAGGCATCCGAACCGTCAAGGAAGTTGTACCGGACCTGAATGTCGCCGGTATAACGCGCTTCGGACAAGAGATGGATTTCGTCAACCTCATTGCCCTTATACAGCTCCAGCTCGTCCTCGCCGCGAAGCGCGAAGCTGGCATGGATATGGTTGAACGAATTTTGACGTCCGCCGATGTCTGCCGTCACATTCGCAATCGATTCGCCTCGTTCGATCTGGGCAAACCAAGCATTGTCGCCGGATTTGAGGCCGAATACCGGCAAACGGGCACTCTCCGATACCTGACCGCGCCGGCCGCTGTTGTCGTTGTAATCGTCGCCGTAAATGCGCTGCGCGTAAACTTCGGCGTTCGATTTTCCGTTGTTCAAATAAATGAGACCGCCGGATCCGTCGGGTACCAGCATATAGCCTTGCTCATCCGTCCCCGCTGCGCCGAAGAAGTTCAGCAGCTCGAGGTTTCGGATTTTGAAACCTTTGCTTTCCACAATTTGCCCTGCAGGCACATTCACGAGGAAGCTATCCCCGTCGAGACGGTATTCGAGGACGACCGTAAAATTGGGCTTCTCCTCGCCCCCGGCCCCGATTCCGTTCTCTTCATTGTCGAACGCGAGGTCTTCCTCGGTATAACCCGCTTTGGCAAAAGCGTCCAGAACGCGCTGCAGCACGAGCGGGCGTTCAACCGCCGTATCCAGCCGCTCCAGGACGTCCGGTTTCGTTTCCGACGGAAGATACGCACGGTTGATGGTAATCTTCGTCTGGTCGTCCAGCTGGCTGAGCACCTTCTCTTCCATCCGCTGCTTGCTGATGTACTTCGGCAGCGCGTCGATGCCAAGCGACATGTCTCCGATCGTGTACGTCAGGCGAAGCCCGCTGTCGATCATCTCGGCCTTGAACTGCTTATTCGCGATCGAATGCGCATAGTTGGTAAACCTATTGAGCGTCCCGATGCGGTCGCGGTAGTTGACGGTCACCTGAGAGGAAAGCAATTCTTTCTCGACAGGGGACGCTTTCGCGTCTTCGTTTCGCGCCTCGGGATTAGTCCGCCATACTTTCCCGCTCTTTTTGTCCACCACGGCAAGCTCGGTCGTTTCTTCATGAAAATACATGGCCAGGGCATCCGTCTCCGCCGCAAGCTTCATGCCCGGAACGGCGCTGCCAGTCAGAAACTTGGGTTCGGAGGCCGCAGAAGGCTGAGACGCCGTCCCCGCGTAGGCGGAAACACTGACGGCCGGCGCTCCTTTCGTCAGCATGACGTAGAGCAGAGCACCGATCCCGACTACCGCGATACTTGCCAGCACCGCATAAATTTTTTTTCTATTGCTCACTGGTGCTGCCCCCTTTACGTACGGAAAATGAGTTCGCGGTAGATATCATAGATGAAATACCAGATCTGGGCTCCCAGGCTGAGCGCAAGAGTCCCCAGAAAGACGACGATCCCCATGGCGATAACCGTCAGAATCATCGTGATAACCGTCTTCGAGGCCGTATACTGGTGCACGGTCATAATGCCGGCGAACAACAAATAAAGGAACCAGATCCCGGCGAAGCTGTTCAGCAAATAATAGAAGGCGGTTTCCTCCTGCACCATGATCCGGCTGATGAACGTCAGGGGCAGGTTGATCAGAATCAGCGGAAGCATCGCATAGCCTGTCGCCATGACGATTTCCTTGAATTTGCCTTCGCCTTCCATCAAGGTGGTAATGGACCAGTTCGCGAAGCAGAACAGGAGAAACGGCAGCAGGGTGTAAATGATGTCGTTCAGACTGTTCAAGTATCGCGGATCGTTGAAGTTGACGAGGAAACCCGAAAACTGCCGCTGCAAAATTAACGTCAGGATGAAAATCGCGAGAATCGTCAGCGCGACCCTGATCTTGCCCTTCTGTTCATACTTCATATCCCAGAACCCGTCGAACGGGTGGACGATGACATGGAGGGGAAACTTCACGAAATCATGCTTCACGTCTCTCACTCCTTCTCACCCTGACTTTCCTTACGATCCGATAAGCAACGAAAGCAGCGATAAGTACCATCAAGGTCGTCATAAAATGACCGAACTGCTCCTGCATCACTTCGCGCCGATATCGCTTGAAGGCCGTCGAATAATACTTGCGGTCCATGCCGAGCTTAAAATATTCCATCGCTTCCTTGTTCTTCTTCTGCATGAGCAGCGAACGTCCAATACCCCGGTAGGCGATATCAAAGTTCGAGTTCATGCGGAGCACTTCCCGCCAAATGTCGACGGAACGGTCGGTATTGCCGTTGTAATGCTCGGTCGTCGCCGCGCTCACCAATTTGCCGAACCGTGTTGGTGCGAAGACGACGATATTATTTTTGCCCCGGTCGAGCACGACAAGCTTATCCGCAACCCGTTCGACCGCGACCGGCGTATTGAAGACGCCAAGCTGCGTCCCTCGTCCGCCGAAGGCGTACAGCAGTTCACCCTCGTCGTTGTACGCGAACAGACGGGCGCGAAGCGAATCGAGCGCGACATACATGCCGCCCCCGAGCACCTTGATGTCCACAAGCTTGGACGGGCCCGAGTTGTTGCCCAGAATCCGGTAACGGATGTCGCCTCGCGGCGGAAAATGGCCGAATCGTTTCAGCACATCTTGTCCGGAGGGGTTCAGCCGTTTGATCGTTTCGGTTGAATTGATATCTACGGTCGTCGCATACACGAAGCCTTTGCGGTCGATATCGACGCTCGCGAATTCCGTCGGAATGAACAGCTGCATCTGGGCTTGCTGCGCATCGGTCGCAAGCGCCCGCCACAGCCGGTCGGCCGGACTCGCGGTCACCTTGATCGTGCCGACGTAGCCGATAAACTTGCCTTTCTCGTCAAACTGCATGATGCCTTCGTACATCCCGCGGCTGACGACGAAGATCCTGCCCGCCCTGTCCGCGGTTACTTTGAGCGGAACGAATTTGAAGTCGGGCGGCAAAATTTCCGATTGGGGATTATCTACGACTCGAATCAGCTGGCCATCGCTTGTCAGGACGACGACTCTTCCCTTATCCGTATCGGCGACGTAAATCTCCTTTTTCTCCGATACGAAAATCCCCGACGGATTGGCGAACTTATTCTCCCGCCCATCCATCTCAAAGCCATCGATGGTCCGGAGCACCCGCCACTGGTTATCCAGGGCGATAACCCGCGCGTTGCCGCTGTCCAGAATGTAGATGAATCCGTCTTCCGTGACAAAAATGTCGTTTGGTTGATTAAAGCTGCCTACGCCAAGACTTTGCCCCGAGACGGCTTTCTCCGGCACATATGGCGCAGGCAGCGGCACCGATTCTTCATAAAAGTTGTAAGTATAGGCTTCATACGGAGTGGCGGCAGAAGCGGCCGGAGCCGCTGCGGCGGCGAGCATCGAGATGATCGCCGCAAGCACGAGCGCTTTGGTTAATTTCACGGACGATCCCCCTAATCTTTCATGCCGGATGTCGCCATCGTCTCGATAATGCGGCTCTGCGAGAAAACGAACAGCGTAATCGGCACGCTCATTAAAATCAATGCAACGGCTGCACCGACGCCAGCACGGGCAATACCGCCTTGAATTATTTGTCCCGAAGCATAATGAAGCGTTTTCAATTGCTCGCTGTAGATGAAGCCATTTCCGTCCGTCCCCCACAGCAGCTGAAACAACAGGATGACCAGCGTAAGCCATGCCGGCTTGACGTTGGGCATGACGACTTGCCAGAAGATGCGGTACTCGCTTGCCCCGTCGATTTTGGCTGCTTCGAGCAGCGAGTCCGGCAGTTGCTCCATGAATTGCTTCATTAAATAGAGGCCGAGCGGATAAGCGAATGCCGGTACGATGACCGCCCAATACGTATCGATGAGGCCAAGCCAGGACATGATCATATAATTCGGAATCGACGTAACGGCGCCGGTGAACATGAGCGACAGCACGACCGTCTGGAACGTAACCGCTTTGCCGGGGAACACATGCTTTGCAAGCGGGAAAGCAGCCGCCGAAGCCAATATGACATGCCCGAATACGCCCATCCCGGTAATGAAGAACGTATTGAAAATATACCTTGAGAACGGCACCCACGATTGGCCGAGCAGCGTCATGAGATCAACGAAGTTCGTAAGCGTAGGGTTTCGAACGAACAGGGTCGGCGGAAACATGAAAATTTCGTCAAGCGGCTTGAAAGCCGAGTTGATTGCATACACGAGCGGAAGTGCCATGAAAGCGCCGACAATCGCCAGCAGTATAAATAAGGAGAAACTTCCCATAAAGGAACGGTTGACGCGCTTATTGCGTCTCGAAAGGATCGTATTCATTCGATTAGTCCCCTACCTTCCTGAGAAGTCGTTGAATGATCAGGTTCGTGCCAAGCATAATCACGAACAGCACGGTCGCAATCGCGGAGGCATAACCCATCTCGAAGCGGATCGTACCGAAGTCGATCAAGTGCGTTACGATCGTCTGCGCGGCATAGTTGACGCTTGGAAATCCAGCCAGGTTGATCGATACGTCTGCGACGGCGAGCGAGGTTGTCAACTGGATGACGGCACCGAACATCAGCTGGGGCTTCATCGACGGCAGCGTAATGTACCACAGCTCCTGCCAGCGGTTTTTGACCCCGTCCACCGCTCCGGCTTCGTAAAGCGTCCTATCGACCGTCTGCAAACCGGCAATGAAGGCAAGAAAACCGGTCCCGAGCGACAGCCAGAGCTGTACGAGGATGAGGATGGGCAAAATGTATTGTTCGGTCTTCAGCCATTGTATCGGCTCCAAGATGAACCCGAGTTTGATGAGAAGCCCGTTGGCGATGCCGTAACGGTCGCCGGAAAAGATGATTTGCCAGATGAAGTACACGTTTCCGGAGATGGATGGCGCATAGAAGATAAGCGTCATGACCGCGCGGAGCTTCGGTCCCAGCTCATTGATGATCCACGCAAAGACAAAGCAGGCGATGTAGCTGACAGGCCCGGTGATGGCCGCGAAGAGGAGTGTGTTCTTGATTGCCGTCAAGAACACGTCATCTTCCAGAAACAGCCTCGAATAGTTCTGCCAGCCGATAAAGCGCGGAAATTCAAGCAGGTTAAAATACGAAAAGCTGATAAAGATGGACATGATGACGGGCAGAATCGTAAAGGCCGCGAACAAAAGCATATACGGCGCCATAAGAATATAAGAATGCTTCCTGTTTTTGATCTCGCGCGTCTGGGCGGCCCACCATGTGTGGGAACGTGCCGGTTTGCCGCTTCCCGCCGGCTTCTGCTTTGTACGCTCAATCGTGATATTGGACACGGTCAGTCCCCCTTTTATTCCGGCAGGCCGAATTCTTTGCGTTTGGCTTTGATTTCATCCTGAATGAACTGCACGTAATCGACAATCGCTTCACGCGGTTCCGTATTGGCGTTGACCACGGTTTTATAAAAGGCATTGAGCAGGTGGCGTCCCGTAAAATACCCGCCCGGAACTTCCGGTATGCCTTTGACGTATTCGAACTGCGCCTTCAGGTTCTCGTACTCGGCAACCGGCCAAGGCAAGCTGTCGAGCGACTCGATGTTAGCGGTCGGGTAACGGGCCGATGCGCCGAGCAGGCCTTCCATCTCGCGCCCGAATTGCGTCTGCGTATCAGCGGATGTCCACCATTTCATGAATTCCCATGCGGCCTCCTTGTCCGGGGCGCCCTGAAGCATGATCGTGCCGCTGCCTGCGCTTGGGACGGACCGGTCGATGGTGCCATCCGCCTTCTTCGTCCCGGGTACCGGCACGAAGCCCCACATGCCGCGAATTTCCGGCGCAAAGACGGTGAGAAGATTGTAGGTCGTATAATCGGCAATGCCGATCGGCATCTGGCCGTTACGGAACCGGTTCGCGAAGTCGAATTCGCGTTCGAGCTTATAATCCGTGTAGAACTCCGTCCACGTCTTAAACGTCTCGATGCCGGTACGGGAATCCAGATCCGATTCCTTGCCGTCGTTGCGGTAGAATTGGCCACCATTTTGCATGAGCAAGGCAGCGTAGATCGAGTTCGGCGGCAAGTTCTCTCCCGGGTAGGTCGGGTTCAGCACGAGCGGCAAACCAAACTCCATATGATTCTTGTTCAAGATCGCCAGCAAATTGGAGACATCCTCCCACGTTTGCGGGATTGCAAGTCCCAGTTCATTCATGACGTCCTTGCGGTAGAACAACATATTGAACGTCTGCGTCTCTGGCAGGGCATACACGCCTTTCTCGTACGTATAAGGCACGAGAGCGCTCGGACGGAACCGGCCCGATACGGTTTCAAAGTCGCCGAATTGCGTCAAATCCGCGGCTGCGCTCCGCATGGCGTAGTTCACCGGGATATCGTTGCCGATTTGCATCGCGACATCAGGTCCTTGACCGGCTAGCGTCGCGGGCAGAAGCGTCTGCATTTGCACCAGCTTCAGATTGACGTTAATCCCGGTCTTAGGCGTAAACGTCTCGTCGATCATCGCTTTCAAGGTGTTCGCCTGGTCGCGGCCGGAACCGATCCAGACCGTGACGGAACGCTGATCGTCGTCATCGGCGACATTCCCGATTGAATTGTAATCGATTAAGAACGAATAACCGAAGGTGAGGATCTCATGCTTTAACTCCGAGAAGAATCCCATACCCGAACGCGGGAGTTTCTTCTCCGGCGATGCGACGTACATCTCGTCGATCTCGAGCGGCATTTCGCGGGTCCGCAGCAGCCACGTGCCCAGCCCTCCCGTATTCGTCTTAAAGGAGGCGAGACGGCGCGGAATCGTGTCCGGTTCGTCGATCATTTCGTCGAGCTGCACATACATCGTCTTCAGCAGAGCTTCGGAGTCGCTGCTTCCGCCCGACAGTCGGCGAAGCTCCTTGCTCACGAATTTAAGCCTGTCTCTTTCCGTCTTGAATGTATCGAGCAGATCCGGAATCCTCACATGGACCCGATAATCCCGGTATTGATCCGGCGCCGTGCCGGTGATCATCAATATTTTGCGGTATACGGTGTTCAGGTTGAACAGACTCTCTTCGATGGAACGTATAAGGGGTGCAAAATCACCGAGGTTATTCTCCAGTCGGATAACGTTCTTGCCCTGGTTCAGCTTGACGAGGTACGGTTCGTCGCCGCCCAAGACGTCAATGCGGTATCCGCTTTTGTATCGGAACGGCACGCGCTCGGCTTCGCTAAACGGAATGGCGCCGTTGACAAGCAATCTGCGCGTGGAATAAATGCCCCGCACGAAATTTTGCTGCGATTTGAATCCCAGCTTGTAAAGTCCCGTCTCCGGGACCTCGACCTCCCATTCGATCCATTGGCCCGGGATGCGCCAGTTGTTGCCG
This sequence comes from Paenibacillus catalpae, assembly GCF_900112695.1. GTDB lineage: Bacteria > Bacillota > Bacilli > Paenibacillales > Paenibacillaceae > Pristimantibacillus > Pristimantibacillus catalpae. Next base: position 83,289 of record NZ_FOMT01000007.1, read on the forward strand.
CCGATCGTATTGACGCGTACTTTTGAAGGGCTGTAAGGGGTAACGGCAGGGCTGGAACGTTCCGTTTGCGGATATAGCGTAGGCGACGATTTAAAAGCGGCATTTTCACCCTGAACCGTCACCAAGATATCTTGTGTTTTCTGGATTCCTTCTTGTTCGTAAGCAGCCAGCGTTTCTTGATAGGACGCCGGTTCTTTGTACTGAAACAGCTTCAATTGGCGGATCACCATCGGTTCGCGCTGAGATACAAGGGTTAGCTTATGGCTGCCGGCCGTCAAATAAAATTGGAAAGGCTGCTCGAAATAACCCTCATAATCCTTGAACAGCGTCTCCCGCCATTCTGGCTTCTCGGATTGGCGCGGCCGCAAATCGTTGCCGCGATTGTCCTGCTGCACATCCTCGAATTCATTGGCCCAGATACGGTCGAACTGCAGATATGCCGTTTCTTCGAATGGCGCTTGGCCGTCGATCAGGAACGACCGTTCGATGCTCGAGCTTTTGCCTTCGATCGGATAATAGAGCATCGAGATGTGATACAGTCCCGTCTCCGGCACATCGACCACCCACTCGACCTGTCCCTTCTCACCGGTCTTCAGCGAGGGGCCGCTCTGACCTTCGTAGTTGGAGACCTTCTCGAAGCTGTCTCCTTCAATCGCGGCATAAGCGGCCGCCTCGATAACGACTTCGCGCTCCGGCCTTTCTGCGTCTTCATATTTCGCAGCATAAGCCGCATAACTCCCTTTGTCTTGAATCATGGAGAATAGTTGCTCGTCCGCGGACAATTGCACCTGTGTGTTCTTTGTCTCATCGGTTAAGCTTTCTGCCGAGATTCGGTTACCGGTCGTCAGCAAGCTCAGCGCCAAGACGGTGCTTAGTGCCGTCAACGCTATTTTTTTGTGCCGTGATATCCCTTTCAATTTAAGCCCCCCTAATAAGCTCAGCGACGAGTACTGATATGACACCAATTGACCCGAACGGATGAACCAGCTTTGTTTGGGTAACCGCTTACATTACAAAAAGATGGTATCACCGAACCTAACAAGAGTCAACAAAACTTTCTAGTATTGTTATTATCTTGTTATTATAAAATTGAGGTATTTCATGCAGTATTCAATCGAATATTGTCATAATTCATTAGGTTGTGTGACTTTTCTGTCGGATTCGGTTGATTTATTCTACAAAATTGATTCATTCGAATTAGGGTTTGTTTGCTTGCCATGCCAATAACAAAAGGGATGCGCTTCGTAACCGCACACCCCTTCCCGTTATTTACCGTCTGCTGTGCGAACGGCTTAATCTTTATTTTACTTTTTGAAGCGCAGCTTCTGCGGCCGCCTTATGCTTCTCGATCGTAGCGGAAACCGATTGATTCTGAAGGATGATTTCGTCCATGACCGCGAAGATCGGGAAGTCCGGGATTCCCTCTTCGACCGCAAGACGGCCGGTGCCGTTCACGCTCTTGAGAGCAAGGTCGATGTCGGCTTGATTCTTGAAGCGGGATTCCAGCCAGTCCTGGCCCAAATATTCTTCGGTCGGCGGTACGTCGAAGCTTTGCTCCCAGATCGAATAGATGGTTTGAGCGTCTTTAACGCCTTTCAGCATAAACCAGCCGTTCTGGGCCGTATTCGCGTACGTATGCTTGCTGTCGCTGTTAGGACCGCTCGGGTTCGGCACGACGCCAACCTCGAATGTGAGGTCCGCAACGTTCCAGTCGTAATTGATCGACATGAGGACGTCGCCGTCCTTGAACGTGTTCGTTTCGTTCCAATCCATCTTGTTGCCCGACTTGACTTTGACGACATTCTCCACGTTGTACAGACGGTTAACGAATTCCAGCGTTTCGGCAAATTTCGGATCCGTCATGCCCATCGTAAGGTCTTCGTTCACGAACATCGCATTATTCGTTACGCCAAAGTGACGTGCGGCGTCAACCGGCCATCCGGCATAGCCGAACGTGTCGTTCTTGCCGTCGTTATCCGTGTCGCGCGTCGCGGCTTTGGCAAGCTCAAGGAACTTATCCCAGGTCCACTGACCGGCGGCGAACAGCTCCTGAGGGTCTTCCAAACCAAGCTTCTTCACGAGGTCGCGGTTGTAGTACGTGCCGACTATCGATACGCCCGGTGTCCCGAAGGCGTATTCCGTGCCCCCGAGTGCAGGCAGCTTCTGCATGAGCTTCTGCTCGTTGTTGATGTCGTCCGTAGCCGCCGTGAATTCGCTGACCGGAAGAATGAGCCCTTGCTTCACAAGCGGAATCGCCCGCTTAAGCTCCATGATCGCAATGTCCGCGAAAGGCTCGCCGGCCAGCGTTGATGTCGTGACCTTATCCATGTATTGTTCAAACGGCACATTGACGAATTCGAACTTGAAGTTGTACTGCTTCTCGAGCTCGGCCAGCTTATCAAGGCGCGCTTTCTCCCCCGCCGTATTGCCCGCAGGCTTCTGGTCCCACCAAGCCGCAACTTTAATCGTTCGCCCGCCAAGATCGACAGCCGCTGGCGTTTCTTCCTTAGGCGTCTCCGTTTCTGCAGCTGGCTCGTTCGTCGCCGCTCCGTCGTTTCCTGCACTGTTCGTAGGTGTATTGGTACCTGTATTGGTACCCGTATTGTTGCCGCCACTGCAAGCAGTGATAACAAAGATCATTGCGATAAACAAGATTGAAAGCCCTTTCAACTTTTTCATTGTCAAGCCTCCCATTTTTAGTTATCGTGTTTCTTTTGGCACCGATTACAGCTTACACAGCTGTACGCAGCGGCCAAATCCCCCGAAGTAACCGTTTACAATTTGCCGATTCAGGCTTTCATCACCACCATAATTTTGTGCTGTTTGCAAAACAATCATAACACCGCCTCCTATTACCGTCAATTACCATAACAGGAAAACTCCTATTTTTGTTTTTTATTTGTTATTATTGTTTGGTAATACTGTCTGAGCAATATTGCCAATTTTTTTCAAGAAATCCTTTAGCCCTGTTGCAACGGCTTTTGCTACGTTTTAGCTGGACAAAAAAAATCGACACGCCGGCTCGCCGGGTATCGATTCATTATGGTAATAGGGTATACGAATTCCTTAAAAGCGCGTCATTCAGAAACCGCTTCGCTATCCCGCGTATATGCATATTGCTCGCGAATAATCGGATCGCCTTGAATGAGTTTTTTCTCGGCCGCCGATTCTGGATTCGCAATGCGCCATAGCATCTGGTCGACCGCACGCATTCCCAGCAGCTCTTTATTGACGTTGACGGTTCCGAGGATCGGATGGGTATCGCATGTATTGTCGAAGCCCGTCACCGCACAATCGCCCGGTACGCTGATATTCCGCTTGTCGAGTTCATCGACCAAGTATTGGGCCGTCGTGTCGTTAGAGCAGACAAACACTTCAGGCAACTCCTTCAGTTCAAGCTGCGGGAACAATTTATACATGTCGTTCCCATCCGGTCCGATCAATAGCGGGTCTTGATTTAACGAAATCCCATAGCTTTCCAGGGTCGTCCGGAATGCCAGCCATCGCTCAAAATAACTTTGGGCGTCCGATATATTGCCGACGAACTGGAATTTGCGGTAACCCTTGCTGACAAGTTTCGTCATCAAATTCTGCATGCAGCTGTAGTTATCCGTGAACACCGTATCGCATGGAAATGCCGGATCGATGTGATCCACCATGACGACGGGAATATTCAAACGGCCGATATCGAGCAGAATCGGCGTGGATATCGACCCGACCGTAATGACGCCCTGGATCGCTTCCGGCTTGACGAGCGCAAATACATGGTCGTGGGACGGCTCGGTCAATGTCATGATATCGATACCCTGCTGATTAAGCCTTGCCGATATGCCGTCGAATACGGGCCCCCAATAGACGGATTCCTTGTTCTGATAGCGTATATTAGGAAATAGAATGACAATGGTTCCCGACCGTTTTCGGTCGACATGTTCTTGCATTTCGCCGGCAAAACGCTTCGGCTCGTTATTCTTGAAATAGCCGAGCTGCCCGGCCACCTTATATATCATCTCCCGCGTTGCCGCGCTGACGCCTGCTTTTCCGGTAAGCGCGCGCGACACCGCGAACTTCGATACGCCCGCCATGTCGGCAATTTCTTGAATCGTTACTTTCCCTCTCATGATCAATCATCCAATCCGACTAATTTTCGTAGGTTCTGCCAACTCCTCTTCCCTATAATAGCAGAAAATTTGTCGAAGAAAATGCTGTCTCTCACATTTTCCCATGACTTTCGCGGGATGCCGGAAGAAGCACGATCTTGTCTTCATCCAGCCGCAGTAGTACTTTATCCGCGTTTTTCGCTCCGACGGCCTCCAGGTAATGTTCCGGAACCTGGATGCGCCCGGTACGGTCCATGACGGCATACTCAATATGCGTGTTATCCGATTCGCCTTCCCCGCCTGACCATTCGCTTCCTTGCGCCTCGTCCGCTCGGCGGATCATCTCCGACGAGGTTCGACCGTCGCGGATGGCGATGACGCGTTCGACTTGCCTCGCCAGATCGAGATCGTGCGTGACGATAACGATCGTAAGTCCGTAATCGGCATTCAGGCGGCGCAGCAGCTCCATCATCTGAGCCGACGTGCGCGTGTCGAGTGCGCCGGTCGGCTCGTCGGCCAGCAGCAGCTTCGGACGGTTCGCCAGCGCTATCGCAATCGCGATCCTCTGCTGCTCGCCTCCAGACAGCTCCTCGAGTCGGTTATTGAGGCGGTGGCCAAGCCCCACCGCCTCAAGCAATTCGACGGAGCGCTTGCGCTTTTGCTTCCGGTCATGCAGGAGCATCGGAATTTCGACATTTTCCCTTGCCGTCAAGTAAGGAATCAGATTCCGGCCTTTATTCTGCCAGACAAAGCCGACCGTCTCGCGCTTATAGCGCGAAAGCTCTTTATCCGTCAGCTTCTGCATGTTGATGCCGTCGATCGTCAGCCTTCCCGCGGACGGCCGGTCCAGTCCCCCCAGCATATTAAGAAGCGTCGACTTGCCGCTGCCGGAATTGCCGATGATCGCCATCAGCTCGCCTTGCTTAACGTGCAGATTCAATCCCTGAAGCGCCATCACTTCGATATCGGCCGTCTTGTAAATTTTCACGAGGTTCTCGCACGTGATCATCGCTATCAATCATCCCCCAATTTGACCGCTTGATAGATGTTCATTCGCTTCAGCAACCAGGCGAGTATAATCAGTGCTGCGGCGAGCATCAGGCACGTCGCGGCCGCAAGCCGGACAATGTCGGCATTGCCTGTAATCACGTCAAACGGCGGCACGATTTTCCCGACATCGAAAGAAAGCTGATAGAGCGGCACGAAAATTCGGCATGCGGCAAGTCCCGTTGCGATTGCGATCAGGAAACCCGCCCCCGTCGTCAACAACTGCTCGAAGACGAGCATGCCGAGAAGCTGCCGGAACGAAATGCCCATCGCCCGGTAGATGCCAAGCTGCAGCATGCGTCCTTGCAGCGACAGGAGCCAGAAGAGCATGAAGCCGATGAAGCTGATAACGAGCGATACGATAAAGCCCAAACTCATGACGCCGTTAATCGCCATTCGGAACGGATCGAGGCGGCTCTGCGCTATCTCGCCGATCGTGTCCTCGAACTTCTCAAGCGCAATGCCGTTTTCTTCGACCGCTTGTAGAAGTTTCTGACGGTCCGCCCCCGGCGCAAGCTTGATCCATGCATCGTAGGGTTCCATCGCCAGCTCGTTTTGAATCTTCTCGAGATGGCCGATAATCAGCATCGGATTCCGGTTATCCTGCGTTTCCTCAACCGAGGCGGGATTCGGATTAAAGGTCGGAAAATAGTCAATGACTCCATAGACGATGAACCGCGTCGGTCGCAGCCCTTCCCAGCCAATATCCATAACATCGCCGACCTGCGCCCCGTAATAATCGGCCGCCGTTTTTGACAACAGCACCGCATTGGCGTCCGGTGCGATAAGGTTCAAATACGAATAGATGTGATACGGCAGCAGCCCCTCCTTCATCCAAGCCGCTTCGCCAAATGCGTCGGTATCGATGCCCATCAGCCGAACCTTGCCGCTCTTGTTGCCGAGCCATGCTTCCGATTCCTCTTTTACGAATACTCGCGCCGCCCGCTCGACACCGGGAAGCCGTTCAATCAATTCGAACGGCGGCTCCAAATAGTTGATCCGGGCAGGCTTTGCAGCAGCCTGTTGATTTTCTTGACCGGCCTGACCCGGCGCCGATGGCGGCGGGGCGTCGCTTTGCCAATGCTGGCGCAGCACGATGTCGCTGCCCTTCGCATACCAGATCTGATCCTCCATGTTGCCGTTAATCGTGCGCGCCGTGTTCGCGTTATAGATACCTGTACCAATCGTCAGGACCAGGAAAACCATCAGTCCATGGTAAAGGCGATTGCGCCGGCTGACCAGCAGCAGCGTCGAATACAGCTGCGGCGACCATCGCTTTCGGCCGAGCCGATAGAGGAATGAAACGATGAGCGGGTATGCGCGAATGAGCAGCAGGCTCGCTCCGAGAATGAAGAGTGTCGGCACCGTATAGAGCAGCGGATCCGCCGACAGTGATTTTCCGTCCAGTCCAAGCTTAACCAGATCGCGCATTCGCTGACTGTATACGTAGTATCCGTAGAACGAGAGGCACAGCAGAACGATGTCCAGGCCGAAGGTCTGCCATTTCGGACGTTTCCCCTCGCGGGCTTTCGCGCGATTCTGGTCGACAATCGAATCGCCAGTCGCCAAGAAGACAGGGACCAGGCCGAGAATCCAGGAGACAATCGCAGCTCCGGCGGCGTACAGCCAACTTTCGGCGGATATCTGTACCTCCAGCGCGCCGCGGTCCACGAAGCTTAGGAACGTGCTGGTCGAACCGAGCATCCGGGTAAACGCCGCCCCCAAGGCGGGGCCGGCTGCAAGCGCGAATACAGCGATAAGTCCGAGCTCCATCGCGTAGATGGACATGATATGCCGCCTTGTCGCACCGCGGCTGCGGAGCACGGCGATCTCGGACTTCTGCCTTTCGATCAGCATTCCCATGACTATATAGAGGTAGAAGCCGATCAGAATAAAAAGCGGTACGTTGAGCGACCAAAGTAAATTACGAAGCGTCTGTTCCCGGTCGGCATAGGCGGTCATCGCGTCACTGCCGGGTACCCACACCGACGAGCTGACGGAGAAACTGTAGTTCCCCATCATGTCGGCAGCCATGTTTGATTTGAGATCAATCATGAATTCGGCTGTTGGGATATCGAACCTCGTATAATCAGCAGCTGCAAGCGCCCCGATCTTCGAGAAGACGAACGGACCTTCTTGCGCGAAATCGCGGCTGAACAATTCATCCGGCAGAAACAGCGTATTGCGCTCGGGACCGAGGCTTGCGCGGCTCCAATAAACATCGCTCAAATCGCTCTCCGCGATGACAGCGACAGGCTTTACGCGAATGGCTTGCCGGTCCTTCCTCGGATCGTCGATGGTATATTCCTGGCCTAGCAGCATCTTCAGCTCGACGAGCGCGTTGTCCGTAACCATCACTTCATATACGCCGTTCACCGGCTCCTTCTTGGGGAGAACGCCGTCTACGACCCGCACCTTGTCTTCGAGTCCGGTACGGGCGGCAAATTTGGCCGAACGCTTCTCCTCCGCGTCGATACGCGAAGGGTCGGCCGGCGTAAGCGCGAAACGGACGGTTTCCATGATCCGCTGATCTAGCAGAAGCTTCAAACTCCCGCCCTTGATGTGGGAAGCCCAGTACGAGGCCAGCTGATTCATAATGGCAGCTTGAATTTTAGGATCGTCGTCGCGCATCGTAATGTCGATGGAGACGACGCCAGGATGATTGCCCGTTTCCGCGTAGCCGCGGTCCATATCTTGGACCAGCATATAACGGAGCACGGCGTTTTTATAAATCGGCATGCTGGATGTCAGCGCGATGCAGCACAGCATGCCCGCGAGCAGACTGGCAGCTAGCCAGCGGTTTCTTGCCAGCTTGCGGAACAACATGATGAGAACGGACATGGCCTAACGCTCCCCCGTTTCCTTACGTGAACTTACTGCAAAATGATCTTCATGCCATCCTCGACGCCCTGGACGATCTCAACCTCGGTCGCGGTATCAAGGCCGGTCTCGATATCGAGCTCCCTGCGACGTTCACCGTCGAGCACCTGCACGAAGGTCCGGCCGAAATAGGTGCGTACGCCGGCCTTCGGTACGACGATCACATTATCCCGCCGCGCGGCGACGATTGTGACATCGGCCATCTTGCCCAGCGTTGCGCCTTCAGGCAAGCTTTCCAGTTCGACATATAACGTCCGGGAATATTCCTCGCGCAGCCTGTCGTCATCCGTCTGCGGAGCGGAGGCGGGAGTTTGCGTCACTTTGCCCGCATACACCTGGCCTTGGAACATCGCTTCCGCCTTCATGCCGATTTTAATGTCTGCCAGCACAGGGTTATTGGTCGCCGTCAATGCCAGCCGCATGCCCGATGGATCAGCGATCGCCGCCAGCACGCGGCCTGGTTCCGTCCGATCGCCTGGCATCAGGTCGGTGAAATAGGAGACAATACCGTCTGCGTCCGCCTTGAGCACCGAGGCAGAAGCCTTCTCTTTCGTCTTCTCGAACATTAACTCTGCCAGCTCATAATCGAGCCGCGCGATCTTGGCTTGCCTCTGGTTGCCGCTTCTAACCGCTTCTTCCAGCGCAAGCAGCTTTCGTTCGTATTCCAGCTCCTTCTGCATCAGCTCAATATCGACGCCCTCATTCTCTAATGTCACGAGCACGTCGCCTTTCTTGACGGCGGTTCCCGCCCTTACGCTGACGCTCTCGATCACGCCGCTATCCTGGAATTGATAATAGTCCACCTTGGTCGGCACGAACGTGCCCGAACCCGTAACCTGCCTTGTGATGCTGCCCAGCTTAGCGTCAACCGTCCGGGCTTCGGTCTGCGCCGGCTTGACGAGCGGGGGCTTCAGCGGAGTTTGCTCCTGCGGCAGCAGGCTGCAACCACTCGACACGGCGGCGGTTGCGACCAGCAAGACGAGCACACTTAAGCGGCGGTTATACCTCCTTGCTGCTTTCCGTTCCAATTCGACCATCCTCCAATGCATATACGTCGTCGACCAGTTCCATAATGTGCGGGTCGTGCGTTGTCAAGACAATAGCGATTCCCTGTGTCCGGACAAGCTCGCGGAATACCTCCATAACCTGCTTGCCCATTCTCGAATCCAATTCTGCCGTCGGTTCGTCGGCCAGAATGAGTTGTGGCTTGTGTGCGATTGCGCGAGCAATTGCCGTCCGCTGCTGCTCGCCGCCTGAGAGCTCGGGAGGCATATGATGCATGCGGCTGGCCAGCCCGACGAATGAGAGTGCCTGTTCGGCCAGCTTTTTCCACTCGGAAGACGGGACGCCGGCGATGCGAAGGCCGAACTCGACATTCTCGTATGCCGTCATATGAGGAACAAGAGCGAAGGATTGGAAGATAAGTCCGATTTCACGCTTACGCATCTCATTCTTCTGTTGATCGGTCATCCGGCTGCCGTCTCTGCCGCTGTAAAATACGGTGCCTTCGGTTGGAGAGTCAAGCGCGGCCATAATATTAAGCAGCGTCGTCTTGCCTGATCCGGAGCGTCCCTTCAAGGCAATCAACCGGCCCTGACCAACGCTGAGCGTCGCGCCTTTGAGCGCATATACCGTGCCGTCTCCCTTGCCGAATACCCGTGTGACGCTGCGCGCTTCGAGCAGCGTCAATGCGGGATTCTCCATCCTGTTCATCTCCCCACCTCCATAAAGTCAGTTGCGGCGATGATTGGCTTTCGTGTGCCGCAATCCCGTGCATGCGCTTACATTATCATCATAACAAATCGCGAATGAAGCGCAATGATTTTTATTTGGAATGAATATTTTGTTATGATAATTTTTTAAGCACGCTCACTTCTTTCATCCTCTAAAACAGGCTCAAATACGCGTGAAACAACTAAATTCACTAGTATAGCTCGTCACTTCATAAGATACATCGTCGTCTTCCTCTGCAAACGAATACCTAACTAAACAAAACATTTGATTTATCTCTACCAACTTTCGTATTCGTAATAAAGAAAAACATTTTGTCTAACTAGAGGCTAAATAGCAATAGTATCAGGGGAATAGCCTTGCAGGAATCGTGTGGGTGTAATTATGATTTTTAAATTCCATATCCTGTCGTTGTAATTCAAATGTTTAATAACGCTCTAAACGAGTGTACTAACTAGCAAAAGACACAAAGGAGAGATATAAATGTCCAGCCAATCATCTGCCAGACGTATAGAAGGAAAAGTCGCACTCATTACCGGTGCCGGTTCGGGAATCGGAAGAGCTGCCGCCATCCGGTTCGCGCAGGAGGGGGCAAACCTCGTCCTTTTGGACCGGGACCGGCAGACCCTCGCCGTGGTCTGCCGAGAAGCCGAAACCTTAGGAGTTAAGTCCATAGCGGTTGAAGCTGATATTTCGGACGAGCCTTCTCTTGCTGAGGCCTACGGCAAGGCAGTCTCCGCATTTGGACAGCTTGATATTGTATTTGCCAATGCAGGCATTAACGGTACCTTATCCCCTATTGAACATATGAGCAAGGAAGAATGGGAGGCAACAATTAGCGTGAACTTGACCGGGACATTTCTGACCGTCAAGCATGCCATCCCGGTTCTAAAGGAGAAAGGCGGTAGCATTATCATAACAAGCTCCATTAACGGCAATCGCGTCTTCTCCAACTTTGGCTTCAGTGCCTACAGTAGCTCTAAGGCAGGAGAAAGTGCTTTTACCCGTATGGCGGCCCTTGAGCTGGCGGAATACGGCATCCGCGTCAATGCGATATGCCCAGGAGCGATTTCTACCAACATCGACCAGTCCAGCAAGCCCAAGCCTGAGCTGGATGAAGTACGGATTCCCGTTGAATTTCCGGAAGGGGATCATCCGCTTGAGAAAGGACCGGGACAGCCTGAACAGGTCGCCAATCTGGTTCTGTTTCTGGCGTCCGAGGAATCCTGCCATATTACCGGAACACTTGTCTATATCGACGGCGCGGAGTCATTGCTTAGAGGCTAAACATGTAAAGCAGCATTGCAGAGAAAAGGAGATGAACCCGTTTGCAAATAGAAAGCATCTACCATTCCCCCAGCCACAGATGGGCATACGCCTATGATGAGGAGACATTCCATCTGCGTCTTAGAACTAAACGTGACGACGTCGAGCGGGTTATTGCCATTGCAGGAGATAAATACGACTGGGAACATCATTACCAGGAAATCGAGATGGACCACATTGCGGCGGACGGTTTGCATGACTATTGGGAAGCCGTCATCCGTCCGGAATTCAAACGGTTCAGCTATGGCTTCCGGCTGCATAGCGGAGACGAGACGATCTGGCTGACGGAAGACGGCTTTTCCTCTGAGCAGCCGGCGCCGGCGGGCGGTTATTTCGAAGGGCATTACATCCATGCCATCGATCTGTTTGAGGCTCCGGAATGGGCCAAGGAGGCAATATTTTATCAGATCCTGCCCGACCGCTTCGAGAACGGAGACCCATCAAACGATCCTGAAGGCACCTTGCCTTGGGGAGAAGCGCCGGAAGGCGATTCCTTTTTTGGAGGGGACCTGCAAGGTGTTATAGACCGAATCGGGCACTTGAACGAGCTGGGTGTTAACGCCGTTTACTTGACCCCGATCTTCCGCTCTCCCTCCAATCATAAATACGACACCGTCGATTATCGGGAGGTTGACCCGCAATTCGGGGACAAGGAGCTGCTGAGGAAGCTCGTCCGGGTCTGTCATGACAATGGCATTCGCGTCGTGCTGGATGCGGTATTCAACCACGCGAGTGAACAGTTCCCGCCGTTTCAGGACGTGCTGGAGAAAGGCGAGCACTCGAAATACAAGGACTGGTTCCATCTGAACGGTTTTCCGGTTGAGGTGCAAGACGGCGTGCCAAACTACGACACCTTTGGCTTCTACGGCAATATGCCCAAGCTGAATACGGCTAATCCGGACGTGAAGAAGTATTTGATTGAAACTGCGGTGAACTGGATGAAGGACACGGGCATCGACGGCTGGCGGCTTGATGTGGCCAACGAAGTGGATCATCACTTCTGGCGCGATTTCCGTACGGCGGTCAAAGAGGTTAACAAAGAGGCTTTTATTGTAGGCGAAGTATGGAGCGATTCCCTGCGCTGGCTGCTTGGCGACCAGTTCGATTCCGTTATGAACTATCCGTTTACCGAGCTGGCACTTAGCTTTTTCGCAGAGCGTACAATCTCGCCCGCCCAATTCGCCGAGAACATGAACCGGCTGCTGATGCGTTATCCGCAGCAGACGAACGAAACGCTGTTCAACCTGCTGTCGAGTCACGACATCCCGCGCGTAATGACCCGCTGCGGAGGCGATACCCGGCGGCTGAAGTTGGCCGTCGTTTATCTGATGACGACAATGGGTTTGCCTTGTGTTTACTATGGCGATGAGTTTGGCATGGACGGCGGAGAAGACCCCGACTGCCGCAAATGCATGGTCTGGAACGAGGAAGACCAGAACCGGGAGCTGTTTGATTTCTACAAGCTGTTCATCGCGCTCAGGAAGGAGCGTGCCGCCCTGCGCAGCGGCCGTTACCGCGTATTGTTAGCAGAAGAAGAAAGCGGCTCGCTTATTTACGAGAGGCTGGACGGAAAAGAGCATTTTACGATATGGATGAACCGTTCGGACGAGCCTGCGGAGCTGACGCATCCGATGATAGAAGGCGGATGGCGTGATGCGTTAACCGATGAGCCAATCGATAACCCTGACGGCAAGCTGGTGATTGGGCTTGAGCCCAACGGCTATAGAATCGTATGGCGCAAGATTGAATAATGCTATGTTTTAACGCAAACAAACAAGGGCTTTCCCGTCGTCGTTCTAACGACTTCTGGGAAAGCCCCTTTTATATTAACTTTACGTTGGTTTCCTCCACTGACAGCTATGAACCGCTATCGTCCGAAAGAGCTGATTATACTGTACTCAAATCCAATAGTAATGGTAATCCCATTACCGGCCAAAAAGCCGCATTTATCCTGCACGAAATCCAATGCAGCTTCTCTTCAATTTGACAAAAGTCCCTCATATAACTCCTTATATTGCTGCGCCGACCGGCTCCAGCCATAATCGCCTTGCAGAGCGCGCTCGACAAGCTTTTGCCGTACATCCGGGTCTCTCCATAGAGATATTGCCCGGCGTATGGTGTACAGCATGTCTCCGCTGTTATACGGAGCAAAGGAAAAGCCGTTACCTTCTCCGGTCCATTCATTGTAACTCTGTACGGTATCCCTCAGTCCTCCCGTCTCGCGCACAATGGGCAAACTGCCATATCTCAGCGCCAGCAGCTGACTGATTCCGCAAGGCTCAAACTGCGAGGGCATCAGAAACAGGTCTGAGCCGGCGTAAATCCGGCGTGCTAGTCCATCGTCGAAGCCAATATAGCAGACGACTCTTCCTTTGTGGCGGTTCTCCGCCTCCCTGAACAGATGCTCCAGATGGGGATCGCCTGTTCCAAGCAGCGCAAGCTGGACATTCTCCGCAGCCATCAGCTCGTCCAGCCTCTCCAGCACGAGCGGAAGCCCCTTCTGATCCGTCAGCCGGCCAACCATGCCAATAAGCGGAACTTCAACATCCGTGCGCAGACCCAGCTCCCACTGCAGCGCCGTTTTGCAGACCAGTTTGGCATCTGAAGAAGTGGCCGTGTAATACGCTTGCAGCTTGGCATCCGTTGACGGATCGTATAAAACGTCATCAATGCCGTTAACGATACCAATCAGGCTGCTGCCCCGGCTGCGGAGTGTCTCTTCCATACTGCAGCCGTATTCCGGCGTAGTAATCTCCCTCGCGTAAGAGGGGCTTACGGTTGTGACCCGGTCCGACAGCTGAATGCCGGCTTTCATAAAGCTGACCGAGCCGTGAAATTCCACATGATCGTAGGTCAGATAATGAGGCGGCAAGCCAAACAAATCGCCGATGACATGCGGCGGATAATTGCCTTGATACTGCAGATTATGAATGGTAAACACCGTCTTAATGCCTGCGTACTCCTGACGCCAGCTGTAATGATGGCGCAGCAGCGCGGGAATCATGCCGGTATGCCAGTCATGACCGTGGATAATGTCCGGCCAATATCCGATTGCAGAGAGTGATTCCAGGGCGGCACGACACAGGAAGGCGAAGCGCTCCCCGTCATCATCATGCCCGTAAGCGGAGCCTCTTTTGAAATACTGCTCATTATCGAGAAAATAATAAATAATGCCGTCATGCTCCAGCTCTCTGATTCCGCAGTACGCATAGCGCCATCCAACCGAAACCCGGATTTCCGCAATTGTCTTCATACGAGACCGGTAATGATCGGGAATAGAGGTGTAGAGCGGCAGCATCACCCGTACTTCGACCCCCTGGGACTTAAGCGCGTCCGGCAGCGCACCAAGCACATCGCCTAGCCCGCCTGTCTTCAGAAATGGGGCACATTCCGCCCCTACAAACAATACGTTCAATTTCCGTTCTCTCCTTTGTGAGCCGGCTATTATACCTTTGCAATCCGTTCTCTCTGCCGGCTTTTTCGCTTAATGCCTGGCAGCGCGAGACCAACCTCCATATGCAGAGCTTGAGGCTCCTGTTCCATGCGAACGGCAGCCCGCGATTCCTTCTCCCGCTTCAGAATAACGACCGACAGCGGAGGAAGCGGAAGCTCTACGCTATGTTTCCGTCCATGCCAGACAACCGGCTCGGACCGCACAACAGTCCCCTCCGCTGCGGACTGCTCCATAAATCCGGATCCGCCGTATGAAGGGCTGTCGCTGTTCAACAATATTTTATAGCCGCCTTGGCTTGGAACTCCTATCCGGTAGCGGGAATGGGCTTGAGTATGGAAGTTGCAGAGAACGATCAGCGACTCCGCATTTGCCCTGCCTTTACGCCTGTAGACAATTACGCTTTGCCCTTCATCCTGGAAGTCGATCCACTCGAAGCCTTTCGGAGAAGAATCCAGCTGCCATAACGACCGCTGCTCCACATACAAATGGTTCAGCGTGCGCACAAAGCTATGCAGCCTCCGGTGCTGCTCATAAGCAAGCAGCAGCCAGTCCAGCTCCGCCTCGTCGCGCCATTCGATAAACTGGCCGAATTCGCCTCCCATAAACAGCAGTTTTTTTCCAGGGTGGGTCATCATGTAGCCCAGCAGCAGGCGAAGGCCTGCGAACTTCTCCTCGTAGCTTCCGGGCATTTTGTCCAGCAGCGACTTCTTGCCGTGCACCACTTCATCATGAGATAAAGGCAGCGTATATCTCTCTTCAAAGGCATACCATACCGGGAACGTAAGCAATCCATGACTGCCGCTTCTTTCATTCGGGTGAAGTTCAAAGTATTTCAGTGTATCGTTCATCCAGCCCATATTCCATTTGTGGGTAAAGCCAAGCCCTCCTTGCTCTGTTGGAGCCGTAACACCGGGAAACGCATGCGACTCCTCCGCCATCATCAAGGCATGGGGAAAACGTGCCCGCACAACCGTATTCAGCTCTCTTAAGAAGGCTGCGGCCTCCAGATCTTCTCTGCCTCCATGCCGGTTTGGCCGCCACCTCCCGTCCGGCCGGTCAAAATCCCGAAGCAGCATGCTCGTTACCGCATCCACCCGTAAACCGTCAATATGATACTTATCCATCCAAAACAGAGCGTTCGAGATGAGAAATCCGCGTACCTCCGGCTTCTCATAATCAAAGGAAAGAGTCCCCCACTGCTCCTTCTCCGCAATAAGCGGATCGGTATGCTCATATAACGGGCTGCCGTCAAAGAGGCGAAGGCCATGAGCGTCCTTGGCGAAATGCCCGGGAACCCAGTCCAAAATAACGCCCAGCCCCAGACTGTGACAGCGGTCTACAAAAGCCATCAGCTGATGAGGCTCTCCGTACCGGCTGGTTGCGGCATAATAACCGGTCCCCTGATATCCCCAGGATCGGTCATACGGATGCTCTGTCAAGGGCATTAGCTCGATATGGGTATACCCCATATCGGCCGCATAAGCAGGCAGTTCTTCAGCCAGTTCCTCGTATGTCAACAGTCGTCCGTCCTGATGCCGCTTCCAGGTGCCTGCGTGTACTTCATAAATATTAAGAGGCTGGTTGAAAAGCGGTTTGCGGCTGCGAAGCCAGCCTTTATCCTGCCATTCATAACCTTCAAGAGAGCAGATCACCGACGCCGTACGGGGCCTTACTTCAGCTTTAAACGCATACGGATCTGCCTTCAGCTGCCTGTCTCCTGCCTGTGATTCTATATCGAATTTGTACCTGTCCCCTTCACCAAAGCCCTCCAGAAAGCCGCTCCATAGACCGGACTGTCCGACCTTGTGCAGCTCATAGCCGGTCTCCCGGAAGCCGTCCCAGCCGTTGTTATCGGATGCAATTGCAATTCTGCGGACGTTAGGAGCCCATACGGTAAAACGGGTTCCCGTGCGCCCCTCTTCCACGGCCGGATGAGCACCCATTTTGCGATAGCTGTCCAGCCAGGTTCCTTCATGAAATTGATAAATATCATCTGCGCTAAGCTTGATGCTTCGTTTCAATGTTTTCAACCTCCTAAAACAAATGACACATTCTTTTTTGTGGCATTTGTTACTTCGTAAGCAATCGCTAAAAGAATTGCAGAGCAATTCTTGCTTCGTAAGCTATCGCTTACAAATGACACATGCTTTTTTGTGGCATTTGTTACTTCGTAAGCAATCGCTAAAAGAATTGCAGGGCAATTCTTGCTTCGTAAGCATGGCTTGAGCCAAAAACACAATCCAGACAGATTAATACCCCTGAAAACCCTTTTTGAAACAGCTGTTTCAGAGGTCGGGATTTGCGTGTAAGCAGATGTTACCAAGACAATTGACGAGAAACAATATGCCAAATATGAACACTTGGAGGAATATAAAATGACACAGATGAATTGCATGGCTATGCTGCTTGCAGGCGGCGAAGGCAAACGACTTGCTCCACTAACCACTACTCTCGCGAAACCGGTCGTACCGTTCGGGGAACGGTATCGTATGATAGACTTTCCGCTGAGCAACTGCATAAATTCGGGCATACGGAACATCGGCGTTCTGACTCAGTATTTAGCAGACACGGTTCACACCCATATCGGAGACGGAGGAGCTTGGCTAAATGCCATACAGCCTAAACATCTGGGCGAGATCGCCCTGCTGCCGGCTGCTGACAACTCTCCGGACGGCTGCTATACAGGTACTGCCGATGCGATTTTCCGCAACTTATCGTATATCGAGCTGCATGATCCGGAGCATGTCCTCATCTTGTCCGGTGATCATATTTACCAAATGGATTACCGTCCGATGCTGGAGGCGCATATCGAGAGCGGAGCAGCCGCTACGATAGCCGTTAAGCGGGTACCGTGGCATGAAGCGAGCCGCTTTGGCATTTTGAACACAAATGATGACTACAGCGTCGTTGAATTTGAGGAAAAGCCTGCCCGTCCAAGAAGCAACCTGGCTTCTATGGGCATTTATATGTTCCGTACGGACAAGCTGAAGGAGGTGCTTACGCAAGATGCCTTCAATGAGGCCTCCAGCCATGATTTCGGCAAGGACATTATTCCAATGCTGCTGCAGGAAGGAGCCGGCCTGACCGCTTATCCTTATGAAGGATACTGGCGCGATGTCGGCACAGTAGACAGCTTGTGGGAAGCGCACATGGAGCTGATTGATGACACATTCCAGCTATCCGAGCCGTATTGGCCGCTTCATACCAGCTATACGCCTGCCTCAACCCGCCAGAATCGACGAAATGCCCTGGTGCCTGACGACTGCATCGTCGACAGCCATTGCCGGATGGATGGCAGCGCGCAGCGCTCGATTATAAGTGCCGATGTGGAGGTCGGCAAGGGCAGCCTCGTCTTTGAGAGCGTCATTATGCCGGGTGCGCGTATTGGACGTCATGTCCGAATTCACAAGGCCATTATTGGTGAGAACGCCGTCATTGAAGATGGCGCGGTCATTGGTGCTCCTCAAGCAGAGCAAATTACGGTCATCGGCCCGGGCGAACGGATCGCCTCCGGACGCAAGGCGGTATCCGCAAGCCGGGAGACCATTGCTGCGCTTCTCGCCGGAGCAGGCCGCCGCGAACGCGAGCTGTACAATGGCAAGGCACTCAGCTATTAAACCGCAGTCAGCTGAAACAAAAAGCCTTGGGAAATTTCCCAAGGCTTTTTCGCCGATTATTAATGCTCCGCCGCCCACTCGGCTTCGCGCTTCGCTGCAGCAGCAAGCTGCTTCTTATAGACCGTTCCGGACAACAGCACGCTGATCTCGTAAAGAATAATAAGCGGGATTGCAACCAGGCTGTCAGATACAAAGTCCGGCGGCGTTACAATAACACCGATCAGTATCATTAGGAAGTAAGCAAGTCTTCTCATCTTGCGGAGCCGGGCCGGATTAAGAATCCGGATTGCCGTCAGAAACATAATGACAAGCGGCAGCTCAAACAGGAGTGAAATCGGAATCAATATATTAAACATAAACGTAAAATATTGCGTGATTCCGATTGTTTCTTCTAAATTCAAATTCGCAGAAATTTTACGCGTAAAATGAAAGGCCAGCGGGAAAACGACGAAATACGAAAACGCCAGACCAATCAAAAACATAATAAGCGCAAACGGTATGTACTTCAATGTTGCCCGTTGTTCAATTGGCTTAAGGGCAGGCTTGACGAAAGCCCACAATTGAAAAGCCGTGAATGGAATCGCGAGCAAAAGTGCAATCACAAATGCAAACTTCATATAAATGCCGATACCGTCCCACAAAGAGAACGCATGCAGCTGCAAGCCTTTTGCCGGTTCCTGCTCCATAAGAAAGTTGTAGGCCGGCTCCGCGATCACCAGTCCGATAATAAGACCAACAACGATGACGATCAGCATATAAATAACACGCTTCCGCAGCTCGCCAAGATGCTCGAACAGCGGCATTAAGCCTTCTTCCCGAATTCGAGCCCGATCGAACGGCTGCCTAGAAGCTTCGTTTTGCGATGTGCTCACTTATATAGGCCTCCTTTCAGCAAAAAAGCGGGCCCGGTTTAGTCCGGAAGCCGCTTATTATCCGAATCGATATTTTCCGTCCGGTTCACTTCAACGCGTTTCGTATCTTTCTCTTCATCCATCATATCTCTTGCCCCTGCCTTAAACTCTTTCAGCGTGCGGCCAAATGCACGGCCAAGTTCAGGAAGCTTGTTTGGTCCAAACAGTAGCAAAGCGACAATTGCGAGTAATATAAAGCCTGTTGCGCCTATACCTGACATCCTTGATCTTCCTCCTAATCGTTATACCCTTATGTATTTCACTAACCGTTGTTCAAACCGCCATATCCCATGCGGACAATGTCTTCTCTCACGATAGTCTGACCAGCTAAAATACGAGGCAACAGTACATCGAAAGAAGTGTACGGATCATGCATAACGCAGCCTGGCAATCCTAGAATCGGTACGCCATTCAAATAACCCATAAGCAGCATCGAGCCCGGAAGCATCGGTGTGCCGTAGCTGACGATATCCGCTCCGGACGCTTTTATTGCGCCTGGTGTCCGGTCATCAGGATCGACCGACATTCCGCCAGTCACTAGTATCATATCATAACGTTGCTCTAGCAAATAGTGTATTTCCTTGACAATTATTTGTCGGTCATCCGGCGCGAACCGCTGCTCCGCCACCTCTGAACCGAAGGCTTCCAGCTTCGCCCGGACAGCCGGTCCGAATTTATCCTGAATACGGCCCGAGAATACTTCACCGCCAGTTGTCAGCAGCCCCGCACGCAGCTTGCGGAAAGGAAGCACCCTCAGTGGAGCTTGTCCTTCATGAGCCGCTCGATATTCCTCAGCAAGTTTCTCCACCGCTTCAACCTTTACCTTAGGTACCGTAAGCGGAATCGCTCTAGTTGCGGCAAGAGGCCTGCCTTCCTTCACAACGCTATGCGTCTTCACCGTCGCCAGCGCAATCTCGCCAAGATCATTTATTGCTTCTACAAGCTCCTGATCAATTTCAGCAAGACCAAGGAGGTGAGACTTCAGACTGACCTTGCCTTCATGCGGCTCGGATAGCGTGATTCCATCACCTGCGAGCGCTTCTGCCATCCGGAGTGCAGCGTCATCCTCATGAAGCTCATTGTGACCCAGCTCCATAATATAGATATGCTCCTTGCCGATATCCAGCAAGCTTGGGATATCCTCTTCCGTAATGACATGTCCTTTCTTGAATAAACGCCCTTTAAACTGTCCCGGTATGATGCGCGTAAGATCATGAGCAAGCCGGAGACCAACGGCTTCATGCACCGGCACTTCTTTTAGAATCGTTTCTGCTCCGCTCATTCGTGATCTCCATGGCTGCCGCTTATAATCTCCAAAGCATGCGGCAGCTGATCCATAATGGCCATCAAGCTCTCATGCACACCCTTCGGGCTGCCCGGCAGGTTAATAATAAGAGATTGTCCGCGAATACCGCATACCCCGCGGGACAGCATCGCGCGGCGGGTCTTCTGAAGGGCTCCGATCCGCATCGCTTCCGCAATACCCGGCACGAGACGGTCTACAACCTTAAGCGTTGCCTCCGGTGTGACATCCCTTGGCGCAAGCCCCGTTCCGCCCGTGGTCAGAATAAGATCCGCCTGATAATACTCGGTCATTTCAATAATAGCCGCTATAATCTCATCCTGCTCGTCAGGTACGATCCGGTAATCGACTATCTGTCCGCCCAATTCTTCTTCTACCAGCTCGCGAATGACTTGCGCGCTCGTATCTTCACGTTCCCCGCGCGAGCCTTTATCACTTGCCGTCAATATTGCTACTTTCCACCGCATCAATTATTCCTCCCATCCCTTATCCGTTCATGGGTTGTCAAATCCGATAGTCTCCGTTTTTGCCCCCGGTCTTCTCGATCAGGTAAGTCGGACCGATGACCATATCCTTCTGCAGCGCCTTGCACATATCATAAACGGTAAGCGCCGCGGCAGACACAGCTGTCAAAGCCTCCATCTCCACGCCTGTTTTACCGGTTGTCTTTACTGTTGCTTCTATATACAGCTCATCATTTCCGTTATCTCCGAATGTAACATTCACACCGGTTAACGGAAGCGGATGGCACATCGGAATCCAGTCAGAGGTTTTCTTCGCGGCCATAATCGCAGCAACCTGCGAAACAGCCAGCACATCCCCTTTGCCAATACTGCCTTCTTTAATTCGAGCGAGCGTACCAGGGTTCATCTTCACCTGCGTACGTGCGGTTGCCGTTCTGGCGGTTACTTCTTTATCGCTGACGTCAACCATCCGCGCCCGGCCTTGCTCATTAAAATGCGTCAGTTCCATTACCGTCACTCCAAACTCTTACCATAAGTTCAGTTACTATTCCGTTCATACGCTTGTCATGGGCTTGCATCGGAATCTCTTCCACAAGCTGATCTTCAAAAGCGATGCCAAACCACTTTACGAGCTGCGAAGCCTCTCCCCGCTCATTACGGAGACGTTCCGCGAAGCGGTCGTAATAACCGCCCCCGTAGCCAAGCCGCCCGCCCTTGCTGTCAAAAGCAAGACCTGGCGTAATCACAAGCTTCGGCACATAAGCATCCGGAAGCGGCGGACACTCGATCGGATCCGGCTCCATAATGCCATATGCTCCTGCCTTAAGCCCGCTCCAGCTGTCCAGCTTGTGCAGTGTCATCGAACGATCGGCCGGATAACATTTGGGCACAATGACCTCTCTGCCTGTCTCCCAGCCCCACTCCACAAGCGTTCGGGTATCCAGCTCAGAGCGGAAAGGAACATAACACATAAAGCTTTCCACTTCCTGCTCCTTCATCCATTCCGATACATACCGGCAAGCCGCCGCTGACCGAACGGAACGCTCCTCCGAGGAAATACCGTCACGAAGCTTCGTCATGGCCTTCCGCAGTGCGGCTTTATCGAACGGATTCCCGTTTGACTGTTCATTCATCGTTTCCGGCTCTGCCTTCCCATACATGCTATTTGTTTACTTGTAGTTTACCATTGTTATGCAACTTTCGCCAATGGCGGCGGCGGTTTGTGGTAATATATAATGAACGAGTCATTATTTGTTGGAGGTATCATTCATGCTGCTTCAAGTATCCAATATCAGTAAAAACTATGGCATAGACGTCATATTGTCCGATATATCGATGCAAGTTCTCGAACGGGAACGGATTGGACTTGTCGGAGTTAACGGTGCCGGCAAATCTACCCTGCTCAAAATCATTGCGGGGGAACTGTCGTATGACTCCGGTGCCATTCATAAAGCTAAAGAAACACGAATCGGTTATCTGGCCCAAAATAGCGGTCTTCAATCGACCCGCACGATCGAAGAGGAAATGCGTGTTGTCTTCTCTCATCTGACCGATGCCGAGAAAGAACTCCGTGAGCTCGAGCAGCAGATTGCCGATCCGGCACTGCATGACAATCCGAAGCGTTACGAGGAAGTGCTCAACCGCTACTCCCGCAAATCCGACTGGTTCCGGGAGCAAGGCGGATTTGAGATCAACACCCGTATTAACAGCGTCCTTCACGGGATGGGATTCGGCAGCTTCCCGCCGGACACCTTGATCAGCACGCTAAGCGGCGGCCAGAAAACCCGCCTTGCCCTTGCGCGTATTCTGCTGCAGGCACCTGATCTGCTTATGCTGGACGAGCCTACGAACTATTTGGATATCCCTACGCTTACCTGGCTTGAAGGCTATCTTCGCAGCTATTCCGGCGCGATCCTGGTTGTCTCCCATGACCGCTACTTCCTCGACGCGCTGGTAACAACCATTGTCGAGATTGAGCGCCATGCAGCCAAGCGGTACACCGGCAACTACAGCCGGTATATCGATCTGAAAGCGGCCGAGTACGAAGCCAATCTGAAGGTGTATGAGAAGCAGCAGGATGAAATTGCGAAGATGGAGCAGTTCATTCAGCGCAATATCGTCCGTGCCTCAACGACCAAGCGTGCACAAAGCCGCCGTAAAGCGCTGGAGAAAATGGATGTGCTCGACAGGCCGCTTGGCGATCTGAAGAAAGCCCGTTTCTCCTTCGAGATTGAGCGCCAGACGGGCAAGGATGTTCTTGATGTAGCCGATCTGTCCGTCAAGTTCCCGGAAAAGGACCGTCAGCTGTTCCAGCAGGTTTCCTTCAAGCTGCAGCGCGGAGAAACCGTTGCTCTCATTGGTCCAAACGGGATTGGCAAGTCCACTTTGCTTAAAGTTCTGGTTGGACAAAGACAACCGCAGACGGGCAGTGTCCGTTGGGGTTCCAATGTAAAGCTTGGCTATTATGACCAGGAGCAAACGGGTCTCACGCCTTCCAACACCGTACTGGAGGAAGTATGGGGGACCTATCCGCATATGGAAGAAGCACGCATCCGCACGGTGCTGGGCAATTTCTTATTCAGCGGAGAAGATGTCCTCAAGCGTATCTCTTCCCTCAGCGGCGGCGAGAAAGCGCGCGTATCGCTTGCCAAGCTGATGCTCGAGCAGGCCAACGTTCTTATTCTCGATGAGCCTACCAACCATCTGGACTTGTTTAGCAAAGAGGTACTTGAATCCGCCCTGCTGGATTATGAAGGAACGCTGCTCTTTATCTCCCATGACCGTTATTTCCTTAACAAAATGGCCGAGCGGATTGTCGAACTGACACCGACAGGAACCGAGCATTTCCTAGGAAATTATGATGACATGGTCGAGAAGAAGGCAGAACTCGAGGAAGCCAGACTTGAAGCGGCCGCCAAGCTGGCTAGCAAGTCTAACCAGCCTGTCGCTGAAGCCCCTACTTCTTATGAGATGGATAAGCAGGCCAAGCGGGAAGAACGCAGCCGCCAGCGCAAGCTTGAGCAGTTGGAGCAAGACATCTCCACGCTGGAAGAGCAGATTGCCGAGCTTGAAGTTCAATTAACGGATCCGGCCATCTTTAACGACTATATGGCCATTCAAGAGATTCAGGCCAAGATTGAAGCCAAACGTCAATCGCTTAACACCTCTTATGAACAGTGGGAAGAATTAAGCGAATAACGATTGTTCAGCCTCTCTTCCAATCCAGACGGTTGGGAGAGAGGTTTTTTAATCCGTGTATTTTTTAAAATATTGATCCAATATACCGTATAAAATGCCAGCCGAACCAAACAGAATAATCGAACTATTCCGGTTTAGAGCGTAACCTTCTGCAAGATAACCCTCCCAATGGCCGTACAGTCTTTGAAACATCCATAGGCCGTATAATCCTCCAGCAATCATATAGATCACTAGACGGACCCCAAGAGGTCTAATCCATAAATTAGCCAGTAGTGTTACAGGCAGAAAGGAAACGAGATAAGGGACGATATTAAACAATAAGATAAGGAAGATAAAAGTAATTCCTATATTCCGCCATCCGTAATATTCGGTTGTCATTATTTTATTGCCTTCAAGCAGCTCCAAACCAAAGGTTGAGAGAGTAAATAAGAGGATAAAGACTGCCCACATCAATAGGCCATGTCTAAGCAGGCTCAACGGACCTCCCTCCTTTCTCCCTTATTATAGGTAATTACGTTAAGAAAAAAAGATGCTTACGCCATAAAGACGTAAGCATTGAGAGGGAAACCAAAAGTTAGGGTGGTCTTGCAAGACAATCATGGGGATACGATTCTGCAGCATTAAGCGGCAGTTATCCCATATAGGAAGACTTCCACGCTTCACCTCAGGTGAAACATGAGCAGCCCTGGTAAGCATCATTTAGGTTAAAAATTGCTCCATACGAATAAGTCCAAGCCGCTTGGCTTCTACAATCGCTTCGGATCTTGACCGGACACTCAACTTCTCGAAAATACGCGTCAGGTTGTACTCCACTGTCCGCTGGCTCATATGAAGCTTGGCGGCAATATCCTTATTGCTGCTGCCATTGGCAACTTCCTGCAATATATCCTGGTCTCGTTCATTAATCGAGACCTCTTCAATAGCTTTTTCCGCGCGGGTAATCTTTACTTCATTACGCCGCAGCTGCTTCAACAGGGTAATTGGAATAACCGCTTCCCCACGCATCGCGCACCGGATATTGTTATGCAGCTGCTCCCGCGATACCGTCTTCGAAATAAAGCCGGATACGCCGCATTCAATCAGCAGGTTATAGTGGGTACTGATCTCATAACCCGTATAGATGAGCACTCTGCGGTCAGGATCCTGCTGAATGAGCCGCTTAGCGAGCTCCAGCCCGCTAATCCCCGGCATATTCAGGTCACACAATATAATATCAAAGGGTTCCGAATTGACGGCATCAAGTGCTTCCATTGCGGATAACACAACCGTTACTTTCATCTCTGGATCCTGTTCGATCATGGTCTTCGTTCCTTCACCCACGGAAGGATGATCATCAACTAATAAGATACGAATCACGTAATAATCCCCTTTCCGAACGACCGGTCGTCATTGTCTCCGGCAAGTTGATCACAACCTCCAGCCCGCTTCCACGCTTCGACCGGAACGTAATTTCTCCTTCAAGGCTGGCAACCCGCTCTTTAATCCCGGACAGCCCCATATGCTCGAAGGATGCCTTCATATAATCAACATCCATTCCGATCCCGTCATCCTTGTAGCGGAAGTAGATCTTTCCTTTCCGCTGTTCAAGCTCCAGAGTAACCTCGTTCGCCTGCGCATGCTTGGCTGCATTGCGGAGCAATTCCTGAACGATTCGGTAGATGGCAGTAATCTGCTCTTCGTTAAGCGGATGAATAAATGGCTTAGGCCTGAAATCAACAGCAAAGTTATCCCGCATTTGCGAATGCTCTACAATGGATTCAACAGCTTCGATAACGCCCATCTCTTTAAGCAGCGGCGGTCTAAGCTCATTACAGGTCTCACGGATCTGGTGAATGACATCCAGGAGGCCTTCCTTGATTTCATTAAGCTCATCGCCCAGCTTGTCCGAGATCGGATAATCATTCATAACACCCTCTAATTTGCGATACCAGATTAGCTGATCCTGCAGAGCGGAGTCATGAAGATCGGCAGCAAGCTTGCGGCGTTCATTCTCTGACAAGCAGAATAATAACCGCAGTACCCAAGGGGCCGTCGTTTGTTCCTTGCGTACTTCCGATTCCAGATCCTCAATCAAACCTTCGATCAAATATAGGTTCTCAAACACAATGCTCGAATAGTTCGCTAATGTCTTCAACCAGCGCAGCTCGTCCGAGTTGAACCGGGTGTGGTTGGTCTTTGAACCGATCCATACGATATGGTATCTGGAACGCTGACGACCTATGACAAGACCAATTCCATGAGGCAGTTCCACCATTTCGCCAACCTGAAGCGATTCCGCAACTTGAAGGAGGAATAGTGACGTCCCTTTCTCTTCATCCGATTCGCCCAGCTTGTGAACGGAGCCATCCGCTTGATCTACCAGAACAAAATCAATGCGGTTAACGGGAAGCAGTTCGCTGATCTCCTGCTTGAGCACAGCCTCAAGGTCCGCTCTCTTCATGACCGTCGCTACTTTGCGGGAGAAACGGTCCAGGCTGTCCTGGTAGCTGTACATCGCTTTGAACAGCTTCGGACGAAACTTATGATCGATCTGCTCCTTCACGTATAAGAAAAGAGTCATGACGACATAAGACGACAAGAACATTTGAATGTAAGCAACCCATGATACTTCCGTCTTTCCGTTCAGCACCCCGATAATTCCGAGCGTCAGCAGAAGAGCCGGAAGGAGAGACAGAAGCGTATAATATTTAAACCTGGTTAGGATGAAGTCAATGTCAAAGAGCTGATTGGATGTTAACAGGTAGAAATACACGATCGGCAGCACAAACAGGAATAACGATGTAAATGCAGCCGGCAAAATCTGACCTCCGCCGATAAAGAGCGGCAGCAGGTTCATGGCCGTAAACGGCGTGAATGCAACAATATGCGATACTAGCGTAATTTTGAAGAGCGAGTTAAACTTCGTTTTGCGGTACTGCATAAACTTCCTGATAAGCTGATAAATGCAAATGAAATTACCGATAATCAAAGTGCCGTAGTACAACATCCTTATGTATACAAAAGCATCGTTTGATATAAGGTTCGTCCAAACATACAGCAGCATGCCGAGCTCGACAACACCAAATGTGCTTAGCATTCCGATTAATCCGGATTTGCTTATAAAGACGACGTTATACCGTTTCATATATTGGTTCATAAACTGCAAGAAAATGATCGGTACCGACGGTAAAATTAAATAAATGATCGAGAATCCGACGGGATCACTGCGATAGGATGCCGCCGAAGAGTAATAGCATAGTCCAATCGTGGCAAAAAACAGCATGAGCATTAAAGCTGCGCTGTCATTTTTCCTTTTCGAATACAGAAAAGATGAAAACCCTGCGAACAGGATCAGCGAAATAAGCGGAATGTACAATTGAATGAACAATTCCCAGCTGGAATGATCGCCGTACCAGCCCCGGTTAAATACAATCAACTGCTGATCCTTGTTGCTATGCTCGACTAGCACAGCATCTGATTTCTCAATGGAGAAAAACTTCTTCACATTGCTATATTGACCTGCCGGCGCACCGTTCACAGATACGATTTTGTCGCCGACCAAGATACCCTTGCTAATAGCTTGTCCGGCAGGCTCGAGAGCTTTCACGAAATAATCTCCCTCTGAACCTTCTACCAATTCAACGCCTATAAAAGGCTCCTTAATGATCGTGAAGGTCAAATAGAGCAAAATGACGAGAAATGTAACCAGGAAGAGAGGTGCAGAAATTCTATGAGTTGGTTTAAACATCGTCTATTCTCCTCCTGCACTCGCATGAAGTCGCTTTATGACTGATTAGCCCCAAACCGCCAGAGTGTAGTTGCCTTTTTTCTCGTCTTGATTCTTCAGCGCATCTTGGAGTGCTTTGTGCTCTGCTGCGGATACGCCAGCCAATTGCAGCTGTCCACCCATCACCATCGACATTTTCTCTTTGCTTGCAGCAAGCGTACGAATAGCATCTTTCAACATTTAAAATTCCTCCTCTGCTATATTAGAATCAATTTCTGATTCTAATATAGCAGGAAATCTTTCGACAGCAAACGCCAATCTGCCCCGTATTTCCCGCAACCCTCATTGCGGTTTGTGATAGAAGGCCCTAGCTAGAGAAGATCTGTAGGAGTTTATCCTTAGCTAATGCGGCTTCCGGCACCTCATCAAGCAGTTCCTGAAAGCGATTGAAGTGCATCCTCATGCGCACAGAGCCATATAAAGCAGCCCCTGTCCGGTCACATGCCTCTTCCAACATTTGCTGCCGGCCTGCGACATCCTCCGCCTGCAGCCTCCCTTCGAAATAGTCTTTAATCCACTCATCCCCCTCCGCGATTTCCTCCAACAGGAACAAGGTGAGCAGGGTCTTTTTGCGCAAAATGAAATCATTCTTGTCATCCCAGCGAAGCAGGTCTCGAATATCATTTTTAATTTGAGCCGCCATGCCTACCTCTTCGGCATATTCTGCGACAATCGGATGCCATTCCCGGCCCGCAAGCATGACTCCAGTCATGCATGCCATTACGATAAGCGCAGCCGATTTATGCCGAACCATAGCGATATAGGAATCCTCATCGGTTACCGCATTCATCAGATCCAGCATTTGGCCGTTTGCCGCTTTCAGCAGCTGGCCGTTCATCATCTGGACAACCCGGAGCAAGCCGGCTTGTCCGAACTCCAGCTCCAACATCGCCTGCTGGGATAGGACTATTAGGGAAGCAGCAGTCTGCATGGCTGCCGCCGGCGGCACCTGAGACCAAGCTTGATGCGGCGCATCCCCATCCTGAAGGTCATCCAAAATATCAGATGCCAATATAAATAGCTCTACAGCGGCCGCTGCCTGGCAGATAGGACCGGAGTCTCCTCCAAACATCCGGTAATGAAGCACGGTTAATAGACCGAATCTCATTGATTCGGCCTGCTTTTCCCGTATAAAAGACTTGGCATATCCGCGTAGGGGTTCCGTAGTGAAATATTTATCGGAAATCCGCTGCATCTCTTGCCCGATCATAGGCACAATGTCTTCCATCCTCTGGCCTCCATAGGGTAGTGTCATCCCTATCTTATACGATGGAAGAAAATGCCGGCAACTATTTGTATGAACCTGTCGTTATTTCGCCCCTTTCGCTTTTGAGATACCCGCCTGGTTTTGGATTGTTGGACGATCTCCTCCCCATTTAATTTATCAAGCAGCATGGCGATCATCTCCATACGCTTCTCTATCACCTGGCTTCGATGAATTGATGGACTTTCGTTGATGTCGTTTCCATGATCCATATCCAAAAGTCCTCCTTCAAACTAGGCCGGATCACTCAGGTAAGGTCAAACTCCCGCATAAGCGAAATGAACGTACACACCTTCCATCGTAAAACAGCCTTCTGGAATTTGGGAGATGAGCTGCTGCGGAGAATCACATCTGACGATATCTCCTTTGCGCAGCACCGCAATACGATCGCAATTACGCTGCATTTCCCCCATATCATGGGATGCCATCACAATCGTTTTCCCTTGGCTCTTCAATTTCATAAGCAGACACCAGTAATCCGCTCTCGCCTGCTTATCGAGCCCGGTCGTAGGTTCATCGAGGAATATAATTTCAGGATCATTCACCAGTGCAAAAGCAAGCGCAATACGCTGCTGCAAGCCGCCTGACAGCCGCTTAACAGGCTTATTCACGTAAGGCTCCAGCTCCAGATCTTCTATAATCTTATCAATATCATTTTGTCTGATATAAAACGATTGAAACAGTTCCAGCGCTTCACGGACCGTCAGATTGTCAACGAGTGAATTGCTGTACATATGCATGCCGATATATTCCTTCAGTTGCTTCGCTTCCATAATGGCATCCATACCAAGCACTTCAATCGTGCCTTCATCAGGTCTGCGAAGTCCCATCAGCATCTCCAGCAAGGTTGTTTTGCCTGCCCCGCTGGTCCCAATAATGCCAAACAGCTCGCCTTTATTTACTTCAAAGGAGACATCATTTAATGCGTTGTACGGACCATAACATTTGCAGATTGAGCTTACTTGAATGACCGTCTCTAAGTTCATTACAGTTCTCCTCCATTCAGGCCAAAATACCTAATCACCGGAACGTTATCTAGTAATTTAACCTTAACCGATATTGAAAGTGTTTTCACCGAAAACCGTATTGCAGAATCACGCAATTTTATTGCGGGGGCGCAAAAGAACTAAAATACGAAAGCACAAAAAGCGTGCCCAAGTGCAAAAAAAGCCCCGAAAGCACAAAAAGCGTGCTTTCGGGGTAGCTGTCCACGTTTTCCACAGGTTTATCCACATAATAACTCGAATTGTTAGTTAATTCTGTCGATAACAAAGCGTGAATTGTAAAGGTTAATGTCACTAATTACTTACAAAACCTTCCTAGCCCAAAATCCTATCCACGTTATCCACATTATCCACAGGGGGCTGTGCAAAAACTATCCACGATTCGCGCACATTTTTATTCACAGGAAAAAGCTTGTGTTTATCCGTTTTTTTCCTCTTATGCACAGAACGCAAGGTTTTGTGGATAACTATTCCAGTTATACAGCGTTCTCTTCGATTACCCGTTTTCTGCCCGTCATAACCGCCTGATTGCAGGCACCGACATAGGCTTGAGCGGCTGCATAAATGATGTCTTTATGGATGGAAGTACCGCGGAACCGCTCGCCTTCAATAATAATGCTCACCACGGCTTCGCCATGCGCATCTTCTCCGGTCGATAATGAATGCAGCTCCAGATCCTCGAATTGTGCCGCTACCGGAATCGCCTGCTGGATACAGTGGATAACGGCTTCCAGCGGCCCTTCGCCCATACCTGAGTATGATCGTTCGACGCCGTCTTCGCTCTCCCGAATGGTAACCGAAGCGATCCGGGACTTCTGACTGCCGGCCAGCACCTGCAGATCAACCAGCTTGTAAGGGTCCGGCTGCGTCTCCGTCATTTCACCTGCGATGCGGATCAGCTCATCATCGGTTACGATTTTCTTCTCGTCGGCCACTTGCTTGAATTGGGTGTAGACATCGTTCAACTCGTTATCCGCTACGTTAATGCCGTACTCCGACAAGCGGTGCTTAATCGCATGGCGGCCGGAATGGCGGCCCAGAATAATCATGCTGCGGGAGATCCCCATCGCTTCCGGATCCATAATCTCATAGGTGCTGCGGTCCTTCAGCAGACCGTCCTGATGAATGCCGGATTCATGCTGGAACGCGTTCCGCCCGACAATCGGCTTGTTATACGCAATCGGATAATGCATCGCTCGGCTGACCATATGGGAGGTCGTATAAATCTCGCTCTGTTCAATATTCGTTTCGATCTGTAAAGCTGCTTTACGTGTCTCGATCAGCATCGCCAGCTCCTCGAGCGAGCAGTTGCCTGCCCTTTCGCCAACACCATTTACCGTTACCTCAACCTGCGTTGCCCCGGCTTGAACTGCTGCCAAGCTGTTCGCAACGGCCATACCCAGATCATTATGATTATGGGTGCTGTAACGAACCTTGTCTCCGCCCCGCGCTTGCTCGCGCACCGAAGTGAACAGATCCACCATCTCATTCGGCAGCGCATACCCCAGTGTGTCAGGCAGATTAATAATGGTAGCTCCCGATTCAATCGCCGCTTCTACCAGCTCAATCACAAAATCCCGGTCCGAGCGGGTCGAGTCCATCGCCGCGAATTGGATCTCGTCTACAAACTGCTTCGCGTAAGAGATCATGTCCTTCGCGATCTGGATGACTTCGGACCGCGTTTTGCGGATCTGATGGCTCAGATGAATATCCGAAGAAGAGATGAACAGGTGCAGGCGCCGTTTCGCTGCATCCTGCGTAGCCTTCACGGCTGCATCAATATCAACCTTCACCGCCCGTGCAAAACCGCATATTTCAACGTTTTGCAGCTCGCGTGAGATTTGCTGGATCGCCGCGAATTCACCAGGGCTTGAGATAGCAAAGCCGGGTTCAATGATGTCTACGCCCAGCTTTGCCAGCTGGCGGGCGATAATAATTTTGCGCTCAGGCTCGATTGATGCTCCCGGCGACTGCTCGCCGTCACGTAAAGTGGTATCAAAGATTTGAATTTTTTTCATGGGGAATACCTCCGTTTATTTGTGATTTGAGAAACAAGGGAACAAAAAAAGCCTGCCGTCTCTTTGTAAGAGACGACAGGCTCGCAAGTGAGCTGCCGTGGTACCACTCTAATTGGCCGGAACCTTTCATGAAGCAGCCGCAAGTTACTTCAGCGGTAAGCCGAGGCCTAAGCTTCATGCGGGTCCGACCCGCTTGAACACCCGATGACGGAGGTTTCCGTAACGATGTACACGCCGTAATCTGACTGCCTCAATTTTAGCAGTTAGCCGGCCTCCACCATTCCGCTCCCAGGTGAGTTCAAGCTTAAGCTTCGACTGCGTCGCACCAACCCGCAGCTCTCTGCAGCATCAATCGTTCAGGTTTAACCCTGATGATCTCGCGCTGTGTACCCGCTTTATGCTTTACTAATCCTGTTCCCAGCGTTTTGTATATGAATTTGCATGTGTGTAATCGTATGTGCATCATCTTTTCAAAAAACCTAGTCCAAAGACACCAAAAAGCCTGTCGTCTCTTATAAATCAAGAGACGACAGGCTATCATTAACCTGCGCGGTACCACCCTTGTTGACATCATCTGCTGCTGTTCAAGCAGCTTCGAATGTCCACCTTAGGCACATTGCCAACTCCGGATGTTGACGAATGCGCACCCTGTTACGGGGGTTAACCGTAGCAACGTACTTACGGGCTGTCCATGGTCAGCCTCATATTTCCGCCGCTCCGCTCCCAGGCGAGTTTCAGGTATCCTTCGACTGCGTTGCACCGTCCCGCAGCTCTCTAAACCCGGATATCATCCTTACTACTCCTGTTCATTGCGTTTGCACAGTATGGAGTTTGAACTATTGGTACCCATTATATTCCCCAATAAATATTCTGTCAATTCCAAGAAAAAATATACTTTCTTAAGATACGGTCGACTTGGCCCAGCCCTCCAGCGAGAAATTCGGCTCTGCCTTCATATCCAGCGATGTGAATTCCCCCTGCTGCCACTTCAAAAAGGCTGCGGCGCCAATCATCGCGGCATTGTCTGTACAAAGCTTGTGAGGCGGAACAAGCAGCGGCACGCCTTCCTTGTCACAACGTGCGGCAAGGGCAGTACGCAGACCCTTATTCGCTGCTACACCGCCGCATAGGAGCAGCTGCTTGGCGCCAAAGGCACGGACAGCGCGAAGCGCTTTTTCGACGAGAACCTCAATCACCGACTCCTGGAATCCCCGGGCTAGTGCTCCGGCATCGAGCGTTTCGCCTTTCATATTCGTCTGATTAATTACAGCAAGTACAGCCGATTTCAACCCGCTGAAGCTAAAGTCATAGGAATCCGGCTCCAGCCATGCACGGGGCAGCTCGATGACCGATTCTGCCTCCGAGGCAAGACGGTCGATATGAGGCCCTCCCGGATACGGGAATTTCAAAGCCCGGGCTACTTTGTCATACGCCTCGCCTACGGCGTCGTCACGGGTACGCCCGATCATGCGGAATTGACCTTCACTTTCCAGCCATACAAGCTCCGTATGACCACCGGATACGACAAGCGCCATGCACGGATACTCCAGCTCATGAACCAGCTGGTTCGCATAAATATGGCCGGCAATATGATGCGTCCCGATAAAAGGCACATCCAGCGCCATCGCAAGGCTTTTGGCCGCAACGATGCCGACGAGAAGCGCACCTACAAGCCCCGGCCCCTGCGTGACGGCAACGGCCGAAATGTCTTGCAGCGTAAGGCCGGACTCCTCCACGGCCTGCTCAATCATCAGAGTAATAACTTCGACATGCTTACGTGATGCAATCTCTGGGACTACCCCGCCAAATTGCTTATGAATCTCGATTTGACTCGAGATGACATTAGATAATATATGTTTGCCGCCGCGAACGACGGCGACCGATGTTTCATCACAGCTTGTTTCGATCGCCAGAATAACGGCATCCTGATTTGTTGTACTCACCATTCTTGCTCCTCTGCCGTGGGCTGGTACCGACTTAATTCCGCCCACATAATTAACGCGTCCTCGTTATTATCCGAATAATAAGCCGGCCGGATGCCGGAAGGCTTGAAGCCAAGCTTCCGGTACAGGCGCTGCGCCACCTCATTGGAGACACGCACCTCAAGCGTCATTTTGTTCGCGCCAAAAAAAGCCGCCGTCTGCTGCAGCTCGGTCAGCAAACGCTCGCCAAGCCCTTGGCCTCTATGATCAGCTTGTATCGCAATGTTGGTAACATGGGCTTCATCTACAATGACCCACATGCCGCCGTAACCGATGATTTGATCATCCTGCTCCATCACCATATAACGCGCGAACATATTGCTCGTCAGCTCATTCTTGAACGCTTCAGAAGTCCAAGGGGTTGCAAATGCTTCCTGCTCAATTGCCACAATCGAGCTGATATCCTCCATGGTCATCGAACGAAAGACGAGGTTAACCTGGTTGTTTATCATCAGGACTTCGCCTCCCCCTGCTGCCTCGCTCGAAGATTCACTTCCGCTTCTGCCAGCTGGGTATAGTTAGGCGTCAAGCCATGCGTATCCGCAATCTTGCCTTCAAGCAGGCGGTGCCGTCCAAGCCAGGCAACCGCACGGCCTTCCAGCTCATAAGACAGCAGATGCACTTCTACTTTCTCCTCGCATAAGGCTTTGAGCCGCTCCGCTTCAGCAGCATGAAGCGAGAGATCCCCAACTACCCAGATCCGCTTCAATTGCCCTTGCTGCGTTGCAGCCTCTCCGGCAATCCGCTCCACCCAGTCATGCATCAGCCGTACGCCGTCAGCAGCAAAACAGCTCCATTCGCCACTTAACGACATTGCATATCCGCCTGTATAGACTTGTCCGCGCCGGGCATCCATAATCGGGAGAATCCAGTCCCCGCCTGCCGACGACGTAGCTCCAAGCTCTACGCCTGCCGCATGATGCCAGCCTCCATAAGCAATGGCTTCGAGGCTGGATACGCTGACAAGAGGCTTTCGCCATACCCACGCGAGTGTCTTGGCTGCCGCAACTGCAATTCTCATCCCGGTATAAGACCCGGGGCCGCTGCCTACCGCGATCGCACCTACGTCATTTGCCGTTACGCCGCACTGCTCCATCAGCTGTTTCACATGGGTAATAATGTGCACGGAATGATTTCTTTCCGCCATCGACTGCATTTCACCCAGAATGCTGCCCTTGTCCAATATCGCTGCTGTAAAAGCAGCTGTTGAAGTATCAAAAGCCAATAATGGTCCTTCATTAAGCTCTGTCATCGTTATTCCCTGCTCCCATCTCATTCAAAGCCTCGCACCACGAGACAAACGGCTCGCCGACTCCGGTAATCCGGAACACCCGCTCCTCCGTGCCTTCATGAGCAATATACATCTCCAGTCTCTCCGGCGGCAGAAGCTCCTCAATCAAGCTTGCCCATTCCACAATCGTAACCCCGCTGCCGAAGAAATAATCATCTAGCCCCAGCTCATCCGCTTCTTCGAGAGACAGGCGGTACACATCCATATGATAAAAGGGCATGGAAGCCCCCTCGTATTCTTTAATAATCGTAAACGTCGGGCTGTTCACCACATCGGTTACGCCAATGGCTTTTGCAAATTTTTGCGAGAAGGTCGTCTTGCCGGCCCCCAGATCTCCGTCCAGCGCAAGAACCGCACCGGGCTTAACAAGCTCTGCGATACGTTGTGCAAGCAAGGCTGTTTCCTGTTCACTCTGAACGGTTAGGACAACTTGTCCTCTTATCGTCATCTTCTTCACCTGCTTATTACTCAAAATGATTATAGCCCCGCTTCGCCAGCGGCTGCCTTAAATCGCCTCTGTCGGTTGAACGGAGTAATTCTACAGCCGGGTCGCCGGCTGACGTTTCCCCAATGATGTAAAAGGGCAGCCCTTCCTTATGGAAGGCCGCCTGTGCCGCTTCTGCATCGTTTTGCTCTATCGTTCCAAGCAGCACGTAATCCTCGCCCCCGTACAGCATCCATTCGAGGGGATCAATCCCTGCCGCTCCGGCATAAGCCGCCATGCTGCCGCTGCGGGGAAGCTGCTGCTCCTTTAACGTTACGACTAGCCCTGAAGCCTCGGCGATTTCCCAGGCTTCACTGGCAAGGCCATCGCTTACATCATTAAGCGAATGGCAGGTTCCGCGGGCAAGCAGCAAGCGCCCAGCCCGCACCGAAGGCGACGGGCGGCGGTGCGCCTGCACAAGCTGTCCCACCCGCTCCCCTGCGAGCGCATCCGCGCCGCGTTCCCGCTGCGCGAGCAGGAAGTGCAGACCGGCCGCCGACATGCCAACGGGGCCGGTCAATACAACCGCGTCGCCGGGCCGGGCACCCGACCGGCGCAGCGCCTGTCCCGCTTCGACGGCACCCGTCACCGTCACCGCGACAACAAGATGCTGCGGCGATGAAGTTGTGTCGCCGCCAATAATCGCCACGCCATATTGCTCGGCGCAGGCGTACAGCCCGTCATAGAGCCGTCTCATCGGCTCCGGCCCTAACTGCCGCGGCACGCTCACCGAGATGAGCGCCTGCAGCGGCACACCGCCCATCGCGGCGATATCGCTGACATTCGCCGCCAAAGCTTTATATCCGATATCCTCATAGGACATCGTCACTTCATTGAAATGCACCGTCTCTACCATCGTATCCATCGCCATGATGTATTCATACGGTGATCCCACTCCGGCGATCGGAGCGGCAGGGTCAATAAGTGCTGCATCATCCCCTATGCCAAGGCGAACTCCGCGTTCCCGCTGCCAACTTTCGCTTTGCCGCCCCGAAGTCCAATGGCGGATGCTTGCAAATTCGTCCACTGCCTGATCTCCTTACTATGCTTTTAGTGAATATCCCGTTTCTTGAATCTGCCGCCCTTAACATCATGGATATTGCCAACAGCGAGGAAAGCAACCGGATCCAGCTCCTGCACAATCGACTTCATCTTCGCTTCTTCAAGACGCGTAATGACACAGAAGATAATACGCTTCTGGTCGCCCGAGAAGCCGCCTTCGCCATGCAAATACGTCACGCCCCGCCCGAGACGGTCCATGATGGCAGAGCCAATCTCTTTGGCTTCATCACTAATGATCCAGACTGCCTTCGATTCCTCGAAGCCTTCCATCGTAATATCAATCATCTTATAAGCAATGTAGTAGGCCACAAGAGAATACATGGCACGATCCCAGCCGAACACAAAGCCTGCACTGCCAAGAATAAATAAATTAAAGAACATGACAATCTCGCCAACCGAAAAAGGAAGACGTTTATTAAATAAAATCGCAATAATCTCTGTCCCGTCCAAAGATCCGCCGAAGCGAATAACGATTCCTACCCCAATGCCAAGAATAACTCCCCCGAAAATCGATGCGAGGAAATATTCCTCCGTCAAAGGCGGGACGGGATGCAGCAGAAAAGTACCAATTGACATAACACTGACCCCATACAGGGTCGACATTGCAAAGGTTTTGCCAATCTGCTTGTAGCCAAGCACAAGAAATGGCAGGTTTAAAAGGAATAAGAAAATACCGAGCGGCAATCCAATCAGATGAGATGCCATAATCGAAATCCCGACGATACCGCCGTCAATAATATGATTAGGAACCAAAAAAATCTCCAGTCCCACTGAAACGAGTGCCGCACCAAGAGTAATGAATAATACCCGGCGAAGCAACTCAAGCTTAGGCAGCTTTAAATGCTGTGAGTGGCTTGGCATATGTAAGCTTGTTCCTCCCCCCGAACACGCTAATTACAATTATTTTACCTTAATAAACAAGATATTCAAAGACCAGCCTATGCAGAATATATCATTCTGCCGCGAAACTTGTCCGATACAGCCAAAAAAAGTCCGGCACCATCCGTTCATAGAAAACGAAGGCGCCGGACAACGGCCAGTTAGCCGATTACAGCAAATGTCTCTACACCCGATGGAATCGTTCTTGTGCGGAATAAAGCTCCGTCTGCACTGCGGAAGATCCGGATTGTAAAAACAGCTGTCGTCAACGTTGTAATATTATTAAAACGAACGACGCCAAAACGGTCGAAGCTTGCGGTCGACACGATGGTATTCCCTCTGTATAGTCTGGCAAAAAATCCTGTCGTATTAAACGGGATGCCTTCATCCGTTACCCAAACTACCGTCAATCGGCTAAAGATCGGGCCTGATTGCTGCGGAGCTAATTGAGCAGCTCTTTTTACCACTTTCCCTTTACCTTTGGAAGGACTTTTTAAAGTCGGTTTTATTCTAGCAGCCATATCGTCACTCTCCCTCCTAACTCTTTATTAGGATATTCAGAGAGTGATAGCTTGGTATGGATAGACTCCTAAGGCAGAAGTACAAAGTTACAACTCTTTCACAATTGTCAGATGCAGCTCATCCTTTAATTCCAGATCATAGGGGGATGCAGGCTCCCTGCCGTCTGCCTCCCGGATAATCCGGATCCGCGGCCGGTGCAAAGCCAGTTCGCTGTTAAGGGATACAACACCAACCTGACCGGAGCTAAGCAATACGGTCGTCGACACCGGATAGATCGAGATATGCTTGCAGAACAGCTTGATCAGATCAAAATCAAAATACGTGTTGCCGGCAGCAAACAAGAACTCTATCGCCTCCGATGGCGAATACCGCTTGCGGTGCGGTCTTGGCGAAGTCAGCGCATCATAAACATCGGCAATCCCTACGATTTGGGCGTACATATGAATCTCATCCCGCTTCAGCCGGCGGGGGTAGCCCGAGCCGTCATAACGTTCGTGATGCTGGAGCGCGCAATGCGCCGATACGACAGAGATATCATGATATTTCCGTAAAATATCAAAGCCTTCCTTCGTATGGCTCTCCATAATGACCCGTTCATCGGCTGTGAGAGGACCTTCCTTCTCAATCAGCTTCTGCGGAATTTTAGTCATTCCGATATCAAACAAGAGAGCCCCGATGCCAAGCTCCTCCAGCTGATTACGATTGTAACCTTTTGCAATTCCCATCACTCCGGCAAGCATGGCCACATTCACGGAATGATGAAACAAGTAGGCGTCGGCAACATGAATATTCGTCAAATTAACCATCATGTTTGGTCTTGTCGTCAGATCCGTCATGATCTGACCAAATACATTGCGGAAGGTCCGCCCTAAATCCGGAGCAATCGCGCGGCCTTTCATGATAACCGACTGATCCTTAAAGGAATTCATCGTCTTGTAAATGACTTCTACCGCTTGCCTGCGAGTCTCATCCCGAAGCGTATCCTCCGGGATAAGATCCTCTGTCATGCCGTCTTCAATATAAACAATATCAACACCTAAATTTTGAAGACGATGTATATAACGTTCACTCAGCTCTACACCTTCACCAAGCAGAACCCGTCCATTATCTTGAAATATCGGTTTAGCAAGCTTGTCCCCAGGTTTGACCGATCCAATTTGCACTTTTCTCATCGCCCATACCTCTTTCAATCATACTAGTACGAAGCTATTTTATCAGATATATGGTGGACTGACTATCATGGGAGGATATCTATCATACTGGACAAAAAAACTCGGCATATCAGGTTAATTATCCCAAGATGCCGAGTCTATCATCATGCCAGCTTCCGCTTAACGATTCGGTTGCGCCCGCCAAATTTGGCCTCATACAATGCCGCATCCGCCTGGGCCAGCAGCTCTCTCAAAAAGGCTTTCGAATCATCCAGCGCCCGCTGTTCAAACTGCTCTACCGAAACAACTCCCATACTGATCGTCACGGTTACCGATTGATTGCCGTGACCCGTCTTGACTACATTCTGCTCAACCGATTCCTTGACCATATCGGCGATAATATCCGCCTGTTCACGATTCGTATGCGGCAGGTAGACCGTAAATTCCTCACCGCCATACCGGGCGAGGATATCGGCTGCACGCAATGTCCCTTTAACCGCCTCAACCGTCGCGCAAATCACCTCATCGCCTACGAGATGGCCGTATGTATCGTTAATCGCTTTGAATAGATCAATATCAAAAAGAAAGATCGAGAAAGGAATGCCGTATTGCACATTCACCGCAATCTCATGCTCCAGCTGCTGCAGCAAATAACGCCGGTTATAGCAGCCGGTTAATCCGTCCGTAATCGCCATATGCTCGAGCTTCTTGTTTGCCTGGAACAGTTCATCCTGCATAATAAGCAGCTCGCGGTTGCGGTCCTGCAGCAGCTCGTTTTGCGAATTCGTCTCATCCACCAGCAAACGCAGCTCGGTTACATCATGGAAAGTCAAAAGCCGCCCAAGCAGCTCCTTCCTCTTCTGGCTCAGAATAGGGGCGGACTGCACAATGATATAACGGTAATGACCGTCACTCTGCAGCGCAATCTCCAGCTCCTGCCGTTCCATCGGCTGCTCCTTCTGCAAATCCATAAATTCATTAAACTCTTGCCTGATCGGATCAGGAAGATGAACGGCAAGCGCGGCCGGAGTAAATACCTCTCCGATTCTAAGTTTTAAGATAGGCTTCATGGCTTTGTTGAACTCAAGTACGATCCCGCTTTCATCCAGCACAATAATGCCGGTTGAGATCGTGTTCATGACGTCACGCTGTACAATTTGAATGATGTCGAATACGCGGTGTCTGGTAATTGCGTGTACGAGGTAAACGGCAGATAAGGTAACGCCTACTGAGAAGATAGAGAAATAAGAGGGAAAATAATCGATAAAAATAATATTGACGAGAAAATCACCCAGTCCAAATAATACAAGAACGAATACTCCGTTTATCGCCGTCCTGACGAGCATTTGATGCCTGACTGATACCCCTCGGCGAATCGTATATCCCATTACAATAAGCGATACGAGAATATACGAGAACAGCTGGACGATCATATACCAGAACAAAGGCCCGCTTTGAAGCTGCTTGACTCCCAGTTGTTCATTAATGGAGAGAAACAAATGGTTCGGATTTGCTATAACAAAGGCAACAGAGAGGAGCGCCGGGACCGCCAGCATGACGATTCGCCGCGTGCGGATCACCTTGGCTTGTCCTGTCATAAATACGACAAAAATAAACCAGCTTACACCAACCAGTGACAATCCGACATAGGAGCCTGAAAGATAAAAAAGCCTGTATGAGGAACCAGGCATCGTCTGAGCTATAAATTGAGTAAGCGGCCAGACCATCAGCACAAGATGCAGGGCAAGATAAATCTTGTGCAGCACCGTAATGGACCCGACAGCAAACACGTAAAAAAATAAACCGAGCAATACGAGGAACATGCTAAAATCCAGCCACATCATCGATTCCAATACGGTTCACCCATCCATTGACATTCCATCTATTACCATTGTAACAAATGTTATTTCAATCGACAATTACTTCCATAGGACTTCTTGATTATTATTTTTTGATGGAGGTAGGCCAAAGGTCTGATAGCATCTGTTCCAAAGAAGGCGAAATATGCAGGAAGCTGCGGAACTGCTCATATTGCTCCCATTTCTCCTTCGATCCTCCCTGTCCGCTGCGAACAGCACGGATAAGCAGGTTTTTCGGCGTATGCTCCGGATCAACAAACTCCAGCATTTGGACTTTATAACCAAGCACCTCAAGCAAG
This sequence comes from Paenibacillus catalpae, assembly GCF_900112695.1. GTDB lineage: Bacteria > Bacillota > Bacilli > Paenibacillales > Paenibacillaceae > Pristimantibacillus > Pristimantibacillus catalpae. Next base: position 124,898 of record NZ_FOMT01000007.1, read on the forward strand.
GTACCGCGTGCAGCATCCGTAGCGAGCGCGGAGAAACGCTCTTTCAGAAGTCCCTGCGACAGAATCGGCGATAACACCTCGCTGTCCACCTGGCGGAACAATTCATGCTGGCAGCAAGGAACCGACATAATGACCGAAGCACCCCATTTGACGGCTTTGGCAAGGGCGGCATCCGTCGCTGTATCGCAGGCATGGAGCGTCACTACCATATCGGCTTCATTCAGCTCTTCGTAATCGGCAATATCCCCAACGAGAAATTTCAATTTGTCATAACCAAGCTTATCGGCAAGCTCCTGGCAAAAAGCGATCACATCCGCCTTCAAATCCAGTCCGATAATGGAGATCTCCCGCTTCTGTTCAACGGCAAGCAGATGATACAAGGCAAACGTCAAATACGATTTGCCGCAGCCGAAATCAACGATCGTAAGCGGCTTGTCCGCCGGAAGGCTTGGAAGCACGTCCGTTACCATCTCGAGGAAACGGTTGATCTGCCTGTACTTGTCCTGCTTCTTCGCGTGTACGGCGCCATCCTTGGTCATAATACCAAGCTCCACCAGGAAAGGGGCGGCCGTTCCTTCTGCCAGAATGCGGTTTTTCTGGCGGTTATGCTGCAAATCCGCTGCAGCCTTGGCGCTGCCGGTTGGCTGCTTGCTCAGAAGAGTAGCCTTCCCTTTCTTATTAAACAGCAGCTGAATATCTGCGTTTGTCGTTTTAAACAAAGCTTGCTTGTAGTCGCCTTCCAGCAGCTCGATCATTCTGGCGCCCGCCAATTCAGGCTTTACATTATCATGGGTTACTTTATTGCTGTAATGGTACTCAAACTGCAGATGAAGCCCGTTCTTCAGTTGAACAGGACGCACCACTGTCTTCGAAGCAGCCGCGCTGTCCTTGCGCCGCAGCTGGCTAAGCGTGCCCTGCAGCAGTTCTCCCGCTTCCACTATTTTTTGTATTTGGTCCTGCCATTCTTCTGTCATTTTGTTTTGTCACTCCTATAAATCTTGGCTTTTCTCATTTTGAAATCAGCGAGTCCAGTCCGTATTGGACTTCCTCACGAGGCAATCCGCCTGCTTCCAGCCTGTCATCCTCAAAGAACAATAAACGGCGGTAAAAGGCTTCCACTTCCTCATTCGTCACTGCCTCGTCCTCTAACAGCTCATAGAGAACATCCTCTGCCCGGGCAAATTGTCCTTCGTCCTCCAGCCATTCCGCCTGAAGCTGCTTGGCATGGGGCGGGAGTTCATAAGCCTTTAACTGCTCGAGAAGCTGCTCCGCTTCTTTGGACGGATTTGCAATCGTAGGCTCCGCTCCGACTAACGACAGCCTCATAAAGAGCTGCAGCGCCTTCAGACCCGACACAAAGCTTGCATCTTCATTGCCAAGCTCGGCGTGCAGTTCTGACTCCTGCTTAAGGGTAACCGCTATAGCCTGCAATTTGTCCGTTTCAATAACGCCATTCGTGGTCAGAACTGCCATCAAATCTTTGTCCGACAAGGAACGGATCAGGTTGCCGCTGATTCCAAACCGCTTATCCAGGAGCTCATCTATTACCAATAGGGCATCCTGATGCTTAAGCTCCTTTTTCAGCTGCAAAATTTGCCCGACGGCTTCCGTCATTTGCTCAATCATATTCATTAAATAATCGCGACGAAACATCCGGTTCCCCACCCCTCATATTAGACAAGCTTTGTAATAAAACGCAGTACCGCTTCGGCAAAAGGCTCCGGACGCTCCACCATTCCCATATGGCCGGCATCTGCGAGCTTCTCCCGAGATACATTTGGTCCCTCAATAACAAAGGTGCGTTCCACGGGAATTATCTGATCCTGCTCTCCTGCAAGGAGAAGCACAGGGAGATTCGCATTCTTCAGCACCTCCGAGCGGTCCGGGCGGATCTTCATGCCCTTGGCAGCGCCAATGGCACCGGCGGCACTTGTTCCTTTGCCAATGTCGATTGAACGCTCTACCTGATCCGGCATGGCGGATTTATTGTCCGGGGAATAAAGCTTGGGAACAAGGCCCTCCACAAAGGCAGCTACGCCATCCTTCCTAATCGCGGCCACCGCATTGTCCCTATTCTCCTTCGCGGCATCGCTGTCCGGCAATGGCGTTGAATGAACGAGACCAAAGGCGGACAACTTCTCTCCGTAACGCTGGGCAAAAGCTAGCGTAATGTAACCGCCGAGAGAATGGCCAAGGACGCATGCCTTGTTTATTTTCAACTGATCCAGCATGGCAGCCAGATCGTCTGCATACAATTCCATAGCGTTCGTCTCATCCGGTCCGGTCTCCCCGGAGGATAAGCCATGTCCACGCAAATCCAGTGCAAGAATGCGGGCCTTGGCGGATAGCGGCTCTACCACCTGTTCCCAATAAGCGGAGCTGCCGCAATAGCCGTGCAGAAGCACAACAACCGGCGTTGTATCCGCACCGGAATCGTAATAAGCAATGGATTGACCGCTTGGCAAAGTTACGGTTTGATTGGCAATGGAAAGTTTAGTCATTGTGTAGCCCTCCTAAAAAGAATTGTGAAGCAATTCTTGCTTCGTAAGCATTATCTTAAAATAATTGTCATGTTACTTGCTTCCAGGCTTGATCCACCAGCTCCGCAACCGTTTCAGCCATTTGCATCACGGCGTACAGAGAAGTGGTCTGAAGCGTCATGTACGGCTTATGGCTGCTTGCATTGACGACACCGGCGATGCTGTAATGACCAACAGCCGATAATCTTGCTCCCGTTGCCTGACCGGGTATAAGTGGTCCTTCTGCCGTAATATATCCTCCCACGGATTGCGGTTTACCAAGGCAGGCATCTACGGCAATAACAACCGCATGCTCCGCTGACTGCTCTAAGGCTTCTGCAAAACGTTCGGCATCACAAGGCCGCTTCAGTGTTCCGAAGACATGCGGCCAGCCTCGCTCCTCCAGTTTGGAGCCTACCAACGGGCCAAAGCTGTCCCCGGTAGACCGGTCCGTGCCGATACATACGAAGACAATCTGGCTGCGGTCAGGATGCCTCGATGCCACTTCTGTCAAAAAGGTCTGCAGGCTTTCCGTTCTGCTATTTGTTAATTCTCCTGACTTCCCCGACATGTAAACACCTGCTTTAAGTTGTTCGTACGAATGAATTTTCTTTCATTGTACCCGAATTAAGCCTTGCGGTTCAATTTACGGGCATGGGATGAGCGAAATATGTTACAATGGCGAGAATGAGGAAGACTAACTGAGTACGGAGAGGGGACTAATCATGGTCAATCTGGAAGAACCAACCCAGCAAAACGTGGAATTTATGATCGAAACCATTAAAACAAAGCTAAGAATGGCGACAGCAGCAGCGATGCAGGCTTCTCACTTCAACGTTGATCAATACGAGGATATCCGCGACTTGTACGAAGTTGTTGCTGCCAAGGATAAATTCAGCATCAGCGAAGTCGAAGCACTTGTGTCGGAGCTCGGCAAGCTGCGCGGCAAATAAGAAGGATGAAGAAGCACCGGCAGGCTCGCAGAGCTTGCCGGTGTTCGTTTGTGCTTATCAGACTTCAGGACGACGTCTACAGTCCTAGCATTATGCAAATCCTACACATAAAGCAACAGCCGTTATGACAATGTTTACCACTAAAAGACATTAACTAACATTTTTAGACAGCTGTTCATTAAACAAAAAAAGAGCTCCTATCCCAATCGGAGCTCCCCTTGTTTGTCTTTATTCGTTTGTTTCCCCAGATTCAGGCGAAGAACCCGCCTCTGCCGATTCGATGGTCAAGCTGATTTGCACCTGCTTCTGCTCGCCCTTCAGGAAGAACGCCAGACGCTCGAGCTTTTCCGCCAGTTCCGAGCCTGTAAGCGTCGTATTCAACTGATAGTTGAAACGGTCTGCCGGCTGTTCCTCTTGCGGCGCATACGTTGTACGGCCGCCTCTCCATGCACGTTCCTTGGATCCGCCCTGCTGTACCAGCAGCTGATCCTGCATCGGGTAAAACTTGTCCGATTTATTGACAACGCGCTCATAAATACGCAACTTCTTCAGCAGCATATAATATTGCGCCGAATGCTTGAAATTCCAAGCTTCCCGGATATCCTTCAGCGTATAATCCATCTTCCAACGCTTCAGCTTCTCGATCTGCTCTTCTGCATTCAACTGCAAGAAATCATCTAAAGGCATAATTGCTTCCGGCATCTTGACCCCTCCGTTAACCTGAAATAAATTGTTCCAGATAAGCGTTAACTTTCTCCTTTATCAAAAAGAACACATATCTTTCATTAAAAATATAACAATGCGAATAGTTTATATTTTCATATAAAAAATACCATAATTTTTTTCGATTTACAAATTAATTTCTTTACAGATTTCTATAATTGCACAATTCTCACATTCAAAAAGCCGTCGTATATGTCCAATGGGCAATACGACGGCTTTATACTTGAATTATTAAGCTGGTTTCAGGCCAAAAGCAGCCAGGAAACGCTGGAATGCGGCATGGCCTTCTTCCGTTTGTTTGAATACGCCGGCGTCCTTCAGCACGTCGGAGAACTTGGCGCCTGTCTCGCCTTCAACAATGGCTTGCGCCTGTTCGTCCGAGCAGGATGTGCCATAGCGGGCAACCAGCGATTCAATCCACTCGGCATGAAGACGAAGCGGATGATCCGGACTGTAAAGCTCGCCATGCAGGGCTGCAGTCTTGCCGGTCAAGTAATCGGCAATCTGCTCAAGCTCGGCTTTCAGTCGGCCCGGCAATACGGCCAGACCCATAACCTCAATCAGGCCGATATTTTCCTTCTTGATATGATGCAAGTGCTGATGCGGATGGAAGATCCCCATCGGATGCTCCTCGCTTGTCCGGTTGTTGCGGAGTACGAGATCAATCTCATAAGCCCCGTCGTCAAGCAGTCTCGCGATTGGAGTAATGGTATTATGCGGGGTAAGCGAACCGTCGCTGTTCGTTGTAAAAGCATGTACATCGACAGTCTCGTCGCTATATGCGCGCCAAGCGTCCAGCATCCGGCATGCTGCCTGCAATACATCGGCTTTGGAAGCGCCGTTCACCCGTACAACCGACATCGGCCAGTTCACAATGCTGAACCTTACTCCCGGCAGCGAAGAATCCGTGAACGAAGCAATCGCTTTAGCCTTCTCCATCGGGAAGGTATGGCGCCCGGCCTGGAAATGATCATGGCTTAAGATAGAGCCGCCCACGATTGGCAGATCGGCATTGGAGCCGATGAAATAATGCGGGAACTGCTCAACGAAGTCCAGCAGCCGCTTGAAGGTGCCATGCGAGATAACCATCGGCTCATGGGCGCCTTTGAACACGATGCTGTGTTCGTTATAGTACACATACGGCGAGTATTGGAAATACCATTGCTGGCCATCCAGCGTCAGCGGCAGTACGCGCAGGTTCTGGCGTGCCGGATGATCCGCGCGGCCGGCATAGCCCACGTTCTGCTCACATAGCAGACATTTCGGATAATGCGCCTGCGGCAAGGTTTTGAGCAGCGCAATTTCCTTCGGATCCTTCTCCGGCTTGGACAGATTGATTGTAATCTCCAGCTCGCCGTGTTCGGTTTCGTGAAGCCAGTATTTATTTTTGCGGATGCGGTCCATCCGGATATAGTTGGAGTCGATGCTCAGCTTGTAGAAAGCATCCGTAGCCGCTTTGATGCCAGCTTCAGCCGTTGTACGGCGGAAAGCCGCCGCTGCCTCGGAAGGGCGCGGCATGAGCAGACCCATAATGCGGGCGTCCAGCAAATCACGGTAAGTAAGAATATTGTCCTCAATCAGGCCAATCGAATAGCCGTAATCGAGCAGCGGTTCAAGCAGCGATACCGGGCTGTCCAGCTCTTCATCCGGAATCTCGCCTTCATTCGGCTCTGTGAACTTGAACAGATCCAGCAAGGCATTGCGGGAATAGTTCGCATCCAGAGGTTCAATCATCCCTTGACGAAGGGCAAACTGGACAAGCCTGTCGATCAGAACGAGTGCTTCTGCTGCGGTAACCGTAGTATTTTCTTTGACTGTCATGATGTAAAAACTCCTTTCCGCTCCTAATCGGCAGCTTAGCCGTTATAGCCGTTAGGATGATTGACATGCCAGTTCCATGCGCTGCGGATAATATCCTCAAGGTTGGCACGCGACGGATTCCAGCCAAGCTCTTTGCGGGCACGCGCCGAAGATGCGACCAAAGTAGCCGGGTCGCCTGCACGGCGGGGCTCGATAACCGCTTTAATCTCGCGCTCTGTCACCTTGCGGGCAATCTCGATCACTTCTTTGACGGAGAAGCCTTGACCGTTGCCGAGGTTGTAGATCGCGCTGTCTGCGCCTTCACGCAGCTTATCAACCGCAAGAACATGGGCATCTGCCAGATCGCTGACATGGATGTAATCGCGGATGCAAGTGCCGTCCGGTGTTGCATAATCATCGCCAAATACCGAGATATGCGGACGTTGGCCCAGTGCTGCCTGAAGCACGATTGGAATCAGATGAGTCTCCGGACTATGGTCTTCGCCGATTTTGCCGCCTGCATGAGCGCCCGCGGCGTTGAAGTAACGAAGCGATACGTATTTGAGGCCATGGGCCACATCGAACCACTTCATCATTTTTTCCATCGCCAGCTTCGTTTCGCCATAAGTGTTCGTTGGAAGCGTACGGTCGAATTCGTCAATCGGCACGTTCTCCGGCTCGCCGTAAGTTGCTGCCGTAGAAGAGAAGACGATCTTCTTCACATCATGCTCGATCATTTTCTCCAGCAGGCACAGCGTGCCGTAAACATTATTATGATAATATTTGGACGGGTTTGTCATACTCTCGCCAACCAGCGAGTTTGCAGCGAAGTGGATAACCGCATCGATGCTGTTTTCTTTAAATACCGTATCCATAAACGCTGCATCGCGAAGGTCGCCAACGTACAGCTTGCCTCCAACAACCGCTTCACGGTGACCTTGCTGCAGGTTATCGACTACAACGATTTCTTCTCCGCGCTCTGCAAGAGCAGCTACGGCATGCGAACCGATATAGCCAGCTCCTCCGGTTACTAATACTGCCATACTCCTCATCCCACTTTCTCTATTTTATTTATAATTATTGAAGCTGTTCTACGCCGTTGCCGATGCTGCACACGTAGAAGTCAGGAGTAAGCCCTGTTGCTTCTGTATATTGACGCCCTACTTCTTCCTTGAAGCGCTCGATGCTGTCCTCGTGAACAAGCGATACGGTACAGCCGCCAAAGCCTGCGCCCGTCATCCGCGAACCGAGTACGCCCGGAACCTGGCGTGCGGCCGCAACCATTGCGTCAAGCTCAGGACCCGTTACTTCATACAGATCACGGAGCGAATCATGCGAGCCGTTCATGTATTGACCAAATGTCGCCAGGTCGTTAGCCTTCAGGGCATCCATCGAACGAAGCACGCGGTCGATCTCTTCCACAACATGCTGTGCGCGGTTGCGGACAACTTCGTCTTTGATCAGATGTTTATTCGCGTTGAACTGCTCCAGGTTGATTTGACCCAGAAGCTTCAGCTCAGGGAATGCGGCTTGCAGATCTACAACAGCCTGCTCGCATTGCTGGCGGCGTTCGTTATATGCGGAATCGACAAGGCCGCGGCGTTTGTTCGTATTGCCGATTACCAGCTTGTAAGCGCCGGATTGGAAGGGAACAAGCTCATATTCAAGCGTATCGCACATCAGCAGAATCGCATGATCCTTCTTGCCGTTTGCAACAGCGAACTGGTCCATGATGCCGCATTGTACGCCGTTGAATTCATTCTCCGATTTCTGGGATAGAAGAGCGATTTCGACCGTATCCGTAGGTTTGCCTTCCATTGTAAGCAAAGCGTAAGCTGTTACAACCTCGATCGATGCCGAAGAGGACAAGCCTGCGCCGTTCGGAATTTCGCCGTGGAAGAGCAGGTCATAGCCGCTGCTGAATGTAATACCCTTTTGCTGCAGCTCGTAAACGATTCCTTTCGGATAGTTCATCCAGTCATCCGCTTCATCGTAAACAATCGTGTCGATTGCCAGCGACTTGGAGGAAGGGAAATTTGTTGTCGCGAGGCCAAGCTGGCGGTCATCGCGCTTGCGGATAAGCAATGTAGTACCAAAAGTAAGTGCTGCCGGGAATACATAACCGCCATTGTAGTCGGTGTGCTCGCCAATCAGGTTGACGCGTCCAGGTGCGTGAAAAGCTTTGATCTCAGCGGCTTCTCCGCCGAATTGTTGTATAAATTGTTGTGTAAGCTGTTGGATAGATGCCATATGCTTGCAACAGTCCTTTTTTGTATAATTTTTGAAGCCCTTTGTTCTATCTCAGTATAACGCAAGCGATCCATCCGGCAAAATGGCGCAAAGTGCTTTTCACATGGATTTATGTGACTTTTAGCAAAGCGGCTTAGCGTGATATGATGGGATTAACCAATCCAACACCTTAAGGCAGGTGCCGTCAGAATGAGGCAAGATACGTATAAAGTGGCTTCCAATCCCGTCATTACGTATAACGAGCACATGAATGTATTGTTTGCAGGCGAGAGCCAAACCAAACCATCTCATCAGCGGGGACCTAAAGTATATGATTTTTATCTCATGCATACGGTGCTTGAAGGCAAAGGAGAATTCTCCTGCGGCGGTTCGAGTTATCCGCTGCGTGCGGGACACACCTTCCTGATCGAGCCGGAGCAACTGGTCAGCTATATCTCGGATGCGGATGAACCCTGGCTGTACCGCTGGGTCGCCTTTAATGGTCCGCATGCCGCCGAACTTGTGCAGTCCGCAGGCTTCTCGGTAGCCAGCCCCGTCTCCGAAACATCTCAGATCAGACGAGTAGGTGTCCTGTATAACCAGATCTTCAGCGTTTTCCGGAAAGGCGATCCTGCAGCCCATTTGAAGGCATCCGGTTATTTGCAGCTGCTGCTCGCTGAGTTTTGCAGCGTTCATCAGCTGTCGGGGGATAACACTGCTCTGACGACTATGGATGAGACGGAAAAGCTGATGCAGCAAATGATCCATTATTTGTCCACCCAATACGCTCAGCCGGTCTCCATCGAGCAGATGGCCGAATCGTTTGGTTACAACCGTGCTTATCTTTCGCGTGTTTTCAAACGTTATACAGGTGAGTCTCCTATTACATTCCTGCTCAAGCTGCGAATAGACAAAGCCCGCCAAATGATCCGGGAACGCGAAGGACTTACAATTGAACAAATTGCCGCATCTGTCGGTCTGCAGGATTCCTTATATTTCTCCAAGCAATTCCGCCGTTTCTACGGCTTATCTCCATCCGCCTACCGTGAATCGATGCGTCAAATGAAGACTTAACGGGTATTCAAGGGTTAGTCCAAATTTGGGCATATTATCGGGTGAGGTGATCTTCATGAAGGAGCTGCACAGCGGCCATCTCTTCTGGCCAACAACATTGGAGCAGCAGAATACCTATCCTCCTCTCTCGGAGGAGTTACACGTTCAAGTTGCCATTATTGGCGGCGGGATGTCCGGCTCCATGTGCGCTTATGAATTTGCAAGAAAAGGAATGTCAGCCGCTGTATTCGAAAGGGACACCCTTGCCGGCGGAAGCACCTCCGCCAATACGGGACTGCTGCAGTTCTCCAATGATGTTATGCTATGCGATCTGATTGATCAGATCGGCCGTCAGGCCGCCGTTCAGTTCTACTCCGCTTGCGTGGATGCCGTCAGGCAAATCGGCATCATAGCCGGTGATCTGGCCACTAATCCCCATTACGTACCGCGGAGCAGTCTTTATTACGCCAGCTCGGAGCAAGACCTTCCCAAGCTCAGGAAAGAATATGAGACGCTGCGCCAGAACGGCTTCGATGTCAGCTTCTGGGAGCCGGATACGATTTTGAAGCATTTTCCTTTCCGCCGCTCCGGCGCCATTATAACAAATGGTGATGCTGAGGTGAACCCGCTCCGGTTTGTGCAAGGGGTAGCCCATGCTGCTGCTGCATACGGTGCCCGTCTTTATGAGCATACAGACGTGATATCCTATGAACGTGCAGCAAACGGGAAGCATCTATTAACGACCGCAGATAATCATGTCATTACAGCAGATCATGTTATTTACGCGATTGGCTATGAACCCGAGGAGCTTCGCGGACAATTAATCAAGCCGGTCATGAACCGTTCCTTCGCCGCCGTAACGGCCGTACAGGATAAGGACAAGCTCCTGCACTGGTATAATCAGATGTTTATTTGGGAAACCGCCCGACCTTATTTATATATGAGGACCACCTTGGATGGACGTATCGTTGTTGGAGGCCTCGACGAACCAAACGAGCATCCGATTGAAGGCGAACAGGAACGAAGTAAACGGATAAGCAAGCTGCATGACAAGCTGACTGCTCATTTTCCTATGCTGGATGCCCCCTTCGAATTCGAGTGGAGTGCTACATTTGGAGAGTCCGTTGATAATCTGCCTTTTGTCGGAGAGGATCCTGCCCAGCCTGGTGTCTATTATTGTCTCGGCTATGGCGGAAACGGCACCGTATACAGCATGATTGCCACTAATATCTTGTATGATCTTATCAAGGAAGGTCATCATCCGCTGGCGGACATAGTCGGGCTTAAGCGGCCAACCCTTCAATCATAGACAAAAGGGATTCAGCCTTAGGCCGAATCCCTTCTTTTATTATTAATAATCAGGAACCCGTGAAGATTCGCGCGGCCCCGTTTTGTCTATAGATTCCTTCCGCAATACCGAGACGGGACAAATCGGGACCTCCGTCTTTATCGAGTAGTGATTTGCTCTCATCGGACTCAATAACGACCAGGGTTGCGCCTTCCCGGATTGAATCCCGGCAGGATGCCGCTTCCTGCTCATCGAGTCCCAGCGCCATCATGGCCCCTTGGATGTGATCCTCGTCTCCAAAAATATAATCGCCCGTTATCGTGCTGCCCGAAGCAATGAGACCCGCAGCTGCAAATCCCGGATTCCATGATCCGCCGCCCGTCAAACCGATGGCCGGTATAAAGGCAGCACTTGTCCAGGCCCTTCCGTGTCTCTCATCGCCCTCGACTTCATTTGTTGTCTGCGCCAGCTCCGATAATTCATCGACATGAATATCGCTTTCGGATTCAATTCGCCGGGAATGCTCGCTGTCCTTTGCGATAATCTTCATCTCCCCTTGGACGAAACCTGCCTGTTCAAGGGCATTAATTGTATCAATAACCTGCTGTTGTGTAGCAAATGCTCCAATTAACTTAGCCATCGCTCTCATCCTCCCTCTTCTTCCTTCTAGGTAGTTATACCCTGAATCGGCAGCAATCAATCTCCGTTGCAGGAAGGTTGTGTAAGTAAGCCGTTCAGGGTATGATGAAGAGTAAGCGACATGGAATTCGGATTTTAGACAATATAGATCTTTATGAACAGGAGGCAAAGGATGATTCATCGGATGCTTCGCTATCCCGAGAAATGGGAATGGCATGTGCTGCAGCTGGAACGGCCCCCAATGGAGACGGCTGAAGAACTGCCCAAGCGCAAAGACAATCGAAAAAAGGACGAAACGTCAAAGGCATCTATGACATTTACTACACCTCCTGTATCTGACGAAAACGTCGAAGAGCAAATGGCCTGCAAACGGCTCCTTCCGGAATGCGCGAACTGGCTGGACGACTGCTGGGGCAAAGAGGAAAATCAGATTTCGGTTGTCCATTCCGCACATCAAGGCACCGTCGTATCCGGCACCTTGATGCTGCAGGCATCCGAGCAAATGACCGATGTACAGCCGTTTCACTTCTGGCTGAGCGAAGAAAAGCTTGTTACTCTCCATACGGATCTGCGCCTCATGATCCGTTTGCAGGATAATACGGTAACTTCCCGGCTAACAGAATGCGCCTCGGCACCGGAGGCACTGTTCATTATGCTTGGCCAATTGCTAGGGCCTTTTCATGAAGGACTCGACGGCTTCGAGAAACGTCTCGGTGAGCTCGAGCAATCGATGCGAATTTCGAACAGGACCGGCCTGCTCGACGTTATCTTTGAACGACGTTACGATTTATTGCATTGGAGTCATCTTTTTATCCCGATCAGAGAACTGTATGGAGCTGCCCAGGAAGCTTTCATGGACAAGCTTACCGATACGGACGTATTCAAACGCACCACCTATAAGCTGGACCGAATCGAATCATTGCTGAAGCATTATGCGCTGGAGATCGATACTTTGATCTCCATGGATGATGCGCTGTCCAACTTCCGCGGCAATGATATTATGAAGACGCTGACGATCTTTACCGTCATCTTTACGCCTGCCACCGTTATCGGTGCCCTATGGGGAACAAACTTTAACCCGCTTCCCTGGGATGATCACCAATTGGGCTTCATAGGCATGTGTGCCGCTATTTTATTTATTACGATACTCATCTATTTATGGTTGTGGCAGAAGGGCTGGACCGGTGACTTGCTCACAGGGCGGGATTCAAATAAGAAGAAGCAGCCGCGTATTCTGATGCTCGAAGAACAGGCGACCGCCAGCAGTGAACCAGCACCAGAGCTGTCAAGACAATCCCGCAAAAGGCGCTCCAAGACGATTTAATATCGTCCTGAAGCGCCTTTTTTGCGTCTCTTTAACTCCGTTGCCGCAGATCCTCAAGTATACTTCCGGCAAGCTCGGCCACCTGCTTCGCCGCCGTATCCGCTTCACCGCGTTTCCGGACGGAGACGCTGCCGCTTAACCTTTCATTTTTCCCGACAACAAGCATATAAGGAACTTTCTCAAGCTGGGCTTTCCGTATTTTGTTGCCCAGCTTTTCGCTGCGCACATCTACCTCAACGCGGATTCCTGCCTGTGTCAGTTCGGCTTTGACCTGCAGCGCATAATCCAGTTCATGCTCCGAGACCGGGAGCAGCTTCGCTTGAACCGGAGCCAGCCAGATCGGGAAAGCACCGCTGTAATGCTCGATCAGAATTCCGATGAATCGGTCCAAAGAGCCGTATACCGCGCGGTGAATAACGACCGGCCGCTGCTTCTTGTTATCCTCTGCGATATAGGACAAATCAAACTTCTCCGGCATTTGGAAATCAAGCTGGATCGTTCCGCACTGCCAGCTTCTCCTCAAGGCATCTACGATATGGAAGTCGATCTTTGGCCCATAAAAGGCACCGTCGCCTTCGTTAACGCGGTAGCTCATCCCCCGCGCATCCAGAACATTCTTAAGAGATTGCTCCGCTTCATCCCATAACGCATCCGAACCCATGTAATCCTCAGGCCTTGTAGACAGCTCTACGGAATAGTCGAAGCCAAACACTTTATACACATCGTCGATCAAGGCCATCACTTTGCCGATTTCCTCTTCGATCTGGTCGGGGCGAACAAAGAGATGGGCATCATCCTGGCAAAAGGTCCTCACCCGCATCATGCCCCCAAGTGCTCCGGACAGTTCATGCCGGTGTACCTGCCCGAATTCCGCCAGCCGGATTGGCAGCTCCCGATAAGACCGCAGGCTGTTCTTGAAGATCAGCATATGTCCCGGGCAGTTCATCGGCTTCAGAGCGAACTCAGCCTCGTCCACCATGCTGAAATACATATTGTCCTTGTAGTGATCCCAATGTCCGGACTGCTCCCACATCCGCTTGTTCATCATAAACGGCGTGCGGACCTCTTCATAATCGTTTTGATTAAGCAGCTCCCGGGAGAAATTCTCCAATGCTGTCCGAATGGCCATGCCTTTTGGTAAATAAAACGGCATCCCCGGCGCCTCCTCCGAGAACATGAACAGCTCCAGTTCCTTGCCCAGCCTGCGGTGATCCCGCTTCTTCGCTTCCTCCAGCTGGTACAAGTATTCGGCAAGCTCCGACTTGCCAAAAAAGGCTGTGCCGTAAATGCGCTGAAGCATCGGATTATTCAAATCGCCCCGCCAATAAGCACCGGCTACATGCAGGAGCTTAAAAGCTTTGATCCAGCCAGTCGAAGGCAGATGCGGCCCCCGGCACAGATCCACGAACTCCCCTTGCTCGTAGATGCTGATTGTCTCGCCGATTGGCAGGTCACGGATCAGTTCCAGCTTAAGCGGCTCCTCGCGTTCCGTAAAGAGAGATACCGCCGCCTCCCGCGAAACGACCCTCCGCTTAATCGGCCAATTCTCCCGGATAATGCTGCGCATTTCCTGCTCAATTGCTTCCAGATCCTTAGTCGAAAGGGGATGCTCCAGATCTACATCGTAATAAAATCCGTCGTCAATAACCGGACCAATTCCCAGCTTTACAGCCTGGTCTCCGTATAAGCGCTTGATCGCTTGCGCAAGCACATGAGCAGTAGTATGCCGACAAATATGAAGCCCCTGCGGGCTGTCGAGAGCAATCATGTCGATTCGGCTGCCATTGCCGATCGGCTCATCAAGATCGGTCATCGTACCGTCGATTGCCCCCGCTATTATTGTTTTCTTCCAATTGGCATCCATCAATTCCGCTGCTTGTGCAATCGTCGTGCCTTGCAATACCCTCCTTGTGCTTCCGTCCGGCCATACAGCTTGAATCTCCATTTTTGCTCCTCCATTCTTCGGAATTTGAACGCAAAAAAACGCAGCTCTCCCTGCAAGGGACGAGTGCGTTCTGCTCGTGGTTCCACCCTAATTCCATCCTGTGCTTGTTCGGCGCAAAGATGCTTCGTTGGAATCCGTTAACGGGGATTAATCGGTTACCTATACGGCCATCATCGAAAGCAATTGCGGGTTCCAGGTCACGGCTGCAAAGGGGTAATCTCCAACTTTCACCGAAGAAGCTTTCAGCTGTCGCTTCTCTCTCTGGGCGGCTATTGGGAAGGAGATCATGTCTTTGGTCATTGCCTTCGTATGAAATTGGTATTATGATACATTGTTTTATTTCAAAAAGTCAATAGGAATCAGTTACCCATACAAGCGCCCAAACATAATATATATAATCAGCCCATGGAAAAGAGCGGAGGGATCCGTATATGGCAAAAACAACGAGAAGGACCACTACAACGGCATTTCCACGGCCTATGAGACAAGGCCAGCCGCAGCAATTTGATCTCCGCATCGCCCTATTTCTTGCCGGTATTGCTGGACAGACTTACTCGCAATTTGAGAATAAGGACGGCCTTTTTCTTGTCCCGCGTGATTATCATTTGACCGGGGCCTTCTCTGCCAAAGCTTATGACAACACCGAAGAACGCTTTGGCTTTGTTTTGCAATCGGACCGTTCTTCCGTTCTGGCCTTCCGCGGCTCAGGTTCGGCTGTGGATTGGGTATCCGACTTTATTGCCCAGCAGACGACTTACCGTCCCGTCAAAAATGCCGGCCAAACCCATAAAGGTTTTACCGATATCTATACATCGACGCGGGGACAGGTGCTTGATCTGATCGGACAGCTGCCGGTCGATAAGCCTTTGTTCATTACCGGACACAGTCTCGGTGGAGCGCTAGCCACCCTTGCAGCACTCGACATTGCCGTCAATACTCCCTTCACAGCACCAATCGTCTATACCTTTGGCACCCCGCGTGTCGGCGACCCCCGATTTGTCCGGCTGTACAACAATACCGTCGAGACCCATTGGCGTCTCCAGAATGAATACGATATCGTTCCCCATCTGCCGCCGCTGGTATACCAGTCTCCGGATACGAAAAAGACATATTTCTACATGCATGTCAAAGGCGAGGTCAAACGTGACTTCCGGATGGGTTCCGTCTCCGGCAACCATATCTTAAGCAGTTACTTTGCCGATCTATGCAGAGAGGAACCGCAGTTCGCCGAAGCGGTCTGCTCAGAACCTCCGGGCTGGTGCCCGTTTGTCTGATTGCGCAACAAAACTCCGCAGCTTTGCGGAGTTTTTGGCGCGAGCGGGTTCGATAACCGTCCGGGTAAAGATCAGACCCAGGACTCGAGAAGCCAGTTCCGTACCCGATTAATGGTTTTATCCAGATTACATACCGAATCTTGATCAACATAAGGCGTTTGATGACAGAAATAATGAGCATGTCCGCCGATTAACGGAATCCCTTCTACAATCGACGGGGAATATTTGTAGCGGTTCCAGCGGGGAACCGGCGAGCCTTCCGCTGTCCATCCTCCCCAGGTGCCAATCCGGCTGATGGGATCGCTTAGCTTCCCTTCATGGTCCACAGAATGGAGAAAGCATACTTTATCCCGCAGCTCCGGATGAATCGGAATACGCGGAGAGCCCACCTGTACAATACGGAAGTTTCGGTTCAGGCGCTGCTGGTGCAGCATTTTTCCCGCTTGATAAGCCGCTGCTCCTCCTCCGCTATGCCCGATAAATAGCATTGGTTCATTCTCGCCCCGCATCGTTTCCTTAACTTGATTAAATGCGGCACGGCCGCCAATCCGTCCGATTGACATGCGGTTTGTTAAATCCGTTCCAACCTCGACAATCTGCCGGTACAGATTGCGGCTTACATCCCCATACGGGTGTAAGATATGAATAATTGGCTCACGCCCGTCCGCCCGAAATAACCGGTCGAGCTGGTTCCGGCATTCATCAAAGTAGCTTTTGGTTGTAGCAACGCCAGCAAGCAGGTAAATCCGTATAGTTGAGCCGCTGATCGCTGTCATGATTCATCCCTCCGTTCATGCTGTGTTAATGGAATTGTGTACTTTCATTATGCGGGGGGACAAGCGGTTTCATTCCTGAATATAGATGTCCATTCCATTCCAGTTGATCTGATAGCCAAGCTCATCGGCAACCATAACAAGGGGCAGCGCATTAATGTCCCGCCATAATGGGAATAGGCCGTTCACTTTGTATCCGGTCCATATTTTATGTGGAATAAACGGCACCTGCACCACTCTTGGTATTGTCCCGTCCCACCTGGTTAACCGAACCGTTCCATCTGTCATCGTCTGAGCGTCCACCTGGAGAATCCGGCTGAAAAAATCTTCATCCACGTACAACACGCCGTCATGCTCGAATATATGCCCACGGTATGTGAAAGGCTGATTAACGATGGCAGGGTTCCCGCTTCCGGATGCATGGCTCAAATAATAAGGGTTTGCCGTTGCCTGCTTGTAAGCCTCTGTAAGCTGCTTCTCATTTGTAATGGAGTAATCATTAATACGGCGTACCTCGTTATATTCGGTAAGATTGTTTACGTCGAAATAAAATACGGCTTTTACTCTAGGGTAAAGCTCCGGAAGGCTGTCATACAGACGGTTGATCTTCGAAATGGCAAATTCGTGATCCCGCACCTCGTCGGTCACCGTGTAATGAGTCGCGCCGTATTCTGACAGCTGAATCGGCTTCCTCCTGCTGAACCGGTTATAAACATAATCAATCATCTGAAGAGGATCTTCGAAATCGGACGGCTGCTTCAAATCCCCGTTATGATATCTTACGTTATAGACGTTAATTCCTACCCAATCCACATAATCGTCACCTGGATAATAATCTTCGATCGGGCGTTCCGGTACATTAAGCACCGTCCAGACCATTGCCGTCTTGGGGGCTGCTTCTTCGAAAATATCGTGGACCATTCGCCAAGTATGAATATAGAGCGCGGGATCACCGCTGTAATTCGTCCATGTTCCGTTCATTTCGGAAGCAAAACGCAGGAAGATCGGCACATCGGCCTTCCGGGCCGCATTGGCGAAGCCTCGCAGATAAGCATCGTCCTTCACCTCTGCCAGCCCTTTGTTTGGTTCCCAGGCGATATGGGGAAAGGCACCTTCGGCCTTTACTTCACGGACCCATTCAGTCGGGAACGGCTCTCCGTAGCCGACATACTTGAAAAAGCTGGCATGTTGTTTCCCTGCTAATTTGTTGAATTCCGCCATGCTGTAATCGATAGTTGGATTTTGGAGCACATAAGCACCCAAATACGCGCCTGTCACCGGCTCTGCCTTGGCCAGCTTGTAATTCGGACGCGTGGAAGAGACATGAATCGTCCACTCCGCATAACGGACTTCTTCTCCATCAACCGCAGCGGCATAGGCGCTTGCATCGGCAGGCGGACTATGTTTTCTAGCAGCGCTCTCTGCCCCTTCCAGCATGACGATGAGCGCACAAACAAGCATAAGACCGGGCAGCTTGCGGCGATGCGTAATCCAATAGGTCAGCAGGGAAACCTCCTCCTCTTCTCTATTCCAAGGATGAGGCAAAAAAGGAGCATTTATACGTATAAGGCGGAGATCAAGCTATGAAAAAAGCTGCCCCTATCTAGTCCTGAACAGACTAGTTAAAGACAGCCCCTGCATGTTTTCATTAAACGCCCATTTTTTTACGCTGGTTGTTTACTTTCTTCGTGTTTTGGCTCTTCATAGCCTGCGTAGAAGTCGATTGATGCTTCTGACCGGCTACCCCATTTTGCCCTTGCTTCTTCTGAGCAAGAAGCTGCTTCGCGCGCTCAGCTTGTGTAAGCGGCTTTGCTGGCTCTGACACCTGAGCCTCATTATGTTCATTGGCGGACATATGATCACCTCACTTTAATGTACTCAGCATATCAAGTGCAGCGTCAATCGGCAAGCCCCCTGGCAGGGACTTTGCGAAGTTGTACAAATCCGATTCTCGTCAGGATAACGGCCAGCACCAAAAACTGTGGAATAGTCGTTTCCCAAGTCGGGTACACGCCAATGAAACCAAGGGTTGCGAGCGATTCTGACGAATGCGCAGGAAGCCACGAGGCTATCTGGAGCGAATGAATGCTTTCGCCGAGGAAACGGACAACCAAATAATAGATTAAGGCTGATGCGACAAGGAAAAACGGCCGGATCGGCAGCTTCGCGCTGAAGCGGATAATAGCGAATCCGATAATCAGAAGAAGCAGGAATGTCACCACAATGCCGAGGATCATCTGAACCGGTTCAATAGAGCCTGCCATCCCAATATAGAAGATGGCCGTCTCTGCCCCTTCCCGCAAGATCGCCAGACCCGATACAATAAATAGGGACCACAAGCTCCCCTTCGCAAGCGCATTACCCATACGGTCATCAATATATTTATTCCAAGCCTGCAGGTTCGATTTCTTGTGCAGCCAATTGCCGACCGAAAGCATCAGCAGCACGGACACTAGTCCCGTAATGCCTTCCATCGCTTCACGGGTACTCCCCGCCGTCGCTTCAGCAATGGCTGTCGTTAATAGCAGCGCTAGGGCAATACTTAAGAGCAGGCCGGTCCACACACCCGACCATACCCAAATATTCTTGGATTGATTATTCGTGCGCTTCAGGTAAGCAAGCAGCGCTGCAAGGACGAGAATAGCTTCAAGCCCTTCGCGCAGCAAAATCATTCCCGCATCCCAAGCCGTGTACTTCGCCTTTGATGTCATTGGCTCAAGCCGGCTGCGAATCTGCTCAATAACCGCTTCCGCTTTATCCGGTGATGGCGAGGCCGCCAGCAAATATTTGGATACATCCGTCATCTTGATCTCAATGTCCTGGTATGCCGCCGCTGATCGGATTTGCACCTGACCTTCAACGGAGGGCCAGCTGCTGATGAACGACTGCATCTGGCCATCCGCTTCTTCATAATGGCCCGCTATAATATCCTTGGAAGCCTGATTCAGCATAACAATTAAGTCCGCAATCGTTAGTTCATCTGAAGCCGTGTTTGCGGCAGCCGTTATTTTCCCGTCTTTATAGTCGTTAATCAGTGTAATCAAGGCCGTTATGTTTGCCTCTGCATCCTCTGCCCGAGGCGGCTCAGCCTGGAGTGCTATCCGGATCATGCTCATACTTGTTTCCAGCTTGCCATAGACGGTAAAATTCTCGCTGCGGATCGATTGCTCAATCGGCGGCCAGCTGTCATTGATCTGCTTGTAGACGGCATTCGCCTGCTCCCACTGCCCTGCTTGAATGCCGCTTAGTAATTTCTCCGCTAGCGGAAGCAGACTGCCTGCCGCATCTTTCCCGGATCGCGCAGGTTCTTCCGCGGCTTTCTCGCTCTTCACAAACGCATTAATCGCTTTGGCCAATACGGATAAAGCCGACTTCGCCTCCTCCGGCTTATCTGCGGCTTGATCAAGTGCTTCTGTCGCATGAGCAAGCGCAGACGAGACGTCGGCGGAATCAGCCTTCGCCTGAGTCTTCAACTGCTCCCAGCTCTCATTAGCCTGCTTGATATGTTCCCTCGCATCCTGCCAATCTCCCTCGCCAGCTGCCGCCAGAGCCCCGCCAACCAGTGGGAGAAGCTTATTGAGCTGCTCCGATTCTTGCGCTTCTGCGGCAGCATATGCCGCCTGGTTGAAGCCTAGCGTAGAAGAGGCAATGGTTCCTGCCCATATAGCGATTAGAAGCAGCAAGATTCGGGAGATTGTATGTTGATTTTGTCCGGCCATCTAAGTTCGTCTCCCTTCTGCCTATAACAGCGTATCGCCAATATAGCCGCCTTCGCGCACACCTGGGAAACAAGCAAATACGGCGCTGCCGTTATGGACGATATACTCATTTAAAACATCATTTTGCCCAAGCTTTTGCTGCATCGGAATAAACTGCTTTCTTGCATCGCGGTTATAACAAATAAATAAAAGACCAGCATCAAATTGTCCGGTGCGGTTATCCATTCCGCTAGAATAGGAATACGATCTGCGCAAAATTTTGATCGAGCCATCTCCGCGTGCCAACGCAACATGAGAATGGACAGGAATAAGCGGCTTGCCTTTTTCGTCCTTCTTGCTGAGGTCAACCGGATCAAATTCATTGCTGGATCCAATCGGCGCACCGCTTTGACGATGACGTCCAAACGTTGCTTCCTGATCCCCCAAGGTTGAACGGTCCCATACTTCTACTCGAATCCGGATCCGGCGTACAACCATATAGCTGCCGCCTGCCATCCACGGGGTGCCGTCTCCGCTCTGCGCCCATACGACATCGTTCATTAGCGCATCGTTCTTCGTATCCGGATTGCCGGTGCCATCCTTAAAGCCCATCAAATTGCGGGGAGTAGCCCCCGTTGGATCAGCTCCGCCGGTACGCTGGAAGCCTTCCTGCGTCCAGCGCAGCACTGCCTTGCCTCTAGCTATGCGGGCCAGATTGCGAATCGCGTGGAAGGCAATCTGCATGTCGTTGGCGTTCACCTGCACGCCAATATCGCCGCCGCTCCATTCCTCCCGCAGCTCGTCGCCGCCGAAGGGAGGCAAATCTACAAGTGCAGCAGGCCGCTTGGAGGAGAGTCCAAATCTCGAATCAAAGAAGGTGGGTCCAACCCCAAACGTTATGGTTGTTCTCGAGGGATGAAGTCCCGCTGCCTCACCGGTATCCGAAGGAGGCAAATTCAGATTCTCGTTGTTCTCGCCTATCATGTCGCCCTTCGCCATGGCAGCCGAGGCTTCTGTCCATGCTTTAAACAGCTTCCGCACCTCATCAACGGAACCTGTGGTCAGATCAAATGCCGCAAACATCAGAAAATCCTGCGCAGGAGTCGTAATGCCAGCCTGATGCTTGCCAAAAAATTCAACCCGGTCTGCCTTGTCACTTGACTTGGCCGCACCCGATACGGTCGTGCCCTTTGCGCCAAATATTGCTCCAACGCCTGAAGCGCCAAGCAATAGCCCGGCACCCCCAACACCCGCCAGCCGCAAAATATCTCTGCGGCTGATTGGTTTTTCCAATATGCTGTCTCCTGCATTCTTATTATGGTTGTCTGTCGTCATTTCACTACGCTCCCAGGATTGTTCCCATCTGCGACAATGGCTCTGCCAATGCATCAAGCAGCTGGCTCAGCTTTTTCGTATCTTCCTCTTTCAGATCAAGGTAGGACACATAACCGTCCCCGCTTTTATAATCTGCGAGCGCTTGCTCCAGATTGCTGAAGCCGGTACCGATTTGCGCTTCCAGATCAGCGTCCTGTTTCTTTAGCTCCGCTTGAAGCAGCTCGTAGATTTTTTTCGCGCCTTCCACGTTTGCGGCGAAATCATATAAATCCGTATGAGAGTAACGTTCTTCCTCACCCGTTACCTTGGAGGAGGATACTTCATTCAGCAGTTCTACAGCTCCTGTTACAAGAAGGCTTGGTTCTACCTCAACCGTTTCAATTAATGCACGGAGTGTCTTCGTATCATCCAGAAGCTGAGAAGCATAATCCTCTGCTCCTGCTGTCGTGTTACTCACCCATAAGGCTTGCTCGATACGGTGGAACCCGCGCCAGTCTTTCTCTTCCACGTCATTCTCGCGCGCATCGATGTTTGGATCCAGATCGCCGAGTGCTTCCGCGATTGGTTCAATTCTTTCATAATACATACGAGTTGGGGCGTACAATTTTTTCGCCGTTTCTACATCGCCTGAATTAACCGCCTGAACAAATTTATCGGTCTCTGCCACAAGCTTATCGGTCTGATCCAGAGCAAAATCGCGGTACTGTCCCGTAATTTCATCCCAGTTTTCTACTTTCGAGGCTGATTGCTCCGGGTTCGTTGAAGCTTCTTTCACATTATCTGGTTCGTTGTTATTTGAGCCGCATCCAGCAAATACGACTGCGCTTGCCAATGCAATGGCTGCTAACTTGATCTTCATGAATCCTTAACCCCTTATCCAATTAATATGTAATTAGGCAATGAACTACCAATGAGTATATTCATAATGATAATCATTGTCAATTAAAGTTTTTTTACTCCTAAAGCTTCTATAAAGTTACTCCCGCCTAAAGACAGGCTTTCGCCTAATCCTCCACATCCGCGCCTGCATAGTGTATAGCAGACCTCCCAACATCCCACACTATAGATAAGAACGGATATCCAAAAAAGGAGGCTTTACCCAGTGTCACAATCATCAAGCAACAAAAGCGTGGTTTTCCCGCCTCAGCACCAGAACAAGCAGCCAGGTATAGAATCCGAGATGAACCCGCTTCCTGTCTATAAGACAGATCAATATAAAGCGGCTAATAAGCTACCGGATAAAGCAGCTATTGTTACCGGGGGAGACAGCGGAATTGGCCGGGCGGTAGCTGTTGCTTTTGCCCGCGAAGGCTGTGACGTCAGCGTTGTGTACTACAATGAGCATGAGGATGCGAAGCTGGTCCAGCAGGAGATCGAGCAAGCCGGAAGACGTTGCCTGCTAATTCCCGGAGATATCGGGGACGAAGCTTTTTGCCGCAATGCCGTTGAGCAGACCGTTATGACCTTTGGTAAGCTAGATATTATCGTCAATAACGCCGCAGAGCAGCATGTGCAGCAGCGGCTTGAAGATATTACCGCCAAGCAGCTTGAGAAGACATTCCGGACTAATGTATTTGGCATGTTCCATTTGACAAGAGCCGCTCTGCCCCATCTGAAGCAAGGCTCCACTGTAATTAATACGGCATCTATAACGGCTTACAAAGGCAATCCGACCTTGATTGATTATTCCGCTACCAAAGGCGCCATCGTCTCTTTCACTAGAGCGCTTGCAACCAATCTGGCGGAACGCGGCATCCGGGTAAACGGAGTTGCTCCAGGACCGATCTGGACGCCGCTTATACCGTCCACCTTCGACGAGCAGTCCGTCTCCACCTTTGGATCGGATACACCGATGAAACGGGCCGGCCAGCCGTTTGAGCTTGCGCCGGCTTACGTATACCTGGCATCCGAGGATTCCAGCTATGTAACCGGTCAATTCCTCCACATTAACGGCGGAGAGGTTGTAAACGGTTAACGGTCTACAAACAACAAGCGCCTTGCGTGTTACGCAAGGCGCTTGCCTATTTCTTCGTCTATCCGATTATTTAATAATTTCTGCAGCGAGCCCTCATAGACGAGCTCCAGCTTTTGCGTATTCTCCAGATCACCGGGAGTCACAAGAAAAGATGACTTATTTACTAGATGGACACCACTCTTCTCAAATACCGATGCCACGAATTCCGAACAGAAATAAGCGTAATCCCTCTTAATGAGTTGAATGTTAAACAGCAGTCCAATGAC
Source organism: Paenibacillus catalpae (assembly GCF_900112695.1). GTDB lineage: Bacteria > Bacillota > Bacilli > Paenibacillales > Paenibacillaceae > Pristimantibacillus > Pristimantibacillus catalpae. The sequence goes on from NZ_FOMT01000007.1 coordinate 148,692, forward strand.
CCCAAGCAAGTTGTAACGATACTGCTCCCTGTTCTGATCCATCTCGGCGATGACGTTTCGTATCTTGGCATAAGCAGCAGGATGAACACGGCAGCGGTATAAAGCACAACTCGCCTCGGCAAACAGCTGCCCGCGCATATTCTCCCTTACGAAACCTGCGAAAAAGGGATTTTGCGGATTTTTCCGGCCAAAGCTGTAGACCTCGTTTAATCCGCTGTCAAACGCAATCGACGCATGATTAAGCGGAGCCTTCGTGAACCACTTAATCGTTCTCGTAAATAACGTTCCCGTATCTGTTAATACAACATAAACCTCCAACTCGCTTGTCATGACTGATAACCTCCACATTAAAGAAGTAACGCTACTCATCTTAACTTTAATGCAGGAGCCATGGCTTCAAAAACCTGCTGAGGTACAGTCCTATCCACGACCTTGGTCCTGTTCTGAAAATTAAATTGATCTTCCTCTTATTTTAATGGAATTATTAGGATCTCTCAACCAAAAACTTAACAAAATGATGGAGAACTGTAAATTACCCTGTATTAGTCCTTTCGGGTGATCAAGCTAAGCAATTGGAACTAGTGTGATTTCTAGTATTCTACTGGTATATGGTATAATAAGCCACATTACAGCCAGGCCACAAAAGGAGATTTCGATACAAATGGAATACAAAAGGACCTCAAGAAAGCCAGAGAGAAAGAAAAGTACGATAATATGGACAAGACTGCTGACGATTATCGTGATCCTTGGGGTGATCGGTTTCGCTGGGTACAAGATCGGATTCCACTATCTATCCAATAAAATGATGAACGAGATGGCTGATCAAATCCTGTCCAGCGAAGAAGTAGAAGCTCTTAAGAAGGATCCTGCCGTTCAGCAGATCATTGCCGATAACTCCAAATATTTCGATAAAAAGGCAGTCGAAGCCCTTCAAGAGTCCGTCTCTACTGATACTGGAGACAAACCGGACAAATCCGGATCAACGACGGATGAGAGCGGGCATACGGAAGGAATATCAAAGCCGGCGACGGACAAGCCAGCCGCGGGCGGTCAGCTGGTTGTTAAGAATAAAGATGAAGCCTCAGACATGCTGCTAAGCAAGTTCTCCATGAAGGAATTAACGGGATTAGCCGATAAAGCGAAGGACGGTTTGACGCCTGAAGAGAAACAATCCATTAAAGATACCCTTCTCTCCCGGCTGTCGACTGAAGAATTCAATTCCGTTAAGATTATTGCCTTAATGGAGATTATGAAGAATGAAGAATCCAACTCATAAACGGGGAAAAAACAAATGAATTATTTCGAACCTTATGCCTCCGAGCTGCGTATCGTCTTCGCTGAAGCAAAGCAGCGCATAGCCACTTTCCCTGAACCGTTTAATCAAGCCGGATTAGCTTATCTCCATAAATTTAATGTCTTTGAGCGGGATAGCTCCAAGAACTATATCTGTTACCTGCTGCCTTATTGGATTAATGAAGCCGTCTCCATCCCGATCTGGCATTGCCGTGCACTCTCTCTAGCAAATGTCTTCAACATGCTCTATTATTTCCTGCAGGATGATGTAATGGATGAGTCTCCTGCCGCCTGGAAAGAGCAGCTTGCTCTAGCCCATTTATGCCATTCGGAGCTTGAGACCATTCTTAGGGATTTATTTGCAGCTGACTCGTCTTTCTGGAGCTATCGTCAATTATATGTCAACGAATGGGCGACGGCCGTTGTCCATGAGGACAAGCATGATTATTTCAAGACTGATATGGTCATGGTTGCGAAAAAAGCCTCTCCTCTCAAACTAGCAAGCACCGGCGTTCTATTGCTGGCTGACCGTCCAGAGCTTATTTCACAAGTTGAGAGGCTGGTCGATTATAGTCTTGTTCTTCTCCAGATGGCTGATGATCTGATAGATTGGGAGGATGATCTTCAGGAAAGAAATTATAACTGCCTGTTGTCCATGATTCATGCCAAACGGCCATCTGCCCACCTTTCGCTTTATAAGCACGAGGTAGAATCCTATATCTATGACCGTGGTCTTATGAATGATTATTCTAAGCGCAGCAAGGATATTCTGGACATCCAAAATAATAGCCCTGTCCACATAGAGTCCCTCCTTTCTTTCAGCCATTCGATATACGGGGGAATATCCTCCTTTACCGATCAAATTGAACAAACGAAGAGGTCTTTATTATCAGGCGGATTCGATTATATATTGTCGAATAATCAGAAAAATTAGTATAATTTACCCAATAATCATGCTATAATCCTAGTGCTCAAGGTTTAATTCATTAGCATAATTGGAGGGGTTATTTTGTCGAATCAAATTACTCGGGATCAAATTATTCAGAAAGCTTGGGAAGACGATGTATTCAAGCAGCAGCTCCTGGCTGATCCCAAAGCAGCAATTAAAGATGCATTTGGCGTAGATATTCCGGATAATATCGAGGTTACTGCCGTTGAAGAAACACCAGAGCACGCTTACCTGGTTATTCCGCCAAAACCCTCCGCATTGAGAACTGCTTCAGCAGTTGAAATACCAGCCTGGTAATGATATGAATTCAAAAAACCACTCCTGAATTCGGAGTGGTTTTTCTATCTAGGCCACCGGGAATGTAACAATAACCTCGGTTCCTACCCCTTTAATGCTTTTAAATACAATATCCCCCTGCATCACTTCAATAATGCTAAAAGTAACCATGAGTCCAAGGCCCGTGCCTTTGGTCTTATTGGAGTAATAAGGCTCTCCCAGCTTTGCGAGCTCTGCTTCCGTCATACCCTCGCCATTATCCTTTATGCAAATCATAACCTTGTTATCTTCCAAGTGACCGCTAATTTCTATCCTGCCCTCGTTTTTTAAAGCCTCAATGCTATTTTTAATCATATTTATAAAAGCCTGCTTGAATTTCGAGGAATTACCATGAATTTGTAAATGATCAGGTATGTTCAATCTTATTTGCCCACCTTGCAAATTGGCTAGCGGGATAAGAATACTGCCAATATGCTTAAACTCATTGGCTATATTTAATACCGATACATGTTCTAGCTGCGGCTTGGCAAAGGTCAAGAAATCCGTAATAATTTCGGAAGCCCGGTCTAACTCATTTATAGCAAGAAGCATGTAATTTTTCTCTTTATTGCTGGCACTTTTCTCTTCAAGTAGCTGCAGGAATCCACGAGTAACCTGTAATGGATTGCGCACTTCATGTGCAACCGAAGCAGCCAGCTGACTAATCATGTCCATTTTCTCAGAGCGCTGCAATTCATTGTTATAGATCTCAAGCTGACGAGAGTAGGCTACAACCTTTTCATAATTGAGCACAATTTGTCTGCCCAGTATCACGACCAAGGAGAATACGAAGCATACGATTCCCCATTTCCAATACATAAACTCATAATTTCTTGATTGAGAATAATATTGAATAATATCTGCGACCGTAAACATGATAAAAAAGCTGATTCCTGCAGATAAGATAATGGCATCCTTCTGCCTCTTGAAACTGTGCACGGCTAGAATGCCAATTATGATGAGACACCCGACAATAACTCCCAAAGCAAACATCGCAGTTGAGATAAAGTAGTAAACATTGTAGAAAGCATTGTTAGTCAGTATGTTTAGAAATAAACATATAGTTGATACAATCATCAAGGATAAAGCATAAAATTTAAATATACGGATGATTGAGAACTTTCCTCTGCCAAAGTATGTTTCCAAGAAGAAAAATAGAGCAGGCAGAAATAGATTAGATGTCAGGTCAAAGCTGGTTGCATAAATCGATCCATATTCCTCATTAAGCGTGTATAGAAACGGCGAATAGAATATGAGCATGCAGCCGATTGAAAAAATGATTAGGCTAAGAGACTTCCAGCCTGATACATGAACCTTTTTTAAGAAAATCATGCAAATAAACATCAAGGCAGCTATGAAAATAAAAGCTGCTCCAAGGATAATATTATCGATATCACTCATAAGCATCGATTTGTAGAGCTGAGAAAAGTCCCCAAGAATGATGCCCGTAATCCCAATATTCCCCGTTTCATTAACCAGATGAATGTAAAGAGTTTCATTTGCTGTACGTCCCAGCGGAATTACAAATCGATTCACATCGTAGGAATGATTCCTTTTCGTTTCAAAAACACGGTCCCCATCAAGATAAGCAGAGACATTCTGAGCATATGCTTTATTAACCAGCAGGCCTGTACGTAAATCCGAGTTTACAGGCAGCTCTACCTTCACCCATAAGGAGCTGGTCCCTTCCGGCAATGCCAGTTCTGTTTCATTTTCCTTAACCGTGATCCAGCCGTCGGCTGGCGGTGTCTGACTATCCTTATCAGTCCCCGGATGGATCTGCCATTCTGTAATCCGAATCTCCTCGGTTGCCTCTTCTGTATTCGCAAAGGTGATTGTTGGGCGTAATGAAGTGATTATGGCTATAAATAGGAGAAGGAATAAAACATACTTCAATACTGCCTTCATCTTTACACCTCAATACTGGAAAATAGTTCTTATTGCTCACTAGTTCGACATATTTCGATCAAATCCTTCAATTCTAACCTTCCGAAATTAAAATTCTTAAAAATAAAAAGAGCGGAATATCCGCTCCTGTTTCTTCTTATGAAATGGCGGCTCTTCTTGCCGGTACCGAGACAGCTCGTACCTCTTTGCCGCCAATAATCTCAAGCGCATTCAACTGCAGCCCGCTGGCACAGCCGCCATCTATGCCAATCTTGCCTTTTCCGTACCAGACATCCGCTTTGCCATGCAGATCCACGGTCTTGGTATGGCCAAAAATAACAATTTTATCAACCACCGTATCCGTCTTATGAAAGGAATCCTTAATATATAAGAAATCGCGTTTCGGCTGCTCCTTCCAATTCGGATATTTGGGGTTCAGTCCCGCATGAACATAGATAAAATGCTTATCCTCAAAGTAGTAAGGAAGCTGCTCCAGAAAATCGGCATGATAGGGATACTTCTCCAGCACCGTCTCTCTAAGCCTTGTCAGCAGATCCTCCTCGCTTCCTGTCATGTCGCTTCCCTTCAGATAGCTGTATACGGTCTGTCGTCCGCCATGGCGGAAGAACTTATCTCTGGCCTCTTTGGTCTTGTTGCGCACTATATCAACGAAGCGCTCATCGTGATTGCCTTGAATGGCGATGGCCCCATCCTTCCTGACCAGACTGACGGCTTGCTCCACCACAAGTCTGCTCTCCGGTCCCTTACTGACGAAGTCTCCGAGCAAGATCAACTGATCTTTAACCGGCTCGTAGTTGACCCGCTCGAGCAGCCGGTTAAAAGCATCATAGCATCCATGAATATCACTAATGACAAGCGTTCTTTCCTTCCCCATAACATCCCATCCTTCCCCTATAATTATTTGATTCTACAGCTATAGGGAAAAACCCTCCCGAACGCAAAAAACCACAGGACATAAGGCCTGTGGCTCTATTGTGCATGAACTTGTCCGGCTGCTCTTTAGTCAAACCCGGTTACTTTCCGTGTGCAAAAAAAGCGAATCACACAAGCTCTTGGCGCTTTTTGAAACGGACAGGCTTTTTCGTATGGCGGTTGGCATAGGCCGATGCCGCATACGAATCCGGCTTCACCCTTGCCGCATACGTCCCCATCCCCTTCACACGGTCAATCATCTCTTCTACATAAAGCGATGTCTTATTAATCGTTGGCTCTGTACCTGCATCGATATCGATAAACAAATCAAGCGAAGCTCCCTGGTATACATAAGGCAGCAACAGCTCTTCCATCCGCTGAATCGCACCTTCCACGAAGTAATAGGCTACTTCCTGGGACAAAGCCGTCTCCATCGTCAGCTTCTCCTTCAGCGACGTCAACTCACGCGGGACAATAACCTGCCTATAGCAGGCCCAAGCGCCCTTGCCCATCCGCCGAATAATAATGCCTGTAACGAACTTCGTATATCCGTTAAACCCTTGGCTGTCTGTTCCAATGACAAAATGATAAGCCGCCCTTGGATCACTCGCCATAAAATTCAAAATGCGGTCATACACCTCTTGAATCGTAAGCCTGCTCTCCGTCACGTTCTGGAACCTCAGCTCTTCCGGTAGAAGGAGCCGTTTATTCGATTGATTTTTTCTCATCATCGTCACCTGTACACTGTACATTTCAGCCCTTTCTTATCAGCAATCGCCTAAATCCAGCTCTTCTATACCCATGCCTATGCGAAGGGAGTTGTATATTATTATTAATGTTATATGTTGACAAGCACGATTCTGCGTTACCCAAATAAAAAAAAGCCCCTTCCCTGCATAAATTGCTGCAGTTCAGAGGCTCTTCCCGTAACCTTATTTATATTTCCGCCAATCCAGTTTGCTGTTCTCGAGCAAGTAGCTCATGTCGCTCTCGAGCCGCTTCTGTTCCTTCTTGCGGGTTTCCTCAGCCTCAGCCCTTGCTTGCTGCTTCCGCTGCTCCTCAGCGGCCTTCATCTCGTCAGCCTGTGCTTTAAGCTTCTGGACGATGTCCGCGCCAAGCATATCCTTTAGCGTTGGCCCTTGGTCCTGCTGGGGGCTTACGCCCGCTCTGTGGCCTGAAGCCGCTGCTGATCTTTTCTTTTTAGCCATGTCTGTCATCACCTCAAAATCCGTTCAAATAATTAGAATGCCCAGTTGCCTTTGCGGAAGATTGGCACAACCGTTCCGTCGGACTTGATCCCGTCAATATCCATGACTTCCGAACCGATCATAAAATCGACATGCGTGATGCTGGCGTTCACACCATTCTCGGCCAGCTCCTCCGGGGACATCTTCTTGCCGCCTTCAACATTGAAGGCATAACCGCTGCCGATAGCCAAATGGTTCGAAGCGTTCTCGTCAAACAATGTGTTATAGAACAAAATATTCGATTGCGAAATCGGCGATTCATGCGGTACAAGCGCTACCTCGCCCAGGTAATGCGAGCCTTCGTCTGTATCGACAAGCTTTTGAAGAGTTTCCTGACCCTGCTCTGCTTCTACCTTAACGATGCGGCCTGCTTCGAACGTAAGCTTGAAGTTATCGATAATATTGCCGCCGTAGCTAAGCGGCTTCGTGCTGGATACATAACCGTTAACGCCCGTCTTGAGAGGCACCGTAAATACTTCCTCTGTAGGCATATTCGCCATAAAGGAAACATGGTTTTGATTCTCGCTGCCTGCGGCTACCCAGATATGCTTATCCGCCAGCTCGATCGTCAGGTCCGTGCCAGGAGCCGTGTAATGCAGCTTCGTAAAATGATTCTCATTCAACGCCTGTGCTTTGGAATGGAGTGTAGCATTATGCTCTTCCCACGCTTTTACCGGATCTGCTGCATGCAGACGAACCGCCTTGAAGATCGCTTCCCATAGCTGGCTGACTGCTTCTTCCTCAGAAACATTAGCGAATACTTTAGAAGCCCATGCTTTGCCGGCTGCGGCTACAACGGTCCAGCTCACTTTATCGGACTGAGTCGCTCTGCGGAATGCTTGCAGACCTTGGCCTGCAGCCTTTTGGAAGTTGGCAATTCGCTGCGAGTCAATGCCGGACAACAGATCCGGGCTGGAGGATACGATAGAGATAAATACGGCATTGCGTTCAACGAAGGAATTCCGTTTGGCTGTCTCCCATTCCGGGTATCGGGTGAACACCTCATCTGCCGCTTTCTCATATTTCAGGCGGGACAATCTGTCATCGGTCCAATCTACGTGTACATTGCTTGCACCAGCCAAATAAGCCTGTTCAGCAACGAGACGAACGAGCGCGGCCTGCTCAATTGCTCCTGTAATAAATACCTCTTGATCTTGTTGAACATTAACACCTACTCTAACGATCAGTTCAGCATACTTGCTCAGATTGCTCTCGAATGCAACGTTTGTCATCGCTCATTCACACCTTTCTAAATATGTATAATAACTATTGTTTACTTCCTGTCCCAGGCGTATGAAAATTTAAACCTGAAACGAAAAGAATGGAAAATGAAGGTTTTTCGTTTTTCCATCCCTCTTTTTATGTTATTATATAGGAATGTACTCTTGCATAAAAGATTTTCGCACGAAGGAGCTTATATGTCTAAACTAGGTAGAAATGAACAATGTCACTGCGGCAGCGGCTTGAAATACAAAAAGTGCTGCATGTCCAAGGACGAACAATCCGCTAGAACAAGTAAAGCCTCCAATACAATTCGTCATTTTACAGAAGCTGATCTGGGTCACTTGGTTGACCACGAATCCACGTGGGCTAATCCGCAATATGCAGAACTGGCGCATGAACTTATTGCTTCCATGAAACAGGATTACAAACCTAACCATGTCGCAATGGCGATCATGATCTGGCATGATTTCACGAATATGACGAAACCAACGTATCGCAAATCAGGCGCATTCTGTGCCGCGTTGGAATATATGGTATGTGAGGTTACCGAATCCGGTAAGAGCAAAAATGATCTTGCCGAAAAATATGAAGTATCGGCTTCTACCATCACAAAGCGCTATCAAGAGCTTTCCGCATTCCTTATGCAGCAATTGGAGCAGAACGAGCCAGCCCCTCAAGCTGTTGCTCAATAATGGGACAGGCTGTTCCGGAGTTTTATCTCCGCGAACAGCCTGCTTTTTTATGGGCTTAATTCTTGTCAGCCGGGTATGCGAGTCCGATTTGGCGGCGTGCCTCGTCCATAATCTCCATGACAGCAAGAGAGCTCGCATAAGAGTTAACCGGCGATTCAAGCTCGCGCCGCTCGATAAGCTCAGCAAAGGCCTCAATCTCATAAACCATCGAATTGTCTGCCTGCGGTCTGCTGACATCTTCCTCTGGACGGCCGTCACGATATTGAATTCGAACGCTGGAAGGCTGACTGATTCGCTCAATAATCATATTGCCCTCTTCGCCTTGAATTTCAGTAGGCATATTCGAGTTCGAAATCTTCGAGTGAAGCAGGACTGCTTCCATATCCCCGTAGTTCAGAATCAGGCTGCCTTTGCCATCTACACCAGAGTCCAGCATAACCGCGCTTGCCTTAACGCTGTCCGGCCTGCCAAACAACACAACTAGCGGATAAATGCAGTACGTACCGATATCCATAAGAGATCCATTCGACAATTCAGGCAGGAAAGCATTCATTACTTCCCCGGCTTTGTATTTGTCATACCGGGAGGAGTACTGACAGAACGACGCAAAAAAGGTCCGGACTTTACCAAGCTTGTGCAGATTCTCTCGAATCGCATCAAAGTTCGGCATTACCGTTGATTTCATCGCTTCCATAAGCAAGACTTTATTCGCTTGAGCCGCATCAATCATCTCTTGTACTTCCGTAGCATTGGAAGCAAGAGGCTTCTCACACAGTACATGCTTCCCGTGATTCATGAAAGTAATCGCATATTTCGCATGCATGGAGTTAGGGCTTGCTATGTAAATTGCGTCGATCACATCGCTTTGTGCCATCTCTTCAAGATTGGTGAAGGTATTGGGAATCCCTTGAGCAGCCGCATATGCCTTTGCTCGTTCCTCTGAGCGGGAGTACAATGCCGTTACCTCAACCTTTTCGACCTGGCCCGCTGCATTCATAAACGTTTCCGTGATGAAGTTAGAGCCAATAATTCCAATCCGCAGCAATTGAATTCACCTCTTCTTTCTTAGGTTATCCTAAAATGTCCATAAACTAAAAAAAGCCCGCCCTACGTATCAAGTACGTCTGCTGACTTCTAAGGAATTGAAATGGTCGGGATGACACGATTTGAACATGCGACCCCCTGGTCCCAAACCAGGTGCTCTACCAAGCTGAGCTACATCCCGTTATTCAATATTAAAAATGGCGCGGCCTAAGAGATTCGAACTCCTGACCTTTTGATTCGTAGTCAAACGCTCTATCCAGCTGAGCTAAGGCCGCAAAAAATATGGAGCGGAAGACGGGAATCGAACCCGCGACCCTCGCCTTGGCAAGGCGATGCTCTACCGCTGAGCCACTTCCGCATATGGTGCGGTCGAGAGGACTCGAACCTCCACGGCTGTTACACCACTAGAACCTGAATCTAGCGCGTCTGCCAATTCCGCCACGACCGCATGCATATTGTAAATAAAGATGGTGCCGGCGATAGGAGTCGAACCCACGACCTACTGATTACAAGTCAGTTGCTCTACCAACTGAGCTACACCGGCGTAAAACTTGGTAAAAATGGCGGAGCTGACGGGATTCGAACCCGCGGTCTCCTGCGTGACAGGCAGGCATGTTAGGCCTCTACACCACAGCTCCAAATTGGTTGCGAAGACAGGATTTGAACCTGTGACCTTCGGGTTATGAGCCCGACGAGCTACCGGACTGCTCCACCTCGCGGCATTACAAAACTTCTATGGTGGAGGCTGAGGGGATCGAACCCCCGACCCTCTGCTTGTAAGGCAGATGCTCTCCCAGCTGAGCTAAGCCTCCATATAAGTAAACTTGGTGACCCGTAGGGGATTCGAACCCCTGTTACCTCCGTGAAAGGGAGGTGTCTTAACCCCTTGACCAACGGGCCTTGCTTTCAAGATTTGCGCCTTGAAAACTGGATGCGAAAGTTTGAATTCCTTAAGTTCAAAGCCTATGCTTTCGAAGTAAAAATACTTCGTATTAATTAGGATAAGCCCTCGACCGATTAGTATTCGTCAGCTCCACACATTGCTGTGCTTCCACCCCGAACCTATCAACCTCGTCGTCTTCAAGGGGTCTTACTAATTGGGAAATCTCATCTTGAGGGGGGCTTCACGCTTAGATGCTTTCAGCGCTTATCCCGTCCGTACTTGGCTACCCAGCGGTGCTCCTGGCGGAACAACTGGTACACCAGCGGTACGTCCATCCCGGTCCTCTCGTACTAAGGACAGCTCCTCTCAAATTTCCTGCGCCCGCGACAGATAGGGACCGAACTGTCTCACGACGTTCTGAACCCAGCTCGCGTACCG